>CAWIFC010000023.1:0-438177 GCA_963835275.1 uncultured Acidobacteriota bacterium | reverse complement strand
GGCGGAGCGGTGGCAGGTGGTGGCGGGGTGGAATGACACCGCGGCGGGGGTGCCGCGGGGGGTGTTGCCGGGGTTGCTGGCGGAGCGGGTGGGGGTGTGCCCGGATGCGGTGGCGGTGGTGTGTGGGGGTGAGTGGGTGAGTTATGGCGAGCTGGATGCGCGGGCGGGGCGGGTGGCGGGGGTGTTGGTGGCGCGGGGGGTGGGGCCGGAGTCGGTGGTGGGTGTGGTGATGGAGCGTTCGGTGGGTTTGGTGGTGGCGTTGCTGGGGGTGTGGAAGGCGGGGGGCGCGTATCTGCCGGTGGATCCTGGGTATCCGGCGGAGCGGGTGGCGTTCATGCTGGCTGATGCGGGCCCGGTGTGTGTGCTGGTGTCGGCGGCGCTGGCGGGGGTGGTGGGCGGGGGTGTGCCGGTGGTGGTGGTGGATGGCCCGGCGGTGGCTGGTGAGCTGGCCGGGGTGGATGGTAGCGGCCTGGCGGATGCCGGCCGCGGGGCGGTGGTGCTGCCGGGGCACCCGGCGTATGTGATCTATACGTCGGGGTCGACGGGGGTGCCGAAGGGTGTGGTGGTGACTCATGGCGGGGTGGTGAATTTCCTGGCTGCGATGGTGGGGCGGCTGGGGGCGGTGGCGGGCGGGCGGATGCTGGCGGTGACGACGGTGGCGTTCGACATTCATGTGCTGGAGGTGTATGGGCCGTTGCTGGCTGGGGGGTGTGTGGTGGTGGCGGGGCGGGAGCAGGTGGCTGATCCGGGGGTGCTGGCGGGGCTGATCGGCCGGTGCGGGGTCACGGTGATGCAGGCGACGCCGGCGTTGTGGCAGGCGCTGGCGGCGGGGCATGCGGCGGCGCTGGGCGGGGTGGCGGTGCTGGCTGGGGGGGATGTGCTGGCGCCGGGGCTGGCGGCGGGGCTGGTGGCGGCGGCGGCGGGGGTGACCAACTTGTATGGGCCGACGGAGACGACGGTGTGGTCGGCGGCGGCGGAGCTGGCCGCTGGGGGGTGGGGGGGCAGTGTGCCGGTGGGGGGCCCGGTGGCCAACACTCAGGTGTTTGTGCTGGATGGGTGGTTGTGCCCGGTGCCGGTGGGGGTGGCGGGGGAGCTGTATATCGCGGGGGCGGGGCTGGCCCGCGGGTATGCCGGGCGGGCGGGTCTGACGGGGGAGCGGTTTGTGGCGTGCCCGTTTGGGCCGGCGGGGGCGCGGATGTACCGGACCGGGGATGTGGCGCGGTGGACGCCGGGTGGGCTGCTGGAGTTCGTGGGCCGCGCCGATGATCAGATCAAGCTGCGCGGGTTCCGGATCGAGCCGGGGGAGATCGAGGCGGTGCTGGCCGCCTGCCCCGGCGTCGGGCAGGCGGTGGTCATCGCCCGCGAGGACGCCCCCGGGGACAAGCGGCTGGCCGCTTATGTGGTCCCCGCCGGTGATGGTGACGCGGTGGGGGCGGGCCTGATGGTGGGGGGCTGGCGGGGGTGGTGCGGGAGTTCGCGGCGGGGCGGCTGCCGGAGTACATGGTGCCGGCGGCGGTCGTCATGCTGGACACGCTGCCACTGACCGCGAACGGGAAGGTGGACCGTAAGGCGCTGCCGGTCCCGGATTATGCGGCAGCGGCGGGGGCTGGCCGGGGGCCGGTGACGGTGCGTGAGGAGATGCTGTGTGCGGCGTTCGCACGAGGTGCTCGGGCTGGAGCGGGTGGGGGCGGAGGACAGTTTCTTCGACCTGGGCGGGCATTCGCTGCTGGCGATGCAGCTGGTCGTCCCGGATCCGGGCGGTGCTGGGCGCGGAGATCCCGGTGCGGGCGGTGTTTGAGGCGCCGACCCCGGCGGGGCTGGCGGCCCGGGTGGAGCAGGCCGGGCCGGCCCGGGTGGGCCTGGCGGCGCGGGAGCGGCCGGGGCGGGTGCCGTTGTCGTTCGCCCAGCAGCGGCTGTGGTTCCTGGCCCAGCTGGAGGGGCCCAGCGCGACGTATAACATCCCGGTCGCGGTGCGGCTGGACGGGGAGCTGGACGCCGGGGCGCTGGGGGCGGCGCTGGGTGATGTGATCGGCCGGCATGAGGTGCTGCGCACCGTGTTCCCCGCGGCGGACGGGCAGCCGTTCCAGCGGGTCCTGGACGGTCGGTGAGGTGGGGTTGGAGCTGCCGGTGGCCCGGTGGCCGAGGCGGATGTGGCCGCGTGCGGTGGCGCAGGCGGCGGCGGGAGCCGTTCGATCTGGCCACGCAGATCCCGCTGCGGGCCCGGCTGCTGGCCGCCGGCCCGGGTGAGCACGTCCTGGTGGTGGTGATCCACCACATCGCCGGAGACGGCTGGTCGATGGTGCCGCTGGCGCGGGATGTGTCGGTGGCGTACGCGGCCCGGTGTGATGGGCGGGCGCCGGGGTGGGCGCCGCTGGCGGTGCAGTACGCCGATTATGCGCTGTGGCAGCGGGAGCTGCTGGGTGCGGAGGACGACCCGGGCAGCCTGCTCGCGGCGCAGGTGGCCTACTGGCGGGCGGCGCTGGCCGGGGCGCCCGAAGAACTCACCCTGCCCACCGACCGGCCCCGCCCGGCGGTGCCCAGTCACCAGGGGCACACCGCGCCCGGTCACCGTCCCGGCGGATCTGCATGAGCGGCTGGCCACCCTGGCCCGGGCGCACGGGGTGACGCTGTTCATGGTGGTGCAGGCCGCCCTGGCGGTGCTGCTGTCCAAGCTCGGCGCGGGCACCGACATCCCGGTCGGCACCGCGGTCGCCGGCCGCACCGACGCCGCCCTCGATGACCTGGTCGGCTTCTTCGTCAACACCCTGGTGCTGCGCACCGACCTGGCCGGGGACCCGTCCTTCGCCGAGGTGCTGGGCCGGGTGCGGGAGGGCTGGCTGGGCGCACTGGACCACCAGGATGTGCCGTTCGAGCGGCTCGTCGAACTGCTGGCCCCGCAGCGATCGCTGGCCCGGCACCCGCTGTTCCAGGTCAACGCTTACGGTGCAGAACAACGCCCCGGCCGCGCTCGAACTGGGTCGCGTGCAACCTGCGGAGCTGCCAGTTGGGCCGACGGCAGCGCGGTTTCGATCTGGATTTCATTCTCAATGAGGTGGTTGCGGGTGGGCGGGCGGGTGGGCTGGTGGGGTCGGTGACGGTGGCGGCGGATTTGTTCGACGCTACCGGGGCGGGGGTTTTGGCGGGGCGGCTGGTGCGGGTGCTGGCGGCGGTGGCGGCTGATCCGGGGCTGCGGGTGCACCAGGTGGAGGTTTTGGGCGGGGCGGAGCGGGCGCAGATCGTGGCGGGGTGGAACGACACCGCGGCCGAGGTGGCGCCGGTGGTGTTGCCGGGATTGTTCGGGGCGCGGGTGGCGGCGTGCCCGGATGCGGTGGCGGTGGCCGGTGGCGGGGTGTGGCTGAGTTATGCGGGGCTGAACGCGGCGGCGAACCGGCTGGCCCGGGTGCTGGTGGCGCGGGGGGTGGGGCCCGAGTCGGTGGTCGCGGTGGTGCTGGACCGCTCACCGGCGCTGCTGGTGGCGATCATGGCGGTGCTCAAGGCCGGCGCCGCGTATCTGCCGGTCGATCCGGGGTACCCGCCCGGGCGGGTCGCCTTCATGCTGGCCGACGCCCGCCCGGCGGTGATCATCGCCGGGGCCGGGGCGCTGGGCGTGCTGCCGGGTACCGGCGCGGTGCCGGTGCTGGTGCCCGGGGATGCCGCCCTGGCCGCTGAGCTGGCCGCCGCCGGTGCTGGCGACCTGGCCGGCACCGACCGCGCCGGGCCGCTGCTGCCCGCCCATCCGGCGTATGTCATCTATACCTCGGGGTCGACCGGGCTGCCCAAGGGTGTGGTGGTCTCCCACGCCGGGTTCGCCGCCCTGGCCGAGGGGCACGCCCGGTACCTGGGCGTGGGCCCGGGGCACAGCATCGCCCAGTTCGCCTCGGCCAGCTTCGACACCTTCGGCTGGGAATGGTGCATGGCGCTGCTGTCCGGCGCGGCGCTGGTGATCATCCCGCCGCACCAGCGGCTGGGCGCCCCGCTGACCGGCTTTTTGGCCCGCGCTGGGATCACCCACGCCACGCTGCCCCCCGCGGTGCTGGCCACCGTGGACCACACCAGCGTCAGCCCGGCGCTGACCGTGATCACCGCCGGGGAGGCCTGCCCGCCGGAGGTGATGACCCGCTGGGCCACCGGCCGGGCCATGTACAACTCCTACGGCCCCACCGAAACCACCATCGACATCACCTGGGCACCCTGCCACCCCGGCGCACCCACCGTCCCCATCGGCACCCCGGTGATCAACACCCGGGTCTACGTCCTGGACGGCCACCTGGCCCCCGTCCCGCCCGGCGTCACCGGCGAACTGTATGCCACCACCCCCGGCCTGGCCCGCGGCTACCACCACCAGCCCGCCCTGACCGCCCACCGGTTCCCCGCCTGCCCCTTCGGCCCCCCCGGCCAGCGGATGTACCGCACCGGCGACCGGGCCCGCTGGACCCCCACCGGGCAACTGCTCTACACCGGCCGCGCCGACGGCCAGATCAAGCTGCGCGGGTTCCGCATCGAGCCCGGTGAGATCGAGGCGGTGCTCGCCGCCCACCCCGCCGTCGCCCAGGCAGTCGTCACCCTGCACGACAGCACCCCCACCGGCAAACAACTCACCGCCTATGTGGTGCCCGCCGCCCACAACGGGGACGGCGCCAGGGCAACCGCACAAGCCGCACCAGACAGCGAACTGGCCACCGCCGTGCGCGCCTACGCCGCCAGCCGGCTGCCCGACTACATGGTCCCCGCCGCCGTCATGGTCCTCGACGCACTCCCCCTCACCCCCCACGGCAAAATCGACCGCACCGCCCTGCCCGCACCCGGCCACACCGCCACCACCCCCAGCCGCCCCCCAGCAACCCCACGCGAAGAAATCCTCTGCGCCGCATTCGCACAAGTGCTAGGTCTCCCTACGGTCAGGGCTGAGGACAGTTTCTTTGACCTGGGCGGGCATTCGCTGCTGGCGATGCGGCTGGTGTCGCAGGTCCGGTCGGTGCTAGGCGCGGAGATACCGGTACGGACGCTGTTTGATGCGCCGACCCCGGCGGGGCTGGCGGCCCGGCTGGAGCGGGCTGGGCCGGCCCGGGTGGCGCTGGCAGCACGGCCGCGGCCGGCGCGGGTGCCGTTGTCGTTTGCCCAGCAGCGGTTGTGGTTCCTGGCCCAGCTGGAGGGGCCGAGCGCGACCTACAACATCCCGGTGGCGGTGCGGCTGACCGGCGACCTGGACGTCGCGGCGCTGCAGGCGGCGCTGGGTGATGTGATCGGCCGGCATGAGGTGCTGCGCACGGTGTTCCCCTCGGCGGACGGGCAGCCGTACCAGCGGATTCTGGAGTCCGGACGAGGCGCAGTTCGGGCTGCCGGTGGCCGAGGTGGCCGAGGCGGACCTGGCTGCTGTGGTGGCGCAGGTGGCGCAGGAGCCGTTCGACCTGGCCGCGCGAGATCCCGCTGCGGGCCCGGCTGCTGCGGCTCGGCCCGGGTGAGCATGTGCTGGTGGTGGTGATCCATCACATCGCCGGGGATGGCTGGTCGATGGGGCCGCTGGCGCGCGATGTGTCGGTGGCGTATGCGGCCCGGCGCCAGGGCCGGGCGCCGGACTGGGCGCCGCTGCCGGTGCAGTACGCCGACTACGCGCTGTGGCAGCGGGAGCTGCTGGGCGATGAGGACGACCCGGGCAGCCTGCTCGCCGCGCAGGTGGCCTACTGGCGGCAGGCGCTGGCCGGGGCACCCGAAGAACTGGCCCTGCCCGCCGACCGGCCGCGCCCGGCCATGCCCAGCCACCGCGGGCACACGGCGCCGCTGGAGGTCCCGGCGGAGCTGCATCAGGAGCTGGCCGCCCTGGCGCGCGCGCACGGGGTGACGCTGTACATGGTGGTGCAGGCCGCGCTGGCGGTGCTGCTGTCGCAGCTGGGCGCGGGCACCGACATCCCGGTCGGCTCGGCGGTGGCCGGGCCGGACCGATGTGGCGCTGGATGAGCTGGTCGGGTTCTTCGTCAACACGCTGGTGCTGCGCACCGACGTGTCCGGGGATCCGTCGTTCGCGCGAGCTGCTGGGGCGGGTGCGGGAGACCGGGCTGGGCGCCCTGGATCATCAGGATGTGCCGTTCGAGCGGCTGGTGGAGCTGCTGGCCCCGGAGCGGTCGCTGGCCCGGCACCCGCTGTTCCAGGTCATGCTCGACGGTGCAGAACAACGCCCCGGCGGTGCTGGAACTGCCCGGTGTGCGAGGCTGGGCAGGCTGCCCGGCTGGCGCGGTGGCGGCCCGGTTCGACCTGGACATCATCTGTGTCTGAGGTGGTTGATGGGCAGGGCCGGCCGGGTGGGCTGCGGGGGTCGGTGACGGTGGCGGCGGATTTGTTCGATGCGGCCGTCGGCGGGGGTGCTGGCGGGGCGGCTGGTGCGGGTGCTGGCGGCGGTGGCGGCCGATCCGGGGGTGCGCGCTGCACCGGGTGGAGGTGCTGGCGGCGGCGGAGCGGGCGCAGATCGCTGGCCGGGTGGAACGACACCGCGGCGGCGGTGCCGGCGGTGGGTGGGGTGCATGAGCTGATCGCGGTGCGGGCGGGGCGGTGCCCGGATGCGGTGGCGGTGGCTGGTGGTGGGGTGTGGTGGTCGTATGGGTGGCTGGTGGAGCGGGCGGGGCGGCTGGCGGGGTATTTGCGGGGGCTGGGGGTGGGCCCGGAGTCGGTGGTGGGGCTGTGTTTGGAGCCGGGGCCCGGAGCTGGTGGCGGCGATCGTGGCGGTGTGGTGGGCGGGGGCGCGCGTATCTGCCGCTGGATCCGGGGTATCCGGTGGGGCGGCTGGCGTTCATGCTGGCCGACAGCGGCGCGGGTGTGGTGGTCAGCCGGCGGGCGGTGGCGGGTGGGCTGGTGGCGGGTGCGGGCTGGGCGGGGCCGGTGGTGTGGCTGGATGACCCGGTGGTGGCGGGGGCGGTGGCGGCGGGGCCGGTGGCGGCGGCCGGTGGCGGGTGCGTGGCGGGATCAGCTGGCGTATGTGATGTATACGTCGGGGTCGACGGGGGTGCCGAAGGGTGTGGCGGTGGGTCATGGCGGGGTGGTGAATCTGGCGGTGGCGCTGGGCCCGGTGCTGGGGGCGGGGCCGGGGGTGGGGGTGTTGCAGTTCGCGTCGTTCAGTTTTGATGCGTCGGTTTTGGATGTGGCGGCGGTGCTGGCGGCGGGGGGGCGGCTGGTGGTGGCCACGGCGGCGGAGCGGGCCGATGCGGTGGCGCTGGCGGCGGCTGGTGCGCGGCGGCGGGGGTGGCGGCGGCCAGTGTGGTGCCGTCGTTGCTGGGGGTTTTGGATCCGGGTGGGGTGCCGGGGCTGGGGCGGGTGCTGGCCGGGGCCGAGCCGCTGACCGCGAGCGCTGGCCAGCGGGTGGGCGCCGGGGCGGGTGCTGGTCCACGGTTACGGGCCGACCGAGGCCACCGTTATCACCGCGACCAGCCCGGTGCCGTCCGGTGCGGCTGGCCCGCTGCCGATCGGCTCGCCGATCGCCAACACCCGGGTGTTTGTGCTGGATCAGTGGCTGTGCCCGGTGCCGGTGGGGGTGACCGGGGAGCTGTATGTGACCGGGGCGGGGCTGGCGCGGGGGTATGCCGGGCGGCCCGGGCCTGACCGCGCGAGCGGTTTGTCGCGTGCCCGTTCGGCCCGGCCGGGGCGCGGATGTACCGGACCGGGGACCTGGCCCGGTGGGCCGGCCGATGGGCAGCTGGTGTTCGCCGGGCGGGCCGATGACCAGGTCAAGATCCGCGGGTTCCGGATCGAGCCCGGCGAGATCGAGGCGGTGCTGGCCGCCTGCCCCGGCGTGGCCGCAGGCGGCGGTGACCGCCCGCGAGGACACCCCCGGGGACACACGGCTGGCCGCCTACATCGTCCCCCCACCAGCCACGGGGACAGCAGCGGCCACAGCGGCGCCGGGCACGGCGCAGGCGCGGCGCCGCGATGGCGATGGCCAGCTGGCCGCGGCGGTGCGCGAGCACGCCGCCGCGCGGCTGCCCGAGCACATGCTGCCCGCCACCATCACCGTGCTGGCGCGCGCTGCCGCTGACCCCCAACGGCAAACTCGACCGCGCCGCCCTGCCCGCCCCCGGCCACGCCGCCGGCCCGGCGCCGCCGCCCGCCCGCCACCGTCCGCGAAGAAATCCTGTGCGGCCTGTTCGCCGACGTGCTCGGCCTGGACCGCGGCCGGGCCCGACGACAGCTTCTTCGACCTCGGCGGCCACTCCCTGCTGGCCACCCAGCTGGTCTCCCGCATCCGCTCGGTCCTCGGCGTCGAAACCGAAATCGCGGGCCCTCTTCGAGGCGCCCACCCCCGCCGAACTCGCCGCCCGGCTCGGCGCAGGCCGGCCCGGCCCGGGTGGCGCCTGGGCCCGCGGCCGCGGCCCGACCGGATCCCGCTGTCGTTCGCCCAGCAGCGGCTGTGGTTCCTGGCCCAGCTGGAGGGCCCCAGCGCGACCTACAACATCCCGCTGGCGCGTCCGGCTGACCGGCGACCTGGACACCGCCGCGCTGCGGGCGGCGCTGGCCGACGTGATCGCCCGCCACGAGGTGCTGCGCACCATCTTCCCCGCCGTCGACGGGCAGCCCTGCCAGCAGATCCTGGACCCCGGCGCAGGCTGGGCTGGGACCTGCCGGTGGCCCAGGTGGCCGAGGCGGACCTGGCCGATGCGGTCGCGCAGGTGGCGGCGCGAGCCGTTCGACCTGGCCACCCAGATCCCGCTGCGGGCCCGGCTGCTGCGGGTCGGCCCGGATGAGCATGTGCTGGTCGTGGTGATCCACCACATCGCCAGCGACGGCTGGTCCACCGGCGCTGCTGGCCCGCGACGTCTCCACCGCCTACACCGCCCGCCGCCAGGGCCAGGCACCGGACTGGGCGCCGCTGCCGGTGCAGTACGCCGACTACGCCCTCTGGCAGCGGGAACTGCTGGGCGAGGAAGACGACCCAGGCAGCCTGCTCGCCGCGCAGGTGGCCTACTGGCGGCAGGCCCTGGCCGGGGCACCCGAAGAACTCACCCTGCCCACCGACCGGCCCCGCCCCGCCACCCCCAGCCACCGGGTGCACACCGCGCCGCTGGCGGTCCCGGCGGAGTTGCACCAGCAGCTGGCTGGCGCTGGCCCGCGCGCACGGGGTGACGCTGTTCATGGTGGTGCAGGCCGCGCTGGCGGTGCTGCTGTCCAAGCTGGGGGCGGGCACCGACATCCCGGTCGGCTCGGCGGTGGCGGGCCGGACCGATGCGGCGCTGGATGAGCTGGTCGGGTTCTTCGTCAACACCCTGGTGCTGCGCACCGACCTGTCCGGGGACCCCTCGTTCACCGAGCTGGTGGGCCGGGTGCGGGAATGCTGGCTGGGCGCCCTCGACCACCAGGACGTGCCGTTCGAGCGGCTGGTGGAGCTGCTGGCCCCGGCAGCGGTCCCTGGCCCGGCACCCGCTGTTCCAGGTCAGCGCTCACGCGTGCAGAACAACGCCCCGGCGGTGCTGGAGCTGGGCGGGGTGTGCGGCGGCACAGGGCTGCCGGCCGGGGCGGGTGCGGCCCGGTTTGACCTGGACGTCACCGTGGGTGAGGTGGTTGACGGGCTGGGCCGGCCGGGTGGGCTGCGTGGGGTCGGTGATGGTGGCGGCGGATTTGTTTGATGCGGGTGCGGCGGGGGTGTTGGCGGGGCGGCTGGTGCGGGTGCTGGCGGCGGTGGCGGCCGATCCGGGGGTGCGCGCTGCACCGGGTGGAGGTGCTGGCGGCGGCGGAGCGGGCGCAGATCGTGGCCGGGTGGAACGACACCGCGGCGGCGGTGCCGGGGGCCGGTGGGGTGCATGAGCTGATCGCTGGTGCGGGCGGGGCGGTGCCCGGATGCGGTGGCGGTGGCTGGTGGTGGGGTGTGGTGGTCGTATGGGTGGCTGGTGGAGCGGGCGGGGCGGCTGGCGGGGTATCTGCGGGGGCTGGGGGTGGGCCCGGAGTCGGTGGTGGGGCTGTGTTTGGGCCGGGGCCCGGAGCTGGTGGCGGCGATCGTGGGGGTGTGGTGGGCGGGGGCGGCGTACCTGCCGCTGGATCCGGGGTATCCGGCGGGGCGGCTGGCGTTCATGCTGGCCGACAGCGGCGCGGGTGTGGTGGTCAGCCGGCGTGGCGTGGCGGGTGGGCTGGTGGCGGGTGCGGGCTGGCGGGGCCGGTGGTGTGGCTGGATGACCCGGTGGTGGCGGCGGGCGGTGGCGGCGGGGCCGGTGGCGCCGCGGCGGTGGCGGTGCGTGGCGGATCAGCTGGCGTATGTGATGTATACGTCGGGGTCGACGGGGGTGCCGAAGGGTGTGGCGGTGGGTCATGGCGGGGTGGTGAACCTGGCGGTGGCGCTGGGGCCGGTGCTGGGGGCGGGGCCGGGGGTGGCGGGTGTTGCAGTTCGCGTCGTTCAGTTTTGATGCCTCGGTTTTGGATGTGGCGGCGGTGCTGGCTGCGGGGGGGCGGCTGGTGGTGGCCACGGCGGCGGAGCGGGCCGATGCGGGGGCGCTGGCGGGGCTGGTGCGCGGCGGCGGGGGTGGCGGCGGCCAGTGTGGTGCCGTCGTTGCTGGGGGTGTTGGACCCGGGTGGGGTGCCGGGGCTGGGGCGGGTGCTGGCCGGCGGCGGAGCCGCTGACCGCGAGCGCTGGCCAGCGGGTGGGCGCCGGGGCGGGTGCTGGTCAACGGTTACGGGCCGACCGAGGCCACCGTGATGCACCGCGACCAGCCCGGTGCCGCCCGGTGCGGCTGGCCCGCTGCCGATTGGGTCGCCGATCGCCAACACCCGGGTGTTTGTGCTGGATCAGTGGCTGTGCCCGGTGCCGGTGGGGGTGACCGGGGAGCTGTATGTGACCGGGGCGGGGCTGGCGCGGGGCTACGCCGGGCCGCCCGGGCCTGACCGCGCAGCGGTTCGCCGCGTGCCCGTTCGGGCCGGCCGGGGCGCGGATGTACCGGACCGGCGACCTGGCCCGGTGGGCCGCCGATGGGCAGCTGGTGTTCGCCGGCCGCGCCGATGACCAGGTGAAGATCCGCGGGTTCCGGATCGAGCCCGGCGAAATCGAAGCCGTCCTGGCCGCCTGCCCCGGCGTGGCCGCAGGCCGCGGTGATCGCCCGCGATGACGGCCCCGGGGACACACGGCTGGCCGCCTACATCGTCCCCGCCACCAGCCACGGGGACAGCAGCGGCCACAGCGGCGCCGGGCACGGCGCAGGCGCCCCGATGGCGATGGCCAGCTGGCCGCGGCGGTGCGCCAGCACGCCGCCGCGCACCTGCCCGAGCACATGCTGCCCGCGACCATCACCGTGCTGGGCGCGCTGCCGCTGACCCCCAACGGCAAACTCGACCGCGCCGCCCTGCCCGCCCCCGGCCCGGCGCCCGCCGCCCGGCCGCGCCGCCCGCCACCGTCCGCGAGGCAAATCCTGTGCGCCATGTTCGCCGAGATCCTCGGCCTGGAGCCGGGTGGGCCCCGACGATAACTTCTTCGAGCTCGGCGGGCATTCGCTGCTGGCCGTGCGGCTGGTCCGCACGCTGCGGCTGACCCCAACGGCAAACTCGACCGCGCCGCCCTGCCCGCCCCCAGCCCCGCCCCCGCCCAAGGCCGCGCCCCCGCCACCGTCCGCGAGCAAATCCTGTGCGCCATCTTCGCCGACATCCTCGGCCTCGAGGCCGCCAGCCCCGACGACAGCTTCTTCGACCTCGGCGGCCACTCCCTGCTGGCCACCCAGCTGGTCTCCCGCATCCGCTCCGCCCTCGGCATCGAAACCGAAATCCGGGCCCTGTTCGAAGCCCCCACCCCCGCCGAACTCGCCGCCATTATTGGCGAGCCCGAGATAGTTGTGCCGCGGAACCTGATCCCGGCAGACGCGGAAGTAATCACGCCGGAGATGCTGCCCTTGGTGGACCTGACAGCCGAGCAGGTCAACGGAATCGCCGCGCAGGTGCAAGGCGGGGCAGCGAACGTTGCAGATGTATATCCGCTGGCGCCCTTGCAGGAGGGCATGCTCTTCCATCACCTGATGGCTGCCGGGGACGCCGCGGACGTGTATCTGGAACCACACGTGATGAGGTTTGATTCGCGGGCGAGGCTAGAGGAATTCCTGCAGGCGTTGCAGCAGGTAGTGGACCGGCACGATATCTACCGGACCGCGGTGGTGTGGGAGGGCCTGCCTGAGCCGGTGCAGGTGGTGTGGCGGCAAGCGCGGCTGCCGGTGATCGAAGTGGCCCTGGAGGAGGGCGGCGCGGATGCGGTGGGCCAGTTGCTGGCCCGGGCCCAGCCGCGGATGGACATGGGGCGTGCCCCGTTGCTATGTGCACATGTGGCTGCTGAGCCGGGCAGCGAGCGCTGGCTGGCGCTGCTGCAGGCCCATCACCTGCTGCTGGACCACACGGCACTGGAAGTGGTGCTTGGCGAGATCGCGGCGATTATGCGCGGCGAGGCGGACCGGCTGCCGGTACCGCTGCCATTCCGGAATTTCGTGGCCCGGGCGCGGCTGGGCGTCCCCCGGGAGGAACATGAACGTTACTTCGCCGAACTGGTGGGCGATGTTGATGAGCCGACGGCCCCGTTCGGGCTGCTGGATGTCCACGGTGATGGGACCGCGGTTGATCGGGCCCAGCAGGCTGTTCGACGAGGGCCTGGCCGGCCAGGTGCGCGAGCAGGCCCGGGCGCTCGGCGTTTCCCCGGCGATCGTGTTCCACCTTGCCTGGGCGCGGGTGCTGGCTTCGGCCAGCGGCCGTGATGATGTGGTTTTCGGCACGGTGCTGTTCGGCCGGATGCATGGTGGGACGGACCGGACACTGGGCTCTTTCATCAACACTTTGCCTGTCCGGGTGCCTACCGGCGCGGCCGGAGTGGCAGAGGCAGTCGTCGCCATGCGGGCACAGCTGGTGGAACTGCTTGCCCACGAGCACGCTCCGCTGGCGCTGGCCCAGAAGGCGAGCGGTGTCCCGGCACCGTCACCTCTGTTTACTTCGATTCTCAACTACCGCCACAGCCCGGAGCGCGGCGTCAGCCTCGATGGCATCGAGGTGCTCTACGGCCGGGAGTACACCAACTATCCGCTGGCCGTCTCCGTCGACGACACCGGTACCGGCTTCGTCTTCACTGCCGATGCGATCGCGCCTGCCGCCCCACAGCAGGTATGCGCGCTGCTGCATACTGCGACCGCGAACCTGGTCACCGCACTGGAGAGCGCACCCGCTACTCCGCTGCGCCAGGTAGAGATCCTGGATGAGGGTGAGCGGTGGCAGATCCTGGCCGAATGGAATGACACCGCGGCGCCAGTGTCGGCGGTATTGCTGCCAGAGTTGTTTGAGGCTCGGGCGGCGGGGTGCCCGGATGCGGTGGCGGTAGCCGGTGAGCGGGGCTGCCTGACGTACCAAGAGCTCAACGGGCGGGCGAACCGCCTGGCGCGGGCACTGGTGGCGCGGGGGGTGGGGCCGGAGTCGGTGGTGGCGGTGGTGATGGAGCGCTCAGCTGGGCTGATGGTGGCGCTTTTGGGGGTGCTGAAAGCGGGGGGTGCGTACCTGCCGGTGGACCCGGAGCACCCAGCCGGGCGGGTGGGATTCATGCTGGCGGACGCAGCGGCGGCGTGCGTGCTAACAACCGCCGATCTGGCCGAGGGCCTGCCGGGGCCAGGCGGGGTGCCAGTGGTAGCGGTGGATGGACCTGAGCTAGCCGCGGAACTGGCGAGCCTGGAGGTGGACGACCTCAGGGATGGTGAGCGCAGGAAGTCGCTGCTTCCCGCGCATCCGGCGTACGTGATCTACACCTCCGGGTCGAACCGGCCAGCCCAAAGGCGTGGTCGTGCCGCACGCGGGCTTTGTGAATCTGGTGGCGGGTCATGCCCGGTTCGGGGTGGCGCTGGGGAACAGGGTCGCGCAGTTCGCGTCGCCGAGCTTCGACAATTTCTGCTCCGAGTGGCCGATGGCTTTGCTCTCAGGAGCAGTGCTGGTGGTAGTGCCACCCGGACGGCGGCTGGGCGGGGCGCTGGCGGAGTTCCTGGCGGAGGAGGGGGTGACGCACGCGACGTTGCCGCCTGCGGTGCTGGCCACCTTGGCGGACGGATCGGTCAGGGCAGAGGTGGTCCTCGAGGTGGGCGGCGAGGCCTGTCCATCAGCAGTGATTGCGCGTTGGTCGGCCGAGCGGGTGATGTTCAATACCTACGGGCCGACCGAGGTGACGGTGGACACCACGGTGTGGCGGTGCTGTCCTGACGCTACGGAAGTCCCGATCGGCACGCCGATCGTGAATACACGCTGCTATGTGCTGGATGGGCGGCTGGAGCCGGTTCCGGTAGGCGTGGCGGGGGAACTTTATGTGGCTGGCGCGGGGCTGGCGCGGGGGTATCTGGGCCGGGCGGGGCTGACCGGTGAGCGGTTTGTGGCCTGCCCGTTCGGGCCGGCCGGGGCGCAGATGTACCGCACCGGGGATCTGGCCCGCTGGAACGCAGCAGGGCAGCTGGTGTTTACCGGCCGCGCCGATGACCAGGTCAAGATCCGCGGGTTCCGGATCGAGCCCGGCGAAATCGAAGCCGTCATGGGCACCTGCCCCGGTGTCGCCCAGGCCGCGGTCACTGCCCGCGAAGACATCCCCGGAGACAAACGGCTCGCCGCCTACATCGTCCCCGCTACCGGTGCCGTCGGGAACGGGGATTCAGGTGGCGGGCTGGCGGGGCTGGTGCGGGAGTTTGCGGCGGGGCGGTTGCCGGAGTTCATGGTGCCGTCGGCGGTGGTGGTGGTGGAGGCGTTGCCGTTGACGGTGCACGGGAAGCTGGATCGCAGCGCGTTGCCGGTTCCGGATTATTCGGCGTTTGGTTCGGGGCGGGGGCCGGGGTCGGTGCGCGAGGAGCTGAGCCAATTGTAGCCAAGCCGCCCAAGCCACGCTTAAGCTCGGCATGGACAATAGCCTCGGTGCGCTCCAAGGCGCGCTTGGAGGCTTCGATGGTTTCGCCCGGAATTTCACCGCTTTCCTGGTGAGCCCGGAATTCCATCAAGCCAGCGGTTACGACCTTCGCCAGATGGCTCTTCTTGTTGCGCTCGGCAACTTTGATGGCCTCATCAATCTTGCCGTCGCGCAGAGCGCCTGCCACCGCGGGAGCGAATGCCCGCGATTGCTTGCGTGCTGCGCTGAATGCCATGGCACGGTCAATCATGACGCCGATGGACCAACCGGACATGATGAACAGAATAACGACCACGCTCCTCGCGATGAATCCCATCTGTTTCCATAGCGAGATCGGGTCCCAAGCCACCTGCTGGTCCTGGAATAACCAGACAGCCATGGTGGACACGTGGCTTAAAGTATGGGTTGCTATATGGGCTGCGAACATGAGTTGCTTTTTCCTCCTCGGAACTCTTCGAATCTGGTAATCGCTTGCCGCTTGCTAATCTTTTCTGCGAAAGCTGTCGGACCCGTACACCCAAGCTACGGGCTTGAAGTCCGAGGACCGCCCCCGCTGTCGAATCACCGCAACGACAGGATTGGGGGACAACCGATCCTCACATCCACATCCACTCAGAAAGTCGTTTGCTGCCTCGGGTTTAACCCCCGGACAGGGTAAAGTTCACCGTAATCTGCGTTTCCACCTCAACCGGTTCGCCGTTCAAAATGTAAGGCTTGTATTTCCATTGCTTCACGGCTTCGATGGCTGCCGGCGCGAGCATAGGGTGACCGCTGATGAGATGCAGGTTTTCGATGGTTCCGTCCTTGCTGATCTCGGCTTGCAGCAGCACACTACCTTGGATGCGCGCTTGCCGGGCCAGAGGTGGATAATTCGGCTGGACCTTGCGGATCAACAGACCCTGGGTCACACCTTGGGAGACGCGGACGCGCTGCGGCGTAGCCACCTTGGGTACGGCTACTGGGGTTGAGCTGATAATGCCGCCGATGACGCCACCCATCTGCCCACCCGGGATGCCGCCGGGAACGCCGCCCACAACACCTCCTGACGCCATTACTGGCGGGGGCGCTTCATCTTCCTTGATCATCTGCACTTTCTCGGGAATCTTGGTAGGCGTGCGCAGTTGGTTGTCGATGATATTAGTCTGCACCTGCTTCACGATCTTGACCGGGGCCGCAGCTGGGGGCGGAGGAGGCGGTGGAGGGGGCGGCGCCACTAAGAAAGTCATTAGCTGCGTTTTGGGCAAAGCCTCGGTGAACAGCAGAGGAATCAGCACCAGCACTCCGACCAGCACGGCCTCCAAAACAAACGAGAGGAGAGTCCATATACCCCGCTTGGTCTTGAGTCTCCCGCCGGACTCTATCAGGCTGTCTTCAAACATAAGGTTTCTCCTGCACTAGACCCTAACTACTTCTTAGACACCGGCTACCCCCAGTTTGCTCCCGGCATCCATGTCTTGCAGCAGTCAAATCGAAAGCCGGACGATACTACCTCAAATCCCGCCCAATCACAAACTTGTGCGCCTCAGGCCAAGCTGGAAGCGGGATTAGGCCTTGGCCTTCACCTTCTCCCCTCGATTCGCTTCCTTGGCGGCGGAGACGATAACAGCCGGCTTTCCCCGGCTCGACCGCCAATCCTGATAGGCCACCAGAATAGGCGCCGCGATGGCGATCGACGAATATGTTCCAATCAAGATACCGATCACCAGAGCAAAAGAGAATCCGTGTAGCACTTCGCCGCCGAACAGAAACAGCGCCAAGACTGTCAAGAATGTTAAACCCGCCGTCAAGATGGTTCGGCTCAAAGTCTGGTTGATGCTCCGGTTCACAATGTCGGAGAGTTTCTCCCGCCGCATCAGTTTCAGGTTCTCGCGGATGCGGTCGAAAACCACGATGGTATCGTTGTTGGAATAACCAATCAGAGTCAGAATGGCAGCGATTACGGTGAGCGAAATCTCTTTGTTCATCAGAGAAAACGCACCTACCGTGATCAGCGTATCGTGGAACACCGTGATGACGGCAGCCACTCCATAGATCCACTCGAAGCGAAAAGCGAGGTACACCAGCATCCCGGCCAGCGAGTAAATAACCGCCAGCTTGGCCTGGTTTTGCAGTTGATTACCCACCTGCGGACCCACGATGCTCACATTCCGCACGCCGAAATCAGAGAGATAAAACCCGTCCGACAGCGAGGCCACGACCGCGGGGTCGGCGGCAGCCTTCAATTCGTCGATCGAAGTGAGCACTCCACCTTTGACTTTGTCGCGATAATTGACGATGCCCTGGGCTTGCGCAGTGTAGCGTTGTTCAGCATCCGTCCCGGTACGCAGCGGATCTTTTTCGATAAGGTAGTTCTTGAGAGTCAGAAAACTGGTGTTGTTCACATCCTGCTTGCCAGCGGGGGCGTTGGTTTCCAGCGCATTGATAATCGCGAGCTTGCCCTGGTCCAGAGACTGTTCGCTGGTTTCCTGCAACGACAAATCAATCAATACTTCATTGGTGTTTCCTCCTAAAAGACTCTGAATGCGGGCGTGGTGCAGACCGGCGCGATCCATGGCCGCACGAATTGCATTGTCGTCAGGAGGATGGGAAAACTTGACCTCGATCAACGTGCCCCCCCGGAAGTCAATCCCGAGCGGAACCCCGTGCCAGAACAGCATGGAAAAAACACCCGCCACGCTAAATACCAGCGAAAACGCGAGGAAATACCATTTCTTGCCGAGAAAATCTATGTTTGGATTGCGAAAAAATTCCACGCCGCTTAGAACTCCTTTTCTATGGCTCCGGCTGTAACCTAACAATGCGTCCGGGGCGACCTGCGTATTGCTACTATCCGATGCTCAACGCTTCGCCGCGCTGTTTGCGGCTCAGCAACCAGTCGAAGATGACGCGTGACACAAAGACGGCCGTGAACAGGTTCGCAAACAGACCGAAACTCAGCGTCACCGCGAAGCCCTTCACCGGACCGGTACCAAAGAGGAACAGAATGACTGCCGAAACAATCGTGGTGACGTGCGTATCCACGATTGTGATCCAGGCATGTCCGAAGCCCTGCTCCACCGCCGACGGCGGAGTCTTCCCATTGCGCAACTCCTCGCGGATACGCTCAAAGATCAGCACATTCGAGTCCACGCCCATGCCGACCGTCAATATGACACCTGCGATTCCCGGCAACGTAAGCGTTGCGCCGCTGAAGCCCAGGAATCCGAACAGGATGATCAGGTTCAGAATCAAAGCGATGTCCGCATTGATGCCGGCCGCGTGATAGTAAACCAGCATGAAGACCAGCACGGCCAACATGCCAATCACGGCAGCAGTTACGCCAGCGCGTATCGAATCGCTGCCCAGCGACGGACCCACAGTCCGCTCCTCCAAATACTTGATGCCGGCAGGCAAAGCGCCCGAGCGCAAAATCATGGAGAGATCTTTGGCTTGCTGCTCAGTGAAACGGCCATTAATCACGCCTTGATCGTGGATCTGGTCTTTGATGACGGCAACTTCCTGCACCTTGTTGTCGAGCACGACAGCGAGATAGTCGCCGACATGCGCCCCGGTGAAGCTGGCGAAACGACGGCCACCCTCGCCGGTCAGCGTGAAGCTAACTGAGGGCTGGCCATTCTCGTCGCGGGACTGGTCCGCGGCGCGCAGGTCGCGGCCCGTGACTGCCGACGCACGCGAAATCAAGTACCAGGCCTGCCCCCCGTCGGGAGTGGTTGCACCAACGCTTCGGCCCGGCATCAACACTTGGTCGGACGGCAGCACTCCACCTTTATCCTGCAACGCTGCCTGCTCACTCGGGTAAGGCCCGCCGAACGATTGCCGGATCTCCAGCATGGCGGTGGACTGCATGATGTCCTTGACGCGAGCCGGATCATCGACGCCCGGGAGTTGCACCAGAATCTGGTATTGCCCGAGCCCATGCTCTTCGATCACGGGCTCGCTTACGCCCAACTGGTCGATGCGGTTTCGAATGGTCTCAATCGCCTGGGTGACGGCGCGGTTCTTCAGGTCGGCGAGAGCCTGCGGTTTCATGGAAATTGTCCAGGCGTTATCCGCGCCCGACGTAAGGTCGTACTCAGGGAGGCGATCCTGCACGATAGACAGCAAGTCAGACCGGGACTCCGGCGGCACACCCTTCAGCACAATCTTTTCAGGATTATTGACCGAATCCGGTTTGCTGATCTCGGCATAATTGATCTTGCGAGTCCGCAGATCCGCCTTGAGCCGTTCGACTGCGTTATCCGAATCGACGTTGACAGCATCATTCACCTGGACCTGCAGGATCAGGTGAGTGCCCCCTTTGAGGTCCAGCCCCAGGTGGATACGGTTCTGCAACGCTTCCACCAGCCCGCTACCCGACCACTTGTCTGGTATGCCGACAATGCCGAAGAGGAAAAACAGCAGCGTGGCGGCGATAACGATGACTTTCCAGCCCAGATTCTTATTCATGAGGAATGATTTCCCATTGCCATAATGTCAGCGCGGGCGTCCCCGCCCGCACGTGGTCTCACTTCGCCTCCTCGGCGGTGGTCACCGAGGCCACCGAGCCCCGGCTTACTTCAATCCGCAAATTATCGGGAGGCACTCGCAAGTGGATGTATTCATCCTTCAGAGCAACTATGGTGCCCCGCAGGCCTCCGGTTGTCACAACTTTGTCACCCGTTTTCAACTCGTTCAGCATCGCTTGCCACTTCTTCTGGCGCCGCTGCTGGGGCATGATCAGCAAGAAATAGAAAATGGCAAAAATGAAGATGAGGGGAGCAAACCCCAGCCATCCCGCCGAGCCACCGCCCAGTTGTATTGACAATAAGTGCTGAACACTCATAAGAAGACTAGAAATCCATTTCCGCTAATAACTCGGGACCGCGCCTGCCGACGCACTGGCCCTTCGCAATTTTACCGCTGGAGTTCTCGCGCTATAGGCCGGAGATTCCTTCAGCTTCGGACACGATCCGGGGATGCCGAGCTATGGTTTCGGTCGAGACCAGACAGACGAAGAACCGGTCTCTTTCCCAAGTGAAATAGAATGACGCACCGCTCGCATGGTGTCAAGGTAGAAGCTTAGGTTGTGGACAGTATTTAAGACCTGGGCCAAAACCTCGTTCGAAGCGTACAGATGCCGCAAATAAGCTCGGGAGTACCGCTGGCACACCCGGCAGGCGCAATTTGGGTCGAGCGGAGCCTCGTCACCCGCGTACCGCGCCTGTTTGATGGAAATCTTGCCCTCTGAAGTGAACAACAGGCCATGCCGTGCAGCCCGCGTGGGCAGCACACAATCCATCATATCTACGCCCAAGTTGGCGTATTCGACGATTTCCTCGGGCGTGCCGACTCCCATTAGGTAGCGGGGCTTGTCGGCGGGCAGGTGTTCAAGCGTGGACTCGACGATTTCCCGAGTCAGGGCCCGCGGCTCACCCACGCTGAGGCCACCGATGGCGTATCCGGGAAAGCCTATCTCGATGGTCCGTTCGGCCGATTCTTTCCGTAGTTGGCGGTCCATCCCACCCTGCACAATGCCAAAGAGGGCTTGGGTCATCTCAAGAGACGTGCCTTTCCGCCACGGTACTTCGTCCTTATGCTCGTCAAAATGCCGCTTGCTTCGCTCCGCCCAGCGCAGCGTCAGTTCCATGGATTCCTGTATCCGCTCCCGACTCGCCGGGTACTCGGTGCATTCGTCGAAGGCCATGATGATGTCGGCGCCCAGGCCGATCTGCGCCTCCATCGCGCTTTCCGGACTGAAGAAATGCGAAGACCCATCCAGATGCGAACGGAACGTGACGCCATCTTCAGTCACTTTGCGCAGATCGTTCAGGCTGAACACCTGGAAACCACCCGAGTCGGTGAGAATCGCTCGTGGCCACGCCATAAAGCGATGCAGTCCGCCCAACTTCCGGACCTGTTCGACTCCCGGCCTTAGGTAGAGGTGGTAGGTGTTTCCGAGAAGAATCTGAACCCCGAGTTCCTCGAGAATGTCCTGCGGAACGCCTTTGACCGAGGCGAGCGTTCCCACGGGCATGAAGACCGGAGTTTCAACCTCGCCGTGTGGCGTGATCAGGCGCCCGGCGCGGGCCGAACCGGATCGAGACTCAATCTGAAACTGGATGGACACTACAGGGATTGTAGCGGACCGCGAAACCCTGTGAGCTTCGCTCACCGCCCGGACGAGGGCATCCGGACTTACTCGATCGTTTCGAGCAGAAGAATCTTTGCGTCGATCTTGCCGTCTTCAATTATTAATCGCCCCACACTCACCGGCAACCGGAACCGCTTTGGCCCCGCGCTGCCTGGATTGAAGTACAACACGCCATTCTTCAATTCTTGCTTAGGCACATGACTATGCCCGTGGACGACTGCTGCGAATTTCGCTGCTTCCGGCTTCAAATCGAGTTCCTGCAGACTGTGCAGCACGTAGATTGCTACTCTGCCGACCTCGAGGGCATTCGTAGCGGGAATTTTCTGCGCCCACGCTCCGTGATCAACGTTGCCGCGCACAGCGGTTAGCGGCGCGATTGCCGCTAGTTTGTCGAGAATCTGCGGATCGCCGACATCCCCGGCGTGAATGATGTAGTCGGATCCTTGCAGAGCGGCAACCGCCTCAGGGCGCAGAAGACCGTGAGTATCCGAGATGACGCCAACTGTCGTGGTTGCGAGCCGCCTCACGTTCACGCCACATCTTAACTGCGAAGCAGCGCCCACGTTCTAACTATTGAGTAGCAGCGGTGGTTTCCACTTCCTGTGCAGCCGCAAAGTCAGCCAATTCGAGGCGAAGATTGCCCGGATTGGTGGCATAAGCCATTCCAGTTTCGAAATCTATGACCCCTTCTCGAACCAGCCTTTCGATCTCACCGTCAAAATGCTGCATGCCTTCAGTAGCGCCAACGCGCATGGCGTCGAGCAGAGTCTTGCCCTCGCCTTCCCCCCTCTCTACATACTCGCGCGTGCGCAACGTCGATTTCAGAATCTCAACCGCGGCCACCCGCCCGCTGCCGTCTTTCCGCGGGATGAGCCGCTGCGACACAATGTAGCGGAAGCTCTTGGCCAGGCGATTGCGCAGGGTGTCCTGCTCCGCCAGCGGGAACACGCCGACAATCCGCTCCACCGTTTTAGATGCATCAATGGTATGCAGAGTGGAGAGAACCAGGTGTCCTGTTTCAGCCGCCTCCATGGCGATTTCGATGGTTTCCTTGTCGCGCATCTCCCCCACCAGGATTACTTTGGGCGCCTGGCGCAAGGCAGCCCTCAGTGCGAGCGCGAAACTGGTTGTGTCTTTGTGCAGTTCACGCTGGTGAATAATGCAACTTTGGTGCAAGTGCAGGAACTCGATCGGGTCCTCAATGGTCAGGATGTGGTAGGACTGCTCGCGATTGATCTTGTCGATGATGGCCGCCAGTGTGGAGGACTTACCCGAACCGGTCGGCCCCGTCACCAGCACGATGCCGTTGCGGAGATGGACGACCTCCTTGAGTTCATCCGGGAGGCTGAGGGCGGCGAAGTCGGGGATCTTGCTGGGGATGACGCGCATCACAATGGCGCAACAGCCCCGCTGCATGAAAATGTTGACGCGAAACCGGCAGGCGCCTGGGAGGCTGTAGGAAACATCGCAGGAGCCTTGCTCCCGGAGCAGCCCTTCCGCATGCTTGTTGCTGCCGATCAGTTCGGACGCGATTCGACGCGTGTCGTCGACCGTGAGCGCACGCTGGCCGTCGGCAACCCCTGGCAGTAGTTTCCCGTTCACCTCTACAAGCGGTGGCCGTCCCGGCGAGAAGAACAAATCACTGATCTTTGTCGACGTTCGCAACATGGAGGCCAACAGAGTCTGCGTGACGGTGGTTTGCGATGCGGGCGCAGTACCGGCTGCACTGCCGGACCCGGGTGCACCGGAAACACTCAAGGTGGCATTCGTTGGCGAAGACAATCGGTTGACCTCAGCTCCTGGAAATGGGCACCAGCACGCCCGGTTCTGGAAGGAAAACAGCCGTGATCTTTGGCCGTTCTCAAATTGGGGAGGAAGAAACCTGACCGAAAGAAGTCTGCCAAAACAACCCGAGTTGAGGAAAGTATCGAAAGATCAGTACCCGGTAACGGGTGGGGGCTGACCTGTACAAGTTGACGTCTGTCTTGAATTTAAACAGACTCTCGAGTGATCGCCTGTGGCTGTTTCCGCACCAGCACTTACAAGGCCGGACTCTTCTCCGCGATCAGCTTTTTGATCCTGGCCACGAACTCCGCGGCTGGCATGTCTTGGGTCTTCTCCTGGCCGCGCGTGCGCACGTTGACTTTGCCGGCTTCGGATTCCTTGTCACCGACGACCAATAAGAACGGCACTTTCTGCATAGCGTGCTCGCGGATCTTGGCATTCATCTTCTCGTTGCGGGCATCGACTCCAACGCGCACACCGATGGCCTTGAGTTGATCGGCGACCTTGTTCGCATACTCGACATGGCGCTCGGCGATCGGAATCATCACGGTTTGAACAGGAGATAGCCACACCGGGAATGCGCCCGCATAGTGCTCGATCAGCACGCCGAAGAAGCGCTCGATCGATCCAAACAGCGCGCGATGCACCATCACTGGCTGTTTGCGCGCGCCATCTTCGGCCACATATTCGAGGTTAAACCGCTGCGGCAGGTTGAAATCGCACTGCACAGTCGAAAGCTGCCATAGCCGCCCGATTGCGTCTACTAACTTGACGTCGATCTTCGGCCCATAAAATGCCGCCTCGCCGGGAATAACTTTGTATTCGATATTCCGCTGCTTAAGCGCATTTTCGAGCGAGCGGTTGGCCATGTTCCACTGATCTTCCGATCCCAGAAAATTCTTGCGGTCATTCGGATCCCAGGTGGAGAGCTCGGTTTGGTACTGGTCGAAGCCGAAGACTCTCAGCACTTCGAGCGCAAAATCCAGGCAGCCCCCAATTTCGCCTTCGATCTGTTCCGGGGTGCAGAAGATGTGGGAGTCATCCTGAGTGAAACCGCGGACCCGCAACAGCCCGTGCATCACGCCCGAACGCTCGTAGCGATAAACCGTCCCCAGCTCACCCAGGCGCACCGGCAGATCGCGATACGACTTGAGCGAGTCTTTGTAAATCAGAATGTGGCCGGGGCAGTTCATGGGTTTCAGACGGTATTCCGCATCGTCGAGCTCCATGACGTCGAACATATTCTGCGAGTAGTAGCCCTCGTGGCCTGAGGCAAAAAACAACTGCCTTCGCGACACATGCGGCGTGTACACCAGCGAATACCCGCGCTTGATGTACTCCGTGCGCATCCAGTCTTCCATCTCTTTGCGGATGATGCCGCCCTTGGGATGCCAGAAGATCAGCCCAGGGCCGGCGAGCTCCTGGATGGAAAACAAATCAAGCTGCTGCCCCAACACACGATGATCGCGTTTCTTCGCCTCTTCCTGCTTGTTCAGGAAGTCGTCGAGGTCTTTCTTCGAGAAGAACGAAGTCCCGTAAATGCGCTGCAGTTGCGGATTCTTCTCGTCCCCAAGCCAATACGCGCCCGCGATGCTCAGCAGCTTGAACGCCTTGATCTTGCCGGTCGAAGGCACATGCGGTCCACGGCAGAAGTCGGTGAACTTACCGGTGCGATAGATGGAAATCTTTTCATCGGGCTTGGTGAACTGCTCGATGAAGTGGCACTTCATGAAGTCGCCTTCTTTCTTGAACTCCTGAAGTCCCTGGTCGCGAGGCAGAAACTCACGCGCGTAGGGAATGTTCTGCTGCACCAGCTCCTGCATCTTCTTCTCGATCTTTTCCAAATCGTCCGGAGTAAACGGAGTCTGGCGATAAAAGTCGTAAAAGAATCCGGTTTCGGTGGCCGGGCCGTGTCCGAGTTTGGTCTCGGGGAAAAGCTCCAGAACCGCCGCCGCCAGCAGATGCGCGGAGGAATGCCGATAGACTTCGAGCGCCTCGGGATCGCGATCGGTCAGAATGCGAAGATCGGTGTCTCTGTCCAGCGGACGGGCAAGATCGATGAGGTCACCGTTGGTCTTCGCGGCAAGGGCCGCGTCAGCCAGCCGCTGGCCGATGGATTTCGCAACATCGAGTGCGGTGCTGCCCTTGGGTAGTTCTTTTACGCTCCCATCCGGGAGCTTGATGTGAATGCTGCCTGCCATAGACTTTAAGTATAAAACAGATGGGGCGGACCCCCTCGTCCGCCCGGGGTGCGAAACGCCACAGTTCCGCGGCCATGCGTGGGCTTGCTTCGCTCGCTGCCCGGACGGGCGTTCGGGCCTACGTGATTCTGACCTCCCTTGACCATGCCTCCGCTTCGAATTTAAGCTGGCACCTCACCTCTTGCTGGTTCTTTCGTCTATATAGATTGGCCCCCACGCCTTATTCGCGAACCCAAGTGGAAGGATAACGATGAATCATAAAAAAGCTGCACTGCCGCTGTTCGCATTTGTGTTGGTTTCTTGCCTAGGAACTGTCGCCGCTCAAGCCCAGGCACCCGCCCCGGGCGCCTCCAGTTTACTGGCTGGTACTCCCGAATCTTTTCTGGCATCCTGCCGCGGCGACCTGGGAGAGACCAAGAAGCAAATCGCGGAAGCCAAAGCCACCAAGTCGCCGCGCGACGCCATGGCAACCCTGCAGGCGTTCGATACCACCATCCTGATCGCCACTGACGCTGCCGCCCGCGCGGGTCTCGCCGAGCAGGTGCATCCGGCCAAACCGTTTCGCGACGCCGCGCAGGTCTGTGAACAGGAGGCAAGCCAGCTCCTGACCGACATTTCACTCGATAAGGACATGTACAACGTCCTCGCCTCGCTCGACGGTTCCAAGCTCGACAGTGCTGCCAGTTATTTTCTGCGGACAACCCTGCGCGACTACCATCGTGCTGGCGTCGATCGCGACGACGCCACCCGGGCGAAGATACGGCAACTTTCCGATGAACTCGTGAAGATCGGCCAGGAATTCGAGCAGAACATCCCAGCCGATGTGCGCAAAGTGCAACTGGATCCTTCGCAGTTAGACGGCATGCCTGAAGACTTCAAGCAAGCCCACAAGCCCGATGCCTCAGGCAAGGTGACGCTCAAAACCGATAACACCGACTACATTCCTTTCCGCGAATATGGCACAAATGACGCGGCCCAGAAAGCCTTCTATGAAGCCTACACTCAGCGCGCCTACCCCAAGAACCTCGAGGTTCTGTCGCGCATGATGCAGAAGCGTTATGAACTGGCCAATGTGTTGGGCTACCCCGATTGGGCGGCATATGTCACGGAAGACAAGATGGTCGGGACCAAGCAGAACGCGGCGGATTTCATCGAGAAAATTACCGCGGCCTCGCAAGCCGGTTCGCAGCGGGATTACGACCAAATACTGGCCTACAGACGCCAGAAGGAACCGAACGCCACGACCGTGGATGTCTGGAATTACCACCATTTTCTGCACGAAGCGACGATCCAGAAGTACGGATACGATTCCCAATCCGTGCGTCCGTACTTCGAATACTCACGCGTAATGCAGGGGATTCTCGACCTTACCAGCCGCATGTATGGCATTACCTATAAGCGCGTGACCACGGCTCAAGTCTGGCATCCGGATGTCGCGGTTTACGACGTGTTCGACGGCGGCAAGCTGCTGGGCCGGATTTACTTTGATATGTTCCCGCGGGAAAACAAGTACAAGCACTATGCCACGTTCAACCTGGCCACCGGCAAGGAAGGGTTTCGATTGCCCGAGTATGTGCTGGTGTGTAACTTTCCCCAGGCCTCGGATGGCCCGGGCCTGATGGAGCGTGACGACGTGATCACTTTTTTCCACGAGTATGGACACCTGCTCCATGGGATCTTTCGAGGAAAATCAAAATGGCCTACCGGTGATCTGGAAAATGACTTCATCGAGGCCCCCTCGCAGATGTTCGAGGAATGGGCAAAGGACCCCGCCGTCCTGCAAACTTTTGCCCGCCACTACAAAACGAATAAACCGATTCCGGCCGAGTTGGCGAAAAAAGCCGAAGCCGCGGATGAATTTGGCCGCGCCCTAAGTGTGCGCATGCAGATGTTCTACGCCGCGATCAGCCTCAATTACTACAACCGCGACCCGCAAGGACTGGATACAACCAAGCTGATGGCCGACTTGCAGGAGCGTTATACGCCGTTCAAGTACGTTCCCGATACGCACATGCAAACCGCCTTCGATCACCTCAACGGCTACTCCGCGGTTTACTACACCTACATGTGGTCTCTGGTGATTGCGAAAGACATGTTCACGGAGTTCAACCAGGGCGGTCTGACCAACCCCGCGATTGCGAGAAAGTATCGCGACACGGTTCTGGGAGCAAGCGGCACCAAGCCTGCTGCGGAACTGGTAAGCGATTTTCTCGGCAGACCGTATTCGTTCAAGGCATACGCAGACTGGCTAAACGGGAACTAGGCACACGTAGCGGCAGACGTCCTCGTCTGCCCACCGCGAAGCATTGAACTCCGCGAATGTGCCTTGGTGGACTCGTTTTGCTCGTCGGCCCGGACGAGGCGTCCGGGCCTCGTGATTCTTACCAGCCCACCTTCTGCCCTTTGTTCTGCTCGTCGAGCCATTTTTGCAGCGGCGCAAAGTATTCCAATATCGCCGCGCCGTCGATCTGGCGCTGTCCGGTCAGCACTTCCAACTCGTCAGGCCAGGGTTTGCTCTGACCCATCTCCAGCATCTTGTTGAAATTTTGCTCCAGCTTCTTTTGAGCCGTAGAACGTGCAGCGATGCAGCGGGCCGGTGTATCCCGACGCCTGGCACAAGGCGCGATAGAACTGGAACTGCAGAATCCGTGCGAGGAAATATCTCGTGTAAGGCACATTGGCGGGGACGTGGTACTTGGCGCCGGGATCGAAATCGGCCTCGCTACGTGCCACCGGCGGGGCGACGCCTTGATACTTCAGGCGAAGATCCCACCAGCCTTTGTTGTAGTCGGCAGGAGCGATTTCGCCCGAGAAGACCTTCCACCGCCACTGGTCAATCATCAGACCGAAGGGCAGAAACGCCACTTTGTCGAGCGCCTGACTCAGCAACAGCGGAATGTCGCTCTCGGCGGACGGCACTTTGTCGAGCAGTCCGATGGTTTTCAGGTAATCGGGCGTGATCGCCAAAGCGATAGTATCGCCAATCGCTTCGTGGAAGCCGTCGTTGGCGCCGTTCTCGAACAGAAATGGCTGCTTGTTGTAGGCGCGCTGGTACATGTTGTGTCCAAGTTCGTGATGGATGGTCACGAAGTCGTCGGCGCGAATCTGGATGCACATCTTGACCCGCAGATCGTCCTGGTTGTCGACGTCCCACGCGCTGGCGTGACAGACCACGTCGCGATCGCGCGGCTTGATCAAAAGCGAACGCGTCCAAAACGTTTCGGGCAACGGAGCGAACCCCAGCGACTTGTAGAAGCCTTCGCCATAACGCACCATGCCCTTGGCATCAAGCTTCTTGGCTTGCAGCAGCGCGGTCAGATCGTAGCCGCGACTGTTCTCTGTCAGACCGAGCATGGGGAAGATGTTGCCCCACTCCTGCGCCCACGGATTGCCCAGCAGATGCGCGGGAATGGGGCCATCCGGCGGCACCACTTGCGGTCCGTACTTTTGCACCAGCCGCGCGCGAACATACGTATGCAGAGAAAGATAAAGCGGACGAACCTGCTGCCAGAGCCGCTCGACGTCGGCGCTGAACTGCGTCCGGAGTCATGTCATAGCCGGCGCGCCAGAGTGCGCCGGTGTCTTTGAATCCGATCTCCCGCGCGCCCTGGTTCGAAAGTTCGACAAATCGCGCAGTAGCGCGTGCGCATGGGAGCGCCCACCTTGTGCCATCCCACCCAAAGGTCTTTCAGTTCCTCGGGATCGCGGCTCTCTCCCATAATCCGCTCGATCGCCGTGATGTCGAGGCAATCGTCCGGCTTGCGGCAGTACTTGCCTTTGCCGTAATCGGCGTCGAGGGATACGCCGATCTGCGTCATCTCTTTTCGCAAAGCGGGATCGTGCGGAGCGGGCGCGGTCAGAGACAATCGCAGCAGCAGGAATTTGCGGGCCAGCTCGGGCGGCAGTGACAGGCCGTCAAAACGCTTGGCTTGTTCGATCAACTCCGTGGTGACGGCGGTTAGCTGATCCTGGGCGTCGGCCGACAGCGCTTGTGTGTCGTCCGTAATGAAGTTTTCCTGCACCCAACTGGCCCGGGCTGTTTTGATTTCGATCTCCTCAAGCCGAGCTTCAGCTTGTTTCATGAACTGCTCGGCTTCGGCCACCGTCGGTTTCGAAGCTGCCTGAGCTTGAATTACGAACAGAAATGAGAATAGGGATAACAGAGCGCGACATTTCATACAGACCCTCCGGGAGAGCATTATGAGCGAGCAGAATATTCTACGCTAGCGAGCGGGTGCGGCTTGAACAGGCTTGGCTGGTGCTATGTCAATTTGGATTGCCGAGGGGTTGTCTTGTTTTCGAGTGTCGACTGATACCACACCGAGACTCCCGTTGGAATCCAGTGATTGAATCGTCCGTGTCTCCCGATTTGTGCCACCCAGCCCCGGCCGCACGATGTCGATCGTTTTCTGCGTAACCCGCGGGCTATCGCTTGGCTGCCCGGGGTTTCGCTGCTCCGTCTGCACTTCGGTGGATTGCGTACCATCCTCACCCTTCCGATGGACGGTCGTAACCCGCTGGTTCAGCCGCAGGCTGCCGTCGCCTGCGGATCCCGGAAGATCGGTTGAGTAGGTTTCGATAGTTTCGCGCTTCTCGCCTGCCGCGGTTACCGATTCCTTGCCCACCGTCCGCTCGACGACGGAAAGGTTTCCGTCACTTCCCGGGCGGAGCACGCGCTCTTCTTTAGTCCGATCCTTGCCATCGTCCTTCACTGTGCCCTCTCTGACTTCGCTGAGTTGCCAGTTGCCATTCAGATCAGGCAGCAAAGTGGACTTGCGAAACGCGACATTGTGGTCGGCGATCTTCGTCTGACGTTCCTCGGTTTGCCTGGACGCCACCAGCCCGCCATTGGACGAGGGTGTGAGAAGCGTGGTTTTCGTCTCCTGCACATTGGGACTGGTCTGCCGGGTGTCCTGCAGCTCGCGCTGTACGATCTGCAAGCCACCGTTTGTGTCAGGATTCGACGTCGTACGCACCGACCTAACCTCGCCTCCCGGCAGACTGCGCTTTTCCTCTTCAGTCACTTGAACCAGCGTCTTTTCGCCGTCGGAATTTCTGCCGAACGTGCGCTCGATGGTTCGCACCGTGGTGGCATCGACTTTCACGGTTTCTTTTTGCACATCCAGATAGGGCTCGTACCGGCCGTCCATTCCCATGCGCTCTACACTTTGATTGTCCACTGTGCGACCACCGGCCTCGGTGTGGGTTTCAGATGTCCGCGTCGGATTTTCGCCGCCGGGTAGTTGCTGCTGGGTTGTGGCCGTCCAGGAGCGGTTCGCGTCACCGGTCGAGACGTCAGGGCCTTGTGTTTGCGAGAGTGCGCACAGCGCGGTTAGCCACACAACCAGGAGAATTCCCAGGAGGTAGTGCAGGGGCAGGAAACGAAAGGGTGAGAACTGATCTAATTTCATGACACCTCTCGATCAAGCGCAGTCAGGGTCGGAGCAGACGGCCCACCACCTGAGAATAAACCTAAATCGCCGCTCGCAAAACTCCATCTGCACTAGCTAAAAACAGACATGACTTTAGCCGATCTGCTGTACCCTGGCACTTCTAGTCTGCTATGTTGGCCGGTTCAGAAGCGAAGAGAGTCTGACCATCTAAGATGGATGCCAACGCAGGGTTTTGGATCATTGCCTTTACTGTGGTGTTTCTTCTCGTTGCCGTCAGAGCAAAGCGACGACAGGAACCCATACCTTGGATCCACATTTTGTTTTTCTGTTCAGGATTCCCTGCGCTGATTTATCAGATCGTCTGGCAGCGAGCGCTGTTCGCCCTTTACGGTCTGAACATCCAATCAGTGACGATCGTCGTCAGCGCCTTCATGCTCGGCCTTGGGCTCGGTAGCTTGGCGGGTGGTGCACTTTCTAGGAGTGCACGCCTTCCGCTGGTGGTCTTGTTTGCACTTGCTGAGTTTGGAACAGCCGCGTTTGGAGTCGGGTCGCTTAAGCTATTCCGCTGGATCGCGGGATTCACCGCAGATCGCTCCACGTCAGTGACCGTGCTGGCCGCCTTCTCCCTGATCATTGTGCCCACGCTGCTCATGGGAGCGACTCTCCCGCTCCTGGTCGAACACCTGGTGCGCTCGTCGCGGAATGTCGGAAGTTCTGTGGGCGGATTGTATTTTGCCAACACGCTCGGATCAGGCGTGGCATGCTTCGTCGCCGCAGATGTGTTGATGCGGCTTCTCGGCCAATCCGGGTCGGTCCGATTAGCTGCCGCCATTAATGCGCTGGTAGGGGCAGGCGCTCTTGTCTACCGTTTTCGCCCGGGGTATGAGAAGGAAGAGATTCCTCGCCCTGAGCAAGCGAGGGCGGGTGTGATCCCGAAGCAGGATCGCCTTTTGCCTTTTTCTCTAGCTCTCGCCTGCACGGCTTCCTGTGGCTTCGCTGCGCTAGCGTACGAGATTATCTGGTATCGCTTGCTAAGTTTCGCCACGGGCGACACTGCGCGTGTATTCGCCTCTTTGCTGGGCAGTTACCTGCTGGGTCTGGCACTCGGATCAAGGTTCGTTGAGCGCTACTCGGAGCGCCACCAGAATCAAGGACCTGCCGTACGACTGTTGGGTGGGCTCCTTTTCACCTCTGCCATTCTCGGCTTCACAGTGAGTCCTGCCTCCGCATTTACGATGAGGTTTCTATCCCCGTTTAGCACCAGCAATGTGACCGGACCTGCCTACCTGGTCATTCTGCTATCAATCTGCTTGGGGGCGCTTTTCTTTGGAGCAACCTTCCCGCTCATCGCGCAAGTGTCGGTCGATCCCGCGAGCCGCGTCGGCGCCGCGCTAAGCTTCCTCTATGCGGCGAACATTGTCGGGTCGACTCTGGGTAGTCTCGTGGTTGGCTTCATCTTGATGGACCATCTTTCCTTGTTTTCCATTTCGTTGCTGCTGCTGTCCGGGGGCGTTCTGTTCGCTGCTGTTGTGCTCGCCGGGAGTGGCAGATCAACGAGAAGATTGAAACTCGGCGCCGCATTTGGTGTGGCAGCGGCAGCACTCGTCGTGATCGGCAGCCGGCCGGTAATGAGTACGATCTATGATCGTCTGCTGTTCAAGAACCAGTATCCGAAGATGCGCTTCCAACAGGTGGTTGAAGGCCGAAGCGGTACCATCGGCGTGACCCCCAACGAGGCAGTGTTCGGCAATGGCGTCTATGAGGGGCGATTCCACGTCGATTTGATGCATGACGTGAACTCAGTTGTTCGCCCCTACGCACTGAGTGCATTCCATCCTGCGCCGCGTCGCGTGCTCATGATCGGACTTGGGTCGGGTTCATGGGCGCAAGTCGTTGCCAATCATCCGCAGCTTGAACAACTGACCGTGGTGGAAATCAATCCTGGGTATCTGAAACTCATTCCGCAGCATCCCGCCGTTGCGAGCCTCCTGAAAAACCCTAAAGTGCAGATCACGATCGACGATGGTCGACGGTGGCTGGTGCGAAACTCCGGGCAGAGGTTCGATGCCATCGTAATGAATACACCGTTTCATTGGCGCAACCATTCGTCTAATTTGCTTTCGGTGGACTTTCTACGAATCGTGCGCCAACATCTCAGCCGGGGTGGGGTTTTGTTCTACAACGCCACCGGTTCCGAAGATGCGCTGGCAACTGGACTGGCCGTATATCCCCATGCTCTTCGGTTCTTGAATTGCCTGGCGGTGAGTGATTCTCCGATCGGGTTCGACCGGGTCAGGTGGAAGGCTGTGCTTCTCAGCTACGTTATCGACGGCAGGCACGTCATCGCCTCGAACGATCCCAAGCAGATGGCAAGGCTCGATGAGGTTGTGAATATCAACGAGGATCCGACCGGACGGCAGCCTTTTTCGATCGAAGATGATGATCAACTTCGCCAACGGCTACAAGGCCGAATGGTCATTACCGACGACAACATGGGCGTAGAATGGCGATGAAAACGATAGCGGTCGCACTCCATAGGCACCGTGAACGCTTTTAAATCAGCTAGGCTGGTACTGTAAACTATTTAAGATCAGGGTCCGGAGGGATGTGTGAGTGGTTGAAACAGGCGGTCTTGAAAACCGCTGTACCTGAAAGGGTACCGGGGGTTCGAATCCCTCTCCCTCCGCCATGATTGTTACTTCTCCCCGTTAATCCCGCGCTCTCCCCAAAGTAAACCCTCAAGAATCCACTTTCCCACCACCAACACTTCGAACTGCCCCTCTTCAGCCGTGGACAGAAAGAGCTGGTGAGTTTTGGGAAGGAGGTGAATCTGACCAAAGATGGTTTCTTCAGACTGTGCGCTCTGGTGCGCCCGGCAGCCTATAAGTACAAAAACCGGAATGTGCAAATCTCAAAGGTTGCATGAGATTTTCACCCGCCTCCTAAGCCGCTAACAGGACCAAGGCTGGGAGCCGATAACAGGGTGCAGTTTGAGCGACTTACACAAATATTGACAAACCCACTGAATCTGGTGGCGAAGCCTCTGGAGGACCTGGGGCTGGCTGCTTTGCACCGTTCCACAGTCTTTTGCACAGCCCAAATGTCATTTTCTGTGACAGCAAACCAAGCTACTCCGGCGGCGCCATCCCGTCGGCGACCATCGACTCGAACCGGGTTGAATTCTTCAGGAATGCCAGGTTCACCCGGCCAGTGGGGCCATTGCGCTGTTTGGCGATGATCAGCTCCGCTTTCCCCTGCAGGTCGGGATCGTCCTGCTTGTAAACCTCTTCCCGGAAGATGAAGGCCACGACGTCGGCATCCTGCTCGATCGACCCTGATTCGCGCAGGTCGGAGAGCTGCGGACGATGGTCGCCGCCCCGGCTCTCCGGCGCGCGGCTCAACTGCGAGAGCGCAACCACCGGAACCGACAATTCCTTGGCCAATGCTTTTAGCCCACGCGAGATGGCGGAAACTTCCTGGGTACGGTTCTCATAGCGCTTGCTGCCACCGGACATGAGCTGCAGGTAATCCACGATGAGCAGGTCGAGCTTACCCTGCGACTGCTGCAAGCGGCGCGCCTTGGCCCGCATTTCGCTCAACCCGATCCCGGGCGTGTCGTCGATGAAAATCGGCGCATGCGCCAGTTGCTCCATGGCCTGAACAACCTTACTCATGTCGTCGCGCCACAGCGAGCCGGTGCGCATCTTGTGCGAATCCACTCGCGCTCGCGAGCACAACAGACGCAACAGCAAAGCCTCGCGCGACATTTCCAGCGAGAACATTCCCACCACTTTCTGATCCTCGATGGATGCGTTCTCTGCGATGTTCATGGCAAACGCGGTTTTCCCCATCGACGGACGAGCAGCAATGATAATCAGGTCCGAGCGCTGAAACCCGCTGGTCATCTCATCCAGATCGGTGTAATGCGTCGCCAGGCCGGTGATGCGCTGCCCGCGCTGCAGCAGCGCGTCCACCGAGCCGAACGATTCTTTGACGATCTCCTGCACGCCCATGAAGCCGCGGCCAATGCGCTTTTCGGAAAGCTGGAAGATGGCGGCTTCGGCGTCATTCAGAATCTCTTCGGCGGGATCGCTTTGATCGGAGGCGCGCGCAATGGCGGCGTTGGCCGCGTGAATCAGTCCGCGCAGCAGCGCCTTGTCGCGGACAATCTTGATGTAGTGCTCAATGCTCGGCCGGTCGGGAACGCCGTCAACTAATCCAGAGATGTAGCCAACGTCGCCAATCGCCTCCAGCTCCTTGCGCCGGTCAAGCTCCTCGACGAGCGTGATCATGTCGATCGGCCGCGAAGATTCCGCCAGGTCCACCATGCGAGTGAACACGCGCCGATGAGAATCGAGCGAGAAGTCTTCCGGCTTCAAATGCTCAGCGGCTTCGTTGTAGGCCAGGTTGTCGAGCAGGATCGCGCCCAGAATCGAACGCTCGGCTTCGACGTTAGCCGGCAGGGTGTGCGCGAGACCGTAATCAGTGGTTGCCAAAGTTCTTCTTCTTTATGCGCCAAGTATAGGTGAACGAAAAGCGAACATCAATCTTGAAGTGCCGGCGAAACCAACACCCATAAAAGATCTCGACTCAATCCGTGTAATCCGTGCCAAAGACTTTTAGCTGCAAAGCAAATGCGGCCCGGGCCAGCCACCCAAGCCGCATTGTTTGTGGATGTCTCGCTCGCTTTCTCACTGCGCCATGCAGTGAGGCGCGCGTTTCGAAACCGCACCCCGAGAGGATGCTCGTCTCTCCACGCGCCCTGCGAATCATAGGTCACAGACATAAGTCCGCAACCCCACCCGCAGTGATCGCTCAAGCTGACGGCTCAGTCCTTCCAGCGAGGAGGACTTTTCCGAGGAGGCCGCAACGCCCAAGTGTCCGCAGACGCGCCATGACGCATCTTCAGGAAACCCTCCGGCAGTTCACCCTCGAGAACCGCCGGAAACGCCAGCTCTATCGCAATCCAACAGCGCTCTCAAGACATCTCACGTTTGCACTGGCGATACTCTGCTTGAAGAACAAGACCGCCGCAATAGAAAATCGAGGCTCGGGTGTGCACAAACTGTGGAGGACGGAACTTCTTTGTGGAAAGCTCCGGAAAAACGGAAGAAAATGCGAGCCACCGATTGTCACGGATCGAATGACAGAAAAAAGGCATAGCCGAAGCCATGCCTTTAATAGCATTGCCTACTAAATTGACCACGTCCGAAAACGGCCAGTTTGCTTCCCTCGTGAGTGCGAAAATCAACTCATGGAATTACCCAGTCGTAAAGCCGTTATCTTGCTTGCAGAGTCAGGATTCCCGCTTTGATCGCTTGATATTCGTCAGCGTCTTCTTGAAAGGATCTCCATGCCTTTTTGCCGCACCGCAACGCTAGCCGTTATCTTCGCTTTCGCGGTTTCCCTAGGTACGGGCGCCGTACCGGGTGATCAAAATACGAACGAGCAGGGCATGGACGTCGATCGTTCCATCAAGCCCGGTGACGACTTCTACCGTTACGCTAATGGGGGCTGGCTCAGGACGTCAGCAGTACCCGCCGGCCAGACAGAGCTTCGATACGCGTGCAATATTGGTGGAAAAAACAAGCCAGCGGGTACGCGATCTCATTCAAGACGCGGCTGCGGCCCAGCCCGCCAAGGGCAGCGTCGCACAGAAGGTTGGCGACTACTACGCCAGTTTCATGGACGAAGATGGCATCGAGGCCAAAGGCCTGACACCGCTGGCCAACGAAATGGCCGTGATCGCAGCGATCACAAACAAGGCGTCGCTGTCAGCCTATCTCGGCACGACTTTGAATACTGAGGTTGACGGACTCACCGCCAACGCTGACCATATTTTCGGCGTGTGGGTCAACCAGAGTTTTGCAGACTCGGACCACTATGTTTTCCACCTGCTGCAGGGCGGTCTGGGAATGCCCGATCGCGACGACTACATTGACCCGTCGCCTAAAATGGCCGAGTTGCGCGCCCAGTACCAGGCGCACATTGCGGCGATCCTGAAACTGGCAGGACGTCGCAGACCGGAGACCAAGGCGTCGCGTATTCTGTCGCTTGAAATCCGGATGGCGAAAGCCCACGCTCCAGACTCCGATGCCGCTGACGTATTCAAGCAAAACAATCCGTGGAAACGCGCCGACTTTAGCGTGAAGGCGCCCGGTATGGACTGGGACGCTTATTTTTCCGCGGCCGGAGTTGCCGATCAGCCGGAATTCATCGTTTGGCAGCCATCGGCTGTGACCGGAACTTCCGCCCTGGTCGGCAGCGAGGACATCGATCTATGGAAGGACTATCTCAAGTTTCACCTGATCGCGCATTATGCCAGCGTCTTGCCCAAGGCCGTGGCAGCGATCCTGTCGGACTCACAACCAGCGCCTGACCGCAGCAAGGACGCCATCGCCGCCACCAACGCCGCCCTGGGCCAGGCGGTCGGCCAACTCTATACCCAGAAATATTTCCCTCCTGAAGCTAAAGCGAAGGCGCAAGCCATGGTCGCCGACCTGATCACCGCCTATCGCGCCCGCATTTCAAATCTCAACTGGATGTCACCGGAGACGAAGAAAAAAGCGCTGACCAAACTGGCTGCACTGAGGATAGGCCTCGGCTACCCCGACACATGGATCGACTATTCGACGCTCGATGTCGTGCGCGGTGACGCCTTCGGCAATATGCGCCGGGCAGAAATCTTCAATCGTTCCTACAATCTGGCCAAGCTACGACCAACCAGCCGATCCGGACGAGTGGAGAATAGATCCGCAAATCGTCGGCGCAGTCATCATGTTCACTCCCAATACCGAGACTTTCTCAGCCGGCATCCTGCAGCCACCCTATTTCGATTTCCAGGGAGACGCCGCCTCCAATTACGGTTCCGCCGGCGCCGGCATCGCCCACGAAATCAGCCACAGCTTTGACGAACTGGGCAATATTTACGATGCCCAGGGCCGCCTCGGCATGTGGTGGACCGCGGAGGACACGGCCAAGTACCACGCCGCTGCGGCAAAGCTGGCGGCGCAGTTCGACGCCTACTGCCCACTCGCCGATCTTTGCGTCAATGGCAAGCAGGTCCTGAGTGAAAATATCGCCGACCTGGCGGGGTTGCTGACAGCGCATGACGCCTACGTCCTGTCACTGAAAGGCAAGCCCGATGTCGTGATCGGCGGACTGAGTGGCGAACAGCGCTTTTTCCTGGCGTTCGCCCAGAGATGGCGAAAGATCCAGAACGAAGCCGCTCTACGCCGGCAGATCACAACCGACACGCATTCGCCCGGAGAATTCCGCAGCGATACGGTGCGCAACGTCGAGGCCTGGTACAAAGCCTACGACATTACGCCCAACGACAAGCTATATCTTCCGCGCCAATCAGTGTGAATCCGTGGCCCGAACTTAGTCTCTCATCCCATCAGCGCCCCCGCTGGAACGACGCTCTGCGCCGTAAGCGTTCCCAGTTGGCGCAGGTCGTCCAACCCAGTCCAATCGAACATGTCCGATGGCGTCGGAAACTCCTCCGCGCAAGCCTGAATGTCTCCATCGAACTCGGGCCGCAGCAGCAAATCCCACGCTTCCAGATATTTCTCATACCTGGATTCCGCGCACTGCGTACCCAGCGAAATCGCCCACTTCCCCCAAATCTCCTTCTCCGGAATGATGTACCAGACATCTTCACAAACCAGATAAGCCGCGAGAAAGTCGAACGCTTCCTGCTGATACTGCTTGTGGCTGCTGCACACCGAGCAGATATAACCCACTCCATTCGCCGTATTAAACACCGTGCATTTCACCTGCACCGCCACAAAATGCCCCGGCCGCCCCACCACAAAGTCGTAACTGTTCGAATCTCCATAAGGCTTGCTGACGCACAACCCATGCTCGGCCGCCGCCGTCATGAACTTCATCTCCGCCCACTCGCCCCGAACCTTCTTGTCTTTCATCTTCGCCATCTTCAGCTTCTTCATTCACCCTACCTCAGAGACAAAAATAGCGGCAATTCGTGGAAATCCGCGAATGCCGCCTTATCTTCTTATTGAAACTGGATGGAAAGTGAAAGGCAAGAAAATTGAAGAAAAAAGCAAAACCGATTCCCAAAACGGGAACCAAGAACAACAGTGTGGAATGTGGCGCGGGCGCCCCCGCCCGCGAAAGCCGCAAACACAATCAGGGCCTACCTACTGAGCTTTGCAGAATGTTGTGACCATTGACTCACCCTCTGTCATTCCGAGCGGAGTTCCGTCATCCGTTTTTTGGATGACGGAACGTAGTCGAGGAACCTTGCGTTTCTGCCGGACGCTGGGTGCCCCGCTCCTTGCCGCTTTTTGGCAAGGGGCGGGCGCAAACGGCGCTCTAACGGGAGGGGCACGAATTCATTCGTGCCGCAGATGCACAAATAAAAATGGCGCGAATTCATTCGCGTAGACAAGAGCCAATACAACCCTCGCTAGGTTTTGGGAAGGGCCCGGCTTCAGCCGGGCCGTTACGACCCAGAAACCCGGGCTTTAGCCCCTGAGGGACGTGCCCTCCCAACGGGGAGATGAGCTGTGCGCGCGACCAATGCTCGAAGCGCCTTCACAGTCTGCCAAAAACTAGCGATTCGTATCAGGGCTCGCCTTTGGGCGTGCCATAAGCCTTCTCTTCAATAACGCCTTCAGGCGCTGAGTTCGAGGGCTGAAGCGCGACCAGCCGCGGTGCTCAAGGCAGAAAATATGTGACCACTAACTCCTGCTCCGTCATTCCGATAACTCGTCCTTTGTCATTCCGAGCGAAGTCGAGGAACCTTGTGTTTTTGTCAACGCAACCAGAAAAGATGGCGTCTCCTTGAATCAGTAGATCGCCGCGGCAGTCGCGCAAAAGGTGGGAGTGGTCGAAACCGCGGCTGATTTCTTCAAGAAGCGGGCAGGAAAGGCAACCGGATCAGGCTTGACGAAGTTTCTCCGCACCGCCCCAAAGACCGCGCCCGCACCGGAAGACGAAATGCGGTGAGGGGCCAATGCGCTCCAGCCCAAGTACTAATTCTCGGAGGAAGAGTTCTTTCACGCCGGAGATTCCGCCGCTATTGGTCTGAAGAAGGCATCCGGTGTGATACAGTTCCGCCTCGGAGGCCTTAACGTTACATGTCCGTACCGCGATTCTTCTGGCTCTCTGCCACCATCTCGGTTTTGGCTATCGCTATTTCCGTTTCTTGTTTCCTTTTAGTGCTTCTGCCCGCCGCACAACGGCACCGGGATGAACAAAACGCCGAGATTGCGGCCAAGCAGGCCGGAGACAAACAGGTAATCGAATGCGCCGAGCAGGCTCGTCACGCTGCTGAAGACATGGGCAAATATTCTACGGGTTTTGGTCCTCAACCCGCAGTGTCTGGCTCCAGCAATCACTACAATCACAAACTTGGCAAATGCATCGTAAACGTCCAGACGGTGGATAAGAACAGTACTGCCGAATTCCTTCTTGATGCCTACGAGCAATCAAACATCGTGTGGTGCATGACACGATTTGTGCCGAAGGGAACGCCGCCAATGCAACGGACTTGCATGGATTCCCAAAACAAACTCATCGAGCCTACGGAGGCAGACAAGCAGATTGACGCGCTTTTGCATGAATGAAGCAGTTACCTCTACGTGTGGATTTCACTGCTAAGAAAACTCAGAGTGGCTGTACCCGACAATCGGCTAGCCAAATCCTGGAAGCTATCATCTACGAAATGCTTAGGTGGAGGCCAGACGATTGGCAGGTTTCCCGAGCTGGGCCAGAATTCCGTGAGCGCTTCATCCCAGCCAGGATCGAAATGGACAAAAGGCAACTCTCGTCCACGCCTGTGAAGTTTAGCCCACTTCTTTGCTATAACCTGAGCAGCAAGACGATTTGCAACAAAATTGAACACATAGAACTCCAGATCGTGCGTTGAGCCGCTGGAAGATCGCACATAGCTAATATTCCAGCGGCCGCTGCATCGGGCAGCCCCCTGGAAATCTCCAATCCACATTTGTACGCCAGGTGGTATTTCCAGATTGTCCCTAAACCGATGGCGCATGAACGGACTAAAGAACGGCTCTTCATTAGGAGCCATGTGATTCGCCAGAACGGCGCACTTAAAAGAAAACGCAGCAAGCGAGACTATCCCGTTAGGCAAGAGACAAACCGGCGAACCGTCTCGCACAGTACCGGAAAGAGTTCGGCTGGCGCCGTCCTCTACCTTACTCATCCAACCTTCGTTGCAGGGTTTGCAGACAAGTTTCGTCTTTTGATCCATCGTCGGCTGTGACCATTCACGGCGTTCCCCTGTCTGCGTGTCGTGATAGCTGAAGTTGAAGCCAGAGATATGCGAAGGCAACAGTCTTCCGATCCAAGCGCTCCAAATGTGCTCCCCAGTAAGTTTGGCGTCGCGCGAACAGAAGATACACTTGCCCATTCCGGAAGCGTAACAGACTCGCTTCCATCAAAGAACAGCAGGAATGGCTCTCCCTTCCCTGCAAAAAGCTTAGGATGGCCCGGCCCGTCCTTTCGCGCTCTTTGCGAAATCTGGCTCGCCACACTATCTGTCTGGCTCGGGCGGAATCACTTCGGAGAGTTGGTCCAACAATAAGTTGCTAAGGTACCCATCCAGTTCAGACACATCGAAGTGCCCGTCGGCCCAAGCTCGGTCCGCTGCGCGTAGAGCTGCATAGCACGGATTGCGATCGTCACGGATTCTCTCCGGCACGATCTTCTTTCCTGGGAGCAGGCGTCCGTGTCTCATGCACATGAGGTAATAACACGCGGCTCGCGCCGTTCTCCCATTTCCCTCTACAAACGGATGAATCCAATTGAGGCGCCACAATGCGTAGGCTGGCAGCAAGTGGGCTGAGTTAGAGTCGTCCAATTCTCATGAACGACGGAGAAGAATAGATCCATTTCGTGGGGAACATCCTTGAAATGGGGAGGGATGTGATTACCAACATAAATAGGTTCCTCGCGGAACCTGCCACCAAACTGTGCAATGTTGGATACGGCAGCGTAATTAAGGGACCAGAGCGTGTACTTGTCGAACGCTTCAACGCCCTTCTCTAGACCAATCTCGACGCAGTTGGAGAGTAGATCGTACTGACGCAGAAGATTCTGCTCTTGGATCTTAGCGTATAACGCCGGATTGTCTTGTTCTCGTACAGACACAATTAAAGGGCCTGCACAAATCAGGCCCTTTCAGGGTTCCCTTAAGGCAAGAGCTTGATATGCTTGGATGCGTGTCGAACGCTCTCCTTGGTGATCAAGTTGGCCGACGCAGGTGCGTTCCCATACGCAAAACTAATTCGTTGCTCTTGTAACTCCTCTTCCGTTACTGGCCTATTACGGGCAGTTTCCAACAACCGGAGCAGCTCTGCATTTGGAGCCTGGACGTTTTGAAATTGCTTGCGATCTGCCATAAAGCGCCTCCCTCGCCAAAAGCGCCGTGGCTGGCAACTTGTTTTGTGGTTCTTTTCAGCGTAAATACACGAAACCAAGGCTAACGGCGATTCACTCTTGAACTAATTCGCACTTTATTCGCTTTGGTGCGGCGAGTCAATGGCGGGTGGCCCGGACTACCAGCTTCATTTCACTCTGAAGGGTGCCCCGTCCAAGCTTTGCCTGGGCGGGGTCCTATAATACGCATCAAATAGAATGCGAATATGATGCTACAATAGCACCATGATTGATGTGACCCAAGACATTCATTCCCTCACCACCTTCAAGCGCAACTCCTCCGGCCTGATGAAGCGCATGAAGAAAACCGGGCGACCGCTGGTGCTCACCATTAAAGGCAAAGCCGAGGCCGTACTGCTCGATGCCGCCACCTATCAGGAAGTCGCCGATCACCTGGATGCCGTCGCCGGCATACGTCGAGGTCTATCCCAGGCGAAAAGGGGTGAGGGGCGACCAGCCGGCGATGTGCTAGACGAACTGGAACGCGAAGCCTGAACATCGCAGATGCTCTACCAAGTCATTCTCACGCCACAGGCCGACGCCGACCTACGCGCCACCTATCACTATATTCGTCGTCGTGCGCCGCAGGCGGCCCGCCAGTGGATCAGGCGGGCGCGCCAAAGCCTCAAGACTCTCTCCCAGCACCCCGAACGCTGCCCGCTTGCTCCCGAGAGCGCCTCGTTTGACCAGCCCATCCGAGAATTACTTTTCGGCGGCGGCAATCGCGGCACGTATCGCTTTCTGTTCGTCGTCGAAGGCAAATCAGTTTACATCGTGCACCTGCGGCACGGATCGATGCTCCCCCTAAGCCCGGAAGAATAAGATCGACTCACCGCCAAAGAGCGAAAGGCACGGCCGAAGCCGTGCCTTTTTCAATTGCTTGGTTTTCTCTGTGACCCCGTGTCTCTGTGGTGAAAAGGCTCTTAGTCTCTCACCCCATCCATAAACGCGCGCAGCTTTCGCGAACGTGATGGATGACGCAGCTTGCGTAGCGCCTTAGCTTCGATCTGGCGGATGCGTTCGCGGGTTACGGCGAATGACTGGCCTACTTCTTCGAGCGTGTGCTCGCTGCCGTCTTCCAGGCCGAAACGCATCTTGATGACTTTTTCTTCGCGTGGGGTCAGCGTACGCAGCACCTGCGAGGTTTGGTCTTTCAAGTTGACGTTGATAACGGCCTCGGCGGGCGAGACGACCGCGCGGTCTTCGATGAAGTCGCCCAGATGCGAATCTTCCTCTTCGCCGATCGGCGTTTCGAGGGAGATCGGTTCCTGCGCGATCTTCAGCACCTTGCGCACCTTGGCCACCGGAATGTCCATGCGCTTGGCAATTTCTTCCGACGTAGGCTCGCGTCCCAGTTCCTGCACCAGTTGCCGCGAGGTGCGGATCAGCTTGTTGATGGTTTCGATCATGTGCACCGGGATACGAATCGTACGCGCCTGATCAGCAATTGCACGAGTAATCGCCTGCCGAATCCACCACGTGGCGTACGTGGAGAACTTATAACCGCGGCGGTATTCGAATTTGTCCACGGCCTTCATCAGGCCGATGTTGCCTTCCTGAATCAGATCGAGAAACTGCAAGCCGCGGTTGGTGTACTTCTTCGCAATCGAAACTACCAGGCGGAGGTTGGCCTCGATCAGCTCGCGCTTGGCCTGCTCCGCATCCATGTCGCCCTGGATGATCTCGCGCTGAGTGCGCTTGAGTTCCTGGAACGACACTCCGGCTTCGACTTCGAGCTTCTCCAGTTCGGTGCGGATCGCTCGCGACTGCCGCCGGTATTCTTTGCGCTGCTCTTCGCTACGGGTGGCGTCGGCTTTTTTTTCGAGATTCGTCGACTGGCGATCGAGCGAGCGCATCATGTCGACGGTTTTGTTGGCCCGGTCGATGAGGCGCTTGCGCTCGTTGTTGGTGAAACCCAACTTGCGGACGCACAGGGAGACATCGACGATGGCGCGGGCCAACGCGATGCGGTAGCGGCGATAGTCTTTGGGCCGCTTCTTCTGCGAGACTGCCGCGAACTTCTCCAACAGGAGATTTGCCTTTTTGTAAGCCTTGGCCAGATCGTCAATCTTGCCGGTGAACTCCTTCAGCCGATTCTGCAGAATCTCGTCGGTGATTTCTTCTTCATCGAAGGTGACCACTTCCTTGATGGAGCGGACGCCCTTCTTGAGGTCTTCGCCCATCGCCAATAGTTCGTTGATGACGATTGGAGAGCGCGAAAGCGCCTTCAGAACGCGGAGTTGGCCGCGCTCGATGCGCTTGGCGATTTCAACTTCGCCTTCGCGAGTAAGCAGAGGAACAGTACCCATCTCGCGCAAATACATGCGGACGGGGTCGTTAGTCTTCTCCAGAGCGCCGGGGGTTAGGTCGAGTTCGACGTCCTCGCCGACTTCGTCTTCGTCGAACTTCTTATCGAGCGCAGAGGAGGGAAGTTTCGGTCCCTCCAGCACATCGATTCCTTGCGTACCAATCGTGGTAAGCAGATCGTCCAGGTCCTCAGGAGAATGCACATCGTGCGGGATTAAATCGTTTACTTGGTCGTAAGTGAGATATCCCTTTTCCTTGCCTGTATCGATCAGCTTTTTAATGTCGTCGTACTTGTCGTCAAGAGCCAAGAAAGATTGTCCTCAAGTCGTCCCATGGAAGGACGTCGAAACGTCGTTTATAGCGGTGGGAACGGGAAGTGGCGGGGTTAGCGCCGACACAAACCTTCAAAGTATAGCACAAGAAGCAGGCTTGGCCGATCATGAATTCTTATGCAAAACGAATCCGCCGCCTATCTGCTCCACCGTTAATAACTTAGATGGCCAAACAGCCCATTTAGTTTCAAGGTTCGAAACTGGTGGGAGGCTGACTCCCCGCGCAGAAACAAGCCCCAGAAACTCAGTTGTCAGTTCCTCGTTCTCGGTTCTCAGTCTTCAAGCGGGCCTTTGGACTGCGGCCTGATCGGACAAAATGGGATCCATGAGGGCCCTCTTTAGCCGGTCCTTCTCTCGCAACAAGAACCGCAGCCTTTCTGGTTCGTGCTTTTTCGCCGCCTGCAACTCGCGCTGAACCTGCTCCATTTGGCGCTTGAACTGGATGCGCCTCAGAGCTCGCACCGCTCCCTCCAGGCGCTCTGCGGTCAGTTCTTCGTCTTCATTCATGAGTATCGTCGCGAGCAGATTGCGATCCGAGTCGGGCAGCGGTAATTCCATCACATCGGCCGCCTCGGAGCTAAGCAGGGTTTCGATCATTGATTCCGTGGTTAATCCAGTGTGCAGGCGCTCGTTCTTGAGCACGAAGTGCGCTTGGCGGGCGGGATCGAACTCTTCCTGGGCTCCGTCACGCGAGGACAGGTGCTCTTCGGCAGTTTGCATTTCGGTGGCGGAGGTTAAGGCGCGGATCAAGAGTTTTTCGGCGTCGGTGACTTGGGTCTCGATTGGCGATTTTACGCTGGCAGTGGACCGGTTGGCGGCTGCGTGCTTGAGTTCCTGGCGCAGGACGGTGGAATCGATCCCAAGCTTTTGCGAGATCTCGCGGGCCAGTTCGTCGCGCACGATCCGGCTGGGCACTCGTTGGATATGCGGCAGCAGGTAATTCAGCGCCTTCACTTTGCCTTCGGCGCTACGAATGGGAAATTGGTTCTGGGCGCGCTCGATCAAGTAGTCAAAATAACGCTGCGAGTGTTTGAGCTCTTCGCCATAGGCGTCTTTGCCTTTGCGCCGGATGAAGAGATCAGGGTCGAAGCCGGCTTCGAGAGTCAGCACTTTGATCTGGAATTCTTCTTCGACCAGAAGACCGAGGGTGCGCTCTGTGGCTTTGGCACCGGCGGTGTCGGGATCGAAATTCACGACCACGTTTTTGCTGAAGCGGCCCAGCAATCGGGCCTGGAGTTCGGTGAAGGCTGTTCCGGAACTGGCGATCACGTTATGAAATCCTGCGGCGTAGACCGAAATACAATCCATCTGGCCCTCGACCAAGATGGCGTAGTCGAGCTTGCGGATGGCTTCTTTGGCCTGATCGAGATTGAACAGGACACGGGACTTGGAATAAATCGCGGTCTCGGGCGAGTTGAGGTACTTCGGGCCGACTTTTTCGTCCGTCGCAAGAGTTCGCCCGGTGAACGCAATCACTCGCCCAGTCTCGTTGGTGATGGGGAACACGACCCGGTTGCGGAACTTCGAGTACATGTCTTGAAGCGTAACTTCTGGCTGCTGGCTGCTAGCTTCTAGCTGAGCTTGATGCGAGAGTGGGCCGTGCTTTTCGGCGTCCGATTGCTTCCACGAGAACAGTCCACTTTCCCGCAGCACTTCTTCGTCGAATTCACCCTTCAGCCGGTCTTTCAGGAGAAAGCCCGAATCCGGCGCGTAGCCGATGCGGAAGGCTTTGATCATTTCTCCGTCCAAACCGCGTCCGGCAAGATATTCGCGGGCCCGGGCGCCCTCGGGTCGCCTGAGACACTCCTGAAAGAATGCAACGGCGCGCTCATGGGCCTCGAGCAACACTGTGCGCAGTTTCGCATCCTGAGCTTCCGCTGGACTGCCGTAGGTGAGCTTCGGAAGAGCGATTCCCAGCTTTTGCGCTACGGCTCTGACCGCTTCCGGAAACGTCACGTTTTCGATCTTCTGGACAAAACTGAATACGTCGCCTGACACTCCGCATCCGAAGCAGTGATAGAACTGCCGAGTCGCGTGTACTGAAAATGAGGGCGTCTTTTCGTTATGGAACGGGCACAGCCCGGAGTAGTTCTGCGCTCCAGCCTTCTTCAGCTTGATGTAGTCGCCGACGACGCGGACGATATCCGCCTGCTGCTTAACGATTTCCTTGAAGTCGGTGGCGTCGGTCATAAATGAAGACGGCTGCCCACAAGAATTGTGGGGCAAAAACCCGGCGGAGGGAAATGGCGACCGCTTGGCCGCGTTGGAAAACCTGTGGATTTCAGAAAACAACCGTTGACGTTGTAGGAAAAGCTGCGTCTTATTCCGCCTTTTTTCCCCCGCTGGTCATGCTGACCTATCTGCATCTAGATCAAGGCATGATTTCGAAGACGACACCACAGCCTAACGGTCGGCAGTTAATGTTGTTACTACCGCCGTAGTAAGTCGTGCCGTAGAGATTCCCCGCGGAATCGAAGATTACACCCGCTTGGGGTTGTTCCCCGCCGGCTGGGCTTCTAAATTCATGCACAATTGCCTCGGTCCAATTGCCGCTCCGATGATAGGTAAGTTTGAAAACGGTCCCAGCCTGACTCGTGGTGCCATACAAAGCGCCTGTCGTGTCAAAAGCCAGTGTGGCTTCAGGCATTTGTCCATCATGGTAGGTGACCTGAAAGGTATACAGCACGGATTCACTCCATCTGCCGTTGAAGCCGCGTGTCAGTTTGAAGACAAGCCCAGCGCCGTGCAAGCCGCCTTCGGATGTTGTGCCATAGACCCGGCCTTTTGCATCAAGGATCACGCCGGCCAAAGGCCAACTTCCGTCCGTGACGTTGAAACTGTGGAGCGTCTCCTCGTACCACTTGCCATTGGAGAGAGGCGTCAGTTTAAATACGTTCCCATAGTAATTAGCACCCCCTCCGAGAGTTGCGCCATATAAATTGCCCACACCGTCAAAGACCACTCCACCCTCGGGATTTGCTCCGTCTTTGCCATTGAAGCTGTACAGCACGGTCTCAATCCACTTCCCGCTGGTACCGGGCGCAAGCCGGAAGACGACACCGAGGCCATGTTCGCCCCCGAAGGCGGTCGGGCCATATAGATTACCAGCGGTATCGAAAGTGAGACCGAATGGTCCGGAGCCGTCCTTGTGGTTGAACCTGTGCAATACTGTGAAGGTCCACTCCCCGTTCGCGCCGGGCGTCAGCTTGAAGACGACCCCTTGGTTGTAGATGCTGCCGTAAAACGTGGTTCCGTAAATATTCCCCGCTGCGTCGGACACCAAAGAAGCTGAGGGAAAGGAGCCATCTCTGCTATTGAAGTGGTGTAGCACTGTCTTGATCCATTTGCCATTTGTGCTAGGCGTCAACTCGAAGACAGTGCCCGAACCATAGCGACCGCCTTGGCGGGTGGTGCCGTAGAGATTCCCTGCCTTGTCGAGAATGAGCCCAGCCGAGGGAAAGTACCCGTCGCTGCCACCGGTAAACGCGTAAAGTACTCGTTCTTTACGGATCGCCATGGCATTGCTTACGAGGATCGGAATCACAGAGGACACAGCAACAGCGAGGAGAAACCGTACCAATCGGTCGCTTTTCTGCATCGATGTCCTCTCCCCCATAGCCAAGAACACTCTAAAGGGAACTCAATGTCATCCCCAATTTCGGCGAGGTTTCGCACAAGTGTAACTTCAATTCGCTCTCGTTAGTGATTACAGTCTTTGTTCCGCACGGCCACTGCCGCATGTGCTCTACCGCGTGTGGTGAGCCAAGAAGTCGACAGGATTCAGTTAGGGAGCAGAGCGAGGCGAGGGCGCGGATAAGCAATAACTCTCTTACACTATCAGGTCTTGCCTTAACCTATCCACAATTGACGGCATATCAGACGCGGTGGCCACCTGAACGTTATTGTCTTTGAAGGCATCCAACGCAAAGTCGACGTCGGGATTTGAGTGATCAAGGTCGTTGGAAACAACAGCGGTAAGCCGGGCGATTGTGCCGTTATCGGCAGAGATGCACTCCGCAATCTTGGGAAAGCGGTGGGCGATATTAACCGCTATCAGCCGATTGGTGTTTGTTTTTAGAGGAACGGCTTGAAAGAATCGGACCTCGGTGCCGAGTACATATCCGAAATCAAAAACCAGCGGGTCGCCCTTTTTTTTTGTATATTCCACAGCCCTGATTTTTTCTATGCGCAAAGCCCATATCCCGGCCCGGGTTAAGGCATCTTCTATTCCCGCAAGAATCACTGCGTGCTCACTCTTTGGGCGGGATGCGGCGGGTAATGACTCCGGCTGCGGCTCTTTCAAATAGAGCGAGGTCAGCGTATCAAGCCCGAGAGCTGGTTCCGCCGCCAGACACACTTTTCGAGGCGAGATCTGGACCATATTGGCAAATGAATCCTCGAACTTGCCCGGCAGCAGGCCCACATTCTGCGAATGTTGGAATTCCATCCGAATATAGGGCTCAAGACCTTGCAAAACTTCGATATCCACATGTCTGTCGAGACGATAGACGCGCTTCCAATCACTGGTCATACGCACATCGAAAAACCTGAGACCGTGCGCGTGAGGTTCGAACAACAACAATCCAATGTTTACAAATTCCTCGTTTACTACGTAGGGAACGTACCGTAACACGTAAAATTCGAGCTGTTTCTGACCGGCCATCAGGGTTCGAACCTGCAACTCAGGATCTCGTTTTTTGAAGATATGCTCCATCGCGGTTCATCACGGCAGCGACTCATGCATCTTCTTTCCAGTTCGGAAATGGGTGTCTCGATGACATCCGAAAACCCATAATGAGTTCGCGTACTCTTGATCGTCGATCAAGCAGGCAGCGGATCAGTTCTTCGAGTGCGCCCCAGTCGCTGGCGTACCACTCCGGAGGAATCTCCGCTGCACACTTCCAGATGACGTTGTCGTTCATTCCTTCTATGGTCGCGAGCCAGGGCTGAAATGACTTCCAACCGTGCACACTCAAATACACTTCATTCTGGGCATATACGCCACGCAGCGGATAATCGGGAAATGTCCATTCACCGGCGTTGAAGCAATATCCCTGATCGATGAAGGTCACCGTGTACTTTCGCTCTCGCATCCTCCGCCAGAATGTTGCCTGCCTGCCGTTTGAATTCGCGGTCCACTTATCGAGAACCAGCATCCCGGCGAACGTTTCAAGGTTTCGCACCCGTTCCAACATGGTCGCGGGGAAATAATCGAATATTTGACCTTGCAGCGGATCGACCACGTAACGGGACCCGAATTGAAGGCCGGGCTGGCAGCGAATCACGCTGCCGGAGAGCTGAATGTTCAGTTCCGACGAGTTCTCGACCAACCAGTCCCCAACTTCGACGACCTCGGTGGGCGGAACCGGCAATCCGGCAGCTTCTGCGAGTCGCGTGGCGAGCAATTCATTTGCCAGCACGCGCAAGTGTTGAGGGTTGTTGCGAAACTTCACCACGTAAAAGTTTCCATCGGAGCAGCGCATCATGTGCCCCTGTGCACCGCCTCGCATTCGTCGCACGTGTTGCACGGCAAGCACTGCCAAAAGGCAAGTCCTCGAAAGTGCCCAAAGGAGTTAATGCTATGCCTACTTCCGAGGGCTTGATGTGATGTTTGAACATGGAAGCGCTGAGGATTTCTTGCGGGCGTGGTTCGCACGCATTCTCGCGGGTACAAGCGACAGCAGATTCCTCGCTTCGCTCGGAATGACCAACTGCTGTTAATGGAGCGGTTCGACGAATTACACTCGCAACTCGACAATGGTCGCGCCCCCGCCGCCTTCATTGTGGGGAGGCTCGGTAACCGATTCCACGTGCGGGTGCTTCTGCAAATACTGACGCAGCGCTTTGCGGAGAATTCCCATACCGCTGCCATGAACGACACGGACTCGCGGCATCCCGGCCAGGAAAGCGCGGTCTACAAATTTCTCAACTTCCCGGGTGGCATCGTCTACGGTGCGACCGATCACGTTGATCTCCGAGGGCATACTCTGGTTCTCACTTTGCAGCGAAACCGAGATGCCACGAGCGCGAGCGGCTTTGACCGGAGAATCTGTGGCGTGCACCAGCACTTCTGCAATATCGTCGCGCGCGATCTTCATCTTCATGGCGCCGATTTCGACTTCGAAATGGTTGTCATCGATTCGGCGTGATACCAGAGCTGGCCTGCCGACGGACTTCAGCTTGACCGTATCGCCCTCGGAGACGTGCTTCACGACTTGCGGCTGGGCATGGGGATCGCCCTGGTCGGCGCCGGTGGTGTGGGCTACGACCGCCGAATCAAACTGCTCGCGAAATTCGCGGCGCAACTTGGAGATGCGGCGTTCGGCATCCTTGGATAATTTTTGTGCGGCGGTTCGATCCTGGATGGCATTGACCATCTCGCGCGCGTGGTACTCGAAATCACGCAGCAGGCTGTCGAGTTTCTTTTCCATTTCCTTCGTTTTGGCCTGCTGTTCTTTTTTGCCTTCCGCCGCGAGTTGGGCTTTCTCTCGCTGAATTTCTTCTTCGCGAGCGCGCAGGCGAAACCGTTCGGCTTCGACGTCGCGCAATTGCTCGTGCAGGCGATCGAGGAATTGACCAACATCCCGCGCCTGCGAACCCAATCGGGAGCGAGCGGCGTCAATAATTGTGGGATTGAGCCCCAGGCGCTGCGCGATGTTGATGCCGGCGGATGCTCCGGGAACTCCGATCTTTAGTTCATAGGTCGGCTGCAGCGTGGCTTCGTCGAATCCCACGGACGCGTTGATCACTCCGGCAGTGTTCGCGCCAAAGACTTTCAGCGATGTGTGATGGGTCGAGATAATCGTGCTGCATCCGATGCGGCGGAAGTGTTCGGCAATGGCCACTGCCAGGGCCGCGCCCTCTTCGGGATCGGTGGCGGAACCTAGTTCGTCCAGCAGGACGAGGGACTCCGCGGTAGCAGTACGGGAGATGAAATCGATGTTGGTGACGTGAGCGGAGAAAGTTGAAAGATTCTGCTCGATGGATTGGTAATCGCCAATGTCGGCGAGCACCGCGTCGAAGACGGGCAACTCAGCGCGGTCGGCGGGAACCGGAATCCCGGATTGCGCCATCAGCGCCAGCAATCCAACGGTTTTCAGAACAACCGTCTTGCCCCCGGTGTTCGGGCCGGTAATGACGAGTTCCTGCCCTTCGCCTTCGAGCTCAATGCTGGTAGGAATAACATGGCCCTCCTTTGCTTTGAGGTTGCGCTCGAGCAGTGGATGGCGGGCTTTAACGAGAACCAGTCGAGCCTTGCTCGACATGGACGTCCGGGGGCGGCCGTCCCCACGTGAGTCTTGGGCAGACAAAACTACTTGGACGCAGTTGTATTCCTCCGCAAAACGCGCTTTGGCGAACTGCAACTCCAGTTCCGCCAGTGTCTCAACCGCGGCTAGAATCGGACTCGGTGTTTTCGCCGATGCGCCGGGTCATCTCAACCAGAATGCGATGGATCTCCGCTTGCTCATCATCCAGCAATCGCACCAGCTCGTTGTTCTGTTCGATGGTTTCCAGAGGTTCGACGAAGACCGTCTGCCCGCTTGAACTGGCCCCGTGCACTACGCCCTGCACTCGGCGTTTCTGTTCGACCTTTACGGGGATGACGAAGCGCTCGCCGCGAATCGTGACCAGTTCGTCCTGCACCGCGCCGCCTTCGGACAACCGGCGCAGATAACCGCGCAGAGACTCCTGGATCGAGCGTCGTTGCCTTTCGATTTCGCGGCGGATGCGGGCGAGTTCCGGCGAAGCTTTGTCGTCGAGGGTACCGTCGGGCAGGATCTTGTTACGAAATGCTCGCAGGAATTCGGTGAAGTCGGTGATCGCTGACGAAAGCAGCGCCACCGCCTTCCATTCCAACTTCATTGCGGCAGGCGGGCTCGATGCGATTTCGCGCCACTCGGCAGCGCGATCTACCACCAGGATCACGTCGCGAATATCCGTGGTTTCCAGCGCAGAACCCACAATGTCGAGATTTCTCCACTAGTTTGGTGACATCGAGCAGGCCGGAAAAATCGAAGCGGCCGCCTACGCGGCGGAACTCGCGAATCTCGGTGGTGAGCTGCTGCTGATTCTCGATCCACTCGCGGTCGGTGGAGGGAGCGAGGTGAGCGATCAGTCCCTGCCCCAGGGGCGAAGAGGCATACCCACTCAGCAGGTCGCGGAGATGGTCAAATTCCAGCACTCGGGCGCTGGTTTGGGAAAGAGGTTGGGGAGACATCGGATTCAATGTTACAAGAAGGAGCGGGCTTGCTCTGCTAGAATCGTTTGTTATGGGACGGGCGTCTTGGCCGTCCGGACTTGCCGCCATGGCCTTTCCAATCACGCGCCTTCGTCGCCTCCGCCAAAGTGAACAGCTGCGGTCCATGGTCCGCGAGACGCGGCTTTCCCCGACGTCACTTGTCTATCCCATGTTTGTTTGTCCGGGTGAGGGCGTGCGCAAGGAAGTGCGCTCCATGCCGGGTGTGTTCAACCTCTCGGTGGATGAGGCGGTGAACGAGGCACGGCAGACGCATTCGCTGGGAGTTCCGGCGGTCATCTTGTTTGGTTTGCCGGAAAAGAAAGATGAACTGGCTACGGGCGCGTGGGCGGAAGACGGAATCGTGCAGCAGGCTGCCCGCGCCATCAAGCGCGAAGTCCCGAAGCTCATCATCATGGGCGATGTGTGCCTGTGCGAATACATGTCGCATGGCCATTGCGGGATTGTACGGGCTGCCCATCCGCAGTCGCTCGGGGCTGCCGTTGCTGCGCCCCCGGCGGTTGCCACTGACTACGAAATTGTCAACGATGCCTCGCTCGAACTGCTGGCCCGTACCAGCGTTTCCTTGACCCGCGCGGGCGTAGACGTGATCGCGCCTTCGGACATGATGGATGGCCGCGTGGGCGCGATCCGCAACGCGCTCGACCATGCGGGCTTGGCTAACACGCCGATCCTTTCTTATGCGGCGAAGTTTGCTTCGGCGTTTTACGGGCCGTTTCGCGAGGCGGCTGACTCGACACCGCAATTTGGGGATCGCCGCTCTTATCAAATGGATGGCGCCAACCTGCGCGAGGCCATGCGCGAGATCGAACTCGACATTCGAAGAAGGCGCGGACATGATTATGGTGAAGCCGGCGATGCCCTACCTGGACGTCATTGCAGCCGCCCGCGAACGTTTCGACCTGCCTCTGGCGGCCTACCAGGTTTCTGGCGAATACGCCATGATCGAAGCCGCCGCCCGCAACAACTGGATCGACCGGGAACGAGTCATGATGGAGTCGCTGCTTTCGATCCGGCGCGCCGGAGCCAGCATCATTCTTACTTACTACGCGAAGGACGCGGCTCGTTTGCTTGCATAGGTACGGTTCCGTTCCGCATCTCGTTTCTCCACGCGATGTCCATAGACCTGTAAAGAGCCAATATGCCTTTGAAGTTTTCCAGAAATTCTTGATACTGAACGGCTCGTATTGCGTCGGTATGCCAGCGCCGACGGCGCAGGCATCCTGGAGTTGGTCGATAAAAACAGAGCTCGTCTTATGCAAAATTTCTCACAGATGGCGAAGGGCTTGTTTAAAGATGAGGATGTGAAGTCCTTTGTGGAAGACAAGGCCGGGCAATGGACTGCCAGGAAGGCTTTTTGTTACGGTATCTGGCTCAAAACGTCAAAGCAACAAGTAGGGCAGCTTCAAGTCAAGAATATCGCGTGGGATGTGCCTTCTGCTGAACTTTCATACTTCATTGGCGGTTCATCAGCTAGACAGGGCTTTGCTGCAGAGGCCATCTCGGCAATACTGCGCACAGCGTTCAAACAACTAGATTTTAGGAGAATGTTTGTTCGGATAGTTACATCGAATCATGAAAGCATTTCGCTCGCGAATAAACTAGGTTTCAAACATGAAGGGTTCCATCGAAACGAATTCAGGTGCGGATTAGGCGAACTTCACGATGTTCACTACTTCTCTTTGACCAGCGATGATATATCGGTCTCACAACTGGTTGAACACGTTGGTTTCACGAATCGTTAAGCACTGTCGTAGAATCACCTATTTGGACACTCACCATTATTGTTCTTAGGGAGCACTACCTTGCCTGAAACTGTTTATGACATCGCTATCATCGGCAGCGGCCCAGCGGGATATACGGCTGCGATCCGCGCCGGACAGTACGGTCTGAAGACGGCGCTGATTGAGAAGGATGGGTTCCTCGGCGGGACCTGCCTACATGTGGGTTGCATTCCGACTAAGGCTCTTTTATTTAATGCCGAGATTTGGGATCACTTGAAAGACGCTAAGGAGTTTGGAATCGAGGGCGTCGATTCGCGCAAGTTGAATTGGGCGGCCATCCAGGAGCGCAAGTCGAAGATCGTCAGCAAGCACGCCAAGGGCCTCGAATTCCTGATGCGTAAGAATAAGGTGGAGACGATCAGGGGCTACGGCAAGCTCACTGGGCCTGCGCAGAACGGAGTTCTGACTGTCGAAGTCAGCGATGGTGGCAAGAGCAGTCTCGTCAGGACGAAAAATGTGATTCTGGCTACCGGCTCTGAAGCCCGCATGGTTCCGGGCCTGGAACCCGACGCGCGCATACTTACCAACATCGAGATCCTCAGTCTGAAGGAAATTCCCAAGTCATTGGTGATCGTTGGCGCGGGGGCCGTGGGCGTAGAGTTCGCATCGATTTTCCGCTCCTTCGATTCGGAAGTCACGATTCTCGAAATGCTGCCGCGTCTGGTTCCGGTTGAGGATGAAGACGTCTCCAAGGAACTTGCACGCGTATACCGGAAGCGCGCCATCAACTTTCATACTGGAGCCAAGGTCGAGAAAGTTGAAAAGACAAAGTCTGGCATCGCCGTGACTTTCTCTGTGGGCGGCAAGCAGGAGAAAATCGAAGCCGAGAAGATCCTGATCGCGGTTGGCCGCAAGCCACGTACGGAGAACGTCGGACTGGAAAAGACACACATCAAGCCTGACCGGGGTTTTATCAAAACCGATAGCTGGATGCAGACTAGCGAGCCTGGCGTCTATGCGATTGGAGACATCGTGCTGGGGACGCCCCAACTGGCGCACGTTGGCGCCATGGAAGGCCTCGTTGCGGTAGCGAAAATCGCTGGCAAGCCCGGCAAACCAATCAACCCGGAACACATTCCGAATGCAACTTATTGCCATCCGGAAATCGGCAGCGTTGGCCTGACCGAAGAGAAAGCCCACGAGGCGGGGTATAACGTGAAGATCGGGAAATTCCCGTTCACTGCGAACTCACGCGCCTCGATCGTCGGACAGCACGAGGGTTTCATCAAGATCGTCTCGGACGCGGACTACGGTGAGATTCTGGGCGTACACATCATCGGGCCGCAGGCAACCGAACTAATCGCAGAGGCCGTGGCCGCAATGGAACTCGAAGCCACAGTGGAAGATCTGATGTGGACCATCCACGCGCATCCGACGCTGGCTGAGGCCATGCTGGATGCGTCGAACAGCGTGTATGGAATCGCGATCAACGTGTAAGGTCGGCGTAGGGTTGCCGCGGATGGTGAAGATCTGAGTCCTATCCGTGCTCATCTGCGCAAATCCGTGGCGAGTCTGTTTTGATCTCCGTCCTCCAACTCGGGACCCTCGACTACGCTACCGGGATCCGCCTGCAGCAGAAGCTGGTCGAACTTCGCAAGGACGGTCGGATCGGCGATACACTTCTATTACTCGAACACACTCCGGTCATCACTCTGGGACGGAACGCGAAAACCGGCAATGTAATTGCCTCCGCCAAACAACTCGCCGAACGCGGCGTGGAAGTTTTCGAGTGCGATCGGGGTGGCGATGTGACCTTCCATGGTCCGGGACAGTTGGTCGGTTATCCCATCTTTGATCTGCGCGCTTTCGACTCCGCTGACGGCAAGCGGAAGACGCTGGGAGCGGTCGAATATGTGCGTCGTTTGGAAGAGGTTTTGATTCGCACCTGCGCTGACTTTCGCATTCCCACGCAGCGTCTCGCGGGATTAACGGGCGTGTGGACAATCGCACGCACCGTCGACCATCCAACCGGGTCCGAGACCCGGTTCCACACCAGCGATGGCGAAGGCAAAATTGCTGCTATTGGCGTGCACATTTCTCGCGGCGTGACTTCGCATGGCTTCGCTTTGAATGTGAATGTCGATCTGGATTACTTCGATTTGATCGTTCCTTGCGGGATTACATCGAAACCGGTGACTTCCATGGCGAAAGAATTGGGGCAGGAAAGTTCGCTGCAGCAGGTCGCGCACTCGGTATCGCGCAACTTCGGTGTGCTGTTTCAAAGCCAGATGCTGTGGCTGGAAAGTTTGGATTCGCTCATCGGTCATTCGGTCGGAGTGCCCATGAAACCTCCTGCCGAATTGCGGGAATTGCGCGGCGAAGAAGATACTTTTGCGGGCCTGACACGCGGCTTGGTCAATTCCGGCGACCCGGGTTAGGATTCTTCTGAGACCCGATCGCCAGGAAGCATCGAACTCATGGTCAAGAAGAAAAAGGTCGCATCGAAAGCTCCCGTCCGAGTTAGTTCAAACGGTCGCGGCCAGCGCGCATCGCAATCCGCCAACAGCTCTCAGCGCACCTACACGATCCACGACTACCGGCTGGAAAAGCCGAATTTCAGCATTCGCCGGATCCGCGAAGGCGACGAAGTTCGGTATGAAGTTAGTGGGGATCTCAGCGCGCCCGTTCCTCCCATCCGGGAATCAAAGTACCTCGACAAGAGCCAGTGTTTCGACATTTACCGATGGATGCTTCTGAACCGCAAGATGGAAACTGCCCTGGAGAATCTGTACAAACAGGGCAAAGTCGTGGGCGGAGTTTACTTCGGTCTGGGTCAGGAGGCCTGTTCCTGCGCTTCCGCTTACGCTCTTCAGAAAGACGACTGGCTCGGCCCCATGATTCGCAATCAGGGATCGCTGCTGGTTCGCGGCTTCTCCGCCCGCGACATCATGATGCAGTACATGGCTAAAGCCGGTTCGCCGACCAGGGGGCGCGATGCCTCGTCCCACTTCGGCGACATCGAAAAGCGTAACGTGGTCGCGCCGATCTCAACCCTTGGCGATCTGATTCCTGTGCTCGCCGGAGTTGCTCTGGGTGCGCGACTGCAGGGTCGCAACATCGCGGTCATGACTTACATTGGGGATGGCGGCCAATCGACAGGCGTGACGTATGAAGGCTTGAACTTCGCCGCGGTGCAGGATCTCGGCCTGGTGCTCTTCGTCGAAAACAACCTTTGGGGATACTCGACGCCAGCCGACATGCAATTCCGCGTAAAGGATCTTGCCGAACGCGCCATTGCGTATGGAATTCCCGGGGTGATCGTCGACGGCACCGACGCTTGCCAGGTCTATGACGCGGCCCATGAGGCCTGCGAGCGAGCCCGACGCGGAGAGGGCCCCACCCTTATCGAAGCCAAGATGATGCGCATGAAGGGTCATGCCATTCATGATGCTGCGGAGTATGTTCCGAAACCCTTGTTCGAGTACTGGCGCAGGCGCGATCCGATTGCGCGCTTTGAAAACCATTTGGTGACGGTGAAGAAGTGGTTGACTTCGCAGGAAAACGAGAAGCTGATCGCCGATGTGGAGCGGGAGCTTGAGGCGGATCGCGACTTCGCCGTCGCATCGCCCATGCCGGAACCGGAATCGGCCGCGGGCGGCGTTTACTGCGACAATGGCTGCCATGAAATCAAGCCGAAATACGGGGTGCCGAAGGTGAATGAAGGCGGCTCATCGGCGGTGAGGCGGACCGAGGGAGCGGTTCATTTGAAGTAGGAGCAGCGATCATTTGGTTGCAGAAGTCGAGAACTGGCTACCGGTACACTTCTCGACGATGCCCGATCCGCACGATCACGATCACGACCCGTCGCTTCTCCACTCGGAAGATCACGCGGTAGTCGCCGACTCGTATCCGCCAATGGTCCTCTTCTCCTTGAAACTTTCGCACTCCGGCGGGAAATGGGTCTTCGGCCAACTCTGACACCTTCCCGGAGATGCGTCTCTGCATCTGGCGATCGAGCGCTCGAAATTCTCGCGCTGACGACGCGGTGAATTCCACTGTGTAGCGCATGACCTGAGGGCGAGTTACAACCCCAGCTCTTTCTTAATCTTTGACCATGGAATGTTTGGTTCTTTCAAGCGTTTCCGGACTTCTTCCAGATCAGCCCGGTCCTCGATCTGCTCGAGCATCTCGAAGTCCTCAATCGGCACCACCGCCGCCACCGGCTTGTTACCACGGTGGACGATGACTCGCTCGCCGCCGTACGCCGCTCGGTTTAGAATGTCAGAGAAGTTTTGCCGTGCCTCACTAGCAGTCAATTTTGCAGACATGAGAATCGCTCCATTTCGCAACACGTACATTATGTACTATATCACATATTGTACAGTTTGTAATTCTGACCCGTGCCCGCTCGCAGCGCTAGGAAGTTAACCCCTATGCCTCAACTCACCTATCTCGAAGCCATTCGCCAGGGAATCTGGGAGGAGATGGAGCGCGATCCCGCCGTCTTCTGCATTGGCGAAGACATTGGCATATATGGCGGAGCGTTTAAAGTGACCGATGGCTTCATCGACCGCTTCGGTCCGGAGCGCGTGATCGATACGCCCATCGCGGAATCGGCCATCGTCGGGGCGGCCTTTGGCGCCTCGCTTACCGGCATGCGTCCCGTGGCCGAGTTTCAGTTCATGGACTTCATCGGCTGCGCCTTCAATCAGATCGTGAACATGGTGGCCAAAGCCCACTACCGCTGGGGTGCGCCGGCGCCGCTGGTGATTCGCGGGCCGAGCGGCGGCAATGTCCACGGCGGGCCATTTCACTCGCAGAATCCGGAGATGTGGTTTGTGCATGCGCCGGGACTGAAAGTGGTTTGTCCCGCCAGCGCCTACGATGCGAAAGGTCTGATCAAGGCGGCTATTCGCGACAACAATCCGGTGATCTTCTTCGAGCACAAGTATCTTTATCGGCGGATCAAGGAAGAAGTCCCAGCAGAGGACTACATCGTGCCTCTGGGCAAGGCGCGCAGTTGCCCGGGAGGGTCGCGACCTCAGCATCATTACCTATGCTGCGATGGTGCACGTTGCGCTCGAAGCCGCAGAGCTCCTGGCGAAAGAAGGAATCGAACTGGAAGTCCTTGACCTGCGCACGCTTTCGCCGCTCGACCGCGAAGCGATTGCGCAGACGGTGCGCAAAACGAATAAGGTGATCCTGTTGCATGAAGACGTGCGCACGGGTGGCATTGCCGGCGAGATCGCGGCGATCATCAACGAAGAGAGCTTTCGACGATCTCGATGGTCCCATCGTCCGCATCACGGCGCAGGATTCTCCGGTGCCGTTCTCTCCACCTCAGGAGGAATATTTCCTGCCCAAGGTGAGCGACGTCGTGCGAGAAGCGCGCCGGTTAAGAGCGTATTAGTGACAATTCATTTACCATCTGCTGACACCTGAGGATGGCCCCGCGTTTAGTCTGCACCCTGTATGGCGCTTATGAGATAACCGGCGCGCATTCTAGGTCGTGAAGAAGCGAGGAGGGAAAATGCGCAATTTCATTCTCGGAATCATCGTTACATTGCTGGTGCTCGGCTTGGGTGGGCTGGCGGTGGCGACCTTGGGCTTGATGCCGACTGCCGCGGACGCGACTCCGCCTCGACTCGAACGTCGCATTGCCATGAGCGCGCTAGACGCTTCCATGGAGCGCCATGCACCGCGGGTGAGCAGTCCGATTCCGCCTACGGATGAGAACTTGATCGATGGTATGAGGGTCTACACCATGAACTGTTCTATGTGCCACGGTACGCTCGACAACAAGCCGAGCCCGTTGGAAAAGTCGTTCTACCCGCCGGTCCCACAGCTGATCCTTGATCCGCTCGATGATCCAGAGTGGCACATCTACTATGCTGTACGCACCGGAGTGCGCTACACCGGGATGCCGGCTTGGAACAAGGCCCTGAGCGATCAGGATATCTGGAAAGTCACCGCGTTTATTTCACGCATAGAAAAATTGCCGCCAGGCGTGCAGGATTACTGGAAAAAGTCGTTTGGGTCGGGACCACCATCCGCGGGAGCTGGCAAGGGCGAGAACTAAGCGCGCTCACAACTCGTCGCCGCGACCTTGGATATAATCAAAGATTACGTTAGCCCCGAGATTTGTCACCGGGACCGCGTGGAAGAGGAACTATGCCGACGGATATCGTAATGCCCCAGATGGGCGAGTCCATCTTTGAAGGAACCATTACCAAGTGGCTGAAAAAGCCCGGTGACAAGGTGCAGCGCGACGAGCCGCTGTTTGAGATCTCCACCGACAAAGTGGATGCCGAAATCCCGGCGCCCGCTTCGGGCATCCTGCAGGACATCAAGGTTGTTGAGGGCAACACCGTGCAGGTAAACACGGTAGTGGGAACGATTGCCGGCTGACGGCGAAGCTGCGGCTGCAGCCCCGGCTCCAGCCAAGGTGTCCTCGCCGGCGCCTGCGCCGCCAGCCAAGACACAAGCCGCTGCGCCTCCACCGAGCGCCCCCGTCGAACTCCAAGCGACAGCCGAGCCCGCGCGCGAAGAAGACGATGATCACGCCCGTTCCTCGCCCCTGGTTCGCAAGATTGCTCGCGAGCACAACGTAAATCTGTCGCAGATCCCAGGTAGCGGCATGGGTGGCCGCATTACCAAGCAAGACATTATGGCATTTCTGGAGAAGCAGGAATCCTCTGCCGACGCTCCCGCAGTTTCTGCGCGCGCCAGCGCTCCCACGGCTCCGTCGTCCGTGTCTTCGCCGAGGCCGGCTGCTCCTTCCGCGATGGCGATCCCCGGAGATGTGGTTCCGATGACGCAGATGCGAAAGATCATCGCCCAGCGGATGATCGAATCGCGCCGCACCAGCGCTCACGTCCATTGCATGTTCGAAGTGGACATTACTCGCATCGTGCAGCTACGCAACAAGACCAAGTCCGCTTTCGAGCAGCGCCACGGGGCCCGGCTTACCTTCATGCCGTTCTTCGTTCGCTCGATCATCATCGCTCTGCAGCAATTCCCGATTGTCAACGCGTCAATCGAAAGCGAAAACATCAGATATCACCGGCACGTTAACGTGGGCATTGCAGTGGCACTCGATTGGGGACTCATCGTTCCCGTGCTGAAGAATGCCGACGAATTGAATTTCCTGGGACTGCAGCGCGGGATCTCCGACCTGGGCGAGCGGGCGCGCTCCAAAAAACTGAAACCCGAAGAAGTGGAGGGCTCGACCTTCACGGTGACCAATCCAGGACAGCTCGGAGCCGTCTTTGGGCTGCCCATCATCAACCAACCGAACTCGGCCATTCTGGGTGTAGGCGGGATTACCAAGGCTCCGCTTGTAGTTACCGACAATGATGGAAACGATTCCATCGCCATTCGCTCTATCGTTCACCTGACGCTCGGCTATGACCACCGTCTTATCGACGGCGCGGTTGCGGACCAGTTCATGGCCCTGGTGAAGAAGACACTGGAGAATTGGAGCGAAGAGGTCGGATAAGAAGCGTAGTAGCGGATCGGACGCAGGCAGTGTTTGAAATGTTCGTCGAATGCTAGAATCAGTAGAGCGCAGTGTGACGAGCCTGGACAGTTGAACTGGCCTGGTTGTTGTTGCGTGGCGTCCCGTCGCATTTGTGCCGCTTGAAGGCCTGCCGAGCTCCGTCGGACGGTGCCAAAAGAGTAGGTACATCACGCGGGATGAGATCCCTCCAAGTACAGTTGTTGCAGCCCCATCCCATGAAGAATGCTGTTTCTACCCAGATCAATTCTTTTTTTACTTCGGCCATGTGGACGATCATTTCATAAAACCTGTTGATTGAGGATTTAAAATCGCTCCACGGCTGTCTCCTCTTCCCAAAGTGGCACCAATCGTGACTTGTGGCGAACATATGCCAGTCATGAACGATGACAATATTCCGCCAAGCCAATGTCGCGCCCGGCGGGAGAGAAGATCGAGGCAGTCCAGTTTGCGAACGAAAATGAATGAGTTTGAGACTGGATGAGCTCGGGGGTGAGAAAGTCCGCGGCGTCTCTCCTGAATTCAAGGATAACTTGGGATGTGCAGGAACGAAACTGGAGTGGTTCCGACACGCGGCGAAAAAAGAGGGAGGCTCTATTTCGGGAAGCCGCTTAACATTGCTTTGGCGATGTACATGATCATCGCGAACAGGGCGCTCAGGGCCAGTCCGCCAACCGCTCCCGCGACCCCAGAGGTCACGGATGATCTGCCTTGCCTGGTGGACAGCGCGGCGTTGACCTCGTCCCGCCACTTATTCGAGTCCTTTACCTGACTTTCGTACACTTCGCGACCGACGAAACTCGCTTCTTTCTGCCTGGCGTCTTCGTGCGCGTGGTTCAAGAGATCCAGACGTCGCAGCATTTCGACGTGATCCAACTCCAGCGCCCTTTCGGCTAGCTCAAAGCGAAGGTTGATGAACGCTCTCTGTTGCTCCGACTTTTCGCGCTCGGCCGCGAGCATGGCGAGTAGGTGTTCTTTCAGGGGCACCGAATTACTCTGATCGTTCTGTTTCACAGATCACCTCTGCGTTGAAGAATGTTGTTCGCAAGTTGAGCAGCCAGCCGGAGTTTCTCCCGCTCCAGCGAGGCGTTACGCGTGTGACAGATTTATTTTTCAACTCCGCTTTATAGCGGATAGTTGTCCAGGTGGAGAGCTGCTGTGTACCTGGAATATTTTGGCGGAATCGACCCGTCGTATTGTTGCAGATAGCAGTCCTGAAGCTTCGATAGACGCGGTATGGAAAAAGTTTGCGTTGTGAATCGGCCTACCAGGTTGCGGTCGTTGCCGGGACCCCATCCCGCATCACTCCAGCGGACCTCGATTCCGCCTCCGCTAACCGGCGCTACACCAGCATCTACGGTGACCGTGGTCGAGGTCACCTCCGTGATCGCCGCGGCCGTTAAGTCAGCCAAGTAAGTCGTTCCCACCTGCGTATTGGCAAACTGATTCACGAACAGAGAAGTTGTTGCTTTGGTTGCTTCGAATTCAAATGCGAGAGCTTTTGCGGCGTCGTTCGTAAACTTGATCTTGTAGCCGAGATGTTCGCCTCCTAAATTCTTTATCGTAATCTCGACTTCGCTCACGATGGCAGGAAAGGCTGCGCCCCTCGAAGGAACGGCTATGTTCAATGAGTCTCCAGGAAAAATGTCGTCAGCATTTCCGGGCAAGAAGTCACTCCAAACGTCATACTCCCCTGCCCACGCCGGACTTGTAGTGTCATCCATCAGCGCCAGAGCCGCCATCTCGCAATCCGCGTCGGTACGTGCCGGCGGCTCTTTCAGGTGGCGCACGGCTCCGTACACACCGTTGTCGATCCCGCGCTGTTGGGCGGCGATGCTTGCCGGATTCGTGATGCGGGCAAGAGCGTGGCCCAGGCTTCTGTAATGGACTTCGATATATTGGTTCGCCGCAGGTGCATATTGCGGATAAAATTCCAGCGCGGAGCTTGAGGTGATCTCGCACTCTGCTCCTTCCTCCAACGAGCCGACAAGTTGCGTGATATAACCCTGTCCTGGAAGTGCGCTGCGCACTTCTGCGTCTACCGCTTGAATCAGTCTGGTGAACGCAATCGCACATTGCAGGTTGGCGGCATTGGCCAGAGCATAGGTGCAAAAACCAGGTGCATCCTCGATCAATCCGTCATACAGCACGATGGACGGCGCGACTTGAGTCGCGGGGTTTGCGGGATCGATGTCGTGTACCTCCAGGACGATCCGCACATCCGCGGCAACCACACCCCCACCGATTCCGTTTCCCGCCGGATGGACGGAAGAATGAAATATTTGCTGTCTCCGGTAGATTTCCTGAGAGTACAAGCGGGTGGTAAGCAGATAGTGGTGCCCGGCGACCGTAGTGATTGGCGTGCCTGTGCTAGCTCCGTTAACCAGGGCCTGAATATTCGACTGGGCTCCGTTAGGTGTAATCAGGAACCCCGCGAGACAGCCGGGAATGGAGACTGCGCCGGGATAGAGTCCTCCCAATACTCCCGTGGATGCAGCACTGAACATGACGTCGCCGTGCTGCATGACTAGGGCTCCCCCGAGTTCTATCTGCTCGGCAGACAGCACAGTCGTCGCTCCGTCGACGCCATTGCCCCCGGCAAGTTGCAGCTGACCCCCGCTTACCGAGATCGCATTCGACGGATCGGTCACGCTCCATAGCGTGGGCTCGAGCGGCGAAACCGTGTATTCTTCGTCGAAAAGAGTTTTGCTCGTTTTAGTAAACGGAGTTTGAGAAAGATAGAACTTGAGGGTCAGCCCATCACCAATAAAATAGTCTCTCACGTAGGCGTCCGGTTCGCTTTGTCCGATTATCGTCACGTCGTTGATTAGCCCATTCACCGGTTGCAACTTCAGACCCGCAGGACAAAACGTACTGTCGGTTTCATTCAGGGAGTGGGCTGTCGCTCCCAGCGGTGCGAAAATCAGCGCCCCATTCATGATTCGATAGCTGGCCCGTGCCTGGACCGCGATTTCTGCAGCGTGTTGCGACCACGTCTTTCGCGGATCGGAGGTATACCAAGCCAGCGTGTCCAGATCTTGAACGGCGCTGGTGTCGAAAACCCCGGGCATCAGGTCCTCGGTCAACTGCCGGAGCGCGTCGCCGGCGCTCCGGTCAAGGAAAGGGCAACGATCTGGGAGCCGTTTCTCGTCGAGTAACCCCTCGTCGCTCTGCGCCACCAGGTCGTAGCGGTAAACGGGGCCACGCTCTCCCCATCCCAAATACTCAAAGACGGGAGAATGCATGAGATATCCAGTAAACACGTCTTGCCCATTGGTAAGCCCCAGCGTAACTCGGGCCCCGGTTGCGGGCACCACAAAGGCGGGTGAGTTCGCCACCAGGCTGAGCTGGAGCTCAGATGGCTGGTTCAGTTTGCGAATTACTTGTGGAGAGCGCGACCCGTCAATCGAGGAGGTGTAGTCAACGGGCCCGAGGCCATCGAGATTGTCGATTTGTAATTTCATTTTAAGATTGAATAAGAATGATTGCTCAACTTCGTTGGCATTGGCTTGAGTTTCGGCTTATTGTTACGCTGGCGTAACAGCGCGCACGAGAACCAGCAACGCGAGCATATCCGGGACGGTAAGTTCTAGTTCGAGGGATCGCGCTCAAAAACGCAGGTTGGTCGTGGATTGTGTCTTTGGCACAGCCTGGGAGTGGAGTCCTTGAGCATATCAAGCATACCCGGAGTCCCCGCGCAAGCGCTCCTCCTCAATGTCGATCGTGAGCCGCCGCCACTAATACATGGCTGCCATGGCGGCTGGAAAGTAGCTGCGATAGCACACCACAGTCTGGCCATCATTCTCATCTATGTGTGGCATTGCCTGAAACGCAGCGTGCAAAGCTAGAGACGCGATTGGTTTTGTAATCTGCACTTCGTGCTCTCGCTGAAACGCTTTGACTGATCTGGGCTGCGCGATAGGATTCAGCGGCATGGACATCTCGATGGCAGTAGTCGGACTGAGCCTGGGATAGTGAAAGCACACTCGTCCTCCCGACTCTTCTTCCGCCACGAACAGCGCTGACCACTCCTGGAAAAATGATCCTCCCTCACGGTCCACGAATGCGATCACTTTTTGCACGGAAGCTCCAGTGGGCGGGGCTCCGCCCAGTAACGGCTGAGCTAGCAGCAGCGAGGAGACTGTTTCCTGCGCCACGCGGCCAACATTAAACGTGACTCGTCGAACGTAATTGGCGTCGCGGTTCACATCCGCCGGATCGGCCACGTACGCGGCTGCAATTCCTGTGCCCACGTAGCCCGTCTCCTGCTGATAGTCTGTGTCCACAGCGACAATGTCCCCAACCGAAAACGCATTCACCGCTCCCACTCCCAGCACGATCTGGCTGGCGGTCGACCCCGGAAGAACCGCTACGGCCGCAAGCGGTGTTCCACCCGAGGGCTGGGGATCTGCGTTTGGATCGGAGGCGAGCACATTCATATGTTCTGATCCAGCACGCCAGCGCCATTTGCAACTTCCCCCACTCCCGAAAATCGAACTCAATCCTGTTATCCAGGGATCCCCGGAATTGTGCAGTCGGTACTCCCCCAACTCCCGCCCGCAATGGCTCGGTGAGGGTTGTGCACAGACGTTGGAAGTTGTCCACCCATCCCAGGTCAAGCCAGGGCGCAGGCGGCGCTTCCAGTTGAAAGGCGCCGTACTTGCCGGGATCGAAAATCGTTGGGGTTCCTGTCGTGCGATTCATCGGCGCAAAGTATGCCCGGATTTGCCGCGTGACTGGAACCATTGCGGCGCGAACCGCCGAAGTACTCATAGGAAACTCACCTCGGGGAAAAAGAAAACCTTTAAGCTTGCGCTGCGCTCGAGTCGTACTCCTTCGTTTCCTCTTGGAAGGCCCTCATTCTTCGCAGTTTCGCTCCCGGAAACCTTACTCAGGCTTGGCGTAGTCCATAGTATGTACGTCCCCAAGTCGACGCTGGGTGCTTGGGTGTAATCGCGCTTGGAAGTGCGGGGCGGTTCACAAATACTCAACAGCTCCATGTCGAGGGCGGCCAGCGCACGGCCTCGATCCACGCCGCTCTGCACCGTTCCGAAAGTGTGATAGGAAATCAAACACTCCATCTCCATCAAGCCTCTGTCGCCCACCTGACCTTGCACCATCTGTGCCGCACCCCACTCGATGTAGAACGCGTCCGACACGGGTTGGGCAGAAATTACTAATTCGTTTTCCGCCACGATGATCGCGGGCCGGGTCGTCCCGTCCAGCGTAACTGTCTGAAGAGGGTTCAACGACATCAACCGTTCCAGCAACGCCATGTAAAAACTGTCTTTTGTGAATTGCATAAAGGCACATAAGCTCCTGGCTTCTAGCTCCTGGCTTTTCGCTCTAGCAGCCCGTAGTACAGGCGATTCGTATCAGGGCATGCCTTCCGGCATGCCGTAAGTGCTGCGTGATCATGGCTGCCTTCAGGCGCTGGATTCTGAAATCGCGATACATTCGCAAGCCCTGAAAGGTCCAAGCTAAAAGCCCAAAGCTAGTAGCTAAGAAGCTTCTTTTCATTCCACCGCCAACACACGATAGAGATAAGCAGTACCCGCGAAAAACTCCGTCATGACGTTTTCGATATGAAAGAGGTCGTTGTCGTATAGAAGGCCGAGTGCGCCGTCAAAAAGCAACTTCGGCCGACGCCACATTCCGAGAAGTCAACTCTGACGCTACAGCCGCAGCCGAAAACAGAAACTCGAGGCGTCTTCGAGGCCCCGTCGCCGGAGTCGCCATGGACCGTACCACGACGGGACAAAAAATCACCTCCTCAACTCCGGGGTCCGCTAAGCCAAGTTGAGCGCTGGGATCGTTCGGCATCGTTACCAGCGGAAACAGCATGCTCACCCGATCCCCACCCAGCGCCTGCAGCATCGCATCCGCGGCCCGCACCACCGCCGCCGAACTCATCCCTGTGTCAGTCATGTTCAGCCCACCTTCTGCGCCACGTACGGCGCCAGCATGGCCTGCACGTTTTGATCGATCAGTGAGTCAGAGAAATAGTCCATGCGCAGGACGTCGACCTTTCCCGTCTTCACATTCAATGCGGGCGTGGCTTGTGCGTTACGGACTATCTGTGCGCAAGCAAATTTCACCGGGTCCGAAATCACCGCCATTCCGGCCGTGTATACAATGTCCACTTCGCTGAACCACAGCCCCACGATGTTCAGTGGCAACGTCAACTCGCCTGTGGTGGCGAAGAAATCAATTGCGGCCGCGTCGATAGCCGTCCAGATGCCGGGTAATCCGAACATAAGTGCAGCATCTAGTCGCAGATCATCGAAAGGCCAATCGCCCCGGCGCGGGATCGTGTAACGTCCTTGTGCTGAGACAATCGGCGTGACCGCTGGCGGCACTACCGCCAGTGGAATGTAGGTCAGACGCACCGTGTTGCGGTCTGCGGCAAGCCGCAATCGTTCTTCATACTGAGCCACCCCCAGGGTCGCTCGCCGGCAGTGCGCATCGATTAGCGACGATGCCGCAGCTACGAACGCGGCTGGCGTTGTTGCGTCCAATCCGTAAAGCTCGTATTCCGAAGGAGCGAGATAAATCATAGGATTTCCAAGTTTCCCGGTTGCCAGTCGTCAGCGGACTCCGATATTCACGGCTCGACCGCCGACGACTGGCAACTGCTCTTTACCGGTTTACCTTCACTTCGTAGTGCGCATAGGCCGCACCCTTGACGACCACAGCACCGAACTTCACCACCACCATCTGCGAAGCCAGCGCCCCGAGCAATCCCAACTGGAAGACCCGAGGATTTGGATCTGACAGCCAGTGATACTCGATCAGGTCTTCGCTCACGATGTAGCAGGGAAGCACCGCACTCCCGCTGCCCGGTATTCCGGTGTAGGGAACAGCCCACTCCGGAATCAGCGGCAACTCTCCGGCCTGCGTCGAAAGAGTCTTCACTCTGAGCCCGCCGGTGATCTCGGCGGTGGAAAGCACGACGTTGAACTCCGCTTTCATCTCGCGATCGATCAGGTCGAGCAGCACCGGGTTTGCGTAGATCGCCGTGGGACGAACTTCATAGGAAGAACTCGCCACCATTCCGGCGATCACTCCCTTGATTCCATCCACGATGCTCTCGGTCGTGGTGATTGTGGTTGTGTTGCCTCCGGCCTCGATCTGGTTGATCGCTCCCATGTATTGCAATGTGGTTGGCGTGACCAGCGAAGTGTCGTTGCCATTCCAAAGCGCAACGTCGTGAGTTCGCAGCAGCCCTTCCACGGAATCCGCCAGGTCCTTGGCCTGCAAGTAAGCGAACTGGCTTTGCTGAGCGCCCACTTCCAGATCGAACAGGTTGTAGTTGATCTGCGAGACCAGCGCTTTCAGCGGCACGGTACGCTCCACCCGGGTTGGCGCACCGACGGTGGCCACGATATTTCGTGGATCGACGAATGCCTGCGCCGCGGTCGGAGAATTGATCAGAGTTTGTTCGAAGTATCGCGAAGGATGCCCGGTTGCAGGCACCTGCCGGACCCGCTGCCCGAACACGCCCCGCCGGCGTACGATGTCGAAAATCTCGGTTTGATAACGGTTGATCTCGATCGCGCCTGGCCCCAGAAAATCCGCCGCCGCGTTCAGATCGATAAATTGTGTGTTCATGTGTTCTCCTGAAAATTGATTTTTGCTGTGTTAATCGAAAATCGTGGCCAAATGAGAAAAGGCACGATCTTGGTCGTGCCTCCTCCTTCGAACTGAAAATCGAAAGCTAAGAACTGAGTTTCGCTACTCGATCATCCCCGCCCGCGCCATCTCCGCTTTCACCGCGATACGCTGCTCCAGGCTGAGCGACTGCAGCGTCTTGTCCAGCAGCCCGGAATCCAGCTTGTCTCCGACTTCCACGCTGCTTTTGCTCAGCAAAGCCGTGACCAGCGGAGACAGAGTTTTCCGCGTCAAACGCGCTGCCTGTCCCCTTGAGGTCGTTGTTTGCCTTTTCCAACTCGGCGATGCGTTCCTTCATTTCCCGCGGCCAGTTGGCCTCATTCGCGGAATCACAAACGTCTGACGCCCGGTCTTCCACTGCCGCTGCGATACGGTCTACCTTGGCATTCAGCGCTGATTGTTGTGCATCGAGCTTTTCCAGAACCCGATCCAGAGTCTCGGCCGCACTTGCGAGTCGTTCTGCGGTGGCCAGTAGTTGTTGCGTAGTTTCCGTCTCCATATCTTCTCCTTTTAGTGTTGTCCGCATTCCCGACGCTGCCTTCTCGCCCAGTGCGGTTTTACAGTTGCTGCTGGTTGCGTTAGTCCAATTCGATCCACGTGTCCCGATAGGCTGCTTTATCTCGGCGCAGGATCGCGGCTCCGGTGAATGTGACTTGCGTCAGCGTCCATACTTTCGCGGTCACGTCAGCCACGCGCGCATCCGCAATTTCATACGACATGGCCAAACACGCATGACGCTGTGAGCTCGTCGCATCGAAGTTTCTTTGGCAATTAAGCCCTCGCCCAATCTGCTTCACAATTTCCGGGAAGTCTTTGGCGAAGAGATATCCGCCGAGCTCAAGTTTTCTGCCCACAATTTCCGCCCGGGTGATAACTCCAACCTTCCGGCGCGTATCGTGACGGTCGAGGGACAGCGAATAGTCCAGCGCCATGCCCAGTAACGATGCCAGTGCGGTTTCTGCCGCGGCCCGAGTCAATACGACTCGGTGTCCGCGCGCTCCCGCCGGTGCCTTGTCGGAAACCACATCGACAAGCGTCAAAACGCCTCGGAACGGCTCTCGGTTCGGATGCCCCACGACAGCAGGCATCTCTATTGCCATCGATTCCAGTTCAAAATTCATCATTTGCTGTAGTCCTTAGCGAGCCAGCCTGCTTGTAGAAAGCAAAAGAATTGAGGTTGGTGAAGCCAGAAGCCAGGATGGCCTAGAGTGGTGGCAACCCTCTCATCCGCCGAACTTCGCCAACCGTGAGCACGCCGTTCTGCAGCAGGAGTGCCTGGATTTGCGCTTCCTCCATCACGTCTCCGCCGGAATCCACATCCGTGAAAACAAACTCCAGGTCGCTCCAACCCAGCTTTTTGCAGATGCCATCGCGCGTCAGATATTCGGCGAGCAGTCGCGCAGTTGGCACGATCGCCTGCAGAAAAGCCTCGTCCGCCATCTCTATCGCCGTGGAGCGATTCAGATCCCGCTCTACTCCGAGGCACTGCGGGGGAAGATCAAACGCGTCGGCGATGATGCGCAGCAGGAATTCTTGCCACTGCAAGCGCAAGTCCGCATCTGTGCCGCCGCCGAAACGCAACACCTCCGGCTTGTTCTCAGCTGAAAGAATTGGCACGCGCCCAGTGCCCTCGATCTCGTCCTGCCACCATCGAATCAATCGTTCGTGATGCTCCGGAGTCAGACCTTGCAGCCAGAGCGCGTACTCCACCACAGAGTTCGAGGCCAGCTTGGTCGCATACCGGTGTGCCCCCAGAAACGCGTTTATCGCCTCAAACGCAACTTCCAGCCGTCCCAGTCCAAACGGTGTATGCGTCCGTGGGTTGAGCCGGATGTAAATCAGCTCATCGTCATTGAGCAAGATGCTTCCTTCCGGCCCCGACTTCCCGGTCACCTGTACATAGCGCGGCGATCCCGGCAGCCCATCCCAATCCGTCTTCATGCGGATCGTCGCTCCATCCACTGGCCACATCACCAGCGGGCGTTGCGGATCGCCGGTGTTCTCCACTTCGATTGCTCCGAAGCCACCCACAATTACATCCTCGAGAACCTGCTCCGACAACGAACGAAACGAATCGTCCGGATTCGGAGCGTCGAAATTGTCGGTTAGTATCTGTATTCGCAAATCGCCGTCTGGAGCCGTTGCCAACCCTCGCCCTGGCCGCGGCTGGATTCGCCAGCGCATTCCGGCGATCCGGTCTTTGATCGTGTTGATCGCCTTGCGAGCGACTGGCGTCTCGGAAAATCGCCGGAGGTTGACGGGTGTGGGTTTCGGGAAAGCATCTGCCCGTGGCCCGTAGACATTAAGAATGGACGGCAGTGCCACAGTCCGCCTCTTGCCCTCCGCTTTCCCCGCGGCGGACAAAGACACTCCCGCAATCCGGCGCATAGCGCCGCGCAACTTCTCTGTAATGTTCATGATTTTTCTTTGTGTGGCGCGGACGCCCTCGCCCGCGAACCTCGGCTAACTAGACTCTGATTCCACGCGCACCCTCAAATTCTCAACTCCCCGCCGCATCCAAGCCGTCTCCTGCCGTTCCCAGCAGCAACGGCAAGCTGGCCAATGTGACCGCTCGAGGCCGCCAGACTTGTCCAGCCAACTTTTGCCGTGCCGCCAGCGCAATCGCCATCGCCATGACGCAGTCATCATGCGAGCCAGCCGCGGCTGAGGAACTACCATCGGCGTGACGGATAAAAGTCCGGCACTCATTCAGCAGCCGTGGACTGTGAAAAATCGCCTGCTCCAAAGCCAGCACCGCAGCCAAGTTCTCAATCATCGCCGGACGGCTCACCGCAGAAGTCAACCATCCGTCATGCCCACCCTCGCGAAAAACGTTTGTACACCCTTCCATTCGCAGGTGTGCCAGGACCGCATGCCCATGATTATTTTGCTCCACCACCAGCAATCCCTCGTTATAGGAATTCGCCAGCTCAATCAGCCTCACCGCCAACTCGCGCGGCGGAAAATGTCCGTGCAGCTCAGCGCATTGCAGTCCCGTGCTTCGTTCGATCACCACCGCACAGGAATAATCGCCTTCCGAACCTCCTCCAGCCGGATCCACTCCGATGAGGTACTGCTTCCCAACCTGCGATGGCAGCCAGATCAGCAGATGCTGATTGTCCCGCGCCTCCAATGGTTCGCTGCAGGCTTGCAGAGCCCGCTCGATTGCTTCCAAATCAAATACACATTCCCCCGAAGCTCGGAAGCACGACACCGGATCCTCCGCATACTCCTGCACCGCCAACCCGCGCAACTGCGCCCGCTTGGTGCGGCGCCATGCAATCTGCGCCTCAGTCAAGCCCAGCCTTCTGCATCAACTGCTCTTCCTCGACGGTGGCCGGCTCGAATGCCGTGCCTTTCTTCACGCACGCGATACTCATCTCCATACCACCAGGGAAAAAAGTGCCGCGAGTATCCGGTCTCTTCAGCTCGCTGCCACTCCTCATAGAAGATACCGCCCGCTCCGTTCGGTGTGGACTCCAGCACGATCTCCCCGCTCTCCGGCACCGCAGTCCGCAAAGAAGCCAGCGTCTCCTCTACATCCCGGGGCCAGCGGGCGACCTCCGAACAATGAAGATTGTGAATGGTCATCCCGCGGCCCGCGTTCGCATCCGCCGCCGTAGCCACGCGATACTCGCTGTCAAGTCGCGGAAAGACGATCTGGCGGATGTTGGCGTGCGAAGTCACCAGCGCGCCGTGTTGCATCCCCTTGGGCAGGTTCTCCCAGAAGCGATGCACGATCTTGAAAATCTCCTCTGCCGATTCCTGGTCGTGTGCCACCTGCACCGTTACCGTTCCTGGCTGCGTGATTGTCTGAATAAAAAATCGCGCGGCTACGTAAGTCGTGATCCCCAGTTGCCGCGCCTTCAGCACGATGCTTCGCTTGGTATGGTTCCGCGAAAACTCCAGCTGTGCCCGGTTTGGCTTCAGCGGAATCAGCCCTCGCGTTTTACTCCGCACTTTCAACAGGCCTTCAATGAGTAGGTCTCGCACCGAAACATCTGAAACAGCGTCGCCGGATGCCGGCGCCGTGCCGCATCGTCCTTTGAACGGTCGCAGGTTCAAAGATGCCCCCAGATCCCTAAGCAGCAAGAGATCACTCATCGCGACTATCCGTCCTGTTCACATTCTTGTCCACAGCGTTCCCCCCGTCGCCATTATTTCTGCCAGCTTGGCTGCTACCCACTCACGGCCCGCCTTCGGCATGCCCGACATTCTCCTGCACGAAAACCAGCGACCCAATTTCCCAACGCGATCCGAATAGGTTCTGATTGATTCCCATAAGGTCGTATTGGTATTCGGCCGCGAGCGTTGCACCCTGATCAACCACCGGCGATGCTTGGGTTGGTCTCGGATCCACCGGTGGCCCGGTGGTTACACTCGCGTAGTAGCTTGTCCCCGAGTTCTGTTGCGTGGTCAACAAGATAATTCACCAGCTGCGTATTGCTCATCAGCGTCGCCCCGGCGGACTTCAGCGTATCCAGCATTACGCCTACCTGATGTGGCGCGAGTTCATTGACATGCCAGAAAATCCCGTAAGGAACACCCCAGACGGCGGATTTGAACACCATTGCCCGCAGCTTGTTGGCCAGCTGTTGATCGCTTAGGTTCTGAAAAACAGGAACTGATCCCTGACTCAAAATGTTCTGTACATCGATTCCACTGGCCGCGACCGTCCCCGCATTCGGAGCCGGATCCATGGAACCCGAACCCCGCGCACCCGCGAATCCGGCCGCCACCGTAATTGCCTCTGTCGAAGGATCCTCGTAGCTACCGGGATATATATACACGCGGTTCGAAGGCAGGCCAGTGAGGTTCGCATTCATCCACGCTTTGGACCACTCAATCTCATCCGTCATCAGACGAGTCTTATCCGTAAGCAGCAAATAGGGCGAGCCCTTGATGTCCTGCGTCGGCACATCCGCCAAATCCTCGGTCTTCACTGCCGGTTTCATATTTGGATCCGCCGTCACCGAAAAAACCCCGCGCTGGTTCAGCGTGTAGATCAAGCCGCCCAATGTATCCAAACCGGCGGGCACCAGGTCCGTGCCCGACGAACTGAGATTCCAACTCACCTGCGCATTTGGATCTCCCGGCGCTGTAATGGTGAACTGCTTATTGGAAATCGAGAGCGTCACGCTCGTGGCTGCGTTTCCTGTGTACTGAATCGTGAATGCGTTCGGAAACGCGAAATACTGGTGTGAGACCGAGTGACAATTCACATCCCATCCTGCATTAATCCAGGACTGGAACGTCGGGATCAACTGCTGCGACAGGTCGTACCCGGTCACCACTGCAATGCTCAGCGGCACACCTTTTGCCTGGATCATCGGCAGCAGCGATTCGATGTACTGGTGCGAGCCATCAACCAACCCGGGGTCATCGTAAGTGACCGTGATCCGTGCGGGGTATTGCATGAACCCTCGCACGTCTGGTGGTGTGTCCGCCGCCAGATTGTTGCCGCCATCAATCGGCCCGGGCGTACCGATCACGTCCGTCGAGATACCCGTCGCGATATTGTTGGCATAGAGGTGGCAGTACGAATAGGTCACCGCCGCCGTGTTATCCATTAGTCCATACGTTCGGTTGGCGTAGGCGCGGCAATTTTTCAACTCAATCGCTGTCGGGGTTCCGTCAAACCGATAGCCAACGTAGTTCCGGTGAGCGTCGGTGTTGTAAATGTGTATATCCCCAGGCGTGCCGGTGGGATGCACGTAGAACCCGATGGGCACTGTCGCATTCGGAACCTGACTGTCGGCCATCATGTTCGCCAGCCACAAATGGTCGCTCCCGCCCTGCACTTGCACTCCATAGCCGTCGTACCAATCGAGTTTTATATGCTGAATCTCAACGTAGCTGATCGCGTTGATGTTGATCAGCGACTGCCCACTAAGAATGATCGGAGACAGCGATCCGTAATGTGTGATCGGATTACCAACCGCCGACCAAACAAATAAATTCTGCGCGACTGGGTCGTAGTACCAGTCCCGGTCGTTTGCAAGCACATTCTGCGCACTCTGTGAATTCCCCCACAAGCTGCCGAACTGCACAAACTTGAGTTGCGAGATAGGCTGTGTCCCACTCAGTGTGATCTGCCACACATTGCCGCCACTGTTCGTCCATTGGGACGCAGTGGTCGAATACAGACCCGTGAACTCAGGTGGCCGTCCATTGCCGTAGGCATCGAACTTAATCACATTGCCCGCCACGCCACTCGATGGCGGAGTGAGCCACTCATTCCACACTGCGTCCCGCTTGAATAAGATCGCGTCCCCCGGCTGAAACGTTGAAATCCCAACCTTGAGCAGCGTGCGCCACGGTGTCTGGGGCGACAGTCCGCTGTTTCCGTTGCTGCCCGCCGGGTCCACATAGTAGGTCGTCGCCGAAGTCATTCCCGTCAACACGACGACCGCAAGTATGATTTGCTTCAACATCACGAACCTCTCTCATGCTGGCTTGAAAGCGCTATCTGCGAACCGAGAACCGGGAACTAAGAACTGATGACCCAATTCACGGCGCTTGCCTCTTTCTCGACCGGGATCAGTAAACAGCAAACTGAATAGTTGAGGCGTTAGTCATTGCGATCGCCGACGGCACCGTCTGCGTCGCAGGCAGCGTGCCGCCGCTTCCTGAACTTAACGACTCGACCGTGTTCGCCGCCGACGCCCAGGTGAAGGTGTACCCAAAGGTCGCCGTGCCACTGGTCGCGCTGCAGGTCAGAGCGATGTAGTAGTTTCCTGGTTGGATCACCGTGTTGGCCGCAGTCCAGGCTTGTGCTTTATAGCCTGTGCTCGGCGCAAAGCTAGTTCCCGCCAGCGATCCCGTGTGGACGATTTGCGCGCCCGAGGTGCTGTAGATTCCAATATCGTAGGTATTGGCTGTGTTGTCCGTGCCCTGTACGTAGTAGGCGATATTGGAGGTCTTCAGCGGATACGAGAGAGCAAGCCCCCACACCGTCACTTTGTTTGCAGAACCCGAGCACGCCACCGGGGTGGTCGTGCTCACGCTGCCAGGGAGAGACCATACCGAATTGTATGGCCCAGCCACGATCGTGGAATCTCCAACCGTGCCCGTGCCAGTGGCGCTCGCATAGTTCCCGCTGACCAGCGTGCCCGTCTTGGCGTAGCCGGGCACGACCGGAGTTCCCGTAAAGGTGGGCGAGGCCAGCGTCGCATAGGCCTGGTTCTTCACAAAGGCATCGGTAGCCAGTGACGTGGAATTGTCCGAGCTCGCTTGCGTCGGAGCTGTCGGCGTCCCGGTCAAGGCTGCGGAAACCAGTGCGGCTCCCGTCGCTGAGATCTGCATGACCGTTGCCCCTCCGCTGCGAACGGTGATGGTCCCGTCGTTGAAGGCCATCCCGTTCTGAATCGAGTTCGCAGGACAGTCCGTCGTAGCACTGCCACTGCCATCCAGGTTGTAGTAGCCGAGGTGAGGGCAAGCCGCCACCGTGATGATGTTGTTGTTGCCGTCGTCGCAGAGCACATTGGCGGGCTGGTTCGAGCCGATCGCGGGAGCCGCACCCTGCTCGTCAATGTGACTGATCCTGATTCCCGTCGGCTCTCCGTAGCGGCTAAAGATGCGAATCGCGCAAGAATGATTATTGCCAGTTGCGCCTGCCGAGATCCCGGTTGAAGCCGCCCCGTTCTGCGTCCACCCGATATTGCTGTTGATCCACAAATCATCCAAGCCGATATTCGATGTGGGCGCATCCTTGCCAATGGTGATGGCTTCGAGTTTCGTCGATTCCAGGTGAGAGTGTTCCAGAGTGAATCCCCATCCGTTGATATTCATATCGTGCGCGGGATACTCGGAATGGAGCGACTCCAGCAATTTTGTATTGGTCAAAGTGAACTGCCGCCACGGACGGAAACCCGAAACCGAATTAATGTCAACTGTATTTCCGTAGGTGATCAACGTTCCTTGTGCGGTATTGCTGCTGTCGCCGCCGCTGACCAGAAGATTGGTGTTGACGGCGAATTGCCCGCTTGCCGTGAAAGGTGTCCCGGCAAAGGTCCACGGATCAATGCTGTTGCTGTAGGCCGCATTGCAAGTCGTGCCCGAAGTGTGGCCGCTGGTAATGGCCTTATTCAGCCAGCCCGTCACACTGGAACCGCTCGCGCTGTAAACCGTCAGAATCCCGCCATTGTATGTGGTATCGGTGCAGCCGCTGAGATAGACCAGCCCGTTTCCGCTGCAATTGATCGCGTTGTAACTGCTGGAGCAGGTAGCAAGCGCATCTTGCGGGAAATCGTTGGTTCCGTTCAATGTGAAAGGAATCGCATTGGCCGCCCCTGTGCCCGTCGCCGACCAGGTGGTCACGTTCATCATGTCCGCGACCGCCCCAATCGTGTAATCCCCGCTGATCTGGGAACCGGTAAAGTGCATTCCCGAAGCCGGCGTAGCCAAACAGCCAGACCCGGTGCACGTGCCACTGTTCGAGATGCCGGAATCAAGCCCAATAAAAGCATCCAGTCCAGGGAAAGGGCTGCACGAGGAATTGCCGCCACTACCGCACGCTCCACCGCTCACAGCGAGGATCATGACCCCTGGAGCCGAAGATCCGGTTCCCGCAATCGACCAGTTTTGAATCGTCCACGGTGTCGCGCCGCCGCCCGCATTCGGGTCGTTGGCGATCCCAGAACTTGCATTGCTGTGTACCAGGTAGACGCCCTCGATCGCGGTCCCGTTCTGGGTTGCACGGCTCCCCGCGACAATGCCAACGACGCAATCGTTAATGCCGATGCCGAACATCTTCGTGTCGTCCTGTCCACTCATTACGCTCATGCCAAAAGTGTTGGGAGCGCCTACGCATCCCAGTTGTAGCAATCCGGCGTGAGTGTTGTATGGCCCGAAGATGCCAGCACTGTTCAGCGTTCCGGTCTGACTCAGAGGTTGACCCCAGGAAAACAGCGCGGGCGCAAAGTTTGCTCCCGAACCGGGCGTCCAACTTGATCCCGGCGCAAAACCTGTCGGGCCGCTCGCGTTATTGTTGCCAACCGCAGTGCCCCATAGCTCCGCAGAATTCTGCGGATTAAAGTTTGCCGAGAACGGCAGTTTGATTAACCCCGCTGGCAAGTAAAGAGTGCCATTGTTGTTCCCATCCGCCGCCGATGGCAAAGGATCGGATTCGCACTCCATCGACGGGTTCGCAATTTCTCCGAGCGCCGAGCAAACGCCCCCACAATTGCCGCTGACGCATTGCACGGTACAAGCGTGAATCGCCGCGCATCTGTCGTCGTAGATGGCGTTCACAGCTGGACTAAAGCCAACGGACTGAATCGGATTCAGACTGAAAAGCGGAGGAGCCACACCCCCGTTTCCGACCAAAGTCTGTCCGAGAGGAATGGTTTCCGCCCCCAGGTTGGTCGCGCTGGTGAAGAATGGGAACTGGTTGGCCACCGGCCCCCCGGTAGCAGTCAGGCCCGCCGCATAGCCCTGGTTGTTCACCCACGCCGTGGTTGCAATTTTGGTGGAGTTGTCGGCGGTTACCTGCGTGGGCGCGGTCGGCGTTCCCGTGAAAGAAGGAGACGCCAACGCAGCCGCCCCAGTTACCTGCCCCACTGAATAGTCGCCAGCCTGGGCGATAATAGTTCCAGCTCGCCCGAATACCGTCGACACAGCCCCCGTGGCCGGAGCTTGTATCTCCGCCCCCGCGACCAGCATCGCGTACGTTCCCGCACTAGCATTCGTCGATAGCACACGCCCCAATACCTGCCCAATGCCTGGGTAACCTGCCCCAGCATCGTGACAATCCCCGTCCGTCGTGCTGCTGATCTGGACGTAATCCCCCGCGGTCGTCGCTCCATCGAACACGCAGGACGCTTGGCCACCACGCGCAATCTGCGCGCTCAGTGTCGTTCCCGCCCCATCCACTACGATCCCAACCACCCCGCCAGTGTCAGAGGTCGAAGCAATGATCGCCGTCGCCGGCGAGCCTGTCACCTTCGCCAGTTTGTTGAGCGTCGTCCCGGTTGTCGCTGCATTGGGGAGATCGGTCGCGACAGCGCCGGCAGTCGTATCCACGTAAGTGCCGGTGTACAAGTGCTTCAAACGAAGCGTGGGCGAGCCGACGTCTTTGACGTTGTCAGACCACGGCTTGAAGTTGAATGAGGGATCAATCACCCAGCGCAACGAACCCTCTAGCCAGAATCCGAGTCCAGGTGGGAGAAAGGCCGTTCCCGATGCCTCCGCGCTCACCAAAAAGTAATTGTCAGTTGTGTCGTAACCAAGCCGCATGCGCTCATAGTCCGACGCATCCGCCCGCGTCCCATACACGTTGAGAGTCTGCGGATTTGCGCCGTTGTATTCTTCCAGAGTATTCGCATCCAGGTTGAACACGTTGAGCAGCCCCAACTGAACCGCCTGGCCATTGTTGCTGATCACCTTGGGACAGTGGCAGGTCGAATCGAACCAGAAGATTCCATAGTTCGGAATTCCGATCGGCGGGGTTGTCTCGGCAAGTTGGACAACATCGGCAGTGCTGCAATTCGCATTCCCGTTTGCCTGAACCCCGGTGGCAAAACTTCCATTGCATTGCGTCGGAGCCTGTGCCAGTTGCGTCGCCGTATTGGCATTCTCGGAAACATCGCCATTGCTGTCGAGCTTGGCAACCTCGACCACGGTGCCGCCGTTCTCCGACACCTGAAGTTTTCCACTTGCTCCAAACCCAATCCCGGACTTTCCCGCAGCCGCCGGACTCAAACTTCCATAGCTGCCTTGTACTGCCCACGATCCAGTTCCCGTGGTCAGCAACGAACTCGCCTGCGCCGTCCCGGCAACCGTCAGCGCACTGTCCATCTGCACGCTCGTCTTGAATTCCTTGCCTCCTGAGGTCAGCCGCTCCAACCAGTTCGTCCCATCTCCGACATTCCCGATGTAGTTCGAGATTGAGACCGGCGCTCCCAGGCTGATCCCCACGTCGCCGGGTTTCCATTTCCCTGGTCATATCCAATGAAGGCATCGTTCGCGTCATTCGATGGACGGTTGTTGGCAGTGGCAATCGTTTTTTGGAAGTTCGAATCGGAAAGCGTGATAATGTGTCCCGGTCCCGTCCCGAGAGTTGGAAAGTTCAACCGCCCTTTGAGGTTTGTGTAAAAGCCACCGTCTTGATTGGGTTTCACTGCCAGCAAGAGCGCCCCTTGGGTATAAAACGTGCCCGCGACATGGACGTGTAGCAACTCAACCACAGTGGCGTCCAACCGGTAAGAGCGTTGCAGTTCGTCGAGATTACCGCCGGAGCTCCCGCGCCTTGCACGCCAACGATGTCACTGGGTGCACTGTCCACCCACGCCGTCGCTGCATCCAGGACGCTGGCGGAATCGTGGTTTGTCGCCAGAATCAGGTTCCCTGGCCAGTAATCGAGAAGTGGGAAGTAAGCCGGAGCGGCCACTGTGTAGGACTGCAGTGCCGCCTGCGTGTCCGTGAACGTGCAAACTCCATTTGCACAAGCTGATGCGCGAGTCACATTATGAGCGACTGCATAATCACCCGTTCCATAAGGCGCCTGCTCCCGCGGGTCATCGAAATTCACATAGGTCACGCGCAACAAATCAAAAGTGCTGGCTCCGGCAACATCCGGCGTCGTCACCGTGATGTTTCCCGATCCATTGGTCAGCGCACGCCCCGCATATAGCGGATTCGATCCTCCGAGGGTCGCGCTGTTCGCGACGATGTAGTAGCGATAGTCTGTACTTCCGGTGTTGGCAAATAGCGGAATCGATCCCACCGGACTTACGGCTCCTTCCACCTTCACCGTTGCCCCTTGCGCGATTACACCCGCCTGCCCGATCGCGCCCGCCGGGTTCGTGCAACTTCCGACTTCTTCATAAACATTGTCCAGCTCAAACCCTCCATACCCGCCACGTTTTACTCCGGCACGCACTCCGTATTGCGCGAATCCCTCGATCACGCTATCGGAAATCCTCACGCTGTTGCCGCTCTGCCAGTCGATTCCATTTCCCGTGCATTGCATGGAGATGTTCAGGTTCTTCAGCCATCCTACCGCCGCGTTGACGCTGAACGGCCCCGGCGCATAGATCACCGGATTACAGACACTCGCGTTACAGAGCACTCCGTACTCGCTCGATCCCGTAGCCAGCGCCGTGTCCAGCCCGTCCAGCAGGAACGACTGATCGTTGTCCACCTGAACGTAACTGCTGAAGGTTCCTCCCGTCGGCGGAATCCTCGTGCTTACGTTCAGCAACCTGGTTTTCTGGCCATTCACTTCGATGAATGGACTTTGGCCGCTGACCACCATCGGACGACCGCGCGGATTCACCAGCGTGATGTCGAGAAACCCAGTCGCATTGGAGGGATCTCCCGCAAAAATGCAGGTATCCGCCATGTAGCAGTCCACGATGGATCCCGAAAAATCCACTGTCACGTTGGAAGCGCGAATCGAAATCCGTGCATACGCCTGCAATTCTCCCGGAGGCACGATCACTTTCCCCGATTGCGACGGCCCCGCAGGATTTGTTGGAGTGAATCGCGCCACGATCAAGGCTTCCTGGAGACCTCCCGACGCACTCGCGATCGTGTACCCGGCTGGATGTGCATTGAGCGTGGTGAACTGCAGTGTTCCGGCTTGGCCGTTCCCCGTGCAGCTTCCGCCTGTGACCAACACCGCTTCCGCCGTACCTGTCCCGGAAATATAGACGTAGTACCATGGCTCGGTTCCGGTTACTCCCGCTGCACACGTAGCCAGGTTTACCGTCTTCACTCCCGGTGTGCTCAAGTCGGTCGCTGGCAATTGCGACCAACTGAAATCGGTCGCATACTTTACTGCCTGCATTCCCGCCGTCACGCCACCACCGGGTTTCGGCTCGTATTTCCCTAGTGAGGCAACGTAGGTGATCACTTGGTTGTCGGTGGGCGTAGTGGTGTCCACGGGAACATTCTGAATCGACACCGCATTGCTGCTGCTGCCGCATCCTCCCCAGGTCGAGTCCCCGTGCAAGCACAACGTGTTGTTTGCCGTGCCGGTTCCTAACTCACCGCTTGGAACCATTCCGGCGACCAAGTCTGCCTTCTGCGCGAACTCAACGTCCGCATAGCGTTTGGTGGCGGCCTGGCCGGGAGTCACTGGGTCTCCGCTCAACGTGAGCGGCCCGGTCATCGTGCCCCCTGCCGTGCTCAAGTAGGACCCATTGCCCACATTCTGAACCGAATTGTCCACGTACAGTTTGTTGGCCGCATCAGTTGGAAGTACCGGCGTAGGTAGGGCAGGGGCTACGCTAAACTGTTTCGCCCCGACTATGGTCTCCGCGCCGCTCAGGTGCACCACGCTCGCATCGTTGGCCTTCCCCGCCAGCGCAGCATTTACATACTGCTCCGTCGCCATCTGCGAAGCCGAGTTACCCGCTCCCAACGTTGTCCGCACCGCAGAAATGGTCGTCGGAGAGGTCGTAGGCACCGCCCAATATTCGGTTTTGACTGTGCCATCATCCAGTTGGTAGACCACGGTGTAGACCGTATTTGCCGGTGTCGCGTTTGCATTCGGAACCAGACCGACCGACAATGCGCCTCCAGCGCCTAGCGTCACAGCCGTGTTTCCCGCAGCCACGGCCCCACCCGCTGCGGTGGTAAATTCCGGCCATGAAATCAGCAGCGTCCCTCCGGCGGGAGTTCCGTCAGCGCGGTATACGATGTCGGAAATCATCGTTGTTGGAAGCGTTTGCGCTGACACTGCCAATGCCACCAGCAGCAAAAGAAAAAGCCACCCTAATGGGCGGCGCGCGTCGAACATAACTCCTCCATGGCTTATCACATCAAGAAATTCCACCAGCGACACCTCAGCATCCGCCTGGCCTTGTCAAGCCCAAACCTCAACACCCTGAGTTGTCGTGGATTAACGCGATCGTCGAACGGCCCGAGAACTGAGAACCGAGAACTAAGAACCAAGAACTGGAAAATCAGAAACCAAAAGCCAGCAGCTAGACGCTAGAAGCCGTTCGCGACTTCGCGACACTGGCTGTCTGCTCCAAAAATCCTTTCACACTATTGACATACACATCCGCGAAGTCCACCACCGGACGTCTCGCCTCGATTAACTGCAAAGCATCTGCCAATTTCCAACTCAGCGAACACAAGATTGCCAGAGTCATCATGGGCGCCCGGTGTACTCCCGCCGCGCAATGGACGAAGAGTTTGGTTCCCTCTTTGTCCAAGGCCGTCAGCGCGAAATCCACACCTCGCTGAAGAATGTCCCGAGACTTGGGCTGGAAGTCATCGTCGATCGGATTCCATAACACCGTAATCCCATGCGGCGCCGCCAAGGCTGTGTCGTCAAATTCGATTTGCATGTCGAGGATATGAGTTACGCCAGCGCCCGCCACCTGTGCCATATTCGCCGCAGTCCAGATGCCACCCCCGACCGCAATTCGACCTGTAACCCATGTCATATCCATGATGCGAGTTCCGATGAGAGTTCCGATAAAAGTTCTGCGTGGCGCCCGTATCCTGCCCTGGCTTCCCAAACCCGCCGACCAACGTCCAGCGGCCAACGATAAGACCTGAGCAGCCTTTGACCACTCACTCACTTTCATTTTACGGCATCCCTTTCATGCTCCCCCAGACTCATGTCACACTCTTTGGTAACTTCAGTACCGGGATTTGTCTCTTCCGGAAGCCTCAGCCGTTGCAGCAGCGTTTTGGCCAGCGAATCTTCTTGAAGCTCTTCATCGGCAGTTGTCGCCGGACACAGACCAATCATCTCGAACAAGTATTTCATTGCCAGGTAATGGCCCTTGTCGACTTCCTCCATCGTGGTCTGCACCATTTCCACTGCGCGATTGCCGACCAGGTTCGTGATTCGCTCCCGGATATGACCCAAGTCCACCTGTTTGATCGCTTTCCTTGGTGCGGGCCGCACTTTCTTCAGACTCTTGCGCTCCTTGCTTGTCTTGGCTTTGCTCATTCATCCCCTGAACCACGCTCAAACCGGTGGACAAAAAAATAAGGGCGCTGTGGGCGCCCTTTTTCAATTTCTTTGATCTATATATTCAGAATATCAGATTGGAGGGGGTAACTATGACATGATTTCAAAATTTATTTTCGGCTTGTTCTGAATCACTTACGGGGAATTCGCTCGTTTTACCCCCTTGACAAGATTTTTCCGCTTCCGGTTTCGTGCACGGCAAACGAGTCAGCAACGCCCTTTTCAGGAATATTTCCGACACTCGGTCCAGTGCCTCCACATAGCATCGTGCAGCCTGCCGAAGCCCACATCCAAGCTGACGCCCCGCCTCCTCTTGCGAGTACTCCTGCAGCACAACCTTGGCGATCAACTGCTTGTCGAACTCGCCCAGCCCTTCCAGGCTGCGCTCCACGTCGTGCACAAAGATCACCGAATCTTCGAATGTGGACGCCCTATACGATGTAACTCGGCTCCGAAAAAACTCCCGCCCCAGAAGGGACGGCATCCGGCCTACTTCGATAGAAAGCCGCATATATCTCCGTAACAAACCAACCGTACGCCTCCGGTACAACCAGAGATCAGGGTCGCTGCCCGGAACTTGGGCGGCTTCGGCAGTCGCCGTCTCGTCCGCGGCGGTCGCCGGATCTTCCTGCGCCGTCCCTCCCTCGATCACTTCAGCCTTTGCCAAATCAGCTCGTGTGCCGTCGATCTCCAGCAATTCCGAAGAGGTGAAATCAGCTTCTGCAGAAATGAGACTTTTCCCTGTGCCCCCCAAAGCCAGCTCAGAGATAACGCAAGGAATTCCCGGGGTCTCAGCACATGCATTAAGCAGCGCGATGACGGTAGTGCTCATGCGTTCCCCCATTCGCCGCAAAATCCCGACAACTCTTCACTTTGGCCCTTGATTTCGAATCGCTCATCCCCCGGCAAATACGGCTTTCGGTTTCCGCGTGCAGCAGGAAGATCTGACATTTGTTCCGCACAGGCCGGGCAATAGATGTCTCCCGTTCCCTGCGTGCGCATCCATAACCCGCCGCATCGTTCGCAATACTTCAGCTCCAACCGGATGATTTCCATACCTTCTGCTTCCATCATTGCCTCCGTGGCTTGAATTCGTTGTCCACTTCGGGCGCCAGACTGACGTTGTCGCGCCCATGCCTGGAACCCAAACAAAAAAGCCCTGTGCCGATTGCTCGGTCACAGGGCCCGTTTCTCTTACGGAGTACCTGGTAAATTTATTTAGTTGAGCGCCGTTGCAAACTATCTATTAATCGCAAACCGGCAGACGATCAAGTCAGCGGTTTGCGGAAGTAGCCCTCCTCGTATCCGGATTTCAACACGCGGCCGTTCTGCACGACCACACTCACTTTGCCGGTAAACTGCAGCATTCGCAGCAGTTGCTCCATTGCGGCAGACAGGACTTCGGCGGAACGGACCTTGCGGCGGAACTCCACAAAGCCCGCTCCCTCGTTTTCGGGTTGTAGGTGACAGTTCATCGATTCATTCTCACGTAACAGAGTGGTTATAACAGGATAGTTATCATATAACTTCTGGTTCCGTGGAAGTCAAGGACTATTTTCCATCAGATGTGTATGATAACAATCACAATAGCCAAATGCTATTACAAAACCAACCATTTTGGCTGTGGAAAACCCGCTTCGGCCTCCCGCTCGCCCCCTGTTCCTCCCAGATGTTATACAAACAATACTAATAGCGATCCGCTATAAGCCGTGCTATACTGGCCGCTATGAAATTCAAAGTACTGCAGGAAAACCTTCGCAAAACCTTATGGCACCGCATCGAAGAAGAGGGATTGACGGGTTTGCGCCTGGCCGAGCAGACCGGCTTCAAACAAGCGCATATCTCCAATTTCCTTAACCGCAAGCGGGGCTTGAGTCTGGAGGGTATGGATAAGGTCCTACGGGTGCAACACCTTTCCGTGCTCGATCTGTTGGATCCGGACGAAGTTAACAAACGCGCCAGCATCCTGCCGCCCAGCGAGGACGAGTTCCAAAACGTCTTGGTCGTCGACGGCGCCATTGCTGCCAACGAACCCCTGGTCATGAGCATGAATGTCAAGGAGATTCTCAAATTCAAGAAGAGTTTCCTGAGTGGTCTTCGCGCCGAGACCGAAGGCCACCGAGACAACTGGGAGCGCTTCGTTGTGATCCAGATCGATGGTCGCGAAGGCATGAGTATGTACCCTCGCCTTCTCCCCGGAGCCACTGTCCTCATCGACCGCCACTACAACTCGCTCAAACCGTATCGTAAGGGCGAAACCAACATGTACGCCGTGAGCAAAGATGGCACTTCCACGGTAAAGTACGTGGAGCTTGCCGGCGAGAACCTCGTCCTGCGCCCGCACAATCAGGCCTATCCGGTCGAGGTCATGCCCTTGGAAGCAGAGAAGAAACCGAGTGACTACTTGGTGGGCCGGGTTTGCTACGTGGGAATCGAGACTTAGTAGAACTGGCGATTGCCGATTTTCGATTTGTCAATTGTCGATTGAAGCGAAGATGCGAGCGCGGCGATCTGAGCAATTCCTCACATCCTCGGAACTCCAATTCCTAAGTCGGCAATCATCAATCTAAAATCGGCCATTCCCTTATTTCCACTGTCCCATCGATTTCTCGAGAATATTTATTGCTTTCTTCAATGCCTCCAACTCCTCGTCTGCCAGCACCTCGAGATGCCGCGCCAGATATTCGATCCTTCGTTTGCGGACGCGTTGTAAGAGACGCACGCCCTTCCCGGTGGCACAAATCCGAACCCTTCGAGCGTCCATCGCGTCCGCCATCCGCCGGGCCAACCCACCTCGCTCCAATCCCGTAACGATGCGGGTCATCGTGGGTGGCCGCACCTGCTCAGCTGCCGCTAAATCGCCTACAGTCATGGCCCCGCCGAACACCAGAACCGATAGCGCCGACAGTCGAGCCGGGCCCTCCCCGGTGGCCGCGTCCTGCTTGCGCACCCGGCGCAACAGGTGAATCGCAGCCGAATGCAGCCGGTCTGCTAGCTTGGCCGTGTCCGGGGCAACCTCATGTTTTCGCTTGATTTTCATCATGAAATATTGTTAGCTATGCTAATCAATTTACCCGCGGAGGTAAAGCACAATGAACACCGCAACCCCGAACCTCGGGATCTCACGCTTGGGTCAGGTCTCGATCAACGTCCACGACCTTGATCGTGCCCTTGCATTTTATCGGGATACACTGGGTCTCACCTCGTTGTTTGCCACCGGTGACATGGCCTTTTTTGACTGCGCCGGTGTCCGCCTGATGCTGGCCCGCCCCGAGAAGCCGGAGTTCGACCATCCCAGTTCGATCCTCTACTTCACCGTGCCGGACATAGTCGCTGCGCATCGGCAGATGCTGGCCAGCGCTGTGGCCTTCGAAGCCGCGCCGCGCATGGTCGCCAAAATGCCAACGCACGACTTGTGGATGGCCTTCTTTCGCGACTCCGAGCAGAATCTGCTCGCTCTCATGAGCGAGGTACCCCGTACTGTGTAGCAAGCTGCCAAAAAAAGATTCGTATCAGGGCATCGCTTCAGCGATGCCGTAACTGAGGCGGAATCAGTCGCGCCTTCAGGCGCTGCCGTCTCGCAATAACATTTCTCAGCGCCACTCAGCTCTCCCCGTCGGCGGCGCAGATCAACATACGAAGAGCTTGACCATAAAAATGTGAAATCACACGAAGGATTACCACATCCAAAACCTTTGTGAACCTTCATGTCCGGAGCTTGCCCTGAGCGGAGTCGAAGGGTGGTCCATTGCTTTTTTGCTCTTTGACGAAACTGACCAAGGCCCACCAGCCGCGTGATCCCACGAGACTTCTGCTATCATTTTTCCATCGCATTTATTCGTGAAGTATGGACGACGAAATTTCCAGTATTCGCGTTCCCTCGGAGGAATTCATGGACGAAGCATCCGCCAATACGCCCGGTTCGCGCCGCAATGAAGACATCGCCCTGGATCTGATGAAGTTTGTCGCGATGACTACCGGCTACGGCCGGACCAGTTCGTCGGGCGTCGGATTTCAAGGGTCAGGGGCCGCCTCAAAGCCGGAAGACTACGCCAACCATCTGCTTGAGCTTTACGGAAGATGTCTAGAGGCCGTGCAGCGAAAAGTGTAACGTGTGCCGGAGAACATTTGCGACACGGGCTGCCTGAGCCCAGTGGAATGGAATCTCCAACCGGTACGGCGATCGCTGGTTGATCTCCGTGATGCACTGCCAGGAATTCAAACCGCGAAACTTGGCGTCCGTCGAGCTCGATCCTTGCCCAAGCAAGAGAGCCGCGGCAACCCAGCCGCGGCTCGGAACAAGAATCCACAGTTCGCGCCGGTATGGCTTCACAGAATGCTGAAGAACCGGCGACTCGTATCAGCGTTGAGCGCGAGAGAAGCTTTTGAGCAAACTGTTCAGCGCCCGCTCGCCGCTTGAAACGTACCCACCCGCCAAGCCGAGTCGCAACGGCCAGTTGCGGCTGGATTCGCAGGTTGCCAGTGCCCGAAGTCGAATCCGCTAGCGACGTCGTCCCGACTTCTTTCCCGACTTCTTTCCCGCTTTCTTCTTCGCCTTTTTCGCGGGCTTCTTTTTCGCTGCCTTCTTTTTCGCTGCCTTCCGGGCGGGCTTCTTAGCCGCCTTTTTGGCCGCTTTCTTCTTCGCCTTCTTTTTCGGGGCAGCCTTCTTGGGCGCGGCCTTTTTCGCCGCTGGTTTGGACGAACCGCCACCACCGCCGCCCACGGGCATGGGGGCTGCGGGCATCGGCATTTCCGCCTCAGCTCCGGTCACACCCGGCAGTTCTGCTTCTTCTTCTTCCTCTTCTTCTTCGTAATTCTCTTCCAGCGATTCGCCATAGGCGCCGCTGTCGCTGAACTCATCCATTTCGTCATCTCGTAGATAGAGGGTTTCGTTAGTGTTCATTTTTCCTCCCAAAATTTCCGGCTGCGCTCCATGCCGGTGGTTCTGCTCGCACTGTCTACGTCAAGAATTAAAAAGACTACTGAAAAGTTGCTTCGCCAGACTGAACGGGTCGCGATTATAGCACAGGAGTTTTTCGCGTGGCAGTGACGAAAACCAGGTTGCTGCTCCTGCTCAATTGCATCTTACACCGAACTCGAATCCCTGGTTCCAGTTGTGTCTCCGCCGTGGAGAAGGAGCATAGCTGCGAGATTGCAATGGTTGGAGTCTCAGACGTGCCATGTCCTGCCGTAGAGGCAGGTGGATTTGTGACCAATGGCCAAGCTTTACTGTTTCGGAGGACTCTTATAAAGCCATATCCTTAATGTGGGTGGCGATGTACCACTGATTGCCGAAGGCGTCCTTTACCGCCCCGCTACGGTCGCCGTAGGGCTGATCGACCGGTTCCGCAATCGAAGTCGCACCCGCCTGCAACGCCCGCTGGTACACCGCATCGCAATCGGGCACGTACAGATAAAACATCGTGGGCATGGGAGGGTACTTCCCTTGGGGCTCGCCCATCTCCACTACCGAATCCCCGACCCGTATCTCCGCGTGATGAACCACCCCGTCAGGTGACGCATATTTCGCAATCTCCCGCGCACCGAAGGCCCGCTTCAGGAAGTTGATCACCGGCTCCGCCCGCAGCGGAAGCATATACACGTTGACGCTGTTCAGTCCCTTGGGGGTGTAGGTCTCGCCCCGGTGCGTCGCGATGTACCAGAAGTTCCCCGCCGGATCTTTCACCCCGCCCGAGCGTTCCCCATATTCCTGGTCCCGGGGCTCGTCGAGGGACATAGCCCCAGCCTGCAGCGCCCGTTGGTAAACTGCATCACAGTCAGGAACGTAGAGGTGCAGCGCATGCGCCTCTAAGGATATAAACGAACGCCAGCCGGAAAGGTTACGCAGAAGAATTTTTCAGGCAGGACAACGAATGTAGGCGCGGGCGTGCACGCCCGTGCGGCGTCCACATGAATGTGGTGCCGATTCATGCGAGGAATCCAGCGCGAAACCGCCGAATCAATGTGACGGAGGCTGCTCCCCAACCTTCTTCACGCCATATTTCGACGAAGGCAGGCAGGTCGAGTGCCCGGCCGGCTCAACCACATCGGAATCCCGGCTCTGGCGTTTCACCAGATAGCTCTCGATCGTGTAGCAGGTAACATCACCATCTCGATCGGAGTCAACGCGCCGATGATCACGATCACCCAGCCCAGAGAAATCGGGCCGCACGATCCCCGCGGAGCGTTCAAGATCCGCATTGAAAGCAGCCACTGCGGTTTGCGGGGACGCACTCTGCCGAGTCTGATCCACAGCCCCACACACCGCAACCAATCCGCACAACAAAACGAGGAGACCGAAAATTCGCATACAGGTTCCTCCGATACCTCAAATTATAGCCCCAACTTTCTCGCTCCCGATTGTCAAAGATGACCTTCAGAAAATGATCAGCAAAGAGTGGATCGGAAAATCAGGTGCGGGGCCCTCGCACCGCCTTGGGGGAGAACCGTTACAAAAGGGCCCCGCGTATGCAGGCCCCCTTTGTACACCATCGTCAACCCTCCGCAACAACAAAGTGATTCTTGTTACAAATTCCGAACAAGCCCTGTTTTGTTATGCGCCGCCGAGCGCTCCTATGTCAATCCTCCCCGCGCCTCGCCCCGCAAAAGATGCCAAGCCTCCCGGTAAGCCGCATACTTCTGCCGCTTGCTCCCAGGCGTAAAATGCAGACTGCAATTCGTCTGCCCCATCAACTCATACGGAATGATGTACCAGACATCAATCGGAATCAGATAAACCGCAAAAAAGTCCACCACCCCAGCCGGATACCGCTCCCGCTGCGGCCCCATCACATTCAAGCTATACCCCTCCCCCCGCCGCTTATATACGGTAGACTTCACCTGCACCCGCAGAATCCGCCCGTCGCGTTTGGGAGCCACGCATTCCACTCCCACATCGTAACTAGCCGAGTCCCCATAAGGCTTCGACACCCGCAGCCCCTGCCCCGCCGCCCGCGCCATAAAACAAAGCTCCGCCCACTCCCCACGTTCCTTGCAACCCTTGATCGCCCTACCCCGGTCCTTGGTCATAGTTCCCCTTAGTTCGCCGTAAGATTTGCCCAAAATAGAAAACGCGGCCAGAAAGGCCGCGCAGTATTATTCGATTGTCTGATCTAAATCGTGTGGCGCGGACACTCCAATCCGCGGCCGTTGACCTTGTGATCCTAAGAGAACGCCGTCATCCTGAGCCCGGCGCTTTATGCCGGGCGAAGGATCCGACCGTCCTGCGCGATGCGCCGCCGAGGCGCAATAATCGCGCGTTCAGCACGCTTCCAAATTGCATTTTGCCGGATGTGAATTCCTGCCAGGTCCGCCAGCAATCACCCACTACTTCTATGATAGCTCCCCGAATAGGGCAACTATGACATGTTTTCAATAAATATATTGGCCACGTTCACAACAACTTAGGAAGATTTTGGTACCCGAGGGGGGCTTGACAAGATTCCAGCAAAACCAGGTTGTGCACCAATTCAGGTGCAATTCGCATTCTCGTGTGGCACGGGCGCCCTCGCCCGCGAAGTTTCGTAGAAGGGCACGACTTCCCACCGGGAGGGCACAACTTCAGTCGGGCCGAACAAGCCAGAAAAAGACTCAGGCCCGGCAGGGAGCCACGAACCGTCACACCCCCAGCCGCACTGTCGCCCACCCTCGCCCGGATCTCTGCACTCCGCCGGATCACATAAATGACGGGTGCCCCATAGCCTGCCCTGAGCGAAGTCGAAGGGTCTCGCGCCTTTCGAGACATGGGCCCTACTCCGGCGTCATCCGTATCGTTCTCGCCATTTCAATCAATTCGTCCACTCCTTCCAACACGGACATCCCTAGCTGAAACGACCTACGCCAGCCAAGTCTAAAGTTCCACCGGGAGGGCGCAATTTGAGTCGTGCAGCAATCGATCGGGAAAAATGCGGGGTGCCCCATCCTGGCGCGCACTTTGCTATGGTGGGAGGCAAGACACCCAGCGCAACCTCACGCGTGAGGATTCGTGGAAGGGCACGACTTCAGTCGTGCCATAAACACCAGAAAAGACATTCAGGCATCGCAAGCGTGCCAGACCGGACAAGAAGAAGTTCGCCCGCTCACCTCTTTCTCCAACCGCTCCCCCGCCCGGTCAATCATTGCCCAAGTGATGGAATCATTCTCAATCTTGACGTTGCCGTAGGCAAAGCTGCGCCGCGGGTGCCATGTCTTGCGCCGTCGAGACGCGGCATTTTACGGCTCCGGCGTCATCGGTATCGTTCACGCCATCTCGATCAATTCGTCCAGTTCCTCCGACACGGGCGTCCCTCGCCGAATCGACCTACGACAGCCAAGTCTAAAGTTTGAGGATGATCACAGCGGGAGGGCACGACTTCAATCCGGGCGGCGACAGAGAACAGAAATACCAAGCCCAGCCCCGGAGGGGCGACCGATAATAGCCCAGGACGGAAGTCCTGGGTAAAGCCCAAAAAAAATTCAGGCCCCGCAGGGACCCGCGAACTCTCGCGTCCAGAACTCCTAACCACCGGAGACAAAATATTCTTCCGGATACAGATAGTCCTCGCCCGACTCGTCGATCACTCGCAACTGATGCAGCTTGGAAGCCTGCTCATCCGCCAGCACCCGATAGACTTTCTGCACCTTCAAACCAGCAGGATAGCCCTCGTTCCACACGCAAAGGACGAAGCGCCCGTCGCCGTTCTTCGCGCCGCCTGATAATCCGGCTGATCTCGTGTTCTTTCGCACCGATCCCATAAGCTTATTATCGTTGAACTCGCATTTGCTCGTGTGGCGCGGGCGCCCTCGCCCGTGAGGGTTCGTGGAAGCGCACGACTTCAGTCGTTCCATACAAACCAGAAAAAAGATTCAGGCATCGCCAACCCGCCAGCCCAGCCAAAAATCATTCCGCCCGCTCACTTCTCTTTACTCCAATCGCTCCGCCGCCCGGTCAATCATCGCCCAAGTGATGGAATCATTCTCGATCTTGACGTTGCCGTAGGCAAAGCTGCGCCGCTGCCGTTCAGCCTGCTCCGGCGTCATCCGTATCGTTCTCGCCATTTCGATCAATTCGTCCAGTCCTTCCGACACGGGCGTCCCTCGCTGAAACGACCTACTACAGCCAAGTCTAGAGTTTGAAGATGATCACAGCGGGAGGGCACGACTTCAGGCACGCCGTAAGCCACAGATATCAGCCTATAACAAGCTGATCCGCAGTCGCGCTGGCGAGAACGCACAGATCGCGAAATACCCGGGCGTTAAAAGGCGAGGATTCCCCTGCTCTCTCCAGAATGTCGTCAAAGCTCAGTCGTAGCGCCCGATAGATCCGCCGCATTTGCGGCACTGTGGGCTGCCGATGGCTTCTCACGAAAATGCTGCCGAATACCCGAAACACTCCACGAATCGTCCCATCGTGGATGTAAGGATCGGTCCCATTCAAATCGCTCAACGATTTCTGAATCCGATGATGCCGTGACTCGCACACCACCCAGGCATGCTCGGGAAACTCGGTTCTTTCGAGCGCCACGGTCAACCCCAGCTCGAATGGCATATTGAACCTGGGGGTTCGAGAAAACGGTTGTCCAACTGAACCCGCGAAAGATCGTGTACGGAGTATTCGCAATCGGCAATCAGCGCCAGAATGCGATCCAGGCGTCTCTTACTGGATGGAATTTCAAGGGTGGCTCGGGGAGTGAATCCGAATGCGCTGACGGCTGCAATGTAGGCCAGCAAGAGGTTTTCAAACGCGTCGTCGTAAGGGACGTTCAGAAAAACCGCTTGTGCGCTAGCGGTGCGACTTGGTGGTTTTCGAGTTGGCTTTACGCTTCGTTGCCTCGGCATTTCGCCTGCGATTCTTTCCTGCTGAAGTCGCCGGGGTCCCTTCATCGCGATGCGCAACCCGCGTCGTGAATTCCTTGGCCGCGGCAATCAGTTGCTTGGTCCGCGAGGAAGACACACCCAGAACTCGGGCCGTGTCATACGCCGTAGCAAACCGGCTGCGCACTTTGATGGGCTGCGTCATCGTCTTCAATTATAACCGACCATTCTCGGGCGGTTCGGAAGTTCATAGCAAGTGTGGCGCGGGCGCCCCCGCCCGTGAGGGTTCCGGGGAAGGCACGAGTCAATTCCTCGACGTTTTGGAAGGGCACGACTTCAGTCGTGCCGAACCAGCCAGAAAAAGATTCAGGCATCGCCAACTCGCCAGACCAGCCAAAAATCACCCCGCCCGCTCACTTCTCTTTCTCCAACCGTTCCGCCGCCCGGTCAATCATCTCCCACGTGATGGAATCATTCTCGATCTTGACGTTGCCCTAGGCAAAGCTGCGCCGCGGGTGCCCCATGTCTCGCGCCTTTCGAGACGTGGGATTCCCCTGCTCCGGCGTCATCCGTATCGTTCTCGCCATTTCGATCCATTCGTCCAGTCCTTCCGACACGGGCGTCCCTCGCTCCGCCTAGTGTAGAGCGGACACTCCTGTCCGCTGCCTTAGATACTACGGGCCGACCGTCTTATGTGAAGACGAAATATTCTTCCGGATACAGATAGTCCTCGCCTGACTCGTCGATCACTCGCAACAGATGCCGTTCGGAAGCCTGCTCATCCGCCAGCACGCGATAGACTTTCCGCAACTCCAAACCAGCAGGATAGCCCTCGTTCCGCACGCAAAGGACGAAGCGCCCCCCGCCTCTCTTCGCGTCACCCGACAATCCGCGTGATCTCGTGTTCCTTCGCATCGATCTCATGACCGTCGTGCCGTAAATTCCCGTCTTGCACATCGTACCAACCAAGCGGGTGCCCCATCCTTTTTTCGCGTTCTTTGCGAAAAAGGGTGGGAAACGAGACTGCCGTAAAACCTGGTTTTGGGAAGGGCACGACTTCAGTCGTGCCGTAAGCAACAAAAAAAGGATTCAGGCACCGCCAACCCGCCAGCCCAGACAAAAAGCACTCCGCCCGCTCACTTCTCTTTCTCCAATCGCGCCGCCGCCCGGTCAATCATCTCCCACGGGATGGAATCATTCTCGATCTTGACGTTGCCGTAGGCAAAGCTGCGCCGCGGGTGCCCCATGTCTCGCGCCTTTCGAGACGTGGGATTCCGCCTGCTCCGGCGTCATCCGTATCGTTCTCGCCATTTCGATCCATTCGTCCAGTTCTTCCGACACGGGCGTCCCTCGCTGAAACGACCTACTACAGCCAAGTCTAAAGTTCGAAGATGATCACAGTGGGAGGGCACGACTCGCAACCTGCCCCGCAAAAAAAGTGGGTGCCCCATCCTAGCGCGCCCTTTGCGCTAGGGTGGGAGACAAGACTGCCAGCACAACCTCCCGCGTGCCGATCCGTGGGAAGGGCACGACTTCAGTCGTGCCGAACCAGCCAGAAAAAAGATTCGGGCGCCGCAAAGCTGCCAGACCAGCCAAAAAAGCATTCCGCCGGCTCGCTTCTGTTTCTCCAATCGCTCCGTCGCCCGGTCAATCCCGTCCCAAGTCCTGTCATCCCGAGCGAAGTCGAGGGACCTTGCGTGTTGCCGTAGGCAAAGCTGCGCCGCGGGTGCCCCACGTCTCGCGCCTTTCGAGACGTGGGATTCCCCTGCTCCGGCGTCATCCGTATCGTTCTCGCCATTTCGATCCATTCGTCCAGTCCTTCCGACACGGGCATCCCTCGCTGAAACGACCTACTACAGCCAAGTCTAAAGTTCGAAGATGATCACAGTGGGAGGGCACGACTCGCAACCTGCCCCGCAAAAAAAGTGGGTGCCCCATCCTAGCGCGCCCTTTGCGCTAGGGTGGGAGACAAGACTGCCAGCACAACCTCCCGCGTGCCGATCCGTGGAAGGGCACGACTTCAGTCGTGCCGAACCAGCCAGAAAAAAGATTCAGGCACCGCCAACCCGCCAGACCAGCCAAAAAAGCATTCCGCCGGCTCGCTTCTGTTTCTCCAATCGCTCCGTCGCCCGGTCAATCCCGTCCCAAGTCCTGTCATCCCGAGCGAAGTCGAGGGACCTTGCGTGTTGCCGTAGGCAAAGCTGCGCCGCGGGTGCCCCACGTCTCGCGCCTTTCGAGACATGGGATTCCCCTGCTCCGGCGTCATCCGTATCGTTCTCGCCATTTCGATCCATTCGTCCAGTCCTTCCGACACGGGCGTCCCTCGCTGAAACGACCTACTACAGCCAAGTCTAGAGTTTGAAGATGATCACAGTGGGAGGGGATGACTTCAGTCGTGCCGTAAGCCACAGAAAAAGATCCAAGGTCCACGTTGGCGCTCGACCGCAACTGGGTCACTCCTCATCCTAGGAGCTTTTTTGCTAGCTCCGCTGCCTCCTTATCCTCCGAAGCCGCAAGGCGTTCCAACTCACCGCGCAAAGCGTCCGTCAGCTCACCACGCTTCAGATTCGCAATGAACCCAAGCGCACGGGCATGCTCCTCTGCGTTGTTTGAAGGGCCGAGCATTCGCTTGCAGAACTTTACTACCTTCCCAAGGTCTGCTGACGTTAGTCTAGCGCCTGAATTCTCGATCATCTTCAGAAACGGCTCCATCCTCTCGGGCGGTTTTCTGTCGGCTTCGTACGTGATCAGTGTGTCCAAACCTCGGTCTAGGTATTCCGTCGCGTATTCGCTGGTCAGATGTGGCAGAAGTCTGAGCAAGGGTTCGGCACCTTCGTCCGGCTCCTCCTCAGCCGCGCCAAATGCGTAGTCGAAGAGATCCTTTACCAACTTCCCATCCTTGCGCTGGAACTCACTGTGAGACACGTCCTCGGCCAGGAGCTGAAGGATGCGGAGCCAGTGGTCTTTTCGGTCGTGCAGAAACGCTATGGCTACTTCGCGAAGAAGCGAGCCTTGGGCCTCGTCGGACAACTCTTTTTTCCAGACCCGAAAATCCTTGTAATAACCCTCAACTTCAGATTCCTTCCCGTCGCCAGAGATCATGAGCCCCATAGCGGCTCTTGCGAGAGCAGCAGCAACCTGCGCGTCTAGCAGCCGCAAATCAGACGTGACGGTAGCGGAAACGGCGTCATAGACTTCGCTGTTGTCCGGCTCAAGATCAACGACGTATCGACCGCAAAAGCTCAAGAGCTTCCTTCTCAAGTCCTCCAGTTTCGCTCCCTCCGCGGCAGCGGCCCGCTGGACAGTCTCCACGTAGAGTTCCAGGTCGGACACCTTCGATTCGTCGAACACTTCCGGAGTGTCCAATAGGCCTGAGGCGTCAAAATGCAGCAGATATTCCTTGCGCTGTGTTTGGCTCTGCGATTTTCCCCATTTCTCTAGATAAGTGCCCTGCGACCTTAGGGCCTCCCTGACAGCTGCCACCGACAACAGCCAATGGCTTAGGGGATATTCCATACTCGTCAGGAAGCCGAGCAGGGCATTAGGCTCAGTGGGCGCTCCAATGAGCTCAGCAAGAAATGCATCGGTTGAGGACCGCTGACTTACGGACAGTGCCGAATAAATGTGGATCATTGGCCTCAACCAACTTGGTTTGAGACCGACCTTGGACCGGGTGACCTGCGTGAGCAGCACCTTTCCCAGCGGCTCAAGCTCAGGGGGACTGAAGATCGAAGGCTCAAATTTCTCGAGTGCAGCCGTTACCCTCTCGGCGGCTTCATCATAGACCTCGGACTGCTCGTACCCTAACGACATCTTCAGAGCGAGTTGACCTCGCGCAGTTTCGTTCATCCGCGCCTGATAAGCAACGAGAGTATCCACGCGCGTGTTGTCCGGCGGCTCTCCCGAGAATTCGGTGTCCGATATGATTTCTGACAGAAGAGAGTTACCTACACACCAATAAAAGTCCTTCGGCCGAGCTAGAGTAATGCCAAGTAACCTTAGAGCCTCTTCTTTCCCCTTCTCTTTCGAACCGCTGTAACGCTCACCGATAGAAGCCGCGACCTTGGCCTTCTGCGTCGTAGTGAGTTGCTCTTGGTGTTCCAAAACAAGCTCCCAAAGGGCCCGTCTAGATTCTGTAGCGTCGAAGTGTGGTGAGAACAGCCCAGCAAGCTTCGAGAGCACGTTTCTCTTCTCCGGCGTTGCAACACCTGGATCGAGGTCTAGAACATCGGCTACATTCACTACCTCTTCAAGTTGCTCGGGGGGCAATTTCGTAGCCAAGAATTCCAGCACGTTCAATGCGAGCATGCGAAGATCTCTCTTATCTGGTAGGAGCAACGCCGCACGCGCCAAAAGCGGGGCGGCGTTCTTCAGGAAGACCTCCCGTTCGTTGTCGCGCCACTGACGGCAGAGGGCAAGAGTCTTCAGAACGATGCCGTCCAGGCGTGCAGTCTCTCGTTCTTGCTTGATAAGGTCCTCGTACTTAGCGCGCTCGCCTTTCCTGAGGTAGTCCTCCACCGACCTTGAGAGTGGTATGTCGCGCTCGAAGTCGAACCGCTTGAGGAAAACGAAAGGCCGCGCATCGGAGTTCGGCGAGACATGCTTGGTCGCGCTCAGGAATTCAGCTAGGCCCTCCTCAGACGGACTCGCACTAGCACCGGGACCGAGCTTTTCCGCGAGGTCCGACCATAAGTCGGGATCGTCACCCATCTTGCTCAGAAGATCGGGCCACTTTTCCGATATCACGGCCATCTTGGTTAACAATGGCAAATCGCCTGTTAGGTCTTTCTCTCCGACGAGCCCGTCTCGTTCCGACTGAACGGCCAGCGAACGGTACACAATCAGATCATTGATCATTCTCTTTATTTGACGGGGAGTTAGGCCGAGATATCCCAAGACCACAACGTCGCGCGCCTCAACTGGAAGATCGGTCATCCCGACTACTGCAAGCTGTTCGTCTAGGAATTTCTCGATATCGAATGAAGACGCGACTGGAAGTCTAATGGTGGCCTGAAAGAACTTATTGAGAAACTCCCTCGCGTTGCGCTGGCAACCCTCAGCGCCGCCCTCAGCGGGGGCATATGCTCGCGAGATATGCCTAACTAACGCGTTTTCGTCACACGGAATGAGGTACACGCAGTTAGGTTCGTCGAGGTAGGTCTTGATGACTCCAATAGCCTCCACGGCAACATCTTCAGAGCAGCGATCGAGGTTGTCGAAAACGAAGAGAATGCGAGCGACACTCTTGCTCGTTGCGGTCTTTACGAGGTGCTGAAAGATCTCACCGAACTTTTCCGAGCTGAATGCAGGCTTCGCTATGACCTGACGAATCGTTCGCCTAAAAACGAGACCTGATACCGACTTCAGGAACTCGATGGAGATTGAGACAAGCGCAACCGAAGTGAGTCCGGCGGAAACCAATACCGCAATCAACCCGTTGAGGGCACCGTTGGATTTCAAGCTTCCCGGCAGGTAAAGGGAAGCAAGAACAAGGATTGCCAAAAAAGCAACGATGATGACGACGAAGCGAGTGAGAAGTTTGTAGTCAACGGCAACCTTGTTCTCGTCCTCTACCTGTTCCTCAAACTCGAGGTGGCTCTGCAGCGTGCGGTCTTGGTATTTATAGGCATTCAGGATTTCTTGTTTCTCTAGTTGGCGGCTCGTTTCCAGGAGTATCCAGCGTTTGAGCGGATCGGACGAGTATTTCCACACGTCGAGATACACAACAGCGATGCCCTTCTCCTTCGCCGCGAGCGACTGCAACATTTTGGCAACGGATGTTTTGCCCGTGCCCCAACTGCTATACAGGGCAATGGAAAACGGCGTCGCGGCTGTGCGCGCTATTTCCAGCAAAAGCTTTGCGTACGTCGAGTGTGTTCCAAATGAGTCTCGGTCGGTACTGTCGACCGCCTCATCGGACAGAAACTTCCACGGGATGATTTTGCCTGCTGACATGTTTTGATCACTGCTAGACTACGCACGTCACGCCATCAAACGGAAAAAAGGGCCACGGCGTGCCGTGACCCCCTCACAGTACGTCTCTGAACTTGTTAACCTCAGCAGCTAAAGCCGTCGAGGTTCTTTCTGTTTCGGCATGGCTGAAGCCATGCCCTTCCCGAAACTTGCGCTTCCCAAATCTCTGCGGAGCTTTGGTCCGCTTGGCGGGCGAAGGCGCCCGCCCCACACACCCCTCACTTTTCAATCTCTCGCTCGCGGACAGGGAGCTACACCTACGAACACCCGCTCGTGCTGCCGCAGCTTCCGCATCTGTAGCAGCTTCCGTTGCGGGTCATGATTGAGCCGCAGAAGGAGCAGGTTGGGGCGTCGCCGAGGTCGATGATTCCGGCGAGGGCGTCGGCGGCGTGGTGGCTGACTCCGGCGGGCGAGGGCGCCCGGCCTCCACTTACTTCCGTCGAGCCGTTTATGTCGCCTACCGCTTCTGATGTTGGCGCGGCGGCTGGTTTCAGTCTCAGGTTCTCGAACAGCATCCCCTGCTGGCCGGTCAGGAAGCGCAGCTGGAGCCAGCGGAAGATGTAGTCCATGATCGATTTGGCGAAGCCGATGTCGGGATTGTTGCTCCAGCCGCTGGGCTCGAAGCGGGTGTGCGCGAACTTCTCGCACAACAGTTTCAAAGGCACGCCGTGTTGCAGAGCGATGGAGATGCCGCAGGCGAAGCTGTCCATGAGGCCGCTGACCGTCGATCCCTCTTTGGCCATGGTGACGAAGATTTCGCCAACGCTGCCGTCGGGATAGAGTCCGACGGTGATGTAGCCCTCGTGTCCGCCCACGTTGAACTTGTGAGTGATGGAAGCGCGCTCCGCCTGCAACCTGTGCCGCACGGCCCGCGGAGGCCCGTTGGGATTCTCTTCTTCGCGCGGCGCAGCCGCCACCACCGCATCGCCCTTCTTTGAAAGCGCCGTAGAAGTTCCAGCCGCACTGAGTGGCTGCGACTTCTTGCATCCGTCGCGATAGACGGCGACAGCTTTGAGCCCCAACTTCCAGGCCTGCAGATAAGCTTCCATGATGTCTTCGACAGAAGCGTTCTCAGGCAAGTTCACAGTCTTAGAAATTGCTCCGGAAATAAACGGCTGAGTTGCCGCCATCATCCGCAGATGGCCCATGTAAGCAATCGACCGAGTCCCCTTAGCCGGCTTGAACGAACAATCAAACACCGCAAGATGCGCGTCGTTGATGTGAGGCGCGCCCTCGATCGTCCCCGTCGCATCGATGTAGCTGACAATCTTGTCCGCCTCATCATGCGAGTACCCCAGCTTGAACAAAGCCGTAGGCACAGTATTGTTCACAATCTTAATCATCCCCCCGCCCACCAGCTTCTTAAACTTAACCAAGGCAAGATCAGGTTCGATCCCAGTAGTTGCGCAGTCCATCATGAAGCCTATTGTGCCTGTCGGCGCGAGAACTGTTACCTGGGAGTTTCTGTAGCCGTGTTTTTCGCCGTGGGCTAGGGCTTCGTCCCAGGTTTGCTTGCTGGCTTCGTAGAGTAAGGGTGGGACATTGTTTTTGTTTATGTTGTTGACCGAGGCTCGGTGCATTCGGATTACGTCCAGGAATGGTTCGCGGTTTATGTACCAGCCGGGGCAGGCTCCTCCGGGCATAGCGGGCGAGGGCGCCCGCTCCACACCGCCAAGGTTGGTGTCGGCTAACGTCTTTTGCGTGGGCTCAGTGGCTGGGACTAATGCGGAGCAGAGCTCTGCGATCCTGGAGGATTGCAGGTAGGCCTGGCCGCACATGATTGCCGTTACACAGGCGGCGTAGTCGCGTCCGGCGTCGGAGTCGTAGGGGAGGCCGGCGGCCATCAGCAAGGCTCCGAGATTGGCGTAGCCCAGGCCTAGCGGGCGGTAGTCGTGGGAATTCTTGCCGATCATTTCTGTGGGGTAACCGGCGTTGTCCACCAGAATTTCTTGAGCTGTGATCAACACGTCTACCGCGTGGCGATAGGCTTCTACGTCGAAGGTTCCGTTGGGCGCGAACTTCAGCAGGTTCAGGCTGGCCAGGTTGCAGGCTGAATCGTCCAGGAACATGTATTCGCTGCACGGGTTGCTGGCGTTGATCCGACTTGTGTTTTTCGAGGTGTGCCAGCGGTTGACCGTGGTGTCGAATTGCATGCCGGGATCGCCGCAGCGCCAGGTGGCGTCGGAAATTTTGAAGAGCAATTCTTTGGCTTTGAAGGTGTGCATCGGGCGGCCGTCTTTCACCGCCTTGGTGCTGAAGTCGGTGTCGCGCATTACCGCGTACATGAAATCGTCGGTGACGCGCACGGAGTTGTTGGCGTTCTGGAAAAAGATCGACGAGTAGGCTTCGGAGTCGGGCGAGGAGCCGTCGTATCCGGCAGCGACCAGAGTGTGCGCCTTGGCTTCTTCCTTCGACTTGCACTCGATGAAGTCGATGATGTCGGGATGGTCGATGTTGAGGATGACCATTTTGGCGGCGCGGCGAGTCTTGCCTCCGGACTTGATTACTCCGGCGAAGGCGTCGAAACCTTTCATGAAGCTGAGCGGACCGCTGGCGATGCCTCCGCCGCTGAGACCTTCGGTCGACGAACGCAATGGGGACAGATTCGTGCCGGTGCCTGATCCCCACTTGAAGAGCATGCCTTCGGTCTTGGCTAGAGTAAGGATGGAGTCGAGCGAGTCCTGCACTGAGTTGATGAAACAGGCGGAGCACTGCGGAGTGCTGTAGCCGGTGACTCCGAATTCCACGCGACCAACTGCCGGGTTCCAGTGCCAGTTGCGGGCGTCGGAGTCGGGCTCGATGCGATCGCATCCTACGTTGAACCAGACTGGGGAATTGAAGGCGGCGTACTGGCGGATCAGGATGTGAGCCAGTTCATCGTGGAACGTGGCGCCATCTTCAAGCGTTTTGAAATAGCCCTGGGCCAGGCCCCAGTCGCGGATGGTCTCAGCGACGCGAGTTACCAGGGCGCGGACTCCGGATTCGCGCTCGGGCGTGCCGATGGTCCCGTGCAAGTATTTCGAGGCCACGATGTTGGTCGCGGTCATGGACCAGTCTTTGGGGACTTCGACATCTTTTTGCTCGAAGATGGTGTTGCCTTGGGCATCGGTGATTTGAGCGAGGCGGCGCTCCCATTCGACCTCATCGTAGGGAGAGACGCCGGGCTTGGTGAAGAAACGGCGGAAGGTTAGGCCGGGGGCTTTTTTGGTGGCGATGCTGGTGGTGGCCTCGGCGGTGATTTGGGCTCCTTTTACAGTGGCTTCCGACATTTTCTTTTTTCTCCTGCGGAGTCTTTGCTCCGCTGTTATTGCGATCATGAAACGCTGAGATTCGACACCCTGCGGGGCCTCAATCTCGTTCTCGCCCAACCCAGCGCTGAAGCGCTGGGCTATTATCGCGTCGCCCCTCCGGGGCTGATTCTCGCTGTGCTTTCAGCGATAGCACGCAAGAGATTGTCTTTCGTCCCTTAGGCTTATCCGTTTTGCGTTTTTTCTCCGCGGCTTGCGCCTTGGGCCGCACTCTTTCGCCGCTTTGCGGCTGGCGAGACGCCCTTCTTCCATTATTACGGTACTCATCCTGCAATTATTCTTACGCCGATTGCTGGTCCGGGTGGCTAGAAACCGGAGGGAATCGGCGATGGTGGCCCAATCTGGGCCTGGTTATTTGATGATTCAGGCTGTTCCGAGGCATCTGTCGAGTTGGCAGACGCAGCGGCTAAAGCCGACGGTGAGATTGCGGAGTTTACAGCACGACTGAAGTCGTGCCCTGATACGAACCCTGCGTTTTCCGAGTCAAGCGCTGAGACGAATCCAGTCGAGCTTTGCTCGGCTTCCCGGACGGGGGCGTCCGGGGCTACGTGGGTGTTCGGAATCCCGTAGGCAGTTGGGATTGCGTTGGTGTACGGGGTTGATTGGGCGTCGTCTGTTGCTTGCGGGACTCCGGACACGGCTTTCGCGGATGACGCCATCCAGCGCTGTAAGGCTGTGTAGGCGGTGCGGCGCTGAGTTGGATCTTCGATCACGACGTAGCGGGCGAAGCATCTTCCGTTGACCAGGCGATGGCGTTCGGGGCTGCGGGACAGGAACAAGCGGCCTAGCGCCATGCCCAAGTCGTCGGCTTCGGAGATCTGAAATAGCGCCAGCATGCGTTTTCCCTCGCCGCTGGCCAACTCGCCGGGTGCGATGATCTCTTCGCCTAATGCGAAGAGTCCGGGCTTGCAGGGAGCGAGCACGAGGCGGAAACTGTCCTGGCAGCGAAACCACTGAGACCACTGCAGACGGCGATGATCGAAGCTCGCCTCAAAGCCGTGGCGAACCAGGGACTCCGCGACCAGATGCGCTAGACCTTCCATGGGGCTCCTGAATCTCACCTCGAAGGAAGAGGGTTCCGAGCCCTCGCGACGAGGAATTTTCCACAGGTTAAGTTGTCAAGCTGTTGTCGTCCCCGTGGGGATGTCCGGATAACCGGACCGGGAAACGGCCACCGCAAACTTTTCAGGCTTCAAGCTTTGGGCTTCAGGGACATCCCGAAGCTCCCTGCTCGAAGGCTCGACCCGTCTTCGTTTACTGGCGGGGCGGCGCGGGGTCACCTCGGCCACGGCGTCCGCCCCTGTTTTGTTGCGCTTACCTTGCATCGCACCATCTCCGTTTCCGGAGACGTTTACAGCCCATGGGATGGTTACAGTACTCCCGCCGGTTGTGGCTGTCAAGAGGTAATCCCTATATATTGTATCTAAAAGCAATGACTGTGCAGATACGCATTGGTTGGACCGGTTTTCCACAGCATCGGCATGAGTCCCGTTTTTCCAGTCGCGACGAGCGAGCTTTGCTGTGCGAAAGTTGTGGCACCCTGCGGCCTGAACCATTTCCTGCTGCGTCCGGCGCGACTGAAGTCGTGCCCCTTCAAATCCTTGAGAACTGTCGAATATTACTTCCGTCCTCTACTATGCGGACGCCATGGGACGGGTGGAGAGGCGACGTTTGAGATCAGGTGCCGAGACCCCCGGCTCCAGTGGAGAAAGATGACGGTCGTGCGCGGGGCCCATGGCGACGTACACGTCCTCGAAGATCAATCGTTGCGCGATGCGTCGACTGCCGTCGGAAGATTCAACCAGGTAGTCGCCAGCCTGGCCACTATGTTCCCGCCCGAGTGCATCGACGAAGGCGAGCGGTTGGGTGAGTTGGCGAGCCTTGATTAAGAAGCGGGTGCGATAGATTTTCCATGTAGCCGTATTTTTTCTCACGTTCCATTTCCCCTTCGGGGGAGGGAGAATGAAAAGGCACTTTCAATTTGCGACTGCCGATTTTCGATTTCCGCTCTCTCCAGCTGGGCCTCTTTGCCGGAGGCGTGACTTTTGTTGACTAAAATGTTGTCGAGGACGAGGACGAATCTACGCGCGCGGGAGGTCGCGGTCAATCCCCAAGGTTGGTGCAATCGCGAAAAAGTTGGGGAGGGATCTTGGTAAGGATGCTGCGATCGAGAAAACTCTCAAGTGAGTGACATTAACCCGCGTGAATGCGAGGTTTTCGCCTGGCTGTGAATTGGTTGGCAAGACTGGCGCTGGGGAATTTCCACAGAACCCTCACAGGAAATTCAGAAAGGCAGTTGTCAGTTTTCAGTTCCCGGTTCTCGGTTGCATCGCGCTGTGAAACTTTGCTCGGCGGGACAGCGGGGCGGCTGTCCCATACCTAATTCGGGCCGGGTCAGAGACCCGGCCCCACGCGCGATTCGGGTTCGTGCCTACCGCGACGCCAGCGCGGGCTCGCGATGTTCCTGGAACGTCTTCAGGCGATGGTTAACTTCTTCCCAGTTCACTACGTTCCACCACGCCGCCAGGTATTCGGGGCGGCGATTATTGTACTTGAGGTAGTAGGCATGCTCCCAAACATCGTTGCCGAAAATGGGGAACAGGCCCTGGGAGATGGGGTTGTCCTGATTGGGCGTGCTGAGGATCTGCACCTCGCCGCCGGGTTTGCCTGCCAGCCAGACCCAGCCGCTGCCAAACTGCTTGGTCCCGGCTTCGTTGAACTTGGTCTGGAAATCCTTGAAGTTGCCGAAAGTTTTCTTGATGACGTCTGCGATCGCGCCGCTGGGGTCGCCGCCGCCTTTGGGCTTCATGATCTTCCAGAACATGGTGTGATTCACGTGTCCGCCGGCATTGTTGCGAACGGCACCGCGGATGTCCTCAGGGACGGCGTTCAGGTCGCGGATCAAGTCCTCGGCACTCTTTGACTGCAAGTTAGGATATTTTTCCAGCGCAGCGTTTAGATTCTTGACGTATGCCCCATGATGCATGTCGTGATGCAGCTTCATGGTCTGAACATCGATCACGGGTTCGAGAGCAGCATAGTCATACGGTAGAGCGGGTAACTCGTGTGCCATTTTTTTCTCCTTCGTACTAGGGATGACGAACTGGAAAGGAACGATTCAAGCGAAATGAGTTTCATCGCCTAGGGATACAGGGTTCATTGTACTCTCGATTCGCTTATTGTCTCTGCTGGTACATGCTCGTTCTGTGATTGAGTCGCTGCCGGACTTCGCGGAGAATCAGAGGCTGGAGGAGACGTGGGCTCGCGACGCGTGCTTGCTGCTGCGCTGATCATCCTGAGCTTGACGATATCAGCTTGGGGTAAGGACCTGGCTCTGATTTCCAATAAATCGAACGAGGTGGTGGCGATCACGTTCCCCGAACTGGTGAAGATCTGCAAGGGCCAGACCAGTCGCTGGCCGGATGGCAAGCCGGTCAGCTTCATCATTCGCGATCTGGCGGCACCGGAAATGAAATTGGTGCTGGACAAGGTCTACGGCATGTCGAAGGAAGAAGTGAAAGCAGTGATCGTGAACGCCAACCATGGCCGGTCGGATCGTCCCGCGATTCTCGTGGTTGATTCGGACGAGGCGGTGCTGAAAAAGGTGGAATCGATTCCCGGTGCGGTTGGCCTCGTGGACGTGTATTCGATTGGTGGCGGGGTGACGGTGTTGAAGGTTGGTGGTAAGCTGCCACTGGAGCCGGGCTATCCATTGCATGGAAACTAGCGTGAGATAAGAAATCGCAGCGGACTGAGTACGACTCGCAGGCTGATTTGCAACTTCACCGACCGGGACCACGGAGGCTTCTATTTCCGATTCCAAACCTACTGGAAAGAGTGGGCGCCGGTTTCCGAGGTATCCCGTCGACATGCGGCTTTCCGTGCAGGTTTTTCGCTCGGGGGAAACGTCGTCGCTGTGGGGACGTTCGAACGAGTTGGGAATCGATGGAGTGGGCGGCACTTTGACCGGAGAGTTGGAAACCGGCGAAGTGGTTTCCATGGAACTGTCGTTGCCTTTGGCGGCTTATCCGCTGAAGCTTCGGGCGCTGGTGCGCTACCGCAAAGGCCTGCTGCATGGATTTGAATTTCTCGCCGTCAGCGAGGAGCAGCGCGATGTCCTTCGGCGGGTGTGTGAAATGCTCGCGACCGGGCAATAGCGGCGTTCGGGATCGAGCCTGCTGCGCGCCTTTACCAGAATTACCTCCGTAACTTTCGAGTAACCGGGTGGCCATCTAACATCCTGACATTGGCTCTGGTTTAGGGGAGGGGGTTAGATGGGTGACAACATCACCCGGCCAGCGACGTCGGCTGAGCTTTCACGCGCGAAGTTTTTGCGAGACGCACTGCAGCGCCGCACGCCCGCGCTCTCCAGTTCCGGCGGGATTACCACGAGTTCGCTCGAACCCATCGCTCCTGGCTTTGCGCCGGACAGCCCTGAAGTACAAAGAGCATACCTCGAACAGTTGGTGGAGTGCGCTCCGGAAGCTATCAGCATCGTGGATACGGAGTATCGGATTACCCGCCTCAACGGTGAGTTCACCCGCATTTTTGGCTTCTATCCTGAGGAGGCGTTGGGGCAGAGCATCGATTCGCTAATCGTTCCGCCAGACCGGAACGCGGAAACTCTGTGGATTACGGAACTGCTGGTAAAAGGACAGAAGGTTGTCCTCGAAACCAAGCGACAGCGCAAGGACGGGGCGCTGCTTGATGTGTTGATTTCCGCTGCTCCTATCGTGATCGATGGGAAGCCGGTGGCGACGTGCATTCTGTATCGCGACATTTCGGAGCAGAAGCGAGCGGAGGCTCTGAATTCGGCGCTGTACCGCATCACGCAAAAAACCAGCTCGGCCGAGGATCTGCAGCAGTTCTATGCCGCAGTTCATGGAATTGTTGGCGAGCTGATGTATGCCCGTAATTTCTACGTTGCGCTTTACGATCCGCTTACGCAATTGCTCAGCTTTCCTTATTTCGAGGACGAAGAGGATTCCAGGCCCGCGGCTAAGAAGCTGGGCAAGGGTCTCACCGAATATGTTCTCCGCACCGGAGAGCCGCTCTTGTGCACGCCTGAGATGTTCGACGGGTTGGTGAAGCGGGGAGAAGTGGAATTGATCGGCGCCCGCTCCGTGGACTGGCTCGGGGTTCCCCTGAAAGCTGGAAATAGTTCATTCGGAGCGCTGGTGGTGCAGAGCTACTCCACCAACGCGCGCTTCGGGGACAAAGAGAAGGAGATTCTGACTTTCGTCTCGCAGCAACTGGCGAGCGCAATCGAGCATAAGCGGAACGAGGAGGCGCTGCGGCGTTCCGAAGCGCGCTACCGATCCCTGGTGCAGAGCGCGGTTTACGGGATTTATCGATCCAGCCTCGAGGGCAGGTTTTTCGACGTGAACCCGGCGCTGATCATGATGCTCGGTTACGAATCGGTAGAGCAGGTGCTTGCCCTGGATCCGAAGTTGGATGTCTTTGTGGATCCGAGTGAGCAGGCTCGGGTGATGGGAGAATTCCAGCGCGGGACGCGCCTGGACAACGTCGAAGTCCGTTGGAAGTGCAAAGATGGAAGCGCGATTACGGTGCGCTTGAGCGGTCGCGTGGTCAACAGCCCGGGCGAGACCGCCGAGGTTGTGGAAATTATCGCCGAGGATATTACGGAACGACGGGTGCTCGAGAACCAGTTCCGCCAAGCCCAGAAAATGGAAGCAGTGGGACGCCTGGCTGGAGGGGTGGCCCATGATTTTAACAATCTGCTGATGGTGATCAGCGGCTACTCCGAAGTCTTGCTGGAAAACACCCGGAAAAACAATCCTCTATATCCCAAGATCGAAGCGATTCACCAGGCGACCGATCGGGCCACGACCCTGACTCGCCAGCTCCTGGCCTTCAGCCGCAAGCAACTGCTGGAGCTGAAGGTGGTCGACCTGAACATCATCGTCGAGGATATGGAGCGCCTGCTGCGTCCCTTGATCGGAGAGAACATTGAGTTGCAAACGCAGCTCGGCCCGGATCTTGGCCGCACCCGCGCCGATGCGGGCCAGATCGAGCAAGTGATTATGAACCTGGTGGTCAATTCCAAAGATGCCATGCCGAATGGCGGGAAGATCACGATCCAGACCGCCAACGCCAGGCTGGACCACGAAGATGTTCGCCGCGAATACAGTTATATCCAGCCCGGCCTCTACGTCGTGCTTTCGGTAACCGACACCGGCGAAGGCATGGACAAGGAAACACAGTTGCGCATCTTTGAGCCTTTTTTCACCACCAAGGAAAAAGGCAAAGGCACCGGTCTGGGCCTATCGACGGTGTACGGCATCATTAAGCAGAGCGGAGGTTATGTTCTGGTCGAGAGCGAGCCGCGGCAGGGTACGACGTTCCGAATTTATCTGCCGCGGGTCGAAGGCGCCCTGGAACCAGCCGGTCCGGTGGGCGCCTCGCCATCGCAGAGCGGCGGCTCAGAAACCGTGTTGTTGGTCGAAGACGAGGAGTCAGTTCGCCAACTGGTGCGCGAAACCTTGGAATCGAGGGGATACAAAGTTCTGGAAGCTGACAACGGTGACGCAGCGCTGCAGATCGCTTCCGGACATTCGGGCAAGATCGACATGCTGATCACGGACGTAGTGATGCCGGGGATGAGCGGCCGCGAGCTGTCCGCCCGGTTGTGCGCGTCGTGTCCGCAGACCAAGGTCCTCTATCTTTCCGGATACACAGAAGACGCCATCGTGCATGAAGGCGTGATCGATCCCGATACCGCGTTCCTGCAGAAGCCATTCACCCTGCAAGCGCTCTCCCGCAAAGTAAGAGAAGTTTTGGGCGAACCCTGATTAACTCTCGAAAATCCTTATTCTGTTATCCCGAACCAAAATGTCATCGTGTCGCCCCGAAATCCTGTCACGCCGAAACACCAATCCTAACTTGTGATCGCGAACGAAGTGAGGATCCATCTGTAGATGCGCCACCTGCACTGTCGCAGAGAATTTCTACTACGAGCCTCGTGCAACTTTTCCAGCCACACTGCGTCTTATCGAGGAGAGGGTCCAGCCGGCCGGCAATCCATTGGCAAGCGGTTCCCGTACACTAAGTAAGGATGGTTTTTCATGCTGATCAAAAAGGCGCCAGATGTTTCTTCGTCTGAGATCACTCCGAAGGGCTTGTATTTGAACCGCCGCAAGTTTCTTGCAGGCGTAACCGTGACCGGTGCAGCGGCTGTCGCGGGCGTGGGTCTTCGTGGGTTCGCATATCCTTCAGTGACGGCCCAGGCCAACGCTAAGATTGACGGCATCAAGCCCAGTTCGTTCTCGACCAAAGAAGCTATTACGCCCTACAAGGACGTCACCAACTACAACAACTACTACGAATTCTCGACGGACAAGTACGAGCCCGCAGGCTTGGCAAAAGACTTCAAAACCCGCCCGTGGTCTGTAACGATTGACGGAGCTGTCGAGAAAAAGCAAGTCCTCGACGTAGACACGATTATCAAAATGGCCACGCCCGAGGAGCGGATTTATCGGCATCGCTGTGTCGAGGGCTGGTCGATCGTCGTTCCGTGGGTGGGCTTCTCGTTGAGCGAACTGATCAACAAGGCGAAGCCCACCAGCAAAGCGAAATTCGTCGAGTTCACCACCATCGAAGATCCCAAGCAAATGCCGGGCCAGCGAGGCCGCGTACTCGATTGGCCTTATGTTGAAGGCCTGCGCATGGACGAGGCCATGCATCCTTTAGCTCTGCTCTGCTTCGGAATGTATGGCGAGGCGCTGCCCAATCAGGACGGCGCTCCGCTTCGCATCGTGGTGCCGTGGAAATACGGCTTCAAAAGCGGCAAGGCGATTGTGCGGATTCGTTTCACCGACAGCGAGCCTCGAACCACATGGGCCGAGATGGCGCCGCGCGAGTACGGCTTCTACGCGAACGTGAATCCGAATGTGGACCATCCCCGCTGGAGCCAGGCCAAGGAGCGCCGCCTGGGAGAATTCACCAAGCGCCCCACGTTGATGTTCAACGGCTACGATCAGGTCGCGAGCTTATACACCGCCATGGACTTGAAGAAAAATTTCTAAGTGGTCCGAAGTCAAGGCTATGTATGAAAAAGCTCACGGTTCGTATCAGGATATGGCTTTAGCCATATCGTAATTGTGAGCAGATCAAATCGGCTTCAGCCGCCGCGGGGAGTCTAGAATTTCAGGCGAACAGCGGCTGAAGCCGAATCTACTTTACTGATTAGCGGTATGCCTGAAGGCATACCCTGATACGAACCCGGAGGTTCGGAGGAGCGCAAAGAATTAGCATAGGCATGATTCGCCGCTTCAAACCCGTCGTTTTCCTCGCCTGCCTCATCCCGCTGGCCCTGCTGGGATGGAAAGCCTACAGCGGCGCACTCGGCGCCAACCCCATCGAAGTTATCACCCACGCGACCGGCGACTGGACGATCCGGTTTCTACTGATCACGCTATCCATCACACCGATCCGCAAATTAACCGGACGCCTTTGGCTGATCCGCTACCGCCGCATGTTTGGACTGTTTGCTTTCTTCTACGCCACCCTGCATTTCCTTACCTACATCTGGCTGGACAAATTCTTCGACCTGCACGAAATGCTGCACGACATCGCCAAACGGAAATTCATCACCGTCGGATTCGCTGGCTTCGTTCTGCTGATCCCGCTGGCGCTCACTTCAACTACGGGATGGATCCGGCGTCTTGGTGGGAAACGCTGGCAGGCGCTGCATCGCCTGATCTATTTCAGCGCGATTGCCGGCGTGATCCATTACTGGTGGCTGGTGAAAGCCGACATCCGCGAACCGCTGAAATATGCCGCCATTCTCACGGTTCTGCTGGGATACCGGATCGCGGTGTGGGCAGGCCCGAAGCTGTCCGCGAACAAAACGAAATCCCTTCGCGAGCCCCGGGTGGAAGTTCCGGAGGCATAGGAGCAGTCTCAAGAACCGCGATCCAGAGCTTATCCGGAAACCGGTCGCACCCTACCTGAACTGCAGATGCAGCTGACGAAGCCCAATCTGGGCAGGGACAGAGCCGGCGTTCAAGACGACAATGCGTACCAGGTAATCGCCGTTCGCTGCAGTCGGCAGCCCCTGCCAACCACTTGTGTAGAGTCCGCTGGGTGTTGTTACAGGAACTTCTCCCGACAATGGGAACCAGTTCGTCCCGTCCGGCGTGTACTCGGCTTGCGCATAGCTTCCGCTCGGCAGCGCCACTAGCCCAATCGTGACTACGCAACGGACCGAGGTCGAATTGGTCATGTCGATCTGATCGCGATCGAATGAGCCCCCGACTTCGATTGTGCCCACACCCGCTTTGTACCCGGTTCCATAATAAAAGCTGTAATCGGAAGGAGCAGCTACAGTTCCCGCTGGCCCCTGTGGACCTTGCGGACCTTGGGCACCCGCCGAGCCCTGCCCTCCCACGGGTCCCGCCGGACCGACGGCACCCGCGACGCCCTGCGACCCGAGTGCTCCTGCCGGACCGATTGGTCCCACGGGGCCGACCGCTCCTGCTGGCCCAATCGAGCCGACTGCTCCCGTCGCTCCTACCGGACCCACAGATCCGGTCGCTCCCGCCGCTCCCGCTGAGCCAACTGGTCCCGTCGCTCCTTGAGGACCAGCCTGGCCGACCGCTCCTGGCGTTCCCGTCGTTCCCGTCGCTCCTTGAGCACCGGTTGATCCGACCGCTCCCGCCGGTCCTTGCGGTCCCTGCAACCCCATCAGTGAGTGATAGCTGCTTCCATTGTCCGATTCTACGAGCATGCCGCTGGCAATCGACAGCGTGTACTGACCCGCCACCGGGGCAAGCACAGGCAGGCCAAGATCCACCAGAGTGATCGCCGATTGCATGTTGTTCCCGCTCTGCGGCTGCACGCTCATCGGCCCACTGCAATTCGTGCCCGGATTCCCATTGGCGCATTGCGCCCACGACATTCCGGACAGCAGACTCAGCATGACAGCCAACCAACAGTTCTTCATTTCATCTCCTGATTGTTTACGGGACCACGCCTACAGTCTCGTTGCTGTAGCCGCTTTCGCCGCCGCCGCTGACCGCGGTGATTACGTAGTAGAGAGTTTGCTTATGAGCTACTTTTATGTCGGTGTAATTCGTCACTGGGATTCCGCAGGCGGTTTTCGCATAAGGCCCGCCCTCTGTAGTCCCGCGGTAGACGCAATAACTCGAGGCGCCCTGACTAGCCTTCCAGCTGAGCGTGATCGCATGCCCGGTAGCGACGATCATCGCCTTGCCAGCGAATTTCACATTGCCTTGAATCCCCTGCGCCCAAGCCAGGGTCAGGCAACCGCCCAGAATCAAGCAGATCGTAGCGAGCCGTTTCATGGTTCCACTCCCATGTCGGCTTTATCGGCGCGATGAGGTCCATCCGTTAGGAGGCAAAAGTTACAATTCGCCAAGAAACACCGCGAACCGGCTACTTCTTCACAGGCGCTTTGAAAGGGTGCAGGGAGTGCGCTTTATCATTGACTGCGCGATCCAAACCCGATAACATGCCACGCCGTACATTATCTACGAGATAATCGTCGGCCTTTAACAACCTGCTGGATCAAATCCGTGCTGTACAGTTTCGTGCTGGTGAGAGCGAGTTATTTTTCAGCGTAATCTAGGAGAAGAATTGATGAAAAACTGCAAGTCTAAAATGCGCGTGCTGGGATTTGTGCTGGCGTTCATGGCCGCGGCTACCGCGGCCGCCGCACCAACCATAACCTTCAAGTTCACCAGCGTCAGCGTTCCCAACGCGACATTGACCGTGGCTGAGGGCGTCAACAACGCGGGAGTAATGGTTGGAATTTACGAGGACACAAGTGCGAAGCTGCATGGCTTTATGCTCAATGGGAAAAAAGTGACCACGATCGATGACCCGAAAGGTACCGCGACCGAATGCCTCCACATCAACGCTAATGGCACGCCGTCCATTGTTGGCTATTACACAACTTCCAGCAGCACCCCGGTGGGCTTTCTTTATCGGAACGGCACATTTAAGGACATCCCTGGTCCGTCAGGCGCGACCGGATCGTATGCCTACGGGATCAACGACAGCGGGCTGATCGTTGGCGCGTACAAAGATTCGAACGGGGCCACGCATGGATATCTGTTGAGCGGTACAACCTACACGACTCTTGATGTACCCAAGGCTGTCGCTACTATAGCCACTGGCATTAACAACAGCGGCAACATTGTTCTGTATTGGGTGAATTCGAAAAGCACAATCGAAGGAGCTCTGCTGACCGGCAAGACTTATAAGACCATCAACGTGCCCGGCGCTAGCCAGTCGATCGCCTTCGACCTCGATGATGCGGGCGACGTTGTCTTCGAATGGTTGGATTCCAATGACCTGCCCCACGGCGCGCTGCGCCAAGGCGCGAAATATTACAAGTTTGACTTTCCTAAAAGCCTGCTTACGTTCGCGACCGGGATCAACGATCATCACGTGATTGTGGGAGGCACCGCGATCACGAAGGAAGTTGGCTTCAAAGCTACCTACAAATGAAGCTTTTGATCGTGGTCCAGGGCTGGAAACTTCGCTTTCGAATGGGAAGGCAAAAAAGCAAAGCCGGGCTGGTTAGCCCGGCTTTTCTCCTTCATCACCTTTTGGGGACTGACTGTTTTGAGACTCCCCTCAGATTCTCTTGACTTCCAGTTTCACTCTCACCTACTTTGACTGCGGCACAAACCAATAGGTTGCACTGCCCGGGTTACATGACCAGGGCAAGGTTCTCGAGTTCGGTTTGGAGCACGGGAATCGAGCAACCGGACATTTCCACGCGACCGGCGGCATCGAACGCCGCTTGCGGCGAAACCCCGTAACCCCTACCCATCAGAAACACTTGCAACAATTCGGCGGCCTCACGCGAATCGATCAAACCGCCCTGCAACAGATCGTTCCGTAAAGCCGTCAGTTCGGTGACGGAAAACCGCTCTTTGTATCGATCACTGTATCTTTCGTTCATGGCCGTCTCACCTCCGACCCTTGACTGCATTTACGGTATTAGACTCCGTCAGTGCCACATGCGTTGCATGCAATTTTGATGCCGCACTGGCGTTGACGTCGAAAATACCGTCGCAAAAATCGCATGATTCCTTAAACCCATATTGGGGCAATAAGTTGCGGTGAACCGAGGGAGCCTCGCAGTGCCGGCTACGCGCGGGGGAGAGGCGGATGCGCCTAGGTTATGTTGACACAACGTGTCGTTTTAGTACGGGAAACCGCGCTGCCGCCCAAGATGGGACGAACCGCCCAACTCTCCCGTTAGGCAGATCACGTTAAGCCGATCATGAGGGATCAGTAACCGCCTGATCTATCAGGAGAATCGGAATGTTGTCGCGAACCGGGTAGACGCGCCGACACTCAGTGCACTTCAGGCTTTGTCCGTTTTCCTTGAGCACCAGCGGCTTTCTGCAGGCCGGGCATACTAGGATATCGAGCAGGTCCTGTGGAATCATGCCAGCATTCTACGCCCTTGCCTTCGGACTGCGCATCCCCATGTGCTGTAGCGGTCTGGGTAAGTGCGCTGGTTAGGAGATGAAAGGCCACATTGACTTCGCCGCCGTCCCCCGATAGATTCTTGCTGCGTAAATAACCACCAACCCACGATAGGACAAAAACATGCAGAAATTCACAGCTCTATCAATCGTGCTCGTCGCCTGGATCACGTTGTCCGGTATCGCCAGCGCACAGAAGTGGCAATCCCTGAAACATCCACCCACCTTTCAAACCGACACAGCTCTCCAGTTAACCGACGGAACGGTCATGGTGCACGAATATCTCACCCCGAATTGGTGGCGACTGACCCCGGATAACAAGGGGAGCTATATCAATGGAACATGGTCCAAACTGGCCTCGATGCCGTCGAACTACGGGCCGCTGTATTTCGCATCGGCAGTCTTCGCCGACGGAAACGTCATCGTCGAGGGCGGTGAGTACAATTGCTGCGGTGGGAGCGAGGTCACGTTGGGGGCCTATTATGACTCGGTAAAGAACAAGTGGAAAAACGTAAACCCACCCAGCGGCTGGACCGACATCGGCGATTCCCCAGGGATTGTTCTGCCTAACGAAACTTTTATGCTGGGTCAGAACTTCAGCTCTGCCACCGCCTTCTTCAATGAGAAGACCTTGGGCTGGACTCTCAAGGGCACCGGCAAGGCAGACACGTTTTCTGAGGAAGGATGGGAGTTGTTGCCGAATGGCACGCTGCTCACCGTCGACACTCAGAACACCCCCAACTCCGAAAGGTTCATTCCCAAGTCAAACAAGTGGGTCAGTGCGGGCAGCACGATCGTGGATCTGTCCATAAACGCGGGATTAGAAATCGGTCCGGCGTTATTGCGGCCCCAAGGCAACGTCTTTGCGACCGGAGGCAACGGCAGCGGTGGCGCCGGGCACACGGCGCTCTATGACACTGCCACGGCCAAGTGGTCGGCCGGTCCCGATTTCCCGAACGGAAACGATATGGCGGATGCTCCCGCAGCGGTATTGCCAGACGGCAATGTGCTCTGCGAGGTCAGTCCAGGAGTATTCAATTCGCCGGTCAGCTTCTACGAATTCGATGGAACCAAGTTCCATTCTGCTCCATTACCAAAGCAGGTTGGCAACATCAACACTTCCTACCTGGGTCGCCTGCTAGTGCTGCCCACTGGCCAGATCCTCTACACCTTGGCCGATGGCGCAACCGACGATGCCGAGATATACACGGCTAAGGGCAGCGCGTCGAGCGCTTGGGCACCAACCATCACATCGGTCCCGTCCACGGTGACTCGAGGGCAAAGCTATCTGGTCTCGGGCACTCAGTTCAACGGTCTGTCCGCAGGCGCTACTTACGGAGACGATGCCCAGATGGCCAGCAGTTATCCGCTGGTGCGCATTACCAACAATGCCACCGGGCACGTTTTTTACGCGCGCACGCACAACCACAGCACCATGGGGGTGGCCACCGGAACAAAGGCGGTGTCGACCCATTTCGATGTGCCGTCTGGCATGGAGACCGGAGCCAGCAGTCTGGTGGTGGTTGCGAATGGCATCCCATCGACGGCGGTCGCAGTGACGGTGCAGTAGGCTCGGAAACTTTCGCTGCAGATCACTCTTCCTCCCACTGGCTCAGCCGGGCGGGGGAAGAGTGGTTTGTTTTCATCGCTGCAGGGAAAGGCCTGTTGCTCTGCAGGCCGGCAAGCCAAGTCCGGCCTTGACTTTGACCGGGTTTCGAGCTAACTTTCTGCAGCGCTTTTTGTTGTTCGATTTGCAATTCCCATCTGTGGCGGCGATGTGCTGCATCTCCCGCATCCCTACCCCGCCTAGTGGAAACTACCCCGAGAGGATAAACATGAAGGTATTCAGGACCCTAGGAATAGCACTCGTCACATCATTGCTTTTGCTTGGCGTTGCCGGCGCACAAACCTGGCAATCGTTGAAGCATCCACCCACATTTTTCACCGATACCGCGCTGCTGCTCACCGATGGCACGGTCATCGTGCACGAAACCTGCACGTCGAACTGGCAGCGTCTCACCCCGGATCAAACGGGAAGCTACGTGAACGGTACATGGTCCAAAATTGCTTCCATGCCGTCCGACTACGCGCCCTTGTATTTCGCCTCCCAGGTGCTGCCTGACGGGCGAGTTCTCGTGGAAGGCGGGGAATACAACGACACTAATTGCGACCCTGCGGAAACCACCCTCGGTGCTATTTACGACCCGGTCAAGAATAAGTGGACAGCCGTGAATCCGCCCAGTGGCTGGGGTGACATCGGCGATTCTCCTTCGATCGTTCTGCCCAACGGTATTTTGTTGCTGGGCCAAAACGAGAGTACTTCCAGCGCGATGTTCAACGCCAAGACCTTGGGCTGGACGATCAAGGGCTCCGGCAAATCTGACGCCTATGCCGAAGAAGCCTTGGAATTGCTGCCCAACGGCGAAGTGCTGACGGTTGACACGCAGAACACGCCCAACTCGGAGATCTTCAATCCCAAGACGAATGCCTGGAAGAGCGCCGGTAGCACCATCGTCGATTTGTCCGAAAACGCGCAGGAAGAAACCGGCCCTGGCTTGTTGCGCCCCGATGGCACGGTTTTTGCAATGGGAGCCAACGGCAGCGGCGCCGGACACACCGCCATCTTTGACACGAAAACAGCTAAGTGGACGGCCGGCCCTGATTTCCCCAACAACGACGACATGGCCGACGCTCCCGCTGCTGTCCTGCCGGATGGAAATATTCTGTGTGAGACCAGCCCGCTGGTCTTCAAAACTCCGCTGACTTTCTATGAATTCGACGGCACGAAGTTCACCAAAGTCCCGACTCCGAAGAAATCTGGCAAGCCCGCTACTTCTTATCAGGGACGGCTCTTAGTCCTGCCCACCGGCCAGATCCTCTACACCTTGGCCGATGGTCTGACCAAGGATGCTGAAATCTACACCGCTAAAGGAACCTTTCAGAAATCGTGGGCACCGGCAATCACGACCGCACCCACCAGCGTTACCCGTGGCAACACCTACAAGATCTCCGGGACACAGTTCAACGGCCTGGACGCGGGCGCGGCTTACGGGGACGATGCGCAGATGAACAGCAGCTATCCGCTGGTGCGCATCACCAACAACTCCACCAAGCACGTTTTCTACGCGCGTACCCACGATCACAGCACGATGGCGGTCGCGACCGGCAAGAAAATTGTGGCGACTAATTTCGATGTTCCGAGTACGGCCGAGACAGGCGCCAGCAGTCTGGTGGTTGTCGCCAATGGCATCCCTTCTGCCCCGGTCAACGTAACCGTGCAGTAGAGGAAATCCCAACGGCTGAGTTACAATGCCACTTCCTTGATTCTGATTCAGAAGTTCTGTTTCAGAATCCGGGAAGTGGCTTTTCAGTTCTTTCTCAATTTCTTTGGTTCGCGCGTCCTCATCGAACGAGATGAGGAGGGAAGCGGGTGAGAATCCCGCGCTGCCGCGCAACTGTATGCGAGGAAATTCGCAATCGGTCACTGGGAAATCCTGGGAAGGCCGATTGTATCGCCGGACTGCGAAAGCTGTCCTCAACTCGCAAAGCCAGGAGACTGGCGCGAACCGTCCACACCAACCCCTTTCGCGAGACAAAGGAGGAGTGCATGCGGTTCTTTCGTATTCTCACCAGTGTGATTTGCCTGCTGGCGGCAGCTTCCGCCGCCGATATCAAAGTTAAAGTTGTCGATCCCCAAGCGGCCGTGGTTGCCGGGGCCCAGGTGGTGCTGATGCCACAAGGTAGCGCCACTCCATTGGCGGTAGGCACTACGTCTGCCGAAGGCTTGGCGGTATTTCGCGGCATCGGATCCGATTCCCACCAAGTGCGAGTTCTCGCTCGAGGATTTGCCGCGAAAACAGTCGATGTTTCATTGTCGGTTGAAACTATGACCGTCGAACTTGAGCTTGCCACGGCAGCTGAAACCGTCGTCGTGACAGCGACGCGCAGTCCCGTCTTGACCCAGGCGGCGGGCGCGGATGTCGAAACCTTGAGCGGCGGACAGATTCAGGTCATGAATCCCGTCTCGGCCGACGCCGCCATACGGTTTTTGCCGGGTGCGGTCGTGAACACCGCGGGACAGCAGGGCGGACTGTCTTCGCTCTTTGTGCGCGGAGGCGATTCTACCTACAACAAAGTGATTGTGGACGGCGTCACGGTCAATGAACCTGGCGGAACCTTCGATTTTGGAACGCTTCCGCTGACCGAAGCGGACCACATGGAATTCGTGCGCGGGGCGCAAAGCACGCTGTACGGATCCGACGCCATGACCAGCGTAGTGCAGGTCTGGACGCGCACCGGCAATACCACAACTCCCGAACTGCGTTTCGGCGCCGATGGCGGGAACTTCTCCACCGCGAATGGCTACGCATCTCTGGCTGGTGCGCGCGGCATCTTCGACTACAACGCCTTCGCCGACCAATTCAATACCAATGGCGAGGGCGTGAATAACGCCTATTCCGACTCTCTGCAGGGCGGAAACTTCGGTGTAGCCATCAACGACCGAGTGTCTCTGCGGTTGCGTGTCCGACACTCCAACAGCAATACTGGCCTCTCCGGAGAATGGAACTTCAACGGTACTCCGCTGCAACCGCCGGACCCGAATGATGCGTCGCACCTCAACACCCTCCTGGGTGGCGTCGAGTTGATTGTTGCCGGGCCATCTCGCTGGCAACATCGGTTCACCGGTTTCGACTACAACTATCGCTACACCAACATCGACCTGACGGGCGACACTGCCCGCGTGGACGACTTCCCCACCCACGGCGTCTCCGACATCAATCGTGCAGGTTTTGAATACCAGGGAGACTACATCGAGCGCAGCTGGGCGCATACCACGGTGGGTTATCGCTTTGAGGACGAAAACGGGTTCGTCGGGGATTTGGACTTTCCACCCCTGACCCACGGCCAGCGCCTGAACCAGGATGTTTACGGGCAACAACAACTCACGCTCGGCCGCTTGTCGGTAATCGCCGGCGCGCGGTTCGTACACAACAGTGCCTTCGGCAACACGGGCGTCCCGCGAGTTGCCTTGACCTTACTGGCTTTGCGGGGAGGGAGTGTTTTTTCGGGCACGCGTCTGCGCTTCTCCTACGCGACCGGCTTCAAAGAACCCAGGCTGGAGGAAACTTTTGCCGGTCCGCCTTTCACCATCCCAAATCCAGCTTTGAAGCCGGAGCGGGTTCGCGCGTTTGAAGCGGGAATCCTGCAAAATCTGTTCGGAAACAAATACGCTTTCACTGCAACCTACTTCAACAATCTCTTCTACAACCGGATCGATTATGCGAGTGATCCGGCTACCGGCATCGGGCAATACGTGAACGTGGATAAGTCTTTCGCCCAGGGCGCGGAAGTCGAGTTTCAGGGCCGGATCCTGCCGAATTTATCTTTGAACGCGGCCTACACCTACACTTCGACCGAGATCCTGCAGGCCCCTGTCTGCACGCCGGCGAATTTTTGCGATCCCACGGTACTCGGCGTCGGCCAGCCACTATTGCGCCGGCCCAAGAACTCAGCCACCACCTTGCTCACTTATCTCCGAAAGCGATGGGGAGCGAACCTGGCAGGAAGTTTTGTGGGCCGGAGGAAGGACGCGGATTTTCTCGGTTTCGGCATCGATCACGCAGCGGGATATGCGCGAGTCGACATAGGAGGATGGTGCGCTCTCACCTCGCGGGTGACCGCTTACATCAACATTGGGAATATCTTCGACAAACAGTATCAGGAAGTCGTGGGATATCCCGCCTTGGGAACAAACTTCCGGGCAGGGATGCGATTCAGAATCGGTGGAGAATGAATGGCTGATAGCCTTTAGCTCTTCGCTTTCAGCTGACTGCGGAAACCCCTGTTCCTTGATCGAGAGGCACCCTCCAACTGCGATGCATCTACGCTCGACTGCGGACGCCCGTGGTAGTTACCCGCGATCGTGCTGCAAGGCACGGGTAGCACTGAAATCGAACCCTGATATTTGGTTCGCGCCAGCTTCAGTTTCTCCAGATCCTCCTCGCTCAGGGGCTGCTGACGTCCCAGAAGATGGGTTACGAGGGCGATCTGGGCAAAATGCTCGACCGTTTCCATCTTCATGTAGGCGTGGTGGAGCGTGTCCGCGTAAGCGACCACTCCATGGTTCGACATCAGGATGGCATCGTATTGTGGCACGAGCGGTTCCAGGGCATCGGAGAGTTCCGGCGTCCCCGGAGTGCCGTATTTCGCCAGTGGGATGGAGCCCAGCCCGATGACGACCTCGCAGACTAGCGGTTGGTTGAGCGCGAGCCCGGCGGCAGCAAAACCTGTGGCAGTGGTAGGATGCGCGTGCACGATCCCGCCTACGTCAGCCCGCAGCCGGTAAATCAGCAGGTGCATGGAGAGCTCGCTCGAAACATTGCGGTTGCCGGCAAGCCGGCGGCCTTCCAAATCGACGATCACCATATCCGATGGCCGCAGCATGCTCTTGCTCATCCCCGTGGGAGTAACCATGATCCGCTCATCATCAAGACGAACGGAGAGATTGCCGTCCGTCGCGGCCACGTAGCCGCGTTGGTGCAGCATCTGCCCGAAGAGAACCATTTCGCGTCGATATTGGCGTTCGCTTGGCATTCAATTTTGGGGCTGCTTAGGGGGAGCGGACCCGAGCTAGTTCGCGTATGGTATCGCAGACCCTTGCTTAAACACAATCCGTTTGTTGCGGTAGTGCTTAGGATTACCCGGCACGATCGAATTTATAATCGCTTAGCGTGCTGGTTTCAGAATTCAATTATCAACTTCCCGCAGAACTGATCGCTCAGGAGCCCCTTTCCGACCGGGCCGCGTCCCGCCTGCTTCATTTAGATCGCCTCTCAGGAAGGTATCACGATCGTTGGTTTCGTGAGTTTCCCGACCTGCTCTGCACGGACGATTTGATTGTGTTCAACAACACCCGAGTCTTTCCCGCTCGCCTTTACGGACGCAGAAGCGGGGCGACAGCCCAGCCCGTGAGCTCGCGGAATCCGGCGGCCCGCGAGTTTCTCAAGGGTCGGGTCGAAGTGCTGCTCACCCGGCAAGTATCGCAGGATCCAAACGAATGGGAGTGCCTGGTCCGGCCAGGCCGCAAAATCGGCGTGGGAGAGCGCCTGTTCTTTGGACCTGAGGAAGAACTGCAAGCGGAGGTCATGAGCAGAGGTAGTTTCGGGGAGCGCCACATACGGTTTTGCTCGACCGCCGATTTCTTCGGTTTAGTCGATCGGCTAGGGCATGTGCCGCTGCCACCTTACATTGATCGGCCAGACCGCCCCGGAGATCGCGATCGCTATCAGACCGTCTACGCGCGCGAACGCGGCTCGGTAGCGGCACCAACCGCAGGCCTGCACTTCACCCCAGAAATTCTTGCGCGGCTTCGAGAGCGAGGCATCGAGACCACAGAGATCACACTTCACGTTGGGCTTGGAACCTTTCAACCCGTCCGCGTGGATCGGGTCGAGGATCACAAATTGCATCGGGAATCCTACTTCGTTCGGGATGAAGCAGCGATCCAGATAAACCAAGCGCTGGACGCAGGACGACGGGTGGTCGCGGTGGGCACGACCACTGTCCGCACCTTGGAGTACGCCGCCGGCCAATCTGAAGATGGCAGAATCAGGGCAGGCAGCGGCGAGGCTGATATCTTTATCCATCCCCCGTACGAATTCCGCGTAGTGGGGGCTTTGCTGACAAACTTCCATTTGCCCCAATCCACCCTTCTGATGCTGGTGTGCGCCTTAGGGGGAAGGGAACGAATCGTGGAAGCCTACAGGCACTCGGTCCAGCAAAAATACAGATTCTATTCCTACGGCGACTGCATGTTCGTGGAGTGAGCTGAGGTAGCGGCGTTTGCTGGCGTTCTTCCTTTGTGTACCTTTGTGTACCTTTGTGTACCTTTGTGGTTAATGCAGTGAAAACGCTTAAACCACAAAGGACACAAAGGTACACAAAGGACCCACGCCGCTTTTCATGTCCGTGGTCCTCGGGCACCGGAACTCCCACGTAAATCAAAGCTCCCTTCATCAGAGTTTCCGCACGCGATATACTAGCCCTCGCAAAGGTGAAACATGACCATACAAGCGCTGTCTAAGCAGGTTTCGATACAGGATTTTGTGTCGGGGTTGCGGAAGTTTCCCGAACCCGCCTTCGACCGCACCGACCAGATCGTGCATTTTCTCGAGAGTACGCCCGTAGCCCCCGATACCCTGACGCCCTACTTGACTTGGGACGGACAACACTACACCAGGAACCTGATCGACAAGACTTCGCTTTACGAACTCATCGCGGTTTGCTGGGAGGTCGGCCAGGGGAGTTCGGTGCATAACCATCGCGATCAGAATTGCTGGATGGCCGTGCCCGTTGGCAGATTGCTGGTCGAAAACTATCGTGTGATTTCCCAGAAGCTCGAAGCTGGCACCTGCGACCTGGAGACAGCGGAAACTCTCGAAATGAGCCCAACGCATCCTTGCGCCGTCGATCCCTTGGAGCCAGTGCACCGTGTGTACAATCCCCGCGAGTTCAACCAGCGAGCGGTCAGTCTGCACGTGTATTCCCGGCCATTCGATAGCTGTGTCGTCTATTCGCCGGAGCAGCGCACATGCGGAGAGATCAAGCTGCACTACACCACCGAGTATGGGCGACCGAGTAAGTGACTTCCGTCACCTGTGCACCCGAGGGCCTCCCGTACGAAAATTAGCGGGTACGGAAGCCTTCCGGGAGACAGGGATGAAAAGGTCGTCCACGTGGCTGCTAGTGATTGTTCTCGTGACCTTGGGCTGCTCGAAGAAACAAGGCACCCAAGCCCACGATTCGAATGCCGACCGGACCCATGAAGCACAGGCGGACGAGCCGGAAATAAAAGCGGCGACTCCGGAAGACCCGGGTGCGATGGCAACGGTAGTCCAACCCCTGGCCATCTTGAAAGGACAAGCAAGACCGCAGCCGACGAAACCGGACCCGGAGGCCACAGCAGGACTGATCCCCGTCGATCACCCCATCGATCGCCGCTCGGAAGCACCCAGGAATTTTCTCCACAAGGTTTTTTCGGTAAACAAGTATGTCGAGTTTGCCTTCGTTGTTCCCCCGCACCAGGGACATGCCAGAGTGCATGGCGAATTCCAATCGTTTACCAAGCGCGCGGCCCCCGATTCCACCAGTGGCAAAGCTGCTGACGTCGACTTGATGCTTTTGAACGAGCAGGAATTCAACGAATTTCGCCATGGACAGATGCAAAGTGCTACCCAGGAACTGGACGCGGCCCACAATCAGACAGTGGATTGGAGCGTCCCCCCCTCCTACGACGATCCGCAACAGTACCATCTGGTTTTTGGCAATTCCGACGAAGGCGCCGCGACAAGGTTTGTCAAAGCTGATTTCACCGTGACTTTTAAGTAGAGACGTAGCTAGCCACGGTCTCTACCGTGCGGCGGGGCCAAACGCCTCCAGTAAACCTGCTGCTAAACTAAGTCTGTGTCTCCCAGAAAGAAATCATCGTCTATTTCTGCTGAGAGCGCCGCCATCGCTACGCCCGACACGCCTGCGTCCGCGCGGCCGCCAAAGCTTGTTGCGAGCGAAGCGGGTTGCGTTTTCCTGATCGATACCATGTCCTTCATCTTCCGCGCCTATCATGCCATGGCGCGGCAGCGCGGCATGTCCACCAAGACCGGCTTGCCTACAGCAGCGACTTACGTATTCGTCAACATGTTGCGCAAATTGCGCGATGATTTTTCCCCGGAATATCTGGCGGCAGTGTTTGACGTGGCCGCGCCCACCTTCCGCGATCAACAGGCTGAAGGCCTTACTAGCGTGCGCCGGTTTGATTTGAAGACCCAAACGTTTCAGGAAATCGAATACCACGGCTACAAAGCCAACCGCAAGGAAATGCCCGGAGACCTGGCGCAGCAATTGCCCTACATCCGCAGAGCGTTGGAGGCCTATCGCATCCCGATCCTCGAGCTCGGAGGCTACGAAGCCGACGACGTGATCGGCACACTGGCACGCAAAGCCATCGCGCAGTCGTATTCCGTCTACGTGGTTTCGAGCGACAAGGACATGCTGCAATTGGTGAACGATCGCGTGCTGGTTTTGAACCCGCCCAAGGACAACCTGATTTGCGATGCCGCCAAAGTCGAGGAAATCCTGGGAGTGCCTCCCGAGCGCGTCGTGGATGTAATGGCCCTGCGCGGCGATTCTATTGACAACATTCCGGGAGCCCCGGGCATCGGCGACAAGGGTTCGGTTGAACTCATCAAGCGCTTTGGTTCCGTCGAGCAGGCGCTCGATCGGGCGGCAGAGGTTGAGAAGAAAACATATCGCGAGTCACTTCAGAACAACCGCGACAACATCCTGCTGAGCAAGAAACTCGTCACCATCGATTGCGATGTGCCCATCGAGTTGGACGTAGATGCAATGAAGCTCGGCGACCCTGACGTCGAAGCCCTGCGTAATCTTTTTACCGAACTGGAATTCACCTCGCTCCTGAAAGACTTGCTGCCGATTGTCGAGGTGACTGAAGCGAATTACACCGAAGCGAAATCAGCCGCAGATGTGGAAGCTGTGCTGAAGGCTGTTCCATCAGGAGGCACGCTGGCGGTCGCCGTAGAAGCGGAATCAGATGTTGCTGACGAGGAAGAAACAGAAGAGGAAGAATCCGAAAACCGCATGTTGCCGCTCACGTCGGAGCCTCTGTTTGTCGAACGGCCGCGAAATATCGCAATCTCGTCCACGCACGGCGTAGCGATCACCGTCAGCGCCGACACGGAAGAAGCAACGACGAAACTGAAGTCTGCCCTGGCGAACGAGGGCCTGCCCAAAGCCATTCACGACTACAAAGCAGTGACGCACGTTTTGGAGCGCCAAGGAATCACGCTGCAAGGCGTGCAGCATGACCCAATGTTGTATTCCTACTTGCTCGATCCGACTTACTCCTCGCATCGTCTGGCGGACGTGGCCCTGCGCCGCTTCAACCTCAAGCTCAGCGGGACGCTCCCCGAAGCAGCCGACATCACAGGTCGACTGTCATCAGCGTTGCGTCACGAAGTCGAAGAAGCCGGACTGCTCAAGCTCTACGAAGAAATCGATTTGCCTCTTGTTCCAGTGCTGACGCGCATGGAACACGCCGGAGTCAAGATCGACCGGGCAACCCTGACAGAGATGTCGTCGCGCCTGGAACGCGAGATCGATACCAAGGCGAAAGAGATTTACCGGCGCTCAGGGATCGAGTTCAACATCAGTTCGCCCAAGCAACTGGGCGACGTTCTCTTCAACAAGTTGAATCTGCCCAAACCGGTGAAGTACGGCAAGGGGAAAACGATTTCGACTGCGGTCGACGTGCTCGAAGGATTGGCCGAGGAACACGATGTCCCACGCCTGGTGCTCGAATACCGGCAACTGACCAAGCTCAAATCAACCTACGTCGACGCGCTGCCCGCCCTGTTGAATCCCGCCACCGGACGCCTTCACACCACCTTCGGCCAGACCGGGACGGCGACCGGACGGTTATCGTCCGCGAATCCCAATCTGCAGAACATTCCCATTCGCACCGAACTGGGCCGCGAAATCCGCGCCGCATTTACCGCCGAACCGGGCCACGTCCTGCTGGCCGCGGATTATTCGCAGATCGAGTTACGGCTGCTGGCTCACTTCTCGAAAGACCCACTCCTGGTCGAAGCGTACCGTCGCGGTGATGACATTCACACGCTCACGGCCTCTCAGGTATTTGGCGTGCCCCCGCTGATGGTCACGCCCGATCACCGTCGCCAGGCGAAAGTCGTGAATTTCGGAATCGTGTACGGACTGTCGGCATTCGGGCTATCGCAGACTCTGGGAATTGAACCCGCCGAGGCCAAGCAGTTCATCAATGCGTATTTTGAGCGGTATACCGGCGTACGCGGATTCATCGACCGCACGCTGGAAGAAGCCCGCCGCGAGGGGAAAGTGAGAACGCTGTTTGGCCGCGTGCGCCCCATCCCCGACATCAACAGCAAGAACGCCAACCTGCGTGGATTCGCAGAGCGGACGGCGGTAAATACGCCACTGCAGGGGACAGCTGCGGATTTAATCAAGATTGCGATGATCCGCCTCGATGCGGCGCTACGCGAGCGCGGGCTGGAGTCACGCATGACCTTGCAGGTGCACGACGAACTGGTATTCGAAGTTCCCGAAACTGAAATCGAGGCGATGCGAACCCTGGTGCGGGAGCAAATGGAAAGAGTTCATCCGCTAATCGTTCCGCTGCTGGTGGAAATTGGAGTCGGCGCGAACTGGCGAGACCTGCAGTAATCTTGCAGACGGATCTTAGAAATCGAATTCCGAGTCAGTGGCTGTCCCGGTCTACTTCCCGTTCGGCAGCCTCTCTCAGCATTCTTCGGTCGCGCGAACTCGCAATCCTTCGGGCCCGGATGATCCTTCGCAAACCAAACCAGTAGAAGAAACCGCCAAGCGTCGCGATCACCGCGAGAAGCAGGAGCAGATTCCATACGGCGGCGACATTGGACAACAGCGTTGTCATAGACAGCAGCACTGCCGAACTTGGCTCGGCGGACGGGCGAGTCGCCCGTCACCACACATCAAACCCCCAGCGCATCCTTGATCGCGCCGGCAATGTTTCCCGCCAACTCGCGCATCTTTTCTTCCGACTCCGCTTCTACCATGACCCGGGCCAGTGCCTCCGTGCCGGAGTAGCGGACGACCACGCGCCCATCGCCATCGAGCTCGCGTTCGGCATCCTCAATCGTACGCTGGATCTCAGGCACCTGGACAAACGGTATCTTTTCGCGCACCCGAACATTCTGAATGGTCTGCGGAAAAACTTTGAGATCACCAATCAACTCGGCGAGAGATGTGCCGCTTCGCGCCATGATTTCCATCACTCGCAAAGCGGTGAGCAAGCCATCGCCCGTGGTCGCTTCCCCGTCGCGAAAAATGATGTGGCCGGACTGCTCGCCGCCGAGAATCGAGCTGCTCTTAATCATCTCTTCGAGCACGTACTTGTCGCCAACGTTGGCCCGCAGCATGCTTATGCCTGCTTTGCGCAACGCGATTTCAAGACCCATGTTGGACATCGTAGTCGCCACAATCGACGATCCGGTGAGAACACCGCGCGATTGCATGTCGCGTGCAACCAGCAGAAGAACGGCGTCGCCATTCACCACTCGGCCATTCGCGTCGCTGAACAAAACGCGATCGGCGTCCCCATCGAAGGTCACGCCTAAATCGACTTGACCCTTCTTGTCAGCAACCGCTTTGGCCACAGCCTGCGGATGGAGAGCGCCACACCCGTCGTTGATGTTTCTTCCGTCGGGAGATGCACACAGATAAGTTGCCCGAACACCGCAAGTACGAAACAGTTCAGGGGCTTCAACTGTGGCCGCACCGTTGGCGCAATCCACCAGAACTTTTAACCGGCTCAAATCCGTCTTCACGCTTTGCGCTAGCCATTCCACGTACGCGCGTCGAAGGTTGTCTTCACCAGGCAAGCTGGGCGAAGGTTTCGCAGACACAGGCGCCTCATCTTTAGGGTCTTGCAGAAGCGAAAAAATCTCCTGCTCGATAGCGAGTTCATGCGAATCGGGTAGCTTGCATCCATCGCCCGAGAAAATTTTAATGCCGTTATCGGTCCACGGATTATGCGAGGCCGAAATGACCACGCCCGCAGCATATCCGCGGGAACGCGCCAGGTACGCCACTCCCGGAGTCGTGATCACACCCGCGCTGTGCACTTCGCAGCCGCTCGATACGAGACCCAGCACCACCCGGTCTGCGATCCACGAACTCGATTCTCGCGTATCTTGTCCAATCACCACGCGGGCGTGCGGATCGCTCCGAATCAGGTCATGCCCAAGCGCCCGGCCTATCAGGCACGTGCTTTCCAACGTTAAGGGGAATTCGCCTGCTACCCCGCGAATGCCGTCGGTTCCAAAGAGCTGTCGTGTCTGGGATGTCATTCTGGTTTCGCGGACTGAGCGCCGCTGGTGACCGGAACCTTCTGCATGATAACCGTGATCCGCACTGGATCGGGGCTTGCAACCTGGATCAAGGGGTCGGAAATGTACGGGTGCCGTGAAAACGTTACACGATTGATAGCCCCGCTCACGTCGACCGGATCGGTGATCGCGGACTCGACAGCCTCGACGTGCTTCTTCGGTCCGCTGATCGTGATGGCCGGGGGATCAACCTCGACTTGTCCCAGAGCATAACCGGGCGCAAATGTCCCCACGACTCGTGGTTGCACCGGAACTTGCCGGGTGAGACGCGTGTCGAACGTGAGATGGAACTGGCTGGGAACAACCTGCACTACCTCCAGCTCCGCAGGCTCGTGAATCTGTTGCGCCGTCAGATCGAAGGTGCGCTCGCCGGGCTTCAGGCCGCTCAGTTCGATCTCCGCATAAACGTCGGCAGGCCGCAGGCGGTGAACCACGCGCTCCGGCCCGCGCAGCCGGATCTGCGCCCTCGGGATATTCTCCGAGCTGATCTCCAGATTTTGCGGAATATTGTGGAACTCGATCGCTACATCGACGGCGACCTCGGCCACCGGATCACGCGCTACCGCCAGCCACAGGCCCACCGCGAGAGCGAGCGAGATCAGCTTCAGCCCAAGGTTGTGAAGCACGTGGCGATGCAGGAAGTCACGCATGGGCTACCGGTCCGCCCCTTGATTCAGACGCGAATCGCTCAAACGGGAGTCAGCGGGTCGAGGCAGAGAGCCTCGTGCGCTCTCCCCAGAATCCTCCAGCCCCTCGCTGCCGTTTGAAATCGGCGTGGGCAGCGTCGATGGAGGCACGTAGCGCCGCAGCAGCTCTCCGATACGATCGCGCAATTGATCGACACTCAGATCCCGTTCAATTTTCCCTGCAACTGCGAGGCTGATGCTGCCAGTCTCCTCGGAAACGATTACAGCGATGGCGTCGGTCTCCTCCGTCACCCCAATGCCGGCGCGATGCCGCGTCCCCAGCTGCGTGGAAAGCACCGGATTCATGGACAGCGGCAGAAAGCAGGCGGCAGCCGCAATGCGGTCGTTCTGCACAATCACGGCGCCGTCGTGCAGAGGAGCGCTCGGACGAAAAATGGTTGCCAGCAGATCATAGGAAAGCCGTGCGTCGAGCGGAACTCCGCTTTCGATGTAGGTGCGCAAACCAATCTCCCGCTCGATGACCATCAGCGCACCCGTCTGGTTCTGGCAAAACAGATTAGCCGCCAGCACGATATCGTCGTAAGCATCCGCCTCCGAACCCGCCGTGCGACTCAGCGTAAGTCCCCGCCCGAGCCGCGCCAGGGCTTGCCGGATCTCAGCTGCGAAAACTACGATCAAAGCGAATACGGTATAAGGAAGCAGCGTGCTGATCAGCCAATTCAGGGCAGACAGGTTGCCCAGTTGGGACAAATAAAAAGCCAGCCCCAGCCCCACCACACCCACAACCATCAGGGACGCGCGCGTGCCCTTGATCAGGGCGAGAAACTCGTAAATGATAATTGCGACCAGCAGAATATCGATGATCGAAATCACCGACACATGTGGCCACGCTGCTGAGAACTGCGTCACTTACGGCCCCTTTCGAAGCATGTTCCGCTGACCTTAGGTTCATTGTAATCCAGGATGCAAAACACAAGGGTGGGAGAGACTGAAGGGCTGGACTACGGCTTGGTCGATACTTCGATCTGCATGCCCTCGGCAGCAGCTCGCAACCGTGGATAATAATCGCGAGCCTCTTTGACTACTTTGTCGATGCACGCATCGTCATGATCGGGGTCGTGATGGAAGAGCACCAATTCCTTGGCACCGCTCTCCGTCACCACATTGATCGCTTCGCGCCAGTGGCTGTGTCCCCAGCCCCGTTTGCGTTCGTACTCTTCGGGAAGATATTGCGCGTCGTAGATCAGGACGTCCGCGCCCGCCGCGAGTTTGCGCACATTCTTGTCGAACAGCGCGTCCCCAGGCTCGTTATCCGTGGCATACACAATCACACCTTCTTTTGTTTCCAGCCGAAAGCCCATGCAGCCCTGAGGATGGTTCAGCCACAAAGTCTGCAGAGTCACATCTCCCAACTGGACGCGGCCTTCCCCCAGATCGTGGAAGTTCTGATGGGCCTGCATTTCGGTCAGGCCTACAGGAAAGTACGGCGCAGCCATCTGCTCTTCGAGAACGCGCTTCAGGCTGCGGGTCCGGCTCGAACAATGAAACTGGAACCGGTTCTCCCGGCTGTCGTAAAGCGGACCGAAGAATGGAATCCCCTGAATGTGATCCCAATGAAAATGCGAAACAAAGATGTGGGCGGAAACCGGGCGGCCGTTGAACTCGTACCGCAGCGCTTGCCCCAAAACCCGGAAGCCGGTTCCGCAATCGAAGATGTAAAGGCTGTCCCCGACACGCACCTCGACGCACGAAGTGTTGCCCCCGTAGCGCATTTTGTCCGGCTGAGGAGCCGGCGTCGAACCCCGAACTCCCCAGAACTTAATTCGCATACGCCCTCAATATGAGGATGCTGGCTAAACCTCCATCTTCCGCCGTGCCATGGAATCCGTCAATTCACTCGCTGGATACAGGGTCAGTTCCGGGCAAGGTTCGCTGCTCCTTACTATAATGAGTGCAGCCGCCATTCCACCAGAAAGGGTCTGATCGACAGCTTGCTGCGTCCCGATTACAAGGAGTTTTCGCGCCTGGCCCGCGACTTCACGCTGGTCCCGGTGGTCAAGTCGGTCATGGCCGATCTGCTGACTCCGGTCTCCGCGTTTCTCGCCACCGCCGCAAACGAGCCTGAGGCTTTCTTGCTGGAATCGGTGGAGCGCGGCGAACAGATCGGTCGCTACACGTTTCTGGGAGCACGGCCTTACCTGCAAGTGCGAGCCCGCGGCGAGGATGTCCTGCTGCAACGGGGAAGGGCTCGTGAGCAGCGCAAGGGCAGCGTTCTGCCGATCTTGAAAGAGTTGCTCCGCCAACATCGTCCCGCAACGATTGCCGGATTGCCGCCGTTCACGGCGGGCGCCGTTGGCTATTTCGCTTACGACGCCGTCCGCCAACTGGAGAAAATCGGCGAGCACGCCGAGGACGATCTTTCTTTGCCCGACTGCATTCTGATGTTCTTCGATCGCCTGCTAGCGTTCGATCACCTGCGCCATCAGATTCACATCATCGCGACCGCGGATGTTTCGCGTGAGAGCCCGCGCCGCGCCTATGATCGCGCAATCGCGGACATCGCTGTCCTCGAAAAGAAGCTGGCTCGCGGCCTGCGGCCGGCGCATTGGCAAGCGTCATCGCGATCCAGCAAGGCCACGCTCAAGGTTCATGCCGGCACCAGCCGTGGCCGCTTTCTAAAATCTGTGGAGCGGGCCAAAGAGTACATTGCAGCCGGAGACGTTTTTCAGGTTGTACTGTCGCAGCGTCTCGACTTTTCTCCCGAGGTCGCGCCCTTCGACATTTATCGCGCCCTGCGCACGGTGAATCCTTCGCCCTACCTGTATTTCCTTCGCATGGGCGACACCCAAGTTCTGGGATCGTCGCCGGAAATGCTGGTGCGCGTGACCGGGCGCAAGCTGGAATACCGGCCCATCGCCGGGACTCATCCTCGCGGACACGACGAAGCCGAAGACTCGCGCCTGGAAAAAGAAATGCTTGCGGACGAGAAAGAGCGAGCCGAACACGTCATGCTGGTCGACCTCGGCCGCAACGATCTGGGTCGGGTGAGCGAATACGGCTCGGTCAAGGTTCGCGATCTGATGTACGTGGAGCGCTACTCTCATGTGATGCACATCGTCTCTGCGCTGGAAGGCAAATTGCGCGCAGGCCTGGATGCTCTCGATGCTTTCGCCGCTTGCTTTCCCGCGGGAACCCTCAGTGGAGCGCCCAAAGTGCGCGCCATGCAGATCATCGAAGAACTCGAACCAGTCCGCCGCGGAATCTACGGAGGCTCGGTGCTCTACGCCGATTTCGCGGGCAATCTGGACTCCTGTATTGCCATCCGCACCATGCTCATGCGGGGTAAGCAGGCCTATTTGCAAGCCGGCGCAGGCATCGTCGCCGATTCCGATCCCGCCAAAGAATTTCAGGAGTGCATGAACAAAGCCCAGGCAGTGCTAAGAGCGGTGCAAACCGCCCGAATCGGCGGATAGACACTTTATCCATTTTGACTAGTTTGTCTATTTTATCTATTTTATCTAAACTAGACGTTATGCGAAGTGTCTCCGCCACCGATGCGAAGCAACGCCTTGCCGCCCTTCTGGACGCCGCCCAGCGCGAGCCTGTCGTCATTCGCCGCCAAAATCGCGATGTCGCCGTGATTATGTCGGCCGAGGAATACGAACGGATCCGTGACCTCAACGCGGCCGAATTCCAACGCTTTTGTGACCGAGTAGCGGCTCACGCTAAGACTCGTGGCCTCACTGAATCGGCCTTGAAGAAGCTGTTGAAGGACTGATGCGCGTCCGCGAGCGCATTGTCGCGGATACGAACTGCCTGGTCAGCCGCCTCCTGCTCCCGTCGTCAGTTCCGGGCGACGCGGTTCGCAAGGCCGCCGATTCCGGTCTCTTGCTTGTCTCCGAAGCCACCATGAACGAACTGGCCGACGTTCTCGCCCGTCCCGAGTTCGACCGCTACATCAGCCTTGCCGATCGCCAGCAGTTCCTGCGCCTGCTTGGACGCGTTGCTGAGTTCGTGCCCATCGTGTACCCGGTCCGCGAATGCCGCGATCCCAAAGACGACAAGTTTCTAGAAGTCGCCCTGAACGGCAAAGCGGACCTGATCCTCAGCGGCGACGCCGATCTGCTGGCCCTGCATCCTTGGCAAGGCATCGCGATCTTGGGCAAGGCATCGCGATCTTGCCCCCAGCGCGCTATCTCAAACGCTGAGTGGGTTGGTAGCTCTGTGAATCCATCTCGTCGGAAATTCTAGGAGTGCGTGAACAAGCTTCAAACGGCGCTAAAAGCGCCCAAATCGCTCGAAATCGGTGGATAAAATCGCGATAGCTCGCGATAATTCACCTTACCCGATGGTTGACGATTAGGAATCGCGGCGGCCACGCGGATCTCGTTAAGGCGCTGCGAACAAAGTACATAGATCCTTCGCTGTGCTCAGGATGACAGCGCTTCCCCTATTTCCTGTTGCGAAAAAAACGCTCTGTTTTGCATCGCATCTATGAAAATAAAGGGGTTATTGGTTTATTCCCGCTAGATCTAACAAAACGTTGAACTTAAACCGCCATGTTTTCATAGATTTGGACGGCGTCTGTAAAATATAGAAAACAAAGCGGTTTTCATGCGACGCAAGCACCGTTAAGTCCTTAGTTTTGAATATTTTACGAGCAAGTCATAAAATATAGAAAACAGGGGAGTTACCGACTCTCGCTCCCAGCAGGTACCTGGCTTGGCCCCCGGCGGGGCGTTCGAGAGGCGAGACGAGCGCCGATCGCTTATATCGGGCGCTGCCGGTAGGTTGTCAAAGATCCGGTTACAATGCTATTCTCAAATAGCTAATATGGTGTCTTTTATGTTATCTGTTTTGAGATGGCCAGTCAATGGAAAAGCAATGCTGTGGCAGCGCGATTCCCATTTTGGGACTGGCTAGCGAGCCTCTGGTTTGCGACAGCGTGCAGGGAAGGTTAGAGCCAAACTCAAAACCCCCACCCTAACGTCGAAAAGCACGACGTTAGGATGGGGCACCCGCGTGTCAGACAAGTTTTTGCGCGATCGACTCTTCGAGGATTTCTTTGACGGTGAGCGGAACGATGACGCGGTGCTCGCGGCGGAAGAAGGCGTCGATCTCGTGGAGGGCGTCCTGAGTGAAGGCGAAGCTCACGAAGAATCCCTTCTGGCGGGTCTCGCGCATGAGGACGGCTTCGAACATGTCGATATCGGGGCGGCCTGCTTTGTCTTTCTGCTTCACCTGGAGCGGGAACCACACGTCCATGAAGTCGAGCTCGCCGGCGGCGTGGCCGCTTTTCTGCGGCATCGAGGACAGCGGGTAGATTTTGCCGTCGATGCCCATGTCGCCGACCTGGGCTTTGTTGGGGATGCCGCCGAGCGCGATGACGGCCCAGTTCTCGAATTCGAACGGCGGGATTTTGCGGAGCTTCTCTTCGGTCCATGGCAGATCGCGGACGATGAAGCCGCGCCTGATCTCCGACACGAAGGCCCGGAAGCGCGCTAGGAAAGCGGGCTCCGAGCCCTCGATCGCTGGACATCGGTTGTATAATCGAGATGCACTCTAACGAGTGCCGCTCAGTCACAAAAGTGGCTCACCACGGCCCGTTGCCTCGCCCTGCTAAGGTCGGCAACGGGTCTTCGTGTTATCGCCAGGGAGCACGGTGAGGTACTGTGGTGTCTTCTGGCTACGAACCCTTCTCACGGCATCACATCCTCTCGGCCCCGATCCAGTCCGGGACCTTCAGGTCTGCCCGGTTACAGCTCAGGCAGAAGCCTTTTCCGCCGCCACTGACTCCTCAACTGCGGGCGTATCCTCGGAACCGTTCTGCTTTTTCTCTTCCTTGGTGCGCTTCGCGAGTACGGCCTGGTCGTACCATGCCAGCAGACCATAGGTGCCGTTCGGCAGCTTGTGAAATTTCGTGTTGTTCTTCGCAAGTGAGAGTGCCAGCATCCGGAGACGATCTTTCTCTTTCCAGCCCGTCGCGTCGAAGTCGAAGCCGCCCTGCTCAAGACCACGCATGATCTCGTCCGCTTGACACGCCTGTTTTCGCCGCTCCAGGTATTCTCCGGCCGCTGCTGCGAGGGGTTTGCCGTAGAACTGATCGGGTCGAATTGCCCCGACCTGCTCGACGGCCACGTCCGCGTACAGCGGGTCCAGGCCCATCCTCTTGCGAAGGGCGTTAATCATTTTCTTCGTGTCGGCCGCTTCCTGGAGCTGATTGTCCAGATGCTCCTGCAACTCCGAGATCGCGGCTTCCAGTTTTTCGCTCATGTCTCACCACCTTCAAGGATAATAGCCGGAGCTCCGATCAAGATCAAGTGGGTGACACATTGTCTTACAGCTCCTATCCAGTCCGGCATGGCATGGCAATAGCATCATTTCGGAGCTGGAGCTATCTATCGTTGTAAGTACTTACATAACAATCACATCAAGGTACTGAATGGCCTACTTGAAACGGCGTTAGATGCCAGTGCCATGCCACGCCGGAGAGGAGAGGACGAGTAAGGCCCTTGAAAACATAGTGTAAACCAGAGACTTTTCCACAGCCTTATTCGGAGCCAGGGCGGGTCGATGTAGATAAGGTCGATGCAGTTGGGCGGAAGCTTGGCGAGCTGGTCGAGGTTGTCGCCGCAGTAGATGACGCGGGTGTCCAGGAGAGAGGACGGCTTGCGAGCTGCGGGACTCATCAGGTGGAATCGTACCGAAGTTTGCGGGTGAAAAACATAGCTTGTTGGTGTCAGCGCGAAACCGTGTCCGTGAGAACTCGTCTTTCGCCCCGCTGGGGCTTATCGGTTTCCACTTTCTCCCACGGCTGACGCCGTGGGCTGCATTCTTTCGCTGCTTCGCAGCTACGGACTCGCGAAGTGTTCGACCATGGCGTCGGAGTTTCCCACTTGGGATGACTCCCGTTCCCGGCCTCAGCGCCTAAAGGCGTCGTTGAAGAGGAAACGCTTGCGGCACGCCTAAAGGCGAGCCCCGATACGAATCGCTAGTTTTTCAGCAAACTGTAAAGCCGGGTCCTCCCAAAAGCTTGGTGTCGGTGCTCAAATTGAAATGACGGTTTTCGTCGCGGTTTTGCGTAATGCGTAGTGAGGCGGTTATTCGGGATTTTAGGAGCGTGGCATGAGGAATTCGTCGATACGCAGAGTGCTACTGGTTTCAGTGCTGGCGTGCGCAGCCATAGGCGTTGGGTGTGGAAGCAGTGCCGAGGGAAAGTACCGGGATACCAGCGGCACGATCGACGCGGAATTCAAAGATGGGAAGGCGTACATCGCCCTGGGGGCGTACGCGGTTGACGGGACTTACAAAATTGAGGGCGACAAGATCGTTGCTACCGGCGATTTCGGCCTGATGCTTCCCCACACAGTTGTGTTCACGATTAACAAAAATGGGACGATTGATGGCCCGAGAGACACCATGATTCCGAGACTTGAGAAAGTGAAATGATGGTGCTCTTCCCGGCTCCGGCGAGGGCGCGCCCTCAGGTGCTAAAGCCCGGTGTTTATGGGGAATGCTGACGGCCCCGCTGAAGCCGGGCCCTTTCCAAGACCTGATGTCGGTGGCAGGGCAGCAGCATGGGAGCGGACCTTCTTGGGCAGCATCGCCTCCCACCTTTGCGAAGAACGCAAAGATGGGGCACGCCACGGTTTGGTTGGGGAAAGAAGAACGCCTGCGGCAGACTAGAGCCGCAGAAAATTAGCTATCAGCTTCTTTCCCTCGCCCGTCAACACGCTTTCGGGATGGAATTGCACGCCCTCTACCGGGAAGCGTTTATGGCGAAAGGCCATAATCACCCGGGGGCTGCCGTTTTCGGTGGCGTAGGCGCTGATTTCGAGATCTTTCGGCAGGCCTTTTTCCTGGACGATCAGCGAGTGGTAGCGCGTGGCCGTCATTGGTGAGGGGAGACCACTGAAGATCGTTTTGCCGTCGTGTTGGACCTGGCTGGTTTTGCCGTGCATCAGTTTGGGGGCGCGCACGATGTCTGCGCCGAAGGCCGCGCCGATGGCCTGGTGTCCGAGGCAGACTCCGAGGATGGGAAGCTTGCCGGCGAAGTGGCGGATCAGTTCGATGCTGATTCCGGCCTCTTGCGGGGTGCATGGGCCGGGCGAGAGCAGAATGCGCTCCGGGCGCATGGATTCGATCTCGGCTATGGTTGTCTCGTCGTTCCGGCGGACCACAACTTCTGCGCCCAGCTCGCCGAGATACTGGACGAGGTTGTAGGTGAACGAATCGTAGTTGTCCAGAACGAAGACCATGACCGTGGAACAGTCATCAGATTACCTCAAATTAGTGGCGTAGTTCGATAAGGAAGCGAGCCAAACGCGCGATTGTTGGGTCGCAAAGGACGCGACCCTGCGCGCGGCTCGCCCAGATTCCTCACGGCGCAAAGAACGCTTGTTCGGAATGACAATCGAAGGGGCCGAGGCGAGGATCTTCGTGGCTTCAGACAGACTGCAGATTCCTCGCTACGCTCGGAATGACGATCGGGGTGAGTGTCGCCATGGGCGACTGTCCCAAAGGCCAGTCCACGCTGACGTCCAACTACCGTCTTGACACGGTGAACACAACACGCCATGCTTTACAGGCTCTTACTGGAGGGCTCATGGCTGAGACCGAGCAAGATAAGCGGGCGACCCGCCGGTTTGCATTGCGGTTGCCTGTGTCGGTTAGCTACGCCGAGGATGGCGTGCGGGAGAAGTCCGCGCAGACGCGGGATGTAAGCGCCCGCGGGATCTGCTTCTTTGTCGACTCGGCGATTGCCGCTGGGGCGGCCATTGAATTCACTCTGACTCTGCCGCCGGAAATTACTTTGACCGAGAGCATCCGGGTACGATGCAAAGGCAAAGTGGTGCGGGTGGACGAAGGCGACGCCGATGGCCGAGTGGCGGTGGCCGCCGTCATCGACGAATACGAATTCCTCTCCGAACCGTAAGCCCTGGGTGCTCCGGCTATCGGTGTCCCGTGACCGACGGGGCTTCTCCGGCCGCCCTGATGACCTTCGTACTTTCCGGGACACTTCTCTCGACCGCAGGCCAGTGGTATCGTTGTTGTAAGAACCTTGTCTGAGATGAAGTCCTTGCCTCGTGTTTGGAGCCAGCTTTTTGCGCTTTTGCTGCTCGCGGGCTTGCTCGTTGCCTCTGGCGCCGCGCAGTCGATGCCGCAATTGCTGGCAACCACGGACGCTCCGGTTGCCGTCCGCAGCGTGCGGGTGTTGCCAGGGCCGACGGGGCCAGCGGTGGAAATCCTCTCCAGCCGTCCTCTCGTGCCTGCCATCACTACGCTGGACAATCCGCCGCGGCTGGTCATTGATCTGCCCAACGCCGATCTGCCGAATGCGCTTCTGTCCGGGAGTAAGGATCGGATCGACTTCTCCAGTCAGGAGATTCGCCGGATTCGCGTCAATCAATATCAGAACGCTCCTCCGGTCGCACGCGTGGTTGTCGATCTGCTCAAGCCGGTTGGGCACACTTGGGATGCCGCGGGCAATCGCCTGATGATTCGCCTGCATCCGTCGTATGAGGCGACGGCCAAGCCAGCTTCTGTCCCCGGGTTCACGCAAGGCATTCAGCCGGTCGCGGTTCCACTCGGTCCCGGTTCATCGGGCACGCTCATTCAGGTGGGCAATCGCGCCACGCCGGGATCATCGGTAACGGCGGGGTCCGAGACGTCGGTGTTGCGCCTGGAACGGGGCGGCGAAGTGCTGGTGTGCCCGGGGACGACGGTGTCGGTTACTTCGTCGCAAAGCGGACATGCCTTGATGCTCGGGATGAGCACGGGAGCGCTCGAGGCGCATTATAATCTGGACGCTTCGGCGGATTCGATTTTGACCCCCGATTTCCGCATTCTGCTGGCTGGTCCGGGGCAATTCCATTATGCAGTCAGTGCCGACTCGCGCGGCAACACTTGCGTTCGGGCTTTGCCCGGCAACACCGCTTCTGTCATCGTTTCCGAGTTGCTGGGAGAGGGGAATTATCAGGTCAAGCCGACGGAGCAGATTGTGTTTCGCTCCGGCCGCTTGAATCTTGTGGACGCTGCCGTGCCTGCCGATTGCGGCTGCCCGCCGCCTTCGGTTCCGGTACTGCGAGCTTCAGCGCCGATGCCGCAGGTTTCCGATGCCAGGCCTTCGTCTTCCAGGCAACTGGCGCAACCTGGAGATGAGTTGAAGCCGGTGGCGCTGGCTTCATCGAGCTCTGGCGCAGAGTTAGGCAATCCGTCGCAGGTTAAAGTCACCGGCCTACCGCCGGAGACGGCTGCCCTGCCAGCGTCCAAGTCGAATGACGTTCATGTGCAGGTGGATGCGCCGTTCGTCTTTCGTGCGGAGGATGTGCCTGCCGCGAAACCGGCAGCAGCGAAACCGGCACCGGTTCGCGAAGCTGACCTTCTGCCGGCGCGGGATTTGCCGCGCCCGGCGTCTTACCGAGTTGATGTTCTGCCCCCGCCTCAGGCTCAGGCCAAACCAGCGCGGCATGGGGTTTTCGCCAAGATCAAGGGTTTTTTCGCAGGCATCTTCAGCTAGGAAACTTGGGTAGTGGCGTCGATGCGTGAGATTGCAAGACATCCTTTGTGTTACCTTCGCGTCCTTTGTGGTTCGAGCATTTGAACTTCATTAACCACAAAGGACACGAAGGTACACAAAGGAATTCTAGTTTGCTTAGCGGCGCTTCATGGCTGCGGCCAGGGGCGCTACCCGGTCGCGCAATTCATCGGCGATTTCCTGACCGCGTTCCAGGGCATCTTCGGCTACCCCTTTGGCTTCGTCTTTCCAATCGTCCAAGGTTTCGCGCGCGTCTTCGTATTTGCGACGTAGATCTTTTCGCATTTGTTTGCCTGGTTTCGGCGCAAACAGAAGTCCAATCAGTGTGCCCGCTCCCAACCCGATGAGCAGAAAAGTAACCGCCGTTGCAGCTGTGTTTCCTGCTGAAGACTCATATTTCCCTTCCCGCATAAAAGCTCCTCTCTTAAATAAAAGACTTGCAGCTTGGATTCGCCAATCCTCATTCTAGCTGCCTGACACGGCGACCGGCGTGGATTATTAGCTTTTAACTTGATTGCGATTTCCCATATCAGCTCAAGTCCTGTAAAATAAGCACTTTGAGCCTCGTGTCTGGCGGAAAATGTGGACTACCCGCGTCCGCCGGCTACCCGCAATCAAAGGAGATTCATTCAGCAATGTCCATTCCTGCGACCCAGCTTCGCCCCGGCATGATCATTAAACACAACAATGATCTGCACTCGGTTTTCAGCGTAGAACACCGCACCCCAGGAAATTTACGCGCCTTCATTCAGGCCAAACTGCGCAACCTGCGCACAGGCGCCATGTTTGAGCACCGCTTCCGCTCGCCTGATCCCATTGAGAAAATTACGGTGGATGAGCAGGAGATGGAATACCTGTACGCCGACGGCGACAGCTACTACTTCATGGACACGACGAATTTCGAGCAGACGCACCTGACGAGGGAAGTACTGGGCGACGCGGTGGACTATCTGATTCCCAATTTGCAGATCAAAGTGGAATTCTTCGATGGCAAGGCCGTGGGGATTGAGCTGCCACAGACGGTCGAGTTGACCGTGGTCGAGACGGAGCCGGGGATGAGGAGCGCAACCGCTTCGAGCGTGACCAAGGCGGCGAAGACGGAGACCGGTTTGGTCGTGCAGGTGCCGCCCTTCATCAATGAAGGTGAAAAGATCCGCGTCGATACGGCGGAGGGCGTTTATTTGTCGCGAGCGTAGAATTCTGCGTTGCAGTCCGTGCTTAGTTGAGGAACCAAGATTAAGTTGTCATCCTGTGCCGAGTCGAAGGACTCCGAGGTCGCGGGCCTGATCAACGCGGCGTCAGGGAATTTCGGCTGGAACTGGTAAACGGGCAGTGCCGTGAGAATTCCTCGATGCACTTTTGGTAACGACTGATTCACGGGGTCCTTCGACTGCGTAGCCGCTTCGCTTTGCGAAGCGGCTACTGCGCTCAGGATGACAAGGGTTGGGGATACGAAAATGGCTACGGTCGTGTCGCCTAGTCGTGCTGTGTTTCTGAGCCTCGCTCTTTGTTTCGCTTTCACGGCGGCGGGCGCACAGCAGAGTGCGCCCGCGAAAATAGTTGCCCTGCGCGCGTCCCGCATGTTGGATGTAAACAGCGGCAGCATCGTCCACGACGCCGTGATTCTGATTCAGGATGAAAAGATTACCGCCGCCGGAGCTTCCCTGAAGATTCCCGCTGGAGCGGAAGTTGTGGATCTGGGTGATGCCACGCTTCTTCCTGGACTCATCGATTGCCACACCCATCTGATGGCCCGCATGTCGGACGACGACCCGCAGGGCTACGGATTGGCCTTGCTCACGAAGTCGCAGGCTTTTCGCGCGCTGGAAGGTGCCGCCGATGCCCGCGTAACCTTGCGCGCAGGCTTTACGGCGGTGCGCGATGTTGAAAGCGAAGGCTCCGGGTACGCCGACGTCGCGCTTCGGGATGCGATTAATCAGGGTCTTGTGGACGGCCCTCGCATGCAGGTGGCAACTCGCGGGATTGCCGCAATCGGCAGGTACTTTCCTTTTCATATTTCTCCTGATCTGCCGGATTTTCCCACTGGGGCACAAATGATCAGCGGGCCTGAGGATGCGCGCCGCGCCGCCCGCGAGCAGATTGGACACGGCGCGAACCTGCTCAAGGTTTATGCCGATTGGGACGTGCCTACGCTGACCATCGATGAGATTCGTCCGATCGTCGAAGAGGCCCACAAGGCCAGAATAAAGGTGGCTGCGCACGCTGACAGCGTGGACGGCATTCGCAATGCCCTGACTGCCGGGGCAGACTCAATCGAGCATGGGCACCGGGCGGACCGCAGCTCTATCGAGTTGATGAAGGAGAAAAATGCTTTCTGGGTACCGACGATTGGCTATGACTTCTACGCCGTGGACACCGCGAAGACTCCACAACCGCACAAATACATGCAGGAGACTCTGGATCGCACGCGGCAGAACATTTCGATCGCGAGGGAGTTGGGGGTGAAAATCGCGAACGGCTTCGATCCTTCCAGCGCGGAGGCGCACGGCAAGAACTCGCGCGAGATCATCGCCATGACCAAGCTTGGATTACCGCCCCTTGAAGCGATCCGTGCAGCCACGACCAACGCGGCGGAGTTGATGGGGTGGAAAGACAAAGTAGGATCGATCGAGGTGGGCAAGTTCGCTGACGTTATCGCCGTTTCTGGAGATCCCATTGCCGACGAGGGCGAACTCGAGCACGTCAAGTTCGTGATGAAGGGTGGAGTGGTCGTCAAGAACGAGTTCGCTGCCCATTAGGTGGTGATAAGGAAGCGAGCCAAACGCGCGATTATTGGGTCGCAAAGAACGCGACCCTTCGCGCGGCTTGCCCAGATTCCTCACCGCGCAAAGAACGCTTGTTCGGAATGACAATCCAACTGCAACCAGCCTGGACGAGACAAATCTGTTATTTTTGATGGTCGGAGTTCTATGCCCAAGGAGACCGAAGCCCGGCGCTTTCTAGTGCGCGGTCGCGTTCAGGGCGTAGGATTTCGCTGGTTTGTGGAGCGCGAGGCGCACATTCTCGGCATCGCCGGATGGGTGCGCAATAATCCCGACAGCAGCGTGGAAGTGCTCGCCATGGGCACGCGCGATCAACTGGCGGGCTTGCGCTCGCGCTTGCGGGAAGGGCCACGCGCCGCCCGAGTGGATAACGTGGACGAATCTGAAGCCAAGCCCGTTTCTGGCCTGACAACTTTTCGCATCGAAGGAGCCTGGTAAATGCCGACCAAAGTAGCACCCATTCGAGACAGCGTCAACTGTGAGCCGCTGAAGAAACTGATTCGTGAAGTTCCCGATTTCCCCAAGAAGGGGATTCTCTTTTACGACATCACCACCCTGCTCAAGGACAAGACGGGGTTCGCGACGCTGATCGACGCTCTCTCGGAACACTATCTAGAGAAGAAGATCGACTTGGTTCTGGGCATGGAGGCCCGCGGATTTATTTTTGCCCCGGCGCTGGCTTATCGCCTCAACGCTGGCTTCGTTCCGGTGCGCAAACCGGGCAAACTCCCCGCCGCGACCGTGAAGTACGACTACGCTTTGGAATACGGCACAAACACGCTTGAGGTTCATCGGGACGCCATCAAGAAAGGCCAGCGCGTCATCATTGTTGACGATCTGTTAGCCACGGGAGGAACCGCCGAGGCGACGACCAAACTTGCTGCCTCGCTGGGTGGGGAAGTCGTGGGTCTGGGATTCGTCGTGGAACTCGATTTCCTCAAGGGGCGCAACAAGCTGGCGCAGTACGATGTGTACTCCTTGCTGCATTACGATAAATAGTCACCCGTCGGCGTAGGCGGGATTGTGCGGGGTTGCGACAAATCGTGTGGGCGCCACAGTGTTGGTGCAGCGCCGGATTATTTCTTAGGATTGTCGTCCGTAATTTCGGTCGTGTCTCCAGTCACGTGCTCGGTAATTTGAAAGCGAAGGAAGGTGTGAACTGCTTCCAACGCCTTAGGATTCGTCGTGTTGATTCGCACGCGGGCCCCGGAATCGGTCTCTTGAAACGCATAATGGATCTGGTCTTGCAGTTCCTTCATGGTGGGTACTCCGGGCGGCGTTGTGCCGTGAATCAGCATGGGGACGTCGAAATTGCCGGCAGCAAACATTTGCGTGATGTGCGAGAGATGTTGCCGAATCTCGTCCCGGCTCGCCGTGTCCTTGGGGTCGTTCGCGCTCACTTCGATGGCACCGCCGTCTTCAAACAGTCGAAAATGATGCGTGGTTTTCTCGTGCGAGAAGCCCATAGCCTGATCGCCCCGTTTCATCATTGCGCAGTGATCCTCAGGAGGCGCTGCTTGGGTGGGTTTTTGTTGAGCCTGCGCGACTGACGCCATTACTATGGCCAAAAATAAAGTGATCGTTGTTTTCATGGCTTGCCTTCTTTCCTGTTTTTGTTTGTGAACCGAGGCGCCAGATCAACCCGCCTCAAGTCAGTTGGCAGGGCCTCCAGCAATCGCGCCGGAGCTCCTTTTCGGGTGCGAGCTAACCGTGCATCCCAGTCTTTTAGAATGCCCTCGAGTTGCTTTTTCATCACCCGCAACTCCCGAATCTGCTGTTTGACCTGCTGAAGTTTTGCTTGTCCCATTGCTCTTGCTTTTTGACACGGAACCTCTCCGCGGTCCCGCATCTTGAGGATGGTCGTGAGTTCGGCCAGGGAAAAGCCCGCGCTCAAGGCGCGCCGAATCAGGCGTACTCGTTCGAGCGCCTGCGCCGGGTAGTCTCGATAGCCGGCCGCGGTGCGGGAGGGCCGGGACAGAAGGCCCAAACGCTCATAGTGCCTGAGAGCGTCCGTGCTTACGCCGGTAAGACGAGCCAATTCTCCTGATCGCACTGGTTCCACCTGGGAATCGAGGTTACACCCTGGAACTGGTTCCAGGGTCAAGCGAAATGTTTAGGAGGCATCGAAAGAGCTTGAACCACCCTTCGACTGCGCTCAGGGCAGGCTTCGGGCACGAAGGTTCACAAAGGAAAGCACGAGCGAATGTATGTCTTGTAGGCTGGTTTTGCTTTGTGAACCATTGCGTCTTTGTGGTTCAAGCCTTGGGGGTTGTTTCAGTCAATGCCAGCGACGCGTCCTTCGGGATATAGCTTTTCTTCCGGAACCAATCTTCCATGGCGTCTTTCAATTCGGCGAGCGGAACATGCGTCCCGATCTCCATCAGGCCGTCGGCCAAAGGCAGGGTATTGTCAAAGACGCTGGCGTTGGTGAAATTGCGCATGGAGAAGCTGTCCAGCCACTTCAGTGGACAGGGTAGACGCCGCGCGTCTTTCTCGTACTCCACGCGAATCTTGCGGGCAAACATGGATCTGATTTAAACACAGGAGGACGCACAGGCACATCCGGGCGCGAAGAGTTTTCCCGCAACGACGCACAATCGCGTGGGCACGCGCCTGCTAGTGCGTTGGGGATGCTGGCGTCGCTGGAGCGGACGCGGCTGCCTCGCCCGCACCCGTATTCACCAGATCCTTCAGTTCCTTGCTCGGCTTGAAGAACGGAATCTTTTTGGCAGGGACTTCCACGCGATCGCCCGTCTTGGGATTGCGGCCGACGCGCGGCTTCCGTTGCCGGGTGCGGAAGCTGCCGAAGCCGCGAATCTCGATTTTGTCGCCCACCCGGAGCGACCGCACGATGCTATCGAAAATGGTTTCGACGATCACTTCGCTGTCCTTGCGGGTCAGCTCCGCCAATTGGGACACTTCATCGATCAGGTCAGCCTTGGTCATACGCCTCTTCGCTCCATAGGTGTCGTAATGAAAGTGGCTTTTGCCTGGGGTTGGGGCTCCCGAGCCACATCAGGGCCTTCATAACCTTCTCAAATTTCAGGGGTTGTGCGCAAGTGGCTTTTTAGATCAGGCTCCCGAACCTGGTTGTCAGAAACTGCAAGCTAGGAGCCAGGAGCCAGAAGCGTTCATCACTTCCACAGATAATAAAATCCCATCTGGTTGTCCATCAGCTTTTCCCGCGTCGGCAGCCACTGGGAAATATCGCCAAATAGCAGGTCCGCCAAAGTCTTGCGATCTTTGTCTGGACGCACCAGCACCGGCTCACCTTTGATTCCGACCTGCTTCGCGGTATCGTCAACCGCATTCTGAAAATCGCCAACCTGATCGATCAGGTGCATGGAGAGCGCTTCCTGACCGGTCCACACCCTGCCGTCAGCAATTGCCTTAATATCGTCGGCTTTGGCGTGGCGTCCCTCGGCCACAGCCTGCACGAACTGACCGTACATGTTGTCGATCAACGATTGCAGGTAGGCGCGCTCGGCCGGAGTCATATCGCGGCTGGGATCGCCCGTGTCTTTCAGCGCACCGACCTTCAGCACTTCCGGTTTCAGCTTGGCCCACTTCATGAGGTCGCCGTAATTCACCCACTCGGCAATGACTCCGATGGACCCGACCACGCTGCCGTTGTCGGCATAAATCTTATTGGTCGCGGATGAGATGTAATACGCTCCGCTCGCTCCAACCGTGCTGATCGAGGCCACGATGCGTTTATGCTTTTCGTCGCGAACGCGCTTGACCGCGCGATAAATCTCCTCCGACGCCGCTACACCGCCACCGGGCGAATTCACCCGCAGAATGATGGCCTTGATGGAATCGTCGTCACCGAATTTTTTGAGCTGCGGCACCAGGACACTGGAATCAAGAATCACACCTTCGAGGTCGACGACGCCAATCTTGTCGCCGAAGCCGGTCAGCGACGCTCGCTCTCCACTGGCATGCAGGGTCAAATACACCAGCGTAAACACTGCCAGCACGAAGAGGAAGAAAACTCCTCCTCCAATTACGATCCACAACAGAGTGCGCGAACGACCAGTCTCAGCCATAGAGTGAGGGTAGTTTAGCACCGTATGAGAAAGAGGCTGCGGGTTTTCGGGTTTTCGTCTTGACGTGCGGTCGAAAGCTACGTAATATTCGCCTGCTTGCTGAACGGTACCCGGATTTTCTTTGACGTTGTGCTCGGCTTTGGAGAGGCAGCAGCCAGGATCTTTCGGAGGTGAGACATGGCCGGATTTTGCGGGAGTTGTGGATCTCCAATCGCAGCGGGTGTGAGGTTCTGTGCCAATTGCGGCGTGGCCATACCCGGCGCCGCGGCTCCGCCAGCCGTCGCGCCGCCTGCCGCGCCCGCGGCCCCCGTATTGGCGGGCGCGCCGGCCCCTCTCCAGCCCGTGGCTTCCCAAGGTAGTAGCTCAGCTTTGAAGATCATCTTGATCGTGGTGGCCGTGGTGGTGTTTCTGATGTTATTAGCCGGGGCAAGCTGCGTCTACATCGCCTACCGCGTAAAGCAGAAGGCCCACGAGTTCTCGCGGCAGATGGGCGGAGATGCGACTCCGTACACCGGTAGAAGAAATCCCTGCCTGGTATCCGCCTCTGAAGTCGCCGCCATTGTCGGCACTCCGGTCGAGGCCGCGGTGACACGTGGTTCGTCGGCGTGCGAATACCGGTTCGCCGGCGGGAACAACCAGAATCTGAATGTCCAATTCACCTGGCAAAGCGGAGCCATAACCATGAAACTCGCCCACGGCGCCATGAAGCAGATTACCGGGGGGATGGACACTTACACTGCGGTGTCAGGCATAGGGGATGAAGCTTATGTCGCGCCGGGCGGCTCGGGCTTCATGATGCGCAAAGGCGACGTCATGGTGAACATGGAACTGGTTGGCAGCGGCGTGAGCGTCGACGCCGCCGAGAAGATTGGCGGAAAAATCGCCGAGCGGCTGTGATCGCGGGCCGATCGCCGGTCTCGATTCGCATCACGGCTGGCAATCAGGCCACGATCACGCGCAATGCCCTTGGCGCAACGCTCACCTCAACAGGTGTGCGGCACACGTACTCTCCATCGGCGTAAACATCGATCGGCTTTTCCGTTTCCAGTCGCAGACGCTCCGTCTGAAAGTACTCTACCTGCGCAATGTGCAAGTGACGTCCGAAATAGATGGTCGGGAAAAGACAACACAGCTTGAGTTTGTTCCTGTCAGGAATGACACAAATGTCGAGAACCCCGTCGTCGAGCTGAGCCCGGGGCGAGATCCTCATCCCACCTCCATAAGACGGCGCGTTGGCGAACGCAGCGACGATGATCGGTTCCGTGCTCCGAGCGGCGAATACATCTCGATTTTCGGTGAGAGGCACTGAAATCTTCATTGCAATGGGGGCGAATCCCAGGAGCGCGGGCAGAAAGCTTAGAACGTACCCACCATGCGCCCGGAGCCAGCGCGGGAGCTGATTGGCCCGTCGCGCGACTTCCCCATCCAAACCCACTCCACCCACGCAGCAGAAATAGCGCTGATGGGGCGTGGGCGACTCGTCCGCACGGGGCCGGTCCATGACGAGTGGACTGATAACACCTAAATCGATGCTCCGCACATTGCCGCCGCCAGAAGAAAACCTTCGCCACGCGGCTAACGATTTCCGGATGCTGCGCAGGTTCAACGCGCGCGCAAAATCGTTTCCGCTACCACGAGGAACGACCATGACGGGGAGTTGGAGCTCAACCAATCGGCGCAGATGGCGGTGCACCGTCCCATCTCCACCAAAGATGAGGACGGCCTCGGCCTCGCCCGCCGTGGCAGGCAAGCCCATAAGCCAGGTCGCTTCTGAGTTCTTCTGGAACGGCTTCAGGTCTTTGGGGGACGATCCCGGCCCGAAGATAACGGCGGCGCGCATGTCCGCGGCAGCTTATCAGAACCTCAACCGCAAAACACGTCGACAAAATGGAACCCGATCACGAAAATCTAGAGCCGACTGGCGAAGGATCTGATGAGCGTGATCCTCCGCCCCGCCTAAACTACGTTCACATCGCCGTAAACTCGGCGAGATCAACGTATTCGTCTACCGTTACCGGCGATGCGGTTTGCCCGATATCGATTTGTACCTGGAAGCCCACCACGCTCGACCATCCACCGGGCAAAGGACCTGCCGGATACTTGGCATTGACCGGGTGTACATCGTTATCCACGGTCAGAGTGTCGTAATACATGCAGGGCTTGCCGCTGCACCGGTTGGTGTCTCCAGCGACGCGGTGAACGTCCCATTGGATGTGATGCCATCGATTGGGAGACAGCGAGCATCGAACCGCGGTGTCCATCCACCGTCCGCCGAGTTGATCGAAGACTTGCCACAACCCGTTGACCTGATTGCACTGCGATCCCCACATGAATTCGATCCCCGTTGACTTCGAGAAGTCGAACAGGTCGTACTCGAACGACCCAGCCACCGAGGCCCGGCCGGTCGGATAAACCCACAGACTCAGGGTGAGGGAGGTTGCATTGTCGTCGGCGCCAGCGTCGTGGGTCCATAACGCGTTGCTGTACTCCGGCCCCGTGATCGACACCTTCATCGAGTGGCCATCTTTCGTGGGACTCCGATGGAGGATTGTCAGCGATGTTGCCGTCGGCGTTCCCTGTCCCCCAGGGTTGCAGGCTGGCTTTATACAAACTGGCTTCCATCCCTTCATCGAATCGTCGACGTCACGGTTGGAAAGCTCTTTAGAGCTTGCGGGCGTCTGCGCCACAGACATCGCAGAAATGAATAGGCCGACGGACAATGCTGCGAGAACTCGATGCGCGATCTTCATGTTGGTCCACTCCAAATAGGCAAGCGAGAGTCTGAGCCGGAATAGTCCAGCTCCAGAAGCCGCTCCAACTCAGCATCTCGACCGGATAAATTGTTCGGGCTCGCAGGAACCCTACTTGAATCAGGCGCCAGGCTACAGATGTCGGAAGTACATGCGCTCGGGAAGGACTGGCTCATTCAATGCCAAGCGGGACCGCCGGCGCACGGGCTCTGGAGAACAAACTGGGAACAGGGAACGGAAAGTGGGCAACTGGCTTTTCGCGATTCCGTTTGCAGTATAGTTTTCCTGCGCCTGTGACACCGATGTGTTGGGCAATGTGAAATTATGGAAACGGAATCGGCCCACTATCAACGGATCGCTTCCCGGGAGCCGCAAATCAACATGACGAGAGATTCGATTGAAAGTGATCGGAAGCGCAGTGATCAGGAAAAAGCAGCGGCCGCCCGCGCCAGCCTGGGCTTCGTGCGCGACGGCAACATCGTCGGCCTGGGAACAGGGTCGACCGCGGCCTACGCCGTGCGGTTTTTAGGGGAGCGAGTTCGGGCGGGATTGAAGATCCGCGGCATTCCGACCTCCGTTCATACTGGAGACCTGGCTACGAGCGTCGGAATTCCGCTGACCACGCTGGATGAGTTCCAGCAGATCGATGTCACCATCGACGGAGCCGATGAATTCGATCCGCAACTGCATCTGATCAAGGGCGGTGGAGGCGCGCTCCTGCGCGAGAAGATCATCGCTTCGGCATCGCGGCAAGTTGTAATCATTGCTGATTCGAGCAAGCAGGTCGCCGTGCTGGGAAAATTTCCGCTCCCGGTCGAAGTGATTCCTTTCGCCCAGGCGTTAGTGGCAAAGAGAATCACGGCCCTCGGAGCCACTGTGAAATTGCGTCGGGATGCGAAGGGGAATGCTTTTATAAGCGACGAAGGTCACCATATCCTGGATTGCAGCTTCGGCCAGATTCCCGACCCGCCTGGGTTGGCGCGTACGCTGAGCGATATGCCGGGTGTGGTCGAGCATGGTTTGTTTATTGATTTGGCTAGTGTGGTGCTGCTGGCGAAGGGCGAGAACGTCGCGGAACTTCGCCGCAAGGCGCGTTGAAAAGCGCATCAACGGACAATTTCTCGCAGGGTCGCGAGGAATCGGCCCACTTCTTCCGCAGTGTTGTAGTGAGCCAGCCCGATGCGCAGGAATCCGCCGTCTTTTTCAACGTCGAGGCGCTCGGTGAGGTTCAGCGCGTAGTAATTCCCATCCCAGGTGAAGAAACCGCGCTCGCCGAGTTTTGTAGCGAGTTCGAGCGGTGGGTGACCTTTGATCCGCACGGCGATCGTTGGGCAGCGCCGATCGAAGCGCTTCGGATCGCTAATGCCGTAAAACTTCAGTCCAGGAATGGCGAGCAGTCCGCGGATCAAGCTTTCCATCAATCCGCGCTCATGCTGCTCGATCGCATTGTAAGCGGCCAGCACGGCCGCGCGGCGCACGGATGCTGACGGATTCACGCGCCGTCCCAGATCAGCCAAATAGTCAACACACGCCGTGATCCCGGCGATGCATTCATGATTAAGCGTGCCCCACTCCCAGCGGTTCGGAATCGCGTTGGTGTTGGCCCGAACCTTGTAAGGATTAAGCCGCTTCAACTGCTCACGCTTGCCATAGAGCACTCCCATGTGCGGACCGAAGAACTTGTAAGTCGAGCAAACCAGAAAATCGCAGTCGAGAGCGCGGACGTCGATAGGTCCATGCGCCGCGTAATGGACCGCGTCAATGTAAGCCATCGCGCCGCGCTGATGGGCGAGACGAACGATCTCCGCCACATCGTTGATTGTGCCCACCGCATTCGAAGCGTAACCGACGGCAACCAACTTGGTGCGATCGGTAATCTTGCGCGCCAGGTCATCCATGTCGAGGGTGCAATCGTCTTCATGGATCTCCGCCATGCGAATCGTTACCCCGCGTTCCTCGAGGGTTCGCCAAGGAGAAACATTTGCGTCATGGTCGAGATGGGTTAGCACGATTTCATCACCCGGACCAAGCTCGCGCCCGATGGAGCGGCTGATGGCGAAAGTCAGCGAAGTCATGTTGGGTCCGAAAACGATCTCATCTGCATCACTGCCCAGGAAGTCCGCCATGGCAGAGCGTGCGCCGGCCATCATCGCGTCCGTGTAACGGCTGGTCGCGTAGGCGCCGCCGGTGTTGGCGTTGTTGAGCAGCAGATAATCGGAGATTGCGTCAACCACGCGCCGAGAAACCTGAGTCCCGCCGGGACCGTCGAGAAAGGTTGCGGGATGGCCGTTGACGGTTTGCGACAGAGACGGGAACTGGGCGCGAACCCACGCAAGGTCAAGTGCCTGGGCTGTTTCGTGCTGAGTGGTCAACATAGGATCTTTCTGTAGAGACGTAGCTGGCTACGTCTGGCTCACCGCGCGGACGAAATCAGCCAACATCCCGTAAGCGGTGGCTTCCAACCCCGGATTGTTCTCGGTAATTGCCAACCCGGGAAAGATGTCTGTCTCAAAGTATACGATCGACGAAGTTCCCGCGACCCACGCGAGCGGATCGCTCAAAGGCACCCTCTCCGGACGGACGCTCGCCGTCACGCCCTGAACACTACGCTGGGCGCGGCAGACCAGCTTGTAAGGCCAGCCGGCGGCTCGCGCAGCGCGCACGGCTTCGCCGCTCAGATTGCCAATGCCCTCCCGCTGGATTTCTTCCAGACGTATCGGCACACCCATGAGAACCCGGACCAGAGCGGCGACCTTCACGGCTGCGTCCCAACCTTCGATGTCGTTGCTGGGATCGGTTTCCGCGACTCCGATTTGTTGCGCCTGGACGAGCGACTCATCGAAGCTGAGGCCTTCTTCCATGCCAGTGAGAATGACGTTGGTGGTGGAATTCAGGATGCCGCGAAATCCCCGCAGATCAACCAGCGGCAGATTGTCACGGAACAAGGCAAAGATCGGCACGCCATCCATCACGGTCGATTCAAATAGAAATCTCCGTCCTTTTGCAACCGCCAGCGAGCTCAGTTCCTCAAAGGCGTTAACGATGGGGCCCTTGTTGGCGGTGATGGCGTGTGCGCCAGCTTCCAGCGCGGCACGAATGTGATCAATCGCGGGTTGGCCGTCGCGCGGGCTGAGCGACGTGGCTTCGAACAGGACGTCAGGCTTCGCGAGATGAAGCCACGCTCGGATATCGTGTGGCGCGGGCGCGCTCGTCCGCGATTGCGACGAAAGGTTGTCGCCTAGCAGAGCATCCACATCCACTCCATCGGCGTCAGCGATCCAGCCGAGACGCCGCGTTGCTACGCCGGTGATCCGCCACGCGATGCCACGTTCACGCAGCTCGCGTTCTTTTTTCTGGAGCAGGAGCAGCAGCGTCCGGTTGACGTTGCCGAAGCCGAGCAGACAGAGATTGTAGGTGCGAATGGTTGATCTCCTGGCCTGCACCGGGCGCGGGCTGCGCCCGGACAGCCGGCGAGATGCCGGCGCTACACCTGTCAGCCCATCGTTGTCGTGTGTTCAGGCTGAATCTTGTAAATCACTCGCACTTCCGACGGCTGCCGATAGGGATATTTGTCTACTCCCAGATACTTCTTTGCCATCTTGTCGATGTGCGCGTCGGCACCCTGCTCCGTGATCTCGACTACCCGGCCGCGGATTTCCATGTGACGGTAAGGATTGTCGGGATCGATGATCGCGATGGATACGCGCGGATCGCGACGAACGTTGCGATCTTTCTGGCGGCCCTTGGCGGAGTTAAACACTACGTAGTCCCCTTCCAGATCGCACCACACCGGCGTGACTTGCGGACGGCCGTCGGGCATCAACGTGGCCAAACTTCCAAAGGCCCGCTTGCTAAACAGATCGCGATACTTCTCCGGAATCACTTCAGGCATCAGATCCTCCTTGCAGCAATATTGCCGAGCAGATTCGACAGAATTATAGACGGCTGCGTGGGTTTCGTGTTGCGGGGCCCGCTAAGAGCGTTCTCCAGACACGCTTCCTTTGTGGACCTTCGTGGCCTTTGTGGTTAACGAAGTTCAAATGCTAGAACCACAAAGGACGCGAAGGTACACAAAGGTGGGTCGATTGGAATTCATCCCAGTCAAAGGTTCCCTTGTTTGAACCGCCAGCGTTTACAATTTGTTTCTCAGCCGATCTTATTGAGAGAGAGTGAAATATGTCCCGTCGGATTAGGCGCAAGCCATCGCGGTATTTCATGGCATTCCTTATTCTGATTATCTGCGCGGGAAATGGCGCTGGGGCCCAGAGTCCAGCAGCGAAAGTCATTCCGACAATCGTCTTCATGACCGACTTCGGCACGATAGACGATTCCGTCGCCATTTGCCGAGGTGTGATGTATTCGATTGCACCGGACGTGCGCATTGTCGACCTCACGCACCAGGTCACGCCGTTCTCGATTCTCGACGGGGCGCGCTTCCTGTATGGCGCGGCCCCGTACTATCCGGCGGGGACGGTCTTTGTAGTTGTGGTGGATCCGACGGTGGGCAGCACTCGGAAAGCAGTGGTCGTCAAGTCGAAACACGGGCAGTATTTTGTCTTGCCAGACAACGGTTTGATGACGCTGGTGCAGGACCGCGACGGAATCGAAGGTGCGCGGGAGATTACGAATCGCGACTGGATGATTGGAGCGGCGCTGTCGTCGACTTTTCATGGACGCGACATATTCTCACCGGTAGGGGCGCATCTGGCGCGAGGCGACGATTGGGCCGGCGTGGGACCTGAGCTCGATGTCAGCAAACTCGTACGCCTGGACATTGCGTCCGCGAAGCTGGATGAACGCGGGTTAAGCGGCCAAGTAATCGCTACCGATGGGCCGTTCGGCAACCTAGTCACGAATATCAGTGGCGAGGATTTCCTCAAACTGGGATATCCGCGGGGCCAGACGGCGCACGTCACCATCGGAAAGAATGAGATGGACATTCCGTTCGTGCGCACCTTCAGTGACGTTCCGCTAAAGACACCGCTGCTGTACATCGATTCTCGCGGACGCCTCGGTTTGGCCGTAAATCAGGCAAGCTTCGCGGCTACTTATGGGGTAAAGCCTCCGGTGGCAATCTTCATTCCGCGTGCAAAAAACTAGTACGATCGTGATTCTAGTGCGAAGCTTCGTGCCGGTTTCACCCTGGTTTTCGAGGAGAGGAGACATATGAGCAGCCAACGAGCAATCGCGGGTGACATCAGACCTGGAGTTCAACATCTGATTTTTTTGATCCTTCTCCTATTAGTGCCCTGTATTGTTCTGGCGCAAAGCTTCCGCGGCTCAATTCGGGGAAAGGTGGTGGATCCGAGCGGCAGCGTGATTGCCGGGGCGAAGGTAACGGCCAAGAACAGCGCGACGGGCCAGGTGCGCGAGGCGGCGACCGGCGACGATGGCGCTTATGTGATGGTTGAGCTTCCCGTCGGCGGCTACGTCGTCATGGCGGAATCGAAGGGGCTCTCGCCGGTTGCGCAGAATGTGATCGTAAATGTTGGCTCGGATACAACCGCCGACTTTGACTTGACCGTCGTGCAGAAGAGAGTGGAGCAGTTGACCGTGACGGAGGAAGCTCCGGTCATAGACGCCACGCGCGACGTGCTGAGCGACGTCGTCGATCAGAAGCTGGTTGCCGAACTTCCGCTCAACGGTCGTGATTTTGGCAAATTGGTTGCACTGTCGCCGGGAGCCACGGTTGATCCTTCCGGCGTAGCCGGTACGCAGGGTGGTTTCGGACAATTCAACATCAACGGAAATCGCGATCGCTCCAACAACTACACGCTCGATGGTACCGACAACAACGATCCTTTCTTCAACAATTCGGCCCTGAACCAGACCGGTATCGGAGGCGCGCCAGCCTCACTGCTGCCGATTGATGCCATCCAGGAATTCAACCTGCAGTCGCAGTTCGGCGCCGAATATGGCCGCAACAGTGGTTCCGTGGTCAACATCGTGACCAAATCCGGCACCAACAAGCTCCACGGCTCGGCCTTCGAGTTTTTCCGCAATAGCGCGTTGGACGCGCGAAACTACTTCAACTCGGACCCTCACAAGTCCGTCTTTCAGAACAACAATTTCGGAGCCTCTCTGGGCGGTCCAATCGTCAAGGACAAAACCTTCTTCTTCGGCGCTTACGAAGGTCAGCGTGAGCAAGTGGGGTCCGACTTTCTGCTGCTGGTTCCAACCCAGGCGCAGATTCAGCAAGCCCGCGCCATAGCCGCGCCACTCAACAATCCCAGCGCTCCGGAAATCAACCCCGGCCTGGACGCGATTCTGGCGTTTTATCCGAAGAGCAACACCAGCGAGATTCCAGGCGTGGTGCGCGACAAGAACGACGGCGACAACTTCATCGTGAAGATTGACGAGAACCTCACCAACACGGAATTGCTGACGGGCCGCTACGCATTCGCCCAGAGCAACCAGATTTTTCCGTTCGGCTCGCCGGGCGGTTATGGCGCGGGGTCGCGACTGCCCCAGTTCGCGCAAACTTCGCCGACACGCGTGCAAGTGGCTTCAGTCAGTCTGCTTTCTACGTTGAGCCCTTCCATGATCAACGAAGTGCGCTTTGGTTACAGCCGTTACCGGACTTCGTTCAGTTCGTTGAATGCAAACTTCGATCCCAACAGCATCGGGTTGAACTTCGGGACCGGCAAATTGGGATTGCCGGAGTTTGACTTCACCAACATTGAAAATCTGGGAGCCACCGGTTTCAGCGTTCCGCGCGGCCGCACCAGCGAAACCTTTCAGATTCTCGACAACTTCACCTGGCTGAAAGGCCGACATACCTTCAAGTTCGGAGGAGAGTTCCGCCGCGCCGCCATCAGCAATTTCAACGACAACCTGGAGCGCGGGATCTTTCAGTTCACCGCGGGAGTCGGATTGAGTCCCGATCCCGTGGTGGACGCGTTGGCGGATTTTTACACTGGCGGCACGCAGGACGCAAATTTTTGTTGCTCCTTCGTTTCCGTCGATGCCGGCAACACGCAACGTACAACCTATAACAATGGTTTCAGTTTCTTCGCGCAGGATGACTACCGCGTGAGTTCCAGCCTGACTCTGAACTTCGGCCTGCGCTGGGAATATTTCGGACCCATGAGCGAGAAGAACAGCTTGCTCTCAAACCTCGGTCGGGACGGCAACCTGGCCATGGTCGGGACCGACGGCGTCAACGGCCTGTACAATCGCGACCTGCACGACTTCGCTCCGCGCCTGGGATTCGCCTGGCAAGCGGCGAAGAACACCGTGGTTCGCGCTGGCTACGGAATCTACTATGACTACGTGCCGCAGGATTTGCTGATCGCGAATTTCACTACCTCGGCTGGAGTTGCGACCAATCCCATCGGACCTCAGGCGATTTTGCCTCTGTCCTTTGATCCGACTGCGTTCAACGGCACGAACCCGACGCCGAATGCGCCGATCATGAACGGCGTTGCATCGCCACCGTATTCGATCTTCGTGACACCGCGGAATTTTCATTCTCCGTATACGCAGAACTGGAATTTCAATATCCAACAGAAACTTGCGCAGAATACGTCGTTCGAAGCCCGCTACGTGGGCAGCAAAGGTACGCACTTGGTGCGCCTGACCGATCTGAACGAACCCGACGCAGGCGGCGCGCGCCCGAATTCTAACTACGGCGCCATCGACGAACTCACGCCCTCGAGTTCATCCAGTTACAATTCCGTGCAAGCGATCGGCCGCATCCAGAATGTTCACGGCATTTCGGGTTTTGCCGCGTATGTGTGGTCAAAGGCGATCGATGACGCCTCCGACGGAATCGACTTCGTTCCGGGCGCGGCGTTTCCCCAGGATCCCGGCAACCTGCCGGCTGAGCGCGGGCCCTCCCTCTTCGACACACGAAATCGTTTCACGACGGCGATCAATTACGATCTTCCATCCTGGAAAGCGCTCCGCAAGTTTGGCTCGGGCTGGGAGTTGAACACGATCATTACGGTGCAGAGCGGCCGTCCGATCCCCATCGCCAATTCGACCGATACCAGCGGCCGTTTTTATTTCAATCAGCGGCCGAACGTCGTGCCGGGAGTGAATCCTATCCTGTCGCATTGGACGCCGAGCACCGGCTATCTCAACCCGCTGGCGTTCGTGCAGCCCGCTTACGGAACCTTCGGCGACCTGGGTCGCGACTCGATCTTCGGTCCCGGACTTACCAACGTGGATTTCTCGGTCACGAAGAACACGCGGCTGACAGAACGGCTGAATTTGCAATTGCGCGCCGAGTTCTTCAATATTTTCAACCACCCGAATTTCGCTCTGCCGGCGCACACCATAATCCCGGGATACATCGACAACGGGAGTCCGGGCAGTCCGCAGGTCGTGCCGAGTCCGGCCGCGCATGTGAACGGCGACATCACGCAGCCACTGCTGCCGATGGGTTTAATCACGCAGACGCCCGACGTCGCCCAGACCAACCCGGGCCTGGGCGGAGGCGGCCCACGTGTAATTCAGCTGGGGGCGAAGTTCACCTTCTAGGTATTTAAGGATCGTGTGGCGCGGGCGCCCCCGCCCGCGTCTTGCTGGCTAACGCTTGACGTCCGCGGCGATCTCGGGCAAGACCGCTCGCAGCAGCGCCACGAAGTCTCCCTTGACCCGTTCGCCAGTCGCGAGCACATCTTCATGGTTGAGAACTTCATCAGATATGCCCGCGGCCATGTTGGTCACGCAGGAAATGGCCAACACTTTTAATCCCATATGTCGTGCCGCGATCACTTCTGAAATGGTGGACATGCCCACCAGATCCGCGCCAATCGTGCGCAGATATCGAATCTCCGCCGGAGTTTCGTAGCTCGGACCCAGAAGTCCCGCGTAGACTCCTTGATGCACTGTCTTGCCCAAATGGCTCGCCGCTCGGAGCGCGATCTCGCGATACGGCTTCCAGTAGGCTTGGGTCATATCCGGGAATCGCGGACCGAAGCGATCTTCATTCGCGCCGACCAGCGGATTTTGCCCCTGCAGATTGATGTGGTCGGTAACCACCACCAGCGCACCCTGTTTGAACTCGAGATTGATGCCGCCCGCCGCATTGGTCAGGATGAGCGCACGAATGCCCATTCTGCCAAACACGCGGGTCGGAAACGCGACCTCAATCGCGGAATATCCTTCGTAAAGATGCACGCGTCCCTGCATGGCCGCTACGGCGACATCGCCAACTTTTCCGATTACCATCTGCCCAGCATGACCGACTGCGGTAGAACGAGGGAAGAAAGGAATATTCGCGTAGGGAATCCGCGTTGCTTCGGAGAATTCGTCGGCGAACCCGCCCAGCCCTGAACCCAGAACCAATCCGATTGCCGGACGAAGTGGAGTCTGCGAAAGCAGGAATTGTGCGGCGGATTCGGCGCGGGAGAAGTCGTCCATAACGGTTGCCTACCGAGAACTGAGAACCATGAACTAAGAACTGCTTCTAAAACTTCTTCTCGAACCCTGCGAATTCGGCTTCCAGCTTCCATTGCATCTGAGCACGCTCGTTCGCATCCAGAAACTTCTGGCACGCGGACGAGACTTTCCCAGCGCCTGCACGATCGTTCGCACAAGCTGCCACTAGGCGGAAGTTGGATGCCCACAAGCTGGAGCCTGCCAGAAAGCTGTGCTCCAGGCTCAATCGTGCCATGCGCTTCAAATCTTTGTAGCCAAGAGAGTCGTAGGTTTGGACCGCGCGCAGATACTCGTAGGTCATATCGGAACGCGAAACGCCCTCGTCGTCGGTGGCGAGAGCCACGGGCACACCATACTTTAAATAGACCGGCAGGGGATGATCGTCACCCTTCACGCCGAGAATCACATCATTAGAAGTCAGGCATATTTCGACCAGAATATTCTTCCGGGCCATCTCACGCAGCAGGTCCAACGGGTGATCCTCGTTCATCACCGAGACCCCGTGGCCGATGCGTTCAGCGTGTCCGCGCTCAACCGACTCGCGAATGTGGAAGCGTAGACCCTCCGGCGGCACCAAGCCCATGGCGAGTTCCCCCGCGTGCAGGCTGATGTGCACCCCGGGATAGACGCCGTGCAGGTAATCGAGCATCTTCATGTGTAATTCGAAATCGTGCATGGGGACGTACCAGTCTTCCGGCATGACGAGGTTGAGGCCGACGAAACGTGGATCGGCTTTTGCCAGCTCGAAACCCAGCAGAATCTGGGCGAAGACCATCTCGCGAGGCAGCCCACGCAGCACCTGGTACAGATAACGAATCTTGACCGCGCATCCCGGATTCGCTTCCGGGGTTCTGCATTTGAGCACGGACTGCATTTTCTTCTCGTCGTCATCGAGGCGTTTGCTGGTCGCAATGACAATGTCTTTCAATCCGTTTGCCAACAACTTCTCGCGCATGCGTGCGAAGTCCTCGTTCCATCCCAGCTTGGCACCCAATTCCCCGGACTGCACGGCATCCGCCGTATGCATTAACTCGAGATACTGCAAGTGGTCCTTAGCCGCTCGCGATGCGGCTTCGGCAAGAGCGTCCCCGATATGATTGCGCGTCGCCAAGGAAAATTTATCGAAGGTCGCGAAGAAATGATCGTGTCCCGATTCCTCTCCCGGTTCCCAGTTGCGCATCGACCAAGCATCCACAATCGAGTTGTAGAGCACGTGATCGCCATACGCGCAACGGAGCGCCGGTTTGCTGGTGTATTTTTCGCAAGAGTCATCGCACGGAGGAGCGATGAGAATGGAAGTGGTCCGGTCCACGCATAAATTGTCGCCGACAGCATAGTCGATCAGATTCTCCGCGTAGAGCGCGCCGCTCAGGTGAACGTGCAAGTCACCGCCTTTGGGCATGTCGCGCAGAAACGCCAATTGAAGCGAAGGCTGTCGTCGGATCGAATCCAGATAGCGCGCAGTGCGCTGTTCCGCGTTTGCGCCGGATTGTGCCAACGCCGAACTGGCGAGGCAGCCCAAGATCAAAAGAACAAGCGACCGAGCGATTCGCGCCACAGCATCTCCTTGACCGAGTTTCCTGGAAACGCGCATTTTACATCGACGAAGGAAAACGTGGAAATGACGCTACCCTAGTCGACGCTCAAACTCTCCGCGTGCTCTACGGCCTTTCTCCCCGACCTCTGCGATTTAGGATTCTGTCGGTCGTCGTCCAAAACCCTAAAACGCAGAGGCCACTGAGAACGCCCTCAGAGTCAGCGGAGAAACCCGGCAGACGGCAATCCCCGCAGAACGCCCTGTCCAAGCGGCTTTGCGCGGATTTTCACAAGCACAGAGAGCCTGGCGTCACAACTCTCGACTGAACTAGCTGAGAACATCCGCAAAAATTGCGCATTGGCGCACATCACAAAGCCTGGTGATGCTCAAACTGCACCATCCTCGCTGCACCTGCCTGTGAACCAGCTGCACTCGATTGAAAAATCGATAGATACAATCCCCCATTTTTCATTGACTCTGAAAATGAAAGGAGTAAAAACATAATCGTTCTTTGACAGCTTCTGAGGTTTTCCCGGTTGGTGCGGCGTCCGGGGCTCAAGCGAAGTCACCCTCTACATTGCAAAATGACTGAGGGAGGGTTAGCAAGGGTCTATAGCAAAGCGCTGGTCGAGGCGAACAAGAAGATTTGTCGAAGGCAGGATAGAGTCCCGAGGCGTTGGTTTGGTTTATCCGGTTGGCGGTAAGCCCGGAGCCCGAGCAATGATCGCGAGTAGCCATCCGCAAGGACCGCTACTAAGGCAGGTCGGCGAGGGTCTAAAGCGAGCTACTGGCCGAGACGAATGATCCCAACACCACCTCGGGACTCTTATATTTTTGTCTGCAGGTTTAGTGGCAGTGGTGAGCCTCGGCTGCGGCCCTCCCCCGAGCGAATTGTGTCGCGAAGTAAGCAGACGGTTATCCACTGTCCACTGTTTTCAAGGCCCTTGTAGTATCTGGAAGCGTTCCGTCGGCACCAACCTCGCCCGATAGATGGAGCTGGTCGCGGCTACCTCACCGACGGCGTCCACATTCAATTCATACGAACCCTGGGGCAGATTTTCTCCGAAAGGAATCTCCACACTCGCGGTATTCTTCTTCAGCGGAAAACGCTGATAGCCGATCGCGGTAGCGCGCCCGGTCTCATTCACCGCCATCATAATTATGGTCAAATCAAATTCCTGCTCGGTTTGATTCGACACGATAACCGATCCCTCCAGCCGTCGGCCTGTAACCTTGGGATAGCGGCCCCATTGCGCCATGAGCGGCGCCACGACTGTCAGCACCAGTTGCTGGTTGCGTCGCACCGCGGGCCTGCCGCCGTCCGTGACTGTCACGGTGAACCGGAACTCGCCGGTTTCCGTCGGAGCGCCGCTGAGAACGCCATCCTTCGCGAGAACAATCCCCGCGGGCGCCGCGCCCTCAGTGATTTCCCAGCGCAAAGGCGTGATCCCGCCAGTCGCTTCCAAATGAATTTCGTATTGCTGCTTCAAGTATGCTTTGGGCAAGCTGGTGGTGCGAACGACGAGCGGCTCGCCAGTTGCAGCGCCTTGTTGAGAGCTTGCGGCACCGGCAAAGACGCACAAACAGCAGACCAAGAGAACTAACGTCTGGCGTTGGTTGAGCGGCGATTCAAGCCGGATATACACAGAAGCGATTATAGACTCATACCCCTCGACGCCATCACCACCCGCACGATAAGCTAGAGAGTTTCCCAGAGGGGGCGGAGCGCATGCGCGATGCGGTCGCACGGCTGTGGCCGGAGATTCAATGGATTGAAAAGCCCAAGCTGCGTGAGCAGGTCACTCAGACTTGGATCAAGGCTCTGGAACGCAGCCCGCTGAAGCCCGAGGATCTGAATCGGATTCCATTCACCTTGCTGGTGCCCAACTGTCCCATCACGTTCATGGAGCATAAGCGCTGCGTGGTCCACATCGCGCGCCAGAGCGCCGAATCGATGCACGAGTTCATGGGCCGCGCGTTGCCGATTAACATGGACGTAGTGATTGCCGGAGCGATTCTCGCGGACGTCGGCAAGTTGCTCGAATACGAACTCGGACCCGACGGCAAGAGCCGCCAAAGTGAACGCGGCGAAGCCTTGCGGCATCCCTTTACCGGGGTGGCCCTGGCACTTGAGTGCGGCGTGCCCGACGAAGTCTGCCACATTATTGCGGCCCACGCCGCGGAAGGCGATTTGGTAAAACGCACCACCGAAGCGTACATCGTGCATCACGCCGACTTCATGGCGTTTCTGCCGTTTAAGAATCCGAAGAACGTGAAAGTGAAATGAGACATGACTTGCTTTCTACACGTGTCATTCCGAGCGAAGTGAGGAATCTGCAGTTTCTCGCGTACGCATATGACTGCAGATCCCTCGCTTCGCTCGGGATGACAAGTGTTGGACAGACGGGGCAACCTCACCCAAGGAGATCTCTTGTCCGCCGCTAAAGAAGCTGCCGTAAACAAAGAAACCATCACCGCGAAGATGGCGCGCTGGGCCGCCGGCCTGGATTATAAGCATCTCTCGCTGGACGCCGTGTATCAAGCTAAACGCTTCCTGCTGGATTCCGTCGGCTGCGCCCTCGGTGGCTACCAGCAACACGACGTGCTGATTGCGCTCGAAGTGCTCGATGAGATTGCGGGCAAAGGTCCGGCCACCGTGATCGGCACTGGCAAGCGGATCGATCCCGTCTCGGCGTCGCTGGCCAACGGCCTCATGATCCGCTGCATGGATTACAACGACATCTACTGGAAGCAGGATCCATCGCATCCCTCCGACATTTTTCCGGCGGCTCTGGCCGGTTGCGAGCGCACCAATAGCAACGGAAAAGAATTGATCGTCGGTCTGGTGCTTGGGCACGAATTTGAAATGCGTTTCTGCGAAGCTGCATTCCCCGGCATCCGCGAGCGCGGCTGGCATCACGCCACTTTGACAGCCTTCGTCTCCCCTTTCGTCGCGGGACGTGTCCTGCATCTTCCATGGGAGCAGATCCAACATGCGGTCGGCATCTCTGCCAGCCGCCACGCCACGCTCGGCGCCGTGACTGCGGGCAAGCTCACCATGATGAAGAACACTGTCGATCCCATGGCAACGCAAAGCGGAATGCTCGCTGCGCTCATGGCCGAAAAGGGTTACACAGGGCCGGAGCACGTCGTCGACGGCAAAGAAGGATTGACGCACGTTTTTGGGCCAGAGTGGAAGCTCAACATCCTCACCGACGGACTTGGAGATTCATGGCGCATTACGCAGTGCGGCATGAAGGCGTTTCCCACCGAGGCGCTGACCCATACGCCGATTTCCGCGGTGCTCGACATCGTGAAGTCGAATGACTTGAAGCCCGATCAGGTGACTAAGATCCAGATTCGATCGCTGGCCCGTGCCGCCGACATTCTTTCCGATCCCAGCAAGTACGATCCTCGCAGCAAAGAGACCGCCGACCATTCGTTGCCCTACGTGATCGCGGCAGCCCTGGCTGAGCGGCAGGTAACCCCGGTGCAGTTCACCATGGAAAAGATCATGGACCCGACCATTCGCGCTCAGTTGCAGAAAGTCGAAGTGGTCGCCGATCCCGAGATCGAGAAAGTCTTTCCCGCATTGCAGCGGGTGATTGTGAATATCACCACCACCGATGGGCGGACGTTCACCAAGCAACTGGACTATCCGAAAGGCGATCCGCGCAATCCGCTCACCGATCAGGAAGTCGAAGAGAAATTCGCTGCGCTGGCGGAAGGCGTACTATCACCGGGCGCTCAGAAAAAACTGAAAGAAGCCATCTGGAGTTTGGAGAAGATAGGGTCAGTCAGCAAACTGATGGTGCTGATGAAAGCGGACGTGCGAGCGAAGAAGCCAGGTTCTCGCAAGTCCACACGCAAGAAAAAGCATCCGTAGAAACGTTGCTTGCAACGGTTGCTTTCTCATGCATTCCAAGCGAAGCGAGGAATCTGCATTTTGTTAATGGAGGACGGGCGTCTAGCCCGTCTGGCCGGCGAAAACGCCCGGCCTCCATAGAAAAACGGAAAACAGTCCATGCCCCAGACCGTCGTTGAAAAAATCGCGCAAACCCATCTCGCCGAGGGCCCGAAGCGCCCCCTGCGCACCGGCGACTTCCTCTCTATTCGCCCGCATCACGTCATGACTCACGACAACACCTCGGCGGTGATGAGCAAGTTCAAAGGCATTGGCGCGAAGAAAATCCACGATCCGAAGCAACTCGTCTTCGCGCTCGACCACGACATTCAAAATAAAGACGAAGCTAACCAGAAAAAATACCGCGCCATCGAGGCATTCGCCAAGGAGCATGGTGTCGACTTCTATCCCGCTGGCTCAGGCATCGGCCACCAGATCATGGTGGAGCGCGGATACGTCGTACCCGGATCATTCGTGGTCGCCTCCGACTCCCATTCCAATATGTACGGCGCGCTGGGGGCGATCGGAACCCCGATCGTGCGCACCGACGCCGCCGCAGTCTGGGCCACGGCCGAATTCTGGTGGCAGATCCCCCGCTCGGTTGAGGTCGTGCTCGAAGGCAGGTTACCCGAGGGCGCGACCGGTAAGGACGTGATTGTCACCTTATGCGGTCTCTACAATCACGACGAGGTTCTGAACGCCGCCATCGAATTCAGCGGCCCCGGAGTGGCCAGCCTCTCCATGGACGCGCGCTTTTCCATCTCGAATATGACCACCGAATGGGGACCGATTGTGGGTTGGTTTCCGGTCGACGAAGTCACGATTAACTATCTGAAAAACGTACACCAGCGGCTGAAGCCAGTCGGCGTCGAACGTTTCTCGGAAAAAGACATCGAACGTTGGACGAACAATCCACCTCGCCCCGATGCCGGGGCAGTCTATGCGGCGCGAATTGTGCTGGACCTAAGCCAAGTGACTCCGCACGTATCGGGTCCGGACACCGTTCAGGTCATGAGTTCACTGGCTGAGATGGAAAAGGAAAAAGTTGCCATCCAGAAAGCATATTTGATTTCGTGCATGAACTCGCGCCTGGAAGATCTCGATGCTGCGGCGAAGGTTTTGAAAGGAAAGAAGGTAGCGCCGGGCGTGAAGTTCTATCTCGGCGCCGCAAGCCAGTGGGTGCAGGAAGAAGCCGAAAAACGCGGCATCTGGCAAACACTCCTCGATGCCGGAGCGCTTCCACTACCGGCCGGATGCGGCCCGTGCATTGGCCTGGGGGTGGGACTGCTCGAACCCGGTGAAGTCGGAATCTCGGCCACCAATCGCAATTTCAAAGGCCGCATGGGTTCGCGCGAAGCCCAGTGCTACCTGGCAAGCCCCGAGGTTGTCGCCGCCTCCGCTGCCGCTGGCTACATTCGTGGACCACGCGAGATGAGCGGCCGTGAGCCGTCGCGCAGCTACACCGAATTTGCCACAAGTGCTGCAGCAGAGAAGGTAGATATCCTTCCCGGATTTCCGGATAGAGTCCGTGGCCGCCTCGTCTTCCTGCCCCAAGACAACGTTAACACCGATGCGATTTACGGAAAGGACTACACTTACCGCGACGATGTCACCAAAGAATTGATGGCGAAGGTCGTAATGGAAAACTACGATCCGCAGTTCGCGTCGCGTACTCGCGTTGGCGATGTAGTGGTGAGCGGATTCAACTTCGGAACCGGATCAAGCCGCGAGCAAGCCGTGACTTGTCTCAAGGCCAAGGGCATTCCGCTGGTGATCGCGGCCAGCTTCTCCCAGACTTATCTGCGAAATGCATATAACAACGGATTCCTCTGCGTGGAAGTGCCAGAACTGGTGAAACGCCTGCGCGGGCAATTCACAAGTGAAATCGCTGAAAAAGAAAAGACCATTATTCCCGGCGACGAAATTGACATCGACTTCACTTCTGGCGTGATCCACTGGCGCGGAGAGAAGTTTGCGTTCCCGCCACTGGGAAGTGTTCCGCAATCGTTAGTAATCGCCGAAGGAGTGGAAAACCTGGTGGCAAAACGCCTGGGCCTGAGTTGAAGTCGAGGCAGCACTGTAGAAACGTTACTGGCAACGTTTTCAAGGCCAAGTCGGAAACCCTGTATCTCTGTGCCTCTGCAGTGAAAAGTTTTTTGGGAGAAGCGCATTCATGGCAAAACATACAGTAGTCACAATGCCCGGCGATGGAATCGGAAATCAGGTCCTGCCCGAGGCATTGCGCATCTTAGAAGCGGTAGGATTCGACGCCGAATACATTCCTGCCGACATCGGCTGGGAGTGCTGGAGGAACGAAGGCAACGCGCTTCCCGATCGCACTATCGATCTGCTCGCCAAACATAAACTCGGTCTCTTCGGCGCCATCACCTCAAAGCCAAACAAAGAAGCGCAAGCCGAACTGAAACCCGAATTGCAGGGCAAGGGCCTCGTCTACTACAGCCCGATCGTGACCATGCGGCAGAAGTTCAGTCTCGATATCTGCATGCGTCCCTGCATCGGTTTCACTGGCAATCCGCTGAACTACATTCGCAAGCGTGTGGACGATGACTACGATGAGCCCCAGATCGATACCACGGTGTTTCGACAGAACACCGAAGGCATGTACGCCGGAATCGAATGGACCAACCCGCCAGAGATCGTGCGGGCCGCGCTGAACTCGCATCCCAAGTTCAAAGCCTTCGCCGGCATCCCCGGTCCGGACATCGCCGTTAGCGTGCGCATCATCAGCCGGCCGGCAGCCCGTCGCATCGTCACCGCCGCTTTCGACTACGCGAAGAAGCGCGGATTTAAAGGCGTGACCATCTGCGAAAAGCCCAATGTAGTTCGCGAGACCTCGGGCATGATGGAAGAAACGGCCAAGGAAGTCGCCAGGAATTATCCGGGAATTGCACTCTGGTCCACCAACATCGACGCACAGCTGATGTGGCTGAACAAAAATCCCGAAGACTATAACGTAATCGTAGCCTCGAACCTGTTCGGAGATATCCTGTCCGACGCGTTCGCGGGTCTGGTCGGCGGCCTGGGATTCGCAGCCTCCGGAAACATCGGAGACGAAGTGGCCGTGTTCGAGCCTACCCACGGATCAGCGCCCAAGTACGCCGAGTTGAATCCCCCAATCGTGAATCCAATCGCCATGATCCTCTCGGCTGTAATGATGTTGGAGCACGTAGGCGAGAACGACGAAGCGAAACGGGTTAAAGACGCTATCTCCGCCGTGGTGAAAGAGGGCAAAGTTCGAACCTACGACATGATGCGAATTTCCGGTGGGGCGAAGTCGATCAGCCAGGGCGCGGCATCGACTATAAAGATGACGGATGCGATCCTGGCAAAGTTGAAGTAGCTGGATTTGTTTTCCTTTGTGAACCTTCGTGTCCGGGGCTTGCCCTGAGCGGAGTCGAAGGGTGGTTAACGATCTTCAATGAGCAACGAGAATACAGCCACGACCTTGCGCCCAGCCGAAGCTGGCCACCACGGCAAGGACGTGCGCTCCGACCTGCGCGTAGCGATCGAACCGCGCGACAGCGGCGGCCTTGAGATCACGCTCGAGTCTCGCGTCAGCCTCTACTACGGCGGTTCGATCCTGAGCCAGACCCGACAGGTGCTCGAATCGTTCCGCGTAAAGCATGCGCGAATCTCGATTCACGACGAAGGCGCGCTGGCGTTCGTGATCTCAGCCCGAATCGAAACGGCCGTCAAACGCGCCGGCCTGGGCGGCGACCAGAAGGTCTTGCCGGAAAAAATAACACTGCGCGAGCCCTCAGCCCGTGATCGATTGCGGAGGTCGCGGCTCTATCTGCCGGGAAGCGAACCCAAGTATTTCATCAATGCCGGATTGCACGGGCCCGACGCCATCATCCTCGATCTGGAGGATTCCGTTCATCACGCCGAAAAAGATGCAGCCCGGATCCTGGTGCGTAACACGCTGCGTGCTGTCGATTTCGGCGGATGCGAACGCATGGTTCGCATCAACCAATTGCCGCTGGGGCTGCAGGATCTAACCGAGGTTATTCCGGAAGAACCCGACCTCATCCTGATTCCGAAAGTTGAGCGACCTGAGCAAGTCAGCCAGGTCGACCGCATGATTGACGAACTGAAGTCCCGCGACCGGATCGATCGCCAGATCTGGCTAATGCCAATCGTTGAGTCCGCGCTTGGAATCGAGAATGCATTTGCGATTGCGACGGTGAGTCCGAACATCGCCGCGCTAACCATCGGACTTGAAGACTACACCGCTGACCTCGGTGTGGCGAAAACTTTGGAGGGCCGCGAGTCGCAGTACGCGCGTGCGCGGCTGATAAACGCGGCAAAGGCCGCTGGCATTCAGGCCATTGACTCTGTTTTTGGTGATGTGGGTGATTTGGCTGGCTTGCGACAGTGGGGCGAAAATTCTCGCGCTCTGGGATTCGAAGGCATGGGATGCATTCATCCTTCACAGATTCCAGTGATCCATGAAGCCTTCGCCCCGACGCAAACAGAAATTGAAAAAGCTTTGAAGCTTGTCATGGCTTTCGAGGAAGCCCAGCAGCGTGGACTCGCCGTGGTTAGCCTGGGCTCGAAGATGGTTGATCCGCCGGTAGTAGAACGCGCGCACAAGCTGGTGGCAAGAGCAAAGGCAATGGGGAAAGCCTAGCACGCCCGTGTGGTGACGGGCGACTCGTGAGCCTGCCCTGAGCGAAGTCGAAGGGTCCGCAGTTAAGAGAACAAGGAACAGAATGAGCGAACGCATCGAACTCGCCCAGAACGCGGCCGGACGCAGCGTGCCGACGATGGTCAACGGCCGCCCGCAGATTCCATTTCTGGGCGTGGGGCAATATCAACCGCGCGGCCGAAAGGCTGCCCCACCCATTTGCTCCAGCAAGGATTATCCCGAGAACGGTGACAAGCGCGTCGCCGATCTCGAAACCGCTCTGCGCAACTGCGGCTTGCGCAACGGCATGGTGATCTCGAATCATCATCACCTGCGCGACGGTGATCGAGTCGCCTTGATGGCGCTTGAAGCTGCGGCGAAGATCGGCGTCAAAGATCTGATGTGGTTTCCGAGCGCTTCTTTTCCCTCGCAGAAATCCGCAATCGAGCTCATGCAATCCGGCGTCATTCATCACATCGAAGGCAGCATGAATGGACCGCTGGGCGACTACTGCACCCAGGGCAAGATGCGAGGGATGGGCGTGTTGCGCTCCCATGGCGGGCGCTGGCAGGCCATTCAAGATGGAGAAGTGCACATCGACGTTGCGGTGATTGCCGCGCCCACGGCCGATTCCTTTGGCAACGCCGACGGTTCGCATGGAAAATCCGCATGCGGATCTCTCGGCTTCGCCCTCGCGGATTCGATGTACGCCGACAAAGTCATCGTCGTGACCGACAATCTGGTTCCGTTCCCTTGCATTCCCTGGCAGATTCAGGGCAACAATGTGGACTTTGTAGTTGAAGTCGACTCTATCGGCGATCCCGCCAAGATCGTCTCGGGTACGACACAGATTACGCGCTCGCCCGATCGCTTGCGCATCGCGGAGTTCGTCGCTCGCTTTCTGCGCGACGCCGGAATCATGCGCAACGGATTCTCCTTTCAGGCAGGAGCGGGCGGAATCGCCCTTGCCTTCGTCGACTACCTACGCCGCATGATGAAGGAAGAGGGCGTGAAGGCGCGCTTCGTCCGCGGCGGATCGACGAAGTTTCTGGTCGAATTGTTGCAGGAAGGTTTGACCGACTACATTCTCGACGGGCAGACCTTTGATCTTGACGGGGTGAAGTCGATTGGAAGCGATCCGCGCCACGTGGCTACTTCGCCGTTCACTTCATACAACTATCACGGCAAGGGAAATTTTGCTTCGCTGGTCGATGCAGTGGTGCTGGGCGCGACTGAAGTCGATGTGAATTTCAACGCGAACGTCGTCACCCACTCCGATGGACGGTTGCTGCACGGAATTGGCGGCTGGCAAAATTGCCTAGCGGCAGGGTGCACCATCCTTGCCGTGCCTTCGTTCCGCGACCGCATTCCCGTGATCATCGATGAAGTGACTACTCTCACCGGGCCGGGCGAACTGATCGATGTCGTGGTCACCGAGCGGGGCATTGCGATCAATCCTCGCCGCCAGGATCTGCTGGATGCGGTGAAAGGTTCGAGCCTGCCCATCCGTCCCATTCGAGACATCAAGGCCGAGGTCGAGCGCATCTGCGGCGGCAAGCCCGCGCGGCCGAAGTTGGGCGACCGTCCCGTGGCCGTGGTCAAGTGGGTCGACGGCACCGTGCTCGATACCATTTGGCAGTGCGCTTAAGCGCCTATCTCCCGCGCCAAGCGGAGACGCTGGCCGCGCCCGCGCCAGATGGCCGAGATCGGGCGGCTCGGACACGTCGTCGGCACCCTGATTTGCCAGTGATAATTGGCCTATTTGGAACAGTCTCGTACGAGCACAAAATTCGTGTTCTGAAGGAAAAGGGTGTCAGTAGGTTGCTCTGTAGCCTTGAAAGGGACCGTTGTTCGCAACCTGGTATCCTCCCACGATGACGCGACTGTCGTTGATTCCCCCGCCGTAGCTTTGAACGCTCTCAGGGTGGTTAAACTTGTAATACTTGCCACTTTGGAGAAGCGCCGCGTGGTCGAGCCCTGCTGAATCCAGCCACTCGTAGATCACGTCGCCAGCCGTGTTGATGCCAAAGGCGAGCGTCTGCGCTGCGCCGGGAACGTTAATCTTCTTGTAGGTTTTGCCATCGTACAGAGAGGATTCAGCGACGTTCTGTGAATCATTCCAATACAGCACGATGCTGCCCTGATTGTTGATCCCAGCGGCAAAAGTGCCCAGGGCGCCGGGCACATCGAGCGTTGTATAGGTCTTACCTTTCAAGAGAAATCCATGCGGGACCCCTGCTGAGTCGTAATAGTAGCCTACGATGTCTCCAGCGTCGTTCACTCCCTGAGCAGCCGAACCCGTCGCGCCAACGGGACCGGGAATGTCTGTAAATTTGCCGTCTCGATATACGAATCCCCCTATGTTGTTGCCCGAGAGGTAAAGGCCGACAACCTCCATTTCGCCGTCCGGATTAACGCCCAGGCAAGCGGTGTAGTTGCCGTTCGGGTTATCCACTGTAGTCACCTTCGTGACTTCAGTGCCCTTGAGAATGTAACCGTGCGAAACCCCATTGTTGTCGATGTATTGCCCGACGGTGATACCCGAGTTGTTGACTCCGAGAGGAAAAGTCTGAACCGCACCGGGCACGTTGAAGGTGGCGAACTTGAAGGCTAGTGGTGGGGCATCTGCCGCGAGCGCCGAGGCGATAAACGCCAGTGCGAGTCCCGGCACGCACAATATTGACGTGCAAATTCTCATTGGTTTCTCCTGCGGAATTAAAGAGAGGCGACCTCACCGACGAACGCCCAGTGCGCAAGAATTATGTCCACTGATCGTCGGTGAGTCAATAGGCAAATTCTTGCAGAGCAGATGTTGCGCAGAGGCTAGTTCAAGACTTGTTTGGGCAAGAGCTAAAAGCCAGGAGCTAAGAGCTAGAAGCTGTTTTACTCACTCGTAGCGCAGACTTTCCACCGGATCCAGCCTGGCCGCTCGCGCCGCCGGTACTGTGCCAAACAGAATGCCGACTAACGAAGACACCACAATGGCCACGATCGCCGACAATCCCGAGATCGGAATACGATACTCGGTGAAGAAGCGCACCGAAAATGGCAGCGCCAGTCCGATGACAACTCCTGCAAAACCTCCCACGAGGGAAATCAGAACGGCTTCTGACAAGAACTGAAAGCGAATCTCGCGATTGGTGGCGCCGATGGCTTTGCGAATTCCAATTTCGCGGATTCGCGCGCTCACCGTAGCCAGCATGATGTTCATGATCCCGATTCCGCTTACCAGCAAGGTCACAGTGGCCACTAGCAACAACACCAGTGTGAGCGCGTTCGCGGTTCGATCCGCTACTGCCACCAACTCGGTCAGGTTCTCGACGGTGTAAAGCGACTCTGGCCGATGCCGCGCCTGAATCACCTTCCGGACCTGCTCCGTGATTGGAAGAACCATGGAAGGTTCGGCTGCAGAAAAGTAGAGCTGCCTCACTTCCGGAGTTTCGGTGAAGTAGCGGCTCACGGTGTAGGGAATCACCATCGTGTTCGAAGTCACTTCCGACTGCCCGAAGGTATCCACGCGCTCTTTGAAAGTACCGATCACGGTGAACGGCAGCCCGGTAATCTTCAGAACCTTTCCCACTGCATCGTCGGTCGAGCCGTAGAGTTGCTCGGCGAGTTTCTGCGTGATCACGCCGACCTTGTTGTGCGCCTGCGAATCCTCAGCGTCGAAGAACCGGCCGGAGAGAACGACCAGATTCCGCACCGAAATATAATCGGGAAAAACTCCAAGCACGCGGATGTCGCGCTCCTTGCCGTTCCCCACCGGCACGCGATCATCAAATGGGACTACCGGAGACGCGGCCACGATCCCCGGCACCTGCTGCAGCACCGCCCGCATGTCTTCGATGGTGAGCAAATCCGGATTCGTGTTGCCCGCGCCACCCTGGTATTCCGCATACACCATGTTGGCGCCGATCGCCTGAATCTGATTCAGCACGTACTGCTTCCCCGTCATTCCAATGGTCACGACGAGAATGAGCGACGCGGTGCCAATCACCATGCCCAGAGCGGTAAGCGCAAACCGCACCTTGTTGCTGCAGAAAGTGTCGTAGGCGAAGCTAAAAATCTCTCCTAAAACCAGCTTGGGAGGATGGCTCGTCGCCGCAGTGGCAGTAGTCGGCATGCTGGTTAGATGCTACGCGTGACCCACCGGAGGCGCAATTGACAAGCCTGGCCTTCGCAACACCAGTGTGGCGGGGACACTCCTGTCCGCGTGCGAGTGCGCGCGTCGCTTCCGTCGGAGGTGGCAGCTTACACCGGCGGACCGGCAGGTGCGCCCGATGATTTCAGTTTCGGCGTGTTCTGGTTCGGGTTCTGCAGGAACAGCGTGATCTCCAGATCAATCCGCTCCAGCGCCGAACTCTTCGCCGGGATCTTCTTGATCGTGCTCTGCGCCTCATGAACTCCGGCCAAGGCAATTGCCTGGACTTCCGGGGTCGCATCAGGATTGACGGCGAGGATCATCAGCCGTTCTGCAATTTGGCTTTGCACTACCGCAGCCAACTCTCTCTGGGCGGGAGTCTTTGCTTTTCCGGAGAATCCAGCGGCCACCAGGGCAGAAATTACAGCTTGGGGCGAGAGTGCGTTGTTGTCTTGCCGTGAAATTACGGCGAGCCTTTCGACTCGCTGCGGATCGAGTAATCCGCCGACAACAATTTCCGCCACCGCGCGCGCCCCGTCCTGCGGGCTGAAAAGATAGCCTGCCGACGATGTGAATCGTTCCGGATCAGCATCACGATTTTCCACCGGCCCCAGCGCGCTCCAGAGTCCTGCCGGAATCGTCAGCTCACCCGGATCAAGCGCATGAAGAACCAGCCGCAGCGCTTCTTTCTGCCCATCCTGCCCATCCGCGGGCCACACGCTGACCGGTTGCTGGCCGTCGCCAGCCAGCCACAACGGGACTTTCGCGCTCCCCAACACATTGATGGCAGCGGCCAGTCCGTAGCGGTGGAACAAATAAACCAAGGCGAATCGCGACGCCAGCATCGAACTCGGTTCGCCCGGGCGCAGCATCCCGGGGCCGTAGTGGGCAAGCAAGGCATCGCGCACTGGGAAAACTTCTTTGAGCCAAGTCACCGGATCGGGTCCGTCGTCGTAAGCGTTCCAACGCGGGTCGTCGTAATTCCCCCAGACAATGCCCTTTGCCAGCGCACCCTTGACAATGGCGTCGAGCCGCGCGTGCTCATTCTTCGCTGAAATTCCCGGCGCACCTTCGCTGTATCCCCATTCGATGGCGAAGCGATCGTAGCTGCCCGCGCCTTGCATGTAAGCATCGGAGAGATCAGCGGTACCGTCCGCCCGGATGTGAACCCGCGGCGCAAAGTAATCCATCACCGAGCCCCGCCCGTAGATGCTGGCCACAAAATTATGGTCGAGGCCGAGCACGTGTCCCATCTCGTGGCAGGCAAGCAGTGCGAGGCGATTCGTCATCACCTCTTGTTCACTGGTCTGCGGATCAAAGTTGTCGAGCGCCGCAAAAGTGTCGAGCGCTGGCTCCGCGGCTTCGCGGCCCGACGGGACAGTTGATTCCCAGTAGTTGTTCACCGTCCGCATTCGGTGCGAATCGAGTTGCACCACAGCGTGAATAATTTCGCCCGTACGCGGATCCGCGTGGGACATGCCGACGGACCAGCCGCGGCCCGAACGATTTGTCCATTGAATGGTCGGATAGCGGATGTCGAGCGGGTCCGCCCCCTCGGGAAGATCTTCGATGCGCAGCGCATCTTTGAAGCCAGCTTGCTCAAACGCCCCGTTCCACCACAACGCCCCACGGCGAGCGGCCGAGCGGACCGGTTCGGGTATGGCGCGATCGAGATAGAAGACGATAGGCCTGACCGGCTCGCTCAGAGCGGCGCCTGGGTCTTTTTTTTGCAGACGCCAACGGTTGATCAGATAACGGTTCAGCGGGCGGTCGTAGGGCTGGGAAAAGTCCTGGAATCTGGTGCTGAAGAATCCGACCCGCGGATCCTGCTCGCGCGATTCGTATCCCGGCTCGGGCAGGGCCAAAAAGGAGTGGTGCTCGCGAACGCTTAAGCTGTGCGGATCAGGCTGATTCAGGTTGCTCTCCGAGTCGGTAGCAAATGTGAGCAGCACTTCGACTTCGGTATTCAGCGGAAAACTGCCGCTGTGATCGGGATCAACCAGGCTGCGATCCTTATCCAGCCGCCAGTCTGTCTTGGGCGATTTGTCATCCCGAACCATCGCGCCTCCGACGACGCGGGCCGGCCGCCGCAACTGTGAGAGCAAGTCCGCAGCATCTCTCATGAGCAGGCCACCGGCATCGACCAACACAGTTCCGTCCTGCTCGGCCTCGACTGGAAGCAAGGCCAGCACCGAGGTCGGGAAACTGGACTCCACGGAATGCTTCAGCTCCGCGCTGCCATTTTCGGCGCGAAAGTCGGTATTCTCCTGGATCACTAAGACCCTTGTGCCGACTTGACGAAAACGGCACAGGGCTGCGCCTGCGAACGAACTGCGATCCGCGAACACCTGCGTCGAGCCCACGCCTGTGCCCATGCCAGTGAAGTACAGAAATTCATGGCTGAGCGTGGACGGTGAAAGCTCGAACAGGATGCTGCCTTTTTTATCATCGAAATAGTAGGGCAAGAAGCCAGCGTGCCGCTGCAGTCCGGTTGTGCGCGAAGCCAGCGAAACCTTTGCGCCCGGCGGCTGAATGGGAGCCTGCGCACGGACGTTGCTGACCGCAAAGCAAAGAGCAAAGAACCACGCAAATTTCATAGGCACTGTTTTATACACCACGCGCCAAGGTATGCTCAATGTGGCTCGGCTACTTGAGCCGGCATTCAACTTCCTTACAATGCAAAGGTTCACCGTCAAAACCCGCAAGAAACGCGAAGTCCTGGACATCACCAAGACCGTAGAGGCCCTGCTGCAGAAGAATCACTCCCAGGGAACGGGGATCTGCAATCTATTCATCCTCCACACCACAGCCGCGCTGACCACGGCCGATCTTGATCCGGGAACGGATCTCGACATGCTCGGCGCCTTCGAAGCGATCATTCCCAAACTACACTACCGCCATCCTCATAACCCGGCTCATGTTCCCGATCACATCCTGTCCGCGCTCATTGGGACATCGGTGACCTTGCCGTTCGAGCATGGCCAGATCGCGCTCGGCACCTGGCAACGGATCGTGCTGATCGAACTGGACGGTCCACGCGAGCGGGAACTGGTTGTGAGCGTGACGCCGGAGAAATAGTCGCGAAGCCTGCCAACCGTTCGCCACAAGGTCCGATGAAAGAGTTTTTGAAAGCTTCTGTTAGTGTGTTGACGGATACCGAATCGTCCAAGACGGTTCAAGCTAAAAGCCAAGTGCTAAGGGCTGACTTTCTATGATCGGTGAGAAACAACCTATCACGACCACCCTGGTTGGCATGAACGTTGCCGTGTACGTGGCGATGGTGCTGACGGGCGTTTCTCCGACGGCTCCGACCAGCGTCCAACTGCTGAAGTGGGGAGCGAACTGGGGCCCGCTTTCGCTGACCACGGAGCCGTGGCGCATGCTGGCTTCCAACTACGTTCACATCGGGATCATCCACATCGCGCTGAATATGTGGTGCTTGTGGAATCTTGGCTTTCTTGCGGAGCGCGTGTTCGATCCCTGGACATATGTGCTGACTTACACAGCGTGTGGACTCGCCGGCAGCTTATCTAGCTTGTGGTGGCACCCTGTGGGAATTGGCGCGGGCGCCTCGGGAGCAATCTTCGGACTGGCAGGCGCTTTGATTGCGGCCCTTTATCTTGGCCATCTGCCGATTTCCAAGCAGGCGATTCAGGGCACTTTGAAAAGCCTGCTCTTGTTCGCTGGCTACAATCTGTTCTTTGGTGTGCTCCCGGGAATCGATAACTCGGCTCACATTGGCGGCTTGTTAGCTGGCTTGGCGCTTGGGGCGATACTCGCGAAGCATCTTACCGCGCCGCCCGAAATTCGGGAGGGCTGGCGGCGCGGGGTTTTCGCGGCGGCTGCAGTCGTGCTTTTCTTGGCATTCATGTTGGTCAAACACGCTAGCGGCAACGTGCCGGCGCAGCAGATCAACTGAATGAGGGCGAGGCCCACGCCCCATACGGACTGATTACTGCGTCCCTTCTTCGTCTGCCTCGTCCTCGGTCACCACTTCTACGGTATGGCCGCGGAGCGCGAAGGTGAACTTCTGATCCGCCTTGGAAACGAAGCTCACGCGGGTGGGTGAACGTTGCCAGGCTGGCGGGGCGCATTCGGAGTCGGATCCCTGGTCGCCTGCGGCTTCTCCCATGGGCTTTTTCAGGATCGGCTTGCGGCGACCGAGTTGAGCCACCACAGCGTAGACCTTGCGGCCATCGTCCGAAACTCCGCAATATGCAACGTAGTCGCGATACCAACTGGCTGAGGACGAGTCTGGATCGAACTCCGGCAAGTTGGCTTGCGTTATGTGTCCGCTCACGCGGTCGACCACGAGCCATCCGCTGCGTTGCCAGGCCCAGCGCGAGGACGAGGAGGTTTCCTGGGGCAAGGTATCGTTGACGCGAACAATACGTCGCACCACGAAGAGGCTCTCGGTCACTTCGTGGGGAATGCCGAAGGTGAATTCCTTCAACCGGCCATCCAGAAATATGGGCCGGACTTTCAAGTTGTCGGACCCGGCTTCTCCGGAAGCTGTTGACGATTTGACCGCGGTCCACTTACCAAAAGTAATGACGTGTGGCTTGGAAGCGGCTAGGCTCGTTCCTACAATCAGAACAAAGCAGAGGGTGCTATGGAAAACAACGCGCATGAATCGAGGCTAAGCAGCGAATGGTGCTTAGGCAAGGTCAGATCGCACAATATACGCCGGTACTTCCCCATTTGGGATGAAATGGCGCGCTAAACTCTGCGGTGGATATTGGCAGATCCCGTAAGATGACGGACGGATATTTGCGGGGAGAACCAGCCAAGGACTGTTAGCCACCGCCAAATCCGTTACAATATACTCACGCTGTAACCATGACCTCTCCCCATAAATTCCGGACAACTCCATCCACTCAGTCTCCCTCTTACAAAGAGATGGGAGAATTCTCAACGCGTCGGGCTCCGCGCGTGCTGGTGGTCGACGACAATCCGGACATCATGGCATTGATGTCGGAATTGCTCGCCAGTCGCGGGTATGAGGTGGTTGCGGTTCGGGACGCGGCCCAGGCCGAGAGCGAAATTCGGCGCGAAGTTCCTGATCTGATTCTTTCCGACGTGGTCATGCCCGGCAAGTCTGGTTACGAACTGTGCCGCGAGGTGAAGGAAGACCCTGCCACCCGGTTGGTTCCGTTCGTGCTGATCACGGGACTCAGCGAACGCGAGGACAGGTTGCGGGGAATCGAGGCCGGCGCCGACGACTTCCTCAACAAACCCATTTTCTCGGAAGAATTGTTTGCCCGGGTGAAGTCGCTGCTCAAACTCAAAGAATTTACCGACGAACTGGAGACCGCCGAGTCGGTGCTGTGCACTCTAGGTCGAAGCGTGGAGAGCCGCGATCCGTATACTGAGGGTCATTGCGAACGCCTCGCGGAGAACGCGAGCAACTTGGGACGTCATCTCGGCCTGAATCAAGAATCGATTGTGGCGCTGCGCCGCGGCGGTTACTTGCACGACCTGGGCAAAATAGCGGTTCCCGATGACATTCTCAAGAAGGGAACGAACCTGACCGAGAAAGAATGGGCCATCATGAAGCAGCATCCCCTGACCGGAGAAAATATCTGCCGGCCATTGAAGTCGCTGCGGCTCGTGCTCCCCATTATCCGCAACCATCATGAGCACTCGGACGGCAGCGGCTATCCCGATGGATTGACGAAATCCGAGATCCCCCTGCTTCCCAGAGTGTTGCAGGTGGTGGACGTTTACGATGCCCTGCGCACCGCGCGACCCTACAAACCGGCTTTAGGGCATGAGCCAGCTGCTTTCACCATGCGCCAGGAAGCTCGCGATGGCCTGTGGGACGAAGAACTGGTGGCGGAGTTCCTGTCCATGCTGGAGAAGCAACGGCAAGTGGCGTAGGAAACTTTCATCTCCTGGCTTCTGGCTTTTTCGTGGCTTCGTTCGACGCGTTTGACTCCGAAGCAGCAATCCTTGAGACTGGCGTCTCGCAAAAACTGATGGCTGAGAGCGGATGGTCTGGATTTGGAACCGGTCACGTACAGCATTATTCTCCCGGCTTACAACGAGCGCGCGCGCATTGCGGGCACGCTGGAACGGATTCTTGCTCATGCCACGAAGTGCGGTTGGAATGTCGAAGTCATCGTGGTGAACGACGGATCGAGTGACGATACGGTCGAGGTCGTTCGCCAGTGCGCCGGGGAGCATCCGGTGGTGCGCTTGATCGAGAATCCGGGGAACCGGGGTAAGGGGTATAGCGTGCGCAACGGAATGTTGTGCGCCCGGGGAGACATTCTGCTATTCAGCGATGCCGACCTTTCCTCGCCGATCGAGGAGGCGGACAAGCTGTTTGTTGCAATTGGCAAGGGCGCGGACATCGCCATCGGATCGCGCTGGGTGGATCGTCGGTTGCAGATTCGGCGGCAGCCGCTGCATCGCCGGCTCTTCGGACGAATTTTCAACCTGGCGCTGCGCGTGATTCTGGGTTTGCAGTTCAAGGACACGCAGTGCGGTTTCAAGGCTTTCACCAGGCGCAGCGCGCAAGCAATTTTTCCGTTGCAGAAGATCGAGCGCTGGGGATTCGATCCGGAAATACTCTATCTGGCCGAAAAGTTCGGTTTCGCCGTTGCCGAGATTCCCGTCGCCTGGTCGCATCGCGAAGGAACGCGCATTCATCCGTTGCGCGATGGCATCCGCATGTTCTGCGAATTGCTGCGCATCCGCTGGTACGCGCTGATGGGGAACTACACTCCTTCGGCGCCAGTTTCTGAACCGCTTTAGCCGGAGAAAGCCTTTGTTCATTTCCGGGGAACACGCTTTTTCACTGCCATCAGCAGCTACACATGGATTTTGGTTTTATGGCTTTGATGAAGTATGCCTGAGCTAGTATGAAAAGGATTTTGTTCGGGACGAACGCTCCCCGCGCCACGATTCTCATCCGCCTGCTGGTAGGCGCTGTTTTCTTGTCAGAGGGCATTCAAAAGTTTCTTTTCCCTGCGGCCCTCGGCGTCGGACGCTTCATGAAAATCGGCATTCCGGCTCCGCAGTTCTTCGCGCCTTTTGTTGGGGTGGTTGAAATAGTCTGCGGAACCCTCTTAATTGCGGGTTTGCTCACGCGGCTGGCCACAATTCCGCTAATTATCGACATCAGCGTTGCCATCGCCACGACCAAGATTCCCATGCTGTCCAAGGCGGGCTTTTGGAGCGCTGCGCACGAAGCGCGGACGGACTACTGCATGCTTCTCGGCTTGATATTTCTTTGCCTGGTTGGAAGTGGACCGTTCTCGATTGATCGGCGCGTAGAAAGCGGTTCTTGAGTTGCCGTGTAAGGAGCCATGAACGGGAAGGGCACGGCTTGAAGAAGTGCCCTCCCGTTCGTGATTTCCATTTACAGATGTGGCTTGGCCGCACGGGCAAGGACGCCGCGCCTACACTTCTTCAGCTCCCGAAACTCGACGAAGCCCTTTCAGTTTTCAGTTGGCGCAGGAGGACACGCACCAGCATTCCGTCGTAGCGGATGCCGCTCAAGCGTTCCAGTTCCGCCAGGGCCTGGCCGCTGCTCTTAGCGGGGGCGAAGGAACGTTCAGTGGTCATGTTGACGTAGGCGTCCGCGACCGCGAGAATCCGCCCCCAGAGAGGAATCTGCTCGCCCTGGAGGCCGCCCGGGTAGCCGGTCCCGTCGAAGGATTCGTGGTGATGCTCGACCGCTTTTCTTAGCGACTCGCTGGCCGGAAGGGTGCCAACGATTTCCCCGCCCGCCCGGGCGTGCATTTTTACCACAAAGAATTCGTCGTCGGTCAACGGCCCCGTCTTGTTGAGAACCCGCTCTGGAACGAACATTTTTCCGACGTCGTGCACCCGGGCGGCATAGGCGACATCGTCGATCTCTTCCGGAGACAAGCCCAAAGCCCGCGCCATGAGCTCGCTGTAACGAGCCACCATCTCGCCATGGCCAGCGCCGTTCAGTTCACGCAATTCGGCAGCCCGACTCAGCGCTTCAATCGCTTCCCGCAGGACCTGGACACTTCCATCTTCATCCCCGCCGTCGCCGACGCTCAGTTTCTTAAGCGTGGTGAGGAGTTCCTCGAGGTGCTCGGGTCCGGTGTGCTCACGATGCAGGAAGCCTTCGATGTAGCCGGAGATCAGTTGCCGCTGCGCCGTGCCACTCTTGTTGTCTCCGGATTCGTCGGCGGAGGAAACACGATCGCCGCCCGCATGTTTGGAGACATACATTCCCGCGTCCGCAACACGAATGATTTCTTCCGCGGTGAAACCATGCACGGGAAAGCTGGCCACGCCAAAGCTGCCGGTGATCAGATGCTCCTGCAGCATGGGATCGGTCGAGAGCCACAGGCGCAGCCGCTCGGCAAGGACTTGGGCCTGCTCGACTCCGGTTTCGGGCATGAGAATGATAAACTCGTCGCCGCCGTAGCGGGCCACAACGTTGGACTGCCGGCATTTCTGCTCGAGCAATCGTCCCACCCGAGCCAGCACCAGATCTCCCTCGAGATGCCCCAGCGTGTCGTTGACCTCCTTGAATTTGTCGAGGTCGATAAGCACGACGGAAAAAGGCCGTCCGGAGCGCGAAGCTCGCTTCCACTCCGAACTGAGGGCTTCCCAGAAGAAGCGGCGCGTCTTGATGCCGGTGAGACCATCGGTAATGGCGGTTTGTTGCAGCTTCTGAAATACGAATGAGTTGTGCAACGCTGTAGCCAGCAGGTCGGCCAGCGTATTCATGATCAGAACATCTTCGGGCGAAAATGCGTCTTCCTGCCGGCTCTCAACGTTGAGCACTCCCAGCAGGGTTTCACTGTAGCTGATCGGGCTGCACAGCACGGATCGCGAGTCGGGCATTACTCCTTGCAGGTTCGTCCCGCCCGTGGTTTGCACCAAAGCGCTCTCACCGGTTCGCGCCACTCGCCCTAGAATTCCCACGCCCAGTGGGATCCGCATACCCAAGGCCTTGGCGGTGATGCCGGCTTCCGCTTTGATTTCGATGTCCTTGCGAACGTAGTCAAAAATGCCGATGCCAATGTGATCAAAGCGGAAAGTCTTCTGGATGTGACCGACAATTTCCAGCAGCATCTGTTCCGAGTCTTCGCTGGAGATGGCGGTCTTCGAGATGCTGTTAAGGAACGCGAACTGGCGGGAGCGGCGCTGCTCCTCGGCAAACAACCGGGCGTTCTCGACTGCTACCGAAACCTGGCCGGCCGCGGTCTGCATCACTTCCAGGTCGCGTTGCTCGAAGATATGTTCGCGCTCCGCGCTCATCACTGCCATCACGCCTGCCGGTTTGCCTCCCAGCAAAATGGGCGCACCACAGAAGCATTTTGAGGGACGCGCTGGAATGTAGGTCGCGCCCAGGCGCTCGCGGGCCTTCTCCAGATCGCCACGAATCAGCAGCGGCTGCCCGGTGCGGAGAATGTATTCGGTCAGACCATTGTCGACTTTGCGCGAGCGCTTGGGCAGAATCTGACCTCGTTCCACTTCAAACTCGAAGCGGATGTGTTCGCCTTCCTGAAACGCCACGTAAAACTCGCTGGTGTCGAAGATCTGTCCCAATTCGTTGTGAACCGTGCGCAGGATTTCTTCCTGATCGAGACGCGAGCTGATGGCCTGACCAATCTGAGTCAGAAGTTCGTATTCCTTGGTGCGGCGTTGGGCATCGTGCATGACCACATAGTTTTCCAGAGTCAGCCCAATCTGCAATGCCAGCCCAATCAGCAGGCGCAGGTTCGAGGATCCAAACATGCGGCGCTCGGCATGGGGGAAAAGGATGACGCCGAAATTGTGCTCCCGGGTTTGCAGGCTGACAGCGGTAATGTTGCGGATGTTTTCTTCCGCCAGCACCTGGCGAAATTGTTCGAAGCGTGCGCCGGGAAAGGCAGGCAGCGGTTCCGACATCTCGGAGAAATTGTGGAAAGTCACGAATCCGCCTCGACGGTAAGCCAGTTCGGCAATGTACTCACCGGCGCCGCTTTTCTCCATCTTGCGGACCAATTCAGGTGAAAAACCGCGCTGCACCGAGGGCAGAATGGCGCGCCAGCGCTCCGAAATGTAGATCACGGCCCGCTCTGTCGGCAGAGGCGCCACCAGTCGGTCCAGGATGCTTTGCAGGCTGGGTACAAGATCTTCCGCCGAAAGCAGGCGCATCGGATCCACGCCCAAGGTGGAGAACGCCAACGCATTTTCCTGCACCGCATTGCGCTCGTTCTCAAACAGCACCATCACCATGGCGATGCCCAGCAGCATTTGCGGGATCGGGCCCAGAAAATGGCCAGCGATCCCGAACATGACAAGAAAAGGATTGTGGAGCTCTCCGAAAATCATCAAGACAGCCCACAAGGCCAGTGACATACCAAGAAAGGTAAAGGCCAGAGAATTCTTGCGATGCGCGTATCGATAAAAATAGAAAGAGCAATACAGAAGCACCACACCCAAGCCAACGTCCAGCGGCAGGTGTGGATTGGGAGCGCCATCGGGATGAAATACCCCGCCCACGATCTGATCCCGAAGATTCCACCAGGCCAGCGCAACCCCGCCCACGCCCACCACTACGTCATACCAGCGCAGACGAAATTTCTGCCGGTTCATAAGACGCGTGGAGATGAAGATGCAGAGCGCCATCGTCATCAGCAACAAAGAACTGAATAACGACACCACTACCGACGGCCGGCGGAAAGCGACCCAGGCATCCAAGGCGTAGTGCAGAGTGTAGGCTGCCCAACCCAGTTGCCAGGCACGGAAGTACTGGTGCCGGCTCTGCTCGTAAAGGTAGGTGAACAACAGGAAGAGCAGGAGGGCGACGACCCCCGGCACGATGACGACGCTGATCGCAATGCTATCCATAAGCGCTCGAAACAGTTCTCCGCCGCTGCCTACAACCGCCCCTGCATTGAAGGAATCTGAGAAGCCAATGCTTTCACACCATTCTGGACAAAACAATATAATCTTTAGATGGCTACAGCGGAGGTCAGACAGCCCCCGGAGGTAACCATCCAGTGGTTACCGGCGGCACTTGACGCACTGCCAATGTAGGCGTCCGGGCGTCCTCGCCCGTGCGGGAGCGGCCAGATATCTGAGTTTCAGCGGTAAAGACTCAGGTGCGGACACCCGGTCCGTGCGGCAGATGTTTCCTGCTCGCGCACCCGGTTTCTCAGATGAGTTATAGTGTTGGTTCCGCATCAGACGTGCCCGGCGACGGGTCGGCTCTGATGACCGGAAGCCCTGTGCGTGCAGGCGCGAGGATGAAACGTCACCCAGCCTGCGCCCCAGTAAAAGCTATGAGTACCTCGAACCCCCAAACCGAAGCCGCCGCCAATGCGCCCGCCGACTCCCGGCCTTCGAATTTCGTTCGCGACATCATTCTCGAAGACCTGAAGACCAATAAATTCAGCGGGCGGGTGCAAACTCGCTTTCCTCCCGAGCCCAACGGTTATCTGCACATTGGCCATGCTAAAGCGATCTGCCTCGATTTCGGCCTGGCCGACGAATTCGGCGGGCACACCAATCTCCGCTTCGACGACACCAATCCCGAAAAGGAAGAGACCGAGTACGTGGACTCGATCATGGAGGACGTGAAGTGGCTTGGCTTCCAGTGGGATGGGCTTTTCTATGCCTCTGACTACTTCGACCAACTCTACGCGTGGGCGGTGCAGCTCATCAACGCAGGGAAGGCTTATGTCGACGATCTAAGCGCAGACGAAATAAGGAAGTACCGCGGCACCCTGACCGAACCGGGCAAAGACAGCCCATTCCGTAATCGCCCTGTTGAAGAAAATCTTGCCCTGTTCGAACGCATGCGCGCCGGCGAATTCCCCGATGGTTCGCGCACCCTGCGCGCCAAAATCGACATGGCTTCGCCGAATTTCAACATGCGCGATCCCGTGATGTATCGCATCCTCCACGCCGACCACCATCGCACGGGCGACAAGTGGCCCATCTATCCCATGTACGATTTTGCGCATGGGCAGTCGGATTCGCTTGAGCGGGTTACACATTCCATGTGCACGCTGGAGTTCGAGGATCATCGCCCGCTTTACAGTTGGTTCATAAAAGAGTTGGGCATCTTCCCTTCGCAGCAGATCGAGTTCGACCGCCTCAACCTGACCTACACTTTGCTGAGTAAGCGGAAGCTTCTGCAGTTGGTGCGTGAGGGCCGCGTGAGCGGCTGGGACGATCCTCGCATGCCCACACTGTCCGGCATCCGCCGCCGCGGCTACACGCCGGAGGCGATTCGCAATTTCTGCGGAGCCATCGGCGTTTCGAAGACTACCGGTTCGATCGAACTTGCGATGCTGGAGCACTTCGTCCGCGAAGACTTGAATAAACGCGCCCCGCGCGCCATGGCTGTGCTGCGGCCGCTGAAGGTTGTGATCGACAATTATCCGGAGAACCAGACCGAAGAGATGGACGCGGTGAACAATCCCGAGGACCCGAGCGCGGGCACTCGCAAGATACCGTTCTCTCGCACGCTCTACATCGAACAGGATGACTTCCGCGAAATTCCTCCGCCGAAATATTTCCGGCTGTCTCTAGGGCGCGAGGTCCGCTTGCGTTATGGCTACTTCGTGACTTGCACGAGCGTGGTGAAGAACGACAAGGGCGAAGTGATCGAAGTGCACTGCACCTACGATCCCGCAACCCGAGGCGGCGACAATCCTCCGGACGGGCGCAAGGTGAAATCCACGATTCACTGGGTCTCGGCCGCGCACGCGGTGAATGCCGAGGTGCGGATTTACGAGAATCTTTTCAGCAAAGAAGATCCCAATCAAACCGACGCGGGCCAGGATTTTACCGCGAACCTGAATCCGAATTCGCTCGAGGTGCTGACTGACTGCAAGCTCGAACCGTCCCTGGCCAACGCCGCTGTCGGCGGCCGATACCAGTTCGAGCGCCTGGGATATTTCTGCGTCGATCCCGACTCAGCCCCGGGCAAGCCGGTGTTCAATCGCGCCGTCGCCTTGAAAGACACATGGGCGAAGATCGAAAAGAAGCAACCTGAAAAGAGTCAGCCAGGGAAATAGTGGGGCGTTTTTCACGAATGCGTTGATGCGTAGCAAAAACGGAGGCGTTGTAAGCAACGGCCTTACAAATATACTCCTCTGTAGAGACGTTGCTTGCTACGTCTCAGGTTGCCATTCGCTCCCCCAAAGAACATTATTGAAATGATCGAGGGCTGAACTATGAAAACCGTACTCACGATTGTTCTCCTGGCATCGTCATTAGCTTTTGCGCAGGACCAGGCGGCTATCGCTGCCGCCCAGGCTGCATGCGGCTCGAAAGACGTCAAGTTCGACGCCAAGCAGGATCTGACCCAGCATCCCACTCCTCAGCCCGACGCCGACAAGGCGCTGGTCTACGTAGTCCAGGAAATCGGACAAGAGCAGTGCAAACGCTGTGCGCTCAGCAAGGTCGGAATGGATGGCGCGTGGGTCGGAGCCAACCAGGGCAGTTCGTATTTTGTCTTCGCGACCGATCCTGGAGAGCACCATCTGTGCCTGAACTGGCAATCGCGGTTCGAAGGGCGTTCCCGCGCTTTCTCGATGGCAGATTTCACCGCCGCAGCCGGAAAAGTTTACTACTTCAGGGCGCGGATATTTCCTGGCCACTACGACTATTCCTTCGATTTAGATCCGATTAACAGCGACCAAGGCAAGTTTCTGGTTGCCTCGTCCGGGTTCAGCAATTCTCATCCCAGGATTCAACGGAGTTCCAAGTAGCCATTACTTCTCCTCACAACCCGCGAATCGCATGTTAGACGACCGTGAGCAACTGCACACTGGCGACGTGACAAGCCCCTAGGTCGTTTCAGTATCGGAAGTCATGTCTCGACGAAAATCTCGGGTTCCGCGACCTAGCCGCTAAACTGTTGTCGACGGCGGCCCATACAAGGGCCAGCGGCTAAAGCCGGATTGATTTCGGGTGCGCTTGCGATATGGCTGAAGCCATATCCTGATACGAATCGCGACTTAAAACAAGATTCCCAATTCGACCTTTGTGTCTGTCTTGATGTGACGGTCATCACATCCAAACCACCGCGGGGGCACGAAGATCCGTATCAGGGCACGCCTTCAGGCGTGCCAACGGACGCAAAAAGAAGACCGGCTTTAGCCGCTGTCTTATGGCCATCCCTCTCCGTCGCGCCGACCCGGCCCATGTGAAAGCTGGAGCCCGCACCTTCTTCGTTACATCCTCGACATGGGGCAAGCAGAATCTGCTGCAATCGGACCGGGCTGCTGCATTGTTCCTGCGCGTTCTCTACGACTATCGTGCGCAGAACAAATTTCGGCTACACGATTTTGTGGTCATGCCAGACCACTTTCATGTATTGCTCACGGTTGAAAGTGAAATGACCATCGAGCGCGCCGTGCAATTCATCAAGGGCGGCTTCTCCTTCCGGGCAGGGAAAGAACTTCGGATGAAGTCACCAATTTGGCAGAAAGGATTCTCCGAGGTTCGGATTACGGATCGAAAGGAATTTCTACAGGTGCAGTCTTATATCGGCAATAATCCGGTCGCGCGTCATCTGGTTATCGATCCACACGACTATTCATATTCTTCAGCGCATCCAGGATTCGAACTCGATCCGATTCCTCAGGCTCTACAAAACCAGCTTGGTCCCTTGAATCTTGCGGGCTGAAGCCTGAAACTATCGGCTATGCAACTCTCCCTCACTGGCAAAGTTGCCCTGGTTACCGGTGGCTCACGCGGCATTGGCACAGCTGTGGTGCGGACGTTTGTGGCTGCGGGGGCACGAGTGTTGTTTAATTACGAGAAGGCGAAAGAGCGGGCTGATCAGTTGGTGAAGGAACTGTCCGGACGCGACGTGGCAAACCCAAACGTTGCAAGCAACGTTTCTACAGTCGCTTGCAATCTTTCCGGCACGGAGACGGCGCGGGAACTCGTCGCGCACACCGTGGATCGTTTTGGACGGCTCGATATTCTGGTCGCCAATCACGGCATCTGGCCCGCAGAGGATGTGCCCGTCGATCAGATGCGCGACTCGCAGTGGCACAACACGGTTGCCATTAATCTTGACAGCGTCTTCGCGCTCGTTAAGCATTCCGTTGCGCAGATGAAGAGGCAGGAGAAGTCAGGCGGCGCTGCCGGTCACATTGTGCTGGTCAGTTCCACCGCCGGACAGCGTGGTGAGGCTTTTCATTGCGATTACGCCGCGACCAAAGGTGCGCTCATCAGCATGGTCAAAGGGCTCTCTACCGAACTGGCGCGCGATGGCATTTATGTGAATTGCGTGGCTCCGGGGTGGGTGGATACGGACATGTCCGCGGCCGCGTTGAATGATGCGAAGAGCCGGGCCGCGATCTTTGCCACGATCCCGTTGGGGCGTGTGGGCAAGCCAGAAGAAATCGCGGCTCCGATTCTATTTTTGTGTACCCCTCAAGCTGGCTTTATTACCGGAGAGGTTTTCAACGTGAACGGGGGCGCAGTGTTGGTGGGATAAAACGTGGGGAACGGACACTCTTGTCCGCTAACCCGCAACTCGATAAGGAAGCGAGCCAAACGCGCGATTTACGGGTCGCAAAAAGCGCGACCCTTCGCGCGGCTCGCCCAGATTCCTCACGGCGCAAAGAACGCTTGTTCGGAATGACAATCACATGCGGGCAGGAGTGTCCGCCCCACACCGGTGTCGCAGGCAGCTACAATGGGATGTTTCAGCGTCTAAACTATGGGAAGCATGAAGTATCTTCTATCCGCTTTTTTGCTGGTTGCGATCGCCTTCGGGCAAGCGAATACTTCCGCGCCTCCGCCTGCCACGCAATCGATTCCGGTTGACCAGGAAAACGTCCACAAAGCTAAAGCTCTGCTTGATCAGATGATCGAGGCTCTGGGCGGAAATGCTTACTTGAATATTGAAGACATCAGTCAGGAAGGCCGCAGCTACGGATTTCATCTGGGAGAGTCGGAAGGCGTTGGGGTTCTGTTCTGGCGTTTCTATAAATTCCCGGACCGCGATCGCGTCGAACTCACCAAGAAGCGGGACGTGGTCTACGTGTACCGCGGCGATAAGGGCTTTGAGATCACCTATAAAGGCACTCGCTCCGACGATCCCAAGGCGGTGAGTGATTACCTCCGCCGTCGCGAGTATTCGCTGGATTGGGTGATACGCAAATGGCTATCCCAACCTGGCATCGCTTTGTTCTACGAGGGGCATACCATCGCCGCGCAGAAAGACACGGAACAAGTCACGATTATGACCGCCAGCAACCAGAGCGTGACGTTGTACATCGACAGCAATACGCATCTGCCGGTGAAGAAGACGTTCTCGTGGCGCGATCCCACCGATCAGCAGCGCAACATCGAGGACGAGGTCTTCGATAACTACCGCCCAGTCCAGGGCGTGATGACTCCCTTCAGCGTCACCCGTTTCTACAACGGGGATATGTCCAACCAACGTTTTTTGAACTCGGTCAGCTACAACAAGGGCCTGAGTGATTCGCTTTTTGCAGCGGATATTACTTACGATCCGAATAAACCCGCACCTAAAAAGTGACCCTGGACCACGGTTGATGTTTTTCACAGGCTAAGTCGCTGCGGGATTTGATGTTAGGTCTGGCCCTCGGTTATGAATCGGGAAATACCCACGAACTGTGGCTAAATTGCCACAGCCAGACTTACAGCCGCAGGCGGTAATCTGCTCATCTAACAACAGATAAGAGAACCCAAGACTGAAACACGAGCAAACAATTCGTGGGGCGGTGGAATGCGCCGGAGTCGGTCTGCACAGCGGCGCGCCTGTTCGGTTGCGGATTCTGCCCGCGCCGGCAGGGTCGGGGATTGTGTTTCGCCGCGTCGATCTGGATGGCTTTGAGGTCGAAGCCGTCAGCCGCAACGTCGCCCGCGTCAGCTATGCCACCAGTCTCATGAAGAAGGGCGTGCTGATTTCCACGACCGAACATTTGCTTTCGGCTTTCATCGGAACTGGCGTCGATAATGCCATTGTCGAGCTGGACAATCTGGAACTGCCCATTCTGGACGGGAGCGCGCAGCCCTTTGTGGAACTCATTTACCAGGCGGGAATCCGGAAGCAGCGCCGGCCGCGGAGCTACCTGCGAATTCGCCGCGCTCTGGAGATGCGCGACGGCAACAAGTTTATCGCGGTGTATCCCGCGGACCGCTACGCAGTGTCTTACGCCATCAACTTTCCGCATCCGCTCATTGGCAAGGAGACCTTCAGCATGGAGATTGCCAACGGAAATTACCTGCGCGAAATCGCGGCGGCGCGGACATTCGGTTCGCGCGAGGACGAGCAGACCATGCGCAACATGGGTTTGATCCGTGGCGCCTCGCGAGACAACTGCGTAGTGCTGACCAGGGATGGTCTGGAGAATCCTCCCCTGCGCTTCGACGACGAGTTTGTGCGCCACAAGGTGCTCGACCTCATCGGCGACCTCGCGCTTCTGGGGAAACAGATTCTGGGGAACGTCGTGGCGGACCGCGCCGGCCATGCCATGCATACGGCGTTAGTGTCGCGTCTGCTGCGAGACCGCACGCTTTGGGAAGAGACTACCGTTGTTGAGGATGAGCACGAGGCCGTCTCCGCGTCCATGCACGCCATGGCTGGACAGATGGCCTGATCGATCAATCAGCAGCTTGCGGGGTGGGGTCGTTGGCGTCCCAGAGGGATCCTTGTTCAATCAGCTTTTCAAGCTCGGCGCGGGCGTGCGCGGTTAGTTGGGCGGCGTACTCTTTCGCTGACTGCTGGCGCTCCGGGGTCAACTGGGCGACGCGGACGGCGAGAAGCGGGGCATCTTCTTCCAGCATCCGCAGCAAGCGCTGGGTACGATCTATCCTGGTGTGAATCGAAAGCATTGCAGCCTTCACCTCGCTTAATGTAGGCGCGGGCGTCCTCGCCCGTGCGTCGCCAACCGAAATTCAGACTAGACTGATTCGTGTTCGCTTAAAGCGTGCGGGGGAATAGGGCCTGCCGCAAGTTCTAATCTTGATACCTGGGCCCCGACATTTTCTGGGAATTTATCGAGTGCGTGAACCTGTTTATCTTTCGCTTGGCTCCAACGTCGGTGACCGCGCGGGGAATTTGCGTGCGGCCATCGATCGCTTGCGGGCTTTGGGCGAGGTTGTTGCGGTTTCTTCATTCTATGAAACCGAACCGGTGGAATTCACCGCGCAACCCTGGTTCCTGAATTGCGCGGTTAAGCTGAATACGGAGCAAACGCCTCAGCAGCTTCTTGCCTGCATTCTCGACATCGAGCAACAGTTGGGACGGCAGCAAACGCAAGAAAAAGGCCCTCGCATCATCGATCTCGACATTCTTTTGTTCGGCAATTCCATCATCGACGATCCCGGCCTGACGATCCCTCATCCAGCCATGCACGAACGCCGTTTCGTGCTCGAACCCCTCGCGGAAATCGCCCCAGACGCGCTTCACCCGCTGCTGAAACGAACCATCCGGGAACTGCGTGATGCTTTGCCGCCAGGACAAACGGTAAAGCCAGCCACGGATTTCACGGATTCCCACGGATAAGATTCTCTTGTTTTTGACTTATCCGCGTTCATCCGCGGAGATCCGCGGCGGATTCTGATCTTTACGGAATAATAAGCCGGCTCGCAGTTTTTCCCGGAGCAACCACTGCTGATTGTTTCTCCGGAAACTGCGCCACGACGAAATCCACGAAGGCTCGCGCCTTTGGCCTTCCCGAAGTGCGGGCATAGCCCATGCGCAACAAGAAAACGAGAGCGCGCAGCACATCGGAATCGTGAAGCCTACTGAAACCGAGGTGCTTTTGTTCCGCCTCGCGATACTCCTTCAGCATCCTATGCACTTCGGCGACAACCGCCTGCTGGCTCAAGCTCGTAATCGGAGTCTCATAGTGCAGCCCCGAGTTCACCAGCGTTTCTTGCTTCTTGGCCATCGATGCGAGCGCGGCAATCAGATCGGAGTCTTTGACGAGCCGGTCCGCCTGCGCGCTTCTTGCCAACGCGTAGGTCAGGCCCAGAATCAGCTGTTCGTGGTCGTAGAGGAATTGCTCGCCGATCTCCACCTGCGAAAATAAGGATGCCCCATCCAAATCGTCCAAGGGCCGCGGCTTTTCGTGCTCGCGCGCCTGTTGCAGATACACGCAATCGCTGGGGCAATCGAGCGTCACTTCGCGCTGCTCGCCGCAACACTGCGGGCAAATGCGTCCGTGAATAGCGGGACAAAAGCGTTTCTCTTTTCGCTTCTCGCAAATCGCGCAACTCACGAAAGTCGGCTCCTGAAGATCATTATCACACGCAGGATGGATCGCCCTGGACGAACCGCCCCGCCTTTCCCAGTGGGGCCAAAGTTAGCTCAATGGAGTCGCGCGGGAACGGGCAAACGCCAAAAAACCTGATTTTTAGGGCCTTTCGAGGTTCCTAAATGAAAAAAACCGCATAAAATGCGGCTGAAACGCTGTTTTTCCACAGGAAACATGGTATAACATGCTCGCATCGCAGGAAAATCAGAGTTCCACCTAGAGGAGGTTTCATGGCTTCAGGCATGACCAAGACGCAACTCGTCCGCCATCTGGCGGAGAAACTTGAAAGCAACAACAAAACAGCAGCCGCATTTCTTGAGAACCTCACCGATGTCGCCGTAAAAGAGACCAAGAAGAATGGTGTGTTCGTCATCCCCGGACTCGGCCGTCTGGTGAAGGCTCATCGCAAGGCTCGCATGGGACGCAACCCGCAAACCGGCGAACCCATCCAGATCAAGGCCAAGACCGTGGTGAAGTTCCGCGTGGCGAAGGCTACCAAAGACGCGATCGCCCCTCCGGCCAAGAAGTAGCAATCGAATTTGCTGTGTGAAAAGGCCGGCCGAGAGGTCGGCCTTTGTATTGTGTGCCGAACATGTTCGACAGCTTGGGGGTGAAAGTCCCCTGCCCAGCCTGGTGGAGGTGAAGGGCTAGAGAAGCGCAAGGGCGTCGTCGCGAGGCGGGGTCTGAAAGAAGCGTGGATCAAAGGCGCGAGCCGATGAACAAGAACCGGATGATGAGGCCTACGGTGTGGGGCGAGCTGGCAAAGGACAGCGAAGCCCAGGTCCACCAAGCACACTGGTGGTAAATCCGGCGGTTGCGCGGCGAAGGCGGTCGAACTTACTTCGGGAGACCCGCCGCACGTCACGGCATCGTGACTGAGGGTGGAGCGATCCATTCTGACCGTGGGGCGGGAGTCAGCAGAGGGCATAGTAGGCCGCGAGGTCGAAGGCCCGAACAGCAAGGAGCGGCGAGTAGGACGCAGGACTCGATGAACGACAAGCGGCAGAAGAACCAGCTACAGATGTTGCTGGCCTTTACCGGGGAGGGGAGGAGTGAAGCTCCAAGGGCTCCTGGGGAAGGGACCGAATCGCTCACGGCGAAATGCGAAACCGAAAGTCCGGCTGGAGAAGAGCAAGTGATGGAAGAAGTCTGCGGGCGGGAGAACTGCCAGCGGGCTTTACGACGAGTGAAGTCCAACAAGGGGAGTCCGGGGATCGACGGCATGAAAGTGTCGGAGTTGCCGGGCTACCTGAAGCAGCACTGGCCAGCAATACGGGAACAGCTGATGAGCGGAACGTATCGGCCGCGACCGGTGAGGCGAGTAGAGATCGCGAAGCCGGACGGAGGAGTGCGCAAGTTGGGCATTCCGACGGTGCTGGATCGATTTATCCAGCAGGCGGTGATGCAGGTTCTGCAGCGCAGATGGGACCCGACGTTTTCCGAACACAGTCACGGCTTTCGTCCGCAGCGTTCGGCGCATCAGGCGGTGGCCCAGGCGCAGCAGTATATCGCCGAGGGCAACCGCTGGGTGGTGGACTTTGATCTGGAAAAGTTCTTCGATCGAGTGAACCACGACAAACTGATGGCGGCGGTCGCGCGGCGGGTGAGCGACAAGAGAATGCTCAAGTTGATCCGAGCGTTCCTGGAGTCGGGCGTGATGGAAAACGGGCTGGTGAGTCCGGTGGAAGAAGGAACTCCGCAAGGAGGGCCTTTGTCACCGCTGCTGTCGAATCTCGTGCTCGACGAACTCGACCGCGAGTTAGAGCGGCGCCAGCACCGTTTCGTGCGCTACGCGGATGATTGCAATATCTACGTGGCGAGCGAGCGGGCAGGAAAGCGAGTCATGCAAAGCGTGACCAGTTTCCTGCGACGGCGACTCAAGCTCAAGGTGAACGAGTCGAAGAGCGCGGTGGCACGACCGCAGGAGCGCAAGTTTCTGGGCTTTAGCTTTACGAGCGGGACCAGACCGAAACGGCGCATCGCGCCCAAGGCTCTGCTCCGCTGCAAGCAAAGAGTCCGGGAACTGACGCGACGAACACGGGGCATCAGTCTGGAGCAGATGACGAAGGAACTCGCCACCTATGTACGCGGATGGAAGAGTTACTTCGGCTTCAGCCAGACGCCCTCGGTGCTGCGAAAGCTAGAGGAATGGATGCGACGCAGGTTGCGCTCCGTGATCTGGAAGCAATGGAAGCGCAGCAAGGTGCGGTATGTTCGGCTACGCCAGCGAAACATCGGACATGACCTCGCGGCCCAAACCGCCGGTAGTCCCCATGGACCATGGCGCATCGCCAACAGTCCGGCCCTGTCGTCTGCGTTTCCGATTGCTTACTTCGATATGCTCGGTCTTCCTCGGTTGCTGGACGTACTCTAGCTCAACCGAACTGAACCGCCGGATGCGGACCCGCATGTCCGGTGGTGTGGCAGGGGAGAGTGGGTGACCACTCCCCCTATGCCGATTTGCTCGCGACACTGCGCCAGCTCTCCGGCCTCTGACTACAGCTTGGGAACATTGAGGACGACGGGAACACCTTGTCCCTGCGTTTGTCCGAGACACACTTCGCGCCTAACAGTCGCTGCGGCTTTGGCGGTCAACAGCGTTTCAACGTGATAAAAAGAACTCTGAGTTCTCCGCGTTTCTTGCAAGCTAATCCGCGGGTTTCCAGGGGCGTGCAAATCACTGCGGATGGAAAGGCTGTCGCCTACCCTATCGCCGAGAATGGTGTGGACAACGTATGGATTCAGCCTATCGATGGCGACCCTGGGCGGCAGATTACGCACTTCAATTCCGAGCAAATCTACGCCTTTCACTGGTCGCCGGATGGCAAGAATCTCGGCATCCTGCGAGGCCACACCGATTCCGACGTTGTGCTTCTACAAGAATCCAAGCCGTAGATTGTTCCTCACACGGTCTCATGATTCGGCTGCCGGGGGGTCCGCTACCGTTGTCGTTTGTGCGCGACGGTTCTCTGTGGCGACTCTCCCGGTGCCAAAACGCGGCGCACAATCGGAGTGTTCATCTTGTACTTTCGCGGGCTCAGGTTGCCATCGTCGTCTTTCACCTGTAGAACGAATACTGGCAGCATGCCTTCTTTGTCGAAATTTTCCTGCGAAACCGTTATCGGCAGGACTCCGTTCAGATTGTGCTCGCGATAGGCGGTTTCGTAGCGATGGCGTTTCACGTTCCAGGTGAAGACACGGACCTGGTTGTAGTCAAAGGGTAGACCATCCTTAGGTTCGGTAAGCACGACCAGGTATTGGGAGACTTTCTTGTCTCCGTCGGCCACCTGGTTGAGGACAAAGAAGGCGACGATTCGCTGACCTTCGGCATACTGCGCAATTTCAAGGGGCACATCGAGATCGACCATGCGGGCCAGAACCCAACCGACGCGGGCGTCAGGATCGCGGATGAGCCACCAGTCTTCCATCACGGGCGGCGGCTTGGTCGAATCGTTCTTGTTGGTACTGGCAGGCCTTGCGCCCGCGCCTGGCACTGGTTTCTCGGCGGTGGCGCGCTTCAGGAGGGAAACTTTGGATCCTGCGTTCAATTGATAGAGATGTTCGGTCTCGCGGCCGGGGTCGAGGTGGATGTTAGTGTCATTGCGCGTTGTACCAGTGGCCTGGATCGGGGCGTTCTGGGCTTGTTGCGACAGCCTCTGAAATCCATCGTAAATCGACTGCGGGACCAGCGAGCGCTGCTCGATCCAGCCTTCCGCACCGCTGTCCGTACGCACCCGGGCGAAGCGGCGCTCGCGCTCGAGGACCTGGACGCGATCGCCGTTCTTCACGACGCCCGTCTTGCTGAAGACCGCGGAAACGTGGTCGCGCAGAATCGCTTGGGGGGCGGAGACGTAGGCGATTTCCTGCACCCGTCCTCGACCACGACCGCAGCCGGATAGCAGGAGCGCCAGCAGGAGCGGGAGCCACGCGGATCGCCAACTTGTTCTCACGGAGACCACAAAACACTATAGCGCAGGGGTTGCTTAAAATCTTGGAACGCGGAGGACGCTGAGAAATTCCGGGCAGAATTTCTCGTGTCCTTTGAGGTCATTAGTTTTGTGAGTGAGGAAAATCGATAACCACGAAGATACACAAAGGAAAATTACCTCATAGCCTTTCAATCGCCGAAACAGATGCCGATGGCGCGGGCGGTGTTCACGATTTGTCCATGAGGATTTACGGTTTTCAACTGGCCAATGGCGTCGGCGATGTTCACTGAATCGATTTGGGTTTTGTGCAGGCAGACCATCTTGCCGAATCCTCCCTCGGCGATCAGATCGACCGCGGCCACGCCGAAACGTGTGGCCAGGATGCGGTCGTAGGGGGTCGGCGAACCGCCGCGCTGGATGTGCCCCAATACGCTGACGCGCACGTCTTTTCCGGTTCCCCTGGCAACGGAATCACCGATCCGATTGCCGACCGATCCGGTTCGGCGGTGTTCCTGCCATTCCGTTGGCAGCTTGATGCCTTCTGCCACAACAATAATCGTGAAGCGTTTGCCGTAGGATTCGCGTAAGGCCACGTGCTCGCAGATTTTCTGAACGGTGAACGGAATCTCAGGGATCAGGATGACGTGAGCGCCGCCGGCGATCCCGGCTTCCAGTGCGATCCAGCCCGCGTCCCGGCCCATGACTTCGACCACCATGATGCGGTGGTGCGACTCGGCGGTGGTGTGAATTTTGTCGACCGCGTCGGTGGCCGTTGCCAGTGCAGTATCAAAACCGAATGTAACTTCAGTGGCGGAAAGATCGTTGTCGATCGTCTTGGGCACGCCCACGATCTTCATACCCTTGTGGAAGAGATCCAGCGCGATCTTCTGGGAACCGTCTCCGCCGATGCTGATTACGGCGTCGATTCCAAGCTGGTGCGAGTTTGCGATGACCTCGTCGGAAATATCGCGAACCGTTTCCCCGCCATTCTCGACGGTGACATAGTGGAAGGGATTGCCGCGGTTGGTGGTGCCGAGGATGGTGCCGCCGCGGGGCAGAATTCCGCTGACGTCCTTGAGGGTGAGGGTGCGCGATTTTTCCGGCCAGATCAGACCATCGAAGCCGTCGGGGATGCCAATAACCTGCCAGTGGTATTTGAGAATGGCACACTTGACGGCCGCGCGGATCACGGCATTCAGACCGGGAGCGTCGCCGCCCCCGGTGCAAATGCCGATACGGCGAATGTCAGACATTGTGGCGCGTTATGGGATGATTGTGAGTGTCACTGGGATCGCCGTGATGGTGTTGGTGCTGCTATAGCTTACCGTAAGTGTCGCCGGCGACAAAGTAACGGCACTGGTTAGCGCCGTGACCGTCACCGGGTCTCCCTGAACTAAACTGAAGTCAGTGGTGTCGGACAACACCCAGTTTGCGGTTGCCGAGACGTCAACCGGGCTGCTCTCTCCAGTGACGGTGGCATAGGCATAGAAAGCTTGCTGTGCATTGGCTTTGATGCTTACGGTGCCGGCAGGCTTGGTTACGAGGGCGGTCACGTTTCCGAGGTTGACGGTGATACTCGAGGTGCCACTGGTGGCCTGGAAAGCGCCAGTGATGGTTGCACTGCCTTGGGAGACGCCAGTCACCAATCCTGAACTATTTACGCTGGCCGCGGTCGCGTCACTGCTGCTCCATTGCACACCCGTACCGAGGACTTTTGTGGACCCGTCGTTGTAGGTTCCGATGGCGCTCTCCTGCACAGTCGCACCCTGTTGGATGGTTGCTGTAGGCCCCACGGCGATGGAGGTCAGCACCGGGTCAACAAAAAAGCCGCTGCAACCGACTCCTGCGGCGAACAAGAAGAGGGTCGCAAATGCAACCACGATTTGAAGTTTCTTCCTACTGCTCAGCATGTTAGGAAAGCCTCCGGGGAAACTGCCGATGGCGGCAGTTCACAGCGGCGCTAATAAATTGTAGCAGAGAAGATTCCCGGCAAGCATAGTCACACCTGCACGGCGGTACCTGTCCTGCTACGACGCGCCAAACTAAAGAACGTAGACATGCGGCAATAGTTGCGGACTAAATTTTGAGGTGGAAGGCATTTAGCAATTGGCACTTAGCCGTCCAGAGGGTCGCAAGGTACGGCAAGAATCAGCTTGACTGATTTCTAAGTATTGCTCTTCTTCTCACCGGTCCGCGTAGTATCCATCCCGGGTTTGGACGACCAGGTCCTTCTGCTTGGCTGCCAGGCTGATCTTGTGATATCCGGCTTCCGCGTTGCTTTTGTCGGAGGTGTAGCCGAGATTGTACTGGGTCCGCAGCTCTTCGGCGATGCTGTCGTAAATTTGATCGATCGCCTGCTTTTTGGAGACTTCGTAGAGACGGCCACCGGTTTCTCTGGAAATTTGATCCAGAATCTTCTTGCCATCCACGTGAGCTTCCTGAGGATAGCGCCCGCCGCCGTGGCCTCCGCCTCCGGGCCCACCACCACCCGGCCAACCTCCGCCTGGAAAGCCTCCACCGTGTCCGCCCATTCCACCGCCCCCATGGTGACTAAAGCCGTTGCTTTCCTCATGCTTGTCGGCGAAAAGGATGGAGTAAACCACAGTGTCGGCGCGCTGGGCGGCTTCGATGGCGCTTTGCAGCGACTCTTTGCTGCCTCGATCGTCTCCGTCGGTAAGAACGATGAGCGCTTTGCGGCCCTGCTGCTTTTTCATCAGTTCGTTCGAGGCCAGGAAGATAGCATCGTAAAGCAGCGTGCCAGCTCCTCTGTGCATCTGGGGTTGGCCATTCCCGCCCGGCGAAGGTTGCGGGTCGGACGATCCTCCTCCGTTGCGATCAAGCTGCGGGGTCTGCAGCAACTCAAGCGCCGCTTGCAGCTTGTCACGCGATGAAGTGAGGTCCTGAAGGAGTTCGACCTCACGATCAAAATGAATGAGGAACGCTTTGTCCTTGGCGTCGGTGAGCATCTGGTCGAGAAAGGCCTTGCTGGCATTTCGCTCCTGGTCCAGAACGTTTCTCTGACTCAGGCTGGTATCGACGAGTAGACCGAGAGTGAGCGGAAGGTTGGTGTCCTGGTTAAAATACTTGATCGTTTGCGGACGGCCGTCTTCCTGAAGGACGAAATCGTCCTTGGTCAGACTGCGGACGATTTGGCCTTTCTTGTCGCGAACGGTGACGGGCAAAGTCACCACTTTAACGTCGACGGACATGGTGGTCACGGGCTGAGCATGTGCGTCCTGGCCATGCGTTGGCGAATTGACTAAGAGCAAAGAGATGAGCACGAGGCTCAGGCAGGCATGGTGTCGCTTGATCGGCGTCGTGCTCATTGAGGATGTTCCTCGGGCTGAATTCCCATTTCTTTTCCGATATCGAGTTGGTCGGTCTGAAAGCCGGTGAGCACCTTGTTTAGTTTTTCCATGACGTTGGCCATTTTCTTGCCGTCGAACTGTGACCGCTCCAATTCCTGAGTGAGAGCCTTGCTCTGTTTGGAGACATCCGCGTTCGCCTTGTCCAGCTTCTTGGTTTGATCCTTTAATCCTGACTGTTGCGGAGTGGAAAAGCTCCTCACAAACTGCCGGCTGTTACTCTGTGCCTCCTCCACTGCGTCGTTTAAGTCCGCGTAGTGCGAGGAATCAGGCTTTTTTGCATGTTCAGCTAGTTGAATAAGTTCCTGCGCCTCTTTTCGCGCGGCTTCGGTGCTCTTCGTCAGTTGTTGGAACCACGCCACCTGCTCTGGAGTTGCTTGCAGCGCAATGGCGCGATTGAAATCCTTCATGTCGCTGTTTTCAGGCGCTGGGTTGGACGCCCCGGCCGGAGGGCGCCCGGCGCCTGCACCGTGTCCTCCATGCTGGGCCAGCAGCGTGCATGGGATCACCAGGAGGACGATGTCACAGACCAGCACAGACAATCGATTCAAGAGAGTTCGCTCTGCCCATCGTAGCGATCAGAAAGCCAATCCCAGGTAAAGAGTACGTAAAGGAAGGTAAAAGCATGTAAAGAGACAGAGACAGAGACAGAGGTCGTTCGTCATTGGTCGAAACCTCTACGCGACGAGACCGGGGGCGAACCGTTTTGACCAACGACCAAGGGCTACCGGCCAACGACTAGTTCGCTTTCTTCGCCTTGGTGATCTTCTCATCGATGGGCTTACGGCCGGCGAAGCCTTCGCTGGTATCGTGCCAGTGCGTGATCCCGGACTCCCCTAGCTTCCAGCAGAGCAGTAAGACGTGGCCGTCGACTTTGCAGGGAAAGTCGAGCAGTCCGATATCAAGATCCTTCACCTGGACGCCGGAGGCATCGATCTCCGCGAGGGCGTCCTTCACGCGCGGGATGGCCTTCTCGCGCTCAGCCTTCCGTCGCGCCATGTGTACCACATTCACCAGCAATCCGCCGCGGAGGAAAACGCGGTGAGCGAGTTCTTGGAGTTCGGTATCCACGGCCTCGATGAGTTTCTTGCCGTCGATGGCGGTGCGTAGCAGCGACTCCAGCACTGGGAGGAGAGATTGGGCTTCTTCAAGGGTAAAAGTTCGATCGGCCATAGAGGTATGGTTCTATTCTAGTCTATTTTGCGGCGGGAGTTCGGTCGTTGTTCGTTAGTCGTTGGTCGGTGTCCCCGCGTGGTCCCGCCGACGACCCACGACCAACGACCTTATTGAATTTCCAGCATTCTGTCGAGCGCGACTTGCGCCCAGTGCTTCACGTCATCTTTTACTTTGATCTGATTTACGATGTTGCCTTCGATCAGATTTTCCAGCACCCAGCACAGATGTTGTGGCGAAATGCGGAACATAGTGGTACACAGGCAGCCGGAGTCGTCGAGAGTGATGACTTTCTTTCCTTCCGCGGCAAATTCCTTGCCCATGCGGTTTACCAGATGGATTTCTGTGCCCCGCAAACATCGTCCCCGACGGCGCCCGGCGAATCATCTTCAGCAGCCCTTCGGTTGAGCCGATGCCATCGGCCTTCTGACAGACTTCCCAGCGGCACTCGGGATGCGCAATCACCTGGATGCCGGGATACTTGGCCCGGACCTTATCCACGTGTTCTGGCAGGAATCGTTGGTGGACCGAGCAGTGGCCTTTCCACAAAACCACTTTCGCTGTCCGCAACCGTTCAGGAGTCAGGCCGCCGTTAATTAGATAAGGATCCCAGACAACCATTTCGTTCAGCGGAATGCCGAGGTTGAAACCGGTGTTGCGACCGAGATGCTGATCGGGAAGGAAAAGAAGTTTGGGAGTCTTTGCGAGGCCCCACTGAAATGCGCCAGACGCGTTGGAGGAAGTGCAAACCACGCCGCCACGTTCGCCGCAGAAGGCTTTGATGGCGGCCGTGGAATTCATGTAGGTGATCGGCGTGATGCCCTCGCCCGCGTCGGAGGTTAATCCAGCGGCGATGAGTTGCTCCCAGCAATTTTCCACCTGGGTAATTTCGGCCATGTCGGCCATGGAGCAGCCCGCGTTCAAATCAGGCAGGATCGTCACTTGGCCGGGGCGGCTTAAGACGTCGGCGCTTTCGGCCATGAAATGCACGCCGCAGAAGACGATGTACTTTCCCCCAGCGTGCGCGGCCTCCTGCGCTAATTTGTAGGAGTCGCCGCGGAAATCGGCAAAGCGGATGACTTCGTCGCGTTGATAGTGATGGCCGAGAATCACGCATTCGCGGCTCAAAGCCTCGCGGGCGGCGGCTATGCGGTCGTCCATGGTGTTGTCGGGCAGGACGAGGTAATTGTCCAGACTGCAAACAGCTGCTGTGGTTGCCATTGTCATGTCTCGCCTTCAGCTCCGGATGCGAATGCAACTGCAGCTGTTCCGCAAAAGGCGAACGCTGGATCCGGAACGGGGATGTTGAAAGCTTCCAGCGGCTCCAGCCGATTCACTGCGCGACGTTTGAAAACTACGCCACGCCCAACCGGCGGGGATGTTGAAGCCACTAACTCTTCACGGTAGTTCAGATGCTCAATGGCGTCGGAAAGAGTCGCTTTTTTCAGGCGACGAAAGCAACCACCGCAAGTAACTGAGTATCGGGAACTATTGTGCACCGTTTCAGGGGCCGAACACAAACTGTAGAGACGTAGCTTGCTATGTCTTCTGTTGCACCGCATCCCAACCCAGACGTTGCAAGCAACGTCTGTACAAGTCGCGCTACCGACCGCGGCCGTGTGACGGATCCGGCGTCGTTGCACCGTTTACATCGATGTGCAGGTGTTGTGCGACGCTGATCCCCGGCGGATAACAGTTGCCGTCGGGATTGTAGTTTGCCGGGCAACTGGCCGCAACCGCGGGCCTCTTCGGCGACTGGGCGAACTGCCAAATGTCAGCGAAGGGAATGCCGCTGTCAGCAGGACTCGGCGCCTTGTTGGGAAAAGCGCACCCTGGCGAAGGTGGACAGGCATCATTCGTGACCCAGAAGACGATCTTCCTTGCGCCTCCATTCTGGCGGATATCGTCCGCGGTAACGATGTCTTCACCACCTTCTTTCGCGGCCGAGATCCCAGAACAGTAAATGCCGGGCGCGAAGCCACCCGCCGTCACCCCGTCAACCCAAGCATAGATATACGCTTTCTGCTCAGGCAGCATCCGGCCGCCTTGTTCCTGGTCGAGGAAGACGATGGTTTTCGCGGGAAAGCCCTCGCGTCGTGCCGCCGCCACAGCCGCCCGCGCGTCCGACTTGCCAAGTTTGCTCGCGTTCGAAACGGATTTCAGCTCGTTGAACAGGCGGCCGTTGAAGAGCACCAGAAATCCGAACCCCGCCGATTGCAACGTTTTTCGTTTACCACTCCACGTATTAGTCCTCGCGCTGGGCGGGTGGTTGAGCCAGAAACCGGTGTAGGAAAATGTCTGGCGAAGAACCTTCAGATTCTGGTCGGCAGGATAATTGTTCCGGTCAAAGCCGAGGTAGGACGGGGCGCTAGGAACAGCATGCGCACTCGACGGTACGCCTTGGGCAAAAATGTTTACAGACGCCGCGACAATCGTCAGCCAAAGAGCGATTCGTTTCACCTTGAACTTATATCACTTTGCTGTTCTGCAAAACGTGAAGCCGTTCGGCGGGTTCCCGGGCGAAATGCGTTAACCACAAAGGACACGCAGGTTCACAAAGGAAACCGGGCTGCCGGGTTTCTTCGTGTACCTTTGTGTCCTTTGTGGTTTATGTTCTTAGGGCTGACAGCTACCCGCCGATGTGGACCATCGTCCGCGACGCGGGCACGAAATCTGGCTCGCCGATGTGGTGGCGTTCTTCTTTTTTCTGTACGACGCTGCGGATGAACTCGACCAACTGGTCGTCTGACGCGCCGCGACTCATTAGTTCGTGCAGATCGTGGTCCCACACTGAAAATAGGCAGGTACGGATTTTGCCATCGGATGTGATGCGAATACGGCTGCAGTGTCCGCAGAAGGGATGCGAAACCGGAGCGATGATTCCGATCTCGCCGACACCGTCGTCGAAATGATACCGGCGGGCAGTCTCGCTGCGCGCGCGCGGGATTTCGACCAATGGTCGGTACTCCGCCATGCGCTGAACAATTTCATCGAGTGTAACAACCGTGGCTGGTGACCAGGTCCGGTCTTCTTCGAGCGGCATGAATTCGATGAAGCGGACGATGACGCCCTCTTCGCGGGCAAACATGCCGAAGGGAATGATCTGGTCTTCGTTGAAGCCGCGCATCAGCACGCAGTTGACTTTGACCGGCCACAGCCCCGCGCGACGAGAGGCCCGGATTCCCGCCAGGACGTGGTCGTATCCATTGGGCACACGGGTGATGCGAGTGAAGCGATCAGGATCGACCGCATCCATGCTGACGGTGATGCGATTCAGCCCAGCATCCTTGAGCGGTTGCGCCATCTCCGTGAGCAGATGACCGTTGGTGGTCATCGCGAGGTCAAGTGCTTCGCCGTCGGCGGAGCGGAGCTTTGCCAGTTCATGGACAAAATCAACCACGCCATTGCGCAACAGCGGCTCGCCGCCGGTCAGACGGATTTTCTTAATCCCCAATGCCGCGAATATCCGCGCCATACGGAAGTAGTCAGCGAACGGCAGGTCGCCGTACAGCGCGCCTTCGTTGCCAGTGCGGCAGTAGACACACTTGTAGTTGCAGCGATCGGTGATCGAGATCCGGAGATCGGTGATGGGGCGGCCGAATTTGTCGGCGAGGGTCACGGTCGTTGGTCGATAGTCATCGGTCGTTGGCCGGGTTGTCACCGGAAGTTCTTGCAAACAACCAACGACTGTTTCCGGAAAGAGTCAACGCTGGCGGGATTGTCCCAACGGGCGCTTCCTTTCCAATATGCTCCTCACGAAGCACGGGAGGCGCGGGCGTTTCCACCAGCACCCTTGGGAGAGTGTGGCGCGGGCACCCTCGCCCGCGTAATCCCTCCCTCGCCACCACAGCCGGGGTATGCCCAAAGGCCAAGGCGGTCGGAAACTCGTATTCATTATAGATGCAGACAGGCGATCGAAGACACAACTAAGGCTTGGCAGACCGCGCCAGCGCTTTGTCGATGGCTGCCTGGGCCAGCGGCGCCATCAGCCTGTAACCTGCAACATTCGGGTGGAGGCCATCGTCGGCAAAACCCTGCTTCAATAGACCCTTGTCGTCCACCATGGCGCTGAAATAATCGAGATACACTTGGCCGTTCGCGGCGGAATAGGCCTTCAACCAGCGATTCAGTTCTAGAACCTTTTTGGGCGAACGCTGGGCAAACAAATCATGCGACTGCGGCGTGTAGTCGTGTACAGGCAGGATGGAAGAAAACACCACATGAATGCCGTGTGATCGCGCCAACTCCGCCATGGAAGCATAGTTGGCTTCGATGTCCTCGATCCGCATGGGACCAGTATTGCCGGCGATGTCATTGGTGCCGGCCAGAATGATAACCACTTTGGGCTGCAGATCGATTGCGTCCTGGCGGAAGCGCACCAGCATCTGCGGCGTGGTTTGTCCACTGATACCGCGGTTGATGTAGGGTTTGCCGGGAAAATATTCTTCCAGCTTCCACAGGTCGGTTATGGAATCGCCGAAGAAGACGACGCGCTTCTCACCCGACGCCGGCGGCGTCAACTTGGCGTTGGCTTCGCGATAGCGAGCGAGCTGGCCGAAATCGTCCGTGAAGATCGCGACGCGCGACGCCCGGTATTGGTCCAGACTTTGAAAACCTGTCGTCGGGATGGAGGGTTGTTGTGCCCGGGCCGAGAGACAAAGGAGAGCGACGAAGAGGAACTGCACGGCGTTGCGGGATCGGTTCAGCATCATTTTTTCTCATTCACATGCCGTCATAGTTGGGCCCGCCGCCGCCTTCCGGTGGAACCCAGGTGATTATTTGATAGGGATCGGCAATGTCGCAGGTCTTGCAGTGAACGCAGTTCGAAGGATTCAGGCTGATGCGCTTGCCGTTGGGTTGCTCGGCGTCGTCCACCATTTCGTAAACGTTGGCTGGGCAAAAATTCTGGCAAGGGCTGCCGAATTCTTTCACGCAACGGGTGTTGCAGATGTTGGTGTCGTCAATGACCAAGTGCGCCGGCTGATCTTCCTCATGTTTCGTACCTGAGTGATACAGGTCGGTGAGTTTGTCGAAGGTGAGCTTGCCGTCGCCTTTCGCGGGACCGAGGAGATGAGCTTCGTTTCCACCGTCGACGGGCAGTTCGGCAAGCTTTTTCATCTGCTGATAGCCGGCGGTCCCAGGGTACCGGTTGCGCAGTCCGCGTCCTCCTGTGAATTGCTGAATTCCGGCGTGGAACAAGCCGGCGAAGAATCCGTGCTCAAACCCCTGATGAAAGTTGCGTACCTTCCAAAGTTCGTCTTTGATCCAACTGGATTCGACTTTCTTTTGGAATCCGCCCAGCGTCGCGGCGGAAGAATCGTCTTTCTTGAGCGCGTCGAAAGCAGTTTCGGCTGCCAGCATGCCGCTCTTGATGGCCAGGTGAATTCCCTTGAGGCGCTGGGAGTTGAGGAAACCGGCGGAGTCGCCGAGGATCATCCAGCCGTCGCCCGCGACTGGCGGAATCGCCCACCAGCCGCCGTAAGGCAGTGACTTTGCTCCGTAGCGAATCATCTTGCCGCCCGCGAGCAGGCTGGCGACGAAGGGATGCTGCTTGAAATCCTGCAACACGCGCTGCGGATCCAGGCGCGGATCGGGGTAATCGAGGCCAGTGACGAAGCCGAGCGAAACGATGTTGTCCTTTCCACCGTAAATCCAGGCGCCGCCATACTCTTTTGTTGTCAGTGGCCAGCCCATGGTGTAGATCACTTCGCCGGGAGCGATGCGGCCCGACGGCACCTCCCACAACTCTTTTATGCCCTGCCCGTAGGTCTGCGGATTGCTGTTCTTCGCAAGATCGAATTTCGCGATGAGTTGCTTGGTTAACGACCCGCGCGTGCCTTCTGCGAGGATGACGACTTTGGCATGCAGATCGTATCCCGGTTCGAAATTTGATTTCTGGTGACCCTCTTTGTCCACACCTTTATCGTCCGTGCGGACTCCGGTAACGCGCGGGCCGTCGAAAAGCAACTCTGATCCCGCGAAGCCGGTGAATATCGTAATCCCGGTTTCCTCGACCTTGCTGCCCAGCCACTTCACAAAACGATTCAGCGAGATGACGTAATTGCCGTGGTCGCGCAGAGGTGGAGGCGTAATGGGCAACTTGAATTTACCCTTCTCGGTGAGAAAGTAAACCGCTTCTTTGGTAACCTCGGCGTCGAGTGGAGCCTCTTTTTCGAAGCCCGGAAGCAGTTCGCGCATGGACCGCGGATCCAGCAGCGCGCCAGAGAGACAATGCTGGCCAACCTCGCGAGCTTTTTCGAGCACGTAGATGTTTTCTTTACTCAGTTGCGAATCAAGATTTGTAGAATTGTGCGCGTCAATGAGCTGTGAGAGATGCAAAGCGCAGGCCATCCCCGCGGGCCCACCGCCGACGATGACGACATCGGCGGGCATCTGAGGACGTTCCACGCCTTCAACAGGTTTGCGGAAAACGATGTTCATAGGTCAATCGCCGAGATATGCCGAATGAATGGCATTGCTCGCCCTAACTTCGCCACAAGGGTACGGTCCGCCGTTAGGAACTCGCAATCCATTTCAATTGCCAGTGCGCAATAGAGGGAATCGTATGCTGAATGGCGATGTGTTATCGCCAGCGAGAAGGCGGATGCAGCCAGACGCTCTGATGGTTGGAGGTTCAATGGAAGAGTGAGCAGATCCCTGTAGATCGCTTTCGCGTCAGACGAGGACAACTCCTTGAGTACAACCGACCGCCGCCACAGCGCACTCGCTGCTTCAATCAGCAGCATACAGGTTGACCGTCCCGATCAGAAAGGCTGTCAAGAGAGTCTCTGCCTCCGAGTTGCTACTCTCGGGCAGAAACCACTTTAGCGACACACTGGCATCCACCACGTAGTTCAGAATCGGCGGTCTCTCTCTTCCCGAATCAACTCGGAGCTATCTGACAGCAAGCCCACACGTTCTCGAATCTGTTCGCGTCGGCGGCGAATCCGTTCAAGCAGTGCCTGACTGCGGTCAGAGAGCTTGGCCTTGGTCTTTCTTCCATTCGCCGCTTGTTTCGTCGCTCTTCTCATTCCCCCTCCTTCGTCAGGAGCTACACTTCAACTGTGCACACTGTATTCTAGCCGGACTGTGTGGTCATTAAACAATCTATGCTGCAAACTCGTAACGAATAAACTCGGGTCATTACCTTCTCTTTCGCATCAAAGGTAGGCCGCAAGACGGAGGTCGCGACGTTTGTTCGCTCGATCACGCCTCACCGATAGCCAACTGCCCACGAACCACGAGACAATCGCAACCGCGGTGGGTGTGAGCAACGTCAACATAAGGCTGCCCTATCGGTTCGCCAGACTGGCTATCTCGCCCAAGCCTAGCAACGTTTGATCCGCCGTCACCAAAGTTAACTTCAGAACCTTGGCGGTAGCCGCTAAGAATCGGTCTGCCGGATCGGCGTGAGGCAAAGACAGCGCGAAACCAGTGCGAACAATTTCCTGAGTGAGCGGCGCTTCTCGTAGCTGATCAGCAGCGCGCTCGACCCAAGCCATCGGATCTGTGACACGAATGCGGCCCTTTTGCATCAGTGCGAGAGCTTCCCAAACACTGACCGGCGACAGCCACAGATCGTTGTCATTGTTCGACAACTCCCGCGCTGCACCTCTTCCTATCCGCTTCGGATCCAATTTGCTCCAAATCCAGATATGGGTATCGAGAAGCAGGTTCAATCGCGGTACGCCTCAATGTCTTCCAGATCGATGACTGGGGAAACGATGTCGCCCACGATTTCGGCGGTTCCGATCATGTCTCCCAAGAACTTTCGCTTGCGGTCGGGCCCCGCCGGAATGACTTCCGCAACCGGGCGGCCATGGCGTGTAATCCGCAGAGGCTGGCGCGTTTTATGCACTCGTTCAATCAGGCCAAGACACTTGGCTTTAAACTCAGAGATAGAAACATCATTCATGACCACTATTCTATCTATGGTCAATAAACTAGTCAATTCTTGATTACCTAAGCACCAGATTTCTTGCCACAGATTCACGCGGACAAACGTGGGTCACCAAACGCGGCGACTGGTTATGGTAAATTATCTGGGCCATTCAGCGAAGGGGATCAGGCACGGCGAGTTGTTTACAAATTCGAATCGCGGTCGGCTTCTTGATCTCGCGATGTCGTGGAACGGTGCTGGTGCGCTGGGCCGCAGAATTGTAGTAGACACTATGCTTGGCGCCTTCGCGAAGGAGTACACAGCCGTTCGCTTCCAAATGGCGGATTAAGTCTTGGCGCTTCATTCAGCTCTCTTTATGTCGCCCTTCAAGGTGGGGCGTTGCAAACTGCCATCCTCGGAAGGGTTCATCCCGTCGTTTTTCTAGACGATTTCACTGATGATGTCGGCCTTAGGTGCCCTACCTCGCGAAGTCATTCAACCTTTCGTTTCGGGCAGCTTGCCGATGAACATGTGCGCACCCGAATCGAAGCCGAAGTAACCCTCTCCATCTTCGGCCATTGGTCCTGCTGGAGGGACGGTGTACCCGGCCTCGCGGCTGGCCGCGTCGAGAATCATGTCCGTTTGGCCTCGCCCGTACATGAAGTCGAGAAGGTGACGATAACCAGTCACTTTGCCACGTGCATATTCTGTGTCCCTGTGGGTCGGATCTTTCTCGTACTCCAGGTGGAACCTCCTTAGCAGCTCCGCGCCATAACTGGCGAGTCGCTTCGCTTCGTCTGTCTCGAGTTGCCGTTTCACACCGCCCATGCGCGAGATCATCTTTTCTAGCCGCTCTCGATCTGCGGGACTTATGCGACCATGTTCGCCCAGCATCACAACCATTTCGACCGCGACTTCTTCGGGAACCTCAGGGGCTGTCCGGGGGATCCTGCCGTCCTTTCTGTACGCAAACTTGATCGACAGCTTCCCGTTTTCGTTGTCCACGTCCCAGCTCGGGACTCCAACCCACAACTCGTCATCACGCGGTCCGTACGGCTTTTTCCAGATTGGCTTCACTGCACTACCCTCCAACAACTTTACCGACATAGTATGCCATGCTTATGACACAAAGCAAGTATACTGATTTACAATTAGGACGATTACTGTATCAGTGAGATGAGTCTGTAATCATCCTGCAGGTCGCGAATGGGTTTGAATGGCGGCTAGGAGTGGGGGCGGGGCATCGTTCGGACTACTGCAACTTTCAAAGTGTCGGGTCAACTCTTCATCGAGGAGCTTGCGACGGACACGTTAAGCGACCGACACCGTGATCTTTTCCCTAGTGATTTTCTTGCCAGGCATCCGCTTTCCGGCTAGGTCGCGGTTGGCTTCCAAAAGAAGTTCGATCGCATCGCGCAGATTCTCGCGAGCTTCTTCCAGCGTGTCTCCCTCGGAAATCGCACCGGGCAATTCTTCGACATAGGCGACGTAGCCGTTGCCCTCGCTCTTCGACACCTGTTCGTAGACAGCTGTCAGGGTCATATCCATAATCCTTATTTTAGAGGTTTCTCCGCGACATGAATACCAGGAAAATTAGTTACCTATGGCGATGTACCCAAGCGTGTAACTTTCAGCTCCCTTCCTTTGCCTTCTTCACTTCCTCAATCAGCGGCGGCACGATGTCGAACAAATTTCCTACCACGGCGAAATCCGCGATCTCGAAAATCGGCGCTTCGGAGTCCTTGTTAATCGCGACAATCGTGCGTGAGCCTTTCATTCCGACAATGTGCTGAATTGCGCCGCTGATGCCGAGCGCCAGATACAGCTTGGGTGCCACCGTCTGGCCGGACGAGCCGATCTGGCGATCCATGGGTAACCAGCCGGAGTCGCAGATCGGACGCGAGGCCGCCAACTCTCCGCCCAAAGCTTCGGCGAGCTGCTTCGCCAGTTCGATGTTTTTTTGCTCTTTGATTCCGCGACCGACCGAAACGATGATCTCGGCCTGCGTTAAGTCAACCGCCTGCTTGGCTTCCTTGAAAACCTCTTGGGGCTTGTTGCGAATGACACCGTCCGCAATACTTACGTTCACCGTCTCGACCGGCGCCGGGCTGGCCCCGGCTTCGGCTTTGTCTCCGCGAAAAGCTCCGTTCTGGAAGGTGACAAACCAGGGAGCATCGCAGGTGAAGCTCACGTCTGCTGCGAGCTTGCCCTGAAACATCTGGCGGGTGAAGAGCAGCTTGCCGCCTTCCTTCTTGTAGCCGATGCAATCGCTGATCGCCGTCCGTCCCATGGCGGTGGCCAGCTTGGGAACAAAATCGCGCACCTGGTACGTATGCGGCATCAGCACCAGCTTGGGCTGCTTCGATTCGATGAACTGCTTGAGCGCAGCCGAGAAGGCGTCGGGAGTGTAGGGTTCGAGCTTGGACGACTCAACCGCGTAGACCTTTGCGACCTTCTTGGCAGCAACTTCGTTGGCAAAATTTGCTACGCCGTGGCCGACGACGGCGGCCTCGAGTATCCAGCCAGTCTCGGCGGCAAGCGCTTGACCCGCGGTGAGCGTCTCCCAGGAGACGCGGTTCAATTTGCCTTCACGTTGTTCGACGACTACTAGGATTGTGTCAGACATAAATGCTGCTTCTAGCTCCTGGCTTCTAGGTCTTAGCTTCTGACTACAGCACCCGCACTTCATTGCGCAACTTGTCCACCAGCTTCTTGGCCACTTCGCCGGCTGGACCTTCCAGGAATTCCGTGTTCTTGGTTTTCTGGGGCACGTACAGCCGTTCAATCTTCTGCAGATTTGCACTCACCGCCGACTGCACTTCCGCCATTGCGACCTTGCGCAGCGGCTTGTTCTTGGCCTGCTTGATGCCGATAAGTGTGGCATAGCGCAGTTTGTTGATGCCCGACTGGATGGTCAGCACCGCAGGCAGCGGCATATCGACAAACTGAAAGAAGCCAGCCTCGAGTTCTCGCTTTACGCGGATGCCAGCATCGCTTTTCTCGATCTGCATGATGATGGTGGCATGCGGCCAGCCCAATAGTTCGGCCAGCACTACTCCAGTTTGTGCATAACCGTAATCGTCGGACTGCAGGCCGGTGAAGATCAGGTCGAACGTCTCTTCCTTGATCGCGGCGGCAAAAGCTCGAGCTGTATTGAGTGCATCGAGGCCAACGAACGCGTTGTCTTCGAGATGAATGGCGCGATCGGCGCCCTTGGCCAAAGCCTCCCGCAGGACCTGCTGGGCGCGGGCGGGGCCGGAGGTGATTACGACAACGTCTCCGCCGTGTTTCTCCTTCTGCCGCAGCGCCTCTTCCAACGCAAAGGCGTCGGGCTCATTGACTTCGTAGGAAACGTCTTCGCGAATCCAGGCGCCGGATTCGTTGAGCTTCAGCGGCGCATCTTTCTGCGGCACTTGTTTCATGCAGACCAGAATCTTCAAGCGAACGCTCCTCGTGCCCGGCTGAATCGAGTCTTGGGCCGAGACGTTGCGAGCAACGTCTGTACAGAATCCATCAACCAGCCATGGGCAAACTGGTTAGTATAAACGAGCGGTGTGGAGGAGAGAATGCCGACTACAAAAAAACTGAAGCCTAATCGGTAAACACGACCGACTGTACTCCGGAGATTTCGAAGCGCTTGCGGCAACGCATGTTCTTGCAGGCCATCATGTCATCTCTGCGGATCATGTAGGTACGCGCTTTAGCGAAGCGGGCGCGGTCGCGTTCGTCGGCACGGCCGGGAAGCTGATTCTTCTTGGTCCGCACCAGCCAGTTGATTTCATACTCGCCCGCCTGTTGGCAATGAGGGCAGTTCAGCGTCGCTAATTTCTTTTCAGGCCGTTCGTCGAAAAACTCGCGCTCTTCCATAGTCACTAGCCATCGGTCGTTGGGCTGGCACAGCCAAATCACTGTGCTCAACGCCTCGATTGCTTTGTATTATTGCACGTCGCCGCAGGATGAGCTATGACAAGATGAGAGCCATGGCAAAGAGGAAGAAAGCGAAACGCTTCACCGCGGTCGAAGCCGTAAAAACGATGGCGCGGGCGCAGATCGGAGAGCCTCCAGTGTCACGAGTTGTTCCAAACCGCAAGAAAAAGAGTACGGAGAAGCACAAGCCTACACTGGAGAAACTTCTGGACGAACGCGACTAGGCCAAGGGACAAACCGACTTGCACGCCTGATTCGACAGGTCTTCTGTGGAATGGCCGACGACCGGACCATCAGTTGAAAATTGCTCCGACGGTCTGGTTGCCGCTCATTGTCACCTTACACGTCGCTTGCGTGTCCGGCTGGCAGTTTGCTGACCAGCCTCCGAACGTGGATCCTGACGAAGGTGTTGCAGTGAGTTCGACGGCTGAGCCAGAAGTAAAATACCCGCTACACCCCTCTCCAGCGACGCAGTTCACGCCTGCCGGGTTGCTTACGACCGCCCCCGTGCCGGAGCCTACCGTGTAAACGGCCAGTGACGGCAGACCGCTGCCACCCGACCCCGGGTTCACCGTCAAATTCGACGTCGCGAAAATGTACGCACCCGTAGCTGACGTCGCGCTCGCCGTTATCGTAGTGATGCAACCGCTCGACGCGCACCCTACTGAGGTTGCGAGTCCAGTCGAGTCGATCGTGGCGATGCTCGTGTCGCTGGACACCCAGGTCACCTGGTCAGTTAGATCCTGGGTTGTCGGGTTGGCGGTAAAGGTGCCGATCGCCAGAAATTGAGCGGTCTCATTGAGGGATTCCAGGGTCTGAGTCCCGGTTCCAGGAATTATCGTGATGGCGGCCAGTGTGCGAGTCGCAGTCGCTGAGCCGGGGCTGACGGTCAAAGCGGCGCTGCCCGTTATAAGCGAGCCGTCCTGAGCTGTTGCGCTCGCTGTTATCGTCGTTTGGCAACTGCTGGAGGCGCAGCCCACGGCCGTCGCCTGTCCGGAGGAGCTTACCGAGGCAATGTCCACGGCGCTTGACTGCCACGTAACCAGCCCAGCCATGTTTTGAGTGGTGGGGCTGCTGCTGAAAGTTCCGATCGCAATGAACTGTGCGGAGGCACCTACCGCATTCAGTGTCTGGGCACCCGGAATTATCGAGAGACTGGTTAGCTGATGCCCCATACCCACCGAGCCGCTGGTTACGCTCAGGTTTGCTGTCCCGACAACGGTGCCGGACGATGCGGACAAAGTCGCGGTTACGGAGGTCGTCCCAGCGCTGACGCCCTTCGCCAGTCCCGAGGCGTTGATGGTGGCGATTGCCGGGGTGCTCGACCCCCACGTGACGGAACTGGTTATGTCTCGGGTTGTTGAGGGATGCGAGCCCTGGGTGTAGGTTCCCGTCGCCGTGAACTGCACCGTGTCGCCCGCAGACGGAATGGTAGCGTTGTTCGGAGTGATGGAGATAGAGGAGAGGGTGGGTGAAGAGCTGCAACTGACGAGCAACGCCACGACGGCGAGCAGTACCACCGAAGATATGGCAAAACGGCAAATCATCCGACCAACTCCTAGCTCCCTGACTCCCAGGCCGCCAAGGACTGAGAGCCGAGGATTCTATCGCCTGGACGTGCGTTTCGCAAGGTTATTCGAGTCGAGCGCCCCGCGCCCAACGGCATGCGCCACGTACGAAGCGAACTCCTTGACATCTGCTTCGGTGGTATCGAAAGAGCACATCCAGCGGGCCACCGACCGGTGTTCATCCCACACATAGAAAAAGTAGCGTTTCTGCAGCTTGGCGATGGCCTGGCACGGAATTTGCGCAAATACTCCGTTGGCTTCCACTTTGTAAACAATCTTCACTTGGGGAATCCTGCTGACTTCTTTTTGCAGCAGCTCGGCCATGCGGTTGGCGTGGGCGGCGTTTTTCCGCCATAGATCATTCGAGAGCAAGGCCTCAAGTTGAGCTGAGATGAAACGCATCTTCGACGCCAACTGCATACCCTGCTTGCGAAGGTAAAGGAAGTCTCGGCTGAATTTCTTGTTGAAGAAGACCACGGCTTCAGCGCCCATGGCCCCATTCTTGGTTCCACCGAAGGAAAGAACGTCTACGCCCAAGTCCCGCGTAGCTTCTCGCAGCGTCAGGCCCAGGCTCACGGCCGCGTTGGCAATGCGGGCGCCGTCCATGTGCAAAAACATACTGCGCTCGTGGACGAAGCGCGCCAGATCGCGAATCTCACGCGGCGTGTACACCGTTCCCATTTCCGTGGTTTGCGTGATCGAGATCGCGCGCGGCTGAACATGATGCTGGTCGCCGATGCCGTGATACGCGTGGCGGACGGACTCGACTGTAAGCTTTCCCTCGGTCGTTGGAATTGGAATCAGTTTACAGCCAGTGAATTTCTCCGGCGCACCACATTCGTCGGTATAAATATGGGCGGCCTCGGCGCAGATCACCGCATGATAGGACTCTGTTACCGACTTCAGACTTAAACAGTTCGCTGCCGTGCCGTTGAATACGATGAAAACCTCGATATCCGGGCCGAAGTGTTGCTTGAACTTACGCACCGCAGCCTCGGTATAAGGATCGTCGCCGTACCCTACAACGTGCCCCCGGTTTACGGCGGCAATGGCTTGCAACACCTTGGGATGGACGCCAGCGTTGTTATCGCTGGCGAAACTGCGGACGGGCTTCATGGCACCAACAATGTAGCAGAGGAGAGATGTCCGTTTCACGACAAAGCTCTGGACGACGCAAGCTTGAAGGACTACGCTCTGGTGGAGATTCACTGAATTAGCTGGAAATACGGCTTGACACGTACATTATGTAACCATAGAGTTACGTATAGCAGAGTCGATTTGGAAGGAGAAACAGGTTGTCGCGAAACCATTGCCCCGCGCTGTACGTGCTCTGCCAGCACAACGAAGTCAGCTCGAAACCCGGCTGGGCGCGATAACTTTTCCTTCCTTTTGAAGTCTAATGGTGATTATTTGCCGTCCAGGTTTCTGACCTTGGCAGCATCGGCAAGCCGCTGCCACCCGGAAGTTTACACAGTAGCGTACGGGAAGCGATGAGAAGGGTTCCTAATCCGGATGGTTCTGCACGATTGACGTGCGTGGCCTCAAGGACCGCGCTGCTGGTGGCTTTGTCTCTGGCCGCAATAGGGCTTGCTTGCAACGGGAGTTCCACGAACGGAGTGCAAGCGCAGGGAGACCCGGCGATTCCGGTCAAGATCCAGGTGGCGCAAGCGGTCCCGATCAGCGATACCACGGAATATGTCGCGACTCTAAAGTCACGCGACTCAGCGGTCATCATGCCGCAAGTCGAGGGTCAGATCACCGAGATCCGTGTGCACTCGGGCGATCGGGTTTCGCCAGGGACGGTTCTGATGCAGATTGATCCCACGAAACAGCAGGCTACGGTCAACAGTCAGGAGCACGGGCGGGCGGCGCAGGAAGCCAACTTGGCCTATGCCCAGCAACAGTATGACCGGATTAGCGCGCTGGCTGCGGCCGGGGTGGTGGCAAAGCAGGAACTTGATCAGGCGAAGTCGGCGCTGGACACGGCGCAGGCACAGTTAAAATCACTGGACGCACAGGTGCAGGAGCAGCAGGTGCAGCTCCACTATTATCGTGTGACCGCTCCGTCGACAGGAATCGTGGGCGACGTTCCGGTGCACGTGGGCGACCGCGTCACGACGACCACCACACTCACCAGCGTCGACAAACCCGGCAGCCTGGAGGCCTACGTATACATTCCGGTGGAGCGCTCATCACAACTCAAGATGAACATGCCGGTGCAAATTGTCGATGGCAGTGGCAACGTGATCGCAGACAGCCGGGTTAGTTTCATTTCGCCGCAGGTGGACAACACGACGCAGACGGTGTTGATCAAGTCGCGGATTGCGAACAATGAGGATCGGCTTCGCAATTTGCAGTTCATCCGCGCCCGCGTGATCTGGGGAATGCATAATGGGCCAGTCGTTCCGGTGGTGGCAGTGTCGCGGGTTGGCGGGCAGTATTTTGCCTTCATCGCCGAGGATCAAAACGGCAAATTGGTGGCCCATCAAAAACCGCTTCGCATCGGCGAGATGACGGGCAATGACTATGTGGTGCTGGACGGCATCAAGCCGGGAGACAAAGTGATTGTTTCCGGAGTCCAGTTCCTGGTGGATGGGGCGACGGTATCGCCGCAGGGATCAACTCCTGGCTCCTAGCTTCTAGCCTGTCGCACGCGGACGAGCCAGGAGGCAGAAGCTAGAAGCTAGAAGCTAGAAGCTAGAAGCTGTTTCTCATGTTCGTTGACTTCTTCATTCGCCGTCCGGTATTCGCGACCGTTTGCGCTCTGCTGATCATTCTCGCAGGTGCGGTCGTGATCCCCAGTCTGCCGATCGCCCAATTTCCAAACCTCGCGCCGCCGCAGGTCAACGTCAGTAGCGGGTACGTTGGCGCGAGCGCGCAGACCGTCGAGTCCGCAGTCACCATCCCTCTCGAACAGCAGATCAACGGCGCGCAGGGGATGAGGTACATGACCTCCGACAGCGGGAATGACGGTTCCAGTTCGATTACCGCGACCTTCGAGCTTGATCGTGATCCCGATCTCGCAGCTGTGGATATTCAGAATCGGGTGAACACGGCGCAAGGACGGCTCCCAAACGCGGTCAAGGCCACCGGAATCACAATCACCAAGTCGTCGAGTAACTTCGTGTTTGGCGCTGCAGTGTACTCCCCGGATGACCGCTACGATCCGCTGTTCATGAGCAACTATCTGGACGTTTACGTGAAAGACACGTTGAAGCGAGTGCCAGGAGTTGCCGAGGTCTTCATCTTCGGCGAACGCAAATACTCAATGCGTTTATGGTTGGATCCGGTGCGCATGGCCAGCCGTGGCCTTACCGCCACCGACATGGTGAACGCCCTGCAAGAACAAAATGTGGAAGTAGCTGCCGGCCAGGTCGGCCAGCCTCCGATCAAACCGGGACAGCAATTTCAGATCAGCGTGCGGGCCATCGGACGCCTGAGTGAACCCTCACAGTTTGAAAATATCATTCTTAAAGCCAACGCCGATGGAACTCTGGTGCGGCTCAAGGATGTCGGTCGGGCGGAACTAGGGGCGGAGGACTACAGTTCGGACCTGATCTACAGCGGGCATCCTGCCGTGGGTGTCGCGGTCACGCAACTGTCCAGTGCGAATGCCCTTGATGTAGATCGCAGGGCGCTGGCCGAGTTGGACCGACTCTCGAAGCACTTTCCGCCGGGCATGAAATACGAAAACGCTTTCGACTCGACGGAAGAAGTTAGTCAGTCAATCCGAGACGTGCTGGTCACCCTGGTCGAAGCCATCGTCCTGGTCATTCTGGTGATCTTCGTCTTCCTGGAAGACTGGCGCAGCACGATCATTCCGGCGGTCACGATTCCGGTCTCGCTGATCGGAACCTTCGCCTTCGTCAGGCTGTTGGGATTCTCGATCAACACACTGACTTTGTTCGGCATCACCCTGGCTACCGGCTTGGTGGTGGACGATGCCATCGTCGTCATTGAAAATATCGAGCGTCACCTCCAGGAGGGCGAGCGAGATGCGCACAAAGCAGCTTCGGCAGCCATGGGAGAGGTCGCGGGGGCTGTGATCGCGACCTCGCTTGTGTTGGTTGCCGTGTTTGTGCCGGTGGCATTTTTCCCCGGAACCACCGGCATTCTATTCCGCCAATTCGCGCTTACCATTGCGTTCTCGATTTCCATTTCCGCGTTTAACGCGCTCACGCTTACGCCGTCACTTTCCGCGCTTCTGCTGGGCCGCGGGCACGGGAAAAAAGGCTGGTTCTTTAGCCATGTTGACAGAGTAATCAGCGCCGTCACCGAAGGATATCGGCGGTCTTTGTACGCTTTCCTCCGCTTCCGCCTGGTCGCAGTGGTCCTGTTCCTGACGGGACTGGGGCTCACCTACGTGATCTTCCAGCGTGTGCCCACGGGCTTCGTTCCGGACGAGGATCAGGGTTATTTCCCGGTTATCATTCAGGCCCCGCCGGGCGCATCCGCAGACTACGTCAGGCAGATTGAGGACCAGGTCAGCGCAATCATGCGCCCGATGCCGGAGGTCGAAAACATTTTTGCCATCACTGGCAACGGTGCGCCCAACCGCGGAATCATTTACATCGGATTGACGGACTATTCGAAGCGCAAGGGCAGCGAACATTCCGCCGACGCGGTTGTGAACCGGCTGCGCGGGGCGGTCTCTGGAATTACCGGTGCGCAGGTACTTCCCTTTTTGCCGGCGGCAATCCAGGGCCTGGGCCAGTTCGGCGGCTTCCAGTTTGAAGTGCAGGACCAGGGTTCGCATAGCTTGGAAGAGTTAGCGAACGCCACCCAGAGCATGGTGCGCGAGGGCAATGCGCGCAAAGATCTCACGGGATTGTTCAGCAGTTACACCGCCAGCGATCCGCAGTTCCTGGTCACGATCGATCGCGAGAAAGCCAAGAGCCTGCATGTGCCACTGCAGCAGATCACGGACACTCTGGGCGTGTACATGGGTTCGGCATACGTCAACGATTTCGACTTCAACAACCGCTCTTACCGCGTGTTCGTCCAGGCGGACAAGCAGTTCCGTTCGCAGGCGAAAGACATGAAGCAGTACTACGTGCGCTCGGACACGGGCGCGATGATTCCGCTCGAGAACCTGGCCACGATCACACAGACTACGACACCGCAGGTGATTAGCCATTACAACCTGTTTCGCTCGGCGGAAATCGACGGCTCGCCGGGTCCGGGTTTTAGTTCCGGGCAAGCCATCGCTGCCATGGAGGAGTTGAGCAGGAAAGTTTTGCCTCAGGGTTTCACTTACGAGTGGACGGGGTTGTCGCTCGAAGAACTGGCGTCGGGAAGAACAACGATCATCTTGTTTGGATTGGGAGTGTTGGTCGTGTATCTGACGCTCTCCGCGCAATACGAGAGTTTCGTGCTGCCCTTCATCGTGTTGCTTGCGGTGCCGATGGCGCTGCTGGGAGCGCTGGGCGCACAAGCGCTGCGAGGCTTACAAAACGATGTCTACTGCCAGATTGGCTTGGTGATGTTGATCGGCTTGTCGAGCAAGAACGCGATTTTGATCGTCGAATTCGCCGAACAGCTGCGGGAACGCGGGCTGCCTCTGGTGGAAGCCACGGTAGAAGCAGCCAGGATTCGTCTGCGCCCGATTCTCATGACCTCGTTCGCGTTCATCCTGGGCGTCGTTCCGCTCATGGTGGCCCATGGCGCCGGACAGGAAGGACGCCACTCCGTCGGAACCACGGTGTTCGGTGGCATGATTATGTCAACCATGTTGAATCTCTTCTTCATCCCGGTTCTGTACTTGATCATCGAAGGATGGCGCGAACGAGGTAGGGCGCACGTCGCCGAACCTGCGCCAGCCCCCGCCGACTGACACGGGGGGATAGCCACCCTCGGCTGTCCGGCGGGGCGAAGCTCCGCAGTCTGGTCAAGCTTTTTCATCCATGATATAGGTGAAGCATGGAGATCCTTACCGTCGCTCCATTCCTCGACTACTTCGAGAAAATACGCGGGCGTACCATGCGGCTGGTCGCTTGCATTCCTCCGGCAGACCTGGAATGGCGTTGCAAGGAAGGCAAATTCACCCTGGGCGATCTGGCGCGCCACATCGCGGCTGTAGAGCGCAATGTGTTCGCAGAATCGGTGGCCGGCGGGCGCAATCGCTACGCGGGATGCGGGCGCGAGCTAGCCGACGGTTACGATCAGGTGGTCCGCTTTATGGAGCGCATGCACGCTGAATCCATGAGCATCTTTTCTCGGCTTACGGACGAGGATTTGCAGCGCAAGTGCGCCTCCGCCGACGGGACGCCCATGACAATGTGGAAATTACTGCGCGCAATGACGGAGCATGAGATTCACCACCGTGGCGAGCTTTACGCTTATCTCGGGATCCTCGGCGTCGCCGTACCGCCGCTCTACGGATTGACATCTGAACAGCTACGAGAGATCGCGGCGAGAGCCAACCCCGAGAAGGCGTAGCGGGATGCCCTTCTATCGTACATTTCTCTTTTTGGGATCTGTGCTTTTTCCTGTCGTGTTCGCCCTTGCGCAGACGACTCTTCCGAAAGCTCTCTTGCCCAAGTTCGAAGACGTCGCCAAAGAAGTTGGCCTAACCGTTGCCCACATTTCGTCGCCAGAGAAGCGCTACATCGTGGAATCGATGAGCGGCGGCGTGGGTCTGATCGATTGCGACAACGACGGTAGACTCGACATCATTACGGTGAACGGATCTACCGTCGACCGCTACAAGCAGGGCGGCGATCCTCTGATCACGCTTTATCATCAGGACGACGCCTTCAAGTTCACTGACATCACCAAGTCTGCAGGACTTACCCGCAAAGGGTGGGGCATGGGCGTTGCGGTGGCGGATTATGACAACGACGGTCTGCCCGATATTTACGTTACCGGCTATGGCGGCAACGCACTCTACCACAACCTGGGCAACTGCAAGTTTGAAGATGTTACCGAGAAGGCAGGAGTGGCGGCGGGAGGATTCAGCACAGGGGCGGCCTGGGGCGATTACGATCGAGACGGCCATGTGGATTTATTCGTCTCGCGCTACGTGCACTTCGACGTCAACAAACTGCCCGACTTCGGAAAAAACGAGAAGAATTGCAGCTTTAAGGGAATCCCCGTGCAGTGCGGACCGTGGGGCATGTTGGGTGAATCCGACTTGCTCTTCCACAATCTCGGTGACGGCACGTTCGAGGAAGTTTCCAAAAAAGCCGGTGTCGACGACCCCGACAAATACTACGGCCTCGGCGCAATCTGGGGCGACTATGACAACGACGGCTGGCCGGATTTGTATGTCGCTAATGATTCTGGCCCGAATTATCTCTACCACAACAAGCACGACGGGACACTTGAAGAAGTCGGCATGCTTTCAGGTGCGGCCGTCAGCGGCGATGGATCGGAGCGCGGCAACATGGGCGTCGACTGGAGCGATTACTTGCACGAGGGCCGGCTCTCCATGTTCGTCACCACGTTTACAGAACAGCCCGACAGCCTGTATCACAACCTGGGCACGCAGGGATTCTCCGAAGTGAGTTACGCCGCCAAGCTCGCCAAGCCCACGTATAACCCGGTGGGCTGGGGAACGGGATTCTTTGACATGGATAACGACGGTTGGCCGGACCTGTTTATCGCCAACGGTCATGTGTATCCGCAGATGGACCTGGTCCCGGGCGCTCCGCGCTATCGCGAGCCCATGTTGTTGTTCCGCAACAACCGTGACGGCACATTCGAAGATGTCTCCAGCGTACTTGCAGCAATACCCGATGCATCGCGAAGAGGAGCGGCCTTTGGCGATCTGAATAACGATGGGAATGTTGACATCGTCGTTATGAATACCGGAGAGCCGCCAACCCTGCTGCTGAATCAAGGACGAAATAAGAATCACCGCGTGCTGTTTAAACTGGCAGGGACAAAGAGCAATAAAATGGCAATCGGCGCACGGGTGACGGTCAGAGCTGGCAAGCTGGTGCAACTCAACGAGGTTCGCGCCGGAGGCAGTTACCTCTCGCAGAACGATCCACGACTGCACTTCGGTGTCGGCGCCGAAGCCAAAATGGACGAAGTGGAAATAAAGTGGCCCAGCGGCAAAGTTGAAACCCTGCACGACGTCCCGGCCGATTTCATCTACACGATCGTAGAGGGCGAGGGCATCAAACAAAAGACAGCTCTACCTGCGAATGCAGGCGTGGGCGTCCCCGCCCGTGCTGGTGCTACCCAGATCCAGCGTTGAGCCGAAGGCGTGCCAAGCCCGATCATGGCCAATCGAGTATCATAGAACCCGCCCCGAGCCCCATGCTCCCATTCAAGCTGGTTTATAGCGACGACTATTATCTTCCGATCGGTGCGCACGTCTTTCCCGCTGAGAAGTACCGGCGCATTCACGACCAGCTGCTTGAGACTGGGATCGCCGAAGTCGAGGACTTCGTAACTCCTCAACCTGCATCCGATGAGGATGTGCTTCTGGTGCACACGCCTCTGTACGTGCAGAAACTGAAGACGGGAACGCTCTCCGCCCGCGAAGAACTGGAGTTGGAAGTCCCCTATTCGCCCGAGCTTGTCCGCGCTTTCTGGCTGGCAGCTGGCGGTTCCATCCTGGCCGCTGACTACGCTCTGCAAAACCGCGTCTCGATCAACATCGGCGGCGGATTTCATCACGCCTTTCCCGACCACGGCGAAGGCTTCTGCATGATTCACGACGTGGCCGTGGCCATCCGGCGCATGCAGCGCAACGGAAAAATCACTCGCGCCATGACCGTGGATTGCGACGTCCACCAGGGCAACGGCACGGCTGTCATTTTTGCCGGCACCCGCATTCCGGCGGGGCCGCTGCCCTCGACCTCTGCTTCCACTGTGAGTTCTACTCCGCCCGCGAGAGCGCGCAGCGCCCATGTGGGCGATGTTTTCACCATCTCGCTCCACCAGGAGAACAATTACCCAATGTGGAAGCCGCCGTCTTCGATCGATGTCGATCTGCCGGACGAGATCGGCGATGACGATTATCTGGCCTGGCTTGACAACGCGCTCAGTTCAGGGCTGCGCCAGTTCGATCCGGAACTGATCTGCTACGTTGCGGGCGCCGACCCCTACCGCGAAGATCAGCTAGGAGGCCTTTCGCTGACTATTGAAGGATTAAAACGCCGCGACGAACTGGTCTTTCGCGTGGCGCGAGCTCGAGATATCCCGGTGATGGTGACCTTCGCGGGCGGCTATGCCAAACGGGTAGAAGATACCGTGACGATCCACTGCAACACGGTCATTGCCGCGAGGGAAACCTTTTCCAACAAACAAACTTGAGCGCGTCCGCACTGTTCGACGCCGCGGCTCGGCTCTGAATGCTGAATGCTTAGCATCCTGGCTGCTAAAATGATCTCCTATACTTATGTTCGAGAATCTTTCAGAAAAACTTCAGCGTGCGTTCAAGACCCTGCGCGGCCAGGCCGTCCTCAATGAAGAGAATATTCAGGAGGCGCTGCGGGAGATCCGTCTCGCGCTGCTCGAAGCCGACGTCAACTTCAAAGTTGTAAAGCAGCTCATCGATCACATTCAGGAAAAGGCCATCGGACAGCAAGTGCCGACGGCCTTCTCGCCGGGCGAGCAGGTCATCAAGATTCTGCGTGACGAGCTGATCGAAACGCTCGGCCGCGATACCGCGCGCCTGAAATTTGCCTCGCAGCCGCCCACCGTTGTGCTCATGGCTGGCTTACAGGGTTCCGGCAAGACCACCACTTCCGGCAAACTCGCGAACTGGCTGAAAAATGGTGGGCATCGCCCCCTGCTGGTTTCGGTGGACGTTTACCGCCCCGCAGCCCGTGAACAGCTCAAGGTGGTGGCGCAAGCAATCAAGGCGCACATTTACGAAGGCGCGGGCGTCGAAGCCAATACCGCGACCGTCGAGCGTCTGGCGAAAGAAGCGCGCCGCGAGGCCATCAACACCGGTTGCGACGTGCTCATTGTCGACACCGCGGGCCGTCTGCACATCGACGATCAACTAATGGAGGAAATGCAGTCGCTCAAGCGACTGCTCAATCCGCAGGAGATCCTGTTCGTCGCCGACGCCATGACCGGCCAAGACGCGGTCAATTCCGCCGACGAGTTCCACAAGAAGCTCTCGCTGACCGGTGTTGTGCTCACCAAGATGGACGGTGATGCCCGCGGCGGAGCGGCGCTCTCGATCCGCCAAGTCACTGGCCAGCCCATCAAGTTCATTGGCGTGGGCGAAAAGTATGACGCGCTCGAACCGTTCCATCCCGATCGTATCGTGTCGCGAATCCTCGGCATGGGCGACATTCTTTCGCTGATCGAAAAGGCGGAACAGAACGTCGACAAGAAGAAAGCTCAGGAGATGGCCAGCCGCGCCCTTGCCGGCGATGGCTTCTCGCTTGAGGATTTCCGCGATCAACTGCGGCAAGTGAAAAAAATGGGATCGATCCAAAGCATCATGGGCATGCTGCCCAGCATCGGTCCCTTCGCCGGATTACAAAAGCACGCGGACAAGGTCGACGAGAAACAAATCAACCGCGTCGAGGCCATCATCAATTCGATGACCGTCCACGAACGCCTGCACCACGAGGTGATCAACGGCAGCCGGCGCAAGCGCATCTCCCGCGGCTCCGGAACCAGCGTGCAGGAGGTCAACAACCTGCTTCGCCAGTACGCCCAGATGCGCAAAATGTTCAAGCAGATGGGCAAAGCAAGCTTCGCGCGCAAGCTGGCTGGCATGAAGTTGCCAGGGATGTGAGGCTGCATCCTGAAAGCCGCTCATGAAATGGCGATCCCTCGACGAAGCAGTTCCCGCTGAAGACATTCGCTCACTCCGCGAGCTGTTTGCCGAGCGCAAAAAGCTCATCGCCAAATATGTTCCTCCGGAAACTCAAGCCATCCACTCTCGCGTCATCGAACAACTCAGAGAGCAAGGGACTGCCAGCGCCGCTCTGTCGCGGGGCGCCAAGGCTCCCAACTTCGTACTGAGTGACCACAACGGAAAGCCGGTCTCTTCCACAGAACTTCTGAACCAAGGCCGTCTCGTGATCTGCTTCTTTCGCGGATGCTGGTGTCCCTTCTGCGTGGGCCAGTTGGAAGCCATGAACAGCATCTTGCCGCAGATACAGCAGGCCCACACCTCGGTCGTCGCGATTTCGCCTCAAACTATCCAGCAGTCATTTTTCATGGCGGATCAGCACAAGCTAAGATTTGCTCTGCTCAGCGATCCCGGCAACCGCGTAGCCCGCCAGTTTGGGTTGGTGTACCGTGTGCCCGATTTTCAGCAGGCGGTGTATCGGCGGGTCCTCATTAACCTGCCATTCGTCAACGGGGATGAAACCTGGGAACTTCCGATTCCGGCGACCTACATCCTGGATGGCAACGGTTCGGTGCTGTCCGCCTCGGTCGACGCCGATTACACCGAGCGTCCCGAGCCTTCCGAGATTCTCCACGGGCTCACCACAACTTGATTACGCTTTTGCCTTTTCCAGTTCGCGGCCCACGCTGTCCAGCACGCCATTGATGAATTGCACCGACTCGGGACTGGAAAACTTGCGCGCAATCTCCAGCGCTTCGTTGATGACCACGGCATGAGGGGTAGAGGGGAAACCCACGAACTCCGCCACCGCGGATCGAAGTACGTTCCGGTCGACGGTGGCCATCCGGTCCATGCGCCAGTGCTCGGCGTGGCGCTCAATCAAGCTGTCGATCTCTGCAGTGCGGTCCATGGCCGTCCGGAAGAGGTCCTCGGCAAAACCACGCACATCTTTTTCGGCGGAATTGTGCTCGCTCCAGAAAGTGCGGCGGACCTCGTCCGGACTTTGCCGGCCCATGTCGGCTTGAAACAACATTTGCAGAACAAGTTCGCGAGATTTCCGGCGGGTGCCCATGGAGTCGGTGGTCGTTCGTTGCGGGTCGTTGGCCCTTTGGCCGTCCGAACGACATCTTCAGTTTACAGTTTTCGTGGCCTACTGCGGCTGTCTTCAACGCTTCGGTTTAGGTTTCGAGGAACGACCCAGTCGGGTAGGCTTCGTTTTGGTTTCGCTTTTGCCCCTGCCAACGACCAACGACGCACCACCAACGACCGCCTTCGTTAGATTCGCCATCTCCACCGCTGCGAGCGCGGCCTCGAAGCCTTTGTTTCCCATCTTCAGGCCGGCGCGGTCGATTGCCTGTTCCAGCGTCTCGCAGGTGAGCACGCCGAATGCGTGAGGCACGCCCGTTTCCTGCGCTGATTGCCCGATGCCACGCGTAACTTCATTCACGATGACGTCGTAGTGGGCGGTGTCGCCGCGGATCAAACAGCCGAGGCAAATGATCGCGTCGTATTTCTTCGTCGTGGCGAGAGTGCGAGCGGCGGACGGAATTTCGAATGCCCCCGGCACGCGGACGACCGCGATGTCGCTGGGCTTTGCGCCGCAGCGCAACAGTCCGTTGAACGCACTGCGAAACAGCCGTTCGGTAATGAACTCATTAAACCGCGAGACGACGATGGCGAAGCGCTTCCCAGCAGCGCTGAGGTTGCCTTCAATCGCTTTGACCTGCAAAGAGGGTACGGCGCCCGACGGCCTATCCTGTTGATTGTTTTTTTCCGTGACTCCGTGCCTCCGCAGTGAAATCGTCCTCTGGCCGTGTAAATCCGCGTCAATCGATGGCCGGCTGTTACTTCCCTTTGAACTGTGCCGGACGCTTCTCCAGGAACGCCGTCGTGCCTTCCTTCTTGTCTTCCGAAGCGCAGGCAACAGCGAAGAGCACGGCTTCGAGATAGAGCCCTTCAGCCAGCGTCATCTCCATCCCCTTGTTCACCGCCTCCATGGCGTATTGAACCGCGAGCGGAGCGTTTGCGATGATCTTCTGCGCGATCGCCTCGGCGCGAGGAGTGAGTTCCGCGGCGGTGGTGACTTCGTTCACCAGCCCAATGCGATGAGCTTCCTGCGCGCTGATCATCTCACCAGCGAGCACAAGCTGCATTGCGATTCCTTTGCCGACCAGCCTTGGCAAACGCTGCGTGCCCCCGTATCCTGGAATAATTCCCAGCTTCACTTCGGGCTGTCCGAGCTTCGCGTTTTCGCTGGCCAGACGCATAGTACAAGCCATCGCGATCTCGCATCCGCCGCCGAGCGCGAAGCCGTTGATGCAGGCGATCACCGGCTTGCCCAGGTTCTCGATCAGATCAAGCACCGACTGCCCGCGATGCGTATATTCCTTGCCGGAGACGGCGTCATGCTTGGCAAGTTCAGCGATATCGGCGCCAGCGATGAAAGCCTTCTCGCCCGAGCCAGTCATTATGGCAACGCGAACGCCCGCATCGTTCTTGATGTCCGTAAACGCCGCCCGTAGCTCCTCCATCGTTGCCATGTTGAGCGCGTTCAGCACTTTCGGCCGGTTGACGGTGACGTACGCGATGGAGTTCTTCTTTTCGAGGAGTATGTTTTCGAAGTTCATAGATTCAATTTGGTTGCGTATTAGATGCCGATCAGGGCAGATTTATTTAGCCAGCTCAAACGCTACAAGCCCAACCTTTCCATCCGAAAAAACATGACCGCGGCAACGCACCCTGGCGTGAGGGGGAAATCTCCAGTGCTCGTCTCCAGGCTCATCATCTACGGTGATCTCATAAACGTCATTCCACAGTAGCACCGCATGCACAGGGCGCCAGCAATCGGTGCCTTCTTCCATCAGCGGAACGTAGATGACGTCGCTCATTCTCTGGCCCGGCACATTCCGGGTTGTATACTGCCGGTCCTGCCAGACACATTCTGCCTGCTATAATTGTATAGCACGAGGTAAACCATGCTTGCTATACGCCTTCCCGAACAAATCGAAAAGCGCCTCGCCCGCCTAGCCAAGCGCACAGGCCGCACCAAGACATACTACGCCCGCGAAGCCATCCTGCAGTATCTTGACGACCTGGAAGACATCTACTTCGCGGAGAAGGCGCTGGCTGAAATCCGATCCGGACGTAGTAAACCAATTCCGCTCGAGAAAGTAATGCGGCGCTATGGCTTGGAAACTTGAGCTTTCGCCAAGAGCTCAGCAACAACTCGACAAGCTCGATAAAACCGCAGCCCGCCGTATAGCCAAATTCCTCTACGAACGAGTTGGACGGCTCAACGATCCCCGCCAAATTGGGGAACCCCTGCAGGGCACCCTAATCGGGTTGTGGCGTTACCGCGTGGGCGATTTCCGGATCATCTGTACGCTTGAGCACGACCGTCTTGTAGTACTGGTTCTCCGCATCGGCCACCGGCGGCAAATCTACAAACGCTAAGGTTTAGCTTCGCGCAAATCCGGGGCCAGACTCCTACAGCTTGTTCGGTTTCGGATTGGCGGGATCCGAATAATCGTAAAACCCTTTGCCCGTCTTCCGCCCGTACCAACCGGCCATCACCAGTCGTTTCAACAGAGGCGGCGACGCGAATCGACGCTCCTTGAACTCGTCGTACATGACGTGGGTGATGTAGTAAGTCGTGTCGAGCCCGACGAAATCGAGCAGCGTAAACGGGCCCATGGGATAGCCGCAGCCCAGCTTCATGGCGTTGTCGATGTCGTCGATCGAGCCTACACCCTCTTCGTAGGCGCGGATGGCATCGAGCAGGTACGGAACGAGCAGACGGTTCACGATGAATCCAGTTTTGTCGCTGGTGCGGACTGGGGTCTTGCCTAGCTTTTTTCCGAACTCGTAGGCGGCGTCGTAGACCTCGCTGGCGGTGGCGATCGTACGCACGACCTCTACTAACTTCATCAGTGGCACCGGATTGAAGAAATGGAGTCCGATAAACCGCTCTGGGCGCTTGGTCGAAGTCAGAAGCTCGGTGATGGAAATGGAGGACGTGTTCGAAGCGAAAATTGCGTCCTTCTTAACGATGCCGTCGAGGGACGCATACATCTTTTTCTTGTCCTCGACATTCTCGATGATGGCTTCGATCACGATGTCGCAGTCGACTAGATCCTGCTTGCTGGTCGTGCCTTTGAGGCGGGCACGGATGGCGTCTTTCTGCTCCGCCGTGATTCCGCCCTTGTCCGGCGGCCGCTCCGCGAACTTGGCGAGCGATTTTTCGATTCCGGCAAAACCTTTGTCGAGAAACTTCTGCTCGACTTCGAGCACAGTCACATCGAACCCGGCAGTTGCGGCAACTTGCGCGATTCCCGATCCCATCAGTCCGCAACCGAGAACACCGACCTTGTTAATTTCCATTTCGATTCCTTTGGCGCAGACCAACGCCGATTCACACGATTGAAAATTTCGTTACCACGAAGACCCCGAGAAAAGATTCTATTGCTTCAACGCCACATTGGTTCTTTGCGGATCCAGCAACTCGGTAATTCCGTTTTCAAGCAGTAAGTCCTCCAGCGCTTCAAAACCATTTCGATTCTTGAATTCCCATTCTTCTATGTACAACGGGACAATGGCCCACAGTAGTATGTGCTTACCGCGGGTAGTCTGAATTGTCCTTGCGGCTTCTGGAATCGTCAGAGGATAGCGCAGAACAATCGAGGTCATTTGCGTGTTCCTTGCGAACGGCTGCGGAGGATCACGCCAAAGAACGCTATGGCCAGCATAAAGCCACGTTTTGTTCTCGTGCGGATAGCGAGCCGCCCCTTTCAAAATTCGAATAGGCCAGTAGTACTCCTCGCTCTCGAATGCGGTTGCATCAATCGGCCAGGATGAGGGGAGACAGATCATAAGCTCCGCGAATCTTCCATCTTTCCAATCCGCCGGCGCTGACATCGACTTTTCACTCATGCCGCAGGTAACCAGTGTGTGAAAAGGACGAGACCGCGACGGGGCAACGTGGTAGACGTCTATATGAATATCCGTAGAGACTTTTTCATGAAACACAACGGCAATTTCTCCGATGTTTTTCAGTATGTGGTCGCCCACCGATTGAATGATCTCGACATCGCCTTTTGAATTCTCCATCGGCTAATTCAAACTCTCCACCACCATTGCAATCCCCTGACCACCGCCGATGCACGCCGTCGTCAAGCCGTACTTCTTTTTCCGGCGCCGCAATTCATATAGCAGCGTAATCACCAGCCGTGTTCCCGTCGCACCCAGCGGATGGCCCAACGCGATCGCTCCGCCGTTCACGTTTACCTTGTTGCGATCCAGACCCAACTCTTTCTCGACCGCCAAATACTGCGCCGCGAAAGCCTCGTTCACCTCGATCAAATCGATGTAATCCAAAGTCAGTCCAGCTTTTTGCAAAGCGACCTTCGTCGCCGGTACCGGGCCGCGGCCCATCAGCTTAGGTTCAACTCCAGCGACGCCCCAGCCCACAATTCTTCCCAGGGGCGCGATGCCTCGTTTGCCAGCCTCCTCGAGCGACATCACCACGACCGCGGCGGCACCATCCACGATGCCGCTGGCATTTCCCGCAGTGACTGTGCCGGTTTTGCCGAAAGCCGGTTTCAGCTTGGCCAGACCTTCCATGGTGGTCTGCGGTCGGCGATGATCGTCTTCGCTCAACGTCTCGCCGGATGGCTCACCCTTACGGTCCCGGAGTGGCACGGGAACCAACTCTTCCTGCAGCCGGCCTTCCTTATACGCTGCGTCTGCCGCTTGTTGTGAACGCAGCGCGAACTCATCCTGCGCCTGACGGGTGATGCCCTGCTGTTCGCCGTAGAGTTCGGCGGTGTTGGCCATGTACAGGCCGCAATAGGTGTCGAGCAGCGCGACCATGAGCGAGTCTTCTAATTTTCCACCCGGAGCCAGAGTAAAACCGTCGCGCCCACGGATTACGAATGGCGCCTGCGACATCGCTTCCATGCCGCCAGCCAGCACCACATTGGCTTCCCCAAGCTGAACCATCTGTGCCGCGTTCACGATGGATTGCATTCCTGAGCCGCACAGACGATTCACCGTAAGAGCAGGCGTCTCAATCGGAAGACCGGCTCGCAGTCCAACGTGGCGCGCGCCGTAGAGAGCGTCGCCAGAGGTCTGCTGGGCGTTGCCAAAAACCACGTGATCGAATTCTTTCGGATCTAGCCCCGCGCGCTTGATGGCACCCTCGCCTGCAATGGCACCGAGTTCCTGAGCGGTAAAATCCTTGAGCTTGCCGCAATAACGCCCGAAGGGCGTACGCGCTCCGCTTACAATTGCGATGTCTCCCGGTTTCAACATTGGTTTCCTAGTCTTTAGCTTCCAGTATGAAGTCTCGTGATCAGAAGAGTTCCGAATGGACTGACCAAACTTGTTAGTCTAACAGCGGAGAATAAGGGCAGCAACCGCTCGGGGTAGATGGCGTGGATCGACTTTCGACTGGCGCACAGACGACAGGAACGCAGGATCAATGATTCAATCTCAGGCGACCGCAGCCGCTGCGAACGATGCGGCCAAGGCGACGATCTTGGCGGCACTCTGAGCGTTGGCAGTTTGCAGCGCCTGTTCCGCGCGATTGATCACCTCGGTGACGATGTCCACCGGATCGTACTCCCCGCGCACCACGGCTTCTGCGAGCCCGGCACTGAACTGAACCGGCTCTTGCTTCTCCGGCATTCGGATTTGGGCGAGCAGTCTTTGTAGTTTCTCCGCTGCCATCACACCTTCTTTTTCAGGCGTTTCCCCGAGAACGATGGCAATGGTCGTCGTCTCGTAGCGGAATGCAAGATCGTTCTGCCGGATATTAGCGGCAAAGAGCTGGCCAATTTGTTGCATCACGGCCTCGACCGCCGATTCGCCAAACTCTTTTACCATTGCCGCTTTGTCGCCAAACTGCATCAACAAAACCGTAAGCGGAGTGCTTTGCTGGGCGTTGCGCCGGGTTTCCGCCATCAGAAGATCGAGGTAAGAAGCGCGTTTCAGCAAACCCGATTGCTCATCCGTCACCGAAAGATTCTTCACCAGGCGGCGGAGCCCAGCGTTGTTCAGCGCGATGACAATCTGGTCGCTGATGGTTTTAAGCACCATCACGTCGTTCGGACCCCAGGCATGCGGCTTACTATCCATCAGCAACAGGAGTCCGACGTGTTCCGATCCGTCACTGAGAGGCAGAGCCAGCAGCGAGGTCACTGCCATCTGCGTCAAGACTTCACGGATCCCTTGCAACTCTGAGGCCGACTGCGTATCAGCGATAGTGAGACTTCCGCCGCGGCCGATCGCCAGATCGTGGACGGTGGTGGCGATCTTTTCCAACCCACGTGGTTCCGCAGACTTGCTATTTTCGCTGCAATGCTCCTTCACGCTGGTCGTATGCAACCCAGGCTTGCGCATGGCGACCACACATCGGCTTACCTTCCATTGCGCTCCAATTTCCTTGGCTGCGGTCAACATCACGGCATCGGCGTTGCTTTGGCGGTAGAGCTTGCGAGTGATTTCCGCCACTCTCGCAAAGCTGCTGACATCGGCCGCCTCGTTGGATTGCGCCACTCCAATTTGCGGCGTTCGGGGGTCGGTGGGAGCCGCTGCTGCGAGCGGTTGGGCCGGAGCTGAGCCCGCATATTGCGGATTCAGTCCAGCCGACATGTACAGCTGTCGCAAATCCGAGTTTCGTTCCTCCTCGCGGGGAAAAAGTTCCTGAATGCGTTGCAGGCGTTCCACGGCTTTCGAGCGCATGCCGTATTGCACCAGAATCTCCGCTTGCAGCATGAGATCCTGGAGAGCGGCCGCGCCCAGCATTTTTTCCTGCCCGGGAGGCGGCGCGGTCGCCGCGTCGGCCATGCTGGAAAAACGCGAAGCGATGACCTTGAAACGGTTGTTGTCAATCTTTCCGCGCAGCATTTCCAGCCGTTTCTGATGCCCGGACTCGTAAGCATCCACCTCGGCCGCACGATCCAGTGAATCGGCAGCCTTCGCGTAGTTGCCAACGCTGCAGTAGAGATCAAAGAGCTTGAGCAGGGTCTGACAATAGTCGCTCTCTCGATTCGAAGCGTTGAACTGCTCGCCCATGAACTCGAGCATTTCAGGGGACGCACGGTGCTTGCCCGAGATCTCCTGAATCATGGCCAGAAAAGCCCGGCGATCGCCCTTGCGGCGATGGTATTGCTCCAGCTTCCGTGCCAGAGCAACCGCTTCGGTATCCTGCTGCCCATCGATGAAGAGCCCAATAAGGTTCGCGACTTCTTGCACCCGCGAAGGATTTTCCTCGAACAATTGCCACAGGAGGGGTTCGGCTTCGCTCAACCGGTTAGCAGCCAGCAGCGCCTTCGCATAAGTGTCGCGCATTTCCTCCGAAGGAGAGCCAGCCTTGACTTGAGCCTCAAGCACGAAGATAGCGGCGCCTGCCTGTCCTTGTTCCACCAGATTCTTGCTGTACCCCAAAGCAATCTCTGGATCGGCAGAATCTTCCGCATAGGCACGTTCCAGCCACGGGGCCGCGCTTCCGCCTGCAGCCTGGGTTAGCTGCGCAATCTTTAGAAAGGCCGCAGCCGCAGCCTTGCTTTCCCCAAGTTCGGACGAAAGTTCCCCCAGGCGCTGCAGGTTTTTCTCGCCGGAATCAAGCTTGAGAACCCGCTTCAACGCCGTGAGCGAGTCCGCTTTGCGCCCCTGTTTCGTGAGTTCTTCAAAGACGCCTTCGTAGGTTTCCAGCGCCTGCTTAGGATGGGACTTTTCCAGCAATTCGCCGAACCGCAGCTTCTGGTCCCAAGTCGGAGTCACGAAGCGGGACAGCTTCTTATAGGTGAGACTCGCGCGGGTGGCATCCCCTGCCTCGATCTGGCGCTCGAACAGGTCGCCCAGCAGCTTTACTGCCTGGGGAATCCGCTGCAGGGAAAGGCAAAGGTCGGCAGCCATCTGGCACACCATGTCATTGCCGGGTTCGGCCGCCAGAACCTGCAGGTAGTCTTCCAGTGCCTCGGCGGTCTTGCCTTTTTGGAGAAGCTTTTCGGCCCGCTCCACGCGTTTTGTGATTTCTGCCCGGTCCATTCGCCTGATAGTGTCTGCCATGAGAGCTAGCGCCGCGCGGAGTAACCCATAGAAAGTCTAGGAGCAGGTTACCGGAGCGGGCAACGACGTAACGCCGAAACCCGATTACGAAGGTCATAAGGGGAATAACTCTTTGGGAAATAAGGCGCTTTCTGATATACGTCCCGAAGTGCCCACCGAAAACGGAATTGGCCAGGAAAGCGGACTCCGCCACCAACTCAGCGCCGGTCAAATGGCGATGGTGGCTGTGGGCGGCTCGATCGGAACAGGCTTATTACTGGGCTCAGCGGCAGCTATGGAGATCGCCGGTCCCGCTGTGATCCTGAGCTTCGCCCTGGCGGCGTTCCTCTGCTGGACCGTGACCATGGCCCTTGGCGAGTTGTCCAGCATGCATCCCGCAGCCGGCTCGTTCGGTTTGTACGCCGATCTATACCTCAACCCATGGGCTGGATTTATCTCGCGCGCCGGATACTGGATCGCCATTTCCGTCTCGGTAGGCGCCAACCTGGTTGCGTCCGCAACCTACATGCAGTACTGGTTCCCTACGGTTCCGGCGTTGGTGTGGGTAGCACTGTTCTCGCTGTTGCTGATCGTGATCAATCTTCGCAGCGTTGGCGACTACGGCCGGTTCGAATACTGGTTCGCCATGGTGAAGCTGGCAACTATGGCCATGTTCATCGTTGTCGGCGGGATGCTGTTGATTGGCGGGCGCGTTCCAGGGCAGTACACGGCACATGGAGGCTTCTTCCCGAAAGGCAAGCTGGCTCCCCTTCTGGCGATGACGATTGCGCTCTACACTTTCGGCGGCATCGAGATGGTGGCCATTACCACCGGGGAATCCAAGACCCTCGCCGAGATTCCCCGCGCCGTGAAGTGGACCTTCGCCACCCTTGCCGTGGTTTATTTGGGAGCGATCGTCGTGCTGGTGGGAGTGATGCCGTGGGATCGAGTGGGCGTTACCGAGAGTCCGTTTGTGACTGTGTTCCGCATGATAGGAATTCCAGCAGCGACCGGTCTGATGAGTTTCGTGATCCTGACCGCTGCGCTTTCCGGCGCGAATGCCAATTGGTACTCTGCGTCCCGCATGCTGTTCTCGCTGGCACGAGGAGGATGGGCGCCCGCTTCGCTGGGCCGCCTGAATCCGGCCGGATCGCCAAAGCTTGCTCTGGTGGCCTCCTCGTACGGAATCGTCGTAGCCGTGGTTTTGGAAAAATGGGCTCCGAAAAACGCCTTCGTTTACATCCTCAGCGGTGCCTTGTTCGGCTTGATGCTTTCCTGGTGGGTGTCGCTGGCTGCGCACGTTTCTTTCCGCAGACGGATGAGTTCAGGCCAATTGGCCGCACTCCCTATGCGCTCGCCACTCGGCATCTGGGGTTCGGTATTAGGATTCACTCTGGTCACCGCTGCCACTCTGAAAACCTGGTGGGATTCGCAGGTCAGTCTGCTCAGCGGCATATCGACCCTGTTGCTGCTCACTGTAGCGTATGTGTTCCTGAGATCAAGGGACGCCGCAAACTGAGGCGTTGCAAGCTACGTCGCTGGTTTACCTCCGCACTGCCGGATCGCGCCGGTTCGCACCCTGCTCGCCTCCCGGCAGTACAATATCCCCATGACCGATGAACTACTCCGCTATCGCTCCGAGTTCCCCATCCTCGAGCGCACCACCTACCTGATCAGCAACTCCCTCGGTGCCATGCCCCGCGGCGTTTACGACGCCATGCGCGGCTATGCAGATACCTGGGCCACGCGCGGCGTCCGCGCCTGGGAAGAACGATGGTGGATGCTGGCTGCGGAAGTCGGCGACGAGATTGGCGCCCTTATGAACGCGCCCAAAGGTTCCGTCTCGACCCATCAGAATGTGACTACGTGCCAGGCCGTGGTCGCATCTTGCTTCGATTTCTCGGGCAAACGCAACAAAGTCGTCTACACCGACATGAATTTCCCCTCGGTGATGTATTTCTGGGAAGCTCAGCGAGCCAACGGCGCCCGTGTCCAGATGGTGAAGACGAACGACGGAATCACCGTCCCAACCGCACGCCTTCTGGATGCCATCGACGAGCAAACCCTGCTGGTGCCAATTTCCCATGTCATCTTCCGCAGCGCCTTCATTCAGGACGCCAAAGCCATCATCGAAAAAGCACACAAAGTGGGCGCGTACGTCGTGCTCGACACTTTCCAGTCGCTGGGCACAGTGCCGGTGGACGTTCAAGCTTTGAATACTGATTTTGCCTGTGGCGGAGTTTTGAAGTGGCTTTGCGGCGGTCCCGGCGTGGCCTACCTCTACGTCCGTCCAGACCTCGGCAAAAAGCTTGAGCCAAAGTTTACCGGCTGGTTCGCGCATCAGGACTCAATGGCCTTCCAAGTCGGACCGATTCGCTATACCGATCCACCGTTCCGATTCATGAACGGCACCTCACACGTGCCTTCCCTCGAAGCCGCACGCCCAGGCCTGAAGATCATCACCGAAGTTGGAGTAGATCGCATTCGCGAGAAATCAAAACGCCAGACCGCCCGCCTGATCGAATTAGTAGAAAAACAAGGCTGGAGAGTGAACAGCCCTCGCGATCCCGAGAAGCGCGGTGGAACCGTCTCCATCGATATGCCCGACTCTCAAGAGGTCAGCCGCGAGCTCCTGAAACGCGAAATCATGGTCGACTGGCGCCCCAAAGCGGGAGTCCGCATGTCACCGCATTTCTACAACACCGATCAGGAACTGGAAACCGCAATCACCGCGGTACAAGAGATTCTGAAGGACCGAGCCGTCGCAGTGCGCTAAGCCTTTCAACTGGCTAACACCCCGTGTGGGGACGGGCGCCTCGTGAGCCTGCCCTGAGCGAAGTCGAAGGGTCCAGGGGAGCCAAGCTCTGCAGGATTTTGGTGGAGAAGCATCTCCGAGGTCCCGGAACAGAGTCCATCAAAGCGTCAAATCCCAAGTCTCCGCCACCAGATCATGCCCCCAGCTATGGTGTCGATGATGCTCAACCAGACGGAACCCGGCTTTCTCGTAAATACCCCGCGCAGCTTGAAGTGCACGCTGCGTCCACAAAGTAATTTTCTTGTAACCCGCCTGCCGCGCGAAGCGCACGCACTCTTCTACCAAACGTTTGCCAATCCCCAATCCCCGCGCCGTAGGTTCAACCAGCAGCAAGCGCAGCTTGGCCACGGTCTTCGAGTGCTTCACCAGGAATACAGACCCAACGATCTCGCCGTCCTTCTCCGCGATCCAGCAACGCTCCCGCTTGGGATCAAAATTCTGGACGAACTTTGCCACGATCTCCGCGACCAGCGCCTCAAAGCACTCGTTCCATTGATATTCCTGCGCATAAAGCATTCCGTGCCTGTAAACCACCCATCCCATATCGCCCGCCTGATGAGGCCGCAGAATGTAAGCAGGCTTTTGCGTGGATTGGGCCCCCAGCAACTTCTCGATGGTGTGCATGGCGTCGATCAACCGGTCTTGTTCGCCGGCGGACAGGCCGCCTAAATTCTTGCCGACTTCCTCCCGGGAGCGAGCATCGAACGGAGCCAGAATTTTCCTTCCCTGCGGCGTCAGGGACAACAGGCTTTGCCGGCCATCCGCCTCGCAAGGCTTTTTGTCGAGCCAGCCGCGCTTATCGAAGCCGGTCAGAATTCGGCTCAGATAGCCCGCGTCCAAGCCCAGGTCGTCGCTGAGTTCGCTAGCCGTCGGTTTCTCGCGATAAGCAAGCTCGTAAAGCACCCTCACTTCGGTCAGCGAGAAACGGCTCTCATATGGTTTTTCTCGCAAGACACCGATCTGGCGTGTATAGAAGCGGTTGAAGTGCCGCACTGCCGCAATACGCAGGTCGACAGATGGGAATTGGTTTGATGTAATCATGCTTGCTTCAGTCAATTATATTAGTTGCTTATATTATATAAATCAAGATCTGAGGCGCAATGTAAGCGCGGGCGTCCTCGCTGCCTGCGGCATCCACATAAAATCCAGAGTCATCACGAAGGGGTCGCGAAGCCTGCCGGCGCGTGGCAAACAATTAAGGTCGTGTTACCGACGTAAGCTTGAAGCACAGTTTTGCGTTACGGCCGATTTTCCCCGTCCGTTATCCTCGAAACGGCACTATCTGTTTTGTCGAAGCAGAGGTGTCGGATAATCCCGTGATTTCGCTACTGGCACTATTCCGCTATTCGAAAGGTGATGGCATCATCATTGCTGTCATCGGCGCCTTCGCCGGCGTGTACGTGTTCTACCGCGGTTTCCGCCTCCTGCAACGCAAGCGCCTGATCCTGAACACACCCGCTTCCAAAATCCGCAGCGCTTCCATGGGCCTGGTTGAAGTCAACGGTCTGGCCGTCGGTCCGTACACCATGCTGGCGCCGATCACCGGAGTTCCTTGCTTCTACTTCCACTCCACAGCTTGGCAATGGCAGCAGCGCGGCCGGAACAGCCAGTGGGTGAAGGTTGCAGACGAAAACCTGCATGTTCCGTTTTTTCTCGACGACAACACCGGACGGTTGCTGGTCGACCCTCAAGGCGCCGAGATGGACATCCATCGCGACTTCCACGACGAATTCAGCACTTCTCTCTTTTCCAGCAGCCTGGGAATTCCCCCGAACATCGCCGATTTTCTGGTCCGCCATGGCGTTTCCACGGACAAGAAAATCAAGATCGACGAATACTGCATTAAGCCGAAAAACGCGCTCTTCGTTCTCGGAACGCTGGCGCAGAATCCCGGTCTGAGCGTGAGTGCAACCCCGGTTCGCAGCTTGACCACCGAGCAGCGCGCAATCTCGTTACGCATCCCTGACATCTCAGGCTTGTCCGCCCAAACGGATGTTACTGACGCAGGGAAAATGCTGTTCTCAGCATTCAAGCGTGAACCTGCTTCGCCCGCGGGTATCCATCTATTGACCGACAAACCTCGTGCCCAAGTCTCCGACCCGGCAGAGCAACAAAAGATCACCGCCGCATTAGTCAAAGCGGGCATCACGAATCCGGCGGCCTGGTCAGCCGCCGGTGTATTGAATCCCGCTGTCATGGCCGCTTCCGTCCCTATGTCCGCTGGTGGAGGCACGGCCGCGGCCCCTGCGCACGAGCAGTTCGAGATGCATCCCCCGGCCGTGCTGATGAAAGGCTCGCACGATCCGGCATTCTTGATTTCCTGGCACAGCCAGCGCGACGTAGTCAGCTCGCTAAGCTGGAAATCCACACTCATGATCTGGGGCGGGCCCGCGCTCACCCTCGTGTGCGCCTACCTCCTGGCGGCGCAATTTGATTGGCTCTAAGAATCGGAGAGAGAAAACACGTATGAACACTATCGTTTCGCTGGCATTCCTGTTTGCGCTTCTCGGTCTGACCGTGTACGTGGTCATGATCTTCAACGGGCTGATTGCCCTGAAGAACGACATCGCCAAAGCCTGGGCCAACATTGACATCCTGCTCAAGCAGCGCCACGACGAACTATCCAAGCTCCTCGACGTCTGCAAAGGCTACATGGATTTCGAACGCGATACCCTGCTGAAAATCACGCAGGCTCGCAGCATGTATCAGCAAGCCGTCAGCGTCGACCAAAAGGCGCAGGCCGACCAAAGCATGACTTCAGCCTTGCGCGGGTTCTTTGCCGTGGCCGAAAACTATCCTCAACTGAAGGCCAACGACAATTTCATGCGTCTGCAAGTCAGAATTACCGAGCTCGAGAGTCAGATCGCCGACCGCCGCGAGTTCTACAACGACTCGGTGAACACCTTCAACATCCGCATCCAGCAGATGCCCGACACCCTCGTCGCCAGCTTCATGAATCTCACCCCGCGCCCGATGTTCAAGGTGGAAGAAGCCGACAAAGCAGACGTCGCAATGAGCTTCAGCGCCGGAAAGTAATTTCTGAACAATGGCGTGGGACCGGTCTCAGACCCAGTTAGGCCGAGCATCGCTCGGCACAGAAGCCAAGCTTGTTTTAACCGTGGTCACCAACCTACACACCCACGTAACCAGCACGATCAAATCTTCTCAATTAGAATTACTCCGTGAGCGACGCTGTTCGCATCGGTATTTTGGGCGACCTCGACCCTGGATCGCGCGGCTATAAGGCGATCAACGACGCCCTGCAGCACTGCGCCGCGAAGCTGCAGATCAAGCTCGATTCCCCATGGATTCCCACGCCTTCTCTTTTGGCTCCCGACGGCAAGAAAATGCTGGAAAGTTTTGACGGGATCTGGGCCACGCCCGGCAGTCCTTACAAAAGCTTCGACGGCATGCTGGCCGGAATCGAGTTCGCGCGCCGCCGCGACTGGCCGTTTCTCGGCACCTGCGGAGGCTTTCAATACGCCCTCATCGAATGCGCCCGCAACGTAGTGGGCATCAAAGACGCGGACACCGCCGAGAATAATTCCGGCTCCAAAAACATCGTCATTTATCCCGTCGCGTGCGCGGTCCCAGACCGCAAGAAAGATGCACCCAAGCTCTCCGGCATGATTTCTGAAATCCGTTTGCGGCCAGGATCCTACCTGCAATCTTTCTATGGGCAGGACGTCGTCACCGAAGAGTTCTTCTGCAACTTCGAAGTCAACCCGGATTACGAATGGGCCGCGATGGAAGCCGGATTCCCCGTCGTGGCACGCGGCGCTCAGGGCGAGATTCGCGCCATCGAATCACCCACGCATCGTTTCTATATCGCGACGTTGTTTCAGCCGCAGCTCTCTTCCAAGCCCGGCAAGCCGCATCCGCTGGTGCTCGCCTTCGTCCAAGCCGCCGGCGACTGGGGAAGAAAGAAGCTCGACGACAGCGTACTCGAATAGCTCTAGCGACCGCGCACTGGCATGAGCGACCCCACCAACTCGATCCGCGAAAGCTATGATCGCCTCGCCGAAGAATACGCTCGCCGAATCTTCGACGAGCTCCAGCACAAACCCCTCGATCGCGAGCTGCTCGACCGCTTTGCCCGACAGACGAAAGGACGCGGCGACGTCTGCGACATGGGATGCGGTCCCGGTCACGTCGCTCGTTACTTGCGGGATGCTAGCGCTTCTGTGTTTGGCCTCGATCTCTCACTTGGCATGCTGGAGCAGGCTCGCAAGCTGAATCCCGACATTCCCTTCCGTGAAGGAAACATGATGGCCCTCGACATCCCCGACGGAGCGCTCGCCGGGATTGCTGCCTTTTATGCCATCGTAAATATTCCCAGGCAGTCTCTGCCGCTGGTGTTCCGGGAAATGCGGCGCGTTTTGCGTTCCGATGGATTGTTGCTGCTTGCGTTTCATGCGGGGAACGAAGTAATTCGGGAAGAGGAGTTGTGGGGGCAGAAAATCTCCATGGATTTTCTTTTCTTTCAACCGACAGAAATCAGGCTCGAGCTTGAAGGCGCAGGTCTGGCCATCGAAGAAATAATCGAGCGGGAACCTTATCCGGAGGTCGAGTACCCCAGCCGGCGGGCATATATTTTTGCGCGGAAGGCTTGATTGCGTCAGACTGCCGTCAATTCAAACGCGGGATAATTCTGCGTCAGTTCGCTGAACGCTTGAACCGGCGAACCCGCTTGCACTGGAAAATAACGCTGCACCGCGCCCTTGAAATTCTCCAGATACGCTTTCAATATCTCGGGCTTGTTCGCGTCCGGAACTGTTCGCAGCTGAAAACGCTGCTGGGTTCTTCCCTTTTTCAGCGTCACTTCTCCCGCAGCTTCGGCGTTGCGAACCCACTGCGTGCGTCCGCGCGGAGCCACCAGGAAACGCTTGCTCCCAAGCTCCAGCAGGTCGACCGGGGTGGAATAGAGTCGTCCACTTTTGCGGCCGCGCACTTGCAAAAGGTAGATGTACGAGGGGCCGAGCCCGAGTCCAACCAGGAATCCGAAGATCCGGTTGAAGATCCGTTCGCCAGCCGAAGGCGCAAGAAATTCAGGGGGAGTGGAGGTCATAATGAAATTCAGATGCCGCTATTTCGTGGCCCGATTCTTGAAATACCCACGGAGGAAACTGCTCTCGTCCTTTCCCGCTTTGGGACTGAGTTTACTGTCTAGTACCGGGCACCCCCCTCCCCCCTTTGGCTGCAAAATCTAGAGAGCAAACGACTTAAATTTTGACTATGTGCTAGATCTTTGAGTTTGCAGGAGTTACACGCAAAATCTAGAGAACATGGGAGTTACGGCGATGCGCGACCGTCGTGCTGTCCCGTTTTGGAACCGGAACTCCGATGCCCGGCGAAATGGAGTCCGGCGAATTGTCAAAGATCAGATGTTATCCACCAGATAATGTTGGTTGATATTAGGTTATCTGTTTGGGGAAACGGGAGTCAAGGAGAAAACACGCTCCGGCAGATCGGCGGTTCGCGGTGTAACTCGCGCTAGGATAGTTGAACTAGGCCTGCCTGCAAACTCTTTCCGAACTCTTCAGCGGACGCGATGCACTGTGCTCTCTCAGGCATGGGTCTGTCGACACGATTCGGATATTCGTCGTAGGTGCGATCGTCCAGTAACCTGCCGTTTTGTTTTTTTCTTACACCGCCCCATTGCTTGAAGAAGAACGGCACGCCCTGAATTCGGCACTGCTGACGAATGGAGATAACCCACTCTCGCTTCATCGGACGTGCTCCGGGGCCGCTCTCGCCGCCAACAATCACCCACGCGATGCCTGACAGGTCAATTTCGCCGAGGTCTTCCAGCAGAGGCTCGATGGACAGAAAGCGAACCTTTGCGGGTGCCTGACGAAGATGATCGATTCGGGGCAATCCGTATTTCCGATCTTCGACACTTACTCCCCACCAGATGTTGTCTTTCTCCGCAGCGAACCGCAGTTTACCGTTGAGCAGGTTGCGGAGCCTTTGCGCGCGCTTGGTCAGCACTTGATAGGTATGCCAGTCAGCGATGGCCATCACTCGCGAGACGGCTTCGGCGTATTCGTCCGGCACTCCTGCCTGAAACAGATCGCTCATCGAATTAACGAAGACCAACTTGGGGGAGCGCCAGGAAAAAGGCTCAGTCAGCTTCTCTGGGACCAAACGAAGGTCAAATCCTTGCTCGTAGGGATGTTCTTTGACCCCGCGAAACCGCTCCGCGAAAGTTTCGGCGTAGCAGTGCTTGCATCCTGGGCTGATTTTCGTGCAGCCACGGACGGGGTTCCAGGTGGCGTCAGTCCATTCGATTTTGGAAATTATTGCCAGTCTCCGCCCCCTAGAACCATTTGGTCGGTGCTGTACTTCAAAACCTGATCCCAGAAAGTGTAGGCTCGAGGACTACGCGAGAATAACGCTAAGGTGTAGAGCCGAACGTTCATTTCAGGAATGGTGATTGGCTTCATCTTATAGAATGGCTGCGGTTGAAAGTGCAGCATCTTCATGCTTTTGGAAAATTCCTCCGCTAAGAACTGTGGGAACTTGATTCCTTCCAGCATCCGGGCCTTCCATCTTTCACGCCAAGTCTTCGACCCAAGAAACTCGTCGATCTTCACCGCCTCGTCCTTGACGTAGTTGTCCATGTTCCTATTTGCATCCATGTAGAGAGCGAGCAAGACTAGGAAGTCTACATACTTCGCTGATAGCTTGCGCAGCGTTTCAAACTTAATCCCAATGTCGAACGGATCGACAAAGCAGAGCGACAGGACGCGATGGCTGGCTGAATGTGGAGGGATCTCAGCCAAGATGTCGTCGACGCGCTGATTGCAATCACCGAGTATGTACGCCACCTTCACAAGCGGCGCAGTTTTTTCGACGCGAACCTTCAGGGCATCAAGGTTTTTCGGGTTCTTTTCGCAGAATATGTATTTGTCGAATGGATGCTCTAAGGTAAGAGCCTGAATAGGAGAGCCGGCTATTGTTCTCGATGTGTCACGGATCTTGCTGTAACCAGATCCCGCGTACAGTTCGATGTAAACTCGCTCGTGCCATTTGTCTTTCATCCCGGTGGAGAAAAGCTTCGCGTAAAACGATACAAGGCCGTGCTTCTCCTCGGCCTGCTTCCCGACCACCGGACACGTCAATTCGTCGTCAACGACGTCCATAGCAACTGTCTTTGTTTCGCCTTACATTCGCCAAATTATGCCAGAAGCGCGTAGCCGATTCAATAGCTCTTAAGGCTACAGCGGGATGTTGCCGTGCTTCTTCGGCGGATTCTTGTCGCGCTTGGTTTCCAGCATCTCCAGGGCCTGGATTAGCTTTTTGCGGGTCTCGCGGGGTTGGATTACCGCATCGACGAAGCCGCGGTCGGCGGCTACGTAGGGGTTGGCGAAGCGCTCGCGGAATTCTTCGATCTTTTCCTGGCGCGCTTCTGCGCGGTTTTTCGCGTGCTCCAGTTCGCGCTTGTAGACGATGTCCACAGCACCTTCGGGGCCCATGACTGCGATCTCTGCTGTTGGCCAGGCGTAGTTCACGTCGGTGCGAATGTGTTTGGAGGCCATGACGCAATAGGCTCCGCCGTAGGCTTTGCGCGTGATGACTGTCACCTTTGGGACCGTCGCCTCGGCGAAGGCAAAGAGCAGCTTGGCGCCATGTTTGATGATGCCTCCGTATTCCTGATTGGTGCCGGGGAGGAATCCGGGAACGTCTTCGAACGTTACCAGCGGGATGTTGAAGCAGTCGCAGAAACGCACGAAGCGGGCGCCTTTGATGGAGGCGTTGATGTCCAGGGTGCCCGCTAGGAATGCTGGCTGGTTGGCAACGATCCCGACCGGCTTGCCGTTCAGGCGAGCGAATCCCACTACGATGTTCTTGGCGTAGTGTTCCTGGACTTCGAAAAAGTAGCCGTCATCGATGACGGCGTGGATTACGTCTTTGATGTCATACGGCATGTTCGACTGATCTGGGACCATCTTGTCCAGGGCGGAATCGGCTCGGTCGAAGGGGTCCGTGCAGGGCTTGCACGGCGGGTCGTCGAGATTATTGGAGGGCATAAAGCTTAGCAGCTCTCGCACCATCGATAAGCACTCGGCGTCGTCGTGGGCTTTGAAGTGGGCCACCCCAGAGGTTTCGTTGTGGGTCTCGGCGCCGCCTAGCTGGTCTTTTGTGACTTCCTCGTGCGTGACCGTCTTGATTACGTCGGGCCCGGTAATGAACATGTAGGAAGTTTTGTCGACCATCAGAATGAAGTCGGTAATCGCCGGCGAGTAAACGGCGCCGCCGGCGCACGGGCCCATGATTGCGGAAATCTGGGGAACGACGCCGCTATACAGCGTATTTCTTAAAAAAATGTCGGCGTAGCCTGCGAGCGACATGACACCCTCTTGGATGCGGGCGCCGCCGGAGTCGTTGAGCCCGATCATGGGGGCTCCCATTTTCGCGGCAAGATCCATGACCTTGACTATTTTGGCGGCGTTGGCTTCGGAGAGCGAACCGCCGAACACGGTGAAATCCTGGGCGAAGACGAACACCAGGCGGCCTTCGATGCGGCCGTATCCGGTGATGAAGCCATCGCCGTAAATCTTTTGCTCGGCCATGCCGAAATCGTTGCAGCGATGCGTGACCAGCTTGTCGGTCTCTTCGAAGGTGCCTTCATCGAGCAGGAACTCAATGCGCTCGCGGGCCGACATCTTGCCTTCTTTGTGCTGCTTTTCGCGGCGCTGCTCGCCACCGCCGTCCTCGGCGAGATGATCGCGCTTCTTCAGTTCAGCCAGTTTCTGTTCCAGGTTCATCGCGGGAGAATTATAGCGGGTTGCAGGGAAGATCAGGAGCTACCGCGCAGACTGACAATGAGGAAAGGCAACGGGCGAGACGCCCGTTGTCCATTAGAACCGGCTACTCCATGCTGGAGCCGAGTGGCTGGTACTTATATCGTTTGCCGTCCCAGAAGATGACTGAGGTGGCCTGATCGCCGCCGGTTTCTTCGGCGAAGATTCCCATGATTGTTTTGTTCTTCTTTACCGTCATCTTCTTCACTACCACCTGCTTGAAGGGCAGATTCACGATGAGAAACTTTGCTTTGGGAATGGCGGAGTGCCAGGCTTCCGCGCCGGCTCCGTGAATCACCAGCAAGGTGTAGCCACGGCGGTACGGGTCTTCCGAAGCAAACTGCGTGGTGACCTTCGGGTTGCCGTAGCCGAAGAAACTGTTGTACGGATCGACGACTACGAAGCTGTTTTCGGCTTGGTCCATCATCGGGTTGGTGCACTTGGCGGGGATGACGATGTCTTCGACGCCGTCGTTGTCCAAATCAGCGGTGAGCGGCGGAAGCCCGATCAGGACGCAAGTCGATCCGAATTGCTTTTGGACGAAGTCATTGTCAACGGTGGGCTTGGCCACCGGAAGCACGGACGCCGGCTGCGCGGCCAGCGTGCAACACCAGCACATGCACAGCGTGAACAAGATGGCAAATCGAGGGACTGACATAAGGACACTCTAGACCGGATGCGCAGCTTTCGATTAATAAAGAAGAGGTTTGGGCAGCACGAAAGTCACATGCGAGCTTTTAGCTTCTAGCTGCTGGCTTTTAGCTAACCAGATTCGTTTCTACGCTGCTAATGGTCAAGCTAGGAGCTAGAAGCGGCTCATTTGAAGTGCTCCCAGCCTTGGGGACGGAGTTCGAATCCCACGCCTTGGTCATTCATGAGGACGATGTGCTTCTCGCGAGTGATGTGGCCAATTTGGCTGACAACGACGCCCGCGATTCGCGACGGGATACGCTTGCCGCGGGGCGCCGTGAAAAGCAGTTCGTAATCGTCACCGCCATGCAAAGCGAACTGCAGCTCAACCTCGCGAGCTGGTTTTCCGATGCTGGCGCAGGGGATGGCCGGGGCGTGGATCTCGGCGCCCGCGCCGCTTTCCTGGCAGATGTGTGCGAGATCGGTAGAAAGGCCGTCGCTGATGTCGATCATCGCCGAGGCGAGGGCTTTCTCCATCAGGAACCGGCCTAGTTCGATTCGCGGGGCAGGGTAGAAGTGGTGAGGGAAATCGGCCGGTCGCAGTTTCCGGCCGGAGAACAGCATCTTCAGGGTGGCGGCGGCGCCTCCCAAGGTGCCAGTCACATAGATACGGTCTCCAGCGCGAGCGCCGGAGCGGCGGATGGCCCTACCCTTTGGGACCGATCCCACGATGACAATGTCGGCGAGAACGCCGCTTGGGGATTGGGCCGTGTCTCCGCCCGCGAGGCTTACGTGGAACGCATCTGCCAATTTGAGCAACCCCTTCACGAATTGGTTCACCCAGGATTGGGGTATTTTCTGCGGGAGGGCGAGAGAAAGGAATGCGGCGATCGGGTTTCCGCCCATGGCGGCGATGTCGCTCAGGCCCCGGGCGAGGCAGCGATGGCCAACGGCGTCGGCGGGATGCCACTCGCGCCGGAAATGAACTCCTTCCAGGCTGAAATCGGTAGTAACCAACGCCTGCTGACCAACGGGGATTTTCAAGATGGCGCAGTCATCCCCGATGCCTGCGGCTACGCCTTGTCTTTGGGCAGCCCGCCCGCGAATGCGCGAAATCAACGCCTTTTCAGCAAGTGGCACGATGGATCCAATATACAAGGTAGACAGGGCTTGGACGGGAGACTGCGACGAGCGACTGTTTGGCGGTCGAGAATGTGGAAACGACGGCCGCCCTTGACATTCGTCAGGGCTGGCGTAGGATTGCTCCGGAGGGCGCGGCGAGGTCCAGAGCGAAACGCACGCCCACTGCTCCGATACCCGTGCATTAGCCGCGGGGGCGCGATGAAGAAGATGATTTTTGCAGTCGCAGCTTTGGTCGGCGTGGCAATGGCCGCTGACGCAGGCTACGTCGTGCCCGCCACACTGGGCGAGCAGACGGGTTTGCAAGTCAGATCGGGCCGCTCACCCCAGGGACGGTCTGGTTGCCCGGATTTCAAGGCACTGTACTATTACTCGGGCGATTTTGACTCCACCAATCAATGGGCTGACGCCCTGTCAAACGAAGCCGACATTTACGTCAGCTCAGGATCGCAAGTTTACCAGGTCTTCCTGGCCAAGGGGACAACAACCAAGCGCCATCTGAGAATCACGGGTCTATGCGTGAACAGTATTGACGTTGTCGGCGGAATTGACAATCCGACTCCGTATGAAGTTCGCTCGGGGGCGAAGGTGGGCAGCGGTGGAACCCTGGTCTGCCGGGGCATGGCCACGTCCACCGACAGGCTGACCTTCAACTTCGACAATGAGTTCGCCCACGAAGTGAAAGTCAGGAACTGCATAGTGCCCGCGCCCAGGAAGGGGGTGTATTACTGGGTGAACCTGCAACCGCAGTGTTTCAAGGCCAACTTTTGCAGCAACGGCGCACGTTACTACAATGACACAAACGACTCCAACTTGAACCACATAGGACGCATCACGCCACCAGGAATGGCGCTGTGGAACTCAGTCTACTACGGTGAAAACTGGGTCAACCCAAATGCCGTTCAGGGGGGCAAGTACTTCCTGAGTTTTTCCGTAGGCGTTGCCGGAACATTAGAAAAGTAAGCCAAACGTGAATCGTTGGCGTGCAGTCTGCGGGTTCGCGAGCGGCTAGAGCACGGGAAAGCGTGCGGTGTGTGGCAAATCTGCGTAAGGTCCGGCCTTGCGCATGTGGTGGCGTCGGCATTGGAAGAGGAAGGGAGCTTGACTCGTGAGACCTAGCTTGCCTAACATCATCGTGCCAACCACCCTCGTTGCGTTGGCGATACTATCCGTCGGCGGCGCTGCCTTCGCCCAAGCCCTCCCCACGTGGAACGGTTCGTTCAGTGACGCAACCAACGGCCAATCGTACGCCTTCAACTATGGTGGGCGATCAACAAATATGGCAGTTGTGTTGGGGTCGCCACGATACCCTTCATGTACTCGCAGTTCATGCAGATCCTGACCAATTTGGAGCAGCCCCCAGCCCAGATTGGGCCCAGCGGCTTGGCTATGTTCCTGGTCTATGACTTCTTCTACGCCATGTCAACGGGCTGGATGCCGCTCTTTGCGGGAGAACACAACGTGATGTATTTGCCCGGTGTCGGGCAGCCGCAGACGTGGCTGTGGGGGACGTACAACGACGGAACATGCCATGACTCGAATAATAAGGTGCAGGATTGCTGGAATCAGGACGTGGAATCGTTTTCGCACGAGGCTGCCGAGTGGGCGGACGATCCATTCGGCCAAAACCCTCAGCCGTGCGGTGAACATTTGGAGGTAGCCGATCCGCTTAGCAGCTTTCTATTCCACTACTACACTTACAAGGGGGCGAACGGCTTGCCATACACCCTGCAAGATCTGGTCTTTTTGCCCTACTTCGGCGCCCCGGCTGGCACATCGTACAACGGGCAGACGACTTTTCAGAATTACCCCCTGCCGTATTGCGGCTGAGGTCGCCCCCATTCGGGAGTTTGGCGGGTGATTACCCACACTCCAGTAACCATAGGGGTGTGCTTTGGGTCGTTGACAGAGGGGAACCTCCTTTGTTACCGTTGCCAAGCTACTTCCAAATACTCTGGTCGAACTAAGTGCCGCGTGGGATTAGGATTGCAGGCGCATAGATGTCGGCCTGGCCCTGGTTCTGGTAGAACGAGCGGTTGACCAGCCTTCTTCCCGAAATGGGGAAGACACGCTGGGATCAGGGATCGAGTTGTGGTATCAGCGCCGGCGAACCTGCCGCGTGTAGTCGATCCGATCACTGACGAAGGGAAAATATTGCGTAAGCGTTTCTACATACTTTTCGTGGCGCGGGGCGAGGACGGGCAGCTCCGCAAGATTCACATTCCGGTTCACTATCTTTACGTGTTGGTTGTCGGGGCGGCGATCGGCGTCCTGAGCCTGACCGGTATTGCCAGTTCCTACATGCGAATGCTGTTGAAGGTCTCGCGCTATAACGAGCTGCGGACCCAGAAAGACGAGCTGAAAAACCGGTATTCGCGGTTGGAGCAGGTAGCCCAGGAACGAGATATTCAGGTGGCATCGCTGGGCTCGCTGGCCAGCGAAGTTTCTTCGCTCTACGGTTTGAAATCGGACCCGACCTTGGAAGCCGGATCTTCCGATCACGTGCAGGATGCCCAAGTAAGCTTATCGCTTGATCGACTTTATGCGCTGAAGGACACCGCTCTGAGCGGTGCAGCCGCGACCGGGATCTCTCTGGGCTTAACGCGGAACGCAACTACGGCTGACTGGTTGCGGGCTAATTCAGCTCCAAACCTTTGGCCGGTGGAAGGTCCGGTTACGGGATCGTTTGGAGAGCGAACTGATCCGTTCAACGGCGAGGGTGCATTTCACCGCGGAATTGACATCTCGGCTTCCTACGGGCAGCCGGTCATCGCTCCCGCCGACGGTGTGGTGACGTTCGCCGACTTCATGGGTGGGTATGGGCGGGCCATCGCGCTCGACCATGGTCACGGAATTACCACCCGCTATGGGCATCTTGCCAGCTATGCCGTTGTCCCCGGACAGTATGTGCGCCGGGGAGATACCATCGGATATGTCGGGTTGAGCGGCCGGAGCACCGGTCCACATCTTCACTATGAAGTACGCATCAACGACACTCCAGTGAACCCTCACAAATTTCTGCGACTGACGATGGCACATGCCGGCGGCTTCGCCGCGGGAAGCTAGAAAAGTCGTTGGTCATTGGCCGTCAGTGGTTGGCCTCGCAACCTCTCACACTTTGAATGATGCTAGGCGAATCTGCGGGCTAACCACCAAGGGCCAACGACCAACGACCTCTCTACTGCCTCAATCCCATCCAGCGCTCCGAAAGCACGATGGAGTTTCCGGGATTCTGAGGATCGTAACGCACCGAAGTCGGCAGGCCGAGGCGGCAGGAATGCAGATTGATGAGCTGCCGTAAGTAAGTCACGTCCTGCGAAGCTTCGTAAGAAACGCCGGCTACGTCATACTGGAAAATCAGAAAAGTTGCAGGCTTGCGGCCGTCAGGTCGCATCTCCTGCACGTCGATGACGGTCCCATCGGTAATGCGGCCGACGCGGTCGAGCCACTCCCGCCGGGCGCGCTCGACTTCATCGGAACTCTTGGGCTTGCGACGCAGCAGGAGATAGGCCGCCAGCAGCGCGCCCGCACCCCCCACGATCAAAGTGTAGAGACGAATTGGAATCATGACTTCCGGAAGAAACCGCTCGGTCAGCAGTTAAATATCGTAACCAGCATAAAGCTTGCTGGCGAATCGCGGAAGAGGGTGGTGGTTACGAAGGTGGAGCGGGAGGACTGGCCGCCGGAGATCGCAGCCGAGCGTTGCGCTGAAATTTTACGGAGAAAGTTCTTGAATATTCGATCGCGCGCGTGGGATAATTTGGCCTCTTTGGGAGCGCCCCATGGAACCATTCGCTGGATCCCCTTTAACAACCGGCGATCATTCCGAATCATTCCATCGACAGCTCAACGCTTATGCGCTTGCCGCAGGTGCGGCCGGAGTGAGCTTGCTGGCCCTGGCCCAGCCTTGTGAGGCAAGAATTATTCACAGGCAGATAGGCGTAAAGCTGTTCGGCATTAACCATTATGCATTCAATCCTGCCAACCAAAGCGCTGCCCCCTTTCTGTTCTCGGGGTCGTTTATAAACGAAACCTATGCGTGGTGGAACCGGGATTGGTTGGTACCGAGAGCGGCGTCCGCCGGAGTGCTGCTGGCCAAGAACGGTTTCGACGCTGATCTTCGGCCCGGCGTAGTTGTTGGTGGGGACAGAGTTTTCGGAGAAGGCGTTCATTCGGGTTTGCTATTTACCTACGGGCCGTACGGCGGCGGCACGCTTAAGCACCACAGCGGCAATTTCAGCTTTAACCAGACGGCCTATGTCGGGTTCAAGTTCAGCATCGCGGGTAAAGAACATTTTGGCTGGCTTCGAATGAAGATTACGATTCATCCATTTCCGGGAGAGATGCAGACTGTGGCTTACATTCATGACTACGCGTACGAGACTATTCCGGGTAAGTCCATTACCACGGGCCAAACCGAAGAGGCAGAAGAGGCAACGGATGCCGACAAGGTTTCGGGAAATCCGCGCGGCGCTTCGCTTGGCGCGCTGGCTCTTGGGGCGTCGGGCGTTCCGCTCTGGCGACGGCAAGAGAAGGTGAGCGCCCCCCAGTAAACACGAGTTGAGATTACGCCCGGCCCTTTTTCGCGGCGGCAGCCAAGACCCCAGCTTTTTCCCAGGGACGCTTAGGCCTCGCTGCTACGGGCTTGTCGCGATTTTCGATGCGGTCGTAGTGATACGACTCGCTCACCGTGCCGAGTGATTCGTTGTACAGGGTGGGCAGCCCCAACCCTTCCTTTAATTCTTCGGTGAACTGTTGCAGGGCCTTCAGGTGGTCCGCGGTGGCCGGAACTTCGGTTTTGGCGGTTTTTAGAAACTGCTGGTATCCCTTGTTGACCAGCTTCGAAATTTCGCTGCCAATCAGGTAGCCGGGATAGGCGAAAATCTTCACTCCATCGTCACCATCCTTCTGGATGGCGGCCGAGACGTTGTATTTCTTAAGGAACACGCGCGCCTGGGTTCCGGGAGCTTCGATCAGATCAAAGCCGTGATCGCGGAGCCAGTTCAGCGCCTCTTCATAAGTCCGTCGTTCTACCTTGGATGCCATTTCGTCCTTCGTACTCGTCTAAGTTAGATGCGGATGCCGGAAAAAGGTGCAACCACATCTTCGATGGAACCAATCACTCTTTCTTATAATCTAATCAATCGATTGTGGCTCCTAGTTTCGCTTCTGAGGAACATTACGTAAGTCACGGCCTTTAAGTTTGAGATTATGCAGCCCTTGTCTCCAAAGATCGCAGAACTGCCCGGTTCTCTGGCGCCTGCGCCCGGGAGCGATCAACTCGGCAAGCCCGTTTTGGGCGAGCGTACTGTGGATCGCATTGGCGATACTCCTTTGCTGCGCTTAGTTCGCATTGCCAGCGATCTGCCCGGGGTCGAGATCCTCGGCAAAGCCGAGTGGCTCAATCCCGGCGGCTCGATCAAGGACCGCGCTGCAGCCAACATCGTGGCGCAATCCCGGGCCAGTGGCAAGTTAACATCCGGTAAAATTCTGCTGGACTCGACCAGCGGCAACACCGGCATCGCGTATGCCATGATCGGGGCCGCGCAGGGTTTCCCGGTGACCTTGTGCATGCCGGAAAATGTATCGGTCGAACGCAAGCGCATTCTGCACGCTTACGGCGCAAACATCCTTTATACCGACCCTGCGGACGGTTCCGACGGCGCCATTCGCATGGCGCGCGAACTGGCGGCCAAGCATCCAGATCTGTACTATTACGCCGACCAGTATTCCAACGACGCCAACTGGCAGGCTCACTACCATGGCACAGCCAACGAAATCTGGCAACAGACGGAGGGACGTATCACGCACTTCGTAGCTATGCTCGGCACCAGTGGAACCTTCATGGGGACGACGCGGCGGCTCAAAGAATTAAATCCGCGCATCCGTTGTATCTCGTTGCAGCCGGATTCGTCGTTCCACGGAATCGAAGGCGCCAAGCACATGGCCAGCGCCATCGTCCCGAAAATTTATGATGCGTCGCTGGCCGACGCCGACCTGGGCATCTCGACAGAAGATTCCTATGCGATGGCCAAGCGTTTAGCTCGCGAGGAAGGATTGCTGGTCGGGATATCTGCGGCGGCGGCGGTGGTCGGCTGCCTGCAACTCGCGCGGCAGCTGAAGAAAAATGAGCACGCAGTCTTTGTGACCATCCTGCCCGACTCGGGCGACAAGTATTTGAGCGAGAGATTTTGGCAGGAGTAACCGGTCAGGGCGACATCATAATAATGCTGTCATCCTGAGCGGAGTGGCTGCGGCGCGAAAGCGCTGCAGCTGCGGAGTCGAAGGACCCCCGAGAGTGCGGGAGCACCTAGGATGCCCCAAGGCATTCTTGCAATCCTTTCGGACGGACCGGGAGAACTCCCTAAATCGGTAATGCTGCCACCCGCATGCTCGGGGTCTTTCGACTGCGTTGCCGTCGCTACGCGACGCCAACTTCGCTCAGGATGACAACGGCCAGGGGAACATTTGGATGCTGAAGATGGGACGCAAAGAGTACGACGATCTCCGGCGGCACGGCGAGGAAACCTATCCTCACGAATGCTGCGGAGTGTTACTCGGTCGGATGAATGGCGACGAGCGCGTTGTAACTTCGACTGCCCGCGCTGGCAACACGCGGACCGATTCTGCGCACAATCGTTACAACATCGACCCCAAAGACCTGGTTCGCATCCAGCGGGAAGGCCGGGAGCGCGGCGAGGACATTGTCGGCTTTTATCACTCGCATCCGGACCACCCCGCCCGCTGGTCGCCGACAGATCACGCCGAAGCACACTGGTTGGGTTGCTCTTACGTAATTACCGGCGTGGAAAAGGGCAAGGCGGCGGTGACGAACTCATTCGAGCTGACGGGCAATGACGAGGACGACAAAAAGCTGGTAGACGAAAAGATCGAAGTAGTCCAAGCAGAAGCCTAGCGGAGCTACGTTTCTGCAGTAAATACATGTGTACAGACATTGCGTGCAACGTCTCGGACGGGCTGAATCCCGGAGCGGTATTTCATCATCAATTCATGACGATGACAAAGATCAACATACCCACACCCCTGCGGCAATACGTCGGCAAGCTGCCGACGGTCGAGGTCAAGGCTGGGACCGTCGCTGAGGCCTTGTCCGGGCTGGTTTCCAAGCATCCTGACCTGCGGCGGCACCTTTACACGGACGACGGCAAACTCCGTTCTTTTGTGAACGTCTACCTGAACGACGAAGACGTCCGCTACCTGCAAAAAGAAGCCACCGCGGTCAAAGACAGTGATACTATTTCTATAGTGCCTTCGATCGCCGGAGGCTGGTGAACCTGATGTCCCGAACAACGACTTGCGGATGGACCGCCTCTCGAATGCCCCGCCACAGCGCCTGCTGTTGTCGTCCGTTCTGTTGTTGTATCTAGTTGTCCATTTCGTAATCGCCAAAATCAACTTTTCCGAACAGAGGTTTTATGGCCACCACCACCGAACTCAAACCAGTTGAAGTGAAATCCGAAGCCGCCAATCTTACGAACGACGAGATCCTGCGCTACTCGCGCCACCTGATCATGCCCGAGGTGGGCATGGAGGGTCAGCAGAAGCTCAAGGCCGCACGCGTGCTGTGTATCGGAGCCGGCGGGCTGGGTTCGCCGTTGGCGCTTTATCTGGGGGCAGCGGGCGTGGGCACGCTCGGAATCGTGGACTTCGACGTGGTTGATTATACGAACCTGCAGCGGCAGATCATCCACACCACCGCTGACGTAGGGCGCAAGAAGTTGGATTCGGCCGCAGAGAAGCTGAAGGCGATCAATCCGTTTTTGAACATCCGCAAGTTCGAGACCCGACTGAGCAGCGACAACGCGCTCGAACTGTTTCGCGACTTCGACATTATTGCCGACGGCACCGACAATTTCCCCACCCGCTATCTGGTGAACGACGCCTGTGTCCTCAGCGGCAAGCCTAATGTTTACGGCTCGATTTTCCGCTTCGAAGGGCAAGCCAGCGTCTTCGCCACGAAGGATGGCCCCTGCTATCGCTGCTTATATTCCGAACCACCGCCGCCGGGACTGGTTCCGTCCTGCGCCGAAGGTGGAGTCCTCGGCATTCTGCCGGGACTCGTGGGCGTGATTCAAGCGACTGAGGTCATCAAGCTGATCCTGGGCAAGGGTGACCCACTCATCGGACGCCTGCTCCTGATCGACGCGCTGGGCATGAAGTTCCGCGAGCTCAAGCTGCGCAAAAATCCCGATTGTCCAGCCTGCGGAACCCATCGCACCGTCACAAAACTGATAGACTACAACCAGTTTTGTGGAATACGGGGCGAGGAGAAACCAGTGGAAGCAGGCGTTTCCGAAATACAAGTCGAAGAGTTGAAGCGGCGTCTGGATGCGGGCGAAGACCTTTTTGTGCTCGACGTGCGCGAGCCCCACGAATATCAAATCTGCAACATTCAGGGACATCTGATCCCGCTGGGTGACCTGCCAAAGCGCGTGCACGAACTCGATTCCAGCCGCGAGATCGTGGCCCATTGCCGCTCCGGCGTGCGCAGCGCGAAGGCGGTAATCTTCCTCCAGCAGGCGGGATTCAAGAAGGTTCACAATCTCGCTGGCGGAATCCTGGCCTGGGCGGATCGCGTCGATCCGAGGATGCCGAAGTACTAGCCTCTAGGTCTCCGTGGCGATGGGGACAGGGCGCACGCCGACTGTGCCAGCCCATCGCTCCCGCCATTTGGACAACGACAACAGTAACTATGCCGTCCTTCCCACCCCTGCAAGAATAGACCCTTCTCCCCGAGATCATGTTTTGGAGGCAAGTCATGAGGGTCAGGGTTGCGTCACGCTTCGTCGCCATCGTTACCGTTGCTTTGCTGTTGCCGATGTTTGTGCACGCAGAGCCTAAGAAGAAGGTTTACAACAACTCCGCAGACCAGGTATTCAATGCCGCCTTGCGGACCGCCCGCGAACGGCACGTCGTGACCTATGTCGACGAGAAGACGCTGATGTTCGCCTTCGAAACCGGCCGATCAATGACCTCCGAAGGATTCGTGGCAAATGCGTCCGTCGAACCCGAGGGCGACAACAAGGCCACGCTGATCATCAACGTTCAAACCAAGAAGGGTTTTTCCTGGGGCGCCGGCAGTCGCATGGCGGACAAATTCTATGAGCAAGTGGCAGACGAACTGGCCGGCGATCCCAGGCAAAGATCGGCCGTGAAGTCTACCGAGAAAGCGATCGCGGTTCCCGATCCAAAGGCAGTTCCAGCAGAACCGTCGATGACCTCTGCGCCTTCACTCGTACCGGTCAGCGCCGCGTCATCTCCCGCCAAAGGCACGGTCACGGTAACTTCGATGCCCGACGGAGCCGATGTTTACGTAGACGACAACTTCGTGGGCAATGCGCCGGCTACACTAAAACTTTTTCCGGGCAAGCACACGGTGAAGGTTCAGCAAGATGGTTATAAAGCCTGGACGAAAGACGTCTCTGTGTTCGCCGACTCGGAGGCGAACTTGAAGGCGTCGCTGGCCAAATGAAGTCCGCACAGCGTTTCGCAAATCCGCGTGACGAAAACGGGGAGCCTGAGGCTCCCCCCTTTTTTGCGCAAGTTCCGCAACTCTACTTGCTGCTGCCACTGCCGTCCATGCTCGCGGACTCGTTGCCGATCGCCAGCGCAAACTTCTTCCCGCTGAATCGAATTTCAGCCAGCGACTTGGTTCCGTCGGCGTTGTTCTTCACCAGAGCATTGTCGACACTTTGTTTTTGGCTGAGATCAACCATCCGGGCCGGAGTGGTGGCCACAACCTTGCTGCCCTGCATTATGCTCAGTTCGACATTGGGACCGTTGCCATCCCACTTCACCGAGTAATCCCCAGGAGAGAGTTGTTTTCCGCTCACGGTTACCGCACTTGGGAGCTCCAGCGAGCCCTTGTTCGCAGCTGCGAATGCGCTGGTTGCCAGCAGCAGAGCCAGCCCCAGCAGCAAGCTTTTGGAAACACTTTGGAATTTCATAAACTCCTCATTTTCTTTCCCGAAAAGCGTCGGGAACCGGTTCTGGGCGGCCTGCGAGTGGCCTTCGCATAAAACTTGCGTTTTACCGCGAAAGCTTTACAATGCAGCGGCGGGGTTAAGGAGAAAGCGCGTGGCCGCAAGACCGCGGGCTCTCTGCTGCAGGGATTGCGCTCATCTGGGCCGCCAAACCGAGAATGAGCCAGTCCCTTAACCCCTGAAATTTTCCCGAAAGCCGGGCCGGCTGGTTAGTCGTCCGGCTCTCACCCTACCGTGTCGATATACGTGGTTCGATGTTCAAAAGTTCCCTTGCGCTTCAAATCGCAAACATAAAGTTGGACGCTCCATAATCTCTGTCGTTAGCAAGTGCGTGTGCGCGCGAAAGGACACAGTTAGCGGCTGTTCTGTGCATTCGCGCAAGCCAGTTGCCAATGTTCACAACTTTTCACAACCGGCGCGATGTTCCAGCATGGTTGTTGCACGCGCGTTTCCAAGAGAAGAAAAACGAAAGTATTGATTACAGGTGAGAAGTGCGGAACGCGGGATGCTAACGTGTCCGCTAATGGATTAAGGGCGTTCGGAAACGAACGGCATCTTCGGGCTTGTGCAAGAGCAGGTTTCTGTCCATCTGACTACGCGATCCTAAGAATGACCTTCCCGAAATTTTTCCCGTCGGATAGCAACCGGTATGCCTCGGCGGCGCGCTCCATCGGTAACACGTGCCCGATCACAGGGTGTAGGTGTCCTCGTGAGATCCAGCCGGAAAGCTGTTTCCATGCCTGGTTCATCAACTCACGATTGCTGGAGAGATAGGTCAGCCACAATCCGTGCACGCTGGCGCCTTTGGCGTAAAGCAGTCGCGTGTCCAACTCTGACTTTTGCCCGGTCGCACTTCCGTACACGATCACACGGCCAAAATCCCGCAGGCATCGAACGCTCTTGGCTGTGTGTTCGCCGCCCAGCATTTCAAACACCGCATCCACACCTTCGCCGTGCGTCAAATCTTTGATCGCTTCTTCGTAATCGCGCTGCTTGTAATTGATGCCGTGCTGCAAGCCAAGCTCTTTCACGCGAGCGAGCTTCTCGTCCGAAGAAGATGTGCCGTACATTTCGACGCCTATTAGCTTCCCGATTTGCACGGCAGCCGTTCCCACGCCTCCCGCCACGGCGTGAATCAAAACTCGCGGAACCGCGCCAGTCCCTGCCTGCGCCGTGCCGATGAGTCCCGCCTTCCAGTAGGCAAAGTATGCGGTGAAATAATTGACTGGGAACGCCGCTCCCTCCTCCGTCGTCCACTTTTCGGGGACTGGCCACAACAACTCGGGCCGGGCAGCAATGCGTTCCGCGAAGGCTGCCCACTGGGCGTAGCCCATCACCCGCTGCCCATCGCTTTCCCCGACCCCGCAAAACTCCCGGCCGGCAATGAGTGGAGGTTTCGGCGTTCCTGGATACCCGCCCTGCGCACTCATGACGTCAGCGAAATTCAGCCCACCAGCCTGTACTTGGACCAACTCTTGTGCGGCACTAGCCACGGGGTCCGGCATGGTTCGCACCTCGAGTACTTCCGGACCGCCGAAACGACTGATGACAATAGCCTTCATCTCGAAGAGTCTATCAGCACGGCTATCCGGCCGGTTTTAGACCGACGCACTATCACGTCGCGTTGTGACTTGCGTAATCCCGCACGTCGGCTCGCAGGTATATACTTTGACTGGAATATTTTTGCGATGTCTCTGTCTGATTTTGGACAGAAGCGGAGCCCTATTTCATAGCCGTTTCATTCACAGGCTTCGCATATAAGATCACTGGCCGCGACAGATTCAGCGGTTGGGCGGTCGGTGCGGAACTCCACTTCGACTAAAGGCACGTGGGTTCCGAGGAGGTCCATTGATGGACTTAATATTGGTTCGGATATTATTTATTGTTTTTGTTGCCCTTACTTGTTATCTGATTCCGCCCTTCGGGCTCGATCCCAAGCTGGACGCGGGAGTTGGAGCACTGCTTGGCTTAGCCATCGTCACCTTCGAGTGGCGATTGCGTCTGGTCAGCCTGAAGCGCCTGATCGGAGCCGCGATCGGCAGCGTCCTGGGCATCTTCGGCGCTTACCTCTTCGCCCTGGTCATCCGCAACAGCATTCCTCCCGGACCTACCCAGAGCTTCCTGCAGATTATGGTCATGCTGCTGATGGCCTACGTCGGCCTGATCGTCGGCGCCAACAAGGGCGATCTGCTCAATCTGGCGGCGCTGGGGGGAGTTTTCGGCGGCGAGAAGCAATCCAGGAAGAGTTACAAGATTCTCGACACCAGCGTCATCATTGATGGACGCATCGCCGACATCGCCGAAACCGGCTTCCTCGATGGCATCATCGTGACTCCACAGTTCGTTCTGCGCGAGTTGCAACTGGTCGCCGATTCCGCGGATTCGCTCAAGCGCAATCGCGGGCGCCGCGGGCTCGACATCCTGCAACGTCTGCAGAAGATGGCTTTGGTGCAAATCCAAATCGTAGAGGACGATTTTCCCGCGGTCCGCGAAGTCGATCTGAAATTGATTGAACTGGCCAAGCTCTACGAAGGAAAAATCATCACCAACGACTTCAATCTCAATAAAGTGGCGCAATTGCAAGGCGTGGCGGTGCTGAACATCAACGAACTGGCAAACTCCCTGAAGCCGATCGTGCTGCCGGGCGAGATCATGAAAGTCTTCATCCTGAAAGAAGGCAAGGAATACAATCAGGGCGTCGCCTACCTGGACGATGGCACCATGGTCGTCGTCGACAACGCGCGCAAAATGATTGGCAAGACCATCGACATTTCCGTCACGTCCGTGCTGCAGACGACAGCAGGAAAGATGATCTTCGGCAAGTGGGATGAGCGCGCTGCCCGCACCGAGCCGCGGCCTGCCGTGGTGGTGACCACAGCCACTGCAATCCCGAATGGCGAACTGAAGAAGACAGCGCCAGTCGCGGTGGAACGGCCGGCAGACTAGCGAGAAGACTGGCGACCACGAACCTGAGATTTTCACTTGCGGTGTGATTTGAACTGATTCACCTGCCCTCGTATACTTACGGCCCGCTATGAAGGTGGTTGCAATCATTCCGGCTGCTGGCCTGGGAACGCGCATGGCCTCGGCTCCGAGTGCCCGGGGCAAGAAGCCAGGGGCGAGCAAACAGTTCACTGAGTTGGGCGGCACTCCGATTCTCATTCATACTCTGCGTAAGTTCGCGGCCAACCCTGAGGTTTCCGAGGTCTATATCGCTTTGCGCGGAAATGAGATCGAAGGATTTCGCATCCGTTTGGAAAAAGAGGCGAAGGATGTTTCGCGGGAAAAGATTCATCTGGTAGAAGGCGGAGAACATCGCCAGCAATCGGTTGCTAATGCGATGAGTTCGATCTCTGCGGCTGATGACGACATCGTGCTGGTCCACGACGCGGTGCGTCCGTTCGTCACCGAGGAAATCATTCACGACGTGATCTTGGCGGCCCAGAAACATGGCGCCGCGATCGCCGGAGTGCCTGCGGTCGACACGGTGAAACAAGTTGAACGCACCTCAGACGGAGCTTTGATAACCGCCACGCTTCCTCGGGAGCGCGTAGTGATGGCACAAACTCCGCAGGGCTTTCGCTATCAGGTGCTGAAGAAAGCATTTGATGAGGCCACGGCTGACGGGTTCCTGGGCACGGATGAAGCATCGCTGGTCGAACGGTCCGGACACCAAGTTGCGGTGGTCATGGGATCTCCAAAGAATATAAAGATCACCGCTCCAGCGGATATGGAGTTGGCAGAGTTTTATTTGAGGAAGTAACCTTTCGCCGCGGATCTACGCGGATGAACGCGGATTGAAATGCAACCAGGTTCGATAGGCCTAAAGCATCATGAACTTACCGAGAGGATCATCGGCGTCTTTTTCGATGTCTATGACGAGTTGGGTCATGAGTTTCTGGAGAGCGTGTATGAGCAGGCATTGGCAATTGCTTTGACCGACGCGGGAATTAAAGTGCAGCAGCAGTTGCCGCTCGCAGTATGGTTCCGCACTCACCGGGTCGGGGATTTCAAAGCCGACATGCTGGCTGACGACAAAGTCCTATTAGAGCTCAAGGCCGCTCGGACTATCGATCTGGCGCATGAGAAGCAGTTGTTGAACTATCTTCGAGCGACGACATGTGGGCCTGTTGCTGAATTTCGGTAACAAACCCGAATTTAGACGTCTTGTATTTGAAAACGAAAGAAAGAAAATCCGCGTTGATCCGCGTAAATCCGCGGCGAGTGGGGGTTGTTCTTGAGAATTGGTTTTGGCTGGGACTCTCACGAATTCAAAGCTGGCATTCCTCTCAAGATCGGCGGAATAACGCTGGCTCATCCGCAAGGCCTCGGAGGCCACTCCGATGGCGATGTGCTTCTGCATGCGCTTACCGATGCTCTGCTCGGGGCGGTGGCTGCGCCTGACATCGGTTCATTGTTTCCGCCATCCGATCCGAAGTGGAAAGGGGCGGACTCTGCTGTTTTCCTGCGCGAGGCTTTGAAGCGAGTGCGGGCAGCAGGTTATGCCGTCGTCAATGTGGACTCCACACTCATTCTTGCTGCGCCAAAGATCGGGCCTCACGCTACTGCGATCCGTCAGCACGTGGCGGAACTCTTGGGTGTGTCTGCGGATTGCGTTGGGCTCAAAGCCAAAACGCCCGAAGGCTTGGGCACCGACAATGCCGCGATCGCGAACGCCGTGGTGCTGTTGGAGAAGAAGAGCTAGCCACGGATTTGCACGAATTAAATTCTTCGGGCTTTGATCCGTTCGAATCCGTGCTGATCCGTGGCTCGCGTTCAGACTGACTCGAATTCTCCTTTTAGTTTCTCGTGCCGGAGCTTTGCAGCTTCGATTAGGGCGCTAAAAATCGCTCGCGATGGTTCGTCTTCATCTACGGACCGCTCGGGGTGCCACTGCACGGCGAGCACGAAGTGATTTGGAGACGTCCCCTCGAGCGCTTCGATGACTCCGTCCTGCGGAGATCGCGCGACCGCGCGCAACCCATCTCCGACAACGTCTGCCGCCTGGTGGTGGCTGGAATTGACAGGGACCATGAGCCGCGGTGCTTCGGCGACCGGCTCACAACCCTGCTTTCGCTCCTTCGGAGCTCGATCATTTTCGGTTTTCCACCCACGGCTCACGCCGTGGGCTGCATTCTGACGCCGCTCCGCGGCTAGTCCGCTGGACGCTTCCCCGCCAGCACGCACTATCTTCTCCAGCTTCGATCCCGGCTCCAGTTCTACCGTATGCGCCACCGCGACCTTGCGTCCTGCGTCGTGTTTTACCGGAGACTCGATGTGCTGGATCAGTGTGCCCGACCGATATACGTTCAGGATCTGCAATCCATAGCAGATGCCGAGCACGGGCTTGCGCATGTTATACGCGTCCTGCAGCAGCAACTCGTCAACCGTGTCGCGGCCGGCATCGGCGGGGGCGGTTTGCGGATCGCGCGGAGCGTCATATTTGGCCGGATCGACGTCGGCTTTGCTTCCGGGCAGTAAGACGCCGTCGCAGCGCTCGATCAACTTCATTACTTCCGCGGGCGGTTGATCCAGCGGGATGCGAACCGGCTCGCCTCCAGCCATTTCGACGGCCTTTTCATATTGCGGGAGGGAACGCTCGGCGTATTCTCGGTCGCCCGAATGAGGAACAGGGATGGCGATGCGTGGCGGCATGCTTTGATTGTAGCGCTTGTTCGGCCCGCTCCCGAGGGCTAGTGGTGGCCAAAGAACCGATCTCGGAGAGTCCTGGCTCGCGGGTATTCACTTTTGAGTAACTATGGGTACCCCCCTCCCCCCTGATCTTTTGGAATCATGAGGTTAGAGCCAGACTACCGCCAAAATCTTTGAGAAATAAGGACTTACACGTAAAATATTACAGAATAAGGACTTAGGCGCTCCAGATCTACATGGCGTCCCCGTTTTGGGAACGAACGCCCTTATCGGCGGTTTTAGGTTGTCAAAGAGCTAGCGCACGCAGTCATTTTCAAATAGCTAACTGTCTCCTCTGTATCATATCCGTGCATTGATCCAGGATCAAGCAGAATAACGCGCATTTCACCGGTCCCGGCAGGAGGCACCGGAAAACCATAGCGGGCTCATAAAAACCAGTTGTGAGTTCACGGTTCTCGGTTCTCAGTTTGTTCCTTAGGAGAAAAAGCAGTGTAGGCAGCAGGAGCGAGAGGGTAGCGACGAGAATGGAGGGAACCCTGGCCACTTACTAGGCTTCAACATCCGTGAACTTGACGCGTCCTTAGGTAACTTCTTCCCCAACTGCATGCGCGAGAGAATAGAAACCTCGATGAATCTGGAGCCCACCGCGGAATCCCCGGCGAAGCGTGATGGGATGTTACGCGGGATCTTTCGCATTCCGGGCAAGGCTTTGCTGTTGTTGGGGCTTTTTCTGCTTGTGGCTGCACTCCTGGCCTTGCACACTGCGGTGACGCGGGAAGACTGCAGCTTGCGTCTGAAGGTTCAGCACGGCTTCCTCAGCGCCCAACTTTACGTCTGGCTGGATGATGGACTGGTCTATTCCGGACGGCTGATCGGCTCCCGCAAACCGATTCGGACCAGCAAGAAGAAGGTGAAATCGGTTGAGCCTGTGGAAGGGAGCCTCTCCGAGACCTTTGCAGTTCCCGCGGGTGCGCATGAAGTGCGGGTTCGAGTAGCGGCCGAAGACGGCTCGGTGCAGGAGAATTCTATCCGAGGGGACTTTGTCAGTCACAGCCAGCGCACCCTGTCTGTGGTGGCGCGGGGAAACGATGTCTCCATGAGTTGGGAGTCGAAAGACCAAGGGACGGCAAGCCCGACCGGCCCCGAGCCCGGGCCAGTGCAGGTTCCCGAGGGTTGGTTGCAGCGCTATGCCGGGTCACTGCTGATCTCCATTGTGGGATCCATCGTTTCAGCATTCACCGGCTACGCGATCAAGGAACTCCCCAAGAAGATCACGTCCACGCAGGATGAGCCGCCAAAAACGCGGTCTGCCAGTGCAGGCCGCTAGTTTGCCAGGTGCACGATCGAGCAGAGGGGTCGGGAAACCATAAGGCAAACCGGATCATAAAAAGCCAGTTCTCAGTTCTCGGTTCTCGGTTCTCCGTTTGTTCCTGGGGAAGTCCACAAAGATTTCCACATGTATCGAAAAATTCATTAGCCCGTCACCTGAGCGCAACATTCCGCGGCTACAGTTCCTTGCTCAGGAGGATTTTCTCAATGAAAAGCAGGAGGCCCTCAGGGGCTTTGATCGCCATTCTCTTTCTGGCTGCGGTACCGGCCGTGTTTGCGCAAACCTCAGTAAAACAGACCCAGATCAGCCACGTCTTGCTGGTGAGCATTGACGGCATGCATGCCGTGGATTATCTGAACTGTTCGCAGGGAGTTCAAGGAATAAACGGCGGACAACCCTACTGCTCGAACCTGGCGAAACTGGGTGCAACTGCCGTGAACTATCTGGATACCAGCACCTCACGGCCCTCCGATTCGTTTCCCGGCCTGATGGCAATTGTAACCGGGGGCACACCGCGCCTCATGGGCGTGTTTTACGACGTCTCCTACGACCGGGTCCTTGCTCCTCCCATTAAAACTACGGGCAACGGCCTTAAGGGCGGACCTTGTACCGCCGGCCGGCCGAACGGCACCTCGACCGAGTATGAAGAGGGCATCGATATCAACCAAAAATTCCTGAACGGGGTCGATGGCATCAGTACCAAGAACGGGGATGGCGGAATCACCTCGATTGATCCGGCCAGACTGGTTCGCGATCCGTTTAACAACTGCCTTCCGGTGTACCCGTGGAATTTCGTCCGCACGAACACAATTTTCGGCGTGATTCACGCCGCTGGCGGCTACACCGCCTGGTCGGACAAGCATCCAGCCTACTCTTCGGTTTCCGGCCCCGGCGACGGCACGAACCTGGACGATTTCTATGCACCAGAAATCAATTCCGAAGTGGTTGCCCTGAAGGGCGTCACGACCCCGCTTGGACTGGCCTGCGACCCGATTCCTGACCCGCATGCCGATCTTACCGCCTGGACCAACAGCTTTCTAAACATCCAGTGCTACGACACACTCAAGGTAAACGCCATTCTCAACGAGATCGATGGCTACAGCCACAACCGCAAGACGAAGACCCAAGTGCCGACAATTTTCGGCATGAATTTCCAGGCCGTGAGCGTGGGGCAAAAATTGATCGAAGCCGGCGCGGGCAGCGGCGGTTACATGGACGGAATGGGCACTCCCAGCGCCTTCTTGCTGCAGGAGATTCAGTTTGCGGACGCAGCGATCGGAGAATGGACGGCGGAGCTGCAAAAGCAGGGTTTATTGGACTCGACGCTCATCATCATTACTGCCAAGCACGGTCAGAGTCCAATCGATTCTCAACGCTACGTTGGGATTACATCGGGCGGACCGGTGACGACCTCGCCAAGCAGACTGATCGACGACTGCTTGCCGCCATCCGAGTCAAACGCAGGCGGCCAAATCGGTCCTACGGAAGACGATGTCTCCCTTTTGTGGCTGAAGAGTTCTTGCAACGCGGCGACCGAGGCTGGGATACTGGAAACTCAATCCCCGGCATCGAGCAACATTGCAGGCATTGGCGAAATCTTCTTCGGGCAATCTATCAATCAACTGTTTAATCCGCCAGGCATTCCGCCGAACGGCGATCCGCGAAGCCCGGACATCGCGGTTGCTCCGAATGTGGGCGTAACTTACTCAGGCAGCACGGCGAAGCAGGCGGAACATGGCGGCTTCTCGCATGACGACACTAACGTGATGATCCTGGTCTCGAACCCGAGCTTCACTGCCAAGACCCTCACCACTCCGGTGCAGACGGCGCAAGTGGCTCCGACGATTCTGCAGGCGCTGGGGCTTAAACCTGGCAGCTTGCAGGCAGTTCACATACAGGGCACGGAAGTGCTTCCGGGAATTTTCTCCGGTCAGAAATAAACTGGAGAAATGTCGGTAAGCAAGTCACAGCGGGGACCTCAGAGGTCCCCGCTTTTTTGTGCGCGTAGGGAGTGAAAATCGAACTGCACTGCCGCCGAGGCGCACCGGTTTGACGCTTTTCCTTAGCGCACGTTAGAATGGATGAGTTTGCCTGTACTTGCGGTTCCGTTCTGGGGCCGTCCGCAATCGTTGCCGAGAGCGCCGACGCGGAAAGCAGCAAGCATAGAAATCATCAGGTTCCGTAGATCGCGCCGGTGTGCGACGGGATGGCTTTTACGTTTTCCCCATCGCGCTTAGTGCTGACGCGCCGGACTTAGGAGAGATAAGCATGTACGCGGTCATCCGCACAGGTGGGAAGCAGTACCGGGTAGCGCCCGGCGATGTGATCCGCGTGGAAAACCAGGCCACTGGCACTGACGGTCGAGTTGAGTTCAGCGACGTGCTGGCGGTTTCGGCCAGCGAAGGCCAGATTGGAAAGCCGCAATCCTCTGCGCTCGTGACTGGCGAAGTGGTCGAGCAAGGCCGCGAGAAGAAGATCCTCGTCTTCCATTACAAACGCAAGAAGCAGTATAAGAAACTGCGCGGACATCGTCAGGGATATACAGCGGTGCGGATTACCGAGATTGCTTTTGATGGGCAGAAATTCGCCGCGCCCGAACTTCCCAAGAAAGTTGCCAAGCCGAAGAAGGTCGCTGCGGTGGAGACAGCTGAAGTCGAAGTCGAGGCGAAGGCTCACAAGACGCCGGCCAAGAAGAAGGCTGTGGCTAAGAAGTCTGCGGCTAAGAAAGCTGCGCCGAAGAAAAAGAAGTAAGGGCGAGGGCAAGACCGCCGGCGGAGACGCTGAGCGCTACGGAAAATACTATGGCACATAAAAAAGGGCAGGGTACATCACGAAACGGGCGCGATTCGAATGCGCAGCGGCTGGGGTTCAAGGCGTTTGGCGGGCAACTGGTTCCCGGCGGCACAATTATCGTGCGGCAGCGGGGCACGCGGGTGAAGCCGGGCCTGAATGTGGGCCGGGGCAAGGACGACACTTTATTTGCCAAGATCACCGGCCGAATTGTATTCAAGGATCGGGGCCAACTGGGCAAGTACGTGATGGTCGAACCCGTCGCTGTGGAGTAAAGTTTTGGCATCGCCACGTGGGCGTGCGACACGAGCTTAGCTCCACCTAGCCTCGCCTTCGGGCCGGGGCTTTTTTGTTTTCGAGTCTTCGGTTTTCCTTTGCGGACCCTCGTGTCCTTCGTGGTTACAGCATTTCACTTCATCAACCACAAAGGGCACGAAGGTACACAAAGGAAAAAACTAAGTTTCCATGTTTATTGATGAAGCCACAATTCGAGTGAAGGCTGGGGACGGCGGCAACGGCTGTCTCGCTTTTCGGCGGGAGAAGTATGTTCCGCGGGGTGGGCCATCCGGCGGCGACGGCGGCGACGGCGGCGACGTTGTCATGGAATCTAGCGAGCGCCATAACACCCTGGTGCACTTCCGATTCAATCCCGAATACAAGGCGGAGCGCGGACGGCACGGCGAAGGTTCGAACTGCAAGGGACGCGAGGGCGAAGACGTCTTATTGAAAGTGCCGGTGGGTACGATTGCGTACGACGCGGAAACGGGCGAGAAAGTTCACGATTTTTCACGCCCAGATGAGCGCTTCGTAATTGCCTGCGGCGGGCGAGGTGGCCGAGGAAATGCGCGCTTTGCCACGTCTACTCACCAAGCTCCGCGCGAGCACGAAGAAGGACGGCCCGGCGAAGAACGGGTTTTTCGCCTGGAACTTAAGCTGCTCGCCGACGTCGGATTGGTTGGTTATCCCAACGTCGGTAAATCCACACTGATTTCGCGAATCTCGGCGGCGCGGCCGAAGATTGCCGATTACCCCTTTACAACTTTGCAGCCAAACCTCGGCGTCGTCGCCGTGGGGGAAGCGAAGGAAGAGCGCAGCTTTGTAGTGGCGGACATTCCCGGGCTTATTGAAGGCGCGCACACGGGGTCGGGCCTGGGCACACAGTTTTTGCGGCACATCGAGCGCACTCGGTTGCTGGTGCACATGGTGGATGTGTCGGATGCGAGCGGACGTCCCGACCCGGTGAAGGATGTCGAAGTGATCGAAGGCGAACTGAAAAGCTTTGGCGCCGGACTCGACCAGAAGCCTGTGATTATGGTGGCTTCGAAGATCGATGTCGCGAATAAAGACAAGCTGGCGAAGCTGAAACGTTATTGCAAGAAGCAGGGACTGGAGTTGTTTCCCATCTCGGCGGTGACTGGGAAAGGCGTTGAAGAATTGAAGTACGCGATGGCCGATAAGGTGGACGACGCCAGGCTTCGGGCTTCGGGCGACGGACTTCAGGAAGGGCGTCTAGAGGCAGAGAATTCGCACACGTTTGAGGAAAAGTAACGCCGAGAATTCCCTGCCCGTTTCGCAGTTGCGCGGCGACATCTGGGTCCTTCGACTCCGTTGCCGGCGCTGCGCGACGGCAACTGCGCTCAGGATGACACGGCTTTAGGGGTGCGGCTCAAACCTACTCTCAAGCTATGCCTCCGGCATATGCGAGCCGTGCTGGAAGTGGTATTGCAGAATTTTGGCGGCGAGGGCTGGGTTCATCGAAGGTGTCTCAGCTTCGACGGTGCGGACTACTTCGCCTCTGCATACGACCTCGGCTGCTGACAGGCCTGCGATTTCCGCAGGCAGCACCAGATTGATCTCAAGCTGAACGTTGGCGGGAACCATTTCTTCCGCGCGAAACAGCAGGCCCGAGCGGCTGATGTTCTCCGTAGTCCCGACCTTCCAATCGTTCTCTCCGATCGGCCGGTACTTCAGCGGCAGCTGAAGCTTGAAACGTTGCGCGCGGAAAGGCGACAACTTTGCTGGACGGCCATCTTCCACTTGCATTGCTAAACGAGCAGACATCGAAATCTCCTTGGGCTTGGGTGCATCCAGAACCTCACGCACTTTTGCCTTGAGCGTGAGCAGGGTAAAGGGCTTCTGGAGCAGGGTGATGCCCGCGTCCAGCGTGCCGTTGCGGCCAATCGCGTTTTCCGTGTAGCCCGACATGTAAAGCACACGCATTTCGGGCCGCCGCGGACAGAGGTGATTGGCCAGTTCGCGCCCCGTCATTCCCGGCATGACCACGTCAGTCAGCAGCAGGTGAATGGGGCCGGAGTGAGCGTTTGAAATCAGGATTGCGGTCGCGGGATCACCGGCGTCGATCACGGTGTATCCCTGGCGTTCGAGGTACTCGCGGGCGAGACGCAAGACGGTGACTTCATCTTCGACCAGCAGAACGGTTTCGCGGCCTTGTTGCACATCTTTGGCCGCGATCACAGGTTGTGCCACTGCGGGTTCTCCGGTCTCGCTTACCCGAGGCAGGTACACCTTGAACGATGTTCCCTTGCCCGGTTCGCTATAAGCCCAGATGTAGCCTCCGCTTTGCTTGACGATGCCGTACACCATGGAAAGGCCGAGTCCGGTGCCCTTTGGTCCTTTGGTGCTGAAAAAGGGTTCGAAGATGCGGCTTTGGGTTTCGGAATCCATTCCCACGCCGGTGTCGCTGATGGCGAGCATGACGTATTCGCCCGGTTCCACCGGGGGGTGGAGACGAGCATAACTTTCGTCCAACGAAACATTCGCGGTTTCAATGGTGAGCTTGCCGCCGCGGGGCATGGCGTCGCGGGCGTTGACCGCGAGATTCATGATGACTTGCTCAATCTGGCCAGGGTCAGCTTTGGCAGCGCCCAGGTCGCTCCCCGGCACCATGACCAACTCGACGTCTTCCCCGATAAGCCGGGTAAGCATTTTGAAGTTTTCCGTGACCACCGCATTCAGATCCAAAACCTTGGGCGTGAGCATTTGCTTCCGGCTGAAGGCCAGGAGCTGGCGAGTGAGCGCAGTGGCGCGGTTGGCGGCGTTGGCAATTTCCTGCGCCGGGCCGCGCAGGGCTGGATCCGGGCCGATCTTCTCAAGGAGAAACTCACAATATCCTGAGATCACCATGAGCAGATTGTTGAAGTCGTGCGCAATGCCGCCAGCCAGCCTGCCGACCGCTTCCATCTTCTGAGCTTGGCGGAGCTGTTGTTCCAGGGCGCGATGCTCGGTCACGTCCTCAGCGAACAGTTCGAAGAACGTCGAGTTGTGTTCATCACGAATGGTGCGCCCGGAAAGGCGCACGGTGATGGGATTGCGGTCCCTGCGCACCCAATCCGCAATCAACCCGTTGAAGCGCTGCGACGAGCGAAAATGATCGGCGACCACGAACCATTGCTGCGTGTCCGCGTAAAGGTTGGCCAAATTCCCCTCCACCAGTTCGGAGGGCGAAGCGTAGCCGAGCATGCTAACCAACGCGGGATTCGCACTCAGCAAGATGCCGGCCGAGTCGCACCGGCAAATTCCGTAAGGAGCGTTGGTCACGAGCGAACGGAAATTGATCTCCGAGCGCCGCAAACCCTCCTGGGCGGAACGAAGGGCCGCGTTGAAAGAGCAAATCAAGAGCGCCACAAAGACAAACAGTGTCAGATGTATTATGGCTTTGCGGTATTCGGCGGGGGAGTGTTCTCCGGCTAAAGAAAAATAAGCACTGACGGTGAGCGCGAAAGAGGTTGCCACCAGGCCCGGCTTCCAGCCCCCATACCACGCGCTGACCATGATCGCGACGGCGAACACGACGAGGCGGCTTTCGACGACATCCGCCAGCATCAATGCGGGGATCAGGGCGAGGGTAATGCTGAGGACGGCGACACCGTATCGGAGGATCGGCGCCCGAGCCGGGGGGATGTAGCGTGCGCGAAGAAGGGGGAGCTTCAGTCGCATGCAAACCAACTCTAGTTCCAAAATTGGAACTCCGCGAGTTACGGGAGTTCAGGTGGTCGCTGATGGGTGGGCGCTGGCCATAAGGACAACCACTGCCACAACTGTTAGCCTGAATCTACAACACGTTAGGCCTGTGAATTTCGCCAATGCAACGGATTTCCGGATTTTGTGAATCAAGAGATACACGGGGCGAAGACAGCCTCCGAAATTGTCTAGTTATTGGACACGCATGAATATTGGACTTTTTGGCGGAACTTTCGATCCCATTCACCATGGGCATATGGCCCTGGCGCGAGGCGCGCAGGAGCGCTTTCAGCTGGGCTGCATTCATTTCGTCCCGGCCAACGTTCCGCCGCACAAGCAGCGGCACCCGGTTTCGTCCTATTTCCATCGCTACGCTATGGTGGCGCTGGCGACCATGAACGAGAAGGCATTCGTGCCGTCGCTTCTGGAGGCTCCGCCGGAACCTGCCGCGACCACGATCGCGGGCAAAAAAGGGCAGGTTCAACCCGGGGCAAATTACAGCATCGACACAGTTCGTCGATTGAAGCAGGCACTCAAGAAGAGTGACCGCCTTTTCTTCCTGATCGGGGTGGATGCGTTCAACGATATCGCGAAATGGCACGAAGCAGAGGCGCTCTTCCACGAATGTGAATTCATCGTGGCGAGCCGTCCGGGGTTTTCGCTGGCCGACGTTGCCAACGCCCTGCCGGAAAAGTTACGACCGAAATCCGCAGTGACCAAGCCATTCGCCAAGCAACCCGCAAAGGGCGACCTGGTCCTGGCTGGAGCGACGGTGCATTTGCTGGAAGATGTGCACAAGAACGTGTCGGCGACGGCGATCCGGGATGCGGTTGTGGCCAAGAAGCCGCTGACCAAGTTCGTGGATTCGGCGGTGGCCGAATACATTAAGAAGATGGGGCTGTATCGAAGCGCGTAGTCGTTGGGCATTCGTCGTTGGTCGTTGGCCTTGATCGTTCGTCGAAATATGAGGGCGCCGAAAAAATTGCGATCCTACCTGTGGAGTGACGCCTGTCAGTTAGAATGAAGAAACCAAGGAGATCGACGAGACCAACGACGAAGGACCCACGACTGACGACCGCATGAAGAAGAATGATGTGAAGCGACAGGTATCGGAAGCCATTACCGCCTGCCAGGAAAAACAGGCGGGAGAAATTACAATTCTAGAACTGGAACAAGGATCGGGGGCGTTTACCGACTATTTTGTGGTGTGCAGCGGGACCAATGCGCGGCAGATTCAGGCCATCTGCGAGGAGGTCGAAGATCGATTGGAGAAGGCGGGGCAGCGTCCGACTCACATTGAAGGCTATAAGCAGGCGGAATGGGTGCTGCTCGACTACGTCGATTTCGTGGTGCACGTGTTCTCGGAAAAGGCGCGCAAATTCTACGATTTGGAGCGCCTGTGGAAGTCGGCCAAGCGGCTTGAGCCCTCGGAGCTGGTAAAGACAAAACGAACTGCAGCTCGAGGCGTCACCAAAAAGCGGGCTTAGAAAAAACCAGCCACGGATATTCACGGATTTCACCGACAAAGAATTATCTGCGTTGATCCGTGGAAATTCGTGGCTCAGGTTTTCTTGACGTTCGCAGGGCTGGCTGTGGTTAAATCCCGATGTGAAGCTGAGAATTGCGTGGATCGGTAAAACGAGAGAGCCGGCCATTCAGTCGCTCACCGACGAGTACCTGAAGCGGCTGTCGCGTTACGTTGACGGGCAGGGACTGGCGCTGAAAGACGAGTCTGCTTTACTGAAGCTCTGTGCGGGCGCAAAACAAACTCTGGTGCTGCTCGACAGTCGCGGAAAGCAGCTTTCCTCGGAGGAGTTCGCCGAGTTTCTCAGGAATCATCAGGATCGCAATCCGCTGCCGTTGTTGTTCGCCGTGGGGCCTGCGAATGGATTTTCCAAGGAAACGCAGCAGGAAGCAAAGTTGTTACTCTCTCTGGGAAAAATGACACTTGCCCACGAGCTAGCCAGAGTGGTATTGCTGGAACAACTCTACCGCGCGCTCACTATTTTGAAAGGGCACCCGTACCACCTGGGACACTGAAGCCGTTCACGAAATCAGGCTGCACCTTCGTGATGTTTCTCGTTGTCGCCAGGCGGTCTAAAGTCGGTTCCCGACGAACAGTTGATTTGATAAAGGAGTCCCCCAATGAAAGATCCCCTCGAAGTGCTTCGCGTTAAAGAACAGGAAATCGTAAGAGTCAAACAAGAAATCGAGGCGTTGCGGATTACCGCGAAATTGCTGGGAGAAGAATCTTCGTCTGCCGGTGACGGGAAACTTGAGTTCCGGAAAGCCGTCAAGATGCCCTAGGCAAGTTCCGGCTAGATTGCCAATGTAGGCGCGGGCGTCCCCGCCCGTGCAGGCAGTGCGAAGTCGTCCGGATAGTTGCGGCCCGGCTCGAAACGCCGCCAGACCTCCTGAACAGGTACAATCAATCATTCTCTGGTATGCCGGATATCCGTCGTGGTCTGATCATCGTGAATACGGGGCCCGGAAAGGGCAAGACGACGGCCGCCATGGGGACGGCTCTGCGGGCCGTGGGCCAGGGTATGAGGGTGCTGATGCTGCAATTCCTCAAGGGCTCGTGGCATTACGGCGAGCTTGATGCAGTGAAAGTGTTTGGAGACAAATTCATCATGAAGCAAATGGGGCGCGGCTTCGTGAAAGTAGGCACCGAGAAGCCGGACCCGGAAGATGTGCGGATGGTCGAAGAAGCCTGGGCCGAGGCCGAGCGCGCGATTCTTTCCGGCAGCTGGGATTTGGTTATTCTGGATGAGATTAATTACGCCATCAGTTACGGCATGCTCGATCCGGCAAAGGTCGCCGAGAGCCTGAAGAAGAAGCCGGAGATGGTTCATGTTATCTTGACCGGCAGGAACGCGCATCCGGCGATTGTCGAATTGGCCGACACTGTCACTGAAATGCGTCAGGTAAAACACGCGTATGAGAAGGGCGTGATGGCGCAGAGAGGGATTGAGTACTGATTGAGTAATTGGGTAATTTTGTAATTGAGTAATTTCGGATGGGCGCGACGCAGAGCCTTTCAGAGCCTTTCAATTACTAAATTACAGAATTCCCCAATTACAAAATTCTTATGCCTTGGTTCAAACGACAATCCGGCGAACTGGACGCCACGGGCGAGAAGAAGGTCCGCACCGAGGGCCTGTGGGTAAAGTGTGAGCATTGCCGGCAGATCATCTGGAAAAAAGATCTGGAAGACAATCTGAACGTCTGTCCCAAATGCGATAAGCACTTTCGCATCGACGCTCGCACGCGCCTGGCGCAGCTTCTGGACGATAATCAGTATGAGGTTTTCGATGCCAACCTGGTCTCGACCGACCCGCTGAAGTTTGTCGACCTGAAAACCTACTCGTCGCGGCTCGAACAGGCACAGGCAGAAACCGGACTGAAAGATGCCGTTATCAACGCACGGGGCAAGCTGAACGGCAGGCCGGTAATCGTAAGCGCAATGGAGTACTCGTTCATCGGTGGAAGCATGGGAGCCGTGGTAGGGGAAATGATCACTCGAGCGATCGAGCACTCTACCGACAGCAAGGCTCCGCTCATCATCGTTTCGGCTTCGGGCGGGGCGCGCATGATGGAAGGCGTCGTCAGCCTGATGCAACTGGCCAAAATTTCGGCTGCGCTGGCGCGGTTGGATGAAGCGCGGGTCCCCTATGTTTCGGTGCTGACCGATCCAACCACTGGGGGAGTGACGGCCTCGTTTGCCATGCTCGGCGATTTGAATATCGCGGAGCCAGGAGCTTTGATCGGATTTGCCGGGCCGCGCGTCATCGAGCAGACCATCCGCCAGAAGCTGCCCCAGGGCTTTCAGCGCAGTGAATTTCTTCTCGAACATGGCATGCTCGATGCGGTTGTTCCGCGCAAGCAGTTGAAGCCTTATATTGGGCGGGCGCTGGAATTCATGGCTGCGGCCTGACAGCGGAGCTTTCGACGGTCAGCGGCCAGCTTTCAGCCAGGTCACTTCCTGCACCATTCAGGCCGCATCCTTCCACATTGACTGCCGGATCGTAGCCAACTCCGAATCGCAACCTGCAAACTGGTAATCTGATGGCTGAAGGCTAATAGCTCATAGCTTCCTCCATGTCCTACGAAACTGCGGTTGCTCGCATGTACGCGCTCGGTCACGAACTGGCGAACACGCCGTCGCATAAGTTTGATCTGACGCACATGCGCGTGCTGCTGGGAGCTTTGAATCATCCCGAGCAGAAGTTTCCGGGTGTTTTGATTGCCGGAACCAATGGCAAGGGATCGACGGCGGCTACGCTCGCATCCATTCTGCAAGCCTCTGGTTTGCGCACTGGGCTGTACACGTCGCCGCATCTGGTGCGGATCAATGAACGTATTCGCATCAACGGCAGCGAAATTAGCGACGACGAATTCGCTTTGCTGCACGGTGTGGTCGATCGCACTGCCGAGCGCCTGGTAGAAGAAGGCGAGTTGCCGTGGCATCCCAGTTTCTTCGAGATGCTGACCGCCATCGCATTTGAATATTTTGCCCAAAACAAAGTGGAGATTGCGGTGTTGGAAGTAGGCATGGGCGGGCGGTTGGACGCGACCAACGTAATCGAGCCGCGAGTAAGTGTGATCACTGACATTTCACTCGATCACCAGAGATTTCTGGGCAACACGGTGGCCGAGATTGCGCGCGAGAAGGCGGGAATTATCCGGCCCGGCGGAGTCGTCGTGACTCTGCCCCAACAGCCGCAGGCCAACGACGTGATTGGAAATACGATTCTGGAATTGGGAGCGCAAGGTGTGAGCGCCGTGCCGTACGTGCCGCCGGTTTCCCCGGGTAGTGCTCAGTATTTCGTGCGGAGCTCAAGGGAAAAGCTTTTAATCGCGGAGGTTGCGGAGGAATCCGTGGAGGACGCTGAGAAGAGCGCTTTTCGACCCGGCGGTTATGTCTCGCACTATCCGCTGCGGGTGATGGGTAAGCAGATCCTCGTGGAAACTCCGCTGATTGGCCGGCATCAATTACGGAATATCGCGCTGGCGATTGCGGCGGCGGAAGTTCTTAGCCATCAGGGATTCGCGATTACCCCAGAAACAATTGAATGTGGAATTCGCGAAACCCGTTGGCCTGGGCGCTTCCAGGTAGTGCCCGCGAAGCTTGGCGCACCCGAATATGTCTTCGATGTGGCGCACAACCCTGCGGGAGCGTGGGCGCTGCGCTCCGCGCTGTCCACCTGCTACGAAGACCGTCCCCTGACCTTCGTGTTTGGAGCGATGCTTGATAAAGCAATTGGCGAGATGGCGGAGATCCTCTTCCCGCTGGCGGTGCGAGTCATTGCCACGCGGGCGGAGAATCCGCGATCGGCCACAGCGGATGAGATTCGAGAGGCAGCCGCGCGCACCGAAACCGACATCGAAGATGCCGCAGACGTCGCCTCGGCCCTTGATCGAGCCCGTTCGCTGGCGGGTCCTGGAGGCGTAGTAGTTATAACGGGTTCGATATACATTGTAGGAGGGGCGATGCGGGTCTTGGGGATAAGGGTTTAGCCGCTCAAATGCAGGAAGTTCACACGTCCGAAGGGGAACAAGCGCAGGGCGGAGCACCGTTGTCTGCGCAGATGACTTCGGACCCCGCCCCCGCGCTCGCCAGGAAACAGGACGTTGCCCCAGCAAGAAAATATGGCTGGCTCAGCGCCGTGCGCTCTTACTTGATCTTCGATCTCCTGATATGGCTGTACACCATTGTTCTAGGTATCGTCTCTATCCCGGTTTCTCTATTCGGCGAGAAGAGTCGCATCCTGCATAGTTTTGCGCGCTTCTGGTCGTGGCTGATCATGAAGACGATTCTTTCGCCGGTGAAGGTTACGGGCCTGGACAAGATCGATACTTCGAAGCCGCATGTTTACGCTGTGACCCACGCCTCGGCGCTGGACATTCCGGTGCTGTATGTTTATTTGCCGTTCCAATTCCGCATCCTGTTCAAGAAGGAATTGCTCTCGTACCCAATTATCGGATGGCACCTGCGGCGGTCGGGGCAGGTCTGCATCGATCAGCAGAAGCCGACGCGATCGATTGCCCATATCAGGTCGGCGGTGAAGAGTCTGCAGGGTGGAATGCCGCTGGTAATTTTCCCCGAAGGTGGCCGCACGCCGGATGGTGAAATCAAGCCGTTCATGCCGGGAGCGTTTTATCTGGCGATCAAGGCCCAGGCGGATATAGTGCCCATCGCGCTGATCGGAACCTACGAATTACTGCCCATGAACACGTACCACATCAAGTGTAGACCGCTGGAGATGCGCGTCGGCACGCCGATTCCGATCGAGGGATATTCGTTGCGCGAGATGGAAACGTTGTCGGCCAAGGTTCACCAGGCGATGGAGGATCTGTACTACCGAGGCCACACGAGTGACCCTCCCGACGCTCCTGTCCGGGCTAGCTAGGATACTGCCGAGCTTTGCTCGGCTGGCGGACGAGGGCGTCCGCCCCACACGGTCTGTGAATTCTGTGAATATGGACAAATGGACTTCTGGAGCAGATTACGACCAGTGGATGGGGCGCTGGAGTCGCCTGGTGGCGCATGAGTTCCTGAACTGGTTGAATTTGCCTTCGAACTTGCGCTGGCTTGACGTCTGCTGCGGAAGCGGCGTGCTCACGGAGACTATTATTGAACGCTGCGCGCCTGCTCGGGTGGCGGGTGTAGATGCATCTTCTCAGCAGATTGAATTTGCCCTTGCGCATCGCGCCCGCCCTGCCGTCAGCTTCGAAACTGGAGACGCCGTGGCCCTCCCTTTTCGCGACGGCAGCTTCGATGTTGCCGTGTGCGGTCTGGGGTTGAATTTTGTTCCCCAGTCCGAACGTGCGCTACAGGAAATGCGTCGCGTCACGGGTCCGCACGGCGTTATCGCCGTCTACGTTTGGGATTACGCGGACGGAGCACGTTTTCTGCGCGAGTTCTGGGATGCGGCCGCTGCCTCTGACCACGAAGCGTTGGCATACGATCAGGCCCAGCGCTTCCCGCTGTGCAATCCCGAGGCGTTGAGTAAGCTCTTCGAGCAGGTTGGGCTGATGCAAGTCGAGCTGCGTGGGCTCGACATCATCACCCGTTTCGCGAGTTTCGATGACTACTGGCAACCACTCCTGACCGGTCAAGGCTCTGCTCCCAACTATTTTGCGACTCGCGATGAACATACTCGAAACGCGATTCGCGAACGGCTGCGTGGTTCGCTAACCGCCGACTCCGACGGCACAATCAATCTGCCCGCCCGTGCCTGGGCGGTTCGCGGGCAGCGCTGAGTAAAACCTGACATTTGCCCTTCGCTCGTTCATAATGCTCAACCGGAGGATGTGAATGAAATCTCGTGTTCTTTTGGCCTTATTGTCATTTCTATTCGTAGTTCAAGCTCAGGCAGCTTCAAAGCCCACCGTCGCCGACGCTGAGCAATTCATGAAGCAAACGGAAGCACGCTTGAACGAGCTCCAAGTGAAAACCGCTCGCGCCAGTTGGGTGCAGGAAAATCTCATCACGGATGACACAGAAGCGCTGTCAGCCGATGCCGTGGATCAACTCACCGCCGCGACCACGGAATTAATTGAACAAGCCAAGCGGTTTGACGGCGTTCAGCTGCCGCCCGAGTTAGCCCGCAAATTCATGCTGCTGCGGCTGTCGCTGACTGCACCCGCTCCCAAGGATCCAGCTCTGCGAAAAGAGATGACCCAGATTGCTGCGTCGTTGGATGCTGATTACGGCAAAGGCAAATACTGCCGCAAGCCTGACGACTGCCTCGACATCACGGCCATCGAGCGGATCATGGAAGAGAACCGTGATCCAAACGAACTGAAGGACCTCTGGGTCGGATGGCACAAAGTTGGCGCTCCCATGCGCCAACGCTACTCGCGGTTCGTCCAGCTTTCGAACCAGGGAGCGCAGGAACTCGGATTCAAAGACACGGGCGCACTTTGGCGCGCGGGCTACGACATGACTCCGGAGCAGTTCAGCGCCGAAGTGGAGCGGCTGTGGCAGCAGGTTCGCCCGCTTTATATTTCTTTGCACACCTACGTTCGGGCCCGGCTGGTGCAGAAATATGGACCGCAAGTCGTACCGCCTGATGGGCCGATTCCGGCGCATCTGCTCGGCAATCCTTGGGCGCAGGAGTGGGGGAATATCTTTCCTATCCTCGGCCTGAATGAGAACAGTCGCGGATACGATCTGACCGCATTGCTGCAAGCCAGGAATCTCGACGCCAAAGGCATGGTGCGTTACGGCGAAGGCTTCTACAAATCGCTGGGCTTCGCTCCCCTGCCAGAAACTTTTTGGCAACGCTCGCTTTTGACCAAGCCCCGCGATCGCGATGTAGTCTGTCACGCCAGCGCGTGGGACATCGATAACTTTGACGATCTGCGCGTCAAGATGTGCATTCAGATTCGCGCCGACGATTTCGTCACCATCCATCACGAACTGGGACACAACATGTATCAGCGCGCCTACGAGAACCAGCCATTTCTATTCAAGAACGGCGCCAACGATGGCTTCCACGAAGCGATTGGCGACACTATTGCGCTGGCGATCACGCCCGAGTACTTGAAGGCGATTGGGCTGCTCGACAAAGTGCCCTCCGCCGACAGCGATATTCCGCTGTTGCTGAAGCAAGCGCTGGACAAAGTGGCATTCCTGCCCTTCGGTTTGATGATCGACCAGTGGCGGTGGAAAGTATTTTCCGGCGAAGTCGCTCCCGCCGATTACAACAAAGCCTGGTGGGATCTTCGCCTCAAATATCAAGGCGTCGCTCCGCCGGTCGCGCGCAGCGAAGCGGATTTCGATCCCGGCGCCAAGTACCATGTTCCCGCCAATGTGCCCTATACGCGATACTTCCTCGCGCGGATCCTGCAGTTCCAGTTTTATCGCGCATTGTGCCAGGCGTCGGGATACAGCGGCCCGTTGCATCGCTGCACCTTTTACGGCTCGAAAGAAGCAGGCGCAAAATTCAACAAGATGCTGGAGATGGGACAGAGCAAACCCTGGCCGGATGAGTTAGAAGTGCTGACCGGAGGGCGCCAGATGGACGCGACCGCGATACTCGACTATTTCGCACCACTGCAGAAGTGGCTCGACGAGCAGAATAAAGGGCAGAAGGCGGGTTGGTAGTCACGCAGGCCCTGACTCCTCGTCCGGGCAGCGAGCGAATCGAGCCTAAGACATAGTCACGGGACCGCGGTGCCCCGCGCCGCCGGGCGGACGAGGTGTCCGCTCCTAAGCGAATGGAACCGCGCTAATTCCCGTTCAGCCACTCCTCGTACGCCTTGAACGAATACGGCCTGCCCAGAAAATCGCTTACTAGTGTCGCGGCTGGCTTCGTTCCACTTGCCCCGAGAACCGTGTCACGATACTTGGTTGCGACTGCGGGGTTAGTAAGACCGTCCTGCTTGAACTCTGTGAACATGTCTTTGGCAATCACCAGAGACCACATGTACGTGTAATAAACCGCGGAGTAGCCGTTGAGGTGGTCGAATGCGGTTTGCATGTGCGTATCGGGAACGTACTTGAAGGGCGTGTAACGTTCCTGCAGTTGGGCTACCAGCTTGGTTGTATCCAGTCCCTGCGGGTCGCGGTCGTAAAAATTGAGGCTAACTGCGGCGTAGAACATCTGCATGCGCACCCCGAGAGCCCGGCCGAATTCGTCCGCGGCTTCGGCCTTTTTCGCCAGCTCGGCCGGAATCGGCTCATTCGTTTTGTAATGGCGGGCGAAGGTTTGCAGGATGGCAGGGTCCTTCGGCCATTCCTCGAACATCTGCGAGGGAGCCTCGATGAAGTCGTTTTCCAGGTCACCGGTCGGCCATTTCGAGCTTCCCCGAAAAATTCCATGCAACAGATGGCCGTATTCGTGAAAGAACGTAATCACGTCTTCGCGTTCCATGAGGCCCGGACCGTTTGTGGCTTGGGGGAAGTTACAAACCAGCACGTACTCCGGCAGTCGAAACCCTTCCTTGCCGGTGGCCAGGCTGAAGGTGGCGTAGTGTTTGTATTTATTCTCGCGGGGGAACATGTCGAAGTAAATCCGGCCCAGCAACTTGCTGCCGTCGAACACATCGTAAACCGCTACATCCGGATGCCAGACCTGAGCAGTGGTTACCCGCTTATAGGTGATGCCATACATGTGGCTGGTCAGGTCGAGAATGCCTTGCAGCACGCGCGAGTATTCGAAATACGGGCGCACGGCCTGAGAGTCATATCCATACTTCTCGATGGTCGCCTCGTGCAGGAAATGGTGGTAATTCCAAATATCAACAGTCGTGGCGGACGGATCCTGGCGCTTTCTGTAAGCCAGCAACTGGTCGTAATCCCGCTGGGCGCCGGCTTGCGAGGCCGCAGTAATCTTCTCGATGAAATCAGCCGCATTTTGTTTGGTCGCGACCATTTTGTCTTCGGTGACGTAAGCCGCCCAATCGGAATAGCCCAGCACCTGGGCGAGTTCATAACGCTTCTGCATCATGCGTGACAGAACCTCGAGGTTCTTGGGGTAAGCGCGGTGAGTGTAGAGCTCGTAGAACGCCTTCTGCGCGGCGTCATTCGTGGCATATTCCCGGAAGGGAATGTAATCGGTGTTGTCGGTCTTGAGGGTGACTTTTCCGGACGCGTCGGGCTTGTGAGCTTGCTTGAAATCTTCGGGAAGGCCATCCAATTGCGACGGATCCAGTTGCAGCTTGCGCACATCCTCGGGAATGTTCTGTTCAAATTCCTGGCCGATCTTCACCAGTTCGTCTTGAAGCTGGCGGATCTTCGCCCGAGTGGCATCGTCGCGATCGACACCGGAGCGATGGTAATCGCGCAGTGATGTCCGCAAGAAATAGGTGCCGGCGCTGTCGAGCTTGGAACCGTCGAGCGAGGCGAGCGCGTTGTACATTTCTTTATCGAGCGAGATGTCGGTCAGCAGTTGGCTGGCTTCCTGTTCGCAGACCTGCGCGGCCTCGCGAAACGGCTTGGCCGGATGCACCTGCTCGGCGAGACCGGAGCGACCCGCTGCGTCACTCGCAATCAGGATGGCGGTATCGAACGCTTGCAGCGTCGCCATGGCATCGCGCGGCGATTTGGTAGCCTTGATCTCCGCGATTTCCTTTTTTGTTTCTCCCAGATCGCTGCGACAGGACGCCAAAAAAGATTCGGTTGTGCCCGACAACTGACTGGACGCGCCCGGCACAGGCGTCTGTGCCTGAGTGGCGGCAGTTCCTAGACATAAAGCCAATACAACTGCGAACAGCAGCGGTGCAATTTTCTTATGATTCATGGTTATCCTTCCACTTGGGTTCGAATGAGGCTCGGGAGGCCAATCTTGATAGACGTAAGAACCTGCAAGAGGTGAGGTGCCAGATTAAATTCAATGCAGAAGAACGGTCAAGGCTGACTCAGGATCACGTCGCTCCGGATGCCTCGACCAGGTGGCCGGGCGAAGGTGACAACGGCATCCTCGCGAAACTGCGACGCTTCGCGCCATCCGGGCGGACGAGGGCGTCCCACCCCTATGTGTTTTATACTTAAAGCCTATGGCAGACAGCATTCATATCAAGCTCCCGGATGGGAGCGTAAAGGCACTGCCCAAGGGCAGCACGGCGCTCGATGTCGCCAAGTCCATCGGCCAGCGGCTGGCCGACGCCGCGCTTGCCGCCAAGACCAACGGCGATCTCATCGACCTCACTCGGCCGCTCGAAAAGGATACCGAGCTTCGCATCCTGACCGACCGCGATCCCGAGGCGCTCGAAGTCTATCGGCATTCCTCCGCTCATCTGCTGGCGGCTGCGGTTCTGGAGCTTTTTCCTGAGACCAAACTCGGACACGGCCCTGCCACCGAAACCGGATTCTTCTACGATTTTTATCGTCCGACTCCGTTTACTCCGGAAGACCTGGAGAAAATCGAGAAGAAGATGCAGGAACTGGTACAGCAGAACGTTCCCTACGCGCGCGAGTTCCTGCCTCGCGATCAGGGCCTTCAGGAGTTCAAAAAAGAGGGCGATTTCATGAAGTGCCATTTCATCGAGCAGTTCACCAAGCCCGATGAAAAGATTTCGATTTATCGTACCGGCAAGTTCACCGACTTCTGCCGCGGACCGCACATCCCTTCGACCGGCAAGATCAAGGCCTTTAAGCTGCTCAGCATCGCTGGGGCGTATTGGCTTGGCGACGAGAAAAATCCCCAACTGCAGCGCATCTATGGGACTTCGTTTTTCTCGAAGAAAGATCTCGACGACTTCCTCAACAAGCAGGAAGAAGCCAAGAAACGCGACCATCGCGTGCTGGGACAGCAGCTTGATTTGTTTTCCATCCAGGAACTCGCCGGGCCGGGGCTGATCTTCTGGCATCCGAAGGGTGGAATCATCCGCAAGGAGATGGAAGACTGGATGCGCGCCGAGTACATCAAGCGGGGCTATTCGCTGGTGTACACGCCGCACGTGGTGCGACGGCAGTTGTTTCATGTGTCGGGCCACGAAGGTTACTACTCGCAGAACATGTTCGACTTCATGGAGCTTGATGACGCGGAATATCGGCTGAAGCCGATGAACTGCCCGGGCCACATTTTGATTTATAAGGACTCGCTGAAATCGTATCGCGACTTGCCAGTGCGCCTGGGAGAACTGGGGACGGTTTATCGTTACGAGCGTTCGGGAGTCATGCATGGACTGTTGCGGGTGCGCGGCTTTACCCAGGACGACTCCCACATCTTCTGCACTCCGGAACAGATCGAACAGGAAATTGGGGGCTGCCTGGATTTTGCTCTCGAGGTGCTGAAGGCCTTTGGCTTTGACCAGTTTCAGACTGAACTTTCTACCTGGGATCCAAATGACCGCAAGAATTTCCTGGGATCGGAAGATCAGTGGAACTTTGCCAACCGTTCGCTCGAGAATGCGCTCAAACAACGCAATGTCGAATACAAAATCATCCCCGGCGAGGCCGCATTTTACGGGCCGAAGATTGATATTAAGTTGGTCGATGCGATCGGGCGGCTCTGGCAGCTCTCAACCGTGCAGGTCGACTTCAATCTGCCGCAGCGCTTTGGCCTGGAATACGTCGCCGAAGATGGTTCGCGCAAACAGCCAGTGATGGTGCATCGCGCGCTGTTTGGATCGATCGAACGCTTCTTTGGCGTGCTGCTCGAGCACTACGCGGGCGCATTCCCGGTCTGGCTCTCACCGGTTCAGGCGGTGATGATTCCAATCGCTGAGCGCCATGTCGATTACGCGAACAAAGTCGCCGATCAACTCAAGGCTGTGGGTGTGCGGGTCCAAGTCGATGCCCGAAATGAAAAGATGAATGCCAAAATCCGCGAACATGCTATGCAGAAAGTCCCGTTCCTGTTGGTCGTCGGCGACAAGGAGTCTGAGGCCGGCAGGGTAAACGTCCGTATTCGCGGCAAAGAGAAGACTGAAGACATGCCAGCCTCGGAGTTCGAGGAGAAGATCAAGAAGCTGATTGCCGAGAGAAGCGCGGTCCTCTAGCGCACTGAAGGTAAGAGTTGTTGTCATCCCGAGCGACGCGAGGGATCTGGGTGTCTGCGCGTCGAGAAAGCCCCAGATTCCTCGTCGCTTCGCTCCTCGGAATGACGGGGGTGGTGTTAGCGGGCGTTCCACGTTGCGGTCTTTAGTCGGCGCGGGTTGGCGGCTGAGGTTCCCTGATGACATCTGACTTTTCGAAGAAGCGCGTAGCCGTCCTGGGGGCGGGAAAGATGGGCGGAATCCTGCTCAAAGCGCTTCTGGAAAAACAGTTGTTCTCCGCCAAGACGACGGCGGCCACTGTCCAGCATGAAGATAAGGCTCGCAGTCTTAGCAAGAAATTAGGAATCCCGGTCAGCACCAATAACCGGGCTGCGGCAAGGCATGCAGACATCATTCTGATCTGCGTCAAGCCGCAGATTGTCGACCAAGTCGTCGAGCAGATTCGGCCCGGTATCACTAAGAACCAAATCATCATTTCAGTTGCTGCTTCGGTACCGACCAGCCGGATCGAGCGCGGTTTGAAACGCGCTGTGCCGGTGGTGCGCGCCATGCCCAATACGCCTTGCGTTGTCGGTTGCGGGATGACCGCCTTGTGCAAGGGAAAGTTCGCCACGGCAGAGCATCTGGAGATCGCAAGCACGCTCTTCGGCGTTGTGGGCAGGACCGTTGTCGTCGACGAAAAGCTCATGGACGCCGTAACCGGATTATCCGCGAGCGGGCCAGCTTATATTTACATCATTCTGGAATCCCTGGCCGAGGCCGGAGTGAAAGTTGGATTGCCACGCGACGTTGCCACCCTTTTGGCTGCACAGACGGCGTTAGGCGCGGCAACCGTGGTGCTCGAAACCGGCGATCACCCCGCGCTGCTCAAGGACGCGGTCACCACTCCGGCTGGCTGCACCATCGACGGCATTATGGAGCTCGAAGAAGGCAAGTTGCGGGTCACGCTGATCAAAGCTGTCGTGAAGGCCGCACAAAGAGCCAAGGAACTAGCCAACGGTTAGGCGTTCCTGCTGTCATGACAAAATGAGCGGACACTGATCTTTCGATACTTTCCTCAGCGCGGTTGATTTGGCAGACTTCATCCGTAGCAAATCTTCTCCCCAACAATTTGAGAGCAGCCAAAGATCGCGGCTGTTTTCCGTCCAAAACCGGGCAAGCTCGTGCCCATTCCGGAAGCTGAGGTTACCCGATTGTCTTCGCTAACGAATGCCACCCTGAGTACGCCTGGCACTGTCAGCTGTGGCACGGCAGCCGCAGCCGCGCCCGCACCTCAAACCGCTGTCATACAGGCGCTGCTGACCTCCATGTTGCGAACCTCGACCAAAATTAGTGATTTGTTTTTCTCGCCCGGACGACCGCCGCTTGTAGAAGTGAACGGAAAACTTCTGCCAGGAGTTGCCGACGGACAACGTCCTCTCACAGTCGAGGACACGCGACGAATCGCATCCGAGCTGATTGGCAACAACAAGCACGCCGAAGGGATGCTTAAAGAGCAGGGCTCCTGCGACGTGTCTTTCAGTCTGCCGGGCGCTTGCCGGTTTCGCGTGAACATTTTCATGCAACGCGGCTCTTGCGCTATCGTGATGCGCGTCATCCCCAGCAAGATCCCCGACTTCGTCGCCCTCAACCTGCCGGACGAGCTCAAAGAGGTTGTCCAACTCCGCAATGGCATCGTGCTGGTGACAGGGCCTACCGGTTCCGGCAAATCCTCGACCCTGGCTGCGATCATCGACAAAATCAATCGCGAGCAGTCCTACCACATTCTGACCATCGAGGACCCGATCGAGTTCCTGCACTTGCACCAGAGCTGCATTATTCATCAGCGGGAACTGCACAAAGACACAACCAGCTTTGCGCTCGCGTTGCGAGCCGCGCTGCGTCAGGCGCCCAAAGTAATTCTGGTCGGAGAGATGCGCGATAAGGAGACTATCGAGATTGCCATGGAGGCTGCAGAAACTGGCCACTTAGTCTTGTCCACGTTGCACACTATCGACGCCTCGAAGACTGTGGAGCGCATCGTGGGAGTATTCCCGCTGGCCGAGCAGGACACGCTGCGCAACCGTCTGGCCAAGAGCTTCCGCTACATCGTGTCGCAGCGCCTGATCCCGCGAAAAGATGGCAGCGGGCGAGTAGCAGCGGTTGAGATTTTGAAGTCGACGCTGCGCACGCGCGAGTACGTGGAGAAGGGCGAAGGCGAGGGCAAGACTTTGCTCGACGCCATGCGCGTCGGCGCGACCGAAGGCATGCAGCATTTCGACGGCGAAATCGAAAGACTGGTTCGCGAGGGGACCATCGATTTCGATACTGGCATGGCCTACGCCACCAATCCGGGCAATCTCCGCCTCGAACTGGCCGACTTTGCCGCCGCGCAGGAGTTGGAAACCGCTGTCGCGACTCCATAGTGAGCGACGCCGGCGCCGCTTCGCAGTTAAGATGTGGCGTGAACTTGCGGCGGCCCGGAGCTACGACGGTTGGCGTCATCTCGGATACTCACGGCCTGCTGCGGATTGAGGCCCTGGCTGCTCTGCAGGGATCCGACTACATTATTCACGCCGGAGATATCGGCGACCCGCAAATTCTGGACCAACTGGCGGCCATCGCACCCGTAACAGCCGTACGCGGGAACGTCGATCACGGCGCGTGGGCACGGAGAATTCCCACCACGAATGTCCTTGAAATCGGCGAAGTGTCCATCTACGTGCTGCACATCCTGCAGGAACTCGACCTGAAGCCGGAAGCGGCGAAATTCGCGGCCGTCGTTTTCGGGCACAGTCACGTTCCTAAGCAAGAATTGAAGAACGGGGTGCTCTACTTCAATCCCGGGAGCGCCGGACCAAAGCGGTTCCAGCTGCCGGTAAGCGTGGGGAGGTTTAGGATCAAAGCTAGCAAGATCGACGCCAATATTCTCCCGCTCGAAACAATCGCGTAGGCCCGGACGCCCTCATCCGGACAGTGAGCGAAGCTCACAGAGTTTCGCGGTCCGCTACAATCCTCACAGTGTCCATCCAGTTTCAGATTGAGGCTCGGTCAGGGCCCGCCCGAAAAGGCCGGCTGATTACGCCACACGGCGAAGTCGAAACTCCTGTCTTCATGCCGGTGGGAACACTGGCGTCGGTCAAAGGCGTTTCGCAGGACATTCTCGAGGAACTCGGGGTTCAGATTCTTCTGGGAAACACTTATCACCTTTACCTGAGGCCGGGAGTCGAGCAAGTCCGAAAGTTAGGCGGACTGCACCGCTTCATGGCGTGGCCGCGGGCGATTCTCACCGACTCTGGCGGCTTCCAGGTATTCAGCCTTAACGATCTTCGGAAGGTCACCGAGGAGGGCGTGACGTTCCGCTCGCATCTTGACGGGTCGTCGCACTTTTTCAGCCCGGAAAGCGCGATGGAGGCGCAAATTGGCCTGGGCGCCGACATCATCATGGCATTCGACGAATGCACCGAGTATCCGGTGGATCGAGAGCGGATGCGAGCGTCCATGGAACTGACATTGCGCTGGGCGGAGCGGAGCAAGAGGCATTTTGAGCAGCATAAGAGTGAAGTGCCGTGGGCCCAGAACCACCCTGCCGCCGAGCTTTGCTCGGCCAGACGGGCGGGCGCGCCCGTCTCGACACGAGCAGAGACAACACAGGCTCTTTTCGGCATCGTGCAGGGTGGGATGGACCGCCAGTTGCGAAAGGAATCCGCCGAGCGGACTATCGAGATCGGCTTTCCCGGATATGCCATCGGTGGCCTCAGCGTGGGTGAGTCACGGGCTCTGACCCGGGAAGTCGTCGAGTCCACGCTGGAGCATCTTCCTGCCGACAAGCCCCGCTACCTCATGGGAGTCGGTACGCCCGAGGAAATCGTCCAATACGCCAACCTGGGCATCGATATGATGGATTGCGTTCTTCCAACGCGCGCCGCGCGGCACGGCTTGCTGTTCACGTCGGAAGGCAAGATCTCCATCAAACAGGCTCGGTACGCGGGCGACGAGGCCCCGCTTGACCCAAATTGCGGCTGCCGGGTGTGCCAGCGCTACTCCCGAGCCTACTTGCGGCATCTTTATGCTGCGAATGAGGTTTTGGCCCAGGTCTTAAATACCGTCCACAATCTGAGCTTCTACCTTGACACTATGCGAGCAGTGCGTCATTCTATTTCACTTGGGAAAGAGACTGGTTCTTCGTGTGTCCAGTCTCGACCGAAACCATAGCTCGGCATCCCCGGATCGTGTCCGAAGCTGAAGGAATCTCCGGCCTCTATAGCGCGAGAACTCCAGCGGTTAAATTACAGACGGCGATTGCGCCAGCGGGCGTAGTCCCGAATTTATCAGGGAAAACGGATTTCTAGTCTTGATGAACGTTCAGCACTCATTGGCAATACAGCTAGGCGGCGGCTCGGCAGGATGGCTGGGGTTTGCTCCGCTCATCTTTATCTTCGCCATCTTTTATTTTCTGCTCATCATGCCGCAGCAGCGGCGCCAGAAAAAGTGGCAGGCGATGCTCAACGAGTTGAAAACGGGCGACAAGGTTGTAACAACTGGAGGCCTGCGAGGTACTATAGTTGCCCTCAAGGACGATTACCTGCATCTGCGGGTTCCTCCAGATAATTTGCGGATCGAAGTGAGCCGGGGCTCGGTGGCCTCGGTGACCACCGCCGAGGAGGCAGCGAAGTAGACCATTGCACGGACGAGGACGCCCTCGCCTACATTTGGGAATTGGAAATCATTCATGAATAAGAATCTGGGCTGGAAACTTATCGTTATCGTTGTGACTCTGCTTATTTTTCTTTTCGGCATCATCGGCATACCGGAGAAATGGTCAGGCAGCGGTTTGCTGGAAGCAATGCAGAACCGCATTCACCTGGGGCTCGACCTCAAAGGGGGCACGCACCTGATCCTGCAAGTGCAGGTAAACGATGCCGTCAATGTCGACTCCGATAACGCCGTGGAACGGCTCAAGGCGGACTTGCGCGCCCGCAAGATCAATTATTCCGAGATCACCAAACCCGATCCGGTCAACAGCCCTGAGAAGATTGTGCTGAAAGGTGTTCCGCCGGAGTCCCGGTCCGACTTGCTTTCGATCGTGCAAGATCGACTCCCGGAGTACGAACTGACCTCAGGCAGCGATAATTCCTGGGCCATTTCCATGAAGCCCCAAGCCCTGACCGACCTGAAGAACCGCGCTGTGGCCCAGGCGATTGAGACCATCCGGAATCGCATTGACCAGCTGGGAGTCAGTGAGCCCGTCATCGAGGAGCACGGACTCGGGCAATATCAGATCCTGGTGCAATTGCCGGGCGTCGACGATCCGGCGCGGGTTAAGGACATCATGCAATCCACGGCCATGCTGGAAATCCGCCAGTCCTTCGGCGGGCCTTATTCCAGTGAACAACAGGCCTTGCAGGATAAGGGCGGCGTGTTGCCGCCGGATGAGGTGTTGCTGCCCGCTGGCCACAACGTTGGTGCAACCGCGAGCGACTCTGGGCAGGCCTGGTACCTTATTTCGCGTGCCTCGGCAGTCACGGGTCGCGACCTGCGCTCCGCGGACGCGTCCCGCGACGAGAACGGCCAGCCCTCGGTAAGTTTCGCCTTAACCGGCGAAGGTGGCCGTCGTTTTGCCAGCTTCACCGGTGCCCACGTGGGCGATTATCTTGCCGTGGTGCTGGATAACAAAGTGCAGGAAGTTGCCGTCATCAAAGACCAGATCCACGATCAAGGCGTGATTAATGGACGCTTCACGGAACAGCAGACCAAAGACCTCTCGATGATTCTGCGCTCGGGCGCATTGCCCGCGGGAATCAAGTATCTGGAGGAGCGTACGGTCGGTCCTTCGCTGGGCAGCGACTCGATCCGCGCCGGCGTTACTGCGGCGGTGATCGGCATGTTAGCGGTGCTGGTCTTCATGCTGATCTACTATCACGCTGCCGGAATCAATGCGGACATCGCTTTGATTCTGAATTTGATCATCCTCCTCGGCTTCCTCGGCTACAGCGGAGCTACGTTGACCCTGCCGGGAATCGCCGGAGTGATATTGACGGTCGGTATGGGTGTGGATTCGAACGTGCTGATCTTCGAGCGTATCCGCGAGGAACTGCGCAATGGGAAGACGCCGCCGTCGGCGGTGGAGCAGGGTTTCGGCCACGCCTGGATTACCATCGTGGATACGCACGTCACCACGATTGTTTCAGCAGTTATTTTGTTCATTTTCGGTACGGGTCCGGTGAAGGGTTTCGCGGTCACGCTGAGCTTCGGTCTGTTCGCGAATTTGTTCACCGCTGTTTTCGTGTCACGCGTGATCTTCGACTGGCTGCTGACCCGCAAACAGCGCGGCGAAGCGTTAAGCATAGGATAGTGGCAAAGGGAACGTAGCCCCGGACGCATTGGAAGTCATAGAAAAGGAGTTCTAAGCGGCGTGGAATTTTTTCGCAATCCAAACATAGATTTCCTCGGCAAGAAGTGGTACTTCCTGGCTTTCTCGCTGGTGTTCAGCGTGGCCGGTGTTTTTTCCATGCTGTTCTGGCACGGGGTTCCACTTGGAATTGATTTCCGGGGCGGCACACTGATCGAAGTCAAGTTTTCCCATCCCCCGGACGACAACGCGATTCGCGCCGCTATGGATCGCGCCGGCCTTCACCACACCCGCCTTCAGCGCTTCGGGCAACTGTCCGCCAACGAAGTGCTGATCGATTTGTCATTGCAGGAAACCAGTGAGCAGGCGCTGGACCAGGGCAAGCTCGCGATTATCAACGCGCTGGAGACAAATGCCCCCGCGGGTAAGCAGGATTTGAACAACACAAGTTTTCTGACGCTCAAGAATTATCTTACGGAAAAAGATCCGCTGCGGGCAGGGACCGATGCCGAGCAGCGCTATACCGCTCAGGCTCAGGTGATCGTCAACTATCGCGACAAAGTCAAAGGCGGTGTGCTCACTTCGATCGACGAATTGAAGGGCGCCGCGGACCCTGCGGCGGTTGCATCCCTATCAGACGCGTTTTTCCTGTCTGATTTCGGAGTGCGCAATGTGAGCATCGTGGGTCCTCAAGTTGGAAGCCAACTGCAGAGACAGGCCAAACTGGCGGTCATCTATTCGTTGGCCGGCATGCTTTTGTACCTCGGCTTCCGCTTTGAATGGATTTACGGTGTGGCGGCAGTGGTTACGGTGTTTCACGATACGTTGATCACGGTGGGCGCATTTTCCCTGCTTAACCGAGAGATCTCGTTAACCGTCATCGCCGCGATCCTCACCCTGATTGGTTATTCCAACAACGACACCATCGTTGTCTTTGATCGCATCCGCGAAAATCTGAAACTAATGCGGAGAGAGAAGCTGTCGGACATCGTCAACCGGAGCATCAATCAGACTCTAAGCCGGACCATCTTGACGGCGGGTTTAACATTCCTGACAGTCCTGGCTCTATATCTGTTCGGCGGCGAAGTGCTAAAGGGCTTTTCACTGGCGCTGGTGATTGGTATCTTGATCGGAACGTATTCATCGATCGCCATTGCGGCGCCGATTCTGGTGGCCTATCAGGACTGGCGGTCAGGCCGGGGAAAGCCGCCCGTGGTGGCCCCGGTCGCCCGCGAAGCCAATCGCCGGGAAAAGGTGAAAGCCAAAGCTTGATCTCGCCACCAGCTTGGTTTTTGGGACATAAGTTTGTGATTGATCGGGATTTGAGGTAGTATCGTCCGGTTTTCGATTTGACCGCCGGAAAAGACAGGTATCGGGAGCAAACCAGAGGCAGCTGGTGTCTAAGGAGTAGTTAGGGTCCGTGTAGGAGAAACCGTTATGTTTGAAGACAGCCTGATAGAGTCCGGTGGGAGGCTCAAGACCAAGCGGGGGATTTGGACGTTCTTTTCGTTTATTTTGGAGGCCGTCTTGGTGGGAGTGCTGGTGCTGATTCCTCTGCTGTTCACCGAGGCTCTGCCCAAGACACAGTTGATGACCTTCTTAGTGGCTCCGCCCCCTCCGCCGCCCCCTCCGCCGCCTCCAGCCGCGGCGCCGGTCAAGATCGTCAAGCAGGTGCAGACCAATATCATCGACAACCAGCTGCGTACGCCCACCAAGATTCCTGAGAAAGTTCAGATGATTAAGGAAGATGAAGCCCCCCCGCCAGTGATGTCGGCAGGTGTGGTTGGCGGCGTTCCCGGCGGTATTCCGGGTGGGCAGATGGGAGGCGTCATCGGTGGCATTATCAGTTCGACCCCGGTCGCCGTGCCTAAAGTAGCCACACCCCAGCGCGTGCGCGTATCCCAAGGTGTAACCCAGGGATTGTTGATCCGCAAAGTTCAGCCGAACTATCCACCCTTAGCCCGGCAAGCCCGCATCCAAGGAAGTGTGCTGCTGCAAGCCGAGATCAGCAAGGATGGAACGATCGAGAACCTGCATCTCATCAGCGGTCACCCTATGCTCGCGCCGGCAGCCATCGAAGCCGTGAAACAATGGAAGTACAAACCATACATTCTGAACGGCGAACCGGTGGAAGTCGAAACGCAGATTACGGTGAACTTTACCCTGTCTGGGGGCTAAACCCGAGCAGGCGTATGTTGTTGAGTGGATGTGGATATGAGGACGGTTGTCCCCCAATCCAGTCTTTGCGGTGATTTGACAGCGGGGCGGTCCTCGAACTCCAGGCCCGAAGTGTGGGTGTACGAGTCCGACAGCTTTCGCACGACAGATCAGGAAGCGGCAAGCGATTACCAGATTTGAAGAGTTCCGAGGAGGAAAAAGCAACTCATGTTCGCAGCCAATGTAGCAACCCATGCCTTAAGTCATATATCCACGATGGCGGTTTACATGTTCCAGGACCAACCCGTGGCTTGGGACCCGATCTCGCTTTGGAAACAGATGGGATTCATCGCGAGGACCGTGGTCGTAATTCTGTTCATCATGTCCGGTTGGTCGATCGGGGTGATGATTGACCGCGCCATGGCATTCAGCGCAGCGCGCAAGCAATCGCGGGCATTTGCTCCCGCAGTGGCTGGCGCTCTGCGCGACGGCAAGATTGATGAGGCTATCAAAGTTGCGGAGCGCAACAAGAAAAGCCATCTGGCGAAGGTCGTGACCGCAGGCTTGATGGAATTCCGGGCGCACCAGGAAAGCGGTGAGATTCCGGGCGAAACCATCGAAGCCTCGAAGCGCGCTCTGGAGCGCACCGAAGCTATCGTCCACGCAGAGTTAAAGCGCGGATTGGGCGGCTTGGCCACCATTGGCTCAACTGCTCCCTTCGTGGGACTGTTCGGAACGGTGATGGGCATTCTGAACGCCTTCAAGGGTATTTCAGAACAGAAGGCCACCGGTCTGGGCGCGGTCGCGGGCGGCATTGCCGAAGCACTGGTGACCACCGCAGTCGGACTGTTCGTCGCCATCCCGGCCGTCATGATGTTCAACTACCTGACTGGCCGCGTGGAAGCTTTCGACGTGGAGATGGACAACTCCTCGAGCGAATTGATCGATTACTTCCTCAAACGGCGGGGAATGCGCCGGTCCTAGTCCTTGGAGCAGGATTGGCTTTCGACCTTGAGTTGCGGACCGGCGCCGGAGGATCGCTTCGGCGACGCGTCTTAACCTCCCTGGGGGCGAAAACCGATACACTGGACAGGCGACGAGGAATCTAGCGCGCGGGAGATCAAGCTTATGTCAATGGCGAAGAGGAACGAGGGAGCCAAGGTCAACTCCGACATCAACGTCACCCCCATGGTCGACGTGATGCTAGTGCTGCTGATCATCTTCATGGTGATCACGCCCATGTTGCAGAAGGGCGTCAGCGTCGACTTGGCGAAGGTGAACAGCCCGACTGCGATGCCGGACGCCGACAAGGAAGATGCGCTGGTGGTCGCCATCATGCGGGATGGTCAGGTGTTTTTCGGCAATGACAAAACTCCGCCTGACCAGTTGACCCAGAAAGTCAAAGATCGTCTGGCCAATCGCATCGATAAGCGAGTTTTCGTGCGCGCCGATGCGCGGGCGAAGTTCGGTTCGGTCGTGGCAGTAGTGGACAATGTCCGCGCCGCGGGTGTGGACCAGTTGGGTCTGCTGACCGATCAGAAGAAAACGACGGGAACTCCGCCACCGCCAGCGACTGGCGGACAATAGTGAGGAGACTTATATGGGAATGACAGCTGGTGGTTCAGGTGGTGGACAAAGCGCGGTGATTAACGTCACGCCGCTGATTGACGTGCTCCTCGTGTTGCTGATCATCTTCATGGTGATTACGCCGTTGACACCCAAGGGCCTGGATGCTCTGGTTCCGCAGCCGCCGCCGCCGAACGCGCCCAAGAACAATACGCCGGATCGCACCATCGTGGTGCAGTTGATCGATCGCGGAGCGGGGCAGGAACCGGGCGTAAAAATTAATCAGGAAGATACGACCTGGGACGGTCTGCAAGGCCGCCTGACTGACATTTTCAAAACTCGCGCCGAGAAGGTGATGTTTGTCAAAGGCGACGACAATGTTCCGTTTGCCGATGTCGCGAATGTGATTGACATTGCGCACGCCGCGGGCGTAGACAAGGTTGGTCTGATTACCGCCAAGATCGAGGCCGGCGGTTAGGTAGGCGGGCATTTTTTCATTTTACAGAGTTCAGCAAATGGCAAGACGTAGCGCCGCCGTCCCGGCGGCTGTCGTGAGGGCGTCCCACCCCCACCAGCCAGGACAAGATGCAGGCGCTATCTGAATTTCAACCGGTTCAGACACGTGTTGTCTGAAAGAGCTGCGCCAGTTGTAGTGGTGCGCTCGCATCACAGTTTTTGTCAGATCCCGGATTCCTGGCGAGGGAGACTTATAAAGCAATGAAAAAAAGCGTGCGGGTGCTGGCACTCATGGCGGTCGGCTTATTGCTGTTGTCCGGCGTCGGCTGCGACAAGTTGAGAGCGCGTGACCAGCTCAACAAGGGAGTCGCGTCCTACAAGAATGCCCGGTACGAGGAAGCCATAGCTCACTTCCAACAGGCCGTGACTCTTGACCCCAGCCTGCTGAATGCCCGCCTCTATCTCGCGACCGCCTATGCGCAGCAGTACATTCCGGGAGTGGATGCTGAAGACAACAACCGCCTGGGACAGCAGGCTATCGATCAATACAAGGCGGTACTCGAACGCGACCCCAAGAGCATTAACAGCGTCAAGGGAATTGCCTACATCTACCTGCAGATGAAAAAGTTTGAAGACGCCAAAACGTATTATCGCAAGGCTCTTGAGATCGATCCCAACGATCCTGAACCCTACTACTCCGTGGGCGTGATCGACTGGACCCAGACCTACCAGCCACGCATGGAAGAACGCGCCAAGCTGGGGATGAAGCCCGATGAGCAGCTCAATCCCAAAGACAAGAATGAGAAGGCAGCCTGCGCAGACCTTAAACAAAAGAACTCCGCCAATATTCAGGAAGGCATCGACGCTCTCAACAAGGCCTTGCAACTGCGCCCTGACTATGACGATGCCATGGCCTACATGAATTTGATGTACCGCGAGAAAGCCGACGTGGAATGCGACGACCTTGCCATGCGGGCGTCGGACCTGAAAACCGCCGACGAATGGGTGGACAAAACCATGGCCACCAAGAAGGCCAAGGCTGAAAAGCAGCCTGGAGCCCAGGGCATCACCATGGATCAACCTAAGTAAGATCAGCCGAAGTCGAGATCAGCCGACGTAAGATGCGCGGACGCAAGACCAACCGAAGTATTTCTCCTGCTCGGATACCAACCGCTTCCTGGCGCGGCGAGAATAAGCAACTAAGCTGTCAGCTCCCTCATCAATACATAGCGCTGATATGTATATTCTGACTCTCAATCCGGGCGAGTCCGCTTTCGTCCGCTGCACTCGTTGCGAGAACCTGAATCTGATGGTGACCAACGAGAAAGAAAGCGATGTGTCGCTGCAGTTCAACGCCAAAGATGACCAACTAGATGCGCTGTGTTTCCAGTGCAAACAGCACTACTTGTGGACTCCCGCCTCCGTGGCCATCGTCAAACCCTCTGAACATTCAAACTAGAAAGATTCTTTCGGCGCACTTTGCGGATGTTCTCAGCGTACTCTGCGATTTAAGACTTGCGCTCTGAAACCCGCAGGCTGTTGAGACGAAGCGTGTTCGCAGCGTCACCTGTGGACCAGTGTCTTCGGTCACGTGATCTTGCTGACCCTGCCCCGGTAAAATGGCCTCTGCCTTGCCCGGGGAGATGACCGCATGAAATGGAAGCTTGATCGCATCATTAGCGTAGCCACTCTAGTCACTTCGGTCGTCGCCCTGTTCCTGGTATTGAAGAAACCACAGCCCGTGGCGCCTCCGCAGTCACCCGCCGCCGCCGCCGTCAACGTCGAGTCCCTGGAGAAGAAACTGGAGTTGCTGGAACAGCCCAAGAACCCTGGCGAAGCTCCTGCTCAAGTTCACTTCAGCGCCGACGAAATTACCGCCGCGCTGGCGCAGGCAGCCGCAATGATTCCAACGTCAGCCGGTACTGCTCCGGGCTCAACCGGAAGCGCTCTCGCCTCATCCGGGGGCATTCACCTCCCGGCTATCCCGGCGATCCAGGGTCCGCCCACCTCAGTTCCTTCTTCGGCCGATGCGGCAATCGGAGAGGGTGAGCCTGAAGTGAAAGACTACAAGGTCAATTTCGAGGGCGACGTCGCCCGCGGCCAGTTTGTCACCCAGATCGGCGGCAAGGATGTGTACGTCACTCTCGCCGGACACCTCGGTTCCAAAGATGGCTACGCGACCTTCGATCCCACCGAATTCAAAATTGGCGATTTGAGTATTCCGGTATCGATGGTCAGCGGCACCCTGCAGCAAAAACTCAGCGAACAGCGCGACCGCCTGAAACTGCCCAATGATGTTGGGGAGATCAAAGTCGAGAACGGCCAGCTAGTCGCCACCCAGAAATAGTCGAACGCGAATCGTTCTGTTGTCTGCTGATACTGGGACGTTGCTGCCACTTACCGCGTAGCACCCACCGATGCCTTCCGCCGCCAGATCGACATTCCGGGCGCTCCCATCGCTAGCGCGCCCAGCACACCTGCTTCCGGGATCGGACCGGGAATTGCACTCGATTCCTGCGTGCTCGAATCGTCCGGCGCGTTCGTCATTCCTGCGACAATCGGCTTGTTGGGGATAGTCTCGTAGGCGTAGCCGGTCAGCGTGGTCTTCAGTGTGCCATGTCCCCAGTTAGCCGCGAAGCTGACATTCAGGCGTGCCCACGCGTAGTGGGTCTTCCCGTTGATCGTGAACTTCAACCCAAGATACCGGTCGCTGAGGTCGAACCATTTGCCGACGCGGCAGTCGGTGCTGTCCGCGAAAGAGCACGCAAATGCCATGAGGTTGCCGTCGAAACGATTCTTGGAGCCAATCTGGCTACCGCGATTGAGGGCCGATGCGCTCTTGAAATATGTCCCTGGGATTCCGACAGCCGCGTTGCCATTATGCTCCGGATTCACGTAGAGCCAGAAGTTGTTCGTGGTTTGGCCGTTGCGTTTGTACTTGTCCAGCAGAATAAAATCGACCATCCCGTCGTTATTGAGGTCGAGCGCGAGAGAACCGCGAGTGAGGACAACATGCACTGGTGTGTAAACGATCTTGGCCTCTGCCGGTCCGTTCAAGGCCAACATGCCAACTCCCGCTGCGCTGGCCGCAATCGCATACTTGTTGAGCTGCTGATGGACTGACTTGGAAAGGCTGGCTGTCTGGCGGGCTGCGGAGGAACGCCTCATAAGACCCCCTTGAGGGTTTGGCCATTATCCGTCCGTTCCGGTCGCGAGTCAACGGGGTCGCAAGGGAGGGACAGACCGATGCAAATCCGCAAAACCTGTGCCGCGATCTTACTGTCCGGGCGTGCCCTGGAACAGCGGGTACAAGCGGTCCCCGATCACGCGATAGACCACGAAGGCGCTGCCCGCGTCAGACACCTGGCGGAAGAGCAGCTCTCCTCGCCCGTCTCCGTCGACATCGACCGCGTCAATCAGTTCAAGTCTGGGGAGAACATCCAGATGTTGCGTGTCGGTCAGGTTCGCCAGCGCTTTGTGAAGGTCGCCGTTCACATCCTGGCGAGCCACTAACGTGATCATGTACGGCAGGTCTTTATTTTGAAGACCGGGACTAGCACTCGGTTTTTCGTGGGAGCGTTGGGGCATGCGCGCAGTCGCGGTCAGTACCAACTCAGGCTCGTTGATACTAGCCAGATCAAAGACGCGTAGCTGCACATCTTCAAAATCGGGCTGCACGAGTTTCGCCGGTGCTTTGCTGCGCGGCGGCGCCGCATGAACCGGTACCGAACCTCCGGACGCCAGTTGCGCGGCGCGTGCTCGAACTTCGTCCGCAGCCATTGCCAGCATCTTCTTGCGGAGCTGTTGTTCCTCGTCCGGCTTCATGATGTAGGCGTACGAACGCGGGTCAGGCCCGCCGCCCGAAGCTGAGATTGCCGGGATTAACTGGATCTGGCTGGACGGCGAAGGCCCCGTGGGCGCCGACGTGCTGGTCGAAGCAGTCGTCGAAGTCTGACCAACGGTCTTCGCTGAGGCGATCACAGGCTTCTGAGGCGGTTCCGGCGGGATGGGAGCCGGCCTACCTCGTTTCAGCGTCGGCCGATTCTTATCCTCCGGAGGCTGGTCCTCGTGCGTTTGTTCCTGCGGTGCAGAAGTCGGCGGCGAGGATGTTGAGGGGCTCGTCGCCGGTGCGGCTGGAGGAGCCGCTGGAGGAGCCGCCGGAGGCGTTGCACTCGGGGAAGCAGCCGGTGCCGACGAGGTCTGCGGTGCCGTGGTTGGCGCAGCAGGCTCTTGCGTTGATTTGGGCTTGTCGGCACGTCTCAATACGGGTGGACCCTCGTCCTCATTCATGCCGCGCGGCTCCGACGACACCTTCTTCTTCGCGACCTTGGACTTGATGGAGTCCGCCGTCTGCCACGTTCCTTCCGCCATCCATGCGTTTGCTTGCTTGTTTTGCAGCGCTCCCGTGACCGTAAACAGTCCCTGAGAAACTCCGGTGCGGAAGGCCTCGTAAACCGTCTCACTCCACAGCGCCATGGGCACCGGAGCAGCCTTGTACGCGCTGGCATCGTAGTATTTGCCGTCAATCAGGATCGCGATCGGAATTAAGTGAGCCTTGCCATTCGGAGCCAGCTCCAGCAGACCGAGGGCGCGCGGTGGCTTGGTGGCCTTTGCAGCGTGCCCGACTTGGGCAGATACGGCGGGCGGAAGCGCAGTCTGCAGAAAAAATGCCAGTAGGAATACGCCAGAGATGACGCGGCACCGCGTCCTGCGGTATAACCATGTTCGAGCCGTTGATCGAAAAGGAGAGACAGTCATGGATATCAATATCAATGATAAAGCCCCGGAGTTCACTTTGCCTGACCAGAATGGCGACGAGGTTTCTTTGAAGGATTTTCACGGCAAGTACGTCGTCCTCTATTTCTATCCCCGGGCCGATACTCCCGGATGCACCATCGAAGCCTGCGAGTTCCGCGATTCCTTCAAAAGGACGGAGAAGCTCGGCGCCGTGGTGCTTGGCGTTTCACCCGATGAGCCCAAAGCTCTGAAGAAGTTCGAAGATAAGTTCGGGCTCCCGTTCACCCTGCTGGGCGACGCCGACAAAAAAGTCGGCAATGCCTACGGCGTAATTCAGGAAAAGAATATGTATGGCAAGAAAGTCATGGGCGTGGTGCGGACAACGTTCATCATCGGCCCCGACGGCAAGATCAAACACATCTTCAACAAAGTGAAACCAGAAGGCCACGCCGAAGAGGTGCTGGCATATCTGAAGAGCGCAGCCAAGGGCGCAGCGTAGAGAAGAAACGCATAAGCTGAGAAGCGAGAACCGGCACTGACTACTGGCTTTCCTTGGTCAGGCATTCTCGCCTCTCACCCTTCCGCAAGAATGGGCCACCGTCATTTTTTATGTCATTTAGAGTACGCTTCTAAATGGGTGGCCCACTCGGAACACCTCTCTAACGTTTCCGAGTGGCTCACCACCGTCAGTGGTAAAGCGCAAGCGAGTGACAGAGCAGTTCCTTCCCGTTTGCGGAAGGCTGCGCCCTTCGTGCGCCGCCTAATCTTCAACTTCCAACTGATTCTTGCCTAGAATCGGAGTGGAAGTTAGAGAAACCTTATGCGCATTCTGATCGCTGAAGATGATTCCTCGCTCGCCAGCTTTGTGAAGAAGGGCCTCGACGCCGAACACTACGCGGTGGACGTTTCGAACGACGGCGAGCAAGCCCGCGCCATGGCGGGCGAGTTCGACTATGACCTGGTAGTGCTCGACCTCAGTCTGCCTCGGCTGGACGGAGTTGCGATCTTGCGTTATCTGCGTACTCGCAAGCCGACGATGCCGATCCTGGTTCTGACCGGGCGAACGCGGGTAGAAGACCGGGTGCAGTGTCTCGATCTGGGCGCGGACGATTATCTGGGTAAACCTTTCTCCTTCTCGGAGCTGTCAGCGCGTATCCGGGCGCTGCTGCGGCGCTGTCACATGCCGGCGGAATCGGTGCTGACGGTAGAGGATCTGAAGCTCGACCGGGTGGAGCGCAGGGTCGAGCGGGCGGGGCGCCGCATTGATTTAACCGGAAAGGAATTTGCTCTGCTGGAATACCTGATGCGCAATGCCGGGCGGCGAATCACCCGCGCCATGATCATTGAGCACGTGTGGAATCTGTCTTTTGATACCTGCACCAACGTGGTGGATGTGTACGTGAATTACCTGCGCCGCAAGGTCGACGATGGTCACGGGACGCGGCTTATCCATACGGTTCGCGGGGTTGGCTATGAGTTGAGCAGCCATTCCGGAGCCCAAGCGTGACGAGGACGACAGCCAGCCCGGCGATTCGTCCCGCGGCGAATCGCGGGAGTACGGACGCCGCCGAGTATCAGCAACTGATGAGCGATCTGTTTCATGACTTGAGCCAGCCGCTCAGCACCCTAACCTGTCTGCTCGAAGTGAACTTGCTGTTGTCGCGTTCCTTGAAACAATTGCGGCATGATCTGAAAGTCGCTCTGCAGCAGGCTCATACCATCGTGCGCCTTTTTCGTGGTCTGCGGGAGTTGTGGGAAGCCGGAGAGGCGCAGCAAGATCAGCAGGTATTCTCGCTGGCAGGGTGCCTGCGCGAGGTGGCTGCGGACTTGCTGCCGGTGGCGGAGCCGGCAAAAGCAAAGCTTTTTCTGGCTTCCAGTTCAGATTGCCTGGTGAACATACAAGCCGGCAGGTTACGGCAGGCGCTCTCGCATGTGCTGGAGGTCGCGCTGGGTTCCGCTGCCGCGGGTTCTAAAGTCGAGATTACGGCGAGCGAAGACAACCAAGCGGTGCGACTCACGGTCACGATCTCGTCCATCGACGAACGAAGTTTGAAGCCTTCGGCCGCCGGGAGCATCGCGGAGTCGGCGGAACGAAAGCAGCGCGAACTGAAACGACGCCTCGGGCTCGCCGTGGCGCGGCGCATTTTCGAGAGCGCGAACGGCGGCTTGCGTACCGACGAGGATGGAGAGCGATTGCGGATCGATGTAACCCTGCCGTTGGCGTCTTGCCCGCAGGGAGAGTTTTCGGGCTGCGAGTTTTGAAGATCGTTGAAATTCTTTATGTACCTTCGTATCCTTCGTGGTTTTCGCAGTTCCACTTCATCAATCCAAAGGACACAAAGGAAATTCTTCGCGACAACCCTGCCAGTATACTTCCGTGCCGGGAGACTGTTCGGGGATCACGAGGCAAGGGTTGCCGGGCGGCAAGTTTTTCCCGTTTTCGCAGTGCCTTCCAAAACTGGGAAAGATTTGCCCACAAAAGAAATTCTTAATTCTCTTCTAATCGTCTTCTAATCTTCCCAGCATGAAATCGGTAACATGACCAGTGCGGCAACACTCCCATCGATTGCGGGCGGCGTGCTCGTAGCCAGTCCCAGCACCTCCCTGCGCGAACAAGTGCGGCAAAGCTTGCAGGACGATCGCGGACCGATTCATGAAGTGCAGGGCGGAGCCGACGCTCTGGTGAAACTCGAAAGCGGCCATTGGCAAATATTGTTTCTGGACCGCCGGCTCCCCGATCTGGATGTGGAAGAGCTGATCGAGATCATCAAGCTGCGTTTTCCGGGCATCGAAGTCGTGCTGCTGGATTCCGACAGCAGTGCGCCGTTTCCGGCAAAAGGTGCTCACCACTCATGGCTGACATCGCCGCGTGCAATCGAGGAAGCCCGGCCGCATCTGTTACCGGAACCGTCGCTGGCCAGGGCGGTTGTTCCATTGCCGGGAATGATTGGCAATGCCGAAGCCATGCAGCGCTTGTACCGGCTGACGCGACTGGTGGCTCCGCGTATGACCACGGTCATGGTCTCGGGAGCTACGGGAACTGGCAAGGAACTGGTGGCCCGGGCCATTCACCAATTGAGTCCGCGCGCGGCCAAGCCGTGGGCGGTAGTAAACTGCGCGGCCATTCCCGAGGCTCTGCTGGAATCGGAATTGTTCGGCCATGTGCGCGGCGCTTTCACGGGAGCAGTGCAGGGCTACGCCGGGCGCATCCATCTGGCCCAGGGTGGGACACTCTTTCTCGACGAAGTAGGCGAGTTGCCACTGAGCCTACAAGCCAAGTTACTGCGTTTTCTGGATCAGAAAGAAGTGCAGCGGCTGGGGAGTTCGGAAGCGTTGAAGGTGGATGTGCGGGTGGTCGCGGCCAGCAATGCGAATTTGACGCGGTGCGTGGAGCAAGGCCGGTTTCGCGACGATCTTTATTACCGGCTCTCGGCGTTTCCCCTGCAACTGCCTACGCTGGCGGAACGAACAGGCGACATCCTGCGGCTGGCTGAACATTTTCTGCAGGGGATTGCGGCGGCGGCCCGGTGCAGTCCGGCGGTGCTCGATTCCGCGGCGGCGCAGAGGCTCGAAGCGCATTCCTGGCCGGGCAACGTGCGCGAGTTGCAGCAGGTGATGGAACGGGCTTCCATTCTGGCCGAGGGTGGCCCCGAGATACGATCCGAGCATTTGTATTTTTCAACGGTCCGTGCCGGGATGGCGCGAAGAGAGTTGAGAGCCGACGGCGAGGCTTAAAAACTTAAGGAGGCTATTGGGAAACTCGGCTTTCTGGTCTGAGCGGCAAAACGAAGTTGCTGGAAAGTCGTATCGCAGGCCGCAGCACCTGAAGGCACTATTCATTTTGCGGTGGTTGCGCATCGCTAGAAGCGATCCTTTTTCATCAGCCAGTTAGGAGAGATCTCAGCAGTTATGTCCAGTCAGACTCTATCCGCGTTGCTGCACCCCCTCGAAGCCGGCGTCGTCGCACTCGATGAACAGTCGCTCGCCTGCGCATTCGCTTCTTTTACCGAGGCGGCGGCATCGCTCGAGCGTTCCTACGTGCAACTGCAGGCCGAGGTGGCGCGGCTTCGTCACGAACTTGAAGACACCAACCGCGACCTGGCATCGAGTCTCGAAGAAAACCACCGTCTCCAGCGGGAGCATGAAGAATTGAGCCGGCGGCAGGCCCTGGCCGAGATGTCGGCGCTGCTCGCCCACGAGATCCGCAATCCGCTGGGCAGCCTGGAACTTTTTGCCGGCTTGCTTGCCGAATCGGATCTGGAAGAAGACGAGCGCCATTGGGTGGGGCACCTGCAGGCGGGGTTGCGAACGCTGGCGGCCACGGTGAACAATGTTTTGCACTTTCATAGTCAGCCCTCGCCCGGGCTCGCGCCTACGGATTTAGGTCAATGTCTGCGTTCGGCCCATGACTTTCTGCGGCCACTGGCGCAGCGCGCGCAAGTGCGCATGGAACTGAGTCAAAAGCTGGACGGCGTGCTGGTGGCTGCGGACCGGCACCGTCTGGAACAGGTCCTGCTGAACCTGGCGCTGAACGGGTTTCGATTCATGCCCGGCGGAGGCGTGCTGACCATCCGCGGCGAAGTGAGTTCTGGGCGCGGCCAGTCGAGCGCAGTGGTCGAGATATCCGATACCGGTCCTGGAATCGCAGTCGAGGATCGAGAGCGCATCTTTCATCCCGGATTCACGACTTGCGCGGGAAGTCCGGGGCTCGGACTGGCGGTGTGCAAGACGATCATGGAGCAACATGGCGGGATCATCTCGGTGGACGGAAGCGCGGGGCGTGGCGCCACGTTCAAGCTGGAATTTCCTTTGAGCGGAGCGAATGAATGAATCAGATGGCAATCGATCAGGCAAAAATAATTCCGGCGCAAATCCTTTCGGCGGGGATGAAGCCGGCTCCGCCACGGCAGGTGCTGGTGGTAGACGATGACGCCGGCATGCGGGCGGCGCTCGAAATCAGTTTTCTGCGCCATGGCTGGCGCGTAGAAACGGCGGGCGGGGCAAGCGAAGCCATGGCCAAATTCCGGCGGGGGCAGCATGCGCTGATCGTGACCGACATTCGCATGCCCGACGGCGATGGCTTTCGAGTCATGCGCGATGCTCGTGCGCTGGCCCCGCGCACCGCGGTAATTCTCTTGACTGCATTCGGAAGCGTGCCCGACGCAGTCACGGCAATGAGAAACGGAGCCTGCGACTATCTGGTTAAGCCGGTGGCTTTCGAACAACTGGAGCACGCGGCCCAGCAGATCCTCGCTCGTTCGCAGAGCGCGGAATCCGAGCCCGGCCCTTTGGTCGGACACTCGCCCGCTCTCGTGCGGGCAGTCGACCGCGCCCGGCAAGTGGCGGGCATCGACGCCGACGTTCTGATTCAAGCCGAGAGTGGCACCGGCAAGGAACTGCTGGCGCGGATGATTCATCGCCTCAGCCCGCGCCGCGAAGGCCCGTTCGTCGCGGTGAACTGCGCCGCATTTCCTGAGGCCCTGCTCGAAAGCGAACTGTTCGGTTATGCCAGGGGAGCTTTCACCGGGGCAGCCTGCGCCAAGCCGGGGAAATTTGAACTGGCTCATGGGGGCACGTTGTTGCTCGACGAAGTGGGCGAGTTGCCGCTGCCGTTGCAACCCAAACTTTTGCGCGCGTTACAGGAGCGGGAGTTCGACCGTCTGGGCGACACACGGCCGGTGAAGGTTGACATTCGAGTGATCGCGACCACCAACCGGCCACTCGAAGCCATGGTGAAGGACGGCCTCTTCCGGGCCGATTTGTACTATCGCCTCAACGTGATTCCATTAAGCCTGCCCGCGTTGCGCGAGCGGCCGGAAGATGTGGCCGAACTGGCCGAGTACTTCGTCGGCCTCTATGCGCCGCCAGGAGCAGCGCCGAGTATCGGTGCGGAGTTTCTTGCCCGCCTGCAGCAGCACTCGTGGCCGGGCAATGTGCGGGAGCTTGCCAACCTGATGCGGCGCGCGGTGGCGTTGTCGGGGAGCGAAATCGGGGTGGAAGTGCTGGAGCCCAGCGAACTCGGCTCACCGCCGCCTCGCGCGGGCGCCGCTGCTACCGAAGTTGATGAGGAGAATGACGGGCTGCGTCCGGGTTTATCCCTCGAAAGCATGGAAAGGCGCTTGCTCGAGATGACGCTCGATGCCACCGGAGGCAATCGCTCGCGCGCCTCCGAAATGCTGGGCGTGAGCCTGCGCACGGTCCGCAACAAGATTCGCGAGTACGGGCTGCCCCCAAGGAGAAGCTATGTCCATGATTGACGATCCGAGCATTGCCGCGCTGACCCGCTTTCTGGACGTGAATGTATTTCGCAGCGAACTGGTTATGTCCAACATGGCCAACATCGATACGCCCGGCTACCACACCCAGGATGTGAATTTCAGCCAGGAGATGGAGCGGGCGAGCGGGAATCTCGAGTACGCGTCGTTTACGCCGGCGGCGCACCAGGTGCGCGGCTTGATGGAGCGTCCGGATGGCAACAATGTGAGTCTGGAGCGTGAAAGCCTGCTGCTGGCCGACACCCAGCTCCGGTTCAGCCTGGGAGTGCAGTTGCTGCGGGATGAATTCAAGGGGATCTTGAGCGCTATACACGAAGGGAGTCCGTCATGAATCTTTTTGGCATGCTGGCAGTCAGCGGCTCGGCGCTTACGGCAGAGCGACAACGAGCCGAAGTGGTCACGAGCAACATGGCGAATATGGAGACGACGAGAACTCCGGAAGGCGGACCGTACCGGCGCCAACTGGTTGTATTTCGATCCCGGCGGATGCCGCAGTTTCCTGCGATGCTGTCGGGTTTCGGCAACATGTCTGCCCATGGCGTGCGAGTGGATCAGGTCATCGCCGATGCCAAGCCCCCGGTCGAGCGTTACCAACCGGGGCATCCGGACGCCGATGCCAAGGGCTATGTAAGCTATCCGGCCGTGGATCCGGTCGAAGAAACCGCGGACTTGATGGGAGCGGTGCGCGCCTACGAGTTGAACGCATCGGCGGTGCAATCCACGAAAACCATGATCCAGCAATCTCTGGATTTGCTGCGCTAAACGATCTGCTGCGCTGACACTCGGTCGCGCTCGGTGAACGGGCTAGAAGGCCGGGAGAGAAAATATGGCTGATCCGATTTCGACCTTGCGAATTCTTCCCAGCGAAAGCGGCGTGACCGCCAAGGGTGTCGCGCCCCGCGAGTGGGGATTCATGGAAACCCTGCGCGGCGCCATGGACCAGACCAAACAGTTGCAGGGCGTTGCCGACACCAAGGTCGCCGGGCTGCTCGATGGCAGCGGGATGGACGTGCACAGCGCCATGATCGCGGTGGAACAGGCGGATCTCTCGTTTCAGCTCATGATGCAGGTGCGCAACAAGATCGTGGCTGCCTACCAGGAGATTTCGCGCATGCAGTTCTGAGCGGCCGGTTAGGAGACCGAGGTGGAGGCACCCAAATCATTCGGCCAGGCGTTCCAGCAGGCGGGCGAACTGCTGCGTGGCCTCACCATGGGCCAGCGGGCGCTGCTGGCAGGCGGGGCGGCATTGGTGGCGGTTACGCTCTGGCTCTTTGTCGGGCTGATTGGCAAGCCCAAGTACGCCACGCTTTATTCCGGGCTGAAGCCGGAGGAAGCGCAGTCGCTCGGCAGCCGCCTGGCCGCCAAGAATATTCCTCATGAACTCTCCGCCGATGGCACCAGCCTGCTGGTGCCGGCGGATCAACTCGATGCTGCGCGCCTCGAGACTGCAGCGCAAGGGTTGCCGCGAAATGCGCGGATGGGGTTCGAGCTTTTCGATACTCCGAACTGGGCGGGATCGGATTTTACGGAGAAGGTCAACTACCAGCGGGCGCTTGAAGGCGAACTGGAACGCACGCTGCAGACTCTCAGCGAAGTGGAAGCGGTGCGGGTGCATCTGGTGTTGCCGCGGGAGTCGCTGTTCAGCGAGCAGGAACGCGAGGCCAAGGCGGCGGTGATTTTGAAGACCCGGGGAGGCGCGCTCTCGGAGCGGGCGCAGCTGGCCATTCCGCAGTTGGTGGCGAGCGCCGTGGACGGGCTGCGCCCGGAAAATGTGACGGTGGTCGATGCCGACAGCAACACGCCGCTTTTGCACGCCCACGGTCCGGGTGCCGCGCATGGCGGCTACGATCTCGATGAAGAACTCGCCAAGACTTTGTTGCGCACGCTCGATCCCGTGGTTGGAGCGGAACACGTGCGCGCCAGCGTGCATGTGGAATACGACCTCAGCACCAGCGAGAACACGGAAGAAGTTTACGACCCGAAGACTACGGCAACGCTTACTCAGCAAAAATCTGAAGAGAATGCGGGCGGCGGCGGGCCCACCGGAATTCCGGGAACCGCCAGCAATGTTCCGGGAGCGGCAGCGACCACGACCGCGGTGGCAGCGGTTGCCGAAACCCAGTCTTCCCGCTCGGAGAGTCAGACTTACGCCGTGAGCAAGAGCATCCGGCACACGGTGCAGCCGGCGGGACGGATCAAGCGCCTGGCGGCGGCGGTCCTGGTCGATGACGCGGTCGAGACCGCGGAAAAGAATGGCGTCAAAACTTCGACCCGGCGAAAGCGTACCCCTGAGGAGATGAAAGAGATCGAAACCCTGGCGGGAGCGGCCATCGGGCTCGATGCGCAGCGCGGGGATATGCTGGCGGTGCAGAACCTGTCCTTCCAGGAGCTTCCCGCGGAAAAATTGGCGCCGCCCGGCAAGCTGGAAAATACTCGCAAGGTGTTCACGCAATGGTCAGGTCTGTTGCGCTATCTTGGCATTCTGGCGCTTTTCCTGATCGTTTATTTTCTGATGCTGCGGCCGGTAAAAAAACAGGTCTTAACCGCGCTTCGCGAGTTGCCCACGCGGACGGCTCTGAACTCGAAAGAACTCGCGGCAGCAGCTGGCGGGGCGGCGGCGGTTGCTGTCGAAATGGAACCTCCGGGCGTGGAACAAGCCCGCCGTGCCACTGCGCTTAAGCGTCAGCTGTCGGAGAAGGTGAAGACGGAACCGGCGGTAGCCTCACGGCTGGTGCAGAGCTGGATCCGGGATGGCGGGAAAGAGTGAGCCCGGCGGAAAACATACTCGGGGGAATGCGGAAGGCTGCGGTGCTGCTGGTGTTGTTAGGGGAAGAGATCGCCAGCCATATCTACCAACACCTTCCGCAAGAAGACCTCGAGAAACTGACTAAAGAGATCGCCGAACTGGAATACATCGATTCTCCGACCGCCCTGGCCGTGCTCGAGGAATATCATCGCATGGCCCTTACCCAGGATTATCTGGCCCAAGGGGGTACGGACTATGCGCAGAAGCTTCTGGTAAAGGCATTCGGGCAGGAGGGCGCCCAGCAATTGTTGAGGCAAGTATCGACGGCCGCCGAACTGAGCGCCAATAAACTGGATTCGCTGCAGAAAGCAGATCCGCAGCAACTGGCCAAATTTCTTGAGAGCGAGCATCCGCAAACCATCGCTCTTACTCTGGCGCATGTGGATTCCAAGCAGGCCTCGGAATTGCTGATGCGCTTGCCCGAAGCGCTGCGGGCGGAGACCATCAAACGGCTGGCCCAGTTGCGGCAGTTTTCTCCGGAAATTGCGCAGAGAGTCTCGCTCGCGCTACACAAGCGGCTACAGGCACTGGGCGAGCAGCACCGGCGGGCGTATGCCGGGTTCCAGGGAGTGGCCGACCTGCTCAACCGCATGGATCCGGTTCAGGCCAAGGTGATTCTCGAAACCATTGAGAAAGACGACCCCAAGGTGGCTCTGGGCATTCGCAACCTGATGTTCACCTTTCAGGACCTGCTGGGGGTGCCGGAAGCGGGCATTCGCGAATTGCTGGGTCAATTGGATAAGAAATCACTCGCCTTGGCGCTGCGGGGTGCGACTGAGGATCTGAAGAACTACATTTTCAAGTCCATGTCCTCGAGGGCGGTGGAAATGCTGAAGGAAGATATGGACGTTCTCGGACCGGTGCGCTCGCGCGACATGATCAAAGCGCAGCAGGAAACGGTCGCGGTCGCGCGCAAGCTGGAGGCGGAAGGGAAAATAAGCCTGGGAGGAGATGAGGATGAGTTCGTCGTGTAATCCTGCGCCCGAAGCTAGGCCGAAGCCGGAAATCCGTGCCTTTCTCTACGGAGAAGTTGTGGCTCAGTCCGGAACTGCCAGTTCGCACAAAGCTGCTCCGGCACCAACGAGCTCCGGCGAGGGCATTTCCACCACGAACGAAATGCTGGCGCAACGGGAAGCCGCGGCCAGAGAGGCCGGTCGCCAGGAAGGAGAGGCCCAGGGCCGCATGGCTGGCGAAAAACAACTGGCGCAAATTCGCGAGAGCGTAACCGCGGCATTGATCGGCTTTGCCCGGGATCGCGCCCAGTACTATCAGCAGGTGGAAAGTGAAGTGGTACAACTGGCATTGAGTATGGCGGGGAAGATCCTGCATCGCGAAGCGCAGTTGGATCCACTGCTGCTGGCAGGCCTGGTGCGCGTAATCCTGGAAAAAATCGAGAGTGCGACCAAAGTTGTAGTACGAGTGCACCCGCAACAGGTTTCGGAATGGCGTGGATATTTCGCCCGCCACATGGAGGCGAGCCAGGTTCCGGATGTAGTCGAAGATCCTGCACTGCAAAGCGATCATTGCATATTGCAAACCGCGCTGGGCACCACCGATCTGGGCGTGGGAATTCAGCTCAAGGAAATTGAGCAGGGTCTTTTCGATCTTCTGGCTAAGCGGCCAACCGGAATATGAGCGCCCCGGTCCTGCTGGCCCCGTATTTCAAGCGGTTGGACTCCTGCTCCAGTTTGCGCTGGCAGGGCCGAGTGACTCAGCTGATCGGCCAGTTAGTGGAATCCGAAGGGCCCTTTTGTTCGGTGGGCGAGTTGTGCGAAGTAGTGAGTGCGAATGGCGCAGTTTTTCCTGGAGAGATTGTCGGCTTCCGCGGAACCACAGTGCTGTCCATGCCGCTGGCGCGGCCGACCGGGATTCAATACGGCGATCACGTCGTCACCTGGGGTGCGCGGCCGGTAGTCCGCGTCGGGGATGGTCTGTTAGGCCGGGTGATCGATGGCATGGGCGAGCCCATCGATTCCCTCGGTCCCTGCGAGAGACGCGATTCTCAAATGTTGGAAGCAGCCGCGCCCTTGCCCATGGAACGCGATCTCATTCGAGAACCCATTGGCTGCGGGGTGCGCGCCGTGGACGCATTTCTGACCTGTGGCCGGGGACAGCGCGTTGGCATTTTTGGTGGCAGCGGTGTGGGCAAGAGCACGCTGATCGGCATGATGGCGCGCGACACCAGTGCCGATCTCACGGTGCTGGCGCTGGTTGGAGAACGCGGTCGCGAAGTGCGGCATTTTCTCGAGGACGCTCTGGGTGAAGCAGGGAGACAGCGTTCGGTCGTCGTGGTTTCGACCTCCGATCAGTCACCATTGTTGCGGATTCGCGCGGCTTTGGCGGCCACCGCAGTCTCGGAATATTTTTGCGCACAGGGTAAGAACGTTTTGTTAGTCGTCGACTCACTGACCCGTCTTGCCATGGCGCAACGCGAGATCAGCCTGGCGGCCGGCGAACCTCCCACGGCGAAGGGGTACACTCCGTCGGTCTTCACTTTGATGGCGCGGCTGATTGAGCGGGCGGGAAAATTCAGTGGTGGCAGCATTACCGCGTTCTATACAGTTCTGATGGAAGGCGACGATCAGCAGGACCCGTTGGTTGACGGAGCGCGCGCCCTGCTCGATGGGCACATCATGCTCGATCGGCGATTGGCGGCGCGAAATCATTATCCACCAATTGCGATTCTGGACAGTATCAGCCGGCTCATGCCCATGGTTTGTTCTCGCCAGCATATGGAAAAGGCGCGGGTTTTGCGGCGACTGCTGGCGGCTTACACGGCATCCGAAGACCTGATTCGTATCGGCGCCTACCAGAACGGGAGCGACCCGGTGCTGGATAAAGCGATCGCAACCTTGCCGGAGCTGACCCGCTTTCTGGAGCAGGGACCTAACGAAGCGGTCACTCTCGAAGACACAATCAATCGACTGCTGGCCATCGCCAGCTGACAATCATGGCATTCCGATTTCCACTTGAAGTCCTGTTGCGCGTTCGGCAAGGCCTCGAACGGCAGCAAGAGCTGCGGCTGCAGGAAGCCAATCTCCGAGTCGCTACGCTGCGGCAGCAAATCGAAGACGTACACAGTGGGATGGAGAATATTGAGGTGCGGCGGCGACCTCAGCTGGAATCCGGAATCAGTGCAGCGGAACTGCAGTTTGACGTTCTCTGCCGCTCCGTTCTGACTGAACGGCGGCACGCCCTGGAAAAACAACTGGTTGAGGCTGACGCGTTTCGGCACGCCTGCAGCATTGACTTTCAGCACGCCCGGCGGCAGCGTGAAGTCATGGACACGCTTCGCCGTCACCAATTCCAGAACTACCAGCTACTGGAAGCCAGACAAGACCAGCGCCGTCTCGATGATTTGTTCTTGCTGCGCCGCGCCTACCTTCGGCGCAACTAGTCTTTGCCGAGCTTCGTGGGCAAGCCTTGCCCACCAGCTTCATCCTGGCGCTGCCTCTTTGCAACACTCTTCCATCGGCAGACTGCCATCGCCCCTTGAGTCTCAACTACTTGTTGGTCTCGCACGACACGAGACCGAAGCCTTCGCTTTTGGTGTTCCGCATGCATGGAACGGGAGTGCTGACAGATCCAGTGTGAGATTGATCCGTGCTTGCCAATGTGATCCAAGTCGATGCTGTGTTGTCCGGCACGCCGAAGCCTTCGGCATTCCCTGCGCAACCCCCCGGGCAGGGGGCGAATACCTTCGCCAGCACTTTGCGAACGGCAGAGAGCAACGGGTCGCCGGTGCTGCCAAGATCGCAAGCTGAGGCTGCGGCGGTTGGGGCGCGAGCGAAATTCACAGAAAAAGACCTGGTGAAGAATTCGAAAATACCTGCTTCGGGGCAGGTACCGCTGGCCATCAAGTCGGTCCCGGTGGAAGATGCCATACCGGTTCTCGTGCTCACTGCCAATCTGAATACGGTGCCAGCTTCGCCTGTGGAGACCGCGGCATCGCTTGCAGGGAAAGGTCCGATACCGCCTCCGATGTTGAGTTCGCGCTCGGATAACGCCAATGGATTGGCTGCGGGCGCGGACTCGGCCAAGCAAGATACTTTGATTGGATCGACAAGCCAGGTTCAGAAAAAACCATCGACGCAAACCTCGACAACCTCGTTCGAACCTGGATTCACTGATGAAGTGGACACAGGAAAGGAAACCCCGGTCGACGTCGCTGCGTCGTCTTTGAGCACAGCCGTACCGGTGAAGCAATTCGTCTCCCTTGTGGTTGACGAGGCTCGACCACCGCTTACTCCGCCTGATGCAAGCGAGACGGGGAAACCCTCGTCGAACGTGGCAGCCGAACCGGACGTTATCAGGCAGGAATCCCCGAGCTCTCTGCCCTCGATCCCAGCCCGGGCGGATAGGCCTGCGCAGACGCTTTCGCCGCCGATTGTGGACGCTGCGGGAACACCCGGCAATGGTGATTCACAACTTGTCGCCTCAACTCCCAGCCCAAGCGGGATGCCGCTGCCTGCCGTAGATCCTGCGAGTGGAACTGCGAGTGCTTTTGCTGTAGTCCGGCAATCCATGTCGAACGGCAAATCACAAGCGGGCAGCAGCGATCTTCGTTCGGTTCCGACGATTCCCGCCGCAGCGGGAGCGCCGCCACGTGCAACGGATCCGACGGGCGGCAGCGCCAATGCCGTCGCCGTCAATCCATCCGCAACGGACGGTAAGCCGCATTTAGGCAACAGCGGGGAACAGGGGAGCCTGGCTGCGTTGGCATCTTCAATCACGGCTTCGAGAGTGACGTTTTCGGCGGAGGTTTTAAAGCCTAACTTATTTCACGCGGCAACGGCGATGAAAGCAGGGGACACGGTCGCCCCTGCGGATAATCGCGTGAGAGAAGCTCCCGCGGTGCCAGTTTCTTCGAACCAGGAGAGTACGCGGTCGAAGCCGGGCGATTCTTCCTCGAGTGCGACAGACGCGAATGCGCAGTCGCTACCAAGCGGTGCGGCCGCTGCAACTCCTGTCAGTCAACCAAACATTGGAGATCAGCCGGGCACGCCCGCCGCTGCCGCAAATGTTTTGGCGCCAGTCTCGCCAGCGGCGAATCAAGACTCCGCAAGCGGGGGCGCGCTTTTGCCTGCGACGGAACGCCAATCCCCGGCAGAGCCTGCTCCCACGGCTTTGCCCGCGGCTGGCGCCGTCGAGGTTGCTCGTCTGGTCGCAGGCGTGGCGCAGTCGGAAATGCATATCGGGTTGCGCACCCAGGCTTTCGGCAGCGTTGAAGTACACACGGTAGTGCGCGACAGCCAGGTGGGTCTAACTGTCGGTAGCGAGCGAGGCGATTTGCGCGCGCTTCTGGCTCCGGAAGTCTCCGGTCTGCAAACCACATTCCGGCAACAGGACCTGCGCTTCGACAACATCCGTTTTCTGGAAACGAGCGCGGGAACAACTGCGGGATTCTCCGGTGGAGCAGATTCGCAACCGCGTTCCTCGAGCCAGCAGCATTCTTCCCTGGCCGAAGTTTTCTCGATTCACAGCCCGCCGGAGAATCCAGCCGAACTCGACATCAGCGCCGGTTCACCGGCGAGGTTGAATGTGCACGCATGAGCTACATCGCAGAAACAATAAATGAGGAGGACGTATGAACATTATTCCGGTAGCACACAGTGTCGCGGCCGCAACACCAGCAACCGGGTCGTCAACACCGCCCACCAGCAACACCACAAGCAATTCTCTTTCGAGCACGCAAACTATGTTTATGCAACTGCTGGTCGCGCAACTGCAGAATCAGGACCCGACCAATCCTGTCGATCCCACCCAGTTCACTTCGCAGCTGGTGCAGTTCAATATGCTCGACCAGTTGACCCAAATTAACAACACTATGACGAACGCCTTTGGGTCGGGGTCGACAACGGGTACAACGGCCGGTACCGGCAGCACAAACTCAGTTCAAGGAGCACAATAATGCCGAATTTTTCGATTCCACTTTCAGGGTTGACCGCCGATGCCACGGCGTTATCAGCAATTGCCAATAACCTCGCTAATCAGAACACCACCGGTTACAAGGACACCAGTGTCCTGTTTAGTGATTTGTTTTATCAGAATCTGGGCACCACGGGCGCGGGCGACCCCATCCAACTCGGCTCCGGGACCCAAGTCGGTTCGATGCCCAGCAACTTCACCCAAGGGAGCGTGACGTCCACTGGCGTGTCCACCGACGTGGCCATTCAAGGAGACGGCTTCTTCGCGGTGCAGGACGGTGGGATTACCAGCTACACGCGCGCTGGCGACTTCTCGGTGGACGCCAACAACTTTCTGGTGACTTCCGAAGGCCAACAGGTCTTGGGCTATCCCGCGGTGAATGGTGTTGTCAATACCAGCGGAGGCGTCGGACCGTTGCAACTCGGCGCGGGTACGATCAGCCCGCCGAGCGCGACCACAACCGCCTCGATCACGACCAACCTCAATGCCTCAGACCCTGCGGGTACCCAGTACTCAACCCCGGTCACCATCTATGACTCGCTTGGGGCCGCGCATACTTTGACCTACACGTTCACCCAGGCCGGTCCCAACACCTGGAACTACAGTCTCAGCATCCCACCCGCCGACCTTAATTCGGTCGGGGGCGTTCCTCCGACTGGGATTCTGGCCACCGGTACCCTGACCTTCAACGGCAATGGAGTCCTGATCGGCACTGGCGGAGGAGCCGGGGTTCCGGTCTACAAGGCCGGAAACACCGGCAACGGAACCGTGTCCGGGGAAGGAGTGAACGCGGGAACTGTGCCCCAGACGTTCACCCTGACGGCGACCAGCGCCACTACGTTCTCAGTCGTCGGCTCGGTTTCCGGTGCCCTGGGGACGGCGACGGTTGGAACTCCATTCACTTCTGGCCAAATCAATCTTACGATTAACCAGGGATCGACAGCTTGGGCGGCCGGCGATACGATCACCGTACCCGCCACAGCCCTCTCCCTCGCCAATATCAAGGCGATTCCGATCACGGGATTCGCCGATGGAGCCACCAATCAGACTTTCAGCTGGAACGTGCTCAATGGAAAGACTCCACTGCTCAGTCAGGTTGCCGCTCCGGACAGCACGTCCTCGACCCAGCAGAATGGCAATGCCAGCGGGACGTTGACCAGTTTCACCATCGGCGCCGATGGCACGATTACCGGGTCGTTCACCAACGGGAACACTGCGGCCCTGGGGCAATTGGCATTGGCCAGCTTTGCCGATGAACAAGGGCTGGAAAACGCGGGCTCCACCGATTACACGCAGACTCTGGCCTCGGGGCAGGCTGTGGTGGGAGTCGCAGGCACAGGCGGCCGCGGCACTTTGTCGGGAGGCTCTCTGGAGTCATCCAACGTGGACATTGCCACCGAGTTCGCCAACCTCATCGTGGCCCAACGCGCTTTTGAAGCCAATGCGAAGGCTGTGACCACTTTCGATCAGATCACGCAAGATACCATCAACCTGAAACCACAGTGAGAGAGGTTCATGCCCTGCCTCCCGTCGGGGGGCAGGGCTCGATTCTAAGTCGCTCTTCATTAGAATTCCGTAGTCTACTATCTTTTGCGCGTCCCGATTTTCCGTTGTGGCTGCGAGCGTCTTCGCGACGTTATCCCCTATCCCCACTCGAACCAAGGCGTTCGAGAGCCCACCCTTCGATTGCGCGAGGCTTCGCTTGATCCATCCTTCGCGGCACCCGAGTTGCTCTGTCTTCGTCGGGATGAACTTTGGTGGTTTATCCACTCGAAATTCTTTGATCCGGTAATTGCATATGGCAGAGCAAGCGCTAGTTGCCCAACCCCAGAACTGCACGGTTGCGGATCCCGATGCCTGGGCGCGAGTGCTGCCTCTGCCTTGCCGGTTGACCGTTGATGTGCCGTTGCCCGGTTTCACCGTCGCCGATGGTTTGCGGTTGCAAAGGGGTTCGGTGATCAATTCGCATTGGGCCGAAGGAGCAGACATTCCACTGCGGGTGAATGGCGAACTGATCGCCCACGGCGAGTTTGAAGTTGTCGGCAATCATCTGGCAGTGCGCTTGACTGAACTGGTGTGAGCGCAGGCGGCAGTAAAGAAAGGGATGCAATGGGAAGTACAAGCTCGGCGGCGACCGTAAAGGGAAATCAGTTGGCGCGAATGCTGCATTGGTTGGCGGCTCTAGGCCGCACCTGGCGTTCGCATCCGTCGCGACAGCTGCGTCTGCGAGAGACCCTGGCGCTCGGAGAGCGGCGTTTCATCGCAGTGGTTGAATTCGAGCGCGAGAAATTTCTGATCGCCGGCACCGGGAATTCTGTGGCCATGCTGACCGCGCTTCCGATTGAGGGAAGAGCGAGGGAGAACCGGGAACCCGGAGGCGCGCACGAATCGGGAGGCGAGCCGGAAGAAGTGCCGACCTGGGCATTCTCGAGTGAAGGCTCAGACCGGCGATTGATTCGGGGATGAATTGAGGGAAACCATGAAGCGGCGGATAGGAATCCGCGGACTGTTGCTGACCGGAGTGCTGGGCCTGTTGCTGGCTCCTTGCGCCGGGGCAGTGATGCGGCCTCCACCGTCGGCAGGACTGCCCTGGAACGGTTCGGGAGGGGCTAGCGGGTCGGTGCCATGGAACATCGTGGTTCTGCTCACGCTGTTGACTCTGCTGCCTTCGCTGTTGCTCGCGATGACGCCTTTTGCCCGGCTGCTGGTGGTGTTTCACTTCCTGCGTCAGGCGCTGGGGACACAGACTACGCCGAGCAACCAGACCTTGATCGGGCTCTCGCTGATTCTCACTTTCTTCCTCATGCAACCGGTGATGACGACGATCTATGGCACCGCGGTTGTGCCCTACGAAAAAGGAAGGGTAGACGCGGTCGCGGCCGTCGTACTGGGTGCGGGGCCGCTGCGCCAGTTCATGCTCAAGTTTGCCCGCGAAAAAGATCTGGCTTTGTTTCTCGAATTAGCCAAGGAGCCGCGCCCGGCCCGGCCCGATGATGTTGCCATGCGCGTGGTGCTACCCGCCTACATCCTCTCGGAATTAAAAGCCGGATTCCAGATCGGGGCCGCGCTCTATCTCCCCTTCCTGGTGGTGGACATGGTGGTAGCGGCGATCACGACTTCTGTGGGGATGCTGCAATTGCCGCCGGTAGTGATTTCGACTCCGCTCAAGATTCTGCTGTTCGTCATGGTGGACGGCTGGAATCTGCTGGTGGGGTCGCTAATGAAGAGTTTCACTTGAGGGAAAAATATGTCTACCCAACAAACCGTGGAACTGGCCCGGAGAACACTCGAGACCGTGCTCTGGATCGTGGCCCCGCTGCTGCTGGTGGCCACGGTGACCAGCCTGATCGTCAATATTCTGCAAGTGCTGACATCGCTGCAAGAGAGCACGCTCTCGACCGTGCCCCGGTTGGCGGCGGTAGCCGCGGCGATCTTCCTGCTTCTTCCTTACATGGTGCGCCGGATGGCTCTGTTCACGGTCACCCTGTTTTCCGACTTTCACCCGTTCTTGCGTTAGAGGCTCATGGAAAATCTGCATCTCGAGGCACTCGTCGCGGCTGTCATGTTCGCCGGGGTCCGCATTGGCGGCCTGATGCTCTTCGCGCCCTTCCTGAGCAGCGGAAGCATGCCTGTGCAGGTGAAAGCCGGATTGACGGTTGCGCTCACCGCATTGCTGTATCCGGTTTACGGAGCGGTTCGGCTCAACACCAGCGCGCTGGGCTGGGTGCAGGTGTGCAGCGGCGAAGTGGTGGTTGGACTGCTCCTTGGACTGACCCTGCAATTCATTCTGGAGGCGGCGCAAATGGCAGGGCAGATCCTGGGAGTGCAGGCGGGGTTTTCACTGGTCTCTATTCTCGATCCACAGACTCAGGCGGATACGCCCGTGATCTCGACTTTCAATCAACTGGTCGCACTGCTGATTTTCCTGCAGCTCAACGTGCACCACTGGCTGTTGCGGGGGCTGGCGGCGAGCTTCGTTTACCTGCCTCCGGGTTCTGTGGTTCTGAACCTGAAGGTCACGACCGGTCTGCTGCAGGCGGCGGGCGCGATCTGGCTGGTAGGTTTGCAAATCGCAGCTCCCGTGGTGGTCGCAACCATGCTGATTGACGTCACCCTGGGTTTTCTGGCCAAGTCTTCGCCGCAAATCCCGATTCTGTTCCTGGGGCTGTCGATCAAGACTGTGGTCGCGCTGACGATTCTGTCGGGCACGCTGATTTTGTGGCCGCGGCTTTTTGAGCATCACTTCGCGGCCGGCATTTCGCTCGGAGAGCGGCTTCTGCATTTGGCCAGATAAGAGCCAGGTAAGAAAAGATGGCGGACAGCAACAAGACCGAGCAGGCGTCTCCGCGAAAGCAGCAGAAGGCGCGGGAGAAGGGCCAGGTTGCGCGCAGCCGCGATCTCATGTCCAGCCTGGCGGTGGGCACGATGGTCCTGCTGTTGGCATCGCAGGCGCCGGCCTTTGCAGGGCAGTGGCGCGCCTTGCTCAGCCGCAGTCTCGATGCCGGAGTCACAGCCGATTTAAGCGAGACTCCACTGCTGACCTGGACCGGCCTGACCGTGGTTCGCGCCGTCAGCCTGGTCGTCTGGTTGAGTTGGATGGCGGCCATGCTCGGAGCTCTGGCCCAGGGTGGCTTGGTGTTCGCGCCCACTGCGCTTCAGCCTAATTTCTCGCGGCTGAGTCCGGCGTCGCGGCTGGAGCAGCTTTTTTCCCTACCCTCGGTCGGACGTTTGCTGAAGTCTCTGCTGCCCGGGGCGGCCATTGTTTATCTGACCGCCACGATCCTGGCTCGCGAGTGGGGCACGGTGCTGGGCGCGGCGCACTTCGGGATCAATCGTCTTTCCGCTTATCTCATGGGTCACATTTTCGAGGTGGCGTGGAAGTCCGCGCTGGTGTTGCTGGTGTGGTCGGGCGCGGATTACGCGATCGAGAAACATAAGCTGGGCAGCGACCTGCGCATGAGCAAGCAGGACCAGAGAGACGAGTACAAGGAAACCGAGGGAAATCCCGCGACCAAGGCCCGCATCCGCCGCTTGCGGCGGCAAGTGCGGCGAAAGCGGATGCTGGATGAAGTCAAGAAAGCGACGGTCGTCATCACCAACCCCAACGAGTTTGCGGTCGCGCTCGAATACCGCCTGGACATGGCGGCGCCCATTGTCGTGGCCAAGGGACGCAACCTGTTCGCGCAGCAGATCAAGCAAATCGCGCTCTGGCAGGGAATCCCGCTGGTCGAAAATCGGCCATTGGCGCACGCGCTTTATCGGGCCGTCGAGGTCGGACAATCGATTCCGCCCAAACTCTACGCCGTAGTGGCGGCGATTCTCGCGGCAATTTTCCGCGCTCAAGAACGAGCTGGCAGCACCACCGCAAAGGCAGGCCGGTAAGTATGACCGAAGCTACCAAGACGTCGCCGCTGGCCGGAAACGGAGTCGTCGAATGGGCCGTTCCGGTTGCAGCCGTGGCACTGGTTTTCGTGATGCTGGTGCCGCTGCCGTCGGTGCTGCTGGATATTCTGCTAGCCACCAGCATCACGGCCTCGGTGCTGGTGCTATTGTCTGCCATTCACATTCTGCGCCCGGCGCAGTTCTCCGTGTTTCCCAGCCTGGTGTTGTTGCTCACGCTGGTCCGGCTGTCGCTGAATCTGGCTTCCAGCCGCCGCATTTTGCTGCACGGCAACGAAGGCGCGTCGGCAGCAGGGAAAGTGATCGAAGCTTTCGGGCAGTTCGTGGTCGGTGGAAACTACGTCGTGGGATTCGTGCTGTTTCTAGCCCTGATCGCGATCCAGTACATCGTGATCAGCCACGGCGCAGTGCGTACGGCGGAGGTCACCGCACGCTTCACCCTCGATGCTTTGCCCGGCAAGCAGATGGCGATCGATGCCGACTTAAATGCCGGACTCATCGACGAAGCCGCAGCTCGCGCCCGCCGCGAACAGATCGCGCACGAAGCCGAATTCTATGGCGCCATGGACGGCGCTGCGCGCTTTAACCAGAGAGACTCGCTCGCGACCATCCTGATTACCGCGGTGAACATCATTGCTGGTTTTCTGATCGGAGTCTTTCAACTCGACATTCCCTTCCACGAGGCGCTCAAGACTTATACCGTGCTCACCGTGGGCGATGGCCTGGTCACGATGATTCCCTCGCTCCTGGTCTCGATGGCGGGAGGCATTGTGGTGACTCGCGCGTCTTCGGGCACCAGCCTCTCGACTGACCTTGGCAAACAACTGCTTTCCGGGCGCCGGCCGCTGATCATCGCGTCGGGTGTAATGCTGACTCTTGCCGCCATCCCCGGGCTGCCGAAGTTTTCGTTCTTCCTTCTAGCTGCGGTGGTGGGCGTGCTGGCGTGGCGCGCACCCCGGATCACAGCGGACAAGCCCGGGAAGTCGGACGCCGGAGTAGACGCCAAAGCCAAGAAGCCGGTGAGCGAGTCGATCGAAGATTTGTTGAAGCTGGATGAATTGAGCCTGGAGGTCGGCTATGGGTTGGTGGCGCTCGTCGACCAGCAGCATGGCGGGCAGTTGCTGGCGCGAGTGCGGGCCTTGCGCAGCAGCCTGGCGCTGCAGTTGGGTTTCATCGTGCCCTCGGTGCACATCACCGACAATGCCCGGCTCAAAGCGCGCGAATACGTGATCTCGCTGCGCGGGGTGGAAATCGCGCGCTGGGAAATGCACGAGGATCACCTGCTCGCGATCAGTTCGGATGCCACTCCGCCTGCGCTCGCCGGCACGGCAACTCGCGAGCCAGCTTTTGGAGTCTCGGCCTTGTGGATCATCCCCGGCCTGCAGAATGAAGCTCTAGCGAAAGGTTATGCCGTGGTGGATCAGACTTCAGTCCTCGCCACTCATCTCGCGGAAGTCATCAAGCAGCATGCTTCCGAATTGTTGACCCGGCAGGAAGCCAAGCGCCTGCTCGACCGCCTGGCGGAAAGCCATCCCAAGCTGGTCGAGGAACTCGTCCCCAAGATTCTGAGTCTCGGCGAGGTCCACAAAGTTTTGCAGCAGCTGTTGCGAGAGCAGGTTTCCATCCGCGACCTGTCCACCATTCTCGAAACCATGCTCGACACCAGCGCGGTGAACAAGCATCCGGTTCTGCTGGTGGAAGCCGCGAGGCAGGCTCTGGGCCGAGCGTTAGTCCAACCCCTCCTGGCCGAAGACGGTAACTTGCGCGTAGTCACGCTGGACGCCTCGATCGAAGAGGAACTCAGCCGCGCTTTTAGCGCGCCGACTTCAACCACGGCGGCGGCGGGGCTGCAGCCTTCTTTGGTTCGCCGCATTCTCGAAGGGCTGCGCCGCCTGGCGGGCGAACAGGTGGCGGTGGCCAGCCCGGTGCTGTTGTGTTCGTCGCCGGCACGATTCCATTTGAAACGCATGCTGGAGCCATTCGTTCCCAAGCTGGTGGTGCTGGCGCCGGGCGAGATTCCAGCAGTGGTTTCAGTGCAATCGCTGGGGACGCTGCGCTGAGCCGCCCCCGGGGCGGTGACAAGAGTCGAGGAGAGGACGAGATGAGGGAAGCGAAGCAAGCTTATACCGTCTGGCAAGACGAAGAAGAGCGGGAACGTCTGCTGATGGAGCAACTCCCCCAAGTACGTTACATCGCGCGCCGCATTCATGAGCGTCTGCCTCGGCACGTGCCCTTTGAGGATCTGGTGCACGCGGGTGTAGTCGGACTGATCGATGCTTTGCACAAGTATGATCGCGGGAAACAGGTGCAGTTTGGTTCCTATGCCAAGTTCCGCATTCGCGGCGCCATTCTGGACAGCCTGCGCGAAATGGACTGGAGCCCGCGCGACTTGCGGCGCAAAGCCCGGCGGCTCGAGGAAGCGAACAATACCTTGCGCTCCCAGTTGGGCCGCAATCCCAGCGAAACCGAGGTGGCGGCGGAGTTGGGAATCGACTTGCACGGATTGCAGATGCTTCTGGGCGAGATTGACGGGCTTGAGGTCGGAAGCCTGCGGGTGCAGTCTCCGCGGGACGGCAAGGAAGAAGATCTTTGTGAGTATTTGCCCGATGATCCGGAAGAGACTCCGCTGCTGCTTTGCCTGCGTTCCGAGATGAAAGATTTGCTGACCCGCGCCATCGAGGAACTGCCGGAGAAAGAGCGCCAGGTGCTGGCCCTTTACTACTACGAAGAACTGACCATGAAGGAAGTGGGAGCGGTCATGGGGGTGGGAGAGTCGCGGGTATCGCAGATTCACTCGATGGCCGTGGTTCGGCTACGCGCCCGGCTCGCGGAAATCACCGCGGTCCGCGCGCAGCCCGTGAACTCTGCCAGCGCGGTCAGCGGAGCTTGAGAGGAGAGACCACGTGGAAAAAGTTCTGAACCAGCAAGAAATCGATGCCATGGTGCGTAAGGCCCGCGGCGGAGATGCCAGCGCAAAAGGCGAAGTCAAGCCGGCCGTGGTCACGGTGTGGGATGTCCGTCAAGCGGGCCAGATCGGCCGCGAGCAGGTGCAATCGATCAGTACGCTGCATGAAGGCTTTGCCCGTAACCTGACGCACGCCGTCGGCGCCTACCTGCGCATCGGGTTTACGGCGGCGCTGGTTTCCGCCGAACACCTGACCTATGGAGAGGTTCTGCAGCGCATTCCCGAGGTCAGCTATCTAGCCAGCTGCAAGCTGTCCCCGGTCGGGGCGACGGCCTTGTTGCAACTGGATCTGGCGCTGGCCTTCCCCCTGATTGACGTGCTGCTCGGGGGCGAAGGCAGCAGCACTTTGCCTGGGCGCCAACTTACGGAGATCGAGGAGCAGATTCTGGAGACCGTGATGCGCATCATCTGCCGCGAACTGCAAAGTGCGTGGCAGGTGCTGGCGCTCGAATTTGAGTTCGAATCGCGGCAGCAAGCGGAGCAGGTACAGCGCCTGATGCCATCGGAAGAAAAAACTCTTTCGCTCAGCTTCGATATCACGGTCGCGGAAAGCCGGGGGACCCTGAATCTGGTTTTTCCCGCAGTGGTGTCGAACGCGCTGCTGCGCAAGCTGTCGGCAGTCTGGGTGCGCGCCAAACCGCGGGCTCGGCCGGATTCCGAACAGCGCTTGCGCCATCACTTGCTGGCGTGCCCTTTTCGGGTGGAGTTGGGAATGAACATTCCGGGAGTACCGTTTGGTGACTTAACGCGTCTCTCCCTGGGGGCGTTGCTCGTCCTGAAGTACCCGGCGCAGCAGCCGGCTGCCTTGCGGGTGAGTGGTTGCGAGATGTTTGTGGCCACCGTGGCCCGTCAGGGCCGGTTACGGGCAGCTCAAGTGCTGGAAGCATGCCGCCTGGAGCCTGAAGGGAAATCAACTTCATGACCGACGAGTCCGTTCCCACTCCGCTGTCCAACCCGCCGGGGGATGGCGAAGCCCGTCCGTTCCTGCAGGTCTGGGCTGAGAGCATGACTCAGGTGCTGGGCCAGGTTGCCGGATCACCCTTCGCCATGGAATGTCTGCCGCAGCCGCCGGCGGAAGCTCCGCCTGCGCAGGAGAGTGACCTGCGCGTCATCATCGTGGTTGCCGGAGCCTTGCGCGGCGAAATGAGCTTGCGCATTCCGCGAGCCGCGGTCTTGGGGGTGGCCCAGCTTTTTCTGAGTGAAGCGCAGGATGCGGCCGCGGACTTTAAACCCGATCACCAGGAGGCCGTTGAGGAATTGCTGCGCCAAGTAGCAGGCCACGCGGCTACCTCCTTGAAGCCCCGCTGGGGAGAAGTGCAACTTCGGCTGGAATCGGGCGCTCCACCTTCCTGGTCGCCGGGAGCCAGCGGGTGGCTGGCTTCGGGCAGTGGGACGACGTGCCGTCTTTGGATCGAGTGGCAGTTAAGCGCGGCGCTAAATGCGGCGCTGGTGGCGGCTGCACGGCCTCCGGAGAATAAACCCGACGAGCCCCAGGGAGGTCGTGTAGCCGGGGAAGGCAATCTCGACTTGCTCATGGATGTCGAACTTGAGGTCACCCTGCGTTTTGGAGAACGCATCATGTTGCTGCGCGACATCCTGGAATTGGACGAGGGCTCGGTGGTCGAACTGGACCGCCAGGTGCAGGAGTCCGTAGAGCTGCTGCTGGACGGCAAATTGATTGCCCGCGGCGAAGTGGTCGTGGTCGACGGGAATTACGGCCTGCGGATACAAGAGATGGTGACTTCGACGTCCGCATCGGGATAAGTGCACGGAGCATGGAAAGTTGAAAGTGGAACGATGAGGGTGACGAATTGGGGGGCATGGCTTTCGGGTGTACGGAGTCATTGGACTGAGGCGCATCCTCACTGTGCCGAGCGCGGCTGCACCATTATGCGCAGGGGCTGGCGGCGCATCGGTTGGTGGCACGCGAGGATCCGGCTGCGGAACTCTTCCTACTGTGCGCCCCAATGTTTTGAAAATGCCGCGCGCGAATATTTTTTCCGCGCCTGCACCTCGGTCGTTGCCGCTTCACCGGTCCGGCACCGCATTCCTCTGGGCTTGCTTATGCTTTCGCGCGGGCAACTTACCCATCCGCAGTTGCGAGCGGCTCTGGAGGCCCAGCAAGCCGGCGCCCACCGGCGCATCGGGGAGTGGCTGGCGAAGCTCGGGTTTGCCACCGAACAGCAGGTCACTGCCGCACTCGGATTACAGTGGGCTTGTCCCGTGCTTACCTGGAAAACGCCGCGCGATTCCAGCTGTGAGCGCCTGTTGCCGTACCGGCTGCTCGAGCGCTTCCGCATGTTGCCGGTGCAATTTGTTGCCGCTACTCGCACTTTCTGTGTGGCTTTCTGCGACGGCATCGATTACACCGCGCTTTACGCCATTGAGCAAATGCTGGATTGCCGTACCGAGCCTTGTTTGATCAGCCGCAGCAGCATGGATCGGGAGTTGGAGCGGATGGGACACGAAGTTCGCGCCGGAGACCTGCTGTTTGAAAGCTGGCGCGATCCGGCCGCGATGGCCCAGGTTACCTGCGGCTACGCGCTCAAGTTGGGCGCCGAACAGGTGCGCATCGTGGGTTGTGGCGAATATATCTGGGTGCGTCTGGAGTCGGGCCGCGAGGCGACAACTTTGCTGTTTCGGCATCCCCTGGCCGCGCCGATGCAAGAGTATCCCAGCCTTGGGAACCAGTGTTCGGCCCAACAGGTCGCAGGCTGAAAAGCCGCAATCCGCCGAGGCCGATACGACAAGAGGCCAACTTCTGCCGCTTGCCATCTGATTTACTTAGCGCCTGCCGGCTGGAAGCGGCTGTTTACTTTTTCGTTGTGGGGTACCCCCCTCCCCCCTGATCTTTTGGAATCATGGGGTTATGGTGAGACCACCACCAAGATCTTTGAGGAATAAGGACTTACACGTAAAATATTCCGGAATAAAGACTTAGCTGGCAGATTTCCCGAAATGGTCCGCCGCCACGTTCCCCGACTTGAAGCTATTCGGTTGTCAATGAGCTAAGGTTGCACTTAGATATTATATCCTCTTGGCAAGGACGGCGTCAATGCGAGATTGGTATGGACTTTGGGAGCTTCTCCGATCGGTGAAGCCCCCCAAGCGAGCTTGGACGGGTCACGCTCCCGGTGACTGGCGCGCATTCGTGGAATCAGTTGGTCCGACCCGCTGCGCTATAATCACGTCCAACGTGCAGCCACTTAAAGCGACAACTCTGGTCGTGGCCGTCGTAGTAGCGGGGATAGGTGTCGCACGAGCCCAAATGGTTCGTAACGACGCGATCGGCAATGATCAAGACAAAGAGAAGCTCTGTATATCGCGGGCGCACGCGCAAAACCCTTCGGGCAAGGTAGAGCCCTTTGAAATTGATGCTAGCTACGTTGCGAGTAAGCGGTCGCTCAATCCGGACGCAACTTTTGTTGCAATCGGTGGCGCGCTTATTGAGTGCTTCCTTGCATGGGGAAACGGGAAGTTTGTACCTGCTTCTTCTACTGGTGAGAACAGCCATTGGCATTTAATTCGGCCCGAAGGGTTTGAGCCGGGAATTCACACCAAGGTCGGAATGAGAATGGCGGCCAAGGTCTGCGTTGACGCGGCTCCAGCCAAGATTAATCGCCCAAACTTCGACCACAGCGTGTACTCGACCGTTGTCGAAATAAATATAGGTGGTGGTCGGCTCTATCAGCCCGGCGTATCCATTGCCGGGCTGACAGCAGAGCGCTACGACATTGCAGTGAAGGGGATGTCGTTCTACAAATCGTCCGGGCCAGACCTAGACGTCGTTAATTTCACGTGCCTGCTTTCGCCCAAGCTAGACCTGAAGGCGATTCAAGCCAAATAATGGAACCAGCCAACGACAAGCCCAATGGCGCCCTGAGGGAACCAGACCCGATGGAGGCGATTTTGAGTTGGTGGGATTTCATCCGAAAACCCGAGCACGCTAACGCAATCATAGCGATTTTCACGATACTTATATTCCTCACGGGCGCTTTTTATACCGTCTTTGCTGGTCTGCAGTGGCATGCGAATAAAGAGGCTGCCGGCGCTGCCCAGAGCGCTGCTGAGACTGCCCGTGACGCGTTGGAGCGCGGCGAGAGACCTTGGGTCGGGCCGAGCGGTGATGTGAAATTGCTCAGCACCCCGCTAATTGGAAAAGATGGAACCGTATCCTTCGGTGCCGAAGTTGCTCTCAAGAATTTTGGCAAATCGCCAGCTTTGAATGTGGAAATGCAGCTGGAACCAGATGTCGGTTCCGACGATTCAGCTGAGCGTCTGGGCATTCAATTCGTGAACGATAGATGCAAGGCCGACGTTTCGAAAGGTAGAGACATAATATTTCCGGACAGTGAAACTACTTACACTACCAGCGGAAGTCGTTATTTGCCAAGTCTCAAGGCGAGCCCCTTCTTCACCCTAGAGGGGTGCGTTCTGTACGAGGATCAATTCCAGGCCAAAATTCATCACACGCGTTTTTGCTTCGTGGTTCCGTACATGAATCAATTTCCGGCGCATCAGTGTGGAACCACTGCCGATTGAACCGCCCCAGGTTTCTATGAAATTCACACTGCGAGAACCCGATGAGATAAACGCACGACTTGCTCCGGGGTCGGCCCTGGCTTTCGCCACCCGCTTTTTGGGCCGTAAGATCATGGATCAGCCCCCGAGCATTTTGTCGAAGCGTGGTTAGGAACATTCTGCCGAGCGGATTTTTTGCTCGGCAAGATGTTCCTGAATCGCTCCACCAATAACTTCTTCCTATCCATTTGCAGAGTAAATAGACTGCTTCTCCGCCAGTTTGCGCGGCATCCTCCCTGTCACCGGTTTGGCTGGCCGCGTGCTTCTGTCCATGCGGAGAACAAAATTGGACAGCGGATATTATGCAGCGTGCGCAGGTTTACGGGCGCAGACCCAGGCTCTCGAACTGATCGCCAGCAACGTGGCAAACATCAGTACGACGGGATTCCGCGGGCAGCAGCCCATGTTCCGGTCGCTGCTGGCGAGCACTGGTTATCAGATGGCCGACCCGCTCAACCAGGCGATCAACGATTTCGGCGTGCTTGAGGGCAGCCGGGCCGACTTGAGCGCCGGCAATCTGGAACGAACCGGCAATTCGCTCGACCTCGCGATTGAAGGGAACGGCTTCTTTGCCATTCAAACCCACGGGCAAACGCTCTACACCCGCAACGGCAATTTTCAAGTTTCGTCGAAGGGACAGCTGACTACCGCGGCGGGAGACCTGGTACTCGGGGAAGACAAGAAACCGATCAGCCTGCCGAGCGGAGAGATTTCGATCAGCCCCGATGGCACGATATCGGCCAAAGGTGCGGTTGCCGGAAAATTACAGATCGTCGAATTCGTACCCGGCACCGTTCCGACAGCCGAAGGGAACTCGTACTATTCCGTTCCCACAACCGCGGTGCGGCCTGCCCCGGATTCCAATGTTCGCCAGGGCATGCTGGAATCCTCCAACGTCAATTCTGTAAAAGCCGTAGTCGACATGATCGCTGTGCAACGTCACGCGGAAATGCTGGAGCGGGCGATGACCGCGTTTTCGTCGAATCTCGATCACATCGCAGCCAACGATCTGCCCAAGGTTTAGGAGAAAAAAAATGTTACGAGCCATGTACACCGCCGCCAGCGGGATGAGCGCCCAGGAAACCAATCTGGACAATGTGGCCAACAATCTCGCCAACTCGAGCACTACGGGGTTTCGCAAACGCCGGGTGCAGTTCGAAGACATGATCTACCAGAATGTGGTCATGCCGGGCGCGGCGGCTACGCAGCAAACCACCTTCGCCGCCGGATTGCAGATTGGCCTGGGAACGCGCACTGCAACCTCCGAGGTGGTGCAGTTGCAGGGCGACTTCAGCGCCACTGGCAATCCGCTCGATCTCACTATTCAAGGCAACGGATTTTTTCAGGTAACTTTGCCTTCAGGTGAAACCGCATATACGCGCAGCGGCGCTTTTCAGGTTGACTCCAACGGGAATGTGGTGACGGCAGACGGCAATCCTCTCACCCCGGCGATCACCATTCCGACCGGCGTTGCCTCGATCACGATTGGTCTCGATGGCACGGTCAGCGTAACCACGGCCGGACAAACGGCGGCGCAACAAGTCGGCACCATACAGTTGGCGCTCTTCCCCAATCCCGGCGGGCTGAACAGTACCGGCAACAATCTTTTCCTGGCCACCACGGCTTCGGGAGACCCGGTGCAAGGCACGCCTGGAGGCAGCGAGGGGCTGGGAACGATCCAGCAGGGATACCTCGAGCAATCCAACGTGGACGTGGTCGAGGAATTCGTGCAGATGATCGCGGCGCAACGTTCCTACGAAGCCAATTCTCGCGTGGTCGAAGCAGCCGACCAGATGCTGCAAGGATTGAACCAGCTCGGCCGGTAGGGAATTTTATGAAGTATGTTTTGCCATGCGCGTTGTGGATGTTGCTTGGGGCGACTCCGTTGGTGTGGTGCGCGGGCAACGACGGCGCGAAAATCCGTCAGCCCGCAGTGCGCTTGCGCGACGCGGTCGAGGTGAAACGGGACCGGGTCTGGCTTTCCGATCTTTTGCCGGCCGATGCGCCCTCCGCGCTACAAAAATCCGCGTCTACCATCGAACTCTGCCATGCTCCGCAGCCGGGAAGCGCGCGCACTCTGGACGCCGGGCAGATTGCAATCAAACTGGCGGCGCAACCCGAAGTGTTTTCTCAGCTTGCCATACCGCCTCGGATCATGGTCCGTTACTCGGGTTGGCCGATCGCGGAAGAAGCGGTGCGGAGGGCAATCTCGAACTTTCTGCACGCACAACGCTGGAGACGCGATCTGCCGGACGCGGCGAGGCTCGAATGGGAACGGCCCGCAGCCATCGAACAACATCCCGCGCTGCAAGTCATGGGATTGGATTGGGATAACCGCCAGCAGTCGGTTCAAGTTCGGCTGCGCTGCTCGAAGCGCGCGTCGTGCGGGAGCTTTCTGGCGCATGTATTTTTCCCTGCGCCTCTCGACGAGGAGTGGCGCAAGCAGTTGGCTTCGGGGAGCGGTCTGAATTCGCCGTCAGGCGAACCAGCGACCGCGACTGGCGCGGTGCTGGCGGAAAGAGGAAAGCCGGCGACCTTGATTTTGGATGACGGCAACATTCGAATTTCCGTCCGGGTGATCTGTCTGCAGGCGGGTGCGCTGAACCAGCAGATCCGGGTGTTCGAAGCGCACGGCCGGCACGTATTCCACGCCGAGGTAGTCGGCGCTGGTCTGTTGCACGCCAGCCTGTGAGAAGTGAGGAGAGCTTATGCTGTGGCATCGAACCAGCGCTGTTCTGATCACGGTTCTGACTGCGGCTGGGCTGGTTCCGCTTTCCGTGGCGAAAGGGACTAAGCCCAAGACCATCCAGAGCGAGACGCAGGCAGCCTACATCGAAAGAATGCAGCAGCAGTCGCCGGACTTGTCGCACGCGACCGCTGGCAGTCTGTGGACCGACAATGGAAGGTTCGCCAACCTCAGCGCCGATTACAAGGCGATGCACGTGGGCGACCTGATCATGATTGTCGTGGCGCAGGGAACCAAAGCGAGTAGTACCGCGGCCGTTTCTACTGCTCGCAACATGAACGCAAGCTCCGGCATCACTGCCCTGGCGGGCCAGCTCAAAACCGCCGGCGTAGCCAACCTTTTTTCTCCTTTCTCCAATTCGGTCTTGAGCGGGAAGTCGCAAGGTTCGACCACATCCGTGTTAACCGACACTTTAGCGGGGAGAGTAGTGGCTGTGCTGTCGAGCGGGGTCATGGTGGTCGAGGCGGAACGCCAGTTGACCATGAACAACGAAAAACAGACGATTCTGGTGCGGGGGTTGGTCCGGCCGGGCGACGTTGCACCCAATGGATCGGTGCAATCGAATCAGGTGGGGAATCTCGAACTCGAACTCAAAGGCAAAGGCGTGCTCAGCGATGGCGTCCGGCCCCCCAATGCGCTGGTCCGCGGGATCCTGTGGCTGGTTGGCTTCTAAGGAGACCTTGTGATGAAAAATGTTTTGATTCTTCTCATCGTTCTGTTAGCTACCGCGCCGGGATACGGCGAAGATGCCGTGCGCAAAGCCTTGATCCGCGACATCAGCAGCATCGAGGGAGTTCGCGAGAACCCGGTCATCGGTTACGGCGTGGTCGTAGGACTACGAAATACCGGCGATAAACAACAGACTGTTTTCACCATTCAAATGCTGAGCAGTATTCTGCAGCGGATGGGGGTACAGATTCCGCCCGCCCTTTCAGCCACCGTCATCGTGAAGAACGTGGCTGCGGTTTTTGTCACCGCTAGCCTGCCTCCCTTTGCCAGTCCAGGCACGCAACTGGATGTAACCGTTTCGTCGGCGGGCGACGCCCGTAGCCTCGAAGGCGGGCTGCTTTTGCTTACGCCTCTCTATGGAGCCGACGGTCAAGTGTATGCCGCGGCACAGGGGCCGCTAATATTGGGCGGATATAGCGAAGGCTCGGCGACGAATTCCAAGCAAGTAAATCATCCGACGGTCGGACGTGTTCCCGGCGGTGGTCTGGTCGAGCGCGATAGTTCGCTCGATTTGCGCAAGCTGCAAAAACTCTCGTTGCTGCTGAATGAACCCAATTTCACCACGGCGGAGGAAGTAGCCGGCGCCATCAACCGGGAATTTGGCAAGGAGATTACGTCGGTAGTCGACAGCCGCCGCATTGACATCGATACGGTCGCCGCCGATGCCACCAGTCTTCCGGCCCTGATGGCGCGAGCCGAGAACCTGACAGTCGATGTCCATCACCGGGCGCGGGTGGTGGTGAACGAGCGTACGGGAACGGTGGTGATGGGCAAGGATGTACGGCTGGGCGCGGTTTCGATTCTGCACGGCAACCTGGCGATTGAAGTGGCCACCGAATTCCAGGTTTCCCAACCCAACCCGCTCTCCTTGGGCAAAACGGAGGTCGTGCCCCAGACCACGGTGAAAGCGGAAGAGGCCCCGGCCCGGCGCATTGAGCTCGGCGAGGGTGCAAGCGTGGAGCAACTGGTCACTGGACTGCAGAAAATTGGAGCTACCGCGCATGACGTGATTGCGATCCTGCAAGCCATCAAGGCAGCGGGAGCGCTCGAAGCCGATCTGGAGGTAATCTGATGAATCCGATTCCACTATCCCCGGCGGTGGGCTCCGCCACTCCCCCGGAAAACTATGCTCACCGTGTCGCCCACGCGGCACGGCAGTTCGAGGGGGTACTGCTCAATACACTTTTGGGTTCTTTGGAACATAGCTTCGCCTCGCTCCCGGGAAAGAAAGCCGATTCCATCGGGGACAACTATCACTCCATGGGGATGCAGGCTTTGGCTTCGACTCTGGCGGATCGGGGCGGAGTGGGCATTGCCAGCATGATTACCCGCAACCTCCTGCGCACGAAAGGGCAGCAGCCGGGCAGTCCAGCCAGCCCGACTAAAGTTTCTTCGCCCTATGCCGATGAGTACCGGTAGAGCCAAGACCAGATCGGCAAGTCGAGGCAAAGGAAGGGTTCAGGACGAGAGGCAAGGCCGGGATCGAATTCCGGGTTAAAGATTTCTAATGCGCTGCCGATACTTCAATTGCACAGGCAATTCAAGGCGAGGAGATAGCGATGAGAATTGACTTAAACGCACTTATTCCCGAGGCGCCTGATCCGGGGCAATCGACGAAGTCTGGCTCGCAGGTGGGAGCAGGAAATTCGAGCGCCGAGGGGCTTGCGGGAGCAGACACAGCCACGCTTTCGCAGGAGCAGGGAAGGGTCCAAGAGCTTACTTCCCAGGTGAACCAGCTTCCCGAAGTCCGGCAGGATAAAGTCGCGGCCCTGCAGCGCGCGATCCAAGAGGGCAGCTACCAGGTGACGCCGGGGCAGGCGGCGGACGCATTAATGTCCGCGATGCAGATTCGCACCGCCGCGTAGTCCGGCGGGATGCGGGAGTATGGGTCATGAGCGACATCAGCAGCGAGCGCATAGAACCTACGCCTCGGGTCATCGAGCCTCAGGGTCCGCAATCCGGCGGCGAGCCCTATTCAGGACCACGGCGCCGGCCTAGGCCGCCGGCGGAGGAGCCCGAGACAGAAGAAAGCGCGGAAACGCCGGAGCATCAAGTGGACCGGCTGGTGTGAGCGGAAACAATTCGGATCTGGGTCAAGAACGGATCGGGTCAAGAACGGATCGGGTCAAGAACGGATCGGGTCAAGAACGGATCATGGATCAAGAACCGACCATTTCGTTTGGGCTGCTGGAACGGCGTCTGGCCTTGATGCGCGAGCTTGCCGGTTCGCTCGAGCAGGTTCAAACCGCCGTAATACGCTCGGACCTTGGCGGAATCGAAGGTCACACCGCGCGACAACGGGAGCTGTGTGAGGCTCTGCGCCAGCTCGAAAACGAAGCCTTGCGGTGCCTGCCCGGTGACGCCATCATCCGCGGATCTCGAAAGCAGAAAATCTGGGTGGAATTGCCGGAGGATTCTGTTTCTCGCCCTTTGCAGATGCGCTGGAAGAGGTTGAGCCAGGAAATGACCGAAGTCGAAGCGCAAGTGGCCCAGCTGAACCAGGTGTATGGAGCATTGCTCCGGCGCGCCCAGCTCACCGTACGGATTTTCATGCGGGTGCTGGCGAGTTCGGCCAATACCTATGCTCCGCCGAAATGTGTGCCTACATTCGACGCGTCGAGCTTGCGGGAAGTGAGCCATGTCTAGCCTTTTCAGCGCACTGTCAATCGCAGCGGGAGCTCTGGCGGCCGAGCAGGGCGCCATGGACGCGACCACCAACAACGTGGCCAATGCCAATACGCCCGGCTATTCCCGGTTGCGGCCGGTGCTGACGGAAAGCGATCCGGTGGTGCTCGGTTCGGTCACCTATGGTCAGGGAGTGACTTTGCAAAAACTGGAAAGTGTACGCGATCCCATTCTGCGATTGCGCATCGACCAGGAAACCCAGCAGCAAGGGCAGTTGAATACATTTGTTTCCGCCATGCAGCAGGCGCAAGTGCAATTCACCAGCAGCAGTACCGACATTCCCTCGCAGATTTCAAACTTCTTTTCCAGTCTGAACCAGCTCTCCACCGACCCCACGAATATCTCGCTGCGCCAAGGAGTGCTGGCGGCGGCGGCAAATCTGGCCACTGTTTTTAACAACACCTCCGCCAGCCTCACCCAGCAGCGAACCAACGCGGACTTGAATGTGACCCAAACTGTCTCGCAAGTGAATACACTGACTGGGCAAATCGCGAGCTTGAACAACCGGATCAGCCAGCTTCAAGGCGTGGGCCAGGATGCCAGCGCCTTCGAAGATCAGCGCGATGTGCTGATTGGACAGCTTTCCAGCCTGATCGATGTTTCCAGCATCAAGAGCGACAATGGGTTGACGCTCACCACATCGAATGGATCCCCACTGGTCGTGGGCGGTCAGAGCTTCAGCCTCACGACCCAGACGAATGCTTCCGGTTTTCAGGATGTCTACGCGCAAGGAACGGACATCACCTCCAAGATAACCTCGGGGCAGTTGGCCGGGTTGATTCAGGTACGGGACCAGACCCTGCCCGGATTGCTCTCCAATCTGGACACGCTGGCGTCGGGACTGGCGAACGCTTTGAACACGGCGAACAAAACCGGCTTTGATCTCAACGGTAACGCCGGAGGAAACTTCTTCACTCCCCCATCCGTATCGGGACAAGGCTACGCCGCGACCATGGCCGTGCAGATCACCGATCCCTCGCTGATCGCCGCCAGTTCCGATGGCACTCCGAACAGTAACGGAAACGTGGCCGTGCTGGCCGCGGTGCAGAACCAGAATGTAGCCGGTGGGCAGACTCCCACCGATTACTATTCGAGCATCGTCGCCAACGTGGGCAACGATGTGTCCAATGGCTCGGCGGAATTGACTGCTTCGCAATTAGCCTTGACCCAGCTCCAGGATCAGATGGGAAGCGTTTCCGGCGTCAATCTGAATGAGGAAGCCAGCAACATGGTGCAGTATCAGCGCGCCTATGACGCCGCCGCCAATGTCGTCACAACCGTCAACGATATGCTTTACACCGTCATTAATATGGGGACATTAACCGGATGAGTTCCATACGAGTCAATCCGTTTCCTTTGCCTGACCTTTTGGCTGCGCTCGAGCAGTTGCAGCAGCAGACCGCGAATACCACCCTGGAGCTGGCGACTGGAAGCAGCATCAACAAGCCATCCGACAACCCGGCGGGCGCCGCCCAAGTCATCCGGCTTAACGGATTGAGCAGCCAGGCCGATTCCTTTCAAAGCAGCATTGGCAGCATCAACGGCCAATTCTCGACGGCGGATTCCACGCTTAGTACCGTCGTGTCGACCCTGCAGAGCGCCCTCAGCCTGGGAGTCGAGGCGGCGGGCGGAACCCTTTCTGCCTCGCAACTCGCCGACATCGCGACGGAACTCACCGGGATCCAGTCGCAACTTCTTAGCCTGGCAAACACGTCGCACCAGGGCAACTACATTTTTGCCGGCTCCGCGATCGCGCAACCTTTCGTACTGGATCCCACACAGACGTCCGGGGTGCGCTACACCGGGAATACGGATACCAACAAAGTGACCATCGGGGCCGGCTACCAATTGCAGGTCAACCTGCCTGGCTCGAAGGTTTTCGGCTTGGGGAACGCCACGGGAGATATGTTCCAGGCGATCAACGACCTGATCACTTCGGTGCAGAACAATACCGGCATCCCCGGGGCGGTAACTGAAATAGACACTGCCTTAAACGCCGTGACCACGCAACGCACTTTCTACGACGACGGAATGAATCAGGCTCAAAGCCAGCAAACCTACCTCAACAGTCAAAGCCTGAGTCTGACCCAACAGCTCAACACCGTGACCGCCGCGAATTTCGCCGTCTTGGCCAGTCGATTGGAAAGCCAGCAAACGGCGCAAACCGCGACTCTCGAAGCCATAGCCAAGACGACTCCGCAGAGTAGTCTGTTTGATTATCTGAAGTAGTGTGGGAATGCATCCGCAAATCAGGCTTTGAACCACCGCCGTGGGAGTATTTCTTCGCCAGCTACGATGGCTTCTACATTGTCTGCCGAGGGCTTCCCGGTTGCTCGAATTTCTTCGAGACATCGCTGTCTGGCTTCAGAGGCGGCAGTCAGAAGGTATTCCGGCTAGCTCGTCCCCAGGCTGCTGCGGCGGTTACGTGGCTTCGGGCTTTTTCAAGCCGCGACTTCTCGGCCAGCAGGCGCGCGTGCACGTCGGGCAGGAAGCGCTTCAGCTTTTCCAGATTGCCGCGGTATTCGAGTGATTCTTTTTCGAATGCAGCGGCCGTTTTGGAATCTAGTGGCGGCTGCCGCAAACATTCCGCTGCCTGTGCAAGCTGGCTGCGTAAGCCGGAAAAGTCTTGCGGCCTGATGGCCGAACATGGCTTTCGTTCTGGACGGAGGCGAATCAACGCGGAACGCAGATTGTCGTTGACCTGCCGCAAAGTTTCGAGCGCATCTGGCGGCATCATCCCCGGAAGTCCATGCGCGCACGGGAAGACGCTGGCTCGCTCGCACTGTAAGGGACTGTGTGGGCCGCAGTCGCGACGGCTGCGGCCGGGGCCGCGGGAGAGGAGACGGGCGGCCTCTCGGCAAGATCGACTTTGATCCAGGCTTCTCGCACCGCTAGCACGTCCGTGATCTGCTGCGTGATTCCTGGTTTCGAAGGATGGAATTGCACTTGAATGAGATTTTGACGGAGAACGTTATAAAAATGATCAAGATCCCGGGCGACCTTGCCTCCGTGGACAAAGTCCAGCGGGGATTGCAGGTGTCCGATGACCACAATCGCGTGGTTAATGCGCTTGGTCCGGCATTCAATTTGGTTTTGCTCCAGGGCCTTCGCCGCCTGCCGCAAGTCTTCGATGATCTGCTCATAAAGCCGCACCACCAGTTCTACCGGGCTCGCGCCCTGAACCGTGGCTTCTCGATAAGAATCTTGGACACTCATCAAACCATGTACCTCCTGGTTAGCCGGTTGTATTGGATGTACCGTTCGTGCTGCTGGTGCCATTCGTGCTTTGCCCGGACGTCGCGGTGGTGTTCGAGTTCGTGGTTGCGCCCACGCTTGCCGTGCCGGTCCCAATCGATCCCAGAGTCGCGGTAACTTCCTGCAACAGGAAGGGGTATGCTTCGAGGGACGCATTGACGGCGCTGAACTCCTGTTCCAACTGCGTCTTCTGGGCCGCCGCCTGAGTCTGAAAGTTGGTGATCTCGCTGGTAAGGGCGGTTTGTTCGCCTTGGTTCTCAGCCAGATCCGAGTTCACAATTCCCGTGACTGGGTCAGTCAGACCGCTAAGGGCGGTGTTCAAATTGTCGGCAAATCCAGTCGAAGTGGAATTCTGAAAAAAGTTCAACACCGCGCCGGGGTTGGTGGCGAGCACGTTGCTGAGCGAGGGGTGAGTGGGGGTCGCGACCTGGTTGACGGTCAAGGTACCGTCATTGTTTAAGTCGATGCCCAGTGCAGCCAGGTTGGTAATGCCACTGCTTACGGAAGTCGAATCCGTGGTTGCGTAGGTAATGTCAGACGCCAGACTGGACTGCAAACTGCGCAAGAAAGAGTCCCCGCCGAGTGGTCCTTCTGTGTTAGTGCTGGGATTGACGGTGAATTGGGTGTTGATGTCAGTGACTACGGTATTGTATTCGACGACAAAATTGTTGATCGCGTTGGTGATTTGGTTTGCGTTCGGGCCCACCGTCACCGTCACCGGCGTGGCCGGATCGGCGCTGGTCAGGGTCAAGGTCACGTCGGGGATGGCTCCGGTCACAGTGTTGGTTGTACTCCCGTAGGGAATTCCATTGATCGTGATATTGGCGTTGGTTCCCCCGACTGGCGGTTCAAAGTTCAAACTCGTGGTGTTGTTGGTGACGGCCAGCGCCCCCGGGGCCCCAGTCGACTGGCTATAGATGGCCAGTCGCGCTCCATTGGCGTCGGTCACGACGGTGGCCGTGATGCCCCAATTGTTGGTCGCGCTCAGCGCGGTGATGGAGGCGGCGAGCGTGGTAAGAGTGTCATTGCTGCCTGCGGTGATCGGAATGTCTGCGGTCGTGCCGCTCGAACCACCAATCTGCAACGTAAGGTCTCCGCTGGACTGGCCCGTAGGCAGAATCGAGGTGTTCGCGTTGGCGATCGAGTCGGTGTACAGTGTGCCGGTCGAGGCCAGGCCGTTTACGACCACGGTGTAGTTGGCTGCAGTGGCTCCAGTCTGCGCCGCAGCGGTCACGATCGCTGACTCCGACGACGTAGCTGTCACCGCCGTGAGCGCTCCGTTCGAGAGTCCCTGCACCGCGCTCGCTAGATTGGTCAAGTCGTTATTGATGCCGGTCAGGGCGGTTGCCTGGGTTTGCAGATTGGTGACATCGCCTTGCCAGGCGGTTAATTGCCCGCTCTCGGCGGCCTGGATCTCGGCCACAACTGCATTCACATCGATCCCGTTTCCGTTCAATATTGCCGCGGCGTTAAAGCTTATTCCCATGACCTTTTCCTCCCTGGCCTGTGGCAGCGGCTGCGCCTACACTTTCCGCCAGTTTCGCCGCGCGCTGAAAATCCCTGGCAATTCCGCGTTCAAGGCTAAGCTCCAGTTGGCTCGGCACCTGCAAAACCACGTTCTTCGCCTGATCCAGATACTGAATGATTATCTGGTTCTCAATCTCAGGATCCTGATGCACTTCAACGACATCCTGCGGCAATTCGTAGGTCGATGGGACGGTTTTCGCGATGGCCTTTTCTTCCTTTGACACAGTTCCCGAAACGGGTTTGGCCGGTGCTTCGGCTAAGCCTGACCCGGAACTTGCCTGGAAGGTCGCACGCACACTCGGGTGCGGCGATGGCTCACTGCTTACGGGTGGAAAGTTTTGTACCGGTGCGATGCTCATGGCCCATTACTCCGGATGAGCGGAAAGGAGGCGGTCGCCCGCCTCCTTAATTCACTGAAACCGTTATGCCAACAGTTTCAGAACAAGTTGCTGTTGCTGGTTAGCCTGGGCCAGAGCGGAGATGCCGGTCTGCTCCAGAATCGAATACTGGGTCAGGTTGGCCACGGTGGTCGGAATGTTCGCCGCCGTGACGTTGTTTTCCGCGGCGGTCAGGTTCTGCGTTTGATTGTTGATGACGCTGGAAGCACTTTGCAACCGGTTGACCGTGGCGCCGATATTGCCGCGAAGGGCGGCAACCGCAGCGACCGCACCGTCGATGAGCGACAGCGCAGATTGAGCGTCAGCTTGGCTCAACAGGTCGTTTACCGATCCAGCCGCGCCACCACTGAAGAGCGAATTACCGGTACCGAAGGTGTTGGCCCCCGAACCGGCTGTCGACGAAGCGATGGTGTTGCCAAGCGTACCCTTAGCCAACGCCGTAAATAGCACCTGGCCCAACCCACTCGTCGGATTGCTGCCCGCCACTGCAGATGCGGAGGTATTGGCGGTTGCGCCAGTTCCGTAGGCATAACTTTGACCCAGGCCGGATCCGCCGTTGACGGCATTCGCCAGATTCTGCAGGCTGGCGGCTTCCGTCGTGCCTACCAGAACCTGAATTTGATTTGGCAAGGGAGTGGTGAGAGCAGCCACGAAGCTGTAGGTTTGTGTTCCCACGGTCACCGTGTCACCTGCGGCGGCGACCGGAGCGTTTCCAGCATTGAGGCCGCCGGCAAGATCTGCCGTCCCAAAAGCGCCAGCGCCGGTGGATGTCGCCGTGATTGTGTTGCCGGTTGTGCCCGGAGTGTTCGCGGTGAAAAGCACGGTGGTTCCCGAGCTTGGGCCCGCCGAGACTTGAGTGTTTTGCGTTGTTCCGGCGCCATAGTTGGTGCCGGAGCCGGTTCCCTGGTTGACCGCGAGTACAAGGTTGGCCAAGGCAGTCGCTTCTACGCCGGTGCCGGTTGCGCTCCCGCCAAGAACCTCATTGGCCTGCGCCGTCGCAAGGTTGCTGAGCGCAGCCACGAAGGTGTAGGTTTTGCCGCCAATCGCTACGGTGCTACCCGCCGTCCCGCCAGCGAACGCCGCTGTGCCAGAGGTCAGTCCTGCACTCGACGCCAGCGTGACATTGTTTCCCGTGCCAGCCGCAACGTTGCCCAGTCCATTAACATTCGCGGTGAGGGTTATTACTCCTGAGTTTCCCGCAGTTGTGACCGCTGCCGTGGCCTTGGTGTTGGCGGCGGTTACCCCGGAGAATTCAATTCCCGCTCCACCGCTGGTGTTGTTGATAGCACCCGCTAGGTTGATAAGCGCCTGGCCGTTGCTGCCCCCGATGGAGACCTGATTTGCGGCTCCGGTAAAGCCAGTGGGGTCAGTCACGAATGTATACACCGTGCCGCCGACCGTCGCCGTGTTACCGGCAACGATTGTGGTGGCGACAGCGGCGGTTAGCGTGTCAGTGGCAGCGAGCGAGTTGGTCGGATTCGCGCCGGTCAGCAGGTCGGTGGCGGCAACCGCAGCCGCGCCCGGCGTCTGAGCGAGGGTGCCCGTGGCGGCGACTGCTCCCCCTAAATTGAGGCCGTCGGCGGACAACAAACCGGTGGTTACGCCGATGAGGCTGCTGCCAGTGGCGCTGCCGTCACCCAAGAAAACATTGAGAGTATTTGCAGTGAATACCTGGCCACCGTTGTAGTTAGTAGTCGAACCGATGCTGTCAATTTCCGATTTGATGGATTGATATTCGTTGTCCAGCGCGATGCGTTGTGGATTGGAAACCGTGCCGGTGGCGGATTCGGTTGCTAGCGTAACCGCGCGGTTGAGCAGCGTGGTGACCTGGGACAGCGCGCCGTCTGCCACTTGCAGTTCGCCAATGCCGCCGGTGGCGTTGCTCGCAGATTGGGTGAGAGCGGCAATGTTGGCCGATAAGCCGTTGGCGATGGCCAAGCCTGCCGGGTCATCTGCGCCGCTATTGATGCGTGATCCTGACGATAACTGCTCTAGGGTGGACTGAAGACTGTTGCTGGTGATGTTGAGTTGGTTTTGCGCAGCGATTGCCGCGATGTTATTCAGAATTGTAAGTGCCATTGGAAGTGCTCCTTATTGGCTTGCTGGTTAGTTGCGGTTTTTGGTTGGTTGCGGTTGTCAGTTGGTTTGATCTTCCTTGGAAGCGCCTCCCCAGCAGGTTCTCTGCGGAGTGCCCGTTCCGTGGTTTGCGCCGGAACCGGGCTTGCCTTCAACAGGTTCATCGGCAGCCCTGGCACGTTCTTTAGACCAAGGCGTTCCATCAGTCCCCCGACCTTTGTAACCTCGGAGTAACTCCGCGGAAGTAAGACGCTTTGTCCGTTTTGGCCGATGGATATAGAAGTGAGGTGGGCCGCGTTCGCACTTGAACGCGTCTCCCAGGAAAGCGCCGCATGATTCAACTGACTCGGCTCAACAACAGCCCGCTGATCGTGAACTCGGATTTGGTCAAGTTTGTGGAACAGTCTCCGGACACGGTAATTACGTTGGTAAACGGCGAGAAGATCCTGGTGCGCGAGAAAGCCGACGAGGTTGTGAGCCGCATCGTCGAATTCCGACGCTCCGTCCTGCAAGGGATTGTTTCGATCACCAATCACATTCCGGCGGTGACCTCCGTGGCAGAGCGCGAAGAGGTTGTGGCCGCACAACAAGCTGAGAGGTAGCGCTCGTGGACAAGGCCAGTTGGGGCGGCGTGGTACTCGGGGTGGGCGGCATCGTCGGAGGTTTGCTGCTTGAGGGCGGCCGGATTTCCCAGGTTTTACAGCCCACCGCCGCAATGATCGTGTTCGGAGGCACGGCCGGGGCGGTGCTGATCCAATTTCCGCTTCCCGTAGTGCTGAACGCGGTTCAACGCCTCGTATACGTTTTCTTTCTGCCTAAGCACAATCCTGGCGGGATGGTGCAGGAACTCGTGAGATATGCCAACCGGGCCCGGCGGGAAGGCATCGTTTCGCTCGATTCAGAATTGGAAACCATCAAAGAACCCTTTCTGAAGAAGTCGCTGATGCTGGCGGTCGATGGTACCGAGCCGCAGGAACTACGAACCATGATGGAACTCGAACTCGACAATCAAGCCGAATACGAAGAAAAGATTCCCCAGGTATTCGAATCTGCTGGCGGCTTCTCGCCCACCATCGGCATCATCGGGGCGGTGCTGGGTCTGATTCAGGTCATGCAGCATCTGGACAAAATTGATGAAGTGGGCAGGGGCATCGCGGTCGCATTTGTGGCCACGATCTATGGCGTCGGTGCCGCCAATCTGTTCCTGCTCCCGGCCGCGGGCAAACTGCGGATTCGCATCCGGGAAGAACAGGTGTTGCGCGAGATGACCCTGGAAGGGGTGGTCTCGATCCTGGAAGGTATGAACCCGCGCATGCTTGAGACCAAGTTGCTTGGGTTTTTGGGCGAGGGCAAACCTGAGATAGCGAAGAAAGAACCAGCGGAGGTCGTGAAATGAGGCGCAGAAAAAAACATGTCACCCATACTAGCCACGATCGTTGGCTGGTGTCGTACGCCGATTTCATTACCCTGCTGTTTGCATTCTTTGTCGTAATGTATTCCACCGCCCAGGTGGACAAAAAGAAGGTTGGCCGGCTAGCGACCGCCATTCAGGTGGCGTTCCAACAGCTCGGAGCTTACCCAACCGCTGACCTGTCGAGTACGGAACCGATCGAGCAAACTGTCGAGATCTTGAAGGTGGCGCCGGTCCTGCCTCGGACCCCCGAAAACCACGATCTGACTGATCTGCGAAAGGAATTGGAACAAGCTCTAGCGCCGGAGATCTCTCGCGGCGAAGTCGAGGTACGAGCCGGGCATGAGGGGCTGGTGATCAGCCTTAGGGAAGCTGGTTTCTTTGACAGCGGTTCGGCGGGCGTGAAAGTGGGCTCACAAGCGGCTTTCAGCCGAATGGCCGCACTCCTCGGGGAACGCCAATACAACATCCGCATCGAAGGGCATACCGACAATGTGCGGATTCACAACACACAATTTACTTCCAACTGGGAACTCTCCACCGCCCGCTCGACCGAGATGATTCGGGTTCTGATTACGAAATACGGTTTTGCTCCGCAGTTGCTATCGGCAGGTGGATACGGCGAATTTCATCCTATCGCCAGCAACACCACGGAGGCCGGCCGCGCTAAGAATCGCCGGGTCGACGTAGTGGTCGTCGGCAAGCATGAACCTGAACCCGGGGTAAGCAACTCGCCCGTTCCTGGCGCGAGGCCATAGTGACTTTCACTCCTTGCATGCTCGGAGACTGCCGCAGATCAGGTGTCTCATTAGGGCTTGCTTCGTTGACCTTCTGGTAGGGCCGGATCCTGACAACTTTCGTGAGGGAACTTGCCTTCACCGGGGGCGAGGACGCCACCGCGACCGCCGCCGGGACAGCGGCGCTACCAAGGCGGCACATCTCAAAAATAAAGGGCGGTCAACCAGCCAACTTATGTGCTTTCGGTTTCCTTGTGCTCTAGAACGAATCGCACTTTTCGCGTTAAGGACTGCAGCGAATATGGCTTGGGCAAGTAAAACATGCCATCCTCCTGGATCCCGTTTCTGGTGACTGCATTTTCGGGATAGCCGGAGATGAAGATTATCTTTAGCTCCGGACAGACGCTCCGCAGCTCGTTCGCCAGGTCACGGCCATTTTGCCCCGGCAAAACGACATCCGTCAGCAGCAGCTTCACAATGGTTTTGTATTCGCGGAATGCGCTTGCCGCTTCCGTGGCGTTTCGAGTCTTTAGCACGCGATAGCCCGCGGACTCCAAAATCTCGCCCGTCACTTCGCGCAAGAGAGCTTCATCTTCCACCAGCAGAATGGTTCCGCGGCCGCGAGGTAAATCAGTGGTCACCGCTGAGACCGAGTCCGGGATCATTTCCAAGGATGCTTGCGCCTGGCTCACGTTGTTTGTCCTCCCAACACCAAAACGTTGAAGCACCTACGTCGCCATCGGAGGAATTGCGGGAGCGAGTAAGAGCCGCCTCTATTTCACCGCGAGTTACGGACACGGGGAACTTCGCTCCGGCTCGGAGAGCTGCGCAGAAGCAGGCGCGAACGACCGTCTCGGGAAAAACCGATGAAATTATCGGGAATGTGTCCTGAAAACGAACCAACGCCACGATTCGTGTTTATCGGGATCGTGACAGCAGGGTTTGATCGGGGTCGAGTACGACCTTGCGTGCGCCCGGCGATGCGCTCAGGTGGAATGCAGTCTCTGGCCCATCGGCGAACACCTGCCCGAGCAGAACCATTTTGCCTGCAACCGATGCGTACAACGGCACCGAGGTCACCAGATTGTCAGGCGCATTCTTTTGCAAGATCACACCGCTGATTGTGGTTGAGCTGGGGTTGTCGGAATACTTCACACCGTGCAATTCAAAGCGCGGGATGGCTGTGCCATTTACCCATCCTTGGTAGAACCACTCAAGCGACTTGTGGTGTTCGTACCACAAGGATGGCGGCAATTCCTCCTCGAAGGCCTGCAACAACTCGCGGGTAGTAATCGGTTTTCCCTGGTAACGTTCCCTGATCCGGCGGAGTACCCGCACGAAAGGCTCATCCGGTTTCCCAGCCTTACCGTCGCCATGAGCACGGGCGGAGGTTGTCCGTTCTGCGTCACGCATCATGACCCGCAGCATGTGAAACAGCCAAGTGCCGCGCCCATAGCTGATGGCCTCGTAACCGCCGGGGAATTGGGAACAGGTGAGGCGAGTGCCAAGAGTTACGGGACCATCCTCCATCAGCCGGACCCCGGCTTTGTTTTTCTCCAGCAGATCATCCTTGAACTTCTCCATGACCGCATGAAATTGCGCGGGATTTTCCGATTCGAGGATCATCAACGAACTGTAATTCGCCAGGGCTTCCACGATCCATTGATCGCGGTAACCACTCCACATCACCAGATCACCCCACCATTGATGAGCCGTCTCATGGGAAACCACCTGGTTGATGAGGGTCCGTTCAAGCGGAGTCAGATGCATCTCTGATTTTTCTTCTGCCGTGAGGAAAGCCATGCTGGAGAGGAAGATTAGCCCCGGCCAACCTTGGCTCAGTCCGCCTGGCATTTGCACCAGTTTCAGATCGCTATAGGGGAAGGGGCCGAAGCGGCGCGAGAAAAACTCGATGGCATGGGCAGAAGTGGCTGCGACGATTTGCGCATTTCGGGCAGGAGAAGGTGCGGAAGGCAGGACCGTCCCGGGGAGCCGGGATAAACCCGGGCCCGGCGCATTCGGAATCATACCGCTGACCGCTGGCTTCGGAAACCCGCGTTCCATGCTGGAGGTCGCGTAGGCCTCTACCGTGACGTCTCCAGCGTGCGCCGCTACCCGCTCATATTTCCCCAAATCGAATCCGGCGATTGGGATAGGCCGCTCGGAAACCCATCGGCTCACTTGCTCCCCGGGCAGCGGAGTCGCACCGGAGACGGGATCGTCCGGGTTGAGAGAAGATTCCGGGTCAGTCCGTTTTCCGGTAGCGACCAGCGTCCAGCCCACCGGATAGCGAAATTCCAAATCAAAGTTGGACATGACCAGCCCGCGATTTGGATACCACGTGCCCCGCGCCCCAACATAGAGCAAACCCGCTCCCGCCTCCGAGAGCACTTCGCCGCCATAAATAAATCGCAGTTCCAGTTTTTGCCCAGTCCGCAAGGGTTGAGGGAAAACAACAGCGACCAGATCATTTCCTTGCCGCGCCCTGTGAGTGCCCTCGACCGCTGGATTGTGAATGAACTCGACCGGATGTCCGTCCGCTTGCACTTGCGTGACCTGAAGCGATCGCGACAATTCGAATGCGACCGATCGCTGACCACCCTGCCGCACTTCCAATTGCAGGAGCGCTTCCGCATCGATTTGCGTGGGTGGCTTGATGGCCACACGAATTTTGTAGCGGGAGATCGCGATTGTGTCAGGCTTGCCACCCTCGCCAAGGGTTGCGTTCACCGCCTCCGTGCTGCCGTTCGTATGGGATGAGGAGAACGAAGTCCAGACATCGTAGTAGCTGGCGCCCTCGACCGTCTTCAATTGTCCGGCCCAGATCTGCTCGGGGGCGTACGAATCGAAATAAAGATCAAAAGTTCCCAGTCTCAGCCCTTGCAAACGGACGTGTAGAAATTGGTCCGGTTCGTCTGAGGATCCGGCTGGCGTTGCGGGAGCTTCGGCCGTTTGGCCTCCATCCGGGAGAAACCTGCTGAAAGTCATCAACAGGCGCAGTGCGTCGCCCTCGGCGAGAGTGTGTGCAGTCTCATTCCATTGCTGTACAAATGTCTCGGCGTCATCCGACGGCACCAGTGACGGCCTCAACTGGGTAAAAGTATCGTCATTGAAGCGGAAGTATGCGCTTGCGAACCTTTCTTCGAGGATGGCTCCGCCGGTGAACAATGCCATCGATGCGCGCTCATACTGATTAGGAGGAGACAGCAGGATGTCCGCATCTCCCTCGAAAAAGGCGCCTGTGACCCGGCCAGCGACATCCTCGGTGAATGCAATCGTACCGTCATTCAGAGTAATGTGAAATGCCGCCCGATCGATGGAGACATCGCGCAGCCGAAAGACGCGCGACTTGCTCAGGCCCACCGTGCGCAATTGGAAGTAAAGTTTCTCGGCGGAATTGAGAGGTGGCGGAGTTCTGCCCAGGACTTTCGTCGCAGGCTCGCCCGCAGGCTTGGGCGCGTCCTGGCTCCAAGACGGCGTCACCGTGACCGAAACCAGCAACAGCCAAGCTATTGGCAGCAATACTTTCCGCATGGTTGAGATTACCGTGGTCACCTACGCCTGCCACTTCCTGTCTTCTAGAATGCGCCTTAGTGCGAACACCTGTCATCTGCTCCTTGTTTATAACCTTCTTGCTGGCCGCGGCTGTGGTCTGCGCATCCGGGGAAGCCATTCATCTCAAGAACGGCCGCACCATCTGGGCTGATCATGTTCGCGACACCGGCACCCATATCGAGTACGACATCGGCGACAACACTTACGCGATTCCTAAATCGCTGGTGGACCGTATCGATGCCGGCGGACCTCCTCCTGCTAGCTCTCCGTCGGAAGGCAGCGCCACGCAAGCGCACAATCTGCCAGATTTTGCGCCGGCCGACAATTTGAAGAATGATCCGGCACTCATTGGCAAAATAATCCAGGGCGGCCACGTCGATACCGATGCGCTCTCGGCTCTGGAACAAGCCGGGAATACCCCCGCGACCGCTGCCGGATACTTCATCGCCGGCAAGCATGAATTCGATCATGGAAATGTCAGCAAGGCACGCTCCTATTTCGAAGCCGCATTGCGTTACGATTCCGAGAACCCGACCATCCTGAACTACTATGCCGCGCTGTTAGTAAGAACCGGAAATGCCACTGAAGCGTTGCCTTATGCCGGGCGTGCCGTCCGCGCAGCCCCAGATTCACCTGACGCGCTCACGGTCTTGGGATACGTCCAATTTGCCGCCGACCACACCGCGGACGCCGTACGCAGCTGGAAACATTCTCTAGAGCTTCGTCCCGATGCCACCGTACAAAAATATCTGGACAAAGCGCAGCGCGACGCTACCGCCGAGGCCGACTACACGCAGCATGAGAGCAGCCACTTCACCTTGAAATATGAAGGCAAGCAAACATCGGAAGCTTTACGCGGCCAGCTAGTCGCAACCCTGGAGTCGGAATACGACGATCTTGTGCGCGAGCTGGGCATTGCTCCCCGCAACAGCATTCCTGTCGTTCTCTATACCGAACAGTCGTTCTTTGACGTAACCCAGGCGCCCTCATGGAGCGGAGCGGTTTATGACGGGAAGTTGCGTATCCCGATCAACGGTCTGACTTCTGTCACGCCCGAGCTGGCCCGCGTGCTTAAGCACGAACTCGCACACTCCTTTATTAACCAGCTTTCGGGCGGGCGCTGTCCACAGTGGCTCAACGAGGGCATTGCCCAGGCCGTCGAACCCAAGCAACTGTCCCATGGGCAGCTTTTGGCTGAACTCTTCCGCACACAGCGCGAGATCCCGCTCAACGCCCTCGAAGGCAGTTTCATGCGGTTCTCCGGAGCGCAGGCCACCATCGCCTATGAAGAATCACTTGCTGCGGTGCAGTACATCAGCGATACCTACGGCATGAGTGATCTGCAACGAATCCTCGAAAGGCTCGGACAAGGCAGTTCGACCGAAGCCGCTTTGCGGGCCACCATCCACTCTGACTACGGACAACTCGAAGCCGAAGTTGGCAAATATGTCATCAGCAAATATGGGAATTAGTAACGACGCCCGCGCCGGTAGGGACCGGACTGATCCGAAAAAATTAACGTTCATTTGACAAACCATCGCGCTTCCGTCCCTAATATATCTCGCAATGCCACAAGAGCCCCTTGTCATTGAGGATTTCCCTGGTACCAAGGATGGACAACGCATCCTCCGCCTCCGCGGGCCGTTGGTCATCGCGACGCTATTCGACTTTCAGGCCAGGGTACGGGCGGACAATTCTCGCGCCCTCATCATCGACCTCACCAGCGTCCCGTACGTGGATTCCGCCGGCATCGGCGCGCTCGTGGGCGCCTACGTTACTCACCAAAAAGACGGACGCACTCTCGCGCTGGTGGGCGTGAGCGATCGAGTGCACAACGCACTGCAGGTCACGCGTGTGGATCACTTCTTCCGCTTCTTCAACACCGCTGCAGACGCCGAAAGCGCCACCTAGCCACGGATCGTGTCTGAACCCAAGACGTTTTTGCAGGAAGGGAGTCTAACTGTAGGTCAGGGAGCCTCGCGCACGCGGGCGCATTTTAATCATCCACCGCTCACAGGTGTTTGACTCGCCTCGCCATGGAACCTAAGATGACGCTTTGGTCAATTTTTTTCACCATCGATCAACCCTGATCTGGCAAGTATGATCGGCCAAACCATCTCGCATTACCGCATCACCGGCCGCCTGGGCAGCGGTGGGATGGGAATCGTCTATGAAGCCCAGGACCTCACCCTCGGCCGCCGCGTGGCCCTGAAGTTCCTGCCTCCACAACTGGCCGGCGATGCCTCCGCTCTCGACCGCTTTTTGCTGGAAGCTCGCTCCGCCTCGGCCCTCAATCACCCCAACATTTGCACCATTTATGCCGTCGAGAAAGATGGCGACCAGTCGTTTATCGCGATGGAGTTGCTCGAGGGCCAGAGCCTCGACACCAAGCTTTCCGGCGGTCCGCTGTCGCTGCAGCGCTTGCTCGACCTCGGCATTCAACTGGCGGACGCGCTCGACGCGGCACACGCGAAGGGCATCGTCCATCGCGACATCAAACCAGCGAACATTTTCATGACCCTGCGGGGTCCGGTGAAGGTGTTGGACTTCGGCCTTGCCAAGCTGACGCGCACAACCGAAACCGCCGCCCAGACAATCGGCGTCACTCAGGACGGTCTCCGCACCGCCAGCCTGACCAACCCCGGCAGCACGGTGGGTACGGTTGCCTATATGTCGCCCGAGCAGGCCCGCGGAGAAGAACTCGATCCGCGAACCGACCTGTTCTCGCTGGGCGTGGTTATCTACCAGAGCGCGACCGGAAGTCTGCCCTTTCCCGGCAGCACCTCGGCGGTAATCTTCAATGCCATCCTGGAACGTGATCCCATCCCTGCGATACAACTCAATCCCCAGCTTCCACCCAAGCTTCAGGAGATCATCGACAAACTGCTGGAGAAGGATCGCGACCTGCGTTATCAGTCCGCCGCGGATTTACGGGGTGACCTCAAACGTCTGAAGCGAGACACCGAGTCCGGCCGCAAAACTGCGCAGACACAGTCGTCGGCTTCTATCGCTACGCCGCCCAGTGAAATGCTGACTGCTCCGGCGCGTCCCAGCAGCAGCTCTGCAGTCGCCGCAGCCGCGCGCCAGCATAAACTCGGAACCGGCTTCATTACGCTCATCGCCATCTTCCTGCTCGCGGCGGCCGCGTACGGCATTTACGCTCTGATTAGCCGCAACCGTACCGTTGCCTTTCAAAATATCTCGATCAACAAGATTACGGAAAACGGCAAGGCCACTCTGGCCGCTATCTCTCCCGATGGCAAGTACATCCTGAATGTGATTCGCGACAACGGCCAGGAGAGCCTGTGGCTGCGCAACGTCCCCACCAACAGCAATACTCAGGTGATTCCGCCCGCGCAGGCAAACTACATCGGATTGCGCTTTTCGCCCGACGGCAATTACCTGTATTTCGTGCGCAGCGAGCCCGGAAGCCAGGAGCTGAAGTTTCTTTACCGCGCTCCGGTATTAGGTGGCACTCCTCAAAAGCTCGTAACCGATATCGATACGAACGTCACGTTCTCTCCCGACGGCCGAAGCTTTGCGTACGTGGTCTACAACAATCCGGAAGTCGGCAAGTACCGGCTGGTGGTTCAATCCGCGGAGAACGGCAGCATCAAAGTTTTGACTACAGGCGCTGCGGTGGCCCGCTTCGACGAACCCACCTGGTCTCCGGATGGAAAGACGATGGTCGGCGTTACGCGACCGCCCGGAGATGAGTTAGCCGGGTTGGCCGCCATCGATGTAGATAGCGGGCAACTACGACTGTTCCTCGCCTCCAGCAAAAGTGTTTTTAACCAGCCGACTTGGTTGCCCGATGGGAGTGGTCTGCTGGCTTTGTCGCGGGACCAGACTTCGAATTTCAGTCGGGGTCAGATTGTTCTCATTTCTTATCCGGAGGGCAAGATCCGCCCCGTGACCCGGGACACCAACAGTTATTCCGCCCTCAGTGTTGCGGCCGACGGACACACCCTGGCTTCGGTTTTGAATGAGGGCCACAGCGGTGTTTTTGTTCTGCCAGCAGCGTCGCCGGGCGGCAGCCAAGCCCAGCAGCTCACTTCGGGCATGCGTGTATCGAATTTGAGTTGGACGCCGGATGGCCATTTGTTAATCGATCAGGAATTTGCTCTGAGCCTGTTGAACGCCGACTCCGGAGCTAAGACCGAACTGGCGACCGAACCCGGCCTGCTGGTCTTCCAGCCGTCCGCTTGCGCCGATGGCCGTTTCATTGTGTTTACCGGGGTCGCTCTTCGCAACGGGAAGATCGCGCAGAATATCTGGCGCATGGACGCTACCGGAGGAAACTTGAAACAACTCACCAGCGGGAGAGGGGACCAAACCCCGGTCTGCTCACCCGATGGACATTGGGTCATCTATGACGATCAAGGAAACGAAAACAAATTGACGAAAGTGCCTCTGGAGGGCGGAGCCTCGCAGCGAATTTCCGAAGAGTTGATGGTTCCGGGATTTGACGTTTCTCCCGATGGCAAGCTCGTTGCCCTTGCCTCTTTCCATCATGGGGAAACCCACAAGGAGAAATTAGTATTGATTGCCATGGATTCTGGCGAGGAAGTAAAGGCACTCGATTTCGAGCGTCCCCGCGACGGATCCCTGCGCTTTGCTCACGATGGAAAAGCAGTGGTCTATCCCACCCTCACCGGCGGAGCGGACAACCTTTGGCTCCAGCCACTGGACGGCTCACCCGGCAAACAGATCACAGATTTCAAGTCCGAACTGATCGGCGATTTCCGCTGGTCGTCGGACGGCGCCAAGTTGGGCATCATCCGCGGCCATACCGATTCCGACGTTGTTCTCATCCGCGATGCGCAACCGTAACTGCGGACCGATTAGTCCAACGCGCAAGCCTTCGGGACTGCGGTCAGCCCGGCCGGATCGGAGCCGTTCTTCATCACCTGAAACGGAGAGCCAGGAACTTCCTTCAAGGTTCCGCCATTCGCCGCCAGAACACCGATCGCCTCCGGATTGTTCTGCTCGGACACGAAAATGTCCAGACCGCTCGTCCCCGTTGCCAGCCCTAATGCATACAGCCCGGGCTTGTTCAGCTTAACCGTACTGTCATAAGTCAGAGCCCCGTTGGAACCCACGGAAAGAGTCGTAATCTGGTTCGACATCGTGTTGCTCACGTACAGATGCTTCCCATCAACGCTCAGCATCACATTGTTGGAACTCTGGCCGTTGCTGTTGGTGAAATTGTTCACCTCCTTCAGTTCTCCACTCGAGCTGATGCTGAAAACCTCCACCTGCGTGTGCGACGCCGCATCGCCAAAGTATGCGATGGTGCCATCGCAACTGATTTCGACGCCCGCAGCAGATCCTTGCGGCTTGAATGGACCAAGCTCGGTAAGATCTCCGGTGGTGGGGTCGACCTTGAACGAATCCACCTGCCCGATGTAGGCGGCTATCAGATAACTTCCGTCCGGGGTGACCTTCATGCCTGCTGGCGAACCCGGAACCGTAGACATCTTCAATAGCTTGAGCGAGCAACCGGCGCTGATTCGTAACACCGAGATGCTGTTGTTGTTGGTGTTGCCCGCGAACAGGAGACCGCCGCCCGCTGTTAGCCCTATCCCAAACTGTTGCTTACCCGAGGCCCCATCCTTGAATGGAGAGCCGTGGACCGCCGTCAAAGTTCCGTTGAACAGGTTCATTTGAAATGCTGCGACCGTGCTGTCTCCACCGTTCGAAACAAACAGACAGGTCCCCAGCCGCGTTTTCGAGGACGTCACGGTAGAGATCGCGAAGTATCCGTTGCCCGCGCTCGACCCTCCAGTCGGGTAGGTTTTAACTACTTTCAGCGCGCCGTTGCCGTTCACCCTCAGGATGGTTGTACTGTTGCCGCTGTTAGCCACGTTGTCGTTGGTGAAAAGATACTGCTGAGCGAACCCGCTCCCGCCGCACACTGCAAGGACACCGGCCATAGAAAGCACCCGCAACGGTTTTAGTAAGCTGGTCATGTTTCCCCCTAGAATGGCAACTCCTGATTCTGTTTGCGGCTCGCGTAGGTCCAGGGATAGCCCGTGTAGGCGAGGGCGTCCTTGCCCGTGCTGGACCAACACAACCGTCTCCAGCACAAGCACGAGAGCGAAACAGGCGGGCGTTTGAAAATTGGGGGAGGGCAACGCGCCGCACACGCCAAATACACCGGCGCGCCTCAGAACGTATTACAGACGGACAGCCCTGTCAATGGTGTCGTCCTGCGGGAGAAGAAAGTCTCTCGCAAAACGAAGGGCGGCCTGGTGGGCCGCCCAGTCTCGAAGATTTGTAAGTGGTTTATACCGGCTTGACGTTCTCGGCTTGCCACCCCTTGGGGCCCTTGACCACATCAAACTGCACTTGCTGCCCTTCCTGCAGACTGCGGAAGCCGCCCGCTTGAATCGCCGAGAAGTGTACAAACACGTCCTCGCCGCTCTGGCGGCTGATAAACCCATAGCCCTTGGCATCGTTAAACCACTTTACTGTTCCTGTTTCCATGATGTTGCTCGATTCCTTTTTTGTCAGATGTGCGCTGGGTCCATCGCAGAACTTCTGCAGGCAGGTCACGCTGCTGTCGCGGGAGTTGCTGAAAAACTGCAAAGAACTGCAAAGATCAAACGCAGCAGAATTGTACAGCAGATATCCCCGAAATTACCAAGACATTTCACTATTGATAGCGTAACTGTCTATGTATCAATATTTTACAATGCACCCCAGATCATTCCTGGCTAGTCATCCCTAAGACAGCGGCAGTGGCTCGATTCGGGCGCGCCGCTTTCCGTCACCACCATCCGTGACCTACCTCACCGCGTTTGAGCTCGCGAGAGCGCACGCTCCTACATAAAGGAGGGACTGAGGTCCTCCGTAGAGTCAGCAGTGAACAATGGTGCTGCCCGAGAGCGCTGGCCCTTTCTTCACTTCCAGCCCGGCAGCATCCGCCGTTTCGTTGTCTTCACGATTTCGAGCGGCCATCGGAATTTCCTATGTCTTCGAAATTTTTCGCCTGGAGAAAGATCAATGCTACATCTCGATACTGGTAATACCGGTTTCATGATTTTATGCACCAGCCTGGTCATGCTGATGACACCCGGCCTCGCTTTCTTTTACGGCGGCCTGGTTGGGCGCAAGAACGTGCTCGCCATCATGATTCAGAGTTTCGTCTCGATGGGCTGGACGACGGTGCTCTGGTACGTCTACGGCTATTCGGTTTGTTTCAGCGGGGACTGGCACGGGGTCATCGGCAACTTCCACAACGCCTTTCTGCGCGGGATCGATCTCAGTACTCCGTCGCCGAACATCACCATCCCGGCATTCGTGTTTATCGCTTACCAGATGATGTTCGCCATTATCACGCCCGCTCTGATCTCGGGTGCCTTCACCAATCGGGTCACCTTCAAAGCCTACATGCTGTTTCTCACCGGTTGGCTCACCTTCGTTTATTTTCCCTTCGTCCATATGGTTTGGGGCGGAGGCATGCTGCAGAGGTGGGGCGTGCTGGATTTCGCCGGCGGCATCGTGGTGCACAACATCGCAGGCATCGCCGCCCTGGCGTCGGTGCTGTACGTGGGCAAGCGTCGTACGGCAGATCGCGGTCCGCACAGTATTCCACTGGTTGCGCTGGGAACCGGCCTGCTCTGGTTCGGATGGTACGGCTTTAACGCCGGCAGTGAAATGCGCGTCGATTCCGTCACCGCAACCGCATTTCTCAATACCGATTTAGCAGCCTCATTCGCGGCCGTCACCTGGCTGCTGGTGGCCTGGCTCAACGAAAAGAAGCCTAAGTTCCTGGGCTTGCTCACCGGTGCTGTTGCCGGACTTGCCACCGTCACTCCCGCGGCCGGATACGTTTCTCCCACCACGGCGGTCATCATCGGCTGTGTTTCTGGAGTGGTTTGCTACTACGCGGTCGAGATGAAAAATAAATTGCAATGGGATGACGCCCTGGATGTTTGGGGTGTGCACGGCGTCGGTGGTTTCCTCGGCATCGTCATGCTGGGAATTTTCGCCAGCCGCGCCTACAACCCCGCCGGTGCCGATGGCTTACTCTACGGCGATCCGACGTTCCTGCTGAAACAAGTTGTGGCCGTGACCTTCTCGTCGGTATGGGCCTTCGTGTTTACCTACGGGATGTTACGAATTATCGATGCTTTCACGGCGGTGAAAGTCAGCGAGATGAGCGAGGAAATTGGCTTGGATGAATCGATCCACGGTGAGCATGCCTACGAAGAGGTCCCCCCGAGTGAAGACCTGCTTCACACGGGAGACCTGTTCCATCCGGAGGAGTTGTTAGCTGGCCGGAAATGATGAGATATCCTCACGCCGGTCCCTGGAAAAGCTGATGAGGGCAGGGGTGATGGTGACGTCATCCCTGCCTGTGTGGCTCGGGAGATTTCCTAACCCTCCACTCGAATCCTTTCCCTTCAAGTTGCATCATGGATACATGCGTCTCCGCCATCTTACAATTCTGCTCCTGCTCTCCTCGCTTGCCTTTGCCGACATCGTCGACGAAGTCCGCGCCGCGCTCGCCCAAAGAAATTTTACCGCCGCCGATGCCGCACTGCAAAAGTATCGCACTGCGCACGGCGTCGATCCCGCGTACCTCGAAGCGCTGTCCTGGACCGCTCGTGAAGCCTTGGCCGCAAACGAACTAACACAGGCTGGCGCCGCCGCCAAGCAGACCGAAGCCCTGGCCCGCCAGCTTCTGCAGAAGCGGCCCCTCGACGCCGAACCGCACCTGCCCATCGCGCTCGGAGCCGCGCTCGAGGTCCAAGCCCAGGTGCTGGCCGCCCATGGCCAGAACCAGCAAGCCGCGGCCCTGCTCCGGCGCGCTCTCGTGATCTACGGCAACACATCAATCAGCCCGCGCCTGCACAAGAATCTCAACTTGCTCAACCTCACCGCGCAACCCGCACTGCCGCTCAGTACCGAAGAATATCTAGGAGCACGCCCCGTCCCTCTGAGCCAACTCAAAGGTTCGCCCGTTCTGTTATTTTTCTGGGCGCACTGGTGCGGAGACTGCAAGTATGAAGGCCCGATCATCAGCCAGCTGAGTTCCGAGTTCGCGCCCAAAGGCTTAGCGGTCCTAGCTCCAACCCAGCTTTACGGATACGCGGCCCGAGGAGAAGACGCCAAGCCCAAAGACGAGATCGCCTACATCGGACAAGTCTGGCAGCACTTCTATCCCGGATTGCAAAACATCCCCGTCCCTATCAGCAAAACCAACTTCACCAACTACGGCGCCAGCACCACGCCGACGTTAGTCCTGCTCGACCGCAAGGGCCGCGTCGTCCTCTACCACCCCGGCCTGATGCAATACGACGATCTCAAAGCCGCGATAGAAAAAACCCTGTCCAACTAAAGATAGACGGAGAACATGTCTGAGTGGGGGCGGGTCGGAGCCCTTCCTGAGCGAGGTCGAAGGAACCCGTACCGCAGAGCGAAGCTCCGCCCGTCCGCGTCGAGGCTGTCAGATTTGCCAGTCGCGCAGACATACGCGCCGCGATAACGTAGGCACTGCACCGATCGCTCGCGCAAGATCGGCATGCATTAGTGGGGCTTTCAAAAGGGGCTTATGAGAAGGCACTCGTTCACGACTGTTTTCCTGTTATTTCTGGTTCTCGCCAGCTCAATTTTGCCAGTCGGGGCGCAGATCCTCAATCAGAATCTCCGCCTGTCCGTTGATAAGGCGATCTACGGCATGAGTGGAAAGGGCAGCGACGTTACCATGCGCGTCAGGAGCATGATCCGGAATAACTCGCTCGACTTCAAGGTAAACAACACCAACCTCGGCGGTGACCCGAATAAGGGGACGAATAAGACCTTGAAGGTCACGTACACCTACGGTGGACGCCGCCTGTCCAAAATTGTGAACGAAGGCGATCGATGCCGGATCCCGTGAGATCGTCAACGCGGGGCCGGCGCTCGATCGCGGAGAACTCCTTTTGCCCCTGACCCAGCACTGCTAGTTTTACCAGTTAACGGTGCCGGACCGCACGCATAGACTACACGGTTCGACTCTTTGCGCTGGCGCCGGCCGACGCACGGGTCGGCCAGTACAGAGGGCAACTATGAAAACAAAACTGCGACGCGTCCTCGCCTCAGCTCTGGTTTGCGCGCTGGCTGTGATGGCAAACGCTGCCGATCCCCAGATCGAAAAGAAGCAGAACGATATCCGCACAATGGAGAAGAGTACCCTTCAGCGCCTCTACAAAGCGGAGCCAAAGGCCAAGGCTGCGGTCGAAGGGGCCGCAGGATATGCGGTCTTCAGCAACATGGGCATAAAGATTCTGGTCGCCGGCTCCGGCAACGGAAAAGGCGTTGCCGCCAGGCCGGGCTCGGTATGGGCGTGAAGAAATTCAGCGTGATCTTCGTTTTTGACAACGACAAAGTTTTTAACGGCTTCGTGAATTCCGGGTGGCAGTTCGGCGGACAAGCCACCGCCGCTGCGAAAAATGGAGACAAGGGCGAAGCGCTGGCTGGAGCGGCGTCGGTCTCGGATGGCGTCTGGATGTATCAACTCACTGACAAGGGCCTCGCTCTCGAAATCACCGCTAAGAGCACCAAGTACTACAAAGACGATGATCTGAACTAGAAAGGACACCATGATGAACACTGAGGTTACGCAAGCACAGGAGCAGAGCATCGAAAACCGCATCCCAGGCAATCAACGAATGCTAATCCTAGCTGCCATGATGCTGGCGGCTATTGTCCCTGCGATGGCCCAGACCGGCGCCGGAGCGGGCGCGGAGCTGCAACAGAAATTGGCAGCAGTGAAACAATCGGTTGCGGAAAACCAGCAGAAATTACACCAGTATCAATGGAAGGAAACCACTCAACTCACACTGAAGGGCGATCCCAAGCCTCCCAGCGTAGCGGCGTGCCAGTATGGCCAAGACGGCAAGGTACAAAAGACACCGCTAACTGCCCCGCCCCCGCCTCCGAGCGGAGGAAAAATGAAGCAGAAGGTGATCGCGAACAAGAAGGAAGAGATGAAGGACTACATGGGACAGGTAAAGGTCCTGCTCGCCAAGTACGTTCCACCCGATCCGCAAAGCATGCAACAGGCTTTCCAGGCCGCGAAAGTCTCGTTGAATCCCCCGCAGATCGTATTCAAAGACTACGCCCTGCCCGGCGACCAGATGACAATCTCTTTCGACGCTGCAGCAAAAAAGATTTCCTCGGTGAACGTGAACACATATATGGATGACCCGAAGGATGTGGTCACATTGGCGGTTCAGTTTGCCAGCCTGCCGGACGGCACGAACTATGTACAGCAGACAGTCCTTAATGCCACCGCCAAGAAGCTCGTGGTGACGACCACAAATTCCGATTACAAGCCGCTTGGAGGGCAGTGACAGGTGCACGATGTCGCAGCAAATTCCGAATGAAGAAGGAGAATCTACATGTCAAGAATTTCACACTGCGTATGGGCGGCGATGATGTCGCTCTTGTTGGCGACGAGCCTTACCTCGGTGGTCGCCGCTAAAACTCCGCCGTACAGCCCACCGCAGCCTTCAACCGCGTCTTCGCAGGACAAAGCGAAAGCCTGCAACGATGCCGCCGACAAGAAGGGCCTTAAAGACCCCGAGCGCAAGACCTTCATGCAGAACTGCCTCAACCAGGCCACAAGCTCCGGTGGCAACGTCAGTGAACAGGACAAGGCAACTACCTGCAAGAACCTCGCGGATAAAAAAGGCCTGAAGGGCGGGGATCGTCGGTCGTTTATCAAGGACTGCATGAATAAGGCCAACCCCTAAGGTTGGCATGGCAGTTCTGCAACTATCCGTTGCAGGTACTACATGCCACGATGAAAGTCTTTATGGAAATGCCGGTCAAGGGCAGTTCACGAGGCTACAGGCTGTTCAGGGGGATCGGAGAACTGAAGCGAACTTTGGCAAGGACACGCGCACTGTGGCGGCACGAAAATTCGAGAGCAACAAAGTAAGGAGCCATAAAATTGAAACCAAAGAGTATTGCGAAATTGTCAGTCAGCCTGAGTTTGCTTTCGCTGGCCCTAGCGGCGCCCAGAGCGTCTGCGCAGGACGTCCTACCACAGCCGCAACCCCCATTCAAAGGCAAGATCGGACGCACTGCGAAGGATTCCACTCCCGATTTTCCCAAGAGCGTCGAGGCGCCGAAAGGCGCTCCAAATGTCCTCTTGATCTTGACCGATGACGTTGGCTTTGGAGCGAGCAGCACTTTTGGCGGGCCGATTCAGACGCCCAACTTTTCGCGGCTGGCGGACAGCGGACTCCGGTACACCATGTTCCACACTACCGCACTCTGCTCACCGACCCGTGCCGCCCTAATTACGGGGCGCAACCACCACTCAGTCGCAAGCGGCATTATCACAGAGATGGCCACTGGTTATCCGGGCTACAACTCGCTTGTACCTAAAAGTGCAGGTTCCGTGGGAGAAGTTCTCAGGGAGAACGGCTACAACACTTCATGGTTTGGCAAGATGCACAACGTGCCAGATTGGATGTCGAGTCAGGCAGGCCCGTATGATCTATGGCCGAGCGGGCTAGGCTTTGAATACTTCTATGGGTTCCTCGGGGGCGACACCGACCAATGGCAGCCGGGCAATTTGTATGAGAACACCACGCCCGTCATGCCCTATCTTGGAAACCCGAATTACATTCTCGATCATGACTTGGCGGACAAGGCGATCAGGTGGATGCAGATGCAGCACGCACTCGCGCCAACCAAGCCGTGGCTCCTCTACTATGCGACAGGCACCGCACATGCGCCGCATCACGCGCCCAAAGACTGGATAGCGAAGTACAAGGGGCAGTTTGATCAGGGATGGGACAAAGTTCGCGAAGAGACTCTGGCACGTCAGAAGCAACTCGGGATCGTGCCAGCCAATACTCAGTTGACAAAGCGCCCGGATCAGCTTGCAGCGTGGGACTCGCTGTCAGCCGACCAGAAACGTCTGTTCGCGCACATGATGGAAGTCTACGCGGGCGCACTCTCCTACGCTGACAATCAAATCGGGCGCTTGCTCGACGCGGTACAGGAATCCGGTCAACTCGACAATACGCTTGTGATTTTCATCATGGGAGACAACGGTGCGAGCGCCGAGGGTTCCCTACAGGGCACGACTAACGAGGTGGGCACCGCTGCCAATGGCGTACCGGAGAGCCTGCCGTACCTGCTTTCGATGATGGACCAGTTGGGTGGCCAGATGGCCTACAACCACTATCCAGTTGGCTGGGCGCATGCGATGGATTCGCCGATGCAGTGGACGAAACAAGTCGCATCGCACTTCGGTGGTACGCGCAATGGGATGGTGATTTCGTGGCCGGGACACATCAAGGACGCAGGTGGCATACGGTCTCAATTTAGCCATGTCATCGACATCGTGCCAACCATCTACGAAGCCGCTGGGATCACTCCGCCAAAATTGATGGACGGAGTTGAACAGAAACCCTTGGATGGCACGAGCTTGGTCTACACATTTGACAATGCGAAGGCTCCGACACGTCACCCCACCCAGTATTTCGAGATGATGGGCAATCGCGCAATTTACAAGGATGGTTGGATGGCGAGCACGACACCGCTCCGGCTTCCTTGGGTGACACGAGGTCCGGAAGTCGCCCCTGATGACTTCAAGTGGGAGTTGTACAACATCAACGAAGATTTTAGTCAGGCGAACAATCTGGCAGAGAAGAATCCCGGCAAGCTTAAGGAGCTTCAGGACGCTTTCGACGTTGAGGCAAAGAAGTACAACGTCTATCCACTCGATTCGAGTGCCGCGCCACGGTTCGCTCCGGGAATCCGACCGAGCTTGACAGGTGGCCGCACCGAGTTCACTTACTATCCGGGGATGCTTCACATTCCTGAAGGTTCCGCGCCGAATTTTAAGAACACATCTTGGGTGGTAGCGGCGGAGGTAACGATTCCCAATAATGGTGCGAGCGGGGTCTTGGCAACCATAGGTGGCCGTTTCGGAGGCTGGGCGCTGCTGATGCAGGACAGCAAACCGGAATTTGCGTACGCATTTTCAAACCAGCCTGAACATAAGTTCCGTATCGTTTCTGACCAGCCAATCCCGGCTGGCAATCATGTGGTGCGCTTTAGCTTCAAGTACGACGGAGGCGGGATTGGCAAGGGTGCAACGGGAACATTGTTCGTGGACGGTAAGCAGGTTGCACAAGGGCAGATTCCTAGAACGATACCGATCCGTTTCTCCCTTGATGAGACTTTCGATGTAGGCGAAGATACGGGAACTCCGGTGATCGAGGACTACAACGACAAGATGCCGTTTGCATTCACGGGAACACTCAAGAAATTTGTCGTAATTCTCGAACCAGACAAGCTGACAGAGGAGGAAAGGAAACGACTGCTTGAGGAGGAAGCCAAGGGTTCGATGGCCGTTCAATAGGCGCCGAACCGTTTCGCCAAGCTTCGTATTGATGGAAAGGAACTATGACACCAGCAGCCAAGGCGGTGACGTCAATATCCCATCAGCCCCACAATAACAAGATCCCGGCCTTCATGGCACACCGCTCGCGAGCCGAGCTCAAGGCGATGGGCAAAGCGTTGCGGGAGAAGTGTCCGCGAACCTCGCACGCCGAGTGGAAGCCACCGCACCACCGGCCCGACCCGGTCCGCCTGGTACTGCAGGCCGACGAGGGGCGTCTTACCGAGCTCCTTCCTCTTCGCCACGGGCGCATGGTGGCGTCTCCCTTTACTTTCTACCGCGGCTCGGCGCTTGCAATGGCGGTGGATCTGGCGGGCATTCCGTCTACCGGCATCCGCGTGCAATGCGGCGGAGACTCCCACCTGGTCAACTTCCGAGGCCTCGCCACCCCAGAGCGGCAAGTCATCTTCGCCATCAACGATCTCGATGAGACCCTTCCGGCACCCTGGGAGTGGGACCTCAAGCGTCTCGCGGCGAGTTTCGTGATCGCTTGTCGCGACAACGGCCTCAGCGAATCCGTCGCCGAGGATGCGGTTCTCACCTGTGTCCGGTCCTACCGCGAGCACATGGCCGAGTTCGCCGACATGAAGGTGCTGGACCTGTGGTACTTCGCCGTCGAGGCCGAGATGCTAATCGCGAGCGTCAAGGATACCGGGATCCGCCGCGGCGCGATCAAGAACCTGGCGAAGGCGCGTGAGAGCAGCACCTCGGAAGGCCTCTTCCCGAAGCTCGTCGGCGATTCGGGCGGGTCGCCGGTCATCAAAGACCAGCTCCCGGCGATCTTCCACTGGAAAGGTCACACCGCCGGGGAGATCCATCCGACGTCAGGACGCCTTCGCCCGAGTACCGCGAAACCCTGGCGCCTAACTATCGCATGTTGCTCGACCGCTACGAACTCAAGGACGCTGCGGTCAAGGTAGTCGGCGTCGGGAGCGTCGGCACCGCCTGCTGGATGATGCTCTTTGTGGCGGGCGGAGGAGATCCTCTCATTTTGCAGGTCAAGGAGGCGCGCGCCTCGGTGCTGGAGGGCTTTGCAGGAAAGAGCGTCTACCCCGAACCACGGACAACGTGTCGTGAACGGCATCCGACTCATGCAGCCGGCCAGCGACATCTTTCTCGGCTGGACCGAGGGTCAGGGAGGGCGTCATTTTTATGTCCGCCAGCTCCGCGACGTCAAGATCAAGTTTGCCGTTGAGACCTTCGAAACAGCCAGAATGATCGTCTTCGCCGAGTGTTGCGGCTACTCGCTGGCGCTCTCCCACGCGCGCTCTGGGGACGCCGCGATGATCAGTGGCTACCTGGGCAAGAGCGACGCTTTCGATAAAGCTCTCGCCGCTTTCTCGATCGCGTATGCCGACCAGAACGAAAAGGACCACGCCGCGCTCAAACGTGCGATCCGCGACGGAAAGGTCAAGGCAGTCATCGAAAAAGCCAAGTGATTCGCTTGACGGCAACTCTAAATCACACAAAAACTAGGGTGGCCCATTCTTCCGTATTCTTGGCGGAAGAGTAGGAGGCGAGAAGCAATGGAAGTTGATTTTGAGAAGCGAAAAGATTAAAGCCTAGGCTTGCGACTCGCGCATCTCCAGACGCGATTGGCGGAGGTTGGTGGCCTCGACAGGGTCCATCCCCACCTTCAAGTCAGTCTTTTCCAGAAAGTACCGCCAGCCGATATGCCGGTCTTCCGATGTCTGGCTCTGTTCAAACTGTTTGAGGATTGACTCGGCGGTTTCGCGCCCTTTGATCACGGCCATGACGCCGCCCGATTCATAGGTGCGCAAGTTGTAGCGGATCACTGCGAACGAGCCCTTGGATTCAGGTTGCATGTGGAAGACTCCACTCTGGAGTGCGAATTGTGTCGTACGAACTGTGTCTTGCAAAACGTGCCCGCCCCTTGTTGCGGTTGGCGGGCACGAATTCTGGTTGTACATCGCCGACTTACAGAGGGCGAACGTTCTCAGCTTGCCAGCCCTTCGGTCCCTTGGTGACCTCGAACTCTACGCTCTGGCCCTCTTGCAGGCTGCGAAAGCCGCCCGCCTGGATGGCCGAAAAATGCACAAATACATCTTCGCCAGTCTGGCGGCTGATAAAGCCGTAGCCCTTGGCGTCGTTAAACCACTTTACTGTTCCTTGTTCTGCCATTTTGTTACTTGTTTCCTTTTTAGTTATTTACGTTGGTGCGAGTCGGAGGTACTAAGGGCAGGACTAGCTGGTATGCAAGAAGCTGCTCAACAACCGATTTCGTTCAAACGCAACTACAGTATAGCAGATCAGTCAACTCGGACGGCAGCGGCATTGGTATCCAAGGTAATACCGACTCGAACCAGCACCGAAATGGATCATGCCCCAGAACCCGCCTTTCGCGTGAATTTCATATTTCTCCTTGCAGTCAAGGGCAAGCAGGTATAATCAGTCCGGACCTCAGCCGCGAAGAAACATCGCTGATGCTATCCTGCCTGTGCCTTCGCCACTGACATAACAGCTTGCTCATTACCAAACCCGCCGACCAAATCTGACGTCTTGCGTTGGCTCACAGGAAAAGGAAATCCATGAAGAAGCTTTTTGTTGGCAACCTCCCTCACAGCACCACCGAAGCAGAGCTGCGAACCTTGTTTGAACCCCACGGAAAAATCGATCAAGTCAGCGTGGTAACTGATCGGGACACCGGCCGCTCCCGCGGGTTCGCCTTCGTAGAAATGTCCGACGCGGCGGAAGCCGAGAAGGCCATCGCGGCGCTGAATGGCAAAGAGCTTGGCGGCCGCGCACTGAACATCAACGAGGCGCGTCCCAAGACCGATCGTGGCGGTCCCGGCGGACCGCGCGGTGGTGGACGTCCTGGAGGCGGCGGTGGGCGCTCCGGTGGCGGTGGTGGGGGACGCGACGACTACCAGGGCCACGCCCGCCAGCCTCGCGAACCTCGCTGGTAGCAGCGGGGTCCACGCCGCCTGATCTCAACGCTTGAGAAGTGTTCCACGTGGAACATATTGTGGTTACCGTGTTGTATGTACGGCAATACCCGTATAAAGGGTGGAAGTAGTGTTGTTTCTAGCAGTTAGTGAGCTACTCGCTGAACCTGGGAAGTGCCCCACGTGGTTTTCTGACATGCTTTCCGTAAGTGGTTCGGTGACCTGAGATGAATCTGACTTCGTCCCTGATCGTTCCTGGGGCATCCAAACGCGAAAATATTAGTAATGAAGACCGAAACCTCCTCCCCTGCCGGTGGAGGTTTTTTCACAGCTCGAAGCGACAAAACCATGCCGCGAACTCGTGGGGCGCAGCCAAGAACGAGCGTGCCAACCTGCACCCGGACAGCGATGAGAGAACGAAAAGGCGCTGGACCCTGATCACAGTGATACTGGCCTCCACTGTTTATTCCGCCGGACTTGCTTACTACGCAGCGACCAGGCCTATCGATGGTGATGAAGGCTTTTACACCACTGCGGCAAGACTAGTCTGGCAGGGAAAGGTTCCATACCGGGACTTTTTCTATCAGCAGGCGCCGTTGCTGCCCTATCTGTACAGTTGGATGTGGGCGGTTCATCCCCATTCGCTGGTTGCCATGCGGCTTATCTCGGCGGCTTGCGGGAGCCTCGCGGTTTTTCTGTGGGGGGTCTGTCTGACTTCTGTCAAACGGCTGTCCACGGGCATCGGCCTAGTCACGTTTGCGGCGATTCTTTTGAACCCTTACTGGGTTTCGTGGAACGTGGTGGTCAAGACATACCCATTCGCTAATGTTTTCATGACCGTTGCGACGATTTGCCTCTACAGCGCTTTACATTCAACGGGGACGCGCTGGTACTTCTTCGCAGGGCTGGCGCTGGGAGGTTGCGCATCGGTCCGTTCGTTGTACGGACCGGTGCTGTTTGTGATTCTTCTGTGGTTGCTCTACCGTGAGCACCGAACATCGAACCCGCGGTACCCGAAAACCCTGACCTTTCTTGCCGGTTCGGTCTGCGGCCTGTTGCCCATGATTATCAGCTTCGCGCGTGATCCGCGCGCATTCCTATTCAACAACGTCCGGTACCATCAACTAGACGCGGGATACATGTGGAGCGGCGCAATTGTAGAAGGGTACCGGAGCATCCAGCATACGACGGTTGTTTACTTCACCGCTGTAGTGGTTCGGCTGCTCGGGTCGCATCCTTATTTCACCCTCGGGATCGCGTTATCTATCATCGGTGGCATAAGCCTTCGGAGGCTTCAAAAAAGCCGGGCAGGCCCCTACGATGAACAGGATTACCGTTACTTCGAGGCCGCACTCCTGATGCTTGTTACCTACACGGTGGTTGCGCTCGTGCCGTTTCCTCCCTACGACCAATATTTCGACGGCCCGCTGGTTCCGTTTCTGATTCCGTTTCTGGCTGAAGGCTTGCGCATTACCTGGAGAGCTGGGCCGAAACGCATGATTATTCTGGCACTGGTGGCCGTAATTCTGTTCGCCGTTGAAATCGGTGCGGAAACCGCTGAGCAATCGCGAGATGCCGTCTGGCAACTTGCGAATTATGAAGAGATGACGCGCCTCATCGAAGCCAACAGTCGTCCCGACGAAGTCGTGCTTTCCTTCTGGCCGGGTTATGTTTTTTTGTCCGGGAGGAGATACTTTCCGGGCCTGGAGAACCACTTCGTTTACCGGATCATGGATAAGATCGGTCCCGCAGAAAGAGCCCGATATCACGTGGTTTCGCACGATCAGGTCTTGAGTGCGATCTCCCGACGCGAAATACCCCTGCTGGTTCTGTCACCTTGGTTTGGGGAATATAGGAACAATCTTTCTCCCGATGAGATCCGGGCGTTTCACGACACCATTGAGAGCAACTATTCGCTGGTAGGTGGCGTTAAAGAGACAGCGATCTACCGTCGGCGGCCCGCAACGTTCTAGTGCTTGATGACCTTCTCCACCGTCTGACTCACCGGCGTGCTGGGTGCAGCTTTCAACCGGAGCGACGGTTCATTGGGATTCCTCTGGCACGCGAGACGTGAACGGATAGAATAGCCCGGTAGCGGGAGAGTTCATGACCCTTACATCTACGGATTGGGTTGTCATCGTTGGGTACTTGCTGGTCAACCTGCTGATTGGCCTTTACTATCGTCGCCGGGCGAGTGGGAACACGGAGGAGTTTTTCATTTCCGGGCGCGATGTTTCGTGGTGGCTGGCGGGGACTTCGATGGTGGCCACCACGTTTGCCGCCGATACTCCCTTGCTCGTCTGCGGGCTGGTGGCGCGGCAGGGCATTGCGGGCAACTGGATCTGGTGGGGATCGTGCGTTGGCGGGATGATGACGGTGTTTTTCTTCGCGCGCTATTGGCGGCGGGCTGAAGTCTTGACCGACGTCCAGTTGGTGGAGCTTCGTTATGGAGGAAAGCCGGCAGCGTTTCTGCGCGGTTTCAAAGCTATCTACCTTGGGCTGTTTATGAACTGCTTCATTCTGGGATGGGTGACGCAGGCCATGGTCAGCATCATCACGGTTTTGCTCGGTCCGGTGATTGCTCAAGGGCGTGTTGTGCAAGTGGCGATCGGAGGCCACGTTTTTCAGCAGACGCTGGGCGACCCCCGCTATACGTCGGTGCTGATCTGCATCTTTATTCTGATTCCGTTCACGGGACTTTATACATTTATTGGCGGGCTTTGGGGCGTGCTGGTGACCGACCTTTTTCAGTTTGCCTTGAAGATGACCATGATTGTTGTGCTGGCCTGGGTTGCAGTGACGAAGATTGGCGGGATGCAGGCTCTGCAAATGTACTTGCAGGCGATCGAGGACAATGTGCGCGCGACCGGAGTGCAGACGGCGGATCCCGTGGCATTTTTGCCGGACTTTCATCTTGGGCTCACCACGGACGCGCTTTGGACGCTGCCGGTGCTGACTTTTATCGTGTACTTGGGGATGCAGTGGTGGTTGGCGTGGTATCCGGGGGCGGAGCCGGGTGGCGGCGGATACGTGGCGCAACGCATGTTCAGCGCGAAGGACGAGAAGAATTCGCTGGGCGCGACTCTGTGGTTCAACATTGCGCACTACGCGTTGCGGCCCTGGCCCTGGGTGATTACCGGGTTGGTGGCGGTTGTGGTTTACTCGCCGAATGGAGGGCTGCATCCGAGCGCGGCGTTTGTGCAGAATCCCGAGCAAGGTTACGTGATGGTCTTGCGCGATTATCTTCCTCCAGCTTTGCGTGGGCTGATGGTGGCGGCGTTCCTCGCGGCTTTCATGTCCACGATTGGAACGCAATTGAACTGGGGGAGTTCGTATCTGGTGAATGATCTCTATAAACGCTTTTTCGTGCGGGGGGCGAGCGAGCGGCACTACGTTATGCTCAGCAAGATTTTTACCGTGCTGCTGGTGCTTGGGAGCGGCTACACGGCAATGCAGTTGACCTCAATTAATCAGGGGTGGCAGCTGGTTTTGAATATTGGCTTCGGAACAGGCGCAGTTTACATTCTGCGCTGGTATTGGTGGCGGATCAACGCATGGAGCGAAATTTCGGCGATGGCGGTTGCCGCTGCAATGACGATCGGGCTGAACCGCGTTTCGTTCACCGGCAACAACGCGCTGGTCTATGCGAAGACCGCGCTCATCACAGGACTGGTTACGACCATCGCATGGTTGCTCGCGACGTTTGTCACCGAGCCCGAGTCCCAGCAGACTCTGGTTGGGTTTTACAAGCGGGTGCATCCGACAGTGTATGGCTGGAAGCACATTGCCCGGCTCGTGCCTGAATTGCCGGAAGTGCGCGACTTGGCTGGCAACACATTCAACTGGGTGATGGGCTGCGTGCTGGTTTACGGATGCTTGTTCGGGATCGGCAAACTTGTGTTTCAGCAGTGGGTCTGGGGAATCGTGCTGCTCGCGTTTGCGGCGGTGGCGGGCTATCTCATCTTTTGGGATCTTTCCCGGCGGGGCTGGGCGACGCTGTCGGGGGCGTCGGCTCCAGTCGCACGGCCGGGGACGCCTGCACCTACATTGACCCAGAGTTGAATACGGTTATGGTTTCTTCGGAGTTAAATCGCAGGCCTTCTTGACCCGGTCCAGATCGATGCCGGCGGGGGAAAAGCTCGCAATCTGCGGACCCTCCGGCGTGCGGATCTCCACTTTGAATACCTGCGCGCCGAGCATCTCGCGCGTGGTTCCTTTGTCCATGGAAAGGAAGTGGCCGTTCACCCAGTTCCAGCCGTGATTGCTATGGGAATTGTCTACGCGGACGAGAACCTCCATTTGCGGACGTCCCCAGAAGCTGGGACGGTCCGGTCCAGCGATTCTGGCATTGGGACGAAAGTCGGCTAGGTCCAGTTTGCCAGCGGTGCAGAAGAGCATGACCTTGGGGGTGGACTCGCTTCCGGGCAAGGAATTGTCGGCATCGAGCTCGAATCTGGCCTTTTTGACCAGGGTCATCTGGTCCTGAGAGTCGAATTCCATCCATTTTCCGCCGGCGCTGATGCCGGCTTCCTGCGCGAACAATACGGCTGCCGCACCAAGCAGAACGAAACATGCGACGAAGGCCTTTAGCGGCAACTTCGGACCGCTAGACTCAGGCATTGAGGATGACGTTTTCAAGAGTTTCCCCCGTGGGACCCACCGATTTCAGCTCTGCCAATATCCGACTGCGCGCACTGCCGAACTCACTTCCTATAAACCCGCGAGCGTGTGAAAGTTGCGGGTCGGGCTGGCAGGACTGAACCACACGAGGAGAAGGCTCTCGCCCCGGGAGATACTTTCGGGTTAGGGAATCCGGGTCACTTTCGTAACCCCGTTGGGGTTCAATGGTGGGCGCTATAGGATTCGAACCTATGACTTCCACCGTGTGAAGATGGCACTCTACCGCTGAGTTAAGCGCCCACGCTCAGCCGCTATATTGTAGCAAAGAAACAGTTTTTCCGTCGGCCTTCCGCATGATAGCCTATCAAACAGAGGTCCCGGATTCCCGCCTCGGCGAGATGATCTCCGGAGGCCAGCGCCAGCGTCCGATGCCAAATCGATTCAACCCCGCGAAAGTGCCCGTAGCTCCCTCAGCCGAGGAGACTTCCCAGCCCTTTTCTGAGCCGACAGGGACGCAACTTTCTGGGCCGGGGGGGGTTCATTCCAGTGTGAGCAGCGTTGCCATGGATCGCGGGTTGCTGGCGATGGCAGGTGTGCCATCTGCGGTCGGGGCGAGTGCGCAATCCAGTGAAGGATTGAACGACGCCCAGATCATGTTGCGGGTGAAAGCTGGCGATGATTCGGCGTTCGAGTATTTGGTGCAGAAATATCGCCGGCCGATGCTGAGCTTCATGTATCGCATGGCTCACAATACGGCAGTGGCGGAGGATCTGGCGCAGGAAGTTTTTCTGCGAGTGTATCGGTCGCGGGAGAAGTATGAAGCGAGTGCGAAGTTCACAACCTGGTTATATCGTATTGCGAGCAATCTGGCAGTGAATCACGCGCGCGACACTCGGCATGAGCGGCCCGAAAATACGGTGAGCCTGGACGAGCCGGATCAGGAAACCGGGTTGACGATGGATGTGCCGGACGACTCGCTTACGGCGGAAGAGGCAATCGTCAGGCGAGAGAGATTAGCCGCCATCCGGCAACGCGTCGAGGCGCTGCCGGAGCGGCAGAAGATGGCGCTGATCATGCACAAGTACCAGCAGATGGATTATCGGCAGATTGCCGAGGTTCTGAAGCTGAGCGAATCCGCCATCAAGTCACTTTTGTTTCGCGCGTATGAAACGTTGCGCGTGCAGTTGAAAGAGTTTGTATGAAGGGTGTAGCTATGAAATGCAATGAGATTTGCGAACTGATGCCGGACTTGGCCGCCGGCTTGGACGCGGTCACGCCCGAAGTGAACGATCATCTCCAGAGCTGCGGTGGGTGCGCGGGCAAACTGAACGAATTCCGCCAGACCATGGCGTTGCTGGATGAGTGGCAGGCGCCGGAGCCGTCGCCGTATTTCGACATGCGGCTGCGGGCCCGTCTGCGGGAAGAGGCGGCGCGGCAACCTGCAGGCTGGTGGCAATGGATTCGCAAGCCTGCGCTGGCGGCTTCGCTGGCCGTGCTCATGGTGATGAGCATTACCTTGTTCCGCACCGATGCGCGCTGGAATTCTACGCCGGACGGACCATCCGCCATGGTGGCTGAACCGGGGACGGCGGTGGGCGACTTGCAGGCGCTGGACAAGAATCATGATTTGTATTCGGACTATGAAATCCTCGACGATCTGCAGGCGCAGCAGGATGTCGACGTTAATCCGTAAGCGTCAAGATCTACGAGGATTCGCACATCTAGCTTCTAAGATTGGGGGAACAAAGTGAGGGTGAAGTTGAGGACGGGATGGGTCGCGTCAGCGGCTCTTGCGCTGGTGCTTACTGCCGCGGTTCCGTCTTTAGCGCAAAATCATCCTGCTGCGAAAAATCCCCCGCACCCCGCGCAACACCCGAAGGCTCAGCAGAACGCTCACGCCGGACAATGGTTGCGGCAGCACAAGGACATGCCGCCCGAGCAGCAGAAGAAAGCGCTGGAAAACGATCCCCAGTTCCACAATCTTCCCCCGCAACAGAAGCAGCAGTTGCAGAATCAACTGGATCGCTTCAACACCCTGCCGCCGGAGAAGCGCCAGCAAATGCTGAATCGCATGGACACCTGGGGGCATTTGACGCCGGAGCAAAAAGACGCGGCGCGGCAATTGCATTCGCAAATGCAACAACTCCCGCCAGAGCGCCGTCAGGCCGTGCGCAATGCCATTCAGTCCTTGCGGGCGATGCCTCCAGAGGCGCGCGAGCGTCAGATCGATAGCGACGCGTACAAGAAACAATTCACACCTCAGGAACGAAACATCCTTGGGGGTGCTTCCAAGTTGCCGCTGGCACCAGCCGAGCCCGGATCACCGGAAGAGTAAGCCGTCCCCCTCGCCGTTCTGCCTGCTTTCCCTCGCCGAATTGATCATCTGACTTCCGGATGCAGATGTCCGACCGTTGGTCATCCATGTCTGGCGTAGCAGAACCGACGCGGCTTTCTATGCAGGAAGAATAAAGTTGAATTTCAGTCGTTTATTGAGTACATTGCCATGACTTGAGGTCAAACTATGAGTGGCATCAGTAGCAGTCTTATTTCTCCCCCCAGATATCGAAACCTGCCTCCGCGGCCGCGTTCGGAGGACAAGCGCGCCAAGATCATCGATGCGGCCATGCGCCATTTCGCCGAGCAGGGTTATCACGCGGCGCGGGTGGGAGATATCGCGGCGATCTTGGGCATCGCCAAGGGCTCGATTTTCCAGCATTTCGGCAGCAAGGATGGCCTGTTTTTCGAAGCCTACAAGAAAGCGGTCTATTCCTTCTCTCCTTATTTGAAGGTTCCTGCGGAAGTCCGGGAACGCGGTTTCTTCGGAGTTCTGCACTACTGGCTGGTGCGCACCGAGCACATGCTGCGTGAAGATTGGATTCCGTACCGCGTCTATCTGCTGGGGCAGTACGGCACCGATCTGGGCTTAAGACGAGAGATTAATCGTTTCCTGATCGCCGAAGATCCTTATGGACGTGTGGATTTTGTCCGCTTCGGCCTTGATCGCGGCGAACTGCGTCGAGACTTGGACATTGAAATGGGCGTTTCGATGCTCGACTGGGTGGTGGAAAGATTTCAGGATGCTCTGTTAATCGAAGAGCTCGATCCGGGATTGTTTCGTCGGCAAGGAGATCCAGCAGAGAAGAAAGAGGCGCGAATCGGACAGTTTTTGGATGTGCTGCGAAGAGCAATCGGGACGGATCCGAGAGAAAACGCTGTCAAGGCGTCAGCCTAAATCCGTCCTCAATTTCCTGTTGGCGAAGGGGCGGGTTTTGGGAGGACATGACTTCACAGCTTGCAGTAAAACGGCGAAATCAGCGGTTGGGAGCCTTGAAGGGGCGCGGCTTCAGCCGTGCCGTAAATCGCGCTCAAGAACTTACGGCATGGCTAGGAAGCCGTGCCCTTTCAAAACTCCAACGCCGAGAATTTTTCCGCAGCCTCTTCAGTCATGCCGCAACCGTTCCCGCAATTTTCGGCTTCAGCCCCTGAGGCATTCGCGCTTCACGCGGTGTGATTCATTTTTCTAGTCAACCAATGATCCCACAAAATACATTGCAAACCATTCTCGCAACTTACGACGCCAGCGCCCCCCTGGCCGAAGCCTCGACCATCCCCGCGCCCTGGTATGTGGATTCGCGCGTTGCGCGACTCGAAGGCACTGCGGTCTTCAGCAAGACCTGGCAGATGGTCGGCCGAGTGGACCAGGTCGAGCGTCCAGGACAGTTCGTAACCGCGAATGTAGCGGGAGAGCCGATCGTCGTAGTGCGTGGCAATGACGGCGTCTTGCGGGGATTCTATAACGTGTGCCGCCACCATGCGGCGGCTGTGGTTACGGAATCGTGCGGACAGGCGTCGCTCCTGCATTGTCCATATCACGGCTGGAATTATGGGCTGGATGGTTCGCTAAAGGGGACGCCCGAGTTCGACGGAGTGAAAAATTTTGACCGCGGGCAGAATGGACTGATGCCCGTGAAAACCGACACTTGGGAAAAGTTTGTGTTCGTGAATCTCGATCCCGAAGCTGTGCCGCTGCGAGATTTTCTTGGCGGGCTGGTGACACGGATGGCGCCTCTTGCCGTCAGCAAGCTGCATTACTTCGACAGCCGCGTTTATGACATTCACTGCAACTGGAAGGTGTTCGTCGATAATTATCTCGACGGCGGATATCACGTGCCCCATCTGCACAAGGGCTTGAGCTCGGTGCTCGATTATAAGGAATACACCATCGAGAACGAGGACCGGTATTGTCTCCAGTCGAGCCCGATGGTGGCTTCGAGTGAGGACGCAGCGACGGGGGCGACCCGCAAGGGCGATCGCGCCTGGTATTTCTGGCAGTATCCGAATCTGATGATCAATTGCTACGAAGGCTACATGGACACGAATCTCGTGCTGCCCGTGGACGCCGATCACTGCCGCGTGATTTTCGACTTCTACTTTGCCGACGTCGGCGAGGGGCATCGCGAGTACAACCAGCAAAGCGTCGCCGTGGGTGCTCGAGTTCAAGAAGAAGACCTGGGAATCTGCGAAGCGGTGCAGCGTGGGTTGAAATCGCGGGCATATAACGCGGGAAGACTTTCAGTTCGGCGCGAAGCCGGTGAGCATTTATTCCATCGCCTGCTGGCTGCGGATCTCAGGGCTCGGCTGCGACAGTTTTTAGAATAGATGACGTGGAGGCCAGATTCCAATGCGCCGGATGTGGCGAATACAACCACACCGCCGTGGATGAATCAGCCGGCCGCAGGCAGTCCTATATAGAAGATTGCCAGGTCTGCTGCAAACCGAATGTTCTGAGCATTGAATACGATGTGGGCGCCGGGGAATTTGTGATTGCGGCGGAATTGGAATAGCGTATTGCGGGAGGACGGCTGCGGCTCGTGCCTCAGCTGACAAGAGAGAGGACGAACCAATGGGCATCAGCTACAGCGCACCCGGTCGGATGGTCGCCCACAACATGGTGACCACACAGTTCGAACTGGATGGATTTCGCGTGGTTCGCAGCCTGGGAGTGGTCCGCGGCATCGTAGTTCGATCACGCTCCATCTTCGGCACCATTGGAGCGGGACTGCAAACCATCTTGGGCGGCAACATCACGCTGCTGACCAACCTCTGCGAAAAGACTCGCTCCGAATCTTTCGACCTGATGCTGCAACACGCCGCCGAACTGGGTGGAAACGCAGTCGTGGGCGCCCGCTACGACGCTACTGAAATTATGCAAGGCGTCACCGAGGTTCTGGCGTACGGGACCGCGGTCGTTGTCGAGCCGATCAAATAGGCGCGCGAGTCGCCCGCCTGCACACGAGTTTTGGCTCAATCCCTATACAGCCATCCTGCGACCAGCGTCGCCAGAATTGCGCCTACCCACAGATCGAGCATCCAGCCCAGCGGAAACGTGCGCTCTACTGGTGACCATGCTGCCTGGGCGAAGTTTCCCGGGAAGCCGGCGGCGAACCCTACGAGAAATCCGATCTTCAACGCAGTACCGGGCCCCGGGCCGAGAGTCTGGCGTGCCCAGGCGTACAAATGCGCCACGATGATTGCCAGCACAAACACAATCACAATCCACTGGCCCACAAAGAACGGGTATCGCGACTCCTTCAGAAACAGGCCGGCATTCTGCGCCGCCAGGTACCGGGCATTCCCTATCACCAGTTGCCCAACCAGGAAACTCCAGATTGACCAGACCACGCCTCCAGCTAAGCCCCCCAACCAAACCCGACTGCGGTTCATATTCATGCAGCTACCTCCGAATAGTGGATTCTCCAGCGGGTACAGGAGATAACGGCGGGAGTGTAACACCAGAGCGAGCTCAGCTCAGAAGTTTTTCCAGCATACTCTGCCGGTACTCGAACGTCTGCTTAAGGCTGGGCGCAATAAAAAGCCTCTGCGCCAGGTCGCCAAGCACGCCGAAGCCGGGGTCGGACTCGATCACATCGCGAACTACTGTCCCCCTCACGCCGTTTCGCGTCTCCGCCGAGAACTCGTGGCGATGCTCCAACCGCTTGAACGGTCCTTTCTTCTGTACGTCCGCGAAGTGATGGTTCCACTCGAATTCGGTAATCAACGCAATCCATCGTGCGCGGAAAGGAAGAAACGGGAGAGGACGAAAAGAGGTCACGATCTCCGAGCCAACGCCGGCAAGCGAGTCACGGTTCGGAACGGCCGCGAGTCCGGCAGGATTGCCTGGCGGAGGCATAAGCTTTAGCGCCGCGAGTTTGATTCCGGTCCCCGGAGGCATGATGCGAGGCAGATTGTTGGGTGTGGCAAAGAACAAGAAGACTTTCTCGATTGGCACCGGTACCCACTGCTCGAACTGAATGCGGTGGATCATGGCTTAACGCTGCCAAACGCGATTTCCCGGCAACTCCCAAAACTCGGAAAAGTCAAGGGCGAACAATAAGAGAAACACTAGAAACGGAATCTAGACTCTAAACCCCGCCCCTTGTGGTCACCGAATCAGTTAGCCACAATTTATAGTGCTTTCGGATTGCGGCCTAATCACGGGTTGCCAACCTTCAAGTTTGTTGTTGACAACAAACAGTTTAGGCGTAGGATGTGGTTGAAAGTGGTACAAAGTGGTCGAAGCAGTAGAGGTCGTGGGCAAGATTCGAAAACTGAGAGGCGCCAGTGGCATTTGAAGCTGACACCCCCAAAAACAGCCCGAACGAACCGCAATCGACTAGCATTTTGACCGCTTTTACCTCCCTCGTTCTTGCGGCGATAGCTGCCAAGAGATTTTCGGCCCCGGTAAAGGGCAGAACACATGTTTCGCGGCAATCACCCAACTCGCGTCGACGAAAAAGGACGGCTCAAGGTCCCCGCGGAATTCAAGCGCGTGATCGACGAGAAGTACGGCACGCAATTTTACATCACCAGCCTGGATGGCAAGGTTGCTCAAGTATATCCCTTCGAGGAATGGGAACGGATCGAACAGAAGTTGGCGGCGCTCTCGACCTTCAATCCTACGAAGAAAAAGTTTTTGAGCCGGGTGAACTACTGGGGACAGGTGGTCGAAATGGACGGCCAAGGCCGGTTGCTGATGCCACAACTGCTGCGCGATGCGGCGCAGATCAAGGGCGAAGTAGCGGTGACCGGGAACCTGACGCATCTGGTAGTGCGCAACCTCGAAGCGTACCGCAAGGAAATCGAGGAGCAAGAGTTTACGCCTGAGGATGAGAAGACGCTCGACGAATTGGGCATCTAGTGGGCGAGGGTTCAACAGACACCCCTCTGGGGGTTGGGCATGGCAGTGGCAGGGAAACGGGCCATGTTCCGGTTCTTTTAAAAGAAGCGATCGACTTTTTAGCTATCAAGCGCGGTGGGACGTATATCGACGCTACGGTAGGCCTGGGCGGGCACAGTTTCGAAATCGCAAAACGCCTCGGCGCACCGGGTCATTTGATTGGGCTCGATAAGGATCCTGCGGCGCTGGATATTGCGCGAAAGTCGCTAGTCGTTGGTCGTTCGTCGTTGGTCCTTGGCGAAGGCGCTGAACAGCCTGACTGGCCAGAGGTTACGTTACTCCATCGTTCTTTCGCGGACCTTGCGAACGACGAACGGCGAACGACCTGCGACGGGATCCTGGCCGACATCGGCGTAAGCAGTTTGCAGCTCAACAACGCTGCGCGAGGCTTTAGTTTTCAGGCGGAAGGACCGCTCGACATGCGAATGAATCCGCAAGCCGAGCTGACCGCCGATCAAGTGGTAAACCAGGTCGACGAAGTCACACTCGCCAACCTGATTTACGAATTCGGTGAGGAAAGGAGGTCGCGGAGAATCGCCAGAGCCATTGTCCGGTCGCGGCCGATACGGACTACCGCACAACTTGCGGATGTCATATCAGCCGCGGCCCGGCCAATGAATCGGTTTGAAGACAAGCATGACAGGAGGATTCATCCCGCGACAAGAACTTTCCAGGCACTCCGAATCTTCGTAAACGACGAATTGAAAGACCTGCAGGCGCTGCTCGATGCGGCCCCGCAGGTGCTGAAACCGGGCGGACGGCTGGTGATCATCAGTTTCCACTCGCTGGAGGATCGCATCGTGAAAGATGCTCTCCGCGAAGGAGTGAAGCAGGGCTACTACAAACTGCTGACCAAAAAGCCGGTAACCGCCGGAGAAGAAGAGATTGATCGCAACCCGCGGTCGCGCAGCGCGAAATTGCGATCAGCGGAGAGAGTTTAAGAATTGTCATTCCGAGCGAAGCGAGGAATCTGCAGTTAGCTCGCTCGGATAGCAAAACAGCTTCTCGTGGTGGGTAGAAAAGGGGAAACAATGCATAGCGGAACTTTGATTGAACAATTGATGGCGACGGTAGAGCGCACCGAAAAGCGCGTCATGCAGGTAAGTTCGCCGGAAGAGAAACTAGCCTATTTCTACACGGTAGCGCAATCGGAACTGGCGCAGTTCGAATCGAATCTGGCTGGGGTGGCATAAGTGGCCGCCGCAGCCATCGCCGCTGTTCAGGTCGCCGGTCGCAGCCGCCGCCGCAAGCCGTGCTGGAGCGGGACGCCGGAGATCTACTTTGCCAAGCCGATTGACAATTCGCGCCTGGTAAAACTCGAAGACCCTCGGCGCAGCCGCGAGATGAGACAGTTCGGCATTGCCCTGAGCTGCCTTTTCCTGCTGGTCATGACGTACACCTGGCAGCACTTCAAGGCCATCGAGTACGGCTACAAGATCGAATTCATGAAGAATGAGCGCAACGGGCTTTCGGAGTTGAATCGCACCCTCCGCCTGGAGGAAGCGTCGCTGCGCTCTCCGGATCGCATCGACAGGCTGGCGCGGCAGTACGGAATGCTGCCTCCCCACGCCGGCCAGGTGATCCGCATGGAATCCGCCCCAGCCGACGCCGGTGCGCCGGTCATGGCCAGCGCTTCAGTGTCGGTGGTCTCAGTGCCGTAAGACTTTTGAACGAGAACTTCGCCACGGATTTACGCGGATGAACACGGATCACCCAATGCACAAAAAGTAATATCGGTGCAAATCCGTGCAAATCCGTGGCCCAGCGTTTTGGCGGCTTCCCCAGCGTGGCAGGCCGCCATGTTTGTCTAGAGGGCGCGATCCGTGGCTGCCAGCACACCCCGTAACAGCACCAATCTCCGGCTTTACTTGCTGGCTGCGATTCTCGTTTTGTGGTGCGGCGGAATTTGCCTGCGGCTGGTGTATCTCCAGATCTTTCGTTACGGCAGTTTTGAGAAGCGGGCCATCCATGAACGCGAGCGCACAGAAGAGCTCTCAGCCAGGCGCGGCATCATCTACGATCGCGCGGGGCGCGAACTGGCGATGTCGATTTCGGTCGATTCCGCTTTCGCCGTGCCGACGGAAATCCCTGATCTTGCGGGAACCGTCTCGCTGATTTCGAAGATCACCAAGACCGATCCTCGCGAAACCCTGGCCAAGTGCAAAGCTGCGCGGACGTTCTGTTGGGTCGCCCGCAAAGCAGACGCAGAGACCGCCGACCGCATCCGCTCGCTGAACTTGCGAGGAATCTATTTCCAGAAAGAATCCCGGCGTTTTTATCCCAAGCGTGAACTGGCCGCCCAGGTTCTCGGCTATGTGGGCATGGATGACGAGGGTCTGAGCGGGATTGAGCGCCAGTACGACGACGAATTGCGGGGCAAGCCCGGACGCATGCTCATCTCAGTCGACGCGCATCGCAAATGGTTTGGCAGCGTGGAGAAGCAGCCGGAACCGGGCGAGAACGTCGTCCTGACCATCGATGAGCAGATCCAGTACATTGCGGAGCGTGAGCTGGCAACCGCGATGGAACAGACCCACGCCATCACTGGCACGGTCATCGTGCAGAATCCGCACACCGGAGAAATCCTGGCGCTTGCGAACCAGCCCACATTCAACCCGAACCTGACAAAGGAAATTACGCCAGAGCGACTGAAAAACCATGCCGTCAGCGATGTCTACGAGCCCGGTTCGACTTTCAAAGTGGTAACTATCTCCGCAGCGCTCGAAGAAAAGCTAACCCGCCCCGATGAAATATTCGATTGCCAGATGGGATCGATCGTGATCAATGGCATGCGTATTCGTGACAGCCGGCCGCACGGGTTGCTGCCAGTGTGGGGCGTTCTGGCAGAGTCAAGCGACGTGGGCGCGATCAAGATCGCGCTCCGCCTGGGCGAAGACCGGTTTTACAAATACATTCGAGCTTTTGGCTTCGGACAACAGACAGGAATCGAGTTGCCGGGCGAGACCCGCGGTTTGACCAAGCCGGTCAGCCGCTGGTCGAAGGTGTCGATTGGCGCCATCTCGATGGGACAGGAGATCGGAATTTCACCGATGCAGTTGGCGTTGCTGGCTTCGACCATTGCCAACGACGGCGTCGCGGTACCACCGCGAATTGTTGCAGGCATGACTGATCCTCAACCCACGCCGCAGACGGTCGCGTTTCACCCCGCCGACAGTCGACGGGTCATTTCCTCGATGACGGCAGCACAAATGAAACAAATGATGCAGAAGGTGGTGCTCGAAGGTACAGGGAAAAGAGCGGTCCTCGAAGGATATTCCTCCGCGGGCAAGACCGGGACCGCACAAAAAGTGGACCCTGGCACCCACGCGTATTCGAAGACCAAATACGTGGCTTCCTTCGCTGGATTCGCGCCATTGAACAACCCTGCAATCGTAGTCGCGGTGATTCTGGACTCCGCCGTCGGCCTGCATCAGGGTGGACAGGTTTCCGCACCCGTGTTCCAGCGGGTCGCGCAACAGGTGTTGGAATACCTGCACACTCCTCACGACGTCGAACTTCCCCGAAGCCGCCAGATGCTGCTGGCTTCGCGTCAGGTGAAAACCCAGGACCTTGCGGAAGGCTCACCCGATCATTTGGGTGAGGCGCTGGATGTGGCGGATGCGCCAACCCCGAGTCCAGTTTATCCCTCAGCGAACACTCTAGCCAATGCGATGCAGAATTCAAGTGGAGGTGCGGTAGTTCCCGCTGCCTTACGCCAGCAAGAAACGGTATCCGCTTTAGGCGTGGAATCAATTCAACCTCCGGCGGCACCGAGTCCGCAGCCGGCCACCGCGGTGACTCCCGGACACCTTCCATCCAGCGGCACAGTCGTGCTGGACGTGGAGCAGGGCGGAATTGTAGTGCCTTCGTTCGCAGGCAAGAGCGTGCGCGGGGCGATCGAACTGGCCGAGGATAGCGGCTTGGACCTGGACGCAGTAGGCAGCGGGCTGGCCCAGGAACAGTCCCCCACAGCGGGGTCGCATGTTGCGACCGGATCGCGAGTGACGGTGAGATTCGGGCGCTGAATATACCCACTTAACCCGGACGCCTCGTCCGGGCAGGCACGTGACCGTACTTGCGCTTACGACATTAAATTGGAGTAAGCTCACAGTAGAATTCAAATGAATTTTCTTCAGCTTCTGCACGGCGCGGAAGTCCTTGCCCAGAGCGGTGACCCGAGTGTGAGCGGGCTGGAATACGATTCGCGACGGGTAAAGCCGGGCGACGCATTCATCGCCATGCGCGGCGAGTCCAGCGATGGAAACAAGTTCATCGACAAGGCGATTGCCCAAGGCGCAGTTGCAATCGTCAGCGACTCCGCGAATCAGATTCCTCGCGAAGGTGTGGCCTGGGCACAAGTGTCGCACGGACGCCGTGCGCTAGCCCGACTAAGCGCCAATTTCTATAAGCGTCCCGCAGAGCGCCTGGCGGTCACCGGTATCACCGGCACGAACGGAAAAAGCACAACCGCATTCCTGCTGGAAGCAATTCTGTTCGCAGCCAATCGTAAGAGCGCGCTGATCGGAACAATCGAATATCACGTGGCTGGAACAATCCTTCCGGCGCCACATACGACGCCGGAAGCCCTCGACCTGAACCGCATTCTGGCGGAGGCTCTGGGCAACGGCTCGACCGAAGCAGTCATGGAAGTTTCCTCCCACGCGCTGGCCCAGGAGCGCGTCTACGCGATTCCCTTCGACGTGGCCGTTTTCACCAATCTGACCCGGGACCACCTCGATTATCATCACACCATGGAAGAGTATTTCGCGGCGAAGCAGATCTTGTTTGAAGGCTGCGGTACCGACCCGCCGCGTGTTGCCGTGCTCAATGCCGACGACGATTCCGGTCAGAAACTGACGAAGGTCAGTAAGAAACGCGGTTCGTCGGTGTTGACTTATGGTTACACGAGCGGCGACCTGCACGCGGATAAAGTCGACATCACGCCGCGAGGTACACGCTTCGACCTGGTCACCCCGGAAGAAGTTGTGCCCGTCTTTTCTCCGCTGATTGGAAGAGTGAATGTGTACAACATCCTCGCGGCGGCAGGAGCGGCCTACGCGCGCGCTTGCAAGCCGGATGCGATCGCCCGGGGAATTGCGAACCTCGTCCGCGTGCCCGGCCGTTTCGAGCGAGTGGATTGCAAGCAGCCCTTCACCGTAGTCGTGGATTACGCACACACCGACGACGCACTTCGCAATCTGACTTCGCTGGCGCGAGAGTTCGTGCAGCAGGCAAGACAGAAGGGACGGGTGATCACCGTGTTTGGCTGCGGCGGTGATCGTGACCGGGCCAAGCGTCCGCTGATGGGCGAAGCCGCCGGTCGTGGCAGTGACTTCGTGGTGCTGACTTCAGACAATCCACGCAGCGAGGATCCGCTGGCGATTATCAATGACGCCACGGTCGGCTTGCAGCGCTCCGGCGCGAAATACAAAGTGGAGCCGGACCGGAAAACGGCAATCACTTTAGCCATTCACGAGGCCGGGCCGGGCGACATCGTTCTGATTGCCGGCAAGGGTCATGAGAAAGTGCAGATCACGCGCGAGGGGTCCATTCCATTCGACGACGTCGCAGCAGCCCACGAGATTCTGCGCGACGCCGGATACAAATGTGAATCCGCAAATGCCGCCGCCGGAAAAAACTCATGAAGCTGCCTCTTTTTCGAGTTGCCGAATTTCTTTCTGCCACGGGCGAATTCGATCACCAGGCAGTGGCGCAAGGCTACTCCATCGACTCCCGCAACATTCAGCCCGGCGAACTTTTCTTCGCAGTCAAGGGCGAACGTTTGGACGGTCACGATTTCGTAACTCAGGCGCTTGAGAAAAACGCTGTGGCTGCGGTCATCCGCAAAGACCATTTGCCTCGCGGTCCCGTGAAAACGCGGCTGATGACCGTGGACGACACGCTGGTTGCATTGCAAACCCTGGCTAGCGCGGTGCGGCGGTTGTGGGGAAAACCGTTGATCGGCGTGACCGGGTCGGCCGGCAAAACCACCACGAAAGAAGCTATTGCGCATGTGTTGTCGGCTCGCTTCCGCGTGCTGAAATCCGAAGGTAACTTCAACAATCATTTTGGCCTTCCCTTGATGCTGCTAAAGCTCGAACCGGAACACGACCTCGCGGTTATCGAGATGGGAATGTCGCACGCGGGCGAGATTGCCGCGCTGGCGAAAATTGCGCAGCCTGAAATTGGCGTGGTGACCAATGTAGCCCCCGTCCACCTGGAATTTTTCGACTCGGTGGCGGGAATCGCACGCGCCAAATACGAACTCGTGGAGGCCCTGCCCGGGACCGGAACCGCAGTGCTCAATGCCGATGACGAGTATGTCTCGCAATTTGGCCGCGACTTTCGCGGGAAGGTAGTTCTGTATGGCTTGCGGGCTTCGGCGGACGTGCGCGCGGGAAACATTCAGTCCCTGGGTTCAGAGGGCTCCGCGTTCGAGGCCATCGTGGGGAGTCACCGGGAAAAAGCCGTCCTGCACCTCGTCGGAACGCACAACATCCACAACGCGCTGGCGGCGATCGCGGTAGGACTAGAGCGGGGAATGAGCCCTTCCGAGGCCGTTGCCGCCCTGGCCACGCTCGTCCCGGCGGACAAGCGCGGACAGGTCGTCAAGCTGGGTAACATTACGATCATCAACGATTGCTACAATTGCAATCCGAAAGCTTTGGAAGCGATGGTCGACGCGCTGGCGGCAATGCCGGCAAAACGCAGGATCGTGGTCGCGGGCGAGATGCTCGAACTCGGTCCGGCTGGCGATGACCTCCACCGGCGGGCTGGCGAATATATCGCCAGAAAGAACGTTGGCCTGCTGCTGGGGGTGCGAGGCCAGGCTGAGCAAATGGTCAAAGCCGCGCGCCAAGCCGGAATGCGGGCGGAGTTCGTCGCCACGCCCGAAGAAGCGGGAGAGTGGCTGGCTCGCGAAACCCGCGAGGGAGACGTCGTACTATTGAAAGCGTCCCGCGGGGTAAAACTAGAACGAGCGCTGGAAAAGTGGCAGTCGCAAAAGTCATCAGTCGCCAGTCATTAGTCGTTGCTAACGACGAACGACCAACGACCGACGACACAACGGAGGCTGATTGCTTTATTGGCTGTTGTACCTCAAGCTATTTCACTACTTTCCGCCGTTCCGTATTTTCCGCTATCTCACTTTTCGGACTGCATTCGCGAGCCTGACCGCCCTGTTCACGGGACTCATCGTCGGTCCCCTCGTCATTAATCGTCTGCGCGAATTTCAGATTGGCCAATACATCCGTGAGGAAGGCCCCAAAGCCCACCAGAAAAAAGCAGGCACTCCCACGATGGGTGGGCTACTCATTGCCATCTCCATCGTGATCCCAACCTTGCTGTGGGCAGACCTGAGCAACCGGTTTGTATGGATTGCCGTAGTGGCTACTGCCGCTTTCGCCGCCATTGGCTTCACCGACGATTACACCAAGGTTGTACATCGCAGGAACCTGGGGTTGACCGGCAAAGCTAAGATCGGCCTCCAGATCACAACCAGCATCCTTATTGCGGTCGCGCTGATCGCGATGCAGACGCGCGGTCTTTATTCGACCCGGCTGGTGGTTCCTTTCTTCAAACAATTTCGGCCCGACCTGGTGATCGGCACCCTGGAGCGCTATCCTCATTTGTGGCCTTTGGCATTTCTGCCGTTTATCGCTTTTGTGGTGCTGGTGATCGTGGGGTCGAGCAACGCGGTGAACCTGACCGATGGATTGGATGGCCTGGCCATCGGCTGCACCGTAATCGCCGCCGGAGCCCTGGCGGTGCTTACTTATGTCAGTGGCCACGCTACATTCGCGTCCTACCTCGAACTGGAGCGCATGCCCCAGGTCGGTGAATTGACCATCTTCTGCGGCGCTATGGTCGGAGCGGCAATCGGCTTCCTTTGGTACAACGCGCATCCCGCAGAAGTTTTCATGGGAGACGTCGGTTCGCTCGCACTCGGTGGCGCTATTGGTACGGTAGCCGTAATGATCAAGCAGGAACTGCTTTTACCTTTTATCGGAGGCGTGTTTGTCATCGAGGCGGTATCCGTGATCCTGCAAGTGGCCTCCTACAAGCTGCGCAAGAAGCGTATCTTCAAAATGGCGCCCATTCATCATCACTTTGAGTTGCTGGGCTGGTCGGAATCGAAAATTATTGTGCGCTTTTGGATTGCGTCGCTGGTGTTCGCATTATTCGCGCTGACGACGTTGAAGTTAAGATAGAGACTGCGCTGAGAACTGGGAACCGACAACTAAGAACCGGTTCTCAGTCCCCGCATCGGCAATCGCCGCTGGAAATGGACGTAAACAACAAACGCGTGCTGGTCGTCGGCCTGGGCAAATCAGGCGTCGCCTCGGCACTTTTTCTGAAGGCCAAAGGCGCACGGGTGACTGTGTCGGACGCCAAGCCCCAGGACCAACTCAAGGCCGAAATTCCAGTACTGCTCGATCAGGGCATCGCGGTGGAAACGGGCGGACACGGCGAGCGCACTTTCGGCGGGCAAGACCTTATCGTGGTGAGCCCCGGCGTGCCCACGGACGCCCCTCCTCTGGTCCAGGCCCGCGCCCTCGGCGAAAATGTGATTGGCGAAATCGAACTCGCAGCCCAGTTTTTCCCTGGACGCATCGTCGCCATCACCGGTTCCAACGGCAAAACAACCACCACGACTTTGGCGGGCGAGATCGTCGCGGCGGATGGACATCGAACCGCGGTCGGCGGCAATATCGGTACGCCTGCGATCTCGTTGATCGAAGGAGCGACCACCGAAACAATTGCCGTTCTGGAGGTTTCCAGCTTTCAGCTTGAAACCATTCAGACCTTCCGACCTCAGATTGCCGTGGTTCTCAACGTCACGCCCGACCATCTCGACCGGCATCGCACTTTCGCTGCCTACACCGACGCCAAGGCGCGCATCTTCGAAAATCAGCAGCCGGAAGATTTCGCTGTGCTCAACGCCGATGATCTGACCTGCGTCGAACTCGCAGCTCGCACCCGGGCGCAAGTCTTCTGGTTCAGCCGGACGAGGGAAGTGAAACAGGGAGCGTTAGTCCACGACGGCCGCATTTTCTTTCGCGATCACAGCGGTCAAAAAGAAATCATGCTGGTCTCCGAGATTCCGCTGAAGGGTGCGCACAACGTAGAGAATGTTCTGGCCGCGGTCTGCGTCGGCGCTTTGCTACGCTGTGAACCGGCCCGCATTCGCGAGGCGGTCCACAACTTCAAGGCAGTCGAGCACCGTCTGGAGCACGTTGCAACGATTCATGGCGTCGAGTATTACAACGATTCCAAGGCGACCAACGTCGATGCCACCATCAAGGCTGTCGAATCTTTCCCGGCAAACATCCACCTGATTCTCGGCGGCAAGGATAAAGGTAGCGACTACACCGTGCTGAATGATCTGCTCCGTCAGCGCGTTAAGCGTGTTTACACGATAGGGGCAGCGGCTGCAAAGATCGAATCACAAATTACGGGAGCCGCGGAAATCGATCATGCCGGAACTCTGGAGACCGCAATCAAGCATGCGTCCGAAGCTGCCAAACCCGGGGACGTCGTCCTCCTCGCTCCCGCCTGTGCCAGCTTCGACCAGTTCCGCAACTACGAACATCGCGGCAAGGTATTCAAGGAAGTAGTGCGGGAATTGGCTGCGCACTCGGCCCCTGCGTAGTTTCTCATCTCGACCCAGGAACATACCAAGGCAACTCCAACCATCTCCAAAAGTGATATGAATGAATCTTCCCCTGTGTTCTCTCTGCGGTGAAACGGTTTTCAAATCATGGCAAAGCGCGTAAGTGTCGATAGCTGGCTGTTCACCGTGACCCTGCTCCTGATCTTCGTAGGTCTGGTGATGGTTTTCAGCGCATCCGCAGTGATGGCCAAAGAGCGCTACGGCTCCGGCTACTTTTTCCTGCTGCGGCAATTAGGCTGGGCAACTGCCGGAATTCTCGCCATGATCGTTGCCATGAAAGTCGATTACCGCCGTTACAAGCATCCCGCGGTGGTGTTCTCGTTCCTCGGCTTGACCACGCTGATGCTGATTTCGGTCTTCTTCCTCGATCGCGCCCACCACACGCACCGTTGGATTCACTGGGGACCGCTCTCCCTGCAGCCCTCCGAAATGGCCAAGCCGGCGCTCATCCTGTTTCTGGCATTCTTCCTCGAGAGCCGCACAAAAACCATGAAGGATTGGCGCAATACGGTTCTCCCCGCCGCCGTTCCCACCCTAATCTTCATTGCCCTGATCGTCTTCCAACCTGACTTGGGGACGGCTATCGCATGCGCCGCCATCACGGGCTGCGTCCTGTTCGTAGCGGGACTCGACCTGCGCGTCCTCGGATACGCATTCCTCGCGGCCCTGCTGCCGCTGTATTTCCTGATCTTCCACGTAGCCTATCGCCGCGCCCGCATCCTCGCGTTCCTCGATCCCTACTCCGATCCGCAGGGCCGCGGCTTTCACATTATTCAATCGTTGATCGCAGTCAGCACCGGCGGCATTACCGGCGTCGGTCTGATGGAAGGCAAGCAGAAGCTTTTCTATCTGCCCGAGCCCCACACCGACTTCATCTTCGCCGTAACTGCCGAGGAACTGGGCCTGGTGGGCGCGCTGGTGATCGTGTTCCTCTTCGCCATAGTTCTCTGGCGTGGCATGCGCACCGCCCTGCGCACCCAGGATATGTTCGGACGCTTCCTCGCCGTCGGAATCACCAGCATGATCGTAGTGCAGGCCTTCATCAACATCAGCGTAGTGCTGGGGCTGATGCCCACCAAAGGCATCCCGCTGCCTCTGGTCTCCTACGGCGGCTCTTCGTTGCTGGTAACCCTCGCCTGCGTAGGCGTGCTGCTGAACATCTCCAAGCAAGCCGAATAGAACTAACAACAATGGAGAACGGGCGTCTCGCCGGTTTTGTCGAACCAAGAAAACAGGAAATTCAACCGAGAAATAAAAGGAGGGCAGCCAATTCGGCCACCCTCCTTTGTTACAGGGACTCGCGCACTGATTCGCTACGGTTCGGGGACGGTGGCAAGGTCCACGTTCTGCTCAGGAACGCCGCCGATCTTGTTTCGACCGTCGGTCCAGGTAACATAGGCGGACCCGGTGCTGTTGCCCGCGTCAGCCGCGTTCAGAGCTACGTTGTAGTCGTAATCTCCCGCGTAGCAGGACACAACACCGCCGTCGTCCTGGGCTGGCTGGGTGATCACTTGCGTGCTGATGGTGACCTCTGGTTTCCAAATCCCGCCGTTGGACTTCGACTGACGGCCTACGCGCTCGTAGTTGCATCCTGCATCTCCAACGCTGTTGCACGCGCTCTTGGCCCTGCGACGATCATACCAAGACGCCGTGACGACGCCATCCGAGGTCGCGGACAGGGACGGCATCCACTGCGTCCTGTTCGGAGCATCCTTATCGGTGTTAAGCTCGATGGCCTTCGACCAAGTCTTGCCGTTGTCGGTGGAACGCTGGTAAAAGATGTCGCCGTGGTCGCCGTTCGTCCCTGCTCCCGCGTAGACGTAGTGGACCACGCCGTGGGGGCCTACTGCCGGCTCTCCCCAGCCCATGTGCCGAATGATCGGATTGACTTGATAAAAGTAACCGCAACTCGTGTCACCGACTGGGTTGAATCGCGGCCCCATAGTCACTTGCTTCCAAGTTGTTCCGCCGTTGGTTGAGCTGAACATAATGTTCTGACGGGTAGCGCTTCCTCCTCCACCCTCATCCATACTGGCAATGAATACGGTGCTGTTCTTCCCCACGGGCTTGGCGCCGCGCGGCGAGCCGGTGACTTGAACGTTGCGCAAGAAGAGACTCGAGTTAGTGCTGAGTTGCAAGGGGGTGCTCCAGGTCGAGCCATCATCCGAGTAGGTGACGAAAAGACATCCACCCGCACCACAGCTTGTATCGTAGTCATTCCAGGAGATGTACATGCGGCCGTACGTTCCGCTGGTCGGTTCGTTGTCCGCCCACATCGACGGGCGATCATCGGCTCCACCATTATGGGCGCAGTTTACGGCGGTCCATGTTTTGCCGTCGGGTGAGCTCCACAAGCCAATGCCTTGACCGCCGCTGCACCCCGCCAGATCGCCACCGAAGAACTTGCCCAACTTAGAGTTGTAAACGATGAGCGGATCCCCAACGTTGAAGCCGTGGGAGTTGTCCTCAAACGGATAAATTTCCTTAAAGGTCTTCCCGCCATCAGTGGAGTAGGACTGGGCCCCGTAGTTTCCGCCGTTGAATGACCCGTTGGCATTGTAGTTGACCACGACGGTCTGGCCTTTATCCGCAGTGCTGGCCGCTACCATGCTTTCACTCCCACACAGGTCCGAGGAGGAGTTACAACCTGAGGCGTTGCTAACGCGGATGTTTGGAGGAGCGACCGGCTTGTGAATTCCCCTACCCGCCGACGGCTGCCCGCCTTGCATGATCCCGCATTCAATGAGGATTCGACCGGCGCGCATGTTGTCCTGCATCATGAGCGACCGAACATTGATCTTCGAGCACTCAACCCCCATCGAAGTCATTTGGGCGCTGGCCGGAAATGGTTGAAGGACGAACGCCACCAGTAACAGTACTGGAAACGCAGAATAGCAAAGAATGCTACTTCTCTTGTTCATCTTCATGACTGACATCCCCTCTTCTCGCTGATCTCCGAAGCTCAGGCACTAAATCCGAAATACCCTCTCGCGCGGACACATTCTACAACTAACAGAAGGAGGGCAGCTGATTTGCTGCCCTCCTCCTAGAGACTTACACACTGATTCGTCTACGGTTCGGGAACCAGAGCAAAGTCCACATCCTGCACGTGCACGCCGCCAACCACGCGTCGGCCGTCGGTCCAGGTGACGTAGGCAGATCCGGGTGCGCCCGCATCAGCCATGTTCAGAGCTGTGTTGTAGTCGTAATCCCCCGCGTAGCATTGCTGAACGGTGGGATCGTCCTGGGCTGGTTGCGGGATCAAGGAGGTGCTGATGGTCACATCAGCCAGCCAGGAAGCGCCGTTGGTCTTCGACTGTCGGCCCACGCGCTCGTAGCTGCATCCCTTATCGGTGACGTTGACGCACGATGTGGTTGCCTTGCGACGATCATACCAAGATGCTGTGACCGTGCCATCCGAGGTAGCGGAGAGCGAAGGCATCCACTGCGTCTTGAATTGAGCGTCCTTGTCGGTGTTGAGTTTGATTGCCTTGGACCAGGTCTTGCCGTTGTTGGTCGAACGCGTGTAGAAAATGTCCCCGTGGTCGCCGTTCGTTCCTGCTCCGGCGTAGACGTAGTGAACCACGCCGCCGGGGCCAACTGCCGGTTCCCCCCATCCCATGTGCCGGATGATCGGGTTGACCTGATAGAAATAGGAGTTAGTGGCGCAGCCTGCATCGCCGACTGGATTGAACCGCGGGCCCATAACGACTTTAGTCCAAGCGGCGCCGCCGTTCGTCGAGATGAACATGACATTCTGCCGAGTAGCAGCGCCCCCTCCACCTTCGTCCATGCTGGCAAGGAATACCGTGCTATTTTTCCCCGCAGCAATCTTGGCGCCTCGCGGCGAGCCCGTAATCTGCACATCGCGCATAAAGGTCGAAGTGCTGCTGACGATCACCGGGTTAACCCAGGTATTGCCGTCGTCTGAGTAGGTAACCGAAAGAGCCCCGCCGTTGTTAGCGAAGTCATTCCAGGAAACATACATACGGCCGTACTTTCCGCTGGTTGGTTCGTTGTCCACCCACATCGACGGGCGGTCATCGCTGCTTCCGTTATGGGCGCAAGTTGTGGCTGTCCAGGTCTTACCATTCGTGGAACTCCACATGCCGATCCCCTGGCCACTGCTGCATCCCGCCAGGTCGCCCGCGAAGAACTTGCCCAACTTGGAGTTGAAAATCACCAGTGGATCGCCAGCATTAAAACCATGCCCGTTCAGAAAAGGTGGCGGCTGAATTTCTTTGAAAGTCGCTCCGCCATCGAGGGAGTACGATGTACCGGTGTAGCTCGAACCGTTCCCGGCGCTGTCGTTATAGTTAACTACAATCGTCTTTCCTTTATTCTTGGTGCTCGCTCCCACCATGCTCTCGCTCTTGGTGCAGCTTGTTGAGGAGCTGCAGCTGCGGTTGCTTACCCGGATGTTCGGCGGAGCAGGCGCTCTGTGAGCTTCGGCTACCGACGGTTGACCTCCTCGTACCACCCCGCACTCAATCAATGCCAGGCCAGCGCGCATGTTGTCCTGCTTCAGTAGCCCCAAAGACTCAATCTGTGAACAGTCAATGCCCACCGAAGTCATTTGGGCACTCGCCTGCGAAGGTCGAACCACACACGCAGCCAGTAACAACGCTGGGAGCGCAAAATAGCACAGCATTCTACTTCTGTTCTTCACCATTGTCGCTTTCCCCTTTTTTTGCCGATTTTTGTAGCTGTGACGGTGGGTTCGAAGTACGCCGCTGCGCGCCTGGGACAGGAGCCACCGCAGTCCCAAAGTACTGCTCGTCCATCCAGATACCAGATTTCTTTTTCAGATCGTCCAACAGGGCTTCCATCTTCCGCCCTTGCAGATCCTTTTCGATAATCGCCGAAACCTCTCCGATTTGCTGACGGCTGCGCTGAACTAATTGAACCAGAAGCAGAGCGGCTGGCGTATCTTCCACCTCGGCCCACTCCCCTTCCTTAAGCCCAAACGCCGCCTTCTCCATGTGCCCCGACAGCTCTCCGCGCGCAAAGCTGATGGGTTCAGGATCAAGCATGCCCTCGCCAGACTTGCTGAGGTCCATCGACAGTTTCTTTACGTCGGTTCCCGCCGCGTACTCCTTGCGAATCTGCTCCGCCCGCGCTCTGCAAGCTGCCACTGTCAAGACCGGGCCATCTTTGGCGTTGTCTCGCCGCTTCCAGATGAACAGCCTGCGAAGGTGTACCTGCTCATAGTCGGACAGATGGTCGGCGTAATATTTATCGATTTCCTCGGTCGTCGGATCCGCTTGCTTCATCAAGCTGGCAAATTCGGCGTCGGACAGCACTTGCATGCGGGCCACGGCCAGCTGCCGCTGTATCTCGGGCGAGGAGTCCAGTTGGCTGGCGACAGCCTGCTGCGAAAGCATGATGACCGAAGCATAATCGTCGCCAAGCCGGCGCCGATCCTTCTGCGTCGGCGCGGCGGCGGATTCACTGTCGCCATCACCAGCCGGCGGCTCGATATCGTTGATCCGGGATTCGAATTCCGCCTGTGTAACCTGCACATCCCCAACTTTGAGGACCACACGGTCACTTCCAGTGGAAACGGTTTTTGCGGGCATAGAAGCCGTGGCCCCAGAGGAGGCCGCTGCGCTTGGGCTCGAAGGCGCTTGCGCCTGGCCCAGAGCTACCAGAAATCCCGCCAATAGAAGAGAAGGAGCTATTCGCGCGCTGATCAAGTCCACTTAAATGCCTAACCCGATGGCCAACCTTTCATAGGTAGGGGCAGTGCCAGTCGCCACAGATTGCCCAAGTGCCAGCAGGGAGATACTAAATGCACCCGGTTGGAGCGAAAACGATGCCCAGTAGTAGAGCGCCAGAACTTTAGTACATCTAAGTGTCTAGTGTCAACGTGCAAAGTTCTGCATATGCGCCGGACCTGTCCCGCCGCACAGGCCCCGATCCGGTCCCCCTTTTCGGTTCTTGAAACTTTCAGACTGAGGGGATGTACCAAGGATCCAAAGGGATCAGAAAGGGGATTCCTCCATCCGAAACCGCACGAGTGAGGACGCTCGCGCCTGCATTGTATGGAGGATTCTAGGAGATTGTTTCTGGAGTGTCTAGGTTCGTAGGTAGAATTGTTTCTGCATTGCCATTTTGGGGTGAAGGCTCGGAGATGGTGGGCGGCTTGATTGGGCCATCCTTGACCGCGACATCCTTCGCCGAACTATCCAGAATGCGGCTATTGAGGCAATAGAGCGCCAGTTCCAGCCGGTCGGCCACGCCCAGCTTGTCGTACACTTTGCGCAAATAGTTCTTGACCACCTGTTCGGTGGTCCCGACGCGCACGGCAATTTCCTTGTTCTTCATGCCCTGGGTCACGCAGGAAACGATCAGGGTTTCTTTGGGCGTTAACTGCACCCTGGGACGAGGCGATCCTGCTCGCGAGCCCTGCGTGCGGTAGGCTTCGAGCACCCACTGGGTGGCGCGGCCATCCAACCATGGCTCACCCTTTGATACCTTGCGCAAACAGTCCACCAGCAACTCCGGCTCAACCTCGCGCGAGACGATGGCATGCACCCCCCGGCGGAAAAGTTCCAGAGTAAGTTCCTGGTCGGGCTCAGTGGTGACTACCACGATCCGAAGCAGCGGGTTCTGCCGCAGCAGGTCGGAAACCGCTTCGATCGGATTGGACGAGATAGCGGCTTCAAAAAGTAGAACATCGGCGGAAAATTTCTTGGCGGCCGATAAGGTTTGGGGCAGGGTTTCGGCTTGGCCGACCACGCGAACATCGTCTTCCAGGGCAAATATCTTGCGCAAGCCGGCTCGGAAAATCGCCTGCGTGTCTGCCACGATCACGCGGATGAACTGGCCGTTGCCATCACCCTCGTGCGGCGGTTCGACGATTCTCGCGGTAACCGGAGTGCTCGCCATCAATCCCCTCGCCGTTCAGCGCGGTCAAAACGATACTCATCAATCACAACGCCAACACCACGGCGGCCACTGTCTTCAAAACTACGCACCACACGGCCGCGGCAATCCAGCCGTACGTCGGCCTCCGCGCCGACTACGTCGGCAGGCAGCGAAATGGTGAAGTCTACCATGGAGCCAACCGGCATTTCGGAATCGACCATCTGGAACAGAACGCCATTCGCGGAAATGTTTTGGCTTTCCGTATAACTCTCGCCCGTCTTCGATTTTACAGAAATCGGAAGCTTGATCGGAAAACGAGTCGCACTCTGCATGTCCGGATAGCGCCCGCGGCTGGATTTGGAGTCAGCGGTTTCTGGATTCGCTGGTTCTTGCGCCAGGAGCGAGGCGTCTTTTTTGTCCGGGAGTGTATCCGGATTCGCCTTCTTGACGAATGGGCCTATGTTGGACATTACGAGCGAAGATTACACCCCGGAACCAGCCGCGCAAAGTTACCGAAGTCATGGAACTGTTAGGGTTAAATTCTTGTGGGTCATGAACTTGCGCGTTATCGGCGCCAGAACCCGCGCGGGCTGAGCGCTGAATGCTAGGTGTTAACTGCTGACTTTAGAATTTCGTCACCTCCGTAAAATTAAACTCACGCACCTTCATCGCCGGCACCACCATGTCGAAGGATTCTTCGCCGCTGGCGCGCGCCGGAGTGCTCATGGCTTCCACGTTCGAGAGCATTTGAATCAGGCTTTGATTGAAACGGAAGTTACGGACTCCGTGGCGGATCTTTCCACCCTCAACATAAAACGTGCCGTCGCGGGTCATCCCGGTAAGAATTTTTTCGTAAGGGTCGACTTCACGAATGTACCAAAGCCGTGTCAGCAGAACGCCGCGCTCGGTCGAAACAATCATTTCGTCAACGGAAGTCGGCTTGGACGATGCTCCAAATACGATGTTCATGGGGGCTTCGCCCATTTCGTTGGGGAGCGGAAAGCCGTGGCCAGTGGGTTCGATGGGGCCAACTTTATCTTTGTGTTCTGAGCGGTTCATTTTCTCCGCGGTCGCGCGGGCATACACCAGGCGCTTGACGACGCCGTTCTCGACCAACTGCACCTTCTGGCGACGCACTCCTTCACCGTCGAACGGAGTGCCCGATTGCAGGGGGTGGGCCACGTCGTCCCAGATATTGATGTTTTCGCCGAAGAGTTTTGTTCCCACGCGGTTGTTCAGGAAAGAGCGCTGGTCCAGGATGGAAAGTCCTCCGAAGTCGAAGAACATGAAGCCGACGATATCAAGCACCGCAGCAGGTTCGAGAATGACAGTGTATTTCCCGGCAGGAATCTCCTGCGGCTTGGCGGACTCGAATGCCTTGCGGGCAGCAGTTTCTGCCAGCGCGACCGCATCAAGGTTGTTGACGTCCGGAGAATTGGCCTTCTGCCATCCCGAGGAATCGGGTGCAAGCATGGTGATTGAGACTTCCGACGACGTCTGCGTGTGCCAGTCGGCCAGCCCGCGAGAATTGAAAACTCCTTCCACCGATTCCGAAGAGGAGACGATGCCGGCCGTGGTTAGTTTGTGTCTCCCCGCGATCGAAACGATCTTCTGAACCGTGTCCGCGCGCTGTGCCGGCGTGATTGCAGCGGTTTCGGCGAAGTGGCGTGTAGGTCGTCCTTCGCGGGCGGGGGCGTCCGCCCCACAGGATTCCGGAACGGGCAGCAGGTCAGAATCTGGATGTTGAACTTTCGCCAGCCGCTCCGACGATTGCACAACCCGCTTGAGACTTTCGTCGTCGAGTTTGTTGGTCGTCGATCGGGCGGTGCGTCCGCCAAACACGGTTCGCACCGAGACTACGTAGTTCTCTTCCGCCACATTTTGATGAATGATGTTATTGGCGAAGCGAGTGAGGGCGCTCTTGCCGCCTGAGAAGAGGACTTCGACCTCGTCAGCGGTCGAGTGCTTCTTCACGCGTTCGATGATGTCGGCGGCTTTGTCTTGATTCAGCATTCAGCACTTAGTATTCAGCACTCAGCAAATACCACTTAGCACTTAGTCCCAGGCCGTCTACGTCGATCCGTTTGGAGAAACTATGCGGGATTAGATGCTTACTGCTGGGTGCCAAGTGCTCCTGCGATCATGTTCCCTTATAGGCGCTTCCCACTTTAATATTGCGAAACCTCGCCGGCGCTGCCCCGTGTCCAGTCCCCATCACCTGCTGGGGCTGGCCTTTGCCGCAGTGCGGTGTGCCCCACACTACCCATTCGTCCCGCGAGCAGATCGCATCCATCGCGTTCCAGAATTCCGTCGTGATTCCTGAGTACGATGGATTCTTTAACATGCGCGTGCGTTTGCCGTTCTTGATCTCCCATCCCAACTCGCAGCTGAACTGGAAGTTGTAACGTTTGTCATCGATCGACCACGACTTGTTTGTCTCCATATAAACGCCGTCGCCGGTGTCCGCAATGAGTTGCTCGCGAGTTAGTGGCTTGTCGCTCGGAAGAATACTGATGTTGGTCATGCGGATGATCGGCAACCGGTTCCAGCATTCGGCGCGCAGAGTTCCGCCGGATCGATTCATTCCGATGGTGTGCGCAGTCTCGCGCGAACTCAGATATCCGGTAAACAAACCATCGGTGATGATGGGCGTGCATTGCGCCGGCACTCCCTCTTCGTCGAAGCCGAACGTGCCCAGCCCCGGCCCGTGCTCCTGGCGCGCGTCCGCGACGACGTTCACCAAGTCGCTGCCATAGCGTAGGGCGCGAAGTTTGTCCAATGTAAGAAATGATGTTCCTGCGAAGTTGGCTTCCATGCCCAGCACGCGGTCTAGTTCAATGGGATGCCCCACTGATTCGTGGATTTGCAGGCCGAGTTGGGAGCCGTCGAGAATGATGTTGAACACGCCCTCCGGACACTGCTCCGCCTTGAGCAACGCGACCGCTTCTTCACCTACGCGGCGGGCATTGTCTAACAGCTTCAGTTCACCAATCAGTTCGTAACCTTTATTCTGCCACTGTCCGCCGTAGGAATTGGGATAAGAACGCTTCTGAATCTCGCTTCCGGCAAAGGCGTAAGCCGCATACCCGACACCCGTGGTGTATTTCGTCTGATGAATGTTTGCGCCCTCGGAAGAAACAAACCATTGTTCTTCCCGGCGGAAATTCATATTGGTCTCGGCCAGAGTCACGCCCGCGACTGAACGCAGTTCGGAGTCAATCTTCAGCAGCAAATCAATGTTCTGCTCGACCGAGGTAGTAAAAGGATCGATCTGAAAAGGGGTGGTCCACTCGGCGGCCACCGGTTTTTCCGGAGCAAGCTCGATGTCGCGCAGCTTCACATGCGAGGATGCCTTGGCGATGTCGACGGCCTTCGCGGCCGTGGCCTCAACGGCCGCGCGGCTCAAATCGTCGGACGCGGCAAAACCCCAGGCTCCGTCGGCAATGACGCGGACGCCGATGCCGAACGATTCGGAGTCCAGCGCGCCGCCGACCTTACCGTTTTTGGTCGAGAGCGCGCGCCCGCGGTCGTCAGCAATGCGAGCGTCGGCGTAGGAGGCACCGCGTTGCATTGCGATGTTCAGAGCCCATGAGGCAATGTCTTTCATGACGATCCATCAAATTTACCACGGAGACACGAAGGCATGGAGAAGCCGCCAATCCCCGCTTCACTGCGACGATGGATGACCGAGGGACGCTCGCGCCTACATACTAGATGAGCATGCCCGCGATTGACGCTGACATCAGATTCGCCATGGTTCCTGCGAGCATGGCGCGCACGCCAAGACGGGCCAGTTCTCCTTTTTTGTTTGGGGCCAGGGCGCCGATACCACCGATTTGGATGCCGATGCAACTCAAGTTGGCGAAGCCACAAAGAGCGAAAGTGGCGATGGTGAACGAGCGCGGGTCAAGCACGGCCTTCTGCGGCCCCAGCATGGAAAATGCCACCAGTTCGTTCAACACCATCCGCGTGCCCAACAGGTTTCCGACGAGGGTGCAGTCCTTCCACGGGATTCCGATTACCCAGGCGACCGGCGCGAACAGTTTGCCGGAAATGATTTCCAGACTCGCGGGAAACCATGGAAAGCCGAAATGCGCCAAACCGTTGTGGATGCCGTAGAGGATTCCGTCCATCAGGGCGATCAGCGCGAGGAACGAGATCAGCATGGCGGCTATGTTCAGCGCTAGGTTGAGGCCGTCGGTTGTCCCGCGGGCGACCGCGCCTAGAACGTTTTCCTTTTTTTCGGTTTCGACTTCCTCTTCGCTCATTACGACACGGCCTGCAGTTTTGGGTTCTTCGGTCTCAGGCACCAGCATCTTGGAAACCAAGATGGTGCCTGGAGCGGTCATAATTACGGCGCTGAGAAGATGTTTGGGTTCGATTCCGAAGGCGATGTAGGCGGCCATGATTCCGCCGGAAACATGGGCCATCCCGCTGGTCATGACGGTCATGAGTTCGGAGCGGGTGAGGTCAGGTAGAAAAGGGCGTATGGTCAGGGGCGCTTCGGTCTGTCCCATAAAAATACTGGCGGCTACGTTCAGCGACTCGGCGCCGCTCGCGCCCATGAACCGCGTCATCACCCGGGCTGCCTGTTTGATAATGAATTGCATGACTCCGTAGTGGTAGAGGACGGCGAAAAACGCGGCGATGAAGATTACTGTCGGCAACACCTGAAAGGCGAAATAAAAACCGAGACGGGAACCCTGCTTGCCCAAGTCTCCAAAGACGAACTGGGAGCCGACGAAGGCGTAGCTGAGCAGTTTGTTGACGGCATCCCCGGCGTACTGAAAGATGCGACGCCCGATGTCCATTCGCAGCACGAAGACGGCGAAGGCGAATTGCAGGCCCAGTCCCCACGCAACCGTCTTGCCGCGGATGGCGCGGCGGTTGGTGGAGAAAATATAGGCCAGAGTCAGCATCGTCAGCAGGCCCAGGATCCCGGTGAATCTCCCCATGTTTATACCCCCGTTTATACCCCCGACCCGCGAATCACGCGATGAACCAGTTTTTGTTTGTGCGCTAAAGAAGTGTCTGCGATCCGATAGCTTTGCAGCAGCAACTCGATTGCGCGAGCGGAGCGAGTTTCGGAATTGGCATGCACAGTGCAAAGCGCTTCGCCAACTGCGACTTGGTCGCCCAGTTTGCGATGTAGAACAATGCCAACCGCCGGATCGACCGCGTCTTCTTTCTTCTCGCGTCCGCCGCCCAAAACCACGCAGGCAGTGCCAACCGCTTCACAGTCCATGGACGTAACAAACCCGCTCTTCGGGCTGCTTACGTCTTGCACGTATTTCGCGCGCGGAAACCTGGCAGGATCATCGATTACGCGCGTATCTCCACCCTGGAGGGCTACCATCCGGCGGAATGTTTCGAATGCTTTTCCCGACGATATCAATTGCTCACCCAGCGCTTTGCCCTGCACTACCGTTTCCGCAACGCCGCCCAACTGAAACATTCGCGCCGCGAGTTCCAGGCACAATTCTCTAAGATCGTCCGGCCCCTTCCCGCGCAGTATATCGATCGACTCGATGACTTCCAGCGAATTCCCTATGCACAACCCGAGTGGCTGATCCATGTTCGTGATTAACGCGATGACGGACTTGCCCATGCGCTCGCCGGTCTCGACCATCAGCCCGGCAAGGAACTCGGCGTCTTCCTGCTTTTTCATGAACGCTCCGCATCCGGTCTTAACGTCGAGGACGAGAGCATCGATTCCTTCTGCGAGCTTTTTGCTCATGATGGAAGCGCAAATCAGATAAGGGCTTTCCACTGTTCCCGTGACATCGCGCAGAGCGTAGAGTTTCCGATCGGCGGGAGCGATCTCAGAGGTTTGGCCGATCATGGCGCAGCCGCAAGCTTTGAGTACGCTGCGGAACTCAGGAACTGGTAGATTCACGTTGAAGCCGGGGATGGACTCGAGTTTGTCGAGCGTGCCGCCAGTATGCCCGAGGCCGCGGCCGCTGATCATGGGAACGATTAGGCCGCCTGCGGCGGCGAGAGGGGCCAACACGAGGGACGTTTTATCTCCCACTCCGCCTGTCGAGTGCTTGTCTACTTTTTTCGCGGGGAACTCGGAAAGATCGAGCACGTCGCCCGAGTGCAGCATGGCGTCGGTCAGCACGGAAGTTTCGGGGCGCGTGAGGCCGCGAAGAATCACGGCCATGAGCCAGGCCGAAACCTGGTAGTCAGGAATTTCGCCGCTGGTGTAGGCTCGAACTAAGTATTCGATCTCGGCGCGGGACAGTTCATGGCCGTCGCGCTTCTTGCGAATAACATCGATGGCGCGAACCGTTTGGCCTTCCTGGGGTGGGGTCACTTTAAGCGGAATCCTTCCGGCAGGAGTTCTGTGATGTGACTTTGCTTCCATCCCTTCGAGCTCTGGAAGAACACGGTTGCCTCGGGGCCGAACTCATAGATTACCTGGCGACAGGCTCCGCATGGGGAGCAGGGAACACCCTGGTCATTCACCACCGCGATGGCTCGAATGTTCAGTTCGGGGCCAGAGTGAGCTATGGCCGCGAAGATCGCGGTGCGCTCGGCGCAGTTCGATAAGCCATAGGATGCATTCTCCACATTGCAGCCGGTGAAGACCTTGCCCTTAGCAGTCAGTAGCGCGGTACCTACTCTGAATTGAGAATAGGGAGCGTAGGCGTGCTTCATGGCTTTGCGCGCTGCTCGAAGCAGGCGTTCGTCTTGTTTCGAATGGCGTTGTGCCGGGAGATTTTTCTTCGTCGAGCTCATTTCAAGCGCGCTCAGTGCGGAGCGCTTGATTCTAAACCGCGATTTGACTTTGCGCCACGGTTTTCGATAATCCGACAGATGAAACGGCTGACGACGGCGGCTGAAGCCGCATCCACTAACGAGCTTGTGATATGGCTAAAGCCATATCCTGATACGAATCGGGGGAGCGCGAGCACTCACAGTCGCGTTTTGTATGGTCGGACGCCGAGGCGGATTTTCCCACGTGAGTCTGGCACAACTACTTTTCCATTAAAAGAACTTTTTCCGTGCCATCGATCTCCTTCAACTTGACTTCGATTACCTCGTTCATCGTGGTTTGCACGGTGCGGCCCACGAAAGCGGCTTCGATCGGAAGCTCACGGTGTCCGCGGTCGATCAGCACGCAGAGTTGCACGCGGCGGGGGCGGCCTTGCGAAAAAAGAGCGTCCAGGGCGGCGCGAATGGTGCGGCCAGTAAAGAGCACGTCGTCCACCAGAACGATGTTTTTGTCTTGAATGGAAAAACCAATCTCGGATTCATGCACGACCGGCTTCGGTCCGACCGTGGAAAGATCGTCGCGATAGAACGTGATATCTAACGTGCCTACGGGAACGCGAACGTCCTCAATATGCCCGATCGACTTACTCAACCGCTCCGCCAGGGGCACGCCGCGGCGACGGACGCCAATGAGGCCCAGGCCATCCACTCCGTTTTCTTCGACGATCTGATAGGCGAGGCGAACAATGGTGCGGTCCACTTCGGATGCGGACATCAGTTGTGCCTTCTGGCGAAGACTGGCTTGCAGAACCACATTCTCGTTTGTCATAACGGTTGCATGATACGCAGGCGGTGGGCCGCTGGCAAGCAGTGGTCGTGACTCCGTGCGAAACATCCGTCAGGAACGCATTCTGTTGTGCCACGTGATGAGGAGGGCCGATCCGATAATCATCAGGCCAGCGCACAGCCCGATCCAGATTCCCAGGGCGCCCCATCCCAGTCTGAAGCATAAGACGTATCCCAAGGGAAGCCCCATTAGCCAATAGGCGATGAAGTTGGCCAGCATGGGGGTTCGCGTGTCGGCTGCACCGCGCAATGCGCCGGTGGCGACGGTCTGCAGGCCATCGAATAATTGAAATGCCGCTGCCACCATTAGCAACTGCGCGCCCACTTGAATCACCGCGGGATTCGGAGTGAACAGGCGTGCGATCAGCCTTGGAACAGACACGAACACGGCTCCGGAGCAGGCCATGAACCCGACTCCGATAAAGATCGCGGACCAGCCTGCGCGACGGGCTCCACCAGGGTCGCGCCTTCCTAGTTGTTGTCCCACTCGGACGGCGGCTGCGGAACTGATTCCCAGAGGCACCATAAACGTGAGCGCAGCGCAGTTCAGCGCAATCTCATGACCAGCCAGGGGAACCGGCCCGAGTCTTGCGCACAATGCGGTTGCGGCGGAGAAGGCTCCGATTTCGCAAAGGATCTGCGTGGCTGCCGGAGCCCCCAGCTTTAACAGCGCCGACATTCTGCGAACATCAATCCGGACTGTGCCCATCCAGCCCGGTCGCAGGCGTTTCGACTCCACCCAGAGCAGCGTGACGGCAAGGCAGAGAGCCATGTAGATGCGGGCGAAGCAGGTCGACCAGCCCGAACCCGTAATGCCCATGGCGGGAAACCCGAAGTGCCCATAAATAAGTATCCAATTCCCGCTTGCATTGACGATATTCGCGGAGATCAAAGCGAACATGATGGGGTGGGCCACGCTTATCGCTTGCAGATACCTCCGGAGCGCGAAGTACCCGAGCAGTGGCAGAGTGCCCCAATTGAGTGCACGCAAGTACGGACGCATCGGTTCGACGAGTTCCACGCTGATTCCGAAGCGCTGCATCAGTGCCGGCCAGAATGACACCGCCAGCATCAGAACCGGGGTGAGCACGAAGGCGAGGAACATCCCATTCACCAGGGAGTGCCTGGCGTCGTCGAGATCCTCGCGTCCGAATGCCTGGGCGACGAAAGTGTCCATTCCAAGCAACAGGCCGCCGCCAAAAATGGCGACACTGTGGTAAAGACTCTGGCCCAAGCCAGTAGCGCCAATCGCCACGGCACTATTGGGCAGCCTTCCGACCATGATCGTATCTACGATGCCCATGCTCATCCATCCCACCTCGGCAAAGATGAGTGGCAGGGCGAGGCGGAGGGTCAGGCGAAAGTCCTGACGCCAGAGCGGAAAAGAAGTTGGATTGAGCTTCACGGACATTTTCTCGACCGTGATTATATTAATTCGGCGCAGTCGATGTTGGGCTTGAGCAGGGGCTGAATGTGAGGGCCACTTAGTTCCAATCGCATAGCGACTGAAACTGAATCGCGTTGTCGTCAACCGAGGCGAGGGGAACATATTGCCAGCCTTCATCGCCATCCTGGCCATACCGCTCACCTTCAGCATTGCAAACGGTCTAAGCCCGGAGCCGATCTCCGACACGATCGTGAAAGTTTGCTGCGACGTTGAATCTACACCGTGTTCTCCACCGCAATCCACATACGCCTGCCCGTCTGACTAAGCCGGGTAGTGGCTTCGCCGTACGAGCCCAGGCGATGCAGGATTGAGGTGACCGACGCAACCGGATCTTTATGGTTTTGTATGACTGCGCCGTTGTGAGCGCGGATGTTGTCGACCACCTCGCGCGCGGTCAAAGGTTTTGATGAGTGGCTCAACGCGGCGCGACAGGCCTCGGTCAAGCCACTCCCGCGACTTCCGCGCTCGGGGGGGGTGACCAGGAGCAGCAGCTCTTCAGGCAGTGCATCGTGTCCGAACATTTCGGCCAGACCCGCGATGGTGCGCCGCAAAATGGCGAGGCGCTTAATGATGGCCGCGCGCTGGGTCAGCAGATCCTGCAGTTCGCCACTAGCAAGTCTAATCACCTGCTCAACTTCCGTCTTGGGATTTGCACTCGCGATAAAGGCTATCTCCGCTCCGGCCCCTGGAACCACCGACATAAGATCCTCCCCGCAGCTTGTCGTAGTTGATCCGGCCGCACAGATATAAAGTGCCCGCGATCAAGTTCCCTTTTTAGCAGAAGGGACGCGGGCAAGGAACGGGTTTGCCACAGTACACACAATAACCGGGCCTAAACCACCGTGCCTTGGGACGAAGCACCGCTACCTGTGGAGGCCGGAACAGTGCGCCGTGCGTGAACTGAATAGGAAAGGCGCGCCTAATTCGGGGAAAGGCTTCGACAGTCGGGGCCACAGTTGCGAACCCTGATCACCTCTAGCATGTGGTCGAGATCGCTTCGAGAAAGGTATCGCCCCTGCACAAACACGGCATGAAGCTTCTTGATATTCGTGATGTCGGCAGCTGGGTTGGCGTCCAATAGAATAAGGTCGGCAGCATTCCCTACCGCGATACTCCCGGCATCGCTTCGCCCGAAGAATTCCGCTGGGCGGATGGTTGCCGATTGCAGCGCCTCTATCGGAGTGAACCCAGCATGCACCAGCAACTCCAGTTCTTTGGCTAAGGCGAACCCGGGGATATTGTGCGGGTCGAGGGAGTCGGTTCCCGCCAGGATAGACACGCCCGCCTCGTGCATTCGTCGAACCATTTCAGTTTGGTCGGAGAGTTGCCGTTTCCACCAGGCTAGTTTGTCCGGTTGCAAATATGCTTTCAATTTCTCGGGAGTCCACTCATCCCTGACGGATTTCGGCAGATACGCAGCTTCTGGATTGCTGGCAGAGAGCTCGCCTAAATGGCTGCTCACAAACACCGATACCAGCGTGGGGACGATCCACGTTTTATTTTGGCGAAAGGTGGCCCACAGCTTCCGTGCCTTTTCTTCATTGAGGCTGTCGATTGCGGCGTCTTCAACTTTCGCAAGTTGCCGAATGCTGCCCGATTGCATCGCCTTCGCCATGGCGCCGCGAAGTTCTTCTTCGCGGCTTGAGCATGCGATCGCAATTCCTCCATACAAAATGTGTTCGATACTCTTCTGCCCCGCTCGGGAAGCCTCGCCAGCTCCCACGAGATCGGGCACGTGCCCCACGATCGGCAGGTGCTGTGCCTTGCTCTCCGCGACCGCGGCGAAATAAGTGTCTCGATCCAACCCCGACAAGACCTTGATGAAATCGACATGCTCAGCCGTAAGTTGATCGACAGCGTGGCGAGCTTGCGCTGGCGTCTGTACCGCCATGACACTGGGGTCGTCAGAAGCTCCATCTAGCATGGGTCCTGCCATGACGATTTCGGGCCCGACCAGATCGCGCCTCGAAATTTGCGCTTTCCACGCTTGCAATGCTGTCAAGCTACCGCCCATGTCCCGGATTCCAGTCACTCCATTGGCAAGCAGCAAGGGAAGCAGAGTATCGCGCGACCACTCCGGATTCGCGCTCAAACCCGCAGTGTGAACATGCATGTCCCAGAGTCCCGGAGCCAGAAACCGATTCGTTCCATCAACCACGTGGGCATCTTTCGGTTGCAGTCGGTCGTGCGCAATCTGTTTAATTCGTCCATCTGCCACGAGAACATCCATCCCCGGCAATACGCGACCGCTGTTCACATCGACCAGGTTTACGGATCTGATGAGAGTGGGCTGGTCGTGCGCGGGCTGCGCTGCTCGAGCCTGCGACGCCAACACCAGCACGAGGGACAGAAGAAAGAATCGGTAGCCAGTTTTCATCGCGGAATTCCGCCAGATTGAGAACGGCTCTTCCTTCATACCATTTCTGACGCAATCCTGCTCAGCTTTCCGTATCCGATGATTCCAACGCCGGCTGCCGGGGGATGAACAGTAATTCCGCGGGGTTGAAGTCCTGATTTTCTTAGCGAAGGTGGCCATGGGTTGGACCGTGTCTCTTAGGAGAAGGCTACCCGGGCGGAGAATGCGAGGTTTGCTCTAAACGAGCCGGGCCGCGTATAAACAAGCTTGCATGTTATGTACAGTTGGGGACTAGCATTTCTATCAGGTGCTGCTGGCGTTTGACAGCTATCGTGACTTGAGCTTTTTGGAGTTGTCATGCCCTTCCAAGCTCGACGGTCATCCCGGACTACGGTCGGCCTGGATTCCTTTTTCCCTACAGTGATCCTGGTGTGCTTCGTGGCCCTCCTATCCTACGTCGCTGCCAGAATAGGAGGTGCACTGGTTTTACGCCCGCAAATCATCTGGCCGCTTTGGCCGGGGTGCGCAATTCTGGTTGCGGTGTTGCTGCTGGTACCGCGGAAAATCTGGCCCATACTAATCGCGGCGGGCCTTGCAGGATTTGCTCTCTACGACCTGGAGGCGGGTTTGACGCTTCGTTCGACGGCGTTACTTATCCTGGCCGATACCATCGAAATTCTGATTGCGGCTTTGGGTGTTAGCTATGCCTTCGCTGGCGCTCCTCGTCTCAATAGTGTGGAATCCCTGGCCAGGTATTCATTTTTTGCGGTCATCTTGGCTCCGGTCGCGACGGCTTTCCTCGGCACATTCGCTTTAGGCGGAGACTACTGGCTACGCTGGCGGACGAGTTTCTTCACGGAGGCACTGGCCCTTTTGACTCTGACCCCAGCAATCTTGAGTTGGGTGAGTGCGAGCCGGGAGTGGACACAGAAGCCGCGTCTTTATTACCTCGAAGCGGCCGCGCTGATCACCGGGCTGATAGTTTTGGGCCACTTCGTTTTCGTGGCTCCTGGGCGCAGCAACCCGCCAGTGCTGCTCTACTCCCTTCTGCCGTTTCTGCTATGGTCCGCTTTGCGTTTTGGGTTGATGGGAATCAGTTCCTCGATGATCGTGGTTGCCTTTCAGTCGATTTGGGGGGTAGTCCATGGACACGGCCCCTTCACCGGATCAGAACCGCTCAATAATGTGATGTCGCTGCAGCTATTCTTGTTTTTTGCAGCTACGCCTTTCATGGTTCTCGCAGTTCTTACAGAACAAAATAAGCGGAGCGAGCGAGCCTTGCGCGAGAGCGAACAAAGATTTCGCCTGGTGGCGGATACCGCTCCTGCGCTGATCTGGATGTCGGGTACCGACAAGCACTGCACCTACTTCAACAAACCCTGGCTCGAGTTTACCGGACGGTCCATGGAGGAAGAGCTTGGAAACGGCTGGGCCGAGGGAGTGCACCCCGAAGATTTTCAGAGATGCATGAACGCGTACACCCAGGCCTTTGATCGCCGTGATGAGTTCAGAATGGAGTATCGGCTCCGGCGGCACGACGGTGAATATCGATGGGTTCTCGACATTGGAGTGCCAAGGTTTGGAGCGGATCACTCTTTTGTCGGCTACATCGGGATCGGTGTCGATGTTACCGAGCGCAAGCGCACGGAGGAAGTGCTGCGCGAAAGCGAAGAGCGCGAGCGGACAAAGGCCAAGGAACTGGAAGTGATACTGGATGCGGTGCCGCTGCCAGTTCGTATCTCCCATGATACCGCGTGCCGGCAGGTGACCGGCAATCGGGCAGCATATGAACAAGCGCGTGTACCGACGGGCGAGAATTTCTTGTCGAGCGCGGCGCCCGGCGAGCGACCCCGGTATCGCCTGAAGGAAAATGGGGTGTGGGTTGCGGCGGATATGCTGCCGATGCAGCAAACGGCGGCCACAGGAAAGCCGGTGTATGGGCGCTCATTGACCGTCGTATATGAGGATGGAACGGAGCGGGAGACGGTGGAAAGCGCGGTTCCTCTGCTGGATGAAGCAGGAAATCCGAGGGGGGCGGTGGGGACTTCGATCGATCTGACGGAACTGAAGCAGGCCGAACGAGCACAGCGCGAAAGCGAGGATAAACTTCGCCTTCTTCTCGATTCGACTGCTGAAGCGATTTATGGGATTGATCTCGAACACCGATGCACGTTCTGCAACCCTGCCTGCCTCCGCGCTTTGGGGTATGAGCGAATCGACGAACTGCTGGGCAAGAATATGCATGACCTGATGCATCACACTCGCCCGGATGGGACGTTGTTCCCGTTGCAGGAGTGTCGAGTTCACCAGGTCATACGAACCGGGGAGGGAATCCACGCGGACGATGAGGTGCTATGGAAGGCGAATGGAACCAGTTTCCCCGCTGAATACTGGTCCTATCCCCAGCGTAGAGGGCAAGACATAGTCGGGGCCGTGGTCGCGTTTATCGACATCACACAGCGCAAACAGGCTGAGGCGGCGCTGGCAAGTGTAAGTCGAAGGCTGATTCAGGCGCAGGAACTCGAACGTACGCGGATTGCCAGAGAGCTTCATGATGACATCGGTCAACGCCTCTCGCTTTTATCCATCGAGTTGGCAAGACTCCAACAAAACTCTCGCGATTTGTCCGCAGAAATCCGTAGCCACGTGGGCACGCTACAGAAGCAGACTGCTGAGATAGCGACGGATATCCAATCCTTGTCGCACGAGTTGCACTCATCAAAACTCGAATATCTGGGTATAGCCGCGGCCATGCGTGGCTTCTGCGAAGAATTCGGCGAGCAGCAGAACGTGGAGATTGACTTCAAAACATACGATTTACCAAGGCCCTTGCCGACGGACATCTCTCTCTGCCTTTTCCGGGTTCTGCAAGAAGCGATCCACAATTCGGCAAAGCATAGCGGGGGACGGCGTTTCGAAGTGCGCTTGTGGGGTGGGTTGGGTGAAGTTCATCTGACAGTCGAGGATTCGGGCGCCGGCTTTGAGCTGGAAATGGCAAAGGCGAGCCGAGGGATTGGCCTCGTTAGCATGGAAGAGCGAGTGAAACTGCTCAACGGAACGTTTTCAATTAGGTCTCAACTCAATCGCGGTACCTTGATCCACGCTCGCTTGCCTCTCAACACAGGAAGGGATTCCATGCGTGCGACCGGGTGAGAGCACCGACATTGCGCAGCCAACTAGGGTAAAGGCGCTGGAACGTCCCGGAGTTGGCCGTCATGGCCTATCAATGTACTGCTGACGAACTTTCTGCCCTGACAAACCGCATCCACCGCAGCCAGCAGTTCGCTTTCGGCATGTGCTTTAACAACGTAGCCGAGTGCCCCTGAACGCAGAGCTTCTTGCACCACATCCACCGAAGATTCCAGGCTCAAAAAGAGTATTTTCGACTCGGCGGAGAACACATGGATTCGTCGAGCCGCTTCGATTCCGTTCAGCCCTGGCAGCCCGATGTCGAGCACAATCAAGTCCGGTTGTAGTTCTTCGGCTTTCTGAACCGCCGCTAGTGGCTTGTCGCGGAGCAAACATTACCAGACTCCGCATCTGGTCACCGAAGCGGTACTTGCTCAATCAACTGCATCCGAGAATCAACAGCGTTGCTGTGCCGTGTCCGCAGTAACGAACTCACTGCGACAGGCCACTAGTCCGTCCGACACTTCGCATACGATTTGCAGTTCCGACCTTTTTTCCAGCGTCGAACAGACGAATCGTCGGAATGGTTCGTAATCTTCGACCACGACAACCCGGACAGATGACAGGCTTCCATCATCGTCAGCGTGAAGCGGCTTCGGCGAGGCGTCTGCTGGCCGACTGGGCTTCTTGGCCATAACGGCTCCTGGCACAGAAAAACGCGGTCTGATTTCGCACGCAACCGTCACGGTTGAGCGCGGCGGAAGAATGCCAGAGTAGATTGTTCAAGCCTACTCCCTTCGCCTGTTTATCCAGAAAATAATTTGCCTTTAAATTTGCTAGTGGTTCCTGTCAGTCTTGACAGTCGACTGTCCTTAAGGCCCCCAGTACAATCGCCTGCGGGTAGATTCTCCGTGCTTCGGAAATCACCTGGGAGAACCCGCGATGGTTAATGCCCCATTGCCATCGCGGTTTTTTGTTTAGTGTTTTGCAGGAATCAAGTTACAGGTGACCAGCCCAAGCCGGCGCCCAGCCTGCCTCCGCCTCCGCCTTTTGGAAGCCCTCTCCCAGCCAGCCCAAATAAGAAGACGGCTGCTGGCAGATTTGTTTTCGTGATTTTCATGTCGTTCTGAGCCACAAGCACTGGCAAAAGTGACAGTTACTTCGGGGCAGAGTGTGCAAATACGATTTAGTGTGAGGCGGACGAGTTGATGGAACGCGGCGCTCGAACTCGAGCGCATTTGCGATCCTCGCTTCGTTTGCCGGTTTCGTCAGCACGAAAGAAAAGAATATCGCGCTCATCTCTCGGCGAGAGTTCTCGGCGTATGCCAATGGCCGTAAAGCGGAACGCGCCCTCACCGTGACCGCCCCCAGCGGACACTGGCGGTGTAAGGAGACTTGCCATGGAATGTCGTAATAGAGCGCGCCTGCTGATCGCCGATGACCATACCTTGCTAGCCGAAGCCTGCAAGAGTTTGCTTGAGCCGGAATTTGAAGTCGTCGCTATCGTAAACAACGGACGTTCCCTGCTTCAGACGGCGCCCCAACTGAGGCCAGACGTGGCAATTGTCGATATCGCAATGCCGCAACTGAATGGATTGGATGCGGGGGAGCAATTGAGACATCTCGACCCGTCCATCAGGCTTGTATACATGACTATGAATACTGACCCCGAAGTGGCGGCTGAGGCTTTTCGCCGCGGAGCTTCAGGATACGTCTTAAAGAATTCTGCCGCCGAGGACCTGATCTCTGCCATTCGCTGCGTGCTGAAGGGAGAATCTTACCTGTCACCCTCGATTACCAAGGATACGGTCAGGTTTCTACTGAAGGGCGGCAAGTCGAACGATGAAGTAGGAGGGATCACCGCGCGGCAGAGCGAAGTTTTGCAGTTGCTGGCGGAAGGCAAGTCAATGAAGGAAATCGCCAGTGTGCTGAAGGTGAAACCGGGAACCGTCGCGTTTCACAAGTACAAAATGATGGAGTGCCTGGGCGTTAAGACCAATGCCGAACTGCTTCAGTACGCTATTAAGCATCACATTATTCCCTCTTAGCGGACATTTCTCTCCAAAGAGTTTTTCCCGCGCAAGGAATGTAGGAATTGCCCTCCTGATGTGCCCCATTTTCACTGGTAATTCTGCCAGTAGCAAGTTGGTCGATCGTGGTCTCTCCTGTGTGTCATCAGCAATGTAGACTCCTAATCCAGCTGACAGCCGTTTGGGCGCCGTGAAAAGGGCAGCGAGCATGGAAAGAAACCGTCCGCGGATCATGATTGCCGACGATCACACCCTTGTGGCCGAGGCTCTCAAGGGGTTACTCGAAGCAGACTACGATGTGGTAGCCACCGTGGGAGACGGTCGTGCTCTGGTTCGTATCGCTGCCACTCTGAAACCGCAAGTCATCATCCTCGATGTCGGCATGCCCCTTTTGAACGGTTTGGATGCTGGCCGCCAAGTCAAGCAGTTGTTACGGTCGGTGAAGTTGGTGTACTTAACTATGAATCACGATCCGCATCTGGCGGCGGAGGCATTTCGGCGAGGAGCGTCAGCTTACCTGCTGAAAACATCCGCTGCCTCTGAATTGACGGTCGCTGTTCGGGAGGTTCTAAAAGGCAAGTTCTACCTGTCGCCTGGAATCGCTAAAGATACATTGGATTTCCTGCTGCGACAGGGGAAAGAGCTTGTCGAAGAAGGCCAGCGGCTTACCGAACGGCAGCGTGAAGTGTTGCAGTTGCTGACTGAGGGGAAGTCTATGAAGGAAATCGCGAATATCTTGAACCTGACAACCAGGACAGTCGCCTTTCATAAGTACCGGATCATGGAAGCGTTGCATGCGAAGAGCTATGCCGAGCTGGTGCAGTACGCTATCAGGAATCACTTGATCGCTGCCTGAGACCTTACCTTTCTTTTTTCCCAGTTTTCAGGATTGGTCATTACAAACATGAGGCCGATATCCGCTTCTCAGATATCCCTCTCATCAGAAGAAGCGTAGCCACGTTCGAGCACTAGACACTGTCAGGAGACGAGGAATGCCGGCGTGGAAACGGACCTATGCGCCTTCGGTCGAACCGACGACGCCGAGTCGTTTGCTGACATACTGCTTTCCCCGCAGGACTGCTTCGATTCCCGCCAATAAATCGGCTGCAACATCCCGTTTGCTGACATATCCGTCTGCACCGGCCTCTAAAGCTTCGCGTACTATCTGGGGATAGTCGTTCCCGGTGAAGAACAATATTTTTGAATCAGGCGAGACCGAGCGGATTTGTCGCGCAGCTTCGATCCCATTCAGCTTGGGAAGGCCGATGTCCAGCACCACCAAGTCCGGCTTCAGTTCTCGAGCTTTCTGAACCGCTTCCTCACCGTCCAATGCTTCTCCAACGATCCGAAATTCCGGTCGTTTGCTGAGTGTTGAAGCGGTCAACCTGCGGAAAGGTTCGAAATCATCGACCAAGAGAACACGGACTGACACGGCTCCCGAAACATCTTGCACCAGTTTGGAAATCAAGACTACAGACGACTCCTTTACGAGATTCAACACCCACACAGGATTACAGAAGGGCGAGGTCGGGTCGTTGCTCGAAGACACCCTTGAGATTGCTCAAGGACAAACAAGAGCGGGTTGTAGAAGGCAAATAAGGACCGAAGCGGAATGGCAGACCCTCGGCTACCAGCCTGTATCTGTCAGGATTTCTTGCCGCACCTGTGGCAAGTGACAGTTGTGCGATGCATGGGACCTCAATAATGATGCGGGTAATAAGTAAACGGACCACTGTTGGGATCACTCGCAAGACACTGCGTGGCACAGGCAAGCGCTCTCATTAGGGCAGCGGTGGACGAGGTGAGTGGCAACGCATCCGAAAGCGAAAGCGATGACTTTGATGGAAACGCTAATCGTGAAAGTCCAGAAGCTCACAATAGTGGCGCTGGCTGGAATGCTTCTCGTCGTTATGGTGCTTTCGACGGTGCACCTGGGCGTGTTGATCGGGCAAGAAGTTTGGGCGCCACCGCGATGGCTCATCCGCGTGCAGGGCCTGCTGGAGATTTTTGGATACTTCCTGCTGGTGCTGATCGGAGTGGAGTTGCTGGAGACACTGAAAGCGTACCTGAGGAAAGACGTCATTCATGTGCGCGTTGTCCTGGAAGTCGCGCTCATCGCCATGGCGCGGAAGGTCATTATCGAAGAACCGAACACGGTGCCAGGCTTGACCTTGTTCGGGATCGCGGCTCTCATCCTTGCATTGGGCATTGCGTTTTACTTCGAGCGGCAGGCGAAAAGAGAACCAGCGCACATGAGTCAGACAGCGGATACGAAACTCGAAGCAGCTTGAGAACATCGATCGTTGTCTTTTTCGGTTGACCTCACGCGGAATTGCACGTTGCCCCCGCTAAGAAGGTTGACCGACAAGATTTCTCGATGCGGTGCTGGCAAAATCACCGGAAAGCGCCAAGTGAAAGCGTTCCTCATGGTCTCCTCGTTTCCGCGCCGGACACGACCGCATAACATTTGTGCGCGTTCACCTCCGCGAGTCCGCCATGATGAGCGGTAGCTCTTGGAGGTTTCTCGGCTTGCCGTTAGCTGGGCGTTCAAGACCCAACGTGGGGCTGAAAACCAGATCCAGCTGGGCTACTTGGATCAGCGAAAGCTGGTGCGCCGTTCCGTTGCGTTCCACGACCAGCGCGTTCGCCCTGTGATTTTGATTTTGTCTTTGTGGGATTCCCTCGATTCTGATGCTATGGCCGCTTCGATTCAGAGTGACGCGGGCCGTCCTTCCTTCCGAATCGACCGCGATTGAATATTTGCCAGGAGGCAGACTGCTCCGATTGCACTGGAGACTGAAGGGCAGAGTGAAATTACCCTCGTAGTGTATTTTGGCAATTTGTCCAGGGGCGTGGGTTTTGGACTGCGGCGGCGGCTCCGTATCCCGGTTCTCGTAGTGATCGGGATCGACCTCAAATTGTGCGTAGGCCCGTTGGCTTCCAAGTGCGACTGACACTGCCAAACCGATAAAGCATGCTATGAACTGTACTGTCTTCACGAGTTTTCTCCCTGATTCGTCCAACTTTTTGATTTCGCTTGAGATTTGTTTTTCAAGCCAGGCTAAAGGTTTGCGGGTCAAGGGATCGCTACGCCTGCAATGTTCTCGGGCCGCAACGAGAGCTGCGAACTCTTTCTCCCTCGGGTATATAGTGAGCCTCGCTGCTCCATCGTTTCGCTAGATTGCGCGTCGGCTACTTTTGGTTGACCTCCAGTTTGCTGGCTGGCGCGACCGGATGGGGCCTCGGAGCTACTGTGGGCCCCGGCATTAGTTGAGTGGGAATGCCGGGCGGCATCCGCTGCTGCGATGGCGAAGCGTCGCCATGTTTTCGGGGGGCCGGGCGATGGTGAACGATCTTCTCGCTTCCCGGTGCAGGCGCCATGTAGCCAATACGCGCAGTTTCGGGTGCGCCGTAGAGTTCGGGAGTCAAGTACTGGCCGCGTGCGGCGCCTTTGTCGGCCTCGACAACCATGGGATGCGCTTTCTCCCAAGCGTCGTTTCGCAGTCCCGACACTTGCCAGGAAACCTTGCCGCCCGGCTTGCCGCCCGCAATCTTGAAGTGGCCTCCGGAAACTTCCTCGGCGACGTAAAGGTCCCGCCCAGGCGCACCAATTGAAGTGAGCTGATAGCGGAAGTCCTTGTTGATGACCTCGAACCAATCCGGCAACATCACCACGGCTTCGCCTGAGGCATCGAGCACGACGTTCCCGCTGTAAAGATTCAAGACCTCGGAGGACTCGATCGCCGCGTGGAAAAGAAACTTGTTCGCAGGATCGAGGGGATGGTCAATGCGGAAGTTCTTGGTTCCCCCCACGTAAAGATTGCCGGCGACGGTGACCGCTCCGCTGGTAGCTGTCAATTGGTCGACGTTGCTGATGCGGAGGTGCACCGCCTCACTGTTCAAGGCGTTAATGTAGGTGTTGCCGTTGTTACCGCCGGCTATACTGTAGTTGTCGCAGTTCGACATACCCTGTTGTGCGAGTTGGAGGGCAACGAAGCCAACGTTACATCCTGGATCTCCGAGGGTCGCGAATGTACTTACCCCGACCAGGTATCCCTGGAAGAGCACAGCCCCAAAATCATTAAGTTCGTTCTCCGCATAGATGGTGGAGTAGTCTAACCCTGCGTTAAGAAAAAAACCGGCGCTTTTGTCATCGGCGGTGCCAAGCACTCCCGTGAAAAACCCCACTCCGCCCCCGGTGTCGCCCCATACGCCCGCATTGCCAATGCCGGCACCTGCAGTACTGCTCCCAGACGAAGCCCCGTACACACCGATATAGGGACTGGCACCCTCGACGCCAGTGAGCGGGCTCGTACCGTATACCCCAGAACCAGGCGACGCGTTCGAGCCGTAGACACCATACGTAGTGCCGGTCGTGGCAAACGAAAATCCTCCGACGCCAATGCCTGAAGTCGACTGCGCCTCACCTGCCACGCCATAAGTAGTCCCGCTTGTGGTCGAAGCAAAGCCTAGAACGCCGTTGTACGCTCCGTCGGCAAGCATGGCAGCGCCATTGGTCGCGGTGCTATTGGCGACGATAGTGTTGACACTCGATGAGGCGGTGAGGACGCCGTTCACCGTTTGATTGTTGGAGAAGGTGTTGGCGGCCGCTAACTGGGCGTACGCGCCCGAACCCTGACCACCAAGTTCACTGGAATTGACTGCCGTGACGTTGGTCAGTGAGGCGCCGTTCCCGGAAAAGGATGACGCCGTAACTGTGCCGTTGACCGTCTGATTCGTCGCGAACGTGTTGGCCGCCGCCAGCAGCGGTACTTTGGTTGTGTCGAGACTCAGCGTAGTGTTTCCGCCCAATGCCACCGCACCACCTCCGGTCAGAGCTGTACCCGCCGAGACTGTCAGCGACGGATTCGCCAGCATCGAATTGCTGACCCCAGCCGTGGCGATGCTCAGCGTGCCGGACCCGGTGATCGGGCCACCGGTCAATCCCGCGCCGCTGCCGACGCTGGTGACAGTGCCCGTGCCTGAGTTGGCGCAAGCCCACGCGCTGCCGCTCCATTGCAGAACCTGTTTCGATCCGCACGTGTTAATCAGCGACAAGTTGAGTGTGCCGTTGTTGCCGCCGCCGATCAGTCCGCTGCCGGCGGTCGTCGTGACTCCGGTGATAGTGCCGTTTCCGGTGCCAGGGAATGTCTGTCCGGCGGCAAACGTGATTTGCCCGTTGCTGGCGATGTTCAGTCCTGTTTCTGCCAGCTTATTCGCGCCTTGCCCGAACAGCAGGTTGAGCGATCCGTTGGGCGAGCCGGTGTTGTTGCCCAGGGGCTCGGCTTGCCACTGGAAGTTTTGCGTTACTGCCTTGCTCGTGCCGCTGTTGAACGCAGAGGCCGTCAGTTCCTCTGCTTGGGAGTTGAAGCCCTTGGTCGCGGTCGCCTTTCCGATGGACGGCAAACTGAACAGGCCGCGAATCGTGGCTGCGCCTTGCACATCCAGCGTGCTTGCTGGAGTAATGGTGTTGATGCCCAGCTTCGCAGTCTTCCCCACTCCGGATTGAAACAGCACCGAGTTGCCGATGTTGGAAGTACTGGTCCACAGGGGAATGAAGTCGGCGGTGCCTGAGCCGGTTACGCTGCCGGCCGGAGGCGCGTCGGCAGTTGGCATCACGGAGCCGGTCGTGGTCGCGGAGCCGTCCGTACCCATGGACGGCGCCGCCAACACGAAGGCCGACGGCGGAAGCCCGCCGATGGTCGCCGCGTCGCCCGCCTTTAAAGCATAGGGCACGCTTAACAGCAGCACCCGAGGTTGTTCTGCCTGCCCGGCGATCTGCACCCCCAGCCAACGCGCTTCGCCGCTGGTAAACAAAATCGCGGGCATGCCGTTCGGCTTGGTGATCCCCAGTTGCACGGAGTAGTGCCCGGTGGAATCGAGCTGCGCGTTTTGCTTCTCCGTCCAAAGCGGCTCGCCACCTCGCTGACTGCTGAAAAGCGAGAACGTGATACCGACCAGGCCGCTTAAAGTGCTGCCACCATCGTCGGTGGCGACGCTGGAGAACTGGATCAGCGGCGGCACCTGGGAAGATGCGGAGCCGCTGCTCGCAGTCTGAGCGGCCAGGGAAAGAACCAGCGACAAGAATCCGACAACGATGCAACCGATACGAAGCTTCATGGGGATATCTCCTTGTGAAAGTCTGGAGCCACCGGCATCTGAATCTAAAACTTTTCTCGGAGCCTCAGGGACCGACGACGCTGGTCAACTTGTTGTTTATGCCCATGACCACGCACACGACCTGCCCTGTACCCGTGCTCAGCGGCGAACACGCGGGAGTGCCGATTCCGGTTCCACCGACCTTGGTCCAGCCCGACCAGCTAGAGCCGTCAAAGACATTGGAAAAAAGGGCACTGTTATATGTGGCGCCGACACCATACACTCCGCACACAAGCTCTCCCGGAGCCTGTGATGTGCAACCCGCGTTTGCACTTACCTCTCCACCCAAACCGCCACCGTAGCCGCTCCAGTCGTTCAGCGTCCAAGCCACTCCGTCGAAACGGGTACCGAAAATCCCCAGGCTCTCGGCGCCTTGCACAAAGCAAGCAACATTCCCGTCCGAGTTCATGGATGTGCAATCGGGCTCGCCGCCGGCAACTCCAACGATGTTGAGAAACCCCTCCCAGACGCCAGCCGCATAACGGTTGACCTGAGTGGCGCCGCCGGTGGTAAACACCATACAAATCACGCCACCGTGGTTATCTGTGGTGCAGCTCGGAGCAGAAGTGGCGGAAGTTGCAAGGTTGGCGAATGCCTTCCAGGTTGTACCGTTGTAGAGGGACCATGTGAGACCGCCGGAAGCGCCGCGGGCGGCACATAGCACTTGCCCTGGCTTGTACTCGGCACAACTGGGCGCGGAATACAGCCCTGCCGTCACCTGGGTTGGAACGCTCCACACTCCACTGCTGAGGACCGTCACCTCGAGGTCGCCATTGGTTGCAGTCGCGGCGCAGTATACTTTGCCGGTTCCATCGCTGCTGCAAGTCGGGTCGGAACTGACCGTTCCGGCCAGGCTCGACCACGCTCCCCACCTTGAGCCATTGAACTCGTTGACCATGATCGTGGACTGGCTGCTCCGCACCGCACACGCTACGTGTCCAGTCGAGACATGGGCGCAAGAGGGGTTGCCAAAGCCGGTGGCACTACCTGTCGAGATGAAATTGCCCCAGGAGGCCCATGCCGATGGGCATAATGCCAGCCCGGCGCATATCAGCACATACACTACAGTTCGTTTCATCGTCGTTTCTCCTCAGTAAGAATGGATTTCAGTTTTCGAGCACAACGTCGCCGGTTGCGGCTGCGGTTCGCTTCTATTTAGTAAGGCGCGAAATCGAAGTGAAAACTATCACTTGGATTTCACCGCTTCGTCCGAACAGCGTTCAATCCTTAGTCCTTTGCATTACGGCTGGAACAGCCCTTAAATCAGCATTCACGGTGTGAACCGCCAAGCCACTTCGGCCGTTCGTTTTAAGCGAGGTCTGGATGGTTTTCACCTGCGTGATTAGCTGCGCGATCTGCTTTTGTTGTCGTTCGATCAGGGTTTGTTGTTCTTTGGTGGCCTCGATCAGAAGCGCGGTAAGGCGGCTGTAATCGACACTCTGGGCGTTCTTGCCATCCGTTTCCCAGGTAACGACCTCGGGGACGACGGCGCCGACTTCTTCAGCAATGACTCCCACTTCATGCCTGCCATTTGCCTGCAAGTCGTACGAGACGCCACGCAGTTGCTCGACCTTTCCTAGGGCACCGTTCAGAGTGTGAATGTTGGTTTTCCAGCGGCGGGAACTGTAGACGCTCCAACCGTCCGCGACGGCCGCTCCTGCACCCTGTGCGATGGTGAATACATTTGCGGGCGTAGCGGTGCCGATGCCGACTTTGACCAGTGCCGCGGTGCCAATCGGACCTCCCAGCACTAGAGAGTTGCTCTGGCTGACGACTGCGCCCGCACCGATCGCGGTGGCGTAATTCAGGTTGGTGGAATTGCTGTCTGGGCTGGCGCCGTATCCTAATCCGGTGTTGTAGCTGCCGGTTGCGTTGTAGTAAAGCGCACCATCGCCGCTGGCTGCGTTGTTGCTCCCGGTGGTGTTGAGTGCGAGCGATTGATTCCCAGTCGCAGTATTGTTGCTGCCGGTCGTGTTGTAGATAAGTGCTTCGTTGCCGCTGGCGGTATTGTTGCTGCCGGTGGTGTTGTCTTGGATCGCATTTAGGCCGTTGGCGGTGTTGCCGTTTCCCGTAGTGTTAAAGTACAGGGCCTCGAGGCCGGTGGCAGTGTTGCCGATCCCTTTGGTGTTGTTGGCGAGCGCACCAGTGCCGGTGGCGGTGTTGAAATTACCCGTGCTGTTGTCTTCAAGCGCGCCTTGGCCGGTGGCCGTGTTACTGCTGCCCGCAGAGTTAAAGTAGAGTGCCTCGAAACCGATGGCAGTGTTGCCGCCGCCCTTGGTATTGCTGGCCAGCGCGCCTGAACCGCTGGCAGTGTTGAAGTTGCCTGTGCTGTTGTTCGCGAACGCGCCCAGGCCGCTGGCGGTGTTATTGCCGCCCGTCATGGAGGCGTTTCCCGCAAAGCCGAGGAAGGCATTGCCACTGGCATAGGAGCCGTAAGCAAAAGCATGCTCCCCCAGATTGAAACTGGTCTTGGCGTTCACTGCGCCGTTCACATCCAAAGCGGCCGTGGGCGAGGTTGTCCCAATGCCCACTCCTACGGAACTCTGGAACATGCTTGAGTTTCCGAGCTTGGTTGGGCTCAACCACAACGGAACGTAATCCGCCGCGCCCCTACCGCTCAGGTTGTTGACGGCTTGGCTGTTCGGGTTGGACGCACCATTTCCGGCTGACGCCAGGCTCTGCTGCGCTTGACTGACTGCACTGCAGAACAGCAACAGCAGCGCCGGATACATCACCACATGAACCTTTTTCATTGCGAGTTTCCTTTCATTGTTCGACCTCGCGAAAGGCCGGACGTTTTCTGCTTCACTTAAATAGGCGCTAACCGCGGGCCGGAACTATCATGTTAAGAAACAAATTGATTGCGACCCGGTAATGCGGCACAGCTCAAAGGGCGATCCCAGGGGTCACGGCCAGGTTTTCATTTTCTTGCCTCCTCGATGACTAATCTTCTGAGCCATAAGACCTCAGTTGTTCGGTTCGAGTGGCAGATTGCCGTAACCCGGCGGAGTTGGCAATGGCGAGCGCCTGACGATTGGCTTACTTCTTCCTTACTTTGCAAGCTGCTGAAAAGACGGCTGTTGCCGCCAAAATAGAAAGCTGAGTACAAAGAAAAATCACTTCGGATCGGGTACCGGCGTCTGCGCCTTCACATCGACGTTGTGGTAGGTGACGATCTTCCACTGGCCCTTATCCTTGACGAGGACCTGCAACAGGCGTGTGCGGAGACGCCCTTTTGCATCCGTCGCCAAGCCGGGTGCGAGTTTCTGAAAACCCGTGACCGAGGTCAGGACTTCGACCACGGCGACGTCGGGACGCGGGAATTTCAGCGAGACGATGTCGTGATGCAGCGTGGTTCCACGATATGGACCCTGAAAAAGGAATTCATGATGTTTCAGGAACACGTCGTGTCCGGTGGAGAACTCTCCCAAAATGTTGGTGAAGGCGCCGTCGTCGGCGAAATGGAGCGAGTAAGCGGTAGCATCCCCGCGGGTCCAAGCCGAGGCCTCCTCTTGGACGATCTGGCGAATTGCGGTTTCATCGTCTATGGTTTGCGCGCCAGCGGTGGCGGCGCACAGAGTGACAGCGGCGAGCAAGAGAAGTTTGATCATCATGGTTCCCCCACGGAATCGGTAGCCAGGCGTCTGCGCGAAAACTGAAGCGACGCTCATGGCCTCAAACTATCGCGTACCGGAGTCGAAGTCTTGAGGGAATCCTGATTTTTTCCTGAAACATGGGGCCTCTCGTCGCCGAGTTGCTTCTTTGGCGCGGTGTCGCCAAAGTGCGCGAGCCATGGACATACAGGACCAGTGTAGAATTGTGCGCTATTGGTTTAGCGGAGTTTATGTTGCCTGCATCGAAGCGCGCCTACCGCTTTGCCGATTTCCTGCTCGTTCCCAGCGATAAGCGGCTCCTACGAAGCGGCCAACCCGTGGCGTTGGCGCCCAAGCTGTTTGACGCACTGCTCCTGATAGTTGAAGGCGGAGGATACTTGGTGGAGAAGCAGGAACTCATTGATCGCCTGTGGCCTGGAACATTTGTCCAGGAAGATTCGCTGGCGCAGATCGTGTCCCAACTAAGGAAGCGGCTGCGCGGCAAGGAAGGCGAAGCGGACCTGATCGAGACAGTTCCTAAGCGCGGTTTCCGGTTTGTAGCGCCGATGTGCCAAGTCGAACTTCCCACGAGATCCGAGCCGACCGAACTACACCAGCAAGCGCCGTACGTTGGGCCGACACAAGTCACGCTCGGCGTGTTGCCTTTCGAAAATATCGGCGGCGATCCCGAACAGGAGTATCTGGCCGATGGCCTCACCGAAGAAATGATTGTGTCGCTGGGTCAGGTTGATCCCGGCCACTTGGCGGTGATCGGGCGGACCTCGGCCATGGCATACAAGGGAACCACCCGATCCCTGGGGGAAATCGGCCGTGAAATTGGGGCGGCGTTGCTGTTGCAGAGTTCGATACGAGCGGAGAATGGTCGATTACGAGTTTCGTCGAAGCTGATCCAGGTGTCCGATCAGGCGCAAGTGTGGTCTGCCTCTTATGAGGCCAATCCGGGTAGCGTGCTCGAGTTTCAACGCGAGCTGAGTATGGCGATCGAGAGGCGGCTCCGCGTGCAGCTTTTGCCGGAACGCGTTGCCGCACTCGAACGCCGTCAGACCCGGCACTTGCAGGCCTACAACTTCTATCTGAGGGGCCGTTATTTCTGGAATCAGCTTTCGCCGGCGACGAACAAGCGCGCCCTGGAGTACTACAAGCGGGCCACGGAAGCCGATCCACACTATGCGCTGGCGTGGTCCGGTGTGGCAGACGCTTACTCATCGAGCCCGATTAACAGCGACGCGCCTCCCGCCTCGGCTTGGGCTCGGGCTCGCGATGCCGCCGCGTGTGCCGTGGCTGCCGAGCCGAATCTGGCGGAGGCGCAGACCTCCCTGGGGTTGGTGAAATTCTGGTTCGACTGGGACTGGCGCGCAGCAGAGGCAGCATTTCGCAGAGCAACCGAACTCGATCCAAGTTATGCGCTGGCACACCGGATGGCGGGGATCACTCTGTCGCACATGGGCGAACACGGAGAGGCGCTGTGTGCGATTCAACGGGCGCGTGAGCTTGACCCATTACTAGCCAGCCATCACGCGCTCTCGTCGCAAGTGGCGTTCAACGCGCGCGACTATTCGGAAGCGCTGCGCTTCGCGCGGCAAGCCACGGTTCTCGATCCAGAGTTCTGGATCGGCTATATGCAGTTGGCGCAGGCGTATGAGCGCCTCGGCCAGACGGATCTGGCGCTCGATGTCTTCAATACTGCAGCGCGACTGTGCGGGGGCAACAGCAAGATGCTGTCGTGCCGGGGCTACATCCTGGCCCGCGCGGGCTTGACCGAGGCGGCGTGCGAGGTGCTCAGTACGCTCGAGGCCGTGGGACGCGAACGCTATGTTCCTCCGTATGCGCTCGCCCTCGTTCATGCCGGACTCGGTCAGATAGAAGAAGTGCTGGTGTGGCTCCAGCGAGCGTACGAAGCGCGGGATGTCCACCTCGTATTTCTACCGGTGGATGCCAAGTGGGATTTGATTCGGGGGGATCCTCGCGTTCAGGCAATTCTGGCGCATTGCGATTTTCAAAGCAGAGGCACTCTTAAACCGCACGGAGGAGTGCCGACACCGTCCTGAGATCAGCTCTTAATACTGGAGTAGTGTTGCCCTGCCATCCGATGGCGGCCGTACTACGGGTGCCCATCCTTTCGCGGCTTTTGCGTGACTCGTAAGCTTGTCAAACGATGGTTGTTGTCGCTGCCGCATGGAGTCCCTGTAGAATGTTTTCTCCTCTATAAGTAGTGCGGAAATGCCCGTGGACATTGTGAAATTCGGAGACGGTCTTGAGCTAGACCGCAATTCCTATGAGTTGCGTCGCGCCGGCCGTGCCTTAAAGCTTGAGAGAATCCCACTCGATATTTTGCTGCTGCTGGTCGAGCGCAGAGGCGGCCTCGTATCCCGAGAGGACATCGTCGCAAAGATATGGGGTAAGGACGTTTTCCTGGATACCGACAACAGCATCAATTCCGCAATCCGTAAGATTCGCCAGGTTTTGAAGGACGATCCAGAAAACCCAGTCTTTGTGCAAACGGTCACCGGGAAAGGGTATCGGTTCATCGCAACGGTGGCCGAGGCGGGGGTTCTCGTCCAGCCAGGTGGCAACGGATTCGACTCCCCGAACACCGTCTCCCAAGGTGGAATTGCTCCGCCCGCAACCCTTCCAGAGCGTATCGCCCCTTGGGTTTCCCGGCTTTCATCTTGGCCGTGGGTCGCATCGCTTGCGACGGTGCTGGTTGTGATTCTCGCCGCCGGCGCCTACATGTTCCGAGTGCGGGCGCGGTCAAACTCCGCCGCTGGGCAACGCCGAGTAATGCTGGCGGTGCTGCCCTTCGCCAACCTGAGCAATGACCCGGAGCAGGAGTATTTTAGCGACGGACTGACCGAAGAGACCATTACGGACCTAGGCGAACTCAACCCGGAACGGCTGGGCGTAATCGCGCGGACGTCATCCACCGCGTATAAGCACACCGACAAGACGATTGCTCAAATCGGACGTGAACTGGGTGTGGATTACGTCCTTGAGGGCAGCGTCCGGCGGGAGGGTGGAAGCGCTCGTATCACCGCTCAACTCATACGTGTGAAGGACCAGGTCCATCTGTGGGCGCACAATTATGACCGCGAAACGGGTGGGTTGCTGGCACTACAAAACGAATTGGGTAAGGCCATTGCTCAGCAGGTTCAGGTGAAGCTCACGACGCTTTATGGAGTTCGCTCGGTCAACAAGTACGCCCCAAATCCTGAGGCTTATGAACTTTACCTCAAAGGCCGCTATTACCTCAGGCAGCGGACCGTCGAGGCTATCGATAAAAGCGCGGAGTATTTTCAAAGCGCCATCGCGAAAGACCCCGGCTTTGCACTTGCCTACGCAGGGCTAGCCGATTCCTATCTCGCCCGTTCGACTGGATATCCACAGGAGTACGACCCAAAGGCAAAAGCAGCGGCTTCCAGAGCGTTAGAACTGGACGACGATCTTGCCGAAGCCCACGCCGCGCTTGGGGCGGAAAAGGCAGACTTTGAATATGACTGGCAGGGCGCGGAGCGGGAGTTCAAGCGAGCCATTGAGCTAAACCCAAACTATGCCGATGCCCACTTTCGCTATGCGTGGACTTACCTGACGCCGCTCGGAAAATCAGATCAAGCGATCGCCGAGATGAAGAAGGCGTTAGAACTCGATCCATTCTCCCGCATCTACAATACCGTCTTTGGTCTGACTTATTTCTATGCTCGCCGATATGACGATGCCCAGGCGCAATTTACGAAGGCGGTTGGTTTAGATCCCGATTTCTTTGTGACGCATTACCACTTTGCATGGCTGTACTCTCAAGGCGGTCAGTTTGGAAACGCTATCAGGGAACTCACCAAGGGACGGCTTCTTTCGGGCGACGATCACACCGTCAAGACTGCAGCATCTGATGAGGTTGCGCTTAAAAAGGCAATTGCGGCAGAAGGTGACAAGGGATTCTGGCAGCAACTCCTGAAATCCAACGAGAAATTGGGGCGTAATATCGGCGAGTTCGACAATCCCCAAGTTTATGCACGGCTGGGGGACAAGGAAAGCGCGCTGAAAGGACTGGAGCGCAACTATGAAGAACGCGAGACTCTTGGAACCCTCTTGAATGTTGACCCTGCCTTTGACTCACTGCGTTCGGACCCGCGATTCGCGGATCTGGTCCGGCGAATGGGGCTGACTCCGAACGCCAAGGGCGAGTAGGGAAAACCGAAGCCGATGGCATTTCCTGCCGAAAACGAGCGAGGCGAAGCAACCGTCCGTTTGCCGGAATGGTTCGAGACGCTCAACACCGACTTCCGCTACCAGTTGACGGTCATTGGGCAATTCGCGCAAGCCATCGTTGCCCGCGAAATCCAGAGCAACGAGTTCTCCATTAGGATTAGCGCGCCAAACGTTAAAGTTTCGTGGCAGGTCACCTGCGTGCGGCAGTTCGCATACGCCCGAGCCCATCCGCTTGTGGTCGAGCAGGAAAAGAATGCGAACGAGCGCGGCTTCTACATCCATCCCGAACTCTACGGTGCGTCCGCAGAGAAGCAGATGCAGTGGGCCCGCCATCCCCAATTGATGAAGCAGAGGCGAGCGATGGCGAAGGGGGTTACCTCCGCGACATCAGCCAAACCGCCGCAGTGAGCACAGTTGATCGAAGATTCTTCCAGTCCTACGTCCAGGCAACTGCAGTGATCGACTGCGAGAACCGAGAGAATCTGCTCACGGCCAAGATGTATTGCATTAAGTCTCAAAGGTAGCTGCGGGAGACCGCTCCCAGGCGCTGATCACCGGGCTACATCCGGATCGCCGACCATCTGGCAGATGTCCCTACTGTGGTTTGCGTTTCAGCGGCTTGCCAATCGCGAGCAGGAAGATAGCACTCTTGTCTTTTGCGTGCGGTGAAAAGAAGTTGATTACATCATCGTCGAAGAAGGTCAGCCCGCTCGTACCCAGGTGCTGGGCATACGCAGCTAGGTAGATCCTGCCGCCGATGGCGCCCGCTTCAAGCTGTACGGCCCGATAGCCGCGGTTCCCGTATCGCTCCAGAATGCCTCTTAAATCGGCGAGAAAGAAGATGTCCACGCAGGCGTCCGCCGGCAAGTCCTGCTCCAGGCCAAGATGACGGGCCTCGGCGCGGAATTCCCCCTCCTTCACCAACTCCAGAGTGTTCTGTTCACGCCCGAAGAAGTATGCGCCCGGCTTGAGGTCCTCCACTGAGTGGACGATAAGGTAAAGATCGTTAAGCTGAGCGCCAGGAGGTTCAAGGAAGTCAGCCGGAAGACCTCGCGCAGCATAGTCGAGAATGGTAGAAAGTTGTGCCAGTGTAATGGAAGCGGCCTTGTCGAAGGTTCGGGTAGAGCCGCGACGCAGAATTACCTGCTCCGTCGTGTCCTTCGGTTGTTCTTCTTCCGGCAGGCGCGTCAGGCGAACCGCCTCGGCCGCCAGAGCGCCAGATCGAAGGGCCGGGGGTTTCTCGCGCCACTGCGTTACTTCCTCAACCGACTCAAGCGAAGATGCGTCGTGCATCTCCAGCATAGCGGGATATCCGACCTCGTGTTGTGAAAGCTGGATTGTCTCCAAGCCAAGCGCCGGCGCCTCTGTCAGCGCCGACAGCGAACTCTCCGATATGCGCCCAATCGGTACGACGCATAAGGAAACCTCATGCCGTGTATCCAGATCGAGCAGGCGGTTCACTTCGGCGTCCACGAATCCGAGGACGATCTTGGCCGGCAGCCCCGAAGCCGCAGACACGGCCAGCATGTTGGCCAGCATCGTGCCGTTGTCCCAACCGAAATGGCGATAGGTGCGTGCCTGGTATTTCCAGGCGTTCCGCCAGTACGTTCCGGTGCAGATGATCGCCGCGGGCGCGAGAGCTACCGCGGGTTCCATCGCTGTCGCCTGAGCCAGGTTTCCGCGAAAATCACCTTTTCGCAAAAGCCGGAGTGATACATCCGCAGGATTGAAGTGATAGACGCCGGCATCTAGGCCTGGGAGATCGCCAGTCACCACATAGAGCTCGATCTCGTAAAGAGCTCCAGTACAGGCTGCGGCGCGAAAGTAGATCTCTCCACCTGAATATGCTCGCTGTTTGGTGATCCCCGCCGAGAAATAGAGGATGCGCGCCAGATCCTGAATGTTCGGGACCGAATCCGCCCGCGGCGAAAGCCCTGGTTCTGAGATTGCGGAGAGCGCGGCCACCCCGGTTTGCGGCAGATCCCGCGGCAACGGAAGAGGCTCTATCTTCGGGTAGATTTTGAACGGCAACGGCCGATTCGCCCAGTCCATGAAGTGAGGATGATTTCGAATACTCCAGTAGGAGTGCTTCGTGCCATCGTGATACTTCCAAGCTGCCTGGATTTCGCGGTTTTTCATCGGCTGCCAGGCCAGACTAGCACCCTCCGGGTCCACGGTCACAATGGGCTTTGTGGCCGTAGCTTGTGGACGATTGCGGCAAACCCGAAAATTGGGTCAAAATATGGCGGAGAGAGTGGGATTCGAACCCACGTTACCCTTTCGAGTAAACACGCTTTCCAAGCGTGCGCCTTCAGCCACTCGGCCATCTCTCCCGCGCCCATCTGCAGTAAGATTTATCTACCGCAGCCGGTGAGTTGTGGGAAGCTGTTGCAAGGTCTGTCGATCGGCGCTCTAGCGCGACGCGATCAACTCATCTTTCGATTCTATGGTCCGACCCGCTCAAACCGCAAGGCCAAGCCGTGGGATTTGCCAACCGCAGATTACGGACTGCCATCTGTCATTGAGAAAAATTCAGCAGTCATCAGCGACCACGAAAAAGCTCGAGGTCCAGCGGTTCACGATTTCTACGGCCACTCAGCAGCTCAAACACCGAGTGGCCGGAGAAGGCAGTTATGGTGTGATCTCAAACACCGAACCAAACGTCTTGGTGCCATCGCCTTGGGTCGTGCCATAGAGATTCCCCGCCGCGTCCAGGATCACACCCGCCCAAGGGTAGGCTTCTGGGGTGTTATCGAAAGCGTGCAGCACTGCTCGTGCCATCCGCCATTCGAATTCGGCGTCAGCTTGAAAACGACACCATAGTTATGGGCTCCGCCTTTCGTGGTCGTGCCATAGAGATTCCCGCCGCGTCGAAGATCACGCCGGCAAACGGCACACCGCCGTCTTTGCCCCCGGTAAACTTGTGCAGCACGTGCTCGGTCCAGGCTCCGCCCGCGTTCGGCGTAAGCTCGAAGACCACGCCGCAGCCGTAGCCGCTGCACAGGCTGAGGTCGCCGCCTGCGAATGCCGTGCCGTAAAGATTTCCGGCCGCATCGAAGACGAGTGTGCAGAGTCAGGACCTCTCCATCTTTGCCCTGAAAGGTATGCAACACCTTTACTGTCCAGGTTCCATTCCCGTTCGGCGATAGCTCGAAGACGACGCCAAAGCCGTAACAACCGTTGCCGTAAGGACTGCAGCCCGATTTGCCGCCGAAGGCGCCTGTGCCATCGAGTGCCCAGCGGCGTCGAAAATCAAGCTACCTCCCGAAGGATACGATCCACTTTTTCCTTCGAACTGGAAGCCGTGAAGAACGCTCTCGGTCCAGGTTCCGCCGGAGTTAGGGGTCGTTCGAAGACGCAACCCATACCGCACCCCCAACCCGTGGTGCCGTAGAGGTTGCCGGAAGCATCGAAGGTCAAGCCACCGCCCGGCCATTGTCCGTCACCCCCTGAGAAGCTGCGCAGCACGCTCATAGTCCAGCCTCCGCTCGCCTGAGGCGTCAACTCGAACACCGTGCCGTCGCCGTCAGCGCCGCCGCGATTCGCCGTGCCATATAGGTTGCCGGCTGCGTCGAAGATCAATTCCCCGTACGGATCGGTTCCGTCGGAGCCGTTAAAGTCGTGAATAACTTGCGTGGTCCACGTTCCGCTCACATTGGGCGACAGCTCAAATACCGTGCCACAAGTGCCGAAGTAGCAGTCCGTGTACTTGCCGCCAATCTCGGTTTCGCCGTAGAGATTTCCCGCTGCGTCGGAAATCAGTCTCCCTAATGGATACTCTCCGTCCTTTACGCTGAACCTATGCAGTGTTTTGAAATTGCCTTGCCCCCAGGCTCCGGGCGCCAATGACAGCAGCGTTACGATGACCACCATCAGAGCCGCGCTCGCGGCTTCCAAGAATTTCTTATAGTTCATGATTTCTTCTCCTTTAGATAGATCGAATGAAACCCAAGTCGAGGATTGAACTCTCTCGACAGGCTAATGCTGCCCCAGATTCCAGATCTTGACCTCGACGCCTGTGGAGTCATAGTGCCAGTCTCCATCATTCCCCTGGTCGACGATGAAATCGATCGTGTCTCCAGCGGAAAGCCCTAAGGATTTGCGGTGAGAATGACAGCGGCCACTGGTAGCTAGTGATCGGCGCCTTGCCCGCACTCGCTCGCCCGTGCGGCGAAAGCTCCACACCCGGCGTGCGCTCGTCGCTCACGCGGCCTTGTGTTCACCCTGACGGAAGTTCTCGATCAGATGTTCAGAAGTCCGCAGCGAGAACGCCAGAATGCTGATGGTCGTGGTCTTGTCGGTGCAATTCAGAAACACGCTGGCGTCGCACACGTACAAGTTCGGCACATCGTGCGTCTGCCCAAAGCGGTTGGTCACAAACTTCTTCGCATCATTTCCCATGCGGCACGTGCCGGTTTCATGCAGGCTCCAGCCCGGAATCTCCGGTGCTTCGCCCCGATCTCCTCCAGCACTCCGCCCGCCGCGCGCAGCACTTCGGCGCACACCTGCTTGGAGTGCTCCCACATCTTCAGCACGTTTTCGTCCCACTCGAAGTGCATGCGGGCCACGGGAATCCCGTACGGATCTTTCACCTCGGGATCGAGATCCATAAAGTTTGTATCCGACCGCAGCGACGGCGCCTGAATCCCGAAGCTCACCGGCGAAGGATACCGCCGCTTGATCTCGCGCTTGAACGACGATCCGAAGCCGTCCATCTGCGTCGCGAAACCCGGAAATTCCTCGCATCCGCCGTCGGGATAAATCGAATATCCGCGAATAAATTTCTCCTCGTGCGGATCTTTCAGATTCTGCCAGCGCGGCATCCACGCAATCGTGCTGTCGCCCACGTGGTCGGGAAAACTCGGCTGTCCCACCAGTTGCGGCAAATATCCCCGAGCCGATTCGCCGTAAAGATGATCGCAAAGATTTCGCCCCAACTGTCCGCTGGAATTCGCGATCCCGTTGGGCCAGTGCCGCGACTTCGAATTCAGCATGATGCGCGCCGATTCAATGCACGACGCCGCCACCACCACCGCGCGCCCGTACACTTCCACTTCCTGCTTGGTCTTGCGGTCGATGTAAGCCACTCCCGTCGCCTGCCCGTTCTCATCACCAGAACATTTTTCGCCAGCGCATTCGTGCGCAATTCCAGATTCTTGTCGCTTCCGCCTTCGGCAGCAGAAAATATGGCGTCGAAAAAAATGCGCCCACATCGCAACCCGTCGTGCATTCTCCGCAGAAATGGCACGCCGGATGCCCCTCATGCGACTGCGTAAGCTGCGCGCAACGATCCGGCAAATACGGCACGCCCGCCTTCTCGCATCCCGCCTGCAAAATAAAATCGAGGCAGCGGAACTTGAATGGCGGCAAGTACGAGCCGTCCGGATTGCTCGGCCGGTTCTGCACCGTGCTGGCCACGCCAATCATTTTCTCCACGCGCGTGTAAAACGGGCTGATCTCCTCATGCGTGATGGGCCAATCCACGTCGTAGCCGTCGAGCGACGCTGCCTTAAAATCAATGTCGCCGAAGCGCGCCGAACTCCGCCCCCAGAAATTTGTCTTGCCGCCCACTGCATTACAACGCGGCCACATCCATTTCGTGCCCGGCGCCACCGTGAACGGAATTTCGTGATCCCATGCCGCCTTGGTGTACTCGTTGTCCATGTATCCGAACGATTCGCCGCGCTCATGCCCTCGGCAAACGCCATTTGGATCCATGGGAAGCACACCGTCACGTTTGGCGGCAGCTGGGCTTACACGCAACTGAACACTCGTGATGAACGAACTAACAAGGGCGTAATTGCGTTCGCGGACTTCTCGCAATTCCTGCAAGGCCTGGAAACTTCTTACAGTCCTAACGGCTTCGTGACTTCCGCGTTTCTGCAGGGCGATGCCAATCGATACTGGCGCTCGAAAGACACCGGAGCGTATGTTCAGGATAAATTCCAACTGCGCTCCAATCTGAGCGTCACCGCGGGCGTGCGATTTGATGACCATGGCGGCCTCACGGAGAAGTATGGGCGCATTTACAACTTCGAACCCTCGCTCTACAACTACGACGCCGGCAGCGACACCATTGTCTCCAACGGCTTGATCATCGGCGGCAACAATAAGCAGTTCCCGACGAAAGGGGTCAGCGACTCGACGTTGACGGGCAGACAATGGGGCGTGGCGCCGCGGCTGGGCATGGCCTGGAGCCCCAATATGTTTCACAACAAGATTGTGGTGCGGGCCGGCTGGGGCATGTACTACGACCGCGGCGAACTCTTCACGTATCTTTCCCCAGGCGTGGCTGCTGGTGTTATTCCGGGAGGACCGTTTGGGGTCAACCAGTCTCCGCCGTTTGTGAATTCGCAGGTGTGCACGGCGATCGGGACATTTTACGAGGGGTTCATCCCTACGTGCTGAAATTTCCGTAGCCATCGTGCCCTCCGTAGCCAGAACGGGGAATCCCAAGTAACTAGCACGATATATCGCGAGACATCGGACGGCAAGCTGAGTGGTCAGACGCGTATCAACGAAGCCCAAACGCCCTCCGGATAAGTGCTGTTTCACGGGGCTACAGGCAGGGAGGGGCCATGATGCGCCAGTCGCTCCAGCAGGTATGGCCGGAACGCGGCCACGGGGGGCTAGGCCCGGCCGCAATAGGGGGGATAGTCCCGCTGAAGTCGGGAGTTACCACCATTGGAACGCGCCCGGCCCCCTCGTACGGTGGACGAGCCGCGGGGGTCCTCAGCTGGCGCCAGCGGGCGCCGCGGGATACGTTCCGGCAGCGTGTCGCCGGCTGGCGGGCACGCAACTGGCGCCGCGCCGTGCTGGCCTGGTTCGTGCTGTCCCTGATCATCATGGCCGTCTCGGCCGAACCCGTGACGGACTTCCCCAAGGCGCAGGCACGTTCGGTGCCCGCCGTGCGGATGGTCCTGCGCGTGGCGGGCGGGCTCACCGCGGCCGGCGTCCCAGTGCTGCTCATCGCCCTGCCCTGAGGCCAGGCTGACCGAAGATCAGCGCGAGGACCTGACCGCGCAACTCCGCGTCCTGCTGGCCAGCCTGAGCTGAAAAGACCAAGACCTTTTGGGCCGAACGGTCCTGGTACCCGCCCCGGCCAGCTCCGTGCCGTCCCAGGGCGCCGGCCTGCCCGGGGACTGCGCGATGGTCGTATCTGTGGCAGCGTGTCGGCTATGAGCGAGGGGATGCAGAGCCCGGTGTTCGTCGGCCGGCGCGATGAGGTCGCGTCGCTCGTCGCGTTGCTGCACCGGGCGACCGAAGGCGAGCCGGGGTTCGCCATCATCGCGGGCGAGGCCGGCGTCGGCAAGACGCGCCTAGTCGAGGAACTGGCCGGGCACGCGGCCGGCTCCGGGTTCACCGTCCTGACCGGGCACTGCGTCGAGCTGGGCGCGGAGGGCCTGCCGCTCGCCCCGCTGATCGACGCGCTGCGCACGCTGGCCCGCACGACGGCGCCGGGCGAGCTGGCCGAGGTACTCGGCCCGGCCCGGCGCGGCCTCGGGCGGCTGCTGCCCGAACTCGACCCGGGGGGAGCAGCCGAGCCGGCCGCGGACGGGATCCAGGTGGCCCAGCTTCTCGAGCTGGTTCTCGGCCTGCTGGGCAGGCTCAGCGCGCGGCGGCCGTTGATGCTGGTCCTTGAGGATCTGCACTGGGCCGACCAGTCCACCCGGGACCTGGTCGCGTTCCTGGTCAGGTCGCTGCGCGGCGTCCGCGTCCTGCTGCTGGTCACCTACCGGTCCGACGAGCTGAACCGGCGTCACCCGCTGCGGCCCCTGGTGGCCAGCTGGGAACGGCTGCGCTCGGTGGGGCACGTCGAACTGCGCCGGTTCGACCACGACGAGGTCTCTGCGCAGCTGACCGCGATCTTCGCCGCCGAACCCGCCGCCGGGCTCGTGGACCTGGTTTTCGACCGGTCCGGCGGCAACGCCTACCTCGTGGAGGAACTCGCCGGAGTGGTGCGCGGCGGTGGCGACCCGGCTGATCTTCCCCCGTCGCTGCGCGACGTGCTGCTGAGCCGGGTGGACGCGCTGAGCCCGGGGGCGCAGCGGCTGCTGCGGACGGCGGCGGTCGCGGGCCGGAACGTTCCTGACGGCCTGCTCGCCGAGATCGCGGGCGTCGGGGAAGCCGAGTTCTACGCCGGGTTGCGCGAGGCCGTCGAGAGCCACCTGCTGGTGGTCGACCACACCGGCCGCGGCTATGCGTTTCGGCACGCGCTCACCAGGGACGCGGTCTACGAGGACATGCTCCCGGGCGAGCGGGGCGGCCTGCACGCCGCCTACGGCGAGGCGCTCGCCCGCGAGCCCGGCCTGGCCGGCGACGACGCCGCGGTACCCGCCGCCCTGGCCCATCACTGGTACGCGGCCCTCGACCTGCCGCGGGCTCTGCCCGCCTCGATCGCCGCGGCCCGGCACGCGCTCATCTCGTTTGCCCCGGCGGAGGCGCAGCGCCACCTCGAGCGGGCGCTGGAGATCTGGCCCCGGGTGCCCGATGCGGAGCAGCGCACCGGCGTGGACCAGGCCGAGGTGGCCAGGCTGGCCGGCGCGGCCGCCTACCAAGCCGGCGATGTCGATCGCTCACTGTCCCTGTTCGACCAGGCCCTAGCCGAACTCCCCGCCGAGGGCAACGCCGTCCGGCGCGCGCTCGTACTAGACCTGCGCGCGCATTCGCTGCGCGACACCGGCGGTGAGGGCGACGCGATCGCCACTTTGGAACAGGCGCTCGCGCTGTTGCCTGCCGACCGGATGACCCGGGCCCATGCGGTGGTCCTGTCTTCGCTGGCCGGGTCCCTGATGCGTACCAGCGACATGACGGCCGCGACGAGTATGGCCGCGCGGGCCGTGCGGGCCGCGCGGGAGGTCGGCGCGGGTCAGCAGGAGGCCGACGCGTCCATTACCCTCGGCCTGGCCCGGAGCTACCTTGGTGCCAGTGACGAAGGGCTGGCCGACCTGCGAGCGGGTCTAGCCCTGGCCGTGGGCCTCGGCGTTCCGACGACCGCGCTGCGCGGTTACGTGAATCTGTCCGACGTCCTGGAGTTCCTGGGCCAGCACGACGAGGCAGCGCAGGCCGCCCGGGAAGGGATCGCCCTGGCTGATCGGGTTGGGCTCGCCCGGTCCCTGGGCGCCTACCTGACTGGCAACCTGGTCGACACGCTGCTTCGCCTCGGCCGCTGGAACGAGGCGGACCGGCTGGCCTCTCATGCGCTGAGCGCCATGCCCGAGGGCATCTTCGCGGCCACACTGCTGCAGCTGCGGGCCGAGCTGGCCGCGATGAGGGGCCGGTATCAGGACGCCGCGACCGACCTGCGCGCCGCGCGGCGGGCGCTGGGCCAGAGCACCGATGCGCAGTTCGCCATGACCGTCCTGTACGCCGACCTCCTGGCCGCGCACGGCCGGGGAGATCTCGGCGAGGCGCGCAAGCTCGCCGCCCAGGCGCTGGTCACCGATGCTTCGCCGCAGGCCGCGCGATACATCTGGCCGCTGGTGTGGATGGCCGCGCGGATCCAGGCCGACGAGACTACCCTCGCCCGTGATCGCCGGGAAGACGTCCCGGCGAGTACCACGGAGCGGTGTCTGGAGCTGGCGCGGTTCGCTGCGGACCTGGCCGCGGGCAATGCTCCGTCGCGTGGCTACCAGACGCTGGTGACCGCGGAGCTTGCGCGCGCGTCGGGCGAGGGTAACGGCCAGGCCTGGTCGGCGGCGGCGCAGGCGTGGCAACGGGCGGGCGAGCCGTATCCGCTGGCCTATACCCTGCTGCGGCTCGCCGAGGTGGCCGCCGTGGCGGGCGACCGGCCGTCCGCGGCCCGCAGCGTCCGCCAGGCTCACGCGCTGGCCAGCGAGGTGGGCGCGATCCCGATTGCGGATGAGGCCAGGGCCCTGGCCCGGCGCGCCCGGCTGAGCCTGGAGGAGCCAGTCAGCCAAGCGGCCGTGCCGCCGCCGGAGGATCCGCTCGTCCGCTTCGGGCTCACCGAGCGGGAGCGCGAGATCCTGGCGCTGCTCGCCGCGGGCCGGTCCAACCCGCAGATCGCGGAGGCCCTGTTCATCAGCCCGAAGACGGCCAGCGTGCACGTGTCCAACATCTTGGCCAAGCTCGGCGTGGACAGCCGGGTGGAGGCCGCCGCCGTGGCGCACCGCCTCGGCGTCCCCGGCTAAGGTCTCCTTCGCCGCGTATAGGGCACCCGTTCGGGAAAAATAAGCGCTTGGACCCCGCCGGTTACGGCGGCACGCCAATGTGCAGGCCAGGCCCTTAGCCGGATGGTGGAGGTATCTCCAGCACGGCGAAGGGATCGACCTCCATGAACATCCAGAACGCGCCCTCCGGGACCATCCGCGCGGCGCTGCGCTACCCGGCTTTTCGCTGGCTGTTGTCGGCGCTCGCGGTCTCCCAGATCGGCGACTGGCTCTACAACCTGGCCCTGGTCGTGCTGGTCTACGACCGCACTCACTCGGCGCTGTGGGCCGGTGTCACGACGGCGGCCCGGGTCGTGCCGATCGTCGCGCTCGGCCCGCTGGGCGGCGTGCTCGCCGACCGGTTCGACCGGCGCCGCATCATGATCGTCTGTGACCTGGCCCGGATGGGGCTCATGGTTCTGCTGGCCGCCGTGGCTGCGGCCCGGCTGCCCATCCTGCTCGCCCCCGTGATCGCCGCCGCGGCGACGGCCGCCGCCGCCCCGTACCTGCCGTGCGTGGCCGGGGTCACGCCCCGTGTCGTCGACGACGCCGACCTGCCCGGCGCCAACGCGGCCCGGTCCGCCGTCACCGGCGTCGGCATCGTGCTCGGGCCCGCCCTCGGCGGCGTGCTGCTGCTCCTCGGCTCGCCCGCGTTCGCGTTCGCGCTGAACGCGCTGACCTTCGGGCTGTCGGCGCTCGCCGTGCTCGCCATCCGCGCCGGTGGCGACCGCAATCCCTTCCGGCCCCGGCACTGCGCGGACCGTCACGCGGGGCTGCTCCGCGAGGTGGCGCAGGGCGCGGCCGCGCTCCGCGCGCACCCCGCGGCGCTGCGACTGGTGGGCGCGGACATCATGTGCAGCACGCTCTACGGCACCCAGACCGTGCTGTTGCTCATGGTGGCCCGCCGGATCGGGCTCGGCGCGCAGGGGTACGGCTACCTGTTCGCCGCCATGGGGGTGGGCGGTCTGCTGGGCACCGCGCTGGCCGGCCGGGCCAGCCGCAGCCCCCGCGCCAACTCCGTCCTGGCGGCCGCGCTGATGGCCGCCGGGCTGCCGACGCTGCTGCTCGCGGTGACCCGCTGGCCGGCCGCGGCGATCTTCCTGACCGGGCTCACTGGCATGGGCGCGCTGCTGGTGGAAATCCTCACCGAGACCAGCCTGCAGCGGACGCTGGACGAGGACGTGTTCGGCCGGGCCTACGGCGTCGCGCTGCCGGCCTCGCTGGCCGGGATCGTCACCGGATCGCTGCTCGCCCCCGTACTGGTCGCGGTGCTTGGTGGATCCGGCGCCCTGACCGCGGTGGGCGGCGCGGTCCTGGCCTACGCGCTGGTCGTCGTGCGTAGCGCCGGTGACGCCGCCAGCGTCGCTCCGCTGTCGCCGCCAGCCGTAGCGAGTGCCGTACCCGCTCGCTAGAGTCAGCTGCACAACAGCGGGACGCGAAGGCGGAGGCCAGCATGACGAGTTCTCTTGTGAGCATCGGGTCCGGTAACCACCACGTGCTGGCCGTGCACGGCTGGTTCGGCTCGGCCCGTGACTGGGGCTCGCTGCCGGACTTCCTGGACCGCTCGACCTACACCTACGCCTTCATGGACCTACGCGGTTACGGCGACCGCAAGCAGGTCGCCGGCGAGTTCACCATCGAGGAGGCCGCGGCCGACGCGATCGCCCTCGCCGACGAGCTCGGCTGGGACCGGTTCTCGGTGATCGGCCACTCGATGGGCGCGAAGGTGGCCCACCAGATGCTGCTGCAGGCCCCGGCCCGGGTGGGCAAGCTGATCGGCCTCAACCCGGTGCCGGCCACCGCGGTGCCGATGGACGCCCAGGGCTGGGAGCTGTTCTCCGGCGCGGCCGCCAACGCCGCGAACCGGGCGGCGATCATCGACTTCACCACCGGCAGCAAGCTGACCAAGACCTTCATCAACTACGTGGTCCGGCACTCGCTGGAGAACTCGACGGTGGAAGCATTCGCCGCGTACCTGCAGGCCTGGGCCAAGTCGGATTTCTCCGACCAGGTCAAGACGGACACCAGCACGCCGGTCAAGCTGATCGTGGGCGTGAACGACCCGGCCGCTGTCCGCCGACGTGATGGAACAGACGTGGCTGGTCTTCTTCCCCGAGGCCGAGATGACCATCCTCCCCGACGCCGGGCACTACCCGATGTTCGAGTCGCCGGTGTCGCTGGCCACCTCCATCGAGGAGTTCCTTGGACGCGGATGACGACGGCGGCTAGCCCGGCCCGGCCGGACACCGAGGTCGTCTTCGACCCCGCCACCTACACCGGCGGCGTGCCCTTCGAGGCCCTGGCCCGGCTGCGCCGTGACACCCCGGTGGCGTGGGTGCCCGAGATCCCGGTCCTGGGCTGGCCGGAAGGTCCCGGCTTCTGGCTGGTGCTCAGGCACGCCGACGTGGAATCGGTGCTGAGGCGGCCGGAGCTGTTCTCCTCCGCGCTCGGCGCGACCCAGATCCGGGACCCGGCCACGCCGCAGGCGCTGAGCTACGTCCGGCGGATGATGCTGAACATGGACCCGCCCGAGCACTCCCGGCTGCGGCGGCTGCTGAGCCGGTCGTTCACGCCGCGGGCGGTCGCCCAGCTCGAGGACCGCATCCGCGGCCACGCCCGGGCCATCGGCGATCGCGTGTTCACCGGCCCGCGGGGTGAGTGCGACTTCGCCAAGGACGTGGCCGCCGACCTGCCGCTGCTCACCCTGGCCGACGTGCTGGGCGTGCCCGAGCAGGACCGCTGGCTGCTGTTCGACTGGTCCAACCGGGTCATCGGCTACCAGGACCCCGACTACGCCTCCTCGGCCGAGTTCGACCCGGCCAGAGGCACGCCCATGGCCCGCGAGGCGCTGTCGGTCCGGCCGGTCCCGGACGCCGACGGCCGGATGCCCGACCCGCGCACCCGGGCGGGCATGCCGGACCTGTACGCCTACGCCCACCTGCTGGCCGAAACCAAACGGCGCCATCCGGGGGACGACGTGATGTCGATCCTGCTGGCTCAGGCGGACGAGGGCGGCGGACAGGTGTCGGCGGCCGAGTTCGAGAACATGTTCTGGCTGTTCGCCGTGGCCGGCAACGAGACGCTGCGCAACGGCCTGCCCGGCGCGTGTATCGCGCTGCTCGAGCATCCGCAGGCCCAAGATGAACTGCGGGCCGACCCGGCTCTGCTGCCCGTCGCGGCCGACGAGATGCTGCGCTGGTGGACACCGGTGATGACGTTCCGCCGGACCGCGGCCGCCGACTGCGAGCTCGGCGGCCAGCAGATCCGCGCCGGAGACAAGGTGGTCGTCTCGTTCACCTCGGCCAACCGGGACGACGCCGTCTTCGCCGACCCCGGCCGCTTCGACATCCGCCGCCACCCCAACCCGCACCTGGTGTTCGGCCACGGCCCGCACTTCTGCCTGGGCGCCCACCTGGCCCGCACCCAGATGCGCGCCCTGTTCGCCGAGGTGCTGGCCCGCACGTCCGCCCTCGGCTACGCCGGGCCACCGTCCTACCTGCGCTCCAACTTCCA
>CAWIFC010000022.1:0-9262 GCA_963835275.1 uncultured Acidobacteriota bacterium | reverse complement strand
AAGCACCGCCTGATTCACCTTGTCGCGCTTCTCACGCATGGAGCCGGAATTGTCGATCACGATGCCCATCGCGACTGGAACGTCGTCGCGGTGAAAAGAGGTCGTCGTCTGCGGCACGCCATCCTCAAATACGGTGAAAGCGGGGCGGTCAAGATTAGTGACTAGACGTCGTTGCTCATCCACAACCGTCGCGTGCAGCACCACTTCCTCCACTTCCTTCTTGAACACGAAAACGGTGTCATCGCTAGCTGGCGGCTGGGCATCAGGCTGCTGTTGCGGTTGTTCCTGCTGAGGTTGTGGCTGCGAGGGCTGAGCGCTGTTGTCCTGACCTGCAGGTACCGCACTAGGAGTTGGAATGGGTTGTGCGACGCCGCTTGTGCCTGAAGCAGCCGGCATCGAAGAGGAAGTTTGCGCGTCGATCTTAGCTGTCGGCAGACCCAGAAAGAAGCATATGCCGACAACCATCAAGCTGCGGCGCCATCGTAAAATACAAAAGACAGAGCCCTTTTCTTCGTTGCTCGCAGTCAGCCTCATAAGTGCCAATGTTCAGAGGTCAAACCACGTGAAAGAGTTGCCCCGTTGATGCCCTGGATGGACCTGTCCAGAGATCCCTGCAACCTGACCTTCTTCCTTTGTGTACCTTTGTGCCCTTTGTGGTTCCAGAATTTGAACTGCATCAACCACGGAGGACGAAGGAGGGATGGGAACCCGTAGATATCATACTCATCGGCAAAGCTGAATCCGACCGGATCAGAATCCTTCTAAGGCAACTTATTCAAGTAACAAGCACCGCTCGTGTCCTGGGCTGGCGGAGTTGGAGGCGTCATCCAAACCGGATTGTCGAAATCAAAGAACTCCGTCATGTCCATTTGGGCGGCATCCCGGTTGGTAAGACTTTGCAGGTTGAAACGAGTTTCAATAAGCTTCAGAATCGCCGTGAGATCAGCGACCGTGTGCGATACGTAATTCCTTCTTGTATACGGCGACACTACGACCAGCGGCACGCGGTAACCTGTGTAGACGAAATCGCAAATCGGCCCCATCGTTTTCGTACAAATATCGCCGGGAAGCAAGTCGACCGGCTTAATTCCATCTGGACTGACAGCCGGCTGCGGCGACACGTGATCGTAAAGGCCTCCGAATTCGTCGAAGGTAAGAATAAATGCCGAATCTTTCCAGGAGTTGCTCGTCATCAACCCATTAATGAGCGACGAAACATAGTTGGCTCCCTTTTGAATATCGTTCGGCTCAGAGTCGGAAACCGACGGATGCTCATCGAAGCCCGCGTCCGTGGCCGGCTCGATCTGTGCCACTTGCGGCAGGGTTCCGGCAGCCAGGTCGGCAAAGTACTGAGAAATGGGAGCGATGTTATTCGGATACTGCGTCGGGATCGTCTGCCCCCATTGAAAAAACTGCACATAGCTTAAGGTGAGCAGACACGCCGGATCGTAGGGAGGCCCGGAACAATTGCTTCCCGTGGGATCCACATAAATCTTCCAACTAACGTTCGCAGCCTGGAGCTCCTGGAAGATCGTCGTCGCCGTCAGCAGCGCCTTGTCATGACTGTCTGTGCCTACTGGATACGCATACCCTTGCGATGTACCCGCGATAAGATATTCGCGGTTCGGATGAGTGCGCGTCATCGCCGGATTGAACCATCGATCCGACGTGGCGAAATTCGAAGCCATGAAATAATAGTAGTTGAGGTCTCCGCCATCGTAGTACCCCATCGCCCGAATGCCGTTGACGTCATAGAACTTGTCGGCCCTGGCGTCGTGCCCTGCAGTCCAGACGACGCCATCCAAAGTGGCTGGCAGATTGCCCACCGGATCGTTGTAATCCCAGTCCACGTGGCTCTCGTTCCAGGAGGGACTCGGGTTCTCGATACATTGAGTAATCAGGTGATACGAGGTAACCGGGTTGTTCGGATCAAAGACGCAGTCATTTGGCGGAGGCGACTTGGGATCGCAGCCCGGAAGCGATGGGGGTGGCCCATACAAAGGCGGTGGCCCGGACGTAGGATTGAACTGGGGCAACCCGTCAAACGATTGATCCGGATAACCATTCTGCGCCCAGTATTCCCGCAGTGCGCCAAAGTAGTGATCGAAAGCACGATTCTCCTGCGCCAGGAAAACGATGTGATTGAGAACGTTGACCCCTTGCGAAAGAGTAAATGTTGCGCCGACCTGCTGGCTCGCCGTGAGCGTCAGAGTGCAGGTGCTGTTGTCTCCGCTGCACCCTCCGCTCCATCCTCCGAAATACGAGTTCGTCCCGGGCGTCTCAGTGAGAGTCACCTGAGTCCCAACCGGAAAGCTCGCACTGCACGTCGTAGGACAATTAATTCCTGCAGGGTTGCTGGTGACCGAACCTGTACCAGTTCCGGCAAGAGTCACGGTTAACACAGGCACAACTTGGATGATGTTAAAAGTCGCGGTCGCTTGCTGGCTGGCACTGAGCGTCACCGTGCAGGTTGGATTCGTGCCACTACTGCTGCAGGCTCCTCCCCATCCCGCGAAAGACGAGTTCGTTCCCGGAGTTTCAGTCAACGTCACCTGAGTTCCAGCCGGAAAGCTCGCATTGCACGTCGGGGCACAACTAATCCCCGCAGGGTTGCTGGTGACCAAACCCGTCCCGGTTCCAGCAAGAGTCACAGTCAACACCGGTTCAACTTGCGGAATGTCAAAGGTTGCGATCACCTGCTGGCTTGCGCTGAGCGTTACTGTGCAACTCGGATTGCTCCCACTGCAGCCGCCGCCCGCCCAGCCCACAAAATAGGAATTCGTCCCCGGCGTCTCCGTCAGTGTGACCTGAGTCCCCGCATTAAAGCTTGCACTGCAAGTTGGTTTGCAACTGATGCCGGCAGGATTGCTCGAAACCGTACCCGCTCCAGTTCCCGCAAGGGACACGCTTAACACCGGTTCGACCTGGGGAATGCCGAAGGTAGCGGTTACCTGCTGGCTCTGACTGAGGTTCACTGTGCAAGTTGGGCTGTTGCCGCTGCATCCGCTGCCGTTCCAGCCGACGAAATAGGATTTCGTCGCCGGAGTCGCGGTCAGCAACACCTGCGTTCCAGGGGCAAAACTGGAGCTACAGGTCTGTCCGCAATTAATACCCGCCGGATTGCTCGTGACGCTGCCTTTGCCTGCGCCAGCCAGGGTCACGCCCAACACCGGCAAATCGCTGAAGCTGGCCATCACGGAAATATTTCCCGTCAACGTCACCTTACACACGCCCGTACCGCTGCACTCTCCCGACCACCCCGCAAAAAAAGAATTCGCCGCGGGAGACGCGGTCAGCCTCACTTGAGTTCCACTCGTAAAATCAGCGGTACACGCCTTACCGCAATTGATACCAGCCGGTGTGCTGCTGATGGTTCCTCCGCCTCCACCCGCGGTTTGGACGCTGAGTTGAAACGAGCCAGTCGGAAAAATGGAAGTGCTTCCCCCGCCTCCGCATGCGGAAAGAACAACCAGGAATATCGAACTCAAAGCGCAGACGATGGCACGGTAATGCAACCTGGGCACGATGCAGCACATTCCTTTCGTCCAGTAGCGCCTATTCGATGGGAAAGGATCAACGCGGGGTTGCTTGGTTCCAGACGCAGAACAACCAGAGTGGGACGAACTTTAGAGCCTCGCCATCATCCTCTACGAAACACGTCGTCAGTTTAAGGAGTGACTTTGAATATCGTTCCGCAGCCCGAGAAACCGCAATTGAGATCGCCGCCCTGGCTGGTGGTTCCATACAGATTGCCTGCCTTATCCAGAATCAGTCCCGCAATCGGATTCGCCCCGTCCGGCGAATCATTGAAGCTGTGCAGGATGGTCAACTTCCCGGCTGGATCCAGCTTGAATACCGTTCCGTAGCCGAAAGTGCCGCCATAAAATGTAGTGCCATAGAAATTGCCGGCCGCATCGCGAATCAAACGTGCGTAGGGATTCTGCCCGTCCGGCATGCCCGCGAAACTATGCAGCAGGGTGAGTTTGCCTTTCGCACTCACCTTGAAAACCGTTCCGTAGCCGCCGTTCGTGCCGCCGTAGTCCGTCGTCCCATAGAGATTGCCCGCCGCATCTAGCAACAAACCTGCCAGCGGATTAACTCCGTCGGGCGTCCCAGCGAAAGAGTGCAGCAAAGTCAATTTCCCAGCCGTGTCCAGCTTGAACACGGTTCCGAATCCGCCGCCCGTACCGCCGTACTGAGTTGTGCCGTAAAGGTTGCCCGCTTTGTCGCGCAGCACACCCGCGTAGGGATTCTCCCCATCCGGCGTCCCAGCGAAAGAGTGCAACAGAGTGAGCTTCCCTTTCGTATCCAGCTTGAATAGGGTTCCAAATCCGCCGTTCGTGCCGCCATACTGGGTCGTCCCATACAAATTGCCCGCCCCATCCCGAACCAAAACCGAGCGCGGATCTTCCCCATCTGGTGTCCCCGCGAAGCTGTGCAGCAGAGTCAGTTTGCCGCCATGCAGTTTGAACACCGTCCCAAAGCCGCCGCCAGTGCCGCCGTACAAGGTCGTGCCATAGAAGTTGCCCGCCTTATCGAGGGTCAATCCTGAATAAGGATCTTCCGCGTCCGGTGTTCCCGCGAAGCTGCGGAGTACGGTTTCCTTACCCGCCGTATCCAGTCTGAACACCGTGCCGTAACCACCCTTCGTTCCGCCATACTGCGTGGTCCCGTAGAGATTGCCCGCTGCGTCCTGAATCAAACTCGCGTCGGGTTGTTCCCCATGCGTCGTGCTGGTGAACGTGTAAAGCACGGTGAAAGTCTGCGCCCGCGCTGATCCGGGCGCTGCAAGCATTGCCACAGAGATTAGCGCGGCCCCCAGAGCCGCATCGGTGACTTGCATACATGTCTTCGAAAGCTTCTCAATGTTTGCCACAATCTCTCCCCTAACGATCCGCGTTTTTATCATGGAACTAAAGCAGAGGCAAGGTCTATAAGCGCTAACTTAAGCTGTTCGGGTTTGAAGCGGCGTGCCAACTTCCTCGAAACGCGTTCCTGGACCCAGGGCCAGTTCCCTGGGTTCGCTAACTTCCCGCCCAAGGGAAAGAGTCCAGGGGGCGGGTTAGGATTCGCGGGGCATTCATTCTGACTGTCACTTTTTCTGAAGCCCGATGAAACGCGATCAGCCAAATTGTCACTAAGTGCATGAAGATGCATTTTGGGCCGGGCTTGCGAAAGCCAGGTGTGAGTGAAAGAGAGTTAGCGGGATCAGGGAGATAGCATGGCTCTAAAGAACTGGGATCCTTTTCATGGTAATCAGCAATAGATAGAAGGAATCCGGCTGAGGTTAGTCGCGAGGAGGAGCTATGGGAGTGTTTTTCGATAGCAATATTCCGAATGACGCACATACTTTCATCGGGAGTTGCATGGGAGGCCCCGGTGTGTCGGTCGTTGCCTTCACTCCGAGCGGTGGCTGGGTCGTCGTGGCGGCAAACGGCGCCTACTTCGCGGAAGGCATTCCCCAGGATTGCTTCACCACGCTGGGCAACTTCATCCGGAACGGCTGGACCGTACGATCAATCGCCTTCCCGCCAACGGGCGGCGCCAGCTGGGTCGTTATAGCCGATCAGGGCTTCTTCGCTAGTAACATACCCAACGATTGCTATCAGATGATCGAAAATTTTTACAATGGCGGTTCGAAAATCTCCTGCGTTGCCTTCCCACCCTCTGGTGGCGACTCCTGGGTGATCGTCGCGAACAATGCCCTTTTTGCCCATAACATCGACGACGAATGTTTTCAGACCTTGTGCAATTACACGCAGGGCATTCGGCGCGCAACTCAGGTAACTTTCGCCCCCAACGGCGGCTGGCTGATTTATGGAGATGAAGCATACTTTGCAAGAAACATCGACAACTCCTGTTTCCAACAGGTCCAGACATTTGAAAACGACGATTGGTTGGTCGAGCACGTCGCATTCACATCTTCGGGCGGATGGTCGGTCATCTGCAACGATCCCCTTCCCCAATCGCCCGATCCGCTCCGGGTCCTCGAGAACTTTTTCCTCCAGGACGCCAATGGCCAATGGCACACGATTTATGATCGAATGGCCTTCTACGGTGTTCCCGGAGCAAGTGTCGCTTTTATCCAGAACAACGCCGTCGCATGGCGTACATCGTACGGTGTTTTACAAACGGGTGGCAGTCAGTACGTGTATACCAACACTCCGTTTCAAGCTGCGTCCATCAGCAAGCCGCACACGTCCATTGGCGTTCAGTTGCTCGCGCAAAACAATGCCATAGCTCTGACCGACCCGGTCGGCAAAGACACCTCTTGGACAGTCGCCACACGACCCTGCGCCCAGGCCGCATGGGCAGACCAGTCGACCGTTCAACTCATATTGCAGCACATGGGCGGCTTCATTGGTCTTGGAAATACCAATCCGCTCAATACGTGCTCGAATTTCAATATGGGGGAAGGAGGCGGGTTTGGCGGGTACACGAATATGCCCGGAGTCATATTGCCTACCCTCGATCAAGTCCTGAGCGGCACGGCGCCAGCGAACTCGCCTGCGATTGAAATCACTGTTCAGCCAGGACCACCGAACTTCTTTTATTCTGGAATGGGCTATGTGGTCCTGATGCGCATGATGCAGGATGTGACCGGCGCGGACTTTCGGGACTGGATGCAACAGAACGTTCTCACGCCACTAGGCATGACGAACTCGACGTTCGCTCTGGACTTGCCGGCGTCGCTGTCGCGCGCCGCCGTGGGCCACGATACAAGCGCACAACCCATTCCTGGACTTCGAAATCTGTATCCGGAAGCGTCGGCAGCGGGGCTATACACCAATGCCGGGGACCTGTGTCAGACGATCATCATGCTAAATGGTAGTGGGCTCATCAATGGTACTCAACTCCTGAACGCCCAACAAGCCGGGGCAATGCTTTCGAACCAACTCGGCATTTTCATCAGCGGCCAACCCGACCAGCCGGGATACATCTTCAATCACGATGGCGAGAATCGTGGCTTCACTGCAGTCATACAGGGATATCCCAATCAGGGTGCGGGCATGGCCATCATGACCAACCGGGACAACGGCGACGGGAACGCTGGCTCCTTCCACACGGAGCTGATCAACGCTCTCATCCGTGTGTATGCATTACAGACATAATTCGTCCTCAAGGTGGACGCCTGGGCTATGCGCTCGTTTGAGGCTTGTCACCGACGGGTGTTAGGAATGCCTCCGTTACAAACCGGCAAGCTCGTTGGACCGGAACCGGCCCCTGCTAATTCTTCCGGGTCCTGGGGCCAACAGAAATGTTCGCGGTCCGAAGTCGGCTGGTAGGAAGATGGAGAAGCCTGCCGGGCTGACTATTTCGGCCGCACTGCCGTTTAGGGATTCGCCCCACCCGACCCCTTCACCTTCACCGGCGCCGACTTCGACGCCCCATATCCCGAGTCCCCGCCGTACTTGGCCACAACCTCTTCCACATCCTTCGTCGTTCCCGGAACCGCCACATCGGTCAAAGTCGCCTTCGCTCCAGTCACATTGAGCAGCACACTAATGGACGCATGCAGATCGCTGCTGATCATATCGAGAGCGCCATCCCCGTTCAGGTCGGCGATGGTCACCGCGTATCCCTGAGACTGGCCCGTGTTGTAGTTCCGCACAGCTTCGAACGTTCCGTCTCCTTTGCCCAGCAGCACGCCCACCTGGCTCGGATGGTAGTACGACACCGCCAGATCCGGCTTGCCGTCCCCATTCAGATCCGCAATGGCAATGCCGAAGTCGTTCCCTCCGACGGAATATTTTACCTGCGGCTGAAAAGTGCCATCGCCGTTTCCCAGCAGCACGCCCACCGTGCTCTCGCCATAGTTGGCCACAACAATGTCCTGCTTCCCATCCAGATTCAGATCTCCCGTGGCCACGAATTCCACCTGGGCTCCGGTGCCATACACCTTTTGTGCCTGGAAGGTCCCATCCCCGTTGCCGAGCAGCACGCTGACCGTGCTGTCATTGTCGTTGACGGCCGCCAGATCCGAATAACCATCATTGTTGAAATCCGCAGTCGCCAGATAATAGGGACCGCTGCCGACCGCATACGGCACCGGCGCCTGGAACGTTCCGTCCCCATTGCCGAGCGAAACCGAAGTAGTGTTGGCAAAATAGTCGACCGTGGCGAAGTCCAGAATGCCATCGCGATTGAAGTCCCCAGACACAATCGCAACCGGCAATCCGCCAATGTTGTCCGTCTTTGCCGTCTGGAAGGTACCGTCGCCATTGCCGAGAAAAAGAGTAATGGTGCCATCCTGGCTCATCGCCAGCAGATCGAGAATGCCGTCGTTATTGAAATCTCCAGCCACGATTCCGCTGGTGAAATATCCAGTGGGATAAGAAACAGGCGTGTTGAATTCTCCATTCCCCTTGCCCAGAAACACAGCCACCGTACTCGGACCGAACACAGCGTTCGCCGTGGCGACATCCGGCAAACCGTCGCCATTGAAATCGGCCACAACCGACAGCACCGGCGCACCCGACGCATTCGTCATCAGCGCCTTGCCAAAACCATGCACCACCGTTTTCGGATCAAGTGTCGCCATCCCCAGGTCGGTGTCGCTCGTAGTGTCAGTGAAATCCACCGTCTCTTGCGGCGTTGCCAGTCCGAAGCCCCGCACAATCGCCGTGAAATCGTAGTTCTGCGGATGCTGGCTATTTGCCTTCGCTGTGAGCGCGGTCGTACTGCCCGTCTTCCCCGTTACCTTCAAGGCCACTGGCTTGGACCGCACCACCTTCGGTGAGCCCGCCGTTCCCCCGTAGACTGCTGTCACCGAGTGGGACCCAGGCGACATGATCGTGGTCATTATCGCCGTGCCCGTCTTGTATCCCTTCGCCGGTTTCTTGCCCACGACTTGCGCGCTGCCCAGCGGCAACTTGCCGTCGAAAAAGGTGACCGTGCCTCCCGTCGCGGCTTTGTTGTTGGTAGTCACCTTGGCGGTCACCGTAACTTTTTCTTTCACCTTTGCTGGATTCGGGGCAACCGAAAGTGTGATCGCATTGGCCGTCGCGGGAACCGCAGATTCGGCAGAAGCGAACTCTGCCCCACCATGAAAGAAGAACAAACCAGCCGCCAGAACTACGGGCAACTTCAACCGCCGCAAAGACACGTTGAACTTCATCTCCTACCTCGGGAAAGGGAATGTGGACAAAATAGAAATACCCTACGGGACCGTCCGCCGCGCGGAATAGCCCTCGGGACGTGCTTTTCGCACAGACAGTGAGTCTATCCGGCAGCGAAAGCTGTGTCTACACTTTGTCGTTCG
>CAWIFC010000021.1:0-16885 GCA_963835275.1 uncultured Acidobacteriota bacterium | reverse complement strand
CGATCGAGCCACTCGATTCCGGCTGCGACGTGTGCCGGTTCGTCAAATGCCTGCGAGCTGTCGGAATACGCGCCAACGATGCGGGCCACTGCCAGCAGACTCAGGATGACAAGCACAACCTCAGCTTTGAAACGCATCTCGGGACGTTGCTGCCGCTTTCCTTTTTATGTTCTACTCGCCAGATTTTGGGAGTGATAATTTTTGGAATCCCCCATCCTATGCGGAGACCTCCATTTCCGACAAACCGGACTCGCAAACTTGTGCTTCAGCTGGCGGAAAAATGCAGGTTGTGAATCTGTTTGAAAGGGCGCGGCTTCAGGCCGCGCCATAAGGCCGCAAAATCAATGCGGCTTTAGCCGCTCAGGAGATGCTTCCGAGGGCCAAGGGCGACTTTTTCCGCAGCCTGCTAGGGTAACCACCCGCCGGTGCCATAGAGGAGTGAATTGCCGGCTAGGTTGACTGAGAACGCTCAACAACTTGCCGCCGGGGGCTGGCTTCTGGAAAAATTGCAGCACGCTTGGCTATTTGGAAAGCGAGCCGCGGAGGCAATCGACTGATTCAGGGAGACTCCATCTTCTTTCGCCAGGCGCTGCGCCGCCTTCTTGATCGAGACAGGAAGTTTTAACGGATAGGTTGCCTTACTCATAGTTTCAGACTTTACCGATTGTTGCACAAAGTCACTCAGACGGGACGGGGCGTTCTTTCGGGGCTAAAGCCCGGGCTTTTTCGGTCGTAACGGCCTAGCTGAAGCCGGGCCCTTCCCAAAACTTGAGGTGAAGTAATGGCTGTTGTTGGCACGAATGAAATCGTGCCCTCCCGTCAGTGCTGCCGTTTACGTCCGGCAGAAACGCAAGGTTCCTCGACTGCGTTCCGTCATCCAAAAAGCGGATGACGGAACTGCGCTCGGAATGACAGAGGAGTTAGTGGTTCCCATTTTGGGAATGGTTGCTGCTTTTTTCTTCAATTTTCTTGCGTTCTGCTTTCCAGAACGTTTCAATAAAAAGATAAGGCGGCATTCGCGGATTTCCACGAATTGCCGCTATTTTTGTCTCTGAGGGTAGGGTGAATGAAGAAGCTGATGATGGCGAAGATGAAGGACAAGAAAGTTCGGGGCGAGTGGGCGGAGATGAAATTTATGACGGCGGCGGTCGAGCATGGGTTGTGCGTCAGCAAGCCTTATGGAGACTCGAACAGTTACGACCTTGTGGTGGGCCGTCCGGGGCACTTTCTGGCGGTGCAGGTGAAATGCACCGTGTTTAATACGGCGAATGGAGTGGGTTATATCTGCTCCACGTGCAGCAGCCATAAGCAGTATGGGCCGGGGTCGTTCGACTTTCTCGCGGCTTATCTGGTTCGTGAAGATGTCTGGTACATCATTCCGGAGAAAGAGATTTGGGGGAAGTGGGCGATTTCTCTGGGTACGCAGTGCGATCATTCGAGGTATGAGAAATATCTGGAGGCTTGGGATCTGCTGCGAGAGCCCGAGTTCGATGGTGACATTCAGGCTTGTGCTGAGGAATTTTCTGGGGAGGAATTTCTTTCTTCTTTTCCTGCGCTTTCCACAGGGAATACTTGTCCTGCACAGCTTGTGCACAACTCGGTATGAATTTTCTATTGCGGAGGTTTTACGCTTCAAGCAGAGTATCGCCAGTGCAAACGTGAGATGTCTTGAGCACGCTGTCAGATTGCGGTAGAGCTGGCGTTTCCGGCGGTTCTCGAGGGTGAACTGCCGGAGGGTTTCCTAAAGACGCGTCATGGCGCGTTTGCGGACACCTTGGCATCGCGGCCTCCTCGAACGGTCCTCCGGGTTGGTAGGACTGAGCCGTCAGCTTGCGCAATCACTGCGAGCCATGGAACGCGGACTCAGGTCCATGGGTCCATGACTTGATGAGCGCACCGAGAAACGAGCGTTCCTCGTGAATGCGGTTTCGAGACGGGCGCATCGCTGCCATGGGCAGCGAGAAGGCGAGCGAGGCATCCACAAGCAATGCGGCTTGGGTGGCTGGCCCGAGCCGCATTTTACTTTTGGGGCCAGAAACGGATTTGCACGGATTAACCTGGATCAAGGCATTTCGACGTTACTTGCCTGATGGGCGCTTCCCGATTGATCTTCGCTTTTCGTTCACCTATACTTCGATCAAATGAGGAGGCGCTGGACAATTTACTTTTTCCGGGCAACTGGGCAACCAGAATTATTAGGGTTTGTCCTTCGTTTTCCGAAGATATTACTTCGCATCCACAACGGTTTCGTGAGTAGTATCGCTCTCGCCTTCTTAAACAGTTTCTCCTGAAAAGTAAGAAAACTTTGGCAACTACCGATTACAGTCTCGCGCACACGCTTCCGGCGAACGTTGAAGCCGAGCGCTCCATCCTGGGCGCGATCCTGCTCGACAATCTTGCCTACAACGAAGCCGCCGAGCATCTGAAGCCGGAGGACTTCTCGCTCGATTCTCATCGCCGCATCTTCACTCGCATGGTCGATCTGGCCGAGTCCTCGCGACCGATCGACATGATTACGCTGGTCGAAGAACTCGATCAGCGCAAGGAACTGGAGGCGATTGGCGACGTCGGCTACATTTCCGGATTGGTCGACGGCGTTCCTGACCGTCCGAGCATCGAGCACTACATAAAGATCGTCCGCGACAAGGCGCTGCTGCGCGGGCTGATTCACGCCGCCAACGCCGCCATTGCGCGCGCCTCGGATCAAAGCGATCCCGCTGAAGAAATCCTGAATGACGCTGAAGCTGCAATCTTCCAGCTTTCCGAAAAGCGGATCGGCCGCGGCTTCATGGGCGTGCAGGAGATCGTCAAAGAATCTTTTGGCTCGGTGGATGCTTTGCTGCAACGTGGCCAGCGCATCACCGGCTTGGCCACGCACTACACCGATCTCGACGAGATGACCAGCGGCTTCCAGCGCTCCGACCTGATCATCATCGCCGCTCGTCCTTCGATGGGAAAAACCGCATTCGCTATGAACATCGCCGAGAACGCATCCATTGAAGATCAGAAGGTGGTCGGCATGTTCTCGCTGGAGATGTCGCGCGAGGCTTTGCTGTTGCGGTTGTTATGTTCGCGAGCCCGGGTGGACTCCCACAAGATGCGCACCGGCTCGCTCTGGCGCGACGACATGACCAAAGTCGTTCATGCCATGGAGCAATTGGCCCATGCGCCGATTTTCATCGACGACACCCCGGGAATTGCGCTCAGTGAAATGCGGGCCAAGGCCCGCCGCCTGCAACAATCACAAGGCAAGCTTGATTTGTTGATCGTGGACTACCTGCAGCTCATGTCTGGCGGCGGCCGGCGCTATGAAAACCGCACTCAGGAAGTTTCCGCCATCTCGCGGGGTTTGAAAGCACTGGCCAAGGAACTGGCGGTCCCGGTGGTTGCGCTGTCCCAGTTGAGCCGTGCGCCAGAAAGCCGCGGCGGAGACCATCGTCCACAGCTTTCCGACCTACGAGAATCAGGATCCATCGAGCAGGACGCCGACGTCGTCGCCTTCATCTTCCGCGAAGAAGTTTACAAACAGGACGATCCCGACCTGCAGGGGAAAGCCGAACTGATTATCGCTAAGCAACGTAACGGCCCGACCGGCCGAGTGAACCTCGCATTCCTGAAGAATTCGACCCGGTTCGAGTCCATGCTCGCGGACGGAATGGCGCCTCCGGAATAGGGTGGTTTCTTGTCACAAATGATGACATTAGGCTGTGCAAAACACTGTGGAAGCGTGCATATCGCCAACGGTCGTCTCTGGAGCCGACGGTAACTCCACTTCTATTCGAGTTATTGCTGTCTCCCTAAGTCGCTAGTTTGTATGGTGTTATCAGCGTTTGAGGCGGTTTCCAGTGCCCACTTCGGGGTATCGTGAAATTTTCAAGCAACCTTTGAGATTTGCACATTCCTCGCTTCGGGACACCGGCTTAGTGAGCAGTTCCTGCCAAAACGCGCGCCTCGCTGGATTGCAGAACTTCACGCACTTTCCGCGCCAGGTCATTCAACGAGAAGGGCTTCTGCAGGAAGCGAGTGGTCACGTCAATCTTTCCATGTTTGAGAACCGTGCTTTCGGCATAGCCGGATACGAACAGCACCCTCATGTCCGGGCGCTCCTCAGCCAACCTTTCCGCGAGCCGGGGTCCGCCCATTCTAGGCATCACCACATCGGTAATCATCAGGTCAATCCGCCCAACGTGCTCCCGCGACGCACGCAACGCATCCTCTCCGTCGGTCGCTTCCAGCACGGTGTAACCGCTTCGAGTAAGAAATTGCCCGGACGCCTGCCGGACCGACGCCTCATCCTCGACCAGTAGCAGGGTCTCGCATCCTCCCGGACAATGTTCGGCCGGCAGGGCGATCCGTGCCTCACTGCTCTGAGACTGTACCTGCGGCAAATACACTTTGAAGGTGGTTCCCAGCCCTGGCTCACTGTACACCCAGACAAAGCCACTGTTCTGCTTCACAATGCCGTACACGGTCGCGAGCCCCAGCCCGGTTCCTTTCCCTGCCTCTTTGGTGGTGTAAAACGGCTCAAAGATATGGGGCAGGTGTTTCGCCGCGATGCCCTGGCCGGAGTCGGCCACTATGAGCACTACGTAATCGCCGGGCGGCACGATCGGATGCCGCTGCACGTAGGATTCATCCACTCGCATGGTTGCGGTTTCGATGGTGAGGGTGCCACCGCCGGGCATGGCGTCGCGCGCATTTGCCGCCAGATTCATTACCACTTGCTCGATTTGAACCGGATCGGCCTTGATTTTGCCCAACTCCGGCCCGGGAACAAACACCAGCAGAATGTCTTCGCCGATCAGACGCGGCAACATCCCCGTGATCTCCCCCACAACCGTATTCAGGTCGAGGACTTGCAGCGCCTGCATTTGCTTGCGCCCGAATGCCAGCAACTGGCGGGTAAGGTCGGCCGCCCGGCGCGATGCTGTCATGATTTCAGCCACGTTTCGCCGCAAAGGGTCTTCTGTGGCCAGCGAGTCGAGCATGAGCTCGGCGTAAGCGCTGATCACCAGAAGTAGGTTGTTGAAATCGTGCGCCACCCCGCCAGCCAGCCTGCCAATGGCATCCATTTTCTGCGCTTGTTGCAGATCCGATTCGAGCTTGCGTCGTTCGGTGATATCACGGCCTGTCGCGATAAAGTGCCTGATCTGTCCGCTCTCGTCGCGCAGGGGCGTAAGCACTTTCTCAATAATTAAAGTCTCCCCGTTCTTCTTACGGTTCACCACAATTCCGCGAAACACGTTGCCGGAGAGCACCGTCTTCCACATTTCTTCGTAAGTCCCATCCAACTGCTGCTCCGACTTGAGCAGGGTTAGCTTTTGCCCGTCTGCTTCCTGCCGCGAATATCCGGTGAGCGCCTCAAATGCCGGATTCACATACTCAATGACGCCCGATCGATCCATGATGACCACTGTGTCCGCCGATTGCTCGACCGAACGCCAAAGCTTGCGCAGCGTCTCCTCGGATTCCTGGTGGCGGCGTTCCGCGGAGTGCGCGTCAAAATTGCTGACCCTGGCTCGCGTCCTGCGCGTCTCTGGAGTATTGCCCTGAGACACACGCTGACCAACCCCCGTAGCAATCGCAGCCTTAATCGCATGTTGGTTATCCGCTTCACCTAGAAAAATGACCGGAACGCTAGAATCATGTTGGCGCACCTGGCGTAACAACTGAAACGCAGCGACATCAGTCGATTGGCGACTGCAGAGTATAAGGTCATAACGTCCTTTCCCTAGTTGAGTTCCCGCATCCTCCGGCGAAGCCGCGTATTCCAGATGCGTCCGCGGATGGTCCGCCCCTGTCAGCAACCCCCGCAGATCGGCGAAGCCCTGCTCGCTGCCTCCCACCACCAGCAGCCGCAAGCGCCGCCCGCCAGTTTCGGAAGCTCTTGGTTTTCTCATTCAATTGATCCATCCCCGCTAGTGGTTACATCGGAGGCTGACCTCCGGAGCATCTCTGCCTAGAGCGGGTTCTGAAAAAATAAGGCGCTGAAAGTGCTGATTCGGGAACGGCAATGCAGGCGAGCACGGTGTCGCCCAGTCGGTAATCGTGTCGCTAATGCAGAGGGGACGCTGCGGTCCGCTGGGATTGACCTCGGAAGCATGGCGTGAGTCGCAGTTAGGTATCTATCTGCGCAGCCGCCAACCGTAGAAACGTAGCTTGCTGCGTTTCCCTGCTGCGGCTGAAACGCGCGATGCCGCGCCGATGCACCGGCCGTGGAAAAAAGAAAGCGCCCCAGACTCATCCGAGTCAAGGACGCTCTCCCGAACAGCCCTCCCCAAGAACTGCTCACCGACAACATAGAGCACCGCCCCGAATTCGTAAATGGCACCGGCGTGTTAAGTCCCGGCACCGATGGGCCATCGGGCGCGGCTTGTATTGTTGTCATGATCAGTGACCACTCTGTCACGTTCGGTGACTCGACACGGTGGCGACTTTGACTCCGTTTTGTTTCCGTGAAGTCAGAAGCTCACGCAAAACAGAACTTCCCCAGTCCTTGTCGTGCCAGCAGCGCCCTGTGTAGACTGAGGAAAGCGTGCGCAGGCACACACATTTGTGAACGTTCTGCGCCTTTCGGGGTGAGGTGACCTATGCGGCATGGCTTCTGTGAACTCCTCTGCGTTGCGCTTCTTTCGCTTTCCACTCCGACCCTCGGCCAGCAGATTCGCGGAGACTATCTTGAGACTCGCAGCGCCGACGTCTACACCGGACAGTGTTTCGCCAACGGCGAGGTCAACCTCGTCGGCGACGAGGCGATCCTGGCTTGGCATGTCCAAAGCGGAAGCTGGGATGGTGTCCCGCTCGACGGCCTGACCGTCGCCGCCGCGGTGCATGCCCACGCTACCCTGGGCGATCCCTATGCCAATCCCTACCCGGCGCAGGCCGTCCTGATTGTGGACGATCAGGCCAACCCACAGCAGCGTTCTGCCCTCGTGGCTTTCGCCCACCAGATGGGAGGCGAACTTCTCCGCCACGCTCAGCAGGTGGTTCCCGCGCCCATGGAACTCGTCGTCAGTTCCGAGCATCACGGAGTAGCTCTGCTGCGCGCCGGACAGTTCGCCACCGTGCAGACCCGCCCCGTCAACGACAAAGATCACCTCTGCGGCAACGAGGTGACCTTTTACCCTCCGCTCACCCAACTCACGCACTCCATGCCCGCCATCGCTTTGACGGACTCCTACCGCGGCCCGGGCCTCGACGTAGACTGGGAATCCCACGGCCGCCGCAGCGCCTTCGTAGGCTCCTTCGCGCGCTAGCTTTCGTGGAGGCGGACGTTGGCCATCCTCTCGCAAACCCAGACTCACCAACTCTTCATACCAAAGTAACGCTCTGAATTACGAAAGCGCATGCACGTGGGACATCTGTTCGTCTGTGGTCGCGGGTGAGATGTTGAGGTTGTATTTTCTCCATCGAGGAAGCCGGCGAACCATGGAAAAAGGTGACTTTCTGGACGAGGTGCATGTCCGAATCCTGCGGGTGACTGAAGACCTGCGCGCGATTCAGCAGACGTTGAATTGTGCAGCCATGCAAGCGCCAAGCGATCCGGAACTGATGGAGGCGCTCTGTCAGTTGCCCGAAATCGAGTCTCTCCAGGTATTGAAATCAGCGCTCGACCAGATGCGCCACTTCCTCTGGTTCTACATGCAGGTGATGACCAACGAATCCGAAGACGGCGACCGCTTGCGGCAGAGCCTGGGCCAGAAGCCTCTGGATGGCATGGTCAGCCCCAGAGTGGCGGCCGCAGAAAAGTTCAAACGCGCTGCCGACACCGCGCTGCTCCAGTATCTCTCCGACGGCAAGGTTCGTAAGCCGAACTAGGCCCGGCTCTCAGGCGCCAAAACCATCCCAGCTTCGTTGAATCCTAGAAGTGTTCCACGTGGAACATCACAGTATTGTATGTACGATAAACTATGTACACACATTGTTTGGGAGGTTAGCGGGCCGCGCCGGATCCCGGCGGCTCGGTGGACTTGTGACCCACCTTTTTCTTGCGACGGAGTGCCCTGGCACGCTTTTTGAGTTCCTCTTCTGAGTACATGCTGCCGCGGCATTTGGGCGTGCCGCAGAAACATGGCGACGGGTCATCGAGGTCGCCGTCGTACAAGCTGTAATCGTAGGTCAGTTCCTCGCCAGCTTCGATATCGCGGCTGGCAATAATCCACACCCGGCCTTTGATCTCATCCGCTTCGCAATTGGGATCGCAGGAGTGATTGATGAAGGCAGCCACGCCTTCTCCATCGATGACGTGTTTGCCGTCCGTGAGCCCGAACAGGTAGGTCCGTGGATGGTCGTCGTAGAACGCGTCGGCTTGCTTGATGGTGATGCGCGGCCCGGTGTACTCGACGACGACAGTGCCTTTCTTGATGGGAGCAGTCGTGTGGCAACCTTCCGAATCAATCGTGGAGCGGCGAATCACCAGATGCGGCGGACCGTTGTGTTTTCGTCGGGCGTCACGGTCGAACTTACGGGGTGCTGGCCGAGGCATGGGTACGAGTGTGGAGATTAGTTGCGGCGTTTCTCGAAGTTTAAGGTAACAGCATAGCTTCTATCGGGAAACTTCGGCAAGTCGTAGGGAACCACCGCGCATGAATGTCAAGTTGGTCCTGCACGGGCGAGGACGCCCGCGCCTACATCAGGAAAATTTACATGTTATTCATCTGCCCGTCACCTCGACGTAACAGAGCGCGTTCTACACTGCCACACCGAACAGGATAGGCCCAATACCGTCTGCTGGAAGGCCTGCCTTTCGCGTCGTACGAGATCAATCTTCAGGCTGGGTTGCAATGGAGTTTGCGAGTCCGCAGGTGCGGCGCTCCAGCGGCTTGTCGTGATCCCTTTTTCTTCGTTTAGGTCTTCTGGTAAGGCGTGCGTGCAAGTAGCGCGCCCGGAGGTGCGGTTGGAGCGCGTGCATGAAGCAGCTCATTTTTGTGGTGGAAGACGAGACCGAGGTTTGTGAGCTGGCGCGCCAGTGCCTCGAAGACGCTGGCTACGCCGTGCGTACATTTTCGACCGCTAACGTGATTCTGGAAGCCGAAGATTATCGCCCCTCCTTAATGCTCATTACCATGGTGATGCCGGACGGCAACGGATTGGACCTGTGCCGGCGTATCCGCGAGAATCGAGCGCTGTCGAGAACGCCGCTGGTTTTTCTTATTCCGGAAGCTGCCGAGGAGCATCGGGCTTTGGCGTTGGAGTCTGGTGGTGATGACTGCATCGTGAAGCCGTTTAGCCCGCGTGAATTGGTGGCGCGGGTGCAAGCGGTGCTTCGTCGTTACGCGTCCCCGGCCGCGTCCCGCACGGAGGCGGCGGACTTAGTGATCGACAGTTTGGCCATGAAAGTTTCGGTGCGCGGAAGCGAAGTGGCGACCACGAGTCTGGAGTTTCGCTTGATCGAATACCTCGCGCGGCATCGTGGGCAGGTTTTTACTCGCGATCTGCTTCTGGATGCAGTTTGGGGAGACATGCAATTCGTGACGCCTCGCAGTGTTGACGCTTGCATACGGCGGATCCGCGAAAAGATTGAGCCGGACCGTACGAGTCCGACTTACCTGAAAACGATTCGCGGCGTTGGCTATCGCCTGGACGCGGTTGCCGCCTGGCAACTCACGCCCAACGATGGCTGTACCTGCCTGGCGTGCACCACGCCGCTGGGGCCCTCGAGAGTATTTCATGCCACCGAACGCCGCCGAAGAAGTTCAAGCCAGGGGTGAATCGGAAGGGTGGCGCAATCGCCGAGATACGCTCTGCATCAATGATTTCAGCGCGCCTAAGGGGTTGTGCATGCTGTCGACTTCCCACTTTCCTGCCTCCCAGTGAAAAGCCAGTTGATCGTTGAAGGGCGTTTGCGCGCCGAAACGGCCGCTTTGGTCATAGCTGGACGCGACCGCCAGCAGTTCGTCGGGCTGAACCAGCGATGTGCGAATCAATCGGCGGGGTGAGGTCAGGAGAAAAATCCAGACGCTAGCAGCATGAGCTCCCACCTTTACAAAAAAACGTAAAGGTGGGCCAGCCACCGACTTCGCCGTCGCCACCTTTACAAAAAAACGTAAAGGTGGGCCAGCCACGAAGATCATTTATACAAACGTCGACCAGACAATTGGCCAGACCGCGACAAACATCCTTTACTCTGCCTTTTTTAGCTGAATTGCGAGATTCAGGGTTTCCCCCGACTTTAGAGCAATCAAGCCCTCTCTTCCTCGCCAACGTTCGCCTCCGTAATGCCAAGGCTCATATCCTTTGGCGGCAATGGTAAGGCGAAAAGGCACCGGAGGTACCAAGACCACCCTGTTCGCAGGGATGCTGGTTTGATAGTCTCCAAACTGTCCCAGATCCGGACGCGAAAAGGAGGCGCCCGCACCGACCGGCTTTCCGTCCTCATCTGTAATGTCGAATTTCAGGTAGGCGGCCTTTGGCCCGAGGTGAACGATGACGCCTTTTACCGTTTGCCCGGCCGCAAGATCGAACTTGGGTAGCTGCTCTCCTGGTGTCAAGTAAAACGAGAACATGTTGTAGGGATAGCCGTCGCTCTCTTTGTAGGCGTTGAGGCCGACGTTACCGGCGGGCACGCCGCTAAGCATGAAGTTTCCTTCAGCATCAGTTTTCGTAGAAGGCGCATTCGTGTGTGTGCCGACGAACACGGTAGCTTCGGCTAGGGGCTTTCCCTCGCCGTCTAGAACGGTTCCTTGCACTGATCCCGTCGATGGCGGCGATGTCTGCGCCAGACAAATGACGGCCAATAGGCTTGACGTTAAAAAAGTACGAAACATTGCACTCCTCCCTCGACTACTTGCACCCATTAGCAGTGCACTGGGTGCCCGTGTTCCATTTGGTCCATATTCCATCCACCTCAGCGCCGTTGCTGTGCGTGACGCGAGGGGATACCCAAAGGTTCTTACTGCCGTCGCTACCGCAGGTTGACCACGTAGAGGTGAGGCTATAACCGCATCCGCTTGACTGTTTGATTCCCGAGCCGCAAAGATTTCCCGACACCGACATCGAATCAATAAACTGGCCGACTCCGCCATCCCCTGTGGCCGCGCATGAAGAGGGCACCGGGGAACCATTGCCACATGAGTTTGACGGTTGCGCTGGTGAGAAAGCCTCCTGAATGGAGACCTCGCTAAGAACGGCTTTGTTGTTCGCGTCCACGACTTGCATCTGCATTTGGCGAAGATACACCCCGGTCGCGGGACATTGTGAGGGGTAGCCTTCGTTGTCAACCACCACGCTCAAGTGATCCGGCGGTCCGACCACGTAGGTCCCGCCGCCCGCACCGCCTTTGCTTTGGGGGCATTGTCCGTAGGTTTTGCCGCTCCAGGACATTAGGACGCTTTGCGCATGATGGTTGGTGCTGCCAGCGGCTACTCCGGTGATTTTATAGGCCTGGGCTGTGGCGATGGCGGTGTTGTCGGTCCACCAGTCAAAGAAATCATAGGTCACATCCACCCGTTGCCCGGTGCAGCCGTTCGTGGCCGTGATCTTCTGGTCCGACGTGCCGGAAACCGTGACCGGCAACGGATCAAATACCACAGCCGGGCCGGTATACCCGCAACAGACCGCACAACCATAGGCGGCGTGGCCGTTGGTTTTGTCCACAATCACTTTGCCCTCGTACAAGTTGCCCACCGCCTGGTCGGTCAGGTCGCGCACCCGGTAAGCCCCTGAAGTCACATCTGGCGGCAAGACGTGCCCGGATTTGTCGGGAATCTGCTCACGAATCAGTTTGCCAAAATCCACCAGCATCTGTTCCTCGGGCGCCAGCTTCTGCTCCATCTGATATTGCTCCTGCCCCTGATTGTAGAGGATGGTCAGCTCCGCGCGCACTGTCTGGTTCCCGCCATTTCCCACTGTGACCAGGGAGTTGTGCATGCTATCGGCTTCCCACTTGCCCGCCTCCCAGTGAAAGGCCAACTGATCGTTGAAGGGCGTCTGAGTGCCGAAACGGCCGCTTTCGTCATAGCTGGACGCGACCGCCAGCAGTTCGTCGGGCTGAACCGGAGATGTGCGAATCAATCGGCGGGGTGAGGTCAGGAGAAAAATCCAGACGCTAGCAGCATGAGCTCCCACCTTTACAAAAAAACGTAAAGGTGGGCCAGCCTCCCCCCCGCTAGATCGCGCCGTCGCGCATCTAGCGAACGGGAGACAGCTGCTGGTATCGAAACTGAACAAGTTGCTGCAGGGAGGAGTCTGCGCCCACTCCGCGGAACGTCGCGAGCACTCCGGTTTGCGTAAGGTCGGCCTCCGCCAGAGTTAACTGGCAGGTTTCGGTGTGTAACGCTGCGCACATTTCAGCCCTAGAGATGGCCACCTTACTCACATCGGGAGGGCCGTGCGAAGGCGATACGATGATGAGGTCTAGGTCGCCACCGTGCTCATCGGCGAAGGCGTAGCGCTCGGAATCAGACCGCCAGAAAAACGCTTGTGCGGTCATGTGATGCTGCTGCGGTTGGGGGACGCCCGTGTTGTCGCCCGACCGATTCGCGACGGTCGGCCATATGGGAACGCCTACGTCCGCGTGATCGGAGATACCTAGGTTTGCTGAGCGGTTCTCTCCCGCGGTCAGCGCAAGATCATACAGCAGGTAGTGATCATCAGTCCCGTCCACGAAGTGCGCTGGATAGAACTTCACGAAGGCTATAAAACGTCCGTCCGGGGAAATAGCGGGACAATAAGCAAGAAAGCTGTCTGCGATCGATATCGAACGCGTGTCCAATACTACTACCTCAAAGACGCTCCCGTTTACCATACCGACGACGACCGCCTTATTCTTTTGCCCTGCCCTAATTTCATTCACCTGAACGATCTCTGGAGGCAGGTCAATTTTCCCGCTGGTCTGCGCCGCTCTATTTTCAATGCTCACCGTAAGGTTCTTCTCTTCGTTGAGCAACTTCATAGCCATCTCATCATCACGATACGAAAGCACTTTCTTGCGACCCGGATTAAAGAAGCCTTCGTCGAATTGCAAGCGAATAACTCCCGTGGCCGGTGTCGCGGACTGCTGCGCCACTCCCGGCCGACTCATTAGGGCGAACACTGCCACCGTGACTGCGCAAACGAGTCTGGACATAGCCCTACCTCCTTAAATCTCTAATGCGTGTCCGCGGTCCAATAATTTCCGAGATCGCCCACGCCGTTGCCGCTGCACGCTTGGCTGGAGCTGTAATCGTCAATGTGACCGTTAGTGCCGTTGAAGCCCCCGCTACACGCGGGGCAATAATCCACCACGTCCTTCACTGCCTCGTTTGTGTTCGAGGACGTAACCAAGAGTGCGTTGTCGCCACAACCGTATGGATTTCCTACTTTTGGGGACGGATAGGTAGCCACCGATACCCCACCGGTCATCGTTGAGTTACACGCTCCGGTAATATTTGAAACGGTCAAGAATGAGTTTTGCGAATTAGCTCCGGGAGGATAGTTGGTGCAGGATGTGCTGTATTTCAAAATGCCGTGGCTCTGCGAAACGCCGGTGCCGTTGATGTATGTTTGTGACACAAAATCCGATTTGAGCGAGGTTTGGCTAAAGGCACAACTCGTATTGAAGAACCATGCTGCTTGTGGGGACCCAGAGCAGGCGGATTCATACGGCGTGTTGTATTGCGAATGACGAATTAGGCCGAGCACCAGCCAGGCCCTTGTGAGATTAAAGGTTGCCGTAGCAGGGATAGGATCGTAATTCCATATTGCCTTCACGGAGCTATAAGTGTCGGCGGGCCAAGTGGGACGGTTAAATGCAACGTTGTACGAGCCTGGCCCAACCGCAGCACCGCCGTTGTAAGTGACTTGTGGTTGGTTGTTAACGCCGATGGCGATGACCTCCAATGTCCCCGACGTGCCGCTCGGCCCGGAAAGGGTGACATTTACTTGATTGTTCTCTAAGTCAGCGCCCGTGATTTGAGCGTTAACCACGTAGGTCCCGCCGCCCGCACCGCCTTTGCTTTGGGGGCATTGTCCGTAGGTTTTGCCGCTCCAGGACATTAGGACGCTTTGCGCATGGTGGTTGGTGCTGCCAGCGGCTACCCCGGTGATCTTGTACGCCTGGGCCGTGGCGATGGCGGTGTTGTCGGTCCACCAGTCAAAGAAATCATAGGTCACATCCACCCGTTGCCCCGAGCAGCCGTTCGTGGCCGTGATCTTCTGGTCCGACGTGCCGGCGACCGCGACCGGCAACGGATCAAATACCACAGCCGGGCCCGTATACCCGCAACAGACCGCACAGCCGTAGGCGGCGTGGCCGTTGGTCTTGTCCACAATCACTTTGCCCTCGTACAAGTTGCCTACCGCCTCGTCGGTCAGGTCGCGCACCCGGTAGGCCCCGGAAGTCAGATCGGGCGGCAAGACGCGCCCGGATTTGTCGGGAATCCGCTCGTGAATCAGCTTGCCGAAATCTACCAGCATCTGTTCCTCGGGCGCCAGCTTCTGCTCCATCTGATATTGCTCTCGCCCCTGATTGTAGAGGATGGTCAGCTCAGCGCGCACCGCCTGGTTCCCGCCATTTCCCACGGTGACCAGAGAGTTGTGCATGCTATCGACTTCCCACTTTCCCGCCTCCCAGTGAAAGGCCAACTGATCGTTGAAGGGCGTCTGCGCGCCGAAGCGGCCGCTTTCGTCATAGCTGGACGCGACCGCCAACAGTTCGTCAGGCTGCACTGGCGCGCTCAGGACGACCGCAGCCCAGTGCGCGTCGGCCGGAATCTGCTTATGTGCCTGCAGCGCGACGACATCGACGACCTGCGTCGCATTGGCTTTGAGCACTACATCGATCGGAGCGGTCGTCCCGATCGAGGTTACGGAGCGCCAGTTGAAGTGAATATGCGCGGTGTAGCTCTTGGTCGAGGCGTTGCGTACGAACACTCTCGGTTGCAGTCGAGTTCCGGCGGGGAAACCAAGTGCGGGGTCGGGATCACTTAACGCCAACATGGGTGCACGGGTGGTCCACTCTTTTGCCCCCTCGAAGCTTCGCGAGGAAAGCGCAGTCGCGGGATCGCGGGTAAACATCTTCATGATGGCAGAAAAACCACCGAGTTCGTCAAAAAGAAGATGCGCCGACGCCAAGTACCCTGCACCTTTGTCGGCTTGTATCTTGATACCGCCGTAGGAACCTGCTAGCCGCGCCCGTTGCAGCAGAGGCCGCACGGAAAAGCGCTGCGTCTGCCGCGCGCCCAGGCTCAGCTTTTGGCGCCAGGCTTTGCCGCTGGAGTCGTAGAGCGTCAGGCTGGCATGCAGCGTCGAATCCGCCAGGTTGCTCAGGATCAGGTAGTCGGTCACCGAGTCTCGGGGCAGCCACCAGATGCCCTCGCGGCTGGCTTCGGTAGGGTCGAAGGAGTATTCCATACCGTCGAGGTGGAACGCGATCGGACGGCCTTCGGCGCGTACCATCACTGCAGCGTACAGAGCACGGTTCACCGCGGCACGATAGCGCAGCACCAGCGAACCGCAGCCGCCGAGCAATCGGGGAGCGGCTTTCTGCACCGCGTCAGAGATATCCTGCGAAGCGACCTCTCCCGACTTGATGACTACCGGTGAAATCGTGGTCTCGACGCCGTCCGCTGTCCGCAGGGCCGGAGTAACCGTCAGGTCGCCGCTCTCAAGATTATTCCGAAGTTGTAACTCGGTGCGTCAGCCGGGCTCGGCCGTCCAGTACGCCACGAAAACCTCTTGTGGTTTAGGCTCAAGCTTTGCGGCGTTGGCGAGCGTGGGAGCAAGCAGAAGGGCGACAACGAGCCTCAGAGAATTGCGGGAACTTGGCATGCGATACTCCCTCAAATGTGTAGTGGTTCGAACTACGGGGTCCCGGTTTGAGAAACTATCAGATTCTCGAGCGGTGTTAAATGAATTCGCAATGATTTCATCAGCGACCTCGGGAATCAGTAGCCTGCGGTGTTGAGCGTTGTCTGAATTTCAGACAATTTTTCCTGATTCAGTTTGGATGCGAATTGGCCCCTATGGGCGGGACGCTCGCGCCTACATTGGCTCAGAAGTTGTATTTCAGGCCGAATTGCATGGTGCGGGGGCGGTGGGCGTCGACCGGATGCAGGAAGGCGCTTCCGGAGAGGCAGCTTGGGTCGCCGGCGGAATTGTTCAGGCCCCCGTAACAACTGGCGGTATTGCTTCCGGTGTTGCCCAAGTCGGGATCGTAGATGCGGAACTGGGTGTGGTTGAAGACGTTGAAACCTTCGACTCGAAACTCCAGGTTGCTGCCTTCCGTGATTTTGAAATGCTTCAGCAGTGCCACGTCGAAATTCAAGCGGCTCGGATTGTTCATGTAGTTGCGTCCGGCATTTCCGAAGGTGAGACCTTCCGGGGCAGCGAACGCAGCCGGGTTGCCGAGGATCGGGCCAAAACTCTTCGAGTTGTCGCCACCGAAAGGCGCGGCTTTGTGTACGTCTCCGATGACATCGGGGTAAGAGCCGGCGCCGGTTCCGTTGGCTACGCCGGCGTTGTCGAGCACTGAGATGCCGTTGCTGCTGGCGCCGTTAATGACGCTGAACGGCGTCCCCGTCTGATAGAGCGTGATGCCGGACAGTTCCCATCCATCTCGCACGGCGTGCGCCAGCCTGGAGTCGCTTTCGGGCAGGGGAGTAGTTTGAGCGGCATCATCGTAGCCGATATCGGAGAACCAGTAGCGCAGTTTCTTGACGAAGCTATCCAGCTTGTACACATAGCTGATGGTGAGCAAATGGCGCTGGTCGAAATTCGAACTCGCCTTGTTCGCGCCCGGATTAAGCGAATTGACCAGGGTGGTATCGGATCGGTCGGAGGAATCGTCAATCGAATGGCTGTAGGTATAGGAAACGCCGAGAGTCAGTGGACCAGTGCTTCGACGAATGGTAGCTTGCAAAGCGTTGTAGTTGGAGTCGGCGACATTCTGCAGGGAAAAGATCTGTCC
>CAWIFC010000020.1:0-19502 GCA_963835275.1 uncultured Acidobacteriota bacterium | reverse complement strand
GAATCCGCAGAATCTGAGTGTGCAGGCCCGCCGTGGTTACTACGCACCCAAGAACGTCGAAGATAAAGCGGAGCAGGCGAAGCAGGAAATTCAAGATGCGATGTTCTCGCAGGACGAACTGCACGACCTGCCCTTGGATCTGCGCACCCAGTTTTTTAAAGCCAGTGATAGCGAAGCCAAGCTCACGGTGCTGGCACACATGGACGCACGACGTTTGCACTTCCGCAAGGCAGCGGGCCGAAACGGCGACGAACTCACCTTCGTCTCCGCCCTCTTCAATCAAAACGGAAGCTTCGTTCAGGGGACCCAAAAGGTCGTTACCTTCCGTCTGAAAGACGAGACGCTGGCCCACATGCTGAACTCGGGAATCACCATGAAGACGAATTTTGATGTGAAACCGGGGAGCTATCTGGTGCGGGTGGTGGTGCGGGATGAGGAAGGGCAATTGTCGGCCAAGAATGGCGCGGTTGATATCCCGTAGGCATCAGGAGTGGACCAATCAAGAGTTTTGCTGCGTCACTTGCTTTCCAGGTTGGCGAGGGGATTATCGAAATCGAAGCCAAACAAACGCGGATTCTCGCCAATTACGGCTGCGGAGATGATGTAGAAAACATAGTCATAGGTCTCTTGCGGAATCCTGTCTCTGTGGTTGGAAAGTAATTTCCAGAAATTTCGTTCTCGCGGATTCGCCGGCATGCTGCGTACCAGAGGCAGCACCTGTTCTTCTCCCCAGTTGTAGCAAGCCATCACCAAAAAGCCCGATGCCTGCGCGTCGGTGCTGTACAGATCCTTGAGATATTTTGCCGCGGCTTTGGTTGCCTTCTCGTACTGATCGCGTTCGTCGCCGGGGTCGGGCCGCCTGAGGTCCACAAGCGGGCCTATCTGCAGGCCATACTTGACTGCTGTTTCGGGCACGAACTGCCACATGCCTTTGGCAATGCCTTTCCGGGTCATGGGGCCGCTGATGTAGGGATCGAAGTTGCTTTCCTGCAGGGCGAGATAGAAGAATTGAGGTGGGAGTCCGCGAGCCAGGAGCTCTTTCGAAATGAAGTCTGGATAACCGTTCTGCTGAGCGCTGCGAATGGCCGTTGCCAATCTTCCGGAGCCTTGCCAATTCCTGATGTACCTGTTGATTTCGGACTCGAAATCTTTCGGCATCTCCAGTTCGCACTCGCCAAAGATGCGGGCAATGCGCAGGACGAGCCGCTGCTGTTCTGTCATCTTGGGGCTGTAGACGTGCAGCGCCGCGAGGAACTGGTCGTAATTTTTCTCCATCTCCTGACGTCGGCTCTCATATTTCTTGATGACCTCCGTCCCTTGCTGGCTGTTGGAATCCAAGAGCGCCTTTTCGAGATTGGCAATATCAACATCGAGAGCCTTCATGGTATAAAACAGATCCTGCGCCATGGCGCGTTGCCGCCGGACTTGCTGGTGCAGATAAAGCGCGTAGGCTCCGATGCTCAAAGCGACCAGAAGCAAGCCCGCGATGATCTTGCCGTACTTGCGTTTTTGTCTGGTCTGCACCTGCTGGAAGGCTTTGCGTACATACATGGTGTGCTCACCGGCGGGTTGATCGTTCGCAGGTTTGCCGAAGTAGTGATCAACATAGCGAGCCACCATGGTTTCGCTGCCAATCGGAGGCTTGCTTTCGGCCGCTTTGTTCTCGACCGGCGGAGGTTCGAGCTCAAAAGAGACCTCGGTTCCGTAGATTCCAAGCCTGATCACCGTCGCTCGCCCTACCGAAGCGCGTTCGACGCGCTGGCCGCCGACGAAAATTCCGTTGCTGCTGTTGAGGTCGCGAACCCACCATGCACCGTCTTCAAAAACCACCTCGGCGTGGATGCGACTTACGTAGTCGTTCTCGATGCGGATTTCGCATTCTTCCACGCGTCCGATGCGAAACGGTTTGATGAACTGAAAGGATTGCATATCCCCAAGCGTTGTCCGAAAGCTCACTCTTACAGGTGGCATCGAGGAATTTCGGGCTTCGCGCGGGTTCATCGATTTCCCAGTGTACAACCGGCTGACTCGTGGTTCTTGTTGTGCGGCGCTGGGAATATAGAAATGTTAGTGCCCGAGGAACTTGTCAATTCGAGTGACGTCGCCCTCCGCGAGGTCGAGATACTTCTTGGCGCCGGCGGCATCTCGATTCTGTAGCGCTGTCTGGGCTTTCGCCAGGTGCGTCTTCATAAGCTCCTGGGCCGCGGCGATGTCGCCACGAAGGCTTAGTCCTTGCGAGCTTTGCTGTCTTCGCAAAGTGTCCAGGCTTTCGTTGACCGTGCTGGCCTGGCTGGAAAGCTGATCCGCTTGCTTTTCTAATTCTTCCAACTCATCCGAAGTCGCCGGTGGCGTGGGCACACCCTGACCGGTCGCCACTTCTTGATTGCCTTGGACAAGTGGAGGTGTGTCCGGAGGATTGTTTTGGGGAGTGTGCTTCTTGACAGGTTTCTTAACTTCCGGCGCGGGAGTTTGATCCGCTTGCTTCGCATCTGAGCCCGCCCCGTTATTCCCGCTGCTGCTGGTCGCGTCGCCTGTAGACACCGGAGGCTGAGGCCCGCCAACGGTTGGAGTTGCCGGATTTGTTGCCGAGCCATTCGCATCCGCCGCCTTGGTCGTGTCACCACTGGTGGAATTGCCTGGGCTTGTAGAATCCGGCGCAGGGGTGGCTGGCTTCTCCTGCTGCGCCCCGTTGGCTTCTTCGTTGGCACTGGTCTTGGCCCGTCGCGGAACATAGATTCCAGCTACGACCAGAACCGCGAGCACGATCAACGCGCCGAGCGTCATATAAAGACCACGGTGACTTTTTTGCTGACCAGAAAGTCCAGCCACGCTCGGAACCGGTTGCAACGGCGGTTGCGAGACCGCGCCGTTTGATTCGCTTATCGGGGCCGCCAGCGCCTCATTCTGAAGAAGTGCCGTCGCGCTCGCAGAGCCAACCCGAGCTGCTGGAGCGCTCTGGCTCACGGCGGAGGGGACGACAGTTGGTAGATTCCCGCTCGTGCTCTTCAGAGCATTGCGGAAGGCATCGGCGGATTGAAAGCGCTGTGCCGGATCTTTTTCGATGGCCATCAGGATGATCTGGTTCAGCGCGGCAGGCAAATCAGACCGGATATCAATCGGCGGCTTAGGCGTCTGCTGAAGGTGTGCGGCCATCAGCGAATAATCGCTGTCCGCACGAAACGGGCGCTCGCCAGTAACCATTTCGTAAAGGGAGACCCCCACCGAGTACAAATCGGAGCGCTCGTCAGTTGTCTGCCCCTTCACCTGCTCCGGGGACATGTAATAAAGCGAGCCCATGGTCGTGCCGGTCATGGTAAGAGCACGGTCGCTGCCAGAGCGCGCGATCCCGAAATCCATGAGCTTCACGACGCCGTCGGGTGTGAGCATCATGTTGGCAGGCTTTATGTCGCGATGAATCACCTTTTGCCGGTGCGCGTAGCTCAAAGCACCCAGCACCTGATCCATATAATTCACGGCGTCGGCCGCCGGAATCGGACTCTGCTCCAGACGCGCCGCCAGAGTCGTACCCTCGACGTATTCCATAATCATGACGAGCTGATTATTCAGGGTAAGCGCGGTGCGAAGGGCGGCGATGTTGGGATGGTTCAGGCCAGCCAGCAGCTTGATCTCGCGCAGGAACCGGTCGGCCAGATCCTGGCGTCCCGCCAGATCGGGCAAGAGAATCTTCATGGCTTCGATGCGATCAGAAATAACGTTCCGCACCTTGAATACCTTGCCCATTCCTCCGCTGCCGAGGATTCCGAGAACCTCGTAATCACCGATTCGTCGCGTTTTTTCTTCGCTCATTGCAAGACTCCGTTCACCGTATTGGCCAACCGCAGATGGCGTATGCGTCTATAATCCGAGCTTGCGCAAATGTCTTTCTGGCTGCGCCGCTCGAGATGGTGCAAATTATTGTGAGTTGTTCACCGAATCACCGACCTTGGCGGGAGAAGCGCCGTTGTAACTTGCTGTAGCCGACTGTTCATCCACCTCCGTCACCACCGCCATACCCATCTTAGCGGTGATGGTCTTGAGCACTTTTCCAGTAGCAGGGTCTTTGACGGTCTTGACGGGTCGGCTGATGTCGAGCATGTCTCCAACCTTCACACCGGCTTTGCTGCCGACGTTGAGAATCAAGGTATTGCCAGTGACGTCGGCCACGAGACCGCTGATTTCAATTTTCCGGGTCGGGAGTGTCGCAGCCTCCTGATCGAGTTGCGTTGCCGTGGAATCCACCGCCTGATGCACCGCTTCGCCGAGTATGGTATCGGCAAAGTTGGAGCTGCTCATGTCGTAATTGCCGCCGGCGGCATCGCCGCCCCCGCCGCCTGCCCCGAGCAGTGAGGTTCCGGAGCGAGTCGACTGCCCGGTCCCGGTTACCGCGGCCAAAATTTCTGCCGTGCTCGTATCGACCATGCGAGCTGAAATCCCCACCACTGCTTTGGATTTGCTTTTCCCGACTCCGCCAAGACCGTACTTGCTCCCGTAATTGCCCAGCACGCTGCCGCCTACCGTAGTGTTTTTGTCGTCTCTGCCGAACTGGGTAATGCTTCCCACAATGACCGCGTCCACGCCGAGAATTCTTCCAATCTTCGCGGCTGTACTGGAATCGGCGCGGTCACTGTTGGCGAAATTCTGCTCGCCAAGGACCTTGTCCAGGGCGTTGCGCTCGATCACGGAATATTTGCCGTCCTGCACCAACTTCTGCACCAGCAGGTCTGAAATGCCTTTGCCGACGTCCTGGTTCCCTCCAAAAATTGCGGCCACCGAACTCTGCACCGTGCCGTAGTCAAAATTGAGCACAGCCACGCGCTTTTTCTGCTGCGCCATGGAGGCCGGAACCAGAACACAAGCCAAAACCCACAATAAACCGGACGTGCAAAACCGCGACGATCTTCGAGGAAGTCGGAGATCGCCAACATTCGCACGACTGATCGAGATCGTTTTCACCGTCGCCACTGTTTCCTCCGCTCTGCCAGCGGATTTTTCATCCACCTGGACGTGCCCGGAATTTTACCCCATATCGGTCGCAAATTCCCTATATATAGTGCGAAACACGGCCGTCCTGTTTCATCCCGTAGCTTCCCTGGGCCAGATTTGGGCCTCTCCTGAGCAGTATTTACCTCGAACGAGAACTAGGATAGGATTTAGCGCCTACGCATGGTGCGGAATGAACCTAGTGGTCCAAGCCGCTGGAAAAACCGACATTGGTGTAGTGCGCACCAACAACGAGGACAACTTCGGCTTCGACGTGCGCGCCGGCGTCTTCATTGTCTGTGACGGCATGGGAGGGCAGGCCGCCGGTGAGCTTGCCAGCAAAATCGCCGTGGACACGGTCCTAGGCTACTTCCGGCATGATCCTCGCCGGACCGCATCCCCGGTGTTGGGACGAACTTTTGAGGGAGTGTCGGAACGAGCGACTGCTCTAGCCAATGCCATCCAGTTAGCCAATCAAGCCATTCAAACAGCCGCAGCCCATACCGCCGAGCACGCGGGGATGGGCTCGACAATCGTAGCCGTCCGTGCGGAGGGAAACCTTTTTTCCACCGCCAACGTGGGCGACAGCCGCATTTACCTGGTTCGCGAAGGCGGCATCCAGCAACTCACGCGCGACCATTCGCTGGTGATGGAGCAGGTGCGGCGAGGCTTGATGACCATGGAAGAAGCCGAACATTCCAAAATGCAGAATGTCATCGTGCGGGCATTGGGTTCGGAGGATAGCGTAGAACCTGATCTCGAGGACCACGAATTCGCTCCGGGCGATGTGCTGCTGCTGTGCAGTGATGGCATGTCACGCTACGTCAAGGAAGGGACCATGGTCGAAGTCGTCACCCGGAATGCCGCCCTGGAACAATCGTGCGATGAACTGATTCAGGCGGCGAAAGGCGGGGGCAGCGACGATAACATCACCTGCTTGCTGCTGCGCGTGGTAGAGCAGACCTGGCACGGCCGACTGCTGGGTCGGCTGGCATCCAGTAATTCGCGGCAGAGCTCAACCTGAAGCTGGATAATTGCGATTCTCCCCCGCGCCGACTTTCGGCATCCCCGCACGGGCGTGGACGCCCGCGCCTACGCTTGCAGCTCAATCAGTGCGCCACCGGCGTCTGGCATCGCAATCCTGAGAGGTCCGACGTCCGGAACGGATTCAAACCCGTCACCTGCAGCTCAAAGCTGTAGGACTTGGGTTTGCCGTTGGGAAGTATGATCGTGCGGTTGTTCGATTGCATGATCCACTCGAGGCTGGTAATCGGGCCTGAAACCTGTGAATGGGCATCGGCGACGAACTTAAACACCGCCCACGGGCCGCTGAACGAACCCAAGATATCCCCACCCTTGGTTGTCACCTGAACGTCTTCTGGCGCGCCAGTCCAAGTGAAGGTCTTCTGTTGGCCGATGCCGGACAAAGTTTCATTTCCGATCTTCAAGGTCGTTTCCACGTTACTCGGCAATGCCTTGAGGCTGTAAGCAAACTTGGGGGTCGCGGAGCCTCCGGGATACAATGCGTCGCTGAAACCAGCAGCACGGTTGAAGAAGGCAACAAACCCAGGAAGCAGTTTCACCTTGGCGTTCGGGATCTCGACGTAGTGCGAACCCTGCTTGGTCAAGTATGGCGCCAGCGTCTTGTCATAGAAGGTCCAGAAAGAGCCGGTCTTCGGCGCGAGAATCAAATTCAACTGGTCGACGGAAAGATCCTGGCTGGAGTTTGGATTAAACGGGTACTTCGCGCTCAGCTGCGCGAACTGCGAACAAAGTCCGCCGGCCGCATTGTTGAGGCGATCTTTATCGCTGTTGGCTACCAGAGCCTCCGCCCTGGTGATGGGCTGCTTAAGCAGGTCTTCGACAAGGCTCTCGTCATGAAACTTCTGATCGATCGGGACCCCTACAATGATTTTCGTGACAGAATCCTTGGCTGCGGTCGCTGAGTCCGAAACCTGTTTTACGAGAGTGGGATCGCCGCTGTTCTTCGCAAGCGCTCCAATGTCCGATTGCAACTTGCTCAACGCGAGGACATATTCCTTGTTCGATAAGACGAACTGGTCGGGCAGTTTGTCCGGCGGCCCCGGAGGCTCCACGGTCTGCACCGGTAAGAACGGAGCGGTCACTGCGGGAACGCCAACGTCCGTATTGTGGGAGATGAACCAGAATAATTCCAGCAACGGCGAAGTGGGGCTCGCCAGCTTTCCCAGCTTGCCCTCAGCGTCATTGAGGTCTCTGTAAGGAGCGACCGCAGTATCCTTCAGAACTTCACGCCACTCGCCGACGAAGTCGTCATCGTAACGCTGAGTAAGTTTCTGCTGCAGGGTCGACTGATCCAGTTCCAACGCCGTGGTCTTACCTAGTACCCATTCCTCACCGCTGGCGTATGCCGAAGGGTTTAAAATTGCGTCCTTCATGAAGGCGAAGCCTGGGCGTGTGAACGCACCTCGGACCCTGTGACCACCTGCCATCACGCCGACTGCCTCGCGAAACTGCTGAAAGAAATCGGCAGCAGGATTCTTGAGTGAATCTTGCTCCACGAGAGTCGCATAAAGGCGATCGGTGCTGCCAAAAAGAGAAAGATAATTGCGCGCCCGGGAGATGGCAGCGTGATCATTGTTCGCAGAGAAAGGATTCGCCGCCGCCAGTTCTTTGCTGTAAAAATCGAATTGCACCCTGGCGAGTGCGGCCCGGTCAGCATCGATGTCTCTACCCGCAATCCAGTGACTGGTTAGCACTGGAGACAGGAATTCCTTCGTGCTCTTTTCGTTATTTGTGGTGGTGATGAGATACGCCTTCAGCTCGCTGTAAGTATTGTCATAGGTGTCATTGGAACCGGGCTTGTCAGGAACGCTGCGGAGTCCGGCCAATAAACGGGCTTGCGCATCGGCGAACAAAAGCTTTTGAAATTCCTGGAAGTAAGTACTCCGGGCGTCGGGATAGATCTGATCGCCGACGTAGAGTCCCCAACGCAGACTCCATGGAATTCCGTTGTTTTGATAATCCGAAAGGATCACCAGTTGCTGCCGCAGCCGGTCGAGTTTCTGCAAATCGTTCAAGCTGGGTACTTGGTTTGGGGGGACTCGCACGAGTTGAAGCTCGCTGGCCGCCTTGCTGACATTGCTTTCCAAAGCATGATTGCCAAGGTAAGACACGAGGAATCCAATGCTGCAAACCATGCCGACAATAACCACTGAAGTCAAAGCAACGCGTCTTAGCAGATTCACCCGGGAACTGAAACCACTCGCAGCCAACGCCACGCGGTCCTTGACGATGACGTCGTTGAAAAACTGGCTGAGGAAAACCCATTGCGGCACTCTTCGAGATCCAGCCACGCGGGCAGCCACTGGCGGTGGGGCTGCGCCGCGGCCCGCAGTGCTGAAGATACGAGTAGCGCCGGCACTGGAGCCCGGATCCTCGGCTTGTACTTCCGGGGCAGCAACCGCCGCGGCCACATCGTCGATAACCACGGGACGAACTCCTGAGAAATAAAACCCGCGCAGGAACGGGTTGACGCTAAGCTGGCTGGGGCGCGCCAAATCCACCAGAAACTGCACCAGCAGCGTGCGCAGCTTTCTCAGTTCGCGGGGAAATTCGTAAATGCCCGGCTTCTTGTCGCCTTCGTTCTCCCGTGCCAGAAGATCGAGGCGCCTTTCCGCCAGGGAATAAAACAGCTCGTCGAAAGCTTTGGCTAGCCGCCGGGTTTCTTCTTCCGCGTAGACTCCCGTCGCCACCAGGCGCACCGGCAAGGTCGCCCCCAGCACCTCGGAGGCTTCCTCCTTGCTCAGGCCGCGAGCGAACTCGGGAAAGAAGGAAATCCTGTCCAATTTAGTAAAAAGAACGTACACGGGAAAACTGATTCCCAGAAGTTGTGAGACTTCTTGCAGTCGTATGGCCAGCTTGCGCGCCGCCGAGAGAGTGGTCTCGCTGGCGCCGGGTTTCATAAAGTTTTCGCAGTCGTAGCAGACGATGGCGGCACGCGCAGCCTGCTGCCCTTTTCCCATGGCATTGGAAAATCGGCCGGGCTGCACCAGTTTGACCAGACGCTTCCAGCGGCCCGATTCCGTCAGCAGGCCGCCAGCGGGATCCACGAAAATGGCCTGGCGCGTATACCAGACGTTGGCAACGCGAGTAGCCACGATATTGTTATCCTGATAGACCTGTCCGGCGAGGAGTTCGGGATCGAGAGCGGAGTGAATGATAGTTGTAGTTTTGGTGGACCCCGATTCGCCTAGAAGAAAGACCAACGGCAGATTGCCCAGGCTCGCACCGCGGCCCAAGGTCGAAGCCTTCAGCCGCCGAATCGCTTCGTGCACCAATACGTCAAGATCGTCGGAAACTTTTGCCGACGCATTCTCGTCTCCCGATTCTTCAGCTTTGGACTTACGGTAGAACCAGAGAAAAGAACCCGCCGCAATCAGGCCGATCAACCAGAGCCCGCCTCGCAGGATCCAGATGCCAGCACCCGGCGGATGCATCCATGTGCCTAGGAACCAGACCAAAACCAGGTAAACCAGCAGTAAGCCGCCGGTCACCAAGTAAACGAGCATGCAGCCCCCTATTTCACAAACTGTGCAGCCATTGCAGATGCGCCCGAAATCAGTGAGAACTTGAATACCAAGAACAGAGCAATCGCCAACAACGAGGTAACCAGGGCGGTGACAGCAAGTCTGCGCACCCAGGGATCCGACTGAACCAGGCGAACTGCGTCGGCCGGAATCGCTCCGCGCGGGGACAACGCAGCCGCAGGGCCGCGGACCCTCCGGATCTTTTCTTGCACGCTCGCCATGATCGACCGCAAGTCACCGCCAGCCGCGTAACGGCCTTTGAAACCGAGCAGCAAACACAGGTAATACACCTCAAGCAAATCGGCAGTTTCAACCGAGTCGTTGCGATTGAGCGCTTTTTGCAGTTCCTGGAAAAATACTTCGCCCCCTAATTGATGTCCGTATAGTTCAGCCTGCAAAGGGAGACGCGGCCAATCAGAAAAAACCGGATTCCGGCAACCTAGCGCAGACTCGTCCAGAAACGCGACCACGGCGAAGATCACCTGCTTGACATCTTCCGGGCTGCAGCCCCGGCTGCGGGCCTCCTGTTCAGCCACTCGCAGCGCCTGTTTCATCTGTGCCCTGAAAGATTCGGCGTTCGAGACCGCCTGCCGGTTGTAGCGCAGCCGCACAATGGCGGTAAACACTTCCTGGAAAGCGAGAGCAAGATTCCAGCCACGCCGGTCGAGCGCCGGACTTGAGCCGCGATAACTGCCCAGCGGAGCTGCGTGCGATCCAGACATAGTTTTTAACTCCGTTCTTAACTCTCCAGAAGAACCACCAATTCCATCTCCGGTGAAGGCAGTTCTCCGGGGACGTACACACCCACCCCGCGAGTCTGCATGATGTGCTCCCAGCACGGTCCGCCTCGACTGATGGTGAAATATTGACTCTCCACTTTGGCGGAGATCGCTGACGGCGGTACTTGCAGATGAGCTAGCGCGAGGCCGGCGAGCGCCCTCTTCACCAGTTCAGGAACGAACTTGGCCGAACAAATCTTGACCAGCTGCGGAACTTTTGCGATCAGTTCCGCCTCGCCTACCGGCGAGTGCACGCCCAGAATCCAGCGAGAAGGCCCGAAACAACGCTGGTCTTTGATCTCCCCGTTGTAGAAGTAACGGTCGCCAGCTTTGAGCGGGATCAGAATCGCCTGCGACGGGACGACGATCTCGAGGTGTTTCCGGATGTGATCGTCGAGCGCATCGAAGCCGGGACCAGGATCGCGATGGTTATAAGTTGGCAGGGAGCGCGGATGGGTGTTCAAACCGAAGGTGCAGAGAGCACCAGCCAGGCGCGACATTTCGCGGAAAAGTTCCTCGGGATGTCCGTGCTTAGAGAGCAGGAGATGCCGAAGCGGCGTCAGGCTCGAGTTAATGGCGTGAAGAAACCAGAATTGCGAGACGTGCCGGGCGGACATGCCGGCCTGAAACTTTCCCGCTGATTGCTGCTGCTCCTGAGAAACTGTGGCACTCTTGTCCTCCAGAATTTCGACGAGGCGCTGCAGCATATCCGTGAGGCGTTCACTCGCGCTCAACCGAACGGTTGGCGGCACAAATGCCGGATCGAAGGCGAAGTGCCCTGCCCCATCCCGCATGACCCGAGCCAGCGGCAGAGTAAGAAGGTCCTCGCTGGCTTCCGATTCCAGCACCAGCCGAATGTTCTTATGACCCAACTGAACCGGCTTCTCATCGCGCCCGGTGTTTTCGTCGTGCAGCATTTCGACTACGCCGCTGTAACGAGTGTTGGCATCCGGGCCCGATTCCAACTTGCAGTTTTGCCCGTCCGGAAGCCATCGGGGTATCGCCAGCTCAATGGTCAAATGGTCGGTGGTAGGAGGAAAGATCGTGGCGATGTTGCGAGACTCGGGCAAAGAATCGGAGCCGGGAATATCGAAAGGCAAGCCATCTTCGAACATGCCCCGAGCATGCACAAGCGTTACGGTTCCGTTGCGCAGCGCATCGGCATCGAGTTGGCAGGAGGAGAATCCGTAGCCGTTTTTCCACAGGCTCGCAGTCGCGAAATGCACGGAGTCCTCGAAATAACGGTTTTGCGCCTGGAAATGATGCGGGGCCAGATACATCCCTTCCGCCCACACGATTTTGGAAAGCAACTTCATAACCTGTTTACTTGGCCAGAGCAGGCCATTGTCTCCCGAACCGGCTGCACTTGAGAACAAGAATTTGACGCCCGAACCGTCAACCACGCCTGGCCAGCGATGCTAGGTGTTTACTACTTTACTGTCAAGGCAATGGCAGTGTAAGGTGTAGGGCGCTGGACCATTCGAGGCATGAGCCTGGCCCGAGTTGCTCATCGTCTAACCAAAAAGCCATGAAATTCGCCAATAAGTACGAACTGTTTGAAGCAGTCACCAGTGGGCGAGTCGAGACATTCTTCGCCAGGGACATGGCCAGCGGTGAGCGTGTTCTGCTTCACATCTTCGACGCGCCGGAGAAGAAACCGGATCAGCCGACAGTGCTCTGGGTCCTCGAATCATTCCGCAAGGTGGCTCCCGATCCGCCCGGATTGGTGCTTGAAACGGGCAGATACAGCGGAACCACTTACGCTTATCTGGTGACGAAGCTTCCGGATAGTGCCGCCCTGAAGAGCTGGACCCAATCTTATGAATCCCATTTGAAGGAAACGGCGGAGATCACGACACCGTCAGGAAGTCCGCCATCGGGGAATCCCGCTACCAGCAAGGATCCGGCTCCGTCGCCCGAGCGGCTAGCCATCAAATCCGCGACGGCGCCAAGCGCCAGCCCTCCGGGCGAACTGACGGCAGCGCTCTCCGGATTGGTGCCGCAGGTGAATCCTCCGTCTGAAGCCAACACTTCCAAGGAAGCGGCTCTCGGCGGGATCGACTTTGGATCTGCGGAAACTACTCCGCAGCGAGAACAGGGCGACTTCACCAAAGAGTTTTTCTCAGGATCGCACGAAGTGCCGACGCTGACGAACCTGGCTCCTGTTAAATCAGCGGGAGAAGCCGTTGCTCCTCCCCTGTCGGGGCCCGACACCTCGAAGAAAACAGGGCCAGCCGAAATCACGTTGGGACCTGAGCAAACCACTCCACAGCAGGCGCCGGGCGATTTCACGAGGCAGTTTTTCTCTGGGTCGCACGACGTATCCCAAAGGCCCGACATTCAGCCTCCTGCTAGGTCGCCGGAAGGCGTCGTTCCTCCGGATCCGTCAGTTCCAAGGATCAGGACGGAATCTCGAGAAACGGTAAAGGCGGAGGCCCATGAATCACAGTCGCCAAAACCGTCATCCAGCGGGGGTAGCGTTAAGGGGAGCTCTACTCCCATAGAACCCCAGGACTCAGGTGGTTTCACGGCTTTATTCAAGTCTAGCTTCAAGTCAGAAACCCAGGCGCCTCCCGAGAGAGTTGGCTCTTCCGATAACCCTGCCGACGCGAAAGCCGGGGACTTCACAGATTTCTTTCGGGGACCGTTTGACGGGGAGCGGCCTGCGGACACTCCCGATATTCTGCCCAAGGCGATGGAACCGCCGCAACAAGTTGCCCCCGGCGAGTTTACGAGAGTATTCGGTTCGGGTAGGGGTAGCGACTTGGCGCCGACACCTCCGCTGCGGGGTCCAGTTGGAGATATTCCTCGCCGAGAGGAACCTGCGGCATTCACGCAAATATTTTCAAACACGAGTCAGCCCACTGCTCCGTTTCCAACGAATGCGCCGGCACAAACCTGGGAGCCGCTGCCACCGAAGAGCGAGATCTCGCTGCCGTCCAAGGAACCGGCGTGGACTCCGCCTCCTCAGCTTGCGGCGACGCCTCCAGTTACTCCGCCTATCGAACCGATCCTTCCACAGCCGAATGCAGGCAGCACAGCGGAAACGCCAACCCCGGCCGGTGCTACCCATGTCTTTTCAGTGGTCAGGCCTCCGTTGTCAAGCCCGCCCCCTTTGCCCGGCGGTCCCGGCGAATACACGCGAATCATCTCGGGCGGAGCGGAAAGCGCTCCCCCTAGTGAAAAAGTTCCAATCGCAGCTCCCAAGATCGCAGTTCCAGCGCCGCCAAAATTCACTCCGCCCGCTGCTCCCAAGGCTCCGGAACTTGGCAAAGCCTTCAAGCCCAAGCCTTCCTATCTGCCCCTGGTCATTATCCTGAACGTTTTGTTGCTGGTTGCGATCCTGCTGATCGTGTATTTCGAAATAAAACATTGAGACGGGTTAGCTTGCCGACGGCAGCAGAATAAGCAGTTCCATGTTTGGATTGGGAAAATCCCCCGGCACATAGGCGGCAAGGTTGCGGGCGCGAGTGACCGCTTCCCAAGCAGCGCCGGACTGATTCAAGCTGAAGTACTGATACTTCAGCTTAACCGGAATTGCGCTTGGTGGGTTCGGCAGGTGTTTGAGTTGGAGACCCGGCAACGCCTGTTTGATCAGGTGCTCGATGTGGGTCGCCGAGCAGACCTTCACCAACTGTGGCACCTTCTGGATGACCACGTCCTCGCTGGTTTCGGCATTCACCGCCAGATACATGCGGGTGTTGGCCAGGTACTTGTCATTATCAATCGCGGTCGCGTAGATCGAAGGTTTCACCCGCTTCAGCGGTAAGGACACCAGGTTTGTGGGCACCACTGTCTCCAGCAGGGCACGTAATTTCTCATCGAGGTCGGAGAAGATCGGCCCCAGCGAGTCGTGGACGTACAACGGCAAATCCCGGGGCCGCAGCTTGGGTGAAAACGTGCTAAGCGAACCCGCAAGTGAAGCCATCGCCGAGTACAGTTCCTCGGGATGTCCTTGCTTGCCCTCAAACAGGTGGCTGAAAATCGGGAAGTAGGAGTTGACGGTATAGAGCAGCCAGAAATTCGCAATGTCGGATGCAGTGAAGTCCGCGAGGCTCTGATTCTTTTGCCGGCGGGTGGCGGAAAGCTGAGTGCTCCGGGCAGAGAGAATCTCGATCAACCCGCGCAACACTCCGGACAGGTATTCACTGGCGCTAATCTCGAGCAAGGGAGGAACGAAGCGCGGGTTCAAAAGAAATGTGTCGGCTTTCGTACGCTCCACATTCGCGATCCGCAAAACCGAACAGCCTTCACGGTTTTCATTTTCCGCCAGCAGGCGCAGATTCTTCCTCGCAATCTGCACCGGCTTCTCGCCGACGCCGGTATTCTCATCGCGAAAAGCTGTCACTTCGGCGAGATAACGGCTACCGCCGTCGCGCTGCGCAATAGAGACATTGAGCCCGCGCTGCCGGTAATCGGGGATAGTCAAATAAACATCCAGGCTCTTCGCGCCAGGATCAAAGAAATCCGCCAGCGCCTTGGATGGCGGGGGTGGGTCCGCATCCGGGATATCGAACAACAACCCATCCGGAAAAATGCCCGCAGCGCGCGAGACCACAAGCTGCCCTTCGGCAAGCATCTCCTGATTGATGACCAACTCGCTAAACCCCCAGGCACAGAACTTCAACGCCTGCAGGCGAAAATTCAGCGTGTCCTCAATAAACCTGTCCTGCGTTTGCAGGTGTTGGGGAGTGAGAAACGTCCCCTTGGTCCAGATGACAGGTTGCAGTTGCTTCATAGAATCCCGGCGACTGCCACAATAGCAATTCTCCAGCCGAGAAGCAAAGGGGAGCGAGAACTATAGAGATTGGAATTAGAAGCGCGGCGGATACACGAGGTCGCCGCAAGTGTTCCAGGTGGAACGTTCGAGCCGATTGTTTGAGGCGTGGGAGGCCGTGCCACAATGTACAGCTAATAGATAATGCCGAGGCCCCAGTGTGCCGAGATATCCGGCGGTCCCGACAGGGACACGCCCGCACTTCCGCAAAAAGCCGGGAAGGACAGCACCCTCGCACGGAAGAAATGACGCGAAAGACTGGCCAGCCCCGGATGGACCGTCAGTTCAGGAGACGGCGAACCTGGGCTAGTTCCGCATCGGTGTAGATTCGTTCTGGCGCAATGGAGAACGGCGGCGCCAGGCTGAGGAGGGAAACCAGGGTATCCACAGCCTGATCGCACACCCGTCGAAATTTAGGGTGGCGCGCCGTGCCGATTCGGCGTGCCGGCGCCTTGTCATCCAGAAGCTGCTTAGCATAAGACGCGAACTTAGGATCGTTTACATATCTTAGTTGATCAAGCGCATTGTAGCGGGTTCTCGGGAGGGTAGCCGAGAGATCGTTGGTCAACTCCATCCGCGCGTTTGCGTCTCCAAGACGGGCCAGCGCCATCCGGGCGTTGGTTGCCAGTTCATCTTTTCCTTCCGCCAGGGGACGCAACGTGGCAATGCTCCGTTCGCCCGGAATATAACCGGCCGCGAGCGCGAGAAACTCCTTAACGACGTGATCCTTGTTGCTCGCCAGCTGAGCCAAGATTGCTCCCGATGCTGACGAAAACTGGCCGGTACTGAGCTCCTTCGCCGCCTGCAGTTCGACATTCAGATTCTCATCGGTCAGCCCGGTCGCAAGCATACTTGCGGCTTCGCCACCGCCGACACGGGCAGCGCTCGCCAGAGCGATTTGCCGGGATCGGTAGTTGCTGCTACGAACGTAAATTCTGATAGCCGGAAGGGCGAGTGGACCTTCACGCTGCGCCTCGTCGACGGCATCCCAGTTTGCGGATGCCAGCAGGTCCTCTAGAGTGTTACTCGCGGTCATGTGTGCAATCTCTTTCTGCGCGTTTTGGATCGCCGTCGGACTCGTCCCGCTCTGGCTCGAAAGCACGGCGAGCACCAAAAGCGCAAGCGCTAAGTACATCAAAGGCTACTCCGTGCCGGGCGTGCAGCGGTTACCGGTCTCATAACTTGGCTGCCGCGCTGCGGGCCGATGCCGTTTCCATATCCGTCAGATCATTGTTCAGTTGCTTAACGCTGAGCATGCCCCCAGGCGTAAGGTTGCCATAGCCCACATCGTCGCGATAGGGATGACTTCCGTCGGCTGCGATGTCGGTGTAAGCATAGAGCAGCCGGCGCCGCGAGACTAAGTCATCGCGCACATCCTGTTCCTGGCCGGTTCCTGCATTCACTTTCCGATTGACATGCACAAACTGCCCGCTGGGGTCATCAATCAAGTTGAGAACGTGACCCACTTCATGGGCTACGGATTGGGCGAGCACGGGATTGGTCGTTGTGCCCCCGTGAATGAAGTCTGTGACCCTGTCCGCGATCAAGAGGCCAAAATTGTTGGGGCTGGTAACCAGGTTCAAGCCAACGCCTCCAATGCCTCCGGGATTTATGTGAGGCGGCGCCCCCGTTAGTTCTACGATGGCGGGAACAAAGTACGCATTGAGCGAGTGCGCAACACGGTTCAGCGCCGTAGTGGTATTGAACTCGGTGACATCATCTACCGCACCCCGATGTGCGAGATTAAGAACGCCGGCGCGGTCGATCGTAGCATCGGGAACAAGTCGAATTCCATAGGGAAAATAGATCCTGTTGGTCTGGTTTATGAAATCGAAAATGTTCTGATCGTTCCGTGGCGAGGCTGCCGGAAGCGGGTTACCCTGAACGTCATTGATTGGAGCGCCATTGACAGTAGGAACATGCGCGGTCAAGCGGAGATCGATCATCGGGCTGACGATCACCTCCAGGCGATGAATCACCGGTCCGCTATCCGATCCGAAGCGGACTTCCAGATGAGTGCTGCCGGCGGCTTGCGCCTTGAGCTTGATCATCACGAAGTGGCCGACGGGCAGAGCTGCGGTCGCGGGCTGGACAACGGACACAACCCCGCTCGATTCCGTCGTCAGGAAAAGTGGGGCGCCATCACCGATCTCCTGGCGGACAAGGCGGACCCGGGTTTGAGGTCGCGAATCGAAGTCCACTGCCTGATCCAAACCTACCGGCAGGACAGCACTACCAGCTGTGTGACTGGCCCCGCGACCAGTCCAGGCCACGAAACCGCGGTCGTCCAGGTCGGGCGCGTCAGGATCAAATGGGCCCGAAAAGACTGAAGGGTCATTAGGGTCAGGTGCGCGGATGAAGCGCACGGGAACGACCCGCTCCCAACGGAAAACCTGTCTGGAAAAGGCCATTGGCAGCTATTCTCCTCCCGCACTTTTGACAACCTGACCAAGTTTGGGTTGAGTCTTGGGTCCGGCAATTCCGTCGATGAACAGGGGATCGTGGTCGGCCTGGAAGTTGAGGATGGCGATCTCCGTGAGAAACCTGAAGCGACCGCCGTCTGTCGCGTCAAGGGCCGGGTTAGCGTCGCCGCGCAAGCCTCCTGGATGATAACCCAGCATGTTCAACCGCTGTTGAACACCGCGCATCTGGGTGACGGGGAAAGGTACACCATCTAACAAGCTAATCGAGTATTCGCTTCCCAAAATCTTCAGGTTGGCGGTCTCTCCGGCGGCGAGCCGAATGTCAACATGGCCGTCCGCCGGGGTGCTTCCGACCACTGCGGGCGCTTGCGGCACCTGCAATATGAAACTCAGGCCTGAAATGCCGCTGGCGGCCGAGGTGCCCGGAAAGCTCTGGAAAAAGACCTGCACATGTCGCCGGTTGATGGTAGTTGGTCCGTCATTCGATGCAGCAATACGTCGGGTTGCGACATCTGCCATCTTCTTACTCCTTTAGCAGCCGTGAACTTTCTGTAACTTTGCCCGGGTCGCGTCGGTTAGCGCTCCGGTAGGATCGAGCCCATTTTCATTCTGGAATTTCGTAATCGCGGCAGTCGTGATATCGGTGATCTGGCCGTCGGTGTCGCTCCCAAGATAGCCCAGATTGCGCAGTCGGTGCTGAACGCCAAGGTTCTCGGTAATCGGATCGAGCTTCCCGATCGATAAATTGTAAGCATCCTGTTCAGTTAGCAAAAGCGCCGAGGTAGCACTCGCGGGAATTTGTTGCCTGAGATGCCCGTCGCTGTCAGTTTGGCCGGATAGCGTGACGTTCCCGATAGCCAACCGATACTTCAGTCCTCCGCGAGGATGAAACTCATCCAGCAAACGCAAGCGAAGGGTTACGAGCGTGTTCCGCTTGATGAACTTGTAGTGGCTGCCGGTCGAGCGTATCTCCTGCCTGATTTGAATGTCAGGGACAAAAACGCTATCGCCCGGGAAAAGAATGTTCGGGTCTTTGCGCTGTTGTTTCAGATTGGAGTTTTGGGGATGGTTCCAAAGCGTTTCCCAGAAAAATCCTTCTTGCAGGGCGATGTTGGAAATGCACTCTCCATCTTGCACGACGTGATCGGACATCTCGAGTCTCCAGCGAACAGACTTGCATTCGTCAAAACCGATCAAGAACTTAGCCTGGCCCACCGCGAGGCAGCCTATTCACTCGCTTTTCCACGCGCTAGTGTCAAGGTTTGGAAAAGTGATCTGACACGTTCCCGGATCAATGCCCGACACACGCGCAACTCCTTTGGCGTCCAAGCTTCCGTCCACCACCGAGCCATCGGGCAACTTTATCTCATAGTCCTCGCCCGCAACCGGATTACCTTCTTCATCTACCAGTTCTATTTCAATGAACGTCTTGGTGGCGGCGTTTTGCCCAGGCGGCGACTGGGAAGGTTGTTGACCACACGTCTGAACCGCTTCACCCGCATCTTTTTTTCCAAAATTGCAGTCGGCATCGTCTTGAGCTCCGGCCAATTGACTGGGATCACCGCCGCCGGAGTCGGTCTGATCATCGTTGCTGTTATCATTCGCGGATCCATCGTCCGTGCCTGAGCCATCGCCTCCGCCCGAATCCTGGCCAGTTGAATCCGTCTGCCCGTCATCGGGGTCATCCCCTCCTGTACCCTCGCCGGAAGGACCGATTTCGAAATCAGACTCATTACCTGGCAAGCGAGACCCCTGAAGGTTTGCCTTGAGACATCGCCGCTTTGAACAGTTGTTTCACCTTTCGCTTCGGACCTATCTTCTCGGGATTGTCCAATACCGAACTCGCCCAAGAGGATCGGTCAAAGTCAGATCCGAAGACCAGCATCAGGTCGATATACTTGCAAATATCACGCTCGGAGGAAAACCGATGGGCAGCGGCACGCTGCACTCCGTATTGCAGAGTCTTGCGGATTTT
>CAWIFC010000019.1:0-96918 GCA_963835275.1 uncultured Acidobacteriota bacterium | reverse complement strand
GTCGATCATCTCAATGCGCAAGGCGAGAAGCTGGGACTGCTTAAGGTGCACTTATACCGTCCCTTCCCGGTGCAGGCGTTTCTTGCTGCCTTGCCTGCCAGCGTGCGAAACATCGCCGTCCTCGATCGCACCAAGGAATCGGGAGCGATCGGCGAGCCGCTTTATCTGGATGTCGTGAACGCGCTTCACGAAGGAGTGAAAAGTGGATACAGCCCTCGCAAAACCCCACCGGCAGTTGTAGGTGGACGTTACGGGCTCTCCTCCAAAGAATTCACTCCTGCAATGGTCAAGGGGATCTATGACAATCTGAAAGCGGATCAGCCCGCCGGCCAAATAAAAGATCATTTCACGATCGGTATTCAGGACGACGTCAGCCACACCAGTTTGTCCTACAACGCCGAGTTTTCCACCGAGCCGGACAACGTTGTACGCGCCATGTTTTACGGCCTGGGCGCGGACGGCACCGTCGGCGCAAACAAGAATTCGATCAAGATCATTGGCGAGAACACTGACAACTACGCTCAGGGCTACTTCGTCTACGATTCGAAGAAGTCGGGCGCGGCAACGATTTCGCACCTCCGCTTCGGGCCGCAGCCGATTCGCTCCAGCTATCTGGTTTCAAGAGCTAACTTCGTGGCTTGCCACCAGTGGATATTCCTCGAGCGCTACGACATGCTGAGCGCCCTGGTTCCCGGCGGCACATTCCTGCTCAACAGCCCGTTCAGTAAAGATGAAGTTTGGGACCATCTTCCGCGTCCGGTACAGGAACAGCTCATTTCGAAACGCGCGAAGTTTTACGTGATCGACGCTTATCAAGTCGCACGCGACACCGGCATGGGCAGCCGCATGAATACGATTTTGCAAGTGTGCTTCTTTGCCATCTCCGCGGTTCTGCCGGGGGATCAAGCGATCGAAGCGATTCGCAAGTCGATTCGCGATACCTACGGCAAGAAGGGCGAAGAGATCGTCCAGAAGAACATGAAAGCCGTGGAAGAAACTCTAGCGCATTTGTTCGAAGTGAAAGTTCCGACCGAAATCAGCAGCACGATTGAGATGCCGCCACCTTTTTCTCCCTCAGCGCCAGAATTCGAGCGCGACGTGCTGGGCGTGATCTACGCGGGACGCGGCGACGAATTGCCGGTCAGCGCATTTCCAGTCGACGGCACTTTCCCCACCGGGACCGCGAAATGGGAGAAGCGCAACCTGGCACTCGAAATCCCCACCTGGGATTCAAAGATTTGCATCCAGTGCGGAAAGTGCGCCATGGTTTGCCCGCATTCAGTCATCCGCATTAAGGTTTACGACACGAAGGAATTGCAGGGCGCGCCGGCGACTTTCAAATCCACGGAGAGCCGCGACAAAGAGTGGCAAGGTCTCAAATACACAATTCAAGTAGCGCCGGAAGACTGCACCGGTTGCGGTATCTGCGTCGAAGTTTGTCCGGTGAAGAACAAGGCCGAAACGCGGTTGAAGGCAATCAACATGGTGCCGCAACCTCCCCTGCGCGTGCCCGAGCGTGAGAATTGGGACTTCTTCCTTAAAATTCCAGAACTCGATCGCCGCAATATCAAAGTCACCAACATCCGCCAACAGCAAGTGCAGGAGCCGCTATTCGAGTTCTCCGGCGCCTGTTCTGGTTGCGGGGAAACTCCATATCTGAAGCTGATGTCGCAGTTGTTCGGAGACCGGGCAATCATTGCCAATGCTACCGGGTGCTCGTCCATTTACGGCGGCAACCTGCCCACTACACCCTGGACGAAGAACGCAGCCGGCCGCGGACCTGCCTGGTCAAACTCTCTTTTCGAGGACAACGCCGAGTTCGGTCTGGGCTTCCGTCTCTCGATCGATAAGCAGACCGAGTTTGCGCAAGAACTAGTGAAACGTGTAGCGGGAACGATCGGCGAAGAACTCGCTACCGCGATTCTGACTGCTCCACAGAAAGACGAAGCGGACATCTACGAACAGCGCCAGCGCGTCGACCTGCTGAAGGAGAAACTGCAAAGCGCGAATTCCGGTTCAAATGTTAACGACGCGAAGCAACTGCTGGCCGTCGCCGACTTGCTGGTCAAGAAAAGCATTTGGATCGTGGGCGGAGACGGCTGGGCCTATGACATCGGCTACGGCGGCCTCGATCATGTGCTGGCCAGCGGGCGCAACGTCAACGTGCTTGTGCTCGATACCGAAGTCTATTCCAACACCGGAGGTCAGGCGTCCAAGTCCACGCCGCGTGCGGCGGTGGCAAAGTTTGCCGCTGGCGGCAAACCCGGTAACAAGAAAGACTTGGGACTCATTGCCATGAGCTACGGCAACATCTATGTCGCGAGCGTGGCCATGGGAGCAAAGGACGAGCACACGCTCAAGGCATTCCTGGAAGCTGAGGCTTACAACGGCCCCAGCCTCATCATCGCGTATTCGCACTGCATCGCTCACGGCATCAACATGACCACGGCGATGTCGAATCAGAAAGCGGCAGTCGATTCTGGACAGTGGCTGCTCTATCGCTACAATCCTGAACGGACCGCCCAGGGCGAGAATCCGCTGACCCTCGACTCACGCACGCCAACGCGCAAAGTCGCGGATTACCTGACGATGGAAACGCGCTTCAAGATGCTCACCAAGAGTAACCCGGAAGAGGCAAAGCATCTCTGGCATGAGGCGCAACACGACGCCGAAACCCGCTTCCGCCTTTATGAGTACCTGGCACAGCGGAAGGGCGACAAAGAACCGGCCAAGACGGCCCCGCAAGCAGAGACCCAGCCAGCTGCGCCTCTACAGAAAACGTAGAGACGTTGCTTGCAACGTCTGAAGTTGCTGGAGAGCCCGGTTGTTGTCATCCCGAGCGAAGCGAGGGATCTGGGTTCTTCGCGTGGGTCAGGAAACACAGATTCCTCGTCGCTTCGCTCCTCGGAATGATAGAGGGTGGATTTGTTAGCAGTCAGAGACTTTGGTCGAAACCTGTAATAGCAGAGTAGGAGAAATCATGATCGATCTCAGCACGACTTACCTGGGTTTGCGGCTTCGCACACCTCTGGTCTCTTCCGCATCGCCACTATCCCAAGAGCTCGACGGCATTCGCCACCTCGAAGATGCAGGCGCATCTGCCATTGTGCTGTATTCCCTGTTCGAGGAGCAGTTGCGGCAGGAGAGCTTCGAACTGGATCACCATCTGTCAGAAGGGACGGACAGCTTTGCCGAAGCCGCTTCGTTCTTCCCGCAACCGGCCGAATTCCACCTGGGACCTGAGGGATATTTGAATCACATCCGCCGGGCCAAGAAAGCGGTGTCAGTGCCGATTATCGCCAGCCTCAACGGCACCACCGTCGGCGGGTGGACTCAATACGCCAAGCTCATTCAAGAGGCGGGCGCGGACGCGCTCGAATGCAACATCTACTCGATTCCCACCGATCCTGAGCTCAGCTCCGCTGCGGTCGAGCAGGAATATCTCGACATTCTCAACGCCGTTAAATCAGCGGTAACAATTCCTGTCGCGGTAAAGCTCAGCCCTTTTTTCAGCAACATGGCCAACATGGCAAAACGGTTTGATGAAGCTGGCGCCAACGGTCTGGTGCTGTTCAATCGCTTCTATCAACCCGACATCAACCTGGAAGAACTGGAAATCCAGCCCAACGTGTTGCTCAGTACTCCGCAAGCGCTGCGGCTTCCGCTGACCTGGATCGGCATCCTTTATGGCCGCATCCGTGCCAACCTTGCAGCCACCAGCGGCGTGCACGGCCCCGAGGACGTCATTAAGTTGGTGATGGTCGGGGCCGACGTCACCATGCTCTGCTCCACGCTGCTGCGCAACGGCATCAACCATCTTCGGTACATCGAAACCGGCATACTGGAATGGATGGAAAAGCACGAATACGAATCGGTTCAGCAGATGAAGGGCAGCATGAGCCAGATCCGCTGTTCCAACCCCTCAGCCTTCGAGCGCGCGCAGTACATGAAGGCGGTCAAGGGCGTGCAGCACGTCATGGTCACTGGCCGCGAGGCGTGGAGGATTCTCAGCGCAGAGTAATAGCGGTTTCGTACAGTAGTTTTGAGAGAGCATGACTTCACACTTTGCAGGTTTTGGGAAGGGCACGGCTTGAGCCGTGCCGCCCGGAGCTAATAGTGACGCGGGCTTAAGCCCCTGAGGGATTCTGCGGACCGGCACCCAACTCACCGCGACAGGCCACTAATTGAACGTGTGTAAGCTCTTTTAGCGTCTGACCTGAGTTTTTCAACTCCGCGAGACACAAACAGGGGCACAAGCCAGCGCTCATGCCCCGACCGGCTCTACGTCCGGCCAACAACTGCTCAGCCGACCGCTTACTTCGCCTGCAAAGACTCAACGTACTGGGATAAGTTCGCCACGCGTTGCTGCACCTCGCCCTCGTGTCCGTGGCTCATATTCAGGAACAACGATCCCCATACCGGCATATCCTTGGAGCCGTGCGCAGGATGATCGGAGTCGCCGCGGATCGCGGACGTGACCTTCATGGCAGGATATTTCCCGCCGTTGTTCTTGCTGAGCATGGTGAGGTCGGTGGGAGGAACCTTTAGCGCGCTGGCTGCCGGACCTCCACCTTTGCCGTCGGTTCCATGGCAAACGGCACAGTAGGTGGTGAACATCTCCTTACCGGAGGCGGCCGACGTTTGCTTGACCGGAACATGCTGGATGACTTTTGAGGGTTGACTCTGGGTTTGATCCTGCGCAACAACCGTGTAGGTAAGTACGATAAGGGCGGCGAACATCCAAATCAGTTTCTTCATGGACATCGAAATTCTCCTTTTAGGCCAGAACTCTATTTCTTGACTGCAAACGCAATAATAACCAAATAACCAAAAACTGCGCCCGACCGCGCTTGAGCTATTCCGCGGCGGAGATTTTCCATCCCTGATCGGCACGCGCCAGCGTGAGCGTGGATTTCGTCGGACTCCCATGATAGAAGTCTGCCTCGTACTTATTAATCAGGGTTTGGCGATCCCAAAGATTGAAACTTTTCACCGTCGGACCGCCCGCGTCGAACAGGTCCCCCATTTGGTTGGGCACCCATTTCCAGGTGTATTGAACCGTCGCGTTGTTCACTGCTGTCATCTTTATGTCGGCGATGCTCACCAGTTGCCGTTGAGCCAGGGGAACTTGATAGGTAAACGTCCCATCCGCTTCCTTCCATTTCTTGAACCCTGGGATGGCCGTTACCAGGCGTTCTCCTCCGGGCGTAAGCGTGATCAGTTCTGCTCCGTGGGCTCCCTTCGCCAATTTAACAATTCCTGCCTTTTCCAGGAGCCGATAATTAGGATCTCCCGGTTTTTCAGCGACACTGGACGTCACTAAGCCACTGCGGAAGTGAATGACCGCCGCACCCGGTCCCTGCAGCGCCTTTTCTACGACCTTGCTCGCCTCCTGCGCATCGAGAGGCGTCCTCGTCCTGACTTGGAATACGACGTAGGTTACCATACCCAAAATTGCCGCTACCAGACACACCATCAGTAACATTGGCAAAAACGAAGATCGTCGTTCCATTTCAACTTCGGCTTCAAACATGGCAGCCTCCTCTTGAAAAGACCCAAACTCGTCGACCACCCCTTATTCTCATCCTCCTCTTTCCACGATTGCTGTGATCAAAGGCACAATCGATTGTGTTCAGCATCACCATGAGGGAATTGGCCCGTAGCAAAACCAGATTACTGCGCTGTGCTCCTGCTCACCAACATCCGTGATTGTTGTCACATCCAGCCCCAAAGCCGCCAAGCATAATTACGTCCAAGAATCGGGGAGGGTCAACCGCCCCGAAATGTGGAGATCCCGTGGCAAAAGGACGTGTTTCCGTTGTTGTCGAGCGCTGCAAAGCCTGCGGCTTCTGTGTGGAGTTTTGTCCCTCCCACGTGCTCGCACTCTCTTCGGCTTTCAACTCCAAGGGCTACCATCCGCCGCACGTCGTGCATCCGGAAAAGTGCAGCGGCTGTGACTTGTGTGGAATGTACTGCCCCGATTTCGCCATTTTCGCCACCAAAGTAAAAACCGCAGGAGGTGACAAATGAAAGCTGATCCTCGCGGTGTGCTTACTGGCATCCACTTCATGGACGGCGATCATGCTTGCTGCGAAGGCGCGCTGGCCGCTGGTGCCCGCTTCGCTGCCGGATACCCCATTACTCCTTCGACCGAAGTCGTGGAGCGCTTCGCCTCGCGTGTGCCGACCGTCGGTGGAACATTCATCCAGATGGAAGATGAACTCGCCGCGTCCATCACACTGCAAGGTGCAGTCTGGGGCGGAGCCAAGGCATTTACGGTAACGTCCGGCCCCGGCTTTTCTCTGATGATGGAACACATCGGCTACGCCGTCATGACCGAAACCCCCTGCGTGTTCGTCGACGTCCAACGCGGAGGCCCGTCGACAGGCCTGCCCACCCTTCCCGCCCAGAGCGACATGATGCAGGCGAGGTGGGGATCGCATGGCGACTACGAGATCATCGCCCTTTGTCCGAATTCTCCGCAGGAGTGTTTTGACCTCACCATCAAAGCGTTCAATCTGGCCGAAGAATTTCGCGTGCCCGTGATGTTCATGATGGATGAAGTCGTGGGCCACATGACCGAGAAGGTGGTGATTCCTCCCGCCGACCAGATCGAAGTGGTAGTGCGCCGCCACACGCGCAAGTCGGTTGACGACTACCTTCCCTATGAAACCAACGGTGACCAGGTTCCGGAGATGGCGCACGCCGGCGAAGGCTACAAATTTCATGTTACCGGTCTGACTCACGACGAACGCGGTTATCCCAACATGACTCCGCAAGTGCAGGACAAGTTGGTTCGCCGGCTGCAAAGCAAGATTCGCGATGCCGCCGATCGCATTGCCCTGTTCGAGGAAGAGCAAATCGAAGGTGCCGATGTGGTTGTTATCTCCTACGGAATCACCTCCCGCGTGGCGCAACGAGCCATCGAAGCGGCTCGTGAACAAGGCCTGTGCGTCGGCAAGTTGCGCCTGATCACCGCCTGGCCCTTTCCCGAGCAAAAAGATCCGTGAACTCGCAGCCAAGGTGAAAGCGTTTGTTGTCCCCGAACTTAATCTCGGCCAGATGGTTCGAGAAGTGGAGCGTGCTGCGGCAGGCCAGGCAAAGACATTTCGCCGTCTCGCACGCCGGCGGCGGAGTTCACAACCCCAACGACATCCTCAAAGTAATCGTGGAGGCCAGCCGATGAACGACAGTTTGCTCCCAGACATTTTGAATAACGACGGCGTCAACCCGGTCGAGCAGTTCCTGCGCAGCGATCGCATTCCTCACATCTGGTGCCCGGGATGCGGCATTGGCACCACCGTGAACTCGTTCGCCCGCGCGCTCATCGAATCGAAAATCGATTTGCAATCGCTCGCTCTGGTCTCGGGCATCGGCTGCACCGGCCGCGTGGCGGGTTACGTCCAACTGGATTCGTTCCACACCACGCACGGCCGCGCCATCCCGTTTGCCACCGGATTGAAGCTGGCAAACCCCAAACTGAACGTCGTTGTCTATTCGGGTGATGGCGATCTTTCGGCCATCGGCGGCAATCATCTGATCCACGCCGCGCGCCGCAACATCGATCTGAAAATCATCTGCGTCAACAATCTGATTTATGCGATGACTGGCGGACAGACTGCGCCCACTACTCCGGATGACTCGATCACCTCGACCAATCCCTACGGAGTGTTCGAGCCGTCGTTCAATTTGCCGCACCTGGTCGAAGCGGCTGGCGCAGTCTACGTCGCGCGCTGGACTACGTTCCACGTACGACAACTGGCTCGCTCGATCGGCGAAGCCTTCCAGAAAAAAGGCTTCTCATTCATCGAAGTGATTTCGCCATGCCCCACCCTTTATCAGCGCCGCAACAAGCTGGGCGATGGCCTCGACGCCATGAAGTACTACAAAGAAAAGAGCAAAGTCCGGCACGGGGCCCCGACCAGCGAAGTCGGCCTGACCATGACCGGGGAAATCGTCGTGGGCAAATTCGTAGACCGCGACCGCCCCGACTACCAAACCTTGATGCGAGGGCAATTCGCCGAGTCGCTGGGCGAGCGCTTCGTGGAACAGACGGAGATGGTATGCAGCTAACTGAAATTCGTATCGCAGGCTTCGGCGGCCAGGGAGTGATCCTCTCGGCCATCGTTCTTGGCAAGGCCTCCTCGATTTTTCAAGGCGGCTTCGCCACCATGACCCAGAACTTCGGCCCGGAAGCCCGCGGCGGCGCCTGCAGCGCGCAACTGGTGCTTTCCGATTCGCCAATCTTGTACCCGTACGTCACGCAGCCCGACATCCTCGTGGTCATGTCGCAAGAGGCTTACGTGCGCTTCATCCCGGAATTGAAAGACGGGGGCATCCTGATTGTCGAAGAGGATCTGGTGCGAGTCTCCGATCTCAGTAAGGAGATTCAGGTCTACAGCGTTCCCGCCACCCGCATTGCCGAGACGCTCGGCAAGCGCATGGTGTTGAATTCCGTTATGGTGGGATTCTTCACCGCGGTCACTCACCTTTTGGACCCTGATGCCGTAGGCAAGGCAGTCGCGGATTCCGTCCCGGCAAGCTTCCGCGAGCTGAACCTGAAGGCCTTCGAAAAAGGACTGGAGTACGGAATCACCGCGTTAACGGCAACGCCGAACCCAGCCGACGCCGAACTGCAGGAGCAGTACTCGCCCGAGTGATTGCCGCCAAAGTCGCGCTTGTTGTCATCCGGAGCAAAGCGAGGGGCCTACCCAGTCCTCAGCACTCGATACGATGCCAACTTCCCAGAGCCGTTTCTGGATAACTTCTTGTTTGTCGACGCCCCGGGAATTACTCCATTCGTGGATGCCAAGCGCGTTTCTGAGGACTAATCTCTAGAAGCGCCGGTCGATATAGTATCGCGGCGGTCCCGAGATCGGTTAGTTGATGCGCGGTGGGTGGCGAAGCTTTCTGCACTCCTGCCAGCATTCCATCAAGGCATCTATTCGACTTTCTGCCCAGTCGAAGACTTTCCTGCGGAGTGCGGGCCGGAGCTTGCCCGACTGGGTCATCTGGTCCAGGGTCTTGATCGTAAAGCGGGCGATTGTCTCTGAGGAGTCGTTTTGCGCCATAACGTGAAAGTGGGGAGGGTTATGGTCGTTAAAGTACATCCTGAGCACGAAATCTTCACCTTCATAAATGATCGATGATGATGATTGGTCGATACCGAGTTCTCGAATTAATTCCTTGTGGATTGTAACGTGTTCCGGTTTCGCCAAATTGGGAACATCAATATCCATCGAGGAAACGTCGTCTGATTCATCCACGGTCAAATGCGTTGCCAACAAGATTGGGCTTTCCCACACCTTCCTAAACGCAAAGCTTAGAATTGCGGATTTGTTTTCGAAGGCCCGTAGAAGCCCTATGCCAGTTGTTCCTTGGAATTGCACCTCTTGCAATTCGCTCGGGGCTTTCCAGTCGTCGGGCCCGTATGGGCTCATTTGGTCGAGTTCCTTCAGGGATCGCCATTCTTCGCGGTAATCTGCCCTCTGGAGAACGGAGGCAAATGTGTGGGGCCCGGCACCAAAGACAACACCCGCGAGGCCTCCCGCCACAATCAGTTCGCGCCTTAGCTTCTTCGTTTCCCTCGCTGTCTTGAGAGTTGCGAGCACATGGGGGAGCAGTTCTTGCGGATCTAGTTCCCGGTCGGCCACGAGCGAAAGCTCATTTAGGAAAATAGTCGGTGTTTTCATCGCCTAGTCTAGGAGTGCGTCAACATCCCTGTCCCACTGGTCAAAGAAGCCTTCTGGCCAATTCGAAAGGCGCCCATTCTTGAGGATGGCCGGGGATTGAACGAAGGCGTCGCCTGTCTCGACTTCGCGGGTGAAGAAATGGAACACGACCTTTTCTGGGTCGATGAGGTTTGCCTTGACGGCAAGGCGCACGCCATTTAGGAGATGGTCGCTGTGGGTTTCTACAACGATCTGCACTCCATCGTTCGCGCACCTGGCTATGAGGTCCCCAAGGGCGGCTTGGCCCTGCGGGTGCAGATGTGCTTCAGGATTTTCGAGAAGCAACAGCGCTCCGCGAGGGGCCGCCAGACATGCGACGATGATCGGCAGGCTATATGTAAGGCCGAACCCGACATTCGTAGGGCGGTAAAAATTGCTTGAGGTTTCCTCTTTACGCCCGTCGTACCTGAACTGTAGTAGGACCTCATCAGTTCCAGCTATCGCCTCTGCCCTCAGGCTCGCCCCCGGACTCAACTGCTGGATCCACCCTGACACTTGATCCAATAGGCTATCGGTTGGCGCAACTTTCAGAAGTAAGGTTTCGTTGAGCCCCAGGCCTTTTCTCGGGAATGTGCGTGCCGTCGGTACCCTTGCCTGTCGCAGTGATGCGGTCGATAGAAAATCGGCAGTGAATTCACCGCGCGCGCCAAGGAAGCCGGTGTCCTTGGCCCGCTGGGGGGCTTGCGGATAGAGAGTTTGCGGGACGATGCGGTCTGCCTGTAAGAACTGAAAGTCCCGGCTCGTCACGAAGTTAGGTAGCAACTCTGGCGCTTGAGCGAATCTCAGTCGAGGGGACCGTGGGGGACCTTCAATCGCCCATTTGCAGGCTAGCCCGTCTTCGGTGATCGTAACCGTGACGGTATCGTTTAGGCTGCCTTCGGAAAGAAGATCACCGTACTTCCCGAGTTGAACTAGATCGCCGGATAGCGAGGGGCCTTCTGTCCTTCCGTTGAAGTCATAGCTCTGCCGCAGCGCGCAGATGGCTTGGAGGAGCGTGCTCTTTCCGGAGCTATTTAGACCGGTGAGCACAGTCAGGGGAGTGAGGCGAACGTCCACGTCCCTGCTCGCCTTAAAGTTTTCGAGATACAATCGGTCAAGCATTAAGGACTTTCGTAAACACATTACCCAGGAGATCTAGTCTCTTATTCGACGACGAACCTCTGCCGGTCGCATAGAGAAGCGCACTGGTGAACTCGGGCTTCTCAAAGAGGTGGGCGAGTCCGTCAAGTATCTGGTCCGAGCGCTCAGCGAGAAGGGAGAGTTCGTTAGAACTGCGGCGCGCCATCAGAACGGTTTCGGTCTCAAAAAGACCACGATTGATTGGACGTCTACTTTCGTTCGGTCCGTAGTACTTCCTAAATGCAAATCGCCCGAACACCTTGGATGCCGCGTTTAGGGCGCGGAAAAAGGACTTTTCAATTTCGTCCCATTTTTCATCGCTCCACGGGATGCTCCGTTTTTCGACTGTGTCGTTCAAGAAATCATCGAGATTCTGGTCATCTGGCCTGGCTCCATCGAATGTGTAACTCGCAACGAACCGAAGAACGAGCTCGATATCCTCCATTCGCTCGCCTTTGATCTTGTGGTGTGTGGCATCACGGAACTCCTTACTCTCTGCAAGCTTTCGAACCCTTTGACGCCATGTTCCGGGGTACACAGCATTTCTGATCTCTTGGGCCGTCAAGGGTAGGCCGCCCTGATTAATCCGAGAGAAGATATTAAATTTCACGGCGCTTGGGGTGCTCGGACGAATGACGTGCAACGTCAATTCGGTTTCATTGATTCGCCGCTGGAGCGGCCTGGGAAGATCGGCGAAGGATTTGTCTTTGTACTCCTGGAGGGACTGAAGTCCAGCGAGCTCCAAACGCAAAGGGGCCAGCTTTGTATCGAGGGACTTATTTAATGCGTCTACGTTGACGAAATGAGCGATCGCACAAAGACGCTGCAGACCATCGACCACTGTGTAGTCCCCCGCCTTATTCTCCGAAACATAGAGGGAGGGAATGGGGATGCGCAGCAGCATTGATTCGATTAGGGATGTTTTTCTACTCTTGTCCCAGATATTGGCGCGTCTTTGAAAATCGGGAGAAAGGTCCATTTCTCCTTCTTTAAGGCGCGTGAGAAGAAGGTCCACTGTGCGTGCTTGCGTGATTACATCAATTTCTGATGGATCAAAGGGCGCACGGATCAGTCCCTCTTGTGGATCGGGTTGTTCGGCCTCTATGCCGGAACCCTCACCTTGAGAGGTCAACTCCTCAAGGATCGGGCTCTCCTCACCGGAGGTTGGGATATCTGCCACAGGCATCAGCACTCCTAGTGCGGCTCAGCGAATCAAGGCCACGTGATAATGTGGGGTTCCACCGCTGCTTAACGAGTGGGCCTGCCACTGGCCGCTCCCATGTTGTCTCCGACATATGATACAGGAGCTATCTGTGTACGAGGGCGCCGCCGGGTGTCTGAAAGCCGGTTTAGGCACGATCAAGTCCCCTGAAGTCGGCTAGTAGGAAGTGATCTTTGCACTTGGTGTCGATTATGGGCGGTTAACGGGCAAGCAGTAAGTTACTCCGGGCCAACTCGGGGAGACCACCGCTTGGTCTTGAGTTTCCGGAAACAGCAGGTCCCTCCACTCCGCTTCTCATCCCCTTCGGAGACGAGAAGCTCCGGTCGGGATGACAATTCGTGGCGAGGTCGGGATGATCATCCGCAACGAGTTACAGTAACCGTGAAAACGCCTTAGTGGGTGCGAACGGCACGGCTGAAGAGGCGGCTGAAAAACGCCGTGGCAAGAGAAAGTGCACCCTCAGCGGCTGAAGCTGGACACATTTTGAGCGACCTATCGGCACGACTGAAGTCATGCCCTTCCCAAAAGGCACTGCGGGAAAACTCTCGGCGTTGGAGTCTTGAAAGGGCACGGATTCCCAGCCGTGCCGCAAATCCTTAGGACGCGATGTACGGCGCGGCTGAAGTTGGAGCGTGAGAACTCGGCCGTCCCTCCGGGACTCGAAGCCTTTCCCCCACTTTCCCCAGCGCTGTCGCGCTGGGCTAAGCTGGTTCGCCCCTTTGGGGGCTGGATTCTGACGCGTTTCATTTCATCATTTTCCCTGGCAGGCTGGCCCAGCCTTTTCTTCCTCATTCACTTTTCTGGAGGCTGCCCCACCCTTGCGTTCTTGGCAAGGGTGGGAATTCAGCGTTGCCGCGACCTTTGCTCACGATACCGGCACGCTCGTCCATATTCAATCGAAACAGGCTGTTGCTCATTGACCAACACTGGCCCCGGTTCCTGATACGCATACGCGCGGAAACTGCTCCAGCGCCACTCCTCCGGCGCAGCCACCAGCCCGCGCCGCACTGGGTTCTCGTGCATGTAGCGCAGCTTTTCGGTGCGCTTCTGCCGATTCCAAACCACAAAATCGTAAAAGCGTCGCTGCCAGACGTGGCCCTGCTTCAGCACCGTCCCCCAAAAACTTCCTTCAGGAAAATCCCCTCGTTGGCGGAGCCTCTCCAGTAGCTCATGGGCGAACCGTTGCTTGAGTACCTGCACAACAACCGAATGGTTGGAGTTTTCCGGTTCGGAAATGAGCAGATGCACGTGTTCGGGCATGACCACGTATCCGACGATCACGATTCCGAAGCGACTGCGCGTCTCCTCTAGAATGCGCACGAAGAGGTCGCGACATGGCGGAGTGTCAAGCAGTGGACGCCGCTGATAACAACTGAAAGTAATGAAGTGAAGATATCCGGTCTCATAGGCGCGACGAAGCCGGGCGGGCATGCGGAGAGTCTACGACCCGGAGGCATCGTGCGCTGTGACGAATGACCAATTCCCACCCTTGCCAAGAACGCAAGGGTGGGGCAGCCTCAAAGCGAGCGACGGGAAGAAGGCTGGGCCAGCCGGCCTGTTCCTCATTGACCGACACCGGCCTTGGTTCCAGATACGCGTAAGCGGCGGGGATTCTACGGCCCGGGAACATTGTGCTGTTACCGATGAGCCATTCCCACCCTTGCCAAGAACGCAAGGGTGGGGCAGCCTCAACGTGAGAGATGGCTTAAGTTCCCCGGCTGGCTGAATCGTTCACCGCGGAGGAAGCCGGCTGGGAAGGGAACCACTCCTCGGCGCAGGCCTGGATGGATGGAATCCTGCCACTTTTCAGCGAGTCTCCGCGCAAGAGGTGCCAGGCTTCGCGGTATGGGTCGTACTTGGCCTTCCTCGAGTGGGGACATAGCGCGATGCTCCATTTTCCAAAGACATGCTTGGCTGGAATGATGTACCAGAGGTCTTCCAAGACTAAATATACAGCCACGAAATCGAACTCGTTGCGCCCGTAGGGATCCCGCCAGCCCCGCATGGTACAGGCATAGCCCGAGCCAAGTGTACGGATGGTGGACTTTACCTGCACCCGGGCAAACCTACCTTTGTATTCCACGATGAAGTCGTAGCGCGCCATCTCGCCAAACGGCTTGGTCACCTCCAGTCCATTTTCCGCCGCCATGGCCATGAAGCGCATCTCGGCCCATTCCCCGCGCCGCTTGGGGTGCTTGATCTTTACTCTCGGTTTTGTCATGAAAAGGTCCCCTGAAAAACTCCTGTCTTGGGCCATCTCTGTCGAGAAGTCCCTGAAAATGGGCACTAAAACAAACGCGGCCCTTGTGGGGCCGCGCTTTTTCTTTAAGTTTTTACCTGCAATTTTAACTTAGCAGCAATGTTGACGGCTGGCAAGGAGTTTTTGGGTGGTGTCCTCATTTAGGACACTGCCGTTCTGGGCTGGTACCTCAAACCGAAGCCGCCGCCCCGATCCCGCCGACACGTACCTGCAGGCGCAATCTTCACCGGAGTAAGGTCTGGACTGAGTTGTTGTCTCCCGGCTATAAAGACCCGTCATCCTGAGCGGAGTCGAAGGACCCCACGATGATTGCGCTACGACCAATGCGGAAGGTTGTCTTCCCCGCGCCATCGACATAAGCAGTCAGAATTCCATGGCACTTCATTATTAGATCAGCAATCTCGGGGTCCTTCGACTCCGGCGCCGTTCGCTGCGCGAACGACGCCTCCGCTCAGGATGACAGAGTTGTACGGAATTTCGGGCAACGCGGGGGATATGCAGTGGTCGCTACACGAGGAAACTGCAGGTTCCTCGTCGCTCTCGCTCCTCGGAATGGCAATAGAGGAGGAGGGCGGAATGACAACAGAGGAGGAGGGCTGACAGCGGAGGGTGGACTTTCGAGGAATCCATCTTCGCTGTTGCATTCTTCAACTCCCGCTGTTGTAAGATTCATCACTCCGTGGTGAGCCTGCAACCCACTGATTACAAGGCGTCATATTCGTCGCGCGTCTCCAGACACCGAAAACACGTGCCTTAGCCTGTTGCGTTTTCTATCAAAGCGGTGCTGACAATTTCGTCGCCAGGTGCGGCACTGCCAAATCGTCATTCGTTTATCTGCTTTATTTATAAGGAGATAGCCGCTAGCAGCGCGCCGGGCTGCAAATCACCTCATCTTGGCCCACCGATTGCCTTTAGAAAAGTGTGAGTGGCCCGCAAGACGGCCCCCACCAAAGGAACGACGAGGTGACTTATGACAGTCCTACTGGTTCTCTTCACATTCACAGCCTTCTTACTGATTGACCATTTCCGCACCCGCCACGCCATTGTGCAACCGGCACTGCAGGTTGCCGCGCCCAAGCCGGACGCAGCGTCCCGCCTGAAGCCCGCCCTAGTCGGCGGCTTCGAGGTTCCAGAGAACCTGCGCTATCACCCCGGCCACACCTGGGCGCTGAGCGAGAGCCCCAGCCTGGTGCGGGTTGGCATGGACGATTTTGCCTCCAAGCTGACCGGCAAGCTGGAGAGCATTACGCTGCCGCAACGCGGGCAGTGGATTCGCCAGGGCCAGAAGATGTGCACGATGCATCGCGACGGCTGCGCCGTCGACATGGTTTCGCCGATCGAGGGCACGGTCTCCGACATTAACCCAGCGCTCATGCACGATCCGAAGCTCGCCCTCCGCGATCCCTACGGCGAAGGCTGGCTCGTGACGGTGCAAGCCCCCGACGCCAAGACTAGCTTCCGCAATCTGTTGGGCGGCGCGCTCGCCCGCTGGTGGACGGAAGAGTCCGCAAGCCGCCTGCAGCGCCGCATGCCAATGGCGCTCGGCGCGCTGGCCCAGGACGGAGGAGAAGCCATCAACGACGTCTCTGCCCAGATTCCAGACCAGGATTGGCTGCCGCTGGCGAAAGAATTCTTCCTGTCATAAGCGACCTCGCGGACCCACGAGGTGGAGGAGCCTCGCCAAGGACCGCTGAAGCACCGGCCACCCGGATCCCGGCGAAACCGCCAGGAACCCCGGGCGGCCGGCGTTTTGCGACTCCTGCTTGTGGACGACAAAAAAACAACGTTGGGGAAGAAACAGGGAAAGAATCGAACTCACCGGGATCTTTTCATCTTCTTTGAGAAAGAATTGGCAGACTGACTTGCCTCCCCTAACGAGGTTTCGGCTGCGGTGATATATCCGTTTACACGCTCTTTCTCTTTCGCCGACATTTCGATGACCTCCGCCGCAAGCAAGTTAGGATTTTCGCCGCGCAGCAATCCCGCATCCCAGCGCGAGCGCATACGGTTTTGCAGAATTCGCAGTTCGTTGACGGCCCGCAAATGCACGTTCCGGAGCGTACCGCCCGGATTCAATCCATCCATCAACACGCAGAAACTGCCAACGGCTCCCGCGATCACCGCCATGCCGGTTACTTTGTAGTATGCCAGTACTCCGGTGGTCGCGGAAACCACAATCGCTGGAATTTTCAGGCTCCAGAACCTCAACGCGTCATTGCGGGCGTCCTTCTTGTTTGCCTGAGCCCAATCTTCAACACGCCGGAATTCCTCCCGCAGCGCACTGGGCACGGGAGCTCCCTCGATCAAGTCTTCGACGGGTGGAGGAGCTGCCCCCTGCGGCTGCAGGAGCGGGCGGAGGTGCAAATACAGGAGCGGCTCCTTGCGGGCGTACTTTTTCGTCGTCAGGAAAGGGACAAGGAGGCGGCGAAGAAACTTGCATGACTACACGCAATTAGAGTGCGGCGAATCATACCTCCGGGCGAACAAGGTGTCAAGCACCGTCCAAACAGGGTGCGTCCGCCAGCCGGCTTCCGACGCGGATTCTCCTTGACAATGGTCTGGGCGAGGTTTCAAACTCGTCCGGTTTCAATTTCGGAAGAACCTAAGGGGAGTCTCAATGAACCGGAGAATCGCGAATAAGGTTGCACGCGCTGCATTTTGTTTCGCCGCCTGTATGCTCGTCGCGGTGGTGGCGCAAGGCCAGCGGTCTGATGAGGGAATCATCAGGATCAACGGCGGAAGCATGACCGTCGCTCTGCACTCGAATCCTCAGAAGATCGAGCAGACCGCCGCAGACCCGGCCTCGCTGCTCACGATCTATAGCGATCTGGGCACGGGGAGCACGGTCTACCTGCCGAACATCGGGTGGTCGGTGGACGGCCCTGGCTCTGGCGGAGGGCAAGTCGCCTCGGCGACCCCTTTCACTCCGAAGCGCAACTTCAATCTGGTCCTGATCAAAGTGGCAATCCTGACGGTGTCAGGCACGAATGGCGTCACGTTGAGCCTCAATCGCGACAGTGGCGGCGCGCCGGGAACCGCGATCAGGACGTGGAACTTGGTGAATCTGCCTCAGTTCGCGGGCTGTTGCAAACTCGATCTGGGTCGCCTCAAGAAAACGATAAAAGTGAAAAAGGGCGTGCAGTATTGGCTGGTTGCGACCACGGACAAAACTACGGAGGACGCGTCAGATTCGTGGAACATGAATAGCCGAAGCATTTTCGGAACGGTCGGACAACAGTTTAATAACGGGGCGTGGCAGATCACAAAAGGCAGCGCACTGCTGCCCGCGTTTAGCGTTTTAGGGACGCCAGCCGACTGAGGCTTCGGCATTGAAGTGGCAAAGCATCCGATCGCCAATTGCGGTTGACAGCTTGGCTTGATTCACGGGCGCGGAAGTCCGCGCCTACACGTTTTATTCTCCCGCGGTGTTTTCCAGCTTTTGCCTGAACATCCTGGTGGCCATTTTGCGGACCGTGTCGGAGACTTCTTTATTGCCGGTCAAGTTCCGAAGGTCGGCAGTCAGGAGATGCTTCACCAGGCCGAGGGAAACATCGATCGGAGTTCGCGGATTAAAAACCAGGTTCCGCATAATGGCGTATTGCTTGATGAAGCGCCGCTTCATCGTAATGGCGCGAAGGACGGCTTCGAGTACATTCTTCTGACCGGCGAACTTCTCGACTTCGCCGTCGGTAACCTTCGGCGATTCCAGCACGGCGATGGCGACGAGTTTCGTCCCGTCGCGGATCAGCAGCGATCGTTCTTCTTTCGTCCCTTTCATCGCCAGTTGAATTCGTCCTTTGATGTCCAGCTTGGAAATTTTCTGTAGCGCGCTGCCCCGCTGTTCTTCGACGCTGAGGAAAACCTTTTTTGCGGGGGCTCTCTGGACCGCAGTGGCTGCGCCGTGCGTCGAGGTGGAAGCAACGGCTTCAGTTTTGGCTGGCACCGCCTCAGAGTGGAGTGTCGGCGTAAGTTCCTCTTGTATATTGCCAATCGGCTGGAACGGCTTGTTTGCTTCGGCGGAGATTTCGGCTGCGTGCTCGGTCAAGTATGCGGCGACGTCCGCGTCGTCGGGGGCATCGTTCGAGGCGGCATCAGGGCTGGCTGCTTGGTTTGGAGTATCCTGCCCTGCTGGTGCTTCTGCTGGCTTTGTGGCATCCGGAGAAACCGGCGCCGTCGGCTCAGGCGCGGTAGTAGTTGTGGCTGCGAAGGAGGAAAGTTTCGCCGTGACTTCCGCCGTTTGATTCGGGTTCAAGTGCGGATTGGAACTCAGTGCGCTCAGAATTGTTTTCGACTGATTGATACGCGCGCTCTTGACCAGGGTCTCAACCATGTATCGAGAGGCAGAAGCAGCGAGATCGACTAACGATTTCTCTGAGACCGAAGGGTTCTCGAGTAACGCCGGAAGCAGTGTTGGGCGAAGGTTTCCTGGAGTAATCATGTAGGCCAGCACTTCTTTCGGGGTGCGCGAGTCGGCGGCCGCGGCGCGCGAAGAAGCCTCATCCCATCCCGCCAAGGTGAGGCGGGCACGCTCGGCGAAGATTTTGGTCTGGGTTGCCAGGTAAACCAGGATTTCGATCATCTCCTGAGGCGGGACAGAGAGGGCGCCCCGGGCGGCAGTTTGCATCACGTTCGAGTTGGCAGTCGAGGAGCGGATGACGTCGATCATGCGTGGCATAAGTGTTGGCTAGCTCCGAAAAATGCTGGACAGTACAGGATCACGCCGCCTCGGGTTGTTTGCCAGTATTTTCGTGGCAGGTAAGGTTACGAAGGGCACTGGGAGCTAGCGCGATTTATTCATACTCTTGCAAGTATCGCGTGGACCAGGAACACACTTGTCATTCCGAGCGCAGCGAGGGATCCAGGTTCCTGCCTGCACCATAGGGAATAGATTTATCGTTTGGAAGCCCTCCTTCTCTCCGAAGAAAGGTTGGTAAGTTTTATGACTTTGGCTAATCATCTTGAACGGCTTTTGCAGGGTTTAGAAAGCTCAGGGCTGCAACCACCCTCGCGGGATGTTCGCGTCCTTGAATTTGGGACCAATGACGGCCCTTACAATCTCGATGATGGTAAATGGCGCGTTCGGCGGGACCAACTTCGGGATCGACTTCGAACGCCATCGGAATACGAAAGTAGATTCAACGAACTGTTAAAAGTGGGCTATCGGTGGCTTCATTTAACCGTCTGTGGAGTTTATGACGGCCACCTGATAGTTATCGTCCACATTCCAAGTCCCGGCCCTTCTTCAGTGTTAGGTCCGGGGTACCCGACGCGCATTGATCTTTCCGGCCCGACTCGGATAGTGCTAGAACAAGGTTGGAGTACCGCTTCCGAACTGGTGATTGAGTGAGTGCGGGCCAGAAAAGGCAAAACGGAATGCTAAAAGCCACGCTCGGCAAACACCCGGATCCCTCGCTGGCGCTCGGGATGACAATTCATGGTTAGGATGCGGCACCGTGACGCCGGTCTAGCCGGACGCAGCGGCACTCTCCAGTTCGACGACTACCCGCTCCAGTTCATTTACTAGGCGGTTGGTTTTCTTGCGCTCGAATTCATCGAGCAAGGCCCGGTAGTACCAGAGCGTGCCGTCGCGCTTGCCCTGAAAGCGCTCCCAGACGGGTTCGCCCAGTTCGCGATAGTCGGCGAGGACGGAGCGGGCATTGTGCAATTTGTCAGCTGCGGAAACCAGGCGGACGTCGGCGTCGGCAGTACGTAGATGCTTGAGGTAGCCTTCTTTCCGCTGCCGCCATGGCGGCTTGGGATCGAGATCGGTATCGGTGCAACCGTCCACCACATGCGCGACGCGCTTGCCGAAACGACGGCGGACTTCTTTAAGCATGGGAGCGCCGCCGCAGTCCTCGACGACATCATGCAAGAGGGCGGCAATGGCGAGATCTTCATCCCCTCCGGCTTCAAGCACCAAGCCCGCCACGCTGAGGAGATGCGCAACGTAGGGAACGGCGGTGCCCTTGCGGGTCTGGCCCGCGTGCTTGCGGGTAGCGAAGAGCAGCGCCCGCTCAAAACGCGGACCTAGTTTTGGCGCCGCCGGTTTCTTGGATTTCATACGCACCCTCATCGTCGCTTCGAGCGACCGCGACTAGGCTTGTTTTTCCCCGCGACGCATTTGCAGGTAGGCGCGGATGAAAGGCTGCAGGTCGCCGTCGATCACGCGATCCACGTCGCCCACCTCCATCTTGGTTCGGTGGTCTTTAATCAGACGATATGGCTGCAGAACATAAGAGCGAATCTGGGAACCGAAGTCGATGTCGAGTTTTGAGTCTTCGATCTTCTTTGTGGCTGCGCGTTTCTTCTCCAGTTCGTTTTCGTAGAGCTTGGAACGGAGCATGCTCATGGCGCGGTCTTTGTTCTTGTGCTGCGAACGCTCGTTCTGGCAAGCGGCTACGATTCCGGTAGGAATATGCGTGATGCGCACGGCGGAGTCGGTGGTGTTGACGTGTTGCCCACCCTTTCCGCTGGAACGATAAGTGTCGATGCGCAGGTCTTCTGGTTTGATAACGATTTCAATGCTGTCGTCGATTTCCGGCGAGACGTACACGCTGGAGAAAGAAGTATGGCGGCGCTTGGCTTGATCGAACGGGGAAATGCGCACCAGTCGATGCACTCCAATTTCACTCGTCAGCAAGCCGAACGCGTACTCTCCATTGACCGCGAAGGTCGCCGACTTCAGGCCCGCTTCCTCACCCGGCTGATAGTCGTAGAGTACAGTCTCGAAACCCTGACGCTCGGCCCATCTCAAATACATTCGCAACAGCATGTCAGCCCAGTCTTGCGATTCGGTGCCGCCGGCGCCGGGATGGATGGTGACGATGGCGTTGCGGGCGTCATTCTCGCCCGAGAGGAGAGTTTCGGTTTCCAGGCGATCGACGAGTTGGCGCAGAGAATCGATTTCGCGGCGCAGGTCGGCGTCGACACTTTCGCCTTCGCGACCCAGGTCAAAGTAGGCAGAAATGTCATCGCTATGGCGGATGAGATTGGCTTCGTTGCCGAGCATGTCCTCGAGGCGTTTTTTCTCGCGCATGACCTGCTGGGATTTTTGGGGATTCGACCAGAGGTTGGGATCGGAGGCTTGCTTTTCGATCTCGGCTAGTCGTGGGCGGAGATTGCCGGCGTCAAAGATACTCCCGAAGTTCGCGAACTTTGTCTTTCAGAACTGTATATTCTTTTTCGAACTCTTCGACCATGGTGTTGTCCTCTTTGAGATTGCTTTTGCTGAGAGAGTGCCCGTTGTTGTCATCCCGCGCAACGCGACGGATCGGTTCTTTGCGTGGCCAGCGGAAACCGAGATTCCTCGTCGCTTTCGCTCCTCGGAATGACAAGATGGGGTCATCAGCCTCTTCACCTGCGAACCAACAGCCGCACGAAAAGCGCCGCTATAGAAATTATCGCACACAGATAGGCGAACCAGTCGCCGTGACGAGTGTAGAACGTGGTCGCATTCGAGAGCGCGTAAGGCGCTCGCAGCGTGGTGCGCGTCTTGCGGGGCGCGCTGGCCACGATTCGTCCATTGGGATCGATTACAGCAGTGCGGCCGGTATTGGTGTCGAGAAGCAGCCAGCGGTTGTTTTCGACGGCGCGCATGCGCGATTGCTTGAGATGCTGGGCGTAGGCTCCGCTGTCGCCGTACCAGCCATCGTTGGAAATGTTCACGAGCACTTGCGCTCCGTTGTTGGCAAACTGCCGGATCTCGTCGGGAAAGATGGATTCGTAGCAGATGAAAGTGCCGAGTTTGGTGCCGCCGGCGTCCAAGGGTATGCGGGAAACGCCTCGGGAGAAATCTCCTACTTCTTTGGTCAAGCCTCCGGCGAAAGAAAATATCTGTTTGAACGGAACATATTCGCCGAAGGGAACGAGATGAGTTTTGTCGTAACGAGAAACCCATTCGCCACTCGGGCTTACCAGCGAGGCAGAGTTGTAGATTTCCGTGGCTTGGGCCGGGGTCGCGCTGGCATTGCGAATTCCGATGCTGCCCGCGAGCAGCCACGTGTTCGACTGGCGGGCGACGTTGCTGACCGCGTCGCGGAAAAGCGGATCACTGGTGTAGAAGGGCGCCGGGTTTTCCGGCCAGACGATCAAGTCGGGATGTGGCGAGCCGCTCGGCGGATCGAGACTGACTTCAGTCAAGCTCGCGCAAGGTTTCGCTGAAATACGCTTTTGTCCAATCGGAGCCTTCGAGAATGGGCACATTGGCCTGAACGAGAACGGCGTTGTGATCGGTGGGAATTGCGGGCGCAGGAACCAAACTCCCAGCCTGCAGGATCACCGCAGCGATGACCGTCGCCAGCGCGAGCCGTTTGCGTCTTTCACGCTGCACCAGATAGGCCGCAGCGAAGGCCGCATTCACCAGCATGATCTCGAACGACAATCCGTAAACGCCGGTGACTGAGGCAATGCGGGCCAGCGGAATGTTATCCACCTGAGTTGTGCCCAGCAGGCCCCAGGGGAATCCGGTGACGCGGGTGCGGGCGAGTTCGACGGCCACCCAGACGACGGGCGAGAGCAGCAACGCTCGCAGGTTGAATGGTCTGCCTCCTGCGAGCACGCTGACCAACAAGCCGAAGACGCCATGGTAAATTGCGAGATAGAGGCAGAACAGAATCAGAATGCCGATTCCGGCCGGCGTGTTCACGCCTCCGTATTGGTGCATGACGCTGTAAATCCAATAGCAGGTGCCGGCGTACCAGAGAATTCCGCAGGCATACGCCAACACGAAAGCTTGCAGCGGACTGGCTGGCAGCAGCTTGATTCCGGCTCGCAGTTGCAGGGTCTGAGGTTTTCGCGCTCGCAAGATTGCGATCAGCAAGGGCGTGACCGCGACCCAACTTAGCAGATAGAGGTTGGGAAGCGGGAAGATGAGTATCTGCAGAGTTGCGGAAAGCAGAACCAGCAGCCATGCAGTCTTGTGAATCTGGGTCACGTGACAGGATAGCAAAGTGTTTCTTGGCACTGTTTTCCTGGCAACGACGAGGCAGGATATTTTCAGTTCTCGGTTCCCAGCTTCAAGTTCTCAGTTTTTCTCGAGTGGGGATGATCAGGCCTTTGACAAACTCTATGATCTCGGCGGTTACGTATTCTGGCGGATGAATCTTGAAGATTGGACGCCCGGCAACGGGCTTCAGCGAGATCCCGCTCCATTTGTTCGCATCTTGGGGAGCGTGCAGGATGACGGCGTCGGCCTGGTCGAGGAATTCCTGGGCGGAGCGCTTGAAATCCGCTGTCGCTGGATCGAGAACCGTCAGATAGACATCGGGTCGCACAAACTTCAGGATGCTGTTCGATTCCAGAATCACATTTTCTGATTCGGCGATTCTGCGGCGGATGGTTGGGATAGCCTCTGCCAGGCGGCCTTGTTCCGTACGGACCCACAGCGCGCGAACCGCGCCAGCGACCAGAAAACGCGAAGTATCGGAGTCGCCGGAACGATCTTTCTCTTCCGAGATCGCCCAACTGTGATCGTCGGTGGCGCAGTGGCAGGATTCGCCGTTCAGCGAACACACACCGTGGCCGTATTGCGTGATCTTCAACGCGGTCCAATGATATTCAGGCAGGGCGGCGATCAGGCCAGCGACTACGCTGGTCTTGCCTATGCTGCGCGAATGCCCGCCGATGACGACGATTGCCATAGGAATCTGATTTCGCGGGCGGGGGCGCCCGCGCCACACGAGCCGCTACTCTTTCTTTGCCAGGCGTGCTAGCGTCGCCAATTCTCTCAGATATTCGCGCACTGGCTTGGCTGGCGTTCCCCAGAAGGCGATTCCCTTCCCGCGCAGAACTTTGTTCGGCAGGACGCCTCCCTGTCCTCCGAGCATTACGCCTTCTTCGATGCGGGCGTGTTCGCCGATGCCGACCTGGCCGCCGAGAATGACGTTCTTTTCTATGGTGATGCTGCCGGAAAGACCGGTTTGCGCGGCGATGACAACATCTTCTCCGATCTGGCAGTTGTGGCCAATGTGCACGAGGTTGTCGATTTTTGCGCCTCGGCTGATGCGGGTTACGTCCAGGGCTCCGCGATCGATGGTGGTGTTAGCGCCGATCTCGACGTCGTCTTCTATCTCCAGCCGGCCGATTTGGGGAAACTTTTCATAATGACCAGTTGTTTGATCGCGTACGTAACCGAAGCCGTCGCTGCCGAGTACCGCGCCGGAATGAATGATCACGCGGTTTCCGAGCTGCACGCCGGGATAGAGAGTGACATTAGGATAGAGATCGCAATCGCGTCCGATGCTTACTTTCGTGCCGATCACACTGCCGGCGCCGATCCGCGTGTGCTCTCCGATGTGAACTTCTTCGCCGATGACGACTCGTTCTTCAACCGTAACCTCGTTAGCCAGATGCGCCGACGGATGCACGATCGCGCTGGGATGGATCCCCGGCTTCCGCTTCGGTTTCGGACAAAGAAGTTGCGCGGCCCGGGCGAATGCCAGACGCGGTTGCGTGGCGAACAGCAGCGGCTTGGAGTTTGGCTTTGTCTTTGCCTTTGCGAAATCGCCGACGATTACGGCGGAGGCGCGGGATTCGAGGGCTGCGGGGAGATGCTTTTCGTCGTCCACGAAAACCAAATCGCCCGGTGCGGCCGAGTGAACGCTCGATATGCCTGTCAATTGGACGGTTTCGTCTCCCAACACGCGGGCCTGCACAAAATCGGCGACCTCTTTGACGGACCGCCCCCTGACCAAAGTCATGGCACCTTTTTATACGTTTACCGCGGGAAAGGAAAGCTGGGGCTAGAATGCTCGTATGGAGCGGAAGATTTTCTGGGTCAGCTTCACCGTGCTGGGACTGTTGGCGGATTTCATTTTGCCGCTTTGGTGGGCCTTGGGCGCGACCCTGCCGATTGTGTTCGTGAGTTGGTGGATCGCGTATCGGAGTGACTGGTTTTGAGCGGAATATTCTCATGTCATTCCGAGGCGCGGGGCGACGAGGAATCTGGGTTTCGTCGGTCCCGTGGAAAACCTAGATCCCTCGCTTTGCTCGGGATGACAAACTTGGATTTTGTCGGCGACCCTTTGAAACATAGATTGGTAGGTCTGTTTGTGACGTCAACTCGCTAGTAAAGCGGCGGCTGGCCTTCGGGGCGCGTCTTCCAGCGGCGATGGACCCAGAGCCATTGATCCGGATATCTGCGCACGTAGTCCTCGATCACCTTCGTGAATAGCGCTGTGTTGGTGACGGCATCGGCATCGTCATCGCCGGTTCGCACCAGGGTTATTGCCGGGTCGAAACGGAGGCGGTATTTTTGCAGGGCCGGGTCCCAGATGGTGAATCCGGGGACTACGGCAGCGCCGGTGCGTAGTGCAATTCTCGCCAGGCCGCTTGCCGTACACGCCGGGATTCCGAAAAAGTCGACGAAGACACCCTGCGGCGGAGTCATGTTCGTGTCCATGAGAATACCTACCGTCTCTCCGGCTTTCATAGCGGAAAGTAAGCCGCGGACGAAGTCGTCTTTGTCGACCATGGAGTTGCCATGCATAGTGCGATATTGGCGGGTCAAGCGATCGAGGTAGACGTTGTCCAGGGGGCGCATCACTACGTGCAGGGGATGTCCGTGCAGGGAATGCGTAAAGGCTGAGAGCTCCCAGGCTCCCAGGTGCGCGGTCAGAAACAGCACGCCCTTGCCTCGCGCCAAGGCGCGTTCGAAGTTCTCAAATCCGTCGTAGACGACGACCTTGCTGACGTTTTCCCGTGTGTACTTGGGGAACAAACAGACTTCCGCCGCTTGACGTCCGAATGAGGTAAAGACGCCTCGCAGGATCCTGGCGCGCTGGTGGCGGCTCATCTCCGGAAACGCCAGCGCCAGGTTGCGCATTCCGACACGCCTCAGCCGGACGTGTAGCAGGTAAACCGTCCAGCCGAGGGTGATACCGGCGGCACGGGCCAGCGGACGCGGCAATGCGCCGATGAACTTGATGATCAGCCAGGCGAGCGCGTACTCGAGTCGCTGACGCATGTTGGGGGAAAGGGTGACGGTAGCACCCGGCAAATCCTACGTCAAACAAATCGATGGCAGCGAACAAGTTCCCGGAAAATCAGTTGTAATCGATTTTAGAGGATTCTGGCGGTGGGAAAAGGGTTGTAGCGGGAGGGCGAGTATCCTGTTGATGCTTCGGATGCGGACAAAAAAATGCAGGGTCGGCGGCGGTGACCCTAATCTCCGCTCCCGACCCTGTCTCCCAGGTTCTGTGGTAGGTGAATCGAGTATGCTTTAGGAGGAGAAAACGCACAAGATTACGGGGGTCATTGTCCTTTAGTAACTTGGAGGAGTACCCTACTTCGCGGTCACCAGGTTATGCGTGATGGCGTGCACCGACAGCGCAATCCGGTTCTGCACTCCTACTTTTCGCATTAGTTTGGCGACGTGCGCTTTCACCGTGCGCTCTTCAATGCCCAGCGCCGAACCGATCTCTTTGTTGGAGCGGCCCGCCACCAGCATTTCCAGAACTTCCTTCTCGCGGTCGGTAAAGGTCACTCGGCCGGCGGGGAAGATGCGTCCCGGAGACGACGACACACGCTCGATAAACATGGAGAGCACGCGCCGAGGGGCCCATACGGAGCCTTCATTCACCACCCGGATCGCCTGCACGAATTCGGTGGGCGAGGCAGCTTCGTCCACGTAGCCCTTGGCGCCCGCAGCGATCGCCTTCAGAATGGTCTCTTCATCGATGCCGGAACCTGTCACAATAATGCGCAGGTCGGGGCGGGTTGCCTTAAGGCTGGCCATCAGATCGAAAAGGTTCTGGCCATTGCGATTGCCCAGCAGGACCAGATCCACGCCCTGCAAGCCACCAATATCGGGAAGCGAAGCAGAGATCAGCTCGAAGTCCGACTCGTTGTCGAACAAGGCCCGGAATCCCACAAACCGGAGTGGATCGCTCTCCACTACGGCAACACGGATCGGCGATTTTTTTACCGGTGCAGCTTTGGCAGCCATTGCAGATTTCATAGCTTTCCTACTCGGGTAGATGGGGCTAGCATAGCTGCAATCGCTCGGGATAGAAAGCGCAGTAACGGTTTCGCAATTACGGCGGTAACATTGGAAGCATCTTAGAAAAGAGGCATTTCATGAGGTTACTTTACCGATTACCCTCCGCAAGACAGACAGCCCGGATCGCCGCGTTGCTGATCGCGGGAACGCTGTTTTCAGCGGAACAGACACCATATCAGCCGAAATTCAAGGGTGACCCAGCCCGTTCAGAGTCCGAAGCCAACGCCCTGGGTTACATGCGCACCGTCATCCGGGCGCAGCAGCAATACTACAAAAAAAATAACAAGTACGCCTCTACCCTGGCGGACCTGGTTCACACCGGCTCGTTTACCAAACGCATGACTCAGACCGATCGCGGAGATTACACCGTAAGTTTCCACTCCCGCAAAGACGGTTATGAATTGGCAATGACCCCTAAGCAAGTCGATGCCGAGCATCGCTCGTTCTACGCCACCGAGGACGGCGTAATGCATGCGGATGAACAAAAAGCCGCCGACGAGAGTTCGCCAGTCGTCAAGTAGCGACGCATTCTGGCGGACGCCGCACGGGCGGGGACGCGCGGGCCTACACCGGAGGCCCAGGTTTGATCTCTGTCGCCTTGTCGTTGTGGTAGGTAATGCTGAGAGGGTTGCCGCCGTTCGGGTAGTTCACGGTGCGATTCCCTGGCTCGCCGGATTTTTCTGGAATTCCCAGGCCAATGGCAAAATCGGCTTGCAGTTCGCTCATTCCTGGTTTTACCTGGTGTTTGTCTATCGCTTCCCAAACGTCCGCCAGCCAATGTTTGTAGAGTTCGTGGGGATCCTCGATAAAGAGCATGTCGTCGGAGTAAAACTTGTAGTCAATCCCCTTGATCGATCCGATCGAAAATCCGTAAGGCTTGCCATCTTTTTCAAACACTGCCATCACCTGCCGCTCGCCGGGCGATTGAGGTGCGTCCTCACTGATGACGTCCCTGATCTCGAGTTTTTCAATCGGCAGGAGCCTTCCGGCCTCGTGCGAAAAGTCCGCTCGACGGCGAGCGGAATCGTAGGGATAGTACGTGTAGGCGTAACCAACCTTGACCCACACCGGCTGCTGGGTCAGTTGGCGGGCAGACTTCAGATCGTAGGGATAGAGCTTCTTGGGCGTTACGTAGTAGTCGGGATTCAGCGGGGGCGGCTGTTTCTTCGCCTGCTCGACCTGGCTCTGGTGCCGCTCGTATAGAATGAAGCCGAGCCGCGTGCCGGACACCAGAATAGCCACAACCATGACGAGCTGAAGTCTTTGCTTGAGTTCCGGGCTGATCTGCATCAAGCGTAACCTTACCAGACTATTCGGGACCTGTATCACGTAGGCCCGGACGCCCCTGCGCGCTTTATAGTCTGATGGGGTAAACTGGAATCGAGAGTGGACGCCCTGTCCACGCTAGTTTCGAGGAGAAGAAAACATGGCTGCCGTCACCGAAGGCGAAGTTCTGAGCGCTCTAAAACAGTGCTACGATCCAGAGATCCCTGTGAACATCGTGGATCTGGGATTGATCTATGCCGTCCGCTTCGAACCTGTCGCCGGTGGGGATCAAGAAGCCCGGCAAGATGTTTCGGTGGACTTAACCCTTACCTCTCCGGGCTGCCCGTCGCACGTCATGATCGGTGAGCAAGTGAAAGCGAGGCTGGAGCAGTTGCCCGGCATCCGCACCGCAACCGTGAACGTGGTGTGGACTCCAGCGTGGACGCCTGAGCGTTTGAGCCCCGAAGCCAGAACGCAGTTAGGAATTGAGTAGCATAAACTGTGTGCTGTACCCCTGTAGAGACGCAGCTTGCGGCGTCTCCTCGTCAATAGATCGCGTATCCGGGCGCAGGCGTGCGCAGGTCGGGTTTTGACGCCGTCAGCAGCAACGCTCCGATCCGTTTGAATGCGCGCAAATCTTCCAGGCTATGGAATGACTTGGTCTGATAGTCGTCGGGGGTAGGCGTGTCATCTGGAATCCTCCGGGCTTCGACATTTTCAAATGCGTGCCTTTTCAACATCTCGATGTATTCCGCTTCCGAGCGAACGTGGACCGGCACTTTGAGTTTGTCCACCCATTGCAGCGAGTAAGGATTGTCTTTGTACAGGTTAATCAGAATGAACATGCGCCCATGCGGCGCCATCACGCGGAACAACTCCGCCAGCGCCCGCTCCTGATCTGGATAGTAGTAAAACGATTCGACCGAGAGCATTTTGTCGAAGAAGTTCTCTTCCCAGGGAATCTGCTGAGCCGATCCCCAGACGTACAGAATATTTTCGAACTCCTTCGAGGCCGCACGTGCCTGGCGGATCATCTCATCGGAAACATCGATGCCAACCACTTGTCCGAAACCTTCAGGCCCATTTCCCACTAACCGCGCCAGCAAGCGTGTCGCCCAGCCCGAGCCACATCCCAGATCCAACACGCGCTCGCCGGGACGAAGATCCATCAACCGGATGGTCTTGCCGGTGATGTCGAGGTGATGGCGTTCCATCTTTTCGCCTTCCCCCTCTTCGGCCCAGCGATTGAATTCGAGCTTAAGAATGTCATCGGAGGTTGCGCGCGGGTCAGCCAAGCTGGTTCTCCTTTGTGCACCTTCGTGTCCTTTGCGGTTAAGGGTTCAGGGCATCAACCACAAAGGACACAAAGGTACACGAAGGATATGCTACATTTGGCTTCCTCATGGCTTCAAATCCCGAGCCGTCCGCCGAACCTGAGCCCGAACTTCTCTATTGCCCGAAATGCGCTGCTGAGGTTTCCGATCCCCTGACCTGCGGGGATTGCTCTGCAGTCATCTGCCGCCGGTGTGGCACGCCGCTCGAATCAGCCGACGAATTGGGGATGGGATAGGACATGGAGATCCCAGTCGCATCGCCGCCGCTGGCTGTGAAAGCTGACTCGGAGCCGACCCTGGTTCGCGGCCTCACGTTGCTTGATTCTGTTCTTCTGCTCGCCAGCGGCATCATCGGCTCATCCATTTTCCTAACGGCGAAGGATATCGCCGGGCCGCTGCCTCAGCCCATTCTGTTCCTTGGAGTTTGGGTGCTGGGCGGCGTGATCTCGCTGTTTGGCTGCGTCGCCTTCGCCGAACTCGGGTCGATGTTCCCCGACTCCGGCGGTCAGTATATTTACTTGCGCGAAGCCTACGGCGATCTGCCCGCGTTCCTCTATGGATGGATGCTATTCAGCGTCGCCAATGGCGGATCGATCGCCGCGCTCGCCGTAGCTGCGGCGGCTTACACCGGCCAAGTCATTCCGGTGATTTCGCAGGAGCACGTTGTCGTCTCTGCGTTGGGCATCACGCTGACTCGCGCTCACCTCGTTGGCCTTCTCCTGATTGTTGTGCTCACCTACGTCAACGTGGTCGGACTGCGTTGGGGAGCGCTGCTGCAGAATGTTTCCACGTGGACCAAGTTCACGGCCATGGCAGCTTTCGTGACACTGGGATTCGCTATCGGCAAGGGCCATTGGTCTAACTTCAGCGGACACGGCGTCGGCTTGACCATGGGCCTCGCCCCCGGGCAATTCGTCTCCGCTATGGGCGTTGCGCTGATTGCCGTTTTCTGGGCTTACGACGGATGGGTCTACATCACCTGGGTTGCAGGCGAAGTCAAAGAACCGCGCCGCAATGTGCCGTTGGCGATGGTGTTGGGCATCCTCGTGGTCGGCGTCATTTACATGGCGATGAACCTGACGTACGTCTATGCCATGCCGATGAGCGAAGTCGCGAAACACGAGACCATCGCCCACGCGGCCGCCGCAGCGTTGTTCTCTCCGCGTGCTGCCATCTGGCTCTCCGCCACCATCGCGATTTCCTGCTTTAGCGCCGCGGCCACTTGCACTCTGTCGGGCGCGCGCGTCTACCTCGCCATGGCGCAGGACGGCGTTTTCTTCAAACGCATGGCGGTCATCCATCCCAAGTGGCGTACTCCGGCGTTCAGCCTGATCGGACAGGGAATCTGGGCGGGCGTGTTGACGCTCAGCGGACGCTATGACCAGCTTTACACCTACGTGATTTACGGGATGGTGCTCTCGTACACACTAACCGTGATTGCCCTGTTCATCCTGCGCTGGAAGCGGCCAGACATTCCGCGTCCCTACCGCTGCGCCGGATATCCGTGGCTCCCGGCGATCTATGTGCTGGTCGGCACCGCCTGGACGTTGAACACCCTCATCACGCGACCGACCGAAGCTTTCTGGGGAACGGCAATTGTGCTGATCGGCGTGCCGGGGTATTTGTATTGGAAACGGAGTGGGAAAAAGGCAGTGACAGTGGGGTAGAGTAATGTTTGAACGGTACACAGAGGGAGCACGGCGCACAATTTTCTTCGCGCGTTACGAGGCTGCCCAGATCGGTTCAGCCTACATCGAACCGGAACACATCCTGCTTGGTTTATTGCACGAGGACAGTGCGTTGTTCAGACGCCTGCTACCCGATGTCCAGTACGAGTCGATTCACAAGGAAGTAATAGCCCATTCGCGGCTTGAAGGCGGCAAGAAGCCCGCTCCGTCCGTCGACCTGCCGCTCAGCAATGAGTCCAAGAGGGTCCTCGCCTTTGGCGCGGAGGAGGCTGGACGACTTGCTCATCAACACATAGGAACCGAACATTTGTTGCTCGGATTGCTTCGCGAGGAGAAGCAAGCCGCCGCGAAGCTCCTGCAGGATCGCGGAGCCCGCCTCTCGAAGCTGCGGCTGGACATTTCGGAACTGCCAACACCGTGGTCTTCGGGCAAGGTTCTCCCCGTTCCGAGACTAGGCAGCGAGTTTGAGACTGTTGAGATTCATGGCGAGCGGTGGAACCGCGAGTATGTCCGGGAGATCGTCAAGACCTTCCGCAAATTCAATTGGCATTGGAACCGCTGTGCGTGGAAAGAGAGCGACGTGGTGGCACGCATCAGCGATGGCTCGATCTCTCGAGATCTGAGCCTCGCCGCGGATTCCGCCAACTTCCGTCTGGTGGTGGGAGGGTGGAAGAAGGATGAATGCCTGATTTGCCGATGGGAACTTTTCCGCTCGGAAGACAACCCGGAGCGTGGTGTCGGCTACACCAATGGCCGGGACTGGTTGTGCAGGGAGTGCTACGAGAAGTTCTTCGCTTCCTGACTTGTTGGACCTGCGTGCGGAGGACGGGGCGAAACACCGACCCTCGGTAGCTCTAAACCGGGACCCCCGTCTTCCTTGCGGGATTGAAGAAGGGCATCTTCACGATCCTTGCGGTCACCTTTTGCCGGATGGCTTCGATCGTGATTTCCATCTGCAGCCTGGCGCCGAGTTTGGAGTGTGAAGTTTCGATGCTAGCCAGCGCGATCATCTTTTTCAGGACGGGCGACCACGTTGTGGATGTGGCCTTGCCTACCTGCTTTTCGCCGCAGTACACGGGGACCGCGATGCGCGAGGCCTGGCTGGGCGCGGCGGGCGTTAGACCAAATTTCTCGTAGCGCGCTTCAACTTCTGTCCAATCGATTTCAAGTCCGACGAACTGCCTTGTCACTCCTTGTTTCTGGTCCTGCTCTAAAGCTGCCTTGCCAATGAAATTCTCTTTGTTGAGATGCACCATCTTGGCAAAGCCCAGTTCGTAAGGTGAATACTTCTGCGACGCGATCAGGGCCTTCTTGCTGCTGGTGTAGTCGACCTCGATCAGCAACAGTCCCGCTTCTACCCGAGCGACATCCAGCGCCAGCATGCCGGCGGCGTGAATGTCGAAGCGCTTGCCGGTTTCCATTACCGCATCCCAGACTTTCACCGCGTCGTTGCTTTCGTTGTGTGGCACCCAGATTTCATAGCCCAGGTCGCCGGTGTATCCGGTACGCGAAATGTCGACAGGCACGCCCGCGATCTTGCCGTGAGTCACGCGGAAGTATTTCAGATTGGCAATGTCCGCTTCCGCCACCGACTTCAGCAGCTTGCCCGAAGTCGGTCCCTGCAAAGCGAGTGCCGCGACTTTCTCTGAAATGTCTTCGACCTGGACATCCATGTTAGTTCCGTTCTGGCGAAACCAGCGCAGGCTGGGATCAGCGGCGGTCCAGCGATACTTGTTTTCTTCGAGACGCGTGACGGTGCCATCGTCGATGACCTTGCCCTGCTCATCGCACCAACAGCAATAAATCACCTGGCCCACCGAGACCTTGCGGATGTCGCGCGTGATCACGCGGTTCACCAGTTTGGTCGCGTCTTTGCCGGTGACCAGATATTTGTATAGCGGCGAGATGTCGATCAGCGCAGCGGCGTTGCGGATCGCGTTGTACTCGTGCTCGTGATGCACTTCGTAAACGCTGACCGTGTAATAGCCAGACCACTCGCGATAGTTCAAGCTTTGGCACAGCGGAAAAGTTCTTTCGTGAAACGCGGTACCTACAGGCACAAGTTCTCCTTGGTCGGGTGATTTCCCTTCCATCGTTCAAAAAGAGCGTTAACCACAAAGGACACGAAGGTACACAAAGGAAATCGAGAAAACTCTGACGCTGGATTATATGCAGTGGCAACGGCTCGCCGCAAACCTCGCGGCGTTCAAGTGTGACTCTAAGTCAAGCATTTGCGGGTGAACTTGCAGACAAAAGACTCCCACCCCCGGTAGAATGTGGAGTCCTTTTCTAGACGCTCATTTCGGGAATCCTGAAACAAGTGTATCGCCGGCATCTTGCCGGGTGTTCCGAGGGCATCTTGCCCGAGGACGTGATTTTCAAAGCCTATGGCGTCGAACGGTTCGAAATACGATGTGATCGTGATTGGCGGAGGCCACAACGGCCTGGTCAACGCCGCTTATCTGGCGCGCGCGGGCAAGAAAGTTCTGGTGCTCGAACGCCGCTATGTGCTCGGCGGAGCGGCCTGCACCGAAGAAGTTTTTCCCGGCTTCAAGTTCTCGGTCTGCTCTTACGTAGTCTCATTGCTGCGACCGGAGATCATTCGCGATCTAGATCTACCCCGCCACGGTCTGGAAATCCTGCCGCTCGATGGCACGTTCACGCCGATGCCGAACGGCGATCACTTGTGGCGGGTGAATGACCACGGACAAACACATCGTGAGATCGCGCGCCACTCGAAGATCGATGCCGAGGCTTATGACGAATTTGGCAAGTCGATGCAGGCGATGTGCCGATTTGTGAAACCCATTCTCAGCATGGTGCCGCCCGATCCGGCTACGCTGAATCCGAAGGAGTTGATGAAACTGCTCTTCCTCGGACGGCGTTTTCAGGGCCTCACCAGCGAGGACAAATACAACCAAGTCCAGTTAATGACCATGAGCGCCATCGACTTTCTGGACCAGTGGTTCGAAACCGATGTGTTGAAAGCCACGATGTCGGCTTCGGGAATCATCGGTACATTCCTCGGCGTGCGCTCGCCGGGAACGGCGTACGTGCTCCTGCATCACTACATGGGAGAGATCGATGGCGCCTTTCGCTCGTGGGGATTCGCTCGCGGGGGCACAGGCGCAATTTCGAATGCGATCGCGGATGCGGCGCGCGAAGCTGGAGTTGAAATCCGCACCCAGGCTCCAATTGCGCAGATCATCGTAAAGAATGGCAAAGCGAAGGGCGTGGTGCTGGCCAGCGGAGATGAGATCTACGCCGACATCATTTCTTCGAGCGTCGATCCGCGGCTTACGTTTGTGAAGATGATCGAAAAAGGAAATCTGCCTGACGACTTTCTGGAAGAGATCAATCGTTACAAGTTCCGCGGATCATCGGGCAAAGTGAATCTAGCGCTCGATGCCCTGCCGAATTTCAAAGCAATGCCGGGACCGGGGGCGCATTTGCGCGGTGCGATTTCAATCTCGCCGAGCGTGGAATACATGGAGCGGGCTTACGACGACGCCAAATATGGCAATTTTTCGCGGCGTCCGTACATCGACATGGTCATCCCCACGTTGACCGATCCGTCAGTTGCGCCGCCGGGCAAGCACATTCTTTCCTGTTTCGTACAGTATGCGCCGTACAAACTGCGGCCGGGCCTCAACTGGGACGATCAGAAAGAGGCATTCGGCGATAACGTCATCAACACCATTGCCGAGTACGCGCCCAATATCAAGGACATCATTCTGTACAAGCAGGTGATCACGCCGCTTGATCTCGAACGCGAATGGGGACTGACGGAAGGCAACATTTTCCAAGGCGAGCTTTCGCTCGAGCAACTTTTCTTTCTGCGGCCGGTGCCGGGATATGCGCAATTCCGTACACCGATCAAGAACCTTTACATGTGCGGATCGGCCACCCATCCGGGCGGCGGAATTATGGGTGGGCCAGGGCGGTTGGCGGCGCTCGAAATCCTCAAAGACTTCAAGGGAGCGGCCTAGCTGATGCCCGGCGCGCGTGATGTAGTCATTATTGGCGGAGGCCACAACGGGCTGGTCACGGCTTTTTATCTCGCCAAGGCGGGATACAAGCCGTTGGTACTGGAGCGTCGCGCCGAACCCGGCGGTGCGGCCATCACGCAGGAATTTCATCCCGGCTTTCGCTGCTCAATTCTCGCGCACTCGGCGGGCCCGCTTCGCCCCGACATTATCCGTGACATGCAACTGGAGAAGCACGGGCTTCGGCTGATCACGCCGGATGTGGGTGTGGTCGCGCTGTCGCCCGCAGGGCGCGCTCTGATTCTCTACAACGACACGAAGAAGTCCGTGCAAGAGATTGCCAAGTTTTCCCAAAAAGACGCGGCCAAGTATCCGGAATTGCAAGTGTCGCTAGCCAAGGTGGGCAGGGTAATTGGCGAGGCGCTTGCGTTGGCGCCCCCCAACATCGACAAACCGAGCCGTGGCGACTTGTGGGGATTGCTCCAGACCGGGCGATCGATTCGGAACCTGGGCAAAAAGGATATGTACCGGTTGTTGCGCTGGGGACCGATGGCGGTCGCCGACCTGGTTGCCGAATATTTCGACACTGAACTACTTCGCGCAACCATCGCCGCGCGCGGCATCTTCGGAACTTTCCTCGGCCCGTGGTCGGCAGGCACCAGCCTTGTGCTTCTAATCCGCGGCGCGGGAGACGCGCATCCCGCAGGCTCGGCATGTTTCGCGCAAGGCGGGATGGGATCCATCGCCGAAGCCATGGCTTCAGCGGCCACACATGCGGGGGCCGAAATTCGCAGCGGAGCTGAAGTCATCGAGGTTCGTGTGAAGGACGGTGCCGCGGTCAGCGTAGTGCTTTCGACTGGCGAGGAGATTGCGGCAAAGGCAATCGTCTCTAATGCCGATCCCAAGCGAACGCTCTTGAAGTTGGTCGATCCCATTCACCTGTCGCCCGATTTCGTGATGAAACTGCAACACTACCGCATGCCGGGGACGGTGGCGAAGGTCAACCTTGCGCTGTCCGGCCTTCCCGAATTCACGGCCTTGAAGGATGCAGGCGATACTGGCGCGTTGAGCGGACGCATTCACATTGGGCCTGAGATCGACTATCTGGAGCGCGCTTTTGACGAGTCGAAGTACGGCAACTTTTCCAAGCAGCCTTATCTTGAGATTGCGATTCCTTCGGTCACCGATCCATCGCTTGCGCCCGAAGGCAAGCATGTAATGTCGATTTACATGCAGTATGCGCCCTACAAACTGAAAGGCAGCGATTGGGATAGCCAGCGCGTCGCCTTGGGCGACACCGTGGTCAGGACGCTGGCGCAGTACGCTCCAAAACTTCCCGAGCTGATTCTTACGCACCAGATCATTACGCCACAGGATCTCGAAGATACTTACGGACTCACAGGGGGCCACATTTTCCATGGCGAACTGGCGCTCGATCAGTTCTTCACAATGCGTCCGTTGCTAGATTGGGCACGGTACCGCACGCCGATCAAGAATCTTTTCTTGTGCGGCTCGGGTACGCATCCGGGAGCGGGGTTGACTGGAGGGTCGGGTGCGAACGCGGCGCGGGAGATATTGAAGGATTTGAAGAAGTAGCTTTGCGCTCATGCGCACGGTCTGCTGCGCCTTTTCGAGTTGCCCACATGGAACAGACCAACATCTTTTCTGCAAGAATACGCTGGCTGGCCGTGGCAACGGGCAATTCTCCCTGGCGGACGATGCCGTACTCGCCAGTTACAAGAAGCACCCGGACGCCTCCACTCGGTTCATTCCCGGATGGGGTCGCGATGGCGTTGGGTCTGGGCACGATGGTTGGCTGGAAGAGGATCGTAGTCACGGTGGGAGAAAAAATCGGCAAAGACCATTTGACCTACGCCCAGGGCGCTGCCGCTGAGATCACGGCAATGTTCACCATTGGAGCCGCGGACTGGTTTGGCATGCCCGTGAGCACGACCCACGTACTTTCCTCGGGCGTCGCCGGAACCATGTATGCGAACCACTCCGGTCTGCAGTGGGCGACGGTACGAAATCTTGCGCTGGCGTGGGTTCTGACTCTTCCCGTGGCGATGCTTCTTTCCGGCTTGCTCTTCTGGGGATTCCGCCACATTTTCTGACCACAAGTCATGCGACATGTTCCCGCGAGGGCGCGGCTGGAGTTCGCGTCCTCCGAAAAATCTGATCGCGGTGCACGCTTCGAAGACCGATTCTGATCGTACAAATTCTCTCTTGCAATCCGACCTATCGTTTGTGGTATATATGTGTGCGCATTCATCACAACCAAACGTCTCTGGCGAGGAGAAAAGGTCATCATGGATCTCTTTCATCGCAAGTCACAGGGCAAGGGCAAGGACACGCCTACAGGGCGCGACTGCCAGTTCTGTTACCGCGCTGATCCTGATTTCACCAAGCGTGACCCTATGGATCGGTTAGTGCTATCGAAATTTGACGACACCGCCGCTGCCCATCTCACCGAAGATGGGTACATCAGACATCGCATCGCTGAGCTTCTGAAGAAGCGCGCGCTCAGCTGTGTCGAGGTCGGTTTGGCGAAATCGGCTTGACGCCGGTTTTACCCGCCGAGCCCATCGATCTGGAAACAAACCGTTTAACTCGTCACACCGAGCTGTGACCTCTGTGGAAGACGGTGCTTACGTTATCCGATACAATCCAGTTATCGTGAGCATTCATACTTTAAGCACCAGCCAGCAATCAATTGAGGTCCTCGAAGTCTGCGCTCAGCTCCAGCGAATGGGCTACGCGCAATCCAAGCGCATACGCATTTATGGGCAGGAATTTGAAGTAGTTTCCAATCCCTTTCCGCAGGGGGATGGAATTGCTATCCAGGCGTTTTCCAAGCGAGAGACGCAATCACGGACGCTGCGGCTTCCCTTACCAGTTGTGCAAATGGTAACCAGACAGAAACAACAGAAAAAAAAGATAGCCTAGCGGCTTCTCAGGCGATGGTTTCGGATCCGCTTCGGGGAGCATATCTCTGCATTGCCATATCCACGATTTCGCCGATCAACTGCGTGTAGGATCGCCCGGAGGCCTTGGCAGCCATGGCAAATTCCTGCTTGCTTGAAAGCCACGGATTTGGGTTGGCCTCGATTACGTACACTTCGCCTTTCGGCGTGAGGCGCATGTCGATGCGTCCGTAGTCACGAAGCTTGACCGCCTGATAGGCCGCCAGCCCGGTGGCTTGTAGACGGGAAACAGTTTCCTCGTCGAGATCGGTGACCAGATGCGATTTGGTCAGCTTGTGGGCTTGCGTGTCCTTTTCGAACTTCACGTCGTAGCTGGCGATCTTCGGAGTGCCCTTCGGCAGACGGGAAAGGTCGAGTTCGACCAGCGGCAGGGTCTGAGCATGTTCATAGCTGCCCAGGATAGCGGCATAGATCTCGCGGCCCTCGATGTACTCTTCGATCAGTGCGGGTGAATCGAACTCGTTCTGAATGTATTCCACCCGCTCCATGAGTTCCTTCACGCTGTCTACCACCGCGTCGGCGCTGATGCCGATGGAACCGTCCTCCGAGACCGGCTTCACGATTAGCGGGAACGAGATGTCGTGGGCGTGCTCGAGGCGGCCGCGATAGGAAGTCGCAAAAAAAGGCGTTTTTATGCCGTGGAACTCAAACATTTTTTTCGCCGTGCCCTTGTCCTGGGCGAGAAAATGCGCGTGCGGACCGCCGCCGGTATAAGGCATATCCAACAGGTCCATATAGGCGGCAACGTTCATCTCCTTGGTGTCGTCGCCGGCGAAGGACTCGGTGAGATTGAAGACTAGATCGGCCCCGCATTTTGCCAAAGAGGTCAGACACTGCGGACGGCCGTCCAGCACTTGATAGAACGGTTCGTGACCGAGTTTCTCGAGAGCTTCGAAGATCTCCTCACGATCTTCCTTTTCGATTCGCGCTTTGCGTTTTGGCTTTGACTTGGCCTTGCGGGCAAGCGGCTTTTCCTCCACGACCTCGGACGCCGCCACGTCGTCTTCCCAGACGTCATAGAGCACGGCGACTTTCAGCTTCGCGCTGGTCATTGCTGCCTCCAGCTTGTAACAAAATCATAGTTGTTTATGGTTGTCATGGATGCACGAACTTTCCGCGCGCCATGTAGTTCATGGCCAACGCCGTCACGTAGACGGTGATCTGAATGAGGTGTTCGGACTCCCGTCCAGTATCGGCGAACAGGCCTAGCTCCTCGATTCGCTGCTCAATCACCTCGATTAATTTCTTGATCAGCGGACGCTGGGCTCCGGTCCAGTAAGCCACTTTGTCCACTACCGCTTTCCTCTGCGCGTGCAGGAATTCGTGCGCAGGCTTGGCGGTCTTGCGCCGTTTGGACGCGTCAAAAATGTCACGCAAGTCGGTATCCAGCGCCAGGTCCACGAGTGGGACCTCGTCGTTGATCCGCTGATAGAACTCAGCAACGGTGGCTTCCATTTCGTCGACCGTGATGTCGGTACGCCCGCGGCGGCGAACCGGATCCGCGTTCCCCAACTCTCTGGCGATCCGATTCATGTACTGCAGCTTCGCCATCGCACCCCAGCCCCGGTAGCGATCTCGCCACGCGGAACGCGGAGTCAGCCACACTGCGAAGGTTTCAGCAAAATCTTCATCGGGATGCTTCTGCGCATACCAACCAGCCAAGTGACGGACAAAGTTTCGTGAAAACGGGATGGGTCGATAGTTGTCGTGATAGGGGCGGCGAAAAGACCCGAAAAGCTGCTTCCATTCTGGCGTCTGGTGAAGCTTATAAGCGTAGTTAAAGGCGTGTCCGGCTTCATGCCTGAGATACATCATGATCTCGCGCGGGTCCTCGAGGTCATTCATTTCCTTTTCGAGCTGAGCCAGGCCAGCGTCCGCAAGATAGAACGGTATGCCGATCACGGGCTCGCCGGACGGACAGCCCCACTCATCGGTGAGATAGCAAAGCGGACGGAATTTCATCAGCCCCTTTTGCTCCAGTTCCCGATTCAACTGCAGCACCAAGCGCTGTAGGGGCGACCCTTCGATCTTCAGACCAAGGTCGCGAATGGGTTTGTTCAGGATGTCCTGCAGACCGGGCCGTGATTTTTCTAGTTCGTGCACGAGATCTTAAGATGTCAATTTAGATTAAACCGCGAAACCAAACGGGGGAGAGGAAGGGACATTCTGCTCTAATGTTAGACGTTATCAGATTGCGCGCCATGGCCTGGAGATCACCGTAGATCACCGACTAAAGATAAGTCTACGCGCTTCGAAGTTGCCCACACGCCATCGACTGTAAACATCGTGTTATCAATTCGGTATCCTGTCTCTCACGCCATTTTGTTTTCCATCCGCGAAGCTTTCGTCAAAGACACTTAACACATGGCTGTGTTAAGTGAAGTCCCTGGACTGGCCGCGCACCGTAAAATATTTGCACCACGTCTTCGTCCGGCAGCATCTTTTTACAAGTACGCGTTTGACAGTTGCGCAAGTACACCCTAGAATCGACGACACAATGTTAGACCAGTACCAGAAGAGTTTCGACTGCATGTGCTGTTGTACTTGTTGTTGCGCAGTCGTGTCTTCTGGCGCCGGGAGGTTGCTGACTTAGAGATTTCTTAGTCCCAGCACTTATCGAACCCACCGCCAGTAGGAAGCTGGCGGTGGGTTTTTCTTTTTATGGCACAAACTGAAACGGTCAAAGAGACGAAAGCACAGCGAGTCGAACGGCTGAAGCTTGAGAAAAATCCGTGGGCGGGACTCGACGAAATTCGGGGCTTCGCCCGAACCGGCTTCGATTCAATCCCACCCGAATGGCTGGGCACCTACCTCCGCTGGTGGGGCGTTTACACCCAGGGCGATGGAGCCGGCGTGGTCGGCGGACAGGGCGGCGAGGGCAAGGCGCTGCCCTGCTTTATGGTTCGGATTCGCATCGCTAATGGAATTCTGAATTCTTTCCAACTGCGCACCATCGCTGAGCTGACGCGACGCTATGCTCGCGGGATTGCCGACCTCACCGTGCGGCAGAATATCCAACTTCACTGGGTGACCGTCGAATCGCTTCCCGAAATTCTTGAAGCCTTGTGGCAGTGCGGCCTGAACACGATGGGCGCTTGCGGCGATGTCACGCGAAACGTCACCGGCTGTCCGGTTGCAGGCGTGGATGCCGACGAAATCTGCGATGCTTCACCGCTTGCACTGGCTGTGACGCAGATGCTGGTCGGGAATCCTGATTTTTACAATCTGCCTCGCAAATTCAAAATCTCGATCACGGGTTGCCGCGTCTGGTGCGCTTACCCGGAGATCAACGACGTCGGGCTGACCGCAATCACGCGCACACTGAACGGAAAGCCGGAAACCGGGTTCTCGCTGCGCGTCGGCGGCGGACTCTCGGCAGAACCCCATCTCGCGGCTCGCTTGAATGCATTCGTGCGCTGGAGCCAGGTCGAGCCAGTAATTAAGGGCGTCGCTCAACTCTTCCGCGAGTCCAGCCAATTGCGGGAGCATCGCGAGCGGGCGCGTCTCAAGTTCCTGTTCCTGCGCCACGGCTGGACAGCAGACGACTTCCAGAGGGAACTGGAGCAACGAGTTGGGTTCCATCTGGATCCGGCGGCCTATGGGGATGCGCCGGATGACGTCTACCGCGACCACATCGGAATCCATGCGCAAAAACAGCCTGGATATTGCTATGTAGGAGCGGCGGTTTTACGCGGACGAATCACCGCCGACCAGATGCGCAGCGTCGCCGATCTTGCCGACCGTTTCGCCAATGGCGAGTTGCGAACTACCAACATGCAAAATCTGCTGGTGGTCAACGTACCGCGGTTGCAAGCTGAATCACTGGCGAAAGAACTGGATGCGATCGGATTGCGAGTGGGCGGCTCGCCGTTCTGGCGCGGAGCCGTGGCTTGCAGTGGCACCGAATTCTGCAAGTTGGCAATCACCGAGACCAAGAGCTTCTCGCGATGGCTGGTCGAAGAACTGGAGCAGCGGCTCCCCGGCTTCGAGCAGCACCTGAAACTGCACGTTACCGGATGCCCCAACAGTTGCGGCCAGCACTGGATCGCCGACATTGGAATCGAAGGCAAGAAACTGAAAGTCGGCGACCGCATGATGGATGCGTATTACTTCTGCCTGGGCGGCGCAGTGGGCCTGCATCAGTCGATTGCGCGGGCGGTTGGTTATCGCTGTCTCGCCAGCGAAGTTCCGGACGCGATAGAGCGTCTGTTACACCGCTATTCAAATGACCGCGCTAATGGTGAAAATCTGCGGCAATTTTTCGCGCGCCACGGCGATGCGGAACTGCGTGCATTCTTGGCTGGAGAAGTAGTGGAGCCTGTGCCTCGGGATCTATCGCCCGGCCGCGTGCCCCACGGAATCGAAGGTTAGCCAGGAACGGGAGAGGTGGATTGGAGTGAAGAGTTTGTTTCCAATATTCGTGAAACTGGATGGCCGCCATGTACTGGTTGTGGGCGCCGGACGAATCGGCGAGCCCAAGATTCGCGGACTGCTGCCGACTGGGGCCAAGATTCGGGTTGTGGCGCACGAAGCAAGTGACGCCGTGCGGGAGTGGGACCGCCTTGGCCAGATCGTGCTCGAAGAGCGCGGGTTTGTTCTGTCAGATTTGGATAACGTGTTTCTCGTTGTTGTCGCTACCGCTTCGCGTGACCTGAATGAGTTTGTATTCGGCGAGGCGCACGCCCGAGGCGTTTTGTGCAACGTCGTCGATGTTCCCGAGCAGTGTGATTTCTACTATCCCGCGGTGGTTCAGCGCGGCGATCTGCAAATTGCGATCTCAACCTCAGGGCAGAGTCCGTCGCTCGCCCAAAGAATCCGGCAACAACTGGAGCGCCAGTTCGGACCAGGATATGAAGGTTGGGTCGCGGAACTGGGCGAAACCCGACGAAAAATTCTGGCGAGCAATCTAGAGCCGGAACGCAAACGATTTCTATTGCAATCGCTGGCCAGCGCCGAGGCGTTCGAAGCTACCGTCGCGGCTGGCCCGAAGACAAATGGAAGGAGTGCCGCACTATGACAGGCAAAGTCTACCTCGTCGGGTCCGGTCCGGGCGATCCCGAACTATTGACTCTCAAAGCCGCACGCGTGCTGAAACATGCAGACGCCGTGTTGCACGACGACCTCGTTGGGGAACAGATCCTCCGCCTCGCTCCGGCTCATGCGCAGATGCGCAACGTCGGCAAACGCTGCGGGAAAAAGAACATCGGCCAGGAAGAAATCAACTTCCTCATGGTGACTCTGGCTGCGTCTGGATCGCAGGTGGTGCGGCTCAAGGGCGGCGATCCGCTTATCTTTGGCCGCATCGGCGAAGAAATCGCGGCGCTGCGCAAGGCGAATGTCGATTTCGAAATTGTGCCCGGCATTACTGCTGCTCTCGGGGCCGCATCGACCGCGCAAATTCCCCTGACCCATCGGCAGTCTTCCCACGCCTTGGTTTTCCTCGCGGGACATTCGGCGAGCGGCGCCGACCCGACCGATTGGCGCGCGCTCGTGTCCTTAGGGGCCACCGTGGTGATCTACATGCCCGGTCAGCGCTATTCGGAGATTGCCGCCAAACTTCGGGCAGCGGGCCTGCCGGACGAGACGCCATGCGCAATTATTTCGCGCGCCACGACTCCGCAAGAACAAGTCTTTTCAACCGACATCGTGAACCTGGAGGATGCTCCTCATCTACCCGCGCCGACGCTGCTGGTCATTGGAGAAGCCTTGCGCCATGCCGGCCCGCATTTTTCTGGGGACGAACTCGGGGCCTGGAACCGTTGGTCTTGGAGCGAACCCGCATTCGTGATGCACACAGAGCTGGAACTTTCACGTAGTTCGCATACCGGGGATGAGGAGCAAACGTCATGAAGCAGGAGGTGGAAAGAATTCATCAGTTGGTCGAGCAGTGGGCTCCAGAAGACCTGTTGCGGTGGGCCTTCGTAACTTTCGGAGGCTATGTCGAGATTGCATCGGGCTTCGGCCCTGAGGGCATGGCGCTGATTGACATTGCCGCGAGAGTGCAGCCGAAATTCCGTATCTTTACCCTCGACACCGATTTCTTATTTCCGGAAACTTACAATCTGATGGAGCGAGTCGAGAAGCGCTATGGGATCAAAGTGGATAGGCTCAAATCAGCTCTGACGCCGGATCACCAGGAATCTTTGCACGGTCTGGCGCTCTGGGCCCGCGATCCGGATGCCTGCTGCAATCTTAGAAAGGTCGAGCCCCTGCGAAAAAAGCTTTCTCACCTCCGCGCGTGGGTGACCAGCATTCGTCGTGATCAGACCGCGTCCCGAGCCGGCGCGCTCAAGGTCGAGTGGGACGCGAAGTTCCATCTGGTCAAGATCAATCCGCTCGCCGACTGGAGTGCCGCGCGTGTCTGGCGCTACATTCATGACCACGACGTTCCCTACAATCCCCTGCATGATCAGGGCTATCCAAGCATCGGGTGCACGCATTGCACGAGAAGCGTACGTACCGGAGAAGACGCGCGGGCGGGACGGTGGTCCGGATTCAACAAAACGGAGTGCGGACTGCACGCTCCAGCGGCAGCGAGCAGTCTGGTTTCGATCACGCAGCCTTCCCTGAGTGAGGATTCAACCGACACCTGAACGAACCTCGCTCGTCTCACTTGCCTTTCTGCGGCGGTGACGCCTGCTGGCGCTGCTGGTCCTCGGTCCAGGGTGGAACGACACCAATGAAACGGGCGTAAGCGATTGATTGTCCGAGATGTTCCGCGGTGTGGCGAGTCATAAAAAGCAATATGCCTCGCTCCGTGTTCTTGCCACCAAACCAGTCGAGGCTTTTTTCCAAGTCGGCGTCTGGCATTTTCATGATGCCGTCACGCTCATGCGCGAAGGAGTCCTTCAGGATGGCGATGACTTTGGCCTTGTCAGTGGTGGATTTCTCCAGCTTCGGGATGTCGATATCCGCCGGCGGAGGCGTGCCGATGAGCTTCGGGAGGTTGTAATTCGCCGCCGCCACGTGCAGAAAGACTTCCGCTATAGAACGAACATCGGGGCCGGGACGCCAGGTGTATTTGTCGGCGGGAATCGCCTCGGCCAGACGCACGAACTTGTCTTCTTGGACCCTGACTTCAGCCAGGACCTCTGCGCGATAACCAGAAACACCGGGCGTAGGATCTTTGTAGGGATTCACTTGCGCGTCGCAAGGAATGGTTGACAGTACCATCACCAGCAAAGGCAGAGTCTGGAAGACACGGTTCATCAGAATTACCTCCTTCGGAAATTTTCGACCGCCGATTCTCAAACGTGAGACGTAAATCCTTGACTAATGGTCAACTGAGTTCGAGAAGGCCAGTACGGCATGCGCGGATTCCCGTACCGTACCCCGTCCTAAAGTCCGATCACCCCGTGCCGATATATCCAAAAGCGACGCAAAAGACGGAAACCTCGAGGCCATTCGCCCGAGGAGTGACTAGAGACTTATGCCCATACGAGCTCTGATTATCGACGATTCCTCGGTCATGCGAAAGATCGTGGAGCGGTCGCTACGCCAGGCAGGTATTGACCTGTCCAAGGTAACCGAGGCGGGGAATGGGGCTGAGGCGCTTGTTGCCCTCCAGGAAAACCAGGTGGATCTGATCCTGTGCGACATCAACATGCCGGTGATGGACGGGCTGGAGTTCATCAAACAGCTTCCGGGAGTGCCGAACGCCAAAGACGTGCCCGTAGTGATGATCACAACGGAAGGCAGCGAGTCTCATGTGGTGGAGGCCTTGTCCCACGGGGCTCGCGGCTATATTCGCAAACCGTTCACGCCGGAGCAAGTGAAGGAACATGTCGTCCCCGTTTTGGGAGGGAAGTCATGAAGTCTTTGGGTGAGTTGCTTGCCCCAACCGGTAGCCACGAAACCTGGATTCCTCGGCTCGACACGGCGACGCGGGAAGTCTTCGAGCTTATGCTGGGCTGCCAATTGGCCGTTCCGGCAACGGAGGAGGAAACAGTCCTAGAGGTTACCGCGATGGTCGGACTAGCAGGACAACTGTCCGGCGTGCTTAGCGTTCGCTGCAGTGGGAAGGCGGCTGCGCTTATGACTTCTAAAATGCTGGGCGTGGAACTGGACAAAGTCGGCCCCGAGATGTCGGACGCACTCGGCGAAGTCTGCAATATGGTGGCGGGCAACTTCAAGAACAAGATTGCGGGTCTGGCAGAAGGCTGCATGCTGTCTCCGCCCACCGTCATCACTGGCAGTGACTACAGCCTGCACTCCCTGGCCGACAGTCCTGCCCTGGAGATCAGGCTGCTGTTTGAAGGCCAGCTCATTGTCATTTCTCTCCTGATCCACACCTGAAAATGCTCGGACCACGAACCCCTGCGGACCGATTGGCAGAAGCAGCAACCCAGGCGGACGTTACCAAAGTACATACATTTATTTCATTCTGACGGGAGGTCCGGGTTCGAAGAAGATGACCGGTGTCTGTGTGGACCGGATTAATCCACAACCTTGGGAGGAAAATTGTGAAGAAAGCAATTGGAATTGGCGTTCTTTCTGCGTGTCTGTCGTTTGTTGCTGGAATTGCGGTTGCCGAGCGAGTTCATGACTGGCACGACCTCGAAGCAGTGGATAACCAGGTACTTGAATCAATTCACGAACTGGAAAATGCCCGCGCTGCCAACCACTACGATATGGCGGGACATGGCGTGAAGGCGGAAGAGGCACTGCGCAGAGCAGAGCATGAACTGCACGATGCGATCGAATCAGCCAAGGCGCAGCGGTAAGAGCTTTCAGCTGTAGGCAGTTATCAGCCGTCGGGTGGACTTCCACCGACGGCTGTTTTGCTGTTTTGGGAAGCTCCTCGATTCGAAAAACGCCTTGGCCCGCGGCTACTGCCGCACCAGGAATGCGAGTCGCGGAAATGTGAATCGTCCGGTCGCGTCGTCGACCACGTTGACCTGGCAGGTATAGAAGCCGGGTTTGAATTGGGCTAACGGCACGTCCAACTGGAAGATCGCCGCTTTCCGGTCCGGCGCATTGATTTCTTGTATTTCTTGCAGCGGGCTTTCGTACGCCTTCACCTTACCTTGGAAGAAAGCGATGTTCGTCAGCAGCCGAATTCCTTTACCGTCACCGGTTTTGGGCTTGGCGTCGTCTGCGCTGACGCGTCCGGGATCGTAGACTTCGTAATACAGGTACAGATGCTGCGAGATAGAGAAAACGTGAGTCACACTCGGAATGATCTCCGATCCATTCTGCATCAGGGGATTGTTGTTGGTTCCGGTTTTCTTTGCCGGTTCCCGTGTAGTCGATGTTCAGCAGCAAAGTAGGTTTAATTTGCTGCTGGATGTCCAGGTTCCTAATCTGAACGTAACCCAAGCGGTAGTTGGGATTCACTGAGTAGTTGTTGGTGATCCCGACGGATTGAGCTGGCGGAAATCCATTCTGCAACGTCAGCTGACCGGGGCCCGACTGCACGTTGGTCTCGGTAAATGAAAACGGCGGCTGGAACGCGAGTTGCTGAACTATTCCCTGATAGGCCCCGGTGTTGTAGTTGATGCCGTAGCCGCCCCTCACCACGGTCTTGGAGAATGGTTTCCAGGCAAAACCAACACGAGGTGCAAAGTTGTCGCGGTCGGGCCGCACCAGCGTGGCGGGAAAGGTTCCGTTGTAAGGGCCGGTCTGGCCGGGCAATACGACCGCTACGGCTGGAGGTCCGGCCGAGAGGCTCAACACGCCGGGCGACAGATCGAGATTCACGATGCGGTTGTTGATTTCGGTGTAGGGTGAAACATACTCGTAACGCACGCCCAGGTTGAGTGTCAGATTGTCCCGCAACTTCCACTCGTCCTGTGCATACAGATCCCAGGAGTTTCCCCGGAAGTGGTAGTTGTTCGCGCCAAACTGTGCCGAGGTCTGTTGAGACAGGCCGAGCAGAAAATCGGCGAAATCGAAACCGGTTCCAGCCACCGGCTGACCGCCCACAGTCTGCGAAGTATTCAATCCAGTGAAAATGAAACTCCCCCGCGCGTTGCTGTCGGTTTCTGTGTCGAGCTGAATCCGGCGGAAATCTCCTCCCCATCGCCAGATGTGCTTGCCGTGATTCCAGATCATGTTGTCGGAATAAGTGAATGTCTGGTTGCGCACGAGCGCCGGATTGACATCCTGCAAACCGCCAAAATTTGTGAATGAAAGACCCGGCAGGCCCCAATCAAAGGGATTCTGCGAGACTCCAGTGATCCCCAGAGTTCCGGTGATGTTGTCCACAAACGCGTAAAGGTTCTGGGTACTGGTACGGCTTCGGTTGAAATCAAAGCGGGCGATGTTGGTTAACTTTCCAAAACTGCGAACATAGGAAATCGGAATATCGAAACTGCGAACGTCCGTGTGGCCGCCTATGCTGGGGAAAGGATTAGTTAGATCGGCGCTCGATCCGTGGTAGTGGAAACCGAAGGTGAGGTTGTTCTGCGGACCTCTGCGCCCGCCACCCTGTCGACGCCCGCGCAATGCGGCGCTGAAACTATGGTTTATGCGGATGTTCAGGTCATCGCTGCTGCTGTTGGCTGAAGTGATGAAATGAAAATTCTGAAAGTCCCCCGGCAGATTGGGCAAGGGAATATATGGCAGCAGCCCGGCGGCGGTCGGGTTGATTTGCGTAATCGTATTGTTTGGGAACTGCGCGTTGGTGGCGGGATTGAAGATCTGGACGGGCTGTCCGGCATTGGACCCGGAAGGGTAGACGGTTTGTGAAAAATTGCCCTGGCGCTCGAGCAAGGTTGGCACGGTTGAGAACTGATCGAAGGGATTCTCGCCGCGTTTTCCGTTGTAGTTGACGAAGAAAAAAGTCTTGTCTCCGCCATGATATATCTTGGGAATGTTCAACGGCCCCCCCATGGATCCGCCGAAGTTATTCTGCTCGTAGCTGGGCTTGATCACGGGTTGGCCGGTCAATGAGTAGGGAGCGGCGTTGAGAGCGGAGTCTCCGATCCCGTAGTAGATCGAGCCGTGGGGCTTGTTCACGTCATACCCTCGTCTACCGAAGACCATCGGACCTCCGCCGAAGCCGCCGCCACCGAAGCCACCACCGCCTCCGCCAAACCCTTCGCCCCCAAATCCCCCTCCCTGCCTGGCGTCGCTGAATCTCTGTTGCATCTCGGCACTGCTCATTCCGGCAAAGGGGCTGGAGTTGCTTCCGGAGACGGCAACGGACTCGGTGGCGCTGTCGGGCGCGATGCCCGGTACGGGCATGCCTGGCGGCACAATGTCACTTGTGCCATTGCCACCTGTTTCCTGACCTTCGGCGCTCTGCATCAGGGCGAGGTTCTGGAATCCGCGGCCCGTGCCGGACCCCGCGGATGGCCGCCGCGAGATTTGTTCTGCCGGTTCGGTTTTCTGCACGCGTGAGAGCAGAAGCAACTCGAGACCTACCTCTGCGTTGCTATTAGTCGCGTCGACCACCACTTCTTTTGTCACCAGCGCAAAGGCTGCCATTTGGGCACGAACTGAGTAGCGGCCGTCGGATGTGACTTGCAGCGAATAACTGCCATCCACATCTGTCGAGGTTGTCACTTTTTGGCCGGTGACACTATTCGTTGCCGTAACCGTCACACCGGGAATCGCCACATTCCCCGATTTCACCACGCCGTGAACACTTCGCCCTGCAGCCGCTGGAGCCGCCTGCCCCAGCAAAAGATGCGGGTGAAACGTCAGGACATAAAATAAGAAGAGGAGCGGAAAAACAAAGTTAGGGCGCAGCCTGCCCTTGATCACTAGAATGCGAAGAGTGGAACTCCTCATAGTTTGGCGCAGACGTACGGCGCTCTCTTGCTCGGATCATACCGCTCCCCGCTCCCGTCAGCTGTAAAGATCTGTGGCGTTTTCGATCGGCTTGAGATCCGAAAGGTTACGGCTGAGTGAAACCAAAGTTGGCAACCTGTTCCCACACCCCAGATCGACGACACGGTTTGTAAAGTTATGCAAAAATTGCCCTAATGGCTGTCCTCCTGCGCAACTTCCGGCTCATAATGCATTCATACATGTAGACAGTTCGTGTTCTAGAGGAGATCTCTATGCTCAAGCAATGCCTGCTCGTTCTTGTCGCGGCCGGACTTATCTCGGTCGGCGCGTCCTTCGCGGCGGCCCAGGACAGCCCGTCCAACGATCAACAATCCCCGCCCTCGCATGACAACGGTCACTGGCGACATGGCCCGCCCGACCCCGCACAGCGCACCCAGGAACTGACCAAACAACTGAAGCTCACCTCCGATCAACAAACCAAGGTTCAGGACGTGCTTCAATCCGAACGCTCACAGATGGAGAGCCTGCGGCAGGACACTTCCAGTTCGCAGCAGGATCGCCATACCAAGATGATGGAGATCCACAAGACCAGCGACGCACAGATCCGAGCGCTTCTCGACTCCAATCAGCAAAAGAAGTGGGACGACATGCAGGCCAAGCGTGAACAATGGATGCAGGAGCATCGCCAGGGCCCGCCCGGGGCCGGCTCTGACCGGCAAGGTCCACCGCCCCCGCAATAAATCCATGGAATCGAAGCCGGTCGTGTTCTCGCGAGTGACACTCCGGGAAACGGCCGGCACATCTTAGATCGTAGGATCAGCTCTCCGCATCAGAATAGTCTAGGTTTTTTTAAAGGCAGCAGTATCGCCCCGCAATATCCCGATTCTCAATTATCGGAGAACATCTCATGGCTGGCACAACTGTCTTGGCACCGCTTCCGTCCGAAGAACTGAGGAGGATGAATGCTTACTGGCGAGCTTGCAATTATCTCTCGGCGGGCATGATCTATCTTCGCGCGAACCCCCTGCTCCGTGAACCCCTGAAGCCTGAGCACATCAAGAATCGTCTGCTCGGTCATTGGGGATCGGATCCCGGCCAGTCGTTCGTGTGGGTTCACTTGAACCGTCTCATCAAGAAATATGACTTGAATGTTATGTACGTCTCGGGCCCGGGTCACGGGGCGCCGGCCACACTGGCAAACTGCTATCTCGAAGGCCACTACTCTGAGATTTATCCCGATAAAAGCCGCGACGAAGCGGGCTTGCTCAAGTTTTTTCGGCAGTTTTCGTTTCCAGGTGGAATCGGTTCGCACTGTACGCCGGAAACTCCCGGCTCGATTCACGAAGGCGGCGAGCTCGGCTACTCCATCTCGCATGCTTACGGAGCTGCGTTCGACAATCCCGATCTCATCGTCGCGGTCGTAGTTGGCGATGGCGAGGCAGAGACCGGTCCGCTTGCGACCTCCTGGCATTCCAACAAATTCCTGAATCCGATTCGCGATGGCGCTGTCCTGCCGGTTCTGCACCTCAACGGCTACAAGATCGCAAATCCCACGATTCTCGCGCGCATTCCCCACGAAGAATTGGAAGCGTTGCTGATCGGATACGGCCATAAACCTTATTTCGTGGAGGGCGATGACCCATCTGCGATGCATCAGAAAATGGCTTCGACGCTGGAGCAATGCGTTCTGGAGATTCGTTCGATCCAGCAGCACGCCCGCTCCACTGGCGACGCCACGCGTCCGCGCTGGCCCATGATCGTACTTCGCTCCCCGAAGGGATGGACAGGGCCGAAAGAGGTGGACGGCCACAAAGTAGAAGGGTCGTGGCGGGCGCACCAGGTTCCCGTCTCCGACCCGGTGACGAATAAGAAGGATCTGAAGATCGTAGAAGACTGGATGCGCAGCTACAAGCCCGAAGAGCTATTCGACGCCAGCGGAAAGCTCATACAGGAATTGCAGGAACTCGCGCCTTCGGGGTCACGCCGTATCTCCGCCAATCCGCATGCGAATGGCGGAGTGTTGCGAAAAGAACTTGAGCTGCCAGACTTTCGCGACTATGCCGTCGAAGTAGCGGCGCCGGGCGCGGCCTACGCTCTGCCCACCGACGTGCTGGGACACTTCCTTGCCGAAGTCATGCGCCGCAACATGAATTCCTTCCGCGTCTTCGGGCCCGACGAGACTGCGTCCAACAAGCTCACCGCCATTTATGCCGCGTCGAAGAAAACATGGCTTGCCGAATACATGCCGGAAGATGCCGACGGCGGCGAACTCGATGTCTTCGGACGCGTCATGGAGATGTTGAGCGAGCACACACTCGAAGGCTGGTTTGAGGGTTACGTCCTCACCGGCCGCCATGGCTTCTTTTCATCGTATGAAGCCTTCGTACACATAATCGATTCGATGTTCAACCAGCACGCCAAATGGCTGGAGAAGTCCAAGAAAGAAATCGACTGGCGAGCGCCCATTCCATCAATCAACATCCTCATAACATCGCTGGTGTGGCGGCAGGATCACAATGGATTTACGCACCAGGATCCGGGATTCCTTGATGTGGTGACCAACAAGAGCCCGGCGGTGGTGCGCATCTATTTGCCTCCCGACGCAAATTGCCTGCTTAGCGTGACAGATCATTGCCTCCGCTCGCGTGATTACGTCAACGTCATCGTCGCGGACAAGCAGGAACATTTGCAGTACCTCACGATGGAGGATGCGGTGACGCATTGCACCAAAGGCATCGGCATCTGGGACTGGGCTTCAACGGACGATGGCGAAGAGCCTGATGTGGTGATGGCTTGTGCCGGCGATATCGCAACCATGGAGTCACTCGCGGCGGTCGAGATTCTGAAGAAGCACTTCCCTGATCTAAAAATCCGCTTCGTCAACGTCGTGGATCTCTTCCGCCTCATGCCGGAGAGCGAACATCCACACGGCCTGTCGGATCGCGACTTCGATTCTCTGTTCACCAGCAACAAACCTGTGATTTTCAACTTCCACTCCTACGCCTCACTGATCCACAAGCTTAGTTATCGCCGCACGAATCATGACAACATTCATGTGCGCGGCTATAAGGAGAAAGGCAATATCAACACTCCACTCGAACTCGCCATTCTCAATCAGGTCGATCGCTTCAATCTGGCTATCGACGTCATCGACCGCGCTCCGCGCTTGCATCCGAAAGGCGCGCACGTTAAAGAGTGGCTGAAGGATCAGATCATCGAGAGCATCAACTACGCCCATGCGGAGGGCATCGACAAAGAGGAGATTCGCAACTGGAAATGGATGAAGTAGGCTACGTGGAAAAGTCAGTCGGAAAAGGCGATCTGATTCTCGTGCTGAACAGCGGCTCATCGTCGCTGAAGTTCGGTGTGTACTATCGCGGAACGAGCGACGAAGAGCCCCTGCTGACCGGAAGCGCTGACGGTATTGGACGCAGCAATGGCGCCCTCCACATTCGCGCCGCCGACGGGGCAGCGCTGGTGCAGCGCGAAAGCATCCACGAATCGCAGAGCCACGCGCTTAGCGTTCTCGCTTCGGCTATGCGGGAACATATTCGCGACATACCTGCGGCTGTGGGCCACCGCGTGGTGCACGGAGGGCCCCACCTTCGCTCGCACCAACTCATCACGCCGAAAGTTTTAGATCAACTGCGTTCCGCCACGCACTTTGCGCCGTTGCACATCCCGCAGGCGTTAACGCTTATCGCTTCGGCGCAATCCATCTTCCCGTCGGCCGCACACTTTGCCTGCTTCGATGACGCTTTTCATCAAACCATCCCGGAGGTCGCATCGCACTTTGCCCTGCCGCATCACTTCTTCGACGCTGGGATTCGACGCTACGGCTTCCACGGTATTTCTTATGAGTCGCTGGTGCACCACTTCGGCGCAAAGCTTCCCAAGAGGGCTATCTTCGCGCATTTAGGTAACGGAGCGAGTCTGTGTGCCGTTCGAGACGGGATATCGATCGACACCACCATGGGCCTCACTCCCACCGGCGGTATTCCAATGGCAACCCGATCTGGCGATCTCGACCCAGGTGTCCTCATCTACCTGATGCGAAATGAGGAGTTTGACGCCGACAAACTTGAGGACCTGCTCAACCATCGGAGCGGTCTTTTCGCTCTCTCGTCCGGCGAGAGCGATGTGAAAGCGCTGGAAGAACGGGTCCGCTCCAATGATTCAAATGCCCGTCTTGCTTTGGATGTATTCGCGGTTTCGGTTCGGAAAACAATCGGGGCTTATATGGCTTTGCTGGGAGGTGCGGATCTTCTCGTCTTCACCGGAGGCATCGGGGAGCACAGCGATTACATTCGATCCAGGGCTACGAGCGGCCTTGAAGTTCTTGGGCTGACCCCAGACAAGATTCAGATTGTCCCCACCCAGGAAGAGCGACAGATGGCGCGTCACTGTCGCGAGATGATGATCAACAATTGCCCATGAAACGCTGGCCTATGCTCACGTAGATGCGTCTCAAAGATGAAGGCCGAAGCGAGTCAGCATCTCGCGCCGGCCAACTCGGGTGACGGCCAAGGCGCGACTGTTGAGATCCTGCATGACCCATTTTCGTTTTAGGGCAACGTCCAGCAGAGCCGCACCGACCGCCCCGCCAACATGCGGGCGCCGCTCACTCCAGTCTACGCAGCCATACGCGAAACGGCGTCGCAGCGTCCGAGTTGCGTCAATGTTCATCCCCAGACTCGCGAACGCTTTCGCTCCGGCCGGAGTGAGGTCGTATCCATTGTCATGGCCTCTCGGACCAGATGAAATCCAACCCAGCGACTTAAAGCGGTCATGCAACGAGACGCCCAGGATTCCCGCGATGTGGTCGTAGCAAGTGCGCGCGGCCCGCAGCGGGTTCGGCGCAGTCGGCACAAACGCGGAGCGGGATCCGCCAGCAAGCACGCTCAAGGCTTCAAGCGCAGCCGCTACGTTTGCCCCTTCCAGGCTGTAGTAGCGATGTTTCCCCTGAGCGAGCACCTTGACCAATCGCTGCGTCTTCAGCCGTTGCAAGTGCACACTCGCGGTTGACGGGGTCACTTCCGCGACCATGGCCAGTTCGGTGCTGGTTCGGGCACGGCCGTCCAGCAGGCAGTAGAGCATGCGTGCGCGTGCCGGCTCGCCAATTGCCGCCGCAATTCGGCAAGCAGCAACATCAGGATGGTGCCTGACATCCATGATGTGATATTAAACAAACTGTCGATGTAAGGCAACTGCCGCGTTAAATCAGAGCGACACCTTCGTTGCATCTAATGAAAGCAATGGTTGAAACAATGGGGGCGCTGCGTCATTTTGCAGGATGTTCCAAGGCGGCGTAATTTTTCAGGTTAAGCGGGGATCGAGGACCACGGCTCTGCAGCACCCGACGAGTAATCTCCGCTGCCAAATGATCGACAGGATATGCGCCGTCGTCGAGTCCCGAAGCATGGACCAGCGCGGGCATTCCCCATACGACGGAGGTAGCCTCGTCCTGGATGATGACGTCTCCACCGGCGTCGCGAATGTCTTGCGCTCCAAGGGTGCCGTCCGAGCCCATTCCGGTCATTACCACTGCGAGAACATTCGAGCCGTAGGCCAGCGCCACCGAACGAAAGAGCACATCAACCGCCGGGCGGCAGAAGTTTTCAGGCGGGTCTTGATTCAAGTTCAGGCGCCGGCCCGCTCCTACGCGTATAACCTGCATGTGAAAGTTTCCCGGCGCAATCCAGGCACGCCCGGGTGAGAGAATCACGCCCGCAGTCGCTTCTTCCACCGGAATGACGGATCGACTGGCCAGCCGTTCCGCCAGCAGACGGGTAAAAATTGGCGGCATGTGCTGCACGACCACGATCGGCACGGGAAAGTCTTTCGGAATTCGCGGCAAGACTTCAGCCAAGGCGTTCGGACCACCGGTTGAAGTACCGATCGCCACAACTTCGATACGTGGTTTGAACCGCAGCGCAGTCTGCAATACTGTACGAGGCCGGACCAAAGGCGCGACTTTCAGGGTGGCTACGCCGCACAATGCCTTGATCTTGGGAATGAGTTCGTTGTGAACCGCTTCGACCGCAACCGCCATGCTGCCGCTGTTGCTGGGCTTGGTGGCATAGTCCGACGCCCCCAGGGAGAGCGCATCCAGGGTCGCTGCCGCCCCATGTTCGGTGAGCGTGCTGAACATGATAACCGGCAATTTGGGATACAACTTGCGGATCGCCGCCAGAGTCTCCAGCCCGTTCATTACCGGCATTTCGATGTCGAGGGTAATCAGGTCGGGCTTGAGGAGGGGGATCTTCGCCAGGGCAATTCGCCCGTCGCTGGCCGTACCCACCACCTCCAGGGCAGAGTCGCCTGACAAGGTTTCGGACAGCAACTTGCGAATCACTACCGAGTCGTCGACCACGAGCACGCGTGTGGGAGCCTTGTCCAATGCCGTCGTTTCCCCTTCCGGATTGCAACTACTTTCATGCGCCGAATCAGCCTGCGGATCGTTGGAGTATCTAACGAATTCCGCCGGCACACGATCCTACGGGCTGCTGCAGTCTGGCGCGCTAATCTACCCCGAGGAGTGCGCCGCCCGACCTTTCGGAGACGAGCCGCCTCCCCCGGTCTTTCCTCTATTTATGCCACCGCCGCCAATATTGAACTTCCCGACCAGCTCGCGTAGCGCTTTGGAAGTCTCCACCAACTGCTGTGCCGCCTGCTGCGTGTCACCGGCTCCACGCGACGTGCCCGCGGCGGCTTCGGCGACGCCGGCAATGTTTTGTGTAATCTCGCTGCTGCCCTGCGCGGCTTCGCTCACGTTGCGCGCCATCTCGTTGGTGGTGGCGTTTTGCTCCTCCACCGCCGAGGCAATCGTGGTTGAGATATCGTTGACCTGATTGATGATCCCGCTGATCGACGCGATCGCCTCGACCGCGGCCTTGGTGTCTTCTTGAATGGCCTCGATCTTGCGGCTGATGTCCTCGGTCGCCTTGGCCGTCTCCTTCGCCAGTTCCTTCACTTCGTTGGCGACCACGGCGAAGCCCTTTCCCGCCTCTCCGGCGCGCGCAGCTTCAATGGTGGCATTCAGAGCGAGCAGGTTGGTCTGCTGCGCAATCGAAGTGATAACTTTGATTACCTGGCCGATCTCGACGCTCGATTCGCCCAGCTTAGCCACCGTGGCCGTGGCGGTTTCCGTGACCTTTACCGCCGCCGTCGCCACTTTGGCCGACTCAGTGGCGTTCTTGGCAATCTCCCTGATACAGGAACCCATCTCTTCGGTCCCCGTGGCCACCGTCTGCAGGTTCTTGTTGACCTGCTCGGAAGCCTTGGTGACCACCGTGGCCTGCGCCGACGTCTCTTCCGCGTTAGCGCTCATCTGCTGGCTAACCGTGGTCAGCTCTTCCGAGGCGGCCGACAGGTTTACAGCGCTCTCTCCGATGCTGCCGATGCTTTGACGCAGATCTTTGAAGAACGTATCCAATCCTTCGCCCATTTGTCCGATGGCGTCCATGCCACCCACCGTGATCTGGTGGGTCAGGTCGCCTTCGCCGGCCGCGGACACCACTACCAACATGCTGTCCACCTTCCGTTTCAGATCCTCGGCCGCCAGCTTTTGTGGGGTGACGTCCGTAGCGTAGTTGGCGACTTTGAACGGTTTGCCATTGGGGTCGAGGATCGGGTTGTAGGAGCCCTGAATCCAGACTTCTCTCCCGCCCTTGCCGATCTGCCGGTACTCCCCCGCCTGGTACTCGCCCCGGTTCAGCTTGGCCCAGAATTCGCCGTAATCCGCACTCTGCTGGTAGACCTCGTCTACGAACATTCTGTGATGTTTGCCCTTGACCTCGTCGAGCGTGTAACCCGTGGCCTTGAGGAAGATGTCGTTGGCCGTAACCAGGGTCCCGTCCATCTTGAATTCGATCACTGCCTGAGACCTGTCGATCGCCGCCAGTTGGCTGGCAGACTCGGCACTGGCCATCTTCTCCCTGGTGTCGGCGGCAGTAATGCCGCGGATCAGGAAAAATGCCAGGGAAATTCCGATGACCAGCGCCGCGAAGGTGCTCACCGCCATGGTCAAGTTGAGCGAATGGTTTGCCGCGTTCAATTCTTCCTTATTTTCGTCCACCAGGTGGACGAACGAACCCTCAAGGGCCCCTAGAGATTTCTTAACCGCCTCAGTAGAAGGCGTCGCTTTCTCGGCGAATTCATTGCCCGCCTTAACCACCGCATCGTGTTCTCCGCCCGCCGCAAGAGTCATCGCTGCTTCCTGGGCCGCACGCAGCATCGGAAGTTGCTGCTTCGCGTCAGCCAGCAGGTCGCGGTTTACCTGCTCCCATTTGGGCGCCAATTCGTCCAGGGCGGCGACGTCGTCGCCGGCCCCGCCCCAAGCGTCATCGAACAACACCTTCGCTGCGTCTCTCTTGGCCGGCTCTCCGCCCGCGAGAATGGCTTGACGGCCCTTGCTCTGGGTCTGATTCAGATCTCGCTGCAAGCTTTGCGCGGCTTCGATCGAGGGAACCCGAACATTGACCATCCGGTCCTCGGCGTGCATCATTGCGGAGGTCTTGAGGTAGCTCATCGAAGCCGTGAAGACCATCAAGGCGAGAATCGTTCCAAAACCCAAGCTCAGTTTCCTTGCCAGACTAAGTTTCATTTCCTTCTCTCCTTCGAGCGTTCACGAAAATCGCATTCTCGCGGATGCCGGCGATCGGCCTCATGTCTCTGTTTCTTGCGGCAGCAGTCCCGACCCAAACCGCTGTCCCGGCACTGCCGTCTTGAAGCCGTATTCAAGCCTTATCGGCCTGATGCCACGCTCTCTGCCAGGTCCGTCATCTGGCAAGCTTTTTCTATGTCCAGCACCTGCAGCAGCCGACCATTCAGTTTGTGAACCCCCAAAATCATCGTCCGCACCGGACCCTGCAAGGTTTCTGGCGGCGGCTCGAATGTGGTTTCTTCGACCTCAACCACGTCGCCGATTTCGTCCACGAGCAAGCTGACCGCGCCGTCCTGGGAGCGCACCACCACATTCATCGCAATCATGCCCGGCGGACTCGGCTCCAGTTCCAACCGCCGCCGCAGATCGACCGCCGTAACAATCTGGCCACGCAGGTTGATCAGTCCACTGACGACCGCGGGGGCCAGCGGAACCTTGGTCATATCCAGGGAACGGATGACTTCCTGAACGAATTTCAATTCCACGCCGAACAGCAACTTGTTCAGATAGAACGTGCAAAACTGTGATGTGGGGGCCATGGCTTAGTGTGTAGCCTCAGCCGCTCTCGTCGCCGGAGTGGACCGCGAGGTCGAATCGGTGGTTCGCAGAATGGCCGGGAGATCGAGCAATTCCGTGACCCGGTCCCCGATCACAACGGAATAGAGGACGAACGCCCGAGTCGCAGCGGACCTCACGTCCGCCCGGTCTTTGACAATGTCCAGAATCCGTTCCACGACCAAGCCGAAGTAGTGTCCATCGTGACCCAATACCAGCACCTGAATCGGGCCCGAGTCCGCGGCGGGAAGGGATTGTAAGGCCCGCAGTCGATTGCGGCGTTCTTCGAGCACGACATTGAGGCGAACCAAAGGCAGGATCTGGCCGCGATACTGCGCCACCCACTGGCCGCCGGACATTTCGACTCTCGCCACCGGAAACTCCTCCAACCGCTCCAGACTGCTGAGAGGTATCGCCATGCGGGAATCGCCAGGGCCGGCAAAGAGCAAGAAGGTTTGTTTTTCTCCCTCGCTTGCATCCGATTCTGCGACCCTTTCCGTCGGGATGCGGGCCCGGCCCTCGGTAACCACGCTGGCGCGCCGCGCCAGACCGAGTACGTCCAGGATGAGCGCTACTTTCCCGTCACCCATAATGCTCGATCCTGCAAACGTCTTTAACGTCTTGAGCTGTTTGCGCAGCGGCTTTACCACAATTTCTTCGGTGTCATTAATTTGATCCACGATCAGTCCGAACTGCCGCTCATCGGCTTGCACCACCACGATGTTGATCGCACCGTCCTCTTTTGTTGCTGGCTGCAAATCCGCATCTAGTTTCAGTTCCCGGCTGAGATACACCAGAGGCAAAAGGCGTCCGCGGAGGCGGTATACGGGCGCGCCGTGAACCAATTCGATGCGTTTGGCCACATCGTCACCCTTGATTCGCACCAGTTCGAGCAGGTTCACCTGGGGAATGGCGTAACGATCGCCCCCGCAGGTCACCACCAGTGCGGGGATGATGGCCAGGGTCAACGGAATCTTCACCCGGACTGTGGTGCCTCGCCCCAGGGTGGATTGAACATCCACGGTGCCGCCTATTCTTTCCACGTTCGTCTTCACCACGTCCATGCCCACACCGCGGCCGGATACGTTGGTCACCTTTTGTGCGGTGGAAAATCCCGGAAGGAAGATCAAATTGAAAATCTCCCGCTCCGTCATGCGTGCCGCCTGCTCGGCGGTAAGCACAGCCCGTTCGACTGCTTTCTTCCGAATGCGCTCCGGGTTCAGGCCGGCGCCATCATCACTGATCTCGATATTGACCTGCCCGCCTTCATGAAAAGCCCGCAGAATCAGACGCCCGACTCGATCTTTCCCCAGCTTCACGCGATCTTCGGGAAGTTCGATGCCGTGGTCCACCGAATTGCGCACCAAGTGGGTGAGGGGATCCTTGATCGCCTCGATAATAGTTTTATCGAGTTCGGTCTCCTTGCCCTCCATCTCAATTTTCACTTCCTTGCCACAACCCAAAGCGACATCCCGCACCGTCCGCGGAAACTGGCCCCAGATATTCCCGATGGGCTGCATGCGGGTCTTCATGACTCCCTCTTGCAGTTCGGTGGTGATCAGGTTCAGGCGCTGGGAAGCGGCTAGAAAGCTGGTGTCTTTCATGCGGTTGGCGAATTGCAGGACGTGGTTCCGGGCCAGCACCAGTTCCCCCACCAGATTCATCAACTTGTCCAGCAGTCCAACGTCTACACGTATGGTGCTGTCGGAGGCGCTCGCCTGCACACGGGTGGACTGCTGAATGCGCAGGGCATCGACGATATCGGCTGGCCGCACCGCGCCCTGTTCCACCAGAATCTCGCCCAAGCGACGGGGGTCGCCCTCATTCTGCTTCTCGGTTGCGAGCTGGATCTCGCCGCGTGTGACTCCCGCTGTTTGCATCAGAATGTCGCCGATCGAAGACGCCGAAGCAGCCGCTTCGGAGGAAGTGCCCTCGGGGACAGGAGCAACCAGGCTCTTCGCTGGCGCTTCCGGCGATTGTTGCAGGCGGGTCAAGGTGGCGATCAGAAGGGAGTCATCGCGCTCGCCTTCATGACCGGTGGTTTCGATCTGACTTAACATCTGGCGGACGGCATCCACCATGCTCAGCAGTGCCGTAGTGATCTCCGGGCCCAGGACGAGTTGCCGGTCCCGCAAGCGGGTCAGCAGGTTCTCGCCCACGTGCGCCACCGCCTCCAGCTTGCTAAAGCCCAGAAAACCGCAGGTACCCTTGATGGTGTGAATGGTGCGGAACACACTGCTCAGCGCATCGCGATCGTCAGGATTTTTCTCCAGACCGACCAACTCCCGGTCCAGCCGGTCCAGGTTCTCGTAACTTTCCACCAAGAACTCTTTTACGATTTCGCTGTCGCCGTCGCTCATCGTTGCCGTTCCTTTCCAGGTTGTGCTGATTCCCCATGGGCGGCTAAGGTATCTGTCACAGCTTGCTTTTGGGCGTCTCCTGAAGCGTGCATCCCATGGGATTGCGGCTCCCGGCAAGGGAGACACCCGTTTCGATTTCCCTCTAACACCCCTATCGTCGATTCCCCGATTTTCTTTAGAGACCCTTGGAAGTGGAATCCGGGTATCGGTCAGGGCTCGACACAATTTTGGGTTTTGTAACTTGTGTCCCCGGACCATAGACCAGTACGGTGGTAGTTTTAGTAGAGTTAAATACGAATCTGCTGCATCCAATTCGTGGAGGGACCAGGCTGGCTATGAAAATTGCACATGACGTCACCGAACTGATCGGAAACACGCCGCTCGTCCGGCTCAACAAAGTCACCAAAGGCTGCGTTGCTGAGGTGGTGGCGAAACTCGAGAGCTCGAATCCCTGCGCCAGCGTAAAGGATCGCATTGGCGTGAGCATGATCACCGAGGCCGAGCGCGCAGGGAAAATTCAGCCCGGCAAAACTGTGCTGATCGAACCTACCAGCGGCAACACGGGTATCGGCCTGGCTTTCGTGGCGGCGGCGAGAGGCTACAAACTCATCTTGACGATGCCGGAAACCATGAGCCTGGAGCGGCGCGTGCTGCTGCTCGCATTTGGTGCAGAAATCGTCCTCACTCCGGGGCCGAACGGAATGAAGGGTGCTATCGCCAAAGCCGAGGAGATCCTCGCCAAAACCCCGAACGGTTTCATTCTGCAGCAGTTCGACAACCCGGCCAATCCCAAGATTCACTTCGAAACCACTGGACCCGAGATTTGGAATGATACTGATGGGCGCGTCGACATCTTGATCTCGGGCGTGGGCACGGGTGGAACCATCACTGGGGTTTGCCAGTACATCAAGCCGAAAAAACCTTCATTCAAAGCGGTGGCTGTCGAACCAGCGGACAGCGCAGTGCTCTCCGGCGGCAAGCCTTCGCCGCACAAGATCCAAGGCATCGGGGCTGGGTTTGTACCCAGCATTCTGCGCCGGGACTACATTGATGAAGTCGTTACGGTCACCAACGATGACGCGGTGAATATGGCGCGCCGCCTCGCCAACGAAGAGGGTCTCCTGGTGGGGATTTCGTCGGGAGCCGCCGTGGTCGCCGCTCTCAAAGTCGCCAGCCGGAAAGAAAACGCGGGCAAGTTGATCGTGGTGGTTCTGCCGGATTCCGGCGAACGCTACCTCACTAGTATTCTGTTTGACGGACTCCGGAACCAGGCGCTGCAGATTCCGACCTCGGCCCTACCGGTCTGATTTATGCCCCATCTCGTGGCCCTAATTCGCGAGGATGTAAACACCGTGCTGGAGCGTGACCCTGCCGCCAAGTCGCGTCTGGAGGTGTTCCTGTGCTACTCGGGGCTGCACGCAGTGTGGTTCTACCACATCAATCACTGGCTGTGGAACCATCGTTGCTTCCTTTTTGCGCGTTGGATGTCGCAGGTGGCGCGCTTCCTTACCGGAATCGAAATCCATCCCGGAGCCAAGATTGGCAGACGGCTGTTCATTGATCATGGGGTTGGAGTTGTCATCGGCGAGACCGCCATTGTCGGCGACGACGTGACTTTGTATCAGGGCGTAACTCTCGGCGGCACCGGCAAGGAACATGGCAAGCGGCACCCTACGATTGAAGACGACGTGGTGATCGGTGGAGGTGCGAAAGTCCTGGGCAATATCACCGTGGGCCGGAACTGCCGCATCGGCGCGGGTTCGGTCGTGCTGCGCAGTGTGCCGGAAAATTCCACCGTCGTCGGTGTTCCCGGCCACATCATCTTCCGCAACGGCGAACGAGTAGTGATTACCGATCCCAAGCAAATCAACGATCCGCTCTCCGAGGCGCTGGCGGCAGTGGCGACCGAGGTGAACAAGTTGCGCGATCGCGTACAGAAACTCGAAGGCGAAGAGATGGCAAGTGAGCCGCTCTCCGCATCCATCCAGAGAATCATGGAAGACATCGATTATCAGATTTAGGTTCGCGGAGAAGAGCGGCTAACGAACGGGACGGATTTTCACGCAAACCATCGGCGTTCATCCGTCCCATTTCGTAGCGACAACCTTGCGGGCGAGGCGCCCGCACCACACAATATCCAGCTACTTCGGCTGGGGAACAATTCGCAGATACGGTTTGGGCGATTTCCAGCCCCCAGGGTATTTCTGCTGCGCTTCTTCGTTTGAAACTGCCGGCGAGATAATGACATCGCCGCCTTGCTTCCAGTTCACAGGTGTGGCGACCTTGTGCTTGGCTGTGAGTTGCATCGAATCGAGAACCCGCAGGACCTCGTCAAAGTTGCGCCCCGTGCTCATCGGATAAATCAGCATCAGCTTGATCTTTTTGTCCGGACCAACTACGAATACCGTACGCACGGTGGCATTGTCGTTGGGAGTGCGGCCTTCGGAAGTAGTACCACTCTGGGCCGGCAACATGCCATAGAGCTTGGCAATTTTAAGGTCCGAGTCGCCGATCATTGGATAGTTGACCCTGTGGCCCTGCGTCTCCTCGATGTCGGCTGCCCACTTGCTGTGATTGCTGACCGGGTCCACACTCAGCCCGATAATCTTGCAGTTTCGCTTGGCGAATTCAGGCTGGAGACCGGCCATATAGCCGAGTTCGGTGGTGCAGACGGGAGTGAAGTCTTTCGGATGTGAAAACAAAATCGCCCAGCCGTCGCCGATCCAATCGTGAAAGTTGATAGTGCCTTGCGTGGTTTCCGCAGTGAAGTCGGGTGCCGTGTCATTGATACGGAGCATTTTCGGTGTGGTTTCTGTAATGGTTGCGGTGCTCATAGTTTCTCCTCGCTAAAATTTCCCGGAAGGCCCGAGAGGGTGAATCAGGACTCATCGCGGCTCTCGAACGGTGGCGTCTTGTATAAAAGCACGGAACCCACCCTCGATCCGCCGGGTGGGTTGTAGGAAAACTGTTCGCTCTACCCACACGCCGGAGCCCGTGTACAACAGCACATCGGGAACGGCATGGAGCAGACGCGCATACAATTGTTAGGATACGCGGCGGCCAAAATTGAGTCAATCTGTGGGCAAGGTCTCTGGTTGTGGGCGGAGGACATTAACCACAAAGGACACAAAGGTACATAAAGGAAAACCTGGTTCGCTTGCAACCTGGCAAAGATTCAGGCGCTACAATAGCCAACCATGGCAAGAGAACACCGGCGGTTTCAGTTCGTGCAGTTGGATGTTTTTTCTTCACAGCCTTTTGAAGGCAATCCATTGGCAGTGTTTCTCGACGGCCGCGGGCTCAGCGACCAGGAAATGCAAGCGCTGGCGCGGGAGATGAATCTTTCTGAGACCACGTTTATTCTGCCCCGCGAATCCTCCGTCGAACGCGAACGCGGCGTACGGGTGCGAATCTTCACCGTGCAGGAAGAACTTCCGTTTGCCGGCCACCCGACGCTGGGCACCGCATTCCAATTGCGCGGGTCGACGGGTGCGCGCGAAATCGTGCTCGACCTGAATGCGGGAAGAGTTCCGGTCCAGTTCGAGGAAAAGCCGGGCCAGCCGGTGTTCGGAGAAATGACCCAGGTTGACCCCGAGTTCGGCCCGCGGCATGATCGCGAGACGGTGGTGCGCGCTACAGGCTTGCGCGATGGCGATATCGACCCTTCTTTGCCCATCCAGACGGTTTCGACCGGCCTATCCTTCACGATCGTTCCACTGCGCGGGTTGGAAATCATACGTAATCTGCGCGTGGACATGAAAGGGTCAGAGGAGTATCTGGATCGTTCGGGAGGAAAGTTTTTCTATTTTGTCAGCCGCGAGACCGTGGATCCCGCAGCCCGGCTGCACGCTCGCATGATGTTCTATAACGGCGAGGATCCGGCAACCGGCTCGGCGGCGGGATGCGCGGCCGCATGGATGGTCGCCCACGGCGTAGCTCAGCCCGAGGAACACGTGCTGATCGAACAGGGAGTCGAGATGAAGCGCCCGAGCCGGATTTTTGTTCGTGCCTCTCGCCGGGATGACAGAGTGGTTAATGTGCGTGTCGGTGGAAATGTTGTCGAGATGCTTCACGGCGAAGTTAGTTTCTGAGAGCTTCGTGCGCGAATGTGCAGGAAAAATGCTCCCATGCACAACCGCAGATATTTTTCAATGGGGCGAAGCTCCCATTAGCATCGGCGGCACTTTACATCTGTTGGCTTCGCCTTTACGATTCATCTCGCTCTGAATTCTCTAATAAGAAAGTTTTCGGATTTCCCCGGCTGCGCGTAAGCCGGTGCATCACCTCGGAAACAAGAATGAAACCGAAAAGAACGATTCTCTGCGTCGACGGCAACGAACAGTCGCTCTCCATCCGCAAAGTCATGCTGGAAACGCGGGGCTATCACGTGGTCACCTGCACCGGCGGCGAGGAAGCGCTGGAGCGATTCAAGAAGGGCGGTGTCGACCTGGTGCTTACCGATCTGACGATGCCCGGCCTCGACGGAACCAAACTCATCGAAGAGATTAAGAGCCTTTCGCCGCAAACACCAGCTATTCTTCTTGCGGGCAAGGTCAAACTTTACGACCGCGATACCAAGGCCGACGTTTTTCTGCCCAAGGGAATGTACGCACCGGTCGAGTTGCTGGAAAGAATTCGCGTGTTGCTGGTCCGGAAGCGCGGACCGAAGCGCGCCCAGCCGCGCCCGCAAGCAACGCCTTCGCAGACCAGCGCCGCCTGATCCAGAAATCCCAGAGATCCTTGATGTTGAACCGACACGCACACGGACATCCACGCGTGCTTCTGCGACGTGCTTCCTTTGTGTACCTTCGTGTCCTTTGTGGTTCAAGCATTTTAACTTCGTCAACCACAAAGGACACGCAGGTCCGCAAAGGATGTGAGAGCCTTGACCTCCCCGCCCACCTTGGCACCGGTTTCCATTGTTTCCGGCAGTCGAGGCTTCGTGTAAGATCGATTGTTTGGATGTCTGTGCTCATCGAAGCCGTGGATGTACGCAAGACTTACCGCGTAGGTAAGGTCGAAGTGCCAGCGTTGCGCGGAATCTCCTTCAGCGTGCAGAAGGGTGAGTTTGTAAGCGTCGTCGGCCCCTCGGGAAGCGGAAAGTCCACGCTTTTTTATCTTTTGGGTGGACTGGCTCGGGCGGATTCGGGGCGCGTTGCCATCGACGGAGACGACTTCGCGCAACTCTCCGACGCCGAACGCACCCGCATGCGCAAGCGCAAGATCGGATTCGTATTCCAGAAGTTCAACCTGCTTCCGACCCTGGATGCGCGTTCGAACATCAATATTGCCATCGACATTGCGGGAAATGGGAATCGCGACGCACCCTACTTCGACAAGATCGTCAGCTTGCTTGGACTGGAGAAACGTTTACCGCACCGGCCTTCCGAACTGTCTGGAGGCGAGCAGCAGCGGGTCGCGCTGGCCCGGGCGCTGATCAACAAACCCGCGATTGTGCTGGCGGACGAACCCACCGGCAACCTGGATTCGAAGAACTCTGTAATTGTGTTGGACATGCTGCGGCACTCTAATCGGGAACTGGGCCAGACTGTGCTCATGATCACGCATAACCCCGAAGCCGCCAGCTACGGAGACCGTATTATTCACATGCGCGATGGCGAGATCGTGGCTCCGGAAAAAGATCCGCAGTGGACTGGGGCTCAGAAGTAAACGGTTCGCGAGTTTGTTCGCCACCATCTGGAGAAAAGCGACGGAATGGATGATCTGAAAAAGCCGATTTTGCCGGGCAAGGGAGCCTCCGACTACGAGCGCTACCTGCACACTGACGAGCTGCTGTCACTGCAAAAGCTTCCGGAAGAATTTCTGCACAAAGACGAGATGACCTTCCAGGTCGTTCACCAGGCATCGGAGTTGCTGTTGAAAGGAGTTGCATGGGAACTGGGACGTGCCCGCACCCTCATCGAAGCGGGCGACCAGCACAATGCCGCCCGGCTGATTCGCCGCGCCAACCACATGCTGGACTATCCGATCTCCATGCTGCACGTGCTGGAAACGATCACGCCCTACGACTATCACGTCATCCGCGCGGGACTCGGGCACGGCAGCGGCCTGGATTCGCCTGGCTTCCTGTCACTCCTTCACATCGGCCCCCGCCTCGGCGAGACGTTTTATGCTCAGTTGCACAAGGCGAATCTCAGCGTGGATGACATCTATCGTCGACACGAAGAATTTTTCGGGCTGCACGATGTGGCGGAGCGGTTGCTGGATTTTGACGAGCGCGTCCACCTCTTCCGCTTTCATCATTTGAAGCTGGCACAGAGGATTATCGGCGGCGGGGTTATCGGCACGATGGGTACGCCAGTCGAGGTTCTTCATCAGCGAATGGAACACCTGTTCTACAAGGAACTCTGGGATGTGCGAAATCACATCACAGCGAAAGCCAATGAGGCCATGCCGAAACCCAAGGCAGGTTGCGCCTACTGACTTACGAAAAGCGCCGCCATTGCTGCGAAGTTGCAGCTTGTTTATAATCGGAACTGCCGAGCGGGAGTAACTCAGTGGTAGAGTGCGACCTTGCCAAGGTCGAAGTCGCGGGTTCAAATCCCGTCTCCCGCTCCAGATTTAAAACCCTTAGACTCGATCGCCAGCTGTCCTCTGTTCTGAAAACTGTTTCGATTCTGCCCCAAATTCCTAACCAGTTATGCCTTGACACCCGGTCGGGCGAGCAACATAATATTGCCCTTCTCGGACGGAGGATTTATGAAGCGCTTTCCCAGATTCCCCAAAACGCCCGCCAGGCTTCCCGAGTCCGTCCATTGCCAGCTGAACATGTATGCCCTCGCAGCCGGTGCGGCGGGAGTGGGTTTGCTGGCTTTGGCATCGCCAGTTGAGGCGAAGATCGTTTACACGCCCGCCCACCGCGTCATCGGGCCAAACCACGGCTACAATGTCGATCTCAATCACGACAAGATTACTGATTTCACTATCGTGAACCACGTCAGCGCTTGCACCGACTTCTGCTTCTTCGAGCTTCGTCAGTACCCCGCCGGCGGAAACAGCGCGGTAGGCTACACGGTTGGGAGCGGCCAATTTCTCGGCTCAGATCTCAAGCCCGGTGCACGCATCGGACCCCGCAGTGCCTTCAAAAAAGGAACTGCGGCACTTGTTGTGGCGCGCAGCAACGTCTACACCAGCAACAAGACGATGGTCTATGGCCCCTGGGCTAACGTCAAAGACCGCTATCTCGGACTTAAGTTCCAGATCAAAGGCAAAACCCACTTCGGATGGGCGCGGCTGAATGTCAAGGTCAGCAAAACCACGATCACGGCTACGCTGACCGGTTACGCCTATGAAACCGTCCCCAACAAGCCGATCATCGCGGGTAAGACGAAAGGGACGGACGATGCCAGCGTGGAATCGAACGCATCTCTGAAGGTGCCGGCTCCTCAACCCGCCACGCTGGGCTTGATGGCGTTAGGTTCGCCCGGACTCTCGATCTGGCGGCGGGAGGAGTCGGCGGCCACTTCGCAGTAGACCTGCGTGCTTTGGTCCAGCGAGCATTGCTCATCCATTGACACAAGGTCGCGACAACAGCATAATACCGTCGCCCTGAGCACGGAGGATTCCATGAAGCGCTCTTTCTCACCCCGAACAACCGTCAGGCTTTCTAAGTCAATACGTCTGCAACTCAACACCTACGCTCTTGCCGCGAGTGCGGCCGGAGTGGGCGCGGTGACCCTGGCGCAACCCGCGCAAGCAAAGATCGTATACACGCCAGCGCACGTGCAGATCCCGTTCTGTGACATCCTCGATCTTGATTTGAACCACGACGGGATTACCGATTTCACTTTCTACGGTTGCTCTAGCGGCCACGCGGGAGGACTGGGGCTCTTGACCACCTCCCAGGCCAACTTTATATGGGGCGAGAAGAATTCTGCAGCGGCGTTGAAGGCAGGGTTTGAGATCCGCCCAAACAAAGCCCACTTTCAGCCGAAACAAGGCGGGATGGCTTTCTGGGGATGCAACACCTCCATTCACACCTGCACCAGCAGAGGAAATTGGTTGAACGTAAAAAACCGTTACCTCGGCTTCCAGTTCCTGATCAAGGGAAAGGTTCACTACGGATGGGCGCGGCTCACCGTCACTTTCAAGCAGAAGATCACGGCGACTTTGACCGGCTACGCCTACGAGACCGTCCCCAATAAGCCGATCATCGCAGGTAAGACAAAGGGGCCGGACAATGCCAATGTTTCACAATCGAACGCAGCCCTAAACGTGCCGGCTCCCAAACCGGCCACGCTGGGCGCACTGGCCATGGGAGCGCCCGGGCTGTCGATCTGGCGGCAGCGAGACTGGGTCGCGAGCGCACAGAGCGCACAGTAAGATCGATCAAGCTCTTCGCACGGAGGATTTATGAAGCACTCTTCCCGGCCCCGCAAGACAGCGCCGCGCCGCGAGAATGGCATTACAGTGCACCGGTGCTTGCAATGCCAGTCACACCAGCATCCGCACGTCAGGTCCGTGGGTTAATGTCACCAATCGTTACCTTGGTCTGAAGTTCAAGATCGATGGAAAATCCCACTACGGTTGGGCTCGGCTCGACGTCAAAGTCTTGAGGAAACAACGTCAGATTATCGCCACTCTGACCGGTTACGCCTACGAGACAATCCCGAACAAGGCAATCATCGCGGGCCAGACCAAAGGACCAGGCGATAACACGATCGAAGCACCGAAAGCATCGCTAACCGCCTCCGCTTCGCGACCTGGCACGCTGGGGTTGCTCGCGCTGGGATCACGCGGACTCTCGATCTGGCGGCGGGAGGCCTTGGCGGGCGTCTGCTCGTGGGCTGAGTAGACTTTTCTCGCCTATCACGCTAATTTAGGTAGCAGGGCGCGGTACCCAAGTGGTAAGGGAGAGGTCTGCAAAACCTTTATGCGTCGGTTCGATTCCGACCCGCGCCTCCAACCTAACTCTCGACTATTGACCGCTCTTGGAAGTGAATATCTCGGGCGGATCCACCAAGCATCGGCGCCAGAAAGCCTGTTCCGAAAGTGTGCCTGCTTTCCATTGCTGGAGGGCAGGCAGAGTCGTCGCTACCATCCCGCCATCTTCTGAATCGAAGATCACTACCACTCCGGCCGCGGTGGTCGTCGCCGGTTTCAGTTCGGCGTATTCCTTTTCAAACAGGGACTTCGTGAATTCCAATTTCGCTCGCGCGCCGGTGTCCGATGCGTTCCCTCCGGTCTTCTGCACCGTCAGGATCTTCACAGTTTGTCCCTGAAGCGCCTCCCATGTTCCGGGAAAAGTCGCGGTCTGTTCGTCCTTCACCTGAAAATGTTCAGGGTCGCCTGCCGCTCCCGATCCGGTTGTCGCCTGCGCTTCGGGTGCGGAAGATCCCGACATCTCGACGCCCGAGCGCCGGATCCATCCGCGAGAGAGTCCCGAGATTCGCACGTGAACCCAGTTCGCGTTCATGTCAAGAATCTCAAACTCGTCTTCGGCGGTGGCGAGAAACAAAACCTTGGCGCCTTCGACGGGACTCACCAGAACCTGCGTGCCGGTATTCTTGACCGCAACCAGATTATTGGGGTGGGCTTGATTGCGGAGAATTTCCTCCAGGCCCTTCGCCTCTTTGGTGAGGTCTTCCATGTGTTTGTCCGTGACTGCCTTCTGCGTAGCCAGCGAGGCAGCCCGGTCCGAGCTAACGGGACTGCCCAACTTGAACGGAGAGTTGGCAGGCACCTTTGGAGCTTTCGAGGTCGCTATCGAACCCGCAGGTGCGCTGCTGCTCGGCGCTGGCGCTGAGACGGCTGCGGCGGACGGATTGGATTTATTCTTGGGCTGCGAAGGCGCCGAACTCATAGGAGGGTTCGCGGTCGACGCCGGCGTTTTGCCACGAAGCGCGTCCTCAAGACGATCCAAGAAATCGTTCTCCAGACGGCCATTGGAAGGCAGAACCTGGTATCCGGACTTCGATGGATCAGGATCCGCGTACCACGCGGTAATCTTGGCGCTGACTCGCACCAACACCCCGCCCGAGGGCGCAGCGCTCAACTGCGTCACACATTGATAGTATCCACGCTGGAAGTGGTCCAGCGGGTGGTCGCCGGGAGGGGTGAAGCCGTCAAGTGCCGGCAACCGTCCGGAAGCAGAGGGCTGGAGTTCCTTCAGGGCCTTCTCCACCGCTGCCTTCGCTTGCGCAAACGTGCGTTCGTACGTAGGACCCTGGGCATTGCTGGTCGGTGCCAGCAGGGCTGCGACGCAGAAGATAAGCACCACGCCTCGAGCTGACGCGGCCATCCGATGCATTTGCTTCATGGCAGCGGCTCCAGTTGATCGTGATGAATCCAGCCGTGCTGCCCGTCTTCCGTTTCCACGCCGTACCAGTAGGGGGTCGCAATCACAATGACCACTTCAGTACCCGTTTCCAGCGACTTCAAATTCGAGGCCGTGTGGAAGGGAGCGGATTTAAGTTGGGCGCCAGGAGCTTTGATCACCCGTTCCGCCTGCCGCCGGAGATCATGAACATGTTGTTCCAGACTTTGGGCGGAAGTTTGCGCAGAGGCGAGCGCTACAGCTTCATCCTCTTCACTCTTGCGTTCGAGCGCCTGCCTGGCTAGCTCCTCCTGCCGATGTTTTTCGCCCTCCTGGGCTTGACTCTTCTGTAATTCGAGGGCGTCAACGTGATCCTGGATATCCCTGAACTCAGCGCTTTCAACGTTGCCGTCCGAAGGATGAACGGTACGGCGGAAATCCTCAACGAAAACCGCATCGATGCGCAAAATCGTTCGAGTCGCGTCGCGGCTCTGCACCACATAACGCACCGCCAGTGTGCCTTCGTCCCTGGTTTCCTTGAAATTAGCTGGGGCTAGGACCTTCTCGCGAACCTTGTAAAAGACTTTGCCCGGATTTTTCCACTCCGGAAACAACGGCGAGGAGGTGGCCGAAGAGGCGTGTTCGATGTACTTGTCTTTGTTGTATTCGAAGCTGCCTTGAATGATTCCGTTGTCGATAATGGCTTCTACTGCCTGCACGACCTCGCTCTCCGGTGCCGTGATTTCCGTGGAAAAACCCAAACCATAGTCTTCGTGCTTCTTGTCTCTGCCACGAAGCGGGGCAACCGCGAAAGTGAGCCAGAAAACCAAGAGCATAGCGATCGCGAGCCCGTGGCTGCGGGTGACGTAGTGTTTTGCGGCCGGTATGTGCCCCTGGGTCACGATCAAACGGCTATCCTTACCCTTCTTCTCGACACTTCCCATGTACCTGCGATTGTAATTGAGAGCGGCGGCGAGTTCATTCTTACTGCGTTCCGGCTCAAATATCGCATCCGGGCGGTTTCGAGCTTTTGTCGAATTTCCGCGTTCACCGGTAACGACCTCGTGACAAATTTTTTACAAAATCTAGACGAACTTGTCACATCTCAAGCGGGCAAGAATGATACCGTCGCTTGCTATGTATGGCTTGTCCGGCATGATGACAGCAACTAAAAAGCGAAAAAGACGAACCACTAGCCGGACTAAGCACATTCTATCCGGAAGCAGAAGCGAAAACCGAAACGGAATCAGGCCCAAGCGGACCCGCGATCGAGCCGCCAAGAAACATGCGCTCATTCTGGCCGCTCTGGAACTGTTTGCCTCTAAAGGCTACGAGCCAACGACTACGCGAGAAATCGCGGCCTCGGCCGGCTGTGCTGAAGGTCTTATCCATCGCTACTTCAAGGGTAAGGCTGGCCTGCTCGCCGCACTGATCGAGCACCGACTTTCGAAGGAAGTGCTGGACATGAGTCACTCGTTGCGGCCCGCTCCCAGCCTCGAGGATGAGTACGTGCAACTGGTCGACCGGGAAGTAGAACGCATGTGGGACAGCCGCGATTTTCTCCGGATATTTATCCCGCGCGCTATCGTAGACCCGTCCGTGGGCGCCGTGATTAATAAGGCGCTGATTTCGATGCGGGGCAAAGCGATCTCGGAACGGCTGAAACACTACGAACCTCGCCTGACGTTGCCTCAGGACGCCATCGATGTTTTGGCGCAGGCGGTGGGAATGATCGGCCTCGTGTTCGGCTTTGTGCGGCCTGTCCTGCTGGGGCAAGACCCCGTTTGCGCGAGGAAAATGGCAGCCACGATGGCGAAGATCCTGGTGAGCAGCCCAGTCCATTCCTTCGCCGTGTGACTGATTCCTCAATTCCGTCAAATCTTACCCTTCCATCTTTGCCGGATCGTGCTCGCTGTCTTGCCATACATTCTTGTTTGCATGATTCAGACTTGCGCACTGGGATTCTGGTCCGTATGATTCTACGTTCGCGTCCTTGGGCATGATTTTCCTGGTTCATCGCGAGCGCAGTACGCGGAGTGAAGCAGCAGACGGATCCAGTGAAGACTGTTAGAATGGCGACCACGAATCGAATGGCAAATCCCAGCGTCCCGCAAACTCTCACTTCCAGGCTCAGGGATTACTACACGCTAACCAAGCCCGAGGTGAATCTCCTGATTCTGATGACCACGTCGGCAGGGTATTATCTTGCTTCCCGTGGACCCTTCAGGATCGCAGGCCTCGTGAACACGCTAGTCGGTACGCTCCTGGTCGCCAGCGGTACAGCGACCCTCAATCAATGGATGGAACGAGTGTGGGACGGCCAGATGCGCCGCACCGCGAACCGGCCTCTGCCTTCGGGGCGACTCAGCAATCGCGAGGCTCTTCTGTTTGGTCTGGCCTTGAGCGTTGCCGGAGGGCTGTATCTTTCGCTCACGGTTAATCTGTTGTCGGCCTTTCTGGCGGTCTCGACGCTGTTGTCCTACCTCCTCGTCTATACCCCGTTAAAGAGAAAGACGCCGCTTTGCACGCTGTTGGGGGCTTTCCCCGGCGCCATGCCAACTTTGATTGGATGGGCTGGGGCGTCCGCCGGCATCGATCGGCATGCGTGGTATCTGTTTTCGATTCTCTTTCTCTGGCAGTTCCCCCATTTTCTTGCGATCGCCCTGATGTATCGCGACGATTATGCGCGAGCGGGCTATCGGATGCTGCCCGATTTTGATCTCGACTCTCGATTCACTCGGGCTGAGATCGTGGCCTTTACGCTGATCCTGATCGTTGCGACGATGCTCCCGCTCGCAGGTCGCACTGGGCCGCTCTATCTGACCGGCATGTTGTTGGCGGGAGCCTTCCTGCTCTATCACGTAGCCAAGCTGGCGCGGTCCACTTCGAAAGTGTTAGCCAGTCGCGTGGTTCATGCCTCAGTTTTTTATCTGCCGGTGGTACTTCTGATAATGATCGCCCGGAAGGGCTGATATCTTCCAACCGTAGGACTAGTTGAGCGATTGCAAAACGTATAAACCGCTTCGCCCTCGCCAGAGAACCGACTCTCGATCAAGAAATGGCAGATGACCAACATAGTCAGATCGGGTACAATCAGGATATGAAAACAGTCAATATCAGCGATCTCAAAGCTCGGCTCAGCGCCCATATTCGGGTGGTACGTGACGGCGAAGAGGTGCTGGTGTGCGACCGCAACAAGCCCGTTGCGCGGATCGTTCCCTGCTGCCTGGACGGGTTCTCTGAGCGGGAACGGCGACTGGTTGCCCGCGGCGTGCTTGCCCCGCCCTTGAACCAACGTCGCGTATCTGCCTCCTGGCCGGAACCTCCGGGCGATATTTCCGATGAAACCATGGAGCAAGTATGGCGCGAAGAACGGTCGGGCCGGTAACGCGAGTCCCGGCTTTCTGGGACGCGAGTGCTCTGGTTCCGCTCTGCGTGCGGCAGGGCCTGACGCCTCAGGCTCTTTCCCTGTATAAGACCCACGACGCTGTCGTGTGGTGGGCTACACCGGTCGAGATTGCGAGCGCGCTGGCACGACTTATGCGGACGAGCCAACTCAACCCTCACGACTGGGCCAAGGCCAGTAAACTCGCCAAGAGTCTGGCGGGTCGGTGGTCTGTGATTCAACCGTCAGACGCCCTGCGGACGACTTCGATGCAACTCGTAGATCGCTACGACTTGCGGGCAGCTGACTCATTTCAGTTGGCGGCGGCGCTGGAATGGTGCGAATACGCTCCCCGGGGGTACATTTTTCTCACCGCTGATCAAAAACTGAGGGACGCAGCGCTACTCAGCGGCTTCGATGCCAAACGGCTCTGAGCCGTGTCCGTTCCATGGCACGCATATGACAAACAAGGTATGCTGGTGTCGCTCTTGAGAGCGATAGAATTTTGCGCACCACCTTCACCACGCTGCTGACTCTGCTTCTATTGACCTACGTTGGATTGGGCGCGCTTTTCTATTTCCAACAAGATCAGATGACGTTCCCAGCGCCTCCGCATTACACGAATGCAACTCCCACGGATGACGGGATCGCGTTCGAAGACCTTCATCTCCCAGTTGCCGGGTCGCAGCAACTGCATGCCTGGTGGATTCCTGCGAGCCAGCCCTCAGACAAAGTTTTGTTGATGTTTCACGGCAACGGCTATGTTTTGGAGCAGGCAACTGGTCCGTCCGGCGAGGTCATACCTTTGCATCATCTCGGTCCGAATCTCTTGCTGGTGGACTATCGCGGATACGGGTCCAGCACTCCGCGTACTCCAAACGAAACTCGCGTGTATGAGGACGCCCGCGCGGCTCTGGCTTACCTCCTCGATCAGCGGCACGTGCCGATTCACGACGTCATTTTCATGGGCCGCTCGATTGGCACCGGACCCGCCACACAACTTGCCATGGAACATCCTGATGCCGAAGGGCTCATCTTGGAGAGCCCCTTCACCAGCGTTCCCGAAGCCGCAAAGGCAATCTGGTACTTGCGGGCATTTCCGCTTTCCCTTTTCATTCACAATCGGTTCGACAACCTCTCGAAGATCAGCTCGGTTCACGTGCCATTGTTCATAACCGTAGGAACCGAGGACACCGTGACGCCTCCGCAAATGGCGCACGCGTTGTTCCAGTCTGCGAATCAACCCAAACAGCTGTATCTAGTCCCGGGAGCAGATCACAATGGCATCGTAACGGCGGGTGGACAGACGCTCGAAAGTCACATCCGGGGATTTATCGATAGTGTGCAATGAAGCGTGGGATAACCCTGAGATTTGCGGGTTGCAATTCGTCGGTCTCGAAGTTCGTGCTCTCATTCAGAGCGCAGCCGAGACGCCACGAGTGGGATATTGCAGGCATCCGAGCAACACGACCTGCCGGGTCATCTGCTCGTAGCTTTCCGCAATGCGGGCAGGCGAGATTCGTGAGCCGGGAAGAATCATGCCGAGGTAAAGTCTCGGGATGGCTTGAAAGGCATAAAGCCGAAGCCGAACTGCATTGTCAACCAGCTTTTCCGCCGCTTCCGCGGTCGCAGGATCGGGACTGCGACGCCCCGCATCCGCCACCCGGACCAGGATGGCTGCATTCTGAGCGGCGCAGGAGACGTATTCCACCGCGGCACGCAGGCGCTCCCGCTGAATTCTCCGGAACTCCGCCGGGCGAAGATTGGTCCTCAGAAATTCTTCCTCGTCGGGATCAATCAGATTCCGAAACGCCTCAACGTCTACCGCGCGGATGTGCTCTGCCGGATTCTCCAGGGCCTTCGAGACCGAGGCTTGCGACCTGGCGAACCACAGCAAGCAGGACAGTGCAAGCAGTGCGACAAGAACGACGATGGTTGTGGTAATCATCTTTGTAAGAGACGCTGCAGTTCCTGATTCCAGATTTCCAGATCGTGCTGGGGCAATTCTCTCCGGGTAAAATATGCTGTCCGCTCCGGCAGCAGGAGATAGAACATCCAAATCAGCACGCAGCAGTGGTAGGTTGCCATGGTGATAAGGATAACCGTTCGGTTGCTAAAAGTTCCCAAATGGAGCGCGACAGCCGAAACCGCCAGTTCCACACTGGCGAAGATTCCCAAGCCCAAGGCGATGCCGAAAGCATGGCTGCGCCACGATAGGGCGAAGTAACGGGAGAACAAGAACAACGAGATCAGTAACCCGCATTGTAATACGCTGACCGTTCGATCCAAGACGTACGTGGCCCTCAACAGAAAATCCGCACTCTCACCCGGCGCTACCGTAGCCAACCCCACCGCGGCCAGAAGAAGGACGACGGTCGCGCCCCGGAGCAATACCCTTCCAGGCCCGACGAGCACGGGGTAGTCACGAAAAAAATGATTGAACAACTCCTGGATAACGCAAAATCTAGCCGCACTACTAATGGCTACCGTCACTGAATACACGCGGTGATATTCGCCCCCGAATCCAAGATGTGATCGGGATATGGCGATAAGAATGGCAGATTGCAGAACCTGCAGTGCCCCATAGACAAAAAACATCGGAAACTGCCGATGCAGCCCACGGCGAACCATCCCCCATAGCAAGATGACGAGTAAGACCTTGGGAGCAATCCAGAGGTAATACCCGAGCGTGTAGGCAAAAATCATGGGCTACCGCGCAGAATATACACCCTTTTGCGGCAGCCCACAACCGAAACTTCAGCGCGTGTTATCGCCCCGCAACCCTACCGACCGGGCGAAGCCACGGCGGACCAGTGGGATCGCCGTCAGCAAATGCAGTGAGTGGTACGAAAATCGTGGTCAGAAGTAATGCTACAGCCAACAGACGAAGGCGCTTTTTCACGGTGTAATTTCCTTTCCAATGTTTCCCTACACCGTGATAATGTGTTGCCGAGTGCCATTTGGAACAGATCACCAAAGTAATTTCGAATTTCCAAAACTGTAACAATGACCCTGCATTCGGCGCTTGAGGACCTGCAAGAAACCACGCTGAGAGCCTTCGCGGGCTGTCTCAATAAGCTGGAGTATCTTTCTGGACTGCGGGACAAGGACGGCAGCTACGAGCATTGGGGGTTGACCCGCGTCTACGGTGAGTTGGCAGCCAAGAAAGCGCTGGCACGTGCGCACCGCTCGCAACTGTCGAAGGTTTTGGCAATGCCCATCCGGACGTTAGTGGAAGATGCAAAGCAATGCAGTGAAGTAGCTGGCGTTCCGCCGGCGGACTACGTAGAGCGGCTCGCGACCACGAGCCCGAATCTGTTGCCCGACGGGCCCGGGGCGGGCTCGGCCCGCCATCTCAGTTCAGTACTTCACGCGCTTTCGAGTTTGTTGAAGAATCCAAAAGGGGACGCCAATCGCCCAACCTGATCGCGACCCCCACCACCTGGCCAATGATTTCAGCCTCTTGCGGGTACCGCAGAGCCCGAGCCGCAACCGGCGAGAGCGGGTGGGGCTGCAGAATAATTTCTTCCCGCGTCATCGTGCACCAGCAGCAGGTATGGCCGTCTCGCGTTTCCACGAAATAGATGGGGCGTTCGTATTCCGACCTCCAGCCGCCGTCGGCCGCTTTGCTCTTAGACTCATCGATCTGCACGAAACTCCCCGGCGGCAGAATCGGATACATGGTCAAATCGTCGCTGCCGATGTACCCGTAGGTGTACTGGCTGCTGGCAAATTGCGCCAGGTACGCCAACGGGACCTGCCCCCACTGTTCCACCATCCGTCCAAAGTTCACCGTGCGGCGGGGATCGAAGCTGGGATCCAGCCGGATCGGCATTTGAATGCTGGAAAGGTTTGCCAGGGCTTGCGAGACATGCGATTTGGGCGGGATAACGAAATCCAGATCGGTCGCCGTTCCATTTAAATCAACGCCGTACCACGACAGGAGTTCTCGGATATCTCGGCGGTAGATCACAGCCAGCGAATACAAACGGTAGATGCTGGGGACCACTCCTTTTGTCTCAACATCCGAAAGCCGGCTTGGAGCTATGACAAATTCGTCATTCGCACGCTTCTGTGCGATCCGTGTGCTGGCGGTTTCCACGTCCCGCATGGTTAATCCCAGTTGCTCGCGCAGCATGCGCAGGTTCTGTCCGCCTGGAAACATTGGCCCCCCTCTCACGTCGACAGAAGTAACCGTAATAATAGCAACTTAGAGGCATCTACGGCGCAAAGAATCGCAGTTATGATGTTAAATGCTCACTTACGCTCGGCGCTGGCGAAGAGTCATTCTCGGCGATATTCGGTTTGTTCTGAATTCGTAAATTAACGCAGACCGAGGCCGCCTGCCTCCCCACGACTCCGGAAAAGTGCTTCCCATCTTGCACGCCAGTTTCGATGAAAGTCAAGTGGATGTACCCGTCCAGTGGGTCGGCTCGCAGGAGGGGGACAAGAAAACAGGGCTGGACTGGGACCAGCCCCGTATCTACTGTGGCTTCAGTTCCAGATTCAGTCGGCGGCCGCAGAGCTATCGACGGCTTCCACCAAAGGCATGGTCACCAGGTGCTCGCTGAGGAACCACACCTGAAGCTCGTTGGTACGCAATACATCACTGACCACGAGGTCATTGGTCCCATCGTCTCCCAGCGTGGAAGCCAGTTTCGCCAGTTCATGGCAGTCCCGGAGAATGATCTGATGCGCATCCAGCAAGCGGGATATCTGCACCGGAACTTCTTCCCTTCCCTTGGGCGGCCGTTCGATGCGGGTGGTTTCCGCCACGTCGTGAGCCATGGCGATGCTGAGGCCCCCGAGCAACTGGATCCGCTCGGCGATGGTGTCGACAAGTTCTGACTGCTCACCGAAATGCTTGTCAAAAAGAAGATGAAGCTGGTAAAACGTCGGCCCCGCAACCTGCCAATGTGATTTCTTGTACAGATCGCGGAGGGTCATGGCGTCGGCCAATAATTGGTTGAGTCGTTCCGTCATTTCCAGGCGAACCGGCTCTTCCAATTCCAAAGGCAGCACGTGAGTCACGGTGCCATATTCCTGAATTTCGCCAGCCCTCTGGTGAATGCGCGGCTGGGCGTTAAGCTTGGAAACAGGTTTCTTCGGCATGGGGAGTCTCCTTTAATTTTCGATTTTGGTGCGTGGTTTGATTGTGCCTCACTTGGATGCCAGTCGTCTGTGATGGGTGACGCCCGTCACTGGCAATCAATACCGATCGGGGGCTGCCGCTACTCGACTATTATGGATGACCCCGATGAGCCTCTGGATTCCCGTTTGAGCACAAAAAAATAAGCTCTCTGCCAGCTTCCCCGAACTCTCCGCCAGCAAAATTCCCCGCGATTGTCTATCATGGAATCACCCTACTCGATGGATGGAGAAACCAGACGTGGCTGAAACCCAGACGAATGGATTGGAAGTGCTCGAGACTCGGGAATGGCTCGATTCTCTGGACTATGTGTTAGCCCAAGGCGGACCGGAACGCGCCGGACGCTTGCTGCAGCAGTTGTCCCTGCACGCCAAGCGGGCGGCGGGAGTCAACCTGCCATTCACGGCCACCACCCCCTATCAGAACACCATTCCGTCAATTCAACAGGCACCATTCCCCGGCAGCCAGGAAATGGAGCGGCGCATCAAGAGCCTGGTGCGTTGGAATGCGCTGGCGATGGTAGTCCGTGCCAATAAGCTTCAGGAGGGCATCGGCGGCCATATTTCGACTTTCGCTTCGGCAGCCACTTTGTATGAAGTTGCATTTAACCATTTCCTTCGAGCCCAAACCGAGACTGGCGATCGCGACCTTGTCTATTTCCAGGGCCATGCCGCTCCCGGTATGTATGCTCGCGCCTATCTCGAAGGCCGCATCCCCCGGCAAAAACTGGAGAACTTTCGCCGCGAAATGAAACCCGGCGGTGGTCTGTCTTCCTATCCGCACCCTTGGCTCATGCCTGATTTCTGGGAGTTCCCCACGGTTTCGATGGGGTTGGGGCCCATTCAAGCCATCTACCAAGCGCGTTTTATTCGCTATTTGGAAAATCGTGGGCTGAAGCTCTCGACCGATGGCAAGGTATGGGCTTTCCTCGGCGACGGCGAAATGGATGAGCCCGAGTCCCTGGGCTCGATCACGCTGGCTTCCCGCGAACGCCTCGACAATCTGATCTTCGTTGTCAACTGCAACCTGCAACGTCTGGACGGCCCCGTTCGTGGCAACGGCAAGATTATCCAGGAACTGGAAGCCATTTTCCGCGGCGCCGGCTGGAACGTGATCAAGGTGATCTGGGGCGGCGACTGGGACAGCCTTATCCGCAGCGACCGCGACGGCCTGCTGGTCAAGCGCATGGGCGAGATCGCAGACGGTCAGTATCAGAAATACTTCGTCGAGAGCGGAGCCTACTTCCGCCAGAATTTCTTTGGCACCGATCCTCGCCTGCTCAAGATGGTCGAGCATCTTTCCGACGAGCAACTCGCGCGCATGCGGCTCGGTGGCCACGATCCCATCAAAGTCCATGCTGCGTACAAGGCAGCCGTGGAGCACCGGGGCTCGCCAACCATCATTCTGGCTAAGACCATTAAGGGTTATGGGCTGGGCGAAGCGGGCGAAGGCAAGAACATCACCCACCAGCAGAAAAAGCTCAACGATGACGAGCTGCAAATGTTCCGTTCGCGCTTCGGGATTCCCATCCCCGATGATGAGCTCCACAACGCGCCGTTCTATCGTCCGGCAGACGACAGCCCGGAAATTAAATACATGAAGGAGCGGCGTAAGCAACTCGGTGGCTATCTCCCGGAGCGCAAAGTACGGGCCAACCCGATTAGCCCGGTTTCAGAGTCTCACTTCGAAGAGTTTTACAAAGGCACCGAGGGCCGCGACGTTGCCACCACCATGGTCTTCGTCCGGCTGCTGGGAAAACTGCTCCGCGACCCCGAGATTGGCAAGCTCATCGTACCCATCATTCCAGATGAAGCCCGGACCTTCGGCATGGAAGCACTGTTCCGTCAGGTCGGTATTTACTCCAGCGTGGGCCAGCTTTACGAACCGGTCGACATGGACACTCTCCTTTATTACAAGGAAGCCAAGAACGGGCAGATCCTCGAAGAAGGCATCACCGAAGCCGGCTCGATGTGTTCGTTCATTGCGGCGGGCACGGCCTATGCCAATCACGGAATCAATACGATTCCCTTCTTTATTTATTATTCGATGTTCGGCTTCCAGCGTATCGGCGATCTAATCTGGGCCGCCGCCGACATGCGCACGCGCGGCTTCCTGATCGGAGGCACCGCGGGCCGCACTACACTTGCTGGCGAGGGCTTGCAGCACCAGGACGGCCACAGTCACGTTCTGGCACTTCCCGTGCCAAATCTCCTTGCCTACGATCCGGCCTTCGCCTATGAAATTGCCATCATCATTCAAGACGGCATCAAACGCATGTACGTGGATCAGGAATCCATCTTCTATTACTTGACCGTCACCAATGAACCCCTGCCCATGCCCGAGATGCCGCACGGTGCGGAGGTCCGGGACGGCATTCTGAGAGGTCTTTATCGCTTCAAAGCTTCCGAGAAAAAAGACGCAAAGCTGCGCGCCCAGCTCTTCGGCAGCGGAACCATCATGTTCGAAGTGCTCAAGGCACAGCAAATTCTCGAAGAGAAGTATGGCGTGGCCGCCGATGTTTGGAGCGTGACCAGCTACAAGCGGCTCTATCGCGATGGCAACGACTGCGAGCGCTGGAACATGCTGCATCCCGGCGAAACTCCCCGCGTGCCCTTCGTGACGCAATGCCTAAAGAACAAACCCGGAGTGTTCGTGGCCGCATCGGATTACATGAAGGTGCTTCCGGAATCGATCGCGCAGTGGGTGCCGGGGCCGCTCGTGGCTTTGGGTACCGATGGCTTCGGCCGTAGCGAGAACCGCGCTTCGCTTCGCGACTTCTTTGAGGTGGACGCGAAACACATTGTGCTCGCCACGTTGAACGCACTGGCGCGCGATAAACAAGTCAGCCCGGAAACACTCCAGGAAGCAATCAAAGATCTGGGCATCAATCCCGAGAAGCCGAACCCGGCCATCGCTTAGCGACGCTAGAACAACGGAGAAAAAGTTAAGTGACAGAATTCAAGCTACCGGAACTCGGCGAAAACATTGATCAGGGAGATCTCGTCCGGCTGATGATTTCGCCCGGCGCCACCATCACCCAGGGCCAGGCGGTGATGGAACTGGAAACCGACAAAGCAGTGGTCGAAGTGCCATCCACCGTAAGCGGCGTCGTAAATGAAGTTCGCGTCAAGGAAGGCGAGAAGATTAAAGTCGGCCAGGTCATCTTCACCTTCGAGAATGGCGCAGGTGGTGTGGCGCGGGCGCCCTCGCCCGCGAAAGAAGCCAAAGCACAGCAGGCTGCAGCGGCTGCCTCAGCCGCGCCCACATCAACTCAGCCGCCCACAAACGAAACTCAACCCATTTCTGCGCCGCGATCGCCAGCTCCAGTTTCAGAAGTCCAGGCCAACGCCGGTCCTACCGAATTCAAACTGCCCGAACTGGGAGAGAACATCTCGCAAGGCGATCTCGTTCGCCTCATGATTTCTCCCGGCGCTAGAGTCTCCGAGGGCCAGCCGGTGATGGAACTGGAGACCGACAAGGCTGTGATCGAAGTCCCGTCTTCCATCAGCGGAATCGTCAAAGAGGTTCGAGTCAAGCAGGGCGAAAAGATTAAAGTCGGCGATGTCATCTTCACCCTCGAGGGCGCTGCCGCGCCGCAACCGGAACGACCGAAGCATGTCCCTGTCGAGCACGTCTCCGGACAGCAAGGAGCGCGCCTCGCTTTCCAGGCTGCGATCCAGGCCGAGGGCAAGACTGAAGAACAAGCGCTCCCGCCCGACCAACCGCAGCCGATTCCCCCGACTTTTGAGATGCCCACGCAGCTCGGCAAAGTGGCAGGCATGGAGCGAGGGGAGCCGATCCCCGCAGCCCCGCACGTCCGTCGCTTGGCGCGCGAAATCGGCATCGATATTCACCAGGTAAAAGGAACCGGCCCAGGCGGGCGCATCAGCGAGGCCGACGTCAAGGCATACTCGAAGTCGTTGCTGGCGACGGTGGCAGCCGCTGCACAAGCTCCACGCGGCCCTCAATTCGCTCAGCCAGAGTTGCCCGATTTCACCAAGTGGGGCAAAGTCGAGCGGGTTTCGATCCGAGGTGTGCGTCGCAAGACCGCCGAACATCTATGGCAGGCGTGGACCACCGTTCCCCACGTCACCCAGAACGATAAAGCCGACATCACGGAACTCGAACAACTGCGCGCGCGTTTCGCTCCCAAGGCGCAAGAAGCCGGCGGCAAGATGACCGTCACCGCCATCGCGTTGAAAGTTTGCTCGTCCGCGCTGAAGATCTTTCCCCAGTTCAATGCCAGCATCGACCTGTCCAAGGACGAGATCGTCTACAAGCAATACATCAACATCGGCGTTGCCGTGGATACCGACCGAGGTCTGCTCGTACCCGTCATTCGCGATGTCGATAAGAAGAACATCGTAGAACTCGCCGCCGAACTCACCCAGCTCTCCAAGAAAGCGAAAGACAAGAAGCTCACGCTGGCCGAAATGGAAGGCGGCACGTTCACCATCACCAACCTCGGCGGAATCGGTGGCACTGGATTTTCCCCCATCGTGAATTATCCCGAGGTCGCAATCCTTGGGCTATCGCGTTCAAGCATGGAACCGGTTTGGCTCAACGGCAAATTCGAACCGAGGCTGGTGCTGCCGGTGTCTTTGTCGTATGACCACCGATTAATCGACGGCGCCGATGCCGCCCGCTTCCTGCGCTGGATCGCGGAAGCTTTTGAGCAACCGTTCCTGCTGTCGGTTCAGGGATGAGGGCATCAATGTGTCATCCTGAGCGCAGTGGCTGCTGCGCAAGAGCGCAGCAGCCACGAAGTCGAAGGACCCCTAAGATGCTCACGCGGAGATGACGACGGCAAGGCGTTTTCACCGAGAGATTTGTCGAGAGAACTCCCTGATGTTGTAGCGTTGGAAGCGCTGTGAAGGGATCCTTCGACTGCGTTGCCGTCGCTTCGCGACGACAACTCCACTCAGGATGACAGGGCTTTATCGGTTTCAGAAACGCTCATGACAGAAACAACGAACTTGCACATCGCCGTAATCGGCGCAGGCCCAGGCGGCTACGCCGCTGCCTTCCTCGCCGCCGATCTCGGAATGAAGGTCACGCTGATCGACCCGGAGCAAAATCCGGGTGGCGTCTGCCTCTATCGCGGCTGCATTCCTTCCAAAGCACTCCTCCATGTAGCCAAGCTGATCGACGAAACCCGCCACGCCAAGAATTGGGGAATCGACTACTCCGACCCGAAGATCGACTTGCCGCGCCTGCGTTCCTGGAAGGAAGGCGTGATCAAGAAACTCACCGGCGGCTTAGGCGTGCTGTCGAAACAAAGAAAGGTGGAATACATCCAGGGCCGAGCCGCATTCGAGAACTCGAATACGCTACGCGTCAGTCGAACCAGCGGAAGCGAAGAGTCGCTAACCTTCGACCGAATCATCATCGCCACCGGCTCGCGCCCCGCGATCATTCCCAGTCTCAAGCTCGAAACTCCACGCATGATGGATTCAACATCAGCGTTGGATCTGAGCGAGGTGCCTGGCTCGCTGCTCGTAGTCGGCGGCGGCTACATCGGCCTGGAACTCGGCACTGTCTACGCCGCGCTCGGCTGCAAAGTCTCGGTCGTGGAAATGCTGTCCGGCCTCTTGCCCGGAGCGGATCGCGATCTCGTCCTTCCGCTGCACAAGCGCATGGAGAAGGTTTTCGATTCCATCCTGCTGAACACAACTGTCGCCGCGGTGAAAGAAGAGTCCAACGGAATCCGCGTCACCTTCGACGGCCCCGATGTGAAAGAACGAGAAAAACTTTTCGACAAGGTTCTGGTCTCAGTGGGACGCAAACCGAATTCCGAAATCCCCGGCTTGGAGAAAACTCAAATCAAAGTCGGCCAGCGCGGATTTATCCAGGTAAACAAACAACTGCAGACCGACGCCCCCGCCATCTATGCCATCGGCGATGTAGTGGGCGAGCCCATGCTGGCGCACAAGGCCATGCACGAAGGACGCACCGCCGCGGAAGCCATCGCCGGACACAAAGTCGCCTTCGAACCCAACGCGATTCCAGCCGTCGTCTTCACCGATCCCGAGATCGCATGGTGCGGCCTCACCGAAACCCAGGCGCAAAAAGACAACCGCGAAGTCAAAATAGCCAGGTTCCCCTGGGCCGCCTCGGGCCGTGCCATGACCATCGACCGAACCGAAGGCATGACCAAGCTGATCGTCGATCCTCAGACCGAGCGCGTGCTGGGCGTAGGGATCGTCGGCGCTGGCGCTGGTGAACTCATCGCCGAGGGAGTGCTCGCCATCGAAATGGGCGCGCTCGCCAAAGACATTGCACTCACCATCCATCCACATCCCACGCTGTCGGAGACGGTAATGAATTCCGCCGAAGTTTTCTTCGGCACCAGCACCGATGTGTACCGGCCCAAGCGCCCGTAACGCTGTTCGTGTGGTGATGTCTCAGTGCGCTCTCTGGGGTTTTTCCGCGCACTCTCCGGCGGTTCTCCGTAACCTCTGCAATTCAAGACTTGTGTTTGTCGAAGCCTCATCGAACCCTAGAAACGCTGGGAGCAGCCAAAGAGCGCACCCAGATAGCATTTCGGTACAATGAACTCTCGTTCTACAACGCATCGTTCGCGGGCGCATGTCTGAATGCAATCCACGCTTTCCCGTGGAGAAGAAAACCATGTCTTCTTACTTAAGGAAATCACGCTGGCTCTTTTTCTTTGCCGCGATCTCCGTGGCCGCCACGGGTCAACTGTTGCCGACCCAGCCGGCTCCGGCAACCGCCCCCGCGAACCAGCCTGCAGCCGACCCCCTTGGCCGGACCACTCCCAGCGGCACGGTATACGGATTTCTGCAGGCAGCCCAGTCGGGAAATTATTCCATCGCCGCGCAGTATCTACAGATGACCAATGCCAAGCGCGCGGCACAGGGTCAGGAACTCGCGGTCAAGCTGAAAGGTGTAATGGACCGGGCATTCTCCGGCAACCTGAGACACATCAGCAATCAGCCCGACGGAACTCCACAGGAAGGAGTTTCGCCAGACCGGCAGCGCATCGGAGTCCTGTCCGCCGGTGATGTTGATGCAAACCTGGATCTGGTCCAGGTCAGCGATTCCGGCGGTGTTCGAATCTGGCTGATCTCTTCGGAGACCTTGGCCAAGGTGCCCGACCTTTACGACCGGCTGCAGGTGCATCAGATTGAAAGTCATCTGCCCAATTTTCTGGTGGAGTATGAATTCGCGGGTATGCCGGTGTGGCAATGGTTCGCTCTCCTGTTGGCCATCCCGCTCGCCGCGGGGTTGGGATGGCTGGCAATCTGGATTCTCGGACTCTTTCGAAAATTGCGGCCTCGCCAATCGTCGCGACCTGCCGTCTGGTCTGCGATTTCATCTCCACTGTGGCTCGTCATCGGTACCGTGATCAACATCGCCTGCGTGAAATATCTCGGCTTGCCGTTGCTGCACCGGCACTACTACCAATTAGTGGTTGGGGTGGTGTCCATCATTGGTGTGAGTTGGCTGTTCTGGCGGATGGTGCAGCAGGTGTCCATTCGGGTTCGACAGCGCGCGATCTACAGCGGACGCACGGGCACGGGATCGCTCATGCTTCTCGGCGAACGCATCCTCAAAGCCCTTATTTTCATCATCACCGTTTTCGCCATACTCGGCTCTCTCGGCTTCAACATGACGACCGCCCTTGCCGGCCTGGGGATCGGCGGAATTGCAGTCGCCTTTGCCGCCCAGAAAACTCTGGAGAATCTTTTTGGCGGCGTTTCGCTCCTGGCTGACGAAGTCATTCACGTCGGCGACATTTGCCGCTTCGGAGATCGCGTCGGCACCATCGAAGACATCAGCCTGCGCTCCACTCGCATCCGCACTCCGGAAAGAATTGAGCTTTCCATTCCCAACGGCTCCCTCGCCACTATGAATATAGAGAACCTGAGCCGACGCGATAAAATCCTTTTGAATGCCAAGCTGGGCTTGCGTTACGAAACCTCACCCGACCAGCTGCGTTACGTCCTGGCCCAGATTCGCCGCCTGCTTTACGAACATCCGAAAGTAGAAACCAACGGCGCGCGCATTCGATTTACCGGATACGACAACAGCTCCCTGATTCTGGAAATGTTTTGCTACATCCTCACCAGAGATCCTGCGGAGTTTCTCGCCATTCAGGAAGACATTCTGCTGCGAACCATGGACATCGTCGATGCCTCGGGCACCAGTTGGGCTCTTCCCTCACAGACCGTTTACCTGGGCCGCGATTCCGGACTGGACAAAGAGAAAACTGCGGCCGCCGCGCGCGAGGTTCAGCAATGGCGCGAAAACAGCGTGCTTCCCTTCCCCGACTACACGCCCGCTGACATCTCCGAGTTCAGCAATTCCTTGCCTTACCCTCAACCAGATTCGGCACTAAGGAGCAAGAAATGAAAGAGCGCCTTCGTTGGACGCTGCTGGCCACCATCCTGGCGTGCGTCGCCCTACCACTTAGTTCAGAGGAGATCCTGATGCAAACCGCTTCCACCCCCGCCACGGCTAACGCTTCACCGTCGTGGATCAACAACTCGACCACCAAGCTGCAAAACGAACTGCTAGCAAAGTACGGCACCCAACAACGGGAGCGGATTGAACGCGGTCTCCATCAGGTAGCGGAATTCTGGCGCGCCGACGATGGCGATGCCGCTGCATTCGCGGAATTTGTGCAGACCAATTTCGCCGGCGATCAGGCCACGCTCGACACCATGTTCAATCGTTTCCAAAGCCTGCTCGAACAACTCGACGGCCACATGCACGAGATCAATCGCACCTTCAATCAGCAATCCGATCTCGATCTCGGCCCCGTGCTCCCTTTCGATGAAGTATTCGCCGGATACGATCCATCCGCCCACGTGCTAGACGATTTCTTCAACAACAAACTGGCCTTCACTGTCTTGCTGAACTTCCCTCTCACGACCCTCGACGAGCGCCTGAAGAACGGTCCGAACTGGACGCGCCGCCAGTGGGCCGAAACCCGCCTCGCGCAACGCTTCGACAAGCGCATTCCAGCTGATGTCAACCTCGGCATCGCTCAGGCCGCAGCCGCGTCCGGTCAATACATCTCGCAATACAACATCTGGATGTATCACCTGACCGACGCTCAAGGTCAGCGTCTCTTTCCGCCCAAAATGCGCCTGCTGAGCCACTGGAACCTGCGCGACGAAATCAAGGCCAACTACTCCGACGGACAGAACGGCCTGCCCAAGCAGCGCATGATCCAGCAGGTGATGGAGCGAATCGTCACGCAAAGCATTCCCCAAGTCGTGATCAACAATCCTGCCGTCGACTGGAATCCATTCACCAACGAAGTCAAGCCCGCCGCAGCAAAAGATTCAGACACAGTTGCCGACAATCGCGCGATCACGAATGCCCCGGAGCCTGATACTCGTTACGCCGTCTTGCTGAAAGACTTCAACGCGGCCAAAAAGGCCGATCCGTATTCCCCAACCGCACCCACGCTGATCGACCGCCGCTTTCAGGAAGATCGCGAGATTCCCGAAGCCCGCGTGAAAGCCATGCTGGAGCAAGTGTTGAGCTCCCCGCTGGTCGCTCAAACCGCAAAGTTGATTCAAGCGCGGCTCGGCCGGCCGCTCGAGCCCTTCGACATCTGGTACAACGGTTTTCGCCCCGGCAACCAATACACGGAAGCACAACTGGACGAGATAGTCGCGAAGAAGTATCCAACCGCCGAAGCCTACCAGAAAGATATTCCCAACCTGCTCATCAAGCTTGGATTCTCTCCCGATCGCGCCCAATATGTCGCCAACAACATCATCGTGGATCCAGCCCGCGGATCCGGCCACGCCATGGGATCTCAGATGCGTTCCGAAAAAGCGCATCTACGCACTCGCGTAGAAAAAACCGGCATGAACTACAAAGGCTTCAACATCGCCGTGCACGAAATGGGACACAACGTCGAGCAAACTTTCTCGCTCAATGACAATGACTACACCCTGCTGCAGGGCGTGCCCAACACGGCTTTCACCGAAGCGCTCGCCTTCGTCTTCCAGGGTCATGACCTTGAACTGCTGGGCCTGCCCGCCCCCGACGCCAAAAGCCAGGCTGAAAAAACCTTGAACGATTTCTGGAGCACCTACGAAATCGCCGGAGTCGCACTCGTAGACATGACCGTCTGGCACTGGATGTACGACCATCCGCAAGCCACTCCCAAGCAACTCGACCAGGCCACGGTTCAGATCTCGAAAGACATCTGGAACCGCTACTACGCGCCCATCTTCCACAAGAACGATGTCGTCCTGCTCGGGATCTACTCCCACATGATCGACTCGTTTCTCTATCTTCCCGACTACCCAATCGGCCACATGATCGCATTCCAGATTGAGGAGCAGATGAAAAAGTCAGGCGCCATCGGCCCCGAATTCGAGCGCATGGCAAAGATGGGCCGCATCACCCCCGACCTCTGGATGGAACGCGCCACCGGCCGCCCCGTAGGACCGGAAGCATTACTCGAAGCAACGAAGCAAGCGCTATCCGCCGCACACTAACCGCGCCAGCATTCATGAATGGGGGACGGGCTTCTCGCCCGTCCCCTTTCCAAAACCCCGAGACTCAATATGCCTTTACTGATACCCATGACCGAAATATCTTAAGATCGTGCCTCTAGCATTTCGACGACTCAACCAATCGCTTTCCACGCTTGCCAGCACAGCAACGCTCTGGAGCTTCTTCTTCTTCGTCTGCCTCGGCCTCGGCTACCCAACTTTGAATCGTTATGACCCCGGCATCCAGAATCCCGACGCCTCGGAGTACGCGAAAATGGTGCGCAGTGAAAAAGACGTTGCCGCTCATTTCCGTCATCGCGTCCTGATTCCCTACCTCGCACGCCCCATATTCCGCGCTGCCACTGGCCGCGTGGGCTCATGGAACCCAGCTTATTTTGCGCTGTTGCTCGTAAATAGCTGTTTTGTTTCTGGCACCGCCCTTCTGCTATTCATGGTCGTCTCTCGCATCACAGGCACTCCGAACATCGCCCTTCTGAGCTCCGCAATCTACCTGCTCAATTTCGCCGTTCCGAATCTCCTGCTCGCAGGCCTTGTGGACTCGGGCGAAGCATTCTTCTTGATGGCGCTGGTATGGGCATTATCCGCCGAATGGTTTTTTCTCCTGCCCATCGCAGCCCTGTTTGGTTCGCTGGCGAAAGAAACATTTCTTCCTTTCTCGCTCGTTTTCGTCGCAACCTGGATGCTCATAAACAAGCAGAAGAAGCCGCCAGCCAAGCAGGCAACGTGGCTTGCAGTAACTGGATTAGCAGGCGTGGCCGCGTTAACCGCCGTGTTGACGGCCGCAAACGGGCATCTGCTCTTTCCCTGGACCTATGCCGGCACGCTGCGATCGAGCCTCGCCAACCCCGCGACTGCCGCGGCCGTTCTGAAAGACCGCACCTTCTGGTATGTCTTCGCCTGGCTACTACCTCTCGGGCTGTGGCGTCTGAAACATCTGGCTCGCGAATGGTCCGTGGCATCGTTCATGACGGCTCTAGTCGCATTGGCCTTCACTGCATACCACAACGACCCCGGAAACGCAGGAGCAGCCGTCGCCAGGCCAATCTTCAGCATAGCCGGCCCACTCCTGAGTTTCTCCGTCGCCGTTCTGCTCCCCGACCTAGCCGCTAGCTGGAGTGCGCGGCCCAATAAAAATGGGCTGCCTTATGAGGAAAACTGAGACCGTCGCACGCGAACCCTGGTCACGTGTGATGGGTTTTGCGTTCTCATCGGCCCGTGGCCCACCCGTAGGGATAAAAGTCCATTGCTAAGGTTCTTTGATTCCAAACAGGTTACCCGCGACCTTCGACGGAGTGTAACGGCCTGTTCTCGCCAGTTATCTGGTTTTCGTGCTTGATCATGGTTGGGCCGAAAGTCCTCTTTGACATCTTCCGCCGGAGGTCTAGGATGGTTGGCGTTTATTGCGGAGGCAATCATGTCGAGATCACGGGAACATCGGGGCTGGATTTCCAACGTATGGCTGCGGGGGACAAACGCCGCGCTAGTGTCAATGTTGGCGATGGTCCCAGTGCTAGTCGCGAGCCAATCGACATATTCCCAGACTTATAGGGAAAGTGTTACCCGATCATTCGGGGATGGGTTGGACGGGAATGTTCTCTTCTCAGGTTTGGTTCTTGATCCTGCTGGCAACTTATACGGTACAACGTACGGGGGAGGCACTAACGGATGGGGAACGGTTTTCAAACTGGATGCCGCTGGTAAGGAGACCGTACTGTATAGCTTTGACTGTGGAACAGACTCGCCTTCCGCAGGTTTGGTTCGAGACGCGTCAGGTGAATTTTTCGGTACAACGGGTGGTGCATGCAGTGGCAAGGGAACGGTGTTCGAGCTAAACAGCGTCTCCGGCCACGAAAAGTTCTTGTATTTCTTCACCGGAACTGATGGCGACGGAGCAAACCCTTGGGGAGGACTGGTTCGAGCTGCGAGCGGCAACCTCTATGGCACGACCCTGCAGGGCGGTGATCTCAACTGCCAGCACGGTCTCGGCTGTGGAACTGTGTTCAAGATGGACTCGGCTGGCAAGGAGACTGTGTTGCACCGCTTCGCTGGCACTCCGGACGGTGCTTTGCCTTTCGCAGGCCTGGTTCAAGATGCGATGGGAAACTATTACGGCACGACGAGCGGAGGCGGCACCTACGGCTACGGAGCGGTGTTTAAGGTGACCAGGTCCGGCGAGGTAATGCTGGTCTACAGCTTCACGGGGAATTCGGGCGATGGGGCCGTTCCTTACGGCAGTTTGATTCACGACGGATCCGGGAACCTCTACGGCACAACAAGCGCAGGTGGAACTCATGGTTCGGGTACAGTGTTCAAACTGAATGGTACTGGTAAGGAGACCGTGTTGTATAGCTTCAAGGGCGGACGCGATGGAAGCGTACCTTTGGCAGCGTTGCTCCGGGACTCGGCGGGTAGCCTATATGGCACAACTCAAGAAGGTGGCGGGACCGAGTGCGGAGGCTTGGGTTGCGGTGTGGTGTTTAAGCTGGATAAGACCGGCAAGGAAGTTGTGCTGCATCGGTTTACCGGACCAGACGGAGCACTTCCCGTCGCAAACTTAATCCGTGATGAGAAGGGCGACTTCTATAGCACAACCACTGAAGGGGGCGATTTCAACTTGGGAACTGTGTTCAAGCTCACCCCGCAATGACGACAAACTAGGGAGCTAGCCGGGAACCTGGCCGTGCAAGTTCTGTCAGAACCCGATGTAGGCAAGAAAACCGCAGGTCTCAGTTTTCCTTCTTGATTCCAAAGTAGTTTCCTTGAGTTGCTGTCGCAAAATCCCGATTATGCTCAATGACCCGCCCGGCCAATTCCTCAAACGGTAATGGCCTCCTCCACCGTCCATTACCTACGTAACTTGATGGTGTGCACTACTGTACCTACGATTCCAGTATGAGCTACAAGGCCCTTCTATTCTGCCCGGACGACAAAACCGCTCGCGTAGTCACGCAGGTTCTCAGCGAACTGGAGTTCCGCGTCGAGCCCTGCAACGAGCCGTTCGCGGCAGTTAAGAAGCTGATGGCCGATCATTTCGACGCCATCGTGGTGGACTGCGAGAATGAGCAGAACGCGGCTTTGCTCTTCAAGAGCGCACATAACTCGGGATCCAATCAAGCCTCGCTTGCCGTCGCCGTCGTCGAAGGCCAAGCTGGAGTTGCCAAGGCGTTCCGGATCGGCGCCAACCTTGTTCTAACCAAACCCATCAATGTTGAGCAATCCAAGGGCACGCTGCGCGTAGCCCGCGGCCTGTTGCGGAAAACCGATGCAACCAAACCGGCGAGTGCAACCCCAGTCCCGCCTCCATCGCTGCGACTCGCCGTCACCAACACAAATACAAATACCAGTACAGACACGAAGCGCCCGCCCGCCGCTCAGATGCAAGAGCCAAAACCAGCGTCGGCGCATTTGCCCGTGCAGCCGCTCCCGTCTCCGATTCCATCCGCGAGCGCTTCCGTTTTCGACCTTGAAGAAGAACCCGGTCCCAAACCAGAGCCCGCGGAAGCGGCTCTGCTGGAATCCATGCCCGACCCGATGGGAAGCAAAAACCGGGCGGCAGATCCGGCCTCCACTTCAGGCACAACCAAAGAATATCCCTGGCAACCGCTCGCCAAACCGGCGGCTGAGTCAATGGCCACCGCGCTCCGGCGCGCAGCCGAAGCCACCGGAAGAACAGAAGTCGATTCGTCCCCGACCAGCAAAATCCCGGCTCCGGCGGCGAGTGTCACCGGCGTTCCCTTGGGCCGTTCCTACACCACGAGCATGGCATCATCCGGCCAGGCAGCGGCCGTCGCCCCAGCCAAAGAATTACCAGAACCAGAGCCCCAAGAACAGGCAACAGAGCGACAAGTTGAGGCGCCCACGTTTTCTTCGCTCGGCGGAACATCCGATGAGCCTGCATCCGGCGGCGGCAAGAAGACCATCCTGATCGCGGCCGCGGTCGTGGTAGCAGCCGTCGCTCTCGGCTATGTCGGCTGGACGAAGATGCATCCGGTCGCCGCGACTCCGACCGCGCAAAAGTTGAGCGCGCCGGCTCAAATCCAGCCGCCCACGCCAGTTCCGCCAGCCGCAAGTCCGGCGCAGGACGCAACTGCCACGCCAACATCGTCGCAGCCCGCCGCTTCAGATAGCGCATCCCCTGTCGAGCAAATGCCCGACATCACTCTTTCTACCGCTGAGACGCGTCCTCCATCTGCGACTGAAAAGCATCCTCCAGCGCCGAAGAAATCAACCTCGGTCATCGCGCCCAACACTGTAATCAGAATCCCCTCGGATACGAACACGGAAGCACCGATGGTGGTGAGGAACGAAACTCCGGCCCCGGCGAAGCCCATCCCCGCGACTGAGGAACCAGCCCAACCGCCCGCGCCCGGATCCCTGGCTTCCGATCAAACAAACGACCAGGCCATCTCCGGAATGATGAGTACCGCTGCGGTGAATCTGCCCCAGCACACCCAGCAGGTGAAGGTATCGCAAGGAGTGTCGCAGGGACTGCTGATCAAAAGCGTTGACCCCGTGTATCCCGCACTCGCCAAGCAGATGCGCATCCAGGGCGCGGTCGAACTGCTCGCCAACATCGGCAAGGATGGCAGCATCAGGACCGTCAAACTGATCAGCGGTGACTCAGTCCTGTCCCGCGCCGCCATCGACGCTGTCAAGCAGTGGAAATACAAACCCTACTACCTCGGCGATCAACCCGTCGAAATTCAAACCCAGATCACGGTAAACTTCAAGCTTCCCTAGGTTCAATAGATTGCGTTGATCCACGTTATAATCGAGAGATGCCCACTCGCCGAAATTCTTTTCTGCAGTGCCGGCCCAACCAAATCCACAGCTGAGAACTGAGAACCGAGAGCTGAGAACTGAACGCCAACAACCAGAAGCATCCCCATGGACTTCAAACTAGTAAGTGACTACAAACCAAAAGGCGATCAAGCCAAAGCCATCGAATCCCTGACCCGAGGCCTTTACGATCGCGAACAGCACCAGGTTCTCCTCGGAGTAACGGGCTCCGGCAAAACCTACACCGCCGCCAAAGTAATCGAGCAACTGAACCGCACCACGCTGGTCATGGCCCACAACAAAACCCTGGCCGCCCAGCTCTACCACGAATTCAAAAACTTCTTCCCCCAAAACGCCGTAGAGTACTTCGTCTCATACTATGATTTTTACCAACCGGAGGCTTATGTGCCTGCGGCGGATCTTTATATTGAGAAGGAGGCCACCATTAATGATGAACTCGACAAGCTGCGGCTTTCGGCAACGCGGTCTTTGTTTGAGCGGCGGGATTGTTTGATTGTGGCTTCGGTCTCCTGCATTTATGGGTTGGGCTCGCCTGAGGCTTATTACGGGATGATGTTGTTTCTGGAGAAGGGGCAGAAGATCAAGCGCGAGGACATTACTCGCAAGCTCGTCGAGATTCTTTACGAGCGCACCGATGGCGATTTTCGGCGCGGGACTTTTCGAGTTCGCGGAGACGTGATTGAGATCTTTCCTACCTACGACGACATGGCTTATCGCGTCGAGTTGTGGGGGGATGAGGTTGAGGCGCTCTCGCAGATTGATCCGTTGTTTGGGACCGTAAAGCAGAAATATGTGCGGCTGCCGATTTATCCGAAGACGCACTATGTGATGAAGCCGGAGACTCGGTCTCGGGCTGTCGATTCTATTAAAGAAGAGTTGAAGTGGTGGGAAGCGGAACTC
>CAWIFC010000018.1:0-547728 GCA_963835275.1 uncultured Acidobacteriota bacterium | reverse complement strand
GCTGACCATGCCGAATGCGTTCATCAGCGCGCCAAAACAGAAGACGATTGCCAGGGCGGCGATGTCCTTCCACGTCGGGAAAAGTAGCCGATACCCGAACGGTGGGGATCGCTCATCAATTCACTGGCCGGCAGGCGGCTGAGAATTCCCACGTTGTCGTGTGGGCATGCGTGAACGCAATCGAGGCAGAAAGTGCAATCCATGTTCCCGACCTTGGCAGGCTGGAAGAGCGCGAGTTCGCAGCCACGTTGCAGCACGACCAGCGGCGATTCCGGCGCTCGCCGGCCGCGGATGCAGTCCCTCGTTGTACATGTTCCGCAGACTTCCGGATCGCGCACAGCGACTTCGAGCGGCGAGGCTGCCGCCGCCACAAAGTTGAACTGTCCGATGGGGCAGACATATTTCAGAATGTTGCATGAGTGAAAAGACCGTCGATCACCAGCACCGCGAGAAAGTAGCCGACGATCAGCCACGCCGTAAGCCAGGGCGACGCCCGACAGCCCGAACAGCTCATAAGCAAACAGAACCAGCACAATGAGCGCGGCGGGGATCCACTTCGTCCGCAGCATGCGCGGCCATGCGAGGCGCGGCCGAATCCAGCGGCGCATGAAGTTGCGCACCAGCATGAAAGGACAAGCCAGGCAGAACAGGTTTCCCGCGCACAGAAGCACCAGCACGAGTGCTCCGCGGAAGTGAACCCAGGTGAGCACTGTGGCCAGGTTTTTAGGAGCAAGCGTTGGACCGGCCAGCCCGTCGATGATCATGACGACGCAGATGGCGAAGAGCGGGATCTGGAGCAGCGTTCGCGCGTGCCGCCACTGCAGCAGGCTGCCGATTCCCGGCACCTTCAGCAAATCAAAAGGTGGGGCCTCATTCCATTCGCCTTCTTCGTTTGATACCGCTGGGTTCGCAGCTGCGTCCGGCTTGGTCAACGGGCTCGACTCCCTTCACGTCCACCTGCTTGTCGAACTTGCGTCCATCGGCGAGCGTGACATGCAGCAGCAGAACCCAGTCGCCTCCCATGCTGAAGTTCACGTGAGCCTCATAGCTGCCGGGGCTGGTTTCGTGCGCATCGCTGAAGACAGGCGCCATTCCTGGATGAGCCATATCTCCTTCGACAGAGATGCGCGCATGAGAACAGGATATGCGTTGGAGTCCGCTAATTGAAAGGAGACTGCCGCTTCTCCCTGACGGGCCGGCCAGGGAAGAGATCTCGTTGCGGACCGCGATGCCTTGTCCAGCGCTGGATCGGTTGCGGCAGCCGATTGTGCAAAGGACGGAGGCAATCGTGAGAACCAGGAAAAAAAGAGGCCGCGCGACGGCGACCTCCCGGGAAAAATGAGTTCATCGGATGAATGACCGTTGGACGACAGAGCCGGTTAAGCAGCCGCGTCGTCCTTCACCCAGGAGCAGGTGCAGGTTGCGGTGTGCGGCTCACCTTCGGGCGGAAACATGTGATAGTACACCGCGATCACCATGGGAATGAACACGACCGAGTTGTAGAACAGGTGAAGCTGAACGCGCGGGATGAGAACTGGATCACGCTGTAGGGCACGGGCTTGCCCATCAGGTTGTGATGCAGCGTCGCTTGCGAGATCAGCAGGAAATGTTCGATGTGATGCCAGAATTGGATGCCGAGGGCGATGGTCCACCACGTGCGGCTGCGTCCTGTGAAGCCCTTCCGCAGCACCCAAAGGCCGATCAGCATCACAACCGCGTAGCCGTAGTGCAGCGACTCAGACTTGATGAGCCACGGATACCAGAGGCCCACGATGCCGTTGGCCTTGGGCGCGGGCCATCCCATCACCCAAATCTGGTAGGCCTGGGCCAGGTGCTCTCCCCAATGAGCAAGCACGATGAACATAAACCCCCAGAGGGCGCGCTCGTGCCATTGGCTGTTCAGTTTTTCGTAGAAGGTGGGGCGGGCAGGAGCTGGGAATGCCTGACCGGCAATGTTCGGTATAGAAGCTGCCATCTTGCTTGACCTCGCGAACGGGAAGTTTGGGGAGGCGCGGAACGAAAGGATCATATCGAACCCGCGGATACTCCGTACTCAACTCGATTGTCGAGATGCGTCTCCACCTTTTAGTTGAGTCGTGGGGCGCGGCGGCCTTGCCGAGGGGGTGTAGAAGCGGCGACGGTGGACCCTGCGGGCCCGCCGCCTGGTGAGAGCCTCAGAAATCGAAGCGTGCCGCAAACTGGAAGGCGCGCGGTCCACCCGATCCGAAGAATCCGCCCGCCGTGCTGACCGGCGAATAGAAGTTCGCCTGTACCGTCTGCGCCGCTGGCCATTCTGTGCGGGTTGAAAGGGGCCAATCGAGATATTGCGGCCCGAGTAGTTCGCATTGCTCGCTCCGCGAATGTTGGTCTCGTTGAAGATGTTGAAGGCCTCGACCATCAGGCTGAATCTGGCTCGCTCATTCACACGGAAAACTTTCTTCAGCCGGAAATCAAGTGAACTGAACGGGCTCGAGAAATTCGTGCCCGCCGGCACGTGCTGCAGTGCGCCCCCGGCGAGGCACGGAAACGCCGCCGGGCACGCGGGCAGCGCATTCCATCGATCGATGACCGCATTCAACTGGTTGCTGTTCTTGATCTCCCGGCCAATCGCATTGCGCGGCAGCAGCGGCAGTCTGGCTCCGCTCGAGCCGTTGATATTGCCCGTGCCCGGCAGGAAGGTGTCTGCCGAAACTCCCGAGCCGAACGTGTAGATGGGCGCCAGCGAAAGACCCCACGGCAGCTCTCCCTCGCCGTAGAGCGTGAGGCGATGACGCTCATCGGTCACGGAGTAACCCTTTTCGAGCCGCAGGTTGTCCATGCCCTCGATCAAGTCGATTTGCTCGTCGGCGTTGTTGTTGGCCAGCTGATCGTCGTCCGAGTAGTCGAAGGTCTTCGAGAGCGTGTAGCTGACGTTGTATTGATAGGCGAGGCGGCCCAGTTTGGCCTGGCGATGCTCGGCGCTGACTATAAGGCCGTCGTACCAGGATTTCCCCTGCGACTGCAGAAGCGTGATGTTGTCGGTGATGCCACTGAGCGGGTCGGTGAGTGTGCAGGGCTCGCTGCTGCCTGGGCAGCTGACATAGGGCGACGTCGAGTTCGAACTGCGCAGCAGATGGCCGATGATCTGGCGATTCGCAAACACGTGCAGCCCGTCGGCCGAGATCAGCCAATTGCCGGCCTCCTGTTGCAAGCCCAGCGAAAATTGCTGAAACATCGGATGGTGTGCATCCGGCCCCATGGCCAGGATGCCGACGCCGCCTGTTTGATGCGGGCCTCCAAAGGGATTCGCGAGGGACGGACTGCCGAGCGCAAAGCTGCCCCCCGGTGCGAAGCATGCGTCAAGACTCGGCGGACCGGGCACAAACGGCGACGTGCAGACGGACCCGCCGTAGGCCGAAACCGTCAGAGCGCGATCGTTCTGGACCAGCTCTTCGGCGCCCGACTCCAGGATGATGCGGTCATAATAAATTCCGTAGCCGCCACGCAACACCGTGCTTCCGTGGTGCGACAGATCGTAAACAAAGCCCACACGCGGCCCGAAGTCTTTCTTATCTGGAGACTTCTTCAGGTCGATCTCGTTCGCCATCCAAGTGCATGGATGAGTCGGGCTGCGTGGTAAGGCTGGGCAGGGATCGTGCTGCGCTGGAGTTGCCGGTGAGGTTGGAATCATATTCCCAGCGCACTCCGAGATTCAGCATGAGCCGGGGAAGGGCGCGCCAATCGTCCTGCAGATACCCGGCGACATAGCTGTCGAAGACCGTGGGGATGGGCACGGGAACGACGGGAGCGCTGCTTTTAAGGCCGACCGCTTCGGGAATATCCAGGTCGTTAACCTTGCCGTCGCCATTCAGATCGGCGAAGCCGAAATCCGAGACAAGGATGACCGTGCCTGAGCCAAACACATTGATTTCGCCGCTCGCTGTGTAGTGCTGGAACTCGCCTCCCAGCCTCAGCGCATGCTTGCCGACGATCCACGAGAGCGAATCGGCCGCGCCTGGGACTGCGATTCAGATGCGTGGCCTGCGGCAAGTTGAAGTTTTCGCCGTCTGCCAGGTCCGGAAAGATCAGTTCATTAGTCAGACTCAGCGCCGGATTCGTCGTCGGTGCATTCTGGCCGAACGGAGGAATGGAGTTGTAGAAGTTGTCGAAGTGATACGAGAGGTTGTTCACCTTCGACGAGGAGAGCACCGTATTCAACGAGGAGACGATCGAATTGAAGCGGTTCAGCGAATTCTGCCGCTCGGCAGCGCTGAAGGCCGGTGTGTTCTGCGAGGGGCTCGCCTCGCCGGTATCAGTCGATCTATTGAACGAGTTCGCGGGCCATGAGGCTGTTGCGCTTATTCAGATGCGTATCGATCCGCGAAGACCACAGGGCATCGCGCAGGGGTGCGGGCGCCGAAGCGTTCAAGATGGAGTCCGTCGCAAAATCGCGCGCGCCAGTCTGAAGGGCGGCATTTTGGTCCCGATACTCCACGGAGCTGAACCACCATGCACGGTCGCGCCGGATCGGGCCGCCCACTGAAGCGCCGTATTGTTCACGATCGAAAGGAGGCGTCGGCAGGGTCCGGTTGAACGTGGCCGGCAAAGCCTGCAGGTTGCGATTGCGCTCAAACATGAACAGGGAGCCGTGGTACTGGTTCGCGCCCGATTTGGTGACCACGTTGACGATGCTGTTGCCGGATCGGCCCACCTCGGCTGTAAACCGCCCGGTCGCGATCTGAAACTCCTGGACCGAATCTTCAGGGAAGTTCGAAAGCGTTCCGCCTACCACCTCATCGTTGTTGTCTCCGCCGTCGACCGTGATGTTGCCGCCACGCCCAAATCCACCCGCGGAGCTCACTTCTAGTGTGTTGGTCTTCGTCGGGTCGAAGGTCGGCGCGGGTCGATTTCCCGGAATCAGATAGGCAAGCTCCAGGAAGTTTCTGCCATTCAGAGGAATACTTTGGATGGTTCTCGAGGTAATCTCGCCCTGGATCATCGACTGCGTCTGATCGACGGTGGCCGTGGTTGCGTCAACTTCGACCGTGGTTTGCGATCCCGCAACATCGAGAGCCCCATCGGCCGTGGTGTCGCGGCCCGCTTCGATCACGATGCCTTTCACTTCGCGCGCGGCGAAGTCGTGAGCCCGAAACGTCAGTTCATAGGCTCCGGCCGGAAGATTGGGCAATACATAGAGACCGCTGCTATTGCTTACGGTTGAGTACGACGCGCCCTGTGCCCCGCTGACTGCACTGACCTGCACACCCGACAAGACAGCATTCTTCGCGTCGGTCACGCGACCGTTGATGGTTCCAGTGGGTATCTGAGAAAACGCTGTGGGTGTGAGAAATGTGGCGACGAAGCACACGAAGAGACGAGCTGCTGCGGAGCTGACTTTCAAAGAGACCCCCAAAAAGATCAGGCCAGTCAGCTCGCGGATCAGCGGAAGGCGACAGGGCGCCTCGGGAAGAATGGCGTCCGCGTCGCTGGAAGCCCAGAGTGAACTTTAGAGAAGGATGGAAATCCCTGTCCTCGGCCATCGGATGGTGGGTAAAGCCGATCCAACGGTGGAGCATGCGGATCGCGCGGCATTACAGCCAGCGAGCGCCCGGGCCCGCAGCCCGCATAACGCAACCTTGATATACTTCGCTCTGGAGCTGTCCCGTCTTTCCGGCTCTACGACGCAAGCGGGAGTAGTTCAGTGGTAGAACGTCAGCTTCCCAAGCTGAATGTCGCCGGTTCGATCCCGGTCTCCCGCTCCAGATCTTCTCGACCACTCAGGCTCTCTGCGGATCCTGCTCGATCTTGACCACGAGGCAGGTGACGAACTTGTCGCCGGAGACCAGCATCTGGTGGGGCAGCCCGGCCGGCACATGTGCCACGTCGCCGGCGCGCAGTTCCTGGCGCACACCGCCCTCGCACCGACGAACCGCGAACCTCGCCGGGCGCGATGGTCTTCGCATCCGCGACCGTGCCGCCCGTCAGCAGAGCCGCGCGTCCGTCGAGAACAAAGAACAGATCCGCGAAGCGTTCGTGCTGCTCTGCGCCGCCGTTGCGGCTGCGAACCAGCAGATGAATGGCGTGCTGCGGATACTCCTTCAGCACCTCGCTCGCTGAGCCGTCGCTCGAGCCTGGCGAGCTTGCGCAGATACGCTGCGCGCTCCAGCAGAATGGGCGCGGCCAGATGATCGAGCGCATCGTCGCTTCGATCGCGTCTTGCCCTTTGGCATGGGCGGCAGTCTTCTCGCGTGGGAGCAGCTCCCTGCAGGATCGCTTTTGAGAAGTCATCCATCGCTTCGTTCACTCATTTTACGGCGAGGTCTCGTGATTGCCGCTCTCCGCCAGTTGCCGCGCGCGTCGAAAAATGGCCAGAAACATGGGGCGCGTCAGCCGGCCCGTATTTGTGTTCTGCAACGATGGATGAAAGCTGGCAATCACCCGCAGGCCACTGGGCAGCGTGTATTCGGCGCCATGGCCAAAAATGTAACCAGCCCGCGACGAAGCAGTCCTGTGCGTCGCGCATGGGCCAGCAGACCATCGAACGCGATGCGGCCAAGGCACACGACCACGCGCAGATTGCGCAACAGGCCGATTCTTCGTCGAGCCATGGCGCGCAATTGCGTAGCTCCTCGGTCGTCGGCTTGTTGCCCGGCGGCGCGCAACGCGCCACGGAGGTAATCCAAAGTCGGTGAGCCGCATGCCGTCGTCGCGCGAGGTCGCGTTCGGTTGAGACGCAAATCCCGCCTCGTAGAGCACCGGATAAAGAAAATCTCCAGACCCGTCCCCGGTGAATGGCCTGCCGGTCCGATTGGATCCGTGCGCGCCCGGAGCGAGGCCAAGCGCCAACACGCGTGCGTTGGGATCACCGAACGAAGGAACGGGCGGCCCCAGTATTCCCACTCGGCATAGGCGCGACGGCGCACACGCGCGACCTCGGTGCAATAGTCGCGCAGACGCGCGCATCGCTCGCACGCCACGATGCGGGCATTCAGATCTTCGAGTTTCGCCCGCAGGGCAGACATAATGAAATTCTATTGGACGAGAAAGCAGCTTGGATCGCGCTCCAATTCCTGAAGTGTGCACCTGGCCGTCCGAGAGCCGGATCGTAAAACCAGGCAGTTTCGTCCGCCACGGAGAGCACCAATTGGTCACAGTCGAAGGAGTATGTCGGGGGCTCCAAAGCAACGTGTGACGAGCTGCGAATGGTTTGCGTCCATCGCTGCATCCGGCGACGCCTTCACGCCGCTGAAGCGAGACGGACTAATCTGTGCATAGGGCTCCTGCCAAACCAGCACCTCGTTCCTTACCTCATCGGAGAATGCGATGAAACCTGCGAAGCTCTTGCTGCTTGCCGGCGATTTTGTCGAGGACTACGAAATCATGGTTCCTTTTCAGGCCCTGCAGATGGTGGGGCACACGGTGGACGCAGTGTGTCCCGGAAAGAAAAAAGGCGAACAGGTGCGTACCGCGATCCACGATTTTGAGGGCGACCAGACCTACTCTGAAAAGCGCGGTCACAACTTCACACTCAATGCGACTTTCGACGATGTGAAGGCTGCGGACTACGACGCGCTGGTCATTCCGGGCGGCCGCGCGCCCGAATATCTGCGGCTCAATGCGCAAGTGCTCGACATCATCCGCTACTTCGACAAGGCGGGCAAGCCGATCGCAGCGCTCTGCCACGGACCGCAGTTGCTGGCCGCGGCAGGCGTGCTCAAAGGTAAGAAGCTGAACGCCTATCCGGCCTGCGCGCCCGAGGTGGAGCTCGCCGGCGGCACCTTTGTCAAGGTCGATTTCAGCGAAGCCGTCGTCGATGGCAAGCTGGTCACCGGTCCTGCGTGGACCGCGCACCCGGCATGGCTCGCCAAGTTTCTGGATCTGTACTCGAAGCGCACCTGGCCAACAAAAGCGGCCTAAGGCCTACTCGGCAACTTCGCACTCTGAGCGCGATATCTTGCGTCGCGCGCACTCGCGGAGAGGCTGGGCTGTCGCGGCCGCAACGTACCTTCTGAATTTCGGCCAGAATCGATAGTGCAATTGCCGCCGGCGTGTCCGCGCCCAGATCGAGCCCAGTCGGCGCGTTCATCTGGCACAACCACTTCGACCCGATCGGCGATGGCGGGCAAGTTTAACAGCCGGGCCGCTTCGCCCAGCAACTCGCGCGTGCGCCGCTGCGGACCCAGCACGCCGAGATACGCGCAGCGGAAATGTGCGAGCAAAGTCGCCAGGATATGCGAATCCTGGTCGAAGCTGTGCGTCATCACCACCGCGGCATCCGTGGGCCGCAGAGACAAATACCGCGGTGCGGCTTTCTGCAGATCCCCGTGCGGTAAATCGAAGATCGGCAGAACCACCACGTGGTCTGCCGCAGGAATCGCTCGCGCGTGGCGAGGTGCGAACGGCCATCGGCGATCGCCATGAACCAACCCATCGTCTGCGCCAACTGGAGAAGCGGCTTGGCATCGTCACCCGCACTGAAAATCCAGAGCCGTCGCGGGCAGGCGAATCGCAAACACGCGTGTCCCCACCCCTTCAGGGCGAATGTCTCTTCAAATGATGTACGAGTCTCGAACGCGAGCGCGCCACCTGCTGCAGATCGGCGCGAAGGGCTCGGGCAGTTCCCGCGTTGACCTCCGATCGAGGGATCCAGCCGGCGTGAGCTCGGCGTTCGCCGATGTGCAGGCCCCTCGAGAATCGTGGCGACGGCCAGAGGTATTCGCACGTTGAACGCGCTTTCAAGCAGCGTCGAGAAGCGGCCCGCCGTCTGCCTTCGTTCCAGCAAAAGATACACCACCCCGCCGCAACCCGATCCATACGGCCGTTCGTCCTCATCGTCCTGTGTGGAGTAGCGCTCGACCACCGGCCCCGACGACGTGAGCCACCAGGCGCGGCGCATCGACCTCTGCTTCGAGGCATCCGCCGCTCACCGTTCCGGCCCGGCGCCCATCCTGCGTCAGCAACATGCGTGCGCCGGGTTTGCGATAGCTCGACCCCTCGACAGCCACCACCGTGGCCAGCACGTAATCCGCCCCGGTTTCTTCCACTTCGCGCCACAGAGGCAGAATGTTGCCGAGATCGTTCATTCGCTTCTTTAGACGGAGACAATCTTCGATTGCAGCAGTTGCTCGATGCGCACCGGCAGCTCCCGAACGCGCACGCCCGTCGCGTGATGCACTGCATCGGTGATCGCCGCAGCCACGCCCGCAAGGCCGATTTCGCCCACGCCCCGCGCGCCGTACTCGCCCATTGCCGGGTCGGGATAGTCAAGGAATGTCACGTCGATGTCGGCGCAATCCGCACATGTTGCCATCAGATAGTCGGCCATGCTGCCGTTGATCGGCTGGCCAGTGCGCGGATCGTGGACCGTCTCCTCGAGCAGGCCCATGCCCACGCCCATCACCACTGCGCCCTCAATCTGGTTCCGTGCCGCCTTGGGTTAATGATGCGGCCCGCGTCGATCACCGTCACCACGCGGCTCACGCGCAGCCGCGCGATCTCCGGCTCCCACTCCACCTCGACGAACTGCGCCCCGTACGAGTGCAGCGAGACGCCCTTCGCCTTCGGATCTTCCCAACTGGGTTGCGTCTTGCCATCCGCGCTCAATCCGTTCAGGCGCGCCATCGTCAGCAGGTCGGCGAAATGCATGCCGCTGCCGGGGTCCTGATCCTTGCCATGGATGCGCCCGTCGGTGAACGACACATCTTCGACCTTCGCATTCGGGAACGGCGAACCGCTCTGTTGCGGCGGCTAGCTTCTGCAGCTTCTTGATCGCGCCGTCCGCGCCCGCGGCGATGGCGTTGAGCACCGATCCCGTCACCATCGAGCCGCCCGACATCGGTCCATCCGGCAACGCGCTGTCGCCGAGAATCACGTCGATGCGATCGAGCGAGATGCCGGTCTTGTCGCTGAGCACCTGCGCAAAAACCGTATAAGTCCCGGTGCCGATATCCTGCGTGCCGCAGCGGACACAGAGCCGCCCGTTTGCGCAGAACTCAACCGTGGCGGTGCACGGAAGCCGCAGCGCCACCCAGCTCGCCCCGGCCAAGCCCCAGCCGAGAATCGTGCCGTCTCGCCGCATCGATCCAATGCCCGCGGTGCGCTTTTCCCAGCCGAACTTCTTCGCGCCGTCTCGAAGCATTCCTTCAGGTGCCGCGACGAGAAGGGCATGTTGTTACTTTCGTCCTTCTCGGCGTCATTCATCAAACGCAGTTTCAGCGGATCGATCTGCAGCTGCTCGGCCAGCTCGTTCATGCCCGCTTCGAGCGTAGAGCCCTGGCACCGCGCCGGGTCCCCGCATCCACATCGGCGCGCCGACATTGCGACGCACCAGGCCGCTCGTGACTTCGAGGTTCGCGACACTGTAGAGATAGGGGGTCGCTTCGCCGCAACCCTCGTTGAAGTCGTCCAACTGCGACGTCACATTGAGGTAGTCGTGGCGCAACGCGAGCAGTTTTCCTTCTTTCGTTGCGCCCAGCTTGATGTGCTGCTCCGTACGCGGACGATAGCCGACTGCCGCGAACATCATGCGCCGGTTGAGACTCAGCTTTACCGGACGCTTGAGCCGGCGCGCTGCGACCGCGGTCATCGCTGTATGTGGCCACGGAAAAAGCTTGCCACCAAATCCGGAACCAAGAAAGCGCGTCACCACGCGGACATTTTCGACGGGCAATCCCAGCACCTGGGCCATCACCACGCGGTGATTCACGACGCCTTGCGAGGTTTCATAGAGGGTGACCCGATCGCCCTCCCACACAGCAACCGATGCGTGCAGCTCGATCGGATTGTGCGTTTCGATCGGCGTGATATAGGTTCCTCGTCGATCTTCACCGGTGCAGAAGCGAAAGCCGTATCGGGATCGCCGCGCTTCGACGCAGACTTCCGCTCGCCTTTGTAGTCATCCAGGCTTACGCGCAGATTGGCTGGCCGCGGCTCGTACTCGACCTGAACGGCCGCCGCTCCCGCGGTCGCTTGCTCCAGCGTTTCCGCAATCACGACGGCGACGTGCTGTCCCCAGTGGCGCACTACGTCGTCTTCAAAAGCCGAACGCACCTCGCTGTTGGTGGCGTTGTCGTCGCCGGGCACGGTGCGAAACAACGGTCCCATGTTGCCGTGATGCAGCACCAGCAGCACGCCGGGCATCTGCTCGGCCGCACTCGCGTCCATCGACCGGATGCGTCCGCTGGCGATGGCTGCGCCCACCGGCACCCCGTAGGCCATGCGATCGAAGTGGAAGTCAGCGGCGTACTCAGCTGCGCCTGTGGTCTTCAGCGGTCCGTCGATGCGCGGAGTCGCAATGCCAACTATCGATTCGGAGGTGGATTCCCATACTTGCCTTTCTTCCATCCAGTGCACCCAGCAACTAAGCTTCAAGCACCTTCGACTGCAATAAATCCTCAATGCGAATGGGGAGATCCATCCGTCCGTCGTTGTCAAGATCCCCGTACGCGAGCCCCCGGTGAGGGGCTGGCCGTGTAAAGTCGGCCCCAGCAGATGCGCTCACATCTTCAAACTGCCCGTTCCCGCGATTGCGAAAGACCGAGTTCGGTTCGGCATAGCGAAAATGCGATGAGATTTCCCCGATATTGTCCAGCACATTGCTGCGGGCCACCACCAGGTCCTTCCAACCATCGTTGTCGAGATCGACGATCCCGTTCGACCAGCCGGACATCGGTCTGGTTAGATTCGCAAGCCGGCTCTCCTGACTCGCATTGCGAAACAGTCCTTTGCCTTGGTTTATGAACAATGGAAACGTTTCGTTCTCGATGGCGGTATGCCAGATATCCGGCAAGCCGTCGTTGTTCAGATCCCGGAAGTCAGCGCCCATTCCTGCGAGTGCGGTCCCCTCGTCGTTGTAGGCCACACCTGCCTGAAAACCCACCTCCTCAAATCGCTTTCCTCCCAGGTTGTGAAACAGGAGATTCGGGCAGTTGTCGTTGGCCACAAACACGTCGAGAAAGCCGTCGCCGTCGTAATCCGCAAACACGACTCCCATTCCCTTGCCGAGCACGGTTGAAATTCCGGTCTCCGCCGAAACGTCGGTAAACGTACCATCGCCATTGTTACGGTACAGCGTGTTGGGAAGCGGAGCAAAGCTGCCGGGGTGGCAGTATCCGCGGCCGTTGATGCCGATGCAGGCAGGTTCATAGCGTGGATCCCACAGGCAGTAATTGGCAACAAACAGGTCCAGCAGTCCGTCGTTGTTGTAATCGAACCAGCCGGCCGCGATCGACCACATCTTGCGGCCCTTGTACATGGCGCCGCCCAATCCTGCCTTCGCGGTGACGTCGGTGAACGTGCCGTCGCCATTGTTGTGAAAAAGCTGATTTCCGTTGACGTTCGCGACAAAGAGGTCGGGCCGGCCATCGTTGTCGTAATCGCCCACCGCCGCGCCCATCCCATAACCCGCTCCGGTAACTCCAGCGCGCTCGGAAACATCGGTGAATGTTCCATCGCCGTTGTTGTGAAACAGGCGGTTGTAGTACTTCGGACCCGTTTTCACCAGGGAGGGCATCTCGGCGCCGTTGACCAGGTAAATGTCGAGCAGACCATCCCCGTCGTAGTCGAACAGCGCGACGCCGGCGGGCATTGTCTCCGGCTGGTGTTTCTCCGGGGTCGGGCAGTTCTCAGTCACAAAATGTACGCCGGCTTTTTGAGCGATGTCCTCAAACCGGATTGCCGATGGAAGCGCCACAGCCGGAAAGAAATCTTGGAGTTGCCTGCTCCGGCGCGATCCCAACCAGGGAAACAGCATTTTCGGGGCCAGCAAACCGGAAGCGCGCAAAAAGGTTCGCCGGGTGCCGTCGATGATCGAGCCCGGATCAACGGCCGGGGGCGACACGACGCCCAGAGCAAACATGATTCCAACGAGTACTAGAGAGCAAAGCAATAGAATCAACACTGCCAAACGCGTTCCTCTTCGTCTTCACTCTTTTAGCATAGATCGAGGCTTTGAAGAGAAAAGTGCCATCGCCGCGACACTCTGTGCGGCGATGACACTATGGAGTATCAGTCATAAGAGGCGAGCTACTACCGTGACCTGGTGGTTTTGTGACTTACCGGGGTCATCCGCCGCGGCGGACCGCAGCGGAAGACCCTGGAGTACACCCAACGGGATTCGTGGATCGGATTAAGAAACCACGAATCCCGGCACTAATAGTAGAACTTCAGACTCATCTGCAACTCACGCGGCGTGTTGCGCTGGCTTGTAATGCTCCCGAAAATCGGTTTGCCGTTCGAGTCAAGCCCTGCGTTCACGTTCGTTTTTGGAACGCCGAAAACAACGTTGTTGAATAGGTTGAACGATTCGGCGCGGAATTCGAAGAATCTTTCCTCTCCGAGCCCCAGGTGGAACTGACGGAACAAGGACATGTCGACATTGTTCTAGTGTTGCGAGACCATCGAGTTCGGCTTTTCATTACCGTACGTGTATGCCGCCGGTATTGTGAAGGCGCTTATATTGAACCACTGCGCCTGGGTTTTGGATCCGCTATTCGGGTTGCCACTCACGTTTGCCCGTTGCTGGTTGCAGCAGCCCACATTCTCTGCATCTGTGCCCGTGGTCACCGTGAAAGGCTGTCCCGAGGTGACTTGCACAATGCCGTTGACAGCCCATCCGCCAGCCACGGTGGAGAGCATCCTATTGGGAGACCTGTTATATGGCGACGACGCCGTAAATGCCACCGAGAACACGTTCGTTCTCGTTCAGGTCCGAGGTGCCGTAGTCACCCTTCTTGTTGTAAGGATTCGACGATTCGCAGCTTGCACCCAGGTTGCAACCGTCGGCGTTTGCCTGCGCCAGCGTGTAGGCGGCCAGGAAGTTAATCCCGTGAGTGGGACGTTCGGTGACGGTGGCCTGCCATGGCGCTGTAACGGCTGTTTCCAACGCTCTGGTCGAACCATTGCTGCAGCATGTAGGGGTAAGGCCGCCGGGATTGAACATCGCCTGGTCCCGGTTGGGGACGTTCATGACCGGACCCCAGTCCTCATGCCTCCCGTTCGAACCCACATAGTTCGCATCGAGAGTCAAATCACTTCCTGCACCAGGAAGTTGGGAATGGCGGCGCAGACGTGGGCGGTGGCCATCATGCCGACCGGCGAAGTGACGGCGTGCGGGGCCACAGGCACGTAATAGGTGTGGGCCATGTCGGCGATCTTGCGGGCTTCCAGCAGGCCGCCGGTCTTCTGAAAATCGGGCATGATGATGTCGGCGGCGCGTTTTTCGAGAATCTCGCGGAAGCCCCAGCGCATGTAGATGTTCTCGCCGCAACAGATGGGCGTGCTGGTGGAGGCGCGCACTTCCCGCATGGCGTCGATGTTTTCTGCCGGCACGGGTTCTTCGAGCCACATCAGCTTGAACGGCTCCACTTCCCTCGCCACGCGCTTGCCGGTGGTGGCGTCGTAGCGGGCGTGCATGTCCACGGCCAGGTCGTAGTTCTTGGGATACAGCTCGCGGGTGAAGGCGATCTTGGCCAGCATGTGGTCGATCTCGGCGTTGGAGGCGGTCCAGTTGACGCGGTCCATGCGCGCCGGGTCGGTGGCGTCGTCGATGTCGATCTTGGCGGCGGTGAAGCCCATCTCCTGGATCTGGTGGATGCGGGCTTTGGATTGTTCGTCGCCGGGGATCATCTCTTTCGCGCCGGAATCGCAGTAGACCCGCACGCGCTCGCGCACCTTGCCGCCGAGCAGTTGGTAAACGGGCAGGCCGAGGGCTTTGCCGGCGATGTCCCAGAGGGCGATTTCCACGCCGGTGAGCGCGGTGACATACTGGCCGCCCTGCGCGCCGGCGAAGACCCCGGAGGTGCGGATGCGTTCGAAGGCGGCCTCGATGTTGAGCGGATCCTGGCCCACCAGCAGGCGGCCGAAGGACTGGATCAGCGGCACGTTGCCCTGCGCCGCGTCGGTGGTCTCGCCTTGGCCAACGATACCCTGGTCGGTATACACGCGCACGTGCACCTGGTAGCCGTGGACGCGCACTTCGGCGGTGCGCACCTCGGTGATTTTCAACTTCGGCCGGCGGTAGGGGCTGGCGGCTGCCTGCACCGCGTGGGCCAGCGACGGCAGCCCGAAGGCCCCCACCAGCGGAGCCAGCGAACCCTGCAACAGCGATCTGCGATTCATCGACATGGCGGACCTCCCGTTTCGTACCTGTCAGAAAATACCTGCCAACCACTCCCTCGCGGCCGCGGCTCAGCGCCCCGTAAAGAGCCGCGGCCGCCAGGGAGCGGTGGTCCTGCGAACTGGCATGGATATTTCATCGCCAGGCCTTTCACTCAAAACGTGTACTTCAGGCCCAACTGCATCTGGCGCATCGAGGTGGACGTGCCGCTCACCACCCCGAACCCCTGGTGCGCGTTGGTGCCGGGTTGGCCGGCGAAGGCCGCGCCGGAAAGGATATTCAGATTCGGCATGTTCCAGTTGGGATGATTGGTGGAATTGAAGGCCTCCGCGCGGAACTGCAGGAAATGGCCCTCCTTGTAAGGCATGCGGAACGACTTGTGGATCTCGGCATCGAGATTGGCGATGTGCGGGCCTTCGATGGTGTCGCGGCCGACGTTGCCGAAGAAGCCCGGCGCTGCTTCCACGAAGGCCGCCGGATTGAGCCAGCGCGAGGGCGTCTGGTTGCTGGCGTAGGGGCTGGCGCCGGTGGCCACGGGGCGGTCGTAGCCGCCGTCGGAGGTGCTGGCGTTATCCACGCCGCCGATCGAGAGCGTGCCGGGCACGCCCGACTGCACGGTGAGGATGCCGCCCGCCTGCCAGCCGCCGATCACCGCATCCAGCGCGCGGTTGGCGATGTTCATCCGCCGCCCGTGGCCCACCGGCAGATCGTAGAGCACCGAGGCGGTCACGCGGTGGCGGACATCGTACGAGGAAAGGCCGCGCTCGCAGGCGATGCAATCGCTGTTCTGCGGGTAAAGCGTGTCGAAGCCCTGTGTACGGATGCCGCTGGTGTCGTCGATGGAGCGGGAGAAGGTGTAAGAGCCGATCACGCTGACGCCTTGGCTGAAGCGGCGGGTGACCTTGACGCTGCCGGCGTTGTAGACGCCGTTGGCCCCGTCGGCCACCAGTTGGATCACCCCGTAATTCAGGTAGGGCAGCCGCGCCGACACGGGCGTGACCGCGCCGTTGCCCACATAGCCGAAGGGGATGGCCTGGTTGGCGTCCTGGAAACCGTAGAGGTGATGGCTCTCGGTCCCCACATATCCGCCTTCCACCACCCAGTTGCCGCCGAACTGGCGCTGCACGTTCAGACATGTACTCCGCGGTGTAAGTCGTCTTGTGGTCGAGGGCGTTGGCGTAGGCGAAGGGCGGCGGGATCTGCGCTACGGCTCCGCTACCGCCAGGCACGGCATTGCTGTAGAAGAGATTGGGGACGCCCACGGTGCCGCCGTTCTGCCCGGAAGTCTGTGTGACTCGGCCGGCGATGTTGCGCGCCATATCGAAAACAGCGTTGCCGATGTCCTGGTTGTAGAAGAGGCCGAAGCCGGCGCGCAGCACCAGCTTGGAATCGGGCGACTAGGAAACGCCGAGGCGCGGAGCGAAGTTGGTGTACACGGTGTCCACCAGGGCGCGCGGATACTTGCCGTTGCTGCAGATGGGCGCGGGATTGGCCGATGAGCCGGACGTGCCGGCGGTATTGGTCCAGTTGATCGCCAGGCCGTCGTAGGGATTGGTGCAATTGCCCTCGCGGACGAAGTACGGCCACTGGGCTTGCGGAGCCTGGGGGCCGAAGTAGAGCTGCGGCAAGGCCACGGTGAAGTCGTTATTGAGCAGGTCCACCCACGGCGGGGTCAGCTCATAGCGCAGGCCCAGCGATAAGGTGAACTTGGGGGTGATCCGGTAGGTATCGTCGACGAAGGCGGCCTCGGCGTTGCGCTGGAATTGAGCGCTGGCGATGGCCACGGCCACGGTGGATTGATACAGATCGCCCAGCAGGAACTCGGCGAAGGCATCGCCGCCGGTATGGGTGGGGCTTTGCGTGGCGTTGGGCTGGAAGACGAAATTGCCGCGCGAGAACTGATTGCCGACCTGGTTGAAATTCTGGCGGTTGTATTCGAAGCCGAAGCGGAAGGTGTGCTTGCCTTTGATCCACGACAGATTGTCGACCGCCTGGAGTGATGTTGTCCTGAATGACGTAGGGGCCGTCGGTGCTGTCGCCGATGCCGCTGAAGCCGTCGCCGTTGAGGCTGATGTTGGGGATGCCCCAGGTGGCAGGGTCGCCGGGCTGCAGGCCGGGGATGTTGAGCGCGCCCACCACGTTGTTGGTGAAGGCCGAGAGCGTTCCGATGGAGTTGAACAGCCGCGTGTAGCCGAAGCGCGCTTCGTTCACCAGGTGGGGCGTGAGGGTGCGGGTGTTGGATGCCCAGGTACTGCTCGTAGCCGGTCAGGATCTTGCTGCCGAGCTCCGCCCAGGCCGGTGGAGGATTGGTTCTTCGTCGCCCCAGCTATAGCGGCCGGTCCACTGCGATTTGGACGACTCCACGAAGTCCATGCGCAGGGTGAAGCCGTCGCGGTTGATGCGGCGAGCTGACGAACAGCGGGTAGTTGTTGATGGCCGTGGGCAGGGAGGCGGCGGCGTAGTAGTTCAGGAACGTTTGCGAGATGGGGTCGAGCCGGTTGGTGGGAATGACGTTGCCGGGGAAGGGCGTCTTGCTAGCGCCGGTGGAGCCGCCGGTGGCCGGGTCGTAGATGGTGGCAGAGAGCGCGCCCAGGTTGCCGGCCTCCTCGGCCGCGGTGGGCAGGGTATAGTTGCGCCTGGCTGTTCTGGCGCTGGGTCTTCCACTCGTCGTTGGCCATGAAGAACAGGCGGTTGCGGCCGTTGAAGAGCTTGGGGATGCGCACCGGGCCATCGATCTCGAAGCCGTAGTCGTTCCACTTGAACGGCGACTTATTGGGGTGCACCGTGCCGAACGCGTAGGGGATGGCGTCGAACACGTCGTTGCGGACGAATTCGAACAGCGCGCCGTGATAGGCGTTGCCGCCGGACTTGGTAAGCACGTTGATCTGCGAGGCTTCGTGGCCGAACTCGGCGGGGTAGATGCCGGTCTGCACCTTGAATTCCTGGATGGCGTCGATGGAGGGCAGCACCACGTAGGTGTTGAAATCGGGGTCGGTGTTGGTGACGCCGTCGAGCGTGAAGTAGTCGAACATGATGCGCTGGCCGGCGGCGGAGATCGACTGGGACGCGCGGTCGCCGCCCTCGCGCGAACCGGCCTGTCCGGAGGCGGGCGCGAGGGTGTTGACGTTGGCGGAAAGCGCCACCAGGTTGAGGTACTCGCGCCCGTTCAGCGGCAGTTCGACGACGCCTTTGTTCTCGACCACCGTGCCCATGGAGGAGTTCTCGGCCTGCAGCAGGTCGGCCGAGGCTGAGACCTCGACGGACTCGTTGACCTGTCCCACCTCGAGCGTGAGATCGAGGCGCACGGTCTGCTGCACCTGCACCTCCAGTGCCATTGCTGGCCACCACCTTGAAGCCCTGGTGTTCGACCCGCACGTTGTAGAAGCCGGGCGCCACCGCGGGAAAGGTATAATCGCCGGCATCGGTGGAGACAGTGGAGCGCACCGAATTGGTGGCGCGGCTGGTAAGAGTGATGACGGCGCCGGGAACAGCGGCGGCGGTGGCGTCGGTAATCCGCCCGGTAATTTCACCGAGCGTCTGGCCGAATGCCGGAAGGTGGGAGGCCGCACACACGGCGGCGACCAAGAAAGAACGTAACACGCGTGAACCTACTACGAGGTGGCCCATACTATCCTCCCCTGAGTTAGTTGTGCCCCTGAATTATCTATGAAACGGCGATCCGGCGCAAGGAAAATCTGGGGTGCGGAACCAGCCAAACAGGACCGGTGTCTACTCAGGCGGAGAACATCCGATGCGCCACAGACCGATCCTTCCCCTGTTGCTGCTCCTTTTGCCTACAGCCGCCGCACAGGCCCCGCCGGCGGACTCCCCGGTGGCCCAGGCCATGCTCGCAGAGATCCGGCAATTGCGGACCGATCTGCAGGCAACCGCGGCGACCATCCAGAGAGTGCAAATCGTGGTGTACCGGCTGCATTTCGAGAGCGTCGTGCTGGACCGTGCGGCGCAGCGCGCGCAGCAGGCGCACGGGGCCTGCAACGATGCGGAGGCGCAGCAGAAACCGCTGGCGGCTCAGATAGAACAGGCGGAGACCCAAAGGCGGACGGAGCATGCCGCCAATCGGGAGGCCTTCGAGGCGATGCTGGCCGGCCTGAAGTCCGCGGTGGAGGCGGCCAACAGCGAGTCGCAGGAATGCCGCGTCGAGTTAGTGGAAGCGGAGAGTCAACTGCGCACAGAGCAGGGCAAGATGAACGACCTGGAGGAGCAGTTAGACAAGTTGGACCGCATGCTGGCCGGGTCCGGATCGAAGTAACACCGCCTCATGCAAGGCCGAGGGCGGCGCGCAGGGCTTGGGTCATTACCTCGTACGGCGCTGGTTGGCCGGTCCACAGCTCGAAGCCGATCATGCCTTGATAGACCAGCATGGCCAGACCGTCGAGGACCGGCATGCCGCGGCGGCGGGCCGCCTGCAGGAAGGGCGTCTCGGGGGGATTGAAGACGACGTCGGAGACCAGCAGATCGGGGCGTGCGGCCCCGAGTTCCACCGGCGGCATGGCGGTGACGTCGGGATACAGGCCGATCGAAGTGGCGTTGACCAGGAGGTCGGCGTCCGCCGGCACGGTGTAGGTGGAGGGCCACGGCAGGAATTGGATGGCGGCCTTGGTTTTGGAAGCGAGGTCGGCGGTCATCTGCTCGCCACGGCGGATCGAGCGGTTGACCACCAGCAGATCGGAGGCTCCCGCCAGGGCCAGTTCAGTGAGGATCGCGCGCGCCGCGCCGCCCGCGCCCAGAATCACCACGCGCTTGCCGCGGGGATCGAAGCCGGCGGCCTGTAAACCGCGCAGGAAACCCTTGCCGTCGGTATTTTCGCCGATGAGCTGGTCGCCTTCGCGGCGCACGGTGTTGACGGCTCCGATGAGGGCCGCTTCGGGGGCGATGCGGTCGAGGTATTCGATCACCGCCACCTTGTGGGGAATCGTGAGGTTGAGGCCGCGCATGCCGAAGGCGCGCACGCCCAGCATGGCATCGCGGAGCTTCTCCGGCGGAACCTCGATGGTGAGGTATCGCCAGTTCAGGCCGGCGTCGCGGAAGGCGGCTTCCTGCATGGCCCCGGTAGGATTCTCCGCCACCGGTTGTCCGAAACAGGCTACCAGTTCGGCTTGGAAGTTGGCCGGCATACGAGCCAAAGTAACATACCGGCCGCGGAGCGCGCGCGGGGTACACTGGGCGGGAGATGCGGGAACTTGCGCGGGAAGTGGCGCTCATTCCGGGAATCATCGCCAACGCCTACCTGGTAGGCAGCCGCGAATCGTGGGTCCTGGTGGATACGGGCACGCCGTCCAACGAGCGCAAGGTGCTGCGGGCGGTGGAGGCGCGCTTTGGAGCGGACGCGCGCCCGGCGGCGATTCTGCTGACCCACGGCCACTTCGACCATGCGGGGTCGGCGCCGCCGCTGGCGGACCGCTGGAACGTGCCGGTGCTGGCGCATGCACGCGAGCGAGCCTATCTGACCGGGCAGGCGCAGTATCCGCCGCATGACACGTCCAAGCCTGGCTTCTTCTCCAAGCTGGCGCACTTCTTTCCCACCGCCACGGTGGATTTGGGCCGACGGTTCGAGGAGCTGACGAGGCCGCCGGCGGGATGGGAAATCCTCGCAACGCCCGGCCACACCCCCGGACATATCTGTCTCTACCGGGAGGAGGATGGCGTGCTGCTGGCCGGCGACGCGCTGACCACCATGGACCTGGATAGTTTCGGGGGCACTCTGGCCAAGCGTCCCAAGGTATGCCGTCCGCCCGTGCCGGCGACTATGGATTGGGGCCAGGCGCGCGAATCGGTCAGGCGGCTGGCGCGGCTGCGGCCGTCGTTGATCGCCGCGGGCCACGGCGCTCCGATGCGCGAGGCGGCCGGGGAGTTGCAGAGGCTGGCGGACGAGTTTGTAATTCCGTGAGGGAGGATTGCGGGGCGTAGTAGAAGAAATCGAAGCGGGGAACGACCACCCCAACGAACGAGATCGATCTCATCCACCACCGACTACGCGAGGCTCAGAGCGACAGCAAAAGGTAGAACTAATATGACGACTAGGACCCCAGCCCCGAGGAAGAAGAATCGCGCCGGCATCACAGAAGGCAGCGGCAACGTGTTCGTCGACCTTGGCATTGCCAATCCGGAGCGGGAGATGATGAAGGCAAAGCTCACCTTGGAACTTTACCGTATTATCAAACAACGCGGCATGACGCAGGCCCAGGCCGCCAAGGCTCTCGGTATTAAGCAGCCGCATGTCTCCCTGCTGATGCGCAACCGCGCAGGGACTTTCTCGGTCGGCAGGCTGATGGAGTTCCTCGCGGCGCTCGGGCAGGATGTGGATGTCACCGTGCGCCCGGCCCGCAAGCGCCGCGGAGAGATGTCCGTTACCCTTGGATAAGACCGAGCCTCAGTTGTTGGCGCTTCCCGTTCCCACCGTGCACGGCGCGGGGACCGCGGCTGTCTGCGCCTCGGCGGCGACTCCGGTGAGCAGTTCCTCGATCTTAGTCTCCAGGGCTTTCTCGTCGCCGGCGGTATAGCCATCGGCGTGGAAGATGACTTGGCCTTTCTGGTCAAGCAAGTAAGTGGAGGGCGTCGAATTGATCCGGTAATCCTTCACCAGAGCTTCCTGCGAGGGACCGACTAATACCGGAACGGTCAGATTCTTGACCATCTGCCAGCCGGGTATCAGAGCTGTCTCTTCGGGCAGAATATTGATCCAGACCGTGGAGAGGCCTTTGTCCTTGTACTTGTCGTTGATCTTCTGGATCTCGGGCAGCTCCAGGTTGCAATAGGGGCAGCGCGGGAAGAAGAAGCTTACCAGGGTGAGCTTATTCGAGAAGTCCTGCAGGGTCTTCTTCTTACCGTCGAGGGTTTTCAGGTTGAAGGCTTTGAAGGCCGAGCTATCCGCGGCGCTGGCGGCGGCGGAAACCGGCATGACGTGCGCGGCGCTGGCCATGGCGTTGGCATTGGGCGCGGCGCCTTTGTGCGCAAACTCGTCGTGATTGTTCTTGCCGGGCATGCGGATGGTGTAGCCCGCCATCCATACGTAATTGGCGAAGGCGGCGTCCCCTTCGTGAGTGCCGTTGATCTTTTCGGCCACGCTCTTGGTGCGATCGCGGATGATCAGCCGGCCCACGCTGAATTGCACTGTGTGCGGTCCGTGGGTGTAGATGAAGCCGGGGGTCAGGGCGATGCCGAAGCCGGGCCGTTTGAAGCCGAGGTCGTTGCCGAGGAGGTTGCGCGCGGGCACGCCCTCATCGCGGATCGACAGGCGCATGCCGAGGCCCTTGATGCCGGGCGCGGGATGAGCAGCGCCGATCTCGAGCATGTACTGGTCCTGGATGGCATCGAACTGCGTCATGCCGGCGGTGGCGGCGGGCGCCGAGTTAGTCGTGCCGCCGTGGGAAGTCCAAAAGTTATGGTAACCGCCCTGGGTCATGACATAATTGCCATCGACGAACAGACTGGTGCTGTTGCCCAGGTTCTGGAAGGCCTGCCACGACATGATCATGCCCCAACTGCCGCCGCCGGGCTGCACGGAGTAGTCGGGATACTGGGTGGAGGTAGCGGCGCCGTAGCTGGCGGCCACCACGTTGCTCTGGCGGTCCTGCCCGGTGGGCAACAGCAGGCTGAGGCCGAACTGCGCGTTATTCGTACCGGCGCTCTCGCTCTTCGGACTGCGCACCCAATAATTGGCCCCGAAGCTGGCGTCGCTGATGCCGGAGGTATAAAGCGTGGCGTACTGGCTTTGCAGCCGTCGGCTGGCGTATAAGAACGGGAGCGTGGCGGTGAGGCCGATGCGCGGCGTGAGTTGATAGTTGACCACGACATCGTCCAGGTTCGTCTTGGTTTGTACCTCGGTGCCGAGTTGCGCGCGCGAGTAGTTTTCGGTGGGACCGCTGAAATGCACGTGCGAGTAGACGTGGCGGAAGGCGGTGGTCACGGTCCAATCGCCGGGCCGCAGATAGCCGTTGCCTTCCGAGGCGGACGACTCGATTCCCGAGCGAGCCACCACACAGCCTTGGGCTCGCGCCACGCGCAGGGGCGCCAAGGCGCCGACGGCCAGCGCTGCCACAAACAAGACGGACCCTCTCGATGTTACGTCGATATGCCGCATGAAACCCCCTCGAAATCGGACGACCAATGGTTTTGAACAGATTATCCGCATCGTGTTCTGGCGGCAATAATTCAAAACCATTAGGAGCGGACTAAGGGACCGTATAATATGACCGTGCCACCTTGTCCAGTCGCTTCGTTGAAGGTGGGGCATGCTTTAGCTTGCCAGCGTGCGAAGCTCGGCTGATGCCGCTCGTGCGCATGCGGGGCACGGGCCGGCGAATCGCCTGCCCTACCTTCATTACCTTCGGTGGCCCGCAGGGCCATAGGGCGGTTAGACCCTAAGCGGACAGGCTGTCGGGAGCGGCGGGAAGGCCGGCCGATATATAATCGACGCGGTTATGCCGACGCGCCGCGACGTGCTCCATGCCGCCCTGGGGGTATCCGCCATCCATCGGATGTACGCGCAGACGGCCCCGCGGCCGGCGCTGGACGCGCTGCTGTCGCTCTTCGATTTCGAGGCCGAGGCGCAGAAGGTGATCTCCCACGGCGCATGGGCGCGCATTTCGGGCGGCGCGGCGGACGAGCTGACGCTGCGGTGGAATCACGAGGCCTACGAGAAAATCCGCCTGAACCCGCGGGCGCTGGTGGACGTCTCGAAGCTGGATACGCGGGTCAAGCTGTTCGGCCAGGAGCTGCCGTTTCCGATCCTGCTGGCGCCGACCGGCGCACAGAAGTTCGTCCATCCGGAGGGCGAACTGGCGGCGGTGCGCGGTGCGGCCGACGCCAAGGCCACGTACGTGATCAGCAGCAGCGCTTCGATGCGCGTGGAGGACATCGCCAAGGCGGCCGGCGGCCCGGTGTGGTTCCAACTTTACGTGCAGCGCGACCGGCGAATTCACGCGCGACCTGGTGCAAAAGGCCGAGGACGCGGGGTGCCGCGCGCTGTGCGTGACGGTGGATTCGCCGACCTTCGGCGCGCGCAACCGCGAGGAACGCGCCAAGGCGGAACTGCCCGAGCGGGAATTGCCGAATCTGAAAGGCAAGGACTACCTGGACCCCACGCTGACCTGGAAGGACATCGACTGGCTGCGCTCGTTCGCCCGGCGGCCGGTGCTGCTGAAGGGCATTTTGAATCCCGACGATGCGGCCACCGCGGTGAAGGCCGGGGTGGACGGCGTCATCGTGTCGAACCACGGCGCGCGGAACCTGGATACCGTGCCGGCGACTATCGACGCGTTGCCCGCCGTGGTGGAGCGCGTGTCGGGGAAGGTTCCGGTGCTGGTGGATGGCGGCATCCGCCGCGGCACCGACGTGCTGAAGGCGCTGGCGCTCGGCGCCGCCGCAGTGCAGATCGGGCGGCCGTACCTGTGGGGCCTGGGCGTGGCGGGACCGGCCGGCGTGGCGCGCGTGGTGGAGATTTTGCGGCGCGAGTTCGAACTGGCCATGATGCTGACCGGGCGGCCCACGCTCCAGAGCATCGACCGCAAGGCGATCTGGTAACGCCCGCAGTCTTTCTCACCGTTTCGCAACAGATTTGTAACGAGGTATTCATGCGCGGGTGATAAGCTCCGATTTCCCACTATGCCCAACCTGCATCGGTTCACCATCCTGCTCGGCGCCGGAATGCTCGCGACCGCGCAGACCGCTTCTTTTCCGGGGTTCGCGGCCGGCAACATCGTTTTGTCGCGGAGCGTGTACACGGGGGATTCCAGCACCATCGTGATCGGACAGATGCTGCCCCCGCTGTGCCCCACCACGGCTTCCTGCGGCACGGGGGTGGCGTCGGACAACGGCGCGTACCCGTCGCTCGCGAACTCGAATAACGTTTGGAACAACGACAAACCGGACGGCAGTTTCGGCATCACGTCGCCGGTCTTTTTAGACCAACTGACGCCGGCGGGCGCGCTGGTGAACACGCTGGCGATTCCCACCAACATGGTGACCACGAGTTTCAGCTCGAAATCGGAAGTGGCGTTGAACCTGTCGACCGACGGGACCGCGCTGACCTTCATGGCCTACGCGGCGCCGCCGAACGCGGTGGACGTTTCGAATTCGAATACCCCGGGGGTGTACGATCTGACCAATCCGGCGGGGTCGAGCTACTTTCGCTCGGTGGTGCAGGTAGGCGCGAATGGAGCGATCCAGGTGACGCGAACTAATGCGTACAGCGGCAACAACGGGCGCGCGGCGATCCTGGCCAACGGCGTATACTACATGGCGGGCAACGACAACAACGGCAGCGGGACGCCTGCCAACGTCATCGCGGCCACCGGCATTCAGATCGCGACGCCGGGGCAGGCGGCCACCACGCCGGCCGCGGAGGTGGGCAACTTCTCCGTATCGCAATACACTAACCCGGCCACCGGCCAGCCGTTCCCCGCGGACAAGGCTGGAAAGGACAACAATTTTCGCGGGCTGACCATCTTCAACAATACGCTCTACACCAGCAAGGGCAGCGGCAGCAACGGCTTCGACACGGTGTACCAGGTAGGCGCGGCGGGCACGCTCCCCACCCTGGCCAACGCCGCCGGCGCGCCCATCACGGTGCTGCCGGGCTTCCCCACGGTGTCGGCCAAGAATGCCGACGCCACCACGCTCTACCCGTTCGGCATCTGGTTCGCCAATACCACCACCCTGTACGTGGCCGATGAAGGCGACGGTGTGGTGGCCGACGCGGCGGGCAGCGCAACGGCCGGATTGCAGAAGTGGATCCTGAGCGGCGGCACGTGGAAGATGGCCTATGTGTTGCAGAAGGGCCTGAACCTGGGTCAGCCGTACAGCGTGGCGAATTATCCGGCGTCGCTCAGTCCGGCGACCGGTGGGCTGCGGAACATCACCGGGAAGTTGAATGGCGACGGCACGGCGACCATCTGGGCGATCACCGCCACGGTGAGCACGAACGGCGACCCGGGCGCCGATCCGAACAAACTGGTGATGATTACCGACACGCTGGCCAACACCACGGCGTCGGCCGCGGCGGGCGAGCAGTTCACGGTCCTGCGGTCGGCGGGGGCCGGCGAAGTCTACCGGGGCGTGTCGCTGGCGCCGGTGGCGGGCACGGCCCCGGCGGTGAATGTTCCGCTGGTCACTTCGGCCGCTTCGCCCAGCGCCATGACGCTGGCGCCCTACGAGCTGGCCTATGTGAACGGGTTGAACCTGTCCAACAGTCCGGGCGAGATTGAGCCGTTCGAGCCGCTGCCCACGGGTTTCGCCGGCACCACGATTTCGATTGTGGATGCGAACGGCGGCGTGTGGTCGGCGCCGCTGCTGTACGTATCGCCCACCCAGGTGACCTTCCAGGTTCCGGCGGGGCTGCCGGCGGGGGCGGCCAAGGTGAGCGTGATCTCTCCCACCGGAACGCAAGCGGCGGCCAACGTGATGATCGCCACGGTGGCTCCGGCGCTGTTCACGCTGAACGGCTCGGGATTGGCGGCGGGCGCCGCCGTGCGGGTCGGCGCGGACGGCGGGCAGACGCCGGAGGCGATTTATCAGATCACGCTGGGACAGTCGCTGGCCGCGCAGCCGATCAGCATGGGGTCGTCTACGGACAAGGTGTATCTGACGCTGTTCGGCTCGGGGATGGCCGGAGCCGATCCCAGCACCGTCACCGTGACGGTGGGCGGAGTGAGCGCGCCGGTAACCTATTTCGGACCGCAGGGCGCCTATCCGGGGCTGGACCAGGTGAACGTGCTGCTGCCGGCATCGCTCGCCGGAAAGGGAAACGTGACCATTCAGCTTACGGCGGGAGGAGTGGCGGCCAACCCGGCCGAGGTGACCATTCAGTAGCGGCCGGCGAGGGCATCCAGCGCGGGCCGCGGATGCACGGTCCTGCCGTCGCGTTCGAAGAGCGCCATGGGGGCCCACACGGCCAGCGCCAGGTCGGGGCCCACGGGCGAATGCCGGAGAGGATCTTCTCGCGCCGTCCCCAGGCGAGGAGATCGCGGATGAAGGCGGCCTGGCCCTCGGGAGTTTCGGGGTAGCCGGCAACCGTGTCGTTCCACGGAAATACGCCCTGCATGCGGGCGGCGGGATAGCCGAACTCAGCGATGAAGATGGGCCGGCCGAGCGAGCGCCAAGCCGCCTGGGCCGTGTCCTTGAAGGCCTGCAGGCGGTCCTTGGGGAACGCGGGCGCGGTGGGGTAATAGGAGACGCCCAGCTCATCGGCGGCGAACCCGCCATCCTTCATGGCCTTGAAGAACGCGACCGCCAGGCCGGGCCGGGTGGCAGTGACGCCGCTGACATGCGTGCTGAAGCGCGCCTGGGGGTCGGCGGTGCGGATGCCGGAAGCCACCGCGGCCAGCAGCCTGGCTTCCCGGGGCCACACGTGCTCGGCTAGCCAGGCGATGCGCCGGCTCTCCACCATCTGCATGAGGGCGTGGAAGGTCATGCGGCCGATGGCCGGATCGACGGCGTCGGGCGCCTGGTACCAATCTTTGCCGGCGGTATCGTCGCAGCTTCCCGGCTCGGGCCTCACCGCTACGCCGGCCACGCCCAACTCCACCTCATTGCCGATGTCCCAGATGCGCACCTGGACTCTGGTGGCCAGGATCTGGCGCGCCGCGGCGGCTCCATAGGCGCGCAGGGCGGCGGCCATCTGGTCGAGGGTGAGCGCGGCCCAGGCGGCGGGCAATTGGATCTCGGGGTAGCCCGAGAAATCGGGCGCGGGCTGGCAGCGAATGTCGCCATAGATGTTGAACAGGCCCAGTTCGGGATTGAAGGGCAGGCGCAGATGCGCGGCCAGGCGAGCGCGCTCCAGGCTGTGATCGCCGAAGCCCGTGCGGTATTTCCGGGTGGTGGCGATGCGCGCGTAGACCTCGTTGGCGCCATGGCTCACGAAGAGGCGCTCGACGTCCTCGACGGTGGCGGCATTAATCCGGCCGTCGCTGAAGGTGGTTCCGGAATCGAGCACCAGTTCGGTGAAGGGACTCACCGAGAGGGAGACGCGGAAGTCCTGGGCGAAGGCGGACGGGAGCGCGCACAGGCACGCCCAGCAGACGAAGCGGCGCACAACCGCCAGTATAGCGGCGGATAATGAAGTGGTGACGCGGCGGCGATTCGGTTTCACCCCGGTGGAGGCGCCGGTGATCGGCCAGGGAACCTGGATGATCGAAGGCGGGCGGGGGAGGGAAGAGCGGGCCATCGAGGCGCTGCGCACCGGCCTGGACCTGGGGCTTACGCACATCGATACGGCCGAGATGTACGGCAATGGGCGGACCGAGGAACTGGTGGCCGCGGCCATCGCGGGGCGGCGCGACGAAGTCTTCCTGGTGAGCAAAGTGCTGCCCTCGAATGCCAGCTACGAGGGCACGTTGCGCGCCTGCGAGCGCAGCCTGCGGCGCTTGGGCACGGATCGCCTGGACCTGTACCTGTTGCACTGGGAAAGCCACTACCCGATCGGCGAGACGATGCGCGCCATGGAGCGGCTGGCCGACGACGGGCGCATCCGCTTCTTCGGCGTGAGCAACTTCGATGTCGACCAGGTGAAGGCGGCCGAGGCCGCTCTGCGCAACCATCGCCTGGCGGCTGACCAGGTGCTATACCACCTGGGAGAGCGCGGAATCGAGCGCAAGCTGATTCCGTATTGCCGGCAGCAGGAGATCGCGGTGGTGGGCTATTCGCCGTTTGGGCATAGCTCGTTTCCGCGGGCCAATTCCGCGGGCGGCAAGGCGCTGCGCCAGGTGGCGGAGCGGAACGGCCGCACGGTGCGCCAGGTGGTGCTGAACTTTCTGACGCGGCTGCCGCAGGTTTTTACCATTCCGAAGGCGGGCGACCGGGAGCACACCAGGGAAAACGCAGGCGGGGCCGGATGGACGCTGTCCGAGGAGGATCTGGCGGCGATCGACGGGGCGTTTCCGGCGCCCAGCCGCGACACCCCGCTGGCCATGTTGTAAGTGCGGCTGCCGGGGCTGGCGAAGCTGCCGATTGAAGCGGACCCGGGTATCCGTTATTATGAGATAGGAGGATCGCATGGTTTTCCGCGCTCCGGATTTGGATATTACTTACGTCAAGGGGTTGGTTGCGGCGGGGCTCGACGGTATTGCGTCTGCCCGGCAGAAACGCGTACCCACACCGCCCACGCACACGGCCTTCTGGACGCATACGGCGATGGGCGCCGCAGCCGGGGTCCTGAGCGCGCGCCTGTTCGGCGGGCGCAAGTCCACCGGCAAGATGGCCCTCGGTGGGCTGCTGGGAAGCATCGTCGGTTGCGGCGCGGCCCTGGCGTGGGCCTCCCGCGGATTGGTGGCTCCCGCGGCTCGCGGCGCCGCGCTACGCGTAAACGCCGTGCGGGACGCGCGCTGGCTGGCGGCCAACCCGATCAACTACGCGTAAGCGGACGAGAGTCCGGCAATCAGAAAAAATTGCCACGGCCGCAAATGCGGCCGGAATCGCGCCTTACCTGATGAGGAAACAAGCGTGCGAACGTCTTGTGCAGGTGAAAAGATGACCAGGCGGACTTGTCTCACCGCGATCGGAGCGGCTCCTGCGGCCGGCTCCATTCTCTCCGCAAAGGAGGGATACGCCACGCGCGAAGTGCTCGAGGCGAGTCAGAACGATGAGAAGAGCGTGATGCTCTATATGAAGGGCCGGACCTCGGCGGCGCTGTGGTGAAGATCGCCGGCGATTTGGTGGAACTGCGGAGCCGGGAGTACACCCGGATCGTGGTTCGCATCGACGCCATCGACACGATTGCCATGAATTAAGGCCGGATGCCCAGTGGTGGCGCTTGAGCTGAGGCCGACGCCGATGATCTGTACGTCCACGATCCTCGGATTCCGTGGTAGGCCCGGCTGGACTCGAACCAGCGACCACCTGCTTAGAAGGCAGGTGCTCTATCCACCTGAGCTACGGGCCCTTCGCTGGTACAAGTTTACCGCAGCGGTCGAAATCCAAGATGAGGTGGCGGTCCTGAGATGAGTTAGGTGTGGATCGTGTGTGAGTCTGAGGGTGTGCGTGAGAATTGGAAATCAGGACCGCAAACCAATTCTAACCGAGGAATCGCAATTTGTATCCAACCGTACCGAAGGAAAAGTACCAGAGGGTAATGGATGGCCGGAAGATAGTGGCCTTTACCCCATCCGCATCGACACGATCAGCGTCACGCTCAGCGACGCGCCCGCGGCCAAGGCCACGAACCCGGTCCACCGTTCGGCGCGATTCTGAAACCACAGGCACAGGCCGGTGGCTCCCATGGTCAACAACGCCAGCGACACCAGGGCCAGCGCGGCCACCCAGGCGTCCGCAGGCGGGTACGCGTGCCCGAAGGACCGGCTGCGATGCAGGGCGACGAGCATCCCCAGGACCCCCGAGGTCGTCACGCGCACGTGCGCCTCGCCGCTGGATGGCGAATAGCCGACCAGATACGTGCGGCCCGGCTGCGTGACGAGCAGGTCGAACCCGGTGGGCAGCAGTTTCACCATCGACAACTCTCCGCGCAGGGGCAGGCGCCGCGCGACGGCCCGCGCGTCCAGGCCCGGGGGCAACAGGAGGACCTGTTCCGTGACGCGCTGCCCAACCGGCCACCAGCTCCGATGGGCCATCTGGACCGCGCTCGCGAAGTACACCGCGAGAAACGGCAGCGCGAACAGCCCGGCCGCCAGGTGAATGCTGCGAACGGCGCGCCGCACGGCGCTCACCCAATCCATGCCAGCAACGCCCCGCAGAGCGCGCCGCCGGCCGCCAGCGCGATCCACAGCAACGGCCGGCGCCGCGACTGCAGGCCCAGGGCCGCGCCGGACAGCAGCATGGCGCCCAGGCTCCACATGGCGAATTCGTTGTAATCGGCCCACAGGGTCATGCGCCAGTCGCCCGAGCGGAACGCGCCGGTGGTCATGTGCAGGGTATCGAGATACCGCCACAGGCTGTTGCGCGTCCGCTCGATGCGCAGTTGCCGCTGCTCTTCCAGCACCGTGACGCGGTCGCGTCCATTGGCGTGCCAGAAGTCGAGCACCAGCCGATTGGCGTCGTCGTGCTGCACCACCGCGCTCTGAATGGGCGTGGCGAGCGAGAGATCGAGCAGCGCGCAGACGCGCTCGGCCACCTGGCGGTCGGTCAGGTTCGCTTCGGGCGCGAACTGCCGGTACGCCACCTCGGGGGACGCGGGCGGCGCGAAGCGCGGCTGCAAGGCCGCCCAAAGGCCCACCACCCCGAACACCATCAGGTTGACGAAAGTGGCCAGCGCCAGGTAGGTGTGCAGCTTGCGCAGGAGCGTCATATGCTGATTACATGCTGGTTTCGGAAATCGATACGCCCGCGCTCGTCGTGGACCTGGACATCATGGAGCGCAACTTGTGCCGCGTGGCCGAGTATACCAGGGAACACGGTTTGCGATTGCGCCCGCACACCAAGACGCACAAGTCCACGCGGCTGGCGCGCCGCCAGTTGGCGTCGGGCGCGGCTGGACTCACGGTGGCCAAGGTCTCGGAAGCCGAAGTCATGCTGGGCGCCGATCCGGACAACCTGCTGGTGGCGTATCCCGTGATCGGCCAGAGCAAACTGGCGCGGCTCATCGAAGTGGCGCGGCGCACGCGCGTGACGGTGGCCCTCGACAGCGCCTTCGCGGCGCGCCAGCTCTCCGATGCGGCGCGCGCCGCGCAGGTGGAGATCGGGGTGCTGGCCGAGGTGGATGTCGGGCTGGGCCGCGTGGGTGTTGCGCCCGGCGAGCCGTTGCTGCGCCTGGCGCAGACCATCGGCAACCTGCCGCACCTGGCGTTCGAAGGCATCACGTTTTATCCTGGTCACATCAAGGATATGGAAGAGCCGGGCCGGCAGGCGCTGGCCCAGCTCCGCGAGCTGCTGCGCGAAATCCTGGGGCAGTTCCGCCGCGCCGGAATCGAAACGCGCATCGTCAGCGGCGGCTCGACGCCCACGCTGTTCCACTCCCACGAACTGGAGGGCCTCACGGAGATCCGCCCCGGCACTTACATATTCAACGACGTCAACACGGTGCGCAGCGGCGGATGCGCACTGGAGGATTGCGCGGCGTCGATCCTGGCCACCGTGGTTTCCACGGCCCGGCCCGGGCAGATGATTGTGGACGGCGGGTCGAAGACTTTCTCCTCGGACCGGCTGGTGAACTCGGCCGAGCCGAGTTTCGGCTACCTCGTCGAGGCTCCTGCGGCGCGCTTCCAGAAGATGAACGAGGAGCACGGCTTCGTGGACATCTCCCACGCCGGTGTGGAGTTCTCGATCGGCGATCGCGTCCACCTCATTCCCAACCACATCTGCGTGGCGGTCAACTTGCACGAGCAGGTCTACGGAATCCGCGGCGACGCCGTGGAAGAGGTGTGGAAAGTGGAGGCGAGGGGGAAACTGCAATGAGGCGAGACCTGCTGTATGCGCTGCGCACCATCGGCTCGGGCGCCTGGATTTACGGCCGTGGCGGTGGCCACGCTGGCTCTGGGAATCGGGGCCAACACGGCGATTTTCAGCCTGGTGCGCGCGGTCATTTTGAAGCCGCTGCCCTTTCGCCAGTCGGCCCGGCTGATCGCAGTATGGGACACCTACCTGCCGCAGTTTTCCAAGATCGGCATTTCGCCGGCGGAACTGCAGGCCTGGCAGCAGCAGTCGGGCCTCTTCACGGAGAGCGCCTGGTACCGCTACATCCCGAATGACCTGACGCTGGCCCTGCCGGGCGCGGAACCCGTGGTGGTGCATGCCGCCACGGTTTCTCCAGCGCTCGCGCCCATGCTGGCGGTGGCTCCGGCCCTGGGCCGCGGCTTTGCCGCCAACGAACCTCCCAATACTGCGATGCTCAGCCAGCAAATCTGGCGGACGTACTTCGCGGGCGATCCGAACATCTCCGGCAAGGTCATCCGGCTGAACGGCCAGGAGTACACCGTGGCGGGAGTGGTCGCGCGCGAGGGCGCGTTTCCCGATTGGGGCGACGTGTGGCTTCCGCCCGGGCCGCTGATGGGCGATGAGCTGACCAACCCCGTGCGTCATTCGCTGGGCTTCGTAGCGCGTCTGTCGCCCGGCGTCACCCAGGAGCGCGCGGCGGCCACCCTGCAAGGCATTGCCCGCCGCCTGGCCGCCGAGCATCCCAAGACCAGCACCGGATGGGGCATGCGCGTGATCGGACTGCAGGCCGATTTGACCGCGTCGATGCGCCCGGCGCTACTGCTGCTGTGGGGCGCCGTCAGCCTGGTGCTGCTGATCGCCTGTGGCAACGTGGCCAACCTGCTGCTTTCGCGGGCCAGCGGGCGGGCGCGCGAGATGGCCCTGCGCACGGCCCTGGGGGCCAGCGCCTGGCGGCTCGGCCGGCAACTGGTCACCGAGAGTTTGCTCCTTGCAGCGGCGGGCGGCGCGCTGGGACTCTGGCTGGCTCGGTGGGCCCTTAGCGCCGCGCCGGAGGCGCTGGGTCGCGTGGAGCCGGATTGGTCCGTGCTGCTCTTCCTGGCCGGCATCACCGTGGCCACCGGGGTCATTTCCGGCCTGGCCCCCGCGGCGCAGGCGTGGCGCGCCGACCTCAACCACATCATCAAGGAAGGTTCGCTGGCCGCCGGCGGTTCGTCCGCCGTGCGCGCCACGCTGGTGGTGGCGGAGGTGGCGCTGGCCATGATGGTGGCTGTGGGCGCGGGCATCCTGGCGCGCAGCTTTGTGCGCCTGATGAATGTGGACCCGGGCTTTCAGCCGCACGGAGTCCTGTCGCTGCGTGTCTCGCTGGCGCCCGCGCGCGATGCCGCCGAATGGTTCCACCGCGTGGAGCAGCGGCTGCGCGCGCTGCCGGGCGTGGAGACCCTGGCGACCGTGAACCTGCTGCCCCTGGACCCCAACCGCGCCAACGTCACGCGATTCGCGGTGCCGGAAAGCCCGCTGATCAACCGCGACGCGCTGCCGGGCGCGCAGTTCCGCCTGGTCAGCCCCGATTACTTCCAAACGATGCGCATCCCCGTACGTTCCGGCCGCGCCTTCACCGAACGCGACCTGACGTCCGATAAAGTCATCATCAACGAAACCATGGCGCGCCGTTTCTGGCCGGGCCGCGACCCGGTTGGGTCTGAAATTCATCACCGGGCCGTGGGGTCCGAATCCCACCTTCGCCACCATCGTCGGCGTGGTGGGCGATGTGAAGCAGTTCGGGCTGGATTCCGAGCCGAGCTTCGACCTCTACGTGCCGAGCCTGCGTGCCGCGCTACCTGGTGGTGCGGACCGCCGGCGACGCCGCCGCGCTGGCGGCCGCGGTGCGCCGCGAGGTGCACGCGGCGGATCCCGACCTGCCCATCACGCGAGGTTCGCACCATGGACGAGGTGCTGGCGCGAATCGGCACGCTCGCGCCGCTGGACGATGGCGCTGCTGGTGGCCTTCGCCGCGCTGGCGATGGTGCTGTCGCTGGTGGGGATCTACGGAGTGATGTCGTGGTCGGCCGCGCAGCGCACGCGTGAGATCGGCATCCGCATGGCGCTGGGAGCCGCCCGCGGCAGCGTGCTCGGCATGGTGCTCGGGCACGGGCTGAAGCTCTGCGCCATCGGGCTTGGCCGCCGGCCTGGCGGGAGCCTGGGTTTTTCGCCAGGTGCTGTCCAGCCTGGTGTTCGAAGTGGCGACCTTTGACCCAACCTCTTACGCCGCCGCCGCCGGTCTGATGCTGGCGGCCGCCCTGCTGGCCTGCTACCTCCCCGCGCGCCGCGCCAGCCAGGTGGACCCGCTGATCGCTCTCCGCTGGGAATAACGCTGTCCCAGGATGGGACGCTGTTGTCCCAGTGGTGGACAGTGGGGGTGCGCATTCACCGCGGAGGCGCGGAGACGCGGAGAAACGCGCGGAGAGATTCAAATGTGTTCTCTGCGTCCTCCTCTGCATCTCCGCGCCTCCGCGTCAGGATTTTCGAGGCACGGCGCCCCGCGTGCTCTGCCGGGGCCGGGGAGGTGCGCAGTGGCCAAAAAAGAACGGATTCGCGAGGCGCTTACGGGAGTGCCCAGCCGCGAGTATCTGATGGAGCGGATCAACCTGGGCTGGCGCCCCGCAGCCATCGAATGGGAGCGTGACATCGTGCCCGAAGGCGCTACCGGAGAATCTTACGCTGAGGAGATTCCCTACGGCCTGCGCGTAGCGCAGGATTGCGGCGGGCTGGTCGAGCACCCGCAGGAGAAAGAGATCATCACCCTGGCTTTGGACATGATCGTGGAAGATCGCCCGCTCTCCCAGGTAGCCGCTGAGCTCAACAAGCGCGGCTTTAAAACGCGTGCCGCCAAGCCGTGGACGCCCAGCGACCTGTTCACTCTGCTGCCGCGCATGATTCAGGTCGGTCCGCGCCTGTTTACCAGCGAGCAATGGACCACCCGCCGCCAACGCCTGCCCCGCGTGGTTTAGCATTCGCCTAGCTGCAACGCGGTTCGTTTAGGCCGCCGTCCGGGCGCAGGACACTTCCACGCCTGCCAGTCGAACACTCATCCCGCCGGGCTTGCGGAGCGGTATCATGTGGCATCCCGGTAAGGACATACCTGTGGGAACGCCGAAGGCGATTCTCCCCAGCGCCGGACTCGAAGGGAAAGGGGAGGGGGCTGCGATGACGTACACAGTTGTTTATGAGAAGGGACCGACCTCATCGGGAGGCGTTATGTCCCCCGATCTGCCCGGTGTGATCTCTGTCGGTGACTCGCGAGACGAAGTGGAGCAACTGATCCAGGAAGCCATCGCCTTTCATCTTGAGGGCATGCGCGACGAAGGCAGGGAACCCGGAAGACGGATGCAACGTACCAAGCCTTGAACCGAGCAGGGTGGGGCTGGATATGAGCATTTTCCGCAGCATGATTCTTATACTTCTTTTTCTTGGGGCGGGGATGTCGGACGAGGAGTTGGCGCGCAGCGGGAGGGTTCGAGAGAACGCGCCGGTCAAGGTCTCGCTTGAACTTACGATTCACGCGCCGGTCGAAAAAGTCTGGGGCTTGCTGACGGACGTGACGAACTGGCCGAAATGGCAAGCAGACATTTCCGCGAGCAAGATGGCGGGATCACTCGAGGACGGAACCGCGTTCTCCTGGAGTATCGGCGGCACACGCATCGAATCGCGGATAACCATTGTGCAGCCCTATGAGCAATTCGCTTGGACGGGAAGGGCTCATTGGGTCAGAGCCATCCACGTGTGGAAGCTTCAGCGGCTGTCCGACGACCAAACACTGGTAAAGACCGAGGAATCGATGGACGGTTTCTTGCTCACGCTTTTCTACTCGTCGAAAAAACTGGAGCAGACTGACCAGCGCTGGCTGGATCGGTTGAAGCTGGCAGCGGAATGACCCAACCCGGTTCTGGCGGGGCGACGGCTTGGTGATAACCTTGCGGGATGGGTTGCGATGCTGATGCTGGGCTCGATTCTCCTGGACGTGGGCGATATTCTTTTTTTCCGGCACTCTTGATCGGGTTGCTTCTTGGGGTATTGTTTGTCGGATCGATGGGATGGTTGGTGCTGTCGCGAAGTTCCGGGCGGGATTGGTTGAGCCATTTGTGGTCGGCGGTTACGGGCGGAACGCTCAGCATCGATGTAAGCCAGCCCACAGTGGTCGATCGCATTCAGCGGCTGCAGCGGCTGGAGACTGTGGTTTACACGATGGACAAATTGGTCACCGGAGCGAAAGAGAATCCTATCTTTCCGGATTTTCTGGCCGGAGATCGGCTTTTGATGATGGTGCACGGCGAAGTGGTCGCGGGGATCGATTTCTCGAATCTCAAAGCGGGCGACGTCAAAGTTGAGGGCAGGGAACTGCATTTGCATCTGCCCGCGTCGCAGGTTTTCAGCACTCGGCTCGACAGCGCGAAAACCCGGGTTTATTCGAGACAAACTGGGCTGCTGGTGCCGACGGATCCGAATCTGGAGACCGAGGTGCGTCAGGAGGCGGAGCGGCAGCTGCAAGAGGCCGCGCTGGCCGATGGCATTTTACGAACCGCACAGCAGAACGCGGCTTCGACGATCACCAGCCTGTTGCAAGGTTTGGGATTCGAGAAGATTGATTTTGAGTGAGGCAGCGCACAATCTACTTTGCGGGAACCGACGTCGCGGCGTGTTCGGCCGCGGCCAGCTTTCCCAGAGACTCTCCATACGGGGCCCGGGCGATGCCGCGCTCGGTCACAATCGCGGTTACATATTTCGCGGGAGTTACGTCGAATGCGGGATTTTCTATTTGCACTCCGTCGGGCGTCATCTGTTTGCCGGCAATGTGGGTGACTTCTTTTTCGTTGCGTTGCTCGATGGGGATCTTGCTGCCGTCCGGGGTTTCGAAATCGATGGTCGATAGAGGCGCAGCTACGTAGAAGGGGATGTCGTGCTCTTTCGCGAGCACGGCGACGGAGTAGGTTCCGATTTTGTTGGCTACGTCGCCGTTGGCCGCGATGCGATCCGCACCCACGACGATGGCTCCGATCTTGCCTTGCTTCATGATCGATCCGGCCATGTTGTCGGAGATCACGGTGGTGGGAATGCCGTCTTTCATCAGTTCCCAGGCGGTCAGGCGCGAACCTTGGAGAAATGGACGAGTTTCATCAGCGTAAACGTGGATTTTCTTTCCCTGTTCGATTGCGGCGCGGATCACTCCCAGCGCAGTGCCATAGCCGCAAGTGGCGAGCCCTCCGGCATTGCAGTGGGTCAACACGCCGCCGCTGGCGGGCATCAGAGTTGCGCCGTGACGTCCCATGGCTTGGTTGGCGGCGATGTCTTCAGCGTGCATGCGCTGCGCTTCTTCGACTAGAGCTTGCTTGATTTGCGGTAGTGGACGCACTCGGAGCAGTTCGAGTTTGTCCCGCATGCGGCGGATAGCCCAGAAAAGGTTCACGGCGGTTGGACGGGTCTTGCCGATCACTTCGCATATCTGATCAAACTCGCGCTTCAGATCGCCGCCGGTTTCGGCTTTCGAGTTCTTCATTCCCAGGGCGATACCCATGGCTGCGGCGACGCCAATCGCGGGCGCTCCGCGCACCACCATGTTGCGGATGGCGTCGGCGACCTGCTCGTAGGTCTTGCAGGTGACGTAGGTTTCTTCGGTTGGGAGCTTCGTCTGATCGATGAAGCGTACGCCCTTGTCAGTCCATTCGAGGGTTTGAATCATGTTTTGGTCGTTGGTCTTTGGTCGTTGGTCGCGGGCTTCTTCCCACTGATCGGTGGAGATGCCCCATCCTTTTGCCGCAAGTGTTCGCGGCGCACATCGGTTGCGGTGAATATCGAGACGAATGGAGCGGGCGCGGCAGCCTTCTCCACGTTCGGACGCCCCTTCGCTTCTTCGCGCTCTACCAGGCACATCGCGCCGGCGATTTCGAATCCAAACGCACGCGCCGTCTCGATCGCCTGAATGGTGGAAGCGCCGGTAGTGCAGACATCGTCGACGATCACCACACGTGCGCCCTTCTCACGAAAGCCTTCGATGCGCTGACCCATGCCATGCTGCTTCTCAGCTTTGCGGATGAGAAAGCCATGAATATCGCCACTGGTCACAGCCACCGCCACGACGATCGGATCGGCGCCCATGGTTAGGCCTCCGATGGCCTGCGGGCGCCAGCCGCGCTCTCGAATTTCTTCCAAGAACACCTGGCCGGTGAGTTGCGATCCGCGCGCGTCCAAAGTGGTGGTGCGGCAATCCACGTAATAATCGCTGGTGCCGCCTGAGGACAGCTTGAACTCTCCCAGACGGAAAGATTTCGTGGCCAGCAGACGCAAGAGTTCTTGACGCGCGGAAGACATGGAAAATCTAAGATAGCATGAGGGCGCGCGGAGGTGGAGACGCCTGACTTCAGTCCCGTCCTCCACGAGCGATTACTGATTCAGTCGCTCCAGGTGGCGGAACCCGTCGGTTCCCGCGAAAAGCAAAATCGACAGCGTTCCATTGTACGCCACGTGCATGATCCAGCTTGCTGCAACCGATTTGGTGACGGCGCGAGTGATGGTTAGGGCTAGCCCGACCATGAATATCACCAGCACAGGACCCCACGCGCGTCCCAGTTGCGGAGCGTGAATGAGGCTGAAGGCTGCTGCCGTGGTCAGCACGGCGATTGCGATACCAAGGCGGCGAGCCAGTACGGGATAGAGAAAGCCGCGAAAGAACAGTTCCTCGAGCAGCGGGGCAAAAGTCACGCCGAATAGCGAAAGCGCCCATGCTTCGGCGGGTGTCTTGAAGAAGCGATCCATCGGCAGTTCTTTGGGAATGGGGAGGAAGTGTGCGATTCCTTGCAACGCGAAGGACAGTGCGACGCCGGCGACCAAATAGGTCGGCCAGTTGTTCGGCCAGTTCCATCGGAGCGCCTGCCGGAAATCCTGGCTGGGATCGCGCTTCACGATCAAGACCATGAACCCGAGGATCGACAGGTAGGCCAGCACTTGGCCGAGGACAGCCACCAGGGGATACAACATGACTTCGACGATCGGAGTTTTGGGGTAAAGCAATCGTTGCGCGGCTACTCCAACCAGCGACAGAAAAACCAGAACCGAGGCCAGGGTTAGAAGAACAATTTGCAGGACGTCCCATCCGCTCCAGACGGGGTCTTCGAGAGGGATGGTAGTTGGTGGCGCGGGCTGTTCCGGGGCGGGAAGCAGGCCAGGATCGGACCACGGGTTTTGAGGCGAGGACACGCGATTCAGAGTTTCCGTTGGGACATTTTGAATTTACACGAAAAAGAAAACTGGCGCAGACCGCTTTGAGGTTTCGGGACGACTGGAGAGCTTAGGAAAAAATTGCTGGCGTTGGAGTTTTGAAAGGGCACGGCTTCCCAGCCGTGCCGTATCCACGAGCACGATGTTACGGCGCGGCTGAAGCCGCGCCCCTTCAAGGCCCTCCAGTCGCCGATTTAGGAGTTTTTCGCAGCTGTAAAGTCGTGCCCTCGCGAATCCTCAATCAAGCCAGCAGCTCTACCGTCGAAGTCTTCTTCGACTTTCCATTGAAGTATTGCGCTAGTGCTTGCCCTGTGTAGGACTTCTTGTTGCGGGCGACTTGTTCGGGCGTGCCTTGAGCAACGATGCGTCCGCCTTCTTCGCCGCCCTCGGGACCGAGGTCGATGATCCAATCGGCATTGCGGATTACATCCAGATTGTGCTCGATAATCACAACCATATTTCCCAGGTCGGTGAGGCGATGTAGCACGTCCAGCAACTTCTTGACGTCGTCGAAGTGCAGGCCGGTCGTGGGCTCGTCGAGCAAGTACAAAGTCTTCCCGGTTTGCCGTTTGCTTAACTCGCGCGCCAACTTGATACGTTGAGCCTCGCCGCCCGAAAGCGTCACCGCCGACTGCCCGAGGTGAATGTATCCCAAACCAACGTCGACCAGGGTTTGCAGTTTCTGCTTTACCTGCGGAATGTTTTCGAGAACCGGCAAGGCGTCGGAAGCCGGCATTTCGAGCAGGTCGGCGATGGAGTATCCCTTATATTTTACTGCCAGCGTTTCGTGGTTGTAGCGGCGACCGCCGCAGACTTCGCAAAGCACGTAGACATCCGGCAGGAAACTCATCTCGATGCGACGCTGTCCCTCGCCCTGGCAGGCCTCGCAGCGTCCGCCGGTCACGTTGAACGAAAAGCGGCCCGGCTTGTAGCCTCTTTCGCGCGACTCGGGCAGCATGGCATAGAGATCGCGTATCTGCGCAAAGACTCCGGTGTAGGTCGCGGGATTCGAGCGCGGGGTGCGCCCAATCGGCGACTGATCGATGCGAATCACTTTGTCGATGTTCTCCGCGCCGGAGATTGACTTGTGCGCGCCCGCTTCTTCGCGCGAACGATAAAGAGTCTTCGCGAGCGCACGATAGAGAATGTCGTTCACCAGAGTGGATTTGCCGGAGCCGGAGACTCCCGTCACCACGGTCATCACGCTTAGCGGAAACGTTACATCCAGATTCTTCAAATTATTTTCATGCGCGCCCAGGATGGTGATGCCTGCGCCATTGGTCTTGCGGCGCTCGGGCAGCATTTCGATTTGCGTCCTGCCTGAGATATAAGCTCCCGTGAGCGACTCCGGCGCTTCCATAATTTCTTGCGGGGTACCGTGGGCCACGAGCTCGCCGCCATGGCGGCCTGCGCCGGGGCCGAGGTCGATCACGTAGTCCGCGCGGCGGATGGTCTCTTCATCATGCTCAACCACCAGCACGGTATTGCCCAGATCGCGCAACTCCTCGAGCGCCTTGAGCAGGCGGGCGTTGTCGCGGTGATGCAAACCGATCGAAGGCTCGTCGAGCACGTACAGCACGCCTCTCAATTTCGATCCGATCTGCGTAGCCAGGCGGATGCGCTGCCCTTCGCCCCCGGAGAGCGTGGCTGCCGAACGATCGAGCGAAATGTAGCCCAGTCCCACCGCGTTCAAAAACTGTAGCCGTTCGACGATCTCGTGCACGACACGGCTCGCGATCGCAGCCTCGCGCCCGGTGAGCTGAATTTTTCTTGCCAGCTCCAACGAACGCGAAACCGGCAGACTGGTGAAATCCGCAATCGATAAACCGTTCACTTTCACCGCCAGACTTTCCGGACGCAGTCGCTGCCCGTGGCACGCGGGGCATTCCGTCGCGGACATGTAGTCGAGCAGGAAATCGCGGTAGCCTTCGGATGTGGATTCTTCTAACACCCGCTTGAGGTAAGCCAGAATTCCGCTGAAACCGGTCTTGCCTCCTTTGCCGGTTTCTCCAAACAACAACAGGTTTTGCACTTTCTCAGGAAACCTTTCGAAGGGCGTGCTCAAATCCAGGCCATGCGCGGTGGCTGCGATTTGGAGCATGTGGATCAAGTTTTGCGACGCCGACCCCGGCCCTAAGCCGCCATCGAGCAACGGCTTCGACCAATCGGTAATCACTTTGGCCGGATCAAAATCATACCGGCTGCCTAGCCCATGGCATTCGGGGCAGGCTCCGTACGAGCTGTTGAAAGAAAACGATCGTGGCTCCAGTTGTGGAACGCTGATCCCGCAATCCGGACATGCCAGCCGTTCCGAGTAAAGCTGTTCCTCGCCGCCGACTACCGCAACCTGAACCAGGCCGCCGGCCAGTTTCATCGCTAGTCCGACGGAAAGCTCGAGGCGGTGCTCGATTCCAGGTTTCACCAAAAGGCGATCGATGACTACTTCAATGGTATGGTTCTTGCGTTTATCCAACGGGATGTCATCGTCGAGATTGACCAGCTCGCCGTCTACCCTGGCGCGAGTGAATCCGTGCTGCACCAGCTTCTCCATCTCTTTCTTGAATTCACCTTTGCGCCCGCGCACGATCGGTGCCAACACCATGACACGGTCTTCGGGAGTGAGTGCCATAACTCGGTGCACAATTTGATCCGCCGACTGGCGGCTTATCGCGCGCCCGCACTTCGGACAATGCGGTACTCCGATTGAAGAGAATAAAAGGCGAAGATAATCATAAATCTCGGTGATCGTGCCGACCGTCGAACGAGGGCTGCGGCTGGTGGTCTTCTGCTCGATAGAAATAGCGGGGCTAAGCCCATCGATGGCGTCCACATCTGGCCGTTCCATCTGGTCCAGAAACTGGCGGGCGTAAGCCGAGAGCGTTTCCACATAACGACGCTGGCCCTCGGCATAGATGGTGTCAAACGCCAGCGAGGACTTGCCTGACCCGCTCAGGCCGGTGATTACCGTCAGGCTATTACGGGGAATCTCGACATCGATGTTCTTAAGGTTATGCTGGCGCGCCCCGCGCACCGAAATCTTGGTAATAGCCATAAACCGCGAAAGTAATGCCCTTCGATGCCCTTTCGTAATTGGACGGGTCCACAGAGATGTTGGAAAGTGGAAGTGCGCAGCTCTACTTACGTATCTTATTTGCTAACAGCAGCAAGCGTCAATGCGGGTAGAGTCAGGGAGCGCGCCGGCATCAGCGGAAACCCACGAAAGCGCGGAGTTTGCGACTGCGGCAATTCGTTGGAGGGCGGGAACTTGAGCAGTTTATTGAGCGTTTGCATTTTAACTTTCACCGTGGTGATGGTGCTGGCAATTGGAATTTTTTCCGCCTACGCTTCCGTGATCGGAATTCTTCATGCTTTGGCCAATCGGTCGCGGCAACGCACCGATGAGAAGCCTTCACTCGCACCCAGCCAGGCCCGAGCCGCCCACGCCGGCGGAGACTAGAATTCTGTAATGTAGGCGCGGGCGTCCTCGTCCGTGCGGGCCCAAGGAAAGATTCAAGCCTGATAAGAGTTGCACCTAATTGTGCGGTGGCGTGCCCGGCTGGCCCGGAACTCCAGGATTCGGGAAGCCTGGCGGCATTCCTGGCGCCATTCCCGGCTGAATTCCTTGCTGTAGCTGCTGCTGCCGTTGCTGCAGTTGTTGCAGAAGTTGTTCGGGGGTCTTGACGGCGGGCTGTCCATCCTGTTGTTGCTGCTGTTGTTGGTCCTCGGCTGCCGCTTGATCGTCGGTCTGCTCGGTTTGATCGGTTTGATCCGTCTGATCGTCCGCCTGGGTGTCGTCGGTGGCGTCGGTGGTGTCATCCGCGTTGTCGTCCTGAGCATCCTGACCCTCGACCGTAACGGTATTGCCACCAGGCGCGGGAACAGGCGGGCGAGGGAAGGCGCTCTGGTTATAGGCGCTGGCCTGCTCCGTAGGGTTGGACTGCTGCACGTTGTTCGCGACGGAACCGCCTGATTTGGCCGTCAGGATGACACGATCCAAAGCGTCCGGGTCGGTGGCGGAGCCCAAGAGCATGTAATTGAAGTGGGATCCGTTGAGCAGCGATGTGAGCACATCCCGAGCCGGAGCCGGGCCAAAATTTCCCACCACGCGCTCGGAGGCGTTGCCCGGATAATCTATCGTCGCGCCCGTCTGCGTACGGACTGCTTTCAAGATGTCACCCAAGGTTGAATTCTGGGCCGCGATCATCAATTGGCCGCCTTGGAATGAGACTTTGGGAGGAGAAGCCGGCATCTGAGCCAGGGTCGGTGGTGGAGGCGGAGGTGCCGGGGCAGCTTCAGCCGCAGGCTGCGCTGCTTTCGCCGCTTTCTTAGAGTGCCGTTGCTGGGCAGAGCAGGGCGCAACCACCAGCAGGAGCGACAGACTCGCGACGAGAACCTTTGGCTTCACCGGTCCACCTGACATGGGAACGTACGTCCTAGCGCGCCTTGCGGATTATTCGCGCAAATCCGCTCTGACCTCTAAATTGTAGCACCGTCAGAGTCGCATTCGACTGGCTCTGTAGAGAAGTAGCAAGCTACGTCTCTACAGCCAGTTAAATCAATATCTTACCGAGAAAATCAGACAGTATCCGTCTACTGCCGCGGGGCGTAGTAGCCCCTGCGGGAGCGCACCTGGAGATCCTTCTTGAGGGCGGTGATCTCGATCGGGCGATAGCGGCCGTCCGCCTCAAAATCAGCCGGATGATAGGAGACAATGTATTGGCTGCGCAGTTCGTCTTCAATCGCTGAAAACGAATTCTTGATGTCCTTCATCTTGAAGGGAAAGAATGCGCGTCCGCCAGTGGCATCCGCGATGCGTTGCAGGACTTTGTCTCCACGCAGGATCAGCCCGCTGTCATCGGTTGAAATGGCGTAGATGATGACTTCCGCGCGCTGCGCCATTTCAATCGCCTGCGCCTCGCTGAACTCACTTTGATTGTCCTCGCCATCGCTGACGACGACGATGGCCCGTCGCGAAGGATGGTCTTCGCGATCCTTGATCAGATTATCGTGGCAGGCTCGATAAATGGCGTCGTAGAGCGCGGTTCCCCCGCCATCGTGCATGTGGTGTACCGCTGCGGACAGCAACCCGGCGTTATCCGTGAAGTTCTGCATCATCTGACTCTGCCCGTTGAAACCCACGACGAAAGCCTTGTCAAAATTGGGGCGGACCGTGTTTTGCAGAAAACTCACGGCGGCGTCCTGTTCGAAGTCGAAGCGGCTTCGCACCGAACCACTGGTATCGATCAGGAGTCCAAGTTCGATGGGCAGGTCAATCTCGCGCCGGAAATTCACGATGGATTGTGGCGGCTTATGATCGTCCAGGATGGCGAAGTCCTTCTGGTCCAGATTGCGCACAAACTTGCCATGTTTATCCGTGGCAATGAACAGCACATTGACTTCGTCAACCCGCTTCTTAATGGTGAGAACGGAGTCTCCGGAATCAGGGCTGGGCGAGGTGGACGCGGCCAACCCGCCGCTCGGCGCAAAATACGACACCTGCGCCCGCAGCGGCAACCCAGCCACGGCCAGAAAAAGCCCGGCAAGCAAAAAGTACTTCCCTGTGTACTTCATTCCACATCCAGTCCCGACTTTCGGCGTTAGCCGTTGACCCCGCACGTTCTCACCCTAAATAGATGCACGTAACGGGCCGAAAGCAGCTGCCGATGCCGGTTTCGCTTAGTAGGACTTTAGGAGAGCGTGCCGGGAATGCCAAGTTACAAAAGGAGCACTCGTTTGGTCATGGGCAAAAGCGTATGGGTTCTTCGACTTAGGTGATCCCGCAGGGCTTACTCGGAAGGTCCTGTCCCGCATCTTTGGAAAGGGCGACGGGTTAAAATAGCTAAACCACCGATCATCAGGAGACTGGATGAAAACACTACTGGCGCCGTTCTTGATATTAGCCCTGGTTCTACCCGCTTTTGCGAGCAACGAGCACGAGCGGGAACGAGTCAAGGAATCGGGCGAAGTCCTGAAAGAAATTCTGAACATTCCAGACGATATTCCCCAGGATCTGCTCGATAAAGCCGAATGCATTATCGTTTTGCCGTCAGTCAAGAAAGGAGCATTCGGCATCGGTGGCAGCTACGGGCGCGGCGTCATGATTTGCCGCGGCGGAGAACACTATACCGGCCCCTGGGGTCCACCCGCGATGTATGCCCTCGAAGGCATCAACATCGGGTTTCAGTTGGGTGGTGAAGCCACCGACTTCGTGTTGCTGGTGATGAATCCCAAAGGAGCCCGCTCTTTGCTCAGCAGCAAGGTGAAGCTGGGCGGCGATGCCTCGGCCGCCGCCGGACCCAAAGGCCGCACGGCGGAAGGCGCAACCGATATAGTGATGAGTGCCGAGATTCTCTCCTATTCCCGCACCAAGGGATTGTTCGCCGGAATCTCGTTGGAAGGTTCTACTCTCCGTTCGGACGGAAGCGCAAACGAAAAATTGTACGGCAGCAAGTTGAGCGCGAAAGATATCATTCGCGGGGGAAAGGTGAAAAGCCCCGCGTCTGCTGAGGAACTGGTTGCGCTTCTGGACAAGAAGAGCCCTAAGAACCTCTCCGATCCAAAATCGCTGCAGTAGTTCGTGCGCACATGCTAGTGTGGGGACGGGCGACTGGCCCGTCCGTGTTTGTGTGGGGGACGGGTCTCCGACCCGTCCTGTCGAACGCAGCTCGACTGCCTGTGATGAACTCGAAGCCCGAAACTCTGATCCGCTGCTCCTGGCCGAGTAACGATCTCTCCATCCGCTACCACGATGAAGAATGGGGCACCCCCACCCACGACGACGCCAGACTATTCGAATTCCTCATCCTCGAAGGCGCGCAGGCCGGGCTGAGCTGGGACACCATACTCAAAAAGCGCGAAAGCTATCGCGCCGCCTTCGACGGCTTCGATCCCAGGAAGATCGCGCGCTACGACCGCCGCAAGATGCAAAGCCTGATGAAGGACTCGGGCATCATCCGCAATCGCCTGAAGATTACCTCTGCCGTACAAAACGCAAAAGTATTTCTCAAGACGCAAGAGGAGTTCGGATCGTTCGACGCCTACATCTGGCAGTTTGTCGACGGATCGCCAATGGTGAACGCCCGGCGCACTGCGAAGCAAGTCCCCGCGCGCACTTCGGAGTCCGATGCTATGAGTAAAGACTTGAAGAAGCGCGGATTCTCCTTCGTAGGCACCACGATTTGCTACGCCTTCATGCAAGCCACGGGCATGGTGAACGATCACCTGACGACATGTTTCCGCTATGCTCAACTGGCTCCAAAATCTGTGCGCCGCTAAGTACTCATCGAATTCGGGAGGGCACGAGTTCACTCGTTCGAAAAGCGCTGGAATCAGGGTCGGGCTTCAGCCCTGGGGTAACCTTTCGCATCGCATCGGCGTGTTTCCCGCAACTCCAACCCTGCCGCGCCAAACGGATTCATCAGTAATTACGTGGCGCGAAGGCTTCGAAACTGGTATTTTCGAGTGGGTTTCCCATTGCGTGGGGACCCGCAAAAACCATAGCCTACCGTTAAAGCATGATCGGCGAAACCATCTCGCACTACCGAATTGTCGAAAAGCTGGGCGGCGGCGGCATGGGCGTCGTCTATAAAGCTGAGGACACAACCCTTCATCGCTTCGTCGCGCTGAAGTTCCTGCCGGATGACTTGGCTAAGGATCGTCAAGCGTTGGAACGATTCCAGCGTGAAGCCCAGGCAGCCTCAGCCCTGAACCATCCGAATATCTGCACCATTTACGAGATCGGGCAACACGATGGCCAGCCCTTCATCGCCATGGAGTTTCTCGACGGCCAAACTCTGAAACACTCGATCACGGGGCGGCCGTGGGAGCTTGAACCGTTACTCGATGTCGCCGTTTCCGTCGCCGATGCGCTCGATAACGCGCACAGCGAAGGCATCATCCACCGCGATATAAAGCCCGCCAACATTTTTATCACCAAGCGCGGACGCGCCAAGGTGCTGGACTTCGGCCTGGCAAAGGTCGTCGCCCGCAAGGCTGAAGCGGTCGATGCCAGCGCCACGGCGTTTACCGAAGCGCATCTCACCAGCCCCGGCAGCACGCTGGGAACGGTGGCTTACATGTCTCCCGAGCAGGCGCGAGCCAAGGAGTTGGACGCGCGTACGGATTTGTTTTCCTTTGGCGTCGTGCTTTACGAGATGGCCACCGGCTCACTCCCCTTTCGCGGCGACAGTACCGCGGCAATATTCGAGTCGATCCTGCGCAAGGCGCCCGTGCCCCCGGTGCGACTCAATCCTGATCTTCCCTCGAAGCTGGAAGAAATTATCGGCAAGGCACTGGAGAAAGATCGCAATCTGCGCTATCAGCACGCCGCCGATATGCGGGCTGATCTTCAGCGGCTGAAACGGGATTCGGAATCCGGCAAGAGCGCCGCCTTCGAGGCCGCGCCCGCACCTGCCCCGTCGGCCATCACGCCCCAGCCGTCGGCATCGGCGGCTCCTTCTGCAACCGCCCCGGGGTCTTCGTCACGCACAGCGGTTGCCCCGGATCCAGTCAGCCACGTCGCAGCAACAGTCCCGGCGCGACCACGCTTATGGTTGGCTGTCTCAGCAGTCGCGGCCATGATTGCAATCGGCGCAGGTTTCTGGTACTTCCGCGGTCGAAGCGCTCATCCTGCTGGCGTCGCGGGCCACCAGGCGATCGCCGTTCTGTACTTCTCCAATCTTTCGCAGGATCAGTCTCTCAACTGGCTCGACAACGGCCTCACTGACATGTTGACTACGAACCTCGCCCAGGTGAAAGGTCTGGATGTGCTCTCCACCGAGCGCGTGCTGAGCGCGGTGCGGCGTGCCAGCAAAGACGGCAAGGCCATGGATCCCTCGCAGGCGCAACAAGTCGCGCGCGACGCGGGCGCCGACGCGTACATTACCGGCGCATTGTTGAAGATGGGGCCCACACAATTGCGCCTCGACGTGCGCGCGCAGGACACCGGCACTGGGCAGATCCTGTTCTCCGACAAGCTCGAAGGACAGGATGTGCAAAGCATCTTCGGCATGGTGGACCGGCTCACCGCGAGCATTGCCGGCAGCTTTCTACCCGCGTCCGAACTGCCGCAAAAAGGGCCTGAGATCGAGCAGGCTTCAACTTCCAACGTCGAGGCCTATCGGCATTACCAGTTGGGCCTTGACTATGGCCATCGTTTCCTCACGGCGGACGCCATTCGTGAGTTGGAAGAGGCAGTCCGTTTGGACCCGCAGTTCGCCTTGGCGTACGTCCGTCTCAGCCAGCAGTACTATCTTCAGGGCGATCTACGGCGCGGCAGCGAAGTTGCGATCAAGGTCGATCAGTTGCAGTCCCGTCTGCCGCGTTATGAGCAGTTGTCGTTGCAGACACTCAAGGCCGACCGTTCCCGCGACCTGGAAGCTCAAGTGCGTGCCTATCAGGAGTTGCTGTCCCAATTTCCCCGCGACAGTGAAAGCCGAGGTATCCTGAGCGCCGATCTGGCGACCTTAGGTCAACGAGATCAGGCGGTCGAGGTGCTTCGTCAGGGGCTCGCGTTGGATCCGAAAAACGAAGATCTCCTCAACTTCAACTCCTACCTGCTGGCTAAACTAGGCGATTTCAACGGCGCGCTGGCAGCAAACGATACCTACATGGCGGTTCGTCCCGGCGATCCCAATCCCTTCGACACTCGCGGCGACATTCTCTATATGGCTGCCCGGGACGACGAAGCCGTTGCCGCCTACCGCAAGGCTCTCGAACTCAAACCAGACTTCAGCGATTACGGTGAGTACCTCAAGCTGGCCATTGTTTACACGGATCAGAAGAAACCTGATATGGCCAACGCCGCCTTCCAGCAATTTGCCCAACGCGCTTCTCCTCTTTCGCGCCTTTACGCTCCAGGCTTCGAAGCGCAGTTCAAGCAAACGGCGGGCGACTTGGAAGGCGCGCTCGCCAGTTACAAAGTGGCTGTGCTCCAACTGGGGCGCGCAAAACAGAGCGAGGCCGCGGCGACTTTCCTGCAACAATTCGCCATCTTGTCCAGCCTGTTGGGGCAGGGCTCGTCCGCCCTCACCTTTGCCCAACAACAGAAGCTCGACGGTGAGGAACTGCAACCGGTTTCCTTGCTGCAAACGATGGCGGGAAACGCATCCGCCGCGCAGCAGAGTCTGCAGCGATTCGCCTCCAGCCGTCCCTGGGTCGCGCCGCGAGTGGTTGAAATTCAACAGACCTTCTTTGACATGGGCGCGGCAGTGCACAGCGGCGATGGACAAATGGCTTTGAGTCGCGCCGCCAACATTCCCGATCTCCAGGTTCCGGATCTGCTTTTCCTTAAAGGCCGCGGCCATCTGCTTACCAATGACTATTCGTCAGCCGAAGCCGACTTTCGCGTGGCATTGCGACTCGAGCGCAGCCTGGAAAACTCGCAAGTTATGACCCTGCGATTTCCCGTGCTTGGAATACTCTCGCACTACTACCTCGGCCAACTCTACGAGCGCACCGGCAAGCACGATCAAGCGATCAACGAATACCAGGAATTTCTCTCTCACTTCCAGAATTCGCAATCCCGCCTCGTTCAGGTCGGCGAAGCTCGGACCGCACTCAAGCGATTGATGCAGTGAGGGCTCGCATCCTGTAAAGATTTTCCCAACAAGAATGCAGAGAATCCTTATGTCAGTCCGACCCTCCGCACTCTGAGGCTGTTCCCAGGTTCTTGATGCATGGGCCGAACGGTATCAGTGCGATGTCGTCGAGGCCGGGAACCGTGTTCAGGGTTGTTTGTTTTCCGGTGAGGACTGCGTACTCAAAAATCGTGCTGCTGGTTCCATTTACTCCGACCACATAAAGGTGGCCCCCGCCGTCGCTGACAATTCCCTCCAGGACCGGGGCGACTGGAAAACTAATGGTGCTGACCGTGGTCAAGTTTGTTGAAACTTTATAGATCGCCTGGCCGGTATTGGAGGTGGCGTAAAGCGCATTGGTGTGCGCGTCGTAGGTCAGGCCGTCGAGTGCGGTCAGTGGAGTGTTGCTTGGGGTTTGATTGATGATGGCGCCGGTGTTGGGATCGAGCTGAACGATGGCATTCAACTGATCGTCGTTGGCAAAAAGCTGGTCATTGGTGTCATACACTAGCCCTTCCATCTTATCCGGACCGTTGTAGAAAGTTGTGAGGGCGCGGTTTGAAAGCGTGATTCGGAAAATCCTATCCACTCCAATGTCGCTTACAAGAATCGATTTGCAGCCTGGCTCCAGGACAATGTTGACCGGGGAACTCAAGCCCGTGGCCAGAGTTGTGTCGGTCAGGGTGTAGGGATTGAAGCTGTGAACCTCACCCGCGCCGGCGAGGGCGTAGATGATCTCCTGGTAGGGCCCGAGAATTACGCCGTCGGGCCTAACCCCGGTGTTGGCGATGGTGACAACTGTTTTGGGCGACACGATGTACAGCAGTTTCCCGTTGATGATATCAACTCCGATGAATTCGGTCGCGGAAGCTGGCCCAATGAGGCCGGCGGTCAACGCCAGCATCAAGGTTGCGCGAACTCCGCTGCTGATGAATCCAGTGATGAGACGACGAACTTGCATGAAGTAATCTCTCCTTTGCTTCTGAGATAAGCCGGGACTTCCCGGAGAACAAGGTTGTGCCATGGTCTTCCAATGGCCCTCGGCCTGTTGTGAGTTGAAAGGGGGTGACAGGATAATCGGCGAAGCGGGCGGACGCGGTGCGTCCGATCCAACTCTGGCTGGGAAGGTGAAAAATCATGTGCCGAGGCGAGTATGCGCCGGGTCCACGGGGGAGTAGGAGATTACGGAAGGAGGTGTACGGTTTTTCGCTTTATGGATCCTTCGAGCTAAAAGCGGACCGGCGCAGATTATCCGAATCACCTCCTGTCAACCGCAGATTGTGTTCAAGCGGTTGAATCCGCATGGCAAACTACGCCAACATCCGAATGGCGAGTTAGGGAATCTAATGCACCATGCGGGTACGAAAACGCTTCATCGGTTTCATCGTAGTTCTTCAGTCCGTTCTTTTCTTGGTCCATTTCCTCCTCTATGAGACGTGGACATTTTCGCCGGAAGGGAGCGATCCCGGGGCGCTGTGGATTAAGCTGGCTCTCGGGCTTCTGTCGGTGAGTTTTGTTGCCGCTTCGCTACTCGCCTTTCGCTATACAAACACGGCCCTGCGAGTGTTTTATAGGATCGCTGCAGTTTGGCTGGGTCTGTTGACTTTCCTTTTCTTTGCAGCGGTGTCCTCCTGGACCATTTTCGGAGTTGCGCGGGTGGTTGGGCTGGACGTGAACTTCCATCGGGTCGTGGCATTGCTGTTTGTCGCTGCAGTGGTGGCCGGATTCTATGCGGTTTTCAACGCAAGCTGGACGCGAATCACGCGAACGACGGTACGGCTCGCGAACCTGCCGGCGGCCTGGCGCGGGCGAAAAGCGGCGCTGATCAGCGATGTGCACCTGGGGCATGTGCGAAACGGCAATTTTCTGCGGCGCATGGTTGCGAAGATCTTGCGGGAAGAGCCGGACGCAATTTTTATCGCTGGTGATTTGTATGACGGTACGGCCATCGACGCCGGGCGGGCAGCGGAACCGTTGAACCAGCTAACCGCGCCGCAGGGTGTGTATTTTGTCGCGGGAAATCACGAGCAATTTGGCGATGACAGCAAATATCTGGGTGCCATTGCGGCGGCTGGCGTACGCGTGCTCATAAATGAGAAGGTGGAAGTGGACGGCTTGCAGATTGTTGGTGTGCCCTATCGGAACGCGGCGCAAGACGGGCACTTTGAATCGGCGTTACGCGGCGTCCGCCTGGATCGCGACCGCGCGAGCATTCTATTGACGCATGCCCCCGACCATCCGGAGATCGCCGAGGCTGCCGGTGTTTCTCTGCAGCTATCCGGGCATACCCACCTGGGACAGTTCATACCCTGGAGTTGGATGGCGCGGCGGATTTACCGGCAGTTTGTCTACGGCTTAAGCCGGATCGGCAAGATGCAAGTTTTCACGTCGAGCGGAGCGGGAACGTGGGGACCGCCGCTGCGGTTGGGATCGAATCCGGAGATTGTAATGCTTGAATTCGAGTAAGGTTATTGGCTTTCGACCGCCAGCCAAATCCTGGTAGAAGCACGATCACAGCGTAAGCCAGACAAAAAATCGGCGCCGAGCTTCTCAGAACTGGCTAGCCTGAGATGATCGAGCGCCGATTAAATCGTACGATTCCCGGGTCTACGCTGGACTTCGAGCGAAGTCAGGCGTCGACGCGAGGTTTAGGCAAATGCCTATTTCCCGAAGACGCCAAAAGCGCCCTGCTGACCGGTGCCCAGGTTTTTCCAGCCGCCCGAGCCGGTATTGTTTGCGAATGGGCCCGTGGCGCCGTTTTCGTCCAGGTTCCACGCGCTCCAAGTGTCACTGCTGTCCTTGCAGGTGTGTACGACAACCCAATACTGTGTTCCCGCCTTGAGCGGTATCCCAGCGCTATCGTTCCCAGTTGCGAGGGTGCAGCAGGTTCCGAAAGTGGGCAGGTTCTTTGAGTACCACTGCTTGAGAGCCGGAGTTCCCGGTACGCCGCCGTTGTCGGGGTAAATCCCGATGGTGGTTTCATTGGTTCCAGTCACCCAGCCCACACCGACTTGCAGCTGAGTAGCCGTGGCATCAGCGGCGGGTGTGAACCCGTTCGCGACCCAGAATTGGGCCCCGATGACTGAGCCCTTCGACGAGATTGTCCAACCAGTGCAGCAGTTGTAAACGGTGCCCCCCGTTCCCAGGTTGCTGTAGATCGTGTTAAGCGCAGGGTCGTGCTTGGCGGGTGTGTAGAAATGGGACGGACCGCTCATCGCGACCGTCATGCTTCCTCCATTGATTGTGGTGAATCCGTTCTTGGACCCCAAGCCGAGGGCGGTCACGCCGACGAGCGTAAGCACGGCGAAGCCAAGCAGAGTTCGTGCGAGTGTTGTTCCCTTCATTATTGTTTCTCCTCCGTTTTTTTGAACAAATCGTACTCAGTCGAAGTCGGGAGCAGTGGCTTTGAGCTGACGTCCTCACGGATGCCAGTTGGGCCTCCACTACATTCCACTCCGCTGTCGAAGGTGTACGGCCTAAATCGGCAACACAGAGCGGAAGATTTTCCTTAGACTTCAAAAGCGGCGACCAGTGTACACTCATCGCGCCAGATTGCGATACTGTGAAATGTTTTGCACTTCAGCGTACCCAACCGGATGCGGGAGCTATCGCGCATTTCCCCAAGGCATTACCGGTTCAGATTCTCTCCCGTGAGAATCTCCGGCGATAACGTGCGGGTTTTACTGTCCTCCGAAGTGTCTTGACGCATGCGCTCAGTGGATCCCAGTGCCATAGGTGCTCGCGCCTTCGGCGGCATGATTTCCGGTCCTATGGAGTTCGGGTCGTTCCGATCGCAATCACACGGCCTAGTGCGCGTCGTCACTGTGCCAGGTATTTCCATGGCGCTATTGTTGAGCAGGAAACCTCATGTTCTCTCATCGCTATGAAAACGCCTGCGAAAAAATTTTAGACTGCTCCCACACCCGGCCGGGATCTCTGGACTCGCTCCGGCCTCTGGTGGCGTCCGACTGCGCGCCTTTCCTTTGGAGCGACGGATTCGGGTTGGGTAGCGGACTGGACCAAGCCATTCTTGCTCGTTCCGCCGAAGTTAAAGCGGGCTTTTACGGCGGACGAGTTTTTGTGATCGTCCCGATCTATATGACCAGCATCTGCGAGGAGCAGTGTCTCTATTGCAATTTTCGGGGAGGAAACAAAGGGGTCGGGGTCGAGCGCAGGCGATTGACAGATGACGAACTCGAACGAGAAGCGCTCTATCTTATCGAGGAAAAGGGGCACCGAGTTCTTGAACTGGTCTACGCCACCGATCCGCGGATGCGAGTGGATGCGATGTGTCGTCACGTAGAACGCTTGCGAAATCTGTTGCATCGTCATGGCGGCGGTCTGGTCGGAATAAGCGCCGAGGCGTTGGAAGAGAGCGATTACCGTCGCCTGGTTGACGCCGGATTGTGCTGGTCCGTGCTCTGGCAGGAAACCTACGACAAGGCTCGATACGCCGAGCTTCATCCCGGCAAAACCAAAAAGGCGAACTTCGAATATCGCTTGGACGCCTACGAACGCATGCTCGCGGCCGGAGTTGAGCACGTCGGTGTGGGAGTGCTCTCGGGCCTGTCGGACTGGAGGCGAGACTGGGCCATGCTTATGCTGCACGAGGAATACCTGCTAAAGCACTATGGCGGTGGCGCCACGATTCTCGGTACTCCCCGTCTGAAGCTGGCTCCGGGAGCCGTTCTTCAAGATTCACCTTACATGCTTACCCGGCAAGAATTCCTGGTGACCGTTGCTCTTCATAATATGTTTTCACCATCAACAGCAGCGTTTGTGAGCACGCGAGAAGACTGGGATGTATGCGTCGAACTGGCGCGAGGAGGCGGCTGCCTGTTCACGCTCAACTGTTCCACTACACCGGGTGGTTATTCGCTCCACCACGAAGGTTGCCAGTTCACGGCCCATTCATACGACGCGCCCGTCTACTCTGCCCAGTTAAAGTCCGTAGGCCTCACCCCTGTTTTCAATTGGAGAGCAGGCGATCTATCTGGAGACTTTCGGCTTGATGTAGCTGCTGGTGGAGGCGCTTCCACGCGATAGCACCAGAAATGTCCAGATGTTCAGAAAAAAACGTGGCTTGAGCATGACGTGGAATACAAAAGGACCTGGTAGGCAACCGCGTTGCGCTACGTTTGCCCGAAGGCAGACAAATAGTAAAACTGCCTGGGCCGCTCTTGATCAAGCTTGCCTGCATCACCCCGCCTACATCACTTTGTTTCCAGCAGACAGTACTCGCCAAGCTTGTCGCCAACTCCCGGCCCAGTTGTAGTTCGATAGAGGTCCACGTTGGTGCAATCGTAAACTCCATGGTTCTTGGGAAGCTGGACCATCAAATAATCGCCAGGTTCCAGAACCGCGCAACCAGATACATTTTTAGTGCACTGCAGCTCAATGGAAGTCTTACCTTCTCGAGCGGCAAGAATTACTACACCGTTGTTTACTTCACTGCTCCTTACTGTGATTGCCCGCACGTCCCGCTGTTCTTGTGCCAACATCCCCCACGCGGCAAAGAAACCGAACAGAAGGATCGCAACGAAGGGATTGGATGCTTTCTTCATAAGCCACCTCCCATGCCTGAAAAGGCTTCACCCAACGGCTCGATTCCTCGCCTCCCGATCTTAGGGAGTGAGTTGGAGTTGTCGAGCGGGGCGTTCTCCATTGAAGCCGGGAAGCTCGATTCCCGCTTGAATGGATGCCACCATTTTTATAGTCGCGCATTAGACTCGCTTGTGTCTGTGATGATGATCACGGGTGGGTGTACGCAATAAGGCCGTGACTGGATAGACTTTCGAGTGCGCCGGGTTCATAGTGAAAGCGCACAGGCAGCTGTCCCCACGCTCTAAGCGGACAGCAGGGATAGGTCAGGGATGAAGGAAACTTGGCGATGGTTCGGGCCGGATGATCCGGTTCCTCTCGACCACATCAAGCAAGCTGGGGCCACCGGGATCGTTTCCGCCCTGCACCATCTCTACCACGGCGAAGCCTGGCCATTGAGCGAGGTTTTCAAGCGCAGGGATGAGATTCTGGCAGGAGGCCTCGTCTGGTCGGTCGTGGAAAGTATTCCGATCCACAATTCGATCAAGCTGCGATCCGGACCGTATGCGCATTTCATAAGCGCGTGGAAGGACACTCTGGCCGCGGTTGCGAAGGCGGGGGTGAAAATCATTTGCTACAACTTCATGCCGGTAGTGGATTGGACGAGGACAGATTTGAAATGGCGTCTGCCCACCACCGGCTACGCCCTGCGTTTTGACGCTATGGATTTCGCGGCCTACGACATCTTCATCCTCCAGCGGAAAAGCGCTGAGCCCGACTACTCCGCAGATCGGGTTCGGGCGGCGCGCACCCGCTTTCATTCCATGTCGGAGGCGCGCAGAGATGAACTGGAACAAACGATCATCGCCGGGCTTCCCGGCGCCGAGGCATCGTACAACCGCGAGACGATTCGCGGGTTGATCGCTGAATACCAGAGTGTGACTGCTGCCGAATTGCGAAACAACCTCATCGCATTCCTGCGGGAAGTTGTCCCGGTGGCTGAGGAGACTGGCGTTCGCCTCGCGATACATCCGGACGATCCACCCTGGTCATTGTTTGGCTTGCCGCGAGTCGTCTCGACAGCGGAGGACGTTGGAGTGATTCTCTCTGCTTGCGACACGGTCGCAAACGGGCTTACGTTTTGTGTTGGGTCGTTTGGAGCAAGAGCCGATAACGACCTGCTGGCCATGGTTCGCGAATTCGGCGCCCGTATTCATTTTGTGCACCTTCGGCAGGTCACACGAGAGCCCGATGGATCCTTTCACGAAGCCGAGCACCTGGCCGGCAGTTCGGATATGGTGGGCGTGGTCCGCGCTATGATGGAAGAAGAGGCGCATCGGCGGCGCGCGGGCCGGCTAGACCATGAAATTCCTATGCGTCCCGACCACGGACATCTGTTGGCCGACGATATCGGCAAGAAAGTAAATCCCGGCTACTCGTTGGTAGGCAGATTGAAAGGACTCGCCGAACTGCGTGGCGTCATGCAGGGCTTGAAGTACGCTATTCCTCAATTGAGTGAGTAGCGCACTCGATTGTGCCAACAGTCTCGGTTGACCGGTACCATAAAAGTGAGGTTCCAGTTCCTATGAAAGAGTTTGCAGGACGCGTGGCGTTGGTCACAGGCACCACGGGAATTGGGCGTGCGATTGCGAAGCGCTTTGCGGAAGGAGGCGCCCAGGTCGTTGCGTGCGGCATCGAACAGGCTGGTAACGAGGAGTTGGCTCGCGAGGCCGCAACACTTGCTTTGACTCTGCAGGTCGAAAGCTGCGATGTGGCCAACCTCGAGCAAGTAAGCACAGTCATTACTAAGACCGTCAGCCGATTCGGAGGCCTGGACATCATCGTGAACGCTGCCGCGATTCATCCGTTCGGCACAGTGGTGGAAACGGACCCTGCGACTTGGAACCGCTGCATGATGGTGAACATTGGCAGCATCTATCTCCTGGCGCACCTGGGCATTCCGGAGATGAAGAAGCGCGGAGGGGGGGCCATCATTAATCTGGCATCGGTTCAGGGATACGCATGCCAGCGCGGTGTCGCCGCGTACGCCACATCAAAAGGAGCGATTCACAGCTTGACGCGCGCCTTGGCCCTCGACCACGCGGCCGACAACATCCGCGTCAATTCGATCAGCCCGGGTTCTGTGCGCACGCCCATGCTGGCACGCTCCGCGGCACACTTCGCGCCGGGTCTGCCGGCGGAAGAAGCGTTCGCACGCTTTGGTGCGGCTCATCCGCTCGGGCGTATTGGCACACCGGAGGAGGTCGCTGAATTGGCGGCGTTTCTGGCATCGGATAAAGCTGGGTTCTGCACCGGCGGCGACTACCTCGTGGACGGCGGTCTGCTGGCGGGTATCGGCGTCCAGTGAGTTTTTCTGTTTCATCGCTTCACAGGTTTTCAGAAAAAGAGTGAACTAGAACGCGTTGTCATAGACGGGATAACAAGGTTGCGTTGTATCCGCTGAAGTTATTCGCCACCGCTCCGGGCTTAATGCGACGGCTGAGTGCTGAAACCTATTTCTGCGGCTGCTGTGGCGGCGGGTTCTTCCCCTGATCCTTCTGCACTTCCTTGCCGTCATACGTGATCTTCACGTTGGATCCGAATTTCTTGTAATTCGTGTACTTCACGATCTCTCGAATCTTCACGTCGCCGGTAGAAAAATGCAGGGTGTCGTCCGCCCGAGTATAGACGGGGAACCAGTAGGGGCCATCCGCAACCTGCTCCCGGTAGGTGGTGAACTTCGGAAACAGGTTCTCGTTGCCCTTTTTCTTGTTGATGTCGGGGACGGTCTTGCCAAAGGTTTTCACGATCTGAAAATCCTTGTCGTCCACCCAGATGCGACCCTGAAAATAGCGCTTCTTGCCTTGTATTTGCTTGGGTGCAATGTCGAACACATAGCAGTGCAGATCGTCCTCCTGCTGTTGCCCGGCGTAGAGAATGCTGTATTCGTTAATCTCGTCACTGGTGAGGACGAAAGGCAGGCGGTTCTCGATATCGTCCATGTCTTGCTCGGTCATCGCAATGCGCTGCAGAGACGACTGCGGGGCGAAAACTACGTTCTTGACTTTCTTCCCCTGGTCATCGAAAGACACGTCGAACACCTGCTGAAATTCACCATCCACCGTTTCGCCATCCACGGTTTGCACTTTCACGGTTTGCCGATATCCATACTGGTCGAGCGCCACCTTGAATTCTTTCTCTTTGGCCGCAAAACGCGCAGTGATTTCCTCGGGCGTAACGCCCTTGGGCTGGGCGGGATCGAGCGCTCCTTCATCCCCGAACGCCGTGAGCGAGGCCGGGCCGCACAAGGCAACGGCCATGACTACCACGAATGCAATGCGCGTGAGTTTCATAACTCTAGTGTAGCGAAAACCGATCGGGAAACCTACCAACTTAGATTGCGATGCGCGGCTCAGAGTTGCCGGGAATGTGCTTTTGCCGATTCGCGAGAGAAGAGCTCAGAAGTCTCAGCGCCGGTTCAAAGTCACCTTCCTTTCATCATGACGTTGTAAGATGACGTGATCACTATGCCTTTCACTCCGCGCGCAGAAGTCCCGCTAGTGTCCCCTCCGGTCCAGCACGAGATCGCGCGCCTGGCTGCGCTGCCGGAAACTCGCGCCGCTTTCACCTGGCTTCGCGCCCAGGAGGCTCAATTTGCCAACTGGCAACTGGAGATGGCCCGTATCCCCGCTCCTCCGTTCGGAGAGGCAGCCCGCGGGGAGTGGTTCCAGGAACGCTTTCGTGCCCTGGAACTGGAAGACATCCACACCGACGAAATGGGCAACGTATTCGCAATGCATTGTGATCGGGCCAGGCATCCCTCCAAACATGGCCCCGCCGAGCAATATGTTGCACTCAGCGCTCACATCGATACGGTCTTTCCCGCCGGAACCCCGCTCAACGTGCGGCAGCATGGTAACCGCCTCTACGGGCCCGGAGTCTCGGACAATGGCGCGGGAGCCACGGCGTTGCTGGCGGTAGCGTCCGCCCTCCGCGCCGCGAAGGTTGCGCTTGCCGCGCCTGTGCTTTTCATCGGCAATGTAGGGGAAGAAGGCGAAGGCGATCTGCGCGGCATGCGCCACATTTTTTCTCATGCCCGTTGGAAAGATTCGATCCGCTGCAGCCTGGTGCTCGATGGCGCCGGCTCGGACACGATTGTTGCCGAGGCCCTGGGCAGCCGCCGCTTTGAAGTCATCGTGCGCGGCCCGGGAGGGCATTCCTGGAGCGACTTTGGTATGCCCAACCCTATTCTTGTGCTGGCGCGGACGATTCAGACGTTCTCCCAGACCTCGCTCCCGTCGTCTCCAAAGACGACCTTTAATATCGGAGTGATCCGCGGCGGAACTTCGGTGAACTCGATTCCCGAGTCAGCCAGCATGCGGGTCGACATTCGATCCACCTCGATGGCCGAGATGGAGCGCCTCGAAGCTGCCTTGCGGCGAGCCCTCGAGCGGGCCATCGAAGAGGAATCGGACGCAACCGACCGGCGCATGCCATCGCAGCGGCGCGCCTCCGGCCTGAGTTGCGAAATCGTGCCCATCGGGAATCGTCCCGCCGGCGAACTCGACCCCAACGCTCGTATCCTGCAAGTGATCCGCGCCGTCGATGCGCACCTCGGCAACGCGGCCCAAATCCAGCGCGCTTCAACCGATGCCAACATCCCATTGTCGCTGGGCCGGGAGGCTATCGCCATCGGCGGCGGAGGAGTCGGCGGAGGAGCCCACACCCTGCAAGAGTGGTTCGACTGCAGCGGCCGCGAACTCGGACTCAAACGGATATTGCTGACTCTGCTGGCGCTGGCGGGAGTGAATGAATGATGTTGCTACAGTCGCGAAGGTTTGCATCTTGATTCCAATCTCCGTTCGGTGAGGAATTGTTGCCTCCACTGAGGCGCGACGATCAGGTGCGGGTCGAGCTCGGGCGGCGCCGAGCCTTTCTTTCTGTGGCACACACCACGCGCATGCACGTTTGGACCCGCCTCAGCCCACAGTGGGAGAACACGAGCGGTTACGGTCTATTCGCGGACGGATGTGATTTCGACGCTTACGCTTCGCGTAACAGCGGGTACCTCTGGGGAACGTCCAACCGCCGTTCACAATCTGGGACGTCTGCCATCATTCCTAACGACGCCCCCCACCCTGCTACAATCCCCGTATGTTTTATCGCTCCGACAATCGAACTCCCGACCAGATGCGCCCGGTCAACATCTTGCCCGGATACATCAACACCGCCGAAGGCTCCGTCCTCATCGAGGTCGGCAACACTCGCGTAATCTGCACCGCATCCATCGAAGAAAGCGTTCCTCTGTTCTTGCGCAACAGCGGCAAAGGCTGGATCACCGCCGAGTACAGCATGCTCCCTCGGGCAACTCTCACCCGCACTCCGCGCGAAGTGACCAAGGGACGCTCCAGCGGCCGCACTCACGAAATCCAACGCCTGATCGGACGCTCCCTGCGAGCCGTCACCGACCTGGTACGCCTGGGCGAGCGGACCATCTGGATTGACTGCGACGTGATTCAGGCCGACGGAGGCACCCGAACTGCCTCGATCACAGGCGCCTTCGTCGCTCTGGGATTAGCACTGGAAAAATTAGTCGAAGCCGGAACCCTGACCTCAGCTCCGCTGCGTGATTTTGTCGCAGCCGTAAGCGTCGGTATCGTCGACGGCGAAATCCTGCTCGACCTCTGCTACGAAGAAGACTCTCGCGCCGACGTAGACATGAACTTCGTCATGACCGCCGGCCGCAAACTGGTCGACGTGCAAGCCACCGCCGAGCACCAGGTTTTCGACGAACAACAACTTGCAAAGATGATCGCCCTGGCAGGACAGGGCGTACAATCCCTCATCGCCAAACAACAAGCCATGCTGGGCACTTTGACGTTGAGGCAATAAGGAAGACTCCCGAAGGGAACTAGCGGGCTGTCCAACCCGCGCTTCGAGTTCTATAATGAATTGTGGGGCTGTCGGAGAGCAGCTCGCAATTTTGTCAGGAGGCTTCCCCCATGCTCTCCAAGTGCGCAAATCCGGCGTGTCTGGCTCGTCTTCATTACCTGCGCAAAGGCAGGATCTTCAAGATCGAAACGGGCACTGTTTCCTCCAAGGGCAAGGGCTCATCAAACCGCAGGATTGAGTATTTCTGGCTCTGTGAACGGTGCGCGCAGACTCTTACCGTCGTGCTGGACGATGGAGTCGTGACCACGCGCCCGCTCCACCTGCAGCTTGCCAAGATCGTTTCGCAAGAAAACCCGGAGAAAGAGCGGGACGTCGCGTAGGTTGTGTAGAGCGGAGACTCTTGTCCGCTGCCCTTGATTTTGGTTTTTGGGTTCCTTAGTTAAGGACCAAAGTCCACGGCAGCGGACAGGACTGTCCGCCCTACACTTCTCGAGGGAAGGATTTGAAGGTTACTTCCCGTGACTTCGAGGTGACTTTCTTATTGGCGTCGGCGCGGTAGTCCGCCAGCGTGCCTTTCAAGAGGTAATAGGCCTCTTCGGATAGACTCTTGCCTGGCCCGCGCTCGATCATACCCGTGAACTCGTACCAGACGCCGTGCACGGTCTCGGTAGTGAAACTGAGTTTGGTTCCGTCGAGCTTGCCTTGTTTGAAGAATTGATCAAGGAAGGCGCCGCGATCACTCTCGGAATCGCCATAGCGGGAAACGAAGCCGGTGACGCGCCCCTGATCTTCGAGGGTGATCTGCACGAACTCGCCGTCCTGCAGAAAACTGTACATTCCCGAATAGTCCTCGGCTGGCTTGGCTGGGGTTGGGTTTTGCGCGGGATTCTGCTCGGCCAGCAGCGAACATAGCGCGAGCAACATCAGGGGAAGCACACCTGCCAGTTTCATATCGGTATTAGATCACGGAAATTCGCCCTCGGAACGCGAGAATGGGCCGGGGATGCCGCCCTTCCGGATATAATGAATTACTCCCGCCACTCGATGTGGAGCATGAAACAGGGCCCTCTTCTAATAGATACCTCGCGTAGACGCAAGCCGACCCCGTTGGCCGGCCCCATCTTGCTGGTCACGCTGCCGCCCTGGCACCGCGTGTTTCTTCGCAACCTCAGAGATTTGTTTTGGCACCCGCGAAGACCGCCGCTGCAATTGGTATCCAGTCCTGCGTCCTTTTGGCCGGATGTTTTCGTTCCCACCCGAATGCCCTGGAGCCGGTTCCTGCAGTCCGCGCTTGGGCACGTGGTGGTGATTGCGGCGGTATGGGGATCATCACGCTTATTGCCGGACCTTTGGCCGCAATCGGCGCAGATCGTCCCCCGTGTCTTTCATCATTCCGATGTCATCTACTACGAAGCCTCGGAGTACGTGGCGCCGCTGGACACCGGCGGAACCCACGTTCAAGTAGCGAAGAAGGGCGAACCCGCGTATGCGCCGCAACCGATCATCTCGGTGCCGCCCGAGGCGGACAATCGCACGCAGACGATTGTCGCGCCTCCGAAGCTGAAGTTGGAACACGATGTACCGTTGCCGAACGTCGTGGCCTGGGGGAATTCGACGCCCCGGATTCCGGCCGCGGCCATGGCCAGTGCGCCGTCGGACCTGAAGCTGCCCGCGCTGCCTGCGCCGGTAGTCGCTCCGCCGCCTGAGGTCAGGAGCGAGTTGAAACAGACTCCGGCTTTATCGGCGTCGGTAGTAGCGCCCGCTCCGGAGGTTGATGCCGCGATTTCGCGGCGAGCGGTCCACGCGCCGCAGGCGGCGATTGTCGAGCCTCCTCCGCAGATCGTGAACGCTGCTTCGAGCAGATTGACCGACATTAATATAGGGCGCACGCAAGTGGTGGCGCCAGCGCCGCAATTGCCGATGGGCGAACAACACGCGTCGGCGAACATGACTGCCTTCGGGAATGCCGAGTCCGCAGTGGTGCCGCCTCCACCTTCGGTCCAGGGATCTGGAATTTCGGGCGACGGGCGGCTCATCGCACTGAGCCTTCATCCAGCGGCGCCCAGCGGACCGGTCGATGCTCCCGCAGGCAACCGGCGAGGGACTTTCGCCGCGACGCCGCAGGGCAAGCCGGGTGCTGCGGGAACTCCGGACATTCCTGCCGCCAATCATCACGCGGCGGGTGGAGGAGACACTTCGGGTTCCGGCAAGAGTTCAAGCGGTGTTCCCTCGGGACTTTTTGTTGGCACAGGCACCAAGCCGGCCAACACTTCGGCGATTGCCGGCGACCCTGGGGGAGGCTTCAAAGCCAACTCTTCACCTCTGCTGGCCAGCGCAACGCCGCCACGGGTTAGCGGTGTCCCCCGGTCTTCCGACCTGCCGTCCACTCCTACCAGCGAACTTGAGCGCAAAGTCTTTGGGTACCGGAAGTCTTATTCCATGATTTTGAATGTACCCAATTTGAACTCGGCGGGCGGAAGCTGGGTCATGCATTTTGCCGAGTTGAAAGACGCGGAAAAGGCGGGTGAGTTTGTTTATCCGTCGACCATACAGCAAGTGGATCCCGGATATCCGCTGGAGTTGATGAAGCAGAACGTCCAGGGGACGGTGGTGCTCTCGGCGGTCATTCGGACCGACGGGTCGGTCGGCGACGTGCGAGTTCTGCGTGGAATCGATGATCGTCTGGATCAGTACGCCGGCGCTGCCCTGGCGCGTTGGCGATTTCGTCCGGCATCCAGAAATGGCGATCCGGTTGCGCTCCAGACCGTGGTCATGATTCCGTTCCGTCCCGTACGGAAGCCGGGGTTCTAAGCTGATCATCTCATCCATGCGACGGTGGAGGTTCCGTCACCATTACCCAACAGGATCCAATCACAGTCCGCTACCAAGTCTAAGTTCGCGTCATGATTCATGTCGGCGGCTGCCAATGACTGTCGATTTATCGCCACTCATTACCACACGTCAATCCAGTTGAGCGTCGGAAGTCTTACGCTGCAGGTCGTTCTTCTCCGGAATCAACCGTCGACAACTCCAAGGACTGTAGGGAACGAACTTTTCTTGACCAGCAGCCCGCGGAACCCGATAGCTTGTCGGATCGACCCGGAAGTGCAAAACGTCTCCATCTTTTATCCCCACGTCGGCGTGTCGATTCGACCTCGGGAAACCCGTCGTCCTCCGCTCAGAGTGACTGCCATCACAGCTTCCTGTGACTTCCGTCATCGTTCCTTGAAGCAATTCTTGGTATTGAAGTACATTGCGCAATTTTTGGCGCAGATCGCGGCAGGGTTCCGGGAACGCAAAATTGTTCAAGGACATCGAGCACCTCATTCGACTGGCAGCAGTCATCGCGGTAGCGCTGGTGGCATTCGTGATTCTGCGGGCCGCAGTCGTACCTCGCAGTTTTGGGCAGTATGGCCACTATCGAGGGGCGGCGATCGGCGAGATCGCGTCCCGGCAGGTGGCGTTCGCGGGGCACGAGGCTTGCGAGGCCTGCCATACCGACGTCGTGGATAAGAAAAAGCTGGGCAAGCATGTGGTAGTCGCTTGTGAGGCTTGCCACGGGGCGCAGGCGAAACACGCCGACGATCCCGGTTCGGTGCAACCTAAGAAGCTTGATACAGCCGTCGTGTGTTCCCGGTGTCACGAGGCCAACAGCGCCAAACCGAAGGGCTTTCCGCAAGTGGCCACGGCGGATCACTCGGGAGGCATTGCCTGCGACACCTGCCATCAGCCACATCGGCCAAAGATTGAGGCAGCGAAGACCGAGGCGGAGGGAAAGAAATAATGGACATTACCCGCCGTCGATTGCTGGTGTTGTTGCCCGCGGCTGCGGTGGCGTGGAAGTACGTTCTGGCAGGGACCCCAGAAGCTTCGCCGAACTACCAGCTGACCGGGCACTGGTGGGGCATGCTGATCGACATCCCCAAGTGCATCGGGTGTGGCAGTTGTGTGCGCGCCTGTGCCGAGGAGAACGATGTTCCGGAAGGCTATTACCGGACCTGGATCGAGCGCTACCACGTGACTGACTGGCAGATTGAAAGGCCAGAGGTGGAATCGCCGGACGGTGGCAAGCAAGGCTTTCCTCCACATGCCGACGATGGTGGCAAGAACTTCTTCGTTCCCAAGCTCTGCAACCACTGCGCGGAGTCTCCCTGTACGCAGGTTTGTCCGGTGGGTGCGACGTTCGTCACTCCAGACGGAGTCGTGCTGGTGGATAAGAAGTACTGCCTGGGCTGTCGCTATTGCGTGCAGGCGTGCCCCTACGGGTGCAGATTTATCAATCCCCAAACAAAGACGGCTGAGAAATGCACGCTTTGTTATCACCGAATTACCAAGGGACTGACGACCGCTTGCTGCGAGGCCTGTCCGACTGGCGCTCGGCAGTTGGCCGACTTGAAGAATCCCAAGGATCCGATTCATGAGTTCTTGAGAACGCACACGGTGCAGGTTCTGAAGCCCCACATGGCGACTGGGGCGAAGGTTTTTTACAACGGCATGGATGGTTCCGTCAGATAAGCCGGTGCGCTAAGGAGGCTCGTGCAGATACCCGTCGAAGGCTTCATGTATCCGAACGAGGTGGAGCTCCAGTGGAGCATCCTGATCGTTCTTTATCCCTTCATCACCGGGCTAGTGGCGGGGGCGTTCATTCTGGCGTCGCTCGAACGCGTGTTCCGGGTGCAGGCGGTGAAACCGACGTATCGGCTCGCCCTGCTCACCGCACTCGCCTTCCTGCTGGTGGCTCCGCTGCCGCTGCAATTGCACCTGGGACATCCCGAGCGCTCGCTCGAAATGTATCTGACACCGCACCGCTCCTCCGCCATGGCGATGTTCGGTTTTGTTTATCTCTGGTACCTGATGGGCGTGCTGCTGCTCGAGATCTGGCTCGACTACCGGCGAGAAATTGTTGAGCTGTCCCAGACTACGAGCGGCGCGTTGCGCTTTGTGTACCGCGCGCTCACACTCGGCTCGGACAACATCAGTGAGCGCTCGTTGCGCATCGATGAGCGACTCGGATATTTCATCACTCTGATTGGGATCCCTTCCGCCTTTCTTCTGCACGGATATGTGGGCTTCATCTTTGGCTCAATCAAGGCAAATCCCTGGTGGTCGTCGCCGCTGATGCCGATCGTGTTCGTGTTCTCGGCGATGGTGTCGGGCATCTCCGCGGTGATGTTGCTGTATATGCTGTCGACGCGGCTGCGCGGGCAGCAGATCGATATGCGCTGCCTGGACACAATCGCGCGGTACCTGCTCTACACCTTCATCATCGACTTCAGCCTGGAGATGCTGGACCTGATCCAGCGAATCTACGAAGCCGATGAATCGTTCCGTAGCCTGGATTTCATGGTGCACACGCGCCTGTGGACATCTCAGGTAATCATCCAGATCCTACTGGGCACGGTGACGCCGATCGCATTGATAGGCCTCACCCAGGTTCTGAAGCTCGGTGACATTGCGCGGAAACGAATTTACGGGCTGGCCGGATGCTTGACCATGATCGGTATTTTTGCCATGCGCTGGAATGTGGTGATCGGCGGCCAGCTTTTCTCCAAGAGCTTCCTTGGCTACACGACGTACAAGATGGCGTTTGCAACGCGGGAAGGATTGTTGACCGCGATCGCGCTCATGATTCTTCCTTTCATCATTCTGTGGGTTCTGGTGAAACTCCTGCCACCCTGGCCGGAGTCAGCCTCCTTGCCCGGTTCCGGCGCCGCTCCGGCACACGGAACCAGCTAGGCCCCGTCTCATTCGGGGCAGATGCGGAGGAGCAAATGGCACAAGCTATCGGCGGAATCGCATCGGATGTGGAACAACTCAACAAACGCATTGGGGAGTTGGAACGCCGCGTCTCCACACTAGAGGGTCAGCCTGAGGTTAAGATTCCTGCTGCTGCATCTGAGGGCGTTGCCCAACCCAGACCGCGGCCTCCCGAAACGTGGCGCGGGTTTCCAGCACCAAACGTGCCCGCCGGGGTGACCGTGTTCGGCAAAGCAGTTCTGGGAATTGCCGGCGCGTACCTGCTGCGCGCAATAGCCGAGTCGGGAACCCTCCCGAGGTTGCCGGTGCTGGCGCTCGCCATCGTGTATGCGAGCATGTGGCTGGTCTGGGCAGTCAGGACTCATGCGACCAATCACTTTGCCAGCGTTACCTACGCAATCACGGCAGCACTGATTCTCTCGCCTCTGCTGTGGGAATCCACCGTGCGTTTTCAAGTGCTGTCGCCCATGTTCACCGCGGCGGTGCTGGTTGGGTTTGTAGTGCTCGCTTTGGCACTGGCATGGCGGCAGAACCTGCAGGTGATTCCGTGGGTGGCGATTTTGGCGGCGGTGGCTACCGCTCTGGCGCTCATCATCGAGACCCGCGAACTGGTGCCCTTTACCGCGGAACTGCTGGCGGTGGCTCTTGCTACCGAAGTGGTGGTTTGCCTGGGGCAACGGTTCAGCGTACGAGTAGTTCCGGCGATTGCGGCGGATTTCGCCGTCTGGTTGCTCATCTATGTGATGACCTCTCCCGAGGGCGTGCCGCCGGAATATCGGCCGGCGAGTACGGCTTCGATCACTCTGCTGTGCCTGTCGCTGCTTGCGATTTATGGTGGAAGCATCGGCATGCGCAGCTTCGGATTGCACCATCGGATGACGATCTTTGACATCGTGCAGGGAGTTGCGGTCTTTGTGCTTGCGACTTCTGGTACGCTGCGTGCTAGTCTTGGCTCTGCCTCGGCGCTGGGCGTCTTTTTCCTGCTGGTTACGGGTTTGTTTTACTGGGGCGCGCTATCGTGGTTCACGGCCGAGGAACAAAATCGAAATCGCCGGGTGTGTGCAAGCTATGCCGTCGCACTCTTGCTGGCGGGGAGCTTTCTGCTCTTTCCGGCGAATTTTCAGGCGGCGTTCCTGTGCCTGGCTGCGGTGACGGCGGCTTTGCTGTACGTGCGTACCGGCAAGCTCAGCCTTGGCATACACGTGTCGCTGTATCTGGCAGCGGCGGCGCTCTTCTCTGGCCTTCTGGGTCTCGCGGGGAACGCTTTGGCTGGAACTGTACCATCCTCTCTGGATGCAGGCGCATGGGCGGTCGCAGTCTCCGCCGGGCTGTGCTACGCAATGGGATGGCGTGCTTCGACCGATCAGTGGAAACCGCGCTTGCTCTGGATCGTCCCCTGCGTTCTGGTAGCGGGCGTTGTTGCGGCGCTTGCAGTGATGGTGAGTGTGCGGCTAGGTTCGGCGAGCGGGATGCTGAATGCTTCGCGTCTGTCGGTTGTCAGAACCGTGGTAATCTGCTCGATCGCTCTCATCCTCGCCTTCGGCGGGTCACGGTTGAAACGCGCGGAACTGTTGTGGGTTGCATATGTTGCCATAGCATTTGGTACGCTCAAGTTACTGTTCGAGGATCTTCGTTTCGGCGACGCGGCGTCGCTGGTGGCATCGCTCTTGTTCTACGGCCTGATCTTGATCCTGATTCCTCGGCTGACGAGATTCGGGCGCGACCGGTTCTAATCTCGGCGACCCAAGCTGTGGATTTGCGCAACTGGCGCTTCCAAGATTCGTGATGCACCAGGGGATATTGGTCGGGGCGATAGGATTTGAACCTACGACCCCCTGCGCCCAAGGCAGGTGCGCTACCAGGCTGCGCTACGCCCCGACTTTATCGATTATAACTGAGTGCTTCTTATCAGTCCGTAACCCGCTTATAACCCACGTCCCGCGCCCGCGGGGGTATAATTTCACGTTGACATGCAAAATCCCCGTTATGCCCTGGTGGCTTACGTGAGGAATGCGGTCGGGGAATTTGTCGAGAACCTCCGGCAGGAACTGCATCCCGATCTGCCCCATCTGCCCGCTCACGTGACCATCCTTCCTCCTCGGCGATTGCAGGGAGGCGAACTCTCGGCGCTCGAAACCCTCGAGGACATCTGCAGTCAGGCCGAGCCTTTCGAGGTCACTCTTGGTGACGTCGAAACTTTTGTTCCCGTGACCCCGACAGTTTTCATCCGCGTGGCTCATGCGGCCTACCGCTTGCAAGAGTTGCACGTTCGCCTGAACACCCTCGCGCTGGCTGCTGAGGAAGAGTGGCCCTACATGCCCCACCTCACGATTGTGAAGCTCGGCACCGAGGAACTGGCGCAACAGGCCTATATTTTCTCTCGTGATCGCTGGGCGCACTTTGCTGGCAGCCGCCACATCCCGGTAAGCGAGCTGACCTTCGTACGCGAACAGGATCAGAATCGCTGGGTCGATTTAGCCGGAGTGCCCCTCGGCCGTAGTTTGGTCAAGCCTTAGAAAGTCACGCGTATCGCCCGACCTTCCGGTGAGCGAAACATAACCTCGGCGGCTGCTATTTTTCTGTATCTAGGGCCTGGCTGCTCGATTAACCCGGCGATCCGGGACGCAACTGAATCGCGAGAAGGCACCAAGTGACCTTCTGACAGTCCAAATTCCCGCTTCCGCCACTAGTCCATGTCCCCTGGTACAAATCCCTCCCGTGCATTGCTAAGGACAGAAAGCGAGCGTAAACAAGAAGTTGGAGTCGCCGCTCAAGCTGGCGCACGCGCCCTTCCCCCAGCGAATTCCGGCTCGGTTTCGGGAGGTTTCATGCAGATTGGGGTCTACGGAGCAGGGTACCTAGGTACAGTCGTTTCGGCCTGTCTGGCCGACTTCGGCACCCCGGTCAGCTGTTGCCATCCCGATAGCTCGCAAATGGTTGCCATGGCGCAGGGCAACGTTCCCTTTCACGAAAAGAACCTTACCGAAGTCATCAAACGTAACGTGCGCTCGGGGCGGCTGGCGTATTCCACCGACATCGAATCTTTCGCCCGCAAGGCGCAGGTAATCTTTCTGGCCGAGGATAGCCCGCAGCATCTGACCGATCTTGCCGTTCGCATCGCGCGTTCCGCTCCCAAGCCCCCGATCCTTACCATCGTGACTCCAGTTCCCGTCGGTACTGCAACCGCCATTGAACAGAGCATCACCCAAGCCGGCTTGCGGGCGACCCTCGTTTCGCAGCCTATGTTTTTTACCTCGGGCTGCGCCATCGAGGATTTCAATTGGCCCGATCGGATCATTCTTGGCACCGCTTCGAACGATGCCGTGCTCGCCCTCAAACAAATCTTTCATTCCCTGGTGATGCGTGGAGTTCCGGTGATCGTCACCAGTCACGAGACTGCCGAACTGGTGCGGGAATCGGCCACCGCTTTCGTTGCCACCAAGATTTCCTTCATCAACGAACTGGCAAGCTTGTGTGAAAAGGTAAACGCGGACGCGGTCAGCCTCTCACTTGCTTTGGGTCTGGACAAGAAAATTGCTCCCCGCTGCCTGCAACCGGGAGCTGGGATGGGCGGCTTATTCGCGGAGTCCGACATGGATTCGCTGGCTGACCTCGCCCTGCGCAACGGAGTGTCGCTGAAGATTCTGACCGCCGCCCGGGAAGTGAATCATGGATTGGCCGATCAGGTAATCGAAAAGATTTCGAAGTGCGTTCAGTCGGTGCAGAACAAAGACGTGGGAATTCTGGGCTTAGCCTTCAAACCCAACACCAATTCCGTCGCCGGCTCGTCTTCGATCCGTCTGGCCAAGAATCTGATTGCTCAAGGCGCCCGAGTGCGAGCTTACGATCCCGTCGCGCTGCCAGACGCGCGCCTCGAACTGAACGGCTCGGTGCATTATTGCGAGTCTCCGTACGCCGCAGCCGAGGGCGTCGATGCCCTGGTCGTCGGCACCGGCTGGCCGGAATTTCGCGGCCTCGATTTCACTCGCATCAAACAAATACTCCGCCGCCCCCTCATCGTGGATACCAAGAATCTGCTCGACTCCGTCCGCCTTCGCGCCATGGGATTCGAATACGTGGGCGTAGGCCGCGGCTAATCGTCCTCATCCCAATTCATTCCGACGTCATCCTGAGGGACGCAGTCCCAAAGGATCTAGCGTGCAGAACCGAGGCCGCCAGTTACATCCACACGCTTCCCCGCCAGTTGTTATAATCGCTAGACGCGGTGGGAGTAGCTCAACTGGCAGAGCACCGGACTGTGGCTCCGGACGTTGCGGGTTCGATTCCCGTCTCCCACCCCAGAATTCAAAGCACTTAGCTTGCTTTGAAACCCGCTGGAACCTGGCCAACGGCATCCCATGTCTTTTCGAATGTCGGCCTTGAGCGCGGCCCCCTAGGGGATTCATCGTGGTGCGGATGTCCGCGTGCCTCATCATTTTTTGCTGCACCCCTACCGGAGTTCCCAGGGCATCGAGCCATGTCGGGTAGGCGTTGCGGAACGGATGGGAACTGAGATGCCCAATGCCAGCGGCTTTGTCAGCAATGGACAGGTTTCCCTGTTCTCGACAATTGACAGTATCGGACAATGGCAACTATAGATTTGGACATGCCAAAGCACGGAACGGATGCTTGATGTGCATGGAAGGTGAGATACATGGCGAAGTTGATCTACTCAATGCTCACGTCACTGGACGGTTACACGGAAGACCAGCACGGCCGCTTTGGCTGGGGCGCTCCCGAAGACGAAGAGGTGCACTCCTACATCAACCAGCTTGCGTCGCCATTCGGCACCTATCTCTATGGACGGAGGATGTACGACACCATGGTGTACTGGGAGACCGCGCACACGGTTCGCGATCAACCACGGTTCGTGCTCGACTTTGCGAGACAGTGGCAGGCAGCGGAGAAGGTTGTCTACTCCAGGACCCTCGCCGAGCCGCGCAGCGCGCGGACGAGGATCGAGCGTGAATTCGATCCCGGCGCGGTCCGGCGGCTCAAGGCCGACGTTGAGCACGACATCACGGTTGACGGTCCTGAACTCGCCGCGCAAGCGATAAGGGCGGGTCTTGTCGACGAATTCCAAATGATTGTCTGTCCCGTGGTCGTCGGCAGCGGAAAACGCTTCTTCCCGGATGGTGTGCGGTTCAACCTGGCGCTAATCGAGGAGCGACGCTTCCGCAAGGGCGTGATCGTTCTGCGGTATGCAGTCCGCGCCTGATCAACGTGAAGGGGTAGAACGTCACGCCTCGGGCATGGGTTGGCGATAAATGCATAGCACCAACCAGGACCCTTGGCCCGCCCCGGTCGGGGTTTTGTGCGTGATGGCGACGTTACGCCAACGGGCAGAAAAATAGAGCCTCCGTCAGATTCGATTGATGGGGACGCAGAGGCTTCCACACATAAGCCAGGGTGCGATTCCCGTGGCGAACCGAGACCACCGAAGCTTACAGATGAACCAGCCTATAAAAGAAGACTATGGTCAAGATCGTAATGGCGATGGTCGCAGCCCCGGCAAGGGTTTCGCCAATAATTGTGCTTCTGGCTTTTTCCATATGTGCTCTCCTCCAGAATCGTTCGGAGAACACTTAAGCCTAATCTCAACGGAAAATTGTGGCGGTGACGAAGCTCACTTAAAGGTGTGACCGAGCCAGGGCGATCCGCAAATAAATCCACGTAAATCATAAGGAAGCCGAGATCCTGACGGCAACATGATTGACGAAATCACGGCGTCGGCTCCTCGGGCCGGGGGACTTGGTGGCGCTCAAGCCGCGACCGACCCGGGGAAGCAAAGAGGAGCCGACACCGTTCCGGGAAGTCGAATTACGCCGCGCCCTTCGCCTGTTTCGCTTGGCTCCGCAGACCGACGAGCCGAACGGAGCCGGTGCGCGCCGTCAGGGACTGGCGCACGAGCGGATTCGAATCCCCTTTCAACTGTTCCAACCTCCTAGGTCACCGTGAAATCTTGCGGTTCCGTCCGGAGTGGTGACGGTGATCGCACCTGTCTTGGCAATGGTCTTCATTAAGACTCTTCTGAATCCGAACATTCGTGGTGAAACCGCCGGGCTCACTGCCCAGGTAACGCCTGGCCCGGCGTGAATTCCATGGGATTGCAACGAGTTGCGATGCGTCCGCTCCACGTTGGAGGAGTGGCCGTCATTGCAGTTGCATGGTGCGGTCTGGACTGATAGCATCTCAATCCCAGGAAAGCTTTTTACTCCCCAGCTTTTCCCCGGTTGGTTTCCTCGCGCCAGCCTCCACTACGCATTGCGCAAAAGCGCGGGAAAAACTGTCATGCGGCTTCGAAATAATCGATTGGAAAGCGGATTCCAGCCGGACGAGATGAACAAAACGCCGGAGGAACGACGAGCGCTGGACCGGCTCTTCAGCGTGACCTACGAGGAACTGCGCCGCCTGGCTTCGAGCGTCAAGCGAAGCGATCCTGGCGCCACGCTCAGTCCCACGACCATGGTCAATGAGGCCTGGGTGAAGCTGGCGAAATCGCCTCAGTTCGCCTCGACATCTCGCCTTCACTTTAAGCGCATCGCCGCTCGCGCCATGCGCCAGGTTCTGGTTGAGGCAGCGCGGCGCCGGAATGCGTCCAAGCGCGGTGGGGACGAGGGCATCACGGTGGTGGTGTTTGACGAGTCGCAGCAGCAGACGGCGTCTTGCGGACAAGACTTGCTGGCGCTCGATACCGCGCTCGAGGAACTGGCACGGATTCAGCCGCGTCAGGCCTTGATGGTCGAGAGCCGGTTCTTCGGAGGGCTTGACGTCACCGAAACTGCGGCTCTGCTGGAGGTGTCCGAAGCCACCATACTGCGCGATTGGCGAGCGGCGAAGGCCTGGCTGGCGCATGAGCTTCGGCGAGCGGACTAGGCCCGACCGCAGGCTAACTGTAGAAACGTAGCTCGCTACGTTTCTACAAACTGATATCCGGGTAGCAGGGAGCGACCATGGACAGCACGCGCTGGGAGCGAATCCAGTCCCTGTTTCACGATGTGGCGGATCTTCCGGGGCCGGAGCAGCGTGCGTTTCTGCAGGACGCATGCGGCGACGAAGGCCTTGCGGCCGAAGTCATTGCCCTGGTCGAGGAAGATGCCCGAGGCGCTTCCCTGCTGGATCGCGATCTGGCGCACGTTGCGCAAGACGTCCTCGACGGAGCGGCGCCCGCTGCGCTTCCTTTCAAGGAATTCGGACCGTATCGCATCAAGGCAGCGCTGGGCGAAGGTGGGATGGGCGTGGTCTATCTCGCGGAACGCACAGACCTGGGCAGCCTGGTCGCGATCAAAATTTTGCGCGATGCGTGGCTGTCCCCGGCGCGCCGCGAACGCTTTGCCAGCGAGCAGCGCACTCTGGCGCAACTCAATCATCCATCGATAGCGCGGATCTACGACGCTGACACTCTCGACGACGGGACGCCGTGGTTTGTCATGGAGTACGTCGAAGGCGTCCCACTCACCGACTATTGCAGCCAGCACGCGTGTTCGATCGAGCAGCGGCTGCAGTTGTTTCGCGCGGTATGTGAAGCAGTACAGTACGCTCACCAGCGCGCAGTCATCCATCGCGATTTGAAACCTTCGAACATCCTGGTCAAGCCAGATGGCACTGTCCGACTGCTCGACTTCGGCATCGCCAAACAACTCGAGAGTCTCGAGTCGCCCGCTGGTCAAGCCGGACGGGGGCTAACTGGAAAAGACCAGACTATGACGGGGCTGCGGCTGATGACGCCGGCCTATGCGGCCCCGGAGCAGATTCGTGGCGATGGAATCGGAATCCACACCGACGTTTACTCTCTTGGCGTCATCCTCTACGAGTTGCTTGCGGGAAAACTTCCCTTCGATTTGTCGAAGCTGACTCCGGGAGAGGCTGAGGCAGTGATCGTGGGACGGGATCCCGAGAGACCGTCAGCAGTCGCCAGGGAGATGACTGAACTGTCGGACGCAAAACCGAACATCCCTTCTGTCAGCAAAACGGCGTGGGCTGATCTGGACGTGCTCTGCCTTACGGCAATGCATAAGGATGTCGATAGAAGATACCGGTCGGTCGAGGCGCTGATCCGAGATGTGGATCACTACCTCAATGGCGAGCCGCTGGAGGCACGGCCCGACACTGTTCGCTATCGGCTCGGCAAGTTCGTCCGGCGAAACCGGCGTGCTGTTTCGGCAGTGGCGCTGGTGTTCACAATCATCGTCGGTATGGCAGTCTTCTTCACTGTGCGCTTGGCGAAAGCTAGAAATGCGGCCTTGGACGAAGCGGCTCGGACCCAACGCATCCAGCGCTTCATGATGAACCTTTTCCAAGGTGGAGATGAATCAGTCGGGCCCGGCGACAGCATGCGCGTCGTCACTCTGCTGGATCGCGGAGTGCAGGAGGCTCAGAGTCTCAACGGCGATCCCAAGGTGCAGGCCGAACTCTATCAAACGCTCGGAACCATCTACGATCGGTTGGGCAAGTTCGAGCAAGCGGATTCGCTGCTGCATTCTTCTCTGGAGCGTCGCAAGACTCTCTTCGGTCCCGACAGCACTGAAGTGGCGGAAAGCCTGGTCGCTCTCGGCCAGTTGCGCTCCGATCAAGCGCAATATGATGAGGCCGAACAGTTCGCCCGCCAGGGATTGGAGATGACCAAGCGGCACCTGCCCCCCACTCATGCGCGTGTGGGGCGAGCCATGTACTCTCTCGGAGAGGTGCTGGTGAATGAAGGTAAGTACGATCAGGGCATTCAAGTACTCGATGAGGCGGTGCGGATCCAATCCGCTCCCGGCGGAGTTGCCGCCGACCTCGCAGAGAGCTTGACAGAGTTGGCGAATGCCCAGTTCTACGCCGGTCACCTGGACATTTCCAATTCGCTGAACCTGCGCGCACTGGCCATGGACCGCCAACTTTACGGCGAACGCCATCCCAATGTCGCTGAGGATTTGATCAACCTCGGCGCCATTCAGACCGAGTGGGGCCATCCCGCTGAAACCGAGCGCGACTATCGCCAGGCACTCGACATCATTCAGAATTTCTATGGTAAGGACCACCCCGAGACCGCTTCCGTGATGACCCTCCTCGCGCGCTCGCTGAACGCGCAGGGACGATTCAACGAGGCGTCGGACGTGCTTCGAGATGCGCTCGGCGTTCAAGAGCGTGTCTATGGGAAGGTGCATCCGCGCGTGGCCTCTGCGCTCGGTGAATTGGGCAAAGTGGCCATGCAACAAGGGAAGCTCGACGAGGCGGAGGCCGACTTCCAGCGCCAAACCGATATTTATCGCGAGGTGTACAAGGGGAAGCACTACTACATCGCCTCGGCGCTGGCGAACCTGGGCGGCGTCTACATGGAGCGAAAGCAGTATGCCCGCGCGGAGCAGTACTTCCGCGAAGCGTTGCAGATCGACGCCGCGACCCTCCCCGCAGATCACCTGAACGTAGCGATCGTGCGCATCAGGCTGGGACGCGCCCTGATCCCACAACATCGCTACGCGGACGCGGAAGTCGAGAGCCTCGCCGGTTATGGCATTCTGATGAAGCAAACCAGTCCGCCCGCGAGTTGGCTTGAAAATGCGCGTAAAGACCTGGTGACGGAATACAGCGCCCTGCATCAACCCGAGAAGGCGGCGAAGTTTCAAGCCGAACGGGCCGATGCGCAAAGCAAGGCCTTGAGCGCCGGCAATAAGTGAAACCTCGCGAACCCACCCCGTTGTCATTCCGAGGAGCGCAGCGACGAGGAATCTGGTTGCCGATGGTGACGCCAAGAACCCAGATCCCTCGCTTCGCTCGGGATGACAACAGCGAGTTTGCCGGCAATCCGGATCGGATGCGCGCCAATTGAATCAAGTCAGCCAAATTGCGACGCTGGTAAAGTGCTCGGCTCACGAAGTAGGCTTCGAACTGGCTGGAATCGCCCCGGTCCGCGACCTGCCCGAGCTGAATCATTTTCCGGATTGGATCGAAGCAGGCCATGCCGGAGAGATGAAGTATCTCGAGGCCCGCGACGAAGCCGGACAACTCAAGCGCGCCTCGCTCCAGTCGGCCGCGCCGTGGGCACGCAGCGTGATCGTGTGCGCAATCAACTACAACACCGCGCATCCCTACTCTACGCAGGTCGATGATCCCGACCGAGGATGGATCTCGCGCTACGCGTGGAGCCGCGAGGATTATCACGAATCAGTGATGCGCCGGTTGCGGATGGTCGAAACTTCTCTGCGAGATAGCATCGCCAAGCGCAGGCAGGATGCCCTCGCAGCACCCCCCGAGACGCCGGCGCTACAAACCCGCTGCTACGTGGACACCGGCCCTCTGGTCGAGCGCGTCTACGCCAAATATGCCGGCGTGGGATGGATCGGCAAGAATACCTGCATCCTGAATCAGAAGCTGGGATCGTGGTTGTTTCTGGGTGTGATTCTCACATCTCTCGAACTCGCACCCGATTTGCCTGCGCCCGATCGTTGCGGCAGTTGCACGCGCTGCATCGACGCCTGTCCCACGGACGCGCTCATCGCGCCCTATCAACTCGATTCCAAAAAATGCATTTCGTATTTGACTATCGAGAAGCGCGGTGCAATCCCGGAAGAAATGCGGGAAGGCATGGGCCGGCACGTATTCGGCTGCGACATCTGTCAGGACGTCTGTCCCTGGAACCGCAAATCCCCGACTACCACCGCAACGGAATTTCAAGCGCGCGAAGGACTGGTCAATCCAGCACTGGACTGGCTCGCCGAAATGAGCGCGGAAGAATTCCGCGAGCAGTTTCGCGGCTCTCCCATCCGTCGCACCAAGCGAACCGGCCTGCGGCGCAATGCGGCGATCGCGATGGGCAACAGCGGCGATCAAAGGTTCATCCCCGTTCTAGAAAAACTGGCAGCGGACGATGATCCGGTCGTGGTGGAAAGTGCGAACTGGGCTCTACAACAGTGCGATTCTTAACGGTGCCCGTGCGCATGACAACCCGCGCGGAGCACTCCGACAGAAAAATCTTCTCGCAGTGTCGCGAAAGCGGGAGATCCCAATAGACTGGAAAGTGTCTTCGAGGTCGAAAAAGAAATTCTGGTGCTCCAGTCGCGTAGCGGCGGGATCTGACAGCCCGGCACGGCAGTGCCGGGAAAGCGAACGTGGATTAAACCCGAGTCCGCTTTTAGCGGGCGGCACGAGTCTCGTAACAGCCTTAAAAACGTAATGGCGGTCCAGCCACCAGCATGGCCCTGGATACAGGGCAGAGGGTTCTGCGCGCTATGGCCCGATAACAACGGTTGAGCTCAGGTCTGGTCCGGAGCGGGCAGCATCACGCGTTGCGAAGCCCTGACTCGTCTATGAACCAGTTAGAAATTCTCAAGCAGATACGCGTTCGATTCCATGAACTGTTGGCTGTAGGCGATCGAGAGACCATCGGGCGAAACGCGAGGGGCATAAATAGTCTGCCCTAAAGGACGCGTGAGAAGCACTCGTGATTTTCCCGACAGCTCCAGACTCAGCAGGTAGAAGTTGTGGCCGGTTTGTGAGGCGCCGTAAAGCACAGTTGCGTCTCTGGACCATGAGATACCGCCTAGAATGAAGCTCGGAGCCGTTATGTCCCGTTGCGTCCCGGTTTGCAGGTCGATAACCCGGACGTTGTTCCTGGCGATCTGTGACTTTCCCCAGTCAGTCGCACCGGTAACGGCGAGTTTGCGGCCATCCGGTGTCAAAGCCCAACTCAGCCACATTCCCGCGTCGGCGACTTCCGTCCGGGCAAGTTCTTTTCCTTGTCCATTCAAGGCGTCCAGGGAGTAGAAAATGAGCTGGCCCTTGTCCAGACGAGAAAGAACGCAGAAATTGCCTGCAACGGGACAGTGGAAATCGCCGACGGCGGCTGAAGGCAGGTCCAGAATCCGCTCGGAAGATCCCCCCGCGACAGGGACACGCATCAATGATTGTCTTGACGCTGCGAAGTTGATCGCCCAGTAGAGAATCCATGCGCCCCCCGGCGCGACTTCACTTCCGTTTGCACTGTCGGGGCTGGAAGTGAGGGTTTCTGGAGTACGTTGACCCGGTTGCTGTTTGTAGACTTGCGATTTGCCGCCACCTCGATCGGAACTGAACAGCAACGCGCCATCGCGGGTCCAGCCGCCAACTCGATTCCCGCTGTCGTTACTGGTAAAGCGAGTAACTTTCTGCAGACCCGTGCCATGCTCACTCAGTTTGCCGATGAATATGTCGTCCCATACATGAGTCTTTTCAATCAGGAGGTGCTTACCATCCTGGCTAACGCCCATGGGAAACGGCCAAACTCGGTCCCAATGGGTTATTTGCAAGGCTTCGCCTTTGGGAGCGCCCGTATCTGGATCAACAACGAGATACCACAAGTTGGAGTTAGTCGAACCGGAATCCGTATCGTTGCGCGTAAATATCAGGCGTCCATCACTGGCCCACAAAATATTTCCCTGGTCATTTATAAGAGGGCTCCTGAAGGCCAGAACCGGCTTGTTGCCGTCTGGAGCGACGGACTTGATAGTCGCTCCAGTCGCGTTTTGTTCTTCGATGGCGACAGCGATTCTTCGGCCCGTCGGAGACCACGCCAGCGAAAAGACGTATCCTGAGCCCAGCGTCATTATATTTCTGGGGTTATCGCCGTCCGCGCGCATAACCCAAACCGCTCCGGACCTTGCGAAGGCGATCAAAGAACCATCCGGCGAGAGTCGCGCATGGCCGCATCGTGTCTGCAGTTTCCGGGGCGCACCTCCAAACGTAGATAGCACCCAGAGAGTGGGCCCTTCTTTTTCGGACGTAGTTTGCAACAAGAGGTTGTCCCCGCCCGGAAACCAACTGAGGTCCCTGAGCGTCGTCAGGATTTCCTCCGGGATAGAAACATCGTGTTCTTCTCCCGTCGCAACGGTGTTAATGTGCATTCCATCGCTGTCGTCGAAGGCAAGGTATCGTCCATCCGGTGATAGCGCGGCGTGGGCGACCACCTTGTCAGTGGAGTTGTGTGTCAGCTGAATCTCTTTGAGCGGGGCTGACGGAGAAATCCGTCGTTCGAGCCAGCGTACTCCTAAACTCAAAGCAACCAGCGCAATGATCGACAGAGATGCGTAAAGTACTTTCTTGCGGAATCTGGCACCTTGCCGAACTGGCGAGACCTGGGCGCTGGATCGCGCTGGCAGCGCTCGATTTGATCCGGTATCGCGCTTCAGGCGCTCCAGCTCCGCCCGCATGTCGGACGCATGCTGATAGCGCAGCTCCCGATCCTTCTCCAGTGCACGGTTGATGATTCGGTCGAGTTCCACCGGCAGATCGGGATTCAATCGGGCAGTCGGCGTCGGTGACGAGTCGAGGATCTCCTTGAAGACCACACCCGAACTTTCCCCGCGGAACGGCAGGATTCCGGTCGCCATCTCGTAGAGCACGGCCCCGAATGAGAACAAATCTGTCCGCGCGTCCAACTCCCGCGCCCGCACCTGCTCCGGCGACATGTAGGCGATCGTTCCCATTGCCTGGCCTGGGCTGGTCAGATTTTCTTCCAGCGTGACCGTCGCTCCAAGTGGCTGGGTTTCGCTGCCTGGCTTGCAAATCGGCTGCGTCACCTTCGCCAGTCCGAAATCCAGAATTTTCGCGTGACCTCGTTTCGTCACAAAAATGTTTGCCGGCTTGATGTCCCGGTGAATAATCCCGGCCGTATGCGCCGCATCCAGCGCGTCGGCGATCTCGATTCCCAGCGACAGGATGGTCTCAGTGTCCATCGGGCGGCCGGCGATGCGATTCTTCAGCGTCATCCCCTCCAGATACTCCATCACCAGGAATGATTGGCCGCCATTCCTGCCGATCTCGTGGATGGTGCAGATGTTGGGATGGCTCAGGGCAGACGCCGCGCGGGCTTCGCGGCGAAAACGCTCTAGAGCCTGCGCGTCCCTCGCCACGTCATCCGGCAGGAACTTCAAAGCAACGAAGCGGCCGAGTTCGGTGTCTTCGGCCTTATAGACCACACCCATCCCGCCCCCGCCAAGTTTCTCGAGAATACGGTAGTGCGAGATGGTCTGGCCGATCATTGAGCTGAAATCTTAGGGTTGCTGGGGGGGCAAGTCCATGAATGCGGGTCGGTTGGCGGTGTCTCGGGCCGTAGTTGGCGAGAAATCCCATGGCTGTGGAAAAACTCGAGTTTTCCTAAGAATCGATTCAAATTAGTGACCAGGGCTGGCTCTTTCTAATTATGAAATCGGAAATGGATGGCAAAAGACGACAGCATACGGAAAATATTCATGGGTCAGGAGCCCGGAAAAGTGGGCAGGCAGGGTGCTAGTGCAACACAATAAGAGAGAACGGGTTGAGGATGTTTCACACCCTCAATTGGCGATAAATCTCTCGATAGCGCTGATTGATGGGTTGTGAGTCTATCGCCTGCTTCGACAGTTGTCCCATATTCCGTCTCGTTCAAGCCGCGAATGGGTTGCGGAGATAGCGTAATTGAAACCTGCGGGCAGCCGTGCTTCCGCGCACGGAACCATCCGTTTTCTCCCTTGATCTCGTCCTCCAGACCAGATAAGATATTCCAAAGCGATGTTAGCTAATTGTGAATAGCTGAAGAACGTCTCTGCTCTTTGACAACCTGGACACCGACAGAAGGCGGACCCTCCCTGACCCAAAACGGGAAGGCAACGCTTGGGTCAAGCGCCTAAGTCCTTATTCCGCAATATTTTGCGTATAAGTCCTTATTCCTCAAAGATTTTGACAGTGGTCTGGCCCTAACCCCATGATTCCAAAAGATCAGGGGGGAGGGGGGTACCCAAGATTACCAATAAGTAAACAACGGCCGAAGCGACTGGAGCTCTGATCGGCGTCGTCAGTTCCGCCACGTCCACAGCGTGGTAGCATTCCCTATCGCGAAACTTCCCGAAGGCTCATGACGGATCGCATCCACTCCCTTCCATCAACCTTGATCATTATTACTCTCGCTCTTTTGCTCTGCCGTCCGCTTGCACACGCGCGCTCGGACGAGCCGCACTGGATCCGCATCAATACCGACCACTTCTCCGTGGTCACCGACGCGGACGAGAAACGCGGCCGCGAGGTTGTAGTGCGATTCGAGCAGATGCGCTCGGCTCTGGGCCAACTGCTGGCGAGAAACCGAGTCAACATGCCCGAACCGGTCGACATCATCGCCGTGCGCAGCGATGAGGAATACGCCAAAATCGCGCCCATCCGCCAAGGCCAGGTCATCGCAGACCCCGCCTTCTTTATTCCCGGCGAAGACAGCGTTTACTTCGTGCTGAACTTGTCGAAAGACGATAGCTGGCGTGCGATCTCTACTGATCTTGCCCAGTTTTTCCTGAACTATAACTATCCTCCCACTCAGCCGTGGTTCGACGCGGGCTTCGCCGAATACTTCGCCAGCCTCCGTCTCGACGACAAGCAGGGACAGATTGGCGGCGATCCTGCATCGTTCACCGAACTGCTGAACGCGACGGCGTGGCTTCCGATTCCGGATTTGTTCAAGACGCACCCGGATGTCTCTGCAGGTCAGCAAAGTTCGCGCCATACCTTGTTCTACGCGCAGTCGTGGATTGTGATGCATTACCTGCTCAATCAGAACAAGCTGCCAGAGACGGGGAACTACTTCGATTTGGTCCAGAACCAACAGCTACCGATCGAGGAGGCGATTCAGAAGGCCTACGGCATGACCGCGGCGCAGTTCGAGCAGGCGGTGCAGAGTTACTTTCATTCGCTGGCGACACCGCCGCCTCAGGCAAAGGGCAAACAGCCACTGGCGAACGTTGTGGGGAATCAGCCCCTGGGTGTGATTCCGGCCGACCAGATCGGCGGCAGTACGGTGCCGCTTACCGAGGCGGAAGGGCAAGCCTTGCTGGCGGAGATGAGCGTCCGCCTGCCTGAGCGCCGCGAGCAAGCTATGCAGCAACTAGAGGCGATCACAAGCGGGCTGAAAAGCGACAATGTGGTCGCGCGTCGCGGCCTGGCTTGGGCTTACATGCAGAAGAAGGATTTCCCTCGCGCGGTCGAAGAACTGAGTAAGGGCGCGGAGCTTGCGCCCAAGGATCCCTGGCTACATTATTATTCGGCGCTGGTCAGACGTGCAGCGAGCGGCGGACAGGGAACGGAAGCGCTTCCGAATATGATGCAGGATCTTCGGCTGGTGCTGAACTGGGATCCCGAATTCGCCGACGCTCGCAGCATGTTGGCCATGGCTCAACTCGAAGGCGGAGGCGCTCACGCTGCAATGGATACCATGCGAGCGGCCATTCAACTCAGCCCGCGCAACCAAACTTATTTGCTGAACATGGCGCAGATCTACATGGCGGGAAAAAACTGGGATGCGGCTACTGCGTTGCTCGAGCGCCTGGAAAAAAGCCCGGACTCGCAAGTTGCGAAGTCCGCACGCGAGCAACTGGAAGGGTTGCCCATGCTAAAGAAGTATGGAGTGATGCCACAGAGCGAAACCAAGCCGTCGGCGCAGCAGACGGCAACGGCGACTTCGCCATCGTCATCTTCGCCGGCTTCGATACCGGCGTCTCCCTCAGCTTCGGAAAAACCAGCGCAGCCTCAGCCGAAAACGCAGACGCAAAATCCTAAGCCAGACGAAGACTCGAGCGACGATCGCCCGGAACAACCTCCGGGCCCGCCTCAGATCGACAAACGGGCCATCAAGTTTCTGAAAGGGAAATTGATTGCGGTCGATTGCTCGCAGGCTCCCGCAGCGATCCTGACCGTGTCGGCAGCAGCAAAGCAGCTCAAGCTTCGCACTGAGGACTACAAATCGCTGACGCTCATCGGAGCGGACGCGTTCTCCTGCGACTGGAAGAGCCGCTCAGTGGCTGTGAACTATAGGGCAGGAGGAAAAGCTGACGGCGATCTGGTTTCGCTGGAAGTGCAGTAGCAAAGCAAACTGAAAACAACAAACCCTCTCAGGGGAGCCCGAGAGGGTTTGCGAATTGCGGACTTTGGGTTATCAGGCGCGGACGACGTTACCCGCCTGGAACCCCTTGGGGCCCTTCAGCAGATCGAACTCCACGGTTTCGCCCTCATTCAGCGTGCGGTAGCCATTCTCCTGGATGGCGGAGAAATGAACGAAGACATCTTCCCCTGTGGACCGTTGGATAAAACCGTATCCTTTAGCCCCGTTAAACCACTTTACTGTTCCCTTCTCTCTCACAATAAACTCCTTTCGCCTCTGCCGAGATTAGAATTCCCCATGCTTGTTGAAGCGCGCGCGTTACTTTCCCCCCTCAAAGCATGAGGACGAACCGGTCGTGCTCTGCGTGTAGTCAAGAACTTGGTTCAACAAGAAAGGCTCCTGAGTTTTGCGCCGTGGTTCGAGAAAACGGCGCAAAGCTCCGGAGCCTGTCGTGGTGGCGCGAGTTTCGACTGCAATGCACAAAACATCAACCCAAACTAACGAACATCGCTGCCGACATTTCGGCAACGAGGAGGAATAATATTCATGATTTTCGGTTCTGGCAAGAGAAGAATTTTGTAGAAGTAAAACGATTAAATGTGACCTGCGGTTTTTAGGGTGCGGCGGGGAAATTCGAGTGCCTCGAAATGAACTTGTTCAATTCCGTGGAACATCCGCAACTCTCTGATAATATTGGGGAAAGTGAATGAGCTCCGCCCATTGTCGACTTCTGTTCTGCCTCCGGCAGTCCACCCTAACGTTTCGGTTAAGGGCTCGATTCCTCGTTTCGGATTATTTTCTTCTACGCTGAAATATGCCTCGCGCACCGAGGTTCACACTTTCGCGTTCTCCGTCGCGGCCAATGCCATCCTTTCGTTTTTTCCTTTCATGCTTTTGTTGCTGACACTGATCCGCCGCGTATTTCACTCGCCTGCGATGTATGAAGTCGTGGCGCAATTGCTGCGCGACTACTTGCCCGCGGGACAGGATTTCGTGATTCGCAACTTGAATGCGATGGTCTACGAGCGAAACCGGCCGCAGGTATTCTCTTTGTTGATTCTGCTGGTGACATCGACCGGGATTTTCATGCCGCTCGAAGTGGCGCTCAATCGGATCTGGCGCTTTCCCGAAAACCGCTCGTACGTGGGGAATCAAATGATCGCACTGGGCTTGGCGTTTGCCTGCGGCACGCTGGCTCTGCTCTCGATTGCGCTCACCGCAGGGAATGTCGGTCTGCTGAAAACTCTGACGTTCGGCCATGACTTTCGCCTGGTCCGGCTGCTGGCTTTTCTGATCATGAAGATTTTCGCCATCGCCGCCAGCATCGCGATTTTCTTTTTGATTTATTGGCTATTGCCTAATGGCAAAGTTCCCGTCCGGGCAGTGCTGCCTGCGGCGGTGCTCATGGGGTTGCTGTCGGAAGTTCTGAAGTATTGCTACATTCTGGCGCTGCCGCGGCTGAATTTCCAGGAAGTCTACGGCCCCTTCGCGTTGTCCGCGAGCCTGATGTTCTGGGCATTTCTGTCCGGACTGTTGCTGCTCACGGGAGCGCACTTGTCGGCGCAACGGCAAAGCCGAAGGGCTAAGAAAGCACTCTGACGAAGCCGACAATGCAGGCGCGGGCGTCCGCGCCCCTGCGAGTCCCTATCGTGTATTTGGGAAAATGGATAGCGAGAACAAGCCCTCGCCTTGTTCGTCGATGGTCGTGGTGCTCAGCAGTTTCAGCGAGCCGTCTTTTTGGATGCGGAACACCGAAATCTGGTTCGGATATTGGGCGACGACCATTGTGTTACCTGTCACCGCGATGTTGCCGACCTCTGGATTAGCGACGGCTGAGTTGGTGACCCTAAACTTCAGGGGCTACTCGGTGAAGTCCGCGGTCAGAACGCCGGGGTTTAACGTCCCGCCGCTGGTTACGCCCAGATAGATCGTTCCATTTCCATTATATGCGGCGGCACCGAGAAACGGAAAAATGTTGAAGCGCAGATTCTTCTCGATTGTCAGGTCCCAAACTGTCGGGTTGACTAGACCTTGGGATGTGATTTGCGCCGTCAGCATCAGAGGAATTTCGTTTTCCCTCCGCGCGTTTAGCGCAAAGCTGGCAAACACAGCCAGCTTGTTGTCTTTCGAGATCTGGATTCCGTATGGGAGACATGCGCTCTGGCGAGCACATGCACCGCCTCTGAAGGACGTTGTGCCTATCTCAGTAAGGTTGCCTGTGAGCTTGTCGACAGCAAATTCCGTGACGCCACCGCCGCCCCTCGCCAGGAGATACTTGCCGTTCGGCGTTACCTCGAGGGGACCCACGCCAGTCAACGACCCCGATCGCGTGATGAATTCGAGAGAACAGTCTGAATTCACCTCCCACGCTCCGACATTCCCTGTTCGAGTGTAGCTGGCATACAGAAACCGGCCGTTGGGGCTTACGGCGATGCTATCCCCATCCGCACCCGAAATTAGATTCTGGTCGAAATAATTCCCAACCCGCTTGTATCCCGTAGCCTTGGAAAAAGCGGCTACGTCGCTCGACCCGGTGTCGAGAACAAAAAGACAGCGGGCATTTGCGGAGTCCGCCTCCTGTACGCCTGAAAAATCGCCTCCAACTGCTCCCGTCCCCACACCGCCCGTTTCCAGCATCAAAACCTTCTTCATTTGGCCACTCGCTATGTTGAGACGGTAGAGGGTCGCACGATTGGCAACCGAGTTATTGTTGTTGACCAGCACGTACTCACTGCTCGCGAGGCCAGGAGTTGAAAGCAGGGCGAGTAGGAAAAGCCGCGGAAGCACTTGACATTTGGGCATTGAGAGCCTCCTCAGTATCCCACACATTGGTACGAAATGGTGTCGTTTACCGTGCCAGTAAACGTGACAGTGCTGGCATTCTTCGGGACGACTTTGACCCCGTTCGTGGGAGTCGTCAGGTCGTTTCCGAGGCAGTTGTAGGTATTGTGCTGGAACGACGGATTGATGCCTCCCATATCTTGGGGACTGGAGCTCAGTGTTATTTTCCCGAAAACTACCTGCCCATTAACACCCGCCGCAGGCTGGCATGTTGTTCCCGTTCCGCAATACTGAATCGTCGGGTGATTGCTAACGGTGAGGACGTCAACTGGCACCGCGCTCTTCACTGTGAACGGCGCGAGATTGCTGCTCGTCTGCAGTGTAGAGTTGATTTGGAAGTTGGCTGAGATTGGCACGTTGAAGGTCTTGGCAGACGCCGTTAGCCGTTCCAGCCAGTTCGCGTTGTCCCCAACGTTACCGATGTAGCTGGAGATGAACATCGGGGCGCCGAACGCAAGCTGAAACTGGCTTACGTTCGCGTCGGGATTGTCCAGGCCGATCCAGGTATCGTTCACATCGCTCATGTCGTTGGGGTTGACCATGAGCAGGGGTCGGTGACCGGGAGTGGCCAGCGTTTTGGCCGGGTTGGCGTCTCCCAGGGTAATCAGGTGCGTGGCCGCCATGGTACCGTGGGGAGCCATTAGATTGATCCTCCCCTTGTAGCCTCCTGGCTCGTCGCTGGAAACCGGACCGGACTGTAGCAGCAAAGCCCCAATTTGGGGAAAGTTGTTGGAAATCGAATCGCCTGCCGGACAACTGACCCAGATCGACGACCATGTACTGAGATCGCTGCACTGATGCGCGAACACCGTCGGGGCGTTGGCTCCGTAGGAATTGACGAGCCCACCCAAGGATATGCCGGTATTTTGCCCGATGATGTCGGTATAGAGCCTAGGTTCGCCGCCGTTTGTGGTTCCCGAGTCAGTCTGCTCGGTGAGAACCACGCTGCCCGGCCAGAAGGTCAGCGCCGGAGCAAAGGTCGATGGCGACACCACAGGATAACTGCTAATTGTGCCGCCTGTGTCCGAGAAAGAACAGACCTTATTGGAGCAGTGTCCGCTTTGACTTATCCCCGTAGCCACAGCGAAGTTTCCCGAGAGGATGCCCGTTAATTCGTAGAAAGTAGCGACTCTCAACCGCGGTCATAATGATCGCGGTGGTTTTTTCTGCCAAGAAAAAAGGAGAGAGTCGCTATGAAGAGACGATACCAGATTGACCGTCATCGGGCGGTGCAAGAGTTCCGGCAACTGGCCCGCGAAGAGAATCCCAACCTACAGATGATCTTTCCCATGACCGCGGTCGTCGGTCTGCTGCAAGAAGGGGTGGGCCACCTGATGCGCGAAGCTGGGTTGGCGTTGATGAGCCTGGTGATGGAGGAAGAGGTGCGGCACCTGGCGGGGGAGCGGCACGAGCAGCATCCCGAGCGGCGGGCTCACCGCTGGGGGAAAGAAGCCGGCTACTGCGTGGTGGACGGGCAGAAGGTGCCGATGAAGCGCACGCGTCTGCGCACGCCGGAAAATCGCGAGCAGCGGTTGGGCAGTTACGAGATGTTTCAGCGCAGCGGGCCGATGGAGCACGCGGTGTGGGACAAGCTGATGCGCGGGTTGTCGACGCGCAACTACGGCGCGGTGGTGAAGGATTTTCGCGAGGCTTACGGGGTGGAGAAGTCGGCGGTGAGCGAGAACTTCATCGCCTCCAGCCGGGAAAAGTTGCAGGAGTTGATGGAGCGTCCGCTGGGCGAGTTGCGCTTGTGCGCGGTGCTGATCGACGGCACACCGTTCCGCGACCGGCAGATGATCGTGGCCCTGGGGATCAATGTTGACGGGCGTAAAACGGTGTTGGGCCTGCGCGAAGGGGCGACCGAGAATGCGGCCGTGGTGAGTGAGCTACTGGGCGATCTGGCCTCGCGCGGGCTGGACTTCAGCGTGCCGCGGCTTTATGTGCTCGACGGAGGCAAAGCGCTGGCCGCGGCCGTGCGCCGTCATGCCGGCGAGGCCGCGATGATCCAACGCTGTCAGGTGCACAAGCGGCGTAATGTGGTCGACCACCTACCCGAGGAACATAAGTCGGCGGTCAGGAAAAAACTGCAGAACGCCTACGCCCTGAGCGAATACACCGACGCCAAGCGCGCGCTCGACCGGCTGCATCGCGAACTGATGGAGCTGAATCCGAGCGCCGCCCGCAGCCTGGAGGAAGGCGTGGAAGAAACGCTCACCGTGCATCGCTTGCGCATGCCCGCGCAGTTGCGCCGCACCCTGGCGAGTACGAACGTGATCGAGTCGGCCTTCTCCATCGTCGAAACGGTTTGCCGCAACGTGAAACGCTGGCGTGCCGGAGACCACATAGAACGTTGGGTCGGTTCGGGGCTGCTGGTGGCCGAACGCCAGTTCCGCAAAGTGCAAGGCTATCGGGAGATTCCCGCGCTGTTGACTGCATTGGCGAACACGGTTTCCCAGAGGAGGGTTGCCGAGGAAGTGAAGGTTGCGTAGCCTATGATCGTCGAGAGTCGCTAACTTTCAACGGAGTTCCGGGCAATCTCGGTTCCCACGCCCAACGGATTTGTGGCGTTGCCCACTTCCATATACACGTTATCCAGTGTGGCGGCAACGTTGTTGTTGGATCCCGCGGATCTTATTCCGAACTGGGCGTATCCCTGCACAACGGAATCAGACACACGGAGGGTGTTCGCGTCCTGGTTGTCGATGCCGTTAACTGGCCCTGGGCGCTGATATTGGAGTCCTTTACCCAGAGTACACCCGCATTGGTGCTGAACGACCCCGGGCCGTAGATAGCAACCGAGCACCAATCCGTACCACAGTGCGCCCAGCCCTGGCTCTTTGATGGATCAAATTTCTCGATGACTGCGGACTGATCGTCATCAATTTGAATGATGTAGAAAAACTTGGGGCCGGCGGGGGAAGGGTCCCGCGTTACGATGCCGCGCAGCACGGTGTGCTGGCCATTATCTTCGATCGCGGGAAACCTGGTGGACGGACTTGTTGGCGTATATCCTGGGCGGACCGCGAGCCCGTCAATAGTGACGTCCCAGGGGGAATCCGCGAGCGTGGAGTCCCCAACGAACACACAAGTGTCGGCCATGGCGCAGGTCACGACTGCGCCGTTGGCGTCAATATACTCCTTACTCCCCAAGATTGAGATACGCGCCATCGCCGTGTAGTCGCCGGGGGGAACAATCACTTTACCAAACTGATTGGGGAAATTGCTGGAGACGGAGTTCGCCGCGTTGATTGCCTCTTGAATTCCTTGAGAGGCCGGTCCTAAGGTGTACTGTCCGGCTGTATGACTGTTCGCGGGGGTGAAGTGACTGTGCCTGATCCGGTCCCTTGTAACAGGCACGTTGTAGAAGAAAGCGCGACCGCCTCAGAAATATTGTGGTTGTTGTCTGCGATCCAGATATACGTGAACGGCGCCACCAGGCCTGCGGGACACGGGCTCAGAGGGACAGTGCTTGCCATCCCAGCCATGAGGTTCACAGTCGGCGGCTGCGGGACCCAGCTGTAGCCGACAGAATAGCGAATGCCGGCTTCATTGTTGACGCTGAAGCTGCTGGGGTTGTTGTGGATCGGGTCCGGAAGCTGAACGATAGGTTGGCTTGCGCCGGCAGCGGGATTCTGGTAGACCGGGTTGGTCTGACCCAGCGCTTGAGCCGACAGAAGTAAAACAGCAAACAAGAACTCTTTTCGTGACATTCTCTAGCATTCCAGTTTGACGATAGCCAACTCTAGCATCGTCCTTTGTTTTGGCGCTGACAATGGCTAGGCTGGTGCTATGAAAGACTGCCTATTTTTGCACCGTAGAAAAACACCTATTCAGCGTATCTCCGTGACCGCCGTCACAGCTATCCTTCAGCGGTTGCGCTAGCATGAGCTTACTTCCGTCAAAGGCTGGCCTCGATCCAGAAGCGAGGCTTGCTCATGTTGTCGTCGTTTTGGAAGTTCTTCACAGTTGCGCTGCTGCTAACCTTGATCCCCCGATCGGTGTTCGCTGAGGACATCGTCCGGCCGGGACCACCAGGCCCCATTCCGCGCGGACTTCCCCACCCACGGCATCCCCTCCCGTTGATTCGAGGCTCGGGCTACATCTTCGCAGGCACGGTCAAGTCGGTTGAGCGCGCTGCTCCCAAGGGGAACGGCGTGGCCACGGTGCTGGTCGACTTTCATGTCGAAGACGGCATACGAGGCGTTCGCACTGGGCAGACCCTTGCAATCCGTGAATGGGCCGGCTTGTGGGAATTAGGGGAACGTTATCGGCCGGGGGAACGGGTTTTGCTCTTTCTCTATCCCCCCAGCAAGTTAGGACTGACCAGCCCGGTCGGAGGTCCCACGGGCCGCTTCAGAATTGGGCCGGATGGCCGAGTCATCTTCGATCCCGGAGGAATCGGTATTCCCGCACCGCATCCGGGCATACGAGGACGGTTGCGCGGACCAACCCGTGTCAGCCCTCGCGAGTTCGTTCGTTTTGTTCGATCGGCGGAAGAAGAGTAAGCCCATGTCGAGAATGCTCTGCTCTTGGGTTGGAGTAATCCTGCTGCTGCTCACGCTGATGCAAATTGCGCGAGCGGGGGGGCCGCGCTACATCGCCGGAATCAGCTACTTCAACCAGGGGACGGCCGGCACGCCGCTGACCTGGGCGCAAGGAACGATCAACTACTACACCGACCAGGGCAGCCTGAGTGCGACGGTTTCCGGATCTCAAGGTGACGCATTGGTCGCCGATGCATTCAGTCAGTGGACTTCCATCTCGACCGCTGCCGTGACCGCCACGCACGCTGGACAACTTGCCGAAGACGTCAACGGCACGAACGTGTACCGCAACAGCGATGGCAGCATCACGATGCCGGCTGACATCATGCCGACAGCCACGGGCACACCCGTAGGCGTCGTTTACGACGCGGATGGTACGGTCACGGACGCGCTGCTCGGGCAGGGTGCTGGCGATCCATCCGAGTGCTTCGGCAATGCGGTTTATGGCGGGCTCGACAATTTTGGAATCGATGCCCATTTTCTTCACGGTCTGGTGGTTCTGAATGGAAACTGTGTCGCCCAGTTACCCGACCCCGATGTGGAGTATCGGCTGGTGCGAGTGCTCGGGCAGGTGCTGGGTCTTGGGTGGTCGCAGACGAACCTTAACGTACAGACTCGCGTTCCCCCGCCCACGGCAGACGACTACGTCGGTTTCTCGATCATGCATGATATTGATCTCCCCAATTGTGTTCCGATCTCGTTGTGTTATTCGAACGGCGGCCAAGTCAACCCTTACCAGCCAAAAATGGATGATCAGGCGGCGCTCTCGCGCTTGTATCCCGCGCCAACCTTCTCCACCAGCACCGCTCGTATTCACGGCAACGTATATTTTCCCAATGCGAGCGGACATCCGGGTCAGGGCATGCAAGGGGTAAATGTCGTCGCCCGCTGGATTGACCCCAGTACGGGTCTTCCCTCGGGAGCTTATGCGGCTGCATCGGTTTCCGGCTTTCTGTTTGCCGGAAATGTGGGAACCACCGTCACCGGCTTCAACGACAGCACGGGGCAACCCTTCAACCGCTACGGATCGAATGTATCCACGCTCGAAGGTTTCTTTGATCTGGCAGGCTTGCAAATTCCAAACGGGGGGAGCAGCGCGCAGTACCAGCTGACAGTCGAACCCGTCGATCCATTCTGGTCGGCCACAGTGGGTCCTTACCAGCCCTGGCAAGTAACACCGTCCGGTTCGATGCAACCCATCATCGTAAGCGTAACCCTGGGCGGGGACACTCAACAGGACATTGTGATGCAGAGCGGTAGCATCCAAAAGGCAAATTGGTTTGGACCTACTACCTATAACTCTCAGGGGCCTCTGCCGACTGCTGGGCCTTTGCCGGTTGCTGGCGACTGGGCAGCATCCCTTGGTCCGTACGGCAGTCTCGATTATTTCTGGTTTTCCGGACAGGCAAATCGTACGCTTTCCGTACTAGTGACCGCGTTGGACGAGTTAAGTGCCCCGTCAGAGAACAAGGCGCAGCCGGTAATCGGGATGTGGGCGCTACTGGATAAAGGAACCTACCCAGCGCCGGCCAACACGCCGTCGGCGTTCAACTCCTCACTGTTCGGAACGACGGTTCTCAACGCGCAACTTCTGCAGACGATGAGTTTTCGTGTTGGGATTGCCGATATCCGGGGCGATGGTCGCCCGGACTATCGCTATCACGCGCGCGTGCTCTACGGGGATCACGTCGCTCCGACCCGAGCCAGCGTGGCCGGTGGCACGGCTCTCGCCATTGCAGGTTTCGGATTTCAGGCGAATACAGCAGTCGGGATCGGGAGCGGAAATGCCGGAAGACTGGCGGCATCCGCGAACCAGATCCTCGTAACCGCGCCGGCGAAAGCCGACGGAGTGCAAGACATCACGCTCGTCGATCCGCCTACGCTGGCCAGTTCGACCCTCAGTGCCGTTGTCACTTACGGAGCGGGCCCCAACGACATTCTCAGCCTCGTCGCGGGAGCAAATCCTAGGACACCCGTGGGCGGCGAGGCGCCAAATCCGATCCGCGTGCAGGCCCTTGCGCCGGATGGGATCACTCCCGCAGCCGGAGCCACCGTGGTTTTTATCTCGAGCCCCGCCGCAGACTTCACGCCTGGGACAGGAACGCCGATAGTCTGTAACGGCGGCGTTAGTTGTACGATGCTCACCGATCAATCCGGCCAAGCCTCCACCTTTGTCACTGTTCTCACGGCGGCCGTTATGACCATCACCGCACAACTAGCGCCGGCGTCCTACACCAGCCCTCAGCAGGTGCAAACGACATTATTGGGATGCGTGATGTGCGAGGGAACCACTCTCGACATCGCCCTAGTTCCGCAAAAGGTTTCGGTCGCGCAAGGTGCGTCGGTCAACGTTGTGCTGACGACACGGGTGCTTTCGAATGGAGTACCACAGAGTGGTCAGGTAGTGAACTTCTCCCTGTACCACGGAAGCGGGACGCTGAATCCTGCCTCGGCGATCACGGACAAGAACGGATACGCCCGCACTAGTCTGCAGCTTTCGAACTTCGCCGCAGAAGTGGATGGAAACGCTTGCGTGGGATCAAACAACAATCCTTGTGTTGGTTTCCATGATTTCCCCGTGCCTTCTTCTGGATTGCAGCTGCAGGCTGTGGCTGGCGATGTCCAACTCATTACGGTTGGGCCAGCCTTTCAACCGGTCACGGTTCGGGTCACGGACACGTCGGTGCCTCCGAACCCCGTGCTTGGCGTCAGTGTCCTCTTTCAATCGCTGCTCGGACGCACCAACAACGATGCCCCGATTGTGGCAGGCGGGGATACGATCATCACAAGGAATCCAATGCCGATCATTCTCGGGACGTCGCAGGCCTCAATCAGCAGCGACGCCGACGGCCTCGCGAGCATGCAGCCGTCCACGGGCGGATTTCAAGGCGCATTGGCAATTCTGGGCACGGTCACGGCTGGACCCGGAAGTATGCCATTTCAGTTGCAGTCGCTATGGCCGATGACTCAATAGGGAACAAGTCAGAAACCTATTTTTTCGTCCATTGATCCACCCAGTCGCCTACGGTCTTGTACCAGAGCTGGCTGTTCTGCGGCTTGAGCACCCAGTGGCCTTCATCCGGGAAATAGAGCATCTTCGAAGGCACTTTCATGCGCTGCAATGTCGTGAAGAGTTGGAACCCTTCCGACACATCCACCCGGTAATCGAGTTGGCCATGAACGACGAGCGTGGGCGTCTTGAAATTCAGCGCCGACAAATGCGGCGACCATTTTCGATAGAGCTCGCGGTTGTTAAACAGCGCCCCTTTGAACTCCCACTCCGGAAGCCAGAGCTCTTCGGTTGTGCCGTACGCCGATTCATTGTTGAAAGGCCCGTCGTGCGAGACGATGCACTTGAACCGGTTCGAGTGCCCGAGAATCCAGCTCACCATGTAGCCCCCGTAGCTCCCGCCCAGAGCACACTCGCGATCTTTATCGATGAACGAATAGGTACGCTCGGCCTCATCCATGCCTTTCATCAGGTCTTCAAAAGGTGCCCCACCCCAATCGCCGTTGATCGCGTCGACAAATTTCTGGCCGTACCCCGGCGAGCCGTGGAAATTGATCATAATGACAACATAGCCGCTGGCCGCGAAGAGTTCCGGGTTCCAGCGAAAGCTCCACTCGTCGCCTTCCGGAACCTGAGGCCCGCCGTGAACCACGAATTTCAGCGGATACTTCTTTTTGGGATCGAAATTCGGCGGCTTGAGCAGGAAGCCTTCAACCTTGTCGTTACCTGCGCCCGTGAACCAGTAAGGCTCAAGCGGAGGCATCGTGACCCGGGACAGAACGGCATGGTTGAGATCGGTGAGTTGCGCTTCACTCTTTTCCTTTTCTACAGTCGCAGCCTTGCATCCTTCAGGCTTAATCTTGCCGCTCGAATCGGTACACACTTCCTGGGCTTCGAACACGCTGGCGCCGGCAGCCGCCGCAGGCTGTGACAACGAAGCGCGAAAGATTTCATTCGGGAACCGGACCGACATGCGGGTAAAAAGTAGGCTCTTGCCGTCATGGGTCACAGCGAGATCATCGTTAAAACCCGGCACAATCATCTTCACATCGTTTTTCGTGAGCTTAACGGCGGTTTCATTCCCGGCGTCACCCCCGATGACCGCGGTGTCCAGTGAAATGGAATACACCGGCGACTCGCCCTTATCCTCCGCGACAAAATAGATTTTGGACGAATCCGGATCCCAGGTGAACGTTCCCACCCAACGGTCGAAACCCTCCGTTAGGTTCCTGATGTGTCCGGTTTTCCGGTTGTATAGCATCAGGCGGAAGCGGTCGCTCTCATATCCAGGGCGAACCTGGGCGCGGTACGCAATGTATTTCCCGTCGGGCGAATAAAGCGGCGACGAATCGCTCGCGGGATTGTCCGTGATCTTCTTCGCCGCTCCGCCATTCACCGGGACAATAAACAAGTCATTGTTGGTGCTGACGGCTTCGACTTCATCGTGATTCGAGGTGTAGCAAATCTCCTGCCCGTCGGGCGAGAAAGCGTAGTCGTCCTGCCCGCCCAGGCTGAACGGGGGAACATCGTAGTCCCCGGGAGTAAGGTCGCGGCTCGCTCCACCCTCGGCCGGAATAACCAGAAGATGGTTGCGCTTTCCGTCTTTGTACGCGTTCCAGTGGCGATAAAGCAGATGAGTAAAAACCAGCGCCTTGACCTTCGACTTCTCCGCGTCCTGCAACCGTTTCGTATTGCACGCCTCGTCGGAGCAATCGGGATAGACATTCGAAATAAAAACAATGCTCTTACCGTCGGGCGACCAGATAGGGCCATCGGCTTCGGTAGCAATCGAGGTCAGCTTGTGGGTTCCGGTGACGGTGCCTTTGGCGTCGTCGAAATCAGCAATCCAAATCTGCGAGCCGCCTTCTTTCGTTGACAGAAATAAGAAGTGCTTGCCGTCGGGAGCCCATCGGGGACGGTCTGATTCCTGCACTAGAATAATCTCGCGCGCCTCGCCGCCAGCCGTCGGCACCGCCCACACATGCGGCGTCTTCGTGTTTGCTTCCAGGCTGACGTCGACGGCGCTGAACAATACCCATTTCCCGTCAGGAGAAACAATAGGCTCGCCTACACGCTTGAGCGCCATCATGTCTTCGAAAGTGAAAGGATGTTTGGCCTGAGCGACCAGAGAAATCGCACTGCACACCACTGCAATTAAGAAAATCAAACGGCGCATGTTCGGAGCTCCCTGGAACGGTCAGTTTAACTCACGCGTGCTTCGCGGAAAATATCCATCTGGGAACCGTCAGTGCTCGTGGCGGCCTGCCAGCCGATGCAACTCGGTTTCTGGTCCATGTGACGTGTCGTCTCCAAGGTTAGGAGGCCCGACACAACCAGTTCAAATTACTAAAGTGAGATGGCGCGATAGGATCCGAGGAAGTTGTAAGGCTGCTGACCGGACTAGTCCTTGAAGGATCGTGAGCGGATAGAATTACATGCTCAACGGGCTGCGGCCCGCTCCACGCATTCCAGAATTTCCGCCTCGCTGAGCGTGTGGTCAGACGCCTTGGCCCGCCGATAAATGCTCTCCACCACATCGTCGGAGGGCGGAATACCATGCCGGTCCAGCCAGAACAAGACATTTGATTTCCCGCTCATGGGACCAATATCAATCACCTGTTCCAGGCCAAACAGGTGCGACGGGACTCCGGAATACACCGTGTTCGCCAATTCAATATCGTTCTTCTTATATGCCTTGATGACCGCGGCCGCGTGCACGCCGGTGGCAGTGCGAAACGCATCTTCTCCCACCACCGGATAATTTGCCGGAATGGGCACGCCAGTAGCCCGCGACACCGCCTGGCAATACTCTTTCAGCTTGCTCAGATCCTGGTCCGCCCAGGGCGGAATGCCCATGAGTTTGAGGTTCAGCAGCATCTGATCCATCTGGGTGTTACCGACTCGTTCCCCGATCCCGAGTCCAGTCGCGTGCACGGACTCCGCGCCCGCGACCAGCGCCGCCATGGAGTTGGCGATGGCTAGTCCACGATCGCAATGTCCATGCCAATCCACTCGAATTTTTTCGCCTGACGGCTGCACCACTTCTTTGATGATGAACTGCACCAGGGCAAACGTCCCCATCGGCGTGGCGTGGCCAGCGGTGTCACAAATGCAGATGGCGCGCGCCCCGCAATTGATCGCCGTGGAGTAGAGCCGTTTGACCATTTCCGGATCGCACCGGGTTGTGTCTTCGGTGACGTACATCACTTCCAGCCCCAGCGACACCGCATACTTGACCGCGCTCTCCGTAGTCTGCAGCAGAAAGTCGTCAGTCCAGTTTTCCGTGAATCGACGGATAGGACTCGATCCAATGAAGGTCGCCGCCTCGATCTCCAGCCCGGTACGCTGCACAATTTCTGCGATCGGGCGGATGTCGTTCTGATGGGTACGGCACGCGCAGTTGGCGCGAATTTTCATTTTATGGTCGACGATCTCTCGAGCCAAAGCCTCCACGTGCTCCACGGCGCGCGGCCCCGCCCCGGGCAACCCGAGATCCAGCGAGTTGATGCCAAGAGTCTCCATGAGATGGAGTATGGGAATTTTTTCTTTGATCGAAGGATCCCGAACCGAAGGCGACTGCAAACCATCCCGCAAAGTTTCGTCGTTGAGCAAAACATGCCCCAGCGGCCGCATTGACGCGGGATGAATCCGGTTCCAGTCGTAAATGAGTTCAGAAGATTTCATGCCGTCTACAGCCAAAACCACGAACCACAAAGGACGCAAAGTATCACAAAGGAATTCGTTCCACTTCCAATCGCGAGCGGGATAGCCTGACTCAGATCACCTTCGTGTACCTTCGTGTCCTCTGAGGTTAATGCCCTTGCCTTTGCCCTATTTAGTCTTCGGCGGCACTGTCAGCCCGAAAACCGAAATCTGCCCGGACCCAGCCACATTCAAACCACCCGCCTCTTCAGCATTCGGCAAATAGAGCGTCTTACAGTGTTCGCAGCGATAGACCTCAGCATCGGGCCCCCAGGCTTTCTCCACATCGCCGCAAGCCTGCTCCAGCACGTCTGTGGTGTAGAACCACCGCTTGAGATGGCCGCCACAGAACTTGCCTTTCTCGTTCTTCTCGTTGCAGGCCCGTTGTCCCGGCTTCTTGATCTTGACCTTGTGCTTGGGGAGTTGCGGAGGTGCCCCGGAGGTTACGGTTGCGCTAGTGGCCAAAGAGTTTACCCTCGTCGCTGCGGCGCTTGTGGCCGCCAGATTCGGCTACGAACTCTTTATTCTACTCGAAGCGTTTTGCCGGATGCCAGATTTGCGGATTCCGATTTATGAACAGCCCGATAACTGGAGCCTCTTCTGGGAGAGCGAAGCTGGAACCAACCCCGTCCCTGTCTCTCCAAGAACTGGAGAGACAAGGCCAGGGCGTCCTCGCGAGTAAAACGCTGCCGTCGTTTTGAGTTTTGATCACACTACTGATTGCGCCACAACAAGTGACTACCCCAGCCGACCGATTCCCAGCTACCTGCCCGACGCTGCGGCTGACGAACCAGTCTCGATGCTTGCAACCTTGAGCTGATTGTTTTCGAGCGTACCAGTGACCCGCACCTCGAGGCCGGCAAATGCCGCGGCCCTTCCCTGGTCATCGAGGTGATAGACCGCCCCTTTAGCCGCGTCCAATAAAACGTACTTTCCTCCGATCTGCGCGCACTTCTGCGTGCACGTCTGTTTCTCGCGTCCCATGCTTCTCATTTCATTCATCATTTCCTCGTGCGACCTGTTCTTGGCACAAAACGTATCGGTGATTTCCCCAGTAAACACCTGCTGACCGCTTTGGTTGCTTTGTCCAGCCCAGAGCTGCAGGGCAAGCAGCCCGGTGGAAAGAAGGAGTAGAACTCGGGCGAAACGGCTTTTCATATTTATGTCTCCAGGATTAGGATTTGACTGCCTTCCTGAAGAACTTACGAAAAACGTGAGCATTGCTTGTCAAGTGATGGTCAAGAGTTTGCATTTTTCTTAGCCGTCCGGCGTTTTTAGGGCCATACTGCACCCAGGCGATGAAGTCGGAGCGATAGGACCGCTTGGCCCGTTGCACCTGCCGTTCGCTAACGTGCAGCAGACAGGCGGCTTCGCCTACGCTCAGCCGACCCTCCACTACACTCGGTTACTTTCACCGGCTGATACTATTTCTGACTCAATGTCACTATCCCTCTAGGGTGACAAAGTCTGGTTGCAGTTAGGGGGTGACATTATCTTGGAGCATCTACAGTCATGCGACAGAGACTTTTCGCGCAAGCGGAGCCGGTGTACAATGCGTCCTGCCTTGAGGCCGAAAACGGAAATCACCAGCTAGGTATCGGCTCAACCGGTGTCAGCCGGGGGACCCCAAGTCATTTGGTCACGGCAGATTCCCGGTGTGGCGTTAACTGACTCTGGGCCGCTTGCTTTTCCGAAAATGAAGTACGGGCCCAACAAGGTTGCTTCACAGGCGGTCATCCACAATGAAAGCCTGCCCGAACTGCGGAACACATCATCCCGCTAACTATACGCACTGTCCGCGAGATGGCACACCTCTGGTCGAAGCCTATGCCTGGCGCGAGGGCACGGTGGTTCGGGGCAAATACCGCATTCTAGGCAAGATAGGCGAGGGCGGCATGGCCCTGGTGTACAAGGCAGTGCACACTCGCTTCGACGAACTTCGCGCCCTGAAAGTTATGAGTCCCGAGCTTGCTGGCGATCAGGCTTTTGTAAAGCGCTTCATGCATGAAGCGGTGTTGACGCGCAAACTCCAGCATGCCAACGCGGTTCGGGTGGAAGATATCGACGAAGCAGAAGATGGCCGGCCTTTCATTGTGATGGAATACATTGAGGGTCGCAGCCTCAAGGAAGTGATTCAGGCCGAGGCGCCCATGGCAGTGGAGCGCGTCTGCTCAATAATTGCGCAGGTTGCCCAAGCGCTGGATGCGGCCCACCAGCTAGGGATCGTCCATCGTGATATTAAGCCCGCGAATATTTTTCTGGTGGCCCACAACTACTCGGTCGGGGAACATGAGATTGCCAAGGTCTTGGACTTCGGCATAGCCAAGATAAGGGAAGCTTATCTCGATGACAGTGTCTCGAGCCACCACACGCTTACGGGCACCGGTAACGTCATTGGCACTCCTGCATACATGTCACCGGAGCAGGCGCGAGGCCTCAGGGGCGACCAACTGGATGGTCGGTCAGACGTTTACTCGCTCGGCGTGGTGATGTACGAGATGCTGGTTCGGGGACTGCCGCTGCAGGCCGACACCAGTGTGCAATGGATACTTGCCCACGCCCAAACACCGCCCAAACCGCTCCGGGACGCGCGCCCCGACCTGTCGATCCCTCCCGCAGTTGCCGCAGTCGTGATGCGCTGCCTGGAAAAAGATCCGCAGAATCGCCCGGAGAGTGCATTCCACTTGGCCGCAGAGATCCAGCGCGCGCAGCAGCAGTTCTGGTCTCCCCCTGCGACTCGTGTGTTCCAGCCAGCCGCCACTGCAATTGGAAACTCCGCGGCCAGAGTTCAGAGTGCTCAACTTGATATGGCTACACCGTTCCCTCCAGCCTACGTGCCGGCCAGAGCCGGGGGCGAGGTTGCGCCCGTCCCTGTTTCCCGGGCATCTCGGACTTGGATCATTTGGGGTACGGTCGTGGGCTTGGCCGTCCTGATTGCTGCCGGCATCCTCTTTTCGAATATGAAACGACCGGCACCGCCGCCGTCCGACGTATCCACAACCCCCGCAGCGGCTCAGACCGGGGGCTCGGCTCCATCTCAAACAGCTGTTCCGCTGACAAACAGTTCTCCTTCCACCACCACGCCCCCACCGGAGGTCGCGTCGCCCGCATCCGGAACCGTTGCTCCGGACACTACGAGCATCCCGACTCAGCCTGCACTCGAAACTAGCCCGAGCTATCCAGCGTCGACGGAAACAGATACCTCTTCCGCCACTCCCCCGCCTGCCGTATCTCGTTCCAAGGCTCAGGCGGAAGCGGTCGCAAGAAATCATGCGTTGGCGGCGGCCCTCATACGAGCGAAAAATGCCGAAAGCGAAGGTAGATTTGAAGACGCTTTGAATGAGTACGAGCAGGCGTCCAGGCTTGCCCCGACAGATGCTGCTCTGCAGCGCCATATACGGCTGCTGAGGAATAGGATCTCAAATGAGAATCAGCTCATCCACTGACCGCTGTCAGCAGTGCATTTTTCGGCGGCGGTTTTCTACGCTGCCGGATGGGGAAATTTCGATGCGCTTCTTAGCTCAGCCATCTCGCGTACTGCGCCGCGGCGCGCTGCCGACCATCGGCCATCGGCGCCTTAAAGTGTTCGCCGCCTTGCTCTGTCTGTGCGTCTTGGCCGGAACTGCCGGAGCTCAAGAACCGCCAAAAGGCCTCTCTAAGGATCAGGTCGTAAAACTGCTCAAGGAAGATCCGCCAGCCCGCGTGCAGTATCTCGTCAACAAGTACGGGATCGCATTTTCGTTGACGCCGGATGTGGAGAAGGAACTGACCCAGGCTGGAGCCACTGCGGAACTGTTGGAGCAGATACGGAAATTGGCACCGAAACCAGCCGAGGTGAAAGCGCCGCCACCGCCGCCGCCAGCATCGCCTCCCGTGCTCGTCATCAACGCCAAACCCGGGCAAGCGGAGGTGTATGTCGACGACGAGCGCCGCGGCCAAACCAGCGCAGCCGGGACTCTCAAGGTCAGCGGGTTGGCGCCGGGATCACATCTGGTACGGCTCACCTTGGCGGGATACCAAAACTTTGAGATCAACGTTGAACTCACCGCAGGGGAAACCAACACAATAGCGGCCAAGTTACTACCGGTAGAACCAACGCCCCCACCGAAACCGGAGCCAACCACTGGTGCCGGAGCCGCGTCAGCGCCGTTAGTCAAAGCGCCGAGCGATCCAAACAACCCTCTCACGCCACACGAGCCCGGGATCTACTCTCTGGAAGAAAGGGGAAATACGCATTTATTGGTGCAGTTGGAGCAGGCGCCAGCTGCCGGGCGGTCGGCCAGCATGGGTAGAGGCGGAATGTTCGGCGCCGGATTTGGCGGGGGGGGTGTTAAGTGGAAATCAATGATTTACGGGAGCAAGGCGCGCATTCGGTTGCCGGGTGGGCGGCTGGTTTTCTACTTTTACTTTCCTCCCCCCGACGCCAGTGCCAGCGGTTATTCCGAGACTGCCTTGCGGCCTTCTTCCACGCCCAACGGTTTTATTTTGGTGCATCTGGAAAGCAAGAAGAACGAGCGCCAAATTCCGGCGAAAGGCAGCGTCACGGCGACGGTTGAGGCGAAAGACCTGGTTCCATTCGACTACGAAAAGCTAGCCGCAGGCATTTATAAGGTGCAGCTTAAAAACGACCTGGGACCGGGCGAATACGGCTTTCTGTTTGGAGGAGTATTGCAGGCGATGGGAGACGTTTCGCTGTTCGATTTCGGAATCGATAGTGCGAAGAAGCAATGAGCGAATGGACTTGCCGGGCCGACGCTAGAGCCGGCCTTTTCGCGCGAACGCTCCCGCTGAGCGTACTGCGCCTCGCAACCTCTGGAGCAGGCCGCGGGCAAACATCATATCGAGGAAGCCTTCCATCTGCCGCGTGAACGCCAGGCTGTATCCGTACCACCAGACTTGCTTCATCCGGGGGAGATGATCGGAATCCACGTGCTTGATTCGCACCATTTCTTCCAAACCGAAACGCCCGTGCGTGCGGCCCATGCCACTAGCCTTAACCCCGCCGTGTGGACCTTCGCTGATGCCGAAGCAAGCCATGGCGTCGTTCACCATGACCGTCCCCACCTGGATGCTCCGGGCCAACGAATCTCCGCGGGCCCGATCGCGCGTCCAAATGCTGGCCGCCAGACCGTAGTCAGAATCATTGGCGAGTCGAATCGCCTCCTCGTCGGTGTCAAACGGCATCACGGGGAGAACGGGACCAAACGTCTCCTCGCGCATAATATGCATTTCGTGGGTCACGTCAGCGAGCACGGTAGGAGCATAAAAATTCGGCCCGAGTTCTGGCAGCCGCGAGCCTCCGGCAAGCACTCGCGCGCCGCGTGCCCGCGCATCTTCGACATGCGACTCAACATTTCTCAACTGCCGTTCGTAGATCAGCGGTCCGATTTCGGTTTGCGGATCGATCCCGTTGCCCACGCGCAGTTGTTTGGTCTTTCGCACGCAAGCCTCGAGGAATCGGTCGTACAAACTGCGATGGACGTAGCAGCGCTCGACCGAAAGACAGGCCTGTCCACAGTTGGCGAACGAGCCCCAGACCGCGCCGCTCGACGCGACGTCCACATCCGCGTCATCGAGCACCAGCATGGGATCTTTTCCGCCCAACTCGAGCACGACCGGAAGCAAGCGTGCCGCCGCGGCCTGAGCAATACGCTTGCCCGTAGCTACGCTTCCGGTGAATACCAGCTTATCAATTTCTGCATTCAAGAGAGCCGAGCCTGCGGCTCCGTCGCCTACGATGACCTGAAAAACATCTTGGGGAACGCCCGCGTCATGCAGCAAAGACGCCAGTTCCAACGCATTCAGGGAAGTGAGTTCGGAGGGCTTCAGCACTACCGCATTTCCGGTCACGAGCGCGGACAGCGATTCCGTTGCCGGAATAGAGAACGGGTAATTCCACGGCGAGATAATCCCGATTACGCCCTGCGGCTCACGCAGAATGCGCCCCGTCTTGGTCTTCATGGCCAGATTGCCGTGGGGAACCGGTTGTTCGCGCAGGAAGTCGAAGGCATTCTCAACGCAGAAGCGCGTGGCATCCAACACCACTAGAACTTCCGTGAGCAAGGCTTCTACCCGCGGCTTGCCAGCCTCACGCGTGATCAGTGCCGCGACTTCCGATTTTCTCGAGTGAAGCAGCCGCTGAAATTCGCGCAGAACAGCAACGCGCCGCCGCACACCGATTTTGTTCCATGCTGGTTGTGCGGTCCGAGCCCGAGCCACCGCAGCATGCACTTGCAATTCGGTCGCGCACTCGAACTCGCGCAGGGTCTCGCCCGTTGCTGGATTAACCGAAAGTACTTTCCGGGTTGCGATTTGGAGATCGGTAGCCACGTCTATGAAAAGTTTACGCGGGCCAGCGCGCCCGCGCCACACCAGCACTCAATACTCGACACTCACCAGATACAGTCCGCTGGCCGGTGCCGTGGCCCCTGCGGCCGAACGGTTGCGGGCTGCTAAGATCTCGGCTATGCCCTGTGGCTTCACAGTGTTCTTTCCGACCAGCACGAACGTCCCCACCAGGTTTCGGACCATGTGGTGCAGAAACCCGCTCCCGCGGACAATGTAGACCAGTTCTGCGTCTTTCTCTCTCCGCTCCCAAGTTGATGCGAAGATCTGGCGCACATTGGAGACCGGTTCATTCTCGTGTCCACGTTCTGGATCTACGGCTGCGAAGGAAGTGAAATCATGTTCTCCAATCACAAAACCAGCCGCGCGGCGCATGGCATCTTCATCGAGCGGATAGGGACAGTGCCACACGTAGCGGGCCAGAAACGGAGGACAGATGGCACCCCGATAGATTCGATAGCGGTAGGTTTTCGCGCAAGCCGACTTGCGGGCGTGAAACTCAAGCGGCGCCTCCGTGGCTTCGAATACCCGGATGGACGACGGAAGAATATCGTTTAGCGCCTTGACCAGATTCGGCGCTGGTATGGGGGATTCTGTGGCAAAGGTGGCGACTTGGGCGAGGGCGTGAACCCCAGCGTCGGTGCGTCCGGAACCCTGCGGCAAGACCTTTTCTCCCGTGATTCGTCCAATAGCCGAGGCCAAAGTGCCTTGGATTGTGGCGGCGTCCGGTTGCACCTGCCATCCGGAGAATTCCGAGCCGTCATAGGCGAGGACGATTTTGAGATTACGCATGAGGATTGCCTGGAATCTTCTCCGGAATGCCAATCATCAAAACAGTTTGCAAATCTTAGAAAAATTCGACGTTGTTGCCTGGACTGCGCCTGAATCCAGAGTGTTGCGTCAGCTATACTATTGCATTCCACGTAGCGGTTTGCGGACGAAATGCAGCAACGTCTTGCCCTGATAGCATTAAAAATGAAACCTGGGCTGGCGGTTTTGCGTAACTACCCTTGATCTAGAAAAGCCTTTGTGGAAATCACGAGCAGCTCTTATGCATGGAGATAAGCAAATGTTTTTGCCTGGTCTGAATTCTGCCTGCCGGCTGGCTGCTGCAATAGTGCTCACCGGTGCGCTTGCCATTGGCGGTTGGGCGCAAGATCCAACCCAATCCACGCCTCCGGCGTCTTCCGCAACGTCTCAACCCGCGCCGGTGGAGACGCCACAGCCTCAGCAGTTCCATCTGCAAACTTTTGACAAGCCGGCCGGATACTTTCCAAACCTGATCGCTCCTTACAAGCCTCGGTATCTGCCGCCACCGAACCTGAGCAACACGCCGCGAATTGATCAACTCATGGTGAACGGCAAGCTTATGCTCTCAGTCGATGATGCAGTCGCTCTGGCCCTCGAAAATAATCTCGACATCGGGATTGCACGTTACAACCTGAACATCGCCGATACGGATGTTCTACGGGCGAAGGCGGGCGCCGCCATCCTGGGCGTGTTCGCTGGCGTAGTGCAGAATACGCCGGGCGGTGGCGTGGGTGGATTTGGAACGTCGGTCGGCTCCGGGGCTGGCGGCACAAGCGTCGGCTCAGGAGGCGCGGGCGCAGGACTTGGCGGTCTGACCGGGTCCACCTTGGGTCTTGGTCCGCAGATCACCAGCTTCGATCCCATCTTCACTGGTACGCTGCAGTGGGATCACTTCAATCAGTTGGCGACCAGCGTATTTACTGGTGTCCCGGTGCTGGCACAGAACACTCAGACTTACAATTTCGCCTACGCGCAGGGGTTTCAATCTGGCACCAATATGTCCGTCGGTTTTAACAACAGCCGTGTCAGCACGAACAGCCCATTCACACAGTTAAGCCCGTTGCTTAATACGGGTTTCCAGTTTCGACTGACACAGCACCTATTGCAGGGTCTGGGTTTCGCGGCCAACAACCGTTTCATCCGCATCGCCAAGAATAATCGTGAAATCACCGACGTTGCCTTCCGGCTGCAGATCATTACCACCGTGGATCAGATTGAAAACATGTACTGGGATCTGGTTTTCGCTTACGAGAATGTTAGAGTGCAGCAGGAGTCGCTGGCGTTTGCGCAAAAGACCTTGTCGGACACGCAGAAGCAGGTGCAGATTGGGAGCCTCGCGCCGATCGAAGTGGTTCGTGCCCAGAGCACCGTGGCCTCGGACCAGCAGAGTTTGATTCAGGCTCAGAATAACCTTCAGTTGCAGCAACTGCTGATGAAGAACGCATTGAGCCGCACCCTGGTGGATCCACGCTTAGCCGACGCCGAGGTGATTCCCACTTCGACAATACAGATTTCCGAACAGGAAGAAGTCATACCCACGCAGGATCTGGTGAACGACGCGCTAAGCCATCGTCCGGAACTGGCCGAAGCGCGAATCAATTTGGCCAGCACTGAGATCAGCAACAAAGCCGTCCGCAGCGCCTTGCTACCCACGGTCGACCTGTTTGCCTACTATGGAGGCTCGGGTTTGGCCGGCTCGCAGAATCCCGGGAATCTGTGCGCCAATCTGACGACCGCCCAGCAGCAGTTCGGTTGTGCCGGAACCGGCCCGAACGAGTTCCCGCCTGCCTCTCCGGTAAGTTATGGGACCGCCTTGCACCAAACGATTGATTCGACCGCTCCCGACAAAGGTTTAGGTTTAACCTTGAACATCCCGATTCGCAACCGCGCTGGTCAGGCCACGCAAATTCGTTCCGAGATGGAATATCGTCAGGCGCAAATGCGTCTGCAGCAGATCGAGAACGAGATTCGCATCGAGGTACGGAGCGCACAGTTCACGCTAACGCAGAACCGGGCGGCGGTGGCGTCCGCTCAGGCCGCGGTGGAATTGGGCCGTCAGTCACTGGACGCGGAGCAGAAGAAACTAAACCTCGGAGCTTCGACCAGCACGTTGGTCTTACAGAACCAGTCGGCGCTGGCGACGGCCGAATCCACGCTGGTTTCGACCATGTCGGCTTACGAGAAGTCGCGCATCGAACTGGACCGCGCCACCGGCCTGCTTTTAGACCACAACGGAATCATCATGGCGGACGCCGAGCGCGGCCAAGTGACCCATATGCCGACCGTACCGCATGTGGTGCCGCGTCAGGATATGAAGTCGGTGATGGAAACTCCGCAGCAGCAGACAGCACCGCAGAAATAGGTACAGTCTTCCATCTGTGTTTGCTATCTTCCTCGCTGGGCTGTGGCCCGGCGAGGGGGTCGCGCCTGCTGGCGCCGCCCCATCTTCACGACAAACCTTTATAAATCTTTACAATTCATCCCCATCCATTTCATGGCGACCACAGCTACTCTAGAACTGGTCTCATAATATTCTCAGAGGGCAGGATAAGCTCCTAAGGGCGAAAGCGCATTCTGATGGGCTGTTGGGGGCACGGCCGAAGGCCATGCTGTCCCAGGGTTATTTATGAGACCAGTTCCCGTGTGTCGTCAAAAATTCGGACGCATCCAATCTCGATATTGAAGAGCACTGCAATATTCACCAGGAGTCTTTACGCAAAAGGAGATAAAGAAAATGCCTTTGCTTCGATTGAATTCCGCTGGCCGGGGAGTTGCGGCCGTCGCACTTGCCGGAGTGGTGGCGATCAGCGGTTGGGCACAGAACGCGCAATCCGCGCAGCCTTTGTTGCCGCAAGCGCCGCAGCCCATTCCGGCCCCAGCCCCGCAACAGCAGTATGCCCCGGTGGACTATTCCAAACCGCGCTCGCAGTTCCCCAACGTGATCGCCCCGTACAAGCCTGGATACGTGCCGCCGCCGAACCTGAGCAATACAGATCGCATTCAACAGTTGATGCATGACGGCAAGATCATGCTTTCGATGGATGATGCAGTTGCGTTGGCTCTGGAGAACAACCTCGATCTGGTGCTGGCCCGGTACAACCTCAACATCGCGGATACGGACATTCTGCGAGCCAAGTCAGGCGCGAACATTCTTGGTGTGAACACGGGGATCGTACAAAATACGCCCGGCGGCGGCGTGGGCGGGCTCAGCGGGAATGTGGGCTCCGGTGCCGGAGGCACAAGCGTAGCCGCGGGCGGCGTAGGTACTGGTACGAACGGTTTGGTCAGCTCAACTTTGGGCATTGGCTCGACCATCACCAGCTTCGATCCAGTGATCACCAGCACCCTTCAGATGGACCGGAACTTCGCCCAATCCACGAGTGTGTTCAGCCCCGTGCCGATTGTGAACAGCAACACGGGCACCGCCAATTTCAGCTATCTGCAGGGTTTTCATTCGGGTACAAACTTTGCAGTGGGATTCAACAACACGCACACGACTACCAATAATCCGACGAGCACTTACACGCCCAGCCTCGCCTCCGGCCTGCAGTTCAGGCTGACTCAGAACTTGCTGCAAGGCTTCGGCTTCCTGGCTAACACACGCTTCATCAGGATCGCTCAGAATAACCGCGAAATCTCAGACGTTGCCTTCCGCCTGCAAATTATCACAACCGTCGACCAGATCGAAAACCTGTATTGGGATCTGGTGTTTGCCTATGAGAACGTGAGAGTGCAACAGGAGGCTCTGTCCTTTGCGGAGCGGACGCTCGCCGACAACCAGAAGCAGGTGCGAGTTGGGACTTTGCCTCCGATTCAGGTCGTGAGTGCGCAGAGTACGGTCTCTACCGATCAACAAGCTTTGATCCTGGCTCAGACCAATCTCGAGCTGCAGGAATTGCTCATGAAGAATGCGCTCAGCCGTACGCTGGAAGATCCGACGCTGGCCGGAGCCGACGTAATTCCGACCTCCACCATGCAACTGCCCGAGCAGGAGCCGGTCGTGCCCACGCAGGATCTGGTCAATGACGCTCTTAGTCATCGCGCCGAATTGGCTGAGTCGCGGATTGACCTGAGCAGTCGCGAACTCAACAACAAAGCGGTTCGGAATGCGATGCTGCCTACTCTCGATCTGTTCGCATATTACGGCGGATCGGGAATTGGTGGAGATGTGAATTCGGCTCAGCTCTCTCCCGCATGCACGACACCGGGCAGCCCGGTAAAATGTTTCACGCCAGCTCAAGCTGCTCCGCCGTTTCGCAATGGCGGGCCGGTCGGCTACGGCTCGACGTTGAGTCAGCTTGTCAATGGCGCCGCACCAGACAAGGGGGTTGGGGTGACTTTGACCATTCCGATTCGAAATCGCGAGGCCCAGGCCGACCAGGTACGGGCCGAGTTGGAATATCGCCAGGCGCAGGTCCGGCTGCAACAACTCGCGAACCAGGTCCGCATTGAGGTGCGCAATGCTCAGTTCGCGTTACAGCAGAATCGAGCCAGCGTGCAAGCCGCCCAGGCTGCTGTCGACTTTGCCCGCCAAACGCTGAACGCCGAGCAGCAGAAACTGGCGGTTGGTGTTTCTAACCCAACAGCGGTTTTGCAGGACGAATCTGGCTTGACGACGGCCGAGTCCAATCTGGTCTCCGCCAAGGCAGCTTACGAGAAGGCACGGGTCGAGTTGGACCGCGCCACCGGCCTTTTGCTCGACCATTCGGGAATCGTGATGGCCGATGCCGAACGCGGGCAGGTCACGCACATGCCGAGCGTGCCGTACGTCGCGCCACGGCAGGAGGTGCGCCCGGGAGCGACATCGCAGCCGCCAGGTTACTAAGCGGCCTACGTTGATTTGGCCCTGTTCGTCTGGCAATCAGACGACAGGGCTGAACGGTTTCTGCTTTCCGTCTTCCTAAGCTCCGATGATATTCTTCCACGGTGACGCTGTCCGTCGTATTGATTACGCAGAACGAAGAACACAACCTTCCTCGCACCCTCGAGAGTGTGATGCCGTTGGTGCGCGATGGCAAAGGCGAAATCATTGTGGTGGACTCGGGCTCAACCGATCGCACGGTCGAGATTGCGCACTCCTATGGAGCGAAAGTTTTTGTCGAAGTGTGGAAGGGTTTTGCCGCGCAGAAAAATTCGGCGATGGATAAGGCGTCGATGGATTGGGTGCTGCAGTTGGACGCGGATGAGCCGCTGGAACCTGAGCTAGCGGCCGAAATGGGGCATGCACTGAAAGGTAACTCGGCGCTGAATGGCTTTTGGATTCCGCGCAAGAATTTTTTCCTTGGCCGCTGGATCCGGCATGGTGGTTTCTATCCCGATCCCAAGCTCCGTCTAGTGAGGCGCGGTGAAGGACGATTCGAGGAATACGGGGCCCATCCCACGATGAAGGTCGATGGTCCGACTGGCAAACTCTCCCATGCGCTGCTGCACGATGCCTATCCCACGCTGCGCGGCTACATCGACCACATGAACAGCTATTCCTCGATGGGCGCCGAGGTTGCCGTGGCCAAAGGGCATCGAGGTTTCAGCTTTGTCGATATCGTCATCCGACCGCTGCTGACTTTCATCTACAACTATTTCATCCGACTCGGCTTTCTGGACGGACAGGAGGGCCTGCTGCAGCACCTCTATCACTCGGTCTATGTGTCGTGGAAATACGCCAAGGCGTGGGATCTCTCTCGTAGAGACATTGCAAGCGGCGCTTCTAGGCAATGACATCTGCCGTGGAGACGTAGCTCGCTACGTCTCCCACCTTGCCGCCCGCCTGAACTGGCCATATCATCTATACAGACGGGGTGTTCATGGCTGACAAGAAACCTTCCAAGCCGCAAGTGGCAGAGAGTCCGATCGCAGATGTATTCGAGGGACGTCATCCTTCCGAGACAGAGAAAAAGTGGGCGGAAAAGACGCTGGCGCCAACCCTGGAAAAAGCTCCTGAGCGTCCGATCGGCGCGTCCACCGGCACCAATCTCGACGAGAGCGGCCACGCACGCTTTACCACAATCTCTGGCGTGCCCATCCGCCGCCTGTATACCCAAGCTGATCTGCCCGAGGACTGGAACTACGATCAGTACCTCGGCTATCCCGGCCAACCGCCTTACACGCGCGGCATTCACGCTACGGGATACCGCGGCAAACTTTTTACCATGCGCCAGTTCTCCGGCTTTGCCTCGCCGGAAGAAACCAATCAGCGCTACAAGTATCTGCTCGAACATGGCGGAGGAGGGCTTTCGGTTGCCTTCGATCTGCCGACGCTGATGGGCTACGACTCCGACCATCCCGCCAGTGAAGGCGAGGTCGGGAAGTGCGGCGTCGCCATCGATTCGCTCGAGGATATGGAGATCCTTTTCGGTGGGATTGATCTCGAGAAAACCACGGTTTCGATGACGATCAACTCGCCCGCTTCGATTTTGTGGGCCATGTATCTAGTGGTCGCGGAGCAGCAGGGTGCGGATTGGAAGAAGATTTCCGGAACCATTCAGAACGACATTCTCAAGGAGTACATTGCGCAGAAGGAATACATCTATCCGCCAGCGCCGTCGATGCGGCTGGTGATCGATACTTTCGAGTTTGGATCGAAGTTTACGCCGCGCTTCAACACCATTTCGATCAGCGGCTATCACATTCGCGAGGCGGGATCGACAGCGCTACAGGAACTGGCGTTCACGCTCTATGACGGCGTGGAATATGTGGAATGGGCTCGGCGGCGCGGGCTTGACGTGGACGAGTTCGGCCCGCGGCTCAGCTTCTTCTTCAACGCGCACAATGATTTTTTCGAAGAGATCGCCAAATATAGGGCGGCTCGCAAGATCTGGTATCAGGTGATGGAAGATCGCTTCGAAGCGAAGAACCAGCGCACCTGGCTGCTGCGGTTCCATACCCAGACTGCGGGGGTTTCGCTGACCGCGCAGCAACCGATGAACAACATCGCGCGCGCTGCCGTTCAGGCATTGGCAGCGGTGCTGGGAGGGACGCAGTCGTTGCACGTCGACGGTTACGACGAAGCGCTCGCCCTGCCCACAGAAGAAGCCGCGAGGATCGCGCTGCGCACCCAGCAGATCATTGGCTATGAGTCTGGGGTTGCGCAAACGGTGGATCCTTTAGGCGGCTCTTACTTTCTCGAAAATCTAACCCTGCAAATGGAAAAAGGCACGTTCGATTACTTCGAAAAGCTCGATGCTATGGGCGGAATGGTCAAAGCCATCGAGCGGGGATATCCGCAGAAAGAGGTTGCGGAGGCTTCCTATCAATTTCAGCGAGCGGCGGAGGCGAAGGAAAAAGTCATTGTCGGCGCGAATGAGTTCGTGATCGAGGAAGAGGCACCGCACATTTTATACATTGACGAGAGTGTAGCCGTTCATCAGAGCGCGAAGCTAAAAGCCCTGCGGGCACGGCGGTCGAATGAGGAAGTCCGCCGCCGTTTGGATGCGCTGAAGAAAGCGGCTGCTGAAGAACCGACGGCCGCGTTAAGAGGAAACATTTCGCCGGCGAACACAATGCCTTACATCGTGGATGCAGTGCGCGCGTATGCGACTGTCGGCGAGATTTGCGATGCGCTGCGGGAAGTGTTTGGAACGTACACCGAGGCGAGCTTTACGTAGCCGTCCGTTTGAAAATGTGCGGAAAGTTATATCGACGCCGATCAGGACCTCAATAGGTTCGCCATCACAGGTCGCAGGTTTGAACTTCCAACGCTGTACAGCCTCCAGTGCCGCTCCGTCGAAGTCCTTATCTACCGAACGCACAACTTTGATGTCGCGTGGCGCGCCGTCGGTCCCCACAATCAGCCGGAGTACTACCGGATGCTCAGGGTTTGCAAGCTTGGGAGCCGCCGGATCGGCAACGCGAGCATGCCCGACCTGACGAGTTGTTTCGACACCAAGAGATTCCACAAGAGCAACGCGAGCAAGTGCGCCTGGCCACACGAAGCTCTGCTATCCTTCTGAGTCTGACTTTCGTCTAATCTTCGTATGCGGAAAGCTATCAATCACCTGAAGAAATCTGATCCTGTGATGCGTGGCATCATTGAACGCGTCGGGCCCTGCCGCATGGAGTTTGGCGAACCGGTGTTTCATAGCCTTGCCGAGGCCATTGTCTATCAGCAGTTGAATGGGAAAGCTGCAGAAACCATCTTTAAGCGATTCGCGGGGTTGGCCGGTGAACCTCTGACTCCGGAAGGAATCGTAAAGCTCACTGATGAACAACTTCGGTCCGTCGGCCTCTCGAAACAGAAATCTTCTTATCTGCGTGACATGGCGGAGCGCGCCATTCGCGGTGAACTGAACTTCACCTGCCTGCCAGAGATGAGCGACGAAGAGGTCATAAAGCATCTGACGCAGGTCAAGGGCGTCGGGGTTTGGACTGCTCACATGTTTCTGATGTTCACGCTTGAAACGTCCAAACGTGCTGCCGACCGGCGACTTCGGCGTTCAAATGGCGATCAAGAAGCACTACAACAAACGCAAATTACCCAAACCTCTGCAGATGGAGAAGATCGCGAAGGCGTGGGAACCTTATCGCAGTATCGCCTGCTGGTATTTGTGGCGAAGTTTGGATGTCAAGACGGTGTAACGGGAAAAATCGTAAACCACAGAGGACACCGACTTCGCTCAGGAGCTCCGTCCACAAAGGAAAACCGGAGAATCACCCGTAAGTTGCTCTTCATTCGATTGGTTGATTTCCCTGTCGCTGTTGTATCCTAAAGCGTTCGCTCTGCAGCGAGAAAATGCCACTGAGCAGAAAATCCGTGTGCTGGTCGCGAAGCCTGGTCTTGACGGGCATGACCGAGGCGCCAAGGTCATTGCGCGAGCTCTGCGCGATGCTGGCATGGAAGTCATCTACACCGGCCTGCGTCAGACTCCGGAGATGATCGTAAGCGCCGCCGTGCAGGAAGACGTTAACGTCATCGGGCTGTCGATTCTTTCGGGTGCACACAATGCGATCGTCCCTCGCGTCATGGATCTGCTCAAACAACAGCAAGATGGACGACGTGATCGTTGTCGTCGGCGGTATCATACCTGACCAGGATGTTGCCCATCTAAAGCAAATCGGGGTTGCCGCAATTTTCCAGCCGGGCACCGCCATGGACGCCATCGTGCAATTTATTCGCGGCAACATTAAGCCGCGAACAGTGCCGACGGCCGGCGGATGACAGAGATCGGCACTTCCGGCCTGCGCGACATTCTCGCTCGCACGATCGGACCCACTCCCTGGTATTGGAAAACCTTCCCTCGAGTGACCTCCATCTCCGGTCAGCGCTTCGCCTGGACTCATCACGGAAGCGAAGGTCCGTTGGGCTACGTGGTCTCGCTTGGACTCGTGCAGGAGCCTGAACAAACCGCGTCTGGCGCTTGAATACGTATTGCCGTCCATTCTTCGTTTCGCCTTCGCAACTCGGCATCTGGTGTCCGGAGGGACGGAGTATTCGCCTGGCGTGCTTTGATCCCGACCAACTTAAGGCTTTCGATCTCACCGAGATTGCGGGATGGTTCAAGCAATCGTCGGAGCGCATTTATGCAGGCACGGCTCCGGTTGCCGACTTTGAGGTCCCGCTTGGGCTCGAGGCAGGTATGCACAAGATAGAAGTCCCGGCGGAGTTGGCATCCGTCGACGAGTTGATTGTTCCCATGAGTTACCCGACGAAGGGAAATGATGGTCCAGCGTTTGCACTGTACGTCTTCTACCTACAGGCCAGTCTGGTCGAGGTCCTGCCACAAAAGTGGTTTACGGCGAGCCAGTATCAGGTTGGAAAGCAATGGATCACGCGCGCGGCCCGCGATCCCGAATCGCATCGCATCTTTGGCGAGTGTTTCGGGGTGGGAAGCTTCCTGCTGGACGAGGACGGCTGCCGACTGGATCAGTGGATGGAAAAAAGCACTTAACATTTGGCATTTAGCATTTAGCACTTGGCCCTGCAGAGCCTCAGGGCGCAATGCGTTGGTTAAGTGCTAAATGCTAACTGCAGAGCCTTTTCGTCTCGAACACCAGAACGGCATCTGCGTGCTGCGTTTGCAATCCGACGACGGTACGAATCGCTTGAGTCAGGCATGCGTGCTGGCGCTGACTGAAGCGTTACGGACTCTGGCGCGCGAGCCGGGACCGTTGATCGTCACGGGAAATCAGAGATTCTTTTCTACCGGAGCCGATCTGAGAGAGATTGCTGCCTTAACGGCACCGGAGGCGTATGGATTCTCCCAAATCGGCCAAGCGCTGATGAATGCGGTGGAACGATTTCCTGCACCGGTGTACGCGGCAATCTCTGGATACTGCATGGGCGGAGGACTTGATCTGGCGCTCGCTTGTCACCAGCGAATCGCCTCGCCGGACGCGATTTTCGGACATCGGGGTGCGGCGCTGGGCCTGATCACCGGCTGGGGCGGAACTCAACGGTTACCGCGGCTGGTGGGAAGAACAAAAGCCCTGGAGATGTTTGTCGCTGCTGCGAAGGTACATGCAGGGGATGCATTGCGATATGGTTTGGTCAACGCAGTGGCGGAGCATCCTCTGGCTGAGGCAGCGCGGCGATGCAGGACGCACGACCGCAAATAGCTGAACCTCCGTTTGCGCGGTGTGGCTCCGCTGTTATACCGTAAATGGTTCGCTGTTCCCCTTCATGGCCGACCGAAACGAATTCAGCACGCCCTCGACTTCCAGCGTCCTCGAAACACGCGTGGATGCTACCTCTCCGCGCTTTGAAGCGAACATGCGTTTCCTGGCGGACATGGTTTCGCAAGTGCGCAACGAAGAGGAGAAAATTCGAGAGGGCGGCGGGCTGAAGGCCATTGAGAGCCAACATAACAAGGGTCGCCTCACGGCGCGGGAACGCATTAACCTGTTGGTCGATGCCGGCAGTTTTTTTGAAATCGGATCGTTCGCAGCCTACGGCATGTATGAAGAATGGGGTGGGGCACCCGCGGCCGGGGTGATCACCGGACTGGGACGCATCCATACCAGGTTGGTGATGATCATCGCCAATGACGCGACGGTAAAGGCCGGCGCGTTCTTTCCCATGACGTCAAAAAAGGTTATTCGGGCACAAAACATCGCCATCGAGAATCGTGTTCCAACCATGTATCTGGTCGACTCCGCAGGCGTGTTCCTGCCTCTGCAAGAGGATGTATTCCCTGACACCGATGACTTCGGGCGCGTTTTCCGCAATAACGCGGTGATGTCGGCCATGGGCATTCCGCAGATCGCGGCGATCATGGGGATGTGCGTGGCGGGCGGGGGATATCTTCCCGTGATGTGCGATCACGTACTCATGACGGACGGCAGCGGACTTTTCCTGGCCGGTCCGGCCCTGGTGCAGGCAGCCATCGGACAAAAAGTTTCTGCCGAGGAGTTGGGCGGTGCAGCCATGCATTCGGCCATCAGCGGCACGGTGGATTTCCGTGAGCCGAATGACGAAGCTTGCCTGGCGCGGATTCGTGCCATCGTCGAGAAGTGGGGCTATCGGCGGCAGTCTCCGTGGGACCGCAAAAAGCCGGAAGACCCTGCGCTGGCAGCGGAAGAGATCTACGGGATTTATGATTCCTCTCCCGGGCGGCCCTACGATATGAAGGAGATTGTTGCGCGCATCGTGGACGGCAGCCGCTTCGACGAATATAAGCCGGAGTACGGTAAGACTTTGCTTTGCGGTTATGCGCGCATCGGCGGATTTGCGGTGGGGATTGTCGCCAACCAGAAACTGCATGCGCACGCAACCGACCACGAAGGCCACAAACGAATTGAGTTTGGCGGTGTGATCTATACCGAATCCGCGGAGAAAGCCGCGCGGTTCATCATGGATTGCAATCAGAACCTGATTCCGCTCATCTTCTTTCATGATGTGAACGGATTCATGGTGGGGCGCGACGCGGAGTGGAGCGGCATCATCAAGGCGGGAGCGAAAATGGTGAATGCGGTTTCAAATTCGGTTGTGCCCAAGATCACCGTGATCGTTGGCGGCTCATTCGGCGCCGGACATTACGCGATGTGCGGCAAGGCCTATGATCCGCGCTTTCTGTTTGCCTGGCCGACAGCGCGATATGCCGTGATGAGCGGCGATTCCGCGGCCAGTGTCCTTGTAGAAATCAAACTCAAACAACTGGAACGCGGCGGAAACAAGTTGGGAGAAGAGGAAAAGAAGGAGCTCTACGAAGCGACGAAGCGCACATACGACGAACAGACCGACCCGCGGTATGGCGCCGCCCGGCTTTGGATTGACAAGATTATCGATCCCATCGAAACGCGGGACGCGATCACGCAGGCCTTGGAAGCGGCATCGCTGAACCCGGAGGTGCCGGAGTTCAAGGTTGGGGTGCTGCAAACGTAGCCACAGATTTTCACGGGTCAGCGCGGATACACCGGGGTTAATCGGTGAGAATCCGCATAAATCCGTGGGCCAAGTTTTGAAATGTCTGAATCTGTCAAACTCGTCGAGTGCCCGCGGGATGCCTGGCAGGGACTGCGAGGGCAAATCCCTACGCAAATCAAGTTGGAGTATCTGCGGGCTTTGATCAGCGCTGGATTCAAGCACATTGATGCCACTTCCTTCGTCTCTCCCACTGCCGTGCCCCAGATGGCTGACTCGGAGGAAGTTATGAAGGAACTCGATCCTCCCGATGACGTCGAGATTATCGGCATTGTAGTAAATGAAAAGGGCGCGCAGCGGGCCATCAGTACCAACGCGGTGCGTACGCTGGGATTCCCTTATTCGGTTTCGCCAACGTTCTTGCGCAACAACCAGCGCCAGACGCTCGAAGAAGCCATCGATGAACTGGAGAAGATTAAAGGTAAAGGTGAAGAGGCTGGACTGGATACGGTAGTTTATATCTCGATGGCGTTCGGAAATCCTTATGGCGATCAATGGAATGTGGGCGAGGTCGTTGATGCGGTGGATTTGCTTGAATCTATCGGCATACGCATGATCTCGTTGGCGGATACAGTTGGGATCGCGGGTCCGCTGCAGATTGGTGAGCTGGTTTCCGCGGTGATTTCCAAGTATGACTATCTGGAGATTGGCGTGCATCTGCACAGCCGGCCCGATCAGGCCGCGGAAAAAGTAACGGCGGCGTACGACGCCGGTTGCCGTCGATTCGATTCTGCGTTAGGCGGGCTGGGTGGATGCCCGTTTGCTCAGGATGCTTTGATCGGCAACGTCGCGACGGAGCAGGTCATTGCAGCATTAACGGCGCGCGGCGCGAACCTGCCGTCACTGAAGAGTTTCGATGTGCTTCTCCGGGCGACGTCAGAGATCGGGGCGCGCTACACAAATTCGGCTGCCGCAGATTGAAGGACGACGAGATAACTCAGGCATGGATTACAAAACAATTCATCTGGCGCATGATTCGCGGGTCGCCACCATTACCCTCAATCGTCCGGATAAGCGCAATGCGATCAGTTACGAATTGATCGACGAGTTATCCACCGCGCTGGACGGCGTTGCCAAGTCATCTGCGCAGGTGCTCATTGTCACGGGAGCGGGGAAAGCATTTTGCTCGGGCATGGACTTGGAGAATCTGAAGGCGCTTGTGGGCAGATCGCCGGAGCAGAATCTGAAGGATTCCGAAAGCATGGCCCATCTCTTTCGCTCACTGTATGACTTCCCCAAGCCAACCATTGCAGCGGTGAACGGGCCAGCCATTGCTGGAGGCTGTGGGCTTGCTACCCTCTGCGATTTCACTCTGGCCGTGTCGGACGCGAAGTTCGGTTACACCGAGGTACGCATCGGATTCGTACCAGCGATTGTTTCGACTTTTCTACTTCGTCAAGTCGGAGAGAAACATGCGCGAGACCTGTTGCTGACGGGCAAGATCATTGGGGCGGATGAGGCATACCGCATCGGTCTGATTAACGAAATCATTTCCGCGGAAGGGCTGCTCGATCGCGCGCGCGAGTTAGCGTTGCAGCTCATGGAAAATAGCCCTGCATCCCTCGTGTCCACGAAACGTCTGCTCAGCGCTCATGCACGAGTTGAACTTGATGCGCAGATACGGTCCGCGGTGCAGGAGAATGCGGCGATCCGGGCTACTAACGATTTTCGCGAGGGTATCTCGTCGTTCCTCGAAAAGCGTAAACCGCGGTGGAGCGGCGAATGAGCCGAGGGGGAAACCATCATCCAGTAGTCGGCGAGACTCGCATGAGGGTGCGCTACGCTGAGACCGATCAGATGGGCGTGGTCTATCATGCCAATTACTTCGTGTGGTTCGAAATCGGCCGGGTAGAACTGCTGCGGCAACTCGGTTTTTCGTATCGCGACATGGAGCAGAAGGATGGTTGCGGGATCGCCGTAATCGATGCGCGATGCCGCTACAAGGCTCCAGCGCGCTATGACGATGAGGTTATCGTGCGCACCCATTTGAAATACCTTCGTGAGTCCCTGGTGCAGTTTGAATATGAACTGGTGCGCGCCGATGACGGAACGCTGCTGGCCGAGGGCGACACCACGCACATCGTGGTTGATCCGGAGATGAAGAAAGTGCCGCTGCCGGAAAAGTACATGAGCGCATTCCGGGCGGCGATGGGAAATGACAACTGAGGACTGCGTTTAGTCTGAAAGGCGATCGGCAGATCCATTGAAAGCACTTCACATTAGCGGCAACGATTTAACTTTAGAAGCAGTGCGTGAGGTGGCGCTCGAGCGTCGGCCCGTGCTCCTCGATCCTGATGCTCGATCTGCGGTGGGCCGAGCCCGCACTGTCGTGGACGCGTTGGTCGCCAGCAACCAAGTCTCTTATGCCATCACGACCGGCGTCGGCAAACTGAGCGACGTGCGCATTGCGGGCGAACAGATTCGCGAGATGCAGGTCAACCTGGTTCGGTCGCATGCCGTGGGCGTGGGCGAAGCCCTGGCGTCCGCTGAGGTCCGGGCCATGATCCTGCTACGCGCCAATTCGCTTTCCAAGGGCTTCTCCGGCGTGCGCGGCGAGGTTATTGACGCAATTTGCGAGATGCTGAATCGCGGCGTCACACCGTTTGTTCCGTCGCAGGGCAGCGTTGGGGCGAGCGGAGATTTGGCTCCGTTGGCCCATCTTGCGCTGGCGTTGATTGGTGAAGGCGAGTGCATCAACGACAAAGGCGTCCGAATTTCTTCAGCGGACGCTTTGCGGCAAGCTCAAATCAAACCGGTCGTGCTCGAGGCGAAGGAGGCGGTTTCGCTGATCAACGGGACGCAAGGGATGCTAGCGGTCGGAATCCTGGCTTTGCTTGCGGCCGAAACGCTGGTGGATTCCGCCGACGTGATTGGCGCACTTACACTGGACGCATTGCGCGGCACAGATGCGGCCTTTGATGAACGTATTCACCAGGCGCGCCCGCACCGGGGCCAGTTGAAGACGGCGGAAAATCTGCGGCGCATGCTTGAAGGGAGCCAGATTCGCGAATCGCACCGGGAGTGCAGTCGGGTGCAAGATGCGTATTCTCTGCGTTGCATGCCGCAAGTACACGGCGCGGTGCGTGACACGCTGGCTCACTGCCGCGAAGTGATGGAGATTGAGGTGAACTCCGCCGTGGACAATCCCCTGGTTTTTGTCAAGAATCCGAGGCAGGCAGATGGCGAAGGCGACGTTATTTCGGGCGGGAATTTCCATGGTGAACCGTTGGCGTTTGCCCTGGATTTTATGGGAATTGCGCTGAGCGCTCTGGCCGGCATCTCGGAACGAAGGTTAGAGCGGTTGGTAAATCCCGCGCTGAACGAGGGTCTGCCGCCATTTCTCGCGGCAGGTGCGGGACTGAATTCTGGCTTCATGATGCCACAGGTTACGGCCGCGGCGCTGGTGAGTGAGAACAAAATCCTGGCGCATCCCGCTTCGGTGGATTCCATCACCACTTCGGGCAACAAAGAAGATTTCGTTTCCATGGGAATGACCGCGTCACTGAAGCTGAAGCGGATCCTCGACAACACCCGCAATGCGATGGCGATTGAGGCTATGGCTGCTGCGCAGGCGTTGGATTTTGTGGCACCGCTTAAGACCGGCAAGCGCGGACTGGCAGCCCACGCGGCGATTCGATCGGTGTGTGCGACGATGGATAAAGATCGGGTCATGTATCAGGATTTTGCGCGGATCTCGGAGTTGATCGCGAGTGGCAAGGTGGCGGAGGCGCTGCGGTAACACTCTCACGAGGATTCGCGCCGCCCGTTAGCCGAGTTTTGCTCGGCCGGACGGGTCAGAGACCCGTCCTCACATGACAGGAAATCCTTAGGCCGATTTGGCCGCACTTCCGTCGAGGCCAAGCTTGTCGGCAATTGGCTTCAGAGCTTCGATGCAGAATGTGATGTGTTCTTCCAGATCGACACGCAACTCGGCGGCGCCGTTCACGATGTCGTCGCGATTTACTTTGCGGGCGAAGGCTTTGTCTTTCATTCTCTTTCGCACCGACTTAGCGTCTACCTCGGCAAGAGATTTTCCCGGCTTTATCAGGGCGACTGCGGTAATGAATCCGGCCAGCTCGTCGCAGGCGAAGAGCGCTTTTTCCATCGGCGTGTCGCGCGTCACGCCAGTGTATTCTGCGTGCGACATTATCGCGCGGCGAATTTCGTCCGAGTAGCCACGCTCTTTCAGAATTTCGTTGCCCTTATACGGGTGGTCTTCTGCGCTTGGATATTTCTCGTAATCGAAGTCGTGGAGCAGGCCGACGACACCCCAGAGATCCTCATCGCTGCCGAGTTTTCGTGCGTAGGCGCGCATGCACGCCTCGACTGATAAAGCATGCTTTCGCAAACTTTCTGACTGGGTGAACTCAGTTAGTAAACCCCATGCGCACTCGCGATCAATTGTCATCTTTCTCCTTTGAACTCTCGCAGTCACGGGCTGGGAGTAAAGCAATCGCTCTCAGGGGCTAAAGCCCGACTCCTAGCGGGTTTTGACAGCACGGCTGAAGCCGCGCTCTTCCCCGGCATTCCGAAACGGTATGCCACGAACTGCGTCGATCAGGATTCCATTTTGCTTTTCTAACATCATACTGCGAGTTGTGCCTGCAGATTGTGCTTGACATCCACAGGGGTTGTACCGCAGATTACGCTGCAGGTCGGGAACCGTATCAAGTTTGGTTCACTCGGTTCCAGGAGAAGCCCGCTCTGGCCCTCCCACACCTTAGATGGCCACAACTCTTGCCCCAGTAGATTCCAGGGAAGTCGTCCGTTGCGATCGATGCCTTCTGGTTCAATTTCGTACGTCTAACGATCTTTGCCGCCGTTGCCACTTCTCGTTGGATGAAGACGAGCCGGAAGTGGTCACGGCGCCGCCCCCGCCCCAGATGGTGCCGACGAATGGGCACGGCCGCGGACACTTGCACTTGGCGGCGTCGATCCGTTCCATGCGTCTGCGCAATGGGCTCAGCCAGCGACAACTGGCGGCGCGTATGTCCGTTCCGCGGACTTACGTCTCCAAGATCGAAAACGAGAAGGCGACTCCGACTCTGTCTTCGCTGGAGCGGTTGGCGAATGCGCTGGAGGTCACGGTACCCGATCTGCTTAGCGGTGGCGAGCGCAATCGACAGGAAGAAGTCCGCGAACTGATGCAGGATTCGTTTATCGCCGAGATCCTGCCCTTCGTGAACCAGTTGAATGGAATGCAAATGTCGAGCATCCTGACGCAAGTGCGGGATTTGACCGTGCGCCCAAGAAGGAGCGCGTAGAGTTCGGGCAGAACGGGCGAGGACGCCCGTCCCCCATCGAAAACAGTTTTATCCGGGCAACCAGCCAACTGCAGCCGGGATCGAAAGGTCCCGGCTTTTTTAGCTCTCCAGCCGAAAGCGCGTTTCGCCGAGTCGGTAAAGCCTCCGCCAAACCAAACGATTTACTGTGACCACCATGGCAGCCATCACGATGGTTGCCGCGATCAGCAGGTCGAAATTTCCGCTGTCGGTGGCGCGGCTTATCGTCGAGCCAAGGCCGATGGTAGAAAATGTCTGCCCCTTGAAATGAAAATACTCGGCGACGATGCTGGCATTCCAAGCGCCTCCTGACGCGGTAACCATGCCCGTCAGAAGATAGGGAAATATTCCCGGAAGGATGAGTTTGCGCCAGCGTTCTAGGCCGCTGATCCGGCAGACCGAACAGACTTCCTTCAGGTCGGTCGGAATCGCAATCGCTCCGGCAATGACGTTGAACAGAATGTACCACTGCGTTCCGAGCAGGAGCAGCAGGATCGAGCCGATGCCGAGTCCGCCGCCCAGACGAATCAGGATCAGCAGGATAACGGGGAAGAACGCGTTCGCCGGGACGGATGCAGCGATCTGCGCCAACGGTTGCGCCACGCGAGCCAGGCGCGGACTCAAACCAATCTTCACGCCTACTGGAATTGTCCAGGCTGCGCCGATCAACAGGGCCGCAATGACGCGCAGGAGCGTCGCTCCCAGCCCTCGTCCCAACTCGGACACCTCGGAGTGATCGAGGCCGGTCAGCAGGATCGCAACTCGAACCACCGCGTATCCCGTGAGGCCCAAGGCGGCCACGCCCAGAATGCCAAGCACCCAAGTCTTCCAACGCGGTCCCCCTACAGCGGTCGGGTCGGCCCTGTGCCGTCGAGAAAAGTACGACATCAGAGATTCGCGCAACGGGAAGATGGCCTTTGTCTCCAGCTGCGCCAGCATGCGTGAATGCTGCACGAGGTTGAGCACCCAGGAGTGGGGCACCTCCGCGCTTTCCACCTGCTCGACTTTGAACTTCTCCGCCCACGCGATCACCGGCCGCCACACGAATTGATCGAGCAGCACAATCACGGCGATCATAGTGAAGACGCCCAGGAGAATCGACCGCGTGTCTCCGGCGCTGGCGGCGGTTTGCAGATAGGAGCCTAAGCCGGGCAAGCGGAAGTCGCGCGAGCCGAGCACGAACATCTCGCAGGCCATCAGCGCGAACCATCCCCCGGCCACCGACATCATCGAGTTCCAGACCAAGCCAATTGCGGCGAATGGCAATTCGATCTCAGTGAAACGCTGCCACCAACTGAAGCCGTAAATCTGGGCGGCTTCACGCATCTCGCGTGGAATGCTTTTCAGCGAGGCATAAAAACTGAAAGCCATATTCCAGACTTGTCCGGTGAATATCAGGAGGATTGCTCCGAGTTCGACGCCCAACTGGCGGCTGGGAAATAGCGCGACCATGGCCAGCATCACTCCGGGCAGGAAACTCAGTACAGGGATGGATTGCAGAACATCCAACAACGGAATCATGAAACGTTCGGCCTTGGCGTTATAGGCAGCGATATAGCCGTAGACAAGCGTGAACGCCAAGCTCAAGACATATGCAAGCGTGATGCGCAACAGCGACAAGCCGGCGTAGGCAGGAAGCGCTAACGGGCTCTGTGAAATTTCAACCGAGGGAGTAAATGGGCCGAGCCAGGTTCGCCCGACCACCAAAACGCCGTAGAAGATTGCGATGGCCGCCGCGAACATCAGCAGATCGGGCAAACGCGACGTCTCGACCCGCGGCAAAAGGGACCAAAGGCGATACGGAGAGAACGCTCCCAACTCGGCGTTTTTCTTCATGACTGATTCAGGCGACGAAGTCTTCGCTGGATGGCACTACAACAGGCTGCGCCTGACGGTCGGTTACTTCTGCGAGGCTCGCCAGCCGCTCTGCCAGCTCGCGCCGCAACGAGCCCGGCTGATAACGCCAGCGATAGTTACCGTTCGTGACGCTGGGAGTATTCAAACGGGCCTCACTCCCCAGCCCGAGAACATCCTGAAGAGGGGCGATGGAAAAGCTGGCGACGGAAGCCTGGGCAGCGCGGATGAAGGCCCAATTGACGCCATCTTCAGAGTGTCCGAGGTAACTTTCCACCGCGCGGCGTTCCTGATCGCTGGTGCCCGACTTCCACCAGCCGACAGTTGTGTCATTGTCATGAGTGCCGGTGTAGACTACGCGATCGCGATTGAGACGATGGGGCAGATACACATGCGCGCCCGGATCGCTAAAGCCAAACTGCAGCACCGCCATGCCCGGAATCTGATGACGCTCGCGCAGTTCGTGCACGTCCGGAGTGATGTAACCCAGATCCTCGGCAAAGAATGGCAGGCCGCCCAATTCTTCGCGCAGCTTGTTAAACAGCTCGTCCCTGGGACCATCCACCCAACGGCCATGGATTGCGGTGGGTTCGCTTGCGGGAATCTCCCAGAACTGCGCGAATCCGCGAAAGTGATCGAGGCGGATGAAATCGCAAGTCTGCGTGGCCCAACGCAACCTCTGCACCCACCACCTGTAACCCTGCGCCCGCATCGCCTCCCAGTCGTAAAGAGGATTTCCCCAGCGCTGGCCCGTGGCGCTGTATGCGTCCGGAGGCACCCCGGAAACTGCTTCGGGCCCGAGGTCGGCTTTCAAACGAAACAATTCCCGATTCGCCCAGACGTCGGCGCTGTCGTAATCCACAAAGATGGCGATGTCGCCGACCACGCGGATTGATTTTTGTGCGCAGTAGAGGCGCAAGGCACGCCACTGCTCATAGAAAAAAAACTGGATCACCCTGCAGACAGCCATTTCTGAGTCCAGTTCCGAGCGAGCGGTTTGAAGCGCGCCCGCTTCACGGCGCGCCAGTTCGCGCGGCCAGTCGTTCCAGCCTTGCTTGTGATAGCGATCCCTTAAGGCATCGTAAAGGACAAAGTCTTCCAGCCACCACTCATTCTCGGCGCGGAATCGTTCGAAGCGCGACCTTGCGGCTCCGGAAGCCGAATCCAGAAACTTACGAGCTCCTTCCGTCAGCAATGGGAGCTTGTGTTCGTGGACCTGGTCATAGTCAATGAGCCCGGCGGAGTCAGGAAGGTCATGCAACTGCGACGCCTCAATCCAACCATGCTCGGCCAGGCGCTCCAAGCTGATCAGTAGAGGATTGCCGGCGAACGCCGAGGTCGAAGAGTAGGGAGAATTGCCGTTCGCGGGCGGCCCCAGCGGCAGTACCTGCCACAACCCCTGCCTCGCGGATGCAAGGAAATCGAGAAACTCGTAGGCGGACGGCCCGAAATCACCGATGCCGCCACGTGACGGCAGCGAAGTGGGATGAAGCAGAATTCCGGTTATGCGAGGGAATGACATATGCCTACTGTTCCGTCTGAATGATGAGGTATGAAGCGAGATTGGCTCCCCGACTTACTCGTGCTTCTCGCCTAAGATAATTTCGTCGCAGTGCGGAATCTATCGGGTGCAAACTTTGACCCTGATCGCAACGCTAGGCGCGATTTTTTCGCCGACTCGCTATTCGCCCTCTTCGCCCCCGGCCTGCTGCTTGGTCAAGCTTTTCATCTCCTGTTCATTAATCTTGATCTTTCCCGACTTTTCCATGCGCTCGCGCAGGTTCGCCATGAACAGGCCAAACAGTTCGGATTGCTTAGACTGCACCAGCGTATCGCGGATCTGATCCTTCTTGGCGACGAAGTCCGCGTCGGTAGGCGATTGTTTTTCCAGAATCGCCAACACAACTCCGGTGTTGCCGCTGTCGATTGGACCGCTAATCTCGCCCGGTTTAAGGCTGAAGGCGACGGCTGCGGCTCCAGACATCGAACCAATATCGGGAACCTGTCCATCCGGCAGCACGAAATCGCTGGTTTTCATGGTGGCGCCGAGCTCTTTGGCGGCCTTCTTCAAATCGTGGTCGGCCTTAGCGCGATCAGAGAGTTCATGGGTCTTCTGCGTCAACAGAGTTCCTGATCTCTCGTTCTTGAATTCGGTTTCCACGCGGCTGCGGATTTCTTCAAACGTCGGCGTAGCCGGCGGTTTGATGGCTACCAATTCGAATACCGCAAAGCCCTGCGACACTGGCACTTGATCGGGCGGAGATTTTTCCGCCGCGTTGAACACCGCCTCGGTGAACTGTGGTGAATTGCCGACACCGGGCAGCGAATCCGTGCGGCTGATAAAGTCAGTTGCGATCACGGGCATGTTTTTCGCGGCCGCCGCTTTGTCAAGGCCACCGGTCCGCGCTTGAGCGAGCATCGCCGTGGCCGCGGCATCGGCGGCCTGCTGAGCTTTCTGTTGCTTGATCAGCGGCTCGATCTGATCCTTCACTTCCGCCAGCGACTTCAGGTGAGCGTCCTGCTTATCCTCCACTCGAAGAATGACGAAAGCGTATCCCGCATTGATCACGTCGCTGGTTCCGCCCTTCGCCAACGAAAAAGCCGCCTTGTCCACTTCGGCAACAGGAAAACCTCCCCGCTTGATCCATCCCACCGAGCCTCCATCCTTGCTGCTCGGATCTTCCGAATACTTCTTGGCGAGATCTTCGAACTTCGCCCCGGCTTTCAACTGCTGGAGCGCGTCGTCCGCCTTCTTGCGTGCACCATCGACGGCCTTCTGATCAACTTTGCCGTCCGGACCCGGCAGCGGAGTCTTAATCAGGATCTGCCGAACGTTCACTTGCTCGGCCGCGCGAAACTCGTCACGATGCTGATCGTAATAACTCTGCAGATCCTGCTGGCTGACTTGAGCCTCGGCCTGAAGTTTCGCGGTATCAATGACCACGTACTTGACTTTGCGTTTCTCCGGAATCGAGTTGTTGTAGGTCGCCTTGTTGCGATCGTAGAACGCCTTCAATTCAGGAGCGGTGGGATGCAGCCCTTTGAGAATGTCATCCTTGCGCAGCACCGCATAATCGAACTTAACCTTGGTGTTCTCTTTCTCAAATTTCTGCCGCACCTCGGCATCCGAGACCATGGCGCCGCCCGAAATCAGGCTGCGCAGCTTATCAATCAGGATCTCGTCCTTCACGCCCTGCTCAAACATGGAAACGGTGAGGTCGTGCTGTTGCAGCAATTCCTCGTACTCCGCTTGCCCGATGAAGTTGCCTCCGGGGAAAAGCGCCTGGGCATAGCGGCCGTGCTGTAGTTCGTCGCGCACATCCTCGGTGGTCGCCCGGAATCCGAGACGTTGAGCCTCCGCAATAATGGCTTGCCGCTGGATCAATTGCTGCGCCGCCTGCGAGGCAAAGAACGGCAGCAACATGGAGGCCTGGGCTCCGCCGCGCGGGAATTGCTGGCGCACCATCTCCCGGGCCTGGCGCTGAACCTCCTGGCTGGTGATATCCGCGCCTGCCACCTTGGCCACCACTCCCCGAGCGGGCGTGTTGCCAAAAAAATCGGTATTGCCGAAACCAGGGACCAAGGTGATCACCATGAGCCCCGAAATAACCGTTAATAGACCGCCAAGAACAACCTTCTTGATCGGACCAGGGGTTTGCAAAAATCGAATCATCGTCTTATCACTCCGGAGTACAAGGGCGAGTTATTTATTATAAACCAATCGAGCGATTGGGCTGTCCTGTCGGAGCCCTCTGCGCCCTCAGCGGCTTTCTCCGCGATCTCTGCGTTTTAAGGCTTTGATGAGGCCCTGATAAACCCAAGACCTTAAATCGCGGAGTGCGCGGAGAACCCCGAGGGTTGGATCAGAAAGCGCTCAGCTCTCCTCCGGCGGCAACTCGAAATCCACCAGATTGCTGCGGAAGCCCTTCGTCTTCCACGCACCGAAGGCGATACCGACCACCATCCAAACCGTGCCTGCGATTTTAGCGGGACGGCTCAGGTTCAGCCAGAGGAGCAAACAGATCAGGAATCCTGCAACCGGCGGAATCAGGTTCGTCATTCTCTTTTCTTCGCTGCGCAGATAGTAGCGCACAAACGCCGCGGCATTGACGCCCATAAAGGCAATCAAAGCTCCGAAGTTCAGCATCTCCGCGCCCAAGCCGTAACTGAACAGGTCATAATTGACCAGCAGCGCAGCGCCCAACGCGATCACGCCCACGAACAGCACATTGTTGCGAGGCACATGATACTTCGGATCGACCGCCCCGAAGAATGATTTCGGCAGGGCGTTGCTGCGCCCCATGCCATACAACAAGCGGGCGGCGCCCAATTGCGATCCCATCCCGGATCCGAAATTCGCCACAAGCAAAGTAAATCCGACGATGGCGAGCAGGGGCGGCCAGGCGCGCGCGGCGACGAAGGTAAATGCTGCGTCGACGTTAGGGAAGGGCTGCGACGCCGGCCAGATCAACTGCCCGGCATAGACTTCGGCGGCTGACAGAATACCGATGACCAGGCAAGTGAGCACGGTGGCCAATAAAATGTTGCGTCGCGGGTTCTCGGCTTCCTCCGAGAGCGTGGAGATGCCGTCAAAACCAATGTAGGTGAGCACAGCGATTGAAGTCCCGCCCAGCACGGCCTTCGTATTCCACATCTGCGGATCGTAGAAAGGACGAGTGAAGAAGCCAGCGTCGCCGTGCGGATGCCCAAAGACGTATCGCGCCGCCGCCACGAAGAAAATCACGATCACCACGCCCATCGCGACCGCCAAGCCGGTGTTCACCCGCGCGGAAGTTTTCACTCCTTGAACATTGAGCCCAGTGAAAACCAGCGCAAAGAAAACGGCCCAGACGGTATACGAAACGCCAGGAGCAAACACGTGCGCCTGCTGACTGCACCAGACAGTACAGATCATCGGATTCAGCATGTAATCCATCACCATGCTCCACCCGGTTACGTAGCCCAGAGCTGGATTAATTTCCTGACCGACATAAGTGAATGCCGACCCTGCGCTGGGATAAGCCCGCGCCATGCGTCCGTAGCTGATGGCGGTAAACAACATGGCCACCATCGCAATCAGGACAGTGGTGACGACGTGTCCGCGCCCGCGATCGCTGAGCACGCCGAACACGGACAGTGGCGCAACCGGTTGAATGACGATGACGCCGTAAAGAATCAGGTCCCAAAGCGTGAGGGTTCGCCGCAGACGCGCGGCGCCAGGATTGCCAGTGGAAGCGGATGCCATGTGCGGGTATTGGATTATGCCGCGGCAAAACTGTCAACTATTAAAACGATTTCATTGAGCGAATCGGCGTGAAGTTAGGGCGCCGAGGTGCATCCGGCACCCGGTCACTGGTTGTAAAATTTGCCGCCCAAAGTTTTGTCGCACCCGCCGCCGCGGCGGTTCTCCCAGAGCATTTGGATCATCCAATTGTAGGTTCCGAGAGTCTGATTGTAGGCGCCCTGGCCAACGAGACCGGTGTCCGGGCCGAACTTCCAAGCACATTTGTCCGCGATCTCATTGCCGGCGGAGTCATACCAGGCGTTCAAATCGGGATCGGTCATCGTTTCGGCGGCTTCATGCGCCATCACGGAAGCCATGCCATCCGCACCACTGTCGCGGTTGGGACTCACCGACTCCATTTCGCAGGCAGCCGGGCATCGATCCGTATTTCCCACGAACGCGTATTTGATGTCGGCCCCGCCGATCAGGCTGTGGTCATGCCAGCCGCAGTAAAGGTTGCAGAAACCTGAGGTCTCGGCAACATCGGACGCGGTGAGGACAAAATACAGTCCGTTGGCATCCTTTGGCAACGAACCACTGCTGATGGCGCCGCTTACGATACTCTCCACGTCGGTGTCCGCCAGTTTCTTCCCCCGGCTGTAGTTGTTGGCCGTGGATGCCACCAGCGCAATGTTTCCGGTTGGGTGGCCCACGGTATCGTTGTACGTCGTGTTGATCTTGAAGTAGCCGGAGCCGCCAATGCCGCGAGTCGGTCCAAACAGAATGTTCAACAGATTCACGGTAGTCTGACTGTCGGAAGACTTGGGACCGTTGGTCCAGTTGCCGTACCAAATGAAATACACGTGTACCGAACTGGCCCGCATCACCGGGCCGCCGTGGTAGCTGATGCCATTATTCGCCGCCGTTTTGGCCGTGGGGAGCACAGACTCTTTGTCGACCTCAGCCCCGCTGACTTCAACCCCCCATCCTTTGCCGCTCGGAGCCAGATGCATGGTTTGTTTCATGGTCTGCGCTTGCAGACCCGCTACCATCATTAAGAAAGTTACCAGCGCTCTCCGCATTCATCTCCGTATCGGTAAGCTCCTCGTGCAATCAAGAAGCTAACCTGTTTATACCTGGGGAGCGAATGCCCTACAACTTACTCTGGGGTTCAGGTAATAGTTACCGCAAGTGGACGAAGACTAAGGTAATGGCGTGCCCTAAACCCGATGATTTCACAAGATGGAGTTCTGCTCTCGGCCGCCCACGTGGCTCCGGACGCGCCGTAAGGAAGCTCCCAAGACATCGCCAATCCCAGGAAGATCCGCTCGAACACCGAACGCTGCCTCTCGGTCGACTCACTTTGGGAGAGCGTAGTCGAACCGGTAGCGTCGCTGCTCATTTCCCGACATGTAACGCGTGTTGTATTCGAGGATGTAGTTCAAGTGCGCATCATCGAGAGGAAACGATTGTCCTGAAGGATACGGATACCTGATCATCGTGCTGAAGGGAAGCGGATCGACGCTGCTGAAATCGTAGGCGTAGAAGTCCATATCTTTCTCGTAACCATTTGCCACGAAGAAGTAGTCACGAACCCAACCGTTGGGCAAGGCGGGAAGTCTCGACGGATCAAAATCCAGAGCAACTTCATCACCCGATCCAAATACGACAAGCCGGTCATCAAGCGCAGTGAGCAACGGGAGCACATCGCCGTAACGGGTATAAGCACCCGCGGGACGCGTGTACGGCCCGGTCGCGCTGGCTTTTTCATACACGTACATAACGTTGCCCGGCGGCTTGCCTTCGATCTTCAGGGGAAATCCGTGAAAGCGCACGTCCGCGCGAGCAAGCGGAACCGGCGTGAGACGAGCGTCCTGATGCTGACTGGTACGGTCGATCAGGATGCTATTCCAATAGATCTGCAGGTTGGTCGAGATGCGGATGCGCCGCGTGCCCTCGGGCACACGACCGGTGAGGTCAGCGGTCATAGTGCGCGGCCCGCCGGCGGGGAAACCCATGTCGTCGATCACGCGCACCCACTTCCCGTTCGCGCCACGTGCCTCCACGTAAGGCGCGATCCCCTGAATACCGGCTTGGTCGGCAGCGTACATGCCGGTCGCACTGAAATATTCAATCTCTCCGTGCAGGAGCAACCACAGCGGGCCGCCCTGGTAGGGTTCGCCAAGATCGAGCTCCAGGCTGTGCAGTTTGGTGAAGCCTGCAAAGGGCAGCAGTTCGAAATCGCCGAAATAGCGATGCGCCAGCAGATCGGGCAAAACGTTGTGGCCGTGTTCATCCCAAGCGCCCTCCGGAGGACGCGCGTCGCGGCTGTATACAACTTTAAAGGGCGGATAAGGCGGATTGCTAGCAAAATATTCGTTGGGGTAAACGTCAAGGTCCGCGGGATGATCGACCGCCAGCAGCTTCACTTGATCGAGGTACACCGCCTCTTCCAGAGGCTCCATGAAGCGGAAGCTGAGCTTGCCGTCTTTTTCCCGAATCACGCTGCGATCCACTTTCATGTATTCGGTAGGCCGCGGGATGTTGCGCTGGCCGGGCCCAACCCAATGCCCAACCACGCCAGCTCCGAGCATGTCGCCAACTAGCTTGTAGCGTTCACCATCCCAAGCAAAAAGAGTGGGGCATGAACTGCCACGGCGGTCGATTTCCATGAATTTCTGTTCGCGATCACCGGTCACTTCGACTTCATCCTGCAGAATTCCAGTCGGCCAAAGCATGCGCACAACGTCGGCTTGGTTAGCTTGCCCAAGACCAACCGTAAGATAGGGCGAGTTTTGTCCGAGATAGCCAGACGATCCCGCGATTTCAAATTTCTGGCGATTTCCTCCCGCGAAGACTTCGACTTTGGTCCCGATAGCGCTCTTGTTGTCGGCAAGCCCTTTCAGATTGAGGCGAAGCCAGTGGTTCTTATTGCCGCCTTCATTTCGTAGCAAGACAACGGGACCGTGATTCTGAGTGATGAGCAGATCGGTAGCGCCGTCGCCATCGTAGTCGCCAGTGATAATAGCGCGCGGATCTTTGAGCACGATCTTGTCGAGCCCGACGTCCGTCGTGACATCCCTGAACCCGTCAGGCCCGAGATTGCGGAACAGTCTGATCTCGCCCCCACCTTCCTTCATTTCTCGCTCTGTTTGGCCGACAACGGCGACATCGACCCAGCCGTCGTTGTCGTAGTCGAACGCGGCTACGCCGAAAGCAACGTCAAGATCAGTCTTTGGGAGCGGTATTGCACGATAACTCTTTCCGTGATCGTTATGCCAAAGCGACAGCGCGGCCACACCCTGACCAAAATGCGTGGTCGCCAAATCCATCCATCCGTCATGGTCGAAGTCCGCGATAGCAACACCGGTGTTGTCTTGGATTGAATTGTCCCAGGGTTGGCGCGCAATGAATTCCCCCTCCCGTAGATTTTCAAAGATTACAGGGTCCAGTCCGGCCACGAAAATGTCCACCGCGCGGTCATTGTTGTAATCGGTACCCAATGCGGTCCAATGACGTCCCTGTCCGGCAACCCCTTTTTCTTCGCTGACGTTCGTGAATGTACCGTCTCCATTGTTACGCCAAAGCTCATCATTTACGGGGGAGCCTTGGTATTGTCCTTTTGCGGAGCTGCCTAGGAAGAGGTCTATATCTCCATCGTGGTCATAATCAATCCACGCCGCGGTGCGCACCGACCCATTCGGCTTCACCGGCAAGTGCGCGCTTGCGTCTTTGAACGTCCCGTTCTTTTCATTGTGTAGCAACAAGACCCGGCCAATGAAACTCAGGACCAAATCAACATACCCGTCGTTGTCGTAGTCACCAGCAGCGCATGCGATCGCGCGTGATTTGCGATCCAGTCCAGCCTTGGCGGTCACATCTTCGAACTTGCCGTTCCCCACGTTGTGGTAGAGGGACATTCCCCCTTGCGTGCCATAGTCCGTAAGGAGTAGATCGACGAGGCCATCATTGTCATAGTCAAGGAAACAGGCGCCCGGTCCGTGGAAAAATGTCGAGTCACCAGGACCGGCAGATATGGGCAAGCCCGCCTCCTTGGTTACATTCACGAACCGCACCGAAATCTGAGGGGGAACCGTTCGGATCACCCCTGGCGATTCTTCCGCCAGCGAATACTTTCCTTGCTCTCCGTACGCCAAGCTGATCGGCGAGCCCAACTTCTTTTGCGTGATGTATTGAAACCGGGTCAGATGTTCGCGAGCATGAGTGAGATCAGCCGACTGCTGATACGCGCGGGAGAGCCCGAATTCGGCCGAGGCGTGTAGTGGGTTCAGCTTCAGCGCCTGCTGGAAGGCGTCGATCGCTTCGGCATATTGCTTGTTCTGGGCGTATGAGGCACCTAGAAAGTACCAGGTGTCCGCATCATTCGGGTCAATTTCGGTGACTCGGCGAAACGCATCGACCGCAGCTTGCGAATTCGCAGAATTCTTCTCCAGCATGCCGAGGTTGTACCAGGCATGGGGATCACTGGGAATCTGTTTTGCCGCTTGCTCAAGAAGTTTTCTCGCCGCATCGATCCGCCCCAGATTGAGCAACGCGATGCCTTGATTCATCGGAGCAATCGGGAATTTGGGATCAAGCGTGGCAGCCCGCTCAAACGCTTTCAGCGCCTTTTCAAAAAGCTGCTGATTCATGTAGGCAGTGCCGAGGTTGTTGAGACGGGCAGCTTCGGCTGAGTTGTCCGGTCTTGGAGAAGACGCATTTTGTGGCGCCGCTGCAAAGATAGCAATCGTCACCAGAACGACGCCGGCACAAACGAGGGGAATCGTCTTTATCATGCGAAGAAACAAGTTAATCACAAAGGGCACTCTTCGGCTACGCTCAGGGCAGGCGCCGGTAAACAAAGGAAATCGGGCCGAGGAAGACATGATTCGAAGCGTCACGGGGCCACGCGCTTTGCTGATTTCTACTTACGCGCGGCAAATGCCCAGGTCTTGCCATAGCCCTTGTTCGCTACTATCCCCTTGCCTTCCCGAATCGTTATCGTTTGGTATCCAGCCACGTCCGAGAGCTTGTCCACTTGCCCGCTGGGCCACTGCACTTCAATCGAATCGGCTTTGGTTTTTTCGCCCAGGCCGAACGTCAACACCAGTTCGCTCTGGGACAAATAACTCGATCCGCTATGAACCATCTGCCACTGCTGATCTTTCCCGGTGGCCAGACGTACGATGGCTCCGATGCCGTCGCGGTTCGACTTCGTACCTTCTAGTTTCACGCGCAGGCTGTGATTTTCTCCGCCTTCGTTGTGGAACAGGAATGCTCGGCCGCCGTTCGTGGTGATTAAGACATCGAGTGCCCCATCGTTATCGATATCAGCGTAAGCTGCGCCGCGCGCCACTTTCGGGCTGGCAAAAGCCGACCCAAGAGAAGCCGTGACTTCCTGAAACTTCCCCCCTCCCAGGTTACGAAACACGTGCGGCGGTTCCGCATAGCTCACACGTTTCTGCACGCGTTCAATTTCGTTTTCAATATGTCCGTCGGCCACGAAAATATCGGGCCATCCGTCGTTGTCGTAATCAAAAAAGAAACAGCCGAAACCCAGCGTCACCAAAGTCGCACGTCCGACCTCCGACTGCGGTGCCTCATCCACAAATAGGCCGTTGCCCTCGTTGTGATAAAGCGAAAGCATCTGGTTGGCGAAGTTGGTGATGATGAAACTAGGACGGCCGGAACGATCATAGTCGGCGGCATCCACGCCCATGCCGGCGCGGGCCACGCCGTCTTCGCTGAATGCGATTCCCGCCGAAACGGCCTTCTCCTCAAACGTGCCGTCGCGTTTGTTGAGGTAAAGCTTGTTTGGCTGCGTGTCGTTGCTCAGCAGAATATCGGGCCAGCCATCTCCGTTATAGTCGACGATCGCAACACCGAGGCCCTTCGACGTCGGATCGTAGAACTTGGACTTTTGCGTCGCGTCTTCAAACTTTCCATTGCCCAGGTTGTGCCACAGCCGCGCAGAGGAGCCTTTGTATGACTCAGGCGTGCAGTAAGATTTGTGTGCGCCATCGAGGGTACAGTACAGATCACCCTTCTCCGACCACTGCACATAATTCGCAACCACCAGGTCCAATTTCCCGTCGCGATCGTAATCCACCCACGCGGCGCTGGTGGAGAACTCATTCGGCCCCCACAATCCCGCGGCTTTCGTCACATCGGTGAACGTGCCGTTGCCGTTGTTGTGAAACAGATGGCTCTGGCCGAGGGCGCTGATAAAAAGATCGTCGGAGCCGTCGTTGTCGTAATCGCCTACGGCAACACCCATGCCGTACAGGGAAACTGCGAGGCCGGCCTTGCGAGTCACGTCGGTGAACGTGCCGTCGTGGTTGTTGTGATAAAGCTTCAGCGTGGAATCAGTGCGCTTGTGTCCCGGCCAGTCTTCGCTGTTCACCAGCAGAATGTCAGGCCAGCCATCGTTGTCGTAATCGATAAAAGCGCAACCTGAGCCCATGGTTTCGGGCAGATACTTTTTCCCGAAGGCGCCGTTGTTGTGGACGAAATGGATTCCAGCTTGCGCGGTGATGTCGCGAAACTGGATCTGCTGCGCGGTCGCGGTCGCGACCAAAAGAAGAAACAGGGACACGAGCGTCTTGTGCATTATCTCGACGCCCCTGCCGGCACGGGGCTAGCCGAGCCTGCCTGTGCTCGGACCGCTCGAGCACCCATCTCTCCACGACCTGACGCCAGCGGCGCGGACACATGTTCGTGAATGGCCTGCCGTTCGTTGTTGTCCTCGGGATTAAGTTGGCGGTACGGCCCAGTAATGGCTTGCGAAGCTTCGTCGGCTTTGAAACGCAGATAGCGCACCTCGTGTGCGTGGGCCTGCTTCTCATCTCCCAGGCCCTTGTAGCAGAGCATCAGATTGTAATGCGCCTGCATATCCTCCGGATCGACCGTCAGAACCGACTGCAACACATTCACCGCATCCGCATACTTGCGCTGGAGAAACAGAATGCGTCCCAGATCGTTGAGCGCGACCCGGTCCCGCGGATACTGCGCGAGAACCTTGCGCAGATGATCGACGGCATCGTCGTACCGGCCATCGTTGCGCAGAACTTTTGCATAGAAGAAGTGAGCCCGCGCCAGGTCCGGACTCAGCGACAATGCTTTGGCGAGCACCGCGCGGGCACGATCCATGTCACCTTCCTGCACCGCCGCGCGCCCAATGTTCACCCAGCCGTCGGGATTCTTGGGGTCGATCTCCGTTACCTTCTCGAAGGCCGCCTGCGCGCCTTTCAGATCCCCTTGCAGCAGCAGCCCAATGCCGTAATCGTTCCAGCGCTGCCAGTCGTCCACCTGCAAGACAGTCTTGGCTTCGGGCGCAGGGGTGTTGTGCGGTGCCACGTTCAGCGTGACGTTATCTTCTGCAAGCGCCACGATTGGAACATCAGGGATCTGTTCCTCTTTCGCTGAGACACCTTTCAGTGATCCAGTGAAGGTGAATTTTCTGTCGTCGTAATCGGGTGTGACATTTCTGTTTACCTGGTTGGGATCGGGAACGCCGGTGAACGAAAACTGTGTGTTCCACCACGCAAATTTGCGATAGCAGAGGCGGGCGTGCAAGGTAATTCTATTGCCCGAGTTTTCGGGAATGTGCATGCGGTAGTGAACCGTGTCTGCCGCCCCCGGTGGAATCAGATGCACATAAACCACGGCACGGGTGGCCCATGCATTGCGCTTGTTGATGCCGTTGCCGTGCGCATCCACTTGCAACGAGCGGTAGAAGTGCGCGCCCTTTTCTACCGGGCCCTTGCCGTTGTCCTCGACACTACCGCTCCAAAATATAATTTGCTCCTTGTCGTCCGTGGCCTTCAGTTCGAGCCAGGTATCGTAGGCATCCACTGTGCCACCCGGGAAGAAGTGCCCGATTTTCTTGGTGCGGACTACCACATCCACCCGTACCGTATCGCCTCGGCGGACCATAGGCTGCACGTGATTCAACGGAGCGGTGACCGGAACAACTTCCTCCTCGCCGGGAGTAATCTTCGTCTCCGCTTCTTCGCCAACTGCGAAAGTCGTGGACAGGTCCGACTGGTTGGCGACGCCCGGCTGCAACTGCGCCCGTGCCGGAGAGAGCGCGAAAATATCCACGCTCAGAATGCCGTTCTTCAGGAAGTCCTCGGTTAGTTTGAGCTGCTCGGCATCCTCGTTCGCGGTCGGCAATGCCGTGTTCGCCGCCGGGAAACGATGCGAATGGACGAGACCGTTGATGTTGCCCTGATCGCTCGAACGAGTCAGTGGCATGTGGCAATCAGCGCATTGTGAAGGCTTGGCCGGGTAATAGAACGACCGCGCCCCTTGCCCCGATACGCCACTCGCCTGCCAGTTGTCGTACTCGTTGAAGCCGCGAATCCAGCGATAGTGGTTGACTGGAACGTCGAGATGCACCTTGTGACAACTGGAGCAAAACTCCGCCGTCTGGTTGCGCATGAAGGGCTTCAGGAACACACGGCGGTGCGGTTCAGGATTCAGCTTCACCAGAAAATCGTGCAATATGCGCTCGAACGGATTCTTGGTCGCGGCCATTTCATGCAGCTTGGGATATTCAAGATAAAAATCGGCTTGCCCCATGCTGCTCTTCACGTCGGCGATCGAGTGGCACATCATGCAGCCCAGACCGGCTTGCGACTCGGGGCGGTGCACGATCTGCTTGATCGGCGTATCCATCAAGCCGCTGTAGAGCACCGCGGGATCATGACAGCCGCCGCACCACTTGGACGGTTTGGTGCCGATCGTGTCCTGCATATACTCGATACTCTTTCGATACCACTGATTGTTGAACGACGAAAAATGATGGGCCGAACTGAACCATTGGTTGTAGATGTCCTCGTGACACCGTTTACAGGAGTCGGACTCCATGAAGAACTTGCTGGGAATTTTCTGTCCACCGTAAACTTGGGCGGAACTGGGAAAGAATGGCCCATCCGGGCCGTCGCCCTCGCCATTCATAGTGGCAGGCGGCATCGAAGGATTCTCGATGCGAGCTTGATTTTGCCAGCGTGCTTCACGCAGGTAACGGGCGCCCATCCCGAATCCGGCGAGCCCTAGCAGACAGATCGCGCAGCGAATAATCGAACTGCCGAACCCCGGCGTTAGCCAGCCGCGTTTCCCGGCCCATTCCGCAAAGAGAATGCCGCCGCCGGCCAGGGATAGAAGCATGTGAGCATAGAGAAGGTTCCACTCCACTCGCGGCGTCCCGGTCTTGATTAGAATCAGGCCAACCACCGCTCCGGCGGCAACCAGCACCCAGCCGAGGCGTGAGGCGATGCTTCCATCGCGAAGCAAGCGGAAAAGAAAAACGCCCAACAGAAGAGTTGCGATGGCGCCCGCCATGGCATGCAGTATAACGACGGCGGCATAGAAGACGTTCGGCTGAGGAAACGCATACAGATAGATGGCCGAAATAAGCAAGAATACAAGCAGCCTGGGGAGTGCGCCGGAAGCGAAGGAGCCTGTGAATTTCGCTGCGTTTGGCATTTAATGCACGCTTCAATCTCTGCATCGATCGTGCCGCCAGCGGGAGATTGAGTGGACAGGTTATCGCTTTTTGGCAGTCGAGAAATAGTATAAATCCATTACTGTCGTGCTCTCGCAATGCGAGAAGTCTTGGATCGTAGTAGAGGCATAGGACAATAACCTATCGAGGGCCGATGTCCGGAGCCTGCCATGCTCCGCGTTGTGCTTCGAGTTCGGCGGCAACCGCGAGCACTAGCTCTTCTTTCCATGGACGGGCGACGATCTGCACCCCGATCGGCAAACCTTCCTTTGATCGCCCAACAGGAACCACTGCCGCCGGAGTTCCCAGCAGATTGAACCACTCGCTGTAGCTCCATGCGTCGAGATAATGCACCGTCTGGTCCTCAATTTTCCAGCTGCGCTCGCCGTGGCGAAAAGCGGGAATGGAGGCAACCGGGCAAAGCAGAATAGGATAGTCCCGCATCTGCGAGAACATCTGCATGCGCACGGCGTCGCGCATTATCCAGGTGTCGAGCAACGTCTGGCCGGTGTGTGACGGCTCAGCCGCAGCCCAACTCGAAAACTGTTTCAGAATCGGACTGAGGTCCGCCTCTCGACCCTTGGTCAACGGTCCCAGCAACATTCCGCCCGCGATCCCGAACAACTGCCACCAGAGTTGCCGCGCCGATTCGAGCCCCTCGGGGCGGAACGGTTCAACCACAAATCCCGCGCACATCAGAGCCTCCGCCGCGGTGCGCACGGCTGCGCGGGTTTCAGGAGTCACCGGAGTGCGTCCGTCATCTTCGAAATACCCGATGCGAAGTTGCGTGAGAGCCTCGCGGCTGGGCCAGCGCACCGGAACCGGCGCGGCTGACGGGTCGCCATCATCCGGCCCCTGCATCACTTCGAAGAGAACTTTCAAGTCCGCAATCGTCCGTGCCATCGGCCCAACCACACCGAGCAAGGCAAACGGTCCGACGGAGGTTGGGAAATGTCCCGTCGCCGGAATGCGACCCGGCGTAGGCTTCAGGCCGCAGATTCCGCTGAAGTGTGCGGGTACGCGGATGGAACCTCCTCCATCGCTACCGACTCCTCCTGCGGAACATCCGGCGGCAATCGCGGCGGCTTCTCCGCCGCTTGAACCACCAGGGGTTCGCGAGAGATCCCAGGGATTGTTGGTACGGCCGTAGAGAAGATTGTCGGTCTCCCACGCCATCAGCAGTTCGGGAGTGTTGGTAGTGCCGAGAATGATCGCTCTTGCGTTGCGCAGGCGCGACACTAGAGGCGCATCCTGCTTGGCTACTGCGCCTGCCCGAAGCTTGCTGCCGGATTCGCAGCGCAGGCCTTTCACTTCTATTGAGCTCTTGATGCTTAGCGGAACGCCGTGCAACGGACCGAGACTTTCTCCGCGGGCGACGGCGGCTTCCGCTGCGCGAGCCTGACCTCGTGCGCCTTCGGCGTCCACCTGCACGAAGGCATTCAGCTTAGGATTCAGTCTTTCGATGCGGGCGAGATGCGCATCCACTAACTGAACCGGGGACAGCTTTTTCTGGCGGATTTGTTCAGCCATGGAAACGGCTGAAAGGAAGGAAAGGTCACTCATTGCGGCGTTCTTCGTGCGAGAGAAACCTGAGTCTAGCACGAAAGAATCGTATGCAGCGCGGGGCGGAGAGACGTAGCTAGCTACGTCTCTACAGAAGAATCAGTGCGATGCGTGTGCCGAACGGCGCGCCCGATGCGGTGGTAAGAGCACGCGCACTGCATTCTTCGTCTTGGCGCCGCGCTTCGCCAGCCAACTCCTGAGATGATTTCGTGAAGCAGGAGTGAGATCGGAGAAAAATATTCCGGCGCGGCCGTCGTCGCCAGCCCAAATCACTTCTCCGGTTGCTTCTAGCGAGAGTGAGGTTCCGGGCAGTACAAAATGCAAAGGCACATTTTGCACCCGCGGCAGCGCTTCCGGCGCTTGCAATGCCAGGCCCTGCTCACTCAGGTCGAGCACGATCGCCGGCATCGCCGTCACTCCGAACTGAAGGTAAACCAGCGTCTCCAGTTGATGACGCGGCGAATGGCGCGGGTTCGGCTTCATGAATCGCTCGCCAGCGCGCAGTGAGCGTACCACCTGTTCGCAAGCCAAGGGCTTATACAAAACGAAATTGACTCCGCTCTGGAATGCGCCTCCTACCGGGGTAAACGCGCTGACCATGGCAAACACCGCGGGCTTTCGATGGGGCGATGCCATATGCGCCATGCGGGCGACCTGGCCGGCGCCGGGCAGATCGAAATCCAGCAGCAGCGCCGAATGATGGCCATGCACCAGTAACTCCACGGCCTCGGCGGACGAAGGGCAGGTTTGGTGCTCGATTTCGAGCACATCCAGTACCGCGTCCAATACCCGGAGCGACGGTTGATCCCGCGACACGACCAAGGCATTCAACGTCATAAGCCGGAGCCTACGGCGCGCGGATGCTCCAGTAAAGTGACAGCGGTAATAAATTGGTCGTTACCAAGACAAGGATCATCCCGATTTGAAACTGCGGCAATTGCTGGGATGGGTCCTGAAATCAGCGCGTTGGAAACTGAATTCTCATTCGAGAACGGCGATCTGCTTCTCGGTTTTTCGAGGCGCTGAAGGCCTGCAATTCAGTCCGATCTGGCTTGGACCGAGGGAGGCCGTTTCTCTGGCTGACGGCGTGTCGCGATCCTCCGGATTGGGAAAGTTTACTGGTTAGTATCGGGTACCCCCCTCCCCCCCTTTGGCTGCAAAATCTTGAAAACAAACGATCTATTTTGCGACTCCCTGCTAGATCTTTGAGTTTACAGGGGTTACGGGCAAAATCTAGAGAACATGGGAGTTACGCGGGTACCCGACAGGCTCGCGTTCCGTTTTGGAACTGCGATAGTGTGCGCCCGGTCGCGGAATCGCGTGGTCGCATGGGCCAGATTGTCAAAGATCTATTATTATCTTGTGGATAATATGGGATAGCTAAGTTTATCTTGTTCGAGGGCCGCGGTCAATGAGAAATAAGCTGACTGGGGATTGGGTCCCGTGCTCATAGCTCTTGAAACCGGCAAGCTCCCCCGGACTACGGAGTGAGTTCGAAGGCTACGCCCGCACCCCCAGCGCCGCCGGTGATTGTGGTGCCGTAGAGGTTGCCTTTGCCGTCGAGGATCACATTGGCAGCGGGCTGGGCTCCGTCGTAGCCGGCGAACGTGTGCAGTACCGTGTACTTCCATTTGCCGCCGGCCTGCGGCTCCAATTTGTAGACCACGCCGCACTCGCAGTTGGGGTCGCCGCCGGCGACGGTTGTGCCGTAAAGGTTTCCAGCTTTGTCCATGACCACGCCGCCGCCGGGTTGGTCTCCATTCGCGCCTCCGGTGAAACTGTATTGAATTGCCGCCTTCCAGCGGCCGTCGGGCTGCTTCCTCAGCGTGTAGACGGCACCGTCAGCATAGGTTCCGCCGCCCGCCGTGCCATACAGGCTGCCGGTCTTGTCCAGAAGAAGCGCACCCACGGGAAATGCCATGTCGTCGCCGCCAGTGTCGAAGTCGTGGAGGATGTGTTCCTTCCAGCCGCCACCGGAGGCGCGCTGCAGTTCATAGACCGTGCCGCAGCCGCCATCGCAATTCTTACTCGTGCCGCCATGTTGGGTCTGCCCGTAGAGGTGGCCGGCGGCATCCAGGATCAAACCGGCGTAGGCACCTTCTCCGTCGCCGTGTTGGCCGGTGAAGTCGTGAAGCACGGTCTCTGTCCAGCCGGTGTCGCCGGGCGACAGCTCGAAGGCGGCGTACGCGGCACCGTATAGATTCCCTGCTTCGTCCCTGGTCAGGCCGGACATGGGCGATCCCCCGTCCTTGCAGCCAGGCAGCGAGCAAAAATTGTAGAGAACGGTTTCCGTCCATCCCTGAGAACCCGGTGTCAGCTCGAAGGCGACCCCACTGTCATGGGTTCCACCACCGACGGTGGTACCGTACAGGTTGCCTGCTGTGTCGAAAATCAAGCCCGCGAAGGAGCCGCCTCCGTCGGTGCAGTTGGACAGGCTGCAAAAGCTATACAGAACCGTCTGCGTCCATTTTCCGTTGACTTGCCGCGTTAACTTGAATGCCGTACCCCCTTTGCCCTTTTGACCACCAGAGATGGTCGTGCCATAGACATTGCCATGCTTGCCGAGTAGCAGACTACTCCAAAGGCCCCCGCCATCGTTGCCTCCGGTGAAGGCGTGCAGCACTTGGTACCTGGGTGCGGCCAATGCGTTGCTCACCAAAATGAGGGCCATCGCGGCGCTCACCAAGACCTTACTTTCGGCATTGGGAATTTGTTTCTGGGGCATCGAAATTCGCTCCCATCAGGCTCGGCGGAGGGCTGGGGTGGCCCAGCACGGTTGCTCCGAACCGCCAACACTATACCACTGAACCGGCTCGCAGGACGGGCGAGCGCTGACTCTTGCACGAAGTCAGAGCCCGCCGTAGTTAGGACAGGCCCTCGACCCTACTCGTCGACAGCATCGGCGTCAGGGTCAGTGGCCGTAAAATTCAGGCCGAAGCAACCCTGAGTTTTGGGGGTTATGAAGCACTGGGTGGTGTAGTTAATTCCCTCCTGCGGAGTAAAGGGGACAAATGTAGTCGGCCCCCCGCCAAAGTTGAAGAAGTCAGAGAGCGAGTACAGGTTGGGGGGATAGACGACGTGGCTGTCCGGGGCGAAGACGTCCGCATACGGGTAGGAGGGACTGATCCCGCTTGTGGGCTGTTGCCCGGCAAAGTGCAGCGGCTGCCCGCCGTTCCCGAAAGCATACTCAATGAAGTTGAGAATGCTGCCAAAGTCGTGGATGTACGGTGGCATTTTGTTTGGGCAATTCCCTGGAGCTACGCAGGCTCCGGAAATGTATCCGCTTGCGTTTTGCGCACGGTAGTTGTACGCGGAGACCACGAGCAGGGGCACTCGGAAGCCGTAGACGTACTCGCTTCCGGCGCCATCCTGACCGCCGGTGTAGCCGCTACAGACGCCCGCATTGCTGCAGTTCCATGGCAGGATGTGGTCGTACCAACCGCCCCAGTCGTCCCAAGTGACAAGTACGACGGTGTTGGTCCAGTATCCGCAGTTGGTCGCGAGCTTGTTGCCGCTGTTGTCATAGCCGCCGACGGCGTTGATGATGGCCGCCACCCACGCCGGCCCTGCGCCATTGGAGTCCTGCCCCGCATGGTCGGACCAGTTGCCGTCGGGAACTACCCAGCTCACGGCGGGGAGCGTGCATTGCTGTTGGTGGGGGTCCGCCCCGAGGTCGGTCAGGATGGGGGAATAGCTGAGGAGATATCCGGGCGAATTGGGGAAAACGCTCTCCACGTTATTGATCCAATCGTAGCCGGTGCATGAGGTCTTGTCCGTGTTGAGGACACAGAGGCCTGAAATCGCGTTCGGCGCCGTCCAGAGGCCGGTTGCCGGCGTCGATGACTGCGCATAATATTTCCAGGTGATTGGACCGCTCTGGCTGTCGAGCAGAGTGTCAAGGGTGTTGTGGTTGTAGCATGGTATGCCGCTGTTGTACGCGGCGGACTCACCTCCGCCGGGATTAATGTCCAAAATTACCGTGCCCTGGGCGGTGCATCCGTAGGGTGCTTTTTTCTGCGGCGTATTCTCTGCCGCGAACCACTGGTAGCAAGGATACATGGTGCCACAGTTGCTGTTTGGATCGTTGAAGTAGTCCGGCGCCGAAGTCCCGGAGAACAGGAATTGATGCGCGGGGAAACTCGGTCCCTGATTGGTTTGAAACATGTAGTGGCTGTTGAAAAACTCACACTCTAGAAGTTCGCAGAAATTTCATCGCGCTAGGATGCTCTATAAGCGACGTTCTCGATTTTGGTGGACATATTCTATCCCTCTGCCGGGGCAGTTTTTTCAAAAGAGGGGGTTTTTCAACAGCCACTGTAGTTAGCGTAGCCATACTGTTTTGCGATCTGAAAGTACGGGACTACGTTCGACGATTGAACGTACGTGTACTCGGGATTACTTATGGTGCAGTTCTGCGTCCCGATGGTGCAGGCTCCATCCATCTTCCCGCTGTCATACGTAGAGACCCAGGCGCCCCCATGATCGTGATTGGGATCGCACTTGTTCCCCAGATTTATCGGCCGTAGCATTTGCCCGGTTGTAGAACACTGTCCGCTCGTGGCCAGGTCCGCGCCCGGCAATTGGCGTTGACTGGCAAAAGCGTCACTGCCAAACAGATTGTCGGGAGTGCGGTTTTCCTGGATGACGACGATCACATGTTGAACCTGCGGGATGTTGTTGGATTGGGTGTAGGCGAGCGTTGCCCCCAGGACGGCGAGGCACAATAAAGTTCGAGCGGCGACTTTCATTTGGCATCCTCCGTGGATGTTGGGTGGGTTGGGGAAGAAGGTGAGTGAGTGGACGAACAGGTTGGCTAGCAGGAGCAGAGGAAGCGACGGCGCGAGAAGGAAATAGAACAGCGATCAGGCGAGCCATCGGCTGCCTCCTGAAGTTCCCCCTCGGAACTTCGCGAGAAATTTACGCTCACTTGCGGGGCGGGTCAAGGGGAAGGTTTTCCACCGAGAGCGTTGGTCCCTGCGGGGCCTGAGTCGAGCCGGCAGATTCTAATCGCAGCGCTCAAGCGCAGCGCCACCCAGAATCTCCTCCCTGCGGGGCCTCGGTCGAATCTATGGATTGATCGGCGCGGCTGAAGCCGTGCCCTTTCAAGGCTTCAAGCCGCTCATGTAGGGGTTTTTCCGCAGTCTGGAAAGCCTTGTCCTCCCGCAAATCCTGCCGAGCTTTGGTCGGTTTGGACTCGGGGGCCGTTGTTCGGTTGCTAGGTGGCTGTGGAGCTTTGCTCCGCCTGGAGCCTTCGACTGCGCTCAGGGTAGGCTGGCGAGGGCACCCGTCCCTACGCGGGCTGGCCCCGGTGGTAACCATTCTAATGGTGCGAATCTGAGGTGCGCATCGGGTGGCGTGGAATCCATCTCTCTGGGAATGGGCTGTTTAGAAAAGCTGGTGGGGGTAACTGTTACCTTAGGTTACTTTCGTCCATTGACCCTTCTAACAGAACTGGTAAGGTCAATCTAGAAAAAGAGGGTGAAGCAAGGCCCGTCGGCAGTTGGAGGAGTGAGCTTAGTCCCCATGAATGCCAACATCCAGCTCGCGCTGTGGGTTGCCCATCCGGTCCTGGAGTTGTGCCTGGCTGGGGTGATGTTCTGGCGGCGGCTGCATCGGACGTTTCCCGTATTCTTCGCCTATGTCGTTTTTCAGGTGGTGAACTTCCTGGTTTTGTTCCCGATTTACCGGTCGGGCGCGATCATGCCTTATTTCTATGCGTACTGGATCAGCGCGGCGGTAAGCCTGGCGATTGGGTTTAAGGTCATACACGAGATTTTCCTGGACGTGTTTCGTCCGTACCACACGCTGAAAGATCTGGGAACGGTGCTGTTCAAATGGGCTGCACTGGTCATGCTACTAGTGGCGATGGTAGTGGCGGCGGCCAGTCCGGCAGGTGGGGACACACCTTTGGCCCAGGCGGTGATCATCGGGCAACGGTGTGTCAGAGTGATCCAGTGCGGGCTGATTTTGTTTCTTCTGGTTTTTTCCAAGTACCTGGGAGTTTCCTGGCGGCAGCACAGCTTCGGCTTGGCTCTCGGACTGGGTGGCTACGCTACGGTCGACTTGATTGGGCTGGCTCTGTTTTCGGGTGGTCAAATCCATCCGCCCACAGTGAGCCTGGTTAATACCACGACCTACAGTGTCGCCATTCTTGTCTGGATTGCGTATGCGTGGGTTAAACCGGCATCCCGCGAACCATCTGCCAACCTGCTGATGTCGATGCGATGGGACCAGGGTCTTAGCGACTTGCATAACCCGGCGACAGGCGACTCTTTGATTCCGATGTTCGAAAGCATGGTAGATCGGGCGTTCTCGCGGGCTCCGCAAGAGTTAGAGCAAGGAGAAATCAAGATTGAAGAGAAGGTTCTAGTTAAGAAAATGCCTGCGCCCGAGAAGGCCACGCCGTTCTCGGCTCGCGCTGTACCCAAAGGATTAGTGCGTGGAGCGGGAGTTTTGTCTGAATCCTGGACAGCCGGTTCTGTGATCGCAGAAAAAAAATTCAAGAATAAAGGGCCAAAATCGTTTTAACCCGCACCCGCTATCCCTTTGAAGAATCAGGGGAAGAAGCGGATTGATCGAGTCCTCGGCGGGGCTTAACGCCGACGGTAGACCGTTCTGGTTAAAATAATTGCGGATGAGAACTTGACACGACCCTGTATAATCCCTGCCCAGTGAGGGTCGCCGCTCCCAGGGGACCCGTACTAGGAGAACAATCCATGAAACGTGCGGTCAGGATGTTATTCCTGATGGTAGGTCTGGTCTGTGCAATCTCCGCGCTTGCTGCTCCGGTGGTCCCTACACCGGAAGACGGGGCGCCGGTACCTTGTTGCACTGGACAAGGATGCCGCTAAGGCACCCTGTGTATTTTCCGAGCTGCCGGTAGGCAGCATTCGAATTCAGCAGGCTGACGATTGCAAGAGCAACGTCAGCCTCTTTTTTGTCTGCAGGACCCCCCGACGGGATTAACGGCTGGTCGACGTGAGCCGGCGCAGGCTTTGCGCGAGTTCTTCTGGATCGGAGGTAGGGGGCTGGCAAGTGAATCCAGCACAGATTACAGCTATTGTGTTCCCTTCTTTGACCGCTGGTAGCTGCGGAATGGTTTCCGCCAGCGCAGGTGGAAGGTTCTGCGCGACGGCCTTGTTCGCAGCCAGCATGAGCACTGCCTTGGTGGCTGAATACGGCGCGACTGCAGCGTCATGGAGCGGGCCAGCTAGTTCATCATCCCCGATGATGACGATCTGGGTGTGAGGCTGCGAGAGATGGACCGCGGCGATTCCGTAGGTTGCGGCGAATAAGCCGTACTGCGCAGCCAGTCCCGCGAGGACTTCGATGGTCTGCTCGGCCCGGTCGCGCAGGCTGGCGTCGTTGGTATAGCCGTAGAGCCGGAGCAAAGCAATCGCTGCCACTGAATTGCCGGCGGGAGTGGGTGAATCCTGGAAGGGCTTGCGGCGGGTTCCCAGCACGCCCAGGACTTTCTGATTCGAGGTGGTTTCGGTATCGAAGAACCCGCCGGAGACCGGGTCGAAGAAACGCTCGACCATCGCATTCGCGATGCGTCTGGCGAAATTGAAGTAGCTCAGATCGGCGGTGGCTTGGTAAGCGTCGAGGCAGGCAACGACGGTGAACGCGTAGTCATCGAGTACGCCCGGAATTCGGCGGCGCTCCGCCTTGGCATCGGAATACGCAAGCACGTGCAGCAAGCCATCTTCGGCGCGCCATGCTTCGGCAAGGATGCGATCGAGCGAGCGCAGCGCGAAATGTTCTGCGGCTTTGAGCTTCAGCACTTTCGCAGCTTGGAGATATGCCGAAATACAAAGCGCGTTCCATCCAGCGTAAACGGTCTTATCGACGTAGGGAGTAGGCCGCTTGAGGCGGGCGGCATACATCGTTTCCTTAGCCGATTGCAGCAGAGTCCGGACGCGGTCCTGCGACAGGCTCAGCCGTTTGGCAATCTCTTCCACAGAAGCTCGCTGATACAGCACGTTCTTGGCGGGATTGTGATGCATCTCGCCAATTTCATTGATGTCGTAATGCAGGCAGGCAACCTGAGCTTCCTCCTCGGTGAGAACTGCTTGGGCTTCCTGCAGAGTCCAAGTGAAATAATCGCCGTCGTCGTCCATGGAGTAGTCGGCGTCCTGGGAAGCGTAGAAGCCGCCGTGGTCGCGATCGCTGAGCCACTCGTCTATCCACCGAATGATGTCGCGGGCTACCTCTGCGAAGAACTCCGAGCCGGTGGCTTGATAAGCGTGAACGTAGTTCTTCAGCAGTTCGGAGTTGTCGTAGCACATCTTTTCGAAGTGCGGCACGATCCAGCGTTCGTCGACGGAGTAGCGGTGAAATCCACCCGCCAGTTGGTCGTAGACGCCCCCGCGGGCCATTTTCTCAAGGGTGGTGACGAACACGTTCCGTAATTGTTCGTCGCCGGAGCGCACGTATTCGCCGATCAGCAAATCGAGACCAGCCGGATGGGGAAACTTGGGGGCGCTTCCGAAGCCGCCATTTTGGGGGTCAAACATTTTCAGCGCTGATTTGACGATGGCATCAATCACGGCGGGCGAAAACTCGGCGCTTTTTCCAGCAAAGGATTCCGCGTGCGAGATGGCGTCCTCGACCATCTTGGCTTGTTCCATCACGTCCGCGTTCTTCTCGTCATAAGCGTTTGCGATCGAGAGCAGCACTCGTTTGAAGCTGGGACGGCCATAATGATCATCTGGCGGGAAGTAGGTTCCACCGTAGAACGGCTTGCCGTCGGGAGTGAGAAAAGCGGTCAGCGGCCATCCACCTTGCCCGCTGATCGAGCTGACGGCGACCTGGTAGCGGCTGTCGATGTCGGGACGCTCGTCGCGGTCGACCTTCACGGCGATGAAACGCTGGTTGATGAGTTCCGCGATTTCGGGATTGTCGTAAGACTCGCGATCCATGACGTGGCACCAGTGGCACCACACCGCGCCAATGTCGAGCAGGATGGGTTTGTTCTCGCGCTGCGCAGTGGCGAAGGCTTCCTCGCCCCACTCATGCCAATGAATGGGCTGATGCATGGCGGAGCGGAGATAGGCAGAAGAGGCTTTGGAGAGGGAGTTGAGGGTGGTCGTGGTCATGGCCTCTTCAGTCTAAACGTTCGACGCGGGCCGTGCTCGTCAAGTCGCTGATTGTAGATTTGGACGGGCGGACGCCTGTCCTCCACAAATGTTGTGGGCTGTAGTAGGCTGCCTGTGTTCTCCATGAACGCAGAATCCACTCCCCTGCGGCAGACGCCGGACTCGCTCATGCTCTACGGGTTCTGGTATCGCGCCTTGCCCAGCGGGCAGGTCTCGCGAAACCGCTTGCATAAGACCATGCTGCTGGAAACGCCCCTAGTCATCGGCCGCGATCGGGAGGGAAAGCCTTTTGCGCTGCGAGATGCCTGCCCGCACCGGGGTATGCCGCTTTCGTGCGGCTGGTTCGATGGGCAGCAGGTGGAGTGCAGCTACCACGGCTGGAAGTTCGATGCCCACACAGGCCAGTGCCAGATGATTCCCTCGCTGACCTCAGACCAGGAGCTCAAGGTGGATCGGATCTATGCCGGCAGTTACTCCTGCGAGGAGAGCGATGACTACATCTGGGTATTCATTCTCGAGCCTCCTCCGCCGGGAGCCGGTTTTACCAAGGCAGTGGAACCGTCTTTTGCTGCGCCGCGGGTTCCGACTTTTGGGGGCCAGTATAAAATCGCGTACCTGACGGCGGACCTGCCTTGCAGCGTGGACCATGGCATTATCGGACTGATGGACCCGGCGCACGGGCCGTTTGTGCATCAGGCGTGGTGGTGGCGCAGCCGGCATAGCATTCACGAAAAGCAAAAGAGTTTCGAGCCGATCCCTATGGGATTTCGCATGAGCGCCCACACGCCCAGCTCGAATAGCGCGCCTTACAAGCTGCTGCGGCTTTACGCCGATGCTGATTCGATCACGACCACGATTGATTTCGTTCTGCCCAACCTGCGGCTGGAAACCATCCGGGCGGGGAAGTATTGGTTCTCCAGCCTGACTACGGTGACGCCCATCACGCGCAGCCATTGCCGCATCGACGTCGTGGCCTGCTGGAACATTTTTCGTTGGGTTCCTTTCGGACCGGCCTTGCTCAAGTTTGTGTTTGCGAAGTTCGTCGAGCAGGATCGGCGGACGATGGAGAATCAGTCAGAAGGCTTGAAGCACAATCCGCACCTCATGCTGATCGACGACGCGGATCGTCCCGCAAAGTGGTATTTCCAGTTGAAAGCCGCGTATCTGGAGTCACGCAGCAACGGCGGAGAGATGCGTCATCCCATGAGCGGGCCGGTTACGTTGAAGTGGAGAAGCTAGAGTCGTGCGTTGCTGCCTGGCATCGAATCCACAAACAACCGTGATCGGTAGAGCTGCAACAGAAAGAGGGTTGGACAAAACATGTCGGAGCGAGAAATTGAGATTCCCATGCGGGACGGATCTTGCGAAGGATTTCTCTATTGCCCCGAGGGCGAGGGACGCTGGCCGGGCATTCTTTACTTGACTGACATTGGCGGCATTCGTCCAGCGAACCGGGAGTCGGCCGGGCGCTTGGCCAAGGATGGCTACGCAGTTCTATTGCCCAACGTTTTCTATCGTACCGGGCGAACGCCGCTCAAGCCGGCTCTGCGAACTTTAACGGAGGAGGCAAGGAAGCAGCGGATTGCCGAGTTGGGTCAGCCGCTGGCGCCCGAGCGCATGGAGGACGACGCATCTGCTTACGTCGCATTTCTGAGATCACAGGATTGCGTTCGCGAGGGCAAGATGGGAGTCGTGGGATATTGTTTTACCGGCAAAATGGCTATGTACACGGCCGCCGCCCAGCCCAACGTAATCGTTGCCGCAGCTTCTTTTCACGGTGGAGGCCTTTTTACCGATGCGCCTACCAGTCCGCACCTTATTTTGCCTCGCATCAAGGCGCGCCTGTATTTCGCGCATGCCACCAATGATCGCAGCATGCCGGAAGAGGCGATCGCAAAGCTCAACCACGCTCTGGAGATTTGGGGCGGAAAGTACGAGAGCGAGACCTACCAGGACGCTTATCATAGTTGGACGTCCTCGGACAGCCCTGTCTATAATCCGACCCTGGCTGAACGTGCGTTTCAAAAGCTTCTGGAGCTGTCGAAGGAGACGTTGAGCTAACCTGCAGAATTTTCGAGGGCTTGGGATAGGCCATCCTTCCGCCCGTTTCGCGGGCGAGGGCGCCCGCGCCACACGTACGAATCAGTCATCTTTGACCAGCCAGTCCAATGCCTCTTCGCGGGTTTTGAACGTCGGCAAATCCCGTTGGGAAAAATTCTTGATGTGTTCGTAGAATACCCGGGGCAGGTTTTCTATTCCTACCCAAGCGGATTTCTTGAGATGAGGCCGGTCGAAAACCGTGCTCTCCTTGAGGCTGGTGATGGACTCACGATCGAATTCGGCTCCGGTGAAATCCGCCAGCAGCAGGACGGAGCCGCGCGGCTCCTGCATGACATAGTGGGGAACGGTGCGGGAAATCTTCAGCAGCTCGGCGGCGGAGCAGTGGGACACATCGACTAGCAGGATCGCCTTGCCCTGATGCGTGATGAGCCGTATGCGGTCTTCCATAGGGGAACCGAGTCGCAGCCGTGCGCGAAAGCTAAGAAACTGTTACCCCAACAATGTCTCGACCACGTTATATACTTCCGCGAGCGCGGAGTCCAGTGCTTCCTCACCAAATGACCTTGAGTCCTTCGTAGAGCGCGAATTTCTCATCGGAAGTCACAATCGGAATCTTCTCGAACTGGGCTTGGGCAATGATTTGGCGGTCAAAGGGGTCGCGGTGGTGAACTGGCAACCCGAATAACTGGAAAGCATGCTCCGCGGAGTAAGGCAATATTCGAATGTCCAAATCCTGGACTGCCTGGCGGGCAGAGGCAGCGGAGAGCCTCAGCTTGCCGAGAGATGCTTTGATTGCGATCTCAGCCAGGGAAACCGTGCTTAGCTCGAGAACATTCTGGGCGTTGTGTAAGGCGGCAGCCGCGCGCTTGCTTAGGTGTTCGGGGGATTCAACTGCGTAGATGAGGACGACGGTATCGAGAAGCAGGCGCACGTCACTCTCGTCCCGCGAGGAAGTCTTCCACCTCGTCGTCGGGGATGGGCTTCCACCAGTTCGGATCGAGAATTTGAACCTTGCCCTTGAGCGTTCCCAGGGTGCGTTTCTTGCGAGCCGGTTTCTTGGTGCGCACGATATCCACCACGGGTACACCTCGACGGCAAATGGTGACCGGCTGGCCGTCTTCGACGGCCTTAATCAGCTCGGGCAATTTGTTCTTGGCGTCGGCAACGCTGACTTGCATAAATCCATAATAGCTATCTTAGATAGCTATGTCAAGAAAGTGAGGACGGACTAGGTCAGCATTGACTCCACTACGTCGTATGCCTCGCTCAGCGCCGCATCCAGGGCTTCGGGATTTTTTCCTCCCGCCTCGGCGAGGTCCGGACGCCCACCGCCTTTGCCGCCGACTTTTTCGGCTACCTTGCCAATGACTTTGCCGGCTTGAATGCGGCTGGTCAGGTCTTTCGTCACGCCGACGATGAGCGAGACATTGCCATTACTGGTCGAACCCAGTACCACCACGCCCGAGCCTAGCTTGTCGCGGAGCTGGTCGACCAGCGTGCGCATTTGGGCACGTTCGAGATTGTCCACGCGGTGGGCCAGGACTTTGATGCCGTGGATGTCTTTGATCTTGTCGGTGACCGAGGCAACGGTGGATGACGCTGACTTCATGCGGGCCTGATCGAGTTCACGTTGCAGGCGCTTGATCTCGGAGTCTTTCTTGTCGAGTTCGAGTTTCAGCGCCTCGGCGGGAGATGCCGGGACCTCCCCAACTGCGGGTGCCCCATCCTTTCGCGTTCTTTGCGACAGGGTGGGACCGACGAAGCTGGCGACCACGCTCTCCAGTTGATGGTCCTGCTGGAAATGCCGCAGCGAACCTTCGCCCGTGACGGCTTCAATCCGGCGAACGCCGGAGGAGACGCTGCCTTCTTTCAAAACTTTGATGAGGCCAATCTCTCCGGTGGCGTTGGTATGCGTGCCTCCGCAGAGTTCGGTGGAAAAGTCTCCGATCTTGATGACGCGGACCCGGTCGCCGTATTTTTCTCCGAACAGGGCCATCGCTTTGTATTCGTTGATAGCGACGTCGATGGGGACGTTCTCGATGACTTCGACCTTTTCGTTGCGGAGGACTTCTTTGTTGATCAGGTCTTCGATGTCTTGCAGTTCTTCGTCGGCAACGCCAGTGAAATGCGAGAAATCGAAGCGCAGATGGTTGGGAGCGACCAGCGATCCGGCCTGCTTCACGTGCTTGCCCAGAATTTCCCGCAGCCCAGCTTGGAGCAAGTGCGTGGCCGTGTGGTTGCGCATGGTTGACTCGCGAAGTTCTGCATTGACGACGGCGTCGACTTTATCGCCGATGCGGATTGGCTGCTTGGCGATGACCTGGTGTGCGCGCACGCCTTGAATCGGGGAGTAGCATCCCTTCACTTCGGCGACGACGGTGTTGTGATCGGCGCTGTAGAGCCAACCACGGTCGCCGACTTGCCCGCCGGATTCTGCGTAGAAGGGCGTGTGATCGAGGATGATTTCGCCTTCGTCTCCGGGATTGAGTTGTTGCGAGCCTTGGCCGTTGTGGATGATGGCGAGCACTTCGCAGTCGTTTGAGCGGGTTTGGCGGTAGCCTTCGAAGGCTGATTTCGGGAGTTGCTGATAGGCTGGGTTTGCGGTTTGCTTGGCTGCGCCTTTCCAGGATGCGCGAGCACGAGCCTTCTGCTCCTCCATCGCTCGATCAAATCCTGACTGGTCGAACTTTAGCCCTGCGTCACGAGTCGCGTCCTGGATGAAATCAATTGGCAGGCCAAACGTATCGTACAGCTTGAACGCTTTTTCGCCCGAGAGCGTGCCCGGAATTTTCCCCGGGTCAGACCGACCCTCCAACATTTCTTTGCTGCGGTGCAGGCGATCAGGTTTCTCGGCCTCCCATATTTCCTTGCCGAGTTGGGCGGCTCCCTCGTCGAACTGGCGCGACAAAAACTGAATTTCTTGTAGATCGCCTTCAAGTCGATCGAGGCCCAGCTCCATCGTATGGTGAAATCTTCTTTCCTCTTCCTGGACGACTCTGCTTGTCTGGCCGCTGGCGATCAGTTCCGGAAATACGTCCGACATCATTTTCTGCACTGCGATGACCATCTCGGTCATCACTATGGGTTGCTTCTGACCGAGCAACCAAGCGTGACGCATAGCACGCCGCATGATTTTGCGCAGCACATACCCCCTGCCTTCATTGGACGGGAGTACGCCGTCTGCAATTAGAAAAGCCGTCGCTCGCGAGTGGTCGGCAATTACTCGAAGGGAGGCTGCGGACTTGTGGCCCTCTGCTGCCGAGCTTTGCTCGGCTGGACGGCCGGCGGCGGCCGTCCCCACGTGAGTGTTGGTGGTGCCCGTTAGTTCGGCTGCTCTTTTTATTAGTGGGGTGAACAGGTCTGTATCGTAATTTGAAATTACGCCTTGCAGTACCGCTGTCACCCGCTCTAATCCCATGCCGGTGTCGATCGACGGCTTGGGCAGCAGATTCAGTTTGCCGGTGGCGTCGCGGTCGAATTGCATGAAGACGAGGTTCCAGATTTCGACGTAGCGGCCGCAGTCGCAGCCGAACGCGCAATCGGTGTGGCTTTGGTCGGATGCGGCCGGGCCCATGTCGTAGTGGATTTCGCTGCAGGGGCCGCAGGGGCCGGTGTCGCCCATTTGCCAGAAATTGTCTTTGGCGCCGAACTCGAAGATGCGGTCTTTCGACACTCCCTGCGCGGCCCACAGATCGTAGGCTTCGGCGTCGCGGGGGACGCCGTTCTCGCCTTTGAAAATCGTTACGTAGAGTTTGTCTTTTTCTATGGCAAACCACTCCGGCGAAGTGATCAGCTCCCAGGCGTAGGCGATGGCGTCTTTCTTGAAATAGTCGCCGAAAGAAAAATTGCCCAGCATCTCGAAGAAGGTGTGATGGCGGTTGGTGAAGCCGACGTTTTCGAGATCGTTATGTTTGCCGCCGGCGCGCACGCATTTTTGTGAAGTCGTCGCCCGCTTGTAGTCGCGGGTTTCAAGGCCGAGGAAGACGTCCTTGAACTGGTTCATGCCCGCGTTGGTGAAGAGCAGCGTGGGGTCATTGGCGGGAACGAGCGAGGAGGAATGGACCTCTTTGTGTCCGTGCTGGACGAAATAGTCCAGGAATTTGCGGCGAATTTGGGAGCCAGTCAGCATGCGATGTCGTTGGCGTCAGTTTGATTTTAGCATCCAGTCGAATTCGGGGATGATGTTCAACCGTCACAGAAATTGGGTTGGTTTTTCGTTAGGCTTTCAGTCGTCCCTCCGGGACTGATCATTTCCCGATCTCTACCCAGCACCGAGGTGCTGGGCTATTAGCAAACGTCCCTCCGGGACGAGGCCTGCGAAGATTTCTGTCCTACCGCTTATGCCGATGGTCCCGGAGGGACCGCCGCCAATAGCCCAGCGTTTCAACGCTGGATGCGCATCGGGAAAATGGGCCAGTCCCGTAGGGACGGCTGAAAGACGGAGCAAAAACGATGTCGCACACCTACGTTTCTAATCTCGTTCACTGCGTTTTCTCGACGAAAGAGCGCCGCAACTCGATTGTGCCCGAGAAACAGGCGCAACTTTGGTCGTATCTCGGGGGCATTGCCAGAAGAAACGGTTTCAAGGCTATCGCAATCGGCGGCATCGAGAATCACGTTCACATTCTCTTATCTGTCCCTGCAACCATGCCATTGGCTAAGGCAGTTCAGTTGCTCAAAGGCGGCTCATCGAAGTGGATGAATGACAGCGGGAGTGGAAAATTTGCGTGGCAGGAGGGTTATGGTGCTTTCACCGTGGGCGTTTCACAACAAGCCCACACAGTCGCGTACATCAATTCACAGGCTGAACATCATCAGAAGCACAGCTTTGAGGAAGAGTTTCTCGCCTTCTTACAGAAACACGGAATTGACTACGATCCAAAGCACGTGTGGGGATAATCTGCGATAGTGCCCTTCGCGAACGAAGGGCACCATCCCTCAGGATAAGTCTGGCTTTACAGGTTTACTTCACAGCGTCGGCGGTTTTGTCGGCGGCCTTTTCCGTGCCCTTCGCCGTATCTTTCGCGGCCGTTTTCGTGGCGTGTCCAGTCGCCTTGGCTGCGGACTTGGTCGCATCTCCGGTTTTGTCGGCGGCCTTTTCCGTGCCTTTCGCCGTGTCCTTGGCGGCTACCTTGGTGGCATGGCCCGTGTCTTTCGCCGCCTTATCCGTGGCGTGAGCCGTGTCTTTTGCCGCCTTATCCGTGGCGTGAGCCGTGTCTTTCGCCGCCTTATCGACATCGTGGACGACGTCTTGAGAGTAAGTGAAGGTGGTGAAGCACAAGACCGCAGCTGCAAGAATCGTAGACAACATAGTTTTCATATGGCCTCCGTTGGGTTGGATGGAAATGATTTAAGAAGTATGTAGCATTCGGCGCAAGAAATGCAACAACGATTCGTGATCCAAGTACTTCTGAGCGTCACTCCAGCTCCCCTTCCAGCGTGCTGAGGGTCTCGTCGTCCACATCCCATTTTTTGAGGATGGTGAAAATCGTCTTCGAGGCGAATCCGGCACGGGTGAGTTGGCGAAAGATCCGGGCGGCGTGCTTCTGATCTTTTGGCTTCTCCAGACGTTTGCGCTTCAAGTATTCGCGGGCCTGCTTCTCGTCACTCACTTCGTCGTAGACAGCATCGACCGCTTTCTCGATGACTTCGCTGTGGACGCCCTTCGCCCTCAGATCGGTCATCACGCGCCGGCGGCCGAATTTTTCGTTGTCGCGTCGAAAGGAAGAATACGCGGCCGCGTACTGCGCATCGTTGAGGTAGCCGCGATCTTTCAGGCGGCGGATAACGAGTTCCACCAGCGTCTGTCCGTATTCGGTATCCGCCTCCACGCGGGGCCGCAGCAAACGCTTCAGTTCCGCAACCGAGCGCGCGCGGCGGGCGAGCGCTCCGACAGCGTATTGGTAGAGTTCGTTTTCAGAGTCGGTCTTTTTCGGACGAGCAAAAGCCATGGCGATAATTGCGTTACGAGCCGCAGCGCCTGAAGGCGCTACCTAATTCAGGGGCGGCTGCGGCATCGCTGAAGCGATGCCCTGATACGAATCGAGCATTTTCCCCGGCTTGTGAACCCGCGCTCTCCCAAAACTGCTTACGAGATAGCTTTTAATACGTTACAACTTTTTACCTGGCTTGTGGTGACATCGGGAACTTTATCCCGTCTATTTGCGTAGTAAGAAATGAGTGAGGAAGCCAGTCATGTTAACCATCGATGTGGAAAAAACGGGCGATGTCGCGGTTGTGAGGTGCGTCGGACGGATCGTTCGCGGCGCCGAGGTTCGCACCCTTAGAAATGCTGTCTTCGCGGAAAAAGACATTCGTATTGTGGTGATTGATTTGTCGGACGTGGAAACGCTGGATGCCGGCGGGTTGACTGCGTTGCTATCTCTGCAGCAATGGGCGCAGAGCCGCAAGGTGCAACTCAAGCTGGTGAATCCGTCGCACTTTGTCAACGAGGTATTGACACGCACTGGATTGAATCATGTGTTCGACATTTCTACTTTCGAGCATGCGCTTTTCGTTCTCAGCGCTTCGGAATGTCGTCACTCCAAGTATGCTGTTTGTTAGGGCAACGGTCTTCACTGGGCCGGGACTTTCCTTCGGCTGGCCGCTGAAGCGAGGTTCCGGCTCCCTCCGAAATAAGAAAGGGCGCGCATAAGGCGCGCCCTTAAGTGTTTCAGGAGGATAAATCAGCGGCCACCGTAGCCGGTCTGCTGCATGGCGTTTTTGGAAATGTCGCTGGTAGAGGAAATGCCCTGCATGCGCAGCTTGAAATCATCTGCGTTGGAGGCGCTCTCCAGCGCGGTTTCGTAGTTAATCAACCCTGCCTGGAACAAGTCCCACAGAGATTGATCGAAGGTTTGCATACCATACTGCGAAGTCCCGGCGGAGATGGCGTCGCGTACGGCACGCGTCTTTTCCGGAACCAGAATGCATTCGCGAATGTAAGCCGTATTGATCATGACTTCGACAGCGGGCACGCGGCCGTCGCCATCGCAACGCCTGACCAAGCGCTGACTGATCACGGCACGCAGCACGGCCGCGAGTTGCAAACGAATCTGCTTCTGCTCAGGCGGCGGGAACACCGCGATGATACGATTGATGGTTTCGACTGCATCCAACGTGTGCAAGGTGGAGAAAACCATGTGGCCGGTTTCGGCGGCGTGCAGCGCGGTGCCGATGGTTTCGACATCGCGCATTTCGCCGACCAGGATGACATCGGGATCCTGACGGAGGGAAGCACGTAGCGCGGCCGAGAAGGTTGGCGTATCTACCTCGATTTCGCGCTGGTTGACGTAGCCCTTTTTGTCGCGATGCAGGAATTCGATCGGGTCTTCAATCGTAATGATGTGTTCGGCACGGGTGGAGTTGATGCGGTCGACCATGGCAGCCAGAGTTGTGGATTTACCGGAGCCGGTGACGCCGGTGACCAGGATCAGGCCGCGGGGCATGTCACAGACCTGCTCTACAATCTTGGGCAGGTAAAGTTCGTCGAGCGCGCGGATCTTGGTGGGAATCACGCGCAGCACGAGTCCCACGTTGCCGCGTTGTTGGAAAACGTTCACACGGAAGCGGCCCAGTCCTGCAACACCGTAGGCCATATCGATTTCGGTGCTCTCTTTGAATTTCTGCTTTTGCCGGGCTGACATCATGCTGAACGCCATAGTCAGCATATCTTCGGCGCTGACGCGGGGCTGATCGGTCAGGGGTGAGAGATCGCCATCAATGCGCAGGTGAGGATAATTGCCGACCTTCAGATGTAAGTCGGAGGCGCGCCGCTCCATGGCGATGCGAAGTAAGTCATCAATATTCATTCGAAGATTCCCCAGGGACACTCGTATGATGAACCCAAACGGCATCCAACCCAAGATGACCTAAGTAATGGGGAAACGCGCGTTTGGGCAGTGGCTAGGTGCGGTTGCGTCCGTAGAACACGCGCAACAATTGGGGATGAAATCGTATTGACTTAGTCCACAGACTTAGTCTAGTTTAAAGATATGACGGAAGTGAATATTCACGAGGCAAAGACTCATCTTTCGCGGCTGCTACAACGGGTTGCCGAGGGAGAGGAAGTCACAATCGCGCGGGCGGGCGTGCCGGTTGCACGACTGGTGGCGGTTGAAAAGAAAAAGAGTGTGCGGCCGCTGGGTTTCGCGCGCGGGGAAATATGGATTGCTGACGATTTTGATGCGCCCTTGCCGGATGATCTGCTGGCCGAATTCTATGGCGAGGTACCTGGCAAGCCTGCACGCCCTAAGCGCAAACGAAAATGAAGTACCTGTTGGACACGGTCGTTTGGCTATGGAGCCTGAACTCACCCGAGCGTATTGCCGACGAAGGCCGCCGGGTATTGGAACGCGGCGAGGAAGAAATCTACCTCTCAGCCGTTACACCTTGGGAAATCAGCATCAAGATGCGCGTAGGAAGACTGGATTTCCCGGGACCACCTGCGCAACACGTTCCGCGATTCATGGTCAAGCAAAGTCTTAGGCCGCTCTCTGTCAATCACACTCATGCGGCGAAAGTTTACGATCTTCCAGCGCACCACGCGGATCCGTTTGACCGGATGCTCATCGCGCAAGCATTGATTGAGGATCTGGTGATTCTCACCTCGGATCGGGCATTCAGGAAATACCCAGCCAAGTTGTTGTGGTGTGGAAATTAGCCGTTCTCCTGATGCCATTATTTCCTTCAAAATAAAAAAGCCGCCTTGCGAGGCGGCTTCCGAGTTGCTTCAAGAGCAATCAGGCTGCCGCCGTCTTTTCGGGAGCGCCCTGCAACGGTTCGTCATAACTGCCTCCGTAAATCGACGGGCACTTTGCGCCCATGGGGCGGAGATAAGTGGCGAGCTGTCCACGGTGGTGGATGCTGTGATTATTGAGGAAACCAAGATAGGAAACTGCGGGAAGGTTGAACACGCCCATGAAATTGAGCGGCATAGCCAGTTGTTCGGGCGTGAGCGTGCTCACCTTGGCTGCTGCCCTTTTGAAATTCTTGTCGTACCAGTCGACCAACTCGGCCACGGTTTTCGGTTTGTCTTTTTCATCCGGATTTTCCATCGTGAAGTTAAGGTCTCCAATTCCGTCGAGGAATTGGACGTCGGTGTTGGCCAGATGCCATGCGAGTTCCCACGCGGTGCGTGCATTGGGGTCGGGCTTGTATTGAGCCTTGGCATCGGGAATGGCTGCGAGGACTTTTTTCGTGACTTCCAGTTCACGGGTGACGCCGTCGAGCATGACTGCGCAAAAAGCGGCTGCCATCTCGGGCGTCAGAGCTTGCTGTGCATCTGCCATAATTTTCTCCTTCTGAGGGTGTTATGTACTGGTTGGGTCGAAAAGCCAAAGGGGCGCTTTAACTAGGCGCCCCCGAATTGTGAAATTTTGAGCCGGCTACACGCTGACTGGGTGCTTGATGCCCACTGGAACCGGCGTCAGCCAACCAAAGCGGTCGGCCTTTTCGCCGCGCACAATGCCATAAAACTCCTTCTGGATGGCTTTGGTCACGGCTCCGGTCACGCCTTTGCCTACGCTGATTTTGTCCACCGAACGGATTGGAGTAATTTCCGCCGCCGTGCCGGTGAAGAACGCTTCCTCCGCAATGTAAAGCAACTCGCGTGGAATGCCTTGCTCGACTACGGGAATCCCAAGTTCGCGAGCGATCTGAAGAACGGAATCACGCGTAATCCCAGGCAGCACGGAGTTACCGAGCGGGGCCGTTTGTAGAATGCCATCGCGCACGATGAACACATTTTCGCCCGAGCCCTCGCTAACGTAGCCGTTGGCATCGAGCGCGATGCCTTCGACGTAGCCGTTGAGGATGGCTTCCATCTTGATCAACTGCGAGTTCATGTAGTTCGCGCCCGACTTGGCCATGGCGGGAAGCGTGTTGGGTGCGATGCGCGTCCATGAGGAGACGCACACGTCGACGCCCTGTTCGGCGTCGCTGCCCAGATATTTTCCCCAGGGATAATTACAGATGTAGACTTCGGTTGGCGAATTGAACGGATTGACTCCGGCTTCGCCATAGCCGCGCAGGATGATGGGCCGGATGTAACATGGCCAGACTCCGTTGTTCTTCACCAATTCGATCATCCCGGAGATCAGGTCTTCGCGGGTGTAATCGACATCGATGCGGTAAACCTTGGCCGAATCAAGCAAGCGTTGGGCGTGTTCCTGCGCCCGAAAAATCGCAGGACCAGTGGGTGGGGCGTAACATCGGATGCCCTCAAATACCGACGAGCCGTAATTCACCACGTGGGACATTACGTGAATTTGCGCGCTGTCCCAAGGAATGAGCGTACCGTTGTGCCAGATTTTCTCCGTCTTCTGAATCGCCATGAGCACTCCTAAAGATTTGATTCAAGCGTGCAACGGGAGTTTCGTTTAGATGCCAAAAAATCTCTACGTGGGCGGACCCGCCTGTTGGCAGTCATAACAGGCAGCACGTGTACAGGGGAGCACTTACAGAACCAATTTCGAGAACCAACAGATTATAACCGAGATGGAAAGGAACGCAGGAAGGTTTTCTGCATTCTCCAGCACAGTTGCGGAAACCTGGAATGGGTACAGTTCGTCGAATCAGTAGAGTTAGTTCAGCGTAACCTGGTAACAGGGACCGGGTGAAACCCAGGTCAGGAATGAACGCTTACCTGGGATTCGCACCGGTCGCAGACGAGCCTCTCCGACTTGAGGAAAGTGCAACCTTTTGCACGTTGACGAGCACGCCATACCTACTAGAAAATCGCGTGGGAGCGTCCATGAAGAAATCGCGCCGCAAGACCGTCGCACTCTCCGAAGCGCTTCACCAGCGGCTCAATACATACGCTCTCACTGCAACCACGGCGGGAGTAGGTGTTTTGGCGTTGGCGCGGGCATCCGAGGCGAAGATCGTCTACACACCCGCAGACGTCAGGATTGGAGCAAACGGAAGTTAAAAACTAGATCTTAATCACGACGGGAATATTGATTTCACCATCAAGAATGTGGCCACCTGTGCTTCGGACCAGTGTTTCTACGATCTTCTTCAGGAGCCTGCGGCTGGAAACAGCGGGATGAACGATTTTAAAGGGTATGTGCTGGCTTCGGCTCTAAAACGTGGCAGCCGCATCGGACCTGGCGAACATTTTTCGGATCAAACTGCCGTGATGGCGGGAGTCATCTCTGCCATTAGTTACGTATTCGGAGAATGGGTGAACGTTCAACGGCGCTACTTGGGGCTGAGATTTAAGATCAAGGGACAAACGCATTATGGTTGGGCACGTCTGAATGTGCGAGTCGTCCTTTCCCCGCACCCCGCCATTACTGCTGCTCTCACCGGCTATGCTTACGAAACCGTTCCCGATAAGCCGATTGTTGCAGGGCAAACGAAAGGGCTCGACGACGACAGCGCAGAGGAATTGAGCGCGAATCCCATGCTCGACCCCAAAACCGGCGATGTTAGGTGCATTGGCAATGGGAGCGCCGGGACTGTCTATCTGGCGCCGGGGGAAATCAGTTAGTCGAGCGCAGTGAATCTTCAATCTGCTATTTGTCGATTCCTGACCTGTCCGCCGTAGCTGCCGGGTTTGGCGCCAACCCTGCCTGGACTGGGTTCGGCAGTTCGTCCCCACGGAAATACTGGCCTTTCGCGGCTCGCATCTCGGGCATGGCGGCGTACGGCTTGCTGTAGTCGTTGGCGGCGTTCCAGAACAGAAAACCGATTCCGCCCGCGTTCTTCGCCGTCTGCACCTGGACTTCGATGTACGTTGGAGAGTAAGTTTTCGTGCGCCAGCGGAAGGCTTGCAACCACGGGCGGATCACCACGTCGCTGCCCTTGGTGATCAACTCAAAGCGCTTCATGGATTCGCCGATAAAATGCTCCGGCGCATCGCCGGGATGCGCGATCCCGTCCATGCCGAAGAAGTGCGAGGGATAGATCATTGGCGAGAGCACGTCGCAATACTTTGCCATCTGCACGATATCCTGGCCGGTGTGCCCCAAATCGACCGGCCGCTGCCAGGCCATAATGCCAAACACGTCCAGCGAAAGCAGCACGCCTGTGGGATGCAGTTCGGCGTAGGCATGTTTGAGGAAGTCGGCAATTACGTCGGATCGATGCCACGTGGGATGTGCTGTCTGGAAGACGAAGGTTGCATCTTTCTGGTCGCCCTCGGCCGGGAAGCGGACGTAGTCAAACTGCACCTCGTCCACGCCGGACTCGGCAGCCTTTTTGGCCAAGGCAATGTCGTACTCCTGAACTTTGGGTTGCGAGGGATCGGTCCAAACCAGCTTTCCGTTTTCGCGCCAGGCTTGGCCGGTTCTGTGGGACTGTACCGCCAGCTCAGGATGCACAACTACCAACCGCTCGTCACGAAAGATGGCCACACGTGCAATGGCATGCATGCCCTGCGAGTGCAGAAAATGGGTGAACTTGGGCAAGTCATGAATGGCAATATGGTGCCCGCCAGCCAGCGGGTGATCGAAAGGAATGTTGACGCTACCATCGCTGTCTTTCACATCGAAAACTACCGCGTTTCCGCCTAATTCTCTCCAGCGGCGGATGATGCGGAGTCCGCGATCGCTGGCCGCCATCACCCCGGTCAAATAAACGGCGCGCACTTCAAAATCGCGGGGCACGGGAACGGTCTTTTCCACGATAGGTGCGGGCAGAATTCCCGGCACAATTAACTCCTGGCCGGACTTCAGGTAGGTGCCCTGCGGATTGCCACTCGCCTTGCGGATCGCGTCGGCCAGTTCGCTCGAAGTCAGAAATGAAGTCTGCGACAGGAAATGGTGGGCAACCAGCGGAACTGTATCTCCGCGCTTGGCCACATACATGGCGCTGCCTGGGGGGGCGACGCTAGTAACGAGAGCGGGCGGATCCCCGGGCTTGGCGACACGCGGCGCCGGGTTCGACGTACGTACGAGTTCCGGGCTTTGGGCGGACTGGGCGGCGGCCGCCGGTAGTTCAAATGTCAAATGCCACGACACGAATCCGAGGGCCAGACAAGACAAAACTATGATCAGAATTGAGCTGGAGCGGCGCAAGTTTTTCTCCGTGAAAGCGCGTTGTGCGCTCTATCCGGATGCTAGCGGCCTGCCAAATCCTCTGCTAGTTACGTCTGGTCAAGGCCGTCGAGGTTAGCTCACTCGCTTGTGTCGGACCAAGAAACTTCCCGCGTGCGCAAAGTATTTCCCTATCCATGATTTTCCTGTGCCGTCCAGGTATCCCCATTGAGAGGTTGTAAGCATCTAAGTTGTGAGGAAATAAGCCCCTGAGGCCTGGCTTGGGATGGCTAGTCATTTGCACTAGGGGAGGGTGCGGTAAGCGAAGGGTATCGACAAATAGGCCGGGGAGTGACAAAATTTGTCTCCCCCCAAAACGCACCCAAAGGTAAGCCCAGGAAAGGGAAACACCGGGAATGAAAAACGCTTTTAATACAGTGCTTGACCCCAGCCGCCGCAGTAACGATGCCAGGGATTTCGACAACACCTTGCGACGCAAGATCGTCGGCCAGGACGCTGCACTGGAAAAGGTGGTTGAAATCTACCAGATGTTCCTGGCGGGATTGAATCCCCCGGGACGTCCGGTTGGCAACCTGCTGTTTCTGGGACCTACGGGCTCAGGAAAAACCCGGGTGGTCGAGGCTATGTCCGAGACTTTGTTTGGGGACGCGCGGGCCTGCATCAAGATCGATTGCGCCGAGTTCCAGCACTCCCACGAAATCGCCAAGCTGATTGGTTCGCCTCCCGGGTATCTGGGGCACCGCGAGACTCATCCGCTGCTCACGCAGGAAGCGCTCAATCAGTGGCACACTGAGAAGCTCAAGCTTTCGATCCTGTTGTTTGACGAAATCGAGAAAGCCTCGGATTCGCTCTGGCAGTTGCTGCTGGGCATCCTGGACAAAGCTACCTTGACCCTGGGCGACAATCGCCGCGTCGATCTCTCGCAATGCATCATAATTCTGACCTCGAACCTGGGGACCAGCGAGATGAGCAATCTGGTCGACGGCGGAATGGGCTTCAACCATAAGCCGAAGCTGGTGGATTCCAGTCTGGACGGCAAGATCGATCGCACCGCGATCGATGCTGCCCGGCGCAAGTTCACGCCGGAGTTCATGAACCGCATCGACAAAGTAGTGGTTTTCAAGACTCTGCGGCCGGAGCACCTCGAGCAAATCCTCGATATTGAACTGGGAATGGTGCAGCAGCGAATTCTGATGGCTTCTGCCGCAAATCAGTTCGTATTCAACTGCACCGGCAAGGTGAAGAGTTTCCTGCTGCATGAGGGCACGGATCCCAAATATGGCGCGCGTCACCTGAAGCGGGCCATTGAACGTCACTTGGTGTTTCCGCTGGCCAATTTGGTCGCCACCGGCCAGGTCAAGCTGGGAGACTTTGTGCGGGTTGATTTAAGCACGGAAGGCGCTCTGACCTTTGTCAAGGAAGCCGAAGGCGCGATGGTGCCAATGCTGATGGAACGCTACGGCGCCGCTGCGGGAGTTCCGCCGATTGCCGCTCGCGCAGTTCGCGGAATTGGACGGCGCGAGTTTGGCGCTAGTCCGACCGCAGAAACAAAGTAGGCTATTTCACGGTTCGTGCGGTGATCTCCGGGATCGGCCCAGCGCCAGTGTCCCGAGCGAGCGATTTTCCGATCCTGAATCTCCGGCGGAGGCAGCGGGATCAGAAACACCTCGATCCCCCTCACTCGAAGTCTTCCCGGCAACTATGGATTTGCCGGGGACCGTTTCATACGCATAGCCAGTCAGTGTGGCGCTGACTGCCCCAATTGCCGCAGTGACATTGAGCCGGGCCCAGCCGTAGTGAACTTTCCCTTGAATGTGAAACTGCAAGCCAAGGTAACGCCGGGTCACGTTCGCCCAGCTGCCAATAACCTGTGTGCCGCCGTCCTCAGACTGGGCGGCAAACACCATTACCTTCCCCGGGAAATAGCCCCTCGCGAGGTTGAACAAAGAAAAGCACCGCTAACCCGCGGTGCTTTTCTCTTGAGCCCTGAGTCTGCACACGATTTCTCGCGGCGCGGCGCGGTCCCGGAGACAATATTCTATTCTGTACAAGTTACCAGGGTCGCGGCGGTCGTACGCGCCATCGTCGTTTGTGATCAAATGAGTCAACAAAGTACTCAATTGCCATCAACGCAGCCATGCCCAATGGGTAAATCCACCACGTCGCCTGATTCAATAAGTACTCTTTTCTGTTCATGTACGTGTAGTGACCGTGATTGTTGAGCGGATAGATCCGGCCTTCGGCAGGCCGGGGCGAAGACGGAATACCCGGCCACCAATACATGGAGGAACTAATCAGGAAGGACACTAACATCGGAACAGCCACCAGGACTGTCAGGATTTTCCAGAATGTCACCTTCCTTCTGGAGCCGACCTCTGTGCCTCCCATGTTGTCGTCGTTCATTTTGCTGCCAACAAGGATCGCGCCTGAGCCAATTCCGAGCGGTCGGAGTCTTGCCCCTCGCAATTCTTCAGTAACTGCGCATAGTAAGCCTTAGCTTTTTCAGGCTGGTGCGTTAACTCGGCTGCCTTCGCGGCACCGGCCAATCCGTTGAAGCGGTTGGGGTCGGTTTTGAGCGATTTCTCATATTCCGTCAAAGCGTCTTCCGGCTTGCCCATTTCCAGCAGCATGTCCGCGAGCATTTCTCGTGCGGGCAACTCGATTTCGCCTTTGCCCTCGACGTCCTGTTTGTCGGCAACGGCTCGCAGCAACTTCAGTGCTTCATCGTTTCGATTTTCCGTGAAGGCGAGCCAGGCTGAAGCTTCGTCATGCTTAACCTCCATATGTTGCGCCCGAAACGCTTGCGGGCCGCGCTTCGTCGCCTCCACCATCGCATCGAACTGGCGAACGGCTTCCCGAGCGGCAGCAGTGTTTCGTAAATGCCCCGCCGCCACGGCATGCGCCCAGTACGTTACCGCCTGGTTGTAGGGTTGGGCTTTGATGTCTGGTTTTAGACCGGCCGCACTTTTCCAGTCCCGTGTCTCCAGGAAATACATAGCTGGAGAGCTGGCTCGGGTGCGGTCGAGATAGTCCACGAGATTTTTGTCTACCTGGTCGTAACCGATTGTGGCTTGCTCTCGGACCATCTGTTCGGCTTTCTGGTCGGCTCCGATTTGCAAATACGCGTACTCCAGAAACTCCATGGCATGCACCTGATGCTCGGTTCCCACGTGCATGGAGACGGGATGCCGCGCGGCCTCGAGCGACGCAAGGTTTGATTGGATGTCGTCCTGCCAGAGCCCAAGCCGCGCAAAGATGTGAGAAGGCATGTGCAGTGCATGCGGTGCCGCAGGAGCGATCTGGGCGTAACGGCGCGCGGCCGCCAACCCTAAGGGGGCCAGTTGCGGAGAGTCCGAAGCATGGATCAAATAGTGCGCGACCCCAGGATGATCAGGGTTCTTCTCAAACTCGTGGTTGAGAATTTTGATCGCTTTTTCTGGATTGATTAACGGATGGCTTTCATCCGGACCCCAGGTGAGCAGCGACATGGCATAAAATACTGCCGCCTCGTCATCCGAAGGATATTGGCGGTAAATCTTTTCCATCGCCTCGGAGTACTCGCGATTCCGCGTTTCGTAATCCCGGTTGTCATTGCGATAGAAGACGGCGAGTGCGTCCACGTAGTCGCGCTCGCGCTGCGTCTTAGGGTGCAGGGCTTGCGCCTTTTGGATAAGCGTCCAGCCTTGCTGCATCTCGGAATCGGACGGACGGTATGCCAAAGGGTGGTACAACCCCATCGCCTCCGCCCAATAGATCATCGCGCAGGTGGGGTCCTTCTGGCGGGCCTGCTCGAACTGCTTTTGGGCTTCGTCAAACCAGAACGAGTGCAGAAGGGCGATGCCGCGCTCCACCGATTTTTGCTCGCGCGGAGAACAGGAAATCGGAAAAGAAACCGTTCCCAGCTTCTCCCCGGGCTCCACGTGCTGGTGAGCTTCGTCCGCCCAAAGACCGCTCCCACAGGCCAAGGCGAGAGTGATTCCAACAGACAGCAGGCACTTCTTCATCTTCACCACACTTCGCAGCTCTTATCGGCAGGGCGCACCATCGGAGAGTCAGCTTTGCAGCTGAATGCCTGTTGAAATTGTGGAAGGTTCGAGAGCGGTCCAATCACGCGGTATTTCCCAATGGGATGCGGATCCGATTGCATCATGACTCTTTGTTGTTCGATGCGGATGGCATCTCCTCGCCACTGTCCCCAGGCGATGAAGAATTGCTGTTCGGGAGTGAAACCATCGGTGTCCGGCGGGCGCGGTTTCCCTTCTAGCGACTTTTCGTAAGCGAGAAATGCTAATTTCACGCCGCCCAGGTCGCCGATGCTCTCGCCCAGCACGAACTTGCCGTTATGGTGAACGCCCGGCTCGATGAAGTAGTTGTCGAACTGGTTTGCGACGCAGGCACCGCGTTCTTGGAACTGCTTCCGATCGTTATCGGTCCACCAGTTTCGCAGATTTCCCAGGTAGTCGAACTTCGCCCCTTGATCGTCGAAGCCGTGCGATATTTCGTGGCCAATCACCACTCCGATCGATCCATAGTTCACGGCATCGACGGCGTTATTGTCGAAGCCGGGAGGCTGCAGAATGCCGGCGGGAAAGACAATCTCGTTCCATAGCGGGTTGTAATAGGCATTGGACGTAGGCGGCGTCATGCCCCAGCGGGTGCGATCGACCGGTTTGCCGATGGTCTGAAGGTCATCTTCCACCACAAAGTGCCGGGCGGCCAGATAGTCCTCGAAAAACGCATCCCGGCGGATGTCAACTTTGCTGTAGTCCTTCCACTGGTCGGGGTAGCCGATCTTGGGATTGAACGTAGCGATTTTGGCCATCGCCCGCTCTTTGGTCTCGCCGCTCATCCATGGCCGGCTGAGAATATCGTCCCGCATTGCCAGAAGAATATTCCGTACCATCTCTTCCGCTCGCGCTTTCGCCTCGGGTGGAAAGTATTTTTCCGCGTATTTTTTTCCCAACGCCTCACCGAGGAATTGGTCGGTAGATTCCACACAGCGCTTCCAGCGCGGCTTCATCTCGGCCTGGCCTCTTAAGTATTTACCGAAGAAGGCATAATCTTCTTCGACGATGGGAGCGGAGAGAGACAACGCGGACGAGTTCAGTGCCTGCCACTTGAAATAAACTTTCCAGTCGGCCAGGGAGGTCTGCTGCAACTGGCGATCGAATTCCTGCATGTATTTGGGCTGGTCGACGTTCAGATCAACGTCCTGGGGCAGTTGATTGTGTTTGAAGTAGTCTGCCCAGTCAAAATGAGGGGCCAGCGCCTGGAGTTGCGCAAATGTTGAGTTGTGATCGGTCGAACTGGGATCGCGAAGTGCAACGTTGTCTAAAGAAGCTTCCGCGAACTTGGTCTCCATCGACATCACAGTCTGCGCGCCCGCTGCCGCCGATTTCTGGTCCCAGCCGACCAGCGTAAACATCGTCGCAATGTGCTGCACGTACTTTTCGCGGGCTTCCTTGAAGCGGGCATCCGGCTTCAGATAATAATCGCGATCGGGCAGGGAATAGCCGCTGGCGCCGACGTCCGCGAGCACCCATGTGGACTTGTGGGGATCCGTCGAACTGGTGAGATTAAATGGCACGGTGATCATAATGTCGTGCATTTCGGCCACCACGGGCTGCAGCCCGCCGTTGTCTTTAACGGCATCGATTGCGGCGAACCACTTTTTCAGCGGCTCGACACCCCGGGCATTGACCTTGGACTCATCCATGCACGCGCCGTAGTAATCGCCGATGATTTGATCGGTGCTTCCTTTTGCCGCGGTCTTGTTTTGCTCCGCCGTCTCCAGCACTTCCTTCAGCTTGTCCTTGGTAGTTTCGCCGGACTCCCACCGCTTGCTCCAGCGCACCTGGGTCGCGGGGATAGGATGGTTCGCGCGCCAGGTGCCGTTCGAGAATTCGAAGAAGTCGTTACAGGGATCGACTTTCCGGTCAAGGTCAGTTACATCGATGCTGTGCAGCGTGGCCGTCTGTGAAAGGGTAAGTTGCGAAAGCAAAAGCACCGGTAACAAGGCTTTGAAGATGCGCATCAAGGGCTCTTCTCTCCGGAAGTCTCGGTTGGGTCTGAGTGTTTGCGCTGTCATTCTAGACGAGCACCGCCCCGCTTGGTTAGTTCTTGACCGGAGAAGGATTGAACGCGTCTCAGCGCCGGCATCTTGCCCTCGCCGCAGGGGCGGGATGCGTCAGGCCGCCGGGACGGCGACGCTACTACCCCCCCGACTTGAGCTCCAGGAGCACCTGCCGGGCGATTTCTTTCAGAGTCTCGAAAACACCATTGCCCTGAAACGCGATGGCTTCCATCACCGGCTCATCTTTGCGGCGCAGTTCTTTGCTCAGTGCATCCACAGGCAGAATGTTTGGCAGATCTCGCTTGTTCAACTGCAGTACGTAAGGAATCTTATTGAAGTCGTAACCATGTTCTTTGAGGTTGTCCATCAGGTTGTCGAGCGCCTCGGTGTTGGCGTCCATGCGCTCTTGCTGGGAATCGGCCACAAAGACGATGCCATCCACTCCGCGCAGGATCAACTTGCGGCTGGCGTCGTAGAACACCTGCCCGGGAACCGTGTATAGGTGGATTCTGGTTTTGAAACCGCGCACCGAACCCAGATCCAAAGGCAGAAAATCGAAGAATAAAGTTCGATCCGTCTCGGTAGCCAGCGAGATCATCTTTCCCTTCTGCTGTTCGGCAGTTTTCTGGAAGATGTACTGGAGATTGGTGGTTTTGCCGCCCAGCCCGGCGCCATAGTACACGATCTTGCAATTGATCTCGCGGGCTGCAAAGTTGATGAAACTCAAAGACTTTCCTCAAGACATGCGCAGACGCCAAAAAGCCGGGCGCCTCCACTTGTAGTTTTGGCTTGGTACTGCTGGTTTTATACCACACAGGCGTGCATCACTGGCAGGTTACCCTGGTTACTAATTGCCCTCGGGGGGTACCGTCAGGCTGACTCCCTCCGCCGCCACACGGAAAGCGCAGGCTCGCCTAGTGCCAATAGACCCAGCGTGGCGGGTTTGCGAGTGGGAGCATTGAGAGCTGCGGCCGACGCCCGCCCGCCGTCACTGATCTCGTGTGGTCCCTTGGTTTCGCCCGTAATAATTGGTTTATTGGGGATGGTCTCGTAAGCGTAGCCAGTCAGAGAAATGACATATGGGAACATTGAAGCAACCTTTACCCGGGCCCATCCGAAGTGGGTTTGCCCCTTGATGCTGAACTTCAGGCCGAGATAGTGGGTTCCCGTGTTCCCGCCCCATGCACAGTAGGCCGTGCCGCCCTGCGGTCCGCCGCTCCAATCAAACAGAACTTCGCGATTCGCTTGAAATGGTCTTTTGGGTCCAACCTGAATGCCACGACGCAGAGGAGCAGCGCAAGAAGCGTGCTCGTGACTTTCGATCCCCCAAATCGCGTTACCCTGCTGAGCCGGCGATACCGTCAAGCGGAAAAAGAAAGTCGAGACTGACCTGTGCGAAATCGATTGACCGTAGAACGAGAAGTCGTTGGTGCCATCGTGGTTGAGGTCGAAAAAAACCTGGCCTTGGTTCATGAGCGGCAGGTTTGCCGGAGTGTAGACGATCTTTCCCTCGGCCGGGGAAACAAGTGTCAATAATCCCAAGCCGGCCGCACCCGCGAGCGCATAGGCGTTTAGTCGCTCAAGGCAAGACTCGGAAAGATTAGAAGGAATTCGGGACGATCGGGGGGAACTCTTCATAAACTACCTCCGCCGGAGACAACAAATTGTCGTCCCAAGGCGGTCCAAAGTCAACCCAATTTCAGCCCGGCTCTGGCTTGGTACATGTTGGTTTGGAGACCGGAGCCCTAACGGCTCACCGGCAAAGGATAGTATCCGGCCTTGGCAAACACCAGCACGCAAGGACGCAGATCCGAACTCTTGCAGCCGGGACGGCCCACCCTGACTTCGATTTCCCGATACGTACTGCTGGGCGTGGCGGCGGTTGCATAGCCCAGAGTGTATTGATTGCGGGCATCGCCAATGGCCCGCTGATACGCGCCTTCGATGGCATCCTTGGAATACTCGGCAAGAATCTCACCCCCAGTTGCGTTCGCATACCGGGGCAGGATGTCGCTATAGCCTTGCCACGGAATGTGCAACTTTTCCAATTGCTTGTAGCCCGGAATGGCCGCGCCTTCCACCCCAATGCCGTAGACTAGAATTCCATTGGAGAGCAGGACCTTCAACACGTCGCTATAGCTGGCGTTACTTCGATACTCGCGGCCGTCGCTGATGATGAAAATGATCTTCCGCCGGCTTTTCTCCCGCTGGCCGAGATCCATGGCCGCAGCCAGAACCGCGTCGTTCAGCACCCGCGACTGCTTCCCCGGCGAAATCGGAGTGGGTATGCTACGGTCGACGGGAATGTTATTGATCATCGGGCCTTGTGGTCCCAAAGGCCCCCCAGTCACGGGCACGCCGTTGTTCTCGCCGCGCTTGGTTTTCAGTTGGTTCAGCACGGCGTCCAGTCTCTTCCCCACAGCGCCAAAATCGGCCATCCTGCCCACCGTCGTGCTGTAGGTGTAAATCGCCACTTCGTCGAACTGGCTGAAGGCTCCTTCCAAAGCCGGAAGCGTCTGATTCACCTTCTGCACCGCGACATCCGCCATGCCCAGATCGAGAACCACCGCCGCCGAGATGGCCAATGGGTCGCTGGTAAAGAAGTTCATCGTCCGCTTTTTGCCATCTTCGTAGATGGAGAAATCTCGCGGCAACAGCCCATTGACCAGGCGTCCGGAGTCGTCCGTTACTCGAACTGGCACAATCACTTGGTTGACGTTGCGCGTGATTCTGAAGAGCTCGTCCTGTGATGCACTGCCGGTATCGGGCGTGGCGCCACCTTCCGGAACCGTTTTCACGTCGAGCGGATGTGGCGGTTCGCTCGTTCTCTCGTCTGTAGACGACGGAGCTGGGTTGGCAGACGAGGGCGGTGCTTCATTCCCCGGTGGCGCCTGGTCAGTCGGCATTTCGCTCGGGGGTGTGCCCTGAGGCTCGACCGGCGGCGGGGTTGGAAACGGCTGCGGAGGCCGACTGGCCGAAGGTGCGTCGGGGATCTCCTGCTTCTGATCGGGTTGCTGCTGCGCCGGTTGTTGCCCCGCGACGCTCCCTAAGGCCAGAAGAAACAATACAATCGCCATACCAGCAGTCGTGCGCCGCTTACCCATCCATCGAAGCACAGGGAGAAACCTCTCCGCCTCACGGCAAAATGCTTTTAGTCGGATGCCAAAAGTTCCGATTTGGTGCATCTAACGCTAGAGGAATAGACTAACAAAAACAGCGAGAGAATACTTTCATGTCCAAAGCCTCGGTACTTCCGGTCTTGCGCACATTGTCACTCATTCTTCTGCTCGCGGGGCTTGCCTCCGCCAGCGCCCAGCAGTCCGCCGTTTCGCAGGACCAGAACCGTCAAGACCAGGATCAGGACCAGTCCGCGACCACCCTGAAGGTGAACGTAAACGTGGTGCAGCTCTTCTTCAATGTCAAGGACAAGAAGGGCGCCCTGATCCCCAGCCTGACCAAGGACGATTTCCAAATTCTTGAAGACGGCAAGCCGCAGACCATCAAGTATTTTGCCGCAGAGTCGAACCTCCCGCTCACGCTCGGCATTTTAATCGACTCCAGCGGCAGTCAAGCCCGCGTGCTCGACATGGAAAAGCAGGTCGGCGGCGATTTTCTCAGTCAGATCCTGCGCGACAAGGACCTGGCATTCGTACTCAGCTTCGATGTCAATGCCGAACTGTTACAGGATTTCACCAGCTCCGTGCATGCGCTGAAAGCAGCACTCAATACCGCCCGCATCAACACCGCAGGTGGCAGCGGAGGCGGCATCCCCGGCTTGGGCGGAGGCACCATCCCGACCGTCGGCGCTCCCAAGGGCACCGTGCTTTATGACGCCGTGTATCTCGCCTCGCACGACGAGTTAGCCCAGCAAGTGGGACGCAAAGCCATGATCCTGCTCACGGACGGCGAGGATCAGGGCAGCCAGCTGAGAATCAAGGACGCCATTGAAGCGGCCCAGAAATCCGACAGTATCGTCTACGTGCTGCTCTGCGCCGACCGTGGTTTTTACGGAGCCTTCGGCGGCTACTCCGGGGACAGCGAAATGAAAAAGCTGACGCAAGAGACCGGAGGCCGCGTCATTGAAGTAGGAAACAAATACGACAAACTGAAAGAAGGTTTCGCCCAGATTGCCAACGAGCTGCGCAGCCAGTACAACATCGGCTACAGCTCGACCAACGCCAAGCTCGACGGCACTTTCCGCAAGGTGGAAATCCACGCCAACAACAAAGACTACAAAATCCAATCCCGCACCGGCTACTACGCCATCCCCAAACGCGACTGACAGGCAGCCCGAGACGTAGCAAGCTACGTCTCTACCGAAATAAATAACTGTAGAAACGTTGCTTGCAACGTTTCGGCTTTAGGCTTTCTTCCGGTCCTTCACCCTGATCACAAACTTCAATCCCGACCAAACCTCATTCACCGCGCACACTTTCACATCCACCAGGCCAGCTTCCAACCCAATCCTTCGCACCTCATTCTCGCCAAGGTCAGAAGCCACGCCGGAAGCCTTCTTCGGCCAACTCACCCAAAGCATCCCAGCCGGCGCCAGCAGCCTCGCAACCCGCGAAAACTGCTGCTTGAGTTCGCTCGCCGATTTCACAAACATCATCGCGAAATCAACTGGCCCATCCTTAGCGGTGTGACAATCCGCCAGCGCACCGTTCAGCTTAGTCTTCACATCCGCCGGCAAATTCACCAGCGCAACTCGATACTGTTCTTTGATGCCCAGCTTCTTGGGCAAAGGAGTGCCGGAGTATCCCGCCATGCGATGACCTATTGCGCGGGGGCGTAGTAGCCGTGGCGGCTGCGCACCCGCAAGCCCTTCTGACCCAGAGCCAGAATTTCGACACTGCGATAGCGCCCGTCAGAGAGGAAATCCGCAGGCTTATACGAAATCGCGTATTGGCTGCGCAGCTCTTCCTGAATCGCCGCGAACGCATTCGCCACTTCGTTGAGTTGAAACGGAACGTACGAGCGCCCGCCAGTAGCATCCGCAATACGCTCGAGCACCTTGTCTCCGTGATGCCCGGTGCCGCTCAGGTTGGTGCTGATGGTGTAAACAATCACCTCGGCCCGCTGCGCCATCTCGATCGCTTCTTCGCGCGTCACATGGCTCTGGTTGTCGTCGCCGTCACTCAGTAAAATGATTGCCCGGCGTACCGGCCCGGTGTGCTGCGCCTTCATCAGTTTGTCGCGGCAGGCAAAGTACAGCGCATCGTACATCGCAGTACCCCCGCCCGGACGCAGCGAGCGCACTCCAACCGAGAGCCGCTCCGTATCGTCGGTAAAATCCTGCGTCACTTCGGGAGTGACATCGAATCCCACCACAAAAGCTTGGTCGTACCTTGGACGAATCGTTTGATTCAGAAATTCAACCGCTGCCTGCTGCTCGAACTTGAACCGGTCCCGCACAGAATTGCTGGCGTCGACCAGCAATCCGACCTCCAGTGGCAAATTGGCTTCGGCGTGAAAACTGCGAATTTCCGCTGCCGGCTTGCTGTCATCCACCACCTTGAAATTTTCTTTCTTCAAATCCTTTACGTAGCGCCCATGCTTGTCAGTTACCGTGAAAACCACGTTCACCTCGTTGACCGTGTGCTTAATCGTGGTGAGCGAGTCATCGTCGGATGGGCCCGGCCCCAGCGGCGAACTGGCCGGCGAACCGGTTCCCGCCTTAGGCGGCTGATTCTGCGCGGCCTCGCTCGCAGGCTGATTGGCAGGAGCAGTCGCGGTGGGCGTGGCGGAGTCACGAGGAACCTGGGCCTGCTGAACCGACGCTTGCGGCATCGGGACCGGCGGTTGCTCCGCTGGGGGCGCTGCTTTCTGCGGCTGGCTCCGCGATTGCGACGCCGATGGAGCTGAAGGCAACTCCGCTTGCCCCGCATCCTGCGCCCGAGCGCCCAGCGTGAGCAAACCAAAGCTGCCCAGAAATAAAATACCGTGAAAGGAAACGACCGTGCGGAGCTTCATGATTTACCCAATTATAGCCGCAAATCCAACGCTCCACCCGTGACTGGAGTTCACCTCACCAGAGCGTACAATGTCTCCCCATGCGCCTCCTCCTCATCGTCGTCACACTTCTATGTTCGTTCACAGCCTGCGCCCAGGATTGGACCTCGCTGCAGTTCCTCATCGGCCACTGGACCGGCGAAGGCGCCACCGCAGACCAGGGCTCCGGCGCGGGAGCCTTCTCCTTCACTCCCGACCTGCAAGGCAAAGTCCTGCTCCGAAGAAACTTCGCAGAATATCCCAAGAAGGACGACAAGCCCGCCTATCGCCACGACGACTTAATGATCATTTACCACGACGGTGCTACTCACGATCTGCGCGCGATTTACTTCGACAACGAAGAACACATGATCCACTACGCAATTAAGCCCTCCGCAAATAGCGCGGTGTTTCTCAGCGAAGGGCCGCAGGACGCGCCGCGCTTTCGCCTGACCTACACCAGCTCAGGACCCAATCGCTTGAAGCTGAAATTCGAGATCGCGCCACCAGGAAAAGATTTCGCTACTTACATTGAAGCCAGCGCCCACCGGGATGAGCCTGAAAAATAATTCCCCTCATCATCTCGCCCCGATCTTGCCGCGAATCACAACCACCGACGCCGCCGGCAAATCGTACCAGGCATCCTTCCCGCGATTTTGCTTGGAGTGCAGAACGGGCCCGTCGGGATCGGCCGTGCCTTTAGTGATCGCTACCACTGGTTGCTCCGCCGCATGTTCCGCATGAGCCATAAACCGGGTCTCTGCCGGATGCCATTGATACTGGCCCTTTCCGAAAGTCGAAATCTCAACCGGACCAGAGAAAAAATCCGCGTCCTGCCCTGCTTGATCGTGAAACCAGATTCGCACCCGATGCGCATTCTGCTGATCGCGGTTCACCGCCATCACCGACCACTGCCCATCCGGACGCTTCACCGCGTAAGCCGTGACCAGCGCATGACCCGCGCCATCGTCGACATCACTCTTCGCGGGGAACACAAGATGCTCGCCTGCACCCGGCTGCACCCACTCCAGATTGATCAGCTGCGACACAAAGAATTGCGATAGAGGCTGCTGAATCTGGTAATCGGCATCCACCGTAAACATGCCAAACGTTCCTGGAGAATCGTTGCACCCATGCTCCATCTGCAACGGCAAATAATGGAAAAAGTAAACTCCGTTTCCACCCGAGTTCAAAAACGATCCAATGTAGTCCGCCAGCCAGATTCCCGCGAACATATCCATGTAAGTTTCACTCGCGGCGGGAGAAAGATTCGATTCCGTGATGAACACGGGCAGGTCCGCCGGCACTCCATCTTCGTGCCAGACCTGCATGATGTGGTTCACCAGGTCAGGCTCGTCATAAAGGGTGCCCCACGGCGTCTTGCAACCGTCGTACGGATAGTGCTCAAACGAAAAGAAGGCGAGATCATTCATTCGTCCATGTTGTTTCAGATAGTCCAGAAATCGTCCCAGCCAGGAGACTTTGCCGTTCGCGTCCGGCCAAACTTCAATATCCTTGTTCACTCCCTGAAACGATGGCCCACCCAGCTTCAAAGCAGGGTCGATGCGATGCAGCACGGTAGCCCACTGCAGGTACAGCGCCCCGTAATCCTCAGGCATCATGAATTGCCCATCCGACTCCTCGCCCATTTCCACATAGGAAATTGGGTAATTGCGTTTCTTCAAATACTCAATCTCGGCAGCAGCATCTTCCGGAGTGTCATAAAGCAGCGCCACCGGAACCATCGCCGGCAACCCGCGTGTGACTCCGCTGGTGTAGAACAGATCGAATCCCACTTGTGCCTGCTTGGTCGTCAGCAGATCGGAAGGCCCGTGCCACGGATCCACCGACGAAGCGTAAGTGGCAGTCTGTTCCTGTTCAGGCGTATGCCGCAGAATGTCGTGGAACTCCCCGTCCGCGGTCATCGTTCCCAGATAGAGTTCGCTGATCGCATAGCCCACGCAATTTCTGGGGTCAGCAAGTTTCGCATCAGCTGGCTGGTGAGAATCGCAAGTGTTGGACGACTCCGTCATCAGAATCCGCACGAATCGAATCGGCCCCGGATTGTCGGACAACCGGATCGTCTCAGTTCCACCCTTCCCACTCGTAACCGCGCCATGCGCAAATGTCTCCCACACGCCTTTGGTCTGCGCTTTGATCGGATCATCCCCCGTCCAATACTGCACAACATAGCGAGTCGCATAAGGGTTTGCCCACGCGATGCGAATGCTGTCCACCATCTGATTTTGCGTCAGGTCAAGAATCACCCACTGCGGATGCAGCGCATCGCTCTCCCCCGTGAAGCGCTCCGTGAGGTAAGGACTGCTCTTCCAATAAGTATTCACGTCGCCATCCGTGAGTCGCGAGAACCCGGCATTGTCGGTTCCATCGTTGCGCGTGGTTCCGCGGTGAGGCAGCGAGTAGCCGTACGAGTAACGAATCGTCTCCGCCGGAGTCGCCGAGCCAGTGAAGTAACCCTTGCCCCCGGGATCGCTCCAGGTCCCCTGCGGATTCCAGTGCCAGGCCTCGATCGCAAGCTCGGTATTTTGCCGATAGGTCACCGGCTGCCAGCCCGAAGCAAACACCTGCTTCAAAGTAGGCTCGAGTAAATCCTTGTCGATCGCCGCAGCGGGAATACGATCCACGCCCGCCCCCAAAGTTTCATTGGGCGCGAAATGATTTGTCGAATGAGCCGGCGTGGTGTCGACTTGGATCGTCTGGCCCACACACGTAATCGCTAAGAAAAAGCATCCAATCGCGAAGACAGAAACAGCCCGAAGATTTTTCAAAACACCATCTCTCCCGTGTCATCCCGAACGAAGTGAGGGACCCACGAATGCGGGCGCTGCCAGCTATATTGCAGGGAATTTCTACCACGAACCCCAAGCGGTGGTCGAGACTCAACGTTGTCCAAGCCTCGAATTCTTCGAGACTATCTGTTGTCATCTCGAGCGAAGCGAGGGATCTGCGGTCGCTTAGATCGCCAACGGGCAGACTCTCCTGTCGCTGCCTAGGCAAAAGCTACGGATATCTTTCCTTCATGAACTCCGCAATCGCCCCATAAGCCTTCGCCAACGTCTGCTCATCCGGCAAAAATACAATGCGAAAATGCTTCGTCCCCGGCTTCTGCCCAAAGCCCGAACCGTGAACCACCATCACATGCTTCTGCAGAATCAACTCCTTCACAAACGCATCATCGCCTTCGGGAATATCGATCCGGGGATACGCATAAAAAGCCCCGCGCGGCGAAACGCAACTCACCCGCGAAGTCGAATTGCACCACTGCACGGTCAAATCACGCCGGCTGCGAAGCTTCTTGCGCACTTCAATCAAATGATCTTGAGGACCCTCGAGCGCAGGCTTGATCGCATACTGCTCCGGATGATTGGCGCACAAACGTGCCCGGAGCAGCCGTTGAATCCCCTCAGCGTATTGCTTTACCACCGCAGCCTCGCCACTAACAATGCCCCACCCTATGCGCCAGCCCGGAACCAGATAATTTTTGGAGAGCCCGCCAAACGTGACCACAGGAACATCCGGCGCAACCGCTGCCATCGCGATGTGCTCATCATCGTCGAGAATCAGCTTGTCGTAAATCTCGTCGGCAAAAATAATCAGGTTGTGCCGCCGCGCCACCTCGGCCACCCGCTCCAGCATCGCGCGTGTGCACATCGATCCCGTCGGATTGTTGGGATTGATCAGCACGATCCCGCGTGTACGCGGCGTGATTTTCTTCTCGAGATCGTCGAGTTCCGGCTGCCAGCCGTCTTCTTCATTCAAGTAATAGGTGTTGAGCTTCATGTCCAACTTGGTCAGCAAGGCCGAGTACAGCGGATAATCCGGACAGGGAGTAAGCAGGTCGTCTCCCGGATTGAGCAGTGCAGTCAGGCAGGCGTCGACCGTCTCGCTCACCCCATTGGTCACAAAAACGTCCTGCACGGAAGTGATTCCCTTACGCGCCGCCTCGCCCCGAATCGCGTCCAGCGCCTGCTTGATTCCAGGCGATGGCGCGTAGCCGTTCTTGCCGTCGCGCATGGCCTTGTACACCGCCTCGATCATGTGAGGCGGAGTCTGAAAATCAAAAACATTAGGATCGCCAATATTCAGCGGCAAAACCTTGTGGCCCTGCTTGATGATCTCATCGGCGACGCAGACCAGATCACGAATCGCATAGCGAACATTGTCCAGGCGGGAAGCAGCAGCAATCTCACGGGTTTGGGTGATGGGCATGAAAACACTCCACGGGCTGAACAATTCTGACGGGAATCAAGCCCAAAAGCAAACCGCAGAGTTCGGAAAGAGGCCATCGCCGGTCTCTGCGCCCTCTGCGGCTGTTTCTCGGCGAACTCTGCGATTAAAGTCTTTAATCAGCTCGATCAATCTGCGCCTTCTGCAAGCGGTCCGAATAATCCACGTAAATAGATTTCCACTCGCTGAAGAAGTCGATCGCGCCCAGACCGCCCTCGCGATGGCCATTGCCGGTAGCCTTCACTCCGCCGAAAGGCAGATGCACCTCAGCGCCAATTGTCGGCGCATTGATGTAGGTAATTCCAGCATGCAGGTCGCGCATGGCCACGAAGGCTTTGTTCACATCCTTGGTATAGAGCGCGGAAGACAATCCGTAGTCGATGCCGTTCGCGATCTCGATGGCATCTTCGAGATCGTCGCAAGCAATGATCGAAACCACCGGCCCGAAAATCTCCTCCTGCGCGATGCGCATCTTGCGATCGACATCGACGAACACAGTCGGCTCCATGAAATAGCCATTCTGATATTCGCCTTTGTCGAGCCGATTGCCGCCGCACTTCAGGCGAGCCCCTTCAGCCTTGCCGATGTCCACGTAGCTGAGATCGGTCTTGAGCTGATTTTCGTTGATCGCCGGACCCATCTCGACCGTCTCATCCAAACCATTGCCAACCTTCAGCGCCTTCGCGCGCTCCACGTAGTGCTCCACGAACTCGCCGTAAATTCCTTTCTGCACAATGATCCGGCTAGTCGCGGTGCAGCGCTGGCCAGTCGTACCAAAGCCTCCCCACAGTCCGCCTTCGATCGCGAGATCGAGGTTGGCGTCGTCGAGCACGATCATAGGATTCTTGCCGCCGAGTTCGAGCGAACAATGCTTGAAGCTCTTGGCCGCAGTCGTTCCCACGATCCGTCCCACCGCGCTCGAACCAGTCAATGAAATCGCTTTCACGTCAGCGTGCTCAGTAATCGGCGTGCCAACTTCGGACCCGAAGCCGGTCACGATGTTCACTACGCCACGGGGCAAGCCGGCGTCGTAAAGCGCACGCACCAGATTGAAAGTTGATAGTGGAGTGTCCTGCGCCGGCTTGATCACGCAGGTGTTCCCGCACACCAACGCAGGCAAAAGCTTCCACGACGGAATCGCCATCGGGAAGTTCCAGGGAGTAATCATTCCACAAACGCCGATCGGTTGGCGTACGGCCATGGCAAACTTGTTGGGCAACTCCGAAGGCGTGGTCGGACCGAACATGCGGCGGCCTTCGCCAGCCATGTAGTAGGCAGTGTCTACGGCCTCCTGCACATCGCCGCGAGTTTCTTTGAGGATCTTGCCCATCTCGCGGGTCATGTCGCGGGCGTATTCTTCCTTGCGCTCGAACAGCATTTCGGCCGCGCGATAAATAATTTCGGCCCGCCGCGGCGCGGGAATCAGACGCCACCTGACAAAGGCCCGCTTCGCGGCTGCGATCGCAGCGTCGACGTCGGCCTTACCAGACCTTTGAAAGATGCCGACCACATCGCGGATGTCGGCGGGGTTGCGGTTCTCGAAAGTCTGCCCGGTCGAAGACTCGACCCATTCGCCATCGATAAAGTTTTTGTAGACCTTGGTCCGGGTGGCCGTGCCCATAATCGTCGGCCCGGTTAAGACATCGGTTGCCATAAAGCCTCCTGGGATGAATGCTTGGGAAGAATGACTGCCTCTATGCTACAGCGCAGGGTGAGGCGCGGCAAGCGAGCTGCGAAAGTCGAGCAGTGTTCCACGTGGAACATGACAATAATGTACGTACATACGATGCACCATCGATTGGAAGCAGTTGTCATTTGTTAGAGTTAAGTCGGCCAGAAGAAGTCTCGCGTCGGGAGAAGCGAAGTGACGTGCCGCTTTCCACCCTGCGGAATCTCGTGGGAGCGCCTGGGAAGCCAGACGCTCGTGGCCCGACTGAAGTCGGGCCCTTCCCAAACCTGCCGGAATCGTACTTTTTTCAGCAGCCTGCTGGCGCGCTACAGCGTCCAGTTTTCGATGACCAGTCTGGAGACCCGCCCAAACTCTCGTGTGTTATTGGTGACCAGCGTTAGGCCCAGACTGCGGGCGTGGGCGGCGATGAACAGGTCGTTGGCGCCAATTATGGTGCCCAGCCTTCTCAGGTCAGCGCGTATGTGGGCGTAGTGCAACGATGCCTGATCGGGAAAATCCAAGACTTCGATGTAATTCAGAAAGGAATCCAGCGCCCCTTCATCCTGCCGTCGCCGGGGAGAGATCTCGACTCCGAACAAAAGTTCCGACTTCGTAATCACAGACATGCACACGTCGCTGACGGGAACGGTACTGAGACGCTTGAGCACCGCATCGTTCGAGCGCTTCATGATATAGGAACAGGTGTCTGTGTCCAGCATAAAGCGCGGCATTACGGCTCACGTTCCTGCACGGGAAGATCTTCGACATTGTCCATGAAGTTCGCCGAGGCGACCGGCCCCTCAGCGAGGTAGGCAGTCCAATCAAACGGTCGCGGAGACAGGACGACTTCGCTCCCTTCCTTCCGTATAAACACCTCTCGCGTGCTGAACTGAAACTCCTTGGGCAAGCGCACAGCTTGACTACGGTTGTTCATGAAGATTTTTGCTTTGCGTTGCATGTGGCCCCCAGCCAACGTCGATGGCATATACACATGTATATGCCATTCTACAGATAATTGGTCGACCTGCGCAAGTCGCTATAACTGACGCCTGCGCCGACGTTCACTGCTTCGAGGCGACAGTTGGCGCGGAGTATTCCGGCAACTTGTCTTTGTTGGCGTTGGCGCGTTTTACTTCCAGTTCGTCGAAGAGGATGGATGGATTCACGATGCTGTGCGGGATGTTCAGAGGGTGGTTCTCGACGTTGACGTCGTTTCCGGCGGCGATCAGGTCGTTGCGCAAGGTACGGGTGTCGAGGTCGCCGAAGGTGGCTCCGCGGACCAATTCTTCGTGGCCGTCTTTCGCCCAGATTTTATATATCAGGCGAGGGACGCGTTGCGGGCCCAGGGTCTCGACGTAGTATCCATAGGGAAGCCCGCGCTGCTGGCAAAGTTCGATTAGTTTTTTCTTCAAATCCGCAGGCGATGACGATTCGGAGGCCCGCACGATCATGTTTCCGAGGCTGGGTGCGGGATAGTTCTGCGGCAGTCTTGCTCGGCCGTGACCGTTGGAGGTGGGAAAATCTCGAATAGGTTCTCTTCCCATCAAGTAATTCATCAGCTTGCCATTTTCGATGATGGAGACGGGCATGGCCTTGACTCCCTCATCGTCGACTTCGTATTTCCCCATCAGGCTTTGCCCATTCATCGAGGCTAACGTGGGATCGTCGACGACCGACAGGAAATCGGGAAGCACGCGGGATTTGTAGCTGGTGGCGAAGGCTCCCTTGGTGCGGGCGGGCTGGCCCAGGTCGGGCTTGATGCCGAGAATGTTCTCTCCCACCAAATCGGAAAATACCGTGGAGGCGGCGTCGGCGGAAAACAGGACGGGGCCGCGATATTCCTCGTCAGCGATGGGCGCGTCCCGCAACTGCTTCAACGTGGCCAGCAGTTTTGTGGTATCCGCCAGCAGGGTTTCTTCTGAAGGCAGTTCCTTCACGTCGGTGACGGCATATTCATGCGAGCGGTCGAGTCGCATGCCATCGGCGGCCTGGGTGGTTCCTGCGATGCGCAGATCGTAGGCAGTTTGGCCGCTGCGAACCACCGTGCCTTCCGACGTGACGAAGTAGCGGGTAACGGCAGCGAAATTCAATGCGGAGTCGAAGGCCTCGACCTGGGGATCGGTTTTGTACAGGGCGGACGCGTCCTGCAGCATCTTGTTCCAGGGCTGGGGATCGAAACCAAGCTTTGCCGGCGGCCCGATCGAGACTACAGGTTCGGCGCGGGCAAAATCGTCCACCGGTTGATCGACGGTGTACTGCTTGAGTTGGGCTTGCTTCGCGGTTAGAGCCTCGGTTGCGGCTTTGTAGGCGTTGTCGGTGGCGAGCCAGATCTGATGGCGGAGGGCGACGATATCGTTGTCGAGCGGCATGAAGTCCATCGATCCCTGGCCTTGGCCGAAGAAACTGTCTTGCTTGTAGTCGCCCACGCGGACCACCACGCGAAGGAATCGGAAGCGTGCATGTACTTCGTTGCGCAGGGCTCCAAAGGCTGCTTCGGTGGCGTATGCATCCATGTCGATGACGCGATAGTCGATGTAATAGGGTGCGGCCATACCTTCGAGCTTGAGGGCGGACTTGGAGCGATCCAGTTCGGTTTGCATGGCTTGCAGGACGGGGTCGTCGGCGGATGTTGGCGCGTCTTTGGCTTGCGCGATTGATGCAACGAGCAGAATTATCACTAGCAGTGCAAATTGCTTCATGGCTGACGGGCGAGGACACCCGTCGCTCCATCGATTTGTGGCTGAGGGCTTGCGGATCATTGCCGGCCTCCGGCTTTCGTCGTGGAGCCCATTGCTTCAAAGCCTGGCGGCGAAAGGATCGGCGGGCGGTTCAGCGAGTGCGCTCGCTTCTGCACTTCGATTTCGGAGAACAACATCGCGGGCGCCACGGCCGACACGGGCACGCTGCCCGACTCGGCTCCGCAGATGCCATTGAAAACCTCGGCCTTGTCTCCGGTAAGCAGGATGCGGTTCATGGCTGCCAGCGGCGTGCCTACAATGTCGACGCCGCGCACCAGTTCGTCCGGGCGACCGTCGGGATAAACGCGCCACACTAAAACGGGCAACACCTGAAACGCCTGTGGCATGGCTCGTTGCGTTAGCGTGAATCCTCCCTGGATGTCTTCAAAGTACAGTCCATACGGTTTTCCCTGCTTCTTGATTTCATCGATCAGCTTCTGCCGCAGTTCTGAATCCTTGGTGGTCCGCGACGAAGTGACGATCAAGTTGCCCTGGCGTCCGGTGACCATCGACCCGGCTTGCGAACGCCCGTGGCCATTGGAATTGGCGAAATTCTTGATGGGCATGCGCGACAGCAGGAAGTTTTTCAGGATGCCGTCTTTGATGACTTCCACGCGGTCGGCGGGCATGCCTTCGTCGTCATATTCGTACCAGCCGCCCAAGTCCATGCCGTTGAGCGTGCGCAAGGTGGGATCGTCGGTGACGCTGAGGAACTCGGGCAGAACCTGCTGATTGATCTTCTTAGTGAAGGTCTGGCCTTCTTGCTCCCCGCGCTGGCGATGTCCCTCCAACCGGTGCCCCAGAACTTCGTGGAAAAATACCGCCGACGCTCGCCCGGAGAGCAACGCTGGCCCGTCGAATGGTTCGGCGACCGGCGCTGCCCGCAGAGCTTTCAGATCGGATGCCATCTTCTCCATGCGCGCAGAGACTTCTGCCTCGGCGGGCAAGTGGTCGGCACTTTCCGCCTGGAATGTTTCCACGCGCATCAACTCCATGCCGTCGTCGGCGCGAGTGTCCGCTTCAATGGAGAGTCTGACCAGGGCGCTGGTCGTGACTACGTGGCTACCCTCGGTTGAAACAAAGTGAAACTGCGTCCTTTGTGACGTGAGCACGACATTCGACGAATAAATGTAGGGATACTTGCGCAGCTGGGCTGAGTAACGCCGCGCCAGATCCTCCAGGATCTTATGATCCGGTGCTGGGGAAGTGTCTTTGTAGTCCGCATGGCTTTGCGGAGTCTCCTGCGAGAAATCTGGCGAAGTATCCTCTTCCTGAGCGTGGACCTGGGTCGTGGTCTTGACGTTCAAGTAGGCCTGCGAAGCCCTGCGATATTCGCCGTAGGTGAGCTGCCACAGAACATGCGCGATGGCGTCGCTGTCATCATTAAGCGGGAGCAGTCCAGAGCTAAGCGCCGAGCTGCGATTTTCCTCGTGAGTATTGTCCAGCGCGGGGGTTCCGACGCGCACGATCACGTCGGCGGAACGCCTGCGGGTATGGACGGAACTGATCAGGCTGCCCTGGCTTCCGAGAGCCATGGCTGAGGTTTGATCGTAGACGGAATAGCTGATGAAGTAGGGAGCAGGATCGAGTTTCCCCAAATCACTTTGGGCGCGTTGCAGTTCGCGCTGCATCGCGGAAGTTAGGGCGTCGCTTTTTGCCGTCTCCGCGGAGGCCGAACTGCTTAGGGAAGGTTTCAGAAGGATTACGAGTACGCATACCACGGCGGCGCTGTTGCAAAAGAGTTTCTTCATCTTGAGGTGAGATTCTCCGGCTTGGATCGAATCCGACGAGAGCCTTATGACCATTGTGTCATAGGCCGCTGCCAAACTCATCTTTTTGCCATCAGCCGGCGCGGCGAGTCGGGGGGGATTCTTGCGGAATTGCGACGCTTTGCGTCCCCGGGCGGACAAGGGCGTCCGCCCCCGCGATTTCCTTGCACGACCGCACGGGCGAGGGCGCCCGCGCCACATCTGCTTCTACTCTACCTCGAAGTCTGCGATGCGAGGCTTGGCTTCGTTTCCTGCCGAATCCAGCGCCCGCAATGCGACCCGGTAAGAGCCCGGTTCAAGCGAAGCGATCGGCAGCTTGATTCCTACGGGAACCACCGAGCTCCCGGCTTGAACCTCAGCCTTGGAGCCGTTGTCCACCTTGGTTTGTCCGGTCTTGCGATCGATGACGATGAGCTCCACCGCCAACTCGGGAGGATTCGGCCCGAGCAGCAGGGGCGCATAGATTTCTGCATACACCGCGGGGGTGTCGGTCTTCTTGAAGCGGTTGCAGGCGGAAGGAATTACCTGTACGCCTTGCACCATCAGCGGGGTCCGGTCCGCGAGCAATTCGGAATCGAGCGCGGTGGACATGTCGGCCAGGCGCCGAACGTCGTTGCTCAACGCCACACCACTCATGCTGAACTGCTTGCCGTCATAAGGATCGATGACCAACGAGATGTTCTGCTTGCCGAAACTTTCGTTTCCTGAGCTGAATACCACTTTGAGGTTGTACTTCCCGGAGGCAACATTGAACTGGTTCTCGTAGTGGAAGGGTTTTTTCTGGAAGTCCTCGAGTTCCTTTTTCTCGTCGAAGTCAAAGTTTACGGTGTCGCTGAAGCGGGCCGCGATGGTGCCGTCCGGCTTGTAGGCGATGCCGAGCACGTTGACCGACGAATGCAGCTTGCCTTTCACCTTCTCAAACTTCATGGCGTTGGACGGAATGTCAATCGCCAGATCGACGCGGGCCGTGTTGGGCGAGGTGTAAAAAAACGGGGCTTCCATCGAAGCGGTGACGTTGCCGGGCATTTCTCCGCTGGCGCGCGTCTCCAGATCTTTTTCGATTGAGTTGCCGGCGAGCAGGTCAACCGGCTTCGCGTTGCAGTAACCGCTGCGAGCACGCACTTGGGCTCCACCGCGGTCCACCTTCACCCGCAGACTGTGACAGCTTTGTTCGGGCGTTTGGGGAGGTTCATAGCTTAGAACGTAGTATTGCGACAGATCCTTGGCAATTTTTTCTAGGCCACCAAGCAGATCGTTGGTATTCACCATCACGAACCCGCCGGTTCCTTCCGCCAGTTGACGAAGGATTTGCTGGTCGTCAGACATGTTAGGAATATCGGGAACGATCTGCCGAGGCTGCTGGTATCGATCCGAGGCATAGTTCTGGGGATATACTCCGGGTGCGCCCAAGGATCCGCCGGGGCCACCGATTCCGCCGCCGTGGCCAGGGCCACCGATTCCGCCGCCGTGGCCGGGGCCTCCGCCAATGCCGCCGCCACCGTGACCACCACCACCACCCGTGCCCCCGCCAGCTCCGCCGCGACCGCCACCACCACCGCCACCTCCTCCGCCGCCACCGCCGCGCTGGTCCGGATCAAAGGCGGCCAGCTTGAGCGGATAGAGAACCGTACCGTTTCCGGTGTAGGTCAGAGTCGCGGAGTTCAACTGCTCGGAACTGGGGTGCAGCGGAGCCTGCCAGAGTGAGCCGGAAGGCGCTCCTCCGCTAAACCCAACAGCCAGGCCGCGAACGTCCAGAGGATAGACGGCGACGTTGTTTCGATTGCACGCATCAATGACGGCAGTTAGCTCTGATCGGGTTTCCGGAGTGCTGGGCAGGCCGGCAGTCAACAATACAAGCGTCTTGCGACCAGGTACGGTACCGAGGCCCTTGGCCAAGCTTCTCAGGGCCAGCAGCAAAGTGTGCGCGCCAAACTCAGCCGCAGCGTTCACCAGATTTGGCATGCTGCCGCCAAAGGGGGATGAACTCGAAGACATGCTGGGAGACGTCATACTCTCCGCTGAGCCGAGGCTCGCAACCTGCACCGGAGCCGGGCTGACGGCCGACATTCTTAATTCGGCCACGGCTTTCTTCAAGCGGCCCGCGTCGGCGGTAAAGTTCTGGGCAATGTGGACGGTGCCGCCGAAATCAACCACGGCAATTAAACGGTTGGGGGCCGCATTCGCGTCGATGAATCTGGAAGCCGCATCGCGGGCCTTCATCTGATTGCCGGCGTCCAGGGTCGAGTTATCAAAAAAAAGGACGAGATAGCGGGTCTGCGCTTTATCCGGCGAGGCACTGTCATCTTCGAAGGAAAGAGTCTTGATGGGCTGTTCTTTGTTGTCCTCAAAAACCTTGAAGTCCTCGGCCTTGAGATCGCGGATGTAGTTTCCCTTCTTGTCAGTCACCACTGTGTCCACTAGAACCCGACGTGTTTCGGCGTGGATTGTGGGCGCGTTTCCAGCAGTGACTTCCGTAGCCGGTTGCTGAGCCAGCGCATAAGCTGAGAAGAAAGCCAGCGCACAGCCAATGGCCAAAATGGTTCCGAGCAAGAGAGTCAGCCGTCGAGATTGCATACTCCATCTCCTTCGATCACGGAAATTTCGATAGCGCCTGTGTCGGCCTTAATCTGGGAGCGTTGGTTCGCGACCGGCTCGATCTTGGAATAGTCGTAATGCGAGTCCGAAAAACTACGCGGGAGAAGCGATGCATTGGTCTCACAACCTGGGCGCCAGCAGTGCGGTCTGCTGATCGAGCACATAAATGTTAGTCCGTCCCGGCGAAAAGCGCCAGAATAAGTTTCGCGGGAAGTCAAAGTGGGAATTGACAACGTCTAATGCCACGAGCTTCCCGTTAAGGCGAGGAATCAGGGTGCTATACTGCCCTCCCGAAGCGAGTCACCGTGCCGACAACCAAGGAGCGACCGAAGCGGAATGATCCATACAAAAGTTGATTGTCTTGTTGGGAAACTTGCAATCGTGCTTCTGCTTTCTCTCGTTTCTCTCGCGGTTATAGCCTCAGCGTCGGCACAGGAAATTCCGCCCAACCTCCTGCAAGCAATGCAATGGCGCCTGATCGGCCCCCATCGCGGAGGCCGGATCACGTCCGTCGTGGGGGTGCCGAGCCAGCCGAATATCTATTACGTCGGAACGCCTGGCGGCGGTGTCTGGAAGACTGAGAACGCTGGCCAGGTCTGGAAGCCGATATTCGATCGGGAGCACGTGGCTTCGATCGGCGCCGTCGCCGTCGCGGCGTCCGACCCCAGGATCGTCTACGTCGGAACCGGCGAGCAGACCCAAGGAAACGGAGTGTACAAGTCCACCGACGCAGGCTCGACTTGGACGAATGTCGGCCTGCACGATACTCATGTCATCAGTGGCATTGTGGTTGATCCGCGCAACCCCGACGTTGTTTTGGTTGCCGCCGCTGGAGATCATTGGTCTGGTAGCGAGCGCGGAATTTTCAAGACGACCGACGGCGGGAAGAACTGGAAGCAGGTGCTGTTTAAGGATGACGGAACGGGCGTGGCCGACTTGACGTCGGCTCCAGACAATGCCACCGTCCTCTACGCTGTGCTCTGGCACCACGCGCCGGGTCCGCCGAGTGACGATGAGAAACCGAAGACTGAACAAGACGCCTTCATCTACAAGTCCGCTGATGAAGGTTCCACCTGGAACGTTGTACAGGGCAAAGGCCTGCCGACCGAACCCATGGACCGCGTCGGTGTGGCCGTAGCGCCCGGAACTAACGGCATGCGAGTGTTCGCCATCGCGACTCAGGGCTTGTTCCGCTCAGACGACGGCGGCGCCAACTGGCGACGCAGCACGACCGATCCTCGCGTTGTAGGCAATGGATATTTCAGCCGCGTATTTGTCGATCCCAAAAATGCCGACTTCGTTTACGTGGCGCAAACTTCCATGTATCGCTCCACCGACGGAGGCCGCACTTTCGAGGCCTGGTCGGGCGCGCCCAGCGGAGACGATGTTCACGTTCTCTGGATTAACCCTGCCAGCCCGCAAAACATGATTCTCGGAGTGGACCAAGGCGCGATCATCAGCGTGGATGGCGGCAAAACCTGGAGTTCCTGGTACAACCAGCCGACCGGGCAGTTTTATCACGTCAGCACCGACCAGCAATTTCCCTACTACGTTTACTCCGCCCAGCAGGATAGCGGCAGCGCCGCAGTCCCCAGCCGCAGCGGCTACGGCCAGATCACCTATCGTGACTGGGCTCCCACCGGGGCATTCGAGTTTTCCTACATCACTCCCGATCCCGCAAACCCGAACTACGTCTACGCCGGAGGCTGGTATGGCACTGTGCTCCGCTACGACAAAACGACAGGGCAAGTCGTGCATCTTCTGGTGCGGAATTCGCGGTACCGCACGGGCAATATGGCGCCCATCGCGTTTTCCCCGCAGGATCCGCATACGCTCTACGCCGCGACTCAGTACGTGTTGAAAAGCGACAACGGCGGATTCAGTTGGCAGGAGGTCAGTCCCGACCTCACCCAAAAGACGAACGGCGAGAAAGGGAAAGCCAGTCCGCGGAGAGAGGTGATTGACACGCTGTCGCTGTCGCCGGTGAAAGCCGGCGTGATCTGGGCAGGCACTGCCAATGGCATCATTCAAGTCACGAAGGACGGCAAGACCTGGCAGAATGTGACCATCGCGGGCTTGCATGAGCGCAGCAGCGTCACCTTGGTGGAAGCTTCTCACTACGACGCGGCGGCGGCCTACGCCGTCATCAGTGAGTTCCAGGAACATCTTCCGCTGATCTATCGCACTCGCGATTATGGACAGAGTTGGCAACTGATCACGGCGGGTTTGCCCGACTCCGGCAACGCCCGCGTGGTTCGCGAAGATCCGGTGCGCAAAGGATTGCTCTATGTTGGAACCTGGAACGGCATTTACTTTTCGCTGGACGATGGCGATCACTGGCAGACCCTGCAACTGAATCTGCCCACGGCGACGGTGACTGACCTGACCGTTCACGGCGACGATCTGGTGGCAGCGACGTATGGCCGCTCACTGTGGATTCTCGATGACATTACGCCGCTGCGGCAGTTCGACGGCAAGTGGGCGCACGCGGAGGCTAATCTGCTTCGTCCGCGCAATGTCGCACGCACGCGCTGGGAAACCTACGAGGACACTCCGTTGCAGCCGGAAACTCCCGCCGGAGACAACCCGCCAGACGGCGCGACCATTTATTACGTTTTGAAATCGGCGCCCGCGGGAGACATCAAGCTTTCGATCTATGACGGGCAAAACCGTTTGGTGCGCGAGTTCTCAAATGTCTCTTCGCCAATTGACAAAACGCCGGCCAACGCCCCTGAATACTGGTTCGCTGCGCCGCCCTCGCTTTCCAATAACGCTGGGCTTAACCGCTTCACCTGGGACCTTCGCTATCCCGCGATGAAGACGCTGCACTACAGCTATTACGGGAACCCTCTCGATTACATCGAGTACACGCTCTCCGATCACGCTGTTCCCGGCGAATTTCCCCGTGAGGTGCAGCCAGGTCCGTTCGTTGTGCCGGGCGAGTATTCGGTGGCTCTAACGGTCGATGGAAAAACCTATCGCCAGCCGCTGACCGTGACCCTCGATCCGCGAGTACTGGCGTCCCAAGCCGATTTGGTGCGCCAACTTGACGTCGAGACCAACATCTCCGATCAAATGGCAGCCAGCTACGACGGAAATATTCAGGTGCAGGCGTTGCGAGCTGCGATTGCTGACCGGCAAAAATCTTTAGGCTTGGATTCCGCGAACACAGGTTCGACGAACCCAGATGCGACGAAAAAAGCCACAGCGGATGCGCTGAAAGCCTTGGACGACCAGGCGGCGGAGATCGGCGACGGCAAGCCTGACGATCTCGGACTTGGTCCGTTAAATCGCGAACTGGCCCGCCTTGCCTTCATGATCGAGAGCGGAGACGCGCGCCCCGCGTCCCTGCTCGAAGCCAGCGTCGAGCAATACTGCCAGAACCTGGCCAAGCGCCTTAAACAGTGGAGCGACCTCAATCAGCAGAAGATTCTGCCGGTAAACACCGCTCTGCAGCAGGGAAACCTCGCACCGCTGCCGGTCGCAGCCAATATTCCGACCGCGCCGAGGTGCGCAAAGTAGCAGGTACCGGTGGCTCAGGTCTCGCGGCTTTTCGAGACCTGGGTTCTTCAACTTTTACAATTTTCTGACAAGTACGTGACACAAACGGTGGATCGCCCGCGTAACTTGGCGAAGTACAAGGCTGCGTTTTATCTGAAGTCCATCCCTAAGGAGAAAAAATGCGGAATCTAAGTAATGCATTTTTCTGTGTGATCGTGCTGCTCTTCTCAGGCGTTGTTGTATTCGGGCAGTCAAATAACTTCCATCACCGGTCTTTTAAGGGAGTTGGCACGGGAGCTGGCAAGGTCCTCGTCCACAGCAAGTTTGGCGGGCAGATTTTTGGATTTGATATCGACCAGAGCGGCACGGAAGGCGTATTAAGCGAGGCCCTCCTGCTCAACAATGGCAATGTCCTGGCCGCGGTCGAAACCTTTGACCAGAAGACCGGCAAAATTCTTAAAGTAGTCGCAAAAACAGAAACTCAGGATGACTTCATCACCATGGGGGTGGTTGGCACCAGCGTCGGACTCGTCGAGCATGAACACGAAGTCAGCTTCCTCCACGTCAAGCGCACGTTCCACCTCTTGAACCCGCTCGATTCCAACCTGTTCACCGGCGTCTGGACCCCGCCCATCGGATCTAAACACCTGATCATGCCAACCGGGGTCAGCCGCAGCCAGGGAGTTTCGAACGTCGCGGTATTTGCCTACGACAATAGCGGAAACTTTATCCCGTATGTATTCAGCTCGAACGTGGCGGCAAATACTTTCGGCCCAGTGGTCAAGATTACCGACTCTACCAATTTCGCCAGCGTGCCTCCGCCCATCGCGTACGACAGCAAAAACAATCAGGCGGTGTTGGGTGGCGGGGACGGATGCTTTGACTGCTTGCCCGTTATCGGCGTGGTCGATCTCACCAAGGGCAAGTTCACGGAGTTTACTGGTATCGGATTTGGTTTTATCAACGGCCTGGCCATCGACTCGGAAGACGGCATTGCCTGCACCACGACCGAAGACGACGCTGCCGTGGAATTTTACGACCTTCCGAAACAGACCGGTTTCACGGTGACATTGCCGGGATCGGGGGGACAACAATTTTACAGCGGTGCGGATGTCGAATTTGATGCCATTCACAAGCTGTTCCTGATCGCCCAGCCGAATTCGAGTTCTTCGTCGGGGAGTTCGATCTACGTTTACGACACCAAAGGCAATCTCAAAGAAACTCTCAACGGATTCAACTTCTCCAATACCTCTAACGTGGTCCCGGCGCACATTGCGCTGAATCCAGGCAAGCGCAGCGGATTCGTCGACGGTCCCGACCAAGGCGTGACCGAAATCCAGTCCCTGACGTACTAGAACCGGGTGGCCACGCTTTCTGGTTGGCGAAATCTTAGATCAGTGCTTTGCGCCAAGTGGCCGGGTCAGTTGCGCTCTTCCCTGCAGCGGCGGGGTGCTGGGTGCGGGCGCCACCAGCGGCGTCTTGCGCGGCTCGGGACGCTTTAGCTTTTTCAGGTTCTCGGTCATGTCGGTCATGCGGACATTCTCGTAGCCTTTGCGCTTGGCCATGATGCGGTAGTCGAAGGCGACGTCGGAGCGTCCGCCATGAAGTTCGTGGACCTCAAAGCTGGTGGCAGACTTCTGGCTTACATAAAGGCCCTCGCATTCGCCTTCAGGCGTGAGATAGACGTGATACTCGACGCCGGTGTTGACGGTCTGAGCGAAGTCGGGATCAAGCTGGATGGTGGTTGCGCCACGCGATAGCGCGCCCGAGCCGGCATCTTCCATCCAGTTCTCTGGAGACTGGACGCTGCTGAGCGCGACCTTGCGGGCGCCCTGGCCGAGGTCGACGATCGCTCCCACAGTGCCGTCGCAATACAGGCTCCCGGTGGAGTCAATGTTGCAGTAGTTTCCGGTACCGCCGCTCACGACTTCGAGCAAATAACCGTAGCCGAGGTAATCGTTCTGACTGGAAATAGTCGGGGCATAGGAATTGTTATGAGCCAAAATTGCCTCTCCGTCGTCCACAGTTGCCAGAACGCCGACGGCTGGCACGCCGTAGCCGCCGGCGCCGCCATCTCCCCAGACGCCAGCCGGCATCGCAAGGTAGCTGCCCTCTTGACTGAGGGTCTGCTGTGTACCGACCACGCCGGCCCCTGCGAGGCTGTCGGTAATTCCTCGGACGCCGATCGTCATATTCTGAGTTCCGAGACTCTCACCAAGGATGCCAGCAGAAAAGGCGGCGGTGTTGGAGTTAGAACCGAACACGCCTTCATTGATCGCGGACTCGCCGATGATCGGGTAGGCGCTGTTCAGCGCCAGAACGCCGAAGAATCCGCCATTGAGATTCACCGCAGCACCGGCAGTGCTGGGAACAGTAATGTCGATACCGTCGCCGTTGGTGGTGTTGGCGTTGCTGACGTAGATGCCTGCGCCGCTGGTGTTCACCGCGACCGACTGACTGGCCGCGAAGGAATTGGCGGCGGCCAGCAGCGGAACCTTGGTGATGTCGAGGTTGAGGGTGACGTTTCCGCTGGTGCCGCCGCCGGTCAGATCGGCGCCGGCGGTGATACCGCTGATGGTTCCGACGCCGGGAAACGTCTGGCCCGAAGCGAAGTTCACCAGGCCGGTGCTGCCCACGCTAAAGGCGGAGCCGTTCACCGACAGAGCAGGCGAGCTGCCGTTGGGAAACAGGGTCAGCGTGTTACGCAGGTCGGCAGTGCCGTTGACGTCGAGCGTGGCCGCGGGTGCGGTGGTGGCAATGCCGACATCTCCGGAGCTGGCCTCGAAGATGTCAGAGATGCCAAGCTTGTTTGGTCCCAGCCAGCGGGTAAGGTAGTCGGTCTTGCCGCTGCCGGTGATGGTAGCGCCCGGATTATTGTTCTGCTGGGTCGCGGAAGCCCTGAGGAATGCCGAGGCGGGTTGGCCGCCGAGAGTTTCGGCATCCATGGCCTTGAGTGCGTAAGGGACGCTCATGAGCAGAACGCGGTTTTTTTCGGCTTGCCCTTGTACTTGAACGCCGAGCCAGCGGGCTTCTCCGGAGGCGAACAGGTTTGCCGGCATGCCGGCGCTGGTTGTAGAGCCTAGGGTGACGCTGTAGTGTCCGGCCTTGTCGGGATATACATTCTGGGTTTCCAGCCAAAGCGGCGCGCCGCCTTCGGAATCTTTGTAAAGGGCGAAGGTGATCGCGGTGACGCCGCTCGGAGCCTTGCCGTTGATGTCGGTCAGGGTGCCGCTGAACCTGGTGAGTGGTGGAACCACCACATTCGAGGTAGCAGTGGGAAGTTGTTGTTGTGCAATCGCAGGCAGCGCACAGCAGGCTGCCATTAGGAAAACAGAAAGCCAGAGTTTCGTGCGGGTCACGGTCATCTCCTTAGTTAGTTCGAATGAATTCGGGACAGGCATCAGAAATCCTCAGGGACGTTTCGCCACAATCGGGCTGGGTTTAACGTCTCCTACTCCTTAAGCGACATTGGCTGGATAAAAATCCCCACCGGATTTAAGAAAATTTCAATCGGGACCAGAGCGTAGGATTTTGCGGGGAAGGGCTTGACTAGATTCTATATTTCTGCAACTATAGAAATATGTTAAGCAGGGTCGTGGACCGAGATCAGGTCGTGCGGTACGCCGACATGTTTTCGGCGATGGGGACGGAGGCTCGTCTGCGGATTATGCAGTTGCTGTTGTCGGCGCATCCTGAGGGATTGGTTGTGGGGGAACTTCAGGAAGAGCTCGACATACCGGGTTCGACGCTCTCTCATCATCTGGACAAGCTTAAGAGTGAAGGCTTGGTCAAGGTTTCTCGCGAGAGTACGTTTCTGCGCTACACGGCGAATACTGAGGCATTGCAGGAGTTGCTGCAGTTTTTGTATTCCGAGTGCTGTACGCGGAATAAAGCGCTGCGGCCGGAGGCGATTGTGCAGCTTTGTCGCTAGCCGGGTGGCTAAAGCCCGCATTCTTGGAGGCGCGACCTGCAGCACTGAAGAGGTTGCTCAAAACGCTGGGCGTTGGAGTTTTGAAAGGGCACGGCTTTCCAGCCGTGCCGTAAGTCTTTCAAAACGATGTGCGGCGCGGCTTGAAGCCGCGCCCCTTCAAGGCGCCAGCCGCTGATTTCAATGTTTTTCAGCAACCTCTGAAGCCGTGCCCTGATACGAATCCTCCGGGCTTCGCTCGGTCTCCCGACGTGGGCGTCCGGGGCTAAGCGAGGTTCGGCGATTTCGGGAACTTCGCCATTTTCGATGATAAGGAGAATCAGCCATGAGCACGGACATCAAGGAAGTTGTAAAAGAAAAATACGGGCAGGCGGCGCTGCGGGTGCGGGCTGGCGGCAGCTCTTGTTGCGGAGCGACTGCGGCTACCGGTTGCGCGGATCCGATTACTTCCAATCTTTATGACGCTTCCCAGGCCAATCAGATTCCCGAAGAGGCTTTGTTGGCTTCGCTCGGATGTGGCAATCCCACGGCCCTTGCGCAATTGAAACCGGGCGAAGTTGTGCTCGACCTGGGCTCGGGCGGCGGGATTGATGTTTTACTTTCCGCCCAGCGCGTGGGGCCGACGGGGAAGGCCTACGGTCTGGACATGACCGATGAAATGCTGGCTCTCGCGAATGAGAATAAGCGCAAAGCGGGTGTCGAGAATGTCGAGTTTCTGAAGGGCGAGATCGAACAGATCCCGCTGCCGGACAACTCTGTGGACGTGATTATTTCCAACTGCGTGATTAATTTGTCGGCGGACAAGGGCCGCGTGTTGCAGGAGGCTTTCCGCGTGCTCAAACCGGGCGGACGATTCGCCGTGTCCGATGTGGTGACTCGGGGGGAAATCCTTCCGGAGATTCGGCAGAGCGTTCTGCTATGGGTGGGGTGCGTGGCGGGCGCGCTTGATGAAAATGAATATCGCAGCAAACTGGCGGCCGCGGGCTTTGAGCAAGTCGATGTGGAACCAACGCGAATCTATCGTGCGGAAGATGCTCGCGAACTTCTCGCGGGCGAGGGGATCGATGCAGACGCGATTGCTCCGCAGATGGATGGAAAGTTCATGAGCGCTTTCGTCCGCGCAGTGAAGCCGTTGGCTGCGGTGAAGGAGGCTTGCTGTGGTCCGACGTGCTGCAGCTAGGAGGGACGAGTATGAAAGGACACTACAACGTTCTGTTTCTGTGCACGGGCAATTCGGCGCGGTCCATTATGGCCGAGGCCATTTTAAACTTCAAAGGCAGGCCTGATTTCACAGGCTATAGCGCAGGAAGTCATCCGTCAGGAACGGTTCGGCCCGAGGCCTTGAGACGGCTCGAGACAGCGCATATTCCAACCAAGGGTCTGCGCAGCAAAGCTTGGGATGAATTCTCCCTGCCGGGATCTCCCAAGCTCGACTTCGTTTTCACGGTTTGCGATAACGCCGCGAAGGAAGTCTGCCCAGTGTGGCCGGGACAGCCGATGACCGCCCATTGGGGCATTCCAGATCCGGCGGCAATTCATGGAAGCGAAGCCGAGGTGGAACGAGGGTTTCGCGAGGCATTTTTCATTTTGGATCGCCGAATCAGTCTGTTTCTCTGTCTTCCTCTGAAGAGTCTTGACAGTCTTGCACTCAAGAGAGAGCTTGACGGCATCGGCCAGATGATGACGCCCGTCACCCACGAATAGCAGCTTCTTTCGCTGAGAGGCTGGCTTCGATCCGCTTGCTGCAATACAAAGGATCACAATGAAGGCAACAAGTCGCCTCAGTTTTCTCGACCGATATCTGACTGCATGGATCTTCGCCGCAATGGTCGCAGGCGTCGTGCTGGGCTGGCTGGTGCCGGGAGTCGTACCGTTTCTGAATCGCTTCAACATCGGTACGACTTCCATCCCGATTGCCGCGGGATTGATCTTGATGATGTATCCGCCTTTCACCAAGGTGCGATATGAGGAACTGCACGAGGTGTTCCGCAACAAACGCGTGCTCGGTCTTTCACTCCTGCAGAACTGGGTTGTAGGCCCCATTCTGATGTTTGTGCTGGCCATTGTGTTCCTGCGCGGGTACCCGGAATACATGGCAGGGCTGATCATGATCGGCCTCGCTCGGTGCATCGCCATGGTGATCGTCTGGAATGAACTGGCCCGAGGCGACACGGAATATGCGGCTGGCCTGGTCGCATTCAATTCTCTTTTTCAGGTCTTTTTCTACTCTGTCTACGCCTGGGTTTTTATTACCATCCTTCCCGCTAAGCTCGGCCTTCGGAGCACGATCGTCAATTTGTCCATCGCAGAGATTGCAAAGAGTGTCTTTATTTATCTGGGAATTCCGTTTCTGGCGGGTTTCTTGACTCGTACGGCCTTGGTTCGTGCCAAAGGCCATGACTGGTACAACCGGAACTTCGTCCCACGCGTAAGCCCGCTGACTCTGATTGCCCTGCTGTTCACGATTCTCGTGATGTTTTCCCTGAAGGGTGGGTACATTGTCCGCCTGCCCCTGGACGTGTTGCGCATCGCCGTGCCCCTGTTGATTTATTTCGTCCTGATGTTTCTGGTGTCTTTTTATATGGGCAAGAAGATGGGCGCGGACTATTCCAAGACCGCAACACTGGCATTTACGGCGGCCTCGAATAATTTTGAACTGGCGATCGCAGTTGCAGTATCGGTATTTGGCATCAACTCCGGAGCCGCGTTTGCGGCTGTCATCGGGCCCTTGGTCGAAGTGCCGGTGATGGTCGCACTCGTCAACGTTGCTCTCTACTTTCAGCGTCATTTTTTCGTCAATCTGGAACCGGGCAAGGTCGAGGCGGTGTGCTCGGTGTCCGCTAAGTGACGATCGCCGACAGAGCGCCCGTCCCTGCGCTGGCACGTTCCGCACCGACAAAAGCACGCGGACAAGGGTGCGCGCGCCACAACTGCGTGGCACCAAGGTAATGTCCTCAGTTCATTCCCTGTTTTGCGCTCTCAGGGCTTGTGGTAGTCTCGAAAGTACCCCATATTCTCTGGAGTTTGGCTAGGTTTTTCTGTGCCCTTGGTTTCTTCTAACAGCAAACCGGGAATCCACATCGCGTGGAAGACGGTCACCTACCGCAGCGTGGCTCTGCTGGTACTGGCGGTCGCGCTGGTGTTTTTCATCGGCATGCGCTTCGCGTTTCCGCAGTTCACCGAGAACACAGTTAAGGCAGCGGATGGCTTTGGCACCAAACTGCTGGAGGCAGTGGCGGGAGCTGCAGGCAATCCTGCCAAATCAGGCAGCGCTGGCGCTCAGCAGGCCCACTTCACCGCGCTCGATGGCACCGTACGGGTGAAGAAGGCAAACAACAACAGTTGGGGGACGGCCGACTACAGCATTCCGCTGGAAAAAGGCGATGTAGTGCAGACCAGCTCCGAGGGCATGGCCAAGATTGTATTCAATGATGGCACGAACTACACCGTCAAACAGGATTCGCTGATCGTGATCGAGGAAAACTCGACCAACGATCAGCAGCAGACCAACGTGGCGGTTGCTGTCAGCACGGGCACGGTCGATCTGGCAACGGCTACGTATGTTCAAGGGTCGAGGTCGCAAGTAATTGTCGCAGGCGCCACGGCGTCTTTGGCTCCGGACAGCGCGGCCATGGTCCACAACGATCCCAAGGGCGATCAGCACGAGATTCTGGTAAAAAAGGGAACTGGCGACATTACCCGTAACGGCGAGACCGTCCGCTTGGCGGACTGGGAAAAGGTGAGCTTCCAGGCGGCGGAGCCGCATATGGACAAGCTGAAGGAAATTGGTCCTCCAACGCCAATTTCGCCGGCCAACATGATGCCCATGTTTGTGTCGAGCGATCCTAAAATCGAATTTTCCTGGACTCCGATGGCCAATGCAAAGGGCTACCGGCTGCGCATTTCGCGGAACCCGTACTTTTCTTCGACTATCGTCGATCGCAAGGTGAATACCGCCGATGTCCTGGTTTCGGGCCTCGAACAAGGGGCTTATTACTGGGTTGTGCAATCCCAGGACGCCGCGGGCAAGGAGTCAGTCGAGAGCGAAAAGAATCGCTTTACAATTATTCCGAAGGGTGGCGACACGGCGGCGATCAATTTGGATCTGGATCCGCTGATTCAGCACGGCCACGTGATCGAGTTAACCGGAAAGACCGAAGTGGGCGCCCGGGTGATGGTGAATGGCCGCGAGGTGCCGGTGGTCGGGACCGATGGCGCCTTCCATTACTTCACGCCGCCGCTATCGGCTGGCGAAAGCACGATCACCATCACGGCACAAAACGCCAAGGGCGGAGTGAATACGCTGCAGAAGAAAGTAGTGATTCAGTAAAGCGGGGGCTGCGGAACACGCTCCCGAGGGACAGGAACTTTGGTTTGCTGAAACGGACAGCAAGACCTCATAGAATTAAGGCTAGAGACTCCGAAATAACCGGGTAAAAGACGGAAAAAGACCGACTCCATCGGAAAGAAAGTTTCGCATGTCATCGAACAACGGCTTTCATTCGAGCGCATCACGCTGGCACAATCTGCGATCGCTGTTCAGCGTTTTCTCCAGCGACCTCGCTATCGACCTGGGCACGGCCAACACGCTGGTATATGCGCGAGGCAAAGGCATCGTAGTGAACGAGCCTTCGATCGTGGCCATCAACAAAAACACCGGCGAAGTCGAAGCCGTGGGCAAGGAAGCCAAGGAGATGCTGGGCCGTACGCCTGGCAACATCGTGGCCATCAAGCCTATGAAGGACGGCGTCATTGCCGACTTCAAAGTCACCGAGAAGATGCTGAACTACTTCATCCAGAAGGCGCACAATCGGAAGATGCTGGTGCATCCGCGCATCGTGATTGGCGTGCCGTCGGAAATTACGCAGGTGGAAAAGCGCGCGGTCATGGACTCGGCGTATCGCGCTAAAGCCAGCGAAGTGTATCTCGTGGAACAAGCCATGGTCGCGGCAATCGGCGCGGGGTTGCCCATCACCGAACCCAGCGGCAATATGGTCGTGGATATCGGCGGAGGCACTACCGATATCGCGGTCATTTCTCTCAGCGGCATCGTCTATTCGCGTTCCGTGCGCATGGCCGGCAACCAGATGGACGAAGCCATCATGAATTATCTGAAGCGCAAATATAATCTGCTGATTGGCGAGCGCACTGCCGAGCAGATTAAGATTGAGATTGGTTCCGCGTATCCTCTGGACAAGCCGCTCACCATGGAGATCAAGGGACGCAACCTCATCGAAGGCGTGCCCAAGACTATTACTGTGGATGACAGCGAGATTCGCGAAGCCCTTAGCGAATGTGTATCGACGATCATGAACGCGATTCGCGTGGCGCTCGAGCGCACGCCTCCTGAGCTCTCCGCGGACATCAGCGATCGCGGCATTGTGCTTACCGGCGGTGGCGCGTTGCTGAAAAATCTGGACAAGCGCATCCGCGAAGAGACTGGGCTGCCGGTTTCGATCGCCGACGATCCCCTGTGCAGCGTGGTGCTGGGTACGGGCAAAATGCTGAGCGACTTCAAACTTTTGCGCAAGATTTCGATCGAGTAGCGCCGTCGTTGATCGTTCGTCGATCGCCGATCTCTACGCTGCCTAACCGCGAAACCACCTCTGGCCAACGACGAAGGACCCAGGACGAACGACGTGGCTTAAGTCATGGAAAACCTCATCAGCCGCTACCGCAACGTGACCATCCTTGTGGCCGTGTTGTTTGTTCAGGTGCTGGGGCTGGCGGTTCAGGTGAAACGCGCCACCCAGGATGAGTCGACTCGCCTGATTCGCGTCTGGGCGGTGGACGCGGTCACTCCTTTTGAGAAAGGCATTGTGTGGTTTCAGAGCGGTGTTACCAACCTGTGGCACAACTATTTTTATCTGCGCGGTGTGCGGCAGGAGAATCGCGACCTCAAGCAACAGATCGAGCGTCTGCGCATCGAACAGGTTCGCCTCAACCAGGATGCGGAGCAGGCCCGCCGCCTGCAGGCGCTGCTCGGTTTCAGGGAACAGTTCATCTCGAAGACTCTGGCCGCGCAAGTCATCGGATCGAGCGGGAGCGAACAGTCACGCTCGATTTACATCGACAAAGGCTCGCGCGATGGGATCAAGCCCGACATGGCGGTCATCACCGCCGAGGGTGTTGTCGGCAAGGTGTTGCGCGTGTTCAAAACCACTTCGCAGGTGTTGCTGGTCAATGACCAGACCAGCGGAGTGGGAGCGATTCTGGAGAAAACGCGGCTACAGGGAGTGCTGCGGGGGACGCCGCTTGGCGAAGTGGTGCTGGAAAAAGTAATGTCCGACGAAACGGTTGCGCTGGGTGAGAGGGTGCTGACCAGCGGCGGCGACCAGATTTTTCCCAAGGGTTTGCCGGTGGGCACGGTGACAAAGGTTTCGCCGGGATCGGAGCTCTTTCTTAATATCCGAGTGAAGCCTTCTGCCGACTTGAACCGTCTCGAAGAAGTGCTGGTGATCACGGAGCAGGTAGAAAAAGAGCCTGCACTGGCTGCTGGCGAACAGTCGATGCGCGCGGCGGACATTCTGGCGCAGCGCTTGCCTTCGGTTCCCGACCGGCCTCCCGATGATCCCAATAAGCCTCCGCCTCCGACTAGTGGATTGAAGATTTTTTCGGCGCCCACCACGCCAGGCGCGGCGGGAATCGCCAACCCCAAGCCGGGTAGCGCGAGCGCGACGAAGCTGGGCCAAGCCTCGAACACCTCGAACGCCAGTACGAAGCCGCAAGCGGACTCCGCCGGGATCGCCAACAAATCCGCGGTTGATTCTTCGGCCACGAAGCCCACCGTTAAGCCGCCCGCCCTGAAGCCGGCGTCGACGCAGAAGCCTGCGGCTCCAGCGCTGAAAGTTTCCGACGATGCAGCGAATGCGGCTTCCGGCAATTCGCAGCCTGCGCCCGCGAAACCAACTTCGCAACCGGACCAGCCCGCCCCCCAACCGCCCCCACAGGAACAACCTCAATAGCGTGCCAATCACTTACACATCGAATGAGCAGGTTGAGGTTTACCGGTTCAGTGTTCCCGCAGCCATTCTGGCTCCGCTGATCGCGGTGTTTTTGCAGGCCTTCGTGCCTCTCCGGTTTCATTTCTTTTCCATCTTTGATTTGCCGTTGCTGGTTGTGATTTTTTTTGCGGTGGCGCGGCGGAGCCCAGTCACAGGTTTGCTCACCGGCGCCGCCATTGGCCTGTTGCAGGATTCGCTCACCGGCCACCCCCTAGGCTTGTACGGAATCGCCAAGACAGTCGTGGGATACGGGGCGTCGTCGCTCGGCGTCAAGCTGGACGTGGAAAATGCGGGCTCGCGGTTTCTGGTTGTCTTGTTTTTTTACGTAGTACACGAGATCGTGTACTTCACCGTTGCCCGCGGGCTGGTGGGCCTCACGCTGCAATGGAGCTGGCCACGCGAACTGGGCTCAGCTTTGGCCAACGCCTTCGTAGCCGTCGCCCTGTTCGCTTTGCTCGATCGGTTCAAGCAGAGGACGTGAGGCTGGCTTCAGGCCCACGCGATCCTGGTTCTTATGCACACATTCTGGTGCAGGATTCCCCTCAAAAAAAACGCTCATTTCCGCGCAAAATCCAGAAAACAAAGGATCGGGATTTTTTCTGCCTTGTAGATCTATGGTTCTTAAGGGGCTTACGGGCAAAATATAGAAAACGTTGTAGTTACGGCCCGGTCTGCCTGCCTGACGGTTCTAGTGTGGAACCGCAGGGATGAAGGCGAGCGGGACGAAGGATTTCGACTTCGTCCCGGTTCGAGTCGGATTCAGCAGTCAGAACAGCCCAAAACTGCGCCGACGGTCAGTTGTCAAAGATCCCTTGTTCCAAAATCAAAGTTATCTTCCAGATAACTTACGTTCTTCTATATTATCGTGATTGACGGGATGAGGGCAAGAAGAAAGTGGAAGGGCTGCGGAACTGATTCCCAAATTGGGAACACCTGGCCGCCTGATCACCGGCTCCCGCCCCTTGCGAAAAAACCGCAAGGAGCGGGGCACCCTCTATAACCGTGTCGGCGTTGTCAAGAGACACTTCCAGCAAGGCCCTGGCAAAACTGCTGTCCCAGGGGCCGCGCTCCCTCCGGTTTTGACCTTCCCTTCGTAGGAGCTTTTGCTTTTGGTGTTGCTCTTGCCGCTGATCTGGCTTTTGCTCTTGGCTCATGGCGACCTAAGCTCGCTTTGCAGAATCACACGATGGAAACTAGTTCCACCAACCATCTATTCGGTCACTCACTCCGACCATGATTCGTTGTTCAGTCTCCCCGACTCTCTCAGGGAGGCAAGGCGCCCAATCAGACGAACGATGTCCGTTTGCCCACCAGGGTGCCCCCCGGGCTGCCTTGCATGCGAACTAGCTGCGCGTAATCCGCCGTGCTGCGCAGCATCCAGTACATCCTCACGGCCAGTTTGCGGGCCACGGCGACTTTCGCCACCGAAGCCCCACGACGGAATTTCAATCGCTGATACACCCGCTGCAGTTGCGGGTCGAATCGCGCCGCGGTGTGGCCGGCTTCGACTCACAACGAACGCAGCATCGGATTGCCTTGCTTGCTGATCGATCCCAACCGCTGCTTTCCCCCCGAACTGTGCTCCTGCGGATTCAGTCCCAGATAACTCACCACTTGCTTGCTGCGCTGGAAACGTTCCACCGGCCCGATGATCAGCACGAAAGCCAGCGACGTCACCGGCCCTACTCCGGGATGCGTCATCAACCGCACCGCCAGCGCCTGACTCTTCGCGGCTTGCTCGACTGCCTGGTCCAGCCGCGCCACCGAAGCCTGCAACTCGTCGAACATCCGCAGCAATTCTTGCCGCCGATAGCTCGCCCACGGCCCCAGTGTTAGCGCCTCCAGTTCCTTGCGCCCCTTCGTGGTGAACAACTTCTTCTTGCGACACACGCCCTCACCCATGGCCAGCGCGTGCATCTGATTCTTCACCGCGCCTCGCATCCACACCAGCTTCTGCCGATGCCACACCAGTTGCCGCAGATCCCGCTCTTCTCCCGACGGCCGCCAGATCTTCGGAAAGCGATCGCTGCACAGCAAATCCAACAAATGCGCCGCATCCCGCGCATCCGTCTTCTGCTTGCGCACCACCGCCGCCCGTATCTTGGCCGCGTCTCCCATCCACAGCTCGTGACCCAACTCCGCCAGCATGGCCTCGAACCAATGCGTGTGCCCGGTGGCCTCGATCCCCACCCGTACCCGACCTGCGAGTGCGGCATAAAAAGTTCGCGCTTCTCCGCTCTCGTGCTCTAAACGCCGCTCTACCAACTCGCCGCTTTCCGTGTCCAGCATCGCAACTTGCTGGTAGCGCGTGTGCAAATCACATCCTATAATCATCATCGCTCGGCTCCTTTCCTCCGAGCCTTGGCCGCTTGAGCGCTTCCAAGTCTACTCGCTCGCAAGGAGCCGACACGGTTATCTCATCAGGCAGGCCAAGATTTTGAACGGGCTGCTCCTTGATGTAAAAGTAGCTCATGGTTCGAAGCGGGCGGATGGGAGATGAAACTTGAAGCGCAAGCATGGAAGGCGGCGCTGGACAGCTATAGCTACCCAGTGGATCTGAGGAAATATAAATTCCGAACCGCGCACGAGGACTGCTTTGAGTGGACAGCAAAGAAGGGCGGGCGCGAAGAGACCATCGCGTTCGAGGAACACTTCCGGCGGCTCGCTCCTAACGTACTAAATGCATGGTTTGAGGTAGTCTTCTGGAAGCTCGCGAGTCAGCCACAAATCCGAAACGGTACGACACAAAGAATTGCAGAGAGTCTGTCCAAGCACGCAACAGCGGGCGAACTATGGCATACGTGCGACGAGTATGTCCAGTCCCGGGCCGAGGCAGAAGCCAGAACCCGATTCAAGGCATTTCACAGGCTGTTTGAGTTGAAAACGGATTCGATAGCGATAGTTGCAACCTTTCCAGCGTTCATGGAACCGGACCGTTTTCCCATGGTCGATAAGCGAGTCGCAAGTTGAGGGGCGGCGGTGATGCGCGAACATAATGGCAGCGATCCATCTGGAGTTCAGTTGGTGCTACCGAAGTCCGTAAACAGCAGCAACAAGGTCCTGAACTTGAACATGCGTGATTTCGACTTCATGACACAATGGGTGAAATGGTGTCAGCACAGGGCAGATAGGCTGACACAACTGACAGATGGGTTTCCCTGGAGAGCAAGGGATGTGGAGATGGCGGTCTTCCGTGCGTGGGGAGAGAAGAGTGCGAAGAAGCATCCTGAATTAAACCTTCCACCGGTTCCATCGCGGTAACCATATGCCGGCAGAAATCGCGTTCTTTTCGGCCAGCAGCGGGCCCCGGCGACAACAGCTGAACGGAATGAAATGAATGTCACCAGCTTGCTGGCGTCTCTTCAGTCCCCAAAGCATGGGAACGAGATTATTTCTTTGCGCGAACTTCCGCTGTGGCGGACGAACATCTCCTGGGTGGCCTGAAACACAAAGTCCACGAATCTTGCGGTCGTGGAAAGGCCTCGAAAAGCCCCGCCCTCTCGCAAAGAACGCGAGAAGGGCAGGGCACCGGCTTTTGCGTGGGGTGAAAGCCTGGGCGAACCTCGCAATTATAGGTTTCGCGAGGGCGGGCTCTGGCAACAAGAGTTCCCCGCCGTCTATGCCCTTCCGTTACCCGAAACTGCAACCCAATCTTTCGTTTGCCGGATTACAATAAACTTATCTTCCTGAAAGGACTAAGTCAGCGCGGAATCCAGTTAGGCGGCGTGCTCCGGGAGCCTGAGCACGAAGCTTGACCTTCAACTCTGACACCTGATGTTCGGTCGCGACGAAAAAGTATCGCCCGTCCGCCTCACCGCGGTGCAGTACATAGTCCTGGGCATTTTCATGATCCTGGCCTACGGATTATGGCGGCTGCAGGTGGTGCAGAGCGACATGTACGCCACGCTCGCGGAAAAGAATCGGGTTCGCAACGTGCCGATCCTCGCGCCGCGCGGCAAGATTCTGGATCGCGAAGGGCGCATCATCGTCGACAACTATCCTTCGTTTACTGCGCTGTTGTTGCGCGACTCTTCGCGCGATCTTTCTGCCGACGCGGGTCTCATCGCCCAGGGCCTCCATCTTGATGCGAAAGAAGTTCGAGATCGTATCCGGCACTTCGCTTCGATGCCGCAGTACCAGCCAATTTTTCTGAAAGACGACATCACTCCCGATGAATTGGCCTTCGTCGAGTCGCACCGTAACGAGCTGCCTGAACTGGATACGATCGTGGCGCACCGGCGGCTTTATCCGCGCAACGGATTCATGGCCCACCTTATTGGTTACGTGGGTGAAGTCAGCGAAGAGATGCTAAACCAGCCGCGCTGGGAGTTCTACAATCCCGGCGACGTCGTGGGGAAGTCAGGAGTGGAGCTGCAATACAACCAGATCCTGATGGGCAAGAACGGGCAGCGGCGTGCGGTTGTGAATAGCAAGGGGCGAGAAGTGAGCCGCCTGGATGAGACTCAGGCCGAGCCCGGCAAGCAACTCAAACTGACCGTGGACCTCGATTTACAGATTGCAGCGGAACAGGCTTTGGGCGAGAAGAACGGAGCGATTGTCGCCATGGACCCGCGAAACGGGGAGATCCTGGCGATGGTGAGCCGGCCAACCTTTGATCCCAACGATTTTGCGGTGCGAGTCTCGCGCGATCAGTGGAGCAAGCTGGTTAACGACGACGACCATCCTTTATTGAACAAAGCGATTCAAGCCCAGCTTGCGCCTGGGTCGACTTTCAAAATCATTATGGCCACCGCGGGCCTGCAGGAAGGCATCGCGCAGGACATGCACGTGATCTGTAACGGCGGGGCCACATTTTACGGACGCTACTTCAAATGCTGGGTCACCGCGGAGCATCGCAGCCACGGCATGGTGGAAATCAGCAAGGCGATTTATCAGTCTTGCGACGTTTTCTTTTACACCCTCGCCGAGAAATTAGGTATTGATCGCATAGCGAAATACGCGACCCTGTTCGGCCTTGGACAAAAGACTGGCATCGATCTGCCTCAGGAAGTCAGCGGCGTGATGCCGTCAGAAGAATGGAAGGTACGCAACTTCAAGCAGAAATGGTATGCGGGCGAAACCATTTCCGTGGGCATCGGCCAGGGAGCAGTGGCGGTAACTCCGATTCAATTGGCGCGCGCGATTGGTGCGATCGCGAGCGGTGGCCTGCTGGTGCGGCCTCATGTTACGAATCCCGCTGAGTTGCCGGCGAATGTTATTCCGGCCACGGATACGACAAACCCGGTGAAGATCCCGATTGATCCCGCGAATTGGGAGATCATCACCGACGCCATGTCCAATGTACCCACGCCAATGGGGACGGCGGGCAGCGCGCATCTGCAGGGCATCGATTTTGCGGGTAAGACTGGAAGCGCGCAGACGGTCAGCAACGCGCTCAAGGCAAAGACTGCCAATGGCAAGTCGAAATACAAAGACAATGCCTGGTTCGTGGGCGTGACTCCGCGGAGGAATCCTGAGATCGTGGTAGCGGTGCTCTTCGAGGGCGGAGAGCACGGACAGTTTGCAGCGCGGATTGCCGCACAAGTGGTCAAGGCCTACGTCGAGAAGCAGCGCCGTCAACCAACCAAGGTCGCGCAAGGGAATAAGAAAGTTGAAATCGGAGCAGTCTGGAATTCCGCCACTCCGGATGGAACAGAGCAAGATACGTTGCACGGAGGCAGGTTTCTAGTGGATGTACCGAAGAAGCAGTCGCCGTTGGCATTGGCGGCGCCGGGAGTGCAGTAGGTGCTATCGAAAGAATTCCCTTCGGCGATGAAGCGGGATGAGTGGCTTGGGGTCTTTCGACTACGCGTGATTGGCGCAAGCGGCCAATCACGCTCCGCTCAAGATGACAGTTTTGTTTGTGGAGCAAGCGACGAACGACGAAAACCAAACACCAAATGACCAACGACTAACGACTAACGACTGATGTCCCGCTATATTTCATTTCGCGATTTTGACTGGGTGCTGTTCATCTTTGTCCTGCTGATTTGCGGGCTGGGGGTGCTGGAGATTCGCAGCGCCACCGTGCATACCAAGTTCGCCGGGGCCCACATCAAGCAACTCTACTGGATCAGCGGCGGGATCGCGGGCATGTTGCTGATGAGTTTTATCAACTATCAGAAATTGCTCGATGGAGTTCACTGGATGTACATCGCCTCCATCGCGTCGCTGATGACCGTCATGATTTTTGGCCAGAAATATCTGGGCGCTCGGCGCTGGATCAAAATGCCGGGTGGAGGACATTTCCAGCCGTCTGAGTGGGTCAAACTGATCCTGATTCTGGCGGTGGCGAAATACTTTGCCGACTTGCACCAGCGGGAACTGTCCTGGCCAGACTTCATCAAGGCAGGCGCAATCGTGGGCGTGCCCATGCTCCTGGTGCTGGCTCAACCCGACTTGGGCACGGCGCTGACCTACATCCCAATCGCGGTCATGGGATTATTCCTGGGCGGAGTTCGCCTGAAGCAAGCCCTGACCGTGGTGGTGCTCGCGGGGCTGATGATGCCGGTGGCGTTCCATGTACTCAAACCTTATCAACGCGAGCGCTTGACCAGTTTTATGCAACCCGAGGCAGATAGCCAGGGTTCGGGTTACCAGGTTATTCAATCTCTCATAGCGGTAGGTTCCGGGGGACTCTGGGGGAGCAGCGCCGGCTCTCAGACTCACCTGGCGTTTTTGCCTGTCCCACAAACCGACTTTATCTTCGCGGCTTTTGCCGAGGAGCATGGATTTGTGGGCGCACTGACGGTAATGCTGTTATACTTTATCGTGCTGATGCGTTTGACCCAGAATGCGCAAACGGCGCCCGACCGTGCCGGCACATTCGTGGTGATGGGTGTGGTGGCTGTGCTTAGCTTTCATATCCTGGTCAATGTCGGCATGGTAGTCGGCTTTATGCCGGTCACCGGAATACCTTTGCCCTTAATGAGTTATGGCGGGTCTTCCGTCCTGTTTATGTTTCTGGCGCTGGGTATTGTGATGAATGTCAGGATGCGCCGCTTTGTGAACTGAAGCAGGGGAAGAAGGCAAGGAGAGTTACCACGCCAGCCATGCGTGGCTCAAACAAGATTACGATCGCCCTCGCGTAAAGAGGGCACTCACCGGCCAGAACAGCAGTTAGTGGCCGGGCAGGATTGAAGCTAAAGCGCTGCCAGGCGGGTAACGGCCCCCCCAAAGACCTGAAAAAGGTTTTTGTGAGAGCGGTCACAAACCTTGGGCAAGCGCAATTGCGATAAGTGCAAAAGATTTCCAAGCTTGTACCACGAGTCCGGCCTCGGAGAAAACTCCGTAGCCCCAGTCGTCCCTTGCGCGGGGCGGCTATCGCAATGCTCGATTCTCCCGGCCTTTTCCTGCCTATGTTCCGGTGAATCCTGCCGCCGCATGACGGCGCAGAACCGGAGTCCGCATGACGAAAGAACTATTTGTGTCTTCCACCCCCCACGAAACCAAGGTGGGGTTGGTCGAAGACGATCTGCTCGCTGAAATTTACCTGGAACGCGAAAACGAGTACACCTTAGCTGGTTCCATTTACAAAGGCCGCGTGACCCGCGTCCTGCCCGGAATGCAATCCGCATTCGTGGATATCGGCCTGGAGCGCGACGCGTTTCTCTATGTTTCCGACTTCATGGAATTGCAGGACGAAGACGAGGTCGAGGAAATCCCCACCAACCTTGCTCCCTCACAACCTTATCAATCGCCTCCGCGGGTCGAAGCTCAACCTTCCGCAACTGAGGCAAGAAGTGCCCTACCCGCCGCCGAACCACCCGACGCGGTGGAGGAACAAGCAGAACCGTCGGTTCAACCGGGAGAGGGTCGCGAACGATCGAATGGTGGAGAGAGCCGCGAGGGCCGCGGGGATTGGCGGAGCCGCCGCCGTCGCGGACGCCGTGGAGAGCGTATGCCGGAATCCAAGTTTGCCCGGCCCGCCTCAGAGGCGCCGCGCACTGACCGTTCTGAAAAAGACCGTCTTGAAAGAGATCGTCCAGAACGAACCGATCGTCCGGAACGAAGCGAGCGTTCCGAATACGGTCCGCCTCCGGGATACCAACCGATCCTGTTGCCCGGTGAGTCCATCTCAAAATATCAGCGTCTGGCGCAGACTCAGTCGGCTCAGCCGCGAGCGGGATCAAAGCCCGCAGCTCAGAATCCTGACGCGCCTGTCCCGAATGCCGCGGCATTTCCCGAGGACGAACCCTTATTTGCAAAGCCGGAAAGCGAACAACAAACGGCGATCCCAGAACTTCAAGAGAGCACCACTCGCGACCGGGCAAAAGGTGCAGCCGCGAATGCGCAAGTCGGATCATCCGAGTGGGATCGCGAACAGAAGCGCCTCCATGAGATGAATGTTGCGGCCGTTTTTGGAGGAACCGCTGCCGAACCTGCGGAAGTCCGCCGCGACGAACGCCTGGTTGCGGACCACGATCATTCGAATCAGATTCCAGTCTCTGCGGCTGCTGAGGGCACGATCGAGGAAGAACTCATCGAAGAGGAAGAAGCCGATCTCGTCTCCTACGTCGAAGATCTCGAAGAAGACGCAGTCTTCGAGGAACAGGAACTGGAGGAGGAAACTCGAACCGCTGGAGACTATCGAGAGTCTGCGCCGCAGGAAATCGCAGCCTCTGGCGATCCCGCGCAAGCCGTCAATGAGACTCACGCGGCCGCGCCCTTTGTCATCGAAGGCGGGATCGACGAACCAGTTGGCGAAGAGGAAGTCGACGACCCTGTCGCGGAACAGGAAGCTAAAGAAGCCGAGGAAGCTGAACTTGAGGAAGCCCAGGCGGAAGCTGAAGCCCTCCTCGATGCCGAGGCCCGAGGCGACGGTACAGTGGATGCCCGGGCTGAAGTCCGCGCTCCCGCTGGGACTGCGGCCTACACACAGCGCGCTCCGCGTCCTGCATTTGACCGGCGTGGTCAGCGTGGACGCCGTGGCGGCAGCGGCGGCGGTGGGCGAGGACGCTTTCGCCGGCACGAACCTCAGAACGTTCCGTTGATCACCGAACTGCTCAAAGAAGGCCAGGAAATTCTGGTTCAGATCGCCAAGGAGCCGATTGGCAAAAAGGGCGCCCGCATTACCAGCCACATCGCTTTGCCCGGCCGCTTCCTGGTCTACATGCCCACGGTCAATCACACCGGAGTGTCGCGCAAGATTTCATCGGAAGAAGAGCGGCAACGGCTGAAGCGCATCATTATCAGCGAGCGCGAGAACGGCCACGGCGGTTTCATCGTGCGCACTGCGGCGCAGGGAGCATCCGAAGAAGAGCTGCGCGCCGACATTCGTTTCCTGAAGAACCTGTGGTCCGAGATCAAAACCCGCGCCGACAACGGCAAAGGGCCAACCCTGATTTATCACGATTTGAACGTAGTCGAGCGCGTGCTTCGCGACCAGGTCACCTCCGACTTCACCGCGATCTGGGTCGATACCGAGCAGGAATATGAACGCGTCCTGCGCTTCGCCAATCGCTTTCAGCCTGCGCTGGTACGGCGGGTCAAACTGTACAGCAAGGAAGTCCCGTTGTTCGAGCAGTTCAGCTTGAACGACGAAATCAACAAGGCGCTCAAGTCGAAAGTTTGGTTGAAGAGCGGCGGCTACATCGTCATCAATCAGACCGAAGCCCTGGTTGCTATCGATGTCAACACCGGCAAATACGTCGGCAAGACGGCACGGCTCGAAGATACCATCGTCAAGACCAACGTCGATGCCATCAAGGAAATCGTGCGCCAGATCCGGCTGCGCGACCTTGGCGGCATCATCATCATCGATTTCATCGACATGGACGAGCGCCGCAACCGCCAGAAAGTCATGCAAGCGCTGGAAGAAGCGCTGCGCAGTGACCGCGCTCCATCGAAAGTCTTGCAGTTCAACGATTTTGGATTGGTCGCGATCACGCGTAAAAGAGTGAAGCAATCGCTCGAACGCACCATCGGCTCTCCGTGTCCATATTGCGAGGCCACGGGCTACGTAAAGTCGGTGACCACGGTGTGCAACGACATCTACGTCGAAATGCGAAAGATGGCCAAGCACCTGGACCACGCGGACGTGATGCTGCGGGTGAATCCGGAAATCGCCAAGGTGCTCAAGGCAAATAACGGTCGCTTCCTCACCGAGATGGAAGAACTGACCAAGCGCACGGTAATCGTGAAGAGCGATCCCGCGCTGCACCAGGAGCAATTCGACATCAACTAGAGCTGTCGGCTATCAGCTCTCAGGAAGACGGGTGTAGATCGGCGTTTAGGATTTGAAGGGGCGCGGCTTCCAGCCGTGCCCCTTCGAAGCTCGAGCGCTGAGGGGCTTTTCCACAAGTTGCCAGTAGGGAAAAGTTTGAGACTTTAGAGTCGTGCTTCACTCTTCGTGATCGAGAGGCTTCCCGTCGGGACCAACTTGCACTTCAGATCTCTTTCCGTCCGCTATCACCTGTGCTTCGTAGGCGACAAGCTTGTCGTGTTTCACGATTGACTCGACCTTAACAAGTTTGCCTTTTCCTGCTTTCGCTTGCAGTCCGTCTTTCACGGGCGCGGGGAGCGAGTCCATAGCAACCTGCTCCTCCACTTCGACGATTGCGCCGCTGGCGTCCATCGCGACATCCTTGCTGTGACCGTTGACCATCAACTCTGCTTCGTAACGGAGTTGGCCGTCTTCCGTCTCTTGCGCAAAGCCGCGGATGGTTGCTCCCTTGCTCTCAGCCGCCACTGTTTTCTCAACGGCGGGCGGCAGGTCGGACCGCTTGATCTTCTTTTCTTGCGCTACAGCCATCGCGGAGAACAACAGGATTGTGAAGGCGACGAGAGCGAAAACGCGGAAAATGCTCATTGTTTTTTCTCTTCGGAAACACCGGTCGACAAGCGACCCAGGCCGAACCAATCCACGATTACGCAACCAACCTTAATGGAAGCTGAAGGTGCAGTCCGCTGCGCACGTGTGCAACTCGGATCAACTGTGGCGGTTCCCAATAACTTACCGTTGAAACGTTTTCTGAGCGCTCGTCACTATTCCTTCGGGGCAGTTCGGAGTGGAGTATCTGGCCGCGTCTACACCGGTTAAGGATCTGGCTTGACACGCGCAATCAGACTGGACTAGGTTTGTGGCCTATCCTGCTTGCAGGCTTCCCCCGAGGCCCGATCTTCGTTGCGCCGTTAGCCCAAACATAGGCTTTCGGCACGGGCACGCCGTCCGTGTCCGCGCACGATGGATTGGCCATCGGAGGTGATTCAATGCGGCAAAGCCAGCTCCCGCTGCTGGGTTTACTTCTGGCGGTTTTCTTTAGTTCCCGAATCGGTGTTCCAAGTGGACAGTCGACTGGGACCTCGGTGGCCGGTGTGTCCGAGAGAGCCGCGGCCTCACCCCACCCGGCTGCGAAGGTCTCTCCGCACTCGTTGAAGCATGCATCGACGGGAGACAACGCGCAGACGAGCTCCCCAATCTCCCAGACGATTTGCCGGCTCAATTCTCAGTACAACCGAGGTCAAGCCATCAACGATGGATTCTCGTCGCAAGCTTCACCCGCCGCGCCGACGCCTTTTCCCGATTGCCTTCCCCATTTGAGTGACCCGCAACCCCTCCACATTCTCTCGCTCATGGCCGCGATCGAAGACCCAATCCATACTCATCTGGGTTTAGGAACCGACCGCACTATCGACGCCATTCAGGCCGCTGCTGCTGTGGCTTCCTACAATCCGTACTCGCATTTCCTGCCTTGGCGCCCAGCCGATGAAACCAGCAAAGCGGAGGAAACCGTGGATAGCAAATCGGATCCCCACCAACCCGGCCTGCTGATTTTCAGGAAGGATGTGTCCCAAGAACAACCCGCTGAGTACCTCGCAGTTTTTCTTATCCCGGAACTGCCTACGACCGGCCTGGACCAAGAGGCATTTTTCATAGCGCAGAAGATCATGGCAGACACAGCCGCGCAGACGGGTTACCCGATGAATGATCCACATATAGTCCGCTTTGCTGGACCAAATTTTTCCGGCTCGATGCCATCCTTTGCTGACATAGATCGTGTGCTCCGTAGTTCCACCAACTCCAGTCCGCCATACTCGATTCACGCTTTTAGCGGTTCGATCACAAGTCCGCCGGACCATCCTTTCCTGGCTTATCCAACTAGCTCCCCAAAGAGCAAGCTCAAACTGACCCAAACCTCCGACTGTGCTGCGATCAACGCCTTTCTTTCGGGAGCGAAGGAATACGGGTACAGTGCGGCACAGATCGCGATCCTGTCCGAAGAGGGTACGGAGTTTGGAAACAACCTTGATCCCAACGAGCAGAGTCCAGACGGGGAGATTGAGATTGGAAGTGACGCTAACCCTCCTTGCAAGAAGGGGCCATTGTTTCTGCACTTCCCCCGCGAAATCTCCAAGCTTCGCAACGCCTACGGGGCGCAGGCCAGCCAGACAACGCCGACCGCAGCAACCACTAAACCTGCATCATCCGAAGCCGACGTGCCGGTGAGCTGGCAGGATTCCGAGGCTGGTCAAGGCGATGACATCCCGGCGTACGGCGGACAGCAGACTCCGCTTTCACAACAGGCAGCTCTGTCCAGTTTGGCGGGGATTCTGAGACATTCGGATATCAAGGCTCTGGGTATTCTGGCGACCGATCCCATGGATGAAGCGTTCCTGATCCGCTCCTTCAAGAAATCGTCACGGGATGTCCGGCTGTTTCTCCGTGATCCGGACTTACTTTATCTGCGCACTCTCGACGCCGGCTCGCTGAACGGGACACTCCTGGTGAGCAACTATCCACTGATTCCGCAGAATCAGTCCTGGAGCGGCAACGACAGCCAGAAAGAAGAAGACACCCAGAAAGGTCCCTACAAAGACCTGCTGGCCTTTCCCAGCGCACTTCAAGAAGCGCAGTACAATGCTTTTCTCGCCGTTCTCAAGGATCTGGATCTGCAACTTCCGCCAGATGAGCGCGTCGAATGGAATTGGCCTGCCGGCACCCCGCGCCCAAGTGATCAGCTACTTCCCGCTCGGCCGTCCCCGCCGCCTCTCTGGCTCGCAGTCGTAGGCACGGCGGGACATCTCCCTCTCAAGATTCTGACCCCGCGGCTGCACGACGAGAAACATTTTGCTCTCCGCTCCCTCGACGTAGGCGCTCCACACTACATGACGATCGTGTTGTGGGTCGTCTTCGCCATGCTCGGGTTTCTGCACGTCCTGGGACTGAGCTATCCCGGCGCGCTGCCCAAACTTGTCGCTTACGACTTCTACGTGATCGCTTCCACCAAGGCCATTACTGCTTCCAAAGCCCTTTGCCATGCGGCTGCGCTTTCCATCTTGACGTTAGTGCAACTAATTCTTGGCTCAAGCTTCGTGTTCTTCGGCGGCGCTGGTTGGCACTATAGATTTTTTCAGCGCGCGGTCATCGTGGTCACGTTGAGCTTAGCAGTGGCTACGGGGCGGGTGCTGGTCGCGGTCGGCGTGTTCTATTGGAAAAACAGAACCGACCTTCGGGGCGAAAGCAAGCTGACGAAGCGCCCACTGTACGGCTCGATGGGAGTTGTTGCGATTTTCGGCGGTATTGGGACATTGTGGGCGTTGTATGTCTTCCCGGCCAGTTACCGGAACGCATTCATGCACGTCCGCGATCTTAGCCTTGTCGGCGGGGTCGCGCCCTGCCTGCCGATTGCACTAATGCTCTTGATCGCTTACCTCGGAACTTGGGCCTACCTGCGTCGACTCACCTATTGGGATTATCGAAAGCCTAAGCTGCCCGCTGTAGCGCTGGACGACGTCTTACCCAGCGATTTCAACAGTAAGGGTGGCAAGATGCAAGGGATCGACCGGTGCCTTTTGGAGTTGCTGGAAAACCGCGGCTGGGCCATCATCTTTTTTCTGACTTTTGTGGTGGGATTTTTCGCCTTTCGTCCCTGGACCACGTTGGACATGGTCGAACCTCGGCTGATCCGTGGCATCACCTGGGCAGGGTTCATTCTCGCCCTCTTCGTCGTGGAACTGAATTGGTTTAGGTTCCTGAATATCTGGTCCCTGCTGAGGGATATCCTGGAAGATCTGGAAAGACTCCCCATTCACGCCGGCTTTCTTCGCATGCCAAGCGAGAAGGCTATGCCCATCTTGCGATGGGGCGTCTCGGATAATTCATTTTTACCACCGGCACAGTCGGTAGACAGACTTCGAGCGTTGACCCACGAGGATGACAGCGTGGTAGATCCGCTGCGAGTGGCAGAGGTGCAAGCCAATATCGTCATGCTGGGCAAGTGTAAAGACATGAAAATGGAGATGGCCGGGGTGTGGAATTCATTGACCGCATCGTGGAGCAATCCGCAAGTGGAAGTCCTCGAAATGCCTCGAGCCGTGAACGCTCCTCCGACGATGTTTGCCAGATCGAGTGCAGGGAAGCGGCAAGCTACCGTTAGCTCGACCCGGAACACCTTGGTCGATCGAGTGGCGGAGACTGGAGAAAGCATTGCGGAGGTGGTGCAAGAGTTAATCTTGTTCCTGCGCGCGGACTATTGGCGCCGTGGTTCGGACGGCTCCAAACCGCCAAAGCGAAAGGACCCACCACCGCCCACTGTGCGCAAGTTTATTCTGGCCGAAGACCTGGTTGCGCTGCGATATTACAACTACATCCGATACGTGGTGAACGAACTGCGCAATCTGCTGTTCTTCGTCGCCATCGCCTTCTCCATGCTGTTCCTGGCGTTCCACGTCTATGCCTTTCGAGCCGAGCAGGCAATTGATAGTTCATTCCTGTTTATGTTTATTATTCTTGGCGGTGGCATTTTTCTGGTCTTGTACCAGATGGAAGTCGATCCCATCCTGAGCCATTTCGGCGGCAGCAAGGCCGGACAAGTAGGCTGGACCTTTTACCTGGATTTACTGAAATACGGCGCGGTGCCGGGTTTGACGATCATAGGGGCCCACGTCCCCCTAGTTTCCAATTTCGTGCTGGGCTGGCTGCAACCAGCTCTCGACTCATTGCACTAGCCGGGGTCGCGCCCTGTCCTCCTGCAAAGCGAAGGGATCTATGCATTGCGCGGCGCGAACCCGTGGCCTCTCCAATGATGACTGGCAAAATGTCGGACCCCTCGCAGTGCTCCATTCCGCTTGACATTTCTCTGTAACAGCGTCAGGATGCGACTCCGTAGACTGTAGCCTTAGTTTACGGACGGCTATCTGGCCCAGTCTCCCGAAACAGCAAATCCTTCAGGAGGGTTCCCCGATGAAGAAGATGCTCTTTGCAGCCGCGCTGATGACAGCGCTGATTCCCATTGCCGTGGCGCAGGACAGCCGCTTGCCCCGGGCCAGCCCGGATCGCCAAGTAAGTCTCCAAGTGCCCGCCCATGCGGCGGTTCTCGACAACCCAACCCATCAAGCTCAGACTCCACCCAAGTATTGCAAGCCCTGCCTGTTCTACTCCGGGGATTTTGATTCCGACGCCAGCGACGCCAATGGCTTGGCCAACGAGTTCGACATCACCGTAAGCACGGGCGCAGCAGTCTACACTCCATTCATCGTTCCCAAGGGGAAGACCTGGACCGTAACCGGCCTGTTCACCAATAACTTCTTGTCGGCCGGGCTTCTTGATCCTGTGACCAGCCCCTATGAAATCCGCAAGGACATTCCTGCGGCTGGAGGCAGTGGCGGAACCCTGGTTTGCCATGGCAAAAAGCCCGCCACGCTTACGGACGACGGCATTTGCCTCCAATGCAGCATTCACATTTTCGCAACCAAGGTAGAACACATCAAGGGATGCCGATTAACCGCCGGTAAGTACTGGCTGTCCGTCATTCCATTCTGCACCAATCCCAATGACAGCGCTTGCACGAACGGCTACCGTGCTTTTCTGGCCAACGACGATGGTGCCATGGCTCATAGATTCGGGCCCCTTGAGCCCGCGAATAACTCGTTCTTCAACTCAGCTTATTTCGGCGCGAACTGGGAGCCGAGTTCGGACCAACAGTCCAGCGCCCGGTTCAGCATTGGCGTGGAAGGAACTTCGGCGCCAGCTACTCGACGTTGACGAGTCCGGTTGTTGAACGCTCCACGTCGCCGAAGCGTAGGGCGGACACTCTTGTCCGCCGCGTTTGACTTTTGAGGTTGTAAGCGTTGGTCTATTAAGGAGGCGACGTTAAAATCGCCCGCGGCAGGCTCAACTGGCGTTGGTCGCGCCCAGGCTCTTTTCTGTCGAAACTCCAGCCAAAGTGTTTTCAGCCAGCTGCGAGCTTTCCAGAAGTCTCTGCTGTGGAGCGCGGATCTTATCTGCTTCCACCTTGGCTCCGCGTTGTTCGGCCAAGGTCATCACGCGTTCGGCGTTCTGGTTTACGGTGCGGCCGATCTCCAGCAGCACGACCAGCGAATCGGCGTGCAGCTTCCACAGCGACTCGGAATTCTCGGCGCGCTTGAGTTCCTCGAGTTCCGTAGTCATGCGTGCGACCACCGCCACCAGGCGAAGCAGCACGCGCGCGACTCCCGCGCGAACGCTTTTCTCTTCCAGATAGTCGGCGCAATAGGCATCCGCTTCGGTGGTCGTGAGCATGAGATTGAAGAAACGCATGGGGACGATCTGACGAAACTTCGGGTCGGCCACGCGTACGAAGATCCGAATCGATTCCTCGATGCGCAGAAGCTTGCTTTCTTCAGCGGACAGCTGTTGCGGAGTCACGGCCGAGCGCATGGCCGGCACATCGAGCACGGGGCGCCGGCTGGCGAAGGACGACGCTTTAGGCGGCTGGATGACGCTGGGTTTTGCTGGAGGACGAACCAGACGCGGACTTCGGCGGATGGGCGGACGCTGGTCCAGAGTCTTCTTAAGTTTGGACACGCGCCGGAACTTATCGAGAGCGGCGCCGTAATCGATGCGAAGCAGATCACTCTCTTCAAGCGCCGCAACGTGCTCGACGGTAACATCCACCCCATCGACGTTGCCCAGGATGCTGCCCCCCTGCTCCTCAACCACCTCCGCGAAACTCTTGATATCAGTGGTCGCCTGATGGAACAGCGTGTCGAACTTCTTCCCAAAGGCAGTGTTATACGGAGCGATCGTGGCGAGAACGCCGGGATGATAGAAGGCTGTATCGAGCGACTGCTTCAAGTCGCGCACCCGGGGAATGATGCCGGATTCGAGCAGCGCATTCAGATCGCGGAAGCCCTCAGCTTCTTCCTGCAATTGATCGAAGCGGCGCAGGATTTGGACGTGCTCATCGGTCAGCGAAGGCGTATCAGTGTCGGCGAGAATCTCCAGCAGCGCGATTTCGAACGGCGAAAGGGGAAGCGAACCATCAAGTCCAAAACCGCGGCGCTCCCACTGGCCGGGCACCCGCGGATGACGATACAGAAAAGTCGTAATCAGGTCAGTCTTGTCGCGATGAACATCGCCAGTATCTTTGTTGCGAGTAAAATACCGAAGCATCGCCTCGGCAATTTCCGGGTCGGTGTCGGGCGTAAAGGCCCGTCGCAGCATGGCTGGAGTGATTGCCAGGTCGAGCAAGCGAAGCCAGCGGTGCATCGCCGACAAAGTTTCCTGCACGCTGCCGTCGCTCTGTAAGGAGATCGCTTCGAGCCCAGACGGGACAGGAACTTCTCCGCCGACAGGCTCCTGCAGGAGCTTCTCATAGAAGCCCTGCACGGTTGCCAGAATAGCCAACTCCCACTTCGGATCCTCTACCACAGTCGCTCCGGCGCACTAATCCCTATGGATTCAGGGGAGGGCCAATCGCTAGTTAAAACCATGGCCGGTCGGAGCACAAGCCTGTCGTAAGGACAGGACACCAACTAGATAAGGGACATGCCCCAAAGTAACCTTGCGCTAAGTCCTTGAGAATGAATATCGTTACCGGCTGCAGATTTTCATCGAGAAAATCGCCGGCAGATTGTATACTGACCCGAGCAGTTAGTCTTTTTTGAGGGGTTTCGACCATGGAATGGACCGCACCGAAGTTCGAAGAAATTGCTTTGAATTGTGAGATCAATTCTTACGCCAGCGCCGCACTGTAATCCCCGGTAAGGATGCACATAAAGATTCTGGGATCGGCCGCCGGAGGCGCCTTTCCGCAGTGGAATTGCAATTGCCGCAACTGTCGGTCACTGCGCGATGGAACCCTCAAGGGTAAGGCGCGTACGCAGACCCAGTTAGCGATTGGCAACGATAATCGCGCCTGGTTCTTGTTAAATTCTTCTCCCGATTTGCGAGGGCAGATCGAAGCGACGCCAGTCCTTCATCCCCGGCACCACGGGCGAACCTCTCCCATCGGCGGCGTCCTGCTGACCAGCGCAGACATCGATCAAGTTGCGGGATTATTGTCTCTCCGTGAATTGCAACCCTTCCGCATTTATTGCACGGCTTCGATCCGGCGAATTCTGCAGGAGGACAACAGCGTGTTCGCGATGTTGAATCGCGTGCCTTACCAAGTATCATGGGTGGACATTAGTTGCGACGGCAGCTTCTGTTTGCAAGCGCTGCCTGAGAGGGGCGCGGGAATCAACTGCAGCGTGTTTTCGCTGGGGAATCGCTTTCCAGCTTATGTTTCGGATGATCGATCCCTTGCACTCAAACAGGAGGAGGCTTTGCTGGGAGTGTTTGCGACGTCATCTTCAGGTAGGGGCTTGGCCTACATGCCCGCGGTTCCGGCGGTAGACGATTCGTTGCTGAAGCGGCTCGAGGAAGTAGATCTGCTTTTGTTCGATGGGACTTTTTGGAGCGACGACGAATTGATTAAGGTGCAGGGAAGCGCATCGACGGCGCGTGAGATGGGACACATTCCCGTATCCGGGGCGGAAGGAAGCTTGCGCAAGCTGGCAGGATTGCGTCGTCCGCGAAAAGTGTTTTTGCACGTGAACAACACCAATCCCATGCTGGATGAATCCGGTCCTGAGTATCGCGAAGTGCGCGCTGCGGGCTGGGAAGTGGCGGAGGACGGATGGAGTTTCGATCTCTAGTGCGAGAATCCCGAATGCGCAGATCTCTGTCGTCAAACGTGCAAAGCTCTGTCATCCTGAGCGTAGTTGATGGCGCGCGCAGCGCGGCAGCAACGGAGTCGAAGGACCCCGCAGATGCGGGGACTACCAGAAACGCAGAAAGGCATTCTCACGGAGGCTGCGCGGAGAACTCACTGAATCGCCGTCGCGGGAACCGGCAGGCCCGGGGTTCTTCGACTGCGTTGCCGTCGCTGTGCGACGGCAACTCCGCTCAGAATGACAGATTTTGTGGAGGATGGAATTGAAACCGGCGGCTGAAATGTTGTGCGATTCTCCGATGCTTTCCGCTGAAGAGTTAAAGGCTCGCCTGCGGCAAGTGGGCGAAGAACGCTACCACCACCGGCATCCATTTCACCTGATGATGCACGAAGGTCAGTTGAGCCGTGGGCAGCTGCAGGCTTGGGCGCTCAATCGTTATTACTACCAGAGCATCATCCCGATAAAGGATTCCATCATTCTTTCGCGAAGCGCCGATCCGGATTTTCGACGGACGTGGCGGAAGCGCGTCGTCGATCACGATGGGGGTGCGACTCACGAAGGCGGTATTGAGCGCTGGATCCGGTTGGCGGAAGCTACGGGACTAGAGCGCGAGCGTGTGCTGCGCGGTGAAGAAGTGCTGCCGGCGACGCGCTACGCCGTGGATGCTTACCTGAGTCTGGTGAGGAATCGGAGTTTCCTCGAAGCCGTGGCTTCGTCGCTGACGGAGATGTTCTCGCGAGATCTGATCACGCTGCGCATGGATCGTTTGCGGCAGCACTATCCATGGCTGTCCGGCGGGCTCGACTATTTTACGGCGCGTCTGGATCAGGCTCCGGAAGACGCGCGCTTCGCCCTGCAGTGGGCGACGGAAAACGCCCGCACGCGGCCTGAGCAGGAATTGGTGATCGCAGCTTTGCAGGCGAAATGTGACATTCTATGGGCGCAGTTGGACGCGCTCTACTTCGCCTACGTGCAGCCGGGATGGCCGCCGCCGGGCGCTTTTCGGATTCAGGAGCCCTGAGCGTGCCGCGTCCTTCTGATTCCAGCCGGCCGCGTTTCGCGTCAGGTTGCCGGTGGGGCAATCAAGGTGAGGAACGAGTCGTGCTCTTTCCCGAAGGAATGATTCGAGTTCAAGGGACAGGGCAAAACGTCCTGAAGCTTTGCGACGGGCAACGCACGGTTCAAGAGATCGTGACCGCGCTTTCGAAAACGTACAGCGGCGGGGACCCAGCAAAGATTCGTGAAGACGTCTGCAATTTTCTGGAAGCGCTTCAGCGGAAGCGAATTGTGGATTTCTAGGCAGCTGTGATTAGGTATGAATCTCATCCTTTGTGTCCTTCGTGTCCTTTGTGGTTCCGGCATTTGCACTTCATCAACCACAAAGGACACGAAGGTGCACAAAGGATGTCACGCTATTAAATGATTCCGAAACGGAAATTCCCATCCATGGCGGTGCCGAACCCACTAGCGCTGATTGCTGAGATCACGCATCGCTGTCCCTTGCATTGTGTCTATTGCTCGAATCCTCTGCAGATGACTGGCGCGACGGCGGAGCTCTCAATCGAGGATTGGGTCCGCGTGTTTCACCAGGCCCGGGCGCTGGGAATCCTGCATCTTCATTTGACTGGTGGCGAGCCCGTGGCGCGGGCTGACCTGAAAGATCTGGTTGAAGCCGCGCATTCTGCCGGCCTCTATACCAACCTGATCACATCTGGAATCGGCTTGCCCGAGGCGCGGCTGGCCGCGTTGGTCGATGCGGGACTCGACCACATCCAACTCAGTTTCCAGGATTCGCGCGACGAACCCGCCAACTGGATTGCGGGCACAAAAGCGCACGCGCACAAAGTCGCTCTCTCGGAGATCATTCACCAGTTCCCGATTGCGTTCACGGTGAACATGGTTGTGCATCGGCAGAATCTCGATCATCTCGACGAGATGATCAGCTTCGCGGAACAGTTGAGGCCGGATCGCCTAGAGATTGCCCACGCCCAATATTACGGCTGGGCCTTGAAGAATCGGGATACGCTGATGCCTACCCGCGAGCAGTTGGAAAACTGCCTGCGCATTGTGGAAGCGGCGCAGCAGCGGCTTTCCGGGTGCATGAGAATTGATTGCGTGGTCCCGGATTATTACGCACGATACCCCAAGGCATGCATGGGCGGGTGGGGACGGCGCTTGATCCTGATCGATCCTGCCGGGCAGGTGCTTCCGTGTCATGCTGCGGGAGTAATTCCCGGCATGAGCTTTGACAATGTGCGCGAGCATTCTCTGGAATGGATCTGGCGAGAATCCTCGGCATTCCAGCGTTTTCGCGGAGAGCAATGGATGCCCGAACCGTGTCGAAGCTGCGAGCGCCGGGCGGAAGACTTCGGCGGTTGCCGCTGCCAGGCCTTTCTGATCACAGGAGATGCCAGTGCGACCGATCCAGTCTGCACGCTCGCGCCAACTCATCACTTGATTGAAAGTGCTCGAGTGGCGACGAATGCCCGCGGCGAAGACGTCGCATGGTCCTACAGAACGAATCCCGAATAGAAGTGACAAAAAGTGTCAATTCGCTCTCGGAGCGTGGCTGGAAACCCGCAATTGTCTGCGGATTGTAAAAACATTGTCAACAGTTCGTCCCAAAGGCTGATTGCCGGCGTAACGGTAGTAAGCTTGTGCAGTATTGACGTCACGAATTGGTAATCACGGAGCTTTTTATGATGCGAGCGGAGACAAGCCGAGATGTGAATTCACAGGGTGCCCCAGGCGCCCTGCACCGGGCACTACCGTACCTTAGTTCGGGGGCGCACACGATGGAGCGAATTCTGGTTGTAGAGGACGATCATGCGGTGCAGAAGGCGCTGAAGCGCCTGTTCGAGACGGAAGGATTCGAAATTGAAATCAGTCCCGACGGCAAGGCGGGATTGGAAGCCTTTCGCAGGGCGGCGCCAGCCGCGATTGTGCTGGACTTGCGGCTGCCCCTGGTCTCGGGACGGGATGTCTGCCGGGAGATCAAGCAACAGGCCCCCACGGTTCCTATCATCGTTCTGAGCGCCGCCAGCGACGTTTCGGACAAGGTATTGCTTTTGGAACTGGGCGCGGACGATTACGTGACCAAGCCGTTCAGCCCGCGCGAATTGTTGGCTCGGGTGCGGGCCGCGTTGCGGCGCACGGTTCGTCCGGGGATCGGTGATGTGGTAACTTTTGATGGAATCTCAGTAGACTTTATCAAGATGGAAGTGAACCGCGGTGGTGAGCAGGTGGTTCTGACGGCACAGGAATTCAAGACCTTGAAATTCTTGATCCAGAATGCGGAGCGCGTTATCTCGCGAGACGAGTTACTCAACGAGGTGTGGGGTTACCAGAATTATCCATCCACGCGCACGGTGGACAATCACATTCTGAAGCTGCGGCAGAAACTGGAAAAGGATCCGACCAATCCGATACACTTCCGGACGGTGCATGGCATGGGTTACAAGTTTGTGCGCTAACTCGCAAACTTGCGGATTGTTTTGGCGTGGAGACAGGTGAGCACGATGAAACTTCGGATGCGGACCAAGTTTCTGCTCTCCATGCTATTGATCACCGCCGGCCTTACCTGGACCAGCCTTCTGCTGGTGCGTCGCAGCGTGCAAGCGCAGGTCCGGAAGAGCATTTTTGCCGACCTCCATAACTCCGTCAGCACCTACCAGAATTTCCACCGGGAACGAGAGCTTACGCTAACTCACCTGGCTGAGTTGCTGGCGGACCTGCCAAACCTGCGGGCGCTCATGACCACGCAGCATGAAGCAACCATACAGGATGCGTCTACTGATTTGTGGCGGCTGGGGGGCAGCGACCTGTTTGTGCTGGCGGACCGAACCGGCAAAGTAGTCGCTCTACACACGGCGACTCCGGGTTTTTCGAAGGAGATGGCGCAGCAGTCGCTGAACCGTCCGTCCGATCAAGAAGGCTCAAGCCAGTGGTGGTTCGGTGCGCGGCATCTGTACCAGGTGTTTCTCAAGCCCATTTATGCGGGTCCGGCGTCGGACAATAATCTTCTGGGATTCCTGGTGATCGGTTACGAAATTGACGATACGGTGGCCTCGCAGGTGAGCCGCATCGCAGCCAGCCAGGTGGCTTTCTATTACGGCGACACAATTGTGCGGAGCACTCTCGATCCGGCGCACGAAGCTGAGCTTTCGCGGCATTCAGTCGTGCATTCCACTCCGGGCATTCCGGAGCCCGAGCAGGTGCAACTGGGCGACGAACGTTTTCTGGCTACATCACTGGAGCTTGCTGGCGACAAGACTCCCTCGGTTCGTTTGAGCGTGCTCAAATCCTACGATCAGGCCACGGCTTTTCTCGACAGTCTGAATCGCCTGCTGCTGGCCCTCGGCCTAACCGCCGTTCTCGGCGGGAGCGCCCTGGTGTTTTTCATTTCGCACACCTTCACCCGGCCTTTGGGGCACCTGGTTGCCGGAGTGCGAGCTCTGGGAAGAGGCGATTTCCATTATCAACTGGATGTCCGTGGCGGCGATGAAGTCGCTGAGGTCACTGGAGCATTCAACCGAATGCGGGCCAGCCTGCTAAAAACGCAACAGGAGTTGATCGACGCGGAGCGCCTGGCCACGATCGGGCGAATGGCGAGTTCGGTCTCACACGATCTGCGGCATTCGCTGGCGGCGATCGTCGCCAACGCCGAATTCCTCTGCGAAAGCCGCTTGTCGACCGATCAGCGAGAGGAACTGTATCAGGAGATTCGGATCGCGGTAAACCAAATGACGGAGCTGATCGATTCGTTGCTCGAATTCTCGCGAACCCGCGAATCCCTGCGGCGGACCTACGGAAGCGTGAAGGAATCGGTTGACCGCGTGGTGCAAGCCGTGCGCGCTCATCCCCGTTTTCACTCTGTGCGGATTGCGGTCCGTCAAGAGGGCAACAGCACAGGTTGGTTCGATACGAAAAAGCTGGAGCGCGTCCTTTACAACCTACTGTTAAACGCTTGTGAAGCGAGTGCCGGGGAGGCCGGACAAATCAACGTCGATCTGCTCGAGATCCCCGGTGGATTGCAGATTCGGGTTTCGGACAATGGCCGGGGCATCCCGGAGTCGATTCGCGGGAAACTCTTTGAGCCATTTATCAGTTACGGCAAGGAAAACGGTACTGGCCTGGGACTAACCGTAGTGCAAAAGATCGTGCAGGATCACGGGGGAGATATCGCTGTCGAAAAGACGTCCGAGGAAGGGACGGTTTTTCGCATAACCCTGCCCATCGTTTCATCGTCTAGTACAGATAGTGGCGGGGAGGGGAAGCCATTGCCCCCGCCGCTCGCCCGAGCAAAAAGGGTAGAGTCGGAGTAAGATTTCCCGTTCAGGAGTGCGCGCGCAAGTTAGTCCAAGACCGTCTCGCGGGTTCACGAAATATCGTTCACGGACTTCCACAGTTTCCTCGGGGAGGGCGATTTGTGAAGCAGGGGAATGGTTTGCCTGATTGGATGCGAAAAGCCGGCTTAGCCGGGTGGCTTCTGCTGTTGGGCAGTGTCTTTGCGTGGTCACAAGAATCGAGCCCGCCAGCATCCTCTTCGCCGGGCGATGCGACCGCGACCGCAATTCGCGAACTTCGACAAGAAGTGAATGAGTTGCGCTCGGCGATGGCGGAAATGCGCTCGGAAGCGGAGCAGTACCGGGCCGAGAATGCGGCCCTGCGGCATGAGTTGCAAACGGTGCGCAGCCCGTTAGCATCGACAACCGAGCCGCCGCCTGGGAATTCGTACCAGGTGACGCCGCAGGCCAATGCGGATCCCGCGAGCACGCGCGCCCAAACGGCTGCGCCGCAAAAAAAATCGACGGACTCGCTGGAAGACCGCGTAGCCTTGCTCGAAGAGTCATCGCAACTGATAAATAGCAAGCTTAACGATCAGTATCAGACCAAGGTTGAGAGCGCGTCCAAGTATCGAGTCCGGCTTTCTGGCCTCGTGCTGTTGAACCTGTTCAACAGTCATGGGGCGACCGACAATCAGGATTTCCCCAGCTTCGTAACCGGACCAAGCACGGGCACGGGAAACTTCGGCGCAACCATGCGGCAGTCCGAAATCGGCCTGGAGGTGTTCGGGCCTACCTGGCTGGGAGCGAAGACGTCGGGAAGCTTGCAGGCCGACTTTGCCGGGGGATTCCCTGGCACCTGGAACGGAGTCAACTCGGGCATTTTCCGGTTGCGTACGGCCACCATGCGGATGGATTGGAAAGACACCTCGGTCGTGGTGGGTCAGGATAGCGCATTCTTTTCGCCGCTTTCGCCCACCTCATTTGCGTCGCTCGCAGTCCCTGCGCTGAACTACGCCGGAAATTTGTGGGCATGGACTCCGCAGGTTCGGGTAGAGCATCGATTTGAACTTTCCGCGGATCAGACCATCATGATCCAGGGCGGAATTCTCGACAATCTCACTGGAGAGTTCCCTGGAAGCTCGTACTTTCGCCAGCCCAGTGCTGGGGAGCTCTCGCGCCAACCGGCTTATGCGGCTCGGACTGCGTGGACACACACTTTTCTTGGTCAGCCTCTGAGCTTCGGGGCCGCAGGTTACTACGGCCGCCAGTTCTGGGCAACATGCCCGCAAACCGCGGCCACCCCGTCAGCTTGCCCTCGGGTTTACGACCACAACGTCGACAGCTGGGCGGGCATGGCAGACTGGGAAATTCCGTTCGGCCCGCGTGTGCTCTTTTCGGGCGAGTTCTTTCGCGGGAAGGCAATTGGCGGAATTGGCGGCGACATCAGCCAGAGTGTGCTTTATGACGGCAATCCCACGAATCCTTCCACTCCAATTTATGGACTGGATACGATCGGCGGGTGGTCGCAGCTAAAGTTCAGGGCCACCAACAGGCTCGAATTCAACGCGGCTTTCGGACTGGACAATCCAACGACCGCTGAGGTGCGAGCCGCGCAGCCAAGCCAGACTTACTTGTTTGGTCCGTTGTTTGTTCAAAATCGGGGCGCTATGGTGAACGCTATCTTTCGTCCGCGTTCGAGCCTGCTGTTTTCGGCGGAATACCGGCACTTGCGAACGTCTCAGCTCTACGATGTCACAAATAGTGCCGACCAGTTTGACCTGATTATGGGAATTTTGTTTTGATCATGAAAACATCAACCTTCTTCTGCCTCTGCGTGCTGATGATCGGCAGCGGGCTGGCCCGCGCGCAGGAGTTCACCGTGACCGCAGATGTGGCGTTGGTGAATAGCGGAAAGAAAAACAAAGCCCAGGGAGCGGGCAACGTTGTGCTCTGGCTAACTCCGCCGGGGAGCGCGGCACTCTTGCCTCCGCCGGTCCTGCAAGGTTCTAATCGCCCGCGGCTGGTTCAAAAGAATAAGAGCTTTGAACCCCATGTCCTGGTGGTTCCAGTTGGATCATCGGTGGAATTCCCCAATCGCGATCCATTCTTTCACAACGTGTTTTCACTTTTTGAGGGCAAACGTTTTGATCTCGGCCTGTACGAGGCCGGAACCACGCGCAATGTTGTTTTTGACAAGCCCGGGATTTCCTACATCTTCTGCAACATTCACTCTGAAATGAGTGCCGTGGTCATCGCGGTGAACACTTCTTATTACGGGATTTCAGACCGGCGCGGCCGGGTGGCCATCCCTCACGTGCCTTCTGGCAACTACACCCTCCGGATCTGGTATGAAGAGACCCTGCCCGAGGAGTTGAACAACCTCACTCGAGAAGTTACCGTTTCCGCAAGCACTTCAAGCCTGGGAGCCATGCGTCTGCCGGTTCTGAATGTGCCGCAAGGTCACCAAAATATGTATGGACACGATTACCCCCCGCCCCTTCCGGACAGTCCGAGCTACGAACGACGCTGAATCCTAAGCATGGTTATTTTTCATGCGATTCCTGCGAGGCGGAGCCTCGCGAGTGACGCCAGCACAACCTATGCCGGGAAAGCAAGTAACAAGAAAATGACAATTTCGTGATGCTCCTTTGACAATTGCCCTTGAGTCCTGCACTACCATGTTCCAAACGCGAACGGGTGATCCGCTGCTGGCCCGTTCCCGGCAGGAGGTTCCCGGGACCTCCAATGTCATTTCCCTCGATTCGCTGAGTGAGTAGAGCCCTCTGCAGCATAGCGTCCGTGTTCCACACGCTTGCCGAGGAGACTCGTGCGTCCTTCAACTCCGATGGACCTGTCAGATTTGCCAGTTCTGCCTGCGGGGTCCGACTCGTAAGCTTTGTGCGAGAAGTTCGGGCGGACGAACAGGAATCATTGAGGACGGGTCTATTAATTCGACAAGCATCTCTGACCCCGCCTGCCTTTTGATAACTCCAAACGGAGAAGACATGTGCTATTAGGGGGACTTATGACGTTGTGTAAGCAATCCGTGGCATGGATGCTGTGCTGGGTCCTGCTCGTTGCAACATCTGTCAGCGCGGCTGGTGCGCAGACTTCTACGGCGCAGGGGCAGGCGGCGCAGGACGCCGACTTAACTTCGAAGGAACTCGACGATCTTGTCTCGCCGATCGCGCTCTATCCCGACGCCTTGGTCGCGCAAGTCCTGGCAGCGGCAACTTATCCCGACCAGATCACTGCAGCGAACGACTGGCTGAAGGCAAATTCAACGCTGAAAGACCAGGCGCTGATGGAAGCTGCCGACAAGCAGGACTGGGATCCGAGTGTGAAAGCGCTCACGCAGTTCCCCTCTGTGCTCGACAACATGACGAAGAATCTGGCGTGGACATCGGCGCTCGGCGAAGCCTCCTATTATCAGCAGAAAGACGTGATGGCGGCCATCCAGCGACTGCGGAAACAAGCGAAGTCAGCCGGGAACTTGAAGTCCGGTGAACAGATCAAGGTCGTGCAACAAGACCCGCAGACGATCATCATTCAGCCGGCAAGTCCTACGATAGTCTATGTACCGGTGTACAACCCAACCGTGGTGTACGGCACGCCCTATTATCCTCCAGGATACAGCAGCGCCGACTTGGCGGCAGCGGCAATCATCTCATTTGGCGTCGGCATGATGATTGGAGCAGCGATCAACAACAGCTGTTGCGGTTGGGGCTGGCACTCTGGCGGATGGGGCTGTGGATGGCGCGGTGGCACGGTGATTTATCAGCGCAACGTATACGTATCGCGAAGTGTGGTCTACGGAGGCGGCTACCGCCGGGGATACGGAGGCGGATACTACGGCAGCCCGCGCCCCACGCCTTACAACCGTGGCAACTACAACACCGGCAACATTAATAGCGGCAATCGTCAGACCAACATCGGCAATGTCAACATCAATACCGGCGGCAACACAAATGTTAACCGCCCGAATGTGAACACTCGTCCGGCGACCACGCCGGGTGGCAACACCAATATTAATCCGCCGAATGCGAGTACTCGCCCGGCTCCGAACACCAGCAGTCGCGAAGCGTGGAGAAACAGCGGCGGGCAGGCCGGCGGGAACAATGCTCGTCCTACTACAGCAGACCGCGGCTACGGCCAACGTCCTACACCCAACACAAATTCCGGAGCGTTCAGCGGATATAACAAAGGTGGCAATGTGCGCAACGAATCTACTCGCGGACGCAGCAGCGCCACCGGTGCCGCTGGTAGTACCCGACCACAGACTCGGCCTACGGGCGGCAGGAACAAGTAAGCCATGGCTACGACCAAGTTTGCAATGCAACTCAAGCACCCGGAGGCGAAGATGCTGAACTCAAGAATCTGGAAGTTGATCGTGCTGCTGGTGTTGTTTAGCCTGGCTGCCTTCGCCCAGGAAGCGGGGCAGAAAACTTTCACTTCACCATCGGAAGCAGCGAAGGCGCTGTACGACGCTGCCAAAGCCAATGACGCCCGCGGGCTTGAAGCTGTGCTGGGAGCGTCTTCTGATCCCGTTCTCAGTTCCGGCGACCCGGTGCAGGACAATAGTGTTCGCGAGACGTTCATCACGAGATTCGAGCAGATGAATCGTATCGGAAGGGAGACCGACGGCAGCCGCGTTCTCTACATCGGCGCCGATAATTGGCCCTTCTCTATCTCATTGAAGCAGACGAATGGAAAGTGGTACTTCGACACGATATCCGGCAAGCAGGAGATTCTTTTCCGTCGCATCGGCAAGAACGAATTCGCTGCCATGCGCGTGATGAATGCGCTCGCCGACGCGCAAGCCGATTACCACAACCGCTTCGGGCAATACACCGACAAGTGGGTGAGCAGCGAAGGCACACAGGACGGGCTTTACTGGAAGGCGGCTGAAGGCCAGCTCGAGAGTCCGATTGGACCGCTCGTGGCATATGCCGCAGCCCGGGGCTACACCAAGAGCGAGCATCCCGAGCCCTTCCATGGATACTTCTTTCGCATCCTGACCGCTCAGGGCGCAAACGCCAAGGGTGGTGCGGCGAGCTACGTGGTGGACGGAAAGATGACCGGCGGATTCGCTTTCGCCGCCTATCCGGCCGACTATCGCAGCTCGGGCGTGATGACGTTCCTAATTGACCAGAACGGCGTCATCTATGAAAAGGACCTAGGGGCGGAAACGGCAGACCTGGCAAAATCCATGACCGCCTTCAATCCCGATAAGACGTGGACCGAAGTCCCATCCGATGAAGGCGAAGCGGACGCGGAGTAATCAATCGCGGTTGATGCTTGGAAGACGCGCAAATTTGTCGAACAGGCCGCGAGGATTGATCGTAGAAGTCACCATGCGATCGTAAAGCTTGATTCGCGCATCAAAGCGCCGACATGAGCTTCACGGCAGGCAAGCGTTGTGGTCCGACCTTGGTCATCGTTGCACTAGTCACCGTCGTCGCGTTCTTGGTGTTCTTGGCTGCTGCCAAGAGCCATGTGCCCCGCCCCAGAGCGAACGCCCCTCTCCACTCCCCGAAATGAGAGTTAGCAGCATCGTTCTTGAGAGCCGGGCTAGCAAGCGCCTGCACCAAGGCGCCCTGACATGGCAGAGATAACGTTGGAGTTAATACTGTATTAACTGTATTGCGAATCTTCGATCCCTGCTTTTTATTTGAGAGATTCGTCGCCCTCTCGGAGGGTTCATGAACAAGCTGGCAAGCACAACCTCGGATGACTCGCAGCGTTGGAAGCTTCTGGTCGAAGCCGCCATCTTTGAGAAAAATGCTCGCAATTTGCAGCAACGCATTCAAGAAGCACAGGACGCGATCATGGATCGAATAGAAGATTCGTTTCAGAGCGCGAGCCAATCCGAGCGTCAGTCGCTGATTAACGCCATGAATTCTCTGCGGGAGCTCCGCCGGATGGTCCAGACACCTCCGTCCCAGTTCGACCGGGACATCAGAACCGTCGACGATGCATAGTTTGCTGTCTTCGAACCCTGAGATCTGCCTAACTGTCAGTCCCCGAAACGGATTACCGATTCGGAGGCCGCGACTGTTCAGTCACGTCTTCAAGACGCGATCAATGCGGATTACGAAGTTCACGTCCACGTGAACGGCTACGTGGAGCATGATCCGGGAGCCAGCCTCGCTGACTAAGCTACGGAACCAGCGGAATTGCGGACGTCAGTTCCAGGTTAAGTAGCAGGGTGATCCGGTTGTCCACCTGGTAAAACTTTGCCGCTCGCTTCGCTCCCAGGGCTTTTGTGAACTTCGGCCAGTAGTCTTGCCTTAGGCTCAGGGTCTTCTGGTCGATGTTGATCGCCCGCTGCATCAAGTCCTTCGCCTTGGCGTCGTCGAGACTGTCGTAGTTCTGCGCGTAATCTTTAACCAGTTGGAGGCGCTGGTCGCCGATCGCCTGTTGGTCATGCGCGTAGTCCCGATAAACGGGCCAGAATGCAGTGGATTCTGCATCGCTGAATTGCATGGTGTGAGCGATGATCGTGTTCTTGTCTGCCTGGATATCCGAGCGCAGCAATTGGATATCGGAGTCAGTTAGAGGCTTGGCCGATACATCCGCAGTTTGAGCCAATGCAACTGCGCCTAACAGGGCAAACGAGGCACAGATCGTCAATAGAATTCGCATAAAGGTCTCTCCTTAGGTTGATCTGAAATTGAGTCCATGTATTCTTGTTCTTCACTTCGAAAGCATCTCGACGATGCGAGTTGCCAACGAACTGCTGGTCACGGCGGAAGGAGGCAACGACTCGACTCTGACGAGCAGAGCCAGCACGGCTGCCGTGGAACTGGCTGCCGAAAACTCTGCCAGCGCGAAAAGCAGGAGCTGCCAACGGTTAATCTGGCAACTCCCCAGTGGATCTTGTTTAATGTTCGTGCCCGGGAGATGAGTGGCTTGTCTTGGACAAGTCACTCATCATCGACACACAGCCCGGGCTCGTGCCGAGGGCATCTCCTCCCGAGACACTTGCCTTGAGACCTAGCTGCTCTTCCGAGCCGCTCGCAGCCCGAGCGAAGATGCCAGCGACAGAAGACCCAACAGTCCAATCAAGGGCAGCTGGCTTGCAGTCTTCGGCAGCGCGGGAGCGGCCTGAGCCACCTGTACCGGAACGGCCACTTCCTCGACGACCAGGATCGGGACGTCTGCTGGCGGTGCCGGTGGTGGCGGCGGCATCTGGCCCGTCAGTTTCGCTTGCTGCGTGACCACCGTCTGCGGCACTTCAACGACCTTGGTAGCGCTGACAATCATTCCCTTCTGCAGGCCCCAGGCATCAAGACTCTGTCCATTGACGTTAAACTTCTGACCCTTGGGAATCTTGAACTGCTGGTTCTTCCCGTCGTCCATGGTCAGGATTACGCTAAGCGGCGGATTGACCTGCCACACCTTGCCCGTAACCGATTGCACCGTCGTGATGGTTTCGGGAGTTGTGGTCGTGGTGATCGTTTTCTCGACCTTCATGCCCACTTGCAAATCGTGGACGCCAAGTTGCTTCCCGTCAACCGTAACCCTGGCACTGTCCGGTACGTTGTCAAAATGGCGAAGGGAACCATCTTCCATCTTGACCACGACGCTATTGCCTTGGACAAATACAATTTCGCCCCTTTGGACCTTGGTGACGACCTGGGGTGTCTGGGTGGTTGTATTGGTTTTTGTTTCCACCTGCGCGCTCACGGTCAAGGCAAAGGCCAAGCAAACAGCCCCTACCACGAGCGTCAGCCATGCACGTGTCCAATTTGATGTTAACTTCATCGCGTTTTCTCCTTGTCGGCTTTCAAAGCCATGAATTTAGAATCCTTCAGCTTCTATCTGTTCGAAACACTTCATCTTGCGTCTGCCGGTCAAAAGTTGTTGGCTTGGACTGCGTCTGCCCACCGGCGTGCGCGTTCGCCGGAGCAGGATCGGCGACAGATGCCTGAACGATGTAACGTTTTGGGGCGCTGCCGACGAAATAGAACGGGTAACATGTGATGAGGGTCAGCGACGCGTGCGCACGCGGCTGAAGCACCGAAACATCGCTCGGATCGACGATGACAATCCGGTCGATGACGTAAGTCTCCGTCCGCCCCGGTGCAACCATTTCAAGCGTGTCTCCCAGAGCAATGTCCTTCAATCCACGGAAAAATCCATCGCGATGTCCTGCAATGCCCATGTTGCCGTTCTCTCCGGGATAGGCCGTATCGGCCACGTGCCCAACTCCCCGGTTCAGGGTGAGGTCGTCGGTTCCTTCCAGGACAGGGACTTCGAGGTGAATCTTGGGTATGCGGAGGATGGCAATGGGGGGCGAGAAGTGTGCTGCCAAACTCTCCTGGTAGCCCTTAATGCGCTGCTCCGCCCACAGAGTGAAGTCCGGAATCCCGCTGGGCAATGGCATCGCATGTTCGCCCGCCGAAGCCGGTTGCTGAGCCTTGAACCTCTGCAACTCCGCACTCGACAGAACCGTCTGGTCGATACGAGACGCCCCATAAAGGACAAGCATCAGCACACCGAAGATCATCAGCAGACGCTCAAGTTTTCGTAACCAACCCATTCTGTTTACCTTGGGCGTGCCCATCGCCGCCTGCTCAAACGAACAAAGAACACGCTTGTCTCTACTCAGTAACACCCTCAGAGAGCCCGGGGCGTCACATCGTCTACTGTCGAGATTAGAGGGAACGGAACCAGGGCGTAACTGTCATTACTGACAGTCGGCCCGGAACTGTGGCAGTTGGCTGGAGCCGGGTTGCGCAGCATTCACGGACGCCAGCAGGACCTTATTGTCTGGAATGCGGGTTGAGTCGTTGCCAGTCGCCGGCCTGCTCGGCGTGGTGGTTCCTGCCCTAGCCGGGCTCGTATAACAAGCTCCCGGATACAAAGAGCTTGTTGGAGAGCACTGCGTTGATGGCGGAGAGCAAGTCCAGGTTCAACCGTGACTTTACGACATAGGCCGATCCACCTGCGCCCATCGCGGCGTTCAGGTAATCAGTGTCCTCATGCACGGTCAGAAAGACAATTTTGGCGCTACACCCCGAATCTCGCAGTTGCCGAGCGATGTCGATCCCGCTCAGTTCCCCCATGGAAATATCCAGGATGATGACTTCCGGCCTGAGCCGGGAGTATTCGCGAACGACAACTGCTCCGTCGGATATGGTGGCAACCACCTTGTAGTTTTTCTCTTTTTCCAGCATCTTGCCAACATGAGTGAGGACGGCAGCGTTGTCGTCGGCCAGGAGTATGGTCGTTCTCGGCACAAGCCTTCCTTCGAGGGTTGGCGCTGCGGAATTGCGTTCCGACAGTTGTATGGAAGCCGTCACGCTGAGACGCTCATGCCCACAGTCCAACCTTCGCGGTGATACTATTCGGCCTCGGAACCCTCGGCTACTGTCAAAACTGACGGGGGCGAATTCTGGTTCCATGTCGGGATTCCCTTTTTCGGAAACGCCACTCGGCCGCGGCGGTGTTGTTTGCGGCCTTGGAATAATAACGTTTACAGCGTATACTTAATTCGATTGCAGTATCCACACTTCAGCACTAGCTAAAGGATCCCCAAACAATGAAGAAATGGTTAGTCAACGCAGGCCTATTGTGCCTGTGCTCCAGCCTTTGCCTACCGGCGATGGCAGCAACCGCAACCTTCGAGATTATTTCCGATCCGTTGCAGAACACATGGTCGAACTATGCCCTGTCCGGCGACGGCAGCGTGATGGCTGCAAACTACGGCGGCGAGATTTACCGCTGGACGGCGGCAGGCGGATTTCAGGATCTCGGGGCGGGCGACCCTTATTCATCCTCGATCGGAATCTCGCGCGACGGCTCGACCATCATCAGCGGTCACATCGGCGCAGACATCGCTTTCACCAGCCCGGCCATCTGGACCACGAGTGGTGTGGTCGATTTGGGCCATCCTCACAACGGCTGCACCAAGGTCGGCAACAGCTGGGGTAGTGGTTACGGATTAAGTGGCAATGGCAAGGTAGCCGTCGGGCTCGCATGGACTTGCACCGCCGCGGAAGGCTTTGAGTGGACAGAAAAGACCGGCAACCTCTCTCTGGGGCATCCGGCCGGCAACCATAGCAGCCGGGCCAGCGCCATCTCGGCGAATGCGAGAACCATAGTCGGCTTTTGGGAGGATCCCACAGGCCCTCGCCGTCCCGTGCGCTGGGTGGGGGGAAAGCATGATTTATTTCTCGGCAGCAAGACGCTCGGTGAGGCCGACGCTGTGAATAGCGACGGTACACAGATCGTAGGACAGTCTTATGACGCCAGCGGGAATGGGGTAGCGTTCTTTTACTCCGATAAGAGAGGGCTGCATTCAATCGGTACAATCAAGCACACCGCCACGGATCAAAGCTTCGCGAATGGCATCTCAGACGATGGACGAGTCGTAGGCTGGAGCGGCGATCCGTTCGGCGCTGGAATTGAAGCCTTTTTCTGGACTTCTCATGCCGGCATAAGAAAGCTCGCAACCGTGCTGAGAAATCTCGGCGCCAATGTCCCTGCCGGCGCAACCCTGACAACCGCCGTCAGCATTTCTGCCGATGGTTCTACCATGGTTGGCCAGTATTTCGATGGCCAGAATTTCGGCAACTGGATGGCGCACATTACCAAGTAGGTAGAATGAATTCGGGAAGGACTGGAGGCGTCGCTGTTCAGTATTGATGCTTGCCAGTCCGCTCGTTCTTGAGCTGATAACTGCTATCAGGCGATCACGCATCTTTACCCGAAAGCCGTTGAAAATCACTTCTGAGCGTTAGTAAGCCGCTTGCAATAATTTTAGTTCGTTAGTCGGCCTCATGCCTGCTAATCAGCAGCAGGCTCCGCAGCCCGGCGAACAACCTTCGTCCTAGCCGGGGCACTCCCCTCCACCTGGGTGCCGAGGGACGGTTTCGACCAAATCGAGAACTCGCCGCCCACGGACCGCAGGCGCTCCCTCATGCTGACCAGTCCAAGACCGTGGTTATTTTGCATGTGCTCTGGATTGAATCCAACTCCGTCATCGGAGACGCGTAACTGAACCACACTGGCTTGGCAGGTCAATTCCACTTTCACGTGATGGGCATGGCTGTGTTTGACCACATTGTGCAGCGATTCCTGTACCGTCCGGAACAGGCTGAGAGAGGTGCTTTCCGCGAGGTCCTGCGGTAAGTCCCGCACCACGCATTCCACTTCAATCTTGTGCTGGCGGGAAATCTCGTGGCAGAGTTCACGTACCGTTGTTGCCAGCCCCAGGTAGTGCAGCTTGGAGGGATGCAACTGATGAGACATCTGCTGAATGTCCGTGGCGATTTCATTGATCAGTTGCCAGATCTCGCGCAGTTGCTTTTTCTGCAACGGATCGCGATTCGCGGAGGTAGCTTGCTCAAATTCTTGGACCCCGTTCGCCAAAAGCGCCAGTCTCTGATTGATGTCGTCGTGCAACTCGCGTGCAATCCGTGCCCGCTCCACCTCCTCCGCCTGAATGAGCCGGCCGCCGAGTTCGACCAGGGACGCTGCTGCTTCCTTCTGGTCGCTGATATCAAGGCAGCAGCCCACGTATCCCGCAAAGGTACCGTCGTCCAGGAAACGAGGCACTCCCTGATCGAGCAACCAGCGATACTGCCCGTCGTACCGCCGCAGGCGATACTCCATCTTGAAAGATTCGCGCCGATCGAAAGCCGTTGTATAAGTATCCAGGCACGCCTTCAAATCTTCGGGGTGGACCCCTTGAGTCCAGCCGCTTCCTAACTCCAGCTCAATCGTCCTACGGGTGAACTCAAGCCAGGGATTGTTGAAGTAGGTGCACAGCTTGTCGGGACCAGACATCCAGATCATCACCGGAGCCGTATTGGCTACCAAGCGGAAGCGTTTCTCGCTCTCCTGCAACGCTTCTTCGGCGCGGCGACGTTCGGTAATGTCGGCAACTACCCAGAGGACACAAGGTTCACCGTCGATTTCGATCAACTCTGCCGACCCTAACCCGATCAAAATCCCGCCGTCTTTGGTGCGGCATTCACATTCCACATCGCGAAGAAAGCCCTCAACCAGCAACCTGCGTGTCAATCCGGACCTTTCGGCCGGATCGAGCCAGGGCGCTACCTCAAGTGCGCTCTTTCCGATCAGATCCACGCGAGCATAGCCCGAGAGCCGTTCAAAGGTTTCGTTGACGTCGATGTAACAATGAGTCTTGGCGCCAGTCAGCGACAGCGCCATGGGGCTTTGCCGAAATGCCTTGGAGAACTTCTGCTCGGACTTCTTCAATTCCTCTTCCGCTCGTTTCCGCTCCGTGATATCGCGGGCAATTTTGGACGAGCCGATGATCCTGCCGGTCGCGTCTCTTAGTGGGGATACGGTCAACGATACGTTGATTTTCTTGCCCTCTTTCGTCACTCTAACCGTTTCGTAGTGCTCAACCTTCTCTCCGGCTCGCGTGTTTTTCAGAATGGTTTGCTCTTCCTCGCGTAATTCCGGCGGAACAAGAATAGTCACGGGCTGGCCCACGGCTTCCGCTTCACTGAATCCGAAGATACGCTGGGCACCCCGGTTCCAGGTCATGATGATCCCGTCAAGGTTTTTGGAAATGATCGCATCGTCGGAAGACTCCACGATGGACGCGAGCCTGAATCGAGCCTCTGCCGCTTGCTTGCGCTCGGTGATGTCCTGAACCGTGCCCCGAAAATAGGTCACATGGCCGGCAGCATCGCGCACTGCAACTCCGCGGGCGGTGACCCACCGGTTGCTGCCATCTGGACGCACCAACTCCAGGTCGAGATCCTGAAACGCGCCCGTTTCCTTAGCCTCCTTGGTGGCCGCGCTCAATTCGCTCCAACTAGCCGGAGTGAAGAGTTGCGCGAGTTCCTCACGCGAGGGCAGGAGCGAATCGGGATCAAGTCCGTGGATGCGGTAAAGCTCTTCCGACCATGTGATGGTGTTATTCTTCACATCCCATTGCCAGTTGCCGACTCGCGCGAGACGCTGCGCTTCTGCGAGTTCTTCCTCTTTTCGACGTAGTATCTCTTGAGCGTGCTTGCGCCTGGCTATATTTCGGAGCAGCAAAACAATGAGCAGAGTCTCGATCAACAGAAGTGCGGACAGCCCCAGGATTCGCCACCGGTAAAGTTCCCATGGGGAGTACTCCCAGTAGCGGACCTCGCTTTCCTTCGGGATCTGATTTTCGGGAATTCCCCAGCGATGCAACTGACGCCAGTCGATCACATAATGCTGGAAATCACCGGTGGTAACCGGGATGCTTTCCGGCTTCGCTCCTTTCAAAATGCGCACCCCATCATTACCCAGAATCCGCCCCACTTCGCTCAGATCCGCCACGCTGCCTCCCACCACTCCCCTGCCCACGACGGAAGAGAACGTTCCGTAGATCGGCCGGTTGGCCGCCTTGGAGATACCCGGGAGAATGCGTGCAGGAATAAATTGCTCGCCGCGGGAGTCAGTTATGAAATCGAGGAATACGATGACGCTGTCTGGGGGTACTTGCGCCAGCCGAGGTCCTAATTCTGAGAACCCCAGATCGGTCAAGTATTCAAACTCCAGATTCTTCTCATACTCGCCAAACTGCTCGCGTGCCAACTGGAGATCGAGTTTCTCGGCGTCTGAGGAGCCCGAAACGACGATCACGTGAGAAGTACCGGGATTTTGCCGCAACGCCAACTGAAGCGTAAGCAGGGGATTGACCTTCCGGATGACTCCCGTCCGGCCCGCTTTTGGCTTAATCCAGCTCGACGGATCCTTGGGATTGACCACAAAGAACAACAGGGCCGCATCCGGGAACAGCTTCGCTCGAACCTGTTCCGCAACAGCCACTGTTTCTTCGTTGATGGCGATTACCAGGTCGAACGTCTGTCCGCGATACTTGTCGAGGAGATACGAAGCCGCTGCTCGCGTGCGAGATGGGTCTGCGAAAGACGAAGATCGGTCGAGGTACTCAAAGGCGAAGTGAACCGGTTTATCGGAACCATCAAGAATGTGGGTCTCAGCCTGCTCGATCATGGCGGCTACGTCGGGCAAGTCCGGATCTTCAGAAGAAAGGAAAAGCACTCCGGTTTGCTGTCGTGGAGGACGGGGAACGTGGGCCGCGCGGGTGGCCTTCGCGGTCGCGCTGGGCAAAACTATGCCGAGATAAAGAACGCAGACCAGCGCTGACCGGAATGCACCGGCTCCGGCGTAAGACCATCGCTCATTTCGCGTTGTAGGCGTACCCAAGCCACTTTCGTTTCGATCAAACTCGCCAACTCAGGGAAATCCCCGTGCCGGACCAGCCCGCAAGTTTATTCTTAGTCGTCCCGGCAAAAAACACTGTGATCTCAGTCACACTTCGTCGTGACGATACTCGTGCTGATCGAATGACGGCTACCATAGTGCGATGAAATCAGCTGCGCCGGTACTGTTAGTGTTGACAGTTCGCACAGCAACCAGACGCGACTAGCATGTCGTTCTTAGGACGCACCAAAACCGGTGCGTAGGATAACCCTGTGAAAATGTTTTTGCAACGAATACAACAGCGATCTTGGAGTGCTAGCGATTCCGAACCAACCTGGGCAGTAGATCCGCGCAGTACCTGATGGCCAGGCCGATACTAGCGCGTTCCTTGCAGTGGGTAGTTTGGGACCCGACATGCGATTTTTTTTCAGCTTCCTGTTATTTGCGGCGTTCACGAGATGCGCACTATCGGCGCTTTGGGCCCAGGACCTCGCTCCCCGGGCGTATATCATTACAGCGGTTCATTCGAACGCGGTTACCTTAACCTACTCTTTCTACGATGGCGATGTCATTTTCGATGGCACCCTGCCCGTCACCGATTCCTCCGCCAGAGTTAACGTACCGGTCTTCAGCCTGTATCATTCTCTGCGATTCTTTGGACGCTCGGCCAATATCACTGCCTCGTTGCCCTACGGGGTAGGGAACTATTCGGGGAAAGTGATTGGCAATGAAAAGCAGCTCTATCGGTCTGGACTGCTGGACTCCACCTTCCGTTTCGCGGTGAATGTGCACGGAGGGCCGGCCATGGATGCGCCAGAGATGCTTAAGTGGCACCAGAAGCTTCTAGTCGGCTTGAGCCTGAAGGTGGTCGCTCCGACCGGTCAATACGACCCGACTAAACTGATCAACTTCGGCGCAAACCGCTGGGCCTTCAAACCAGAGGTCGGCATATCTCGACGATGGGGGCACTGGGTGGTCGACACATACGGTGGGGCATGGTTGTTTACCACGAACCACGACTACTTTTCGCCCAATCAGAAAATTCCCAACATCCAAACAGAAGGTCCGATCGGTTCGTTCGAGGGGCACCTCAGCTACGATGTGAGGAATCGGCTTTGGGCGTCGCTTGACGGCAATTTCTGGGTCGGTGGAAGCACCAGCCTGAATGGCGTTGAAAATCCCAAAACGCTGCAGAAGAACTCGCGCATCGGAGCCACGGCCTCCATACCTGTGAATAAGCACCAGTCTCTAAAATTCAGCTTCAGTCGCGGCGATTACACCCACTTTGGGGGCGACTACAATAACGTTTCGCTTGCCTGGCAGTTTTCCTGGCTGGGACGGCCAAATTAGAGGGCCATAACTGGCAAACCTGAGTCTAAAGTGCTCCCTCACTCTGCATTTTTGTCACGACCAGCTTGACCAGCCCCTGGATTGCTTTGTGGACGTTGGAGGGGTTGATGGTATCGGTGATCCCAGTCCAAACCAGTTGTCCATCCGGCGCGGACGTGACATAGAGGTTGGTTTCAATGCGCACCTTCTTCTCTTTCTGCAGGTAGCCGGGCGAGTAGACTACCGGGTACAGCGTGCCGTAGTAACCGTAAAAGGTGTTGTAGTAAGGATAGGGCACGACGTAGGCCGTACCCGGAATGTAGGTGACTGTGTTGTCCACCTTGATCAGGCGCGAGACTACGACCGCTTCGATCTGGTTTGCTCGGATCTGCTCTCTCAAAGTGGTGAGATCCAGCTTCGTTCCCGGCGGGCGGAGCAGAATGTTGTTTCCCGGAACCGCATCAAAACCTGCGCCCGCAAGCTGGGCCGCCAGTGCATCCTCAAAATCGACCCGAACCTCGGTCCTGTCGCTGAGACCCAAGGCCAGCACGCGATGAAACTTCTTTTCCGGAGAGTAGCTCGGATTTTTCCAGCTCATCACCAGTTTGCTGGATTTGCCGAGGACCAGGGTAGCTGCCGCGAGAACGATTACGATGGCCAGGACCTTGCGCTTCACGAATAAGCCTCGCTCTCTTGTTTACGGGAGCCATTGTTTGATGTCACCTGTCGAAAGTGACAGTTGACGAACTGCCACCCGAGCAGTTCGACTGGGCGGAGTGAAAAGTTCGGACTTGGAGAAGACAACATGGACGCTCCCAATCGCACCCTGAAGCAGAAGGCCTACGAGGGACTAAAAGAGTATCTATTTATTTCTCTCTATCTCTGGGTCGTCTTCGGTTTGTTCGTCTTATACAGATCGGTAATCCTGTCGGAGGAGCATATCAGTGTTACTGCGAGCGGATTCGCGTTGATCAACGCGCTGGCGCTCGGGAAGGTAATCCTGCTCGCCCAGGACCTTCATTTCGGGGAGCGGTACAGCGACGCCCCGCTCATCTACCCGACTCTGTTCAGGTCTGCTGCGTTCGCCCTTATCCTGGGTTGTTTCAAAATTCTCGAGGAAGCTGGCGTTGGTTTGTATCACGGGCGCTCTTTTCAAGAAAGCATGAGCGAGATCGGGGGCGGCACAGTCAAGGGGATACTCACCCTGACGGCAATTCTGGCTGTCCTGCTCATTCCTTTCTTTGGTTTCACCGAGCTGCGCAGAGTCCTTGGCGCGGACGAGTTGAGGAGACTTCTTTTCACCTCACGCCACCCTGCCGGCGAATCGTCGCAAACGCACGTCGCTTGATTCTTACTTATGCTTCTCGTGGTGAAGGGCCAGCTCTTCTGTTCCTTCCATTTCGTGACTCTCGAACTCGGCCAGCAGTCCTGCGTCCGTCAAATCGAGAGGGTGCGAGTGCTCCCAGTCATGGTGAGCGATTTTCGTCAGGCGTTCGACTACATGGTCGTCTCGCACTTCGATAGCCAACTCTCTCCGGCTATCAAAACTGCCAGGCGCGAGATTGATCGATCCGACGATGGCGCGCGCATGGTCAGCGAGGAGCATCTTGGCGTGAAGTTTAAGATGTTGCAGTTTGTGAATCTTGATTCCCACGTCTTCCATGATGCGCATCCCTCCGACGGCTTCCACCAGCTTCTCCTTCTTCAGCTTGTGAGGAGGACGGGCCATGACGTGGATCTTCACTCCGCGGCGTTCAGCCCGGACCAGGCGCTCGACAATCACGGCGTCCTGGTAACGCTCGTTTTGAAGAAAGATGGAATCCTTGGCGTCGTCAATAAATTGTGCGATGCGCTCCCGACCGTTGCCACAACACCAGATCAGATGTGAATGTTCGTCCCCCTTGAAAGGCTTTCGCGCCCAGTCCGCTTCGAAGCATTCGATGATTTCCGCTACCTCGTGAGCATGCGAGGTAACAATCGCGTAATCGCGGGTTTCGGTCAGGTTTTTCGTTTCCCAGTTCAGCGATTTCACGAATGCCGTCGTGTCATCCACCACCATCGACTTCTCGTGGGTAACGTCATACTCTGGGTTGCTGTCGATGACCTCGACACCACCAGCCTCAAGCTTTTTGCGGGACTCCTGATTCTCCGATTCGCCGCTGCGCCGAACCGGATTCAGCATGATCCGTACCTTTAAGCCGCGCTGCCTGGCGGCGATTACAGCCTTCAAAAGTGATGGATCCGAAAAAATAAACATTTTGACGCGCAGAGACTTCTTCGCGCCGTCGATGGCATCGAGAATCGGCTTGGCTGAATCGTCGGGTAGCACAATCAAAGAACGGTGCATGCATCCTCCTTGAAACCATCGTGTACGTGAGCGCGGTCACATACGGTGCACAATATCTATGCCGCAGGAACCGCTGGTTCCTGGCTGAACTGTATCCGGTAGAGTTCAGCATATACGCCATCGCGTGTTAGTAACTCGTCGTGACTGCCCTCTTCCGCGACGACGCCGCCCTTAAGGACGACAATCTTATCGGCATCACGAATCGTGCTGAGCCGGTGCGCGATCGTAATTACGGTTCGTCCCTTCATCAGTCGCTCCAGAGCCTCGATCACTAACTTCTCCGACTCGGTGTCGAGAGCGGCTGTCGGTTCGTCCAGGATGAGAATCGGGTTGTTGCGAATGATGGCGCGGGCAATCCCGATGCGCTGTCGCTGACCGCCGGACAGGGTTTCACCTCGCTCGCCGATCATGGTGTCGTACCCGTGAGGCATGCGCGCGATGAACTCATCCGCGTTGGCCAATTTCGCCGCCTCCAGGATTTGCTCTTCAGTTACTCCCTTCTTGCCATAGGCGATGTTGTCGCGCACCGATCCCTCGAAGAGCCCGGGTTCCTGAAGCACGTAGCCGATCTGGTTTCGCAGCTCATGAAACTTGTAATCACGAATATCCACGCCATCGATCTTGACTGCACCGGCCGTCGCGTCGTAGAACCGCGGAATCAAACTAACAATGGTGGACTTGCCACAGCCCGTGGGTCCCACGACTCCGACCATTTGCCCCGCTTGGATGTGGAAGCTGACATCCGTCAGCACGGGAGCGTCAGCGTCGTAGGCGAAGGCTACATGCTCGAATTCGATCTCGCCCGCGAGTGCTTGCGGTTCACGCGCGCCAGGACGTTCCGGAATGATGGTGTCGGCCTCCAGAATTCCCCGGATGCGCTCCACGGCGACCGCTGCCTGAGCGATTGCGTTGGTCATCGTAGCCAGATCCTGCACGGGTTTAAAGAACTTGCTCAGATAAGAGAGAAAAACCGTCAGGGCTCCTACGGTCATGACTCCGGCAAGAATGAGCGCTGAACCTCGCCAGAGCACGACGGCGGTGCAGAGCGAAACCGTAATCGCCACAATCGGAGAGAGCAGAGCCTTCAACCGCCGGGCTTTCAGCGAGGCATCTACGGTCGACTGGCTGACTTCGGCGAGTTTTTCTTCCGCCAGGTCCTGCCTCCCGAAAGCCTTCACTACGCGCATCGACTGGAGCCCCTGCTCCACCACCGTGACGACCTTACTTTGCTGCTTTCGAACCTCGTGGGTTGCCTTCTTGACCGCTTTATTGAATCTCGACACCAGGAGAAGCATGAACGGGGTCACCGCAATGGCGATCAAGGTGAAATCCCAGTTGAGCTGCAACATAATAAACAGCATGCCCAGGATGGTGAACAAATCGACAACGATACCCAGTGTGGAGGACGAGGCGAAACCTTGGATCGTCTGAACGTCGGAGGTGATCGTGCTCAAGAGGGTCCCGGTTTCGTGGCTGTCGTAATAGCTCAGCGAGAGCTGCTGAAGGTGGTGGTAAGTCCGCCGGCGCAAATCGTTGGCCACCCACTGGCCCACGCTAGTGGTGTAGTAGTTCGCGACATACGATGCAATCGCGCCGAACACCGCGATGAGCACTACCGACATCGCGGCTGCGACCGCGATCTGCATTTTGCCGCTGCCGCTCAGGATAGGCCGCAGAAAGTCGTCGAGCCACGGCGCGAGTCTGTGAGAACCCACCACATTGTCGAGGATGATTTTCAGCGGCCACGGCCCCGCAACACTCATGGCGGTTTGGACAAGCATGGCCGTGAGGATGATCAAGAGGGTGCCCCGGTAGGGGCGAACAAGGCTGCGGATTAGGCGCAACAATCGGAGGCCTCCCGGCTAGCGCAAGGCGCAAATGTGTTTCACTCAAACCCGAGCGTTTACTTCGGCCACTGTTTGAACATTTTCTGGACGGCTTTGGCCACCATCTGGCTATTCTTGTTGCCATTGTTGCTTAGCGTATTTTGCGCCATCCCTCGCCACACCAAAGACTGACTCTTGGCGTCATAGAGGTCCACGATCATGGTCCCGACAACATTCTGTTCTGGGGTAATGCTGCCCATGCCGCCGCCGATCCCGCGCATACCCCAAGCAGTATAAGAGGTTTGTTGCTGCAGGCCACCATTGGCGGTGAGGATCAAGTCTGGTTTCTGATTTTCCTGCACCAGTTGAAAACCCTTGCCCTGCATCGCCGTGTTGATATCCTGTTGCGCTTCCTGCGCCAGAATAGAGTTCTGAATTTTGTTCTGGTTCTCGGAGCCCCATGCGTAAGTGTGATATTGCGTAAAATCTTGGGTGCGGTTGTAGTTCACCGAGACCTGCTGCCCTGTGGCGATCATTGAAGTCAGGCAGATGGCCAGTACACACATTGCTAATCTGGTTTTCATAAACACATCCTCTCTTCTACCGAAATTATCGGCACTGTTCGGCCCGGTTCCCAACGCTGCCGACCCCTTGCGGAGGGGCGGCGTACTGAATTATTTCCAGAGCTTCACCGCCGCCAGTCGGGCCGGTTTCTGGCCGAAGTGTTCAACCTCCAACTGGTCATCCTTGGTGAACTTGACCTTGCAAGCGCCATATAGCAGGCCCTCGCCTTCTCCCTTATCGTTGACATCCAAAACCAGCATCCCAAACTCGTAACCTTTCGACCGCGGCGCACTGCGTGCCTCGTAGAATCCGATGGGACGATCGCCAAACATCACAATCCTGCGACCCTTCGCGGTGGGATGTTGACGGACAACGGGGACGGCCCACCCCACACTGGCCGTGGTGGAGACCCTCCCTTTCTCTTTCATCTTCTGAATCGCCGACAGCAGCGCGTCCGAACCCTTGGTTTTCAGGGTGCTCGCGAGACTCTCTACTTCCTCATTGCTGGAGTAGTCGGTGATGTAAATGTTCAGCGGCATACTCTTGCCGCCAAACATCCCAGCCTGTCCAATCGCGGTCGCCATAAACTGTTCCGTTTTTTGCTTGCCCTCGGATTGTCCGGCAGCCGCCACGGAAAACAGGGCAATGAATAGGAAGCACATGCAGCAGGCCGCAGTTAGCAACCGTGACGGCGCTTCCAACTTTTTGTTTGTCTGACTGGTGCTCATCGCGTCTCCTTTCGTGATTCAGGTTAGCGGGGGAAGGGATGCTGGGCGACTGTCAATAATGCCAGTTTCAACGCTAGGAACGGAAAGGTGCCCATTTACGTGGTGGCGAGAAACCAGTTCCACATTTTCTCGTTGGTCCCCCTACCGCCCGTCCTGAGGCTAGGCATGCCCCAGTCTCATGACCTGTAAGTAATGACAGTTCTTCTGATGGTCATTCTTCATCTACGGTCGAGAGGCATCCAAACCTGTCTCCCCACGCTTGCAACGATCCACTGAATTGCGAAACCGGGATGGGAGGAAATAATGAAAAAAGGTCGGTACTGGCTCTGGGCCTGGCTCGTCGTGGCGCTTGCAACATCAGGCTTCGCTCAGAAGGTAAAGGTCGGATACGACAAGAGCGCCGATTTTCCGAAGTACAAGACCTACACCTGGGCCAAACCACAGACCCAGCCCACGAGACCGCTGCTGTATGAAATCGTGGTAGGCACGATCGACGATCAACTGAAGGCCAAGGGTTTCGAGAGAATCGACGAGAACGGCGATCTTACGCTCATTGCAGCTGGCGGGATCGGGTTCGGAAACAACCTCCCTCTCGGGACGCCAATTCTATCGTCTTACAATGGGCCACCACCAAGTATGAATGCCACGATGTGGACCGGCGCAGACGCTTCTGCCGCCCTCGTGGCGACGACCGTGGCGCAAGGAACCCTCGTCCTGGAATTTGTCGACCGCAGCCAGAACAAGGCGATCTGGAACGGGACGGTCGCGCAGAACCTTGACCCCGAGCAAAAAAAGAAGTCGCTGGATCTCGTGGAAAAGGCGATCGTCAAGTTGCTCAGGGGGTTTCCACCCAAAGGTTCGTCGAGGTGATGTACATTCCCGCACTGGGCGGTGCACCCTCAGGAGTCCATAATTAACTGGAGCTCCCTGAATGGCTCAAATGCCCAGTCTCCCGCCTGAACATCTCCGTCACGGCACGCTGGCGGTTCTCGCGCGCATCCTTGCGACCTTTCTTGTGGTTGTCATCAACTTATGGGCGACCGCCGCCCTCTACTTCGACTTGCCGTTCCCAGCGCTGCGTACGGCGGCTGCACTCATCTACCTGTTGTTCTTCATCGGATTGCTCATCTTTTTCAGAGCCCGGTGGCGCGGAATCGCCCTCAGCGTGGCCGCCTTCGTAGTCGTGCTGGTCGGATGGCTTTCCCTTAAGCCTTCAAACAACCGCGACTGGCAGCCGGACGTCGCTGAAACTGCCTGGGCCGAGATTAATGGCAATCAGGTGGTCATCCATAACTTTCGCAACTGCGACTACCGCACTGAGTTCGATTACACGCCGCACTGGGAAATCCGCACTGTCGATCTTTCTAACCTTCGCGGCATCGACATCTTCATCACCTACTGGGGCTCCCCCTGGATCGCTCATCCCATTGTCAGCTTCGACTTCGGCGACCAGGGACACGTGGCTCTGTCCATCGAAACTCGCAAGGAAGTTGGCAGGACTTATTCCGCCATTCGCGGATTCTTCCGCTACTACGAGTTGATCTACACCATCAGCGACGAGCGCGATGTGGTTCGCCTCCGCACTAACTTCCGCCACGGTGAAGACGTCTACCTCTTCCACACTCGGGCCACGCCCGAGCAGGCTCGCGTCATCTTTCTCGATTACCTCGCCGGAGCCAATCATTTGCGCGACCATCCCGAGTGGTACAACGCGCTGACCAACAACTGCACCACAAACATCGTTCCCTACGTCGCCGATGCCCGAAATACCAAGCCTAGGTTCGATTACCGCATCCTGCTCAACGGCAAAGCCGACGAGATGATTTATGAAAGAGGCGATATTGCCACGGACAATCTGCCACTGGCCGAACTAAAGGAGAAAGCCCACATCAACCTCGCGGCCCAGGCCGCCGACAATGCGCCAGATTTCTCCCGCCGCGTCCGCATAGGGCGTCCAGGGTTCTCCGATTCGAAACCGGAAAATTAGAGAATTCCGGAAGCAGGGCGGGATTGCCAGCCTAAGCAGCAGCTTGATTCTGTTTGATCGGATATCAGGATCTTGTTATTACTCCACCGGAGTCCAACTGGGATCAGGATCGAACTCGGTCATTGAGGTTGCCGTTTCTGCCGTGGTCTTTCCCAAGTCTTTCTGGAACAGTACGCCATCCTGGTTGATGATGAATGTCATGATCCCAGAGTTACCGTACTCAGCCGGATACGCAACGAAAGCGAATCCACCGACCATCTTCCCATTGATGACATAGTCCTTCGCGCCGCCCTGTGCATGACTGCCTTGCCGCGTCAGCATATGAAAGTTGTAGCCATGGAAAGGAGCGTGCGAGTTCGGCTTTGCGCGATATCCTTCGTCGGTCGCGAACGCCACCAACGGTCCGAGCGGGCTTTGGGGCTGACCGTCCGGCGACTCCCAGTACAAGCCGTTCTGCTTGCCAGTGTCACTGATGAACTTTAGAGCGAATTGTTTCGTGCTTCCGAAGTATTCAGCCTCGGCGTCAGCCAGCGCCGCACAAACGTCGATGATTGCCAGTTCATTGCGGCCGACGCGACGGGCTAGAATCTCATCCCTTCCCGCAGCCGTGTCGAAAAACCACTGCCCGCCACCATTTTTCTTCAGCGGGATCGGGAAGGGAAAATTGTCTGCGCCAACCAGCAGGATTTGAGCGCCGTCGGGCATTCTCCGCCAGCGGTGCATTACTCCATAGCCCGCGACGAATGTGTCAACCATGGTCTTGTCCTGCACGGCATCGCCGGAGGAGATAATCTCTTTCGATTCCGGACCGAAAATCGCCAGTATCGCGTTTTGATCTCCCGACTTTGCCGCGTCCAGCAGCGCATTGCCCGCGTCGTCAGGAGAAGCAAAGACTCGGGGCGAAGGGTTGTCAGGCTTGTTGCAGGCGGCAAACGAAATCATTAGCGACAGAAGCAGCCACCGCGTCGTAACAGCAATTCTGTAAGTTTTGAGCGACATGACAATCCTCCAAAACATGAACCTAAGATGAGCTACCAACACCGCTTACAAAACCTCGTTCGCGGCTGTTCACCTCCGAAAACCACCGCCACCGCTGCGACCGCCCCAGCCACCACCACCGCCCATGCTTGCCGAACCACGAGCGCTCGCCGATCTGGAGTCCCAGCCGCCACCGCCACCGCCGCTGAAGGCCGATGACCCGCCGCTCTTTTGCTCCCCTCCATAGCCGTGAGAAGCGGCAGAATTGTAACCGGAGCTACTAGGTTTCTGGACGTTGTTCCAGCTCCCGCTTTTGTTAGTCTGCCAACCGCTGCCGGTGTTCTTGTACTGGTTGCCATTTGCCGTCGCATACTTGTCACCATTTGCGCTCTGACCCACGGCACCGCTGTTGTATGCACCGGAGGCACCATAAGCCTTGCCCCCGTTCGTGGTTTGCACCGACCCAGTCGTTCCTTGAGAGGTCGTCTGATGCTGGCTGTACGCAGTGTTGCCATTTTTGGAAACGGTAGAGCTTCCATAGCTTCCATAGGCGTTGGAAGCTTGATGCGTCTGCCCGTAGGCTCCGGTGTTTGGGTTGTATGCCTGGCCCACCTTTTGGGTGCCATAGGCAGTGGAGGTCGACGCGCTGCGCGAGTAAGTCCCCGTGGAGGAGTTGTAGCCAGAGTTATAGTGCGCGGAGCCGTAGGCACCGTAGGCGGATCCACTGGAGCCGTAGTAACCGCCGTGCCAGGCACTGTTCCCATAGTATGCCCCGCCGTGATACACCACCGCCGTAGTGCTGTGCCAGCCACAGTTCCAACTGCTGTACCCCCAGCCGCAACACCCGCCGCTCATCATCGCCCCAACCGCGATTCCCGCTCCGAACGCGAGCACGCCGACCGCTGCCACCGTGCCGGCGCTGTATCCAGGAGTCACGTAGGGATATCCATAAATCACCGTAGGGTTGTACTGGGGCACGTACACTACTTGCGGATTCGCCGACTGAATCACGATGGTTTGCGGTGACTGTTGCACGACCACGATCTGTGAGCCTGATTTCAAGTTGCCGGCAGCTTGTGCCTTTGCCCGCAACACCTGGATGGCCGTCATCACGTCAGCGGCCTGGGTGTGATAGGCCTCTCCTAACGCCGAAGTCCAACTGAGATTCTTCGCCAGGTTGTCGAGCACCGAGGGGAACTGGCAAAGCGCCTTTACACTGGGATCCCACGTCTGAGCATCGACGGCCTGCATTAGAGTTGCTCCTGTGAGATTGCTGTTCTGTTGAAGCCAGCCGTTGGCGTAAGAGACCTGGTCAGGAAATGTCGATGCTGCCAGAACCTGGGCTACCAACGCATCCGGGTACAGAGCGATAGGCGCGGCCAGTTGTTGTAATTCGTCCGCAGACAGCGGCGCCCCCTGCCCCGAATATCCTGGCGCCGGTTGCTGAGCCCCGCATTCCAATGGCACGGTCGTAATCACCAGCAGCAGGGATAGCGTCGCCGATAAAAGCTGTTTAGTTAAGGTCCTGATCATTTTCTCTTCTCCGCTTCTTTTCTCAACGCGGTGAGCTGTTGAGCCGTCCGTTATTCGCTGCCGGTTATGACGAGTTTGGTTTCGACCGATCCGCACATCCCGTAAATGGCGCCTGAAACGCACGCTCCGGCGGAGTACTTGTAACAGCCTTTCTTTTTCACTACCGTCGAAACGGCGCGATCGGAACCGCCAATGATTGCTCCCGCAGGTTCAAAGGGAGAGTCCGGGCCAAAGTCCACGACAAAACCCGTATTTTTGGAGACGCTCTTCCAGGTAACTGTGGTCCCGACCTTTACACAGAAAGGCATGTTCGCTTTCGCCTTTGGAATACTCGGAGTGGCCGAAGCTTCCGCAGCCGTTCGCTTGATATCGACCACGCACGGAATGGAACTGGATCCGCACGTGTTATCGGCGGTGCAAATATTCTGGGGATTTGGCTCCGAGCAAAGATACTTGTCACCGCCGCGCTGTTCTTCCTGTGCCACCAGGAACGAGGACAGCAAAAGGAACATCGCCCACACTGCGAGGTGCTGGATCGCAAAGATGCGTCGCGTCTTCATAAGACAGCTCCCGCCTAGTTCACCCCAGGCGTTCCTTTCCAATCGAGAACGTCCACAAGTTTCCAAGCGTTCTCTCTAAGGTCGTACTGCAACTGCCCTTGCTTATCGATAATCAGCTGCGCCGCGGGAAATACGGTTCCGGTGCTCTTGTTCTTGTCGGTGTCGTTTAACTCGAATTCGCCCGCAGTCAGGTTGAAGGACTGGGACTGGCTGTCAAAAAAAGCTTCGCCAAATCGGATCTGGCGATTGGTGACAAACACTATTTTCCTTCCGGTTGGTGTGTTGGTCATGCGGATATAGCTGACGTCGTAGCCGAGTGTCCCGGTGATCGAGCAATGACCCACAGCCCTCATCTTGGAAAGTGCATTGACCAGCCCTTGATTTTGACCCTTCTCGAAAGACTGGATCAGGATCTGTCGGTCCTCCGGAGTGGAGAACTCGAAAATGTCCAGGGTCACACCGATGACCTGTCCCATTTGTGTTCCGGTGCCCATCGCAGTCGCTTCGATGGTCTCCGGCTTCGGTCCGCGGGAGAAAACGAGAACGCTTGCGAACATCAGCAGACCAATCAGCAGCAAGCTGCTAATGGCAATCTTGTATGTTGTCAAAGTCTTGATTTGTCGCATTTCTTTTTCCTTGCCTCTCAAAGCAACCAGACATGCGTTGCACGGTTGAGTTGATGGACCCGATTGCGGTTGCGCTGAAGACAATCGCTTCGGCACTATGCTCGGTGAGAGGTCGAGGTCTGGCAACTGTCAGTTTTGCCAGACTTGGATTGGGTCTCTTTTTTCGCACCGTACCACCAAGAAGGTCGACAGTAGCGGCTTTCGATCGAATTTCTAGAATGTCCATCCCAGGCTGGAAGTGGAACCGTAGTCACTCTTTTGCAGGTTTTGTGGCGGGCGGCTGTCGAAGTTAAGAAAGTAGCCAAATCTCCAGTACAGCTCCTTGGCCAGCCGCAATTTCAGCGATGTATTGAGGTCGAAACGTACGCGCCCCAGGTCCGTCAGGCTGGGATAGACGCGGGCGTCCGCGAGAATATTAGTCGTTTTGAACCGAAAGAAATTCACCTGAGTTCCCAGGATCGCTTCGGCGCTGTCTCCGGTGCGGCCAACCGTCGCCGCTGAAGAATACTGCTCGCGGTTCCAATCTGCGCCGCCAAACGCAGTAATGAACGTGTTATTCGTATAACTGAACAGATGTCCCACGGCGCCGCCATAGGTCATGCGCAGGTTGAGTTGCTGCTCATCGCTCTGCAGGAAGCCCGCTAGTCCCATATAGAAGTTGCGTGGCGAATACAATTGTCTGGTGACACCCAGGCGCGCATCGTTGCGAAGATCGGAAATGTCCCCTCCGCCGCTGAAACTGGATTCATAGTCCGCGGCAGCCGACCACTTGGTCCGCTCGAAGATTGCGGTCGATTGAAAGTTGTATTGTGTGCGGTTTTGCTGTTTAGCGTAATTGAGGCCGACGTCCATTCCGCCATGCAGGTTCTGCCAAAAGCTGGTATCTGTCCTCTCGATCTCAACAATTTGCTTGCCCGAGATAACCTGGCTCGAGGAGGGTGCAGTCACCTGCACTTTGAGCGCTTCCGGCGGCTTTTCCTCCGCCACACTCTGCAGGGTGCCCGTGTAGCGCTTTCCCGCGATATCCGCCACCACAAAACTCTGCGGGCTTTCGACGCGCGCAATCTTGGACCAGTCCATTGCGATCGTGCCTTCCGCGTACTCGACCTTGATATACAAATAGCCCTTCTCGAGCTTGATGATTTCGCAGGTAATGCGGTCGCCATTGGCAAACTGGAGAACGTCTGTCCTCGGTCGTGCAGAGCAAACTCCATGCAGAGCCAAGAAGAGAAATGTGAGCATGGCGCAGTAACCAAGAAGACGGTAATGAGGGACACTTGTGTCTTGCATTTTTGACCTCTAGCACTCAGCGGAGGCGGGTGCGTCGCGCCTGAACATACGCCAAGATGTTTTGACGCACTCGCGAACAAAGTACTTGAGATTATCCGAGCGCACACCTGTCAGATTTGCCGGTTGAAGTCTATGGACGGATGGCTAGACTAAGCGATCGAGAGTGCAGCGATGAGAGAACAGCTGTCGAGCGCTTCAGTCCGGGGGTACTTGCTTTGTCCGCCACGATGGCTGAAAATAGCTCTCCCGCTTCTCCTCGCCTGTGTCTCAGCTCGCGCGCAATCTGTCCAGTTCCTGCCCGAGATCGATACCTACCTCAAGCTCAACTCGATGGTTCGGACCTATTTCGAGGCAAAAGACGATCGGGACGGCGGTGACCCCACCCAAGCTACGCTTGGACCGAGTGTCCAGTTGTACCTCAAACCCCTCGTCAAGCTAAAGGACATCACAGCATTCGATCTGGACGATGCGAAGCAGCGACCTCTCGTGCTTGAGACTGGATACCGATATATCACTGCTCCGAACGCGGCTGCCGAAAATCGGCTCTTGACCTCCGTAACCTTTCACCTTCCTGTCACAGCTCGGATTCTGATCACCGACAGAAACCGTGCCGATCTCGACTGGAAAGATGGCAAGTTTTCCTGGCGCTATCGCAATAAACTAACAGTCGAAAGAACCTTCGCGATCTATTCCTATCACTTAATACCCTATGCCGCCGTTGAGCCTTACTACGAGAGCCAGTATGAGAAGTGGAGCACGACGTCGTTTTATGCCGGTTGCCTGCTTCCGGTAGGAAAGCATGTGGAGTTCAATCCCTACTATGAGCACGACAACAACACGGGCAAGCGCCCGAATCAGCAGGTGAACTCGGTTGGTCTTGCGCTCTACCTTTATTTCTCAGTAGAAAAGAAGTGAATTGCCAGGCAGTGCGCCTTATTCTGACGGCCGTGGCTCCAGATCGAGATATTTGATGAGGACGACCTCATTGCCTTGTTCGTTGTAGACGAGCTGATCGACGAGCCGCTGCGCCAGCAGAACGCCGAATCCGCCCGGGCGCATGCCTTGCGCGTCGCGAATCTCGAGGTGCCGCACTGGGTCGTCTGTTGGATTGGCAATGGCGGCGTGAGGAATCTCGTCCAACGTAAAACCTTCACCGGGGTCACTGATGCGGCATTTCACCATGTGGCGGGCGCGGACATAAGAAATCTCCACTTGCTGGTTGGGATCAAGACGCCCGCCGTGCTCAATCGCGTTGATCAACATCTCACGGAAAGCCATACCCACCGCGCTTCTTTCGCGGCTGGGCAGTTCGGCGATCTCATCAAAGAACTGGATCACTCGATCCGCAGTTTTGAGGTCGCAGCGAGCGAGGATGCGAATCCATTCCGGCGTGGCCGAAATTACGTCGATACCGTCATCCCAGCAGGGCTCCTCTATCGCGAGCTGGATCATAATGGCCAGCGCGTCTGGGGAAAATGGCTTGGAAAAATAACTGAAAGCGTGTTCGCGCATCGAGGTGATTACATCCGCAGGCGTGCTTTCGTCGGCCAAGATGATAAGACGCGAATGAGGACGTATGCTTCGGATCTTGCGAAGCAGTTCGATGTCCTCCCTCCCCGAAGTTTTCTCGCTGGTCAGGATCAGATCGAAACCCTTCCTTTCAGCAAGGACCAGCGCCTCCGCGTTGTCGGCTGCATGCTGGATCGCCCATGCGCCGGGGACCAGAATGTCCCGCAACTGGCCCTCAATCTGCGAATCTCCACCTATCGTGAGTACAGTGCGAACCGGGAAGGGGCGCATTTCAATCGTTGGAAGGGCACTCATTTGGAACCACCTTGGTCCTGCCGTCGCCGTCTCACAGCAAGCCCAGATAAGGTTAGACGGTGGCACCGCGCGCGGCAAACTGGTAGAAGTTACAGGTTGCCCTGGGGACTTCGACGGTGTATGAGGTAAACCATGTCCGAGGATACTGACTCAAGCCGACGTAAGACGCTGCCGATTGATGCGATCACCAGTCCTTTTGTGCGCTTTGCAAGGATGGAGGCCGCCGGGGGCATTCTGCTACTGGCCAGCACAATTGCGGCGCTCGTTTGGGCCAACTCCCGCTGGGAGCAAAGTTATCAGGCAATCTGGCACGCGCAGGCAGCTTTCGGATTCGGCCCGTTCTTTTTATCTGAGAGCCGTCACGAATGGATCAATGACGGGCTTATGTCGGCTTTCTTTTTCCTGGTCGGACTCGAAATAAAACGTGAGGTCCTCATCGGGGAGTTATCCTCACTGCGGCAAGCAGCGTTTCCGTTCATTGCCGCGCTCGGAGGGACGATTGTTCCAGCGCTGGTCTATACCTTGGTGGCTCACGGCGACAGCACTGGAAAAGGGTGGGGAATCCCGATGGCGACTGACATCGCATTCGCTCTGGGCGTGCTCGCCTTGCTCGGAAATCGCGTCCCGCTCTCGCTCAAGATCTTTGTCACGGCACTCGCCATCGCGGATGACATTATCGCGGTGCTTGTCATCGCGATCTTCTACACTGCGCAGATTCACTATTTCAGCCTCGTGGCCGGACTCGCCCTGGTGGCGCTGTCCTTCGGGGCCAATCTGCTGGGAGTTCGTAAACCGGCGGTGTACGCCGTGATTGGCCTTTGCGTATGGTTCGCAGTGCTGCGGTCGGGCGTGCATGCCACCGTAGCAGGTGTTTTGCTCGCGTTTACCATTCCTGCCCGAAGCTACCTGGATCGAGATCATTTCCTGAATCGCTGCCGCAGACTGTTGGACCGGTTCGAAGCTGCACCTCCCGATTCCCATGAAGCCCATTCCGCAATCCACACTCTGGAACTCCAGTGCGAACTGGTCGAGTCGCCATTGCACCGCATTGAGCACCTCCTTCAACCCTGGGTAAGCTTTCTCATCATGCCTTTATTCGCGCTAGCCAATGCAGGGGTGCGAATCTGGGGAAATGGGTTGGCTGCGGTTCGGCATCCAGTCAGCCTGGGGGTAGCCCTTGGTTTGTTCCTCGGGAAGCCAGTAGGGATATGGCTCTTTGCGCGGCTGTCGGCTCTTGTTCGCCTGGCGACACCACCTGCCGAAGTCTCCTGGGCGCGGGTCTTCGGAGCCAGTTGGCTTTGCGGAATCGGTTTCACCATGTCGCTGTTCATCGCGACCCTAGCGTTTGGCGAGGGGGCACTGCTCGCCATGTCGAAGATTGGCACTTTGGCCGGGTCGCTGGGAGCGGGACTCTGTGGCAGCATCTTTCTGCTTCGCCGCACCAAAACCGATGTGGCTTTTCCGGAGCCTTCCGAACCGTCGGCCTGACACACAACAGCGCGCTCAATTGCTCCATCTGGCTGGCTTGATCTCACACTGGCACAAATGACAGTCGGTTGGTCGCGTATTCCACATTATTCTGTTCATTGTTCAAAACCGGGAGGGGTTGATTCTCCTGGCACGCTTGCCAATTGGCGGAAGAGTCAGCCTCGACCTTGTTCACCAAAGGACTGAATCCACAAGAGTGTGGCTCGGTTACATTCCTGCCAAGCCGCCAGTAAGGTGAGTCCCATGTCATCACGAACCCCAATCATATGTTTCCTAGTAGCCACTGTCTGCAGCGCCACCCTCGCAGTTTCACAAGAGTCCGCCCCCGCTCCGAAACGACCGAAGATTGGTCTCGTACTCGAGGGAGGCGGCGCCCTCGGTCTGGCCCATATCGGGGTACTACAGTGGTTGGAAGAACACCACATTCCGATCAGCTACGTGGCGGGAACCAGCATGGGTGGGTTGGTCGGCGGCTTCTATGCTACCGGAAACTCTCCCGCCGAAATCCGCGAACTTACACACGAGATTGATTGGAACGAGGTGATCTCGGGGCAGATCCCTTTCCGAGACCTCTCCTACCGACGCAAGGAGGACGCCATTGATTATCCCAATTCCCTCGAATTCGGCATAAAGAAAGGCGTCCAATTCCCTGAGGGCTTCAATTCGGGGCAGCAAGTGGGCTTGCTTCTCGATCGCGTCTCTCTTCCCTATTCGGAGATGCAAAGCTTCAACGATCTTCCCACCCCATTCGCTTGCGTGGCCACAGATCTGGTTAGTGCCCAGCGGCACGTCTTTCGCGATGGTTCGCTGGCGCAAGCCCTGCGAGCAACGATGTCACTCCCCGGCATCTTCAGTCCGGTAAGAACAAGCGACGCCATCTATGTCGACGGAGGCTTGCTCGACAACCTTCCGGTCGATGTCGCCAAAGACATGGGAGCCGATCTTGTCATCGCCATTCAGCTGCAAAACAGAGACTTGAAGCCCACGGCGTCGCTCTCATCGCTGGGCGTGCTGGGCGAATCGATTTCCGTGGTGGTCGCTGCCAACGAACTCCGAAGCATGGAGCAGGCGGACATTCTTATTTCCGTTCCGCTCACCGATTACAGCTCGATGGATTACGAGAAGGAAAACACCCTGATCGAGAGAGGATATCAGGCAGCAGCGAGCAAATCGGCTGTGCTCTCCCCGTTCAGCGTCGATGACGCCGCTTGGCAGGAGTACCTGGCGCAGCGCCATTCGCGCCGGAGAGAACCAGCCATTCCCCAATTCGTGCAGATCGTGGGCGCTCAACCGGCACTTGCCCGGGAAATCGAGCGTCTGATGGCCGCCCACAGGGGAAAGCCGGTAGACACCGCCTCTCTGGACAGTCAGCTTACCAAGCTCGTGGGGAACGGACGATTCTCTCGGGTCGGGTATGGGATGGTTGAGAAAGACAATCAGCAAGGGCTTCTGATCCGGACCGACCCGAAAGAATATGGTCCGCCGCTGGTGCGGCCTCTGTTTGTCATCGATGGCTCTCAGTACAACAACGTGCAATTGATACTGGGTGCCCGCATCACGTACTTCGACTTGGGCAGTCCCGGCTCGGAGTGGCGAAATGACATCTCCATCGGCTCCCAATATGGAGTGCAATCCGAATTCTACCGTCCATTCGGGGAAAGCCTTCACTGGTTCGTGTCGCCCCGAGCGTTTGCCACGAATAGCAGCGTCTATTACTACAAGGGAAACACGCTCCTTGCGGACTATCGTAATCGTCTTTACGGCAGCGATTTTGACGCCGGATATACGTTCAATCAGACCAGCGAGCTACGCATCGGCTACGAGATTGCGGATCAGAGGTTTTCCCCTTCGCAGGGAGCCGCGACATTCGGCACTCTGCAGGGCCGGGTTGGAATCTCATCCCTTCGTTACAATTTCGTGAACCGGGACAATGCGACCGTTCCCAGAAGCGGCGTCGACCTCCACTTCAGGACTCAGTGGGATGACGCTAGTCCCGGAGCACCCTCCGGTTTTCCCGTGTCAGAAATACAAATGACACTGTTCCAGCGAGTGAGCAAGCCGTCTTCCGTGTTTTTCGGGGCCAATGGCGGCACCACCTTCACTTATCACCAGACTGGAGTTCCGCCATTTTCGCTTGGTGGCAACCAGAACCTTGTTGCCTATGGCACGAATGAGTTCCTGACCAATCAGTATTTCTTGTTCAAAGCCGGCTACATTCGCCAACTCCTGGCGCTGCCGCCCATTCTGGGAGGCAACCTCTACTTTGTCGGCGCATTTGAAGCCGCAAAGGTTTACGACGTGCCAGACGTCTCCTCGTTGCCTGGCGATGGTTACGCCGGCGTCATTGTGAACACCATTTTTGGGCCGGTCCTGGTTGGCGGCGCTTACGGCGCCACTGGCCACCACAAAGTGTTTTTCCGGTTAGGCCGAGTCTTCTGACCAGAGGCTTCCAACCTGAACGGAACAAGTAATGACTGTCACAATCCGTGCCAACGCGTGCTGGACAGGGTTCGGTTGGCATGTTATGTTTATCAGCCTCAGAAAAGATTGCTCTGTTGTGTAAGTCTGAGCATGCTACAAATCCGCGCACTCCCCGTTTTAGCAGTGAGCATCCTCGGCCTGCTATCGCAGCGATGTGCAAGTCCTGTGAGGAGGGTGAGACTATGCCTAATCGTTCTCGCATTCTGATTGCTGACGACCACAATCTGGTAGCGGAGTTGTGCAAGCGGCTTCTTGAAACCGAATTTGATGTGGTCGGAATGGTGAGCAACGGCCGCACGCTGGTGCGCTCTGCCGGAGAATTGAAGCCGGACGCTATCGTGCTCGATATCGCTATGCCCGTGCTGAACGGGTTGGACGCGGGCCGGCAGATAAAGGAAATGTTGCCTGCCGTCAGGCTGGTTTATCTGACCATGAATCCCGATGCTGATGTAGCTGCCGAAGCCTTCCGCTGCGGAGCCTCCGGGTACCTGCTCAAGACTTGCGCTGCGGCGGAGATGGTGACGGCGATGCGCGAGGTGCTGAGGGGCAAAACCTATATGTCGCGGGCTTTGCCACGAGACACAGTCAATTTCATGCGAAGGCAAGATAAGAAATTGGTCGAGGAAGACGATCGGCTGACTGAGCGGCAGCGGGAAGTGCTGCAGTTGCTGGCCGAGGGCAAGGTGATGAAAGAGGTTGGCGGCATCCTGAACATGACCACCCGGACGGTGGCCTACCACAAGTACCGGATCATGGAAGTGCTGGGGGCCAAAAGCAACGCCGAACTAGTCAAGTACGCCATCCGCAACCACATGGTAGCCGCGTAGCTGGACCCACGTTGTGTTTGCGGCAGCTTCTGCTAGGCCCTTCTTACGGGGAACGAACTACCGAGTGTTCGGCGCAGATCTTCTGATAGACGTGGCTTTCTTCCTCCTGCTGAAAGCGGTTCAACACATACCCGCAAAGAACGTTGACTTCGTACGTCTTGGCTATCTCATTCCAAAGATGCTCGAGCTGAATTGCCGCATCCGACTTACCTTCCGCCCACAAGGTGGGTGCACATTCACCACAAGCGGAAACTCGACGATGCTTCCCCTTCGCCGATTTGGCTGCTGCCGCCAAAAGGTCGCCCGTCGCTTTCAAGAATCGAGCCGGGTCGGGCAGATCATTTACCATGAAAGTCGATAGTGTGTGGGCAACATCCAACGGAATATAGCTCCCCTCTTCGATGGCTGCATCGAGATTCAAACCTCTCGTCTGCAGACGCTGAAAAAGACTGTTCCGGTGTGGCTCGGTTGCGACCACGATAACCGCATCGCCAGCCTTTAGAGCGGTGGCAATGAAACTCGTAAAGCTTTTCAGAAAGCATCCATCGTCAGAACAGAATTGAACACCATGACTGCAAATCATCGCCCCTTTTCTCGGAGCCAACGATGATAGGGCTCCGTTGTGGCCGGGGATTTGAGCGTCCGCACTGTCGGGGAGATTGGAACTCGATAATCCGCGTCCGACGAACTGCCTACCCTGACAAACCGCTTCCACGGCAGCTAGCAAATCGCTTCCGGCATGTGCTTTAACCACATAGGCCAGCGCCCCCAGGCTGAGAGCTGCTTGCACAACATCGGGAGACGATTCCTGGCTCACAAACAGTATTTTGGATTCGGGGGCGAGCTTGCGAATTCGTCGAGCGGCTTCGATTCCATTCAGTGTTGGCAGCCCGATATCGAGCAAAATCAGATCGGGTTTCAGCTCTTCCGCCTTCTGAACCGCTTCCAGTCCATCCGATGCTTCGCAGATGACCTGCAAACCGGGCCTCTCCCCCAGCATGGAGCAGACAAATTGCCGAAAGGGCGCGAAATCCTCTACCACGAGTATGCGGACGGATGGCATGTTGAAACCTGGTCCCCAGTTGAATTGAACGTTTAGATAGGAAATGATCGGCAACTTCTCTTCCTAACTTTCACCATCATCTTCGCTGAACGAAAGTTGTCAATTGCCCAAAGGTGCCGCTTCCACCGCAAATCCGTGCCATGATCGCGCCGGCCTGATGTAGCTCCACGTTCGGCCCGGCGTTTTCAAGTCTTTCGCGCCTTGGTACTTTTACCAGTATCCACCTGGAACACACCTTCGTAAGATGTTCTCGGTCGTGTGCGCGTTGTAAGTCAACGAAGAGGGCCAGCCCGACGGTGCTTTGCACATTGCAGTTCAGTTCAGCAAGTTCTAGGATGGGACGTATCAAGTTTCTACATGAATGTGGACGGCGTCAGCACGAAGCTGATCGTCGCGGTGCAGAACTCGAATTACCAGAAACTCAGGAGGAAGAACTATGCATAAGGGCATGACGCTACTTGCGGCTTTGGTCTTATTGCTCGGGATGGCGGTGGGCTGTTCCAAGCGCCCCAGCGACCAACAAATCCAAACCGACATTCAAGCAAAAGCGGCCAGTGATCCTGACACGAAGGATTCCGATATCAGTGTGGCAGCCAAGGACGGAAAAGTTACGTTGAGCGGAAAGGTGAAGACTCCCGCAGCCCAGCAGAAGTTGGAGCAGATTGCCCGCGAAGAGCCGGGAGCTGCTGGTGTTGATGATCAGACTGCGGTCCAGCCCGACGCGACTCCCGCGCCGGCACCCGCCCAAGCCATGGCGCCGCCCCCTCCTCCTGTGGAGAAGCCGAAACCTCAACCCATTGTCGTGCCCGCAGGGACTACGCTTACGGTCACGGTGAGCCAGGCGTTGAGTTCCAAGACAAGTCAGACCGGCCAAACTTTTCTCGCCACAGTAGCGCAGCCGGTGAGTATCGGAGGTAGGACAGCGATCCCTGCTGGATCAACCGTCAGCGGTACGGTGGTAACCGCCAAGTCGAAAGGCAAGATAAAAGGTCAAGGCGAACTCAGCCTGGCGCTCACTAGCGTGACCGTGAAAGGGCAGACCTACAACATCCAAACGGGCGCTGTGGACCAGACGGTCAAAGGGAAGGGCAAGCGGACAGCTGTAGCGACTGGCGGAGGAGCAGCCGGCGGTGCGTTGATTGGAGGAATTGCAGGCGGAGGCAAAGGTGCAGGAATCGGCGCGCTAGTGGGCGCAGGTGCGGGATTGATAGGAGGGACGATGACCGGAAACCAGCAGATTGAAATCCCGGCCGAGTCGGCACTGAGCTTTCGATTGTCTGCGCCTTTGACGCTACCCCCGGGCCAATAATCCGACTGCAGATGTTGATCAGTTAGCCGACGTTCACGCCGAAAACTATCCGCAGGCGGAGCTCTCACGGCGTAGCCGCCGTAGCCGACGGCGCCAAACGGCTCTTGCTCAGAACCCGCGAGTAGTTGATGAAGGGGCCAGTTCAATCATTAAGGACGGCAAAGTCTACAAAAATCTCACCGCTACTCGCCGCGGCCGCTGAAAACGCACTGCCTCACTCTTTCTGGCGCGGACCTTGGCAGATAAATTACCGGGGCCGCAAGATGAAGAAACTCCGCCGGTTTACGCTTTAGTTCCCCCTTTGGGCCTGCATTCCCGCGCCTGGCCCCGGCTGTCAGTTTTGCCAGTATGCACGCCGAAGACGGTCCCTTAGCATTGCCTCGTAACGTGCTCCTGATTCACCAATCGAGCGAAATGGGCTCGTGCAAGTTTAGGAACAAACAGCTAACGAAAGGGACAATCTCATGAAGCAACATCGTGGATGGATCGTAGCCTGCACCGCATTGCTGTGCGTCCTCTGTGCCGGATTGGCATATGGCGCATCGAACGGCGAGAAAGTCAAGATCAACGGACTGATTACCGGGCGAGACGGAGAAAATCTGATCGTAAAGAACAGTAAGACACAAACCAACGTCACTGTTGTGTTGACCGACACTACCAAGGTTCAAATACCGAAAGGGATTTTCAAACTTCGGCACTCGGAGCAAGCGGAGACCGCTCTACTCCCGGGCCTGCAGGTTACAGTTGACGGGATCGGCGACACCAGTCGGGTGACTGCCAAGAGCATCGAGTTCAGCAAGGACGATTTACGATTGGCCGAGACCATCCAGGCTGGCTTGAACCCAACGGCGGAGCAGGTCGCGACCAACCAACAGGGCATCGCCGCCAACAAGGGGGATATCGCAAGCAACCAGAAGGACATTGCCGCTACCCAAGTACAGACGGCGGCCAATCGACAGGACATTACTGCGAGCCAGGGGGCGATCGCGGCCAATCAGCAGGACATTGCGGCCACTACCAAGCGCTTCAACGACCTGTCGGAGTATGACACGAAGGGCAACGCAACCGTTCACTTCGCCGTTGGAAAAGATACCATTTCGGCGGACGATCAAGCTGCGTTGACGACGCTGGCGCAAGGCGCGGTTAGCCTGAGCGGCTACATCATCCAGGTTAAGGGCTACGCCGATTCCTCGGGCAACGCTGCCATGAATCAGCAGTTGAGCATGGATCGAGCCCAGGCGGTGGTTGCGTACCTGATACAGAATTGCCATGTTCCTCTGCGGCACATTGTGGCGCCGGGAGCGATGGGCATCGCTGATCCTGCCGCACCCAACGAGACATCCGGCGGACGGGCAGAAAACCGCCGCGTGGATGTCAAGGTGTTGGTGAATCGTGGAGTGGCCGGAGGAGCGTAGACCGCTTCGCTTGCGGTGGAGACTTCGCGATGCATGTGGCTTCGCTGACGTCCAACTACACGGAGTTGTACAGAGTGGATCGAGTATCGCAAAACGGGGAACCTGCGTCCCCGTTTTGCGTACGCCCCGGGTTCCGCAGAAATGATTCTTGTTTTGGTTCGGCCTTGATCGAGACGGTCGCTCCTGACACAGCCCCCGATTCAGGCCGAACCATCATCTGTTTTGCTGGGAGACGGCCATGTTTACATCCGAAGAACTCGTTTTTGTCTGGCCTATCGGGAAGGCCTTGCTGATCGTGATGGTTGCCTTCGGTGTCCTGCTCTACGCCGCGTGGGCGGGGACGAAAAGAACGCTCCGCAGTGGTGGAAAACAGAAACTCCGGTTGTTGCACATCACGAGTCGTCGGTCGATTCGCTCTGCTCGTTTGCCGCGTTCAGACAGCGCGAAGGCTAGCTAGTTCCCTTGAACGGCCGCTATTTCTGTTTGTAGACCCTGTAAGTTCTGTCAGTATCCGCACCCGCACTTGCCTGCTAGTTTCGCTAGTCGTCACTACGTGTACGGAGTTCGAACCTATGCTCTTTTCCATTAACCGTTCAAGAAAACCTCTTGTGATCGTACTTTTCTTTCTGGCTATGGCTTCCCTGGTTCGAGCCCAGGACAGCAAAGACCTCGACAACTACAGGTGGCGAGTGGAAGGGAACTGGTGGTTCTCCAGTCCATCCGGTTATTTCGGCGCGAGGGGCAACAACAGCTATTTCGACATCAACCATGATTTCGGCTTCGGCAGTTATTCCACATTCACCGGCAAGATCGATTGGCGATTTAAGCGGAAGCACCATCTTCTGTTCTCTGTTGCTCCGATCAACAACACACGGACGGTAACCCTCAACCGAACAATAGAGTTCCAGGGACAGACTTTCAACCTCGGTGCGGCGGTCTCAGCCCAACTCAAGTCATTCACCTTTACCCCTGGATACCAGTACGACATCATACGGCGCGACCACGGGTATTTGGGACTTGAGGTCGACTTCAACCTGCTCGACACGTCGACTATGCTCAAAGCTGCGGCAAGTGTGAACGGGCTGGGGGCGAGTCAGTCTGCTTCGAAATCGTTCTTCGCTCCGCTGCCCGCGTTCGGCCCGACCGGCCGTTGGTATCCGCTGCACAATTCCAACCGGCTTTCACTGGAAGGTGCGTTTACCGGAATGTCCTTCTTCGGTTACGGGAACTTCATAAGGACGCGGGCCAACGTGGGCGTAGGCCTGACCGACCATCTGGCGCTTCGGGCCGGCTACTCGTTGGGAAGCCGTCTGAGTGTTCACGGAACGAGTGACCAGATCGCGATCCAACTCACTCAGAAGGGGCCGACGGCGGGAATTGAATATTCCTGGGGCGAGGCTCCAGAGAAGAAGATGCACGAGCCCAGTTCCGAACCAAGCGACTGGCACGTGGACTGGGTCCCGTTCTATCTGTGGTTCAGCGGACTCCAGGGAAATGTGGGAGCGGGCGGATACGTAGCTCCGGTAAGCGTAAGCTTCTCCGACGTCTTTTCCCAACTGAACATCGGGTACATGAGCGTCCTGGATATAAGACGGAAAAAGTTCGGCTTGTTGACCGATCTGGTTTTTATCGATGTTTCCTCGGACCAGAAAGCAACACCGGTCGGGACTTTGTACTCCGGCTTCACCGCGAATGCCGAGACGTTCTTCCTGGATCCTGAGGCTTATTATCGCCTGATCGAGAAGGATCAGGATTCCGTGGACGTAGTAGCGGGCGCTCGCATTTGGCGTCTGGACAATAGCCTCAACCTGATGCAGGGTACCCTGTCAGCGGCCACAGTCGGCCAAAGTCAAAGTTGGGTGGATCCGGTACTCGGCGCCCGATTCCGCATCGGTCTCCCAAAAAATTTCTTCGCCGATCTGAAAGGCGACGCCGGCGGGTTTGGAGTCGGCTCTCAACTGACGTACCAGATATACAGCGGGATTGGAAAAGAGCTTAAGCAAAAATATTCGCTCCTGCTCGGCTACCGGTATATGTATGTAGACTACAAGAATGGCGGTTTTCTGTACGACATCCACATGAACGGACTGCTCGCCGGCTTTAACGTTCGCTTCAAATGAAGCGGTGGAGCGGCAGTGCGATTAAACCAGGAATTGCCGTCGAGGGAGACCCAGAGCCTGGCGCAAGGTCCGGGGCGCCCCAACTTGGCGTAATCTCGGGTTTAATGACAAGATCCGTCATCCTGAAACTGGCCGCTCGCGGCCATGGAAGCCAGCGCTCGCGCGCAGTTTAGGATCTTCTGATCCAAAGGATCATCCTTCAGCGCGGCTGGAGAGATGTAGTTCATGTTCTTGCGCGCAGCCAAAATTTTATTACTCAATTTCTGCATGTTGTCGAACTCGTTGCTGAGCAATTGAAAAGCTTCCCGATCAGAATCGGTTGACACTGCTACCGACGCCAATCGGAGGTTGGTGGCAGCTTGGCCTCGGTAACCCGCCACGAATTCATCCGTCACCGGGTATCCATTTTGAACAGCGTTAACCAGCGCGCCGCGCCATTCCCTGATCACGGTCATTTCTTCGATACCCGTCTTCAAGAAATCCTTCGAAAATCCCGTACTTGCAGGCTGGCTCACCGGAGGTGCGGCCGTCGGCGTGCCGGCAGCGGAAGCAGGTAGGGTCAAGGTAATCTGATTGTCCTTGAAGCCGAGGGAGCCATTCATGAGTCGCGCCAGTGCTTCGATATCCACGTAGGACCTGCCGTTTACTTGGAGGACCGGCGCTTGCCCGGACAGGCCGTTGATAACGAGTGTCCCGTTCTGCTGCACTGTCTGCGACAAAGCCAGCTCGGACACAGCCAGTAACCCTAACAGCATCAACCTCGGACCCAAAAGCTTTTCTCTCATCAAATCCACCCCAGCTTCCTTTCAAGACGGAGAGTACAGGAAGCGGACGATTCGGTTCCTGCTCCAACATTCATCGTTGAGCTCTGCGCAAACCGGATACAACTGTCCCCATCCCACGGCCAATACGATGCGATTCTCCGAAATGCCTCTGCTGACCAGAGTTTGTTTGACCCAATTTGCCCGTCGCTGGGAAAGCGCAAGATTGAAAATCAGCTCGCCTCTTGAGGACGCGCGTACCCCTCGACGTAAAAGCGCACTTTCGGATGATCCTTCAATCATCGGATATTGGCATCCAGAACACCCGGGTCCGTAGCTTCGTTAGAGCCATCCCGGACGAACGTGATCTGGTGTACGTTTTTGTTGAAGGCTTCTTCTTCGGGACCAAACAGAGCCAGTTTTGGTCGTGACCAGTGATCCACCCAAAAGGCAACATCAGCGGACAAGTTTGCAGAACCCGGTTGCGCAAACATCAGGGGACTGGTTAGAAGGAGCATTGTGGCAACGACAAGAAACAAGCGGCGTTTCATGGATTGACCTCCGTTTCAGTCCTCGGTGAACCCTGTTTGGGGTCGCGCTTATATGGAACGAGTCTAGGATTTGAACGCGGAGGAAAATACTGTCAACTGTGACAGGGGCAGGCCAAACATTGCGCAACTCTGCCGTTGCGCTGGAATGCTCCGCAACGAAAAGCTGCGGCGGCCACATCCGCATCGGGATTCATGGTCAGATAGACCAGTTTGGACGGCGGGCAGCATTTCTTTCACTTTCCGGCCCGCGTCCAATCCATCCAGCACGGGCATGGCGATATCGAGCACGATGGCATCCGGTTTCAATTCACCAGCGGCGCCCACCATGGCGCGACCGTTGCTACGATTCCAACCACGTCAAATTCGCTTTCAAGCAGCCGCTTGCACAACTCCACCAGATTGTGGTCATCGGCAATCAGAATGCGGGAACGATTGGTCATTTCCGCCTTCCCCCCAACTCGCTGCGATGGTCCGGCCAGAACGCCTGCCGCTGCGTTTCCGTCCGTTAAGCCCTCATCTCTGGTGAATTTTCCTGGGGCACTGCGACTTAAGGACAATTCGCTCGACGGACCGCAACATCACTAGCACTCTGCTGTTGTGTTGAAGCGTCACGTGTCCGAGTACCTCTTGCGAGCTGCGCCAGTGCGGCTTCTGGTATGGCAAACCGCGAAAAGCCGCAACCCAAGCAAACCAGGAGCTTCGGGATTACAAGGACACCAGGTTTGTCCAGATTCTTGAGGCCGCGGAAATGGATGTTAATCTCCGCCGTAAAGACCTCCTCATTACCCGACCCGCACAACTGACAGGGCATGCGCAACCCCCTCCACAATCAGTTGAGACATCCGACCTGCAACTCTCAGGCCAGCGCCCTTGTGACAAAGTCTAAGCAACCAAGGAATATCTGTCTGTTCAAAATTGAACACCCCCGTCAGAGCGTCGGCAGTCCACGAAGATTGCCTATGTATTTTTCCTGAACGACTGTTACTTTTACCAGTGATATCATCTTCATCTATCAACGAAGATCCAGGCACGCCGGGATCAAGAAATGACGGTCTCGACTGAAAGGAGATCACAGCATATGGCTAATCTGTTTGACTTAACAGAATGCGGCTCAGGAGAACACCCGAGGCAGGCATGTTCTGCCGAAAACAAAATTGAAGCCCGAACCTCGAACCGGGATTCGTCAAGGCGCCGGTTCCTGCAGATGACTGTGACCGGGACTGCGGCCGGCTTGTTTGCAGCAGCCGGAATCGAGTTCACCCCGGAGTGGGCTCTGGCGCAGAGCAAGCTCAGCCCCGATGCCGCACTGCAAGAATTGATGGACGGCAACCGGCGCTTCACCTCGGGCCGTCTGACGGCGTTCGAACAAGACCTTGCGATCCTGAAACAAAACACTATAGACAAGCAGGAACCCTTCGCAGCGGTGTTGTCGTGTGCCGATTCTCGAGTTCCGGTTGAAATCATCTTCGACCAGAGCATCGGCCATATCTTTGTGACCCGGCTCGCGGGAAATTTCGTTACCTCGGAGATCATCGCCAGCCTCGAATACGGAGCGGGGGTGTTAGGTACAAAAGTGATCGTGGTGATGGGGCACGCCGGATGCGGAGCGGTGAAGGCAACGATTCAAGCCAAGGAAGTTCCCGGACAGATCAGTGCGCTTTATCCGCATATCCAGCCCGCCGTCGATCAGGCCGGGTCAAACCTGGAGGCAGCGACCAAGGCGAATGCCAAGATCCAAGCGGCGCTGCTGCGCGAATCATCCACAGTCATTGCCGCTTTGGTAAAAGAAAGCAAGCTGAAGGTTGTCGCAGCCTACTACGACGTCGCCAGCGGCGGTGTGACACTGTTAGAGTGAGCCCCGAGACGAAATAGACCCTAGGCTCGCGGGAAGGTGAATATCCAGTATGTGCTGATGACAAGCAAAACCAACGCCACTGCCACCACCGCGACCCGCGGCCCAAAGATCTCGAATCGCTGACTAAGAGCGGTCAGGAGCAGCACGGTAGCCAGGAGAACGGTAACCTTTACGTAGTTGTCTCCAGTCTCCCGCATGATGACGCCCTTCTCGAAATAGGTTTTCGCCTCCTCCGAGAGCGTTGCCGACTCCTCTTTGTTTGCGTTCGAGTATTCAGACATGAAGATGGGGCCAGCCGGCGCCGAGGGATTGTGGATGGGGTCGAGCTTCTGCCAGGCGGCGAACGCCGTGGCGTATTCGGGCCGGAATCGACGCTGGTAGAACGCGGCTAGCTTATCCTTGCCGGCCAATGTCGCGTCCACCCATGCGTTGAAGGTCGTGATGTCGTAAAGGACGTCCTGGCCCGCTAGCGTCGCCTTCTCCTGCGACACTACCGCGGTTCGCGTCGCCAGGTTGTAATGGCTGGCCGAGAGGGCGTCCCATTTCGATGCCTGGTAGCCGCTCCACGCGGTGGCGACCGCGACCGTCGCGAGTACCACCGCCTCTACGATTTCGATCCATCGCGCCCGGTGGTCGGTCGGAAGCGCGTGATGGTGGCCTTCCTCGTGAATTTTGTGAGCGAACTCGACGTTTGACGTTGCTTCGGGCATGAGTTGTGCCTCCCCGTGTCAACTCGGAAGAACGAGCACCGAGCACAGGCGTTGCTCCCTGCATTATCGGTATTCCACGCGTCAGGACAACTGTCAATTACGACAGGCCAGGTCGCGGGAACCCGGCGGCCTTCCTGATGCGAATCAGCGCAAAGCCTTGAGTAAAGCCTTCAAGACGGTGGCAAGCGGCACGACGGCGAGAATCAGGGGCAGCATGGGTATCGCTACGGAAGCGGCCAATGTGATGAGGGCTCCCTTGTCAGCGGGGAATGGCTTCAACTGCCCGATCTTCAAGTAGGTCTGACCGAAGTTATTGAGAGTGATGTTCTCTGTAGCACCGAGAAATTCCGCCTCGTGCCCTGCACGCCGGTGAATCCACTTTTCGTGAAAGGCGGCGCTGTCGATCTGGCCGAGAATTCCGTAGTCCAGGATTCCCTGCCGGCGCAAGGCTGCCAAGCGGGGAACAAAGAAGGCCAAGGGCCCCAGCGCGACCAGGGCCACAATCACCGCCAGGACAATCGCGGGTTCCTTGAAGCTCATGATGTTCGCACCACCGTGCAGTATCTCCTGACGCCATGTTGCCGCGATGGCGGTGGAGGCGGCGAAAGCAATCGGTGTGAAGGCTATCGGCGTCAGGCCGAGGAAACCGAGACCCCCGTGCCCGTCGGCATGAGTCGGGATCAACTTCAGGTTCAGCCTCGACAATTTGAAGGCGAACACTGCCCAGAGCAGCCATTTCCAGAGGCCAAGACCCAACAGGAACTGGAACATGGTCGCACTCACCAGAATTGCGTACCAACCTGCCGCGGTCAAGTGGAGGTCAGTCCCTATGCCTCGTGCAAGCCAAGGCGCAGCGTCCAACTGAGCCTTGTACGAGGTTATATCGTGAACAACCACTAGGAAAAGAATCACCAACTCTGGAATCACAGAGTCGCGGAGACGCCGCAGCATGGCGATTATGTCATCCATCCGGGCGAGGTCCGGGGTTCCCAGGAGACGGGCATCGGCGATGTGCTCTACAACCAGGCGAAAGCGCGATTCCACCCAAAGCTGGCCCACCAGCAGCACCGGAACGGCGATGAGCAGTCGAGAATGAACGCGATAGTCCCTGAGCAGGGAAGCGAGGCTATCGGGGTTGAAGAGTGCCGTGATCAGAATCAGTGGCACCCAGCCAAGGGCGATCGCAAACGTAACCCGGCGGACGGAGTTCCATTCATTCGGATGGATGAGCCTGGTTGCTTCCTGAGTACGATAAAATGGCCCTCCGCGAATGAGTGACAGATCGCGGCCCGCCGTGTTCAACTGCGGTGCATCAGTTTTAGTATCCATCGCTTGTGTTCCCTGCTTCATATCTTCAACGCATGCCCCTGCTGTCTAATGACCAGACTTTCTGAATCATCCCAAACAGGAATGCCGTGGTCAGCCCAAACAGCAGCACTCCGTTCAGCGCCTCGATCGCTCCCATCAGCTGCCAGCGGCCTTCCAGAAACAGACCCGCGTGCCCGTAGCTGGTGATTGCGCTCAGCGAATAGAGCATCGCAGTTTTGTACTCCGGCAGAGCACCCAGAAACCAGTAGGAGGCAGCCCAGATGCCCGCCTCCAGCGCGTGCAGGCTAGTGGCCAACAAGGTCGTCGTTCCCATGACCACTGCGAAAACGGCCGTGGGATGGTAGCGCGCTTTCATGTGGCCAAACGCCAGGATGCCTCTCTGACTTATAAGCCCGAGGCCAAAGACATGGATGACCACGGTCAGTATGATCAACGGCAGGCCCCATGCCCAGTCGGCGCCCCAGATCACAGGGATGACAACGTCGAAGCTGAAAGCGCCTTGAGCAATTGTCATCAGAGGCCATCCTTCTCGTTTCGGTCCGCTCTATCGCGTCGCGAGCGGCACGGTTGTCTCCACTTTCTTGATGGGAGGTGGATTCCATTTTCCCGTCAGCGCTTCAGACTGAGGCGAGTAAAGTCGCATGGTCAGATTGAACGGTCCCTTCGGCGCGGGAAGCCAGTTGGCCTCCTTGTCCTTGCCCGGGCTGTCGCTTTGAAAGTAAAGATCGAGCGAACCATCTGCGTTGTACTTGAACGGCATCCAACTGCTCACCGCAAAACGATTCAGGACGTTCCCCACCTGGAAGCCTTCCGAATCGTAGAGCGTGATGGACCAAAATGCGCGGGCCGGTGGCGTGGCGCCCTTCTCGAAGTGAATTGTGTACTGATTTGCCCCGTCCAGAGGTTTGCCGCTTTCGTCGCCGAGATTTAGGGGATAAATTGCATCCTCCGGCAGGTTCGCCCCCAGGCCAAGCTGTGCCACCATGGCCCGCTTCAGGTAGTAGTTCCCATAGACGCCCATAGTGTCGGTGTTCATCGACCAGTAGTTCGCCACCCTCGCAATGGTGGGTACTTTCCACTTCATGAGCGCTTGGGCTTCTGCCGGCGCTGCCTCCACACCCTTTCGCACGGCGGGATCAAGTCCGGAAATGTCGAAGCTCTTGCCGGGCTCGATGCCGATGCGTTTCACCTGCGCGAGGATGGGCTCATCGGTAATGTGGGGCGGGTGCAGCTTCAAAAGTTCAGCCGCGTAAGCAAAGTAAGGTCCCGCAGGCATGGTGTCCACCTGCACCTTCGGCGGTGTTTTCATATCCACCGTCGGATCAATCTTTGCCTCCACCGACTTCGGCGGCTTGTCCCATCCGGACAATGGAGCGACTTTCAGCCCGGCTTGGATCCTGTGCACCGCTTCATAGTCTTGCGGTCCGTCCGTTCTGGTGCGGCCGATGATCCAAACATAAGGAGTGGGTGCCGCGATGCGCGCAAACCCCTCGGGAACTTTTCCGCTCCAGCCTGGCGGGGTGATGAGGAAGTTGGCGGCCTGGGTTCCCGTCGTCCGCCAGCCCGGAGACGCGAAAACGTCCGACCACATGTCCAGCATCGGCAGGAGATAGTAGCGCCCGTTCGTGTCAGGTGCGGAAACGATCAGCGGCCCGCGGGTGAGATCGAGCCACGCAATGGAATAAAGCGTATCAAAATTGACCCTCACGACAAGCTTCAAATCGGCGGGTGGATAGGCGGGGATATTGACGAACACATTCATCGGTCCTTTGCCAAACTCTTTGCCGGGTTCGACGTTCGTCGATTGCTTCCGCGTAATGTCCATTGTGACGAGTGGATAGAAGTAGAGGTAGGCATCCACGGCGATGGCGCGTGCCTGATCCTCTGTCAAGGCGGGAACTGGATCGGCGGTTGAGCTTTGGGCCGATGCGCGCACGCCCGACCAGAGCGTCTGCGCGAGGCAAATCGTCACAAGCCCAGCAGTAATAGTCTTCGAGAACAGTCTCATTTCTAATCTCCTTTTTCCGCGTCAACAGACTGCGTCGTCGAAACCCGCTGGTGCTTGCGATTTTGTGAGTGCTGCCTGACTGGCACAACTGGCTCAATTGACTGTCCAAGGGTCCCGAGTCATTTCTCTGGTTGCTCCGCTTCCAACTGTTTCATTTTTTGCTGCATCATCATCTTCTTTCTGCTGATTGGTTAACTTGGGAAACAATAATGCGAGTTGTGCCGGATCAATCCCCCCGTTGAAGTTATCCTGCACAGGAACGCTGATGAGGCTGGCGACGGGGGTCTGCGCCTCTTTTCGCAACTCGTCGGCATTGGCCGCGGCCGCCGGCGTTTGCTCGGTGGCAACCTGAGTTCCCTCCGGTGCAACGGGCGTAGTTTGTGCCATCAGCGCGACAGTACCCAAGAGAAGAATGGCCAGTGCCAGGCCGGCTCGATTGACGACGGCAAACTTGGCCCCGGCCGCCACGGTTGTAAGGCATTTCATGATCGCCCCTCTCTCAGATAAAAGCTCACACGTGCTGGTAATTCGAGTTCGCAATGGCGATGTTCAACTGCTTGCTGACGCCGTCGAGAACCATATTGGACCAGTGGTTCGTCCCATCCGGCAGGGCACTGAACTGCACCGTCAGGTTCATCGCATCCTTCGGATCGCTCATGTAGGAAGCAATCCGGATGGAAACCAGCGCCTTCTGAGCTTTGTCGAAGACCAGAGTCATCGAATCCCCTTGCTTCAGGTAATTGTGGAGGACGAGTTGAACCTGATTGGGAGCGCCCGCGGTCGGACCCAGGGTGATGTTCCCCGCAGCGTAAGCCTTCTGCAGCAGATCTTTGTCCGGCGGCACATACTGCTGCGCCAAGGCCTTCATGTCGTTCGCATAGTCCGAGTACTCTTCCTTTTTCTTCTCGACGATATGCTTTTTCAGTTTGCCTCCACTTGGGGGGGCGGGGGGCGCGTCCAGCGAAGTCTTCTGTGGCTTCCCGTCCGGTCCGAGGCGCACCTGGAAGTGCTCCTGCTTTTTCTGTTCGCCCTTCAAGCTGATCGTGACCACTTCCACCCAGCTGTACGACATGAGTGCCTGCTTGTTCTTTGCCATTGCCTCTTTGAGATCAGCGACCCGCTGCTGCAGTTCCGGATTCTGTGCGTTAGCGTGACGAAAGAATCCTGCGCCGGCCAAGAGTCCGAACAGAGTCAGTAGGGTGATGCTCAAGATACGTCGTGCTGCGTTCTTCATATGTGTCCTCCCAATGTTTCTGAAATCCGCACAGGCTTGGCTGTGCGTTCTGACGAATGTAGTAGTTCGCGGCCTGGCGGAGGCCAAAAGCACTCGCGCTCGTTCGCTAGTGCATCACGAGCACGGATTACTGCCAACTGTCACTAGTTACAGGCGGGGCTCTTTTTCACGATCATGCTGAACGGTGCTTCCACGCGGCGCGAGCGAAGAGAATCCCTAGCACAGCGTGGAGCACGACAACCGGCCATAACAGAATTCCGGAGAACCCGCGAGCCGCGCCGAGATAAGCAAGGTAAGCCGCCACCAGCGAGTTGTATGTCAGCATCGCGTAAACGGATTGAACTCGCGTCCTGCTAATGTCCCCGTCCGGCCAGCACGCTACTCCCAACGACAACAGTCCGAACCCAGCGACGCGCCCAAGAATGAATCCTGTTCCGATAACGTCAGCGCCCAACAGCAGACGGACGAAAACGGATGGAAAGAAAATCAAGACAAAGCCCGCCGACACTTCGAGGATCGCCGCCAGAACCAGCAATGTTCGGTCCGCCATCGCACTTGTCTCCAACGAGTCAGCTTTGGACAATCGAAAATCCACAGAACGGGCGGCCCTTGCGAGCCGCCCGCCTTGAAGGTCGTTCCGGTTAGTTGCTGGGGCCTTTGGACGCCGCCTCCGCCTCGGCCATCCTCTTCCCCATCTCCGCTTTGATTGCGTCCAGGTTGAAGCTCGCGCCTCGCTGCATCGGCGGGAAATCGAGGAAGGTTTGGATTTCCTTGCCCATTACCTGTTGGACGAACACGAAGCGCCAGAATTGGTATTTGAACCAATCGAAGTATTGCTGCGCCCCATCTTTCGTCCCGTTGCTGGGCCAGCCCGTGCGCTCGAACGGATCGAGCCGCAAGTTGGTGATGTAAGGCACGTCAGGATGGGTCTTTTCACCTAGCCAGCCTTGGGGTTGGTCGATGAAGCGGAATTTGTAATCGTCAATCCGCACCGCGCCAACCGTGCTTTCGCCGAGGTAGAAGATTTCATGACGCGCCGACGGTCCTTTCCCGGTGATGGCGGCCGTCTGGTCGTAACCATCCAGATGGTTCTTGTAGGTCCGTCCAGCGATCGTTTTGCCCTTCAACAACTCGGCGGTGATGTTCGGATTACCGGCTGCGGCGGCGAAGGTGGGAAGCCAATCCATGCCGGAGAAGATGCCGTTTTGCACCGAGTCTGCCGGCACATGACCGGGCCAGCGCAGGATCGCGGGCACGCGGAAGCCGCCCTCGAGCACGGTTCCCTTGGACTGCGCGAACGGCGTCTGACCGCCATCCGGCCAGGTAAAGACTTCAGTACCGTTGTCGGTGGTGAACACAACGATCGTGTTGTCGTCGACGCCGATATCCTTCAGCTTCTGCATCACGAGGCCGATGTCGTCGTCCAGCTGTGCCATGCCGGCTTCTTCTTCCGACCAGCCATTCTCCGAGTTGCGCAGAGCTTCATACTTCGGCGATAGATGAGTAACGATGTGCATGCGGGTCGGGTTGAGCCAGACGAAGAAAGGCTTGTTGTCGGCCTTGGCTTTGTCGATGAACTTGAGTGAAAGATCGCGAATCTCGTCATCCACCGTCTCCATGCGCTTGGGATAGAGCGCGCCGGCGTCCTCGATCTTCTGTTTGCCGACTTTGCCCCAGCGTGGCATCTCGGTGGAGTCATCCTTGTCCGTGCTCCAGCAATGAACCATGTTGCGTGGGCCGACCACATTCAACAGATTCTGCGGATAGTTGGGATGCGCCGGGTCTTCCATCGCATCGAGGTGATACAGATAGCCAAAGAATTCGTCGAAGCCGTGAACGCACGGCAAGAACTCATTCTTGTCGCCCAGGTGGTTCTTTCCGAACTGGCCGGTGGCATAGCCCATGTCTTTGAGTACGGTGGCAATCGTGACGGCCTCGGCAGGCAAGCCGACCGACGCGCCAGCTTGCCCGACGGTGGTCATGCCCGTACGGATCGGAAGTTCGCCGGTGATGAAGTTCGCACGGCCCGCCGTGCAACTCGCCTCGGCGTAGTAATCGGTGAACAACATGCCCTCCTTGGCAAGCTTGTCGAGGTTCGGCGTCTTGCCCGCCATCATTCCACGGTGGTAAGCACCGATGTTCCACATGCCGATGTCGTCGCCCATAATGACGACGATGTTAGGTTTGCTTGAGGTTTGAGCGTGGGCAGGTACGCCCGCGCCCGTGACGAGACTCGAGGCGGCAAGCGCTCCCATTGCCAGTTTTGTAATATTCGTTCCAAACTTCATTTTCATTCTCCTTTTTCCTGTTGCAGGCTTTTTCTACAATGGTTATCTAAGAAATCGAAATATCCTCGCCAACTTATCGAAGGCGAAAATCCGGTTCCAATCGTTGTTCGCGCTGCGTCGTCCAATCGGGATCTGGGCGACGGTGCCTATTTTCGTGTTGGACCAGCCCGCGCAAGGCTAACGCTGCGAACACGTACGCACCGGCTAGCGCGCCGAAGCCCTTCCAGATATGCGTCCACTCGATGTTTCCGTATGCCAGCGCGACCAGATGCCCGGCGGCAAGGTAAAGGTGCACGCAGGCAATGAACAACGCCGTCACCGGGTGCGACACGAAGGCGGGCAAGGGAAGCGCGAGGCGAAATGGCTTGGCGCTATGCGCTCTCATTTGAACAACTCCACCGTCGCGAACGGCTCAGCCGACCACGGCCGGAAGCGGTTGATCGTGAACTTCGTTGGCTGTCCGGGCGTCACCTCCACGTGCAGGAAGTTGTAATCTTCCTTGGGTGCCTCGCCCTTCCAATACGAATCCAGCGGGTATCCCGCAGGGACTTCAATGTGCGTCCTGCCGGGAAGGATCGGGTCTTGTTCCGCGCCTCCGCCGCCGAGCACGAAATACTTCACACCATCCACGTCGTACGCTTCAGTCGTGTGCACGTGGCCATTGAAGACGACGATGTCCATGTCCTTGGCATACGCGGCAATCGTCTTGTGGGGATTCTGCGCTTCAGGGATGGCGCCCATGCCGGAGCGGCAGAACGCCGGGTTGTGGAAGGCGATGAACACCTTCTTCGTCCCCTGAGCCTTGGCCTCGTCGAGCCACTGCTTTAGCTCTGCCATCTGCTCTTCGTACGTGGGCCGGGTCGCACCCCAGCTCGTCGGCTCGCGATAGTCGTATTTTCCAGTCCACAGGAAAATGAAGCGAGCGCCGTCGTAATCAAACTTGTAAGTGAGTTTCTTGTCGGAGACACCGAACTTCTTCAAATAGGGAAAGAAAGCCAACAGGCCTTCCACATCGGTGTCGCCCCACACTTCGTGATTGCCGACAGCGGGAAAGACTCGCCCATCAAGACCGGCTTCCTTCATATGCTTGTCCGGATGCGGCAGCTGCTTCAATACATCCTCGTTCACTAGCTTCCAGTAAGGACTCTCGGAGGGTTTGTCGCCTTGCTTCGCCCACCAAATCAGGTCTCCGGTACTGAGGACAAACTTGGCGTTCTCGCTCTTGACATCTTTCACGATTTCACGGGTAACCCAGTCGCCGCCTTCCAACCGGAACATGGTGCGGCTCACGCCGGGAAGTAGTTTTATGTCCTCTACCGAAGCCTCCGTCACCCAGCCTTTGTCCAGCTTCAGAGTCATCACTTGGCTGGCGGTCATGAATGGCATGACGACCTGCACCAACTCGTTGTTAAATGGGTCATAGGTGAGCTTGACATCCTTCTGAACCACCGCAGCCGCGACTTTCTGCGGAAGCACGAGTTCAAACATGTCCACCATCAGTTCGCGAGCTTCGGCTTCCTGATCCGGTTTGTAAGGGAGGTACATCATGGATCGCGAGTCGCCGTACACGTCAAATGAAAATGCCGTAGGGGCTGACGCCTTCTGTGCGGTCGCCGTGGAGCACGTAAGGGCCAACACGGCGACTAATGCGCATAAGACAGAAAACACCTTCATGGCGTTTTTCATTTTGTTGTTCTCCTTTCGAGTTTTGGTTTGCTTCATTGCTCCTTCCGCGCGCACTGCGCATTTCAGTTGTTGTTTTCAATCGCGCGGTTCGCCTTGAGCCAGGCGGCGGCAGATGCCCTTTACATCGTTGTCAATGTGGCGCCAATACTTCTGCAATCCGCTGCACAGGTAATTCAGTCCTGGCTCACCGTTGCGAGTGCGGATGAGCCGATTCTTCGGGCATTCGCCGTTGCAGGCGAACAGGTACTGGCATTCACGGCATTGCTTCGGGAGGGAACGGAACTTGTCGAATCCGAACTGGCGTTGCTGTTCGGAGAACACCATCCGCGAACTGGAAGTCTCCAGAATGTTGCCGAGTTTGTATTCGGGATAGACGTAGTGGTCGCACGAGTAGAGATTGCCATCGTGCTCGAGAGCCACTCCCTTGCCGCAGAATTCGTGATAGATGCACAGTTGCGAGTCCTTGCCCATCCACTGCGCCACCGCAGTTTCGAAGTGGTTGACGAAGACTTTGCCAATGTCGCGCCGGTACCAGTCGTCCCAAACCTTGCAGAGGAAATATCCCCAATCGTCGGGATCGATCGACCAGTCCGTGACCACGGAGTCCGGGTGGCCGGGATGGACAGTAGGAGAATCTTGCAACGGCAGGCTGGCCGGATCCCACTTTTGCGGCGCCGTGTTCTCGAATACTCTTGGCTCGACGCAGGGAATGAACTGCATCTGCCGCGGACGGATTTCATTCTTCAGGAACCGGTAAACATCGAGCGGTCGCTTGGCGTTCACACGATTGATGACGGATAGCGTGTTGAACGGAACGCCGTGACGATGCAGCATCTGCGCGGCGGCAAAGACCTTGTCAAACGTGGGCTTGCCATCTTTGGCTAAGCGATACTGGTCATGAAGTTCCTTGGGACCATCAATGCTCAAGCCGACGAGGAAGTTGTGCTTCTTGAGGAAGACTCCCCACTCGTCGTTGAGCAAGGTCCCGTTGGTTTGCAGATCATTCTCGATGCGCTGGTAGGGCTTCTTGTACTTCTGCTCAAGTTCCACCACCTGCTGAAAGAACTCCAACCCGAGTAACGAGGGCTCACCGCCCTGCCAGGAGAAGACCACCTGATCGCGATCCTGCCCTTCGATGTACTGCCGGATGTGCGTTTCAAGAATCTCGTCCGAGATGCGGAATTTGCTGGTCGAGCCGAGCAGATCTTTCTTGTGCAGGTAGTAGCAGTAAGTACAGTCCAGATTGCAGATGGACCCGATCGGCTTCACCATCGCGTGATAGCTGCGCGTGGCGCCGGGTTGAACTGGGAATGGCGACAATAAAGACGAGGCGGGAATCAGAGGATTCGCAGATGAGGCGTCAGGACGAACTTCTGCCTGGGGCTCGGCCTTCGGTAGGACAAGGATTGGGGGTCATCGCCGCTAGTTAATCGGGTAACGCGGCGTTTTGCTACTGTCAGAACAGACAGTTTTGATGACAAAGCCTTCTGGTTTCATGAGAGCAGCATGACTGTCGTTTTTGACAGTGTCCAACTTGCAGCCGCGCGCGTAACGTACTTTGGCGATACCGTCGAGGCGTTAGAATCGGTCCGACAAAGAGGTAGTGCTCTCGACCACGGGCTGCGGTGGTACGCGTATCCATGAAAAAGAACAAGCGAACCAAGGCACAGTCCGCGCCGACGCATTCAACTCTGCGGCGGTCATCGTGGATCTTGATCGCCGTTGCTGTCGTTTTCGCGACGGTGGGGTTCGCCGTGTTGCACTCGTCGCGGCTCTCGTCCGCCAGAGTCGAGGCGAGCCAACCCATGCCCGACGCCGCTGCGGGCGCGGCCTTCGGTCCCACCATTCCCAACCCGGCCAAGGCTCCTTCGCCGTCGCCGCCGGGGATGGTATGGATCTCCGGCGGCGAATTTTCCATGGGGGCGATGGATCCACCAGCCACGACTGAGGCCGGAATGCATGCAGCCGCCGATGCACGCCCCATTCATCGCGTATATGTTGACGGCTTCTGGATGGACAAGACTGACGTGACCAACGAAGAGTTTGCCCGCTTCGTCAAGGCGACAGGTTACGTGACCATCGCGGAGCGCACGCCCACCGCGGAAGACTTTCCCGGCGCTCCGCCCGAAAATCTGATTGCCGGCAGCGTCGTCTTTTCGCCGCCCGATCATGCCGTGCCGCTCGACAACCATTACCAGTGGTGGGCGTATGTAAAAGGAGCAAACTGGCGTCATCCGGAAGGGCCGAAGAGCGACCTCAAAGGGCGCGAGAAATATCCGGTCGTGCAAGTGGCCTACCCGGACGCCTTGGCTTACGCCAAGTGGGCCGGGAAGCGTTTGCCCACGGAAGCCGAGTGGGAATTTGCGGCCCGCGGAGGCCTTGCCGGAAAACGCTATCCATGGGGCGACGAATTCCAACCTCATGGGAAGTGGATGGCCAACACCCACCAGGGACACTTCCCAAACACCGATACCGGCGACGATGGCTACGTTGGGATCTCTCCAGTCGCAAAGTTTCCGCCGAATGCTTACGGTCTTTACGACATGGCCGGCAACGTGTGGCAGTGGACCAGCGACTGGTATCGTCCAGGCTACTACCAGCAACTGGCGGCGGCCGGAGGCGTGACCCGAAATCCGCAGGGGCCGGACACTCCGTACGATCCCGCGGAACCGAACGACAAAAAGAAAGTTCATCGCGGCGGGTCGTTTCTGTGCACCGACCAGTACTGTTCACGTTACGTCGTGGGCACGCGAGGCAAAGGCGAAGTCACGACGGGGACCAACCATCTCGGATTTCGCTGTGTGAAGCCGGTGGCAGACAAGTCCGCAATGAGAAACTGACTGGTGTCTCTTGGCCCGGTTGTTTCTTGTCCGACCGCTTTAGGTCCTTCGGGCCGTTTGACTAGAAGCTATCTCATAATGACCGAAAGAGTAAACTGGCCGTTCCCTCAGGGGCTAAAGCCCGCGTTCTTTGTGGCCCCAGCGGCACGGCTGAAGCCGTGCCCTTCTCAAACCCATTTATCGGATCGCTTCTAGTAAAACTACTAGTCCCCAAAAAGCACTCTCTTTCGCGCAAAATCTAGAAAACAAAGGGGCGGAGATTTTCTTGCCTCCTAGATCTATGATTCCAGAGCAGTTACAGGCAAAATCTTCAAAACATGGAAGTTACGGCGGAGCTCGACCGCGTGCAGTTCCATTTTGGAACTGTCGCACTTTTAGAACGGGACGGAGGCAGCGACCGGAGACTGCGTCCAGAGGTCTGGTTGTCAAAGACCGATGATTATCTTATAGATAATCTATTAATTAATATGTTATCGGATGTCGGAGCATGAGGTCAAGCAGAAAGCGGAGCGAGTTGCTGGTCCAGTTCCAATTTGGGAATCTCGCGTTTTTTGTTTGGCGGATTGAATTGCTTCGGCGTAAGCCTCGTAGGAGGAAAAGGTTGAGTTGTGGGTCGGCATAGCAAAAAGCTTGGCGTGTGCACAAATGTTAGGTGGCGCACGGGGTTTGGAACAACTGGCAAAACTGACAGCTCTATTTTGCCGAAATTGCATAGACACTCGTATGCGAATTCGCACATGATCAGCGCGTTAGTCGCAGGCGATCCACAGTGGAAGGAAGGGATGCGACATTGATCAGGGCCCAGGACGCCCTGTCGCTCACGGATTTTCACCGCAATACGAGGGCACATTTGCGGCGACTCAAGCTGAGTGGTCGCCCCGAGGTGCTGACAATCAATGGGAAGGCTGAATTGGTCGTACAAACGGCTTCGGCGTATCAGCGATTGCTCGACGCGTTGGAAAGGGCCACAAACTCGGCACGCGCGGCCCGTACAAGCCGCCCTATCAGTGAAATGGCAGAGCCCATCCAGCAGCGAAAGAAGATCGCTGGGAAAGTCAAAATTTAAGTTGAGTTCGAAGGAGAAATGAAATGTCGTCGCAGATGGCAACCACGATTTTGGTAATTGCACTTATTCTCCTGGCAAGGACAGCCATGAAATGCTCAATGAGAAGAACAGTTGCTTCGTGGGCGCTGGCGTCCTTTCTCTGGTTAACGGTGTCGCTGGTTGCACAGGAGCAGACACCGGTTGCGCCGGAGGGAACTCAGGTTGCTACAGAGGAAACGCCAGCGGCGGCGGCCAATGCTGATGCATTGCGAAAAGCGGCGCAGAACCCCGTCGCCAGCCTCATCAGCGTTCCCATCCAAGATAACTTCAACGGAGGAATTGATCCGGGAAATCGTACGCAAAATGTATTGAATATCCAGCCGGTGATTCCACTGAAATTGAACGACAACTGGAATGTGATCATTCGCGTGATCACTCCCATCATTTACCAGCCGTTGCCTGCACCGTCGACCGAGCCTCAGATCGGCGTTTCCGGCCTGGGCGACCTGCAGCCTACTTTTTTGCTCTCTCCGAGAAAGCCACACAAGCTGATTTGGGGCGTGGGCCCGATCTTTCAATTGCCGACTGCGACCAGCCAGTACGTGGGACAAGGGAAGCTTGCCATCGGACCGAACCTGGTCGCTCTGGCGATGCCGGGCCACTTTGTGATGGGCGTGCTGGTCAACAACATCTGGTCGGTGGCCGGTTCGGGGAGCCGTAGGGATATCAATCAGATGCTGATGCAGTACTTCATCAACTACAACATGAAAAAGGGCTGGTACCTGACCACGCAACCCGTCCTCACCGCCAACTGGAACACGCCCGCGACCAGCGGAAGCGTGTGGACGGTGCCATTCGGCGGGGGTGTGGGAAGAATCATGAAACTTGGATTTCAACCGGTGAATATCAACGTTCAGGCTTATGGCAATGCCGTGCACGTTCCCGGAGCCTCGCCCTGGACCGTTCGGGCACAATTTGCTTTGCTGTTTCCCAAGTTAACCAAGCAGCAACAGAAGATGATGATGGAGCAAAAACTGAAGCAGATGGAAGCGGCGCCACCGAATTAAAGTCGAGCGTGAAAATCACGTCAGAATTGGAGGGATACGATGACGAATTGGATGGAAAAGATGGCTCTTGCTCTTGCGGCCATGGGCACGGTTTCTCGGATTGGCCCCCTCATCGCTGCAGGCGCAAAACGCGAGCAGCAGTGTGTGACCTTGTTTCCCGCAAACAATCGGCTGGTTTGTTTTCAGGTGCCGAAGCCCATCGATAGTCTTTATTTTCCCTGTAAAAAGTGACAGTTCCCGCACACCTAAATTTTTACTTAACTGAGGTTCTTCCCGACTTGGAGGGTCGCACGGAGGAACCATGACACGAAACACGAAGCTGCACGCAATCGCATGCGCACTAGTCGTGGCACGGATGGTCGCTGCGGGGCCTGTTCGGGCGCAAGAGGGCGCACCGCGCGCCCCCATCGCGGCGAACAAGAAACCCAACATCGTCTTGATCCTCACCGACAATCTTGGCTATGGCGAGTTAGGCGTCTACGGTGGCGGCATTCTCCGTGGCGCTCCCACCCCGCGCATTGACAAACTCGCCAGCGAAGGCACCCGGCTTCTCAACTTCAACGTCGAGGCGCAGTGCACGCCTTCGCGCTCGGCGCTCATGACCGGCCGTTTCTCCATCCGCTCGGGAACGAACGAGGTCCCGATCGGCGGCGCCCCGGACGGGCTGACTCTGTGGGAGGTCACCATCGCGAAGCTGTTGTCGGATCAGGGCTACGTCACCGGCATGTGGGGCGAGTGGCATCTCGGCAGCCTCGAAAGCCGGTTTCCCACACATTTTGGATTCGATGAGTGGTACGGGATTCCTCGCACTTACGACGAAGCCATGTGGCCGTCGTTGAACGAAACCAACGGCATGTGGCCTTCGGTCGTCAACAAGCAGGGCTGGAACGCGAACGCGGTACGCCGGATCCATATGTTCCGCCGAACTAAGCGAGAAAAAGCGTAGTGTTAAGGGATGGAGGATAGGTGATGACGAATTGGATGGAAAAGATGGCCCTGGTTCTCGCGGCCAGCGGCACGGTTCTTGGGTTGTCCCTGTTGCCGCTGCAGGCGCAAAACACAAACAGCAGGAAACCCAACATCGTGTTCATCCTGGTGGACAACGTTGGCTGGGGGGCGTTTGGGGTTTACGGCGGAACGATACCCACTCCGCGTATCGACAAGTTGGCCAGCGAGGGCATCCGCCTCAACAACTACAACGTCGAGGCGCAATGCACGCCGTCGCGCTCGGCCATCATGACCGGTCGTCATCCGGTTCGATCGGGAACCACCTCGGTCCCTATGCCCGGGCAGGGAGCATCTGGGATGGCGCCCTGGGAATACACCGTCGCCGAACTTCTTTCCGACGCAGGCTATGGCACCGCGTTGTACGGCAAGTGGCACCTCGGTAACACACAAGGCCGACTGCCGAATGATCAGGGCTTCGACGAATGGTGGGGCATCAAGGACTCTTGGGACGAAGCGAGCTATACCTCATATCCGCTATTCAAGGAGACCGGACTGCCGGCCCCCATGGTGTGGGAGGGAAAGAAGGGCGAGCCCTCCAAGCCGGTGATGCCGCTTGATCTGAATGTGCGACCGATCGTTGACGAGAAGTACATCGTTCCGAAAACCGTCGACTACATCAAGCGCAACGCCGCGGCGAAAAAGCCGTTCTTTGTTTATGTGGGCTACTCCGAAGCGCATATGCCGCTCATCCCCAATCCGAATTTCGCCGCTAAGTCCCCCAGCGCGGTGGAGTCTACGCCGACATCATCGGCGAAATGGACTACCGCGTCGGCCAGATTCTGGACGCCATCAAGGAAGCGGGCATCGACGATAACACCATCGTCGTGCTCAGCAGCGATAACGCCAGCGGCGGAGTAATTCCGCAAAGCGGCGGAAGTACCAACGGACCGTGGCGCGGTGATTTCTTTAACACGCCGTTCGAGGGAAGCATGCGAGCGCCTGCCATGATTCGCTGGCCGGGCAAGGTCCCTGCAGGCGTCGTCACCAATGAAATGCTTGCCGCCGTGGATTGGCTGCCCACGCTGGCTGGCATGGTGGGTGCCTCGAACTTGGTGCCCAAGGATCGACCCATCGACGGTGTCGACGCCTCAGCCTTCATGCTGGGCAAGAGCAATACGACCGGACGCGACAGCTATATGTTTTTCGGCACTGACGGCGAGTTGATGTCGATCAAGTGGAAGATCTACAAGACGGTTTTCCGCTACGCGGAATCACCCGTTTCCATCGAGAAGCCCTATATCAAGCCGCAACTTCCCATGATCTATGACCTCAGCAGCGACCCGCATGAGGACAACAACCTTATCTACACCGATCTGACCACCGGTTGGATTCTGGCGCCGGATTTCAAGCTTATCGGTGAATACATGCGCAGCGTAAAGGAATACCCCAACATTAAGGTCGGCGAAGACTTCAAGGGCTATAAGAAATGAACTGCGAGATCGGCATGACTTGCGATCGCGAGCTGAAGAAAGGGAGAAAGGTATGCCTTCACAGATCAAACCTAGAGTTTTGGTGCTTGTTCTCTTCATCGTGGGATTGGCTTCGCCTTTGCTGGCGCAACAGAAGGGGCAATGGGTGCCGGGACAGTTTGGGCTCAACGCCGGAGTGATTCCTGATCCTGGAATCACCTACGCCAACCTGGCGCTCAATTACTCATCGAGTCAATTGAACGACTCCAATGGAAACAGCGTTGCAGGGATTAATGGGACTTATTCGTTCTGGGTGGATGAGAACATTTTCTATTACGTCCCGAACCACAAGATCCTGGGCGGGTATTTCATGCCCTATATCGCGCTAAGCTACGCGAACGGTGAGCTGGTCGCTAACATAACGGGGACCAGCCTCAGCAGCGGCGGGGGTGGAGCGGGTTTTGCCGATATGTACGTCCAGCCACTGAATTTGGGTTGGCACTTTGGCAAACGAGTCGACTTCAACGCGGGATACGCTTTCGTAGCTCCTACGGGCCGATACACGGCGGGAGCGAGCAACAATGTGGGTTCCGGATATTGGGGGAACAATATCACGTCGGGCACCACGCTCTACATCACCAAGAACCAAGGGACCACGGCAAACTTCGCCACCGACTGGGAAATCCACGGACAAAAAACGGTTGCCAGTATACCCGCGGGGCAAACCAGCAAAATAACGCCCGGCCAGGCCTTCACCGATGAATGGGGAATTGGGCAGGTTCTGCCCTTGAAGAAGAATATGAGCCAACTGGCTCAACTCGGATTGGTCGGGTACGACCAATGGCAGGTGTCGAGTAACAGCGGCACTTACCTGGTGGCCGGAATCCCCGTCAACGCGAGCAGAGTTCCGTACTACTCGGTGCATGCGATTGGGGTTCAGGCCAACTACATTCTTCCCGCGAAGGATTTTGTAGGCTTCTTCAAATATTACGACGAGTACTCGGCCAAGGCTCGTCCGGAGGGACGCACGATCGTGTTCGGTTTTTCATACACGCTCAAGATTCCGAAGGCGGCTAAACCGGCTGCGAAACCGTAGGCCTGCAGGCCGGTCTCGCTACGACTTCAGCACCGTCTTCAGCAGTGCTTCCACACCGTTCCAGGTGATTTGCACTCCGATGCAGAGCAGAACGAAGGCAACGATTCGCCGGATGCCGTGCGCGGTTGGGGGTGAAATTCGTTCGGTGATTTTTGGGGCATAGCGGTAGCTCAGGAAGACGCTCAGGCTCAAAGCCAGCACAGCCAGCAGAATCCCCAGATGACCCATCACGTCGGCGAGCACAGTCTGCCTGGTAATGTGTGCGGTCAGGGTCAATGTCACCACGATGCAACCCGGTCCAACGGTGATCGGGAAGGTGAGGGGATAGAAAACCTTCTGCTGCAAGGATGCGAGGTTGACTTTCCCGACCTCCACCGAACCCGGATTGGTGTCAGATTCCTGCTGATTGAGCAGGCTCCATCCCATGCTGGCGAGCACGAGTCCTCCCGCGACCTGTACTACGGGAAGCGAAATCCCGAAGAACTCGAGAAGGCCGGTTCCCACTAACTCAATCACCAACAGGAAGAGCATGGTGCTGATCGCAATTCTGCGCGCCAGATCGCGGTAAACGGATGCGGGCGCGTCTCCGACACAGCCTACGAACACCAAGGCCGATCCCAGCGGGTTGACCAGCGGAAGCAGCGCGCTGAACGCCAGTGCGAAGGATTTGAAGAGATACATGGACTGTTCGTTCCTCGGAAGCCGCAGTCCATATTAGCGGAATACTCGTTGGGTTGCGCGGAACTCACTCTCGACGGAGGCTGGGCTTCGAGGCGTTCCGCGGGCGCGCCGGGAGAAAGCAGATTCCTCGTCGCTTCGCCCTCGGAATGACACAGAATCACGAGGACGAGCTTTGATCTATGGATTCGGATCCGGGGGTTGAACCAAATCCGGTATGGCCGCAATTACGGCGGGCTCGATCGGCTTAAGTTTGAGCTGCTCGGTGAGGAAAGCAATGCGGTCGCGGCGGGCCGCGGCATTCAAAGCATGGGGCGCGTCATAAAGTTGGAAGCGTTTGGGTTCAGGCACGATTGCGGCATAAACGCGCGCTCGATCGGGGGTGAGGAATTTTTCCTGGGTCGCGTATTGCAGAAACACCACTGCAGGGGCGGCGTGGGAGACAAACTTGCCGGGATCGAGCCATGCGTACTTGGCTTCGAATGCATCGAACTTCTGGGGGCCGATCTTCTGGCGATATTCCTGAACTTCTTTTGACTTGAGATCGGATTCATCCGACAGACCGCCCGCCATCAGGACGAAGGCCTTGAAACGCTTGTCAATGCCGCTGAGAAATCCGCCGACACTTGCGTCGTAGCTGTGACCGACATAAGCGAGACGATTGGGATCAACGTCCGGACGCGCCAGCAGCAGGTCAGCGCCACGGCGCATGTCCACGATCTGCTGGATCAGATCCGTAACCTCCTGCTCGTTCAGCGGCGTCTTGTCCTCCACATGTCCGGGGCGCGCGATGGGGCCGTCGGTGAGCAACGACACTACCCCGGCCGGTGCGAGGGCGACAGCTTCATCCAGAAATTCCTTGCGGTTGAGAAACGCCGAACCCGGCATATACCAGTGGCCCCAGATCACGGCAGCGAACGGCCCTCTGCCAGCGGGCACGACCAGATAGGCTGGAACGCGGCCGCCCTTGGGGCTGGCGTACGAGATGTCGTGAATGGCGACCTCGCCGCGATGTTCAACGCCCGCTTCGTGGATGTCGAGCGACGCCTTCCGATCGTAGTCAAAGTGTCGCAGGACATCTTTATCCTGATCCTGCGCGGATAAGAAAGTGGCGATCAGAAGAAAGAAGGTAAGAAGGTGTCGCATCGGAGCAATCCTCTCGATGCAATCATAGACTGGTGGAAACATGAAAGTTAGCCGAAAACATCAACCCAGAACGCGAGGAGGAAGCCGGTTTGCGGTCCAGGGTCGCCTGCTTAAGCGGCACACTTTCAGTGCCCGAGAGAGAGGCCCAACCGGCTTGCCCACCGAGTGCACTTCAACGCTGCGGAGCCGCGGTCCCATTTACAGGAGCAGGCGGCGTGGCTTTGCCGGTTTCCGTGTTGACCAACGGTTCGGTCAGAGGCGCATCGTTCTTAACAAGGTCAGTCTTTATTTCTACCTTCTGATTAGCAATCGGATTGATCGTCGTCTCGAAGGTTTGGTAGCCGGGAAGAGCGATCCTGAGGTCATGGGTTCCCGGCCCGACCAGCATGCCTCGACCCACTCCTTCAAACTCTCCTACATGTCCGACGAAGAGGCCGTCGAGGAAAACTGCGGCTCGCGATGGATTAACCGCTATCTTGACGGTGGCCGTCACTTGCGGGAGCGGTCCTGTAAGCGCCTTTTCCATGGCTACGCGAACAATCTCTTTCTGTCCGGGCTGGAGAAGAACTCGTTGGGTGAAATCCTGATAGCCGTCCTGGCGCACGGTGATCACATGTTCGCCTGGCAACAGCAGGACTTTCTTCGATCCCTTGAGTTCCTTCAGATACCCGACGTACTGCCCGTCGACCCAGACTCCGGAGCTTTTTTCGACATGGGACTTTCCTTCAAATTGAACCTCTCCCATCACATTATTTTCAGCGTACATTGCAGAGCAGGGAAGTAATGTTAAACAGAAGATGAAAGCCCAGAACAGCAGGTGTACTCTTCGAAGTGCGTTTTTCATGATGGCCTCCTTGCTAGTTATTAGACGAACTGGCCGCAGCTGGGTTCTCTGATTCGCATTGCCCAGTGCCGATCGAGATCGCGAATGCGCGGTCACGCTGCGCGGTTCAGTCCCGAAGAGAAGTGCGAGACATCGGTTCGTTTTATTCCCGCGATACGGCGGAGCCTGCGCTGCTGCGTCTTGAGAGCGGAGTTGATCCTGTGGATAATTCGCGACAGCTCATCAGGATCCTGCTCTAACGCCGCAGCTCGGCAAAGCCTCCGCCAATTCAGTGAGTCATCCGCGAAACGAGAGTTCATCCAGACCCCCTTGCGACGACACATTTCGCTCTTATTGCTCCCTACTTACAGGGCAATCTTCGGGCCAGAGCACTTCTGGTCATAAGTGCTAGATACGAAACCTTTAGAGGCGGGTGGAGGCGGGAGGTGCACGAGCACCGGGCCGAAGAAATGAGCGCAGCTACGAAAAAATTACCCGCAATCCCGCAAACTCGGCGGCAAGTCTCTCTGGTGGGACTGTGGTGTGCAGTTGTTTCCTTTGTGTACCTCCGTGTCCTTTGTGGTTGAGGAAGTAAGAAGCTGGAACTACAAAGGACACGAAGGCACACAAAGGACGACTTCTAATGCGTTGCGTCGCCCAACGTGGAATTCATGTCATCGGACTTCGCTTACAGCCGACGAAACCCTACGATTTTTCTGCTAGCATAAACCCATGAGCGACCGCGGCCATACCGGGCTCTCCGAGGCCTTTACCGCTCTGGTTGGCGCTCAAGTCGGCGACGAGAATATCGACCTGGTTCGTGCCGCGCTTACCATCGCCCGCACCGAATATCCCGATCTTGACATCGAATCGTACGTAGGCCGGGTGGATGAACTCGCTCGCCTGGCCGAGGCGCGAATCTCTGATGTCGGCGATGCTGCCCAAACCATTGCCGCTCTCAATCACACCCTGTTCGACGAAGCCGGGCTGCGAGGGAATCGCGAGGACTACTATGATCCGCGCAATTCTTTCCTCAATGACGTTCTCGACCGCGGGCTTGGGATTCCCATTACTCTGGCCTTGATTTATATGGAAGTGGGCCGGCGTCTGGGCTTTCCGCTATTCGGCGTGGGCATGCCTGGACATTTCCTGCTCAAGCACTACGACATTGACGGTCGCGAGACTCTGGTCGACTGCTTCAACGGCGGCGATATCGTCAGCCCGCAGGATTGCCAGCGCCGTCTCGACGAAATTTATTCCGGCCAGATGACCCTGCGCCCGGAATTCCTGTTCGCGGTCAGCCGGCGCCAGATACTTACGCGTATTTTGAACAATCTCAAGACGGTTCACCTCTCCACGCGCAACTTCCGCAAGGCTCTGCCGCTGGTGGACCTGGTGCTGGTGATCTATCCGCGTTCACCAGAGGACGTCAAGCAGCGGGCGCTCCTGCGCTACAGCCTCGGGCACAATTCGGGAGCAGTGGAAGATCTGGAGCAATATCTAAAGATGTCGCCCGACGCCTCCGACGCCGATGAAATCCGCCAGACCGCGCTTTCCATCCGCAGGATGCTGGCCCTAATGAACTAATGAATTAGGGTGTCGAACTAGATTGGTGCATTAGGCCCCAGCCTTTCATACCTAATTTGCACAGTCGTCGTGCGCACGCGGGCTTTGCCCTAGTGACGGCCGAACTGCAAAATCTTTCATCTTGACAGCGCTGCGCCGCTGACCCACAATGTCCCGTCTCTTTTGTAAGCATTCGATTGGTGTCTGTGGAAAGCCCATCTCCCCTTTTCGCCGTCCCCCCGGCAAGGGCTTTTCCGTTTTCGGATGTTTTGTTGAGGATGGTTCGCTTCGACCAAGACTAACAAAAGGACTTAACTGATCGGGCGAGCGATCGCACTAAGGAAATCTCTTGGCCAGGATCCACCGGGAAGGATGTAATCGTCGGATGGCGCGAGGCGAACCTGCGGCTCTGGTCATTTCAGGAACGAACCCCTAGCACTTTCTAAGGAGGAATTATGCGGTCTATGCGTTTTTCGCGGGTGTGCACTGCTGCCTTGCTCGCGACTTTGCTGCTAACTACGGTCAGTGCCCTTGCCAAAGACGGGCGTGACTTTGCCGGCTTCTTCAATGTCAGCAATCCCAAGATACAGGGCGACCAGGTGCGCCTGACGTTGAACCTGCAAGTGGATAACTGGAGCGACGCGGATGTGAGGAACGCGGTCATCGCTCTGCGCCAGCACAACGGGACGGACCTGGTTGGCACCACCAAACCGGTCGCACTCTTGCGCCTCCATGACCACGTCAGGCTGAGCCAACGGTTCACGGTCTCGCGCCGCGAGTACGAGAGCTGGTACCACGGATCGCAGCCCACGGCGTTCATCATGTATCGCGAGAGGGGAAAAAGCTGGGAGCGGTACATCCAGTTGATCCCCAAGAACGGGATTTAACATGGAGACCCTCATGTTGCCTGGCCTTAGCTCGCCTCAATCGACCCATTTCCCAGGAGGAATTCTCATGCGTCGCTTCATCCGAATTTTCGCATCGCTGCTGACCGCCCTGCTGCTGTGTGTATGCGCGCTGGCCCAGCAGGACATTATTAGTACCGTTATCGGCGGAGGTCCCAATGACATTCCCGCCTTGGACGCCAATCTAAACGCACCCGTCGGTGTAGCCGTAGACAGCGCCGGCAATTACTACATCGCCGCCTACACCGCCAACCGCGTGTACAAGGTAAATGCCAAAACGCTGGTGCTCACAGTGGTCGCCGGCATCGGCTATGCGGGCTACAGCGGTGATGGTGTCAAGGGCGGCGCCGCCCAGGCATTCCTGAACGGCCCCTACGACATTGCCGTGGACAAAGCTGGAAACGTCTACTTTTCGGACTATAACAATTTTGTTATCCGCAAAGTCGATACCACGAACACCATCACGACCATCGCCGGAGAGCAAGGCCAATGCAACTACAACGGCGATGGCGCTCCCGCCACCAAGTTCAACTTGTGCCACCCGGTTGGGATCGCGCTGGACAGCACAGGCGCGGACCTGTACATCGGCGACGCGCAAAACTTCCGTATCCGCAAACTGGTTCTCGCTAGCGATACCATCAGCACCTTTGCGGGCACCGGCGTCGAGGGTTTCGCCGGTGACGGTGGACCAGCGCTCAGCGCCGAACTGAACTATCCCTACGGGATCGCGATTGACAAAGCCGGCGATGTGTTTATTGCCGACAGTGACAATTACGTAATCCGCGAGATAACCAAGTCCAACGGCTTTATCAACACCATCGCCGGAACTCCTAAGACTCCCGGCTTCGGCGGCGACGGCGGTGCCGCCACCAGCGCCCTCATCAACGTTGTCTATGCGCTCACGGTGGACAGCACCGGTAAAACTGTGACCTTCCCCGACTATTACAATCAAAGGGTCCGCCAGTTCACGGTCAAGGGCACCATCAACACCGTGGCTGGCAATGGCACGGCTGGCTTCTTCGGCGACGGTGGTGCAGCCACCAGCGCCGAGCTCAATTACCCGCAAGGCATCGTCGGAACCAGTACGACCCAACAGTTCCTGGTTGCGGACACTAATAACACTCGAATTCGTGAGTTCACGGTCGGAAGTACCATCGATACCGTCGCTGGAAACGGCAGTACCACGGTGCCGACTCTGATGACCGGCGTCCCCCCATCGGGCGTGGTCCTCAGCGATCCCTACGGCGTCTTTGAAGACAAATCGCAGAACATCTGGGTCTCCGAGATAACGAACCAGATGGTCCGCGAACTGGTTCACTCAACCGACCTCGTCGACTTCTTCGCTGGTAACGGCCAGTATGGATACAGCGGGGACGGCGGGCCGGCCACGCAGGCGGAGTTGCGGTACCCCTCAAACTCAGCTGAAGACTCGAACGGCAATGTGTACATCGCGGACCAGAACAACTGTCTTATCCGCGAAGTCAGCGCCAAGAACGGTGACATCAGCACCTTCGCCGGATTGGTCGTCAATGGCAGCCCGCAATGCGGCTACGACGGCGATGGCGGCCCGGCTATCAACGCCAAACTGGCCGCCGTCACGGGCGTATTCGTCGACAGCAACAACAATGTGTACATCGCTGACCGCACGAATTGTGTGGTTCGCGAAGTGAGCGGCGGAAACATCAGCACCATCGCCGGCATCGGGGGAAAGTGCGCCTACGGTGGCGACGCTGGGCTGGCGGTCGACGCCTTCCTCTACTATCCAACCTCAATCGCTACGGACCCCGCCGGGAATATTTTCATCGCCGACGAATACAACTGCCGCATCCGCGAGGTTAACGTTGCGACGGGAATCATCAACACGGTCGCGGGCAATGGCGGCTGCAGTTACACAGGTGATGGCCCGGCCACGCAGGAGGAAATCGCCTATCCGCAAGGCATTGCTGTGGATGCCAACGATAACCTGTTCATCGGCGATACCAACAACCACATTGTGCGTTGGGTGAGCGCCGGTGGACTCATGACCACCATCGCCGGCATTCCGCAGAGCGCCGGCTTTAACGGCGACGACATACCCGCGACCACCGCTCAACTCTACTATCCTGCCGGAGTCTTTGAAGACCCGAACGGGAACTACCTGATTGCGGATCAGAATAACAACCGCATCCGTGGTGTCTCCGCCTTTGCCGCACTCAGCGTTGCTCCGGGGAGCCTCACTTTCCCGCTCACCGTGGTCGGCTCAACCAGCAACCCGCAGGTCGTCACCTTGAGCGCCCTCGGGCCGCTGACCATTACCAACATCCAGACCAGCGGCGATTACAGCGAGTCCGACGACTGCCCTGGAAGCCTGCCCAATGGCCAGACTTGCAACATCTGGGTCTACTTCTCGCCGACTGCCGGGGGTAGTCGCCTGGGTACGATAACCATCAACGACAACGCCTTCTTTAGCCCGGTTTCGACTGTCAATCTGACTGGAGTAGGGACCGCCATTACGCTCTCCGGCGTTCCCATCAACTTCGGCAACCAGTTGGTGAAAACTACCAGTAGCGTGCAAAACGTGACCATTACCAACAATGGCACCACGGCTGTCACGATGGGTACCATCACTCTGAACGAAACCACCGACTTCGCGATCAAGACCAACAACTGCCCAGCACCCGGAAAACCGCTTGCTGGCGGAGCGAAATGCGTGCTCGGTATGACATTCACGCCCGCGTCCACTGGTTTCAAGAAGGGCGCGGTGATCATTAAGGATAACGATCCCACCAGTCCGCAAATTGCGGGAGTGAGCGGGACCGGTACCAGCAACGTGGTCCTCAGCCCCAATTCGGTGAACTTTGGCTACGATGCGGTGGGCGTGGCTAGCGCCGTAACCACCATCACCCTGATCAACAACACGGGAAAGCTGCTGACTCTGGGCAATCCCGCTTTGTCGACCAGCGGCGATTTCGTCGTCAACAAGGGGAAAGCCACGACCTGCACCAACAATCTGCAAATTGCCGCCGGCGGCAACTGCGCCATCGGTGTTCAATTCAAACCTACGGTGATCGGCTATCGAACCGGCTCGTTGATCGTGTCTGATAACGATCCGACCAGTCCACAAACCGTGGCCCTGACCGGAATCGGTATCTCCATTTCGTTCACACCCGCGTCGGTGAACTTCGGTACCGTGACCCATGGGCAATGCTCTTCTAATGACACCGTCACCATCGCCAACAGCGGTCCGGCGACGGTAACCTTCACCGGGTCCGACATTGTTGGCCCGAACAGTCCGGATTTCGCGGAACAGAACTCAACCTGTGGGGCCTCTCTCGCTTCAGGAGCAAACTGCAACATTCTTGTTCGCTTCTGCCCCACCACAACCAAGAAGGAATCGGCAACCTACGAGTTGTTCGACAACAGTCTAGGCAGCCCGCAGAAGCTGCCAATGATCGGAACCGGACAATAACAGTCAGCGCGCACCAGGTTCCGCTTTTTATACTTCTCGCCGCCGGACTTCATGGTCCGGCGGCGATTTTTCTTTTGGGGAAGACACAGAAGAACAGTTTGGTCAGAGTTTGGACAGAATCGAACACAAAGCCCTGATCGTGACACCACTTCTCCAGCGATCCTGCCGGTCAACTAGCTGGGGCTTGAATGGTTTGGGAGTTGGTGCCGGGAGGGGGATTTTATTGAATCCATTTCCCGCCACAAATGGTATCAGCAAGTTGCAGTGTTTTGCGTAACTTGAGCCTTTTCGTGCTTCCGTTACGTCCGATCTGACACCTTCTGGAGAGGAAAAACGGTAGGAAACGGTAGGGAAAAATCCCCAAGAAAAAACCCCAGCGACAGCTATGCTGGGGGCGCACGTCCTTCGCGCTGACTGACTCGCCGTGAACGCCAGCGGAGTTAACTGGCAGTGCGCTTCAAGCGCCGTCTGTATGCTTTTCGCCGCTTCGGAACCAGCTCATTCTTTATAAAACATCTTCCCAATTGGCGGAGGCGTGAACGCTTGCGGCAGAAGTCCGCTTCGGTTGTTCCTAGCAACTCTGCACCAGCGGCGAGTGTCTCCGTTGTCGTAATCGCACGCAGCACCGGGACCGTGCCCGAATCTTCGCGCTGCGCAAAATCCACGAACTCGCTAATCAGGAGCCCGTCCTCTCGCTGTTTCTCTTGCCGCTCGCACCTTTTCCTGAGATGCGGCGAGTGCGTGTGGCAGAACTCGTCTCCGACCTGATCGCGATCCGCTTCCTCCCGATGGGTGGTCAAGGATAAGTTGCCGGGTCGACACAAGGGATTTTTCATCCGTTTCAGATGGATCGTTCTGAACTTGTTTCCGAGGCACAGGTTGATGTAGTTGAAGAACCGGGCGCTGTTTGCGCCAAAGTGCTTGTGCGGATCGAACGTCTGCACGACATCCTCTTTGCCAGCCTCCCGGTGCTTGGAGGTTGCGGGCAGAAATCGCAGGTGGATGAGCAGGTCTTGCGCCCAGTCCTCCGCGTCCTCTTTCGGTGCAGACCTGTCCACGTGCCTGTTGACCCGGTTGCGGACGTACTGAGGAAATCTCTCGTGGAATTCGTCGAAGTTCTTCGGCACGACGAAGCCATCGTGCCCGACGTAGTGCCCGTCGACAATCATGAACGGATCGGCTTTGCGGTTTTCAACAGAAACATTTGTGAAATTGACAGGTTGATTTTCAACTGCGGCGGTATTGCTCTGCATGGATACTTCCTTTCGAAAGGATTTGAACTGCATGCGATCAAGCCTAGGAGGTCGGGAAGAGTTAGCAGCGAGGGTTCAGCAGGCTTTGGCGTTGCCGACGAAGAAAGAAGCCGAGCACGTCGTAGAAGTAGTGATCGGGAGCTTGGAAGCTACACTGCTGAACAATCTGGGAGTGGACGGCTTCACCCTGAAGCTGGGCAGCTTCGGCAAGTTTTCGGTGCGACACAAGGCGGGAATTCTCAGAGGAAGATTCCGTTCACGGGCGAGACGATACTGACGAAGGACAGGCGGAAGGTCAGGTTCGTCAGTCTGGGCTATCTGCGGCAGCTAGAGAAGGTGCCGAAATCTGTGGTGACTGCGAAATTCGAAGGAGAATGGCGATGCGACAACAAGAATTTTTCACGGTAGCTGAAGTAGCAAAGTTGCTTAAAGTCAGCCCAGACACTATCAGCCGTCGCTTCGAGAAAGAACCGGGTGTGATTGATTTGGGATCGCCCGAACGCCTTCACAAGAGACGCTACCGCGTGCTGAGGATTCCTGCCGCCGCTCTAAATCGCTTCCTCCACAAGAAACGAGTGGCGTGACGGACTGTCACAAAGGGCTGCCAACGGGGCGATTGGGCTGCCGGGTGGCGGTTTCTGGTCGGTTGGTGGGTTTCAGACGTGCGGGCAGGCTTTGTGACCACCTTTACGGAGGCTCTTTGCTCCCGGTCGCCGACCGCTTTGCAGTTACAATGTCTCTTTTATCTGCTCCAGAGGACATATATGAAAGACAAGTTGATTGAAGGTTACCTGAAGGATTTCGTTGAAACCCGCGAACTGGCGGACCTCCAAGAGTCGGAGGCGTTTGAGCATTTTGTTAATTACTGTGTTGCTTGCAGGGAACACCCCGAGAATACCGACTTTGAATCCATGCGCATCGGTGGCAGTGGTGACATGGGGATCGACGGCATTGCGATTCTTGTGAATGAGCATCTTGTGTCTTCAAAGGAAGACGTCAACTTTTTCCTGCGTACCCTGCGACGCCTCGATGTCCGGTTCTTGTTCGTTCAGTCCAAGACATCCGAACAGTTTAGCGTCGCGGATATTGGAAATTTTCTTTATGGTGTCCAAACGTTCTTCAAGAAAGAAACGATTAGTCCTATGAACGCGCAATTGCGCGAAGTTCACGAGTTGAAAGAGTACATATACTCCAAAACACGTGACATGGAGCAGGCACCCACGTGCGAGCTGTTCTATGCGACCTGTGGGAAATGGACCGGCGACCCGGCTTTGAACGAACGCATCAAAGCTGGTAAGACGGAGCTAATGGCTACGGGTCTTTTTAGTGAAGTTGGTTTCAATCCTATCGACGCGGACGCCATCAAAACACTGTATCGCGAATTACGCCGAATGGTGGTTCGCGAGATAGTTTTCGAAAAACACACGATTCTGCCAACCATAGAACACGTTCAGGAAGCCTACATCGGAATCTTGCCTTGCACGGAGTACCTTAAGCTGATTTGCGATGCCGAGGGCAATCTCCAAAGAAGTTTGTTTTATGACAACGTTCGCGATTTTCAAGGGAACAACCCCGTGAACATGGAAGTCCAAGCGACACTCGACCGGGCTGATCAACGAGACAAGTTCGTACTCCTCAACAATGGCATCACGATTGTCGCGCAGTCCATCAACAAGGTTGGTCCCAACTTCAAGCTCGTGGACTTCCAGATTGTTAATGGTTGCCAAACTAGCCACATTTTGTATCGCAACCGTACTCTTCTTGGTGGCGCGTTCCTTCCAGTGAAGATCATTGTGACGGGGGACGCCGAAGTCACAAATGCCATCACCAAAGGGACAAATAGGCAAACTGAGGTCAAGATCGAGGCGTTCGAGTCACTCAGCCCATTTCAAAAAGAGCTTGAGGAGTTTTACGCTACATTCGGCAAGAACCATGAACCCAAACTCTATTACGAACGGCGATCTAAGCAATATGAGACGCTCCCTGTAAATTGGCAGCACGTGGTCACTCTGCCTGCGCAGGTGAATTGCTTTGTTGCAATGTTTCTAAACGAACCGCATAGCACCCATCGGTATTATGGCGAGCTATTGGAAGCGAATCGAAGCAGGATGTTCTTGCCGAATCACTCTGCCTTTCCGTATTACTTGAGCGGCTATGCTCTTGTGAGATGCGAGAGGTGGCTTGCGCAGGACAATGTACCTCGCGCCAAGAGGCTTTTCAAGTATCACTTTCTAATGCTGTGCAGATTCCTTGCATCGAAAGATGCGCCACCCTACCTTGACGATAAGAAAAAAATGGACGCGTACTGTTCAAGCCTGCTGTCTATCTTTTCGGACCAGACGAAGGCGACCAATCTATTTAGGGAAGCCCGCCAGCTTCTTGAGAAAGAGCTTCAAGAAGGAAAATACGATCCGTATGAAGCTCACAGGCTCAAAGCCCTCACTAGCCGCTTAGTTGACATCGCTGGAAAGGGTAAGAATACAGGCTCCGCGACCGTCAGCAGAGCGGACGGACACGTGAAGTGGTTCAGCGACGTGCGCGGTTATGGGTTTATCGAAAGCGCAGGCAAGGATTTCTTTGTCCACTTTCGTGACATCGTGGGAACGGGGTACCGCACACTCGAAGAAGGACAGCTAGTGGAGTTCACTATCGTTCAGAGTGCAAAAGGGGCGCAGGCTGTTGCCGTTCACGCGGTGGAGCAAAACAAGAACTAAGGTATATCTGCTTCACAACAGGTGCTCGCCGGAAGGTAGGCTGGATCGCGGGGTTGACTGTGTGAAAGTTGTCATCGCGTCACCGGGCGTCGCCGGGTCTTCGGTTCATCTTCAGATTTCGCCCCATGGAGAAAGCAGACCTTGAGACTGCTTTCCATTTGGCGAAGCTGCCTAGAAAAGAGCCAGAATAACGTGGCGTTTTCAGGGGAGATTGGGAACCGTGCGACTGTAAGAACCAGTTTGGTGCGCCGCAGCACCGGAAAATGACCAAATGACCTTGGACGAATTCCGTCAATCGCTCCCCGCGATTGAACCGCCAACCGGACTCACGCCTGCCCTCGCCGGACTGTGGTGGGATGCCAAGGGCGATTGGAAACGAGCACACGAATCCGCCCAGCAGGACGAAGGGATCGTGGGTTCACGCCTACCTGCATCGCAAGGAAGGCGATCAGGGAAACGCAGCCTATTGGTATAGTCGTGCAAGGCAAGGCTGTTTGCCATGAATCACTCGATGCGGAATGGATCAGCATCGTCAAGGCTTTGCTCCACTAACCAATGCGGAGGTTAGCCGAACTCAGGCACGTTTCGCCTAGAGCGAATCGGCTGGCTCCGCTGTGTTCGGAATTCCGAAGAAACCTCAGCCAATCACGGACTAAGCGTCGCATTTGTGGTAAATAGATAGGGTCAGGTTACGCCTTGAGGGGGGACGCAACTCTGGATGTATCATTGCTTTTCACCCCACGATGAGTACCGCCTATCACGCCAAGTATTTTGCGTATGAACTGACGAAACGGTGCGCCTCCGACAGCATGGAGAAGTTAGCTGCTTCCCTTGCTGACGCACAGGTCGACCTGAACCCCCATCAGGTCGAAGCTGCGCTGTTTGCCTTCCGCTCCCCACTGTCCAAGGGCGCGATCCTCGCCGATGAGGTTGGTCTCGGAAAGACGATTGAAGCCGGGATTCTCCTGTCGCAGAGATGGGCTGAACGCAAACGAAAGATTCTTATCATCGTCCCGGCAGCCCTTCGCAAGCAGTGGTATCAGGAGCTTTCGGACAAGTTCTTCCTGCCTTCGGTCATTTTGGAGACCAAGACTTTCAACGAGCAAATTCGAGACGGGAACCTGAACCCGTTTAACCGCTCCGAGATTGTCATCTGTTCATATCAATTCGCCCGGTCTAAGGAACCGTACGTACGGCAGGTCGCATGGAATCTTGCCGTCATTGATGAAGCGCATCGGCTCCGCAATGTCTACAAGCCAAGCCGATTGTAAAACCGTTCATGTTGATCGTCGCCAAGGACACAACTCATGCGAATGATCTGCACAAGATCATCGAAGCTGAGTCCTTTTTCGGCGGTCGCTACAAGGGAAAGGTCATCACGGTTCATTCCAACCTGAAGGGCGAAGAGAAGGACGAGACCGTCCAGCAGCTTCTTTCGGTTGAGAGCCGAGACAATCCGACAGAAATTGTGATCCACGTCAACATGCTCAAAGAAGGTTGGGATGTAACCAACCTCTACACAATCGTCCCGCTGCGGGCGGCGAACTCCAAGACATTGGTAGAGCAATCAATCGGAAGGGGACTGAGACTGCCTTATGGCAAGAGAGTCGGCGTCGTTGCCGTGGATCGCCTGACCATCGTCTCTCACGACCATTTCCAAGAAATCATCGATGAGGCGAACAAACCGGATTCGATCATACGAACAGGCGTCGTGATTGGACGCGACATTCCTGACCGCGCAATGAAAGTGATCGAGGTCGCACCGTTAATTGTCGGCAAGGTTGCCGGGGATGCTGCGCAGCCGGAACAGAAGCCGCTCTTCAATACAGAAAGAGAAAAGGCAGTAGCAAAGGCGACTCTGGAGGTCATCAAGCAGTTCGAAAGGCTGCCGAATTCAAATGGACTGAAGTCCTCAAGCTCGTCGTCGTTGTACACGCTGACTTCCGCTTCGGTGAACTTCATGTCCTTGACGGTGATGAGTCCCTTGCCGGGATCGAGCTTGAGCACGCTGCGGATGAACTGGTTTATGCGAAGGCACTTGTTCGCTGCTGTGCGTTCGGAGCGTCCCTTGTCAATAAGGTGTTGCTTGAAGCGCAGCAGATCATAGCGCCTGATGTGTTCAATCAGGTTTGCGGAAACGAAGCCGCGAACACGCCTTCCCTTCTCGTCCCAATACCCGAAGAATTCGTGCAGCGTATGCTTCATCAGGTTGTACGATTCCTCGCGGTGTAACAGCCTGTACTCTTCGAGATACGGCAGCAGCAGATTGCTCACCATCAGAGGAGTCTTCTCGCCTCTCTCCGTCTGGCTCAGCGTGAGACCATGCACGACGGCGGTGAGGTACGCTTCTTGACGCTCGCAGGCAACAGTAGCATCCGCCGCGCTGCTGCACTTGCGCCAGACCATTTTGCCGCCTTCGCGGTATCGCACGTAGTACGCGGCGTCGGGATCAGGTTTGATCTTCCCGTTGCGACCTATCGCTGGCTTGACGTATCGCCAGCGACCGTCGATTTTCTTGTAGAGCCAGATGGATGCTTTGCGGTTTGCCATGCCTGCCTAGCTGCAAGCATCATGCAAAACGGTAGGAAGGCGGTAGGAACGGACGATATTGACCTTAAGTAATTGAAACTAAAAGTGCTGGTGCCGGGAGGGGGAGTCGAACCCCCAAGACCCGAAGGTCGGCGGATTTTGAGTCCGCTGCGTCTGCCAGTTCCGCCATCCCGGCTTGGGATCTCGGGCAGTGAAGCTTAGCTTAATCGACCGGTTAGGCCTTTGCAACCGTGACTGGGTTAGGCCTCGACTGTGCTTTCACTTTGGACGGGAAGCTTTGCCTGGTGCCAGGCGTCAAAGCCGCCGACCACGTTGGTGACGTTTCGGTAGCCGGCTCGCTGCAGCAGGCTGCAGGCGATCATGCTACGGTATCCGCTTTTACAGTGCACGGCAATGGGCAGGTCGCGGTCGATCTCGGGAGGCGACACTTTGAAATTGTCGAGAGGCCACCAAGTTGCGCCTTCGATGTGTCCCGCGTGCCACTCGGGTTCGCGGCGCACATCGAGCACTTGGGAAGCATGTGCTTGCCAGCGATCATGAAGAGTTTGCACGGTGATTTGAGGCAACGCGGCGAGCGCGAAACTTGCCTGTTTCCAGGCTGCGACTCCTCCGCTTAAATATCCGCGCACATCCTCGATACCCACGCGTGCCAATCGGAGCCGGGCTTCGGATATTTGCTCGGCAGAATCGGCGATTAGTATGGGACGGGCTGACAAGCCGAGAACCGTTCCTGCCCAAGAGGCAAATTGTCCCGACAGAGCAATGTTGATTGAGCCGGGCACGTAACCGCACGCGAACTGGTCCCCCGGACGAACGTCGAGTGCGACGACTCCCTCGTCCAACATGGACTTCAGTTCGGCAGCCGAAATCTGGGGAAGTTCGGGAGTGTCCGCGAGCGTGGGTGCGCCTTCGCGATTGATTTCCGCATCCTGCAGAAAATAGTCGGGACGCGTGGGCAGGTTGGTAGTCAACTGCTGAACAAACTCATCCCTGCTCTTGATCTGCAGCGCATAATTGGTGAGCCGTTCGGTGCCGATGGTGGAGGATCGTTCGGCGCGCATGTTACGCCCGCAGAGGGAACCGGCCCCATGCGCTGGATAAACCAGTACCTCATCTCCGAGTTTGAGGAGCTTATGGTGCAAACTGTCGTAGAGCAGGCCCGCCAATTCGTTCGGAGTGTGGGTTTTCGAGAGGTCGGGTCGTCCCACATCGCCGAGAAACAGCGTGTCGCCGGTCAGGACCGCCCAGGGATCGGAAGACTTAGCGTTGTCGGTGATAAGTAGGCAGATGCTTTCGGGCGTGTGGCCGGGAGTGTCTAGCACTTTGAGAAGTGCCTCGCCCACTCGCAACTCGAAGCCCTCTCGCACATCGACGTGGGAGAATTTGGCGCCAGCGTGAGCTCCAATGTAAATCTTTGCCCCCGTCCGTGCCGCAAGCTCTTTGTGGCCGGAAACAAAATCGGCATGCAAATGCGTTTCAAAGATGTGGCGGATCTTGGCTCCATGTTCTTCGGCGGCTTTCAGGTAAATGTCCACATCCCGCTGCGGATCGACTACGACGGCTTCGCCCTGCGAGGCCAATATGTAGGAAGCATGCGCCAAACAACCGAGGTAAAACTGCTCAAAATACATGACGTCGCCTCCACAAGAGTTCAGAGAACTCAGCGTCGATCATCATAGCCCATCTCTGGTAGGGGGGAACCAGTCTCTTTTGGGAAGGGATTTTGGCAGGCGAGAATCTTAACCTTTTCCACATTGATTTTTGCGCTACAATGCAACCGTGACGCGGGATTCGTTTCTTGGCCGAGGCGAGCCCACGAAGTACGAGCACCCTGTTCCCCCCAGGAGGTAGTTTGATGTATCGGCCCCTCAGTGAAGGTGTCTCTGGATTCAGTCCGCGCCTCGATGTTGAATCGACGGTGCGGGGGTTCACCCAGGATTTTTGCACCGCGTTCAACACCGGCAACTATGATCAGGTAGCGACGTTATTCGCTTCCGACGGCCTGTTGATGCTTCCGCATCGCGAGCCGTCCCAAGGGCCGAAAGCGATCGAGCGCATGCTGCGGGAGTTCGGCGAATCGGGATACCAGAATCTTCGCTTTGAAACCACGCGCGTTGACTACTCGGGAGACATGGCCGTTGAAGTCGGACGCTACACTCTTTCCATCAAGCTAGGAAACACGACCGTCGCCGACGCCGGAAAGTTCCTGCGGGCGTGGCGCCGCCTGGGAGTTTGGCGGATCATCGGAGATTGCTGGAGCAGCAGTGTCCCGGTTGCCGATCAAGGACTCAAAGTTGGCGAAGACGCAAAGGTCGCGTAGCGCGGGTTTGGGAAAGTGTTGAATCGGCGGGACTGGAAGTTGGATGCTGGCGCAGGGAATCGAAAATGGCAATTGCGCGGCGCTGGTTCCGAGTGATAAGTTTCGCCGACGATGAGTCAACCGGCATCTGACGCGCTCGCTTCCGTAAGTTCCAGTCCAACTGACGGCATTGCTGGCCTGAGTTCAACCGGTGTTGATGTGTCCCGCTTCTGCCCGAACTGCTCGGTGCGATTGCTCGAGCATCGCTGCAAACTGAGTTGTGAACGCTGCGGCTTCTATCTGAGTTGTTCCGACTTCTACTGAGTGGACCAGCATTTAGCACTTAGGAGTTGGATGCCGAAAGTGCTGATCTTTTGGCTGCGATCTTCGGCTGCGATCTCCGGCCACCAACTGCCAACTGCTAAGTGCTGGCGCTTCGACCACCTGACACCTTCGCTCGCTTCCATCTACAATGGAGTAAGCTGAGACTTCACAATTCGAGGAGAAAAAAATGCAACGCAAGGCAAGTGCGGTCTGGAAGGGCGGACTGAAGGATGGCAAGGGCGCGGTATCGTCGGCGAGCGGCGTGCTGAATAGTACTCCTTATTCATTCAGCACACGCTTTGAAAACACTCCCGGCACGAATCCTGAGGAATTGATTGCGGCGGCCCACGCCGGGTGCTTCTCCATGGCCCTTTCCGGGCAGTTGGGTGCGGCCAATCTAACCGCGTCCAGCATCGAGACGACGGCCACGCTGACCATGGAAAAGCTTGACTCCGGCTGGACGATCACTGCGGTCCATCTGGACGTGACCGGTCGAGTGCCGAACGCCGACCAAGACGCTTTTCAGAAGGCCGCGGAGAATGCGAAGAGTGGTTGTCCCGTGTCGAAGGTGCTTAAAGCGAATATCACAATGACAGCCAAGCTGGAAGGATGACAGGCGTTCGGCTCCAGTTTTCAGTTTTTTGAGCTTTGGATGCGAAACGCCGTCGCGCACGTTTGACAGGCAGCGACGCGCCTGTAGAATATTGACTGTGGTTCTCTCCTGGAGGTTGGCCCGCAAGGGCCGCCGTGTAACGAATCACTTTTTGCCATCGTGGCGGAATTGGCAGACGCGCATGGTTCAGGTCCATGTACCCGCAAGGGTGTGGGGGTTCGAGTCCCTTCGATGGCACCAGTTTTTCCCTTCCTTCAATGCCGGTTGATATCTGAGTTCCCGAAGAACTTATCTTCCGGCTTAGCTGGCTGTGCGCCTCGTGTTCTTGACCAGCCGATGACAAACGATCCGATAACTCTCCCGTATAATCTTGGCAACTCGTCATGCCCGTCAGCCTCGACGACATAGTTGCCGCAACCCGCCGAAGAGTGGGCGAGATCAAGCCCGCAGCCGATCTGCGCGAGCTTGAGCGGCAGGCTGAAGACCATGTTCCTCGCGGCTTTCGCCGCGGCTTGGAATCGGGTCGCGCCAATGGCATAGCCGTCATCGCGGAACTGAAACGAGCTTCGCCGTCGCGCGGACTCATTCGTCCTGATTTTGATCCCCGGAGTCTGGCAGGAGAACTTGAGAGCGCGGGAGCTGCAGCCTTGTCCGTGTTGACCGACTCAGAATTCTTCCAGGGATCATTGGAGAACCTGCGGATTGCATCGGCAGGCACAAAGCTGCCTTGCCTGCGCAAGGACTTCATCCTCGAGGAATTCCAGTTGCTCGAAGCGCGAGCCAACGGTGCGGACGCGGTTCTGTTGATTGTGGCGGCGCTGTCGCATGCGGAATTGAATATGTTGGTCCGGCGCGCGAGCGAGTACGACCTCGATGTTTTGTGCGAAGTGCACGACCAGGAAGAATTGCGACGTGCTGCAGACGCGGGTTGCAACCTGATTGGGGTCAACAGCCGTGACTTGAAAACCTTCCAGGTTGATCTCGAAACATCGTTTCGGCTTGCCGACTTGATTCCCAAGAATGCGCTGTCTGTGGCGGAGAGCGGGATCCACAGCGGAGCAGATATCGCCCGTCTGCGCGCGGTTGGGTATCGGGCATTCTTGATCGGTGAGTCGTTGATGAAGGCGAAATCACCCGGAGACGCGCTAAGGATGCTTCTGGCCGAAGCAGAACGCAATTCTCAGACGCTACTTAGAAGGTAAGCCTCGATCAAACCGGGAACAGAGAACTGGGTTCATGACCTGGGTAAAGATTTGTGGAATCACGAATGTCGAGGACGCGTTGACGGCGGTCGAAGCAGGTGCGGACGCCTTGGGGTTTGTGTTCTATGAGAAGAGCCCGCGAAGCGTCGGGTCGAAGGCAGTACGCGGGATCGTCGAACAGTTGCCACCCACAGTCGAAAGAGTTGGAGTGTTTGTGAATCAGTTCGAGGATTCGATTTGCAATGTCGCCGACGAGGCAGGCCTGACTGCGGTCCAACTGCATGGCGACAACGAAGATCCGTACGTCGCAGACTTGATCGCGAAGCGCCGGCCCCAGCTCAAGATCGTGGTCGGTATTTCGATGCGTCACCCCAAACCAGAGGGTTGGGCCATGATGTGGAATCCCGAAGTCGTTCACGCTTTCCTCGTGGATTCTGGTGGCTCTTCAAAACACGGCGGCACAGGAGAAAGGTTCGACTGGCAAATGGGGCGGACAAGAATTGAAGTGATTGCGAGTCTCGGGCGAGTTGTGGTGGCGGGTGGCCTCACTCCTACAAACCTTGCCGAAGCGATTCGAATCCTAAAGCCTTGGGGGGTGGACGTATCCTCCGGGGTCGAAGCCAAGCCGGGCAAGAAAGATCCAGCGAAAGTCCAAGCATTTGTCGCCGCCGTACGACAGGCTGAGAGGGCCGTTTAGGAAGATGGCAACCGCGATTCTCATCAAGGGCAACAAGACTGCCAAGGCCCCGGTCAAGGGACGCTTCGGTATCTATGGAGGTCGGTACGTCCCTGAGACGCTGATGGCTGCGCTCGAGGAGCTCGAGCGCGCATATGAGAAGGCGAAGCGCGATCGCGGCTTTCAGCGCCGGCTAGACGAACTTCTGCGAACATATGCCGGCCGTCCCACGCCACTATTTTTCGCGCGGCGCCTGACCCAAAAGCTTCGGGGCGCGAAGATTTATCTCAAGCGTGAAGACCTCCTCCATACCGGCGCGCACAAAATCAACAACTGTCTGGGACAGGGACTGCTGGCCGAACGCATGAGTAAGCGCCGCATCATCGCCGAAACCGGTGCGGGGCAGCACGGCGTCGCTACCGCTACCGTCTGTGCGCTGCTCGGCTTCGAATGCGTTGTTTACATGGGCACCGAGGACATGCGGCGACAGGAGCTGAACGTATTCCGCATGCGGTTGCTCGGGGCGGAAGTGCGCGGCGTGGAATCGGGTTCGCGCACATTGAAAGACGCCATCAACGAGGCTATGCGCGATTGGGTGACCAACGTTCGCACTACGCATTATCTTCTGGGAAGCGTGCTGGGTGCGCATCCCTATCCCACGATGGTGCGCGATTTTCACAAGGTCATCGGTCGCGAGGCGCGGGCGCAGATCCTGAAAGCCGAAGGCAAGCTGCCGACTGCGATCATTGCATGCGTGGGCGGAGGCTCGAATTCTATCGGCATCTTCCATGACTTCATTAAGGACAAGCGAGTGAAGCTCATCGGCGTCGAAGCCGGCGGACGTGGCGACGGGCTTGGGAGAACATGCTGCGCGTTTTCACGGCGGTTCGCCGGGCGTGTTGCAGGGAACCTATTCCTACCTGCTGCAGGATGCGGCTGGGCAGGTGGCGAACACGCATTCGGTGTCAGCCGGTCTGGACTATCCGTCGATCGGACCGGAGCATGCGGCGCTTTATGATTCGGGCCGCGCGGAATACGTTTCAGCATCGGATGCAGAGGCGCTCGATGCGTGCACTCTGCTGGCTCGGACCGAAGGCATTATTCCAGCTCTTGAATCGGCGCACGCCGTTGCGGAAGTGATCAAGCGGGCACCGAAAATGAAGAAGTCAGAGGTAGTGATCGTGAACGTCTCCGGGCGTGGAGACAAAGATATCGGGATTCTAAGGGAGAACCTGAAGCTGGGCGGTTAGATCGATTTGCGATTTCAGTTGTCAATTGCCAGATTGAAAATCGACGATTCTTCAAGTCATGCCTCTTTCTTTCCAAACTCGCCCTTCTCTGGTGGCTTACGTCACCTGCGGCGATCCCGATCTGGCAACTACGCGGGATGTCGTGCTGGCTGCAATTGATGCGGGTGCGAGCGTGATCGAACTCGGTGTGCCGTTCAGCGATCCAGTGGCGGACGGCCCGGTGATCCAGCGCGCCAGCCAGCGGGCACTCCAACACGGCACGAGACTGGCCGATGTGCTGAAGCTGGCGGCGGAGGTGCGCCAGCATTCGCAGTCGACCGGGCTGATCATCTTCTCGTATCTGAATCCGATCCTGCGAATGGGGTTAGAAAGATTCTGTAAGGTCGCGCGCCACGCGGGAATTGACGGAGCGCTGCTGACCGATTTGCCGGTAGAGGAGGCGAACGACTACCTGCGAGAGATGCGGCGAAACGAGTTGGCAACTGTGTTTCTCGCTGCGCCCACCAGCACCGACGAACGATTAAAGCGCATCGCGGAGGCTTCGAGTGGATTTGTGTATGCGGTCTCGCGCACTGGAGTGACGGGAACGCGCCAGCAGTTGCCTGAGGATGCGCGAAAGTTGGTTCGCCGCCTCCGCAAGTACACGCGGCTTCCAATCGCGGTTGGGTTCGGAATTTCTACCCCCGAGCAATTCGCCGCGGTGGGGGAATTTGCTGACGCGGCGGTGGTGGGCAGCGCCATCGTCGAGACTATCGAGCGGAATCCGGGCAAAGAAGCCGCGTCTGTGGCAGAATTTGTGAAGCAGCTCTCAGCCATCAGCCCTCACCTTTCCGATCAAAAGTGATGACTCCTGCATTCGAGTGCTGTCAGGTTATCTGGTTCAGGTTGACGAGTTGAGCTGAAGGCTGAGAGTTGATGGCTTAAATGGCCCTATGGATATTTTCGATTGGCGCAAGAAAATCGACGAACTTGACCGCAAACTGGTGGAGTTGCTGAGCCAGCGAGCGCAGGCCGCCCACGAGATCGGCAAATTGAAACGGGGCATTGGCATGCCCATCTATGAACCAGATCGTGAGCGGGCCGTATTCAACAATGTGCGCGGTGCGAATCCGGGGCCGTTGCCAGATCGTGATCTGCTCTGCATCTACGAACGCATTATGGACGTCATGCGCCAGATTCAGCAGGAAGAGATCGCGCCCAAGCCAGCAGCGACGGAGGGGTTGGGTGATACGGAATTGGATTCTGAGGTGAATGACTGAACGGTCGTTGGTCATTGGCCGTTCGTCCTCGGCGAATCAAGACTAACGACTAACGACCGAGACCAACGACTTCCTATGATCGTTGCAATGCAAGAATCGGCGACTGAGGAGCAGATTCAGCGGGTGGTGGAACACCTGGTTGAAAGGGGCTTCTCCGTACATCGCTCCACCGGAGCACGGCAGACCGTGGTGGCGGCCGTGGGTGCGCGCATCGATTTTGATATCCGCAACCTCGAAGTTCTAGACGGAGTCGAACATGTCCATCGCATCAGTGCTCCTTACAAGCTAGCCGGACGAAGTTTCCGTCCGCAAGGCACAGTGGTCCAGTTCGCTAATGGATTGAGAATTGGTGGCGACCAAGTCGTGGTGATGGCAGGCCCATGCTCCGTGGAATCGCGCGACCAGCTTTTCGCCACAGCCGAGCGCGTGGCGAAAGCCGGAGCACGTGCGCTTCGTGGTGGCGCTTTCAAACCGCGCAGTTCTCCTTATTCTTTCCAAGGACTCGGTTTGGAAGCTTTGAAGCTTTTGCGCGAGGCTGGCGACCGCTTTGGCTTGCTGGTTATCAGCGAAGTCATGGAGATTTCGCAAATAACCATCATGCTGCCGTTCGTCGACATCTTTCAGGTAGGCGCGCGCAACATGCAGAATTTCAATTTGCTGCGCGAGTTGGGCAAGGTCAGGAAGCCAGTTCTGCTCAAGCGCGGCATTGCTGCGACTTTAGAGGAACTGCTGCTCTCCGCCGAGTACATCATGGCCGGCGGAAACTACGATGTAATTCTGTGCGAGCGTGGCATTCGCACCTTCGAAACTTATACCCGAAACACACTGGACATCTCAGCCATCCCGATCATTCACAAGCTCTCGCACCTGCCCATGGCTTCCGACCCCTCGCATGGGACCGGGCTTCGCGACAAAGTTGCTCCCATGGCGCGAGCCTCTGTGGCCGCTGGTGCGGACGTGCTCTTGATCGAGGTACATCATGATCCGGATAAGGCATTGTCGGATGGCGCTCAGTCGCTCTATCCGGATCAATTCTCCGAGCTGATGGATCAGTTGCGCATGATTGCACCCGCAGTTGGCCGCAAGATCGCTTGATTTCGTCTCGAGCAATTCCTGATGCCAGTTCGACAAATCACGATCATCGGCACCGGCTTGATTGGCGGCTCGCTCGCCCTGGCTCTAAAGAAATATCGATTTGCCGGACGGATCATTGGCTGCGATCGCCCGCCGGTTCTCGAGGGCGCACGGAATAAGTGCGCAATTGACGGAGGCCACTCGAATCCCGTCGACGCGGTTCGCGGCAGCGAGATCATCGTTCTGGCAACGCCGGTCAGCGGGATCATCGATTTGATTGAACGGCTCGGGCCCGCGCTGCCGCCGAAGACACTGCTGACGGATGTGGGCAGCACCAAAGCAGAGGTTCTGGTGCGGGCGAAAAAAGTCTTCCATAAGAATACCGGCGGTCGCTTTCTCGGAGGGCATCCCATGGCTGGAAAAGAATTGTCCGGCGTGGAATTTGCTGACCCCGATCTGTTTCAGAGAGCTGCCTGGTTTGTGACTCCCGTTCCAGGGCAGAAGATCTACGACGGCCTTAGCGGAGAGTATCTGGATTGGGTGGAAAAGATTGGAGCCCGCATCGCAAGCATGGACGCCGATGCGCACGACCAGTTATGCGCCTGGATCAGTCACTTGCCCCAAATGATATCCACGGCGCTCGCCGCCTCGCTGGTTGATGAATATGGCTCAGATGCGCCCCTGCTCGAAGCCGGAGGCCGCGCATTGCGTGAGATGACTCGCATCTCGAGCAGTCCCTATTCCATGTGGCGCGATGTTGCTCTTACGAACAAGAAGAATATTCAGGCTGCTCTTCTCAAACTGGAGCAGCACCTGGCCCACATTCGCGAAAATCTAGACACCCGCGAGCTGGCGATGGAGTTTGAGCGAGCACACCATTTGCGGAAAACCGCTTTGGCAAAGAGGAAGCAACTGGACTGAATCATTGATGGACTGAGTCATGGAATCGTCGAAAAGGGTGGCTGATTGAGCGATTTCTCATATAGAATCTCTTTTTCATGAACAAGGTCGTTGCCAACGCCGACGAGGCAATCCGCGACATCTCGGATGGCGCAACAGTTATGGTTGGCGGTTTCGGACTCTGCGGTATTCCCGAGAACCTGATCCGCGCGCTCGTGCGCAAGGGCGTGAAGAACCTCACCACCATGAGCAACAACGCCGGCGTGGACGGCTTTGGCATCGGGTTGTTGCTCGCCGCGGGGCAGCTTCGTAAGCACATCGGAACTTATGTTGGCGAAAATAAGATGCTGGAGCAGATGGTTCTGCAAGGCAAAGTTGAACTGGAACTGGTACCACAGGGAACATTTTCCGAGCGCATGCGTGCAGCCGGCGCCGGGATTCCAGCTTTCTTCACTCCGACGGGCGTCGGTACGGTCGTCGCTGAGAACAAGGAGACGCGCGAATTCGACGGGCGCATTTATGTGATGGAGCGCGCGCTGAAAGCCGACTTCGCATTGGTGAAAGCCTGGAAGGGCGACAAGTGGGGCAATCTTGTGTATCGCAAAACGGCCCGTAACTTTAATCCGATGATGGCTACCGCGGCCAAGGTAACGATCGCAGAGGTCGAGCACCTGGTCGAGGTAGGAGAGTTGGAGGCGGACCTGGTTCACACGCCTAGTGTTTATGTGAATCGTATCTTCCAAGGTGAGTTGTACGAGAAGCGAATCGAAAAGAGAACGGTGAAAAAGGCGTCGTAGGTCGTTCGTCGTTGGGGCGTTGCTTGGCCAACGACCGAGGGCTAACGACCTACGACCAAAGATCATGGACAAGCCCGGCAAAGACGTTGAAAAGCGCGAACGCATCGTCAAGCGGATCGCGCAGGAACTGCGTGATGGCTTCTACGTCAATCTCGGCATCGGCATGCCAACGCACGTAGCCAATTACGTTCCTCCGGGCATCGACGTAATCCTGCAAAGTGAAAATGGCATGCTGGGCATCGGACCCTTCCCAGTCGAGGGACAAGAGGATTCTGACCTCATCAATGCTGGCAAGGAAACGGTCAGCGAGATGGCGGGCACGTCTTATTTCTCGAGCGCCGACTCATTCGCCATGATCCGAGGCGGCCACATTAACCTGAGCGTTCTCGGTGCCATGGAAGTGGATGAGGAAGGCAACCTGGCCAATTGGATGATCCCCGGAAAAATGGTAAAGGGCATGGGCGGCGCCATGGATCTGGTCGCAGGCGCGCGGCGGGTGATCATCGCCATGGAGCATACGACCAAAGACCTTCAGCCAAAGATCCTGAAGAAATGTACGTTGCCGCTGACTGGCGTCAGGGTGGTGAACACAATCGTTACCGAGATGGCGGTCATTCAAGTGACGCCTTCAGGTCTGGTGCTGGAAGAAGTTGCGCCCGGCATGAAGGCGGATGACGTCCAGCGACTCACTGAAGCAACGCTAATCGTCAGCCCTGCTCTGAAAACGATGGCGAGTTGACCTGCCCTACTCGGAGCCGGCAAAGCTTTTCATTCGCGCCGCCTCAAACTCATCGCCTTTTTGCCAGCCCACTAATTTCGTTTGGGACGCCGCTTCCCATCCCAACACAAATCCGAAGCGCGCCATGGCCGCATCGCCAGTGAAATCCATGCTGGGATGATATTCATCGCTCGGCTGATGATAGTGCTTTGAGGTGTACTCTTCCGCCTGTTGCATACCCCAGGCAGCGTCGTGTCCTTTATACTTCGTACCTTCGTTAATTGAGAACGAAGGAATGCCGACGCGTGCCAGGCTAAAGTGATCGGAGCGATAGTAGTGTCCGGCCTCGGGCAGTGAATCGGGACGAATCTTCAGTCGAAATGTTTTTGCCATCGCCTCGATCTGGGGATAGAACGTAGTGCGCTCGGCTCCAGAAACCTCCACTTCCTCTGGCGAGCCCAGGGGCGGGATGTCGTCATAGTTCAGATCGAGGCTGATTTTGCCGGCGGGAATTGGCGGATGCTTGCCCAGATACTCCGAGCCCAACAAACCCTGCTCCTCCGCCGTCACTGAGGCAAACAGAATGGACCGGCGTGGCCTCTGTGAAGCTTCCGCATAGGTGCGCGCAAGTTCCAACAAGATGCCGCAACCGGTCGCGTTATCGTTGGCCCCGTTGTAGATGTTGTCACCCGGCATGTCGGGACGAATGCCGAGGTGATCGTAGTGGGCCGTGTACAGGACAGCCTCACTTTTCAGGTTGCGGTCCGACCCCGGCAGAATAGCCAGCACGTTGTTCGATTCAAATGGGCGGATCTTGCTTGCCATATGCGCTTTCAGCTTCACCGATAGCGTTACTGGATGAAAATTTCGGGAGAGCGCATCCGCCATCATGCGGTCGAGATCCATGCCGGAAGCGGCGGCAATTTGTCTTGCAACTTCGGTCTGAACCCACGATGCAACCTTCAGCTTCGGCGAACCGTCCAGCTTCAGAAACGATTTCTCTCCCGAATTCGAATTGCGGACGACCTCCCAGGGATAACTCGCCATCTCGGTCTGATGGATAAGAATCACGCCGACGGCGCCCTTGCGCGCGGCTTCTTCGTACTTGTAGGTCCAACGTCCGTAATAGGTGAGCGCTTTACCTTTGAAGAAATTTACATCGTCGGAGGGCGGTTCGTTGACGAGCATCAGCAGGACTTTGCCGCGCACATCGGTGCCCTTGTAGTCGTCCCATTTATATTCGGGAGCTTCGATTCCATAGCCCACGTAAACGATCTGAGCGTCGACTTCAGACTGCGGCTGTTGCGTCTGATCGTAGGCGACGTATTGTTCGAGCGGCTTCAGACTTGTAGCCGTACCCCTCGACGGAACCAGCGAAAATGTCGTTTCCGCCGCCGGCGTGATCCCAACCATCGGAACTCTCTGCAAGTAGCTCCCGCCGTCCCCCGCGGGCTTCAAACCATACAGAGCGAACTGGGTAGCGATGTATTCCGCGGCGATGTCGCCGCCGCGCTGCCCTGTGCCGCGACCTTCGAGCAGGTCATGAGACAGAAAGCGTACATGCGCACGGATCCGCTCCGGATCGATCTTCTGAATAGCCGAAAAGGCAGCGCCGGGCAGTCGCACCGTGTCCGTCGACGACTTGTGTTTATGCGATGTCTGCGCCGTGGCAACATTCGCGGACGCGAAAAACAAGAAAAGCACAATGACGCTAGTGCGCATCCCCAGAGGCTCCAATGAGTGACGTTGGATAAGGTTTTTATTGTACGGGAAAGCACAAAAAAGGCGGGGTTACCAGTGGACTGCCCCTTCGGTTTGGATGTGTAGCCTGCTCCGGCATGATTTGTAGCACCGCCGTCCCGGCAAAATGTCCGTCGCTACTATGGCTTGCTAAAACTTTGTCCCGCGGACCGCGGGCTAATTCTTTGATCCTCAACCGGCGCGGAAATCCGGCACCTGCTCGTCCGCCCGGAAAATCGGCTTGGGCCCGTCACCATTACTTTTCGCGGCTTTCTGGTTGATTTCCTCAATATCTTTCCGGTCCCACCCCACACTGGAGATTTCAATCTCTCCATCCTGGGCAATCCAGAAAATGGTGGGCACATTGGTCAGGCCGTAGGCGTTCGAGGCGGGATAGGACTTGGTGTCATCCAGCAGGATCGGGAAAGTCAGGCCGTATTCCCTCACAAACGCCGCCGTTTCTTTCCTGTCGTTCTGGGAGACGCCCACAATGGTCACATTCTTACCACCATGGGCTTTGTAAATCCGCTCCAGAAACGGAAAAGTGTATTGGCATACCGGGCATGAGATTTTAAAGAAAGCGGCGACCACCGGGCCACGCAGGAGTGCCTCGCGCAAGGAGAATTGCTTTCCATCCATCGTTTGCAGCTTGAAATCCGGCGCGGATGTTCCCGTGGTCAGAGCAGCCATATCGTTTCCTCCGAAAATGTTACGAAACCACTTCACCGATGCCTCTATTCTAACGTGGATCTACGAACTGCTAGCCGGACGAACCATCCACATCGCTTATTCCAGCCACTGCGGATTGTGGAACGTACCGTCAAAGTTATGCGCCGTTTTATAGAGCTCAAACTCCCCGCTCTGCGCAGCTTTCTGAGTTTTCGCCAGGAGAGCGGCCACCTGTTCCTGGCTCAACGGACGAAAGCTGCGGGCAACCTTCAGCGCTTGCTGCAGGATCGCGAGCGAATCGCAACCGGTAATGACAACGCTGGTCGGCAGGTTCAGCGCGTATTGCAGGCACTCCACTGGTTCGGCAGCCTTGCTCCGCAGGATCAGGCTGTCCCCCATGGGCTTCATGCCCAGCACGCCGATGTTGTGTTCGAGCAGCACCGGCAATACTTTCTTCTCGAAGCTGTCGTAGTGAGCATCCATCAGGTTCAACGGCATCTGCACCGTATTCAATGTAAACTTGTGCGCGAATGCGGTGTTCAGCATCTTGAGATGAATCTCCGGACTCTTGTGCCCTGTGAATCCGATGTAGCGCACCTTGCCCTTTTCCCTGGCTTCGATCACTGCTTCCATCCCGCCATTGGCAGCGAAAATCAGTTCCGGATCGGTGTCGCGAATCACTTCGTGGAACTGCAGAAGGTCGATCCGGTCGGTCTGCAGGCGGCGCAAACTTTCGTCAATCTGCCGTGCGGAACCTTTCTTGCTCCGACCATCGATCTTGGTCATCAAGAAAGCTCTTTGCCGGTAGCCGTCGCGTAGCGCCCTCCCCATGCGGATTTCACTCTCGCCGCCGTTGTAGTCCCAACAGTTGTCGAGGAAATTGATGCCTTCGTCGAGCGCGGTTCGAATAATGCGAACGCTGCCCTGCGCGTCACCTTGCATACCAATGTGATATCCGCCGAGTCCGACGCAGGACACCTTCTCCCCGGTGTTCCCCAGCGTGCGGTACGGGATTCCATTCCTGGTCTCAGCTGACAACGCGTTTGCAAACAATTTACTGGCCACCACTGTGCCTGCGGTAGTCTCAAGAAACCGGCGTCGCGTAAGTCCCCGGTTCGTATCTTCGCTGCCACTTCCTGACGTGGGTTGTTTCATCGCGATCTCCGTTCTTAGCCAGAGCTAGTGATCTTAGATGATATTTGCCGCCTGCAGGATTTTCCGCGCCAAGCCAGTTAAAGGTAAAGTTGTGATCCGCGTTTTCCTCACCCAGCGCCCGTCGACGCCGTCCGGAGGCAGGCCCTCCCTCACTCGGACCACATAGTCGGTCACCGTGATGGAGTGCCTGACAGTAAGCCAGGCCGGGTTTGTGGCATCGGCGCCGGTTTCAGGCAACTCCCACATTCCTGCCATCAACGTGACGTTTTTCGGACGCTTAACCAGGAAGACCGCGCCGTCCCGGCAAGCGAGCGCGTAGTGGATTTCTCGCTTGGTCTGGCGAATCCGATTCCCCAGTCCAGGCAGTTCACCGCGTGTGGCGCACACCTCGGACACCGGGCACAACAGGCACTGAGGCTGTCGCGGAAGGCATACGGTTGCGCCCAATTCCATGACGGCCTGGTTGAAATCACCGGGACGACGCCGATTCAGTAGTTCTTGTGCGGCGCGCCACAAATCCTCGCCCGCAAGATTCTTCCCATGCACGCGCTGCAAGACGCGCTCCGCATTTCCGTCCACCACGGCGACGGGTTCGTCGAAGGCAATGCTGGCAATCGCCGCCGCAGTATAGCGGCCAATCCCAGGCAAAGCGCGCAAGTCTCCAGCAGTTCTTGGAAGCTTTCCACCATACTGCTTCACAATTTTCTTCGCCGCAGCGTGCAGCATCCGGGCGCGCCGGTAGTAGCCAAGCCCGCTCCAGGCGGCCAGCACTGCCGATTCACGCGCCGAAGCCAGTTTTTCGATGCTTGGAAAACGGCGCAGGAATTTCCGATAGTGATCCGTAACCGCGGCTACTCGCGTTTGCTGCAGCATAACCTCGGAGAGCCATACCCGATAAGGATCGCGGTCTTGCCGCCAGGGCAAATCGCGCTTATGCCGGTCGAACCAATTGAGCAGCCTCCGCTGGAAGCGCTGCCGGGCCGAGCCCTCCATTTTCGAAGTGCCTTGTTCTAAGGTCATCTATGCAGACCGTACAACCTTCACGCACTCTAAGACTACAAATATAGGGTTATCCGTCGTCGGAGTTCACATGGCGCGATTCTACTGTAAAGAAGGCAAATGTTCGGAAGCCTTTCACCGCGCCTGCTTCGTTGGCAGCAGGGGTGTGACTAAGGATGCCTCCCCGTTGACCTTCGCTTCGCGGCACGAAATAATGGCAGCGCCTGGTTTCCGCAATCTACGAGTGCACCTTGACGCGCTCACGAAATCGAAGGAACTCCATGAACGACTTCAACCGCAAGGTGGAAGAAGCTTCCGCGCGGGTCAACAAATCGGTAGCCGAGGCCGCGACCACCGTAGAGAAGGAAGCGGCGGAGCTGCTCAACTATCTGAACGACGAAGTCGTGCCGGCGGTCCGCCAGCACTCTACGAAGGCATTGCGAATTGCTGCGGAGAAACTCGCCCATCTCGCCGATTATATGGAGAAGAACCCGCCTCCTCACAAGTGAGGAATTTCTCCGTTTGTCATGCCGAGCGAGGAGGTACGGTTATGATCGCTCTGCTCATTCTCGTTCTGTCATTGCTGCTCACAGGTTGCGGAGAGCACAAACAGGCGCGCATCGATGTTCCGCCTCCACCTCCAATCAGCGAACCCGATACACAGACTGCTTCTGTGCCCGCGGTTCCGCCGGTTAAGACTGAGGTCACCGCCAGCGCGCAATCGGACGAAGATGCGCTCCGGATCCCGCGGGATGCCAAACCCATCTCGGTGGAAACTGGCCTGGCGAGTTGGTACGGAGGCCCGTATCACAATCGCCGCGGTTCTAACGGCGAAGTCTACAACATGCACGCCATGACTGCAGCGCATCGGACCCTTCCCTTGGGCTCGATCGTGCGCGTCACCAACCTAAAGACCGGACGCTCGGCGCTGGTGCGAATCACTGACCGCGGACCATTCATCGAAGGCCGTATTCTGGATCTCTCGCAAGCGGCAGCGAAGAGAACTGACGTCTTGCAGGCGGGTGTTGCCATGGTCCGCATTGAAGTGTTGCGCACTCCAGCGCCACTCGAAACCGGTGGCCGATGGGCCGTACAGATCGGCGCGTTTGAAAAAGAGCACGCTGCGGACAAGTTAGCCGACCATCTGTCCCATCGCTATCAGACCGCGAAAGTGCAATGTTTCAGCAGTCCGGTCGGCGATTGGTGGGTGCGAGTGCGGGTGCAGGATGACGATCGCAAACTCGCCGAAGAGGTCGCCCGCAAGACCCAGACTTCGCAAGGGGCAATCTTTCTGGTAAGGCTCGACTAAGAGAACTGCGCCCGAATCTGAGCTGAAAATCTTAAGCAGCACCAGCAACCGCACTGCAAATTCTTGCTGCGATCGGGTATAGTAGGTCCGCGCCTTCCCCGTCCTGGCGACCCCCGGCTAGGGTGTGTCTCCAATTTTCCGAATCTTCCGAATCTATGGACGGTGTCATGAACGACTGTCTGTTCTGCCGCATCATTCGCGGGGAAATTCCTTCCAAGAAGGTGTACGAGGACGAGCATACCTACGCCTTCGACGATATTAATCCGCAAGCGCCGACGCATGTCCTGGTCGTTCCCAAAAAGCACGTTCACGGACTCAAGGAAGCCGTGGCTGAAGACGCCGAACTGATCGGCCGGTGCCAATTGGCTGCCGCCCACATTGCGCGGCAGCGCAGCATCGAGGATGGCTACCGGACCGTGCTCAACGTCGGCCCACGTGCCGGGCAGTCGGTATTTCACTTGCACGTGCACCTTCTGGGAGGCCGTAACCTGCAGTGGCCTCCGGGATAGGGAAGGCTTTCTTCAAGATATTCTGGAGCGGCTGGGTGAGAGTCTTGATTCCCTGCGGGGCCTGAGTCGGCTCTGCGGGATTGGCGGCACGGCTGAAGCCGTGCCCTTCCACGGTAACCGCTCCGCGCTATCGTTCCGCGGTATCGCTCGCGGCAGGAGGCGTGCCCTTCGGCTCATCTGCACGGGCGAGGACGCCCGCGCCTACACTTTCAGTCTGCGGCGGTTTCGTCTTCTGCGGCGCCGTGGCGGCGGAGCAGTTGCGGCAGGTTTTGCGAGAAGGCTGAGCGCGGCAATACCATGTCGCATCCTACTTCGTGGGCCTTCTGCTTCAGGTCGCCTTGCACGTGCGAGAGAAATCCGATGATCGAAGTCTTCTTCAGTTTGCTCTTGAGTTTCGGAATCAGAGTGAGCGGCTTGGCGTTCGCGTTATTCATGTCGAAGATGACCAGCGAAGGCTTTTCTTCTCCGTTCAGTTTGATGCGCTCGAGCATATCTTTTTCGTTTTTGACGAACTCGACTTTGACGTTGAGCTTGCGTGCCGTCTCCTGAATCTTCGCCTGGAAAAACATGTCATCGACGAAGGCGAAGATGCGCGAATTGGCATCCTCGTTGGGCGGGAGCGGCTCGGGCTCCACGGGAGTATAGGCAGGCGCAAAGCCGGGACGGCCGCCTCGGCCGCGCCCTCCGCCCTTGTCACCGCCGAGAGCGCCGCGATAGTTGTGGTCCATGGGAGCGCTGTAGATGCCTGTTTGCTGGCGATCGCGAGCGCCGAGCGGGCCTGAGCGATTCGATGGGCGACGTCCGCGCCGCCGTCTGCTTCTCCCTCCGCCTCCGGAGGGACTTCCGGGTCCAACATTCATAGTGTGTCTCTTTGTTTAATGTTTAATGTTTAATGTGTAGTCCTGCGTTCCAGCCCACCCCACAAGGGGGCTGTGTTTGGTGCCGTGGTGCAACCGCCTTCCGGGTAGTGCGCTCGCGCACGTGCACCGAGCGTGCGTGGAAACCCAATGCGGTTGGAGTTCATCCGTGAATGATCTTTGTCCGTCTAAGGCGCCTGGAGCTTATGGGCGCGGGAGGCCAGCTAGGGAGCATGGCCGCTTGGGAACACTCTGATGGTATCTCTCACAGCGGATAGAACGCAAGTGCCAACTGACGGTATTTTTGCACAGAAGTAACTGCATGACCATTTTGGCGGCCTAAACTGGAGCCTGCACGGGCGGGCCTGGGTCGCGATCAAATTACAGCAACCGGCATCTTCACTCCTCACTCCTCCACCCATTCGCTGCCGCAGGTGTAGCACTTCCAGCTGTTCTTGCGAACCGGAATAGGGAAAGACAGGAGCAACCAAAGACCAAACGTCCAAAAGCGATCGATCTTTTCGAAACCGATGTCGAGCGAATAGCAGCGCGGGCAGCGTGGCTGGGCATAGGACTCGCCCACTTCCTCTTCGCTGAACTCTGTAGGGATAGGCTCGTCCAGAACGGCGCGAGCTGACGCGGCGTCCTGCTGATGAACTTGCAAGCGAATGCCGCCTACGGCGTTTGAGAGCAGCCAGTCCATGCGAACCAGGTTGCCGTCGGCCAGGACGCAGGCGATCCCTGCCGACTCGAGTTTGCCCTTGGCAAGCAAGGCCTCGGGAACATCGCGAAACTGCTGCAGGGTGATGAGTTCGGTCGGCATCTTGAAAGTCTCTCGAATGAAGTTACCCGGCCTGCCGTCATTGAGCAGAATACTCCGTGGCTCGGAATCCCGCTACCAGCGCTGTCCTTGGTTAGCCGGCGCGGACGCCGGGAAATGCACAAAACAAATGCGCTCCGCTTTCACGGAGCGCATCGGGTATCGCGGGTCTTTTCTTTATTTTTCTATTGGATGGTTAAAGTAACTGGCACGGTGTGGTTGAGCGAGCCTGCAGTTGCTGTGACGGTCACCGTGCTGGTGCCGGCCGGCGTTCCCGGATTGCTTTGAGTGCTGCTGCCGCCACCGCCACCGCAGGCTGGCATCCAGAAGGTAAAGATCGCGAGGACGGCCAGCAGACCGAGCAAACGGGCGCCGCGCAAGGTCCGCTTGCGACTCCCCGCCGATACTACCAGGCCCAGAAGCCCCGGAAGCAGCAAGGCGTAGAAAAGTCCGCGGCTGTGCCCGAAAGGACCTTTGTCCAACTTGGATGAGGGAGCCGTGGTCGCGATCGTCAGCGTCTCGCTCGTGGCTGAAGCAGTAGCGAAGGTGCAGGTCGCTTCCGAAGGCAGCCCGGTGCAAGTGTAGGTTATCGTCTGGCTGAAGCCACCCAGCGGCGTGATGGTCAGCGTCGAGGTCCCGTTCTGTCCGGGAGCGGTCACGGCAACCGTAGTGGGATTGGCCGCGATGGTGAAGTCCTGCACGCCTAAGGTCTGCGCCGTTGACGTCGAACCGGCGAAGCTGGTGTCGCCCTCGTAGGTTGCGGTAATCGTGTGGTTCCCCGCTGCGAGTGTGCTTGGATTGTAGTTGAAAGTAGCGGTGCCGCTGCTTAGTGTCCCACTGCCCGCGACAGTCGTGCTACCGTCGACATAGAAGTTCACCGTTCCCGTCGGCGTGCCAGTTCCCGTCGCGTGGGTGACCTTGGCTGTTGCCACGATTGGCCCGGCTCCTCCGACTGTGACTGATGTCGGGGACAGCGTCAGGGTCGTGGTAGTCGGTATCTTTGCAGCAGACGCCCAGTTGGTCACGAAAACATTTGCGTCCACCGACCCCAGTCCTGTCGCCTGGTCGTAGCCTGTGCCGGTGAGAAACCCGAATTGGAAAGGAGCAGTGGCCGGACAACTTGGTTTTCCCTGCGTGCAGGGAACCATGTTGCCGCTAGGATTGGCAGTGGCACCGGAAATGTTGTAGTTGCCAGCAGGGACGTCGTGGAAGGCCGTGGGCAAGGTCTGGGCGAACGTATAAAGGGTAGGGTTAATGTTGCCCAAGCCGAGGGGCGGCGTGTTCTTCATTTGCTGGTTGAGCAGGGCCACGATGCCGGCAAAGACCGGGCACGCGACGGAGGTGCCGCCATAAATGCCGGCGTTCTGAACTCCTCCGGCACAACTGCCATTGTTTGTGCAGACCGTATAACCATCGTGGTCCGCTGAGGCGGACATGGCGACGTCCGGTACGTTGCGGAAGGTATTATTAGGAACGCCCGGGCCGGTTTGCCATGACGGCTTCGGGAAGTAGATGCTTACGCCGCCTCCTGTGGAAGCGAGGTGGGGGTCGAATCCGGTTCCAGTCGAATTATCATCCCACCCTAGCTCAGGAATGTAGGAGACCGCCGAACCGCCGTTAGACCCATTGCTGGTGCCCCAGTAGGTTCCACTGCCTTCGTTGAATTCCGTGCCACCCACGGCCGTCACTTCGGGAACGCTAGCGGGAATATTGACCGCGAGACCCTGGGCCGCCGCAGTGACGGTGCTGGCGTCACAAGCGGCGGCTCCGCTATCTCCAGACGACGCAAGAAATGTTATGCCCTCCGAATTTCCCTTTCGAACTAGGTTCTGAAGTCCAACCGCGTTACCTTGACCATTCAATGACTCGCAGCCGCCATAGCTCATGCTGATAACCGGGGCAAGATCGTTGTCGATGGCATATTGGGCAGAGGTGAACACGCCCCCGCTGTTAGGGTCGCATTTGACGAAGATGATAGTCGCATTGCGTGCGACCGCGCCTGACCACTCGAGATCGATATCCGCCTCGACCAGATCACCGGTGACACCCGGGTCGGTGCAACCTGTGGCAAGCACCTGTTGGGGAACGCTCGCGGACAAGCCAAATCCCGCACGGAACTGGGCGATGTCCACCGGGTAGATGTCAGTTTGTCCCATAATCGCGATGCTCATGCCCGTGCCATCGATTCCAGCTTTGTACAACGAGCCGATGTCGTAGATCGTCGCGATATCGCCCGGAGCGAGATTGTTATTGCCGAGATTGAAGTAGTCGGGGCTAAGCTTGATGGACTCGGATTTCTTGACGGCTAGTGGTTTCAGATGGAAATCGTTCAGGCCACGGAAGCCCGCCACGATGCCTTCCAGAGCCTTGGGAATGGAGGGATCCGTTGCGTTGGCGAAGTGTTCTTCACCGTCCACATTGTAGCGGCGAAGTTCCGTGTGGAAGGCGCGTAGTACCTGCGCCGCTGTCCCGCTGAAAGCAATCCAATCACGCCCACGCGCAACCTGAGCAATGGCGAAACCCTCCGAGCGCAGCCACTTGGTGATATTGGTTAGGTCGCCACGGCTCAGGCCAAAGCGCTGCCCAAACTGCTCCGGCGTCAGCCATTTGTGGTAGTTCAGCGACGACGGGTCTTGTTGTTCCGCGAGCAACTGTTTGAGCGCAGCCTGCTGGGTGGTCGACGGTTGGATCAGTAAAGTAATGAAAGGCAGTTTCATCGAAGGATCAACCGGACCCTTATCATATTGCGGTTGGGCGCTGGGATGAACCGTGCCCTTCAGGACTACCGTCTGGCTGTTGTCAACTGGGCCAGTGATGCGATCCGGCTGCGCTGCCCATACGGAACTGGCCGTGGAAAACAGTAACGCCGCAATCACCAATCGAACTGAAGTTCTCATAGCCTCTCCTCAAAACGTACCCCTTGCTGGCGACAGCCCGGTGGTATCGTGAGAGAGATTACCAGAGTACGACCATTAGGAAACATTACCAAGGTGTGGAGCGGTCTTTCCCGCGCCAGCGCGGCTGTCGTTGGTCGTCTGCTCGCGTCATCTTCGTCTGCGGATGCGAACATATCTTTTATTTTGGAACTGGAATCGGCTCCTGCTCCCGATTCCGATTTGAGAAATGTCCACGCATACCTACGTGATCTTGGTGTCCCGTTACCCGACTCTTAGATTGGGTTCATGGGACCTCGCGGAAAATTTTATCTTGTCACCTTGGCACTCTCAATTTCTGGTGTTGTCAGCGCTCAAGATCTGCGGGAGGTTCCAACTGAACACAATTTCTGGGACGCAACCAACAAGATACTTTTCCTCAGCCACGCCGGGCTCGAAGCTGTGGACTTTGGCATCACCCACCGGAACTTGAGTAATGGAGGAAGGGAATTGGATTCCATGGCAACGGCGCTTTGCGAGAGTGGAACCGCTGGCCAGTTGGTCTTTTTCGGAGGACGAATGGCGGGCGTGGTTGCGATCAGTTATCTCTTGCACAGAACCGGTCACCATAAACTGGAGCGCGCCTTCCCGGTCTATGCCAGCGGCGATTCCGCGTACGGGGTGGCTTATAGCTTTGCCCACCGGTAGAGCACGGGCGAGGGCGTCCTCGCTCGTGCATGGCCACGCAATCATCTTGCGCGCGCCAGCACCAGGGTGACGTCATCAGGTTGTTCGTTGGCGCCGATCCAGTCGTCGACGGCCGCAGTCACAATCTCGCTGATTCGCGGCAACGGCAATTCTCGATTCTCCCGCAACAGGTCGATCAACCGCCGCTCGCCGAATTCGCCAAAATCATTTTCCGGTTCGGTTACACCGTCGGTGTACGCCAGGAGGATCTCGCCGCGGCGAAGTTCGACCGAACCTTCTTCGTAGCTTCTTTGATCGAACAGCCCGACCACGGTTCCTCCGCACTCCAGGCGGCGAATGGAGCCGTCCTCGCTCATGATGATGGGCGGCAGGTGGCCGCCGTTGCTGTAGGTAAGCTTGCGCTCGGCGCCGTTGTAAATTCCTAGAAACAACGTGGCATATTTTTCCGGTGGCGTGCTTTCGTAAAGCTGGTGGTTCAGCAGTGAAAGCAACGCACCCGGGGACACGTCGACGCCATGGCATCCTGAAGCTCGCATGACATCGGAACCGAGCGCCGCGCCCACGGCTGCAGGTTCACGCAAGACGGGAATGTCCTGCAGGCTGTAAGCACGGACTGCGGAGTGGATGGTTGCCATCAGCAGCGCGGCCGAAATTCCTTTGCCGCTGATGTCGCCCACGGCCAGAATCAGCCGATCGGAATCCAGGGTCAGGAAATCATAGTAGTCGCCGCTGACCGTCCGCGCCGGCCGGAAGAACCCGTGTACTTCGAGCGAAGCGAGTTGAACACTTTCGCGCGGAAACAATTGCGCCTGGACTTCCTGAGCAATCACCAACTCGTTTTCCAGCCTCTGTTTGTCCTTCTGTTCCTCGATCAGCTTCTCCAACGAGGCAGTCATGGAGTTGAACGAGTTTGCCAGCGTAGCGATCTGGTCATTGGACTTCACCGGAATGCGGTGTCTGAAGTCACCACGGTTGACGTGCGTGGTGCCGTCGTAAAGCTGCGCAACAGCGCCCGTCACGGTGCGCGTGAGCTGAGTGCCAATCCATATTGCGAGCAGTTCGATGATTGCGAAGATAACCACCGCGAACAGCAAGAAAAATTCAACTGTGGGCGCAAAATCTCCCTGAGCCGCGAACAGGCGCTCATAGAGTTTGGAAATACGGGTCTGCACGGTTATGCCAATGGGATTGCCAGTGTCACCATCGTCCCAGTCAGTAATGGGAACCGAGGTGGCGAACAGCACGCCTCGATCCAGAGCGCGGGTGGGTGGAGGAATCGTGCCGGAACTGAACGTTAGCTTCGCCTTGCTGGTGTCGAGCACGACCTTCTTGTTGTCTCCGGCGAGGACTTGCGTACCGCTTGCTGGGCCAGGTTCAGTTCGTCCGACTTTGTGGAGACTCAGCCCCTCATACAACGTGATTTCTCCTAAGTTTCCTGCGAGAGTTTGTAGCAACTGATCAACCGGCTCGCTGGAGATAACGGTCAAATTTCCTTCGCTTAGCGGAACCGTCTCGAGCACGCGCAAGAAAAGTGTGTCGTGATCACGGACCACCCCGCGGAAAGGAGTTTTCAGATATGGCGGAAGTATCGGGGCCGCAATTCCTGCTGGAGAACTGTTGAGAACCATCTTCTGGTTCAACCAGACACAGAGTTGGCGATTCGCCCAGTGCTTGTCGGTCTGGTGCAGATTTCCCAGCGAGGCCGTCCATGCCGCCGGTTCGCGCTGTATCTGGGCAGAGAGGTGGCCGGCAATCGTGGAGTTGGCGGCGGACAAACTGCTTAACTCGGAATTCAGTCCCGTCGTAACAATAAAGGTGGCGAACTGTCCGGCAAATAAATAGAACGATCCGAACGCCAGCCCGACCAGCAACACCAGCGGGATGAAGCCGATAAAGACGTAGGTGACGATCAGCCGGTTGCGCAGCCGCCAGAGTGCTTTCGCTTTTATCCAGCGGAAGGCCAGGATCGAGAATAGAACAATAACAAGGAAGCTGAGGAAGCTGATCCATCCGCCGAGACTCTCGCCGTACGAAAGTTTAAGGAGCCCAAACGCTTTTTGCAGCCCAAACAGCAGCAGATCCAGCCCCAGCAGGTACCAGGCGATCAGCGCCACTTTGCTGGTGGGCAGCATTCCCGCTTCGCTAAGCCGCAGGCGCAGAAATCGGTAAGGCAGGGCCATGACGTAAGACCGAATTATAGATGGGAAACGCGGCTTCGGGATTCAGAAGTCAGATTTGACCGGGCCCCAAAAGCCTGAGGCGTGAAGCCGGTCGTTTCAAATCTCCGGATAGAAATCGAAGAACGCGTCCAGGCTGGTCTTCAATTGTTTTTCAATCTCATCCTTACTGCCTTCTAGCAGGTGCATCGTCACGCGAGCTTCTCGGCCGTTCTTGAGTTTGAGGGTTGCGTCCCCCACTTCCGCGACCTCCTCGGAGGGCAGGAGCCGTAATCCATAAATAAGGGTTAAGTTCGCCATGAAGTGATTTTACCTCCACAAACCGAACAGGAAGTCCTTGCTGTCCGGACGTTGCTTGCGACGTCTTTGTCGGCGCACACGGGAAGACGTATCATAGCTACGTCACTACCGAGGGCTCTGCGATTTAAGATTTTTCGTGATCTTCGTTTAGAATGCCCTCGTGCTCCGAAACATCCTGACAATCCTGATTAGTATTGGCCTATCGCAACTGACCAGTGCTCAACAAGCCTCGCAGCCGCAGGTCAAGGTGAATGTGCTGAATGTCTGTTCGCCTTCGCCGGAGGAGCAACAGGAAATTGCTTCTGCGCTGGCCCGCATTCCCAAGCAACCGCTCTTCAGTCCGGATTTCGAGATCGATCGTGGACGCTCGACGCTCGAGGAACGTCCTGATTTCCTTAAGGTAGGGGAAAGCGCACAATTCTCGTCCGACTCCGGGACCGCCGAGTGGGTGCGGATTCGCCGCGAGTTCTCGGTGCAGGCCGTTTTTTCGACGGTGCAGTATTCGTTCAGCCATGACCCGAAAAATATGGTGGAGACTCTGGTCTTCCGGGTGCGTGACCCCAAGGACTTGATGCAGGTGGCCATCGAAGACAACGCCTCTTCGGTGACGACGCCCGCGAGCATGTTGAGCACCAGCACCCCGGCTAGCCGAATCAAGCTGGAGCGTTTTGGCAAGTCGTCGGTCGTGCTGGCTCGCTGCCCCGGAACCGAGGGAAATCCTCCGCCGGACCAAAGCGCCTACGAACCGCTGTTTCAGAGTGCGACTGCAATTGTGACCAACTATCGCAATCTTCTGGCAGCGCGGAATACGGTGCCCGCAGAGTTGGCGCGGGTGGGCACGGTGGAGGCGACCAAATCAAAGCCGCCAGCGAAACCTCTGGCCAAGAAGGCGGCACCGGAAAAGTCCGCGCCGGAAAACAAGTGACCGGGATTGTCTCGGGGTTATCCCGAGAGCGGCTTCATGCAGAAGGATATCCAGCAGTACTCAGTTTGGCGTGCTGAACCCAAATCTGAAATTCGTAATCTAACTTCTTACTCTATGGAAAATATCCGCAACGTGGTTGTTATGGGGTCGGGCTGTGCCGGACACACTGCCGCGCTTTATACCGCGCGCGCCAATCTGAAACCGCTGGTGCTCGAAGGCCATGAGCCCGGTGGCCAGCTTTCGCTTACGACGCTGGTGGAGAATTTCCCCGGTTTTCCTGAAGGCATTCAGGGCCCAGAGTTGATCGAGAACATGCGCAAGCAAGCGTCGCGTTTCGGTGCCGAGTACAAACACGGCCACGTGAGCAGCGTCGATCTCAGCCAGAGTCCGTTCAAGCTTCATGTCGGCCACGAGGTCGTCCACACTCGTACGCTGATCATCGCCAGCGGCGCATCGGCGCGCTGGCTGGGATTGCCTCACGAGCAGCAACTTATCGGACACGGCGTTTCTTCTTGTGCCACTTGCGATGGCTTCTTTTTCTCAGGCAAGGAAATTGCCGTGGTGGGGGGCGGCGATTCCGCCATGGAAGAAGCGATTTTCCTGACTCGCTTTGCCACCAAGGTCACGGTCATTCATCGCCGCGAGCATTTCCGAGCCTCGAAAATCATGTTGGAGCGCGCCCAGAAAAACGACAAGATTGCTTTTCTTCTCGATACAGTCGTCGAAGACGTTCACGACATTAACCAGAAGGAAGTCACCGGCTTGAAGCTGCGGAATGTTAAGACTGGCAAAGTCTGGGACTTTCCCACCAGCGCATTGTTTCTCGGCATCGGTCACATTCCCAACGCCAAGGTGTTCGAAGGCCAGCTCGATGCCGATCAGGACGGCTATCTGAAAACGACAAACAACGTCTTCACCCGCGTGCACGGGGTCTATGCCTGCGGGGATGTGCAGGATCGGCGCTATCGCCAGGCGATCACCGCGGCCGGCACCGGTTGCATGGCTGCATTGGAAGTGGAGAAGTTCCTGGAAGAGCAGGGTCAGTAGTTGTCCTTTGTGGACCTTCGTGTCCTTTGTGCATTTGAACTTCATCAACCACAAAGGACACGAGAGTACACAAAGGAAAGATTCGCGAGGTAAGCAATGCCAGACGCACAAACAACCTGTGCCCACGTAAAAGAAATTCGCCAGGTCAAGCCGAGCGGCAAAGGCTGCAAGGAGTGCCTAGAGATGGGCGATGCCTGGGTTCATCTGAGGGAATGTCTCATCTGCGGTCACGTTGGCTGCTGTGACTCGTCCAAGAACAAGCACGCCACCAAGCACTTTCATCAGACCAAGCATCCCATCATGCAGTCGTTCGAGCCCGGAGAGAACTGGCGCTGGTGCTATGTGGACGAAGTGTTTCTGACCTAGGGTCGCACTCGTCTGTATGACCGCAGTCACACTGCAAATCGCCCACTTGTGATACAAATTCCTGTGATGTTCATGTTCGTGCACGGTAGTCATAACTCCATCATTTTCTCTATCTGCGCAGGCGAGCGGTGCTAAGGGCGCTCTTTATCTCTCTATCGGAGAGCCACTGGCTGCGCGGCGTCGCCGAGCGTTCCTCCATCGGGCAGAAGTTCTCCAGCCGTTTTGTTGCTGGCACGCAGGTCGAGGACGCGCTTCGGGCCGCGCGTGCGGTCAATCAATCCGGTCTCAGCGTCTCCATCGACAACCTGGGTGAGAACGTCACCAACGCCGATGAGGCCCGAGCCAGCGCTCAGCTCTATCACCAGCTGCTGGACGATATTGCCGAGCAAAAGCTAAACGCCAACATCAGCCTGAAGCTCACCCACATGGGCCTCGACGTCGACGAACAACTCGCACGCGATCAGGTGACCGGACTCGTGGCCAAAGCCGCGGCCATGAACCCGCGCAACTTTGTCCGTGTTGATATGGAAGGATCGCCCTACACGCAGCGCACGCTTGATTTCGTTCATGAACTGCACCGCGCGCCCGGCAATCAGGGATGCGTGGGCGCGGTTATTCAGTCTTATATGCGGCGCTCGGAGAGTGATATCGAGAAGTTATTGGCAGAAGGCATCCGCATCCGGCTATGCAAAGGTGCGTACAAAGAGCCCCCTGACATTGCCTTTCAGCCCAAGTCTGAAGTCGACGCCAGTTACGTCAAGCTGATGAAGATTCTGATGAAGAGCAAGGTCTATCACGGCCTGGCGACGCATGACGAAAACATCATCAATCAAGCCAAAGCCTTCGCCACCAAAGAGAGAATTTCGCGCGACGCGTTCGAGTTCCAGATGCTGCACGGCATCCGCCGCGATCTGCAGCAGAACCTGGTGCGCGATGGCTGGCGAATGCGCGTCTACATTCCGTTTGGAACTGAGTGGTATCCCTACCTGATGCGGCGGCTGGCCGAGCGCCCGGCGAACGTGCTCTTCATCGCCAAGAACCTGCTGCGGCGATAAGTTACGTGGAAACAATCCCGCGCCAGCATTACTTCTTCAACCCTTCCGCCCAGTTTGTGACCACGGTTATCGATTGGTTGACCTGCTGCGAGATTACATTCAGAAGAATCTTCTTGCCATCCGGCGCGACATCGTAGAAAAAAATCTGGCTCGCCAGGTTCGACACCAGCGGCTGCGCAGCCCCAAATTGCAGGGTGTCTTTCAGTTGCTGGACGGGCACCGCAAAAACCGTGAAGGTGAGATCGGCGTAATACAGAGTCTTGCCATCCTTGCCCCACAATGGCCGATCACCCCCACTCTGCGAAACTTGCCATTTCCCCTGTCCACTGCGGAAGGGGATGACGTACACCTCGGTTTGACCGGACTCGTTGGACGAGTACGCGAGCCAGCGGCCGTCGGGCGACAGTCCTCCGGTGCCTGCGTAAGAATGGGCGCTGTGGGGCACAATCAGGAAAGGTTTGCGATCGCCCTCCAAAGGCAACGCCCAGATCTCCGCGCCATTGCTGAAAAACGGCCCGCGCGAATAAAGCAGGTATTTGCCGTCACGCGACCAATCGCCCGGGACCAGAACCAGATCATCATCGAGCAAAAGCTCCTCGGCGCCGCTACCGTCGGCGAGCTTGCGATAGATATGATTTTTGCCGTTGCGCTCCGAACCGTAGGCAATCCACTTCCCGTCAGGCGACCAAACCGGAAAGTCGTTGCTAACCGGACCGAACGTAAGCCGGGTGCGAATCCCACGAGCAAGATCGAGTACCCACACGTCGTTCGCACCGGTATCGACTACGAGGGCAAGCCTGTCCCCCTGCGGTGACAAACGGGCAAATTGGAGGTTCGAAAGTTTGTCGGCCACCACGCCAATTCGTTTCCCGGTGCGATCCACCCAGACGAGTTGCCAATCGGGATTTCCGCCGCTGCCCATCACCAGCAATCCCGCGCCGGAAGCGGATGCATCCATGTGCCAGGTGCTGAGGTCATTGGCAACCCCGTTGGCCAGCACCTGTGTGTCTCCACTGAGCTTTCCTGATGCCGGGTCGAGTTTCTGCGCCATCAATTGGCTGCCTCGTGCGAACAACACAAAGCCGCCGGCGAAGATGGCGTTCGAGAGAGAGCGAAACAAAGGACGGTTCTCTGTGCCGTCGATCGAAGCGAAATACACGGCGTCCTTCTCGGCCTGGGCGGAATCGTGATTGATGGCGACATACAGGAAGTGTTTGCCATCTGGGAGAAAGAAAGGCCAGCGATGCGAAGTGTGCCGGGTCCGATCAAGTTTCGTAACCGCGACCGGAGTCCCGCCGTTGGTGCTGACTCGCACGATAGGCGCTTGGACATCTGCGGTCATGAGGATCACTCCGTCCGGTCCCCAGGCCCCTCCACGGCCTTGCAGCGCGTCGCAAATCACCTGCGGAGAGCCGCCGTTGAGATCGATGGTTTTGAGCTTGCCATCGGCGAAGAAGCCGAGCGACCGGCTGTCGGGCGACCAGAAAGGAAAGGTCACGTTGTCCGTGCCGGGCAGAGCGTGTGCTTCAAGCTTGTCCATGGGACGAACCCACAGCACCACCTTACCGTCCGCTGCAGCCGCGGAAAACGCGACCAAGCTGCCATCCGGCGAGAGTTCCGGAGGACCCGCCAGATCTCCGGTCAGCCGGAATGAAGTCCCCTCGGGGGGAGCAATGACAGTGCGGATGCTGCGAGCAGGCTGACCGGGGCGGGCGATGAAAATTCCGGCCACTGCGCCGGCGAGCAGCGCGATGAGCACGGCCGCCGCCCAGTCGAGATGCGCGCGCGGATGCTGAACGGCTGCAGGCGGCAAGGCTGGCGCAGGCGGCGAGGTTCGGTCTTCCGCAATCCATCTGAGTTCCAGCTTGACATCGTGCGCAGCTTGAAAGCGATCGTCAGGATTCTTTTGTAAACAGGTTCTCACTACATGCTCGAACGCCGGCGGAGTCATGGGCTTGGCCGTGCTCATCGGTTCCGGATCTTTCTCGAGGATCGACGATGCCACCGAGATCTGGCTCTTGCCCTCAAACGCCCGCTTTCCTGTCGCCATTTCGTAAAGCACTCCACCCAGCGCGAAGATGTCGCTGCGCGCGTCCGCTTCTTTGCCTTCAATCTGTTCCGGCGACATGTACTGTATTGTGCCGACGATGCTGCCTGCGGTGGTCAGCGGGCTTGCCGGACTCAGGCCGGTCATAGTCGCGACCGCCGTAAACGCAGGCGCTGCGCCAGAAGCTGGAGGAGTCATCCCAAAGGGTTTTGCCAAACCAAAATCCATCAGCTTCGCTCCGGCCTTCGTCAGCATGACGTTTGCCGGCTTCAAGTCGCGATGCACAATGCCGGCGCGATGTGCGAATTCCAAAGCATCGGCTACTTCGGCTCCGATTTTCAGCACGTCGTTCAAAGGCAACGAGCCGCGGCGAAGCCGCTCCGCGACCGTCTCTCCTTCGAGCAACTCCATCACCAGATAGTCGGTTCCATCCTGCGAACCAATGTCATAGAGATGGCAAATGTGGGGATGATTCAACGAGGAGATGGCACGAGCCTCGCGCTCCAGTCGCTGCTTTAACTCAGGGGAAGAGGAAAGATGCGCTGCCAAAACCTTGATGGCGACCTGCCGGTCGAGGCGAGTGTCGCGTGCGCGATAGACTTCGCCCATGCCGCCCGCACCCAGTTCGGACTGGATTTCATACGGCCCGAGTTTTGCTCCAGAGGTAAGAGGCATCCGCTCGCGCCATTATAGTCCCTGCACGGTAGCCGGCAGCCGGGGCACACTCCGATGAATCGCCGGTGAACCAGAAGTAGTTCGGTTCCATCCTGTTTGCCGTGACTTGCGCGCAAATCCCGGACTCGGACCGAAGGCAGGACGCCCGTCCCGCACCCTCCGCGGTGACCCGCATCACAGCGGCCTGGAATGATCCGCCTCATATTGGAGGAGATGCAGCGGTACTGGGCAGAGGCGCGAGCTTTGTGGGACGCGGTAGGCAGTCTTTTGCCAGCCTTGCGAATATCAAGAGACAGCCTCGGGCGGCAGACGGTGGGCTATCTCCTTCCGCTGACTTTCGGCGCTCTGGTGGTGATGTTCATCGTGTGGCGGCTTCAGCGCCGTGAATGGCAGCGAGCTTGCGAAGGGCTGAAGCATGTGACAGAACTAAAGAAGCAACTGGAGCGTGAGCGCGACCTGGCGCAGGAAGAACTCTTTCGCCGCCTTTACGAAGATCGGGAGTTGAACAAGGAGAAGTTCCAGTTCCAGGCTCAGCTTGCCGAATACGAAAAATACTCGACCCTGGCTCAACTGGCCCTGGGTGCGGCACACGGGATTAACAATCCCCTACTCGGCATCCTGTCGCACCTGGAACTCGAGTTGAAGAGCACAAACGATCCCGAACAACGCTGGGAAATCGAACAGTGCATTGCGGGTACCAAGCGTATTTCCTCGACCTTACGCGGGCTGGTCAATTATGCCCGCCCCGGACCTCTGGTGTTGAGCAATCTCAGTCTGCACCGCCTGGTTAGCGATACTCTTGGCTTTCTCGAAGGCCAGCCAGCGCTGCGTGGCAAACGAGCGGAGAACCGGGTTCCCGAGGATTTGCCCCACATCCTGGTCGATTCCAATCAGCTTTCGCAGGTGCTGATGAACCTGCTGATTAATGCGGCTGAAGCGACACCCGACGGCGGGCTTATCACGGTTTCGGCCAGCAAGCTCGCCTTCGGGGAAAGCATCGAGATCTGCGTCAGCGACACTGGTTGCGGGATCTCGCCGGATATTCTGCCGCACGTTTTTGAACCCTTTTTCACCACCAAGGGAGGCAAAGGCACGGGCCTTGGCCTCAGCATTAGCGCCACGTACGTGCGGAGGAACAAGGGGGACATTCGAATCGACAGCGTGTTGAAACGTGGGACCACGGTAACCATCACGCTGCCTATCCGTCAGGAGGAGTCACACAAAGCCAAAGAAGAATCCGAAATCGTGGTTTGAGAGTTTCGAAATGAGCCCGTTCTTGTTACTGCCGAGTGACCAAAGAACCGGGCTCCGGCTCACGAGTCAACATGCCCTATTCCGCCCTGATCATCGATGACGAAGAGCTCACGCTCCGTACCATCTCGCGCAGCTTGCGCCAGGATGGATTTGAGGTATTCACAGCGCTCTCCGGCGAGGATGGACTGAAACTCTTCCACGACGAGGAGCCCGAACTCATTTTGCTGGACATCGTTCTTCCCGGCATCGATGGGGTCGAAGTGCTGCGCCAGATCAAACAGGCAAACCCGACCGCCATCGTGATCATGATGAGCGCCTATCATCTTGTGGAGCGGGCCGTAGAAGCCATGAAGCTGGGCGCGTTTGATTATCTGGTCAAGCCCTTTCCTCTGGACGGCCTGATGGCCACCCTGCATCGCGCGACCGAGGTGCTTACTTTACGAGTGCGGGTGCGGGATTCAGTGGAGTCGGAAAAGGGACGCTACAACTTTGGGCGGGTGATCACTCACAATCCAGCCACAATTAAGATGTTGGAGATGGCTCGCAAGGCGGCCGAAACCGACCATACGACCATTCTGATTCAGGGGGAAAGCGGCACCGGCAAGGGCGTGCTCGCCAGAGCCATTCACTACGCCAGTCCGCGCACCGCGATGCCATTGCTGGAGATCAATTGCGCTGCCCTTCCCGATGCTCTTTTGGAAAGCGAGCTCTTCGGTTACGAACCCGGGGCCTTCACCGACGCTCGCCGTCGCAAGGAGGGCCTGCTGGAGCGTGCCAGCGGTGGCACCGTTTTTCTGGATGAAATTGCCAACATGTCCGCCAGCGTGCAAGCCAAGATGCTGCGGGTGCTTGAGGAAGGGACGTTCATGCGGCTGGGAGGGACGAGCACGATCAAAGTCAATATCCGCCTGATCGCTGCCACGAATGACAATTTACGAAGTGCCATTAGCCAGGGACGATTTCGCGAGGACCTTTACTACCGCATGAATGTTGTCCAGTTGTACATTCCTCCTCTGCGCGAGCGCAAGGAGGATATCGTGCCTCTCGCGCTCGAAATCCTGCAGCAGCTCAACCGCGAATTGAAGAAGAGCTTCACCGGATTTACTCCGGCGGCCGCCGATCTGCTGGAGCAATATGGCTGGCCGGGCAACATCCGCGAATTGAGAAATGTGATTGAGCGCACTATGATTCTCACGCCGGAGGGTGAGATTGACGTCCACCATCTTCCGGAAGAGATTCGCGACCGTCATCCCGAGAAAAAGGCCGCTGGAACCTTCTCCACGGAGGACATCTCTCCAACCGGAGACCAATTCCTCAGCCTGCGCGCGCTGGAAGATAACTACATCGAACAGGTCCTGGCTGCCACTGGCAACAATAAAACCCAGGCCGCTCGGATTCTCGGCATTCATCCGACGTCGTTGCAGCGCCGGCTTAAAGCAATGGCGTTGGATTAGAGTGCGCACTGCAATTCGAAACTGCTTTTTGCCGCCGGTGAATGAAAAACCCCGGGCTCTTGCCCGGGGCCTCATTGGAAGCTCTGAAGTTTACGCTTCGGCGGGAGTGCTTAACACCAACACCCGTTGCTTCGGCGGGTTCTTCGGCAAAATGTCCAGATAAATTACGGCGTAACGGAAAGCCACTACCGCCGCTGCAATCGTCGCCAGCGTGGCCGCGAACTCTGTCCACTTCGGTACGTAATACGTCCCTGAACTGGCTTGCAATCCGGTGATGGAGACGTTCAGCCGGTTAGTCATAAACCCCATCACGATCACGGCGCAGGTCCAATACAGATTTTGTGGAATGTCGCGAACCTTTTCCAGATTCAGCAGCAGCAGAGGCGCGATCACCAGCAAGGCGATCTCAAGCCAGAACAAGCCAGTTTCCTCGCGCCACATCCAAAGATATTGGGTCGCATCCCGGTTGATCAGATCCACAGCCCGGAACACCCCGTAAATTGCTAGCAGTGGTGCAATGACGCGGCTCACATCGCTCAGAATATTCATGTCCACGCGAGCATTGAGCGAGCGCACGCAGAGGTAAATTGCCATAATCGTCAGCGCCAGCCCGGCGGGGATCGCGGAGAGGTAAAACATCGTGGTGAGGTACGGTGTGTACCAGAGCGGATCAAGGCGGCCTTTGGTGATCAGGTACAGTCCTCCCAGAAACGATTGGTGCATCGACGAGAGTAGCGTGCCAGCGAGTACCAGGGCGATCAGGATGCTATGGTGCCAGCGCAAATAAAGCTCGCGCGCTCGGGCCCACGGAATCTTCTCCACCAGCGCCGGTGAGAACTCGAGCGCCAGGACCGTGGTATAGAGAATCACGCACCAGGACACCTCGAACAAAACCGACCGCCGGTTCCACATCACAATGGGATGCCAGATTCTCCACGGGAGCCCGAGTTCATACATCATGCCGATGCACACCGTGCAATATCCCAGGAAGGATATGAGCACCGACGTGCGCAGGATCGGGCGGTAACGCTCGAAGCCCAAAATGTACACCGACGCCGCGATGGCAAACCCGCCAGCCGATAGCCCGACGCCGCACAGTGTCCCTAACCCGACCCATAAACCCCAGGGCTGGGGATCAGTAAGGTTGGTTGCGGCCTGGAAGCCCAGCGCGAACCGGGCATACATCGAGTAGAGACCAGCGGCGAAAATCAAGGCCACGATGGTGCGCCAGAAACTGATTTTTGGAAATCCGATGGCAGTCTTCTTTATGGCGGTCATGGCTAACTCCTCTCCTTTGCAGATTTCTCGCGAGCTTCGGACAGAGCAACGGCGGTTCGGCGTTGCGTGATCCAGTACAGGCCCGAAAGCACAGCCCCTCCGACCAGGATCACTGTAGGCCCGTCGCCCAATGCACTCGCAGTCAATAGCGGCAGTGGCTGTTTGGGCGCGGCGACAAAGCCTAGCTTCTCGAAAGGCACATCGGAGACAAAGAACACCGACGTTCCGCCGGCTTCCTCGCTGCCGTAAATGTGTTTCACGTATTTCGCATCACCGAGGATGCGGCGCTGCGCCTCTTCCAGGATTTCGTCGCGATTGCCCGCGATCGAAGCCTGCACTGGACAAGCCTCCACGCAGGCAGGCGGTTGGCCTTTCGCCTGGCGCGCGGCGCACATGTCGCATTTCGTCACGTAAGGCACAAGCTTCGACCACTCATAGCGGGGCACGCCGAAAGGGCACGCCACCAGACAGTAGCGGCAACCGATGCACTTCGCCGCGTCGTAGGTGACCGGGCCCGCAGAGGTTTTCTTGAGCGCACCTACCAGACATGCCGAGGCACAGGCCGGGTCCTGACAATGCATGCACATCCGCCGCACGAAGCGATCGCCGCGCTCTTCCACGACCGTGAGGGCCGTGGGTGATAGCTTGGCTTCGGTATTCGTGCGAAATCCGTGAATTTGTTTGCAAGCTTGTTCGCAACTCCGGCATCCGATGCACTTCGTGATGTCGACCAGGATTGCTCTAGTAGTTGCCATGACTTTTCTCCTTTCGGTGTCCGAGTCCGCTTACGACAAGAAGAACTCTTTCACCACTTTCTGCCGCAACTCCGGGGCAAGACGGGGAAGCAGCCCACTGATCGGCCCTCCGCCATCCTGGGCCAGCGCCGGTGTAGGCGATAACATCGCATTCAGCCGGGTTAGGTTGTTTTGCATCCAGGGCGCGACCATCGGACCCTGGATCAGATTTCTCTGATTGACTTTGAGGTCGGGAGATTTCACCATCGCGATCCAGCCGTTCTCGTAGGGATCGTTCGTGACCAGGCTCGGATCTCGCAATGCATCGTTGTTGACAGCGGTAACTACGCCTTCAACCGGGGACAGCAAATCGACGCTAGTGCCGTCGCTGTGCAGCGTGATCAGTTTCTGTCCCTGGCGAACCCAACGGTCGGCCCCGCGCACGTCGATGTGATCGATCTTTCCCATCAGATTGATGACGAACTGATCCACCCCAACCCGCGCGTCATCGGTGGATTCTTTCGTCGCCCACATATGCCCAAGATGAAAGCCATAACCCTGCGGGATCTCGAAACCGTATTCGCGTTTGAGAAGCGGAGGCTGCGGCTTGGCCACGATTTCGGGCTCCAGCGCAGGTTGGTTTCTTGGTTCGATGAAATATCTGACGCTGATGACTAGCAGGAACATCAGCAGCACGAACAGGATTGACATAGACCCTCCTCTCGGGTTTGACCCATCGCTTGGGCGTCCGGCGCCTCTTTCGCGCCTGCCCGACCCTTTTAGTAATGCACGTCGGGGGCAAATTCGAGTTGCGGCACGATTTGTTGCAAGGCTTGGACTTGCACAAGGAGATGCGACGGAAACGCGATCACGGCCACTGCGTTTTGCAGCTACTCAAGCATCTTGCATTGGTTGGACTAGGTCGGGCGGTTTGGATCAAGCTATAATTCATCCACGGCGATGCGAAAGTTTCTGCTTCCATTCCTGATTGTTCTTCTGGTGGTTTATGCGTCGTGCACCGCGTTCATCTGGAGGACCATGCGTCAGCCTCCGGAGGCCTTCGCGCGGGTCATGGCCAAAATACCTGGACCCGTGGCTTTCCTGCTCTTCCCGTTTGAGACGCTTTGGACGCATGCGCGGGCCGGGACTCTGGAGGTAGGAGACGCAGCGCCCGATTTCGCTTTGATGAAGTTGGATAAGAGCGAGACTGTTCAATTGTCGTCACTCACCGCGCGGCAGCCAGTCGTTTTAGTATTCGGAAGTTATACTTGACCGCCGTTCCGGCGGGAGGTTCCTGCCCTCAACCAGCTTTACGATAAGTATGGAAATAAGGTGGCGTTTTATGCAGTCTACATTCTGGAAGCGCATCCCAGCGACGTGTGGCAGATGGAGAGCAATATAAAAGATAAGGTAGTCTTCGCCAGCCCGAAGGATTTCGATGAGCGTTCGATGGTGGCGGGAGCCTGCGTGCGCAAGCTGGGAATAAAGTTTCCCGCAGTGGTCGATGGATTCGAGAACTCAACCGAGAAGGCGTATACAGGTTGGCCCGACCGGATTTACTTGATCGATGCGAAGGGGCGCATTGCCTACAAGAGCAAGCCTGGCCCGTTCGGCTTCAAGCCGCAGGAGCTGCGGTCCGCGCTGGAACATTTGCCAGAGACGAAAAGCCAACTTATGCATGGGAACTCTGAGGTTTCACTCAGTGCGACCGAGGGCTGGCGGCGATAGTGACAACAGCAAGGTTCTTCAACATCGCCGATGTAGAAAAACGCCATGAGTCCGGAAAGCGCTATGTGGAATTCTTGCGCGTTCCAGCCATGAGTGCTGGAGTTTACGTCTTGCCCGCTGGAGGCGCTGACCCTCAATCGCCGCACAAACAAGATGAAATGTACTACGTGGTTCGCGGCCAAGGCCGCATGCGAGCCGGTTCCGAAGATCAGGCCGTTAGCGAGGGCAGTGTGATTTTTGTGGTGGCAGGCGTGGAGCACCGCTTTTATGACGTCACCGAAGAGTTGGTAGTGCTGGTGTTTTTTGCACCTGCGGAAAGCGAATAGGGGACTCAAGATTCCCCGTCCGCTGCGACCTTGCTCACGCTCATAAAATCAAATCAAACATGGCGGACTTCGACATCAGTGCCATGCACAGCGACGACTGGCCTGCGGTGCGGGACATCTATTCCGAGGGCATATCTGCGGGCAATGCCACATTCGAAACGGTGGTTCCGGAATGGACCAAGTGGGATGGCGTGCATCTTCAGGGCTGTCGCTTGGTTGCGCGAGACAGCCAGCGGATTCTCGGGTGGGCGGCGTTGAGTCCAGTGTCGAGCCGTCGCGTGTACTGCGGGGTCGCGGAGGTTTCGGTTTATGTAGCTTCCGCTGCGCAGGGTTGCGGGGTTGGCAAGATGCTCCTTCAATCGCTGGTCGAGCAGTCGGAGCAGTCCGGGATATGGACGCTGCAGGCGGGCATCTTCCCGGAGAATATTCCCAGCATCGCGCTGCATAAGTCCTGCGGATTTCGAGAAGTCGGACGGCGGCAAAGGCTCGGCCAGCGAAACGGGGTTTGGAGAGATGTTCTTCTTCTTGAACGCCGCAGTTCGAGTGTGGGCGTTTAGGACTTTGTCCACAAGCCAGTGTTTCAGGCTGCAGGCGCCTTTCTCGGTGGCACCCAATAGATCTCTTCTTTCAATCCTTCTTTGGTGAAGCCGATTCGCTTCAGGATTCCCTTGCTGGCTTCGACCATTGCGGGATGGCCACACAAATAGGCGACCGAGTTTGCCCCCAGGCCCCACATGTCCGTGTATTTGCGCAAGATATCGTCCACGCGTCCAGTCTCGCCGGTCCATTTCTCATCGTCCCAGGGTCGGCTGACTGTGGGCACGTACTTGAACCAAGGTGTTTCCTGCGCGAACTTCTGCAGCTCTTCCAGATATCCAAACTCCCATGAGCGGCTGGCCCCATTCAGCAGAAACAGTTTGTGATCTCCCGCAAACCGCCCTTCTTTCCAATCTCGATGGAGCGTGCGGACGTAACTTACGAAGGGAGCCACGCCAGTCACGGTACAGACTAAAAGGTGATTGGTGCGGCCACTCTTGGTATCGAGCATGAACCGGCCCTTGGGAACCTTTCGCATGAGCACTTCATGGCCGGGTTGCAATCTGTACAACAGAGGAGTGAGATCTCCGGGAGGAACCAGCTCGAAAAAGAATTCGAGCTCGCTCTCGTAGGGCGACGACACGATGGAGTATGGCCGCTCCCGGTGTTTGTCGGGGCCTTCGAGGCCTAGAGTGGCATACTGGCCGGGAGCGAATTTGAAGTCGGTGTTGGGATGGACGCGGATCATCCACAGCTCGGGAGCGATGTCCACGCGTTTGGTGATGGTCGCGCGATGAAATTTGTCTACGCTGCTGGCGCTCATGGAGGCTTACCCGCGCTTTGCAGTCCGCGGGGTTGGCATAGTTTACAGTAAGTGCGCGCCTGCTCAACTTCCGCTTAATCCATTTAATCGATGCAAACTATCTCTTTTATCTATGCCCCGTTTTTTGAAAGTGGAATTGCCCGTTATTTTCCGACAACCAGGACCACGAAGGTGTCAGGCAGAATTGTGCGCCGGGGACGCGGGTTGTCCGCGGTCGGTGCCGGGGGTGGCCCGAAATTCGCAGTGACCACAAAGACCTGATGCGTTTTCTCGTCGAGCGCCAGAGTGCGGGCGCCTTGCTGCGTCTTAACATTCTCGAGGACGCTGAATTTGCTGGGCGACTCTTCGCGCACCACCGTCAACACGCCTTCCCCGCAGGATGCGAACGCGAGGCCGGTGCCTTCGTCAAAGGCGGTGGCATCGACTCCGTCGCCGATTGCGGGTGTGGCTAGGACTTTCCCGCTGTCGGCGTCGACCACCGCCATCATCTTGTTGTCGCAGCCGGCGAACAGGCGGCGGTTCTTGCGGTCGATGGCGAGGCCGCTGGGTTCTTCGCACGGCGCGAGCGGCCAGCGCGACTTCACTTCCAGTTTGGCGGGATCTATCGCGTCCAACAGGCTCTTGTCTTCGATGTTGACGAAAATCATTCCCTTGCCGTCGCTGGCAGCGAACTCCGGCTTGCCTTCCAGTTTAATCGTGCCCAGCACGGTTCCTTTGGCGGCGTCGATCGCGGTCGAGTCCTGACTCTTGCCGTTGAAGGTGAAGACGCGTTTGGTGGCGGGATCGTAGAGGATCGCGTCGGGATTGTCGCCGACCTTGACTTTAGCAATCAGTTTCAGCGAATCGATGTCAAAAATCGTGACTGTGCCTTCGCGGCCATTGCTGACAAAACCGCGTCCGAGTTCCGGAGCCAGGGCGATGCCGTGCACGCCGGGCGTGTCTGGGATATCGCCGACGGGCTTGCCTGAATCCGCATCGATCACGATGACGTGAGTGGCGCGCGAGATGTAAAGCCGCCGCGAAGAGCTGTCGAGGTTGAGATAATCCCAGCCGCCCTCACCGCCCAACTTGTAGGTCTTGATCACGTGATAGCCGGAATCCGCGGCAGGGGAAAACGTCGCGAGCAGGGAAATGAACAGTGTCAAACGTAGCCACGTCGAACAGGAATGCCTCATGTTGTTTGCCTCTCTTTGGAAGACTGGCCCAAGCTAATAATAGTTGGCTGAAGCCAAGCTTAACGGGAGTCGCGATCCTTTCCAAGTTTAGGAAGTTACCGGGTGCCCCTCCCGCGTTTTGGCTGCAAAATCTAGAAACAAAGGGTACATTTTGGCACTACGTTGCCATCCCGCGCACAATTCATTCCAACAAATCTGCGTCGGCCGGGTGCCCTCTCATTCCGCGGAGCATCCAGAACAGTCTGGCGCATCTGGTAAGCTTCGGAGAATCTGGCAAGAACTTCATCGGAATAGGCAAGAGCCCAAGGTTCACGAAACTATACTTAGTCTTGCGCGGCCCTCAGGCAGACGGAATTTCGCAGCGTGGGACAAACAATCTAGGAGAAACAATGCAAAAACGCAAACTTGGAAAAAGCAACTTGGAAGTTTCGGCTCTTGGCTTAGGCTGCATGGGAATGAGCTTTGGCTACGGGCCGGCCGGAGACACGCAGGAAATGATCTCGGTGATCCGGGCAGCCGTGGAACGCGGCATCACATTCTTCGACACGGCTGAAGTCTACGGCCCGTTCACGAACGAAGAACTCGTGGGGGAATCCCTGGCTCCGTTCCGCGGGAAAGTGGCGATAGCCACCAAGTTCGGGTTCAAGCTTGATCCGGACACCGGCAAACAAGCCGGGCTGGATAGCCGGCCTGAGCACATCAAGGAAGTCGCCGAGGCGTCGCTCAAGCGCCTCAAGACTGATGTCATCGACTTGTTCTATCAGCACCGTGTCGATCCGGACGTGCCGATCGAAGACGTTGCGGGAGCCGTGAAAGACCTGATTCGGGAAGGCAAGGTGAAGCACTTCGGCCTTTCTGAAGCAGGGGTGCAGACGATCCGTCGCGCTCACAAAGTGCAGCCCGTCGCCGCACTGCAGAGCGAATACTCGCTGTGGTGGAGAGAACCTGAAGCGGAAGTGATCCCGACGCTGGAGGAACTCGGAATCGGCTTCGTTCCATTTAGCCCGCTTGGTAAAGGCTTTCTCACGGGCAAGATCACCGAGGATACGAAGTTTGACAAAAGTGATTTCCGCAATATCGTTCCTCGCTTTAGCGAAGAGAATCGAAAAGCGAATCAGGCGGTGGTGGATCTGGTTGGCAGATTCGCGCAACAGAAGAAAGTCACACCTGCTCAGATCGCGCTCGCATGGCTGCTCGCGCAGAAACCGTGGATCGTGCCGATCCCGGGCACGACCAAGCTGCATCGTCTCGAAGAAAACATTGGAGCTGTTAACGTCACACTTTCTGCTGACGAACTACGCGAACTGGGGGCTGCGGCTTCAAAGATCCCGGTACAAGGCGCTCGCTATCCCGAGGAGCTGCAAAAATTGGTGGGCCGCTGAAAGGAAGGTCAAAATCCATGCACAAAGCCAAAGCTTATTCCGCTGCCAGCGCGACATCGTCGATGGCCTCGACCACGATCCCACGTCGCGATCCCACTGCAAACGATGTGCAGATCGAAATCCTGTTCTGCGGTATCTGCCATTCCGATCTTCACTCGGTGCGTAATGAGTGGAGCGAATTCATGCCCACGGTGTACCCGATTGTTCCGGGCCATGAGATCGTCGGCCGTGTGACCAAGACCGGCTCAGCAGTCACGAAGTTTAAGCCCGGCGACCTAGCGGCGGTTGGCTGCCTGGTGGACTCGGACGGCACGTGTCCCGAGTGCCGGGCGGGCTTTGAGCAGTTCTGCCCCAACATGACACTCACTTTTAATTCTCCGGACACGCACCTCGGAGGCGTCACCTATGGCGGCTACTCCGAGAGCATCGTCGTCGACCAGCGTTTCGTTCTGCGCATCCCCACGAACCTCAAGCCCGCCGGGACAGCGCCGCTTCTCTGTGCCGGAATCACAACTTACTCGCCCATGCGCCGCTGGGGTGTCGGCAAGGGCAAGAGAGTTGGTGTGGTCGGTCTGGGCGGACTGGGCCACATGGGCGTGAAATTTGCGCACGCGTTCGGCGCTCACGTCGTAGTCTTCACCACTTCGCCGAACAAGAAGGAAGACGCTCTCCGCCTCGGAGCGGACGAGATCGTCGTCTCCCGCAATGCCGACGAGATGCAAAAGCACGCGGAGAGCTTCGACTTCATTCTCGACACCGTTTCCGCCGATCACGACATCAACGTGTATTTCAACCTGCTCCGCCGCGACGGCAACCTTACCATTGTCGGCGCTCCGCCGAAACCGCTCGCTGTCGCTGCCTTCGGATTGATTATTCGTCGGCGGAGTTTTTCAGGCTCGAGCATTGGCGGCATCGCCGAAACTCAGGAGATGCTGGATTTCTGCGGGAAGCACAACCTCACCGCCGATGTCGAAGTCATCCCCATCCAGAAGGTCAACGAAGCTTACGAGAGATTGCTCAAGTCGGACGTGAAGTACCGCTTCTCGATCGACATGGCTTCTCTCAAAAGTGAGTGAGGCGGGAGTCGGGGATTCGAAAATGAAAAAACCGCATTCGCTCGGCGTATTGTGTTTGTTCATTGGCATGGCCGCAACGGCGCTGTCCGGCAGCCAGGGTCAGAGTGGGAAAGACCGTGACATCGATGGCGGTTCCCGGGACCGGTTTGTCGGCGCGTGGCGTCTGGCTTCGCTCGAACAGGACAGCGCAGACGGGAAAACTCACAAGGCCGACTCTACCGGGCTCCTTGTCTTCACGCGCGACGGCCACATGTCGGTTCAGGTCATGGAACGCAACCCGCGGGCACAAACCGCTGCTGGTCCTGAGCAGTATTCGCAAGGCGGGTACGAGGCTTCTTTTGGCACATATGAGGTCGACGAAAGCACTCACACTTTTACCTTTCACGTCGAGGGCGCGCTGGTGCGGACCCTTATCAGCAAAGACCTCCCGCGCGCATTCGAACTCTCGGGAAAACAGCTCATCGTGAAGTCGACTCGCCCGGATGAACACTGGAGAGTTACTTGGGAGCATTATTGAGGTCGACGATCTCCGCGAGATTGAAAGCGCCGCTACAGAGATCACCGTGAAAGGGGCTCGGTATCCCGAACCACTGAAGCAGATGAGCGGTCGGTGAGCGGTAAGCTCGTATAGAATTTGTTGCATCAACGCGGGGCGGATATGTTGGAAGCACTAGACCGAACTCTACTTGAGGTTCTGCTGGACTCCTGGGACCGCAACAACATTATCCTTCTCAACCTTCTCCGCGCCCTCCCGGTGGGCGGGCTGGAGACCAGGGCGATGGAGGGCGGTCCGTCCATCGCGGAGCTGTTCATGCACATCCACTATGTACGGCTCGTGTTCGTTTCCGAGGACGCCCCCGAGTTCGCCAGAAAATTGCCCGAAACGGAATGGAAGGCCGAGCTCGACCCCGGCCGCATCGTCGCCATGCTGAACGACAGCGCCGAGGCGGTGCGGGAGGCGGTCAAAGGCAGAGTGCAAGCGGGCCGCGAGATGGACCTTCACTACGACCACCCGATTCTCCTGCTCCAGCACATGGTCTGGCACGAGGGCTACCATCACGGTCAGATCAAGCTGGCCCTTAAGTTGACGTGCCGCCCAATGACGGATGACGAAGCCGGGCCGATCACGTGGGACGTCTGGATGAACAAGACCTCGAAGTGAGTTACTCGGATCAACTAGGAAGTCAGAAAATGGAAATCAAGAGAGTTGGCACGCAACCTTCCGCTAAGGGGCCATCAGAGTGGTTTACCGGCACCGTACGAATCGACCCGCTGTTTCAGGCGCCTGATCCAGCACTGGTTCAGGGCGCCAGCGTAACCTTCGAGCCGGGCGCGCGAACTGCCTGGCACACCCATCCGCTCGGGCAGACTCTCATCGTCACGGCTGGCTGCGGCCGGGCTCAGCGCTGGGGAGGACCGATCGAGGAAATTCATCCCGGCGATGTGGCCTGGTTCTCGCCCGGCGAGAAGCATTGGCATGGAGCCGCGCCGACCACGGCCATGACGCACATCGCCATCCAGGAAAAGAAGGACGGCAAGGTAGTCGACTGGATGGAACACGTCACCGACGAACAATACCGCGCCGCGAAATAAAGGACAATTCGATGAGCAACAAGCCAACGCGAAACGACGCCTTGAAAGACCACCTCTCCCGATCTAGCGAAATTACGATCCGCGTAACTGGCAGAAAGTCGGGACGCACGATTTCAAATCCAATCTGGTTCGTATTTGAGGACGACAAACTTTACTTGCTGCCGGTGAAGGGATCGGATACGCAGTGGTACAAGAACGTGCTCAAGAATCCGATGATTAAAATCAAGGCAGGAGGCACAGAAGCTGAATTTAAGGTCATTCCCATCACAGATGCGAAACAGGTAGCGTCCGTGGTTGAGAAATTCCGCAGCAAGTACGGGGCCAAGGACGTGAAAAAGTACTATTCAAAGTTCGACGTAGCCGTCCTCGCGCAGGCGAACTGAGCGCCATGGGGAAGCGTTCCCTCGTTTGTCGCGCAATCAATTCATGGCCGCGCCGACTTCATATCCGTCCGCGAGAAGTCTTGGCCTTTGAACAAAAGCGGCTCGCCTTTGGATTTTGCCAGTGCGTAAGGAAAGCAATCTCCAAAATTCAATTTGGCCGGGTGGCCGCTGGTTTTCCCGAAGTCGCGATAAGCCTGGCGCGCGATGCGAGCTTGCGCTTCGGTGACGGGCTCAATCCCGATTTGCGCCGCCTCGATCAATTCGTCAAAACGGCGGCTGGCAATCGGATCTTTGCTGCCATCAATCACCGCCCCGGCTTCTACGTAACTCACGGCCGAAATACGCGGCGGCGTAGCGCTTTTCGCGGCACGCTCAATGATTCTGGCGAACTCGGGAGCTTCCACTTCAAAGCGGAGAAGAGCGATCAGAACGGAAGTGTCCAGAATCATTTCGGCAGCCCTTTCTCGTCGTATAGAAGGTCGCCGTGATCGGCCGAGCGAAACGGTTCCTTCAGGCGCGTGGCGCAGTCCCGTCCGATTTCGAGCAGTCGGTCGGAGAGCTTGGCAGCATGTCTGTCCTGCACCCTTTTAAGTCGTTCGCGGACGGCTTCGGTGACGGCTTCGGTCAAGCTCTCCCCGGTAAGCCGGGCTAGCTGTTGGGCGAGCTTGTGGGCGTCTTTGTTTTTAATGTTCAGGCTCATAGTGGTAGACAGTCTACCCTTTGATTATACCATTCTACCACAAGTGAGCAAAATCACGAGGGAGCGATCATGATTGCAAAGGAGGTATTCTCGAAGTCGTGAAAACCAACGGCAAAGTAGTGCCTTTGCGGCGACCCGCAGAGGGAGTGGTTTTGAGCGAACCCGGCACGGCTAAATTAGCCCGTTCGATTGCCGCCTATGCCCCTCACGACGGTAGTTTCGAGCTGCGCGTCCCTGGTGCGCAAGCGAATCGCTTTTCGCGAGCAAACAAGGAGTGCGTGCATGTGCTCCGGTTGCCCTCATTGTGCATCGCCGCACAAGGAGTGAAAACCGTCATCGTGGGCAACGAGGTCTATGAATACGATGCGTCGCGAATGATCGTGTTCTCCGTTGCCTTGCCGGTTGCTGCCCAAGTCACACAAGCTAGCCATTCCGCGCCCTACCTTTCCCTCACGCTGGACCTCGATCCGCACAAGATAGCCGAGCTGGTGTTGAAGGTCTTTCCGCGCGGTCTGCTTCCGGCTCAAGAGAGGAGCGCCGTTTACGTCACTCCGATGGACGAAAGTATTGTCAACGCCGCGACGAGGCTAATGGAGTGTCTGGCGCAGCCCGGCGACGTCGAGTTACTCGCCCCGCTTGTGATCGATGAGATTCTGATCCGGCTACTGCGCAGCCCGATTGGCGTTCGCGTCGCTCAAATGGGATTTGCTGAATCCAGCGTGCACCGGGTTGCGAAGGCGATTTCCTGGCTGCGAGAGAACTTCTCTCAACCCATGAAGGTTGAAGATTTAGCCGGGCTGGTGCATATGAGTGTTTCCTCTTTCCACGAGCACTTTAAGTCCGTCACTTCGATGAGCCCACTGCGCTATCAGAAAGTGCTGCGCCTCCAGGAGGCGAGGCGTCTCATGTTGTCGACGACGATGGACGCAGGTACTGCGAGTCAGCGCGTGGGCTACCTGAGCGCTTCACAGTTCAGCCGGGAATACAGCCGCTTCTTCGGGAGCGCGCCGACCAGGGACATCGGCAGATTGCGTCAAGAGACTGGACTTTGGGTCTGACCGGCAGGGGTTATGGGGACAAAAAAGAAACGCCGACCAGGGTGGGCCACCTTCCTGAGCGAAGGTTTGCGCCCAGCTTTGCTCGGGCGGACAGCCGATGGCGTGTTCTTATGTGAGTGTTTTTAGTCCGCCATTTTTGCCAGGTGGAGATCGAATCCCGTTTTTGGGAGCAGCGACGTTAGTTCGAAGGCTTTGAAACCGTCTCCGGTGATTTCGGTGTGGCGATAGAGGCCAGGTTCGGACTCGATGATTTCGCGGCGCGATTCCAGATTGTCGATGAATTGCTGGGCCGATTTCAGGTCCGCTGTATGGCTCTTGGCCTGGTTCACGACGGCTTCGGCAGCGTAGGAACGCACCAGCTTGGGCCAGTATTTTTCCAGCAAGCTGGTGTTGGCAAAAACGTCGGCCCAGATGATTTCTCCGTTCACGGCTACGACCACGCCGACGGCACTCCGATCCCGCAGTTGCCTGATCACGCTTTGATAGTCGTGCTGTATGGGTTCGGCTACGGCGTCGACTTTCTTTTTCACTTCGTCGTTCTCCATCACCTTGGCATAGGAACTGGTACCTCCGACGGCAGCGGCCATCGGGGCTGAGAGTTGCGCCGCCACGGAGCTTTGCGCTTTTCTCACCTCTGACCAAACCATTTCCTGATTCTTGTCGGCCATCGCTTTGGAGCGCACGGCGGGCTGAGCCATCGCGGTGTCGTAGGAGCCGAAGTTGGCCTTAGTAGCGGTCCAGCGTCCGGGTTCGACGCAGAAGACGCTGAGATCGACGGGGTCGCTTTGCGCGGGGACGAGACGATCTTTGCCAATGACGCGGTCTTGTTTTCCTCCGGTTACGATTTCTCCGGCTAGCAGGATCAATGGATGTTTCGAGTTGTTAACCAGGACCAGGCGGTTGACCTCAGCGCCGTCGCCGGGATGGATCCGAGGCGGACGTTCGCCGTGACGCGGCCGCACCAGGGGAGCAACGCTACCGGACTCGCTCACGATTACATCGCCGGAGCGCAAGCCTTCGTCCAGGGTGAGAAATTCCTCGGTATCGTGCGCCGTGGTTGCGACTACTGGGAAGATGGTCAGATTGCCGTGCCCAATGGGCGTGAGGACTTTGTAATGTGCCGTCGAAGGGATTTCGCCGGCGGGGGCTGCGTTTGTTATAAACACCGCTAGACCTGTAATCGCTGCAAGCACTAGAATCGGGAGTAATAACTTGGAGCGCATGTTGCGCCTCCTCAGTTTTGCAAGGACGCCCGGAGAGGTGGGTTATGAGCCCTTCCTGAGGCGTCCTCTTCCTGCCTTGACTAATTGGTGAACGGCATAATTCCAGCGGCTTGCGTCTAATAGTTGGTAGCATCAAGCGAGGCTGCGTCCTTTATGGGCAAAGACGGTGTCCAATTCGTGGTGGAACTTTCTGCGGAGTTGGACTCAGTGGTGGCCGAGATTTACCAGAAGAGCCGAGGCGAAGAGTTTGGGTTGACTCGCCAGCAGTTTGACAGCGTGCTTCTGGAAATTGCGCGGAAGTACCTGCCTGCGGACGCGGCGCAGAGCGACGTGCGCGAGCTGTATGCCAGCCTGCGATTGGAAGAACTGGCGCTCGCCCGCGGCTGCGCTGCGGGGCACGAGCATGCCTGGGAAGTCTTCCTGACGCGCTATCGCGAGAAACTCTACGACATTGCCAATTACATCACTAAGGAGGGCTCGGCGGGGCGCGAGTTGGCCGACTCAATCTATGCGGAGCTCTACGGCACGGCGACACGCGACGGGCAGCGCACTTCGAAGCTAGCGTCCTATACGGGGCGCGGTTCGTTGGAAGGTTGGCTGCGCACGGTGATGGCGCAGGAGCACATCAATCGCTATCGTCGGCAGCGGCGATTGGTCAGCCTGGACGAGGAAACGGAAGAAGGTTTTCAGTTCGCCACGCTTGAGCCGGAACCGGCGGTTGCAGTCGATCCCAGAGTTGAAGCGGCTACCGACGAAGTCCTGGCGGCACTTCCGGCGGAAGATCGGTTTATTCTGGCGTCTTATTTTCTGGATGGCCGAACGCTGGCGGAGATTGCACGCACTCTGGGGGTACACGAATCCACCATCAGCCGCAAGCTGGACAAGTTGGCTAAGTTGTTGCGTAAGCAGATCTTGGCGTCCCTGGGACGGCGTGGGATGAGTCGGCGGCAGGCGCAGGAGGCGCTGGAGGTCGACGTGCGTGACCTTCGGGTCAATATTCGCAGCCGGCTGGCGCAAGAAAGCGCCGGGCCGGCGTTCTCCAAGAAGAAGGCGGAAGCGCCAGCAGGCGATGGGTCGTAGATGGTTTTGTAGAGACGTAGCTAGCTACGTCTCGGTTGGCCGATCGAGGCCGTGGTCATTCCGAGGAGCGAAGGCGACGAGGAATATGGGTTTTGCCGCCCGAACGAAGAACCCAGATCCCTCGCGTTGCTAGGGATGACAAACGGCCTGGGCAACAAGCAAGCAAAGAAGAAATGGCAGAGATACCTAAAATCGTTGGTCAGCGGCTGCGAGGCATTGCGGAGACTGGGGAGCATCCTGATCCGAACTTTCTTTGCGCATTTGCAGAGAGATCGTTGGGGCAGCGTGAGCGAGTGCAGATCCTTGAGCACTTGACGCAGTGTACGAACTGTCGGGAAATCGTGTCGCTTGCGGGAGTGCAGCCAGAGATCGCAGGTGCGGTCTCGGCGGTTCCCGTGAATACAGGCTGGCTCTCCTGGCCGGTATTACGTTGGGGGGCGCTGGTGGCTTGCGTGGTCGTTGTGGGCGCTGTGGTTACGCTTCGGCCGAAGTACGAGGCACCTCCAATTGCAGCATCGATCGCGGGAGGGAAGTCTGCGGTGGAAATGCCGCTCCCGGTGCAGGAGAACGCAAGCGAGAAGAAGGCCGCGTCCTTGCAGGTGTCAAAATCGGAGCCCAAGGTGGCTCAACTCGCGAAGAAACCTCCGAGTCCGGTCGAAATGGCGGATGCCAGAACCGCTTCTCCATTTGCCGGAATGGTGCCAGGGAGGGCCAAGGACGCTTTCGCGGAATCGCCAGGGGCTCAAGCGGAGAAGGCGGTAGGCGGAGCCTCGGCGAGAAGAAGTATTGCGGTAAGCAATGTACTCATCCCGGCGAACCTCGTGCCCCGCTGGACTCTGAGCTCGGATGGCACGCTGCAACGCTCGCTTGACTCCGGTAGAAGCTGGCAGACAATTCAAGTCTCGATCGAGACGGTTTTTCGAGCCCTGGCAGCAAATGGTCTCGACATCTGGGTGGGCGGCTCGGGTGGGGCACTCTTTCACTCTTCCGACGCCGGCCAGCACTGGACACAAGTGCAACCAGTCGCTGATGGCGAAACTCTCCTGGATGACATCATCGGAGTCGAATTTACGGATACTCTGCAAGGCAAGCTGACCACCTCGAGCGAAGAGACCTGGACCACGCTGGATGCCGGGCAAACCTGGCAGAAGCAGTAGTTTCTTTGGGGCGAGCCCACGCGACAGGCTGTGGAAGAATCCAGCCCTGCCCGAGGTAACCGGGAACGGCCGGATCCCTTCCCAGGTTTCGTCCTTAATCTCAGCCAATTAGTGAGTTGACCCCAACCTGGAAGTATTACCTGTCGGCAATATTCGGTTACTCTCAATCCGCTGGCGGATTACCAAAGTGACGTTTACACCAATAGGGGGGCGGTCTACTATCCAACTTGTAGTTTGGCAGTTCTGGGGGAGGGCTGCCGAGGCGTCCTGAGCTGAAAAGTTCAGGACGTTTTTATTTGCGCTGGACTTGGTCGCGCCCGCCGAACGCCGCGCTCGGCGCACCATTCGGAACCGCTTCGAAATACCTTAATTGCCCTTGGTTTCTCCTGAAGGCGCAGCCGCGAGCTTCACCGCAACCCACTCGTGGATTCGGATCTCGAGTATGTCCATGGGCAAGGCGCCGCCACTCAGAACCTCATCGTGAAAGCCGCGAATGTCGAACTTGTCACCGAGTTGATCTTTCGCGTACTGACGGAGCTTCAGGATTTGCAGCTGGCCAATCTTGTACCCCAGAGCTTGCCCCGGCCAGGAGATGTAGCGGTCGGTTTCGCTCTGCAGGTCAGGTTCGTCCTCGGTGGAGTGCTCGCGGAAGTAGTCGACCACTTGCTGCCGCGTCCAGTGCTTGTAATGCAAACCGGTATCCACCACCAGTCGGATGGCTCGCAGCATGTCATCTCCGAGGTGCCCGTAGTAGCTGTAAGGGTCTTGATAGAATCCCAACTCCTTGCCGAGACGCTCGGAATACAGCGCCCAGCCCTCGATATAAGCGGTGTAGTATTCCTGCTGCCGGAAGGGCGGCAGGCCGGGCAACTCCTGCGCGATCGAGATTTGCATATGGTGGCCGGGAACGCCTTCGTGATAAGCCGTGGTCTCAACGTCCCACAGGTTGCGCTTTTCAAAGTCGCTGGTGTTGACCATCACGTGGCCGGGACGCGAACCGTCCGGTGTGCCCTGCACATACGACGCTGCAGATGCTTCCTTCTCGCGGAACGCTTCGACCGGCATGACCTCCAGCTTGGCCTTGGGCAAACGCCCGAATAATTCCGGCAACTTCGGGTTCATCTGGTCAATGTATTTTCGATAAAGATCCAGAATCTGCTCGCGCGAATGCGCGTGCAGCTTGGGATCCTGCGCCATGGCGGCGTTGAAGCTCTTGCAATCCTTATAGCCGAGCTGGTTGGCCACCGCAGTCATGCGGGCTTCGATCTCCTTGACCTGGGCTAATCCGAGTTGATGGATTTCCTCCGGAGTGAGGCTGGTGGTGGTCGTCTCTTTCACACGAAAGGCATAGAAAGCGTCCCCGTCGGGCAGGGCCCAGACGCCAGGTTCGGTCCTCCCCTTAGGCGCATACTCGTCACGCACGAACTTCGTGAACTTCGCATAGGCGGGAAGCAGCGAATCGCGAATTGCTGCTATGCCTTGCTCCCGTAGCCGCTTCTGATCGGCTTCCGGCATGGTTTTCGGGAAATCGAAGAACGGGTGGGCAAAGGGCGTCTTCTCCGGCTCTTCGGTCGCGATCCCATTCGCCTGATCTACTACTTTCTCAAGCAGGAAGCGCGGCGGCATGCGTCCTTCCGCCATTCCTTTGCGCATCTGGACCATGGTTTGATCGAACAATACCGGCCACGCTTTCAATCGCGCGATGTAGTCCTCGTAATCCTTGACGCTTTCAAAGGAGAGAACGCTTACGTATTGCGGCAGATCAATATGAATGCCGTTGTTTTGGGCCACCGGCATCTCCCACGCCTTGAAGCGCGCCCGTTCCACACTCATTTGCAGATCGCGCACCATCAGAGTTTTGTTCAGCGCCTCTTGTTCGGGGAAGCCAGCCGTATCGATTGCCTGGAAACGAACCAGAAACTTCTGAGTTTCCAGCAAGTCCCGGTCGATGAACTCCTGGGAAAAGTCTTCGATTTTGTCGTTCCAGCGCTTATCCCCCAGAATCGAGGCATACAGCGGGTTGGTGCGCAGAGTGTATTCCCACTGCTCTGCCAATAGGGTGTCTAGAGCTTTGCGCCGCGATGCGAGGTCGGACTGCGGCAGTGGTCCCGCAACCACCAAGCCGGGACAAATCACACTTAGCAGCAATGCAAGGCACAGTCCTTTTAGCATCGGGTCTCCTTAAGACTTTACGTGCTTGCGGGAACGACTCGGGGTCCGGCGAAACAGGTAACGTTAGCTTACCAGCAAAACCAGCGGGCATCCAGTTTCCAGCCGTTGGCCGGAACCCGGACCGCCGCAGTCCATGCGACTTCTACGGCTGCTCTGCATCCAATAGAAGTGTTAAGATTGATTAGGCCCATCACGGATGGGCTTTTATACTGTTTTGTTGGGCACGTCCCAGAGCGGCGCGCCTGGGGAGAAAATCATGGCGGGCAATGGCATTCTTGAAGTAACAGATTCAAATTTCGATCAGGATGTTCTGAAATCTGAGACTCCGGTGTTGGTGGACTTCTGGGCCACTTGGTGCGGACCCTGCCGGGCTATCGCTCCCATCGTGGAGGAGTTGGCCAAGGACTACCAGGGCCGGGTGAAAGTCGGCAAGATGGACGTCGACCACAACAGCGCTACTCCCATGCGGTATGGGGTGCGTGGCATCCCGACCCTGCTCGTGTTTAAGGGTGGGCAGGTGAAGGAACAGATCGTCGGTTACGTTCCGAAAGAGACGATCCAAAAGGCCATCGACAAGCACCTCGGCTAAGTCATTTCGATCATCATTTCGACTTAAAACTCGAGCGCCCGGCTCCAGCCGGGCGTTTCTTTGTGTGGGAATCAAGAAGTCGGAATCCGCACTCCTTCGCGAGTTTCTCCCAACTCCACAATCTGTGAGCGACCCTCACGGGGAACCCAAGTTGATGGGCAAGCATGCAGACTTGTCCGCGGTGATGGGCGTCATGCGTAATCATGTAAGCGAACATCGCGACGCCTGGAGGCCATGGACTTGCCCAGCCATCGCGCACAAAGCTCTGAACGCGGCCAGTGAGAGCGCCCAGAGCTTCTGCCAGCATCTGTGAGCAGCGCGCCGCGCTCCGGGCCAGTGCTGCTCGCGCTTGCTCCTGGGTGCACCGGCTGTGGTCCAGCCGCGGAGGCAGATTGAGGTGCGGAGCAGAGAGTCGTAGCCACTTGCACCGAACGTTGTGGACGTGAGCGAAGATCGCGGCGATGGTGCGGCCTTTGTGGCCAGGGATTCTTGCTCGCCAGGCGCGAGAGTCGAGATGCTCCAGCACAAGCTGGTTCATGCGATCGTTCAGGGCGTAAGCCTGCAATATTTCCTGAGGAAAGTCGAACGCTGGCACAGCAGAGCGACGTGGCATGGGACGCACCTTGGCAGGCGTGGAAGGCTGGGTCAATACTTCCGCAGCACGCCAATCACTCGTCCCTGAACCTCGACGGAAGCAGCGGGAACGATAATCGGTTGCATGTTGGCGTTCGAAGGCTGGAGACGGATGTTGTCACCCTCGCGATGGAAGCGCTTGAGCGTGGCATCCGACCCTCCGACCAGGGCGACGACGATATCCCCGTTGTGGGCGGTCTTGGCTTTTTCGACCAGCACGTAGTCTCCGCTCATGATGTGTTCGTCCTGCATGGAATCGCCGCGCACTTCGAGCACGAATACTTCTTTAGAGCGGACAAAATCGGCCAGAGAAATCGTCTCGGGATTTTCCACGGCTTCAATGGGCTGGCCGGCTGCAATTCGACCGAGGAGCGGCAGCACCATCGTCGTGTTCACCGACATCGCCTGTTTTAACCGGCCCTTGGGCGGGAGCAGGTCAATGGAGCGGCTGCGGTTGTAGTCGCGCGTCAACAACCCCTTTTTCTCGAGATTGGAGATATGCTTGTGCACCGTGGCCAGCGAACTCAGTCCCAGGCCTTCTCCGATTTCTTCGAACGATGGAGAGTAGCTATGCTTCTGCACGAAGTCGGAAATGAAGTCGTATACTTCCCGCTGTCTGCGTGTGATCGCCATGACGCCATTGTAAGCGAACGAAAGGCGAAGTCAAGATCTTTTGCCTGATTGCCGGAGTACTGTCTCAAGAGCGCGAAGTCCGCGGTAGAAGCAAAGACGTTGCGAGCAACGTTTCTACAGCTGTCCTCTGTAGAGACGGAACCGTAACTTTTTGGCGTCTGCCGCAATCCAATATGAGAATTGCAAGGAGCATTTATGACAGAAAAAATAACAAAGAACGACGAAGAATGGAAAAAGCAGTTGTCCCCGGAGCAGTATCAGGTCGCCCGCAAGGCTGGAACCGAGCCTGCATTTACCGGCAAATACTGGAAGACCAAGGATGCAGGCACCTACGCATGCGTCTGCTGCGGTCAACCGCTGTTCACCTCAGAAACCAAGTTTGACTCGGGCACCGGTTGGCCAAGCTTCTGGAAGCCGATCGATCAGACTGCGATTGCAGAAGAGACTGACAGCACCTATGGTATGGTGCGGACCGAGGCGCGCTGTGCCCGTTGCGATGCGCATCTAGGACACGTTTTTCCCGACGGCCCCGCTCCCACCGGCCTGCGCTATTGCATGAATTCGGCATCTCTTAATTTGAAGCAGGACGAAAGCAAAAAGAAATAGTGGGAAGTGAGAATGACGCGGGCACTGCAGAGTGATCCTCAGTGCCCGATGTTTTTTATGCGGCGTGCTCAGTTCGATTCGTTGTACATGACCTTGCTGCCATGGGCCAGGGACACCGAGCTCCCGGCACTGGCCGCGGCCACCGCTGCCTTCGGGGGCTCTGCCGGCTTAGCAGCTTCGATGGCTTTCGATTGCGTGTGTGGCTTCTCGTTCTGTTGTTGTGCAGCGCGAACCTCGACTGCGCCTTTCAGCACCGCCCCGTCTTCCACGCAAATCCTGGGCGTCACGACATCTCCCGTGAGCGAGCCTTCGCTGCGGATGTCCAAACGATCGGTGCAATGGATATTGCCGGTCACCGTCCCCATAATTACTACTTCCTTGGCGCTGACATTGGCGACGACAACACCGTTACGTCCAATCGTGACTCGGCTGTCGGCAAAGTTAACCGTACCCTCTATGCGGCCGTCGACGTAGAGCGATTCAGCGCCGCTGACCTCGCCCTTGATGACTAGCGAGCGTCCGATCGTGGCCTGCTCCATCGGGGCGCTTATATTTTTTGGCGGTGTGAAGGTGTTTGGGTTCGGAGAAAACTTAGGTGCATTGGCGGGATTCTGTGTGGACTGCAGCATCGATTTCGGCCTTCCTTATTCCGTGCGGCTTATTCGTGCGCAGCCGCATGCGGCGCGTGTGAGATCGTGGCCATGGGCCAAATTGACTATCGCACGCGCTGTAACAATAGAGGAGGTTACGGAAGAACAGGACCGTGCGGGCAAGGAAGTGTTGGGGAGAGAACCGAGTCGCCGACCTCGTTGAGAGTCGCGCCGGGGCATTACGGCCAGCGTTGTGAGCCGTGCAGCACCCTCGCGATTTCCGCAACATCACGCTTGACTCTGTACACAACGATAAACGGAAGCGGTGACAGAACCAGTTCGCGAGTTCCTTCTACACGGCCGGGACGCCCTCGATAGGGGAATGATTCCAGCGAGATAACGCTTTCGTACACAGTGTGCGCGACGCGACGCGCGGCTGGAGAGTTCTCCTTGTGGATATACTCGATAATTCCCGCAAAGTCGGCGGCGGCTTCGGGCGACCAGCGAATTTTCATCAGGAGCCGAGGATCTGTTCGATCTGGCGGCGCACTTCCTCGTGCGAGACAGATTTACCTCGATCCAGGGAAGCAAGGCCCATCTCAACCTGATGTCTGAACCATTCGTCATGATCAAGGTAGTTCGCAACGAGCTCGCGTACGACCTCATCCGGTCCCTTGCCCGTTTGCGAGGCGATTCGCTTTAGCTTAGCTTCGAACTCGGGCGCAAAAGAAATTTCCATCGACTTATTGTAGGCGCGATCAGCCAGCCGAGTCTCGAAAAAAGTTCCGACGAGGACATCTGAGGGAATGCTGATCGTTCCCACGTAGCTTTTTGAGACCTTACCGCGGCATTCCCCAGCCTTGAATCATTATAAAGACAACGTGTTGTTAGGCCTCCAGTGCCTGGCCCAAGTCTTCCCACTCGGCCATGTGGTTTTGCAGTTCAGCACGATGACTGGCCAACTCCTGCGTGACGCGGGTCGTCTCCTCGGCGCTGACGAAGGTTTGCAGCGCGGCTTCGCACTCGGCGATGGCGGTTTCCGCGCGGGAGATCTCGGCTTCGAGTTCCTTCACTCGATCTTCCATTTGCTTGCGCTTAATCGGATTCAGGCGCTTTGATTTGGAATCATCAGAAGCGCCGGCTTCGTTTTTGTTGCCGTTTACCGGTTGTGCGATCATCGTCGAGCGGCTCACGGTTTCCTGCAGTTTTTCCGCGCCGCCTTCTTTCCGCCAGCGATAGTCTTCGTAGTTGCCGGGATAGACTTCCACCTTCCCATCTCCCACTTCGAATACTCGCGTGGCCAGCTTGTCGATGAAATAGCGATCGTGCGAGACGAAGACAACCGTGCCGGTGTAATCCATCAGCGCTTTTAGCAGAACGTCTTTGGCTCGCATGTCGAGGTGGTTCGTGGGTTCGTCGAGCAACAGAAAATTTGCGGGATGCAGCAGCATTCGCAGCAGGGCATAGCGGTTGCGTTCACCGCCTGAGAGCACGCCGATGCGTTTGAAAACGTCGTCCGCCGAGAAAAGAAAGCAGCCCAGCAGGCTGCGGAGTTCGGTTTGGGTCGAACGCGGCGATAGCTCGCCGATGTCGTCCAGGATACGAGCATCGGGATTGAGTTCTTTGTACTGGTCTTGGGCAAAATAGTCTGGGAGCACGTTGTGGCCCAGGCGGAATTGGCCACCAGTCAAAGGTTCGGTTTCCGCGAGCAGCTTGATCAATGTGGATTTACCGGCTCCGTTTACTCCTACCAGCGCAATACGGTCGCCGCGCTCGATCATGAAGCTGACATTGCGAAATACTTCCTTCTCGCCATAGGATTTCGCCACGTCAATGAACTCGGCCACGATCCGGCCGCTCGGCTTCGGCTGCTGGAAAGAAAAGTGGATTATCTTCTCTTCCTCCGGCAGCTCGATGCGCTCGATCTTTTCCAGTTCCTTGATGCGGCTCTGCACCTGCTTGGCTTTGGTCGCCTGATAGCGAAACCGATTGATGAATACCTCCAACTGCTCGATACGCTCTCGCTGATTGCGATAGGCCGCTTCGAGTTGTTCCATGCGCTGAGTCTTCGATGCCAAGTACTTTTCGTAATTGCCGGGATAAAGATGGATGCGCTTGTTCCAAATCTCGGCAATCTTGTTGACGGTGACGTCGAGAAAATAACGGTCGTGCGAGATCAACACAAATGCGTTGGGGTAATGCGTCAGATATTCTTCGAGCCAGTTGCGCGCTTCCAGATCGAGATGGTTGGTGGGTTCGTCCAGCAGCAACAGGTTCGGCTCCTGCAGCAGCAGCTTGGCCAATGCGATGCGCATCTGCCAGCCGCCAGAAAATTCTTCGGTCCGCCGATGCCAATCTTCTTTGCGAAAACCGAGGCCCATGAGCACGCTGCCAACCTGGGCCTCGATAGCGTATCCATCGCGAGTGCGAAATTCGTGTTCCAGGCGCTGATACCGTTGCGCGACCTGCGAGTACTCAGGAGATGACTGGTCGAGTTCCGGCATGCGCGCGGTCAGGTCTTCCATCTCCTGTTCCATTTCTCGCAGCTCGGAAAAGACCGCCATGCATTCGGCGAACACAGTGCGTCCCGAGAGCGCGAGCCCGTCCTGCGGCAGGTATCCGACGCTGATGCCCTTGGCCGTGCTGAAGGATCCGTAATCGAGCGTCTCGATCCCCGCGAAAATCTTCATCAGCGTGGATTTTCCAGTGCCGTTCGCGCCCACCAGACCAATGCGGTCTCTAGGCGTAATCATCCAGTCCGCTCCCTCGAACAGGAGCTTGTGCCCGTAACGTTTTCCCGCAGAAGACAACTGAATCATGGCGTCGGTTTAATCGTCTCACGAGAGTGAGCGTGATGTGTAGAGTTAGTGTGTCTCCTCGACTGTGCTGGGAATCTGTAAGCTGCTGGATTGCCCGGGTCAGGCATAGGAAGATGGGCAAGAGGGTGCGACATGAGCGAACGATCAAAACTACTGACGAAGGTCCTGCAAACGTGGGAATACAGTGATGAAGGACGGGGATATCTTGAGTGGCTCATCAAGTCCTCCGCAGAACTCGATGGCGGCGACCTCCTGCGCGAGGCGGTCTTGGATGTGATGGAAGATGACAATCAGCTCAGGAGGTTACGGAACGAAAAGCTAGAAAAGGCAGTGCAAGAGTTTTGTTCTGAAGCTCAGTTGCCGTCTGCCACCGCAAGCACCTTGAGCGAATCCACTGGGGCCCTCGCTGCCGGATTCTCGCGACTGGCCGCGAGCACAAGGGGCAAGGCCCAGACTCTGCGAAAGCTTCGGCGTGTACTGGATCGCGATAGACTCGAAACTCTTGAGATCGTCGCCAAGGAACTGCGCGATCGTGCCCCTGACGAGATTGAAGCTTTTCTGAAAAAATTCGCGCTTGCCGAGGAGCTGGCGGCAAAAGTTGCAGCTTTGGGCCGCACGAGCGCGGAGCCTATAGACCCAGAGGAGGAGTGGCGAAAGTTGGGCACTGATGGTCCTCCGTTTGACCAATTGCTCCGATCTAAACACGAGGCCGGAGAGGGCTGGTTCGACCACATCTCTGAGGAGCTTGACCGCTACTTTTCCCGTGAGCTAGTCACCCGCCTTGAACAAATCGTAGAGCGCGCTTCGACTTTGGATCCCGTCGAGCTCAAAGTGACAAGCACACACGTCAAGAACCTCTTTAGGCAGGCACACGAGACCTACCTTTACGGATTTGACGTTGCTTGCATTGCGCTCTGCAGAAGTCTAACCGAGCAGGCCCTTAAGGACAGGCTTTCGGTGCCGCCCAATGCGTACATGAAGTTGCTGGGCAAACCAGGCGAAGATTCGCTCATCAATCGGGCGGAGTCCAACAAGCTGCTCGAAGAACGAGAGCTGATTAGCGCTAAGAACGTGGCGCGGTCGGCAAACGATGTCATGCACAACATCTCGTATCTGCGGAGGACTGCGCAAGAAGTGCTTGATGCCACCCGCATCGTTCTCAGCAAGCTTTATGGTGATCCGACCGACACATGACCGATGTGAACCAAGGGCGGGCTGGGCGAACTGCTCCTTGACAACGCGATGTAATATACCATAATATATACCATGCCTCGGATCGCCAAACTCTTTCGCAATGGACGCAGCCAGGCTGTCCGCTTGCCCGCTGACCTGCGGTTTGAGGGTTCGCAGGTTTACATCCGACGCGACGAGGTCACCGGGGATGTCATTCTGTCCCGGCGGCCGGAATCCTGGCAGGACTTTTTCGCGTTGGCCAAAACTGTCTCTGTGCCGAAGGATTTTCTTGCGGATCGCAAAGATGCGCCGCCGCAAGGGCGCGACCTGTTCTAAATGCCAATTCGCTACTTACTCGACACCAACACCGTCAGCTACATCATCAAGGGGAATCGCCCTCGCGTTCGAGAGCGGTTGCTGCGGGTGCCCATGGCCGAGGTTGGAATCAGCGTCATCACTGAGGCCGAACTTCTGTTTGGCCTGGCCCGAAGGCCCGACGCGACGAAGCTGAAGACTGTGGTCGAAGAGTTCTTGCTGCGCGTCGAGGCGTTGCCTTGGGACTCCGAAGCGGCCCAACAATACGCGAGGATACGCGCCACGCTGGAATACGGCGGCGAACCGATGGGCAATCTTGACTTGAAGATTGCCGCGCAAGCCCTGGCCTTAGACTCGGTGCTGGTATCGAGCGATGCCGTTTTCCGGCGCGTCAAGGGCTTGAAGGCTGAGGACTGGAACAGGCAGTGAATCAGCGTTATTGCGCGGTCACTACCTTGGCGGCGCCCATGTGCTCGATAGCCCGGTCGACCACCGCCTGCATCTCTTTCGCGTACTTTACTTCGCGGCCTTTGGCCAGGATCTTTTTGGCGTCGTCAGGACTGAACCACGTGGGATTGCGGTCGGGCTCATGGGAACCATCGATCAGATCGACTTCCATCAAGAAAGCCTTGATGACAAATTCGCGCACTCCCGGAGGTTTCCAGAAGACGCCTTTGGAATGCAGATAAAGATGAAAGTGCCGTGGCTCGATGTGGCCGTGAACCCCAGCCTCTTCCCAGGCTTCGCGCTCCGCCGCCTGGCTGTGTGACATCGATGGTTCGGGAGCACCCTTGGGAAACGTCCACTTGCCGCCGCCGTTGGTGTTCACCAGCAGGAACTCGATGGAACTCTCGACGCGCCGGTAGCAGACGGCCGCCACCTGCAGCGGAAGCGCAAATCGCGAAACTCGGGGCGATGCCAACTGCCACTCCTCGGCCGAAGATACTGACTTCCCCATGATAGTTGGAGAATATTGCAGGAATGTTAAATTGCAGCAAAAAAGGTGCAGTGGTGTGGGTTACTAAGGTTCCGAAAAGAAACCGTTTGCAGTCAGAGCCCGGCGCCGCAGACCGGGATTGAAGTCCCATTCACGTCTTTTCACGACCCTAACAGCTTATTGGCGCGATCTCCAGCGAACGCATGGTATTCAGAACTGTGGAAATGACAGTTTCGTTCCCGACTGCAGTATTGATCATCATGTGATACAGACAGCGCGTAGGCCAGTCGGCATTGAAGTAGCGTTTCACAAACGTGATTCGATCGCGGTCGATGGTGTCCAATAACTCTTCCGCTTCTTTCTGGCTTTTACCCAATCGAAGCAAGCGACTCAGCTTTTCCGCGTGGGGAGCATAGAGGAAAACGTGAAAGGCGTCCGCGCGCTGACGCAGAAAGTAGGGCGCGCCTCGCCCCACGATCACGCAATTGCCGGCCTCGGCGATTCTTTGCATTACCTGCTGGCCTACGGCGACAAAGCGATCGGTGTCAAATGGCTCCGCGCCAGGCAGCGCTATGCTGCGCTCGTGACTGCCCCGCCAGAACACTTTGACCAGACGCTGAAATGTTCCATCCACCCGTTCCGCGCAGCGCTCGACGGTGGCACATTCTACATTGCCTATCTTGGCGATTTCCTCCGTTAGAGCTTGGTCCCAGAGTTTCCACCCGAGGCGCTTGGAAAGCTCGCAGCCAATCTCGCCGCCTCCGCTGCCGTATTCGCGTTCGATGGTAATGATGCGGTACATCGTGCCTCTCACCTTACTTCATCTTAGCCAGATCTTGGGTTCAACCGACATCCCGGGACGCAGAACGTGTTCCCTGGTTTCTCCGGGATCGAATGTGATCTTTACCGGGATGCGCTGAACCACTTTCACGTAGTTTCCGGTCGCATTTTCCGGAGGCAGCAAGCTGGTGATGGCGCCACTCGCTCCCGCTATGCTCTGCACGTGCCCGTTGTAATCCTTGCCATTGGTGTCTACGTGAATCGTGGCTTTCTGGCCAACTTGCATGTGCTTGAGCTGAGTCTCCTTGAAGTTCGCGGTCACCCAGATATCATCGAGATTGATCACCTTCAATAATTCCTGGCCGATCGAGACATTCTGTCCGACTTCCACGGTTCGATTAGTAACGACTCCATTTACCGGAGCCACAATGACCGTGTACTGCAGATTCAACTCCGCCTGTTCCAATGCTGACTTCTTTAGGTCGGCTTGCGCCTGGGCGGATTGCGCACGGGACCGGATGGTGGCGACCTGCTGCGGACCCGTGGCCGCCGCACGAAGATTAGCTTGGGCCTGCGCCAGCCTGCTTTGTGCCTGTTGCACCTGATGGTCCGCGGCTAACGCAGAAGCTCGAGCCGCATCTACTGCCGCCGCGCCCGCGTTGGCCGCGGCCACAGCCTGGTCATATTGCTGCAGCGAAATTTCCTGCTTATCCACTAATTGCTTGTAGCGCACCTGATCGTTCTGGGCTTTCACATTGTTAGCTTCCGCTTCGGCCAATTGCGCATTGGCGGCAGTGTATTGCTGGCGGGCAGCGGCGATTCCGGCGTTCGCGTTCTCTACATCCGCTTGCGCACTGGAGGTTTGGCTGCTGGTGTTGACTGAAGTGATTGGCACGTTGACCCGCGCGGCGTCTGCCATGGCGAGGGCGTCGGCATAGTCCGCCTTCGCGCGATCCACTGCCACCTGATAATCCTTGGGATCGATCTCAACCACAGGAGTTCCCGCGGCCACGTATTGGTTATCTTCAACCAGTAGCTTCAAGACATGACCGGAAACCCGGGCGCTGATCGAGTTCAGGTGACCGTCAATCTGGGCGTCGTCTGTGTCCTCATAGCTGGCGAAGTAGCGCCACAGAAAGAATCCGGCGACCACCAGCACGATGATTCCAACAATCAGGAATACGCGCAATCGTGGATTGCCAGATTGAAAGCTCTTCCAGCGGAGATCTCTCTCGGAAGCAGGCAAAGGACCTGGCTGACTTGCAGGCCGGGTTTGGGCCTGATCGTCCCGCACCACCGTGTCTGTATTTTCTGCCATAGTTACTTCCTCTGGAGGTATTGTCTGACGCCCTCTTCGGCAAAGCCCACTGCCTTCGCCAGAGATATTTTGGCCAGGTTGTGAGCATAGAGGCTGGAAATATAGCTTTCCTTCGCCGACGCCAGACTCTCCTGTGCCTGCACTACCTCTAAGTTGTCGGTCACGCCCGCGGTAAAGCGGTCCCGCGCTTGCTCCAGCGTCTGGCTGGCAAGGTCGACGGAACTGCGCGCCACCTCCACCTGATCCGCCGCCGCCGTGAGGTCCAGACGTGCGGCGCGGACTTCGTAGTCGATCTGGCCGCGCAGGTTCTCCAATTGCTGGCGGCTTTGGCGCAGGGAAGCTTCCGCCTCCAAAACATCAGCATGCGTTCTTCCGCCCGCAAAGATGGGGATGCTCAACGTGGCGCCTACTTCAAATACACCGTGCGAGCTGCCGGGACGGATTCCCGCCGCTCCATAATCTCCCGCCATATCGAGGCTGGGATAATATTCCGCGGTAGCAGCCCGGCGAAACAGCTCGGCTGATCGCAGTTGCTGCGCCGCCGCCAGGTAGTCTGGCCGCGCTGCGTACGCCCGTTGCAAGTCTTCTTCCAGCGTCGCGGTCGCTAACGGCTCGTACGGAGCCTCAGTGGTCAGGGTAAATTCCTGCCCTGGGGGTAGTCCAATGACGCGCGCGAGGGTCAGCTTTTGTTTCGCATAATCATTGCGGGCAACGATCAACTGCTGTTGCCGGTTCTGCAGTTCCACATGCGCCCGAAGGGTATCGATTGCCGGACTCACTCCGGCTTTTTGCTGGTCGGCCGTCTTGTCGTATAAGGCTTGTGCCGTTTCCACATCGGCTTGCGACGTTTCCACTCGGGCGGCTCCCGAAAGCGTCACCAGATATGAGTTCCCCACCCCGAGCACGACCAACTCGCGAGCATTCTTCAAGGAGTACTCTACCGCCCGCTCACCGTAAGAGGCTCCGCGTTTGCGCTCGATCGCATGATAATCGAACAGCGACTGCGTCAGATACGCACCAGTCTCGAAAACTCCAATCGGGCCGACAACTTTGGGGAATCCGGGAGCCTTGATGCGGAACCCCAACGCCGCAAGGTCGAGTTGCTCCGCAAGTTCGGTAACCTCGGCATGCAGATGGGGAAGCAGCGCGCTCAGCTCTTTCCACTTCTCTCCTCGGGCGGTCACCGTGCTGTCACTCTGCAGCAGGATGCCGAGGTTGTTTCTTAATCCCCGATCAATCGCATCTTTGAAGGAAAGCGGCAGCGCCGCTCCAGTCGCTTTGCCTTCGGGAACGCTGCCTGAAAATGGACTCTGCTGGCCAAGCACCGCGCCCGCGGAATTCGACTGGCTTGAGCTGCCGGTTACGCTGATGCTGTACGAAGGCGCGTCAGTTTGAGCGTTCGATCCTGTCTGGCCCGGTGCAGCCTGATCAGGAAGAAGAGTAGCGAGAGCGCACAGAACCGCCAGGCGAGGGAACAGTATTCCTTTGTGAGATGGCTTCCTCGGGTTCAGGTCGTCCATAGATGATCTGTGCGGGCATGTGCAGCCCAATATCGATATCTTGATTCAGGCTGCTGCCCTATAGATGCAAACCATTGTATTGTTGTGGGCCGCAAGTTGTCCCGCAAGTTAGATTTGGGCGCCGGAGCAGCCGACGCGTTAAAACATTACGGATTTAGTCAGAAAGTTAGTAAAATACAGGAGTCTGAGCTCTAGTGGCCAATGTTCTCGCAACTTCATCCCGCTGATCCGAAACGGCAGGCCATCTGGTTGAGCGTTTCTTTGGCGGTGCATTTCTTGCTTCTTGGCTGGATCCTGCACAGCCCGGCCCCAATTTTTGTTGCTCCCTCTTCGGTGGTGAGGGGCCAATCTGGCGGTTCGTTGACCCGCATTTATTTCGGGGGCGACTCTGGGGTTACGCAAGAGCAGCCGAAGCCGCGCCTTACCTGGCAGCGGCCTCCAAAGAATCCAAAGCCTCACAGCTTGGAACCGCCTCCCGCAAAGCTGGAGGTGGGTAACGAAATCGCGTCCAATCGGCCGGGCGGTCCGGCGGCTGGGTCGCTTTATGGATCCCTTTCGTACGGGACGCTAACCGGCCCGGAGATTCGGCCGGCGCTGCCGGTTGTATCTCCCGATCCCGTGTTCGGTTCAGATGCGGCTGGGGTCGAGGGCGACGTCGTCGTCGAAATCACCATCGACGAGCAGGGAACCATCGTCCAAAAAGTAGTGGTGCACAGCCTCGGACCAGCGATCGACGATCGAGTGCTGGCGGCGCTGGAGAGATGGCATTTCGCTCCGGCGTCGAAGAACGGGGTTCCGATTCCCTCCAAGCAGGACGTTTACTACCACTTCCCGCGCTAAACTTTAAAGATCGACGCTCGCGTCGATCTGGCATGAATGGTTTTGGACCCTCACTCCTGATGTCTCGCTGGCGATGCGCCGGGTTGCTGCTAGTTGCTCTGGTCGGGAGCGATGCACTTCTGGCCCAGGAGATGACGCTCGAACTCGATCCAGCCAACACGCGGATCGAGTTCACGCTGGCGGCTACTCTTCATACCGTGCGTGGGACGTTCGCACTCAAGCGCGGGACGATTCACTTCAACCCATCGACTGGATCGGCCAGCGGCTTGGTCGTGGTCGACGCTACCAGCGGCGACAGTGGAAACCAGGGCCGTGACCACAAGATGCACCAGGAAATTCTGGAAAGCCAGCGCTATCCTGAGATCACTTTCACGCCCACGAAGTTGTCAGGCAAAGTCGATCTTCGCGGAGACTCGACGGTTCAGGTCGATGGGATCTTCAGATTGCATGGAGCCGACCATCCCATGAGCCTGACTTTGCCGGTGAAAGCGAAGGGAAACACGCTCAACGTGCGGACCCACGTCGTGATTCCATACGTCGCGTGGGGATTGAAGAATCCCAGCACGTTTCTGCTTCACGTGAGCGATAAGGTCGATGTAGACGTCACCGCGACGGGCAGATATCCCTGAGCTTCCCGCTTACCCTCTCGTTTGTACGTACAAAAAAATTCGCTCTGTTTTGCGCAAAATCTAGAAAACAAAGGGCCGGATTTTTTCTTGCCTTCTAGATCTATGGTTCTAAAGCAGTTATAGACAAAATATTGAAAACAAGTAAGTTATGGTAATCCCACACTGTCCGCAGTGCCATTGTGGGAATTGCGCTTAGAACTGGATCGGAAGCTTTCGCTGTCATTTTGGGGTCGGTTGTCAAAGATCAACCATTATCTTGCAGATAACACTTGCGGTTATATATTAGCTGGCATTGGCGCATGAGGTCAAGCAAAAAAGGGGGCGGGTTGCGGGGCCAGTTCCAATTTGGGAATAGCACAAGTTCTGGTTTGGCCGAGCGGAGAACGGGTGGGACAGTCTCGATTCACTGGTTGATCACAACGCCGTCGGAATCGGCATCGCGGCCCAAGGTATTCAGGCGCTGCCCCCTAAAGAACGCCAAAAGGACGGGGCACCCCGAGTTGGAATTATCTTTCGTCATACGTCAAAAAGGGCAGGCCATCGATCAGTTGAGGAAATGCTCGCCCAAGCGAAAAACTTGGACGGGGGCACTCTTCAGAGTAAGTGAACTTATGGTCTGGCCCACCTGTCCTACGGGGCATGGCGGGGCCGAGATTTTACATTTCGTGAGTGAGAACTTACATTCTGTTGACAAAATTGGCGCGAGGATCCCCTAGACTCGCTGCCCTGAGAAAGACAGATGGGCAGATCTGGTTTCTGGCTGAGGAAATTTCCCCTTGCGGTCTTCGCGATTTCTTTCTTAGCCCCATTTTCACAGGCGCAGGGCACTCCCGTGGCTGACGTCGCGGTGGGCTATTCTCCTCTCTATATTCTTCAGGGCTACACCATCTGGATGAATGGCGGCAGCGGTTCGGTGGCCGTCAACGCGAACGATTGGCTCGGCGTCGCCGCGGATTTCGGCGGATACCTCGGCCATATTCCGCAGAGTTTGAGGGGAGAAACTTACACCTTCGGCCCGCGATTTTCTTACCGCAAGCTGGAACGGTTGGTTCCCTTTGGCGAGGCGCTGCTTGGCGGATCGCATTTTTCGGAGTCATCCGGAGGGATCACCGGCGGAGGAACCCAGTTTGCCTTTGCCCTCGGAGGTGGAACTGATGTTGGGCCCGGCAAGAACCGGAAATTCGCGGTGCGGCTGGAAGCGGACTACTTCGGTATCCGCTCGAACGGTTCCACGACGCCTGCGATGCGGTTCTCGGTCGGAATCGCCTACCGCATCGGGAAGAGGTAGAGTCCGGTTAGCGGGAATCGCATATTAATTTGTGACTCCGGTTCGAACCAACTATTGTCATTCCGTTCGCGGCTTCCCACAACTGCAGATTCCTCGCTACGTTCGGAATGACAATCGGCCGTGTTGCTGCAACTGCAGCTTCCCACTAGCTTTTGCGGTATCATCTGCTAAAGAGGCAGCATGACAACCCTGGGGTGCACAGATGAAATCGGAAACGCCTACACCTTGTATTTTATGGACTGTGCTCCTTATGGCTATTTTCAGCGGCGGATCCTGGGGTCAAACCCTTGCGACCCGGCCCGTGGAAACCGCACCGCCGCCGTCTGACGTGGTTCCCCTACCCTCCCCGATGTCGCCCGAACTATCCAGTTCCATTCCGTTGACCGTGTCCGCGGGGACCCCGCTGAAAGTGGCTTTGGATCAGGAAGTGCGCATCCAGAACGTGGGGCAGGCGGTTCATGGGAAGATTGTTGAGCCGGTTTACTCATTCGACAAGATCGTGGTTCCGGCAGGTAGTGAAGTTACCGGCAAAATCTCTGGGATCGATGGCATCTCGAAGACCAAGCGCACGGTTGCTGCGATGAATGCGAATTTCTCTCCTTACCGTCAAGTTCACGTTGAGTTTGACGAACTGGTGCTGGCCGATGGCCGGCGTCTGCCGCTGCACACGGTTGTTTCTCCCGCGTCCCAAGGAGTGTTGCAGTTCGTTCCGGCCAATGCCAAGGAGAATACGGGAGCGGCCGCGGAAGCCAAGCATGCGGCCTCGCGAAAGGCCAGCGAGGTACGGCAGGAAGCGCGCCGTGAGTGGGATGCCGCCATGCAACAACTGCATGAGCCGGGAAAGATGCATCGCCTGAAAAGGCTCGGTTTGGCCGAACTTCCTTATCATCCGCAATACATGGATGTTGGGACGAGCTTCAATGCGGACCTGCAGGCGCCGCTCGATTTCGGAACTGAACCGTTGAAGGCAGAGGCGCTATCCGCGATCGGAAATCCGCCACCGTCCGGCAGCGTGGTCCATGCTTTGTTGGTTACGCCACTGGATTCCGCGACCGCGAAAAAGGGTGAGCCAGTTGAAGCCGTGATCAGCCAACCGCTGGTCGTTTCCAACCAGTTGTTTCTTCCCCAGGGAAGCCATATCAAGGGCTCGGTGCTGCAAGTGCGTCCGGCAGGCAGGCTCAAACGTAACGGACAACTTCGGATCGTGTTCCATCAGGTGGTGCCTCCCGATGGAATTGAACAGAGAGTGGAAGCCAGCCTCGAAGGCGTGGAGGTGGCGAAGGGCGAACACCTCAGCCTTGATGCCGAGGGAGGGGCGCAGGTCACCACTCCTAGAACGCGATATTTGACCACGGGCATTGCCGTGGCTCTGGCTGCTTCTTCCATGCATTCAGATCACGACGCCGGCAATGGCGGCGGTATTGATCCAAGCGCAGGAGCCGCTAACGGGGCGTCCGGATTTGGTTTTGTGGGCAGCATTGTGGGCGCGGTCGCCCATTCGAGAGTCGTCGCATCGGGATTCGGCGTCTACGGTGCGGCGATGTCGGTGTATTCGCATTTCCTGGCGCGAGGACGCGACGTGGTTTATCCAAAAGATATGTCCATGGTGATCGGGCTGGGAACTCGCGATCCGCATCCGGTTGCTCCGGGAACGGCTGCGCAGTCGAACTAACTTGGCGTTCCGGAATGATCTCGCGCTTATATTGTTCGGCGGCCATACCCGCTGAATTATTCCTGCCCAACCCAGGTTTTCGTTAAGATAGAGGAAGATTCCCTCAATGCAATTCTGGCGTTGTTCCCGCGGTCTGGCAATTAGTGCGATTTTCCTCTCGACCTTGTGCGCCACATCCTCTGTGCCTCAAACAGAACATTCAAGTGCCTCGGTGGGCGCCGCGGACCGTTCCTTCGCGCGCCGCTTGACGATTAAAGGCGTCCCGAATGCCGGCGAGGTTACTCCGAAACTGTTTCGCGGCGCGCAGCCGTCGTCCCAGGGATTCGAAGCTCTGGCAAGAATGGGCGTCAACATTGTGGTGGACCTGCGTGGGACACGCGAAGACGAGCGCGAACGAGTCACCAAACTAGGGATGGAATATGTGCCAATTCCGTGGCATTGTCCTTTTCCTCGAGATGACGCGTTCTCACGTTTCCTGGTTTTAATTCGCCAAAACCCCGGCAAGAAGGTGTTTGTCCACTGCCGCCTTGGTGACGACCGGGCCGGAATGACGATCGCCGCATATCGTATGGCGGAGCAGGGGTGGACTGCGCAAGAAGCGATGAAGGAGATGCAAGCTTACGGGTTTTCCTTATCCCACCACTTCCTCTGTCCGAGCCTGTCCTCTTATGAAGCGAGTTTTCCACGGCGGTTCAGCAGCGACCCTGCGTTCGTCGGCCTGCGTGCTCCCGCGCAGTAACTCCATCCGATCGCCGGTTCAGCGGCAGGAACGTAACAGTGACCTTTCAGTTTCGTCACTCGATCACTTTCCCTTGGCATGTCCACAGCTCTTAGGAAGCGCCGCGCACATCGATTTCCTCCGACGACCATTCCGGGAACAGCTCAAGGCCCCTGTATTCTAGTCTTTACAGTGCCGGTTCTGGCTGGTGTGATGTCCGTCACATTCTCTTGTGACACCTTACGCTGAACTCATCTGTGTTGAGATCCGACAATCGGCTGCAAAGCGCATGCTGTGCGCTCAGGAATCGAGGGGTTAAAAGGCGTTACTCAGAGCGGATCCCCCCTCGGAAACATTCACGCCAGCCCACGTGTGGCCGCACGTGGCCTAATCAGGAGTTCACCATGCAGCCCTCGCAATCATCCATGGCCACGCCCACGCGCGGTCTCTACGGAACCCGCGTCCCCAGTCCACGCCAGCAGCAGGTTATTGAACTCGTCGCCCTGGGACTCAAGAATTGTGAAATCGCCGACGCCCTCGGAACCACGGAGCATGTGGTAAAGAACCACCTTCGCGTCATCTATGACAAGCTTGGATTGTGGAATCGGGTGGAACTCGCGCTCTGGTACGAGGCCCGCAGGCACGAAGGCATTGCTTACGCTCAACGCGACCGAGCCATGGCCTGACGCGGGCAGTCATCGAGGGCGGCGGCGTAAACCAACGACCGCTTGCCCAAGGCACACGAAAGTAATTTCCTCGTGCTTTGACTTTGGCCGACTCTCGGGCCACTCGGTACCTTTTCATCGAGCGGGCGGAAGAAGCCAACTGCAGAGCGCACGCCCAGGTCTGAATTCCTGTGTGTAGTCTGTGTGCTCTGTGGTTAAATCATTTCGTGAAGATCGCAGTTGATGTCCGACGGATCACGGAATTCGGAGTTGGCACCTACACCCGGAATATCGTGCGTGCGCTGGGCAGGCTCGATCGCTCCAACCAATATTTCCTGATCGGTTCACCCCAAACGGTAGCGGAGATCGGATCGTTGCCTGCGAATTTCAAGAGTGTTTCTCTCTTGGAGCCGGACAGCACAGCCAAGGGCTACTTTGAATTTCGCACCATCGTCAAAAGGCTGCATTGCGATGTGGTGCACATTCCGCACCTTTTCTGGGTGCCTCGAAACTTGCCATGCCCGTATGTGATAACCGTGCACGACGTGGTGGAGCACTTGTACCGCGCGCGCGACCGCTCCAGCCTGAGACGTTCGTTGCACTTTCATCTGACGCGCCACGTCCTGAAAGAGGCGGGCCGGATTCTGGCGGTTTCCAAATTCACCAAGAGCGAGATCGAGAAATTGTTCGGCATTCCGGGCCGGCATATCGATGTGGTGTACAACGCTATCGATGAGCGCTTCCTTCGGGGACATGCCTCGGAAACCGACCTCCAGGTGCTGACGGAGCGTTACCTGGTGACTTATCCTTTTCTTCTTTATGCCGGCCGCATCAGCCCACACAAGAATCTGGTGCGGATTATCCAGGCCTTTGCAGCGCTCAAGACGGAATTGGAGAAGCAGGCACAGTACCCGGACCTCAAGTTGATTATCATTGGCGACGAGCTCTCCAAGCACCCGGATCTTCGGCGCGCGGTAATCCGTTGTGCTGTGCAGAACGACGTCCGCTTCATGGGATTCGTTCCCATCGAAATGTTGCGAGTGTTCTACGACGCCGCCAAGGTCTTCGTCTTTCCCTCGCTCTATGAAGGATTCGGACTGCAACCGCTGGAAGCGATGGCGCATGGCACGCCGGTCATTACTTCCAATACTTCTTCGTTGCCCGAAGTGGTCGGTCAAGCAGCCGTCCTGGTGAACCCGGAGAATGTATTTGAAATTATGCGAGCGCTGCACCGCGTACTGGTCGATCAATCGATACGGGACAAAATTCGCCAGCGCGGATACGAACAGGCCAAGAAGTTCTCCTGGGACGCTTCGGCGCAGCGCATTCTGGAGGTTTACGAAGAGGTCGCGCCCGGAGCGCATGCGCCAGCCAGGATTCACAGCGTCGCATGAAGACTGCGGGGTGAACCCCTCCCTCGATCAAGCGGTCGCGCTCCCCTTAAGACGATCTGGATCTTCTAGAACGTTGTGAAATAGTAGGTCGGGAATGTGGGTAACACCTGGGGCGCAACGATGAGGGGATTGGTTCGCCCCGCAGTCTTGATCGTGTTGTTGGTTTGCCTGAAATCGAAACCTGCGACCGGCGATTTGGAGAGCAGAAAATCGGTCGCGTGACCCGTATTCCCGAACCCGGGATCGACAGTTGCGGTTCCTTCGGGGTCTTCATTCATGCTCAACGGCTGTCCGTTGACCAGAGGCTGTCCATTCTGCCATGTAGGGAAGGTGAAGAACGTCCAATTCGCATTTGGGTCCGGGGGTTCGGTGCATGAACTCGCTTGGTCCGGGGGCGGAGTAGTGGTCAACACGTGGAACGCCCTGTCATAGTTGGCGAACTGGCCGTCGGTTCTCCAGTAGAGGTTGCGTTGAAAATTCTGGAATTGATGGAACGCCATGCCGCACGAATCGGCGCAGCCTTCAATTGCGTAGAATCCCGCCCTATCGTTCTGATCAAAATACATGATGTTGCTGATCAGGTTGGCCCGGGTGGAGTTGCCACAGTTCTGCGGCCAGGCCGTGTTTTCCCGGAACATGGCTCGGCGAGCATAGGCGAAGATATTGTTCTGAAACTTGTTTGGAGGCTGCCCATTGGCGGGACCCTCGGTCATAAAGACTGAGTCCTGCGAAGTGCGATAGACGACGTTGCTTTCAACACTCACGCCGGCAGACTGGCCGTCCAAGTAAATGCCGTGCCCGCCGTAGCCGGTCCCCAGAACGCCATTTTCGATGATCGAGGAATCGTTCACATCGTGAAGAAGATTGTTGAGAATCTTGTTTCCGGTGCCATTTTTCTGCGCACCTCCGGTTTGGTAATAGATCGCTCCGCCGTCCGAGGTGATGCCTTGCATGACGTTCCAGATGTGGTTGTACTGGCTGATAATGTTGCTGCCATTCGCGCCGAAACACCCCAGTTCGCAAACTGAAATGCCCGAGTGGTATCCGTCGTCAATGTCGTTGTGCTGATACGTGATCTTGTCGCCGTTGCCTTGAGCAATGCCTTCGCCATCGGGAAAGACGCGGGAATAGCCCTGCACGATGTTATTTTGCACGATGACGGACTGAATGACGTTGGCGGCCACGTCATTGCCGAGCGGCAGGTGCCCGATATGAATGCCGCTGGAGCCAATATCGTAGAAAGCTGAGTTTTGGACGACGTCGTTGTTGCCGGGCGGTCCGAAGTGTCCGTTCAAGGTGGCCATCTGAAGGCCGGACGCGGAGGTATGCCTCACGGTTATGCTGTCGAAGGTGACATGCTGACAACTCTCGCAGTCGATGGCGGCGGGCAACGTATTCTCCCCGTTGGTATCGTTGTTGAACCCGGAGGGCGGCGGGACGAAGTTATCCATCTCGAAGGTAATGCCCTGAAAAGTCACGTAGCTGAGCTGACTGGCGGCGATGATGCTGCCGCCGGTAGGAGTGGCGGGCTGAAGCTGCGGAATTACAACACTATCGACATTGGGATTTTCTCCCTGGTTGGCGACATAGGACAACGTCCAGGGCACGCTGGAGCGATCCAGGAACCACAGTCCGGACTGGCCAGCCTGTTGCTCCTGCTGGAATGCATCCAAGGCATTCTCGATTACATAACGGTGGCCCGCCGTAGGACCCAGACAATTGTAATCGCTGGAGTTTCCATAGGTCGCACCCGTGAGGTAAATGATGTGGTTAGTGGTGTCCACACAGTTGATGCGCATCAGGTCGACGGTCCAGGAATCGAAGAGAGTCAGTTCAATGTCTCCAGCGGGATACGGGTTTGAGCTGTTTGCCTGACAAGGGTTCGACGGATCTCCGGTGTAGGTTCCATTCAAATTCACCCACTGGGTAATGGGATCGCTAGGGTTGTACTGGAAACGGTCGAGACACTTGGACTGACCTTCGAACGTCACGCTCGGGCAACCGGTATTGCCGGGAGGCACGGTTGCTGCGATTTTAAGAAAAGTGCCCAGATTGCAGTTTGAAATGCCGACCACCTGTCCGGTGAAAGTGGAGTAGCAGGAACCGTTGTTCATGTAGAATCCGATGCCGCTCGCGGACTGCAGGCGGGAACGGAGGCGGCGACTGCGATGGGTTTGCTTGTAGAACAGATATTCAAACGCCTGGGTATTGGCGGGCAACTGCACTTGCCAGAGATTGCCGGAAGGATTTGTCCAGGTCAGTCCCAGCGAGCTGATCGGCTCTCCTCCGCTCACCATGGGAATTTCTCCCGGATAGTTTTCCCAGGTAACCGGCATCTGCGAAGTTCCTGAGTCGCTGGTGGTGAAATTCAGAGTGCCGGGATTGGTAGGGCTTAAGGGCAAAGAATAGATTCCCTGCCGGATCATGACGATGATGGGCCGATTGGGATTGCTCTGAAGCAGCAACTGCACGGCGATCTGCGCCCTCGCGATCGAAGCGAAAGGCCCGTCGGTGTGCTGGGAATTGGGGGCAGGCAGGGTGCCGCTCCAGGAATCGTTGCCATCGGGAGCTACAAAAAAATCCGCCGTAGGATCAGGCGCCCGCTGCACAGCGGCAGTGTGGCCACTGCCTTCCTCTGACGTGCTCGCCACCTCTGCCAAACTTTGGATTGCGAAAAGGACTACAAGAAATACAACAGACTCAAAGAAAGCTATAAGGACCTTTCGGTTCGACGCAGACCAGCACCACGCCATCGCGTTTCCCTCGAAATCGGATCACATTCACAGACCAAGCCGTAGCTGGGACCCTACCGCCCCTGTCACGAAAGAAACAGATCACACTAGTACATGCCGAAGCACAAAGAAGATTCGCCGTGGCAATATACCCATTGGCCGGCCAAAAGGTCAAGGAAGCTTGGGTTCGCGGGCTTCCGCCGAGATGATACGCCGCTGCCTCCGGCGGGAAGCCGATTTTGGGTGACAGATCGAGAATGCCGGAGGATAATGGTGTGCATTTTCTTAGGGGTTTCCATGAAACCCTCCTCCCGATCCGGCAGAAAAGCCGCGCAGCTGTCCGCCTCGATCAACCGACACCTCAACCTGTACACGCTTACGGCGGCTGCGGCGGGCATAGGCATCATGGCATTGGCGCAACCAGCTCAGGCCAAGATTGTTTACACCCCAGCTAACGAGAAGTTCCCGGTGACCCTTGATCTCAACCACGACGGGATCGGCGATTTCGTCTTGGCTCTTGGCGACCGCGCTGACAGTCAAGATGTACGGGGATTCGCGTGGGCTTATGCGCCGCGTTCTAATCCGGCGAACGAAATCGTTGCAACTGCTAAGGGCGGTTATGAACCCGCAGTTGCGCTCCGTGGCGGAGAACGAATCGGACCCGGCAGGCTGTTTGGCAACGGAGACATCCTGGTAGAACACTTATCTCAGTTCGGTAGAGGTTCCAGTTATACCAAGTGGTTTGACCAATGGGGGAACGGAGGCAAGGGCCTCAAGGACCGCTATCTCGGCCTGAAATTCATGATCAAGGGCAAGGTCCACTACGGCTGGGCGCGGGTTCCCGTGACCACCGGCAGCAAGAACTTCACTGCCACTTTGACCGGCTACGCCTACGAGACCATCCCCAATAAATCCATCATCGCGGGAAAAACGAAGGGAACGGATGACGAGAGCCGCGCATCTGTGGCCTCGCCCAGTCCAGTACCACCGACGCTCGGCATGCTGGCTCTCGGTGCGCCAGGCATCCCGTTGTGGCGGCGGAGGGAGTCGTTGGCCGCTACCCAGTGAAGGGATCGAAATTCTTGTGACAATCGAGGATACTGGCGTTGTAACTCAGATGGGAGCCTTTATGAAACGTTCCTCCGGGCCCCGTAAGGCCCCTTCCAAATTTTCGGAGTCGGTCCATCAACAACTCAACATGTACGCTCTTGCGGCTAGCGCGGCGGGCGTGGGAGTGCTGGCGCTGGCGCAGTCGTCTGAGGCCAAGATCATTTATAACAGCGCCCATGTGAAAATTGGCACTTACGAATTGAGCCCTACTGGTGGATTGGTGGCGCCGTTCGGGATCTATGAAGCGAACTCCTCTTGGTCGACGGATATGTGGTGGGCTCGCCTGAGCTTTAACCCAGCGACTTCGGGAGCAAAGTTCGTGCGTGCCGCGAGGAGCAGTTGGAGCGTCGCCGCCCTACCGGAAGGTGCTGTTATTGACTACAAGGCACGGTGGGGAGGCACACGTGGACTGGTGGCGACCTACGGTCCCTACGGCGGGGGCACATTCAAACATCACCGTGGCGGCTTTCAGTTCGGACATCCGGCGTTTGTTGGATTCAAATTCCTGATCGACGGAAAGCCGCATTACGGCTGGGCGCGCCTTACGGCACATGTTGTGGTTGTGAAAGGTACTAAGGAGAAATTAGTCAGTGCCATTCTGACTGGCTACGCCTACGAGACCATCCCCAATGAATCGATCATCGCGGGGGCGACGAAGGGGCCGGATGAGATCGACACGGTCGGTCAAATGAGTCCTGCATCTCCAGCCGCGCTCATTCCTGAATCCGCCACGCTCGGCATGCTGGCGATGGGATCTCCCGGCCTTTCCATCTGGCGACGGGAGGAGTCCGCATTGCCTGTGCACTGAATTGCCGCAGTTCCCAAAGATCCCAAAGATTAAAGAGATGTGCTCCGCAGGTAGAGACATAGCTAGCTACGTCTCTACAGGGATGTGTGGCGGCGAACTTACTGCGAAGCGTGCTCTTCACCGGGATAGTATCCGCTGCGCGTACGGACCACGAGTTTGCCGTATCCTTTGGCCTTCGCTTCCACGCGGATGGCCCGGTAGCCGCCCACGCTCTTCGGGGTCGAGGGCTTGTAGCCGATGGTGTATTGGTTGCGGATGTCGTGAGCCACGGTCCGGCTGATCTCGTCGACTTCATCGAGAGTGCGGGGAAAGAAACTAATACCTCCGGTTCGCTGCGCGATGGTTTCCAGCGCGCGGCGGGCACGGCGGGCTTTCTCTTCGCCCAGCAAGCCAATCGCGTATACGGTCGGACCATTCTCTTCTTGCAGGCGGCGAACGGTTTGTTCTAAGGAATTCCGGCTGGCGTTGTCTTCTCCATCGGTCACCACGAACAGGACTTTCTTTTGTAATCGAGCTTCTTTCAGGTGAATGGCGGAGGCCAGGACGGCGTCGTAAAGAGCTGTGCCGCCGCGGGCTTCAACTTTCTCCAACGCCTCGCGCAATTTCTTGATGTCGCTGGTGAACTCCTGATCCAGATAGTACTCGTCGTTGAAGTTGACCACAAAGACCTGGTCTTGAGGATTGCTGGAGCGCACCAGGTTCAGCGCGGCCTTATTCACTTTGTCGCGCTTCTCGCGCATGGAGCCTGAGTTGTCGATCACGATGCCCATGGCTACCGGGACGTCCTCATGCCGAAAGGAAGTCAGGGTCTGCTGCTGGTTGTTCTCGAACACGGCAAAGGCGCTCTTATCCAGATCCGTGACCAAGTGATGGTTTTTGTCGTCGATGACAGTCGCGTGGACCACGACTTCTTCGACTTCCTTCTTGAATACGAAGACTCCGCTGTCGGTGGAATCTTGCTTTTGGTCCTTGGTTTGTTCACTCTGGGTTTGTTCAGTCCCGGTTTGCTGAGTTCCAGTTGGTTGAGTCGGAGTTGGTTGTGCTTGGCCTGGCTGGCTTTTCGGAATCTCAGTTTTCTGATTCTGGGGTTGGGGATCTTGATTTTGAGCTTGCGGAGGGTTCGTGGGGCCCGATACTTGAGCTGCCGCCCGCTGGTGTCTGCCCGCTATAGCGATGGAAAGAAGAACAATCAGCAGAACCGGAAAACGACTATTCCGAAGGAGCATAGTACCCCGTCTTGGCGTACACCTTTAGCGGCGGCAATCCTTTGGGTGGAATCAGTTTCACTTTAATCTTACGCCATTTGCCGTCGTGCCCGGGGCTTTTTGGACGGTATCCGAGTACATACTGATTGCGCAATTCGATTCCGATCTTTGTCGCTACGTCGGCCAAGTCGTTGGGGTTGTCAATGGTAAAGGAACGGCCACCGGTGAGTTCTGCAACCTCGCCCAGCAGGGCCGGCCCCAAGGCTTCCTCCGGAGTCGCCATGTAGTGATCGTAAATCCCGATGGCATAGATCAGAACGTCGGCCTCTTTGACGAGTGCCTTGATTTCGCCTTCGGTGTAGCGGCTGTGGTTGTCGCCGCCGTCAGAGATAATCAGAATCGCTTTCTTTTGATATTTCGCCTGCCGCATCTTGCTGACGCCCAAGTAAATCGCGTCCAGCAGCGCGGTGCGTCCTTTTGGAACCGTGTATACCAGCTTGCCCTGAATGTCTTCTACAGAAGAGGTGAAGTCGGAAACCTCCTCTGGCCTATCCGCGAACGTAACCATGAAGAACTCGTCCTGGGGATTCGCGGTCTTGAAGAACTCCACCACCGCTTCCCGTGCTCGCTCAATCTTGGTGGCCATGCTGCCGCTCATGTCGAAGATCACGCCGATCGACACGGGAGCGTCTTCGCTGGAGAAGTGGCGGATTTCCTGGGCGTCCTTGCCTTCGAACAGTTGGAAATTCTCTTTATCCAGACCCGTGACCAGGCGGTTGAGGGGATCCGTAATCGTGACCGGCACCAGAACCAGGCTCACATCAACCTTCAGGGGCTTGGTGTGCGTTTTCAGAGATGGATCGATGTAATCGGCGGGGTTCGACTTAGGGGGTTCCACCCGAGGGCTGATGTGGACATCGTCGACCGGGGTCTGCGCCGGGGCGATCGGCGCGAGGAAAAGGCTTACCGCGGTTGCGGCACAGATCAACCCGAGAACCAGCGCCCGCCTTCCCGTACCCAGCGCGCTCCTTCGAGGGACCACGAGAGAGCGGCCCATGTGGAGATCGCGGTTTGCGGTCAGGCGGCGAGACCACCCGTGCCTGTGATGGCAGCCCACAACTACCTCATTAGCGCGATCGTACCACAGCTCAATCCCCATGGCGTCAGCCTTTTTTCGCTGCAGGCTACGATGTCCTAAGTCGGCACAAAACCGGCATCAAACCCGATGCCCGGAGACCGCAGCTATTCCGATTGGATCACGTTTCGGGAACCCATTTGTAAAATACCTGTCAAATTCCGGCAGCCGAGATGCAGACCGTCAAGGACGACCGCAGGACCGCTCGGAGATGTACAATTCCCCTTCGAGCCATGGCTCACATTGAACCCTTCCGTGCATTGCGTTATAACCCGGCCCGGGTTGATCTGACCCAGGTGGTAACTCAGCCTTACGACAAGATCACGCCGGAGATGCAAAGCCGCTACTATGATGCCAGTCCCCACAATCTGGTTCGCATCATCCTTGGAAAGCCGCAACCAACCGACCACTTAGAAGAAAACATTTACACTCGTGCCGCCGCTTCCTTTCAGGAATGGCGTCGCCAAGGCATCCTCTTACAGGATCGCGAGCAATCCCTGTACCAATACATCCAACGTTTTCAAACCCCTGGCGGAGGAGCCGAACAGGAGCGGCGAGGCTTTATTGCTCTGGGCAAGATCGAAGACTATTCGGCCGGGATCGTCCATCGCCACGAGCAAACCCTAGCAAAGCCTAAGGCAGATCGTCTGCAGCTTCTGCGGGCGACGCGCGCACATTTCGGGCAGTTGTTCATGTTGTATAGCGACGCTGCCGGAGAGATCGACACTGCGCTGTCGCCGAACCCCTCGACGGATATGGAATTCTGTATAGAGGTCCGGGATGAATATGGAGTTTTGCATCAAGTGCGAAGGGTCTCGGACCCTGGGCTCATCGAGTTCGTCCGCGGCAGGATGCGCGACCAGAAGCTGATCATCGCCGACGGTCATCATCGCTACGAGACTGCGATGAACTATCGCAACGAGCGCCGGGCTCTGCCTGGGGCATCCGCCACCTCGTCCGAACTCGCCCCTTACGAAGTGGTGATGATGACCTTCATCAACATGGAGAGTCCCGGACTTGTCATTTTGCCCACGCACCGCGTGGTGCGTGGCCTGGAATCGTTTTCTCCCGACGCTCTCCGCGACCGCGCTCGATCTTATTTCAGCGTGGAGGAAGTCGATCCCTCTATCGATGCCACCCGCGCCGTCGGAATGCTGCGTGCGGCGGGGCAAGCCGGCACCGCCATGCTTGGAGTCACAGCTAATCGTGCATTTTTGTTCGATACGCCCAGGGCTTTCGCGGCCAACCTGCTCCAGGGACTCTCGCTCCGCCAGCAAGGTCTCGACGTGGTGCAGTTGCACAAGTGCCTGCTGGAAGGCGTGTTGGGAATCTCCGAGGACGCCATTCGCGAGCAGAGGAACATCAGTTACGTCCGCGATGCGGCGGAGGCGTTGGCCCGGGTGCGCGAAGGAGGCGCCAACGTAGCCTTTCTAATGAATCCAGCCCGCATGAAGCAGGTGCGGGAGATCGCCTTCGCGGGCGAAGTATTGCCGCAAAAATCCACCGATTTCTACCCCAAGTTATTAAGTGGCCTGACAATTTATGCGCTGGAGTAACCCCACGCGCCGTCCAGTAGCGCCGACGTCCCGTGGGCTGTCGCGGGAACGTCTCGTCCCCACAGTTGGAGCGATGCTGGCGTTCACAGCCGCAATCTTCGTGGCTTCCGTGCTCCTTCTTTCCGCCGCTCCAGAAGAAAAGCACGTCTCCATCTTTTCCACCGCTGCCAATTACACCCTCCCAGTTCTCGAGCGCAATGGCGACGAATATGTCGGCCTGCTCGAGGTCTTCGAACCTCTGGGTAACGTGAGCGCCAAGGCCAACGGAGCCCATTGGAAGTTCCGCTACAACGACGTGGAAAGCGAGTTCACCGCCGGAAAAACCCGCGCCCGCATTCGCGGTACCGACTTTGATCTTCCCTCGGAATTCCTGCTGGAGAACCGTCGCGGCCTGGTTCCGCTCTCTTGCCTGGGCACGCTCTTGCCCCGCATTCTCGGCGGCCCGGTCACGTTCAACCCGAATTCCCGTCGCCTGTTTATCGGCAACGTGGCCGTCCATTTCACCGCTCAGGTGAGCACGACCACGCCGCCTAAATTGGTGATTAACTTCACCGCTCCGGTGAACCCGATGATCGCCACGGAACCGGGAAAGCTTCGCATGGTGTTCACCCATGAAGCGCTGGTGGCACCCGGGTCCCAGGTGCTTACTTTCGACAGCAAGGTCATCCCCTCAGCCACTTTTCAAGAGAATAACGGAGCGGCCGAACTGGTAGTCACGGCCAGCGTCCCGCTCATCGCGAACTTCAGTCACGACGGACGCAGCATCACCATCGCGCCACCACCGCAGGCTGCGGCCGCAGCTCAGCCGCCGCAGATCGCGGCTGGCGGGGCCGCGCCTTCTCCACCGGTTACTCCGGGTCCAGCCGCACCAGCGCCGGTTCGCCATTATTTTGCAGTCGTGGATCCCAGCCACGGAGGCGAAGAACGCGGCGCCTCCCTGACCGATCAACTGGAGGAAAAAGATGTCACTCTCGCCTTCGCCCGCCGCCTGCGGCAGGAACTCGAACTCCGCGGCCTCTCGACCCTGCTCCTGCGCGACGGCGATAGCACACTGAGCCTCGACCAGCGCGCAAGCTTAACTAATTCCGCCCGTCCTGCAGTCTACATTTGCGTGCACGCGGCGTCGCAGGGCAACGGCCTAGGCGTGTACACGGCACTCGTCCCTTCTGGAGAGGAGGGCCACGGCCCGTTTCTCAGCTGGGACGCTGCTCAAACTGCCTTCCAGCCGCTTAGTCGCTCGGTTGGCACCATTTTGGTGACGGAGCTGCAAAACAAACAGATCCCTGCCCGCTCTTTGATCGCACCACTGCGTCCGTTGAATAACATCACGACTACGGCTCTCGCGCTCGAACTCGCACCACCGACCAATGACGTTTCCCAACTGAATTCGCCCCCTTTTCAGCTGTTGATCGCCGGCGCGGTCGCTGCCGGACTCGCCGACCTTCGCGACAAACTGGAGGCCGGTCGATGATTCCCCGGCACCTCATCATCGGGATAACCGTCCTGCTGGCCATCACGCTGGGGATGAGCCTCTATGCCTGGAGGATGCGCGGCCGCGTGGATCGCAGCGAACTGTCTGCCAAGAATACCCAACCCGTCGCGCCGCCTGTTTCCGGCGCCACCGAACAAGTAACTCTGTTTGTTGCCTATGACGACGCGGGCGTGCTTCGTCCCAAGCCGGTGCGCATTCCGCTTCCTGCCGGACGCCAGGAACGAGCTGCGGAAATGCTTCGCGCTTTGCTCAACCTTTACCTCGACAAATTTTCGCCACATCCATTGGGCGCGGGATCAGAAATTCGCGACGTCTACCTGGTCGATCCGGGACTCGCCGTCATCGATCTCAACGCCGCTTTCGCCGACAGGCACCGCTCCGGGGTGCTGATCGAGGAACTAACCGTGGTTTCGCTGGTTCAGACGCTGTCCGCCAACATTCCCGGCATCACTCGCGTAAAAATTCTGGTCGAAGGGAACGAGCGCGACACCCTCGCCGGCCACGCCGACCTCTCCAATTTCTACGACGTGCCTGCAGTAAACCAAGTAGTCGCCCAACTGCAGAACGCCCAGTGAATTCCTGGATTTTGGGTGGCGCGATTCCAACCCTGCGATAACCGCCCTCAAATGAATAATGGGTGAGAATACAACGGGATGGAATGTGCACCCACTGGTGTAGGCGATCCAGGTTCACCCGCAATTCTCAATGAGCGAAATGGCCTGGTTTCGCCAGTTACCTGCGGTTTGCGGGACTGTCTCTTTTAACAGTTACACGATCACCACAGTTCTTATAGGCTTCCGCGCCTAAGGAAGAACTGGCCCCCAGAATTGGGCGCCTGCAAAAACTAAATAGCGGAGGGTACAGCGATGTTCAAGAAAGACTCGCTCTTGCTGATCGTTATCTTAGGTTTGCTGCCGCTGTCGTTGGCGGCGCAGCAGATTGATAGGACTGTGCTGCCAGTCCCCGAGCCCAAGTATCCGCCAATCACCGAGCTTGATGCGCGCAATGCACAAGCCCCGCCCAGGTTCCAGGTGAAGGCGCCTAAAGGAGCGCCCAATGTAGTGGTCATCCTTCTCGACAACTTTGGTTACGGCGACGCATCGACGTTCGGCGGGCCAATCCAGATGCCGACGCTCGACCGGCTGGCCAAGACCGGGCTGCGCTATAACAATTTCAAAGTGCCCCCGTTGTGTTCCCCCAGCCGCATGGCCCTGCTTACCGGCCGCAACAGCCATAGTGCAAACTTTGGCGTGATCTCGGAAATTGCGACTGCTTTCCCGGGATACACCGCGATGCGTCCGAGCAGCGTCACCATGCTGCCGGAGATCTTGCGGCTGAACGGCTATAGCACAGCCATGTTCGGCAAGTGTCACGAGCTCGGGCCCTGGGAATCCAGCGTTGTCGGACCGTTCGATCGCTGGCCGCTGCATAGCGGGTTTGAGCGGTTCTACGGCTTCATGGCCGGCGAGGCTGACCTCTTTCATCCAGTCATTTACGACAACATGAACAGGGTAGATTTGCACCCGGACCCCAATTACTACGCCAGCACCGACATCACCGATAAGGCCATCGACTGGGTACGTTCCCAGAAGTCGCTCGCGCCCGACAAGCCATTTTTCGTCTACTACTCCGCCATTGGCACGCACGGGCCGTTCCAGGTGCCCGAGAAGTGGCGCAACAAGTACAAGGGCAGGTTCGACCAGGGCTGGGACGAGGTGCGGAAGGAAACGCTGGCCCGCCAGATCAAAATGGGGGTCGTGCCCCCAGGCACCGACCTCGCACCGAAGCCGGCGGGGATCCAGGAATGGGACCATTTGACCGCTGACGAGAAAAAAGTTTTTGCCAGGTACATGGAAATCTATGCCGCCTTCGCCGAGGTGACAGACTACGAAGTCGGGCGGTTCCTCGACTCGATCGAAGACCTGGGAGAAATGGACAACACACTGATCTTCTACATCACCGGCGACAATGGCTCGGTTTTCCAGGGCGGGCCCAACGGCGCCTTTAACGAGCTGTCCGTGTTCAATGGGTTGCCGGAACCCCTCGACATTGCGCTGAAGAACCTGGACGAATTCGGCGGGCCGAAGTCCCACATTTTGTATCCCAATGGCTGGGCCTTCGCCGGCGCCACGCCCTTTGCTTGGGGCCATCAGGTGGCCTCTTACGGAGGCATCTGCCAGCCGATTGTCGTCCATTGGCCGAAGGGCATTGAGGAGAAGGGCGGACTGCGTACGCAGTGGTACCACATGATTGACATCGCCCCGACGGTGTTAGAGGCAGTTGGGGTGCCCCAGCCTGGGGTCGTCTACGGTGTTCGGCAGAAACCCATCGAAGGCGTGAGTATGCTCGACACCTTCAATAACGCCGGGGCAAAGTCGCGCCACACCACGCAGTACTTCGAGATGGCAGGCAACCGGGGCATCTACCAGGACGGCTGGTTCGCCACGACCGTGCATCGCCCGCCATGGGAGGCTAAGCCGCGGGCCACGTTTGCTAACGACAAGTGGGAGCTTTACGACGTGGAAAAAGATTTCAGTTGCGCGCACGACCTTGCCGCGAAGTACCCCGAGAAGCTTGAGAAGTTAAAGGGAGTCTTCCTGGAGGAGGCCGTCAAGTACAACGTCCTGCCGCTCGACGACCGCTCCTGGGAGCGCTTCAACCCTGCCCTGGCCGGTCGCCCGGATCTGATGGAAGGTCGCACGGAGATGACGGTCTATGAAGGCATGAAGGGAATACCGGAGAATGGCTTCATCAACATCAAGAACCACTCCTTCGTGATTGCGGCCGACATCGAAGTCCCCGAGGCTGGCGCCGAGGGCGTGGTCCTCGCCCAAGGCGGAGAAATGGGTGGCTGGAGCCTCTACGTCAAGAACGGCACACCCAGATTCGCCTACAACTTTCTCGGGCGCGAGACCTACAAGATCGCTGGCCCCGCTCGCCTGCCGGCGGGCCGGGTGACGCTGCGCTTTGAGTTTGCTTACGACGGAGGTAAGCCCGGCGCGGGCGGTAACGGCTTGATCTTCGTCAACGGCGAAAAGGTTGCCGGCGGACGGATCGAGCACACTCACCCGAACGCCTTTGGCGCGGAAACGACGGACGTGGGGGAGAACCTATACACGGTTGTGACTGACGACTACAAGGTGGGTGATAACAAGTTCACCGGCAAAATTGACAAGGTGACCATCCAGGTCGGCAAATCCAATCTCAGCGAGGCGGCGCAGAGGACTAACGAAGAATTGAGCGTCAAGGACTTGCTGGACGTGGACTACTGATCGTGCCGGGAGGAAACGGGAACCCAATCTCGGACTAGTACCCGCGCGGAGTGACTAATGTTGGCTTGCGCATCAACTGGCGTAACATCCCCATTACACTCGCGGACCGGAGTATGAGTTCACATGGGGCTTTAGACCCACCCGTGGGGATGAAATTGCGTTGCTAAGGTGCATCGATTCCAGACAGGTTACCCGCACTTTTGAGGGAGTGTAAATGGCCTGATGCCCTCAACCATCGACAGGAAGGTCGTCCAACGCCTTTAGTGCGATTGACGCCTTTGCGCCGCTTCCGTACCCTGTAGAGTGCAGAAGACGACAATTGAGCGTTCCCGCCCGCAGGTTGCTGACGATATCACCCAGCTCGTCGGCGATACTCCCATCCTCAAACTGAAACGAATTGTGCCTCCCGGCTCGGCCGACGTTTTCGCCAAGCTGGAGTATTTGAATCCCGGCGGAAGCGTGAAGGATCGCGCCGCCATCGGAATCATTGGCCGGGCCGAAGCGCAGGGTCGACTCAAGCCTGGCGGAACCATCGTCGAAGCGACCGCAGGAAATACCGGAATCGGGCTGGCACTGATTGGAGTGAATCGCGGCTATAAGGTCGCGTTGTTTGTCCCGGAAACATTTTCGGAGGAAAAAGTGATGATCATGCGGGCCCTCGGCGCCGAGGTCACCCGCACCCCCGACGCCGAGGGCATGCAAGGAGCCATCGACCGAGCCAAAGCGCTGGCCTCCAAGAGTCCCAACGCATTCATGGCCGCGCAGTTTGAAAATCCCGCCAACCCCGATTATCACTACGAAACTACCGCCCGCGAAATGTTTGAGCAAATGGAGGGGCAGATCGACGCCGTCGTGATCGGCGCCGGAACCGCCGGTACGTTTACCGGGGTAGCACGCTACCTGAAGGAGCACCTGCCCAAAGTGTTGGCTGTGGCTGTGACCACCCAGGGCTCGGTGCTTGGAGGCGGACAGGCCGGCCCTCATAAGGTGGAAGGGATTGGATCGAGCTTCATTCCAAAGACGTTCGACGCTTCGGTGTGCGACGAGGTTGTGGTCGCCAACGACGTTGAAGCCTTCGGCATGGTGAAAGAGTTGGCCGCGCGCGAGGGTGTGCTGGCAGGCTCAAGCGGCGGGGCCAACGTGTTCGCATCGTTGCAGATCGCCCGTCGCCTGGGCCCGGGAAAGCGCGTCATCACCATGATTCCAGATTCAGCCGAGCGATATCTGTCGAAGAAGATTTTTGAAGGCGGGATTTGAGAGCTTTCTAGTGGAGGCCGAGCGTCCCGCCCGTCCTCCATCAAGAGGAACTGACTGCTGACATCCAAATCATGAATAAAAATAATCTCCCCGGTTTTGCCACTCGTGCCATCCATGTCGGCCAAGAACCCGACCTCGAAAGCGGTGCGGTCTCCGCGCCGATTCATCCGACCTCGACCTATGTCCAGCAGGAGATTGGAAAGAACAAAGGATACGAGTACGCGCGAGTCTCCAATCCCACGCGCACGCGCCTGGAAAAAAACCTCGCCGCCCTCGAAGGCGGAGTCTCTTCCCGTGTTTTCGCCAGCGGGATGGCCGCCATCACCGCTCTCTGCACCATGTACAAATCGGGCGACCACGTGGTCTGCGGCAACAATCTCTACGGAGGAACGCCGCGCCTCTTCAACCAGGTTCTCACCGGGTACGGCATTGAATTCACCTACGTGGATACCTCCGACGTCAGAAATGTCGAGCGGGCCATTCGCAAGAAAACTCGCATGGTTTACGTAGAGACACCCACCAACCCGCTTATGGCCCTCGCCGATCTTGAGGCCATCAGCAAAGTTTGCCGCCGCAAGAAAGTCGAACTGGTGGTCGACAACACCTTCCTGTCGCCATACTTCCAGCAGCCAATTGCGCTGGGCGCGGACATGGTGGTGCATTCGACCACGAAATTTCTTAACGGCCACAGCGACGGTCTCGGAGGCGTCGTGGTCTGCACCAAGCCGGAGCAGGCCGAGCAACTGGGATTCATACAGAAGGTCACCGGGGCGATTCTTTCTCCCTTCGAGTGTTGGCTGGTGCTACGCGGGGTCAAGACACTGGCGGTGCGAATGGAGCAGCACGATCGCAGCGGCCGGGTCGTCGCGGAATTCCTGGCCCGGCATAAGAAAGTAAAAAAAGTCTTCTACCCCGGCCTGCCCGACCATCCGCAATACGAACTCGCGCAGAAACAGATGACCGGCTTCGGCTCCATGATTTCGTTCGAGACCGGCTCGCTCTCGAACGCCAACAAGATGCTGAGAAAACTCCGCGTCTGCTCGTTGGCGGAATCGCTGGGCGGAGTGGAAACGTTGATCTCGCATCCAGCAACCATGACCCACGGCGCAGTCGGAGCAAAAGTACGAAAAGAAATCGGCATCACGGATGGCATGGTCAGAATCTCCGTAGGCATCGAGAACGTGCAGGACATCATCGCCGACCTCGATCAGGCTCTTTCCGCAATGTAGGCGCGGGCGTCCTCGCCCGTGCGGAAGCCGAGCTCCAGCTCGAGGCAAAATAAATCTGCCATCAAATCGTGCGCCCACCGAGGCTGCCGGATGGCCGCCCGATCCGGAGTGATTTTCCTGAAGACTGGTTTGAAAACCAGACCTCAGTTCCCTGGTTTGGTTACAATAGAGGCATGACGGACACATTAATCATTGCTGGCCGCGAGTTCCGCTCTCGACTCATCGTAGGCACGGGAAAATACAAGTCATTTCAGGAAACCGCACGGGCGCTGGAAGCCAGTGGCGCGGAGATGGTGACAGTGGCCGTGCGCCGGGTGAATCTTGATCGCAGCAAGGAATCGCTGCTCGACTACATCGACGCCAAAAAATATTTTCTCCTGCCCAACACGGCAGGCTGTTACACCGCGGACGAGGCCATTCGCGCGGCGCGCCTGGGACGCGAGGTCGGGCTGTCCGATTGGGTCAAACTCGAAGTCATCGGCGATCAGGCCACGCTTTACCCCGATGTGCAGGCCACGCTGGAAGCGACCAGCGTTTTGGTGAAGGAAGGTTTCACGGTCCTGCCCTACACCTCGGACGACATCGTGTTTGCCAAGCGCCTGCTCGATGCTGGCGCAAGCGCAATTATGCCGTTGGGAGCGCCCATCGGCAGCGGCCTGGGGATTCAGAACGCAGCCCATATCCGCATCCTGCGAGAGATGATTACCGGGGTGCCGTTGATTCTCGATGCCGGCGTAGGCACCGCCTCAGATGCCGTGATCGCCATGGAACTGGGCGCGGACGCGGTGTTGATGAACACCGGCATCGCCGGGGCTCAGGATGCGGTGTTGATGGCGGAAGCCATGAAACACGCCGTGCTTGCGGGACGCGAGGCCTATCTCGCCGGGCGCATGCCTAAGAAGCTGTACGCGACCGCCAGTTCACCATTGGAAGGTGTTGTGCGTTGACTTGCGCGGAACCAGTTAGCGCGTTAATCCCCGAGAATCAAATAATTCTCACGCTGTAGACATGGATCGTTCCCGCGTTAATATCGCCAGTCAGCAAAACGCGATGGCCTTCCTGTCCCTTCACCGTGTTGGGATTGTCGATGGTCAGCGGCTGGTGAGTGTCGTCCAGGACAATCACGGTCTTCCCGCCTTTATCGAGGCACTTCCTCACGGCGTCCCCATCGGTTGGGAGCGCGTCCTGGGAAGCTGCGGAACAGCTGATGTATCCAGATACCGTCGCTGTGGCGGCCCGACCGATCGGAACCAAGCCATTCAGGAAGAGCAACAATGAAACAAAGGCCAGAGGAAGCAGCAACTTTTTCATAGAAACCTCGGCTCAGCCTGACGAGCCGCGCTTTTTGCTCAAAACAAATTAATCAAAACAAAAGGGCGACTCCAGGCCGCCCTTTCGATTCTGTTTTCACAAATCAGAGCATCTTCACGCTATCGATGTGGATCGAGTCCCCGGTCATTGGTCCGGTGACAGCCACGTGATGCCCTTCATGTCCCTTGAGTACATCCGGGTTGTCGACGTTTACGATCTTCTGGTCGCCATCGGTGACGATCACCGCCTTCGCGCCCTTTCCGAGACATTTGGTCATGCAAGCGGCATGGCTGGTATTGGCGCCCTTGGCGCCGCACATGGAGTCGGTCACATAGCCATTTACGGTCGCGGTCTTGTCCGCCGCCGACGCTATCGCAACCATGAAAAATAAAACTGAGACAGCAGCGAGACTCATCAATACTTTTTTCATGCCCCACCTCTTTTAGCGGTTGACCCGCAGATTTTTGGAACCAATTTCGCCTTGCCCCTCATTTTCCGCTGCGCACGGGCACATCACAACCAGGCGGAAAGCGCTACAAACAGACACCCGTTTTGTAGTTATCAAAGAAATATTGATGAAAATATATCACAAACGAATGGACACAAAACTGCCGAACGGACAAACTTACTTCTGTGCGGCGTTGGTTTCCCGGGCGGGAGGCTGTGCTGGCGGAGGCGAGACGTACACCACTTCGCCCGGACGCGCATAGTGCAACTGTTCCCGGGCTTCTTTCTCAATCGTACCGGGGTCAGAGGCTTGCAGCGATTTAACCTGCTGTGTGTAACGGTCGTTTTCTTTTTGTAAATCCTCAATCTTCTTCTGCAGGCTTTGGTACTCCGCCTTCTTTTGCCGATAAACCACCATTCCGTTCGCTCCAAACATGACGTGCGCGAACAGCCATGCCGTGAGCACGGCCACCGCGCCCGTGGCCAACCGCCGTCGCAAACGATAGAGCAAAGTCAGCGTGGGGCGAAGTCTCTCCATGCTTTGATCCGCCCATGCCTCCGCTTGCGGAGCGCGCTCCACCAGCGTTCGCAGGCTGTCCTCCGGCCGTGGCAAGACCCGAATTTTGGGGAGACGACTTACTCGAAAATCCATTGTTTGGCCGCCGCGCTCAACTTGATCAGTTCTTCGTTGCTGCCGGCTTCGGAATAAACCCGGACCACCGGCTCGGTTCCGGAAAGGCGGTAGCATACCCACGAACCATCTTCACAGATCAGCTTGAGCCCGTCCGTGCGTACCACTTCCTTCACCTTGCGGCCGAAGAAGTCGCGAGGATTCTGTCCCAGTTTCCCAGTGAACTTCTCTTTTACCTCCGGCGTCAAGCGGAAGTTCTCTCGCTGAGGATAAAAGGAACCAACTTTGACAAATAGCTCGCGCAACTGCCGGCCCAGGGACTTGCCTCTTCGCGCCACCATCTCGCAACACAACAACCCTGCTAGAATCCCATCCTTTTCCGGCACGTGATGACGAATGGAGAGCCCGGCGCTTTCTTCGCCGCCAATTGCAACCTTGTCCTGCTTGATCAATTCGCCGATGTACTTGAAGCCCACGGGAGTCTCGTGCAGTTCCACCCCGTGATACTGAGCCAGGGCGTTGATCATATTGGTCGTGGCGACTGACTTCCCAACCCCGTTCTTCCAGCCCCGGCTTTCCACCAGGTAATCGAACAGCAGAGCAATGATGTAATTCGGTTGGAAGAAGGTGCCGTCTTCATCGACGATGCCAAAGCGATCGGCATCGCCGTCGGTTGCGATGCCGATGTGGGCCTCGATCGCTTGCATCTTTTCGCGGAGATTTTTCAGTAGATGATCATCGGGCTCGGGAGCATGTCCGCCAAAGAGCACATCGCGATAGTCGTGAACGCTAGCGACCTCAACCCCGGCGTCGCGTAGCAAAGCGTCTGGATATCCGCGAGCCGCTCCCCAGAGTGGGTCGTAGACCACGCGCAGGCCGGCCTTTTGGATGACTTTGAAATCAACGATTTCTCGCAGCCGCGCCATGTACATGCCGCGCGGGTCGAGGGCTTGCGGGGCGGGCTTGGATGCGGCTTGCGGCAATCCTCCATCGCCTTTGTCGAAGGCCGCAATTTCCGCCTCGATGCCCTGCGTGGCCTCGGGCAGTGCGGGCGCTCCGTCCGGGGTGGAGAATTTGATGCCGTTGTATTCTGGCGGATTGTGGGAGGCGGTGAAGTTGATGGCTCCATCGGCATGCTCCCGAATTACGGCATAGGAAATCGCGGGCGTAGGAGCGGCGTCGCTGATGACGAGTGGGGTGATGCCGTGAGCGGCCAGAATTTCCGCCGCGATCGAGCAAAAAGTCTCGCCCAGGAATCGCGGGTCCCGGCCAACAATTACGCGGGCCGCTGACGGCTTCTGCGAAGCCACGTAGCGAGCAATCCCGCTCACCGCCCGCCGCACATTGGCGAAGGTAAATTCCTCGGCCATAACCGCGCGCCATCCCGAAGTACCAAACCTGATTTGAGTCGCCATATGAGGATCCATCTAGCGCTGCCATCCCGGCGGCTGTCCAGCAGGCGTCTCGCCCGCTGCCGAGGTCAGGATGCCGGCGCTACAATTGCAAGTGGTAATCTTTGATGCGCGAAAATCTTGATGTGCGTAAATCAAACCGCCGAAGGCTGATTTTATATGACTGACAAAAAAATCGTCATGACCACCGCTGGATCCGTCGATGAAGCGCGCCGCATTGCCGAAGGATTGATCGAGCGCAAGCTTGCAGCCTGCGTCAACATCGTCCCTAAAATTGTGTCGATTTACCGCTGGAAGGGGAAAGTGGAAGAGGCTGAGGAATGGCTGCTGTGGATCAAGACCGCCGCTGCTTTTGAGCGCGTGCGCGACGCCATCCTCGAAATGCACTCCTACGAGTTGCCGGAATGTCTGTCGATCTCGATCGACGACGGCAGTCCCGAGTATCTCAAGTGGCTCACGGATTCGGTGGACTAATGCCGGCGCTCGACATCTAGCAGCAGCCCTTCATTAAGAATTGTTGGGATTCGCGACGATTAAGGGGCAGGAATGAGATTTGCGAAGATCGTGTTTTGGATTGCCGGTATTTGGGGCGTGCTGGTTCTCAGTCCGCTCTACTTCATGTTTGATGTTATCGGACGGAATGATCCGCCGCCGATCACCCATCCCGGATTCTTCTACGGATTCGCCGGAACTGGACTGGCGTGGCAGATCGCGTTTTTCTTCATCGCCAAGGACCCGGAGCGCCATCGACCGTTGATGATTCCATCGGTGCTTGAAAAATTCAGTTACGGCACGGCTGTGGTCGTCCTGGTCCTGCAAGGACGCATGCATCCGTCCGACCTGGTCTTCGCTGGAACTGACTTACTGCTTGGTTTTCTCTTCGTGGCGGCTTATTTCAAGACCCGGCCTGGTCTCGGTTAGCGTGTCAAAACGCCCAGCAGTGCGCTCGAGCAAAGCCGCCATGGCCACAGATTCGGGTGAGCGCGCCCGTGTCATTAGCAAGAGCGCGCAATCCTTTCGTCGACGCCCACCCAAGTCCCGTTTATCTCCTCACTACAACCCGTGGCAACTATCGTCCGCCGAAGCTATAGCCGAGCGAAACCCCGTATCGGGCCGCGTGGTCGGAACTGAATTCAACGTTGTTATTAATCAAGTACAACCGCGCTTCCGGACGAATGAAGGCGTTGCGCCAGAAGTACGCCCGGATGCCGCCTCCAAAGTCTCCCATGAAGTGATTACTGCTGGTGTAATTGGTGTAGCCCGAGAACGGGTTATAGTTAATGGCTCCATAGAATCGGAGGTCCTCGCCGCCGATTCCGCCCAGCACCTCAGCCGTAATGTTCTTGGTAATCTTCGGAACCCAGATCGCATTGAATGTGTAGAGGATCGGACGGACAGGCTGCGAGCCTCCGTACAAATTCTGACTTGCCCTCCAGGCTAGGTCCCCCTCAATACCCACACGGTGGAAGATTAGGAAATCGCCACTGAAGCTGGGGTAGGTGCCGCCTCCCATGGTGGGATACAAAAACCCTCCCGACGACTTTGCTGCGCCCGATGTCAGCGTGCCCACCCCGAAAGCGACATCGATTTGTTGCCCGACGGCGGTTCTTACGAAAAGGCAGAATACAAAGAAAGTGACAATCAAGCTTAGCTTTTTCAAGTTTTTCTCCAAAAGGTTTGCTACAGACTTGGATGTGATTCCTGCCGCCCGAGTTGGATTCAGAGAGCCTTGCCGATTCCGAATCCCTGCTCCGCCGCGATCACACACAGTTTTTCCCGGGTCTAATCACTATTGAAACACGAGTCTACGCGACCACCATGCAAAAAAAAAAGACCCGTAACCAACCAGAATCGCGATCAGGGCGTATAAACCCCGAATTCATCATGAAAGTTGCAATCTATTTCGATGATACGCTCATTTATGACCCTGGTTACTTTGGTAACCCACAGGCGCTTGGTTCTTTTGGCAAATTGACATACTGTGAGTGTCAGTCTCCTTAATCTATGACCCTAATCTATGACCCTGCTTGAGAAGATCCCAACCGTAGTCACGGTGGCCGTGCTGGTCGGCATTTTTCTGGCGCTGAAGCGCCACAGCCACTCGGCGCGTTTGCAGTTGTGGATGGTGGCCTGGTTCCTCATCTTCACGCACTTTGTCGCGCAGATGCTGGAGCCGGCAACGGGAGACATCAACCCGTATCTTCTCGCGCTCGATTTGGGTTCGCTGCAAGCCTCGGCCGTGGCCTTTGTGGTCTCGGTCTCAGCCGTTGTGGAAGATAAGCGCAAGCGATCCCTGTTGCTCCTGGTCACCGGAATACCTTCCGTAGCCTACGCGCTTCTGGCTAGCTTCGATGTGCATTCGCGTTGGCCGTATTTGCTGTGCCTGCTGGCGTGTTTCGTCGGCGGGATTCTCTTTCTCTTCTGGGTGCAGAAGATCTCGGTGTATGCCGTTTCGCTTGCACTGGCGGGATCGGCCATTGCCCTTTGGGCCATCCGGGCTGCGTTGCACGGCTCTTTTGATGAGGGTTTGACCGCCCTGCTGGGGCTTGGCTTCGCTCTGCCTGGAGTGTTCCTCTGCCGAAACTACTGGCGCGCTTCGCCCGGCATTCTGACCGCTGCCGGAGGGTTTTTCTGCTGGGGAGCGGTGTTTCCCATCGGAATGCTGCTCGATCAGTTCGCGCCCCATGCGAACATACCCGCCGAGCTTTGGAATACTCCCAAGCTGTTTGTTGCGTTCGGCATGATCCTCGCAATCGTCGAAGATAAATCCGAGTCCATTGAGAGCATGCAGCGCAAGGAACGTGCGCTCAATCATCAACTGGAGCGCTTTTCGACCATAACCTCGCAACTGCTCAGTGGCGCAACGGTCGACTTGCTGTGCAACGAAATCGCCTCTGCCATCACCGATGTGAGCAACTTCCGTCTCGCCGTCATCGAGCTCGATAGCGGCGGCCACGGTTTGCGGGTGGCGGGAGCCAGTGGAATCGACCCGACTGCATTGGCCGAGTTGGAGAAGAAAGCTCGTCTCTGGACCCCGGACGACATCAAGGATTTCTGCGCTCGCGGCCGCCAGATCGGCCAGAACTCGTTTCTGCTCTCGCAGGTCGAGGCCGCGAAATACGATCCTCTGAAGAGTTCGCTCAGCTACCATCCCAACCCTTACTGGAACACGGGAGACGAACTCTTGATTCCCTTATGTTCCGCGCGCGGCGGTTATCTCGGCTGTATCGCGCTGGATGATCCGCGCAAGGTGGAAGCGGTCACGGCCTCCGAGCTGGCACGAATCGAGCTCCTGGCCGCCGATCTTGCGGTAGCTCTTGAGCTGAAATCGTTGCAGAGTCAGTTGATTCGTTCGGAGAAACTCGCTGCGCTCGGGCAGCTGGTGGCCGGCGTCGCCCACGAACTCAATAACCCGCTCACCGCCGTAATGGGCTACGGCGACCTGCTCAGCGACGATGTCCCCGTCGGCCCCGCGCGAGACAAACTGGATAAGCTGGTCAACGAAAGCCGCCGCATGAAGAAGATCGTGGAAAACCTGCTGCGCTTCTCGCGGCAAAGTACCATGGATCGCCAGTCGGTCGACCTGGCTCCGGTAGTCAGAGACGTACTCACGCTCCGCGAATATTACGCCCATACCCGGGGACTGGAAATTCTCTCGGACATTCGCTCCAACCTTCCGCGGGTTGCAGTCGACGAAGACCAGTTCAAACAGATTCTGCTGAACCTGGTAAACAACGCCATCGATGCCGTCGAGGATGCCAATGGTCCGAAGCGCATCACGGTGCGCGCCTTCGCTCGCGGAAATCGCGCCATTGTCGAGGTGGAAGATACCGGTCCCGGATTCCACGATTTGAACCGTGCGCTCGATCCCTTCTACACCACCAAGCCCGTAGGCAAAGGCACTGGCCTGGGCCTCAGCATTTGTTACGGAATTATCAAAGAACACGACGGCGAGATCCGGCTGGCCAACCTCCAGCCGCGCGGCGCACGCGTGACCGTAGAGCTGCCGCTAGGCCGAGCCAAGGAATTAGGCGTCGTCGCCAAAGCCGCCGAGATGAGCTAATCGAAAAAGTTCCGCAACTCAGAACGAACCACTGATGTTTTCATCCTCGTTCTTTTCTGGAGGAAACAAAACTTGGGGCATTACAGAGTTAAGATGCCTCCCAAGTCGAAGCATATTTTTTCTTGACCATAATAACTTACTTATATAAGATAATACTTATGCCGGAGATGTTGAACCTCGACGCCACCTTTTCTGCTTTATCCGACCCAACCCGTCGGGCAATCCTTGCTCGTCTCGCCACGGGCGAAGCGACGGTGATGGAACTAGCCGAGCCCTTCGAGATGACGCAACCGGCAATCTCCCAACACCTGAAGGTGCTCGAAGACGCAGGCCTTATTGCACGTCGCGTGGATGGCGCGAAGCGCCCTCGCCGTCTCGCAAAGGCCGGCATCGAAGCGATGGACCAGTGGCTCGCTATGCTGCGAAAGGCGTTGGAGAACAACTACGACCGGCTCGACCAGGTTCTCGCCGGCATGGAACCACCGAAAATCGAACGAACGAAGATTAAACAAGCAAAGACAAAAAGAGGAGAAAGACGATGAGCAAATTGACTCTGAAAACTGAAGGCGACACCCGCGTGGTTGTGACCCGGCGATTCGCCGCCCCTCCCGAAGCCGTGTACCGCGCCCATACTGATCCGAAGCTAATTCAGAAATGGCTGCTCGGTCCTGAAGGCTGGACCATGCCGGTCTGCATCAATGATGCGCGGCCGGGCGGCAAGTTCCGTTATGAGTGGACGAACGGCAAAGGCGGTGGATTCCACATCACGGGCGAAATCCTCGAACTTGAGCCCTACAGCCGCATCGTTCACGTCGAGCGGATGTACCTGCCAGATCCAACGCCCGACAACCACATTGAGACCAGATTCGATGCGGACGGCACCGGCACATTAATGACCATGCGCATGACTCTGCCCGACGCTCAGACGCGGGCCGCGATGCTCGCAACAGGAATGGAGCTCGGAATGGAAGCAAGCTATGTGCGGCTGGAAGGAATCCTATGACCAAAGCCAATGTCACAAACGTGGATGAATACATTTCCGCGCAACCCGAGACCGCGCAGGCCGCACTAAAGCTCGTGCGAAGCACGCTCCGCAAAGCCCTGCCCGGAGCGGAAGAGGTGATCTCATACAAGATTCCTGCTTACAGACTGCATGGTGGGATCGTGCTGTATTTCGGTGCCTGGAAGCAGCACTACTCGTTGTACCCCGCGGGCGAGCGTACGGTCACGGCGTTCAAAGACCAACTCGCAACCTACAAGGTCAGCAAGGGCACAATCCGTTTTCCACTCTCCGAGCCGGTTCCTGTGAAGTTAATCGAACGCATCGCGAAGTTCCGCGCCCAAAAGGCCGTCGAGCGGGAGAAGTCAAAGCTGGCCGCTTTGAGGGAGCGCTAGGCCGCTTCCGTTCACTAGCGAATCACTCACGCTTCCTTTGACGGCCTGTAGGTCTTTGTGTTATTTATGCGACACCTTTTCGGAGTTGGAGCGAACTCTGGCCAAGACCTTTAAGGAGGATGGGATGAGAAAAGCAATCGCAGCGGTGGTGGCTTGTTTGGCGGCCACTCTGGCGTATTCAGCCGCGGGAAACGTGCAACCCCTGAACGTGAAGACCGGCCTTTGGCAAATGACCGAGACCATCACCTGGACCGGGCTTCCACCGCAATATGCGTCCATGATGAGGAATGGGCAGACCATAAAGTACAAGTCGTGTGTGAAGGCCAAGGATTTGAATTCCAATCCGTGGGCAGAAGGATCTGGAGAAAAGTGTGCTTGGACGGTCCTGAACTCTACCGGCACCGATATGGAGATACGAGGAACGTCGTGCGATATGGGTAAGAATAATGGCATGATGACCGAGGCTCACGGAAAAATCCACGTCCAGGATTCGGAAAACGGCACAGGATCGGTCGAAGTTACTATGACCGGCAACGGCCAAACCATGAACGGCCACGCCTCATACACGGGCAAGTGGATCGCCGCGAGCTGCCCCTCGAACACGAATTAAGATCGCGCACGGCGAGCAATGGCGAACGTAGCCGTGCGCTCTGCTTTTAGCGGACGAGAGCAAGGGTGGCCCACCCAATCCATCTCGTGGCTCGAATAGGGCAGCCTAGGTGGCCATCCTCTTTCGTGGGAATTGGCCAGCCCCTATGCCCTTATCACGTTCGCGCGTGACCAACGCTTAACAAATTCTCCCAGACGGTCCAGGGCGTCCGGAAATTTGTCGGTTACCGCCGCGAACCCAAGACGAAAATGCGAAGGCGCATCCCAACAATCCCCGGGGGCAAGCAGGATGCCCTGTTCCGCAGCCGCTTGGCAAAAGGCGCGGCTGTTCTCTCCACTCACTAGCCATGGGAAAGCCGTCATTCCGCCACGAGGAGGAATCCAGCCCAGCGTCTCACGATGTTCGGCCATGAAGGCGGCAAGCTGCCGAAGATTCCGCGTTGCGGTTTCCTGCGTTCTCCCGAGGACGATGTCCCGGCGGCGCATTGCAATCTCCGCCAGCATTTCTCCGGCGGTATTGTTTGAAATGGAAAAATAGGTGCGCGCATTCCAGTAGAGTTCGCGGCGCTTGGAATCGTGCTCGATCATCCAACCGGTCCGAATTCCCGATAGAGGGAAAGCTTTCGAGAAATCATGGATGACGGTCGCATGCGGCAGACGGGAAGCCGATCTCGTCGCCTTTCCGTGATAGATAGGATGGAACACCTCATCGCTAACGAGTTGAATTCCACGAGACGCCGTGAACTCGTGCAAGCTGTCCAGTTCCTCATCGCTGATGGTTGCGCCCGTAGGATTATGGGGACTGTTCACCAGAATCAGCTTTGTATTTCGATCCACCAGTTGCTTGATCTCCTCGAGATCGATACGAAAGTCGTTCTCCTTCCGAAGAGCGTAGCAGCGAGTCTCGATCCCAAGCGATTCGGGCAGGGCGGAAAAGGGCGGATAGCCCGGTTGAGGCAGAACAACGTTGGCCCGAGCTTCCGCGGCCAGCCACATCAGCACAACAAGCGCCTCCGAGGCGCCGGTTACGATTTGGACAGTGTCGACATTCACATCCTGCATGTCGGCGATGGCCTCGCGTAGGCCCTCGGCTCCCGCTGGGCGGCTGTAGACCAATTGGTGATTCAAGAAGCGCTGCCGCTCCTCCTCACCAGCGAGACTCAGGATCTCATTCAAGGTCCAGCGCGGTCCTTCGCTTGAGGCCAGGTTGAATTCGATGTCGTGCTCGTAGCTGGCCAGCCACATGTCCAGCAGGAAGGGTTTTAATTGCACGTCGCACCTCGAAGCATTAGATCAGCCGATCGTCAGTCCGGCCTCACAAAACTTTCACCCAACGATCATGCTGGGTGCCCCGCTCCCTGCGTTTTTTTTCAAGCGGCGGGTGGAGGCTGGCCCACACTTTCCCTGCGCACAAAACCCCGGCTGGCCCACCTTTACGTTTGTTGTAACGGTGGGGACGGCGAAGTCGACGAACCGGTAACGCGAAGGCTGAAGCAAAAACCGGCGCCGCGGCCGTGGAGCAAGTATTGAAGTTATGGTTTCGCGGAAGTGGACGCGGCGCGAATCAATCAGCGGGAAAGGCCAAGATCAAAAATCCCATCCAGGCAGCCTGAGTCCCCACCTTTACAACAAACGTAAAGGTGGGCCAGCCGCCAATTACAACGCAGAGTATTTTGAGGATTTTAAGGGCACGCCAACCGATCCAGATGACGATGCTATTGACCCGTCAAGCAACTGATGCAGGTACGACACCTCCGTCCGGAGCTGAGTTCATTTCGGTCCAGCGCCGGACGGGGTTCTTTTTGACTCCTCCATTCGTGTGTTATGCTCAACAGTCGGAAACGGTGTCCCCGCTTGCCCCGTCTCGTTCTCTGACATCTTCCTTCAAGGAGGTTCCCGATGCAACGCCGGGACGATTTCGGGGACTGGCCCACGCTTTCCCTATGCACAAAACGCGGGTGCCCCGTCCTTCTCGCGTTCTTTGCGAGAGGGCGGGTCTCTTAGATGCCTTCCCGTCAGCCAGACCAGCGAACTTTGTGTTTCAGGCTGGCAGCGGGTCTTTCACCTAGTCGGTGCCAGAATTCCCAAAATGGGAACCGGCTTCCCGGTCCCCCACTTTCTTCTTGCTTCCATCCTCTCACCTGCGATAATATAGATACACGTATGTTATCTATAAGATAATTTAACCTCGAAACAACCGATCTTTGACAACCCGACCGTCGGCGCAGCTCTGAACCGTCCAACTGCGAAATCCGACGAATTTCCGGCGAATGGAAAACCCTTTCCGAGCTCCGTACCTGCGGCTCCAAAACGGAATCGCACACCGTCCAGCATCGGCGCAACTTCCATGTTTTGAATATTTTGCCTGTAACTACCTTAAGAACCATAGATCTAGGAGGCAAGAAAATTCTCGGTCCTTTGTTTTCTAGATTTTGCGCCGAAACGAGCGTTTTTTGAGGGAAATACTGCACCAAAATGTGTGCAATAAAACCAGGACTTCGGGCCGGAGGCCTCGCGGAGCCTCCAGCCAACGCAACGAGTCTTAGCGCAGTTTAGTCGTCGTTTCGAACGAATAACTCCGCCCCTCCCGACTTTGCCGACGATTCCTCATGCTGCTTTTCCCAGTCCGCTTCGGCGAGCACCGGAATCGCATCCAGTTTCTTCTTCTTGAGGTCCGCATTAATCTTGGACAGTTCCTGGTCCGTCAGCTTGCGGAAGTCCGCAATCACATCCTCAAGTTCATGCCCAAGCGACTGGGCGCGAGCGATCTGGTAATCGGTAGGCCGGCCCTCATAACCATTCACGTCGCCGTAAAGGCTGCCGAGATGTTCGCGGATGCGCTCCTCGCCCGTAATCGCGCCGCCTTCCTTGGTGGCCACGATCTTGGAACGAAGTGCATCCAACTCGACCGAAAGTTGCTGCAAGCGGCTGCGAAGCTGATCCTTCTCGGCAAGCTTGGCGGACCGAGCGGCGGAGGTGTTGCGCACGCCTTCGATTGCGCTCACCGCATAGCTCATGTGACCAAGCATCTTGTCTAACTTCATGGCAAGTTCGAACTGGGCCTTTCGATCCTCGACCGTATACTTCGCGCGCGGATCAAGAACCACTTTCAAAGGTTCTGTGTAAACTCGGTCGCCCTTCGTCATTCGGATGGTGTAGATGCCGGGCAGAACCCGCGGACCCTGTGCAGCCTGGAAGAGCGCCGAAGCAGCGGGAGGAACGATCGGAGCCTTGAGCCGCATCGACCACGTCGCCCGATTGAGACCTCGATGTTTGCTGCCCGGAACCGTATCCACCAACTTGCCGTTCTGATCGAGAATCTCGATCTTCAGGTCGCCGAAGATGTGACGCCGCTTCTGGTAGTAGTCGATGAAAGCATCGGTAGGCCGGCTGGGCCCGTTGAAACTCTCGTCGCCTTCGGCCCAGCCTCCGTTGGCATTGAAGTATTGAATGGCCGGCGGCCCCTGGATTAAGGTCGCGTCCTTCGCCATCAGATCAGGCGTCAGCGCGCGCAGCGGAGAAATGTCGTCGATGATCCAGATGCCCCGTCCGTGCGTCGCCAGCACCAGATCGGACTCACGCGCATGCACCACCAAATCACGCACGGCAACCGCGGGGAAATTGCTCGCCTTATATTGCGCCCAACGTTGGCCCCCATCGACGGAGATCCAAAGGCCGAATTCGGTCCCCAGGAACAGCAAATTAGGATCGACCGTGTCTTCCTTAATCACGTGCGCGTAGCCGAGGACTCCGTTCTCTTGCGCGTTCAGCGAAGTCCAAGTCTTTCCGTAGTCCGTGGTTTTGTAAGCGTAGGGCTTCATGTCCCCAAAAGTGTGACGATCGAAGGTGGCGTAGGCGGTGGCCTCGTCGAAGCGGCCCGCTTCGATCGTAGAAACCCAGGAGTTCTTGGCGAGTCCGGAGACGTTTGCTACTACGTTAGTCCAGGTCTTCGCTCCGTCGCGAGTGACCTGCAAATTGCCGTCGTCGGTTCCGACCCAGATGAGTTGCCCATTCTTTGGCGATTCCGAAATGGAGTAGATCGAGGTGTGCATTTCCGCGGAGGAATTGTCGACCGTAACTCCGCCGGATTCTTCCTGCTTCTGCTTTTCGGGATCGTTGGTAGTAAGGTCGGGAGAAATGCGTTCCCAGGATTGGCCGTGATCGCGAGAGCGAAATAGGAATTGCGCTCCGATGTAAATCGTGCCGTTCTCATTGGGGCTCATGTGAATCGGAGTGTTCCAGTTGAAACGCAGCTTTTTTTCGTTGTAGTTGGGAAGCGGTTGGATGGGATGAGTTTCGAGCGTGTGCCGATTGACGCGGCCGATGTTTCCGCCTTGATATTCTGCGTAAATGTAATCGGGATCGGACGTATCCTGGAAAACCCAGAAGCCATCGCCGCCGTACATGTTCTCCCAACGCGAGTTGGTGACGCCGCCGGGATAGGACGAATCACCAATCCAACTGCTGTTATCCTGCAAGCCGCCGTAAACGTGATATGGGTTCGCGTTGTCCACGCTCACGTGATAGAACTGCGACACCGGCAGGTTGATCTGGTGCTTCCATCGAGTTCCCCCGTCTTCGCTCCGCCACAGCCCGCCGTCATCGCCCGTGTACACGATATTGGGATTGCTGGGATCGATCCAAACATCGTGGAAGTCGCCGTGCGCGCCGCCGCCCACGGAACTAAAACTCTGTCCCCCGTTGACGCTCAGCAGCAGTGGCCCATCGGGTTTGAATATTTTGTTCTCATCCTTGGGATCCACGATCAGATTGGCAAAATAAAAAGGACGCCAGATCATGAACCGGCTGGCATCCAGAGGATTCCATGTCTTGCCACCGTCGTCGGAGCGAAACAGCGCGCTCTTCTTCGACTCGATCATGGCGTAGACAACCTGCGGCTTGGACGGCGCGACCGCCAGTGCAATGCGCCCATAGGGCTTCTGCGGCAGCCCCTTGCTGTTGGTGTCGTTTAGTTCGGTCCAGTGCTCGCCGCCGTCGCTAGACTGGTAGAGTCCGCTGCCGGGGCCGCCAGAGCGAAATGTCCAACCCTGACGGCGGAAGTCCCACATCGACGCGAAGATAGTTTTCGGCTCCATGGGACTCGTGGCGAGCATCCCGCAACCAGTGGAACCGTTGGCCCCGGCTAGAACTTTTTTCCAGGTGGTGCCGCCATCCGACGTCTTGAAAACTCCACGTTCGTCGTTGTCATTCCAGATGTGGCCAACGGCGCAGGCGAGAACGCTATTGCTGTCCTTGGGATCGACCAGAATCTTGGCGATGTGCTCCGAGTCCTTGAGCCCCATGTTGGTCCAGTTCTCGCCGCCATCGGTGGATTTGTAAATGCCGTCGCCAACGGAGACGCTGTTTCTGGTCCACGCTTCTCCAGTGCCAACCCAAACGGTCTTGGGGTTCGAAGGATCAATCGTGATTGCTCCGATCGATTGGACGGATTGACGGTCGAACACAGGCTTGAAAGTAGTTCCACCGTTCACCGACTTCCACACTCCACCGCTGGCTGCGCCGACAAATACAGTAAGGCGTCCGTTTTCCATCACGGCGGTCACTGCTGCGATGCGTCCGCTCATGGTCGCGGAACCGATGTTGCGCGCGGGCAATCCAGAGACCGTGGCGGCATCGAACTTGGTGGCTTGCTGGGCGAAAACCGACACGGACAGGGAAAATATTCCAATCGCGATTAGCCGCGAGAGGGTTCGCATCTGGTTATTAGAGCGGGCTTCAACTGTCATCGATAAGAGTCCTCGTTTGAGAATGCGAATATGAGTGTGGATCAGCGATCCACTCTGGCGTTGCTGGTCACTGCTTCTTCGACGCGTCCTTCTTCAGGGACGCCGGCACGGCGAACTCGGAAATGTCGAGCGGCACGTTGGCCTCGAGTTTGTCGACCGTGAACGTCTGCCACGAAGTGAGATCGTTCTTAGGTCCAGATGCGATCGAGAAGGGAAACATCACGCCGGCCACGGGCTTGTACGAGCCGAGGTTGGCGGCGTTCTCCCGCACCGATCCGCGAATGAATTCCTGAGTCTCTTTGCGAATCTCGAGGTAGGTATCCGGATCGAGGTAGTAATAAATAATGTCGCCGTCTTTCAGTGTGACCTTAAGCCGGAGGGCATCGTCGCCATCGACCACGTCATGACCGAGATACTCGACCGTATTCCCTTTGGCCTTGTAATCCACCAGCGGGCCATCGAAGTCGGAATCGAGCAGGAGGTCGCGCATGTCGTCCTCTCCCATCAGTTCGGGATCCTTGCGGCCGCCGAAAGGCTGGATCTGCCAGCCGGTAGAGCCGTCATAGGCTTGCACCGCGGTCATGCCCTGCAGAGTAGTGGTCTCGCGAACCAGGTTCGGGCGCATGTTGTCCTGGCCCTGGGTAGCGGTGAGGCCCTGCACAATCAGTTTGCCGGTCATGCGCAAGGTCTTGATGGCTTTGATTTTCTCCATCCCTCCCTTGGCTTCGATATTCTTGTTGACCAACTCCTCCGCGGTTTGGGAAGAGGCTGAAAGGTTAAAACAGAAAACTGCGAGCAAGAGAACCAACCAACGACGCATGCGACGTGCTCCTATGGGATGGAAACAGTCAGATTCAGGGAGAAACGATACTCTACGCTGCCTTAGACGTATTTGCCAAGTGCTTGGAAAGCAGGTTTTTGGACGAGGCTCGCCCGTGGAGGTCTGCAGTCAACATCCATCCTAAAGAATGCGGGGTTGGGACGCCAGGCTGGGTTCTGTCCGGCAGGAGAAGTAAGGCAAGTGGAAAACGGCAGGACCTGGGCTCGAAAGACCAGGTTGAAGAAACTAGGCAGATTTGCCAGGCGGCGGGGAAACGTCCGCGCTGAATGGCCAGTCTTCAGATCGCGGACGAAGAAAGATCGGGTGATCCGGGCAGGGCTGGCTTAGTCCTGCCCCGCGCCGGCGGCAAATGCTCTCTCGATATTCATCGCTGGAGAAAAAGCATTCTCGGGTGGTTCATTCTGCACATGCACGGCTTCCGATTGGTAGGAATATTCGGGGATGATCTCCTTCATCTTCTCGCGGATCGATATCTCAGTTCCGGAATTTGTCAACGAAATCAGGTCTTCCAAATGAGCCCACAGCGCGGGCCACGGAATGATCTCGGACTGGGTTCGCTTCACTTTGCGGTTCGACGTCGGCAGTTGCCTTTCCCGCGGATAGAACAGTTCCTCGTGCAGCTTTTCTCCCGGACGCAGACCGACGAATTCGATCTTTATCTCGCTGGGAGATTTGCCGCACTGGCGAATCAGCGAATGCGCAAGATCAAGGATTCGGATAGGACTGCCCATGTCCAGAACCAGAATGTCGCCATGCTCGCCGATAGTAAATGCCTGCAAAACCAGGGACACAGCTTCGGGGATGGTCATGAAAAACCTGGTTATGTCCGGGTGTGTGATGGTGATGCGGCCATCTTTTTCGATCTGCTCTTTGAATACCGGAATCACACTGCCCTGCGATCCCAGAACATTTCCAAATCTTACAGACACGCAGCGCATGTTCTTTTGTGGCCGCGCCGCCAGCATGAGTTCGCCCAACCTCTTGGTGGCGCCCATGAAGCTGGTAGGTTCGACGGCTTTGTCAGACGAAATCAATACGAATGCTTCACAGCCGCACTCCTCGGCGACATCCAACAAAGGGGGTACTGCAAGCACATTATTAGTGAGCGCGCCGCGAATGTTGAGTTCGACGAGCGGAACGTGCTTGTAGGCCGCCGCGTGAAAGATAATGTCCACTGCTCCCTCACTGAGTATCCGGCGCATGCGCGAAGTGTTGGCAACATCCGCAACCATGTACACGACCCGATCGCCGCAAGGTTGTTTCGTGAGCTGCAATTGCAAATAGAACATCGGGGTTTCGGCTTGGTCCAACACGACCAGCTTAGCAGGAGAGTACGCCAGGACCTGACGGCAAAGCTCCGAGCCGATCGAGCCCGCCGCTCCCGTGACCATGACCACCTTACCGGCAATCTGGTTGCGAACCTGGCTCAGGTCCAGCTGAACCGGGTCCCGGCCGAGGAGATCCTCGACGCTCACTTCACGCAATTGCGAAATTGAACCGCGGCCCATCAACAGGTCGTGAAGGTTGGGGACGGTTCGATAACGCACACCGGCCTGCTCGCAGATTCTGCTGATGCGCTGCATTTGAGTGCCATTGGCCGACGGGATGGCGATGAAGACTTCTTCCGCGTCGTAGGTGTTGACTGCCGTCCCGATCGAGTCGATCGATCCTACAACCGGCACGCCGTGGATCTTTGCTCCGTGTTTGAAAAGATCATCATCGAGACATACCACGGCGACGAACTCGGTCCTCAACATTTCACGGATCAGAAGGCTCGCCGCTTCCCCGGCGCCTACGACGATCACCCGACGTCGTTTTTGTGAAGATGAACCTACGAGCGTCCTGCCCTTGAGAGCTATCGCGCATAAACGCGCTCCCGCTAACGCCGCCGCCGTAATAATCGCTTCCAGGATGTAGATGGAAAGTGGGAACTCATACTTTCGAAAAACGTAGCGGGTGGTCACGAAGAATGCCAGACTGCCGAGAGCTACCGCTTTGCCAATGTCAATTACATCGGAGACGCCGCTGTGACGCCAGTATCCGTGCAAGAGGTTGAAGCGTGCCAGGGCGGCGATCCGGAACAGGATCAATATTGGCACGCAGCCCAAGAGCAGGGTCGGGAAGGGAATTCGAAAGTCGAATCGAAGCAACCACGCGATTACGACCGAAGTCGCAATCAGCAGAAAATGGAACAACGTGATGGCCCAAAACCGCTGCCTGACAAGTATGGAGGATGGGTTGCGATATTCGTTTGCCATGGGTAATCCGTGAAAACAGTCTATGTGTACGATGAGTGATTGGCACCGCTGAAGGAATGCCGCAGAGACGGTGCCTTTACTTGAGGGCCTTTGCGATAACGTTTTCGATTGTTTGACAGGTAAACGCAATGTGTTCGTCCGACAGTGTTGGGTGAACCAGGAACATGAAGCTGGTCTCGCCGAGCAACTTCGCTACGGGCAGGCTGGGATGCTTGCGCCGGGCAACGAATGCCTTTTCCAGATAAATCTCGCTGCAACTTCCGACGAAACAGGGCACGCCTTCCGCATTGATCGCCCGCATGATGGCATCGCGGTCCCAACCGTTGCGCAGCATCTCAGGGCGCAGAAACGCATAATATTTGTAGTATGCGTGATGAATGCTGTCGGCAGGCGTTGGAATTCGCAGGCCGGGCAAGCTGGAGAGAGCTTTGGTCAAGGTATTGGCGTGACGACGCCGGGTGTCGACCCAGCGGGGGACTTTATTGAGCACTACGCGTCCGAGCGCGGCCTGCATCTCAGTCATTCTCCAGTTGGTGCCAAATGATTCATGCAGCCAGCGAAAGCCTTCGCCGTGCTCGCGGTTGTAAACCGCGTCATAACTCTTGCCGTGGTCTTTGAAACTCCACGCGCGCTCCCAAACCTCGGGATTATTCGTGGTGAGCATTCCTCCTTCGCCGGCAGTAGTCATGATCTTGTCCTGGCAGAATGAGAACGCGGCAACGTCTCCCAGAGAGCCTACCGGCCGGCCTTTGTACATCGCGCCTTGAGCTTGCGCACAATCCTCGATCACGCGCAGATCGTGCTCCGCGGCCAGGTGAAGGATCTCGTCCATATCGCAAGGCCATCCTGCTAAGTGCACGGCGATGATAGCCTTCGTTCGTGGAGTAATCGCCCGCCGGATAGTTTCTGCGGTGATATTTTGACTTTCGGGATCGACGTCAACGCAAACCGGATGGGCACCGCGCATCACTATACAACTGGCGGACGCGATGAATGTGCGGGAAGTAGTGATGACCTCATGTCCGCGTCCGATCTTAAGTGCCTGCAACGCCAGTTCGAGTGCAACCGTTCCATTGGCGACGCATATGGCATACTTCGTGCCCACTGAGTGGGCGAATTCGGCCTCGAACAAGCGGCCTTCCTGTCCGGTCCAGTAGTTGATCTTTCCCGATCGCAGCACAGAAGTCGCAGCTTCGATCTCGTCCGCTTCAAAATAAGGCCAGGGAGCAAAGGGCAACACAGCTTGCGCGGGAGGTAAAACAATTCTTTGCTGAACTGTCGCAGTGGTCATAGGAGTTTGTAACTGGTCTGGATTTGGCATTGTTAGGCGGCAGGTCAAACCGCGAGTGCATACCCAGCCGCAATTCTAGAGATAGTCTGCCAGGCATCTTGATATTGCTGATGATCCGCCGCGCTCGGAGCGCGAGAGCGGCGTGCGATCATGTAATCCCACAATCCAAGGGTGGCAGCAGAGTGATAGATCAGCTGTCTTCCCCGGGTTTTGGCGATCTCAATTGCGCTTTGCACTGGATGTTGATGGAATTGTTTTCCGAACATTCTGCAAGTGTAGTTCAAGGCGGAGCTCACTTTATCGAGTGTTGTCGAACAAGGTTCGCGATAGACGTACAAAGGAGTGGGCAAAACGGCGTATCGCTTGCCAAGCAAGGCCCGCAAAAGAAAGTCGGCGTCCTCGGCGGTGGGAAATGAAGTATCAAAACCAGTGTGTTTTGCCAGGTCGGCGACAATCATCGAAGGTGCAAATGCCAGAGGCGGCATGCCGAGATGTGTTATTGGAGGGCGAAGCAGCGGCTCGTTCCCATTTGTATTTCTCACACCTACCAATTGATCGCTTGCGTTCGAGATAGCCATGCCCGTGCTTACGATCGCAAGGCCTGGTTCAGTCTCGAGCAACTCGACTTGGTCCCGGAACTTATCGGGATAAATCCAATCATCGGCGTCGAGAAATGTAATGTATCTGCCTTGCGCAATGTCCAAAGCGTGTTGGCGGGCAAATCCTCGTCCCCGGTTGCGGTCCAGTTGATGGTATTGGATCCTGGAGTCACTTACTGCTCGAACAATGCCCTCAGGGTTGTCGGTGGAACCGTCGTCGACGACGATACACTCCCAATTCTCACAGGTCTGCACCTGGAGAGATGCAAGCGCGAGAGATAGCGTGTCGGCGGCGTTAAACAACGGCATTACGACCGAGATCAGAGGAATCATGAGGCCACCCTCTGCCATCGCAAGACTTGCGAGTGCGCCTTATCAGTGATGAACACAACGTCCACTGCAGACAGTGAACCGGCAATCGCGAATACAGCGAAAAGTACCAGAACGCTGACTCCGCCGTAATAGTACTCACCGCTCATGCCGCCGACGATTGCCGTCAATAAAGCCGCACGAGTTGCGACGCTGATTTTGTTTCGACTGTTGGCGGTATGTCCAGCCAGTCGCCAGGTCAGAGCAAAGATCAAGATAAGGAGGACTCCCCCTACGAGGCCAGTTTCCAGGAACATCTGAAGAAAGAAGTTATGCGATCCCGTGTCCCACAAACCCGAAACTCCTCCACGATGGTAGAACCCCGTGCCCCACAAAGGTGCATTGATGAACTTGGGGGCCTCGTGTACCCAGGTGGAGAAACGTGCGCCGTCGTCTACTGACTGAAATTGTGCATCGTCAGGCGGCGAAATGGTCAAATTCACAACCGATTTGAAATCCGGAAGTGTTTCGTATGCGCCGAGGGAAGCCAGTCCCACCATCAAAATGATCACAGCGGTTTTGACGGTCTTTGTTCTCTTCCACAGGATGTATCCAAACCCCATGGCGAACGCGATCCAGCCCCCTCGCCCATGGTTTGAGAGCGAACTCGAAACGAGCACAGAACATACCGCGAATACGACGACGAGACCGGCGCAACGGCTCCATCTACGACTGCCAACATTGTCAATCCATAACCCAGCAATGTAAGCGCACAGGATAGCCATCGAAACGACGATGGCGTTGTAGGACTTATATCCTTCGAGGGCGTCGCTGGGTTGAGCGCCTGAATCCCCGCGGCTTGCCAGCAGCCCCATACCGAGCATGAACAAGGCCGCAAGTAGTGACCAGAGCCACTCCCCGCGTACCCTGGGGTCTGAAAGTTTTCTTGCTATAAAAACGCCAGCGATCACATAGAGCACGAGTTTGGCCAACTTCAGGCAAGATCCGACAATTACGGGAACGTCGTCGAGATACTCATATCGAAAATGAATGGACAATGTTGACAGCAAGGCCCAGCCTAGAAAAGCCCACAAAAGTGTGCTCAATTTAGAGACCTTCTGCTCATATTTGGCAGACGGAGTCATAATCAGCAAAATGATGAAGGGCAGAATCAGCCAGTCACTAACTTCGAGCACGCCAAAATCAGTTTGCTTGGAAAAGCCGACGTTGGGCACGAAAAGCAGAGGGAAATAGAAAAGCCAGAGCCGTTTCATGCACGCGCCTCAGTTCGGTGGCGGCTACAAACCGGAGGCTGTTTGGCGGCCTGCACGCCATTCAAGAATCCGGCGATTCCAGGCCGGAAAATATTCAAGGTGTGATAGTGTGCCGCATAGGAAACGAAGAGTAGAAGGAGCCGGAGATATGCGGTTGGGGTTTGAAACCATCGCAAATTGCGCCCGATCAATATGGCGCGGTTATGCGCCAAAGATCCCATGTAATCCGGAAGGTCGGAAACCCGGCATCCCCCATTTCCAGCCGCCAGATGCTGCAGGCGAGCATTTCCGTTGAAATAGAGATCAAAGCCGTATTTTTTGACCCTCAGACAAAGTTCAGTCTCCTCGTACAATGCGGCCCCAACTGCAAGCGCTTCATCAAATCCGCCCACTGCTTCTAGCACCGAGCGCCAGACTGAAAAGTTGCAACCCGCCACATGCTGGACGATGCATTCTCCCTTGGCTCCAAAGCTGCGCACTGGGGTCGCGGTCCAGGAATTGAACTGCCCTGGTCTTGCGCTGGTGTTCTCGGAAGAAATGCTTTCGTCGATTCCGCCCGCAACCATGCCGATATTTGTCCGTGTCAATCCGCGAAGATGTTCGCTCACCAACGAAGGTCCGCAGTGGGTATCGTCATCGACAAAAACGATGGCTTCGAATCTTGCTTGTTGCCAACCATAGTTTCGGGCTAGCGGCAGTCCGCGAAACTTCACCTTGTGATACGAAATCAAGTCATCATGCCTAAGAGCCAGGTCCAGAAGCGCCGGGTCCTGTTCCGTTGATTGATCCACCACAAGAATCTCGATCGGTCGGTACTCTTGGGCGAGCAAGTCATGAAGCGTATCGATCAGGTATTGCCCGCGATTCAAGGTCGGCACGATGACGGTCACCCCTGGCGTGTGGTGATTCATGAGGGTCTTTGAAGTTTCGCTACCGATGTCGAACATCTACGCCCGGGCAATGATCAAGGAGTAGTCGAGAACTCCCATGATTCGTCGTCGAACATGAAAAGGCAGGAGGGCGAAAACCGGCTCCCCTGAACGCTTAAGGCGTGCGTAAAAGGTCCTCGGTTTTGTTGCGCGGCGGCCTTTGCCCGCTCCAAAAAGCCTGCACTCCACCTGTGCAAAATTGGCCTGACGCAACAATGCCGAAAGTTCATCTAGTGTGTACTCCTTCAAATGGAGTCCGATCGCCGTAGCTCCCCATGGAAGCTTTCGGGTGGTCGCATCACCCGGCCCGGTTAATTGGTTCGGGGTAATCAGCCATAACACGCCTTTGGGACGCATGAGGCTGCGGCACTTTGAGAGAAAATCACCTGCTTCATCCGAGTGGATGTGCTCGAACACGTCGTTGCTGTGGATGAAATCGAAGGTTTGATTGCCAAAATCGTGGCGAAGAAAATTTCCCATCAAGAACCTTCCAGAAAGGTCCCGTCCAAAACTATCGTTGGCTAGCTCCCTTGCTTTTGTGACCAGTTCCTCAGAAATATCGATACCGTACGCGTCATATCCGCGCTCGACGAGCGCGCGCACCAGCGTACCAGTGCTGCAGCCAACGTCGAGCATGGTCCGAGGCGGTGGACCGACGAGGTCGACAATGCTGTTGAAATGAGCCGGATTGAAGCCCATTGGCGCGTTGAGTTCACGACCATCACGCGCTCGCATTTCGCGCAAAATCGTCGTCAGGCCGCCATAGGCGGTTGTAAACAGCGCCTCGCGTTCGCCGGATCCGCGCGAGGACTTCTTAATTGCCGATGCATATGCAACTTCCCAGTCAAAGTGAAGCTCGTCTAATTGTGTTCGGGAAAGCAAATGAATCGAATTGAGGCGCTGACGCACTTTGTGGATGGATTCCCGGCAAGGGTCTTCAGTTATTAGGTTCATAAAACGCCTTTGGATGCTGTTAGAGTTCCGCAGCCACGGTGGAGTTTGGTGGTGCCGGTTGACTGTGCACAGTAGCTTGCAAAAGGGCGGAGAATCGCTCCATGTAATGGTCCCACGTGCTTTGGCGGAGGATCCGTTGCCGCGCCTGCATCCCCGCAGCGCGAAACGATTCCGGCGAGCGTACTAGTTGGCGAATGATCTCCGTAAGTTTTTGATTGTCATTCGGTTCTATCAGCCAGCCACCTTCACCGTTTTGAATCGCTGCTGGAATACCACCGGTGCGAGTGCCCACGACAGGAGTGCCGCACGATTGCGCTTCCAGGAAAACCATTCCGAATCCCTCAACCAACCGCTCTTTGGCAGCATCCCGGGTGCAGAGGACAAACAAGTCGGATGCCCAGTAGACTTCAGGTAATTCTTCCTCGGAAACGAATCCGAGCCAATGCACGTGGGACTCAACTCCAAGTTCGACGGCGCGTTCTCTCAGTTCCTGCTCGTAGGGTCCAGTGCCGACGACCAGGTATACGAGTTGTTCGCGCTCATCGGAAGCAAGATTGGCGATTGCGCGTAAGACAGTGTCATGGGCTTTGTAGTGGTGAATGCGTGACACCGTGCAAAGCACCCGTTTGCCCGCAACGCCGAATTTCGCTTTAGCGGCTTCGCGATCTCCGGGTGCGAAGCGATCAGGGTCGACTGCCAGAGGGATCGTTTTCACATTCGCTTTGGGAGCCACGCTGGATACCAGTTGGCGCGTATATTCACTGTTGGCAATCACAAGGTTTGCATTTTCCAATACCACACGTTGCAAGGCGCTCCACAAAGGACGCCGCCAACGATTCACGGTTGGTAACAGTTCTGCTCCATGTGCGAGGATGACCAGCGGACGGACTCCGGCAAGATACGCAATCAATCCCTCCGGATACCAGACTCCACAGATAGTGGTGTGGCGGACCGCGGGTGTTTTGGCCACCTGCTTCCGCAACCATTGAAATGCCTGCCACTCACGAATGGGACGTCGGGAATCAACGCGGATCTCCGGTAACCCAATGTTGGCGATGGCAGCCGCGCCATCCTGCGTAAGTACATGTGCGTTGACACGATCGCGTTCTAATTTCTCGCCGATTCCCGCGCACAGTCTGGCAATCCCACCGGAAACCGGCGGGTATTCAAAGGCGAAGATCAGCAGATGGCTTTCGTTTTGCATGCTCACAGGATTTGTCGCGTTCGGTCAGGCACTGAGGAGTTCGGATGCCACGTTTTCTAGTTGGAGGGCAAAAATAAAATGCCCAAGGTCAGATGGCCGCCGCTTGCTCGAACTAGCTGGCAGAGGCCACCTTATTCGCGATCACAAACACGTCATCCTTTGGCAATCCAAGAAGGTTCCAGCCATAAATCACACCGCCGCAAAGCAGCATGGTGACTCTTCGCTTGAGGCTGCCGTCCTGGATCCGCGAGTAATCGTAGAGGAAGTAAGGATAGTCCGAGTCGAAGGCGGGAACGATCTTGTTGACCTCGAAGCCGGACGAGGTAAGCATATCGCGCAGCAGGTGGCGGGTGTAGTGAAAGGTATGCTCCGGCGCACTCCACGTTCCCCACCGGAGATTCCGGAAATGTCCCCGGCGGTCGCCCGTGCGCAAGAGCAGCTTGCCACCCACGCGAAGCAAGCGGTTCACGTCTTTGAGATATTGCCACGGTTGATAGAGATGACTGAGCAGATTGAAACTGGCAAAGCCATCCAACGAAGACGACTGAATTTCAACCGAATGCAGCGGCCCCTGCAATATCTCAGTTTTGAACAATTTATGCGCTTGCTCCACTGCCCCGTTGCCGACATCGTTACCGGAACATTGATAGCCGCGCTGATTGCAGAGGGCGACGAATGCACCCGCGCCGGCACCGTCCTCGTGGATTCTCCCGCCGGATGGGATTGTGCTGAATAAGGCCAGCCGTCCTTCGGCGACGTGCCGGAGCCAGTCCACAGGAGCTTCAGCGTGATAATCGTCTGCATAGACGAGCCCGAGATGCTCCTCACGGACCCGCCGCTGCAAGTAGATCAGGGTGCAGGACTCGCACTGGACGTACGGAAATCCGTTCTCAACAAACATGGGAAGGCTTTTGTCGCTCTTACAGTAGGGACATGATTCGATCTGCTCGATTTGATTCTCAGAGAACTTGTCGATATGAGGCATGTGCGGCATGGCGTCCTCGCAAGATTCGTGAATTGTCGGATATGTTTTCAGCAGGCGAAAAGTTGAGGATTACCACGAAATTACTTGCGGACCATCGCCATGGCTCGTATCGAAAGGCACTATCGCTACTTCGATGACAGCGGAGATATCACTGTTTGCATCAGGTCCAAGCGTGATCGAAGTGTCATTCGTCCGCACCAGAAAATATTGAGGCAGAGTGTCATTTGAGCCGGCGATTTCGGGGGGCTCAAACTCCGCCGCTACTTTCCTGCCATTCAGGACGAAACTGAACTCACGCTGCAGTCCAGATCGCACACGAGAGGCAAATGTCAGACGTATAAGATAGACACCATTCGAAACTGCAAACGGATGCGCAAAACAATGAGACTTGCATGTTTGTGCGGAAGCGGCAGTCCGACTTGCTATTATGTCTGCCCGCAGTGCTCCAATGACCGGGTCGCCCGCAATCACATGATCGTGATCGTAAGTACGGCTGTTAGCGGGATCCGCCAACGGAATGCGCAAAGCTGGTGTGCTGCATCCTGAGCTTGCGCTGGGGCGAAAATCGAGAGGGGTAAGTGGCGTTGGGCTGAGAAATTGCGGATCGGAGAAAACTGAACCCCGCTCAAGGCCGCTGCCCGTTTGATAGGCCATCAAAGACGAGAAACTAGCTTTGTTATAGCGAAAAACCGGTTGGCCAGGAGTTGAAAAACAATTGTGATTGGATGCGACATTCGCTCCAAATACGGTCATGACGTTTCCGGGTGCCGACGAGAATGCAATGTTGTCGCTAAATTCGATCTTGCCGCCTTTATCGGACGAGCCCATCAGGAAAAAGCTCGAAGCGTTAAAGATCGTGTTATTGAATACGGCGATGGTTCCCGGGCCCGTGGCAACTGCGTTTACACCAGTAGACCCAGGTTTTCCCGCCGGCCCGGCAAGGTTATAAATGTTCCCGTAGATGTTGAGGTTCACGCCGTGCGGCGCGCCCGCGGATCGCACGCGATAAAGATAGTTGTATCGCACGGTGCTGCCCTGTTCATAATAAAAATCCATGCCACCGCTACGAGCAAAGTAATTGTATTCGACGAGGCTGTGCTGCGATTCCTGCAAGCCCACGCCCATGCCGTCGCCGCTTACCTGAATACCCAGAATGCTGGTGCCCACATGCGATACCCAGTTATCCCGGAACGTATTACCGGAGCCCTTTAGAACGTATAAAGCGGTGTTGCCGCTGCGGAAAACCGTATTGCTTTCAATCCAGCAGTTGGTATCACCTGATCGAAGATAGATGCCGATTCCGAGAACGTCCTGAATGTCATTGTGATGGACCAGCACTTGCTGGGAGTTCGACAGGTCGATGCCAGTATAAAAACGCTGGATGTCGAGGTTCTCAATCTGTACGTAGCTGGAATTGGTAACAGAAACCCCAGCAGCTCGAAAAATACGGACGGTTTCATTTGGTGGTTTGCTGTCCATCGTCCGAACCCAAAGGCGGCTGCCATAACGTCCTGCCAGCGTTCCTGGCTGTAATCCAGCGAGGAAGGTTTCTATCGCTTCGCTCTGGTTCAATGACCCAGATGGATAGATGGCTTTCAAAATCTTCCCGGCCAGAAAGATAGATCCGGGGATACTTCCTTCGCCCATATCTGTTGTGTAGATTCCTTCATGACCGGCAACGGACTCCCATTGGGCTTGCTGGTCGTCCCCGTAAATCAACGGCTTCAACCCCTGACCATATGCGCCAAGCGTGACCGGTTTTTGTGCCGTGCCATTGGCCTGCAGGCGAATTTGCCCGTCCCATTGATCTCCCCGCTTCAGCAGGATGCTGTCACCGGGTTGAAACGAATCTTTTGAGGTCGATTTCAAGAAGATCTTCGAAAGATTCTTCCAAGCTCTTTCTGGACTTTGACCATCATTGTTATCATCCCCGGAAGTTGAGGAAATGTAGTAGGTTCGAGCCGCAACGGCGCCTTGCGGTGCCGCAAAACATGCACTGCCGCCAAGGACAATTAGAAATGCGCTGAGCAGGGCTCCACGGCAAGTCATCATTGCTGTTGCCTATGGCCTTGACTGCGAACCGACAAAGACTCGAACAGTTCCACGAAAGATTGCACTTGGCGGTGGGCCGTGTACCGTTCACATTCGCTTTGATTGGCAACCGGCATTTTGTGTCTACCCAGCAGAAAGTCGGTAAGAATTGTTGCCCGGTTTTCTGGGGAACCATCCAGAAAAATACCCAGGCCGCTGCGTGTCAAAGCAGTGCGAGCCTCAGAAGGGTCGGGCACAACCGCCAGCACCGGCTTGCGCATTCCGATGTAGTCAGTCATCTTGGCGGCATTCGTCCACCAGCGTGAATTGATCCCCGGCACTAACAAGCCAGCAAGCGCTTTCGTTAGCAGTTTGTAAGTGTCCCGTTGTGACATCTGGTCCCGGAACTCGACCTGCCCATCAAGTCCAAGCCTGGTAAGAAGAGGAGTCAAGCGTGGCCGATTCAGAGCCAGCGTTCCAACGATCAATACCTTGATGCCTTGGCTCTTGACCGCATCGTTCTTCGCCGCGTTGGCGAACGCTTCCCAGAATACCGTGTCGAATTCAGGTAAGATCTCTCCCGCAAAAAGCAAATACGGCTGCTGCTCGGTCTCTGGCGCAGATTCGGGTTGGAGAACATCCTCGTCAATCCCCGTGGGAATGAAGACCGGGCGCACTTCTTTGTTGCCGAACATGTCCCGATAGATGCTGGCCATACTCGAGGCCGCGAGCGTAATGGCATCGGCATTCGCCAGGGTGTGGCCAACGATCCTCCTCTGCCGGTGATGTATTCGCGCGACGTCGCTCGATAATTGTTGAGTGTAAGCGAGAGGATCTCGAAAGTCGGCTACCCACGTGGCTCCATTTCTGTGCAACGATTCCCCAATCAAGAGCGAGGAGAACGGAGGGGCGGTGGTGAACACGAGATGAATGTCGCGTTCCCTCATGATCTTATTCGCAATCGGGATTGCCGTCTTAGCCCAAGTCCAGTATGCATCGGGGATTTGAAGCCAATTTTTTACAAAATAGTGATAGGCACGAATGGCGACCGACCTGCGAACCAGAGAGCGCGTCTGGCTCACGCCAGAGTGTTCTTTCAAACCTCTGAAGGTTCTATCGCGTCCCCCCATCGCCATACGAAGCCCCCGCAGGGTTGGTTCGATGTATCGTGCGCACACAACTTCAGTTTCCTCGGGAAGTTGAGTAATTAGCGAGATGTCTTCGTTGAATTCATACTGCGTGTCGACGGTTAGAACGATCGCCTTCCAGCCAAACTGCGGTAGATACTTTGCCAATTTGTAGGCACGGAAGACGGCAGCATGGTTCTGAGGCGCGAAAAACGGAGTCACAATGAGCACGGAGCGGTTCATGACGCAGTTCCAACCACTGCAACGCGCGCAATATCAATGCCATATGCCTGATAGAGGCTGCGAAGATAACGCTGGACCGAGAATCTTTCGTTCACGATCCGCCGGCCAGTCGCTTTCATTGATTTCCGTAAGCCAACATCGCCAGCCAGCATGATCATCGCTTGGCTGAGAGCGCCATCGTCCAATGCGGGATAGAGCAGGCCTCCTTCCCCAGCATCCAGAATTTCTCGAATCCCTCCGGCGTTCGGCACCACGATCGGCAGTCCTACGGCCATGGCCTCGAGCGCGACGATTCCGAAAGGCTCCCAGGGCGCGGCGTGACAGAAAACATCACAGGCGCGGAGCACGGATGCCACGTCGGAGCGGTTTCCGAGGAACTTGACATCGGAGGCGACACCCAATGACCGCGCCAGGTTTTCGAGTTCGCGCCGTTGTTCTCCGTCGCCGCACACCACCAGGCCCACCTTGGCCTCCGCCGACCGTGCCTGTGCCAACGCCCGGATGCAAACGTCCACGCGTTTGTTGACGCCGCGGCCGAGCGTTCCCACGGCGCAGAACACAGTTGTTCCTGCGGGAAACACAACATCGCTCGCCTTGGGGCCGTTGGGGCTGAAGCGCGCCAGATCCACGCAGTTATGCAGCACCAGGAATTTTGATCGAAAGATGCCGTGCGTGTGCCGGGCCCAATCTTGCAGGGCCTCACTGCAGACCACAATGCGATGGGCGAATAACTGCGCCACGAAATTTGCGCCGCGGAACTTCCAGGAGTTCATGTACACATCGCCCTGCTCGAAACCAATTCTTAGAGGGACGTCGGCCTTCCACGCGGCAAACAGGGCGATCAAACGGCTCCAGGTCAGATGCGCTTCGACTAAGTCCGGCTGGAGGGTTTCTATCAATCTCTGAATCTCGCCGATAGAGGCGAGAAACCTTCGCTTGCGAAAAAGAGGGCGCAAGTCCATAACGTGCACCCGAATTCCTAGGCTGCGGATCTCGCCACTAAGTTCTCCTTCGCCAAATAGGCAAACGACGCGGTGCTCGATACCGGGGAAGGTAACGGCTTCGCGCAGCATGGTGATCAGGTGGGTCTGAGCGCCACCTGTTCTAAGGTCGTCGATTACGTGGATGTGAAGCACGATTATGTGGCCGAACTACACGCAAGGTCTAAAGCAGTTGGAGTTGCGTGTCCGCAGACTTCCAACAGCATCTGCTCCAATTTGCGATTCTGCTTTCGTAGATCAAAGAGATTCTTCGCGCGCTCCCGGCCTGCCGATCCGTAGCGCGAGCGCAGTTCTGGGTTTCGATACAGATGCAGCATCGACTCCGCCATGAACTTTTCGTCCCCGGGTTGGCCCAACAGTCCGGTCGCACCATGCACTACAGACTCAGCCACACCGCCGGATCTGGTGCCGATTACTGGCAAGCCGTGCGCCGCAGCTTCGATAGGCGATCCGCCGATGGCCTCCTCCTGGCCGTCGGCGGTTCGGATATTGTGCTGAACGAAAAGATCCGCGTTGCGCATCGCGGCATACACTGCAGAAATCGGCAGGCTACCGTGGAAAATGACACGGTCGGCGACCTTGAATTTTTTCGCCAGTTCTACACAAGCTGCAAGTTCTTCGCCGTCGCCGATGATTTCCAGAACGGCATCCGGCATTTCAGCGGCTACGCTTGCGAAGGCAGCAATGGTGTGACGGACGCCTTTGACTGGAGAGATCCGCGACACTGCCAGAATCCGGAACTGGCTCCCATTTTGCGAATGACAAGTCTGCCCATCAACCGGGATATCCACGCCAATGTAGTGAAGCCTGACCTTGTTCGCTGGAGCGCCCGCCTGGAGCACTCTCGACACAAGAAACTCCGACCCGCACAGGATTAGAGCTGCGCGGTCAAAAGACTTATGGAGCCTGTCAACATATTCCGAGCCAATTGAGGCGGCTCCATTAACGTCAGAGCCGGCAACATGAAAGACGAGCGGGACCTCGCGACAGCCATCCACCGCGAGCACATCCAGTAGTTGGGACGCATTCCAGCCAAATATGCAATAGACGAGGTCGGGAGACACCGCTTTTATCTGCTTGCTGAACCTCCTGATAACGTAAGGAGGTAATTTAAAACGGTTCCGTACGGGCCATAGACGTCGGAGGAATGCGTTCTTGATCTGGCCTGTAAAACTCGTGGCGTGCTCGGCGCAATAAAGCGACACTACGGGAAACTCCTCAAGATTCGCTATCCACTGAGTAAGAACTTGCACGTCTGCATGACACATGCCGGACAGTTGCCGATAAATAAAGACTTCCGACCGGTACAGATATGTATTCGAATACCAGGCGAACAGGGGCTTAATCCGTCCATTCGTCATGCTAACTCCCAGCTCCGACCGCCACGGCACGGGCCGTTAACGTGCGCCTCGGGAACAAATAGCTCTTCGCCTCGCTCCATAAGTCGGTCGCGATCGCACGCACGCAGAGCGCATAAGTGCTAACTCCTACGGCGATTTCCAGCGCAAGCCGCACTCGGTAATCTGCTTCTTTGCAGAACACGCCGGCGAAAATTACGCATGCAGCCATGATGATTGAAGCGGTGAAGAGAGGTGCAACCACGGCCAGGGTTCGGCGCATTTTCAGGCCGGCGATTCGGTGACCGATCAACATGACGGGCACCGCAAGTAAAGTATTAGCCGCCGCGTATGCGCGGGCCACTCCAACCGCGCCGAAGCGAATGCCAATAAAAAAAGCAGCGACGGTGATTGCGCTTGCGGCAAGACTGACGACGAACATGGCTCGGGTTCGTCCCGTAACCACGTAGAGCCAGCCCACGGCTGCCTGCACCGGCTGGATTGCCCCTGCCACACAAAGCCAGCGCAGCATAGGCACGACTGGCGCCCATCGGGGACCATAGACGAACCTGACGAACTCCGGCGCGCAAGCGGCAAGACCCAGTGCGACGGGGCAACCCAACAAAGTAACCCACCGCATGGAACGCAGGAACGCCGCCGACATGCGCTCGCGATCAGCCTGCAATGCCGACAGTGCCGGGATCATTACCCCATTCAGCATGCCTGACGCCAGCAAGGTCGGCAGAGTCATCAGGAAATAGGCGCGTGAATAGTATCCGAGTTGCTCCGCGCCGCAAACCCGGCCCACCAGAACATTATCCAGATTGCGCGAAAAATAATTGATGGCGCTGTACCCAGCCATGTATCCGCCGAAAGTCAACAGGCCGGTCAAGCCGTAAACTGCGCGGGGAAATCTTGGCCGGTACCCGCCCAGTAGCAACAACAAGAGAGCAAATGCAAACTGCTGCACGACGACCTGAATGACCAGTGCCCAATATCCGAAACCGCTCAGGGCAGCCGCTACGCCCGTGATTGCACCGGCGAGCGTAGACCATTGATCGCAGAGGGTTATTGGTTTGAAGCGCATTTGCCGCCGCAACAGTGCCAGGGGCTGGGCTGCGCACCCGGAAAAGAAGAACGATGCTCCCAGCAAACTGGTTATTCCTGCGAGCTCGGGCCGATGATAAAAAGAAACCAGGAATTTTCCGGACGAGGCGCTGGCTATCCACAGCAGCAAGCCGAAAGCGGCATTAATGAAGAACAAAGAATCAATTTGTGCTCGCGTGATTTCTTTGCGCTGAATCGTCGCCCAGGATAGTCCGAAGTCGGTAAAGGCCTGCATCAGCGCCGTGATGGCGACCACCATCCCGAACAGACCATAATCGGCAGCGGAAAGCACACGTGCCAGGACAGCCGTTGCTCCGAGCGAGATTAGCTGCCTTCCGACGAGGCTTGCCAGAGACCAACCAGCGCCGGCACGCGCCTTTTGGGAGATCTGTTCCGTCGGGGGCGCGTCGAATGTGGCGGTGTCGTTCATGTTCTCTGTTTCACTGGCCATCAAAACGCACTCGGGAGCGCCCTCAAAGTTTGCCCTGAGTCCGTCGCAGCAAGAACAGGAAGTTTTGGCTGAGGTGTGGGTCGAGTGTTGAGGAAATGCCGTTCAACTCCAAGATAGAAAAGTCGTGATACCGCCAATGAGGCAACGAGGCATAGCGGGAGGGTCACAAGCGTAGATGTCGCTAACGACGTGACCCCGTGATGCCAACACCATGCGCTGATGGGCTTCACTACGGTCCAGTGGCAAAGATAAAGGCTGTAGCACATCACTCCTGCCCAACGAATTGGGCGGAGTAGGTGGCTGCGCATGATTTCAGCATCCAGCGGACTTAGGTAGAGCAGCACCGCCGTGAACAATAGCGAGCAGAGCAATTCCGTTCGGAAGATATCAGAAAGGATAAAAATGCGAATGGGTCGAATCGAGAGGCTCGCAACAGTTGTCAACGACACCAGAACGGCAGCGCGCTCTATGCTACGGCGAACCTGATCGCTCGCATAGTTCAGCGTCCAGTAAATCAGGACGCCGAGGGCGAACGTAAGCCAGTGGCCATCAAAAAAAAATCCTTCGGTGTAATTGCGAGGCGAGACACTCGCACCGAGAGCCACCGCAGCAGCGACGTAGGCGGCATTGCGAAAGAATTTTTCTGGCGCGACAAACAACAATATTCCGCAGATGATATAGAACTGCTCCTCGTAACACAGCGACCACGACTGACCCAGTAAATAAAGAAGCGAATCGCCGCCAAGAGTGTGTCGCCAGGACTCGGTAAGCGTCAGGTTTCCGATCCACTGCGAAAGCGACAGCGAGGCTAACTGCGGAAAGGCAGGTCGTAGTGTCTTAGCAAAAGCACGATGGGTCGACTCGGTAAACAGCGCGGAGTTGCCTGACATCGATAACACCGCCACCGTAAGCGCCACGCATGCCCAGAAGGGAGGAAATATTCGGCGGTATCTTCTCCACAGGTAGGAACGAACCGAATGCTCTTTTCGCCGCATGGAATCGCAGGCCGCACTGATGCAGTATCCTGAGATGACGAAAAAAATAGGAACTCCGAGCCAAAGGTATGTCAGCCCGACCAGGAAGAGCCGCCCAATTCCGTGGGTCCTCGCAACTTCAGCTTGGATGTAGTAGGTCGAGTGAAACACGATGACCATCAAACAGGCGACGCCCCGCCAAAAGTCCAAGCTAGGGTAACGAGGGCAGCGCGGAGGTGCCGAAGTCACTGCGTTGTGCATAATATAGATGGCGTCGACGTTTCAGAACTTAGCTTGGTACTGCTCTTGCTGAACTGAAGGCAGGGAATCACCCAGAGCACGCGGACGTGCGGGGACGCCCACAACCGTCATGCCCTCGGGGACGTTACGAGTAACGACCGCTCCCGCGCCTACCGTGGCGCCTGCACCGATGTGAAGGTATTGCAGGATTTGTGCGCCGGTTCCGACCAAAACACCTGTGCCGATCACTACCCCTCCGGAAATGTTTGCACCAGGATTAACTACGGAGCCGGCGCCGATCCGGGCTTCGTGTCCCAGGGTGCATCCAAAATTGCACAGCGCGAACGCTTCCAGGGTGATGTTCACCGTTGCCGTGACCCCAGCGCCGATGAAACATCCCTCCGCAATTCGAGCTGAATCGAGTTCGATAATCGCAGTTGGATGTATGATCGTGGGCCACTCAACATCGGGCAGCTGATGGCGAAGCTCAGCGGCGAGTTTCATCCGGATAGTGGGCGTGCCTATCCCGAGCGCGAGTGCATCGATGGAAACTCGGTTTGCTCGCAGCCAGGTGAAATCTCCCAATAGCTGATCGCGACTGTCGGTTGGTCTCAATCGAGATAGATCGCTGACTATATAGCCTAAGAATTCGAATTGTGGGACGCTACGGTTGATCCAACCCAGGGCCGAGGCAATCTCCCTTGCCATGCCGCCGGCTCCGACAATTGCTATGCGCTTTGGCCGCATCAGGCTTTTCCTTCTTCTTGCTCAGCCCCCCCGCCAAGGAATTCAGGCATGGTGGTGTGCCCAGGACGCGCAATCCCGTCGCGCCTGAAAACCTGCCATACCGTTTTGGCGATAATGCGCAAATCCAGCGAGAAGCTCTGGTTATTCACGTACCAGAGGTCGAGGGCAAATTTTTGGCTCCAATCGAGCGTGTTCCGGCCATTGATCTGCGCCCACCCCGTGATACCAGGTTTGATCTGGTGCCGACGCATTTGTTCCGGCGTGTATCGCTCCAGGTACTGCGGGAGCAGGGGGCGCGGTCCGACCAGGCTCATCTCGCCGCGAATGACGTTGATCAATTCGGGCAGTTCGTCGAGGCTGGCGCTGCGGAGGAATCGTCCGAGCGATGTCAGCCGTTCTCCGTCCGGGAGCAGTTGATTCTTGGCGTCCCGAGCTTCGGTCATGGTGCGAAACTTCAAACAGGTGAAGAGTTCTCCGTGCAGGCCCGGTCGACGCTGCCGAAACAGAATGGGAGAACCGAGAAGGATCCGGATTACAATCGCTATCGCCGCCAGCAGCGGTGACAGGACCACCAAAGCGACGGTTCCCATCAGCAGATCGAACGCCCGCTTCGCCGGCTGGCCAGAGCTTGCTGCGGTGGATGCTTGAGCAGCAAGCTGCTCCGAATAGAAGGCCAGCAATGCTTTGGTTAATGTTCGCACGGCAAAATCTTCGGTCGCCCGCTCGCGTGCGTATTGTCCCAACTGCCTCCTCAAGGACTGATTTGCCGCCAGAGATCCCATGGCATCGGCTAACTCTTGGCAGTTGCCGGGCCGGTGCAGGCAGCCGGTTACGCCGTCCTGCACGGCGTCGGTGAGGCCGTAGATGCGAGAAGCAATCGCCGGAATTCCGGTTGCGGCTGCCTCGATCACTACGCTGCCGAATCCCTCACGATAACTCGGAAGGCAAACAACATCCGCGGCTGCCATGTATTGCTCAGGAAAGCGAGTTTGCCCGACGAAGCGAAGCCGCTCGCCGCAGGAGCGGCAGATGCCACGTATTCGAGCTTCCATGTCGCCCTCGTCAGGGCCAACACAAACTAAGTATGCGTTCCCCGTTCGCGCAGCGATGTGCTCAAAGGCTTCCGCGAGATCGAGCACGCCTTTGTCTTTATTCAGACGTCCGACGAAGAGAAACACTAAGGCATCATCCGGAATGAAGGCCTCGTCCCGAACCCGCCGCCGTGCTGCTGCATCGGGACGAAATCGTGACACATCGACCCCACTAATCGATCCGTGCTCCAATACACGGCACTTGCGTGCGCCAACAACGCCTTCGTCAACAAGGAAATTCAACTGCGATTTGCTGTCTGCCAGAACCTGAGTTGCACAGAAGGCGGTAAGTTTGTCAGCCGACTTTAGCAAATAGCGCGTCCATCCTGATGCGGTTGCCCAGACCTGACCAGTAAAAGTGTGTACGCGGGTCGGAATTCGTGCGAACTTCCCCGCGAGCATACTCAGCAGCCCCGCTTTTGGCGTGATGGAATGGACCAATGTGAACTTTCGCTTTCGGAACAGCGAATACAAACTCAGCAGTGCGCGAACATCCTGCCACAGGTCAATGTTGCGTCGAATAGGGGCCGGGACTAACTCTGCATTCAAGTCCAAGAGGCGCAGCGAGTCTCCGTCGCTAGTGTTGGCGACGACAGTAACTTCGTACATCTCACTCAGCGTTCGTATTTGATCCTGCAGGAAAGCCTGCACCGTCATGAAGTCAGAAACGACGATGCAAATGCGTGGGCAGTTTCCGGAGTTCGTCATGCTTCAGCGGCCTTTGTTTTTACTTGCATTAGATATCTACGGTATGCGGTAAATCGTTGCCGTCGCGGCGATTGGCAGAAGAGTCTCCATGTTCTTCAATGCGGCTTTAGCCGCACTGCTGGGGATAAACAGGATGTCGTTGTCCTGGAGCGGCTCATCGGGAGCTTTGGCGGCAAGGATGTCTTTCAGATTAACCGGGATCTCCTGGCGTCCTTGCGATGTAGTCCGGATGATTTTCGACGATTTTTTGGCAGCGGTGTAACTGGTGCCTTGAGCCAGGGCGACCGCTTGGAGAATCGTGAGATGCTGGTCATGGTCCATGGGAAAGCCGCCCGGGCGCATGACCTCGCCGATGACGTAAATCAATCCGGTTTTCTCGACAAAAATCGAGTCGCCAGGCAGAATCCCCGGATTGTTCAGTGGCTTGGGAGCCGAGGTGGCTGAGATCTTCACGTTCTCGGTCACGTCCGGAGCAGCGGCGCGAGTGATGGTGATGTTTGTGCCCGCTAGAGGTGTAAGACCTCCGGCCACTGAAATATAGTCGAGCAAGTGATGTTCTCCGAATGCCGGATAGATGCCCGGGCTTTTCACCTCACCCAACACCGAAACTCCTTGAGTAGCGTATTCCGCGACGAACACTGTCACTTGTGGATCTTTCAGGAATCCACCATCGATGAACTTCTGGCGAATCAATTTCTGCGCGTCGTCGGCTTTGAGTCCAGCCACATGCAATGAGCCCACCAGCGGTAGCGAGATGTCTCCGGTATTGCTGACGCGAAGCTTCCCGCTCAGTTCGGGGGTGTCGAAGACGCTCATTTCTACCAGATCACCTGCGCCAATCGGGCCCGCAGCCCCACTGCCGAAACCGCTGCCACCAGCCATGTTGCCGCTGGCAGATGTCGCTTTCGCTTGCGCGGTGGCAGTTATGGTAAGAGTCAATAAAAAGAGCACAGCGGTGAGGTACTTAGCCCAAACATTCAATTGCTTCATACGGATTCTCTAGAAATCGTCTTCAGACAAATTACTGTCCTGGAAAGGCAATTAATGGCTCCCATTGCCGTTCCCGCTTCCATTGCCGTTGTGATAGTAGCCCTGATGGTCGTTGCCGTAGTAGCCGTAGTATTGGCGATACTCTACGGAATCGAAAGAGAGATCGTTCACGACCACGCCGGCAATATTCGCGCGGACTTTCTTGAGTAAATCGCGGGCGCGCACCAGTGACTGGCGGCCGGTTTTTTCAGAGCGCGCAACTAATACAACCGCATCGGCGATCCTCGCGCAAACTACGGCGTCGGTTACTGCAAGCACCGGTGGAGTGTCGATTACTATGTAACGGAACTGTTCGCGCCAGCCACGCACCAGCTGTGGCATGGCTTCGGAAGCCAACATTTCCGATGGATAAGGCGGCATGTGCCCCGCCGGCATGACATGAAGTCCCGGGATTTCTTCGAGACTCATGATCATCGCCGCCGAGTCTTCAGTACCAGCCAGGCAGGCGCTGAGACCCCGATTCGTAGAAAGGCCCAGATATTTGTTTATCGCTGGCCGGCGCATGTCTGAATCAACCAGGAGTACCTTTTGTCCGGTCTGGGAAAGCACTACTGCCAGATTCAGAGAGGTGAAGCTCTTGCCTTCCTGCATCATCGCGCTGGTGACAAGGATGACTTGGGGAGGCGCGCCGGGCGAGGATAGCAACAAGGATGTCCGGAGCGCGCGAAACGCCTCGGCGCTGCCGGAATTGCGGTGCTCCATGGTGACGGGCAGGATTAACTGTGGCTGCCGTGTGCCGACCAGGCTTTTCTCCGCAGTACGGTCCGGGCGAGTAATGGCGACGCTGGGAATGATTCCAAGCGAAGGAAGCGAGCAGTAGGTTTCAATGTCTTCGGGCGTGCGAATGGAACTGTCGACGTTCTCAACCACGAACGCTAGGGCCAACCCAAACAAGAGGCCACCCATACTACCCAACGCTATGTTGAGCGGGATTCTAGGCTCGACCGGTTCGACTGGAATGCTGGCTTGATCCACGATATTAATATTGCTTGACTTAAGTCCGGCCAGAATGCCGGCTTCCTTGAGCTTTTTCAATAGCCCTTCATAGAGGTCGCGGCTGGATTCGACTTCGCGCCGCATGATGCCATACTGGATGGCATCCTGGTTCATCTTGAAGGCATCGTCCTTCTGCTTCTCGAGGGCTGCCTGCAGCATCTGCTCCGACTTCAATGCCGCCCGATATTCCGTTCGTAAGGTTTCGCTGATCTTTCCCAGTTCCTCGGCGATGCTGGAATCCAGTTCGCTCAGCTGAGATTGGAGTTGGATGACACGGGGATATGCCACTCCATACTTGGCCGCCAATTGCGCATATTCGGACCTGCTCTCGGCACGCTGTTTGTAAAGGGCGCCGAGCAGGCTCTCGGGAGCGATGTTGGCGATCAGTTCTGGATTTTCGGTCATCGCGATACGATACTTGGCCTCCTTTACGATGCGATCGCCTTCGGCCTCGGAGAGTGCTTTGTTCATCTGCTCGAGCCGGTCGACAATAATGTTGTGGCTTTCGTCCGTGCCCAGCAAGCCCATCTTCTTCTGGTAAGAAATCACTTTCTCCTGGGCTCCCTCGGCATTCTTTCTCACATCGTCCAGTTGCTTGGTCAGCCACTCGGAGGTCTGCAGGGTGGCTTGATACTTGGTTTGGAAATTGTGTTCGATGTAGGTATTGGCGACTGCGTTGGCGACATCCGCTGCGAGTTTGGGGTCCCCGCTACGAAAGTGAATCTCGAGGATTTCCGTCTTGGGAATCAGCTGAACGTTGAGAGACCGATGCAAAGCATTTGTAAGTTGCGCGCGGGTTCTCAGATCCAGACTGTCAAAGTCACGCGCCGGCGCCACCGCTTGTTTGCCAACGAATCCTTGGTGACGATAAAGCCCAAGCTGCTTGATTACGCTGACTGCGATGGTGTCGCTTTGAACGATGCGTATCTGGGTTTGCAGCTTCGTGTCCAGATCGATTCCAATGGGCATCACAACCTGGTCGAGGCCGAGATCTTCCGAACCCTCCAGGTCGAGCAGCAGCCGGGAGGATGCATCGTAGCGCTTGGGCAGAACCAGAGAGACGGCCGTAGCCAGTGCCACAAAGGCGGCTAGACTTCCGAGGACCAGCCAGCGACGTTTCTGAAGGACACGCCATAATTGAACGATCGAAAACTGGTCATCGTGGGAGTCAACGGTTGCCTGTTGCAATTCGGAGAAACTGAATTGTTCCACGTCCGTTTTCTTCCCGATCGTGATCGATTGATTGTCTGTCATAGGATAGGCGTTGCCTGCCGCGGGTGCCTTACGGCAATAGCTCCCTGATGTGGGCGGCAGGCAGAACGGGTTCAGGCAGCAGTGCTTTTGTCCAGAATTCGGTGTAGGTCATTATGGTGTCGTCCGTGCTCGGACAAGGGCCATCTCCGCAAGCCAACACCAACTGCAGGCCCTGATGCGCGGCGACCGAGGCTGCAAGGCCAAGGGCAGCGACTCCGGGTTCGAGATCGCGGATCAACCCTTTGGAGGCGCATCTGGAGAGATATTCACGGACCGGTTCAAAAAGGGGCACGAGATGCTTGCGCAGCATCCGTTCCGCGCCGTTCTCCAGCTCGAACATGCTGAGGTAGAGTAGCCGGAGCATCTCGGGCTGATGCTGAACGGTTTCGACCAGCAGTGCAACGATACCTGGAATGGCGGTTCGAGGGTTCTCATCCCTCTCGAGCCGGCCTCGCAGTTCCTTGCTGATTCGCAGCCGGCGCAGGCGCGATTCAGTTGCGGCCCAGAAAAGATCTCGCTTTCGGGGAAAGTGGCGGAAGACGGTGACCTCGCTAACCCCTGCCAGGCGGGCGATCTCATGCGTACTGCTGGCCGCGAATCCCTGGCGTGAGAATAGCTGCACGGCAGCTTCAACAATGCGGTTCGCGGTGCCGTTCTTGTTTTGGACTTTTGAAACCGACATTGGGTTCAGTTTTGCCCTGGGTGGTTAACGCTGCAGACAATCATTGAGTAATCGGGCATCGGAAAATTTGAGTAATTTGAAATCGAGGATTGGGCGAATTTCGAACTGCTTTCAATAACCTTGATTGCGAAGAAATGATTGAGCGGCGCTAGATCGATTCCACGGCGTCGGCATCCAGTTCCACGGCCACACTCTGCTGAATGAGGTCCACCGTAATCACCACCCGCAGACGGTTGGTGTTTCGAACCAGCACGCCCTCCAGTCCTTGTAATGCTCCAGCATGGATGCGTACTTTTTGGCCGATTGCGAGGCCATGGTAAGGCTCGAATTTCTGAAGGTGCAGGCCGGAACGTAAAGTCTCAATCTCAACATCAGAAAGGTGAGCGGGCTCGCTCTTGGGACCGACAAACGAAAGAACCCCGGGCACGTCGAGAACTCGCACCCGTTCTGTTCGCGCGATGTTCACGAACAGGTAGCCGGGAAATAAGGGAAGTTCAACCTCGACCTTGCAGCCATTCCTCCAGCGATGAAGGGTTCGGAACAGAGGAAGAAAGCATTCTACCCGGCGATGCCCAAGATGCTCGCGAACCCGCTTCTCATGCCTCGGACTTGTCTGCACAGCATACCAATGGGGAGGGCGCTCTGCCGTTTGCAGTGACGGCGGCAACAACAAGTTCTTGGTTATGGTTGAAGTGTTGGCGTTCATCACTTGAGACAAGGCTTCGCCCCCGTCGCTTAGAAAAGCGTTTGGTTTCGTTTGAAATATCTTGTTGGTACTCGCGGTCGATACCGACGACCTGCTTGCCTCATACCGCGAATTTACCGCTGCGGTGTAAGTAGGCGACTACACGCTTCGCCTCCGCTGCTAGATGCATGGCGGGTGCCAATTCGGCACATTCCCTAACTCGATTGTTTGTCGGTATTTAGCGGTCCCAATTCGGGAACGGCTAACGCCGGTCGTCTCAAAAAGAGAGCAAGTCCAGGAATAAAATCCGCGCGCGTCTCATCTCATGCGAGCCCTGAGATGAAAAATCACCGCTGCCATTTCCAGGCGGAGTTTGAATTCGGTTCCACAGCGCTGCGATCAACGCCGGGACGGAGCGGAGGTTCGAATCCTTCCGCCGCGTCGCTTTAATTCGGAAGATGCGAGACTCTGCGGACCGAGTGTCTCAAAGCGAGAGAAAAATCTGGCGATCACACCTCACCCGTCTCATTCGTGACCAACAAAATAACACCGGACATGGGAATGAAAAGTGATGCCCGGTGAGCGCCGGATTTTTTTTCGAAGTGTTGGGGAAGCGAGGGCATCGCATGTAAATGCCCGATAGTGCACATTTTATCTCGCATGATCCCGCTGCACGAGCTCCAATCCGAAGTGCTAGTTCCTCAGCTACTAGTACCAGGTGCTGGGTTCAAGTTAGTCTCGGCGATTAAAGTGCTCTAATGTAGCCGGGCACTGCGTGTGATTTCGGCCTTATCGCTACGCCTGCAAGTAATGTGGGGTCGGCCGACCGCGAAACCGAAGCTTGAGCACCAGGAGGAAAGGGTGCGTAATCGTTATAGAAGGTTCAATATCTGTATCGCTTTTGCGCTTGCGTCAGCGCTCTCGCTGCAGGCGCAGTCCGATCGCGCGGACGCTCCGCGGCGGGACAATCTTCAATCGCATGGCGATTCTGGCCAACTGATTGCCGCAAACCTCGTGGGAGGTTCGGCCATCAACGGAGCAAGCACGGACTCCGATCTGCCGGACGCGCCCAGCGCTGCCAAGCCGGATACATCCACGGCGGACGCTTCCAGCGGAGGAGCAGCAGCACCTTCTCCAGCCGTCAGGAAGGAATCTCAGGGGGCGCCGGTCGCTGCCTTGGGTGGACCGCTTTGGGTTGATCGCGGTGTTGCCGATCGGAAGTACCTGCTGGTCACCGGCGGCATGGTCGGTGCAAGTATTATGAATGCCGAGCTAACCCTGCACTGCTTGAACACACACGTCGCCTGCAACGATGTCCCATCCTCCTTAAAAAGCCGGTCGGCCATCTACGGCATTGGAATCCCGGCAGACCTCGGCATCATGTATCTGACCTACTGCCTGAAGAGGAAACACAATCACATGTGGTACGTCCCTGCTGCGGCTGCAACCGGCGCCAACCTATTTTTTGCCTATCGCGCCTATCACTGGTCGCAGGAGCATTCCATACCGTGATTTCGTAGCTCGCCACGGGAGACCGTTGGGGCCCGGGCTTGCAACCGGGCTGCCGCATCGCATGGGGGCAGGTTCTCTCCCCAGATGCTCTGTGTTCTGAGTCACCGATGATCCAACCATCGGCCAGAAGCGATCTTTGAAATCCCTTCCTGTCCTGTATCGTGGGATTCAGTTATAGCGAATTGAGCAGCAGGGGGTTGTCACTGAGTTGTTAAACGATTGCCGAGAAGTCTGGACAATCCTGCCAGGCCGCGAGCGGTGCTAACGCGCGGCGACGTCGTAGGGGCGCATCATCTCATTATCCTCGTGCTCGAGGATGTGGCAATGCCAGACGTAGCGTCCGATAAAACCTTCGAAGCGAACGATGATCCGCGTGACCATTCCCGGATCGGCCCGCACCGTATCTTTCCAGCCCGCCTCATTCGCATCGGGCGGTACCGGCGCGCCCGTGTACTTCAGCACGCCTTCGTTCTTATAGAAAAAGGGTTCGAAGCGGCGCCGGTCGAGTATCTGGAATCGGACCAGATGAAGATGGATCGGGTGGGAGTCGTCCGTCAGATTTACCAAGTTCCAGATTTCGACCGAGTTCAGAGTTGGGCTCTCCGTGACCGGCATTTTCCAATGAGCAGCATTGAGCAGCATAGTGATTGGTCGCTGGGCCCGGTCGTCGATTTCGGAGAGCGATAGCATGCGCGTGTTTGTGGCCTCGGACTCGGGAATCCTGGGCACTGGCCGCAGTGTCGATGGCAGCGAACTTGTGTCTTTGGATTTGCCTCGCGAAACTCGGAATTGCATGACCGTGAAGGCATCGTTCTTGATGACAATCGGTTCGCCCGCATGATCGGTGAAGTCCAGAATCAGATCGGCACGCTCGCTCGGCGCGAGCAGCACATGATCGAGCGAAACCGGGGCGGGCAGCAATCCCTGATCCGAGCCGATCTGATGAAATGTCTGTCCATTAGAAAGTGACAGATGGAAAAACCTGCCGTTGGCACCGTTGAGGACACGAAAACGATATCTGCGCGGCTCAACTTCGAGATACGGAAACAATTTCCCGTTCACCAAAATGGCGTCGCCAAAGAATTCCGGTACCCACGGCGCTTTTGGATCACCCGAAACCGGATAGTAGAGCTGACCCTGCTCGTCGAACATTCGATCGTAGATCACCAGCGGAATCTCATACTTGCCGCTCGGCAGGTTCAGAGAATCCTCGACTGGGTCACGAACCAGGAAGACGCCAAATAGGCCTGCGACAACATTCAGCCGGTTAATTCCCAGGGTGTGGTCGTGATACCAGAGCATGGTCGCGTCCTGATTATTGGGATAGTGATAGACCGCGGATTTCCCAGGGACATACCAGCTTTCCGGATAGCCGTCGCTTTCAGCGGGAGCTTTCGCGCCGTGCAGATGAATCACTGCGCGGACGTCGGGTTTGTCAGCCTCCGCGCCATGGATGCTGTGGTCGATGGGCAGGAAGTGCGCCGTCGGCAGCTCATTGGCCCATTCCACTAGAACTCCTTGACCACTCCGCGTCTCCAAGGTCGGCCCCGGAGAACTTGATCCAAAACCCCAGAGCCTCGTGGGCTTCACATCGCGATGAACTTTGCTTTCGATCTGCCTCATCGCCAAGCGGTAATAGGGAAGCTTGACATCGGGTTCCAGAGGACTCGGGCGGAATTCGGTAGAGCGGGCGACGTCGGCAATTGGCAGCGGATCCACAAACTGCGCCAGCGTGTTCGGATTCAGCAGTGGCCGCACGGGGGGCATACTCCGGGTGCGAGTGGCCTGGGGTAGCATAAGAGTTGCACTGATTAGCCCGCTCTGCTGCAGGAACTTTCTTCGGGTGATGGACACTCCTGGCTTCTCCGTCGCAGGAATCTGGTTCGCCTCGACAATTTAACAAAATAAGAACGGGCATGCGAGAACAACTCTTGCATGCCCGTTCTGTTCCGATTGGTGCAACCCTGCGTCAGCTGGGGAAATTTTCCGGATGACGCCTGTAGTTGCCAACACCGTTATCTAGGTTCGCCTGTGTTCGGGTCGAGGAACAGGCGGCCATCGTCTCGCTTCTTGCCGAAGTCGAACATTTGGCTGATTGAACTCGCGATTCCATCGAACGATCCCTGACCGATGCGCTGACCACTAAGCCAGTTATCCTCGATGAAGCGGATAACCGAAGTCTGATCAGTCACGGTGTGATCGACGAAGTTTTGTCTTGCCCACGGCGAGATGACCAGGAAGGGCTGACGTGGGCCGTAGCCGCAGCGACCGAGTGCGTGTGTATTCCCCGAATCGATGCCGGGTAGTGAGTTCGAGGCCGTGCCGCAGGCATTCGGACCGGTGAGAGCGTCCGCCGGGCCAGTGGACTGATTCACGATCGGTGTCATCTGATGGTCGTACCAGCCGTCGGAGTCATCATAAAGGACGACCACCGCTGTGTTGTCCCAGCTCTTCTGTTTCTGCAGGAAGTTGATGACCTTTACCATGAACTGCTGTTCGTCGATCGGGTCGGAGTAACCGGCGTGGCCGTCCTGATAACCCGGTGCTTTCAAGAAATTGACCGCCGGGAAGTTGCCGTGGTTGATCGCATCGAAAAAGTCATCCATGTCGTACTCATGGTTGGCGGGACCGTTATTTCCGATCTCGGAGATCGATTTCGGACGGGTATGCGCCGGGTTGGCCGTGGATGCCCAGTACCCAAAGAACGAATGGTGCGGAATGTAATCGTTCGTCGTCCCCGCCAGTCCGTTCGAGCTTCGGTTGCAGCCGGTGGTGCCGTTGGGATTCTTGATATTCAGGTTGAAGCCGCCCATGAACGATCCCCAGGTCACACCAGCCGCCGTCAGCAGGTCGCCAATGTTCGTTCCACCCATCTGTGACTGGCCTCCGCTCGGGTTGGAGCAAACATCGTTCAGCGGATCGGGATCGCCGATTAGCGTCAGCGAACCATCACCGCCATCGACTTCGCCGCCGGTTCCGTTCAGCGTCTTGACCACGCCGTTAGTTTGGCCTGAAATCAGGTTGATTACGCCCGGCGTGGAAGGGCCGAACGTGCTGCTGAAAGAATTATCGTTCATCGCGAAATTTTGAGCGTAATTCCACAGTGCGGTGACGGTGTTGCCATCGAAATAGCCCATGGTCAAACCCGTAGTGTCGACGATGCCTCCGCCTGAGGGCGGGGGTCCAGCCGTTCCCATCGACTTAGGGAACAAATCCATAGCGCCCATGTCGAAGCCGATCTGTTCCGCCGTGTAATCGTGGTCTTGGTCCGCGGTTACTGCCTGGGAGCGATCCAGCCGGAATGGGTTGGTTGCGCCGGTACCGTTCGCCGTATTCAAGTTGGGGTTGTTAGTCAACAGCGCATTGCTAAATCCGTTCACGGTTGGGGTTCCAGGTTTTGCGTGGAAGTGCGGTTCGCCTTTTGGGTTTAGCGCGACCGGGTAGGTCCCGAAATAGTGGTCAAAGGAAACATTCTCGTTGAAAATCACCACGATGTGCTGGATGGGCATCTTGTTTGAAGCGGGCCGCGAAGCCGCAAATGCGGGCGCAACGGTCGGTCCCAAGGCTGTGGTCAATGCGGTCAGCGCGGCTAGCATTTTCCTGGGGGTGGCTGATGCTCTGATTCGGTTGAACATATCTCTCCTCCGTCCTTCGGCCAACTGTTAGCACGACGTTAAAAGGGGCGTAGCCGAGGAAGGGAAAGGCTAGAGGCTTCATATTTCGTGGGCGTGACGCGATTGTTAAAGATATGTGAATTGAAATCGACAACAGCTGGCGGAGGTCCGGAACCCTTCGGGGCGATTGATCGTTGCCCAGCGGGCGCAGTCTTCGATTGGGATTCGCCCTAAGCAAACCCCGCCTTCAAGGGTCTGGTCAGCGGAATCGGCCAAGAATGCCGGGACCGGAGCTTGTTCGGTTTTCGTAACAACGGAGCGACTCGCGCTCGGATCAGCCCTAAATGTGTTAACAAGGTTGCGAGGATGGCCTACCGCGGTTGCGGTTCAAGGGCGAGGCGGTCCTGCCGGCATGTGGAAAATATGCTGGCGAAATGCGCGAAGGGAGGCACCGCATGAGCATGCTCGCAACCAGTTTCGCTGCCAGAGCTGTATCTGCTGCCCCCGGGGGAACCTGGGTGCGCAAAGACCGGGTATTGATTGTTGAAGCAGAGAAGGAGAGCTGCGGAGTATTGCGGCAGTATATCGAGGACAAAGGGTACGAAGTCGCGACGGCAGGAACCTGCGTGCTCGCGGAAAAACTCTGGAGAACAACCCGGCCCGATGTCGCAATCCTCGATTACAGTCTGCCCGACGGGAATGCCCTAGGGCTCATCCTTCGTTTGAGGGCGATCGATGCGTCGATTCCCATCATTATTCTGACCGGATACGGTTCGATTGATTTGGCAGTTGAAGCTGTCCGGCTCGGGGCAGAGAACTTTTTGCCCAAGCCCGCGGAGTTGTCTACGCTCCACGTTATGGTTCAACGCAGTCTGGAGAATCAGAGAGTCCGTCGTCAGCAGTTAGCCGAGAAGACCATCAGCAGCCGGGGCACCCTGGATCCTTTCTTGGGGAGAAGCGACAGCATACGAAGACTTGCTGATCTGGCTCATAGAGTGGCGCTGAGTGATACGCCGGTATTAATTCAAGGCGAAGCTGGCACAGGCAAGGGAAAGATCGCGCGTTGGCTGCATCAGAACGGTCCCATGGCGTCCGAGCCTTTCGTGGAGATGAACTGTAGCGGTTTGTCGCAGGACCTCCTGGAACTTGAGTTGTTCGGAGACGACCAGGAGGACGTTCCCGGGACGTTGCAAGGTAAGGCTGGATTGCTGGAGATCGGCCACAAGGGGACGGTTCTCCTCGAAGGGATTGAAAATGTGGATGTCGAGAACCAGGCAAAACTGCTGAAAGCCGTGGAAGAGAGGCAGTTTCACAGGTTTGGGGAGGTTTGCGATCGACGAGTTGACATTCGTTTGCTTGCGGCCACCCGGCAAATCATGGCACAGCCCTCACTGCGCAAGCATTTCCGCGGGGATCTGTATTACCGCATCAGGTGGATGACTCTTTCCGTTCCTCCTCTGCGCGAGCGCGTCGAAGACATACCCACATTGAGCGCCCATATCCTCGGCAAGCTGATGGCCGACTTCGGTGGCGGCAGCTTTGAGCTTGGTCCGGTGGCAGTACGAGCGTTGCAATCCTACTCCTGGCCAGGAAACATTCGGGAACTCAGAAATGTTCTGGAACGCGTTGCGCTGGTCGCCGGGAACGATGTGCTGGCGGACGAGGATTTGCATTTTGACGTGCACCTCGAGCAATATCTGGCGGGCATTGGGCAGTTCAGAACTCTAGAGGAGATGGAACGCAACTACATTCAGCAGGTGCTTCATAAAGAACGCGGGCGAGTCCAATCCGCCGCGAGGAAGCTCGGCATTCCGCGCAGTTCTCTCTACCACAAACTCAAACAGTACAAGACGGATCAGTCCGGCATGCGGCCAGTTTCCTGATGCGGATGGCCACAAACCGGCGCTAGATCGCAAGGGAACACTTGCCTCCAGTCGGCAGGAAACCTGCGGGTCAGCTGCACGGGTCGAAACAATTGTTGCCAACCGTCCGCATCGGCTTAATTTCCGATCGCACTCGCGACTGACGAGAAAACATTGTTCGAGTTGCCGCCGATAAGTCTTATGGTTCCGACCACCAGAACCAGAATCACGGCGAGCATCACAGCGTACTCCGCGATATCTTGACCCTGTTCCTCAGACCAAAGCCTCTTCATCAACCGACTCATACTGCCCTCCGCTGTTGGTGTTGTCGCGCGGGATTAATCATGCCGGGACAGCGCGTGCTTGTCAATTCAAACTTGCGCCGAAACCGTGACTCTATAGCGACCGGTCAGCGCTGGATGGGCAGGCCATTTAGAATAAACGACGATGGGCTTCGCGCTGGAGTTCGACAATGTCACGAAAGAGTATCGCAGCTTCGCCAGCAAGCGTCGTCTGCGCGCTCTCGACGGCTTCAGCCTGACTGTGGAAGCCGGCGAAATCTTTGGCTTTCTGGGACCCAATGGAGCTGGCAAAAGTACCGCCATTCACCTGGCCATGGGCTTTATGCGGGCCACCAGCGGCCGCGGCCGCTTGCTGGGAGAACCTTTTGGCCATCCCGCCGCGCACCGCCGGGTGGGATTCCTCGCCGAAAGCGTTGCTCTCTACCACCGCCCCGCAGAACGACTGGTCCGTTTTTACGGAGCCCTCAATGGAATGGGCGGAACTCATCTTGAAAACCGGGCGCGAGAGGTTCTGGAAATCGTCGGGCTGCAGGATCACGCCAACCGAAATGCCGGCAAGTTCTCCCGTGGCATGCTGCAGCGTGTAGGATTGGCCCAGGCCATAGTTAACGATCCCGACCTGTTGATTCTGGACGAGCCCACCTCGGCCCTCGATCCGTTATCGAGAGTCATGGTTCGCGAGTTGTTGCTGGGCGCCCGAAACGCCGGTAAGACTGTCTTCCTTAGTTCCCATTTGCTTTCTGAAGTGGAATTGATATGTGATCGCGTTGCAGTGCTGCATCGTGGCCGGCTGGTTCGTCTGGGCAGGACAGCCGATCTCCTTCGGGGCGGTGGACAAACCGAAATCGTAGTTCGCGCAGTCGCCGCTACCTACTTCGACGGCGCCACGGCCCAGGACGGAGTGGTCAGATTCTGCGTGCCCCTTCACGCCCAACGTGCGGCATTGGAAAAGGTCTGGAACCTGGGAGGCGAGGTGGTGAGCCTAAATCCGCTGCGACGTTCACTGGAAGAACTTTTTCTGGAAGTGACAGCGGATGCCAAGTCTACTGCTTCGAAAGGCGTTCAGTGAAGCCCGTACTCCTAATCGCCATTAATTTCGCTCGCGAACAGCGTTGGCCAATGCTTACTTTGCTGCTGTGGGTTCTGCTGCTCGCATTTCTTGGGCTGGTTAGCGATATTCATCGCCAACGGGAGGATCTGCTCTTCGTTTTCAAACTGGACGCGGTATATGTGTCCGCATTCAGCATATTCTTCGGTGGCTGTGCCATCTACAACGAGCGTCGATCCCGCCGGATTCTGGCTGTCCTGTCAAAGGCTGTGGGACGCCAACAATATCTCTCCGGGCTTGTGCTTGGCGTTACCATGGCTTGCGCGGTCTATTGCTTTGCCCTTGGCCTTACCGGAAGCTGGACATTGGGTGGCGCAGGCTTTCCCGTCTCGCGCGTTTGGTTCCTGATGATTTGCTTGGTTGCCGCTTGCGCGTTGGCCGGTACCGTGGCCCTGATGTTCTCAACGTTCCTGAATCCTTTCTTCGCAGCTGGTGCCACAGCAGTGGTCCTTGGCCTTCCAGCGCTCGCCGGTCAGTTCCTCGGGCCGCAATGGGGGTATGTTATACCGGTGTGGGAACTCGGAGCGACCGTGGTCAATTCTTCCTTTGACTCTCCGGGAACAGTTTCCTGGTTTCCGGTTGCACTGGCGGCGGTGGAAACGCTGGCATTCTGGCTGCTCTCGGCGCGCATTTTTTCGTACGTGGATATCGCCGTCGCGGTGGAGTGAGGCGGTCGTGCTGGTCAGTGAGCCCATTCAGCGGCGGTTCGAGCCGCGTAGTCGAGGACGCGTCCCGGAAGGACACCGAGATAAATTGTTGCTGCCAGACTGATGGCCAGGGCCGTTCCAAGCCCGACCGGAATCGGTGGCAAGGGCACTTCTTCGCGCGCTTCGCGCATGTACATGACAACGATCAGTCGCAGGTAGTAGTAAGAAGCCACGGCGCTATTGAGCACGCCGATAATAACCAGGCCCACCAGGTTGGCCTGCAGCGCCGCGCTGAACACGTAGAACTTGGCGAAGAAGCCACCCGTAATCGGAATGCCGATCAACGACAAAAGAAAAATCGTGAGCGTCGCCGCCAGCAACGGACTGCGGCGTCCCAACCCCTCGTAATCTTCCAGCGTGACGTAGCGTTCGCCCATACCCCCGATGTGGCTGATGACAGCAAACGCTCCGATGTTCATGGCAGCGTAGGAAGCCGTGTAAAACATCGCGGCCGGAATGCCGTTGTTTGGTAACGCAGCAAAGGCAACCAGCAAGTATCCCGCGTGAGCGATGGAAGAATAGGCGAGGAGCCGCTTTACGTTGTCTTGAACCAGCGCTCCAATATTGCCCAGGGTCATCGAAAGCGCGGCCACAACCCAAATCAACCAGACGCGCCCGGGAGCGTCGGCCTCAAACATGATCCGCAGCAGCACCGCGAACACCGCCGCCTTTGGAGCGGTGGACATAAATCCCACCACAGGCGAGGGTGCGCCCTCATAAACATCGGGTGTCCAGACATGGAACGGAGCCGCCGCCACTTTAAAGCCCAGGCCAACGAACATCAGCGCGACGCCCACGTAAGCGAGGATTGGGATGTGCCCCGAGCGAAGCGCATCGCCGATCACCGTAATACTCGTCGAGCCTGTGGCTCCGAACATCAGTGCCACGCCATAAAGAAAAAATGCAGTCGCAAACGAGCCCAGCAGAAAGTACTTGACCGAAGACTCGCTGCTGATTGCGGCTTGCCGGCGAAATCCCGCCAGGATGTAGGTGGAGATCGAAGAGATCTCCAGCGCGATAAAGATGAGGACCAGTTCCACCGCCGACGACATCAAGCTCATGCCAACCGCGCCAAATAAGATCAACGCGTAATATTCACCGGCGCGAATCCCTTGCACTGCCATGTATTCGTAAGAACTCAGAATTACAACCGCGGTTACCGCCGCCACCAGGAAATGAAAGAACACGCTGAAACTGTCGACTCGCACCATGTTCCAGAATCCCAAGCCTGGATACTGCGCTTGGAACAGCGTTGCGGCCAGCGCCGCCAGCGATCCAATCAGCGCAATCGTGCCCAGCATCCGTTGACTCCGGCGCTCGTCCACCAGGGGATCGAGCACCATCACAATCATGCCAAAAATCGACAGTACGATTTCCGGCAAGATGCGCACGTAGTCAGCCGCTTGCGGAATCACTTGCGCGAAATCGTTGGCGTTGTTCACCGACGCACCATTTTGCTGGCAAGTTGCGCGAATGGCGCCAACACGTTTTGTACGGCGGGATCAATTGCGTTCAGCCAGAGCAGCGGCGCCACGCCCATTACCAGAGCAGCGGCCGCTGCCGGCCAGAGTGCCGCGCGTTCTCGCCCGCTGAGATCAGGCAAAGACAGATTGACCTGGTGCGTGACTTTTCCGTAGAAGACCCGCTGATACATCCAGAGCAAATAGCAGGCGCTCCAGATGACGCCGGTTGCCCCTAAGATTCCATAAACGGCGCGATCGCGGAAGGCACCGCTCAACACGAGGAACTCGCCGATGAAGCCGTTGAGTAGAGGCAGTCCCACGGATGCGAGCACGATGAACAAGAAGAACGTTGCGTACACCGGCATGGGAGTGGCAAGACCGCCGAATTCTGAGATTTCGTAAGTATGGCGCCGTTCGTAAAGGATGCCTGCCAGCATGAACAGCGCGCCCGTGGAAACTCCATGCGCCAGCATGACGAAGGTCGCACCATCAAGACCCGCCTGCGTGAAGCTGAAAATGCCCAGCACAACGAAGCCGAGATGGCTGATCGAAGAGTATGCGATCAGCTTCTTCATGTTGGGCTGCACCATCGCGACCAGCGCGCCGTAGACGATGCCGATCAGCGCCAGAATCATCACCCACCAGGCGTTGGCTCGCGACTGCTCAGGAAACAGGCCGAGATTGAAGCGCAACATTCCGTATGTGCCCATCTTCAGCAGGACGCCAGCCAGTAGAACGGAACCCGCGGTGGGCGCTTCCACGTGCGCATCAGGCAGCCATGTATGGAAAGGAAATACGGGAACTTTTACGGCAAAGGCAATGAAGAATCCCAGAAAAAGCCAAGTGGCTGCGCCCGAAAAGTTTTCGACTTGGCCGTTGTGAACTGCGGCCTGAATGGTAACGAAATCAAACGTGCCAGTCTTTGCGTAAAGCCACAGGATCGCCGCCAGCATGAACATGGACGCGACCATGGTGTACAAGAAGAATTTCACTGCCGCATACACGCGCCGTTCATGCCCATAAATGCCGATCAGCAAAGCCATCGGGATCAACGTGGCTTCCCAGAAGAAGTAAAAAAGGAACAGATCAAGCGCTACGAAAACTCCGATCAGCGCCGTCTGCAGAACTAAGAGCAGGATGAAGAATTCTTTGACTCGCTCATGAATCGATTTCCATGAGATGAGAACGCATAGCGGCGTCAGAAATGTGGTCAACACCACCAGCCACATGGAAACTCCGTCCACGCCCATGTGGTAATGGATATTAGGGTTTGAGATCCAAAGGTTGTTGATTTCGTACTGAAATCCGCTTTGCCCTCGCTGAAAATGCACCGGCAGGTGCAACGAGAGAACAAACTCCAGCAACGAGACGACCAGAGCGAATACGCGGATATCCCGATCACGCCGGGGGAACAGCAGCAGCAAAATCGCGCCTGCTAAAGGAATAAACGTGACGAGCGTGAGCATCGAGTTGTCCAGAGCGGTGCTCATCGCGTTCCCATCCAGATCATGTAAGCGATCACCACGGCAGCTCCCGCCGCGATCCATCCGGCATAGGATCGAAGATTGCCCGATTGCATATGACGCATCGCATCAGATACCTCGCGTGCGCCCTCGGCGCTGTTATCCAGCGTCGCGTCGATCACATCCCGATCAATGCCATGCCAAAGAATCCGCGTAGAGCCATCGATCAGAGGCTTGACGAAGACAGCCGCATAAATCTCGTCCACGTAGTATTTGTGGACGACTGCTTCGTAGAAACCGCCCAAGGCGTGCGCGATCTCCCGCGGCAACTGCGGCCGGCGCTGGTAGAGCAGCCAAGCGAGAAATAATCCCGAGACCGCCGCGAGGATTGAAATGCTCGTCAGAAGCCCCTCAGAGGCACCATGCTCTCTGGGTTCCGACGCGGGAGTCGCCGCGGCTGCCTGCTCTGGGGAATACGCAGTTACTCCAGAGTGAAGCGCCGGCGAAAGGAATTTGTCGAAGCGCTCACTTCCAACCCAACCACCGCAAATCGAAAGCACCGCAAGGATCACCAGCGGAATCAGCATGACCTTCGGACTCTCATGAATGCCGCCGTGTCCGTGCTCGTGTGCGGGCGCCCCCGCCAGCGAACCGCTAGCCAAATGAACACGTTCGCTTGCCGCGGCTTCACCGCGGTACTCACCGAAGAACGTAAGGAACCAGAGCCGGAACATGTAAAACGAAGTCAAAAATGCGGTAAAGACACCAATCAGCCAATAGACCCAGCTTCCATAAGAACTCGAGTACGCCTGCCAAAGAATTGCATCCTTACTGAAGAATCCTGCGAACGGAGGAAATCCGGCGATAGCAAACGTCGCCGCCGTCATCGTCCAAAACGTCCACGGAATGTGGTGCCGCAACCCGCCCATACGGCGCATGTCCTGCTCGCCGCCGACAGCATGAATCACCGAGCCCGCTGCGAGAAACAGCAGCCCTTTGAAGAACGCGTGAGTCATCAGGTGAAAGATTCCCGCAGAATATGCGGCGACGCCGCAAGCCATGAACATGTAGCCGAGCTGCGAAATCGTAGAGTACGCAAGAACCTTCTTGATGTCAGTTTGACAAACGCCAATCGTCGCGGCGAACAAAGCAGTCAGTGTCCCGACGATTGCCACCACCATCAAAGCCTGCGGTGCGCGGTCGAAGACCACGTGCGACCGGGCAACCATGTACACGCCCGCCGTCACCATGGTCGCTGCGTGAATCAGGGCGGAGACCGGGGTCGGGCCTTCCATCGCGTCGGGCAGCCAAACATAAAGCGGAAGTTGGGCTGACTTTCCGGCAGCTCCCACCATCAACAGCAGACCGATCGCGGTCAGCAAACCGGCGCCAGTGGCTTCCGCCGGCAGGCCACTTACAATCCGGAACACCTGCTCGAAATTCAGTGAGCCAAAATGCTTGATCATCAAGAACAGCGCGATCAGAAATCCGAAGTCGCCAATGCGATTGACAATGAACGCCTTCTTGCCGGCCGAGGCCGCAGAATCTTTGGTGAACCAGAATCCGATCAGCAGATACGACGCGAGCCCCACGCCCTCCCAGCCGATAAACATCAGCAGGTAATTGCTGGCCAGCACCAGCGTCAGCATGAAAAACATAAACAGATTCAGGTAGCTGAAGAACCTGTAGAATCCGCCTTCTTCCCACATGTATCCGACGGAATAAATGTGAATGAGGAAACCGACGCCGGTGACGACCAGCAGCATCACTAAGGACAGTTGATCGAGGTAAAACGCAAAGTCCACTTGAAAGTCGCCGGCGCGAATCCACGTTGCCAGAGTTTCAATACAAGGAAGAGTCAAGGCAGAAAATTGCGCTGCAATCCACAGCGCCATGACCAGCGCAGCGCCGCTAAACCCAAGCGCAATTGCCGACACGGCTTGCCGGGAAAAGCGCTTCCCGAACAAGCCATTCATGGCGGCACCGATCAGCGGCAACACCGGAATCAGCCAAAGATGTAAGTTCGGCGTCATAGTTTGAGCAGGTTCACCCGGTCGACGTTCAGAGTCTCTCGCGTGCGGTATACCGCGATGATGATTGCCAATCCCACAGCCGATTCGGCCGCCGCTACGACCATCACGAAGAACACAAAAACCTGACCGCTGAGCGCATGCCACTGCGCCGCGAATGCGACGAATGACAAATTCACTCCATTGAGCATCAACTCAATCGACATAAAGATGGTGATGATGTTTCGCTTGATCAGAAACCCGGTCACACCGCAGGCAAACAGAATGCCGCTGAGGACCAGATAATACGAAAGCGGGACCATCAGCCCTCCCTCTTGTCTTGCTGGGTAGATCTTTGTTCGACAGATCCGGGATGGCTAGCCAAAACTACCGCGCCCAGGATCGCGATCAATACCAGCACGGAGGTCACTTCAAACGGCAGCAAGAAGTCATGAAAGAGCAGCCATCCAATCACTTTCGGAGGCCCAGGAAGCGCACCAGTCGCGACATTCCCCGTGCCTGAGTGTTCGAGCAGAACCCAGGCCACGAGCACGCTGCCAATCAGCATGCCAGGGATTCCAAACAGCATCGCCACCCGGCTGCCCTTGGTTCGCTCTTCCTCACCGGCGTTCAGGAGCATGATGACGAAGACGAACAGCACCATGATCGCCCCGGCATAAACGATCACCTGCACTGCCGCGACAAACTCCGCGCCCAAAAGCAGATACTCCACTGCGAGCGAACCCATCACCACGACCAGCGACAGCGCGCTGTTGATCGGGTGCCGCTGGACCAGCAGATTGACTGCGCCAGCGACACATACCAATCCGAACACCGAGAATACGAGCAGATGAAGCATGTTGTCTTAGGCTCTCAACGCTACTATCAAAGCCGTGATCACCAGATTCGCAATGGCCAGCGGCAATAAAAACTTCCAACCAAACGCCATCAACTGGTCATAGCGAAAGCGCGGCAACGTGCCGCGGACCCATATATAAAGGAACAAGAACGCGAATATCTTTGCCGCGAACCAGAACACGGGCAGGATCGCCTGTAGAAGAGGCGGCCCGAAGCGATGGGGTCCGTGCCATCCGCCCAGGAACAACAAAGTTGCCAGACACGCTACCGTGATCATGTTCGCGTATTCCGCCATGAAAAACATGGCGAACTTCATGGCGCTGTACTCAGTATGGTATCCGGCTACGAGTTCGGTTTCAGCCTCCGGCAAATCGAAGGGGATACGATTGGTTTCCGCGTACGCAGCCATGAGATAAATAAAAAATGCGATAAACTGTCCCTGGAAAATGTTCCAGCGTGGGATGAATCCCCAAAACGTTCCCGCCTGCGCATCGACGATATCCCGCAGGCTGAAACTACCCGCGAGAATCAGAACGCCCACCAGGGAAAGGCCCAACGAGATTTCATAACTCACCATCTGCGCGCTGGCGCGCAATCCACCCAGCAGCGAATACTTGCTATTCGAGGACCATCCCGCAAGCGCAACGCCGTACACACCCAGCGAAGTGATGCCCAGTACAATCAGCAACCCGATGTTAACGTCGGTGATTTCCAGCGGCGTGTGAATTCCGAATACGGTAATCCAGTTGCCAATGGGGATGACTGAGATCGACGTCAGCGCAAAAATCAACGCGATCATCGGTGCCGCAATGTACAGCGGCTTATATACGTGCGGCGGGATCAGATCCTCTTTGAAGATAAACTTCACCCCGTCCGCCAGCGGTTGCAACAGCCCAAACGGGCCGACCCGCGTGGGTCCCCAGCGGTTCTGGATGTGGCCCACAACCTTGCGCTCCAGCCAAACGGTGTAAGCCACCGCCGTGAGCAGCACGATGAGTGCAATCACAATCTTGACAACAGAAACCAGAATGAATTCGCCAAGGCTCAACGCGATAGTTTTCCTGACTCTTTGTGTAGCGCAACTGAAAAAGAATTTAGTCGGCAGCGACTTCCGCTTCCGCCGGCTGCTTGTGACGGTTCTCAATTACCGAATTCAAGGTGCGGGAATAGCGGCCCAAGGTGCCCGAGCTGAAAAGATTATCGTGCGCGGGCACGATCAACTCCGGATTGTGCAGAGCCCCAGGACCGCTTTCCGACAAAGTCGTATGCTGATCGTTGCCGGTTAGGATATTCATCCGGGAAACGCCGTAGCCGGGCACCAACCGTTGAATCTCATCCAGAATTGCCATGGGATCGAACGGGCTCATCTTCGGTTCAAGCCCGTTGGCCTCGAGCCACACCGCGTGCCGGTCTGCTTCGCCGGATTGTGCGCCGCGCGATTGTCCCATGTCTGTGCCGGTGCCTCTGCCGAACGGCACCAATCGCTGGACCTCGAAGCCCATTGCACCGGCAATACGCACCATCATTTCAAAATCGGATTTCGTGCCGGTAACCTCGCCCGCTTTTTTCACCAGTTGCAGGTCACCGCAGGTGTTGGTAAACGTTCCCGATTTTTCATACGCATTTGCGGCAGGCAGCACCACATCCGCAGTCACTGCCGTTTCGGTCAAGAACATGTCTTGCACGACCACGAAGCTATTAGAGAAGGCGAAAGGATCGATGCCGAACTGCTCGATGGGATTCGCGCCTACCACGTAAAATGCCTTCAAGTTGCCGGCCTTGGCGCTTTCCACCATCTCAGGAAGCGTGAGGCCCGGTGCTTGCGGCATGCTGCCCCAATCTTCGTGAAACTTGCCCGTGTCTGAAACTCGGTGATAGCCGGGAAGCAGGTCAGGATAAAGCCCCATGTCCGCCGCCCCGCGTGAGTTGGCGTAATCGCCGAGACAGACTAATTTTGAACCTGGAATTGTCGAGCAGAATTTCGCCACCGACGCGATGTCCCCGCCGCGGAGTTCGGATCCGAAAGTAATAACCAGGTTGGGTTCGCCGCGCAGTTTTTCACGCAAAGCAACCCAAGCCTCGCGGCTGGTTTCCGTGCTGATAATCGCGTCGACTGACGCGTCATCACCTGCCAAAAACGCAACCACTTTTCCTTCGGATCCCGCAGGGACTAACGTGAAGTTTGCAGCTTGCCTGCGTAGCTTAATGGGCTGCGAGTTGATTACGTACAACCGCGCTCGGTGCAGCCGGACGTTGTTCCGGATCTGCCACGCCAGCAAGGGATGCTGCTCGGTAGGATCATTGCCGATCAGCAAAGTCGCAGGGGCATTGAAGATGTCCCGCATGCTGGCCGTGGCTTCCGGTTTGCCAGCGAGGGCCGCGGCGTAAGCAGGGAAGTCGGCAGTGCGGTGATGGTCGATATTGTTGGTTTTCAGCACGACGCGGGCAAACTTTTGCAGCAGATAGTTCTCTTCGTTCGTGGTGCGATTCGAGCCGAAGACCCCAATCGCGTGTCCGCCATCCTGATCGCAAATCTCCTTGAATCGTCTCCCGATCAGTTCGAACGCTTCTTCCCATGTTGAAGGAGTCAATCGCCCATTCTTGCGGATTAACGGCTGCGTCAGCCGGTCCTCGTGGTGTGCGAAATCAAAAGCGTAGCGCCCCTTGATGCAAAGGAAATCGCCATTGATGCCGCTCTTGTCCCGATTGTCTCCGCGTACAATTTCCATGCCAGTATCGGATCGGCGTACGCCCAGCGTGGTTTTGCAACCGTCGGCGCAGTGGGTGCACGTTGTGCCTACGTGCTTCATCTCCCAGGGACGCGTCTTGTAGCGATACGCGCCGGAAGTCAGCGCGCCCACCGGGCAGATGTCGATGCACATGCCACACTCTTCGCATTCCAGATGATCGTCCTGATTGGGCGCAATGATGGAACTCACGCCCCGGTTCTGCACGCCCAGAGCCCAGACATCCATGCCCTCGCCGCACACTCGCACGCAGCGATAGCACAGGATGCAGCGGGGCCGGTCGAAGAAGACCACCGGCGACCACTGCTGCTCTTCCTTATGATTCTTGGCGTCGATGTATTTGGATTCAGCGGCGCCGTAGGAAAAAGTCATATCCTGCAATTCGCATTCGCCGCCCGCATCGCAAACTGGGCAGTCGAGCGGATGATTGCCCAGCAGCATCTCCACCATGCTCTTGCGCGCCTGATGGATCTCGGGCGTATCGGTTGAAACGATCATGCCCTCGCCGATTACCGTGGTGCACGCAGTCTGCAGCTTGGGCATCTTCTCGACTTTAACCAGGCACATGCGGCATGCGCCCTGCAGCGACAGATTTGGGTAGTAGCAAAACGATGGGACCTCGATGCCTACGCTCTTGCAGGCCTCGATCAGCAGCGTCCCAGCGGGAGCCGTGACTTTCTTCCCGTCAACGGTGATGTTTACGTCAGCCATAAAATCGTCTTTGGTCGTTCGTCGTTGGTCGTTGGTCGAAATCCGCCAGTGCCGGCTGCTTTAGCCAACGCCGGCGACGAACGACCAACGACTAGGATTAAGCCATTGCCGCTACCGGTTCGGCTACCCCAGCTTTTTCAAACGGACACGGCCTGCCTTCTAAGTGATCTTCAAATTCTTTTCGAAACTTCTTTATGATGGAAATCGTTGGCATGGCCGCTGCGTCACCCAGCGGACAGAACGTGCGCCCCAGCATGTTTTCCGAGAGGTACTGGATGTTGTCGATGTCTTTCTTGACGCCGCCACCGGCGTGAAATCGAGTCAGCGTTTTCTTGAGCCAATCCGTGCCTTCGCGGCAGGGGATGCACCATCCGCAACTCTCGTGCTGATAAAATTTCATGATCCTCAAGGCAAATTTCACCATGCAGGTGGTATCGTCCACGACCACAACGCCGCCGGAGCCGAGCATCGTTCCGGCTTTCATCATTGAATCGAAGTCCATGGAGACATCGATTTCGCCCGCCGTCAGAACTGGACAGCTCGAACCTCCCGGCACCACGGCCTTCAGCGTGCGCCCATTGGGAATCCCGCCGCCGACCTCGTAAATCATCTTCTTCAGGTTGTAGCCCATGGGCAGTTCATACACCCCGGGCCGATTCAAGTGCCCGCTCAAACAAAACAGGCGAGTCCCGCCATTCTTGGGTGGCCCCAGCTTGGCGAACCATTCCGCTCCGCCGAGCAGGATATGGGGCACACTGGCCAGGGTCTCGGCGTTGTTGATGACCGTTGGCCCGCCCCACAGTCCGACGACAGCCGGGAAAGGAGGCCGGATTCGCGGAATGCCTCGCTTGCCCTCGAGCGATTCCATGAGCGCCGACTCTTCGCCCACTTCGTAGGCGCCGGCGCCGCCATGCCAGTAGACCTCGAAATCGTAGCCGCTCCCGAAAATGTTCTTGCCGAGAAATCCCCGCGCGTAGGCGTCCTTGATTGCCTTCTGCACAATCTCCAGCAAATATCGGTACTCGCCGCGAACGTAGATGTATCCCGCATGCGAGCCCGTAGCAATTCCGGCGATAACAACACCTTCGATCACCGAGTGTGGATCGTGCTCGAAAATCAAGCGATCTTTGCAGGTGCCGGGCTCGCTTTCGTCGCCATTACACAAAATATATTTTGGTTTCGCGGATTGCTTGGGAACGAACGACCATTTCATTCCGGTGTTGAATCCAGCGCCGCCGCGCCCGCGCAGGCCGGAGTCTTTCACCAGATTCACAATTGCATCCGGCTGCATCCCCAGTGCTTTTTCCACGGCTTTGTAGCCATCGAGCTCCAGGTAGCGATCGATATCGGTCGCGCCTTTTCCAAAGCGTTTGGAAACGACTTTGACTTCGTCGGGATGGGAAACCAGTGATGCCATTTTGTAATCGGGTAATTGAGTAATCGGGTAATTTTACAAGCAGTTGCAAAATTACCCGATTACCCAATGGCTCAATTTTTCTTGTATCCGTCCAAAACCTTGTCCATCTTTTCCACCGTCAGGTTCTCGTGGAAGTCGTAATTCACTTGCACCGCTGGAGCCCAGCTGCAAGCGCCGATGCACTCTACTTCTTCCAGTGAGAACATCCCGTCCGGCGTCGTACCTTTGTGCCCGATGCCCAACTTTTGCTTGCAGTGGTCGAGAAGCTCTTCGCCCCCGCGCAGCATGCACGCAATGTTAGTGCAAACCTGCACATTGAATCTGCCCCGAGGCTTCGTCGTCAGCATGGAGTAGTAGCTGATTACGTTGCTCACCTCGAGATCGGTCAAATCCAGCCGTTGCGCAATCTCGTGGATGACGTCGTGGTTCAGATAGCCCACCTCATCCTGCGCATAGAGCAAGGTCGGCACCAGCACTGACCGCTTTGTCGGGTAATGCGTCAGCATCTCCGCGAAGCGCTGCTCGAATTGGTCGGAAAAATTCATTGAGTAGGAATAATATCGATTGTCATTCCGAGCAAAGCGAGGAATCTGGGTTGCGCCTGTGCCGGCGAGAACCTAGATCCCTCGCTTTGCTCGGGATGACAAATCTAAAGTCTCCTTCGTCGCCTCGTACGCGTTTTTGGTTCCGATCACCGATCAATTTCTCCGAGCACAATATCGATCGACCCAATCGCTGCGACCACATCGGCCAACAAGTTTCCCTCGCACATTTTCGGCAGTAACTGCAGATTCGCCAGGCAAGCTGCGCGCATATGCACGCGATAGGGCTTGGCCGTTCCATCACTCACAATGTAGTATCCCATCTCGCCGCGCGGCGACTCTACCGCTTGATAGACCTCACCCGCAGGAACCGCGAAACCCTCGGTAATGATCTTGAAGTGATAGATGAGGGCCTCCATCTGCGTCTTCATCTTTTCGCGGTCAGGCAACACAACTTTCGGGGCATCTGCTTTAATTGGCCCTTCCGGCATTCCGTCGAGCGCCTGCTGCACAATCGCTATCGATTCGCGCAGTTCCTGTACCCGGCAAATGTATCGGGCAAATACATCGCCTTCCTGCGCGACCGGTACCTTGAACTTGAAGTTTTCGTAGCCCGAGTAAGGCATATCGCGGCGCAGGTCGAAGTCAACGCCGCTTCCCCGCAGCGTAGGCCCGCTTGCGCCCAATGCGATAGCGTCTTCTGCGGTAATCCGCGCTACGCCTTTGGTCCGCATGATCCAGATGGGATTGCCCGTCAGCAGGTTCTCGTACTCATCCACCTTCGATGGGAACCGATTGGCGAAGTCCCGCACCCGGTCGAAGAACCCAAGCGGCGGTTCCAGCGCCACGCCGCCAATCCGAAAATACGAGGTCATCATGCGCTGTCCGCTGATTGCCTCGAACAAGCGCAAAACATCCTCGCGTTCGCGGAAGCAGTACAGAAAAACCGTGAGCGCGCCAATGTCCATGGCATGCGTTCCCAGCCACACCAGATGCGAGTTGATGCGCGTCAACTCATTCATCATCACCCGCAGCCATTGCGCCTTCGGAGGGATCTCCAGCCCAAGCAGTTTCTCGACCGCCAACACATAACAGAGGTTGTTGGTCATGGGGCAGAGGTAATCGATGCGGTCGGTAAGCGGCACTACCTGCTGATAGAACTTGGCTTCGCAAGTCTTTTCGATTCCGGTATGCAGATACCCGATGTCGGGCATGAGCCGCACCACGGTTTCGCCGTCGATTTCCAGAATTAGACGCAACACTCCGTGCGTGGAAGGGTGCTGCGGGCCCATGTTCAGGATCATGGTCCGATCCTGACCGGGTTCGAGCACGGGCGTGGAGGTCATGTGAGCCATAGCTGTCTAGCGATAACCCTCCACGGGATAGTCTTTGCGCAGCGGATGGCCTTCCCAGTCTTCTGGCATTTGAATGCGCCGTAAATAAGGATGCCCCGTAAACCGAATGCCGAACAAATCGAAAACCTCGCGCTCGAAGTAATTCGCCGACGGCCAGACCGAGGTCACCGATTCGACCACTGAGCTGTCCGCGTCCAAACGTACTTTCAGTCGCACACGTTCTTTCTTCGGAATCGAAAGCAGTTCGTACACCACCTCGAACCGCGGTTGCGAGGGATACCAGTCCACACAGGTCACATCGGAAAGATAGTTAAAAGGGCAGCCCGGATCGTCCCGCAAAATGACGCAAGCGTCGCGAATGGCGGACCGCTCGATGTAGATGGTCATTTCCTCGCGGTCAAACTTCGCTCCCTCGACCGCAGCCGGGTTCCACGAACGCAATTTAGCCACTGCCGGGTGATCCTTCAGGGCCTCAAGATCGGTAATGGCGGGGGTGAGCGGCATTAAACCTCGCCTCTCCGCGTCGACGGAGTGCCCCAGTCCAGCACGCCTTTTTTCCAGATATAGAAGAAGCCCACCAGAACGATGCCTATGTATACCAGCATCTCCCAGAAACCAAACATCTTAAGTTCCCGCAGGATTACCGCCCAGGGATACAGGAAGACTGCTTCCACGTCGAACAGAATAAAGAGCATGGCCACCAGGTAAAACTTCACCGAGAAGCGCTCACGCGCGTCTCCCACTGGGGTCATTCCGCATTCATAAGGAGAAAGCTTAGCGCGCGTGGGCCGCCGGTAGCCAATAAACCAGGAAAGCAACACAATGGCAGAAGCCAAAGCACCTGCTACGATGAGATGAATCAAGAGTGGCAGGTAGCGAGCGAAGTAATTGTCCGGCATAGAGGAGCTATATATAATTCGCAGCCAAGTATTAACTAAACATTCTAGAGTAGATTTCGCGGATGGGAGTGTCAAGCGTTCGGGCCACTTTGTGACGAGCTTTTAACATGGATACGGATTTCGGGCCGATGGTTATGTAGGATTGGTTAGTTAGGACCGCATGATTTTTGGCTTCAATACCGACGTGAAACACGAGGGCACGGTTTACCACGTGCAAAGCGAAGCGCGGGAGAACGAACTGCTGCTGCAGACGCAGGTCTTCGTCCGCGGACGCTGCATCGGCAAGCGTGCTACTTCTTACGCGGACAAGGCTGCCGAGTCCGGCTTCACCGACCAGCAGAAAGAACAGATCTTGCGCGACCAGCATCGTCTCGTCCTGGATTCAATCCGCGACGGCCAGGTGGACGGCGTTCTCGACAAGCGCTTCACGCCCGAAGCGCTGGCTGCTATTAAGGAACTTGATGTGCAGTGGCTTAACGCCGACTCTGTGCACTCGGATCGGAATCTGATTCTTCGCCTGCGTGTCACCGAGGGTGGCACTACAGTCGAGGGAGCACGTCTGACGGTTCGCTTCGCCCGTCCCGATGCCGCCCCGTTTTATACCCAGGTGGTCACTGGTTCGGGCGGCGATGCCGAATTGAAAATCGATGTCGATGAATCCGCTCTACCGGATTCCGCAGTGCTGGTGCAAGCCAGCTATTCCGGCCGCACCGCAACCCGCAAATTCCAACTCCGCAAAGTAGAAGCGTAGCGAGCCCGATGAACCTGATCATCAATGGCGAACCTCGGGATTTCAATCCTCCGCTGACCCTTGCCAGTCTCGTCGATCAGTTGGCGATGAAAGCCGATCGGGTAGCCATCGAACTGAACCGAAGCATCGTTGCCCGTGATCGGTGGACTGAAACCAGTCTGGCCGAAGGCGATCGATTGGAGATTGTCCATTTCGTCGGCGGGGGCTGGGACCTTGGATCTGAGAACTGAGAACCAGGAACTTAGAACTGGTATTCCGCCGATCCGAACACAGGCCGATTCTGCCAAAGGGAACTCGTATAGTCACCCCCTTTTTGTCGAAATCCACAGTTGACACCGGCCTGTCTGCGCCTAAAATGTTCCAAACATTTGGTTCTGTAATTGTTTGAAACATTTTGGGACTTGGCATGCAGGAACCATTCACATCTCGCGATGTGGTCTCGCTGACCGGCATCACCGCACGGCAACTGCAGTGGTGGGACGAGCGCCGCATCGTCACGCCAGTGCGAGAAGGCCGCCGGCGGTCGTACTCGATGGAAGACCTCGCGGAGGTGGCCGTGATCTGCGAATTGCGGCAGCGTGGGTTCTCCTTACAGCGCGTGCGCAAGGTCATGCGCTTCCTGCAGCGGGAGTTCGGCAAACGCCTCGCGGAGATTGTCAGCGGCGCGTCTGAATACCACTTGCTGACCGATGGCAAGACTTTGTATCTCGAAACTTCGCCCCGGCAGATTGTGGACATCTTGAAAAACGCGCGTCAGCCGATGTTGACGATTTGTCTTAGCGACACTGTGCGGCAGGTGCGCGCTGAGATACGCGCCAAGAAAAGCAGCAGTAGTATATCTCGTTCATTGCGCAAAGTAAGGCAGGCTTCATAACAGGGAAGTTTGGTTCCACATGCTGGCCCCACATTGCTTGGCCGAGTGTCATTTGATTGAACGAGGAGGCGACATGGTTGCAGAACTCGACGTCCTAAGCCAATGGATCCCCGAACAGATGCTACCCGGCACCATCTTCGTGCTGGAAAATGCCGGTCGCGTGGGCGAAAAAGATGACCCCTATTGGGCCGTGCTCTCCTGTCCGGAGTGCGGCACCCTTGGCCTGATTACGCGTAAGCAACTTGCCGGATTGCTGCCCGTGATCTGTGGCTCGGCGCAGTGCCCGGCGCAGTTCTTCATCAACGATAGCGAAGTCGTGACCCGAAAACCGTTCTAACGCCGCCAGAATTAGGGATGGCTGTTGGCTGCGGGCTTTTCTGCACTCCCCGCGCGTCATCCATGCCGTTCGACGACTTATTTTGAAAACTGCACCTATTCTGGTGCAGAATTTCTCTCAAAAAAATCGCCTCGATTCCGCCCAAAATCCAGAAAATAAAGGACCAGATTTTTTCTTGCCTTGTAGATCTATGGTTCTTAAGGTAGTTACAGGCAAAATATTCTAAACATTGGGGTTAGCGTGTCTGTCGGTTTCCGGTTGCTCCTGTGCTCTGGACGACGGCAAAACGCGTGACGAAGGTTTTGGCCTTCGTCTTGTTGGTCGACTCAGCAGTCGAAGTATGTATTGAACACAATGGCCAGGATCTGCGCCCTTGTCAGGTTGTCAAAGAACGCGGTTATCTCGTAGATAACCTTGGTTGCTCTATAATATCGCTGGCGAGGGACTGAGATCAAGGGGAAAGTGGATGGGCCCAGACGACGGTTCCCGAAATGGGAAACGTAAAGTGTGCGAACTGTGCGGGCCTGATGGCGCAAGACGATCAACAGCTATGACATCTGGGGCTGTCTCCTTCGGAATATGGCGAAGCCCAGGTTAAAGGCCCCACTCTAGTCGCAAAGAACGCGACTAGAATGGGCCACCAGCCCATTGATTTTCATTCCACGACCCGCGCGCTGGCCGACACCCCGGCCGATTTCAAGGCGCGATTCAAATTGAGTTTGGCCGACGCCTTTGCCGCCGCGCTGGCAAAGGAAAGAAGGGTGGAACTCGTCACGGGCGATCAGGAATTCAAGCCCTCGAAAAGGAAATCAAAGTTCAGTGGCTTAGATGATCGCAGCCTGGGAAAACTATGGCGGACGAAGAATTGTTCACCGGCAAAGGTGGGCCAGCCAGCCGTTTTTTGGTGACGGATGGTCCATTCGCACCGAACCGCAAGATCTCCGCGTCCAGGTGCAATCTTTTTCACATTGACACGTTGTTCACGCCGGAGGACAATTTCTCCGCTGCAGTCAGTTGGGGCCCCGTCCGTTTGAATCCAGTTATCAGGATTCTCTGAAGCGAGGTTTTTCATGCGACAAAAAACTTTCTGGATCGCCGCCAGTTGCATTCTAGCCGTGATCGGCCTGCGCCCTGCCTTCTCCTCCGGCGCAGCGCCAGCGAGCACGGAGAAGGTCATCTATTCATTCACCGGCGGTGCTGATGGCGGACAACCGATGTCCGACTTGACGATTGACGCCGCAGGCAATTTGTATGGGACAACGAGCCAGGGCGGGGTAGGATGCAACGGCTATGGCTGCGGGACGGTTTTTGAATTGAAGCGCACCAAGGACGGCTGGAAAGAGGATGTGCTTTACAGTTTTACCGGTGCTAGCGATGGCGAAGGCCCCCAGGCAGGCGTGATTTTCGACAACGTGGGCAATCTGTATGGCACGACCGTCGCTGGCGGGAGCAATGGCGGGGGAACAGTCTTTAAACTGGAACCGAATTCGCGTCATGGCTGGACTGAGAGCATCCTACACAGCTTTACCCTCGTCAGCGGTGACGGGTCACGACCACAGACTGACCTCGTATTCGACACTCAAGGCAACGCGTACGGTGCAACACTCTGGGGCGGAAGCGCTGGGCAATCGTGCCACGGCTTTGGTTGCGGCGTGGTATTTGAACTAACACCTCACGCCAAGGGGGCTTGGACCGAAACAATTCTTCATGTGTTTGCGGGCGCGCCCGACGGCGCGACACCCTCGTCTAGTGTGGTTCTCGACTCTGCGGGAAATCTTTATGGAATGACCGCGTATGGCGGAGCAGGACCGTGCAACATCAACGGGCCCCGCGACGCTCCGGTTCCGGGTTGCGGTGCCGTCTACGAACTGATGCACAAAACCGACGGAGGCTGGACGGAAACTGTGGTCTATAGCTTCGTCCGCGGCGGTGGGTCGGCTGTGACCCCGTCAGGTGGATTGATTCTTGACAACGTCGGCCGCTTGATCGGTACAAGTTTCGCCGGCGGTGATCGCTGGGGCGCGGTTTTTGAGCTTGATCAGTCGCGGAGAGGCTGGGATCAGAGTGTCCTTCATCGCTTCTACGGGAACCCGGACGGAATCCAACCGATGGGAAGACTGTGGACGGATGCGCACGGCGACCTGTTCGGCGTGACTATTAGTGGAGGAGCGAATCGCGTCAACGGGACGGTGTTCGAACTGGAACCCACAAAAGCAGGAGATTGGCGGGAACGGCTCTTACACGCTTTCGGAAGCGGCAGCGACGGCATGAGTCCCCAGGCAGGCCTAGTTTCCGACTCGGAAGGTCATTTGTTTGGCACAACTCCGCAGGGAGGCGGCTCAGGATGCTACGGGGGCACGGGTTGCGGGACGGTGTACGAGGTCACGCCTTAATCGTACCGAACGCCGAGGAGGAAGACATGGGTGCGCAGGAATCGACAACAAGAGAGTTAGCAGGCGGTCGGAGGGCGGTTCGGCTTTGCTCGGGATTGGAAAAATCGTTATCGGCGTACACGAGCGCAGCAATGGCCGCCGGAGTAAGCCTGCTGGCCATGACAAAGTCCGCAGAAGCCAAGGTGGTTTACACGCCGACGCACACGAATATTCCCATTAACAACGGAGGATCGGTTCTTCTTGACTTGAACCACGACGGGGTGCCGGATTTTTCCTTTAGAAATCTGCGCTACAGCGCGCCTCACCTCAGCCTTGGCTTGCAAGTCGGCTGCGCTTCGCATACTGGTAGCAGGGGTCGCACCTGCGACTATCAAAGTAACATGGTCTGGGGCCGGGGTGCCGTGTCCGAAAGGTTCGCGTCTGCACTGCCTGCCGGTTTCAGGGTAGGTCGTAATAATTCTTATTTTCAGCAACCTGGAAGACTGCCCGCCGGCGCGCTCATGGCTGGCTACTATGGGGGCTATTATCAGGGCAGCCTGACCAGCGGCCAGTGGACGAACATCAAACGCCGATTCCTAGGTTTCAAGTTCATCATTAACGGGCAGGTTCACTATGGCTGGGCACGACTCAACGTGACGCTGAACCTTGGAAAAGGCATTGCAGCCGTCCTCACAGGCTACGCCTACGAGACCATCCCCAACAAACCGATCATAACGGGCAAAATCAAAGGACCAGATGTCATCACGCTTGAACCAGCGAGCCTCGGCCATTTAGCGCAGGGTGCAGCCGGGGTTTCGGCTTGGCGGGAAAAGAAATAGCGGGCAACGGAGAATCTGCGTGCGACTCCAGCTAGGAACGAACCTTCACTTTATCCAGCAGCACTGGGACCTGTTCGACGATCTCGATGTCGAATCCTTCGAGGGCTGGAACTTTTCTTGGATGGTTGGTCAGCAGGCGAATCCTTCGCAGATTTAAGTCGGAGAGGATTTGCGCTCCTATGCCGATTTCGCGCTGGGTCTTGCGCTCGCTCTCGGGTAGAGATGGGAGACGCTTGTCGCGGTGGAAGGTGAGCATCTTTCGCTCTCCGATGCTCTCGACCGAAAAGCCCTTGGAAGTTTGATGCAAATAGATCAGGGCGCCCCGGCCTTCACGAGCGATGGTCCGCATCGAGCCTTCGATGGTGGCGTGGCAATCGCAAGCGGTCGATCCAAAGACGTCGCCCATCACGCAATGGGAGTGCATGCGAACCAGCACCGGTTCGGCCCCCTTTTCAACGTCGCCACGCACCAATGCCACGTGAGATTCGCCGCCGTCTACTTCGCTCTCATAGGCAATCAGGCGGAATTCGCCGTAACGCGTGCCAATCATCGCTTCGCCGACACGATGCACGTAGCGCTCGTGCTGCATGCGGTAGCGAATGAGTTCGGCGACGGTTAGCATCTTCAGGCTGTGGGTTTTGCAGAAATCAATGAGGTCGGGAACGCGCGCCATGGTTCCATCGTCGCGCATGATTTCGCAAATCACTCCGGCCGGAATCAGTCCGGCCATGCGGGCCAGATCAACGGAGGCTTCGGTTTGGCCGGCGCGCACCAGCACGCCGCCTTTGCGGGCCTGGAGGGGGAAGACATGTCCGGGACGCGCCAGATCCGCAGGGCGAGTCGCGGGATCGATTGCGACCTTGATCGTTCGGGCGCGATCGTAGGCTGAAATTCCCGTGGTTACTCCCTCGCGGGCATCGATCGCCTCGCAAAACGCAGTCCCGTAGTTCGACGTATTCTCGGCGGTCATAGGACCGATATGTAAATGGTCCAGCCGCTCGTCGGTCATGGCCAGGCAAACCAGCCCGCGGCCATACTTGGCCATAAAGTTGATGAGCTCGGGAGTGACCTTTTCGGCGGCGAGAGTTAGATCGCCCTCGTTCTCGCGATCTTCATCGTCCACCACGACGACCATGCGGCCGGAGCGAATCTCGTCAACCGCGGTGGGGACATCGGTGAATGCCGATTGCGGCGTCATGACAGTCAGATTGTAGCAAAGGCGCTTTCAGGGAATTGTCAGAAAATTGTCAACTCAACGATCTCGTGCAGAGGCCGCTACTTAGCCAATTCGTGCTCGGCTCCCCGGAAAAGGGCGCGCAGCGAGCGTACCACCCAGCGGGTCAACACTACGATCACGGCCAGCAACAGGCCAACAACGGCGATTGCGCCATACGGATGCTGTGTGGCAAACCAAGTGAGGAAGATGGCGAGCCCGTCTTCTCCGAAACTTAGCGCCATGTTTGAGAACGGTTCCGGCGAGGGAGTGACTGCTGCCCGGACGGCAGTTTTACCCCCATGGGCGGCAAGAGCGATGGCTCCGCCGACGACCGTGGCCGTAAGCTGCTCCCATGGGGAGAGGTTTGCGGTGGCGCCATAAGCAAGCAGGGCGGCGACGGGGATCCGAATGAAGGTGTGCAACGCGTTCCAGATCAAATCGAAGGCTGGGATTTTGTCAGCAAAGAATTCGATGACGAACATGACGCCGGCGGCTGCGATCACCCACCAATTCGACAGCAATTGTAAAGCCGGAGGCAGGGGCAGGACCCCGGCGTGAGCCAGTAATCCAAGCGTGGCCACAGTGGCGTAAACATTAAGTCCGGCAGCGAAGCTGACGGCTACAAGAAGAGCCACGAGTTCGCTGGTTGGAATGCTCGGGATGGTTAGGACGGAACGCAACTAAATCCCTGTTTCACAAAGCGGTGGCAAAAACAAAGGGTCGCCACCTGGGCGACCCGCAAGTTCTTATCCCTCTTCTTTTTTAGAGGGTAGATTCGATCTCGAAACCCCAAGCCTCAAGCAGGGGCTCCGGAATGTACTTTGAGTTCTTGTTGCGCCGGGCCCATTCCCGCAGCCGGGTCGAGCGCAGGTACTGGTCCGGCGAAAGCTTGTACTCGCGAACCACTTGCTCGAATTCAGTGATGGTGGGAGTAATGGGCCCGATAGGCTCGGGCTTACCCCAGTTAGGATTTCCGCGTCGCTTAGCCATAAATATAACGCCTCGTGCGTGAGATAAACTTACACCGGTAGAAAGTTAGATTCCTTCCGTGCGCGGAGGGATTCACGTCCCTGCCGCCGGAACCAATACCAATAAAGACCCGCATTGCTGGTCCGTTGGACTAACCGGAAGGCTTTGATTCTATGGGTGTTTTGCCCGAAAGTCAAGAGAAATCGTAGCCACCAGTTTAGCGATATCCATGTATCTTATTGATAGCAAGGCTGTTAGTAGTTATCTATCGACAAGATACGATCGAAGGCTAGATTACCGCCGTAACCGGGTCTCGACCCTGTCTCATTGACCGCCAAGGGGTGCCACCCTACAGTGCTTTAAGGAGGCGGTGCCGTGAAGGATATCTATGAAGTACTCCGAAAGAAGCAAGCCGAGCAGGCTCAACTGGGCAAGCAGATCGAAGCTCTGCAAACTGCTGCCGAGCAGCTTCGCAGCGTAGCCCACTTACTCAACGAAGAGGAATCCGAGAGGGAAGGCGCCGCCATCGGCGGCTGAGCATGTTTAGGGGAGTTCGGCCGAGATGAGTCTGCAAGCGCTGGTTCTGTGTTCCGACGAAAAGATCATACGGGTATTGCGCCGGGTCCTCAGCGACTTGGAAATTGCCGTTGAATACTGCGGCGATGCTGATTCGGCGGTCCGGAAGCTAACCCGTCGGAGATTTGAAGCAGTCGTCGTTGACTGCCATGACGAGGACATGGCTGCCCAGGTGCTCAAGAGTGTCCGCTCCGCTCCGTGTAACAAACGCTCCATCGCGGTCGCGATGATTGACGGTCAGAAGGCTGTACGCAGCGCCTTCGCGCTGGGAGCGCATTTCGTTCTTTACAAACCGATCTCCGCAGAACGTGCCAAGACGAGCTTTCGTGCCGCCAGGGCTTTAATGAAGTGCGAACGCCGTCACAATACGCGGGTCGCCATGCAGATTCCGGTGGCTCTGGTTAGTGAGACCGGAGCGGGGCCGCGAAAGGCAGTTACCTCGGATATCAGTCTGGGCGGTATGTCGCTCAAACTCTCGCGTCGCGCTAAGAAATCCGGTCCCATGCGCATCAAATTTACTCTGCCGGGAGCAGAGTACCATATCGAATGCGCGGCCGAAGTGGCGTGGGAGGGCCGCGGCGCGCAGGCGGGCGTTCGCTTTGTGGATCAGTCTCAACCACAACGCGATGAGCTCAAGTCGTGGTTGGCGCGGCATTCTCCCGAGATGGAGCCAGATGATCCACCCGCGCCCTGCAAGCTTACCGACCTCAGCGTGGGGTGTTGCTACCTGGAGATGGCTGCACCGTTTCCCATGAATACCAGAGTGATCCTCAGCATGCGGATCGCAAAGATCGAAAGTCGAGTCGAAGGCGTCGTACGCGTGATGCACCCCGAGATCGGGATGGGAGTCGAATTCACACGGACTACCAACCAGCAGCGCAAGCATTTGGAAAAGTTCATTCACGCGCTTAGGCACAGCAGCGGGGTTCAACCCGAGCTGGTGGTAGAGCCCGAAGGCATGAATGACGTCGAGCCCGTGAGCTCCAGGGCCCTGGATTTGGACGAGATCGAAGACCCTTTGCTCGAACTTTTCCAGAGAACTTCGGAACTCTCCATCGAAGCTTTCCAGAGTGAACTGCGTACGCAAAGAAATCCCCGCCCCGAGCTGGCCGAAACCGTTTCCGCTTAGCCGTACCTGCCGATACCGATCATCTGCTGTTGCGAGGCTTGAGATCAAACCTGTCAACAGTTGATCTCGCCTCCCGATCGCAGCATCAGCTGCGCTCACACGAATCCTAGTGACAAGAAAGTGACCGAATTTTGACCCGCCCGTGACAACCTCAGAGTCGTTACTTTTTTATCTTCGAATTGTCACTGCAGCAAGCTAGTTGGGTTTAACTGCTGTCAGCGCGCCCGACGCCGATGCTTTGGATTTAGCTCCGGCGGAAGGGAAAGTTTGCCCAAGGGGTCAAGGAGAAGGACATGAGAATCGTAGCGCTGAAAAAAATGGGCGCGCATCTAGTGATTGTGATGGCATTGCTGGCGGTGGTCCCACCCGCGCATGCCATTCCTGCCTTCGCCCGCAAGTACGGTCTTCCTTGTTCTGCGTGTCACGAAGCCTGGCCCATGCTGAACAACTTTGGCATGACTTTCAGAGACAACGGATATCAACTGGGCAACGACCGTGACGCTCCGATTTATCAGCAGCCCGCATACTGGCCAATCATGTTTCGGGTGACTCCAAACTGGCATCGGGAGAGCAACAATCGCGTTGCCGTCGACAAGGTTCCCGGTACCGCCAGCAGCGGCTTGGTGGAGTCGCCAGTTACGGCATCGGGATTCGATGTGGGCGGCATTGACATAGTGACAGCGGGCACACTGTCCCGGAACATCTCATTCTTCGTGCAACCCTTCATAGGAAACTCAAGCTCAGGATTGTCGCAAGCGTGGGTGCGCCTGGACAATCTCATCGGATCGCGCTGGTTCAACGTCAAGATGGGAAAGTTTGAACTGGATGAGCCGATTTCTCAGGAGCGCACTCTGCTGCAGAACAATACTGGAGCGATTTACTACAACTACTTTTTCACCCCGCCCGGCGACCATAATTTTTTCACTGGCATTGGTAACGACCAGCTTGGGGTTGAGGTATCGGGACACTCGAGCAATGATTACACTCGTTACTCTGTTGCCGTGGTGAACAACAGCAACGGAGCGACGGGCCTGCCGGCAGGCCAAACCTATAACGTGTTTACAAATTTCAACCAAGGTTTCGAAGTGCCGGGATTGGGTTTGCAGCGGGTCGGCGTGTACGGGTTCTTCGGCGCATCGCCAACCTACTTCCAGACCAGCAACGGCAACCCCATTCCGGGAACGGGCACGGGGAACCGCAGCTTCTATCGTGCGGGTGCGTACGGGCAGTTTTACATTCGCAAGTTCGATTTTGAAACGTTTTACGAGCACGGGTACGACAACGTTTTTCTGGGCAATTCGGTGGCCGCCAATCAACCCTCAAAGTTGCCGGCTGGTGCCGTTGGTCCCTCATGGAACGGCGGTTTTGTCGAAGGCCATTACGATTACAACCCCCGACTTATCTTGATCAGCAAATATGAGTTGATTCGCATGTCGAGGCAGGCGAATCCCACGATTCGCGGCAACTCGGGGAATCTCGATACCTGGACGATCGGCTATCGTTGGTATCCAATCATGAATCCTCGCGCCGGTCTCGCTTGGGTGCAAGAGTATTCACGCGTCATCAACGCGGGTACTGCGCCGCTGTCCGGCAAAGACGATATCAGCAACAGCTATCTCATGGGATTCGATTTTGATTTCTGAGGAGTGAGGAGAACGGTTCATGCGCATAAAAATCAGTTTGACCGGCAGCGCGGTCTTCTTTTTTCTCGTGTTGAGTCTGACCGCCGTCGCGCAACAGACCCACATCGGCAGCTTGGTGGGAAATGCCACGCGCGGCAAGGCACTCTACCAGCGCTACTGCATTTTCTGCCACGGTGAGTTTGGTGACGGACGAGGAGATAGCGCGCCTTATCTCGACCCCAAGCCTCGAGATTTCACCAAGGCCACCTACAAGTGTAGATCGACGCCGAGCGGAAGTCTGCCATTGGACAGCGACCTGTATGACACGATCAGCCGCGGCGTGCATGCCAGCGGAATGCCCTCCTGGAAACCCCTGTTGCGCCAGGAGCGGGTCGACTTGATCGCGTACATCAAGAGCTTCGCTCCACGATTTCAGGAAGAGAAGCCGGCTGCTCCACTGCCGATTCCCCCGGGACCGGCGACCTCGCCGGAGAGTGTGAAGCGCGGTGCGGAACTCTTCCAGAGCATGAACTGCTGGCTTTGTCATGGCAAGGAAGGGCGGGGAAATGGTCCGTCGGCTTCGTCGCTAACCGACAGTAAAGGCTATCCGATTACACCCTTCGACCTGAGCAGCGGAATGAGGTTCAAGTGCGGAGACACAGATGATGGGCTATTCCGTGATTTGATGACCGGCCTTGATGGCAGTCCGATGCCATCATTTGCTGACGCTCTGAAACCAGACCAGATATGGGACATAGTGCATTACATCCACACACTCCATACGGGCGGAAAGGGTGGGCCCGGTCAAGCGCAGACTGAGCCGAAAGCCGATTGAAGCCATGCGACGGTGGTTCAAAGCAGCTGCGTTACGCGCATAAGTAGCGATTCGAAGTTCTGGATCTTGCAAAGGTGACAGCCCTCGCGGATTGCGGGGGACAGAAAGGGTGTCAAATGAAAATCACGTACGTGCTGGTCGTGACAGTTGCAGTACTTGCCCTATCCCTGGCCGCTTACGTTCCTGCGGGTGCCGCGGATGTGGCTGGATCACTCAAAGGCACGGCCAAGTTCGAGGGCTCGGCACTCAAACCGACTCGCATAGATATGTCGTCCGATCCCAACTGTGCGAAGGCGCATCCCACGCCGGCCACGACGGAAGATCTCGTGATCGGAGCCAACGGCGGCCTGGCGAATGTCATTGTCTATGTGTCCGACGGTTTGGGGGATAAGACGTTTGAGCCGCCACAACAGCCGGCGGTGATTGAGCAGAAGGGATGCCAATACAAGCCGCACGTATTGGCTTTGCAGACCAATCAGAAGCTTGATGTGGTCAACGACGATGCGACCACGCACAACATTCATCCCATGCCCAACAACAATCGCGAATGGAACAAGACGCAACCCCACGGAATGCCCGTCGAAGAAACATTCGCGCGCGAGGAGATTGCGATTCCGGTAAAGTGCAACGTGCATCCGTGGATGCGAGGCTACATCGCGGTGTTCAAGCATCCGTATTTCGTGGTTACGGACAAAGATGGCAACTTCGATCTGAAGGACCTTCCGCCGGGCACTTACACAATCAAAGCGTGGCAGGAGAAGCTCGGAACCCAGAGCCAGAAAATCACAGTGGGAGCGAATGAGACCAAGACCCTTGACTTCGTTTTCAAGTCGGGATCTTAGGTTTCGATCTCGTTTTCGCGGCGCGGATTTGGTGGCGTGGAAATGTGCAGAGAGCACACGCATCGCTGGCACACTGGGTTCGTTGCAACGTCGAGGTTGGCTCGAAACTTTAGTGCATCGGGGCCGTTGACGATCTCATGCAAGGTTTGATTGTGAATGTTTCCGAACGAAGGATGAAAGAAGCACGGTCGGACCTCACCCGACGCTTCGATCACCGCGGAGACCCAAGGCGCGTTACAGCGTGGCGCAATATGCTCTGCCTGACCAAGGTAAGCGCGGAAGTGCCTTACGATTCGCCTTAGTTTTCCGGCTGATTCAACCACGTACCCCGAGTCTAGATCGAACCTATGCTCGCTGATGAGTCGCTCGACTTCTGCCTCGAGCGCATCGACTTCCTCGGCATTCAAAGCGACCCGCTCATGGCGTTCGGGCAACCAGCCCGTAGGACGATTGAATGCGTCCGATGTGAGATCGGCCGCCAAAAATGAAATTGAGTTCAAGCCTATTTCTTTTGCCGATTGAACGACTGCGCAGAGCGAGCGGTGGTTTGCCTTCTGCACCGTGCAGCGGGCTCGAACCGCGATTTCCGGCCGAAACTGTCGCAACGCTGTAACGCCGGCTGCGATCCGTTCAAAAGCGTCGGGCACGCGCCGAATGTTATTGTGCAGCGCGCGCGGACCATCCAGGGATACGATCACGTCATCGATGTTTGCGGCAACGGATTCGGCGTGAGGTTCCAACAATAATCCAGCGGTAAGCATAGTGACGCGGATTCCCTCGGCGCGAAGCATCTGCGCCAAGAAACTCCACTGGCCATTCATCTGCGGCTCGCCACCTGTGAACACAACCCAGCGAACATCCAGTTCGCGGAAGGACGCCAATTGTTGTTCAAGGTCCGCAGGCGCGATCTCTTTCGCCTCGCGAATCCGCCAGATGTCGCACATCACACAACGGCAGTTGCACTGATTGTGCGGAGAAATAACTACGACCGGCATGGTGCGGATCTGGTGCGCGGCCACATCACTGTCGGGTGATTCGCGGGGAATCGAGATGGAGACGAGAGCGCTCATCAACCCCTCAGCTCGGTTGGTCTTCGCGCCGGAATTCCAACAGGATATGATCGGCGAACCCGCGAATTCCAGGGCAGGTCCCCAGGAGTGAATCGGCCCGTACGCTAAAATCGAACAAGCGTGGCAACCGATTTACCCAAGCTTCGAGGTAGCTCGGCGGCACCGAAACGCCAATCCCCTTGAACGACACGAGGCGAAATTGAGGTGCGAAAGTGCGAGCCAGTAAACGCACCGAAGGGTAATTCACGTGCACTGTTGCTTCCTCCGCCAGTCTAGCGGTCACCCCTTCCCGACGGAAGCGGCGAACCGCTTTGGCTGGTTTGCTCTGTGCGAGATACCACGCGATTTCCCATAAGCAGCACGGGCCCATCCAACACAGCAAAGCGATCGCACCGGGCTTGAGGAGAGTCGCCAGGTCTCCAGCGAATTGCCGGAGATCCTCAACACAATTGAGCGCTCCGAAGTTCGAGAACGCTCCGTCGAAGGGCGCAGCATTTCGCAAGCTGGATATGTTTTCAGCAGCGAGCAAGTGCGGACGCACTAAACCGTTCTTTTCGTTTTCTTTGACCCTTTGAGTCGTCACTGCGATCATTCGAGAAGAACTGTCACAGGCAACAACTGTTACGCGACGCTCTGCCAGGAAACACGCATCCACGCCCGTTCCACAGCCAATCTCGAGAACACGATCTCCAGGGCGGAAAACTCTTTCAAGTTCTTTCCACACTGCGGTGCGTTGAGCTTTACCGATCGTTGACGTTGTAAAAGTCTCATCGTAGCGTTCGGCGATGGCGTCAAACGGGGCGGCATAGACTTGTGCTGGAGCAACGGCCATAACAGTCAGGCCTCCACTTCATGGGCGGTCGCAGCCAGGCCGGCCCGGAAATCGGAAACTTTCAATCGCAAGTCGGCGATAGCGGATCCGTCGACAATCGGTTCGTTCCGCAGGCGTTCCAGCTCAACCTCGCTGCGAAGCAATTTGTCGGCAAAGCTGTAGAATTGGCGTGAATGCCGGTTGCGAATGCGTACCTCCCTGTCGGAACCCACGGTCCATGGCTTAAGGTTTTCAACGCGGTCTGCCACCTCCGCAAAATACGGGGTGCCTTTGATCGGATAAGCGACGGTGGTAAAAAAAATATCGGGATCGGTTTTCTTCACATGCTCGATCGTTGCCTCGATATCGCTAAGCTCTTCGCCCTCGTATCCCCACATTAGAAACATCCCTGTCTTGATGCCCTGCGACTTACACAGGGCAACCGCGGAGCGAACTTCTTCCGCGGTGACACCGCGTTCCATGGCATCCAGGATGCGTTGCGAGCCGCTTTCAGAACCAATCCAGACGCGAAAGCATCCCATATCGGCGAGGGTTGCGACGACTTTGGGATTCAGGCGGTCGGCGCGAGAAATACACTCGAAGGGCAATTTGATTCCACGGCGCTTGAGTTCGTCCGCGTACTGGAAAAGCCAACCGTGGTGAATGGTGAAGACGTCGTCGGCCATCCACGCCATTTCGGGCTGGTAGCGATCAATCAACCACTCCAGTTCGTCCGCCACCGACGCTGGTTTTCTCCGGCGGTGCGTCTTACCAAAGACTTCGTGGCTGCACCAGCGGCAGTGATAGGGGCAACCGCGAGCCGTGATGAGTGAGACAGAACCCATGCCATGGTGCTCGCGCCAGACTGCGAGATAACGGGCTGAGTCGATCGCCTCGCGAGCGGGCCAGGGCTGGCTGTCGATGTCTCGGATTTGGTCTCGGGGCGGCGTGCGAACGATGGTTCCGTCGGGTGCCCGGAAAACTATGCCATTGACGTCCTGCATCGCTTCGGTGGAGGGCGAATGCAGGGCTGGCACCAATTCCTCGAGCGTGACTTCTCCCTCACCGATCACGATGACGTCCGCCCCAGCTGCGAGGTATTCGTCAACGTAAGCGCTCGGCTCCGGTCCTCCTACAATCGTCTTCCAGCCTGCATCTTTGGCGACCCGCAGCACCTCGACGACGTTAGGCCGGGTCATCAGATTCGCGTAAATGCCGAGTATCGATGGTGGACCCTGCTGAAGCAATGTAAAGAGTTCCTGGCGCGAGGAGAACGTGGAGTCGAACACTTCAACACTCAGGCCCTTGCTCCGGAGATGGGCGCAAATGTACAGGATTCCCAGTGGAGGGTACGGCTTCATGATCTGAAGCTCCTTGGGATCCTCGTAAAGGAAATAGCCGTGAGTGAGAAGTATGTCCATGTTTCGATTCGCGGGTGGGCTTAGTCGTCCCCGCACGTCAGGCCAGGGCTTGTCTGCAATTGCACCAACTGTTGCCGTTCAAGAGTCGGCGCCTCGGTGAGGCGAATTCTGCGGCACGATTTCTCAAGGTGCACCACTTGCTTCCACAGTTCATCCGGATCAGAGTTCGTACCCTGCACCTTGTTAGTGGACTGCGCGTCACGGGAGTGCCAGGAGTCAACCTGAGCGTGCAAAGCGTCGTGCAAGGCGCGGTAGAACTCGTCTGTGTACGCACCCTGGAACATCATGGAAAGATCTTCGCTATCCGACCAATTGGTCTTGTCGCCCAATTGCGCCTGCACGCGGTTGAAGAATTTTGTTCCCGGAAGTGGGTACGAAACCGAAACTCCCACATCATCGGGACGGGTGGCTTGCACGAGGTTCACGGTCTTCTGAATGTCCTCCCAAGTCTCGCCCTGATATCCAAACTGAAGGAAATAGCATGCCCGGATACCCTCGTTCCGTAAGTTCTCTCGGGCTCTGGCGATCTGCTCCACTCGGGTTCCCTTATCCATAGCATCCAGAATCTTCTGCGATCCCGACTCGACGCCTAACCAGACTTCGGCGCAACCCGCGCGACGCAATGCGCGTACAGTGTCGGCGGTCATCAGGTCCACTCGCGACTGCATCTTGAAAGGTACGGCTGCATTCAATCTCTCGACTTCCACCGCAAGTTCACGGACCCATTTGGCTCGGAGACCGAAGATGTCATCCGCGAACCACAGGTGTTCAGCACCGAAGTCGTATTTCAACCGCCGCATTTCTTCTGCAACGCTCCATGCCGACCGCACGGCAAACGAGTCGCCATAAATCGGTTTTGCGCACCAGTTGCAGCGGTACGGGCAACCGCGGCTGGCGACGATGTTCAGCGAGAAATATCCGTGAGCAGTCTTCCACGCTGTGCGGTATCGATCGGCATCGATCAGGTCGCGCGCGGGAAATGACAGGAGATCAAGATCGCGCATAAGCGGGCGTTGCGGAGTCCGGACAAGTTCCTTGGTCTGATCATCCAAATATGCGAGGCCCGGAGTCTGAGCCATTCCCCCGTTCTTCCCTTGCAAGAGATGCTGGACTACCTCTAGCAACGTCCATTCCGCCTCGCCCAACAATACGCAACGGAAGCCCTTTCCCAGGTAATCCAGAGCGTGATCGGAAGCATCCGAACCGTTGACCAGAACCGTGGCCCCTGCTTTCCGCGAGCCCTCAAGAATGTGATACGCAACCTCCCGCATGCGGGTGAGGCACATCTTCGTCAGGAAGTTGAAGTTGTCCTCATAAACCACGACGACCCGGGGACGGTGCTCATCGAGGGCCGCCTGAAATCCCTGTTCCGGATTGGCGAGCATGGTGTCGAAAACCGCGACAGAAAAGCCCGCGTTTCGCAGCAAGGCGGCCGCATACAGGGTGCCGAGCGGAGGATAGGGCTGCATTTTCCGCGTCTGCTTGCGGTCGTAATACAGATGGTAAGAATGGGTCAGCAGAACGTCAGCCACGTTAGTTGCGCCTCGCTCGAAATATCAGCAAACTTCCTGCATACACCCGCTTACCCCGCGCTCGATGGGGGAAGTTGTCTCCGACGAAGCATGGATGTTAGACCACTCTCGCCACTGCGCTTTCGCGAAGTCTCCACGGCAGTCGGCTGCCTCGCGGCACGTACTTCACCTTTGCAAGAGGAGTAACCAAATGTAGGACGGATGGGACAGCCGGTTTGTCAGCAGATTGTCAAATTTCTGTCACTTCTTAGTGGCACTACGAGATGGAAGCTTGGCTGATCGAGGGAGGTCAAGGGGAATTTGCAGAATGTTGACAAATTAGAGACAAACGCTCCACCCCTGATTGATACCTTGACTGCGCCGGCGAATCTTCAGTTGAAACGGGCGGGTGACCCAGACCGGTCTGCGAGCGCCAAAACCTGGCGTGAGACCTACTACATGATCGTCCTGTATAACCCGAAAGCAACCAAGCTTCGCAACCGCCGGCTCCCGTTGTCTATCTTGGCCATCGCGGCGGTGCTGGAGGGCAAAGAGCAATACGCCATCGTCGATGGCAACATTGATCCTCACCCTACCGAGAGTCTGGTCGCGCTGATCAAGGAGCATTCCGTGGACCTCGTGGCAGTCACGGTTATGCCGGGACCGCAGACGGTTGGCGCCGTCGCCACTTGCCGCGAGGTTCGAGCGCGCTTCCCACACTTGCCGATCGTTTGGGGAGGTTACTTCGCGACGAACTACACGGCTGCTGCTCTTAATGCAGGCTACGTGGATTATGCCGTTCGTGGCCAGGGCGAGCAGACTTTCCTCGACTTGCTGGAGGCAATTCGCGGACACCGCGATCCGAAGAGTATTAACGGCCTCTCTTATAAGGACGCCGACGGAACCCCTCGTCACAATCCTGAGCGCCCTATGAGGAGTCTCGACGATTTTCCGTGGTACCCGTATCACCGGCTCCCGGTGGAGAGATACCTTCTGCCCACGTTTCTTGGCCGACGCACTGCGGTTCACCAGGCCAGCCTCGGATGCCCTTACCGATGCAACTTCTGCGGCGTGGTTAATTTTTCCGGGAGCCGCGAAAAAATGGAATCGCCCGCTCGGACCGAAGGGATTCTGCGCCACCTCGCTCAGAAGTACGGAGTCGATGCCATTCAGTTCTATGACAACAACTTTTTCTTGCGCGAAGATCACACCCGTGAACTGGCGGACCGGATAGCACCGCTCAAGATGCGTTGGTGGTGCGAGGGACGCGCTGACATCATGATGAAATACTCGGATGCCACTTTCGAAGCCCTGCGCCGTGCCGGCAGCACCATGATCTTTTTCGGAGCTGAATCGGGATCGAACGAAAACTTAAAGGAGATGAACAAAGATCTCTGTGCCGAAGACACGCTCGCCCTGGCCTCTCGAATACGACGCTTCGGCATCATCCCCGAATTCTCCATCATCTTCGGAAATCCGAAGGATCCGGAGGGGGACACCCGCGAGTGCATCCAATTCATCCGCCAACTGAAGCGGCTGAATCCGGATTCCGAGATCATTGTCGAGCATTACACCCCGGTTCCACAGCGGACACGCATGTATGGAAACATCGAAGACAAATTTCAATTTCCTACTACTCCGGATGAGTGGGCAACGGACGCATGGCAGCGGTTCGCTACCCAGAAAGATCCGCAAACCCCCTGGCTGCGTCCTCGCACCAAGCAGTTGATCGATAACTTTGAACTGGTGGTCTCGTCCAGGTGGCCGACGGTTCAGGACATCCGTCTGCCCAAGTGGGGACGTCTTGCGCTTAAAGCCCTAAGCAGTTGGCGCTATCGTCTGGGCGTCTATGCCGCGCCACTGGAACTGAAATGGACGCAGCAGTTTATCGATCTGCGGAAGCCGAAAGCAGAGAGCCTGTGAATCTACACTCCACCACGCCGGAACCTGGCGATGTTGGATCGTCGAATTACAGCGCCGCTTCTTTGGTGGGTCCTGCGTGTGTTTCGGTTGAGGAAGGCTATGAGCGATGGGCTCCGACTTACGACCATGCGCCCAATCCGCTGCTCCATCTCGAAGAACGTAAGCTCGCAGCCCTCCTCCCTGACTTGAGCGGCAAACACGTTCTCGATCTCGCGTGCGGCACGGGACGGTGGCTCGAAAAGCTTGCCGCTCGTGGTGACGGACTAAGAATAGGCGTCGATTTTTCTGCCGGCATGCTTCGGGTCGCAGGGAAGAAGGAAGCAATTAGTGGACGACTCGCGAGAGCCGACTGCCAGAAACTTCCGTTTCGCGCTTCGGTTTTCGATCTTGTCGTCTGTTCATTCGCTCTCGGCCACGTCCAGAACTTGAGCGCAATGGTTCGCGAGTTGGCACGGGTGACGAAATCTGGGGCGGATGTTTTTGTCAGTGATCTCCACCCCGAGGCTTACGCGCGAGGATGGCGAACTGGTTTCCGTGATTCAGGTGGTGCCGCGCAAATCGAGATATCGCCGCGCACGGGTGAAGAGATTATCCGAGCTTTCTATTCTGGAGGATTCGAGTGCCTCACGCATATACCGCTCTGCCTCGGAGAACCGGAGAAGTCAATTTTTGCCCGAGCAGGGAAAAGCCATTTATTCGCTCGGGCCTGTCAGGTGCCCGCGGTCCTGATCTGTCATCTTAGACTTGCCCCGGCAGAGACAAAGCCCCGGCGGGAACTAGCCGAGGTGGAGTGGTGAGCCGAGCTTTGCCAGAGGCCATCGTCGATTTCCTGCGTCTGTCAGGAACGAAAAGTGATCATCCTGACGAACTAAATGGATTCAGCCGCCGCGAGTGGGGGCAGGCACTTATATGGCTGCACGATGCTGGCCTGGGCTTTTACCTGTTACAGAAACTCAAGGACACAAACTCTACCCGCATCCTGCCAACGTCAACATTGTCTCGCCTCGAGGAAAACTTCGCTGCCAACCAGCGACGTGTTGTCTATATGGCGGGTCAATTTGATTTTCTTAACCGGAAATTCAATGACGCCGGTGTGAAATATGTAGCCGCCAAGGGGTTGTCTCTTGTCCCTCAGTTCTGCCCCGACGCGTCTCTGCGTCACCAGAGCGATTTCGATTACCTGGTTAATCATCAATCGCTGCCAGCGGCGCAACGCGTACTACAGGATGCCGGATACCGTCAGAAGAATTCTTTGGCAAATGAATTCGCATACTTTATGCCATCAGCAGGGGAACCGCCGCCTGGCGATGAGCAATACGAGGCTCACGCTCCTCATGCGGTGGAATTGCGCCTTGCCTTCTGGGACAGCGATTTCCATGGCGTGCCTCTAGCCGAACCCAAGTTCTCCCTGGACAACGTCAGAACTCATCGATGGCAGGATTTGACTTTTCCTGCATTGCCTGACGAAGACGCATTCCTGCTTCAAGTCATCCATGCTTTCAACCATATTTTGACGGGCTGGGTCAGAATGTCCTGGCTGTACGAGATTGGATACTTTCTTAATCAGCGAGCGACCGACATCTCGCTATGGGAAGGCGTCGAGCGTCGCGTCGGAAGTGACTGGCAGTTGCGCGAGATGGTCGTAGTCATTGCTGAGTTAGCCGCGCAGTTTTTCCGAGCGCCTCTTCCATGTACCTTGAGGATCTGGGCAAGAGACGTTCGCCCTACAGTTCGAATCTGGATCGAAAACTATGCACGGACGTGGATGTTTGGGAAAAATCAGCCTGATCAATTCAGCCTATTCTCTGCCGCGAAGCTTGTCCTCTTTCTCCATCAGCAATATCTTCCTGATACCCGGGCCCGAAGACACCGAATCCGGATTCGGCTATTCCCCTGGGAGCGTTTCTCCCAGAGGGCGAACTCGATAACAACCAAATCTTCGACAAACTCCAGAGGACGCAAGCGCCAAATCAAGCGCATGCTGATCCGACTCCTTTTCCATGTGACAACGGGGCTGCGATATCTCTGGGAAGTCCCCCGCTGGCGGCGCCTGAACAAAGCGGCCGCATGCCTAGCGCGATCAAGCCGCCATGATTCGGCTACGGGCCTCGTCGAGGCTCAGGGCCCAAGATCAACCATTCAGTTGTGAGCGTAACGGGGCGACTCGAGGAGTGACGAGGAAGGTCGGAATCCGTTGTCCAGCGATCTCAGATCCGAGTTTTCTAGCACGACTGGCATGACTCTTTGGGCACAAGCCGCTAAGAATGTTAGTGCAACATGGCTGGGTCTTCTGGTCCACCTGGTAGTTGGTTTCTTTCTTTCTCCCTTTATCCTCCACAGGCTTGGCGACGATGCGTTTAGTGTCTGGGTGCTCGTGTTCTCGCTGACCGGATATTACGGGATCCTCGATCTTGGCGTCCGATCTTCGGTCATTCGCTATGTCGCCAAGTTTGCGGCGACCGAGGATGAAGAGAAACTCGGACGTTTTCTCAGTACGAGTGTTGCATTCTATGCCGTGGTGTCGTTGGTTGTGTTGCTGCTCACCGGAGTGGGGTTCTTTCACTTGCAGTCGATTTTCAAGATACCGCTCGGCGTTCTTCGATCGGCACGAGTCCTATTTGTTCTGGCGGGAGTATGCGTAGCGTTGTCCTTTCCTCTAAGCGTATTTGCCGCGGTTCTGGAGGGATTGCAGAAGTTTTCGTGGCTGCATCTGAGCCAGATCGGGGTTACGCTGCTTCGCGGCCTGCTGATCGTGATCTTCCTCACGCGGGGGGGTGGCTTGGTTGCGGTTGGGTCGATCACGGTCGGAATGAGTCTTCTCGGCTATCTGATTTTCATGTGGATGGCCTTCCGGGCTTTCCCTCTGCGGTTAAACGCGAGATATGTGGATTACGCTTCTTTTCGGCAGATGTTGAGCTATGGTGCATTTGCGTTTGTGATTCTCGTGGCCGAGAAACTTCGTTTCCAATCGGACCCAATTCTCATCGGAGCGCTGCTTTCTTCCACTGCAGTCACTTATTTCTCGATCGGATCAAAGCTGGTGGAATACTCAACTTCCGTGGTCCGAAGCATGGCGGTGGTCTTTACTCCCATGTCCAGCCACCTGCACGCTGCTGGAGATGTGGCGCGTTTGCGGCAGACTCTGGTGATGGGAAACCGGGCGTGTGCACTCATCATCTTTCCGCTCTGCGCGATTCTGGTGATCCTGGGCAGGTCGATCATTGAAGTGTGGGTTGGGACCGAGTATCTGTCCAGTTACGCTGTTCTGGTGATTTTGGCCGTGCCCAAAGCCATCTACCTGGCGCAGTCGACTTCGACGAAGATCCTCCTTGGCATCGGCAGGCACCGCACGCTAGCAACAGTCCTATTGCTCGAAGGTGGAATCAATTTAGTTCTGAGCATCTTGTTACTACGTCATTTTGGAATTGTCGGTGTCGCACTTGGCACAGCGATTCCATTAACTCTCACCAGCTTATTGTTTCTTCCGAGGCACGTCTGTCGCGAATTGGAGATACCGGTACGCACCTTTCTCAGTCAGGCGTACATGCTGCCGGTGAGTCTCTGTGTGCCCTTGGTGGGAACGCTCTTGCTCATGGGGAGAGAATTTCCGGCCCACCACTACGGCTCACTGGTCCTCCAGGTTGCGTGCGCCGGATTGTTGTACTGTGCCGGGCTAGCCTGGGCGCTCCTGTCGCCGAAAAGAACTGCTGGAATCAAGCCGTGGGAAGCCCTGGCAAGAGTCATGCAATCAAAATAAGTTACGACCTCAACAAACTTCCTGCATGCGGTCACTTAGTTTTTGGCCGGTAAGGAGCGATCGCCGGGTCGTTACTCGCTCGACCGCACGGGAAACGTACAGCTCCCAGGGGAATGAGTAGCGGTTCTTATTGATGCGCCAGCGTACTGGGGCGCCGAGCGCACGGCGAAAACCTTGCCGCAACCAGGCGCTTCTCCTGGTCGCCTTGCGAATCTGGTTGTTCAGCAGGAAGTACTCGAGACTTCGTCGAAGGCGGCGTAGTTCTTTGCCCTGCAGCCACGGCAGGACGTTAACTCCCAAAGCCAGAATCTCCCATTCCTCCAATGACTGTGGTTCGCGCAGCCCCATTTCCTTCAGTTGCGGCCATATCGGAATCCCGGGGTAGGGAGTGAAGATGTTGGGAGAAAAACTGACGTTCCAGTATTCCTTGGCGATCTCGCTCATGATGCGAAATGTTTGTTGGCGATCTGCCTCAGTCTCGCCCGGATATCCGAGGATCACATTAAAGGTAACGTGAATCCCAGCGAGCTCCGCCTTGCGGGCCGTGTCCACCATGTCCTCTATGCGCTCATGCTTCTTATTCATCAACGCGAGCACATCTTTGGAAGCCGATTCGGTGCCAAATCCCATGTGATTCACGCCACTTTCACCCAACAACTGGACGTCGTCTTCGCTCATCCTCGCCACGAAGTCAGTCGAAGCTTGAAAATCCCAGTTGAATTTGACGCCGCTTGCGATGATTCCTCGAGCGATTGCGACCGCCCGTTTGATGTCAACCAGAAAATTGGAATCGAGGAGCGCGACTTCCTCAATGCCGTAGCGCGGAACCAGCTCAGCCAGATCGTTGACAACACGGTCGGCGCGATACGCATTGAAGCGGCGCTTGTAAAAGACCATGTCGGTACAGTAATTGCAGGCATAGGGGCAGCCAACACTGCTCGCATAAGCCAGTTGCCGCACGCCACTGGCAGAGGCATAAACATCGACACTCGCCAGGTGATATGCGGGCGCCGGCAGGTCGTTGATGTTCGCAACCGGCCGCTCCGGCTCATGATGAACCCCGGCATCGTCTTTGAACGACAGTCCACGCACGCCATGCAAATCGTTACCGTCCGCCAGTCGCTGTGCCAGTTCGAGTAAGGTCAACTCGCCTTGTCCCCGCACGATGGCATCGACGAAATCAGGTTTGAGCGTTTGTTCCGGAACGAGTGTAGGATGCCAGCCACCAAACACAATAGTTAGCCCGGGGCGAAGCAGCCGGACCTTTTTCGCTATCCTGATTGCGGAGCCGATCATCGGACCGGTGAGGATCGAGATGCCCAGGCAGAGCGCATCTTCGGTCTCGCGCAGAATCACACTTTCGAAGTCCGGTGACGTCAGATTGTCCACGAGTGTGACTTCGAATCCTGCCTTGAGCAGGGGGGATGCGAGCGCCAGCAGACACAACGGCGCCCCCAGCGGAGGCCCGTCGTAGGGCGGATAAAACAATACGACTTTTTTCTTCCGAGGCATCTCGCTTACTGCGCCACTTGGAGCTGGAATACCTAACCTAGGATTCAGGGGGAAAGCATTTGTCACGCAATTGTCAAAAATCTGTCATTTCTCCTGGGCGCTAAGAGGCTCAGTGGCAGCCGAAAACAATGGTCACGTGGATTTTGCAGAATGTTGACAATTTAGAGACAACCGCTGTGGAGCACGTTGGTATTTTTGGCTACTCGACTCAGGTCCTGCGCTCCGACTTCCGTAGTGCGCACACAGAGCTTAGGTCCTCGTCAAGGTGAAACACTGAAAGGCACTCCCGTGAAATCGTCGAAAAAGATTGTGTTTTTTGTCGCGTCGTTTTCAAGCATAGAAGCCACGGCTCCCTTAGGTATCCTTGCCATTTCCACGCCTCTATTGAATGCGGGATACGACGTTCGGATCATCGACTCGACGATTACCCCTGACTACAGAAAGCGGATCATGGAAGAAGTAAAAGATGCGCTCTGCCTGGGAATTTCCGTTGTGACCGGGCCCATGATTCGCGAGACCGTGGATGTCGCTAAGGCAATCAAGAAATGGAACCCCGACTTCCCCGTGATTCTGGGAGGATGGCACCCGTCCCTGCTGCCCGGCCAGACCCTCGAGGCGCCATACGTGGACATTATCGTCCGGGCGCAGGGCGAAGACAGCATGCTCGAGGTTGCTGACCGCCTGCGCGACGACGCTCCTCTGGACGACGTGCTGGGCATCGGGTTCAAGCGGGATGGCAAATTACACCTCACGCCAGAACGTCCTCTGAAGACACTCGACAAAATGCCAGCCAAGGCCTATCACCTTGCGGATTTCGATGCTTATGAAAAAGTTTGCGGGCGCCGCTGGACCATGTATGTTTCCAGTCTCGCTTGCCCCTTCAACTGTTTCTACTGCACCAACGCCGGAGTTTACGGGCGCAAATGGAATTCTCTGCCGGTCGAGCAGGTCGTGGAAGAGACCATCGAACTTACCAGGCGTTACAGGCTCGAACTGCTGTGGATGGCTGACGATAATTTTCTGGTCGACCTCGACCGGTCGCTGAAGATCGCAGAAGCGCTAATCCGTGCTGGGGGTAATTTCAAGTGGAGTGTTCAAGCCACGACAAACCTCACGGCCCGTCTCAGTATCAATGAGTTGACGCTCTTGCGCCGCTCAGGGCTGCACCAGATCTGCCAAGGCATCGAAACTGCCTCGCCTACGGTGATGAAGGCGATGAATAAAGACTTTCAGATACTCGGGGATATCTACCAATCAACCGAGCGTTGCATAAAAGCCGGGGTCATTCCGTCCTTCAATATCATTTTTGGCTTCCCTGGCGAGGGACCGAAGGAACGACGCGAGACCGTCAACTTTATGATGGATATCTGCCAGAAGTTTCCCGGCGCCGAGTTCTGGACCAACATTTTCACCCCCTATCCGGGTTCGCCAATCTTTCACCAGGCAGCAAAACTTGGCATCGAAGTTCCCAAGTCCTTTGAGGCGTGGGTTGACTATTTCCCCCGCTATACGGTTCTACCCTGGCTAAAAGGCAAAGATCATCAGCGCGTGCAAACCATGCGAGATTATCTGCGCATCGCTTTTGATCGTGCTCCCATCGCGACTACTGGCCATGGCCGCTTTGCGAAGGCAATCCAGCATCTCACGGCTTATCCAGCTCGCGTGCGCCTGAATCACGACTTCTACAGCTTTCCGATCGAATTGTGGATTAACCGCCAGTTGAAGAATATCGTGAAACTACCAAAGCCGAGCGTGGACGCGAAGAGGCTGCAGCCTGAGACAGCACCGAGTTGCACATAACAGCGATATGCGGTTCCTGTTGCATGGCCACGCGCTCGGTACAGGAAGCTCCTCGTGACTCGGATCAAGGAACTTGATGGGCTTCGAGCAATTGCGATTTCGGGTGTTTTCCTCGCCCATTTCACGCCTGTCGGCTATCGTGTTTCCGATCTGTTGTATCTGGGCTGGGCTGGAGTGGACCTTTTCCTTGCGATCTCCGGGTTCCTGATCACCAGCATTCTGCTCGGTTTGCGGAAGCAGGAGGCGCCCTTTAAAACGTTCTATTGGCGCCGAACCCTGCGAATTTTCCCACCTTATTATCTGGTCCTGATCCTCATCCTTGGATCAGCGTTTCTGCACAACGAACGTGTGCAGTACGGAACAATCGTTCGCCACGCGCTGTTCTTGTCGTCGGTTACGCCCGGGTTGATCAAATTAGCGATCACACGGCTTCTGTTTCACACCCATTCGGTTTTGCCGGCCTATCATCGCGGCACGCGAGGCTCCATCCTCGAGTTCAAGGACTGCCTGGGAATCTACTGGTCGCTTTCGGTGGAAGAGATCTACTATCTCATTTGGGCACCTATCATTCTAAAGGGTACGCGGTGTTTGGTGCTGTTTTGCTCAGTTGCCCCTCTGTTGCTTTGCCCGGTTCTGCGGGGGTTGGCACATACGTCTCCCCACATTGATGAAACTGTAGGTTTCGTTTTTCGGTTTGACTCTTTGGCGGCCGGAGGATGTATCGCCCTTCTTTTCTGGGGCGCGGAAAAAGGCTACTTGAGGCGGGCATTCCTGGATCGTGGGCTAGCTGCCGCGATTATCGTTTCTCCGGCGGCTCTGTTTCTGCTGGGTAGGTATTGCGGCGTCTTTCGCGGAGTGGACGTGCGCACCACGTGGAGCTTCAGTGTGTTCGGATTTACCTTGCTGGCGATTCTTTGCGCGACCGTGGTCGGAGCCTGCGTGCGATGGGGCGGCAGCCCAAGAACTGTTCCTCGCGTCCTTCGATCGAAGCCAGGGGTTTACTTAGGAACCATCAGCTATATGATGTACTTAATTCACTTGCCCATTTACGTCCTCATTCAGCTCACGGTCCTGAAGTATTTTGAGAATGGAAGGGCGTTCGAGGCTAATCGTGGGCTGGTTCTGCTCTGGGGCATTCTTGCTGTCGTTTGCACAATCGCCCTGGCGGCTTTGTCTTGGGAGTGGTTTGAACGCCCGATCCTGCGATTGAAGGACAGACGGTTTCCGAGTCTCGCTCGCAAGCGGTCAGCGCTGTCGGTAGTCGAGGCTACGCTACTGTAGCCTCCTGCCAAGCCGAACGCGGCGCTGGCGACGTCTTAAGGTGCGCTGCCATCTTGCTCTGCTATTTCCTGTACGCTCCGGACCGGAGACGCGGGAACTCCACAGCCCCTCGACGATGCTTGGACGCCGTTCACTTCTTCCTAGGTCGTCAGTTGTTTCGCTCCCACATCTGATCTCCATTGGAGAACACTTCAGCCACATGGTAATGCTTACGGAGATAATCACGGATAGGGCCGAGATGGTCACCGGCAGGATGGAGGACCGCCTCCGCCTCATGATCCAACCCGCTGTACCAACTCACGAATCGCACTTGGTGCTTCTCTATCGCTTGTATTGCGTCTTGCACCTCTTCAGGCCTGGTGTAGTCGGTGGGCCGAAGGAAGGGCACTCGGCCCACATTCCGCAGCCGAAGCGTGAAAGCGACAAGATGGTCGCCGAAGAAATAATCCGAAGGCTGGGTTCGCTCCGACACCCATCTGCATTTCTCGTACAGCACCGGTTCGAAAAAAGCCGTGCGGCCGGTGGGAAGACTCAAGACTGCCCTCCAACGGGTCTGTGTAACAATTGGCCTCGCGATTGCCAGGGCTAGAACGGTCGCCCAAGCAGTGCTCAGCAGAATTTTCTCCGCCTTGAATACGGGCTTCAGAAACCAGACGAGCAGGATGAGCGCCGGCAGCGAGACTACATACAGCCTGCTATACGCGGGTGCGAGCGCCACACCGGTCAGCATAGACAGCCCCGTGATGTTGACGAGCATGAGCCGATCCCATGGTTCGTTTGGTCGCCACCGCTCACGCCACCAACGCACAAAAAATAGAATGTAAATCAATGGGATCAGCAAATGAATAACCCCGAACGCTAGCAAGTCGGGCCAGTTCGCCCAAGAATGGATCGAAGGCCGCCCCGTCATGTAAACTTCAAAATTATTAAAATAGTCCGCCGGATAATATTTGGCGACGAAAGCTACGGTGAAATACAGAAATGTTTTTAGGCCCACCTTCCAGACAAAATAGGCATTGAAGGCCACAATCGGAGAAATAAAACCTGCGAAAAGGAAGGCTTCTTTCTTCAGGAGAGCGCTCCACTTTTCCTCGCGTTGATATCTTTCCCAGACCAAAAACAAAGCTAGGCCCAGAGCTCCCACCGCTACCGACTGAGTGAAACATACCCCCAGCCCCCAGAGGAGTCCAGCCCACAGCAAACGGTTCTCGGTTCTCTTTTCCATCACGACGGCAAGAGCGGCTGTTCCCGCCAGAGTGCTGTACCAGTGGTGGGTTGCGTCCAGATAGCTGGAAAAAGGAAGAGCGAGAAAAAGGAGAGTGGGCAAAAATGCCGCCACGCCGGGTATAACTTTCTTGGAGGTTTCAATGCCAAGCCAAGCGATTAGTACCCCGAGCAGGACCAACATCGCCTGCGGGATCCAAGCCCGGACCCCAAACACCTCGAAAAGCGCCGCGTAAAGGACGTCGGTGCCGGGGGTCGTAAAATGATCGTAATCGCGGTAAATCAGCTGACCTTCGAACATTCGCGCACCGTGGTGCAGATAAATTGCCTGATCGCCGGCAGCGACATGTGGTATATCCGGCAGAACGAACACTTGCAGATACACGAAGGCGCCACAGGCCAGCAGGATGACTGGCATTAGCCACTTTTCGCGCATCAGCGGCGGCGAAGGATGGGCTGGAAAAACGTCCTGATCAGCAGGTGGAGTGGCTTGTTTGTTCAGTAACGCTTGCATTGGCTGTCCTCGGAGCGGCCTAGCGAAATACCCTTAGTTTTGATAGAGCAGTTATCCCGAGTGCGCGACCACAGTCCGTTGCGTAGATCAGGTCCTTCGAATTTGGCATCCAAACCGGACTGACGGAATTGCACTCGCTTGCCGTAAGCTGGAGCTGTTGTGCAGTATTCAGGTTCCTGGCGTAGAGTTGCCAGTCGCCTCTATGTTCACAACTGAACGCGATCCACTTTCCATCCTGCGAGATTGCAGGATAACGCGCTGAACACCTCACGGCTGTGAGATCTCCAATATTTCCGGTCTCAGGGTCAACGATATAGAGTGCAAATTTTCCCTTCCGCAGGGAGCTGAAAACTATTCGACCGTCGGGGAAAAAAGCGGCGTCCCGCACATCATATTGCTGCCTAGCAAGTTGCTGTTCCGCGCCGCTTTCCTTTCCGATTTCAGCTCTTCCGATCCGACGCATCCACAAACTACCTCGGCCTCGAACTTCACGGATGTATGCCAACACCTTACCGTCAGACGAAACAATGGGTTGCTCGGCATTATCTGCTTCAATCTCGAGGCGTGTGCCACCAGTGATCGAACTGTCCGATTGGAAGCGAACGACATGCGAACCGTTTCTGGTTGCCACTTCTGCCCAGTTGCCACCTTCCTGCGTTGCAGCCGGGTGGAACCAATCGCCGCCCGTTCCATACGAGGTGATCGAATCCCCTTTCAGTTCGTGAATTGCGTAAGAGTCATTGGACGAAGTACTAAAGGTTGGCACCAAGGCAGTGAAAAACAAACTGTCCGAAGTGACGGCAGGATCCGTCGCTATGGCTGAACCGGAAATCGTAGCCACTCGCGTCGCGTAGTTGTCGAACTGTCCTCTCAAGTGCCGCAGGTTTGAGGTGGAACCGGCAGCGCTCAGGATCACGAGCGCTAGTGCGGCGAACAAGGAAGAGCGAGAACGTAAGCGCGCACTGAACGACTCTTTTGAACCTGAGATCAGAATCCATAGCAATGCCCCGCCAAGCACTAGCATCACAGATAGGCGTGGGAAGAAGAGCAGGCTTCGCCACCCACTTGGGTTCATCCTGTACAGGCGATCATAGGGCACACAGACGAGAGCATAGAGGGCTGTGACGATCGCCGCCGAGCGCGTTTGCCCACGTGCAACTAGATAATCAATTGCTAAAACAGCCGTTAGTATGATGACTACAAAGTGATAGGGAAGGGGTTCCGAAGATAACAGCAAAAGAAGAAACAAATAGCTTGCCCATTCCAGCTTTTCTCTGCACGGGTCCGTATTCTTGGAAGTAATTGCCCATAGGAACGCGATGAAGATAAAAGCGTGTATTCCCGCGTGAAGGAGAGAGAACAGAAATGGCAGGTGTGCTGCCGGAGTCGGATTTAACTCCGGTTCCGCAATGAATAGCCGATGAAGAAGAGCGTTCAGAGAATCCCACCCGGTGCTATAGGGATCGATGATCTCGCCCCTGAGACCCCACGGAAGAATCTCCCGCAAGTATGTGCGACATGAATCCGCCCCGAAAAGGTAAATTGAAAGCGCTGTGGTACCGGCGGTCCCAAGTGCAAGGCCGCAGGCGGCACGCCAACTTCGTTTGACCACAAGAAAAAACAGAAACAGTGCAGGATATATCTTTACGGCAGCGGCGCCTGCAAGGGTTACCCCGGACAAGAACTGCCAATCCCTGAAATACAACCAGGCCGCGAGCGCGACCAGAAACAATATCACCACATGCACCTGCCCTAGAAGGAAGTTGCTATAGAGCGGAGCGACCGCGAGGAACATCAGCACTCCGATTCGCCGCCAAGTCAGTCGCGTCATCAATTTCAGAAGAACACCAGACAATGACAGGAATACCAAGCTCACAACCAACCAACAGCGATTTGCCTGTAACGGCGGAAGCGAAGCCATAGGCAAGACAAGCAGCGCCGAAGTTAGGGTCGAAGGTGCAAAGCCAACGAGAGGTCGATCTATTCCCGCGTGATCTTTTTGTCGTTGAAACCATGTCCAATCGTAAACTCGGTCAATCGGATATCCTTGGTGATAGAGGCGTGCAACTAAATAGTAGTTGGGAAAATCCGAGTCCAGATGACTCCACGAAGGTATGAATCCTCTCGCCGCGAACGAAAGGAGTAGGATGGCCAGCAGCAGTCTCTCGCCCCATGCTTCCCAGGCAGAGCGGCGTGCCGACCTGGGTGTTGCCGCCGGTGAGATCAGCGTGTCCGATACCTGCATGATTTCAGTCCTGCACTTCTCAGTTAAGACAATGAAGTCGACTCGTCGGCCTTATCTTGCGATGCATACGAACCCTTCAGTTTATTGAGCAGCCGTCAGAAGCTGATGATGCGTCAGCAAATCGCGAAAAAACATGGCAGCGTCAGCCGGGTCACTGCCGTATGCCAGATGATAAGCTGGCACCTTTTCGAGCAAACCTAGTATTTTCGTGCACTGCGCATGGAATCGGTCATCGTCTTTGAAAGGAATACTCATCGCGAGTCGTCGGGATACCTCGCTGCGAGAAACCGAGGAGAGCCGCGGCTTGGGCACCGAGTTCCTCTCGAGGAAGACGCAGCAGACCGGCACGACAGAATGTGCTGGTGGTGCTTGAAACCTTCGCTTGTTCAAGTAGTAGAAAGTGAAATCACAGTACGAAAATGGACGGGCTGAAGGTTGAAGTTCCGGAAGAAACTGAAGCGCCTGGGGGCGGAAGGCCGCGGGGAAGAAATCCCCCCATGCGACTAGGCCGTCGCGTCGGGTTTCTAGAAAAACGGCTTGGTCCGAGTGGAATTCGAGCCCCATTCTTGTGGACAGATAACTAGCTGTGGTCTTGCCACTATCGGCTGGGCCAATCACAAGAAGACCGTTTTCGCCTGACGTGACACAAGCCGCGGTCAACGAAACCAATCCCAAGCTTCCTGCCGTCAGGTAGAAGATCGTGTCGATAAAAGGGCTAGTTAGTCCCAGGTCATCCTCCGCCAACCCTTCTGCCAGAAAGCCAATTCCTTCGCGAGCATCCAGATCGACGGCCAGGAAATTGCTCTGCCCAAACTCGGCGAAACGGAGGCCACTGTCCGAGAAGGCAGACCTCTTTGGCCATGGAGGACGCGCTTGAGGATGGGATAGGACAACGATTCTCCAACGGAATTCAGGATGCCCGTCCGGCGATCCTGGATAGTGGGCAAACAGTTTCGCCGTGTGCTCGAGGATCCTGATATCGTTGGACTCCAAGAGCAGGGTGTGCCCCATAAGCGGCAAAGCGGCAGTGTATGGAGTTGGCACGAAACGCCGCATGGGGTCTCGTCGTCCATTGACCGTTGGACCACTCACGGACACTGTGCTTGGTGGAAATTCGACTCTCTCCAACGGCATAGTGTCTTCCATGCGTTTCATATCCGCGCTATCCCAAGCGGTTGAGTTTCGTCACCATCCGTTGCCGCGCGGCGACTGGTCAAGCAAGACCTCTCAAAATGATCGGCGATTTTGCGGGCGATCGTAAGTGGCTCTCCGCCATACCGCAGAAGCCAGCAGGGGATCTCGACCAATTTTGCGATTATCTCTGACTGCTTTGCGGCTGCTCCTGGCAGCTCTGCCATTAAGTCTCGATCCAAACGGTTCGTTGCCTCAGCGGATGACATCGGATTGAGGTGGAATTCCGAGAATTCCGTTTGTTCCAGAAAGACGATTGCAATCGGCTGGCAACATCGCACGCGTTCGAGACCAAGGCCTTGTTCCGGATCGAGCCAATGAACCAATTCTCCTTTTTGTACGTCCTTCGGTGGCTGGTCTCGCAACTCTCGAAACCAGGCCGCGCCCTCTCGGCGTAATTTGAGCCGCGTCGGCAAACTCCAGGCGAGCACCCTTTCATTGGCTAGCGAACAGTACGTGCGATCGTCCGCAAGGAAGCCGAAGCCGGCTTGAGATAGCGCCAGTGCCAGCGTCGACTTCCCGGATCCCGAAGGTCCCGCCAGGAGAAGTCCCTTTTGGTCTTTGGCCACGCAGGCGCAGTGCAACTCCGCGATCCCCACCGACGCACCTACAACAGTGAGGAGAATCGGAAAAATGACGGTCTTCCAGTAACTTCGATCGGCGGCAATGCCTTCGGAGAAGCGCCCGATCACGCGGCAGGTGCGAAGATCTGCCAGCATCGAACTGCCGGAATCAAATCCGGCAAAAACGAGATGGTCGAGGCCTCTGACGTAGGGTTTCGGCCAAGGTGGCTGTGCCGAGGTGTTATTGTCCACCCAGAATCGGGCGGAGAAGTCCACCGAACCCGGAACTCCTGCGATCTGCAGAAAGCTCTCTCTCGCCGTTTCCAGGAGAGCCTCGGAGTTGGTCGAAAAACGGCAAATGGCACCGGCCGCTGTGTAATGTTCGCTCAGGGGTGTTTCGGCGTCCTTGCAAAGAAAATCTCCGGCGCTCATAACAGAGCAAACCCGCTGAACGGACTAGGATCTATAAAGCACAACTCGCACGGAATGAAGTCCACAATTGAACAGACAATGCTCGCCAATGTGAACGGTGATGTTGTCAATTTCTTGTCAACAAGTTGTAAAATTTTTGCCCGCACAGAAATTTGGGCTCTGGCTTGAAGTAGCGCCGAGTCGTTTGCTCGACCCAGCGTCACGCGGCCAGAGCCCAAATATTGCAACCCACCGATCTATTTGAAGTTGATCACGCCGAACAATCCGTTCTTGTATCCGTTCGGACCGGCGGTGAAGAACAGTTGGTTCGGTTTGCCGTTCATGCCGCCGCCTTGGCCGAAAGCCAGCGCCCAGAGTTCGCTGATACTCAACACTTTGCCAGTCGTATCTTTGAGCTGGGACATGAACTTTCCGGTCTTGGCGTTGAACGCACTGATGCGGCCGTCAGCCAGGTTTCCCACCAGCAAAGCGCTGCTCGCCGGACCAAAGTTCTTCGGCGCCAAGGCTATGCCCCACGGCGCTTTCAGATGGGCGTCTTTGATGGTTTTGATCAGTTTCGGTTGGCTGGGGTTCGTCGTGGGTTGGAAGATATCCACCGCGCCCTTGGTGTCCGCGCTGTCGGCAAAAGTTACGTAGATCTTGCCGTTGAGGGTCTGAACGTTGTACACGATCAGGCCGGTGAGTTTCGGATCATTGAACGAACCCACGAGCTTGAATGTGCCATCGTAAACATCAACCTTATTGTTCAAGTTGTCGGCGCCATAGAGGTAGTTGGCACTGTTGCTTACGCCTAACGTCAGGCCGGTGTACCAGGCATTTGCCCCGTTGACGACAACTACGGCGCTGCCCGAGTTCACCTTCGGGTTCCAGCCGCTGATGGTGCCCGGCTCGAAGGTAGCGAAAATGAAAAGGGCGGGTCCGGAGTTGGATCCCTGCGTCACCACGAAGTCCTGGCTGCTGTTGGCTGCCTGCCCCGTGACCGTTGGTGGGACGGTGATTTGTCCTACCTTCACACCAGTTCCTGTATAGAAGGTTGACACGGCAGTATCGTTGTCACTGATCCAGAACGGTCCGCCTGAGAAGGAAGACATTCCCCAGGCGTTTTGCAGGACCTTGTCCTGATGTTTGGCTTTTCCTTTCTGGTTGGATACCAGATTAGTGATGGCGTATTGAGCGTTTGCAGGGTTTGGGACCAAACCCACCATGAGCACGAGTGAAGCCACGAATGCGAGTGCGCGGCGCGACCAGTTTTGAGACACCATTATTCTTCTCCTTTAATTGAAAATTGATGGGAGTGGCTGATGAGGCGGCACTGCGGACCCGAATGGGTTTCAGACGAGACCATCCACTCACCCCGAAGTCCCGAAAATTCTCGGCGATTTAGCCGGTCCGGATGTCAAGAGGGTGTCTCCGAATTGTAAAAACTTGGTCAGGAGATCGAGCGTTCGCCAATCGAAGTTATTGCGGTCGTTTTACTGCGGTGTCCATCTCGCGTGGGTGGTGAAAAGGCCGTTAACAAAGCAGATTTGGTAGGCGACCAGAAGACCGAAGGCCAGACTGATCAGACCCGAGGCCAGTGCAAGTCGATGGGAAAACTTCTGACGACTCTTTCCCACCATCGAGAACGCAGAGGCCAGACTCATGGTGATCAGCATCATGCCTGCAATGGTTCCCACTCCAAAGACCAACAAGTAAACGATCGCCCACTGGACGTTTCGGATCGTGGTGAGGACCAGCAAAGCTACAGCCGCGGAGCCAGCGAGTCCGTGGACGACGCCCACCACGAACGGACGAAGATACTGATACACGCCGATCCTTCCAAATACCCGGTCTAGCCATGCGGCCGGCGTTTGGCCGGGCGTGTGGAGATGAGCCTCGGATTGGTGAGTGTGCGGGTGGGTATGGATGTAGTCTCCATGGCTGTGGGGATGAGAGTGTACGATCTTCTCTCCATCGTCGATGTGGATTGATGGGTTTGGCATCGAGCGCAGAAACCCGGCCACATTCATCAGGCCCAGGACAATCAGCATCACGGCGACGGAGAATTCCATGCTGAGTCCAACCCGCACCGGAATGACGAGATTAAAAAGAATGATTCCCGTGCCGACTACAAAGATAGTGACGGTGTGGCCAACGCCCCAAAATGCGCCAATCAGAGCCGCCCGCATTTTGTTGCGCTGATTACTGACGATGGTGGTGACCGCAATGACGTGGTCGGCGTCAGTCGCGTGGCGCATCCCCAGAAAAAATCCCACAGCGAGAATGGAGAGAAAGCTGATCATGTATTCACGTGGAATTGCTTAGACGGTGGCTGTCTGGCGCATCTCTATCAGGCGCGTCTTCAGGAACCCCAGATACTCTTCCATTCCCTCTCCAGTCTTAGCCGAAACCTTAAGGACCGGCATGCCTGGGCGTACAGCCTGGATGTTGTTGTACGCGGTATCCCAGCTAAATTCAACCGCTGCGGCCAAATCAACCTTAGTCACGACTGCGCCGTCGGCGCTGTTGAAAATCGTGGGATATTTCAGCGGCTTGTCCTCTCCCTCCGTCACCGAAATTAAGACGAGGCGGAGGTCTTCGCCCAAGTCATAAGAGGAAGGGCAGACCAGGTTGCCGACGTTTTCGATGAAGAGGAAATCCAACTGGTTGAGATCCCATTCGTCCAAGGCCTTTTGTACCATGGCGGCCTCGAGATGACACAGCGTGCCGGTCGTGATCTGTTTCACTGGGGCCTGGCTTCGCGCCAAACGCACCGCATCATTCTCGGTGGCAAGATCGCCTACCAAAGCGGCCACCCGGTAGCTGGGACGAAGTAGGGTGAGTGTCTTTTCGAGGAAGGCAGTCTTCCCCGAGCCGGGACTGGAAACCAGGCTCACCACGAATACCCCAGCGCCGTGAAAACGCTCGCGAAGAGCGCGGGCCACAACATCATTCTGCTTCAGAACATTTTTTCGGACTTCAATCAAACGGGGTTCGGGGCGCATTCCTTTATCTCCAATGCCACTACTTCGAGTTCCTTGCCGTGCACTACCTCAGACGCCGGAGTCCCGCATTCCGGGCAGCAAAACAACTGTATTGAGTTGAGAGGCCGTTCTGCCCGGCAACTGGGACAAAAAATCACGACGGCAACGTCCTCAATCACCAGACGAGAACCTTGCAGCGGAGTGTCGTCGCAGACCATTTCGTAACAGGAGAGAAGGGCCTCTTTCATAACGCCCGACAATGCCCCCAGCCTGAGGTGCACAGCTTCAACCTCGACGCCGCGGCTCTCAGCTTCTTCCTGGGCCAGTTCGACAATGCTCATCGCAATAGAAAGTTCGTGCATGTGTTCCTTACTTGAGCGGCCTGTAGTCTGTCTGCGCTGGGCTATCGAACCGACCGAATGCAGCCAGTGCGGCTTGTCCCAGACTGATTCCGCCGTCATTGGGTGGGACGGCATGGTTTGTCCACACTTGCAATGATTCGCCAGACAGCAGACCCTTCAAGTCTTCGAGCAACAGCTCATTCTGAAACACTCCACCGGAAAGAACAACTGTGTCCAATTCGTGACTTCGAGCGACTCCCTTCAGGGCAAGCAGCAAACCTTGAGCGATTCCCCGCTGGAAGGATCGAGCAATTCCGTTCACATCGCGCCCACGAAGCCGATCTTCGACTAGGGCAAGAAGCAGCAGACGAAAGTCCAATTCTTCGCCGTTGAACGGGAAAGGGTATGGGTCGGCGGAAGACGCGCTGCGGGCGAGTTGCTCCAGCCACATGGCGGCCTGGCCTTCGAACGTGATCTTGCGGGTGAACCCGAGAAGCGCGGCAGCGGTATCGAAAAGCCGTCCCACGGAGGTGGTGGGGAAGGTGCGAACGCTCTTGCGAACCAAATCCAAAGCGGCTCTGTAGCGGTTGGAAAAACCAAACGGAGGTGCGGTGAAATCGGGTGCCTTGTCCAGTTGGGCGAGGAATCCTGCGGCTGCCTGAACCGGTAATTCGGCAGCGGCATCTCCGCCGACCAGCGCTGCCTGGCGCAAATGAGCCACGCGCTTGAATCCCTCACTGAGACTTCCGATGAAAATCTCGCCTCCCCAGATGGATCCGTCGTCTCCATAGCCGGTGCCATCGAAACTTACGCCTACCACTTGCTTCGTAAACGCTCCTCGTTCAGCCAGAACCGATGCCACATGGGCGCGGTGGTGCTGTACTGCCTGGCTCTGCGATGCCCCAAGCACTGCGGCGTGTGCCGTTGAAAGATATTGTGGATGAAGGTCGTGCACCAGAAGGAGTTCGTCCCAGCGGACTTCGTACATCGAGACTAGGTCGTGGATGGTCTCATCGAATGCGCGGAAGGATTCGAAGTGATCGAGGTCGCCGATGTGCTGGCTGACAAAGGCCTGCCCGTCCACAACTAGCGTGATGGTATTTTTCAAGTCAGCGCCCAGCGCCAGAATGGGGCGCGCGGTGGGAAGTGATGCAACCGCACCAGGGGCGTAACCGCGAGCGCGGCGCAGGATCACAGGGCACAAGGCGCCAGCGCGCGCCACCGAGTCATCCACTCGCCGCGCGATGGGGCGTTGCCCGACCAGAAACGAGTCCGCGATTTCTGCCAGGCGTTGCAGTGCTTCACAGTCCTCGTAAGCGATCGGCTCACTCGACCGATTCGCACTGGTCATAACCAGGATTTCTGGAGCACCGGCAGCGAATAACAGATGGTGCAAAGGCGTGTAGGGCAACATCACGCCAAGTTCGTTGTTGTCCGGCGCGACTTGCGCGATTTCCATCTTCGCCGGTGCCAGCACGATGGGTCGGGCCGCAGAGGTAAGCAGCGCCTCCGCGACCGGCGACAAATCGACCAGAGTCCGCACGACCCTGATATCCTTCGCCATCAGTGCGAAGGGTTTTTCCTTTCGGTATTTTCGAGCCCGCAAAGCCACGACTGCGGCGGGATTCCGGGCGTCGCATGCCAAATGGTATCCGCCAAGCCCTTTCACTGCGAGAATTCTGCCGGCACGAAGCATCTCGGCGGCTCGGCGGATGCTGCTCTCGCTGCCAGAGGCTTCGTCATTGTTGGGGTGAAGATAATATCCGGGGCCGCAAGCCGAACAGGCCACCGGCTGCGCATGAAAGCGCCGGTTGGCCGGGTCACGATATTCGCGAGCACAAAAATCGTCCAGCGGCCATTTCTTCATCGTGGTGTTCGGCCGGTCGTAAGGCAAACTCAGCACGACCGTATAGCGTGGACCGCAATTGGTGCAGTTGATGTAGGGATACAAGTAGCGCGGATCAGCGGGATCGAAGAGTTCCTCGAGGCATTTATCACAAACCGGGAGGTCCGGTGAAATTCGAACTGTCGGGTGACCCTGTCGCTGGCTTTCCCGAATCGTGAATTCGTTCAAGCCGACCGGTTGTGCCGGATGGACCTCGATTTCGGCAATACTCGCGGCTGGCGGAGGCTGGCTTTTTAGTTCTCGAACGAAGGCTTCCAAACCCTGTGATGTGCCCTCGAGATGGATCTCGACTCCTTCTCCCGCGTTCAGCACCCAACCGTTCAGGGTATTGGCGTGTGCGAGGCGATAGACGAACGGACGAAACCCCACGCCCTGCACCACCCCTCGCACCCGAATGGAGCACGCAACCGCCATGATTATTCCAAAATCCACGATGCAACGGCGTCCCTGCCAGCCCGTCTGAACGACTTTGCCGTCCTTTACCAGAGGCGGAACATTGCGGCTCGCCGGCCGCCAGCGCGCGCATGCTCAAACCAGCCGTCGCAAGAGAGCTGCCTGATAAGAGGCGACAATTTCCGAGAGTTCGTTGATCAGGTTCACGGCGGCTATTCTATCAACTCGCTTACTCTTACGCGCAGAATCATTGATGGCCGACGATGAAGTTCAACTAGCTACGTGCTGCGATCTACATCGCCTCAAAGGACAGGCTCCGACTGCCCCACCCGACATTTTGCCTCTCATCACACCGAACCGTGATACCTGTCACTGCTCTGGATAGCCAAAGCGGGGAAGCTTTAAGGGTTGAGGTTCCCCGAGCCCTTCCTCAATTGCAAGTGGGCCCCGCAAGACCATGTCAAGGCAACTCAGAAAGTTCGGGTTCTCCTCCGACTCGTTCCCACGCTAGTGATCGCTCTCCGAGCCGCCGCGAAACCCAAACAGTAACGAATCTGACGAGTCACGAGATGTGCGGGAGGACAACATTCATGAAGCGCGAGAATCGTGCTTCCGAACCCGTCAAGAGAATTCATTTCCTGGACCCGAACGGATCTGGTCCTGGGAACGGGCATGCCGTTTCCGCGCACGCTTTGGCTGGCGAGACCGAGCGGCTTTCACACAGCAGGCTTGTTCTTGCTCACCGGGAGAGGTCCATTCTTCAACTTTGTTTCAATGACGTTGAGTGAGGAGATTGATTCTATGCGAAATAAAAGGTTCTTAAGCTTCATCGTTGGAATTCTGGTAATCCTGGCCGTGACATTCATTGGCGGCACCGCTTGGGCACAGGTCAGCTACCAGCTATACGACTCCATCCCGATTCATCACGTGATCGTGATTTTTCAGGAGAACCGGTCAGTAGATAACCTGTTTCACGACAAAAAGCTTATGGCAGCCGGGGCCGACATTGCCCTCCAGGGGCTGAATTCGAAAAGTCAGATCATTCCACTGGCCCCTATTCCGCTAGCCATCACCTACGATCTCAGCCACTCCCACCCTGCATTTCTTGCCATGTACGACAACGGGCTGATGGATGGAGCCGACAAGATCGGGTTCACCTGCGCACAGGGCACGAAGAATTGTCATCCACCCGCCAACATGCAGTTCAAGTACGTGAAGCCTGCTGACGTCAGGCCTTATTTCCAAATGGCGGAGCAGTTCACCTTTGGCGATCGTATGTTCCAAACCAATCAAGGGCCGAGCTTTCCGGCGCATCAATTCATCATCTCTGGAACATCGGCGCCCACGGCCAACAGCGACTTATTTGCCGAGGGAAATCCGTATGGGGTGCCAGACCCAGACCAAAACACTGGATGTACGGCCCCGGCGGTTGAATTAGTGACAATGATCGATCCCACGGGGGGTCAGTCCGCGCAGTACCCCTGTTTCGAACACCCCACGTTGACTGATTTGCTGGACGGCCAGGGAATCCGTTGGCGATACTACACGCCCACGGCGGGCTCGATCTGGACCGGGCCGAACGCGATTTCTCACATTCGTCTCGGCTCGGATTGGAGCAACGTCATCATGCAGCCCACCCAGGTCCTCACTGACATCAAAGCCGGTCAACTCCCTGCTGTGAGCTGGGTGATTCCTACCTGGGATAATTCGGATCACGCTGGTTCAACGATCAGTATGGGACCTCCTGGGTCGCGTCCATCGTCAATGCCGTCGGGAAAAGCTCTTACTGGGGCGATACTGCAATCTTGATCACTTGGGATGACTGGGGAGGCTGGTACGATCACGTTGCGCCGCAGGTCATCAATTCGTACGAGTACGGGTTCCGGGTGCCCCTGATCGTCGTCTCAACCTACGCAAAGCCCGGCTACATTTCTCACGTGACGCATGATTTCGGCAGCATTTTAAAGTTCACCGAGGAAGTCTTTGGGTTGCCATCGCTCGGGTACGCCGATTCGACCGCCGACGATCTATCAGATTGCTTCGACTTCCATCATCGCGGGTGGCCGTTCCACAAGATCATTGCACCCCAAGATGCAAACTATTTCCTCCATAGCTCCGCGCCACTGGAAGGTCCGGACGATGATTAATGAGATTTCCGGCGCGATGCACAAGGGGCTGGCGTTGGGGCTGGCCCCAGGACAACATTAAGAAGCGCGTGGATCGTGCCTCCGAACTCGTCGAGAGAAATTATTCCTCGATCCGGTTTCATTCGATTAAGAGCAGGAGGAAAACGGCAATCACGAGAGAATGGGCATAGTTTCGGGCATAGGCGGGACGCACATCGGGAGAGGACGAGGTTACACCAATCAGTAAGCCCCAGATACAGAATGTTCGAGAATGGTGCCCGGGACCGGAATTGAACCGGTACGTCTCTTTCGAGACCCGGGATTTTAAGTCCCGTGCGTCTGCCAGTTTCGCCACCCGGGCGGGCAGGGAAGTGATTGAAAATACTATATCAGTTCACTGAGATTGGCTTCGGTCATGGGTTACTGTGTGTGGAAGGAGTGGGCCGTGACCAGAACGTGGCAAAAACGGACAGGCTCAGAGGTCGTGCGACATCGGAGACAATGTTGATCAATCAAGTCTGGATCGGAATTTAAGTCAGCAAATTGATGAGCCTCAAGACACTGAACGAATTGTATTCATCACTCACGGCCAGGCGCCGTTACGAAGTCTGGTTTCTTCGCCTGGGATTGGCGGACGGCAGCGGAGCATGGTGGTTCCGGTATTTGCTGATGAATCCTGGGCGGCACGGTTGCGTGGGCGACCCTCGCGGACTGCCCGCGCAGCTATGGGCCACATGGTTTCCGCGGGATGGAAAACCGCAAAGCTTCATTCATGGGTTTCCTTTAGAGGGGTTGGATCTCAGCGCAAAAGGGCAGAATCCATTTCACTTGGGAGTTGGTAATAATGAGATCGGTGAGAATTCCTGCCGGGGAGCGCTAGAGGTTGAGGGACACACGATTTCATGGGACTTACATTATTGTTCCACGTTTCAGGTCACGCTGAGCAACAAGGGTTGGATTGGATTCTCGCGAACCCCGCACTCTGACGCGGTTTTTTCCGGCCAGATCACGCTGGATGGCCGGAGGTTTGAAGGGAACCCTCTTGGGTTCGGAGTTCAAGGACACAATTGTGGATACCGGCATCGTAACTTCTGGACTTGGACCCATGCGCATTTTCCCCGCTCTGGCGCACCTCCCAGCACATTGGAAGCGTTGGTATACGAAATGCCGTTTGGGCTGGTTTTTCGCAAAGCTGTGCTCTGGCACGATGGCAAGGCGTACGAATTTCGCAATCTGCAAGACGTGAGAAGAGATCCCGATGCTTTTGCCTGGAACTTCCGATGTTCTACGAAAGAGGAATTCCACTTGGAAGGAGCAGTCGACGGCGCCGGGCCGAGCATCCATCGTCTTCCCTACGTGAAGACCGATTGCTCGGGCAGCTTTGAGGTCACGAACAATAGCCTGGCGCGAGCGGCGCTTCGGTTAGAGCGGCGGGGCAGACTGGTCGAAACACTTGAGACGACAACGGGGGCCGTACTGGAGATGGTCGGCCGCTAACCTCACTTGGAAGATTGCGCTTTCGCCAGACGCTCGGCGACGATCGCATACGCGGAAGGATTGAATGCCATCCCAATGTGCGTGCCTGGGACTTCGAAGTCGATGTTCGGGTTCCTGGTCATGCAATAGCGCCAGTCGACGATGCCGTCGTCGCGTGTGTAAATTGCGGTCTCCAGCGTGGAGCTTGGAACGTCGCGCTTCAACGAGTCAACAAAATTGCAGGTGCAGCGCCCGGTGTAGCAGTCGGGCAGTACTCCTTTGCCGTGCTCGTTCTGGATTCGCTGACGAATGGCTTCGGCAGCGTGAAGAATAGTTCGACTGGTGGCCGTGCCGCGAATGGGCGCCGCCAGCGTGATGACCGAAGCGACATCGCGTGGCCTCTGGCCCGCCACCGAGCGTGCGATTACCCCGCCGAGACTGTGACCGATCAGGTGAATTCGCCGCCCAGTTTCGTCGAGGGCTTTTTCGATGGTGTCGTTCAGATGGCGCTGGACCAGGAGATTCGGGCACTCGGCGTTGATGCCGATGCCGGAAAAATACGGCCGGTATCCTATGCGCCCCAGCCAGGCGTGGAGTTCCATCAAGTAAAGATCGGTACCAAGAAAACCTGGGATAATGACGACTCCGGAATCATCGCCGCGGGGGACGCCGAAGCCGTAATAGACGGGAGTCGCGTGCAGCAAGAGAATCTCCGCCGCAAACAGCGCTTCTGTCCAAGGTGAGATATCGGCCAGCGAATCGGTCTTGTGAGTCTGCTTCCGCCCCCCGACCTTCGTTGAACCTGTAGCCTTTTTCTGTTTACGCCGCAATTTCGTCCTGAGTCTGTCGAGCATTTGCGCACATTTACGCTGGCGCGCGTAGCGGGGGGAAGCTTGCCCACTGCGCATTATACCCTTGTCTTGTGCTTCCGGGGTGGGCCTTGTTTTCTTCGCGCCGGTTTTTCCAGCCGGGCTTCCAGTTCCGCGACCCGCTTGCGCAGGGCATCGAGTTCCGGTTCGCCCTCGGCTCGTGGTGCGGATGGCGCCGCCGCGCCCAGAAATTTCTGCATCATGTCCACCGGCGACAGGATGGCGGACTGGACCTCGCCGAGCCGGTTCTGCACCGCATCCTGCACCTTCTGATAAGTGTCAAAGGCGGACTTCAAATACCACATCATGAACTCCTGCCGCACCTCGTCGGAGGCGACGATCAGTTGGCGTAGCAGTTCCAGGGGCAGCCCGGTCGGCTTTTCCTTGGCATCCTCGGTGATGATTTGAGTCAGGGTGACTCGGGTCAGGTCCCGGCCCGTCTTCGCATCAACGATCTGGACTTCCTTGCCTTCCCGAATGAATCCCGCAATATCTTCCAGATTCACGTATTTGCTGTTCGAGGAATCGTACAGCCTGCGATTCCCATATTTCTTGACGATGATCGGATGCGGGTTCATTTTGATCCTATTGATGCTGCCTTGCACATAGAATAAATATATCTTGACATAAATGCCGTCAAATCGTATATTTTATTTGATGCTGCAGTGCAGCAAAATTGGAGGTATTAAAATGCCAGTAACGGAAAAATCCGAATCCTCCCGAACTCATTCCAGGGAGGCGTCCTTTGTTAATCTTCTTTCAGGTTGGGCGCAGCAGGGAGTCCAGAGCTTCTTTGCCACGCAACGGATCCTTATGGATCTCGCGATGCGGCAGAATGCCAGCTTGATGCACTCTCTACGAAATCAATTAACCGATCCCCATCATTCCCCGACCGCCATTCTTGGTGAAGTGACTGCCGAGGGTGTGGCGAACTTCATTGAAGGGCAAAAGGTCCTTCTTGAACTGGGACAAAAACAAAATGAAATCCTGATGACCGGCGTGAAGGAACGGGTCGGAGAATGGCCTGCGGCGCAGGCGATTACCGATCTGCTGCGGCGCAGCGTGGAGACTTTCATCCACATGCAGCAGGAGTTCCTGAAGATTGCCGGCAAGCAAACTCATACCTGGGTGGAAGCAGCCAAGGCTGGGAAACCCTACGAGAGCGAGCATCTGGTGGAACTGGCCCGCGAGGCGATGGAAACCTTTGTTAAGGCCCAGAAGCACTTCATGGATGTCATCGCCGAAGAGACCGCTAAGGCCACCGGCAGCAAGCATACCAATGGGATCAAGAAGACCAAGAAGACCGAACTGTCCCAGTTGGCGCGCGAGGCTACGGAGTCGTTCATCGATGCGCAGCGGAAGTTGGTTGATGTAGCCGGGCGACAGATGAACACCAGTGTGAAAACCGCAGGTAAGACTCTGGAACTCCTGCGGCCATTTCCCTTCTTACCGTTGGCAGAGCTGACGCGAGAAGGTGTGAAAAGCTACGTCGACGCTCAGAAGGAATTGATGGACGTCATGGTAAAGCCGGGTAGTGAGCATAAGCGCGCGCACAAGCCCGAGCATCGCGCAAAGCGCTCGCCCAAGAAAGCGGCTGCGGCAGCTGCCTGAAGGCGGGACGATGCATAGAGCTTCATCCTGAGCGGAGTATGGCTCGCGCGAAGCACGGGCCATACGAAGCCGAAGGAGCCTTGCACGGCCGAGTGCTCCAGGAGCGCACGAGGGCGTTATCTGGGAACAGCCAGCTTCGCACGTGTGAACCAGCACGGGAGAGTCACTGCGAAGCCGGGAGAGACGTACGTGCACCCGGGGGCGTTCGACTCCAGCCACTTCGACTCGCGAAGTCGTTGCTCCGCTCAGGATGATATTTCGATTCAATTGACAATCCAAGCTGAGTGTCGCGCTGGCGAGCTTGTGTCTGCGGATACTTGTCATTCATCGGGAGGCGTAGATGAATATTCCACTAACTCCCATTCGTTTCCTGCGCTATGCGCGTGAGCAATTTCCAGAAAAGGTCGGCGTGGTCTGCGGCGAGCAGCGGTTCACGTATGCACAATTCGCCGAGCGCGCAGCCCGCCTGGCAGGCGCCTTGATCGCCGCGGGAGCAAACCCTGGTGATCGCGTCGCCTTTCTCAGCACGAACTGTCATCGGCTGCTCGAGGCATATTACGGGGTCTTGGAAGCCGGATGCGTCCTGGTACCCCTGAACGTTCGCCTTGGCGCACAGGAACTCTCCTTCGTTTTGAATGATGCGCAGGCAAGATTCTTGTTTGTTGAACCCGCTTTCGTACCGCTGGTGGAATCGTTTCGGACTACCGTCCCGTCTATCGAGACCTCGTTTCTTTTGGATGGTCAACCGCACGCCAGCTGGCTGGCGCCAAATAACTACGAAGAGGTTCTGTCAGCGTTTCCTCCGTTCCAGTGTGACTTCACGCAAATTGATGAAGACTCGGTTGCCGAACTCTTTTATACCAGCGGCAGCAGCGACCGCCCCAAGGGCGTGATGCTGACTCATCGCAACGTGTATCTGCACGCGTTGTCCGTGATCGCAGCAGGGCAGACCTCAACCAGTACGCTTGGAGAAATGTCCTGCAAATCGGTTTTGCTGCATACCATTCCGCTCTTTCACGCAAATGGCTGGGGTATAGCTCACATCATCACAGTGGTCGGCGGCACTCACGTGATGATTCACCACTTCAATCCGGTGGAGGTGTTCCGGCTGATCGAGCAGGAGCGCGTAAGCAGTTGCGCCATGGTGCCGACGATGGCGACGGCCTTAGTGAATTCCCCCGCGAGAACAAAATATGACCTGAGCAGCCTGCAAATCATCAGCATTGGCGGAGCTGCCTCATCTCCCACCCTGGTGAAAGAAGTTGAGGAGAAGCTGGGCTGCATCTGCCTCTCCGGATACGGCCTGACCGAGACTTGTCCGACACTCGCCAAATCTCCAATGAAATCAGACCTCCCATTCGATGGCGAACAACGCTATGCACGCCAGGCGATGACTGGGTTTGCAATCCCCGGAGTGGAGCTTCGAGTGGTCGGTCCCAACGGGCAAGATGTGCCGCACGACGGCTCTGTGATGGGTGAAATCGTGGCGCGAGGCGACGTCGTAATGGAAGGCTACTGGCGCCAACCGGAGGCCACGGCGACAGCGATGGAGGGCGGCTGGTTTCACACTGGCGATGTAGCCGTTGTAGACCGGTACAACTACCTGCAGATTGTTGACCGAAAAAAGGAGATCATCGTAAGCGGTGGTGAAAACATATCTTCCCTGGAAGTGGAGAAGGTGCTGCTCGCTCACCCCGCCGTGTACGAGGCGGTCGTGATTCCTGTTCCTCACGAGAAGTGGGGCGAAATCCCGAAGGCGCTCGTGACCTTGAAGCCGGGATCACAAGCCACGGAACATGACCTCTTGGAGTTCTGCCGTTCGCGGCTTTCGCATTACAAATGTCCGCGTTCAGTCGAATTTCTCGAAAGCTTGCCAAAAAGTGGATCCGGCAAAGTTTTGAAACGAGAGCTGCGGCAGAAGTATGGGACGGCTCAGAAAACTACGGTTACATAACGCTCAACGAAATTCAAGAGAGGTGAAATATGGGTACGCTTACGGCAACACCTGGTACCAAGATTTCCGGCGGCAGTTTCCTGATTGAAGACCGCACGCCCGACGAGGTATTCACTCCGGAAGATTTCACCGAGCAACACTTGCTGATTGCACAAACCGCGGAGGAATTCGCGATCAACGAAATCGTCCCCAACGCCGAAAAGATGGAACACAAGGATTTCGCAGTCACTCGCGAACTGGTCAGGAAGGCCGGCGAACTCGGGCTGAGCGGAGTGGATGTTCCCGAACAGTACGGCGGCATGGAAATGGATAAAGTTACATCGGCGATCGTTGCCGACCGCTTAGCAAAATACAGCGGCTTCAGCACGACTTGGGGCGCTCACGCCTGCATTGGGACGCTGCCCATCGTTTACTTCGGCAGTGAGGAACAGAAGAAGAAATATCTGCCTGGGCTGGCCGCCGGCACAACCGTCGGAGCCTATGCGCTTTCAGAATCGTCTTCAGGATCCGACGCCCTCAACTGCCGCACGCGGGCCACGCTCTCCCCCGACAGCAAATACTATCTGCTGAACGGCGAGAAAATGTGGATTACGAACGCCGGCTTCGCCGATCTGTTTATCGTGTTCGCCAAAGTGAACGGAGAGAGGTTCACCGCCTTCATCGTCGAGCGGAATTATCCAGGCTTTGCCGTGGGCGCGGAAGAACACAAGATGGGCATCCGCGGCTCCTCGACTTGTCCACTCATTCTCAATGACTGCAAAGTGCCGGTGGAGAACGTCCTCGGAGAAATCGGCAAAGGACATCACATCGCATTTAATGTTCTGAATGTGGGCCGGTTCAAGCTGGGGGCGGGCAGCATCGGCGCGGCCCGCAATTCTCTGGAGAGCGCCATCGCCTATGCCAAGCAACGTAAGGCCTTCGGCAAAGTCATTGCCGATTTCGGGCTGGTGCGCGAGAAACTGGCCAACATGGCGGCCGGCATCTTCACCGGCGAAGCCATGGCCTATCGCACGGTTGGCATGATCGACGCGGCTATCGAGCAACTTGGCGATGCCCACAATGACGCGGCCCAGGCTCGCAAAGTATTTGACGAGTATGCCGTCGAATGTTCGATTCTGAAAGTGTGGGGATCGGAGTTTATCGACTACGTCGTGGATGAAACGGTGCAAATCTACGGCGGATACGGTTTCGTGGAAGAGTATCCGGCTGAGCGCGGCTACCGCGATGCCCGCATCAATCGGATTTTCGAAGGCACCAACGAAATCAACCGGCTCGTCATCACCGGCTTTTTGCTGAAACGGGCAATGTCGGGGCAGCTTCCGTTGATGGCAGCGATCAAGAAGTTGATGGACGAAGTGCTTTCTGGCACCAGAGATGACGATGTGGAAGGGCCGCTCGAAGAGGAGCGGAAGCGGATCGCGGCAGCCAAGAAGTTCGCACTGTTTGCCGCCGGAGTTGCCACGCAGAAGTACATGCAGGCGATTCAGGATCAGCAGGAGATCATGGGAGCAATCGCCAACATGACGATTGAAACCTATGCCATGGAGTCGGCCGTGCTGCGCGCCCAGAAACTGGCCACGCGGAATGGCGAGGCGGGTGCAGCCAACGCCATTGCCATGACTCGCGTTTATATCGCCGGCGCCCTCGACAAAATCGAGAGTGCTGCAAGAATGGTGATCGCGGCTTCGAGCGAAGGAGACATGCTGCGTTCGCAGATGGCCATCCTGCGCCGCCTGTGCAAGTACGAACCGTTCAACACTGTGGCCCTCCGGCAGAGCATCGCACAGAGAGTCATCGAAACTGGCAAATACACGCTGGCGTAGGGTCGCAGGGAGGAGGAAGTTCGGTTAGTCCCACATTTGCCGAACTGTTGGTGAGACAATAGGCAGACTACAGCGGCAGCGGTACTGTGCATGGAGCTCACCAGCATGCGTCTGGCCGTCATTGTCTGCACTAGCCTCCTTACTCTGAGCGCATTTGCAAGGATTGTTCCGCACAAGGATCCGCTTGACGGCGTTTTAGACGCCCAGTTCGTAGTCATCGTGCGGCAGTCGCCTGTCAAGAATTCGAAGCAGTTCACGATCGACGAGGTATTCCTTGGTGACGCCAGGAAAGGTGATTCGATTGACCTCGGAGACTTCAAGCTTTCGATCGAGCGGGAGTCCGGCCCTCCAGTTGTTGAGCCAATCAGTTCTGGAACAGCAATTCTTCTGTTTTTGCAACGGGAAAAGGACTCGCGGACACGATGGGAGCCGACCTATTTCAAGGAGTCGTTTTTCTGGGTGCAAGGACCCCAGGAAACAGCTCTGTTGAGGAGGGCGGCGGAACGAGCCGTGGATTTGAGAGAGCAATGGGAGAGCGCTGTCAGCATCTCCGATCCAAAGCTGCGAGTGGCTGGCCTCTGGCCTTTTCTCTCGATGCGCATGTACGGTGTGAGTTTTTTCAAGCACACGGAATCAGAACTGCAGAAGGCCCGACCGGCCGCAGGTGAATACTTCGCCGAGCAGTTTGACCAAATGTCGACCGACGAAAGGATGTCCCTGCTTCCTGAGGCGGGATCCTACGGCGGCGAGAAGCTGCACCAGAAATTAAAGGAACACCTCGATCAGCAGCGGCGCGTTTACGAAGGGTTTGTCGCGGCCTCGGGCAGACTCCCTAACGACGTCGACTGGAATGCAATGCCGAGCAACATGCGAGACGTAACCGGAGAGATCTACTACGGACTGGCGGGACTCGCCAGATTTTATGATCGAAACGACTTACCTCTTATTAGGGAAACTGCTCTTTGGTCCGCTAAATATCATCTTGAGCAAACAGCGGACGCCGCGCTCGATGCGTTTCGGGATATGCCCGATAAGGCCAACCTGCCGACCATAGATCGCATTCTTAAAACGTTCCTGCCTGGACGCCAACCGGGAATGTGGAGCGTCGAATGGGATGCAGAAAGAGCATTGTGTCAACACAAGTACCCAGAAACCGTTCCCCTGTTAGCGCCCTTTGTCACCGAAGATGCCATGACAAGTGAAGCCGAATCGTGCCTCGCACGGATTGTCGGACGCGATCTAGGCCGGAGTCCAAAAGCATGGATCGATTGGTATTCGGAAGTGCACAGCTCGGCTCCGACTCCCACCATCACTCCGAATTAGACGAAGCGGTCCATAGACGACCGCGAGGATAAGTCGGCCCTATTTTCCCCCAGCGACCTCGACTCGGAAGGAATTCTGTCCTAAGTGACCGTTTGTGCCCGGGACGTCAGAAGGTCGTTCCCGCAAAAGCTGCGTAAGGTGCTGCATCCAAGAAGGTTCCCCAAATGTGACTAAGGTCACCACGTGGGGTGACTCGGGGTACCGACTCACCCCGGCGCTGAGTGGTGTAGTGAATTTGGTATTCCTGATTTGACACCGTGAGGATCCGATGGACTTACGCGAATGGTCGAAGTCGAATTCCGATTATGGCCGAGAGCTCTTGCATTCCGGAATCGAGGGAGCGCGTGCAGGTGGAGAGACATTTTTCAACGGAGAATCTCTTGCTCCGTTTCTGAGCGAGTCCGTTCGAAGCGCCCTCAAGCCCGCCGTTCTTGGAGCGTGCCTCGGCGTGTTGGGCAGTTACCCAGCGTCCCGGGAGAAATCCATAAGCAGAACCTTGGCGTACGGTTTGCTCGGGGGTGTCATTGGCTTTGGCGCAGGTGTCGTTTGGGAGAGCCGTCGTTTATCAGCGAGTGTCGCTTGTGGTGCTTTGAAGAACATTGGCAAAGTGCGCGATGAGCACTGGTTCGCAAAGCATCCCATCGACTACGCATAAGCGGTAAGGAAGCTTTGCCCGTGCTCCGACCACCATCCCAGGGGTCGTGAGCGCTGGGAACAAAGAGTGAGCGTGCTCCTCATCGGAAGTGGACTCCGACAGGTAGGGATTGGGGGCAGCAATGGTTACGCACGAAGTCGTAAAAGAGCGAATTCAGATTCCGCTGGCCGCAGAAAGCCTCAGTGACGAACGCATCGCCTACCTCGAGGGACTAATCAGTCGGGCCAGAATCGCCGCCGCCATTTTTACCCAATTCACTCAAGAGGACGTTGATCGCATCGTCAAGCCGATGGTCCTGGCTGGCTTGGCACAAGCTCAACATCTCGGCCGCCTGGCTGCTGAGGAAACCAAGCTCGGAGTCATGGAAGACAAGGTCATCAAGAACATGGTGGCCACCGAGTTCGCCTACAACTACGTCAAGGACAAACGCACCGTTGGCATCATTCGCGAGTTTCCCGAGCGCAACCTGGTGGAAATGGCTGAGCCGATCGGGGTCATCTTCTCGATCACACCGATCACGAACCCCACTTCCACGGTGCTCTTCAAATGCATCATGGCCATCAAGACACGGAACGCGGTTATTTTCAGTCCCCATCCGAATGCGTGGCACTGCTGCTCCGAAGCCGTGAAGATCATGTACGAAACTGCGGTGAAGCATGGCGCGCCCGAAGGGGTGTTTGCCTGCCTGGAAACACACACTCTGCAGGACAACGCTTACCTGATGCGGCACAAGGACGTGGGTCTGATTGATGCCACGGGCGGGCCGGGTGCGGTGAAAGCCGCGTATAGTTCCGGAAAACCAGCGCTTGGTGTGGGGCCGGGTAACACGCCAGTCTACTTGGAAAAAACGGCCGACCTGAATACGGCCGTGGTGGACATCATCCTCTCCAAGACGTTCGATAACGGAACCATCTGTGCCTCAGAACAAACCTTGGTTATCGACGATGAAATTTATGACATCGTGCTGAAGAAGTTTGCCGAACTGCGCACGCACATCTGCAACGAAAAAGAAACAAAATTGCTGGCGCGCGCGGTCATCGACCCCGAGACCGGGTTTATGCAACCCCTGGCGGTGGGGCAGAAGGCTAGCGACATCGCCCGGCTGGCTGGGCTTTCCGTGAAGCCGGATACCAAGCTGCTGATTGCGCCCATTCAAGGCGTAGGCCGCGAACATCCCTTGTCGGTGGAGAAGCTATTCCCTGTGCTCGCGGTCTATCGAGCCAAGTCCGTCGACGAGGCGCTTAAGGTTTGCGTCGATGTGAACTCTGCGGGTGGGCTTGGACATACGGCGGTCATTTTCTCGCGCAACGAAGAGATCATCCGCAAGTTTGGCGAGGTGATCAACGCTGGGCGGATCCTGGTGAACTCACCCGGCTCAGTCGGAGCAGTGGGCGGAATTTACAACGATCTGGTGCCTACGTTCTCCTTCGGATGCGGCACCGGCGGCGGCAACAGCACCACCGACAACGTAAATATCTATCACTATCTGAACATCAAGCGTGTGGCTCGGAGGACGCAAGCCCATATGTGGTTCCGAGTTCCCAATCAAATTTATTTCAACCTCAACGCGGTGGAGAATGTGCACCAGTTCCCATCGCGCTCGACCATCATCGTTACGAATCCCGCTCTTGAGCAGATGGGCCACGTGGACCTTGTCCGGCGCTACATACCCGAGGGAACTCACGTGCACGTCTCGGTCATTTCCGATGCGGAGCCTGAGGTCAAGGTGATCATGGAGGGAGTGGAAGCGCTCAAATTCTACAAGGCGGATCAAATCATCGCGGTGGGTGGCGGGTCGGTAATCGACGCAGCCAAGATCATGAAGCTCAAGTATGAGTCGCCGGATGCTGACCTGGAAGAACTGGCCACGCCTTTTCTGGATCTGCGCAAGCGTGTCGTCCAGTACCCGACCGAGAAGGTGAACCATGCGCGGCTGATTGCCATCTCGACCACGAGCGGAACGGGTAGCGAGGTCACTCCGTTTGCCGTTCTGACTGACAAAGAGCGCGGGCGGAAGGTGACTCTCGCCGACTACTCTCTGACCCCCGATGTGGCCATCGTTGATCCGCAATTTGTGATGTCCATGCCCAAGGGCCTCACAGCCGATACTGGCATCGACTGCCTGACCCATGCCCTCGAAGCTGCAGTTTCTGGTCTGGCTTCGCCTTATACCGATTGCAACGCCATGCAGGCGATCCGGATGGCATTCAAGTACCTGCCCATCGCTTTCGAGCATCCGGGCGATGAAGAGGCCCGCACCATGATGCACAACGCAGCCTGCATTGCGGCGATGGCGTTTTCCAACGCGGCCGTGGGCGTCAATCATGCGCTGGCGCATGCTTTCGGGGCGCGTTTCCACGTGGCGCACGGCCGGGCCAATGCGCTTATGCTGCCGCACGTCATTGCGTACAACGCGGCCGTGCCCACGAAGTTTCTTCCGTCGCCGTATCAGAAGGGATATATCGCGAACAAGAAGTACGCCACGATCGCGGATCTGCTCGGTCTGGGCGGCCACACGATCGACGAAAAAGTGAAGAACCTGATCGTGGCGATCGAACAGTTGCTCGACCAATTGGGCTTCCCGCGTTCGATCGCCGACCTCGGAATCTCGAAGGAAGAATTCGAACGGGCGATGCCTGAACTGACGAAGCTTGCCTTTGACGATCCGTCCTGGCGGTCGAATCCCCGCATGCCGTTGATGAGCGAATTAGCCGAGTTGTACTGGAAGGCCTATCAGGGGCGAAGTCTGGCGAAGGTGGCAGGTGCATCTCGAGGACAAACTGGGTAGCGGATGGTGATGCGTATGGCGACGATTACGGTGTGGCCCAAGATCGATGAACAACGCGTTGTTCAAGCGCTGCAAGAGGCGGGCGAAAAACTGGACAGCGCCGAGGGTGAAGTGGTTTTGGACTTTTCCTCCGTGCGCCGGATCGACTCCAGCATGCTCACTGGGTTGAAAGAGTTTGCAGCCCTTGCACACGACAAAAACATTAAGGTCGCGTTACGTGGCGTCAACGTCGATGTCTACAAAGTGCTCAAGTTAGTGAAGCTGGCGTCGCGATTTTCCTTCGTGAACTGATGATGAGGAGAGCTGTCATGCAGAGCCAACAACAAGGTGACCGCCTTTCCTGGGGGGACACGGTTTTCCTCCACCTGGAACGCGCGGGCATGCCCCTCAACGTGGCCTGTGTCTGCGTGTTTGAGGGGAAGGTTCCTTTCGAAGATTGCGTCCAGTTTGTCGAGTCGAAGCTGCCGCTTATTCCCCGTTACCTCAAGCGAGTCATTCCCCCCCTCCTTAATATTGGCCTTCCCACCTGGGAATTCGATCCAACTTTCGACATCCACAATCACGTACGCGAGGCGACGCTCAAGCACGGTACTGACGCGGAGTTGAAGACGCTTGCAGGAAAGATTCTGAGCACGGTGATGGACCGGCAGCACCCGCTCTGGGATATGACCCTGGTGCACGGGCTGAAAGGTGATCGCAGCGGGCTGATCTTCCGCCTGCACCACTGCCTCGCCGATGGCATCGCCGGAGTTGGCATCATGAACGTGGTCATGGATGCAAGCCCGGTAGCGCCGCGTCTGCCCAAACGAAAGCTTCGCCTCCGAGTTCCACCGCCGCGTGACGTCTGGGGCTCGCTGACCAACGGCTGCATTGATTCCTATTCTGAATTGGTCAAACGAATTCTGGCCGCGTTGGCGGACGTGTCAAGCATGGCAGAGCGCTTCGCCGCCAATGGCGGAAACCTGGGCGTGGACGAGTTCGCGCTGTTTCCGGAACTCGCCGTATCCACCGAGCGGCTGCGCTTCAACGTTCTCTATCGCGGACCACAGAAATTCGCCTGGGCTGAAGTTCCATTAGCAGAAATAAAAGCCATACGGCAAACCTGCGGTACCAGTGTGAACGACGTCATTCTCGCGCTGGTGACGGCGACCATCCGGCGTTACCTCGAACTACATGGCGACCGTGTAAAGGGCCGGCAGTTCCGCATGATGGTTCCGGTGAATCTGCGCGGAAGCGACGGTCCGGGAGAATTGGGGAACCGCATTTCCCTGGTTCCGGTCACCATTCCGCTGGATATTCGCAACCCTCGGAAACTGCTGGCTGCCGTCCACAAGAGAACCGAGCTTCTCAAGCGCGCGCATACCGCAGAATTAGTGAGCCTGGCTGGTGGCCTGATCGGCATGTTCCCGAATTCCGCGCAGGCGCTCGCCGGCCACATCATCAGCAGGTTGCCGTTCACGCCTTTCAATATGGTCTGCACCAATGTACCCGGACCACAACAACCGTTATACCTGCTAGGCCACAAGATGCTGCACTGCTATCCCTATGTGCCGGTCGGCGGCGAGATGGCGCTCAACTGCGCCATCCTCACCTACAACGGCACGGCATATTTCGGATTCAGCGGATGTTCGCATGCAGCACCGGATCTGCGGCGCTTGGAAGAGTTTCTGCAGTTGAGCTTCGCAGAGCTGCGGGACGCCGCCGGGGTCGCACCTCCCCGAAAAGAAGTGAGAAAGAAAAAGAAGAGAGTGCGCGCAAAGGTGAAGGTTGCATCGAAACCCACGCCGACGCCGGAGCCAGGACGTGTGTCCATTCCCCTCCGGCCGCTCGCATCGGTTGAACCAGCAGTAGTAGCCGGGCCCCCAGTTAAGGAGGACGAAGTCTTGACGCGATTGATCGCCTAGTGGTTGCAGAGCGGGAGAAAGAAATGGAAGGCATCCAGTCAGCTGCGCAAATAACATCTTGGTTGGACGCAGGCCGAGTCCTGTTCATATTCATTCATATTCTGGGTGTCGCATGTTTTGCCTACATAGTGGCTCGGCGCCTGGTTCCTCTCATTCGGGGCCAACGCGATCTGCGCTTTGATCAACCGTTGGCGCGGCTGGGAAGGGTGCTGAAATTCTGGCTGGGGCAGTGGAAGCAACCGCGCTACAAGACCGCAGGGACCATTCATATTTTCATTTTCGCGGGCTTCATCCTCCTGGCGATGCGTGCTTTCACCACGCTGATTGTCGGCGTCTCCGAGAATTTCGTCATGCCCGGCCTTTCCGGAAGAGCCGGGGAAGTCTACAACACAATGACGGATTACGCCGCCACGGTTGTCTTTCTCTGTATGGTGATCGCCGTGATTCGCCGTCTGGTTTTCAAGCCTGCGCGATACGCCGTGCCGGAAAGATACGGCAAAGCTCACACCGCTGATGCCATCTTCCTCTTAGCGTTGATCGCAATCCTGATGGTGGCCGACAGCCTCTTTGCAGCTGCCAAGGCCGCCGCCCAGTCGCAGCAAGGCCAGCCCCTTGAAATCTTGGCCGTATTTTCGCTTCCCTGGATGTTGCAGAGTTTACTCGCCTCAACTGCCCTGCCCACTCTCGGCAGGGTTTACTTCAGTGCTTATCTGCTTCATGAGGTGACCTTTTATTTCTTGCTCTGCTATCGGCCGTTCGGAATCCAGTTCCACGTGGAAACCTCCCTGTTCAACATTTATTTCGCCAAGCTGGATCGCGAAATTCTGAAGCCGGTGCGATGGGGCGTCAGCGAGGAGCATCTGGATCAGGTGAAATCCTTCGGCGTAAAGACCTTTGAAGACTTCACCTGGAAGCACATGCTCGATTTCTATTCCTGCGCCGACTGCGGGCGCTGTTCGGATAACTGCCCAGCCAATGCGGTGGGAAGGCCGTTGTCGCCACGATTCATCACCACTAAGGCGAGAGACTACGCTTTCCAGCACTATCCGATGTTTGGCAGTTCAGGCAACGGCAAGCCCCTGATCGGGAACATTTACTCTGAGGATGAAATCTGGTCATGCACCACCTGCGGCGCTTGCGAAGCAGAATGCCCGCTGCTGGTCGAGTACATCGACAAGATTGTCGATTTGCGCCGAGGCATGATTGATGAGGGCAATGTGCCCCAGTCCCTGCAAAAGCCGCTGAAGGCACTGGAGAGCCGCGGCAATCCATACGGCAAGATGGAAAAGAAAAAGGCCGACTGGACAAAAGCCAAGGAGTTCCAGCAGGCCTGCAACGTCAAAGTTGTGGACGGCAAAAATGGTGCGGACACTTTGTACTTTGTCGACAGCATCACCTCCTTCGATGACCGCATGCAATCGATCGGGCGCGCGACGGCCAAGATCCTTAAGCACGTCGGCGAGAACTTTGGAATTCTGGGCGCGGCCGAAAAGGACAGCGGCCACGAAGTCCGGCGCTTCGGCGAAGAGACGCTGTTCATGGCATTGCGCGACCAGAACGTCGAGGCCATCAAAGCATCCGGGGTCAAGCGGATCGTCACCTCCGACCCGCATGCCTACAATGCGCTGAAGCACGATTACAAGGATGTGCCGCCGGTCGAGCACATCAGCCAGGTAATCGCCCGAGAAGTGAAAACCGGCAAGATTCAATTCAATCCGGTGGAAAACGCAAACAGCGTCTACGCCTACCACGATCCCTGCTATCTGGGACGGCACAACCAGATTTACGACGACCCTCGCGATGTGCTGGATGCGATTCCCGGTTTGAAGAGAGTCGAAATGACCCGCTCCCGCGACCGTTCGTTCTGCTGCGGTGGTGGTGGGCTGATGCTCTTCTACGAGCCCAAAGAAGATCAGCGAATGGGCGTAAAGCGAGTCAAGATGGCCGCCGAAGCTGGGGCCAGTGTGATTGTGACGGCCTGCCCATTCTGCATGGTCAATGTCGAAGACGCGATCAAGGTTGCGGGCCTGGAAGGAAAAATGACCGCCATCGATCTGGCGGAGTTGGTGGAGAAACAAATTGCACGTGACGTGGAAGTAAGAACCGACAGCTTGTTGAACAACTCAATTTCTTGTCATCCCGAGCAAAGCGAGGGATCTGCAGTACTGGCGAACTCTAAGACTGCAGATTCCTCGTCGCTTCGCTCCTCGGAATGACAATGGCCTAACACGGAGGATGAGTTATGGAGATTCTAGTTTGCGTGCGAAGAGTGCCTGACACTTCGGAAAATGAGATTGAACTCAACAGTGCAGGAAACGACATCGAGCGGGACGATTTGGTCTATTCGATCAATGAACCCGACAACTACGCGGTCGAAGAGGCGCTTCAGATCGCCGCCCGGGTTGGTGGAAACGTCACCGTCGCCACGGTTGGCGACGAAGATGACGAGGAAGTCCTGCGCCGGGAGATGGCCATGGGCGCGAGCCACGGCGTGCTGATCACGGACGATGCCTTCAGCGGATCGGACGGCAGGGGCATTGCAACGATTTTGAAAGCCTTCGTGCAGAAGGGAAGATACGACCTGATCCTGACCGGAGTTCAAGCCGAAGACGGCGGCGCTCAGGTCGGTGGAATGCTGGCGGCGCTCCTCGACTACCCGTTCGCTTCTCTGGTCAATTCCATCGAAATTCTGGACGGCAAAAAGCTGAAAGTCAGCCGCGAAATTGAAGGCGGCAACAAAGAGATCAGCGAGATCGATCTGCCCTGCGTGCTCTCGATTCAGACCGGCATCAATGAGCCTCGCTATGTCGGCATGAAAGGCATCCGGCAAGTGGCCTCTATCCCTATCCCAACTTATGGGGTCTCCGACCTTGGATTGGACGCAAGTACTGTCGGGAAAACTGCCGCCAAAGTAAAAAGGGTGAACTACTTCGGTCCAGCGCTGGGCAAGGGGGCCGAGATTCTGCACGGCAGCAGGGAAGAGAACATCGACAAAGTTCTGGAGTTAGTGGCAGCCAAAGGAGGGTTGAAATAATGGCTCGCATTTTTGCTTACGTCGCACATAAGAATGGCGCAGTCGACGATTCCGCATTCGAACTCGCAGCGGCCGCGCGAAAGATCGATCCAGGTGCGTCGCCGACAGCCATCCTTGCCGGTTGGGGACCGAACCTCGACGCGGCGTGCAATACTCTCGGCGCTTCGTACGCTGAGACGTGGAAGATCGCCAACGAAGCTCTTGCCTACCCGAATGCTGAACTGATCCGGAAGGCTTTGCTCAAGGTGCTGCCGAGCAATAGCATCGTATTAGTTGCCCACGAGCATTTCGGAATCGATCTGGCTCCGGGTCTCTCCATCAAGCTGAATTCAGCTTTCGTCTCCGACGTGTTGGACATCACGGGGGTTGAAGGCGCCGGCCTCAAAGTAATCCGCCAGGAATTTGGCGGACAGGTGAGCGCTCACGTTCGATGTGACATTTCATCGGGCGCTGTCGCCACCATACGTCCAGGCGCATTCAAACCGCTGGAAGCTGTCTCCATCACCGGAGCCGTGATCGACAAGTCTGCTGATGTCGGCGCACTCACCGCGGGACGGCGCTATCTGGAAACGGTCGTCGCCGAGGCGGGCGATGTCGACATCACCAAGCACAACATTCTGGTTTCCATCGGCCGAGGTATCCAGGAAAAAGACAATGTCGCCATCGCGCAGGAACTCGCTGACGCCTTGGGCGCAGCAGTGAGCTGTTCGCGGCCCGTGGTCGACGCCAAGTGGATGGAGAAGTCACGTCAGGTGGGCTCATCCGGAAAGACCGTTAAGCCCAAGGTCTATCTGGCATGCGGCATCAGTGGCTCCTTCCAGCATCTGGCTGGCCTTAAGGGCAGTCCATTCCTGATCGCCATTAACAAGAACCCCAAGGCTCCCATCTTTCAGGTCGCAGATGTTGGCATTGTCGATGACATTCTGGAGTTCTTGCCGGAATTGACCAACAAAGTTCGTGAAATGCGCAGCGCCGCATAACAAAGAGAGGAACCGCCATGATCACAAGTAAAACCCTGAAACTCAGTTTGAAGTCGCTCAAGGACTTCGCCAAGAAACGCCTGCCCGACGAGATCCTCCGGGAACTCGATGACAAGGACGAATGCCCACTCGAAATTGTCCGCCACATGTGCAGCCCGGACAAGCTGGGCATTCAACTCCTGTTCATCCCCGAAGAGTTCGGCGGCATGGGCGGCGGAGCCTTCGATGTGTATTGCGTCTGCGAGGAAATGGCCCGCATCGATCTGGGCGTTGCCACGGCCGTGCTGGCCACGTTCCTTGGAAGCGATCCGATCACGGTCGGCGCCACTCCGGAGCAAAAGAAAATCTGGCTGACGCGCATTGCGGAAGAGGGATTGTTGTTTGCCTACGGCGCCACGGAGCCAGAGGCCGGCAGCGACCTGGGAGCACTTCGCACCACGGCGGACCCCGTCATAGAAAACGGCAAGGTTGTCGGCTACAAGATAACCGGTAACAAGCAATGGATCAGCAATGGTGGAATCGCCGATGCCTACACGATTCTGGCGAGCACGCCCGCCGGGCCGAGCTGGTTCGTGGTGGAAAAAGGAGCGAAGGGTTTCACTCACGACGAGCCCGAAGATAAGCATGGCATCCGTCTCAGCAACACCGCAGCTCTCGCGTTAGACAACGTTTATGTCGGCGTCGACCGACTGCTGGGAGGCGTGGAAGGTCAGGGACTCAATCAGGCGCAGGCCGTATTCGGCTATACGCGACTCATGGTCGCGGCGTTTGGCCTTGGGGGCGGCTGGGCCGCACTCGATCGGGCCATTCCGTATTCAACTAAGCGAATTCAAGCTGGAGCACCGCTCTCGGAAAAGCAAGGCTACACCCACAAATTGATCGTGCCTAACGTGGCGCGTCTGGAAGCAGCCCGCTCCTACATCGAAGAAACGGCGGAGCGTATCGACGCCGGGGTCGAAGGCAGCTTGAACACCGAGGGCGCAATCGCGAAGTACATGGCGACCGAAGCCGGGAATACGGCGGCCGAGGCCAGCATCCAGGCGCTGGGTGGCTACGGATACACGCATGAGTACATGGTGGAGAAGATCAGTCGTGACGTTCGCATCACCACTATTTACGAAGGCACCTCCGAGATCATGGAGATGACCATCAGTCGCGATCGCTGGCAATCTCACCTCAAGACGCGCGGGCAGCATTATCATGAGCGGGCGAAGGAATTTGAAGCATTGCACGCCCGCCACTCGAACGTAGGCGCTGATATTGCGGCGCTGGCTTTCCACGCACTGGCCGAGGTTATGGAAAAAGCGCGGATCGCGCGGCTCACCCGCTATCAACACATTCTTCTGCGCCTGGGCGAGTTGATCGCTTATGTCGAATGCGCGGGGAGTTTGTCCCGTCGCGCCGCGCTTTTGGCTGATGGCAAGCTAAACGAAAAAGCTAATCGCCGCTTCGATGTAACCGCGCTGGCAGCGATCAGCCGAGTCTTTGCGCGCGATGCCGCGATCAAAGTGGGCGAAGAAGGTTTGCGCTGGATCATAGGAGCCGGAGGCATCAGCGATGCCGAGATCGCAGGATTTGAAACGAGTTTGGGATTGCCCGCCATTCACCGGGCGCAATCCGGCCTCATTTCGGACTTGGATTACATTGCAGACGTGCTGTACGGCCGCGCAGCCAAGCGCTTGGAAGCGGCCGCCTAGGCCTTAACGATCGACCATATAGGAGCCTCGTCATGGAAAACACATCCTATCGTGCTATCGCAATTGTAGGGGCAGGAGCTATCATGCCCGACGCCGCGAACGTATCGGCTTTCTGGGAAAATGTGAAGAACGGTCGCTACAGCATCACTGAGGTCGACCGTGACCGCTGGGATCCGGCGCTTTACTTCGATCCCGACCATAGCGCGCCGGACAAGACCTATTCAACGATTGGCGGATGGGTGCGCGACTACGTGTGGGATCCGATGAAGTGGCGTCTAGGTGTTCCGCCCCGCGTCATCGCCGCCATGGATGATGCGCAAAAATGGGCGATCGCCTGCACCCGCGAAGCGCTGGAGGACTATGGCTTCCCCAAGCGTCCGCTGAACACGGATCGTACCGCAGTAATTCTCGGCAATGCCATGGCGGGGGAAAAACATTATTTCACCGCCTTGCGTCTGTACTTTCCGGAATACGCACATGAACTGGCTGAGAGCACCAGCTTCGCCGGCCTGCCGGAGACGTTGCGCCGCGACATTACCAGAGAACTTCACGACCGGATGGCCAACCGCATTCAGGACGTTACCGAAGATACAATGCCCGGCGAATTGGCCAACTGCATCGCCGGCCGGATCGCAAACATTTTCAACTTTCACGGACCTAACTACGTTGTGGACGCGGCCTGCGCATCGGCGATGGCGGCCATCAGTTCGGCTGCTGAGGGATTGGTTGCGAACGATTTTGACCTTGCGGTTACCGGCGGCATCGACCGCAACATGGGCGTCTCGAGCTACATCAAGTTCTGCAAGATAGGTGCGCTCTCCGCGACTGGCACTCGTCCCTACGCCGAAGGAGCCGACGGCTTCGTCATGGGCGAAGGCACTGCAATCTTTCTGCTCAAGCGTCTGGCCGATGCTGAGCGGGACGGAGATAAGATCTACGCCGTACTGCGCGGCATAGCCGGATCGAGCGATGGCAAGGGAAAAGGCATCACCGCGCCCAACCCAGCCGGCCAAAAGTTGGCCATCGAGCGTGCCTGGCAGAATGCCGGACTGTCGCCGGCCACCGCCACCTTGATCGAAGGTCATGGCACATCCACTAGCGTGGGCGACGTAGTCGAAGTGCAAAGCATGATTGATGTGCTCAGCAGTTCTAATCTCCCTCCGAATTCCGTTGCGCTGGGTTCGGTCAAATCGAATATTGGGCACCTCAAAGGAGCGGCCGGTGCTGCCGGGCTACTGAAAGCCGCGCTGGCGCTTCGGGACAAGGTGCTGCCGCCCAGCGTGCATTGCGAACACCGCAATCCCAACATTGATTTTGCCCACTCTCCCCTCTACGTCAATACCGAACTGAAACCATGGGCCATGCCGCCAGATGGCGTGCGCCGCGCCGGTCTGAGCGCTTTTGGTTTTGGTGGCACCAATTTCCACGCCGTGCTCGAAGAATACATTCCCCACAGGCTGAACGGAAACGGCAAACGGTCGGTTGCCGTTACTGAGATACCGGCGACAGTGAAAGAGTCAATTATGAATACCCAAGATGTTTCCCGCACTTCTAACGCTTCTTCTTATAAGGCTCCGTTACGCGGAGCTCTGGTAGTCGGCGCCGCCTCGGAGGCTGCGCTCATCGAGCGGTTGCGCGCCGTAGAGAAAGACGCCAAAGCAGGCAATGCACCCGCGCCATCTGCCCCGGCTGAATCCGATCTCCGCGCTGCCGAGCGCGTGGCCATCGATTACAACGACGCCGCCGAACTTGCGAACAAAGCGGGAAGCGCACTCAAAGCGCTGGCGGCCAATCAACCTGCAATATGGAAAGCCCTGCGAGCCCAAGGCATCTTCCGTGGTCACGGCCCCGCTCCCAAGGTGGCGTTCCTCTACACCGGTCAAGGCTCGCAGTACGCGAACATGCTCAAGTTGCTCCACGACACCGAGCCAATCGTGGCCGAAGTGTTTGCAGAGGCTGATCGCATCATGACCCCCTTGCTCGGCAAGCCGCTCACCAAATACGTTTTTGTTGACCACGCGGACGCCGACGCAATTGCCAAGGCCGAAGAGGATCTTCGCCAAACCGAGATAACTCAGCCAGCCGTGCTCGCAATCGACCTGGCGCTGACCCGGCTCTTGGCCGCCTACGGCATCGAACCCGACTTCACGATGGGACACAGCCTGGGCGAATACGGTGCCTTGGTCGCGGCAGGTGGCCTACCCTTTACTGACTCCCTGGAAGCTGTCAGCGCTCGCGGTCGCGGAATGACCCAGGTGGCGATGGATGACAACGGCCGCATGGCCGCGGTGTTTGCTCCGCTTGAAGAAGTCGAGCGCATCCTGAAGACAATCAGAGGCTACGTCGTGATCGCCAACGTCAACAGCAATCGCCAAGCGGTTATCGGCGGCGCCAGCAAGCCAGTCGAGCAGGCCATGGAAGCTTTCCAAAAAGCGGGCTATGACGTGGCCGCGATACCCGTCAGCCACGCCTTCCACACATCGATTGTGGCTGGAGCCAGCAAGCCCTTGCGCGAAGTGCTGCAGCGGCTGCATCTGCAATCGCCGCGTCTGCCAATCGTCGCCAATACTAACGGCGAGTTTTATCCCACCGGGTCTGACGTCGTGCCGAAAATGCTCGACATTCTCACCCAGCAGGTTGCTTCTCCCGTGCAATTTGTTAAAGGCCTGCGCACGCTGTACGATGCCGGCGCTCGCATGTTTGTTGAAGTCGGACCGAAAAAGGCGTTGCAGGGATTTGCCGAGGACGTGCTCGGCGGCAGCAGCGATGTGGTTTCGTTGTTCACTAATCACCCGAAAGTCGGAGACATCGTAGCCTTCAATCAGGCCTTGTGCGGACTCTACGCGGCGGGACTCGGTCTTGGAACCGGAAAATCATCGGGCGAGGCCACGGCGACCGTTGTGACGGCTGCTTCCTCGGCGACAGAAACCTCTAAACCAATCCCTGTTGCAGCGAATGCGACAGTTGCCCTCGCGCCAAGTTCCTCCACGCCAGTCGCCCAGTCGACCGGCGATCATTACAACGAACTCGGACACTTGTTTGCCGACGTTCTCGATCGCGGCTACGAGATCTATCGCGGCCAGAAGGGCGTCGCGACCAACGTTCCAGTGGTCATCACGGGAGCTGCGCTGGGCCTGCCAGGTACCGACCATATCTTTGACGATGGCAACATCGGCCGCATCCTGCACGGCGATCAGTTTATCGCTTCGATTCCCGCGCGCTTCCGGCAAGCTATGCTCGACAAACACATCACACGCCTGGTGAAGAGTGAAAGCGGAGAAGCCAGATTTGAGACCCTCACTGATGTTGCGGACGTCATCAAGCTGGCGGGCCGCGGAGGCGCTTTTGATCTGGAAAAGGAATTCGGAATTTCCGCCGAACGTGTGGGTGCCCTCGACGTTGTCACCCAACTGGCGATCGCTGCAGGAATCGACGCATTACGCGACGCCGGCATCCCGCTGGTTATGCGCTATAAAACCACCACCAAGGGCACGCAATTACCGGAGCGTTGGGGATTGCCAGACGCTTTGCGCGACGATACCGGCGTGATTTTTGCTTCCGCGTTCCCCGGGTTAGACGCGTTCGCCGATGAGATGGCGCGCTACTACGCGGACCACGAACGCCGCGAGCAATTGGCCACGCTGGAAAGCCTGCTCGCAGGTACGGTTGAAGGGAATGGTCATTCCACGCTGGTGCAAGAACTAAAGCGGCGCATTGCCGAGATTCGCTCTGCCATCGACAAAGAACCGTACGTATTCAATCGCCGATTCCTGCTCCGAGTTTTGTCCATGGGACATTCGCAATTCGCCGAATTCATCGGCGCCCGCGGCCCCAATACCCAAATCAACTCTGCGTGCGCGAGCACTACGCAGGGCGTCTCACTGGCCGAGGACTGGATTCACGCCGGGCGCTGCAGTCGAGTGATTGTCATCTCGGCCGACGATGTTACGTCCGACCATCTGATCGATTGGATGGGCGCTGGCTTCCTGGCCAGCGGAGCGGCAGCCACCGACGAAGTGGTCACAGAAGCCGCCATCCCCTTCGACCGCCGTCGGCACGGCATGATTATCGGCATGGGCGCCGCAGCCCTCGTGGTGGAGAACGCCGACGCCGCGCGTGCGCGAGGAATACAACCCATCTGCGAAGTGTTGTCTACCGTAACCGGCAACAGCGCGTTTCACGGTACGCGGCTCGATGTTCAGCACATCGGCCAGGTGATGGAGAGCCTGGTGTCCAAAGCCGAAACGGGCAGCAGCATTTCGCGTCACCAGATCGCGCCACAGACAGTTTTCGTTTCCCATGAAACTTATACGCCGGCGCGCGGGGGCAGTGCCTCCGCAGAGATTAACGCCCTTCGCCGCGTCTTTGGCGACGTTGCGGATCGCATCGTGATCGCCAACACCAAGGGCTTCACCGGTCACGCCATGGGTACGGGCATCGAAGATGTCGTCGCAGTTAAAGCGCTCGAAACCGGCTGCGTGCCCCCGGTCGCCAACTTCAAAGAAGTCGATCCCGAACTCGGACGGTTGAACCTGTCGCAAGGCGGCGCCTATCCCGTCGAGTTCGCCATACACCTGGGAGCAGGTTTCGGTTCGCAGATCAGCATGATGCTGCTGCACTGGATAAAAACGAAAGACGGCATTCGCCGTCGCCCGGACGCTCTGGGTTATGCCTACCGCATCGCCGACGAAACTGCTTGGAGCGCATGGCTGAGTAAACTTGCAGGTCGTCCAGTCGCCGATCTGGAAGTAGTCCAACGCACGCTGCGAGTGCGGGATCAAGCGTCGGCAGCGCGGGTTGCACAAGTTGTTCAGGCTTCACGTCCGGCGACGGCACCGACTCCCGACGTCAAGCCATCGCAGCCTGCCGTGCCCCTTTCCGTGACAAAGCCGGTGCCAAAGCCGCCGCTGAGCAACGCGGCCGAACCCAAGGTGGAGGTTCCAATTAAGGCAGCCGTACCTCCAGCGCCGCCGAAGCCTGCCACGAAAGCCGACTCGGTGAAAGAGAGAGTGCTGGCTTTAGTGGCCGAGAAAACCGGCTATCCCGGCGACATGCTCGATCTGGATCTGGATCTTGAAGCGGACTTGGGCGTTGATACCGTCAAGCAGGCTGAGGTCTTTGCATCGATCCGTGAGGCTTACAGTATTCCGCGCGATGAGAACCGCAAGCTGCGCGACTACCCTACGCTAGCGCACGTGATTCGTTTCGTGTATGAGAAGCGGCCAGACCTGACCGCAGCTCCGGCCGCCATGAAGGACGAGGCTAAACCTGAAGCGCGGGAAACCGCTGTGGTGGTTGAGAAAGCGACGCCGGCCGTGACATCTGCGCAAGTCGCCGCTGGCGATGGCGCGGTCAAGGAACGCATTCTCGCGTTGGTCGTGGAGAAGACTGGCTATCCGAAAGATATGCTGGACCTGGATCTCGATCTCGAAGCCGACTTGGGCGTCGATACCGTGAAGCAGGCAGAGATGTTTGCTGCCATCCGCGAGATCTACAGCATTCCGCGCGACGAGAACCGCAGGCTGCGTGACTACCCAACCTTGGCGCACGTCATCCGGTTCGTGTTTGAAAAGCGCCCAGACTTGGCGGGCGCGACGACGCCCGCGAAAGAAGAAATCAAACCCATAGCGGCGCCAGCCGCTGTGGTGGCTGAGAAACCAACCCCCGCAGCGACATCAACACTAACCGCTACCGCCGAAGCGGTCAAGGAACGGATTCTCGCGCTGGTAGTCGAGAAGACCGGCTACCCGAAAGACATGCTGGACTTAGACCTCGATCTCGAAGCCGACCTCGGCGTAGACACCGTCAAACAAGCCGAAATGTTCGCTGCCATCCGCGAGATCTATAGCATTCCGCGCGACGAGAACCGCAAGCTGCGTGACTATCCGACACTGGCGCACGTGATCCGGTTCGTCTTTGACAAACGTCCCGACCTGGCCGCAGCCCCAGCTGCAGCAACGGAGGAAGTCAAGGTCACAGCGCCCACAAACGTTGTGGTAGCTGAGAAACCAGTCCCCGCAGCGACATCAACACCAACCTCTACAGCCGACGCGGTCAAGGACCGAGTTCTCGCGCTGGTAGTCGAGAAGACCGGTTATCCGAAAGACATGCTGGACTTGGATCTCGATCTCGAAGCCGATCTCGGAGTCGACACCGTGAAGCAGGCGGAAATGTTCGCGGCCATCCGCGAGATCTACAGCATTCCGCGCGATGAGAACCGCAAACTACGCGATTACCCAACCCTAGCGCACGTGATCCAGTTCGTCTTCGACAAACGCCCCGACTTGGCCGAGACTGCGGCAGCATCTTCACCAACCATCACCGAGCCAACTGTGCCCGCTTCGCCCCCGGTCGTAGTTCAAGCGGCGACGGATGACTCCATTAAAGAAAAGGTGCTGAACATCGTGGCCGAGAAGTCGGGCTATCCCAAAGATATGTTGGACCTCGATCTCGATCTCGAGGCCGACCTCGGCATTGACACCGTCAAACAGGCTGAGATGTTCGCGGCGGTACGAGCGGCGTACAACATTCCGCGGGACGAGAATCTCAAGCTGCGCGAATTCCCAACTTTAGCGCACGTGATCAAGTTCGCCCGCGACCGGCAACCCGGCCGGACGACACCTCCCGCCGTGAGCTCTTCCCCGAATGCGAAGATAGAACCGGCGCCGAAAAAACCTCCGGTGCCTGCGTCTTCGGGGTCAAATTCGTTTACGACTCCGCGTCCGACCCCCGCCAGTTTCGACGCGGCCAATCGCATTCCACGCCGCGTACCTGTTCCCAACTTGCGCCCGCCGCTTGCCATTTGCAAGCCAACTGGCGTGACGCTCGGATCCGGTCGTCGCGTAGTCATTATGCCCGACAAATCTGGCGTAGCAGACGCGCTAACGCAACGGCTAAAGACGACGGGCGTCGAAGTTCTGCGCATCGAGCCGAAGCTGGATGCAGATGCACAGGCTAGCCTGCTTAAGGCTTGGCTGGCCGCAGGCCCAGTACAGGGAGTGTACTGGCTCTCAGCGCTGGACAACGAGGGCGACCTCAATGCCTTGAACCTAGCCACCTGGCACGAGGCCCTGCGAGTGCGCGTGAAATCGCTCTATGCCACCATGCGTATTCTGTACGAGCAGATTGCGGCGCCGGGCACATTCCTGATCTCGGCGACGCAACTGGGCGGGCAGCATGGCTACGATGAGGCTGGCGCGACGGCACCGTTAGGCGGCGCGGTTGCAGGCTTCACCAAAACCTATAAGCGTGAACGGTTGGACGCTCTGGTCAAAGCGGTCGACTTTGAGGCGGGTCGAAAGCCGTCCGAGGTCGCCGACCTCCTGATTGAGGAGACCCTGCGCGATCCCGGTGCAGTTGAAATTGGCTACAAAGCAGGACAGCGCTGGACCATCGCCATACAAGAACAGCCTGCCATTGATGGCAAGCCCGGTCTGACTATCGACAGTAATACCGTATTTGTCGTCACCGGCGCAGCCGGAAGTATCGTTTCCGCCATCACCGCCGATTTGGCGACGGCCTCCGGCGGCACCTTCTACCTGCTCGATCTGGTGCCCGAGCCTGACCCGGCGAATCCCGATCTCAAGCGCTTCGTGACTGACAAGGACGGCCTCAAGCGTGATCTATTCGCAGGCATCCAGGCGCGCGGCGATCGCGCCACGCCGGCCCTGGTTGAAAAAGAGCTGGCTGCTTTGGAACGGGCGCAAGCAGCCTGCAATGCCATTGATGCCGTGAAAGCGGCCGGCGGCACAGCCCATTATTTCAGCGTCAACCTCACCGACGCTGACGCGGTAAGCAAAATCATCAAACAAGTGCGTGAGCGCAGCGGGCGCATCGATGTGCTCCTGCACGCCGCCGGCACCGAGCGCAGCCACTTCCTGCCTGACAAAGATGCGCGTGAATTCGATCTGGTCTTCGACGTCAAGAGCGACGGCTGGTTCAATCTGCTGCATGCCATCGGCGACATGCCCCTCGGGGCGACGGTGGCGTTCAGTTCCATCGCCGGACGCTTCGGCAACGGCGGACAAACCGACTACAGTTCCGCCAACGACCTGTTGTGCAAGATCACATCGAGCTTCCGCACCACTCGACCGAATACCCGCGGCATCGTCATCGACTGGTCGGCGTGGGGTGGCATCGGCATGGCCACGCGCGGCTCTATTCCTAAGATGATGGAACTGGCGGGCATCGATATGATCCCGCCCGAAGCGGGGATCCCTTTGATCCGCCGCGAATTAATTGCGGGAGCGACGCGCGGTGAAATCGTGATCGGCCAACGTCTCGGTGTTCTGCTGAGCGAGTGGGATGCCACCGGGGGTCTGGATATCTCAGCAGCGGAAGTCCTGACGCGATCCGGACAAGGACCAATCATCGGCAATCTAGCAGGCGTGGGCGTGCAGAGTGGCCTCAAAATCGAGACCACGCTGGACCCGGCGATTCAGCCGTTCCTCCACGATCATCAAATTGACGGCACACCCGTGTTGCCTGGAGTCATGGGCATCGAGGCGTTTGCCGAAGCTGCGCTATGTCTGCTTCCCGGCTGGCATATCGAGACGATCGAAGATGTGAACTTCCTAGTGCCGTTCAAGTTCTATCGGAAGGAACCGCGCACGGTAACGGTCGAGGCCGTGATTCATCCGCAGGGTGACGCCCTCGTGGCGGATTGCCGTTTGACCGGGAGCCGGTCGCTTCCAACGCAAACTGAGCCCCAAGTCACCACGCACTTCACCGCCCGGGTGCGCCTTACAAAACAGGCGCCCAACGCGGTGACCGTGCCGGCGCTTGGCAATCCGATTGGACACATCATCGAAGCCGCCGACATCTATCGCCTCTACTTCCACGGCCCGGCATACCAAGTTGTGCAACGGGCGTGGTGGGACGGACACCGGATTGTCGGCCTGTTAGCCAAAGACTTACCGGCAAACCATCTGCCGTCGGAACTGCCGACACTGATGGCGCCGCGCCTGATTGAGCTTTGCTTCCAAACCGCTGGGCTCTGGGAGATGGGCGCGCAGGGCCGCATGGGCCTGCCGCTGCACATTGATCGCGTTTCATCCTTATTACTGCCGGCCCCGGAATCGGCCGATACCCGGTTGTACGCCGTGGTCACTTCCGGCACGGGTAGCGGCAGCTTCGATTCGGAGGTCTTGGATGCGAAAGGAAACTGCTACCTGCAACTTAGCGGCTACCGCACGGTGGCGGTTCCGAACGCGGTGGATGCCGAGGGGTTGAAGGTACTGCAAGCTGCGATGTCACTGGACGCCGTCGCCGCATGAAGAACATCGCCGGGTTGTCCTGACGATCTCCTGATCGGGGGACTTATGGAACATGAATTTCAACGTATAGCCATCGTGAATCGCGGCGAAGCCGCCATGCGGTTCATCCACGCAGCGCGAGATTTCAATCAAGAACACGGCACATCGTTACACACGATCGCGCTTTTCACCGAGCCTGATCGACATAGCATGTTTGTGCGCGAGGCCGACGAGGCAGTGTGTCTCGGTCCCGCTCAGGTCCTCGATTCCGACACCCGGCAGCCGAAGAGCAGTTACGTCGACTACGGACGGGTCGCGCGCGCGCTGGCGGCGGCGCGGGCGGACGCGGTATGGGTGGGGTGGGGTTTTGTGGCGGAGCACGCTGCATTCGCCGACCTGTGCCGCGAGCTGCGTATCGTGTTCATCGGCCCGGATGGCGATGTGATGCGGCGGGTGGGCGACAAGATCGCCTCGAAACGATTGGCCGAGCAGGAGCACATACCGGTAACGCCGTGGAGCCATGGCCCGGTGGAAACGATCGATGAAGCTTGGGCCCATGCGGACCGTCTGGGCTATCCGCTCCTTATTAAGGCTACGGCCGGAGGCGGCGGTCACGGGATTCGCCTCGTGCGTTCGGCAGACCAGCTCCCGCAAGCCTTTGCCAGCGCCCGGGCCGAGGCATTCAAGGCCTTCGGGGATCCAACAATTTTCATGGAACAACAGATTAAAGGCGCGCGTCACGTCGAGGTCCAAATTATTGCTGACAACTATGGGACGACGTGGGCGGCCGGCGTGCGCGACTGTACCGTCCAACGACGCCACCAGAAAATCCTTGAAGAAGCACCCTCGCCTGCGCTCTCTCCGGAGCAAGATCTGGCGCTGCGCGAAGCGGCGGTGCGTTTGAGTCGGGCAACCGGTTATCGCAATGCCGGCACTGTCGAATTCCTGTACGAACCGGAAATCAACCGCTTCTCCTTCATGGAAATGAATACGCGGTTGCAGGTCGAACATCCAGTGACCGAATGCACAACTGGCATTGATCTCGTCAAACTTCAGATTCACGTCGCGCGCGGCGGCCGTCTGGAAGGCGAACCACCCCGCACCACCGGTCATGCCATTGAGGTGCGGCTGAATGCAGAAGATCCGGATAACGGCTTTGCTCCGGCTCCGGGCGCCATTGAGCGCTTCAGAATTCTGCCCGGCCCCGGAGTTCGCATCGACACTGGCGTCGCGGAAGGCGATTCTATCCCGTCGGAGTTCGACTCGATGATCGCCAAGATCATTGCTTATGGCCAGAACCGTAAAGAAGCGCTTTCCCGCCTGCAGCGGGCGCTACGTGAGAGTGTAGTCGTCATCAAGGGCGGAGCCAGTAACAAAGCGTTTCTACTGGAATTACTAGCCCGGCCAGAGGTGCAGAGTGGGGAATTTCATAATGGGTGGTTGGACCAGTTGGCGGCCACCGGTAAACATCTCGCCAGGCACTTCGCCGATGTCGCTCTGGTTCAAGCCGCAATCGAGATCTACGATGCCCAGTTGGCGGTGGAGCAGACGCAGTTTTATGCGTCGGCGGTGCGTGGGCGACCGCATGTCCGCAGTGAGGTAGGACGGACTGCGGAACTACGCTATCGAGGTCATTGCTATTCACCCAAGATTTATCGCCTCGGTCCCCAGCAATACCGCGTGGAGGTGAATGGGGCGCGCGTCGATGCCCGGACTGACCGCCTGGGTCAGTTCGAGAGTTGGCTCACTGTCTTCGGGCGGCGTTTCCGCATCGTCTCCGTGGTCCACGGACTGAGTTACCGGATCGAAGTGGACGGGGTTTCGCACCGGATTGATCGAGACGATGGGGGCGTGGTGCACGCGCCGGCGCCCGCCGTCGTGGTTTCCATTGCCGTCAAGCCCGGCGATACGGTTGCGGTTGGTGATCGGTTGGCTGTGCTGGAAGCCATGAAGATGGAAATGCAGGTCGTCGCCCCATTTTCCGGAAAGGTCCGTCAGGTGATGACCATCCCCAACGTGCAGGTAGACACCGGAGCGCCGCTCCTGCAGATCGATCCCGTTGCCGAAGGCGACACCGTTGCGGACGGAGAGCGGGTAGTCTTTGGTGCGTCGCTCGCCTCGGCGCAGAACGGCGAAGCCATCCAATCCACTTGCCGTGAGAGCCTGGATGAACTCCGCCAGCTCATGTTGGGTTTTGATGTTGATCCGAAACACACCGCGCGGCAGCTAGCTGAATGGAGTGAGCGTTGCCCCGTGGACAGCGACGAAATACGGCAGGCTGAAGATGAGATCCTCAACATCTTTGCGGACGTATGTTCCTTGTTCCAACGCGAGCCCGAGGTAAACCATCGGGCCAGCGGTGAAGAGCCGAGCGCGGAGGCCTATCTTTTTTCCTACCTGCGCATGCTGGAGACGCGCGGTCAGGGACTCCCGCCAGTTTTTGTCAGCGCGCTTCAACGCGCACTGGCTCACTACGGAGTGCAGACGCTCGATCGCTCGCCCGAACTGGAAGAGAGTTTGCTGTGGATCTACAAGTCCCGTCAACGTATGGAGCAGCAAATCGCGCCCATTGTAAGCGTTCTGCAACGCCGTCTGCGGCAGGTCCAGCCCATGTCGCCCGAGGCTGAGCAGTCCCTTCGGACTCTCCTCGACCGGATGGCGTCCATGACCAATGGGCTCTTCCCTGCGGTCACGGACCTGGCCCGGGAGGTGCACTATCGCTACTTCGACCAACCTCTGTTTGAGCGGACTCGCGCCCGGGTGTACGGGCAAGTGGAGGAACACCTCGCTTATATGGCTGCCAATCCCGATGCCGCGGATCGACAGGAGAGAGTCCGTGCATTGATCGAATGTCCGCAGCCCCTGGCGAGCCTGCTCTCCGGCCGGTTAGCCACCGCCGATCCCGAAATGCGCATGTTGATTCTGGAAGCGCTCACCTGGCGGTACTATCGGATTCGAAAGCTCACGAACTTTCACACCGAGACGGTGGACGGGCGCTGCTATGCCTCCGCCGAATACGATCACGAGGGAAAGCGCATCCACGTATTTACCACGCATGCCGAGTATTCTCAGCTCTCCGAGGCGGCGCGGTCGCTGTTTCCAAAAATCATGGAAGTGCCATCGGATCATGACATCGTCATCGATTTTTACGTTTTCCAATCCGGCTGGCCGCACGACCCCGAAGTTACACAGGAGGAAGTGCGCTCGGTGCTGGACCATGCCGGCTTCCCACGCTCGATCCGTCGCATCCTGGTCACAGTCGGCGGTCCCTCCCATGGCCAGGGTATGGCTGGCACGCAGCATTTCACTTATCGGCCCAACGGAAATACATACGAAGAGGAGAAGTTTTACCGCGGAATCCATCCGATGATGGGGAAAAGGCTGCACCTCTGGCGGCTCGGCAATTTCAAGATTGATCGCCTGCCCTCGGTCGAAGACGTGTACCTTATCCATGCCGTTGCCCGCGATAATCCCAAGGATGAACGTTTGTTCGCGTGCGCAGAAGTGCGTGACGTAACCCCGGTGCAGGATGAAACCGGCCGCGTCGTGCAACTGCCGCACCTGGAGCGCATGTTAACCGAAGCAATGGCCGGCATTCGGCTGTTTCAGTCGCGGCGTCCGGCCCATCAACGCCTCTATTGGAATCGCATCCTGCTGAATGTGTGGCCCCCTCTTAATCTCGGGCGGGATGAATTGCGTGACCTGGTGCGAAGACTTGCGCCCGAGACCGAAGGCTTGGGATTGGAACAAGTGATTGTGCGCGCCCGCATTCCCAATCCGACGACCGGAGAGTTGCGCGAAATGGTGGTGCGCATCTCCAGCCCGGGCGGCAGCGGTATGCTCATCACTTTCCGGCCCGCGGACAAACTCCAACCCATTCAACCGCTCGCCGAATACGACCAGAAAGTCGTCCGCATGCGTCAGCGCGGATTCATCTACCCTTACGAAATCATCAAAATGCTCACGCCGGCTCCGGAACACACCCGGGCGGACTTTCCCGCCGGCGATTTTGTCGAGCACGACCTTGATTCCGAAGGCCGTCTCATCCCCGTAAATCGTCCCTACGGTCAGAACAAGGCCAACATCATCGTTGGCGTGATTCGCAATTTTACCAGCAAGTACCGCGAAGGCATGACCCGCGTGCTGCTGCTGGGAGATCCGAGCAAGGACCTGGGCGCGATAGCCGAACCAGAATGCCGGCGCATTCTCGAAGCGTTAAGTCTGGCTCGGGCGAAAGGCGTTCCTCTGGAGTGGTTCCCCGTCTCCGCCGGCGCAAAGATCTCGATGCAGAGCGGAGTCGAGAACATGGATTGGATCGCCCGAGTCCTACGCGGCCTGATCGAGTTCACGCAAGCGGGCTGCGAAGTGAATCTGGTGGTCAACGGAATCAACGTCGGCGCGCAGCCCTACTGGAACGCCGAAGCCACTATGCTCATGCACACTCGGGGCATTCTGATCATGACACCGAAAGCGGCCATGGTGCTAACCGGCAAGCGTGCGCTGGACTATTCTGGCAGCGTCTCGGCCGAGGACAATCAAGGCATCGGCGGCTACGACCGCATCATGGGTATCAACGGCCAGGCGCAGTACTGGGCGCGCGATATCGATGAAGCCTGCCATATTCTGCTGCGCCACTACGACCACACCTACGTGGCCCCGGGCGAGCGTTTCCCCCGCCGGGACGCGACCACGGATCCCACCGATCGCGACGTCCGAGTCTATCCTCACGGCAGGAGTGGCGACGGTAACAGTGAAGACGGTTTCGAACTGATCGGCGACATCTTGTCAGACGAGACCAATCCAGGGCGCAAGAAATCATTTGAGATTCGCAAAGTGATGAAGGCGGCCATCGACCAGGACCACGCGCCCCTGGAGCGCTGGGCAGGCATGCGCGCAGCGGAGACCGCGGTAGTGTGGGATGCCCATCTCGGAGGCAATCCCGTTTGCCTGATCGGCATCGAATCCCGGCCCATGCCGCGGTTAGGATTTGTTCCCGCCGACGGACCCGACCAGTGGACTTCTGGGACCCTCTTCCCGCAGTCTTCCAAGAAAATCGCTCGCGCCATCAACTCGGCCAGCCACAATCGACCGGTAGTGGTCCTGGCCAACTTGTCGGGGTTTGATGGCTCCCCGGAATCGATGCGCCGGCTGCAGCTTGAATACGGAGCGGAGATCGGTAGATCTGTGGTGAACTTCAAAGGCCCCATCGTCTTTTGTGTGATTTCCCGCTATCACGGCGGTGCGTACGTGGTTTTCTCTCGCGGCCTGAATGAAAGCGTCGAAGTGGCGGCCTTGGAGGGAACCTATGCCTCCGTGATCGGAGGCGCTCCGGCGGCAGCCGTGGTTTTCGCCGGTGAGGTTGAAGCCAAGGCTCGCAAAGATGCCCGCCTGCAGGCGCTAAACGAGGCGATAGCCCAGGCGGACGGCGCTGAGAAAGGCCGCTTGCGCGCCGAGTGGGACGAACTCTTCAAAATCGTCCACTCCGAGAAACTGGGCGAGATGGCCGCCGAGTTTGACCGAGTGCACAGTGTGCAGCGAGCTCTCGACGTGGGTGCTCTCAACTACATTATTCCGCCGGCAAATCTGCGTCCGTATCTTATCCACGCGGTCGAACGAGGTATTGCAAGAGACGAATCGAAATCGGCAAAGGCGGAAACCAGGGTATTGGAAACTGGGACAACGGAAACCGTCATAACGGAAGCGGCCTAGCCTCGCACAAGGTGAATTTGGGATGAACGTTTTTTGGTTGGAACAATCGGAAGCAGATGTACCGGCGGAAAACGACTGGCTCAGCGAAAACGAAGCGGCTCGTTTGAACACCCTGCGCTTTCCCAAGCGCCGTGCCGACTGGCGGCTGGGACGCTGGACGGCGAAGCGTGCCGTATCCGCTTGCCTGGATGTGCCCGCTCATCCCCAAGTCTTCAAGAAAATAGATATAAGCCCCGCGCCATCCGGCGCGCCCGAAGTCTTCTTCGCTAACCAACCGGCAGAGTTCGCAATCTCACTGAGCCACCGCGATGGGATAGCGGCCTGCGCCGTGACCACATCCGGCTCGCAAATAGGTTGCGATCTGGAAGTGGTCGAGCCGCGCAGCGAAGCATTTGTCGCCGACTATTTCACCATCGAAGAGCAAGCCCTGGTTGCGAGCGCATCTGCGGACGACCGCCCTCGCCTTCTGGCCCTGCTTTGGAGCGCGAAAGAAAGCGCGCTCAAAGCGCTGCATGAAGGCCTCCGACTCTCCACCCGCTGTGTGACAGTCAGCCCGTTCGCCGCACCGTTCGATCTCAACGGCTGGAGCCCACTGCAAGTTCGCTATAACGGAGGTCAGGTCTTCCACGGCTGGTGGCAAAATACAGGGAACATCCTGCGAACCGTGGTCGCCGCTCAACCATTTGATTCGCCGATTCCCGTAAGCATCCCGGCCCACTTTTTCGACAGTGCCTCGTGGTGCCGCAGGGGATCGGTGATTTGCCCATAGCGCTCGTATGGACCGCAACCGCCAATTCGATTTCGATTTCATCGTGATCGGATCTGGTTTTGGCGGCAGCGTTTCCGGCCATCGTTTGGCAGAGAAGGGTTACAAAGTCGCAGTCATGGAAATGGGCCGGCGCTGGACGCCTGAAAATCTGCCGCGCACCAGTTGGTCTCTTCATCGCTGGCTATGGCGTCCTAATCTCGGCTTGCGCGGCTTCTTCAACATACAGTTCTTCAGGCATGCAACCATCTTCCACGGCTGCGCCGTCGGTGGCGGATCAATCACCTATGCTTGCACCTTGCTTCAGCCTCCAGAGAAAGTATGGGAAGCGGGTTCGTGGAGTGGATTGTCCGACTGGAAAGCGGAAATGCCCCAGCATTACGAAACCGCTGCCCGCATGCTGGGCGTGACCGAGAACAGGATCCTCGGACCGGCCGATCATCTCCTGAAGAAAGCTGCAGAAGTCTCGGGCACTGGGCATACTTTCTACTGCACGAAGGTCGGCATCTTCCAACCCGCGGATGGGGAGTTGGGCGGCAAAACCTATCCCGATCCATTCTTCGGAGGAGAAGGCCCATCGCGAACCACATGCATCGCTTGCGGCGGTTGCATGATGGGCTGCCGGCACGGCGCGAAGAACACGCTCGACCTCAGCTACCTTTTTCTGGCAGAAAAACACGGAGCGCAAGTCTTTCCAGAAATAAAAGTAGTGAACGTCAAACCGCTGCCCGGTTCCAACGACGGCAGCGCCGGATACGAAGTGAGCACGGTCAGATCGACGGCGTGGATTCGCCGCCAACCCCAACGGTTCACCTGCCGCGGCGTAGTCTTTTCCGGATCTGCGCTGGGCACCATGGAACTTCTTTTTCATCTTAAAGAAAATGGTTCATTGCCGTCCATCAGCAGCCAACTCGGCCAACATGTGCGCACTAATTCCGAATCGCTCATCGGCGCCCGCACGCCGGGTTATTCCGAAGATGTGTCGCAGGGCATCGCGATCGGCTCCGGCGTTTACATCGACGAGCACACTCACATTGAAGCAGTCCGCTACCCACGCGGCTCCGACGCCATGGGATTTCTAACAACCATTCTGACCGATGGCCGCCCCGGTCCGCGGCGGATTGCGCTGTGGCTAAAGAACGTCATAAAATCGATGCTCCGCCACCCAATCCAGACGGTCCGCGTTTTGCAACCCTTGGGATGGGCCCGCGAGTTTGTGATTCTGCTTTGCATGCAAGCGCTCGATGGAGAAATTGAAATGCGCTGGCAACGCCCCTGGTTCTGGCCGTTCCGGAAGTTTCTCGTCAGCCACGGCGAAAAGGTCCCAACCTACATCCCAAAGGCCAACGAGTTCGCGAAAACGCTCGCACAACTCACCGGTGGTTTTCCCATGAGTATGCTGCCAGAAATCCTCTTTAATGTTCCGGGCACGGCTCACTGCATCGGGGGATGCGTGATCGCCGATAACGCCACACACGGCGTGGTGGATTCTCGCCACCGCGTCTTCAACTACAAAAATATGTACGTCTGCGACGGGTCCGTAGTGTCGGCCAACCTCGGGGTGAATCCAAGCCTGACCATCACAGCCCTGGCCGAACGAGCGATGAGCTTTATCCCGCCAGCGGCAGAAACGGATTGGAACGATGCCGCTGACGTTCCTGGTAAGCTCCTGTAAGGTCAGACAGAGTCAGTGGTTCTTCGATAGAATTAACAACTTTGAAAGGGCGCGGCTCAGCCGTACCGAAAATCTGTTTTTGTGAACGTGGACTTTAGCCGTGAGCGAAAAGTTCTGCCGGACGAAACCGGTTTCTACGTCGCCGCCGTCTCCACTGGGGTCGTTGAACCCGCCGGCAGCAGCCGATCCAAGATCGCCTGTTCGCACTGCAGCCACAACCTTCCCGTATAAAGCAGAGCACTGCACTGCAGCGTGACCCAGTCGCCGCTCTTCAGAGGCGAACGGAACTCTTTGCGATTGCGGATCCAATGTTGAGCAACGTGACGAGCGATGGCGAATCCTAAGCCGCTGTCGGGCCCTCCAATATCGCCCAGAATTCCATCCAGCGTAAACATCACTTTGGACAACATAATCAGCGGTCCAGGAAACTTCACACCCTTCATGGCAAGGCGTTCCAGAAGTAGCATCGCATCCACGCCACTGGGCAGGCGCACTACCGGCAGCTCGCCAAGAAAATGCGTGACAAATTCCCCAACCATCCGTCCCCGCGGCGAAGTGCTTCGGATGTGCTGCTGGCTCAGTGCCAAAACTTCGTTGCAGGTGCCCACCGGATCGCGCAAGGTCACCATCAAGAACAAGAGCGCAAGATGCCGCCGCTGATCCCGGCTGAGGCGTTCCCGCAACGCCCAATCGATGATCGTCAACTCACCAGTACGATTGTTATAAAGCAGATTCCCGGCATGAGGATCGCCGTGAAAAATGGCGTCTTCTTGCGCCGCCAAAAGCGGGACGGCGACCAGCGCCTCAATCAGTTGCTCGGCAACTTTTCTGCGCCGCGCAGCTGGCAGCCGCGCTGCTGCATTCGTCACCTTGATCCCACGCTCCTCAGTGAGCGCCGTAATTCTGGGCGTACACAGCGGCTGAATCAACCGCGGCACTCGAACTCCGCGCATCGACCGATACAGGCCCCATGCTTCAATCAGCGTTTTCTGCTCCCGCCGAAAATTGACCTCATGCCGGAGGAGTCGCCGGACTTTCTTGAAGGTATCGGGGAGCAGCTTCGAAGGAAACCCGTAAGTGTGCTGCCGGTCCGAGAAGTATTGCGCCAGCCCCTGCAAATAGTCCATGTCTTCCGCAAAGTACTCGGGGATGTGAGGCTTCAAAACTTTGAAGACTCCGCGCTCTCGTTTTCCGGTTTCCGGGTTACGCCAGGTGAAGCGCACCACCGCGCTGACGCTGGCCTCCGAGAGAATAGCCGGCGCGATCTTCACCGCGTATTTCTCCACTCGCGGCCCCAGCTCTTGTTGAATGATCGCGCCCACATCCTCCGGTCGGACATCGCGAATTCCGTTCTCCAACCGCTCCAGCGCATTCCGCAGCGCCGGACGAAGATGCTGGTTGCGCGCGATGACCTGTCCCAGTTTCTGCAGTCCAGGCACTTTCGCGATCAACCGTAACAGACGCACTTCCGCGGAAGTATCCAACGGAAGCTCAAGCTGCTCCTGAAGTTTGGGGGCAAGCCGCGCCGGCGAAAGCCGCGCCACTACGAACATCATCGCGTCCCGAACCGGAGGACGCCACGCCAGGTAAGCCTGCGGAACTAACCTCGACACCGGAACGATCTCGTCGACGATCCATCGCGCCATCGCGTCCCGCATGGCTTGGCCAATTGGGCTTCGCAACCCGGCTTCAATGGCCCGAGTCTGCTCAGCCGCAGTGGCGCCTTTAGGCAGGAAGTTTGCAAGGGCAGCCCGCAACTGCTCCGGGGCCATCTGGCGCAAGCCATCTTCAATGGTCGACGAAGCGATGGCAGGGGAAGACATACGGTTCACCTTCTAAACGATAGACCCAACAGGCATGCACAGATGTGATTGCCGTCACCGGACAATGAAGCATTCAAACGACGAAGCCTGTTCCGCCCGAGAACTTCAATGCTTCTGAATCACTTTCGCAATGCGCTCAAAGGCCCAGTCGATTTCCTGACGGCTGATGATGAGTGGGGGTGCGATTCGAATCACTCGGCCGTGCGTCTCCTTACATAGGATCCCTTCTTGCTTGAGCGCTTCGCAGTAGGGACGCGCCGCGCCGTGTAGTTCGATGCCGATCCACAAGCCTTTGCCGCGCACCTCTTTCAATTCGGAGCTGCGCAGTGTTTTCAAAAGGGTAAGGAAATAGGCGCCGAGTTCGGCGGAACGTTCCACCATCTTCTCCTCGATGAGAACGCGCAGCGCGCTCCGCGCGATAGCGCAGCCCAGCGGGTTGCCGCCGAAGGTGCTGCCATGGTCGCCGGGGTGGTAAACCCCAAGGATCTCGCGCGACGCCAATACGGCCGAGACCGGATAGAAACCGCCGGCCAGCGCCTTGCCCACGATCAACACATCGGGCGTGATGCCTTCGTGCATGTAGGCAAAGAGTTTGCCGGTGCGTCCCAGGCCGGACTGAATTTCGTCAGCCATCAGCAGCACCCGATTCTGGTGGCAGATTTCCGCTGCTTCCCGCAGAAATCCCTCGGGCGGAATGCAAATTCCAGCCTCGCCCTGAATCGGCTCGACCAGAAAGGCGCAAGTGTTGGGAGTGATGGCCTCGCGCAGGGCGCGAGCATCGCCGAAGGGAATGATCTTGAACCCCGGGGTGAACGGGCCAAAGCCATCGCGATATTGTTCGTCGCTCGAGAAGCTCACGATGGTGACGGTGCGCCCATGAAAATTATTGGCGCAGACGATGATCTCGGCCTTGTCTTCCTCTTGCGGAATGCCCTTGATCTTGTAGCCCCACTTGCGAGCCGTCTTGACGGCGGTTTCAACCGCCTCCGCGCCCGAGTTCATGGGCAGCACCATGTCAAAGCCGGTCAAGTCGTGCAGTTCCTTGCACAGCAGAGGGAGTTGCTCGTTGCGGAATGCACGCGAGGTCAGCGTAACCTTCCGCGCCTGCTGGTTCAGAGTCTGCAGAATTTTGGGATGGCAGTGTCCCTGATTCACCGCGGAATACGCCGCCAGGCAATCGAGGTAACGTTTGCCCTCGACGTCATACACCCAAACGCCCTCCGCCCGCTCGATCACCACGTCCAGCGGATGATAGTTATGAGCTCCATACTGATTTTCGAGTTCGACGAAGTCCTGGGTGCGCATGGGTTTCTCTATGAGTTGCGTTGTCATAAGTTCCTCTCAAAAGATAGCCGAATTTTGCCGAATCTCAGCACTCACGGATATTGTCGATATCTGCTTTTGCTTTCCGTGTACAAAGCCTCAATCCGCTCAAGCTTTTTCAAGAAATTGCCATAGATGTTCTCGTCTGCCTGGAACTCAGCTTGATTATGGGCGACATGCTCCAAGGCAGAAAGAAGTTCGGGCATAATCGGAACAATATACCGGGGCTGTTTTTCAAGCTTTCGTGTGACCAGATTTAGAAAACAACTAGCGGCATCCGAGGCACCTAGACGCTTGAAATGGCCGGACATTACGAAGTCTCGGTATCCAAGAATGTAGTAGCGGAACGGAACCTCCGGCATGAACTCGAGGTCAGATGCGCCTTCGATGGGGCTGTTGCGGAAGTACGGCTGCATTTCTTCATTCGACCGACCGCAGTATTGATCATGAGCCCACTTCTGGTCTAGGTCCGCCTGATAGTTTCCCCAATCCGATTCGGTAGGGATGCGCTCTTTCCCGTACTGCGTCGGACTGCCGGATGCTTTGCGCTTCCTCGAACTCGCCTTCTTGTAGCTGCTAGCCACTCTCGCTCACTATTCCTTGTCCAACAGCATAGTTAACAAGGCCATCCGCACATAGAGGCCGTTCATGGCCTGGCGGAAATACATGGCTCTGGGATCGGCGTCGACGGACTTGTCTAACTCGACCGTCCGAGGCAGCGGATGAAGGATGAGCGCGTCCGCCTTCATGCGCTGCACGACGCTCGAATCGATGGCATAACGCTTGAGCCCATCGTTTATATGGCCATCAGTATCCCGCACTCGCTCGGGCCGGATTCGTGTCTGGTAAACCACATCCACTTCGCCAATCACGCGGTCGATATCCGACTCCAGTTCGTAGCGGACGCCGTGCTCATCGAGATAAGCCAGGATGTCTGCTTTCATCTGCAGTTGCGGCGGGCTGACAAAGAACATCTTGACCCGCTCAAACTTGGCCAGCAGATACGCCAGCGACCGCGCCGTACGTCCCCTGTCCAACTCGCCAATGATGGCCACGCTCAGGCCATTCAGCGGACGCTGCCGATAAATAGTGTACAGGTCGAGCAGAGCCTGAGTGGGATGCTGCCCGCCATTGCCATCCCCGGCATTGATCACCGGTACCGCCGAGACTTCCGCCGCCCGCCGTGCGCCGTGCTCGTCCGGGTGTCGAATCACAATCACATCCGAATAGCCGCTGATGATGCGGATGGAATCTTCCACCTGCTCGCCTTCGACCTCGGAAGAAAACGCCCCCGCGTTTTCCGTCGACAAAACCCGCCCCCCAAGGCGATGCATGGCGGCCTCGAACGACAATCGAGTGCGAGTCGAAGGCGCATAAAAAAGCGTGGTCATGATGCGGTTCTGATAGTCGAGCGAGCCTCCGCGTGCCACCACATGCTCCATGCCCTTCGATCGTTCAAACAACTCCATGAGCAAGGGAACGGTGAATTGCTGAGACTCGACGACATGTTTCAGACGCATCGCGCCTCCCAGTGCTGATTCCGAAGCAGGAAACTTGATCAGCTTGAGCGGGGCAGTTGGCCCTGGCATTAATGTCCTCCCACGGGAATTTTGAGTCGCAAATCTAGCTCGATCTCCGCACGATCGTGATCGGGGAACATGTGCGTGCCAGCAGTTCCCTCGCCGTCCAAATCAGCCACGGCTTGGTACAGATTCTCGCAAGAAGCAATAATGGCTTCTTTCCCGCCGTTCCGCAGAAAGCGCAACACGGATTCGATTTTGGGGCCCATATTTCCGGGCGGGAAATGGCCCGCCTTCGCATACGATTCCAACTCAGCCGCTGCGGCGCGCCGCAACGCACGCTGCGTGGGTTTCTTGTAATCGAGATATACCCAATCCGTATCAGTAGAAATAACAAACAGATCCATGCCGAGGCGTGAAGCCAGTAACGCGGAGGCACGATCCTTGTCGATCACGGCCTCGACGCCTTGCAATCTTCCATCGTTCCAGACCACCGGAATGCCTCCGCCTCCACAGGCGATAACCAGCACGCCCTGCTCGACCAAATCGCGAATGACCTCGAGTTCGACAATTTCAATTGGATCAGGCGACGGAACCACGCGGCGATAACCGCGGGCCGCGTCCTCCACGATCTCCCATCCGAAAAGGCGTTTGCGTTCCTCGGCGTCTGCGCGCGAATAGAAAGGACCGATTGGTTTGCTGGGATGTTTCATCGAGGGATCGTCTAGCGACACCAGGCATTGGGTGAGAACCGTCGCAACCGGCACGTGCAGACCGGCCCGCTGCATCTCGGTTTGCAACGATTGCTGGAGCAGATATCCGATCTCACCCTGAGTAGAGGCGCCACAAACGTCCAGCGGGTGCCCAGGAACCTGACTCGCTCCCCGTTCCGAGCGCAGAAGCTCAGCCCCAACTTGCGGGCCGTTGCCGTGCGTAAGCACGATCCGGTAACCGGAGCCGATGAGGCCGATGATCTGAGTTGCGGTGCGCTGGGCGTTTGCTCGCTGTTCAGAGATGGTCCCCTTTTCGCCCGCACGAATGAGGGAGTTTCCGCCCACGGCAAGGAGCATGGTCTTCATAAGCAGCTACAAGCAACTTGCGGCGCTGGAACGTGTTCCATGAATAGGGCTTTGAAGGGGCCCGGCTTTAGCCGGGCCGTTACGAAATCGATTGACATGGGCTTTAGCCCCTGAGGGACTTGCGCGCACGGAGCACCCTCAGTGGCTGAAGCCGCCATCAATTTTGCGCCACATATGGCGTGGCTGAAGCCGCGCCCCTTCAAAACAAATTCAAAATCCGAATTTGAAGCCGCCCCTTCAAAACAAGGTCAACCTCTCCACTCACACGTGCACCAACTCCTGCAACTCGGCGAGCCCCGGCAGCCTGACGAACTCACCCTTCATCAATTCCAGCATGATCGCCTTTTGTGCATGCAGCCGGTTCTCCGCCTGCTGAAATACCAGCGACCGTGGCGCGTCGATGACATCGTTGGTGACTTCATCACCTCGATGTGCCGGCAGGCAATGCAGGAAGATCGCATCCCGCTTGGCCCGGCGAAACAGAGTCGCATCGACCTGATAAGGATGGAAGATATGATTCCGCTTTTCGACTTCAGCCTCTTCGCCCATGCTTGCCCAGACGTCGGTGTAAATCACATCCGCGCCTGAAGCTGCCTCTTCGGGATCATTCGTCATCGTGCAAGTGCCACCCGTTTCAGCGCCGCGCTCGCGAGCCCACCTCACAGACTCCGCGTCCAGTTCGTATCCCGGAGGCGTTGCCACCCAAACGTGCGCGCCAAGTTGCGCCCCAGCAAACATCAGCGAGCGAGCAACGTTGTAGCCATCGCCTATGAACGCAATCTTCAGTCCCTCCAGATTGCCTTTTGCTTCCCAAATGGTGAGATAGTCCGCCATCGCCTGGCAGGGGTGAGTGAAGTCGGTGAGCCCGTTGATGACCGGAATGCGCGCGAACCGCGCCATCTGCTCCACCACCACATGCGAGAAAGTTCGGATCATGATGCCTTGCACCATGCGTTCCAGGTTTTTGGCAACGTCGTATACCGACTCGCGTTTGCCCAGATTGATCTCGGCAGGCGAGAGGTAGATCGAAAATCCCCCCAGTTGCTGAATGCCGACATCAAAAGTTACCCGAGTGCGCAATGAAGGTTTCTCGAAGATCATGGCCAGAGTCTGGCGCCGGAGTGCTCCGCTGTATGCGGTAGGGTCAGCTTTCACTTGACGACCAAGAATGAGCAGGTACTGGATCTCCGAGGGCGAGAAATCTCGAATCGAGAGAAAATCTTTGCCATTCATTTTCCGGCTCCTGCCAGCTCTGGCTCGTGCTCGTGCGCAAACTGGACAAGCATTTCGGCCAGGCCGGGCTTGGTGAGTTCTTCGACTTCATAGGTGACGCGCAGGTTGGGCCGATCGATTTTGATCACCCGCGCAAGGTCAATGGGAGTGGCGATCAAGACCAGATCGCACGGGGTTCGGCGGATGGTTTCTTCCAGTTCGTGTCGTTGAATAGCGCTGTAGCCCATGGCGGGCAAAAGATTCGTCAGGTGTCGATAACGCTCGTAAGTGCCGCGGATGGATCCCAGGGCATAAGGCCGCGGGTCCACGAGTTCCGCCGCCCCACATTGCCGTGCCGCGACCACGCCAGCGCCATAGGGCATCTCCCCATGGGTGAGTGTGGGACCGTCTTCCACTACCAGCACCCGCTGTCCCTTCACCAAGTACGGCTCGGGGACGGACACTCGGCAAGCCATCTCAAGAACAACCGCTTTCGGGTTGTGCAGCTTTATGTTTTGCCGAACCGTTTCGATGTCGCACTGCTCGGCGGTGTCGATCTTGTTAATCACGACCACATCGGCGCGTCGCAGATTGACTTCACCGGGGAAGTACGCCAGTTCATGCCCTGGACGGTGCGGGTCTGCGACCACAATTTCCAGGTCAGAGGCATAGAACGAGGTGTCATTGTTGCCTCCGTCCCACAAAATCACATCCGCTTCTTTTTCCGCTCGGCGCAGAATCTTTTCGTAGTCGACTCCCGCGTACACCACAGTCCCTTTGTTGATGTGCGGCTCATACTCTTCGCGTTCCTCGATGGTGCATTGCTGAATGTCGAGGTCCTCCATCGTGGCAAAGCGTTGAACAGCCTGCCTGGCAAGATCTCCGTAAGGCATGGGATGTCGAATGACCACGGGCCTTCGACCCTGCCGGCGCAACTCAGTGGCGACCAGGCGCGAGACCGGACTTTTGCCGCATCCAGTTCGCACCGCGCAAACGGAAATGACGGGCACCGACGACTTGATCTGCGTACGCTCGGTTCCCAAAAGCCAGAAGTCGGCATCCGCAGCTACTGCGCGCGAGGCGAGATGCATCAGATTCTGATGAGAAACGTCGCTGTATGAAAACACCACCGCGTCGATTTCGTATTCGGAGACCAGCTTTTCCATATCTTTCTCTTCGAAGATAGGAATGCCTTCCGGATACAAGCGTCCTGCAAGTTCCGGCGGATAACAGCGGCCGGCAATGTCCGGAATCTGCGTGGCCGTGAAAGCGACCACCTGGTAATCGAGGTTGTTGCGGAACAAAACGTTAAAGTTATGGAAATCCCTGCCTGCTGCACCGAGAATCAACAGTCTTTTCATACGCATTCCTCCGCCGATCGTGAACTTACTATCATCTCGCTTGCTGGACGCGGCGGCTGTACTGGTTATCACAACTGAGGGTGAGTTTTGGCACAACGACAGACGCTTCTGAGAGCGGGATAGCTGCGCATCCGCCTTGTGATCGACCCCGGCGAAGGTCTCAACGGCGTCCGGCAACCCATCACCCCCTCGGGTGATTTGGATCACGGCAGGTTCGCACAGCAAGACGCAAAATGAAGAGTGGATTCGGTGCCCCATGAGTTCCCATTCTCACGAACAGGTTGCGATGGCAGGCCCAGAGGAAAAACGAGAAACCGGCACCAGCCTGATATTGCTTGGGTTGGCGGTCTGGGTTGTGGACTTGCTCGTGGTGTTCTTTCTGCCGTCGGGCCTTAAGCTGGGGCGCTATGCGACATTTTTCGGCATCATCATCGCGATGGGCGTGCTGGGCCTGGCTTTGCTGATCACCGGCTATAAAACGCGGGGCAAGTCCAGCCCGGAGTGAATGTTTTAAGTTCATGACCCATCTGGAGGAAACCATGGCCTATTCATATTTGGTTCTGGGAGCGGGACGGCAAGGCGTCGCCGCGGCATACGACCTGGCACGTTTTGGCGAAGCCTCGCAAGTTACAGTGGCCGACGTCAATCGCGAACGAGCGCAAACCGCAGCGGAAAGAGTGAACCATCTTTTGCGCAACCGGATCGTCGATGCCGTTGGGCTCGATGTCCGCGACGAAAATACCTCGCGCCGCGTGCTGCAGGGTTACGACGTCGCGCTGAGCGCAGTACCGTACTTCTACAACCTGGCTCTGACCCGGGCAGCGATTGAAACTGGTGTTTCCTTCTGCGATCTCGGCGGCAACACGGAAATCGTCCGGCAGCAGCACGCACTTGATCGGGAGGCGCAGCGCGCGGGAGTGTGTGTAGTCCCAGACTGCGGCATGGGGCCCGGCATGGGCAACAATCTTGCAGTCTACGCTATGGAACTGGTGGGCGACCCTGAGGAAGTGTATCTCCACGATGGCGGCCTCCCGCAGCAGCCGCAGCCCCCGTGGAACTATGCACTGACCTTTGCCATCGAGGGTCTGACCAATGAATATTACGGAGGCATGACCATCCTGCGCGATGGCAAACTATTCCACGCGCCCTGCTTCACGGAATTCGAGATAGCAGATGTCCCGCCCATCGGCAAGCTGGAGGCGTTTCTGATTGCGGGCGGCGCCTCGACCGCGCCTTGGAGCTTTCAAGGCAAACTTCGTACCTACCAACTCAAGGTGTTGCGCTATCCGGGCGCTTTTGAGCAATTGAAGGCATTCTCCGACCTTGGCCTATTCGAACTCAAACCGGTTCGTGTGAACGGGAAGGAAGTGGTTCCGCGTGACCTCTTCAATGTGCTGTACGAACCTCAGGTGCGAGTGGACGATGTCAAGGACGTATGCATCGTTCGAGCGCACGCGAAAGGAAAGAAAAACGGGCAGCCCACCGAGGCCACAGTCGAAGTCATCGACTACTACGACGAGAGCACGGGATTTACCGCGATGCAACGCATGACCGGCTGGCACATCTCCATCATTGCCGCGATGATGGCCAAGCGCAACATTCCAACTGGCGCGATCCCGCTGGAGTTGGCAGTGCCGGGCAAGGCTTTTGTGCGCGAAGCCAAAAGGCGCGGATTCAAGATCACGGAGCGCTGCGGCCCGGCCGAACTAGTCGGCGAAGAAGCGTTCTCTGTGATGGGTTAACCCATCGGGGTGTCCAACTCAGGCTTTGCAGGGCTTGATTTGCGGCGCACCTTACGCGGCTATTTCAGGGATGACGCGGGGGAATTTAGAAGGCCCGGCCGTTCGCCGTCGAGCGGCGGCAGAGCGAGTGTCCTCACTCTTGTTGTGGCCGGGCCCAATCTGCGGTATTCAGTTTTTGAGTCCTCCTGCAATTATTAGTACACCCTTCCGACCTCATTTGTCGGTGATTTTTGTCACGAATCCACGGTCGGTTTGCATCGCCTCGGCGGCACGCCTCAGGGAAACGCACGGTTGGTAAGTAAATAGTTTCCCGCGTTCTCGGCGACAACGTGCAAATTCGTTCGGCCGACGAGTTGCTCCAGATGGGGCACGTCTGCGCCGTAGGCCAGAAGATACCAGCGAGACTCACCCGTCCACAGCGATTTGAATTTATCGTCATCAATGAATACGTCGGGAGCGCCGGGCGCGTAGGAACCATACTCCAGATTGTTATTGCGACCGTTCAGCAGCAGCGCAGTCCGATTCGTATAGAAAAAGACAGAAGAGAAAGCATAGTAAGAATCAGCTTCGATCAATTGTCCCGGAGGACTCTTTTGCAGGCTTTCCGCCAACGGGTAAGAGCCGAGATAGGAATCGAAGCGGACGAGCGCGATCCGTGCCGCCTGGAAAAAGACAATCATGCTGGCGGCGATAACGAGAACAGTTCTCCCGATATTGTTCCGTGTGAACACCAGCGCAGTAGCGCAGCCTGCGAATGCAAGCGCTGCAAGCGCCAGTGGCAACTTCAGATAGGCGAAGGCGGTGAGGGTCAGGTCCCAGATGTGGCCAAGAGCATGAGTGTACAGTTCAGGGTGTTGCGTCAGCGCTTGGGAGATATTGCCGGGTGCGGCAACGTGCCAGACTGACACCAGCAGCACTGAAAGCACGGCGAACAGAATCGCGCATGCCGCCAGAACAGCATAGGTGCCAGCGCGCACCCAGCGGCCACCAGCGCTGAGAGCCGATCCCACCAGCAGCGCTAGCGCGGGATAAATCGGCATTGAATAATATTCCTGCGTGGTCGAGAAGGTGAAGAACAACATCACTACGCCGATCCAGCAGGCTACCATCAATCTGGTTCTGCCGGCGCGCGAAGTCGGCCTGTAAGCGAGCGCCGGCGCGGAAAGCAGA
>CAWIFC010000017.1:0-12319 GCA_963835275.1 uncultured Acidobacteriota bacterium | reverse complement strand
TGGAAAAGCTGGTTTCGCTCAAGTAAATACTAAATTGGTCGTCCCCGCTTCGAAGAACGTAAGAGTGGGGCAGCCCATGCCCGTGCATTTAGGATGGGGCATCTTTGTTTTGCGCGGTGATACCGGCGAACTCGAAGACGGTGCGGAGGTCGCGCCAGTTGCCACGCTCGGCGCCGGCGATGGCGGCTTGCACTCGCTCGAGTTCTTTTTTTTCCTGCTGCAATTCGCGTTGGGATTTCTTTCGCTCCTGCGGAGCTGGGTTGTTTTGTGTCGTTGTCCACGGCGCGCGCCGTCGGCTGCATTCTTTTGCCGCTCCGCGGCTGGGGTTGCGGTTCTTTTCGCGGATGCGGTCTGGGTGGAGCCGGCGCGGTTCGTGCTTCGGGCGCGGGGACGGCGTTGGTTGCGGGCTCGCGGACAATAGTGTCCGCGCTACACGGCTTCGCTCCAACTTCGCGGGCGGGGGCGCCCGCGCCACGCTGGCTTTGCTTTGAGGCTATGGGTATGCCGAGTTCGGGGTGTTCGATCAGGTATTGGCGGGCGTAGTCGGGGACTTCGCGAACCATACTTTGCTTTTGGTCCTCGTAGCGGGCCTCGAAGCGGACATTCTTTGCATTTCTCGCGGCGATGCGCAGGGCTTGAATGATGAGCCGGGCGCGGGTTGGGTCGAGCGTGCCTTTCAACAGGCCATCGACGACGTGCATGAGGGAAAGCTGGATGGACTCGGAATCCTCGAGCAGGGCCATGGAGTGGAGCTGCATGTCGACGCGCTGTTGCACGCCTTTGATGACGCGGGTATGGAAGTAACAGAAGAACTCGCCGCGCAGGGCGGGGGAACCGCAGCGCTGTCCGGTGACCTTGATGTGGGTGCAGTTACGAACGTTGGGATGGGCTGGTAGGGTCATTGACTGCTCCTGAAAAAAAATCGCGGGTTTCGCGTAAATCTATGAATCGATTGAGTCGGGGTAGCGGGGTACCCGCCAGATCTATGAAAAGAAACGGGTTGCGGGCAAAATCCTGGGAACAAAGGAGTTGCGGGGCGGTCGACGGGGGAAAGCAGGTGGATCTGGAGGGGAAGGACAACTTACAGGCTCCTTGATCGACTCGTTATATAGCTACGGTATAGTATATCTAATAGTAAAGTCAAGGAAATAATGAAGGAAATACGGGCGCAGTTCCAAAATGGGAATGAAGTCGAGGGCCTCCTGGGAGTAGTTGGCGAAACGTGGGCCAATCCCCATGAGTGTTGCTGGCGGACCGTTTTACAGAGAAACGCGAGTAAGCACGTGCTGCGCGTCTGTCAAGGCGTGCTCTTCATCGAACAAAATGCCGACGCGCGAACCGCGTGTTCAACCAACGCCTTTTTTAGAACTCTTGCCTCAAGGGATGCGTTCCGGCGAGGCGGTCTCCGATTCCCCGGACTTGAGATTCAAAATCCCGGACGCCAGCCGAAAGGCACGACTGACGCCGGGTCGCAACACTGTCTGGTGTCGCAACTCTGACGTGTTGCAAGGATAACTGGCGAGAACAGGCCGTTCCGCTCATTGACCTGTCGATGAGTGTAATCGGGATGTTACGCCAAGTGACTAAACAGGACTACAATGGGTCCCGTTTCTGCTCCCGGCAGAGGAGGTTCGCTTACGAAAACCACGCTTCTCGCAGCGGCGCTGATGGCAGTCCTGATCTCGTCTGCCGGAGCGCAGGACAATGACCGCCTCGCTGCGGCCAGCCTGGATCGCGAAGGATCACGTGCAAGTGCCAACGCGGGCGGAGGTTCTCGGCAACCCATCCCGCCGAGCCCCAGACTCCACCCACCTGGTGCAGGCCTTGTTTGTTCTACGCGGGCGACTTTGACACAGATGCCAGCGATGCAAATGGTCTCTCCAACGAATTCGATCTCACCGTCGGCACGGGCGCTGCCGTATACACCCCGTTCATCGTCCCGAAAGGTAAGACGTGGACCGTAACGGGACTATTTACAGACAATATCATGTTGATCGAGGTTCTCGACCCCCGTACGATTCCATTTGAAATCCGCAAAGGCATTCCCAAGGCGGGAGGCAACGGAGAGAGAACTGGTCTGCGACGCAAGAAACCTGGTAGTCTCACGCCACTGCCGCAGAATTCGTTTCGGGTATCCTTGGGCTGCAGCCAAGGTGGAACACATCAAGGTTTGCCGACTGCCTGCGGGAAAATATTGGATGAGTGTTGTTCCCTACTGCACAAATAAGAATGACTCCTATTGTAACGACTATCGCGCCTTTCTGGCCAATGACGACGGCGCGATGGCTCACAGATTCGGTCCGCTCGAACCGGCAAATGACTCGTTCTTCAACTCCAAGTTCTACGGAGCGAACTGGGATCCGAGTTCGAAATGGCAGACCAGTTCCCGCTTCAGCGTGGGCGTGGAAGGAACCGCGAAGTGAGGTAGTCGGCCGCGAATCGGACGAACCTCAGTTTCCGCTATCAGGCCATTACACGTTTTGAGAATGGTCCGATCCGCCTCAATGAGCGTTATCGCGATGTTACGCGAGCCTGGCCAAACGTCCGGGAGATGTCGCACCTTTTAATCAACACAAGGGCGTTCATCACTGCGAATCTCCAAAAAGGCCCACTTCCGTAGTGCCGGTCATTCCGCCCGCAAGTCGGTGGCGAGCGCCCACCGTCACGCGGTTGGATGGCAGCGAGGGATTGGGGGCATGCTTATTGAGTGATAGGTGAGTCCGGGCAGATTTTACAAATTGGTGACAACTGCGTTCTGTTCGATTGATACAAGGTGGCGAAGCGCGCCGCCGGGCACAGTCTGCGCGGCTTACGGGAGGTAGTCCAATGACGAAAAAACTGGTAGTCGCTCTTCTTGCTTTGCTTTCGGCAGGCACTGCCTTTGCCGCCAATCAGCAACCCGTCCCGGTGTACACCTTTATCTGCAACGTCGATCAAGGTGGCAGCGGACCGTGTCCGAGTGGCGGGATCCCTGCCTCTCTTCTCCAGGGATCGGACGGAAATTTCTATGGGACCACCCAGACTTCCTCACTATCAGGAGGAAAAGCAGGCCCCGGCGGGACAGTATTTTCATTGACGCCGGGCGGAACTTTGACCGTTCTGCATACATTCCTTCCTGGAGCAAATGATACGTACCCGAACGGCAGTCTCCCGGGTTTGCTGGTGGAAGGCTCGGACGGCAAACTGTATGGGACAACCGTCTATGGCGGAGTCGATGGGTGCAATGGCTACTGTGGCGATGGCGTGATGTTTCGCTTGAGCAAAGACGGTTCCGATTTCCAAATTGTCCACAGATTCTGTTCTGAGGCGAACTGTACAGACGGAGTCGGGGTCACTGCGTTGGCCGTTGCAAAGGACGGCAATATCTACGGCACGGACTTCGGTGGAGGGGGCAACCGTTGCGGGGGCGGTGGCTGCGGCGCCATTTTTCAAGTTACTCCATCGACCGGGGAGTACAAGGTTGTCTTCAGCTTTAACGGCACCAGCGACGGATACGAGCCCGAGGCCCTCATGCCCGTAGGCGCTCTGCTCTACGGTAGTGACGGAAAGTTGTTTATATACAATCCGAAGACAGGGGTCTTCAAAATCATCAATGAGACGAAGTCTCGCCAGCTTAGCCGCAGGCAATCCGGCGGGGCTCCGGGAGCCATCGGTCCCGATGGCGAACTCTACGGTTTTCACGGCGTCTGGGGAGAGGACGGTATAGGACTCTCTGAGGTTCGCTTGAATGGCAAAGACCTGCAGCTTTTCCCGTTCTACAACAGCCTGGTAGATGGGGGTCAACCCGATGGACTTTTATTGGCGACCGACAAAAACTTCTGGGTGGCTGATTTCCATGGCGCAAGCGGCTATGGCGATATCATCACGCTTTCGCCTACTGATGGGTCGCTCCTGCAAACGCTGACCCCTTTTAGCACGTCATCTCCTGTGGGCGCTTATCCGGTAGGGATTATCCAAGCTAACGATGGGATCCTGTGGGGATCGACTTATGCAGGCGGTACTGCCAGCAAGGGACAAGCGGCCGAGGGCACGATATTCAGTCTGAATGCGGGCCTGCCATCTCGGTAGGCTGCACCTTGCACTAATAGCGCCCTTTGGGCGGCTCTTCTTTGTGCATCAAGTTTGTGCATCAAGCCAAACGTGGTTGTGCCAGTAACTGTTGTCGGTCAGCATGACCGGAATCCGGTCACAACGAAGCTTGGGGTTTTGAGCTCAATCGCGATGTTACGACGACAAGCTCGCAAGAGTCAGTTTCTTTCGAGCTTGGCTATGGACTCTTCGCGGCGCCAGATTGAAAGCGCGGGGGCTCCGAGCGCTAGTGCCCCCAGCGAGGCCGGTTTGGAACTGCCCGAGTGGAGCGACGCCGGAGCCGGTTGATCGGCATCTGGGCCTTTGGTCACGCCAGCGACGATCGGTTTGTCCGGGATGGTCTCGTAGGCGTAGCCCGTGAGCGTTGCGGTGATGTCTCCACGGGTGTCGACCGCAACATTCAACCGAGCCCAGCCGTAGTGCGTCCGTCCGTTGATCCTGAACCTCACACCAAGGTAGCGATTCTTAGCGTTTCTCCATTGACCTAAACTAGACGCCTCGGTGGAGATATTGATGAAGTTCCACATAACAATACGCGTCCCGCCCTGGAAGCCCAGTTTTGGACCAATGTTCACGCGGCGCCTCAGAGCAAATGCGGCGGCTCGCTTGCCAGACGTGGAATAGCCAGCCACTGCATTGGTCTGGAGAGCAGCGACCCGGATACTTTCGCCACTCGCCCAAGCTCCCCGATAGAAGGATAAATCGTTCACGCCGTCATGGTTGAGATCCAGCGGGAAAGCGCCCAGCGGGATCGTAACGTTGGCAGCGGTGTAAATCTTTCGCGTTGGCGGGTTGCGATAGAGCCAGCGCTCCAACTCCCGCCGCACTGGCCGCGAGCGCGTAGGAGTTGAGGCGTTGGTGAAGTGAATCCGAGAGGGCCTTGCTAGGCCGGGGAGAGCGTTTCATCGAAAACCTCCTCCGCTCAGTGCGCGAAATTATGCCCTGCGTTGGATCGGAAGTCAATTGCTGGATTGATGAAATCGGGGCAGTCAAAAAAAACAGCAGGTCCCTTCACTCTGCTTCCCATCTCCTTCGGGGATGGGAAGCTCCGGTTGGGATGAGAGTTCTTGGCAGGCTACAGTAACGCCCACGGCCCGGCCTCACGGTGCCCACAAGAAGGCCGCGAACGCTGCCAGGCTCAGCGCCGTCCGCACCGCGTGCAGCCTTCCCCAGCGGATCAGAAGCTGCCGAGCAGACTCTGAGTTTCGATCCAAGGATGGATCGAGCAACTTCTTGTTTGTGGGAAGAATGGCGATCAGCGTAAAGGGAACGACCAAGACGATTAACATTCCTCCGACCAGCCAGACAATATTCGTGGTGAGGACCCAATTCGCCATGGCGGATACAAAGCTGACAATTGCCAGTGACGCCTGCATCACCGTCGCTCGGCGGTAGCTGGGCCCAAATTCGGTCGCGGCCAGCGCAATCCCGCATTCCATGCGCGCGGGATGCTCCACCATGGTTATGTAGAGGGCGGCTCCGGCAAACAGCCCTGCGCAGGATGTCGCCACGAACTTCAGAGCGAAGATCATGGGGCTATCCTAGTGTAGTGCGTCGGAGATAAGGCCGTATATAAAGGACCGCGAAAGCCAGAAACCATTCGACTGGCATTCCCGCAGCGGCTCAAGCCGCGACCTATTTGCTTCCGCTTGCGGACGGGCTGAAGCCCATCCCCTTCAAAACGAATACCGGTCAATCTGTGTGACGAAGCGGTGGCACGGGGGGTGTTACCAGGTGTTGTAGGCGGTGCCGTCGAGGCCTACGGCGGTTGAGCCGCTGTGGACGTCGAAGATTCCGGGTTCCTGCTGGTCGACGGTCATGATTGTGTCGGTTTCTTCTTCGACCGTCCAGGTATCGTTGCGGCCGGTCATGGGGTCGTTGGGGATTTGCTTGAAGTAGCCTCCGGTGACCAGGTCCTGCAGAGCCTGCGGGGCTTTTTGTTTGTCCAGGGTGTATTGCGAGATGACGGAGCGGAGGGCGAAGAGATTCTGTTTGAGGACGGACTCCTTGGCGCGCCAGATCGATTGGTTGTAGGCGGGGAGCGCGACCGACACGAGGATCAGGATGACGCTGATGACGATCATCAGCTCGATCAAGGTGAAGCCACGGTTGCGCTTTTTTCGAGAGCTTGCCATTTACCAATCCCTGTACTTGGTGCCGTCGAGCGCCGTGTCCTGCGACTTGGTGAAGACGTCGAAAACGTTCTGCTCGCCCCAGGAGTCGGAGTCGGGCTCGTCCTGCATGGAATGCATGCCCCACTCGGTGCTGTTGGTCATCGGATCAATCGGTATCTTGCGCAGGAACTTTAGTTTCTTGCCTTGCACGTCGACGCCCTTGACGAGCGAATCCAGATCGGGAGGGTAGTTTTCCGAACCCACTTTGGTCTGGAAGGCGCCGCGGTCGGCGGCGTCCTTGTAGCGATCGATGGCGTCGCGGAGATCCCATAGCGCGCGGCGCAGTTCGCGTTCTTTTTCGCGCTTGATGGTGACCCGGGCCAGCGGGATGGCCAGCATGGTCAGGATCAGCAGGATGGTCGTGGCCACGATCAATTCGATCAGGGTGAAGCCACGGGTCTTGCGTAGGGCGCGATCTTTGGGAATGGTTAACAGCATATTGGCTGTATTGAAATCCTGGTACGCCGGGATTTGTAGCGCCGGTCCCGGTGGGGCGCCCGGGACTGTGTCGCAACGAATCTTTCGCCCCGCTGGGGCTTGTTCATCTTTCACTATCGACCCACGGCTTGCGCCGTGGGCTGCATTCTCACGCCGCTTGGCGGTTAATCAAAGAGACTCGTTCGTCCCCGTTGGTCCGATTCCCGTCCGGCGAAGGCAAGATGCACTCGCGACAGCCGGCAGGATGCCGGCGCTACCTATTGGATCGTTACGGTCATGGCTGCGCCGGATGCTGGGACTGATTGCATGCCGGGGTCGCGAACGCCTCCCCTTGCGATGGTCAGGCTGGACTGGCCGGCGGCTTTGGCTACCAGGGTCAAAGTCACGACGGTGCCTTGTCCGGAAATTCCGCCTGCGCCCGGTGGGCGGGTCGCGGTAATTTGTAAAGTGCCGGTGCTATCATCGTCGCGATGAACCAGGGCTACGGCTTGGCCGTCCTGGGAAAGGAAACTTCCGTTGGACACGTTGACCACTTGCAACATTTTCGGATCGTAGCTGATCTGCAGGGGTACGGAGTACGCATTCTGGGCGCCTGCGAGAACCACATTTACTGCGAAAGTCGAGCCCACGGCCTGGGTGGCGCTGCCGGGATCAAAGTTGAAAGCAACCGCGCCCGGAGGCACGCTGACGGCTTTGGGGAACTGGCTGGCCGAGGCGCCAGTTGGCCCGGTTGGTGGCTGCGCGGGAGGTTGAGCCGCGGGGATTGGAGCAACCGCCGGCGCCGCATTCTGATGGCTCACCTGGCGCAGTTGAATGGCGTTGGCGGTGCCTACGTCCAGAGCCTCCTGATTCACTTCGCTGTATTCATGGGCGCGCACGATGTGCGGGATAAGGACGAAGACCGTCTCAGTTTCCGAGTGGTCAGTGGTGGATTGCGCAAAGAGATATTTCAAGATTGGAATGTTGCCCAAGCCGGGGATGCCAGATAACGATTTGGTTTCCTGGTCTTCCAGCATGCCGCCGAGCAGGTTGACTTCGCCTTCCTTGAGGCGAACCTCATGCTCAATCTTGCGCTGTCCGATGACGGGTTGGCTGATGCCTCCGATGTTGGAGGTGCCGGTCACGGAAGAAATGTCCATTACGACCTTGAGCGTGACCTCGCCGTTGGCGTGCACTTTGGGGGTGATATCGATGTTCACACCGACGTCCAGGTATTGGAACTGGGTGTTGACCAGGGGGTTGATGCCGACGCCGCCGATGCCGGGTTGGAAGGATCCGGTTGCGACCGGGACGCGGTCGCCGATTTTGAGTGAGGCCTTTTGGCCGTCGACGGCGCGAATCTGCGGCTTCTGAATGAGCTTGGTGCTGGTGTCACTGAAGAGCGCGGTGGCCGTCGCCTGCGGAATGGTGATGTTGAAGTTGGTCGCGTTCAAACTGTTTATCTGGTTGAGGTTGATCTGATTGGGCGTGCCGGTGGTTGAATTCAAGGTTGCCGATGTGCCCGAGCCTGTCGTGGCTGTCGTGGTGGTGGGAGACGTCGGGTTGAGGTTGCTCTGTAAGGCTACGGTCGCGCTGGTCGGTGGACTGATGCCTAAGGTTTTGGACTTGTCACGGTTGATCTGCAACACGGCAACGTCGACGATGACTTCGGCTTTGGCCTTATCCAGATCCCCGATCAACTTTTGGGCGAGGGCGATCTGGTCGGGGGTTCCGCGAACTACGATTGCGCCTTGCGAGGGCAGCGGTTGAATGCGGGAGATTTCTAGGATCTGCCGCATGGCGTTGACTACGTCCTGCAACTCCGTGGGCTGGGAAAGGTTTGCCAGGTAGAAAGTCTTGATGACGCTTTGTTCGAGATCTTTGCGCTTGGCGGGATTGTCGGAGGCGACGAAGATCGTGTTCGCGGTTACCGGGCGCCAGAAGGTTTTCGATTCGAGGGCGATGATTTCGAGCGCTTCCTGGAGCGACACATTGTTCAACTCGATCTTGATGCGTCGGGAAGTGTAATCGGGATCGAAGAGCACATTGATGGCGGCGAGCTTGCCGACGGTTTCGTAGATAACTTTGGAATCTTCGGTGATCTTGAGATTAATGGGAACGTTGGAGATGGTAGCGAGTTCGACCGGGCCGGCAGCTTCGTCGAGGCGCTTCTGCACGCCACTCGGGATCGGGGCGGCTGCTTTTGGGGCAGCGGCTTTGGCCGCGTCGATCATCTGTTGCGTGTGTTTGAGTTCCTGCACGGCGATGGCGCTAGAGGGATCGATTTCCGCGGCTTTCTGGAACTCGGCCAGGGCGGAGTCCAGTTGGCCAGCTTCGCGGAGCAGCTGTCCGCGATGGACGTGGGAGGCTCCGGCGAGGAAACGCAGGCGCTCGAACGCGGACCGGTAGGTAAGATCGGTGGGCTTGAGGTCGTAGGCTTGTTTGTAATCGTCGTAGGCTTGTTCGTAGTTTTGTCGAGCCTCGGCATCCTGCCCTTTTTTGTAGAGCAACTTGGCCTTATCAGCCGCGATGGCAAGGGTTACGGCCAGGACCAGCAGGACCATCGCCGCCGGGCGGAGCAAGGGTTTCATCAAAAATTCCTCATAAACAGTTTTCTCCCACTGGCCGGCCAGGACCTCGGGACAAAACTCTGAAATTTTGCCGAATATAGCGTTAGCTGCGCGATTATAGCATCGCCTTGAAGCCTTCCGAAGTGACTGCTGTGGTAGCAGTTACTCTTTGGTGTGTGTACCAAAGTTGTCAGCTCTCCGGCCCTCCCTCAGTGGGCTGCATTCCTCGGAGGAGACGTAGCCAGCTACGTCTCTACCATGCCGCGCTTGCTGCGTTCGCGTGCTCCTATGAGATAAGCTAGTAAAACCCATGCCACGACAGCCTGTGCAACCAACCCGGCCGAATCCGGAGAAAAATCCTCGCCGCGATCCTACGGCTGCGGGGCAGCGAGACGCCTCCGTCAATAGGATCGCTTCGCATAACTACTTCTTGCTGGAAAAATTTGAAGCGGGGGTCGCTTTAACTGGGACGGAGGTCAAATCGGTGCGGGCGGGCCGGAGCAACCTCAAAGACGCTTATGGCTTGATCAAAGACGGCGAGCTCTGGCTGCTGAATTGTCACATCGGCCCCTACGAACATGGGAACATCTTCAATCATGCGCCCCTGCGGACGCGCAAGCTGTTGGTACATAAAGAAGAGATTCGAAAGCTTATCGGCAAAACCCAACAGCGTGGACTTACGTTGATCCCGACGCGGATGTATTTCAAGAACGGTAAAGTAAAAATTGAGGTAGCGCTGGCTAAGGGCAAGCAACTGTGGGACAAGCGCGAAACCGAGCGCCGCAAGACTGCCGACAAGGAAGCGCGAGAAGCAGTCGCGAGATCGCGGAAGAGCTAGCCATGGGGCTTGGTGCTCACGGTTGGTTTCGGGATCCTTTGTTTCTGCTTGCCTTGACGGCGGGTCTGGCTGCATTCGTGGTCCAGTCTGGCGAGCTTGGATCCGCCGACACCATGCATCGCTTGCAGACGGCGCATTCTTTCTGGACGGCGGAGCCGGCGGTTTTTCCACAGGAGTATCCCGAGTTCGGTGCTCATGGCCGGGGAGGCAAGCTGTTCGACTGGTATGGGATCGGCCAACCGCTGCTCATGTTGCCGGCGGACATTGTGGGAACCTATGTCGAGCGGCTGCCGGTGTTCGCCGAGTACAACGGCAATGACCCGAGCGTTCGCGACATTGTGGTCAGCTACAGCACCAACATTCTGATCAGCGTTCTGACGGCGCTGGTCTGCTTCCGCTTTCTGCGGTTCTTAGGATTTACGGTCAGGCAGGCTGTGGCGGGCGTGCTGGCGCTGCTGTTCTGCACCACGCACCTCCACTACACCCAGAACATGATGGAGAACAATTACATCATGCTTCTGACCTTGACCGGACTGGCGTTTCAGTATGAATGGCTGCGCACCGGGAGCCGTCGCGCTCTGCTCCTTGGTTCAGCCGCCTTCGGACTCAACCTGCTGACTCGCTTGACCACTGGCCTGGACCTGATGGCCGGGGCATCCTTCTTATTACTGGTGTTGTGGTTCGAGCAGGTGCGCGGCAGGGAGTTTTGGGCGCGCTTTGTCGAGTACGTGAAGACCGCCCTGCCGGTCTATGCGGTCTTTCTCTTAGCCGACCGGCTTTATCAGTACTATCGCTTTGGATCTTTCTTCAACACTTACCTGCACTATTTCGCCGTGGAACGGCGGCTTCAGGATTCGTCGTTGCCGGCGAGGTATCCTTTTGAGAATCCGTTTCACGTTGGGTTTCTGGGGGCGCTGTTTGCTCCGGAGAAATCTGTTTTCCTTTTTGATCCTCTACTGATGCTTACCGTGGTGATTGCGGTTTTAGCATGGAAGCGTTTTCGTCCGGAAATCCGGGCCTATCTGATCGCGGGATTTCTGCTGCTGCTGGCTTATATCAGCTTTTACGCCAGGTACACGGTATGGAGCGGGGACTTCGCCTGGGGCGATCGCTACGTTTCTACCGCGGCTGAAATGGTGGCGTTTATTTCGGTGCCGCTGTTGTTGCGGCATCGCGCGGAGTTGGGGAAGTTCGTTTGGACGATCGGCTTGGCTTTGATTGCGGCGAGCGCGGTGGTGCAGTTGGCGTCGCTGGCTTTCTGGTTGCCGCTGGAGATTTATCAGATGGAAACGCTGGGGCATCCGACCTGCGTGATTGGGCTGCGCTTCGAGAATATCGCTGCGTTTGCTTTGGGGAAGATGGATGCTTGGGGACTCAATAATCAGGCGATGACCGAGGATCCGTGGGATTACGTTCACATCACTACGTGGAATTTTCTACCGTTTTTGCTGCGGAGGGTTGGGGAGGCTCCGAGTTGGGTGGTTGAGGTATGCTTCTCAGTTTGGATTGCTGGGATTGCGGCTCTGGGTGGGGTGTTTTGGCGGCTTCGCGACGTCCTGATGTAAGGGTGGTGTTGGCACGGGCGTTATTCCGGCAGTTCCGAGCTCCTTTTGTGTACCTTTGTGTCCTTTGTGGTTCCAGCATTTTTCAGTTCATTAACCACAAAGGACACGAAGGCCCACGAAGGAAAACGTCACTGCTAGACAAGATGCACGCCGGAGAATACCCTTCCTGAATCTTTAGCTCGACAGATCACCAAGTATGAGTGTCGCAACCGTAAATCCATCGCCACAAGTGCAACAACCGGCGGGGTTGCGCGTGGTCTCTGTCATCGGAGTTTTGTTGTTCGTGGCCGGGGCGTTGTTGCCGCTCTTTCTTTCAGAGCACGCTTGGATTGCAGCCCTGCGCTGGGCGGGACTGATTGCGATCGCATCCACCGGGCTGTGGCGGCAGTCGCTTACTCGCTGGATTTTCTTTGCCATGCTGCTGGGTGGAGAGATTGGGTTGGACCGCCCTCAGTTCGCGGAACACTTGCGGGTTCTGAGCGAAATCTTTTTGCGGCTGATCAAGGTCATCGTCGCGCCGCTGATCTTTGGGACGCTTGTGACCGGCATTTCCGGACATGGTAATCTGCGCAGCGTTGGGCGCATTGGCCTGAAGAGCCTGATTTATTTTGAAGTCGTCACTACGCTTGCGTTGTTCCTGGGCGTAGCAGCGATCAACATCAGCCG
>CAWIFC010000016.1:0-46598 GCA_963835275.1 uncultured Acidobacteriota bacterium | reverse complement strand
ACCCAGCTTGGTCGGTCGACGGATCTCACATTTATTTCGCATCGACGCGCGTTAACGAACCGTACTACGAGCCGGCGTTTACCGTGCTGTATGCAGTCCCGGCAGGCGGCGGCGAGATCAAGCAGATCATGCGCTTTGAAAAGGCGGGACGGACAGTTTCTCCTTAAGCCCGGATGGTAAGCAGATCGCGTTTGCCGGAGCGCTCAGCCAGCCCGTTCTGTCTTATACCCAACCGCATCTTTGGATTGCAGACCTCGCGACCGGCAAAGCCACGAACATCGCGCCGAGACTCGACTCCGACGTGGACAGCGATCTGATTGCGGATCAACACCCGCCCCGAGGTGGCGCCGGTCACCATCCACAGTGGAGCGCAGACGGCCGCTCAATTATCGAGGTTGTCGCGGAGAAGGGAACTGCCAGCCTGCGCCATTTCGACATTAACTCGGGCACGGCTACGCCGATCACGCACGGCAACCAGGAGGTGATCACTTTTACGGCGACGCCCAGCGGCATGATGGTTGCGCTCGTCGATACCGCTACCTACATCGGCCATTGATCGACCAGTGGAGCGGTCCTGGCGGCGGGCGACCCACGCCGCGGCGATCGACTCATCTTCGCCGTCGGCGGGGATGAGCAGCCAGGCGGCGAGGTACAGGGCCGCGCCGTGCTGGTGAACAGGACGAGTGCCGCGACGATGACGCGCACGAGCGTGACGTCGGCGCCGAGGTAGCGGGCGATGCCGCTGGCCATGCTGGCGAGCACCCCGTCGTCACCGGACCGGCGCAGCTGGCCGGCGGCGCGGGCTGGGCGGTGAAGGTGGCGGACCGGGCGTCTGCGGTGGTATCGCGCGCCACAATGCCCATCAGCTTCCGCAAGTGTTCGAGCTGGCGAAGTCGCTGGGCGCGGACGCGTTGCACACTTTCCTCTTGGTGCCCGTAGGCTGCGGTGTGGATATCGCCGCCGAACAGATGGTTCCGCCGGAAGAGTACGAGCGCATGCTGAACTGGTTCTACGATCGATCTCTCGAAGGTGGCATCGAGATGAAGGCGACCTGCGCGCCCCACTATTTCCGCGTGGTTCGCCAACGGCGTGTCGCGGAACGGCGTTCCGAGGCAGCCGCTCAGGCCGCACATCCCGTGGCCGAGGCGCACGGTTCGCCAAACATCGGGCCCACTGAGATGGCGATGCCCGGCTCAACCGGCATCGAACTGAAACCTCATGGGATCGGACACGCAGTCGGACACCCAGGAACGCATCCTTCCGACATGAACGCAATGACCAAGGGATGCCTGGCTGGAACCGCCGTTTGTTTCATCTCGCATCAGGGTGAGGTTTTTCCTTGTGGATATCTCCCGGCCTTGGCAGGAGATCTCAGAAAGCAAGCGTTCGCGGATATCTGGGAAAACTCGGTAGTGTTCAATCAACTGCGCGATGTCAACAACCTGAAGGGAAAATGCGGCTGCTGTGAATTCCGCAACATCTGCATGGGTTGCCGCGCACGCGCCTATGCGGCCACGGGCAACTATCTTGATGAGGAGCCGTTCTGCGTCTACCAGCCGCGCACGACCAGTTTGAAGGAGAAGGAACCCGCGCCAGCGGAAGTCGGGCACTAAATTCGAAATTACTCGCGTCAAACCGCATTTCATGAAGTGCCGCTGCGTTTTCGGTGTCTCTGTGGTGAAATACATCAGGGGCGAAAGACACGGCCCAGCGTGATATCCCGCAATCCGACCCCGTGATTACCTCTTCTCTCCTGGCTAGAACCAGCCTAACTCAATGAAAACACATGTAGATTACCGCCAAGCAACATAGCCGTCGTTTTGGCACAGCGGATGCATTTCGTTGGAGTGGTCTGCAGGAGATGAAGTTTTGGAACCCACTTTGATGGCCGTCGGTCTGAACTATCGCACTGCCCCGGTGGCGGTGCGAGAACACTTCTGGATCAGCGAAAACCGGCGCTACGAGGCCTTGGTGCAGTTGTCGAGAGCAGAAGGCATCGACGAAGTAGTCGTCATGGCTACCTGTAATCGCACCGAGTTTTGGCTGTGGGCGAATGATGTTACCTTGGCCGCCAATTCGGTGATGCGGTTCCTGGGCGCAGAATATGGGCTCAAGCTGTGCGAGTGGAAGCATTTCTATCGTTTGCTGGACGAAGCGGCGCTCTTGCATATCTTCCGGGTCGCCTCCAGTCTGGATTCCATGGTGGTGGGCGAGCCCCAGGTCGTCGCCCAGGTGAAAGATGCATGGCAGCAAGCTCAGAAGGTTGGAGCTACGGGCCGCTTCCTCGATGCTGTTCTGCAGAAGGCGCTCACCGTCTCGAAGCGCGTGCGTTCTGAGACGGCGATTGGTGATGCAGCCGTTTCGATTCCTTACGCCGCTGTCGAACTCGCCCGGAAGGTTTTCGGTACGCTCGAAAACAAGAAGGTGCTGCTGCTAGGCGCGGGCAAGATGAGCGAGCTCTCAGCTCGTGGGTTGCTCAACCATGGCGCCAACTCAGTCCAGGTGATCAACCGCACACTAGAGCATGCGGCGGAACTGGCCGCGAAGCTCGGTGGAGTTGCGATCCCGTTCGAAGAGCGTTGGCAACATATGGCTGACGCCGACATCATTATTAGTTCGACTTCCTGTCCACACACGATTCTGAGCCGCGAAGAAGCCGAGCTCATGATTCGTGAGCGGCAGGTTCAGGGACGCGACAATCGGCCTCTGGTGATCGTCGATATCGCGATGCCCCGTGACATTGACTCCGCGGTGCGCGACGTCAAAGGCATTTTCCTTTACGATCTTGACGACCTGGAAAACGTCGTCGATCACAACGCGGGCGAACGTGAGGCCGCCGCCGCCGAGGGACAGAAAATTTTACAGGCCGAAGCGCTGGGTTTCCGTGGCAAGCTGATGGCGGAGCGGGTGGTGCCGACCATCGTGGCGTTGCGCCTGCGGTTGGATGAGATTTGCCGGCAAGAACTGGATTCCTTTCGACAAGAGAACGGACCGTTCTCCAAGGATCAGGACGAAATGCTAAACGCAATCATGTCCCGGATGACGCAACGAATCGCCGGGTCCCTGGCCCGTGAACTCAAGGAACTTCCAGAAAAGGTGGAGCAGATGCAGATGACTACTGCGCTGCAGCGGCTATTCCACCTGCAACCGCCCGAATCGGCGCTTGCCGGCACCAGACTCTGAGAGGGCCCGAGGAAAGCTGCGAGGGCCCGCTGCATTCCCGCTTTGGGATAGGTTTACCATTTAGTACCGGGTACCCCCCTCCCCCTTTGGCTGCAAAATCCTGAAAACAAACGATCTATTTTGCGACTCCCCGCTAGATCTTTGAGTTTACAGGAGTTACGGGCAAAATCTAGATAACATGGGAGTTAGGGGTGGACCGTCAAGGCTCCGGCCTGTTCTTTTCCATGGCTTGCAAGGTAGTTATGGGACAGGTGCCGTTCGCTTAAGCGGACTCGGATTGTTCCACGCTTTCCCGGCACTGCCGTGCCGGGCTTTCACATGCCGCCGCTGCGCGGCTGGAGCAGGGTTTGTCCCAGCGTCGTGGTATTCAGAATGTCAAAGAGCCGATATTATCCAGTAGATAATTTATCTAGCTATAGGTTATCCAGTCGGAAACTCGGAGTCAATGAGAAAGTGTGGCGGGCGGCCTGAGTCGAGAGTCGGGCGGGGTCTTGGTGTTTGTTCTGGCATCGCGTGTTTCGCACAATTTGCTGGTAGATTTCGCCCGAAAGCGTAGTAAGCTGTGCCCCACATGGTTGGCCGCCTGGTTTGGGAGCCCTGGAGTTTTGGCATTTCCGCGCTGAACCCATGGGAGGTAAATGAAGGTGAAACGAGTGATCCGAGTCTGTTTCGCTCTCGCAATCGTCATGGGCGCAAGCCTGATGCCCGCACGAGCGCAGGACGCGGTAGTCCCGGTACAGCTAGCGGCGGAAAATGGCGCGCCGGCAAAGCCGCTACGGTTCCGCTTCCACTGGTACGCGGCTGGTCAGGGCCCGCTGGGGATGTGTTTCGATGGGTCTAACATTTGGACCGCGAACTATGGCGACGGGAGCGTGACCAAGCTGCGAGCCAGTGACGGGAAGAAGCTGGGTACGTTTCAGTTGGGCGGAGTTCCAACCGGAGTTACCTTCGATGGTGCCAACATCTGGGGGTCGGACAGCGGCGGCGATACGGTGACCAAACTGCGGGCCAGCGACGGAAAGAAATTGGGGACCTTCAAGGTGGGACCAGCTCCGGCATTTATGGCCTTTGACGGTGCCAACATCTGGGTGCCGACCACGCCAACTTCCGGCAACGGGGCCGTGCACAAGATCCGAGCCACTGACGGCAAGAATTTGGGGAACTTCCCGTCGGTGTGGGTGCGATAGCCGTGGGCTTTGATGGCCACAACATTTGGGTGACGAACAGCGGTGAGTTCTCGGTGACCAAGTTGCGGGCCAGCGACGGCAAGTTCATGGGGACGTTCAAGGTCAGTGGAGCTCCAACTGGCATAGCCTTTGACGGCGCGAACATGTGGGTAGCCAACCGGGGTGACAACAGCGTGAGCAAGCTACGGGCCAGCGACGGCAAGCTTCTCGGCACCTTTCCCGTGCCGGGAGGGGCGTACGGCGTGGCCTTCGATGGGACGCACATCTGGGTGAGCGGGGATCAGGGTGTAACGGAAGTGCGCGTCAGCGACGGCAAGAATCTGCATTTTTACTACACGCCAACGACCCAAACGACCGGAATAGTTTTCACCGGGACGAATATCTGGGTTACTGGATGGAACAACAATGCCGCTGGCAAGTTTGTGGACACAGCCGCAGACCAGTAGGGCCTATCATCATCGAAGGATCGGCAGGCAGCATGAGAGACGGATTCCATCGGCAGCGTGGCCTCCCGCCCTTGCAAAGAACGCAAGGATGGGGCACCCTTCATTCGGTTAGGGGAAAGAAAGACCCGTAACAGGATGGGGCACCCTCTATTTGGTTAGGGGATGAGGTCACGAGTAAGGGTGGGCCACTGCGCATCCCCGAGCGGACACCATTGGGAGGTACAGAGTCATGAAAGTACGTGTAGCAGTTCCCGTGTCGCTGATAGTCGTCGTGGTTGCTGTGGCGAGTTTAATTCCTAGCCGCGCGCAGGAGGCCAGCGCCGCCGGGCAGGCTACCAACAGCGACGCACAGGTGCCGAGCAAGAACTGGGCCGGTGGTAATCCGCTGAGAATTGCGCAGCTAAGGTGGTATCAAGCCAACTTGGTCCGAAACAGCTTCACCGTGGGCAAAACCCAGAACAGCAATCCGTACGGTATGGCCTTCGACGGAGCCAATATCTGGGCCGCGAACACCGAGGGCACGGTCACGAAACTGCGCGCCAGCGACGGTGCCAATCTGGGCAATTTCGAGGTGGGGGGAGTTCCGATTGGCATTGCGTTCGACGGCGCAAACATGTGGGTCACCAACTGGTCCTCGACCGGCAGCATTACGAAGCTGCGGGCCAGTGATGGCAAAATTCTGGGCACCTTCCCGCTTGGCTCCTACCCGTTTTGGCTGGCTTTTGATGGGCAGAACATCTGGGTCGTGAACGGCACCGGGGTGAGTAAGCTACGAGCCGGCGACGGCAAGAACTTGGGCACGTTCAATATTAAGAGTGGCGGTTTCGCAGTAGCCTTCGACGGGACCTATATTTGGGTGACCGGCGGAGATAACCCCGACAGCGTAACGCGGTTTCGGCAAGATGGCTCAGATGCAGGGCAATTCGCGGTGGGCAGGGGACCGCGTGGTATCGCGCTTGACGGCGCGAACGTCTGGGTCGCGAACTTTGCTGACGGGACGATAAGTAAGCTCAGAGCAAGCGACGGCAAGACGTTGGGGACATTTGAAGTTGGGGGGGCCCCCTACGGGGTGGCCTTTGACGGAACTAACATTTGGGCGGGCGCGGACGTTGCGCTGGCCGAGTTACGCGCCAGCGATGGAAAGCGAATAGGCTACTTCAATGCTAATGGCGGATCAACCGGGGTGGCGTTCGACGGCGCCAACATCTGGGTTGCTCTGAGCCTTGGCAACATTGTGATGAAGTTCTAGGGAGCGTTGCTTTTTCGCAACTTAACTACCACGGACGAGGAGATTCGATATGCCTACGTTGCACATCGGCCGCAGGAGCGCCTTTTCTTTTGCCGCAGTTCTAACCGTCGCCCTCAGTTCCGTGTCGTTGTGCGGACAAGCGCGCATAAACGTGACCACGTGGCACAACGACCCCGGGCGAACCGGGCAGAACACCGGCGAAACCATCTACGTACTCGATACCGACAACCACCGCGTCCAGACTTTTAACGGCAAAGGCGTCTACCGGAGCCAGTTCGGCCACTCGTTTGATCTGCCGGTCGGCATCGCGCTGGATGGCGCCAGTAACGTGTATGTGAAAGACGGCAATCTAAACTGTCGCGCAGATAAGTTCGACAGCACGGGAAAATACATCCTGCAATTTGGCGTCTGCAACCACGGCACGATTGGGCGCAGAATTTTCGACAATACGGGCAAAGTCGCCACCACTGCCGCCGGCAATGTGTGGGTCACTAGCCCCGATTATTACTACATGCAGGAGTTCGACGGCACGGGTAAGTTTCTGAAGATCGTGTGCATGGCAAATGTGGGGGTCAAGAATTGTCCGTCGGCTACCAATTTTGAAGTCCAGCCGCAGGGCATCGCCCTCGACGCCAGTGGCAACATCTACGTCACCAATGTTTCTCCATCCCAGGGCGGCTTCAACGTCGTCAAGTTCGACAGCCGCGGAAAATATCTCGCGACCATCGGATCGGCCGGCTCCGGCAACGGGCAATTCAACGATCCCGAAGACCTCGCCATTGACTCGAGCGGTAACATTTACGTCGCAGATAGCGGAAATAACCGGGTGCAGAAATTCGACAAGGATGGAGTCTACCAGAGTCAGTTTGGATCCAGAGGCTCGGGCAACGGACAGTTTGTCTATCCGGTCGGCATCGCTTTCGGTACCGGTGGGGCGATCTACGTAACCGATGTCGGCAACAACCGGGTGCAGAAGTTTGATAGCGAGGGGTCGTACCTGAGCCAGTTCGGATCCTACGGACAAGGTAAGGGAGAATTCTTCGCGCCCTATGGCATCGCGATCAGCAAATAATTCCGGCATTCTCCAAGTCTCGAAAAGCGCGAAACCTGGGGCATCCGCTGGTGACGTACAATTGCCGGCACAACTTTTGTTTGATTTTGTGAACACGCTTCGCTAGCGTGTTCGCGTGGATCCATTCACGTGAATCCATTCACGTGAATCCAGGGGAGTGCGTATGTTACCTTCCGATCTCCTCCTCCGCAGGGAAACGCAGTTTACGTTTTGGCGTCCTAGTGTCGGCGGTAAGGCGCCGGTTCTGGTTATTGGCACGTTCGCGGCTGGTAATCCCAATACTCTTGCGAACAGCAGGAACATTCCGCTTGTGGCGGCAGGTCCGAACGCGCCCGGTCTATGGACTGTCCCGGCTGCGGCGAGCGGACTGCCGGATGGCATTTACCATTATTGGTTCCAGGTTGAGAACACGAATCCGGGCGATCCGGCGGCTGCGGCGATTCTCTGTACCGATCCGTTCGCCACTACTGTCGACTGGCAGTTGGTGTCGCCGTCTTTGCCGGCGGGCTTCAATAACGATACCGATCGCCAGCCTGCGTCGGTGATCCAGTTGCAGAATGGACGCCTTTCAGCCGTCGACCCGCTCGGCGAATCCACCTCATTCCCCAATGACCCCACACCGGACACTCTTCCCGCGAACAATCATCTGGTCATCTATGAACTGCCTTCGGCTTGGACGAGTGCGCAAGGATCGGGAATAGTCGAGAGCGGCGCGGTGGGGACATTCAAAGACGTTCTGGCACTGGTGGACGAAACCGCAGGTGGCGCCAATTTCGAGGGACTCGTGGTACTGGCGTTGGGACGCTCGTACTTGACTGAGCTGGGTGTGAATGCGCTCGAGCTCTTGCCTCCCGCCGACAGTTTCTTCAAGCGAACCTGGGGCTATGACACTTCGCACTTCCTTGCGCCCGATTGGGAGTTGGGCTTTCCCGATGGGCAGGCTGCATCCACGGCGAACTCTGATCTCGCTGCGCTGGTGCAATCTTGCCATGGTCACGGCATTCGTTTCTTCATCGATGTAGTGATGGCGTTTGGCCGCAATGAAGCTTACCAGTGGATTGATTTTGACGATTTTTGTATTGCCGATCCATCCCAAACCCCCGGCGATCCTGACGCGCTGACGTCTCGCCGCGGGGATGGGAGTCAGAGTCTTCGGGATGGATTCGGGAGCACTCTATTCCGGTATACACGCCCTGCACCGCAAGCCTGCTATGATCCGATCTCGGGTAGCACTGGCACCGACGCGCCCGCTCGCGCCCTGATGTACACGTACATCACGCGGTGGATGCGGGATTTTCGAGTCGACGGCGTCCGCATGGATAGTGTGGAGAATGTTGCCAATTGGGACTTCGTGGGCGGGTATAAAGACCGGGCGCGGAGTCTTTGGCAGGAGCGCTGGCAGGCGGCGGGCCTCGCCGCCGCCGGGGCTGACGAGCGCTTCATTGTTGTGGGAGAAGAATTGTCGCTTCCGTTTGGGCTGCTTACGCAGGGGCGGCTCGACGGACTCTGGAATGACGGATTTCGTGCCCGGGTTCGAGCCGCGATTCTTGGCCAGAACAATGACGGAGAGAATTTTGAATTCACGGTTCGCAATGCCATTGACTGCCGAAACGTCGGGTTTACCGATCTCGCACAATGCGTGAATTACGTTACTTCGCACGATGTCGAAGGCTATCGCAAGGAACGGCTGTATACCATGCTGCAGAAGGTGGGGTTCGCCGACTCAGATATTCAGAAGCGGGTGCAATTGGCCTTCGTGTGTCTGCTCACGGCGAACGGCATACCGATGTTTCTCGCCGGGGAGGAGTTTGCTGACCAGAATGATCTGTTCGATTCGAACGGTAACGTGACCGACAGCAGCGGCAAGGAAGTGGATCCTGTGGACTTCTCTCGCGTGCAGGAGCCCATGCGGCAGGCCATTTTTGAATATGTGTCCGTTCTGGTGCAGTTTCGCACCACTCAACCCGCGCTCGGGGTGAATGATACGAACTTTATCCAGGTGGATTTCAACGACAATAAGCGCGTGCTGGTTTGGACGCGTGGCATGGCGGGACAGGATCCGGTCGTTGTGGTTGCTAATTTCTCGGATTACGCGACTCCGAACGGTCTCACCGACCCCAACGCGGAATATGTGGTTCCCAATTGGCCGCAGACTCCGCCTGGCAGGCGCTGGCGCGAAGTGACACAACAGCGGGACGTCCTGCCCGCAGAGGTCGGGCGCGAGCCCATCTTTCCGTGGGAAGCCAAGGTGTATACGTTGGCTTAGCCAGGTCGCAGAACGTGTTCCTGAGTTTCGGGCGGGGCGGAAAGAACCCGCCTTAATCGGAGACGAGCTCTTAAAAAACACAGGGCCGGAGGAGGAAGACCGGCCCTGTCGAGCGGGGGACCCTACGCTGTAATCAGAGATTCCAAAGCCACGCGGTTCGGGATCACAAGCGTGCAACCGTTCTGCTGGATGAGACGCTGTTTCTTGAAGCCGGCGAAGAGGCGGCTGACGGTCTCGCGCGAGGTGCCGATCATCTGGCCGATTTCTTCGTGAGTCAGAGCCAGCTTCATTTGGCTGGGATTTTTGGCGTCACTGTTCTGGTCGAGCCATCCCACCATCAGCCGGGCAAGCTTTTCGCTGGCGGAGTCGGAGAGGATGAGGTCGCGGATTTCGCGGCAGGTGCAAGCGTAATCCTGGCTGATGTGCTGGGTCACCCACAGGGCAAGTTCGCCGTGCAGGCGCATGAGGCGCAGCAAATCGCTTTGCCGAAGGAAGCTGATCTCGCAGGGTTCCTGGGTCTCGGCTGTAGCTTCGTACTGGCGTCCAGAAACTACTGCGGCGACTCCGAGCGGGCAACCGGCCTCGACAATCCGCAGAATCAGAGTGCGGCCGTCACTGCCACAGATGGAGAGCTTTACCTTCCCCCGGCGGACGATGAACACTCCTCGAGGGGATTGACCTTCGGCGAAGAGAACTGCTCCGGTGGGATAGGTGGTGGTGACGGCTTCCTGCTCTAAGGCATCGGCTACGGATTGAGGAAAATCGCAGAAAGCCTTGTCTGCTGCTGCAAATTTCTGGTTGTGGTTGACGATTTGTGTGGCCATTTGTGCCTCCGCTCACATGTACTTTGGCAAGTCCCTCGCCACTCTTTCCGGGCAGCGCAGGACTTCAATAAACTTCGTATAACCAAAACAAAACAATAGACTTGCTTTGATTTGGCCAAAGACAGCTTGCAGGGTTATGCACCTGCGGTGTATCCGACAACTGGGTGCTTTCACACAGCGATGTGTGATCTCCATCACCGATCCATTGGTTACGGGCACGGGCAGAGGTGATCTGCGACCGCCTGAGCTTGGTTTTCCACATGGGTGGGAAGCGTATGCCTCGTCACCAATCGTGTCAAGCTCCGAAACGGGAATTCGCCGATTACGGCGGGAAAGAAGGAAACCGCACAGCAAAGGAATGGAAACGGTCCCGGGTTCCCGGTTCCCAGCGGGTTCCCAAGAGCTGCCGACGTCGCCGTGTCCGACCTTCACCCCAACGTGGTATGGATCGTATTCAGCAAGGCGGTGCGGCTGAAGGGCTTTTCCAGGAGAGTGATGCCGCGTTTCAACATCTCGCGCTCGGCTATCAGTTCCCCCGTGTATCCCGACATGTATACAACTTTCAGTGTGGGATGAGAGGTGCTCAGGCGTTCCACTAGTTCAGGACCGCTCACGCGACGCATGACTACGTCGGTCAGCAATAGGTCAATTGGCTCGGGATGAGACTCAACCCATTCCAGGGCGGACTGTCCGTCATTGGCATCGAATACGGTATAGCCGTGCTCCTGGAGGAGTTGCCGGGTCAGGCTGCGCATGATGTCGTCGTCTTCGACAAGCAGGATCGTCGTGCCTTGGTGTTTGGGACTGACGGTCTCTGATTCAGGCTTGGATGCCGGACCGATTTTGTGCTCGGCGCTGGGGAGATAAATCTTAAAAGTCGTGCCATGTCCCGGTTCACTGTAGACCAAAATGTGTCCGGCGCTCTGCTTGACGATGCCATAGACCGTGGCCAGGCCCAAACCAGTTCCCTTGCCGATCTCTTTGGTGGTGAAGAAGGGTTCGAAGATGCGCGAGATAGTGGCTTCATCCATGCCGTGGCCGGTATCACTGACCGCGAGCAGGACGTATCGTCCTGCAGGCATGGCTTGATGCTGCTCGGCGAAGGTCTCATCAAATCTCACCGCGCTGGTTTCGAGAATGAACTTGCCGCCACGAGGCATCGCGTCGCGCGCGTTCACTGCGAGGTTGACCACGATCTGGTCGAGCTGACCAGGGTCAGCTTCGACCACGGCCAAGGATGATTTGGGCACGACGAGAATCTCGACATCGTCTCCGAGCAACGGGCGCAGAAGCTTACTGATGTCCTTGAGCCGTTCGTTCACATCGAGGACCCGGGGCTGGATTACGGACGCCCGGCTGAAGGTGAGGAGTTGGCGAGTCAATGAAGTGCCGCGCTCGATTGCCTTCTTGATGTTGTCAACGTAGAGCGATGGTTCGCCGGCGGCATCGATGCGGTCGCGGAGGAATTCGTTGCAGGCGTTGATGATTCCCAGGATGTTGTTAAAGTCGTGGGCGACCCCTCCCGCTAGCCGGCCGATCGCTTCCATTTTCTGAGATTGACGAAGCTGGCCCTCGGTTCTTTTCTGGGTGGTGATGTCACGCACGATGGCGGACGCTCCCACAATGTCGCCCGTCGCACCGCGCAATGGAGAGACGGATATGGAGACGTTCAGATGGCGTCCGTCCTTGGTGACCCGCACTGATTCGTAGTGCTCGAGGCTTTCGCCGCGACCGATTTTCTGAAGGATCTCCGAGATTTCGTCGGGACGATCACTGGGAGTCAGAAGGGAGATGCTCTTTCCGATAACCTCTTCTGGGGTGTAACCGTAGATATGCTCAGCCCCCCGGTTCCAGCTGGTGATCATGCCGTTCAAGTCTTTGCTGAGGATCGCGTCCTCGGACGAATCGATGATCGAGGCTAGTCTTGACCGGTATTCGCCGAGTTGCTCGGCAGTTTTCCGATGCAGTTCTTCGTTCGCTCTTCGCAGTTCCTCCGCGATTCTCTTACGATCGCTGATGTCGCGGATCGCACTCAGCACGAAGGTTCCATTCTCCGTGGAGACCGGGCTGAGGCTTATTTCCACTGGAAATTCGGAACCATTTCGCCGTCTTCCGTAGAGATCTAAATCGGCTCCCATGCGTCTCGTCCTGGGCGTTTCCGCGAATGTCTCGCGATGATGATGGTGCTGCCGGCGATAACTTTCGGGGACGAGCAGTTCGACTTTCTGGCCGACCAATTCGTCGCGGTCGTAGCCAAATAGCTCTTGCGCCTGGGAATTAATCTGAACAATGGTTCCATCGTGATCGACGGCCACGATGGCGTCGGGCAGAGTCTCGAGGAGTTCGGCGGAAAGGAGAGCTTCCGACATGGTCTCGGCCGAGAGCGTGGACGCGGGTTGCTGGTGATCAGAGGAAGGTCGCGACATGTATCAACTCCACTCAAGCTGTCGGTCTTTAAATCTATGTCGGAACTGGCTTGGCTGTAAAGGTGCGGAGCAGAAGAGTGTATTGGAATGAAATACTTCCGGGTGCGGCGTGATGTTGATCACCAGCAGCAGTGACATTGCTCACGGTAGCTGCGGACTGGCTTTGCGAACCTAGTGATGGAGTTGCCAGAGCCATGCAGACGGTCCCCAGACAGTTAGAAGTCCTTGATGCTAGCTTAGGTGAGAACACAAGCAAGCTCACCATCCCGCAAAAAGAACGCAGGCGTGCACTGGTCGTACCTCGTGAACATGGGGCATGGGGGATGTTACTGGTTCCCTTGGTGACGGGCGCGGCCGTTAGTCTGCTGTCCGGAGGGCAGGTTGCTCCGGTTTTTCTGTTGACGACCGCAGTGCTGGCAATGTTTTGGCTGAGAACCCCGGTCGAAAGCTGGCTCGGCACTGGCGGCGTGCGCATCCAGACAACAGAAGAGCGTCAACTGGTATACAGTGTCATGCTGCCGCTTGCCAGCGTAGCCGCAGTCACGCTGAGCGCCCTCCTCTGGCATGGAAAGAACCGCGAACTGATCTGGCTTGCAATAATTGGCGGCGCTGCCTTTGCGGCGCAGATATTTTTGAAGAGAATGGGACGGTCGACTCGGATGGCGGCGGAAGTAGTGGGCGCGCTGGCGCTGACCTCGACCGCGCCCGCGGCATACTGCGTGGCCACGGGACGAATCGATGCCAGGGCATGGGTGCTGTGGCTGGTCAACTGGCTGTTCGCCGCCGACCAGATCCACTTCGTCTGGGTTAGAATCCGTGGGGCGCGAGCCGCGGGGTTGAGTGAAAAGTTGAGGGTGGGCTGGAGTTTCCTGGCCGGACAGATCATCCTCGGCGGGATGTTGGGGCTTGCCTACCATTTCCGCTGGTTGCCGGAGTTGGCGCTGATTGCATTCGCCCCGATCTTGTTTCGTGGTTTCGCTTGGTTCGCGAAGAGGCCCCGGCCAATCGTGGTCCGCAGGCTAGGCTGGACCGAGCTGGCCCATGCGCTGGCCTTCGGTGTACTGCTCACCAGCGCGTTCTGTTTCCAACTCTAGATCGAGACTTCGGTAACCCCAATTGAACACGAAGGGGTTCACATAGATCGAGCCATGTGCCGATGATCCAAAGTAGGCGCTTTCTACTATGTCCAGGTTTCCGGGCACCATGCTCATATGCAATTGGCTCGGCCGTTTGCTTTTGCCCCTGCTTCTAGTCACGACCATTGACGCCCACAAATTCTATTTCGCGCAATCAACTCCGGGCAGTTCCGAGGAATCCGCAAATCTGACATACCACAGCACCGCCTCCGAAGTGCGTCTGATGTTTTTCGCGAGCGACGAAAATGATCACGGAGTGGAAGAGCTTCAGAAGGATGACTTTGCGGTGGTAGACGATGAGAGGGTGATTCGGCATTTCCGCAGTTTCACCCGCTCCGAGTTGGCCAAACTCGACGTCATTGTGCTGATTGATTCCAGCGAATCAGTTCTGCCACAGTTCGAACACGAGATCTCCGAGGTTCAGCAAATGATCTCGCAGTGGCCGCGGAGCCCTGGCAATCATGTGTCGGTTTTGTCATTCAGTGGAATGGGAACGCACTTGGTCTGCGCCGAAAATTGCCTGAGTTCATTACCACCCTACCAGCTTGCTTCCATCCCTAAAGGGGGAGCGACGCCGCTATTTGATGCCGTCGAAATCGCAGCGAATCTGCTCATCCAGCGCAGGCAGCCAGATGTTTGGCCGGTGATTATTCTCTTCTCCGACGGCGACGACACCATTAGCAAGGTTTCATTCACCGAAATATCGGAGAAAATATTGGCCAGCGAGGCGCAGATTTATGCCATCGACCTCAGCGGCCCGGGGCAGGAGTCAGATGGAACCGCAACGCTGCAGAGGATTGCCGAAGATTCTGGCGGCCGTCGCGTCCCGATTAATGAAGGCGCAGTCAAAATCTTCACCCAGGTCATCGAAGATTTGCATTCAGCCCGCGTAGTCACGTACGCAACACCAGAGTCCGATTCTGATTTCCACTCCACTCGCATTTTCCCCACCCACAATCTCAACCTGCAGTTCCGCTGCCGCCGCGGCTACTACCACTACCTGGGCAGCGGCCATTAGGAGAACATCCGTGAAACAGACATACTCGCTGATTCTCTTGTTGTGTCTACCGAGTTCGCTGATAGGGCAAATGGGAATCTATCAACACGGCACAGTCGTGAGGATGCACATGGGTGACTGCATTTCCGTCAGCCACGGATTCATGGTGGCATTCGGCGGCGCACCGACCTCGGTGGCCTCGGAACCGTGCCCCGAGTACACGCTGGTATCTGACAACGTCGTCTATGTCATCGTGGGAAGGATGTCCAATTCGCTAATTCCCCTGGCTGAAACCATCGACTTCCGTTTACACAAGCGCGGGCTCGCTGTCCGGGTTGATGATGCACAACATGAAATAAAGTTCACCATCAAGGAAATGATCATTCGCTCGGAATGGGAACGAGTGAAGCAGCACATCGACGAAAAAATGAAGGCTTCAGAGGATCACCAAGCAGAACGTTAAAACATCGTAACAGTGGTTCCTGCTCCCCGTCTGATGGGCTCTTTGCTGGCCCCGCCGGAAGCGCTACCTGCTACGCTGATAGCAGAACATTACATCTTGCACCAGCGGCTGTACTGAACTCGTAATCGGCGTCTCCAGCACCCCATCCAGACCAAGCGGGGCTTTGTCCGCCAGTTTGTCGTTCGAGAGCAGGTAGCCTCCCGGCTTCAGCATCGCCGCGACATTGGCGCGTGCAAGTAGCTGTTCAAACTCCCCATAGTAGACAAAAATATTTGTGGCGATCACCAGATCGAATGATTGTTCGGGCGGCAGGTTCAGGCGCTGATACACGACGTTCATGTCCAGAGCTGTCACCTTCCGCACGATCTCGGGTCGAACCTTCAATGCTCTGGTCCTGGTCGCGGCGGCGCCGCTTGGTACCGGAATCGGCGTAACCGGCTCCCCGATTTTTCCTCCCAGCGCCTGCCAATAAGCAATGAAGTTCGCTCGATACCCGTCGCTCATGGGCCGTTCCGTATTCCACGGAAGTTGGACCGTATAGGAGCGTCCTTGCATCGCTTTCTGCTTTGCGCGCTGGATATGGGCATTCACTTCCTGGCTGATGTCCAGCGTGTACAACTCGACGATCGTTGGGTCTGCCACCCCGAGCCGGAAAAGTGAATCCAGCACGGCGAAGGGCTGGATGGTCTGGGGCGGATAGAAGTCGTTCCCCGCTTCCTTATTGGCAAAGTCTAATCCTGGACCGACGATGGCGATGCGTCGCACGCTTCCCGGCTTCAGCCATCGCTTCTCGACCATGCTCCGGAGTTGCAGATCGAGCGCATAGTCAGGCCAGAGATTCGTGTCCAGCGAAATACCTCGGTCTTGAAAAAGCTGGAAACGTTTCTCGTCTTTTGTCTGAGCACGATATTTTAAAAACTCATCACGCAGACGCGCCAGGTTGTCCAGTAAATACTTTTTCAGCCTGGCACGCTCCCGGGGAGTCTTGAGCGAGAATCCTTCGTTCTCCACAAAACGACGCATCTCGGCGATGCCCTCTGGGGCGTTTGGGTCGCCAAGCGCCGCGATCAGGTCTTTGGCCCGTTTCTCGGCGAAGGCGTCGACCAGCGAACTCTGCCCGTAGCGAACCAGGTACTCATCGTCGATGCGATATTCTTTGGTGAACGTCACTCCGAAGCGCAACAGATTGGTGAGTGTGTCTTCCGTCCCGCGGTCGAGCCGCTGCCGGATGGCGAGATCCTGGGCCTCGACCCATTTCGACCATCGATCGGCATCGAGTGGACCTACTGCCTTGAGGTCTGACGGCAGGGCGTCGCTCATTGCTTTGAGCGCGGGCTGGGCGGCTTGGAAGGAGATGAATTCTCTTGCGGCCGCGGATTGACCGAACAATCTCACACACGAACCGAAAGCCATCGCCAGAACGAGGATGTTGCGCCGTGAAGAGCTGCATCGCGAACGGTGGACCATGGCGTTCCCTGCTGCATTCGTAAAGCGCGGCCTTGGTGATAATAAAATTCGGCCAGCTTCCGTCGTGTGATCCACGTCACATTTGCCTGTGATGCCGCATGCTGTCGTCCTGGCCCCGCGCCGGTAAGGTAGGCAGGGTAGAGGATGCGCTTGGAGCAAAACTGCGGCGGGGCAAATTCCACGGGACCTGAGGAGAAAGACACGAATCCTCGATTGCATTCGACGAAGCCGAAGGAATGCTCCCGGCAAGGTACTGGAAACATGCGGACAAAAACTGCTTATTGTGGGCTGCAATCTGGCACTTAGGGTGCCCTTAATTATTTTGCTGCGTCAAGTGGGGAATGCGCAGATCGAAGGAGAAAACGACCAATGCCGAATGACGCAGTCGAGCAGGCAACCGGCGATTCCGTTTGGCAAGCGAAACAGGTGTACGCAATGGCGGCTGTTTGCCTGCTCTTGGGTCTGGCGATCGGCTACCTTTTCCGGGGGTCGCAGTCTTCCGCGCCGCCTGTGCCGGATGCGAGCAGCGCCCAACCAGCCGCTACGGCGGGCCCTATGGGTGGGCATATGCCCAGCCTCGATCAGATGAAACAGATGGCTGACAAGAAAGCAGCACCGCTGCTCGAAAAGCTGAAGGCCGATCCGAACAACAGCGACCTGCTGATTCAGGTGGGAAACATTTACAAAGCTACCCATCAGTTTCAGGACGCCGCCGGCTACTACGGAAAAGTTGTGCAGGCAGATCCAAAGAATGTTGCCATTCGTACCGAGATGGCCTCGTGCTTGTATTACAGCGGGGACGTGGACGGGGCGATCAGCCAACTGCAGCAGTCCCTGCAATACGATCCCAAGGATGCGAACTCGCTGTTCAACCTGGGCATGATTAAGTGGCAGGGCAAACAGGACAGCAAGGGAGCATTGGCGGCATGGCAGGAGTTGCTGAAGTCGAATCCGAAATTGAGCGCAGACCGCAGAGCTGCGGTGCAAAAATTGATGGCCGACGTACAGGCAAAGAGCAAGAGCTAGCGCACGGCCGGAAGGCTGCTTGGGCGTCTGCAGCGGCAAACGAAACAGGACTTCAAGGAGCATTGAGAAATGACCGATACAAACCGAGCAACTTCGATTGAGCAATGGACAAGCGTGCAGGCGTACGTGTTGGCGGTCATCTGCATGCTGGTGGGGATTGCCGGCGGCTGGTTCATCCGCGGCTCCCAGACTCCAGCGGCTGCCGCGACTACGACAGCCAGCGCGTCCGCCCCGGCTATGGGGGGTACGGACGCAGGCAACCAAGCTCCAACCCCAGCTCAGTTGCAGAAAATGGCCGACACGCAAGCTGGGCCGCTGATCGAGCAACTCAAGGCGGATCCAACCAACGCTGCTCTTCTGGAGAAAATCGGGAATGTCTATTACGACGCCCAGCAGTTTCCCACGGCGATTGATTACTACCAGCGTGCGCTGCAGGGAGAGCCAGCCAACACGGGCGTTCGGACCGACATGGCAACCGCTTACTGGTATACGGGAAATGCCGATACCGCCATCGCAGAGTTGCAAAAATCGCTCGCTTACGAGCCGAACAAGGCAAACACTTTATTTAATCTGGGCGTCGTGGAGTGGCAGGGCAAGATGGACATCGACAAAGCCATGGCCGCATGGCAGAAGTTGTTGGCCACGAATCCGAACTACGAAGGCAAAGACAAGGTTCTGGAACTGATGGCGCAGGCGAAAAAACATACAGGCGTCAAGCCGGGCACGCAAGCCAAGGCGTTGCAATAGCCTGCTTCATCGAGCGGGCCGGAGCCCGGGAAGGACGGTGGGTATATGAGCTACAAAATTCTTCGTATATGTACGTGGCGGCTTGTGGTCGCTGTGCTGTTTGCACTTGGCCAATTCGCACTGGCCAGTAATGCTCCCTTGATTTCCGGTTCCTACGCGGTGGTGCAAAACACGAATCTCGGTTCCCAGGCGCAGATTCGGATACGGGTCCATCTGGTAAACCACGGTCCGAATAATCTTTCTATCCAGAGGATGACTCTTTGGGATTTCTCCCACCCTGACAAGGGCGGAACCCGTGCCTGTGCGGTCACGCTCCGCGCGCACGCGTCCACGGAGACGACCCAGGAATTCAGCATCCGGCGGCCGGAATACGAGGCGTGGCAAAGAGGAATGCGGCCGAGACTTGTCCTGGAAATGGCGGCGTCGGGCGGCAGCAAGAGCACAGCGGTGGTCAGACTGGACCGGATTTCTGGCCGGGAGGCGAAGTGATCATGCGTCCCCACAACTTGCCTGCGCCGGTTTCGGTTGTTGCTGCTCTTGCACTCGTTTTGTTTACGTCACCGGTTTTGCGAGCCCAGTATGCCATCAGTACGGTTGCCGGCGGCGGTCCCAATAATCTGACAGCGCTGAAAGCCAGCATCGGGTATCCGGGCAGTATCGCGTTCGACGCGGCGGGTAACACCTACATTGCGGATTCCTACTCGAGTCATATCTTCAAAGTCGATCACTGCCGGCACTCTCACGGTGGTGGCCGGCAATGGTACTCACGGCTACTCCGGCGACGGAGGACCTGCTACCAGTGCTGCCTTGGAATGTTCGGGCCGGAAGGCGTGTTTGTGGATGGCTCCGGAAACATCTTCATCGCAGACACAGATAATTCGGTGATTCGTGAAGTCACAGCGTCGAATGGCAACATTACCACGGTGGCCGGCAACGGCATTGACAGGCTACTCTGGTGATGGCGGGCCAGCGACCAGCGCGACAGCTCTATGATCCTTACGGCAGTTTTCGTAGATAGTACCGGAAACATTTTCGTCGCGGACACTGACAATGCGGCGATCCGCGTGGTGAATACCGGGACCGTGGCGATTACGGTTGCTGGAGTCGTGATCCAGCCCGGAACCATTCAAACCGTGGCTGGAACTGGAATTCCCGGCTACTCCGGGGATGGCGGGGCGGCGAACAGCGCACAAATTGATCTTCCACAAGGGCTATTTGTCGATGCCTCGGGAAACATTTTCATCGCGGACACAGACAATAACCGCATTCGCGTGGTGAATACCGGGACCACGCCCATTACGGTTGCCACAATCGTGATCCCACCGGGCGACATTCAGAGCGTGGCTGGCAACGGAACGGCTGGCTACACCGGCGACGGCGGCGCGGCCACCAGTGCGGAACTGAACATTCCGAACGGCGTCTTCGTGGACAGCGCGGAAGACATTTACATTGCGGACACAGATAACTCCGTGATTCGCGAAGTGACGGCATCGAGCGGCGTTATCGCCACCGTGGCCGGCGACGGAACGGCCGGCTACTCTGGCGACGGCCGGGCAGCCACCAGTGCGGAACTGGACAGCCCCAGTAACATCTTCGTGGATTCTGCAGGAGACATTTTTATCGCGGATACCGACAACTTTGTGATTCGCGAAGTTGTCGAGTCGACCGGCGTCATCCAGACCAACATCGGAAATAACACTCTGGCTTATTCTGGCGATGGCGGTATCGCGGTGAATGCGGAATTGAACGCGCCCGGAGGCGTTTTCGTTGACGGCGCGGGAAACATCTTTATTGCCGACTCCTCCAGCAACGTAGTTCGGGAAGTCCTGGCAGCTGCTGGCGACATTCAGACCGTGGCGGGGAACGGCACGGCCGGCTACTCCGGTGATGGCGGTGCAGCTACGAGTGCGGAACTCGACAGTCCTGAAGGCGTCTTCGTGGATAGTTCGGGGAATATTTTCATCGCCGACACAAATAATTCCGTGATTCGCGAGGTGGTGGCCTCGAGCGGAAACATTATCACGGTGGCCGGCAACGGCACGGCAGGTTACACCGGCGACGGCGGAGCCGCGACCAGTGCGGAACTCAGTAGTCCCTTCGGGGTCTTCGCAGACAGTGCAGGGAACATTTTCATCGCGGACACAAGTAATTCGGTGATTCGCGAGGTGACGAGCTCTACCGGGGTTATCAACACCGTGGCGGGCAGCAGCATGTCTTGTCGGGTGCCCACTGACACGTGTGGGGATAGCGGAATCGCCACCAGCGCACAGCTAAGCTTTCCCGTCGGCGTATTTGTCGACGTGTCGGAGAACATCTTCATTGCCGACACATCCGATTTTCGCATTCGCGAGGTCACAGCCTCGACCGGCATCATTGCCACCGTGGCCGGGACCGGTGGACGCGGCTACGCAGGCGATGGCGCGGCTGCCACCAGCGCTATGCTGGATACTCCTTACGGCCTTTTCGTCGACGCTGCTGGAGACATCTTCATTGCGGACACAGACAATGCTGCGATTCGCGAGGTCGTAGCGGCCACCGGGTTCATTCAAACCGTGGCCGGGATACCGGCCACCGCTGCCGGAAACCCCACAGCTGGTTTCTCCGGCGATGGCGGCCAATCCACCAGCGCCGAACTCAACTCGCCCTCAGGCTTATTTGGCAATTCTGCCGGCAATCTCTGGATTGCGGACACGGAAAACTCGCGCATCCGCGCATTGGTTCCAACCATCTTTGTCACGGTTACACCGAATCCTGTCAATGTGGCAGTCACCGATCAGCAGCAATTTACGGCGATGGTGACCGGAACCGGCAATACATCCGTGACCTGGCAGGTGAATGGAGTGGCGGGCGGTAGCTCGACTTACGGGACAATCTCGACCGCTGGATTATTTCAGGCGCCAGCAACGATTCCGACGCCAGCCACAGTCACGGTAACCGCAATCTCAACGGCTGATGGCACCACCTCGGGGTCGACACAGGCAACGATTGTCGCAGCCGGCGGTGCTGTGAAAGTCACGGTAGGATCCAACCCGCCTGCCACCGAGGTGTATACGGGCACCACGCAAGCCTTCAGCGCAACTGTAACCGGGACGACCAACACCGCGGTGACCTGGCAAGTGAATGGAGTGACTGGCGGCAACGCAACATTTGGAACTGTTTCCACTTCAGGCCTCTACACCGCGCCGGGCGCGGTGCCGTCGCCAGCAACGGTTACGGTCAAGGCAATCTCGCAGGCGCAATCGAGTGCCACCAACGCCGTATCTATCCTGATCGTCACCGAGCCGTCTGCGGCGGAGCCTATGCCTCAAACCACATCTCCGGGAAGCGTGGTGAAGTATTCTCTTCTGTTGAACGCAAATACTGGAGATCCAAAGCAACCGATCAAGCTCGCGTGTCTTACGAGTTCCTTGCCAGTCGGCGGCACCTGCACTTTTTCACCTTCCACGATTACGCCAGCAACCTTAGCGGTGCCCTTTGCGCTGACCATCAACGTACCTTCTGGTGCGGCGTTCCTCGAGAAACCAAGCGGAATGCGCCTGCAACTCTACTTTGCTTTTGTGCCGCTGGCAGGCATTTTGTTTGCCGGCGCCGGACGCCGAAATAAGCAACGGCGTTGGCTGTGGCTGGTACTGCTGTGCGTGTTTCTGATCCTGCTGAATGCTTGCGGCGGAGGAGGCTCGAATCCGGGGTCCATGAATCCACCACTTGGGACTTACAACGTCCAGGTTCAAGGAACCACATCAGCCCAGCCCAACGCAGTAACGATCACCACTGCAGGCTTGACCGTGCAATGACGGTGACAGGGGCGGGGAGGTGAGCGCGGTGCAGGAGTTGCGCGGGCTATTGCAGCGACGACTGCTGCAGATGCTCGTGCTGGCTGCCTTGCTCACCGCTGTAGCCGGCCGTGCCCTGCTCTTGAAGTTCAGCGTTCTCGATCTGGACATCTGGTGGCATCTGAAGGTGGGCGACTGGATCGTCGAACACCACGCGTTTCCTCACAACGGCATCCTTTCGCGCACTGCAGCCAATCGGCCGTGGGCGGCCTACAGCTGGGGTTACGAGGTGCTGCTCTCACGCGCCTATGCCTGGTTCGGACTGGTGGGTCTCGGAGTGTTTGGCACCCTGCTGACGCTGGCCGTTGCCTATGCCGTGTACTGGATGGTTCGCAGGCTTTCAGGAAAGTTCTGGGTGGCGTGCATTCTGGGTACGGTAACCTGCTCGGCGTTTCTGTTCAGCCTGATGCCACGGCCGGTTTTTCTGTCGATGATCTTGTTCGCGGTAACGCTCACGCTGATTCTGCAGTCACAGCGCCCCGGCCGTGCGCATCTTCTGTACTGGCTGCCGCTGGTGTTTCTAGTGTGGGCGAACTGCCACATTCAATTTATTTATGGCATCTTCGTAGTTGGGCTTTTCACCGGAGTGCACCTGTTACAGCAACTGGGTGCGCATTTTGGCATCATCGCGGATTTCGCGTTGCCATCAGGACTGCCCGCGCGCAAACTGGTTCTCATCTTCGCCGCCTGCGTCGGTGGCCACCTGTCTTGGACCTTATTCCTATCACTTGTATCCCATAGTCTTCGCCTACGCGGGGTCGAAGTTTCCTTACACTTTCATTCGCGAGTTCCAGGCACTCAACTTTCGTGCCTGCAGCCACTACGTGGAACTATTGCTGGCTGGCGCTGCCTTCTTCACTCTGGGACGGCAGAAGCGCGTCGATCTGTTTAAGCTGGCGCTGCTGACCGTCGCCAGCGTCGTTGCCTTCCGCACCATGCGCGATTCATGGTTCCTCTGCATCACAGCGGCCGCCTGCATTGCGGACTCCCGTCGCGAAGAAGTTGATCCCGAACCCAGCGAGACTCTTCCAGAAAAGGCTGCGCTGGCGGGTGTGCTGGCTCTGTTCCTGTTTCTGATCGCCCGCAACACCGGTTTTGATACCCGCGGCCTGGACGCCGCCATGAGCAGTGTGTTTCCCGTGAAGGCCGTCAACTTTCTCCGCCAAAATCCCCAGCCGGGCCCGCTCTACAACACCTTCGACTGGGGCGGATTTCTCACCTGGTATATGCCGGACTATCCCGTGGCCATCGACGGGCGCACCGATCTTTACGGCGATGAACTGGATTTGCGCTTTTTCCAGACGCAGCAGGGCGACGCATCGTATGTGGACGATCCTTATCTCAATGCTGCGCAAGTCGTGCTGCTCTCGAAAAAAGTTCCGCTGGCCAGCGTGCTGCTGTCGGATCCGCGCTTCAGTCTGATCTTTCAGGATTCGCTGGCGGTGGTGTTCGTGCGGCGTTAGTCAATGCCTGCGATCGGCCGGAATTCGACCACCACAATTCCGTTAAAGTCTCCGATCGGTTGCGCCGTAAACGCGCCGCTTGAGGAGTTGGCGAGCCACTCTATCGTCGGATAGCACTCGGGAGTTCCGACGGCAAGAAACCTCTGACGCTGCTGTGTGGCGGCCAAGATGGTTTGGCTGCCGATGCGCATGGCTTCATCATTCAGAGAGAACGGAAGCAGGACCACCGGTGCGTTGACCGGGTAATAGCTCAGTTGCGAAACCAGAGCATTTTCACTGGCGAGATCGACCGGCAGGGGCTCGAAGTTCGACTCTATAAATGCGCTGCAAGTCAGGACTGGTGCTCTGTCCTTGGCGGCATTCCTATTCACGAGTTCATGCGCTTGCTTGAAATTCAGTTCGTGCTTGCGAGAATTCGGTGAGTTGTAGCATTCGAACACCGTGACTCCCACTAAGCCCACGCAGAAGATCTGCCTCAGTAATCGAGAGTCGACGCGGGTCATCAGCAGGCCCCAGGTCAACGCGCTGCCGGGTGCAACCACGAGAAAGTAGCGTGGGATGACCAGATGCAGCGGAGTGACGGCACTGACGCCGAGCAAAATGCCTGCTGGAACCAGAGCCAAAAGAAGGCACAGCACGCCTGACGGGAAGCAGTCGCGTCCCGGCAGCTTTACTTTCCGAACCAGAGCAGCGAGAAAGATCGTCGCCACGAAGCCAATCAGCGTCTGCATGGGCACGAGTGTGTTTAGCGCGATCCACTTCGGGGGCAGTTCCTGGACGATGTGAGTATCCCTCGTGTGATATAGGCTCGCGACACGGAAAATCAGCGGAAGAGCGAGCAGCGCAAACGAAGCGAGCACTGCCGCCAGTTGCCGCGCATCTGCCCTGATGGAGCGGTGTCGCAACGCCAGATAGTAAATCGCAAAGGCTGGCAGGATGGCGCCAAACAAGTAATGGAAGTAGAGAATCCCCGCCGCCGCGGCGCCGAACAGGATTGCCTGCCACGTCTGATGTCGCGTCATCCACAGGATAAAAATAAAAATCGTAAAATTGGTTGCCAGCAAGGCAAACGCGTACGGCCGTGCATCGGTCGCGGCAAACACCACGTTGGGTTCCAGGCAAAAAAACACGCAGGTGAGAAACGCGATCTCCGGGTCAAAAAGCTCGCGGGCGCTGCGAAACAGAAAGTAGGCAGCGCCCAGCATGGCCAAGGTGGACGGAATTTTGAGTGCGATTTCCTGGCTGCCAAGAATCGACTTGGCCACCCATAGGGTATAGAGATATCCGATCGAAGAAGGCATTAGCGCCGAGCGGCTCCAGATCTTCGAGAAGCCGCCGCTGACCTGCCAGTAGGCAAGAGTCTCGTCTAACCAGAGAGGCGCCGGCAATGCAAGCAGCCAGATCGACAAAGAAGCCAGCAGAGCCACGGGATAGACAAGTTTGGAGAGAATGGAGGCAGGTTTTTCAATGCTGGTCTCGACCGTGGTTGCCGTCGCCACCTCCATGTCCTCACTTTTTCCCTACGCGCCCACCCGGGTGCAAACCCATAGCCGCGACCGAGCCATTTGGGTTATGCGCGGTCTCGTGGCATGCCAGCACGCAGGTATTGGTCGCGCGATTGTAAGAGATGGGCGCGGGTCCGTTCTGGGCAACCACGTTGACATCAAAATTCACCAGCCGCTGGCCACTAATATTCGGGTTGATGCCTCCCAGTCCGTGTGCGGTGTGACAAACCGAACAGGTAAAGCCGGCGTTGATGTGGCTCTGGTGCTGGGTGAAGCTGGCGTTGCTCAGGATATTGCTCAGATTGTGACATTTGCCGCACATCGCGTAAGGCCCATTCACGCTGAGATCGGGGTTCCGAAATAGATTCGTGATCAGCTGGCCCGGCCCCACCGTCTGGTTGAATTCGTATCGGCGTTCCAAAATGTGAGTCCACTTGGATCCGTGCGGACCGTTCGGGCCTGTGCCCCCGAACTCGCGATTGTCGTCGCTGTTGTGGCAGTCGGTGCAGAAAATCTGCGTTCCCATGGCGCGCCCCTGGGTCGTACCATCCAGATCCAACATCGTATTCAGAAGGCTGGGCTGGGGTAGAGAACTGTTGTTGACGTGGGTGACGGGATGACTCGAGGTGGAGGCTGCGCTGAATTGCGGAATGATGTTCAGCGGATCGCCAGCGGAGGCCGCCCGCACGGGAAGGTATCCGTAGATCGGCCGAACCGCTTTCCCGGCGCTGCTTCCGTGACAACGAAAGCAGTTCTCATATTGATTAACCGCAGGGTCAAGTACGGACATTCCGTCGGTGGCGCTGATTCCGGCAATATCCTTCTGAGAGGTGCGGATCAGAGGAGGTGGTGGAAAGACTCCCACTTGGCTCGACGAATGCCCGTTGTGGCAATCTACACAAGTCGAATGCCGGTTGTTGTTCAGCAGCGCGCTCTCGGCGGCGTCGTGCGGATTCGTGGTTGTAGGGAATGGATGCCCCACCTTGGGAGCAGCGTACTCGGCGAAGACGCTGGGCGGCGCGGGCGAGATAGTGGTGCCTCCATTGTGACATGCGATACAGTCCTGCTCATTTTGTCCGCGAAGCAGCCGCGCCGGCCCCTGGGCGTTGTGCGGCGCGTGGCAGGAAATGCACGCATCCTTGGCCACAGTTGGATAACTTCCTACATTCGCTTGAGGAGAAAGCTTGTTCTGCACCAGGGCATGGGCGCTCGTGGCCCAATCCGCAAGTGGGTTCAGCTTGCCGCCGATTTGCCGGGTTGGGTCGTGGCAGGCCAGGCACATTCGTCCGCTGGAACTGTCGCGCACCAGAAAATTCAGCGAGACTTGATCTTTATTCTGCACATGCGGATCGTGACACGATGTGCACTCAACGTTGCCATGGATGAGCCGCACCGCCCCGGTAGGATCTCCGGTGGTGCCTTTCGCGGCCAACGAAGCAATCAGATCGATGTTGTCTTTCAAGGGTAAGGCCAGAGCGAAGGGGTGCGAGGGCTGCAGGTTGTTGCCAAACACATCGTATTCGTACATCGATCCAAACATGGTGACCTGGCCGTAGACCACGGTCGTGCCCGGAGCCACCGTCCCATCGTGACAGGAGAGGCAGAGATTGCTGTCGGCTCCGAGCACCGGCTGCGTCCCTCGATTTTTCTCGGTATTACTGGTGTACAAACTGTAGCTCTGGGTCGTGAGCTTCTGGTTCCACAGTGGCTCCTTGCCGCTGAGTCCGGAGTGCGGTTCGTGGCAATACATGCAGAAATCGGGCCGGGCGCCGGTGATGGGAGACTTGCTTCCCGGACCGAGGTCGTGCGAACCGATTACGTCGCCCGAGAACTGGGCCAGGAGCGTTCCGCCGGTCAGCAGAATTGTCAGGCAAACGGATAGGACCCTGAGCCTCACTACATTCCTTCCTTGGCTGATTTCTTCAAGCCAAAATAATGAAATACCTGAATCCTGCGGTTAAAGGAGTCCACCACGAAAATCCGGTCGTCGTGGTCGATGAACAACCCTGTGGGCAATTGGAACTCTCCCGCCTGCGTACCTCTCTTACCGAAGTAATACAGAAGATCGCCCTGGCCATTAAATACCTGGACCACCCCCCACAGACCGTCAACGACATACAAATCGTCCTCGGAGTCGACCCCAATCCCTTTCGGCCGGAACATATTTCCACTGCTGTCGCCAATCTTTCCGATGGCGTAGCGGAAAGATCCGGAGCGGTCCAGTACCTGTACGCGGAAATTCATCGCGTCCACTACGATCAGGTTCTGCCCGTCCAGCCGTAACTCCGTGGGGAAATTGAATTCGACATCGCCTTCGCCATTTTTCCCGATGGTCTGCAGAATGCTGCCCTGCATGTCCATCATGAATATTTTGTTACGCAGAGTATCGGTCACATAGATGTGCTGCGCGGCGGAGTCCACTGCGATTCCCGTAGGGCGCTTGAAATACCCCTCACCGCCCTTTAAGCTGCCGATCACCCGCTCATACTTTCCGCCGGAGTTGAATACGAAGATCTTGCCGGACTCCGAATCCGTTACGTAGATGTTGTCCTGGGCATCGACCGCGACACACTGCGGCGATACCATGGGATCCTTTTCTTTGTACTGGCGCTCCAGAAACTTGTACTTCTGCTGCGCAAAATCAAAAATATGCACGCCTCCGGCGCCAGGGTCGGTGACGATGATCCGCCCGTGGGAATCGGTGGCTATGCCGTAGGGCCGTACGAGATTGCGGAACTCGGGCTCCCCGGCTACGAAGTCTACCAACCGATTCCAGAAGCCTCGTTTCGGCTTCACTTCGCGTTCCGAGCCGAAGCTGCGTTCGTAGGTCAGCTTTCGACCTCCCTCCAGCAAGAGGTCCGGAGGGGCTGGTTCATTGGGTTTCTGGGCGTGCCGCGAAGCCCAGCCCGGAATCGGGAGGAGCAGCAGAACGATGAGCGTCCTCAGCTTGAGCGCGACCCGCATCTTAGATTCGCTTCCTACAGTTGGCGCGGGCTAGAAGAAGTTGAACCATCTGGATACTCCAAAGTAGAACGATGACACATTCTCTGGCGGGGCGCCGGACGCGCTAAAGCCCTGCACCAGCCTGCTGTACCCGCCCGTCACATACATCTTACGGAATTGGTACTGAAAAAGCGTGTTGATCTGCTCTGTGTTGTTCCAGGATGCGACCCCTCCCAGGTTGGTGTTGCTGTTTGCCTTGGCGAAGCTGGCAGAAATGGTCAGCCTGCGCAGCGGATTACTGCCCAAGCCAAATGCATAACTCTTGCCGCCATAGAGGATAAGATCACCGGGAGACACGATGGGTGGAATTGGGGCTGTGACCAACCCGAATCCGGTCTGGATGGCATTGCCACTCGACTTCGAGTACGAACCGGTCACACTGATCCAACGCGAATAGGAAAGAGCACTGTTGTAACTGTCGCTGCTGTTCGTCGTTCCCTTTTGCTCGGTTAAACCTGTCTGGCTGAAGCTGGCGCCCGCACTCCATGAGAACTTTCCAAAGCGCCGCCTCACGTTACCCGAGTAGCTGTAGAAAGAGGCCATGTAGGTTACCAACAGGGTTTGCACGTTCTGCGCGTAGCTGAAAGACCCTCCCGTGACCCATTTCCCGAATCGACGGTTGTAATTGGCTGTGGCACTCAGCCCGAGTGCGTTGAGATTCGAATTGCTAATGGTGTTGTCAGTGGCGGTAAAGGCAGTGTTCAGGTTGCCGCCGAACAAGGTCCGTCCGTAGGTCATGCCGCCACCGTAGGAATCGGCTGAGAAGCTCTCGCCCAGGAAGTATTGTTCGCGATGGTCAGCCAGCGCCAGTGCTTGCATGTTCGGCAAAATCGCATAGCTGGCATTGCCTAACAAGTCGAAAGAGTGCGATCCCTGTCCCAGATTCGGTGGCGGAGCCACGCCTCCTGCCGCGGTGATCGACTGGTACAACACGCCTTCAAGATTGTCGGAATAGTCGGTGCTAACCGAAAAGTGGAATTTGTTAGTCGGCTGAAAGCCTGCGCTTGCGGTGTAAGTATCGATGTTGCCGCTGTAGTTATTCCCGTCAAAATCCGAATTGACGTCCGAGCTGTTATAAGTCCCTGAAAATGATCCGTGGAGGGGAAGGACGTGTCCCAGGGAAAATCCGTAGCCACTGTTGCTTGAAGTCGCGGTCTCCTCCGGCGAGTTCTGAAGAATTTGCGGTATCTGCGAGTGCGAGCTTCCATCCGAATAGTAGGCCCCGAGATTGAAACCCTCCAGCGTGTATCCCGACCGAATGCCAAATCCATGCGAGGCAGTACTCCCGCTATCATTCGAACCGTATATCGAATACTGGTTGCTTCCCGTCTGGAAGTTGGCAGAGAGGCTGGGCAGGCCGGGCACGAGTTCCGCCCAACTGACCCCGAAAGTGTCGCTGTCGCCATGCGTCGTGTAGTTTGCCAATCCCGGGACCGCGAAGTTGCCTTCACTGTTGTAGGCCTTGGCATAGCTCACCGATCCGGGAAAATGGCTGCCACCGAAAATCGAAGTGCTCAAATTGACCCCGCTGGCGTTGGAAAGGGATTGAAAGGAAGAGTTGTCCCGTGCCTGGTTCACGTAAGGCGAAACCGTGAAGGACAGAAAGTTGGGGTTGTAATAAAAACCGGATAGCGTGCCCGTTCCGCCGAGAGACAGGCTATGGTCAGAGGTGATCAGGTTTCCGTAATCTCCCGTATATCCTGCGGACACGGTGCCGTTCAGGTTCATGTTGAGGTTGTCCCCGACCGTGACCTGCCCCGCAGCCGGCAGCATCGGCAGGAGAAATCCCAACAGCACCAAACCCGCATTTCGCAAACCACCGGCCACCTGGCACCAACCTCCTGCTGTCTGGGCAGCAGTTCTGATCCCGTGTCGTCTTCTGGCTTCCCCACTGCGATGCGACTGCGTTCCGTAGCCCTTGGATCCCGCTCCTTCGCTGCCGGATTGGGGCTTTCGAGGGCCAACGCAGCTAGCCATTTCGTTCCTCTGTGGTAGACAAAAGCACGTTCCCGGCCAGAAATGGGAACACGATTAAACGCTTTTTAAACAGAGAGATGGGTGGAATTGCGGGCGTGTCAGGCAGGCCGAATCTGGGCCATATAACCCAGCCAAAACAAGATCATAAGGCATTTGGCGCATGAATTGCTTTGCGAGGAAATCGCACCGTGACGGGGAGACGTTGTAGGTCTGGCACGGGCGTCCTCGGCAGCCGGGCGGGGACACCCGGCCGCCATTCGCAATCGCCAGTCATGATCTCTACAGCTCTTCCACTTTTGCATTCTTTCGCAGCCGCTTGTCCAGGGCGGCGCGAACTTCATTGAGCTTTTTCTTTTCCAGCTCTTTCTGCAGTGAGTCTTTCACATCCGCAAACTTCATTTTCCCGGCCAGGATGTGCTGGTTCAGCCGGACTATGGTAAACGCCTGCTCAACCTGAATGATATCGGTGACTTCGCCAGCTTTGATGGCCAAAAGCGCTTGGACTACCTGGGGCGCGAGTTTCGCGCGGTCCACGGCCTTATGATCTCCCATCATCACCCGGTAGTCGTCCTCGGAGATCTTTTCCGCCAGCATCCCGAATTGCTCGTAGTTCGTGGTCGCTTTGGCCTGCTTCAGCGCATCCTCGGCGCGCTTGCGCTGCTCTTTCATGTTCGCCGGCGTAGGCTTTTGCGCCGGCAGGAAAGAAATTGTCTGTATAGCAAAGGCTTCCGGATATTCAAAACGAGCCGGGTTCTTGTCATAGTAAGCCTTGGTCTCGGCCAGGGAGACAGTCGACTTGCGGTCCACTTCCGCCTTGAGCATGGCGTCAATCAGCAACGAGCGCCGGATCTTGTCGTCCAGCGCCTTCTGCGAACCGTGAAACTCCGAGTTCAGAAACTGCTTATATTCGTCCGGGCTGCTGAATTGATTTCGGAAGTCCGCCTCCGCCGCTTTCAGCTTCGCCGGCGGTATGGTCATCTGTCGGCGCACCGCCTCCTGGTACAACAACTCCTCAAAAACAAGCATCTGCAGGGCGCCTTGGCGGATCTGGGGCTCAAGTTCCGGAGGCACCTGACCATTGTGTTGGCGCGCATAAGGAAACAAAGTGTACATTTCGCGCATCAGGTCACGATCAGTCAATACGGCTCCGTTTACCCGGGCAACGGGCTTGCCCGTGGGTTGCGGTAGCACGCTTGCCGGTTGCGTTACAGTGGCACTGGGTGTGTGGGAGACTGCGAGTTGTTGGGCCTGGGTCGTCATTGGTGAGAGCGCCGCCAGAACCAGGACGCTGACTGATAGTTGGTATCTCATAAGCCATCCTCACTCATAAAAATAGGGGAGAGGTTTTTCTCTCCCCTCGGGTAAAAAAGCCGACAGCTTAGAAAGTCGTCGGGATGGTGTAGCTGCCATTGGACTCGTTGGCCTCTCCACCGTGGCATTGGCGGCAGAATTGCGCCGTCTGGTTCGCTCCAGCTGTGCCGCTCGCCGGGTTGTAGGGTGCGCGGATGAAGAACATGGTCGCGTAGGCGCCAGTCGGCAAACCGCTCTTCGGGCCGTTGGTGACGCTGACAACGTTCATCAAGTGCTGGTTGTGGCAGCTCGTGCAAGTAACTACAGCGGTGTTATTGTACGCGCTGAGTGACACGAAGAAGCCATAGTTCTTTACGAACTGGGAGGAGTTGGGGCCGGTCATGCTGATTACGCCGTTGGTCTCGGTGCAATCCCAATTGTACTGGCCGCCGCAAGAAACGGTGGCATTCAATCCCACCGGGTGATCGTTGAGGTAGTCGCCAGCGCCATTGCCGTCCTGCCCGAGCAGAGTTGGAATCTTGTTGTAGGTTCCGTAGCTGGGTGGCAGGGTTTCAAAGACCTTGTTCTGCATCATGGCGCCCTGTGCCCAGTTGCCATCATGGCAGCTGAGGCAGGTCAAGAGGCCAAGAACGTCGGGGGTCCCAGCCAGGAGGCTGGTAGGCAGAACTTCTGTGAAGCTTCCGCGATCTGTGTTGCCAGTGGTGATCGTCTTGCCGTAAAGATTACCCACATCTTGGCCCCACAATGCATCTTCGCCGGCGTGGGTGTCGCCGGATTTATTGGCGCCGTTGCCCCATGCGCCGCTGTGCGGTGCGTGGCAGGCGGCGCAGCCACGGCCGTAGTTGAGGTGGGCGCCGAGGACGTCTGACGTCGGCGCTTGGATCTGGGCTGCGGCGAACCCCGCCACCGCCAGAACCATTACCAGGACCAACAAGTTCTTTCTCATAAGATTCTCCTATAATGAAGTGGTTGCACCACGTTACTTTTCGCTACTGAACTCTCGAGATCCATCTCTGAACCTCCAGCAAGTACTTTGCACGAGGGCCGCCGTATCCCCGGGGTATTTGATTCCGAACGGAAATCGTGTAAGTAATTGCAGAGTATGCACTTACAGCAAGGTCGCCGCTAAGAATCGCCCTTCTGAGTGGAGAAAACCATGTGGCATTGGGGTTTCTCCCACAGTGGGGCTGGTGAAAAGACCCAAGCATCCACGCGGTCGATGTTGTATTTTTCAACAGCTCTGTGGCGCGATTGATCACGTGGAATATTCTCCTTTACCGACATGAGACGCCCCGCAGACGCAAGAGTCTGTGAGCGCATTCACCAATAACTGTGCTATGGGTCACCGCGAGGGGGCTTCAAGAGGGTGCGAGGGTGTCAGCGAAAGGTCAAAGACAACCTTCTATGATCTTGATCTTTTTCCATGCTTCGCCGGCGCTTAATGCATTCTGTTCCAGCCGTAATTCCCCAAACATCCATTTAGTGTGCTGCCGAGGTCTGCGGATTAGCCGCCGTGTCTTTGCCTGGCGCTGACTCGGAAGGCTTCTGCGCGGGCGCATCCGGCGGCTTTTGTGCGGGTTCTGCAACATTCGGTTTCGGTGCTGTCCCATCAGCCGCCTTCTGAGCATCGGCAGGCGACAGTTGTTTCCGTGCGTCCGCCGCTTTCTGCAGGTCCTGCTCGCGCCGCGCCTTTTCGGCGGCCGCCTCAGCGTCGGTGACGTAGCGGAACATCTGCATGCGGCCCGGGTATTGTTCAGTAGTAAACACGCGATTCTGTTTGTCTATGGCAATACCGACCAGGGCTTTGAACTGGCCGGGAGCATTTGCGTGGACGTCGCCAATAAAGGTCAGCAATTGGCCTTCGCGGTTGAATACCTGCACCCGGTCCTGATACTCATCGGCCACCCAGATGTGCCCATCGCAATCTACCGCGATGCCCTTGGGCCGGGCGAAATATCCCGGACCATCGCCGTGCTTGCCGAACTGGCTGATGAACTTTCCGTCCGCATCGAAAATTTCCACGCGGTTGTTCATGGTGTCTGTGACGTAGACGTTGCCGTCCGCATCCAGCGCCACATTCGTGGCCCCACCGAAGTCGCCGGGCGTGGTGAGGGTATGTTTCTTTCCTGCGGTTCCAATGCGGCGCAGCAGTTTGAGAGTGTCCGCGTCATACACCATGACTTGGTCCTGCTGCTCATCAACGACATAGAGGAACCGGTTCTCGTTGTCGACCGCCAGTCCGACCGGATCCACCAATCCTTCGCTGATCTGGCCCTCGACTTCGTGCTTGGGGTTGAAGACCAGAACCCGATGCATCTTGCCATCGGAGACGAAGAGGCGGTCGCTGTCGTCGATTGCCAGGCCATTGATCAAGCCAAAATGCGCCTCGTAGCCGTTGCGGATGAGCGTGGTGTCGCGGGTTTCAGTATTGAAGATGAAGACCGCTCCAACTTTTTGATCCGCCACATACACCAGTCCTTTGGAGTCGATGGCGATTCCGTAAGGTCCCAGCAACTGGAAAGGGAAAGTCTTAAGCTTATCGGTGTTGTCCTCCTGCTTGGTTCCGGCCACGCGGTCCATCCAGCTCTGCTTCTTCTTGGTGGCGGCAGCCGGAGTGTAATCAATTTTCATGCCCGCGTAATAGTTCAGATAGCGGACCCGCGCGATGTTAGGCGGGTTGGGCCACACCAGTTTGGAAGTATCAACCCCCGCGTTGGGCGCGGGCGCGGGTTGCGGAGTGGCCTCAGCTTTCTTCTTCTTGCTGCCGTACACGGAAACCGGCGACGTCAACCCTAGAACCAGCAGGATCACCAACGCCGCCAGCGTCCCGCGGTTGCTATTCGATTTGGAAGGAAGCGCGAACATTTTCTAATCTCCTGTCGTGGTTTGCCGCATGTCAATCCTGTTTTTGTGGCAGTTGTCGCAGAATGCCATGTTGTTCTGCTGATCTTTCACCAGCAGCCCGGGTTGTGCCGAAGAGTGCGGCTGATGACAGCTCATGCAAGTCAGGTGAGTCTTGACCTTGGTGATATCCGCTGGATTCATCACATCCGAGACGGGGTGGCTCTGCACCGGATGGCCCAGTCCAAACCTGAGTGGCAGAATCGCCACCTTATTCTTCTGGAAGTAGTCTTCCGGCAGTTTCACCTGGCCGTTGAAGATGGTAAGCACGTGCTGAGCTTCCAACTTTTGCGGTGCTGAGTCCGGTCCATGGCACTCCAGGCAGAGCGCATTTCCCTTTGCCCGCAACAGATGATCGTTGTCGCCGCCGTGCGGCTGATGACAGGTGGCGCAGCCTTGCACGAATGCGGGCTGGTGGTGCACGGGTTTCTTGCCCAGATCGGCAATGTCACTGTGGCAGCCCAGGCAAATGTCCACTGCATTGGTCTTGGGAAGCCCCGGCTGCCGGCTGGCGTGGGGGCTGTGGCAATCGGTGCAATCGCCCGCCGCCCCTGGATGCGGAACTTTGGCGGTTTCGATCAGCTTGGCTTTATCGTCGTGGCAGGTCACACACAGCGCCTTGGCGTCGGTCTGCGTTAACACGACTTTTCCGTCCTTTGCTGGAGCATGACAAACATCACACTGTTTGTCCGCAAACGGCGGATGCATGAATTTCGCCATCAGCTTGGGAGCGGCGGACTGATGGGGATCGTGACAGCTTAAACAATCGGCCTTGTCGAAGGGCTGGTTCTGATGCGCTTTCTGCAGATCCGCATTCTTTGGGTCGTGGCAGTCCAAACAGAGCGCCGGCGATGCCTTGGTGAGATGAAAGTCGAATTCCGCTTTGCCGATCTCCCCGGTCTTGTGCGTTGTGTGGCAAGTCTCGCAGCCCATGTCGAGGGCGGCGTGACGGCTGCCCTTTTCGGGCACGTTCATGCCCGTCTTGTGGCAACTCAGGCAGAGGTTCTCTTTCTCGTCCCCCGAAGTGGCCTTTAACAACTGAAACTTGTTGTCCGACGAGTGCGGGTCATGACACTTCACGCAGTCGCGCACTGCTGGCGGATGGACTGTACCTTTTATGCCGGCGGCATTCTTGTCCGCGTGGCAAGTGAGACAGAGCGCGTAGGGCGTGGTCGTGATCAGCTTGATGTGGGTTACATCCCTGATGTTGCGGATCTCATGGCAGGCCGTGCAGCCCATCGCCATTGCCGAATGGACTGACTTGCCCTTGGTCTTGTCCTCATGGCAGGCAATGCAGGTGGAGGTATCCGCCTTTGGGTCGAGCGGAACCGGATGTTTTGCCGCGGAGGCGCTGCCAACCAGGATGACTATCACCATGACACAGCTCAGCGCGTTCAACTTGTGAGTCGTCTCGGAAATCGATGTGAATGATTCCAACGTCACTCCCACCCCTGCCTCCTTGAGCGTATGTGCACGCATCTCGCCTTAGTTCTCCGCCTTGGCATGTCTCGGACCAGTCCTTATAACAGATTGCAGCAAAATCAGTTGGGAATCGAGCTCGACCCTGTAAAAAATCGCAGTTGTTGAAAATTCCAATTACGATGAGGCTTCTCCCACAGTGAAATGATCAAAATGACCCAAGTAACTTGATGAGCCCCCTGCAAATAGCCGCGCACTGGATTCCGAGACCGCCGCCGTACTTAGAAGATCTGAACACTCGCAGTTTCCGGCCTCTGCGACATCCCTCACATCAACGTGTGATTTGTGTCACATAGAAGCCTAGGCGAGAGCTAGGACGGAACTGCTATACCGCGGTCCTTGCCCTAAAATCAAGTCGCGCTACTGTGTCCTAACCAGGCCCCCGGCATGCGCCAAATTCCCGCAGAACTCCAATCCGCTGTGTGATTTGGCCCAAGCCGCCCTGCTCTCGTGCTCAGGCTGATTGGACGCATTCTCAGGAATTTCAGCAACTTCGCGAAATTTTCGGCAATGGCGTGAAACGTGCTTCTTCTACCCACGGGGAAGAGGAAAGATATGGCCGCAACCGTCCATTCGGTAGCTCGAAAAATTTGGCAAACCCTCGGAGCAATCAAGACTGGCGTCATTCTGCTCATTCTCGTGGTCATCATCTCGGCGGCAGGGACGGTGATTTTGCAGCGTCCCGCAACCGATCCCGACGAGATGCAGAGAGCCTATTCGCCCCAGGTGCTGCGCTTGCTCGACGGCGTGGGACTAACCGACGTTTTCCATGCCTGGTGGTTCGTGATGCTCCTGAGCTTAGTGAGCCTCAGCATTATCGCTGCCTCGGTCCAGCGCTTCCCCAATTCGTGGAGATTCTTTTCGCGTCCTTATAAGAGTCCTGACGAAACCTTCCGCAACGCGCTGCCCACCCATGCGTTGATTCCGATTAAAGATGAAGAAGCAGCCCTCAGCGTTGCAGAACGAGTTTTCGAAAAGGCAGGCTTCAGGCCCGAGCGAATTGTACGCGAGAACAGCTTTTCTCTATTCGGCGAGCGCAGCCGTTTTTCTGAATTGGCGGTTTATATCGTGCACGCAAGTTTGCTGCTTATCTTCCTCGGCGGCATCGTCGATGCGATATACGGCTGGCGCGCATTTGTCACCCTGACCCGCGGGCAACAGTCGAGCCAGGTGGAGACCCAAACCGGCAGCAAACGTAGCCTGCCATTTGCGGTCCGATGTGACGGCGCTGGCCAGGAGAATTATGCCGACGGCACTCCCAAACGCTGGTGGTCAGACTTGGCGATTGTGGAGAACGGGCAGGCAATCGTACGCAAGCAGATCGTGGTCAACGATCCCCTGGTTTATCGCGGCGTACGCTTCTATCAGGCGAGTTACGGCAAGACCGGAAAGATCGACAAACTGGAACTCACTGCCGCTTCCCGTGATGGAAAAACGGTCAAGGACATCGCAATTGCTCCAGACGAGACTCTGCCGTTGGATTCGCATACCACCGTCCGCCTCGCCGAGTTCATTCCCGACTACGCAGTACGTGATGGTCAGGTTTACACTCGCTCCAACTCCCTGGAAAATCCTGCCGCTCACCTCGTGGTGGTATCCAAGTCAGATAACGGGAAATCGGGTCAGTCCGTAAACTTCTGGCTGCCCGCGATTCCAGGCCTTGAGCAGAATGAGTCTTCGCCCTACAACTTCGAAGGCAAGGACGTGCAGATGGCCTACTTCACCGGCCTCGAGGTTTCACACGAACCCGGCCAGTGGTCGGTTTGGGCGGGTGTGCTTCTCATGGGCCTTGGCTTGGCGGTGGTCTTCTATTTCGTCCACGCACGGGTGTGGGCGGTGCCGGTGCGCGATGCCCGTGGAAGACTCAATCTTTGGATTGGCGGAACCGCCAACAAGAACAAGGATGTGTTCGAAGAGCGTTTTCGCAAGCTGGTGGAAGAAATCGAATCCGAACTCAAAGTTTCGTTGAAGGCAGGCGCCGAAGCACCTGTTACTTCACTCGCCGGAAAGTGAAATTCGGCAACGGAGGATGGCTTATGGCACGAGTAGCAAGAGTCGAACAGCAACCCGCAGCCACCGGTACGACGCTGGTTGTAATGGTGGGATTGGGAGTCGCCTTTCTGCTGTTCATGGCATTTCTAAACGTGGTCAAGAGCGGCAATCTGCTCAACGATTCTAACCTGCTGTACGCGGCGCTCATTTTCTATTCAGGCGCGGGAACTCTTTATCTGGGTTTCGGAGTGACCGGCATTCCTGCTTATATCCGCTTCGCTTCGCTGGCGACGTGGGCCGGCCTGCTCGCTAACACCGGCGCCGTGGCTCATCGCTGGTATGAATCCGGACATCCGCCGTTCGCGAGCATCTACGAAATGCTGCTCAGCTTCGTGTGGACACTCGCCGTCCTGACCTTGATTGCCGAGAAAAAATTCGGAGTGAAGGTTATTGGCACGATAACCATGCCGGTGGCAATTGTGGGCGTTGTGCTGATGCAACTGTTGCGAACCGAAGTTCATCCGCTGGTGCCCGCGCTGCAATCAACCTGGCTGCACGTTCACGTTACCTTGGCCATGCTGGCCTACGCGGCATGTGCGCTCAGCTTTGCGTTAGCCATGATGTTCCTCATCAAGGACAAGATGAAGACCGAGACCTTCCTGGCCGCGACCAGCCTGTTCGGCATCGCCACTTACCTTGGCGTGCTGACTCGCTTTGAGAAATGGGGCGGGCTAAGCGTGGTGGCCTGGAATCCAGAAGAGAAGTCAGAAGTATTCTTGGCCAAGGGCGTGCGCCTGTTTGTTGTAATTCCCGATCTTGGCTGGCTCATGCTGTTAGCGCTTGCCGCAGTCGCAGCGCCGCTCGCTCTGTATCTGCTTTGGCGCAAGAGTGGTAATGAGAACTTCATTGCCATCGCCAACCGCGCGGTGTTTGTCAGCATTCTTCTGCAGGTGATGGTGCTGGTGTTCTTTCTGCTACGAGCTCGTGATGGCCGCTACGGTTCCCTCGACGCCGACGGCTTGTTCTCGACCAGTCTGGCTGCCAGCCCATTCATTCTTTCTGGCGTGGTGGGCGGGATCTTCGTTTCACTGCTGTACCTCTTGCTTTTGTGGCGGCGTCAAGACCTCGAGCGCATGCTGCCCAGCGCTGAGGAACTCGACCGCATTACCTACAAAACCATCGCGATTGCATTTCCCTTACTCACCCTGATGATCGCGGCGGGCGCCTACTGGGCAAATCGCACCTGGGGTTCTTATTGGAGTTGGGATCCGAAAGAGACCTGGGCGGCGATTACATGGCTGGTGTATGCGGGATATTTGCATATGCGGGTCACTCGGGGATGGCGCGGCCGGCGCGCCGCTTACTTCGCCATTCTCGGCTTTGCCGTAGTGATGTTCACTTTCTTCGGTGTGACTTACTTGCTGCCGGGACTGCACGCGTATGCTTAGCCGCAATCAGTCCGCGGCCAAAGCAACTGTGCCACTGGCAGTGACCTCCAAAACGACTGCTGCAGCCCGCCAACCTTCGGGTTGGCCAGCTGACCGCAATCCTACAACTTCTGCAGACCGCCTGCAGATGGAGGAATTCCGATTGAGTTCCGTCCGTGTTAATTGGCAGCTCAAAGCGATCTTGCCGGTAGGCCTCGTGCTGCTGGCCGGTCTGCTGCTCTTCATTCTGGCGACCGTATCTTTGCGCGACCCCGAACGCCACGCGGTGCTGATCGTCGCGGGCGCGGGAGCCGTCGCCATCTGTGCCGTGTTAATCATCGTACTTGCCTATCTGATTCAGCGGCCCATGGTTGAACTGCAGGAGAAAATGGCGCAGGTCAGTGAAGGCAATCTGAACGTCGAGGTCAGCTTTTCCCAGCGCAACGACGAAATCGGAGACCTTGGCCGCAACTTCAATCACATGATGCAGCAGCTTCGTGATACCCGCCAGGAGATTGAGCGATTGCATCGCACCCAGATGTCTCGTGCCGAGCATCTGGCCACACTCGGCGAATTGGCCACAGGCTTGGCCCACGAGATTCGCAATCCGCTCGCCGGAATCGCCGGCGTCATCGAGATCATCGGCCGCGACCTGCCTCAGACCAGTCCAGCCCGGGCAGTCGTGAAAGATGTTCGCCTGGAAATCGGACGCATCAGTCGCACCTTGACTGATCTCTTGGAGACGGCTCGCCCTCGCCGGCCGCAAGTTCGCCGGAGCAACCTCAACACCACCGTGGAACACGCCGTGATGCTGGCTCGGCAGCAGGTGCTCTCCAGACCAATCAAGATCGAACTGGAGAAGTCATCCGATCTGCCTGAAGTCGAGCACGACAGCGATCAGGTTCACCAGGTGCTCCTGAATTTGCTTCTGAATGCAGTCCAGGCGATGGAGGGACCGGGCACAGTCCGCGTCGAGATTGGCTCGCGCGATGGTTTCGCCAGTGTGGTTGTCAGCGACACTGGTCGTGGCATCTCGCCCCAGAACCTGCCAAACATTTTCCGGCCTTTCTACACCACCAAGGGCGATGGCACCGGTCTTGGCCTCTCTCTTGCGCACCGTATCGTCGAAGATCATCATGGCCGTATCGAAGTCAGCAGTGTCGTGGGAAAGGGAAGTACGTTTACCGTCCTGCTTCCGTTCCAGGTGCCCACCGCAGAGGTCGCCGCTTCCTAGCAGGCGTTCTGTGGCAACGCCGACGTAGCCCCGGACGCCTCGTCCGGGCGTTCCAGTGCAAATTCTTCAATTCAAGCCATCAAAGCAAGCTGCGCCCATTTCGTAGTAAATTAAACACCGATGCCTGCCGAGAAAATTATGATCGTGGACGACGAGCGCCTGGTGCGCTGGTCGCTGCGCCAGAAGTGCGAAGAGTGGGGCTACCACGTGGTCGAGGCCGATGCCGGGGAACCTGCTCTCAAACTGGCCCAGCATGAATCGCCCGACCTGGTTCTTCTCGACGTCCGGATGCCCGACCTCAGCGGCATCGAAGTGCTGGACCAACTCAAGAAAAATGGGGACGCCCGTGCCGTCATCATGATCACCGCCGACCCCCAACTCGACGACGTCAAAGCCGCGCTCAAGCTCGGGGCTTATGACTTCGTAGGCAAGCCGGTCGATTTCGACGAGCTCCACATCACGATCAAGAACGCGCTCGAGGCTACAAGTTTACGTGCCGAAGTTCAGACTCTGCGCGGTGAGGTGCGCCGCGAAGCTGGCTATGACAGCGTGGTCGGAGTCTCGCCGAAGATGACCGAGCTCATGAACTTTGTCCGCAAGGTTGCATCGAGCGAAGCCACCACGATTCTGATTCAAGGCGAGAGCGGTACAGGAAAAGATCTGATTGCGAAAGCCATCCACTACGAAAGTTCCCGGCAGCCCAAGCCCTTTGTAGCCATCAACTGCTCGGCTATCCCAGAGACGCTGATGGAAGCCGAACTTTTCGGCCACGAAAAGGGCGCGTTCACCGACGCCAAGCAGATGAAGAAAGGCCTGTTCGAGGCCGCCGACGGAGGGACGCTGTTTCTCGACGAGATCGGCGAACTCTCTCCGCTATTGCAAGCCAAGTTGCTGCGCGTGCTTGAAGATCAAGTCATCCGCCGCGTCGGTGGTATCAAAGACATGCAGGTGGATGTCCGGGTGATCGCCGCCTCCAACCGCGATCTCGAGAAGGCAGTGCGCGAAGGCCAGTTTCGTCAGGACCTCTATTACCGGCTGGCGATTATCGCGATCTTCATCCCGCCGCTGCGCGACAGAAAAGAAGACATCCTCCCCCTGGTGGACTTTTTCATCGAGCGCTACAACCGCCGATTCAAGAAGTCGATTCGCGGCGTGACCGATGAGACCCGCCGCCTTCTTCTCAGCCACAACTGGCCGGGCAATGTTCGCGAACTGAAGAACACCATCGAGCGCGGCATGATCCTCGAAGACGAGCCCTTCCTCCGCCCGGTGTATCTGCCCTTTTCGGTCGGCGAATCGGGCGGCCGCACCGTCTTCGAACGAACCTCGCCCTCCGACGGTGGACAGACTTTGCCCAACGGCCGCTCCCTCCCGCGGCTCTATATCCCGGAGGGCGGAACGTCATTGGAAGAAGTTGAGCACCACATGGTCGAGCTGGCCATGCGCCAATCCAACGGCAACCAGACCCACGCCGCCAAACTCCTCGACATCAGCCGCGATGCTCTGCGCTACAAGTTAAAGAAATTCGGCCTGATCCGTGGAGATGAAGAAGGCTCCCAAACCACCATGGCAGAGGACCAGTAAGAACCGTTGAGAGATGGTGTGAAACTATGGCGTGTTGTCCGGTTCAGCCTTAGCGCCCACGTTTGTTGGCGATGTTTTCATTTCACATTGACTATGCAGGGTCCGGCTCTTTCAATTCCCCTTCCCACCGCGCCACCACCGCGCAAGCCAAACAATTGCCGATGACGTTGACCGAAGTGCGCGCCATATCCATGAGCGCATCGATGCCAAGAATAATAAAGATCGGCTCCGTCGGCAGATGGAACGTGGCCGCAGTCGCGAGCAAAACCACGAGCACAGCTCGAGGCACCCCGGCCACGCCCTTGCTGGTCAGCATCAAAGTGAAGACCATCAGCAGTTGTTCCGACCATCCCATGTGCATGCCCGCTGCTTGCGCCACAAATATCGACGCCAGCGCGAGGTACAACGTCGAGCCGTCCAAATTGAAGCTGTAACCTGCGGGAATGACGAAAGCAACAATGCGCCGCGGCACGCCGAAGGCCTCCATCGCTTCCATCGCCCGCGGCAGCGCCGCTTCGGACGCGCTCGTAGCAAATGCAATGGTTGCAGGTTCGGCCACGGCCTTGACGAATCGCCCAATCGGCAGTCGCGCCAGCCGCGCGATCGGCAACAGGATCAGCAATAAGAACGCAATCAAGGCGCAATATCCCGTGAGCAGCAATTTCCCCAGGGGCAGCAACACTCCGATTCCCAGATGACCCACTGTGTACGCCATCGCGGCTCCAACCCCGACGGGCGCAAAATACATCACCAGATTGGTGAAGGAGAACATGGTTTCCGTGAGCGACTCGCAGAGCTTCAGCATGGGAGCGCGCTTCGTCTCGGACACTCGCGCCAGAGCGATTCCGAACAGCACTGCGAACACGGCGACCTGCAGGATTTGATTCTCAGCGATCGACTTCGCAATATTTTCGGGGAAGATATGCAGCAGGAAGTCGTCCCAACGCAGAGGAGCGGTAATCTGCGGTTGGGTGACGGCAGTCTGCGAAATCGCCAGCCCTTCTCCGGCCCGCCACGGGTAGTCGCGGGCAGTCTCCGCGGGCCTGGCGGCCGCCACGGCGGTGTAGACAGCCGGGCTGACCCGCAGCGAGGTGACCGACTCGCCGCTTCCCCACGCCTCCCAGATCTGGGTGCACGCCTCGTCGACGACGACTGACAACCAGAGCATGAAACCAGCCATTCACCACACGCGGCGGCTGTCAATGCCGGAGGCTCTCGGCAGGCCTTCGTTTAAACGAGGCGGCCGGCGGAAAGTGCCGATGGCACGGAGGCAGGAGGGACACGATGCAGAAGCACTCGCTGCAAGCGCTCGCGCGGGAACTGTCCGCCAAGGCGGCGGCCGACAAGGCCGGGCGGGCCGCGGAGACCGTGCTGGGCGGCCACGAGAAGGTGCTCAGGCAGACGGTCATCGCCATGGTCAAGGACGCGGAGCTCACCGAGCACGCGAACCCTGGCGAGGCGAGCGTGTACGTGCTGCGCGGCCGGGTCGCGCTCGTCTCGGGCGGCCAGTCCTGGGAGGGCAGGGACGGCGACCTGCTCATCGTTCCCGACGCGCCGCACGGGCTGCGGGCGCTGCAGGACTCGGTCGTCTTGCTGACGGTCGCCAAGCTCTCCTGATCGCGGCCCTGATCGCGGCCCTGATCGCAGCCAAGCCTAGAACGTGGTGTCCCCACGCCATCCAATGCTTCCATTGCTTTCGATCATGTGTTTTAATAGAGCTGGCTGGCTAGCTTTCGAGGATCCGTAGTCACTAGGGGGGATGCCATGCCTGCAGCGGCGGACGTCGGTCAGTCCGTCGTCGCGGCCATCCTCGGACTCGGCGCGGCGGGCGTCGCCGGCGGCATCGTCGCCATGGCGCGGACCGTGCATCTCCAGCAGATCCAGCTCGCCGAGCGCCTCGCCAGGCGCGACGGCAGCGGACCCGCCGACATCGTGGAGCCCCCCCATGACGCGAACGGGAACGGCGCGACCGCGCAGCATGCGAACGGAACCACGAACGGGCACGCCAACGGGCACGCGATCGAGGGACCGGACAGCGTCTTCATCGGTGAGCAGGTGCGCTACCGGGTCCGCCGTTCCGAAGGCCAGCGGGTGGTCGCGTGGGCGGCGGGCGGCGGCGCGGTGTCCCAGGCGTCCGACCCGGCGTATCCCGACGACCTGCTGCTGGTCGCGGCCCAGCCCGGAACCCTGATGGTCTCGGTGCGGCTGCGCGAGGGTATCGCGGAGCGGCGCGAGACCAAGGCCGTCACCGCGGTGGCCAGCCCGGCGCTAGCCGTGCCCGCGGCGGCCTCGCCGCTTTTCCTCCAGGACTGGCCGCTGACCACGGTCGCGATCATCATCGTCGGGTTCACCGCGGCCCTCGTCGCCCTGGGCATCCTCGTCGTCGGCGACTTCATCGCGCTGGTGGCGCCGCTGGCCGCGCTGCTGGTCGTGGTGGCCGTGACCCGCAGGAACCCGGAACGGCCCGGCCACCCGCCGCCTCCGTCGTAAAAGCGTGCGCTGAGGCCGCGGCCGCGCTGAAGATGCTGCACAAGCCGCAGATTAATCAGGAAAATGCGGGTAACTGTGGGACATGAGCACGATTAAGCGGTGGATGGACCGACGGCGGGTCGTCTGGTCGGAGCCAGCGCTGCCGAAGTACATCAAGATAAACCCGAACAGCCCTCCGGGCGCCGCCGAGGGCCTACAGCCAGGCGACATGTCGATGCTGAAGGTTGCCGAGGAGTTCCTGGAAGAACCGGAAGAGGGCCCGGCGTTATCTGATCCACGGGACGTACCAGCGTGAGCTGGAGCGCGGGGTACCGGATGTATGCCGGCCGGGGCATTCCTCCGCGTATCTCGCCGCGCGCCGCCCGCCGGGCGGCGATGAGCGCTGGGGCGGCTATCATTTGCCGTCGCACAGTACGCGACATATCGTGTGGCGGCAGGCCTCAGGGATGCCCCAGCAGCGGACGAGGAGTTTCCAGTGGCGAGATACGGCAGCACTGCAGTGATGGACGCGGACCGGGACGCGGCAACAGCCCAGCTCCGCGAGCACTACGCGGTGGGTCGGCTTTCCCTCGACCAGTTCCAGGACCGGCTGGACGAGGCGTACCGGGCGCAGACCGTCCGGGAGCTGGGCGCGGCGACCGATGGCCTGCCACACGTGGGCCAGGTGATCCCCTCAGGGGCACCGCGGGGCAGCTACCCGGGCGGTTACCCGTTCAACGCCGGGCACATACGCACTGCCTTGGCTCGGACGGGCCGCCGGATCCTGCTGGCATTCGGCGCGCTGACCGTCGGAGGCCTTCTGGTGCTCGCCCTGCTGATCACCGCTTTCCTGGGTGCATGGCGGGCTGCTCGCCATCGTGGTTGCCGCGTTGCTCGTGCTTCTCGCCGCGGGCGTGGCCGCCGCGGGTGCCCTGGTGTGGTTGGCCCAGCGTCTGTGGCGGCGGCACGCCTGGATCGAGGCCGTGCCGCCGGTAGTCGGACAGCCGTGGCTGAGCCTCGTCGCGCGGATGGCCCGCCTGCTGCTCACTGGCCGCGCCCTCTGGCGGCTGCGTACCCGCCTGGCCTTCCGCGCCTGACCATCGCGCCAGCCACGACGGATTGACGGCGGGTAAAATGCGCTGCATGCCCGCCCGCGCGCTATTTCATACCGCGCCGCGCTGCGTGGCGATCAGGGAACTGGCCACACCCCAGCCCGCGGCCGGTGAGTTGCTTGTCCGCACCCTGTGCTCTGGCATCAGCGGTGGCACCGAACGGCTGGTGTACCGCGGCGAGGTACCTGCGGAGTTGGCGATGGACGACACGATCGACGCGCTGGGCGGTACCTTCTCCTATCCCTTCGCCTATGGCTATGCGTGCGTCGGCGAAGTAGCAGAGTCCGGCCAGACGGTCTTCGCGTTCCATCCGCACCAGGACGTCTTCGCGGCACGGGCCGATGAACTGATTCCGCTGCCTCCCATCGATCCCGCATCCGCCACCTTGTTTCCCGCTGGTCGAAACGGCATTGCAGGTGACGCTCGACGCCGGGACCGGATATCGCGAGCGGGTCATCGTGCTCGGCGCCGGCGTGCTCGGGCTGCTGACCGCCCTGCTCTTGCAGCGCTCCGGGTGGCGGACGCTGATCGCCGAACCGCAGCCGTGGCGCCGCGACGTGGCGAACAGTCTCGGTGCCACCGCGGTGGCACCGGAGGAGCTGACGGAACAGAAAGTGCCGCTGGTCATTGACGCCAGCGGTAACCCGGACGCGCCGGCCATGGCGCTGAACATGCTGGCCCACGAGGGAACCCTGCTGATCGCATCGTGGTTCGGTACCAAACCAGTGGTCCTGCCGCTGGGCGGCGCCTTCCACCGACGGCGCCTGATCATCCGCAGCACTCAGGTTTCGACGGTGCCGGCCCGGCTGTCCGGGACCT
>CAWIFC010000015.1:0-209758 GCA_963835275.1 uncultured Acidobacteriota bacterium | reverse complement strand
CCTGAGGAGCCAATTTTTCAGTGAGTTAGAGATCGTGCGATCCGCTACGCGATCCGTTAGCGGGAAATGCTAACCCTGCAACCTTGGAACCTGCCTCGGCCATCTCGTTCGTCACCACGTCGCCGTAGATGTTGAGCGTCGTTCTGATGTCCGAGTGCCTCATGCACTTCTGCTGAACAGCAATCGAGGTACCCACTGCGTCCAACCATGAGCGATACGTGTGCCTGAACGCGTGTGTCCCGAGATGTCCGATACCGGCGACATCCGCGGCGCGCTGCAGCTCTCGCCAGAATCCAGTGTAGGAGTAGGACTGCCGGCCGATCTTCACAGGTGACGCGAACATCCAATCGGTGTCATCCGCGAACTCGGTTTTCTGTCTCCACACTTTCAACTGTTCGAGCAACTCCTTGGCTATGGTCAGTGACTTCCGTGATGCGTCCGTCTTTACATCGTCGATGGTCTGCTCGACCATGCCGCGCTCGATGCGCAGCTTGCCGTTGAGCCAGTCGATGTCCGACCAGCGCAGCGCCAGACACTCGCTGATGCGAAGTCCGAAGCACACGCAAAGCATCGCCATCGTGTCGAACGGTTCCCTCAGTTGAATGCTGAGCTTCTGGAATTGCTCGACGGTCAGACTACGCGGTTGTCGAACGCGCTTCGTTGCACCCTTGACCACTACCAGCTCGATAGGGTTGCGTGCGATCTCCAACGCGCCGGACCACATTGCGAAGTCCATCAGGACATGCAGAAGATTACGGATGTGAGACTTGCTCTTCGGTGCCAAGTCCAACTCCCGCAACCACAGCTCTACCGGCCTGGGCTGAACATCGGTGACGAGTGTGCTGCCCCACTTCGGATTGATGTGATTGTGCAGCCATGACCGGTAGGTGCGCGCCGTGCATCTGCGCGACGGCAACCGCTCGGACTCGTAACGCACAATCAAATCTCTCATCGTGGTGACACCGGTCTGAGGTTCCTGGGTGACGGGTAGCGACTTCGCTGCGCGCCATGCTGCCCCTTTGGTGGGGTAGTCCTGCAGAGTGCCTATGACCTTCGATTTCCTCCGGCCGTCTACCCACTGCAAGAATCTCCACGTCGATCTTCGTTTGTCGAATACTACTGTTCCTGTTTTGTGTCGTGCTGCTCTCTTCATCGCTTTCCCCTTTCGGTTGAGAGCACGACTGGCGCTGTGAGCATACCATCGAGATCAGCTTGGAGGAAGCGCCATGTGACGCGCTGCGATCCTGAGAGGACGTAGCCGCGGACCTTGCGGGTTCTGGCCCAGAGGAGGATGGTGCGGGATTCAATGCGGAGGTACGCCGCGGCTTCCCCGGCCGTAAGCCAGGGAGTGGTAGGTTTGGGTTTCGTCATAAGATAGCGCCGGAGGGAACCGGCGCGATTGCTACGGTCGAGCGTTGAGGCGCTGCATCTCTGCAACGTCGGCGTCGGTGATGACGCAGCCGTGACGAGGTACCCACAGGCCGTCGCGTGGCCTTGGGATGAAGTGTCATGTGGGTGTTCCTTTCAGGTGTCGTGCGGATGGCACGGGAGTGGGATGTTTGCGAAACGGTGATCGGTGTACCATACGCAGTCATGGACAAACGGGTCGTTTTCGTAGCGCTGATCTGTGAGGAGAGACTATGCAAGGAGAAGATCACATTTCCCATCTTGAACGAGACAAACAGTGGCAGCTAACCGCTGTCGATGAGAACAACAACCCGGTAGTGATAATGCGAGGCTGCGCCAGTGATCCGCACTTCAAGGAGGACTACTACACAGTGAGTGGTGGGGAAATTGGCCATTCGCTGCCTCTTGAAGGGCTTCGGAATCTGCTTGCAACTGGCAAGCTCAAACTTCGACGCGGCACCATCCCAGATGCGGAAGCAACCTAGCCAGTGCAGACTGTGGGAGCCTTCCGTAGCGTATAAGAAAGAATTAGCGTATGACAGGTGTGACTAACAGCGGACCGAGACTTGGCAAAAGCTGCCCGCGCTGAGGGCGCTAGAGTGTGGGAGTGTACGAGCGAACTTGCTCCGATATAACGGGAAGGTGAACAATGAAAAGCTGTCAACTAGCAATCGCTGCCTTGGTGTTTGCCATCGCTGTCGTGGCCGTTTCGCAAGATGTGAAGCATGCCCCGACCTTTCAATCTTGCGTTGGCGACATAAATTTGTGGAGTTCGCAGATACCGGGATTCCCGGAACCAAGCTACGATCAAGTGCGAAGCGGGACCAAGTCTTTAACGGTGCATGAAATCGATGGCAGACGCAAGTCGATGGGAGAGTGCATCGGCGCTTACCCGGTGCTGGGCAAAGGGCAAACTAGCGATTTGTCTGCAGCTATGTCGCTCAACTCGTATTACGATGATGAAGTAGAAATGAGGTACTTTGATTTTCTCAACCGACATGGCCTGATAAACAAATTCAATGAGGAAGATCAAGCAGGGCAACGTTAGTTGTCGGGCTGAAAATGTTGCGATTCGGCGATCCGTTTGCGATCCGTTTGCACTGCTTTGCATGTACTAATATCGTGTTACGGTGCCAGTCGTGCGCTGTAAGTCCTTGTGTTTACATTCTCAGGCGGATTCGAGTCCTACCTGAGGAGCCATTTCTTTTCTTGGTGTTCGAGAAAACCCGCGAAAGGAATCTGGGTCAGATAAGGGTCGCGTAAGGTTAGTGAATGGTGACGGGAGTCTGCTGCTGCATGGCTTGGCTTTGCGCGGCTTCGCCCTCGGCCTGGCGATTGACGAAATTCACCAGTCTCTGTTGAATTCGCCGCTTGGCCCCCATGCTCAGCGAGCCGTACACGTTTGAGGTGGTCGCGATGTCCTCGTGGCGGAGGAGCGTCTTCACGTCCTCTAGTTCGAGTCCCGCTTCCTTGCCCCAGGCGCTCACGGTGTGGCGGAAGCTGTGCCAGCCGATACTCGGCAGACCAGCAGCGAGCGCGACTGGCTTGATGTGAGTCTTCAGCAGCTGTGCCGGCCAGAACGGACGGAGACCGTCCGTGTAGGGCGAGGCAAAGACCCAAGCGTCCGCATTGCCGTACTGCACCGCCAAGCGCCACCGGCGTAGCAGTTCCACCAACTCCTGTGGGGGCGGAAGGTTGGTGCGTGAAGCTTCGGCCTTCAGTGGCGTGATGCGCCCCTGAACGAAGCCGCGTTATCTCAAGGCGACAAGCGTACCGATGAAAAACCGAAAATCCGTGTCAGCGGCATATTGTGCTGGATTCATAGGAGTTCGATCCCGTCGCTGGGCACTTCGCAGATGGTTGTGCTGCATTCGTTGACTTGCTATCGCGAACTCCTAGGCCGATCACCATGGCCATGTCTTTCGGATAGACCACATCGCGTCCTCGCGCCAGAAAGTGGTAATAGATCGACATTGCCGCTCCATACGAACCAAATCCCGCCGAGACTACACGCGAATGCGCCGCCAATCCGACAACCATTCCCACAAACCGGAATCCCGACGCTCCGTTTGCCGCGCTGCTTCCCGCTTCCCCCACACTCGGATTTCCCTGCCCCGCATCGCGATCAGGGGCTGCCTGTGTCGCCGCTAGTAGCACTTGAATGCCCGTCGTCAAATACCGCGTCCGAGGCGTGGTGACCTGAGCTCCGCCTTCGGCGTCGAGTTTCAGGTGCTGGTCTTTTGCCACGGCGACGCCTTCCAGATTTGTTTCGACCTTCTGCTCCAGCCCGTTCGGCGGCGCAACCTGATGAAACAGAATTCTCAGCTGCCCGTTGCGTCCCAGCCGCCGCGCCGGTTGGACCTCGATCACTGAGCCTTTAATCGCACTGCCCTCCGGCAGAATCAGGTGATCCGACACCACCAGCGGCTCCGTGATCAGCGCCTCTACCGGATCGTCCTTCTTTGCTGTCGACGAACTCAGCGGCGTCACCAGCCGCGCATGGACCACGCTCCCGGTCGGCGGTGGGGTCCCAATCTTAGTCAGCGCCTCTGGCGTCACAGCCTCCGTTCCAAAATCCAAAGGTTGCACTAGGTCCGCATTGAAACTCGTCCCTGCATCGATGTACTGCGGATGCACTGGTAGCTGCGCTAGGGCGATGCGTTTCAGTTTGTGCATCTTTCCCGGTTCATGAATCTGCTTTTGTAAATCGCTCCACTGCTGCTGGATCGTCCGCCGGGTCGCGCTAATTCTTTTCGACGCTGCGTCTTGCACTTTGTTTTTCGGTTCCGCCCGTTCGCTGGCCGACACAAACCGCAGAACTCCATCCGGCGCGGGAGACGCTACGGTCTGCAGCGCCATGTGCCTCCCGTCGCTCATAACCAACTCATTGAACTGCACATGAATATGCCGCGCCGGGGAAAAATTCCCATCCGTCGCATCCATGACCCAGATCCTGGCAGGCACACCATCGATTGCCGAGATTTTTCCCTTGACGAGCGTCCCCGCCGGGATGAGGAGCTTGTCGAATGCATACACCGGCTCCGTGGTTTTGCCGTGAATCGCCTGCCCCACTTTCCGAACCCGCACATCTGAATCCAGCGCTACCTTCACAGGAGTACCTGGCGCAACTGTCAAGGAGATGAAACTGACCGGTGCTGGCGCCGAAACGAAATTAGATGGCCGTGGAGTGGGCACTGCTGGTCTTGTCCCAAGGGTTTGACCCCAAAGCCATGTACTGCCGATGAAGAGGATAAAGACCGCCTGGAGCCATTGACTGATGCATGTCACCCGGACACCTCGATTTTGAGCGGCGCGCAGAGGAAATCATACCCGCAGTTGCGAGAAAAAATGCGGCTGTTCGCTCTGGATGAACAAATTGTCATCTTTCGGAAAAGGAACGGTAATGTTCCGTGGGTACGATACTTGGAATGCTCCCGCCGCGATTAGGACGCCCATCGCGGTCTCAGAATCCCACGCGGGGTGGGCACGACGCCCCGCGTGAGGACTGAAAAGAGTTCTCCCGTCGCGCGCCAGACGCTGCGGGAAATGAACATAGATAAGGTCGAGACTGGATGTGGGCCGCGACTCGGGCTTAGGAGTAGACAGCGAGGTGAAGGATGTTGAGGAACACGTTCCGCAGCCTGCATAGGCATGTCCCTGCCTTCGTTGGAGTGTGTCTGCTCATTACATTGGCTCCGTGTCTAATGGCGCAGACGGTTGGAACCGGTATCTTGACGGGCAGGGTTGCCGATGCCTCCCGCGCCGAGATTGCGAATGCCACCGTGACGGCCACGAGCGTCGACACAGGCCAGATGCGCAGCGTGACCACTGGGGCAGATGGCTCCTACCGGTTTGAAGGTCTACCCTCCGGCAAGTATTGGGTCAAGTTTGAGGCTGCGGGTTTCAAGACGGTGGAGATTCCTTCTGCAAAGGTCACCGGGACCGAGGCGACCGTTCTGGATGAAAAACTGGAGGCAGGCGAACAGATCAACGGCAAACCAACGCCAGCGCCCCAGGACAATTTGCCAAACGCTCCTTCCAGCAGTACGAAAGCGCCCTCGCTCGAGGATCTCGGCATTACTCCGGCACAAACTCAAGGAAGCGCCCAGGACCAGGCGAGGCTCGACAAAAGAACTCACATGCTCAAGATCCATCAGCGGCTCGGCCTAATAACCCTCGCCCCTTTGGTGGCAACCTTTATCGAGTCCGCAAACGCCGGTGGCAAGAGCACCAGCAACACCGATCGTACGGTGCATATGGTTCTGGGCGCGGTGTCCGGGGATTTGTATTTCATGACCGCTTACTATGCCATCCGCGCGCCCAAGATACCGGGAACGGAAACCCGAGGTCCCATCCGCCTGCACAAAGCTCTGGCCTGGATTCATGGTCCAGGAATGATTTTGACACCCATTCTGGGGGCGCTCGCTTACAATCAAAAAAACAACGGGGAGAAAGTACATGGGATTGCACAGGCGCACGGGCCTGTGGCTATCGTCACCGGCGCCGCGTTTGGGCTCGCTGTGGCATCCGTATCGCTGAAGTTCTAAGCTGGGCTTATGCACAAAAGAATACTCGCGGCCTTTTTGTTTCTGGCCCTGCCCGCGTTTGCCGGGTCAGACAGCCAGTGGGTGCTTGAACAAGGCACTCTCACGTACCATGTGTCGCATCCGCTGCATCAATCCGAAGGGGTGAGCCATGCGGCGCGAGGCAAGGGCGTTTGCCACGATGGGCAATGCGATTTCTTGATCGCGGTAGCGGTGAAGTCATTCGATTCGGGGGACAGCAACCGCGACCTTCACATGATCCAGGTAACCCGCGGCGCGCAGTTCCCGATCGTGACGGTGCGCACTCGCCTGCCCGAAACCGCGTCTACTTCTGCAACCATCCATGCCGATCTGGAGATTCAGTTTGCCGGCCAGACCGTCCAATACAAACAGGTCACATTCGAGTTGGTGAACCAAGGAAATCAGATCCGAATATCCGGGACAATTCCAGCCACGTTGTCTGATTTCAAGATCGACCCCCCGACGCTTTTAACCATGCCGGTTAAGAACGAAATGCCGGTGCGCGTGGACATGACCTGGCGTCCGCAGTGAAGGGCAGGCCCATCTGAAGAAGCAAAGTCCAGCCAAATTTGCAGGAGCAATTGCATAGTTCGAAAAGTGGCTCCGCCTCGCGTCGTCGAGAACGAGCGTCTCGGAGAGTTTGTTGAGTTAATGGAACGAATGTCGGGTCTGCCTTCCTCAGCAGCCTTTGCTGAGAGGAACTTGGCTGGCTCGAGGGGCGTTCAAACGTTCGAAGAGTTTCCTGCATCCTAGCTGGAGGTGTAAAGTTTCGGAATGGCGGAAAGCTTCTATGCGATTGCTGTTGGTCGAGGATGATGTATCCATTCAGCAGTTCCTGAAACGGGCGCTAGTGGAGGCCGGATACCAGGTGGATGCGGCAAGTAACGCGAAAGGCGGGGAAGCCATGGCCTTGGAAGGTATTCACGATGCCTTCATCATCGATCTTGGCCTCCCGGACCTGGATGGGCTGGACTTGATCGCCCGCTGCCGCGCCCAAGGTAGTTCGGCGCCAGTTTTAATCCTGTCTGCCCGGCGTTCTGTGGATGAGCGTGTCCGGGGACTAGAGCAGGGTGGAGACGATTACCTCACGAAACCATTCGCCCTCCCTGAACTCCTAGCCAGACTGAGAAATCTGCTGCGAAGATCTGTGGTTCCACAGAATGAATCGGTGCGCCTGCAAGCCGCCGACTTGCAGCTTGACTTGGTACGTCGTGAAGCGCGACGGGGCGATCACTTGCTGCAATTGACGCCACAGGAATTCTCTCTGCTGGAATATCTTTGCCGCAATGAAGGTCGGGTGGTGACCCGTACTATGATTCTGGACCACGTTTGGCGGATGCGGATTGATCCCGCAACCAACGTCGTGGATGTCCATATTTATCGTCTGCGAAGTAAAGTGGACCATGACACCCAGCGACCGCTGATCCACACGATTCGTGGTGTTGGCTATGTTCTCAAGAATGCCTAAGAATCTACGCGCTACCGCTGCTTGGCGGATTTCGATTTGGACAACTCTGGCGTTCGCGCTCGGAACCGCCGTGGCTTTCTACATAGTTTATTTTCTTGTCGCTGAGGGCATACGGGAGCGTAGTGACACCTGGCTCAGCGGTGAAGCTGAGGTTCTTGCTCAAGTTTCGGCTGATACTCCCAGAGACCACCTGTACAAGCGGATAGTTGGAGAGGTGGCCGAGCTTGCTACTCAGGAAGTGCCGGATGAGCGCAATGCCCGCGGAGAAAGGCTGAATTCTGTCTTCTTTTTGGCGACAGATCCTGGTAATAGCGAAGGCCTGTTGTGGGTCGGCCCGAGCTCTGAGGATGCTTTTGTCACAGCGATTCGGCGTTCCAAGCTCGTTCCAGGCACTCCAAAGTCCATAGCGGTGGATGGATTGCGGGAAACCTTTCGGGTCGTTGTCAAAGCACAAAATGGAAGAACTGTATATCTAGGACTTTCAGATCGTGGTGCAATGCGTATGCTGCACAGACTGGCCCGTCGTTTTTTCATGGTCTGGGGCGGCATGTTCGTGCTCGGCTTCCTGATCTCCTATTGGAGCGCCCGGCGTACTCTGCTCCGCGTCGAACGCATTACCGAAACTGTGGCGCGAATCGGCACCGAAGACTTAGAAGAGCGATTGCCTGAGCCTGTGAATTCGGATGAAATCTCGCGGTTGGCAAAGACTTTTAATCGCATGTTGGACAGGTTGCAGTCCTCGGTGAACCAGCTTCGCACCGTCACCGGTGCCGTCGCGCACGACCTCAAGAGTCCGGTAACCTTGATTCGCGGAACGCTCGAATCCGCGCTGTGCGATGAAGGGAACGAGAAGTGGCGCGACTCGGTGGGAGAAGCAATCGAGGGCCTAGATAGGCTCTCGCAGTTGCTAAACACGACGCTCGATCTTGCAGAAGCCGAGGCTGGCGCGCTTCACATCGATCGCCGCCCAGTTGACTTCTCCGATGTCGTGCGACAACTGGTCGATATTTACCAACCGGCGATGGCCGAGCACCATCACGAAGTGACGACTGACCTCGAAGAGCACGTGGTCGTGGATGCGGACGTGACCCTGCTGAATCGTGTGGTCAGTAATTTGCTTGAAAACGAATTGACTCATTTACCTGCGGGATGCCGAGTGAATATCCGGCTCCGCTCGCAGCAAGGGACGGCAGAACTAGTGATTGAAGATGATGGTCTAGGATTCTCGCCCGATATCGGCAGCCAGGTTTTCAAACGATTCGTGAAGGGAAAGAATTCTCCCGGTCATGGTCTCGGACTTGCCTTTGTGGATGCAGTTGTTCAGGCGCACGGCGGTGCGGCTAAGATCTCAGATCGCGCAGGAGGCGGCGCGGTGATCACCTTGTCGCTGCCTGTCCACGTCCTCGAAACTGTGTCGGCGTGACGCAACTGACTCTGCGACGTTCTGAACCGCCGGCGTTCGTGCCTCCCGCACATCTTGCCGGGAGCAGCCGAGAAGGAGGGAGCAATCCTGATCTGAGTATCCTTCAAGGACGGACATCACGAAGACCAAGCGCTCGAAGTCTTCAAGCTCGAGAATGCCCACAATTGCTGCATGGGCGTCAGGCGTTCGTCCAAACGTGCAATTCAATGTTTCACTGGGTGCCGCTGTGACGGCAGACTGATTTGCACGGGGCACCACCACGCGAACGGCATTCTGGATGATGGTCCGCCGAGCCCAGGATCGTGCCCAGTTTCGAAAGACATAGCTTCCTTTGGCGCAATCTTCCAGACCGGAGACAAAGCATTCCTCAGCCTTTGCGAGATCGGCTGTCAGCAAGAATGAAAGCAAATGCATGCTATCCATATTTTCTTTGAACACCTGGCAGAACTCAGTGCTGGTTGCGTACAACCGTGATGTCTCACTAGAGATCGGACTTCTTCGTAGCATCGTCAGCTTTGCCCCCTCTCTCCATAGCGCGTCAGCGTACCAAGTTGTCAGTCTCAGGCGCTCAATGCCTAAACAATCTGTTGCGCACGTCCGGCCAGAATTCTTTTGCCACGTTGAAGAAAGTATCCAGCTCAATTTGTTGTCCCCACTTATTTGCAGTATTTCCAAAGGACCGATCAGCAGCCGGATAGTAGAAGTTGGAGATGCCTGCGGCCACAGCATTTCCGGCCAGCTCTGACGTGTTGAAGTGATTGCGGCCGTCGTCACCGCGAGTGATAACTTCCCGGCTCATCGCATATCCAGTTCGCTTCCAAAATCCTCCGGTGCCTTTCACGAAATATCGAGGATCCTGATGGAGAGCGACTGGAAACAAGCCTTCAGTCATGATGTTGCCAATTGCCTGATCTGCGAATGCTCCTCCGTAGTATTTGCCAAATCCCTGCGCTCCTGTTCCGAATGAGCTGTATTGCTTCTGCGCCATGGACAGCCCAGCAAAGATGCCAGCCACCAAAAACGCCGACGGATCGAAAGAGTCGTCTAACGCAACTCTCAGCTTTTCGGGAGGCGTCAACGGATGGATTTCTGCCGGGTTTTCGTCCGAGCGATAGTTGGGGATTATCCAGAAGATGTGATTCTTGCTCGGTTCATGCTGTTGACCGTATTGTGATGCACCCGATTGAGTCTGACTTGAGCTCGGTGCATCCGGGAGCGTCGACGCTTCCTGACCAATCGCGGCCACGCCTCCGGCCAGAAAACTAATCGAGATCAGCAAACCGCAGGCCATGGGAATAAATAACGACAAGCCCTTCCGCATTCTTGAGTTGATGCATCTTGGCGCGCCTCGTGAGGGAAGATGAACAACTTGTCATTTGTCCGCCACCGTGAATTCATCATCTAGCTGATAATCTTCCTCATAAGACGCGAGACCGTGAACCAGGGCGTTGTCTTTTCCCCAAACTTCAAATTCAACTACGATTTCACGCCGAAAGTCGCTGGAGTCCTGGAATATACGGTTCGGTCGGCCCGTGACGGGCTTCGATGCGATCTCACAACAGCAGCGCCAGATCTTCCCCGCGATTGATCTGAACATAGCTTCGCAATGGGAGATCAATTTCGAACTTGGCGTAGGTCCTCACCGGTGCGACCGACCACGTGATTGCCAAGATGATTCTGGGTTATCGCTTCCAATTTCTGATCAATGACAGGAGCGCACAAGTGATAAAGGGTATGGTGATCGGTTTGATTCTCGCCATTGCTCCTCCACAGCGCAGCGCCGAAACGGCTGTCGGCTGTTCAACTCCACCGTATATTCCATTACTCAGCGGAAATTGCTAACCCTTTCATTCGAACTCTAGTGAGTCCTCGAAGAAACGTTGACTTCATAGAGATGGAAATGGTGGCTTGTCAACGACTTGCTCGGGGCCCCCAGCTTGCTTTTTCGAGGGGAGGGTAGCGACTGTAAACCCGAGCTGTGACTGAGGAGCACAAAATGAGGCCAACACCCTTTCAACAGGAACCGATCCATGCTCACCGTCTGCGGTCTGATCGTTATCCTTATGTTCTGTTCTTTGTGATGCGGAGGCCGGTCCTTGCAGGGGGTGGACTCTGTTGCAGCGACGTGACTAAAAGCCAGGAGTCGGCTGCAAAATCTTCCCCGAAAACCCAACTAGTCGACAGAGGGACGTTCGAATGATGCAATCGTTGACGCCGCTCGCATGTGACACAGCGAGATGTTTCGGCGGAACACTTTCCGTGAAAACCAAATAAGGGTTAGGAACTTCTGCGGAGTTCGAGACTCCCGCAGACGGGCTACCAAGAGTCAGGCTATTTTGGAGCAAAAGCGGCGCTTGTCGATGCCCAGCGCTCGAATCTTGGAATCCAGTGTGGACGCCGGCACCCCGAGTTTGGCGGCCGCTCCCGATAGCCCTGAAACTCTGCCATTACACTCTTCGAGCGCCGACTCGATCATTTCTCTTTCTTGTGAAACCAACTCATGCGGAAGCCGACGGACCGGCTGGGCCTCACACAGTAGCCAATTTTCATCAACGGAGAAGTCTTCCGTGTCACACAGAATGACCGAACGCTCAATGACATTCTGCAACTCGCGAATGTTCCCGGGCCAAGGATAAGACTGCAACCGAGCCAGGCTCTTCTTGTCAATCCTCTTAATGGTCTTTCCTGCCTTGCTCGAGTAGCGATCGATGAAATATTCGACGAGCAATCGGATGTCTTCTTTCCTTTCGCGCAAGGGCGGAACTTCCAGCGGGAAGACGTTGATTCGATAAAACAGATCGCTGCGAAACGTACCGGCGGCAATCGCCGCGGGCAAGTCCCTATGCGTGGCTGCAATCACTCGGACATCGGCTCGAATCGTTTCATTGCCGCCGACCCGTTGAAACTCGTACTCTTGCAAGACTCGCAGGAGGGCGATTTGAGTTTCGGCGGAGAGTTCGCCGATTTCGTCCAGGAACAGCGTGCCGCCTTTGGCCAGTTCAAATCGTCCGAGGCGGCGTTGCAGGGCGCCGGTGAAGGCGCCTTTTTCATGGCCGAACAAGTCTGATGCGATCAAATCACGCGGAATAGCGGCGCAATTGACGCTCACGAATGGGCGGTCGGAACGATCTGAACGTTTATGAATCGCGCGGGCGATCAATTCCTTTCCGGTACCGGTTTCGCCAGTGATCAGGACGGTGGAGTTCGTTCGCGCAACCTTCTCAATCCGTGCGAGCACCGCCCGGAGGCGCGGAGAGGTCCCCACGATCTCTTCAAACATCGCCACGGTATTGATTTCTTCTCGCAGGGCCAGATTTTCCTTCTGAGCCAGCTCTTCCGATTCTTTCTGGGCGTCGATGTCGATTCGCGCGCCGCACCAGCGAGCAATACGGCCGTCCCGATCATGCAAGGGAAAGAGCTGGTGCAGGAACCAGCGGTACTGCCCAGATTTATTTCGCACACGGGCTTCCGCCTCGGCGGATATTCCATGGGCGATCGCATCCCGGTACATCCGTAGGAGTGACGCAAGATCTTCCGGATGAATGATTCGAGCGAGCCGTTCAGCGTGCGAGACGAACTCGATGTCTCCGAGATATTCGCGCGCGGCGCGATTGGCGTAGGACAGCGTAGCATTCGGTTCCAGGATGAACATGTGCTGAGGCACGACGTCCATGATCTGCTCAACCAGTTGACGGGCATCCTCATTCGCTGCGGAGTCGTCCCCGATCAGACTCTCGAAAGCCGTGATATTCATGACCGGAATTGTCGCCCGGTCAATTTGCGGCATGTTATATTCCTGCATTTCTGCCTCCACAAGTCACGAACCTTTGTGTTCGCTGGGGATACTATGCGGTTTCTGAGCAGCCAGGCGCATCTGACGATAAGCAGTTTCTTCGCTACGCCTGCCGGGGAAGGCACCAGATACCACTTTTGGCTATTGCAAGGATTAAGGGGTCGGGGCGCGAGGAATGATGATTTTACGACGTCCGAAGAAGTGAGCATCCAGCGAGAGCGCTCCTGGTCCAAGAAAGGTGATCGCGGTCGCCATAACAATTGCGTTTAGACTGAACAAACTTGCGAGGGAAGGGTCCCAAGAAGGATGCCACAGGCGAGCTCCTATCCCGGAGAGCGCTGAAACAGTGCCCGCTAGAGGAGTTAAGAAGCCAACGAAGAAGGAAACCCCGGTGATCACGGCGAGTAAGCCTAAAGGCCACATTCCTGCCTGCACGCCCTGGGGCTCCAGCACACTTGCCGAACCCTGGATCATCAACTCGGTACCGATCGCTGCGCGCAACAGCAAAAGGCCGACGCCGGGCAAACCGCTGGGAAAGGTTGTGTACCACCGCTTCAATGTTCTCTCCTCAAAACAGGGCAGCGCTGCACAAAAGCGATGCACACCTAGACTATCGGCTGCTGGCCCGGGGCGAATCATCTGGATTCCAGATTTTTCAGTACTACTTTAGTGGTAGGTCGATGTATCGCGGCTGGGGTTAGAGATGGATGATGCCGCGACGAACGGCGATGGTGATGGCCTGAGTACGGTCGTTCGCTCCCAGCTTCTCCATGATGTGTTGGATGTGAACTTTCACCGTTCCTTCGGAGATGAAGAGTTTTTCGGCAATGTCCCGGTTGCGGTTCCCTTCGGCGATCTGTTGCAGAATTTCGATCTCGCGAGCCGTGAGTTTTTCGTCGCCAAGATGGTCGGCCAAGTGCGCGGCGATTTCCGGCGGAATCCCCTTCTTGCCAGCGTGCACTTTGCGGATGGCCTCGAGCAAGTCTCTGGGTGGCATACTTTTGAGCATGTAGCCTTTCGCCCCTGACCCCAGCGCGCGCTGCATTTCCACATCGCCTTCAGAGGACGTAACCATTATTATGCGAGCTTCCGGAAACTCGCTTCGGATTGTAATCAGGGCATCGATTCCACTCATGTCCGGAAGCCTTACATCCATGAGCACGACATCCGGTCGATGCTCGCGAAAACGCTGAATTGCTTCCTTGCCCGTCGACGCCTGGGCCTCCATTTGCATGTCGGCTTGATCGTTGATGAGAGCCGCAATCCCCTCGCGTACCAGGGGGTGATCGTCAACACTCAGAACACGAATACGCTCGGTCTCGGTCACTTACGGCGCTCCTCGTTTGAATCGGCGATGGTTCGCCCCCATTGGGAAGGATACAATTTCGTAACCCACCTCCAAAGCCAAGGCGGAGAAACTGTCTGGAACGCAAGCTTTCCAGGCATCCGGAGTTGGATTTCCGTTCCGGCGTTGATGCTGCTGAGCACATCCAATGCCCCACCAATCTTTTCTGCCCTTTCCCGCATACTCGCCAGACCCCAGTGTCCTTCTCGTCCGGTTTTCAACACCTGAGCATCGATGCCGCAACCGTTGTCTCGAATCAAAATGCGAAGGTTTCTTGAAATATAGTCCACCTCGACCTCAATCGAGTTCCCATGGGAATGCCGAAACGCGTTGAGGACCGCCTCGCGGGCGATGAGGTAGACCTCATCCCGAATATGAGGGCGCAATCTGCGAGGCTGGCCCTCTGCAACCACACGGAAGCTGATGCTCTCCGGAAGGGCAAATTCCTGACGAAGCCGCAACAGGGCTTGTTCAAGGTCGTCGTCAGTTTGAGGAGTGCGCAAGGCGCGAAGGGCATTGCGTCCTTCCTGGGCGACTTGCTTCAACAGTTCGATCCCGCGTTCAACGGGAGATTTGGCTGGCGAATCAGGCGGTAAGCGGTTGTTCGCCAGATCAAAATGGAGGGATGCGCTGAAAATTCCCTGTAAGAGCGTGTCGTGCAAATCGCGCGCGATCCTCGCCCGTTCCTCAAGACGCTCCTCGAAGCGAGCTTGAATACCTGCGGTTATGCGGCGAAGCCTGAGAGCGTAGAGTAGCCAAAGGATTGCCGCGCCCGCCAAAATGCAAGACAGACGAAACCAAGCCGTCTGAAAGAATGCGGGCAGAATTGTGAAGTTGGAGGTCGCTCCCACTTCGTTCCATACGCCATCGTTATTGCTGGCCACTACATGGAATCGATAATTCCCCGGAGGCAAGTCGTTGTAAAAGGCCTGGCGGCGGGTCTGTGGGTCCTGCCAATCCGAATCGTGCCCTTCGAGCTTATAACGGAAGCGCACCTTTTCCGGGACTACGAGGCTGAGTGCCGTGTAGTCGATCTCAATGTCCCGTGTGCGTGCGGGAAGCTGAAGGTTGTCGCGCCAGGAATACGCCTTTCGGTCGGCAATGATCTGTTCCACATGAACCGGCGGAGGGATTCTGTTCCCGCTGAGATGTTCCGGATCCACCATCTGCAGGATGTTTTCGTTCGTGAACCATAGCTTGCCGTCCGGAGATTTGGAAGCTTCCGGCCGGAAATTGGTCAGCCCAGGTTGCGCCCCATCGAACACATCCAAAGTCCTGACCTTTAACTTGGCATCAGGCTGTTGCCACCACCGGTTGAGTTCGGAAGCGTCGATCGCAATCAATCCGCACCGCGTATCGAGCCAAACAGAGCCGCGGTTGTCCCTGAGAATCGTGTACACGTCATCGCAAGCAAGACCGTTGTGCGAGTCCAGAATCTGTTCTCTGTTGTCCCTCCAAAGCAATACCCCTTCCGATGTCGCTGCCCACACCGAACCATCGGATTCAACCAGCAGATTGTGAATGGGCTCCTTTGCTGGACGCTTCGTAGGCAAGATTTCCAGTTGTCCCTGCCTAAGTCGGGCCAGATTTCCGTTCGCTAATCCCAACCAGACGCCGTTTTTCGGATCGGCTGCCAGCGACACAGCGCGCGGAATGCGTGGCGGAGGGATTTCGTCGCGGACTTGGAGATCCTGAATGCGAAACAGAGCGGGTTGTGTTGAAGCCGCCCAGATATTGTGATCTACATCTTCTGTGATTGCCGTGATGACTCCGATGGACTTTCCATCGGGCTTATTCACGGCGCGAAATTGGCCCTGGTCGTGAACCGTCAACCCACTATCGACTCCGACCCAAAGTCTCCCCTGATAGTCCTCGAACAGAGAGGTGACCAAGTGTCCTGGCAACCCATTCCGGGTTTGGATCGCGGATAGTTCTCCGTGGCGGAGAACATCCAGGGCCTTCAAGTTTCCTATCCACACGGTGCCATCCCGGGCGGCGAGGACGGAATCCGCGTCTTCCGACGTCAGTCCCTCTCGGATCGAAAAGCTGACCACACGGGTTTCGTGAAAACGGTCTATGCCTCTCGAAGTTGCCACCCAGACGTTGCCTTCCCTGTCCTCGTAGAAACCCTGCACCGAATCACTTGACAGACCATCCGCGCTGCCAAAGTGCTCCGCTCTGCCGCCATGAATCCGATAGATGCCTCGGTTACCAGTTCCGACCCACAATCCATTGTTGCGGTCGGTCAACAAGGCGGCGACCTCAAGTTCGGCGCCGCGCATGCCCGGCAAGTCATAATCCTCCCATCGATCTTCCAACAGTCGTCGGAGCCCCAACCCCTGCCCCGATTGCCTCATGCCCACCAAGAGTGCACCATCGGGTTCGCTTGCAATCGCATTGACTCCGGAAAGGCCCTCGGTTCGCATCAGGGCCGGGTTCAGGTATGTCTTCACCTCTCCCGTGCTCCATCGGAGAAGCCCGGTGGAGCTGCCGATCCAGATGCGTTCGCGCGAGTCCCGGAAAAGCGGTTGGGCGTACGCGAAGAGGATTCCATCGGACGCGCCGTAGCAATGGAGCGCGTCCCCGCTTACTTCGCAGAGCGGGCCTGTGCCATCGTGCACCTGGCTGCGGGTTACCCAAACTGTGCCTTTGGCGTCCTGCAGAATCGTCTCGATGAACGAGGGTGTCGCTGAAACGTTGACCAAATCGAGTTGGTTCCATTTCGCCAGTCCTCTCGAGGTTCCAATCCATAGACTCCCATCGCGGGCACCCAGCAGAGAGTGAATGTTCGTACTGGGAAGCTGTTTGCCGGGTGGGGCAACCCACGGAACGAAGCGCACGCCATCAAAGCGCACCAACCCGGCCTCTGTGCCAATCCACAGGTAGCCATCCGCAGTTTGGGTGATCGCTTGCGGGGTACCGCTGAAGAATCCATCCTGAATCCGCCACGCCGTGTGTGCGTATTGTGAAATGTGCTGAGTCGGGTCAAGGGCTCCCGCCGCACTGCAAGACACGATCAAAGACCAGCGCAAAAGTGTTCGCAGGCAGTGCCGCTTGAGCCGCAGGCCGCTGCTGTGCAGGGAACCGGGCATGCTAGCTCTTCCCATGTCGTGGCTTTTCTTGCAGAAGGATAGCGATGAATTTTACACCCATGCCCCGAATAAATTTCCCCCATCGACCCTCGGAGCAGGCACTCCTGTTTGCTCGCTGCCCGGAAAGGCGGCGCTGTCCAAGGCGAAGGCACTCCTCTAGCTGCGCATCAGAACGGTGACGGCCACAGCTTGAACGACGACGCAGGCTAGCTGTGCTTCAGAAAAACGCCCGTATCGCGGCCGCGAGCTGGCGGTGCGGTAGAAGTCCAGCACGAACCGGACGATGGCGTACAGAGAAAGGTACAGCCGAAAGATCGACGACGCCGCGCCGGGGTGTTTCCAAACCAGCGTGGCCAGCGATGCAAAAAGAATTCCTTGCGCAGCCGCTTCCACCAGCTGTATGGGAAACACGCGAACACCAGGATTGGGGCTGGGCACATACCTTCTGCAACCGTGATTAGCCGACTCAAACATCGACGCGGGGTAAAGGACGCCGCGGGGAAACGGCTTTCCATAGCAACAGCCACCGAAAAAGCACCCTATCCGCGCGAGGCAGCCGTAGAGCGGCAGCAACAGGAATCCCAACGTAAGGTCCGGCGGCTGCTTCAGGAGCCGGCATACCAGCAAAAAACAAGGGATCACGACCGTAACACAATCCTGGAGAAACGACCGGACTGCGCTTTTTCCGAGCGCAGCTTTCACCTCCAACACCACCTTGTAAACCAACAAAGCCGCGAGCACCGCCAGTCCTAGAGCTGCTGCAGATACTTGGGGAAAGCGACTGGTGAAGGCCCAAGCGTATAACAGAGCCGACACGACGGCAACGTCGGACATGGCCCAATAGGGACGGTAGTATACCCCGAACAAAGTGAGTCGGTTGGCATAAGCCACGATGGCATCGAGCAGCGGGGATCTGGCTTTGTCCATAACAAGTGTCCCGCGGATTTGATTGGCTAATTCGGCCATGGTGATCCTCTTCTTCTCGGGCGCTGAACTTCAGGAGGCAAACTCCATGCCAAACTTAAGCGCGCTGAAAGAGATGCTTTTAGGCTGGTTCCGACACCCTGACCGGATCGGAAATTCCCGGAAATTCGCGGAAAGGGGAAATCTAGTTCGGATTACATGGTCGCTAGGTCCGATGATTTGATCGAGTCCGCAACTAGGGAAAATATTCACCAGAGCGCTGAGGATGGTTAGCAAACTGTGAGATCGTCCGCAATGCCGTGAAAGCTCACGAGCTAACCGTGAGGGAGGCAGAATACGAATTCGACACTGGCAAAGTGGTTCGGCTTAACCCGCGGGTGGGTAACAATTAGCCAACCGTGGTGATAAAGAATAGCGTCCTCGTAATGCCAAGAAACTCAGCTTGGATAGCGCTGGTTCTCAACCCGGGAAACAGACAATTGAAAGTAACTGAAAAGAGAATCAGGCGCTGTGAAAGCGTCGTTTGTCGATCTTCAGCGCTCGAATCTTAGAATCCAGGGTGGATGGAGGCATTCCAAGCTTGACGGCGGCACCCGACGGCCCGGATACCCGACCCTTGCATTCAGCAAGGGCCAATTCGATGAACTCCTTCTCCTGAGCAATCATCTCATGTGCCAGCACTCGACCGGACTTGGGCTCGGGAGAGAGCCAACTCTCATCTACAGAGAAGTTTTCGGTGTCGCACAGTATCACGGAACGCTCGATAACGTTTTGCAGTTCACGAATGTTTCCCGGCCAGGCATAGGACTGCAATTGGTCCATGCTCCTCCTCGCGATGTGCCGGATATGTTTTCCTGTCTTGCTGGCATAGCGATCGATAAAATACTCGACCAGCAATCGAATATCTTCCCTTCGTTCGCGAAGGGGAGGGATTTCCAGCGGGAAGACGTTGATGCGGTAGTACAGATCCCTGCGGAACGAGCCGGCTTCAATGGCTTCCGGCAAGTCACGATGGGTGGCCGCGATCACTCGCACGTCGGCGCGTAGGGATAGATTGCTCCCCACCCTCTGAAACTCCCTTTCCTGCAGGACGCGCAAGAGAGCAACTTGCGTTTCCGCCGGAAGCTCTCCAATCTCATCCAGGAAGATACTTCCCCCTTCGGCCAACTCAAAGCGGCCCAAACGTCGCTGGAGGGCGCCAGTGAATGCGCCTTTCTCATGGCCAAACAGTTCGGAGGCGATCAGGTCGCGGGGGATGGCCGCGCAGTTCACGCTCACGAATGGCCGATCGGAGCGAAGCGACCGTTTGTGAATGGCCCGGGCTACAAGCTCCTTTCCCGTGCCGGTTTCCCCTGTGATCAGCACAGTAGAGTCGGTTCGCGCGACTTTGGCCACACGCGCCAGCACAGCTTGCAGCGCCGGGGAAGTCCCAACAATCGACTCGAACATCGACACCTTGTCGATTTCTTCTCGCAGCGCCAGATTTTCCCTCTGCGCGAGCTCCGCTGCTTGCTTTCGATCGTCGATATCGACCCGGGTCAAGCACCACCGTGTGACGGTTCCTTGGTGATCGCGTAGCGGCGTGAGCTGGTGAAGAAACCAACGATACAGACCATCGCGTTTTCGGATCCGCACTTCGGTCTCGCCCGGCTTATCACCGCTCATGGTATGCAACAGCCAGGCCAAGAGCCTTTCCGCATCTTCGGGATGGGTTGTCTGGTTGACGAAGTCGGTCGGGGACGTTTGTTCTGCTTGGCCGAAATATTCGCGCGCAGTTTGATTTCCGTAAGAGTTGCTGAAGTCCGTCTCCAGCAGAACCATGTGTTGCGGAACGATGTCGACGATCTGTTGCAGTTGGCGTTCACGCTCGATGAGGGCTTTTTCGGATTGCTGTATCTTTTCAAAGGCCCGGGCATTCGTAATGGCAACGGCGACCTGATCCGCAAAGATTCGCAGCCACACAAACTCCTGCTGGCAGAGGGCCTCACGGCTGAATACCGCCAACACCCCAAGGATCTCCCCGCGAGCGACGAGTGGGTACCCCGCAAAAGCGCGGATGCCTTCTCGCTCGGCCCACTCCTTACGACCGATCCACTCGCTCTCGGCTGCGGAATCCGGAATCAGGATCGACTTGCCGGTCGCGCCAATCTCGCCAACTTTCCGGTGGCCTCGTGGAATCCTGCGGAATTGACCCTGCAAATACGACCAATCCTCTCCCGCAGAGTTTTGTGGCGCACCCGCGCTGGCGACCAGATGAAGACATTGGGCTTGATTGTCGCATTCGGCTTTGCGAAAACAGGTGTCGCATATGTCACCGGGCGCAAGCAGCCATATCCGTGCCAGGGCCACTGCGGGCTGTGCTGCCAGCCCATGAACGATCGAATTCAAGACCCCCTCAGTAGCGCGTTCGCCGGCGACTGCAGCGGCAAGAGAGAGTAACGGTTCGGCCTGCACTGTCTGGCCCCCTTTTAGTTGAACGAATTCTAGCACCGGAACATGGGGACAGATAGCGAGCCTCGAGCTACTACCCGAGATTCCAGAAGACACGACTTAGTAGATGTGGAAATCACACACCATCAATGATTTTGCTCGTGGCCCGCAGATTGCATTGCCGGAGACGATTCGATATGAAGATATTCAAGTCTTCCAATCCGTGGACCCTGTTGGTCATTGCAATGACCCTTGGATTGTTCCTTGCGGCCTTGGTTCTCACGGGCTTCACCCACGACCTGCTTCTTGAAGCGGGTGTTTTTCTGGTCTCTGTAAAGCTGATCTTGATGGCAAGCAAGAATGCAGAGACTGAGAGCCGCTTGGAGCGGCACCTGATAGAGATCAAGGAATTGCTGGCCTCTCGGGAAACGCGGAGAGAGAACCCAACCGATTCGTCGCGCGTTGAAGCTCCTGCCGCAACAAAACAAATCGCAAACTTAACACAATAGACGCTTGCGTTCAGTAACTCGTCCGGAGTCCTCTCTCTCAGGTATCTATTCCTAGTTGGGGAAACCCTGCCACCAACCTACTACACGCCATCCCGATTGCTTCACGAGATTTCGAGAAATCCCGAGAGTATCGGAAGCGTTCTCCTGACTCAAACGCTTGTCTTTCTTCTACTTAAGATTGGTCGCTCTCTTGCATTTTCAAGGCTGGGCTCAACGCAATCGAGTTTTCAGAGATTCGGTTCGGAGCACTCCAACAATTCAGACCGAATATCGGTCGATTCTTCGAAAGGACTAAAGAGGTGCAATCATGAAACTCGCAAAAATCTTGTCAGTGCTGACCGGCGTCTTGCTCGCCTGTCAGTCGTCTATCGCTTTCGCGTCGACTGCTAATTCGGCTGCCGAAGCTGGGACAGCCGCGAATGCGCGGCACGCCACTCCACCAAACAATAGCCTCTGGATTCAGGAATCTTCGAAAGGTCTGCCGGACGGTAGTATCGACAGCGAAGCGATTACACTCACGCTACCCACGGGAGCGCAGATTGGGTCGCTGAAGGCCGTGCTGAACGGAACAGATGTAAGCACGGCGTTCCGGGGGACCGAGTGCGCCGGTTCGGAAGGCGTATGCGCGACCGCCATACTCTCACCAGCCGATGGCCTGCGCCCGGGAAAAAATGTGCTTTATGCGATCACCACCCAATCCGACGGCACTCTCGTAAGCTCGCGCTTGCGATTCAACGCGGGAGATCGTCAGGCCCATGCGAGGCCGGTATCCTATCGAACATCACGGGGCGAGGTAATCCGCGCCCAGGGCAATGGCATCGCGGACACCAACTTCACGCCCCCGACCGTAACCTTCAACACCTTGACTGCTGGGGGATGGCAGGGTAATGCGCCGTGGATAAAGATCGGCAACGAACAGCTTCCAGACTCGACTGTCAGTTCGTGCTCCAGCGATATCTACCTCGTCATCGTGCTCGACCGCTATACGATGGAGCCTGTAACCGGGAAGTCGCAATGCGAAGCGAACGCGGCAAGCCTCAGTGCGTACCTGCAGACTACCCCCTCCGACAACATCGCAATTGTCGGTACTAACTATTACCACAATGCGGATGCAAACCTGGATACCACTGCCATCGGCGGCACAAAATATACGATGAATCAGACGAGTGCCACCTATCCCAGAGGCTATATGGCGATAGGAGCCGGGGGCGCAGCGCCTGGTTCGGCCTATGAGAACTACTTCACCGACGGCACGGGGCAGGTGAATCCCTTCGCGACCGGCATGATGGTCGAGGACGCCTACGGAAACTACAACTTCCAGAATTCGCTTACGATCGAATACCTGGTCACGCCCAACGATCCAGCAAATAACAACCAAAGCACAGTCACGATCCTTAACATTGGATACCGGTTCCAATACAACGAACTCACCTATCCCAACAAGATTGTCTTCTACTCCCCGGCAAGCCAAAGCAATGGCTACTGGTTAATCACGCTGCAGCGGGACAATCTGTATTTCAACCCTGTCTGTAACATCACCGCCAACACCACGAAGCAACAAACGGACGTGCAGGGTTGCGGCACGTTTTATCCGACGGGTGCCAGCAATGCCGCAACCCAGGTGACGGCCTACACGCAATTGGCGAGCGCTCTCAACGGTCTTAATCCGAATCAGCTGGCATTTCTGGTCTCGGTAGGAACACCGGCAAATGGCGCCAATGCCTGGGATGTCGCTCGGACAACCAGCGCAGGTACGAATGCTTACTATGGGAATTTCGGCGATGCCCTGGAGAAGTTGGGCGGTGTGCCAATCTCAACCCTCAGCCTGTACACACCAGGGAGTGCGTACAGCTTCGTTACCTGCACAAGTTGCGGCAGTCCAGTGACTGGCAACTCGGCTCTCTCCACGACCGTTTATGCACAGCAGGGACAAACGGGAACTCTCCACGGGATTCTCCAGCGAAACCTCAACGGGCTTTATTGGCCTACCCGCAGTTCGCAGGAAACCGCCGGGTCAAGCGCAGTCTCAGATTTCACGCTCGATACGATCAGCGGCCAGCAGCCAGTGAAATGGCCGGAGCTGAGCGGCAATCTTCTCCCCGGCGCTAGCACTGTTGCCGGACAGGTGGCCGCTTATCAGTACGGAAGCTATCAGCTGATTTCGCAGTATTACATCAAGGGTGCCGAGGGGGATTTCCTCGATGACATCCATTATTACTTTACAGGATCGCTCAACGCGCTTCTCGACTATCACACCTTTGACCCGGCCAATCTGCCGTTTCCCGGCCAGCCCGGCAGTTGTTATGCGTGGACCGATCCGGTAACGAACACAGCTCTGCCTTGCTTCACACAACAGGACCTCAAGGCCGTCGCAATCCAGCTCAGCGCTGAGGTTGTTGACCTGGACAATGTTCTGCAGTTCATGGTGACCGGATCTACCAACATGAAGGACGTGGTTGCTTCTGGAAACGGTAGCGCTGCGCTGGCTCTGATTGGAGCAGCTGCTTCGATCCAAGGCAGCACGTTGCAACCTCCTCCGGCCACCCCCGTCACCACCAACGTCTCCAACATCCTCAATCTTGTCTCCAGTGTGGTGAACATCGGCGTGACCGTCGCAACGGATGGGCTCGTACCTCCAGACCTGGTGGATAGCGTCACCAGAGGGGGCGGGATCATCGGATCTATTCTTGGCGGTGCCAGCTCGATCACCGGCGGCCTCACCCAAGGAGGTGGACCGGCGCCATTGCCCAGCCCACAATACAAGTTCGCAACCACAATCGGAGACTTGGCGAATAGCGACCTGCAGCAGCAGTTCACCATCGGTTTCGACACCGAACTCGACAGCATACTGGGAGACTGGGGTAAGTTGTCGGTGCTGGGGCCGCTAATTACCAACACCAACTATCCCGAGTTCTACGCTCCTAATCAGGTGGCGCAGAATGTGGCGGTTACGTTGCTTGGCCAGGGCTCGCAACGGCAGTTCTACACTGCTTTGCTGCCGTCGTTTTATTCCGTTCAGTACTTCCCCGGATGGAAGGGCTCATCCCAGCGGCCGGTGAATCCTCCGGACATGGGGGCTTTAGACAGCGGCGGCGTCTGCCGCAGTTGGTATGCCTGGTACAACGGTAGTGGCACCCCCGCTGTTCCTCCCTACGTGGACAAGGCCTACCCCACCTACAGCGGCCACAACGTCGTATGGAACACCTTCATAGATGACCCCGGTGATGTCGTTGACCATTACATCATCGGCGGGAAAGCCCAGAATGCGGGCAAGACAAATCAGTCAATCCCATTTATCGACAGCCAGATTGCGAACCAGATGTTCTCGGCTAGCGAGCTCAACATTCCGTTTGACGAGTTCGTCACCAAAAACGGGCCCATGTCGTCTGTCTTCCTCGACACGACGGTGAATGGATTCGATAACTTTCCTTCGAATCAAACTTACGCATGTTACCAATTCAACTCGGACGGGGTTAGCGGGGCGCCCAATGTCACGACGACTGCGTTCGTCGCTCCTGCGTCCGCGGTATTGGGAGAGAGCGTGACCTTGCAGGCGACCGTGACCACAGCCCCTGGCCCGGTTTCATCCGGAACGGTCACATTCGATGATGGCTCGGTTGAGATTGGAAGAGGAACAGTGGATGCCCAGGGCAAGGCCACTTTCTCTACCAGCGAACTTGCCCTCGGAACACACTCCCTTGCCGCCTACTACGTCGTGAACGGTAAGTACACGGCATCGCAGTCCGCGGTCGCCACGGTGAACGTCTACGCGAACTCGCCGCAGATGACGCTCACTCTCTCAACCCGCAACCTCAACGTCTCCTACGGTTCGGCCTCCTCCCCGGTTGCCCTGCAGATGGTCTCGAAGTCCGGGCTTGCAGGAACGGTGACTTTGAGCTGCACCGGCCTGCCTGTCGGCATGACATGCAACTTCAGCCCAGCCCAGACAACGATCACAGCCGGAGGAACAGCCACAAGCTCACTGACCATCTCGGCCAGTGCGGTGAACGCGGCTGGAATGCCGTGGTCACCGAACGCTGCGGGGATTTTGCTTTTCCCGCTCGCGATGTTCTCTCTGTGGCGGGTTCGCAAGAGCGCGCAGGTCGTGCGCGCTTCCCTATGCCTCACTCTGCTTGCCGTGGTTTCCATTGGAGGTTTGGTGGGCTGCGGCGGGGGTACAAAGAATCAACCGCCGGCAGGCCAGCAGACGATTCTGGTTAACGCAGCTGCTGAAAACTTTACGGTAAGCGTTCCGGTCGTTCTGACGACACAGTAACTGCCTCAACATAAAGGGCCCGCGTTTTAGAGCGGGCCCTCTTTTTAGCGCACTGGACTTGGCACGTGATTTGAAAAATTGCGTGCCAAGTCTGGTTCAACAAACCAAGACGGAGACCGAGAAAGCCTGAGGATCACATGTGGAAAGTCCAGCGAATGGCGAACGACGAGTTGGTGATTCTACGAGTAAGCGGCCAACTTGAAAGTGAACAACTGAACGAACTACAAAAAGCAGTTGCTTCGGAAGGCGCAGACGAGAACGTCGTGCTCGATCTGAAAGAAGTGAGGCTGGTGGATCAAGACGCAGTCACGTTTCTGGCGGAGTGCGAAGCCAACGGTACACAGCTCCGCAATTGTCCCGCCTACATCCGCGAGTGGATCGGAAGACGGCAAGACCGGGAGTCAGGGCTGGAGCAATCCTAGGCACTGCAAATTTTCCATCGGAGTTTACTTATGTCAGCCGTAATTTGCTTCCTGAAGAATCACCGGTCTGAGTCGCTGATGTCCGCCATGGTTCTGCTGATATTGGCCGCCCCGTTGGGCGATTCCAGGCCTCATATCGGCGGGCTCATCGCGCTACTGATCCTGCTCGTCATGCTGGCAGGCGCGAGTTACCTGGCCAACCGAAGAATCGTCCGCCTCGCTGTCCTGCCCACTGCTATCGTGTGGATCGCGGCCCGGGCGCTTGAGGCGTTCGGCGACAGTCGCCACTTTTACACACATCTCGCGCCGGTTGCGGGCTTAGCTTTGTCTTGTGCTGCCCTGTGGGCCATTCTTAACCGGCTGGATTCAGTGCCACAGGTCACGACGGGCATGATCTCGGAAGCTTTCATCTGCTATCTGATTCTGGCGATCGCCTTTTCTCAGGTCTATTGGATCCTGGACTACCTATTTGACCATCCCTTCAACCAGATGATTCCGGCCTCACAGACCAGCACCTTTCTTTATTTCAGCATGGTCAGCCTTAGCTCCGTGGGCTTTGGCGGCATCGCGCCCGTGAATCCTTACGTGAGGCTGGTGGCTGCTCTGGAAAGTATGACGGGCATCTTCTACGTTGCGGTGGTTGTGGCGCGGCTGGTTTCGTCGTATCGCCGCGACGCGAACGTCGGGAACGCACGGATTGGTGTCATCCGCTGCCTCGACTAATTAGTCCCCCGAAAGTTCGCCCTGGTCTTTCCTGACATTTCGTGAATTCCCGACCTTCGGTGAGCTCCTGAGCGCCTCAATCCGAGATAAATCAACGATTTGGTTCTGGCCTCGCTATTGCATTACTTCCCATCGAGCGACGCAACAAGCAAGTCGCGTAACGAAATAGGAGGATGTCATGAAAAGAATGAACGCGGGCGTGAACCTGGCTATTCTGGCTCTGCTGTCGCTGATCCTTGGCAACACGGCGCTAGCAGACCTGCCGCCGGACAACGTGCAGGGAGACTGGACAATTTACTCCACCAGTATCCAGAACGGCGAGACGGTCGTGAAACACGTTCAGATCGCACAATACGACAACCGGATTACGGGATACTTCGAGGGTCCTGACCAATCCGGTCCGATTCAAGGAACGGTGAATGGACATCATATTGAATTCAGCACTGTAACGAGGACCGTGCTTACGTTTCGGGGGCAGATCTATGGCGACAACATGTCCGGCTTGTATGGAATTCACGGCAAACATGCGCCATGGCAAGCGGTGCGCCCGGCCACGGTTGCGGCGCCCGCTCCGCCGGCCACTGGAGCCGTTTATGCATCTCAGCCGGTATTAATTCCTCCAGCGCCGGCTGCAGCACCCGTACCTCAACCTGCTCCGCAGGCAGCCCCGAGCTACGCTGCGCCCGGCGGGTCCGCACCAACACCGGCGACGCTTTCGACGGATCAACTCGACGCTTTGGTTGCTCCCATCGCTCTGTACCCTGATGCGCTTGTGGCGCAGGTGCTCGCAGCCTCTGCGAGCCCGGATCAAGTCGCATACGCCGACGACTGGCTGACACAAAACACAAATCTGACGGGCACAGCGCTGGCGCAGGCTGTAGATCAGCAATCCTGGGATCCCAGCGTCAAGGCTTTGACGCAGTTTCCCTCCGTCCTGCACAACATGGCTCATAACCTCTCGTGGACCTCGAACCTCGGGCAGGCGTTCGCCAATCAGCAGGCAGAAGTGATGGCAGCCGTGCAAAGGATGCGAGCCCGGGCGCAGTCAGCGGGGACGCTGCAATCCAATTCTCAGATCGCGGTCACCCAGCCGACGCCCAGCACGATTGTGATTCAACCCGCGAATCCGCAGGTCGTCTATGTCCCGCAATACAATCCGACGGTGGTTTACGGCGCGCCCGTGGTAGTGCCGGTTTACGTGCCTCCACCGCTGCCTGTAGCTGCAGTCGGTCTCTACTTTGGATCTGGCATCAGCATTGGGGCCACGTTCGTAGGCGGCGGGTGGGGCGGAGGCTTCGGCTGGGGTTGGCATGCCTGGAATGTGAACTGGGGCGGCGGGGGCGGCGGTTCAACCACCATCATCTACAACCACAACACCTATATCAACAACCACGTTTGGAACAACAGGAATTACAACGGCTATCACGCGTGGGGAGGCGGAGCGGCCGGATCGCAAAACCATGCCTGGTATGGCGCCAACGGCACCTTTCACCCCGACGGCAACTACAAACCGGGCGAAGATACGCACTATGGTCCCAACGGTGCCTACCACCCGAGTGGCTATTTCGGTCCCGACGGCGGCTGGCACAATGACGTTCCAGGCACGGGTCCGTCACATATGCCGAATGGCGGAAACAACGGAAATCATGGCTTAATTGGCGGAAACGGCGGCGTCCAGAATCCGTCCGCGGGCACGACACCGAGCGCGCTGGGAGCGAGACCCAACGGCGGTCAAAACGGCAACCACGGTCCGATTGGCGGGGATGGTGGAGTACAGCACCAAGGTTTCAACAACACCAGCAATCAACTCCTCGCGCAAAACCGTAACAGCAACCGCCTCGGGGGTGCCGAACAAAACCGTTCTCGTTTCAGCGGAGACGGTGCGGCCAACCGCGCTGAAAGCAATCGCGGCTGGGGCAGCATGGCTGGGCGCCGTCCGCAGCGAATGGCCAGCCAACGCGCACCCATGCAACACCAGTCTTTCGGCGGAGAGCGGCGTCGCTAGCCGAGACGAAAACATTTCTGGTGAGATTCATAAAGATAAAAAACTCTTGAAGGAGATTGAAAATGGAATCGAATGCAAACAAAACCGCGAAGTGGAAGCAAGTCGCTTTGATCGGAGTGCTGGCGCTCGCCGCCATCGCCATCCTGGTTGTAAAGTTTGAAACCAAGATTTCGGCGTTAGCGCAAAAAGCACAGATGACCTTTCAGTCGCCGGCCGAATCGGGTGCCACGCTGGCCAAGGCGGCAAAGACTGGCGATGAAGGAACCTTAGCCCACATTCTGGGCATGGAAACAAAAACTCTCTTGAGTACAGGAGATGAAGAAGCGGACAAGGCGGCCATGGAAGCCTTCGCCTCAAAGTACGAGAAGATGAATCGTTGGGTCGACATGACCGACGGCAGTCGCGTTCTCTATGTCGGAGCGGACAACTTCGCTTTCCCAGTGCCCCTCGCGAAAAATTCGTCGGGCCAGTGGTACTTCGATGCGGTCGCCGGAGCCCAGGAAGTCAGGGCGCGTGACATCGGGCGAAACGAACTGCTCGCGATGGACGCCTGCGCTGCCATCGCCAACGCCCAGGAGATCTACTTTGCCAGCCTGGGCGCGTCGCCAGAATACGCGCAGCGCATCATAAGCACGTCAGGTAAGCAGAATGGGCTGTATTGGCCAGCATCCGACACGCAAGGCGCTAGTCCAATCGCGAGCCTCAGTGAATTTCCGAAGTCCTCGTTGGGTTCGAATCCTCCGCAAGAGCCTTTTGTCATCGATGGCTACGCCCTGCGCATCCTTACTGCTCAGGGCGACGAAGCCCCCGGCGGAGCCAGGAGTTACATTGTGAATGGGAAAATGACCGGCGGCTTCGCCATTCTCGCAACGGCTGTCGAGTACGCCCAAACCGGACTCATGACATTCATGGCCGGCCCCGACGGCATCGTCTACGAGCGGGATCTCGGTCCTGACACAGCCACGTCGGCGGCTTCCATTCAGGAGTACAACCCGGACCAGAACTGGACGCCGGTCGAGTAGTTGGTAACCCGGACCCGGCCGCATGGACACGGTGTGGCCGTTGACGGACCTGCCGGCCCGAAGCCTGCGAATCGTACAGCGAAACGCGCTACTCGGAGCTAATCCCGGCAGTCGAACTGACTCCCAGGGCTCTGCGTAATAGGATCAATGCACCGATCAATCGAAACTGTGGGGTCAGCTAAGGGTCATATAAAAGCGAATCGCCTGTATTGGAGCGTCCTCGTGGGTTGTCACCTGCGCCGCTAAGTTTTTGAATTTGCGAAGAACCACGAGGCTGGTTAACCGGAGGGTTGTAGGTTCGAGTCCTACCTGAGGAGCCATTTCTTTCGTATTCCCTCAATCAGGTGCGTGCTTTCGGTGATGGCTCGCCGATGAGGGCGAGTTGGCTGGGGGGTGGGGCACCATTTCACGTTTCTTTTAGCGTGGAGCTTCGGTGGGCTTCTGCCGGCGCCAGATCGACAGGGCTGGAGCGCCCATCGCCAGCATCGCCAGGGTCGGAGATTTGGGGAGGCTTTGGCTTACCGTGGTCTCGTCCGTGCCTTTGGTTTGACCTGCGTGGATGGGTTTGCCGGGGATGGTTTCATAGGCGTATCCGGTCAGCGTGGCTGACACGGAAGATCGGTTAACGACTTGAACGCTCAGCCGTGCCCATCCGTAGTGGGTCTTTCCGGCGATCTGGAATTGCAAGCCGATGTAGCGGTTCTTCACATTGACCCAACTGCCGCCGTAGTAGAGAGATCCGGCGAGCGACGCGGCCTCGACCAATGCATTTGCCGGGAAGTAATGTCTGGGACCGATTGCGGCTCCGGGCTTGAGCGCGAACGCCCAGGCCTGACCGCCCGTCCAGCCTTCGAGGCCGTTGCCCGCGGCTGGAGCCGCGGAAAGGATGGCGAAGAATCCCGAGGTTGTCGACTTGTAGGTGTCGTTCAGAGTGAAGTCGATGGTTCCGTCGTGGTTGACGTCAAGCTTGTAAGTGCCGCCTCGCGTGATGACATGGTGAGCGTGGGTGTAGACGATCTTGGCTTCGGCTGGCATCACGAGTGCCAGCGCGCTCACTCCGGCGGCGCTTGCCGCCAGCGCATAGGAGTTCAAAAGGCGCTGGGTTGATTCGGAGAGATTAGAAGGCGTTGCTTGATTACGGGATGAGCGGTTCATTGGATTCTCCTTTGACTGGGTATGGTCGTTTGCTGTGGTCGTTTTGTGGGAACGGGAAAAATTCTGTTCGCATTCGCTTTGCCCTATCTCCCTATATCGACCGTTGCGGCTGATAGAAATTTGATTCTCTTACCTCAGCGGCGCCCCGGCTTAAGGCATTCGGGCGCTTTGTTACGGCGAAACTTCAAACACAGTGCCGCAGCCGCCCTGGCATGCCTGCCCGATACCGCCCTCTTGTGTCGTGCTGAAGACACTCTCGCCGACCCCAAAGATGAGGTTGGCAGAAGGGGAGGCACCGTCTGGGTTGCCGGTGAACGTGTGGACTACACTGAGAACCCAAGCCCCTCCCTTCTGGCTGGCCGGTCTCATCGCGAATACATTACCCTGCGCAGACCGGTTGGTAGCGATAGCTGTTGTCCCGTACAAGTCTCCACGCGCACTGAAAATGAGGCTAGCTACTGGACCCGCGCCCTGCTGGTCGTCGTTAAAACCATGGAGCAGGGTTTCCACCCAGGCCTCCTTTCCTTTGGACGGTGGGCGCAAAGAGAAAACCGTACCGTACTGACCGGGTCCGCCGTTGAGAGTCGTACCATAGAGACGGCCAACTCGATCAAAACGCAACCCTGACATAGGATTGCCACCATCGCTGTTGTCCTGTTTGAAGCGATGAAGTACTGTCTCCGTCCACGCTCCGTCCTTCCCCGCCAGTGGCTTAAGCGCGAAGACGGTACCGCAGCCCTGTCCTGAGTTATGCGGGCAGTTATAACCGCCTATGTATGTCGTGCCGTAGACAGCGCCTTTGCCGTCGAGCACCAAGCCGCCGTTGGGGTTCGCACCATCGGTGCCTCCTTTGAAGCCGTGCAGCACCTTCTCCGTCCACTCGCCACCCTTGGTCTTTGGCGGACTCAGCTCGAATACCGTCCCGCAATATTGATAGAAGCCATTGCAGGTTGTCCCAAAGCCGCCGCCGAACTCCGTTGCTCCATAAAGATTGCCAGCGCCGTCGAAAACCAGATCCCCTTGCGGTAGAAACCCCCGCTTGGGTGTGGGGAAGCTGTACAGCACGGTCTCGGTCCACTTGCCGTCTTTCTGCCGCGACAGCTCGAACACCGTCCCGCAGCCCATCAAGGTTCCCAGCACCACGCAGTTGCCCGTGCCGCCGTAAGCGGTGGTGCCGTAGAGATTACCCGCCGCGTCGATTACCAGGCCGCCCGCTGGGGATGCCCCATCCTTGCTGGCGTTTCCTTTGAAAATGTAGAGCACGGTTTCGGTCCAGGGATCGCCCTGCTTGGCCGGCGGAGAGAGTTGATAGACTGTGCCGCACTGCGCTACAGAAATGCAGGAAGAAGAGCCGCCTTCGGTGGTCGCTCCGTACAGATTGCCCGCTTTGTCGAAGACCACAGCGCCCACGGGTAGGGAGCCATCGGGAATGCCCTGGAAGCTGTACAGCACTTTCTCCTTCCAGTCGGCGGATGCGGCTGAGGCGAGCGCGACGACAGCAATGAACAGCGCCAACGGGCGAGGAAGCCAGCGGCGCGGTCGAAATTGGTGGAGGTTCACTGCTTAACTACTCCTTTGTGAAATCGGCATGGCAGCCGAAAGCATTTGGGCGCTGCCTCCCGCCCTCTCGCACAGAACGCGAGAAGGACGGGGCACCCCGAACCTGATTTATTGCACCTTCCAAAGCAGATTCCTCGCTACGCTCGGAATGACAATGGCTGAAAAATTCAGAATGACAATGGTTGAGAAATATTGCGAACCTGGCTTTGCTCGGAATGACAATGGTTAACGAATATTGCAAACCTCGCCCGTCCCTCCCACCAAGGCTCAATCGTCGATCAACGTGATTCGCTCCATACTTCATAAGCTTGCTTCGCCTCAATGCGGATGCGACGGCGTGGGGAACGGCGTGGTGTTCAGCAAAACAGTGATACCGGAAGGGCCGGTCAGAGTGGCGAGGTCCGGCTTCCCGTCGTGATTGAAGTCTGCGGTGATCAGAGACGCTGGACTAATGCCCACAGGGAAAGCTATAGGAGGCTGAAATGTCCCGTCGCCATTGCCCAGCAGAATGGAAACATGACAGGGTTTGGGATTGGTGCTGTTAGCTATTGCCAAGTCCAGTATGCCGTCCCCGTTGAAATCCGCGACCGCTATGGACTCCGGGAACATGCCCGACCTGTAGGCCTTGGCCTCGCCGAAGGTGCCGTCGCCCTTGCCCAGCAGAACATAAATCTTGTCCTCGCCTCCGATGGGGAGGACCGCGAGGTCGAGCTTCCCGTCGCCATTGAAATCGCCCAGGACGACCTGCCACGGGGAAACGCCAGCTTGGTAACGCACCGGTTTCTCAAAAGTGCCGTCGCCCTTGCCCAAAAGCACCGCGACGTTCCCGTACTCCGCGTTGGAAAGACTGTTTGCTACCACCAAGTCTGGAATGCCGTCGTGATTCAGGTCGCCAACCGCGATACCGTTCGGGCTGTGTCCACCACTGCCGATGTTTACTGCTTTGGCGAAGGTTCTGTTGCCCTTCCCGAGTAGGATGAAAATGTTACCGGGATTGCCCGCGAATCCCAGCGACGTTCCCACCAGATCGGGAATGCGGTCGCCGTTTAGGTCGGCGACCGCGACCTCTTGCGTGTCGTATCCTCGTCCAGTGAGGGGCTGTATGCCACGGTTGAAATTTCCCTTACCGTCGCCGAAAGCAACGGTGACGAACGGCTCGTCGCCATCGGCAGAGACCGCGTCGAGGTTGCCGTCGAGATCCACGTCGGCGAAAATCACAAAGTCCGGAGCGTCGCCCGCGTTACCCGTGTTGCTCCAGGGGCCGAACCGTCCATTGTCCTTGCCTAGGGCGTGCAACAGCGCCGGGGTTTCGACCCCCACCACGGCCAGGTCCGGAATGCCACTGTGGGTCAGGTCTCCGGCGGCAATCGAGTAGGGATACAGTACCGGGCCGTTGGCGGTCACGACGCTGCGGAACGAGACTGCGGCGGACCCTCGGGGCACGACCGCATCCCCTGCCAGGAGGGCCGTTGCACCCGCGGCCAGCGCCAAGCCAATGATCACGATACTTTGCTTCATGCGGGCTCTATCTCCCCAGCGGGGTGAAAACCTGTTACCTCAGCGGGTAAAGCCATGTCATTCGGTCGGCATTTACCGCAGTGCTGAAAGCGCTGCGCCACCCAAGACCAGACCTGAGGGCGCCAGTCCTACTGCATTTTCGCGGCTTCCCGACGACTGCAGATTCCTCGCTTTGCTCGGAATGACAATGATTAAGAAATATTACAAACCTCGCTTTGCTCGGAATGACAATGCTCAAAAAATTCGGAATGACAATGGTTGAGAAATATTCGAACCGCCCAAGGGTTGGGCTGGACTCCCAGGTCTCGAAATGCGCGAGACCTGGGGCACCCGCATTTTCGCGGCTTCCAGAGAACAGCAGATTCCTCGCTTTGCTCGGAATGACAATGTTCAAATTCGGAATGACAATGGTTAATGAATAGTGGTTTGAATTCATGGGGTGATCTCGAAGACTACGCCGGCCCGGTTAGCGCCGCCGGATCCGGCGGTGCCGTAGAGGTTGCCCTGTTTGTCGAGGATGAGGCTGCCGTCGGGTTGGTCGCCGTCCTGGCCATTGGTGAACTGATGGAGGATGCTGAATTTCCATGGGCCATTTTTCGTGGGGGTCAATTTGTAAATCATGGAGCAACAGCTACCGGATGCGTCGGAGGCGCCGTAAAGATTGCCTGCGGCGTCGAACACGACTCCCGAATGAATGATGCCCGCGCGAAATTCGTACAGGATGGACTGCTTCCATCGTCCCTGGGCTGGCGTGAGCTTGAAGACGGTGCCGAATCCGAAAGCTCCGTCGTAGGAAGTTGTGCCGTAGAGGTTGCCCTGGCTGTCCAAGATCAGGTTGGAAGCGGGTCCGCCTCCGTCGGGGCCGTGGAAATCGTGGAGCACGCTTTCGGCCCATCCGCCGCCCTGAGGTGTGAGTTTGAAGGCCACGCCGCAGCCGGGGGGGAAGCCGCCGAAGCAGCCGAATTTGGTCAGTCCGCCAGCGATGGTTGTGCCGTAGAGATTGCCGGACGGATCGAGGATCAGACCGGCGACCGGCTGAGCGCCGAGGCTGGTGCAAGCATCGACCAGGCAAAAGTTGTTTAGAACGCTCTCGGTCCATTGGCCGGAGCCGGGGGTCAGCTTAAAGGCGACGCCTCCCAAATCTGCGCCGCCGGACTCAGTCAACCCGTAAATGTTGCCCGCGCTGTCCTGAATCAAGCCGGGTTCGGGGAAGTATCCGTCATCGCCGCCGGCGGAACAGAAGGTGAAAACCAGGCTCTCGGTCCAACCTGAGGAGCCGGGGGTCATTTGGTAGATGGTGCCGCATCCGTCGGAACTTCCGGCTCCGCCCTGGACGGTCGCGCCGTAAAGATTCCCGGCGGGGTCAAAGATCGGGCTGCCGTTGGGATTGCCTCCGTCGCTGCCGCCCTGGAAAACGTGCAGGATGTGCTCGGTCCACTTACCGGTGGGTTTCGGCGTCAACTGGAAGACGATCCCGCAGCCGGTGCCCTGACCGTAGAGGCAATTTCCGCTGCTTCCGCCGTTGAATGTAGTGCCGTAGAGGTTCCCGGCAGTGTCGAAAGCCAGCGCGCCGGATGGGAAGGTTCCGTCGCTTCCGCCCTTGAAGGCGTAAAGCACTTTGTATTTAGTGGCCGCGTCGGCACTCGGGGCAAAGAACAAAGCGATGGCGACGACAGCAATCAAAATAAGGACTGTGGGCGTGCGTGGATTGGGCATCGAGACACCTCAGTTTAACGGGGCTCGCGGCGGGGAGTGCGTGGCGAGCCTTCTTGGCGCACGAAGTATAGCACTGAGTACCAGAGTTTGCATCCGCAGAGGGTGGGGCGAGGGATTGTTGACCTGATCACGCTAACATGCTATAAAACTCGGTCCTGTGCTTGGGGTTTGGGAGAGAGCAGTTCCCTGCCCGAGGCACAGTGAACATCCGACGCGGCCAAGCTCAGCATCCCTGTTCAAGTCTTGCAGTGGAAGCGTGTTCGGAACTCCGGCCATACGCTCTCGTGCTCTGCAATAAGAGTGTGTGGGGCGCCCTGTGCCGGTCGAGGTAGCTGAATCCGTAGGTCATCCTTATATATCGTTCTCAATGAGTGGAGGCTTTTCTATGCGCACCTGGCTCGCTGATCTTGTGTCCCGAGGATGCCGTTTCGCCCAGACCCGGGCAACTGTCGCGGCATCGATTCTCACGGTTGTAATTTTGGGCGCGTCCGCGGCTTTGGCCCAGCCTGCTTCGGAGGCGGGCGGCGAGGCTGGCCTGAAACTTCCCGATCTTTCTTCGGTTTCGTTTCTCGGCATGGACGGCCACAACTTGCTGATGATCGGTATTCTTTTCTGCATCGCGGGGCTGGGGTTTGGGCTGGCGATTTATATGCGGCTCAAGAATCTTCCGGTGCATCGGGCCATGCTCGAGATTTCTGAACTTATTTACGAGACTTGCAAGACCTACCTGGTGACGCAGGGCAAGTTTTTGCTGCTGTTGTGGGTGTTCATTGCGGTGGTGATCATTCTTTATTTTGGTGTGCTGTCGCCGGTGCCTGGAAAGCCGGTGATGACGACCTTGCCGATTATCCTGGCGTTCAGCCTGGTGGGAATGGCGGGGAGCTTTGGAGTGGCGTGGTTTGGCATTCGGGTGAATACATTTGCCAACTCGCGGACTGCGTTTGCGGGCTTGCGCGGGAAGCCTTATCCGATTTACAGCATTCCGCTGCAGGCGGGGATGAGTATCGGGATGATGCTGATCAGCGTTGAGTTGCTGATGATGCTATTCATTTTGCTGTTTGTGCCGGGGGATTACGCGGGGCCTTGTTTTATTGGATTCGCGATTGGCGAATCGCTGGGAGCAGCGGCGCTGCGTATTGCCGGCGGGATCTTCACCAAGATCGCCGACATTGGGTCGGATCTGATGAAGATCGTTTTCAAGATTAAAGAAGATGACGCGCGCAACCCCGGCGTGATTGCGGACTGCACCGGCGACAATGCGGGCGACTCGGTTGGGCCTTCGGCGGATGGATTTGAGACTTACGGCGTTACCGGCGTCGCGCTGATTACGTTCATCTTGCTTGGGGTGAAGAATCCGACGGTGCAGGTGCAGTTGCTGGTTTGGATTTTCGTGATGCGCATCATGATGCTGGTTTCGAGTGCGGCGGCTTACTTCATCAACAGCGCGATCGCCCGGTCGCGTTTTGCCGATTCGGATACGATGAACTTCGAGACTCCTCTGACCTGGCTGGTGTGGCTGACTTCGATTGTCTCGATCGTGCTGACGTACATTGTTTCGGCAGTTATTGTTCCCGAGATCGGCGGCGACACCACGCAGTGGTGGAAGCTGGCTACGATCATTTCCTGCGGGACGCTCGCCGGGGCACTCATCCCTGAACTGGTGAAAGTGTTCACCTCGACCGAGTCGCGGCACGTGCGGGAGGTTGTGGCCTCGTCGGAGGAAGGTGGGGCATCGTTGGGAATCCTGGCGGGCTTTGTCGCTGGAAATTTCTCGGGCTACTACTTGGGATTGTCGATGGTGTTTTTGATGTCGGTTGGTTATTACATGAGCACGATGGGCCTTCAGGAAGCGGCGGGCATGCTGGCGCCGGCCGTTTTTGCCTTTGGCCTTGTGGCCTTCGGCTTCCTGGGGATGGGGCCGGTGACGATTGCGGTCGACTCTTATGGTCCGGTGACTGACAACGCGCAGTCTGTCTATGAGCTGTCGCTGATCGAGCAGGTTCCCAACATCGCCAGCGAACTTAAGAAGGATTACAACTTCAACGTGAACTTTGAACGTGCGAAGCACCTGTTGGAAGAAAACGATGGGGCGGGCAATACGTTCAAGGCGACGGCAAAACCCGTGCTGATTGGAACGGCGGTGGTGGGCGCGACGACCATGACCTTTTCCATCATCATGGCCTTGACCAATGGTCTGACGCAGAATGTCCAGAAATTGTCATTGCTGCATGCGCCATTTCTGCTGGGTCTGATCAGCGGAGGGGCCATTATTTACTGGTTTACAGGAGCTTCAACCCAGGCGGTGAGCACGGGTGCATATCGTGCGGTAGAGTTCATCAAGGCGAATATCAAGCTGGAAGGGGCCACGAAGGCTTCGGTGGCCGACAGTAAAAAGGTAGTGGAGATTTGCACCAAGTATGCGCAGAAGGGCATGCTGAACATCTTCATCGCGGTATTCTTCGCTACGCTGTCGTTCGCTTTCATGGAGCCGTTCCTGTTCATCGGATACCTGATCTCGATCGCGATCTTTGGCTTGTATCAGGCGATCTTTATGGCCAATGCCGGCGCAGCCTGGGACAATGCCAAGAAGATTGTAGAAGTCGAATACAAGCAGAAGGGTACGGCTCTGCACGACGCAACCGTCATCGGGGATACGGTTGGCGATCCGTTCAAGGATACTTCGTCGGTGGCATTGAATCCGGTGATCAAGTTCACCACGCTGTTTGGGTTGCTGGCGGTGGAGTTGGCGGTGAAGCTGACCGAGAGCAATGGAGGGTTGACGCATCTGCTGGCAGCGGTGTTTTTTGTGATTTCGTTCTTCTTTGTTTACCGGTCGTTCTACGGGATGCGGATTGGGACGGAAGCGGCGCTGGCGAAGGCTCACGCCGGGGATTGATGTAGAGTTTTGTGAATTCGGCTATAACTCCGGATTGTTATCTTGAGCGGAGTTGCCGCAGCACCGCAGCGGCAACGCAGTCGAAGGATCCCGGCAAGCCAGTTCCGGCAGTTGTTTCCCAGGGAGTTCTCCCCGGACCTCCCTCGTGAGAATGCCTTTACGGCTTTCGTGCCGTCCCTGCATCTTCGGGGTCCTTCGATTCCGTGGATGCGCTCAGGATGACAAAATGGGGTGATGCGCCGGGACGTGGCGTCCGGGGCTACGTGGGCATCGCCAGAAAAAAGCTTTGACGCCAAGAAAAACGGAGGAGCGGTTTTGCCGCTCCTCCATTGCTTTTGCTGCTCGTTGATTAATTCGTGCGGCGACTGGCGGCGCCGGCTGCGGCGCTGTGATCGTCGTTGTCTGGTTGGATGACTACGCCATCGAACGGAGTAGCGGCCAGGAAGCGGCCGTGCACTACCTTGATGTGGCGCAGCGGGTAGCCGGTGTCCGGACCGCGGGTCCAGCTACGGCCGGCATCATCACTCTCGAAGATCACGCCGGTTTCCGTGCTTGTGGCCAGCAGCCGCTTGCTGCCCTGATCGTAGCTGATGGAACTGATGTTCTTGTCGGGGAGGCCATTCTGCATATGCTCCCACCCGGCTCCCGCGTTCGGGCTGCGGAAGGCGCCTTCGCGCGCGGCTACCAGGATCTGGCCATCAGTAGTGATGGTGAGGTTGCGAATTCCGCTGACGGAGGACGACAGGCTGGAATCCTGCCAGGTTGAGCCTTCGTCCTTGGAAAGCAGAACGCTGCTGCGAGTGGCGAGGGCGATCAGTTTTCCGTCGGCTTGCACGGAGATGAAATCCTGTTTACCCATTACCGGACCACCGCTCCAACTCTTGCCCTGGTTGGAACTGGTGAACAAACCGGCGGAGGTTGCGGCCATCCAGGTTGTGGGCGTGATCTCGATATCGCTCACGTGCGCGGTCAGAATGGAACGAACTTCGCTCTTCGCGGACTTGGTCCCTTTCTTCACAGGATGCGATGCAGCTGTCCGGTTGATGACGTTGTTGATCGGGCTCCACTCGCTGGTATTTTTGGCCAGCATGAACATGCCGCGATTGGTGCCAGCTACGAGTTCGCCGTTGCTGGTCTGCTTCAGAACGAACACATCGCGACCGTCCAGGCCCTTGCTGGTCTGGATCCAATGCTGTCCGGCATCGTGCGAAACGAAAACTCCGCCCAACTCGCGGTCATTGACCACGCCGACAAAGATGGTGTTGAGATCGTTCTTGTCCGCGATGATCGAAGTCACGTAGCGATGCGCGTAGCCGTGATTGGAGGTGAGGAAGCTGTGGGCGCCGTCGTCGCTAGCTAACACGCCAGCGCGATCGGTGGCCAGCATGACTCGCTGCGAGTTGCGTGGATCGATCATCACATCGTTGACCACGACTTCGGGATTGGTCACGCGAGTCCAGGTTTTGCCCGCATCGGCTGTTTTCCAGAGGCCTTCGGTGGTTCCAGCATAAACAATTGCGGAGTTGGTCGGATCCTGTTTCAGAACCCGGGTGCGCCGCGCGGAGAACGGAATTCCTTGAATCTTGGAGAAAGAATCACCGGCGCTCTGGCTCTTGTAAATTCCGGAGCAGGCGCTGGCGAATACGACCGAAGGATTCGAGGCATCGACGATGATGGAGAATACGTCGGAGTCCTCAATCATGCCTTTGCTGATGTGACGCCAGCTGGCGCCACCATCGCTGGTCTTCCAAGCCAGATGCCAGGTACCGGCGTAGACCACGTCCGGATTCTTGGGATCGACGGCGATGGATTCAATGTTGTGGATGTCCGAACTGGCGGCGGAAATCTTCTGCCAGTTCTTGCCACCGTCGCTGCTGCGAAACACGCCATCGAGCGCGCCCGCGACCAGAGTTTGTGAGTCTGAGGCGGCAATGGCCATGGCACGAATCGATTTGCCGTGCATGGCGGGAATGCTTTCCCAAGTCTGTCCGGCATCGTCGGAGCGGAACAGGTCACCGGATTGCTGATTTTCCACGCTCCAAGCCGCCGCATACATCCTGTTTGAATTCTGGGGATCGATGGAGAGGTGGTCGATTACGTAGTCGTCGCCGCTGCCCAGGTGGGCAAATCGCGACCAGCTATGGCCGCCGTCGGTGGACGAGAAAAGAGTTCCGGTGCTGGTGCCGAGAAAAACGTGATCCGGGTTGTGCGGATCGTAGGCCAGGCTGCGCACGTCGCCTCCATCCGGCCCCAACGCGGTCCACTGTCCGGCCCAGGCTGCGCTGGCGCAACACAATGCAAGCGCCATAGTTAACAATACCTTACAGCTCATTCCATGTTTTGGTTCAGAGATCATAAAGCGGTTCGCCCCCAACGGAAGAAGATCCGTTCGGGCAAGATTGACAGGGTAACACGAGGCAGGCAAGTTACCGAAGGGAAGGGCCGTTGGTTGAGTTGGGCGCGCTTTCATCCTCATTAGAGATTTGCCACTTCAGTTCCCACTCTCAGGTTCCATGTATCGCAACTTGGATGCGGAAAGAGCCGGTCCAGTCTTTCTCACGCGGCGCTCAAGTATTCCCCTGATTGTATCTCTGAGTCCAGTGACTTACGCTCCGCGCGAGGAATAAATGTTCGATAACCAACCATGTTCGCCTGCTCAACATACGCGAAATCTGCGCTGGCGATGGATCGGCATCGCCCTGGTCGCAGCAACAGTGACTGCGGGGGTGGGCGCGATTGTGGTCTCTCACGCCGAGCCTATCCTGCGGGAACGCGTGATCGAGACGCTCTCCACTCGATTCAAAAGTAAGGTTGAACTGGACGCCTTCCATGTTTCGCTGGCTCGCGGGTTCGAGGTTTCTGGTGAGGGGCTCAGGCTCTTTGGAGATACCGATCCGAACACTCACGAGCCGGGAATTCAACCGCTCATCAGCGTTGCGGGATTCCGTTTTCGGATCGGTCTAACGGCTCTTCTTCGCTCTCCGATGCATGTCGATGCCGTATATATAAATGGATTGGCTTTGAACCTGCCGCCCAGGGAGCAGCGCGGACAGATGAGCAACATGGCATCCCAGGGCGGGAAGATAAAGATCGTGGTCGACAAGTTTGTCTGTGATCAGGCAGTTCTGGTAATCAACACTCTCAGACCGGGCAAGCTTCCCGTGGAATTTGACATCGAGAGTCTGACCATGACGAGCATTGGGCCGGACGGGCCCCTGCACTTCGATGCGAACCTTATTAATCCGAAGCCGGTGGGAAATATTATTTCAAGTGGATCGCTGGGACCGTGGCGAGCCGACAGCCCTCGCGACACTCCGGTGCGGGGCGCTTATCGGTTCAGCCACGCAGACCTGGGAACGATCAAGGGAATCGGCGGCATCCTCTCGTCCACGGGTGAGTATGCGGGGACCCTCGACAAGATTATGGTGGACGGGGCGACAGATACTCCAGATTTTCGCATCGCGACTGCCGGACGACCGGTCCCGCTGCACACTGACTTTCACGCCATCGTGGACGGAACCAGTGGAGACACATATCTTCAACCGGTAAAAGCGAAGCTGCTGAATACCTGGCTGGTGGCAAAAGGATCGGTGGTACGAACGAAAAATCCGGCAGGTCATCACGTGACACTTGACGTCGCCATCGCAAAGGGACGGATCGAAGACTTGCTGAAATTGGGGGTACGAACCGATCCGCCAATCATGACAGGCACAGTGCAGTTGAAGATCAAGTTCGATCTGCCGCCCGGGAATCGCGATGTTGCCAATCGCTTGAAACTTGCTGGACGGTTCCAGGTATCGCAGGCGCAATTTACCAACGAGAAAATCCAGAGCAAAGTCGATGCGCTCAGCCTGCGCAGCCAAGGAAAACTCAAACAGGCTCAGGACGGCATTCCTGAAGACGTGCGCTCCGATTTGAGAGGAGTGTTCAATCTGAGCGAGGATCTGATTCACTTTTCCCAGCTTCAGTTCGAGATTCCCGGAACCCGGGTTAATCTGACCGGCGTGTACAGTCTGGACGGGGACCAATTCGACTTCCATGGCAAAGCGCGCATGGATGCAAAGCTCTCCCACATGGTGAGAGGTTGGAAGTCGATACTCCTGAAACCCGCGGATCCGTTTTTCAGCAAGAATGGAGCAGGGACGGAACTTCCGGTAAAGGTGACGGGGACAAAATCAGAACCTCATTTCGGTTCTGATTTTGGTCACAAAGACTCCGACCGAAAAAACTGACGAACTCCGGCTCATCGTCCAGCGCCCCATCTCATCCTTTGTGCACCTTTGTGTCCTTTGTGCTTCAGGCATTTGAACTTCATTAACCACAAAGGACACAAAGGAACACAAAGGAACACACGTTCAAACAAAGAAAAGCCCGGTCGAGCATTGCGCTCGACCGGGCATGTTTTTGCGGGCTTCGCTTTGGCTCAGCTTATTACTGAGCTGCGGGCTTTGCCTTCTTCTTGGGTGCGGCGCGAGGATGATCGGGAACCGCTTTTACGACTGACTCATCCACGGGCTGCGTACCAGATGCGGAGAACGTTCCACCAGCGGGAACGATCCAGTATTCGGCGGTCTTGGTGCCGGCGCTGCCGGTGCGGCACTCGATGCGGCTGGGATCGATTCCCAGCTTGGCTTCGCCGCCGGTGAGATAGGCCTTGGAATTGACGGCGCGTTCAGCCGCCAGATTCGGACGCGTCTCGGCAGGTTCGGCATTGCCGACGATGACCAGTTTGTTGTCTGCGTTCTGCTGCAGGTTCTTGGCCACGTCGTCCAGCTTACCTTTGCACTCGTTGTCGACACGCCACGGCTTCTTGATCTTGGCCATATTCTCGAAGTCGCAATCGGTCAGCTTAGTGGCTTGTGGTGGTGGCGGTGGCGGATTTTCAACCATCACCTGAGTAGACGCTGGCGTACTCAAGCCGCGCGAATCCGTACAAGTAGCGCTCACCGTCACCGGGCCGGCGGGTGCGCCCGTCGTGTTCAGGGTTGCGGTGTTGCCGCTGCCTGAAACGCTCCCGCCACTGGCAGTCCAACTGGCAACGGTCACAGGAACGTTATCCGGGCTGGTGCAAGTGCAAGTAATGGTCGAGCTTCCACCCACCTGCAAGGAGCTTGGGCTAGCCGAGCACGACATAGTCGGCGGATTCTTGGGCGGCTCCTTGACCGTGTAGTTCGCGGTGCAGGTGGCATCTCCGCCATTCTTCTTTTTGGGATCGGTGATGTGCGCGGTGACGGTGTAGCTGCCGCCGGTAACTCCGTTGGTGTCGATACTCGCGGTGTTGTCTTTGCCGGTAACTTTTCCGCCAGTACCGCTCCATGCATAATTCAGGGTGTGCTTGGGATCGAAATTTGCGCCAGTGACGGTGGCCGTGATCGGCTCGCCTACCATGACTTCACTGGGTTGCACTGAGCACGCTGCCGTGGGCGTCAAGGCCTGAGGATATCCCAGGTTAAACACCACGCCGGTGCGGAGCCGCACGCCTTCCAGCGAGACTCGCCGGAGATCGGGGAATGACGAGGACACGACCTGAGAGTAGTTTTGCCGCGCCCATACGTAGTCCGCCTGGAACACGCGCCAGTACAACCAATGGTTGAGGCGAAGATCCATGCCGCCGCCGAGAATGGCGCCGATGCCATTGTCCTTGGGGAGGCTCTGGTCGACTACGAAGCGGTTGTAACTCAACAGAGTATGCAGGAAATAATTGGCAGTGGGCGTCCGGAAAACCATTTTGGGACCGGCCGAAATCGTGCCCTCATAGCCGTGGTCCCAGTTGCGCCCCAAATCGCCTTCGAGTCCGAAATATTTTTGGAAGTTGTAGGTGACAGCGCCACCCAGGCCCAAAGGCATATCGGGAACAGTGTACGGGGTTGGACTGTTAAAGTTCCCGTTCGGCGCTGGGACAGTGGCGCCGGGGTGAAGCCACTGATAGCCGGCGAAGAGTTCCCATTTCGGGACCTCGACGTCCTGAGCCAAAGTGACGGCTGAAAGCAGAACCACGGTTAAGATCAGCAGAAAACTGGCGAATAGTACACGCCTACTTCTCATCCTGGGAAACGGCATATCGTCCTCCAAAACTTCTCTTAAGTCAGCTTATGTATCCATGCACGCGTGCAAGATTGGGAATCCACCGCATGGCAATCTCTAGAACATCGCTATTTTTAATGCCTTGTAGACAAACTGCAAAGAAGTGCAGGTTTCCATAACAAAGAATTGGAACAGACATATTACTTGAAGGACAATCGTTGCGTCCAGCGCCGACCGAACAAAAAGTGTCTTGATTTGAGACGGTTAGCCTTTCGGCCCGTCGTCCCGCATCAATAGACAAGCATCCGGCTTGCAGCAATGGCGGCAAGCCTCAATAATGGAATACTCGCGTCTTATTTCACGAGCCGGGGTCTATGAGCCAGGAAAAAGTGCTGATTGTCGAAGACGAAGAGAACGAGCGAACGGGGCTGGCGGAACTGGTCTCAGCGTGGGGCTATCGGGCGGAGACGGCCAAGGACGGGATGGAGGGATTCGAGAAGGTTTCCAGCTGGGCGCCTTCTCTCGTCGTGACCGATCTCAAGATGCCGCGCATGGGAGGTCTGGAGCTGCTCGAGCGCATCGCCAATGACAGCCGGACCATCGCGGTGATCGTGGTCACGGCTCAAGGAACCATTGATAGCGCAGTGCAGGCCATGCGCCTGGGAGCTTACGACTACATTACCAAGCCCATCGATACCAATCGGCTGCGCACCATCCTGCAGAACGCATCCGCACTGCTGGGCACGAGGGTGGAACTCGAAGTCACGCGGCGGAAACTGCGGGACGCGGGATCGCTCGGGAGCCTGGTGGGCGGGTCCAAGAAGATGCAGGAGATTTTCCGGCTAATTGAAATGGTGGCGCCGAGCACCGCGTCGGTTTTGATTACCGGCGCCAGCGGAACGGGCAAAGAATTGGTGGCTCGCAACATTCACGAGCTCAGCCCCCGCCGTAACAAGCCGTTCGTTCCCATCAACTGCGCGGCCATCCCCGAAACTCTGATCGAGAGCGAGATTTTTGGCCATGAACGAGGCGCGTTCACCGGGGCACTGGAGCGCCGCACCGGCTGCTTTGAGTTGGCCGAGGGCGGAACCTTGCTGTTGGATGAGATCGGTGAAATGCCGGTGGGAACTCAGGCGAAGCTGCTGCGCGTGCTGGAAGATCGCAAGCTCCGCCGCCTGGGCAGCAAGGTGGAGACGACGGTGGACGTCAGAGTTCTTGCAGCCACGAATAAAGTGCCCGAGGAAGCCGTGGCGCGCGGCGAGCTGCGCAATGATCTTTATTACCGGCTGAATGTTTTTAACATTCATATGCCCCCTCTGCATGATCACAAGGACGACATCCCGGCGCTCGTGGATTCGCTCTTGAAGGACATGAGCGCCAAACACGGACGCAAGGTGGCTGTGGTGAGCGAGGCGGTCCTCAACCTGTTCCAGACTTATTCCTGGCCGGGAAATGTCCGCGAGTTGCGTAATGCTCTGGAGCGCGCAGTGATCGTCTGCGAGGGAGCTGTGATCGAAACCAAGCATCTGCCGCCCGGGTTCGGCCAGACGTCGGTTCGCACCTCATCGGAAGATCCCGACGCCATTCATCTGGGTGTTGGCACAACCGTAGAAGAAGCCGAGCGGCGGCTGATTCTGAAGACGATCGAGTCCACCAGCAATAACAAAACGCGGGCGGCGGAGATTCTCGGCATCAGCTTGAAAACCCTGCATAACAAGCTGAAGGAATACGGCAACGCGGCGGCAGATGCGGCTTTGGTCAAGGAAGAATCGGGGAATCCCGATTCAGCGTGAATTTGGAAACTAGCCCCGTACGGGCGTCGATGTCCACGCTTGTATCAGCAGGTGGATGGTGTTGGAGTAGAGTCTAACTGAGGCATGCGCCGAAAAACCCAGATCGTGCTCGCCATTACCTTTATGGTAGCGGCGCTGGTGTGTGGGTTTTCCTATATTTATGTTTCCCAGATGTTGCGCCAGCGGGTTACTTACGCGCGCGACACGGCAAACGCTCTCGATTCGCAAATCGCGTTTGTCGCCGACAAAGCGGTGATCCCAGACTTAGCGGACACCCGGGTCGATACCAAGAATCCGGCGAAGGTTCGCCGCGCAATCGCCGAGTATCTCGCGACCAACCTCGATCTGAACACGCTGCTGGAATCGGTCGCGGGCAACTGGCCGATGCTCTACGATGCCGCCATTGTGGACGTCGATGGCAAAGCAATCCTCCACACTGATGCTGCCCTGATCGACAAAACCGTCCCGGAGCGTCCTGACTTCCAGATTGTGCAGGATGCCAAGTTCCGCAAGCAATTGCGCCTGGTTTACAACCCGCCAACGCTCTACGAAGTCCGCATGCCTCTGCAGTTGAATGGTCAGGACTTCGGCAGCATTCGGCTGGGTGTTTCTACGGTGTTCCTTAAGAACGATATCAACCAGCGACTGGAGCACGCCGTGACCTTCTCGGGCATCTCCATCCTGCTATCTATATTACTTGCCGCGGCACTCTCGCACATCGCGCTCGGCCCCCTGGAGCGCATCAGCCGCAGTTTGGACAACGTAACTGCCGGAGAAGCCGAGACCATCGATGAAGAGGAAGCCGGTCGCGATGAGTATGGCCTGGTGACTCTGAAGATTGCGCACCTGGGCCGGCAGATGCGCGACGCCAAAGAAATCTTCTCCGCGTTGAAAGATAACGTGGACCAGATCATGGGAAACCTGCAGGACGGCCTGATGTTGTTTACGCGCGATGCGCGAGTCGTCCTGGTGAGCGCTTCCGTGGAGCGTTTTCTTGGTCGCCCAAGGCGCGAACTGTTAGGCCGCACAGTGAAGGAGATTTTCACCCAGAACTCGTCGCTGGGAGGGCTGGTGCTCGATGGCTTTCAACTAAGGCATGCCATCGCACAGCGTGAAGTGGAATCGTCGAGCGGAAAGATGGTGCAGGTTTCGCTCGATTTTATTCAGGAACGGGGCTCCCCGATCGGCGCCCTGCTGACCTTGCGGGATGCGGAGTCGGTGCGGCAGATTCAGGATGAAATCGAAATATCCCGTCAGATGTCGGCTAGCGGCCGCACCACGCGTGGGGTCGCCCATGAGGTAAAGAATCCGATCAATGCGATTGTGTTGCATTTGCAACTGCTGCAAACCAAGCTGCAGCAGATCGATCCGGACACGCGCCGCCACATGGACATTATCGGCAATGAGATTCATCGGCTGGATCGTGTAGTCCAGATCCTGGTGGACTTCACCCGGCCGCGCGATCTGCATCTTGAGGAAATCGACCTGCGCCGACTGCTGGAAGATGTCATCATGTTGGCTACGCCTGATGCTGAGCAGCATGGCGTAACCGTAAAGCGCATACTTGGAACCGATTCACTGGGGGTGAAGGTAGACTTGGACGTGATGAAGCAGGCCATTCTCAACGTAGTGCTGAATGGCATGCAAGCGATGCCCGACGGAGGGACGCTGACTATCTCGGTGCGGCAGGACGACGATACTGTCATCACTGAGATTCGCGACCAAGGCGTAGGCATACCCCATGACCTGCAAGAGAAAATTTTCGAACTGTACTTCACTACTAAAAAGGGCGGCAGTGGGATCGGCCTGGCGCAAACCTATCAGGCTCTCCAGTGGCACTACGGTTCGATTGATTTCGAGACTGTCGAAGGCCAGGGAACGACCTTTCGTCTGCGCTTGCCCGTGGTGGAGATCCGGGGCGTGACGAATGGCGGGAATGGCCGAGCCGTCGCACCAAGCTTAAGTGCTCCAGCTTCCTGAGTGGACCGGTTCGCGCTGCGCGATTCTCCGGGAGCTCTCATCGGTTTCAATTTGGGGCGCCGCACGGGCGTGGACGCCCGCGCCTAGATTGGCGAAGAACTGAATATGTCTCTGGCCACCATCCTCGGAATGTATCTGCTGTTGACTTGGCCGTGGGCGAGCAATGTGTTCTCCGTGCCCGCGATGGTGGTTTGGCAGTCGACACCATCGCAGGAGAGCCAACCGAATAATTCGACTCCGCCAGTTTCGTCAACCCAACCGCCAGCCGATCAGCAAAAAGCTCCAGAGCAAAGCGCCACGCCGCCACCAACGCCGGCCGCACCTACTCAGCCCTGTGCGGAGAATTCACAACCTGGTTCGACCGGAAAGTCGGAATGCAAACCGGCGGCGTCCGCGGGAGGCAAGGCCAAGAAGCACCCCCGAGTCCGCAAGACGGTAACGCCTGCCGCGACCGCTGCAGAGACGCCCCCCAAAACAACTGTGGTACACAACGGAGGCACAGAGGATCCCGTGGTGGAGCTGTCGCCGCGCCGAAACCAGCAACAGGCTGCTCAGCAAAGCGAGAACACCAAACAATTACTAGCTGCAAGCGATGCGAATCTGAAAAAAATCTCCGGGCGGACGCTCAGCGCCAATCAGCAGGATACAGTGAAGCAAATCAAGAGCTACATGGATCAGGCCAAGGAATCTTTGACCGACGGCGATGTACAGCGCGCCTACAATCTTGCTGTCAAAGCCAACTTGCTCTCAGCTGAATTGGCGGGACACTGAGAAGAATAAGGCATCCGAGTTTTATGCTTCAGATTCCGCGCCTGTCGCCGGAAGTGGCGTAAATCATTCCTTGACATTCTTCGCGATAACGGTAGGATGCTTGCGCCGTGAAAAAGGGGGACGTAATGAGCACAGTCCAGCAGCACCTTTCAATTTCGAAGATGTTCGGGCGTGCGGCCAGTTGGGCCTTGCCATGTACAGTTATTTTCGTACTAACCGCCGCTGCGATTCAGTCCGCACAAGCGCAAACTTTCACGATTCTCTACTCTTTCACGGGCGGGGCCGACGGCGGACAGCCCTATGCAAAATTAATTCAGGACTCCGCGGGGAACCTCTATGGAACCACCGCGGTTGGCGGTGCTTCTAACTTCGGGACCGTGTTCACGGTGGACAAGACTGGCAAAGGGAGCGTGCTGTACAGCTTCAGCGGCGGGGCGGACGGAGCAAATCCCTGGACAGGTTTGACGTGGGGTCCAGCGAGCCACCTTTACGGCACTACCGAAGCCGGAGGCAGTGCTGGTTTCGGGACGGTGTTCAAGATGAGCAGAACCGGCAAGAAGACTGTGCTCTACAACTTCACTGGGACGGGAAGCGACGGAGCTTATCCTTTCTCACGTTTGATCTGGGACGGGGTGGGCAACCTTTATGGCACTACTTATAAGGGCGGCGCCTCCGGCAATGGAACCGTTTTCAAGCTTTCTATGTCGGGCAAGGAGAAGGCGCTGTACAGCTTCAAAGGAGGAACGGACGGCGAGAATCCCTACGCTGGCGTGGTACGGGATTCCGCTGGCAACCTCTACGGCACCACCTTCGGCGCTTTCGGTGTTGGCTATGGAACGGTGTTTAAGCTGAACACCGCTTACAAGGAAAAGATCCTGCACGCTTTCAGCGGAGGCAACGACGGAGGATATCCCTATTACGGAGGCTTAGTTCGGGATTCAGCCGGCAACCTCTACGGGACGACCTCCTTCGGCGGCACGCACCAGTATTTTGGAATTGTGTTCAAGGTAAATGCAGCGGGCAAACAGACGGTGCTGTACACCTTCACCGGAGGAGCGGATGGAGGGCAGCCCAATGCAAGCGTGATCCGCGACGCGGCCGGTAACCTCTACGGCACAACGATCGCTGGCGGCGCTTTCGGGCATGGAACCATCTTCAAACTCGACAAAACCGGCAAGGAGACAGTGTTATACAGCTTCATGGGCGGAACCGACGCGGCGGCTCCCAATGCAAATTTGCTCCGGGACGCGGCCGGCAACCTCTACGGCACGACCGTCGGTGGCGGCGCTTCGGGCGAAGGAACAGTATTCAAGCTCACGCCCTGACCGTCCGTATGAAGGGCTGCGGCATGACATGGAAAGAGTTGATGCTGTAGTCTGAGCCGATGCACGATGAAGATCGCGCTGGCACGAATTCACTCAGGGTCGACGAAACGAACCGGCCTAATGACCCAGCGCGGCAGCCTCTACACCACTCGATCCTCTTCATCGTTCTGATTGCACTTATGCTGCGGCTGGCCGTGATTACGGTGGGCCACACTTACCGGATCACGCCTCGTCGCGATCACTTTCAATTTGGCTGGGAGATGGGTCGCCTCGCCCGCTCCATCGCCACCGGCCAAGGCTTCAGTTCGCCCACGGACCTGCCGACCGGGCCGAGCGCATGGGCTCCGCCGCTTTATCCTTACATCCTCGCCGGAGTCTTCAAGTTGTTTGGCGTGTATAGCGCGTTCTCAGCTTGGGTGATTCTCGCCTTCAACGGTATCTTCGCCTCGCTCACTTGTCTTACCCTTTACCGGATCGCAGAGGGAATCTACGGCACCAGCGTGGCGCGGGCAACGGCTTGGACTTGGGCTGTCTTTCCTTACGCGATCTACTGGCCGGTGCGGGTGGTCTGGGAGACCAGTTTGACCGCTTTTCTCCTGAGCCTCGCGCTGTTGCTCACCCTGCGCATGGCTGGCGAGCCTCCGCGCCCGCGCATGTGGATTTTGTTCGGCCTGCTCTGGGGCGTGATCGCGCTGACCAATACGGCGGTGGTGAGCATGATGCCATTCTGCTTGCTTTGGCTGCTGTATCGACTGCCCCGCCGTCCTTCGCAATTCGTGGGAGCCGCTTTGTGCGTGCTTGCGGCTGCTCTGGTCGTGAGTCCGTGGTTGATGCGCAACTACCAGGTTTTCGGCAAGTTTATCTTCGTCCGCGATAACCTTCCGCTGGAAATGTACGAGGCCAACAACGATCAATCCGAGGGCCTATGGACTCGCAACGAACATCCGGGGAACAATCCCGAAGCCATGCGGAGATTTCAGGAACTTGGCGAACTGGGTTTCATGGCCGAAAAGCACCAGGAAGTCCGGCAATTTATTCGGCAGCATCCTGGACGTTTTCTATGGTTCACGCTGGAACGCGCAGCGTACTTTTGGATTGCTCCTCCGCAGGCGGCCATCGTCGCAGGATACGATCTGATGATCTCGCGCCACACGAACTTTTTTCTGGGTGCGGCATTTGCTTTCGCAGGATTGTGGTTGACGATCCGCAATCGAAAGTGCGGCGCATTCCTGCTCGCCTGCTTCTTGCTCATCTATCCGCTTCCGTATTACCTGGTGAACCCCTTCCCCCGCTACAAGCACCCCATCGAGCCGGAGATGATCATGCTCGTGGTTTATTTGTTCTGGGAGGCCAGCAAGGTCCATATTCGCTGGCCGCGAATTGCAAGAACCTAAGCCACAAAGGACTCGAAGGTTCACAAAGAAGATCTACTCCCCAGGTTGGCGAGTTCCTTCTCTTCATTTAAATTAGAGTATGCGGTCCATTCTGCAGAAGCCGGCGCTGCGTTTTGTTTTCGCCGCTAACGTCATTTCGATGCTAGGCAGCGGCATGAATGCAGCCGCCGTTGCCTGGTACATTCTGCAAGCCACGCATTCTGAGATTGCCCTGGGGACATTCGCCGTCCTGCAAACCATTCCGGCCATGCTGATGCTGCCCTTCACCGGCGTCATCATCGACCGCGAGGACCGCCGACGGCTGGTCATGTGGCTCGATGCGGTGCGCGCCATCATCATCCTGGCTGTCGCCATTCTCGCCTTCATGGGCAAAGCGAAAATCTGGGAACTCTACCTGATGAACACGCTGGTGGCGGCGGGTTTCTGGATGTTCTGGCCCACGATCACCGCACTCATCCAGGAATTGACTCCCGGAGAAGAATTCGTCCACGCCAATACTTTTCTGCTCGCGGGAATCCAGGGAGGCTGGCTGATTGCGGGCTCGATCGTCGGCTTCGTTTACAACCGCATCGGCCTGGGTGGAGTTTTGCTCATCGACTTCTCCACTTACCTGGTTTCGTTTCTCTGCTACTTCGCCGTCCGCAAGGGACGGCACGTGGTGCCCCGCCCGGCCGAGTTGCGAGCCGACCTCGTCGCTGCCGAAACCGCAGTCGAACGCTTCGTCCGCGAGATGCGCGAAGGATTCCACTTTCTTCGCGGCAAGCGCAAGTTGGTTCTTCTGGGAATCAGTTGGGCGCTGTTTCTGGCCGCCATGATGACCGGAGTTGTGGTCACGCCTCCGTTGAGCGACAAAGTGTTTCACGCCGGCGCCGTCGGTTATGGCTGGTTGAATGCGGGATGGGGCACCGGCGCATTCGCCAGCGCTCTCTACGCGCCATGGTTCATCGCGGGACTGGGGGCGCGACGTTCCATTGCAGTATCCATGGGCCTGCTGACGATCGGCATGATCCTGGCGCCGCTCTCTCCCGTGCTGGCCATCGCCGTGTTTATCTATGGCGTGATGGGATCGGCTCGCGGAATCAGCGGTGTCGCTATAAACACCAGCCTGATGGAGGCGGTGCCGCAGCACTTCATGGGACGGGTGCAGAATACGTTTTACTTTGTGGGCACGGCGCTGCAGATTTGTTTGGCGCTGCTGGTAGGAGCGGTGGCGCAGGTCAGCCTGGTCGCCGGATTTTCCATTATCGGGTTGGTGTATGCAGTGGCATTCGCCAGCGCGAGCTGGCCGGTCGCGGCGGCGGCTCCGGTCGAGGTTGGCGCGGGAGAATAGGGCGTAGCGGCGACAATTCTTCTCCAGACTTTGTGTCTCTGTGGTAAATAAGCCTTTCCCGCTGTTATCCTTTCCCTTCAAATTCAAAGGAGACATGCATGTCATCCAGCCTTGAAGGTCGGGTAGCCGTTGTCTTCGGAGTCGCAAACAAACGCAGCATCGCGTGGTCCATCGCGCAAGGGCTTCACAACGCCGGCGCCAAGCTTGCCATCACCTATCAGAACGAGCGTATGGCGCTGGAAGCCAAAGACCTGATCCTTTCCCTGCCGGGCGCCGAGGCATTCCAGTGCGACGTTTCGAATGACGCTGAGATCGACCATCTTTTCACTCAACTCAAAGCACGCTACGGCAAGCTGCATGTTCTGGTACACAGCGTGGCTTTTGCGCCGGCCGACGAACTCAAAGGTGATTTCGTCAACACCAGCCGCGAAGGCTTTCGTGTCGCACTCGACGTCAGCGTCTATTCGCTCATCGCAGTCGCCCGCGCCGCCGCGCCGCTCATGGACAACGGCGGATCGATCATGACCATGACCTACTACGCCTCGGAAAAAGTCGTTCCCCGTTACAACGTGATGGCCGTGGCCAAGGCCGGCTTGGAATGTTCGGTGCGCTATTTGGCTTTTGAACTGGGCAAGAAAAATGTTCGGGTGAATGCCATTTCCGCGGGCCCGATCAAGACTTTAGCCGCGCGCGGCATCTCCGGCTTCAGCGATATGCACAAGACTCACGCCGAGCGTGCGCCACTCGGCCGCAACGTAGATGTAAACGAAGTCAGCGCGACTGGAGTTTTTCTCGCATCCGATGCCAGCTCCGGCATCACCGGCGAAGTGATCTACGTCGATTGCGGATATAACATCATGGGATTTTGAAATCGATGCGGGTGCTTAGCCGCGAGTGATTATTCTCACCCGTCGCTCGTTCTCTCCAACTCGCTCCAATGCGATCTCGACATCGCGTTCGCGGTCGAAGCGCGCGAACTTTTCCCCCCATTCGATGAGCAGGACACTATTATCTGCGATGAGGTCGTCGATCCCCAAAGTCTCAAGCTGGCGAGGCGTATCCACCCGGTATAAATCGATGTGATAAAGGGTGGCTTCCGGCCCGCGATATTCGTGGATCAAGGTAAAGGTAGGGCTAGTGACATCTTCTTCCGAGGCTGCGTCAAAGGCTTCCGCGATGCCTTTGACCAGCGTGGTCTTGCCCGCTCCCAGGTCACCGCGAAGCACGACGAGCTTTGGCGGCGCGAGCATCGCAGCCAGCGTGCGCCCCAAGGCGATCGTCTCCTCGGGCGATTGAGTGATGAATTCTCGTGTCTCCATGCAAGGCCTGGAAACCAGTATAACGAGAGGTCACCGCTGACCGAGCGGGCAGGAAACCACACCAGCCACATTTCCTGTCATTCCGAGCGAAGCCGAGGAACCTGCTGTTTGGCTTGCGCAAGAAAGCAGGTTTCTCGACTCCGCAGGGTGATCCGCTTTGCGCATGATCCTACTGCGCTCGAAATGACAATGGGAAATTGTTGCGGATACCAAGCAAAGCTAAATAGGACAGTACCGCTCTACTTTCTCTTTGGCGCGACCCACTGGCTGGATCGAAGTCCCATAAAGTCTTTGTCCACCCGCGAGTCGAGGGCGTTCCGGAGGGTGCGGTGATCGTCGTCCTCTAAGGCGATGAAGCGAAATGGCTGCAGAGTTTCGTTCGTCGATTTGCGCGTCGGCTCGAGGATCTCCGCCATGCCTTTCACGGCTCCCGATTCCGTCTCGAACACGACCTCGACCAGATTGCCCTGCTCCAGGGCCCCGGCCAATCGCAACATGCCACCGGTTTCGGAAACGGTTTGCAGCTTCGCCCGCGCGCTGCGCCCGTCAGTCAGCTTCACGACGACGGGGATTGAGCTTCCGAATTGAATTCGCTGGGCGCGGTGTTGAGGGTGAGTCTGGGGGAAGTGTGTCATAGCCAGAACCACTATGTCATGGCGGAGTAATCCGGGGCAGATTACGGAAGCACTTGTCCGGATTCCAGCTCCGGCCAGAACGAACAAACGGCGCAACTACCAAAACATCAATCAGATGGGCGATACCGAGTGGCTTTCTCCGAGAATGCCGTCTTAAGAGAAATCGCCGAAGCACGGGTTTCCTTGTAATTAAGACGATATTACGTCGACACTCTAGGAGTTACATCTACAATATGAATGTGGGCAGGAAAGCGGCGATCACGATGCTGTTGGGTCTCTTCTCGCTCTGCGGTTGCAATACGCGAGAAAATACCGTCGTCGTTCTTGATGAACAATGGAGTGTGAAACAAGCTGAGGTTGATTGCCAGTCCCGTTCTCGCGAGGGTGTTCCTCCGTGTACTGATGATCCGGGCCATATGATCAAGGATCTTGAGGCACAAACCTCCGAGGCCTTTCAGGCTAACGCCGCGTGCAGGGGAATGACGTTGGTTACGCTGAATGTTTCAGATCACCCGTCGCAATTGAGTTCAAGACATACATGGTGGTTGTTTCTCGAACTCATGAGGAGCAACATTCCAGGCGAGTTGCGGTATACCGTATCTAAAACCCAAGACTCGCGCCGATCCGGCTCAACAACAGCTAGTGGTCAAGGGAAACCGAATTCTATAGTGGGGGAATTCTGCGGGTTTGTCTTAGAAGGCGGAATTGTCGAATAGGGTGTATCGGGGTAACCCGGCACTGGCAGTCGTGATGCGCTACAAAATTCCCTCACCCACGAATTTCCACCTTTGAGCCTGCGGCAATGTCCCGCACCCGTCGAAAGGCTTCTGGCAAGGCTTTCACCAGGTCGGTCGCAACCAGCGAATGTTCGCCCATGCTTTCGCGGGCCACATCACCGGCCAGACCGTGGAGATGAACCGCTGCGATGACCGCTTCCACCATGTGTTCGGTATTTTGCGCGATCAGACCGGCAACCATGCCGGTGAGGATGTCTCCCGTGCCTCCGGTGGCCATGCCCGGATTTCCGGTGGTGTTCACCCAAACCGTCCCGTCGGGCTGCGCAATCAGCGTGCGATGTCCCTTCAGCACCACGATCAATTCGTGTTCACGGGCGAATGTGCGGGCGACGTTGATGCGGTCCCGTTGCACCGCGGCAACCGTTGATCCGGCGAGGCGCGCCATTTCGCCAGGGTGAGGCGTGATCACCAAGCTGCGTCCCTTGCCACTGAGTTCACCGGCTCGCCCTTCAAAAGCGTTCAGACCATCCGCGTCGAGGACGAGGGGAGTCTTGCCTTTCACGACCAGGCTGCGAACAAATTCAGCGGTCTCGGCGTGGCGCGAGATCCCCGGACCGACGGCCAAGACCGTTTTGCCTTTGATCAGCTCGTCCATCCTCCCGTTTTCGAGAGCGCGAGTCGAGATTGTGCCGGCGTCGGTTTCATCGAGCGGCTCAGTCATGACCTCGGGATGAAATCCCGCCACCGTCGCGAGCACCGACTCCGGCGTAGCCACTGTCGATAATCCGGCGCCGGCACGGAGCACCGCCATTCCCGCCATCGCGACCGAGCCGGCCTTGCCGACCGAGCCGCCAACAACCAGCACATGGCCAAAGTCTCCTTTATTCGATGCGAGCGGCCGTGGACCAATCAGCGGCGCAATCTCGCGGGCAGTAATCAGATTGAGTTGCAAAGAAGAAACGATGGCTTCGTCCGGCGAGCCGATCGGAGCAATGACTGTCGGCCCCTCGATCAATCTTCCGAAAATGTGGGCTGGACGCGGCGCTGTGAAAGTCACCACAGCGTCGGCCCGAGCAACCGTGCCGGTCTGTTCGCCCATGACATCGGCATCGGCGCCGGAAGGAATGTCGACAGCAACCACCGGCGCTGAACTCGCATTCAGCAACTTTATCGCCTGCGCGTACAATCCGCTCACAGGCGGTCGAAAGCCCGTACCCAAAATCGCATCCAGCAGAACTTCTGATTCGAATATTGCCCGCGCCTGTTCCTGCTTCAACTCTTCATTCGATCGCACAATCACCGGCGCGACCGCTAGCTTCCCAAACATCTCCGCTGCGTCGCCCCGCAACTCCGACGGCTCTGCCAGCAGGACAACCCGCACTTCCCTTCCCGCTGCCTTCAGTTTTCGCGCCGCCACGAAGCCGTCTCCGCCGTTGTTGCCCTTGCCGCAGATCACACCAATCCGTTCCGCAGACGGATATTGGGAGACAACAAACTCGGCGACTGCCGTCCCCGCATTTTCCATGAGCGTAAGCGAAGGCACACCGAAGCGCTGGCTGGTGGCACGGTCGATCTCGCGCATCTCGGCGGCGGTGACGATTTTCATAGGGGTCGATGGTCCTTGGTCGTTAGTCGTTAGCCAAAGACCAACGACTAACGACCAACGACCAGAAAACGACTATAAAACAAAAAGGCCTTCCGCGTATGAGCGGAAGACCTTAACAAAACAAATCGTTCCTGATCAGCGCCTGGCCGGCTCCCCGTTGGCTTGCAAAGCCTGCACCCGGCTATGCTTCTGTCCATAAGTGAAGTACACTACCAGCCCAATCACCAGCCAGATGATCAGTCGAGCCCAGTTGACCCAGCCCAGTTTGTACATCATATAGCCGTTGGAGATGACGCCGAGAATTGGAATCAGGGGCACCCATGGCGTGCGGAACGGCCGCGGCTGCGCGGGATTGGTATGTCGCAGGACCATCACGGAGATTGAGACAATCACAAACGCCAGCAGCGTGCCGATATTCACCATCCTGCCAATATCTTCGATGGGAGTTACGCTGCCGACAATCGCTGCCAGCAGGCCCACCAGAATCGTGTTCTTCCATGGCGTGCGGAATTTGGGATGAACAGCGGCGAAGAATTTCTTTGGCAAAAGCCCATCGTTCGCCATGGCATAAAGGACGCGTGTCTGCCCCAGCAGCATGACCAGCATCACGCTGGTCAGCCCGGCCAGAGCGCCCAGCGTAATAATGTGGGAAGCGGTCGTCAAACCGCGGTCCAGAAATGCGCGGGCCACGGGAGCCTCGATATTGATCTGTTGCCAGCGCACCATCCCGGTCAGCACGCCAGCCACGGAGATATACAAGACGGTACAGACCGCCAGCGAAGCGATCATTCCGATGGGCAAATCTCGTTGCGGATTCTTGGCCTCCTGAGCCGTGGTCGAAACCGCATCGAAGCCAATGTAAGCGAAGAATATGTACGCGGCCCCGGCTCCTATGCCCGCAAAGCCATGAGGTGCAAACGAACTCCAATCCGTACCCCAGTTGCTGACGTGGATGTAACGGGCGCCCAGCGCAATGACGAAGAGCACCACCGAAACCTTCACCACCACGATCCCAGTGTTGAATCTCGCACTCTCCTTAATCCCTATAACCAGAACCGCCGTGATCACCAAGGCGATGAGAAAAGCCGGCAGGTTGAACCCAATTTCCATTCCGAACAAATGCGGTGCGCCCAGCATATCGTGCGCCCGCTGCAGCAGATCGGGAGACTGCGCGCTCATGATCGCGGTTATTTTATCGAGAAACGCCTGCGATCCCGGCACTAGGGAAGAGTCCGAGGCTTGCGCCATCTGCTGGGCAATCATTTTTTCCGCAGTCTTCAGCGCCGTCCAGTGATCATAGGCCAGCCAGAGCGGCATGCGGATATGGAAGATATTCAGCAGTTCTATGAAGTGATTCGACCATCCAGACGAGACCGTGCTCGCGCCCATGGCATATTCGAGCGTCAGGTCCCAGCCGATGATCCAGGCCAGCAACTCGCCCAGTGTCGCGTAAGCGTAGGTGTAGGCGCTGCCCGCCAGCGGAATCATAGCGGCAAACTCGGCATAGCAGAGCCCGGCAAATGCGCATCCCAGCCCCGATAGAACGAACGACAAGGTGAGTCCGGGGCCAGCGTATTGAGCCCCAAGTCCTACCATGACAAAAATTCCCGCCCCGATAATTGCGCCCACACCCAGGGCCGTCAGTTGGAAAACGCCGAGGGTTCGTTTCAGGCTGTGCTCGCCCGTCTCGCGGGATTCCTCCATCAGCAGATTCAGCGGCTTGGTAGCCAGCAGGTTCGCCATCCGATTGGTTTCTCCTTAAGGTTGTCAGACTGACCTCAGTGTGCCGCTCGGTCGCCGCGACCACAGGTAGTACACCGGAATTCCCAACAATACAATGATCAATCCCGGCCAAGTGAACTGCGGCTTGTAGCGCAATAGTACGACATCGATGAATAGTGCCATCACAATATACACTGCGGGCAACACCGGATAGCCTATCGCCCGATACGGCCGCTCTGCATCGGGGTGCGTACGGCGCAGCACGAATAATCCCACGATGGTCAGGATGTAAAACACCAGCACGGCAAAAACGATGTAGTCCAGCAATTGCCCGTAGCTCCCCGACACACAAAGCACGCAGGTCCAGACCATCTGGACCATGAGGGAAACCGCGGGTGTCTTATACGTAGGATGCAGCTTGGCAACGCTGCGAAAGAAGAGGCCATCCTTTGCCATGGCGTAATAAACGCGCGCGCCCGCCAGAATCAGCCCATTGTTGCAGCCAAAACTCGATAGCATGATGGCCGCCGCCATCAGCAGCCCACCCGCCGAGCCGAATATTTGCGTCATTACCGCGGTTGCGACGCGCTCTTCGGTCGCATATTTGATTCCGCGTTCCAGAATGGTTGTGCCGTGGGGCATCCCATCGAGCGGCAGCACATTCAGGTAAACAAAATTGCAGATGATGTAAAGAGTGATGACCACGCCAGTGCCCAGGGCGAGAGACAGAGGCAGGTTGCGATTCGGATTCTTGACCTCGCCCGCCGTGAAGGTCACGTTATTCCAGGCGTCGGCGGAAAACAGGGAACCAGTTTGCGCAACCGCCAGAATGGTCAGCGTCCCAACCATGACTATGGGTCCGCCCACTCCTACTTGCACCGCATGTTGCGCCCCTAGGCCCGCATTGTTCCAGAAGTTGCCGTGGAAGTTGGCGGCCAGCGCCTGCGCATTGCGTCCGATGAATAGGCCGAGCAGGCCCAACCCCAGCAACGCCGAAACCTTGGCGAAAGTGAAAACATTCTGAATCAGCGCCCCTGTCTTCAACCCGAAGATGTTGATCACCGACAATGCAACCACGACCAACACCGCCACCAGGTTCTGTGTATTCAGCCCCACATCCATATTGCCCAAAACCATGGGTCCGACATGAATCGGCGGCACTTTCCAGAAATGTAGGACCCAGTTCGAGGAAGAAATGGATGGAACGAAGATGCCTAGAAACTTGCCGAAGGCCACACCCACCGCAGCAATCGTCCCCGTCTGAATGACCAGGAACAAGGTCCAGCCGTACAGAAACCCCCACAGCGGGCCGAGCGCTTCGCGCAAATAAACATACTGGCCTCCGGCTCGCGGCATCATCGCGGCCAACTCGCCATAGCTCAAGGCTCCGACGATGGTCATGAAGCCAGTTATCACCCAGGCCGCAATCAGCAGGGCCGGGGAATTTACTTCCCGCGAAATTTCGGAGGAAACAATAAAAATGCCCGAGCCGATCATCGAACCCATCACCAGCATGGTCGCGCTGGTCAGACCCAGGGCCTTTACCAGTTCTTTGTCCTGGTGGCTATGGATTTCCCAATCGTTGGCGATCGGGACTGGTGGCTTCGTTTCGATGCTCAAAGGGATCCTGTTGCCTGTGTGGCGCGGGCGCCCTCGCCCGCGACCGCTACTTTATCCTAAGATGCGGAAAAAGTCCTCGGCCGATTTTCGGGGCTCGCGCATCAAGTCGGATATTACCGCAACCGAGTCTGCTCCCGCCTCGATGACCGACCGGCAGTTGGCACGGTTGATGCCTCCAATCGCCACCAGCGGCTTTCGCGTCAGAGCCCTGGCTTTCCGAACGCCTTCGAGCCCGACCACCGGATCGGGATTGGCTTTGCTCGCGGTCGCGAACACCGGCCCGATAGCGAGGTAGTCCGCAGAGCTCTTGTCAGCTTCGTTGATCTGCTCGGGATTATGCGTGGAGACTCCCAGCCACAGGCGCGCGCCGATCACTTTTCTGGCGCTTTCCGGTGACAAATCTTCCTGACCCACATGCACACCGTCCAACCCCGCAGCCAAACAGAGGTCTGCCCGGTCATTCATGATCAGTTTTACGGAACCGCCAAGCCGGCGCTTCAGTTCCATTGCCTGTTCCAGCATCTCACGAGCATTGCCGCTTTTGTTGCGATATTGCAGCAGGGCGACGCCGCCAGCGAATAGTTCCTCGGCGGTTGAGAACATGGCTTCTGTATCCTGGAAAGAAGAAGAGTCGAGGATGGCGTACAGCCGCGGCCAATTCATGACCGGGGTCCAGACTGAAAAGGCCCCTGATCGAGCGGCGTTGGCGAGGTTACGACTAAGCTGTCATCCTGAGCGGAGTTGGCGTCGCGCAGCGGCGGCAATGTAGTCGAAGGACCCCGATGAATCTCGTTCTCACGCTGGCGCTCCTGGGAATTCTGCTCGGCAAGTGGGTTGTGAGAATGCCTTGCAGCGTTCAAGCGGTGAGCACGTTCGCGGGGTCCTTCGACTGCGTGCCCGCTACGCTTCGCGTACCGGCCACTTCGCTCAGGATGACCAACATTAACGAACGAGCACCGCCCCCGCAAACTAATGCTTCCCTTTCCCATTCTTGGTCAAGAACCGCTCAATAAACGTGGTATCGAATTTCCCCGCGCGGAAATCGGGATCAGCCAATATTCGGCGATGCAATGGAATAGTGGTGAATATTCCTTCCACGATAAACATCTCCAAAGCCCGCGCCATGCGCGAAACCGCTTCCGCCCGGTCTTTGCCGCGCACAATCAGCTTGGCAATCAAGGAATCGTAGTACGGAGGAATCACGCCTTCGGCGTAGGCCGCGGTGTCGATTCGCACTCCGGTCCCTCCCGGCGGATTGAAGGCCGTGATCGTACCCGCCGACGGCGTGAACTTCTCTGGATGCTCGGCATTGATTCGGCACTCAATGGCATGGCCGCGATGCACAATCGGACCGAGCAGCACGCTTTCCATCCGCTCGCCCGCGGCCAGCAGAATCTGGCTCTTCACCAGGTCAACATCCGTGACCATTTCCGTGACCGGATGCTCCACCTGAATGCGCGTGTTCATCTCGATGAAGTACAGTCGCCGGTCTTCATCCATCAGGAACTCGATCGTACCGGCATTCACGTAGCCGATTTCGGAGAGTGTCTTCGATAAAACCTCTCCGATCTGCGCACGCAACTCTGGCGACACTTGCGTGGACGGAGACTCCTCCAACAACTTCTGATGACGCCGCTGGATCGAGCACTCGCGCTCCCCGAGGCTTACAACGTTGCCATACTGATCGGCCAGAATCTGGAACTCGATGTGGCGCGGCCGCTCGATGAATTTCTCCATGTAAAGATCGCCATTGCCGAAGGCGGCCGCGGCCTCCGATTGCGCCGCTTTGAATAGTCCGGGAAGTTCCTCCTCGCTGCGCACAATGCGCATGCCGCGACCGCCTCCGCCCGCCGAAGCCTTAATGATCACCGGAAAGCCGACCTGCCGCGCCCACTCCGTGGCTTCGCCCTCGCTGGCGAGGATGCCGTCGGAACCTGGCAAAATCGGGACGCCTGCTTTCTTCATCGCTGCGCGGGCCTTTTCCTTCTCGCCCATCAGCCGTGTGATCTCGGGCGGCGGCCCAATGAACTTGATATTGCTGGTCTCGGTGACCTCGGCGAAATTCGCGTTCTCCGCCAGCAAGCCATATCCCGGATGGATGGCGTCCACGTTGGTGATCTCAGCCGCGCTGATCACCGCGGGAATGTTGAGGTAGCTTTGCGACAATTGGGGAGGCCCAATACAGATGGCCTCGTCGGCAAACTTTACGTGCAGCGAATGCCGGTCGGCCTCACTGTAAATCGCCACCGTGCGGATGCCCAGCTCTTTGCAGGCGCAAATCACCCGCAAGGCAATCTCGCCACGGTTCGCAATCAGAATCTTATTGAACATCAAAAGGTCGTGTGGAGACGGGCGACTCGCCCGTCCCGGAATTATCTCCCCGCTAAACTAGACACACAAAAAGGCGCGCACAGGCGCGCCCCGACTATATCCCAACCTTCACGCTCGCGGCCGGATCACAAACAATTCCTGCCCGTACTCGATCGGCTGGCCGTTGGCCACCAACTTCTTTACAATCTCGCCAGCCACATCCGCCTCGATCTCGTTCATCAACTTCATGGCTTCGACGATGCACAACACCTGTCCGACTTCGACCACATCTCCGGGCTTCACAAAAGGCGGCGAGCCTGGGGAAGGACACTCATAGAACGTGCCTACGATGGGTGAGCGCACCGTGTGCAGCCCGGCTTCCGCAGCCGGCGCCGCAACTGCACCGCCGACCGGAGGCGAAGCGGGTGCAGAAGGAGCAACGGCGATCTCTGGCGTCGAAGCCGGAGCCGGTTGTACGGCAAAATGCGGGACCGCCGAGGCTGGAGCAACATGCTCAGCGCCGCGCTTGATCCGCACCTTCACATCGCCGCGTTCCAACTCGAACTCGGCAATATCCTTTTCGATTAAGAACTCGATGAGTTCCTTCAGTTCTTTCTGGTTCATGGTTTGCGGTGGGACTGCTTCCTGCTTCTCTCGCGCCAACCCGAGAGGCCGGGCGATAATCTCAGATGCCCGGGCTGAGAACTAAGAATAGCCAGCCTTTAGATCGTTATGAGTTCCTTGCTTGCGGGCGCCAGGATTTCGCACCCGCGTTCCGTCACTACCACCACGTCTTCGATCCGTACACCCCCGCTGCCCGCGATGTAGACACCGGGCTCGATGGTAATCACCATTCCCGGGCGCAGGATTTCGGCCTGTCCTGCTGCAATGCGTGGCGCCTCGTGAATCTCCAAGCCTACACCATGTCCGGTCGAATGCGTAAAGTGCGTCGCTAAGCCTTTCTTTTTCAATATGCTACGTGCCGCCCCATCGACCTCGCTGACGCTTACGCCCGCCTTTACGGTCGCTATTGCGGCGGCTTGCGCTTCCCGCACCGCCTCATACATTCCGCAGGCCTTGCTCGTGGGACGGCCCACATGCACCGTGCGAGTCCTGTCGGAACAGTAGCCCGAGAGTATAACACCGAAGTCACAGACCACGAATCCCCGGGATGGAATCTCGGCGCTGGAAGCGCGGCCATGCGGCAAGGCAGATCGCTTCCCCGCCGCTACGATCGTTGGGAAGGACATCTCCTCTGCCCCGGCCCGCCGGGCGGCATATTCCATTTCCGCCGCCACTTCACTCTCCTTCACGCCCGGACGGATCACCTCGAGTGCCCGCTCGAACAGGCTTGCACCCAGAACTGCAGCCGTTCGCAGCCGCGCAATTTCGTCCGCGTCTTTCACCATGCGAGCCTGCTCCACCAAACCTCGCGTCTCTTGCATGCGGAAGGAAAACCGTAGGAAACTCGCCAACTGGGTTCGCGCGGCAACGGTTAAGTGCTCACTCTCAATCCCAAGTCTGCGCAGTCTCTTGCGCCCGAACAGGCTCGCGTTCGCGATCATCCATTCGGCAGCGGCGGCCAGCGGCGGTTTGCGAGCGATTACTACCCGTGCTCCGCGGACCTCGGCCCGGGCTTGTTCGGTGTAACGTCCGTCCGTAAAGAAGGCGCTTCTGGCTTCGCCTACGACAAGAGCACCAGAGGTTCCCGTGAACCCGCAAAGGTATCGAACGTTGGGAAGATGCGTGACCAACAGCGCATGCAGATGGTTGCGGTCTAAGACGCTTTGCAGCCTCTTCAGTCGGCCTTTGTGATCCATCGCTAAGAGTTTAACAAGTGCGCCCCCGGACAAACCAACCCGGAACCGGTAACCGACGGCCGAGAACTGCGCTCAGGACAAGAACCGCCGGGGCGCGACAGGTTTTTCGAAGACTGGCGGTCTTAAATCCTGAGAGTGGCGCTATCCATCATCGCACCATTGTGCTGATCGGCAGCGGGTAGTGTCGTAATTCTAAATTAGGACACCGCCGACAGCGGGGTATATGATCCGCACGAAAAAGGAGTATCAAAAAATGAAAGCAGCTAAGTTCGTCGCATGGTTACGGTCCTCTGCACGAAGCCTCGCCACAATCGGGAGATCACAGGCAAGAAGCCGAAATCGGGGTGGCCGATCGACCGCGCTGCCCTGGAGAAGAGCGCACATGGTTCTTCTCATATGCGCGCTGACAACCGCAGCTTCGCACGCGCAGACCCTGACTACTCTCGTGAGCTTTGACTTGACCAACGGAGCGCATCCTTCCGGACTGACGCAAGCCAAAGACGGGAACTTCTACGGGACAACCGTCGCCGGCGGCGCGGGCGGGGACGGAGAGGTATTTAAGATGACAGCCGGGGGCACGTTGACCATACTGCACAGCTTCGACGGAACCGATGGTTCACAACCTACTTCCGGAGTGGTACAAGGCACGGACCTGAACTTTTACGGGACAACTGCCGACGGCGGAGCAGGCGGGGCAGGCACGGTATTTAAGATGACAGCCGGGGGCGCGCTGACCACGCTGCACAGCTTCGTCACCAGCGACGGCGAGAATCCCGGAAAGCTGAAGCAGGGTAAGGACGGGAATTTCTACGGTACAACCATCAGCGGCGGGGGGCACGGGTACGGAACGGTGTACAAGATCACGACCGGGGGCACGCTGACCACGCTGCACAGCTTCGACGGAACGGACGGGGTAGCCGCTTCCGGGGTGACGCAAGGCACAGACGGGAACTTCTACGGCACAACCGTCGGCGGCGGGGCGCACGGCTACGGAACGGTATACAAAATCACAGCCGGGGGCACGCTGACCACATTGCACAGCTTCAACCTAAGCGATGGCGCAAACCCCAACGGGGTGACGCAAGGCAAGGACGGGAACTTCTACGGAACAGCCCTCGACGGCGGGGCGAACGGCGAGGGCACCGTATTCAAGATGACAACTGGCGGCACCCTGACCACTCTGCACAGCTTCAACGTAAGCGATGGTTCACAGCCCAAGTCCGGGCTGGTGCAAGGCAAAGACCTGAACTTCTATGGGACAACCGTCGACGGCGGCGCGAGCGGGGACGGCACCGTATTTAAGATCACAACCGGGGGCACGCTGACCACTCTGCACAGCTTCAACATAAGCGATGGTTCCGCTCCCGGAGGGGTGTTGCAAGGCACAGACGGGAACTTCTACGGAACAACCACGGACAACGGGCCCAGCGGGGACGGCACGGTGTACAAGCTGGTTCCCTAACTCCTGCGTCGCCAGTCTCCTGCAACCAAGCTACCGGGACGGTTAGTGCGCTGCGGTGGCGATCTTCGCAAGTACCAGCGCGGTTTAGCGACTCGGACGATTAGCAGCAAGTTGCCATTATTAATCGAATGACGAAAGTCGGGCACGGAGCCTCCCGTCGAGGAAGATCGTATCCGAGACGATTTGGGAATCGCGCCCAAAACAAAACCGCCGGTCCCTGACAGGTACTTCAGGAAACCGACGGCTGTCTTTACTGCTAACTTGTGACTAGGTTTGGATGATCCGCGGAGTGATGAAGAAAATCAGCTCCTGGTTCGAGGTGCTGACGGTGGTGTGTTTGAAGAGCTGGCCCAGCCATGGAATGCTACCCAGCAACGGAACCTGATCCACGCTAACCGAGTTGTTGGTCTGGATGACGCCACCGATGATTACGGTGCCGCCGTCGGTGACCAGCACTTGCGTCGTCGCCTGTTGCGTGATCAGAGTGGGGTTGCCGTTGATGGTGCGACCGAAGTCAGGCGTCGTGTTCTCGACGTCGACATTGAGGAAGATCGTCCCCTCAGACGTGATCTGCGGCACCACGGTCAGCCTCAGGAAGGCATCGATATAAGTTACGGTTGGGGGTCCGCCCAACTGAGCCGCAGTCACGATGGGCACGCGCACGCCCTGGCGAACCAGAGCCTGAATGTTGTTCTGCGTCACCACCCGCGGACGGGACAGGATCTTCAGCAGCCCGCGAGATTCGGCCATGCTAAGCAGGGCATCGACTCGCACTGAGTTGCTGGCCGTTATGAACGAAAAGCCGCTGGTCGGACCCGCCGGACCAAGGTTAGAGAACAGCGGTATCTGGGTTCCCGTGCTCGCTGTCGGCGCCGTGGTTCCAATGATCGGGTAATGCGGGATGAGGCCAAAGGTCGAGTTCGGACTGATGCCGACAGCCGGTACACCGCCGACCGCAGTCGCTGCGTTGCCCCAACCAAATCCAAGCTGAGTACCAATTTCGCGAGCGAAGCTGCGGGTCGCAGCTACTACGCGCGCTTCAATTTCCACTTCCTGCGTCTTGCGGTCAAGTTGCGTAAGTAGCCGGTCGATGTTTGGCATCACCCCCGGGATATCCGAAATGATCACTGCGTTGGTGCGTTCATCGGCAACCACGTCACCGCGCTGCGACAAGAACTTTTTCACGGTTGGAATAACGTCTTTCGCGTGGGCGTAGCTCAGGAAGCGCGTTGCCGTCTGCTTCTCGATGGCTAGTGCTTCAGCTTCCTGCTCCGCACGCCGGGAATCGGCTTCGTGCCGCAGGGTTTCTACAGTGGCGATGCGCAAAACGTTACCGTCGAGCTGCCGAGCCAGTTCGTTGTTCTTGAGCACGATGTCCAGCGCCTGATCCCACGGCACATCGTCGAGCACGATGGTCAGTGAGCCCTTGACCTGGGGATCGAGTACCACGTTCAGTCCGCTGATCTCGTGAATCAGTCGGAAGAAATCTTTGAGGTCCACATCCTTCAGGTTCACCGAGATCGGTTCGCCCGTGTACTTGGCGGTGGTGATCGGGCTAACCATGTGGCTTTCGCCCTTTTGCTCCGCCGCCAGATTCACCGCTGGTTGGATGGCCTGCGCCGGCGCAGCTTGCGCGCCCTGCGGTTGAATCGCAGCGCTCGGCGTCGGCAGTAAATTGCCTTCTGGCTTGTCTACGAATTTCGCCGCTGCGCCGGCTGCCCGGACTGAGGGAGCGGCCTCGTCAGCCGTAGGCTGCGCAGCCGCGTCCTTCTGCTTGTAAGACGGTTCCACGAAGACAAAGTCGGTCGCGGAAGCGGTCTGCTTCGAAGTTTTATCGTCATTCGCAACTGCCGCCGGAATCCCAGACGGAGTGGCTGCCACCGGTGCCGGTTTGCTCGCCGCTGGCTCGGTCCTGGCCGAGACTGGAGCAACCACTGCGGAAGCCATTTGCAGCTTCGCGGGCGCCGGGGTCGACGCCTTCGCGCTGGTCTTCACCGCAGCGGGGTGCAGCTTGACGATGATTCTGTTGTCGCCGCCCTGAAGGAGTTCGAATTGGCACGCCTGCACCAGGTCGATCACGACGCTGGTGGTGGGAGGCATTTCGCCATTGGTGCCGATGCGCACGCCCTTCACCCCGTCGCTGCCCACGCTAATGTGGTTCTGGACGGTAGCTGCCACGGTGTTGGGCAGAGTCACCAGGACGCGAGCGGGAGAATCCAACGCGCTGAGCTTGGGCGTTACTTGCCCGTGGGCGGTGATCTCCACGCTGATTCCATCATCCGCGTGCATCACGTCCACCTTCTCTACGGTGGCACGCTTGTCCGCGCCTGTGCTCGAGCTCTGAGTCTCGGCGCCCGCGATCAGCGCCAGGATCAGCAGCGGTAGCAGAACAGCCAGCAGTTGCTTTCGCATTTCCCCATCTCCCCACGGGCGCGCGTTTTGCTCGCCTCGTGATCTGTCTCTCAAATTTCGTTGCTACCCGGCGTTATACCGCCGGGGTCGAAATCTTCTTCGTAACTTCCCGCGTGAACGACTTGCCTAACTTGTCCTGCAGCGTCTCTTTGAAAATGATCGAGTCGCCGGTGATCTTCACTACGTATCCGTTGAACACCGGATCGTTTTCGCGCAGAAAATATGCCTTGTTCATGGCATTGATCACTACTGCGATCATGCCCGCATCCGACTTCACAATCCCGGTGAGAGCGATCTGGTCAACCGCCAGGCAACGCTTTCCGGTACTGCATCCGGAACCGCCCATCCCGCGGTTTACTACCGGACTCAGAAATGGATCGCGGCGCCCTCCGGCCATGCTGACCGTCTTGTGCGCATCTTTCTTCGGATCGACCGGATTCTTCTTGTCTTCAACCGCAACCGCTGGTTTTGCCGGCGCCGGCTTGTTCACAGCGACGGCGGTCGTTTTCGTCTTGGTCTTGGCCTTGGCATTCGCTTTGGGCGCGGTCATCGGAGACACAGCCAGGGTCTGCGGCTTGGAAGATGACGCCTGCGATGCCGCCGGAGCCTGGGCGCTCACCAGTTTGCCGACCGCTGGTTTTGCTGCCGTGACTGCTGGGCTCGCGCTCGCCTTCTGCGCCGTCCCCAGTGCCGCATTGGTATCCGCCGTCTTCTGCTGCTGGACCGCGTTCATCTTGGCTTTGGTGTTGTCGATGATGGTCGGGCTCTGCGCCCACGCAGTTCCCAGCCCCATTCCCAGTATTAAGATTCCAGCCGTCAGTTTCATAGGCCTCCTTTACCCTTGGCCGCTGCTCCCGCGGGCGGCGCCAAGTCGTGACTGAAGAAGGTCGTGGCGTCGCATGTGGCCACGATGCTCTCGTTCGGCGCGTATTGATAAGTGTGCTTCGCCTTGGCCTCGCTGCCCCGTTTGGTATTCGCGATCAGCAGCCCGGACATGTTCACGATCCGCTCCAGCTTTCCCACCCGATCGAAAAAGTTCAGCACCGAGTAATACGGCCCATCCAGTTCGACTTCGAACGGCACCTCGGTATAGAACTCACGAGTCGACACCGGCTTGGCGGTGTAGCGCCGGATCTCGATTCCAGCTTTCATCGCTTCCGCGTCCAGCATCTTGATGAAGCCGTCCACTTCTTTCTCGTCGGGGACAATCTTCCGCTCGATTTCGAGTTGCTGTTTCAAGTTCGCCAGCTGCCGTTCCAGATCCTTGAGCTTGGGCGCGTAGGATTGCAGCTCGGCATTCTCGCGAAGCTTCGAGTCCAGGGCGCCTTGCGCCTGGTCATTGGCTGCGCGTTGGGACTTGAACAAAGTGAAATGCAATGCGGCGGTAATCAGCGCTGCCCCTAACACCAGGGCCGCCCACTGCTTAAGACCCGATAATTCGCCAAAGTTCCCCATATTCTCCCGCCTTTAGGACTAGGACTTTGCTTTTTCTGCTTTTTCGCAGGTCAAAGTAAATTGAAACGCCTGCATTTCCTTGAACGTATCGTCCTGAAATGTCTCTTTGATTTCGATGTTCTTGAAATAGCCGGTCTTCTGCAGGTTCTGAATCAGCGAGGCCACCGCATCGGCGCTCAGGGCCATGCCCTCGATATCCACGCTGCCGCCCTGATCCTTCATGGTGTTGAGCCACACCGTCTCGGTCCCGTTGATGGTGTCCCCGATGGTATTGAGCAGGTTCACCGGCCCGGACTGCCCGGCACGCAACTGATCGATCACATCGACGCGGCGCTTGTAGCTGTCGGCCTGACGCTGCCGCTCCAGGTAGCGGGCTTTTACATCGGCCAGTTCGCGGTTCTTCTGTTCCGCAACTTGCATCTTGGTGGCAATGCTCTGCTTCTCTTTGTCGAGGCGATACCAATACATCATGTTGAGCGCTGCGGCCGCGACCAGCACCAGCACGATTTTCAGCTTCGGTGAGCCAACCTCGCCCATCTCCATGACAGCCGCGGCTGAAGCTGCGGCTCGTTTGTTTTTCGGTCTTGGTTGTCCCAGCAGGTTGATTCGGATCATAGGTTTTCAAAACTCCTTAAGGCCAAACCCACCGCAACCGCCAACTGGCCCGCGTTCTGCTCGATCAATTCCACTCCCGGCCCGTCCACCGGCGGCGTGATCTTCTGAAACGGATTGAAGATCTCGACCGGCAGCGAAAACTCCTGGCGCAACGCTTCGATCAGCCCCGGAACTTTCGAGGATCCGCCCGCCAGATAAATCTTCTCGATGTGCTCGCCTGCCGCGCTGGCCCGGAAGAAGTCGAAAGTCTTCTGAATTTCCAGCACGATGATTTCGGTTACTTGCTGCAGGATGGGCGTTTTCGCGTCCTCGCTCACCGTGCCAACTTTGTTTCCCAGCTTCAACGACTCCGCATCGTCGAAGCTCAAATCCAGTTCCTTCTGCAGCGAGTCGGTGTACTGATGCCCACCCACGCTCACGTCGCGCGGAAACAGCGGCGTGGTGCCTTTCACGATGTTGATGTTCATGACGCTGGCGCCCAGATTCAAAAGCGCCACCACCTGCCCCGGCGCGGGCTCATAGTTGTACTCGTAGCAATTCTGTAGAGCGAGTGCATCAATGTCCACGATAGCCGGTGTCTTACCCGCCATCGAGAGTACGTTGGTGTAGTTCAGGATCTTGTCCTTCTTGACCGCGACCAGCAGCACGTCCATCTGCGGGTTGCCGGCGTCTTCGGACAGAATCTGATAGTCGAGGTTCACATCCGCCAGATCGAAGGGAATGTGCTGCGCCGCTTCTTTCTGGATGGTCTCAGCCAATTCCTGATCGCTCATCGAAGGCAGCGAGATCTTTTTCACGATGACGGAATGCCCGCTCACCGCCGTGGCTACGCTCTTGGTCTTGATTTGATTGTCGGTAAACAGCTTGGAGATCGCGCTCGATACCGTGCCCGAGTCCACGATCATGGAATCCACAACGATGTCCGGAGCCAGCATTTCGAGGCCGAGGTGCACAACTTCAATCCCGTTGCGCCCCTTCTTCAACTCGACCGCCTTGATGCTCGACGACCCCACATCCAGACCAACAATCGTTTTCGATCCGAATCCAAACATGTGCCCGCCTTTACTGTTGCCCGGCAGCTTTGGCAGCCGCCTTCGGTTTCTTTCTGCTCTTCGCTTCCATCTGGCTGGACTTCTCTTCCATCCACTGGTCGAGCTTCGATTTCTTGAAGCGCCAGCGGTTGCCCAGCTTGAAAGCCGGAATCTTTTGCTCGCCTACATACTTGTAAAGCGTGTCCGGACTCACTCCCAGGTACTGCGACGCCTGGCGAATATTCATCACTTCCCGCGAGTCGGCCATAGTTCCTCAACCCTTTTCACCGTCTTAAGCCCTGTTGACGCTACCGGCCTAAGTTGGGAAGAACTCCTCGTACAAAACGCATTCGAGTGAATTCAGGTGTCCCGAGCATATATCAGCCCGGAAAGCACAAGAGCTGAAGGCGAATCTCCGAGATTTACCGTGTTTTATGCCTGTTTTCTGGAAAGTAACCAAACGGGAGATGGAGGGATGATCTATATATGGTATTTCTATTACACGATGACACAACGGGTAGTAATGTCTGGGCGCAGGATGCTACCCCATCGCGAGAACCGTAACTAAAGTGCTACAGACGGTACGAAAGTCGCTGCTCGCACGGAGAGGCTGTAATGGCCCACAGGAACCGGACAAACGCCAAATGCCGCTGCTACAACGCGCAAATGCTTCACTGGCGCCAGATAGGCCGGGCATCGCACGCAAGAATCTCCAGGATTGCGGCACTAGAAACCATCTATTCGCCAACTCTCCGTGGGATTTGGGTACTTACTTCTGCAACCACCGGACTATGCGGTAATCTACTCTCTCTCATCGGAGGAACAGCTTGCGCACTCTCGATCGTCTGCAACCGCTGGCGCTTCTCGTTTTACGGATTGTGTTGGGTGCCGTCATGATTGGCCACGGCTATGGCAAAGTGTTTGGCGGGCTGCCGCACTTCGTGCAATTTATTCGCAGTCTCGGATTGCCGGGCTGGCTGGCCTACGTTTCCGCAGTTACGGAATTCTTCGGCGGCATCCTGGTCATCGCCGGACTGCTTACGCGTTGTGTCTCGATTGCCATTCTGATCGACTTGCTCGTCGTCATCTGGAAGGTGCATTGGAAGCGCGGCTTCACCGGCCCGGGAGGATATGAATTTCCTCTGGCTGTAGCCGCAATCGCATTCGCTCTGATATTTTTCGGCGGTGGGCCCATTGCATTTGATAGCATCCGCAAGGGCGGCGCGGGAGGCGGAAGGACGAGGTCAAAACCGGCTTAGCCTTAATTCGTCTCGGAGGTGAAACCATGAGTCTCGGCAAACGTGCGGCGGCGGAATTCTTCGGAACCTTCTGGCTGGTATTTGGTGGATGCGGCGCCGCCGTGCTGTCGGCTGGCTTTCCCACGGTGGGAATTGGCTTCCTCGGCGTGGCCCTGGCTTTCGGCCTGACCGTCCTCACCATGGCATTTGCCATCGGACACATCTCAGGCTGCCATTTGAATCCCGCAGTCAGCGCGGGGTTGGTGGTCGGCAAGCGCTTTCCTGCTTCCGAGTTGCTGCCGTATGTCGTTGCTCAAGTCCTGGGCGCGATCGCTGCGGCGGGCGTGCTGTATGTGATTGCCAGCGGCCAGGCCATGTTCGAAGTGAGCAACGGATTCGCTTCCAACGGATACGGAGTGCATTCTCCCGGCGGCTATTCCCTGCTGGCTGGATTCGTGGCGGAAGTTGTTCTGACTGCGTTCTTCCTGATTGTCATCATGGGAGCGACCGACAGCCGTGCCCCCAAAGGCTTTGCGCCCATCGCCATCGGCTTGTGCCTGACCCTGATTCACCTGGTCGGTATTCCGGTCACCAATACTTCGGTCAACCCGGCCCGCAGCACCGGCCCAGCCATTTTCGTCGGCGGATGGGCCTTGCAGCAACTGTGGCTGTTCTGGGTTGCCCCGCTCATCGGCGGCGCCCTCGGCGGCGGGATCTACCGGGCCTTGTTCAGCGAAGCCTGAGTGAAGGCGGGCCAGACGCTCGCCTAGAGGAGGAGGAACCATCACTATGACAAGACGATGCATGTTCACTCTACTAGTTGTTGTCGCACACTGGACGGTCGCAGTCTGGCACCTGTTCCTTGCGGCAAAGGTTCTGCCAGCCCCAAACAACAGCGTTAGTTGGCTGGCCATAACTTTGATAACGTTCGGGCATTTGGTCGTATCCATGGCGTTATGGATGCTCAGCGATAAACTCGCGGGGCTGGTGTCGTTGATTTTCTTTTTGGCTGCTATGGGCGCCGATCTTTATGAGCACTTCCTGCATGCATCGGCCAATAATGTTTTCACGCTGGCACCCGGCAATTGGACGCCTTGGTTCGACGCCAGTGTCTCCGTCCTTCTAGCGCTCGAGATAGTGGGATGCTTGCTTGGAATTCTGTTGGCCGGCGGCAGGACAAGGAACAACAGTCAACCCAACTTCGCCCGGTGAGCCCAACTGGCGCGAACGGCATAGGCATATAAATACGAGTCACGCCGTCAAAGTACGATCATATTGTCACCCCGCGATTTCAACGCCTGGTCAAAAGTGACCAGTTTCAGGTCCGCTGCCGAAGCAAACGCAAGAATATAAGCATCGGCCCAAACTTTGGGAGATCGGCTGGACAGCTGGGAACGCTTGCGAAACTCCTTCTCCAGGTCTTCGGGCTCGGCAATAAAAGAGATGCGATCATCAGCCCAGATGCGATCCCACAGCTTCCAGGCTTCGGGCATAGACCTGGTGTCTCTTCCCATGATCTTTTCAGTTGTGAGAAGCCGCAAAACGGTAATCTGAGTGAAGCGGCACAACAGAAATTGCTCGTCACCGGTTTGCTCGAACCAGGATCTGGCTCTTTCCGAATGCACGTGCCGGTTCCACAGGAGAGCCAGCCAGACGTTGGCATCAAGGAAATTCAACGTGTTCATAGATGCCTTCGTTGGTCACGTTGACCTTCGGGCCTTTGGAGACGATAAGCGGGAATCGTACCCTCTTCGGACGTGGCCTCTGGCCCTGCAAAAGAACGGTCTTGACCCCAGAGAGGACGAGTTCCCGGACCGAAGACCCTTTGGCGGCCGCCTGCTGTTTTAACTTGAGGTAAAGAGGCCGCGGAATATCAACCGTGGTGCGAACGGATTCCTCTTTCATAGCGTGATTATTACATGTTTGCCATAAATATGGCATCCATAGAGCTTGGGGGCTGGGAAGCGTCCCGTGCCGCAGCCGATCAGTGGAGTGCGACGATGGTGAGCCAGAGAACTCCCTGTTCTCCGAGCGTCCCAGATCCCAAACTGAGCGCGCCGGTGGTGGAGTTGATGTTGTAACCCTGAATCCCCTTGAACGTTCCGAGATAAAGGTACTTCTCAGAAGGATCGATGGCGAGCGTCCCGCCACCCGAGCCGAAAGGAGAGCCGGGCACTGGCGTAAGCGCCCCGCTGCCGGGGTTGATGCTATAGGCAGAGATGGTGCCGTCGGCCGCATTCACCGCGTACAAGAAGTTCTTTGCTATGGCAAAAAAGGAGGGGGCGTTTCCCGCTAAAAAAGGAGAGCCAGGCACGTGAGTCAGGGCGCCGGTCTCGCTATCAACGGAGAACGCCGCGACCTGGTTCGTATTGCTGAGGGCGACGTAAACGAAACTACCGGTGTCCAGGATGCCGTAAGGCTCGCTGTTGAGATCAACAACGTTTGGACTCGCTATGGCAAAAGGAGAGCCGGGCACCGGACTCAGGGCGCCGGCGGAATCAATGGCGAATGCCAGGACGCTGCCGATAACATCGTCGTCGGTAGCATAGAGGAATTTGCCGGAGGGATCCACCACCAGCTGCGAATTCGGTCCCGAGGCGAAGGGCGAGCCGGGCAGCGAGGTTGGAACTCCGGTGGTTTTGTTCAGGCGGAAGGCGAAGATGTTGCCGCTGGCATCGGCGCCATAAAGAAACCGGCCATCCGGAGTTGTCGCCAGACCTTGAATCGAAACCGGAGGCGGAAACATGAAGAATGGTGACCCTGCGATCTGGGCGATTTTGCCATTGGCTTGGTCAATTTTATACACGAAGATCTGCGAGCCGTTGTTCGAACTGCCGTTAATAAAACTATTGGAGATGTACAGGAACCCAGCCTGGGTCGCGACCGCAGAACTGTTGGCGAAGAAAGGAACAGGTCCACCGGACACCGAATTGAACCCTCCGGTGCAGAGATCGATGGTGGTGGTCTCAGAAAGGTTGAGCCGCGAAATGGCAAAACCATAGAGCGCCTCGCGGCCCTTCTTGTGGCATGCGCCTTTGCTGGCGCCATCGGCATTCTCAGCTACAGTTGCGGCTGAACCGCGCCCGCACACTGCCAGCATGAGGGCCAGCAGCAGGACGTACCCTGCAATACTTCGGAGAGAAGACATCGGCTGGAACCTGCTTTCGGGGCGTCTTGCAAACGGAGAAGATTATAACCGGGTAGCGCCATTGGCCGCAAAGGCTTATTGGGCTGGCTCTTTGACCGCCGGATGGACTTACGTTCGGGTGAGGTCGAAATGGCACGAACAAATTCCTGCTGCGCTCGTCGCTTTTCCTTTGTGTACCTTCGTGTCCTTTGTGGTTGACGAAGTTCAAATGCCTGAACCACAAAGGACACGAAGCTACACAAAGGATTTCTCCCAGACCGAGTTCCCTCAGGGGATGATCTCGAAGATCACGCCTTGACTGTGAGCGCCGCCTGACGCCGTCGTCCCGTAAAGATTGCCGGCCTTATCGAGCGTCAATCCGTAGTAGGGGTTCGCTCCGTCCCGGTTGTTCTGGAAACGGTGGGCCACGCTTTCCTTCCACTTACCGCCGGAGACGGGAGTTAGCTTGAAGACAGTGCCATCGCCGTTGGCATCGCCGCCCGCGGAGGTTGTGCCGTACAGATTGCCCTGCGCGTCAAAGACCAGCGTGGAAGTCGGCGAGTTTCCGTCCGTCCCAGTTTTGAAGCTGTACAGCAGGCTCTCTTTGAACTTGCCATTGGAGTTGGTCAGTTTGAAAACGGAGCCCAGGCCGTTGGCGCCGCCATAGTAGGTCGTGCCATACAGGTTTCCCGCCGCGTCGGAAATCAAGCCGCCGTAAGGAAAGCCCGCATGGGGCATGCCCCTAAAACCATCAATCGTGCCAAACTGCCATTTGCCCCCTGACGCCGGAGACAGTTTGAATGCAGTCCCTGCTGCGTGCGCGCCGCCCAGTTCGGCCAAGCCATAGAGGTTGCCAGCTCGGTCAAAAAGTAAAAGACCAAGCGAGCCCGTGGAACCGTCGTTGCCGCCGGTGAAAGTGTGAATCACCGTCTGCTTCCACTGTCCACCCTTGGCGGGGCTCAACTCGTAAACCACTCCGCAACTGCAGCCGTTCACACTGCCTGCATCTGGAGTCGTGCCGTAAAGATTTCCCTTCTTGTCGAAGACCACGCCGCCACCGGGACCGGCCCCGTCCTGCTCGCCAGTGAAGCTGTAAAGCACGCTCTCGCTCCAGCTTTTGCCGGAGTGCGTCAGCTTGAAAACCGTGCCGCACCCGTCACCGCTGCAGGTTCCGCCGTTGCCGCCGGAAACCGTCGTTCCGTACAGGTTTCCCTTGGCGTCCAAAGTGACGCCGCCGTAAGGATACTTGCCATCGTTGCCGCCCAGGAAGCTGTACAACGCGGTCTCAGTCCATGTTCCGTTCGAATGGGGCGTCAGCTTGAAGACGGTGCCAAAAGTGGACGTGCCCCCAACCACCGTCGTTCCGTAGGCATTGCCCGAGCTGTCGAAGGTCAATTGGGCTGCGGGATCGCCTCCGTCATTTCCCCCGGTAAAGGTGTAAAGCACCTTTTCCGTATTTGCCGCCCAAACCCCGTTCACCAGCATCAGCGTTACTGCGACCACCACCAATGCCCTGCCGACGAAACAAGAAAACTTTTTACTGCCCATTTCACACTCCTCGATTCAGACGCCGGCTTGATTTGAAGACCGAAGACATCCAGACACAGCCGCGGGCTGGAACTATAGCACCGAATGGACCGCGAAACACGCACGCAGCGCGGTTTTGACAGTCTTTTTACAAATCGGCTCGGCGCTGCCGCGCCTAAAGAGCCGCGAGCAGCGCACCATTCCCGACCTGTTCTACGCGCGCCCTCAGCCAGCGATTGGGTTCATGATAACCGGTCAAGCACAGCTTCAGATAATTGTCAGTTAGTGCCTCGGTCGACTTGCCATCGGAAACGTTCAATGTGATCGCCTCCACCGTCTTTCCGACAAACGCCCGCATGAAGGACAGTTTTTTCCCCGCCGCCAGCTCGCGCAGTATTCGATTGCGCTCGCGAGCAACCTGCACCGCCACCTGATTTCGCATGTCCGCCGCCAGCGTCCCCGGGCGCGGCGAGTAGGTGAACACGTGCAGATAAGTAAAAGGCAGTTCTTCGATCATGCGCCGGGTTTCTTCGAAGTCGGAATCGCTCTCCCCGGGGAATCCCACCATCACGTCGGCGCCGATGGCCGCCGTGGGCATAGCCGCGCGAATTTTTTCGATCTTCTCCCGGTAATGCCATGGTCGGTATTTGCGATGCATGGCGCGCAGCACGCGGTCGCTGCCCGATTGCATCGGCACATGGGCATGCCTGGCGATGCGCGGAGACTCAGCCATCATGCGAATCAGCTCATCGCTCCAGTCCATGGGCTCGATCGAAGATAGGCGGAGCTTCTCCAAATCAGTTTGACCGAGGATCTCCTTAACCAGTTCTTCGAATCGCAAAGATCTCACGAGGTCCCGGCCCCAGCGGCCGAGATTGATTCCGGAAATCACGACCTCGCGATATCCCGAGTTAACCAGTGCCTTTATCTCGCTGAGTATCTGGTTCAAGGGCAAAGACCGGCTCTGACCGCGCACCGAGGGAATCACGCAGAAGGAACAACGATTGTCGCAACCGTCCTGCACTTTCAGGTTGGGACGGGTGCGTTGGTTGGCGGCATCGAAAACCGGCGCCGCCAGCAATTCGGTGTGAGCGAAAATATCGGAGACGAAAATCTCGCTCCCGGCTTCGGGCGTCAGGCTCGACACCGGCACAAAGCCGGATTGCGTCGGGCTTGCAACGGAATTGGGTCTGGGGGAACCGACTACGATTTCCGCCAACTGATGCTTGTGGGAATTGCCAATAACCCTCGCTACCCCCGAAAGCGCTGCGACTTCCTGAGGCGCACGCTGGGCATAGCATCCGGTGACCACGATCTGGCAGCCCGGATTTTCGCGATGGATGCGGCGGATGGCCGCGCGTGCATCCTGATCGGCCGAAGCCGTCACCGTGCACGAATTCAACACCACGATTTCCGCTTGCGTGGGAGCGTCGGCTCGCGCCAGTCCATACTCCTGGAATTGGCGCTCGATGGCGGCTCCATCCGCCTGCGTCGCCCGGCAACCAAAGTTTTGCACGTAAAAACTTGCCACAGTTCCTTTTTTCGAATGCGGAGATTCCGTTCGCCAGCAGATGAACTCTGCTCGTCAGCCTTCTATATTAACCCCTCGGACTTATTTGTTTTCCTGGTCGACGCCGCCGAAACCTTGCTTTGCGTCGGCGAGCGCGGGATCAAGTTTGAAGGCCTGGGCGTAGGCGTCGCGAGCTTCGGGCAATTTGCCGTCTTGCTCCAGAAGCAATCCCAGGGAATAGAACCCGCCAGCGGTTGGCCGAGCCGCCGTGTCCTCCATCAGAGCCTGGATCATCTCCGGACGATGCTGAGGATCTGCTAGCCACGCCTGTTTATAACTCTCCCGCACCGTGGCGTAGTCCCCGAGCGCAGCGCTCAGGGCGGCAATGCTTTCGTAGACGCGGGCCAGGGTGCGGGGCTGGTCGGTGAGATCCGCGGCGGTCTGATATTCCGCAATCGCCTCTTGCAAGTGCCCAGACTCCGCCAGATCGGCCGCCAGGTTGATGTGCCGGGCGGGTTGTCCCGGGTTCAGTCTCTCTGCCGCCTGGTAGTGAGGCAATGCATCCTGCGCCCGGCCGAGCTTGCGCAGCGCACTAGCCAGGTTGGTTTCGGCGAGGTAATTCACCCTCGTGATTTCCAGAGCGTGCGTCCAGAGATCGTAGTCGCTTCGCCAGTAGCCGATCTGGCGCCAGGTAAGGAACGACAGAGCAGCGAGGACGACTGCGGAGGTGGCCCATCGCAATCCGAGGCTCACATTGCGGGAGTCGGCCCAATCCGCGATGCCCCACACCACCATCACAAAGATTCCAATCAAAGGAACGTAAGCATAGCGGTCGGCCATCGCCTGATCGCCGACTTGTACGATTCCAATCACCGGCACCAGCGTGCCCAGGTACCAAAGCCAGCCGGTTATCAGGTAGGGCCGAGTGGAGCGCTGGTTCCACGCCAGGCCGCTCACGCCCAACAAGAACAACAACGCCAACCCCAGTTGCCACCAGCCAAGGTTGTGGGTGGGATGCGGATAATACAAGACCAAGCGCGTAGGCCACAGTGCCTTCCAGACGTACATGGCATAGGAATAGAGCGCGTTTTCCAGGCGTTCGTCCAGCGGAATCTGGCTCAGGGAGCGAAGGGCAGTGGAGCGCTGCGCGATCACGGTGATCACGGCGCTGCCGGCCGCGAAAACCAACAGCGGCAGTTTCTCAAGCACCAGGCGGGACGCCGGTAGCGAGGGGAAGCTCAATGACGGTGCGACGGTTTCCCCAGCGGCCTGTTGCTTTCGGCTCTTGTCTCCTCGCGGAGCCGGCAACGCCTTAGGTCCCCAGCCCTCCAATCTTTGCAGCGGCCAGAAGTCCAGCAGCAAAAGCACAAAAGGCAAGGTAATGACCATGGGCTTCGCGGCCAGGCCCAAGGCGAACAATACACCCACGACCACATATCGCTTGATGCCAGGTTTCGCCGCGTACCAGCCATAGGCGCCGAGAGCGGCCAGAAAGAATACCGTGCTGAGGACATTCTTGCGTTCGGCGAGCCAGGCCACCGATTCCACGTTGAAAGGATGAAGCGCGAACAACCCCGCCACCAGCAGGCTTCGCCCTCGACAACCAGTCGCCTTCAGCAGCAGCAGAAACAGCAGCAGAACGTTGATGGTGTGCAGGAACACACTGGTGAGGTGATGCCCTCTGGGATTCAATCCATAGAACTGGCAGTCCAGCGCATGCGACAACCAGGTCAGAGGGTGCCAGTTGGATTGCTCGGTGGACGTGAATGCCCAGCTAACCATCTTCCAGGTCACTCCCCCTTGCACGTGGAGGTTTCGGACGATGTAGGCCTGGTCGTCGAAGCCGACAAACGGATTGTTCCTGACCCGGCTATAGGTTGCCAAGGTCGCAACCGACAGCAAAAGGCAGCACACAACCGTAAGCTTCGTCTTGTTTTGATCCATGCGAAAGGCAATTCGCGGAGTTCTGTAAAATCCCGAAGTCCAAGGGCGCTTGTTCGCGTCGGCGGCCAAGGCGCCAGAACCCCACTCCCGAGACTACTTCAGTGGTGCTACGGCATCGCGCAAACCGGGGGTGGCGAAATACTGATCATTCAGATCGGTGGTAACCGCCTTCCTGACGGCATTCGCTTGATCCCCCACCACCAGTTGAAGGGTGAGGTCCCGGGCTTCACTCAGCGGAATGGTCGTTCGCGAAACCACTTTGATAATGTGCCAGCCACTCGAATTATGGATTGGCTCCGACACTTGACCCGGCTTCAACCCAAACACCGAAGACTGATATTCCGCCGGAAAGTTGTCTCGAGTCCATTTGTTACCCAAGTCGGTGTCGGCAGGATCGTCGGTGATTCCCGCCAGTTTGTAAGCCTTTGCCTGCAATTTCTCGAAGTCACCCCCAGCGGCCGCTTCGCCACGAATCTTGATCGCCAGAGCCTGCATCGCCGCTTCATCGGCGGCGACATCGACTTTGGGCTGAACCCTCGATCCAGGCGCCGGGTGATGTTCCGGCACATTGGGCACATGGATGCGCAGCAGGCCAAACTCTTCGTATCTCTCGCGATTCGCGTTGTAAAACTTTGCCACGTCCGCGTCGGACATCTGGTTGGCCTTCTGGGTTACCCGCGCCTTAAAAATCGAATAAAGCGCCTGTTGGTACCGATACTGCAATAGAGCGTGGACCACCGGGTCTTTGTCGAGACCAGTCTCAATGGCCCGGCGCGCAAACATCAGGGTCTCGGTGTAGTCCCTGGCAAACGAGCGCGCCAGTTGGGGGTCGCCAGTCGGACTGATCCCCCGGATCAGATTTTCAAACTGCTGGCGGGTGATCACGGTTTCGCAGTTAGGGTTTGGGGTAGTAAGATCCACCGACCCAGTATGCGAACCTGCCGTGTCCAGGCCGCTGCCGGGAAGAACAACGTATCCGCAGAGCCCGTGAATTGTTACCACTGGAGCATCGGGCGCCACTTGCGACTCAGGCCCCGTCGGGGCCGCTGGGGGGGCGCTGGGCGGGAGTAACTGAGAAAACATACATGGGTGAACCAGAAGAAAGGTCAGCAAGCCAAACAATACCATCCCCGGGAAACGACACCGCATCGTATCGAGCCTCCAATATACTTAGGCGTAATTTGTAATCCTAGCACACGCGCTGTACTGCTCTTTCTTGCATGGTCCCCGAAAAGCGCACCGGCTCAGACGTCGTTCCAAGTGCCTCGGCTCCGCGAAACTCCGGGGCGCGCCCAAGGGAAAATAGATCGACGATCAATATCCAGTATCCGTTGACGGAGCTTGGTTACAACGTTGAAATCAGCCGAAGGGGAGGATGACCGAATAACCGCTTCTCACTCGATGCAAGAAAACGGGAGAAACCTTTGGGCCAAGAAGCCCGCACGCTTCTCCCGAAAACCCCGGCTCCAGTTTCAAGCAAGTGACTTGCCGCAACCGGAGCCGTCAGAGGTTGACTCTCTTAATTCGATGTTCCTTCAACGCCAATGGTGTAGCGCGAGCTGGACTGTTGGTCCGTGCTCGGCTGCCAGGTTGCGCCGAAGAATACCGAATTGAAGAAGGAGTTGTTCGCCGGCTCGCTGCCGCCGAACTTATGCTTCATTGCGCCATCGTCGTTGGTCACAAAGCCACGATAGCCAGCGGTGCAGGTGCTGTCGTTGGGGTTGTCGCACTCTGGAATAACGGTTTCCCAGTATTTGCCGGCTGCCAACTTGCAATTCTTTACGCTCCGCACGCGAACTGCGTAAATGTTGAAGCCGAAGCCGGACAGGCCGGTGGCTACAGCAACAGCGTTCTTCGTGCCGTGGCAAACCAGCTTGCCGCCGGTGCCGCCCGCGGCAGGAATGCCCTTGCGGACTTCGTAGGGGCTGGTCTTGGGATCAAGGACTTGCGCCGATAGGAAGTCATCGGTCATCAGGCCCGAAACCGTCCAAGTCTTGCCCTTGGGAACGATGAAAGGAGCATAGGTAGCCGCGCCGCTGCTGATGGTGGTATCGAGCTCGTTGGCGAGACCGTTGGCATCACTGGCATTGGAGTCAAAATCGCCAGCGTAGAACAGGCAGGGCTTGCAATAGCCGGGTGCCGCAGGTGGCTCCTCGGCGCGTGGGTTGCCGAGAACGGCTGCACGGGCCGGAATCTGAACATCAACTTCGCGGTCCAAGCTGGCCTGGGGTAAACGGTGGCTGTCCTCTGCCGCCGCGATTGAGATCAGCGCTGCAACCAGCGCCGCTGCAAAAAGCATCTTTTTCATTAAATCTCCTCCTGAGAGTTTTACTGGGTTGAAATCATTGGGCCACTCTTCCGATCGCTCGTGCCAACCGGCACGCAGCCCGCGGAAAAGAATCCTATCTCCATTGCAGCGAATGTCAAGTGAAATCCAACGCTGGCACGGAATTTATTGGAACCCAGCGTTTGCCGCAATCGAAGCTCCTTCTCAAACGTGTATTTGTTCTGATTGACACAACAGAAAAAATACAACGGCAGCGGAAGTTATCACGAACTCGACTCTCGTTTCAACGAAATTCTTACGAAGTGTTCCAGAAATGTGAATTGATTAATAAAAATTCTAGAAACGTGAAAGTATTTGCAGCATAAGCGCAAGTTCCTGCGATTTCCGCTCCAGTCGCCTCATTCAACGGCCATCGCGCCGGTCGCGACGCGCGGGATTCTCCTCGGAAAACGCCCTGACGCTGCCTCTGTCACGTTCAGTGACTGAACAAAAGTGTTGTCCCTGAATTGGCGGGAGGATCTGCCCGCGAGAGCCGCAAAAAAAATGCGCCGCCCGATTTTTTCTTCATTTGCCGCAGAACCCTGCTGAGCTATTATTTCAATCAACATAATAGCTTGGTATGCCGCATCTCATTACCGAGAATACGCAACTTGTCCGCGCCGACAAGCGCCCGCTTCGAATCGCGAAGGCAGAGGGAAGGCGTGCCCGGCGATTCCGCCTGGGAAATGGGTGCGCTCACACTTTGGCGATCTTCGGAAGATCCGCCGCTGTCAAATCATGCCGACGCCGCAGTCCGCTTCTGCTGGAAACAGTCCCGGCAAAGCACCGGACGCCCCTGCGTCGGCCGGAACGGCACCGTGGTTTCCTTGCCGCATTGCGAGCACACGGCGCGGGTCTCGGTTCTCGACGAGCCATGGTTCCCGAAGTTTGCTGACGCCATAACCGATACCCGCTTCGCTTTGCAGGCCTTGCAGCGCTTGGGTTCGTTCCTGAACTGCTTATTGTGGAAAAACAACTGTTGCCCGGACGTGAACACAAAATCCGTTCCACAGTCAATGCACTTCAACATCTTGTCCCGGAATTCCATTGAGGATGCTCCTTAGCCCTTTCCCGCCCCCACCCGCTCGCCAGTCGAGACAATACGCATCTCTCCTGGCGCACGAATGCGCAGGATTTTCGCTACATCCCCCTCAGTGATCTTGCCCTTGGATTCGGCCCACCATGCCCTTGGCTGGACATGGATTACTTCTGCTGCACAACAACTGCGTTGTCCCCGCGGTTACGCAGGTCCCAGACCAAGGACTGCGCTGCGAAAAGGGAAGGGGCCGCGCCCACGGGGAGGAGCGGCCCAATGTCGATTGCTAGTCTTGCTCTTTCCGAGTTTTTTTCCGGTTGCGCTTGCGTGCTAACGCTTCCTTTACGCGCTTCTTTTCACCCGGCTTCAGATAAAAGGAGTGGCGCTTGACCTCCTTGATAATGTCTTCCCCTTGCACTTTGCGCTTGAAGCGCCGCAGTGCATTTTCGAGGGACTCACCCTCTTGCATTCTGACTTCTGCCAACGGTACTACACCCCCAGACTCGCCCGATTGGACTCGTTAGTTATTGCAAGCTTTTGCGCGCAAGTCAAGGACTAAGTTGGAACTATGGGCTTTGGTTGTCATTCCGAACAAGCGTTCTTTGCGCCGTGAGGAATCTGGGCGAGCCGCGCGATGGGTCGCGTTCTTTGCGACCCAATAAGTCGCGCGTTTGGCTCGCTTCCTTATCGAAGTGTGGGCCAAACACTCTTGTCCGCCGCCTTTGACTTTGCTCGAGACCCCGGACTTTACTTGCGATTCCCCCGCCTGCAAACAGAGACCCTACTTTAGAGGACTTGTCGGCCTCGGCGATCGGTTGTAGCTTCAGGCATCTTCGGAGGACAAACGGAGACTTCATGCTTCACCGATTCGCTTTCTTACTCGCAGTTTTCATCCTAGCCATCGCTCCCCTGCAGGCCGGAACCATCCACGAGGTTTTCAGCCAGACCTTTACCGGCACCACCGCTCTCGCCACCACCGATCTCCTAACCCCGCCCACCGTCGAGCGAAGCTATCTGATCACGATCTACTACACCATGACCGGCACTTCCGCGGTGGGCGTCAAAGACACAGTGAGCCCCTATTTCACCTGGACCGACGACGCAGGAACGGAACAGTTGGGCAACGGCCTCTGTCCATGGAATGAAAACGGTACGCCCAAGAAATGCGCTTTCGCTCAAACCTTCGGCCCCTGGCTTCAACCTCTGCAGGCCTACGGCGGAACCACCGGCACCCAAACCAACGCCGGCCCACTCGCGGTCACCTTTCCCGTCCGCGTGTTGGCCAACAGCCACCTCAGCCTCACCATCCCAGTCTCGAATCCTGACAACCTCACGTATCAAGTGAGCGTCCAGGTTCAAGGCTGGTAGCCTCGAACCTCGCAGTCAATACGGGAGGACGACATTCAGCCCATGAATGCAATTTTCTCGCGTTTCTGTGTTAAAGGGATCGGAGAATCAGACGACTAGATCGGTCCGGGAGTGATCAACTGGCACCTGCAGCCTCTGCCAGTGTTCGATCGAGGTCTGTAGATGGCGTCAAACGTAAATTGCTTCGTATCTTCTCGGCGCATTCATCCGCCGGTAGGGGCTTGCTGAAGTAATAGCCTTGAATCTCATCGCAATGACGTGCCCGCAGGAATGCCATTTGCGCTTCGTTTTCGACCCCTTCGGCAATCACTTTGAGATTGAGGCTTTTTGCCATGCTGATGATTGCGGTTGCGATCGCCGCGTCATCAGGATTCACCGCGACATCCCGCACAAACGAACGGTCGATCTTCAGTTTGCTAACGGGAAACTGTTTCAAATAGCTCAGGCTGGAATAGCCGGTCCCGAAGTCGTCAATTGCCAGCGTCAATCCCATAGCTTTCAACTCCCGAAGAACTGCGAACGTTACATCTGCGCTGGATAGCAGCAGACTTTCCGTGAGCTCCAGTTCAAGGTATTGGGCGATGAGGCCGGTCTCGTGAAGCACGCCCCTGATAAGATCGCAAAAGCCCTCTTGGCGAAACTGAACTGCTGACACGTTTACCGCTACCGGTACCCCGGGAAGCCCTTGGTCTTGCCATTTCCGGAGTTGAGAACACGCCGTCCTGAGCACCCATTCCCCGATTGGCATGATCAGACCGCTGTTCTCGGCAATTCGTATGAACTTGTTTGGTGGCACCAGCCCCAGTTCCGGGTGCTGCCAGCGGAGGAGCGCTTCCAGCCCGGTAATCCTACCCGTGGCAATTTCTATCTGGGGTTGATAGACCAGGAACAGTTCTTTCCGTACGAGTGCCTGGCGCAAGCTGTTCTCCAGCGTCAGTCGCTCCACAACCTGGGCGTTCATGTCTTTCGTAAAGAAGCGAAAGGTGTTGCGTCCACTCTCTTTGGCGCTGTACATGGCCGCATCGGCATTCTTTATCAGGGTGTCGCTGTCCGAACCGTGTTCGGGAAAAACACTGATCCCCAGGCTGCAGCTGATATTGAGCGGGTGACCTTCAACCACAAATCCAGCGGTCATCGTTTTTACGATCCGATCAGCGGCCACCGCTGCGTCAGCCACATCCCTTACGTTCGTTAAAACAATGACGAATTCGTCCCCGCCTAGCCGAGCCACTGTGTCTAGTTCTCGTGCCCACTTCTTAAGCCGCTCGGCAACCCCCTGCAGGAGAAGGTCGCCGAGCGAGTGTCCGAGCGAGTCGTTGATGATTTTGAACCGGTCGAGATCAAGGAACAGAATCGCGACTTTGTCCTTTCGCCGACGCGCACCGGCGAGCGCCTTTGCCAACCGGTCCTGCAGGAGAATCCGATTGGGCAATCCGGTCAGAGCATCGTAATAGGCTAGAAATTGGACTCGTTCCTCGGCCACTTTGCGGGCGGTGATGTCCTCGTTCGTTCCCTCATATCCCACCAGCACGCCAGCTTTGGAGACGGCTCGCGCATTCACGGACACCCACATCGTGCTGCCGTCCCTGCGGTAGATCTGGCATTCGAAGTCCCTGACCATCCCGAGCTCTTGCATCAGCCGTTTGAACTCGTCTCGACTCTTGGGATTGACATAAACTTGCTGGGAAATATCGCTGATACTCGCTACCAGTTCCTGGGGAGAGTCGTAGCCCAGCATATGGGCCATCGCCGGATTCACGGTGGTGTACCGCCCGCCGAGCGAGCTCTGAAAGATGGCGACCACAGCGTCCTCGAAGATAGCCCGGTATTTTTCTTCCGCCAGCTGAAGCGCCTGCTCCGCGTGTTTTCGCTCACCGATATCCCGCGCCACTTTCGATGCCCCAACAACACCGCCTGACGTGTCCATTACCGGCGAAACAGTAAGGGAGATATCGAGGGGCGTCCTGTCTTTGTGAATGCGAACAGTTTCGAAATTCTCGATCTGCTCACCCCGCCTGATCCGCTCAAGAATCGTTTCCTCCTCGTACAGGCGATCGGGTGGAATAATAAGCGTAATGTGTTGGCCAATCGCTTCTTCAGCGCTGTGGCCGAACAATTGTTCTGCTCCCTTATTCCAACTGCTGATAACGCCATCCAGACCCTTGCTGATGATCGCATCCGCCGAGGAATTCACGATAGCCGCCAGTAAGTTGGTTGCCCGCTCTGCCTGCTTACGCTCGGTAATGTCGTACGCCGCCACCAGCTCTGCCTCGATTCCATGAAAATCCAGGCCATGTGCAACAATCTCAACTTCTATGATCGCGCCGTCCTTCTTCCGGTGCCTCCAAATCGTCGCCTGCTGAAGTCCCTGAATTGGATTGGCAGTGGTTTCCAACAGATCAGGGATGTCTTCCTCGGGCCGTATGTCCGCGATGGTCATCGCCAGAAACTCCCGCCCTGAAAAACCGTAGTGTCGAACCGCCGCTTCATTCACCGTCAGAAATTTAAGAGTCTTGCGGTCGAAAACCCACATCGGCACCGGATTGCTGTCAAATAGGAGCCGATACTGCGTTTCTGACTGGCGCAAAGCTTCTTCGGCCCGCTTCCAGTCGGTAATGTCCTGTTTAATAGCGACGAATTGCGTGTCTTCGGCGTTGCCGAAGCCCTGCGTCACCGGCGTGATCGTCATCTCTTCGGTGTAGGTTGTTCCGTCTTTTCGCTTGTTGACAATCTCGCCTTGCCACACTTTCCCTGAGGAGATGGTCGACCACAGCTTGGCATAGTAGCCGTCGGATTGCTCTCCGGATTTCAACAGGCGAGTGTTCTTGCCCAGGGCTTCTTCCCTGCTATAGCCAGTCATCGTCGTGAACGCGCGATTCACCCACATGATCGTGCCCTGGAAATCTGTGATCACGATGGCATTGGCAGCGGCTTCCACCGCTGCCGCCTGCAGGTTTAGACGCTTATTCGCATCGCTGAGCTGCGTGGTTCGCTGCTTCACTCGCTCTTCAAGATCCGCATTGAGTTTGCTAACTTCGTTCTTTGCGGCAATTCTTGCGGCCATCTCGCGGGCCGTCTCGCGGGTAGTGAAGAGCGCGATCGCCAGAGCTATGGCTGCCGCTAACGCAATCAGTAAGGAGGCGAGGCGACGGGCCCGGGAGTAATCAATCTTGGCTTGCTCGACAGCGATGTCCACCTGGTTCTTCTGAAACTCCACAAACTCATCCCAGGCGGCGTGGTATCTGAGCAGCGCTGGTAGGGTTTCGTTCACCATCACCGCGACTGCCGCGTCGTGTCTCTCTTCGTCGACCAGCAAGTGCAGAGCTCGCAGGTAGCTGTCGACATATGGCTCTCTCGCATCTTGCACCGCGGACAGCAACCGCTTCTCTTTCTCTGAGTCGCAGCGGCCTGCGATATTCGCCACCAATTCCGAAATCTTCTTGGTATTCTCGGCCCTAGTTGCCAACAGTGCGTCGATGCGCGCTCTGTTCTGCAAGAGGAATATTTCCATCGTGATACGGCTGTTGCGATTGGAGAACGTCAACGCCTGTTGCGCCAGGTATAGCTTGGCCGACCGCCTGCCTGTGATGTCGCTCAGGGTCCCATTGATTTGGTGCATCCTGCCCAGCCCTAACTGCCCGATGCCCACCAATATGGCGATCAGGACACCAAATGCGATGCCCAATCTCAGCCCTACGCGTTTACTCTTCACTGCGAACTCCTAGTGAGTGCTCTCCCGGCCCGGGCTGTGGAAAGGTTGTACGACCACGCCTTGAGCTAACTGTCTCACGCGCCCAACCAGAGCGGGGTGACCATCACGGGGGCAGTATTACTTTAGTGTTCCCAAATCGGGCAGTGAACGGGACTCCGACCTAGGCATCACTGGATAGTTCGACCTCACGGCTTGAGGAACAAAACTGAGAACCGAGAACAGGCAACTGACAACTGGCTTCAGTGATCCTCCGGCTCGATGGCTTTGGCAATTTCAATCTGGCGTCGGCGGACGCACTCCGGCACGGACGCAGAGCCCAGTATGAGTAAGTAGCATCTCCGGCGTGTCCGCGTTCGCCACTCACCAGACCTTGCAAATCTTCCCTGGAGTACTCGCCATTGGCTGTCCCGCTTTGCACGAGAACGCGTGCGAGAACTCCGGCATGTTCACCACCACGCCGTTGATGCGGTATTGTGGCGGCGAATGCGGATCGGTCACCGCTCGTACCCGCAAGTCTTCATCACGCATGTTGGCGCAATCCCATTGCGCAAAACCGACAAAGAATCGCTGCTCCGGAGTGAGCCCGTCAATCGGTTGCAGGCTCTTGTCCTTGGTCGCATCCTTCCACGCCATGAGCGCAAGAATCTCGCCGCCAAGATCAGCCACATTCTCGCCCAGCGTGAGTTCTCCGTTTATGTGGATGTCATCAACCATGACATAGCGTGAGTATTGATCGGCAACGCACTTGGTGCGAGCGTCGAATTTCTCGCGGTCGCCTTTGCTCCACCAGTTCTTCAGATTGCCCTTGGCATCAAACTGGCTGCCCTGATCGTCAAAGCCGTGCGTGAGTTCGTGGCCAATGGTGCCGCCGGTATCGCCGTAGTTGGGAGCGTCGTCCATCTTGGCATCGTAGAGCGGCGGCTGCAGCACTCCCGCGGGAAAGTTGATGTCATTCATCTGCGGGTTGTAGTAAGCATCCACCGTAGTCGGTGTGATGTCCCACTCACCGTGATCGACGGGCTGGCCAATCTTATTGATCTCGCGATGCTGCTCAAACTGGGCCGCGCGCCGGATGTTCCCGGCGAAGTCGTCATGGAGAATCTTCACCGAACTATAGTCGCGCCATTTGTCGGGATAGCCAATCTTGTTGCGAATCCCCGCCAGCTTCGCCAGCGCCTGCTGCTTGGTCTCCGGACTCATCCAGTCGAGCCCGCGAATGCGCTCGCCCATCGCCGCTTCGATGCGCGTGACCATGTCCAGCGTGCTCGCCTTCAGCTCCGGCGAAAACACCCGGCGCACGTACGCCTGTCCCAGCGCCTCTCCCAGGTTGTAGTCGGTGTACTGGACGCAACGCCGCCAGCGCGGCTGCATCTCTTTCGCTCCGCGAAGATACTTGCGGTAGAACTCAAAATTTTCCTGCACAAAACTCGCAGAGAGAAACGGTGAATACTGATCGGCCACATGGAAGCGAAGATAAACCTTCCAGTTCTCCAGCGGTTCGCTGGTCAATTCGCTGTTCACCTGCTTATAGAAAGCAGGCGCATCGACGTTGACGATTTCGAACTTCGGATACTGCAGCTCGTGGTAGTAAGTCTGCCAGTCGAAGTTCGGCGCCAATTGGTTTAACTCCGCAACCTTCATTTTGTTCTTCAGCTTGTAAGGATCGCGGCGCTCCACGCGGGTCCACGAAGCTTTGGCCAGTGCGGTTTCGATGCGCATAATGGTTTCCGCATTCTGCTTTGCGGCTTGCGGATTATCGCCGAGCAACTCAAAGATCTTCTGCGCATGCTGAACGTAGCGCTCGCGAGTCTCTTTCGATTTGGCGTCTTCTTTAGTGTAGTAATCGCGATCGGGCAATCCGAGACCGCCCTGGTCGAGATCGGCAATCTCCAGTTCGGAGTTGTCAGGATCCTGGGTTGATCCAGCAGCAAAAAGAATCGTCCTGCCAAAAGGAAGGGACAATCGAGCGACCAGCGGAGCCATATCTCGCACCGAATCAAGATGAGCGACGGCGTCGAGTTGCGGCTGAATCGCAGCGATGCCACGTTGTTCCACGTTCGTCTCATCCATGCAGGACGCGTAGAAGTCGCCAACCTTTTGCGTGACCGCGTCACGCTGATCCTTACGATCTTGACCCGCACTCGATTCGGCCTGCTCCAGAATGCCACGCAGGAATAACAGATTGTCCTGGTAGAGCTTCGCGTAAACGCTCCACGAAGTCTGGTCCGGCGGGATGGGATTCTTCTTCTGCCAGCCTCCGCATGAATAGTGATATAGATCGACACACGGGTCGATGGTCTTGTCCATGGCGCTGACATCGAGGCTGGGAATATAAGGCAGCGCGGGTTCTTCCGCGGATCGAGTGCCCGAGCCATTCTGAGCGGCGGAGACCGATACCACGACGAGCGAGAATAAGCAGATGAAGAATGCAAAAAGGCTTTTCATATTCACCTTGGACTGGTCTCTTGGGAAAGCGTCAACAAGGCCTTCCACATTAACAGCGTGCTATCTCTAAAGCGAATATCATCCTGGGCGCTAGCGAAGGATAGCAACGACTTGAAATCGCAAGCACGCGCCACTGGCGATAAAGAACTGGTCGGAGTTTGCCACGACGCTTTCAAACTCGCGGCGGGGTTGGCATTTTCCGCGGCCCTGGCTTTTCGCGTGGTCCGGAAGCACGTACAGCCGGTTCTGCTTTCGCCGGCGTAATCTGAATTAACGACCGGTTGCCCACGCGAATGAAACTCAACTCGCGCGCAGCCAGCAGAGCATTAATCGCTTCCTTCACCCGCGAGCGCGGAACGAAGTTCCCAAAAAATGTTTCCAGCTCCTGCTGATCCGCGGCCACCACGCAATCCAGATACTTCGAGAGCAGCGCCGAGAGCGATTCCCCGACTGAAAGATTAATCCCTTCCCGCACCGCATCCGGCGACCAACGATAGAGCACATCCCAGAACGCGCCTTCCGCCGGATTGTAATCCACCCGCGTAATCCGCAGCCGCGACCACAGTTCACCCAGCGCATGATCGAGCGCCACAAACGACACACTGCCGCCCAACACATCGCGCATCTTCTGCTTGGAGATCGGCCCATCGCGCCGGATCAACTCAAACGCGTCGCAAGCCAACTGCGAGTAATCCGAATGCGGCTTCGGCCTCGGCGACGACTTGGGATTGCGCTCACCCACCAGCGCATAAAAATAAGGAAAGATCGAGGCCGCAATCAGAAAGGCATTGTTCTCGTCAAACCGGTTAGCCTCGTAAGCCGCCCGCTCCCGCAACAGACGAACCATCACCTCGGTGGCGTCCTGAGCCCGCGGATCGGCAAAAGCATGCTGCCAGTCCGGCAACTGCGCATCCGTACCCACCCACGCTCCAATAAAAGTTGGCACCAGCGCCTGCTGCCGCATGGGGTACATCATGCAAAACCCAACCGACTCAAGAAACGAGCGGGCCTCGTCAAAAGTGCGCACCCCACGTCCGTCAAGATGCCACTTCTCCCGCCGCAATTGTTCCAGATCGGTCATAAAGCATTAGACCACAGAGGACGGGGATGAAAAACCTTTCACAGTGTGCGAATGAAGGAGACAAGCGTATGCTGGATGCGATTTCGGGGTCGCGAGGGGGAACTTCGATTCAGAGTAGGAGAATCGCGATGAAATCGACACATTTATCCACAGCGGTGACCGTCATCGCTGTTGCTGTGGGGACGGTACTTGCTGCACAATCGGCGCAAGGGCAGACCTACAAGGTGCTGTACAGCTTCACGAGCAGATCAGACGGGGCGAACCCCAGTGCCGGAGTGATCGAGGACGCTAAGGGGAACCTCTACGGGACTACCTCTACTGGCGACCTGTACGGGCTCGGAACGGTCTTCAAGCTGAGTCAGACCGGCAAGGAGACTGTGCTGCACAGGTTCATGCGCAAAGACAACGGGGCGGTCCCCGTTGGAGGAGTGATTATGGATGCCGAGGGGAATCTCTACGGGACCACGGGGTTCGGGGATTACGATCGCGACGGAACGGTGTTCAAGCTGAGTCAGACGGGCAAAGCCACTGTGCTTCACCGCTTTTTTGGCAGAAACGACGGGTCCAATCCCTATGGCGGACTGGTCCAGGATGAAAAGGGGAATATCTATGGAACCACGTACGACGGTGGTTCCTACGACTACGGAACGGTGTTCAAACTGAGCCGGGAGGAGAAAGGTAAGTGGCAGGAGACCGTGCTCCACACCTTCAAAGGCGGAGCCGATGGCGCGGAGCCTTCCGCGGGACTGATCCGTGATGCCGAAGGGAATTTCTACGGAACCACGGTCAGCGGCGGCGGCGGCGGCCAGTGCTGGCACTACGCAATCGGCTGCGGAACCGTGTTCAAGCTAGACACGACAGGCAAGGAGATTGTCCTGTACAGTTTCACGGGTGGGGACGATGGGAATTACCCCATGGCAGCACTAATTCGGGATACCGAGGGGAACCTCTATGGGACCACATACGTTGGCGGAGGTGGATCATGCGACTTCTTCCAAACGGGGTGCGGCACGATATTCAAGGTGAGCAAGACCGGCAGGGAAACCGTGCTCTACCGCTTTACCGGCGGCAGCGACGGGGCGGCTCCGCTTTCGGGTTTGGTGCGTGATGTCGAAGGGAATCTCTACGGGACCACCGAATACGGCGGCAGTTCGTTGTGCGACTGCGGAGTGGTATTCAGGCTTAGCAAGACGGGCGATTTGACCGTGCTACACATCTTCAGCGGCGTCCCTGACGGGGCTTTCCCAGAGGCCGGGCTGATTCGGGACGCGGAGGGAAACCTTTATGGGACGACGTACTACGGCGGCGACTCCTCTTGTCAGTCGGGTCGCCCCGGATGTGGTGTGGTGTTCAAGCTGACCCCTTAGGCGGCGACCGGTAGCGTCACGGCTTCGTAAACAGCTCCGCCCTGACTTGTTCCCAGGGCATGACATCGGTAGGGTTTTGCTCATGCCGATGCGGTAATCGAGCTCTGCCCGTTGCTCATCCGTCAGTGATGCCGCATCCGCTTCCAGGCTTTCCCAGACGGTATCGAGTAGTTCTGGAGGCTGGCCCAGGCTTTCACCACATTCAAAAGCGGGTGCCCCGTCCTTCTCGCGTTCTTTGCGAGAGGGCGGGGCTTTTAGTTGACACCGGCTGGTGCCTCAGAGCTGAAGAAGAATTTTTTGCAAGCGACGGATGCTCGCATCACGGCTGCTTCAGCCCAACCGCATGACTCAAGGCCGAGGTGCCAGATTCCCGATTTGGAACTGGCTTCGCAACCCGCCCGCTTTCTTCTTGACCTCGTCGCTTCAATTGCGATAACATAAGTATATATAAATTATCTATAAGATAATTTGCGGTCTTTGACAATCTGACATGGGCGCAGTTCCTGACGGCTCAAGCGCTGACCCGAACCGCGATAGGCGAAAACCCCGCCCAGTTGTTCGTCCGGAGTTCCAAAACGGAACCGCGGACGGCATGGAATAGCCATAACTTCCCTGCTTTCTATATTTTGCCTGTAACTACCTTTAGAACCATAGATCTAGAAGGCAAGAAAAATCTCGATCCTTTGTTTTCTATATTTTGCGAAGAACAGAGCGTTTTTTTTAGGACCCTAAAGAGGTTACAGCGGTGGTCGAGCCGTCGAATCAGCGTCGGCTTTACAGCTCGCCGAAAAACCAGCGATTCGTATCAGGGCTCGCCTTTAGGCGTGCCATAAGCGGGTCCTTTCAACGACGCCTTTAGGCGCTGGGTCCAGGAGCGCGAGTTTTTCAGCAAACTTGTTTAGCCGCTGAGAGACAGAATCTTCGCAGCTTTAACTCGATTTTCGCCAGAACTTCCGGGTTCTATCGCGACTTAGATTCTTTTAAACGCCTTTTGAATGTCCTTCATGGAGTAACGCAGCACCACCGGCCGTCCGTGCGGGCATGACATTGGGCACTCGGTTTTGGCTAGCTCGGCCAGCAGCCACTCCATTTTGTTTTGCTGCAGTGGCATGTTGACCTTGATGGCGGCGTGGCAGGCGATGGACGCGGCAATCCGCGCCCGAACTCTCTCCATGTTCAGCGCTTGCTCTTCGCGAGAAAACTGATCGAGCAACTCATGCAGCATGTGCTCGATCTGCGCGGCCTCAACGCCCGCAGGGGCGACTTTGATGGCAATGCTTCGGGCGCCGAACGGTTCAGCCTCGAAGCCGTTCTGGTTCAGTTCCTCAGAGATCTCGGCAAACACGGCTTGCTGAGCGGGGGCGAGTTCGAGCACCAGCGGCATGAGCAGACGCTGGCTTTCTACTCTCTGCGCGGCGCGTTGTTTTAGCACTTTTTCGAACAGCACGCGCTCGTGGGCGACGTGCTGGTCGACGATCCAAAGTCCCTCGTGATTGACGGCGAGAATGAACGACTCACGAATCTGCCCCAGCGGCTTGAGCGACGCCAGCGACGGCGCGAGGTCGTTATTCGCAAACTCGGAGGCAGCGTCCTCGGGCAGCGGCGGAGCGCAACTGTCGCTCTCTACAGCCTCAGGAACGATTTGCGGCGCGCGAACCAACGACAGCGCAGCGTTGCCGTCGACGGCAATTCCCTCGACTCCAAAATGAAATCGTTCGCTGACTGGCGGAGGCACCGGCGCTTGCAGCGTGAACCCTGCTTCGGTGGGAGCGTTGACGATGCGCCACGCGGCCGAGTCCGCCGGGCCGGAACGTGATCCGTCAGAGTGAAAACCAGGAGTAAGCGACGGACTCGCGGTGGGATGCGAGTTGATCTCGGTCATGAACTGCGGCACCGGACGCGCCTTCATCAGTGCGGCCCGCACCGAATCCCGTACAAAGTCATGCATGACAGATTGCTGGCGGAAGCGAACTTCGGTTTTCGACGGATGCACATTCACATCCACTTCGCCGCTGGGCAATTCGAGAAACAGCAGCACCACGGGATAAACCGTCGGCGGCAGGATGTTTCGGTAAGCCTCGGTAAGCGCGTGCTGGATGAGCCGGTCGCGGATCAGCCGTCCATTCACGAAGACGTAGATCGAGTTGCGATTGAGTTTCTGAATCTCAGGCTTCGAGACGAAGCCATGCACGCGCATTTCGCCAGGTTCGACTGGAGCCTGATCTTCGTCCTCTTCCTGCCTGCGCCACGGCGGCGGCTGTGGCAAGCCCACGTGCTCCAAGGGCTGCATCGCAGCCACTGGAATGAGTTGATCGAGAACATCCCGGCCGAACACTTGGTAGACGCGTTCGCTGTATCCCGCGACCGGCGGCGCGACCAGGATCGCGTTGGTCGCCGAGTGCAGTTCGAAGTGCTTGTCGGGATGCGCCAGCGCGTAGTGCGTGACCAGCGACGCGATGTGCGAAAGCTCGGTGGACTCCGCCTTCAGGAATTTCTTGCGTGCCGGCGTATTGAAAAAAAGGTCGCGGATGGTGATCGAAGTTCCCGCCGGCAACCCGGCTTCTTCCACTTTGAAGATCTTGCCGCCGTTGATTTCGACTATGGTTCCAGAGTCCTCGTCGAGAGCACGCGTCTCCAGGTGCAGGCGGGAGACCGAAGCAATCGAGGGCAAGGCTTCACCGCGAAATCCTAGAGTGGCTACGCTTAGCAGGTCGTCGGCGTTCTTGATTTTCGAGGTGGCATGGCGCTCGAAGGCCAGCAGGGCGTCGTCGCGAACCATGCCCCACCCATTATCGGTAACCTGGATGAGTTTCTTTCCCCCGGCTTCGACCTGAATCTTGATCCGGGTGGAACCGGCGTCGAGAGAATTCTCCAGTAACTCCTTGACCACTGAGGCAGGCCTCTCCACCACTTCGCCGGCGGCAATCTTGTTGGCAACAGACTCGGAGAGAACGTGAATGCGTCCCATGGTTGGTGGTCAGTGGCAAGTTTCGCAGATGAGATGGGACAAAGCAAAGCGGCCACGGATTCACATCGATAAGCGGGGATCTGAAACCTGAATCCCAACGCTGTGCCATCCGGGAACCTACTTCTTCACTTGGATCCCCAAATCTTTCAATTGCGAATCGCTCACCGGGGTGGGCGCGTCGACCATCAGGTCCACGGCGCGGGCAGTCTTTGGGAACGGGATAACCTCGCGCAGGCTGTCGGCTCCGGCGAGGATCATCACGATGCGATCGAGGCCGAGGGCGATGCCGCCGTGCGGAGGCGTGCCGTACTCCAGCGCTTCAAGGAAGAAGCCGAAGCGAGAGCGGGCTTCGTCGTCGGTCATCCCGAGCGCATGGAAGATTTTGCTTTGAATATCCTGGCGGTGAATACGAATCGAGCCGGAACCCAGTTCGGTGCCGTTGAGCACGACGTCGTAGGCCAGAGCGCGCACCGAAGCGGGATCGGATTCGAGCTTGTCCATGTCATGCTCATGCGGCGAGGTGAAGGGATGATGTGCTGCGGCCCAGCGCTTGCCCTCTTCGTCCCACTCAAACATGGGGAAATCTGTGACCCAGAGGAAGCGATAGTCTTTGGCTGGGTCGCCCATCTTTTTAAAAGCACCGTGCCGCTCGGCATATTTTTGAGCGAGCGCGAGACGCAGTAAACCGGCAGCAGTGTAGACGGCGTGGTCGTGCTGCTTGACCTCAGGCTTCACCCCGCCTTCGGATTTGTGCTCCGCCGGTTTGCCGTCGCCGGCAACGACAACGATGAGGTCGTCAGCTTCAGCGGCGGTTTGCTCGCGAATCTTGGCCGCGGCTTCGGGGAAATTCTTTTCCAGCCGCTTGAAGTCTTCGAATAACTTGGCGCCGCCTTTCGCCGTGAATAGCGGCTTGATTTCGTCGCGCTCTTTGCGCGAGAGTTCGCCGACTTTTGGAATTCGAATGGCAACGATCGGAAGGCTCGAACTCACGGCGAGGGTCGTGAGATTTTCCGCCGTGAATGCCGAGCGCACATCCGTCATCGCGGGCAGGCGCATGTCGGGTTTGTCGCTGCCGTAGAGGCGAATCGCCTGGTCGTAGCTCATGCGCGGGAACGGTGACTTGATGTCGTGTCCGGCGGTTTTGAAGGCTGCCGTGAGAAATCCCTCGACCACCTCCCACACGCGCTCGGGCTGCGGATACGACATTTCCAAATCGATCTGCGTAAACTCCGGCTGGCGGTCGGCCCTCAGGTCTTCGTCGCGGAAGCAGCGCACGATCTGGAAGTAGCGGTCGAAGCCGGAGATCATGAGAATCTGCTTGAACAATTGTGGCGATTGCGGCAGGGCGTAGAACGATCCCGGCTGCACGCGGCTCGGGACAAGATAATCGCGCGCGCCTTCGGGCGTGGAGCGGGTCATGAACGGAGTTTCGATTTCGAAAAATCCCTGCGCCGAGAGATAGCTGCGAATCGCGATGGCAACTTTATGGCGCAGCTCGATGTTCTGCTGCATGGCATCGCGGCGCAGATCGATGTAGCGGTACTTGAGGCGCATTTCCTCGTTGGGCAACACCGAGTCGCCGGGGAGAAACGGCGGTTGCTTCGATTCGTTGAGGATGCGCAGCTCTTCCGCGATCAACTCGACTTCGCCGGTGGGGATGTTCTTGTTGAAAGTGTCGGCAGTGCGCTGCTTGACCTTGCCGATGACGGCGACCACATACTCGTTGCGCAACTGGCTGGCTTTCTCGTGGATGAGCGGATCGCGCTCCTTGTTGAACACGACTTGCGTCATCCCCGTGCGGTCGCGGACGTCGACGAAGATGAGGTTGCCGAGGTCGCGGCGGCGGTTGACCCAGCCCATCAGCACGGCCCGTTGGCCGGAGTCGGTGGCGCGAAGAGCGCCGCAGCGGTGGGTGCGTTGCAGGTCGCCTAAAAAGTCGAGCAAGTTGTGCCTTTCACGTAAAAGGGAATTCTAAATTATAAATGCTGGCGTTTTGATTGTGCCGGGTTTGGTGAACACCAAACCCTATAACCACAAAGGACACAAAGGTTCACAAAGGAAAGCCACCGAACCTTTCTGTCCTTTGTGGTTAATGCATTTAGGGGCTACAGGCCTAAAATCTTCTGCGCCAGTTCGGCGCGAGGCACTGACTCCTGCTTACCGCTTGCCAAATTCTTCAGGGTGAAGGCGCCGGCTTTGACTTCGTTCTCGCCCACGATCAGGATGAAACGCGCCCCCAGCTTGCTCGCTGTTTCAAAAGACTTCTTCAGACGAAAAGTCTCGTCGCCCAAATCCGCGACTACATCGTGGCGGCGCAACTCGCGGGCGAGGCGGGCGGCTTCGCGATCCATGCCCGCGCCGAGTGGAGCGATATAGACATCGGGCTTGCGCTGGACGGCCTCCGCCGACTCTTTCAGTGCGAGCACGAGGCGGTCCTCGCCAATGGCAAAGCCGATGCCAGGGGCGCTAGGACCGCCGATGGATTCGGAGAGCCCATCGTACCGTCCGCCGCCGAGAATCGCATTTTGCGCGCCCAGGGCTCCGTGCGTGAACTCAAACGCGGTGCGAGTGTAGTAATCCAAGCCGCGGACCAGTCGGTCGTTTAGTTGAAACTCGACTCCTACTGATTTCAAGATGCTTTGGACTTGTTCGAAATGTTGGCGGCAGGGCTCGTCGAGAAACTGGCTGATGCGCGGCAAAGTTTCGATGATGGGCTGGTCGGCGGGGACTTTGCAATCGAAAACACGCAGCGGATTGGTGACAGCGCGGCGCTGGCAGTCGGCGCACATTTTGTCCTTCACTGGTTCGAGTGCTTTGCGCAGAGCTTCGTTGTAAGCGGCGCGGTCTTTGGGGCAGCCGACGGAGTTCAATTGCAGCGTCCAGTTTTCGATGCCGAGGCGGTCGAGTAGAGTGGCCAGCAATTCCAGAATTTCGGCATCGCGCGCAGGCGATTCGCTGCCCGCGCTGGCCGGGCCGAGGATCTCCGCCCCGATCTGATAGAACTGGCGATATCTCCCTTTCTGCGGACGTTCGCGGCGGAATTGCGGGCCGATGTAGTAGAGCTTATTCAAGCCACGATCCCAGAGTTTGTGCTCGATGTAAGCACGGACGACTCCAGCGGTGTTCTCTGGACGAAGGGTGAGCGATTGGCCTTTTTCGCTTTCTGCGCGAGGGCGGTCTTCCCACGTGTACATTTCTTTCGCAACGATATCGGTTTCCTCGCCAACACTTCGGGCGAAGAGTTGCGTCTCTTCGAAAATCGGCGTGCGGATTTCGTGGAAGTTATAGGCGCGGAAGACATCGCGCACAGCGGCTTCGACGAAGTTCCACAGCGCCGTCTCCGGCGGGAGCAGATCGCGCGTTCCTCGGACGGCTTTGATCATTGGCTCGGGGCTTCTAGCTGCTAGCTGCTAGCTTCTAGCTCAAAACCTTGTCATCCTGAGCAACGCGAAGGATCCCGCGGAGCTTGATCCCCAAATAATCGCGCCAGGGAATTCCGGCCGGGCCTCTTCAAGAGTCGAGAGAATGCCTTGAAGCACCCTTGGCGAATGCGACAGTGCCGGGATCCTTCGACTCCGCGATTGCTTTCGCGAGCGAAAGCAATCGCTCCGCTCAGGATGACAATTCTGTTTACACGGCGATAACCGCTTACCGCTCGACCGACGCGTCAAAAAATCGGGTGATCGCTGACTGCTACTATCTCTCGGCCAAGTATGATTCCTTGTATCCCAAATAATTATTGGCGTAGCGCAAGATGCTCTCTTGATCTTTTGCTTCCAGCTTGCGGCGGAACTTGCCGGGAGAGCCCATCCACAGCGATCCGGGTTCAACGATCGTCTTCTCCGGAATCAGCGTGCCGGCCGCGATGATCGAGCCTGCCCCGATGCGCGCACCGTTCAGGATGATGCATCCCATCCCGATCAGGCAGCGATCTTCGACGACGCAGCCGTGCAGCGTCACGGAATGGCCGACCGTGACGTATTCGCCCACAAAGACTCCGTACTGCTCTTTCATGCCGTGGAGCACGCTGCAGTCCTGCACATTCGAGTGCGCGCCGAGGCGAATTGAGTGTACGTCGCCGCGAAGCACGGCATTCATCCAGACGCTGGCGTGCTCGCCGAGAACGACGTCGCCGATGAGCTGCGCCGAATCGTCGACATAACACGAGGCCGGAATTGCCGGCGTCATTCCCTTATAAGAACGGATCATGTTCAGACTGTCCTCAAGCGCGGTTGCAAATGAAAGAAATTAAACATAACACGGGCGCGGGCTGAGGCGCAGGGGTCAGCGAGTGCGCTTTGCTTCTGGCGGAGTGCGGAACGAGAAAGTCGCCTCAAACTGCATGGATTCAATCCACGCCTGAGCGCCGGGTTTGAGATTGCCCAGGATCATGCTGGTGATGGTGACGGAGCCATCGCCTCCCGCATACATGCCGAAGCGCTTCGTGGCGGCCATATGCTCGGGGTCTTTCTCATCGCAGCTATACTCCATCTTTTCCAGATCGGCGCAGGACTTGGCTTCGTCGGGGGCGGTCAACACGAACTGGAACTTGCGTTTCTCTCCGATGCCGGGCGTGAGTAATTCGGAGGGCTTTCGCGGTGCGGTGTTGTCGTTGTTGCGGAAGAGCCAGCCTTCGATTTGATAGGGCGTTATGCCGTGCAGGGGCTCGTTCACGCAATCCATATAGTTGTCGGTGCTGTCCTTGGGGCCAACCTCGATGTCCCAGCCGAACTCGCTGGGAGCCAGACGGAAGACCAGGCTCCGACCGATTTCCTTCTCGAATTTCTCCCCGCGGTGAACTTCGCCGTGCACGCGAATGGGAAGATTTTGCGGAGTTTGAGGTTGCGCGTTGCTAATAGCTGACAGAAACAACAATAGGGCTAACGAGGGAATTTGTAGACGCCCTATTGCAGTAAGTGTGGTCATGGCCTGAGAAATTGTAGCTTGGTGCAAGCTTAGAAATGTCAGGTTGCGGTCAAAGCCGTGTCGAATCGCAAACTTGACGGCACCGATTCCTTGTCCAGAAACTTGCAGGAAAACGCCGAAATCAGCAGCCGGAAGCCTTGAAGGGGCGCGGCTTCAAGCCGCGCCGCAAATCGTTCTAAAGAACTTACGGCACGGCTCGGAAGCCGTGCCTCTTCAAAACTTCCAACGCAGGGAGTTTTTTCAGCAACCGGCTCGGGATGGGTTCTTCGCCCGCCAGAGACGTAGCGAGCCACGTCTTCTACAGGACTGTTAGTTCTCCGTGACCTGTGGGGCTTTCGGAGCCGCGGGCGCTTTCGGGGCTTTGGGCGCTTTCGGCGCAGCAGGTGGCTCGGGCGTTTCAGCCAATGATGACGTCTTGCGAATCTCGATGGTGCCGTGCTCGTTGTTGATTACCACGTGCGGTCCGCCCGCACCCACGGTCCCTGTCGCAACCGCCTGATCGTTCGAGTTGTCGACTTTCAGCTGGTCGAAGTCGGTTTCGACTTCTCCATTGCGAGCCCGCGCATCGACCTGGAAGCCGGCCTTGTCGGGCAAATAAATCTGGATGTCGCCTTTGCGATTGTCGACCTGCATGCTGCCCATTTTGTTCATGCGCAGTTCGACAGAGCCGTTTTCATCCTGCAGCCGCACATCGCCGGAGACGCCGGTCAGGCGAATGTCTTTCGACCGCGTATTCAGGCGCAGGGGACCGATCAAATCCGACGCCTGCAAGTCACCCGAATCGAGATCGAGATCGCCGTCGAGGCGCGAAAAATCCATGTCGGTGCGCGATGATTTGAAAATCACGGGCTGGCTGATCTTGGCCAGCTTCACGCTTTCCATGAACTCGCCATCGAGATGGACCGCGCCTTTTACGTCCTCGATGGAAACATCGTTGGCACGACCTTGAATGGAAACGTCAGAGGCGATCTGGGAAATCCGGGCTGAACTGTGATCCAGGTTGAGGCCGACTTTGCCGTTGATGTCAGTGGTGGTGACATCGCCGTGCTGACTAGTGATGTCAAGGTTGCCCTCCCGACCGATGATGCTGACATCGCCGTAACGCGTGGAGAGGACAACCGCCGCTTTGCGGGGAAGGGTTACATCCAAATCTTCCGCCACCCAATGATCGCCAGCGCCCTGGTTGTTCGCGTTCAGGGTGACAACGCTGCCGCTGACGGTGATCTGCGGCTTCGTGCCGGCGTTCCATTTGTCGGCCTGTCCTTCACTTTCGGCACTGATGCGCTTGTGCACGACTACGCGGATCTGATCATCTTCGGAAGCGATGATATTCACTGCGCCACGAGTGTCGTTCACGTGCAGGGTGGCTCCTGCGGGGAAGGCTTGAGAGAGCTGGTCGTCAAAGCTAAATTTCGATCCGAAGAACGGAAAATCGCCGTCATCGTTGATGTCGATCTGGTCCCGGAGTTGTCCCCAGTTGAAGCGGGAAGCTTGCGTCGCGGTCAGCCCGACGACGATGATGACGATGATCAGGAAGATTCCAGCTGCGCTGATCCCGGATGCACGCGTTCCTTCTCTTTGCGCTTGCTGATACTCAATCAGCTTGATCACACCTGAGATGATGAGCAGCACCGGCCAGTAGTGGGCAAACCAGTGGCCGAGATTGTGCCAGTCCAGCACACCCATGGTTCCCAGAAGAAATACGGTGCCAAGAGCGATGAGTATGATCGGACCGGAGAACGACCGCCGGTAACGAGGCGGCGGAACTTGCACTGGGCTAGCCATTTCTCACCTCACTGGTGGGCGCCTGAACGTCGCTGCTCACGCTGCCCATTGGTCCTGGCGCGGGGGGCATGGGCGGTGCTGGCGGGGGCGTCTTGCTCTCCAACAGCTTGGTTATGCCGATAGCCAAAAGCAGCACGGGCCAGGTGCGGTGCCAGCGGGGACCGTTGTAACTTTCGAGCAACGAGAGAAACCCCACCGTAACCAGGACGACCGGTCCGACCAGGGTTCGTCTGCGACCAGTCCGGTAATAGGAATTGCGTCTTGAACCAACCCAGCCTTCGCGGACGGCGAACATCCAAACTCCCAGGCCGATGAGAAAGAACGGCCAGACGCGATCCCATCCAAACTCGAAGACGCCCGCGGTCTGCAATAGAAACAAGACACCGAGACCAATGAGAACCACGGCTGCCGTGGGAACCTTGGAAGCTTGCATTTCTTCCGTTGCTTGAACTGGTTGCATCGGCTGTCCCGGCGCTGACGGCTCCGCGGCGCCAAAAGCTTGCGCTAGCCCGAACGGATCAGGTGCGGGCTGCCCCGCCTGAATCGCTTTCGCGGTGCGCACCGAATCAATGATCTGCCAAACGTAAAAGAACGCGATTCCCAAGCCGAGAATCGTATTGATGCCAGCGTTGTCGACAACCGTTTCGCCCCACACCAGCAGCGTGAAGACCACAAGATGCGACAGCCCCTTGGCATATTGCCCGCAGTAGACCGCTCCGACGCCGAAGGGAAAGAATCCGGCGAGAATGCCCGCCACAGCGGGATTCGGTCCGGAACTTGACGACACCGGCGCGGGTGCGGATGAAACGAATCCCGCCGCAGGCGGCAACACTGCAGGCTGGACTCCCTGCAGCCTATCGGCCAGGCAGTTCTCGCAATAGATCACACCCTTCACGTCTCGGGTGCAGTTGGCGCAGAGCGCTTTGCCACAAGTACGGCAATACGCAATTGGCGCAATATCTGGATGATTGGCGCAGTTCATGAAAACCTCCTGTGTGTGGCCAGTATCACTACAGGTGGGTCATTTGAAAGAGAGGCAAGTATCACCTGGCTCCCTTCTTGACTGTAGTTGCGATCCTGTCTGGGTTCGGGCTGTCCACTGGTGTTGTCGTTCCTATGATGTTTGTCTTTCTCTTCTTCTTGCGGCGCGGGCTCGACGGGCGTGGTGGCTCGTTTGAACTCACGCATGCGCGATTCGGCCTCATAGACGAAGCGGATGTTTTCGAAGTACTTCACCACTTTGCCGGAAGTCTCGTAGTAATTGCGGCGGATGGCGCTGGGCCGCAGATCGGCGTGGCGAACGTCGGCTAACTTGACCCCCGCCAGGCTCATCGTAATGGAGAGGGAAAAGAATGCCATGCCAAACGACATGGCAAAACGCGGCTGCTTGGCCACCCCGAGGATCGGGCTAACCAGCATGTTGGCCCAATCCTGCACGCGGTCAAGCCATGAAGTCTCGGCTTGAGCTCGTGCTGCTCCGTGCAGGCGAGCAGTGCTTAGCCCGGACGTGGCGGCAAGGATGTTGTCCGCCAGGGTGACGGGAGGCTCGACTTCCACCAGTTCGTGCAGCCAGCGCAGCCCAGCATCGGCTTCCGCCAGGAGCGGCCCGCAGGTCGGACAAATCCGGGCGTGAGCCTGGAAGCTTTCCAGCTTGTCTCCGCTCAACCGCTGGTCGAGCGCCTCGCTGAGAAGAGCGTCGAACTCGCTGCACTGCATACCGTTCTTGTTTTCCGCTGCCATCACATCACCTGTTTATATGTACGTTGTAGCAGACGCGCAAGTTCCGCCCGCCCGCGATTTATTCTTGACTTCACGGTTCCTTCCGGAACCTTGAGTACGGTGGCAATTTCTTTGTAATCCATGTCTTGCAGGTCCCGCAGAATCACGGCCTCGCGCAAATCGGGAGAAAGCTTCTGTAAAGCTTTGTGTACCGTTTCCTTGACTTCAACACTTTGCGCCCGGACGTCTGGGGTGCGGGCAGTGTCGTGGATCTGATCGCTTAGTGGCATGGCATCTTCGTGCTCCGAAAGCGGCGCGTCGAGCGAATCGGTCATGCGATCCTGCTTGCTCTTGCGGAAGTGGTCGACCAGCAGGTTTCGCGTGATCGTGGTTACCCAGGTCATGAACGCCCCGCGTTCGACGTCGTAGGACTGAAGGGTGCGATACATCTTGATAAAGACCTCCTGCGTGAGGTCCTGCGCATCGTCCCCGGAACCCGCAAAGCGGTAGCAGATGTTGTAAATGCGCCGGTGGTAGCGCTGCACGATTTCCTCCCAAGCAGCCGCATCGCCCGCAATACAGCGGCGTACCAGCAAGGCGGCGAGTTGCGCGTCCTCCAAACTGCACTCCCTGGAACTCCTGGCTTCCCAGCTGAAGCGTGTCCGCACGCCAGCCTTAACACTGCACAATAGATACGTGTTTAAAGTCCCAAAAGTTCTTGAATTCTATGAGAATAGGCATTGTAACAGCGCTGTAAAGCACAGCGAAGAAATGGCGAATTTGAGGGGCGCGTGTCAATTCGCCAGCCAGTCCTCCGCGCCCTCGGCGGTTTTCCGCGGCCTCAGCGACTTAAGACTTTGCCTAAGTTAGATCAAAATCGCGGAACGCAGAGACCGCCGGGAACAGCCTCCGAGGGCGCGGAGGAAATCCTGGCAGGAATCCTCGGGCTTGGCTCCGTCCAACTCTTCACACCACCAGGTGACAAACGTCACTGATACGTTTTTTCGTTTTTGTATTATTTTCGCAATTGCGCAACTGTTATTCATGTACCAGGTTCACAACGGTCCCAACGGCGGCGGGTGGCCGATGGCGTGCTTGGGGACAGCGTCCGCTCGCTGTCCCCATTTTTTTGTAAGGACCAACCCAAACTCGGCTCGCGTCTTCCAACCTGGCATCGCTCGGTGCTCACCCTACTGGGTGACAGGAATCACCGACAAACCTTCCCGCAGGTCACTAACATTTTCTATATTGCGCAACTGTTAGCAGACTTTTCATCAGAGTTGTACTGCCCGTTGCCAACGCAATTCCGATTAGTCGGGCCTTAATGAATTGATCAAATCGTTGAGAAGGGAGTCGGGACTATGAAACGGCTGGCGATCCTTATCGCTGTATTCGCGTTCCTCGCATTTTCTTTAGGATCCGGAAACGCAAGACCGCCGGGGCCAGACAATGGCGCGCCAAGCGCTATCAATCCTCCAACCTCCATTGACGCGCCCGCGGCAACGCCCTACGCGTTAGTGGCCTGGAGCGAACTGGGCATGCACTGCATCGATGGCAAGGACTATTCCATCTTTTCCGTGCTGCCACCCTACAACATCATCCACGCCCAACTCGTTAAGAAAGGCGAACCGCCGGTCGTGATCACTTCCGGTGTAACCATTACTTACCAAGCCACCGCGGATACTCAAGGCTCTGTGAACAGCAGCAGCGCCAGCAAAACTAATTTCTGGAACTACGTCCAACTACTGTTCCTGGCCAGTCCTCCGCCAGAAACCGGTTTGGCGGGCTACCAGACCCAGAGCAAAACGCCCCACCAGCTAAGCTACAACTCGACGGAAGGCTATTGGGAAGCGGTTGGCATCCCGACGGTTCCTTATGACGACAAAGCCAAGTTCAATCCCTATTCCATGACCAAACTGGTTGCCAAGGACAGCACCGGGAAGGTCCTGGCAACGGCCAGTATTGTACTTTCCGTGAGCGATGAAATGAGTTGCAAGGACTGCCATGCATCCGGCAGCGACCCCCACGCGATGCCCGCAACTGGATGGGTCAATAACCCTGATCCGGCCAAGGACACAAAGCTGAACATCTTGAAAAAGCATGATGACCGCTGGCCCATTGCGCAATATCTAGGCCAACTGCAACAAAACGGCTACATCTATCAATCGAGCCTGTATCAGACGGCAAGTTCTGGAACGCCGATCTTGTGCGCCGCCTGTCACGGCGACAATGCGCTTGGCTTGCCGGGTCTGACTGGCATCAAGCCGCTCACCAACGACATGCACACCCTGCACGGGAAGCAGATCCTCCTTTCCACCGGGCAGACTCTGGATCAGAACAGCAAGAGCAGTGACCTCAATTCTTGTTATCTCTGCCATCCCGGGCCGATCACCCAGTGCAAGCGCGGAGCCATGAATCGACAGCTTTGCTCTGCCTGCCACGGCAATCTGACCAAGGTCGGAGATCCAGCACGTACCGGCTGGCTGGATGTGCCCTCATGCCAGATGTGCCACAACAATGGCCTGCGGTACTCCACAACTTTCACCAATAAAGGCGTATGGCGCCAGACCAAGGACCAAACCTTTGCCACCAACCCAAACGTTCCGATCAAAGGCAAGAGCCTTTATCGCTACAGCTCTGGCCATGGCACGCTGTTCTGCTCCTCCTGCCACGGATCACCACACGCAGAATTTCCCACGCTCGAAGTCAACGACAATGTATATCCCACCGCACTCCAGGGCTACGCGGCCAAGATCACCGAATGCACCGTATGCCACACCAATCTGCCCATCAACGCTACGGGCGGGCCTCACGGCGTACACACGTTCGGCCAAACCTGGGTCAACGAGGGCGGCCATCAAGCCTACGTCAACAACTACGGATACCAAGCCTGCGCTTATTGCCACGGGCTGAAGTACAACGGATCGTTTCTCTCCCAAGCCAAGGTCCAGCGGACCTTCGCGGTGGACAACGGCCAGAAGAAAGTCTTCCCCGCCGGCCATCAGTTCAATTGCTATGACTGCCACAATGGTCCCAACGGGGGCTAGTGCGATAAGGAAATGAGGACGGTGATCAACCTGCCGTCCTCATTTTTATGTAAGACCGAAGCCGTGCACGCACAGGCTGGTATGATATGAGCGTTCCGACAACGTCGGAGCGGCGGAGCATTTCAAGTTTGACCCCTCGAAAAAATAGCAAGCTTGTGAGCCTGGACCAACAGGTACTGGAGAAGCAAGTCCGTATCTGCAAGGCATTTGCCAATGCCACCCGCTTGCAACTCCTCGACCTGTTGGGCAAGCGCGAGTGGCCAGCGTCAGAACTTCAGGAACGGCTGTCGATTTCCAAGCCGAACTTATCCCAGCATCTCGCGGTTCTGAAAGCAGCAGGAGTCGTATCCACACGCCGGGAAGGCCGGCAGGTCTATTGCTCGCTGGCGTTTCCGGAAGTGAAGAGCGCCTGCCGCCTGCTCCGCGACGTCCTCCGCGCCCAGATTCGCCAAGGCCAACGGCTTACCATCTAGAAGGCCGCCTTCTGCTGCGCCACCCCCGAATTCTACGTTGACGGAGAGCCGAGACGTAGCAAAGCTACGCCTCTACAGAAACTAGGCATGCTGTAGAGACGTTGCTGGCAACGTCTCGGTCAGGGGTTACAACCCCGGCTGATCCAACACCCGGCGGACGTTGCGCACCAAAGCATCCAACGAAAAAGGCTTTTGCAGCACGGTGGCGGACGTGTCGAGCTCCTCATCATCCGCGGCGTGCTCCGAGTAGCCGGACATGAAGAGCACCTTCATTTGTGGCCGCAAAGGCGTCAGACGTTGCGCCAGTTCGCGGCCTCCGATATTTGGCATCACCAGATCGGTAATCAGCAGGTGGATCGGGTCGGTATAGGAACTGGCCATTTGAAGAGCCTCGTTGCCGTCGACGGCAATCAGCACCTTGTAGCCGTTGCGCCGAAGGGATTCCTTGACGATCTCGCGAATGCCGTCCTGATCCTCCACTACCAAAACAGTCTCTGTACCTTTCGGCGCAACAACCAAGGGCACGGTCTTGGACGTTGCTTGCTTTTCGACCGTGACTTCCCTGCCCTCAGATTCTTCCACGCGCGGAAGATGGATCTTGAACGTAGTCCCACACCCCGGTTCGCTGTCGACCCAGATCCAACCATCACTCTGCTTAACTACTCCATAAACCGTAGCCAACCCCAAGCCCGTACCCTTGCCGGGCGCTTTTGTCGTGTAAAAGGGTTCAAACATGTGGGCCTGAGTTTCCGTATCCATTCCGCTGCCCGTGTCACTGACTGCCAACATGACATATTTGCCCGGCGGCGCCCCTTCATGGTTTCGAGAATCGTTCTCGTCGAGTTCGACGTCACGGGTTTCGATGGTCAGCGTTCCACCATCGGGCATGGCATCGCGCGAATTGACCGCAAGATTCAGGATCACCTGTTCCATCTGGCCAGGATCCGCTTTGACTCGCCCCAGCGAGGGTGCAGGCACAACCTCAACTTCAATATTCTCACCAAGCAGGCGATGGAGCATTTTGGCTACATCGGCGAGAACTGCATTCAGGTCAAGCACTTTGGGCCGGAGGACCACCTTGCGGCTGAAAGCCAGCAACTGGCCCGTCAGTGCGGCGGCGCGAGTCACCGCGTTTTCAATCTCCACAGCATCTTTGCGCGCGGGGTCGTCCGCTTCGAGCCTATCGCGAAGGTGTTCGTTGTGAGCTTGAATCAGCATAAGAAGGTTGTTGAAGTCATGGGCCACGCCGCCAGCCAACTGCCCGACGGCTTCCATTTTCTGCGAGTGGCGGAGCTGATCTTCGAGGCGCTTGCGCTCGGTGATGTCGTAGAGCACACCCTGCATCAGCAGCACTTGTCCGTCAGTCTGCAAGAGAACGCCCTCGTCGCGAAACCACACCAGCCTGCCATCGCGGGCAAACATGCGATATTCGGCCTGGAATAATTCGTGGGTTTCCTGAAACAATTTCTCCGCCGCGAGAGCTATTTTACGGTCGTCGGGATGAATATGATTCAGCCAGTTCATGCGATCGGAAAGCCACTCTGCGGGCGAAAAACCGAGCATGGATTCAATCTGGGGGCTGACGTAGTGCCAGGGTCCGCCGGCGCCGAGTTCCGCAATGTAAGTGATGGCGGGAAGCCGTTCGACCAGCGTGCGATAGCGGGCTTCCGCGGCACGAAGTTCTGCCTTGGCGCGGTCATGTTCGATGGCGATCCCCGCCAGGTGCGTGCTGTGCTTAATCAGTTGCAGATGCTGCGCGTCTGGGGTGCGAGGCTCGCGGTAGTAGATGGCAAAGGTACCAAGTACTTTTCCATCCTGCGAAGCAATCGGGGTTGACCAGCAGGCGCGCAAACCGTGAGGCAACGCCAAGTGGCGAATATCTGCCCACAACGGATCGGTAGCGATGTCGGAGACCATAACTGGCTGCTTGCGATAAGCGGCAGTTCCGCAAGACCCGGCGCAAGGACCGATCTGGGCTCCGTTCACCGCCTGCGAGTATTCCTTAGGAAGGCTGGGAGCGGCGCCATTTCGCAACGTCGTGCCGTCGGCGTCGAGAAGTAGAACCGAACAGAGCAAGCCAGGATGCTGTTTCTCGATGTGTGTGCACAAGACTTCGAGAATCTTCGAGAGCGGAGCTTGGGCGCGGAGCAATCCCAAGACCGCCTCGTTGAGCAGCGGCAGAGCCTCCAAAGACTTTAGATTGTCTTCCTCCTTTGCCCTCTGAAGCCCTGTGGACATACGACTCCTGCGCAACGCCGTTGATAATTGCTAGCGTGAGCTGACTTAAGTATAACGATGCCAGGTGTCGATCTGAACTGGCGGAATCGCTAAGACGCCATTATTCCCTAGCCGTAATAGACGCCAAAGTTACTTGCGTAACCATGCGTTCCTCCGTTCCCAAAATGTTATCGGAAGAAAAGTGAATTGACCGGCTACTCGCTGGTGAAGTAATCCACGGTGACCGGATTTTCGAACAAGGAATAATCGCGGGTCACCACCGTGATTCCGCTGTCGGTGACGAAGTAGCGTTGCCGGTCGGCTTCGGGATCATAGCCGATGGTGGTGCCTTCGGGGATGTGCACGTCGCGATCGATGATGGCCTTGCGGAGCCGGCAATGCCGGCCCACATTCACATGGGAAAAGAGAATGCTGTCGTCGATTTCGCTGTAGGAATTGATGCGCACATCCGGGGAGAGCACGCTGTTTTTCACCATGCTCCCGGAAACGATGCAGCCGGCGGAGACAATGGAGTCGAGCGCGCTTCCGGTGCGCCCCTCTTCCGCGAACACGAATTTAGCCGGCGGATACTGCCGCTGGTGAGTACGAATGGGCCACTCCGAATCATACAGATTGAATACCGGGGAGACCGAAACGATATCCATGTTGGCTTCGTAATAGGCCTCGAGCGTTCCCACATCGCGCCAGTAGAGTGCTTCCTTCTTGTTCTCATCCACGAAGTCGAAGGAGTACACGCGATAGTCGTCCATCATTTTGGGCAGAATATCTTTGCCGAAATCGTGGCTGGACTGCGGATCTTCGGCGTCTTTCAGGAGCGCGGGAATGAGCACGTCGGTGTTGAACAGATAAATGCCCATCGAGGCCGAAACTTTCTCCGGGTTGTACGGGGAGCGCAACTCGGTTTGCTTCGGCTTCTCCTGGAATCCGTTTACCCGGTGGTCGCGGTCGATATCCACGACGCCGAAGCGGGCAACCTCGGCGGGATCGATCTGGATGGTCGCGAGCGTAACGTCCGCGCCGGCGTCGTTGTGCTGTTGCAGCATCCTCCCATAATTCATCTTGTAAATGTGATCACCGGAGAGAATGAGCACGTGCTGCGGCTGCTCGGAGCCGATGGAATAAATGTTCTGATAAACCGCGTCGGCCGTGCCCTGGTACCACTCCTCGCTCACCCGCTTCATGGGCGGCAGCACTTCAATGAACTCTCCCACTTCGCGGCCCAGAATGTTCCAGCCTTCGCGCACGTGCCGGTTGAGTGAGAGCGCCTTGTACTGGGTCAAAATGTAAACCCGGCGCAGGTCGGAGTTGAGGCAGTTGGAAAGAGTGATGTCGATGATGCGATAAATGCCGCCGAAGGTGACGGCAGGCTTAGCCCGGTCGCGGGTGAGAGGATAGAGGCGCTCGCCTGCTCCTCCGGCTAACAAGACTCCGAGGGTATCTTTCATCGGCATCGTTTCCCGAACTTGGATGACGGTCACGAGCTATGTGGATGCACCGTGGGTTGGACGTGGCCAACTCGAACCACTGCGCACCGGAAACGCTAAATACTAGCACAGGGGGAAAGTCGGGCTGGGTTTCTACCTACGCCTGCGCGAGGGGTGGACTCCTCTTGCCAGATACTGCTGGTCGAGCGCTTGGCGTATGAGGGTCTTGATCACCGCCTGGCGGCTGATATTCAACTCCTTGGCGGCGCGGTCCAGTTCCTCCAGCATGCCCGAGGCCAGGTCAACATTCACCCTCTGGATCGGACCCATCATTTGGCCGGTATTGGTGAAGAACCGGGACACGTCTTTGCCTTGGTCGGCCAGGCGGGCGATGGCTTCTGCTGGTACTGGTTTGCGCGGCTTACGAGTGTTCTTCATAAAGTAGAGCGCGCGTCGAAGTGAGATCGCACGAGTATAACGCTTATACCACAGCGAGCGACGCGGGTGGTCGCGGCATCAATCCTGTTTCCGCGCGGCAGCCCACGATGAAGGCAGGCTGGAAGCTGTTATTTTTGAAAAGATCCCAAGTGATTTCTTCAACCCAGGTTAGCGTCCAGAGAACCAAAGAACGGGCGCCAACTTGGGGCGCCTGCTGAATTGACAATGTGTCAGCGGCGCACTACGCTTTCCAGCGTAAAGGGGAGGCGCCTGTGTTTTGCAATGTGTGCGGCACAGAATGCCCAGACGTAAGCAGATTTTGTTGCAAGTGTGGGCAACCGTTGAACGCCAGTCCTTCCCGGACGCCTGCTAACGTCCAGCAACCACCAAACTTCCCTGTCTCAAAAGCTAATTGGACGGGATTCCAACCCGCGGCTAAAGGCCGCTTTGACGCGAACAATCTAAGACGCGGTCAGGCCGCGCTGATTGTGTTAGGAATTGTCGCGTTTCTCGTCATTTGTGGCCTTTTGACGGATACCTCTAAACCCACCTCAGAACAAGAGACCGGCCCAAGTGGCACCTCAAGGAATCTCGGCAATTCAGCACAAAAGATGTCCTCGGCGACTGCTTCAACTGAATCAACCTACCGTGACGCATTTATAAGCAAAGAACAGTCCCTCATGGACAAGGCTGATTTTGAGGCGAATCCCACAAGGCTTGTTCATCCAACTGTCTCAGCGAACCCAGATGATAAGTCTTTGCTCAACATTGACTGTCCAAAGGTAGAACCCACCGGGGGTAGCGGCGATGGGCTGTGTCTTGGAATGTACCAAGTTTTCAAGAACAACGCGGCCCTGCCCAACGAGGCCAGAATGTCAGACTTTGACAGGGTCGTGATTATGTCGCCGCATTTCTACAGGATTCTGGTCCTGCGTGGTGAACCCTGTAGTCCATCTGTTTTTTGTGACATGGTGGTAGATTCGGGAGAGATCGAGAAAATTCAGTAATTCCAGTCTTGTTTTTTTGCGGCTAAAAGTCGCCAGAGCGGTGCTTGGCCTTTTTGTGACGCTGGTAACTTGCCCCCTCGTGCCGGGCCGCGCCTTGAATTGACAAGGCTTCGGCGGCGCACTACGCTTTCCGACGGGGGATAGCTCTATGGGCGGCTGGATTCGGTGTACGGGACCAAAGGAACATCGTCACGAAATGAAGCTGCATGACGCCGCGCTTACATTAGCGAAAGGTCGCCAATTAGGAAATTGTCCCCGCCCCGAATGTAAGAAGCCTTTGCAGTGGGTTTATTGGTTCGAGTTCGCCAATTTACCCAAAGAAGAAAAGGATAGGGATTTCGAGGTGATTCGTGTGGCGCGTTTGTTTCACACGCCGCCCGATGGGTATGACCCGTTCCTTCTCCTTCTGCGGGACGTGGACAATCATAGAAACGTGCAGGTTTGGCCCATCTTTTGGGCACCGGGGGAAAAGGGCAGGCTTCGCGGAGGCCAGTTTCCGCCCTTGCTTTCCCGGAAACAGTGGGAGGCACTTTTTCGTAAACTCGACGCCTAGGGCGGAGGCTGGCCCAACCTAAACCTCTAAACTACTCTGCGACAAAGGCTCGGAGGAAAGGAGCCAACACGGTTATCTCATCAGAAGAATGGATCCAACGGTTGGGCTGCGCTAGCTTTCCGACCGGTCACGCCCGCGTGATCGTCACCATAATCTCCTCGCCGCTCAGCGAGAGCTTGGCTCCGCCGTTCTGGGTGGCGCTTGGCTCCAGGCGCTCCGCTAGCAGTTCATGGCGGAGATAGGATTCGTGGGCCGCGATGGCTTCGGCGATGCGGGGCGAGGCGGAATAACTTACCGCGATGCGGTCGGAAATGTTCAGGTTCATGGCTTTGCGCTGATCCTGGACCAGGCGGTTGAAGTCTCGGGCCAGGCCTTCCTGCAACAGTTCGGGCGTGAGCGTGGTGTCGAGTGCCAGGAATGTGCCTTGCTCCTGGGTGGCCTTCAGGTTCTCTGGACCTTCGTACGTCGTCAGGATTTCTTCTGGGGCGAGTTCGAAGGTTTGTCCCTCGACTTCCACTGTGTGTGGGCCACCCTTCAGCAAAGTCTTGGGGTCCGCCTGACTCAGAGCTTGCGCAATTGCTTTCAGGTACTTTCCGGCGCGCGGGCCGAGTTTCTTGGCGTCGGGTTTGAAGGTCGGCTTTACCAGCGTGGTCTCGTCCTCGATCAGAACCAACTTCTTGACGTTGGTTTCCTCAAGAATCTGCGCGGCGTACTCGGTATTTTCCAACACGCGCCGGTCGGCAGCATCTCTGGGGCGGACGTACAGCGTGCTCAGTGGTTGGCGGATCTTGGTCTTGCTCTGCGTCCGCAGGCTCAGCGCAAGGTTCTTGATGCGGATGACCGCGTCGATGCTCTGCTCGAGCGCTTCATCGATCAGCGAAGCGTCCACCTGGGGATAACGGGTTAAGTGGACGGACGCTGGTGCTGACGGATCGACCGAGCAGACCAGATTCTGGTAAATCTCTTCGGTCAGAAACGGCAATGCCGGTGCCATCACCTTGGTCACGGTTGTGAGCACGGTGTAGATGGTCTGATAGGCATCTCCTTCGTTCGCCCAGAAGCGGCGGCGGGAGCGGCGGAGATACCAGTTCGAGAATTCATCATCGAAAATCTGGAAGGCTTCGATCAAGCGATAGTGTTCGTAATTGTCGAACGCATTGCGGGCTGCTTCGACCAAACGTTGCAGGCGGCTTAAGACCCAGCGGTCCAGTTGATTGGTGATCGGAACCGCGGGGCCGGGCTTCCAGCCATCGGAGCGGGCGTTGCTGACGAAGAAGCTGTAGCAGTTCCAGAATGTCAGCAGCTTTCGCCGCGCTTCGCCATCGATGGTCTGGCCCACATTGCCCGTGGGATGCAAGTCGGGAAAGTTGAGGTTCTGCGCGGTCTTTTGTTCAGCATAAATGTAACGCATCACCTCTGCGCCTAAGGCATCTGCGGCTTCGTCGAAGGCGATGGAGTTGCCTTTCGACTTGTGCATCTCTTCGCCGCGGGCATCGCGAACCAGAGCGTGTCCCAACAGAGCCCTGAACGGAGCGCGGCCGTCAATCATGGCGCTCATCGCCAGCATGGAGTAAAACCAGTTGCGGAACTGGCCGGGAAAACTTTCGAGCACGAGATCGGCGGGGAACCACTTCTCCCAGTATGCGCGGTCGGTCGAATAACGCATGGTGCTGAAGGGCACGATGCCCGCATCCAGCCAAGGATTGCCCACGTCCGCGACGCGCGTGGACAGGCCCCCACACTTCTCGCAACGAATCTTGACCGCATCGATGTACGGCCGGTGGGGAGAATTGCCCTCAAACGTGGCCCATCCTTCAACGGCGCGATCTTTCAACTCTTCGCGGCTGCCGATCACACTGAAATGCTCGCACTCGTTGCACACCCAGATGGGCAGGGCAAGTCCCCAGAAGCGTTTCTTCGAGATCATCCAATCGCGCATGTTGTGCAGCCAGTCGAGTTCGCGGGCTTCGCCTTCTTCGGGAATCCAGCGGATGGTGGGCACGGTGCGCTCGATGCGATCGCGCCAGTCCATGCGGATGAACCACTCGTCGACCGGGCGGAAGACCAGTTCCGACTTGCAGCGCCAGCAGTGCGGGTAAACGTGGGGATAGCGTTCGCGTGCGACCAGCAACCCTTTGGCTTTTAGCAGCGCGACGACTTCGTCTGCGACATCATTGGCGTTGCGTCCGGTGAGTTGTCCGAATCCTTCTTGAAAAACCGAGCTTTCATCGAGCGGAGCAATGAACGGTAGCTCGTTTTCCTTGCCGAGTTCCTGATCTTCCGCGCCGCAACCGGGAGCGATGTGGACCAGGCCCGTGCCCTCGGCCTCGCTCACTTCTTTCCATGCGATGACGCGATGCGACTCCGCGGCGGTCTTGCCTGCTCCCGTCGAACCGTAGGGAAAAACTCCGCCGGGCGTGTTCTGCGCCGGGAGATCGTCGAACGGGCCGGCGTAGGTGAGGCCCAGCAGTTTGCTGCCGGGGAGTTCCTCCAATATTTCGATGGTGCCGGTGCCTTTGAGGATGGTGCGGATGGAAGGTAGCTTGTGGGTTTCGTGCTTGCCTTCCACCTGCAACTCCTGAACGCGGTCGCGCTCGAAGTTCGCCTTGGCGACGTAGTAGGTCCAGTCTCCATGGCGGACTTTCAGGTACGTCATGTCCGGATTCACCGCAACGGCAACGTTCGAGGCAAGCGTCCAGGGAGTCGTGGTCCAGACCAGCAGCGCGGTTTTTTCTTCATCCTTTATGGGGAAGCGCACGAAGACTGAGGTGTGCGTGGTGATGCGGCGGCCTTCGGCGACTTCCATTTGCGACAGCCCCGTGCCGCAGCGGCCGCACCACGGCATTACGTCGTGGCCGCGATAGATGAAGCCCTGCTCGTGGCACTTCTTGAGAAATCCCCAAATCGTGTAGTTGTTTTCGTCGGAGAAAGTGAAGTAGCTGCCGCCGTATTCGGCCGAACCCAGCTTGCGCACGATCTCGCTGGCCCGCGCGGTTTCGGTGTGTCCGCTGGGAAGTTTCGCGGTTACAACCCGATCGCCATCGGCAAGCGCGTCGCGCAATGCAAGCAAAACGTTGGGATCGTCCCAATCGCACCAGTAGCCGAGGCGGATTGACTGCTCGGTCTGCCGCGCTGCGTACGTCAGCACGCGCTCTTTGCAGGCGCGAACGAAATTCTCAATGCCGTAGTCGCGGATTTCGCGCTTGGTCTGCAGTCCGAGACTCTTCTCTACTTCCACTTCGACCCACAAGCCCTGGCAGTCGAATCCGTTCTGGTAGCGCAGCGCCTGGCCGTTCATGGCGTGGTAGCGCTGGTACATATCTTTCAGCGAGCGTCCCCAGGCGTGGTGCACGCCCATGGGATTGTTTGCGGTGATTGGTCCGTCGAGGAAAGACCAGCGCGGGCCATTCGCATTCTGCTCGCGGAGCTTGTCGAAAACGCGGCTCTCTTCCCAGAAGCGGAGCATCTCGCGCTCCATGACGGGGAAGTCGGGCACCTTTGGAACTGGCTTGTACATGTGCATCCATAATATCGTTTTCCGCTCGTGTAGGCGCGAACGTCCTCGCTCGCGCTCGCCCGCCACTGACGATCCCCATCGCCTTGTCATTCCGAGGAGCGGAAGCGACGAAGAATCTGCATTCTTCTGGGAATTCGAAAAACTGCAGATCCCTCGCGATGCTCGGGATGACAACAAGGGTGGCTTGGAAAATCGTGGCCCGCGAGAGCGGGTCGTCTACAAAAAGTCTGGAAAGAACACGGCGGCAGTCTTACGCCGCGTCGTCCTCGATTTTGATTCGCAGCGACTTGAGGAATTTCAAATCCTGATCGCTGATCTTGAAATCGGGATTGCTGGTAAGGGTCGTCACCAGGGAGGTCTTGTCGCTGGATTTGTCGCCGGGCTTGCTGACCCCGATCGTGGCCTCGAGCACCAGGAAGATATCGTAGCCGCCCTCTTTGATGCGGGAAACGACATCGGCAATAGGCTCGGAATCAGCCAGCGACTCGTTGATCGCTTCGCCCAGTTCCTTCATCAACTGCTTTAGTTGCTGGTCCACGTAACCCCCTCGCAGGATCCGGTTGCTGTGCCCTCGAGTTTACCTCGGTGCACACCGAAAAGCACCCTACCGCTGTCTAACCAATTAGATGCGCACACGGGTCAGAATGTTTCGAACTCGAAACCGCTGGCGCCCGCGATATTGTAACCCGAAACCCGGAAAACGAAACCCTGCTCGACAAATATTGATAGAATTATGAGGATGTCGAGCGTCTCCACCAGTCGAAAGCTGGGCATCGCGGCGCGGGTCGCGGGCCGGGTGATATCGCAGCACGCACGCCAGACCCGAACTTTCGGCGCGGTAACCAAAGCCGTGCGGGCAACCGCGGCGCACTTCGGGCGCGTCCTGGGGCAACTCTGGCTTGAGGTGACAGGTTTTGTTTTCTTATTCTTAGCCGGGATCGGAGTCATCGCCTTCTTTCGCGAGTACGCGAAGTATCAGACTGGCCATGCAACGTCCAGCCGCGTGGCGCTCGCTGTCTGCTTTGCTGGGCTCTTTGGGTGGTTCGGAGTAAGCTCGTTTTGGAGGGTGTGGAAGAAGACCTAAAACCTTTAACCACGAAGGACACGAAGGTCCACAAAGGAAATCTACGTCCAGTCAAGGGAGGACACAATCTTTGATCCCACATGAGATCTCAAGTGGAGGGTTTTCCTTTGTGGACCTTCGTGTCCTTCGTGGTTAAAGGTTTCCGCCATGACCGAGAAACTGAAGTCAGAACCGCAATCCGACCTTCACATCGCCGTTCGCCCACTCTACAGCCCTGCCGATCTCGAAACTTGGGACTACGACCGGCAAGTTGGCTACCCCGGCGAGTATCCCTACACCCGCGGCGTGCAGGCAACCATGTACCGTGGACGCCTTTGGACCATGCGCCAATACGCGGGCATGGGCGATGCCGAGGAATCCAACAAGCGCTATAAATATCTGCTGGCCAACGGGACGACTGGACTCTCGGTCGCCTTCGATCTGCCCACGCAAATCGGCTTGGACTCCGACCACCCGCTTGCCGTCGGGGAAGTCGGCAAAGTCGGCGTGGCGATCGACTCCATCGAGGACATGCAGCGCCTCTTCGACGGCATCGAGTTGACCAAGGTTTCTACCTCGATGACCATCAATGCCACGGCGTCGATCCTGCTCGCGCTTTATGTTGGGGTCGCTCGCCGCCAGGGCGCGGACATCCGCAAACTTTCCGGCACGGTGCAGAACGATGTCCTCAAGGAATTCATTGCGCGCGGAACCTACATCTATCCGCCGAAGCAGGCGATGCGCATCATCACTGACCTGTTCGCATGGACCAACGAAAATGTGCCCGAGTGGAATACGATTTCGATTTCTGGTTATCACATGCGGGAAGCCGGATCGACCGCGGTGCAGGAAGTCGCATTTACGCTGAGCAACGGCATCGCGTACGTGCAGGCCGCCATCGACGCCGGCCTCGATGTGGATAAATTCGCGCCGCGTCTTTCGTTCTTCTTTAATGCGCACAGCAATTTCTTGGAAGAAGTCGCCAAGTTCCGTGCCGCCCGCCGCATGTGGGCTCGCATCATGCGCGAGCATTTCAAAGCCAGGAATCCGCGTTCCTGGATGCTGCGCTTTCATACCCAGACCGCCGGCTCCACGCTCACCGCACAGCAACCGGAAAACAATATTGTCCGCACCGCCATTCAGGCCATGGCAGCGGTTCTCGGCGGCACGCAATCACTGCATACCAACTCCTACGATGAAGCCCTGGCCCTGCCTACCGAGCAAGCGGCACGCATTGCCTTGCGCACACAGCAGATTGTGGCTTATGAATCTGGAGCGCCCCAGACCGTCGATCCGTTAGCCGGTTCCTATTACATCGAGAGCTTGACCAACGAAATCGAAAGCCGAGCGTCAGAATATCTGGACAAGATCGAGGCTCTCGGAGGAATGCTGAAAGCCATCGAGCGCGGGTACGTGCAACAGGAAATCCAGAACGCCGCCTACGAATATCAGCAGCAAGTGGATCGCGCCGAGGCTGTGGTCGTGGGAGTAAACCGCTTCACAGTCGAGGAAGAAAAGCCGATCCCAACCCTGCACATCGACGAATCCCTCGAACGCAAGCAGGTGGAACGACTGCGTGCTTTGCGCACCCACCGCGACGTTCAACCCTGGAAAGATTCCCTCCAGAAAGTCGAAGACGCAGCCCGCTCGGGGACCAATCTGATGCCGCACATCGTCGGAGCCGTTGAAGCCCACGCCACAGTGGGCGAAATCTCGGACACCATGCGAAGGGTGTTCGGGGAATACAAAGAAGCCGTAGTGATCTAGCTGAGATCCGGTTTACTTGTTGTCATCCCGAATTTTATTCGTTGTCATCCCGAGCGCAGCGAGGGATCTGGGTTCTTCGCATCCTCGCGAACACCTGGATTCCTCGTCGCTTCGCTCCTCGGAATGACAGCGGAATAGGGGTTCCCTCAGATGTAGCTCAGCCACCAATCCTTCCGCCGCTGCTTGACTCCCTCATACCAGCGGCACGGGAAATACAGAATGACGACTACCGTGATCCACGTCAGGTAGACAAACGGCAGATTGTATCCCCAGTCATTGGGAGCACCGAAGAAGCCACCGTGCAAAAGCCACGCAACCGGCTGATGAGACAGCACTGCCACCAGGACGGCCAGCGAGTGAATGAGATACAGATGCAGGATGTAGAAAAACATGGGCACCCGCCCGAAGGTCAAGAGCGGGGACAGCATCGGCGAAACACTTTGGTTGCCGTCTCTCTGATCGAGTTTCTTGTCGAGCCAGGCCAGTAGCAGCAGAGACGGGCCAAGCGTCATCAGCAGGAATTGCAAAGACGGCGGATACTTCTCGACATCGAAGAAAAGAATCACAGTCTTTTCCACGGTCGGCTGAATGTGCCATGGACCTTGAGAAACGCCACCCAATCCGACCGGAGGATTTCCGTATAGATTGGTCAGGCGAAGGACGACAAAAGCCACGGTCAGACCCAACCCGATTTGCGCAATCAGCTTTCGCCGGCGCTCTTTCTCCAGCAGATACACTGAGCCAAAAACATAACCCGCCGCCATAACCCCAACCCACGGGATCAGCGGAAATAGAACGAATTTCTGCATGTGGAAAGGAAGCAGTGCGCCACCTCTGACGTGCAGGATCGTCCATACCCAGGCGAACGAACCAAACTGCCGCGGACGAACGGGATCCAGCAGATCGCTGCCGAGAATCAGAATTCCCGCGAAGCCCGCGACCCAGCGCAGCGGCATCCGGACAATCGCTGCCATCAGGACCATGCAAGCGCCTAAGGCCCAGATCACGAGAAAGTTTCCGAAGGGAAAAACAAAAGTCCAAGCAGTTCCGACCAGGGTGAATTCGAGGAAAATCAGCCAGAGTCCGCGGGTCCACAAAAAGTGGGTCAGAACCTGCGGGGTTCTGCGCCTGCCATAGAAGTAGGCGCCGGTGCCCGCCAGAAAGAAAAACAAGGGCGCGCAGAAATGAGTAATCCAGCGGGTGAAAAACAGCGCGTAATAGGTTTGGGCCAGGTTTTCAGGCTCGAAGCGGAGATTCGTGAAGAAATCCCGGGTATGGTCGAGTGCCATGATGACCATGACTAATCCCCGCATGATGTCGAGTGAAATGATTCGGCCGGAGCCCACTCCCGCTACTCCGCTGGTTGAAGCGGCTTCAGGCGCTCGGGCAACCGTGACTGTCCGCGACGATAGGGTCGACGACATAGCAGGTTCCTTCCGAGAAGGAATACTACACCTGATTCATTCTTGTGGGACGTAGACTGGGCAAGGAAAGTTAGCGGCTGATCCCGACGGAGTTAGGAGTTCGAAGGCTAGAAGTTAGAAGCCGACCCCTCGTCCCCCATCTTGTAGCCACAGGCTTCGCGGCAGGGCTTGCAGTAGTACAAGCTATCCTCACAGAGGCGGACCTCCATCAGCGATTGGCAGAGGCAGCAGTATTTTTCACAATCGCATCGTTCTTCGGTCATCTCGCATTGCAGGCAGCGGTACTTTCTCGGAGCAGCGGTAGCCATAGGCGAAACTGTAGCGCGGCAGGCGGGAAAGGGGAAAGTTCCGTTGGTAACCGGCCAGCTTCCGTTTTCGGAAATCCACCGCTTAAGTCACATGGAAGTGTGAGGTCCGTCACTGTATCGCGAGAAAATTAGGAGGACACTGGCAACTGTATTACTAGCGACGGAGTGCGGTTATGGTAGCCAAATGTAGCAATCCCTCCTGCTCTACTCCGTTTCGCTACCTCAAGGATGGCACGCTCTTTCGCCTCGAAAGCAACCCCACGCTGCCGCCGTCCAAGTCCGACCGCGTGGAGTACTTCTGGCTTTGCAGTCACTGCTCGTCCACCATGACCCTGAGTCTGCGAGAAGACGAAACCGTGGCGACGGTTCCGCTCCCACAGCCGATTCTCGGTGCCCCTGAGAATATCCGACTTACCCCCGCAGATCGCGACCGAGGATTATGGCTCCGTAACGTCACCTCTCTCTTGCCCACGCATTTCAGAAGTCTTTTTGGAACCCCGTCGAAAGGCAGACACAATGCTGCGTCAATGGGAAGCATGTGACGAAGTCGCGGCAGGGGCAATTTGCCCAATGCCCGACTGCGGTGAATTAGTCATAGCGTTGAGACCGGCCTCTGCCGTCGAACGCGGCCGCGGAAAACCGTGGGAATTCGCTTGCCCGCGCTGCGAACTCGAATTCACCGTCCCGGAAGATGAGCTGACGTTTCAGCCGGTGCCCCGGGAGTGGGTGTTGGCGAGGATTCAAGCCGCGTAGCCGGCGGCAAGAAGACCCCATCGAGTTCCGTCGCGTTAACCAGTTCGTCAGAATTGCGGTCAAGCCCTTCGCCTGACAAGAAAGGCCCGGCTGCGCAGCCGACGATTGTGGGCAGCCGGGGAGTAATGAATGAACCCGCATCAAGGCCCGGTGACCGTGACGTTGAAGCCTCCGCCATTGTCGCCGACGTACCAGTCGTTGATGCCCAAGTAAAGGGTGCCCGCCTCACTCACCGGGAAGGTCTTGCCGGTACCGATAAAGAAGAGGTTACAGGGCATAATGCCGACCTTCGTCACGTTCTTGGTGCCGTCAAGCGCGCTGAAGCCGGCTCGTTGAACCCTCGATTGAGGAACGAATACGCCGAATAACGCGGCGATATTCCCTAACTTCTTGTTGGAAGCGATCCCTCTGGCTTCCTGAAGGGGAAACTGAAAGCCGTCGCCGTTAACATAGGGGCCGCCGTTCGGGCCGCCGTCTCCACCGCCCCAGTTCACCATGCCGCTGACATACGTGACGGTAATCGTCCCTGGTCCGCTAACCGTGAGAGCGCGAACGAGCGGCACGGAGCACCCGGTATCCGGGTTGCCAAAACAACCTGAGACATTTCCCGGAACAAAGACAGGAGTCTGCGCAGCTGCGGTCGTAGCCGAAACGATCAGGACCAACATTGTGAGCATCAGTGCCGCGCTGGAACAAAATCCCGTCACGCGACGTAAGAACGCGAATTTCGCAGCTTTCATATTTCCTCCTCGCCACATGGTGTGGCTGTTTGTGAATCTCTGCGACCGAGAAAAAAGTTCAGGGCCCAGCAATCCGCGATTTTCCTCCACTGTGCACCGCAGCCCCGCAAAGCCGAGAAACCAGCTATGGCGTAATCTCAAACACCGATCCGCCGGGCCCCCCCCCGACCGTCCCGTAGATGTTCCCGGCTGTGTCGAGGATCACCGAGGTGGGATTGGCTGCCGGATGGCCGCTGAAGGTCCACGGCCGTGTCTCGTGCCACCCTCCGTTCGGGCCCGGCGTCAGCTTAAAGACAACGCCACATCCGCAGGTAGGGTTGCCACCCGACCATGTCACGCCATAGAGGCTTCCAGCTTGGAAGCCGCCGGGAGTAACAATATACGCGCCGTCCTTGCCGTTGCCGAATTGATACAGAGGCTTCTCGCTCCAACTGCCGTCCGTCCCCTGCGTCAGCTTGAAAGCGACGCCCCCATAAGGGCTGTAAATGCCCCCTTCGGCAGTCGCGCCGTAGAGATTTCCTGCCTGGTCAATGATCAGATTACTGGGGAATCGTCCCCCGTCACGGCAGTCCTTGAGGGAGCAGAAGCTGTGCAGCACAGTCTCGGTCCAGCTTCCGTCCGAATTGGGTTCCAACTTGAAGACGACGCCACAGCCCTCAAGCTCACAGCTGACGGTGCCGCCCGCAATCGCCGTGCTGTAGAGATTTCCTGCCTGGTCGAAGACCAGGGGTTCCTCAGGATACAGTCCGTCGGCGCAGTTGGTGAGGGAACAAAAGGTATACAGTACGCTCTCAGTCCAGGTTCCGTCGGAATTGGGCGTCAGCCTGAAGACGTTGCCACAGCCTCCCACGCCACCGACACCGTAACAGTCAAGCATTCCGCTGGTCGTCCCATAGAGATTTCCTGCCTGGTCGAGGATCAGGCCGGCTTCGGGAGCCAATCCGTCGTCGCAGGGCCATCCGGCGACGCAAAAGCTGTACAGCACGCTCTCGGTCCAGCTTCCATCCGAATTGGGCACGAGCTCGAACACAGTACCGACGCCGTTGCCGACGCCGCCGCCGCCAGTGCCACCCGAATAGGTCGTGCCGTAGAGGTTTCCTGCCTGGTCGAAGATCAGGGGGCCGTTGGGGCCCTGTCCGTCAACACAGTTCGTGAGGGAGCAAAAGCTGTACAGCACACTCTCGGTCCAGCTTCCGTCGGAGCTCGGCCTTAGCTCAAGAACCGCGCCTCCACCGTAGGTGCCGCCGCCCGACGTGCCGTAGAGATTTCCCGCTGCGTCGAAAATTAAATTTCCCGGGGCTTGGTCCGTGCCGCCTTTGAACTTGTACAAAGTTTTGTACTTGCTTTGTGCCCAGACGCCGGGCGCCAACGCAAGAATTACAGTGACGATCATCAGAGCCGTGCTCATGGCTCCCAGGAATTTCTTATAGCTCATGATGTTTCTCCTCCCGCCACATTGCGCAGCTCATTAAGGATTCGTTTCTGTTTGGGTTTCGCGGCGGCCGGGGAGCGCTGACGCACGCAGGACTAGGGTCGAGGGAAACCCGAAATTTCTGAGTTGCCTTGATTTGGTCTTGCGAAGCCACTTGCGAATGAGGAAGGGCTCAGGGAACCTCAACCTTGAAGCTTCCCCGCTTTAGCTACGCCGCGCAATGACCAGCATCACCGTTCGCTGTGACGGAACGGCGAAGCCCGATTTTCCGACTGGCTTAAATCGTGGAAGAGAAGAAATACCCACGCAGAATCTACATCCCCGCGCTCGGTCGCTCGCTCTAAATGCATGATTCCTAGAGTCAAGAGAATGGCATCTCTTTTGCGACTTGTCACCAATCCCGTACTCTGGGCAGGATGCGCTTATGAAAAGATGGCCGCAGGCAAGCCGACTAGCTGTGGTTCTCGACTTTTCCTCGGTCGCCCCAGCCTGGGTCGTCCTAGTCTGGCTCAGCTTGGTCGGCGCTACAGGTTGCTCGCGGCAACTCGCCGTTCCCGGCTCAGCCAAGCCCGCTGACACCGGCCAGCTTCCCTTCGAGCGCGTCTCCGATGGCCGGGGGATCTCTCCCACCGCTGCATTCGCTTCTGACTCAATTCCGGTCGGAACTGAGATTGTCATCCAATTGCGCTTGCCCCTGTCCAGCGCAAATTCCCGGGCGGGTAACTCTTTCGAGGCGGTGTTGGACGAACCCGTGGCCCTGGCCGGAAAAACGGTTATGCCACAGAGCACCCCGGTCACGGGGAAAATTGTAGCCACCAAGGCCGCCGGCGGCCAGCACGATCCGGGCTACCTGCGCCTGACTCTTGCGTCGATTGCTATCAACGGGAAGTCCATCCCGATCGAGACCTCCAGCATTTTCGCCAAGGGCAGACGGTATGAGAAACGCAGCCAACTGGCGACCGCCAACGGATCGGAGCTAAGCGGCTCGAGCGCAGCAGCTGCACCCGCCGTGGATTCAGCGATCCGCAGCGATCCCTCCGGCGATCTCAACCCGGGCGATGTGGTGTTTTCCACAGGTCACCGCTTCACCTTTCGTTTGGCTCAGCCCTTGCATTTGCAGGATTGACACTGCTCTGAAAGTCAAGTTGCCCGTTGTGGGCCTACGAGATCGCGTCAAATCTCTACTCCCATTTTGGATTCGGCCTGAGCCTGCAGACTCCTGTTCAATCGTCACAGCGATCCATCGCCATGTCCGCCTAGACTTCCCAAATGAGGAGCACGCTCAGACACGCGTGACTCGCATCAGGACTTCGTACTCGGACAGATGCCCCTATGAGCGCAATTCCACAACTTCTTGTGAAACATGAGGAACCAGCAGACCGGCCGCCAACCGAACAGCAGTTGCGGGACGCCCACAAGATGGAGGCCATCGGCCGCCTGGTTGGGGGTGTGGCCCACGACTTCAACAACTTGCTGACTGGAATGGTGCTTTGCAGCGAACTGATCCTGGCTGGGTTGGAGAAGAATAGCCGGCTGCGGCGTTTCGCGGAAGAAATCCGCAACGCCGGAGAGCAGGGCGCCGGACTTATCCAGCAGTTGATGGCGGTGGCGCGGCAGCGGGCGGTCGAGCCTCGCTTGCTTTGCTTGAATGATGTCGTTTCCGAGGTGCGAAATCTGCTCAGCCGCCTGATTGGCGAGAATATCGAACTCGTTATCGATCTCGCCGAGGATCTGGGCCTGGTGAAGATGGATCCAGCCCAGGTTCAGCAGATCATCCTGAACCTGGTTCTGAACGCGCGCGATGCCATGCCCGACGGCGGCCGAGTCACGCTCCGCACCACCAACTGCGAGGGACCAAACCTGCCACGCTCGGGGCGCGGTGAGGAGAAGCAATTCTGCGATTTCTGGATCGCGTTGGCGGTCAGCGACACCGGCTGCGGCATGGACGCCGAAACCCGTTCCCGGCTGTTCGAACCGTTCTTCACCACCAAAAAGCCCGGACAAGGAAATGGGCTGGGCCTGGCCACCGTCCACCGCATCGTGAAACACGAATGCGGGACCATCGAAGTGGAAAGTGAAAAAGGGAAAGGCACACGAGTGGTCGTCCATCTCCCGCGAGTTGGCCTGGAAGCCAACCCATCCAATATTCCCCCAATGTCCCACACGAACCATCCGGCTCCGAATCAAAAAATCCGGGGACCGAGAAAAGCAAAAACAGGAAGAGGAAAATCTGTATGACCAGCGCCACTGCTCATGCTTTTAATCCGCCTCAGCTCGAGGCGGCCAATTTGCTCACTCTGGTGATCGTCGACGACGAACGCGTAATTCGTGACGTTTGCCGCGAAGTAGCACAGACTTTGGGCTTCAACGTGATGGTGGCTGAGTCGGCTGAACACACCTACCGTCTGCTGGAGTCGCAAGCCGTCGACGTGGTTCTGCTCGATCTTAAATTGCCCGGCGCCGGCGGATTGGAGGCCTTGCGCAAGATCAAGCAGCGCCGCCCCGATGCCGAGGTCGTCGTGGTCACCGGCTACGCCACGGTGCAGTCGGCCGTGCAAGCCATGAAAAACGGCGCCTATGACTATGTGACCAAGCCCTTCACCGTCGACGAGTTGAAGCTCCTGCTGGACCGGGTTGCCGCTCATTTAAGGCTGAAGACTGAGAACCGCATGTTGCGCGAGAAAATCAAATCAAAGCTGGGCTTCGGCAGCATCGTCGGGCGCGCCCCCGAAATGGAGAAGCTCTACCGGATGATCGCCAAGGCTGCGCTTAGCAATCATCCCGTCTTGATCCTGGGAGAAAGCGGGACCGGAAAGGAAATGGTGGCCCGATCCATTCACTTCTCCGGCCCATACCGCGACAAGCCGTTCATTCCTGTGGACTGCGGCTCGCTGGTGCCTACCTTAATAGAGAGCGAACTGTTCGGCTATGTGAAAGGCGCTTTCACCGGCGCAGTGCAGGCCAAGGAAGGCTTGCTGGCCATGGCCGAGGGCGGCACGGTGTTCCTCGATGAAATTGGAGAACTGCCCGTCGATCTCCAGGCCAAGCTGCTGCGCGCCATCCAGGAAAAGGAAATCCGCCAAGTCGGCAGTACCAAGCGCACCATCATCAACGTCCGAATCCTCGCCGCCACCAACCGCGACCTGGAAACAGCCGTGGCCCAGGGAACCTTCCGGCGCGACCTGTACTTCCGCCTGAATGTGCTGAACCTGCGCATCCCCGCCCTGCGTGAGCGCCGGCAGGACATTCCGGTCCTGGCAGCCTACTTCCTGGAACAGATGGCAAGAGAATTCCGGCAAGAGCGGGTGCTCAGCGACGAAGCCATGAAAGCCCTGCTCGCCTACGACTGGCCCGGCAACGTCCGGGAACTGGAGAATTGTTTGCAGCGGGCCTGTGCCATGAACAGCGGCCCCGAGATCCAGGTCCTTGACTTGCCCAGCGCAATTCATGGCGGGAACGGCCATAGCACGATTGAAGCGGAAACCTCTGCCAAAATCATTCCCATCTCGGAGATGGAGAGAAAGACGATCCTGAGCACCATTACCCAGCTCAACGGGGACAAGCTCCTGGCAGCCCGGCTGCTGGGCATCGGCAAAACCACCCTCTATCGCAAACTAAAGGAGTACGACGTCCAAGCGTAGAAGGTTTCAATAATGGAGGGACGGGCGCCCCCGCCCGTCCGGGCGGAGACCGTGTGGTGACGGGCGACTCGCCCGTCCGAATCGCGGCGAGGCTTCGAGCGCAGCCCGAAAGGCCGTCCGTACAACTCGGTCCCGACTGCGAAATGCCCCTGCCCATGAAAATCGGCCCGAATCCGAACTCCGTGTTCCGCAACGGAACAGAGAGAAGTTGGCCGGTCTCACAACCTCCTTGTTATCAACGCGCGACCTCTGGCTAACCACGTGCACTTTCGCAGAATATGATTCTGCTGATTACCTCTCTGGCCAAAGCTCAAGACTGCGCGAAAGCTCTGCAGGAAGCCGCCACCGAACCTGTCGAGGTCGCGGCCACTTTGCCCAGAGCGGTGGCCCAATTGCAGGCCCACGAATTCTCGGCGGTGATCCTCGATCAGTTGTTATTGGACGCCGAACCTGACGACGTCGAAACCATTTTCAAACACATGGGAACCGCCGTCCCCGTTTTTACAAATTTTGCGATCAGCGGGATCGACAGAATCTCGCGCGAGTTGCGTTCCGCCCTGCACCGGCGCAAGCGAGAACTACTGTCCGCCAGGCAAGAGGCCGAACAGATTTTACGCAGTGAGCTAAGGGGCACCATTACGGCGTTGCTGCTGTCCTGCGAGATCGCGCTCGATGTGCCCGATCTGCCCGTACTCGCCGAAGCCAAAATGCGCGCCGTAGACGCGCTGGCAAAGGAAATGCGCGCCAAGCTGGGCTGACCGCGGCTTCAGCTCAGGTTCTCAAAGACCCCCGCCGCCCCCATGCCTCCACCCACACACATAGTCACCAGTCCATACCTCGCCTTGCGCCGTTTCAGTTCGCGGATGATCGACGCCGTCAGCTTCGCGCCCGTACAACCCAGGGGATGCCCCAGCGCAATCGCTCCCCCATTCGGATTCACCCGCCCGGGATCAAGCCCAGCCTCCTTCACCACGGCCAGCGACTGCGCCGCAAACGCCTCATTGAGTTCGATCACATCAATGTCGGACAGCTTGAGCCCCGCCATCTTAAGCGCCTTGGGAATCGCAAACACCGGCCCTAACCCCATTTCTTCCGGCTTGTATCCCGCCGTGGCAAAGCACACATAGCGTGCCAGCGGCTTGATACCCAACTGTTGAGCCCGCTCGGCCGACATAACCACAGCCGCCGCCGCGCCGTCGGACATCTGCGAGGAATTGCCCGCCGTGACCGTACCCTTCACGTGGAACGCCGGCTTCAGCGAAAGCAGAGCGTCGAGCGAAGTGTCGCCCCGCGGACCCTCGTCCACTTTGAACACGATCTCCTGCCGCTTCGGCTTCGCCCCATTCGGAGTAGTAAAACTCACCGGCACAGCAACAGTTTCGTCGGCAAACTTTCCCGCCTGAATTGCGGCCAGTGCCTTCTGATGGCTGCCAAGCGAGAATTCGTCCGCAGCCTCGCGCGTAATGCCAAAGCGCTGGGCCACTCTCTCCGCCGTCAGCCCCATGGAAAGATAAGCGTCAGGATAATGATCGACCAGCCAGGGATTCGGCGAGATCTTATGCCCTCCCATCGGAATCATGGACATCGATTCCGTTCCCCCAGCCACGACAATCTCCGCCCCTCCGCTCATAATGCGCTCGGCCGCAATGGCAATGGCCTGCAACCCGGACGAGCAAAACCGATTAATGGTGAGCGCCGAAACCTCGACCGGCAACCCCGCCCGCAGCGAGGCAATCCGCGCCACGTTCATGCCCTGTTCAGCCTCGGGCATGGCGCACCCCAGAATGACGTCTTCGATTTCCTTGGGATCAATCTGCGGCACCCGTTCGAGCGCACCCTTGATGGCAACCGCAGCCAGTTCATCCGGACGCGTAGCCCGCAGCGTGCCTTTGAATGCCCGCCCGACAGGCGTGCGGACAGAAGAAGCAATCACAACCTCACGCATAAAGACTCCTCCCCCAATTGTAGATCGAACCTGGCCGATTTTCGATTCCTTCCAGATATCGTTCCCAGTGACCGCTGGGGAGAAATCGGTTCACCGGTTGCAAAAGATCTGGCAACTACAGACCGCAGCGAAAACTCTCCCCCGGCAAAAATCTTGTCAAGAGGCAAAATTGACCAAATTCGGTTCAACTCATTGCATCTAATCAGAAAATAAAGTTAGAAAACATGTCATAGTTCCCTATTTCAGATTGATATAATAGATATAGACAGTCACAGAAAGGAACGCGGCCTCTCCAGGCCGCGTTTTTTATTGCCCCTATGAAGTCACGCAAGAAGAATTACATGACGAACTGCAAACGCCGCGGCGAGTGGGCCGAACTCCAGTTCATGGCTCAAGCCGCCAAACACGGCCTCCGCATCACCTTCCCCTGGGGAGAGATGGCCCGTTACGACGTGGTCGTCGAAAACCGCGGCAACTTCGTCCGCGTGCAAGTCAAATCCACCGCCTACCAACGCCCCGAGGGCTGCTACATCTGCGGCACCCACCCCAGCGCCACCAGCCCACCCTACAAGCGCGGAGACTTCGATTTCCTCGCCGCCTACGTCATCCCCGAGGACGTTTGGTACATCATCCCCGCCAGGCTCATAATAGGCGGCAAAAAGACCGCAATCATGCTCTTCACCAAGACCCAAGCCAGCCGCTGGGCCCCCTACAAAGAAGCCTGGCACCTACTCCGCAACCACCGCCGCCGGACCACGCCACAGCCCGAATGGAATCAGGAGGAAGAGATGATCCCGAATTCCGACCCCGCAACGTAGCACGGTTTCCAACTCTGGCTTCTTAACCCTGTCATCTTGAGCGCAGTGAATGGACTCGCCCGCGAGTCCATTCACGGAGTCGAAAGACCCCGCGTCTGCCTGCAGCTGCTGCGGACCCTGAGAGGCATTCTGGTCACGCACCCCGCCCGGACGAGGTTCGCGCAGAGTCCGCACAGATTCGTGGAAGCGGCGCGGCTTCAGCCGCGCCACCACGATCCCGATTTGATTCAGGCCCCGAAGGTCGCTAATTAGGCAGTCCGAGCGGAGGCAGCCCCCGCACAATCTTCACCGTCTCCAAACTAACCGTGATGACCTGACCGATCAGCCGCACGATGTACTGCGGATCGTCGTCCCGATTTGGATCATCGGTGATGCCGCTGCGTTTGTCGGTCGAGACCTGGTATTGATCGACCACCCATTCGAGAGCCGAACGGTTGCCGAGTCGATAGTCGTACGTTTCCTTTGGGATGCCGTTGAGGGTCAAGAACTGGTTGTAGCTCAGCGAAGTCTTGCCTTTGCTCAAGCGCATCTTGGTGACGCGCCAGTCCAGCTTTTCTCCGGCTTTTTCCGTTTTGGTGAGTGGATATTCGGTCTGCTTCTCGTAGTGAATATGAATCTCCGCCAACCGCGCACCTGCCTTCACAAAGGCTCGAAAAACGCCGAGGTCGGTACTCTTTTCCGTCTGATCCCTAACTCCGTCATCTTGAGCGTAGTGAATGGACGCGCTCGCGAGTCCATTCATGGAGTCGAAAGACCCCGAGTTCCCCGGCGTCTGTTCTTGCTCTGGATGGGCATTCTCACCAAGCACCCGCCCGGACGAAGTCCGTAGAGAGAATTCCCTGCCGACTCCTTCGCGCGTGCCGGCGGACGCGGGGTCCCTCGACTCCGCATGACCGTCCTTCGGACGCTCACGCTCGGCTCGGGATGAGAGAGTAGGGGAAGAGGCCGCAACAAACGGAATGCGCGGCAACTCCCGCCGCAGGTTGGCGGCGTAGCGCTCGCGGTACTCGGGATGGTGCAGAACGGCGTAGATGTAGTGGAAGATGTCCCACTTGCTGATGGAGGGATCGTGGTAACGGGCGCGGAATTGTTCGAGCGCCCAGTCGGTAATGTTCTCGCGCCGGTTGCTGCCGTCTTCGGCATAGGTGTAGAAGGGGAAGCATTGCGATCCGCCCTGAGGCATAAGGTTCGGGATCATGTTGACCGCAAGCGTGTAGTGGGGAGCTTCCGTGCCAATCTTCTCCCAGATGACAACGTTCTCGGAATCCTGAGTTGGGAATATGCGGTGAAACAGATAGACTTCCTCGTTGAACAGGCGATCGAAGAAGAAAAACTGTTGACAGAATGGTCGGTACATTGATCGGCGCACCTTATTCTCGCCGAACTCACCTTTGCGTCCACGCCTTAGATCCTGTTTTAGGTCGCGGCTCCAGCTTATGCGTCTTCCATCGTAGCGGACGAAACTGTCGAGATCCGATGGCTTGCCCGACTGAATGTATCTGCCCGCCTCTTCATTATAGAAATCAATCGAGGCCTTGACGTTTCGCTTAAGGGCATCCTCCCCGAAGTTGTAGGCCCAAGAATCCCGGTTGGTATTGACGCCGAGGCTGTAGACGGCAAATGCTGCCGGTGGGGAGCGGAGTGATTTGTCCGAATCGCCCATTGGCAAAAAGCGTTCGAACTCTGGGCGGAGGCCTTCGGTCAGCCAGGTGTCTTTCTTATCGGGTTCGAGTGTTTGCCACGTAATTCTGCTGATATCGTCATGAGCTTCTAGAAATCGGAACTTCTGTTCTTTGCGCCAGAATGGATCTACGCTTGCATATCCGATCTTCGCCGCTCGCGGTGTCCTGGCGGATTTTCCGCCTCTGACGAAGAACTCGATGCTGACTCCAACCTGAATTCCGAACACGTTGTGGGTAGTTCCCGACAACTTCGGGTTCTTGCGCACGTTGCCGCCGAGGTCAAGGATGTAGATCGAGTGAAAGTCCTTCGCAAGGTTTTGGCGAACGCCATCGAAGGCGATCTGGTCCAAGAAACTGTTATTGCTGACAAATGCGACGATACCTTCTTTGCCAACACGGTCGGTCGCCCATCGGATCGCTTTCACGTAGGGGTCGCGGAGCTTAGTTAAGCTAGACGCGGCAGAGTCAGTGGCGTAAGTCCGAGAAACGCGCGCATCTAAAGCAGGGTATTTCCGGTTTTTGTTGTTGTCGTTCTCGTCCAGTTGCTGTGCATTGTACGGAGGATTGCCAATAACAACGAAGATTGGTGATTCCTTCTGCTTCTTCACGCGCTCGGCGTTTTCCGCAGTCATGAAGCTGAACCCACTTTGGTCGGCTTCCGCTAACTCGAACGTGTCAACCAAACAAATCCCCGGAAACGGCCTGTACTCATCGGTGCGGTCGAAGTAGGCGTGCTCGATGTTCATACTGGCGATGTAGTAGGGCAGCAGCATGACCTCGTTGCAGTGCAGTTCGTTCTCGTATTTGTATTGCAGGTCGGTGGCCTTGATCTCCTGCATGATGCGCACGATGAAGTTGCCGGTGCCGACAAAAGGATCGAGGATGTGGACGCCTTTATCGCCGAGCGAGCGCCCGAACTCTTTTTGCAGAATCTCCTCGACGCTGCGCACCATGAAGTTGACGATGGGCTGCGGAGTGTAGACGATGCCGTGAGTGTCGGCCTCTTTCGGCGAATAGCCCTGGAAGAAGCGCTCGTAAACTTTATTGAGGAAGGCCTGCTTTTCGGAGAAGCTGGTGGCGTTTTCCGCGCTCTGCTCGATGGCTTTGTAAAAGCGGTCGAGGTTGCCCAGAAACTCGTCGCGGTTGAAGGCGCGTTTGGTGAGTTCGTTGATGACCTTTTCGATCTCAGCCGCGACTACGTTGCGGCGGGTGAAATCCGGGTTGTCGAATATCTTGCGGAAGATGCGCTCGGTGAGCAGATGCTGCACCAGCATGCGCTCGACCGCTTCTTCCGAAAGATTGGGATTGATGGCCTGACGGCAAAGGGCGTAGAAGTCGTCGAAGCTGCGAACGAAGGCCGGATTCCGGCGGCGTTCTTCATCAATAGTCTTCTTGACGGCAGCGGCCAGCTCTGGAATGCGCTCGGAGAAATCCGTAACCGCGTGCTCCCACTCCTGAATGTGCGGAGCCTTGTAGTCGAAGAACTGGTTGACGACATGGACGAGGGAGTCGGGGCTGGTGATGTTCTCGTCGAGGATGCGTGCCCCGCCCTGGTAAAGAATGGCGCGCTCGGGAGCCTGGAAAATAATGTTGTCGCGAGGGTAGCCCTTGTCGAGCTTGAGCTGGACCTCCTTGGCAAGATCGTCCCGTTCGTCTTTGGCTTCCCAATAGCCGTGCGGCAGGTGGTAGAGATCGACGAGCGCTCCGTCCACGATGACGGAAGAGCCGCGGGCACGCTCGATCCGGTACTCCGGGACAAGCGTCAGTTGCGGCTTTGCTCTGCGTCCGGATTTCGCCAGCAATTCCTGGAACGCGCTGCGGACGGCTCCCTCATGATCGATGTGGAGCTGGCCGTATTGGTGAAGCGTCTCGTAGTAGGCCTTCACCGTGGCGTGCGTCGGCTTGAGCGCAAGGGACATGCGTCTGGGGGGAAGGCTTAGTGTACAACGGGAGCCGCTACAAGGAGATACCGGGCCTGATACCGCGCGGAAGCCTGGGGGCAACGCTCGTATCGGTGTCATCCTGAAGGCCCACGTTTGTTGTGGGGCCGAAGGATCGGCGTACTTTGTCGGCATCGGTCTCGTTGTCCGCGGAGGCACTTCCCAACCGCCCCCGGCACGCTATAATCATCCGTTGGCTTCTGTGGAATCACCGGCTTTCCTGGTATCCATCAGTAGTTTCCACGAAGGGGGAACTTTTGCCTGGGGGGACTCGTATGTGAGGGTGTGCCTCCCTGAGCACCGGAATAGGCTTGGTGTCTAGAAGGCGGGCCGACCGTCTAAGTGTGAGTACGATGATGTCGCAAGAGATTCCAGCCAACCGTTCAAGAAGCTGACAGGCGAACCATGACTACGTGGAAGAAAATTGCGATGGGAGCCGGGGCAGCCGTTGTGCTGTCCGCCGGTGTTGGTTTTGCCATCTACCAGAGCCACAAGAATGTGGTCACGGTCCAGACCGGCAAAGCGCAGCGCATGGATCTGGCTGCGGTGGTCAGCGCATCCGGCGAAATCAAGCCCAAGACCTATGTGAATATCGGCGCCAACGCTTTCGGCAAAATCATCAAGCTGTACGTCCGGGAAGGCGATCGCGTCAAGCAGGGACAGATGCTGGCGCAACTGGAAAACGTGCAACCCGAAGCGGATGTGAACGCGACCCAGGCCTCGCTAGAAGCAGCGCGAACCGACGCACTCGCGGCGGAGGCTGCCTTGAATACGTCGATGGCCGATCTCAACCGGGCCAAGTCGGACGCCGAGCGCTCCGACCTCGACTGGGCCCGTGCCCAAGGTCTGTATAAAGACGCGTTGATCGCCAAATCAGAGTACGACAACCAGAAGGCCGCTCATCAAACTGCCGTCGCCGGGCTCGCGCAAGCCCAAGCCCGAGTGGCGCAAGCCAAGGCGCAAAAAGATTCCGCTGATCGTCGCATCGGGCAGGCCGGCGCACAACTGACCCACGCCGCCGATGTCCTGAAAAAGACGGCCTATCAGGCTCCGTACGATGGCGTGATCACGAATTTGCCCGTGCGCGAAGGTGAGACTGTGGTCATGGGAATCCAGAATGCGCCCGGCAGCACGCTCATGACGCTGGCCGACATGTCCGTGATCACCGCCGAGGTCAAGGTGGATGAAACCGATATCGTAAATGTGCAAATGGGCCAGGTGGCACAGGTGACCATCGACGCCATCCCAAAGAAAATTTTCAAAGCGATCGTGACCGAGATCGGCGACAACGCGATCGTGCGTTCGACCGGCGTGTCCACATCACAACAAGCGACAAGCAGCCAGGAAGCCAAAGACTTCAAAGTAGTCGTGACCTTGCAGGATCCTCCCGAGGGCCTTCGTCCAGGTCTTTCCGCCACCGCCAAGATCACAACCGCAACCCGAGGGAACGCTCTAACCATTCCGATCCAGGCGTTGACCGTTCGCCGCCAATCGGACCTGACCCCCAAAGATGAAAAAGGAGAAAAGGGTTCGGTACAGGCCGCTGCCCCCCAGAAAGACGCGTCCAAAGATAAAGATAAAGACAAGCAGGAGATTCAAGGAGTATTTATACTGCGCAATCATAAAGCCGAGTTCGTGCCCGTCGACACCGGAATCGCCGGCACAACCGATATCGAAGTGATGAAGGGACTTCAAGAAGGCGACGAGATCGTGACCGGCAGCTACAAAGTGCTGCGCACGCTGCGCCCAGGCAGCAGCGTAAAGGTAGATAACGCAGCCCCCAAGAAAGAAGACGAAGAGAGCAGTTCATAGTTCACACAATAGTTCAGCTCTAACCTTCGCGCGAATGGCCCGTCCAATGGGAAACCGCCGAAGCTAGCCCTTAAGATCGGAGCGCGGGTAAGTGTCCGAAGAGGAAACGGAGAAAAGAATGGCCACCGCCGAAGTAATCAACATCGCCCAACCCCCAGTGTCTTCCTCGCCCGAAACTTTCATGATCAGCACTCTGGACTTATGGAAAACCTATGACATGGGTTCAGAGCAGCAGGTACACGCGCTCCGAGGCGTAAATCTGAACATCCGCCGCAACGAATATGTAGCAATTATGGGGCCGAGCGGGTCGGGGAAGTCTACTTTGATGAATTTGATTGGGTGTTTGGATACTCCCAGCAAAGGTCAGTATTGGTTGAATAACCAGCAGGTCAGCGAGTTGGACGACGATGAACTGGCGCGGATCCGCAACAAGGAAATTGGATTTGTATTTCAGACATTCAATTTGCTGGCGCGCGCGACTGCGCTGCACAACGTCGAACTGCCTCTGATCTACGCCGGTGTGCCTGCGGACGAGCGGGCGGAACGTGCCAAGGCGGCGTTGACATCCGTGGGCATGGCCGAGCGCATGATGCACAAGCCCAATGAGCTTTCGGGCGGGCAGCGGCAGAGAGTCGCCATTGCGCGTGCGCTGGTGAATCGTCCGTCGATCATTCTTGCCGACGAGCCCACCGGCAACCTGGATTCGCAAACCGGCAACGAAATTATGGCAGTGCTGGATCGTCTGCAGGCGCAGGGAAACACAATTGTCCTGGTCACCCACGAGCACGACATTGCCGATTACGCGCACCGCGTCGTGCACATTAAGGATGGCGTGGTGGAGCGGGACGAGGTGAAAAGATAGCGGCATTCGGCACTCAGCTCATGCTTCGAAACGCCCGGCCCTCTGGCTGGGCGTTTTCTTTGCCGCGTACACGCTAGCGAGTGCTTCCGCATGGCTTTGGGCGCGACTTTTTGGGGTGCCGCGGGTTCGAAGGGGAGGTGTCAAGGAGTCCTTATGAAACGGTTTGGGATCGTACCCGTGCTCGCGCTGGGTCTGGTGCTGGTCGCGTGTGGGGGTGGAAGTGGAAGTTCGAGTAGTTCCTCTAACGTTACCGGCAATTGGAGTGCGGCTCTTACGAACGCGGACGGGACTCCCGCTTTTGCCTTCACTACCTCCCTGACGCAAGGCGGCGGCACGGTGGCGGTGACGGGTACGAATCTGACTTTCTTGACGTCGACCGCCTGCTTTGCTTCGGGAGGGTCCCAGACCGGGTCGTTCGTTCTGAGCGGGAACATGAATGGAAATATCACGGGCACTTTTCAACTGGCGATTATGTCCGGAACGCCCAGTGGCAACACCCTTACTCTGCAAGGGATGGTGGTTAGCAATACGATCACTGGTAAGTGGAACTTGACCGGGACCGGGGGTTGCACCGGATCGGGGACATTCACGATTACGAGGATGTAGCGGGATCGAAGTGGTTGCATTCTCGCCTCCCACCCTTTCCGCAAAGAACACGGAAAGAATGGGGCACCCGGTCTTCTGCATGATTTAGAATTGCGATTCGGAATGGGTGGGCCACCCGCCAGCCATGGAAGCGACTTGGGCGTGCCTAAGTTACAACCTGACGAGATGGTTCCGCCTAAAGCGGACACTGCAAGTAATGCCAGCATAAGATGGTTCAACGTCGAAGATAGATAATGTGTCGATGCGAGCAATCTCGGAACGCCGAGTCACTTCAAGCAACGGGTGTTCGTCCTCATGGTCGCCCGAAAAAGACAATTTCTTCACAGCTTCCTCTCCCCAGGTTTGTCCGGAAATGGGGAAACGTCCCGTCTCTCCCAGGGTTTGTCTCGTCCCAGGGTTTGTCTCGCCTTTTGCTGCAGCTTCCGCAGGTCGGTTTGCATCCTCGAACGGACAGCATCGCCGCTTTCGGCGGCAATAGCTTTCTCTAACTCGGGAACCGCAGACTGGTTTCCCAGTTCAGCTAGCGCGCCGCTAGCGCCCATCCTGATCTGCGGCTCCGGATCCCCCAGCGATGTTACGAGAGCGGCAAGGATCTTTTGAGCATCGGCGTCGGAAACGTGCTGGAAGCGTACCATCTCCGAGAAAGCCAGCTGTCGCGAACCCGAATCGGGCGCGGACAACAAGAAGTTTTCCACTACCGATAGGCAGCCCTGGTTCTTCGTGTCAAGGATGTACTTAGCCGCGTACATCCTGAGGTGTGCCGGCGTGCCGGCGTCGTCGCAGGCTTGTTGCAGCATAACGACGCCTTTGTTGTCGCCCAGTAGGGCAAGGGCGAGAGCCAAGTCGATTTGGGTCTCCCGTACTTTTTCATGGGCAGCGGCGTGCTCGATCGCGCCCACTGCGTTGCCGGCTTTGTCTTCAGCAAGCACGAGCGCCGCAAGGTATCGTACATCTGGATCAGGGTTTCGCAATGCAGCCAGCAGCGACTCTTCAGTCAATTGAATTTTTCGCTCTTGCAGCTCTTGCTTCCAAGACACGAAGTGTCCCGCGGATGGATTGAACTGTCCCGAGGCCGAATCTTGGGAAAACGCGCAATTCAGCAGCAAGGGCCCAAAGATGATTACAGCAGCGGCGCGAAGAATAATTTGCATCGGTCAATCTCCCATCTTTTCAATTCTTAGCAACAGCCACATTCGTCACCGGGGTGCCATTTTCCGTCCCCAAGGTAAACGTGTAGGTGATGACATGACTGCCTGCCACTTGCGCGTCACCGCAAAAGTACGTCTGGGTGCATTCTACAACGCATTGGTTCATACCCGAGCCGCTCAGGCCGCTGGTGGCGTCTGTGACGGTATGCTGGTCGTAGAATATGTTCTCCGTGGGAATGAATTGAGGCCCGAACTTCGTGTCCTTGCCATTCACGATGACATGCGCCTCCGACGACACCCGGACCCACCGCGGTCGTACAGATGTTTGTCCAGTTCGCAGGGCAGCTATTGCTGGTCCTCACCACGGCCTCCGTGATTTGGTACCCGTTCCAGTTCATGCCGGCGGGGCCTACCTTCATTGCCGCCTCGGCGCCAATTCCCGTTTCCAGGGCAAGGAACAAATCACTAAGGGGGAGGGGAGTCAAGCTCTGGGTCGTCGTGGAGTTTGGGCACACGTTGGTCCCGCCCGATGTACCGGCCTTGCTTTGAGGGCATTGTCCGTAGGTTTTGCCACTCCAGGACATTAGGATGCTTTGCGCATTGTGGTTGGTGCTGCCAGCCGATACTCCGGTGATCTTAGCAGCCTGGGCCGTGGCAATGGCGGTGTCGTCGGTCCACCAGTCCAGGAAATACCAAGTCACCTCCTGCTGTTGTTGAGTACACCCGTTCGTGGCCATGATCTTCTGGTTCGCCGAGCCGGAAACCGCTACCGGCAAGGGATCGAATACCACCCCCATCGGCCAGGTGTACCCGCAACAGATGGCACAACCATAGGCGGCGTGGCCGTTGGTTTTGTCCACGATCACTTTACCCTCGTACAAGTTGCCCACCGCCTGGTCGGTCAGATCGCGCACTCGGTAGGCCCCTGAAGTCACGTCCGGTGGCAAGACGTGCCCGGACTTGTCGGGAATCCGGTCATGAATCAGCTTGCCGAAATCTACCAGCATCTGTTCCTCGGGCGCCAGCTTCTGCTCCATCTGATATTGCTCTCGCCCCTGATTGTAGAGGATGGTCAGCTCCGCCCGCACCGCCTGGTTCCCGCCATTTCCCACGGTGACCAGGGAGTTGTGCATGCTATCGACTTTCCACTTTCCCGCCTCCGCCCGGGAACGGAGTGTCCGGGCCGATACCGGACGGTAAACCGGGTTCGCACTTGCTTTGTGCTGGGCATGCGCTACAATGCCTGTTCGTGAAAATGGCCTTTTCGGGGGCCGTTTCCGAGTAACTTGCTGAAATTTCGATGGCATCTATGAACTCTTTGTCTGGCTGGCTTTTGTGGAAATGGCACTAGACTATTAGGTCCGATCGCAGATGCCGGCGGTGGGCTTATGACTTGGCTTGGGAGGAGAGAATGATCAGCAGATTAAGAATGATTCTGGCGGCTTTTGTCCTTTTGACGGGGACGACGCTTTTGGCCCAGAGCTATCGTGGAAACATTCTGGGGACGGTCACGGATGCTTCGGGTGCAATGGTTTCCGGCGCCTCGGTCAAAGTGCATAACGTGAACACCGGCCTGGATCGAAACACCCAGACCGGAGCGGACGGCAGCTACTCCGTGACCGAACTGCAGATCGGGACCTACTCGGTCACGGTTACGCAGAGCGGATTTCAGACCTCAGTGACCAACGACGTGACCGTGGAAGTGGGGGAGCGGCGCGTGGATGTTTCGCTCAAGCCCGGCCAAGTGACCGAGCACGTAGAAGTTTCGGGCGAAAGCCTGCCCCAGGTGGAGACGACCACCGACACGCTCGGCGGTCAGTTTGAACAGCAGCAGATTGCCGATTTGCCGGTCAATGGCCGTGACTACACCAAGATGCTGATCATGGTGCCAGGCGCCACGGGTGAACCGCATGGCGCGGCGGATTCGCCGGGATCTTACGGACTGTTCAGCGCGAACGGGAGCCGCGGCCGGGCAAACAACTTCCTGCTCGACGGAACCGACATGAACGACGGCTATCGGAACTTGCCGGCGATCAATCAGGGCGGGGTTTTCGGTACGCCGGGAACTGTCCTGCCCCTGGATTCGATGGCTGAATTGAAGATTTTGTCGAACTTTGAAGCGGAGTATGGGCGGAACTCGGGCGCCGTGGTGAACATCGTTACCAAGAGCGGCACCAACAGCTTGCATGGAACGGTGTACGAGGACTTCCGCAACAGCGTGCTGAACTCGCGGAACTATTTCAACTTCGCTCCGGAAAAGAAAGACGGTTTTCGAAACAATCAATTCGGCGGGGCGATCGGCGGTCCGATCATAAAGGACAAGACCTTCTTCTATGCGTCGTATGAGGGCCAACGCGAAGGTTTGGCGATCACGTCGCTGAACGTAGTGCCTACGCTGGACAGCACCTCGACGAGCGCGAGCAACGCCAACGACTATGCGCAGGCGATTGCCGCGATTCCCGGCGGCGATCCGACGAAATGCGCCGGGACGATCATTGGCTGCATCACGGGCCAGGCGCCGGGTGTGATCAATCCCGTGGCCTTGAACTTGTTCAACTTTTGCAATACTCACGGTGGGTGTTCGGGAGGGAACAATATCTGGCCGCTGGCGAATATTGCGAATGCAGCGGCGGGCGCCCCCAACTCGGCCGATGCGGTGACGATCTTCAATAACATCGACAGCGCCATCATCAAGATCGACCAGAACATTGGGGTGAAGAACCAGTTGAGTGGACGGTACTTTTTCGGCAACAGCAAGCAGAGCTTCCCGCTAGGACTGGCGGGCGGGAACAATCTGCCGGCAACCAATACCGTCGCCCCGATTCGCACCCAGTTGGTTTCGATCAGCTTCCTGACGGTGGTGAAGTCCAACCAGACGAACGAAGCCCGCTTCGGCTGGAACCGGTATCGCAACGGATTCTTCCCGGCCGATGCCAGCGTGTTCGGGAATCCGAACACAACGCTGCAACTGGATAACGGGGTGACCAACCCGAACGATTACGGATTGCCGACCATCCGCTTTGGGCAGCTTTCGGCGTTGGGATCCTCGCCGTATTCGAACCCGCGCAATCGCGTGGACACCAACTACCAATTTTTTGACAACTACAGCTGGATTATGGGCAAGCACAACTTGAAGGCAGGTTACGAATTCCGCCGCACGCAGGTGACTTCGTTCAACGATTTCAGCACCCGCGGGGTTTTGGTGTTCAACAACCTTTCGGATTTCCTGCAAGGGACGTTGTCGAATACGGTACTGTTTTCCAGCCGCCAGCAGGTGGGCGATACGAATCGCGACGCGGCGCAAAACAGCGAGGCGCTGTACATACAGGACGCATACCGTCTGACCAGCAGATTGACCTTGAACCTGGGATTGCGCTGGGACTACTTCGGCGTGATCCACGAAGCACAGGGACGATTGACCGCGTATGATCCGACGGTTGGAATCGTCGCCAGGAATCCGCTGTACAACAAGGACTACAACAACTTTGGGCCGCGCGTAAGTCTGGCGTGGGATCTTACCGGCAAGGGCACGACGGTGATCCGTTCGGGATTCGGCGTTTTCTACGATGCCTTTTCGCAGGACGCCTTCACCGGTCAGATCTATTTGAATTCGTTTAACATCGGAACGGCTTACAATCCGGTGGCGAGTGCGCCGGTACAGATCCTCAAGCCAAACCGGGCTATACCGCTTGCGCCCAATGTTCCGATTTTCATCAACGACGCGACCAGCGACGTTTCGACGGTTCCGCAGAACATGCGGACGCCCTACGTATACAACTACAATCTGAACGTGCAGCACCAGATGTTCCAGGGCACGGTTCTGCAGGTGGGTTATGTGGGATCGCTGGGCCGCAAATTGCTGCGCGTGCTGGATCTCAATCAGCCTACGCAGGCGCAGATTACGGCTGCGGATCTTGCCTGCAACTGTATTAACGATGGCACGCTCCGCAAGTTTTCGAATTTGGCTCCGATGAGTTCACTGGAGCCGTTCCAGCCGTTTTACGTGAACGACCTGCAGGCGGAGGCGACCTCCAATTACAACTCGTTGCAGGCTTCGTTGACCCAGCACAACTTCCACGGACTAACCAATCAGATTGCGTATACCTGGTCGCATTCGATTGACACCGCGAGCGATTCGCAGGACTATGTTCCGAACGCGGCATTTCCACAGGACAGCAATAACGTTGCGGGAAATAAAGGGCCGTCCAATTTCGACACGCGCAACCGGCTGGTATGGGCCAGCACCTACGACTTTCCCAAGTGGAATTCGCTGGGCAAGATGGGCAGTGGGTGGTCGATGAGTGGAGTGTTGACGGTGATGAGCGGGCATCCGTTCTCGATGAACTACAACTTCATCGACGACTACAGCGGAGGCGCGGAATTTTACGACCGGCCCGACGTAGTGGGCCCGGTGCAATACAATTATTCGAACCCGACCCAGTTTCTGAATCTCAATTCCTTTAAGGTACCGTGCAACTACAACTGGGCGGGCAATCTGATGGACGGTTTTGCGGATTCCTGTCAGCCGGGAACGCGGCACTACGGCAACCTGGGACGAAACTCGCTTATGGGGCCGGACTATCGCAACTTTGATTTTGCGTTGAGCAAAACGACCGCGATTACGGAGCGTTTGAACGTACTCTTCCGGGCGGATTTCTTCAACTTGACCAATCACCCTAACTTCACCAATCCGCTGATGCCGGCGTTCTTTGCGGATGCGGCGCCGAATCGCAGCGCACAATATCCGACGGGCATCAATCTGGCGACCGGCCAGAACGTTGGGTATATGCCGATAACGGCTACGACCGACGTGGGTATCGGCAACCCGGTGCTGGGTGGCGGCGGCCAGCGGAGTATTCAGTTCTCGGTGAAACTGAATTTCTGATCGGTTGCGAGTAGGATTTCGGGCGGCCAGCTTGTGAAAGCTGGCCGCTTTTGTGTGTGACCGTGATGTTGTAGAGTACGCGCCTTCAATCTTCTTCGTAGACGCTCGCCTCAATCAGATGTAATATCGCCGAAACCCGCGCCGTCCCTGCCCCCGGCGGCTGGAATGAATCCGAAGAGATGGCATCGATGACTAACAAAGCCCGCCTGCTGCTCATCATCCTCGCGCTAGCCGCAACCGCGTCAGCCGAATGGAACGAGAAAGTCCTGTACAGCTTTCAAGGCCACAGGGATGGGCAATTTGCGGTCGGAAGCATAGTCTTCGACTCGGCAGGGAATCTCTACGGGGCCACCACCCAGGGGGGCGCAGCCGACTGCCTCCGTTGGCCGCCTGCGGCCTATTTTTCAACTGGCGCGACCAGCGAAAAAGGGAGATCCGTGGACTGAGACCGTGCTCTACATCTTCAAGGGCGCAAAGCGCAGCGACGGAGACGCCCCCGCCGGTGGGTTAGTGATCGACAGTCAGGGGCAATCTTTATGGAACAACTGCTTACGGCGGGACCGGGGAGCTGCGTACTGTTGGGCATCAAGGGCGGATGTGGCACCGTGTACGAACTTTCTCCGCCGAGCGAAAAAGGCGGTGCATGGACGGAACAAATACTGTATAGCTTCCCGACTGCTAAGCAAGGCTACGTGCCGAATGGCGATCTGGTATTCGACGGTGCAGGCAACCTGTATGGGGCGACGCAGTTCGGCGGAGGCAGAGGAACGACCTGCGACCCTGACTTCTATCAGTATTGCGGGACGGTATTCAAGCTGAGTCCGCCGAAGACCAAGGGCGGTAAGTGGACGGAGAAGATGCTTTACAGCTTCGAGGGAGGCGTGGACGGTGCCGAACCGAATGGTGGCTTGGTCCTGGACGACGCAGGCGTCGTCTACGGCGCGACATATTACGGTGGCAAGGAGACTGGAGACTGCAATGGCGGCTTCGAAGGAACTGGATGCGGGACGGTCTTTAGCCTCACGCCACCGACCGAGAAGGGCGGCTCCTGGAAGGAGAGCGTGCTTCACCGCTTCCAAGGCGGTACGGACAGCGCGAATCCGCCGGCGAGCGTGACCCTTCATGGAAATGGCTATCTTTATGGGATCACTCAAGGAACGATATTTCGACTTGCGCCTCCGTCTACGGAATCTGGCCCGTGGAAGCAGACAATCCTGCATCGGTTCAATAACGAGGCAAACGACCCTGGAGGCGGCCTCATTTTCGGGGGGGGCGGCGACATCTACGGCACAACCCAAGGTGGGTTTTCTTCCTACGGCACCGTCTTTCGGATGAAGCCGCCAAACGGTGAAAGTGATAAGTGGACGTTCGCTCTCATCTATGGTTTTTTGGGTGACCCAAATGGAGCGAACCCTGCCGCCAAGTTGACCCTGGACAAACACGGCAATCTGTATAGCACCACGCTGTACGGGGGTACCGGCAAGTGGTGCGGGGTCGGTCATTGCGGCGTTGTGTTTGAGATGTTCCGATCGGGAGAGCAGGCTGGAACAGCATTTTGAGGGTGGCCCACCGTATTTCAGTGTGGTTGCTGCACTTCTCCGATGGGGACGATTTTTGTGTCGGTGCGGAACTTTTTGTAGTCGCGGAAGGTTATGTCGTCCTCGATATTGAAATCTTTCAGCAGGGCAACGCGCACGTCGACCTTCACGGCGACATGTTGCGGGAGCCAGACTTCGTCGTTAACGCGTGTTTGCTCGATGAGGATGCGCGAGCCTTTGTGGATGCGGGCGAGGAACAGGCCGAAAGAAACTGTGTCGATGCACTGGATGTCGAGTTTCTTCCACTGCGATTCGTCTTTGTCGATCCAGGCGCGGAAGCGGAACTTGGGCAGAATTTTGGCTTCCTTCAGGTGGGGCTGGTAGCCCGGACGCGGTTCGCCGTCGATGACGTAGGTGTCGCGACCGGCGAGTGATTCGATGCCGGCAAGTTTGAAGTTGTAGGCGTCCGCCACTTCGCGGACGAACTGGCGGTTTTGCTCACGCTCTTTTTCTTCTTTGTCCTCGCGCTTCTTGCGGTCTTCCGGAGATTCGTTTTTGCGCTTGTCAATCAGCTTCTGGATTTTCTCTTCTTCTTTTTTGGCGTCTTTGTCGGAGAGCGGTTTATCGTCTTTCGCGATCAACCGTTCGACTTGCTCGCCGTAGAGTTCCATGATCTCGGAAGTTTTTATTTCCGTGGACTTTACCTGGCCTTTGCCGTCGAGCCGGTGTTCTTCTTCGCGCTGGATGTAGGTGTAGTCGCGCTGGCGCTTGTCGTTCTCCATGTCCTTTTCGGCGGTCTGGCGGATTAGTTCTCGGATCTGGTCCTCTGAGAGGGATGGGGCGGGCGGCGGGCTGTTTTGGGCGAGGGCGAAACTGGATGCAAGCGCGAGAAGGGCAAGCGTGGGTTTGATGCGCATGTTCATGCTACGTGGTTAGAACCCGTCAGGTTCCCTCGAGTTGTGAGCATCCGCCACGAAATATTAAACCCATTGGCCTACTTCTCCGCGCTGCCCAAGCGGCCGGCTCGGAACGAGCGGTCGTCGAGGCGATGCAGGCGTTTGGCCATGCCGGGGCGCAGCAGCGGGTGATGGCGGATGGTAAACAAGTATTCGGCGATGAACCAGAGCTGTTCGTCAGTGGTCATCCAGTCGTGGGCATCGAAGCGAGCTAGATTCACCGGGCGCGAGAACGTTCGCAGGGAGCGGTCGCCGCGCAGATTGAAGTAGACATCGAAATAACTTAGCGCGAGTTCGCGCAGGGTGCGATAGACAGGCTCACGGTAACGGCATCCGGTGTAGTTCGATTTGGCGATGGCACCCCAGTGGCCCTTGATGCGGTAGACGGCGACGACGTGGTCGGTGTCGTGCTCGGCTTCGAGGTCGATGACCAGAGGAGGAAAGCCGTTGGCTCGCAGGGCGGCAGCAGCCAGCGTGGCACCCTCGAAACAATGTGAAGTGTTCTCTCGGAGGACGCGGCGTGGGGACCAGGCGGTGTCAGCCAGGTGGTAGGGCATGTTGTCGAGGAAGCGCTGGATTCCGTGCGGAGTTTTCAGGCTGCGAAGTTTGCGGAATTCGGCGGCAGTGAAGGCAGTCGCGATTTTCATTCTTGGATGCAGTGTATCGTGCGCATCGAAGAAAAGGCATTAACCACAAAGGACATCCTTCGGCTTCGCTCAGGACAGGCTCCGGTTCACGAAGGAATTCGCAAATCCAAGTCATGCGAATAGCTCTGCCAACTCACGAGGGCTGTCTACCGTTAGGTCCGGCGGGGCTTCGCAGAGGGTGTGGGGGGCGAAGCCGTAAGTGACGCCGCAGGTCCAGAGGCCGGCGTTGCGGCCGGTAATGACGTCAACCGAGGAGTCGCCGACCATCAGGGTTTCGTGGGGACGGGTTTTGGTTTCGCGCAGGATCGTCTGCGCGCCGTGCGGGTCGGGCTTTTTGGTAGAGAAACTGTTTCCGCCATATACGTGAAGGAAAAATTCAGCGAGGCCCAGCGCCTCCACAATGAGTCGCGAAGGATTCACCGGCTTGTTGGAAAGCACGGCCATCTGCCGGGAGACGCCGTTGGAGTGGCGAATCGCGGCAAGCATTTCCTTGACGCCATCGTACACATGGGTGTGGTCAAGCTTATGAACGCGGTAGTAGCCGAGGAAATGCTCGAGCCCTTCTTTTATGACGGCTTCGTCGCGGGGATCGCCGAGGGCTCGACGCACCAGCATCGGAGCGCCATCGCCTACATAGGAGGCGATCACGTCTCCGGGCAACTCGGGGCGGTCGAAGTGCTTGAGCATCGCGTTCACCGAATGGATGAGGTCAAGGCGCGAATCGATCAGGGTCCCGTCGAGATCGAAGATCAGCAGTTTGATCTCGCCGGGATCGAATTGGCGGTGGAAGTTGATCATCTGTTTTCAGGATAAATGATTGTGGCAACTGTCAGCACTCGGCATTCAGCCGTGTCACTGCCTGCCACTGGCTGAATGTTTTCTCATCCGCCGGTCTGCATTTACAATGGAACGCGATGGCGACCAAGACAGATCCTAAACCTTCCGGGGTAGCGGACGAGAAAACCACAGGCGAGAAGACCTACGAGGGTCTTTCCCGCGAGCGACTGATTGAGGCCTACCGCATCATGTACACCTCCCGGCGGTTGGATGACCGGGAAATTCTGCTGAAGCGCCAGCAAAAAATCTTTTTCCAGATTTCGGGCGCGGGCCACGAGGCGGTCGGTTTGGCCGCTGGCTTTACCCTGAAGCCGGGTTACGACTGGTTCTATCCCTATTATCGCGATCGCGCGCTGTGCCTGGCTCTCGGAGCTACTCCCTCCGACATGCTGCTGATGGCCGTGGGCGCCGCCGATGACCCGCAATCGGGCGGGCGGCAAATGCCTTCGCATTGGAGTTTTCCGAAACTCAATGTGGTCACGCAATCTTCTCCGACCGGGTCGCAGATTCTGCAGGCGGTGGGCTGCGCCGAGGGCGGCCGCTACTTCGCTGCGCATCCGCAAGCCGCTCAGAAAAGCGACGGCGACTACCGCCAATTCAAAGACGTAAAGTTCCAGAGCGATGAGGTTACCTACGTTTCGCTCGGCGACGGCACCACCAGCGAAGGCGAATTCTGGGAGGGAATGAACACCGCGTCCAATCGCAAGTTGCCAGTGTTATTCGTGGTGCAGGACAACGGATACGCCATCTCCGTGCCCGTCGAAGTTCAGACTGCGGGCGGAAATATTTCTCGGCTGGTCGCAGGTTTTCCCAATTTTCATTTCGAAGAAATCGATGGCACCGACCCGGTTGCGTCCTACGCCGCATTCGCGCGCACCGTCGCCTACTGCCGTGCCGGGGAGGGACCGGGCTTCATTCACGCGCATGTGATCCGTCCCTATTCGCACTCGCTGTCCGACGACGAGCGCCTTTACCGGCCTGAAGCCGAGCGCCAACTCGACGCCACTCGCGATCCTTTAACGCGCATGCAAATGTTTCTGATCCGCGAAGGCATCCTCGACGAAAAAGGCATCAACAAGCTGGAGAAGCAAGTTGAGGACGAGTTGCAGGTCGCGGTCGATCAGGCATTGGAAGCCGCCCTACCCACGCCGGACACGGTGATGCGATATGTGTACTCGCCCGACCTGGATCCAACTTCCTCGGCGCTACAAACCGAGCCTGCAATTGCTGCTGCTGCTCCAGCCGACGGCAAAAAAATCGCTCCGAAAACCATGGCCGATCTGATTAACTCCACGCTGCGTGACGAGATGCGCCGCGATGAGCGCATTGTGATATTCGGCGAGGATGTAGCCGATGCCAGCCGCGAACAGTATCTCGAAGAAAAGCTGATCAAGGGCAAAGGCGGCGTTTTCAAGTTGACTTTCGGCTTGCAGCACGACTTCGGCTCCGACCGCGTGTTCAATTCTCCGCTAGCGGAAGCCAACATCGTCGGTCGCGCGATCGGCATGGCCACGCGCGGCATGAAACCGGTGGTCGAGATTCAGTTCTTCGATTACATCTGGCCGGCGATGATGCAGTTGCGCGACGAGATGCCGCTGATCCGCTGGCGTTCCAACAATACCTTCTCCTGCCCGGCTGTGGTCCGGGTTGCGATTGGCGGATACCTCACCGGCGGCGCAATTTATCATTCACAATGCGGCGAGAGCATTTTCACCCACACCCCGGGCGTTCGCGTGGTCTTCCCTTCGAACGCGTTGGACGCCGCTGGCCTGCTGCGCACGGCGATTCGCTGCGACGATCCGGTTTTGTTCCTCGAACACAAGCGGCTTTATCGCGAGACCTTCGGCCGCGCCCCGTATCCCGGACCGGATTACACCATCCCATTTGGCAAAGCAAAGATCGTGCAGGCGGGAACAGATTTGACCGTAATCACCTACGGAGCAGTTGTTCCCCGCGCGTTGCAAGCGGCGCAGAAGCTGGAACGCGAGCAAGGGGTCAAAGTCGAGTTAATCGATTTGCGCTGCTTGAATCCGTTTGACTGGGAGACAATCGCAGCTTCGGTAAGCAAAACCAATCGCGCGATCGTCGCCTACGAAGACACCCTAAGCTGGGGTTACGGAGCCGAGATCGCAGCCCGTATCGCCGACGAACTCTTCGATCACCTCGACGCCCCTGTGCGACGCGTCGCGGCCAAAGATGTGTTCGTAGCGTACCAGCCGATTCTGGAAGACGCGATCCTGCCCCAGGCTGAAGACCTGCTGCAGGCGATGAAAAATCTAGCCGAGTGGTGAGCTAAGCGCGCTATCGGGGGACTTCGAATACCGTTCCGAACCCGCCGCCTCCGGCGGTCGTAGCGGTACCATAAACGTTGCCATGGCTATCGAGAACCACACCTGCGTTGGGCAGACTTCCCCCGTGGCCATCGGAAGGGAGGGCTAGCAGTACGTTCTCCTTCCAACCGGCCCCTGAGCGCACCAGCTTGAACACGAGCCCATTTCCCAGCTTCCCGACAACGCCCCCGTACGAGGTTGTGCCGTAAAGACTACCACTTTTATCGAAAGTCAGCGGCCCGTTAGGCCCAACGCCTCTCTTATTTATGCCAAAGTTGTGGAGGATCTTCAACTGCCAGCCACCCGTAGAGTCCTTCAGTTCAAAGATCGATCCACCTGGGGCGTGAGCGCCACCCGAATTAATCCCATAGAGATTCCCGGCCTGATCGAGAACGAGTCCTCCGTACGGGTACGACCCGTCTGCTTGCCCGTTGAAGCTGTAGAGCACTTCCTCCTTCCACCCGCTCTTGGATGGCTTCAGCCGGAAAACGATACCGCAGCCCTGTGAACAGGAAGGATTGCCGCCCGTTGATGTAATGCCGTACAGATTGCCGGACTCATCGACAATGACCGGGCCATCAGGGTTGCTTCCGTCGGCACAATTTTGAACGGAACAAAAGTCGTAAATTACCGATTCGCGCCAGCCCTTGGAGTCGTGAGCAATCTTGAAAACCACGCCACAGCCGCCGAGGCATGCACCGCTGCCCCCCGAGAAAGTCGTGCTATACAGATTACCGCTTTTATCGAGGGCCATCGCGTAGGCCGGAGAAAGTCCGTTCTTGGCGTTGGGGAAATTGTAAAGAATGGTTTCGCGCCAGCCCTGCCCCTTCGTGGACGACAACTCAAAGACCGTCCCGCAGCCTGGATAGCCCCCTCCGCATTCATTTTGATGTCCTCCACCGGCAAAGGTTGTGCCGTACAGGTTCCCTGCGCCGTCCATAACCAGGCCGGCGTAGGGCGAACTGCCGTCCTTGCCGTACCGATGAAAACTGTGCAAAATGGTTTCATGCCAGCCACTGCTTGAGGGCGAGAGCTCAAAAACCGTCCCGCTGTTGTCGGTGCCCCCTATATACGTCGTGCCGTACAGATTCCCTGCCTTGTCAAGGATCAATCCCGCATAAGGGATGGCTCCATTCGACCCATCGAAGTTAACCAGTACGGTCTCGGTGCCGGCCCAGCTTGTGGTTGCACACAGAGCGATAGTCAACATCGCGAAAATTCTTCGCACGGCGGACAAGTCTTGGAATCGCATTTGTGGCCACCTCTCGCTAAGGCTCACGAAGGGACATGAAATCCTGATGAGGGACGAAAACAGCCACCGGAAGGCGGTCCCGGACGCAGCGTCCCACGCTGGCGATGATGTTGTCCGCTTTTTGCTGTTCTGTCAAGCTGAGTTACGGGAGCCGGGCGATTTCTCGCCCGGCTCCCTCTTTTCCTCAGAACCCATACTTCAGCGAGAACTGGACCAGCCGCGGCGTGCCCACGACCGAAGTGATCTGAGTGAAACCTTTGTGTACCTTTGTGTCCTTTGTGGTTCTAGCACTTGCACTTCATCAACCACAAACGACGCAAAGGCAAATCGGCATAGGGGGAGTGGTCACCCACTCTCCCCTGCCACACCACCGGACATGCGGGTCCGCATCCGGCGGTTCAGTTCGGTTGAGCTAGAGTACGTCCAGCAACCGAGGAAGACCGAGCATATCGAAGTAAGCAATCGGAAACGCAGACGACAGGGCCGGACTGTTGGCGATGCGCCATGGTCCATGGGGACTACCGGCGGTTTGGGCCGCGAGGTCATGTCCGATGTTTCGCTGGCGTAGCCGAACATACCGCACCTTGCTGCGCTTCCATTGCTTCCAGATCACGGAGCGCAACCTGCGTCGCATCCATGCCTCTAGCTTTCGCAGCACCGAGGGCGTCTGGCTGAAGCCGAAGTAACTCTTCCATCCGCGTACATAGGTGGCGAGTTCCTTCGTCATCTGCTCCAGACTGATGCCCCGTGTTCGTCGCGTCAGTTCCCGGACTCTTTGCTTGCAGCGGAGCAGAGCCTTGGGCGCGATGCGCCGTTTCGGTCTGGTCCCGCTCGTAAAGCTAAAGCCCAGAAACTTGCGCTCCTGCGGTCGTGCCACCGCGCTCTTCGACTCGTTCACCTTGAGCTTGAGTCGCCGTCGCAGGAAACTGGTCACGCTTTGCATGACTCGCTTTCCTGCCCGCTCGCTGGCCACGTAGATATTGCAATCATCCGCGTAGCGCACGAAACGGTGCTGGCGCCGCTCTAACTCGCGGTCGAGTTCGTCGAGCACGAGATTCGACAGCAGCGGTGACAAAGGCCCTCCTTGCGGAGTTCCTTCTTCCACCGGACTCACCAGCCCGTTTTCCATCACGCCCGACTCCAGGAACGCTCGGATCAACTTGAGCATTCTCTTGTCGCTCACCCGCCGCGCGACCGCCGCCATCAGTTTGTCGTGGTTCACTCGATCGAAGAACTTTTCCAGATCAAAGTCCACCACCCAGCGGTTGCCCTCGGCGATATACTGCTGCGCCTGGGCCACCGCCTGATGCGCCGAACGCTGCGGACGAAAGCCGTGACTGTGTTCGGAAAACGTCGGGTCCCATCTGCGCTGCAGAACCTGCATCACCGCCTGCTGGATAAATCGATCCAGCACCGTCGGAATGCCCAACTTGCGCACTCCTCCGTCCGGCTTCGCGATCTCTACTCGCCTCACCGGTCGCGGCCGATACGTTCCGCTCATCAGCTGTTCCCGTATTGCTGGCCAGTGCTGCTTCAGGTAGCCCGGCAACTCCGACACTTTCATGCCGTCGATCCCCGGACTCCCCTTGTTGGACTTCACTCGTCGTAAAGCCCGCTGGCAGTTCTCCCGCCCGCAGACTTCTTCCATCACTTGCTCTTCTCCAGCCGGACTTTCGGTTTCGCATTTCGCCGTGAGCGATTCGGTCCCTTCCCCAGGAGCCCTTGGAGCTTCACTCCTCCCCTCCCCGGTAAAGGCCAGCAACATCTGTAGCTGGTTCTTCTGCCGCTTGTCGTTCATCGAGTCCTGCGTCCTACTCGCCGCTCCTTACTGTTTGGGCCTTCGACCTTGCGGCCTACTATGCCCGCTGCTGACTCCCGCCCCACGGTCAGAATGGATCGCTCCACCCTCAGTCACGATGCCGTGACGTGCGGCGGGTCTCCCGAAGTAAGTTCGACCGCCTTCGACGCGCAACCGCCGGATTTACCACCAGTGTGCTTGGTGGACCTGGGCTTCGCTGTCCTTTGCCAGCTCGCCCCACACCGTAGGCCTCATCATCCGGTTCTTGTTCATCGGCTCGCGCCTTTGATCCACGCTTCTTTCAGACCCCGCCTCGCGACGACGCCCTTGCGCTTCTCTAGCCCTTCACCTCCACCAGGCTGGGCAGGGGACTTTCACCCCCAAGCTGTCGAACATGTTCGGCACACAAAGGGAAAAGGGCCGGGTGCGTAACCCGGCCCACAGAGAAGATGCTATGCAGATGAAGCCCTAGTTGTCCCCGTTGACTTCGACGCTCATGGGATCCGGCGTATTGGTGTCGCTGCCCCACATGGCGGAACTGCCCCAGAGTGCGCTGAAAGCCTGGGTGGTGCTGCTGCCCCACATGGCCGAGCTTCCCCACAACGCCGAACTGCCCCACATCGCGGACTGGCTGCCCACGAATGCGTTCGATCCCCAAACTGTCGCGCTTCCCCACAGTGCGGAACTGCCCCAAACCGTTGAAGAATCGCTCACGAAATGAACCGTGTTGGTGGTTGGATCATATACGGCAGTGGGTGACTTGGCGCTGAGATCTTTCTCATCCCGTATATGCGTTTCCGAGAATGCAGCCTGTAAATCGAGATAGCCGGCTCCGACCGTGAATACGTCATACTGAATGGTGTAGGTGACGCCAGCGTCGGTGATGGACGTGTACTGCGGAAAAGTCTTGTAAGCCGACTTCATCAAACGGGCTTTGATTTGGTCAGGCGTCAGCCACGGATGGCGTTGTAACAACAATGCAGCCGCAGCGCTAACCACGGGCGTGGCCATGCTCGTTCCGCTCAACGTAAAGTAATTCGGCGACGGCTTTTGCGCATTGCCATCGTGGTAATAGCCCACTGGCGGAATGTTGGCGGGATATGTCGTCACCAGAGTGCTGCCCTGCGCCTGCAGCGAGATCACCTGATTTCCCGGCGCAACAATGTCCGGCTTCACGATGTGATCAATCGCGGTCGGTCCCTTCGAGCTATAGGTCGTCATCACATCATCGCTGCGATCGGGCGTTCCCATGGTGTTCATCGCGCCCACGGTAATGACATAAGGATCATTCCCCGGAGCATTGATTGTGCCATATCCATTATTGTTGAAGGAATTGTCTCGCCCGTCATTGCCCGCCGCAACCACGACTACGATTCCGGCGTTCCATGCCGCCTCGACTGCCTGGCACAAAGGGTCCAGCGTGTAGCTCTCATACACCGGCCGGCCCACGGACAGATTCATGACTCTAATGTTGTGGTCGTATTGCACATGGATGGCCTGGTAGATGGCGTTAATTACCGATGTATCCGTACCGGCGCCGTTCTGATCCAGTGCGTGAAAATTCAGGATCCTCGCATTCGGAGCTATGCCTTGCAATTGAACATCGCAGCTCGGGCAGGAAGAGGCTGCAGCATTTCCGGCAATAATTCCGGCAACGTGTGTGCCGTGACCATACAAATCATCAGTCCCGCCGCCGATGGTATCGAAGCTGTAGCGCACCCGCGTTTTCTTGTCGTTCACGGTTCTCAGATCTTCCACCATGCGCACGCCACTGTCGATTACGGCAACCCCAACGCCGTCACCGTCGAGTCCCAGGCTCCATGGATAGTTCGCCAGTACGGCAGCGGTCGTATTGTTAAGGGAAGCCTTGATGGGATGGTTCACCGAGATGTACTTCACTGACGAATCCTCCGACAGATCGTCAAGCTGGGAGGCGGGAATCGACGCGTGCAGCGCCTTGATAAACGACAGGTCATCTTTGACGGTTCCGCCGTGTGCCAGAATCTTGGCTCGATGCAGAGCACCAGGCGTGGTCGTGAACTGCACAATCACGTCGGTAGCGTCGTTGTCCTTGCGCCCGTGGAGCGGGGCTGCGATCTTGGGAACCTGTGCAAGACCTGACGTGGCCACCACCATCAGCACCAAACCGAAGAACAATCGTTTCACTGAGAAGCCTCCAGCCGAATCAACCGCACTTCTGGTAATGCAGGAGAAAGACCGAAGTGCTTCTATCGCAAGTGACTGAAAAGGCTAGTATTTGATTTCCATCCTATGGGTAGATTGGGACAAATCGTCCCGTTGGCGGGGGGATGGGACAAACTGTCCGGCGATCCCGGACCTGCATTGCGGCTTTCTAGCCGCAAAATAAATGGGGATGCACAGGCCTCGACCAGACGTATACTTGGTCGCGAAACACGGCCCCAAAAATGACGTCGCGACAGGAGAATCCGATGAACAAGATCAACCGACTCATGGCAAACATGCTGCTGGCGCTCGCGATGTGCGCTCTCGCCGCCGCGCAGAACGCCGCGCCCAAAGCCAAGGCACCCGCGCCACCCTCGTTTTGCAAGCCGTGCTTGTGGTACTCCGGCGACTTTGACACCAACGCCTCGAATGCCAACGCCTGGGCGAACGAGAAAGATCTGGTAATCAGCCAGTCCGCGGTATACGTTCCGTTCAGAGTTCCCACAGGCAAGATATGGAAGATAACCGGAGTCTTCGGAGTTGTGCTTTCCGAAGTCACGACCATTGACCCACCCCAAGCCGACTGGTCTATCTCCAAAGGTGTGAGCGCAGGCCACGCGGGCAAGGTAATTGCATCCGGCACTTCCCCGGCAACGCTCCCGTACCTTGGTTGTCAAGGAGGCCTAGCCATCAACTGTGAGGGAGTCCTGGTGAAAGGCATTCATGTCACGCTCAACGCCGGCAAGTATTGGCTGATGGTCGTCCCCTATTGCACCAACCCCAACGACTCCTCGTGTCAAAACGGAGCCCGGTATTTTCTCGCGAACGAAGAGGATGATCCACATCCGCTCAATCACGTAGGACCGAAGAACATTTTGCATCAGTCGTTCTGGAACTCCACCTACTTTCACGCCAATTTTGAATTGCTGGCCCCAGCCGTGTGCGACGGTTGCGACATGTTCTCGGCTGGTTTGGTGGGAACATCCAAGGCCGACGACACGGAGTTTGGCAGTCGGTGAACGACCACGTTGGGAACTGTCATTCCGAGCAAAGCGAGGGATCTGGGTGTTTGTTTGTGGCACCGATACTGGCACTGCAAGCAAGCTTCTAAATCCCTCGCTTCGGTCGGGATGACAGGTGTGTTTCTGCTCTACGACCGCGCAACTTCCATCCGCGCCGGCATGGTCCGGGAGACACCAAACTCAGCGGGCACGCAGCGTGTACAATTCATAGCTTCACAATGCACGATAGTTCTCCACGCAAACTTATCATCGCCATTGATGGTCCCGCGGGCGCGGGCAAGAGCACAATCGCGTCCCGACTGGCGCGCAAGCTCGGCTATGCCAACCTGGAAAGCGGCGCCATGTATCGCGCATTGGCGCTGAAAGCCATTGAATGGGATATCTCCTTCGACGATCAGGCCGCGCTGACCAAACTGGCGCACGACTCACGTATTCAGTTGGAGCCAACCTCGAGCGGCACCCGGGTTCTACTCGACGGAAAGGATGTAACCCGACGCGTCCGTGAGAGCGATGTGACGGCGGGTGCCTCGCGGGTTTCCGTTCATCCCAGCGTGCGCGAGTGGATGGTCGCCCGTCAGCAGGAACTGGGCGCGGGCGGCGGCGTAGTGATGGAAGGCCGCGACATCGGAACCAAAGTATTTCCGAACGCCGATGTGAAGATCTTTCTCGATGCCGATCCCGTAGTCCGCGAGCAGCGGCGCCTGCAGCAACAAAACCTGCGAGGAAGTGCGGCTGAAGCCACAGTCGCGGAGTTGCGCGAGCGCGACCGCCGCGACCGCACCCGGGCAGCATCGCCCCTCAAGCCAGCGCCGGATGCGCTCATGCTCGATTCCACCACGTTGTCTGAAGATGAAGTATTGCGCCGCATCGAAGAACTGGTGCAACAGAAGCAAGCTCTCTGATCGGTGGAAACGGGCGTTTCGGTCGTCCCGCGCCCACGTTGACTTCCTACCGGAGCGGACGCATAATGTGTCGCCCCCCGATGGGAGGATTTTGTGAAGCGCTCTCTCCGGCCCCGTAAGACTGCCAACCTTCCTGAGTCAGTTCATCACCAACTCAACATGTATGCTCTTGCAGCCTCCGCCGCGGGAGTTGGAGTACTGGCCCTGACTACGCCCGCCGAAGCCAGGATCGTGTATACGCCGACGCACCACATCATCACGGAAGGCGGCCATTACCTGCTGGACGTCAACCACGACGGAATCATCGACTTTACTCTGCAGGCTCAAATCACGCACACGACGGGGTATTCGGGCTTTATTGCCAGTATCTCGGCCATTCCCGCGGCCGGCAACGGCGTGGAAGGCTGGACGGGCAGCCGAGCCTGGGCCTCTGCACTGAAACCCGGAGGCCGCGTCGGTTCGCAACATTATTTCGCCGGCAAGGTGATGGCAGCTTATTGTTCGCCTTTCTGCTCGGGCGGGCCGAGCGGGAGTTGGGTCAACGTTAACAAACGCTATCTGGGATTGAAGCTGAAGATTGGCGGCAAGGTTCATTATGGGTGGGCGCGGTTGAATGTCAGTATTCAAGGATCGGCCATCGTCGGCACGCTTACCGGCTACGCGTACGAGACCATACCAGGGAAGCCGATCAAGGCGGGCCAGATCAAGGAAGGCGACGATGCGACCATCGAACCCGCGAGCCTTGGTCACTTAGCACAAGGCGCAAGTGCGATATCGGCCTGACGCGGAAAATAGTCCCCGCAGTATTCCTTAGGAGATACTCGATGCGATTCCACGAACAGTTTCGGGCCGGACACCTACGGGCTTGGACCCAGCAGTTGGCCCTGCTCTCACTCCTGATGCTGGCCCCGGCTGCCTGGGCCGGCAGTAAATACAAAGTGCTCTATGCCTTCAAAGGTGGAAATGACGGGATTGGTCCGCAGGGCAACCTGGTCTTTGACCCGGCGGGAAATCTTTACGGCACGACGACCGAAGGGGGAGGCAACACGAACTGCAACGGCGCGAACAAAGGCTGCGGAACTGTCTTTCAATTGTTGCCCCAGGCCAGTGGACACTGGAAGGAGAGTGTTCTCTACAGCTTTCCGAATGGGGCGAGCGAAGGTGTCGGCCTGAACGGCAACCTCGTTTTCGACCCGGCGGGTAATCTTTACGGCACCGCGTTTTATGGTGGCGCCGGTTTCACTGGTACGGTGTTCGAATTAACATCTGGCTCCGGCGGCTGGACCGAGAAAGACATTTATACGTTTTGCCCGGCAGGATGCAGCGATGGGTCGAATCCCGGCACTGGCGTGATATTCGACGACGCAGGCAATCTGTATGGAACCACGGCGCAAGGAGGCACCGGCGGCGGTGTGATTTTCAAACTGGCCCCCGGCGGCGGCAGCTGGACCGAGAGCGTTCTCCACAACTTCTGCGCCTATCACGGGTGCCCCGGCGGATTTCTTCCCGTAGGACTAATCAGGAGCGCAAGCGGTGACCTCTACGGCGTTGCCGCGTGGGGCGGTAATTTTTTTTGGCCGTGCACTCCCGGCGATGGCTGCGGAGCTGTCTTTGAGTTGAGCCCAAAGTCCGGCGGAGGTTGGGACTACAACGTCTTGCACCGCTTTACCGGCCGTGACGGAGCCTTCGCCAATTCCGGCGTGATCCTTGATCAGCAAGGGAATGTTTACGGCACGACCACAAACGATGGCGCGTTTGGGTGCGGCGCCGTCTTCGAGCTATCGCCCAAGACGGGCGGCGGTTGGACCTATAACACACTGTACAATCTCCGAGGCGGTCTCAGCGCAGGGCCGTTGGCGATGGATCCTTCCGGCAATCTCTACGTCGCCAATTCCGGAATCATGAGTGGAAGCTGTCGAGGCCCGGCGGATGGCGAGGTATTCAAGCTGTCGCCCCGCGCGCACGGCCATTGGAAATACAGCAGCGTCCATAAACTCAATGGCGGTCAAGGTGGAGGGACGGCAAGCAGCGGCCTGATCTTCGACAAGCAAGGCAATCTGTACGGAACCGCTTCCGCCGAAGGCGCTTACGGATACGGCGTGGTTTTTGAGCTTACGCCGTAAATTTCAGGGCAAGAGGCGTGAGGTATCGCAAGGATGCCCGTGCCTACATCCTTCTTTGTGATTTGCGAGGCAAACGAAACTCTCGTTTTGAGGACCTCGATTCCCGCCTCGGAACCAACCCCAAAAGAAATAATCGTCCCGCACAGACATCACAATCTCCGCAGTGTTATACAGAAACTGTCTCCCGTCGAGTCTGGACTCACCTGATCGTTATTTGTCTCGGGTGAAAGTCCTATGTCACGTCACTTTATTTGTTTGTCGTACCTTTGCCGCCTTCAGACCTTCTCACCTCTTCCTCACTGGAAATTCCTCTCAACCCGCACTACCTTGCGCCGCGCGTGGACCTGAGCGCGATGGCCGAGCGGGCGCACGAAAAATGCAAACAAACGCCACGCACACAACCGCCAAATCACCCTCTTTCGGAATTGGAAAAGGATAGGGATTAAGGAAAAGGAAAATACGATGAAATTAGCGGCTGTTCTCTTACTCGCTTTGTCCCCCGCGTTGCTGTCCGCCCAGGCTCCGCAGTCGTATCGCACCGTACACACAGCCACTACCAACGGAGCCGGCATTAATACTAAGTTCTTCGATGCCATTGAAGGGAATCGATTGCAGGCGAGCATCTCCTGCGACTTTGTCGACTACGCCTGCCTCGCAGGCGCGCCAGTCTACTGGGACGGGATTCACCAATCCTACATTCGCTTCACCGAGATTGTCAGCCTTCATCAAATGAACTTTCTTGCCGGAACCCAACAGCAATTCTTCGTCCTCACGATAGGACCGTTAAGCACGAAACTGATTCAGGTAATCGCGCCTGGAGAAAAACTTTTCGCCAATTACTCGCTGCTGGTGCAGGAGGACACCAGCATCGACACCAAGTAGCCACTCATGAATCAGTGTGGGCGCGGGCGTCCTCGTCCGTGCGGCGTGGAGCGTAGGGGAGAAAAACGCCCGTGCGCTCCAGTTCCGCGGCAGGTCTTCGTGCCCCACATTCCCGCCTCGGGACAAATCGAAAAAAAGAAACTGCTTCCTCACAGACATCGCTAGCCACGCAGTGGTATACAGAAACTGTCTCCCGTATGGTCTGGGCTCACCTCGTAACTTCTTTTACAGGTGCAGTCCTATGCCGCGTTTTCTGTCTTTGCGTGTCTGCTCTTGTGGGTTGGCTCTCGCTTCTCTGATCCTGCTCGCCATTGCTGCCGCCGCGCAGGACGCCTCCACCGGAGCCATTCGCGGAACCGTCGTCGATCCCTCCGGCCGCCCGATCGTCGACGCCTCCATCGCTCTGGTCGACTCCGCCCAGGGCTTCCGCTACTTTGTCACCAGCGATTCCGAAGGTCAATTTGTGTTCGAATTGCTCCCGCCCGGCGAATATTCCGCGCGCGCCGTCGCCCCCGACATGTCGCCGCAACTTACACCCAAACTGCACGTGGATGTGGGCGCAACCACGGAACTCGAATTCAAGCTGCAAGTCGGCGGGGCCAAAGAGATGGTCACGGTTGCGGGCGAGCCGCCAATGATCGAAACCCAGTCCAGCGCCGTATCTTCGCTGGTCGACAAGCGGGCGATCGAGGAATTGCCCCTCGACGGCCGCCGCTTCACCGACCTCGCCCTGCTCACCCCGGGCGTGAACCAGGATCCTCGTGGCCTGACCTCGGGATCCAACGGCGATCTCTCATTTGGCGGAATTCGCGGCTATCAGTCCAGCTACCTGGTTGACGGCGCCGACAACAACAACGCCTTCTTCGCCCAGGCCCGCGGCCGCTATCGCGCTCCTTACCAGTTCTCCAACGAAGTGGTGCAGGAGTTCCGCGTCTCCTCGAATACCTACGGCGCGGAACTGGGACGCGCCGGTGGCGCGGTCATCAACGTGGTCACGAAATCCGGTTCCAACCAGCTCCACGGAAGCGATTTCTATTTCATTCGCGACAGCGCCTTCGGAGCCACGCAGCCCTTCCTCGATTTCAAACCCCACGCACAGCAGCAGCAATTCGGATTCACCCTGGGCGGTCCCATTCACCGCAATCGCATGTTTTTCTTCGGCGGATTCGATCAGCACATCTTCCACGTTCCCACCGTAGTGCGCTTTCTGGATGGAAGCTCGCAGGTAGTTCCGCAAGTTGGACAGGAACCGTTGCACGATGGCGACTATGAAGCCAGTGACCAGGCGGTAGTGTTCGCCGCCGCCGCTCGCCTCTCCACGCTAGCCGGCCAATTCCCGTCGAATATGTCAGGCAACGCCGGCTTCTTCAAACTCGACTTCACTCTCACACCTCACGAGGCGCTTTCCACCCGCATCAGCACCTCCCGCTACTACGGACTCAACAACGTCTTCCTCGATCCCGCCAGCCCGCTCACCACCAACGCCATCAGCGAGAACGGACAGGAGCAGGTGAGAACGGAAACCGCAGCCATCTCTCTGACCAGCACCCTTTCCTGGCGGCTGCTCAGCCATTTGCGCGCCCAGTTCTCGCGCGACTTGCAGCAATCGAGCACCAACACTACCGACCCGCTCACCAAAATCAGCAGCATCATCGACGGCTTCGGACGTTCCAACATCCTGCCCCGCCAGACCCGCGAGCACCGCCTGCAGTTGACCGAAACCATCAGTCTGGAAGGCCGGCGCAATTCCTGGAAGGTCGGCGGCGACGTCCTCCGCACCTGGATCTATAACTATTTTCCCGCGCAATCCGGCGGCGAGTACATCTTCGATCCCATTAAAGTGAATCAGTTTACTTTCGAACCCCAGGAAGCAGGCTTGCAACTCACCCCGCTCCGCGCCTACGCCCACGATGTCCCGAAGTATTACATCCAGAATTTCGGCAGCCAGTCGAGCCATCCCGACACCAACGAGTATTCCGCGTTTTTGCAGGATACAATCCGCGCCACCAGCCATCTCGCCATCAGCCTCGGCGCACGCTACGACTTGCAGACCTTCAGCAAGAAAGGATTGCTCACCAATCCGCTTTGGCCCGATTCCGGGAAGATTCCTTACAACCCCGACAATTTCGCGCCCCGCGTAGGCCTCGCCTACTCGTTCGGCAATGAGCGTCCGCTGGTGGTGCGCGCCGGATACGGCTGGTTCTACACTCGCATTCCGCAGATTTACACTTCCACCATCGCCACCGACAACGGATTTACCTCCACGAATTTGTTCCTCAACAATTCCAATTACTACGATCACCAGGTCTTCCCGCAATATCCCAACCCGCTGGTGAATTGTCCGTTCAACACGACCTCCTGCACCTTGCCGCCAAGCCTCGAGCAATATTCGCAAGGTGGAGTCTCCGCGTTCTCGCCAAATTTCAAGACGCCAAAAGTCGAACAGGCCAGCCTCAGCCTCGAGCAAGAGGTGGCCCACCGTTTAGCCGTCGGCGTCTCTTACATGTACGTGCACGGGGTGGATCTCATCCGCGCCCGCGACGTGAACCTGCCGCCGCCCGTGAATGTCGAATATCCCGTCTACGATGCCTCAGGCATCAACTTCCTCGGCACGTTCTACAACGTCGATTCGTTTTCCCCCTGGCAGATGACTCCTTCCTTCACCTGTCCGTTTCCTCCGTGCATCAATTTCCTAGCCCGCCCTATCCCGCAACTCGGCGCGATCGACGTTTTCGAGAGCGCCGCGTCCAGCGTCTACAACGGGATGACCGTCTCCATCCATCGCCAGATGACCAGCGGCTTCTATTTCCGGATCGCCTACACTTTCGCCAAAGCCATCGACGACGGACAGGACGCATTAGTCGCCGGCCAACCCGCCCTGGTGCAGAATACCTACAACACCGCCGCCGAACGAGGCCTCAGCGTGACCGATCAGCGTCACCGCCTGATGTTCGCCTGGATCGCCGATCCCAAACCCTTCGGCCGCGAGCAGCCGATTCTGGCCCACGCTTTCAATGACTGGAAGCTGGCCGGAGTGCTCACCTTTGGCAGTGGCCGGCCCGAGAACGTTATGGTTTCCGGAGATCCCAATCAGGATGGCAACGGCACCAACGACCGGCTGCCGGGAGCGGGACGCAATGCCTTCCTCGGCCCCGACTACGCCACCACGGACGCGCGCCTGACCCGGCGACTGTACGTTCGCGAGCGCGTGAAGGTCGATTTGATTATGGAATCTTTCAATCTGCTGAATCGTGACAACAAGCGTGTCCTCGTCACCGAAGACGGCTTGCAAAGCAACGTAGCCTACTTCGTAAAAATCAGCGACCAGCTAGGAATCAACTACTACCCAGGCCACTTCCAGATTCCCAGAAACCCCCTGCAAGCCACCAACGCCTACGCCCCCAGACAGGTCCAGCTAGCCCTGAAGATGATCTTCTAGCCAACCGACCCAGCCGCAGTTCCGTTTTTCTTTTCCTTAACCAGACAAACGGGGGGCTGGCCCACCTTTACGTTCTTTGTAAAGGTGGGAACGGCAAGGTCGGATGTCACAGCTTTCCTTTGCCACCACGCGTAATCTGACTTAGTGTCCAACCATCCCCGGCGCTATTACGGCACCAATGAGCTGCATTTCATCACTTGCAGCTGTTATCACCGGCAACCCTGGCTGGCAAGCCCGCAACGTCGCGATCTGTTCCTCGCGGTGTTTGAAGAAGTCCGCCAGCGCTATGGCTTCGTGGTGGTAGGCTACGTAGTGATGCCCGATCACATTCATCTCATGATCAGCGAGCCGGAGAAAGGCGATCCGTCGCGAGTGATGCAGGCGATCAAACAGGGGTTCTCGCGGCGCGTCTTGAAGGCGGTGCGTAAGCGCCGAATGGCCGCCCAGCAGGAATTATTTGCGGTCGGCTCCGAGCACGTGTGGCAGCGACGCTTTTATGATTTCAACGTCTGGACGGCACGCAAGCGCATTGAGAAGCTGCGATATATGCACCGGAATCCGGTGGCGCGAGGGTTGGTACAGGAACCAGAGCAGTGGGCGTGGAGCAGCTATCGGAGTTATGCTTTCGAGGAAGAGGACGCGGTGCTAATCAATCAGTGGGGCGAGGCCAGGATGAAAACCCCGACGCCGGCAGTATGAGTTCCCACCTTTACAAAGGGCGTAAAGGTGGGCCAGCCACCAAAATTGCTTTCTCATGGCTCTCCCCTCTCTGATTCGCAAGTCTCCGCCAAAAAAAAGGTCCCTCGTCCCGCTATTCCTCACAGCTTGCCTAACACATTGTCATTGAATTCGGCCACCCAGATGTTGGCACCGTCGAAGGCCACGCCAGCACTTCCGTGATTCTTCACGTTGATCAAGGCAGCGCCATCGCCAAGGCGCAGCTCCGTCACCCCCTCGTCCGTCGCCACCCAGATATTCGTCCCATCGAAAGCCACTCCGTACGGAAGCAGTGGTACTGTGAACGTCCCCAAAATCTTGCCGTCACTGGCCCGCACCCTGCTGACCGTGCTGTCGTACCGATTGGCCACCCACATGTTCGCCCCGTCAAAGGCAATGCCAGTAGGTCGAGAGCCGACTGTGAACGTGCCCAGAACTTTGCCATCGCTCGCCCGCAGCTTGCTCACGGTGCCATCGCCGGTGTTCGTCACCCAGACGTTAGCGCCATCAAAGGCCGCCGCGAGTGGGCCGCTGCCCACGCTGAAGTTTCTCAAAATCTGGCCGTCGCTGGCCCGCAACTTCGTCACGGTATTATTGCCGTTCGGAACCCAGACGTTTGCTCCGTCGAACGCCATCCATCCCGGGTTGGCACCCACTTTGAACGTGCCGAGGACCTTGCCGTCGCTGGCCCGCAGCTTGCTCACCGTGCCGACGAGATTCGACACCCAGATATTAGCCCCATCAAAGGTGACCCCGTAGGGCACTCCCCCCACCTTGAAGGTGCCCCGCAACTCGCCATCGTTGGCCCGCAGCTTAGTGACGGTGCCATCTCCAAAGTTCGCCGTCCAGACGTTTGCCCCGTCAAAGGCCACGCCGTAGGGCTGGTTGCCAACTGCGAATTGCGTCGCAGTGTTGGCTTGGTACCAGCGCAGCAATGCGACCCGCAGCGGATTCGCGGGTACCACGACGTTGCTCAGCGCTTGCTGCGCCGCACCCGCTTCCTGCGCCCGTCCGGGAAACAAATTCGCGGTCGCAACAAGTGCCAGCGCCAAACAGATTCCAATCCCTACGCGTGTTTTCATACTTAGTTACCTCCCCTGGGCTCGGTCCGGAAAAGCGAATTCAAGCTGTAAAAGCAAAATCGGAGACGGGCTTTCAAAATCCAGCCCAAAAAGTCAAAACTGCGGGGTCCCTTCCAGCGCCTGGGGCTATGTCGGCTGGAAACTCAAAATCGGATGGCATCATATCACCGAGACTGAGTGTGTCAAGCGGACAAACGCAGTCGTTACGAATTCGGAACACCCCCATCCACACTTAGCGATTTCCTGACCCGCTTTCTCCTTGACTTCGTCCTTGCCATGTAGACAATTGATATTGAGCTGCATTATCTATTCGATAACGCCCGATCTTTGACAATCCGATTCGGCAGTTACGCATCTCGGCCCCGCCCGGAATCGAACCAATGGGTTCGACCCGCTCCTCAGTCCGGTGCCTGGTTCAGGAGAAGGCTTGTTCCAAAATGGAACGGCAGGCCTTGACGCTCCAGCCCTAACTCCCATGTTCTCTAGATTTTGCCCGTAAGTCCTGTAAACTCAAAGATCTAGCAGGGAGTCGCAAAATAGATCTTTTGTTTTCAAGATTTTGCAGCCAAACGGGGGAGGGGGGTACCCGGTACTAAACAGTAAACTTTCCCATTGTGGAACGGCATCGTTTTCCCGTGCTTTATACTGCCGCTCACGCGGCTTGCCAAGCCCAAGCCTGCCACTCTTATGAACCTCACCCGCCGCGGATTTGTCTCCCTTTCTCTCGCCTCCTGCGCCGCCAAGATGCTGGGACAAGGCGTGGCTTCGCGCGGCGTCAAGGCCCAGACCAAGCCCGCTCCGTCGGGACGTCCCTTCGACGCCCACTTCACCGACGTGGCCCGCGAAGCGGGCTTGCTGGCTCCGACAATTTACGGAGATGCGGACCACAAGGATTACATCCTCGAAGCCACCGGCTGCGGCTGCGCCTTCGTCGATTATGACAACGATGGTTGGATGGACATCTTCATCCTCAGCGGCACGCGCATGAACGAAACCCCTGCGGGCGCAACCAACCGCCTGTACAAGAACAATCGCGACGGGACTTTCACCGACGTAACCGAGAAAGCAGGACTGCACGACGTCGGCTGGGCTTCCGCCGTGTGCGTGGGAGACTACAACAACGATGGCTTCGAGGATCTGTTCTGCACCTACTTCGGACAGAACAAGCTCTACCGCAATAACGGCGACGGCACCTTCACCGACGTAACCAAACCAGCCGGCCTGCTGAGCGACGCGTCGAGATGGGGAGCCGGCTGCACCTTCCTGGACTACAACCGCGACGGCCATCTCGATCTGTTCGTCTCGAACTACGTGCAGTTCGACCTGAAGCACGTACCCAGGCCTGGCCAGAACAGCAATTGCGATTGGAAGGGCCTCCCCGTAGAGTGCGGGCCGCGCGGCCTGCCCATGCCTTTTCATTCTTTGTACAAAAATAATGGCGATGGCACGTTTACCGATGTAAGCCGTCAGGCTGGGATCGCCGGACTGCGCGACAGCTACGGGATGACCGTCGTTTCGGCCGACTTCAACGAAGACGGCTGGCCCGACATTTATGTAGCCTGCGATTCCACTCCCAGCCTTTTGTTGATGAACAATCACGATGGGACATTCCGCGAAGAAGGCGTTCTGCGCGGCGTTGCACTCAGTGAAGACGGCATGGAACAGGCAGGAATGGGGATCGGTGTTGGCGATTACGATCTCGATGGCCATCTGGATTTGTTCAAGACCCATTTCGCCGACGACACCAACGGCCTTTATCACAACGACGGCACGGGAAACTTCGAGGATGTAACCCGAGCCGCCCGCCTCGGCGTCGAAACCCATTACATCTGCTGGGGCGCAGGCATCGTGGACCTCGACAATGATGGTTACCCGGACCTCTTCATGGTTACGGGCAACGTTTATCCTCAGGTCGAACGAACGCTTCCGCAGTATCCGAGCAAAACTCCGCGTGCTGTATTTCGCAATCTCGGCAATGGCACGTTCGAAGAGTTGATCGACGAAGCCGGGCCAGGGGTCGCGGCGGCACACTGCAGCCGTGGCTGCGCCTTTGGGGACTTCGACAACGATGGCGATCTGGACATACTAATTGTGAACTTGAACGAGCCACCATCTTTATTGCGAAACGATTTGCGAGGCGAGCACCACTGGCTGAAGCTCAAGTTGGTGGGAACGAAATCGAATCGCAGCGCGATCGGAGCCCGGGTATTGGTGCGTTATGGCCAGAAAATGCAAGCCCAAGAAATGCTCAGCCAGTCGAGCTTTTATTCCTCGAACGATCCGCGATTGCACTTTGGTTTGGGCGCGGAGAAAAGCGCAGACATCGAGATTCGCTGGCCAAGTGGACTTCAAGAAAAATTCAAAGGCATTGCGGCGGATCAGCTGATCACGATTAAGGAAGGCTCCGGAATCATTCCGGGCAAGAGTTGGTCCAAACAATAAACGACGAGGAAGTGCAAGGTGTCACGCATTCCTTTGTGGACTTTTGTGTCCTTTGTGGTTCCAGCATTTGAACTTCACTAACCACCAAGGACACGAAGTTACACAAAGGAAAAATTCTGGAGAGCCAGCCTCTACGCGCCCACTAACTCGCGCTGCGCACTGGGCTCGTATTCGACAATATGTCCCGCGACCGCGCTCGCCGCTACGGTCAGCGGACTGGCCAAATACATTTGGCCAGGACCGCTGCGTCCGGGGAAATTGCGATTCTGGGCGCTGATCACCACCTGCTCAGGCCGCGTGGTCACGCCCGGTCCAGCGTTGATACAGGCGCCGCAACTGGGCTCGATCACGTGCGCTCCGGCTTTCTGGAAAACGTCGAGATAGCCTTTGCGAATACAGTAATCGCGGGTCTCCTGCGATCCAAACTGGATGTAGAACTTCACCGAGTCGGCCACGCGCTTGCCACGCTTCAGCGCATCAGCGAGCACGAGCGCGTACATATCCATATCTTCGTTCTTTCCCGCCGTGCAGGTGCCACCGTAAGCAAGTTCCACCGGCACGGGAGTATTCAGATCGCGAATGTACTTTCCATTTCCCGGATCACCCGGGGTTGCTACCATCGGTGTAATTTCAGCGGCGTCGAGTTCGATCACGTGCGCGTATGTGGCGTTGGGATCGCTGTACAGGCCTTCGATCATGGCTTCGGCCTTCCTGCGGTCCAGGCCGCGGCGTTCCACCAGAAAATCGACGGCCTTGCGATCCGGTGCAACGATGCCGGTGAAGCCGCCAATTTCCGCAGCCATATTCGTCATGGTGGCGCGTTCGTCTACGCTGAGTTCCTCGATGGTTTCGCCCGCGTATTCCATCACCTTGGCCAGTGCTTTTCCGCTTCGAACATAGTCGAGGCTAAGAATTTTGAGGATCAAATCCTTCGCTGTCACGTTCGGATGCTTCTTGCCCCGAATCACGACCTTGACCGACTCCGGCACTTTCACCCGAACATCTTTCGTGATCCACGAGTTGAAGACATCGGTCGTGCCGATGCCGAAAGCGACGCATCCGATTGCGCCCACATGCGGCGTGTGCGAATCGGAGCCGATGTTCAACTGTCCTGGCAGCGCGTAGCTCTCGAGCACAATCGAGTGGCAGATTCCTTCCGAGCCCTTGCGGTCTTTCAGTTCGCCGTGCAGCTTGATTCCTTGCCTGACAGCGAAGTCTCCCTGTTTCAGCTTGAGTTGGGTCGCGAGATCCAGCAGACCGAGTTTCTTTTTCTCTTCGGAGATCACTTCGTCGAGGAACGTGAGGTGGTCGCGGAAAAACAGAATGCTCGCGGGATCGTTCACCTTGGCATCTTTGCCGACATAGCGCTCAAAAAAAATGGAGGCCATGGGAGTGACGTATTCGTGGCTGAAGCGAAGGTCGGCGCGGGCAAAGCCGGTGTCGCCCGGCTTCACACTCGGCACCCCCACTTCGCCCTTCTCGTTAATCATGTGACGCGCGAAGATTTTCTCGGCTAACGTCATTGGCGGCGTGCGATAGCGACGAACGTTGCCTGCCATCCCCAGAAACTCATACTTCGATTCAATGGGCGGGAGAAATACTTTCTTTTGCATGCGCGCAACGTTGAACGGAAACAACCCGCCGTACTCGATCACCTGTCGCGTGATTTCATCTTCTCCAGCGGTGAATTCGTTCAGCGGAATTTCCTCGCCCGCGCGAATCTGGTCAATCAGCGAGAAGTTGGTCGAGGTCAGCAGGCCTAGATTTTGGCAGTTCTGTTTGTAGATGCGTTCGATGTTCTCGGCGATGACGACGCGAATGCCGGCGCACATCTCGGCATACGGCGACTGCTCGCGGCTCGAACCTTTGCCTCTTCGCTTGCCACTGACGGCGCAGACGAATCCACCTTTAATCACATCGGAACGCCCGATGGGGAACACGCTGCCGCACTTCAGGCCGAGATACGGAATCTCGCCCAGGGTCTCATCAAAATAAAAACAGTAATGGGCGGGAGTGATCTCGTCGGTCGAGATATCGTCGCGCAGCTTGGGATTGTTGGCCGGGTTCTTTGTATCCCAGGGCAGGTCTTCGCCGGCGAGCTGCCGCTTGATGAGTTCGGGATCCTCAGTAAGAAACAAAATGCGGCCTTGCAGACGAACTTTGTCCGGCCGTTTCTCGATTTTGCGTTCCAGTAGTGAATTGATCACGATCGATAGCCTAAGTTAGAGTCAGCCTACACTTCCTATTGTAACCTGTGCTACGCGGACCTTCAGGACGGATTCCACGGCAACGCCGATCGAATATGAATTTCAACTGGCTCCGGCACGGGCGAGAACGCCCGCGCCTACAGCTCCAACTCAGTGATGGCCGTGGGTGCGATCGTATTTCTCCCCTGCCGGAATCGCAACTGCCAGACGGTTTTCTTTCGGCGCCAGCGGACACGTGGCGTAGGGCGTCACCGCGCAGGGCGGGTTGTATGCGCGGTTGAAATCGATGACCACGGTTCCGTTCGCGACCGGATCGGTTTCGAGGAAGCGGCCTCCGGGATAGGTGTCGGTTTTGCTGGTGAGATCGTTGAACACGAACGAAAGGCCCTTCGAGGGATCGCCGCCCAAGTCGGTGAGCCGCACTTCCTGACCGTTGATTTTGAACACCACCGTCCCTGCCACCGGGGTTGGCGTGGTGTCCCCTAATACGTTGGGCACGTCGACGGTTTTCTTTCCGTCCGAAGGCACCCAGGTTGCCGTCACTCGATAAGACAAATCGAGCGGAAAAAATGTCGGGCCACGATAATTCTTGGCCTGGTCGCTGTCGACATCCTTCAATCGGATGCCAATGCGCTGGCCGCGGACGATGGCTTTCATGCGCAGACTTCCCAGTTCGACGATTGTAGGTTTGCCGGAAATGTCGGGCTGCAGCTTTGATGTGGTCACCGGCTTTCCGTCGATGGTGGCGTGCGCATCGGGGGAGAATTTAACCGTAACATCTGTCCCGGCTAGTTCGAAAACGCCTGCGTGCGCGGGCCCTTTAGGAAATACGATGGCATTGCCCGCGTCCGTCCCGAAGGAATTGTCGCCGGGTTTGAGCCAGAACAAGCCGGCCAGGGACAGCCAGTTCTGCTTTAAGTCGTCGACGAGTTCAGCTTTCCATTTGTCGAAAGACTGGACGTAGGCCGCATCGGGCGCAGAAGGCGACGGAGTGTTATCCGGCGGAGCGGCGGCCAGGAACAGCGGGGTTGCGATCAGCAACAGAAGTACGAGATTCAGTCTTGGTTTCATATTTATTTTCTGTACGCCTGCACATCGGGCAGGGGTTCCAGGTGCCGTCCGTTGAAAACCTGTTCGAACTCGTTCAGCAAAGCATGGTGCACCAGTCCGTTCGACGCCAGAGTTTCACGACTGTCAAGTTGGAATGGCCCACCCTTGAAATCGGTAACCTTGCCTCCCGCTTCCTGCACGATGAGAACGCCTGCCGCAGTGTCCCAAGGATTGAGGTTGAATTCCCAAAATCCGTCGAAGCGTCCGCAAGCTACGCAGCATAAGTCCAACGCCGCCGAGCCTGCTCGCCGCACTCCGTGGGTGTGCAATGTGATCTGATGGTAGAAAAAGATATTTGGATTCTTATGGCGCTTATGGCTGGGAAATCCGGTCGCCAGCAGGCACTCGGCCAGATTCGCGGTCTTCGAGACATGAATCCGCTGCTGATTCAGATACGCGCCGCTTCCCTGCTCCGCGGCGAATAATTCGTCTCGCGTGGGATCGTAGACTACGCCGGCGACGCGGTTGCCCTGGTATTCCAATCCCATTGAAACGCAAAATACTGGATAGCCATGGGCGAAGTTGGTGGTTCCGTCCAAAGGGTCGACGTACCAGCGGTATTCGCTGCCGGTGTCCTTCAGCCCACCTTCTTCTCCGAGGATGTCATGGGTGGGCCACTGTTGGCGGAGCCGCTCCCGGATCAGCGCCTCGGACTTGCGGTCGGCCACCGTAACCAGGTCGGCTTCGCCTTTGTATTCAACTTTGACGCGTTGACGGAAGTACTCCATCAGCAGCGCACCGGCTTCGCGTGCGATCTCCGCCATGGCAGGCAGGAAGTCGTGGCTGTTCGAGGAAGCGGTCATCTTGGGAAAATCGTTTCTTGGCATCAGCGCCTAAACGGGTCGGTAGAGACGATGCTTATGGTTCGCCTGAAGGCGAGCCCCGATACGAATCACGCATCTTCATATCAACGACGGTCATCTCTTGCCGCCTTCGGCGATGTACATGATCTCGTGTTTAAAGATGAAGAGATTGGGTTTGTTCTCCCGGGTCAGCCGGACCATGTTTTTATCGTAGTATTCGATCCAGCCGTGGACGACTTCACCGTCCGCGAGTTTGATGCTGACCGGTTTCTGCTTTTCGCCCAACGACTTCAAATACGCGGCTTCCTGCGAGGTGTCCTCGGGCGGAGCCGACTTGGCTTTGCGAGGTGCGGCGGGACCTGATTGTCCGTTAAATGGCATACCGGCATTTTACACGGCAGAGGCGTGACCGAGGCTGGAGATAGAGGTTGCGGAAAACTATGGGCGTTGGGAGCTTTGAAAGGGCACGGCTTCTGCCGTGCCGTAAGTTCTTGAAAACGACGTACGGCGCGGCTTGAAGCCGCGCCCCTTCAAGGCTTCCCGCCGCTGATTCCGGCGTTTTTCCGCAAGCTCTATAGCGATCCTCCAAAGACGCGACCACCCGGACGAGGGCGTCCGGGGCTACGTGATTCTGGAACAATTGAGATCAAAACGACATCTTCAGCGAGAACTCGATCACGCGCGGAGATCCCAGCGCAAACACTCCCGAGCCCAGGCCAAGGCGGTTGCTGTTGGGTTGCTGTCCCGGCGTCCCATTCACCGATCCAGGAGTGCCCGTCAGCGCGCCGCTCAGGGGGTTGTTGGGACCGTCGAAGTTGGAGAAATTCATGACATTGAAAAGCGAAACTCCCGGCTGGATCTCAACCCGTTCTTTTACTTTGTAGATCCAGTTCAAACTCAAGTCAAAAGCTCGCAGCCAGCCCATACCCGCTTCGTTTTGCGGAGCCAGCGGGATCTGTTGCTGCACTCCGCCCAGCGCCTGCAACTGCCCCAGAGTGAACAAGCCGTTGTTGAGGAGCACCTGGCCGGCCGGAGTGGGCTGGTTGGCAAAATTCTGGTTGTAACTCTGGATCTTGGTATTGATGGTGCCGGCGTCGACGCCATGTCCGAAGGATCCGACGTTGGTGCCGGGCAGAACGTCGCCGCCTCCGCCGTTGACCGCAAAACTGCCATCGCCGGTGCCGTCGCCGGTAACATCGGTCACAAATATTCCGCCCGCACTCCCGGACGGAGCAAGCGTCAACGTGACCGGAAGCGGACTGTAGAAATGGCCAATCGCCCCAACGCGGAAGGAATATGGAAGATCCAGGGTGCCGCCGAACGAGATCTGCTGGGTGCGATCCAATCCGTTGGGGCCAAGATAACGCAACGGGCTATTGAAGTCGGTGGCGATGGTGATGAAGTCGTTGTCCGTTGCCGAAGCCGCGTAGTTCGACCATTGGTAGGAGGCCTGCAGATCCATGCTCCGAACATGCTTGAAGGGGTTTTGCACGTTTGACTTCAGCGACACCTGCAAAGCGTTGTAAACCGAGCGCCCGATGGGGTACAGCATCTGGTTGGCGCCGAGGTTCTGATTGATGCCGGGGAACGCCGCGGGCGGCTGTTGAACGGAAGCGCACGGTGCTCCGCTGCAAAGCGAGTAGCCGGAGTCGAGGCCATTGCCGGCGAAATCAGCGATGTGGGCACCGGCAAAAATGGCGCAATTGATCGCCGCTGGCGAGTATCCCCCCGCGCAGCCGAATTGTGACGTAGTCGCCGCGATTGCCGCCTGCGCATTCCCGAGGTTGAAATAGCGCGAATCCCCGACGTGATTGGTATCAATCGCGAGCAACGTGTGGGTCTCGATGTTGCGGAGATAGTCTGCCGTGATCACCGTTCCTTTGTGAATTTCATGCTGCATCCCGATGTTCATCTGGACGGAGCGCGGGCTCACGTAATTCGGGTTCAACAGATCGGTGCCGGTGGCATCGAATCCGTCAGAGAGCAGGTTGCCGATGAATGAGGGATTGCTCGCCGGTCCAGCGGCAAGCGTTGCAGCCTGATACTGCGATTGGAGAGTGGCGATCTGGTTCGCCACCTGCCCGATGGGCTGACCGCAAATTTTACTCCAATCCTGGTTTTGCCCATTGGGCAACGTAAAAATTCCGCCTCCACCATTCGAGCAAACTGTGGGGTTGGCCAGGAACAATCCCGTACGCAGGCGCGCCGGACGGTCAAATAGTATGTTGTTCCAGATCGAGTTCTCGTAGAAGAGTCCGATGCCCCCGCGGATCACGGTTTTGCCACTGTGGTTCGGATCCCACGCAATTCCCACCTGGGGAGCAAAATTCAGATTCGGTTGATGAACGCGATTTCCCAGCCCCGCGCCAAACTGGTTGAGCTCCGGAATTGGCGCGAGGTCGCTGTCGGTGCGCCCGGTATCGCGAACGTAACGCAGCCCGTAAGTCAGAGTCAGATTTGGTTTGATCTTCCAGGCATCGCCAAAATAAAACGAGAGCCGATTGTCCGGACCCGAACCGCCGGCCGGAAAGCCAAACGCCGGTATCTCCGAAGAGAACCCGACCCCGTTCCCCAACTGAACCGTGCTGGCGGGGTAGTTCAGGGGATTGCTGGCTCCGCCCGGGAGGGCGGCGCAGGCTGAGGTAGGACCGCAATCGCCGATTCCCGCGCCGACTGCCGGTGCCAGCTTCAGGAAGCTGGCAAAGCCTCCTCCGAAGATGTGATTGAGACCGCCGCCATAGCGGAGAATATGAGATCCAATCGCCTTGCTGCCGTCGTACTTGATCTGATGATTCGACTGATAGGTCTGCTGGGGCGCGAGAAAACTTGGTCCGGAGCAGAAGACGTCGGCGCCCGAGGTAAGGCAAGTCGGATCGCTGCCGATCGCGAGTTCGATGCCCGGCAATGGGTTGTAGATACTCGATCCCGCAGTCGCGTCCACGATACCGTTGCGGAACTTGGTGTATCCAAAGCGAATGCTGTGTGTGAAACCGCCGGTGCTGAAGTCGAGTCCGGCGGCATACACCGGGGTATGGTTCACGTTTCCGAAGGGCTGAAACGAGTTCGGTATGATGGCCAGAACACTGTGGTTTTGGTCGTAGGAGAAGCGAAAGAAGGCCTTGTAGTTGTTATTGATCTGCCAATCCAGCTTGCCGATTACTTCGGTTTCCTTGAAGGGAGAATCGTAGTTTCCGGTTGTAGCCTGGAATGGAAAGCCGGACAAAACCGGATTGAGCAGGTCTTGCTTGGTGTGCTCACCGTCTACGAAGAAGAAAAGTTTGTCCTTAATAAAGGCGCCGCCAAAGTTGCCCCCAAACTGATTGCGCTGGAAATAGTTGTCGGAAGCGCCCGGAAGATTGGCGTCGAGCGCCTGATCGCGAAAATAATAGTATCCCTCGCCGTGGTAAGAGTTCGTACCCGACTTGGTGGTGACATTCACGGAACCGGAGGAAGTCAATTCAGTCGAGAGATCGAGAGAGGACTGCTGAATCTGAAATTCCTGAATCGCGCTTTCCGGAACGTTCTGCGTGGTCGTGCCTACGGTTTCATCGCTGATGTCGAGGCCGTCGACTTCAATGCGCGCGGTCCGTCCGAAGCGTCCGCCGAATGAGATAGAGGAAAATCCGTTCTTGGTGGGATCGAAGTTACCACCATCCTGAATTTGCACGCCCGGTTCCAATTGAGCCAGATCGAGGAAGTTGCGCCCGTTGATCGGCAGGTTCTCAATCTGCTGGGTGGTGAGCACGCCTTGCACTGTGGCTTGCTCGGTGTTTACCTGCACCTCGGAAGCTTGCACTTCCACGACTTGCGTGGCCTCTCCGACTTGCAGTTTAATGTTGCCGGACGAGGTAACGCCAACTTGCACGGTGAGAGGTTCCTCTGAGGTCTTGAACCCTTTCGCTTCCACCCGCACTACGTAATCGCCTGGCGTCAAAGCGCCGGATGCGTAGGCTCCCGCGGAAGTCGTGGCGACATTGATCACCCGGTTGGTGGCCTTATTGGTAATCGTGACCTTGGCTCCGGCGACCAGCGCCCCACTCTGGTCCGTCACGGTTCCCTGAATGCTGCCGGTTGAAATCGTAGTCTGCGCGAACAGAGTGATGCAGGAAGCGATGAGAACCGCGATCGTCAGTAGTGCCTTTTCGAGCTTGCGAAAATCGAGACTCCCGGACATTGCCAACCTTTCTTTCAAAATGCCACAGGCATTCTGGCGCTGCGAACCCTGGAACGCAGCGTGTATGAGTGTTTGCGGACTGTCAGATAGTTATAGCAAATGTAATCCGTTTAAGCGTGCCGAATCCTGAATTCTCGTGCACCGGGAAGAAAGCTCTAACACCGGTTTCAAGTTATGTCTGGAAATATTAGCGTCCCGATACCCTGGCGGAAGCACACTTCCCGAGATCTGTGGCAGAAGACGCGCCGTCCGCGGCTGACTTCAGCCACGGCCTATGCTCGGAGCGCATCCAGAAACTACCCCAAATTTTACGAAGTGTTGAGAGCTTGCTGATTCAAGCAGAAGGTCTCCTCCAGGACTACAGCGGTTGTGTAGGCAGTAGCACCGCATTCATAATCGATTCTGAGCGCAATCCCTGATGACAACAGCTATCATCTAGCTGGCTGTCAGACCAATCCGATACAATTGCAGTGTTGCGAGATTTCCTACAACGCTATCCGCTTCTACGGCGCGCAGCACTAGCGCTCATTGTCTACTTCTGCTTTCATGGCGCGGTATTCGAATCCCGAGCGAGTCGCCGGTACCGGGAAGTCGCACATTGGCCTCTGACTCAAGCGACCATTAGCTCAAGTGATGTGTACTGGACTAGTTATTCGTGGAGCGGGAAACACAACCGGTACTGTCCCAATATAGCGTACAAGTACACCGTGGGATCGCGTACGTATGACGAGAATAACTGGGTTTTCGATTTCGTCTGTTGGCCTGACGCTTACGACTTCGTAGGCAAGCATCAGCCCGGCGAGCCTATCAAGATTGCGTACGATCCAAATGATCCCGCTATCAGCTTCGTTCCCGATTCTGTGCGCGATCCCGGCTACCCATGGGGCGACATCACCTTTGGGATTTTCTTCGCCGCAGTCCTATTTGCAGACGTGTTCGGAGCTTGGATGCGGGAGTCGGAGCCGCAAGTTTCGTAGGTGGCGAAATATTCGATTTCACCAACAACCGCCAAGTAGCCCGTCAACGGGGCGACCAGCCAGGCATTGCTCGCCGCCCCTAAAAATGCGACTTGGTAGTGTAATACCCAGTCCGGTGCCGCACAGTAAAAGTAGAGCCTGCGGACGGCGCGTCGACTTTCACTTCAATGCGCCGGAAACTCGAATCGGAAAACCGCTGCGTGGGATAGTAGGCCAGCAAGTATTGGGTGCGCAGTTCGTCACTGATTTTCTTGAACGCGTCGTCCAGTTGGGGCACGGACGTGGCATAAAAGTATTTGCCGCCAGTGTCTTCGGAAATCTGGATCAGGGCGTGCTCCCCGCCAATGTCGCGCCCGGCGCTGGCTTCGATGGGAACCACAATAATGCTGTAGACGATGGCTTCCGCTTCCTGCGCGGAGCGCACGGCCTCTTTGTAATCCACGCGGCTGACCGTGTCGCCGCCATCGGTGATCACGACCAGAACTTTTCGTCCCTTGCGCGTCTCCAGCGCCCCCGCTCCGAGGTAGAGCGCATCGTAGAGCGCCGTGGCCGAACCCGTGTGGACGCGGTCGATCCCGCGATCGATCGCCTTGAGGTCGGAAGTGAAGGGCACGACCTCGTTGACGATCTCGCTGAAGCCGTAAAGCGCGAGCGCATCGACAGGCCGAAGGATGGCATGGGCAAAGCGGCGCGCCGACGCCAGTTCCAGAGGCAGATCCTTGCGTGTGCTCAGGCTGGTGTCGATGTCGAGCACAATGGAAAGTGGCAGCGCCGACTCTTTGTCGAACACGGAAATATTCTGCGGCTTCCCGTTTTCCAGCAGTGCGAAATTTTCTTTGGTCAGGCCACCGACGGGCGCACCATGCTCATCCGTGACCGTGACAAACACGTTCACCAGCTTGACGTCAACCTTGAGTGTGGTCTCGGAGTTTTGAGCGGCGGCGCTGGTGCTGCTGGTGTCGTCGTTCTTCGAAGCCGCAGGAGATGCTGGTTTCTCTGTCCCCGAACCACTGCCCGCCCACGGCGGCTTGGGCACTTGCGCGGGGGAGACCGCAATCGCGATGATGAGAAAGAAAAGCTGACGCCGCATTCGGAGGCAGAAGTTGCTGATGACAATCTTCGCGCGCAAGTGTTCCCGAGCCTCACGGCTCAGAAAAAAAACCTTGAACCGGAAACTTCGCAGGACAATTTCCCCAAGGTCGCAAAGAGGCAATCTGCTCACTTAGATGCAGGCCTTCCCGAATGGCTGCCTTCGGCCCTGGGGATCGCGGAGGGGAAGGGCTCGCCGTCCGCCCAAACCGCGCCATCCTCAAAATACTCCTTCTTCCAGATGGGCACGGTGCGCTTGAGCGTGTCGATGAGCCAGCGGCAGGCGTCGAACGCGGCCGCCCGGTGCGCCGACGCCACCACGATCAATACGCTGGTCTCGCCGATTTCCAGCCGCCCTAAACGGTGCACGATGGCGACGTCGCGTATGGGAAACTGCTGAAATGCCTGCCCGGCCAAGGCGTCCATCTGCTTGAGTGCCATCTCTTCATAGGCTTCGTAGTCTAGATAGAGGGTGCGACGGCCCCGCGTGTTGTCGCGAACCACGCCCTCAAATACGACCGCAGCTCCGTCCGAGGGTTGCTTGAGTTTGGCGAGCACAGCCTGCGTATTGATTTCTTCGCGGACGATCGACGAGTACGTCCGGCCTACGGGTTGCCCATCGCTTGCGAGACCCTGAGAACCCCCGCTCACCGGCGGGAGAAACGCGATCTCGTCCCCCTCCTTCAACTTCGAATCCGGCCCAGCAAATTCCTGATTGACCGAAATCGCGATCGAAGCGGCAAGCTCCTCGAGCCTGGGAATAAGCTTCTCGTAGTGAATGACGACATCGCCCAAAGTTGCGTTTTCCGGCAAATTGAGGAGATCACTCCCCCGCCCCGCCAGATCCTTCAGCATGCCGAAAAATAAAGTACGAACCTGCATGAAATCCCTGCCCTGGCAGTTGCAAATAGTGTAACGCGACCGTTCCTTCGGCGGCCTGGCTGCGACAGAAAAATGCCAGCTCCCTTTCGAGAACTGGCAGATTTCGGACGCACAAATGAACTAGCAACGTTACTTGTGCGGTTTGGACTCGTGCGGCGCAGGTTGCGGCGCGTGCGGCGCAGGTTGCGGTGCGCGCGGCGCGGGCGGCCGCGGCGCTGAATTCTGACGCTGCTGCTGCCACGTGTTGAATTTAGCTTGCTCATTCTGCTGATGCTGAGGATTCTCCTGCACCGGAGGCGCCGGCTTCACCAGCGGATGTCCGCCGCCCGCAGGAGGACGCGGCGCCGGATGCGCTGCCGGACTTGCCGGCTCTGGCTGACGCGACGGTTCCTGGGGCTGCGAAGTTCCAGGGCGAGCAGCGTTCGGCGGTGGTGTTGCCGGACGATTGTTCGCCGGAGGTGTCGGAACCTGAGGATGTGGAACCAGTTTGGATTCCGTCGCGGGCTCCTGTGGTCGTTGTGTTCCACTGGGCCGAGCCGCCGGTTGCGGCTGTCCCGGAGTTTCCGTGCGCACGTTCGGCTCCGTGGCCGGTCGTTGTCCAAAAGGCGCGCGCGGAGGCGGAGGCTGCCTGGTCGCGACCACCTGCCGGTTCATTACCGCAGCTGGCGGCTTTACGGATACGGCCCGACCGGCTCCCATTACACTCTGTCGTACCGGTTGTACGGGAATGTTGTGGACCACGGGAGCGTTCTCGATCTGCTTCTGATCCACTTTAACCATACTGGCCGCGACCGGACGCGCGTTAGCAAATGTTTCATGCGAAACCGCCGTCACCGCATTGTTCACGTGTTGATTTGCGTAGTTGATTCGCATCACGTTCGTCGTGTTGTTGTTAATGATTGTGGTGTTATAAACATTGGTCACTTGGGTGACGTTCACATTGGTGTTCGTGACGTTCACATTATTCACGTAGCGGGGGCTGGTTCGATACCAGGGCACATAGACTTCGCGCGGAGCCAGCGGAAACCAGGCCACGCCGGCGCCACCTCCGAAGGCAACCGCTCCTCCGCCAACGAACACGACCAGTGCCGGTGCATACACCGGGCGCACGTAGACCGGACCCGGCACCCAGCACCATCCTGCATCCACATAGGCCCAACGTCCGTAGTGGAAGGGAGCGAATCCCCAAGGTTCGTCTTCAACCCAGGTCCATCCCCAGGGCGCGACCCACACCCAGTGGCCGTTCCGATAGGGAGCCCATCCCGGTCCGACTTGAGCTGGAGCCCACACCGGGCCGTAGCCGGCCGCATAGCGCCAGTGGCCATACTCGTCGAGGTCAGAAGCACCCGTCATCTCGGGCGAAATGTAATTGGAAGATTCCGCGTGGTCGTCCCGATCGTCGCGCTGAAATGCGAAGTCGTCAAAATCGTCGCGATTGGGTATCTGGTCGATCTCATGATCCAACTGATCCGTGCCCGTGAAACGTGCCCGCTGCCCAGCTACCACGACGTAAGAGTTTCCGCCGCCGGTCCCTTCGCCTCGACCATGCCAAACCGTAGCGTCGGTTTCAGTTCCATCGGCATTCACGTCGATACGATATTCACCGGTGGTCTGGATTTGGAAAGCCAGGTTGGGCGTATCGATTTCGAAACGATCTTCATCATCGAGGTGTCGTACGCGCACGATGATGGAACCTTGAGACAGCTTCAACTGGGTCGTGCGGTCATCGAGATCAAGCAAGGTGACGCTGCTTTCCGAATCCAGACGAATCGAAGTCGAACCGGTTTGCAGTTCCGCTCGCGAATCCTTATCAGCCCACAAATTGTCACCAGTGGTCAGCGGACGATTGGCGACCGCTTGCACCCAATCGCCTTCGCCGCCCGGCTGAAAAGAAACCGATCCAACCGAATAGCTTAGTCGAGCCACGCGGCCCGGAGGGTCTTGCGCTGGCCCCTGCCCTTGCGGCGGCGCCCCCTGATCTTGCGGAGGCCGCTGCCCCTGATCCTGCGGGGGTTGGTCCTGCGCAACCGTTCTGAGCGGCGACTGCAACATCAGCAACAACCCCGCCAGTACAATTCCCACTGCCAAGGCTTTGTGCGTTTTCATTAGGTTTATGTTCCTCGCTTCAGCTTCGAACGACACCGCTTACATTCTCTATTAACCCTGGCCCATCCGATTAGTTCCGTAACGCAAACAGCACACGAAAGTAACTTAGCCCAAAATAAAACATGCCAGCTTTCGTTTCCGAAAACTGGCATCTAATCTGACAACCCACCCGTATTTCTTACCCCACCGGCTGCTCGCTCAGAACTTTCTCGCGTTCTTCCTCATCCTGTTTCTCCTGGCGCGGCGAGGAAGGCAGAGCCAGTTCCAGAACCTCGCTGATGGTCTTCACATAATGAATGCTCAAGTTCTCGAGTTGCTCTGGGGTCAAGTCCTCTTCCACATTCATTTTGTTTTCCGCCGGCAGGATGACGTCGTGAACCCCAGCCCGCTTCGCGGCCAAGACTTTCTCTTTGACTCCGCCGATGGGAAGCACATTCCCGCTCAGCGTAATCTCTCCAGTCATCGCGGTCAGCGGACGCACCGGATGCCCGGTCAACAACGAAACTAGCGCCGTGGCCATGGTCACTCCAGCGGATGGGCCATCCTTAGGAATCGCCCCAGCCGGCACGTGAATGTGGATATCGTGTTCGGCGAAGAACGTCTCAGCGATTCCCAATTGCTCGGCGTTGGATCGCACCCAGGTCAGAGCCGCCTGCATCGATTCCTGCATCACCTGGCCGATCTGTCCGGTCATGGTGAACCCGCCTTTGCCCTTCATGGTATTAGCTTCGATAAAGAGGATGTCGCCGCCAGAAGGAGTCCACGCCAAGCCGACAACAACTCCGGCGCGCTTGGTGCGTTCGGCAATTTCACCTTCGCTGCGAACCTTGATGCCGCCGAGAAATTCCTGCACGATCTCCGGAGTCACCACCAGCTTCGCGCTCTTGCCCTCAGCCAGACGGCGCGCCTGCTTACGGCAAACCGTCCCGATGTTCCGCTCCAGATTACGGACGCCAGCCTCGCGGGTGTAATGCCGAATGATGTTGCTGACCGCTTCTTCCGGAAACTCGATGTTCTCCGGCGTGATCCCGTTCTCTTCGATCTGCCGCGGAATCAGATACTGAAACGCGATGCGCACCTTTTCTTCCTCGGTGTAGCCCTGGAGTTCGATGATCTCCATGCGGTCGCGCAACGGTTCCGCGATTGGATCGAGCATGTTCGCCGTCGTAATGAAGAGGACTTTCGACAGATCGAACGGCACATCCAGATAGTTATCGCGGAAAGTGGAATTCTGCTCGGGATCGAGCGCTTCCAAAAGCGCCGAACCGGGATCGCCCCGGAAATCGCGCCCGACTTTATCGATTTCGTCCAACATGAAAACTGGATCCTTGGTTTCTGCGCGGCGAATGCCCTGGATGATTTGCCCAGGCAATGCGCCGATATAAGTGCGCCGGTGACCGCGAATCTCGGCCTCGTCGTGAACGCCACCGAGTGATATGCGAACGAACTTCCGTCCCAGCGCCCGCGCAATAGATTTTCCCAGCGAAGTTTTTCCCACGCCCGGAGGCCCGACGAAGCAAAGGATGGGCCCCTTCATGCCGGGTTTCAAGCGACGCACGGAGAGATAGTCGAGAATACGATCTTTGACTTTCTTCAGATCGTAGTGATCCGTATCGAGAACTTCCTTGGCTTTAATAATGTCCACGTCGCCGCCGGAAGTTTTCGCCCAAGGCAGCACCGCAAGCCATTCAATGTAGTTGCGTGTAACCGAATAGTCCGCAGCCATGGGCGACATGCGGGAGAGCCGCCCCAACTCTTTCAGCGCCTCTTTCTTAACTTCATCCGGCATTCCCGCAGATTCGATTTTCTGCCGCAGTTCTTCCGTGTCCCGTGCGCCTTCGTCCTGCTCGCCCAGTTCTTTCTGGATGGCCTTCATCTGCTCCCGCAGGTAATATTCGCGCTGGGTTTGCTGCACCCGATCCTGCACTTCCGATTGAATCTTGTTGCGTAGTTGCTGAACTTCCAACTCCTTCGCCAGGTGCTGATTGATCTTCTCCAGGCGAACCCGAACGTCAGTAGTTTCCAGCGTGTCCTGCTTGTCTGCGGTAGAAAGAGACGGGAGCGACGACGCAATGAAATCCACCAATCGGCCCGGTTCTTCAATATTCATCGCCACGGTCGAGAGTTCATCCGACAATGTCGGTGAGCCGGCAACGATCTGCTGAAACAAAGTCAAAACGTTTCGCTGCAGAGCCTCGACTTCAGAACTCTTGGGTGGAATTGCCTCGGGGACCGAGTCCACGCGTGCCCGCATGAAAGGCGCAAGCTGAGCAAACTCAACTAACCGCACCCGCTCCAGCCCCTCGGCGAAAACGAAAAGACTCTGGTTGGGCATCTTGACGACTTTGTGCACCACGGCCAGAGTTCCGACCGTATATAAATCGGTGGGTTGTGGGGAGTCGACGCGAGCTTCCCGCTGCGCCACGACGACGATGGTCTTGTCCTCGCCCAGCGAATTAATAAGCTGGACAGAGCTTTCCCGACCCACGGTCAGGGGCAGCACGGCATGAGGGAATAGCACCGTATCCCGCACCGGAAGGATCGGAAGCGCCCGGTCGTCCGGTTCGCTATTCCTTGTGTTTTCTTTTACTTCTTTCGATTCTTTGACTTCTTTCGCTTCTTTTGAAGTGCGCTCAGCGCGCGATGATTGTGCCATGATTTCACCTTGAGTGAAGTATGCTCAAGTTTGATGAGATAAGTGCCCCGGAAGATGCAAACCGCCTCCGGGAAATGATCTTTGTGAGCTGCTGAATTCTAAACCTTCCCACGATGGATTGCACCCAACCAAAGGTACACAGTACGATTGCGCGCATACCAACCCAACATTCACGGCCAAACAGCTTGCGGAGAAACACCGAAATCAGCGACCGGAAGGCTTGAACGGGCGCGGCTTCAGCCGCGCCGTACATCGTTTTCGACTTACGGCACGGCTAGGAAGCCGTGCCCCTTCAAAACTTCCAACGCCTAGAGTTTTTTCCGCAACCTCCAAAGTGAGCACTCCAATCCGGTCACGCGGCAACATACACTCCCAGCACTTTCACTGGACTCGCGCTCTCCGCCAGATGCCGCAGCGCATTCCGAGCCGTCTCGTCATCGCCGCGCAGGAAATCCGCGTAGAAGACGTACTCCCAGGGCCGACCGCGCAGGGGCCGCGATTCGATCTTGCTCAAGCTGATCTCGCGCAGTGCAAAGACGCTTATAGCTCGGAAAAGCGCACCCGGCACGTTCTTCACCGTGAACGCAATCGAAGTCTTATTGGCGCCGCGAACGATGCGTCGTCCCTTGCGGATCAAAAAGAATCGGGTAAAGTTCCGCTTATCATCCTCGATGCCAGCCGCCAGGATCCGCCCCTTGTACACGGCGGCAGCCTGACGCCCGGCGATCCCGGCGGCATCCCGCAACCCGCTTTCGACCACATGCTTAACGCCGCCGGCAGTGTCGTAGAAGACTGTTGACTCCATCTTCGGATGTTTCCGGAAAAAATCCCGGCACTGATCCAGCGCCACCGGATGCGAAAACACCCGACGAACATCGCCCATCTTCACTCCCGGCGCCGCGATCAGGTTATGAACGATCCGCAAACGAAATTCCTGCTGAATAAAAACCTTCCGAGCCAGCAGGAGGTCGAAGTGCTCCGCCACCGATCCCGCCAGCGAATTCTCGATTGGAATCACCGCCGCATCGACCGAACCGCGTTCGACCCGGTCAAACACCTCCGCCGAGCGCGCACACGCCACAATGCTGCACCCCGGAACCATGCGTTTCGCCGCTTCATGGCTGAATGAACCCGCTTCTCCCTGGATGGCAACTTTCATAGAAGCAACTTACTTGTCCGCGGCACCCAAAAGCAATTCCTTCTCCAGGACAAACGCATCCACCCCATTCGTGTAGTAGCGCGGGATCGTCTTCACCACGCTGTACCGGTGACGCTTGTAAAAAGCCAGCGCCGCCGCGTTATCCACGGCGGTTTCCAGCACGACGCTGTTGCAGGAAGCAGCCCGCAAGCGCTCCTCGGCCGCCGCCAGCAATTTCGACCCAACCCCCAAACGCCGGCTAGCCGGAGGCACGTCAATGGTCAGGATATGGCCAACCCCGCGCCGGTTCGCCTGCGCCACAATGAACCCCAAAATCGAAGATTCGTCCCCAGCGCCCAGAGGCTCCGCCACCATCGTGAAAGCCCCCCGCAGCCGGATGTAAGCCGCCAGTTCCAGCCGCGAATAAGCAATCCCCGGGGCAAAGCATTCCTGATCGATCCGCCACAGGCTGTTGAAATCCTGGTGCCGAAACTCTCGCAGGGCAATTTCCACCCCGCCATTGTAGCCGCAGAGCCTCGCCGATTCCGTCCTTCTTCCTGATCCGCCAAGGGTTACGAAATACACAAAATATAGTCCACGAAACTGTTGCCTGCCTGCACCCCAAGACGTACCATGCGCATCAGAGATTAGTTGTGGGGCGCATCATTCTGATTGACGCAGTTGGCGCGGTCGCTTTGGTCGGGCTGTGGTATCTCTGCCTGGCCAGCTACAACCACCGCCGGGGAACCAAGGCCTTGCGCTGGGTGGAAGCCGCCTGCTCGCATCGCGGCCAGGTGACTCAGACTCGCTGGTTCGGGGCCTCCCGCCTGCAAGCGCACCTGCGCTTCGCCACCCACTGGTTCGAGAACGCCCAGGTGACCATCCGCCTCCTGCCGCGACCGCTGCCGGTGCCGTGGTTGTTGAGTGTCTGGCGCAAGCGTAGAGAAACCCTGACCTTCGAGGCCGACCTCGACTGCGCCCCCGGCATCCGCCTGGAAGTGCTCCGACATCGCTGGCTCACACATAGCGACGACAAGGTAGTACGAAAATCGCGCAATTGGACGATCGTCCGCCCCGGCCCCGTCGTGCTCACCACTTGCACCCAGTGGAAGCAGGAACTCCCGCCCGTAATCAACACCCTGATGACGTCGCGCGGACACAACCTGCTAAGCGTCCGCTTCCGTCCCGAATCCCCCCACCTGGCCGCGACGATTGACCTAGAAGCCCTCTCCGACGAGCGCGCCGCCGCCGGCTTCCTCGGAGTCCTCCGCGACCTAGCCGCCGGAGCCTCCACCCACCGCCAGTAGAAACCGCCTTCACCCCTGTCGGCGAGGATTGCCGCTGTGAACTCTTAGCTCGTGTGGGGACGGGCGCCCTCGCCCGTCCATGCGGAACAAAGCTCCGCAGCGCACTTGGGGCGAGATAAAATGCACACTTTATGGTGCAGAATTTACCTCAAAAAAGACTCTTTTTTCTCCGTAAAATATAGAAAACAAAGAACTGGAATTTTCCTTGCCTCCCAGATCTATGGTTCTTAAGGTAGTTGCAGGCAAAATCCTGGAAACATGGGACTTATGATGGTGCCGAACTGCGCGTGAGACTCGACCGGGCAAAGGCTTTCGCTCTCGCGATGATTGGTCGGGCGCGGCACCTCGGACGCTGCGCCCGTGGTCGGGTTGTCAAAGATCTAATATTATCTGTAAGATAATATATACATGAATATATTATCGTAGTTGATGGACCGTGTTCAAGAAGAAAATAACCGGAATGCGGACCCGGTTCCAAATTGGGAATCTGGGATCCCTTCTTCGGAAGGAACACCACGGGGCGGCGGTCCGCCTTGGGTGTCGCCGGGGGAGATGGAGAGTCCCGGTGGGAGGTATCGTGCATTTGACACCCGCCCTTTCGCGCATAAGGCGAAGGCACGTGGCGTCCCGCTAGGTCGGCGCGGGGGATGGTGTTGTCGCAACGATTGAACGCGATTGTCTGGCCCCGCCGGTGTTCGCTCTCCGTCTGGCGAGTTGCACCAAATCTCCAATTTGCCTCAACCGCTCCCCGTCTCTAGAATAGAGGTTACCCGTTTCCCCGAGACACAATATGATTCATTTTCCGGTTCCCGAGGCGCTTACTTTCGACGACGTGTTGCTGCTGCCCGCCCGCTCTGACGTGATTCCGACCCAGACCAATACGCAGACGCAGCTCACGCGCAATATCCGGCTGAATATTCCGATCATCAGCGCAGCCATGGACACGGTCACCGAATCGCACATGGCCATCGCCGTGGCCCAGCAGGGCGGCATCGGGATCATTCATCGCAACCTGACCGTCGAGCAGCAAGCCAATGAAGTGGACAAAGTGAAGCGCTCGGAGAGTGGCATGATCGTCGATCCGGTCACTATGTCGCCGGACGAGAAAGTCTCCGAGGCGCTCGAGGTCATGCGCCAGTACAAGATTTCCGGCGTGCCCATCACCAAGGACGGAAAGCTGGTCGGCATCCTCACCAACCGCGACTTGCGCTTCGAAACCCGCTTCGATATTCCCATCAGCAAGGTCATGACCAAGGAAAACCTGATTACGGTAGCCGTGGGCACAACCCTCGAAGAAGCGGAAAAAATCCTGCACAAGCACCGCGTGGAAAAACTTCTGGTGGTCGACGACAAATACAACCTCAAAGGCCTGATCACGGTAAAAGACATCCAGAAGAAACTGAAATACCCCAACGCCGCCAAGGACGCGCAAGGCAGGCTGCGCGCCGCCGCAGCCATCGGAGCCACTGGAGACTTCCTCGAACGCGCCCAGGAACTGGCCAAGTGCAAAGTAGATTTGCTGGCCATCGACAGCGCCCACGGCCACTCCACCCGCGTGCTCGAGGCGATCAAGGCAGTGAAATCCAAGCTTCCGGAAGTTGATCTGATCGTGGGCAACGTCGCGACTTTCGACGGCGCCTGCGAACTCGCCCGAGCCGGCGCGGACGCAATAAAGGTGGGCATCGGCCCCGGATCCATCTGCACCACGAGGATTGTCACCGGCGCCGGCGTCCCCCAAATCACCGCCATCGCCGAAGCCTATCGCGCCACCAAAGACGCCAGCATCCCAATCATCGCCGACGGAGGAATCAAATATTCAGGTGACATCACGAAAGCGTTAGCCGCAGGCGCAGCCGCAGTAATGATCGGCTCGCTGTTCGCCGGAACAGACGAGAGCCCCGGCGAACTAATTCTCTATCAAGGCCGAACCTTCAAATCATACCGGGGCATGGGCTCGCTAGGCGCGATGGCGCAAGGCTCAAGTGAACGCTATTTCCAAAACACCGACGGCGATTCCTCGACCGCCATAGGCGAAGAATCCAACCGCCTGGGAAAATTAGTCCCCGAAGGCATAGAAGGCCGAGTCCCCTACCGCGGCTCCGTTTCGAGCAGCATCCACCAGATGGTGGGGGGATTGCGGTCGGGGATGGGTTATTGCGGGTGCGGGAGCATTCCGGAATTGCTGCAGAAGACGCGCTTCGTGCGCATCAGCGGGGCGGGGTTGCGGGAGAGCCATGTGCATGACGTCATGATTACCCGGGAAGCTCCGAACTATGCGGTCGAGTAGGTTTTCATTTTGAAAGGATTCATGTTTTTCCAATCCGCGGGGGAAGTTCGCTCTTGACCCCTGACCGAAAACAATTAATCAAAACCTGGATTGCTGCGCTGTTGTGGATGGGACTGATCGCGATCGAGTCCACGGACACGTTCTCCGCCGAACACACGGGACGGTTTCTCTATCCATTGCTTCATTTCCTGATGGGTCTGGATCCTGCAGGTTTCGAGGTGGTGCATCACTACATAAGGAAATGCGGCCACTTTGTGGGCTACTTTACCTTGAGCTTTTTTCTGTTTCGCGCCTGGCGGGCTACACTGCATTTGCCGTGGGCTCCGCGATGGGCGATGCGCTGGGCTACGATTGCATTCTTCATGTCCACCCTGGTGGCGAGCCTGGACGAATGGCATCAGACTTTCATCCCTTCGCGGACCGGTGCCATCAGCGATGTCATGTTGGACAGTTTCGCGGCGTTGACAGCGCAAGTTCTGATATTTCTTTTTCTGACCTGGAGACCGCAGCGGATGAGCGCTGTTGGTGACTGAGGTTGTGACCGAAAGAGAAAACGGACAGGGGCACGCGCGACTAAGAGCCGGGCCCTTCCCAAAAATCATTTGTCGGGCAGATTGTCAGTACATCGCGTCATATTTCGTGACTACCCAGTCGCCATCTTTGTTCTCAAGCGTGACTGAGAACAACTCTTTGTAGGTTCCGGGCTGGCCAGTTGCATTCCGGCGCTTGCCGCTGTAGTGCAGGATGCGGAGCGGCGGGGCATCTTCCCAGTCGACGATTTTCCAGGAAATCAACGGGTGTTGCGTCTCGGAGTCGCAGATGAACTTGGCATACTTCTTGTGATAATCCTTTTCCCACGCGGCCAACTGCTCCTGGCAGTGCCCGTCGCGCATGGCATCGATGTATTTCGTCGCCAGACGCTCGGAGGAGCGATCGCGCAGAGGGTTCAGTGAGATGGTATTGGGAGTGCCGGAAAGGGGGTCGCGATCCTCCGAGCGGGAGAGCACCGGGCCCTGTCCGTTCAGCCAGATCAAGTAGCCAAAGAAGATCAGCAGAACCAGAACGCCGGCGCCGACGGCGATCGCGATTTGTACGCGGGAGAAGCCCATATTCTCTTGTCAGTGTAACGTGATGACCATTTCGGGCTAGATTACCGTGGGGACCCACAAGGACATGTACGAGTGGAGAAGCGCACGGCCAAGTTAAAAGAATTAGGCCGTCCGGGACGGCAACGGCTGTCGGATAGCGATTGTCGACGACCGGATCTGGGGCAAACCTTAGTTCACCGGTCCAAGATACTGATCGAACCAATTCAGCGTCTCTTTAATGAGCTCGTTTCGGGGAATGTTGTGACTGGTTTCGAAGAGCAGGTGTTTTTTCTGGTCTTTCTTTGATCCGAGCATGCGGAAGAATGGCTCCTGTGTCGATTCATCAGGAAAGAAGAAATCGTAGCGGCCGTTCAGCATCAACACAGGCTGCTTCACGTGTCCGACGAAGTTGATGGTATCAACTTCAGGAAGGGAATGCTGGAAGTCGAGCCCGCCCAACGCGAGCACGCAAGCCTTGAACCTAGTGTCCACCGCCGGCACAATGGCGCCCATGGCTGCGCCCCAGCTATACCCGTAGTATCCCAGCTTGTCGTGGTCAAGGTCGGGACGGGTTTCCACATAGTCGACCGCCCGCGAAGCGTCTTTGACCCACATGACGACGTGGTCACGCCAGGTGCTCGTAGTGTTGGTTACATCTGACTCCATGCCGTCGCCGCGTTCATACGTTCCCTTGTACACAGGATAGAGCACCGCGCGTCCACTCCTGAGAATGGCATCCAAGGCAGCCGTGGGGTAAACCGAGAAGGTTCGCAGTAGAAGCGCATTCGATCCGGGAAAAAAGACGACCGTCTGGAATGGCGGCTTGCTCTTCTTGGGAAGAAACAGGTAAGCAATTGCCTTCTCGTTTCCGTAAGGAGCTGCGTAAGTGATCCTCTCGGTCTTCCAATCGTCTTCATCCTTGCCAAAAGGCTCGACGGTGGCGTTCAACGGGATTTTGTCATAGGAATAGACGCTGCGATAGGCGCGGAATAATTCATCCGAGACAGGTTTTTCCTTGCTCAAGTCGCGCCGGGGCGTAGCCATCGGAGCGGCCGCGGTCTTAAGATCGGGGTCGGGCTCGATGTACTTCACGCAACGAAAACCGATGTTCGCGGCACGCAGAAACGGCGCCTGCGCATCCGGATCGACGAACATGTAATTGGGCTCGTCCCAAGCTCCGCCGAGCACGTAGCGTTTACCGGAATCTGCTTCGTTCCAGATCCATTCTTTGACATTGCCGGCCATGTCGTAGTTGCCCCATGGACTCATGTCCAGCTTGCTACCGACGGCCAAGACACCAGCGCCGCCAAAGTTGCTGGCCGGCACGATCGCCGCTGCGGAGGACGGACCCGCGGCCCGGTTCCAGTGATAGATGGTGGGCAGGCTCTTGCCGGCAAACTCGGCGTAGGCCGCAGCCTCGTACCAGCTGATACCGGTCACGGGAAAATCATCTTGCCCTTTGGGAAACTCGCCCTGGAGCCAGTCTTTCGGCCCCGGCCGTCCGGCTGCGTCGCGGAATAGCGCCATGGCCTCGTCCCACGAAAAGTGCTTTCCGCCCTGCTGGAAATCAACTTTCCAGTACTCCCGCTTTTGATATCCGCCTCGATCGACGAAGGCCTTGAACTGCCGGTTGGTGACCTCATATTGGTCGATCCAATAATCCTTCAGCGGCAATTCCGGCATGCCTTCATAACCTGGTATGAACAGCGTCTTGGAATATCTTGCTGGCGAAATCCGCACCATGCCAGAAGGAGCTTTCCCGGACTCGTCGAGAGTGACGGTTGCCGCCATGGGCTGACCGACAGGCGAAGGATACCAGCCAAATAGAGCAGCGGTCGTCCGCAGGGCCGTACTGAATCCCGCCTTCTCGAACCTCCAGACAAAATTGCCGCGCGGCTGGCGAACATTTTTGAACGGCGTGCGACCGACCAGTTCCCACGGTGCGTTTGCGTCGCTGTATGCCCTGCGGTACACATCGGCTCCTGCCGGTGCTGTCTCGAGCGAAGTCTGGTACGAGATGACTGGCCAAAGCTGGACCAACACGGGATCGTGAGAAATCGACCTCTCCGCCTTCATCGCGAGCACGTAGGCGTCAGCGAATTTCCCCTGGTCTGAAAGTTTCGAGATCTCCGGCAAAGCTACTTCGCGCGCCCAGCGCACATCGCGGGAACGCTTGACCAGTAGGACAGCTCCTGTCCCAAGCAGGATAGCCACCAGCAGAAGTGGAACCAGCACTCCGGGTCTTTGCACTTCCCTGACAATCCTTGCCGGGCTCAACATCGCACCGGACTCTGGGAACAGAAGATCCCGACAATTCTTAAGTTCCTGTGCGAGTTCGGCGCCCGAGGCGAACCGCGCAGCGGGATCTTTTTTCAGGCAGCGGGTAACAATCTGTCGTACTTCTGGCGGGACATCCCGTTTCACTTCGCTAAACGGCTTGGGATCGTCTCGCATGACCGCCGAAAGCAAGGCGGCGCCGGATTGGCCCGGGAAAGCTCTCCGGGCGGTCAACATTTCGTAGAGCACCGAACCGAATGCGAAGACATCGCTGCGTGCGTCGATGGATTTGCCTTCCGCCTGCTCCGGCGACATGTAAGCGACCGTGCCCACGATCATCCCGGGCGTCGTTGCCATCGATGCCAAGGTTGCATCTCCTTCGTTTGTGGCAGACGGAGCGGCAAGTCGGGCCAGCCCAAAGTCCAGCACTTTGACCAGCCCACTCTCGTCCACCATGATGTTCGAAGGTTTCAGGTCGCGGTGTACGATGCCCGCGGCATGCGCGCAGGAGAGAGCGTCGGCAATTTGGATGGCGTACTTGAGAGCGAGATCGGCGGCCAAACCTCCGGGAGGAACTAGTTTGTCCAGGGTCTGCCCGGCTACGTACTCCATGACCATGAAGTCAATGCCATCCTGCGAACCAATATCATGAACCACGCAGATGTTCGGATGTTGCAGCCCCGAGATGGACTTCGCCTCTTGCTGGAAGCGCGCATGCAGTTCTGGATTGGAAGAGAGATGAGGGGGCAGAATCTTAATCGCTACCGTGCGCTGTAGCCTTGCGTCTCGGGCGCGATACACCTCGCCCATCCCGCCCGCGCCGAGGAGAGCAACAATTTCGTAAGGGCCCAGTTTCGTGCCAGGGATCAGCGGCATAGACCACGGCGATTATACCTCTGGAGTCCAAGTGGTTCTTGAGATAACGGTCAGGCGGTTATGAGCACGGACGAGCGAATATGGCTAAGCACACGTGACACGCCTCACCTGGTCCGGCGGGTAACGATCAAGGACTGCGCTTACTTAATTTTGTCTTCGCCTTCGGCGCCGGGAGCGGGGTGTTCGACTCCCTGCTGCTTTTCGGCCTCTTCCATGGCTCGCTTGGTTTCCTCGGCGCGCTTGGCGCGGGCTTCGCCACGTTTCTGGCGCTTTTCGTCGATCACCTTCTCGCTGCCCAGGAGTTCGATGAAAGCATTGTCGGCGCCGTCGCCTTTTCGCCATCCGGTGCGGACGATACGCAGGTAGCCGCCGTTGCGATCACCGAAGCGCGGTCCGATGGTGTCGAAGAGCTTGTCGACAGCGGCGCTGGTCATGAGGTAGGCGAGCGCTTGGCGGCGGGCGGACAAGTCTCCGCGCTTGCCCAGCGTGATCATCTTTTCGACCTGCGGGCGCATGGCTTTGGCTTTGGGGACGGTGGTTTCGACTCGCTCTTCGAGGATGAGTGAAGTGACCAAGTTGCGCAGCAAGGAGCGGCGGTGCGCGGTGTTACGTCCCAGTTTCCATCCTGCTACTTTGTGGCGCATGGCTGAATCCTTTGTTCCGGCGGGAGGAAAAGCAGATTCCTCGCTGCGCTCGGAATGACAAAAATTTAGGTTGACAAAATTTTGGGGACGGTCGCCCGTCCCCGCACAAGCTTTCTACAGATCGTTGTCGTTGCCGTAGGCTGACGCTGGCAGAATCTGGTTCGACGTCGGGCCTGGTACAGCGTTGCCTTGCTCGTCGATCTTCATTCCCAGACTCAATCCCATCGTGCCCAAAATTTCCTTAATTTCGTTCAGCGACTTGCGGCCGAAGTTTTTGGTCTTGAGCATTTCGGCTTCGGTCTTCTGCACCAGCTCGCCAATCGACTGAATGTTCGCGTTCTTCAGGCAGTTGTAGCTGCGCACGGAAAGCTCGAGTTCCTCGACGGAGCGATTGAGATTTTCGTTCTTGATCTCGGGCTTACGTTCTTCGGACGACGTCGAAGTCTCGATGTCTTCTTCGAAGTTGATAAAGATGTTCATGTGGTCCTTCAACAGCTTCGCCGCCAGGCCGATGGAATCAGCCGGGGTGATGGAGCCGTTGGTCCACACTTCGAGGGTGAGCTTGTCGTAATCGGTGATCTGCCCGAGACGCGCGGCTTCCACGGTGTAGTTGCACTTGCGCACCGGGGAGTGCACGGAATCGATCGGAATGAAACCGATGCCGAGGTCTTCGTCGAAATTCTTGTCCGCGGAAGTGTAGCCACGGCCGCGCTTGAGCCGCATTTCCATATCGAGCTTGCCGCCTTCGCTGACGGTGGCAACGTAGACGTCTTTGTCGAGCACTTCAACGTCGGCATCGGCCTCGATCATGCCCGACGTGACCACGCCCGGCTGGTCGGCGCGCAGATAGATGGCTTTCGGCGCGTCTCCACTGAGCTTGAAGGGAATCTGCTTCAGGTTCAGGATGATGTCGGTGGCGTCTTCGACTACGCCGGGGATCGACTGGAATTCGTGCAGCACGCCTTCGATCTTCACCGCGGTGACTGCGGCTCCTTCGATCGAAGAAAGCAGCACGCGCCGGAGCGCGTTGCCGATCGTCGTTCCGAAGCCCCGTTCGAACGGTTGAGCCCAGAAGATGCCGTACTTATCGGTGAGGGTCGAAGTATCGACCGCGAGACGTTTCGGTTTTTGAAAACCTTTCCAAAGCATTTGTTATTCTCCTTCGGCCGTTTGGCTCAGTCCCGGCTCCCTGAATCGGTCCGTCTTGCGTTCAGGTCAAACGTCGGGACAGGCTGATCTGGCTCGAAATATGGACCAGAAAACTTTGATGCTATCCGCGAGATCCTTCGCTACGCTCAGGATGACGCCGGCCGGGCTCAGACGCCCAGCCGAACGGCGTCACTTGCTATACAGTTCGACAATCAACTGCTCGTTCACCGGCAGGTGGATATCTTCGCGCTTGGGCAACGACAACACTTTGCCTTTGTAGTGATCGCGATCGATCTCCAGCCAAGTCGGTGCATTCTGGTGGCTGGCAAATTCTTTTGCCGGCTCGAGAATCGCCAACTTCAGGCTGCCTTCGCGGATGGCAATTTCCTCGCCAACACTTACCTGATACGACGGAATGTTGACCTTGCGGCCATCCACCTGGACGTGGCCGTGACGCACCAATTGGCGCGCCTGGCGGCGAGACACTCCGAACCCGAGGCGGTAGACAACGTTGTCGAGGCGCCGTTCAAGCTGTTGCAAGAGCAGTTCGCCGGTGACGCCCTTCGTGCGCGCCGCCTTCTCGAAATAGTTGCGGAACTGGCCTTCCTGGGCGAAGTAAATGCGCTTGGTCTTCTGCTTCTCGCGAAGTTGCAGGCCGTATCCTACGATTTTCGACTTGCGGTCCTTGCCGTGCTGGCCTGGAGCAAAGTTGCGCTTCTCGATGGGACACTTATCGCTGAAGCATTTGGTGCCTTTGAGGAACAGCTTCATGCCCTCGCGGCGGCAGAGACGACAGACGGGATCGGTATAACGTGCCAAGTTGCTTCTCCTTTAGATGACCGGTTTACAGGTTTGGCTTCACCCTTCATCCCGGACGGTAACAGTCGTTGGTCTTTGGTCGTTCGTCGTTAGCCCTAGGGAATTCGCAGTTGCGAACGACCGACGACCAACGACGCCTTTCTAAACTCTACGGCGCTTTGGCGGACGGCAGCCGTTGTGCGGGATCGGCGTTGCGTCCTTAATGTTGCGCACTTCGATGCCGGACGCAGCCAGCGCGCGAATAGCGGACTCGCGGCCTGAACCGGGGCCGCTGACTCGCACTTCAACGCTGCGCACACCGTGATCGCGCGCCATGACCGCTGCGTTCGATGCAGCCTGCTGCGCGGCGAATGGAGTGCCTTTGCGCGATCCGCGGAACCCAAGGGAGCCGCTGCTCTTCCACGAGAGTACGTTCCCGGCTTGATCGGCGATGGTCACGATCGTGTTGTTGAACGAAGCCTGGATGTGCGCAATGCCGTGCGAGACATGCTTGCGCTCCTTCTTCTTGAACGTCTTCTTTTTGCCTTTTTTCTCTGGCGCCGCGGGGCCGCCTGCTGCTGCTGGTTTTGCCATAGTGTTTCAGTCCTTGGTCGATCGTCGTTGGTCGTTGGCCCTGGCAACCAACGCCAACGACCAAGGACTAACGACCAACGACAGTTCTTACGTCTTCGTCGCTGTCTTCTTCTTCGCTGCCACTGTGCCCTTGCGCGGACCTTTACGGGTGCGGGCATTGGTGTGGGTGCGCTGTCCTCGGACTGGCAGATTTCTGCGATGGCGATACCCGCGATAGGATCCGATTTCGATGAGCCGCTTGATATTCATCGAAACTTCCTTGCGCAGATCGCCTTCGACCAGCCCTTCGGACTCGATGACCTGACGGATGCGGTTCACCTCATCCTCGCCAAGGTCTTGAACCTTCTTCATGGGCTCAACTTTCGCTTGATCGAGAATGCGGGCGGCGCGCGGATTGCCAATTCCGTATATATAGGTCAACGCGATATTGATGTGCTTGGTGCGCGGAAGATCGACGCCTGCAATACGTGCCATGTTTTGTCCTTTGTGCCTTATCCTTGACGTTGCTTATGTTTGGTAGTTTCGCAGATCACTCGCACTACGCCCTTGCGGTGGATGACCTTGCACTTATCGCAAATCTTCTTGACTGATGCTCTGACTTTCATAATGTCTTCCTTCCTGTCATTCCGAGGAGCGAACGCGACGAGGAATCTCGGTTTTTCTCCCCGTCCGCGAAGAACCTGGATCCCTCGCTTCGCTCGAGATGACAAGTGGAAACCCACAAGTCATTTATAACGGTACACGATCCGTCCGCGATTCAGGTCGTAAGGCGAAAGCTCGACTGCGACCTTGTCGCCCGGCAAAATTCGAATGAAATTCTTGCGCATCTTACCCGAAACGTGCGCCAGCACCTGGTGCTTGTTCTCGAGTTCGACTTTGAACATGGCATTGGGCAGCGGTTCAAGCACCGTTGCCATCACCTCAATCGCGTCTTCTTTGCTCATCGACTCCTTAGAAATCAGCTACTAGCTTCTAGCTCCTGGCTACTGCGCTCTTGGCTAGGAGCCAGCATCTAGTAGCTCTCACTGCGTCAAAATCACCGGGCCATCCTTCGTAACCGCGACGCAATGTTCAAAATGTGCGCTGCAGCTTCCGTCAACGGTTACCGCTGTCCACTTGTCGTCTAGCACGCGGGTGCCGGGCTGGCCAAAATTCACCATCGGTTCAATCGCCAGCACCATGCCCTCGCGCAACCGGGCGCCGTGTCCGCGTGCTCCGAAATTCGGGACTTGGGGCTCTTCATGCAACCGGGTCCCAATGCCGTGCCCGACGAACTCGCGAACCACGCTGAAGCCGTTAGCTTCGACAAATTCCTGCACCGCCGCGCCGACATCCCCGACCGCGTTGCCAACTCGCGCCTGCTCGATGCCTTTATACAACGAGGCTTCCGTCACCTCGAGCAACTTGCGAACTTCAGGCTTCACCGAATCGCCCACAGGCACGGTAATCGCCGCGTCGCCGTAGTATCCGTCCAGCACCACGCCACAATCGATGGAAACGATGTCGCCCGCCTTCAGCACCCGTTTTTCCGACGGAATGCCGTGAACGATCTCGTCGTTCACCGAGGTACACAGCACGCAAGGATAATCATAATAGCCCTTGAATGCTGGCTTCGCGCCCAGCTCTTTAATCTTCCTTTCGGCGGCACGTTCCAGATCCATGGTCGTTGCCCCGGGAGCTACCAGCGCGCGAACGTGATCGAGCACTTCGCGAACGATGCGGCCGCTGTTCCGCATCCGTTCGATTTCGGCCGTCGATTTACAAACAATTGCCATCCCGATGCTCAATCACCCAAAAGACCTGTCCGGCAACCTCGCCGACCGGCAAGTCGCCATTCACCGAAACCAGGCGGCCCTTGTGCTCATAGTATTCCGCCACGGGCCGGGTCTGAAGATCGTACGCTTTCAGACGTTCCCGGATCACTTCCTCGCGATCATCGCTGCGGATTATCAGCGGGGAACCGTCGACGTCGCAAACGTCCGCGACGCGGGGTGGCTGGAAATAGACGTTATAGATGTGTCCGTTGGCGAGACAAGTCCTACGTCCGGTAATACGCTTTACCAATTGATTATAGTCCACGTCGATGCGGACCACAATTGGCAGGCACTGGCCACCGCCTGAATTGTCAAAGAGCTCATGCTCAAAAAAAGCATCCAGCCAACCGGCCTGTTTCGCCGTGCGCGGGAATCCGTCGAGGATGAAACCGCGCTCGCAATCCGCCTCGCGAAGCCGCCCGGCGACCATGTTGCACATCACTTCGTCGGGAACCAGCTCGCCGCGAGCCATGATCGCTTTCGCTTCCACGCCCAACTCGGTGACGCGCTGCACGTTATCCCGCAGTATGTCTCCGGTAGAGATCTGCGGGATGCCGTAGTGCTCGGCGATCCGTTTGGCTTGCGTGCCCTTGCCAGCCCCTGGTGGACCGAGCAAGATGATCGGGCCGAGGTTTTGTGAGGTCTCCATCGCGCTGACTCAAGTACTCCTGTTTGCAGGCTTACGCGGCCAGCTCCATGACCACCCACCGACCGGGCGGTACGGCAACCTCTTATCCCTTATGACCACGTACGGCGGCCGCGAATACGTCCGCTGCGTGGGGTAAATCCGTCGTAGTGGCGCATGATGAGCTGGGCTTCAATCTGCGTCACCGTATCCATCGCCACACCGACCACGATCAGCAGCGATGTGCCGCCAAAGTAAAACGTTACTCCCAGACCGTTGGTCACCCACGCGGGCAAGCGCTCAAAAAAAGCTCCGATCGGTCCATAGAGATGGTTCAAATGGATTCCGGTGATCATCCACTCGGGGATAAAGGAGATAATGATCAGGTAGAGCGCGCCTACCAGAGTGATGCGAGTCAGAATTTCATTGATGTGATCAGCCGTTCGCTTTCCTGGGCGGATGCCTGGAATAAAGCCGCCATACTTCCGCATGTTGTCGGCAACCTCGTTGGGGTTGAAGACAATCGACACATAAAAGTAGGCGAAGAAGATGATGCCGACCGCATATAAGAACGTGTACAGCGGCTCGCCCCAGCCCAGCCAGTGAATCAAGTCGCCAAAGTAGCGGTTGTTCTTCAATCCTTGGCCCACCATTTGTGGCATGGTCAGGATCGACGAAGCGAAAATCACGGGCATCACGCCGCCCGCATTGACCCGCAGTGGCAAGTGGGTGGACTGGCCTCCCATGACCTTGCGTCCGACGACACGCTTGGCGTATTGCACTGGAATGCGCCGCTCGCTGCGTTCGACGTAAACGATGAACGCCACCACCAGGATCATGACGGCAACCAGCATTGCCATCGCGATTGGCGTGAACGGTCCCCATGCAGCGTTCTTGGCCTTGTCGATCAGGTCGGCGACGCCGCGCGGAAGGCCTACCACGATTCCGGCGAAGATCAGGAGCGACATGCCGTTGCCGACGCCGCGTTCCGTAATCTGCTCGCCCAACCACATGATGAATGCACTGCCCGTGGTCAGGGTGAGCATGGTCATCAGAATGAAACCGGGGCCCGGGTTCCCGACGAAATCGCCGCCACTTTTTTCCAGGCCGATCGCGATTCCAAACGATTGCACCGCACTGAGGATTACGGTCAGGTAACGCGTCCATTGCGTAATCTTCTTGCGCCCCAGTTCGCCTTCCTTTTGCAGTTTCGCCAGCGGCTCATAGACTACGGTCAAGAGCTGCAAAATGATGGACGCCGTGATGTACGGCATAATGCCCAAGGCGAAAATGGTCATGCGGCGCAGTTGGCCGCCGGAGAACAGGTCGACAAAGCCCAGGGCCGTGCCCCGGTTTTGCTCGAAAAACTGCTGCAGCTTGTCCGCATTCACACCCGGCGTAGGGATATGCCCACCCAGGCGATAAACCGCCAACAACCCCAGCGTGAAAAGAATTCGCTTGCGCAGGTCGGGGATACGAAATACGTTGGCTAATTTCTCGAACATTACTGCAAGACCTCAAACTTGCCGCCAGCTTTGGTGATCTTGTCTTGCGCCGACTTGGAAAATTTGTGCGCGTGCACAGTGAGTGCGGCCGTGAGCTCCCCGTCACCAAGAATCTTGACCGGATGTTTGGTGCTGATGACGCCAGCCTTGCGCAGCACTTCAGGCGTGATCGTGGTCTCACCGAGTGCAGCCAGTCTTTCCAGATTCACGATGTTAAATTCCTTGCGGAAGATGTTGGTAAAGCCGCGCTTGGGCATTCGGCGATGGAGCGGCATCTGGCCGCCTTCAAATCCGCGCATCATGCGGGAGCCGCTCCGCGATCGTTGGCCTTTGTGTCCGCGGGTAGAAGTCTTGCCCATGCCGGAACCCATGCCACGCCCGACGCGCTTCTTGCCCTCATTTGCCTTCTTTGGTGCTCGAACATTCGAGAGATTCATAAATTACTCGTCACTGCTTCTGTTCAGACGCAGCTTGCTACGTCTCAGATTGATGAACAATTCAGGATTCCTATCAGGATATGGCTTTGGCCATATCATACGCACCCTGAATCAACACGCCTTCAGCCACCACGCTATTGTCACGATCACGCATCGCGCCGAAACGTAGCAAGCTACGCTTCTACAGGATCTCGACCAGGTGCGGGACTTTCGCGACCATACCGCGAATGGCGGCGTTGTCCGGACGCTCAATCACCTGGTTCAGCCGCGTGAAGCCCAGCCCTTTGACCACCAGCTTGTGTTTTACCGGGGCACAAATCGCGGATCGCACCCACTTCAATTGGATCTTTCCGCCGCCCGCATTCGATTTCTTTGCCGTCATTGCGTCCGTCCTTACTACAACTCTTCTGCAGTCTTGCCGCGCATGGCGGCGACATCGGCCCGATTCTTCAGCTTCTTCAGCGCGTCAAACGTCGCCTTGATGACGTTGTGCGGATTGGTGGTCCCAATCGATTTGGTCAGCACATTCTGCACGCCCGCCGACGTCATCACAGCACGCACCGCACCGCCCGCGATTACGCCAGTGCCTTCGGGAGCCGGCTTCAGCAGCACCATACCCGATCCGAAGCGTCCGAGCACCATGTGCGGAATGCTGGTCTGGGTAAGGTTGATCCTCATCAGATTCTTTTTCGCTGACTCGATTCCCTTGCGGATCGCCTGGGGAACTTCTTTCGCTTTGCCGGAGCCGTATCCGACGACGGCAGCAGCAGGATCTCCGACCACGACGAGAGCAGCGAACGATAGGTTCTTGCCGCCCTTGACCACTTTAGTGACCCGGTTAATTGCCACTACCTGGTCCTTGAGTTGGTAGGAACCCGCATCGAGTTTCTTAATGACTGTTGGCATTCTTTTCCCATCTTGTAATTTTGCAATCGGGTAATTAAGTAATTTGAAAGTCTGGACCTTAGTTCAAATTACACAATTACAAAATTACTCAATTACTAAATTCTCTCAAAATTGTAAACCGGCTTCGCGAGCCGCGTCAGCCAAAGCCTTCACTCGACCGTGGTAAATGTATCCGCCGCGATCAAAGACGACTTTCGTGATCCCCTTAGCCTTTGCCCGCTCTGCAATGAGCTTGCCTACTGCCTTGGCTGAGGCCACGTTTCCGCCAGTTCGGCGCTCGCCCTTCTTGCCTTCGGCCGAATGCGCGAAGACCACAGTCGCGCCCTGCAGATCGTCGATCAGTTGCACATAGATGTGGTTCAGCGAGCGGTAGACGTTCAGACGTGGCCGCTCGGAAGTTCCCAGGATCTTCTTGCGAATGCGCTCGTGTACGTGCCGCCGATTTGTGTTTTTCGATGTCCGCGTAAGCATAAAAAATGTCCTTGGTCGTTCGTCGTGGGCCGTTGGTCAAAACCAAGAACCCGTCCTGCCAAACCTTCAACTTCTCCCTGTCATTGGTTTCGGTTGGCCGACGACGAACGGCCAACGGCCAACGACAGTTTATTTCGCTCCGGTCTTGCCGACCTTTTTCTTCAAACGCTCTCCCGCATAACGCACACCCTTATTCTTGTACGGATCGGGCGGGCGCAGGCTGCGCATTTCGGCGGCGACCTGTCCGACTTTCTGGCGATCGATGCCGGTGACGCTCAGCTTGGTTTGCTTGGGATCGACCGCCGCTTCAATTCCGGAAGGCAACGGATACTCAATGGGATGCGAGTAACCCAAATTGAACACGACCGTCCCTTTGCCCTTCATTTCGGCGCGATAACCGATGCCGACGATTTCCAGGTCCCGGGTCCATCCCTTGGTGACGCCTTCGACCGCATTGTTGACCAGGGCGCGGGCCAGGCCGTGAACGGCGGCTTGAGAATCGTTTTCGCGCACCGCCAGCAGATGCCCGTCCTGCTGCTGTACTTTAATGCCTGCGGGCAGTTGCGTGTCCAACTTACCCTTCGGCCCTTGGACGGCAACCGTGTTGCCCTCAATCTTGACCGTAACTCCCTTGGGGAGCGGGATCGGCTTTTTTCCAATTCGTGACATAAGCTTTTAGCTCTTGGCTCCTAGCTTCTAGCTAAGTGCATTCTTCAGTCCTAACTAGGGTCGGACCGCATCGTATATACCGTTTCTTACTTCGTCTCCGCAGCTAAAAGCCAGAAGCTAGTAGCCAGAAGCCGTTCTCTTACCAAACTTCGCAGAGCAACTCGCCGCCGAGGCCCTGTTTCCGTGCCTGGCGTCCGGTCATCACGCCTCGGGGCGTGGTGAGAATGTTGATGCCGAGCCCGCCCAGCACGCGGGGAATCTCGGTGCGCCGCACATACACCCGGCAACCCGGGCGGGAGACGCGGTTGACATTCGAGATCACCGCCTCGTTATTGTTGCTGTATTTCAGGTAGATGCGCAGGACCTTGTGTCCTTCCTCCTCCGTCGCCTTGAAATTGGAGACGTAGCCCTCTTCTTTGAGAATGCGGGCAATCTCCAGTTTCAGCTTGGAGGCAGGAATATCCACCTTCTGGTGCCGGGCGCTAATCGCATTGCGAATTCGCGTCAGCATATCTGCGACCGGATCGGTCAACCTCATGCGTTCCTTCTCCTCAATCGCCCGTTTGCTTCGGCCATTCTTGCGCTGCGCCGAAGAACCCGCGGCGAGGTATTCCGCCTAACCTCAGGTTAGGCACTCTTCACGGCACGGTTGAAGCCGTGCCCTCCAACCCGCTTCTACCAGGACGACTTTGAAACTCCGGGAATCTCTCCCCGCAACGCCAATCCGCGGAAACACAGGCGGCAGATGCCAAACTTGCGCAGAAAAGCCCGCGGACGTCCGCAGATCTGGCAACGGTTATGCCGGCGCGTGGAAAACTTGGGACGCTTTTCTTTGTTGTCGCGCGCCGTCTGAAACGTTTTTTGGATTTTCTTGTCTTTAACTCGTTTTGCTGTAGTCATGCGATCCTTAAAGAATCTGTACTGTCGAACTCGAAACCCGTGAAACCTTCACTGCGCCCGAAACGGCATGCCGAGATGCCGCAGCAGAGCTCGCGATTGATCATCGCTGCGGGCAGTCGTCACGATCGTGACATTCATGCCTTTCTGCTTGTCCACCTTGGCATAATCGATCTCGGGGAAAATCAACTGGTCGTGCAGGCCGAGTGTGTAGTTACCGCGGCCGTCGAACGATTTGGTGGAAACTCCCTTGAAATCGCGAACGCGGGGCAACACAACATTCACCAACCGGTCGAAAAATTCATACATGCGGTCACCGCGCAGCGTCACCATCGCGCCGATTGCCTGGCCCTCGCGTACCTTGAAGGCCGCGATGGACTTCTTGGCCCGCGTGACCACCGGCTTCTGGCCCGTGATCTGGCCAAGTTCATGCACCGCCGGATCGAGTATTTTGGCGTTCTGCGTGGCTTCGCCTACTCCCATGTTGACCACGATCTTATGCAGATGCGGCACTGCCATGGGATTCTTCAGATCGAATTCCTTCATCAGCGTGGGAGCGACTTCCTTCTGAAAGCGCGCTTTCAGTCGCGGCGTCTCCTTGGCGCTGTGACGCGCGACCGCTGGAGCCTTTTGCTCTTCCTGCTGTCCACCCTTTTTTTCTTTTTTGTCTTTTGCCATGGCGTTAAATACCTTATTTATCCAGCGTCGTCCCGCACTTCTTGCACACCCGCACCTTGCGATCGCCACGCACTTCATGGCCGATTCGTACCGGCCCGCAAGTCGAGCAGACCAGTTGCACGTTCGACAGCGCGATGCGGCTTTCCTGCTCGGCAATTCCGCCTTTCACGTTGCGCTGCGGATTGGGGCGCACGTGTTTTTTCACCAGCATGACATGCTCGACCAGAATCTTGTTGTCGTTCGGAAACACGCGCAGGACGCGGCCTTCCTTGCCTTTGTCCCGGCCGGTAATCACCTTCACGGTGTCGTTCCGCCGAAGGTCGACTCGTTTATGTTCCGTGCTCACTGTTCTCATTTCAAGCCCTTCCACTCTTTCGCAGCAGAAACATAGCTCGCTGCGTCTCTACAGAACTTCTGGCGCGAGCGACACAATTTTCAAGAATTTCTTCTCGCGCAACTCGCGGGCTACCGGTCCGAAAACGCGGGTTCCCACCGGCTCGCCGGTTTCGTTGATCAGCACCGCCGCATTCTCGTCGAAGCGAATGTAAGTGCCATCGCGGCGGCCATACTCTTTGTGAGTCCGCACAATCACCGCTTTGACCACCGTGCCTTTTTTCACCTGCCCGTCCGGAGAGGCTTCCTTTACGCTGGCGGTGACCACGTCCCCCAAGCCAGCCCGCAGTCCGGTCGAACCGCCCAGCGGCAGGATGACCTGCAATTTGCGTGCGCCGGAATTGTCGGCGACCTCGAGCCACGTTCTCATCATCACAGCCATAATTCAGTCTCCCCGAACCCTCTTTCTACTTTATTTCTGCAGCGGTATGCTCCGGCACCAGCGCGGTTTTGCGAACAATCTGCTTCAGCCGCCAGCGCTTCAGCTTGGACAGCGGGCGAGTCTCTTCCAGGCGCACGACATCGCCGATACGAGCTTCGTTCTTTTCATCGTGGGCATAGAATTTTTTCGCCTTTGAAACCACGCGGCCGTAAAACGCATGCGACTTCTTGCGGACTACTTCGACCACGATGGTCTTTTTCATGCGGTTGGAGACCACTTCGCCAACCACTTCTTTGCGTCGGCCCGCTGCCGCTGGCTGGCTCTGCTGTGTGCTTGTCTCTGGCATTACTTGCTCCCCGTTTTGCCGCTGGCAGCGATTTCACGCTCCCGGCCAATGGTCTTCACCCGCGCAATGTCCCGGCGCATGCCGCGAATCTTCTTCAGGCTCTCGGTCTGCCCCATGTTGAGCTGGAACTTCAGCTTGAAGAGCTGATCGTTGAGATCGCGCTCCTGGTGCAAAAGCTCTTCGTCGGTCAAGTTGCGGATTTTTTCCGATTTCATAAATCAGTTCCTTTAGTGCGCCGCCGATTCGCGCTTTACAAATCTGGTCCGCAAGGGCAGCTTGTGCGAAGCCAGACGCATCGCTTCGGAAGCATCCTGCGGCGTGACCCCTTCCATTTCAAAAAGGATCTTGCCGGGACGAACCACCGCGACCCAATGATCCGGCGCGCCCTTGCCTTTTCCCATACGAGTTTCGGCCGGCTTCTTGGTGACCGGCTTGTCCGGGAACAGGCGGATCCAGATCTTGCCACCCCGCTTAACGAAGCGCGTCATGGCGACTCGGCTGGCCTCGATCTGACGGTCGGTAATCCAACCCGGTTCGAGTACTTTCAATCCGAAGTCACCGAAAGCCAGCTCGCTGCCACGCCAGGCTTTGCCAGTCATGCGCCCGCGCTGCTGCTTGCGGTACTTTACTTTCTTTGGCATTAACATAAGTCGGCTCTTTGCTTCTAGCTTCTAGTTCAAAACGTAGCAAGCTACGTTTCTACAGTCCATTTCTAAAACGCGCCGCCAACCTGCTGAGGCTCGCGCTTCTTCGCTGCGGGCAGAATCTCGCCTTTGTACACCCAGCACTTCACGCCGATCACGCCGTACGTTGTGCGGGCTTCTGTAAAACCATAGTCGATATCGGCGCGCAGCGTGTGCAGTGGCAAACGGCCTTGCAGATACCATTCCGAACGGGCGATTTCATTTCCGTTCAAGCGGCCGCTGACGCGGACTTTGATTCCTTTGCAGCCGAAGCGCAGCGCGGAATCCACGGCTTTGCGCATGGCGCGCCGGAAGCCTACGCGTTTTTCCAGCTGCAATGCAATCGATTCCGAGACCAGCTGCGCATCCAATTCCGGCTTATGCACTTCCTGAATGTCGATGTAGATTTCACGGCCGTTCATGCGCTTCTGAACATCAGCCTTGAGCTTGTCGATCTCAGCGCCCTTACGTCCGATGATAATTCCCGGTCGCGCCGTCTTGATGATGACGCGCAGCTTGTTGCCGGGACGCTCGATCTCGATCGAACTGACGCCCGCCGACTTGAGCTTATCTTTCAGTTCGTTCTTCAGCTTGACGTCTTCGAGTAACTGCTTGTCGTAATCCCGCTCGGCAAACCAGCGCGACTTCCACGGCTTGGTGTAGCCGAGGCGAAAACCATAAGGATGAACTTTTTGTCCCATCGTCTCTCCTAGATCAACCAGCAACGACTTTGACGAATCTTATCGTGCTCCCGCAAATTTCTTGGCGACCTTCGTTTTGCTCTTTCCTGCCGGCGCTTTAGCTTTGCCCTTAGCTCTGGGCTTCGATGCGCCTGACGACGCGCCGCTTACTCTCTCCGCGCCGACTACATTCGCCAGCGCCTCGCCATTCTTTCCCCGCTCCGCCAGTTCGATCTCGATGTGCGAAATGCGCCGCACGTAGTGATAAGCACGACCCATCGGCGCCGGCCGTATCCGCTTCATCCGCGGTCCATCGTTGGCGACGGCCCGCTTCACGTATAACTTGTCCACGTCAACGTCGATGCCTTTTTCCGAACTCAGATAGTTGGCATTCTCAAGCGCCGAGCGGAGCAACTTTTCAACCGTGGCCGCAACCCGCTTTTTGGTGAAGATCAGCGTATTGAGCGCATCCTCCACCCGGCGGCCCTTGATCAGATCCAGAACCAGGCGAGCCTTTTGCGGCGAGACGCGCATGAAACGTGCTTGAGCTCGAAATTCCATCTTGCGTCTCCTTTACGCCTTCGGTGCCGGGGCTGCCGGAGCCGCTCCCGCTGCAGGACTCGGGGCCCCTGGACCGCCTGGGATGCCGGCGGGCTTGGCTGCAGTTTCGGTGGCCGCCCTCATCGAGTGTCCCTTGAACTGGCGGGTGAAACTGAACTCGCCCAGTTTGTGGCCCACCAGGTTTTCGGTGATGTACACCGGGATAAACTTTTTGCCGTTGTGGACTGCGATAGTGTGGCCCACCATTTCTGGAATGATAGTTGAGCGCCGCGACCAGGTGCGCAGCACTTTTTTCTCGTTGCGCGAGTTCATGCCTTCCACCCGCGATTGCAGGAAACCATCCACGAACGGGCCCTTCTTAGTTGAACGTGCCATAAATCAGCTCTTAGCCTTTAGCTCTTAGCTAGTAGCTTTCAGCTCTCGGCTGTCAGCTACAAATTTTCTGTTGCTTCGTCACTTCTTGCCGCGCCGGTTGACGATAAACGCATCCGTGCGCTTGTTATTCCGCGTCTTATATCCACGGGTCGGCTGACCCCAAGGGGTCACCGGATGCCGCCCGCCAGAAGTCTTGCCCTCGCCGCCGCCGTGCGGATGATCCACCGGGTTCATGGAGACGCCGCGATTGTGCGGCCGCTTTCCCAGCCATCGGGAACGCCCTGCTTTGCCGATGGTGATGTTTTCGTGATCGAGGTTGCCGACTTGGCCAATCGTCGCCATGCATCCCTGAGCAACTTTGCGAATTTCGCCGGAAGGTAACTTGACCAGCGCGTACTCGCCTTCCTTTGCCACTAACTGGGCCGCGCCGCCCGCCGAACGTACCATCTGCGCGCCCTTGCCCGGCTTCAACTCGATATTGTGAATCGTCGTGCCCGGAGGGATATTGTGCAGCGGCAGCGAATTGCCCACCAGAATATCGGCATCGGGACCGCTCAACACTTTTTGTCCGACTTTCAATCCCTCGGGCTGAAGGATGTATCTCTTTTCGCCATCTGCATAGCTCAACAATGCAATGCGCGCCGAGCGGTTGGGATCGTACTCGATCGTTGCCACCGTGGCTGGAATGCCGATCTTGTCGCGCTTGAAGTCAACGATGCGCAGCTTGCGCTTGTGGCCGCCACCGATAAACCGCATGGTGGTCTGGCCCGAATTACGCCTCCCGCCGGTTCGAGGCTTCGGTTCAAGCAGT
>CAWIFC010000014.1:0-78046 GCA_963835275.1 uncultured Acidobacteriota bacterium | reverse complement strand
GTAGGACTCGAACCTACAACCCTCCGGTTAACAGCCGGATGCTCTGCCATTGAGCTACTGAGGAGTGTTTGGGGGCGCGCCCGAAGGGCGGGCCCTTTTTGTTTTTCGATATTCATCATATCATCGGCGGGGGTTGGGGGAAACTTGTGGTTCGGGCTTTTGCTTTTGTTACCCTAGGGGCTTGGTGGACCGAGGGCGCGGCTGAGGTGCTCATGGCGGGTGGTCGGGGTTTGGTTTGGATTCTGGTTTGGTTTTTCTGCTTTCTGTTTATGGGTATGGTTTGGGTGGAGGATTCTTCGGTGAATTCGGCTGGTGGGCCTCCGAAGGCGGAGGTGGAGGTGGTTGAGGACACTGTCCATGGCCATCGCATCTTCGATTCTTATCGTTGGCTCGAGGATGCGGAGAGTCCGGCGACGTTGGAATTCGATCGCGCGGAACTGGCTTACACGCGTGGGGTTCTCGATGCTGTGCCGGGGCGCGATTTGATCCGGCAGCAGCTCACTGAATTGCTTTCCATTGGGAACATCGGCACGCCTCAGGTGGGCGGGAAATATTATTTCTACATGCGGCGCGAGGGGACGCAAAACCAGGCTTCGCTGCTGGTGCGAGAGGGCATCCGGGGGAAAGACCGGGTGCTGGTGGATGTAAACGCGATGTCGGCGGATGGCACTGTCGCTCTCGACTGGTGGGCGCCTTCGGACGATGGCAAGTATGTGGCGTACGGCACCTCGCATGGAGGTTCGGAAGAGAGCACGTTGCGGACCGTCGAGACGGCCAGCGGGAAGTTGTTGGCTGACACCATCGACCGGGCTCGTCACGCCAGCCTGGCTTGGAAGAAAGACAGCTCCGGCTTTTATTACGGACGCACTCCGAAGAAAGGCGACGTGCCTGCCGGCGAGGAGGTCTATCACGTCAAGATTTTCTATCACGCGCTGGGCAGCGATCCGGAGAAAGACATTCTGATTTTCGGAGAGCGTGCCCGAGCGCAGGACATTCCTGTGGCGCAGCTTGCGGACGATGACGATCGCTGGTTGCTGATTACTGTTTTTGCCGGCTACACGAAAGCGGAAATGTATCTGCAGGACCTGAAGGCGGGGACGCCGCCGGTTGAGGTTACCAGCGGGAAAGATTTCACCTACAGCGGCGAAATTCTGGGCGGGCAGCTTTATATTTTCACCAACGAGGATGCGCCCCACTATCGTGTGTTCCGGGTCGACGCACAGAAACCATCGCGGCAATTCTGGCAGGAAATCATCCCAGAATCGGACGCGGTTTTGAAGAATGTGCTGCTCATTCACGGAAATCTATTTGCTCTGTATGAGAAGGACGTCACATCGATGGTGAAGATTTTCAGCAAGGATGGGCGCTTTTTGTCGGATGTGAAACTGCCGGGCCTGGGTTCGATTACGGCGATCGGGGGCAAGTGGGATAGTGACGAAGCTTTTTTCGGATTCCAGTCGTTCACGGTTCCTCCCAGCATTTACAGCATGAACTTGAAGGGGAGCGAACCCGCGAAGAATCAGTCGCCCGATCTGTGGGCTCGAATCGACGCGCCTTCGATTGATCCGTCGGCGTACGAGGTCAAGCAGGTGTGGTTTTCGTCGAAGGATGGAACCAAAGTTCCGATGTTCGTCTTTTATAAAAAAGGCCTGGCGCTGAACGGCAAGAATCCGACGGTGCTGTCCGGTTACGGAGGATTCAATATCAGCCTGACCCCGAGCTTTGCCGGCGATCGGTTTGTATGGCTGGAGCGTGGCGGAGTTTTCGCCGTCGCCAACCTGCGCGGCGGGTCTGAGTTTGGAGAAGACTGGCATCGGGCTGGGATGCTCGAGAAAAAGCAGAATGTTTTTGATGACTTTGTTGCAGCGGCTGAGTACCTGATTGCGCAGAAATATACGGACAAAGATCATCTGGCGATTCGTGGTGGCTCGAATGGCGGGTTGCTGGTCGGGGCGGCGTTTACGCAGCGTCCTGAACTGTTCAGGGCTGTCGTTTGTGCGGTGCCGCTGCTGGATATGCTGCGCTACCAGCATTTTCAGATTGCCAAGCTTTGGATTCCGGAGTACGGGTCGGCAGATGATGCCAGGCAGTTCGATTGGATTTACGCTTACTCGCCCTACCACCATGTGAAGGTGGGGACGGAATATCCGGCCATCCTTTTTATGACGGCGGAGAGCGATACCCGCGTGGATCCCATGCACGCCAAGAAAATGGCGGCATTGATGCAGGCGGAAGCGGCGAATGGGCAGAGCCGGGAGCGTCCGATTCTGTTGCGGATCGAGACCAAGGCCGGGCATGGGGTGGGGAAGCCAATCACCAAGCAGATTGAAGAGTTGACGGATGTTTATTCGTTTTTGTTTTGGCAGTTGGGGGTGGGGGCGGTCGTTGGTCATTAGTCGTTGGTCGTTGGCCAAGGATTCTGTTGAGAAATCGGAGGGCCCGCGTCTTGTGAGAGTGTGCCTCCCACCCTAGCGCATAGAACGCGCTAGGATGGGGCACCCCTCATTTCTGGAGGCGTTCAGGATGAAAAGCTGGGCCAGCCCCCGCCGAACCCAAAAGGGTGGGGCACGGGTCGAGTGTTTCGCAACCCAGGTTAGCGTCCAAAGAACGGACGCGAACCTGGGGCGCCGGGCTTGGGGTTTTGAGCGTAGATCGAGATTTTTCGTTAGTCGACAGCTCGCACCCCCGCCTCTGTGGCGACTACCTTCCTAGACGGAGGTTGCAGTGCTACTTTTCAGGGCATGAAGAGGGCGTCGTCAGAGAAAGATGACCCCCGTCACTTAAAGAGAACAGGACGCATCACAGCCACCCGATTATGGTCTTGCTATGTGGTACGGCCCGATGAAACAATCAGCCCCTCGGTTGTAACGCCCCCAACGGTCATTCCGGGACGCTGCCGTTTCTTACTCCAACGGCCTGTCCGGACGGCCACGACCTGTGGCGGGAGAAACAGGATGACAAACGAAAAGATTGTTCTTCCGACAATCGCTGATTGCCAGCGATTGAAGCCGTGTCGCACGAGTGCGGCACTCATGCTCGCAACGCTCATGCTGGCGGTCGCGACCACAACGGGGGCAACCGCTCAGACTTTTCAAACGCTGCACAGCTTCGACCGCACGGACGGCAGCGCGCCCTACGCGGTGCTGGTCCAGGCCACCAACGGAGACCTCTATGGGACAACGTGGGCGGGCGGGCACTACAGCTTCGGCACAGTGTTCAAAATCACCACAAGCGGCACACTGACGACGCTGCACGATTTCAACGACGCCGACGGTCAATACCCCTACTCGGGGCTGATCCAGGCGACTAATGGGAATCTATACGGGACGACGACCACCCGCGGGACAAACGGCGGGGGCACGGTCTTCAAAATCACCCCAAGCGGCAAGCTCACGACCCTGCTCAGCTTCGATGACGCGGACGGCAGAGCGCCCTTCGCGGGGCTGGCCCAGGCCACCAATGGGGATTTCTACGGGACGACGTATGCGGGCGGGCCCCGCACCTTAGGCACGGTCTTCAAAATCACCCCAAGCGGCAAGCTCACGAACCTGTTCACCTTCGACGGCGCGGACGTGAACTCCCCTACGCGGGGCTGATCCAGGCGACTAATGGGAACCTATACGGGACGACCAACCTAGGCGGGGGCCACGGCGCTGGCGAGGTCTTCAAAATCACCCCAGGCGGCGCACTGACAGCTTACGGCTTTTGCTCGAAAAGAAGTTGCGCGCATCGCCCCTATGCGGCACTGATCCAGGCCACCAATGGGAACTTGTATGGGACAACGCTTCGCGGCGGGACCAACAACTACGGCACGGTCTTCAAACTCACCCCAAGCGGCAAGCGGACGACGCTTTACAGCTTTTGCCTGAAAAGTGGCTGCACGGACGGCTCCAGCCCCTACGCGGCGTTGATCCAGGCCACCGATGGGAATCTCTACGCGACGACGAAGAAGGGTGGAGTCTACGGCGAGGGCACGGTCTTCAAAATCACCCCGAGCGGCCAGCTGACGACGCTTTACAGCTTTTGCCCGAAAAGTGGCTGCACGGACGGCAGATTTCCCTCCGCTGGGCTGGTTCAGGACACTAACGGCACTTTCTACGGGACAACATCCGCGGGCGGGAGCAACAAAGACGGCACGGTGTTCAGCCTATCTGTAGGGCTGGGTCCGTTTGTGGAAACACAGACCGCATCTGGCACGGTGGGAGCGCCCGTGAAGATTCTGGGCACGAATTTGATCGGGGCAACCAACGTCACGTTTAACGGCACGGCGGCTGCCTTCACGGTGGTCTCGGCTTCGTTGATCACGACCAACGTGCCAAATGGTGCGACCACTGGCACGGTCGAAGTGACGACACCCGGCGGCACGCTCAAGAGCAAGGTGCCTTTCCGCGTGAGAAAAAAGTGACACTTTGAGCCGTTCGGAATTACAAAATAGAGGCCGTCCGGTGTCTGGGCGGCTTTTCTTTTGCAACAAGCCGAAAGTGGTTGGCTGGTTTCGGTTCGGATTTTCGGGGAATCTTGCCGGGAGCTTTGGCGCGCGGGATCAGGATTTGCGGTTACCCAGAGCTTGCGCCCTGGGCTAAGTTATGCCGCCCGTGCGGGGCTGGATTGGGGTGGTGGTGATGCCGCCTGTCGCCTGGCGGGTTGGCGGATAGGATCGGTTCTCGGTTTATGGTTCTCGGTTCTCAGTTTCAGGTTGGAAGCTGATCGTGGGAGCAGCGGACAGGAGCGTCCGCCCTACACGGCTGTTCCCATGCGGTTTGTCCCGGGTTCCGATCGCTGACTCTGATCTGGAAATGCACAGATCCTTCGTTGGGAGCGGTCTCAGGATGACAATCGCGAAGGGAATTGAGGAATTGACGAACGTTTATTCGTTTTTGTTTTGGGAGTGTAAAGCCGGTCGTTGGTGTGGGTGCTGCTGGGGAATCTGAGGGCCCGCTTCTTGTGAGAAGTTTGCCTCCCACCCTAGCGCACCGAACGCGCTAGGATGGGGCACCCCTCATTTCAGGAAGAGCTGGGCCAACCGGCGGCAATTATGGGAACTCTGAATGAGTTGGGGAGGCTGCACACGTTTCGTAGTAGAGATTCCCTGGAACGGCGTAGGTGGCGCGGGCAAGTGTGGGGTCCCTCACTCCGTTCGGGATGACAGCATGAGGATGTGGGCTTAATTAGAGGTTCGTTGGATCAGTTCCCGGATTGCAGTTCCCGGTTTTGCAGTTTCCGGTTCTCAGTTCTCAGTTAATTGATCTTTGGGGACTGGGTGGAATCGTTTCGTTTGAAGCTGGGCGCGGGTTGCCCGTCTCAGGTCAAATATAACTGGTAGTGAACACTTATTTTATTTATAATAGCTTATGTCAACACTTACGACAGAATCGATTGTTTTGGCGGAGTTAACCGGAGTGATTGAGGAGGCTCCGGACGGGCGGCGGCGGAAGAATCCGAAGCGTTCTGGGGAACTTTCGGAGGCGGCGTTTTTGTTGAAGGCGCAGAGCCTGGGGTTTCGGGTGTTGAAGCCGTGGGGTGACAGCGAGCGCTATGACTTCGTGCTGGATTCCGGGGGACGGATGTGGCGGGTGCAGCTTAAGAGCACGGCGGTGGTGCATGCGCGGGGCTATGAAGTGCAGCCGATTTATAGCGTGTATGGGGGAGGCAAGTCCGGGTACACGGCGGATGAGATCGATGTGCTGGTGGTGCACATCCGGCTTCGCGATGTTTGGTATGTGCTTCCGGTGGAGGTGGTGGCGCTGGCTCGGAACCTGCGGTTCTATCCGGACATTGCATGCAAGTGCGCACGGTGGGAGAGTTATCGGGAGGGTTGGTCGGCGATGGGGGCGGAGTCCACACGATTCTAATCTTTCGGCGGGAGTGTGACGCAGGCTTCCACTATTTGGCGGTGCGCGGGGTTGGGCTGGACGAACTGGAATCCGTAGCGGAAAGCGCTTCTTTCTCTGACCACGGCGCGGACGCTGATCGGGCCGCTGGGTAGTTGGAAGTCCAGGTCGACGATCTCGCCGATGGAAACTTCCATGACCAGCATGGCGGCCATGCCGCACTCGCTGATGTCGAGGGCATAACCTGAGAGCAGGCCCTCGGAGCGGGAACGAATCTTCAGATTAGCATCCAGTTTGAACCTGGGGTGCCGACGGGTATTCGTCCGGCTGTGTACTTCCATACTGCTCCTCTTTGCTCCTTTGCTGCGCCGGGGTTCTTCTACGATTTTATGATATGCCTGGCAAAAAATCAGCTTAGGAGGGGCGGCGGCGCGACAGTCGTCCCATTTCAGCCCACTCGAGGGCCGGTTTTCTCGGTGGCCGGGCTGATTATCGCCGCCTGATTCCGTCCGACCCGAGAGTTGTTTTTCACATTCCTGGGCCTAAGAAATCCCTGCGTGCCCGCTTGGTTTAGGCTACCATTGCTGGAGCCACTCGATGGAACGGGACCCCAGAAACCGCCAGCAGCGGAACGATCCGAGGAACGATGCGGCTGGCGTTCGCACGCCGTCAGAGGGAGGAAGTTCTTCTTCTGACGCGAATCTGCCCTCCGATGCTCCCACCTTCGTGGATTATTCGCCAGACTCGCCAACGATGATCGGCTCTGCTCTGGATTCTCCCGCGCGGGCGAATGCGACGCCAAGACCCAGGTCCGTGGTGCCTTCGGATCCGGCAACGCTGGAACCGGGAAGGGTGCTGGCGCAGCGGTATGAGATCGTCGAGATTCTCGGGCAAGGCGGCATGGGTGCGGTCTACAAAGCGACTGACCTGGAGTTGAATCGAACCGTCGCGCTGAAGGTGATCCGACCGGATTTGGCCCGCGACAAAGCGATTGTGGATCGCTTCAAGCAAGAGTTGCTGCTGGCTCATCAGGTGACGCATAGGAACGTCATCCGCATTTACGACTTGAGTGAAGCGGACGGGATGAAGTTCATCACCATGGAGTACGTGGAGGGTGAAAACCTGCTGACCCTCATCCACGAGAAGAAGAAGTTTTCGCCCGAAGAAGCAGTGGAAATTATGCAGCAGGTGTGCCGGGCACTGGAAGCGGCGCATGGGGTGGGCGTGATCCACCGCGATTTGAAGCCGCAGAACATCATGCGGGATAAGAGCGGGCGGATCATCGTGATGGATTTTGGCCTGGCCCGCACGCTCGAAGGCGATGGCATGACCCAGAGCGGGGCTTTGGTGGGGACGATGGAGTACATGTCTCCGGAGCAGGCGCTGGGAAAGGCTCTGGATCAGCGTTCCGACATTTTCGCTCTGGGGCTGATCTTCTACGAAATGCTGACCGGGCAGACACCGTTCAAGGCGGACAGCCTGCTGGCGAGCCTGATTCGGCGGACGCAAGAGCGAGCGTCGCCGGTTTCTGATCACGACAACACTATTCCGCGGCCGCTGAGTAACGTGGTCACGAAGTGCCTGGAACGTGATCTTGATCTGCGATACAAAACCGCCAACGAGCTTTTGGCTGACTTGGAGGCGTGGCAGGGTGGGCGGGCTGCGGCTACGCTGGGCTTTGAGGCGAAGATCGGTCCGTGGGGCCGAACGATTCCGTGGCCATGGATTGCCGTAGGTGTAATTGTGCTCACGCTCGTGACCACTGGATATTTGTGGCGCGACAAGTTGCTTCGTCCGTCCCCTGGGGTGAGCAGTGGGCCACCGGCGGTTTCTTTGGCAATTTTACCTTTTCGGAATGCTTCGGGAGATCCGAGCTTCGATTGGCTGGGACCGAGCTTGGCAGACATGCTGAGCACCGACGTAGGCCAGTCGGCGCATTTGCGGACGGTATCTCCTGACCGATTGCACCAGGTTTTGCAGGATCTGCACATCGCTCCGAATACTTCGTTTGATCCGACGATGCTTCGGCGCATTGCTGAGTTCAGCAACGCGGATGTTGTGGTATTTGGCCAGTACGCGCGGTTCGGAGATCAGGTTCGCATCGACGCGACTTTGCAGGATCTGAAAAACAATCGCAGCATTTCCATGAAAGCGGACGCGCCGAGCGAAAAAGATATTCCGGGTGCGTTCGATAAGCTGGCCGATTCGGTACGGCAGAACCTCGCGCTTTCAAAAGATGCAGTGATGGAGTTGAAGGCGAGTTCGTATCAGCCGACCTCGACTTCGATTGAGGCTTTGCGCGATTACAACCAGGGGATAGGGTTGCTGCGGGAAGGCAAGAATCTCGAAGCGGAAAAGCAGTTCGAGGCCGCTACCAAGAAAGATGCTGGCTTCGCTTTAGCATTTTCAAAATTGGGGCAAGCCTACAGCAACCTGGGGTACGATGCGCAGGCCGAGCAGGCGGCGCAGAGAGCTGTGAGTTTGAGCCAGAACCTGCCGGAAGCGGAGAAGTATTTGCTGGTTGCGATTCAGGCTCAGATCGCCAAGAACTTTCCCGCGGCAATCAAGGCCTACGAAACCATTGCGAAAGTTTCGCCGGAGAATGCAGACGTGCAGTCGGCATTGGCGTTTCTTTACGAGCAGACTGGAGATTTTGCGAAAGCTGGGGAATACAACCAGAAGATTCTGAGCGCGAATCCGAAAGACATCAACGCAACTCTGGCGATGGGGCGGCTCGCCATCAAGAACGACAATGCGCAAGGGGCGCTCGATCCGCTGAACCGGGCGCTGAGCCTTTCGGTTCAGCTCAACAATCAGGAACAAAAAGCTGCCACGTTGCACGCTCTGGCTGTGGCCTACCGAATGTTGGACCGGCCGCAGGACGGTCTGCGCGACGACGAGGATGCACTGACCATCTGGCGAAGCATTGGGCAGAAGCGCGGGATTGCGTCGAGCCTGAACGAAATCGCGAGAACTCAGGTTTTGCTGGGCAAGAACAAAGAAGCTCTGGCCAATTTTCAGGAAGCGTTGCAGATCCGGCGTGACATTGGCGATAAGCACGGTTTGGGCGACACGCTTATGGATCTTGGCAATTTCCAGGATGACCACGGCAACCATGATCAGGCGCTGGAGATGTACAAAGAAGCGCTGCAGATCGAGCGCGATATCGGCAATGAAAATCAGCAGGCAGGTTGTTTGAACAACATTGCGGGCGTCTATTTTGCCAAAGGCCAGTACGAAGACGCGCGGACTTATTATCTGCAGGCGCTGCAATTGCGGGAGAAATCCAAGGTTCCGGACGACGTTGTTGAGACCATCCACAATCTGGCGGAAACTTCCGTCAAGATGGGCGATTACGATCAGGCGTTTGCGCAATATATGCGTGCGCTGGACCTGCGGCGCACGATGAATGACACGCGCGGCGCGGCGATTGAGTCCTACACTTTGGGAATGATTTTGGATTATCAGGGGCGGTTCGGGGCTGCCGTCAATTCCAAGCAGGCTGCGCTGAATACCTTTCAGGAACTGAAAGACAAAACTTACTGGATGGCGGAGATTCAAGGTGGCTATGCGCAGGCGCTTATTTTGGCCGGGCGAGGAAATGACGCGACAAATTATTTAGAGGATGCGCTCAAGCTTTCACACGAATTGAAGAATGATGGAATGGTTTCGCAGACGCTCGCGTTTCAGGGCGACGCGGCTTATTATCGCGGCGACTCAAAGGCTGCCGGAGCTTTGTACGAACAGGCGTTGAAGGCCGCCAACGTTAGTAAAGAACCCGACAAGATTCTGGTCGCGAAGATCGATCTGGCGAAAGTTGCCATCCAGGAAGGACATGGGCAGCAGGCAATTGCAAGGCTGCGTCCGCTGCTGGAGCAAGCCGAGCATTTGGGATTGAAGTATACGCAGGTGGAGTGCTCGGTTTCGATGGCGGAAGCCATGATTCAGGTCAAGGACAGCGTGCATGCTCAAGAAGAACTGGAGCGGGCGCTGCTGCAGTCGGACAAACTCGGATTGAAGCCGTTGAGTGCTAAGGCGCACTACCTGCTGGGCGGTATTTTCCGCGCATCGGGCGATGCGCTTGAAGCTCAGCAGCATTATCAGGACGCGCTTCAGTTATTCGATACCATGCACAGTGATCCCGGCGCAGATAAGATTCTGGAACGTTCTGACTTCAAGATGATGTACGCGGGAAGTTCTGAGTCGGGCACTGCGGCAAGCGGAAAATAAGTTGGAAACCGAACCACGGCGGCGGAACAGGCTGCTGAAAAGCCATATTGCAAGGCACAGCGCCTGAAGGCGCTATTGATGCGGCGGTTACGGCATCGCTGAAGCGATGCCCTGATACGAATCGACCGTTTTTCAGCAGTCCTGTGAAGCCGGATTGATTGGTGATCCTAACGATATGGCTGAAGCCATATCCTGATACGAATCGCGGGTTGCCAGGCCTGCGGTGTGGCCTATCCTTTATTATTATTCCGAAGATCGAAGGCGACGTGGAATCAGCAGTATGCCTGGAACGCGAGGACTGCAGATCCCTCGCTTTGCTCGGGATGACAACAAACGCGTTAAGCTTGATCGTGGAGGAAAGTCAGGGTGCAGGCGATCGCCTGCACCCTCGACAATCCTCAGAAGCTAATATATTTGAACTGAGCTGGAACTACGGACAGCCCGGTGTCAAACGTCAACACGACGCTGGTACAGCCCTTGGAACGGGGTTTGGTGAGCCAGAAGAAGAAGTATTCGGTGAGACCGTTTTCTCCTGGTCCGAAGTTCAGCAGCTTGCTTACGGCGATCGGAGCCGGATTTGGCGGAACCGGTGCGCCGTTCGGGCACGCGATCTGAATCGAGGACGGATATACCCAGGGAGCGGTACAACCGGTGCCGTTGGAATTGGAGCACACGGTCAGATTCGAGACGTTGTAATCCCAGGAAAGGGGAACGGGAAATCCCGCGATGATGGGATTCAGCTTCGTATCTGACACGGGCCACTCAAATCCCTCGAAAGACGACGCGGTCTGGACCGGCGGAGCGAGGGGATTATACGTTGCGACAAAGCAGGACAGTCCGCCGCTTCCACCTTTGTGCGTCGTATCCTGCGAATAGAATTCAAAAATATTCTTGTCGAAGAGGCTGCTCGGACAACTCTGCCCGCTCGCCTTCAGGAAACCAGGGCCACCCAGGCCGGGAAAGCCGGGAGGAAAACTGTAATGCGTGGTCGCAGTGTAGAGGAATTGCTCGCAATCCGATGCTCCGGCACAAGACAACTGGAACTCGGTGCACTCCGGGTTTCCCGCTTCGCTGAAATCGCCGTAGGGAGCGCAGCCGAAAGTTGAGAACAACGTGCCCGGATTAAATGTGTTGGACGAGTTGGATCCAGGATTGGACGTAGTCTGGAGCACCGGAATTGGAAGAATGGTAATCTGCTCGCCTCCGGCATTGTCGAGGCCGGCCAGTTCGTAGTCGTCCGTGCCGATCGGGAATATCGCGGTTCCGCCGGCGGTCAGAGTTTGGGTTTGGGGGGCGTTGTAGCCGCCGCAGTTGCTGGCGTCGGGCGCGAGCCCAAAAGTCCTGGATTGGGTGGGATTAAGCGTGCCGGTGAAGCTGTCAGAAGCCATGCCTCCGATGGCACAGTACGAGCCTCCCGCTAACGGAGAATTTCCAGACAGGGTGATGGTACCGGTAAAACTTGTGCTGCCGTTGTTTGTAACCGTGAGAAATCCACTGTCGGGGCTGGCACAAATGGGTTCGATAGGACCGATGTTGCCCGGGGAGTTGCAACCACCGAACTGATAGAAAGTGAGTACGCCAAAATTGTAACCGGTACCTGTGAAGGTAAACGTTCCCGGCGTTTGGGAAGTTTCGTAGGTATCTCCGGGATCGCAACCGGTTGGCGATCCTCCCTGCACCACGTAGGCATCCGTTACCAGGCCGTTGTCGCAAGGGTTCGCTTGAATGTGGCCGGAGTGAATCTGACTGTCATACACGCCGAGATTCAAAGAACCATCAGCGCTTTGGATTGTGAGCAATGCGCCGCTTTCAAGACTCTGCGCAAAAGCCATGGTAGGAATCAACACACTCAGAGCAACAACTGCTGCCAGAGCAGAGATCTTCATAGAGAGTATCCGGTCCTTTTTTTCGCAAGTTCGCGCGGACACAGCGAACCAGCTGAGATTGCCGCCCTAGGGCGGTACTGAGACTCGGGGGAGGGAGCGTGGTGGCGCGCGTCTGAGAGCCAACGTCACCAGTTGCCGCGCTGGACAACCGTTCTCTATAGTGGTCGCGCCGCACAAACGTGTCAACACAATTCGTTATGGGCAGGCCTTTGGCGAGATCTTCGGGCGCGGGATGTCGCAAATATTTGCGGACATGATGTGACTGTGGGTTTGAGGGCGTGGCGTTAAACCTTCGGCGCCGCTCCACAATTTTGAAAACTCGGGTTTCGAACGCAGGGCCTGAAGGCGCCTTTGAAAGGGATTGCTTGCGGCACGCCTAAAGGCGAGCCCTGATACGAATCGGTAGTTTCCGAGAACCATCCGATATGCAAGACGGCCCTGGGGGAGGCCGCCAGATGAGCGGTGGTGGAATTGGTCCGTCTACTTCGGGATGTAGCTGAGATCGGCGCGGTAGACGGAGATCTCGGAGACGATGCGGTGGCAACTGCGGCGGAGTTGGTCGAGAACCTGCGGTCCGCTATCGCCGTACGCTTCCTTCAGCGCTTCATCGAGTTTCTTTTCCGGCGGCTCCATATCGCCCCAGGACGCGCGGTCGGTCACGAGGACATAGGTAGGTACTTCTCCACCGTTCGCCAGCGAATACCAGCGGGAAGGCTTGGTGGGGTAATTGGTTTTCTGAATGGCGGCATTGATCTTCTTGACCGCATCCAGGAAATCGTTCAAGCGTTCGGGGATGACGGAGTAAGTAGCCGTGGTTCGCATCTTGGCTGGAGTGGCCGTCGGCTTGGTCATGCTGAGATCGTCACGATACACATAGTAGGCGGTGGCGGTGGTCGCAAGATAAGGGGCAAGGTCCTTGTCGATGTCCGGGTGATCGATCTTGTTGAAAGCGTCGCGGTCCTCGAAGTCCTTCCAATTGTGGCCGGGGGAGGGGGTCATGTAAGCGCCGGTGCGCTCGCCGGAGACGAACTGCCAAACGAATACCTTCCAGTTATCTTTTTGAGCGGCGTGAAAGGCGGAATGTGCCTTGCGGCCGGCTTCCTACTGGGCGGTCATCCCGGGCTTGACGGTGGAGAGGTGAACTTCAGAAACCACCTGGGGCGATGACTGAGCCAAGACCGTGGTGGCAAGGAACAAAAGGGTGGCGCTGAGCGCGAGTTTGCGCATTTAGGGTTCCTGAATTTGGGATAACGGCCCGCCGCGAGGGCTCGGCCGGTTACGAAGAGCGTTGGGGAGAGCAGGCGCAACCCTACATGGCGAAAGACAAAATGTCAATTCATGTTATGTTTTTGTGGATATAATGTAGCGATTTCGCAGGCTTGTCCAATCTGCATTGGAGGCCACTTGCGCCTGTCACTTGATACTCGGGAAGTTGGACGCGTCACCATCGTGCGCTGCAACGGACGGATTGTTGCGGGTAGCGAGAGTGAGTCTCTGCGGGCGCATGTTGCGTGGTTACTGCGCGACCGCCGCGCCATCGTCCTGCACCTGGGCGAAGTGGGATTCATTGACAGCAGCGGGCTGGGCACGATCGTCCGCACGCTGACCAGCAGTCGCCAGGTTCGAGGAGATTTGAAGCTTTGCAATGTGCCGGAGCACGTGCTTAAAGTTCTGGAGATGTCGCGGCTCACGACCTTGTTGGAGGCGCACGAATCGGAGGAGAAGGCGGTGGCCGCCTTTTACCGGCCGGGAACCCGCGCCGAGACACCTGTCCACACCGGGCGCAGCGTTCTGTGTCTCGATAGCAATGCCGATGTGCTCGCTTATTTGCGGGAACTGCTACGCCGCGCCGGATACGACGTGCACACCAGCAGCCGCCTGGGCGACGCGCTGATCCTGATGCGCATCACATGTTTTGATCTTCTTTTGCTAGGCCCCGGCATGACCGCGTCCGCGGGCACGCAGCAGACCTTCCAGGCTGTGTGCGCCGGTATTCCAGTCGTCGAACTGGGCAGCGAGTTTTCTACCCGCCATGCCGGTGAAGCTGGGCTTGAAGTGCTAGAAGCGATTGAAGCCCGGCTCAATTCGAAGAGTGCATGACTTCCGTTTGCAGGGCGCGAATCAGTGCGCCTGCAGGGACTGGGCGAGGCTTTGCAGATTTTGGGCACGCACTCGAATGATGCCGCCGCGCGGACTGTCGATGTCCGCGATGAGCAGGAACGATATCGACAGCACAAGAGGTAGCACCAGCAAGAGATGGGCCTTGGTTCCGTGAAGCGCACCATAGCCGATCAAGAGATTGCAGCAGATCGCAATCAAAATCATCAGGCCCCATGCCGCAGTAGGGATGCGGTTCCACCAGGCGGCCTGAGTGTATCCCTGTGAGTTCAACACATCGTTCATACCCGCAACGGCAAGAGCGATTACGGGTGACGGCTGCGCCATAGCTGGAGCTTGAGCCGTCGTCCACAGCTCGCTCTGCGCTTGAGCAGTGGAAGCATTGATCTGCCGCAATTGGTTTCCATCGCGAGCTTCATAGAATGAAATGCGCAGGGCGAGATAGTTCTTCAGCAGCGTACGCAATCTCGTCGCGTCGGCGGCGGGCAGCAAGTCAGCCCGAACGTACTCCGTACCGATTGCATTGGCCTCGGCCTCCTCATAGTTCTTGCGCTGATCGTACCGGGTGGTGGCCATGGAAAAGCTGAATCCGATAATGAGGCCAAGTAGCGTCAGGGTGGCGGCCACGACAAGACCGAAATCGTCGCGGTCATCCTCGGCCAGCTTCCCTCGTGTCTTGCCCCAGTAGACGCCGAGACGCGCTGAGAGCCAAAGTACGACGACAGAGAACGTGAAAATAAGAAATGGGAAGTTCATTATGCGGTCCATCGTTACAGCCTCTTGTTTTGCTCTGATCAATTTACAGCATTTCGCGGGTGACGAGGTTTGAGACGAGCTCGCATTCTCCATTTCGGCCAGCGCCGCATGGCCCGCACCAGAAACAAACAGCACACTGCAATGTGACAGGTGTGGTATCGCGGCTGACAAGTTTGGGCGTACCATACGGAGTTAGGCGAGGGCAACTCCCGGAGTAAGCTAGTGGCCTCGGAAAAGAAAACTCTAACGGTTCGGCAACTGGAAGAGTTGATTCCCGCGCTGCAACGCCGCGGTTATCAAGTGGTCGGTCCGGTAGTCCGCGATGGCGCCATCGTCTACGATGCGATTGAGAAGTTGACCGATTTGCCTGCGGGCTGGACGGATGAACAGTCAGCCGGGCGCTACCGTTTGCAGCGGCGCAACGATCAGGCCCTGTTTGGGTATGTGGTCGGCCCGCACAGCTGGAAGAAGTATTTGCACCCTGCCGAAGTCCGTTTGTTTGCCGCTGAAAAACAGGGCGGGACTCTGCGCATTCTGGACAACACCCCTCCTCCTCCACCAAGAGCCTTTCTGGGAGTTCGGGCGTGTGAGCTTGCCGCCATCGCGGTTCAGGACCGTGTTCTGCAGGGCGATCGGTACCGTGATCCTATTTATTCCGCCCGCCGGGAAGCAATTTTTATTGTTGCGGTCAACTGCACACAGGCGGCCTCCACCTGCTTTTGCACTTCGATGAAAACCGGGCCGCATGTGGAGCGCGGTTTCGATCTTGCGTTGACGGAACTGGTGGGACCGGAGAAACATCAGTTCGTAATCGAGGCGGGCAGCGAAGCGGGCATCGAGGTGCTTGGGGAACTGGAGTCGGTGACTGCGTCGGTAGAACTTTGTGCGGAAGCCGAAGCTGCGGTCGCAGGTGCGGCCGCGCAGATCGAACGGCGCATGGACACGACCAACATTCGTGATTTGCTGTACCAGAATTTTGAACATCCGCGTTGGGACAATGTTGCCCAGCGTTGCCTCACCTGCGCCAACTGCACCATGGTTTGTCCGACCTGCTTTTGCACGACCGTGGAAGATGTAAGCGATCTGACCGGTAGCCACGCCGAGCGCTGGCGCAAATGGGACTCCTGTTTCAGCCAAAGTTTCTCCTATATTCACGGAGGCAGCGTGCGCTCGTCGACCAAGGCGCGTTACCGGCAGTGGATGACGCACAAACTGGGTTCATGGATTGATCAATTTGGCAGCTCCGGCTGTGTAGGTTGCGGGCGCTGCATTACCTGGTGCCCGGTGGGCATTGACATCACAGAAGAGGTTCGGGCCTTGCGGGAACCGGCCGCTTCTTCCAAGGAAAATAGCCATGGAAACGCTTGAGCGTATTCTCGCCGAGCATCCCTTCTTCGCTGATCTCGAATCGTATTACACGAGTCTTCTGGTCGGATGTGCCTCTAACGTGCGATTCGATGCCGGCACCTACATCTTCAAAGAAGGCGAAGAAGCCAACGCGTTCTACGTAATCCGGGCAGGGAAGGTGGCACTGGAAATCTTCGCTCCCCAGCGTAAGCCGATCATCCTGGGGACCTTGGGTGAAGGGGAGATTCTGGGGTGGTCATGGCTGTTGCCGCCACATCGATGGAAACTTCACGCGCGGGCGGTCGAAAACACGCGGGCGATTGCGCTCGATGGGAAATGCCTGCGCGGTAAGTGTGAGCAGAACCACGATCTGGGATACGAATTGCTAAAGCGCTTCATCCAGATCGTCGAGCGCCGACTGGAGACGACGCGCCTTCAGCTTTTGGACGTTTACGGATCGCGGGGCCAGTCATGGCAGCCTTAGCAAACGATCCAATGCTTCCGCAACCGCATAGAGTGCGGCAAGTGTTCAAGGAGACACCGGATACGTTTACCCTGACCCTGGAACCATCGGACGGAACAGGCGCGAGTCCCTTCCGGCCAGGGCAGTTCAGTATGCTGTGGGTGTTCGGGGTTGGCGAGTTGCCGATTTCTATCAGCGGTCACCCGGCGCAGCACGACCGATTGGTATACACCGTGCGGTCGGTCGGCAAGGCGACGCACGCGTTCGTCGGCTGCGAAGCGGGCGACAGTGTTGGGGTACGAGGTCCGTTTGGGACAGGCTGGCCAGTGGAAGCCGCACGCGGGCGAGATGTCATCCTGGTGGCGGGTGGAATCGGTTTGGCTCCGTTGCGGCCTGTCATTTACGAAGTCTTGCACCACCGCCCCGAGTATGGCCGCCTGGTGATTCTCTACGGCGCGCGCAGTCCCCGCGACCTGCTCTACCGCAAGGAACTGGCCGCTTGGAGCCGTCATCGCGACACTCAGGTGCTGGTCACGGTGGATTATGGGGGATTGAGTTGGCGCGGGCACGTGGGAGTGGTGACGACCTTGTTCAAGTACGCGCGGCTGCATCCGGCGCGCTCAGTGGCCATGGTCTGCGGACCTGAGATCATGATGCGCTTTGTCACTCGCGAACTGGGAACTCAAGGCCTGGCGCGGGCAGACATCTATCTGTCGATGGAGCGGAACATGAAGTGTGCCATCGGCTTCTGCGGCCATTGCCAGTACGGACCGCATTTCATTTGCAAGGATGGGCCAGTGTTTCCCTACGATCAGATGCGACCATTGCTGGAGAAATATGAGCTCTAAAAGTAAGCCCAAGCCCAAGATTGCCGTATTCAAGTTCGCCTCCTGCGACGGCTGCCAGTTGAGTTTGCTGGAAGCGGAAGACGAACTGCTTGAGATCGCGGATGCGGTAGACATCGCCTACTTTCCCGAAGCCAGCCGCGCCATGGTGAAAGGCCCCTATGACATTGGGCTGGTGGAAGGGTCCATCACCACGCATCACGATGCCCAGCGTATTCAGCAAGTCCGGCGCCAATGCCGCACTCTCATTACCATCGGGGCATGCGCGACCGCGGGTGGCATTCAGGCGCTGCGCAACTGGAAGGACGTGGATGAGTTTGTCCGCGTGGTGTATGCAACCCCGCAGTACATCAGCACGCTGAAGCTTTCCACTCCGGTCGCTGAGCACGTGCCAGTGGATTTCGAACTGCGTGGGTGCCCCATCAATAAGTATCAGCTCATCGAGTTGATCACGGCGACGCTGGCTGGACGCAAGCCCAACGTGCCCACCTACAGCGTTTGTCAGGAATGCAAGCGTAAGGGCAACGTCTGTATCACCGTGGCCCAAGGAGTTGCTTGCCTCGGACCAGTGACTCAAGCGGGCTGCGGCGCACTATGTCCCAGCTACGACCGTGGCTGCTACGGGTGCTATGGACCGATGGAAAGTCCGAACACGGATTCACTCACCAGCCAGTTCCACATTCTGGGCCAGAACAATGCGGAAATTACGCGGGCCTTCCGCAGCTTTAACGCCTGGGCCTGGCAGTTCCGCAAGGCAAGCGAGGAGACGACGTGACGGGTCACAAGACCAGAACCATCAAGGTCGATTATCTTGCGCGGGTCGAAGGCGAGGGCGCGCTCTATATCAAGCTGAAGGGCGATCAAGTGCGGGATGTGAAACTCAAAATCTTTGAGCCGCCACGATTGTTCGAAGCGTTCCTCAGAGGCCGGCACTTCTCGGAGGTCGCGGACATTACGGCGCGCATCTGTGGAATCTGTCCTATCGCTTATCAGATGAGCGCGGTCCATGCCGTGGAACGCGCGCTGGGCATCAAGATCGATCCGGCAGTGCGAATGTTGCGCCGGCTGTTTTACTGCGGAGAGTGGATCGAAAGCCACGCGCTCCACGTCTTCATGTTGCATGCGCCGGACTTTCTTGGCTATCAGGATGCCATCCAGATGGCTCGAGACCACCGCGCGTTAGTGGAACAAGGGCTCCGTCTCAAGAAGGCCGGCAATCATATCGTGAGGCTTATGGGAGGGCGTGAGATTCATCCCGTATCCGCCGCCGTCGGCGGATTCTACAAGACGCCCGCGAAGAGTGAGCTACGTGAACTGGAGGACGAACTGAAATGGGCGCTGGATGCCTCGGTGGCAACGGCCAAGCTGGTTGCCGGGTTCGAATTTCCCGACTTTGAGCAGGACTATGTATTTGTCTCGCTCTCCCATCCCGACGAGTATCCATTCAACGAAGGCCGCATCGTCTCCAGCCGTGGGCGCGACATCGACGTCTCCCAATATGAAGAATACTTTATCGAGAAACATGTGCAGCACTCCAATGCGCTTCATTCCGTTTTACGCGACGGTGGTTCTTACATGGTCGGACCGATGGCTCGTTTCAATTTGAATTTCGAAAAGCTTCCCGAGGTGGCAAAACAAGTGGCGCGCGATTGCGGTCTGAAAGTGCCTTGCCGCAATCCGTTCCGCAGCATTGTGGTGCGAGCAGTGGAGTTGGTGTTTGCCTGCCACGAAGCGCTGCGGGTGATCGGCTTGTACGAGCCTCCCGCTTCGCCCCGGGTTGAAGCTCTGCCTCGATCCAGCGTTGGCCAGGCTGCGACTGAGGCTCCACGTGGCCTGCTTTATCATCGCTATGGACTGGACGAGAATGGACTCATCGTCTCCGCCAAAATTGTTCCTCCGACTTCGCAAAATCAGAAGCGGATTGAAGACGACCTGTGGCACTTCGTTGCCCAGGTCGCAACCCAGCCCGAAGACGAGGTCACCTGGAAATGCGAACAGGCGATCAGGAACTACGATCCTTGTATCTCCTGTGCTACCCACTTTCTCCGTCTGCACATTGAGCGGGAGTAGCCGTGCAAACGCGCATCATCGGTTGCGGGAACCTCGATCGCGGTGACGATGCAGCGGGGGTGTTGGTAGCGCGCCGTCTGCGGACGCTTGGCGTTGAAGCGGAAGAGCAAAGCGGCGAGAGTTGTTCGCTAATGGATTCCTGGCAGGGTTTTGAAACTGTGGTTGTGGTCGATGCCATTTGCTCTGATCGTGGGGCTGGCGAGGTCACGGTTTGGGACGCCAGCACCCGCCCCCTTCCGAAGGCCGTGCTGCAATGTTCGACACATGCCTTTGGGCTGTACGAAGCCGTGGAACTGGCACGTACACTCGACCGGCTGCCAGACAAATTATTGATCTACGGGATCGAGGGAAAACAGTTCGCGCCGGGTGCGCGAGTGTCGGTTGAAGTCGAGAAGGCGGTGGAGTTAGTGGCGCAAAAAATCGCCGGGCTCGCGCGGGCTGCGACGCTCACGATGTGATGGAGGAAGACCGGAGGACTGAATCAAAAAGTCTATTCGTCACTGACAATTTTGAAAAACAGCGCTAAATAGGATTTAGGTGAGCTACCTTGTTGCACTCACGCTGCGGAGGAGGTTATGAAAACCCTGGTACATTTCCGCACTCATGATGGCGGCTTCTACCATAGCCATCCGTTTCATTCGGCGTTCGCGCTGATTGCGAGCTTCGTCTTGGCGATGCTATTCGTGCTGCTGTTCGCGGCCACTGCGCGCTGAGGCCCCGAACCCCTTCAGGTGAGGCGTGTTCACTCGACCGGCGCGGACAGAAAAAGGGGCGGGCGCTTGCCAAAGCGTCACAAGCAACTGTGCGCCTTGTACTATCGCGCGCGCCTCAGAAGTGATAAGGATAGTGAAGCAGTACACGCGAGCAGCAGCAGAAGGGGGTCTTCTATGCGTCTCCCGGCTTTTCTGTTTGCACTATGTCTGGCCGCAATGGTTGCGTTTGGGGCCGCCGTATCTTCCCCACAGCCCAAGAATGGCCCACCGGCAATTGCCCCGCCCCGCGACTACGTGACCGATGTTCAATTCAATGATGACGGCTCACGGATGTGGCGCCGCGCAGAAATTCGCATAACGCCACTGGAGCAAGTGGAGCGGAACCGAGCCGCACTGGAATCCCTGCGCAACCGTGTTGCTCAGGCGGAAAAAGAGAGCACCAATCTTTGGTTGATTGATTCCAACGTTCGTCAACAACTCTTTTCGCAGAATCAACTCTTGAGGGAACTGCTGGCGCTGGCCGAACAACAGCAATCGAATCGGGCGAAGAGCCCGACTACGCTTGCGGTAGAGCGCCGGCTCAACCAACTGCAGGGTCAGACGATGTGCGAAGCGTGCCACAGCGGGATTGTGGCGCGAAATCAGGGTGGCGGAACCCGCACGGCTCAGTAAGTCGAGGCGAGATCCGCCCAGGACCGGTCTCGGAGCAGCCCTTGCAGCAAGGCTCGGAAGGTCGGCACTTGCGTTAAGACAGGGAGACTTGTATGTCGCTTCTCAGGCTCAGGAAGTTCCTTGACAGTTACAACATCAGGTACATTCTTATTTCTCACTCCGTGGCTTACACGGCGGAGGGGATCGCGGCGCTCACGCACATCCCCGGCAAGGAGGTTGCCAAAACCGTCATCGTCAAGATCGACAATGCCCTGGCGATGGCCGTGGTATCCGCTTCCCAGCACGTGAATCTTGAGCTCTTGAAGGCGGCGACGAAAGCTAATGTAGTGCAACTGGCCGCGGAGAATGAATTCAAGAGTAGGTTCCCCGACTGCGAAACGGGTGCGATGCCCCCGTTTGGCAATCTCTACGGAATGAGTGTGTTCGCCGACGAAGTCCTGTCGCATGACAAAGAGATCGTTTTCAATGCCGGTTCCCACCGCGAGCTCGTGCGGCTGGCATGGGAAGATTTTGAAAGGCTGGTTCAACCTAAAGTGATGGAGCTGTCGACAGCAAAACGTGCCGCCGAAGCAGCCTGAAGAGAGGTTCTGGGGCGCACTTTTTGGGGGCCTCAACTTGGCGGATGAGGCTTGTGGGAGGTTTGTATGGAGCTGATACTGACCACTGCAGAACGGGAATTCTTGCTGGAAATCCTGGAGGAACACCATCGCGAGCTGTTCAGGGAGATTGCCGGGACGGATCACCGCGAATTCAAGTCTGTCTTGAAGAACAAAGAGAAGCTTCTCGAATCGGTGATCAACAAGTTAGAGATGGTGCAGCCCGGAGAAGCGATGCTGCGCTCGGCATGAATCAAGTGGAGGAGCGCAGGGGTTGTGTCCTCCTCCAATCAGGGTTTGGGAGTTTACTCAGTTTTTTTCGAGGCGATTTCCCACGGACTTCAGCGTTCGTAGATACAGCACAAGTTGCCATCGTTCTAGCTCAGGGAGTTTGCTGAAAGAGGGCATTCCGCGATCTGGATTTCCGTTGGTGATCTTCCAGAACAGCGTGCCGTCGCTTTGTGCTTGAACGACCGCGAGTTGCAAGTCGGCCGCATGTTTCCTGACGATGCCGCTGCCATCCTTGTTGTGGCATTCGGCGCAATTTCTCAGGAAAAGCTTTTTCCCTCCCGCCACGGCTTGTGGTTTGTGGGCGAGGGGATTGGCCCGGGCAGCGGCTTCGTCAGGTGCGCGCCAATCCGGATCAGGCTGGTAGCTCACGTTCTGCCCAATGGCCGCGGCCAAGAGTATCAATATTAATGCGGATGATGCGATTCCGAAGGTTATCAGGCGTTTCATTGCTTCCCCCTGAAGATTCGCGACAGCTTGCCGCCGAATCCCTGAATTTCATAACTGTAACCGAAACGGAAAAGCACTGGGCTGCTTTCGTTATTCAAACCGAACCCCGGCGAAAAGCGAAGGGTGGAGTTGTCGCTGATCAACCATGCGAAAACCGGCGCCGCATATTGGGCCGTACCTCTGAAACCAAAACCAAGAGTGCTGCCAAGGCCGCCGTACACTTCCATTCCGGCAGAAAAGTTCTCTCGACAGAGATGGCAGTTTGATCCGGAAGCCATCGTTGCCAGCGGCCTTGAAGCCCCAAAGGAATATCCGAATTCGACACCCTCACTTTGGGAAAAGTTTTTTGCCACGATGAAGTTGCCAGCCAGATTCCAATCGTGGACATCGCTTGAAAAGATCAACTTGGTTTCCAGTTCGCGGTCCTTGATGGCGCGCAGCACAGAATTGGGCGAACTGACATCCGGCGCCAGGCCTTCGAGTTCTTTTTGAATGCGGTCGGCCTCGTTGAGGTTTTCATATTCCAGATAGAGAACCGGATTGATGCGATGCTCGCGCTTCAAAGGCCGGAAGCGGTTTTCCAGTCGCCACCCGGTGAAGATGGTGCTGTCGTTCCAGGTGGCCTGACCTTCTAGATATAGTTCCGTCGTCCATCGGGCGGTTACACCATACTCAAACTCAACCCATGGAGCAAAATAGTATCTTTGTCCAGAGCGCGGGACATCCGTCGTACTTGAGATCTCAATCTCCAAGTTGTCAGGTTCTTCCATGTGATGATCGTAGGTGACGAAATAAGGGCTCTCCTGCGCGGAGCATGGCAGCACACTGAACAAAGCGAGGGTAGCGATCCATCGTAAGATTTCCATCATTTAGTTGCAACTCAGTTGCATATATATTTTGATAAAACAATCGTAGAGTGAGTGGATTTGTTCGGTCAAGCTGCCGGTCAATTTTCTGTGTCAGGATTGTTGCAACCAGTTGCAACGGGTGGGGAATCTCAGGCGGTTGATGCGGTTCGGCACTTGGCGCAGTATCCTCCGACTTCGAGGCGGCTCACGACGATGTGGAACTGACAATCACGCTGGATTTGCCCCTTAAGCCGTTCGAACAGATCGCTCTCGAACTCCGTAATCTTGCCGCAGCGGAGGCAGGCCATGTGGATGTGGTCGCGCTGCGGGCGGCGTTCGTAATAGTGCTTTTCTCCCTGCATGTGCATGAGATCGAGTTCATCGACCAAGCCATGCCTTTTGAGCAAACCAAGAGTGCGGTAAACGGTCACGCGGTCGATATGCGGATCAAGCCGGCGCGCGTGGCGCAGGATCTGGCTGGCATCGAGATGCTGCTTGGCGGTCTCGACCACGCTCAGGATCGTGCGGCGTTGCCGGGTCATGCGCAGGCCGCGCGACATGAGTTCTGCCTGCAGGCGTCCGGGAGCTTCAGTTTGTGGCAGCGGCATATTATTGATACCGAGTTGCAATTATAGCGCGTATGACAAGTCGTGTAGAGCGGAAGGCTCTTCTCCGATTTGTACCGGAGTTACAAATATTAAGAGATCGATACCAGAATCAAAGGCGGCGGACAGGAGTGTCCGCCTTACAAGAGGGTGCCCAACGAGGTTCAGTTTGCTTTCATCTTTTCTTTCACGCTGTGGGCTAGCTTTTCGATTTCCTCCGCCTTCTTGACCACGTCCAGGGAGAGAGTATTTTCGTTGGTTTTGTCCACATACTGTTTCAACTCGGTGGCCAGCTTGAGCAAGTTGTCCGTGTCGCGGTGCAATTGAGCCTGGCGCTCACGGTTGGCCTGCTTGGCCATGTCTTTTTCGAGTTGTATTCGGGCATCGTCCTCGCCCGCGTGGGGATTGGGTGGTTGGTTGGGGTTTCGGGGAATCTGGATTGGGCTCTGACTGAACGCTGGTAGCGACCACCCAGGCGTGATCAGCAGAAGCGAAATCATCAGCACGAAGGATTTGATTCGCACAATTACCTCGGCAACAGCGGCAATGAGGAAATTATACGGTTTTCATGAATTCGGAAACCAGTGGGCACCGGTTAATGATCTCGACTGTCAGGCTTGAAGAAACGCGCCTGGGCAAGAAGGGCGTCGTGGAATTTTGTCTTCAGATAAGTTCCGCGAGGGGGTTGAACCCGCGCGGCTTATGCCCGGACCGTCAGTCGAAGCTGGGCAGTCTCGCTTTCGAAAGGAATCTCCTCTTTAGCTTTCTTCAATCCTTCGATGTAGCAACGAATCGCGTCCTGTGCCATCCGCCGAGCATCTTCCAGATTCTTTCCCTCCGTCACCAGCCCCGGCAGAGCAGGGACCGTCACGGTGTAGCCGCCGTGTTCGTTGGCCTGGAAAAACGTCGTGTATTCGTAGATCTTGCCTTTGCCATTTTTCATAGTTACAACCTCCGAGCCGCTGGCCTATTTCCCAAGCAAGGCCGCAAACTGTGCAACCGTCATCTCACACTGAACGATGATCGACTTGATCGTCTTCGGCGCCAGATCTCCGCTATGGCTCGGCACGACCACGTGCAGATGTGTCTTGTTGTCGTGCCGCAAGTTGACGTGGCTCCCAGTCTGGTGATGAACATAAAAGCCTGCCCGCAAAAGCACCTGGAGGAGCTTTCTGGAAGTTATCCGCGGCAATTTCGGCATCGCCTAGTCCTACAGCGAGCTCATATTCGCTAGGAACTCGCCATTCGATTTGGCTTTGTTCAGCTTGTCGATGAGCAGTTCCATGGCTTCTACCGGCGATAGCGGATTCAGCACTCGGCGCAGTACCCAGATGCGGGTCAAGTCTTCTTTCGGAATCAGCAACTCTTCCTTACGCGTACCCGAGCGCTGGATGTCGATGGCCGGGAAGGTGCGTTTGTCCACCAACTTGCGGTCGAGAATGATTTCGGAATTGCCGGTGCCTTTGAATTCCTCGAAGATCACGTCGTCCATGCGGGAGCCGGTGTCAATCAATGCCGTGGCAATAATGGTCAGCGAACCACCCTCTTCAATATTACGAGCAGCGCCAAAGAATCGCTTCGGACGCTGCAACGCATTCGAATCAACACCGCCGGAGAGCACTTTGCCGCTTGGAGGAACGATGGTGTTGTAGGCGCGGGCGAGGCGAGTGATCGAGTCGAGCAGAATGACGACGTCACGCTTGTGCTCGACCAGCCGTTTGGCTTTCTCAATTACCATCTCCGCGACCTGTACGTGGCGGGCGGCAGGTTCGTCGAAGGTCGAGGAAATCACTTCGCCCTTAACCGAGCGCTGCATGTCCGTGACTTCTTCCGGGCGCTCATCGATCAACAGAACCATTAGCACCACTTCCGGATGATTCGTCGTAATCGAATTGGCGACGTTCTGCAACAGCATGGTTTTACCGGCGCGTGGCGGCGAAACGATGAGGCCGCGCTGTCCCTTACCGAGAGGCGTAAGCAGATCCATGACGCGGGCGCTGACATTCTCGCGAGTGGTTTCGAGCTTGATGCGTTCCTGCGGATAGAGCGGCGTCAGGTTGTCGAACAGGATCTTGTTACGGGCCTCGTCGGGCGACTCGAAGTTGACCGCTTCAATCTTAACCAGCGCGAAATACTTCTCGCCTTCGTGCGGAGGACGAACCTGGCCGCTGATGGTGTCGCCGGTCTTGAGGTCAAATTTGCGGATTTGCGACGGCGAGACGTAGATGTCGTCGGGGCCGGGCAAATAGTTGTAATCGGGCGAGCGCAGGAAGCCGTAGCCGTCGGGCAGGATTTCGAGCACGCCCTCGGCAAAGATGTGGCCTTCTTTTTCGCTCTGGGCCTGAAGGATTTTGAAGATCAGGTCTTGCTTGCGCAGTCCACTGGCGCCGGGGAGATCCAAGGATCGGGCGATCTTGGTCAGCTCCGTAATATTTTTTTCTTTCAATTCTGCGATGGTCATTATCTATTTCACCTGCGAAGGGAGATTTTCAAAGGGGGGTTACTCAGAAAAGACTTGGTCAATCGCGGGGCAGGCGGCTGGGCTGGTTTTACGCAGCCCGCCGTTGTGCCTCGGCAAAGTTTTCGGGTTCCGCAAGAACCGTCTGTCGTTCCGAGCTCGCAATCTTGTCCAGAACTTCGTTCATGGTTTCCTGGATTCTGGTGTTGGGCTTGTGAAACTTACGGGTAGCCTTGGACGCAAGCTGGCACAGCATATACCGGTTCCGCAAAGTATGTAAAGCGTCAAAAACGCGATCAGACCGCATGATAAGTCACTCTCCTAATCCCAGTAAACTAGCCGTGCGCCCATCTTTCTGGCAAGACAAAACCTGACCAGAGCACCTAACTTACTCAATTCAGATGGGTTGTACGGGAAATCTCTGGCTACTCGTATAGATGCTCCGCTTAGCCCGAAAGTTTCTCGGTTTTCTGGATTATGTCCGGTTGCCAGCGGAGATTCGTCAGACCAACTAAACCAAGTAAGCCTTCGGAACTGTACACCGTACGTGAGAATGAACGAGACGTCAAGTGTTTCTTGCAATACCACTCAATTTGTACCCGATACTGTCCCTCTACAGCCCAGACTGTCCCGCGGCGCCCGGCATCGCAGTGCTTCAATGTAACTGATACTAAATAGCTTAACGTACATTTCAAACTCTTCGGTTCAAATCGGACGGGCGAGTCACCCGTCTCCACACGATCTGTCTCATGCCCAGAATGTTCGATCCAGCGTGCGATACTGGATGGCCTCGGCGATGTGCTTGGGCTCGATTGCCGTTCCTCCTTCGAGATCGGCAATTGTTCTTGCGACTTTGAGGATGCGATCATGCGCGCGAGCGGTCAGGCCTTGCTGGGCCATGGCGCGCTCCAGTAGCCTCTCGCAATCCGCAGAGAGTTCGCAGAAAGCGCGAATATGCCGAGGTCCCATTTGAGCGTTGCAATAAAGCTTTTCTCGTGGGGCGGACGAGAACCTTCCCAATTGCGTTCCGCGGGCTCGCATCACCCGTTCGCGAATCTTGGCAGAGCTTTCCGGTTCTGTGCCCGACCGCATCTCTTTGTAGTTCACCGCGGGCACGTCGATGTGGATATCGATTCGATCCAGCAGCGGACCCGAAATCTTGGACATGTAGCGCTGAATCACGGGCGGCGTGCAATGGCACTCGCGGGAACGATCGTTGAAGTATCCGCAAGGGAAAGGCTATCGTTACAGCTACCAATGCGGAATTGTTTTTCTTGCCGGTGCTGTTAGGGGCAGCAGATCGATTGCGCGCGTCTTAAGAACGCGCAAAAGATTCTACGGCAGAACTTCCACCACGTCTCCTTATCAGGTGTTACCGCTGGAAATATGGATACGACCTTAACTAATTTCGTTCGATGAATTGGTTTGTTGGTTTTTTCCGAGGTTATGAATTCGTCAGCGCCAGCGAAGACCGCGCACGCAATGTGTAAAGCATCAAGCCCGTGGATACCAGTCTTGCACGCTTCGTCCAGGGCATACTTCAAAAGCGCTTCGCTCGTCGGTATTGAGCGGGTGGTGGTTGTAAAAAACAGATGGTAAAACGCAACCTCCGTCGTCCGTTTATGAAAAGTGGCCTTAGGTAAAACCTCCAAGCGAACATAGTCACTAGTGACGTACTCCCGACTTGGATCTGCCAGAAAGGGAAGTGCTAGTGCGGCCGCTGCCGTTGTTCCCTTAGCCGCGAAGATAAGTACGCCTGAATCAACGTACGTAACCGTCGCTGGCAAACTAACGCCTACCCCTCATTTCATCGATTTCCCTCGTCAAAGCTTCTGCGCCTTTCAATGGAACGCCGGATTCTTCAATCTTGTGGCGCGCCTCCATCAGCTGCTCTCGGTGCATTGAGTTAATCCGCGTTTCCACGCTGGAACAGGCGGGCGACGACCGGGCATCCATCCCCGCGCAGCGCACCGTGAATCGACGGACTGCCGCGCAGCACGGGCTGGAAATCGCCCGCGCCGTCCAGATAACCGATGTCAGCGGGGCCAATGTTCTTCGCAGCCCTGAGATGCAGGAACTGCTTCGCCTTATTCAAGAGCCAGAGATTGTAGGCGTCGTGGCCCGCGAGTTTTCGCGACTGATGCGTCCCGACAACTACGACGACTTGAGTTTGTTACAGAGGTTCGTGGACAGCGGCACGGCAATCTATTTGCCCGAGGGCCGCGTGGACCCGAGCGACTTGCTGTTGACGATGGTACGGGCCGGGGTAGCCGGAAAAGAGCGGAAAGAAATGTTGGAGCGCGCTTGGTCCGCGAAGGAAGAGAAGCGCAAGCGCGGGGAACTCGCTCAGAGCCGGATTGTGTTGCCTTGGGGTGTCGACTACCAGGATGGCGTCTGGAGTTACAAACCAGCCGAGGCCGAGCGCGTGCGACGGGCATATCGCCGAGTGCTGCGGGGGGAAATTAACTACAGGCAGATCGCCGCGCAATTGGACGTGACGCCACGGGGCGCAGCGCTCATCCTCCAAAACCCCATCTGGAAAGGCTGGCGTATTCTGGACAAGAAGCGCGACCCGAGCGCAAAGGGACGGTACAAAGGAAAAGACGGACGACAAGCGGACCGCAAGAAGATCACGCGTTCCGAAGCCGACATCATTCGCGTGCAGGTTATCAAGGACCCGCTTTTGAGCGAGGCGGAATGGGGGCGGGCGCAACAGATTATGGCCCGCAAGCGCGTCCTTCATTGGCGAACCCGCAAAGACTACGTTCCCCGCTTCACTTATGCCGGATTCCTCACCTGCGCGGCCTGTGGGCAGCCTGTACACACGGCCAATCAACGCGGCGACGTGTACGTGTGTCGCGGCCGCCGTCTTGCTCCCCACTCTTGCCAGACGGCCTATATGAAGCGGGAAACGCTGGAGGCCGTGCTGGACCGGCTGTTCGCCGACAAGCTAACTAGTCCGAAGTTCGTTGCGCGGTGCATTGAGCAGTTGCGCAGGGAGCGGGACGCCCACGCCGGGGAGCGCAAGGTCGAACGGCTGGAGGAAGCCTTAGCGCGGCTGTCGGCCAAACGCGCCCGGATTCTCGATACCTATCTGGAGGGAGTGTTATCGCAAGAGGACCGCGATGCGCGTCTGGCCGTAGTAGACCGGGACCTGGCCGCCACGCGCGCCCAATTGCAGGAAGCTGCGGGCGCTCCGACACCGGGGATGACGCCCAGCGAACTGGTCTCTACGTTGGCACCGCTGGTCGAGTGGAGAGGCTGGAGCTATACGCAAAAGCGCCGGGTGCTGGCGGTGCTGGCCCCAAATATAAAAGTAGCGAACGGGCGGGTTGGGCACGTGGGACTAGCGTTTGCGGGTAGCTCTACGAGTACCCGCATGGACAGGGATTCATGGCCGATGCCAGCATGAAGCGCGCGGGGAAGGTCAGCGACATAGAGGCGCGCGCGATGCAGACGGTTCCGTCCTCCAGCGGTTGGCGCATGACTTCGAGAACGTTGCGTGGGAACTCGGGAAGTTCGTCCAAGAACAAGACGCCGTTATGAGCCAGTGACACTTCGCCGGGACGGGGAACGGCTCCGCCTCCGATCAATCCAGCGTCGGAGATGGTATGGTGGGGCGAGCGAAAAGGGCGCACGCCGACCAATCCCGCGCCGGGATCGAGCACGCCGGCTACGCTGTGAATCTTGGTGGTCTCGAGCGCTTCTTCAAAGGTGAACGGCGGCAGGATCGTGGGCATTCGCTTGGCCAGCATGGTTTTGCCCGAGCCGGGCGGGCCGATCATCAGGATGTTGTGGCCGCCAGCGCAGGCAACCTCGAGAGCCCGCTTGGCGGAGTGTTGACCACGCACATCTTTGAAATCCACGAGGAATTGCTGTGCCTCGCTGAGCAGGGCGTCGCTATCGACTTTGAGCGGAAGGATGCCATTGCCGGTATTCACGAAGCGGATCACATCGAGCAGCGATTTCACTGGATAGATTTCCACGCCGCCAACCATAGCCGCCTCTTTAGCGTTAAGCTCCGGCACTACCAGACGCGCGATCTTTCTTCCGCGCGCCTCGATAGCAATAGGAAGCGCTCCGCGAACCCCACGAACGCCACCATCGAGCGACAGCTCTCCTACGAAGAGGCAGTCCGGCACTTCCTTCTTATTAAGGCCCCCGTAAGCGCCCAGGATTCCCAGAGCCATAGGCAGGTCGAAGCCAGAGCCTTCTTTGCGAATGTCGGCAGGCGCAAGATTGATGGTGATGTGAGTCGGAGGAATGTCATACCCACAGTTTTTCAGCGCTGCCCGTACGCGGTCGCGGCTCTCACGAACCGCGGCATCGGGCAGGCCAACTGTGTGGAAGTGGTCCTCCATTGTCTTAATTCCAGACACATCGACTTCGACCTCGATGATGCTGGCATCGATGCCGAAAACTGCGGCGCTCAGCGTCTTATAAAGCATGGGCGTGTGAGGAAACTTGGATCTGTGCTTCGGACAAACAGATTTATTCGGACTTGTCGTGACGAGGGAAGGCCCAGCGACCAGTCAGGGTAAAGTTCAACCCTACGCCTAGCCGTGTGGAAAGCGTGGTGACTGATGTCACACCGGGCTTGTGACAAGTGAACATCGAAGTGGCGTTTCGTCTGTGAACCAAATTACCCAACACAGTTTCGGTTGTTTGCATTCCTCTCATGGTCTACGATTCGCCTAGGCTCAGGCCCCTTCATACTCTAAGAGCACGCCGGCAAGCTGCGGTACCACTTTCATGTCAGAAGAAAAACAATCGACGCCTCCTGCTGCTCCGCCAACTCTGGAACAAGAAGAAGCCTGGCTGTGGCGCATTGCGCTTTTGTTTGTGGTTCTGCTGGCGGCGGGATTAGCGGCGGAATCCTGGGAGCGGCTGCAAAATCTCCCCTATCACCTTGGCCTGCTGTCCATCGCAGTGTTCTGCGTTGCTATCGCGTTTGCCGGCTTTGCCTACGGACGGAGAAAGCGGGTTACAGAACTGAGAAACCTGGTTCGCGGCCTCCAGGAACGTGCCACAGCCCCCACGGATGAGCAACTCGATCAACTCGGAGAGCTCATCGCGCGCTCACAACGCAGTTTCAAGGAACTGATCGATTCCTTCGACGACATTGCTTTTGCCACTTCCTTAGACGGCAAGCTGAAGACCGTAAACCGGCGGGTCACTGAACTGCTCGGGGTTCCTTACGCGGAAGTTGTCGGCCATCGCGTGCAGGAGTTTCTGGACGAACCGAAACGTGAAGATGCCGATCGAGGGTTGGCCCGGTTTCTCGAAAAACGCCGGTGGTCCGGCCTGGTTCCAGTTCGGCTGAAATCAAGCGCACGCACGCTCTACTTTGACTGCGCTCTGAACGCGATTGTAAAAAATGACGAGGTCGTGGGCGTGAGCGCCCTTGCCCGCGACGTAACCGAAGAACGCGAGAAAGAGCGACGGTTTACCGAATTGTTCGAAACCCTTCAGGAAGGCGTTTACTTCAGCACGCCGGAGGGCAAATTGCTCGACGGCAACGCCGCGCTGGTACAGATTTTGGGGTACGAAAGCAAGGAAGAACTTCTCTCCCTCGATCCCCGAGCGTTGAACTCCGATCCCAATCAAAGCCCAGTGCTGGGGCGGACCGCGGATGATCAGGGCGGCGTACGCACTCGGGAAATCACTTTGCGTCGCAAAAATGGCACTCCCGGCATATTTCTCGATACCTCCCGCGCGGTATGGGATGCGGGCGGAAAAATCGTCCGCTATCAAGGCACGCTCGTGGATGTGACCGAGCGCCGCGAGATGGAGAAGGCGTTGCGAAGACAGGAAGAATTCCAGCGCTATCTTCTGGAAAGCTTCCCCGACCTGATCCTGGTGATCGATCTGAACGGTCGCTACAGTTTCGTGAGTTCAAGAATCCACGACCTGCGTGGCTACAAGCCGGAAGACCTGCTGGGGAAAAAAGTCGAAGAGGAGCAGGATTACTCGCCCGATCTGCTGGGCTTGTATCGCGACCTGATTACCGGCCGTAAGATGTTTGGCTCCTGCGACTACAGCGCGCGTCATCGTGATGGGAGCTGGCGCACCACGCGAGCTTCCGCCAGTCCACTGTTCGATGCGGAAAACAAAGTCAGTGGCGTGATCGTGTCCGTCCGCGACATTACGGTGGAGAAAAAGCTTGAGCAGCAGATCATCCAAAGCGAACGGCTCGCGGCCATGGGGCAGATGATCGGTGGATTCGCGCACGAACTGAATAATCCGCTCACCAGCATTTTGGGGATGTGCGAACTGCTGCAGGAGGGCGAAGCTCCCGACTCCGTCCGAAAACAAATGGTCGTTCTGCAGCAGCAATCCCGGCGCGCCGCGGAAATTGTCCAGAACCTGATGTACTTTTCCCGGCCTCCAGCGCCGGGCAGGAGCCCCATCGACCTCGGCGAACTGGTGCAAAGAACCTTGCATCTGCACGCGTATTCCTTGCGCAAAAACAATATCACTGTCGATTTTTTGAAAGAGTCCTCGATACCGCCGGTCAGCGGAGATTCGCACCAGTTGATGCAAGTGTTCTTGAACCTGATTTTGAACTCGGAACAGGCGATGCGGGAAGTACGAGACCGCGGCACCTTGCGCATCCGCATCGAAAAGCAGGCAACGTCTGTGGCCGTTACCTTTCAGGACGATGGGCCCGGAATTGCGCCAGAAATATTGCCCAATATCTTTGATCCCTTCTACACAACCAAACGCCCAGGCCGCGGCACCGGCCTCGGCCTGAGCATTTGCAAAGCGATTCTGCGAGAGCACAACGGAAACGTCGAGGCGGCTTCGGGGCCCGGCGGCGGGGCGGTGTTCACGGTGACGCTGCCAGTGGCGGTCGCAAGCACACGTCCTGAGAACTGAGTATCTCGCGGCTACCGCACGAGCGAGGGCGCTCGCGCCTACATTGAATAGAGCGATCGTTTAAGAAATTCTCCCGCGCCGGGGCGCCCGACGAACTTGTCTGCTTCGACGATCACGCGGCCGCGCGAGAGTACGGCGTCGGGCATGCCGGTCACTTGAATGCCTTCAAACATCGAATAGTCCACCCGCATGTGATGGGTTTTCGCGCTGATGGTGTGCTTGCGCGCAGGATCGAAAATCACCAGGTCGGCATCGCTGCCTACTGCGATCGTGCCTTTGCGCGGGTACAGGCCGAATAGTTTTGCTGGGGTCGTCGAAACCAGCTCCACGAAGCGATTCACGCTGAAGCGGCCCTGAGCAACGCCGCCGGAGTAGATCAGGCTCATGCGGTGCTCAATTCCGGGGCCGCCGTTGGGAATTTTGGTGAAGTCGTCGCGCCCCAGTTCCTTTTGTTCCTTGAAACAGAATGGGCAATGGTCAGTGGAAACTACTTGCAGGTGATCGCGCTTCAGCCCGTTCCAAAGTTTTTCCTGGTGCCACTTTTCGCGCAATGGAGGCGTGAAAACGTATTTCGCTCCTTCGAACCCGGGCACATCGAAGTTCTCGATGGAAAGATAGAGGTACTGCGGACAGGTCTCGGCATAAACCGGAAGGCCGCGGTCGCGGGCCTCGCGGACTTTTTCGAGAGCATCGTTGCAGCTCAAGTGCACGATGTAGACGGGCGCTCCGGCCATTTCGGCGAGAGCAATGGCACGGGATGTGGCCTCCGCTTCCGCCGTGGTCGGACGCGTCAAGGCGTGATATTTCGGCGCCTTTTTCCCTTCGGCCAAGGCTTGCTGCACGATCACGTCAATGGCGCTGCCATTTTCGGCGTGCATGCAGACCAGGCCTCCATTCTTCGCCGTGGCGCGGAGCGCCTTGAAGATGCTGCCATCGTCCAGCATGAACACTCCGGGATAGGCCATAAACAACTTGAAGCTGGTGACGCCCTCGCGCACCAGGGCGTTCATCTCCTCGAGTTGCGCGTCGGCCAGGTCCGTAATGATGCAGTGAAATGAATAATCGGAAACTGCTTTTCCTGCGGCTTTTTTCATCCAGGTATCGAACGCCGTCCGCAGCGTCTGGCCCTTGTACTGGATGGCGAAATCGATCAAAGTCGTGGTCCCGCCAAAAGCTGCGGCTCGAGTGCCAGTCTCGAAATCATCCGCGCTGGTCGTGCCTCCGAATGGCATGTCGAGGTGAGTGTGCACATCGATTCCGCCGGGCAATACATACTTGCCTCCGGCGTCGATGATTTTCGTGGCATTGTCGCGAGGAAGATCTTGCCCAATCGCGGCGATCTTCCCGTTGCTGATGGCGACGTCGCTTGGGTAGGTGTCGGTAGCGGTGACCACGCGTCCGTTTACGATGGTGGTGTCAAAGCCCATCGGTTCCTCCTGCGAACTTCCAGAGCAGGCATTTTATGCTAAACTGCGACACCTTGGAGTGCCGATTCCGTTGGTGATGCTTTGTTGTCCTTTGTGAACCTTCGTGTCCTTCGTGGTTAGTGTTCTTTGCGATTGAGGCAAGAGCGATAACCACAAAGGACACGATGGTTCACAAAGGAAATCGGATTGCGTGACAAAGGAGATCCCATGCACTTTGGCATCACGATCAAACCCGATATGCCGGTAGAGCGGATCGTCGCGCTCACGCGTCAGGCTGAGGCCGCGGGCTTTCAATATGGCTGGATTTTCGATTCGCACATTTTGTGGCTCGAACCTTATCCTTTGCTCACGCTGATGGCGGTGAATACCAAGAACATGCGTCTCGGCACCTGCGTGACCAATCCTGCGACTCGCGACATCACCGTGACCTCGAGCCTGTTCGCAACCCTGAACTTGATTTCGGGCGGGCGCATGCAGCTTGGCATTGGCCGCGGAGATAGTTCGCGGCGAGTGCTGGGCAAGAAGCCGGTTGGGGCGGGCGATCTGGAAAGAGCGGTGAAGACTTTCCGCGAGCTGACAGCGGCGCACGAGATCGACTATGACGGACAGCCCACGCGCATTTCCTGGGCCAAGGGCTCTTCTCCGGTTTGGATCGCCGGGTATGGGCCCAGGGTTCTCGATTTGGCGGGCAGAGTCGGGGATGGCGTCATCCTGCAATTTGCCGATCCTGACTTGATCGCATGGTGCCTCAGTCTGGTGAAGAAGGGTGCGGAGGCGGCCGGGCGGGACTTTCGCACGATCGAGGTCATGGCCGCCGCGCCGGTGTGGGTCTCCGATGACCTGAAGTTGGCGCGAGAACACGTGCGCTGGTTTCCGGCGTTGGTTTCGAATCACGTGGTGGATTTGATCTCGCGTTATAGTCCGGACGAACTTCCGCCCGCGCTAACATCGTTTGTACGTAATCGCAGCGGATACGACTATCAACAGCATTGCGAAGTCGACAGCAGCAACTCGAAATTCGTCTCGGATCACGTCGTGGATCGTTTTTGTATAGTCGGACCCGCGGAGGCGCACCGCGAAAAGCTCCGCAAGCTAGCCAGCGTCGGAGTGACGCAATTCAACTTGTACCTGATGTGTGGCGAGGAGGAAGGCACGCTGGAAACGTATAAGAAAGAAATCTTGCCTGCCTTTCGGTAGGCTGCGAGCGTAGCTCGGACAATTCGGCTGGACGCTTTATACCGCATCAATGGAACCGATCATCAAAGGCGCTATCCCTGTGTTGCCCGCCGCCGACACCACGGAGTCGCTCAAGTGGTGGACGGAAGTCTGCGGCTTCGAAGAAACATTTCGCGACAGCACTCCCCCAAACTACGCAGGAATCAATCGCGGCGAAGCTTATCTTCACATCGCGGGGATGAATGACAAGGCGCTCGCACGGAAAGTCGGCGATCAGACCATGGTGCGAATTGCCGTAAAAGGAATTGAGGCGCTGTATACCGAATTCCAGAAACGCGGGGGCGAGGTACACCCCAACGGTCCATTGCAAACCAAGCCCTGGGGCACAAAAGAGTTTGGCGCGATCGATCCCAACGGCGTGTGCGTAACGTTTCAGGAGTGAATGCAGAGTCCGTGAGTTGCGGTTGTTCGATCCTAGTCGCTTCCTTCAAACTTCATGAACACGTAGTACGCGACGAACGAAACCGCAAAGCCAACGAACCAGGAATAGTCATAAAGCGTCCGCAGCGAAGGAACCACCAAGCCCACCAGCGCTGTGCCCGCTCCCAGAGCCAGCGCGAGCACCGCCAGCCAGTTGAAGCCTCGCGAATATTCGTAGACGCCGCCACGCAGGTAGAGGTCGTCGACCAGCAGCACTCGCCGTCGAATCACAAAGTAGTCGCAGATCATGATTCCAGCCACCGGTCCGAGGAACGCCGCGTAGCCGCCCAGCCAGCCGAAGATCATGGTCCTGTAGTTGCCTAGTAGTTTCCATGGCATCATGGCGATTCCCATGAAACAGGTGATCACTCCACCGGTTCGGAAACTGATCTTGCGCGGCCACAGATTGGAGAAGTCGTTTGCAGGAGAAACTACGTTGGCGCCGATATTCACATTCAACGTCGCCAGCAGAATCGCCAACAATGAAATCACTACCGCGACCGGCGAATGAAAGCGGCTCAGCAGTTGTACCGGGTCCCAGATCGCGGTTCCATAAATGACGACGGTCGCGGAAGTCACCAGGATTCCGATCAGCGAATAAAGAGTCATGGTGGTCGGGAGAGCGAGGGCTTGGCCAATCATCTGTTGGCGCTGGCTGCGCGCGAAGCGGGTGAAGTCGGGAATGTTGAGCGAGACCGTTGCCCAGAAACCTACCGTGGCGTTCAACGCGGGAACTAAAAACTTCAGGAAATCGGGGAAGTTGGCGAACCGCGATGGGGCTGCGAGCATGGGCCCGAACCCGCCTGCGCGGTGATATGCCCACGGCAACAGCAGGAGTCCCACTGCGAGCAGAACCGGCGCGCTGATCCCCTGGAGGACGCGGATGTATTCCACGCCTTTGAGGATCACAGCGAGGTTAATCAGCCAGAAAGCCAGAAAGCAGATTGCGGTGCTGTAGGGAAGATCTTTCCAGGCGGGAACCAAGGTTGCGATCAGCGTGCTCACCGCTTCGCCGCCGATCCAGGTTTGAATGCCAAACCATCCGCACGCCACCAAAGCACGCAAGACCGCGGCCACATTTGCTCCTAAGACTCCGAACGAGGCACGGGCCAGCACGGGAAAAGGTATTCCGTAACGCGCGCCGGGATGCGAATTCAACAGCATCGGAATTAGAACGATCGTGTTGCCCAGAAAAACCGTCGCCACCGCCTGCTTCCAATTCATTCCGCCCTGGATCAGGCTTGCGGCCAGCATGTAGGTAAGAATATTGACCGACATCGATACCCATAGGGCAGCGTAACTGTAAGTTCCCCAGTGACGGCGCTCGGTTGTGGCGGGTGCCAAGTCGGGGTTGTAGAGAGGGCTGGATTCGATTCGGGGACGCAGAGACTCCCGGCTTGTGGTCATCGCTGTCAGTCGGCGGCCAGCGATCGTCCAGTCTGCTCGGTTAAGGGCTGGTAGGTCTCGGGGCGGCGGTCGCGAAAAAACTGCCATGTCTTTCTTACTTCGGCAATCATTTCGAGATCGAGATCGGCGACCAGAACCTCGTCTTTATCGCGGCTGGCCTGCGCGACGATCTTGCCGCGCGGATTGCAGAAGTAGCTCTTGCCATAAAACTCGCCGATGTTCCATGGCTTCTCGGTACCCACGCGGTTGATCGCGCCCACAAAATAACCATTCGCCACCGCGTGCGCGGGCTGCTCCAATTCCCACAAGTATTCCGAGAGCCCAGCGACCGTGGCGGAAGGGTTAAACACGATTTCCGCGCCGTTCAATCCCAGAACGCGCGCGCCTTCTGGGAAATGACGGTCGTAGCAAATATAGACTCCGACGGCGGCGTATTTGGTTTTGAAAACGGGATAACCCAGATCGCCCGGCGTGAAGTAGAACTTTTCCCAGAACCCGGGATGCACGTGCGGGATGTGATGCTTGCGGTATTTGCCGAGATAACTGCCGTCGGCATCAATGACTGCGGCGGTGTTGAAATACATTCCCGGCATCTGTTCTTCGTAAATCGGAACTACGATCACCATGCGGTTCTTGGCTGCAATTTTCTGCATTAGCTTGATCGTGGGTCCGTCCGGAACTCGCTCGGTCAACCCATACCAGCGAATGTTCTGCTCGGCGCAGAAATATGGGCCATAAAACAGCTCCTGCAGGCAAAGTATTTGCACCTTTTTTTTCGCAGCCTGCTCAATCAGCTTGAGGTGCTTGTCGATCATGGCTTTCTTGATTTGCGGCAACGAGCGGTCGCTGCCCACTGCGCTACTTGCCTGGATGAGGCCACAGCGTACAATCCGCGACATGGATGCACCTCCGCGAGAGGGTAAATATAGCAGACCTCGATGCTCTTTTCCTGAGCGACAAAGGCCTATGCCGCTGCCAACCTTGACCGGTTTGCTGCACGGCTGTTAGATTTCGGCTCTACACATCAAATCTCCTGGGGGCATTGCGCTGAGTCAGCCAGCGAAGACGAACGATTCGGTTGATCTTCGCCGGCGCAGTTTTCTAATCCGGTGCTGCCAAGGAGTCTCGGCAGCGCTGGTTCCCGCAAGGCTGCGCGATCTGGCTCTTCCATTCCACTCGCCTTCCAATCCGAAGGACGCGCTGCCTCCTCACGGTGAGTTTCATCTCCATCCTCACTATCGAGTACAGATACCGCTCGATGCCGCACTGCTCAGGACGCAGGCCGGGTTCGACGCTTTTGTCACTGAAAAATATCAGGACCGGATCGCTGCGATTCTTGCAGACTGGAGTGCGAGTTTCTTGCAGTCTCCGCAGGATATGCACGTCGTCGAAAACGCCCTTGCTTCTGGTTTCTCGGCGTCGTCGCTCCGGCCGGATGAATCGCGGCTGATTCGCTCCGCGGCTGCGCTCGAAATCCGTCGAAATAAATTCACGTCGCTGATACCTCTCCGGCGCGACGCTTTTCTTGAAGAATTGCGTTCCGCCATGAGTTCCTTTTCGAGGCTTGCGACGGCTGAGTTTCAAGTGGTGAGTATCGATTTGGCTGGTTTCGAAAGCGCTCGCGGGAACGTCGGCGATGCCAGTGCCCAGCGAGGTCCGGCTGGTTTGCGAACTCGCGTGCGCTATGAACTAGTTGGCTCGGGGCAGGACTGCTACCGCGAGCACCGCGTCGGTTACTGGGATCTCGAATGGAAAGCGACTTCGGCTGGCGAGTTTCGCCTGAAGAACTGGCGGTCACTGGAGGAGACGCAGAGCCGCGCTAGCGGCCCCATCTTCGTGGATATCGCAGCGCAGGCTCTCGGAGGCAATTCGTCTTACTCTTCACAGTTGCTTCGCGGGGTTGACTACTGGCGGACGGCTCTCGACGGCGCTTGCGGCATCGACATCTACGGACACAACGGGGTTGCTGTGGGCGACATTGACGGTGACGGGTTCGACGATCTCTATGTGTGCCAGCCTGCCGGCCTTCCCAACCGGCTCTATCGAAACCGGGGCAACGGAACGTTTGAGGACATCACCGAGGGGTCTGAGGTCGGAATCCTGGAGAACACGGCGTGTGCGCTTTTTGCGGACTTCGACAACGACGGCCGCCAGGACCTGATCGTCGTACGCACGAGTGGCCCACTCTTGTTTGTGAACGAAGGCAACGGCAAGTTTCGCCAGAAGCCCGACGCGTTTCGGTTTGCCAATCCTCCGCAAGGGACATTTACCGGAGCCGCCGTCGCCGACTACGACCGCGATGGCTGGTTGGACGTCTACTTCTGCCTTTACATTTATTACCAGGGCACGGACCAGTACAGATATCCTTCTCCTTATTTCGACGCGGAAAATGGGCCTCCCAACTTCATGATGCGCAACAACCGGGACGGAACCTTTCACGATGTAACCGCGCAGTCCGGCCTCGATCGCAACAATACACGCTACAGCTTTTGCTGCGGATGGAGCGATTACAACCGCGATGGCTGGCCTGACCTTTATGTGGTGAACGACTTCGGGCGAAAGAATCTCTACCACAACAACGGCGACGGAACTTTTACTGACGTCGCTCCGCAGGCTGCGGTTGAGGATATTGGCGCGGGCATGAGCGTTTGCTGGTTCGATTACGACAACGACGGAGCCGACGATCTTTACGTCGCGGACATGTGGTCTGCAGCCGGCATGCGCGTCTCAATGCAGGAAGTTTTTCAGAAGGGCATGCCTGAAGATGTGCGAGCTCTGTACCGCAAACACGCCCGAGGCAATTCGTTGTTTCGCAATAATAAGGATGGGACTCTTCAGGATACAAGCGCCTCTGCGGGAGTTGAAATGGGGCGCTGGTCGTGGTCGAGCGATGCGTGGGATTTTGATCACGACGGGTTTCCCGATCTTTACGTCGCCAATGGCATGATCTCGGGTCCAACGCGTCCAAGCCAAAGTGAGGATTTGAACAGCTTCTTTTGGCGGCAAGTAGTTGCGAATTCGCCAGCCGAGGCCAAGTCGGCACTGGATTACGAACATGGGTGGAACGCATTGAATGAGTTGATCCGTGCCGACAGCACCTGGAGCGGGTTTGAGCGGAATGTCTTCTATGCGAATAATCGAGATGGAACGTTTTCGGATGTGTCCGGCGCGGTCGGAATGGACTTTCTAGAAGATGGGAGAGCGTTCGCGCTGGCCGATTTCGATCACGACGGGCGGTTGGAATTGTTTTTGAAAAACCGCAATGGTCCGCAGTTGCGCCTTTTGAAAAACGTGATGAAGGATCTCGCGCCGTCGATTGGTTTTCGCCTCCGCGGCGTGAAGAGTAATCGTGACGCAATCGGTGCGGCTGTCACGGTGGAAACCGAGTTGGGCCGGCAGACGCGCATGCTTCAAGCCGGATCAGGATTTCTTTCTCAGCACAGCAAGGAAGTATTTTTCGGCCTGGGCGAGGCCAAAGGCCCGGTGCAGGCGTCGATTCGATGGCCGAGCGGACTGCTGCAGGAACTCAACAGTCTCCCGGTGAATCATAGGATTTGGGTAGAAGAGGGAGCCGAGCCGTTTAGAGTAGAAGCATTCCAAAACTCGCAGGCTTATGGCATCGCACCTGAAGACACGCTCTCCCACAAAAGCGTTACGCAGCAGATCGAGATACTGCCCGACGTGGTTGAAACCTGGCTGCTGGCGCCCGTGTCCGCGCCGGATTTTTCTCTCGCCGACTTGACCGGACAGACTCGGACTCTCGTCTCCTTACGCGGCAAGCCAGTGCTGCTCAATTTCTGGACCACGGGATCGGCGAACTGCCGGGATGACTTGAAAGTCTTCAATGAAGTCTACAACCGCTGGTCGGAGCCGACTTTGGGAAACCCTGCCCTTCAACTGCTGGCTGTGAACGTCGACGATTCCACCCAAGCCGAGAACGTTCGAGCCTTGGTGCGTGAGTTGCATCTATCCTTGCCCATCCTTTACGGATCGGATGACGTGGCCGGCATTTACAACATTCTTTATCGATACTTGTTTGACCGGCATCGTGACCTTGGCCTTCCAACCTCCTTCCTGATTGACGTAACAGGAGACATCGTTAAGGTCTATCAGGGGCCGATAAACACCGATCATGTTGAACAAGACGTTCGGAACATTCCGCAAACTGCCGCGGATCGGTTGGCGATGGCGCTGCCCTTTCCCGGGGTCAGCAATACGTCGGAGTTTCGGCGTAATTATCTTTCTTATGGTTCGGTGTATTTTCAGCGGGGCTATTTCGATCAAGCGGAAGCCTCATTCCAGTTGGCTCTCCGCGACGATCCATCGAATGCCGAAGCGCTCTACGGTTTGGGGAGCGTTTATTTGAAACAGGGAAAGAACGATGTAGCGCGTGCGAGTTTTGAGCGTACGACCAAACTTCGCGCCCTTTACCCCGACACCCTGCCCAACGCCTGGAATAACCTCGGCCTTCTGGCCACACGTGAAGGGCGCACCGCCGAAGCGATTCCGTACTTTCAGGAGGCTCTCCGGCTGAGTCCCGATCATTTGGTCGCTCTCGATAACCTCGGGAACGCCTATCGCCAGCAAAGGCAGTGGGACGAAGCTCGCAAAGTGCTGGAGCATGCAGTTGCAGTCGGCCCGCAGGATCCGGAAGCGAATTACAGTTTGGGCATGGTGTTCGCGCAACTCGACGACACCAAGCATGCCTTCGAATATCTGCAGACAGCCTTGAAGCTTCGCCCCGCGTATCCGGAAGCTCTGAACAACCTCGGAGTTCTTTACTTGCGTACCAGGAGGCGTGATGAGGCGGTTGCAACTTTTGAAGAGTGTATCCGCGTTGCGCCCGCTTTCGATCAGTCTTATCTAAACCTCGCCCGGGTTTATGCCCTGGAGGGCGACGTTGACAAGTCGCGTAACGTTCTCCACGAACTTCTCAAACAGCATCCTGATAATGCGCAGGCACAGAAAGCGCTCGCAGAATTGTCACGATAGTAATGGCGAACGGGCGTCTCGGCCGTCCAGCCGGCCAAAGGCGCCCGGCCTCCATCTTCATTTCATTTTCGGAGTGCCAGCGGTCAACAGATCTACAAACATCTTGTAAAACTTCTCGGTGTCCAGATCCACTTGGACCTCGACCGGTTGGACTTCGACTTTAGGTTTATCTCGATCCGACCAAGTCAACGTGTCTCCATAGCCGGCGCCACGGTCCAGATTGACATCCATGAAGCGTGTTTCTTTTTGCGTGATGAGGCTGGGATCGAGCCACGCGGCGGCTGCGAGTTCGTCCCACAAATAATTGTATTCGCCACGAAGGCGGCCATATTGGCCGATATAGCGCGCAGCCGGAGAACTGCCCGCCTTAATCCGGTTGAGCATTTCGGAGGTCATGTTCGTCTTCACCGAAATATCGACCGGAGTGCAGACAATTCTTTTCCAACCTGCGCGCAAAACAATGTGGGCCGCTTCCGGATCGAACCACAAGTTAAATTCGCGCCGGGGAGAGTTGACGAACTCGGGATTGGTGGTCTGCGGATTCAGGCTGGCGCCCATGAAGATCAAGTCTTTGGCCAGACCCGCAAATTCGGGATCGATGGAAATGGCCAGAGCCAGGTTGGTCATCGGTCCGCCTTCGTAAATCGTGATCTCGTTCGGGAACTTGTGGACCATGCAGATCAAGAAGTGCGCGGCGTCTTCATCGCTCGGCTTGGTGCTGGGCTTGCCTTCCGGCATGTCTCCCAACTCGTCCGGAGCGTGATAGAACCGTGGCGTCCAGGCTCCCAGCCACGCTATGGAGCCATAACGTTGTTCCCACAGTTCTGTTTCCTCTTTTCGCCGCACCAGCGGATACTCCGCTCCCGCTACTACGGGAATGTCGGTTCGCTCGATGAGTTCGAGCATGCGCAGAGTGTGCTCGACTTCCGCTTTGAGCCACTGATCGCCCGTCACCACGGTGATGCCCAGGACCTCTGTTTGGGGAGACTGGATTAGCAGGAGCATCGACTGCTGGTCGGTCCCAGCGGGTCCGGCTGCGTCCTGATCGATGATAATTTTTCGCTTCTGGGCCGAGGAGGCGATGCATGTCAGCAAAATCGCTGCTGCCAGAAAACAGAATTGGCGAAACCTCACAGAGTCACCTCGGAGTTTAGCGGCCTGAACCTCGGCCTCAATTATACGGCGATTGCTGATGGTCGCCCCGACGGCTAGAATGTTCCACGCGAGCCGACTGATTTCGCTTAACTTTCCTAATATTCTTGTCCATGGTCCGTTCTCACGTCACCGCATACCGATCCGGGTGCAGTTGGGCTGGCATCGCGACTTGTGTTTTAGTGGCGAGCCTGCTTTTCGCTCCGTCCATTTATGGACAATTGGCGGGGGGGCAATCTCAAGACTCAGCCATTTTGCAGGGAACTGTGAGAGATTCGAGCGGACGCGCGATCGCCGGTGCCGTCATTGACCTCCAGGGCAAGAACGGAACGCAAACTTTAACCACCCGTACGGATTCAGAGGGGGCCTACCGCTTTTCCACGCTTAGCGAAGGTGTTTATACGTTGCGCGCGGAGATGACCGGATATGGCACCGTGAACTTCAGCCCGTGTGTGCTCGGGCGCAAAGAGACGAAGAGGATTGATCTGACGCTTGAGTCAGAAAAAAGCTCCCCAACGCCCGGCGGAACTTCGGGAGCGGAGAAGCCACAATTTTTCGATGAGCCTGAATTCACTGTGGCCGGCGTTACCGAAGGTATGAGTCCCGGCGGGCATGGTTCCGATACGATTTTGCGGACCACAGAGGAACTGGCAAAAGAAACAACTTCGTTGAGCGCCACCGCTGTGAACAAGGAACCCAGCAGTTCCCGAGCAGTCTCTCCTTCCAAATCATCCAGCGCCGCAGCTGAAGAATCATTGCGTAAGGCGGCGGAACGCGAGCCCGGGAATTTTGACGCAAATCACCGCCTCGGAAAGTTGCTGGTTGACAACGGAAAAGCTGGTGAAGCGCTGCCCTATCTTGAGCGGGCTTCTCAACTCAATCCCGAAGATTGCGAAAACGCGTACCAGTTAGCGATCGCCTCTGCGGACGTCGGTCAATACGAACGCGCCCGGGCGGATGTTCAAGCCTTGCTCGCCTGGCAGGACAATTCCGGGCAGAAGCAGGCTGAACTTCATCGCTTGCTCGCCGACATCGAAGAGAAGCAGGGCAATCCTCTGGAGTCCGTTCGAGAGTACCAGCGCGCGGCAGACATGGACCCGAGCGAACTGGATCTCTTCGACTGGGGAGCCGAACTCCTGATGCATCGCGCCTTCGAGCCAGCCATCGAAGTTTTCGGCAAAGGCAATCGCCTGTTCCCGCGTTCCGCGCGGATGCTCTCCGGGCTGGGCGTGGCCTTCTACGCCCGCGGTTCCTACGACCAGGCCGACCAGCGTCTTTGCGAGGCGTCGGATGTGAATCCAGCCGATCCCAATCCTTACTTATTCATGGGCAAAATGCAGAGTGTCGAGCCCGCACAGTCAGAATGCGTGGTGGAGAGGTTGCAGCGATTTGTCAGGCTTCAACCTGAAAATGCTCTGGCCAATTACTACTACGCGATCAGCCTCCAGCGGGGGAAGGAGCCGGACCAAGGCAAGAATGTGGCACAAACGGAGTCGTTGCTGGAGAACGCTGTTCACCTCGATCCAAAATTCGGCGAAGCCTATCTGCAATTAGGAATTCTCTATGCGGAGCGGGGAGATTCTGCCAGAGCTATTGCCGCCTATCGGAAAGCGGCAGAGGTGAATCCGGGGTTGGAGGAAGCGCACTTCCGGCTTGCGCAGGCCTACAGCCGGACGGGAGAAAAGACGAAAGCCCAAGCCGAACTGGAACTTTACCACCAGATGGCAAAGAAAAGAGCGGACGATGTCGAGCGGCAGCGGCATGAGATCCAGCAGTTTGTGTACACACTGCGAGACCAAACTTCTCCTACGCCGCCGCAATAGAAAGTTGACTCGCTACTGCTCGGCCCCCTAGAACCTCAGCTTCAGCGCAAACTGAATTGAGCGCGCATCATTCACGGTCTGGTTGATCGTCTGGCTGACCACACCAAAACTGCTAGGAGAATTAATATCCTGCTGCCCGGTACCCGCTATGCCCGGCAAAAAGAAATGAGGATGGTTAAAGAGATTGAAGAACTCGGCACGGAATTGCAGATTCATCCTTTCGGTGAATGGAATGTCCTTGATCACCGAGAAATCCGTGTTTACAAAACGAGGCCCGTAGACGGGTGCGCGAGGGGCGGTTCCCAGTTCTCCGGCGGGCGCTTTCTCGAAGGCACAAGGATTGAACCAGTTGGCAAGCGTGTGAATCCTGGCCGGCGCGACACAAGTCGGATTAGCTGCGACGGGCCCGGGCTGGTTGGGATCGCCCACCTCGTTCGGGCGCTGCAAAACCAACCCGTTGTAGAAGAAGAAGACACCCGACTCATCGGCGCTGTCGACCACGAAAAGTGGGAAGCCGGATTCTGCCCTCTCGATCACATTTATCGACCAGCCTCCTAACACGCCGTTGACAGGTCCGCTCCAGTTGCTGCCGAAGTGCTTGCCTTTGCCGAAAGGCAGGTCGTAAAGAACGCTCGCCGTAAAAACGTCATTCAAGTTAAGTTGAGACAAACCCCAATCCAGTTTCTGTGCACCCGGCAGCGGCCAGTAAAGCGCGCCGGGATTGCTGCCCAGACCGTCAGGCATACCGGAATCGAAAGTGCGGGACCAGGTGTAGCCGATCAAAGCATAGAGCCCGTGCCGCGCGCTCTTGGTCTCAGCTTTTACCTGGAGAGAATCGTAACGAGCCGAGCCTATGCTGTTATTGCTGTCCACAGACTGGAACGGGAATGCGTAGGGAAACGTCGGAAAGCCGCAGCCCAGGGTGTAGCCGGGTACGGTGCCGCAAGCGCCGGGCGAGCTTATGTTTTCGTTTACCTGGCTCACCAGAATGTGCGTGCTGCGAGAACCGGCGTAGCCTACGGTCAGAACAACATCGCCCGGCATCTGGTGCTCAACGTTGAGGTTGTATTGTTGGACCATGCCTTGTTTGAAATTACGATTCATTGACTGGATGGTGCCCGTGTAAGCTCCGGGATTCACGGGTGCGTTGTAAACGGCTCCGCCGGGGACGGGCGTCGTAGATGGAGTGCCCGCCGGAAGAAGGAAACCGTTCGAGAGTCCGCAGCCGAGCCCTCCAAAGGTAGGACAAACGCCTGTGGGGAAGGGATCCACTTCGGCATAATAGGGCGGATTCTGCCACAACCCTTGTCCGCCCTGATTCCAGGCGGAATCGTGGAAGATGGCATATCCTGCTCGGATCGCCGTCGTGTCGCCCAACGGCTTCCAAGCCAGCCCGATGCGTGGTTCTAAAGCGTTCTTCTGAAACTGGATGCCAATGCGACTATCGGAAGCGACGCAGTTGGTGCAACCACTCAGCCCGGGGCTACCGGCTGGAACATACCACTTCAGGGTCTGAACGTCGAAGTTCGACTGGCGATTTTCGATTTCGGTTTGGGGCGTAGCCAGAGCCCAGGCAAGTCCGATGTTAACCGTCAGACTGCTGGTCACGCGCCAATCATCCTGGACGAATGGACGGAATAATTTCCAGCGGCGGCCAACCGTGCCGCCGAGGAATGTCTGATCGTGAGCGGCAAAACTCCCCAGACTTCCCAGAAGCAGATCTCCCATATTGTCGCCAGTGGCAGAGCCGCTTTGAGAAACAAAACCGTCCTGGAATGCATTATTTCTTATGTTCATCTGTTCGGCACGAAAGGTCGCTCCAAACCTGATGTCGTGTTTGCCCCGAATCAAGTCGAGCGTATCGGAAGCGGAATAGACGTTCGTTCCCCCCTGATAAGGCGCGTATCCGCGATCTCCCAGCGACATGTAGGTGGTCATCTGAAACGAAGTCATGCCACAACTGATGCAGTCCTTGCTCGACTGGTTCAGACTCTCAGGATAACCGGTCACACTACTGCAGGGGCCTCCAAGATCAGCGCCGGGAATGCCGATGACCGCAGCCTCGCAGGTGCCGGTACCGAAGGATAGAATGTGATTGAAAATCCGGCTGAAGCCGACGCTGGCCTGATTGATGGTGCGATCAGAAAAAAGGTGCGTCTCGGAGAGTGCAGCATTGCGCCCGTGGTTGTCGATGTACTGATTGCTGCCAAAAGCGTTGACTTCGGCCCACGTCGGTGAGCCGCCCGGCACGAAGTTTGTTGCCTGGTCGTAGCTGAAGCGGGCAAAGATCGAATCCTTGGTGGAGAAATTGTGATCGAGCCGGATGTCGCCAGTCCCTTCGTTGAGTTTCCTCACCGGCTGGTTTACGTAGTTGTAACCCAGAGCCGAGTTGCTCGCGTTGGGCGTTGGGTAAAGCTGAATCACTTTTGCCGCGACCGGATTGATCATGGCCGCGGGAATGACACTGCAGTCCGCACCCGCCGGCTGGAGTCCGCCCGCCCCCACAGGCTCGGGCGTGGCTGTACCGGGGATGCATTGGAAGGATCTGTCGCTGCTCGTCGTCGGTACATAAGGATTAGTGAGGATGGGAAACGTGCTCGACGTTCCGCGCGGATTGCCAAACGGATCCAGGTTAAAGTTATAGTTGCCAGCGGCGTCGGGAGTCATCATCGCGCTAGTCGGAACCAGGCCGTTGAAAGGCACACCGAGACGCTGCATCTTGGCCTGGTAGTCAAGAAAGAAAAATGTTTTGTCCTTGCGGATCGGGCCGCCCAGCGAACCGCCAAATTGATTCAGATTAAACTTGTTTCTGGTCGGCGCGAAATAGTTGCGCGCGTCGAGCTCGGTGTTCCGAAAATATTCAAACAAACTTCCGTGAAATTGGTTCGAGCCTGATTTTGTGGTGACCAGCACGGTGGGCCCCGCCCGCTCTCCCCACTCCGCGGAGTAGTTGTAGGTCAGAACCTTGAACTCCTGGACTGCGTCGAGGTTGGGAAAAATAGCGATGCCGCCTTCGTCCAGTTGGTTATTGTCGTTGCCATCCAGCATCCAATCTGTACTTTGTGCTCGCGACCCGCCCACGGAAAGCGAAAAAGATCCGCGCGTCGAGGCTTCGCTGCTGGCGGCCCCGTTGAAAAAACTATTTGGGTTTGTTTCTGCGGTCGTGCCCGGCGTCAGAGTCGCCAGTTGAACGAAGTTGCGCCCATTCAAGGGAAGCTCGGCGACTTGCTGCGCGGTGATGACTTGTCCCAGCGTGGCGTTCGCCGATTCCACGGCCACCTCGGTGGCGTTTACTTCAACAGTGGACGCAACGGCAGCGGGTGCAAGCGTGAAATTGACTTCGCGATGCTCGTCCACTTGCAGCCGAACGTCCTTCTGCTCGACCGCACCAAAACCCTGAGATTCCACTCGAATGATGAAGTTCGCGACAGGGAGCAAAGGGATAAGGTAATGTCCGGACTCGTCGGTCTTCGCCGCGCGAGAAATCGCGGTGCTTTGCGACGTGGCAGTCACGGTCGCGCCGGAAATTACGGATCCAGTTTTGTCAGTAACGGTGCCTGAGAAACTTCCAGTGGCCTGGCCGTAGAGCAGTGGGCAGGTAGGAAATACAAGTGAACAGAACACAAGCAGCAGCGTTCTCTTGCTCAGCATCGATCTCTCCCTTAGCGGGCCCATGGAGGAGCGAACGGGGCTCGCACTTTCCCCACTAAAGTTCTGAGGTCCTGATTATTGCGAAACCATCTAACTGGAGGCGCGGCACAAAGTCAAGAATTTTTGTGCCGGGACAAACTGAGAGCCTGCTCCGTGGTGATGAGTTTTGCTCCGAGCGCCTGAAGTTCGGCAAGCGTCCGTTGTCCGTCTTCGGGTTTTAGAGTTTCAATCGCGTCCTCGACCACGGAGACGCGCCGGCCCAGTTCGAGCAAACCCTTGGCCGCGAAACGAACGCAATATTCCGTGACCACACCAAAGACAACGAATTCCACATCCGGTCCCAGACGATCTACAAGCGACCGCGCGTGGCGGCTTGCAAAGATATCGAGCGTCTGTTTTTCGAGGAGAATCTGCTGGTACTGCGAAAGATCCTGCGGCAGTTCCGCCGTGGGTTCGTTCGGAACCGCGATGACGCGCTCTGCCAGAGCTTCCGGCACGACGTCAGCGCCGTTGGTGCCTTTGATGCAATGCGGCGGAAATGTCTTGAACTCAGGATCGTCCTTCGCGTGGTAGCAACCATGGGAAACCAGAAAGACGCGGCCTTGACGAGCCTCATCCGTAAGCCTTCGGATGTCAGGGAGCAATCGTTCGGCGCCGGGCACGTAGAGCTTCCCGCCGGGCAACATGAAATCAGCCTGTGTGTCGACTTCCCAGAAAACCAGCTTGCGAGATACCATACCGGGTCCGCCTGTTCACCGTTGCGAAAACAGCTTACAACAAACAACGGGACTTCACCGGATCTTAAGAATCATGAGGTACGCTCGATGGCTTACGATGAGCCACTCAAGACTAAAACGCAAGCGCGGCTTCTGATCCGGAATATCGGGCTCCTGCTGAGCGGCGATCTGCAGAACCCGATTCTCGACGCCGACACGGTAGTTGCCGTGGACGGAAAGATCTCCGCAGTCGGCAAGGAGAAGGATGTAGATCCTGGGGGCGCAACTGTCATCATCGATGCCAACGGCACAACCCTGGCGCCAGGATTGATCGACAGTCACGTGCATCCCGTCGCCGGCGACTGGACACCGCGCCAGAACCAGATTGGCTGGATCGACAGCTACCTCCATGGCGGAGTGACCGCGATGATTTCCGCGGGTGAAGTGCACACGCCCGGCCGCCCGAAAGATGTGGTTGGCCTGAAGGCCATGGCGATTTTTGCTCAGCGCGCCTTCTCTGCGTTTCGCCCGGGCGGCGTGAGGATCCACGCGGGCGCGCCCGTGATTGAGCACGGAATGATCGAGGAGGATTTCAAAGACCTGGCTGCCGCTGGCGTCACCATGCTCGGAGAGGTCGGCTTGGGCAGCGTGAAGGATGGAGCTACGGCGCGCCAGATGATCGCCTGGGCCCGCAAGTACGGGATTCAAAGTACCATTCACACCGGGGGCCCCTCGATTCCGGGCTCCAGTCTGATCGACAAGGACATCGTCCTTGCGGCCGACGCCGATGTCATCGGCCACGTCAATGGCGGCCACACCGCGTTGCCGGATGATCAGATCATCGCTCTGTGCGAGAAATCGGCGCGCGCGCTCGAGATCGTTCACAATGGCAACGAAAAAGCTGGCTTGCTGACTCTACGAACCGCGAAAGAACTCAACCAGCTCAATCGAGTGATACTGGGAACGGATTCACCGGCCGGTTCCGGAGTGCAACCGTTGGGCATCCTGCGCATGATCTCGATGTTGTCATCACTCGGCGATACCCCAGCCGAAATCGCCGTTTGTTTTGCGACTGGTAATACTGCAAGAATCCGCAATCTTGACTGCGGATTGATCGGGCAGGGTCGTGCCGCGACCTTCGTGTTGATCGACAAAGCTCAGCATTCACCCGGAAAGACTGTGCTGGAAAGCATCCAGCGGGGCGATCTGCCAGGTATCGGGATGGTGATTGTCGACGGCGGCGTCAGCGCGCAACGCAGCCGCAATACGCCGCCTGCAACGCGTGTGCCGGAGGTCGTGCATGCTTAAAGTTGGTGTCACTCTCGCGATCTTTCTCGCCATTCCGGCATCGTCGCTGTTTGCGCAAATTCCCTCGGACTGGTGCCGTGCACTGCCGCGTCTCGAATACAAAAGCCTTGATCGTGTCTCCATCAGCGATTCCTGGTTTGAAGTCTACAAGGTCGCGCCCGCCGTCTTTGCCATCTATGAACCGCACCAGGCGGAAGAAACCATCAGCTACCTGATCGCCGGCGAGAAGCAGGCCTTGCTGTTCGATACTGGCATGGGAATCAGCGATATCAAGAAAGTCGTGACCGAACTCACGCAACTGCCGGTCATCGTGCTGAATTCCCACACCCACAACGATCACGTAGGTGACAATTGGGAATTTGCCACGGTCTTGGGCATGAACACGGACTTTACGCGTCAAGATGCGCGCGGCTCACGCGAAGATGCGCAGGCGGAGATCCTACCCGGTCAGATTTGCGGCACGCTGCCCAAGGGATTTGACCCGAAGGCCTACGCGACCCGGGCCTGGAAGATTACTGCCTATACTCACGACGGCGACCGCATTGATCTCGGAGGCCGTATTCTGGAGGTCATCGCCACGCCCGGCCACACGCCTGATTCCGTCTCTCTTTTGGATCGTACAAACGGACTGCTCTTCACCGGCGATACTTACTATCCCGCTCCCATTTGGTTGTTCCGGCCCGAAACCGACCTCGACGCTTATGCGGTTTCGATCCGGCGGCTGGCAGCGCTGGTCCCGCAGATAAAGACGGTGTTGGGGGCTCACAACATTCCCGTCGCGCCGCCCACAGTATTGCCGCGCCTGGTGGCGGCGTTCGATGCGGTGCGTGCTGGGAAGGCCTCCGCATCGCCGGATTCTCCCGGCAAAGTCCTCTACAAGGTCGACAACATTTCGTTCCTGATGCGCGCGCCGCCAGGTGCGCATTGACTATGGGAGTCAACGAAGTCCGTCTTCGCCTTTGATCTGGTCCTTGGTCAGGCCACCCACGCGGGCCAGGGGCCGCCCGCTATTCGTCACCGCAATCGCCACCATGATTTCGTTCGCGCGCGGAGCGTCGTTCAGCCGTACCTCCATGCCATCGAAATGACTGCGCACGAAGGCGGCATCTTTGTGCCCAAGCGGAATATCGAGCGGCACTCCCATGCCGCCACGTTTCTTGGAAGAGGGAATAAGCGCGGCCCCTTTGCCGAGTGCCTTTCGTACCGGAGCACCAAGCTTGGGATGCAGAATTGCCGCAGCGTGTTCGATCTCGCCGTTCTCGCCCACGGCCGCCGCCTTGCCATAGCTTTCGACGTTGGTCGCCGGTATGCCCAGAGCCGCAACCGCGCGCAGCGTAAGAAGCTCGCCCAGTTCCTCGCCGATAGCCATCAGCTCAGACAGATCTTCCACGTACTTTCCGGCGTATGGGTTTTCAATCACTGCGACCGCAGCCGCGCGCCGGGTTGGGGGATCGATGGTCCGTCCCATCTCGTTCCTCGTTTCCTCAACGAACGTCGCAATCTTGCGGATGCTGGCTTTCATCGCAATCCGTCCTCTCCCTTGATCTCCGATGCTTTGAGGCCACCGACGCGAGCATGAACGCGGGCCCCCGTGGTCATCACCAGCGCGAGCAGGATCTCATCAGCGCAGGGAGCATCGGCAAGGCCAACTTCCATGGCGTCGAAATGACTTCTTACGTACGAAGCGTTGATGTGTGTGATGGGCACATCGAGCCTCGTCCCAGGCCCGCCCACTTTCTTGGTTGAAGCCACGATCGCTTTCGCATCTCCAAGGATCTCACGCATGGCGTAGCCGCCCGGCACATGCCACAGGGCGCCATGCTCGAGTTCCCCGGCCGCGCCGACAATCGCTCCTTTACCGTAGCCTCCGACAACTTTGGCATCTCCGCCCAACGCGGCAACTAGCGAACGCGCCATTTCGAGGCCCAGCGGTTTGAGGTCCTCCATGAAGCCCGCAATCTCTTTCACGTACGCTCCCGCGAAGGGATTGCGGATGACGGCCAGCGCCGCCGCGCGGCGCAGCGGCACGGGCGCAACCGGGCCTCCTTCATGAAAGATTTCCTCGACCGCCGTGAACTTTTTTCGAACCCGAACCTCAGGCATGGGCAAAGCTCCAAAAACCGATTCCTCTCCGTGGCAGCAGACGCAGCGAGCAGCGTCTCTACAGCGACTGTGGAGACGCTGCTTGCAATGTCTCCGGCGGACGCAAACGCTGACCGGGGTCCTCTGGCAGCAACCCCACGATTCTAGTCGCTCCGCGCAGGCGCAGTGCTGCCGCGCGGATGAGCCCGCCGGAGAGAATCCGGTGGGCGACCGCAACACCTGCGTCAAGCGCAGCTGCAATTTCGTCCGACGAAAGTTTGCCGACCTCTTGGGTCACGAGCCGGTCACCAAGATCGTTGTCAGGTGCGAGATCGTGGGCAGGAACGCGGATGACGCTCGGATGACCCGGCAGGTCCACAGCGTTCGCAATGATGGTTGCGGCGGCATCAGCCATAGCGGCACGGTCGGCGAGAACGGTCACGGCATCGGCGATGCCGAGTGAGAAACTGCGGCCGCGCCAACCACTGGTCGCTATTCCCCGCGCTGGCTGCGTTGAGTCCAGGGTGGCCGTACCAAAAAGTGATGGACGATCCGGCCTCTCGACCATGCCTACGATAAAATGCTGACCCGGTTCGAGATGCATCGCGATGTCTCCACCATCGTTGACGTAGGCGCGGGAAAGCCTCGCCGCCGATGTCATCGCGCCCAGAATCTCTTCAGCCACCGCGCCCGCCACCGCCGCCATCGGCGAGATGAAGGTCCACTCGCCATAGGGTGCAACTGCCGCCGCCATGCGTCTTGCGATCACTCCCAACGCCGACGGACCGTCGCGTCGCGAGGGCTGGCGCAGAAACGAGAGTTCGCCGCAGAGTTCATCGAGCACGGTGACAAAGCGCTCTGCCGCCGCCCGATAGGCTAAGTTGATCTCGCCCCTCGATCCGAATGCTTCGACGATCAGATCGATGGGTCCATCGTGAAGATGCAGCCGACGGCCGTCGGGCAACCGTCTTATTTGGGCTCGCTCTCTCACTGACCTGACCTCGGCAATTTCCCCCGCGACAGCGGCCACGGATTGTCCGGGTTCGCGTTGAGATGGCGGCGGCCTTCCCCATCCAGAATCGAATCCAACGGACGAACGTGATCCATGTAGCCACCGAGAGCGGCGTAGTCCGTGAGCGACAGAGTGAATTCTATGGGAGCAACCAGCGCCGGCGTGGGCACGTAGCCGAAGGCGTGCTCCGGCATCCGACTCACGTCAACCATCAGAGTGATGCCGCCGCCGGGCCAGACGTAAACCGGTGCGCCGCCGCAAGTGACGCGGGTCAGCGCGTCCCTCACCGAATGCGTAAGCTTTACGGGATTCTCGGTAACGCCAGCTCTCAACGATCCGCCGGCACCACCCATGAAGAGAACGGTACAGAGCGCCGGTTCGCAATTCTCCCTGATCCGGGCAACAGATTCGCTCAATGAAGCAGGCAATTCTTTTTCCACCGGCCGCAACCCATCGTCCAGTTCGTAATAGGCGTCGTGCTCGCCCGTCGTGCTCACCATCAGCAATCGCAATTTGGGCCAGGCAATCTTAGGATTGAAATCCTGAAGAATAGAAAGCGGGTCATCGATATTAGTTCCACCCCACGCAGTTCCCGGCTCAGCGACGCGAAAGTACCGGCCTGGAGTGGAACGGTGTCCCTTCATCTTGATTCCAGTGTCGGGGACTCCCAGCAACTTTCCTGCCTGATGCTCCGACAAAACGCCCGTAATGTGGTCGTCGACCACAACCACCTCATCAACCTTGCCAAACCATTGCTTAGCGAACATGCCGATAGTGGCTGAGCCGCAGCCCACACGCATCCGCTCTTCCATCACGCCGTCGACCACGGGTGGCTTGCCCGCCTGCACTAGCACGGTAGCGCCTCCATCAATCGTGAGTTCCACCGGCTTGCGGTCGCACAAATCCAAGAGCGTTTCGCAGGTCACCGTGCCCTCTCGGCGGCTGCCGCCGGTGAGGTGGCGGACGCCACCGAGCGAGAGCATCTGAGAGCCGTATTCGCCGGTGGTGACGTGTCCAACGGGCTCGCCCTGCGCTCGCACGGTGTTGGTTTCCGGCCCGAGATGGCGATCGGTATCAATCTTCACTTTCACACCGCAGTAGCTGAAAATGCCTTCTGTAATCACCGTGACCACATCGACGCCGTGAACTTCCGAAGAAATGATGAATGGAGCTGGTTTGTAGTCGGGATACGTCGTGCCTGCGCCAATTGCAGTGATGAAGGTTTCTGGCCCACTGACGACGTTGCCATCCCAATCGCGATCGCGACCGAGGAAGGGGACAATCGAATCGCCGCGCGACACGGCGCGATCGAGGACCACATGCGGGTCGATCCGCATCAGCTGTCCGTTGTCATTCGCGTAACGATCACACGCGCCCGTCCTTCCCGGCTTGATGTAACAGAGGACCGGGCAGGCATCGCACCGGATGGCGTTATCGTCAGCCACGACCCGCTCCAGTGTGGTCGGCGGAAGCACTGGCTAGCAGCGCCTCGCGCATGCGGTCTGGCGTAGCGGGAATTCTGCGCAAACGCACGCCTGTAGCGTGATGAATCGCATTCAGAATCGCCGGCGCAGTCGGGATCACAGCCTGTTCCCCAATCCCTTTTGCCCCGAACGGCCCGATCCACGAAGGATCTTCGATAAGGATCGATTCGACAGGAGGAATGTCACCGGCGGTAGGAATGAGGTAGTCATGCAGGTTCTCGCCTTTGCCCGGAAAGAATTCCTCCATCAGAGCCATGCCCAGTCCCTGGGCGACACCACCCTCGATCTGTCCTTCAATCAAAGTCGGATTAATTGCGCGACCCACGTCGTGCGCGGCAACTACCTTGAGAACGCGCACGGTTCCCAGATCAATATCGATGGCAATTTCGGCCATGTGGGCGCCAAAGCCGTAGACCGCATACGGCCTGCCCTGGCCGTTTTCGTCGAGCGCACTGGTGGGTGGATCGAAAGTCTGCTCGGCGGTCAGCACATAGCCGTAATTATCAAGCGGCAAATCCTGCAATGAGAAATTGCGCCGCTTCCCGTTTTCGTGAATCGTCAACGTGCTCTCGCCGAAATCGATGACCGCATCTTCGTGTGAATTCGCACGTTGAAGAATCAATCGACGAAGTTCACTCCCTGCCATGCGCGCCGCGTTTCCAGTGACGAGCGTCTGTCTGGACGCGGAGGTCTTCCCGCAATCGGGAGTGATCGAAGTATCCCCCGAAATTAAATCGAAGCAATCAACCGGTGCGCACAATGCATCAGCGCAAATCTGGGTGACGATGGTATTCGATCCCTGGCCAATGTCAACCGCTCCCTGATGAAGCGCAATTCTGCCGTCACGCTTCAGCCCGATGCGCACAGTCGACGGGTTCGGCAGAGAAGTGTTTCCGCACCCATACCACATTCCCGCCACGCCAACACCATGGCGCATCGGCCCGCTGGTCGTGGCATTGAAGGCAACGGCTTCGGTACGCGCCGCATTCCACTTGGGGCGCAGGGCTTCGAGGCACGCGCGAATGCCGACGCCTTCTCCCATAACCTGCCCCGTGACTGTGGGAGTCTGATTGTCGAGCGCATTCATGATGCGGAACTCCAGCGGATCGATTCCCAGCCGGAGAGCGAGATCGTCGTAGAGTTGCTCCTGGGCGATTGCCATCTGCGGCACACCAAAGCCGCGGAACGCACCCGCAGGAACGATGTTGGTGTGGATGGCCCGCGTCACCGCCCGATAATGCGGTACGACATAGGGTCCAGAAGCATGCACGGGAACGCGCGCCGCCACCGTCGGACCCCACGAAGAATAAGCGCCGGTATTGAAATCAGCGGCAAAATCAAGCGCAAGAAGTTTGCCGTCCCTGGTTGCTCCGGCCCGACATTGCATTCGCGCAGGATGCCGCTTGGTCGTAGAAATAATCGACTCGTTGCGCGAATAAACCATGCGCACCGGCCGTCGCAACTGCCAGGCCGCGAGTGCGAGAAATGGTTGTACCGATAAATCAAGCTTGGTTCCAAAACCGCCGCCGACCGCCGTCGGAATAATGCGCACCGCCCCGGCGGGAATCCCCAGAAGTTTCGCAATATCCGCGCGATCCACATAGGGAGACTGCGTGCATGCCTGAATCTCGATCTGATCGCCTACGCGTCTGGCAAATCCCGCCTCGGGCTCGATGCAAGCATGCTCGACGAATCCTGTCTCGAACTCAGCTTTGACAACTGCGTCTGCCTCGATCAGCGCCTGCTCTACGTTCCCTCGCACTACGCGTCCGCGAGTTAACACATTGTCCGCTCGATGGCTGTGGATGAGCGGGGCACCCGGCGAGAGAGCTTCATCGATGGTTCTCACCGCGGGCAATTCTTCCCAACATACTGGGAAGGTCGCGGGATCGAGACTTTCGATCACATCGGGTTCGCCGACCGTCGCTGCAACCGCTTCGCCCCGATACCGGGCCTCCTCATGGGCAAAAACCGGCTGATCGGCAAAACGTGGAATCACGCCATAGCAATCTTCTCCGGGAACGTCTTTTGAGGTCAGAATCGCTTCCACACCCGGATGTGCCGCGATGAACCTTTCCAAGTCGTGGAAGCGAAACTTTGCCCGATCGTATGGGCACCGGATAACACGCAGCGCCAGCGCACCGGTTGGCATTTCGTCGGCTCCGTAAATTTCCGTGCCTTCAACTTTCTGCTTACCATCCAGCCGCACCAATCGTTGACCAACCGACCCTCCTGCCGCGGGATGAGTTGTCCTCGAACAACCCGAGCAGGCGTCGAGCACCGCACTGATGATCTTCCGATAGCCCGTGCAGCGGCACAACACGCCCCCAAGCGCTTCCATCACGTCGTTTTCGGAAGGCGTGGGGTTGCGCTCGAGCAGAGCCGTTGCCGATGTCAACATGCCCGGCGTGCATGCTCCACATTGCGCGGCTCCGTGCCGAAGAAAAGCTTCTTGTAAGCGACCGAGTAATGGCCGTCTGGATTTCAGTCCCTCCACTGTCGTGATCGAGTGGCATTCGGCCTGGCCCACCGCAATCAGGCATGCACAAACGGGTTCTCCATCCAGCAGAACCGTGCATGCGCCGCAGTCACCCGCGTCGCATCCAACCTTGGTCCCGGTCAGTCCAAGTTGCTCTCGCAGAACCCGCGAGAGTCTCTGCATAGGAGGAACGGCCACCGAAACCGACCGGTCATTCACCATCAGCGTAAGCGGGCGCTTCATTTCCGACGTGGAAGCAACGCTCGCCATCATGAACTCCCCGCGCACGCATCCAGAGCGCGCTGAACCAGCAGTAAAGCTGCGTCGCGCCGATACGCAGCCGTAGCGCGAACGTCGCCGATTGGGGACAAATCCTTGAGGTGATCCGCAGTGACAAGCGAGCCCAGACCTGACGACACGGACGCGCCCAGCAGCGCATGCTCCAGCTCTGTAAGGCGCCGGGCCACAGCTGAACAGGCACCGACGGCGACACGCACATCTGCCACTCGACCCTGATGGTCCTTCTCAACAACCACAGCAACCATCGCGATGGAGATTACCAGATAGCGCCGTGCTCCCAGTTTCAGAAAAGTCGACGCAGCATTCTCAACCGTACGAGGCACGAACACCTGGGAGAGAATTTCACCCGGCTGGCGGAGAGTTTTCCGATTGCCAACGATAAAGTCCGCCAGGCGGATTCGGCGCATCCCCGCCTGCGAAGCCAGCTCTACTTCAGCATCGAGCGCGAGCAGTGGAGGCACACTATCCGCTGCCGGAGATGCGTTGCAAAGATTCCCCGCCACGGTCGCGCGATTCTGAATTTGAATCCCACCGATCTCCCGCGCCGCAGCCTTCAATCCGTCAAAGCATCTCGGTAAGGGAGTCTTAACTATTTCAGTCCATGTAGTCAGCCCGCCGATCCGTACATATGTCGGTTCCTCAACCACGCCTTTCAATTCGCGGACGCCCGAGACATCCACCACGCTCTGGGTAACCGGGCGATCACCGAGGGCAGGGAAGAAGTCGGTACCGCCCGCCAGTATCTGCCCGCCGGAACTGGCTAGCACGTGAACCGCCTCGTCGAGCGTGTCGGGCCTGAAATACAAGAAATTACCTCGAAGATGGAAGCCGCAAACTCTGGCTGGGCGTAATTCTTATACAAGCGACGAGGTTTGTACAGCAGCGCAAGCGGCCCTATCAAGACCCTATCTGATGCCATCTGACCAGAGGCCCCGACGAACACAGTCCACTTGCTTGGTATCGATGGGTGCGGTGCTGTCACCGCGGCTTATAGACGAGACCGATGGCTCAGAAATGGATGGTGCGACTGAATCGGGCAGTTCAGCTTCGTGCCGCCCACTCGGCGTCGTAACGCGCCCGATCATAGAATGATTTCTGTGTCCCCACGCCGGTGGTGGAGAGTCCGGCGTAGAGATTGGCTCGGCGGACGGCTTCGCGCTCAGACATGCCCTCCCCGAGAAATACCGCAAAGCTGCCAATGAACGCGTCGCCGGCCCCGGTGCTGTCGATGCTTTTCACGCTGAATGCGGGAATGTGCTCCATCCCTTCGCGGCCCGCCAGCAGTGAACCGTTCGCGCCCAGCGTCAGGATGACCCGCTTGATCCCGCAAGAAAGCAGCTTCTCCGCGCATTTCTTCGCATCCTCAACATTGCGTACCGGCATCCCGGTGATGGCCTCAGCTTCACTTTCGTTGGGGACAAAATAGTCGAGCTCAGGCAAGGCATTTAAATCGACTGGTTGGGCCGGAGCGGGATTAACAATGCAGCGAATGCCGTTCTTACGTGCGAATTCGACGCTGTAATAAACGGTTTCGAGTGGAATTTCGAATTGCAGCACAATGCAATCGACAGTCTTGAGCACATCAGATGCTTCATCCACGTCCGCAGGTTTCAGCAGATCGTTCGCGCCCTTCACCACAAAGATACGGTTCTGCCCGTTCGGCTCAACGAAAATCGGCGCCACCCCGCTCGATACGCCTTCGATCTGTTTTACGTAAGCCGCATCGATCCCGAGCCTCCCAAAGTTTTCAATCGTAGCGGGACCAAATAGATCGTTACCCACGCGCGCGACCACGAAAACTTCAGCCCCGCAAAGCCGAGAGGCTACCGCCTGATTTGCTCCCTTGCCCCCAAAGCCAAGGTCGAACCTTTGGCCAAAAATTGTTTCTCCAGCCTTCGGAAAGCGATCGGCAAAGGTGGTCAAATCAATATTCGCGCTGCCAATCACCGCGATGCGAGGGCGTTTCGCCATAAGATTGCCGAGTCTAGTCAGCCTGGTTGACTATTGTCAACGGATTTCACCTTCGACTTGTTTTGGAGAAACGAGATCCCACGGTAATGGTGCGTCCTACTCACTCGCCGTAAGGCACCCAGATGTTTTTCACCTGCGTGGCGTGCTGGAGAAACCATCGGCCTTCACCTTGCTTTACGTCGAACCAGTCAATCGCGCGGCCTTCATTGGTGAAGACCTGCTTCAAATTTCCAGTCGAGAAAGATTTTGACGCGGACGCGCTGGCTTGATCGGTGAAGCACCAGATGGCATCGACATCGTCGTGCTCGGCAAGAGTCTTGAGCAGTTGGGATGCGTATCCGGTAACGATGTTGACCACCCCGCCAGGCAAATCGCTGGTGTCAAACAGTTGGTATAAGTCCCCGGTGATGAGCGGATAAGTTTCCGAAGGAACAACGATTGCTGCATTCCCCGCAGCAATCACGGGCATGACCAGAGACAGGAAGCCAAGCAGTGGCATTTCCTGGGGGCAGATGATGCCCACGGTTCCAATCGGCTCATTCATCGCAATCGCGATACTACGAAACGGCGGACTGTGCACCGCACCGTCGAACTTGTCCGCCCACGCAGCATAAGAAAAGATGCGCTCAATTCCAGCGTTCACTTCAGCTGTAGCTTGCGTCTCTCCGACAGCAGACGCGAGCCGACGAGCAATTTCGTCGCGGCGCTGTGACAGGTTCTCGGCCATATAGTAAAGGACCTGCGCCCGATTGTGCGTAGTGCTCTTCGCCCAACCCGCCGCTTTTCGCGCGGCTTCGACGGCATTGCGAATGTCTTTGCGATTGCCTAGCCCAACTTCCCCGAGCAGTCGGCCATTCTTGCTTCGGACCTCCATGCTGTAGCCCGAATCCGGCCGTGCCTGCTTGCCTCCGATGTAGAGCTTCACGGTTCGATCGATATCTACGGCGGAAGTTGCAGCCTCTGTCTCATCATCTGAAAGTTCTGGCGGAGCTGACTTCGCCGCCTGCAAGGCAGGCGCGCTCTTGAACCACGCCAGTTCCAAATATTCCAGCAAGCCTTCCCTGCCGCCCTCGCGGCCGTATCCGCTCTCGCGATAGCCGCCAAAGCCGCAAGAGGCGTCGAACAGATTCGTACAATTTACCCACACCACGCCCGCTTTGATCTGCGCCGAAACGTGAAGCGCAATATTGATGCTCTCGCTCCACACACAAGCCGCGAGGCCATACACGGTGTTGTTGGCAAGCTCGACCGCTTCACTGGGAGTGCGGAAAGTCATGGTCGCCAGCACCGGCCCGAAAATCTCCTGCTGCGCGACAATGGAACTGGGATGCACGTTGCTCAGCAAAGTCGGCGGGAAAAAAAGCCCGCGCGCGGGCATTTCCATTGGAGGTTGCCAGCAGGTCGCGCCGTCGGCAACGCCCTGATCCACCAGCCGCTGAATGCGATCCAGTTGGACGCGGGCGACAATTGCGCCAATATCGATAGCTTTGTCGAGCGGTGGCCCCACGCGAAGTGTGCTCATGCGATCGCGTACCTTTGCAATCAGCGGCTCGGCGATGCTTTCCTGCATGAGCAGACGCGAGCCAGCGCAACACACCTGTCCCTGGTTGAGCCAGATTCCATCTACCAGGCCTTCGACCGCGCTGTCCAGATCGGCATCGTCAAAAACAATAAACGGAGATTTGCCACCGAGTTCGAGCGAAAGCCGCTTGTGACTTTTCGCAGTCGCACTGCGAATCGCCCGGCCCACTTCCGTCGAGCCCGTGAACGCAATCTTATCCACATCAGGATGTTTGACCAGAGCCTCCCCAGTCGAACCATCACCAGTGACGATGTTCACCACGCCCGCAGGCAATCCGATTTCATGGCAGATTTCGGCGAAGGCAAGCGCAGTCAGCGGCGTGAACTCGGCGGGTTTCAGCGCGACGGTATTTCCCGTCGCCAAAGCGGGAGCGATCTTCCACGCCAGCATCAGCAGCGGGAAATTCCACGGAATGATCTGTCCCACGACGCCACACGCCGTGTAACCCGGAAATTCCTGTTGCAAGAGTTGCGCCCAGCCAGCATGATGATAAAAATGCCGCGCAACCAGCGGAATATCCAGATCGCGGCTTTCGCGAATCGGTTTTCCATTGTCCATGGTTTCGAGCACGGCCAGACGGCGTGAGTGCTTTTGCACCCGCCTCGCCAGCGCGTATAAATAACGAGCCCGCGCGTGCGGAGTGAGAGCCTGCCAAACGGGAAGCGCGGCCCGCGCGGCTTTGACGGCTGCGTCTATGTCTGCGGCGGACCCTTGCGCCACACTGGCGAGCTTCTCGCCGGTGGAGGGATCAGCAGTGTCGAAGTACGATCCCGCGGAAGGCGCAACCCACGCTCCATCGATGAAGTGGCCGAAGCGGCGTCCGTGTTGGTCAAGCCAGGCCAGCGCCTCTTTCGAGTCCTCCGGCGCTGGGCCGTACTCCATAGCCACAAATTTTTCAGCGATGCTCATAAATGTAAGCGCGGCTGTCCGCGACCGTGCGGCCCAGCCAAAAGATTAAGCAATGGGATGCCGATAGTCCGCCGAATAACGCCCCGTAGCGTGATGCTCAAGTTGCCGCTCAATATCATTCAACAACCCGCTGGCCCCAAAGCGAAAAAGTTCGGCCTTCATCCAGGGCAGTCCGAGTTCCTCTTTCATCAACGCCAGCCATTCCGCAGATTGCTTGGCCGTTCGAATTCCCCCCGCCGCCTTGAACCCAACCGCCATCCCAGTTTCCTGCGCATATTCGCGGATCGCCCGAGTCATGACAAAGCCCACGGGCAACGTGGCATTCGTCGGCTCTTTGCCAGTGGAAGTCTTGATAAAATCTGCGCCAGCCATCATCGCGACGAAGCTGGCGCGGGCAACATTGCGAAGCGTAAGCAAATCTCCCGTCCCCAAAATAACTTTCATATGCGCAGTGCCGCATGCGTGTTTGAAGGCGGCAATCTCATCGTAGAGTTCCTGCCACCGGCCGCCGAAAACGAGAGCGCGCGTAATCACAACATCAATCTCTTGCGCCCCCGCCTCGACTGAGCGGCCGATTTCGGCGATGCGCTCTGACAACGGAGAAAGTCCCGCGGGAAATCCAGTAGAAACCGCCGCCACTCGTACGCTGCTGCCTTCAAGCGCCCTTCGAGCCGTTTCGACGAAGCGGTGATACACGCAAATCGCCGCAACCTGAATATTTAGACCTTCGATTCCAAGCCGCTTCACCAATTCGCGCTCAATCGGTTGCCTACCCTTGGCGCACAGGCGGCGCACGCGCTCGTCCGTGTCATCTCCCGAAAGCGTCGTGAGATCCATACAGGAAATCGCCCGCAGGAGCCATGCCGCTTGCCAATCTTTTTTCACCGTGCGACGCGCGACATGAGTTTGCGCCCTGCGTTCGACCGCGCTGGTGTTCACGCGAACCTGCTTTACCCAATCCAGACTGAGCGGTACACCCCGGTTGGCTAGAAGAGGGAGCCCGTTGAGCGTGGCGATGGGGGCGTAGGAATCTCGCGGCAGATCTTCGGCGGGAACGTTGCTATTGCGGTCGACAATGCCGTGACGTTTGCTCTCCATCGACATTTAGATGTTCTCCGCCAGAATCACGACTCGCGGCTCCGTCGGCCGCAAATTGAAGGCCCAGCCGACGACTGGCGCGCGAAGTCATTGTACGGCAGAACGCGGCAAAAAGAAGTGAAAGCTCATCTCCGCATTCGCAAACCACCGAGACAGGCGTACAATTCCTGTCGTTTCTGAAGTCAAACTTTAAGCCATCTCACGCCCGAGGTACGAATGCTGCGGCCGTTTCTTCTGCTAATGTTTCTACTGGCGATGATTATGGGGTCCTCTGGTCAAGACCGTTCCTACGGCCGCTCGGTGGTGATGACCGACCACGGCATCGTCGCGACCAGCCATTACCTGGCTTCGCAAGCAGGAGCGCAAATCCTGGCTAAGGGCGGATCGGCAATGGATGCTGCCATCGCCGCTAACGCCGTGCTCGGCGTCACCGATCCCATGAGCAACGGGATCGGCGGCGATTTGTTTCTCATCTACTGGGACGCAAAGGCCGCGAAACTCTACGGTCTGAATTCGAGCGGCTGGGCGCCACGCAAACTTTCGGTGGAGTTTCTGGCGAAGCAGGGAATCACGTCGATGCCGGGCGACGGGATCCACAGCGTCACCGTTCCCGGCGCCGTTGAAGGATGGAGCCAGGCCCACCGTCGCTTCGGGCGTTTACCCTGGAGGGATCTCTTTCCTGCAGCGATCTTCTACGCTGAGCACGGTTACGCCGTGCCTGAGATTATCCACGACCTCTGGGTGGCCGATGAACCCAAGATGCAAAAGACCAGCGAAGCGCGGCGGGTTTTTCTTCCCGGCGGCAAAGCACCTGAACTGGGTTTCAAGTTTTCCAATCCTGACCTGGCCTCGGCCCTGCGACTCATTGCCGAGCAGGGGCGCGACGTGTTTTACAAGGGCGAGATCGCGAAGGTCATCGTCAGTACTTCGGCCGCGTTCGGCGGAACCATGCAGTTGGATGATCTGGGTGACTTCTCCGCGGAATGGGTTGAGCCCATCTCCATCGACTATCGCGGCTGGAAGATTTACGAACTCCCGCCCAACGGCCAGGGCATGGCGGCGCTGGAGATGCTGAACATCATGAGCACGTTTCAGCCTGATCCCGCCGGACCACAGGGGACCGTGGAATTGCACAAGAAGATTGAAGCCATGAAACTGGCGTACGCCGACCTTTATCGTTACAACGCCGACCCCAAGTTCGCCAAAGTCCCGGTACAGGGCTTGCTATCCAAGGCATACGCGGCGCAGCGCGCCAGCCTAATCAATCCGGATAAAGCGAACTGTAATCCCGGACCAGGAAGTCCAGCCACGAGCGACACGGTCTATCTTGCGGCGGTCGACAAAGAAGGCAACATCGCATCGTTGATCCAAAGCAACTATTCCGGCTTCGGTTCCGGCATCGTGGTGAACGGGATGGGTTTCGCGCTGCAGAACCGAGGCGCATTGTTCGTGCTCGATCCCGCAAGTCCCAACGTGCTGCAACCACGCAAGCGGCCGTTTCACACCATCATTCCCGCCTTCATGGAGCAGGGCGACTTGCACATTGGTTTCGGAATCATGGGTGGTCCAAATCAGCCTCTGGCCCATGCGCAGTTTGTTTCGAACCTCGTTGACTACGGCATGAACCTCCAGGCTGCGGTCGAAGCCCCGCGATTCACCGTGACCGACAATACTGTAAGCTGTGACATTCTGATCGAGTCTCGGGTCAAACCCGAAGTCTTGCAGGCGCTGCGCGATAAAGGACACAAGCTGACCCTGCACAAGGAATACACCGTGCTGATGGGACGCGGACAGGCCGTGATGCACAATTCGAAAAGCGGCATGAACTCGGCTGCCTCCGACCCGCGCGCCGACGGCGTAGCCGAACCAGAACCGCCGAACCTCCACTAAGAAACTGAGAACCGAGAACTGGCAACTGACCACTGGTTTTCTTCGCCCGCTGGTTTTTGCGCTTGACACTCGTAAATCTCGACGCTAGGCTTCGCTAATCTTTCCGCAGGCAAATGAAAAACCCTGAATTAGTCGGACTCTCGGGCTTTCAACGCTGTACTCGCTTCCGTCCCGTGCTGCTTGCGATCTTCCTAGTGGCGGCGCTTGCAGCCCCAGCGTCAGCGGCGAAGAAAATTATCATCGACACCGATCCCGGTACCGATGACGCCCTAGCGTTGATGTTGGCGCTCAACTCGCCCGAGTTGGATGTTCGCGCCATCACCGTCGTACCCGGAAACGTCACTGCGGCAATGGGCCTGGAAAATGCGCTCCGCATGGTCTCGCTGGCAAACCGCTGCGACATTCCAGTGGCCGCGGGCGCACAGCATCCTCTGTTCCAGAAGCTGATCACCGCCGAGTTCTGGCATGGCAAGAATGGACTGGCCAACATTGAATTGCCCGCGAGCAAATGCAAAGTCGATCCTCGCTTTGGGCCCGACCTCATCATTCAACTGGTGCACGCTGCGCCCCATGAAATCACCCTGGTTCCCGTCGGTCCGCTCACCAATATCGCGCTCGCCGTCGAAAAAGACCCCTCCATCGTTCCGCTCGTGAAAGAAGTGTTCTTGATGGGCGGTTCGATTAGCGGCGGCAACGTAAACGCCGCTGCCGAGGCCAACATCTACAACGATCCCGAAGCTGCGCAGATCGTTTTCCAGGCAGGATGGCCGTTAACCATGGTGGGCCTCGAAGTCGGCGATAAGGCTCTATTCACCCACAAGTATCTCGACGAACTCAAACAAACTCACGGCCCCATCAATGACTTCATTGTTTCAGTTTTGACATTTCTCATAAACCTGTCGGGAACCTTCGGCATGCCCGGCTCGCCAATGTACGATCCGTCCGCAGTCGCCGTGGCTATCGATTCCACCCTGGTTAAAGTGCAGGAGATGCACGTTGATGTCGAAACCCGGGGGCAGTTCACGCGCGGCGAAACCGTGGGCAATCGCCACGGAGACGTCGAGCGTAACGTTCTCCACGGAGACCGCTACATCATCGAGGGCGTCGACAAAGTCACACCCAACGCCAAAGTCTGCGTGGATGTTGACGCCGATCGCCTCTTGCAGCTGTTTGTTTCCAGAATTCGCGGAAAATAAAGTCCGAGCGGAGTCGCATGTTTACACCACACAGCCTTAGCGTCGCATTAATAATGATGATCACCAGCGCCATCTGCTGGGGCTCATGGGCCAATACTTACAAGGGCGTCAAGAATTATCGTTTCGAGCTTTTCTATTGGGACTATGCCGTGGGCATCTTTCTCATCTCCTTAATCTTCGCCCTCACCATGGGAAGCACCACTAACGACGCCAACGGTTTCCTCAACAATATCCGCTCCGCGGACCCTGCGAATATCGGTTACACAATGGTGGGCGGCGCGGTCTTCAATCTCGCTAACCTCCTGCTCGTCGCAGCGATCGATATGGCCGGCCTTGCGATTGCCTTCCCGGTTGCCATCGGCATCGCTCTCGTAGTGGGTGTAGTTTCGAGTTACATCCTGCAACCGAAGGGCAGCGGCACTTTACTCGCTGCTGGGGTGGCGTGTGCGGTCATCGCCGTTATCATGGACGGCAAAGCCTACGGGAGTTTGGCCAGCGCCGACCGCTCCACCTCCAAGAAGAGCATCATCGTCTGCATCGTTTCCGGAGTCTTGATGGGATTGTGGGCGCCCTTCGTAACTCACGCGATGACCCGCGGCAACACTCTGGGGCCGTACAGCGTTGCGGTGTTTTTGACCCTCGGTGCGTTGCTCTCCTGTTCCGTCTGGAACGTGTATTTCATGAAGAAGCCGCTGGTCGGAGAGCCGGTGAGCTTCAGCGGATTCTTTCGAGGCCCCGCTTTCGGACACATCCTCGGCCTCGTCGGCGGCGTCATCTGGGGCACCGGAATGGTCTTTAATCTTGTCGCCGCAAATTTCACCGGAGTCGCGATCTCCTACGCCATCGGCCAGTCCGCGCCCATGGTTGCAGCGCTGTGGGGCGTGCTGGCATGGAAGGAATTCGCACGCGCCGGAAGCCGAGCAAAACTCTACCTCGGCCTGATGTTTGTCTTCTATTGCCTTGCCATTCTGCTGGTCGCGAAGGCCAACGGCTAGATTAGCTGAAGCGAGTCGTGCGCCACAGCGCGATGCCACAACCGACCAGCAGCAAAAGCATGGCCCCCGACACTGCGGCGGCCCATCTCAAGTCGAGGTCGAGGCGCGGCAGTTGCGTCATCGCCGCTAGTCCAACGAAAATGGCGGTGACGCCACCGACCAGCAGCCAGTCGATAAGGCTTCTGCCGCCCGATCCCGCTTCGAACGCCCGGCCTTGCATGCCGGCCTGTACGTAGCCGCCGTCAATCCCATAGCGTTTGCCTTCTCGTTCTGCCGCATCCTGCCAACGCGAGTGCTCCCGCCCGGTCGCCGACGACATCGCAATTGCGACCGCTCCCAGCGCCATCAAAACCGATCCTCCAATCACTTGCGCATAAACTCTCTGGCTCCCGCCTCGCAGCTCATGAAAAACAAGGATGCCCCACACCAGCCCCCAGATCTGATTGGTATTCGAAAGCGGAACCCCGCGACTGATCCCAACGTACTTCGCCGCGTACTGCTGAAACAAATCTCCGATCACCCAAACCAGGCCGCCCAGCATAAGCCAAAACAGCACCGTTCGCGCGCCCACAATTTCATGCCACAGCGGGACGGCTCCCTTGTAACTCAATGCAAGCAACGTCAGGGTGGCCAATTCCCCAAAGGTAAAAAAAGTTATGAACGAAAGCGGATTCATCCCGGTCAAGTAAGCCTTGCGATAGGGAATATACATCGTTCCCCACAAAATACCCGCGCCCAACGCGGCGATCACGCCGAGCGCTGCCCTCCCCGGCGGAGCCTGCGCCGAGGACGCAAAAGCCAGCAGAGTCGCCCCTCCGAACATGCACAACGCTCCTCCTAGCACACCCAGCCAGCGCTTCCATCCCGCCTGATGCAGTTCGTTGAACAAGGCAAATCCCCAAAAGATCCCCAGCAAGCTGTTCGTATTCCACAGCGGAAACGCGATGCTCAGGCCAACGTCGCGGATAGCATAGATGGTCATGGTATTGGCCACCGCCCACATACACCCCGCGAGCACCGCCCAAATAATCAGATGAGGCGCCTGACGCACGTCGTTCCGCACATACGACGTCCCATGGATCAACGCGGGTATGCTCCAACGCGCCAGAAAAACTCCGGCCACCATGATGAGCGAAACCGTGATTGGGGAGATTCCCGCGTTGACGATTTTGATCGGCGCCTCGGCTCCGCCCAGCCACGCCCCAGCGGCGAACCCGCAGAATACTCCCAGCGCTTGCAAGCTTCGCAGCCGGCTGGCCTGCATCGGAGCGTGAGCGGCGCTAGAGTTCATTTCTTATCTCAGCGAAGCTCTCGCAAGAAGAGCAGGCCCGCCAAAAGCACAATCAGCGGAATCCAGAAGTGGATGTCGCGTAAGACCGTGCTGAATAGACTCCCCCGCCTCATGTTCTTCTCGTCCATTTTGATCTCACCCACGCGTAAAACTCACAAACCGCTGCTATCAGGCACGGAGGGCACAATGAGTGTACAATTTCTCCCGCTTTACAAAGAGGAAATCCCGAACAGCACCAAGGACATCACAGTGGAAGCGTTGCTCACGAAAATCCAGAAACTCACCGTCATCGCGCTCACCGCGATGCTCGCGATCGTGGTTGTGCTTTCCACAGTTCACCTGGGCGCGCTGATCGCGACAGAAATCTGGAAGCCGCCGCGGTTTCTGATTCCGGTGTCGGGCTTGCTTGATATTTTTGGATACTTCCTGCTGGTTCTGATCGGGGTGGAACTATTGGAGACGCTAAAAGCATACCTCAAGAAAGACGTCATTCACGTGCGCGTCGTCCTGGAAGTTGCGCTCATCGCCATGGCGCGGAAAGTCATCATCGAAGAACCCAACACCGCTCCCGCCCTGACCCTGTTCGGGATCGCGGCCCTGATTCTCGCGTTGGGAATTGCGTTTTACTTCGAGCGGCACGCGCAACATCAGTAATGCCCGGTAATTGGCTCCCGGCCGTGAGGGTGCCTCGTTCGGTCAAGACGACACAATGTAGACGCGAGCGTCCACGCTCGTCTAACCATGAACCCGCACATGGATCAACATGAATGACGGGTGCCCCATCTTTCCGCGCGCTGTGCGGAAAGGTGGGAAGCGATAAGGTTGCAGGTTGGCAGACGACATTTTAGTCCGCGCGTGGCGTGGCGCTGGCCAGTGCGAGAATGGCTCCGGCAAACAGCAGCGTGTCAAAGAAGTAGTTGATCCCCTCAATCTTGACGTCGGTGCTCGGGTCAGCCAGTGCCGCGATCAGGATCGGCCCATAGACGAACACGACCACCAGCACAATCCATGTACCGAGATAAGTTGCCGCCATCCGCGTCTTCTTGTCCAGCAGTATGCATACCCCGGCAACGAAAAGAATTGCGCCCGTCAGCCAGCCAATCAGCAGGTGCGCCGGAATCCATACGGGCATCAGTTTTTCGAGCGGGACTCCGGGAACATTCGCGGTGTGCAGAGAATTCTCAATGCCATAAAATATGGCGGCGATCCCGATGATCACGCGACCCACGGTGATGAGCTTGCTTCCGCCTTGCCCGCGGCCTTCCCCACGCATCGCGTTTCCCGCAAGAATCCAGCCTCCGCCACCGAACAACATTTCGCGGAGGGTCAATATCCATCCAAACCGGTCTCTGGGGGTGGCGAGAGATCCCGGGATGTCCATCATCCCGACAAAACAAAACATCGCGATCCCGAACAGCAGGCCGGACCAGCGCACTTGAATTTTTGTGGCAATGCTCAGAGACGCGGCCAGCAGCGCAAAGCCGAAGAAATACGCCCAAAACAACCGCCAAGGCATATACGACGGAACCATGGGCATGAGGGATTCAGCGGCCGCCAGATGCAGGGCGCCGAAGACCGCTAAGGGCGCCGCGAAACACAAATTGCTCAAAGCTACAACCTTATCCAGGCCGTGGGCCTGCACGACATCGGTCTTCGCAGCCCACAGGGCAATCAGGATAATCAGGATGCCGGCGCTGCACGTCGAGGGTACTGTGCGAGAGATCACAAGAAATGTGGCGAGAATGATTGTGTGCATTGGTTTGCATGCTCAAGAGGCCGCCCACGAGGATTGCAAATCGCACACCATGACCGCGTGCTGGGTCGCTTCGAGAGATAGCCAGTAATTGTGGATGAAGACGGTCTCAGCGGCAATAGCCACTTCGCGCGATTTCATACTGACCACCCCGCCGTGCCGCGCTGGCCTGCATCGGCACACCTGTGCGAACCAGGGAGGGTTTCCCAACCATTGCCGGCCATGGCGTTGATTACGCCGTTTCTATGCGCAACTCCGGCGCTACTGTAACGCTGTGAAAGCTACGCAGCCCGCAGTCGTGACGGGCGGCACTACCGGAGCCGCGTTATACCGGATCACGCCTTCTTCCGTGGAGCAGAAGCTGCGTACGCCAGTCTGGTTCGCCGCAGCCGCCGCGCCGCCAACTACGTAGCTCTGGTTGGGGACCGCCGGGAACGCCGTCAGAGCAAAATAGTATCCGCTCTTAGGAGTAGCCGGTGCCGTTGCTTTTGCCAGGACCCAGTCGATCAAACAGGCGCTGGCTGCGACTGGCAGAATGCCGGAGCAGCCGGTGATGGCGGGTGGCCCCAGGACAAGCATCGAGCCGGCATATCCCTGTGTTGGATAAGTCGTCTGGTAAGAAACCTGGGCGGTGTTCACGGTACGAACCGAGCTGGCTGCAGATGATTCGTTGGCTGCGATGCGCGCACGTAACAAGTTCGGGATGGCGATCGCAGCGATGATGAGAATGATTGCCACAACGATAAGCAATTCAATCAGCGAAAAACCTTGAGCTGTTCGAGCCTTCATTCAGTTTTACTCCGTCAAAAAGGGTGAGTTTCTTGGCCGTGCCTATGGGGTTACGTGCACCTCAAGTACCATGACTGTAACACCGTTAGGTCGCGCCGCTATGGCTAAAGCTTGTGCCTGCCACGCTAATAAGAAACGAAAGTAACCCTGGGCGTACCAGAGTCGATCAAGCGCCATTTTGGGGCGGAGTGGGTGACAAGATTTGTCAACCTGATTACCCGAGTTTGCTGGATGTTCGACGGGACGAACAACGCCGTCGATCAGAGTAGAGCCGGGACGACCAGGCCGCACTTTCTGTGCGGAGTCCCGCGGCGTTAGTCCTGCTTCGAAACTGAGCTTGAAGCCTCCGCCTCGGCATACATCTTCTCAATCTGCGCGCGATAGCGCTCTTCCACCACCCGCCGCCGCAGCTTCATGCTCGCCGTCAGCGCCCCATTCTCCGAAGAGAATTCTTCCGCGATCAGGATCACCCTCTTCAACTGCTCGAAGCGCGCAAGATTGCGGTTCAAGTCAGCGACAATTCCGTCGTAAAGCGCTTTCACCTTGGGATGCGCGACCAGTTGCTCTCGGGAAGAGAAGGCAATCTGGTTGGCCCGCGCCCAGTCTTCCAGCACCGGAAAATAAGGCGCAATCAGGACTGCCGGAAACTTGTGCTTGTCGCCCAGGACCACAGCTTCGCCGATCAGAGCGTTGTGCTTGAGCGAATTCTCCAGCGGTTGGGGAGCGATAAACTTTCCCCCAGAAGTTTTGATCAGATCTTTCTTGCGATCGGTGATCGAGAGGAAGCCCTCGGCGTCGAGATTGCCGATGTCCCCAGTTTTGAACCATCCGTCGACCAGGACGGCTTGCGTTTCCTGCGGCCGGTTCCAGTACCCCTTGAAAACCGAAGGGCCGCGAACCAGAATCTCGCCGTCGTCGGCGATACGCACTTCGACATTTGGCAGCGGCTTGCCTACCGTTCCCAGCTTATGCGCCTTCGGACTGTTGACCGCGATCACTGGGGAAGTCTCGGTGAGTCCGTAACCTTCGTCGATGCGAATGCCAATATCCGCGTACCACTCCGCCAGTTCACGCCCCAGTGGCGCGCCCCCGGAAATAAAGAGTTCCGCGCGTCCGCCCATTCCGGCGCGCACCTTCGAATAAACCAGCCGGTTGGCGATTCTCCATGCCAGCGAGGCTGGCGTCTGCCCAGCGAGAACCTCGGCTCGGTGAGTGCGGCCAACCGACAGCGCCCAGCGATAGGTCCATTTCTTCGGAAAGCCCTTTGCCTTGACGTCCACTTGCCCGTGAATTTTTTCATAAACTCGCGGAACGCCTACGAAGATGGTCGGACGGACCTCTGCCAGCGCCTGCGGAAGGGTGTCGAGCGCGGAAACATAGGCCAGCGTGACTCCGCGGTAAAGCATGGCAAGATCAACGTGGCGCGCCGTGACGTGGGACAAGGGAAGAAACGAAATACTGATTTCACCACTACGAATGGTAAATCCCGAAAGCGAATGTGCAATGTTCGAGGCCAGGTTGCCATGCGTGAGCCGGGCTCCCTTGGGAGTACCGGTGGTTCCCGAGGTATAAATAATGGTGGCCAGGTCATCGGCCTCAATGGCGCGTGCCGAGGAGTCGAATTGGGGATCGCGTTCTTTCGGGCCGTCCTGCATCAGGCGCTGCATATGCATCGCGTGGGCAGTCTCCACCGGATCCATCACTACGATTCGTTCGACTGCGGTCTGGTTCTGAATGCTCTGCACCTTGAGGAGCTGCTTTTCGTTGGAAACGAAAATCACACGTGCGCCCGAATCCTGCAGCATGTAAGCCATTTGTTCGCCGGTGAGAGTGGCGTAGACGGGCACGACCACGGCGCCGATGAGCAGGCAGGCAAAATCCGCGATCGTCCACTCCGGCCGATTTTCACTCAGGATGGCAACCCGGTCGCTCTTGGAAATGCCCCACTCCCGCAGCGCACGAGCCACGCCCACCACACTCTGATAAAACTCGGAGGAGGAGACCGATATCCATTGAATGGGACGCCGGTGCATGACCACTACGCGATCATCCCGATCGACCACCGCGAAAAAGATTTCGTTGATGGTGCGCAGGCTCATGGCAAGACCAAACAGCCAATCAGCCACGCGGAGACGGGGCCGCAGGATCCCAGTCGCGAAGGGACGCACGTGCGTAGCCCACGGCGTAAGCCGCGGGTCGGGTGTAGGAACCTACCGAGCCTCGAAGGGTCGAAAGTAAGGTTACAACCGGAATCGCTCGCTGGCGGCAAAATTCAAGCTCCGAGAGAAATGTACTGGTTTCACAACCGCTAAGCAACGCCCACGCCCAACTGGCGTCAACCCCCTGGATGCTGAGACAATGTAATCCGCGCATTTTGAAGGGAGCGAATCCGATGCGAAAACTTGTGCTCACCGCAATGGCGGCATGGCTGCTGGTTGGAGGATGCCTTACCAGCCCGCTGCGCGCCGCTGACAGCAAATCAACTCCACCGCCCGCACTGAAGGTCGGCGACGTCGCGCCCGACTTCAAGCTGCAATACTTCGACGGAACTGATTTGAAAGATGTGACACTGAGCCAGTATCGGGGCAAGAAAAATGTCGTGCTGGCTTTCTACATCTTCGCTTTTACCGGTGGTTGAACCCAGCAAATGAAAAACTTCCAGCAGAACCTTAAAAAGCTGGAAGCCGCCGACACCCAGGTCCTGGGTGTGAGCATGGATAGCCCCTTCTCCAACAAAGCCTTCGCCGACCAAATCGGAGTGACCTTCCCCCTGCTGAGCGACTGGGGCGGAGACACCACGCGCCAGTACGGCGTCTACGTAGATCGGTACAAAGCCGCCCGCCGTATAAACTTCCTGATCGGAAAAGACGGGAAAATTCTGGAAGAGCAAATCGACAAAGACGCCATCGACCCCACAAAAATCGTGGATGCCTGCCAGCGTCCCGCGCTCAAGAATTGACGCTGCCAAGTGACGTTGTTATGATGAAAGCGCGGGGTGGAGCAGTCTGGTAGCTCGTTGGGCTCATAACCCAAAGGTCGGTGGTTCAAATCCACCCCCCGCAACCAAAGGAATCATAAGCTTACGGGAATTTGGGTTAAACCGAGAAACCCCCAAAAACCCCCAATAAGAAAAACGCAATTGATCAGGGAGCCGCAACGTCGGCTCCCTTTTCATTTGTCTGCACCGAGACTTCCGGGTTGAGCACCATCTGAACGACCTTGCTGTTTGCTTGGCGCTTTGTGCTCGATAGAGCCTGCCCATAAACGTTCATGGTCGTCTGAATACTGGCGTGCCGCATTAGCTCCTGCTGCACCTTCATCGGCGCTCCGGTTTCGTCGAGGAGCGTCCGATATGTGTGTCGGAATGTATGCCAGCCGATTCCGGTGCCCAGGCCAGCCGCTTCTGCAGCGGGTTTGATGTGCTTCTTCTGGATTTCTTCCTGCCAGTAAGGCTTCTCCGTGGCGGGATTTGGGAAAACCCAATCCTCATCCCGTTGGAAGCAGCTCTGCTGTTTCCAGTTGAGCAACACTTTTGCCAGATCATCATCGAGCGGAACAAAATCGTGTGAGTATTCGGTCTTGACGAAATCCACACGGCAATGGACCGCGCTTCTCTGAACGAGCAATACCCGGTCATTGAAATCGAAGTCGCCCCACTTCAAAGCCACAATCTCGCTGACTCTGAGCCCCAGGCACTGCGCTACGATCACCATCGTCCTGTAAGGTTGTTTCAGGTGCGGTAGCATCGCGCAGAACTGCTCAACCGTGAGCACTCGCGGGCGCTTCAATCGTTTGGTGCAATCTTTCACACGAACCAGTGCGATGGGGTTCTTGCCCATTTCAATCAGGCACCATCGCTCTGCGCATGTGAAGACCAGGTGCATCAGACCTCGGACGTGCGCCTTGGATTTCGGAGCCAGCTTGAGTGCCCGAAGCCATTGTTCAACCGGCATCGGCTTGATCCGGTCCAAGGGATAATCGGCCCACTTCGGTCGAATATGCGTCTTGATGTTTGACTCATACGACTTGCGAGTTGAATACCTGGCCGGCATCTCTTCTTCGGCGTATTTGTCGAGAAGAGTGCCAAAGCTTGGTACTTCCAACTCGGCCCGTGGGGCCTCTGCATTGAGGTTGAGAAGAAGGGCTTGAACGGCTTTTCGAGCGAGGGCTTCGGTCGGATACCGCTCACATGTGCCGATCGTGACGTGCTGACGCTTCCGTCCGCCGTCCAATTGGTCCACGTAATACCGAAACTCCCAGGCTTGGGATCCATTCCGCCTCTGCTTCAGCCGTAAACTTCCGAATTGATATCGTGTCCGCGTTAACAAAAGGTGTTGCTCCTTTCGTCGATACGGGCACGAGTGGCTTTGGGCAGCATAGCTTGAGTTGCGGGTGGAGTCTAGGTTGTTTTGGGACTACCCGGCGAGTCGTGAGGCGAGCCAATCGTTGAGAGTGGACGCACGAAAGCGCCAAAGATCCCCAATTTGGACGCCGGGGACCTCTCCGCTGCGTGCCATTCGTTGCAAAGTCTTTTTGTGGATGCCCAGAAGGGCTGCGGCTTCGTCGCTATCAAGCAGGCGCTCGAACTGTCCTGAAGTGGACAACTGGAGCGTCGCAACACTTTTGTGAGTGGCTGGCTGCTTCCTTGTATTGAACACAACTGCTCCTAAATGGAAATGGCTGGATCTGTAAGTAACCGTAACGTGGAATCGAGGGACAGTCCAAGACTTCGTTGGCGCGAACCGATGCTGCATTGGAATCGCTGAGGTGATTGGACACGATTTCGGGAACGGACAGGAGTGCTGGGCGCTAAGAGGATCAGGTAGACCCGCGCGGGAGTTTCGTTTAGAGACCGCTCCCGCGCGTTGGATCAAGCCTCATGATTCATGCCTATCGCGCATGGATTATTGCGGAAAAGGAATCGCCGTCGTGATCCGGGGACGCATCTAAATTTGCACAAGATGTTGAGCAAGAGCCCTGGTGCCCAAACGCTTGAATAGCTCGGTCGGAGAGGCTTATGTCGATAAATGTTGATCTCGACAGGCTGAAGAGTTTCGTTGCAGTGGGCGAAGAGCTGCACTTTACGAGGGCGGCCCAAAATCGCTTGCACGTTTCGCAACCTTGGTTGAGCAGGTCTGTAAAAAGCCTGGAACAAAAGCTTGGGGTGCAGTTATTCGAGCGGCACAGCCGCCACGTGGAACTCACTCCTCCGGGACGACGTTTGCTCTATGGAGCCCGGAAGATCCTTCACGATTTCGACCGGACCGTTTCGGCGGTGGTGCGAGATAGAAAAGGAAACGGGCATCTGACGGTTGGCTCTTCGCCCTATGTTGATTTGCGTTTCATGACCGAACTGAAGGAAATGGCTCTTGGCGAGTCACCGACAGTGAACATTAGCTTTGAAAGCTCGTCCTCTGAGGAAACAGTGTTTCACGTTGACCATGGGGACTGGGACTGTGGAGTCATCGTTCTCCCGGTCGATGCGCCACATTTGGACATCGTTCCGCTGTTCAGATTGCCGCTGGCGGCAGCAATGCAAAAAACACATCGACTGGCAAAAAGGCGAGCGCTAAGACTTGAGGACTTGCAGAACGAGAGATTGATACTTGGCGGAAAGCGTTTTGATCTTCAGTTTCGTGGCTGGCTGCTCAGTCGTTTTTCGGATGCTGGTATTACACCAAGGATCGCGGCGGAGGCCGCGAGTCCTCACGAAGCACAGTATTTGGTCACACGGGGTACCGGAATTGCGCTGGCAAATTCTGGGGCGTTCAGGACCTCCCCAGAAGGAGTCGTTGTTCGGTTGTTTCCTTCCGAGCTTGTGCAAACACAAACGGCGATTGTACTTCGCAAGGAAAGGCATTCGTCTGTGATTGGAGCGTTTGTTAATCGGGTCGTGCAAATGGCCGAGACACGCGGGCGGACGCGCTTACCCATGCACTCCGCGGCATAGCCGCTGCCCGTCCGTCGGACGCGCCGAGAACACAGAACGCAGATTCTTCACAACGGCAGCTGAAGGAGTTCCCAAGAT
>CAWIFC010000013.1:0-68053 GCA_963835275.1 uncultured Acidobacteriota bacterium | reverse complement strand
TGTCCCACTGGACAGTGGCAGGCCCGTGCCTGTGTTTGGCGAAGTGGCGTTGTCGTTGTTGTTATTGAAATTGTTTGTCGTGGTGATCTGACCGAGATTCCCAGCCGGTTGGAGTACCCACGCGCCGCTGTTTAGCTGAGTGTAGTTCAACGCCAGGTTATTAGGATTCGGATCTCCGAGTTGAACGTGATTCAAAACGTTGAACGCCTGGACTCCAAACTCCACGGAAACGCGCTCGGTCATTTTGGTTGTCTTCATGAGCGCGATGTCGATCTGCCAGGCATCCAGCGCCCGGATCAGACCGTTGGTCGCGTCGCCGAACCTGCCCACGAGGCCGTAAGAAGCATACGGAACACCGAATTGATCGCTCCCGACCGCAAGCGGCGGTGGGGCAAATGCTGCGGGATTGATCGGGATCGTATAGTTGTGCACTCCGCCAGGCAACAGAAGAGGAACTCCAGGGACAACGTCCGGCCGCTGGGTGGTTTGGTCATTCCCGTCCGGGAGCTGCGTCGGCGAAATGTTCATCGTGATCGTAAGGGGATGGCCAGTATGCCAAAGGCCAACGCTGCTGAAACTCCAGCCGCCGACGATCTTGTTCAAGACCCCGCCTTCATTCAGGAAACGCTTACCGGCTCCAAAGGGGAGTTCGTAAACCGTGCTGACGTTAAAATTCTGCCGCATATCGAATACGCTGGGCCCGAAGTCACACGGCAGGCAATTCACATTTTCCGGCCCGTTGGACTCCCCTCCACCCACCGACCCGTCGTTGATCGAATGAGACCAGGTGTAGCGAGACTCGAAAGACAAACCGTTGGTGAAGCGGCGCTCCAAACTCAGAAGCATCGCGTTGTAGCTGCTGGCGCCGATATCGGATTTGTAGTCCACCGAGCCGTAAGGATCGCCCCCGGGATAATACCGGTCCAGCGTGCGCGTGCAATTTCCATTGCTGTCGGGCGGCGTCATACAGAAATTCACCCCTCCGCGAGAAAACAAACGAACACCGTGCGAACCAAGATACTGGATCGATGCCAGAAAATTGGCGGGCAATTCGCGATCAATCGACATGCCCCAGGTTTCAACATAGAGGTCGCGCCGACCATGGCGCTGCAAGGCGCGCGGTTGCTGGAGGTTTGCCACGTTGCTCCCCAAGCCACTTAGGTTTGGCACTTCCTGCTGATAGGCAGGCAACAGAGGCGTGCCCGGGCCGCTTGGATCGAGATTAACGAAGGCGGTGTAGCGGTCGCTCTCGAGGCCGGCATTAAGGTCGTCATTTTGCGCCGCCCCGTGGTAAATTCCGTACCCGGCTCGAATGACTGTCTTCCCGCGAAAGGCGCCCGGAGCCCAGGCAAAGCCGATGCGCGGGTCGAAGTTCCGGTAGTTGGCGTTATACAGAGCTGGATTCCTCGGGCATGGCGGCGTGTTGATGGGCGTGGGATAAGGACCATTGGTCGATCCCGATCCCAGGCACACTCCATGAAATTCACTGATGTCGAAAACCGTGGTGCGATTGTCGGCCTCGTTCGCAACCCCGTAATACTCCCAACGCAATCCCAGATTCAGCGTCAGGGTCGGCGTAACCTTCCAATCATCCTGGAAGTAGGGCATATAAAACGTTCGCCGATACTTGTGGCAACACCACGAGGAGGTATAGGCAATTTGATAAAGAGAAGCGTTTACGAAGCCCGTGTCCGCGGTGCCGGAATTATCCGCGAAGTAAAGATTGTTGTCCGCCGTCTTGCCTTGATTGAGGCGAACCCGGCGAATCTCGATGCCCGTCTTGAAAGTGTGGGCACCGTGAACCCACGTCAGATTGTCGATCCCGCCGTACGTCGTACCCACTTCGTGATCGGCGTTATCGTCATTAATCTGCACCCAGTTGTTGGTATGAACGGCATAGGGTAGAGGAGCGACCTGAGGGTTAATAAATGGGGCCCGGTTCACGAAAGCCTTGACCTCATTCAGAACGGATGGAGAAAAAGTCTGCTGCAAGGCAACGAAGTAGTTTGCGGGATGGTTAATGGTTTGTATCAGGTCATAGGGAACGGAGGCACCGTTGGTGCCACTCACCAGGCTGATGTCGCGTTGTGCCCGCCCGTATAACAGCGTCTTGTCGTTGATTTTGTAATCGATTCGCGCCAGCCAGGTATCTTCGTGGACCGTAGTTGGCGCAGGCGCCGTGAACTGATCTGAATCAGGCAAATTGTTACTGGTCTGATCGATGAAGGCTCCATCCGGATAAACAAAAACCGGGTTGCAGGTTCCGATAGCGCCGGTCGACGCTCTCCACGGGAAGGCCTGAAGTATCGAGCACATCTGTGGGGATTGAGCCAGAGTTTGCTTTTGTATGGAGGGGGAAGGCACGAGCACGCGCGTGGTCGCGCCTCCGTATTGACGAAGCCCTTCGTAGTTCAAGAAGAAGAACAACTTGTCCTTGACGATGGGGCCACCCACACTCATCCCGTATTGTCCAAAGCGAAAAGCAGGAATGGCCGGATTTCCGTTGATGTCGAAGTCATTGAAGTTCCGCGCATCGAAAACCGAATTTCGTCAAATAGCCAAATACCGAGCCATGGAAATTATTCGTCCCGGACTTTGTGACCACGTCGATTTGCCCGCCCGCCTGAGTGCCATATTCCGCGTCGTACAAGGCGCTGCTTACGCGATACTCCTCGATTGCGTCCTGAGAGATCTGCAAACGGGTTTGCGATTTCTGCGCCTGCTCTTGAATGCCGCCGGCATCGACGCCGTCAAACTGAAAATTGTTATCGTCTCTGGCGCGGCCTGCAAAACGGATCGTGCGTTGATCGCCACCTCCATCATCTTGTGCGAAGGGCGCGAGAAGAGTGAAGCTTGCCCAGTCGCGCCCGTTGTTGGGGAGATTGGCAATCTGGTCTGTGGTAATAACCGTGGAGGCTTCGCCCGAAGTCCGCTCTACGGGAGCGGCAGTCGCGGTGACTTCCACTTTTTCCGCAATCGTTCCCACCGCCAGCTTGGCATCCAATGTGCGCGTCTGGCCGACTTCCAATATGACGTCCTCGATTACATGGGTCTTGAAGCCGGTGTTGCTAACCGTCAAGGTGTAGCGACCCACTGCCAAGCCCGGGAGCCGGTAGTAGCCTTTCGAATTGGTCCTCTGTTCCTGGGTGATGCCAGTGTCGGAAGCCACGATTTTCACGCTGGCTCCAACAATAGACGCTCCACTTGGATCGGTCACCGTGCCTTCGAGTTCGGCACGATCGATTTGTGCGACCGCTGTGATGCAGGTAATTGTCAATAACACCGAGAACAAAAGCGTCCATTGAACGAATAAGCAGAGGAAGGTTCTGTGAGATGAATGCCTTATCCGCATACAGGGTCTCCTCGTTCGAGACGGGAGATGGTTCCTCCCGCCACGTGGTGTGACCGTTCTTATGAGTGAATAGTAGGGCGATGTTATGGAAGGAATGTGAAGCGAATGTTACGGGAATGTGAAGGGACTGTTAATCGCGGGTTGCTGGTTCCAGCTTCCGATCCTTACCAGTTTGCCGTCTTCAATTGGAAACGGTCTCCGCGCCAGACTGCCGTGTGACCCGCAAAACTAAAGATCCAGACAAAAGCGCGAATATGTCCCGCACAGCAATGAGTGCCAGAGAACGCATGACTTGGCGATCACACAGCACCAACTACCAACCACCACGGCCATGCCGGCCCGCATCGCCATTGTCATAGCGAGCGAACCTCACGCCCAGCCCGCGCCATGCGCGAAAAGTGAAACCAGCAACGCCCAAGGCAAGCCAAAGGCGAGCCCGAAACCGACACGACAAACCTCATCGTCACTTACCCAGAAAAGGCTCCGGTCTCCAGGGAAGATTCCCACTCCCGTTCCGCGATATCCAATTGCCTCTGAGTAGCCATCCACTGTCGAGAACAGGCCGTTACACGTTTCGACTAAGGGTCAATCAGCGCCTGGCGATTTTGCACCAACTACCGATCTGAGACCCCCGCAGCTGCAACCGTTCTATTTGACTCCCTTATTGATCGCGCTAGCGTATTTCTTGGCCAGGCCATTGCCCACAAAGTCGTCGTAGATCCACATGAACCCGCCGACGATCCCGCATTGATTGTGCCACGCCCTCATCACCGTCTCCACTTGGCTTGGGGTGTAGTTCTTGTCCCACACGCCCGGGAAAACAGGCACCTTGCCAAAATTCCAACCCGAGCACGGATTGTTTCCTCCACCACCGGCATAGGCCTGAAGATGCACACCGTCTACCGTGCCCGGGAGTTTCTTGTTGATTCCTGAAACCACACTCTGCCAATAGCTGGCGTTGACATAAGGATCCGGCAAGACGTGATAGCCGAGTTTGCCCACCATGACCCCGAACTTCACCGTAGTGCCGAGGTCGTAGCTATTTTCGTCATCGAAATCGAGGGCATCCAGAGCCGGGATCGCTTTTTTCAGGGCCTTAAAATCCTTGTACAGAATGCTCTTCGGGCCGACGCCTTGCGCCTTCACCAAAGCCGTGATGTTTTCCCAGTCTCCGTAGTTCGAGGAACCGATGCTGAAGGTGACTCGTTTGACCGTTCCCGCTTTCTTTAGCGTGGCCATATCCGCGGCAAATTTCGGATAAGTCTTGCCGCCCACATAGACGCCGTTCGAAGTCAGCGGAAACTCGCCGTTGAAGTTCAAGTCGCCTTGGCTATTGACTTCAACGCTCCAGACGATGGCTTCGGAGAAACCAGAGTGTTCGATTTCAGCGATGTCCTTCGCGACATTGAAATTCGCAGTCTTATAATACGGGCCTCCACCAAATATTCCTGTGAAACCCGTCGGTGCGGGCGTGGAGATTCGTTCGAACGCAGTCTGCGCCGGGGCTGACAACGCGAGCATCAGGAGGCAGGTGGCAAGCTGAAACAACGGAAACACGAGACTGCGACTTCCTTGGGAAAGGCTTCCTTGGAAAAACCTGGGCAACCATCGAGTCATTTGAGATTCCTTTGATGCGAATTGGCGTGTGTTGTTGACTAGCCGTTGATGGAGTGACCTATAGGACTTGGCAGCTTCCCAAGCGTGCGTGGCATGATTCCCCCAACTGGCAGCATCCAAGTATCCCCCTGCGATGGGCAGGAGTCAACCGCTGCAATCAGGCATTACACTCAGAACGGATCGTGAGTGAAATGGCGATGTGGAATCAAGTGCTTACTGGTGACAAAACAAAGAAAACTGACCAGCGTCGTCGCCCCAGCGCCAACCCCTTGAAGCCTCCTCCCATCTCAATAGAGCGCGCAAAAATGCGAGTGACCGCACTGCCGACCTTTAACGGAGCGATCCTTAACGGAAATGGTATATCGAACTTGTTTTATGGTATGATACCGGACGCCGCTTCACACGCCACGCATTAGGCAGGTGGTTCCAATGCATCTCCTACGGTTGTTCTTAACGGCATGGCTTGCTCTTGGGATTGTAACGGTGTCCTTCCTGTTCTGGTTGTGCATGCGAACCGCCGCGAAGGATAAAAACTCAACCGAGTTCTTTTCTTCTGAACGAGCCGAGATTGGTACGGACATCCGCGCTGCTTAGGCCCTTTCTCCTGGCATGCCACGGCCCGTTTGGATGTTGTCACGAATAGTGACTACAGCATTGACTGTATCTCCCATTGCTTCACCTGTCCTCTCAATAAGCCGCCGCCATTTGTCGAAGGTATTCGTGAGAGGACGCGTGTAAGCTACAGAATGGAAAAGCCCCGCTGCGCTGATTTTACGATGGTTTTGGAGAGCTATGTAAATTCGTGCCGGCGATTATAAACCTTTACAAATAATCCGCGCTCGCTGCTTGACTTTCAAGCCAATCTATTTCTAGGGTGGAGTTCAAGGCCAACAGTGCACCCACATGATCTCCGTGAAAAAGTCAGGACGAACCGTGAGTCTGGAGAAGATTGGTTCCCGCGTCCACATCGAGATCAACCCTTGGCCGTTCCTGTGGACGGTAGTTGGCGCATGGATCTGGTTTGGCATTTTGCACCTTGCCCACGTCGTCTGAGACTTGGCGCTACGCCGCCTTCTTCTGCTGCCTCACCTTCGCCCATCTCGCCCGCTGAAACGCTGCGATCTTTTTTCGAGCGGCTGCCGACATAGTGCGCTTAGGTTTCACCGCGACTACTTGGCGGTTCGATGAAGCTTGCTTTGCCCATCGTGCTTTCTGCGCCAGGCTGATCTTCTTGCGGGCCGCTGCGGAAAGCGTATGCCGCGGCTTCGTGTATGACGTTCCGCCGTTTAGCTTGCCCAGTACCGAAAGAGCCGCGTCTATATGCTTCAGCTGGTTCACAAGACTTGTTCGCTCTGCCCTCAACTCTGCAACTATCGACACTAATCCCTTGAGATTTGCCATTGATTTCCCCCTCCTCTTTGATTGTACTCAGTTGTTCGGGAGATCGGTGTCGGGCAAGAGATTGGGACGGCCCGTCATTTTCCGAGCAGATGGATACCAGCACGCCGACCGGCAAGATGATTCTTACCGTTCTTGGAGCTGCCGCGCGGAATTGGAGCGGTGCGGTCGCGCCTCGTACCAGAGAGCAAGTTCGACCCGATTCCAGAGTCCAGGCTTGTCATAGATTTCGCGAAGGTAGTTTTTTACGACATGCTCAGTCGTGCCGATGGCGTCGGCGACTTCACTGTTCTTCAGTCCTTGCGCGACGAGTTCGATAATTCTCAGTTCTCGTTCGCTAGGAAGGCGGTTTCCGTAACGGTCTCCACTGTTCACATTGTCTCGCCCCGTTGTCTTGCCTGTAACGACCGGTTTGTTCGGAACGGTCTCGTAGGCGCGGTGTCAGCCCTGCCAAACATGTTTACCACAGCCGCAATGGACGGTCTCCGTAGGCCGCCGCTTGGTTAGTTGCTGTCTGCAGACCGGGCAGGGTTTAGTCATCACATATGTCATAATATTGGCTCCCAGTTCGGCCTAGCCGTCGTACCAATTGCTAAGCCATCATCCTAGTCGTCGTGCACGTCGCATGCCAGAATTGACGCTTTTCAAGATTCAGAACTGTTGAAGCCAGACGGATCGCTACTTCTTCGGCTCTCCCCGGAACTTGATAGCCCTGCAAGTTTCTTTGAGTTGCCGCTGATCCCCTCGCCCGCGAGACTCCGTACGAGCATTCCCTGGCATCATAGACAAACGATCGCGGCCTCGGGGTCTCTTTTCTTCTTCATCAGGTGAATTCCTTACTTCGCGTCCAACAGATACGGTATTTGCTGTATCGCATATTTTCTCGGTTCTCGCCAAGAACTCCCATTCCGTCCGTGCAATGTCGCCCTAATCTCTTCCGGCCCGCCTTAGTGAGTGGACCCCAACTGCGCAGCTAGCTCGACAAAATGAGCGGAAAGGGCTTGTCAAGGATACTGAAGTGGCAGCCTAATCCAGACGAAGACTTGCGACGGGGGTGTCGCATTTCTTTACATACTCCTACCAGAACTAACAGATCCGTAATTCGTGCTTCCGATTACCGCGTGGCTAGCTTCCTCTCCTCTGGGCTCATTTGGTTCCAAAGAACTCTCATGTCTTCTTCAATAATTCGATTGCGGGGGTTTTGGCGCTGGGCACGCGCAAACCAGCGATACCCGAGAGGCAAGTCTCGGGTCGCGCAGTGACCAGTTGCGTACATAGTTCCCACAGCGCTTTGGGCCTTTGCACTGGAGTGCTCAGCAGCAACGAGAAGATATTGCTGGGCGCGAACACAATTAGCCGGCACACCATCTCCGTAGAGATACTTTTCACCTTCGGTCTCGGAACTATTGCGGCCACGTGTGCTCGCAGAGACTGGCTGAACCTGGGCCTTCGACGACGCGACTGCGGCTACTCCTTTCCGCGACTGGTCCCGAGCAGGAGTCTCTTCAATGGCACTCTGAGCGCGCTCATAAGCTAATTCTGACGGTTCAGGACTCTGCGGCGTCAGCACTTCTATAGATGAAGCCGAAACGTGTATCGCGCTAGAATTCGTCGCCCTGAACTGGCTCGTAGCCGGGCTGTTCCAAAAGCTACTCGCCAACGTGTGCAGCTCGCGCCACTGCCAACCGGCCAGTGCAACGGTGAAACTGAAAAGGACTAGAACGACATACCGCCCCCTATGAGATGCACTTACTTCACCTTGAAAAAGGTAACTCCCACAGTTCGTCATCCCGGCAGTCGGACACACCATGGAAGATCTGCCGACACGTGGGCGCGTAGCCTGTTCCGGTAGTTTTGGGCTTTCGGTCAAGGGTTCGGTGGATTCGAGAAGTGCTCCGCATCTTAGGCAAAGGAGATTCCCCGAATTGTTGTTGGCCCCGCACAGTTTGCAGCATATCGCCATCGAAACCTGGTCAGCATTCTTTGTACCTCTTGCGTAGAAACGGCTATACGCCTGCCTTTGCTGCGACTTAATTGAATTTCTGCAGGCACCCGAAAGCAAGATCCAGCGGACTTGATGGAGCAAAATGTCGCTTGTGTCGGCAGAATTTTCCTGATGCAGAAGCATAAGTTGTCTGACGGTGACTACAGTGCTTGCTGTATTGCTTGCGTCCGGGGTGTGCGCTACGTTTAACCGTGTCTTGCTGCAATCCCTGGCGGTGACGAGTTGGCGTCGGCGTCATTCACATTCCGACCCTCACAACTGCAAGACCTTCACGCACGCCATGTCGTTGGTTCCTCTGGGATTCGATCGATCCAGTTCTGCAACGGGAGAACTATATGAGAAAACTGATGATCGTTTCATTCGCCTTAGCTATGCTGATGTCCTCAGTCGTTGTGGCTCAATACAGCGCGCCGCAACCGGACAACACGAAATCTGGCATGTCAATGAAAACCGTTAGTATTACGGGCAAAATCAGCGATGACGGCAAGATATTCGTGAACGATAAGGACGGTAAGAGTTGGACGATAAGCAACCCGGACGTGGTAAAAGGTCATGAAGGACACCACGTCATCCTGCGAGCACACGTGGATGCGGACACGAACCAGATCAAAGTCCTGTCGCTGAAGATGGCGAAGGATAACATGAAGGATAACATGCAGAAGTGAATCGCCCCGTCCGCGATCAGTGACATGGTAGACCCAGCGGGTCAGGTCAGGTCGTCATCCGACGGACGTGTCCGCCCTTGTCGGGACTATTTCTTGGGTCCCCTCCGGTTGCCGATGCCAGCTACTTCCGCTTGGTTCTTGCGACACCTTTTGGTCAGATCAGCCTTACTCCAACGTTTGAGTCTTTTTCCAGAGACGCAATACAGCTTCGCTCGGTCTCAGGGCTCGATTTCGCCCTCCGGCATCACGATTTACTGCCGCAACTACGTACAAGCTTCCAACGCTTCGACTGTACTCGACGAGGGAGCGGCTGTAACCGGTAGCTGAGCTACGATCAGCGTACCCTTTCCGTTCGAATGGATCTCGAGGCTGCCGCCCAGTTGCCGTAGTCTTTCTCGCATACCCCGGATTCCCACACCTGGGGTGCCCGTTGAAGTCATTTCAAATTGCTTTTCTGGCGGTATGCCCTTGCCGCGATCCTCGACCTCTACGCGGACGTGATGGTCGGAGGCTGCAATTCGAATCGTGGCGCTCGGGCTTTCCGAGTGGCGATGAATATTGGTCAGACATTCCTGCACCGTCCGAAAGATAGCCGTTTCTGATTCGCGTGGAAGCCGCCCAAAATCCACAGGGAACTCCAAATTGACTTCAATCTTACTGCGCTGCGCGAATCCCTCCACGTACCAACGAAGGGCGGAAGCAAGTCCTGCTTCATCCAACAGAGGGGGATGGAGCAAGTGGGAAATGGTGCGGACCTCTTTACTGAGTTCCTGCACCAGCGCCGCACTGTCGTTGACCGTGTTCGCAATCTTGGTGACGCGTTCGATTTCGTTTCCCACCACCGCAAGGTTCATTCCCAGGGCCGCCAGCATCTGTCCCACGCTGTCGTGCAACTCGCGGGCGATGCGCCGTCTCTCATCATCTTGCAATTGCAGCAGGCGTGCCGAGAGTTCGCGCAGATTTTGATTGGTCCGATCAAGCTCGACCGTGCGCTGCTGTACCGCTTCTTCCAGTTCTCCTTGCGCGGCCCACAATGCTTCTTCTCGGCGGCGGCGCGCTTCCCCCATCACAATCAGAACGCCGGATGCCAACAAGAACGCCAGCATGCCAACCGCCTGCGGCGTGCCGTGGATGCGAAGGGAATGTACCGGCATCATGACCCAATACCGCGCTGCAATGAGGCCAAGAATTCCGCTCAGCATGGATGGGCCGACACCGCAGTACCACGCACAAAAAGCCACCGCAGGAAAAAGCGTGATGTAAGGGACGTAGTCACCCAGAAAGCGATTCAGTACCAGACGGACCAGTAAAGCCGCTGCAGTCACTAGCAAAGCGACCAGGTAACGTACCACAGTTTTCTTTGAGATCCGGGTGGATAGCGAAGCTTTAGTCGTCACAGTCTTACCCTCGCTTTGGGAAATCTATAAGCGACTCAGTAAAGGCCAGGCGCGCCATGACGAAGTAACATCAATGCTATAACAAGAATGTTTCTAGCGGAACAACTTTTTGCCGGAACACAATATCACCGCAAATGCCGTATAAGTGGATGAACACTCCTCTCGCTTTCTAGTTGCGCAGCACTTTCGAAAAGACGTCACATTTTTTGTTCGAACGCTCGGACCGCGAAGATTGGCGATCGCGCGGTAAAGGAGAACGATCTTCCTCCTCCTGCTCCGTCGCTAGCCTCTCCTCTTTTCTTTCTGTCGCCGTGCCTCCATGATCAGCGATTTCGGTTCAATGCAGAGGGTAGGCCAATTGATGGTGGATATAAACTTGCTTTCAGGTCGCGGATGCGCTCTTGCCTCCTGTGGTATTCGCGGAGTTCAGCGTCCGTCAAGCCGACATAGGTTTCCAGTTCCAATGCCTCGACTTGCTTTTGCAGCAGCGTAACTAATTCCGCCCGGAGTTGCTTAACCCTATCGTCTCTCATTTGGCAGCCCGCGGCACCGTAGTGGTCGGGGGTCGTGGGCGAAGGAGCGCAAACTCAAGTATGAAGTTTAGCGGAGGGTTCACACTTGTCCGATGGAGCGCATACCCTATTTCTCCGGAATTAACCCAGTAGTCGGCGGGAATCAGGTTTCCGTTCATTGAGCCTGGACTTGGTTTATGTCACATCGAAACTGCAATCTCGCCGGAATGTGCCTCTCCTGTACCCCGCGCATCTCGCGGATACAATAGTGCCCCATGCATTTCCCATGCAACAAGGGCCAGTAACTCTGGCCCTTGCTGATTTCCAGATATCGCATCCGGTCTGCGACCAGCTATTGAACATGGATCATCTTGCCGTTGGAATCCAGGGTGCCATGCACGCGAACTTTCTTGCCTTCGTACTGCTTCAAGTCGTCCTGGTGATCGATATCGTAAGTAGTTTTGCTCGCGGAATCCTGCAACACATACTTGTCACCGGATTTCACGATCATCCCGGTAAAGACCTGAACTCCCGGCTGCTGCGACTGAGTCTGGGAGTCCGGCGCCTGTCCTGATTGGTCCGGTGCCTGTCTGGGTTGCTGCTGGGTTTGATCCTGCTGTTGCGCACCTGGCGCGGCATGTTGCCCGAAGAGTTGAGCGCTCATAAGCAGCATTCCACACACGAGAAGAAGCACGGCAAAAAGCCGCGCAGAGTCTGCCTGTCTTTTCCCTTTCATGACACCTCCGAAACGGGTTAGTCGATTCGGTAATGCGCAGCAAACTGCTTGCCAAATGGTTCTCCTGTACTGTGATTTTCGCGGGTGGAAGTGCGACGTTCTATTTACAAGCTTTAGATCGGATCGGAGCTGTCCACGAAGAATCTTGAGACTACACAACCGACATTTTCTCCGTGCGAACTACAGGGAAAACCGTATGCGATCCGTGATCCCCGAAGGCAAAGAGAGCAAAATTTGCTCGGTTGTAAGCCTGTCGCGCTTGTGCCATAGCTCTGCCCACAACGTGGAATCCAGGTTCATTTCGGCTATTCGTTGTAAGAACACACGGTAACTCATTGAACGGATTCGTGAGAGGAAGTGCGGAAAAACAAACATGCAAGGTGCTTTCATGTGCAGCGTTCCCATACAAGTGATGAGCTATGAAAATTGTCACTGGTGAGGACAAAGTTTTACAAAAATGTCTCGATATCGGCTTGACTTGTGTTCCGATTTCTTCTTAACGTGGAATTTCAGTGCCCAACTAGGGACGAGAGGAAAAAAATGCCAATGCAGACTCAAGAGCAAACCACTCTCAATGTAAAACTCGTCCACTTTACCAAACAAAGTTCGCCCGATGAGCCGGTGCAGGTTGCCTTCGCGGTAACTGATGATCACGGGAAAGAAGAGATCATCACGGGCGAGGTCCCCTACAGCTACGACCTTTTCCACCTCTTGCAGGAGAATGGCTGGCTGAACATCCGCCGAGGGGTTGCCTCGATCCGCGAGAGCCGGACGCCGCGCCGAGCGATGTCAGCGTAAACGCTACCGCTGACTCTGCGGGCTGGAACCCCAAGAAATAAGGGGTTCCAGCCTCTCTGGCTTGCGATTCGTCGCTGGTGAGGGATCCTTGGTATTTAGATTTCCAAACAAATCGGAGATTCAATGATGATGCGTGACGTTCAACTTTCGATTGGCGACATCTGCGGAGATCCAACGGGCTTACGAGTCAGAGTAAAAGACGTTGACATCTACGATTACGTTCACTTCTCGGTCATTGAAAACGGTGACCAAGAGCAAGAAGAAGATGAGGGAGGGTCGGGAGAGATGTCCCATGTGGCTTTCGTTCATCGCTTCACGAAGCTGGGCAATACCTTTGCTAACAGGACGGCCGCCTAGCTGAGAACCCGGAATAACATCCTTGGAGGTTACATGAAACTGAATACGAACATGATGTGGTTGTTTCTCATTTCCGCAACTCTGGCGGTAGGCCAGAACACGGCTCCGTGTCCAGCCGGATCAGGCTCGGGCGGCGTCGGATCTACTGGGCAAAGCTCGTCGTCGGCATCGCCCGCCAGTCCGGTGTCCACGAATACAGCACCGCGTGCTGCGACACCGCCCACTGCCACTGCGGCGCCTGCGCCCGGTCTCGCGGCATCAACTCCTGCCACAGCGGCAACAGCGCCCGGGTCCGCCATGCCGCAAGGCGGAGCCGCGACGCCTCAGGCCCGAAACACCACGCCCAGACCGCGAACCGCAGGTTCGCAACGTGGCCTACCCTCGGCACAGACACCGAACCGTGCATCCAGCGGCGCCGCCACAACGGCATCGTTGAACGGCGCGTCGTCTCCGTGCACACTATCGAGCAATGGCGCGGGAGCAGTTCCTCCCGCAACAGGACCGCACAACTAGACGGTTAAGGCGCCTGGGCTGGCCCACCTTCGTCCTTCGACGAAATCTCGACCAAGCGGCCCCACTCTTCGCAAAACGCTTCCACTTCGAAGGGTGGGGAAGCTATTGCACAACTACAGCCCGGTCTGACGTATTCAGAACCCGCTTCGACAGTCTCCACGAACTATGTTCCTTGACGGTGGCGTGGCGTGTCACTATTTGTGACTAATCTGTCATGTTCGGTGACAACATACGGTATCCACGGTATTGCCTGGCAAGCTCGAACGATTGACAGTAGAGAAAATCGATAAATCCCTTCCTAGTCGCCGTCCGTCGACCTGTACGACGTGGCCCGGCAGCAGCCTGTCAAGGGTGGAGGCGGGCTGTTTGTCATACTCGATACTCATCGTCGACGATAGCACGGTCGTACGCCGTCTTATCCGGTCCTACATCGAGCCGCATGCTGCCTGGCGAGTGTGTGGTGAAGCCGAGAACGGCAAGGCGGCGGTCGAGAAGGTCAAAGAACTGCACCCCGATGTAGTGATCCTGGACTTCCAAATGCCCGTCATGAATGGGCTTGAGGCTGCGCGGCAGATCGCGATCTTTGCTCCTAACACTACGATGCTGATGCTCACCATGCACAAATTCGAACAGCTTTCGAAAGAAGCGCATGCCGCTGGCATCAAAGCTGTTCTCTCGAAATCCGAGGGAGTCGCGGACCATCTGATTGCTTCGCTAAGAAGCGTTGTGCCGAACGCTGGAATTTGACCTCGCTCTGACGCCTTTCGTCGCCAAGGTGTGTGTTTATGCAATACCGTGTTTCGCAGCAAGTCCCCCACGTACTCGTCGCTCTCATCGAGAGCCAAATCGAGAGTCTGGAGAAGGAAACGTTCAGAGGTCTAACAGATGCGGAACGTCGAGAATATGAGGAGAGGCAGGAACGGATCGATGAACTGTGCGACCAGCTACGCTACTTGCACCCTACCGCACAGTGAACAACCTGACGTAGTGACAAGGGACCTCCGGCATATTTACCTCCGGGAGCGTCCTGCTTATCGTTTGGGGAACGACTTTTCTCACATAACACTCTCATGGGTTCGCCCCTCCTCATCCGTCTGGTAGAAACAATCGAGAAAAATGTTCCCAATCCGAATTTCAATCCAAATGAGCGCCAGTCACGCGATGGCATGTTCTTTCTGAGGAACGAAGCTCTGGGCAGGAATGACGATCTCGACGAGTGTACCGGGATTTGCGTTGGTCAATCGCAAGCTTCCTCCAAACTCCTTGGCGCGCTGCCTCATGCCTGCCAGACCGATTCCCAAACTGCCAGGACGCATCTCTGCAATCTCCGCACCGACGCCCTTGCCATCGTCACCGACCCTGACTATCACCTGACCTTCTTGCTGGCTCAGCGTAACCCAAGCATTACTTGCTCCGGCATGCCTGAAAACATTAGTGAGCGCCTCCTGAATAGCCCGGAAGACTGCGATTTCCAGACCACACGTGAGCCGTGGGAAATCAGCAGGCTGTACCTCCAACGACGTCGCAATGCCACTGCGCTTCGTCAATCCTTCCAAGTACCATCCAATGGCTGAGACCAGTCCCACTTCGTCGAGCAATGGTGGGTGCAGGAGATGCGACATACTGCGCACTTGTCGGCTCACCCGCTCGACGATTTCACTTGCTTCATTGGCTGCCTGATCTTTCGCATTGGCTGAATTATGTTGAGGAATCTGCGCTACGATCATCTTAAGGGCAGCAAGTTCCTGCCCCAACCCATCGTGCAACTCTCGTGCGATGCGACGATGTTCTTCATCTTGTGTCTTTATCAAGTGGCAGGAAATGTCCCGTAACTCGCCATTCAGCCGTTCCAGTTCTTGCGTCTTCCGATACAACTCCAGGAAGACTTTGACCCTGGCTCTTAAAAGCCGGGGCACGATCGGAACCGAAATGTAGTCCACCGCCCCCTGCTCGAATCCAGTGAGCCGGTCGATGTCGGTCACGCGCACCGCGGAGATAAAGATGATCGCAATTTTCTCGAAGCGGGGATGCTGGCGAATCATCTTCGCTAATTCGAAGCCGTCCTGTCCGGGCATGTTGACGTCTAGCAACACAACCGCGACGTCGTTCCTCAGAAGTTGTTCCAGAGCTTCGGGTCCGGAAGCAGCCTTAATCAAATTCTCGCCCAACTCACTCAGAATGACCTCGTAGCTGAGCAACTTGCCAGGCTGATCGTCCACCATCAGGATGTTAACTTTTTCCGCGGCGCTCATTCTGCCCTCCGTCGTGGCGATACGCAGGGGAGTAAATTTACTGCAAAGGAGCGTAACACTGAACAAGAACTTAATTCTCTACAGAGTTTACTGTAGGCGAAAAAGGCGAGGAGCATGGCTTTCTCCACCTCTACAGCGATGATCACTGGAAGATCAGACTATGGATCTGGCTCAAATCCCGGCGCAGGAGTTCTTCTCAAATCTGGTTTCCAACTTCGGCCCGGTCATGGAAAACCTTCGGCAACGGGAATATCACCGGAGTGAATTCAGCCTGCAACAGCTCCGGTTTCTCAACCCCACATCAGCATCGGCGACGGGCGTGGCCATACGGTACAAGACGGATGGTCAAGAGATGGAGCGGGTGGGCCTACCCACCTGCTGCATAAAGGAGATAGCGGCTGGAAGTTTGTTGTGATGGCGCTACACGATTCGGACAAGGTCGCGCCGAGCAATTAGTTGTCGCTGCGGTCCGACCCAAACCTCACTCTGGTCTTGCGACGATAGGGTGGTGATTTTGACTTTTGCCGCTCAAAGATCAAAAGTTGTGGCTGCGATTCAAGAATTTAACAAATCCTTGACAAGGACATGACATAGTTCCTGAGCGCTGAAGTAAGCTTCGGCAGCGGTAAGGCAGTCCGCACCGCGAAAGTCCAGACCCAATTGGAGTGATAGATGAAATACAACGGCGCGTCGAATGGTCGGTTGTGCTATGTTGCGGCATTGTTGCTTGGCCTGTCCTGCTTCACTACTGCTCAAACTCCCTCAGACCTCCCGAAAGGCCCGGGGAAGGTAGTCGTCCACACAAAATTCGGCGGGGGAATCCTCGGCTTCGACATCGATCAGAACGGCAGCGAAGGCGTTCTCGCCGAGGCACAACTGCTGAACAACGGAAACGTTTTGTCCGCGGTCGAAACATTCGATCAAAAGACTGGAAAAATCATTAAGGTTGTCGCCAAGACAGAAACCCAGGACGACGACGTGACCTTCGGCGTTGTAGGCACCTCAACCGGGCTTATCGAACATGAGCACGTCGGCTCAAACGGATTCGTCGACAAGCGCACTTACCACGTTCTAAGTCCGCTCAATTCGAATAAGTACACCAGTTTGTGGACGCCCGGCTTCGACGCCAATCACATCATCACCGGAGTCAGCCGCAACCAGGGCAGCCCCACCAACGCGTTCTTCGTCTACGACAACACTCTCAACAATCCTCATAACTTTGTAATGGCCTCGAACGTGGCCGAAAACACCTTTGGCCCGAGAGTTGTGCTCAATGTTCCGCAATGGGGCTACGGTACTCCGCTCGCCTTCGATACCAAGACCAACCAGGCGGTCGTGGCCCAGGACTACGGAAGCCCGACCGACCAACCCATCGTCGGCATCATCGATCTCACTAAAGCAAGAGTGGCTACTTTCACCGGAGTGGGATTCGGGAATGTGAACGGAATTGCCGTCGATTCAGAGGATGGAATTTTCTGCACCACCACCGAAATCGACTCCAACGTCCAGTTCTACCATTTGAAGACGAAGACCGGGTTCACCGAACTCCTGGCCGAAGCCGAGGGACAGTTGAACAGCGGCGCGGACGTCGAATTCGATCCCATTCACAAACTCTTTCTTGTCGCACAGCCCATTTCAACCGCCGGCGGCAGCAGCATCCAGGTCTACGACACCAAAGGGAATCTGGTTGAATCCCTCAACGGATTTAGTTTTAACAACGGGAACGTGATTCCCGTGCACATCGCTCTTAACCCCAGCCTCCGCAGCGGATTCGTGGATGACCCTGCAGGAATCCGCTCCTTCACCTACTAGCCAAGTGCCCCACCCTAACGTCGCGGAAACAGTCCGCTCCCATTTTCACTCTTATTCTGCGACGTTAGGGTGGGGATTCTTGACCCTCCCGTTTGCTTTGTAACCGTGGCCGGCCCACCCTTGCAGCGTAAAGATTGGCCAGCCCCAGAATTCCGTTATCGGCCGAATTGGCCAGGTCCAAATCTCCGCAAAAACTGATTGCCGGCATTCACGGGCATATTGGACTTCGGGCGTATAGGTGCGACGTCAGCCACCGACTTGCCCATGCTTTGGTGTGCAGGGGTTGCCAGAAAGGCGTGAATGTTGCCCTTATCCGGCCCGCTGACTACGATTGCCATGCCCGAGATTTGTCCGCGCTCGTTGATCTTGTTACCCATGGTTGCGTAGAGGTTGGAACTGGCAGGAAGCAGCGTGTTGAGGTCGGTCATCACGCCGTTCTGATAGATGAAGGCATGGGACCAGTTAAAGTTGGAGTCCCATGTGCTTCCCACCACTTGGCCCTTGCTGTTGATGCCACTGGCCAGGGAGCCAAAATCTCCCGGCAGAGTTTTGAGGTCTGTGATCACGCCGTTCTGCCAAAGAACGGCATGATCGGTTGCGCCGTCAGGGCGAAGGACTTCCCCAACAATTTGGCCCTGGTCGTTAATGGCCCAGGCTAAACTAAGGCCCTCAACTCCGAGGTCCGGAAGCGGGGTGGGAGTGTTGTTTTCCCACACCACGGCGTGATTCGCCAAGGTACAGGTTCCCGAGTAACCTACGGCTTGGCCTTGATCGTTGATGCCGAACGCGATCGAGTCTGGATCGCTACCCAGCGGAAGAAGAGCTTGGGGTTGGGCTTTGCCGTTTTTCCACAACGTCCCCAAGTCAATCCGATTATTAGTTGTGCCAGACGGGCATGAGGAGTCCACCGCACCGTTTTCCGCAAATCCTGCGATCTGTCCACGGAGATTGATCCCGCTCGCCTGCCCGTTATTTCCACCAAGCGTCTGGAGAGCGCTCATGTGAAACAATTGCCAAATAAACGGGCGACACGTAAGGTGTGTGCCGAAGCCACAAACGTCTTCGCCGTTCGGGTCTGGGACAGACGTTTCGGAATAACCTACGATCTGCGCGAAGTCGTTGATCTGGCCCCAGTTCATCCAAGTGTTCGTTCCTCCGAGCGTGCCCAGGTCGAGCTTGAATCCGTCCACGTCAATCAGCGCGCGTCCGTTTAGAAGTGTTCCGAACTGGTTATCCTGCTCCCCAGGTGGCAAGTTCCCAGCCATGATCTCCGTCCAGCCTTCATTATTGACGGACATGGCGCAACCCAGATTGTCACTCCCCTCACTGCCCATGTCGGTAACTTTATAGCTCGCTTGAGCGACTGCATTGCTGAAGCAAGCCAGAACAACCGTCGTAACCCACAGTATCCGGAAATTCCGCAGCTGTCTTAGTGCCCTCATGTCTTCTCCTTTTCGTCCGAGCAAAGTCTCCGTTGCCGGGATGACTGGCGATTCACGTCGCCTGCCCTCGGCGCAGTCCAATAGTGAATGTCGGGGGCTGGCCAACCTTTCCAGGTTTTGCAACGGCGGGGACGAGTACAGCCTGCGTCCCGGTTTTCCATCCGTGACGCCGGCCTCATCGTTCCCATCTTCACAAGGAACGTAAAGGTGGGCCAGCCCCCAGAGCGGGCTTACGGGTTCCGCAGGAAGCCGAAATGCACGTTGTTCGCGTCAATATATTGTCCGGTGATCGCCCCAAACAGGTTGGGGGTCGCCGGAATGGTGCCCTGACCAGAGGCTGTCCCCGCCCCCGGAGCGTCGAAGCTGGTGATGGCGCCCCACGGATGGCGAACGAAGCCGTGATTCGCGCCGTTCGAGTCGATGTATTGTCCTGTGATCCCCCCCCAAAAGTCGATGCCCTCGGGTACGGTGCCTTGGCCCGCGCCTTTGCCTGCGGCCTTGACGTTGAAGGTGGTGATTTCGCCGAACGGACCGCGCAAGAAGCCGTGATTCACGCCGCTCGAATCAATGTAGTTTGCCGTAACCTCTCCCAGGTCGTTGATGCTTGAGGCTGAGGTGCCCTGGCCGGAGCCCGTGCCTGCCCCCTTGACGTTGAATTCGGTGATGGTACCGTTCCCAGCGCGCACGAAGCCGTGAAACGCGCCGCCCGCGTCAAGGTATGCTCCGTCGACCGCCCCCTCCAGGTTGAGGCCGCTTGCCACTGGCATAATCGTGGATACGGAGCCCTCAGGATCGAATGAGGTGAAGGTGCGGTAAGGCGGAGCGGTGACGAAGCCGTGAGATACACCGCTCGCATCAACGTAGGATCCGGCGATCTCTCCTCTCTGGTTGACGTTGCCCGCGAAAGTGCCCTGGCCGGGGCCTTGCCCGGCATCGGGATCGGTCAAAGTGACGAAGTTCGTGAACGGAGCAGCAGTCACGAAGCCGTGAGCCACGTTACTTGCGTCAATGTAGTACCCCGTAGTCACTCCGAACAGGTTGATGCTGAAAGTGATGGTGCCCTGGTTCGCCGCGGTGCCCGCGCCCGGAGCATTGAATGTGGTGAAGGTGCTGAGCGAACCACAGCCCGAAACGCACTGGTAGCCGTGAAACACGTTGCCATCGTCAAGGTAGGATCCCACGACAGTCCCCTGCGGGTTGATGCCGAAGCCCCCGGTGCCCTGGCCAGCGCCTGTGCCCGCGCCCGGAGCGCTAAATGAGGTGATCTTTTGAGCGCTTGCAAAACCACATGCAAGAAGTGCGACACTTACGACCTTCCAAAGCTGCCGTCGATTCATAATTCCTCCTGAGTTGATTTGAAATGAGTGGTCATGGTGGAACCCCTTAGAAGCAGTGGCTAGTGTTTAGTTGTTCTGTTATTGCCGTGGAGGCGGAACACATTACTGCTGCCGAGCCCCGAATCCTGTTATCCAGAAATTCCGCAGCTGTCTTAGTGCGCTCATGTCTTCTCTTCCTCCGGTAAGGTCGTGCTGCCGAGATGACTGGCGATTTACGTCAAGCACAACTCGGCGCTATGACCGTTAGTTCGAGCACGCAGTCACCCGAAAAACTTGGGATCGCTGTTCTTTGTGACGAATCACGATTGGCGAGGGACGAAACAGTGGGCAACTGCGATACGAAATCACCCGGCGATGGGGTCTATCCGCGGAGCATTTCTGTCACGAATCGCTCGACTCTCTACGCAATTCAATAGACGCTGCAGAGTCGGACTTCGCGATTCCATATTCGAGTTTGACACTGGTAATTCGAACATGCATACTGGTAGGTATGTTGCAGGTTAAACCAAGGCCGAGTCGCCGGACAGCCCCGTCGCGCGATCCAGTGGGCACACGAGCGTCCATCTGTCCCGAGATTTTCTCCGAGGTTGTCATTCCGAGCGAAGCGAGGAATCCCTATCCCTGCGACAAACGATCGCGACCGGGTGCCCCATCCTAACGTCGCAGAGATAGTCCAATCCCACTCTCACTCTGGCTTTGCGACGTTAGGGTGGGGATTTTGACTTTTAACCGTTGGACGTATTGCTCCCCATTTTCGCTCGAGTTTTCCAAGGGACGCGTGGACGGGTGCCCCATTCTAAATTTCGCGTTCTTCGCGAAATTTAGGGTGGGGACGTTGGACGCTGGCGCAAAACCAGCAATCATGTTCCATGTGGAGTATACTGTGGAATAGGTTCCACATATGGAAATCGTTCAAATCGTGCTGGATAAAAAGCTGTTACGCGCCGCCGACCAAGCCGCGAAGCGCACCAGGCGAAACCGCTCCGCTCTGGTGCGTGACGCCCTGCGGGAACATCTCCGCCGGTTAGAATTGCGAGCCAGTGAAGAACGCGACCGCGAGGGTTACTCGCGACAGTCGCAAGCCGACGCGGAAACCCGGGGTTGGGAGTCGGAGGCCACGTGGCCGCAAGACTAGCCAGAGGAAGGATAGCGCGAGGTGAAGTTCGGCTCTACCAGTTTGCCGCGCCCGACAAAAAACGACCGGCCCTCGTGCTCACCCGCAACAGCGCCATCGCCTATTTATCCACAGTCACGGTTGCGCCTGTCACTTCTACCATTCGCGGCGTGCCATCGGAGGTCGTTCTGCATGAGGAAGACGGCATGAAGTCCCCTTGTGCAGTAAACCTGCACAACGCGGTGACCGTATCCCAACAGCGGTTAGGAAGATGCGTAGCCCAGCTTAGTGCCGCGCGGATGAATGAAGTGTGCGCCGCCCTGCAGTTCTCTTTGGGCTGTGATTCAAACTAGCTGCTGGGAACGTTTCGTCTGTCCAGGTTTTCGGGAATGAAAGGCCAATCGTTCCGCCCTCTGTTTAGAAAAACTACGGTAATGTATATACAGTTGACAGCCTCCGCGTCAGTATGCATAATTGTATATACGACGTCGAAGATATGCAGTTTGACTGAGATGATGAGAAGAACCGAGCGAACTTAGCGAAGCATGGTGTCAGCTTCGAACTGGCGAGCTACGTATTTGACGACCCGCTACATCACAGCCTGCTTGACCCGTGTGATTACGAGGAACGATGGCGGACCATCGGGGTCGCGAAGAATGTCATGACAATCCTTGTCGTCCACACAATCACCGAAATCGAGGGCGCAGAAGAGCTCATCAGAGTTATCTCTGCGAGGCTGGCTACTGCCCATGAGAGGAGAGCATATGAAGAATCGCAACAAGAATTTTGACGCGGAACTCGCCGCCCTTGCCGGGAAGCGCGACGAGGACATCGACACCTCGGATATCCCTGAGGTCAAGGACTGGAGTGGTGCTGTGATAGGGAAGTTCTACCGGCCGGTCAAGGAGGCGGTCAGCATCAGGCTCGACGCGGACATACTTGCGTGGTTCAAGGGCCAGGGCTCTGGATATCAGACAAGAATCAACGATGTGCTGAGAAAGGCGATGGCAAGCGGCACCCCCATCGCTCGGAATGAAGGGGACCCTAAGGCCGGCGCAGAAGGCATCGTCCCCGGAACGAGGTGTCGAAGGCTTCGGTTCCCCGCGCTGGAGAGGCACGGAGAACTCGGGAGATGTGACGAGATAGCCGGGGCGATTTCGGAAAGGAACTCCTTCTTCGCGGTCGCGAGGTAGAGAAAATGGAAACAATTACCTTCTATTCATACAAGGGCGGGTCGGGACGGTCATTGGCTCTCGCGAATGCGGCCGTCTACCTCGCGAAGCTGGGATTCAGGGTTGTAGCCTTAGATTTCGATCTCGAGGCACCTGGCCTCCACTACAAATTCTCGCGAAATGAGGACGCCGCGCCTCTTGCGGTAGAGAGAGGTATTGTGGACTACGTTAATGACTTCCGATTGAATGGGGAAGTCAGCCTGCCACTGAAGAACTTTGCCATCTGCGTTCCCGTACCAGGGATCGAGAAAACGATGGTGCATCTTATACCTGCGGGACGGGCGCCATCCCCCGAATATTGGTCCATGCTTTCTGCCATCAACTGGCACGACTTGTTTTACGAAAAAGGTGCGCAGGGCGTGCAGATTTTTAAGGAGTTGCAAACGCGGATTCTTGACGAGTTCCAACCAGACTTTCTCCTGGTTGATTCGCGAACCGGAATTACTGAAATAGGCGGCGTTGCTACGACGCTCTTGGCGGATAAGGTCTTGTGCCTAGTTTTGCCAACCCTCGAGAACCTGGACGGCGCTCGCACTGTCCTCCAGAGTCTAAAACGCTCCAGGCGGGAGGGTAGTGGCGCGGATCTGGAGATCATGGTTGCTGTCAGCAGGCTTCCAAAGATGAAAGGTTCGGAAGATGAGCGCGAGCGAGAAGTGACCAACCGCATTCTGTCGACGCTGAATCAAGATTCCGGGGATGGCAAGGACGCGCTCCACCTCAACGAAGTATTTGTGCTTCACTCTGAGGCTGCTCTCCAGGTTCGGGAGGAACTCAGGGTCGGGGGCGGTACGAACCCAGACGAATCCATTCTGTTAAGAGATTACCTAAGGCTATTTGCTTCTTTCGTGCCGAAAGAATCAATCGAGCCCAAGCTGAACGACCTAATCCAAAAGGCTTGGGCGAAGCTTCGGTACGATCCAGATGCGGCGGTGAAGGACATGGAGCAGTATGCGGAGTCCTTCGGTCACCCAGAAACCTATCGTGAACTGCTCCGGTTCTACCAGGTCAGGAATGCGCCGTCCGCATCGATCTTGAGGCGTGCCCAGCGGCTCTGGGAAATTACGCGCGATTCAAGCGAGGAGTATCTGTGGACGGTGGTGCGGAAACATTTCGAACCCACGCCCTCCTTCCAGAGGAAGGCAGCCGAATGGTACCCGGACCTAGATTTTGTGCGAGCTATTTGGCGGGATGCCGGGGCGAAGGATGCTGACTTTAGCCTTAAGCTTGCCGAGGCATACAGCTTTGAGGATAAGGAATCCATAGCGGCAGACGTCCTGCTAGAGATCATCCAGACATCCGAGCCGTCCACCAAAGTGGTTTCCCGCTGTATTTACATGCTCGACTACGCGAAGCGAGGCGACGAAGCAGAGGAACTAATCCAGCGATTCAAGGCAAAGCTTGGAAATGAAACGGACGTCGCGACCGCTTGGGCCCGACACGCTCTCAGGAGTCAGAACAAGACCGCAGCGGTCGAGCTTACCGCATCTCCCGTGGTCGCCCGATTGCGTCCAAGTCTGGCGGGGCTCCTTCACCTTCGTGCGGGAAATCCAGAGGCGGCGAGGGTCCTCGCCCAGGCCATTCTGTCAGAGATTAGCGAACGGGAGGTTCCAAGGGCGGACCTTGACGATCTACGAACGCTGTTCCGCGAACTAGGCAGCCTCGAGGAATTCGAACAAGTGGTGACGCAGTCGTATCCGATGGAGGTCGCGCGGGAGCTTCGCGAAAGACCGTCACGATTACGGCGCAGGTAGGGATCGGAAGACCCGGGGGCTGCATGCCCGGTGCCCCAGGTTGGCGCCCATTACTTGTATATTCGGGCTGGTAACACCCATTCTTCGGGCGCTAACCTGGATTTCGCCATATTCCGAAGGAGACAGCCCCAGATGTCATAGCTATAGATCGTCTTGCGCCATCAGGCTTACACGTTCGCGCACTTAACGTTGTCCCGTTTTGGGAACAGCTCTCAGGGCCCTCCACTTTCCCCTTGATCTCATCCCTTCGTCCGCGATATTATAGAGCAACAAAGGTTATCTACAAGATAACCACGTTCTTTGACAACCTAACAGGGACGCAGCTCTTGGCCACCACCAACTGCTGAGTCCGACCAACCAGACGAAGGCGAAGACCTTCGTCCGGCGCTTTGCTGTAGTCCAGCGCATAGGAGCAACCGGGCCCGACAGACGATCTAACTCCAATGTTTATAATATTTTGCCTGTAACTACCTTAAGAACCATAGATCTACAAGGCAGAATTTTTCCCGATCCTTTGTTTTCTAGATTTTGGGCGAAATCGAGTGATTTTTTTTAGAGAAATTCTGCACCATAATAGGTGCAGTCTTCGCACGGGCCCACTAATCATCCAAGCCCTTGCCCTTGAGAATTTGCGGCGTACATTTTTCAATCCTCGCCTCCCGCGTTTTGGATTGTTTGGCGGCAGAAAAATAAAAAAGATATCCTCTTTGCCGTCCCGGGGTCAGCGCAGCAAAGGCTTTTTTCAACGCCGGCTTTTCATCCAGTTGTTTTTGAAATTCTTCCGGAACTTTGAACTCAGAAGTTTTCTTGAGCTTCACCTTCAAACCGGCCTCTTCCACTTCAATGGCTTCCTGGATATAGGCTTTCAAGATGGGTTTCATCGCAACGATTTCTCGAACACTGGTGAAGCGAATCTGGCGCGCCGACTGCACATTCTCGGTTTGCTGGATGAGAATCGCCTTGGGATCTTTCAACAAGGCGCCTTTGAAAAATAGAAGCGCACAGTATTCTTTGAATCCGTGGATCAAAACTATATTTCTTCCATCAGACGCGTAACAAGCCTGGCCCCACTTCACTTCCTCGGTCAGCGGAGAGTCAAGAACGATCTCTCTCAAGGTTTCAAATTCTTCCTGCCACTTTTTGGTTTTTCTTAAAAGTCCATCGACCTTGGGGTTCATTCTGTTCATGGATTGACGCTCCAAAGAAAGTGATCTTATACCAGGTTAGCGCTGCGCGGCGACGCGGAAACCACGACACCCTGTCTGCCCCGGCTTTTCCAAATTAGTCGTCGCACCACATGGCCTTTCCACATCCACAGTCCCGAAAGGACCATAACAGGAACGAAGACAAATCGAGTTCGAAAGCGTAGCCCGGTAGCCTTTCAAACGGACTGTAAATATAACCAAGTATCGGAATGGCAAAGACGATGTGCATCCAGCGACAAACGGTACGTGTGATGCCTCGGTTCACGATGTTTGTTGCATTGGCTGATGTGGCCATGATCTGTCTCCTTCAATAAGCATGGGGCGAATAAGGATGGGGCACCCCTGCATTGTTTTGTGCTCCCTTTGATTCACGACTTTTGCGCCGCCTGAGGCGGCCAGTTGGGCGTTTCAATACCGAACTGCTTGGCGTACTCCGCGTGCAGGCGCTGCCAGCCGAACTTCATGGCCTCGGGGCCAACGATGCGGCCGATGGGAGTTCCGCTGAGCAGATGATCCAGAACATCGAAACAAATGTGCCACCCGGCAGCGCCCATTGCGATGAAGCGGCGATCGATGTTGGTCCACAGCGTCAGGCGCGTGCCTCCATCCGAGGCTTCGAGTTCCCACCGCATGTCGTGGTCGCCCCAGTTGTACTCAAGCAACTTGGGAGCCTCGGCTCGTGTCACCGTTGCTTCGGAAACTGTCGGCTTGGGCGCTGCCACCGTGGTGAGCTTGACCGTGGTTCCAACCGTACCCAGGCTCCCATCGGCATCAAAGGGAGCCCACTCGCGCAGATGCGCCGGGTCGGTAAGCGCCTCCCAGACTTTTTCCGGCGAGTGGCGCAGTTCTCTGACGAGAACGAGCGTCCACTTCTCTTCGCCGTTTTGTCCCCGGCCCTTTCGTATCTGTGCGATGTTGGCCGGACCCGTTGTGTACTGTTCGCGATCGGTCACTTCTTCATCCTTATAGCTGGCCACCCGGCGTGGCGATGGGCGAGATCTTTTCAACAGGTTCTTCTGGATATCCACCCCAGTAATTCTGAATGCGGATGCTGAGGCCCAGTTCTGCTAGCCGTCTAATGACGTTCGGAGACAGCGTAGATCCAGCCCCCAGACTCGAATAGAAGCAACCACAAACAATGGCTGTGTCAGACTTATCCGCGATGTGGTGAAGAGCATCCCTGGCAGGTTCGAGCTTGTCCATGATGAAATTAAGTCCCTCTTCCAACGAGGGCCACTCCTTTCGCAAGGGAGGCAGAACCTCTAAAACCCACGTGGAGTGTGCGCGCAGCGATGCTGCTCCGGGAGCCCTGGGCTCCCCTTTCTTAAAGAAGCGAGTAGCCTCAATTCCGAGTTGCCTACTGATAGCCTGCTCCTCGATCGAGTCACAGCTTATTGTCAGATCAACCGTGTAGCCCGTCATGAATACTCCTCTACCATCTTAAAGGCATCCTCCCGGATGTCCGTCCTACCAACGCTTCAACTGGGTGAGCTGAATCAGGTTGCCACAGGTGTCGTTCAGCATCGCAATGGTCGAGCCGGTCACGTCGGTCGGCGGCATGGTGAACTCGGCGCCGCGGGCCTTGATCCGCTCGTAGTCGCCCTTGACGTCGTCGGTGAAAAACATGACTGCAGGCTGGCGCTGCTGAAAAAGCGCCTGCTGGTACGCTTTGGCCGCAGGGTTGTCATTGAGTGCCAGCTGCAACTCAGTGCCGTCCGGCTCCTCGGACGACGCCACAGTGAGCCAGCGAAATGGGCCCTGACTGAAATCCGACTTCTTGGCAAAACCCAGTGTTTCAGTATAGAAGCGCAGGGCTTTGTCCTGGTTGTCCACGTATACGCTGGTCAGTTTGATTTTCATAGGTTTCTCCTTTGTCACGTTCGCGGTTTGGGCCGCGTCGTCTTCTCCTTTGTCTTCGGTTTCTTTGGTGGTTTCTGATGCATGCGGTCGCGATCCATGCGATCGTGATCCATACGGTTAAGGTGTCGTTCGAGAGCATCCACGTGTGCGGACCAGAAGCGGCGGAACTGAGCCAGCCAGTCATCCATCTCTTGAAGTGGTCCAGGTTTCAGCCGGTAGAGACGGCGCTGTGCGTCCACCCTGGATTCGACGAAACCGGCGTCGCGTAACACTCGCAGGTGCTTTGACACGGCCGGCTGTGACATATGAAGCTGGCGCTCGATCTCTCCCACCGACTGTTGGGACGAGACCAGGAGGCTCAATATGGCGCGGCGGTTCGGCTCCGCAATAATTTCGAATACAGATTCCACGTTTCTTGTATACTCTATCGCGCATATACGTGTCAAGGCATGTACAAACAAGCGGGCCAGACGATGTACCTCATGAGATCTGCGGTGCCCTAGCGATGGCGTCCTGCTTCTTTCCATTGTCACTGGCTGTTTTGACTCGAGGACGGCAGCCCGGTAAAGCCTTTCCCAATCACGAGCATTCGATATGCCCTTAGTCACAAGAAAGGATTACCGCCGTAACCGTGTTCGTACTCTGGCCTACACACTCTGTTTGGGAGGGAGCCCTAAACTAGAAGCGGGTGTGTTAGGTCGGATCAAGCCAAATGGAAACTCGCTGGGGTAAGCGTTTCGGACGATACGAGGTCGTAGCCGAGCTTGGCAGCGGAGCGATGGGGGTGGTGTATAAAGCTCGTGATCCAAAGATCGACCGGTTTGTAGCTGTCAAAACGATTTCGCTCTCCAGCCAGAATCCAGAGGAGCAGCGGGAATATCGAGAGAGGTTTTTCCTTGAGGCTCAGGCAGCTGGTCGTTTGTTGCATCCCGGCATCGTGACCATCTTCGATACTGGCGAGGATCCGGAAGGTCATAATGCATTCATCGTTATGGAGTTCATTGCGGGTCAATCGCTGGACCGACTACTCTCGGAAAAAACCAAGAAGCTACCGCTCGATACCGCGCTCTTGTTAACGGAGGAACTGGCAGAAGCACTGGATCACGCTCACGGCCAAGGTGTAGTTCATCGTGACATGAAGCCGGCCAACATTCTGGTGACGACTGAAGGGCGCGCTAAGATCGCGGATTTCGGGATCGCAAAACTAAACCTGGCAAACCTGACGCTTCCGGGCCGGGTGCTGGGCACACCGGCGTACATGTCGCCGGAACAGTTGGAGGGTGAGGCGGTGGATCGACGCTCCGACCTGTTTTCTTTGGGCGCGATTCTTTACCACATGGTTACCGGCTACGGGCCTTTCCAAGGCAACAGTGCGACGACAGTTTGCTTCAAGGTAGCCAACCGCGAGCCTCTTCGGGCAACAGCGTTGGATCCCGACCTTCCTCCTGAACTGGATGCCATAATCGCCCGTGCCATGGCAAAGGATCCTGTGCAGCGCTATCAGCGGGGATTGGAATTTGCTCTGGATCTGCATGAGCTTCGAGAGCGATGCCAGTCAATCTCAAAAAAAGCCTACGGCGCATCGCAGTTCTCAAGATCTGGGAAGGGTGTCACTCAATCACACCGCAACCCTACGACTGGCGTTTCTTCAGCCAACCGCGTGCGGATTGGTTTCTTCAAAATGCCAGCGCACCATGCGAGACAAGCACACACACTCATTCGGCAACTAGTCTTGTCATGGAGGCGGCGGAAGGTGGTACGCATAGGCCTCGTATTCGCGGCTGTGGCCGTCATTCTGAGCCTTTTTGCATATCACAAAAGTCTGCGATCGCGAAGTACAAGCCAGATCGGTTTATTAGCGACTGTCGGCGCAGGTGAACCGGCTCCGGTAGTGAATGATCCAAATGCTATTGAACACACTGTAGGACACGTTTCCAATTCCAGAGCGCCTTCCAAGACGGTTGCAGATTCCACATTGGACATACGCATCGAACATCGTTTCTCATCGGCAGATCTTTCGCTGTGGATCGACGACAAGTTGGCTTACGATCGTCCCTTGCACGGCCAGGTCAAGAAGCATTGGAATCCCTTTAGAACCGATGTTCGGGAAACCGAAACCGTCCGCCTGACGGCAGGCAAACACCGCATTCTAGTTCGGGTGCGTTCCGCGCCGGACAAATACGAACAGTCAGCGACCATCTTGGGGAGTTTCGCCAAGGACCACCCGGCAATCCTGAAGATCAACTTTGAGCGCCAAGGGAACGCGATGCGTTTGGCGTTGCGATAAATCACCCACCGAGAGCGTGAGGCTGGAATTTGAGCTTGCGCCAACGTCGGGACATTGGACGCGCCCAGGGCGGATTTGCACAAGTTGTGGCCGCCCCTCGACAAAATGGCCGCCGCAGCGCGCGGAATCTCAGATGCGTCGTCTGGAGCGTGGGTTTGCTAGACAGGGCGCATGCTGGGATCTTCTATGCCCGGTTCAGCCCAGATTGATTACCTCGGTTTGCCCTGACCGACGGATTGCTGATGAGAAGCCGACTTCCCTGCACCGATAGGCGTATTTCCTCTGAGCCTGTTTATGGATCACTTCTATGTAGCTGGCGACTCACGGTAAACACGCATTATGGAAAAGCTTGGCGGGCGGCCTCCAAAAATAACGGATTACCTGTTTGAATTGATGGCCAGATTCTCGCGGAGAACGGCCTTCCCATGCACCCAGATTGTAGTGATGCTGTCATAGGCGTCCACACTTTCCAGCGGCGATTTCTTTGCGTTAGATCCAAAACAGCTTGCGAACGGCGGGTTTGGGTAGAGCTTGAAGGCTTTCTTTTGAACTTCTGCCTGCAGTTGTACCGCGGAGCTAAGGATCGTCATAGCAAGCGCCAGCAACATGAGGCACTTGCCAACTTGAATTGTTTTGTATTCGTGAGTCATTAGATCAATCTCCTATTTTTGTCAGTTTGGCCGCTGTCGAGTCGAACCGGGCAGTCGGATCGTGGCGCGCATGCGCTTCGACGGGATCACTCTCGCGCGGAAATGGCGGAACTGTCCTGAGGAGGTCCTAAAAGATCTCTAAAATCCGTCAAAAAAATCTAGGAAAGCTGCGTCTAACTGGAAGAAAAGGGACACGGATGGGATTCGCGAAGGATACGAAGGCTGTCAGCGGGGAACGGGCGGAGGTAGAGACGCCATTCTCCAGCGTTCTGCGCCCTGTGTTCCTGTTGTAGAATAAGGCGCAGTTTCAGATCTAACTCTCCGGTCCGCGCGACGTTCGCTAGTGATCTGCTGAAAGGCGAGAAGCTGATCTGAGCCTTCTCGTAGGAAAACCTCAAGAACAATGGCTCCTTCATTATATTAAGGAGGCCACCGTATTGGTGGGCGAGCGGTTTTAAGGATCGTCTGCCAGAAGCCGGTCAATGAGTACAGCCAACCACTTCGAGCCAAGTTTGCGCGGGCCCAGGAAGGCTCAGATTTACGAATTTCACCCGTTTCTTTTGGACACGATTCAGCACGTGTTGCTCAAAGAGGACAGACCTGTAACCCTCACTCCAAAAACCTATGACACTCTGCTGCTGCTGGTGCAAAACAGCGGGCGAATGCTCTCCAAAGAAGAACTGATGAAATCGCTGTGGCCGGACAGTTTCGTGGAGGAATCGAACTTGACCCAGCAGGTTTCGATGATCCGCAGAGCCCTCGGCGACTCTCCGGGCGATCCCCATTTCATCGTGACCGTCCCTGGCCGGGGTTATCGCTTCAGCGCCGAGGTCAGAAGTTGGGAGGATGAAAAAGAGCAGTTTGGTTTGACTGTTTCTGCGCCGCAATTGGTCGGCGAAGCCGCAAGCCGAAACGCGCAAAAGGTTGCGCAGACGGCCGGAGCGGACTTCGCCGCGACGGAAAACGCTGAACCGGTAGCAGTGCCCTTCGGATGGCGGGACCGCAAGACGATCCGATGGACGGTCCTGTCGATTGCCGCACTCGCGCTGCTGGGCGTTGCGATACTGGCAATCACAAAACTATTTGCACCCGACGAAACCGGGGACTGGCCAGGCCTTGGCCGCACACCGGAGTCTGGCGATTCTTCCGCTGCAGAACCTCCGGCAAGATCCCGACAACGATTTCCTGGGCTTCTCGCTGGCAGACGCCGTCATTACCAAGCTCGACTCCGTGAGTTCATTGACTGTCAGGCCTTCCACCGCCATCGAGAAATATCGAAACCAGGTAATTGATATTCAAAAAGTTGCAGCGGATCTGAGCGTTGACACCCTTCTGACCGGGAGCTTTATTCGCGATGGCGATGACCTGCGGATTACCTATCAATTAATTGATGCCAAGACCGAGAGAATTGTGGGCCGGGGTACGATCGATCTGAAGTACGACAAACTATTGCGGGTCCAGGACAATGTAGCCCAGCAGATCATCCAAGGACTGCAGTTGAACCTTTCGCCATCCGAGGCGGACAGTATCAAGCCTGACGCCCCTATCAATCCGCTCGCCTATGAATACTATCTGCGTGGCGTCGATCTTCATAGCAGGCACAACTTTCCCCTGGCGATCAAGATGCTGGAAAAGTCGACCGAGATCGACCCGAACTATGCTCCCGCCTGGGCCTATCTTGGGGCATCTTATACCTCCGATGCGGCTTTCGAGTTTGGTGGCCGCGTTCAGTACCGCCGCGCGCAAGCTGCTTATAAACGCGCGCTCGCGATACAGCCGTCACAATTGGACGCAAGTATTTTCCTGGCAAACCTCCTCGTCGACACCGGCAATGTTGAGCAAGCGGTGCCGCTGCTGCGGGATGCGCTCAAGACTTATCCCAACCAGGCAGCGGTGCACTGGGAATTGGGATATGCCTACCGTTTTGGGGGCATGCTGAACGAGTCGGTCGCGGAAGGTGAGCGCGCACTCCAGTTCGATCCTCTGGTCAAAGCCAACGGCTCAGTCCTTAACACCTACCTCTATCTCGGGGAGTACGACAAATTTCTTGGTAGCTTGCCGGATCAGAACGACTCACTCATTCTTTTTTATCGGGGCTTCGGGGAGTATTACCGGAAACATTGGGAGCAGGCTGCCAAGGATTTCGATCGCGCCTACGAACTCGATCCTTCCCTGTACGCGCAAGTTGGAAAAGCTTTTAGTGATTCGATTGCCCATCGGGACAGCGACGGACTGGAAATCCTGGGTCGTGTGGAGAACAAGATTAGAGAACGCGGAGTCGGTGACCCTGAAGGGATGTACAAGATTGCGCAAGCATACTCGGTATTAGGGGACAAGACTTCCGCACTCCGAGTCTTGCGTCGCAGCATTGAAGGCGGATTCTTCTGTTATCCGTATTTCACCACCGATCCGCTGTTGAACGGTTTGCGAAATGATCCTGAATTTGCCACGCTGTTGAATACGGCCCGCCAGCGACACGAAGCATTCAAGAGCAAGTTCTTCTGAGTCGGGTTCGCGATGGCTTTGACGAGCCGGCGGTACGCTGCTGGCTTGCGGTCCGGATATGGGCCCGAACTTGTCCAGAAGTCGGTTTGGGGATCATTCCATTGATTCCCCGAAGCCCGTTTGTGGATAGTTTCCGGTTTCCGACCATTGACGACCCGGCTTGGTTGCGGACAATCTGCCGCCCGCGCTGAAAGCCTTCCGCATTGCCGACGGCCAGCGCGAAAGCCAGGCAGTTTTTACTGTTCCAATCCAACGCGGCGCAGCAAATCCTCGAACCGCGGATCACTCCGAATCGGATCATACATCGGGTCTACTTTGATTTGCACTACCGCATTCGAGTGCCCCGAGTATGCGTTCTGCAGCAGTTCGATCAGTCGCTCTTTCTGGCCTGTGCCCGAATACGCGATCAACAAGGTTGCGGTTCGATCCGTCCGCGAGCGAGAAATCTGCTCAAGTTTCGCCAACGCCCGGCGCGCCTCCTCCGCATGGCCCGAGCGGCCATAAACGGCCGCCTTCCACGCCCACATCCATGGCGCTTCGTCGCTGGCAACCCAGCGATTGATCCCGTCGACCGCCTCGTCATATCTGCCCAGTTGCAAATAGGAAGGAATCATCTCGTCCCGCGCATGATCAAAACTGGGATCCAGTTCGAGCACCGAGCGGTATTGCTTCAGCGCGCTGTCATATTGACGCGAGTGATATAGGATCGCTGCGTAATCACTGGCAATAATCAGCGATAACGGATCCAGTTGCCGCGCCCGCTCGCTCTCGGCAAACGCTTCCTCGAATCGACCTTGCCACGAAAGAGACTCCGCATACCACTGGTGCGCCGTCGCATATTGCGGGCCGAGCTGAATCGCCCGCCGGAATTCTTTCTCCGCGTCCCGCCAGTCGTAATCGTAGTTCTCTTTGATCAGGGCAAGGGAGGCGTGCGCCTCGGCGAGACTCTCGTCGAGTTCCAGCGCCCGTAAGGCCGCCGCCCGCGCCTTTGGCATCATCTGGTTTTGCGGACCCATGTACCATGTGCTCATCAAGCTGAAAGTGTCCGCCAGCCCGGCGTAGGCGCGTCCGTAGTTCGGGTCCTTATCGATTGCCTGCTGGAAGTAATCGGCTGCCTGTCGAAATCCCTCCGCCGTCCTCTTGTTCCAGAAATACCGGCCCTTCAGATACAGGTCATACGCTTCATATGAGTTGGCCCCCGGTGTAGGGGCAGCGGCCTTCTGCGCCGCCTCGATCGGCCGACGCCCGCTCAGGCTGAACTCGATTTCATTGGCAACTTCGCGCGCAATCTCCGCTTGCAGCTTCAGCAGGTGGCCCAAATCGCGGTCGTATTCCCGCGCCCACAGGTGGCTCTGATCCTTCACCTGGATCAGCTGCGCCGTGATTCTCACCCGCTCCGAATCGCGCCGCACACTGCCCTCGATCACATACTGCACCCCCAAATCCTTCCCGATCTGGGGAATTGATTCCTGCGAGTGCTTGTAGTGCATCACCGAAGTCCGGGCAATTACACCCAGATGAGCAGGATCGAGGTCCCCGAGCTGGCTGATCATCTCCTCCGTCAAACCATCGCTGAAATATTCCTGCCCCGGATCGCCGGTGAAATTCTCAAACGGCAGAATAGCCAACATGGTTCTGCCAGGCGGTTCAACTGCGCCGTGCCTCGAACGCCCGATCCAAAACGTAGACGCCACTATCAGGACCAGCGCGACTCCGGCGGAGGCGATGACGGGCGATCTCCAATCCCTTGCGCGTCGCGGGGGCAAGTGCAATTGAATTTCGGGCGCACTTTCCGCAGTGGGAGGCGGCACAGGCCCTTCTATCTCCGGCGCTTTTATCTCCGCCCCGCAATTGGCTGTCTCTGTAACTGGAACCAGAAACCGATAACCCTGGCCTTGCACGGTGAGGATGTAGCGCCGATCGGCCGTCTCATCCAACGCTTTTCGCACCATGAAAATGGTCTGCGTCAGGTTCGACTCTTCAACGAAACTGTCCGGCCAGACCGCTTTCATCAATTCGTCTTTGGTCACAACCCTTCCGGCGTCTTGTATCAACAAGAGCAGGACATCGAAGGCCTTCGGGGTTAGAGGCACAGCCGTCCCACCCCTTCTCAACACCCGGTTTTGCGGGTCGAGACGGAATTCGTCGAACTCGTACAAGTTGGTGGTCAGACTGGACATAGCCCGGTTTTTAGAAATTTTGAAAACTTTTGAGCACCGATTTTAGGACATTCCAGGGACATGCGAAGTAGCTTTGGCCGCGGGGGATGGCCGAATGGCGTGAATTTTACCACGATTGTTCCCAAGAGGCCGCTAATTCCGGGCAAGGCGGGGCCTTTGCTCTCACGCCCGGATTCCCGAGAAGAAAAAAAAATTCCTTAGAGGAGATTCGTATGTCGCGCAAAAACGTTTGTTGGAGCGTTCTGCTGGTTCTATTTTGCTGGGCCTGGCTGGTCGCTCCCGCATCAGCTCAGCATTTCAAACAGGTCAAGGGCACTCTCGTCCAAGTCGCCGCCGGCCGTAACGAGATCTTTGGCCTCGATTCCAAATTCGCGGTTTGGCGATTCAATGCCACCAAGAAATCCTTCCTCAAGATCGCGGGAGCGTCGCTTGTCAAGGTTGCGGTGGGTGGCGGCTCTGTCTCACAGCTTGACGATGTCTGGGGACTAGACATTAACGGGCACGTTTATAGATTTAACTACAGCACCAAAACCTTCGCTGAGCAGGGGGGTATCCTTGCACAAATCGTTGTCGGCATAAGCTTTCAGGACAAATGCCATCCCTATGAGGTCTGGGGTGTAAACTCTGCTGATCAGATTTTCAGGTATAACTACTGTACAAAACAGTTCGATCAGGAGGGCGGGTCAGGGGGGCGCCTGACGCAGGTCGCAACCGGCGGAGGCGACGTATGGGGACTCAATGGCTCGGGCCAAATCTTCCACTTCAGCTTTGGCCAGCAATCGTTCGTGCAAGTTCAAGGCACCCTCGTCGACATCGCCGTGGGGGTGAACGACGTGTGGGGAATCAACGGCGATAACGAGATCTTCCGTTACGATCCCAACAGCAACGCGTTCGTCGCGTTCGGTTCACCGTTCGGTCAAGTCGCGGCCGATGGCGATGGGGTGTGGGCCCTTAACACGTCGAACGACATTTTTCGCTTTGACTCCAGCAGTGAATCGTTTGTCGAGGTTCCAGGTATTCTCACAAATATCGCGGTCGGGTCCGGAGCCGGCGTTTTCGGAGTCAATTCCTCAGATCATGTCTTCACATTCCTTCGCCCGTAGAGGATGCGAATCCCAGCAACCGGGTTCTGCACTCACAGGATCACGCGAGCCGCTCCTCCCCGACGCCGTCCGGTTGTGGCGTCTGGGGGTTCGGCTTGCCTAAACATCCTAATCCCCAAGCCGACCAGGATAAGTCCTGCCAGCCGGGTTGTGAACGTCAATTGCAGCCACATCCCGGTTGACAAGCTACCCTGACCCAATCCCAAGGGAAGACTAGCGACAATCCGTCCGGAGCCCCCCGGTCGCCTCCCGCAATCAGGTCGCGATCTCGGGACGGAGAAACGAGAAGAAGAGAGAGCAGGAGATTCTCCTGCTCTCAGTCTCGGTTCATGTTTTTAGACTCCTTGACCCATACGACATTGGCATAGCTATCCTCGCACACGATCATCGCGGTCCAATGAGCCCAACTCCGGATCGTCCGAAGCGCAGTTGTTGAGTAAGCAGCTTGCGGGCATCGTCGCTCAGAAGCCTCGGGCTGATCACGCCTTGTGAAGTGCTCTCGCTGGTCGCAAGACCGTGTATTGGGGTTGCCAGGTAGGTGTGAATTTCGCCAGTGCTGGTCATTCCCAAGCCGGTGATTTCCCCGCGCGAATTGATGGAGCAACCAGTCATTAGATACAGGGGAGAATGACCCGCAATCATAGTGTTGAGGTCGGTCATCACGCCTTTCTCCCACAGAAACGCCCGCGGGTTGAACTTCGCGTCCAGGGACGCGCCAATCACCGAGCCGGCATCGTTAATGCTGATGCTGACGCTCGCTACGTCCCCGGAGAGGGTGCCCAAATCCTGCATCCCAGTTCCCTTCGTCCAGAGAAAAGCGTGAAAGGTTGTGTCGCCCGCCAGGTCCGAGTTACCGACCACCTGGCCCTGGTTATTAATGTCATAAGCGATGTTTCCGCCCGCCTGTCCCGTTTTACCGCCGAGATTGCCGAGGTCAGTCGCTTTGCCTTTTTCCCAGAGCAAGGCATGAACTGGCACGAGGTTGTAGAGAAAATTCGTGTTGAAACTTGCACAAGTGCCCGACCCACCGACAATCTGTCCGTTGTCGTTGATCTGCTGGGCGACGCCATCTGGATCGCCCCCAAGCGTAGGCAGTTGGTGAATCACTCCTTTTTTCCAAACGACGGGTTTAAAGTGGAGAACTTGAGGAGCTGGGCAGCCTGGGTCCGGTGTCGAGTTCTCCGCGAATCCGGCCACTTCCCCTCGATCACTGATCGCCCACGCCACGCCGTTGTTGCCACCGAGGGTCGGGAGTTGCGTCATTTCCCCGTCCTGCCAAAAGAAAGGTAGACAGGTGAGGTGGGTACCGAATCCGCAAAAATCTTCACCGTTGGGATCCGGAGTGGAGGTTTCGGCTTCACCGGCAGATTGGAAGCCGTCGTTGTCGCCAAAGGCGATGCTGTTCGGCCCCCCGAGTCCGGGCGAGCCAATGTCGACCTTCAGTTTTTCCAGCCAAAGGGTTGCGTGCTGATTGCGGTTTGGCAGACTCGATGAGCCACTCACCAGACCATACCTGTTAATGAAGAACGGCTGGCTAAAGGTTCCGCCCTCCAACGTGCCGAGGTCGGTGATGGTATAGCGAGCAGCTTCCCGCTTCTGTTCCTGCGCGACTACCTGAGTTGGCATAGCCATTGGAGCGCATACACTGAGTGCCACGATCCACGTAAACATACTGGATTTCATTTTTTCTCCTTCATTGCCTGATGTCTTGCGGGGCGACTTGCATCGCTCTCATCTCTATAGGCGCAAATGGCAGGGCGGAACTATCATGCGCGAAATTAACTTTTCTCGGACGCGCTGCGTTATGGGTTAAGATTCCGAGGCGTGACGCCATGGAGAAATCCACTCTACCGGGAGACGACGAGGCTAAGAAGCCGCCAATCGGCGACGTGAGCGGACTGCTTCGCGCCTGGGGTGACGGAGACCGAGCCGCGCTCGACCGGCTGACGCCGATCGTCTATGAGGAACTCCGCCGTCTCGCAAGTCACTACATGAGGGGCGAGCGTCCCGGCCATAGCCTTCAGGCCACAGCTCTGGTCAATGAGGCCTACGTGCGCCTGGTGGATTACAAAGGCATGAAGTGGCAAAATCGCGCCCATTTCTTCGCGGTTTCATCCCAGTTGATGCGACGAATTTTGGTGGATCATGCCCGGCGTCATAACTTGAAGCGTGGGGGCGGCGTGCCACATGTTTCGCTGGATGAGACGGCTATTGTGGGCGGCGACCAGTCTGCGGACTTGGTGGCGCTCGATGACGCGCTGGACGCGCTGGCTCGGTTCGATCCGCGCAAAGTGCAGGTGGTCGAGATGCGCTTCTTTGGCGGACTCAGCGTCGAGGAGACCGCTGAGGTGCTCAAAGTGTCGTCCGTCACCGTGATGCGGGACTGGAGCACCGCCAAGGCCTGGCTCTACCGAGAACTGACCGGCAGCACGACCAATGGACTCTGATCGTTGGAAACAAGTCGATAGCCTCCTGCAGTCAGTGCTGGAGCATCCGCCCGAGGAGCGCGATTCATTTCTGCGGAAAGCGTGCGGTGCCGACGAAGATCTGGAACGTGAAGTCCGCTCTCTGCTCACGGCACAGCAGCGAGCAGGAAGCTTCCTGGAGACGCCCGCGATAGAAGCGGCCGCGCAGGCCCTCGCCCAGCAACAGAAAAACGACAACGATCGAAAGCCCGACGACTCCCCGATCGGCCGAACCATTTCGCACTACCGTGTAATCGGGAAGCTCGGCGCGGGCGGGATGGGAGTGGTTTACGAGGCAGAAGACATCCGTCTGAACCGACGGGTCGCTCTGAAGTTCCTTCCTGAAAATCTTGCCCACGACCCAAAAGCCCTGCAGCGCTTTAAGCGCGAGGCCTACGCCGCCTCCTCCTTGAACCACGCGAGCATCTGCACGATTTATGAAGTGGAAGAACACGAGGGACAGCCAGTGATCGTTATGGAGTTACTGGAAGGGGAGAGCCTGAAAGAGCGAATTCGCAATGGGCCGGTCTCCACGGACGAACTCCTGGAACTGGGCATTCAGACGTCCGATGCGTTGGCTGCGGCCCACGCGAAGGGAATCATCCACCGAGACATAAAGCCGGCAAACATTTTCGTGGCGAGTTCGGAGCGGGTGAAGATTCTGGATTTTGGATTGGCCAAGGCCGTTCCCGGCCATCGACCGGAAATCGAGCCCGACGAGGAATCGCTCACCGTGGAAGGTGTCATCCCCGGCACAACCGCCTATATGTCTCCCGAGCAGGTTCGGGGAGAGGAGATCGATGGGCGCAGCGATCTGTTTTCCTTGGGGGTCGTGCTTTACGAAGCGGCAACCGGTAAGCGGCCATTCGCTGGTAAGAATCGCGTGCTGATAATGAATGCCATCCTGAACGAGAAACCCGTTACACCCAGCCGGGTGAACAAAGAACTACCGGCGGGCATGGATACAATCATCGTGAAGGCGCTGGCAAAGGACCGTGAACAGCGCTACCAGCATGCGTCCGAGATGCGAGCCGACCTGCAGGCGATGAAGCGGGAGACCGATTCGGCGCGAGTGATGACGAGTGCGAAGCCTGTGGCCGCAACTGGTTTCGCAAAACGCTGGAAGGCGATTGTTCCTGCTGCCGCGGTTATGCTGCTGTTGTTCGTGGCGGGTTACTTCTATTTTCAGGGCGCACCATGGCGCAGGACCGCAAAACTTACTGACAAGGACACTCTTGTCCTTGCCGATTTCATCAATACGACAGGCGACACCGTGTTCGACGGCACCCTGCGCCAAGGGCTCGCCGTCCAACTCGAGCAATCGCCCTTTCTGAAAATCATGGACGACGAGCAGGTACAACGAGACCTGCGGTTGATGAACGTTGCTCCCGCGAGCCATATCACAAACCAGATCGCACATGACATCTGCGTGCGGGACGGAGCCGCGGCCACGATCGACGGCTCCATCGAGAGCCTGGGCAAGAACTACGTCATTACGCTACAGGCAACGACTTGCCAGGAGGGCACGACGCTGGCTCGGGAACAGATTCAAGCGGACGACAAAGAGCACGTGTTGAACGCGTTGGGAACCGCCGCCACGGCCGTGCGGGCCAAGCTGGGAGAGTCGCTCAACTCGATCCAGAAGTTGAATCGCCCGCTCGAACAAGCTACCACTCCATCGCTGGAAGCTCTCCAGAACTACACTGCGGGTTCCTCCGAGATGGAGCAGGGCCAATTTCTGGCCGCGGTCCCGTTGTTTGAGCGCGCCGTCGCTCTCGATCCAAATTTCGCGATGGCTTACTTCTTCCTTGGCGTCGCGTTCGAAAATGCCGGGGACATAAAGCAGAGCCGGGAATACACACAAAAAGCCTTCGGTTTGATCGACCGAGTTTCCGAGTTTGAGCGAGACCTTATTACGCCTACTTACTACTCGTTCGATGGCCAGTCTGACAAGGCGATTGATGCATATCGGTTGGGTATTCAGAACTATCCGCGCTTTTGGGGATTCCATAACAACTTGAGTACCGAGTACATAGACCTGGGGCAATTCGAAGAGGGGCTCAAGGAGGGCCAGGAAGCGAATGGACTAGAGGCGAACGTTGAACCTCCGTACCGGCGCCTACTGGATGCCTACATGTGCCTGGATCGGCTGGCCGAGGCGAAGCAATTAGCGGAGAAACTGCGGGCGCAGGGACTCGGCGGAGCAAGGATCCATCAGCGCTTCCTCGAAATGGCTTACGTCGAGGGCGATGATGCGGCCGCAGCGCGGGAGATTCAATGGTTCGCAGGCAAGCCCGCGGAGTACCTCAGCTTTGGCTTGCAGGCGGCCAATCAGAATGCTTTGGGCCGGCGTCGCGAGTCGAGCAAACTGTACCGGCGAGCCGCAGAGACAGCGCTTCGCCTGGGCCTCCGGAATGCCGCCGCCGAATTTGAAGAAGCCGATGCGCGTGCCGACGCGCTGTCGGGTAATTGCCACGCCGTGCAGCGACTGGGGGGTTCTGCGCTGGCGCTGGCCATGTGTGGCGATGCGGCCCAAGCGGAGAAGCTCGCCGCGGAAACTTCGAAGCTGTTTCCAAACGGGACCCTCTGGAACGCGGTGCATCTACCCGCGATTCGCGCTGCCATCGTGCTCAAGCACGATCAGCCCGCCAAAGCCGTGGAACTGCTGGCATCCGCCTCGCCGTACGAGCGTGCTTACCCCGAGGCGGTGTACCTGCGGGGCTTGGCTTACCTGGGTCTGCGCCAAGGCGCTAAGGCAGCGGCTGAGTTCGAAAAGATCCTGGATCACAAGGGCGCCAATTGGGGCAGTGCCTGGCAACACCCCTATTGGGGGCAGTTCTACTCGCTTTGCTACCTGGGGCTGGCACGCGGCTCCGCACTCGCTGGCGACCCGGCGAAAGCCGGAAAAGCCTATCAGGATTTCCTCACCCTCTGGAAAGACGCCGATCCCGACATTCCTATCCTGAAGCAGGCCAAGGCTGAGTCCAGGACCGCACAAAGCAGAGCCAGAGCCGACAGTTCGCCGTAGATGATTGGGCTATTGGCGAGGTTCGACGTAACGGCGAGGAGACGGAAGAATCGCCGTTCCGCTTACCGCGATCGAAAATGTCTTCTCCAGCGTCAGCCCATCGCGTTATGACGTCCCAGGGGTTCGTCGACTTCAGTTTGGGCTGGGACTGATTTGGTGAGTTGGTGCCGCCTGGAAAACAATGAGACGCGTCGCGGACGGCAACGGACGGGCGCTCAGTGTGGTCTGGCTCGCTGATGAGAATCGGCCGTAAGATGTTGCTAGCAGGCGGCGTATAGTGTTACGCGTATGTTTCCCCTCTCGTTGCGAACCTGCATCTTCCTGGTGGCGTGCTGGTCTTGGCCAATGGTTTCCTACGCTGGCCAGTATCAGTACATTCGTGCTGGCAACCCGAAAGACGTGGACACCAAACCAACGGCGGGCATCGCGATGATGGGAGGTGGTAGCGATCTGGACGAGGCGTTTCGCTGGCTCTGCGCCAAGTCTGGCGGAGGGGACTTCCTGATTCTTCGCGCTCACGGGGACGATGATTACAATCCTTATGTGCAAGGCCTATGCAAGACGAATTCCGTGGCCACGTTGATCATTCCCGACCGCGCGGCAGCGGTGGATCCAGCGGTCGCTGAAATCATCCGGCACGCCGAAGCCGTTTTTGTGGCGGGAGGCGATCAGTCGCTCTACGTCAAGTTCTGGCAGGGGACCCCGGTTCAGGACGCCATCAATGCCAACGTCGCCGCGGGAAAGCCGATCGGAGGCACCAGCGCGGGGTTGGCGATTCTGGGTGAATTTTCTTATGGTGCGATGAACGATCCCGACGATAGCGAGCTTCACTCGAAGGAAGCTTTACCCAATCCCTACCATCGCCAGGTCACCCTGGTGCGGAATTTTCTGAAGCTGCCCTACTTGCAGAACACCCTCACCGATAGTCATTTTGCCACGCGTGATCGCATGGGGCGCACCCTGGTATTCCTTGCCCGCATCATGCAGGACGGATGGTCGAAGACTCCACACGAAGTGGCCATCGATGAGAAGTCCGCCGTTCTGGTTGAAGCCGACGGTGAGGCAACCGTGGTGGGGACGGGTAAAGGCGCGTATTTTCTGCGGCCTACCCATCCCCCTGAGGTCTGCAAGGATGGTGTGCCGCTTACTTTTGAGGGAGTCACGGTTTATCGAGTCCCAAGCGGGGGACATTTCGATCTTACTGACTGGAAGGGCAAGGGAGACGTGTCCTATTCGTTGTCCGTCGAGCACGGCCTCCTGCATAGCACCCAGGCTGATAATTCGGTTTACTGATGTCGCGTGACCGATTTCTCAACCGATTTGAATGATAGACTTTGCCGTTCGATGGTCTGTGCCTGGGCATCCGCCAAACTAATGACTGGAGGCCGTATGAAGACCGTCCGCTACCTGATCGTGCTGGCTGTACTTTCTCTGGCAAGTGGGGCTTGCCTCATGGCCCAGACATCGCAAGGCAGAATTCTTGGTACGGTCACTGACTCGTCGGGCGCCGTGGTGGCAGGCGCGAAGATTACCATCACCAGTCGGGCCACCAACGTCAGCCAAACTGTCATGACCACGTCCTCCGGGGATTACCTTTTGCCGAACGTCGACCCCGGTGCCTATACCGTCGCGGCGGAGGCCAAGGGCTTCAAAAAAAGTTTGAGTTCTGTCTTCACGGTGGATGTAGCGCGCGATGCGCGAGTCAACCTGCAAATGCAGCCGGGAGCGGTCAGCGAGACAGTTGAGGTTACCGGCCAGCAGACCCTCGTGGACACCACCGAAACAACTCTTAACGGTTTGATCACCAACAAGGCCATCACAGAACTGCCTCTGCAAGGCCGCGACTTTCAGAATCTGCTGCCCCTCAATCCTGGGGTGCAGCGAACCCCTGGCGGCGGATTTCACTCCGTCACCTCCAATGGAAATCGTACCGACGATAACAATTTCTATATCGACGGGGCCGACGACAATGACGTGTACTACGGTGAAACTGTGATGAATGAGGCTGGCATTCAGGGTACGCCAGCCAGCCTCCTGCCGATCGATTCGATTCAGGAGTTCAACACCCAGGAGAGTCCCTCGGCTGACTATGGACGAAAGCCGGGCGTGATTGTGAACATGGGACTGAAGTCCGGAACCAACGATATTCACGGTTCGGCGTACTACTTTTATCGCGACAGCGGATTTGATGCGAGGAATTACTTCAACCCGGCGCCTTCTCCGCTGTCGGCGCTGCTTCTGAATCAGTTTGGAGCTTCGATCGGCGGACCGATCAAGAAAGGCAAGTGGTTTTACTTCCTCAATTATGAAGGTATACGGGATAAGGTTGGGAATCCCGGAGTAGTCGACAGTCCGGTGACAGTATCGCTGGTTCCGAAGGCAAGCCTCTTACCCACCGGAACCGTGCCCGCCGATTACAGCATCGTCGATGCCATCGCAGGCTGCCAGCCGAGTTGCAATCCTTTGAGCGTGAAACTTTCGCAGTTGCTTTTGCCGAATCCCGGTTTCACGGCTTCGCAAACCGATCCGGCAGCGATCGACTTTGATTTCACAAATCACAATCGGGGCGACAATCTGGTTGCCAAGACGGACTACCACTTGAATGACAAGAACGTCATCTCGGCGCGCTTCATTTACGCCAACACGAGTCAGACAGAGGAAGACGCATTCCCCCTGCTTCCCCAGTGGCTTTCCACCGCAAGCCCCATCAGCCAGGTTTTTGGGGTGAATTGGACTACGACCCTTAATGCGCGTTCGGTCAATGAGGCTCGGTTCAGCTACAGCTACTTCAGTGAAGCGATACAGCCCGTGGACCACACCTTGAACCCGACGACTTATGGCTTGAACACCGGGGTGACAAATCCTCAATTTTTCGGTTTCCCGCGAATCAACCCGGGAGAGAACAACTTCAATTACATGGGAGGCAATTCCAGTTGGCCACTTTTGACTACTCCCACGCGAACCCTGAACTTCGGGGACACTTACTCCTATACCGCGGGCAAGCACGCCATTCGTTTCGGAGGGGAATTTCGCGATGGCTCAACCAACTATCTGCGTGCAGGGTACGCTCGCGGGCGAGTGGATTTTTCTACGCTGGAGGACTTCTTTGCCGGCAATGTGCGCCGCTGGGACCTGCTGTTTGGTGATTCCCACCGCGATGTGAGCATGAAATCCTTCGGCTTCTTTTTTCAGGATGACTATCGTGTCCTACCGCGTGTGACCCTAAATCTGGGTTTGCGATACGACGTGACTGATCCCATCAAGGATTCGAACAACCTGCTCGCCAACTATGTGCCCAATTCCGCCACCGGCCTGGTTCAGGTGGGCTATGGGATCAGTCAGCCTTATCCCACGAGATACAACAACGTCTCGCCCCGCGTGGGCGTGGCCTGGGATGTTTTCGGAAAAGGTAAAACCGTCGTTCGGGCTGCGGGTGGAATCATCTACGTGCAGCCGTCAATTCGCACTTTCATGTTTAACGGGGGCGGACTGAACCTGAACCCCAGCGGGTTAGTAGGAAACGGTAACTTAACTACCTTCTTACAAGCGTCTAACGACTCAAGTGTCATCAATTGGAGCCTCGCGGGGCCGATTTTCCCCAATGCCGCGGGAGCAGGAAACGGTTGCAGCCTGTTTAATTCGGGGGGCAGCGTCAACCAATGCAGTGTTTTCGCTGTGGACCAGAACCTGAAAACGCCATATGTCGCGAACTGGAATTTTAATATTCAGCAGGCTCTTTCCAGCAGCGCCGTTCTGCAGATCGCTTATGTAGCCAACCACGGCATCAAGTTATATAGCGTCACCGACATCAACCAGGTCGATCCCAATTCGCCGCTTGAGACCACCTCGACAGGGCCCTCGTCCTGCCTGACCAACGCCGGATACTCCAACTGCGAAGGACCTGGTCGTCCGCTGACTGAGAATTGCCCGGTAGTGAAGGGAGGACTGGGGTTGGGTGGCCCCTGCTTTCCGTACATCGGCTTTCTCGATTACCTCAGCAACAAGTCCAGTTCGAACTACAACAGTCTGCAGGTGACGCTGACAAAGAGGTATTCGCACGGCCTCTATGTGCTTGCAGGTTATACCTGGGCGCACGCGATCGATACGGCCACCAGTAATACCGCCGGAGTCCCGCCCAACAGTCTTAACTATGGCGAGGAGCGAGGCAACGGCGACTATGACATCCGCAACCGCTTCACGCTTTCGGTGGCGTACGCGCTACCTTCCGTCAAGTCGAAGTTTCAGTTGCTGGAAGGCTGGCAAGTCAACAGTATTGTCATGCTGGAAAGCGGGCTGCCTTACACTTTAGGGGATTTCAACGATGACATCAGCCTTACCGGTGAGTACAACGATCGCTGGAATATGATCGGGCCTGCTACCAACATTCACTGGTCCCCGACGACGCCCATTCCGTATGTTTCCTACAGCGAATTCGGAACCGATCAGAATGGCAATGTAACCGGAAACCAGCAATGCATTAATGCCGCCGGGGGTGCGGCCAGCGCCGGAGCCGCGCAACTGCTCAACTACGGCTGCTTCGTCTCGGGGAGTACCGTAATCACTCCGCCGGTGTATGGGACCCAGGGCGACATGGCGAGGAACATCTTCCGCGGCGACTCCTTCATGAACTGGGATTTTTCGCTCACCAAAATGACGAAGATCAGTGATCGCGTGAGCCTGCAGTTGCGCGCAGAACTTTTCAACATTCTCAACCATGTGAACTTTGACACTCAAACGATAAACAGCGACCTTTCGATCCCCAATACAGCCGGAACGGTGATTTACACCCCAGATGTGGGAGCGGCCAATCCGGTGATTGGTTCCGGCGGCTCACGGCACCTGCAGTTGGGCGCCAAGTTGATCTGGTAGGTCCAATCCCATTCGTCGGTCGCAGTGCAGGGGCAGTGCAGAGATTGATTAGCAGCAAGACGAGGCTGAAATCTAACCTCCACAAAAAGCAGTGGTTGCGGGCTAGAGCGCGCAGACTTCGGAGCTATAGTCTTTTTTGACTATTGTCAATGCAACCCTGATGCAGATACATTCGGCGTCACACACCACACAAATAGAAAGACGGTCGAGGGGTCAGATTACGTTGAGCGAGAATGGATTTGGCCCCCACTCCCCCAGTTCGCGGATTTTCGCAGCATGTCTTCGCCTTTGCCGTTTGTCCCTCACCGTCGTATTCTCGGCAGGTGCAACGCGCAGCCACACTTCAGCGCTCACCGACGGCAGGATTGCTCCTGGGTCTGATCCTCACCTTGACGGCTGTGGTGGCCTACTCTTCTTACATCGTCGTGCAAATCAGAGGATTGCGGCAATTGCAGACCGATCTGGCCGACCGCAGTCGCAGGAATTCCCTGCAACTCCTACGCGTACAGAACGATCTCAACTCGCTAGCCCTGGCAATGCGGGATATGCTAGATGCCAACGAACCATATCCGGTCACAGCATGGTCGGCTCAGTTTCAGCGAATTCACACTGACCTCGACGACGCCCTGCGCCGCGAGGAACAGGTGGAACTCCTGCAGCGCTCGCCTGAGCAGCGGGAGTATCTCCGCGCGGCACTCAGTCAGTTCTGGGTCGCGGTCGACCGCACGTTTGCGCTGGCTCAAAACGGGCACGACGAACAGGCGCGGGCCGACATTCGAGTTTCTTTGCAGGCGCGGGAGGCCGCACTCAGCACCGCCGTCGCCAGATTGCTGGTCCAGAACAATGAATACGAAGAGCAGGCAGCAGCTCGCACCGGAGAAATCTATTACCGCGTGCAGCGTCAAGTTTATGCTTTTCTGGCCGCAACCTTGACCGCCATCCTGCTCACCAGCCTGTATGTGATCCGCTCTAACCGGAAGTTGTTCGCACAACTCGCAGCGCTTTCGGCTCAACGCAGCGACCTGGCGCAAAAACTGATCGCTACCCAGGAGTCCACCTTGCATTACATCTCGCGCGAGTTGCATGATGAGTTTGGCCAGGTGCTGACCGCGGTCGGCTCCATGCTGGGCCGAGCGGAGAAGCATACTCCAGAAGACTCACCTCTGCGCGCGGAACTTCGAGAAGTCCGCGAAATTGCGCAGAATACTTTGAACTCGATCCGCACACTATCGCAGGCGCTCCATCCCGTGATGCTGGAGGAGGCGGGATTGGAGAGCACTCTGGATTGGTATCTGCCCACCGTGGAAAAACAAACCGGCATTGCCATATGCTACGAAAAATCAGGGGAAGCATTCCCGGTCCGGGGAACCGAGGCGGTTCAGATATATCGCATCGTGCAGGAAGCGCTGAACAATGTCGCTCGCCATTCCGCGGCTCGTCAGGCGTGGGTGCGCTTGCATTTCTTGGACAATGCGCTGGAACTCGAAGTCGAAGATCACGGCACAGGATTTGCGACTCCCAATGTGCGGCAGGGTATCGGATTGGTCGCGATGCGGGAACGCGCCGAACTTCTGAATGGCGATATCGAGTTCCTGCGGCCCGCAGATGGCGGAACGCTACTCCGCTTGCGCGTTCCCAGGGAGGCGACTGAAGCTGATGCCTGACAAACTCTCGGTGCTGCTTGTCGACGATCACCACCTCGTCCGGCGCGGCTTCCGGCGCATTCTCGAAGATGAGCCGGACATGGTCGTCGTCGGCGAGGCCAGCGACGGTGCCGAAGCCGTCGAACTGGCGAAGAAACTCAAGCCGCAGGTAATCGTGATGGACTGCGCGCTGCCGCGGTTGAGCGGCCTCGCAGCCGCCCGGCAGATCCTGGCAGAGTCTCCGCAGGTCGCGGTGCTCATGCTCAGCATGCATTCCGAGGAAACATGGGTGCGGCAGGCAATGAGCGCGGGCGCTCGTGGATACCTTCTCAAAAGCGCCATGGATCTCGAACTCCCGGTCGCCGTGCGAAGGGTTGCCGCTGGAGAAACGGTTCTTGATCCCGCGCTTTCCCGGCCCGCGGCGCTGAAAGGTGAGCGCAACGCCGCACTCACGCCGCGCGAGCTTGAGGTCCTCCAGTTGATCGTGGAGGGAAAATCCAACAAGGAAATCGCCGATCAACTGCGGCTCAGCGCGAACACGGTTGCGGTCCATCGCGCCAATCTCATGGATGCCCTGGGTATTCACAAGACCGCTGAACTTGTGGTGTACGCCATCCGGAATGGGTTGGTAAATATCGCGTGAACCGCAGGGATTTTCTTCTGGGCACGGCAGCACTCGCGAGCGGCGGCTTGCTCTCCGAATCGCTACGAGCGGCTGATCCGCCGGGCGCACCGAACCTTTCATTCCGCTTGACCGACGTGACCAACTCGGCCGGCATTCGCTTCCATCACAATAGCGGAGCGTTCGGTGGCAAATTTCTCCCGGAGACCCTCGGTTCCGGTTGCGCTTTTCTCGATTACGACGGCGATGGCTGGCAAGACATCCTGCTGATCAATGGCACCGACTGGCCGGGACACCGCACGCAGGCGAGCACTCTTCAGCTCTACCGGAACAACCGCAACGGTACCTTCACCGATGTCACCCACCGTGCGGGACTCGACAGCGTGGAAATGTATGGCATGGGTGTAGCAGTCGGAGATTATAACAACGACGGATTCCCCGACATCCTTATTACTTGCGTGGGGCAAAACCATCTCTTCCGCAATACCGGCAAAGGAAGTTTCGTCGACGTTACTCAAAGCAGTGGACTGGGCGGGCGGACGGGCTTCAGTACCTCGGCGTTGTGGTTCGATTACGACCGTGACGGGCGCCTCGATCTCTTCGTCTGCAACTACGTCAAATGGTCGCCTGAACACGACGTGTTTTGCAGCCTCGACGGAAAACACAAGTCTTATTGCACTCCCGAAGCTTACCGCGGCCAGACCTGCTGGCTCTTCCACAATCGTGGCAACGGAACTTTTGAGGATGTGACCGCCACCAGTGGAGTCTTCGACAGCAGTTCGAAGTCGCTGGGCGTGGCCTTGCTCGATTACGATCTGGACGGATGGCCCGATCTCGTCATCGCCAACGATACCCAACCCAATAAGCTCTACCGCAACAGCCGCAATGGCACTTTCAAAGAAATGGGAGTCGAGGCCGGCATTGCCTTTAGCGACGATGGCAAGGCGCGCGCCGGAATGGGCATCGACACTGGAGATTTCACCGGCTCAGGCGTTCCCGGAATTGCCATCACCAACTTCGATAACGAAATGCTCGGACTGTATTGTGCCTCGGCGAAGGGCGTCTACGACGACGTGGCGATTCGCGCCGGGGTCGGTATGCCGACCAAGCCGATGCTGGGCTTTGGGTGTGTGTTCGCCGACTTAGATCTCGACGGCGCTCTCGATCTGGCCGTAGCCAACGGACACATCGACGAGACTGTGCGGAACATCCGCGGCAATGTCGGCTACGCCCAGCCACCGCAGTTGTTTCTCAATCGAGGCGACGGAACATTCCGCGATGCCACGTTCGATGTGGGGCCGGATTTCAGCCAACCCAGAGTCGGACGAGGCCTTGCCTACGGAGATTTCGATCGCGACGGCGACCTCGATTTGCTTCTCACGACCAACAATGGGCCCGCTTACCTGTTCCGAAACGATCAGCTGACGGGGAATCACAGCATCCGCTTTCGTCTCACCGGTACTCAATCCAACCGGGACGCGATCGGCGCCACTCTGCGCATCGAGTATGGCGGAATTTCTCGGTTGGGGATGGTAAAGAGTGGTTCCAGCTACCTCTCCCAATCAGAATTGGGGCTGACTTTCGGACTGGGCAAGAACGACCGCGTCAACCGGATCGTGATTCAGTGGCCCAACGGACGAACCGAGGAGTTCAAGAATCTCCAGGCGGGCAAAACCTATGATTGCGTAGAATCCCGGGGAATCACGCCTCAAGTGGGATTCTAGAGGCTACGGGCGCCGAACGAATTGCGTCTGTCGGCTGCTGCTGCGGGTTAACCAATGAGTAATACCGTGGGAACTGTAAAGCCACCATACGTGCGTTCGGTGGATAATACCGCACTGCTTCTGTACGAATTCCATGGAGTTCAGCCGCCGGAAAGGTTAGAAGATGAGTGCAGTCCAAATTCTGATCGCCGATGATCATGAGTTGTTCAGGCGCACCGCACGATCATTCATTGAATCTCAGCCCGACTGGCAGGTTTGCGGCGAAGCCGGGGATGGGATCGAAGCGGTCGAAAAGGCGAAGCAACTACGTCCTCAGATTGTCCTGATGGATATCAACATGCCTCGCATGGATGGATTGGAGGCAACTCGAATCATTCGGCGGGAGCTTCCCGATTGCAACGTCATTATTGTTACCGAGAATCACGAGACGATCGCTCGCCAGCAAGCTGCCGCCGTCGATGCGAAAGGCTCGGTGACGAAGTCGGAATTCAGCCAAGAGTTGCCCACCACCATCAAAAAGCTGTTCGATAACCCGGCCTCTGAAACCACCGAAGGCACCAGGGAAGAAACCGCCCTTACCTCAGGATGGGTGTGCGGTGGGGGGGCGTTGGGCCAATTGGTCCGTGAATTCGATTGGAGGAAGACCCCGCTCGGTGCCATCGAAGAATGGCCACAAAGCTTGAAGACTGTCGTTCGCACTCTGCTCACATCACGCTTTGCCATGTGGATGAGCTGGGGACCAGAACTCACGTTTCTCTACAACGATGACTACGCCCGCATGACCCTTGGGAAGAAACACCCATGGGCACTGGGAAAGCCATCTGATGAGGTATGGAAGGAAATTTGGGACGACATTGGTCCCCGCATTAGGAGAGTCCTCCAGACTGGCGAGGCGACATGGGATGAAGCGTTGCTCTTGTTCTTGGAGCGGAGCGGATATCGCGAGGAAACCTATCACACATTTTCTTATAGTCCCCTGTCCGGAGATGACGGCACAGTTGCCGGGCATCTCTGTGTAGTAACAGAAGAAACGGATCGCGTGATCGGAGAACGCCGGCTCAAGACACTGCGCTCTCTGGCAGGAGAGTTGAATAAGACGATTACAGAGGAGGATGTGGTGGCCTGTATCGCCCGCTGTCTCGGCGAGAATCAAAAGGACTTGCCGTTTACCCTCCTGTATCTCTTTACAGAAGATGGGAACGAGGCCCGCCTTGCCTGTCAAACCGGAATGGCGGAACGCCATCCGGCTGCGCCGGAGTTGATTCAATTGACCGAGAAGAATGGGCCTTGGCCAATCAGCGACCTACTCACTGGGAAAGATTCCATCATCGTTGAGAACCTGCCGGAGAGATTCGAGTCGGTCCCATCCGGCTCCTGGGACAAGTCACCTTGGCGAGCGCTCCTCCTTCCCATTACAAGTCAGGGTCAAGACAAGCCCGCCGGAGTAATAGTCGCCGCCCTCAATCCATTCCGCCCGCTGGACGTCGGCTACGCTGGATTCATCAATCTCGTCGCCGGCCAGATCGCCGCCAGCATTGCCAATGTGCGTGCTTACTCGGCGGAAAAAAAGCGTGCCGAGGCTCTGGCCGAAATTGACCGGGCTAAGACAGCATTCTTCAGCAACGTAAGCCACGAGTTCCGCACCCCGCTTACCTTGATGCTCGGACCGCTACAGGACCTACTGGCCAGAAGCCAGACTCACCTTTCCCCAACCGCGAAAGAACAACTCGACTTGGTGAGTCGCAACGGATCAAGGCTGTTGCGACTGGTCAATACACTGCTGGACTTCTCACGCATTGAAGCTGGACGAGTACGGGCGGTCTATCAAGCTACGGACCTGGCAAGATTCACTTCTGAGTTGGCTAGCGTATTCCGTTCTGCCACGGACAAAGCGGGATTGCAACTGGTAGTCGATTGCCGCGACCTTGGCCAGCCGGTTTACGTTGATCGTGATATGTGGGAGAAGATTGTTCTAAATCTGATTTCCAATGCCTTCAAGTTCACCTTTGATGGAGAAATTACTGTCAGTGTTAGTCGAGTGGAAAGCACGGCTGAGCTTCGCGTCCGGGACACAGGAGTTGGAATCCCCGCTCAAGCCATACCCAAATTGTTCGAGCGATTCAATCGTGTTCCCAACACACGCAGTCGAACCCACGAAGGCAGCGGGATTGGTTTGGCTTTAGTCCATGAGTTGGTGAAACTGCACGGCGGATCCATAAGGACCGAAAGCACTCTGGGGCAAGGCTCTACATTTATTGTCAGCATACCCCTTGGGCAAGATCACCTCGCGTCCGGCCAAATGGGTGGATCGCGCAGCTTGTCTTCGACAGCCGTGGGCGCGAAGCCGTTTGTGGAGGAAGCTCTCCGGTGGCTTCCGGACTCGCCCGATGGCAGCGACGAGATTTTTTCCGTGCACGACGAGTTGCTGCCGATCCCGTGTCCCCCGGGGGCAGACGCCGCCGTCCGTCCTCGCGTGCTGATCGCTGACGACAATTCCGACATGCGACAGTATCTGGCCCGTCTGTTGTCGGAACAGTACGAAGTGGAAACTGTTGCTGACGGTCAAGCGGCCATTCAGGCTACACATAAATACCCCCCGGATCTCATCGTTAGCGATGTAATGATGCCGATACTCGATGGCTTTGAACTTCTGAAGTCACTGCGGGGAGAGGAGCAGACTCGCACCATTCCAGTCATGCTTCTTTCGGCCCGTGCCGGGGAAGAATCGCGGGTAGAAGGCATCCAGGCGGGTGCGGATGATTATTTGATAAAGCCCTTCTCGGCGCGGGAACTTCTGGCTCGCGTCAGCGGCAGACTCGAGATTGCCCGGCTGCAGCGAGATCGAGAATTGCAACTCCGGCTAAGCCAGGCAGAGTTGGAGCAAAGAGTTCAGGAACGCACTCAGGAGCTGCTGAACGCGAGCCAGGAGCTCCGGGAATTGTCTGCCCGCATTCTGCAGGCTCAAGACGAGGAGAGACGGCGGATCGCGAGAGAACTCCACGACGGCGCCGGACAGCTTCTCGCTGCGCTTGGCATGGAGGCCTCCAATTTAGCCAGGGAGCGCGACCGGCTGAGTTCGCGCGGCGCTTCGTCACTCAGTAACATCGGGTCGCTGATCGTACAAATGACCCAGGACATTCGCACCATGTCTCACCTTTTGTATCCACCGCTGCTGGACGAAGTTGGCCTGCAGAGTGCGCTTAGGGAATACGTCGCGGGCTTCGCCGAACGGAGTGGGATTCAAGTATTGCTCGACCTCCCAGCCGCGATCGAGCGTTTGGATCGCGACTATGAGCTGTCATTGTTTCGCATTCTCCAGGAATGTCTCACGAACATTCATCGCCATTCGGGAAGTAAGACCGCCAGCATCCGCATTGTCCGCGATGACGGAGCGCTTGTCCTGGAGGTTCGGGATGAAGGTAGGGGCATGCCCGTAGAACGATTATCAGAAATTCAGTCCAGAGGTTCGGGTGTCGGCATCCGAGGCATGCGAGAACGGGTTCTCCAATTATCCGGGACCATGAGCATCGAGTCCGACGGTTCGGGAACCCGAATACACGTGATCATTCCGACTCCCAAAACAGCGTCGCGGGAAAGAACAGGCAGTAACGAACCGCTGCAAACACCAGTCTGATAGTTTTCCAAGAAGCACCTTACCACCAAGGGATGGCTTTCCTCAGGTCCAGGGGGCCGCGAGCCAATTTTTGTGACGGACAGCTCACGAGGTCACCGTTCATCGTGGAGGCCGGTTTCGTCGTGAATTCTAGATGAACTGACGGAACCTCTCAACCGGGACTCTTGAATTGGACTCGTATCGCGAGCGGATGGCACGCTCCGTCATTTGCTGGTGTGCGCTAGGGAAAATCCGCTTCCAACATCCCTGCCAAGGCAGACCTTGCCGGCATCGTGATCGTGGAGCCGATGAGAGCCTTTCCGCACGATGGAAGAGTCCGACGATTTCCTTGTTGACGCTCCCGAAATCTGGACCTTTACCAGGATCGGAAATGACTTCCGAATTACTCTGGTACCACCAAACCGTGCCCTGCTACTCCACCCGTCGTGAGTTACGCGTCCAGCTTTGGGTCCCCCTCGTCCCCAAAATGTGTGTAACATCCTTCGATCTGCAGCGTACTGCTTTATGGATGCCAAGAGGAACATGTCGAAAGAACCGCAGCCCCGCGAGGGCGGAACCAGGCAGATGGAGGGGATGGATTTGGAGAGCGTAATCGAGCGCGCACGCGGTCGCGATGCCGAGGCTCTCGGGGAGATCTATCGTCGCTATGTCCAGCGCGTATTCGGACTGTGCCGTTACATGCTCGATTCACGGGAGAGTGCGGAAGATGCCACCAGCGAAGTCTTCCTCAAGCTGCAGCGCCTCATCGAGAGCTACGACCGTTCGATACCGTTCCCCAGGTGGCTGCTACGAGTAGCTGGCAACCAATGCATTGACGCTTTGCGGCGCCGGCAGCGGGGGCGGCGGGCGATTGTGGAAGTTGACGACGGAGCCGCGGTCATCGATGCACCCAGTTCGGAGCCCTCACCGCTGGGTGCTGTCATCAGCAAGGAAGAGAGGGCGAAGGTGCGGGACGCCATCGCACGCCTGCCGGACAATTATCGCGTGCCGCTGGTCCTGCGCTATTACAGCGAACTGAGCTACGACGAAATCGCGCAGCAGTTGGGCCTGGAAAGGAACTACGTGGCGGCGCTGATATTTCGGGCAAAGCAGGAGTTGCGCCGGCGACTGCCCCATAGGAGCAAGTGATCATGGAATGTTATTCGGAACAGACCTGCGCCCTCGCAGTGGACGGCGAACTGGCGGCGGACGAGGCGCAGCGCCTGCGAGACCACCTGAGCACGTGCCAGCGCTGCCGGGCACTCGTGGACGCATTGCGCGCTGAGAACCGCTTACTGAGCGAAAGTCTCAACGAGCTTCCGGAAGAAGCAGCCAGCCCGGCGAGCTTCTCTCATCGGGGCTGGTCCTGGGGGTGGGGCGACCTGGCGATCCTGGCCGCGGTGCTGGCGCTAGGTTCGATCATTTCCGGTTGGTTCAATGAGCTGGATGTCCCGGCGGGGCTGGAATGGTTCAATCCCTTCAGCGTAAACGGCCGCACGAACCTGATCTTTCACTTTTTTGACTACTTTGCACACGGAGGTACTGCCATGCTAGCCGATTATGCTGCGGTCGTGGGCTGGATTTGTTTGCTGTTGCTGTTGGGCGGCAGCGCACTGCTACTTGGACGCCGAGGGCGGCCACACTACCCGGGCCTGCGCCTGCTGATGGTGTTGCTTGCGTTGTCGTTGCCGAGCTTTGCCCTGGAACGGCGCCACGGTGAGTTCGTCACCGTGGCGGCGAACGAGACTGTGGACGACACTCTTGTGGCCGCCGCTAACGTGGTGCGTGTGGATGGCGTGGTCAATGGAGACCTGCTGACTTTTGGCCGGACCGTGGAGGTGCACGGCACGGTGAAGGGCGACCTGATCAGTTTCGCCCAGAGGACCGAGGTCAGCGGAACCGTGGAAGGCCACATCTACACCGTTTCCCACACGCTCGACCTGGAAGGACAATTGGGCCACAGCATCTACGGCGTGGTGCAATCTTTGCATATTGATGACCGTGGCCGCGTGGGTGACGGTGTCGTGGTTGCCGTCGGCGACGCCAGCTTTGAGGGCGAGGTGAAGCGCAGCGTGAACATCGTGACTAGTGGCGGTGCCGATGTGAGCGGCAGTATCGGCCGCGATCTGACGATGATCGGTCGCAGCTTAGCGCTGACGAACACGGCCCGGGTCGGCGGCAACCTGAGCGCCCGCGTGCGCCAGTTGCAGGAGGTGCGCATCGCCGACGGCGCGACCATCGGGGGCAACCGTGACATCCAGGTGAGGGTTAGGGAGAGCAGCTTCACCCGCCCCAGATTCTACTTTCACCAAGCAGTCTGGTTGGCTGGCGCCATACTGGTGGGATGGCTCGGCATGCTTCTGTTTCCCGGCTTCTTCCAAGCCACGACTCAGCTGGTGGGCTCAGGCTGGCTCAGTCTGGGACTAGGGGTTGGGGTTCTGGCGGGCGTGCCCGTGGCCATCGTCGTCACAGCCATAACGCTAGTTGCGCTCCCGGTCTCGCTGATGTTGCTTGCGCTCTATTTGGCTGCGATCTACCTGGCGAAAATTTGGGTCGGAGCCTTCCTCGGGCGAATACTTCTGAAGCCATCCGGAGCCGCGAAGGGCGATTGGTTGCTGGGACTCCTGGTGGGCCTGTTGATCCTCACCATCGTTGGGTTCATCCCGTATCTTGGCGGACTGGTCCACTTGGTCGTGGTTTGCCTGGGTTTGGGAGCGTTTGCCGGACAGCTCTATCGGGCTCCCCGACCGGTAGTGACGGCCTAAAGAGGCCTGCTGAGGGGCTGGTCGAAGCCAAAATAACCACTCGCCCCGGACGTTGGGAGGGATGACCTATAAGACTTTACCGGATCACGTGGAAAGGCACATTGCTGGTCAGCGTGCCGCTGGGTGTGGTCACCGTGACGTAGCCGATGGTCGCTCCCGCAGGCACTGTTGCTTTCATAAAAGTGTCTGAAACGACTGTGAAGTTAGCAGAGATTCCGTTAAACGGGACTTCGGTCGTTCCGGTGAAACCCTGGCCAAGTATGCCCTCGGAGTGCCCGACCCTACCCGAATCATGCACGAAGGCGACGAACGGGCCGAGGCCGACATTTAGATCGAAAACCGTGCCGTCGTTGTTGGTGCCGCTATAGGAGGTTGTGCCATAGAAGCTCCCATTGGTGGCTTGGACCAGTCCCGTAGGGTAGGCGGAGTCATCGGCGTCGCCGAAGGTATGCAGCGTCGTCAGCGCACCCCCTCGTGTGATCTTGAAAATTGTGCCGCAGGCATATTCACAGTTACTACCATCGCCGCCCATGTCGGTGGTTCCGTAAAAGTCGCCGTCGGTGGCTTGAACCAGCGGACGGGCGGGATAGCTCCCGTCAGTACACGGATTACCTTGGGCACAAAAATTGTAAAGCGTCGTGACTGCGCCCTCTAGGGTGATTCTGAACACCACGCCCACTAGGTAGGTTCCACCCCAGTACGTAGTCCCATAGAGATTCCCGTCCCTGGCTTGGACCATACCCCCGGCAGGAAAAGAACCGTCGCTGCCATCGAAATTGTGCAGCGTCCTCAGCGTGCCCCCCGGTGTAATTTCGAAGACCGTTCCGCATCCATCCGGGGGCGCGCAGCTAAGATTTCCGCCTAGGGAGGTCGTTCCATAGAAGTTCCCGTTGCCTGCTTGAACCACACCAGCCCCAGGCTCAAGGCCGTCCGTTGCCTTGAAGCGGTGCAGGGTGGTCAGCGCGCCTGTCGGCGTTATCTTGAACACTGTTCCGCAGCCATAGGGGTCATTGCAGGTGAGGTCTCCGCCACTTTGCGTCGTCCCGTAGAAGCACCCGTCAGTCGCTTGAACCAGGGTGCCGAGGGGGTTAGAGCCATCTGTACCGTCAAAGGAGTGCAGGGTTGTCAGCGTGCCCGTTGGAGTGATTTTAAAGAAAGTTCCAAAATTGCTGGCGCCGCCCGCTGCGGTAATGCCGTAAAAATTCCCGTCGGTAGCCAGAACCAGCCCCGATGGCTCCTCACCGAAGGGGGAGTTGCAGGGAGTTAGCGCGCAAAAGCTGTAGAGCGTGGTCAACGTGCCGTCCGGCGTGATCTTGAAGATGGTGCCGCAGCCGAGGAAGCGGCAGCCGGAGCCAGTTCCACCATACTCGGTCGTTCCATAGAAGTTCCCGTCGCGGCCCTGAGCGACTGTAGATAGGGGATTCTCCCCACTGTCCCTGCCAAAATTGTAAAGAGTGTTGAAGGTCTGCCCCGGCGCGGCAATCGCTGTCGCGGCACAAAGCACAAACACTGCCCAGGCCTTTTGCCACTCGCTCGGTTTTATCACCGGGCAACCTCCGTGGTGCGAAATTCGCGAATCGCGGCCTACTCACACGAGAGAAACAAGGGGCCTGTTCGGCCGAGAACCGCAAGAGGTTCGAACCATGCGACCAGCCGAGACACTCGCAATTCTCCCCCCCGCTGGGCTAGAGGTCAAGGGACACGGCGGAAAACCCGGGGACAGGAAGCTGTGAAGAAATTGTCTTTTTCGGGCGACCATGAGGACGAACACCCGTTGCTTGAAGTGACTCGGCGTTCCGAGATTGCTCGCATCGACACATTATCTATCTTCGACGTTGAACCATCTTATGCTGGCATTACTTGCAGTGTCCGCTTTAGGCGGAACCATCTCGTCAGGTTGTAACTTAGGCACGCCCAAGTCGCTTCCATGGCTGCTTTCATGCGACCTCTGCATCGGAACTGCCTTAGACTGCAGCGCTCTTTGATCCAGGCATGCGGGAACTCGGCGATCTGCGAGCGTTGCGCGTAGATTTGTTTTGCTTCCTGGGTTGCCATCTTCTGCTTGAACGCAATCGTCGCCGATGGTTCTTCGAGGCGCGTGATGGAGCGCCGCCACTCCAGCCGCGCCGTTTGCGGCGCGCATTGATCGCGCAGCGGGCAGTTGGGGCATGCCTTCTTTGGGGCGCGGTAAACGTGGGTGCGAACCCCATTCTCACGATTCAGCAGCGCATGGTGCGTGAGCGTTTGTCCGGCAGGACACGTAAATTGATCCTGCGCGGCATCGTAAGGAAACGCGCTGGCCAGGAACTCGCCGCTTCGGCCGTGCGCATCGCGCTCCCCGGCCCGCCAACTGTCCTGCCAAGACCCGTAGAAGTCCACTCCGTGATCGGCGGCCACCTGCACCGAGGCGTGGTTGGTATAGTCGCCGTCGGCCACAATCTGTTTGGGATTGCGTCCCAGCGTCGTGGCGCAGCGTTCCAGCGCCGGTTTCATCTGCCGGTAGTCGATGGCATCGGTGGTCGCCTCGACGTTCACCACGATTCCGTGTTGCGTGTCGGTAAGCAGTTGCACGTTGTAGCTGGGGACGGTGCCACCTTCGCCGTTGCCCATCACGTGCGCCTCGGGATCGCTGCTGGAGGCGCGGGCCACGAACCGGTCACGCTCGTGTTTCTTCTCCTGCTGCAGGCGCTCGACTTCGCGTACCGCCGCTTCCAGTCGACTGACTCGTTGCCGTGCGGCACGTCGCTGCGCCGCTGCCCGCCGGCTCGCGCTCTTCTCTTCTTCTTCCGCCTGCGCGTTCAGCGCACGCACCTGCTCGCGCGCCAGTTCCAGGTGCGCCGCGAGTTTCTCTTTGCGCCGGAAACTGTTACCACCCGCGTTCGCCTTGATCTTAGTCCCGTCCAGCGTCACGCGTTCCAACGTGATTAGCCCCTCGGCGCTCATCATGCCCAACACCTGCACGAACAGATCGTCCAGCGCCGTTTTATGATCGGAACGGAAACCGGACAGCGTCCGGTGGCTGATCGCCTTCAACCCGCAGAGCCACTGGCAGCCCGGCTCGTATTCACAGTGTCGCGCCAACTCGCGCGCCGAACTCACGCCACGGCTGTAGGCGTAAATCCACAAGCTGATCAACAGCTGCGGGTCGGTGTGCTCCCGCCCGGCGCGCCCTTCCACCGCCGCGATCTGCGCGTGATAGATCCGCAGGTCGAGGCGGCCGATCAGTTGCCAGATCAGACGCGCGCTATGATCTTCATCGATCAATTGTTCGACATCGATACTGCGCAGCACCAGTTGTTGTCGATTGATCCAGGCAAGTCGCGGTTCGACGGGCACGCCGTGGTCGCTCACATCCGCAGTCTACCCGCACTGGCTAATTTCGCAATGACGTTGTTGGCTCGATACGCAATTTCTTCACAGCTTCCTGTCCCCGAGTTTGTCCCCCAATCACTCCCAACGCGAGATCCTTCGCGCTAACTCCTTCGCCAAGGTTTCCCCGCACATCGATCCGCATGGTCCTGGGCTTGCGCTGCGGCAGACACTGTGTCGCCAGCACATGCTCAACTTCCGAAGTTCCGATGCCGAATGCCAGCGCCCCAAACGCGCCGTGCGTGCTGGTATGGCTGTCGCCGCAGACGATGGTCATTCCCGGCTGAGTCAATCCCAGTTCCGGACCGATCACGTGCACGATGCCCTGATCGGACGAATCCATATCGAACAGAGGGACCTCGAAATCTTTGCAGTTTTGCTGCAAAGCCTGAATCTGTCGCGCCGCGATGGGATCGGTGATGAGTGTGCCGCGCGGTTCGGTGGGAATGTTGTGATCGACCGTCGCAACCGTTCGCTGAGGCTGGCGTACCTTGCGACTCGCGACTCGCAGTCCCTCGAATGCCTGCGGCGACGTGACCTCGTGCACCAAGTGCAGATCGATGTAGAGCAGCGGCAACTGTCCGGCGGGAACACAGACCAGGTGCTCGTTCCAGATCTTGTCGAACAGAGTGAACTTCTGATCCATGGTTTTTCGTCGTTCCAATCTAACTCGCGAACCGCAGTTTTCAAAGACTGGGCTGGATGCCCATCTCGGGAATTTGCTAGTTGGCTTGCGGCGTAGGGAGGGGAGTGGGGGGATTTGAGTGTAATCGAGATTTGTCGCCAACCATGCTTAGGGCTGAGAGATTTTCCTGGGTTGGGCTTAAGTCCTTTGAAATGTGGTGGCCAGGGACGGAGTTGGTCAGTGCTACACACCCCAATTCGAATCCCGGCAATTGGGATTCTCCTCAATCCGCGGTCTTGCGCAGCATGAGCATTTCCAAGGTCTCCCCGAATGACGGGTGAGCCGATCCAGATCCGCTCTCCAGTGCGGGCGACGAGCGAGGTGGCAACGTGGCATATACTTAGACGCAGAAGGCGGTCTTTCATTTTTCGCGACCCAGGCAATGTGAGGAGCCTATCCAACACAAAACGGTTTGCGAAGAACGGATTCCACAGACTTGTAGGGCCATCGATGATTTGGTTCTTCGTGCTCTTTTTCGTTTCGGGTTTCTGCAGCATTCTCTACGAACTAGTCTGGATGCGCCTCGCCATGGCGAGCTTCGGGGTTACGACCGCCATGGTTTCGATTGTCCTCTCCGTGTTCATGGGAGGAATGGGTCTTGGCCTCTGTAGTGCCGGACGATTCGTCCGCCTTCGCGGCAGTCGAATCTGCTTCCCGGTTCTGCGGCTGTACGCGGTGGTGGAGGCGTTGATCGCCTTGTCCGCGTTGCTGGTCCCACTGGGACTCACTCTTGGACGCAGTCTCCGGGAAAGCATCGGCCGTAGCATCCATCTCTCGTCCAGCGGCTATTACGTGGTTGACGGGATTCTCGTCGGGCTAACGCTATTGCCCTGGTGCGGCCTGATGGGTGCAACTTTTCCAGTGGCGATGTTTGCAATTGAGCGCACCAGACCCGGCTGTGATCGGCGGATGTTCAGCTTCCTCTACCTGGCAAACGTAGCGGGAGCAAGCGTGGGAACTGTGCTCCCTTTGATTCTGATTGAGCTCACAGGCTTTCGCCACACTCTTCTGGCGGGAGGTGCTCTGAACTTGGCAAACTCAGCACTCGCGCTACTCCTGGCCAGAAGAACGCCAAGCCCAACAACCGAGACATCAGCGGATGCCCTGCCCTCGGTCACACCCCAGGATGGCTCACCCACATTATTCGTTCTGCTCATACTCACGGGTCTGACTAGCATGGGCATGGAGTTAGTTTGGATACGGTTGTTTACTCCGTACCTCGGCACGTTGGTGTACTCATTCGCCGCGATCCTCTTGATATATCTCGTGGCGACCTACTTCGGTGCGCAAATCTACCGCTTCTGGGGGCGGAGAAATTGCGAAGAGAATGCTCTCGCCTGGGTTTTGTTAGGCTTGTTTGGTGTCCTCCCCTTGGTTACCAGTGACCCGAGCGTGCCACTAGAGTTCCTGCTGCGCCCTATTCTTGGAGTCGCTCCATTTGCGGGTTTGCTCGGCTTCGTTACCCCGATGCTGGTGGATCGCTGTTCCGGGGGCGATCCCGATCGTGCCGCTCGCGCTTACGCCGCCAATGTTGCGGGTTGTGTCGTCGGGCCTTTGCTAGCTGGCTTTGTGCTTCTGCCTTTCACCAGTGAAAGAACGGCGCTGCTTCTTCTCTCTGCGTGTTGGTTCGTGGTCGGGCTGCCGGTCTTCGGGCGCACAAGCCTTAGGCGAAAGACCGAGTGGACGAACAGGCAAAGAACCGGGGCATTCGCTGTTTTCGCGGCGACAATTGCGCTCGCAGGTATGACTCATACCTATGAACAGCTTTTCCCGCAGCGTGTTGTCCTGCGCGATCCAGCCGCAACCGTGATCGCCACGACAACATGGAATGGCAAACAGCTATTGACCAACGGTGTCGGAATGACCGTACTGTCACCTATCACCAAAATGATGGCACACCTTCCCCTGGCGGAACTGGAGCATCCGGGAAAAGAGGTACTGGTCATCGGATTTGGAATGGGGACAGCGCACCGCGCAGCGCTATCGTGGGGCGTTAATTCTACGGTGGTGGAGCTCGTGCCTAGCGTGCCCAGGTTGTTTATCTACTATCATTCCGATGGGGAAAAAGTGCTCGCCTCGCCACACTCGCGGGTGGTCATCGACGATGGGCGGCGTTACTTGGAGCGCGACGACCGGAGCTACGACGTTATCATTGTGGATCCTCCTCCGCCGGTCGAAGCTGCAGGGTCCAGTCTGCTGTACTCTTGTGAATTCTGTGAGCTGGCCAAGGCACGTTTGCGCCCCGGAGGCATCCTGCAGCAGTGGCTGCCCTATGGTGATCCCATGGTGCAGTCCGCGGTGGCACAGGCGTTGAAAGCGGAGTTCCCTTACTTGAGGGCCTTCCACGGCTTTGACTCGACTGGAGTCCATTTTCTGGCAAGCCTCCAACCCCTGCCGCAGAAGTCTGCGCGACAGTTGGCGATCACACTGCCGCCCGCAGCCGCGGTCGACCTTACAGAGTTCGGGCCGAATTCGCTGCCTGTCGCACAATTTGATGCCGTCCTGCGGACCGAGTTTCCCATCGAGCAGCGCATTGCACTCGATCGTGCCGCACCAAAGCTGCGGGATGATCATCCGGTAAACGAATTTTTCCTGCTCCGGGTCACACCGGAACAGATGCGAAACATTCGAAGGTCGCAATTCATACCGGTGTTCCTCGATAAGTAGGCGCGCGGCTATCTCTATGAGCGACTCCCATCCTCATCGAAATAGCTTCTCGCCCTTATCCCATCAGTACTCCTTGGTCGTCCGGTCGTCCTATTCTTCCCTCGCAAATATGCCATGCTCAAAAAAGAGCTTCCTGTTGCCGGTAGGGTCGTCCACGATCGTTTCGACAATCGTAAGCGTACGCCGATGGCCGTCTAGACATCCCTATAAATGAGGGCCATTCTCGCGAAGTGGACACTTCGGACAGGGCTGGTGGCCCACTCAAGCCGTTCTTTGGCTTGAGTGGGGATGTTTGCATGCGAACGCTGGCCTTGTGCCTCTGGGAACTGAAAACAATTCTACGTGTCCGGGCAAGTTACTCGCTTCATTACCTTCTGCCGCGGGAACTGCCCCACTCAAGCCAAAGAACGGCTTGAATGGGCCACCCAGCCAAGCAAGGGCGATTTGAAATGGCGGCCACGCTGGGCGAGAAATAAGTAGGCTGGTGGCCCACTCAAGCCGTTCTTTGGCTTGAGTGGGGATGTTTGCATGCGAACGCTGGCCTTGTGCCTCTGGGAACTGAAAACAATTCTACGTGTCCGGGCAAGTTACTCGCTTCATTACCTTCTGCCGCGGGAACTGCCCCACTCAAGCCAAAGAACGGCTTGAATGGGCCACCCAGCCTGAGAATCAAGGACAAGGCAGCCGCCGCGAGATCTGCCGCGAAGATAGAGGATGATGACGACCTTGGTGTTACGCGACGTACTTCTGCGCATCAGTGCGACCGCCAGGAACCCATTCCGCTCCGGGAAGGATCTCGTTGTGGACGAGTCGATCAGTCTCATAGTTAGTGTCGCCTATTGAGCAGGCGTGTAGAGAAAAGTGTGATTGACCCGATCCCCGCTCTTATTTATATTGCCCGACTGTAGAAGCACCACGCCGCTGTTGTTGATGGCAATGAGCAGAGTGATAAGCGCCTTTGGTACGTCGATGGTCGTGAACGTCCCATTGACCAGTAAGAAGCCTTGAGGACAACCTTGAGGATTGTACTGAAAACAGCCCGCTGAGCTCTCGTCGAAACTCCCAATAATAGCGCCCGAGGCATTGATGCCACTCGCCCGAGTATCTACAGCGCCGGGAACGTCGATGCTCACATAGCCTCCAATACTCGTCCAAGTGAAGCCGTGACTTACGCCATTCGCGTCTTGCCAATTGCCCACGACTTCGCTGCTGTCGTTGATCGCATTCGCCCAAGTCTCGACTGCGCCTGGCACGCTCAACACGGTTGTGCTGTTAGTGCTCAGGTCGTACATAAAAGCTTCATTCGGTCCGCCGAGAGTGAGAGTCACACCCCCTACGATCTGATTGAGATTGTTGATAGAGCCACACCCTGCAGACGCGCCGCTTGGTATATCGGCATCTGCATTCGTATGCTGCGGCGTATAGATGAAACAGCCCCCACCGTGCTCTTCTCTAAGATCGAAGTTTTCGTAGCCAACAATCCAGCCAGCATCGTTCACCGACGAAGCTGCAGTGGCGTAGCTGCGGGTGTGGTTTAAAAAGATCGTTGGCTTCTTCGCTGGCGGAATCTCAAAGAATGCCCCCTCGATTCCGTTCATAGGAACGCTTCCGACGACTTCGCCGGAGCTGTTGACCCCAAACGCCCGTGTAAGATATCGGCTTGTTGGGTCGATCTTGTGTATCAACCCTCCCGGGCCCCGCCAGAAGCCGTACGGGGATATCGCATCCACGTAGAAGCTGCCTATGACTACGCCAGTATTACTGAGGTCGTTGACTTCCGTCGTGTAAGGGGGGGTCGAAGGCGGGACGTTTATCATCCTGAAAGTTTGCGCTCCAGCCAGACCGGCCCAGAGCAGCAGTACGACCATCGTCAATGTCGTTTTCATTGTAGTTCTCCTACTAAAGATTCTTAAGACGAGATCACATCCCTATCAAAGACATGAATCCCTCAGGGGCCTTTGCGAATATTCTGGCAATGCCCAGCATAGTACCATCGCGCGTTCTGCGACGTGGCTGCACCGCTGAGAATGTGCATATCCCCGAGGTCGGCCTAAGCTTGCCAGCATCGCAACCATCCTAGCCCTCCGTCGCAAGGCGTCAATGCGACTATCGTGGGGGGCTGGCCCAACCTAGGCCTCGAATCTACTTCCTAGGGTGCCCCGCTCAAGCGTCGCTTGGGCGGGGTTTTGGATGTCGGAACGAATGCGAACCGTTGGAATAATTCCCAGTCTCTCCCGTCGCTGTGTTCCCCACCCTGATTCGATCTCGACCACTCCGTATGCACCTGTGAAATGGTGACGGAAGCTGCTGCACAGCCAATCCTCGGGCCGCTCCACCAATTCGCGTGAAAGTGTTTGAGTCCCCAAGCATGGGGGCACGTTTAGTTGCCAGTGGAGGAACTCTCTGTGATAGGAGAACATCCCGCCCAAGCAAAGCTTGAAGGGGGCACCCGGGAGAGTTGGTTTAGATGTTTCGGATTGTTTTCGTGCCGTGTTTGATGGAGTTTTTGCGGGTAAGTGGTTGGCGCCCTGCGGGGCCTGAGTCTTTTTTCTGGCGGTACCCAGGACTTCGTCCTGGGCTATTATCGGTCGCCCCTGCCGGGGCTTGGGGTTGGGTTTGTCGCGTATCCTCTCGCTCTGGAATGCGCGACTGGGCATCCGTGGTTCTGCGGGATGCGTAAAATACGGCACTGCCAGACGCGGTACATAGATCCTTCGCGTTGCTCAGGATGACAGCGTGGCGGTTAGCGGGCTGGTCGCCCGCCTCCACACTTCCCCTTTACATCCTCAGGTCAACGGCAGCGGGTGGGGCGCCCGCTCTACACTAGTGGCGCCAGTGGTAGCCTACGGTTAGCCTGGATTCCGTTGAACTCGGTGTTTCTTACGCCCAGGTTGGCGTTGGAGATGTGGTACCAGCGGACGCCGATGTCGAGGGATTGGCGGCCCGTGGTGGATAGCTGAATGCCGCCGCCGCCGCGGGCGGTGAAGTTGAAGTCCGATGTATCTCCGACGGGGAGGTTGGTGTTGGTGCGTACGGCGCCGCCCGCCAATTCGATGTAGGGGGCTACTCGGCCGGCTCGCAGGCTGGAGTTCCAGCGCAAAATGACTGGCTCGAATCCTCCGCCATAGATGGATTGCGGGCTGAACTGGCGAAATAGCGGGATCAGGCTGAATCCATATTGCAGGCGGCCGCGCCTCCAACCGCGACCGATTTCGCCGGTCAGGTCTGTGCCAACGACAAATCCGGCGGACAAAATCTGGGCTTCGGAGAAAGAGTTGGTGTTCTCTTCGCCAGTGGCTCCTGCCGCCCAGACGCTGAAATCCCAAGTGCGATGCTGGGGGTCGGGGTGGTCAGCCTGCGCATGAACTGGGTTGGCAAGCAACGCCGATAACACAGCTGCCATGGTGAATCGCACAATCGCTTTCCATGGCACCATCAATGGCTCTGACCCACGGCGGAGCCATGGCTGATGGCGGGATCGAGCGGCTTGGGCTGATTGGCGAGATTAACGTCGTTGGCGTCGCGAGGACGATACCACGGGCGCTTGCCGTGGAGCATGTTGGTTCCGCAGCGAATGGGATCCAGGCCGATCCGGGTGGTGTCGATCAGAAAACGGTTGGGGGTGGCGTGCTCCACGCGGCGGGCCACATACCTGTCCAGAATATCCTCGCCTACCAGCCAGCCCAGGCCGCCCAAGGGCGTCATGACGATGTCAATCTGTCCCACGCCGGTGTAGCAGTGGTTGGTGTTGCAGGGCCAGCTCCCGTCCGAATTCCATGGTGAGCGGTGGTGCGTGCCATACTTCTCGACGGTCACTTCGCTGACTGGGCCGAGATTCCATTGCGTGCTGTAGACGGCGTTCCACACGGTGGCCATGAAGCGGCTGTGCCAGTATGCCTTGGTTTTGGAAAACTCCAAGTTCTCGCTTTTGGGATCGTTCTGGAGGTAGATGTAACTCACCGCGACTCCCTGGATGGGATGGCCGACGTAGCCGTACATGTTGGGATCGCCATCGCTCCATCCGGAATGCACCCAGGCCGAGAGCGACTGCTTGTAATCGCGCCAATAGTGATTGAAGGGGATGCCGTTCTCACTGTATTTGCCGGCGACCCAATCCCAGTCATCGTGGACCACGTAGGCCTGCTCGATGGAAAGCAGGGTGAAGCACTCAAACAGGGCGCGACCCCAACCGAATCCCTGCTTCGGCGCGCCATTGTCCGGAGTGGAAACGAGTGCGTTGACACTCTTGTTGGGGACGACGTTTGATGGATTGCTGGAATCTTCGGTAAACAAGCTGGCGGAGGCGGAGGCCCAGGTGGGAGCAGGCTGGTTGTTGGCGGGACTATTGCTGTCGTCCGGAGTCAGGTACGCACAGACGGCCAGCGGGCTGTTGACAGCGTCACAGCGAGATGAGGGAACCTGGCAAACTGCCGTCACACTCAACAACAAAATTAATAGCACACAACCGAACGTGCGCATGGGCTTTCTGGGCTGGCGGCTGGGGCCACCAGCGTTATGACGCT
>CAWIFC010000012.1:0-47727 GCA_963835275.1 uncultured Acidobacteriota bacterium | reverse complement strand
CACGAGGGCGGTATTGCCTTCAACAATTACGTCGCCGTAAAGCCTCTCGACATGCAACGGACCGGTGGCGGAACGCAAGGTCACATTGGCATCCGCTGGTACCAGAACTTCGTAGTCGACGCGTCCGCTAGTTGCATCTGCCCCTTCCAGAAGATGAGAATTAATTGAAACCCGCTTCCCGCTCTTGCTCTGATCAATCTCGACTTTGTCGGAGTACAGAGTCGCGGTGACCATCACCTGCTTGCCCGGGCCCGGTTTGACCGAGATGGGTCCGTACTGGTTAATAATCGAAATGCTGGCCCGGTGGCCGACTTTGAAATGATATTCCTTGCGGCTGGTCTCGGCTGCGGCCAAAGTAGCCAGGACAAGGACGGTTACGATGGCAAGGATTGCAACGCTCTGCTTCCGGTACATAATCAGCCTCTCCCCTATGCCGGCGGGCACTGCCCCCGCTGGCCCCGACCTACGGCTATTCTACTATGGCAGAGAACGGTCCAAGGCCATCTCATAGACCATGGCCTTCTGCTCATACGCATTCATTAAGTACTGCTGGGCCACCTCGTCGTTCGGATCGCTGTGCGCTGATTGCTCGGCATCCCGGATGTAAGCGTTTACCGATCGCAGATTCGCTTCATACGCATCTCGCATGGAAGGCATCCGTGCGGCGACCGTATTCAATAATTGCTGATCCTCCGGGCTCGCCACGAGGTCAGCGGTTACGACACCAGTGGGTGGAGTTGTTTGTTTCGCCAGATCAGGCTGAACCCCTCCGCGTTCGTGCAACAGAACTCCAAAGACGATCAGAAGAGCGGCCGCCAGCGGTACCAGCCAACGCAATTTCCAGCCCAGCAAGGGAGCAAAAGTTCGAGCGCGCTCCGGCAGAGGCTGACGAATCAGCCCCTCTTGCCGTAACGAGACTTCAATGGAATTCCAAACCCACGGGCTCGGCTCCTCGGAACCTTGCAAGAGCCTTGCCTGCTGGGAAATGGCGTTCAGATCCCTCACCAGGCCCGAACATGCGGAGCAGGATTTCAGGTGTGCTTCCTGCTCAATACTGTGGCTGCCCTCAAGCTCTGGCAGGACCCGTTCAAACTCTTCACAGGTCATACTACCTCCCCAATGTTTCTCTGGCAGCTCCTCACGGCTTTGTGGCTTTTTCAGCTCTGCTCGTTTTGAGAAGCTCTCGCAACTTCATCCGCGCTTTGTGCAACTGCGACTTGCTGTTGCCGATGGAACATCCCACCATCTCGGCAATCTCATTGTGCTCGTAACCCTCAACATCATGCAGCAAAAAAATCATTCGGTATCCCGGAGGCAGGGCGGCAATCGACTGCTGCAGTTGTAAGCGGTCGATGGATCCGGCCAACCTGGGATCGTCCGCGCCCGGTTCTTTTCTTGGCGCCTCTTCCTCTGACTCCATGGTGTCCTCGAGCGGAACCACCGGGAGACCCTTCTTGCGCAGTTGCATGAGGACGACGTTGACCGCCATCCGGTGCAACCAGGTGGAAAAAGCTGATTCGCCGCGAAACGTTCCGATCTTGCGGAAAAGCTGAAGGAAGGCCTCCTGGGTCAGATCCTCTGCGGCCGCTGTGTTTGCCGTCATGCGAAGGCATAGTGAATACACCCGACGCTTATGCAGGTTATACAACGCCTCAAAGGCTTGTGCATCCCCCTGCTTTGCCCGTTCGATTAATGTTGCTTCGGAAAGCCGGTCGCCCGGCTGCTTTTTTGCGTCCGCCAAATCGCCTTTTCCGGCCGCACTCTATCTGATGCGGCGTAAGTATCTTTTCGTTGTACTGCTTGCGCGTCCGATGCCGCCACCGGCAAGGGCTCAGCTTCGTTTTCAGGATACCAGAACCGCTTGCGGGTGTTCGACTTGCGCGGAAGACGCCGCAAGAGAAACTTTCGTACCCCGACAAGGCCCTGAGCCGGGCGGTGGTACCGATTCCAAGCTCGGCTTGCCCGCGATGTACATGTAGTCCTGGACGCCTTGTCCGGGCCACCCAGTGGAACCTGACACGATTCGTGCCCCGGACGTCGGCCTAAGCCGACGCCGAAGCCGTAGTGATGGTTTCTAGCCCATGACCGTGCGGCCCAACCTCCCGTTGCCGCAGTAAGAACGCGAAGAACACCCCCAAGAAACCCAGAATCGAGAAAATCCACATCCCAAGATGGTATCCACCTGGATTCTCCGCGCTGGCATGGCCAAAATCGTTGGCCCAACCGATCAGTAAGTTGAAGCCGAACAGTCCAATGTTTTGGATCATCGTCATTAACCCGTAGGCGGTGCCTAGCTTCGATTGATCGACGATGTAGGCCACGGAAGGCCACATCACGGCTGGAATCAGCGAGAACGCCACCCCCATCATTGCCATGGGTACGTAAAGGTTGATGTGGGTGTAACCCATCATCAGGTAAACCGGAATCAACAGTAACGATCCAAACATCATGAGGATTGCCCGCTTGCCTACGCGATCCACCATCAGGCCGAACAGGGGCGTCGCGACCATCGCAAACAAGGTCAAGGTGCTGGACAGAAATCCCCCGAACTCACGAGACGTCCCGTGGGCTTCAATAAAAAACTTCACCGCGAAGGTCTGAAAAGGGAAGATGGCCGAATAGAACGTGACGCAGAGGGCGACGATAAACCAATAGCTCACTCCAAACTTGAACAAATCGGCGAAAACGACCTTATCGGTAGAGACTTCCCCGAGGTGGTAGACCTTTTCCGCGTGCACTTCCATGATCCAATAGATAACCACTCCGATCACGCACAGGGTGGACATGCCGAGCGCGATCAGGAATGGCCAGCGCCAGTTTGCGTAGGCGGACCGGGCCCAGGTGGGGGAGTTCAGGGCGGCAAACGAACCAAGCCGGCAAATGGTCAGGTTGATACCGAAGGCGAAACTGAGTTCCTTGCCCTTGAACCATCTGGCTAGAGCCGCCGTGACGGCCACGATCAACGATTCTGCCCCCATGCCGAAAATGAGCCGCCCGGTGGCCATCGTCCAGAGATGTCCCGATGCTGCGGTGATTGTTGGGCCAATCAGGCATAGGACCGCAAAGATCATCAGCGACCTTCTCAGGCCCAGCCGGTCAATCAGCACGCCACCAATGACCACGGTAAATATGTTCGGGAAACTGTAGATAGCCTGCAGCAGGCCGATATTGGAATCCGAAAAGCCCAGCTGCTGCTTGAGTACGTCGGCCAGAGGGCTCAACGCATCGTACACGTAGTAGTTTCCGAACATTGCGATGCTCAGGAAAATCAGCACCATCCAGCGATAGAAGCGGGACGGATCAGGTCGCACCGACTCGGACATCAAAACTCCTTGGTGAAGGCGGGCAAATTGTGTTGACCGATATGAAGCCAAGAAGATAGCAGATGGCAGGAAACTTCGCACGGGCAAAGCGTGGCAATGTAGGCGCGGGCGTCCCCGCCCGTGCGCGCGGCGCGATGACCGACCCAGTTCTGCCGATCTGGCCGAAGCGCTTTTCCTCAACGCCCTCCGACGTGATAAAGTGTTCAATCTCGCGGCTGGTGGGACTCAAGTGTGCCCGAAGTTCACTGCCAGAAGCCGCTCCCGAAGGAGCCATTTATGGGGCAGGTTTTCGATATCGTGAAGGACCGCCGGGTCTACTCCATTGAGGCCGACCGCACCGTGCTGGAAGCGGCCCGTTTCATGATGGAACATAACATCGGCGCTTTGCCCGTGCTGCGCGACGGAGACATCGTAGGTATTTTTTCCGAGCGCGACGTCATGAACCGCGTGGTCGCCGCCGGACGCATGCCGGGAACCACCAAGGTTGCCGAGGTGATGACCGCTAACCCCAAAGCGATCAGCGTGGACGAAACCATCGAGAACTGCCTGTTCCTGATGCGTGAATTCGGTTTCCGTCACTTGCCGATCACGGATGGCAAGCAGTTGAAGGGCTTGGTCTCGCTGCGCGATATCCTGCTGCGCTACGTGTCGCAAAAAGAAGCCGAAGCCCGACGAGCCGCCAGCTAAGAATTCGTTCGCGCGATGCCCACGTAGGCCCGGACGCCCTCGTCCGGGCAGCCGAGCAAGCCCGGCAAGACTTGCCTTATGGCATGCGTCCCAGACTTCAGTTCTCAGGCCGCCGCCGCAGAATCAGATCTCCTTCGCTGAGCGGCAACGAGAAAGGGAATTCGACAACCCGGCCTTCCAGCGGAACCCGCAGCACGAATTCTTCCTGCTTCTGCAATTCGTCGATCCATTTGCTCTTTGTCCCAAAAAGTACCCATCCACTGACCTCGGGACGCTCAGGATCCAGTTTTGCGGCACGCAGGCTGCGGGTGTTGAGGAATTCGATCATCTCCCCTGCGTCCTTTTGACGGGCCACGAGCGCGGCTTCTTTTTCTTCTTTCTTATCGGGATGCTTGCGGATCTCCCGCTCGGTCTCCTTGGCTAAAGCGGCCAAATCGTCCCTCTCTTTGCTTGCGAGACTGTCCGGATCGAGCGAGCTGTGTACATCGTGATAGTGCTTCACGAATTCCAGCGTGATCTTGCCCGGTTCTAGGTCAAGAGAATCCTTGCCGCGATAGCGCACAGTCAACTGCACGGCGAACATTGGCTGTGCGCGGCGGCGCACTTTCTCTAATTCCTGCGAGTCCACGGCTAGCACAATCCCAAAGTCAGCAGTCCAGAAGCCATAGCGATATTTGCCATCGTCATCGCGGCTGAAGGTGCAACCCGGCTGGCCTTCCTGCCAGCGTGAGGTGGGTGTGGCCGGAGCCGTGTCCGCACCGCGAGCAGCACTCCCCGTGGCGGATGCGAGCAGCAACGCCAGCACCCCACCAGTGATCGCCCCGCAGACAGCATGATCGGCGCGCATAGTAGAGTCTGCTCACAGACTACTACTGATCGGTGTCGCAACCGGAGTGATTCACCTGAATGCCTGCTTACCTGCCTATTCGTATCGCAGAGCTTCGATGGGATCGAGGCGCGATGCGCGGACCGCCGGAACCATGCCACTGATCAGACCTACGGCCGTCAGGATGAGCGTAGCGACCAGCAGGGTGCCCGGCGCAATAATCAGTCGGATGTCGCCACCTTCTGCATTCTTCGCCATCGCACTATAGAGGGTGAGCCTTCCGACTGAGAGGGAGACTGCGTAGGCCAGCAGGACTCCGAGCGCTCCACCAATAAAGGTAATGGTGAGAGCCTCGGCGAGGAATTGAAGCAGGATGTCTCCTCGGCGCGCGCCCAATGCTTTCTCGACGCCGATCTCGCGGGTGCGCTGTGTGACCGACACCAGCATGATGTTCATCAAGCCCACGCCGCCAATGCCGAGCGTGAGCGTGCCGATGAATCCGAGCAGAATTTTCAGGCCGATGGTGATGACTTCGAACTGGTGAACCTGCTCCATGAGGTTAAACACTCGCACCGCTCGGCGATCAGTTGGGCTGAATTTGTGCTGAACCGCCAGGACATCACGCGCCGCCTGCTCCAACCTTTCGTACTCCGGCGTCTCGTAATTGAACCAGATGGAATCGAGGTAGTGCGTGTCCTTCAAATCACTCATGGTGGTGAAGGGCACGTAGACGGCGCGGTTGATATCGTCGTCGCCCTCCTGCATCTTGGCGCTTAGGACACCGACCACTTCAAAACTGAGGCCATCGATGCGGATGTGCTCGCCCAAAGCATTTCGTCCTGAGAACAGTTTTTCCTTGGCCTCGGAGCCGATCACCGCAACCCGGGCTCGCTGTGACTGATCCTGCATGTTGAAGAAGCGTCCCTGGCCCAGCTTGAGTGCTCGTACCGAATCGACGTTCGGATAATCTCCGGTTACGTCGAACGTAAAGGTTCGAGTGTCGAACTGAACGTTGCACTGCTTGTCCACTTCGGGCGTGATGTGAGTGATCTGCGGCAGATTCGTGGTGAGCGTGTCCACGTCGTCCATCGTGAACCGGACCTGCGCGCCGGCTTTCTGGCCGCCAGCCTGCATGGAGGTGCGCCCGGGAACCAGAATCATCAGCTTGGTGCCGAAGTTGGCGAAGATGTTGGCGCAAGCCTGGCCGAAGCCGTTGCCATAGGCCAGCAGCATGACCACCGTGGCGATACCCCAAGCCATACCAAGCATAGTGAGAGCCGTGCGGCGGCGATTGTGTCGCATCGCCCCGAAGGCTTCGTGAAGCAAATCGCGAAACATACCTACTCCTGGCGTAAGGCCTCCACTGGTTGCAGCATCGCGGCTTTGCGCGCCGGATAGAGTCCCGCAACCACACCCGCCAGCGTCAGGCTGCCAATTGCCAGAATCGCCGACATGGGCACAATTTTAGGAGGATCAAACCCTCCCGGCCCTTGCTGGGTGCCGAGCACCGCCATCAAGCCCGCTGCGAATCCCATGCCGATAAGTCCGCTGAACAATGTGATCAGTATTCCTTCCAGGAAAAATTGGAGCAGAATGCTGTGGTTGGTGGCCCCCAGCGCCTTGCGCAATCCGATCTCACGGGTCCGTTCACTGACCGTCACTAACATGATGTTGATCACGCCGATCGCTCCCAGAGCAAGCGTCACGAGTCCCACCGCGCCCAGGAACATGTTCATGGCATCGAAAATCAGCCCGATCGCCTTGGAATTCTGAATAGTGTCCCACCCTTCAAAGGCATTCTTGTCGCGATAATCGAAGCCGTGATTGCGGGCAACCACCTTGCGAACTTCATCCTGGGCAATCAGGTGTTCGTCGGTCACGCGCGGCTGATAGTTAATGAACGAGATCGAGTTCTCGTGGTTCTCGCCCTTGAGCGGGAATAAAGTAGCCATCACCCGGTAGGGGATGTAGCCACGCATATTCGTAGAGTTGTCGTCGCCGCGGCCGACGCGCTGGACGGTACCAACAACTTCGAAGCTGATGTCGTTCAGAATGATGGTCGCGCCCAGCGCGGGGCGTCCGGGAAACAGGTTCTTGACCAGTTCATCGCCCAGGACGATGACGTTGCGTCGCTGAGTTTCGTCCAAGCCGTTCAGCCATCGCCCTGAATTGAGGGGAAGATAACGGATTTCGCTGAACTGGGGCTCCACTCCGGCAATCTCTCCATTCGCGCTGGCGAATTCGCTGACGGCTCGCACATCCGTGCGAATCAGTACCGGAGAAGCATTGCGAACATGCGGGGCTTCCTTGCGAATATCCGTGTAGTCCTGGTAGGTGAGCAAATAGTTGCGCGCAGAATTCATGCTGCCCTCGACCACGGGCGCGCGCCCCGGATAGATGAACATGATGTCCTTGCCGTACTGCGCCATCTCCCGCTTATTCCCGGAGCGGAAACCTTCGCCTAGCCCCACCAGCAGCAACAAAGAGCCCACGCCCCAGGCGATGCCGAACATGGTGAGAAACGAGCGCAGCTTGTGCGCCCACAGGGTGCGGAAGATTTGCCCGAAAATGTCGAAAATCATCCGCATAATCTAATCTTTAGATACGTATATTTGACGTACCGGGTTCAAACTTTGGTAGCAGGCTCCCGATGAGTTGGGAACTGACACGAGAATTAGGTGCTAACATGCCCTTAAGGTGCAGAAAGCCCACGAAAAAGGCTTCGAACCAATGTCCTAATCCAAACCGGTCGGACATCAGGTTAAAAGAAAAAATGTAGGAGGCGTTGACAAAAGATCAGGAGCAGTGAAGAATGGCTGTCGGCCTTTCCCCAGAAGGCGCTGTCAGCGCCAGCTCCCGAAACAAACGAAATTAATGATTCGGGTTGTGCTGCGCAATCGTGCGCATTAAGTCTTACGGCCCGTAATGACGCCGTAGGGAAGAATACATTGGAGGAGGAACTGCAAATGAGGATGGCTAATTTCTTTCGCAAGATGTGGTCGAACGAGCAAGGCCAGGACATAGCTGAATACGCAGTGATGCTTGCAGTAATCCTGGTGATCGTCGTAGGCACGATCCGACTGATCGGGGGGAACGCGAACAATGTGTTTTCCAGTGTTGCCAGTTCGATTGGAAATTAGGGCAAAGTCGCAAGCGTGGTGTGGCGGAAACTGCATCATCCGCTTCGCGTAATTCGATTTTTGGGGGCCGAAGCAAGTGTCGGCGTCCTAACCCCCATCGTCCGACTCAATTTGGGCTTTGGTTTCCCCCCGCTTGATGGACGCTAGCAGGGCGGCGTGGTCGTCTTCCGTCTGATCTCCGTAACTCTCGGACCATTCAGCCAACGCTTCATCCAGGACTGCCGAGTTGCCGCAGTAGCCGGCGATGCGAGCTGGGTCGCCGGTTCGCGAGTGGGCGCGGGCGAGAATTGCGCCACATGCCCACCCGTAGAAGTTGAAGGCGGCGCCGGTCAGAAACTCTATCGGCATTGAAGCTTTCAGGTTCTTCATCTGCCGCACCATGTAGTGTCGCCCATCCATCTCGGTGTAACCGAGCATGGGATCGGAAGAGGCTTGCATCGCTCGTTGTCCCATTACCACTCGCTTCGCATTGTGGCGAAACTCTTCCGGGACGGGCGGAAGGTAAGGAGCGTGGGCCGCCTGAACCGACTCTTTTACCTGCAGGAACAAGGGATCGTTCTCTCCGTTTCCGAACAGCAGCGCCAGGTAGGCCCGGGTGCCCACCGAACCGACTCCCACCACCCGGTGGGCGACATCGGCGAGGTGGTAGCGGTTCAACATCAGTCGCCGCTCACGTGAAAGCGTGTCTGTATAGCGGTGCAGGGCGTCAAGTACCTTGGCCTTGATGGAAGCGTCAACCGTGGTCAACACGGGCGGATCGTTGCGAAACCTCCAGGACCCATTGCTCAGGCGATCGGCGACCTTGGGCAGGAGCGTTCGGTTGTCGGTGCGCAGTGCTTTAGCCAGTGTCTTCCCGATGACCGCTTTCGATTTGGGATCAATCTTGGCGAGCGGATTGTCCCGTCCGGGATAGGCGTGCAGATACCAGACCTCCAGCACGCCCAGGCTCTGCAGACGGGCGACGTTGAACCGGTAACCCTCCACGCTGCGTCGCACCGCCGCCGCCCGTTCACGGCGGTTCAGGCCGTTCTGCCGGCCGGCAACGTTCACGCTCGCCACCAACCGTTTCAGGTCCCATTCCCAAGGACCGAATACGGCTTCGTCAAAATCGTTCAGGTCAAAAACCACTTCCCGCTGCGGCGTGCCGTAGAAGCCAAAGTTGTTGACGTGGGCGTCGCCATCCATCACCACGGAAATTCCGCTGATCGGCGACGTGGAGAGATCCGCGGCCATCACACATGCCGAGCCCCGCAGGAACGCGAAGGGCGAGGCAGCCATGCGCCCCATACGCAGCGGAACCAGATGTTTCTGCCGGCCCTGGTTGCTCCGTGCCATCAGTTTCATGGGGTCGGGCCGATCTTTGCCGGGCTCCCACTCCGCATGCGACTCGCGCGGGACCGTCCGGCGAAGCGCTTTACCCTCGGCACGCCGTTGCTCCCACGGGGTCAGTTTGCTCCCCAAATCAAACTTTGGCGGTGGTTCAATCTTCGCGATTGCCATCTTGCCTCCTAAACGAACCGCTGTGCGAGCATGTCGCCAGTGTCGTCGCTGGCCAACCCACCAGACGCACTCATGCGGTCTCAGAGACTACGAGCCTCTTGCTGTCCCAACAACTGGCAAAACAGACAGTGTCTAAGAACAAGGCTGACGCCCAGCGGAGCTACTTCCGGGGGCGTGGCCTACCTGGAAGCAATCCACCTTGGAGGAAAACTGGCTCAGTATGCGCCCGATGGGATGGTCGACTTCACACCACTGGATGTCCGAACTTCGCAACCCGTCCTTAGCTCGGCTGCTTCGGATCACGCGCGCGCTTTGTCGATCATTGCTTCCCAGATACCCTTAGATTTGAGAACGACTTCGACAGCCTCGCGAACCGCCCCGGCGCCGCCGACGGCTTTTGTAGTGTAGTGCGCGACTTTCTTAACTTCGGGGACGGCATCACCCACGGCTACGGCGAGGCCGACTCGGCGCATCAAGGGGATATCCGGAAGATCATCGCCGATAAACGCGACAGCGGAATCGGCGACGCCCGCTTTTTGCAGGATTTCTTCATAGGCCGGTATCTTCGCCGGCTGCTTCATGTAGATGAATTCCATTTTCATTTCACGGGCGCGGCGCAGGAGCGCAGCACTTTCGCGACCCGTAATGCAGCCCGTCCGCAAGCCGGCAGTTTGCGCGAGCGTGAGACCCTGGCCGTCGTGCGCGTCGAAGGTTTTGATTTCGAGGGCAGTACCATCGGGTTGCGAGAGCAGGGTGACGCCACCGTTCGTCATCGTACCGTCCACGTCCATGAGAAGCACTTTAATCTGCGCGGCGCGTTTCTTGAGTGCGGGAGAGATTTTGGGAACAGGAGGCAGTTCGGTTTCGGCCAGCGCCTCTGCCAGATCTCGGCCAAAGCAGACTTTCTGGGCGTCCGGCACCAGGCGAGCGAACGGAGCCCCATTCTTGAGAAGCACGAACGTGACGTTTTGGTAGTGGGAACGGTTGACACAGTCGGCGAAATTGCGGGCCGCTTCCGTGACGCTGATCGTAGTCTTTTTCACAAAATCATATTATCATATATTCTGTAAACGATCAAAGCAGGAACTCCTGGTTCGTAGAGCTTGGTTGCACCAGCCATTCCCCGCAGTTCACAGTTTTCCGCCCCAGGTGGCAACTGACTTAAGATTGGTGGCGCAAAGCTGGAAATGGTCAAATTCCTTAAGCGGAACATCACCAAAGACCAGAACCGAGACCCCCAAGTCATGCTGGAGAGACACAACAGGTTTATCGCGCAGGACCTGGGGGCGATTGGCGCCCTGAGTTCAAGCTTGATTGACCTGACGATGAAGATGAAACAACTTCTTTTCTCCATTTTACTGGTCTGGTTTCGTGTGCAATTCCTCGTGCCTCCACGGTCATCGGAGCCAGTCGTTGGCTCGTGTGAGCCTCCTCACAGGGCTGTGTGACGAGCGTGCTGGCGGACAAGATTCTCGGCGCGTAAGCTTACCCTGAAAACAGAGTAGCCCACAGGCGATCACGAAATCAGGTGGCGTCTGTTTCCCCGAAAAGTCAGGTCCGAAAATCTTTTGGACGGTTTCGATGTAAGGCCCGAATAAGAAATTAGGAGTTGGCCATGGACAGCTTTGGGTACAGCAGATGCTCGCAGTGCGATGAAGAGAGCTTTCTTACGGATGGTTCCAAGTGTGCTCGGTGTCTCGGTCTGGGTCATGCGCCGATTGACGACGATGACAACCAGGAAGAGTCCTCGAAGGTTTTTGGGGATCGTCTGGCGGCAGCGTAATATTCTGATCAGGATGAAAGAGATTTTGCTCCGCTCTTCGGGACGATCAATCCCATGAGGCGCGACATCCATGTACGGTGGAAAAGGAAAGCCCACCTCTCGTTTCCGAAAGGTGGGCAGCGACAAAATCTTGCCAACGCAATCTACAGTGCTGTGCACACCGCCTTGACCTCGGTGTATTGCTCCAACACTTCGTGACCCATTTCGCGGCCCCAGCCGGACTGCTTGTATCCCCCGAAAGGCAGAGCGGCGTCAAAAATGTTGTAGCAGTTAATCCACACAGTCCCAGCGCGGAGTTGGGAAGCCAGACGATGCGCTTTCTGGATGTCGCGCGTCCAAACCCCAGCGGCCAATCCGTAAACCGAATTATTGGCCTGCGTAACCAGTTCTGCAGGATCGCTGAACGGAATCGCCGTGACCACCGGTCCGAAGATTTCTTCCTGCACGACCTTCATCTTGTCGTTGGTGTTCACCAGAACCGTAGGCTTCACGAAGTAGCCCTTATCGCCATGTCGGCTGCCGCCGACGACCGCCTTGGCGCCTTCGGAGAATCCAGATTCAAGATATCCGCAAACCCGATTCAGTTGCTCAGCGGAAACGAGCGGGCCCATGTCTGTGGATTCATCCTGACCCGATCCCACGTTGATCTTCTTCGCGTGCTCGGCCACGCCTTCGACGACCTTGTCGAAAATTTTGTTCTCGACATAAAGGCGCGAGCCCGCGCAGCAGCACTGTCCGTGATTGAAGAAGATAGCGCTGGCGGCGCCCGCAATCGCGGCATCGAGATCAACATCGGCAAACACAACGTTCGGAGACTTGCCGCCCAGCTCCAGTGAAACCTTCTTCAGATTTCCCGCGGCCGCCTGCAAAATGAGTTTGCCGACTTCCGTCGATCCCGTGAACGCGACTTTGTCCACTCCGGGATGAGCCGCCAACGCAGCTCCCGCAGTCTCTCCGTATCCCGGAACGATGTTCACCACCCCATCCGGAATTCCAGCTTCCTGAATCAGTTCACCCAGACGCAAAGCAGTGAGCGGCGTCTGCTCCGCCGGCTTCAGAACAACCGTATTCCCCGTGGCCAACGCCGGCCCCAGCTTCCAAGCCGCCATTAGCAGAGGAAAATTCCACGGGATGATTTGGCCAACCACGCCCACCGGTTCGCGCAAAGTGTACGCCAGGAATTTCGCCCCTGGAGCATAAGGCACCGAGATCGGAATGGTGTTGCCCTCAATCTTGGTAGCCCATCCAGCCATGTATCTCAGTAAATCGACGGCGAGGGGGACGTCGGCGACGCGGGCGATCTTTAGAGGTTTGCCGTTGTCGAGGGATTCGAGCTCGGCGAACTCTTCCAGATTTTCTTCGAGAAGGTCGGCCAGTTTCCAGATGAGGCGCCCCCGCTCGGAGGGCGTCAACTGGGACCAGCGGCCGGTCTCGAAGGCGGCGCGTGCGGCTTTGACGGCGCGGTCAATGTCCTCGCGATCGCCTTCGGCGACGCGCGCAAGAACTTCACCGGTTGCCGGGTTGTAAGTGACAAAGGTCTTGCCGGATGCTGCTTCTACCCATTTGCCGTTAATCAGTATTTTGTGGGTTCGGGAAACGAAGCTGGTGACTTTGTTTTCGGATGGGGCAATATTCAGAACGGTTGCCATATTTTCCTCCTGGCGTGCGGATGTTAAGTCATGGAGTCGCGCGCTGGCTCGAATGATCTTGGTTAAGCGGTCAGCGTTCGCGGCGGCAGGTGCAAATTGTAGCTCATTTCCGCGACATTTTGCGTTTTTTACTGGCTGACCGACGCTCCCTTTTGTCCAATCATGACGGCTTCCTGCATCTGCCGGAACAGGTCGCCGATGGCGGCGGGCGAGTGGGACACGAATATGGTGTTGCTCTTATCGTTGGCCCCAATTTCCTTCATCGTGTCGAGGTACTGGGTCACGAGCACTAGCATCATCACGTCGTGCGGCGTGGATCCTTCGACGGCCTTTGCGAAAGCCTCGACCGAGTCTTTCAGTCCTTCGATAATCGCCTTGCGCTGGTTGGCGATGCCCTGGCCCTGCAAAGCTTTGCTCTGGGCTTCGGCTTCAGCCTGCTTCACCTTTAAAATTTTCTCGGCCTCGCCGCGGGCGCTGGCGGCGACTTGCTCGCGCTGGGCCGCGTTGATGTCGTTCATCGCAGCTTTTACTTTTTCGTCGGGCTCGATGTCGGTGACCAGAGCCTGATCGATGGCGTATCCGTACGTTCTCATTACATCGTCCAAGCCCTCTTTAATCGCCACCGCAATGTCAGACTGCTGTAGAAAGGCGTCATCCAGAATCATCTTGGGGACGTGCCCCAGAATCACGTTGAACACATAGGAAGAAATCTGTTGCTTGGGATTGGCCAGCTTGTAGAAAGCTTCGTACACTTTTTCCGGTATGACATGATACTGAACCGAGACCGGGATCTTTACGAAGACGTTGTCTTTGGTCTTGGTTTCCACGTCGAGAGCGAGCTGCTGGACGCGCAAGTCAATACGTCCGGCAATCTGATCCAGCCAGGGCAACTTGAAATTAATGCCAGCGGTAGCCACGCGAAGGAACTTACCCATGCGCTGGATCACGACGGCCTCGGCGGTTCTGACCTGGAAAAATCCGCTCAGCATGGTGCCAATCGCGAATAGAAACACCAACCCGTAAAAGAAAACCCCCAGAGCCTGGGAAAAGTCCATCGGCAGTCCTCCCTCGGAAGTCGTGTGTTTTCCGGCAGACGGCAATGGCACAGTGCCAGGACAAACCGGAATCGGAAGCATGATAGCGGGTAGGAGGACTTCCCACAATTGAAATGTAAAGGGCGAGGCAGCGCTTGGCAGGGAGACGCCGCTCTTGCTGCTTCGCCTCCCACCTCCACAAAGAACGCGGAAGGGTGGGGCACCCTAATTCCTCAATGTGACTTAAATTCGCACTATGTCGGTGGGCCGCACGCCCCAGTCTTACGTCGAATCCAGCGGATGCTATGAGCGGCGGGCTCACCCATAACATATGTTGAAATATATGTTGAGAAGGTTGTCGAAATTCTAGAGAATTCGCTTTGCCTCGCGGCATCCTCTGGTTCAGAATGCTGGAGCGCTTGTCGAGCGAACCGGCAGACGAGCCTGGAGGGGATGTATGAAAATTACACGGATTGCGGGGTGGATGTACTGGCTGATCCCCGCTTGTCTTTTATTGGGGATTGTTCCTGCAGTCGCGCAAGATCTACAGAGCGAGCCGGAAGTGAGCTACGACATTCGCCGTGACGTGTCTCCGCCGCTGAGAGATATGGCGAAGCATGCTCCGCCGATGAAGCGGGAGCGCCGCGAGATGCTGGAACCCAAGTCCAGCTTCGTATTTCCCTCCGTTCCTGCCGCGGAAGATACCGCGGTGCAGGAAGCCTACTTGCCCAGCGTGTCCACTCACGCGGTGTTGAGCTTCGATGGCATGACCAGTAACGATTCAGGCGGGGTTGCGCCTCCTGATACCAACGGGGCCGTGGGCAGCACGCAGTTCGTGGAGATCGTGAATTTTGCTTACGCGGTCTTCGACAAGACCTCAGGAAAACTTCTGCTCAAGCCGACCAGCATTGATACGATTTGGCAGGGCTTCGGCGGATTGTGCCAAAACATTAATGGGGGCGATCCCGTTGTGCTGTGGGATAAGGTGGCGCAGCGCTGGCTGGTGACCCAACTTTCCTACTCCCAAGGATTCACCAAGGATTTCGTGTGTGTCGCGGTGTCCACCTCGTCGGATGCGACTGGCAGCTACAATCGATATGCCTATAACTTCCACGGAGTTCTGACCGACTATCCCAAGTACGGAATCTGGTCCGATGCCTACTATTTCTCGGGAAACGTGAACGGCTCCGAACCTTGTGCTTTCGACCGTGTGGCGATGATTGCTGGGAAGAAGGCGGCGATGATTTGCATCACGCCCAATCCCAACTTCAACAGTTTCCTTCCATCCGATATGGACGGAGCCATGCTGCCTCCGGCGGGCGCGCCCAACCATTATGTCGACATTCCCAACGGCACGAGCAATCAGTTGGCGGAATTCGATTTTCATGTGGACTTTGCAAACCCCAAGAAGTCGACGTTTACCGGTCCAAATGTGATTACTGTGCCATCTTACTCATTCGCCTGCGGCGGCTTGGGCGATTGCATTCCGCAACCACCGCCGGGCGAAACGCTGGAGGTGCTGGCAGATCGCCTTATGTTCCGATTGGCTTACCGCAATTTCGGCGATCATGAATCGCTGGTAGTGAACCACAGCGTGGTGCCCGGGAAGCGTTCGACGGCTTCGGCGGCGGTGCGATGGTATGAATTGCGCTCCACGCCTGTGGGCGGTAAATTCTCGCATTATCAGGCGGGAACATTCCAAGACCCGACGACCAGTTTGTGGATGGGCTCGATCGCCATGGACAAGCAAGGCGATATCGCGCTGGGAATGAGCGCCTCAAGCACTACGCTGAAACCGAGCGTGTGGTACACCGGCCGCGTTCCCACGGATCCCCTGGGGAAAATGGAAACTCCCGTCGTCGCCGTGAAAGGTACGGCAGTACAAATTGGCGATGGCCAGCGCTGGGGAGACTACAGCAGCATGAGTGTCGATCCGGTTGACGATTGCACGTTCTGGTATAGCCAGCAGTACTACAAAAAGAAGAACGGGGGAGCGAGTTCGGGCGACTGGAGTACGCGCATCACGGCATTTCGGTTCAATGGCTGCCAGTAGGTTGTTGCGCCGTTCGCGCCACAGGCTGTGGTGACGAAAATCGCGTGGGGGAAAACGCCGAAAGATCGTAGTCGAGGCGTGTACCCGTAATCACTTGCGCCATGGCATGTGCCGTGACCGGAGCAAGCAGGATGCCGTCACGAAAGTGTCCCGTGGCCGCGAAGTATCCGGGCGTGCTGGTGGCGCCGAGGATGGGCAGATTGTCGGGAGTCCCCGGTCTCAGTCCGGCCCACGACTCGAGAATCCGCGCCTGTCCCAGAGCCGGAATCAACCGGATCGCCGCTTGATGCAGACGTTGAATCGTGTCCGCGTCAGTGCGCTTATCGTATCCGGCTTCTTCCAATGTGGAGCCAATCAGGATTCGTCCGTCGCTGCGCGGCACCAGGTAGACCTCGGGGGTGCGGATGACGTGGCGCACGACATTGTGCTGAGCGCAAGCTACAGCCAGCATCTGTCCTTTGACCGGGCGGGTGGGGAAGCCGTGCGCTGCGAAATTCCCCGCCCACGCCCCGGCGCAGTTCACCACGCAAGGCGCGGAGTAATGACTTTTATCGGTGCGGATGCCGGAGACTCGGCCATCGGACAGAACAACTTCAGTGACGGTGCTGCCGGAGGAGATGTCGATACCGCGATGTTTGGCCGATTTTAGTGCAGCCCCGACCAGCGCGCGCGGATCGACGCTGCGCTCCTTCAAGTAAACAGCTGGCAGATCAAGTGCCGTAATATTTCCGGTGGACAATGCCGGTTCGAGTTCGGCCAGCGGCGCTGGAAGCGGGTTCTGGGCACAAAACTCGGATTGTTCGGAAACATGCTGCGGCAGAAACAAGATCGTGCCCTCATGGCGCAGATCAACATTCGTTCCAGATTCGTCCTGCAACTCAAGCGCAAACTCTGGATACATTCGCGCACTCGCCGTCGCCAGCGTTTGCAGCGCAGCCGGAGTCTCCACGGTGCAGTCCGCCAACATTCCGGCTGCGGCGTGAGAAGCTTCGCGGCCCGGCTCTCCGCGCTCGGCCACCAGCACGCGCACGCCGCGCTTGTCCAATGCGATCGAGAGTGAGAGTCCAATGATGCCGCCGCCTACGACGATGACGTCCCAGGTCTTCACTGTCGCATTGTAAAAGACGTTGGCCCCAGCCGCAGGAGAAAGAACGCAACCGCTGCCGCATTGGATTGATCCGCAGCCCGAGACGTAGCAAAGCTACGTCTCTACAAAAGAAATCACTCTAGAGACGTTGCTCGCAACATCTCAGTTTGCCGAAGTTTTCAGCGTGATGGTGGACCCGGAGAGACTTGAACTCCCAACCCCTGCGTTCGAAGCGCAGTGCTCTATCCAGTTGAGCTACGGGTCCACAGTTCGTGCCTATAAGCGTAGCAGATTTGCAAGGGATATTCTCACGGGAACACAGTGAACATGCTACTCAAGTCTTTCTCTTTTGCCGCATCCCCCAGCAACGGTTTCACACCAAAGATCTCTTCGAAAGTACGCAGCATGGAGCCGTGGGTGTAGTGAATCTGGTTGGAATAGCCTTTACCCTTGGCGAAGGGCGAGAGCACGATCATGGGGATCGGGCCATCTCCGTTGTCGGCTTCGTCCCATACGATGAACAGTGCGCCACCCTTTTTGAAAGCGGCCGACTTTAGGATCGCGGGGACGTTCTGACCAAGCCAGGTGTCGCCCTGCTTAATCGGGTCGCCCCCATTGCAGCTGTCGTGCATGTCATCGCAGAGATTCGGCGTGATCCAGACGTATTGCGGCAGAGTTCCGTTCTTCAGATCCGTGGCCAGTTCGGTGTAAGGCCGCAGATGGGCAATGCAATATTTGGATTGAGGGTTCTGGTGATTGCTGACGTCGTCAAAATAGGCAAACGGTTCGTGCCGGACGGCATATTCGCCGTCATCGACCAGCGGGCATACTTTGCCGGTTGTGTTCTCGAGGTACGCCTTCCACGAAATGTTTGCATTCTTCAGCAGAGTCACCAGGTGCAGCTTGCTGCTCAAAGGATGCTGGCTAGGCGGGCCGTCATCCAAAATTCCAAAGTTCGTGCCCGCTTCCAGCCACAAATAGTTGGGCAGGCTGGGATGCAGGTTCGGGGGATTGAAATACTGTTCCGCGTGCGACCCCAAGGGAACCAGAGTTTTGTTGATGTAGGGAGCCGCCGGGTTCCCCTTGATGTCCAGGTTGCCGTCGCCGGTCCAGTTGTGATTTTCCATCAGAATGATGAACACGGTCTTAATGTGATGCGCGGCCGGGTCGGCGTCAGTGGCGTCGGCCGCCCGCAAACTAGCGATCAAAGCCAAGACTAGGAAAGTGGAGGCGAGGGTGTGCGATAGTTTGCGAAAATTCTTGGGGGTCATGACTGCTCCTTGCGTTTGAAACGGCTGCCGGTCAGATTATTGCACGAGACGGATGGGACGAGGAGCCCGGCCTCCAACGGAGTTTACTTCCGACGATGAGATTTCGGAAAACTCAATGGTTTTAAATCCGCATAACGTATTGACAGTGTACCAACGATGCCTCATAGTAGGTGCCGCTTTGGCGGTCGCTCCCACGCCTGCAAAGCAGCGCGATTCAGAACACAGGGATAAGGCAAAACCCCAAACCGGCTCGATTTCTGGTGGCTGAGCGCGCGGAGTTCGGTAAATCTCAAGGAGGATGTATGAAAGGTCTCTGTGCCCGGCGGGCGCGCTATTCGCTGCTTAGCGCTTGCCTTCTGCTCTGGATCATCCCGGCATCGGCCGCGGATCACCAAAATACTCCCATCGTCATCAACGAAGTCAAGCACTCTGTCTCCATGCCGCTCAGCGAACTCGCCAAGATCGTACCTCCGCCCCAGTTTCACGGATGGATTGTGAGGAAAGAACACGGCAGCGCCAACAAGGTAACCAAAATCTTTAACGAGCCCGATCGAGTGACGCAAGATGAGTCCGAATACTTGCCGCCCTTGTCCATCGCAATAGGCGTGAACAAAGACGGAGTGGACGGCGCTGCCGCGGGCGGCGTCATTCCGCCCGACACAAATGGAAGCGTAGGGAGTTCACAGTTTGTCCTCATTACCAACTTTGCCCTCGAGGTTTTCGACAAAACCACAGGAAAAAAAGTGCTGGGCCCGGTGCTCATTAATACGGTCTGGAAGGGGTTCGGCGGGCAGTGCGAATCCTCTAACGGCGGCGATCCCATTGCGCTCTGGGACAAGATGGCCAAACGCTGGCTGCTGGAGCAGCTCGAGTATTTCTCGAGCAACCAGGTTTGCATCGCGGTCTCCGCTACCGAGGACGCTACCGGCAAATACAACCTCTACGCCTTCAACTTCAACGCCCTACCCGACTATCCTAAACTCGGAGTCTGGCCGGACGCGTACTACTTGGCGGTGAACAACTTCGCCACCGGCAACGCACAGGGCGAACCCTGTGCCCTTGACCGTACTTCGATGCTCGCGGGGAAAAAGGCTACCATGATCTGTTTCACCCCCAGTTCTTCGGACGCGGGTTATCTGCCTTCCGACTTTGATGGCACCACAGCTCCTCCGGCGGGCGCACCCAACCATTACGTGGAACTCGGCAACAGCAATACCACCTTGAAGGAATATGATTTCCACGTGGACTTCGCGAACCCCAAGAAGTCCACTTTCAAGGGTCCTCACACCATCACCGTGCCCGCTTATACGCAACTTTGCGGTGGAGGCGGCGGAGCCTGCATTCCGGAACCCAGCGGGGGCGGCGTTTTGGATGCGATCGGCGATCGCTTAATGTACCGCAATGCGTATCGCAACTTTGGCGATCACGAATCCCTGCTCTTTTCCCATTCCGTTACGCCGGGAAAAAGCTCGAAGGCTGTCTCAGCCATGCGGTGGTATGAATTGCGCTCAACGCCTTCCGGCGGCAATTTCTCCGTTTATCAAGCGGGCACCTTCCAGAACAAGACCGACAACTACTGGATGGGAAGCCTGGCCATGGACAAGGCTGGAGACATCGCTATGGGCTTCAGCGTCGACAACACCACCAACCTCGATCCCGGTATCTGGGTAACCGGCCGTCTTCCCGGAGATGCCAAGGGAAAAATGGAAGCACCCATTGTCTTGCGCAAGGGGAAATTTGTGCAGGGGCAGGTTAACCGTTGGGGCGACTATAGCAGCATGAGCGTCGATCCGGATGACGATTGCACTATGTGGTATTCGCAAGAAATCTCCGACGGCCAGGCTGATTGGCAGTCGCACTTTACTTCGTTCAAGTTCAGCGGCTGTAAATAAGCGGACGCGGATCTGTTCCGCGTTCTTTTCGAGCTTGACTTCACGGCGCGCCGGGCCATCGGCGCGCCGATGTTTGTGTGCCGAACATGTTCGACAGCTAGGGGGTGCAAGTCCCCTGCCCAGCCTGGTGGAGGTGAAGGGCTAGAGAAGCGCAAGGGCGTCGTCGCGAGGCGGGGTCTGAAAGAAGCGTGGATCAAAGGCGCGAGCCGATGAACAAGAACCGGATGATGAGGCCTACGGTGTGGGGCGAGCTGGCAAGCGACAGCGAAGCCCACTTCCACCAAGCGCATCGGTGGTAAATCCGGCGGTTGCGCGGCGAAGGCGGTCGAACTTACTTCGGGAGACCCGCCGCACGTCACGGCATCGTGACTGAGGATGGAGCGATCCATCTTGACCGTGGGGCGGGAGTCAGCAGCGGGCATAGTAGGCCGCAAGGTCGAAGGCCCAAACAGTAAGGCGAGGCGAGTAGGACGCAGGACTCGATGAACGACAAGCGGCAGAAGAACCAGCTACAGATGTTGCTGGCCTTTACCGGGGAGGGGAGGAGTGAAGCTCCAAGGGCTCCTGGGGAAGGGACCGAATCGCTCACGGCGAAATGCGAAACCGAAAGTCCGGCTGGAGAAGAGCAAGTGATGGAAGAAGTCTGCGGGCGGGAGAACTGCCAGCGGGCTTTACGACGAGTGAAGTCCAACAAGGGGAGTCCGGGGATCGACGGCATGAAAGTGTCGGAGTTGCCGGGCTACCTGAAGCAGCACTGGCCAGCAATACGGGAACAGCTGATGAGCGGAACGTATCGGCCGCGACCGGTGAGGCGAGTAGAGATCGCGAAGCCGGACGGAGGAGTGCGCAAGTTGGGCATTCCGACGGTGCTGGATCGATTTATCCAGCAGGCGGTGATGCAGGTTCTGCAGCGCAGATGGGACCCGACGTTTTCCGAACACAGTCACGGCTTTCGTCCGCAGCGTTCGGCGCATCAGGCGGTGGCCCAGGCGCAGCAGTATATCGCCGAGGGCAACCGCTGGGTGGTGGACTTTGATCTGGAAAAGTTCTTCGATCGAGTGAACCACGACAAACTGATGGCGGCGGTCGCGCGGCGGGTGAGCGACAAGAGAATGCTCAAGTTGATCCGAGCTTTCCTGGAGTCGGGCGTGATGGAGAACGGGCTGGTGAGTCCGGTGGAGGAAGGAACTCCGCAAGGAGGGCCTTTGTCACCGCTGCTGTCGAATCTCGTGCTCGACGAACTCGACCGGGAGTTAGAGCGGCGCCAACACCGTTTCGTGCGCTACGCGGATGATTGCAATATCTACGTGGCCAGCGAGCGGGCAGGAAAGCGAGTCATGCAAAGCGTGACGAGCTTCCTCCGGCGGCGACTCAAGCTCAAGGTGAATGAGACCAAGAGCGCGGTGGCGCGACCGCAGGAGCGAAAGTTTCTGGGCTTCAGCTTTACGAGCGGGACCAGACCGAAACGGCGCATCGCGCCCAAGGCTCTGCTCCGGTGTAAGCAAAGAGTACGGGAACTGACGCGCCGGACGCGGGGCATGAGTCTGGAACAGATGACGAAGGAACTCGCCACCTATATACGAGGATGGAAGAGTTACTTCGGCTTCAGCCAGACGCCCTCGGTGCTGCGAAAGCTAGAGGCATGGATGCGACGCAGGTTGCGCTCCGTGATCTGGAAGCAATGGAAGCGCAGCAAGGTGCGGTATGTTCGGCTACGCCAGCGAAACATCGGACATGACCTCGCGGCCCAAACCGCCGGTAGTCCCCATGGACCATGGCGCATCGCCAACAGTCCGGCCCTGTCGTCTGCGTTTCCGATTGCTTACTTCGATATGCTCGGTCTTCCTCGGTTGCTGGACGTACTCTAGCTCAACCGAACTGAACCGCCGGATGCGGACCCGCATGTCCGGTGGTGTGGCAGGGGAGAGTGGGTGACCACTCCCCCTATGCCGATTTCAGCGTACGCTGGACAGTCCGGTCATGCTCTGCCATTCTCGGTTATTCAGCGTACGCTGGACAGTCCGGTCATGCTCTGCCATTCTCGGTTAGATCCTATGTCCTACCATGTTGTGGCTTTCACCATGGCGCAAGTGCGGCAGGGAGCGCTTGAATTTCAGCGCCAGCTCAGCGCCGTCCTGCGTGAGTCGCGAGACTTGAAAGTGTATTCGGCTAGTCCGTTCGACCTCGAGGAGCGCCGGCGAGTGAAGGATCGGTTCGGAGGAGACGTGGTCTACTTTTTCAACGATGCGGCCTATCACGAATGCAGCCGCCAGGGTCTCGATCTGCATTTCGTGGCCGAAATCCCCGATGAAGAACTGCCGCGCAGACGGACTGTGGTAGTCGGCATGCCCGAGTGCAAAACCACACCCTAACCGGCGTAAACTAAGGTTCTCCAATAATTTGCTAGCTTCCGGCTCCCGTCATGTATAATACGTTCTGGCTAAGTTTGACTCACACGCAACTGAAAGTCGGTATCGCCAACCAGCGTCACCCCCTCTCACTAGCAGCGAATCTTCTCAGCACAATTCAAAGATAAGAAAAGGAAACATCAATGGCAGAAACAGGAACAGTAAAGTGGTTTAACGACGCCAAAGGCTATGGCTTCATCAGCCGTCAAAATGGCGAGGACGTCTTTGTGCATTTCTCCGCGATTCAGGCGGGAGGCTTCCGTAGCCTGCAAGAAGGCCAATCCGTGCAGTTCGACGTGACCAAAGGCCCCAAGGGCTGGCAAGCTGAGAACGTTCAGGCTGTCTAGTAGCAAACCCGAATGCCCGTGATTCCAAAAGGATTTCGGGCATTTTTGTTTCTCCTGAGAGCACCGCTATAGCTCAGTTATGGCCCGTTCGTGCCATTCCCATCCCGCCAATCCGCAGCTACTCTGTGGATGGACAGTTTCTCGGGGGAGGAACCTGTTCGAACGATACGTCCTATGACTCTATGAGTCTGGGACGTTTTGTTTTTTCGGCTGAACTTTGTCTTCGAGAAATGCCGTACCTACTCGGGTTTCCCGGTGTAGTGTTCTTCGCGGTGGACATCCGCGTGGTCTTCCAGGGACTCCAGATGGGTGATGACTTCGGCGGGCATCCCTATCTCGATCGGCAGGCGTTCTTCAAGAATTGTTGCCAGGCGGTGGGCTTCGCTGACCGAGGTCAGGCGCGGGAACAACAAGTGCACTTCAATGATCTGGCGATATCCCGTAGTTCGGAAGCGCACGCCGTGGTATTGAACGGCCAATTCCGAGCAGATCGCATCCAACTTGTCGCGAATTTTCCGGCCGGCTTTCGGATCAGAATAGTCCATCAGCCCGACTGCTGAACGCCAGACCAGGTGCCCTCCGGACCACAGGATATTTGCCGCGACCGCTATGGCCACCAGCGGATCGAAAGGCTTCCAGTGCGTCAATAGCACCAAGCCGAGTCCCCCCACAACCCCAAAGCTGGTCCAACTGTCGGTCAAGACGTGTTTGCCATCAGCCTCGAGAATGAGCGAATGGCTCCGGCGACCGGTCCGCAGAAGATAGTAACCGAGTCCCGCGTTGACCACTCCAGCCGCCAGGATCAGCAGCGCGCCCGCGCCCAAGTGCTCTAATTGCAGCCCGGCAATCCACTTCCGGATGGACTCATAGAGAATTGCAATCGCGGCCACGACGATCATTGCGCCTTCAAATCCAGCCGAGAAAAAGGTGATCCGCTCGTAACCGTAGAGGAATTGAGGGGAAGCCGATCTCGTACTGAGTCGAAGACTAAAGCTGGCAAACCCCACGGCAATCACGTGGACAACCGACTCAGCCGCGTCTGAAAAAATGGCGGCCGAATGGGTCATGAAATAGATCGTCGTTTTGCCGATCAGCATTGCCAGGCCCAGACCCAGCGAGAGGCGCATGGCAAAGCGCGCGTCACGTAACTCCCGTTCGTCTCTCCTTGTTGCGGTGCTGATCATGACTTGTTTAGGACATAATTTCAGAGAAACAGCACCCGAAGATGTGATCTAGCTCACGCGTCCCGCAGCGCGATTTCGCAACCCTGAAGCGGCGGAATGGCAAACCTGAGAGCTGTTGATGGAGGAAAATGGTGCGCCCGGAGAGATTCGAACTCCCGACCCTCTGGTTCGTAGCCAGATGCTCTATCCAGCTGAGCTACGGGCGCGACACGGCAAAGCAGTGGAGGTTTTGATTATAGCGGAAACTCGACGGTTGATGAAATGTGTTACGCACTTCTGACGAGCGTACCCACCGACGCTGACCAATCCTGGCCGCAGTCGGCCCTAAGTATTTTGTTTTCAGGATTTCAACAGCGTTCTGGCATTCCTCTTGCTACCGCAAGAACCGAACGTAAATCTTGCTCACTGGCGGAAATTCCTACTCAGTGCCACCCAAGCTCCAGCCTAGTATTTTCAGCAGCTTGAAATTGGCAAAGCGGGTGCTTAAAGTAAAGCCAGACGAAGTGGCGCGCAACGGGGCGCCCTTGAAGATAAACTTCGGCCAGAGGTTTTCTTGGACGCCCCTTTGCATTTTCCCTTTTTCTCGGTCTTACCTGGCCGACGGCAGCCCTCCCCCGGCTCCTCCGTCGGCAGCGAACCTCAAGCCAGTACAAGCTTTTCCTGAACGTCCAGTCCCGCCTGCCGCAGCAAGCTCGCAATAGCTGGTTCCTTGAGGCGGGAAGCGTCAAATTCCACCCGCACGATTCGCTCTTTCGCGTCAAACCTCATCCGCCGCACGCCATAGACTTCCCGAACGCTATCCAGCGCACGCATCTCGGCTTCTCCCGGCGATGCGCCGTAACGATAGGCAACTTCCAATTGTGTCATGGGCGTTTTTTCTCCTCCTCTTTAAAGATACAACAAGCGACAGCGTAGGATAGAGGATCAAGAATCGAGGCATTGCGGCCGATAATCTAAGGGAGTTCACGATTTTACTTTTTGCGCAGGAATTTCATGAGGCAGCTCGCGCCATGACGACTAATCCCTCAACGTCCGCAACCGCTGTGAAAGATCCGGTTTGCGGCATGAACGTGAACCCGGCGACTGCAAAACATCACCTCAAACACGCTGGCAAGCCCTACTATTTTTGTTGCCGTCCGTGCTCCGAAAAATTCAAGGCCGATCCCGAAAAATATCTGATCAAGCCAGCCCTTCCACATTCCTCCGGTCTGGTCACGCTGGGGAAGCCAGCTATTCGCCCGGTTCCCTCGATCTCTTCCGCTTCTGATCGAGGAAGTTACGTCTGCCCCATGTGCCCCAAGGTGCGCGAAAGCAAACCCGGACCGTGTCCGAGTTGTGGCATGGCGCTCGAGCCCGAGTCTCCGTTAGCTGCGACCCGCACGGAATATACCTGCCCCATGCATCCGGAAATCGTCCGCCTCGCCCCCGGATCGTGCCCCATCTGCGGCATGGCACTTGAACCCCGCACCGTCACTGCAACCGAAGTAGAAAATCCCGAACTGCGCGACATGACCCGCCGCTTCTGGGCCAGCCTGACTCTTACCGTCCCGCTGCTGGCGGTCGCGATGGCGGACATGTTGCCCGGCATGCCGGTCGAGCATGCGCTACCCAGCGGCTGGCTGCCCTGGATTGAACTCTTGCTGGCGAGCCCCGTTGTCCTCTGGGGAGGCTGGCCATTCTTTCAGCGAGGCTGGACCTCGATCGTCAACCGCTCCACCAACATGTTCACCCTCATCGCCATGGGCACGGGTGTGGCCTACCTTTTCAGCCTGATCGCTACAGTCTTCCCCCGAATATTTCCTGCGTCTTTCGGTAACATGGGTGGCGCGCCGCCGGTCTACTTCGAGGCGGCCGCCGCCATCGTCACCCTCGTGCTTCTGGGCCAGGTGCTCGAACTCCGCGCCCGCAGCCGCACCGGCGCCGCCATTCGCGCTCTGCTCGACCTCAGCCCTAAGACCGCGCGCATTCTTCGCGATGGCACCGAACATGACATTCCACTCGATCAGGTAAAACCCGGAGACCGCCTGCGCGTGCGCCCAGGTGAAAAGATCCCGGTCGACGGCGTAGTCCTCGAAGGCACAAGTTCGGTGGATGAATCGATGCTCACCGGCGAATCCATGCCAATTACGAAAGAGCCAGGCAGCCGGGTGATCGGTGCAACCGTAAATGCGACGGGATCATTCGTCATGCGAGCTGAACGTGTGGGCAGGGAAACCCTGCTCGCTCGCATCGTGCAGATGGTCAGTCAGGCGCAACGCAGCCGCGCGCCAATCCAGCGTCTGGCCGACCGCGTCGCCGCCTGGTTTGTCCCCGCCGTAATCGCCACCGCCGTTCTAACCTTCGTCGTCTGGAGTCTTGTCGGCCCACAACCGCGCCTGGCTCACGCCCTGGTGAATGCCGTGGCCGTGCTCATTATCGCGTGCCCGTGCGCTCTGGGATTAGCCACGCCCATGGCAATCATGGTTGGCACCGGACGCGGCGCTCGAGCTGGCGTCCTAATCAAGAACGCCGAGGCTTTGGAAGTCCTCGAAAAAGTAAATACCTTGGTCTTCGACAAGACCGGCACTTTGACGGAAGGCAAGCCCACCGTCGAATCCGTGATCCCGGTTTCCGGAGGCGATGAAACCGAACTCGTGCACCTGGTAGCAAGTTTGGAGCAGGGAAGCGAGCATCCCCTCGGCTCCGCAATCGTCGCTGCCGCCAAGGAAAACAAAATCTCGTTGGCCAACGTTACCGATTTTCAATCTCACACCGGCCTGGGTATCAGCGGAAAAGTAAACGGAAAAACAGTGGCCGCCGGAAACGAAAAATTCTTTACCCAGTTGCATCTATCGATGGATACGCTCAGGCTGAAAGCCGAGGACCTGCGCCGCGACGGCCAAACCGTAATCTTCGCCGCAGTCGATGGCCGCCCAGCGGGATTGATCGGCATCGCTGATCCCATAAAATCTTCGACGCCGCAAGCGCTCCACGATCTCAAAGCCGCCGGACTGCGCATCGTCATGCTCACCGGCGACAGCCGCAGCACCGCCAAGGCCGTAGCCGCCAAGCTCGGCATCGACGAGTTCGAAGCAGAAATCTTGCCCGACAAGAAATCCGAAGTAGTCCGCCGCCTGCAAAAACAAGGACGCACCGTCGCCATGGCCGGCGACGGCGTCAACGACGCCCCCGCTCTGGCCCAAGCCGACGTGGGAATCGCCATGGGTACCGGAACCGACGTCGCCATCGAAAGCGCCGGCGTAACTCTGGTGAAAGGCGACCTCGCCGGAATCCTCCGCGCCCGAAAACTCAGCCAGGCCACCATGCGCAACATCCGCCAGAACCTGTTCTTCGCCTTCATCTACAACCTGCTCGGCGTTCCGATCGCAGCCGGCGTGCTCTATCCGATCTTCGGCTGGCTGCTAAGCCCAATCCTCGCCGCCACCGCCATGAGCTTCAGCTCCGTCTCAGTAATCACAAATTCCCTTCGCCTGAGGAAAGCGAACCTGTAAGTGACGCAAGAAACTTGAGGTCGCATTTTGCGACCTCAAAAGTTTTGAAGCGAAGAAACTCGTGTGGGAACGGGCGCCCTCGCGTGCCTGCCCTGAGCGAAGTCGAAGGGTCCAGGCGGAGCAAAGCTCCGCAGGCTCTTGGTGGCGAATCAGCTCGAAATTCAGCCACGAACAAGAGAGATCAGCGCGCCTTAGCCTGCGCCGCCCGAATCTGCACCATCAGAATGTCTCGAACATAATGCCAGTAAGGAACCATCTTGAGCGCAGTCTGCGCGTACCGTTCGGCCGCGTTCAGATCCGGCGTGGTCCGATTCAAATTCGACCACGCCAGACTCATCAGCAACTCCGGTTCTCCCCACGTCGGCTCCAGCGGATCACTCGCCTGCTGCTTTCGCACAGCTTCCAGGCCCGTCTGGTAAGTTTCCATCGCTCTGTCCTGCCCGCCTCCGCGCTCTGCAGGAGTGTTCCACTGGATCGGACCCAACACCCAGAGCAGGCGCGGATTCTCCGGCGCTTCGGCCTTAGCCTCCCGCAGCAGTTGCGAGGAAGGCGCGATGATTTGTTTCAAGCGCGCGGGATCCTTCTCCTTGGAGAAAACTCCTTCCAGAAACAGCCGAAAGCCTATACACGACGCAGCGCCAACCTTCGCATCCACAAAGTTCGGATCCCTTTGAAGCGCTGCATAGAATTCGCTTTCCCCTTCGGTCAAGTCCTCTGCTAGATCCTTCGGAGTGGGCGTTTCGTTAAATCCATTGATGCCGCGGCGCCATTTCGCAAATCCACGCCAATATCGGACCCGCGATGCAATTTCAGGCTCGTCCACGAACGGCACAAGCTGCTCGTAAAGACGATTCAATGCGTCGCGGTCGCCTTCATAGTCAGCCTTTTGAATCTGTAGGACAATGCGCACCACCGAATCGCGTGAAGACCCGGCAGTTTCCGAGTCGGTAGCGTACGCCTCGATCACGAAGGCGGGGATGAAAAACGAAACAAGAACCAGCCCCAAAGCCCTGCCGTTCCGAGCAAGCATGCGCACCTCCTGCGTGGACCAAAGCTTTGAGGGAATTAGACGATGACTGAAACGAACGGATATCAGCAGATTCCCACTCACGTCCTGCCATTCCGAGCGAAGCGAGGAATCTGCGGTTCTTCACAATGCAAACAGTTGTACACGCCGAGGCACGCCTGAAGAGCGAGCACATCAACAAATAGCTGAACTGGCTGCCCTTTGACCCTCCACAACCGTGAAGAAAATTCAACGTAATTTCCCCAAATTACGGAGGTCTCGTTCTTCCCGCACTTGGCGAATCGTTCTATTCACTACGTCGTTGTCCAGTGGTTCGCCGGAATGGAAAACCCAAACTCCCTGCTTCTTGTAGATGCACCTCTTCCTGCGGATGGGGCGCAGGATAACGCGCTCCTTCGAGACCTCCACTTCCAAAGAATCGCCCGGACTCAACTGCAACTCTTCGCGCACCGACTTAGGCAATACGATCCGCCCAGCTTTATCAATTGTCAGAGTGGTGATCATAATGGCATTTAAGCATGTCATATGGCATTGTACGGTTTTCGCATGGTACCTCCGCAAAGCCCATCGCCAAAATGAAGTAAACGCATCCCGAATCCGCACTTGAGCCGTTACCTCCGTACTCTATCGGAGGCAACTACACGTCGGTATGTTTGAACCTGCTCTCAAGGACCCGCCAACCGGGGCAAAGAGTCTTTCAAATTCAAATAGGTGATCATCAAATGAAAAGCCTTCCGAGGCGCATAGCGCTGGCAGCTCTCTCGCTTGCGATAACGTTTCTTCTTTACGGGTGTACCGGCACATCCAGCAGCACATCCAACCCACCCGCTGTGCCGACTTTGGTGGCAGGCGTCGCGGTCGGCAACGGCCCCGCGCTGGCTAACGCCGCCGTCGTCATAAAGGATTCTCTAGGGGCGCAGAAAAACACAACCACCGCCTCGGACGGTACCTACAGCATCGATGTCTCCAGCTTATCCGCGCCGTTCGTCTTGACCGCAACCGGCACGATTGCCGGCAAGGCAGTTACTCTAGTGTCGGTCGAGGATGTGGTCACCGCTTCCGTGACCAACACCATCAACGTCACGCCATGGACCACAGCCATTGCCGCGGCGCTGTCGACCACCGGCAAGGCGCAGGACCTCGACGCCATGGCCAACAAAAAGACGATCGTGTCCTCTCTCACCGCGGTCGATAATTACACCAAGACTTTGCTCGCCCCGACCCTGGTGGCAGCGGGATACGCGGCGACTCAGGGACCCATAGCCACAACCTTTGCCGCCGATGGCACGGGCTACGATTCGATTTATGCCAACCTCCTTGTCGGCACGACGGCGACCCACGCCGTGTTCATGGCCGACTTGACGGCCACTCCTTGTGGAACCGGAGAGTTAACCCACTGCGTTGCTTATTCGGACCCTGGAACACAAACCATCACCAACCCGAACATTTGCGGATCTGACATTGCTACCGGCGCGCCGATTCCTTGTGACGCGAACATGCCCCTGACCTCGACTCCTCCGAACTGGCCGCAAATAACCATGAGTCAGGCCTACACTTTTGGATGCATCGGTTGCATCTTCTGGGGGAACGCGGATAACTTCACCCAAACTCCCACGCAAACTCCGATCACATTGACAGGTCTCACGCCCGTCGCCGGCGGCACGGGTGGTGGGGGCGGTGGTGGTGGAGGCGGTACGGGCGGCGGCGGTGGTGGCGGGAACACTTACTATTGGGCAAATTGGACCTGCGGATCTTCGTCGCAGTGTGCCTCCGTGATGGGAGCCCCCGCTGGCTCTGCCGGCCCCATGTGTACCTTGAATGATTGCAACGCGTGGGGGAACGACTACATCGCTGGCGGCTATTCGTGCTCTACCACTCCAAACTCTTCCAACCAACCCACCGCGAAGCCGGCGAATGGCGTCTGTTTCATGAAGGGTCCCGACTTTCCATAGAATTCCGCTGAGGAATTAGTCAAGAAAGTTGAGAAGTCAGAGGGTCCCGTCCTGGCAAACTTCTCGCCAGGACGGGCACCCGCCAAACCCGCCAAGCCCAAGCCGAACCGGCCCTCGACCCGCCCCTTCCTTATCGAGTTTTGCATTAACACAGCGACAAACGACCAAAGATACTGTCATTCCGAGCGAAGTCGAGGAACCTTACGAGTTTCGCATTAATACAGCGACAAACGACCAAGATACTGTCATTCCGAGCGAAGTCGAGGAACCTTGTGTTTAGCCGACCCCAGCGGCAAAGCACGTTTCTCGCCTCCCCAGGACTCGAAATGAGAACGGGAAATACGTTTGACTCTTCTTCACTCCTTGTCTTAGCAAGGCTCGTCAATCGGGGCAATTTGTTGGTTCATCCTTGGGGAAGACATGGTAAGCTGCACGGCACATGGCCGGGAGGCATTCCGGCCCAATCCCAGGCGGTATACCCCGGTACGGCACAAAATCTAAGGAGGAGCCATGAAGGCTTTCTTACCGGCCTTGGTTGTTCCAGTCTCTGTTCTGATGTGCATCGTCGCATGCCCGCGCGGATTGTCCGCACAGATCTCGCTGACGCAAACCTTCTGTAATCGGGCGGCGGTGGCGGCTGAGCTTTACGCCTATCCCGCGATTCCCGGCAGCGCCAATTGCGGAGGTTACATTTGCGAGCTTTGGGACAGCAGTGGTCTAAGCGCGTCCATGCCGGCGGCCGTCAAGTTCACCGTGCCCACGATTGTCGACGGATATATATTGGTAGGCGGCGGGTCGCCCAGCTATTTCGGTCCGAACTCGACCGCCTGCCCAGCTCCTCCACCCAACAACGGCGTGCCGACGAGTCCATGCGCGGGGCAGTTGACCGTCTTGCACTAGGAAGCAGAGGTCATTATGAAGCGCACTATCTTGATTGGCGGTTTGATCCTGGCCATAGGCGCAACGGTTCTCCTGGCGGGAAACGCGGTCGCGCCGCTTCTGCTCCAAGCGTCAACCTCGGTCTCCTTCGCGAAGGCTATCAACTTGAGCAGCCCGCTTCTGTACCCGAGCTCGCTGGCCGCTGGGGATTTGAACCATAGCGGCATTCCGGGCCTCGCCGTGGTGAGTGCGGATAACAGCTCTCCGCTTATGTATGCGCTGGGCAAAGGCGACGGCCGCTTCCGATCTTGGAAGCCAAACGGTCATGTCGGCTATGCGCCACCTTTCGTATTGCTCGCTGACGTGGACGGAGACGGGAACCTGGACGCAATCACTAGCGACATTTTAGCTGGCGACCTCAACTTGGCTTTTGGCGACGGCAAGGGTCACCTTTATGGTGGCGAGCGGCTGCTGGTGGGAGGGGGAGGCAGCACATACATCACCGCCGTGGCGGACCTGAATGGCGACGGCACTCCCGATATCGTAGGCACTACCGCCAACGGCATTTTCGTCATCCTAGGGCAGGGATCGCGGAAATTCGAGAGGGCCGTCAACTTTGGCAGCGGCGGTCAGAGCCCGTACGGCATAGCGGTTGGGGACGTGAATCACGATGGCATTCCGGACCTGGTGGTAGCAAACAATGGTTCCAGCTCGGGGTCCGGTGAAAATATTGCGGTGCTTTTGGGCAAGGGGGACGGGAGGTTCGCCAGCCCGGTGCGTTACCAGGCAGGCGTACGTCCTTGGCGGTTGGTCCTGGGCGACTTCAACGGCGACGGCAACCTAGACCTCGCGGTCACCAGCCCCGACGACGTTCATACAGTCCGCGTCTTGCTCGGCAACGGCGATGGCACGTTCGGAGCAGCCAAGGCGTACCCCTCCGGCTTGTACCCCATTTCTATTGTAGCTGCGGATTTCAACGGCGACGGCATACTGGACTTGGCGGTAACTGACTACACGAATCCCAAGCCGTGCCACGTTTCGGTAATGCTGGGCAACGGCGACGGCACATTCCAGCCTCCCGTGCAATTCCGCGTCGGGGTCAGCCCCGCTCAGCTTGTTGTTGCCGACTTTAACCACGACGGGAAGCCGGACATCGCGACCATCAACGGAGGCGATTCCACGATCAGCATATTGCTGAACACCACGCCGTTCCCCACGCCGTCACATCCGCATTGAAGGTGAGCTTTGGGCACAAAACTCGGGGACAAGCGGGACGTACCCCCGGGGGCAGGCCAAACTTTTCACTGCGGATAAATCGGAATCTGGGCACCCCATCCTTTTCGCGTTCTGTGCAAAAAAGGGGCGGGTGCCGGCACCACGAGGCCGCTGAAAGGACACCTGCCACGCCGGGTGGCCTACCTTCTCGCCCATACGAAAAAGCAGGCCCCTAGATTCCCAATTTGGAACTGCGTCCGCGGCCCGGCCACTTTCTTCTTGACCTCCCGCTTTCACGTCCGATAACATAAATATACATCGATTCTCTATAAGATAATCGTCGATCTTTGACAACCGAACCCGAGGCCCAGACCTTGGAGCCCTTCTGGCTGGCGCCAGTAGTCGGCAGAGCGAAAAGCTTTGCCCCCGGCCCAGCTCTTTCCAGTTCCAAAAGGGGAACCGCAAGCCATCGGACCCGCGATAACTCCAATGCTTCCAAGATTTTGCCTGTAACTACCTTAAGAACCATAGATCTAGGAGGCAAGAAAAATCCCAGCCGTTTGTTTTCAAGATTTTGCGCGAAACGAGAGCGTTTTTTCGGACTAGTAATTTTACTAGTGAGCCGGCCCGAAGGACCAAGCGAAGCCTAGCTTGGACGGTCCAGCCTCCAGAGTAAAATGAACTCGGCAGTCCGGGCCACCCGCCGGACTCGGATCGAGTATGCTCATAGAAATCGGACAGGTCGAGGCGATCTTCCGGTATCCCGTGAAGTCCATGCGCGGCGAACCACTCGAGGTCGCCAACCTGGGCTGGCACGGCCTCGACGGTGACCGGCGCCTGGCACTCCGGCGGATTGATAACCGCAGCGACTTCCCGTGGCTAAGCGCAAGCAACCTTCCCGAACTGCTCCTGTTTACTCCGCAGCGTCGTGAAGGCGATGCAGGTGAAGACGGTGCTAATGGAGACCTTCCTACGCACATTCGCACGCCGGATGGCGATGACATGCCTGTCTTCGCAGAGGACTTGGCCAAAGAGGTGGGACGCCGCTACGGAGCTCCGGTGCAGATGATGCAGATGAAGCACGGCATCTTCGACGACGCGAGCCTCTCCGTGATCGCCTCCGATACGGTGCGCGAGATCGCACGACTCGCCGGGCTGAGCCCGGACGTGCGACGGTTTCGTCCGAATGTTGTGGTTCGTTTACTGCGACCGGTTCCTTTCCAGGAAGACGAGTGGTTGGGCGGTGTGCTTTCATTCGGCGAGAGCGATTGCGACCACGCTCCCGCAATCGCCGTCACCACGCACGACGTCCGCTGCTCGATGGTGAACCTCGATCCCGATACCGCCAGCCCGGCGCCAGAAATGCTGAAGGCGGTCGTTCGTGCGAATCAGAACAACGCCGGCATCTACGGCACAGTCACTCGCACCGGTCGATTGGCGGTCGGACAGACCATCTTCCTCCGTGCGGCGCCGGAGAAAAGGGAACTTGGGTAGGCTAGAGGGAGCCCAGCCACTTTACCGGAAGATGCGCCGCCAGCGCATTCGCCAGGCGTTCGTCCGCGCGGGTTTATAGGTTGGTTCCCACCCCCTTGTCTTTACGATACGACAATTGACACCAACCCTGCCCTGCTAAACAATGGATTGCTGCATCCAATCACACTGGGGAGAAAACCACATATGGCGGATGAAGGCGAACAACTAACCGAAGTCCACACCGGATCCGAAGGCAGCGCAGTGAAGTGGATACTGCTGTTGCTCGCAGTCATCTATGTCGCGGCTTCACTCTTCTTTCTATTCAATTTGCGCCAGCGCATCGACCAGATGGCCAAGGACCAAACTGCCAGCAGCGCCCAGATCGCCGAACTGTCCAAACGGATGCAGTCCGCTGAAGCCGACTCGGAAACCCTGGCCACGCAGCTTGGCATGACCAAGAAGGAACTCGCCCAGCGATCCGCCGAATTGCAGCGTGAGCAAGTCGCGCAACGCGCGTCGCAACAACGTCTCGCCGATGAGCAGAAGCAGCAAATCAGCCAGGTGAACGGCGAAGTCGCAAACGTAAAAACCGATGTGGGCGGAGTCAAAACCGACGTCGCCTCGACCAAGGCCGAACTCGCAGCGACGGAAGCCAAGCTGCAGAGCACCGTCGGAGACTTGGGAGTGCAGAGCGGCCTGATCGCGAACACGCGCAGTGACCTCGAAGTACTCAAGCACAAAGGCGATCGCAATTATTATGAGTTCACTCTGGTCAAGGGCGCGCAACCACAGCCGGTCGGAACGGTCAGCCTGCAACTCAAGAAAACCGATCAAAAGAAGGGCAAGTTCACCATCAACGTCACCGCGGACGACAAGACCATCGAAAAGAAAGACAAGAACATCGCGGAGCCCATCCAGTTCTATACCGGACGCGACCACCTGCTCTATGAAATGGTGATCTGGTCGGTGGATAAGAAACAAGCGGTGGGATACCTGAGCACGCCCAAGAACGCGCCCGTGCCAGTCACGTCGGGTCAGTAACATGTGATGGTTGCGAGCGCGCACGTCCTCATCGGAATTTTCCTGCGCACAGCCACGATCTATGTCGTGGTCCTCGCTGGCGTGCGCCTGAGCGGCAAGCGCGAAGTCGGCCAGATGACGCCCTTCGATCTCACCCTCCTGCTGCTGCTCAGCAACGCCGTACAGAACGCGATGACCGGCCCGGATACATCGCTACTGGGCGGGGTGGTCGCGGCGTCCACGCCACTGTTACTCAATTATCTGATCGCCGAAGTGTCTGGCGGCAATCGAAGATTCCGGAAATTTGTTCAGGGCCAACCCAGCCTGCTCGTGCACGATGGCGAAGTCATCGAATCACACATGGCGAAAGAGCACGTCAGCATGGACGAGTTGCAGCGCGCCATGCGCGAGCATGGAGTGGCCAGCTTTCATGACCTTGCGCTGGCTGTGCTCGAAGTGGATGGCTCGATCAGCTGCCTGAAGTATGACGACCTTAATCCCAACGCCAATAACCACCTGGCGCAACGCCGAAGGATCCTGCAAAAGCATCAGTGAAGAGGCCAAAGTGCAGCACGAGTGAATTCGTGCCCTCCCGAGCTGACATCCTTGGGTGTACCGGCGGATCTCGATGAGCGTAATCGCGATTGAAAAAACGGTCCCGGCGAAGGGATAGAAAATGTACACCAAAATCGAGAACGTCGTTTATAGGGCATTCAAGCGCGATGAAATTTCTGCGAAATTCGAGAGTGTGAGTTTTTCAACAGCCACGCGATTTTACGCCAACTACCGTCCCTCGGTTTGTCGGCATAGGCTACGGTCGCACTCCCGGCGGTGGCGAACTTGGTACACTGGCGTTCCGCGCCGAGCTTTTTATGTCTTGAACTTCGTGAACTTCGGCTTGCCGTCAGATGTCGTGCGCGGCAGCGGATTCGGCTACATAAGCGCGACGGCGCAGGCTCATACAGACTCAGTCTCATTGAAGGTGGTTTCTGAATTCTCTTCGTGAAGTACGAGGATTGACTTCACTCCAAGGGGACCCTCGCCGGTTGTGGGTGGTGGCGGGCGTGGCCGGGCTTATGTTGCTCTTCACCGTCCACCTGGCACTGATTTCCCGCGCCAACACCATCACATGGGATGAACCCGACCATATCTATTCCGGATATATGTCGTGGCACGGCGACTTTGGCTTGAATCCCGAGCATCCGCCGCTGGTTAAGTTCGTTGCCACTGTGCCTTTGCTTCCCATGCAACTGAACGTTCCAGAGCTGCAAGATCGTCCTTACCGACTGCAGGCGGTTCTTGGGGGAAGAGATTTCATCTTTCACAACGACGCCGACAAGATGGTGTTTCGCGCGCAGATGGCGGCCTCAATCTTCACGCTGCTGTTGCTGGTGATTGCGTTTCTCGCGGCTCAAGAAATGTTCGGAACCAGCGCGGGCTTCCTTGCGCTCGGGCTTCTGGTGTTCGATCCAACCTTGCTCGCTCACGGTGCGCTGGTGACTACGGATGCGGCGCAAGCATGTTTCTTACTGGCGTCGATCTATGCGTTCTACCGCTATGTGCAATTGCCGTCCGCCGGGCGGGTGGCGATCACCGCGGTTGCCGCCGGACTGGCGTTGGCGTCCAAGCACAGCGCTGTCCTCGTGTTTCCCATGCTCTTGATTCTGGCGGGAATCCAGATCTTCCGGCGACGGTCGGCGGACAGCGGATCGCAACTTTCTGCCGGTAAGCGCGCCGCTCGCTACGCTACGGCCTTAGTGATCATCGGCCTTATGTCAGTCGCAATTCTGTGGGCGGCCTATGGCTTCCGCTATGCGGCGCGAGGGAACGGGTTGCAGTTGAATCCGCCGATGGAGGTGCAACTTGCCAAAGTTCCGAGTCCTACGCAGGCCAAAGTGCTTCACGAATTCGCCCGGTTTCACTTGCTCCCCGAGTCTTACATCTACGGCTTTGCGCACGTATTATTCAGCGCCGACGACTTCAACAGCTACCTCTTCGGCAAATCCTATCCGCATGCCGTCTGGTTTTACTTTCCAGTGGCCATGCTGGTGAAATCGAGCCTCACATTCCTGATCCTGCTGGCGATTAGCGCTTGGGTGATCGCGAGTGGGCGGCTGCAAAAGAGGCGCGAAGTCCTGTTTCTGCTGGTCCCGCCGCTCATTTATCTGGCTGCGTCGATGAAGGGCGGAATGAACATCGGTATTCGCCACATTCTGCCCATCTACATCTTTCTTGCGATCCTGATCGCGGGCGCGGTCTCCGTGCTGATTAGGAACAGCCGCCGCTGGAGGTATGCGGTCGTACTTCTGCTGGTCTTCCAGGCAATCTCGGTGACGCGCGCATTCCCCAACTGCATTGGCTATGCGAACGAAGCCTTCGGTGGCCCAAAGAACGTTTGGAGGTATGTGAGCGATTCGAGTGCGGACTGGGCGCAGCAACTGCATGCCGTGAAGCAATACACCGACGAGCGCCAGATACAAAACTGCTGGTTCGTTTACTTCGGAACTGGTGTGATTGACTATGACTACTACAAGATCCCATGCAAGCTGCTTCCGACCATAGAATCTATCTGGCTGGGCACGCTCTCCGACGCTACTCCTGCGATCGATGGTCCCGTGTTCATCAGCGCAGTCAATCTCACGGGATTCGAATTCGGCCCGCCTCCACTTAATCCTTATGAGCAGTTCAAGACCTTGAGAGCTGCCGATGCAATCGACTTAAGTGTGTTTGTGTACGAAGGACGCTTCGAGATTCCACTTGCGGCGGCGTTGGCGCACGCCCAGAAGGCAGGTGTGTTTCTCGCCGGCAAGCGATTGTCGGAGGCACTACAGGAAGCACAACAAGCTGTGGCTCTCGCGCCCGACTCGGCCGGAGTGAATGCACAGATGGGCAACGTGCTGGATGCGCTTGGCAGGCGAGAAGAGGCTCGGCCTTATTACGCAACTGCACTGCGACTAGCTCTTACCAAGCAGCCAGAGTTCCAGCGCTCGCTGGTCGCGCCGCTTGAGCAGCGCCTTGCGGCAGAAGATGACCGCGCACAAAAAGGGCACCCGTGAGCGCGATGCCCGCCTGGGTGTACTTGATGGGAGCAGGAAAACCGACGACTGTGATCCGGCTGCCTATCGGAGCTTGTGGTCTTTCAACCCGTCGTTGCTTTGTTAACTGTTGAAATTAAGACCATAGCATTCAAAGCCCGTGGGCTGGTGCATGTTCCCCAGGCGGAAGATTGACCCTCGCAAGCGCTGGCAATGCTTTGCGAGCTTAGTGGCTAGCAAATGGCTACTTGGTGGGAAGGGCTGTCACTGGAATTTTGGAGGGGTCGTCGTTCCCTGCGTCGGGTGCTCCCCTCGGAATCCCGCGACACGCCCGCTGGGCAGGCAGGGCTATTCAGAGTGCAGTGGGTGCGCTTCATTAAGAAACCTGAGGCTCCTGATCTGCGGATTCACGCACGCTCGGCAGTTGGATGACCAGCACGGGGGCCAGCGCCGTAACGACGATGGTGGAGTTTCTTGTCTATCTGTGAAGGCGGAACTCTGGTGCTTGGTTACACGCCGAAACATGGCGGAGCTACGTTTCCACAGCGGGAGAGTGCGTCGTTTACTTGGTCAGGACTAGCGGGACTGGTTGGTCGTAGGGTTGGATTGTGACCTTCAGCGACTTGCGGTTGGCGAAAGCGTCGGGCTTGACCGGGAAGGCTACGATGATGGTTCCCTGAATGTGGCCGCCGGGAACGATTTTGGCTTCGCGTTCGAGCGGAGCGATCGCGTGCTGCTTCAGTGCCGGGAAGGCCTGGAAGTAGCGGTCGAAGTCGGCGGGGGATGCGGCGTCGTCGGTGAAGCTGGCACTGCCGGTATCGAGGTCGGCTGTGATGGTGTGAATCCAGTAAGGCTTGATGCCGTTGTTCTGGAAGCCAACGTTGATCGCAACCATCACCATATTCTGGTCGGGAACTTCCACGGAGACTACATCGTCGATCGACCCAGTGGTCGCTGAATGAGGCCGCTGGACCAGGCTTGCGATGATTGCGATGACGGCGATGACAGCTACTCCGATTAGAACAATCTTCACTGGAGGCAAGTTCTTTTTTGCCGTGCCGAATTCCTCGCCGATGTGAAACGGGGTGCTGAGTTCGGGCGGCGCCGGTGGGCTTGGAGGCGGTGGTATTTCCTCAGACATAGGTCGCCTCAGATTGTAATCGCTTTGCTGGGCAAAATCTTGCAGAGGCGTGGACTTGAAGTTCAGGTTGGGCCTGCACGGGCGAGGCCGCCCGCGCCTACCGTTTCTTCATGGCTTTGCTGAACTCTTGGGTTGGGAGAGTGTTGAGCACATCTTCTTTGGTTAGCCAGGCGCGGCGGGCTTGCAGGATGCCGTAGCGGATTTTATCGAGGTGCGAGGTGTGATGGGAATCGGTGTTGATCACAATCTTGACCCCGTATTGTTTAGCTAAGCGGAGATGGCGGTCGCACAGGTCGAGCCGATCTGGATACGCATTGAGTTCCATTGCGACCTTGCGTTGGGCTGCGGCTTTCAGGACCGCGTCGATATCGAACTGATAGGCATCGCGACGGAGTAGCAGGCGTCCGGTGGGATGTCCGAGGAACGAGGTGTTGGGATTTTCCACGGCCCTTAGCAGGCGGTCGGTCATCTCTTGTGGACTCTGGTTGAAATGGGAGTGAACACTGGCGATCACCAGATCCATTTGTTCGAGCACGGAGTTGGAGAGATCGAGGGTGCCGTCGGCAAGAATGTCGACTTCGATTCCTGCGAAGATGCGGATACCATCGACGTTTGCGGCGCGTATGCGCTTGATGTGCTCCTCCGCGCGCCGGTCATCGAGGCCGTTGGCAAATGCCAGGTTCTTGGAGTGATCGGTGATGGCCATGTATTGGTATCCGTGGGCGCGGGCGGCCTCGGCCATTTCTTCGATGGTGTTCCGCCCATCGGTTTCGACGGTGTGCATGTGGACATCACCTTGCAAGTCGGCTTGCGTGATGAGTTCGGGGAGGGTGTGATTTTCGGCGGCATCAATTTCGCCGAGATTCTCCCGAAGTTCTGGCGGAATGTAATCCAGCTTCAGCCTGGCGTAGATTTCTTCTTCGATTTTTCCGGCGACGGGCTTTTCGTCGTCCAGTTGAGCCAGGCTGTACTCGCTTAAGGTGTAGCCCATCTTCAATGCTCGCTGCCGGAGGGCGACGTTGTGGGCCTTACTGCCGGTGAAGTACTGCATGGCGGCCCCGAAAGAATCGGGGGAAAGCAAGCGGACGTCCACCTGCATTCCGCCGCGCATGCGAAAGCTGACCTTGTTTTCGCCCCGCGCAATGATGTCCATCAGGCCCGGTAGCTTGATGATGTGATCAATCAGCTTTTGCCGTTCTTCATCGTCACAACAGGCCTTTCCCGTTACCAGGATGTCGAGGTCTCCAACGGTTTCGCGGCCCCGACGTAGAGAACCGGCGGGCGTGACCTTTTCCACGCCGGAATAATTGCGCAGGTGCTCGATGATTTTTTCGGCTTGAGTTTCCGCGGTGTCGAGGAGAAAACGTCCGGCGATGCGGCGATAGTCCTGAATTGCTTTTAGGAGCTTCTGCTCGTGCTTCTCGCCCATGCGGGGAAGGATGCGAATTTTTCCCTCCTGGGCGAGTTTCTCGACGCCTTCGGGATCGCAGACCTGATAGGCGCTCCAGATCAGGGCGATGGTCTTGGGGCCGAGGCCTTGAATCTTGAGCAGGTCGAGCATCGAGGGGTGATACTTCTTCAGGAGTTCAGCGTGCAGTGAAAGCCGGCCGTCTTGAAACATTTCCTGCAGGTTTAGCAGCATCCCTTTGCCGATGCCGGGGATGGCGAGAACTTTCTTGGGCTCGCTAATCAGCTCCGATATTTGTTGCAGGAGGGCTTCAATGGCCTCGGCTGCGTTGCGGTAGGAGCGGATGCGAAAGGAATCCTGGCCGTCGATCTCGAGCAGGGCAGCGGTTTCGTAGAGGATGCCGGCGATGGCTTTGTTGTCCATGCGGAATTTAGATTACAACCTATGCGTGGCAAATTGTAGCGACGCCACCCCGGCGGGTGTCGTGGAGGCGTCCCCGCTTCCACCGCGAGGGCAAGATGCCCTCGCGACAGCCGGCACGATGCCGGCACTGCTAGGGTGATCGCAGTGCAGCACGGGCGCCGTGTAATTGTTTCACCAGATGCGCACGCGGTCGGGTGAAGCGAGATAGAGTTTTTCTCCTGGTTGGACTTCGAATGCCGGGTACCACGCGTCGATGTTGCGGACCGTGGCGGCGCGGAACTCGGATGGGGAGTGCGGGTCGGTCAGCACTTGCTGGCGGAGCATAGCTTCCTGCGACTTCGATGCCCAGTTCTGCCCGAAGGCAATGAAGAATTGCTGATCGCCGGAGAATCCATCTTGGGTGGGGCCGGGTCTTCCCGCGAGTGACGCGCGGTAGGCGTCGTAGGCGGCGGAAATGCCGGCGACGTCGGCGATGTTTTCCGCGATCGTCTGCTTGCCGTTTACCGAAAGGTCGGGGAAGGGTTTGTAGGCGTCGTATTGGGCGGCGAGTCTGGCGGTGGACGCGTTGAAGTGGGCCAGGTCGGAGGTCGTCCACCAATTGCGGACGCGGCCTTTGGAGTCAAAGGCGCTGCCTTCGGTGTCGAAAGTATGGCTGATTTCGTGGCCGATGATGGAACCGATGGCGCCGTAGTTCACCGCGGCTGGCGCCTGCGGATCGAAGAACGGAGGTTGGAGAATTGCGGCGGGAAAGCTGAGCGCGTTTTGTAGTGGCAGGTTGACGGCGTTGACTGTCTGTGGCTCCATGGACCACTCTTTGCGATCGACTGCAGCTCCGAGCCGCGAGATGCTGCGCTGGTAGTCAAAGAGACGGCCGCGCCAGAGGTTGCCGAAGATGTCATTCGCCTTAACGTCGTAGGCGGAGTAGTCGCGCCAAGTGTCCGCGTAGCCGATTCCGACGTATAGAGTGGTGAGCTTGGCTTGGGCTTCGGCCTTGGTGGCGGGATCCATCCAAGAGAGCGCATCGATGCGGCGCCGGAAAGCGGCAACGATATTTGCCACCATCGCTTCGGCCTGAGCCTTGGCTTCGGGCGGGAAGTAGCGCTTGGCGTAGATTTGTCCAACGGCGTCGCCAAGAAGGCGGTTGACCTGATCCACGCCGCGCTGCCAGCGCGGACGCTGTTGCGGGGTACCGGAAAGTATTTTGTCGAAGAAAGCGAAGCGCTCGTCGGCTAGCGCTTTGGGCAACACCTCGGCATAGGCCTCAATCAAGTGGTATGCCAGCCAGTTTTTCCAGGTCTCCAGCTCGGTGGAAGCGACTAAGGCAGATTCCGCGATGAAAGCGGTTGGCTGCCAGACAATGAAGCTGTCTTGCTGACCGAGGCCCGCGGCGCGAAAGTACTCTGTCCAGTCGAGGCCGGGGGCTTTGGCAGCAAAGTCGGCCTGGGTCCAGGTGTTGTTGGCCTCGTGGATGTCTTCGTTCTCGGCGAGGGTGCGGTGTTTTTCCGCGATGGCATGCTCCAGGTCTACGATGCGCTGGGCGCGGGCGTCGGTGTCCGTGAATCCCGCGAAGCTTGAGCATGGTGGAGACGTGAGCCTGATATTTGGCGCGGATGTCGCGCATACGGTCGCTGTTGCCGAGGTAGTATTCGCGGTTGGGCAGTTGCAGGCCGCCTTGCAGCAGGTACGCGGCGTAGTGCTCGGAGTCATTGAAGCCGGGCGCAACCCAGAGTCCGAAAAGGTTCGGGGTCTGAAAGTTGGTGTTATTGAGAGCATCGACATCGGCACGAAGGCTCGCCCCTAAGGCTCGGGCGAGTTCACGCTTGGTGCGGATGACGGCGATGGCATCCAGGCGCTGGCGAAGCGGGGCGAGGCCTTTGGACTCGATGCCGGCTTCGTCCATGTAGGAGTTGTAGAAGTCGGCAATCTTGCGAACGTTGGAACCAGCGGGCACATTGGCCTTGACTGCTTCTTCAATCAGGGTAAGGGTGCGCTTGTTGCTGAGGTCGCCGAGCGTGTTGAAGACGCCAATTCTGCGGCGGTCGGGCGGAATTTCGGTGCGCTTGATCCAGTCGCCGTTGGCATAGCGGTAGAAATCGTCGCCGGGCTTGACCGATCGGTCCATGTTGGCGATGGCGACGCCGTGAGCGTCTGATTTGGGGGCATCCTGCGAGACGGCGAGAGGAGCGAGGGTTAAGAGCGCGCAGGCAGTGATGGCGCGGGGTAGAAATCTAAGTATGAGTCTCATTTGGAATTCTCCAAAGCAACGGACGTGGCAACCAGTCGAAGTTAGACGAAAAAGAACTCATGAGGATAGCATCGACGCCCCGTTTCTGAGGGGATTTTGAAAGCGCAAAGTCACCGAACAATCGCCCGAATGATAGGATATCTGCCGCCCGACCAAGGTCCTATTCGGAATCGCCGAGTTGTCTGCGAGCCTTCAAACGAAGAGAGGAAAGTCATGAAGATGAAAAAGCTCTTTCTCCTGATTGTTTTTTTGCAAGTATCGATTGCGCAAATACTGGTTGCTCAGGATTCAGTTGCGGGAAAAGGGGAGAAGGGCGAGCGCCATGAATTCGTAATCGCGAACTTTCACAGCCGAGAGCGGTGTGACGCTGCCGCAGGCGCGGGTGGTGTACGGAACTTACGGCCACCTGAACGCCGCGAAGGACAACGTGGTGCTGCTGCCGTCGCACTACATGGCGAATTTTCACGGCTACGAATGGCTGATCGGGGCGGACCGCGCGCTCGACACTTCCCAGCTGTTTCTGGTGGCGACGGAACTGTTCGGCAACGGGCATTCGTCTTCTCCGAGCAACACGCCGGAGCCTTTTCATGGCCCGCGGTTCCCGGTGATGACCATCCGCGACAATGTGGAAGCGGTCCATCAGCTTCTGACGGAAGAGCTGAAGATCACGCACCTGCGCGCCATCGTCGGTTTCTCCATGGGCGCGCGAGCAGGCGTTTCAATGGGCGGTGAGCTATCCGGACTTCGCGGACCGGATCGTCGCAACGTCGGGCACGGCGAAGAATCTATCCGCACGGCGTGGTGCGGCTGGAAGGACAGATCGCCGCACTCACGGCCGACGCCGCATTCCAGAATGGCGACTACACCACCCCGCCCACCAAGGGTATGGAGGCGTTCGCGACGGTGTGGCCGGCGTGGCTGTATTCCCAGGAATGGTGGCGCCGCGAGTTGTGGCGCGAGTCGGCGCCCCCGGGAACGACGTTCGAGCAATGTGTTGCACGGCTTCCGCACGGACTTCATCCCCGGGGCCGACGCCAACGATCTCATTCTGCAGATGCGGACCTGGGAGCGCCACGATGTTGGGACGACGCCGGGACTTCGGCGGAGACGTGGAGCGGCGCTGCGCTCGATCAAGGTTCCGGTGCTGTACATGCCGTCGGAAACGGATCTCTACTTTCCGGTCGGCGACGCGCGATACGAGGCAGCGTTTATTCCAGGGGTCACTCTGACGCCGATTCCATCGCTGTGGGGACACACCGCGGGCGCTGCCAGCAACCCGGCGGACGCGAAATTCCTGAACGAGAAGATTGGAGCTTTTCTGGGAACTGCGCCTCCGGGCCGTTGATGTCGAGGCGCGTGGTCTCTGCGTGTGCTCTACCCAGGATGAAAGGTGCGGAGGAGATTGTGCGCGGAGGCAGTCCGGTGTATATTACCGCTCTGTCGGAAAATCGGAAACGAAAGTTCCGACTTTCGGTCGATTGCATTAAGTCGCCGTTTTGTTCGATTTCCTGAGTTGTCGCGCGCTTTGCCCATGAGCCACAAATCCTCTCTCGATTCAGTGGTGCAGCCAATGACAGGCCTGGAACGTCGCCAATCTCCCCGCACGACGATGGAAAGGCACGCCTATATCAATATCGAGCCGGATAACGGCGGCATCGTGTTGAATGTGTCCAGTGGCGGACTTTGCTTTCACTCTTTTGATCCCGTGAAGCGGAATGGAACGATTCGCTTCTGGTTTTCAGATCATGATCGGCGAATCGACGCCGAAGCCGAACTGGCGTGGACGGATGAAACCCAGAAAGGGGGCCTGCGATTCAAGGCGCTATCCGCGGATGCTCAGCAGCAGATTCGCAATTGGATGAGTCAGCCAGCGCTTGAGCTCGCCGCTGGAGGGATTCCTGCGTCGTCGGTGCCAGTGGCGCGGATTGTTCCCAGCCCTTTTGCCGGCCGAACGGAGGCAAAGGCGCCCAATGCGTTTGGCCCGCTGTCGACGGTTTCGCCCGAGGCAAAAGTGGTGGTGCCGTTGAGGGGATTCTCCGGTGGTTTGGCCACTGGCCTTCTGGTTGCCGCTCTGGTGGCGGCCGCTTTCTTATTTAATAACTATCGTCGTGAGTTCGGCGAGTCGCTCATCCGAATGGGAGAGCGATTCGCGGCCAAGTCTCAAGAGCAAGCGCAAACCATCTCGCCGGCGTCTGTGACAGCAGCACCCGCACCGCAGCCGGCCTCGACGGCGCAGCAAGCGCCACAGTCGCAAGCGCCGGTGCAGCAAGCGCCAGTGCCACAGAAGGCATCGCCCTTACCGCAAGTGGTGCCGCCAGAGCCGCAGACGGTCTCGGCACCGCCAGTGGTGGCAGCAGCGCCGAAGCCTTCGCCGACACCAGAGTCCACTCCGGTTCCTCGCGCGGAAAAACTGCAGCAGCAACCTTTGGCAAGCGCGGAGAAGCCTCAGTCTGCAGCCAAGCTTGAGCCAGCGCGGCTGACGAGCGCAGCTCCTGTCGTCACCCCGCCTCCGGCCAACGAACCTGCGCCCAAGGTTCTCGCGGTCGCTGCGGCTCCGCCGATTTCGTCAGTGCCCCTGACGACCGGTTCGCCCTCGAACCGCGTCCCGGCAGCTTCGAATCTTGTTGCCACCAAGCTTGCCACAGTTCCCCCGCTAGCGCCCACGAGCCGTCCTGGTGTCCAGGCTGAGGACTCGGGCACAGCGAATGCCGATGCGACTTCGGAAATGTACTTCGAAATCGGCAAGTTCAAGGACGAAGAGCAAGCTCACGAAAGCACCGAAAAATTAGCGCAACTCGGGTTCCCGGTAACCGCTGTGCAAAAGGGGCATCTTTGGAGGAATTCCTACCATGTTCTCGTGGGGCCTTATGGAGATGAGGACAAGGCTAAAGTAACACACGAGGATCTGCTGTCCCGGGGATTCAAACCGCGGCCCTTCGAACGGGGTTCCCGCAGCTTCTCTTTCCGTTCCGGGTTGAACCTCAGTGGTCCTCAACCAGCGCCGGTGGGAGACTACACCATTAGTTGGGAATCCTATGTCAGCGACGCCAATGTGAAATTTGTCCACAACGACTCCGTGGTTGCGACCACCGATGGGAGATGGGTGAAACGCGACGTTAAGTACGATCATGATGCCTATGTGTACCGGAGAAACATGGACGGAACGCGGACCCTTCTCGAAATTCACTTTGGTGGAATGAAGCAGGCCTTGGTATTCGGTAAATCTCAGAGCTGATTTTGTGCGGTTACTCCTGTAGCGTTTACCGACCCGGCGGCGATGGCTGGTTGTCCCGGCCCTCGCCAGCGTCAGCGGAAGTCACGCTCTCCCACAAACACCCGCGAAAACAGATCCGGTCGCTGCGTGTCGGCGTGCGCAGCGACAACATCCACCTGTGACCAAGGTAATTTGCCCCGTCAACCTTGACTAGGTAGGGTCGTAGTCAGTCAAACTCGCAAACCATGAGCACCAAACCCATCGTTGTACATCCGCGCTTCACTCTGGCTGCCACAGTTATGTTGCGGGAAGCATCGACGGAAGCGGCGGTTCTGGTTCAGTTGAGGAATATCAGTTTGAGTGGATGCTATCTGGAAACACCTCGGCCAGTCCCAGAAGGTGCCCGAGTTCGAGTGGTGTTTCAGTTGGCGGAGATCCGCGCCGACGTTTGGGGCGTGGTACGCCGTCGCGATGAAAAAGGCCTGGGAATCCAGTTCACCAATGGCGCCAACATCGAGGACTGGAAGCACCTTGAGGCTTTCATCAAGGGATTGCACGGCACTGTACCGCCCATGAAGGCCGCGGCTTCAGGCGCAAGCTGACACGCCAGCGGTCACGCCGCTATAAGCCGCGAGCCTTCTTCAGCACTCATTCCAGAATCGACGTCTTACTTCACGAAGCTTTTGTAACATTAGCTGCCTGCGGGCCTTTCTGACCTTGGGAGATTTCGAACTCCACGTGGTCGCCTTCCTGCAGGCTCTTGTAACCTTCCGACGTAATCGCGCTATAGTGCACGAAAACATCCGGACCGTCATCGCGTCCGATAAAACCGTAACCCTTCGCGTTGTTAAACCACTTCACCGTACCTTTCAAGCGCTCCACATACGCCCCCTCGGGCACGAGTCTTTCATGATCCCAGATCGTGCCTCCCGATTTTCTGCGATTTTCCGGCTACCGGGAAAAGCTGTCAAGAGAGCGGGTTCGAAAAAATCCACCTTACTTGGGCCGGTTCCGGCCACG
>CAWIFC010000011.1:0-245961 GCA_963835275.1 uncultured Acidobacteriota bacterium | reverse complement strand
GTCGACGCGGCCGGGCTTCAGGAGCGGACAGGGGGCGCGGTCGTGGAGTAAGTGCCAGGCTTCGCGGTATTGCTCCCACTGGTTGAGCTTGTCCCCCGGGCAGACACGGATCGTATGTTTTTCGCAGGCGACCGCGAACGGTATGACGTACCACACGTCTTTCGGAATGCAGTAAATCGCCAGATAGTCGAAGTCGGACGCCCGATAAAGTCCGTTGGGTCCACATGCGTGCAGCAGGCTGGCCTCGTAGGTTCCGGGCGTTGCCTTGCTATCCCCGTGGTAAGTGGATTTGACCTGGACGCTGATGAAGCGTCCGCCGAGATCGAGGACGACGTCGTATTGGGCGGTGTCGCCGCGGGGCTCGGCTATCTGGAAGCCGAGTTCGGTGGCTTTGGCCATGAAACGAAGCTCGGCCCACTGGCCTCGCTTTTTGTGGTTGCGGATGTCCATGCCGGAGGTTTTCACTGGGTCCTTTTGTTCCAAATAGAAAAGGCGCGGCCCGTGGGCAGCGCCTTAATTTTTGATCCTACATATAGGCTAGCATTTTTGAGGGGGTCACTATGACACGTTTGGGAGATTTATATTTGAAATGGTTTCATCGAGTTAGGGGGATTTTGGGGCTTTCTGGGCCTTGACAGAATTCCTTGGAAACGACACTTATTTCGTGTTACACTGATTTCGTGTCATCCTCTCGGCGCTTACGCAATGTCACCGTGACCTTAGAGGAAGACGTCGCGCAGTGGGCGCGGATCGAGGCGGCGCGACGGGATACCAGCGTTTCGCGGTTGCTGGGAGCGCTGCTCAGGGAGCGCATGTCGGGACAGGACGTTTACGAGAAGGCTATGCGGCGGGCGCTCGAGCGCAAACCTTTTTTGCGCAGCGACGGCCGTTACCTGACGCGCGAGGAGGCTCATGACCGCGCCCGGACTCGCTGATATCTCGACGGATCGACCTGGAGCTGGTTCGTCCGTCTTTGTTGACTCGAATGTGTTGCTGTACGCCGTGGACGAAGGGGATCCCGACAAAAAACGGGTGGCGAGGAACTGGCGGGCAGAGTTGTGGAAGAGCCGGCGGGGGCGAATCAGCTTTCAGGTGCTTGGGGAATTCTACGTCAACGCTTTGCGGAAACAGCCTGCGGCGCGCGAAGAGGCGCGGGCAGAGGTTCGCGATCTGCTGGCGTGGAATCCGGTGGCGACTGACGCGGCGCTGCTGGAGCGCGGGTGGCAGTTGCAAGACCGCTACCAACTTTCTTATTGGGATGCGCTGATCGTGGCGGCAGCCAAGGCCGTGTCCTGCCGTTATCTGCTTACGGAAGATTTGCAGGCTGGGCAAAAACTGGATGGAATCGAAGTGGTGAATCCGTTTCTTCGTGGTCCCGAATCTGTGTTGTGAAAGTTAGAATCAATCTACAGACTTGCTGCCGCGGCGTGGGACTTCGCTCCGCTTTCTTTTTCTGCCTGGCGATCGACTACTGTCAGTTCTTTTTCCAACGAAGAAAACCGCTGCAGGATTTCGTGCATGCGCAAGGACATGTTGCGAATGGTTTCGATCTGGGAGCGGGCTCCGGCGGAGAGGGATCCGGGTTCGAGCAGCAGCAGTTCAGAGTTGCCCAGCACTGAGGTGAGGGTGTTGTTCAGCGTGTGGCGCATTTCCAGCATGTAGCGGCCGAGGTGGGCTTGGCGCTCGAGCAGCACGTTGGCCTGTTCGAAGTGGCGGGCATCGGCTTCGGCGCTGACCCGGCGGAGGATTTCGCCAGCGACAAGAACCAGGGTGTCCAGCCAATTTTCCTGTTGGCGGACGATGGCCATTCCCGGCCAGCGATCGCGAACCGTTTGCACGATCTGCTTATCTGCGGAGACGAACAACACGCGCTTGCCGGCCGCTTCCATGGCCTCCAGGACGACGGACAACGCCTCGGGCCGGAGGCCTCCGGCGATGGCAAGATGAAACGCATCGGGATCGAAGCCCAGGCAGACATCGCTGCTCATCAGGGTGAATGAGGGAACGTTACGCTCCGACTGCCAGCGAGCGGTCACGGCGCGTGACAGTTCGGCGTCATCGGAAATGATCAGTACGGAAAGTTGATCCACGTTTGTCTTCTGCGTCCCGGAACTACGGCTTCGGCGCTAAGTGAATGGTGGAAGCCACTCACTCTGCTTCCGGAGGACCGCTGGAAACTTCGAAGTCGGGCAAATCCGAGGTCGGTGCGGCGGCGGCGGCCTGGGCCTTCGCTTTTGCAACCCCGCCCGTCTTGGCCGTCTTCGCATGCTTCGCCAGGGCGCCTTCGACAACGGCGCGGAGGTCGACCAGCATGGACACCGGCTGTCCCGAGGAATATTCGGCGTGAAACATTACCTTCCACGACTGGCAGATCATGCGCAGGCGGGCGATTGGTTCCTCGGCGGAAAACTGGGCACGGCGGCAATCGAGAGTTTCGACGCCGCAGGTTTTCAGTTCGCGCAGGCCGTCCAGAATGGCGTTGAGGTCCTGGTGCATCAAACGGAAGAAAATGCGCCTCATCAGAAAACTGAAGCGGGTGAAGGCGACCATGGCGGCGGGCAGGAAATATTTCTTGCCGCAGGAAGTTTTCAGCTTTCTGCCTTTTTCCAGAATCCGGCTGGTCAGCAACTGGTTCAGATTGCGGCAACCATTCGCGGTTTGCACAACTTCATCGAGCGGGGTTAGCCACTCTGGCATCTTCAAGTCCACAGGCCCCAAGACAGGTTCGAGAGTCTGGGCTACATAGGAAAGATCGACGTCGGCATCTTCCAGGCGCGATGGCGCGGAATGGGAGAAAAATTGAACCAGCAGGAAATCGATCTTGTCGCGATCGGAATCCGAATGTTCCTGCCGGCGCAGGTGATGAATCAGCAGAGTGCGCAGAGCTTCGTCGCTGCTGATCGTCGTGGTTTGCAGGAACTGACGAAGCTGATGCACCTGGATGTGCGAGTCCAGGTCGGAGAACAATTGCCGGGTCTGTTCGACCGATTCCTGGGGCGGGGCATCGACGCCTGCTTCCAGGTCGCTGTGATGTGGCAGGTCGATCACGAACTCCCGGGCCAGCGCGGCATAAAGGGGGTAGAGCAGGCGGGCTTCGCGCCACTCCGCCGCAAGATCGCTTAGTTGAGGTGTGGGCGTCATAATTTCACAAGTCGGATTTCACGATCCAGTTGGCGACTTCTCCGGTGAAGCGGGCGGCGACGGCGGTACGGCCTCCGTTGTATTGCACCGCGACCACGCAAGCTTCGGTGTCGAGCGTGCCATCGGAATTCCGCAGCCGCAGCTTATCGGCGAACTCTAAGGGCAGGGTTGAGGCGAACAGCACTTCGTGCGGGGTACCGAATTCGATGATGGTGCTCTCGGTCGAGGCTCCGTTTTCACCTGCAACCCGAGTCAGACGGACGGGGATGCGGACCGGGGTCGCATTGGGAAAGAATCGTGCCAGTTTGGTGGTCGAGCTTTCACGCGCCGGAGCGGCAGCGGCGCCCGATTTGGATACAGAGTTCCTCATTCCTAATTCCCTAGGGATTGTCGATGCGGCCTGGATTCCCAAGTCCGCCGGTTAGCGTGGCTCAGGCACCCGGACCGCATCGCGGATTAAGGATGCACGAACGCAGCCAAAGCGCTGCAGCTTCGATGGAATGGGAACTTGTGCTTTATCAATGGGATAGACACAGCGTTCCGGGCGGTGATCCGGGGTCGTCTTAGGCCTTCATGTCTCAGATCGAGACAACGTCTCAGGGATGCCGCCGCGGTCCAAGGTGAGGCGCGACTATGGGCATACGTCGGGTGCGCTGCCTCTCGTGTTCCGACCGGGCGCGGGCTGAACCCGCGCCGGTTGTGCTTCTCGCCAGTGGGAATAAGGCTTGATCGAGAACACGGTTCCGAAACCGCTCGCGGCCGCCACGGTAGCTGACGCGGTAGATCGTACCATCCCCAAACTTCCCCGCTACTGCGGCGTCAACAGAAACGCATGGAGCGTGGTCCCGTTGCGCGTGCCATAGCCGACAATCTCTCCAGCGTTGTTGATGCCGTTCGCCACGTAGAGATTCCATCCCAAGTTCGGCGGTATGAGATTGTTCAGGTCCTTCATCTTCTTACCGTCGTATACAAACGCGTGATCATTGGTCTGGCCGACGACGATCCCAGAGTCATTGATCCCGAAACCAGTACTGGCCGACTTGGGAAGCGTGTCTATATCCTTGAGTTTCCCGCCGCTGGTGATGAAGGCGTGCCAGGCATTCGGGGTAGAGGCACCGCCGGTAATCTGGCCTTTGTTGTTGATGGCGTACGCCTGGCTGTACTGCCCGCCCAAGGTTCCAAGCGATTTCATCTTCCCGTTCCTCCAGACGAAGCCTAAGAAACCGTTTGGCGCCCAAGTGGTTCCCGCAACGACTCCGGCGTTATTGATCCCGTTGGCGCTGCTCCAGCCTTGTCCGCCGAGCGTTCCTAAGGAGATCATCCTGCCGTTGCTAAAGAGAAACGGGACGACTCCGCCACCGGCGAGGTAGCTGGATCCCACAACCTGACCGGAATCATTCAGACCAGCCGCGGCTGCGGAGCCTCCACCGAGATCGCCAATGTCGACGAGCTTTCCGTTGACCGTCACGAATGCCCGATACACGCCTGCCGCGTTGGTGGAATATCCCGCAATCTGCGCGGACTTGTTGATGGCATTGCCGATTGCTTTGCCGCCGCCGAGGCTGCCGAGGTCGGCCATCTTGCCCTTCGAGTAAAGAATGAGCACGCCATGGCCCTTGGAATCTCCGGCCATGCCGGTGATCTGCCCGCTGACGTTGATCGCCTGGGCTTGACTGAAACTCCCACCGGGAAGGTCACCGAGGTCGGTAATTTTGTAGGTTTGCGCGGCGCACAACCAGGCCGCCAGAGATAGAAACAGAGTCACAAAGATTCGGCACATTCTGAGAGATGCGTTCATGGTCTTTTCCTTTCATCGGTCGAAAACCGGCGGCCGCATTGTGGAGGATTTCCAAGGTGGAATTGTCAAAGGCGTGTCAAATCTTTGTCGTTTGAATCTTAAACCTTTCGGCTGTCACGGCGAATCTTCAAATCGTCCCTCTTCGGAAGTTGCGGCGCGGCTGACACAGGAAGCGTTAACCCTTGACTTTTTCTTGGACCGAGCATCTGACCCACTTCTTTAATAGGCTCGACCGCTCGCTCAATGACAGGTTGTCTTGAACCATGCTTTCTGAGGATCAGAGCATCTCGCGGATCAGTAGGCGTCAGCTCAAAATCGTGTCCCAAGTGTCGTAGTGCAGCTGTGAGCGCCACCGTCGATGGTCATGCCGAAGAGGCTGCGGGCGGCGTTGAAGATCAGGTAGGCGTGAGGGTAGGTCGCGTCCCCGGCGTTGTCACCCGACACACCGATAGACATTGAGGCCTCGTTGCGACGCACTCCACATATTCTGCGTGCAACTCGTGAAGCGATTGTTGTGTGTTATGTAGGACCGAAGAACGCCGAGAAGCGCGCTACTCAAGGGCACGACTGCTATCCAAACTCAGACAAACAACGTCTACGAACGACAGGCATTCATCGATTTCCGAATTGATGGAACCAGTTGTGTTCGTGGAAGGAGTGAGAAAAACCAGATGCCTGAGTCAGAAGTTCGTTGATGAACTTGCAAGCCCGGATGGAGTCGTGATCCGGGTCAAAGTCGTCTACGTCATCAACGAACTTGTGTCTCAGGTAGCAAGTGGAAGCAGCGCGGCGATGGTTCTCTGACAACCGGGCCAGCAGCCCAATTACAGATTGGAAGGAGTCTCCCGATGCACCGAATTGACCGTAGGAGTTTTGCAGCGATCGCAGTGCTTGCGTTGAGCGTTGCGACATGGAGTGCGTGCAACCAGGCGAACACTACAAGATCCGCAGCCGCTTCATCCGATGGCGGCAAGATCCCCATCACAACCAAGTCCGAAGAAGCGAGAAAAGAATACCTGCAGGGTCGGGCCCTCTCCGAAAGGCTGCTTGGCCAGGAATCCCTGCAACACTTTGATCAGGCCATCGCGCTCGATCCTGACTTCGCGTCGGCGGAGATGGCGCGGGCCAACAATTCCCCCACCCCCAATGAGTTTTTCGATCATCAGAAAAAGGCGCTCAGCCTGGCGGACAAAGTTTCGCAGGGCGAGAAACTGGCGATCCTTGCGAACGAGGCGGGAATTAATGGCAACGTCGTGAAACAGAGGGAATATCTCGAGCAGTTGGTCGCGGCATATCCGAATGATGAGCGAGCGCACTACAGCCTTGGCAACTACTACTTTGGCCAGCAAGAGGCGGCGCCCGCGATTGAGGAATTCAAGAAAGCAACACAACTGGCCCCGGACTATTCGCCTCCGTACAACATCCTCGGCTACGCCTACCGGCAGCAGGCTGATTATGGCGATGCCGAGCAGGCCTTCAAGAAGTACATCGAACTGATTCCGAACGATCCGAATCCCTACGACTCTTATGCGGAGTTGCTGCTGAAGATGGGGAGGTTTGATGACTCGATCGCGCAATATCGCAAAGCGCTTTCGATCGATCCTCATTTTGCGTCCTCGCACTTCGGAATTTCCGCCGACCTGATGTACCTGGGCAAGGCGGGAGACTCGGCAGCCGAATTGCAAAGAATGGCCGATCAAGCCCGCAACGACGGCGAGCTTCGGACCGCTTACTTTGGCCTCGTCGTAGTCGCCGCGGACAGCGGAAAGTTGGACAAGGCGCTGCAAGGGATGGACACAGAATATGCGGTTGCCGAAAAGAAAAACGATGTGCCATCGATGGCGGCCGATCTTCAGGCTAAGGGAAACATCGCCGCGGAAATGCAGAAGTATGACCTCGCCGCGCAGCAGTTCGAGCGTTCGCTGCAGATGATCCAGGCCTCCAGTCTCTCGCAGGAGATCAAGGACAATGCGACGCTCGTTCATCACTTCAACATAGCCGCTCTGTCGATCGGGAGGAAGGACTATGCCGCAGCGAAAGGCCATGCGGAAGAATTTCGACAGGGTGCGGAAGCGTCGAAAAATTCGTTCCGTGTGAAGCAAGCTCATGAATTGGCCGGCAGGATTGCTCTGGCGGAAAAGGATTACCTCAAAGCCATTGCAGAGTTGCAACAGGCGAATCAGCAAGACCCTCGCAACCTTTATCGCCTGGGCCAGGCGTATCAGGGTAAAGGCGAGAACACGAAAGCGCACGAGTTTTACACGCAGGCTGCCGGGTTCAATTCACTACCGCAATTGAACTACGCCTTCGTTCGGGTCAAGGCGCAGAAGATGGCGGTGGGCAAGAGTGCCTGAACAGGCGGCAAGAATTCTGGTCGAGAGGAAGACGCTCACACGAGATAACAAAAAACAGTTGTCGGTTCTCTGTTCTCGGTTCCCAGTTACGGCGAGTCGGTAAAAAACAATGGCCAGGTTCTGGAAACCTGGGCCATTGGGCTTTTAAGTTATCACTTACATCAGTTGCGGCCCGCGCCGGCAGCCATAGCGTATCCGCCTTGCTGCCCCGCATGGTCACGCAGGGTTTGGAAGTAAAGCGCGAACGAGCGCTGCACCAGGAACATCAGCGGCAGAATGAGCAGCGGGATGTACCAGGTGAAAGCATGCGTGGCCAGTTTGGCCAGGCCGGCAACGCCCGCAGCCAGAACGAAATAAGGAAACGTGAGTTGCAGGATCTGTTTCCAGGTTTCGAACAGGCGACCGCTTTCGGTAAGGGCGATAACGGCTGCCACCGGGATGGTATTGACCAGCAAGTAGGCCAGTGCTCCCAGGGCGAGACCGAGTCCTGTATTTGGCGCCGCGGCCTGCAAGGTGAACCATGCAGCCTGGGCGGCCATCAGGGTGACGCCGACGTTAAACATAATTTTGATCGGTTTCTGTTGATTGTTCTCCGACCAGAGGCATTGCACTAACGTCGACGCGCCGGTGATCAGAAGCGCCTCCGCCAGGCTGAGTTCGGTGAGGGCCAAAAGGATGAATGGCAGGTTTACCGCCATCGATCCCGTCAGCCGCGGCAGCGAGACTTTCAGTCGCGCTGCGAAGAGGGCGACTAAGAACATCCCGGTGAAGCGTCCGTAGTTCGGGTGTCCCCATGTCAGCGGCACTTGGAGCAGAATTCCGAGGCCGGAGACAACCACGAACCCGACAAACATTTTGGTTTTTGTCGAGAGTTGTGTCATGGCTAGTTCTCTCCGTCCTGGCCATCGCTATAGGCCGCAGTCGCTGTCGAATTACCCCAGACAACGCTATTCCCCCAGACGACGCTGAAACCGGTGTCCACGGTATTACCCCAGACCACAGAGTTTCCCCAGACTACGGAGTTCGCGTTAATTACCGAAGCGCCCCAGATGATGGAGTTGCCCCACACCACCGAGTTGCCCCACACCACCGAAGTGCCCCACGTCACGGAACTAGTATTGACGATGGACACGGTGTTGTTCGCGGAATTGTAGCTTGCGGTCGGAGACAGAGCCACGCCGTTGGCGACGTCGGTGCTGCCTAAGGCCGCGTTGATGTCGAGGTACCCTGCACCGTAGGTGAAGAGGTCGTACTCGTTATTGTAAGCGTTGTTGAAGACGTCGTAGGAGGTGCAATAGACCCCAAATCCCTTCCACGCCGTCTTCATGATCCGAGCCTTCACCGTATCCGGCGTCAGCGTTGGATCTTTTTGCAACATGAGTGCGACTGCGCCGCTCACTACCGGAGTCGCCATGCTCGTGCCGCTCAACCGAAAATACTCGGTAGGGCAGCTCGTGGTGGCACAGTTTCCGTTCGGCGTGATCTCGAGACTCGGGAACTCGACGTCGAGCGTGCTGTTCTTAACCAGCAAGGACCCGATGCGGTTGCCAGGAGCGACGATATCCGGCTTAACGATGTGATCGAGCAGCGTTGGTCCCTTGGAGCTGTAGCTGGCGATCGCATCATCGACGCGGGTAGCGGTTCCCATTGTCCTGGTCGCGGCCACCGTGATGACTGCGGGATCGTTGCCCGGCGAACCGATTGTGGCGAAACCATGGGTGCCCATCGCGTTGTCTCTACCGTCGTTTCCGGCGGCGACAACCACGACGATGCCGGCGGCCCAGGCTTGTTCCACCGCCTGGTCGAGCGGATCGAGCGTGTAACTTTCAAAAACCGGGCGTCCCAGAGAAAGATTGATGATCCGGATGTTGTATTGAGTCTTCAGCGCGATGGCTCGCTGAATGGCAGCGATTACCTGGCTGTCGGTACCGGCTCCGTTTTGATCCAGTACGCGGAGGTTGATGAGGTTGACATTTGGAGCCATGCCAACGATTTGTTGCGCATAGCCGCTACCGGAAGCGGATGCCGAACCGTTTCCACCGATGATGCCGCTGACGTGAGTGCCGTGCCCATAGGCATCTACGGCAGAGGTTGCGCCCGCGACAAAATTCTCGCTGTGAACCACGCGGTTTCCGTTGGCGGTGTGAAAGTCGGCGTGATCGGAGATGCCGCTGTCGATGACCGCGATACCGATACCAGTGCCGTCAAGGCCATACTGCTGGGAGGCTATGTCCGCTTCCACTGCCGGCATGAAGCCCTCGTAGTTACTCTTGAGGCTCACCTTGCGATCCGGCGTGACGTACAGAACGTCGGGATCTTTCTCCAGCTTTGCAAGCGCGGAGACCGGAATTCTGAAAGCGGCAGCGTTGATGCTGTGCAGTCTGGTCTTCAACACGGCGCCGCGGTCTGACATCCTCTGGTAGTGGATGGCGCGAGGAGTGACCTTGAACTGCACAACAACGTCGACCATAGCGTTGGGGTGACGACGATCGAAATCCTTGGCAACCTTGCCAGTATGACGGGCTACGTCAGGAAACAGGTTGCGCAGTGGTGGCGGCGATGACGCAAAGCTCGCCGTGGCGAAGAGCGCCGGAATTGCGAGACGCAAAAGCGCCTTTCCGGTACTCTTCCACTTTTGAGTAGATTGTCTTCGTAGCTTCATTGATTGATTTCCCCAATTGCTGCCAGATCCTGTCGGGTTGCTGGCTGCCTCAGACTGCTGATTTTGTTCTTCATCGACACTTGATCACCCCTGCAAGTCGAACCTTCTTCGGTAGTCATAGGTGCATGTCGGACGCCAATGTCGAACTTGAACAACTACATTAAAATGAATAACTTAGGCCTGAGCCGGGGATGGTCCACCGGGGACAGATTGTCCTGCCGGCTAGCGACGAAATCGTCTAATTGTATGAAGCTGAAGGAGATGACGGGCTTGGCCTGGGGTGCGGGACAAGTTGTCCCTTGAAACCCCAAAGCGGGTCATGCGCCAGCACCTGGCGGACGCTACAAAGTCCTTGGAGGCGTTGATTTTTCCCAACTTCCAAGACCGGACTTTCTTGGCATTGGTGGCTCAAGGTGCAGGCTTGAAACTGGCGCCCGCTGGTTCTTGAAGGGGACTATTTTGCTTTCGCCGACTCCGCTTTCGCAAGCGACATTCCAGAGGTACATGGCTGCATAGGCTCGCCAGGGACGCCAGGCTTCGGCACGTCGCTCAAGCTCGCTCGCGTTCTCTAACGCGAGAGCACGCAAAAGACCGAGGTCACCGACCGGGAACGCGTCGGGTTCTCCGAGCGCTCGCATGGCGATGTACTGGGCTGTCCATTTCCCGATACCGGGAATTTCACACAGCCGGGCCAGAAGCTCGCCGGAGTCCACGACCCCCTCAAAGCAGATCTCCCCACCGCAAACCGCGCGGGCGAGGGAACGAATGGTTTCGGCGCGCGCGCCGGGCAAGCCGATGCTGGTGAGCCTGGCATCAGCAAGAACCTCAGGCGCGGGAAAAAGATGAGTAAGGCCATTTCCCGCGGACAACGGCTGGCCGAAGGTTGTGGCGATCCGCCCCGCGAGAACAGTTGCGCCCCTGACGGTGATCTGCTGGCCGAGAATGGCTCGCACCGCCAGCTCGAAACCGTTCCAGCAACCTGGTACTCGCAGCCCCGGAGCCGCCTCGAGCCGGGGAGCTAACGCGGGGTCAGTTTTCAGACTGCTCACGATCGCCGCCCAATCCGCATTCAGATCAAACATGGCGCGAATGCGCTCGACAATGAAGAAGAGCGAACGGGGATCGCCAAACTGAACCCGCACGTTGAGCGCGTGATTGGTTTCGTCGTGCGAGACCTCAAAACAGCCTTGGCCACCATGCACGAAGATGGAGCGACGATAGGTGCCAAGTTCCACAACTTCCACGCCCGGTGTAGCTCGAACCGACAGGAATTTCAACACACCATCCCAGTTGTAGGGTGGGCGGAAACGAAGACGGAACAGATACTGATTTTCGGGTTGGTTCTTGGTCTGATGCGCCAGGCGCCGGACTTGCGTCGGAGTTCGATCATAGACGTTGCGAATGGCGGCATTGAACCGGCGCACGCAACCGAAGCCCGCGGCGATCGCAATTTGGCTCATCGGCAAACACGTTTCGTCAATCAGCTTCTTAGCAAACTGCAGGCGGCGGGTTCGTGCTACGGCTACGGGAGATGCTCCCAAATGCTGGAGGAAAAGGCGGCGAAGATGGCGCGAGCCAACACCCAGGCGTTCGGCAAGAACTTCAACCCCACCGTCCTCAAGTCCGCTTTCGCTGATCAAACGTAACGCGCGCGAAACCGTGCTTGGAGTTCCCAACCAAGCCGGAGTTCCGGGCGAGCACTCTGGCCGGCAACGCAAACAAGGGCGAAAGCCAGCTTCCTCTGCCGCCGCGGCACTCGAAAAATAGCGCACGTTTTTCTCGTGGCACGTGCGTGCAGGACAAATCGACCGGCAATAAACTCCGGTGGTAAGCACGCCAATGAAGAACTTACCGTCGAAGCGCGCGTCGCGTGACAGCCGGGCTCGCGAACACACCTGCCAATCCAGATTCATAGCTTCATGGTTGATCATAGTCGATCTTCGGGAACGGCTTGGACGTTTTCGGACCACGATTCCCAGACTTATTCCTGAAGAATGCGGCCGCAGATTGCACCGATCCTTTCCTCAGCACCAGGATCGATAGAGTTCGACAACCAATCAAAGGTAGCAATCGTCAAAACATTTGTATGAAGGAAGAAGAAGTCGAACCGAACGGTCGCGCGACAGGCGGGTGGCGATCAAACGCGGTTTTCACGATCCTGTGGATCGGGCTGGTTGCCGGAACATTGGACATCACGGATAACCTCATTTTCAACCAGTTGCGTCACATTACTCCAAAGATGGTGTTTCAGTACATAGCGAGCGGACTGATTGGAAAGAAATCGTTCCAGAGCGGCCCGGCATCGGTCGCTCTGGGCGTAGTGCTGCACTATGTTATCGCGCTGACTTGGACGGGGATTTTTTGTGCCGCGAGCCGCACCCTCGCGATCCTGAATCGCCGGCCCGTAGTTAGCGGATTGATTTACGGTGGCGGCGTCTACTTATTCATGAACCTGATTGTTTTGCCGCTGTCTCGGGTTCCTCATTTGCGAAATACGATGACGGCGGCCAACCGGATCAACGGCGTATTAGCGGTCATGCTCTTCATCGGGCTCACTGTCTCACTCCTCGTGCACAGGAGTTCAACGCAGACATAGAAGACGCGCAGGCCCGAGCGCCGCGGGGCTGCACAGAAACTTGCAGCGTCATCGGAAGCAAGGTCCGCAAACGTCCAGCCGCTTTCCGTCCGTCGATCTATCCTGATGTTGAATCCGATCCGGAGGGAGAAAACTTCACAATGAAACCGATCACTGGATGGTTGCAGGTCGGTGTCGTTTTCCTCATCGCCCTCTCCGCAAGAATTGAGGGCATGGCCACTCGTCCGCCGTCTGCGGAGGAGTCTGCAAAGCCAGCCTCTTGCGCCGGGCCCGAATACCGGCAGTTTGATTTCTGGGTTGGAGACTGGGACGCATTCGACGTCGACAACCCCGACAAGGTGGTCGCACGCAACCACGTAGACCGCATCCTCGACGGCTGCGTTTTGCTGGAGGACTATCAGGGTGCAAACGGGTCGCATGGTCAGAGTTTCACCATCTACGACGCGTCGAGAAAGGTGTGGCACCAGACTTGGGTGACCAATCGCGGCCAACTCCTGACTATCGAAGGAAAAATGCAGGCTGGTGAAATGGTCCTCAGCGGTGCGGATCTCACGGCGGACGGAAAAGAAAGGCACGTGCGCGGCGTTTGGAAGCCGGTGAACGGAGTCGTTCGCGAGACCGCAGTAACCTCGACTGACGGCGGCAAGACCTGGGAACCGTGGTTTGATCTCTGGTTCCGTGCGCATAAACCGTGATTTGCTTCCTAATCTTGCTGGGTAATTAAGGAGAAAGGAGAAGAAGATGAGAGCGATTCTATCAGGAGGTTTAGCGCTTGTTATGCTTGCAGCGATTACAGTGCACAGCGCGAAGGCGTCGACCGACGATGACCGAAAGATGGTCGCTGGGCTCGACACTCAGTACCAGGCGGCCGTCAAGAACAACGATGCGACCGTGATGGATCGCATCCTGGCTGACGATTTCGTGCTGGTAACCGGCTCCGGCAAAACATATAACAAAGCCGACCTGCTTACAGAAGCGCGCCGTGGACTCGTGCATTACGAGCGTCAGGACGACGGGGATCAGACGGTTCGTGTTTGGGGCGACACTGCGGTCATCACAGCCAAGTTGTGGGAGAAAGGTACCGACAACGGTAAACCGTTCGACCGCGTGGTGTGGTTCAGCGACACCTACGTGCGCACCCCACGAGGATGGCGATATGTTTTCGGCCAGAGTTCGCTGCCCTTGCCGAAAGCCCCCCAGCAATAATTCTGGCCAACCATCTGCCCCGGCCAGCATAATGATATTCGGCATTGACTCCGTGCTACCGGGGGAGTTATATTTCCCGGCGACAGTGGTTGACACTTTGGCCGCTTGAGTGGGGTCACCCGGCGGCTGTAACCTTTAACGTCCGTCTTGCATCTTTAAGATTCGTTGGTCCGCTGACGTTCAAATTTGGCTGTTCGAGTAAGCTTTGCCAATTTGCCGGAGGTCGCAACGATGGAACTCTCCCGCCGGACTTTCCTTAAAAGCACAATCGCTGGAGGTGTAGGTCTATCCGCCTTGGGATTTGATCTGACTCGGGTCTATGCCCAAACTGCGAGCCTGAAGATTTCGCGAGCCAGCGAAACCCGCAGCACTTGCCCGTATTGCTCGGTCAGTTGCGGCGTCATTATTTATACGCTTGGGGACAAAGCGAAGAATGCGATTCCGCAGGTTGTGCATGTTGAGGGCGATCCCGATCATCCCATCAATCGCGGCACGCTGTGCCCGAAGGGATCTTCGCTTGAGCAGGACATTCTGAATGATCGCCGCTTGCTGAAGCCTCAGGTGCGGCGGCCGGGAGCCACGGACTGGGAAGACATCTCCTGGGATCAGGCTTACAGCGAGATTGCCCAGCGCGTGAAGAAGACCCGCGACGACACCTTCGTCGAGAAAGATGCTCAGGGGCGCACGGTGAATCGTTGCGAAGGCATGGCCTTCACCGGCGGCTGTACGGACACCAACGAGTTCAATTATCTGGTGGTCAAAAGCATGCGCAGCCTGGGGGTCTGCTACCTGGAAAACCAGGCTCGGGTTTGACACGGCCCCACGGTCTCCAGTTTGGGGCCCACATTCGGACGCGGCGCGATGACCAATGGCTGGATCGACATCAAGAACACCGACATGATGTTGATCATGGGCGGGAATCCAGCCGAAAACCATCCTTGTGGCTTCAAGTGGGCGATTGAAGCCAAGATTCACCGCAATGCCAAGACCATTGTGGTCGATCCGCGGTTGACGCGCACTGCGGCCACTGCCGATCTTTATTTGCAGATTCGCGCGGGCGCCGATATTGCTTTTCTCGGCGGGCTGATCAACTACGCGATCGAGAACAACCGCATCGCGCACGATTATCTGGTCAATTACACCAACGCCGCGTTCATTATTAAAGACGGATTCAAGCTGCCGGACGATGGCTTGTACTCCGGCTTCGATGCGGAGAAGAAAGTCTACGACAAGTCCAGCTGGAATTATGAGGAAGGTGGAGACTTAAGCGGAAAGCCAGTTACCGGCAGTCCGGCTTCAACGCAGAAGGCTGGTTCGACTACGACACCGCCGCCACCGCCGATGTTGCCGGCGAAAACGGCGTACGACCTCTCGCTGCAGCATCCGCGCTGCGTGTTCCAGCTCTTGAAGAAACAGTATTCGCGCTACACGCCAGAGATGGTCGAACGCATCACCGGCATTCCGAAAGATCAATTCCTGAAAGCTGCCGACTTGTTTACCTCCGTCCGCAAGGACGGCGACATGAAGAAAGTCGCGACCATTATTTACGCGGTGGGCTGGACGCAACACAGCTTCGGCACGCAGATCATCCGCACCGCCGCGATGGTGCAGTTGTTGATGGGCAACATTGGCCGCGCCGGGGGCGGCGTGAACGCATTGCGCGGGCATTCGAACATCCAGGGCGCGACGGATATGGCGGGCATCTTCGACATTCTGCCAGGATATCTGAAGATGCCAAATCCCGCGGATGCAGACCTCGCGACGTACCTAAAACGCATCACACCAAATGCCGCCAAACCGGATCCTTGGGACTCATTCAACTATTGGTCAAACACGCCCAAGTTCGCAGTTTCATTTCTCAAGGCGATGTACGGTCCCGCCGCGACCAAAGAAAACGACTACGCGTTTCACTATCTGCCAAAGATCGACCGCAACTATTCCTGGGTCAACATCTGGAACGACATGTACGAAGGCAAAGTGAAAGGCATTTTCGCCTTCGGCATGAACGGGGTCATGATCGGTCCCGATTCGCAGAAGAACATTGACGCACTCAAAAAAGCGGATTGGCTGGTGGTTTGCGAAATCTATCCTGATGAAACCAGCGAGTTCTGGCGCGCACCGGGCATCACCGCCGACGATCAGAAGAAGATCAACACAACGGTGTATCGTCTGCCGGGCGCGGGCTTCGCCGAAAAAGACGGAACATTCGTGAACTCGGCACGCTGGCTGCAATGGAAAAACGTTGCCCTGCCGCCACCGGGAAACGCCAGACTAGATCAGGAAATCCTGGCGACAATTTTCCTGAAAGTGCGCGAGCTTTATCAGAAGGAGGGCGGGAAGTTCCCTGACCCGGTTCTGAACGCGTGGTTTCCGTACACGAATCCGTATAATCCCTCGCTATCCGAGGTTGCAAAGGAGATCAACGGCAAAGCGCTCGCGGACATCACCGATCCAAAGACCAACACTACGATCAAGGCTGGTCAGCAACTGCCGGGATTTGCGTGGCTCAAGGACGACGGCACTACTCTGGCTGGCAACTGGCTCTACACCGGCTCATGGACGGAAGCCGGCGCCATGATCCAGCGCCGCGGAACTGAAGATCCCTCCGGGCTGGGAATTTATCCGAACTGGGCGTGGTCGTGGCCCGCAAATCGACGGGTGCTTTACAACCGGGCCTCATGCAACGCGGATGGCAAGCCGTGGGATCCTTCGCGTCGCCAAGTCTGGTGGGACGAAGCCAAGCAGTCCTGGGTAGGCAATGATGTGCCCGACTTCAAAGCCGACTCAGCTCCCAAGGATCACATGGGCCCGTTCATCATGAATCCCGAAGGCGTGGGGCGATTGTTTGTGCCGCTCGGGGCGATGGCCGATGGGCCGTTCCCCGAATATTACGAGCCTATCGAGAGTCCGATCGCAAACCTGCTGCACCCGAACCAGTCGACCAATCCGGTCGTGAAGAAATACAAAACGGACATGGACAAGTACGGAACGGTGGAGCAAGGGTTCAACGTGATCTGCACCACGTACCGACTGACGGAGCACTATCACTATTGGACCAAGAATAATCCGATGAACGTGCAGCTTGTGCCCGAGCCTTTCGTCGAGGTACCACACGAACTCGCCGAGCGCATGCAACTCCAAGGTGGAGAAAAAGTCAGGGTCACCAGCGCACGCAGCCACTACATTGCGAAGGCGATGGTCACACGGCGCATTCGTCCGATGCAGATTGACGGCAAAGAAATGTTTCAGATCGGCATTCCGATTCATTGGGGATTCCGCGGAATCGCCGAAGACGAGGGCAAAACGGCAAAGACGCTGACCAATCAGCTGACTCCGACGGTGATCGATCCGAATGCGTTCACGCCGGAGTTCAAGGGGTTTCTGGTGAAGATTGAGAAAGTGTAGGACTCATGGGACACAAGCTTAACGATTTGTCATTCCGAGGAGCGAAGGCGACGAGGAATCTGCAGTCTGTTGTCGCCGATCACGAACTACAGATCCCTCGCTGCGCTCGGGATGACAACGCGATTGGGGTCTTCAACGAGAGTCTTGGAGCGGCACGAAGATGAGCGACCGAAAAACGCTTCAGATCAAGCAAATCTCGGGTCACTCCGGCCCCGCGCCCGGTTTCGACGTACAGCGGGACTACGAAGTCTGCAAACTGGTCGACACGACCACTTGCATCGGCTGCAAAGCCTGCGAAGTAGCCTGTGTCGAGTGGAACGACATGCCATTCGCCGCGACCACTTTCGACAACACCTACCAGACGATGCCCGAGACGCGCTGGAATTTCTGGAATCTGATCAAGTTCAACGAACACCAGAAAGAAGACGGCACGATCCAATGGCTCATGCGCAAAGACCAGTGCATGCACTGCGCCGATCCTGGCTGTCTGCGCGCCTGCCCAGCCGATGGGGCCATTGTCCAATACACAAACGGCATCGTCGACTTTCAGCAGGAGAACTGCATTGGGTGCGAGTTCTGCGTCTCTGGATGTCCCTATGACATCCCCAAATTCAATCCGGCGACGAAGAAGGTCTACAAGTGCACGCTGTGCTCGGACCGAGTGGGTCAAGGCCTGGAGCCGGCTTGCATCAAGGCTTGCCCGACGGGCTGCCTGAAGTTTGGCAGTAAAGATGACATGAAGTTCATTGCCGAAGAGCGCTCGAAACAACTGCGCGAGAACTTCGGATTTGAAAAAGCTGGCGTCTACGATCCGCAATCGATTGGCGGAACGCATGTGATTTATGTTCTGCACGACGCGACCGATCCCGAACGCTATGGAGGATTGCCGAAGAACCCCGTCATTCCCTGGAGCTACACGGTGTGGAAGTGGCTGTTCAAGCCTGTGCTTGGCGCATTCGCCATGTTCGGACTTCTGGGCGTAGCCCTGCACTATGTAGGGGTCGGTCCGCGCCGGCCGCAGCCCGAACCGCCAAAGAAGGAGGGCGTCAATGGCAACCGCGGTTGAACGCTTCGACGAAAAAGCCCGCCGCGCTTTCGATCGGATCGGGCGCACCGAAGTTTATGTAGGCGAATTGCTGCGCCATCCGGTATACACGCGGTTTCTGCACTGGATGGTCGCGCTCTTTTTCTTTCTGGCGTTGTTCTCCGGATTCGGAATCTATCTTCCCTGGCTGTTCCGCTGGTTCACACCCCTTTTCGGCGGCGGAGCGCTGGCTCGCGAACTGCATCCCTGGTTCGGCCTGTTCTTTGTTTTCTTCTTTGGGCTCCAGACGTTGAACTGGATCAGACCCATGGCGTGGACGAAAGGCGATACGAATTGGATTCGAAACATCAAGCGAGTTGTATCGGGCGAAGAAACACTTGAATCACCCGACACCGGCTTCTTCAACGCCGGCCAGAAGGCGCAGTTCTGGGAGATTGTTGTCGGCTGCATCGTCTACTTGATTACCGGAATCATTCTCTGGGCCGGTGCGCGAACCTTCGGACGTTGGCCGGTGGCCATCAGCTATGTTCTCCACGATATCTCGGCCATCATCATGCTGGGCGGAATCTTCATCCACATTTATCTGAGCACGATCGGCGAACCGGGGACTTTTCAGGCGATGACTCGCGGCTCGGTGAGCGAGTCCTGGGCTTGGACTTTCCATCCCGCCTGGTTTAAGGACGTAACGGGCCGTGATCCTCGGCAGGCATACGAGGCAGCGCGGCAGGCCCAGAAGAAATAGTTAACATCGCATCTGCACCCGGATTCGCCCGATACCGGTTGGGTGCGCGTTGCCCCAGGCGTTGCCTCGCTTGATAATCGAACAATGAGAGCTTCTCCCTGGCAGCAGCGGATCCAACGAGCTGAGCAATTGGCGAAACAGTACCCGTCTGTCGCAGAAATTCTTGGATTCTACGCGAAGATCGCCCGCTTTCAGGAGGAGTTCTATCACCGCTTGGAGGTCGCGGCGGACCGTCCCTCGAAAGTCGTCTCTTCAGGGCACAGCTTCGGCCCTCCGGAGTCACCGGAAATCCTGGCCAGCTTTGGACCGTTTCTGTCGATTGTCGAAAAACTAGGTCCGGCGCGACTTGCCGCGTTAGCACGAAACCTGCAGCAGTCGTCTCCCGAGTCATGGTCCCAGTTGCTGGATGTCAGTTGGAGCACGACCGAATCCGCTAGTGAGGCCCCGGAAGAAATTCTTGCACGCTCATTTCTTCAGCCCTACGCCGAATTCCTACGCGCCCGTCTCGCGATGAAATCGGATGGCTACATCCAGTCCCTTTGCCCGTTTTGCAATCGCAGGCCGGGATTGGCCGTCCTACGCCAGCAGGGGGACGGCGCGCGGCGGTCGCTGATGTGTTCGTTTTGCCTTTCGGAATGGGAGTTTCGGCGCATTGTTTGCCCGGGCTGCGGGGAGGAGAACAACACGAAACTGCCGGTCTACACGGCGAGTGATTTCGAATACATCCGCGTGGAGTGTTGCGACACTTGCCGTGCGTATCTCAAAGCCGTTGATCTGACGAAGAATGGCTTGGCCGAGCCGATGGTGGATGAAATGGCTGCCGCGCCGCTCGATTTGTGGGCGCAGGAGCACGGGTATTCCAAACTGCAGCGCAATCTGATGGGGGTGTGATTCTTGTCATCCGCCGTGAAGTTGGGCTCGTCACGCCCTCACTATTCACGTCTCTCTGAAAAATCCATTGTCTTCATCGAAATTCTTGATTGTACTTTCCTGCCTCGCAGAGGGTACACAATGTAAGATGACACGCAGTTTCGCTGCCGTCGATCACGATTCCTGTGGCGTGGGATTCGTGGCGCAACTTGGCGGCACACCTTCGCGCGAAGTGGTGGAGCGGGCGCTCGAAGCGTTGCGCCGGCTGGGCCACCGGGGCGGCCGGGATGCGGACGGCCGGAGCGGCGATGGCGCCGGCCTGCTCACGGCCATTCCAGATAAGTTTGTCAGAAGATGCACTCAGGAAGCTGGAATCGAATTACCCTCTGGGTATGCGTTAGGAATGGTCTTCTTGCCCGGCGGGCAAGAAGACGTCGCGCGTGAGTTGATCGCTGCCCTGGCTAGAAGTCGCGGGCTGCGATTGTTGGGATGGCGCGCGGTGCCAACCGATCCGTCGATAGTCGGCCCCCGCGCGCTGGATACTCTTCCAGTCATCCAGCAATGTTTTTTCGCTTCTGCGGAGAAAGCTGTCGATCTGGAATCGAACCTCTTTCGACTTCGCAAAGAAGTGGAATCCAAGGCTCCAAGCGGAACCTATTTCTGCTCTCTTTCTTCTCGAACGGTGGTCTACAAAGGATTGTTGACGCCAGAGCAATTGCCAACGTTTTATTCCGATCTGGCGGATCCGGATTTTGTCAGCCCCTTCGCGATCTTTCATCAGCGCTACTCGACCAACACGAACCCCAGTTGGTCGCTGGCGCAACCGTTCCGTTTCGTGGCGCATAATGGCGAGATCAACACGATCAGCGCCAATCGGCGATGGCTTCGAGCCAAGGAAGCCTCTTTGTGCCGTTCTCTCGGGCTTCCAACAACAGTGCGGTTGCTTGAGCAGCGCGTCAGCGACTCCGCGAGCTTCGACAATGGGCTCGAAATCTTTCTGCGGAAGGGCTTCAGCCCGGCTGCCGCCATGTGGTGTATGGTTCCTCCGGCGCAGGAAAGTGATCCCAACATTCACTTGGACTTTCAGTCTTTTCTGGAAAGCCACGCGCGTGAGCAGGAGCCGTGGGATGGTCCCGCCGCGCTGATCTTTACCGATGGCATCACCGTGGGTGCGAAGCTCGATCGCAACGGCTTGCGCCCGCTGCGCTATACGCTCACCGCAGACGGATTGCTAATCGCCGGTTCGGAAGTAGGGATTGCTGACTTGCACGACAAGACCGTAATTGAACGCCAACGACTAGGGCCGGGCGAAATGCTGGTGGTCGATCCCGCGAAGGGCAGATTTCTCCGTCCGGGTGCAGTTCCAGAGCTGGGTAATTGGCATCAATTTGTTTCCGGCGGCGCGGCGGTGCGGATCAATCCGTCGGACCGGGTTTCTGTCGTTTCGCCATCCGAATCGAAAACGCTGTTGGCGGCGCTGGGCTGGAGCGAAGATCAGTTTCGATTGCTCTTTCAACCGCTCGTTCACCACGGGCAGGAGGCCGTCTGGAGCATGGGGGACGACGCACCCTCGGCGTTTCTCTCGAGTATGCAACGCCCGCTGTGGGAGCATTGCAAGCAACGATTTGCGCAGGTTACCAATCCGCCAATCGATCCTTTGCGCGAAGCCCACGTGATGTCGCTGGATGTTCATCTGGGCGACGCTTTGCTGCTATCGTCCCCGCTGCTTGACTCCGACCAATTGAAGTTGATTGAGGAGAAGTTGCAACCGTCTGAGCATATTGATTTCACTTTTCCGGTTGCGGACGGAATTGAGGGCGCGAAGCGTGTTTTAGAACGCCTTCAGGAAGCAGCGATTGCGGGCGACGCTGGCCCCCGGCTCGTTGTGCTGAGTGATCGTGGTGTGAATGCGGAGCGTGCGGCGTTGCCGGCTTTGCTGGCATTAGCTGCGGTCTGGAAATCAATGGTGAAGGCTGAAGGCTGGAGAGTGCCTGTGATCGTGGATACCGGGCAGGTTATCGACACGCACCACCTTGCCCTGCTGATCGCGGCGGGCGCCAGTGCGGTTATGCCCTATGCTGCTTTAGAGCAAGCTGCGCAGTTGCGTCCGGACGGCGTGGGCGCATATCGTCTCGCGGTGGAAAAAGGATTGCGCAAGGTAATTGCGCGCATGGGTATTTCGACGATCGCCAGTTACCGCAACAGCCAGCTTTTTGAAACGATAGGTCTTGACGAAGACCTCCGGGCCAGGTTTTTTGAAGATGCGGGCGGCGCTATCGGCGGCAAAGGACTTGACGACTTCCTCCAGGATTGCATCGCGCGCCACGCCGCGGCATACAGAACTGACGATTCCGAAACACCTTCCGGACTCAGAGATCTTGGATTGTATCGATTCCGACATGAGGGGGAACGCCACGCAACCTCGCCGGAATTGGTGCGGCGGATGCACCGCTACATCAAGTCCCCAAGTAACGAGAACTACCGGGCGTTCACCGAACTTTCTGGAAAACCAGAGCCAGCCGCGATTCGCGACCTCGTGGAGATCGCGCCCGGCACCCCTGTGCCCTTGCAGGAGGTCGAGTCGGAGGCTTCCATACTCAGCCGGTTCAGTACGCAAGCGATGTCACTGGGAGCGATCTCTCCGGAAACTCACCGCACGTTAGCAATCGCCATGAACCGGCTTGGGGCGCGCAGCAACACGGGCGAAGGTGGCGAAGATCCCGAAGTATACGGCGGAGAATCTGAGGCCAACAACCGGGTGAAGCAGGTGGCTTCGGCGCGATTCGGCGTGACCACGGAATACCTGGTTCACGCTGATGAGTTGGAGATCAAAATCGCGCAAGGTGCAAAGCCAGGCGAAGGCGGCCAACTCCCCGCTGGCAAAGTGACGGCATACATTGCCCGACTGCGACATGCAGTGCCCAACATGATGTTGATCTCTCCGCCACCACATCACGACATCTACAGCATCGAAGACCTGGAGCAACTGATTTATGATCTGCGGGCAGTGAATCCGCGCGCACGGATTGGAGTCAAGCTGGTCTCAAGCACCGGAGTGGGAATCGTCGCCGCCGGGGTTGCAAAGGCTGGGGCTGACGTGATCACGATCAGCGGCTACGACGGCGGCACTGGCGCATCTCCACTGACATCCATCAAGAACACAGGCCTGCCTTGGGAAATTGGATTGCGCGACGCCCATTGCTCCCTGGTGCGCGCGGGCTTGCGTCGCCGGGTTCGCTTGCGCGTGGACGGCGGCTTTAAGTTTGGACGAGATGTAATCTTGGGGGCACTACTGGGGGCTGACGAATTTGGTTTCGGAACCGCAGCCTTGCTCGCTCTTGGCTGTGTCATGGCCCGCCAATGCCATTTGAATACCTGTCCCGTGGGAATCGCCACCCAAGACGAGAAATTGAGGATGCGCTTCACCGGCAAACCGGAGATGGTGGAAAGCTACTTTCGTGCGGTGGCCGGCGAGGTTCGCGATCTCTTGGCAGCGATGGGAGCCTGTTCTATCGACGGAATCGTTGGCGCTGTCGATCGACTTCGGCCTCGCGATCAGCGGGCTGGGCGTGCCCTGGCAGATCTGCTTGCCCCAATCACAGCGCCACCACAAACAGTTTGCCTGCGCGAACCCGATGGTGGGCTCCAGTTTGCCTTAAGCCGGATGTTCGAGAAACGGGACACGAATCGATCCCGTTTTCGCATCACCAACGCAGACCGCGCCGTCGGAGCGCGTCTGTCTGGCGATATTCTGCGCCGGGATTCCGAAGTTCTTACGCCCGTTGATTACAACTTTGTCGGAAGCGCCGGCCAGAGTTTCGGCGCGTTCCTGATTCCTGGAATCACCCTGCGGCTATTCGGCGAGGCCAACGACTATGTGGGCAAAGGTCTGTCCGGCGGCAATATCGCCATCACGGCGGGCGAGGAGGCATCTCGACGAGGAGATGTTTTGGCAGGTAACACAGTGCTGTATGGTGCGACGAGCGGAGAGCTCTACATTGCCGGCCGCGCAGGAGAAAGATTTGCTGTGCGCAACAGCGGCGCTCTGGCGGTAGTCGAAGGGGTTGGCCAACATGCGTGCGAGTACATGACAGCCGGCGTCGCTATCATTCTCGGACCTGCCGGAATTAATCTCGGAGCGGGAATGACCGGCGGGCTCACCTACATGGATCACGATTCCATGGGAAGGCCTGTGCACAACAGGGAGTCCGTGAGGATGGTTCCGCTTGAGCTCAGAGAAGAGCTCTGGCTTCGCCGTGTGCTCCGTAGACATGAACGTCTCACCGGAAGTCCTCGGGCCGCGCAGTTGTTGCGCAGCGAACGGCCACTGCCGTTCAGTCGCGTCGAGCCCCTGTCGTTACCCTGTTCGATCGACGAGACGTGGGACGCGATCCTGAAACGTTTCGGAAGGCACAACACCCCGGTCTTGGATGTCCCACGGGTCGTACCGCTTGACGGCTTACCGTCGTATCGAAGACAACGAGCATTCCACGGAAATCGATGACCTTTTCAACGTAAGATGCCCGATCGGTCTCCGCTATAATCACGCACAACTATGGATTTCGACCAGCTAGTCACGTTTCTGCAAGTCGCCAAGCTGGGCAGCTTCTCGCGCGCGGGAGAAAAAGTCTTTCGTTCCCAATCGGCCGTCAGCAGTCAGATTCGAATGCTCGAGCAGGAATACGGAGACAAACTTCTCGACCGGTCGGGAAAGTCTGTCAGGCTGACGCCAGCGGGCAGAGTATTATTTGCTTATTCAGAGCGGCTCCTGAGATTGCGCGATGAGTCTTTGTTGGCGGTAGCCGACCAGGGAGCGACGCCTCGCGGCACACTTTTGATTGGCGCCAACGAAGCCACCTGCCTGTATGTGCTGCCGGAAGTTTTCGCCGAATATTGCCGGCTCTATCCCGGAGTGCAAATCAGCATCTACCGCAACTTCAGTTACAAAATCATCGAGAAGTTGGAGAACGGCTCGATCGACGTTGGCATCGTAACCTTGCCGGTCAAGTCCCCCAGCCTGAAGGTACACTCCATTTTTCGCGACCAACTGATGTTGATGGTGAATCCGCAAAACCCTTTAGCTAAGCATAAACACGTAACCGTCGCGGACATCGTCACCCAGCCGCTGCTATTACCAAGAACCGGTTACAGCCGCCGGGTTATGGACAAGCTATTCCGGCCCTACCGGGCTGACTTGCGGGTCAGAATGGAACTCCCCAGTATCGGGATGATCAAGAGCTTCGTCGCCGCTGGACTTGGCGTCTCGCTGATCAGTTCGAGTTTTGCTCGAGACCAGGTGGTGGCGGAACGAGTCAAGCTGATTCCCCTCCAAGGCGTGGAGTTGTGGCGGGAACTGGGCCTTGCGTACCGGCGGGATCGAACCCACACGCGGCCCACAACAACGTTCATCACGACGGTCCGGCAACTTTCCGCAACAGCAAAGTAATTTGCTGAAGGCACAGCTCGGTAACCGTTCGTAAGTGAATAGGTTCGAAAAATGCCGAGACGGTTGACAGTCCCTCGGAAAGATGCGATGTTATTTGGAACGCAAAGTGCCTAATTGGCAATACTTAGGATGACAAGTTCCGCCCAAACCGCGTTGTCGTCGTCGAAGCCAGCCTCTTGGTTCCGGGCGGAGCTATTTCGGGTACTGATTCTGCTGGTGCTTTTTATTATTACGGGTGTAGCTGTAACACCCGGAGCCAGCGGATGATGTAGCCCAGAAGAGATTCAAATCAGAGGCCATCATCCAGAAGAGATGATGGCCTTAAGTTTTTTATACGCGTTTTCGATACCGGAAAGGCTGGTGCGCGGATGAAGGAATCGAAGCTCGGCAGTGCGGCCCTGACTCAGGGTCCTAGTCGCGCGCCTGCCCGCGCCATGTTGAAAGCCGTGGGGTTCACGGACGAAGACCTGAGACGGCCGTTGATCGGCGTCGCCAACACCTGGATTGAAATCGGTCCCTGCAACCATCACCTGCGCGAACTCGCGGCCTCGGTCAAGCAAGGCATTCGTTCCGCCGGCGGCACGCCGATGGAGTTCAATACGGTTTCCATCTCCGACGGGATCACGATGGGCACCGATGGCATGCGCACCTCCCTGGTCAGCCGAGAAGTGATCGCCGATTCGATTGAGTTAGTCGCTCGCGGTAATCAATTCGACGGGATCGTCGCGCTGGTGGGATGTGACAAAACTATTCCCGGAGCAATTATGGCGCTGGCACGGTTGAACCTTCCCGGACTCGTTCTCTATGGCGGATCGATCGCCCCTGGCAGCTACCACGGGAAGGACGTGACTATTCAGGACGTATTCGAGGCCGTGGGCGCGCACGCGCAAAAGCGGATCAGCGACGCGGATCTGCTGGCGCTGGAAAACAGCGCGTGTCCGGGAGCAGGAGCATGTGGCGGGCAGTTCACGGCGAATACGATGGCGATGGTTTGTGAGTTTCTCGGCCTTTCGCTGATGGGCAGTGCGAGCGTTCCGGCGCTCGATACGACCAAGCCGGAAGTAGCACAGACGGCGGGCGCGATGGTGATGGAGTTGCTAAAGCGGGATCTCCGTCCGCGACAGATTCTCACTCGCGAAGCGTTCGAAAACGCGATCGCCAGCGTAGCTGCAACCGGCGGCTCGACCAACGCGGTTTTGCATCTGTTGGCCATCGCCTACGAGGCCGGGGTGGGCCTCTCTTTAGATGACTTCGACCGCATTTCAGAGCGAGTGCCCTTGCTAGCCGATCTCAAACCTGGCGGAAGATTCGTGGCCACGGATCTGTATCACGCGGGCGGTACCGGGTTGGTGGCGAAACGGCTCAATGAAGCGCGACTGCTGCACGGCAGTGCGGTCACCGTGAGTGGCAAAAGTATCGCGGAAGAAGCGCGAGGCGCAAGCGAGACGGCGGCGCAGGACGTGGTGCGTCCGCTGGACCGTCCCATCAAGCCGAGTGGCGGGCTTGTGATTTTGAAAGGCAATCTGGCTCCAGAAGGAAGCGTGGTTAAGGTCGCAGGACACGAGCACGTTCATCACCGCGGACCGGCTCGCGTTTTCGACAGTGAAGAAGCTGCGTTCGCCGCTGTGCAAGAGGGCCGAATCCGAACTGGAGATGTTCTGGTCATTCGCTACGAGGGTCCGCGCGGCGGACCCGGCATGCGCGAGATGTTGGGTGTGACGGCGGCACTGGTGGGCGCAGGCCTGGGCGACTCGGTAGCATTGCTCACCGACGGACGATTCTCCGGAGCCACGCATGGATTGATGGCAGGGCACGTTGCACCGGAAGCAGCCTGCCGCGGTCCGATTGCCGCCGTGCGCGATGGCGATGTCATCGTCTTCGATATAGATCGACGTGAACTAAGCGTGGAGCTTTCCGAGAATGAAATCCGGATGCGCCTATCGTCTTGGCAACCACCGGAACCACGCTATCGAAACGGCGTGATGGCGAAATACGCGCGGCACGTGTCGTCCGCGGCGTTGGGTGCGGTTACAAATTAAGCGAGGAGCTTATGAAGAAAACCGGCGGCGAGATTATCTGGGAATGCCTCGAGCGGGAAGGGGTAAGGCACATCTTCGGTTATCCGGGCGGAGCGATCCTGCCCGCCTACGATGCGCTGTGCAAATATCCGGGGATCCACCATGTGCTGGTACGCCACGAACAGGGCGCCGCCCACATGGCGGACGGTTACGCTCGCGCCGGTGGCGGGGTGGGAGTTGCCATTGCGACTTCTGGGCCGGGTGCGACCAACCTGGTCACGGGCATTGCCACGGCGATGATGGACTCATCGCCGATCGTCTGCATCACCGGCCAGGTGGGCAGCAAGCTGATCGGTTACGACGCTTTTCAGGAGACCGACATCACCGGGATCACGCTGCCGATCACCAAGCATAACTACCTCGTCACCCGAGCCGAAGACCTTGCCGCTGCGATGCGCGAAGCTTTCTGGTTGGCAAAGTCCGGCCGGCCTGGGCCGGTGTTGATCGATGTCACCAAAGATGCCCAGCAAGCGAGTTGCGAATTCGACTGGGATGCGGCTGAACCTCGGCACCGCAATCGCTGTCTCGCAGCGAGCTCGACCGCGCCTCAATATGGCGATGCGCTGGAGTTGATCAACTGTGCCAAGCGGCCCGTGATCCTGGCGGGACACGGCATTTTGCTTTCTGGTGCGATGCGTGAAGTGTGTGCGCTTGCCGAGCGCGCCCAAATCCCCGTGGCCATGACGCTGCTTGGCATTGGTTCTTTCCCTGCCTCCCATCCGCTGAATCTTGGCATGATGGGCATGCACGGCGAGGCCTGGGTCAACACGGCAATTCAGGAGGCGGATCTTCTTCTCGCATTCGGCATGCGCTTCGACGATCGTGTCACCGGCAACCTCAAAACCTACGCGCCTATGGCGAAGAAGCTTCACATCGAAATCGATCAGGCGGAAGTGAACAAGAACGTCAAGATCGACGTGGCGCTCATCGGAGATTTGCGTGAGGTGTTGTGCGAACTGCTGCCCCACGTGGATGCTGGCGATCGAGAGCCCTGGTTATCGCGAATTCAGGAACTGAAAGGTGATTCGGCGGTCCGGGACATCCAGAACTTGCCGGACGACGGACATCTCTATGCCGCCCACGTCGTGAATGATCTGTGGCGTGAGACGAGTGGGGATGCAGTCGTAGTTACGGACGTCGGTCAGCACCAGATGTGGGAGGCGCAGTACTACAAACACGACAAGCCGCGCACTCTGATCACCTCGGGTGGTTTGGGCACGATGGGTTTCGCGCTGCCCGCTGCCATCGGCGCGAAGTTCGCCCGGCCTGAGGCGGAAGTGTGGGTGGTCGCAGGGGACGGCGGCTTTCAGATGACGATGGCCGAGCTGGCCACAATTGCGCAGGAGAGGTTGGAGATCAAAGTCGCCGTGATCAACAACGGTTATCTTGGCATGGTGCGGCAGTGGCAGGAGTTTTTCTACGAACGCCGCTACAAAGCTACGCCCTTGTACAGCCCCGATTTTGTGAAGCTGGCCGAGGCCTTCGGTTTGCGCGGCATCGCGGTACGGCGGCGTGCCGAAGTCGTTCCTGCGATCCGCGAGGCGCGTGAGCATCGAAGTACTTACGTTATTAATTTCTGCGTGGAGCAAGAGGACTCTGTCTTCCCCATGGTGCCCGCGGGGGCCGACCTTCACGCGATGATTCGTCGTCCGAGTCCGCTGGTTGAGACTGCGCAAGACTTGTGAGGACAACATGCTGATGACGCTGGTGGTTCAGGTGGAGAACAAGCCGGGAGTTCTGAACCGGGTGGCATCGCTTTTTCGGCGGCGCGGTTTCAACATCGAGTCGCTGACGGTCGGACACACGGAGAAGTCAGGAATATCACGCATGACCATTGTGGTCGACACTGACGAAGCTGGCGCTCTGCGGATCGAAGCCAACCTCTACAAACTGGTCCATGTGCAGCGCGTCGAAAACGTCACCTCGACTCCGACCGTGTTCCGCGATCTAGCCATGATCAAAGTTGCTGCAACCCCGGAAACACGGGCCGAAATCATGCAACTGGCGTACGTCTTTCGCGCACGCATCGTGGACGTGAACAGCGAGTCGTTGGTCATTGAAACGACTGGCGCTGAAGACAAGATCGACGGCCTGGTTGAGATACTGCGCGGCTTCGGCATTCTTGAGATGGCGCGAACGGGACGTGTCGCCATGACCCGCGGTCCCAGACCGGAGGCCTCGGCGGGCACAACGAGTAGGGACGATTCGGTGGAGGACGAATCGGTGTCGTATTCGGTTTAACTTTCATTTGTGGGGGTAAGTATGGAAAACCTGAAAGAGAAGTTGGAACAAACTCTGGAGGAACATCAACGCGAGAGCGGCCTGCATGTGATCGGAGGCCGCGAACGGCTATTGGCTCGGCTCCTGAAAGTGCTGGATTCGCCGTTTCATAAAGCGGCAAGCTCCGATCACATTCCGTCGGATGAGGATGGCCGATGCTGTCAATGACTGATCGAGCAAGCCAGCAATGCCGCGCTCATCTCGATACAACAAGGTTCAAAGGAGAACAGAAATGGCAAACATGTATTACGACAACGATGCCGACCTGGCCCTTATTCGTGGCAAGAAAGTCGCGGTCATTGGCTATGGTTCACAAGGTCATGCGCACGCTCTGAATCTTCGCGACAGCGGAGTGCAAGTGGTGGTGGCCCTGCACGAGACAAGCAACTCACGCGCCCGCGCTGAGGCTGAGGGCCTGCGCGTGATCTCACCCTCTGAAGCTGCGGTTTGGGCGGATGTCATCGTTTTCCTGGCACCCGACACAACTCAGCCGGCCATTTACCGGGATGCCGTCGCGCCCAGTCTCACTGCGGGAAAAACCTTGTTTTTCGCGCATGGTTTTAACATCCATTTCGCGACCATCCAGCCGCCTGCGGACGTAGATGTGATCATGATTGCCCCAAAGTCGCCCGGCCACCGCGTGCGCGAGGTGTTCGTGGACGGCGGCGGAACACCCGCATTGCTAGCCGTGTACCAGAACGCCAGCGGATCGGCGAAGGCTCTGGCTCTTTCCTACGCGAAAGCACTGGGAAGCACGCGAGCCGGCGTCATCGAGACCACGTTCGGCGAAGAGACAGAGACCGACTTGTTCGGCGAGCAGGCGGTTCTTTGCGGCGGCGTAAGCGCTCTTGTCAAAGCCGGCTTCGAAACTCTGGTCGAAGCGGGATACCAACCAGAAGTCGCTTACTTCGAGTGCATGCATGAGCTGAAGCTGATTGTAGATCTGATGTACCGCGGCGGCCTCAACTACATGCGGTACTCGATCAGCGACACGGCCGAACACGGTGACTATACCGGCGGACCGCAGGTGATCACTGACGAGACGCGAAAGACCATGCGCCGCATGCTGGGCGAGATTCAGCGCGGCGAATACGCTCGCAGATGGATCGCGGAAAACGAAGCGGGACGACCGTGGTTCAACGCTACGCGCAAGCGCGAGCAAACTCACCCCATCGAGCAAGTCGGAGCCGACTTGCGCGAGCATATGTCCTTCCTGGATCCGGTGCGGATCACGCCCGAGGGAACTTCGGAGAAAACATCGCAGCCGGCGGCCGAGTTCGTGGCCAGCGGCACCGACTGATTGGGAAAAGAAAAAGAGGTCGAACTTATGCAGGTATACGATTGGAATTCGATGCAGCCTGAAGCCGTGACCGAACTGTACCGGCGCACCGTCACCCAGGGAGAGAAGATGAGTGTGGCTCGGCTCGAGGTTGCGAAGGGCTCATCCACACAGGCGCACCGCCATGAGAATGAGGAAGTCATCATTCTGCTGAAAGGGTGTTGGCGATTTCACTTTCTTAGCGGTGACGTCATGTTGCAACCCAATCAGATCCTGACTATCAAACCGGGCACGGAGCATTCTTCCGAGGTGCTGGAAGACGTGGTTGCAATCGATGTGTGCAGCCCCACACGGGAAGACTGGCTCAACGGCACCGACCGCACTCTTCATTACGATCCCGATCAGTGGTTGTGGGGCGTCTAGCGAACTGTAAGTCAGCTCCATCGACCAAGGAGAGTGGATTCATGATCATCAACATGCGGGAGCGGGCCACCGAAGCGGAGGTCCAACACGTTATCGACCGGGTGAAGGAGGCCGGATACCAAGCGCACGTCACGCGCGGCGAAGAGCGAACCATCGTGGCCGCGGTCGGCAGTGGGGGACGCCGGCACGAACTGGAGGCGCTGGCGGCCGCGCCGGGCGTGGACGGTGTTGTCGCTATCGCGCAGCCCTTCAAGCTCGTGAGCCGTCAGGCGAAGCCCCATCGTACCGTGGTCAACGTTGGTGGCGTGCAGATCGGGGACGGAAGTTTCGTTGTGATTGCGGGCCCGTGTTCCGTCGAATCACGCGAGCAACTTTTTTCGACTGCCCGCGCGGTGAAGGCTGCGGGCGCTCGATTGCTCCGGGGCGGCGCTTACAAGCCGCGGACATCTCCGTACGAATTTCAAGGCCTCGGGCTGGAAGCTCTCCGCCTGCTGCGCGAGGCAAAACAAGAAACTGGTCTTCCGGTGGTGACCGAGGTGATGAGCACGGAAGATGTGGATGTAATTTGCGAACATGCCGATCTCTTGCAAGTGGGCGCACGCAACATGCAGAATTTCGCGCTGCTGCGCCGCCTGGCGAAGGCAGACAAGCCGGTGCTTTTGAAGCGCGGCCCTTCGGCTAGTGTCAAGGAGTGGTTGCTGGCAGCAGAGTACCTCGTGGCAGGTGGGAACCCCAACGTAGTGCTGTGCGAACGCGGGATCAAGACATTTGAGACGGAGACCCGGAACACGCTGGATCTGGCGTCGGTTGCATTGGCCCGGGAACTGACTCATCTGCCGGTGATCGCCGACCCGTCGCACGGGACCGGCCGCCCCAGCCTGATCGCACCCATGTCCCGCGCAGCAGCCGCACTTGGGGCGGATGGGCTTATGGTTGAGGTCCATCCCTGCCCTGAGCGCGCGCTTTCCGACGGGCCTCAATCCCTGGACTTTTCGGGTTTCACTCGACTCATGCACAGCCTGGCCGAGCCTTTGCGGGCTCTTGAGACGAGTTGACTGCGATACTCCACATCCGAAAAACGTTAACCTTTTTCGGAAGCTTAATCACTCCTAACTATGGTCTCGACGGACCCGAGGAATCGAACTGTTCAGTTTTACACGTCCTGTGTAGATTGCCATTCCGACTACCGCATCGATTCGCATAGCATCAAGCTGGTCGATTTGCTCGGAGGTCGCAATCCCCCCGGCCACGATCAGTTGCTTCATGGTCGCACTTCGCAGCCGGCTCACCGTGTCGAGGGGAATGCCCTGCATCAGGCCTTCCGTATCGATATGCGTGTATAGAAATGCGCCGCACGATGGCTCAAGAGCCACGATCATTTCGAGTGGCGTAATGGTTGTGAGTTCGCGCCAGCCTCGGATCGCAACCCGTCCCTGCTTGGAATCGATGGCGAATACCAACTTTTCCGGCCCGACTGCTCGTGCAGCACTTTCCGAGAACAGGGTGTCGGGCTGACCATTACGGATAAGCGACGATCCGAAGATCACACGCCTTGCGCCGATCGACAACACCTGCTCTGCAGTTTCGATGGAGCGGATTCCTCCCCCAACCTGACACGGAAGGCGATGAGCAAACGCGCGTACCAGTTCGCGATTGTTCCCGGTACCGAGAGCTGCGTCCAAATCGATAAGTTGAACCAGCGGGAACGAGGAGAAACGCGCTATCCATTCTTCGAAGTCGTCGAACTCGAGCGCCTTGCGCTCCCCCTGGACAAGCTGCACGATCTTTCCGCCCATGAGGTCAATCGAAGGGATTAACATGGCCACCGCACCGGGATACCCGCGCTCTGCAGCTCTTGTTTGAGATCGGCAAGACGGTGCAGGCCAAAGTGGAAGATGGAGGCGGCCAGTGCCGCGTCTGCTTTGCCGATCTGGAAGACGTCGACGAAACTCTGTGTGTCCCCACCTCCTCCCGAAGCGATAACCGGGATGCGCACGGCTTCGGAACATGCACGGGTCAAGTCGCAATCGAAGCCAGCGCCGGTGCCATCGCGATCCATCGAAGTGAGCAGGATTTCGCCAGCACCGCGTTCTTCCGCTTCCCGAGCCCAAGTCACGGCATCACGGCCAGTGGGATTTCTGCCTCCGCTGACGTAAGCTTCGAATCGCGCTTCTGCGTTGATACGCTTTGCGTCAATCGCGATGATCACGGCCTGCGAACCATAACGATCGGCAATGCGGGTGATCAAATTTGGATCAGCAAGCGCGGCGGAATTGATGCTGATCTTGTCGGCGCCCGCTTCGAAGACGGCGATCGCGTCGTCCAGTGAGCGAATGCCTCCGCCGACGGTGAAGGGAATAAATAACTGTCGCGCCGTGCGGCGAACGGTTTCTACTAACGTTGCGCGTTTCTCGTGGGTTGCGGAGATGTCGAGCAACACAAGCTCATCGGCTCCCGCCCGGCTGTGAGATGCCGCCAGTTCTGCAGGGTCGCCGGCGTCGCGCAGTTGCTGAAACTGAACGCCCTTTACGACGCGTCCAGCGCTGACATCCAGGCATGCGATGATTCGTTTGGTCAGCATGAGAGGCAGCAAAAATTCTTCAACAGCGTCAAGCCTAACGCCCCTGACTTTTCCGGATGAAATTGCACCCCAAATAAATTGTCTTGTTCGACGGCAGCGGAAAACTCTCCGCCATACTCGCATCGTGCCACGGTTGCATCTATGACCGGCGCCGAGTACGAGTGGGTGAAGTACACGAAAGAAGCAGAAGGGATCCCTCGAAGCAGTCGCGAGCGATCGTAACAGACCAGCGAGTTCCAACCGACATGCGGCGATTTGACGTTTTCGACAAAGCGTCCGCATGCTCCCGAAAACAATCCCAGACCACGGATTCCGGGCGCTTCCGCGCTCGACTCGAACATCCACTGCATTCCGACGCAGATGCCGAGAAACGGTACTCCCTGTTTAATCCTCTGCAGAATGGCGGCACGCAGCCCGGTTTGTTCCAGGATGGCTGTGGTCGAAAAGTGGCCGACACCGGGCAGAATAATCTTGTCCGCACGCGCAACCATGTCTGGGTCGCGAGTGATGATGGCGTCTGCGCATAGATGATCCAGTGCCTTTTTTACCGAGGTCAGATTTCCGGCGCGATAGTCGACGACCGCGATCATCAGAGCAATCCTTTCGTGCTGGGGAGCAAGCGTGCCATGCGGCGATCGCGCCAGCAGGCAGCTCGCAACGCGCGCGCAAACGCTTTGAACAACGATTCAATCTTGTGATGGCTGGAGCGGCCATAGAGCACGCGGGCATGCACGCTGGCGCGAGCGCCACGCGCAAAGCCGTCGAAGAAATCGTGCACCAACTCCGCTTGCAGATCGCCCACGAGCCGGGCACGAACCTTGGTATCGACCGTAGTGGAAGTCCGCCCGCAAAAATCCACGGCGGCGAGGCCCAGGGTTTCGTCCATCGGCATCACGAAATAGCCTGCGCGCAAAATTCCACGCTTGGTCCCCAGAGCTTTGTCGAAGAGCTGACCAAGTACGATGCCGACATCCTCGACGGTGTGGTGCTGATCGACGTCGAGGTCGCCCTTGGCTTTGATCTCGAGATCGAAACCACCGTGATGGGCAAAGAGTTCCAGCATGTGATCGAAGAAACGGATTCCGGTGGAGACCTTGTACCGGCCGCGGCCTTCAATGACCAGAGCAGCGCGGATGTCGGTCTCCTTCGTAATGCGTTGGATCGACGCTCGTCTCATTTCGTGGTAACCTCTTTCACTCCGAGCTCCGCCAGCGTCTCCCGGAGCGCTTGGAGCAATCGGGTAGTCTGCTCAGCAGTTCCGAGCGTGATGCGCACGCAACCTTCACAACCGTAGTCGCGGGAGCGGTCGCGCACCAGAATGCCGCGCGTCCGCATGGACTGGATGAACGCGCTCTTCGACGGACCGAAGCTCGCCAGTACGAAATTGGCTCGGCTCGGCCAGCACTGAATCCCCCACCGCCGGAACTCTTCCTGGAGTTCGTCCCTCCCACGGCGGACTTGGTCGACGTAGCGGCGGATGTAATCCTGGTCTGCCAGCGCCGTCGGCAGGCAAGCGAGCGCCACGCCGTTCACGTTGTAGGGTGAACTGACTTTGCTCACCATCGAAATGTGCTGCGCGTTTCCGGCGAGCACGCCAATGCGGAGTCCGGCTAATCCGTATGCTTTGGAAAACGTTCTGGCCACGAAGAGGTTAGGCACGTTGCGCCATGTCCCCATCAGCGATTCCCCATAGAACTCGAAGTAGGCTTCGTCCACCAGAATCGCCGCTTGCGGCGCACGATTGGCGATCTCCAGCAAACTTTCCCGTTCCGCGACGCTGCCGGTCGGATTGTTGGGATTGGCAACCGCTATCAGTCGAGTGCGCGGCGTGACACGGGAGAGCAGGTCAGAAAGTGGGAACCGGAAATCTGTATCGCATGGAACTTGGACAACACGTGCGCCAGTGGCCGCTGCCGAAATCTCGTACATGGCAAACGTTGGCACCACGATCAGAGCTTCATCGCCAGGCTGCAGGAACGTCTCGCAGAGCAGGTGGATGGCCTCATCCACGCCATTGGTGAGCAGCAATTCGTCCGGCTTGATGGCAAGAAAATCGGCCACAGCTGCTTCGATAGGCTCGCGCGACGGATAGCACGCAATTTCCTCCGCTGTGATCTCGCGCAATCGCGCCAACACGCGCGGCGAACAACCAACGGTGTTTTCGTTGAAGTCCAGGCGCAGCCCCTCGCGTCCACCAAGTGGTGGATGATAAGTGGGCAGATTGCGCACCGATTCGCGCGCTTCAAGCATGATCGAACCTCGTGCGAATTGACTCCGCGTGCGCCTGCAAGCCTTCCGCATTCGCCAACGACTCCACCACCGGAGCGATTCGCCTCAGACCAGACCTCGAAAGCCGCTGGACGCTGATGAGCTTTACGAAATCGAGAACGCTGAGTCCGCCCCGGAAGCGGGCAGCACCGCCTGTGGGCAAGACATGATTTGGACCAGAAACATAATCACCCGCAGCTTGTGGTGAATAGTCGCCCACGAAGACCGATCCGGCATTGCGGACAAGTGCAACATCTGCCGCATCAACCGTCAGGTGTTCCGGTGCAAGTTCATTTGCCCATTCAACACTTTGGTTACGCGACGCAGACACGAGAATGACACCGTTCCGGCGCAACGACTGACGCGCCACTACATTCCGCTGGCTTTGCTTCTCGGCGGCACGCGCGACGCGACTAGCCAAATCATCGCGAGTTGTAATGAAAACCGCGAGCGCTTCTGGATCGTGCTCCGCCTGCGCTACCAGGTCGGCGGCGATAAACTCCGGTGCACCTGCGTTACTCACAACGACGACCTCCGTTGGGCCCGCCAGGAAATCGATTGCACAGTCAAACGAGACCAATTTCTTGGCGGCGGTAACATAAAGGTTCCCCGGACCAACGATCTTGTTCACACGCGGGATGCTTTGCGTTCCGTAAGCCAGTGCGGCGATCGCCTGCGCGCCTCCGATCCGATAAACTTCAGTCGCTCCGAGCATTCCTGCAGCGGCAAGCACTTCGGCCCGCGGCTGAGGCGAAACTACGCGGATATTCCGCACGCCCGCTACCTGAGCGGGGATAACCGTCATCAGCAACGTCGACACCAGCGGGTAGCGTCCGCCGGGAACGTAGCAGCCGACTGAATCCAGGGGCCGCACGATTTGTCCGACGGTGATACCCTTGCGCGTGCGCGTCCAGGGCAGCGGCTTTTGCCATTCGCAGAAGCATCGGATGTTCGCTGCCGCTGCGCGCAAAGAAGCTTTCAATTCAGGATCCGCGGACCTCCACGCCACATTGATTTCTTGTTCAGAGACTTGAAGAAATTCTTGCGGCCGAAGACCATCCCACCGTTTGGCATATTTGCGTGCCGCGCGATCGCCCCGCCGTCTGACATCGGCGACGATGCGCCGCACCACCGGCTCGACTTCTGCGTATCGCGACCCACGGGCCGCAATCTTGCGCACGCTCGCTGCGGCCGCGGCTCCAGAGAGAATCCGCATCATAGGACTACCTTGTTCAGGGGATACTCGACGATCCCTTCTCCATTGGCTTCTTTCAAACGAGGGATGACCTGCCAGGCCGTCGATTCTTCGATCACCGTGTTCACGGCCACCCAGTCTTCGTCGCTGAGATTGGAGATAGTGGGTTTCTGGAGAGCAGGCAGAACCGCGAGCACCGCCGCCAGATCCTGCTTGCGGACGTTCAGCATCAGTCCGACGCGGTTCTGGGCATCCATCGCGCCACGCAGCATGAGCGCCAGGTTTTCAATCTTGCGGCGCTTCGACGAATCACACCAGGCTTTCTTGTTGGCGACAATCTGCGTGTTGGATTCCAGCACGGTATCAATGATGCGGAGGTGATTGGCTCTCAAGGAACTGCCAGTCTCAGTGACCTCGACAATCGCATCGGCCAGCATCGGCGGTTTTACCTCAGTGGCGCCCCAGGAGAACTCGACCTGCACGGCAACATTCTTGCTCTCGAAATACTTCCGGGTTACGCTGACCAGCTCGGTTGCAATAATACAGTTACTCAGGTCTTCGGCACGCTGGTACGGCGAATCTTCTGGAACGGCCAGCACCCAGCGCACCTTGCCCCGGCTCTGCTTGGCATAAATGAGGTCGGAAACGGTGACGACATCGAGCCCGCTTTCGACCACCCAGTCAAGACCTGTCAGTCCAGCATCAAGAACTCCGTGCTCCACGTAGCGAGCCATCTCCTGAGCGCGGATGAGCATGCAGTCGACTTCCGGATCCCGAGTCGTCGCGAAATAGGAGCGGCCATTTGTGAGGATGGGGAGACCGGCGCGAGCGAACAGTTGCAGAGTGGCATCCTGCAAACTACCCTTCGGAATGCCAAGACGGATCTTCATGATTGCACCGCCGGTCGATCGAAGCTGTTTTTATTTGGGTCGCTCAGTGCAAGCGGCTTCGTGAAGCAAGAGCGCGTGCCCTCATGACAGACCAACCCTGCCCCCTCGACGTCGACCTGCAGCAAGAGTGTGTCGTGATCGCAATCGATGGCGGCGGAGACCAGCTTGAGCCGGTTGCCCGAGGTCTCTCCCTTGGTCCACAGTTGGTTGCGAGTGCGGCTGAAAAATGTGACGTAGCCGGTCATGAGCGTACGCTCGCAGGCTTCGCGATTCATAAATCCCAGCATCAGTACTTCTCCGGACGCCGCATCCTGCACAATGGCCGGCGCCAGGCCCTGCATCTTGTCAAAATCAATTTCCTGGTTCATCGATCCCGCCCTTGATATAAAAAACGAACCCCAAAAACAAAAAGCCCGCTGAGCTTGAGTCGCATCAGCGGGCTTCGAATCTCTTCAGGTGTTCTGCTAGCTCAGCCAGACACCCCCGCCGGCGCGCCATGCGCGTGATGGTGGTGATGATGAGCTGAGATAATCACAGGCCTACGATAACGGAAAATCTTAGCCATTGTCAAAACAATTTTGCGAGATCCGAGAGGGGCGGATAAATCTCATTTATGTGCTCCATAAATTTAAACTGCAGAGATATTTTCGATTCCTGTGATAAGAACTATGCATTGGACGGTGACTGATTGGTCTTTTAATGTCGTGTTTGAGTCGCCACAGATTCGCCGAGTTCACCTGCACCTGAGCGGTTCGGGGAGAACCCGATGCAGAGTAGTTCCCCCAACACAGCTGTTAAGGAGCGATGTGATGTCTGCCATTCCGCAGCCTTGGAAGAAACTGTCTCTAACCCAGAGATTTTCGCGCCTGGCTCTGCGCCTGCGTGATCCAGAGTGGCAGCGCTACGGACGACTTTTGCTGATCGGGAAGGTCACGGGGATTGGTGTGGTTCTGCTCCTGATCACCGCGATTTCAGGCCTGTTCTTCGGGAGAGTTTACGCGGCTGATGCGGAGGTCAAAGCCGCGGAGATCGTCAATCCGATCAACACGGTCTGGACGCTGATCGCGGCGTTCCTGGTGTTCGGCATGCAGGTCGGATTCACGATGCTGGAGGCTGGTTTCTGCCGCTCCCGCGAGACGGTGAATGTTCTAATGGAATGCATCGTCGACACCTGCCTGTGCGGCCTCCTTTTCTACGCCTTCGGTTTCTCGTTCATGTTCAGCCACGGCAACGGCTTCATTGGATATCACTGGTTCTTCCTGAAAGACGTGCCGGCAACCTATGAAACCACCGGAGTTTCGTTTCTGGCGTTTTGGCTTTTCCAATTTGCCTTTGCTGATACCTGCTCGACGATCACTTCAGGCGCGATGATCGGACGCACCGGATTCGTCGGCGACCTGTTGTACAGTGTTGCCGTCTCTGGTTTCATCTATCCGATTATCGGTCACTGGGCTTGGGGGCCCGATGGGTTTCTGGCCTTGATGGGCAGCGACGGACACGTCTTTGCTTCTTTGGGAACGGGCTTTCACGACTTCGCCGGATCCACGGTTGTGCATACCATTGGTGGTGTCATCGCTCTGGCCGGTTCAATAGTTCTTGGCCCGCGTCTCGGACGCAAATTCAAGCGCGACGGCGGCGGTCCAATGCTGCCACATGATTTGACGATTGCCGCCACTGGCGGTCTCCTGTTGTGGTTCGGCTGGTATGGCTTCAATCCCGGAAGCACACTCTCCGCGATGGATTTCGAGGGCATCGGCCGGGTGGCGACCAACACTACACTGGCAGCATGTGCCGCCGGGTTGACTGCGATGATTTACGCTTACATCCCGAACAGGAAGTGGGATGTGAGCTTCACCATCAACGGATTCCTAGCGGGGTTGGTGGCCATCACTTGTCCCTGCTATTGGGTAAGTCCGACGGGATCTATTCTTCTAGGTGGCGTGGCCGGCGTACTTGTAGTCGCGGGCGTTGAATTGCTGGAATGGCTGCGCATTGACGATCCCATCGGCGCCGTTCCCGTGCATGGCATGTGCGGGATCTGGGGAACGCTCTCGCTGGGCCTGTTTGCCTGTGGTAAATACGGATCGACAGGCCCAGTCGCGCCCGACAACTCGGTCGCGCTGAAGGGACTGCTTTACGGTGGCGGCACGCAGTTGCTGCTCGCGCAGGCGATTGGGAGTCTGGTCATCACAACCACCACTTTCGTCATTGCCTATGCAGTCATGCAATTGGTAAACGCAACCGGCACGCTGCGTGTGTCGCGCGAAGGCGAGCTCTACGGTTTAGACTTGCATGAGCACGGGATTTCCGCGTATCCGGAATATGTTATTTCTTCCGCAGGCACGCCTGTCGGGATGGCGGACGAATCCGCGAACTGGTCGCCGAAAGCGATGCGAATAGAATCTGTAATACTGCGGGAGGAACGGAACTGCTAAGCTGAATTCGGCATTTGAAGTACGATTGACGTCAATCACCATGACCAAAATCGAAGCAATCATCCAAGTCTCTAAGCTGGAAGGCGTAAAGAATTCGCTGCACGAGATCGGGGTCGAGGGCATGACGGTTCTCGAGGCCCGGGGCCATGGGAGGCAGAAGGGGCACACGGAGTTCTATCGCGGCCGGGAGTACACCGTCGATCTCATACCAAAGATCAAGCTGGAACTGGTGGTCGCTGACACCATAGTTGAAAAAGTCGTGCAAGCGATTTCCGCGGCGGCCCGCACCGGCAAAATCGGCGACGGGAAGATTTTTCTCTCACGGGTGGATGAGGCCATCCGGATTCGCAACGATGAACGCGGAGAGGATGCTCTGTGAAATCGCAGGCGCGGGTGCGAGGAGCATAGATCGAGTCAACCTTCCCCAGCCACAAGAACGCTGCCAAGTGTGTGAGGTTCGCCCGGATCAAACGGTATGACCACGGCAGGCTCATTGAGCAGCGAATTACGGGACTTTTACACTGTCGAATCAGCGCGGATCCGGGAGGAGTTTGCTTCCACCGGGAATGGGAGCACGGCCATCGCACAGCGCACTGTTCTGGTAGAAAAGATTGCCCTCCACCTCTGGAGGGAAATCATTTGCCTGGAAGAGCAAGGTCCGCGAAATTTTACTCTGGTCGCGCTGGGAGGATTCGGACGCCGCTGGCTGTTTCCCCACTCTGATATCGATCTGCTTTTTCTTCATGCCGACCGCGAAGCCGAGCAGGCTTTCAAAGATCGGATTCGAACCTTTTCACAAGGCCTGTGGGACCTGCGTCTGAAGCTGAGTCCTGCCACGCGCATCTTGCAAGAGTGTGACCGCTTCGATCCCTCCAATGTCGAGTTTGCGATCTCGCTCCTTGACTGCCGCTATCTTGCCGGCGACGCCGATCTGTTCTCCCGCTTGCACGACAAGGTCATCCCAAAGTTGATGACCCGTGAGGCGCAATCTCTGTTGCAGAGTCTGGCTGAACTGACGCGCACCCGCCACGAGAAATTCGGCACTACCATCTTTCATCTCGAACCGAATGTGAAGGACACTCCCGGCGGTTTGCGCGATTGTAATGTGGCCCTTTGGCTCAGCCTGCTCTCTTCCATGGATAAGCTGCACGACTGGCCTGACCCGAAGTCGCTACTGTCGACTTCCGTGCGTAAACAATTCGAGCCTGCGCTCGATTTTCTGATGTCGGTGCGGTGTTTCCTGCATTTTCGCCACGGACGAGACGACAATGTGCTGTCCTGGGAGGCGCAGGAAGAGGCCGCAAAACGCGGGATTGGGGTGTATGGAGCTAACGAGCTTGCGGCCGCCGACTGGATGCGGATTTATTTCAGCCACGCCCGTTCGATCCACCGCACCGCGACCCAGTTGCTGGAAGAAATCCCGGCGGCATGGTCTTCGCTCTCCCGGCACTTTCACAACCTGCGGGCGCGAGTCTCTGATGCCGACTTCTCCGTGGTGGATGGCCTGGTCTTCCTGCGCCAGTCTTCTGCTCTGCAAGATCCGGAAGTATTGCTTCGGCTGTTCCATTTCGTGGCCCATCATGACGTGCGGCTGAGCACAACCACCGAATACAAGATTGAACAGGTGTTGCCGTCCCTGGCCGCTACGCCGCCCAGGGGAGCGGAGCTCTGGCTTTATTTGGGCGAAATTCTAACCCAGCCGCATGCCGCCAACGCCTTGCGCGCCATGCATTCGTTGCGGCTGCTCACGCTGCTCCTGCCGGAATTGAAGACAATCGACTCTCTGGTAGTGCGCGATTTCTATCATCGCTTCACGGTCGATGAACATTCTTTTCTGGCAATCGAGAACCTGCACTGGCTGCGGCAGTCGCGCTCAGAATGGGAAAAGCAGTATGCCGAGATCCTGAATGAACTCGAACAGCCGGAATTGCTCTACTTGGCTCTCTTGTTGCATGACACTGGCAAAGGTGCACCTTCTGAGAATCATGTCGAAGGTAGCCTGGTCATAGCGGAACACTGCCTTGAGCGTCTCGATCTGGAGTCGTCGGAGCGCGAAACCGTACTCTTCCTGATTGCCAACCATCTGGAAATGTCGGCTGCACTCCGTCGCGATATTTTCGATTCAGCAACAATAGCTGGATTCGCGGACAAAGTCGGCACCCCAGAGCGTCTGAAGATGCTGTGCCTGTTCACTTACGCGGACATCAAGGCCGTCAATCCGGACGCGCTTACTCCATGGAAAGCCGAAAACGTCTGGCAGTTGTACATCGCGGCTGCGAATCAATTGAATCGTAGCGTGGACCAGCGGCTACACCCGGATGCCGACATCGATGACGAGAAAATGATCCGCCTGCGCACTCTCGCCCCGACCGCGGGCAAGAAAGTAAAAGCTTTTCTCGAGGGATTGCCGCAGCGCTATTTGAGAACCTACGCGGCCGACGAAGTGCTGCATCATGTAGAAATGGCGGAGGGCCTGGGGAAACACCCGGTTCAACTTGACCTGAAGCGCGGCCGCCACTGGTTCGAACTGACGCTGGTCACGAGCGATCGTCCTTTTCTTTTCGGCGGGGTGGCCGGATCCCTGGCCGCATGGGGCATGAACATTGTGGAGGCGACGGCTTTTTCAAACCAAGCCGGGACGGTAGTCGATACATTCTATTTCACCGACCGCTTCCGAACCCTTGAACTAAACCTTCCAGAATGGGAGCGCTTCAAGCGCAGCATCACCGAGGTCCTAACCGGAGAGACGGATCTGGACCGTATGCTGAAAAGTCGGATGCAGGCAGAGGAGAAGAAAGGGACTCCCAAGGTAAAAATCAAGACTTCGATTCAAGTCGACGACCAGTGCTCTTCCAACAGCACTCTGGTACAGGTCGTTGCCCAGGACCGCCCAGGGCTCTTGCACACGGTCGCCTCCTGCTTCTCTAATCACAGGTGCAATATCGAAATTGCTCTCATCGACACCGAAGGACAAATGGCAATCGACGTCTTCTATCTCACCGCCGACCGAAAAAAGCTGACACGCGACCAACTGAAACAAGTGGAGTCCGCATTGAGAGAGGCGTTAAAAGGCATCTCGTAAGCCGACGAACAGATTGGTAGGCGCGGGCAGGAATCGAACCTGCAACCCTCGGATTTTCTCACCGGCCAGCGTCGATCAATCTCAGCCATTATCTGCTCAGCCCAACGTACCGCATCCGCGATTGCGCTGACCGTTGCAGAAAATCTGGTTCCACCCTCATATTGCGCTAGTGTTCTCGCGGCAAGGATAGTATCAGCGACTAACAGTGCCGCGGTGATGGATCTTTCGACTCGATACGCGTATGAATATCCTTTTCCCACAAGCCTAATTCTTCTTCTGAAAGCCAGATTAAAGACTAAGAATTCACTGGCACGAGACAGTGAACCGGCCCACATAATTGCTGGGCCAGCCACCACTTCCCCCGTATGTGTAAAAGAGATAAAACATGTTTGCCTAGGATGCGCGGATCGTCTCCCATACCGACCGGTATCACGTATGTGTTGGGCTGGCCGCTGAACTGATGGATGAGCACGGGAGTAGTCCATTGCAGACCGTCAGGCGATTCTGCGTAAGCGAACAGCACGCCTTCGCCGATGATCATCGCGTAGCGTTTCAGGTCGGCGTTGTAAGCGACCTGCAATTCGCCGCTGTAGGGCGCGTTGGGATTCAAGTCGGTCGAGTAACCGCCGATGCCCGGCTCAAGCCGCCAGTCGCCTGCGTAATACTTCTGGAATAATGCCGCGTGTGGTTTCGAGCCGAAGGCAGCCGATAGAACTTCCGCAATCGGCGCTCGGGCGACAGAAACCAGCGTGACTGTGTGTTCCCAATGCGTAGTTCCATTGGCCAGCCAATCTCGGAAATAAATGTAGAAGTATTTGCCATCGGGCGAGGTCACCAGCGGCGGATCGCCGATGTCGTAGCCGTCGAGGTCTTGGCGGTACGCTTGATTGACGCGAATGATCTCGCCCAGGTCGGTCCAACTCATACCATTGTCGGCCGATGTGGCTAAGGCCAGAACGGCATAGAAACTTTGCGTGGTCACCGTGTTGATTTCAGCGTGGTAGACCATCAGTAGATTGCCCGCTCCCGGCATCCCATCGGGAGCTTTGTAGACCGGTCCACCACCCATGTAGTTATAGTTTGAATAATAAGGATTCACTGCTGGATCGGGATTGGGAAGGATGGTCACGTCAATCGGAGAGGCTGAACCGAGGGGATTATCTAGCGTGCCGATCGTGCGCGTAGCGGATCCGTACTTATTGTTGCCATACCAATGTCCCTGCCAGAACTGGCGGGAGTGCAGTCCGCCATCGCTGGCGAAAAACTCATAGCCGTCATCGGTCTTGATCACGCCAATGGGCGTGTCAGGCCAGGCAAAACCATTGTTCTGGTCGGTGAGTGGAGGCTCTGCCTTCTGCCCAGCTTCGTAGCGTTGCTTAGCCGAAGCGACCGTCTTGCTGGCAATCACTTTGGGCGTGCACAACTGGGTGAGACTGGACGCTGCGCTTTGGGCAGCAATCTGTTTGGGACAGAGCAGCAGGATACTGCACAAAATGAGAAACGGAGCGGCAGGGATCAGCTTTCCCGGCATGAGGTTACCTTCCGATAGCAAAAAACACACAATTTCCACCAAAGTCGCGAAGACAGAAGGATTTTCATCTTAGCGAAACAATCAACCAATTGTCCCCTCAAGCGCCAATAATCACTGAGCCGCGTCACCGGATTGCCGTAGTGCGATTGGGCTTCGCGCTTCGCTCAGTCGCCGGTTGGGGCAAAACACTAAAAAACCTGAGCCGGATGGGGGCCAGAAGTTGGCTTGGGGGAAATCGCTGTCGTCGAATGCCGCTCCATCCGAAGAGTTCCTCTGACCTAAGCCCCAAAAACTGGACCACCTAGAGTGAGAGCTTCTCTCGGGAAATCAAATCGATGATGTCCTCGAAGAGGACTTCTCGCCCGGAATAACTCCGGTTTGCTGGTCAACCGTTAAGCATCAGGACTTGGTTGAAGTTCGGCAGAAAACCGATGAGGCAATAGGAGCTGACACCGACATCCTTTTCAGCGTGTGAGCGGGGTTTCTTATTTTTCTAGAGACCAAGCATCAGCGCGTGAAGTTAAGTTTTAGTTGTAGGCCTACAAAGCGCGGGTTTGAGCGCAGGTCGTCGAGTTCGGGTTCCACCTTCAGAAACACCAGGCCATTGGAACGATCCGCGAAAGCCTTTTCCAGACAATCGAGAGCTTTTTCGTGTTCCCCCAGACCCACATACACAACCGCGAAATAATAAGGAGAAACGTACTGTTTGTTCGACCGGGAGATTAGCTCGGTAAGAAGTTTCTCCGCCTCTGCCTTGTTCCCCGAGCGGGCGTAAGCGTTCGCCAAGGCCGAGATCATCAACGGGGTTCCATGGGACAGTTCCACAGCCTTACGTAATTCCGGAATGGCGAGATCAAAATCCCCTTTTTGTGCGTACGATAAGCCGAGGACCAGATGGGGTAGTTCGTAGGATGGATCCATTTCCAGAGTATTGCGGAGTTGTTGAATGGCTCGGTCGTACTGCCGCGCCATGTAGAGGCGCCATCCCAGACTGAAATTGATGCTGATTGACAGAGGATCCAGTTCGCGGGCTTTGTTAATCTGATCGAAGCTGTCTGCTGAACGACCCATCGCCATCAAGTAAAGTGAGTATCTCTGGTAGGCCGTCGCGTAGCTTGGATTGCGCTGAATCGCCCTGGCAAAGCCCTCGGCGGCAGCGTTCCAATCCCAATCGTAATTAAACTTCACGGTGGCCAGTGAAGTTTCGGCCTCCGCGAGAGTTGGATCGATCTCAAGAGCCCGTAGAGCAGCGGCTTTTGCTTTGGGAGCCGCTTCCGCCGCCGGCATGGTTCCGAAAATCTCGGCGCTGATGATGGCATAGCAATCGGATAGGCCAGCGTAAGCGAGGGCGTACTGCGGATCTTGCAGCGTAGCCCGTTCGAAGTATGAGATCGCCTTGGTTAAGTTTTCATCCGATCTCTTATTCCAGTAGTAGCGTCCCTTGAGATAATTTTCGTAGGCCTCGGGCGTGATCGCGGGATTACTGGCCAGTCGCTGTTCCTCCTCCGGCGTCAGGTTGATGCGGATCTCGTTCACGATGGCGGACGAAACGCGATTCTGCAAAGCCAGAATATCCCCCATCTGGCTTTCGTAGGTGTCGGCCCACAGATGACGATCCGTGGAAACCTGCACCAGTTCTGCGGTTATTCTGACGCGATTGCCTACTCGCAGAACCGTGCCCTCAACTACAGCATCGACGTTAAGTTCGCTCGCAATCTGCGACAGCGGCTTGCGCGTACCTTTGTAAGCCATGGCTGTGGAACGCGAAATCACACGTAACGACCGGATTTTCGCGAGGTTGGCGATGAGGTCGTCGGTCATGCCATCGGCGAAGTATTCCTGGTCTTTGTCGCCGGAGAGATCTTCGAGCGGCAACACGATCAAGGACTTGTTTCGGACGGGAGCCGTCTTATCGAGGCCGAACGGGCGGTAACGAAGCAGGCCAGCACCGAGTACTGCCACCATCAGGGCCGCAGGAACCAGGATGGTCAGACGCGTGACTGAGGACTTTTGCCGGACGCTTGCTGGTTGAGATGGAGTTTCCAAAGCTGGCGCTTCGACCAGCCGCGGCCCACCCTCTGGTGCGGGACCATGGACATTTTCCAACTCTTCGTGACTAATAGAGGGAGTTGGAATGGAGGACCCCGCAACCGGCGCAATAACCGGCGCAATAAAGCGATAACCACGCCGGGGGATAGTCTCCACAAAGCGCGGGTTGTCAGAAGAGTCGCCAAGAACTTCCCGCAGCCGCATTACTGCGTTATTCACGCCGTGGTCAAAATCAACAAAAGTATCTCCTTGCCAGAGACGGTTGCGCAATTCGTCTCGCGTGACAATTTCACCCGGATTCTCAAGCAATACAGCCAGGACTTGAAAAGGCTGCTCCGGGAGTTTGAGACGAAGACCGTGCTTGCGAAGCTCGCAGGCCTTCAGGTCCACTTCGAAAACCCCGAAATGCAAAATCCTCGCAACCGCTGCAGTGCTACCCATGAGTAATTTCAGAAGGCCGAGTCGGAGTATAGCTCCGCCGGGACTCAAGGTCAAAATTGGAGAGGAACAACCGTATCCTCATTATTTTCAATAACAACATCACGGATGCAGAAATGTGTTCGATTGGACACATCAAGTATTGCGCTAGAGCGCGGGTTTGCGCAAATTTACCTCGGCAAGAGGGCCTCTTTGTCCGAGGCTTGGGTTCGAACGAATGTGGGATTCCGGACCCCCTCAGCGGCATAACTCATTTTGCGACGCATGGCACATAAAACTTCCTGACCACGAAACGAGGAGCCTGATGACGATGCAAAAGGGAATGAATGCAGCGGTTGGCTTAATCACCTGTGTGGTGCTTGCCCTTTGCCTGAACTTGGCGTGGTCTGCACGATCTGAAGCACAGGTGGCGGGCGCGACTCTTTCCGGGCTGATCACGGACCTGACCGGAGCATCGATCGCCAACGCCAAGGTTTCCATCAGGAATGTGGGAACGGGAGAGGCTCGAGAGGTTCTGTCGAACGGCGACGGATTTTATTCCGCTCCGAACCTATTGCCGGGGTCCTATGACGTCTCGGCTGCGGCTGACGGATTCGCGAAGGTGGTGCAGAGAGGAATCACCCTTACCGTCGGGGCACAGCAATCCCTCAACATCAGCTTAAAACCCGGCAAGGTAAGCGAGGTTGTCGATGTGATGGGAACGCCGCCCGATGTTCAGACCAGCACAACCGCAGTCAGTTCGACGGTGGATTCCAGGACCGTCCGCGAACTGCCTCTTAACGGTCGTGATTGGACCAGCCTAGCCACTCTCGAACCCGGCGTGGCCAGCATTCCCAACCAAGCCACGGCATCCTTCAGCGCGAACAAAGGCAACCGCGGATTCGGCAATCAACTGACCGACTCCGGCCATCGTCCAAATGAGAACAGCTATCGTCTGAATGGAATCTCGATCAACGACTACACCAACGCCGCACCCGGGGGCGCCACCGGCTTGAATCTAGGAGTCGACGCGATCCAGGAGTTTTCCGTAATTACAACCGGTTACACCGCGGAATACGGAAGAACCTCTGGCGCAGTGATCAACGCAATTACAAAGTCGGGCAGCAACCAGCTTCACGGTACTGGCTTCTTTTTCGACCGTGACAGCATTTTCGATGCCCGCAACTATTTTGACGGACCAACAATTGCTCCTTTCCGCCGCATCCAGTTCGGAGGGTCCGCCGGAGGGCCCATCATAAAGGACAGGACGTTCATCTTTGGGTCTTACGAGGGGTTTCGCCAAAGCCAGGAGGCTTCTGGAACCATTCACGTACCGGATGCCGCATCGCGCGCAACCGCCGTAGCGGCAATCCAACCGTATCTGGCGTTATGGCCGGTCGCACCTGCCGGTGCGCCTGACGCCGCTGGCATCCAAACCTTCAATGCGAATGTGGCAACCATCGCCAACGAGAACTATTTCATCACTAGACTCGATCACAAGATCTCGACTAATGACAGTCTGACCGGCAGCTACTTTTTCGACTCGGGTCCGCAATCTCAGGCCGATCCCCTCGCGAACACCGTGCATCAGGTTTTTTCCCGCAGGCAGATGGGCAGTTTCGAAGAGACGCACATTTTCAGCCCGCAGTTAGTGAACACGGTCCGCCTGGGTTTCAGCCGCGCCTTGGGCAAAATCAACGACCCCATATCGGGCGACGCGGTCGCCAAGGACGCTGCCTTGGCCATCGCGCCCGGCGCCACTGCGCCGCCCGAGATTCCGGTGCCCGGACTCACCACTGCCTACGGGTTAGGAGGCTTCAACCGGTTCACCCATGCCTGGAACTCATACCAGGGCGCCGACGACGCCTTCATGACCAAGGGAACGCACTCGATCAAGTTTGGTTTTATGTTCGAGTATATGCAGTACAACGTTCTTGAACAGTTGAGCCCAAACGGCAGGATGAATACGTATGGCAGCCTGGCCGACTTTCTGAGCAATGCTCCGGATCAGCTCAACGCCCTGGCTCCGGGTGGATCCCATGAAGTGGGATTGCGTGAGAAATTGTTTGCCGGTTACGTCCAGGACGACTGGCGTGTCCGCTCGAACCTCACCGTGAACTTGGGCTTGCGCTACGAAGCGACAACCAGACCAACAGACGCCAATACGGTTCCCGGTTATACGGTGAACGGCTACAGCGTCGCCGCAGCCGGTTTCCAGGAAATCACCAGTCTGGCGAACTGCCTGTCGGGCCCTACAGCATGCGGACCGATCGGTGTAAACAGCCCTCTGCTACAAAATCCAACCACCAAGAACTTCGAACCCCGGGTCGGTTTGGAGTGGGATCCGCGCAAAGACGGAAAGACGGTAGTGCGCGCTGGTTTTGGGATGTTTGATGTCCTGCCTCTTCCGTATGAATTCGGCTTGAATACAGCAGCGACTGCTCCTTTCCAGATTATTGGAGCTGCTCCCGGAGCGACACTGGGCTCCGGCATCAACCAGAACGTCAACTTCAACGAACAGAAGATCCGAAATCGCTTTATTGACGCTTATCCCAAACGTGCCTACGTCATGAACTGGAACTTCAACATTCAGCATGAATTGGCGCCGGGGTATACCTTTCTGATCGGGTACGTGGGCTCCCGTTCATTGCATCTTTCTGCTGCGTCAGACGACATCAATCTTGTTCAACCAACAGCGGTCAGCGGCGCTGGGCTCGTTTTCCCTTGTAACCCTTCTCTACTCGCCGCAGGCAATACTTGCGCGAATCAACAGACAGGAACGCGCATCGATCCGAATTGGGGTGGCGGTGCCGGCATCCGCCCAGTGTTATATGACGGGGCCTCCTCTTACAGTGCGCTCCAGTCGCAATTGAAGAAGAGTTTCAGCCAGGGTGTTCAAGGCCAAGTGTCGTACACGTGGGGTAAATGCAGAGACTTGAGCTCTGCTCCCGTCACCGGCGACTCTTACCTGAACTCGATCGCCGTACCGTTGCTGCTGGTAAAATCCGCCAGGTTGGGCGCGTGTGACTTCGATGTGCGCCAGGTGCTCTCCGGAACCCTCATGTGGAGCCTTCCGTCGATCAAGAATTCCTCCCGGTTCGTATCCACATTAACGGGCGGATGGGAACTGGGCACCATCGTCACCGCAACCACCGGAGCCCCGTTCACGGCTACGGTCGGCGACGGAAACGATCCGTTGGGCACCGGGTTCAATGGCGACTTTTCGATGGATTTTGCCAGTCTCACTCCGGGATGCAATCCCATTCACGGCGGCGTAAACTACCTGAACACAAACTGTTTCACGCCGCCGACAGCGCCGGCATCTTTCCCCGTGGCCACCGCCGCAAATCCCTACGGTTGTGCGCCAGCCTCGTTTCCCTCTTCTCCTGTGACGCCGCCCCCGGGCACCGAGTTCTGTTCCAACGTCCTCGGCAACACCGGACGCAATCGCTTCTATGGCCCGGGGCTTACCACGGTGGATTTCTCAGTTTTCAAGAACACGCGCATACCGAGTATCTCGGAGGCTTTCAATATCCAGTTCCGGGCGGAGTTCTTTAACCTTTTGAATCACACCAACTTCCTGTCCCCAGGTTTCTTGAACACCTTTGGCCAGAACAATTCGATTTATGATTTCAATGGCAGTTCCCTGCCCACAGCGTTGAATCAAACTTCTACAACGTCAAGACAGATTCAGCTGGGGCTAAAATTAATCTTCTAACTCCCCCGTCGAAGGGAGGCCGCCAACCGAATGCAGCGGCCTCCCGAAACCGCCGACATTTTAAAACGCTCCACGCACGAGCGAATGGCACAACGTAATCCGCAGCAGCAGGGGACGCGATTGAAAACGAAGGATGATCTCTGCCGGGAAGATGCCATAGTTCAGCGATCCGGCGCCACCCATGTCCGCTGGATAGTGATGGGCATCGTCATGGCCATCATGGCGGTGACGGCGATGAATCGCCTGAACCTGAGCATTGCTGGAAAGTACATTGAGGAAGAATTTTCCTTCAATACGATTTCCATGGGGCGGGTGTTTAGCGCCTTCCTGTGGGGTTATGGCTTGTTTCAGATCCCCTGGGGATATGTTTGCGATCGCATTGGACCGCGTCGAACTTTAACTGCGTCCATCCTTTGTTTCGCGATTGGATCGGGAGCGATGGTCTTCGCGCCAGGGTTCGCGACGACAACGGGACTTAGCGCACTGGCCGTTTTTCGAATTGTTCGCTTTCTTACGGGCGTCGGAGAAGCAGCAGTTTCTTCTAACGTAACCCGTGTCATTGCATCCTGGACCGCCCTGCGCGAGCGCGGATTCGCCAGCGGCTTGCAGGTGTGTGGCCTCGGTCTGGGCGGGACCTTGACTCCCATCGCGATTGCATGGACGATGGTCCACTACGGCTGGCGCGTCTCTTTCGCAGTTTCGGCGGCGCTCGCGTTCGCCGTCGTGGCGCTTTGGCACTGGTACGCGACCGACTGGCCGGAAGAAAATCCGCGCGTAAACCCACAGGAGTTGCAGGTCATCCACGCTGGGTTGGAAAAAGCAAACGACCTCCCGCCGAAAGCTGCGACGCAGGTTCCCTGGATAAAGATGCTAAGCAGTGTGTCGGTGTGGGGCTTGATTCTGGGATACGGTTTTCAGGGCTACGCGTTTTATGTTTACTACAACTGGTTCTATTTCTACGCAGTAAGAGTGCGAGGCCTGGACCTCATGCACGCAGCGGCGTGGACTTCGGCGCCTTTCCTCGCAATGGCGGTGTTATCCCCGGTCGGCGGATGGTTTTCTGATCGTGTGGCCCGTTTCTCGGATCGACGAAAAGGGCGACTGGCGGCAGTATGGCTTGGCATGGGAGTCGCGGCGCTGTTGTTGTACACAGGCAATCACGTGAGTGTGACGGTTGTCGCATTGCCCATGATCGCCTTGGCGGCAGGCTTCACCATGTTTGCGGCGGCGAATTTTTGGGCCGCCTGCATCGATCTCGCGCCCGGATATTCCGCCTCACTCTCCGCCCTGATGAACACGGTAGGCAGTCTCGGCGGAGTCATCTCATCCACCGTGACCGCGTCGATCGCTGTGCACCAAAGCTGGAGTCGAGCTCTGGACATGGCAGTCCTGGTTACCCTCGGCTCGGGTGTGCTCTTTACCGTAGTGGACGCAAGTCATACTGTGGAAAAGGAAAGGTAACATGGCAGTCTCCGTTTCCGGTGTATTCCAATCGCCTTCTTCGCGAGCCCATCTGACGCCTCTAGCTATCGGCCGCGTTGACGTCTGCCCGACTTACTGGCGACTCCAGGAGTCGTGCCGGTGCCTCGGGAACCATTGCGAACCTGCGACCCTTCAGATGTCTTGTTCCAGGCCAGAAACGCTCTTCGGGGAGATCAATGGTGCTTTCCTCGAAGCCGACTTCGGGAAATCTGCGATGCTGCTGGTTGCGCGACATGGAAGAGAACAGTTTGCTGGGAATACCAACATAGCTCTAAGGGGTTGATTGACTCTCCTGATGAGCTTCTTAGGTTGTTGGGCAATCTGCCTGTGCGCGGTTTATGGCAAACGGTGTCAGCGACTCAATGCCGACCGCCTGAATTCGGAAGGAGAGCGGCCATAAGCTTCGCGGAACGCGGCGCTGAAATGGCTGTGACTGGAAAAGCCCAGGTCCTGGCTTAGATCTGTCAGGTCGTCATAGTGGGCGAGAAGGTCCAGCGCCCGTGCAAGCCGGAGGCGCAACTGATAGCGATATAGGGGCAGACCTTCTACCTGTTGGAAGACTTGTGTGAGATAGACGGGAGAACCGCGCACCTCAGCGGCAATTTCGGCCAACGTCCAACGTCGCGCCAGATCGCTCGCCAACACAAGCTTCACTCTGTCCACCAACCGCTGCCGTCCGAAAGTAGCTCGCGGAGCGTGAGTGGTACGCGGCCCCAGAGCCCTTTGTACGAGAGTCAACGATAAACTCTCTGCTTCCAGGAGTTCCGCGATTTTCTGGCGCAGACTGTGCCTTAACAGTGCCACCAGCGCTTGTGTCCGTGCGTCAATCCGCAGGCGCGGCTGCCGGAACAAAAGCTTCGCGCCATCGCGCATTAGGGTAGTCGGCGCTAACTCACGCAGCATCGCTTCGCTGATAACCAACGTCAAACTGGCGTCACCGCCCGGCACGGGATGACTGATGCGGTAGCCTTCAAAAGCATTGAAAAGCAGGACTTGGTTGGCTTCGGCTACAGCTTGGTCAAGTCCAACATGCCGCACGTATACGCCGCGGTACGGAAACACCAATTGCGTGGTGGTCGTGCACTCTTCGGCGCTCTGATCGCGGCAGGTACCTCTGCAGTATGTATCCCGAATGGTAACGACTGGAGACCTTAGCAATGCGTCAACAACAAACTCGGGGACTGGGTTAGTTTCGTTCTTTAACGCCATACTGTCTACCGAAGCGGATGAGCGGTTGTCCTTCGATGATAGAAGCGTGAAGCCAGATCCAAGGGTATCACGCCGCTTTGACAGTGGCTTCTGTTCCGACGGACCACGGACCGCATCAAGGATCGAGTGGCATCACTGAATCTCGACCGAGAGATGTGCAGGACAAAGCGCTTTCAAAAAGTCCCTCGCGTCAAAGATTTCACCAGCAGCGAAGACGCCAGACCCCTTACTCCGCAGGTTGATGATTCGCTGCGTGGCTTCCACGACGATTGGCGCAGTGGTGGCGTAAATGTCCTGGCCTCGTGCGATTGCGCGGCGTTCTGCAGTGCCTAAGCGTGCAACTGCCTCGACCAGGAATGTCTGAGAAGATTTGCCGCTTTCGTCGACTGCCGCCGGAGCTGAGAGATCGGGATCGGACAGGTCCTTGAGCGGGGCCATGGTCATGTAGGTGCGTAGTTCGGCCGTCTTCAGATGATGTGGAATTGTGACGCTGTCCGCTGTGGTGAATTCTGCGACGACCGTCTGGGTGCCGACGGGTGCGGTGAATTTCCATTCTACGGTGGGAGCGCTGCTGCTGCGGAACTCCAGTCGGTGATTGGAATAGACGAGCCGCTGCCCGGCTCTGCGTTGCTTTGAGGTTTGGATGGTGGCGCGAGTCCCGGCGGTTGGTTTCCAGCTGCTGAGCGCGTAGGCTAGCGAGATTTCATCGGCTTCCGGCCAGTCCGCCATTGCTGTAGTTACCAGCAAATCTCCTAGTCCGCCATAAAAGGCTACCGCGGGGAGGAGAGCGATTCCGGCTGCGCGGGCGCGATAGCCGTATTGTTCGAACGAAATTGCAGCAACCTCTACTTCGGCAGCAACGTCGAGGTAGGGGATGCGGGCGCGCAATGCCGCTTGGATTACGGGCACGGCGGTGACGGCGAAGGGTCCGGCGCAATTGATGACAGCCGCAGAGCCAGCCAGCGCGCGATCGAGAGATGCTGAGTCCTCGACGGTCGCGGCTCGGATCGGTTCACCGGGGAAGGTTGCGATGGCGTTGAGCCTGGCTGGATCGCGACCTGAGAGGATGGGCGTCCACCCGCGCTTGCGCAACTCTGCAACCACGAAGCGCCCGGTGTGTCCGTATGCGCCGAAGACGGTTACAGTTGGGTTTGCCGTCATCTTTTGTGTCCTTGTTGATGCGCTTGGGGAATTGCCGAAGCGCTAGCGGATGCGGGTTTTGCGGAGGCGATGCTTCGCGCCAGAAGCGCGCTGCCCGTTGCCACGAGGGTGCTGCGCAGAAACGCTCTTCTTTGCATTGGTTGTCTCTCCGACCTCGACACGGAACCGCGGAATCCATCCGCGGCAGCCGTTCGTTATGGATTGTTCCGCGGAAGCACTCAGTGGGCCGTCGCCCGCTCCTTTTTCGAGGCTTGTTCTTCCACTAGCAGCCAGTGTTCGCGCAACTCCTTGTCGAATTCTTGCCAACGCTCTTCGGGGAAAAAAATTCTGGCATCTTTGAATTCAACGCGGCGTCGGGTACCCGGAATAATTTCGGCGAGCCAGTGAGACCACTTCACCGGGAAATATACATCGTCCGTGCCCCAGACGATCAAGGTTGGCGCCTTCAACGTCTTTAGCTGCGGTTCAATGGTGAGCGTGTGACTATTCTCGAAAGCGGCGAGGAAGCGTTCGAGGTCATGCGTGCGCTGCGGGCTTTTAACGAACGGCTGCAGGTAAGTTTCAATGCTGTCGTCACTTAGTTGTTCTGGATGTTCGTACGCGGGCCCCAACGCACTTGGTGAACGGTAGACGCTCTTGTCCCCCAACATAGCATCGAGCGTTCCGCGTAAGCCACCAGCCGCGGCCATCGCAAGAAATGGCTTAAACGCTTCAGGAGGCCAGTTGTCGTGCGTGTCGCAGTTGGTGAGTGTGAGGCTCCGCACGCGTTCCGGATACAGCGCCGCAAAGATCTGCGAGATCCCGCCACCGCTGTCATTGCCTACGAGATCTACCTGATCGATCTTCAAGGCCCCGAGAAATTCCTTGAGCATCTTTGCATTCGCCGTCACCGAAACGTCCTGCCCCGGTGCGATTTCGGTGTCGCCGTGCGCCAGCAAGTCCACAGCAATGGAACGCCGGATATCCGATAAGTCCGCCAACTGGTGACGCCATAAATGGCTGTTCAGCAGAACGCCGTGTACGAATAACGCAACCGGCCCAGAACCCTGCTCGATAAAACTGATGCGGCCTGACGCGGTTTGAACGCTGCGCCTGACCGGGGATGATTTGCTTGCCGCCACCGCAGCGACGCCTGATTCCTGTTTTAGAGTCATTGTGTTTTCCTTTCCGTACGCTTTTTCTAACACTCCAAAGAGTAGGCAAAACTCGCGATTGGAGCGTTTGTCCTTTGAGCTGCAACGCGCTGGGCCAGTCGACGACGCAGGCGATGAACGCTCGTTGATTCACGCTCATAGCTCAACCCCGCTTTGACGAAGAACTGGCTTCCCCTAGCTTCTGGGCGCACTCGTCGCAGCACACTTCGACCGTTTTGCCACCGATTTTGACCTTGATGGAACCCTCGTCCAACTTGCAGTCGCACGCTGCACAAGTTTTCTCGATCATGATTTTGTCTCCCTCTAGAATTCCCGAAGATCGGGTGACTTCAGTAGGCCATTGAGGACGAGAGTGCCGCTATCAGAATCTTTAGCGATTTGGTGGAGACCCGCACTACGGGGATGGAGGGTGCAAAAACCCCGTCCTTGTGCTTCGGTGAGTAGCAAGTAGATCTTCAGCAAAACCAAACGCTTTCCACAAACGCTCTTCGGGGAGAACGATGGAGATTTCCTCGAAGCTGACTTCTGGCCCGCGTCGCTGAGACTCTTCCCAGGCGCTGGCAACTCTTTTCTTGGGATTACTTCAGAGCAGTCCGTTACCCTGGCAATCGCCACGGCTTCAGGAATTAGCCACCTCCTCGCGGAGGAATGAACCGGGCCTGCACCATCGTTTTCGCTAACCAGAGGCTGGGTGTGAAGGGGCTTGCCGAGAGTTATCGGGGCCGCGAGTCGCCGCGGAGTTACAACGGATGCAGTTCGATCGCCATCCAGATGCAATCCGTGTCCGCATAATAGCGGTGCCATGGATAGCTGAAAGTACGGTCGTCGGCAACAGAAAAGAATGGGTCATGAGTAAAACCCGCAGGCATTAGGACGTCTTCATAGAGCGTGCGCGCATTGTTCTCCCGAAATTTCTGCATGTGACCGGTGCCGAGGATTTGTGTGTGTACTTCAAGAAACTGGTGTCCGGTGTGAATTCCGCAGTCCGTTTCCTCGGGCGTATACCAGAGATTCAGCTTGAGCCGATATCGTCGCTTCGATGGTGATGTGGAAGTCGTGTGACCGAAGGCAGCCATCGGATCCAGTTCTATGTCTCCGATGTCGTCCTGGAGTGAGATGTAGAGAGGCGTCCCGCGAGGAAACTGTGCATTGCGATGACCGTACCACTCCCAACCCAACGCTACACCACCAAGATTGGTGCGCTGACGAACGCGAAGCAGCGCAGCCGACTCGGCACTTTCAATCGTACAATTCCGGAGCATGGTCGATTTCCAGGGGAGAATGGTTGCATGATCTTCTCCGGCTCGGTACCGGAGAGCGGTTGTAGAGACGTTTACCACGATCGCATCCTCAACTTCCACATTACGGACTGTGCTCATGAGGACGCTTTCGATCCAGTCATTGGAGAAGGAGAGAGAACGACGCTGGTTGTTTTCGGGCATGAGATTCTCACCGAACAAGCGCGGAGCCAAACCTGCGGCCACTAACCACTGCGAGGACTGCGAAAGAAACGTGCGCCGGTCCATTTTCAGCTCCGCTCCTTGAAGTCCGCTGGATTATACAACCGTCCCGGTGTCGCGCCCCCGATATTGTCCCTTGGACTAGTTTGTTCGCTTCCCGCTTGCTTCGAGAGTAAAATGGCGGCGCAGAAAAGATGGGACGAGGAGGTTGCTATGCGGCTGACCGCGGGACAGTTGATAGGAAAGGCTCTCAAGGCATACGGAGTTCCTTATGTCACCGGACTGCCGGGGCACGGCAATTGGAGCATGATCGACGCCTTCAACGATCCTGTGTCCAAGCTACCCTTCATCCAAGTGATGCACGAGCAGAATGCTGTCCACATTGCCGATGCGCACTACCGGGTCACGGGCCAGCCCACCGCGGCTTGCACATCGATCGGTCCGGGCGCAACCAACACTGTCATCGGACTGGCAACCGCACACTGCGATTCGACCGCGCTTCTGCTCATCACTGGCAGCGCCGCAACGCACATGCGCGGACACGGCGTCATGCAGGAGCTCGACCGGGTTGCGTCACCCGATTTTCCGCACATCGCCGCGGCGGTTACCAAGCGCACCTTCGATGTGATCCGCGCCGATCAGGTTCCCTTCGTGATGCATCGCGCGTGGAATACCATGCTGACGGGTCGCCCGGGTCCTGTGCACATGGAACTGCCGCTGGACGTCCAGGTGGCGATGACCGACATTGACGTGGCAGAACTCGACAAACGCCTGCCGGTAGGGAAGCCGCGGGCCGACGCCCATGCCATTGAAGCGGCTATCAAGCTCCTGCTTTCCGCCAAACGACCGTGCCTCGTCGTGGGCGGCGGCGCCATCACTGCCAACGCAACCCCCGAGCTAACCGCGCTGGTCGAGAAACTCGGCATTCCGGTGGTCTTTACCTGGAACGGCAAGGGCGCGATCGCCGAGGACAATCCGCTTTGTGCCGGCACTGCCGGCTGGCCAGGATCGCTGCCCGGTAATCAGACGGCGACGAACGCGGATGTACTCCTTTCACTTGGCTGTCGCTTCACAGATTGGTCGGCATCGTCTTACCGCAAGGGAGTTACCTTCTCGATTCCGGATGCCAAGCTTATTCAGGTTGACATCGATCCGCGCGAGATCGGGAAAAACTATCCAGCCGAGGTCGGGATCGTGGCCGACTGCAAGCTGGCGCTGGCCGACATGCTGGCCGGAATCTCGGACGAGCAGGCCCGGAAAGCACGTGCAGCCAGGGCTTCCTATCTGAGCGATATCGAAGCACTGAAGCAGGAGTGGGAGGAGAAACTGGAGCGCCGGCGCTCCTACAATGGCATTCCTACCACCATGCTGCGCACGCTGCGAGAGCTGCGCAAGGTACTGCCGCGCCACGGAATCGTAACCGTTGGATCAGGGCATCCGCAAAGTACAACGAAACAAGCTTTCCCTGTATACGAGCCGAGAACCCACATCACTTCCGGTTCATTTTCGTCGATGGGCTTCGCGCTTCCTGCCGCCATCGGCGCCAAGCTGGCCAAGCGGGATACGCCGGTCGTGTGCATCATTGGGGATGGCGACTTCATGATGTGCGTGCAGGAGCTTGCTGTGTGCGTAATGTACGATATTCCGGTCGTATTCCTCGTGCTCAACAACTCGGGCTACATCTCGATCCGCGATGGGCAGAACTACCTCATGGGCCGGCAGATCGGCTCCGAGTTCAACCATCACAGCAGCGATGGCCGGCCCTACTCGGTGGACTTCGTGGCGCTGGCAAAATCGTTCGGCCTCGGCGTTGCAGCCAAAGTGCAGGCGGCGGACGAAATCGGTTCGACTATCAAGCGAGCTCTCGACGCCAACGCACCGGCTCTGATCGAGGTACCCATCACGCGGGATGTTTCCGTGGCGGCGGCGGAGGTTGTCGGCTGGTGGGACTTTCCGGTGCTGCCGACTGCATCAGATGCGGTCAAAGCAGATTACAAGGCGGGCTATGCCGCGGAACAACATCAGGGCTCGACCAGCGACGTGGAACTCACCGAACCTGTCTCGGCCGTCGGGTAGCGGGCCTCGGAAAAACTCGACGTTGCCCTTGGTTTTGGGTGGCCCAGCGGTTCACCGCTGCGTTAACTGCAAGTTTCGATTGCGGCTTGAGCCGCTGAGCTCACACGTTGGATAACTGGAGGGATCATGCCACGCTATCTGAAAACCGGCCGCACGCCCGAGCAGACCGCCGCCGAGGCGAAGAAAGTACGCGACATCGTCACGGGTATTATTGAAGATATCGAAAGTCGCGGCGAGACGGCTCTGCGCGACATTTCGGAGAAGTTCGACAAATGGAACCCACCCGCGTTCCAGCTTTCGGAGCAGGAGATCGACGGCTGTCTTTCCCAGCTTTCCCGGCGAAACCTCGATGACATCAAGTTTGCTCAGGCACAGGTACGCAACTTCGCCCAAGTGCAGCGTTCTGCATTGAACGACGTCGAAGCGGAGACCCTTCCGGGAGTAATTCTCGGGCACAAGAACATGCCGGTTGACTCGGTTGGCTGCTACGTTCCGGGCGGAAAATATCCGCTGGTGGCCTCCGCCCACATGAGCGTGGTGACTGCGAAAGTCGCGGGCGTAAGGCGCGTGATCGCGTCCTCGCCGCCTTATCATGGCCAGCCCAGCGCCGCCGTGGTTGCCGCCATGCACCTCGGCGGGGCGGACGAGATCTACTGCATGGGCGGAGTGCAGGCGATGGCCGCCATGGCACTTGGCACCAAGAGCATCGCTCCCGTTTCGATGATCGTGGGGCCGGGCAATGCCTTTGTAGCCGAAGCTAAACGCCAGCTTTTCGGTCGTGTGGGTATCGATTTGATCGCTGGTCCGACTGAGACCCTGGTCATTGCGGATGAAACGGTCGACGGCGAACTCTGCGCGACCGATCTCTTGGGCCAGGCCGAACACGGATTTAATACGCCAGCCATTCTACTGACCACGTCCGAGAAACTGGCCCGCGAGACCATGACTGAGGTCGAGCGCCTGCTGTCCATCCTGCCGACAGCCGAGTTGGCCTCCATTTCCTGGCGCGACTACGGCGAAGTGATGGTCTGCGATTCCGATGAGGAGATGGTGCGCCAGGCCGACCGCATCGCTTCCGAGCACGTCCAGGTGATGACCCGCGATCCGGACTACTTCTTCAAGAACATGAAGAACTACGGTGCCCTGTTCCTCGGCCCGCGCACGAACGTGGCGTATGGCGATAAGGTGATCGGTACCAACCACACGCTGCCCACCGGCAAGTCGGCGCGCTACACAGGTGGCCTTTGGGTAGGCAAGTTCATCAAGACGTGTACCTATCAGAAGGTCCTCACCGACGAAGCCTCCGCCACGATTGGTGAGTACTGCTCGCGCCTGTGCGTACTGGAAGGCTTTCTGGCCCATGCCGAGCAGGCCAACATCAGGGTGCGTCGCTATGGTGGCCGCAACGTCAGCTACGCAGGGGCGGCAGACTAGGAACCGGTCTCGTAAAATGTTCCCGCCAGCCTGCAATAACTCCTGAGTGCTCGGCACGTCGGAAGCTATCCGGACACGGGCTTGGAGTAAATCAATCGATCTCCTTCAGGAGCCGACTTCCGGACAGCCTGAGAGTCCGTCCTGGGGCATAACATCCGCTCAGCCCGTAATTCGGCCGGAACCATTGGAAGCATCTGTTTCCTCCCTCTGCGGTCAGGAGCGAAGCCGTCTCCGAGCGAAAGTGACGTTGTCCATTTTGGGGAACGCCCGTCCTGTCTTCAGCGGAGGCAAAGTTACCGGACCAGCAGCGCGCCGTCGGCAACTTTGACGCAGCGGCCTGACAACCGCACCGAGTCCCCGCGCACGTGAACTCTTAACAGACTTGGCCTCCCCATTTCGTAGCCTGGCTCGAGGCTTATGGTGGGTGTCTTCGTTTGCCAACCCCAGCGCGATGAGTTGGCATGCAAGCGGACCGGCAGCGGTTCCCGTAGCGGAATCTTCGAAAAGTCCGACAGCTGGGTTGAAGAACCGCGTATGAGCGCTCGCCATGGGCTATACGGGATCGAGTGAGAAGAGATAACAGCCCTCCGCGGAGGCATCGGCGAGTACTTTGACGAGCTGGGGCCCGTTTGGATTCGCGCGCCCGATGGCCGTTCGATTTCTAACGGGCACCAGCATGGAGGCATCTCCAAGATGACAGGGAGAACACAACGACTGCCCGAGACCTTCTTGATCATCATCCGCTCCAGATGGAATTAGTTTCGTTCCCCGACGTACCAGGGCGCAGTCACCGCAAAAATTCGCTCATTCCCGCGGGCGAGGAGAACCCATTCCAGAAGTCGGCCACGCTGATTGTGAAGGAAGTACTCATACCATTTGTCTTCCACGAGCTCGGGTATAACCACGATGATGCGGCGATCGGGATGTTTTTTCGAAAGGTCGAGAATGAACTGAACGATGGGGACGATGATAAAGCGGTAGGGCGAGGGCAGGACGTGAAGCTGGGGAGGCTCCTTGCCGGCCGCGCGGAAGGGTTGCGCGACGTACTGTTCCCAGTCGTCTTGAAGCAATTCGGAATGCTCGTTGGGCTCGACGTGCAAGGCGATCACTTCCGGGGAAAGCCGGGCGGCAAATTCAAGTCCCTGGCGGGTGATGTTGCTCCAGCGATCGATGGCAATGACCGCAATCGGATTCTGGCTGAGACCTACCGCGTCGACGGGAACCTTGCAGGTAGTGAGCAGTTTTACGGAGTGATAGTGGCGGCGGACAAGGGTGAAGAAAACAATTGTCAGCGGGATGAAAAGCAGGGTGATCCAGGCGCCCTCCACAAATTTCGCAACCAGGACGACCGCCGTGGTGATGCCGGTGACGACGGCGCCGAGCCCATTCACGAGTGCGCTCTTCAGCCAATTCGGACCGCGATTTTTCCGCCAGTGCATGACCATGCCGGCTTGCGAAAGCGTGAAGGCGAGAAAAGCGCCGACGGCATAGAGCGGGATAAGCCGATCAGTGACACCGCCGAAAAGGATGAGAACGCCGCCACAGAGTACCGCCAGGACGACGATGCCATAGGTGTAGACGAGCCGCCGCCCGCGGTACCCGAAGGCGTGCGGGAGGTAGTTATTTTGCGCGATCGCGCGGCAGAGACGCGGAAAATCGGCAAAGGCGGTGTTGGCGGAGAGCGAAAGAACGATAAGAATTGAGCCCATGGTCAGATAATAAAAAAGGCCTTTGCCAAAAACCGAGGCGCTCAGCATGGAAAGAACGCTCTGATAGCCGGGCTGGCCCGGGTCGGTGGCCGCAATTCCGTAAGTCTTTACGAGATAGGAAATTCCCGCCAGCAGCACCGCCAGGAGAAAAATAATGACGGTGAGAGTGCGCTGGGCGTTTTTCACGGTGGGCTCCCGGAAAGCCTTCACGCCGTTGCTGACAGCTTCCACGCCAGTCAAGGCGGTGCAACCGCTGGCGAAAACCTTGAGCAGCAGCCAGTAGCTGGCTGCTTCCGTCAACTGCGGCACTAGCGGAAGCGCAACTGTCGGTGTGGGATGTCCGCTGCTGAGGAGAACGCGAACCATGCCCGCGACGATGGTAATGAGAAGAGTGCCCACAAACAGATAGGTGGGAAGCGCGAAGGCCAGGCCCGCATCGCGCACGCCGCGGAGATTGAGGATGGTGACGACGATAAGAATGCCGACGCAAATAGAAACCGTGTGCGGCAGCAAGGATGGAACGGCTGAAACCAAGGCGCCGACTCCCGCGGAAATGCCGACGGCCGCCGTGAGAATGTAATCGGCGAGGAGCGCGGCTGCGGCCAGCAGACTGGCAGGCGCCCCAAGGTTGAAGCGCGCCACGGTATAAGAGCCACCGCCGGAGGGATACGCGGCGATGGTCTGGCGATAGGAGAAGTAAACGATCACCAGCAAGGTAATGATGGCGGCGCTGATGGGAACGATATAACGAACGCCAAGAAGGCCAAGGGGAATCAGAAGGCTGAGGGCCGCTTCCGGGCCGTAAGCAGCCGAGCTCAGCGCGTCCAGACCAAAGATCGGAATGCCCTGCACAGGACCGATCTGCTCGGCGCGTTCGTCACTGGTCTTGATGGGCTTACCGACCACGAGGTCAAGTATGTTCATGAGCGATGGGGTCCACCGGACTGTTTACGCCAGCAGAAAGAACATCTTGGTTCGGGCATTAGATCGCATGCGGCGGTTGTCCTATGATTGGAGAGTTGATGAGCAGACCTCACGATAACATCGGTCGGGCTTGCAATCAAAAATCCACTACAAATGAACCTCGGCCCCCGGTCCGGACGCTACCTGTAAAAGTGCTGTTCGCACACGACACGTTCCGGGTGTATGGTCGGCAACCTTCCCTAATCGGTAAGGGAGGGTTTGTCCGTCATTCAACACCGTAGTTGACTGGGTCATTCGAACCTAGGAAGCCGGTTCCCAAACTCATGCGGCTGCGTATAAGATTTGGGTCGTACGATGCCAGTGTGGCGGCCCCTCTTGCAGTAACTCGAAAATCCGCTGCACCGCGATGCCGAAACCCAAGATCATGCGTGGACGCGCGTCGTTCCGAAAACCGTTCCTGGCAACCTTGGCGTTCTTGTTTGCCGGGGTTGCGATCGTATACGGTTCCCTCTGGATGTACGCTGTGCGCCGCTCGAGTCCTCCGGTGGAACTGGGTTTCAATAACCACCACAACCCTGAGTATGACGAGAAGACGCACTCTCAAGCCGTGGGAGATGTGACGGAAGGCAGCCCCGCCGAACGCGCCGGCCTGCGTCCGGGCGACCGCGTTATTGCCGTAAACGGGCAAGCGCTGAACACCGACATTGCTTCGACCGAGGCTTACGCTCGTGGCCGGCCGGGCGACCCGGTGGAATTAACCGTGAAGCGGGCCGGTGAGCCCAAACCGCTGATTCTGCACGGCATCTTTCGGGCTGTCTCAGTGGATGGAGCATCCGAAGGCCTAGCCAGGTCCTCCGCGTTGCAGATCACGGGATCATTTCCCGCCCCCTTTCTTCTGGTGGCGTTCACCGTTCTGTTCCTGAGGCTTGAGGAGCGGAATGCATGGCTTCTGGCATTGCTGTTTTCTGCATTTGCCGCAGCCCCACCTCTTCCTAATCTCGTGACCGTCCCTGCTCCGCTGCGCGAATTGATGTTTGCCTTTCGCGCGGTATTTGCGGGAATGCTGGGTCCGATCTTCTATCTTTTTTTCGCAATGTTCCCGGTGCAGTCGCCTCTGGACAGGCGCTTGCCGTGGTTGAAATGGGTCGGGCTTTTGTATGGAGCTTGCATTGTCATACCTGGTTTGCGGACTGGCTCTCCGAGCCTTCCACACGCCGTGACCCACCTGCTGGGCAGCCGCAACGCGATTTTCATTAACGCCGGCTTGAACTACGACTTACTGATTCTGGGCCTGGTCTCGCTCGCGCAGAATTCATTCATGGCCGCCGTTCCTGCAGAAGCGCGGCGCAAGTCACGCGTGATTCTGTGGGGAACCGTGGCCGGTGTCGTGCCGATCGTGCTCGAACGCATGGCTATCGATTTCACCGGATACCGCCCTTCGTTCTGGCTCGATACCGGGCTGGTGCTGGTGCTGCTGCTCTATCCACTCTCGTTCGCATATGCGGTGGTAAAACACCGCGTGCTGGAAGTTCCGGTGCTGCTGCGACGGAGCGCGCGGTACGTTCTGGTGCAGAGGGGATTTATTGTGCTGATGTTCCTAATCGCGACTTGCGCCATCATCTTGTTCACTCACGTTTTCTCGCGAGTAGTCCGCGCGGATCCGAATATTGGAATGGCTCTGAGCGCAGTGTTTGGAATTGTTCTGGTCTGGACATCGGCGCCCTTGGTCAAGCGGGGAACGGTGCGGATTGACCGGGCCTTCTTCCGCAGCGCTTATGACTCTCGTATCATCTTGCACGACCTCGCGGAAAAGACACGCACGGTAGGCGACCGTCGCCAACTGGCTGCGCTGCTCGAACGCCACGTGAGCGAGGCGCTGCACCCGAAAACCTTCGCGTGTTACTTCGAATCAGGCAATGACCGTCTGGCCGCGATCTGCGGAACGCTCCCTGGAGCGCCCGAAACGCTCTCGGCCGGCACACCGGCTTTTGTCGAACTTGCACGCCGGGGGAAAGCATGGGAACTGCCATCCGTCCACGCGGAAGAATTCGTCGCACTGGCTCCACTCGCGCCGGAATGCCTGGTGCCGATTCTCGGCCGTGAGAACGACCTCATTGGGATGCTCATTCTTGGGCAGCGGCTTTCCGAAGAACCTTATTCCGGCGAAGACAAGCGTCTGCTCGAATCGGTGGCGTCCCAAGCGGGCATCGCTTTCGAGAACATACGTCTCGCGGAAAAAATGGCGGAGCGAATGGAGGCCGATCGGCGGGTCGCTCAGGAGATGGAATTTGCCCGGCAGGTGCAGGCGAGGCTGTTTCCTCAAAAGCTGCCTGCGATGAAGACGCTCGAATACACCGGCGCCTGCATCCAGGCTCGAAAGGTGGGTGGGGACTACTACGACTTTTTGGAGCTTCGCCCTGGCCGCCTAGCGCTGGTGATGGCCGACATTGCGGGCAAAGGCGTCTCCGGGGCTCTGCTGATGGCTAATCTGCAGGCCAACTTACGCAGTCAATACGCGATGGCCGTCGACGACCTGCCGCGGCTGCTCGCCTCGGTCAACCGCTTGTTCTACGAGAGCACCGACGATGCCAGTTACGCAACCCTATTCTTTGCGGATTACGACGACTCAAGCCGCAAGCTCCGCTACGCGAATTGTGGACATCTTCCCCCACTCCTGCTGCGCGCCAAGGGACGCTCGCAAGAGGTTTCCGAGACGCCGAAGCTTGAGCGGCTGAGTTCCACCAGCACTGTGATGGGATTGTTCAAAGTCTGGCAATGCGAGACTGCGGAGGTGGAGCTTGCTCCCGGTGACACGCTCGTACTCTACACCGATGGAATCACCGAAGCCTCGACCGCGGAAGGGGAAGAGTTTGGCGAGGCCCATTTACTGGACACTCTTAAGAGTCACGCTGACCTTCCGGTGGGTCCACTCCTCCAGGCGGTCGTTGCAGCGATCCAGCAATTCAGCGGCGGAAACGACCAACAAGATGACATCACACTGGTGATCGCGCGGTCTCTCGCCTAAATCGGATCATGACGGCTGGCCGGCAGCTTCTTTTTTCGCAAGAATCAAGGACAATTCGGTTTCGAGTGCCGCTGCAGCTTGCAATTCGCTTGCAGTCGACCAAATTGGGTTACCGGAATCAATGGCCTGCCCGGAGCAGCGGATAGCATATCTGAGACTCTAAATCCACAAAATCTGAGCCACACTGAAACTAGACCCCGGCAATTAGTCAGGGTAGCCCGCCGTCCGCTCAGGATCGAGCAGTTCGCAGGTGGCAGGCGTGCGGTAGCGCAAGCTTAAGGAAAGTGGTTCCTTTTCGGCTGCTATAGCCCGCCCGCCAACTTCTTCCTCGCCAGCGGACGTGCAAACGCATTCGTCGGACCGTGCCCGTTATTTGCCATCACTTTGCTGTAATATTCCTTCGCTCGCGGGGCGTTACCCGCCTTCTCATACGACTGCGCGATCAGCATCAAGATGAACGGGTCTTCCTGGCTCGCTTTCTCTAGTTCCGTGATCGCCGTCTTGTAGTCGCCACCATAGAATTCTACATATCCGGTCAGATAGGGGAAGAACTGTGCCTGGTTCGGATTGTTCGCCTTCTCGAGCGCGACTTTGGCCGCGGCAACCTGCTTCTGGGCTTCGTCGTGCTGTCCGCGGCGCGCGGCAATACGGGCTTGGGCGTGCGCCCAGCGGAATGCCCACAGGTTCTTGTCGGCGTCCTTCATGTCCGTTTTGCGCATCGCGGTGTCATAGCCAATTTTGTACCAATTCGCGGCGCCGTCGATATCGCCCGACTCGAGCTTGATGCGCGCCAACTCGTTGGCCACTCCAGCCGCAGCCTCGAAGTCCGATTTCGCCATCAGCGCGTCGAACACCGGCTTCTCGTATTTCTCCGCCTCGGCGGAATTGCTCTCGAACGCATATGAAATCGCCATCACTCGCAGTGCACGGTTCTTCTGGTCGGCCGGAGCCACCTCAATCGCTTCCTTCAGGTGCACGCGCGCGGCCGCGTAGTCGCCCTTCAGGTCTAGCGCCACCCCCGACTCCTGGTGTGCTTCGTACGAATTCGGGGACATCTGGAGCGCCTGGTTGTACAGCTTGAGAGCCTCATCCTGCTTGCCTTCGCTATTGAGTTTTTGCCCTTGTTTCACCAGCGCCTGCGCATCGTCGGACGGCGCCGCCTGCGCTCTCGCCGCTCGCCCCACGCAAGTCACACCGGCCAGAAAAATTGCTAAGAGAATCGAGACTCCAAGATTAGAGGATTTCATGCGCGCGATTATAGCGCTGAAATCAGATGGGACGTGAGAAAGAGCTATGGCGGTTCCAGATAGGCTATCTTTATCTACGGGACGGACGCGCTAGGGCCGGCGGCTTCGCTGTTCGTGGGGCACCCGTGGTGACGACTGCGTGCAGACTGGCCCAAAAGACTTCCAAATTGGTTCCTTTTCAGAAAAACGGCCAAGGTTAACAGAGGCATGTCTGAGCCATGCTTGTTCGTCTGGGGTCACCGCTGCATCGAGAGCACGTGTTTCTGGGACACAGGGCACCACTCCTCGGAGCTCCCAGCCTAACGTACTTGGGCAACGTTTGAAACGCTCCGGCGCGGCAGGGGCATCCTCAGGCTTGGCCTAACGCGCATATCCCCCGATGCAAGAGGGCGCTGCTTTCACAATGACCGCGCTCCAGCGGGCGGTGGAATTGGATCCAGCGCAACCCGACGCTCATTTCCGGCTGGGACGTCTGTACCAGGCCATGGGGAAACACAGACGCGGCCCAAAGGGAATTTCGCCGAGCGCGCGAACTTCACATTAAGGAAAAGATGAGGACGTAGGCCAAATGTCCGATACGCCGCTTCCTTTGCCACGATAGCAGCCCGCTCGAAACATATCAGGACTGGCGTGCCGGCTTGAATCGAAAGCAATAGATAAGGCCGAAGGCCAGCAACAGCGCGCCCCACCACACGTTGGCATGCAGGTTGTACAGCACTACGCCGGGGTTTTCCGGAGGATTCACCAACTGGTAAATTCCTGCAGCCAGTATCAGCGCCCCATTCACCGCCAGTGAAATGCCGATGAAAAACCAGATCGAAATCATGCTGCGCACCTTCCTTTACCAAAAAATAATGTTTAGTGCGACGAAAACGACGGTCACGACAGCCGCCCAGAAAAGAGGCTTCTGATACAGCGGGACGCCTCCGACCGCGGGAACCTCGGTCAACCCGTATACCAAGCCCGTTAATGCACTGTCCGGGATCGGCTTCGTTGCTAAACTGACCCCCACGGTTACCGCGACGCACACTATAAAGGACCACAGCGCCTGATACATATCCTGGGCCAGGCCTTTGGCGTGGGGCGAGAGCGCCACGTAGCGCAGAGCCGAAGGATCAACTTTCACCCAGGCCCACATGCTGATCGACGAAAGCGTTCCGCACAGCAATCCCCAGAATCCCGCTGGCCCAGTCGCCCGCTTCCAGAGCATCCCGAGCACGACCGTCCCGAACAGTGGAGCGATGAAGAAGCTGAACAACGCCTGCACGTAATCCATGATGCTGGCGAACTGCATCACCAGGTACGCAGTGCCCACACTGATCAGCACGCCGATCACCGTGGTCCAGCGTCCCATATTCACATAATGATGATCGGTGCCTTTGCTGTTGATCAGCGGACGGTAGATGTCATAGGTCCACACGGTCGTGAACGCGCTGACGTTGCCCGCCATTCCAGACATGAATCCCGCGATCAGTGCGGTAATTCCGAGGCCGAGCAGTCCAGGTCCGCAATAGCGGGCGAGCATAAGCGGGAGAACGTCGTTGTAACTGTGGCCACCTGTTACTGCGGCCACCGATTCTGGAACCAGTTTCTCCGGCAGCAGGGCCAATCCCAGCAATCCGGGCAGGATCACGATGACCGGCACGAACATCTTGAAGCCGGCTCCAATAATCGGCGCCAACTCCGCGCTGCGAATATCTTTGGCCGCCAGAATGCGCTGCACCACCAGGAAGTCGGTCGTCCAGTAGCCCATCGAGATGATCGCGGCCAGCCCAAACACAATGCCGGTCCAGTGGATGCCCATGGGATTGCCAGTGAACGAACCCAGGCCAGACCAGAGATGGACGTATTGTTCCGAGGCCCGCTGTGCAATCTGCAGCTTAAGGCTGGCCCACCCCCCGGTTTCGTACAATCCAAGAATCGGAATCAGCAGAGCGCCCGCCCAGATCAGGAAGAATTGCAGCACCTCATTAAAGATGGCCGATCGCAGACCGCCCAGGGTTACGTAAATGGCAACTGTCAGCGACGAAACCCAGATGCTGAAATTGATGTCCCATCCCAGCACAATTTGCATGACCTTGGCCATGGCAAACATGTTCACGCCGCTCATCAGCACGGTCATGAATGCGAACGAAACCGCGGACAAGGCGCGCGCCGGTTCTCCGAAACGCAGTTTCAGATATCCCGGCACGGAGTGAGTTTTGGAGATGTAGTAGAACGGCATCATGACCAGCGCCAGGAACAGCATCGCCGGAATGGCGCCGATCCAATACCAATGCGTCGCTAGAATGCCGTACTGGTAGGCCGATCCAGCCCAGCCCATCAATTCGAGCGCTCCCAGATTGGCCGAGAGAAAACTCAGACCGGCCACCCATGCCGTCATCTCCCGCCCGGCCATGAAAAAATCTTCGCCAGTATTGGCCCGCCCCCGCAAATAAAAGCCTATCCCCAACACCAAAACAAAGTAGAACGCAACAACGACCACATCCTCCGCGGACAAATGCACGAGCCTGGGTGCGACCAGCATGGCCATCGTCATGGTTCGTTATCCCTTGCGCTACGATGTTTGAGAAGAAACTTAGTCGAGCTCACCTTACGCCCAGCAGAATGTCGATCGTAAGCTGATCCAGCCGCTCGTACGGCAAACGCTTTTTGAGGATCGCGTCTTTATCGAACGCGTGTGTGAGCAACTGGAGTGCGTTCTCTTTCGAGTAAGAACCCAGCTTGGGGATGCCATTTCCATGGCTGGAAAGCTCACCAAGAATCCCCTGTATTTCTGCATCGGCGTTCCAGCGAAGGGCCTTCTCTTTGAGGATCAGGTAGGTTCGCATGCAGCCACGGGCGAAGTCTTTCACTCCTTCATAATCCTCGGTCCGGTAAGCATGCGCGTCAAAGTGGCGTGGCCCCTGGTAGCCAACGTCTTCGAGAAACTTTACCAGCCAGAACGCTGACTTCAGATTGGACGACCCAAAACGCAGATCCTGATCGAATCGCCCCGGCATTTGATCGTTCAGATCGATGTGAAAGAGTTTGCCTGCGTCCCACGCCTGCGCCACGGCATGCATGAAATTGAGTCCCGCCATTTGCTCGTGCGCGACTTCAGGATTTACACCGACCATTTCCGGATGATCAAGGGTTGGAATGAAGCCAAGATAATTCCCGGTGGTGGCCATGTAGATGTCCGCCCGTGGTTCGTTGGGCTTCGCTTCCAACGCAAACTTCATGCCATACCCGCGCTCAATGTTGTATTCGCAAAGATAGTTGATGGCCTCGCGCAAATGCTTGATGGCCTCATCCGCGCGCCGGCACGCATCAGTCTCAACTCCTTCCCGGCCACCCCACAAGACAAAAATCTTCGCGCCAAGTTCCGCGCCAATGTCCATGGCACGCATTGTTTTCTGGAGAGCATAGGCGCGGACCTCGGGATCGTTGGCGGTGAAAGCTCCGTCGCGGAAGACTGGGTGGAAGAAAAGCGAGACGGTCGTCATCGGAACCACAATCCCGCTGGCGTCGCAGGCCTTCTTGAAGCAGCGAACGAGGCAGTCTCGCTCGGCGGAGGTCGCGTCAATCGGCACCAGGTCGTTGTCGTGCAGATTGACGCCCCAGGCGCCGACTTCCGCTAGCATGGAGACAATCTCGGTTGGAGAAATCGGCGGACGCACGAAATCCCCAAACGGATCGCGTCCGCGGTTGCCGACTGTCCACAGACCGAACGAGAATTTGTGCTCCGGACGGGGCTGGTAATTTTCAGTGTTTGTCGTCACCTGGTCTCCATGCCGTAGAGGCTATCAGTTTAGAATCGATTTCATTGCCGGATAGATGCGTCGGTAGACCTCGTACGCCTTGTCCAGCACTTCTGAGTCTCTGGAGTTCCGATCGATGTGTCCGGCGACGCGTACTACGGCGTCGCAGGCAGCGTCGACCGTGAGCCATGCTTTTGATCCAACGCCCGCCAGAATTGCGGCTCCGTACGCGGCGCCTTCTTCCGCTTGGACGATCTCAACCCGCTGTCCATAGACGTCGGCTTGAATCTGCCGCCACAGCGGCGATCTAGCTCCGCCACCACCCAAACGAATGGTTTTCACCGGGACTTTGATTTCTCCGAAGATCGTGAAGGTGTCGCGCAAACTGAAAGCAACTCCTTCCAGGATCGCCCGAATTACATGAGCTCGCGTGTGCGACGCCGTGAGTCCAACCAGAGCCCCCCGAGCTGCCGGATCGAGGTAAGGCGTGCGCTCGCCCATAAGGTAAGGAGCCCAGAGCAAACCGTCGCATCCCGGAGGAGCGTTGGCCGCGTCGGCGGTCAGCGTGTCGTAAGAATCACCGTGAAAAGTACCATGACCGTTTGTTCCCGCCCCAAACTGATCCCGAAACCAACGTAGGGAAAGTCCGGCCGCCTGAGTCACACCCATGACCATCCAGCGCCCAGGAACGGCATGACAGAATGTATGCAGCCTTCCTTTCGGATCAAGCGCTGGAGCACTCGTCGCAGCGAGAACCACGCCCGAGGTTCCGATGGTCGCGCTCACGGTCCCGGATGAAACTACACCCATGCCGATCGAGCCTGCAGCTTGATCTCCCGCGCCGGCCACGACTGGCGTCCCGGCTTGCAGACCAGTAGCGGCCGCGCCCTCGGTCGAGATCTTCCCACTGATCTCTGGAGACTCGTACAAGTTGGGCAGCAGCGATTCATCCATTTCAGCCAGTTCCAGAATCTCTTTCGACCAGCAGCGGTGGGCTACATCGAGCAGCAAAGTACCCGAAGCATCAGATACGTCCGTAGCCCGCTCACCGGTCAATCGAAATCGCACGTAGTCCTTGGGCAACATAATGGAGCGCACTCGGCTCCAGTTCTCAGGTTCGTTCTCCCGGACCCAGAGGCATTTAGTTAATGTGAAATTCGTGAGTGCAGGATTACAGGTGAGTTCGATCAGTCGCTCGATTCCGATTCGGGCGGTCAGGTGGCGGCTTTGCTTTTCCGTCCTGACATCGCACCAGATGAGCGCAGGGCGCACGACACTCCCTTGATCATCCAGCAGAACGGCGCCGTGCATTTGTCCAGATAAACCGACGCAGGCAATCTGATCGCCGCGCAGATGAACTTTTGCCAACGCCTCGCGCACAGCCACGCCGCAGGCCCGCCACCAATCATCAGAGGCCTGCTCCGCCCAGCCGATCTGCGGAGACGCAAAGGCTTGGTGCTCCTCCGTAGCTGACGCAATCACGCGCCCCTGCTCATCGATGATGAGTGCGCGCGTACCTCCCGTGCCTACGTCAATTCCGAGGAAATACATTCTGCGGGCCGCTTTTGCTTGCTGCCGCCTCCACGGTAGAACCTTTCGTCCAGGGGCGTCAATAAGGCATCGTGTACGTTAACGGTGATATCTTACTCATGTGCCGGTCAGAATACAAGCGTTAGCCAGCCGTGCGGTTCGATGGTCATGGCGATCACAACCTCCCCAACGGTGGCTTTTCTCGAATTTCAATTCTGCGTATCCGGTGGCGGCCAGTCAACTCTAAACGCAAGCCTTCAGCCGACCAATTTAGCGCTTAACTTTTGAACCCGGCGCCAGTGGTGATACCGTGTCCATAGCTGCCGGATCCCGGTTAACTGACGGTTCCCAATGTCGGGATCCGCGCATTTGTTCGAGTCAGGGCGGCTTTACCTTTACCAGATCGTAATGATCAAGCGGCCCGACGGAACCAGCGGACTGCCGTTAACTCGCAGAGGCTGGTACACCTAACTGCTGTGGAGCGTTGCCTTGGTAATCCTCATCATGGGAGTGGAGGGTTCGGGTAAGACGACCGTCGGAGAATTGTTGGCGCAATCCTTGGGTTGGATATTTGTTGATGCCGACGATTTCCACTCTGCCTCGAACAAAGAGAAGATGAGCCGCGGCATGCCTTTGGACGACGCCGATCGTGGCCCGTGGCTGCGGGCAATCCACGAGTCCATTGTGGACGGCGCGGGAAAAGGACAAAACGTTGTGCTTGCTTGTTCCGCGCTGAAGCAGAGCTATCGCGACCAATTGCAACCGGGAACAGAATTAAAGACCGTATATTTGAAGGGCAGTTTTGACCTCTTTTACTACCGGTTGCAAAAGCGGCAGGCACATTTTGCCAGAGAATCGCTGCTCTCGAGCCAGTTCGCAAGTTTGGAAGAGCCCACTGACGCGGTCATGATCGACGCTTCTCAACCAGTTGCTGAGATGGTCAAGCAGATCAAATCAAGCTTGGGCCTGTCTTAGATCCCCGAGTGTGACGGCGTTGTTGACGCACGCGCTCTTTCAGACGCGGGGTTTCGAGTTGCCCCGCACCTCCCCAAAGCCTCTGACATGAAAGTCCCTATGAAACACAACCTATTCTTCTTTCTCAAATGTGAGCTATCTTGCTCAGACACGGAAGTCCACACCTGTCATTCTTTCTTTGTGCTCCTGAGTGTGTCGAGAGAGCGACGACGGCCAATTCGAAGCTCTCATTCTTAGGCCGCTGTGGGCGAGGTCCGCATCAGTCCACATCCAAAGCGGCCACATCCAGCCGATTGGCATTCGACATCCGTGTGTATGCCGTGGAATCTCCGGCGGACAAGATTCGACCCTAAAAGTTCGACCAACAGCAGAGTAAGGGCAACGCCTCCGGGCGGATGAGAGGTGTTAGCCCTTGAAAGAAGAAAGGTCAAAGCTTATGCCGTTAATTCAACTTCTGGAAGTTCTCATCGTGGTGGGTGTTCTGCTGTGGCTTGTCAATCGCTTCATTCCCATGCAGGCATCCATCAAGTCAATTTTGAATGGGGTGGTGGTTATTGCCGTAGTGCTGTGGCTGCTCAATGTATTCGGACTGTTTCACTCCCTTTCCTCTATCCGTATCGGAAAAGGATGACGAGGGCAAGAGCGCGTGCAAGAGACATTGTTGACAAAAACGAGATAACGCAATCCGGCAGATATCTGCCAAGGAGATTCAAATTGAAGACAAAGCTGTTGTTAGCAGTCGGAATCGCACTGAGCTTGAGCGCACTGGCTCAAAGCAATCCTCAAACCCCAACGGCCGTCGAGCCCATGGCTCAGACGCCCACGTTCCGGGTCGTCGTCACCAGCCGCACCACGCCGGCTGTGAACTACAAACATCACAGCGGATCCACCAAGGTGAATTTCGCGGGCACGGATCTCATGCCGTCCGCGAATGGTGAAGCCGAAGTGAACAGCAAACGCGGAGCGCTTGAGATCGAAGCGGAATTCGGCAACCTGCAGAAACCCACGACCTTCGGCAACGAATACCTGACCTACATCTTGTGGGCGATTTCGCCGGAAGGCCGCGCCGTCAACCTCGGCGAAGTGTTAGTGGGCGGCAACAGCCGCAGCAAGCTGCACGTGACCACGGACCTTCAGGCTTTCGCCCTGATCGTTACCGCGGAACCTTATTACGCGGTGCGCCAACCCAGCAATGTTGTGGTCCTCGAAAATGTTATTCGTAAGGACACGCAAGGAACCATCGAGACCGTCGATGCGAAATACGAATTGCTGGAGCGGGGCGGCTACATTCCAACCGGCTACAAGTTCGACCCGGTCGTTCTGAACGCCAAGTTGCCGCTGGAGTTCTTTGAAGCGCGTAACGCGGTGCGCATCGCTCAATCCGAAGGCGCTGAACAGTATGCCAGCGAGAGCTATCAGCACGCGGTCCTATTGATGAACAATGCGGACGAATATGCCACCAGCAAGAACATCCAGAAGAAGCCGCTCATCGCGGTTTCTCGAGACGCGGTTCAAACTGCCGAAGACGCTCGCGCCATCGCAGTCAAGAAGATGGATGATCAGCGTCTGGCCAACGAACGCCAAGCATCGACGGACGCACAGACCCAGGCGCAAGCTCAAGCCGACGACGCAACCCGGCAGAAAGAGAAGGCCCAATCCGACATGGCCGCAAGTCAGGCAGCCTCCGCGGCCGCGGTCAATGCGGCCCAGGCTGATGCCAGCCAATCCCGCTTAACGGCGCAGCAAGCCGAAATCGACAAAGCTGCCATGCGTGCACGTCTGTCCGAGCAGTTGAATTCCATTCTCCAGACTCGCGACACCGCACGCGGCCTCATTGTCAGCATGTCCGACGTACTGTTTGACACTGGACAGTATTCGTTGAAGCCGGGCGCACGGGAGAAACTGGCGAAAGTCGCCGGCATTCTGCTCGCCTATCCTGGACTCAACATTGAAGTCGGCGGCTACACCGATAACGTCGGCGGCGATGAAATGAATCAGAAGCTGTCTGAGAATCGTGCTACTTCGGTGCGCGACTATCTGGTGCAGGAAGGCGTCACCACGAATTCAGTCAGCGCAAGAGGTTTTGGCAACACTCTGCCGGTAGCCTCGAACGATAGCTCCGCCGGCCGCCAGCAGAACCGGAGAGTGGAACTTCTTGTATCCGGCGACGCCATCGGCAACCCGGCCAACGTCACCACAGGAAGCTTGCAATAGAGCAGGAACATTCCATGAGCCGTAATGGAGGCGACACCATGAAACTAGTAGGAATTATCAGCACCGCAGTTCTGTCTTTGGTCCTTGCGGCTCCAGTCTATGCACAGCAGGAGCAGCACGACCAGGAGGAACAGAAAGCAAAGCCTGCACAGGACGAGAAACAGGCGCAACCAGAGAAGTCCGCAAAGCAAGATGAGAAGGGCGCACAGCAGGAAAAGAACGCTAAGCCTGAGGAGAAAAACGCGCAGCAGGAGAAGAACACTAAGTCGGAAGAAAAAACCGTACAGCAAGAGAAGAATAGCAAGCAGGAAGAAAAGAGTGCGCAGCAGCAACACGCACAGCCGGCGCGCAATGCCGGTGGCAACGGAGGTGGCCACATTCCCGACGATCGTTACAGGGCCAACTTTGGACGCGAACACACGTTTCGAGTTAACCAAGGTGATTACAATAATCACCGCTTCCAATACGGTGGCTACTGGTTCGGATTCGCCGCCCCCTGGCCGGGCAACTGGCTCTACACGCAAGAAGTTTTTGTGGTCGAAATCAACGGCGTGTATTACCTTTGCAACCCGACGTACCCCGGCGTCAATGTTGAACTGATCGTCACGCTCTAGCGCCCCGGAGCAAGCATCTCGAATATTGTCGGCGCCGGTCTGCTCTTCGGGGCTCGCGCCGATTGAATCGCAGGAAAAAGGAGCAACACATGCTTGGAACTGTATTGATCGTGATTTTGGTCTTAGCGCTCTTCGGAGCGTTGCCGCGGTGGTCGCACAGCCGGGACTGGGGTTATGCCCCGACCGGTGGCGTGGGACTGATCCTCTTCGTCGTGGTCATTCTTCTGGTTCTCGGGCGCATCTGACCCATGCACCAGCGCTCCATATCGCCAGGCGCCGTCCTTAAAGGGTGGCGCCTGCTTTCTATCCGCGTCGTGGCATCTCTGCTCGTAGTGCTGCTGTGCAGCGGCGGCTCGTCCGCATACTCCGTTCTGACCCACGAAGAAATCGTTGACCTGCTGTGGACTGATGAAATTCGCCCGCTGCTGCTCAAACGATACCCAGGATTGTCGGAGGACCAGATCAAAGAAGCCCACGCCTACGCCTACGGAGGCGCCGTCATCCAGGATCTGGGCTACTACCCATTTGGGAGCTCGGAATTCAGCAACCTGGTGCATTATGTTCGCAGCGGAGACTTCGTTCGCGAGCTCCTGCTCGAGAGTCAGGATGCGAACGAGTATGCTTTCGCCCTGGGCGCGCTGGCGCACTATGCCTCCGATATTGCCGGCCATCCCGCCGTCAACCAGGCGGTCGCAATCGAGTATCCAAAGTTGCGAGCCAAGTTTGGCAAGTCGGTCAAGTACGCGCAGGATAAAACGGCGCACTTGAAGACCGAGTTCGGCTTCGACATGGTTCAGGTCGCAAAGAATCGCTACTCATCGCAGCAGTACCACGATTTCATCGGGTTCCAAGTCTCGAAACCCATGCTGGAGCGGGTCTTCCCGGTTGTCTACGGAATGGAACTGAAAGACATTTTGGCCCACGAGGATCTTGCTGTCGGCTCGTATCGCTACTCCGTGAGCCACCTGATTCCGGAGATGACCCAGGTCGCACTGCAGACCCACAAGCAAGATATTATGCGCGAGCAGCCTGACTTCGCAAAACGAAAATTTCTGTACCGTCTTTCCCGCTCCGAATATGAAAAAGATTGGGGAAAAGACTACAAGAAGCCTGGCTTTGGCACCCGCGTCCTGTCAACCCTCTTTCGATACATGCCGAAGATCGGCCCCTTCAAGGCGCTGGCCTTCAACAACCCGACTCCGCAAACCGAGGATCTCTATTTCAAGAGCATCAATACAACTGTCGATCAATACCGAGCCTTTCTCGAACAGGTGCGTACGGACACACTCGTGCTTCCGAATTGTGACCTGGACAGCGGCAAGTTGACCAAGGCAGCGGAATACTCGCTGACCGATGAAACCTACGCCAAGTTGCTGGCTCAGTTGTCGGACAGGAAATTCGATTCGACGCCCCCTGACCTGCGCGCCAACATCCTTGACTTTTATTCCGACCTTTCGGCTCCAATCGAGACAAAAAAGAACCAGATCCAATGGCAGAATGTGTTGACTTCCCTAGACCAATTGAAGCTGGTCAGTCCACCCCCGGTGATCGCAAGCAGCCCTGCGAATTGATTCGCAGTGTCGGCGACTCTGTCGGGTTGACTAACGTCGTGAAGCAACGAGAAACATCCACTTCGCCGTCGATGGGATACCTACTCAAGGTCGAGACTACTGATGCATGGCTTCAGGTCCAGTGTGCCGGATCTCAGGAGCCGCGATGGGAGCGATTCGAGAAGCAGTCAGCTCGTTCGCCTGCGACAGGCTGAGATCATCGGGAACCGCGCGGAAGTCTGACCGTGTCTCGTATTCCTGTTTGCTGATGGTCTTGAATAGCACGAGGCGGCCAGACAATTGAATGTCGATGAGTGCGGTCTTCCATTGGGAAGCGCCGACCTCCACGCGCCCAATCTCAACTGTCCCGCCGTTGTCAATATGCCCCAAGAGGCCCCACCCAAATTCCACAGGGTTTATGAGTTGTCCTGAGAGTTTAGCCAGGCGTTGCTGATGCGAATCGATCAGAACAGTTCCGGCAAGGCTGTGTACCACTCGGGCTTCGTAAGTTGAGGGATTGTAGTTCGAATTGGGGTGGAACTTGACCCTGACCAGGGTTCCCTCGAAGCCGTCGTAGTCGTAGAGAAAAGCTTCTGGCATCAAGCGTATAAGCGTCTCCAGCTTCTGCTCGTCTTCGTCTTGCGCTCGCTTCACCTTCAACTGTTCGCCGGGATCCTGCAAGAGGCGATCAATGCGCGCGTTGTCCTGTTGGCGCTGGTCCGGATCAAGCGGACGGCCGTCAATTGCAAGCACCCGATAAAGTGGCCCGTCTTTGGTCTCCACTTGCTCTTCCGTGAGAGTCTGCTTTCCGTCTTGTTTTTCGATCGCGTACATCCATTTCTGCCGCTCTGCGCGGTCTGCCAGTTCGTTGGCTACGACCGCATTGACAAGCTCAGCAGCAAGCGGCAGGGGACTTTGAGCTGGCGCGGGGGCGATGATCGAGATTGCCAACAGAAATGCGACTGTCAGTCGTACTTTTGCAGGTTCGCGTTTGTCGATCATAGTTTCGACCGCCCGTATGGACAAATAGAACTTTCTTTCCAGATCACCGGAAGGTATCAGAGATAGGTCGTTGGCGTGGGCGCCGGTCAAGGCAACCACCGCTACTGTTTTGGTGTGGCCACCGCCGAAGTCTGGACCGGTTGGTCTGAGGTTGTTTTGGCTGAGACACCCGCTGGCGTTTGCTTGTTCGGAGGAATTTCGGTTCCGGCTGGATAGATGAAAATCTGCACCGTACCCCAGCCGGCATCCGAATTCGCATCCGTCTGCTTACCCATTCCCAGAGTCTTGAGCTGACTATCATCGAATCCGAAGTTCTCAACCAGATACTCGCGCACAACCATGGCCCGGGCTTCCGTTAGCACCAGGTCCTTCTGAGTATCGCCTTCCATGCCCGCGGATGCCACGACCACCGCAAACCCGAACTGGTTATTGGCCAGAAACTCGCCGCCAGCATTTAGAGATTTCTGATTCTTCAGCTTGGCCGAATCCTGCTTATCGAAGAGCTGCTTCGCTGAGTAAGTAAATTGCTTTGTCGGCGTGCCTTGCGGCAGCCGTTCGATTTCATTTTTTGCCAGCTCGGCGGAATCTTCGTAGCCGCGGTTCTTGAAATACCCGCGCAGGAAGAAGTTGTGCTTCATGGCTTCCATATTCTCCTGGAAGTCGGTAACCCCGGCTTGCGCCTGGACCATCGTGTCACGCATGGCGCTCGTCGTCTGTTCGAGGTTGTTATAGAGCTGTTTGTCGTTAACCAGCGCTCCTGCGGTTCCCTGACCCCCATCGATCTTGGCGCTGATCGAGTCCAGATTCGCCGTCGCCCGAGTGGCGTTCTGGATGGCTTGCTGGCTGCTATCCAGAATGCCGCTCGTCTTTTTGAGCAGGTCTGACATTTCGAGTGGCGGCTGGCTGGCGATGATATCGCCATCGCGCACGTCGGCTGTCCCAGCGGATCCAAACGAGATCGCCAGATACTGGTTGCCCAACAATCCCTCGGTTTCGATTGAGGCCACGGAGTCCTGCTTGATGATCTCGTGCGTCGACTTGCCGAGATCCATGATGACCGTGACCTTTTCGCCCGGCTTGTGAGGCAACACGATGTTGCGCACAGTTCCACTGTGAACCCCGCCCACCCGCACATCGCCTCCTGCATCCAAGCCCACCACATTGTCGAATTGCGCCTTCAATTGGTACGTGGAGCTGAAAAGATACTGCTTGCTCCCGATGATGAAGACACCGGCCACCAGAATTGCCAGTGTCGCAACGATGAAAGCTCCCAACCGCGCTGCTCTCGACATATGTCCTCCTACGAATGCTTTAGAAATTCCCTGACAAACTCGATGTCACTTTTCTGAAGTTCTTCAAAGCTGCCTTCGATCACCACATTTCCCTCATTGAGCAGGGCCAGACGGTCCGCAATCGTCTTCGCGCTGTGCAGATCGTGAGTCACGACGATGGATGCCATGTGATGTTCTTCCTGGAGTTTGAGAACCAAATCATCGATCTCCGCGGAACTGATGGGGTCGAGACCAGCGGTGGGCTCGTCGAGCAGCAGAATATCCGGCTCCAACGCCAGCGCACGTGCCAGCCCTACTCGTTTCTGCATGCCGCCTGAGATATCCGAAGGCATCTTCTCGAAGTCGCCTTCCATGCCCACTTCCGCCAGTAGTTGCCTTGACCCGGTCGCCTCGCTCAGACTTCGACATCTCCCTTCTATGGTGCTGCAGTGGAAAAGCCACGTTCTGCTCGACGGTCAGCGAATCGTAAAGCGCGGCGTGCTGAAACAGAAAACCCATTTTCTTCCTGATTTCGCCGAGTTGGTCGAGAGCCAGGCCGGCGATGTCTTGACCGTGAATGCGAACCGATCCCGAGTCCGGCTTCTCCAGGCCGATGATGAGCCTCAGCAATACGCTCTTGCCGGTGCCGCTGCGTCCCAGCACCGCCAGAGTCTCGCCGCGCCTCACGGTCAGGCTAATCCCGTTCAAGACTGTTTGACTTCCGAAGGACTTATGCAAGTCCTCGACGGCGATAACTGGCGCACTGTCGTCTCTCTCGGCGTCTGCTCGCTTCATCGCGACTTGATCGATTGTGTCCATATTTGTTTCGCGAGCCGCTTAATCAAGGTTCACGGGAAAAATATGATGATGAATTTCACCAGCACGACATCGGCCAGGATCACGAACAGACGAGGACAAGACTACCGAACTGGTGGCCGCCCGGCCCACGCCCGCGGCGCCTCCCCGTGTCCGCATTCCCTGAAAACACGCGATCAGTCCAATGATCAAGCCAAACACAGCGGTCTTAAACGTGGGTGGCAGGAAATCGTTGAAATCAGCGCCCTTAAAACCGCTATTGATGAACTGGTGTAACGAGAGCGGCTCAACCAAGGCCTGAGCAACCCAGCCCATGAACAAACCGCAGGCATCGGCAGCCAGGGTCAGCAAAGGCAGCATCAGAATGCAAGCCAGAATGCGAGTCGCCGCCAGTAGCCTGTAAGGGTTTACCGCGGACGCTTCGATGGCATCGATCTGCTCGGTCACTTTCATCGACGCCAACTCCGCGCCAATGCCGGCGCCTACTCGCCCACTCACCACCAGACCGGTGATGATCGGACCGGTCTCGTGGATAACGGAGAACACGATAGCGGCGGGAAGCAGCGATTTGGCCCCAAATCGAGTCAGGCTGTAACGGGCTTCCAAAGAGAGTACAACCCCAGTGGCTGCGCCGGCCAACGCAACCAGCGGCAGGGACTTCGATCCGATCTCGTCGAGTTGTCGAAACAATTCGCGGAATTCAAATGGCGGCGTCACTGCGGCCCGCAAAACTTGCCAGAAAAATATGCCCAGATCGCCGAACCACTCGAGAAATTGGCTGACCAAGCCCCTGGAGGAGTTCACCACGGGGGGCGTGACCAAGCTCTGTAGCCCCGGAAGTGGAGTGCACATGACTGCAGCCGTGCTGAATTTCCGGTCGATCACGGGGTTGAACCTGGATTGGGCGCTCCATGCCCATTGTTGAGATGCATGCGAGAAAGCAAGGAGTGGGGTCCGCTATAGAGGAACTCAAGGCCGACATTTGCGCCCGCGTACCACAGCAGGCTGTAGTTGCCCATCCGGAACGCATCCTTGGCACTGTAGCGGCCTGGATACCAACCATAGACCGCGGTCATAGTGCCGGCATACGGCGCTACAAGATCAGAAAGAGAAAAGCCGCGGTGGCCGTCTTCGCCGCGGCGTGCCGTGAAGGTAGAAAGCAGGGCATGCCGCAGCCGCGGAAACACGCCTGTGCACTCGCAGCGGTAGTACAACGTATCTTCTTTGAAGGCTTCTGCGAGGGCATAGCGTGTTGTCGTACTGATCGCAGCGATGCCGAAGTCGGATCCGAATCGTTTGGCGAAGCCCTCGGCTCCTTGTTTCCACTCCGGCGGAGTGTTCTCCGCCTGGTTAATGCCAGCCGCGAACGCCGCGCCTACGATCGGATATGGGCCGAAGGCGTCGAAGACGTAGTTGCGAACCTTTATTTTCTGCGTCGGGCGCACATACGTCAGGTCCAGTTGCACCGGGGTTGTGCTGGCAACGGCGCCAGGGGAGTCTCCCGCATCGACGAGGGATTGCGCGCTGGCCACTAGGGGCAAGGCTACGAAGTCTGCGATTACAAACAGCAAGAGTATAGTCCTGCGCATCGTCATTTCGAGATTCTCCTTTGAACTCCTACCGGGAAGCTGGCTGGTGCCCGGCCAGAATCGCGCTCGCTTCCGAGGGCGTTAGGCGAGACCGATCGCAATAGCCGTAACCCTTTCGACAGGCCGTGTAGTTACGCTGCTGTTCAGCGTCGGCCAGCATCTTGGTTTCGGGCGCAGTCAGTTTTGAATAATCACAAGTTTCCTGGCCGTTCCTACACTCGGAGATGTTGCGTTGGTGTTCGGCAACAGCTGTCTGGCTGGTTTCCAACGGCGTGAGTTTGGAGTGGTCGCAGTCGTTCCAGCCATTCTCACAATTCTGCACGTTGCGCTGGTGTTCTGCGGCAACTACCGCAGTTGCTTCCGAACCGGTCAGCTTGGAATGATCGCAGAGCCCCGACCCGTTTTTGCAGTCGGATACGTTAAGCTCGCGCCTGGCCACGTTCACTTCCTGGACTTCCGATACAGTCAGTTTGGAGTGATCGCAGTTGCCCACCCCATCCTTGCAGTCCGCGAGGTTGCGTTGACGGGCCGCGACCGACGATTCACGAGCCTCGGATGGAGTCAATCGTGCAGGATCGCAGGAAGCTATGCCATCTTTGCAGTCAGAAACGTTACGCTGGTGCTTGGCCACAGCCAGTGCAATCGCTTGCGGTTCCGTAAGCTTCGAATGGTCACAGGAATCGAGGCCGTTTCTGCAATTCGAAACGTTGCGCTCGCGGTTGGTCGCGTCCACTTCGGCCAATTGCGACGGGCTCAACTTCGAGCGATCGCAATCCTCCCGGCCAGAGTTGCAGGCAGCGAAGTTTTGCGCGAGATCGGACGATTGTGAAAATGAAAGCACAGGCCAGAGAATCAGACAGGCCAGTTGTGCCCAAAGACATCGTCGTAGATTGACTTGCATCTGTCTCCACCTTTCCACGTTGTAAGCTGACCGAAACCGCATCAGGGCCCCAGTCAGCTGAAATCAACGCTTTCCCGCAAGTCCCCACCCGCTTATTTCTTGTCTTCTTTGTCTTCCTTAGCTTCGGCGATGCGCGCCTGTTGGCCTGCCTCGGACACGGCCTTCAAGAATGCTTCCACACTTTTCGGGGTCGGCCCTTTGCCTGAAAGGGTGGTTCGAAATGCCACGTGCTTGCCGTAAATGGCTTGTGTAGAGTCGTTGTCTTGCTCCACCACTGCACCTTCGAGCGTCAACCCGGCGAATACACCCTTCGAACGCGAGTAAGTCAGCACTTCCGTGTTCATCTTCCAGTCCGTTCCGGCGGAAGCATGACGGCCCACCGGGCCTGCCGCACCTGAAGCCTCACCGGTCAGCTCGAACTTACTGGACAGCAGATGCTGGAAGCCCTGGTCATTCATAACCAGCATGACCAGATCGACACCTTCGACTCCGATCTGCAATCCCCAACTACCACCGCCAATCGACACGAAGGCGGGCGCGCTCCAGCCGTCCGATGTACGACACGAAGCCACTCCACGGCCGTGCTTGCCGCCAAAAATGAAGCCGCCTTTTATCAAGCTCGGCACCACCAGGATGCACTTTGCGCTGCTTAATACCTCTTCCGGAATACCTTTGTCAGGCGTGGACATGATTGAGCTAAGAACGTCGACCGACTTTTGCATACGCTCGACCGTGTCTTCATGACCCGAGCCTGCCCAGGCGTAAGTTCCAACCAGGCCAATCAAGCTCATCATCAGCAGTGAAATTGTCTTTTTCATGATTCATTCCTTTGGGAGTTGCGGACCTAAGAGGAGAGAACTTCAGATGGGCTGACTTAGCTCAGAGAACCTGAAAGAGAGAGAAGAAGTGCTCGTCTCCAGGCACTATGATCGCCCAGACCAAAAAGAATAGCTGATCTAAATTGCTCACATTGTTCGGTTAAGACACAGACTGCATCGAGCGTCACCCCCATACCGGACGGGTACCTCGCGTCAACTGAGCAATCTTGCACAGACTCGCTGCCACTGACGTGTCATCGTAACTCTGTCGAATATGCGAAAGAGGAGGCTCCGTCTTGCATCCTTTCCTTGTCCGCGTTCGTACTTTCCGCGCCTTCATCGCTGACTCACTGAGGCAACTTTCAGCGAAGAAAACACGTCCTAGTCACCTCGGATCGCCAAGGATGTGCCCCTTCTGCGGGTTGCTCACTCCACGATCCAAGCCGTTCTGTTTGGAGTGTGGGAAATCGTTCAGAGGAGTTCAACTGGGGCGGAAAGATGCAAGGCAAGGATGACCAATTCGGCAAATAAACGAAGGAGATAAACATGCTGTGGACGATTTTCGTTGTGCTTCTGATTCTGTGGCTCCTGGGTTTCAGCCTCCACGTAGCCGGCGGACTGATCCACCTGCTGCTGGTAGTGGCGTTGGTCGTCTTAGTCATCAACCTGGTGAGCGGCCGCCGTGTAGCATGAAGGTCCAACTGGAGATGTGTCTGCGGGTAGAGGCTACTGCTTTTGCCCAGTCTTACGCAGCAAGCTCAAGATGTGCAGCGCCCGCGTGATAGCGTCTTGCTCTCTTGCATGGTCGCTAAGCGGCTTTGACCAATTCCGCGATCGCTTGAGGATCGCGGCCTCTGCGTCCTCGATCCGCTGCAGCAACTTGCTCCGGTCAAACTCGAGGACGGCAGCGCGGTAAAGCTCTTCCCAATCTTCCTTGATATGACGCGTAGACCGAAGGTGCTCGGTCTCGCCCGAATGAACTGGGCACATATTGACCTCCACGCTGGGATGTACGGCAGTTCGAACTATTCCGTGTTCTTGCTGCTCGTGCTCTTGCCTCTTGGGTGATCGGCGCAAACATGCGACGTAAACGCTTGATCGCGCTGCCTCTCAAAGTTCCGCATCATTTCATCGAAGGAAGTGCCGACAGGCGTACTGGACGGATTGAACACCCAGGCGCATTCGGAGCAACCCCAACACCGAAAATGCGGTTGTTCAATCCACACCATCCTCCGAATCATGGCCTGCTCTGTCGCTGCGCCCAACTTGTCTGACCGCACGCGTACTATGCGCTTGCAGTCAAGGCCGCAGCGTTCCCCTTTCGCATGGCGTATTGATTGCAGTAGAAAACCGTCACCCAGTCTGGGTGTGGCGGAAGATGCGTAAAGACACAAATTCTACATGCGCCCCTTTGGGTGGTCTGTCGGGCATCCTACACATAGATTCAAGACTTTTGTTTTGCGGACGCCCGATTTTGGGCTCTCCTTATGATATGGCGGAACCGCTTTTGGTCTTGATTCAGACTGGCGCGTCTTGAAGCGGTCATTATTGCTCAGTATCAAGGTCGTATCCCGCGTAGTGTTGATAGGTCTTCGAGTGGGGTTCAAGCATTGCCCTCCGAGAATCCCACCCTGTTTCGTAAACATGACAGTCGAGTTTGTCGCCCATCTGCGGGGGGATCGGTTCTGATCGTTGTTTGGCTAAGGACGGTTTGTGGAAAACAAAGGACTCCAAGTCGTGCAGTCTGGCGAGCGTACGAATGCCGATGGGAAACCAGTCAGCAACCTGATCCTTCTGTCGGCCCCCGATAGCGACTACAGTTCACTGCGTCCTCATCTCGAATACGTCAGCTTGCCAAATCATCTGGTCCTTCACCAGGGAGGTGGAAAGGTAGAATTTGCGTATTTCCCGAATCGAGGTTTGATTTCTCTTGTAGTCGTGATGAAAGACGGAAAGACCGCCGAAGCCGGGATCGTTGGCAATGAGGGCTTTATAGGAACACCGGCGTCCGTCGGCCTGAGCAGGAGCCCGCTTCAAGCGGTGGTGCAAATCACCGGGGATGGGTTTCGAGTAGAGGTCGCAGCTTTGCAAAACACTTTGGCATCCACTCCGCACCTGCAATTGATGTTGAGCCGCTATGCGGTAGTGCAAGGGATGCAGGTTGCGCAGACAGCCGCGTGTAATCGGTTGCATGATATTGAGCAACGTCTCGCACGGTGGTTGCTAATGACTCAGGACAGAGTGGATTCGGAATCGCTGCCCATCACCCATGATTTTCTCGCAACCATGCTGGGGACCGATAGGCCCACCGTGAGCTTGGCAGCTGGTGTTTTGCAAAAGAAGAAGGTCATCGAGTACACCCGTGGCGCAGTGAAGATCGTGAATCGTAAGAAACTTGAAGACTCCGCCTGTGAGTGCTACGGGATTACTCAACAGTACAATGGCGAACTAGGCTTGAAATAAGTCCGCAATGGAAAACACACACCGGTAAAGCCCTGGGTGCGGCCCCCTGGTTTCGGCGAGTGATAGAGCACTGCTTCTGGTCACAAACCGTGCCAGTTTAGCCCCCGTTTCTTGCTATTTTATTTTCGGTTGGATTTGGCCTTGCGCTTCCGCAGCAGAATGCGCTTAACCGATGGCGGCATTTTACGACCCATCACTTCCCGGAAGATGCGTTCGATGGTAGTTTCGCGGCGGGGCATACCATACCTCACAAACGGATAGCGCAATATTACGCCTGCGGTGCAAGACGCACGAAACGTGACAAACCCCATGCTAGCCATTCCGACAGTTCCCCCCACCGCGGGGAGTGGGTTCATTACCCTATGGATTTCGAGCGTCCCCACTACCCGAATTGTTTGGCAAGTGTGCAATTTTGACCAGCCTTCCCATTTTGGGCACTGTATTATTCGACCTGTTTGACAGAGCAGTCATGGGTTAGTGTCGATAGACAGCGTCGACGTTCAGACCCTCACGACTGTTCTACTCTCTTTTACCCAAACGCGCACGTTTCAGGCCGGGCTCGCAAGTCCGGCCTTTTTTCTTGCCTTGACGCTGCTTACGATCTACCTGCTCACAAAACGGAAATCCCAAATTAGTGAATGTGATCAATACTGCGCAGACGCTGCCTCCGTGCTTGTATAGAGTGCCGAATGAAGGTACACACGCAGGAATTAAAACCGAAGAGGGGAACAAGATATGAAACTGCTCACAATTTCTCTGCTGGCTCTGTCGTTGTCGGGAATGGGCGCTTATGCCCAAACAGATAGCGATACGCTGAAAATCAATCTTGGAACGGCTGACAAATTTGCCTTGCTGGCCGGCTCCGGCATCACCAACGGCAGCTCTCAAACGTTCATAATCGGTGACGTAGGAAGTTCTCCGACACCCCTGGTGAAAGGAATCACGCCAGGTCAAGTGAAGGGTCACTTGTACCTCAAGGCCAACTCCGTAACCGCTGCGGCTCAGAGGGGTCTGACAACCGCATACAATCAAGCCGCTGGCGCCTCCTGCGGCACCATCCTGACCGGCCAGGATCTCGGAGGAATGAAGCTCATCCCCGGAGTCTACTGCTTCGCTTCAGCCGCGCAGCTGACCGGCAATCTCACGTTAGATGCTAAAGGGAATCCCAACGCGCAGTGGATCTTCCAGGTCGGCACAACACTCACGACCGCAAAGAATTCCAAGGTAGAAGTGAACCTCGGCGGCAAGGGCGGAAGAGGGTGCAACGTGTACTGGCAGGTCGGTTCCTCAGCCACCGTCGGGAAAGGCAGTAAGTTCGTAGGAAAGATTATGGCAATGCAAAGCATCACGCTGAACGGTGGCGTCCTGCGGGGCAAAGCTCTCGCCAGAAATGCAGCGATCACGATTTCTGCCCAGGAGACGGTTGACGGTCCTCAATGTGTTAGCGGCGACGCTGCGGAAGCTGACGATATGGCTTCCGCTCAGAACTAAAGCGCTAAAGCGATAGATAAATCGCTTTGGTGTGTGCCGCTCATGAATGCCTTGGAGATCGATCAGGGAAGACCGCGGAGGCTTGACGTGGGTTTCCAGTCAGAATTAAACGATCCCATTGCGGATGCTTCTCCACACTCCTGGGGAAAGAGGCGCATCCTTCTTGTCGGTTGTCAGTTGGCCGGTGTCAGCGCGGTCCGCCCTTAACCCGGATCTGCCGGGACGACGCGGATGCACCGGCTTTCGAGCCCAATGCCTTCGTTCAAGACGTTGGGCCGGCTGCGCGTTCAGTACGAAGTGAACAGTGGCCAGGAGGAAGTGAGGCCCGTCAGACTTGGCCACGAGTGCATCCACGGAGGTCAATGCGCCATCAGGCAATTCCATGTGGTCAGCCAGCATCACAATAGGAATCTGCGGTTTGACCTTCTTGACCTGAGCCGCCACGACGGCGCCGTTCAAAAGGTCCAGATGGTAGTCGAGCACAACTGCATCCACGGGCCGCGATCTGAAGAGCCGCAGACCGTCGTGAGCGTTGGTCGCGGTGACTAGCTTGTATCCGCTTTCTCGCAACCAACTAAGTTGGGTCGGATCCCGGTGTATGCAAAGCAAAGTGCTGTTGGTAGACATGGCGGTTAGGTATATAGGCTAGGCCGCATACGATACTGTTCAAAATTGCACACATCTGGCAAAACGATGCTGGTTGCTGAATATTTGTGCGCGCACGAGGGAACGGTTTGACGCCGGTCCGATGAACAAAATCGCTAACCAGTGATTCGCCGGACACCGGGTTGATAGCAACCAGTTGAAGACCTGCCTCAGCTTTTACTTTGCTGAACGAGCCCCGGCAATGGCCAGCGCAATCCCGCCAGCGATCAGCACCGCACTGACGATTGGTGACACCCGTTCACTGCTAGTGGTTTGCAATCTGATGTTCATATCACCAGCTTTAATCCCATGCATCTCGGTGCGGGGAAGGGGCACGACTAGGGATGCGATACCGAGTACAACCAGGAGCAGGCCTGCCAACAACATCATTTTCATAAACCGCTCCGGGGAAAGTCGCGGGTCTCTCTTGCGCTCCAGCGAAATTTAAAGCTACGCTGCCGCTGACCGCACCATGACTCTCATATAACTATCCATTGCCTGGGTCAGCTGGGAATCCACTTCATCCGCGATCGTCATGACGTCCGGCAACAGCAAGCTGAAGTCAAGATGGTTCAGATTGCTCTGCAGCGTCTCGAAGATGGTCACCTGGAGTATCCGCGATTCGTGCACGAGCATTGCAGGGGTGTAGCCCTGCAGATAGCGCAACTCGCCATGGGCAGCGGCGGAGGGGGAAACGTCGGCATTGCTCTCCTTATGGACGCTGCTCTGGCTAAGGCGGAGAGCCAGGTCTTCAACCAGCCTGGGGAGATGCCCCGTACGCTCGTCGTCGTTAAGAGGAAGGCCGTTCAGTTCATCACTCTGTTTCGCACGCACCAGCCACCTTTCGACGATACTGGATACGCTCCGCTGCAGGATCGCGCCGACTCTCTCCTTGCACAACCGGGCCGCAGGTTTGCGGGCAAGCATTTTGTCGCGGACCAATTCGGCGAGCCTCCCGACTTCGAATGGTTTCACGATGATTTCGTCCGCCTCGAGAAGAATAGCGGCCATGGCGCTTTGCACGTCAGGGTAGCCGCTAACGAGGAGGGTCAGTGCATCCGGCTGGGAGTGGCGCATTGCCGTAACCACCGTGAAGCCGTCACCGGGATTCGGCATGTGCAGGTCAGTGATGAGCACGTCGAAGCTTTCAGTAGTGATATGCTTCAGTGCTTCGGTCACGCTGGCGGCAACGACTACCTCAAATCCCTTGTGTTCCAGCGTCGTATTCATCATAGCGCGAACCGCGTCATCGTCATCCACCAGCAAAACCCTATGCGCAGCCGTTGGCTCTGTCGAACTCATGGGTCACCATCTCCTGTCACGAACAGTGTCAGTTTAGATTCCATGTTTTTTGCTTACTGTGCAATTTTGAACAGTCATGCCATTTTGGGCAATGTACCATTCGTCATTGTTTGACTGGGTAGTCATGGGTTAGTGTCGATTGACAGTGTCGACGTTCCGACCCTCACGACTGCTCTACTTTCTGTACCGTGACGCGCGCGTTTCAAGCCGGACTTCCCTGAGGTCCGGCCTTTTTATGTACGAACGCGACCCACCACCAGATCCCTCACAGCGCCGCGCAGACTCCGCCTCTCAAGAAGCAGGTCATGCGTGTACAAGGAAAGACGCGAAGGCTAGTCGTGGAGAACGACATTCAGCAGCGAACTGTGGACCTGCAATCCGCCATTGTAATGGATGAAACCCAACTTCCTGAAGCGGTTCATGAAAAAGCTGACTCGCGAGCGAGTGGTGCCAATCATCTCGGCCAGGGTTTCCTGACTGATCTTCGGAATCACGGTCTCCGGCACGCCCTCCTTGCCAAAATGAGCGAGCAACAGAAGCACGCGGGCGAGTCTCTTTTCGCTGGAGTTAAAAAGGTGATCGACCAGATCCTCTTCGTAGCGAATATTCCGCGCCAGCAAATACGCCACGAACATATCGGAAAACGTGTGTTCGCGGTGAAGGGCTTCGATCATCGACTTCTTGTCGATCCGCAGAAGTTCGCAATCCGTCATGGTCGCCGCGGATCCCATACGAACCATCTGACCCGCGAGGGCACCTTCACCAAAAAAAGTCCCTTCCGTCAATATGCCGATGGTGGCTTCCTTGCCCGCCTTGGATACGACAGTGAGCCTCACTTTACCTCGTTGAAGATAAAAAACAGCATCTGCCCGGTCTCCTTGAGTGAAGATGCTTTGTCTTTTCGGAATCGGCAGGAGCGTCCTGCCGGCGCCGATTGTCGCAAGGAAAGTGTTGGGGTCGAATTCGCGTACCTTCTTAGGTCCTGTCGTTGGAGTCATGTTTAGTGTCAAATGAAGATAGCTCTCTTCGGCTGATTCGGGTGAACTCTTAGCAAGTCTTAGTGCAACGCGGGCCGCGCATCATGCTGACAATACTTAACTTAGCTTACCAATATGCAGCGGCGCGTTTGCCACAATCGAAGATTGCGTAGATTTTTAATTGCAGCATAGGATTTTTTGCGCTACGATCTCTCGCATCCGGATACGATTTCTGTGGAAAGGAGCTTCGTCGAATGGGACGCAACGGGAACGGTAACAACACCCACTATTCGTCGGTGAATCGGGCCGATGTTCCGCAGGGTCGCAAAGGAAAACATCGGAAAGCAGTGACCGACATTCTGGCCGACCTTTCGAAACTGAGCGCTCAGCAAGCGGTTAAGGTTCCGCTGAGCAGCCTGGACGGCGAGAAGATGCAGAACCTTCGCTCCGCTTTGAACCGCGTAACCCGAGAAAGAAACATCCCTGTGGAGACGTCGAGCGACGAGAAATACCTGTACATTTGGCGCGCCGATCCGCCCAAGAGCACGGGAGCAGCCGAATAGCAGGCTGGCGGACCCAAGAGTTGCAAAGCGAAGTTGCGGAGCCTGGATTGCAGAGCTTCGGTTGGGCCGCCACCTTCGCCGGTCGAACGGGAGACGCTTACAAATTGAACCGCGTGGGGGTGTACTAGTCGTGCAGGACTACGTTGAGCAGCGAGCTGTGGACCTGCAACCCGCCTTCTATGCCGCCGGCATATTGAATGAAACCCAGTTTTCTGAAGCGGTTCATGAAAAAACTCACGCGCGAACGCGTGGTTCCGACCATATCCGCCAGCGTTTCCTGACTTATCTTGGGGACAACAGTCTCGGGCACACCTTCCTTGCCAAAGTGAGCGAGCAACAAAAGAACGCGGGCCAGCCGCTTTTCGCTGGAGTTAAAAAGTTGGTCAACTAAATCCTCTTCATAACGGATATTCCGCGACAGCAAGTACGCGACGAACATATCGGAAAACGCATGTTCGCGATGAAGCGCTTCCATCATCGCCTTCTTGTCGATCTGCAGAAGTTCGCAATCCGTCATTGCAGCCGCAGATCCCATGCGCAGAGTCTGGCCTGCCAACGCGCCTTCTCCAAAGAAGTTTCCCTCGCTTAACATGCCGATGGTCGCTTCCCTGCCGGTCTGGGATACCACCGTGAGCTTCACTTTGCCGGATTGGATATAGAAGACCGCGTCCGCCCCATCCCCTTGCGCGAAGATGGTTTGCTTCTTGGCCACAGACACATTCTTCCTGCCATCGCCGATGGTTGCTAGAAAGGTGTTGGGATCAAAATCGCGCTTCTTCTTATCAACTGTTGCGGAACTCATCGACAGTAAGTTTACTCCAGTAAGGTGATCGGTTGGCACAAATCGTGACTTGTCTCGCCAAAGTGCGCCCATTTTGCGCCTTGTTTGGCTTTGGACAGTTCAAGCTGTTGAACCGTTACTTTTCCGCACCCGCCAGGCGCCGATCCCGATGTGGATCTGTACGAGGCTGGCCAGTGGCAAGCTCACATTTTTCCTTCGGCTTAGCGCCACAAGTGGGGCATCGAACCGCCAAGGCTTGTTTCTCTTTGGCTGTCATGGCTACATATTGCAACGGTGCCCGCCAAAAAGATGTTCAATTCTGCTCAGTTCATGCCCTTCAGATGCATTCTTGCGTATTACTTTGCGCCGCGGCGAATTGGTTGTGAGCGTTATTGACCAGACTTAGAAGCCCAGAGGTGAGAAGGTTCATTACGGAACTGTTTGCGAGCGAGACCAGGTCGTCAGTACGTTTCGTCCGGAAATCGTGCCTCTCCATCCACGCAACCCGCAGCAGCAGAGCACCATCGGGCAAGCCCAGGATGATCAGGCCAAAGGAAACACAATGCGTATCATCCCGTCCATTCGTTCGTTGTTGTTCGCGCTGGTAGTGCTGGCCATCTCGGCCGCCTCATTCGCGCAAATCGGAATCTCCATTAATATCGCCCCGCCTGCGCTGCCCGTATACGAGCAGCCGCCCGTCCCCGCCGAGGGTTATATCTGGACGCCTGGATATTGGGCATACGGCGAGGGCGATTACTACTGGGTGCCAGGTACCTGGGTGATGGCACCGCAAGTCGGATTTCTCTGGACTCCGGGCTATTGGGGTTGGGGCAACGGCGGATATGCCTTCAATGAAGGTTATTGGGGTCCGCACGTAGGTTTCTATGGCGGAATCAATTATGGCTACGGCTACACCGGCGAGGGTTACCAGGGCGGACGCTGGGATCACGGACAGTTTGCCTACAATCGTTCGGTGAACAACGTGAACGTCACCAACATTCACAACACCTACAACACTACGGTGATCAACAATACGACCGTGAACCGCGTCAGCTACAACGGCGGCAATGGTGGCGTAAGTGCCCGCCCTAACGCGGAACAAGAGACTGCGGCGCACGAGAGGCATATCGCGCCTGTGGCGGAGCAAACTCAACATGCGCAAGCTGCCCGCGCCAACCCTGAGCAACGGGCTTCTGTGAATCATGGCAAGCCGGCTATCGCCGCTACTCCTAAGGCGGGAGCATTTAGCGACCACGCCGCCGTACCGGCCAAAGAAGCGGGAGCGCCGTATAAACCTGCCGAAACTCATGCCGCAGCTCAGCCACCGGCCAAAACGGAGGCTCCTCGCGCCGAGAACAATGTTCCTCGCCCCCCGAACGCGGTCCATGCGCAGGACCTCCAACCGCATCCGCGTCCGCGCTCCTCCAAATACGGGAAACCCAAAACAGGACCAGAAATACCAGCAACAGCAGGATAAGCTTTCCGCGCAGCAGAACCAGGACCATCAGAAACTCCAGCAGAAGCAAGAACAGGACCACCAGCGCCTGGCCCAACAGAAGGCAGACCAACCTAAAACGCAGCAAGTCGAGCAGAAACACCAACAGCAAACGCAGCAATTGGAGCAAAAACACGAACAGCAGACGCAGAAGTTGCAAGCCAAAATACCGCAGCCTCCGCCGGAGCACATTGCGCAGGAAAAGCATTGATTCGTTGTTTTAGAAAGGTGCTGACCCATCCTTCGCAAAAGAAGAGAACGCGAAGGATGGGATCTCTCGTTCCTGTCCCGACTCCCCCGGTTCCACCCGAGGCATTTCTGGTCAATTTTGACCAGTCTGCCAGTTCCCTCTCGTTTCATAATGACTAGAAGGAAGTTGTGCAAGTGAAACCAGAGAAGCCGATAACCGAAGGTGGCCCGGCCAACATGACCTCTGACCAACTTCGATGATTTCATCGACTTTATCGGAAGGGTGTGACCTTTTATCGACAGCCAACCGCAAGCCAGGACCAATGTCATTACCAAACATAGTGCTCCCCAAAGGAATACTCGAAGTCATCGGCCCACACTCCCTGGTTCGAGGCGGGTCCTCGCCGATTCGGCCGCGACCGCAATCGAAACCATCGCTGCCTAGTCGGATCGCGGTGATCGGAAATTATCTGCCGCGACAGTGTGGAATTGCGACCTTTACCACCGACCTGTGCGCGGCCATATCCGCCGAGTACGGGACCGCCCGATTGTTGGCGCTACCCGTAAACGACACCGAACAGGGATATGACTATCCTGCGCGGGTGAGGTGGTCACTCGCCCAGGACGATCTGAGATCGTATCAGGAAGCCGCTGAGTTCTTGAACTTCAACAATATCGACATGGTCTGCTTGCAGCATGAGTATGGAATCTTCGGCGGACCGGCTGGAAGCCATGTGTTAGAGCTGTTACGCGGCCTGAAGATGCCGGTCGTCACCACCCTGCACACTGTCCTCCGCGAGCCAAATCCCGACCAGCTCATGGTCATGGAAGAGATTGCGGAGCTTTCGGATCGCCTCATCGTCATGAGCCAGCTCTCATCTCAATTCCTGCAGGAAATCTTCAAAGTGCCCGGCAGCAAGATCGACATGGTCCCTCATGGCGTTCCGGACCTGCCATTCCTCGATCCCAATTTCTACAAGGACCGCTTTGGTGTCGAAGGAAAAGCGGTACTGCTCACATTCGGCCTGCTCTCCCCTAACAAGGGAATCGAAAACGTTATTCAAGCGCTGCCGCAGATTTTGTCTAAGCACAAGAATGTTGTCTACATCATCGCGGGTGCGACCCACCCTCACATCCTCCGCCGCGAAGGCGACCGGTATCGAGCCCACTTGCAAGCTATGGCTAAGGAAGTGGGGGTTGGGTCGAATGTAATCTTCCACAACCGCTTCGTGAGCCCAGAGGAGATGGTTGAGTTCATCGGCGCCGCGGACATTTACATCACACCCTATCGACACGAGGCGCAAGTGGTTTCCGGAACGCTGGCGTATGCCCTGGGTGCGGGCAAGGCGATCATCTCGACCCCGTACTGGCATGCGATCGAGTTGCTGGATGACCGTCGCGGCGCGCTGGTTCCCTTCGACGATCCCGGTGCTATCGCAAGAAAGACAGTCGAGCTTTTGGATACCCCTGCAATACGCCATGCCATGCGTAAACGTGCCTATCTGTTCGCGCGGGAGATGGTCTGGGAAAGAGTAGCGCAGGGCTACATGGAAAGTTTTGCTCGAGTTCGCGGCGACCGCATGGAGAGTCCGCATGTGCAGTTCTCAGCCCGCGTTACCCAAAAAACGCTGAATCAGTTGCCGACGCTGAACCTGAGTCACTTCAACAGGCTGACCGACGACACCGGAATGCTGCAGCACTCAATCTTCACAATCCCTAACTACTCAGAGGGATACACCACCGACGACAATGCTCGCGCGCTCGTTTTCACGGTGCAACTGGAGCAAATGGGCAAGGACCAGCGCGGTGAGGTCACTTCTGTTACTCCAGATTCTTCCTTTCGGTATTTGGCGTTTTTGCAGCACGCGTTCAATGCCGGAAAGGGTAGATTCAGAAACTTTCTCGGCTACGATCGCCGGTGGAACGAAGCTGAGGGCTCTGAAGATTGTCATGGGCGGGCGCTGTGGGGGCTCGGAACGGTTCTAGGCCGGTCCAGAGATCAGGGATTGAGGTGCGCTGCCGGCCGTTTGTTCGAGTTCTCCCTTCCCGCAGTGATGGAATTCAACAGCCCTCGTGCATGGGCCTACACCTTGCTCGGAATTCAGGAATACCTGGATTCATATCCCGGAGACCGGGACGCACAGAAAATAAGATCCGTCCTCGGTCGGCGATTGCTTGAAATGTACGAGTCGATCCGAACCCCGGATTGGAAATGGGTCGAGGACGTTCTCGCCTACGGAAACGCGAGACTACCCCAAGCTATGCTGCTGGTGGGCTCAGCTTGCTCCGATGATCGGATGATTTCCGCCGGTCTCGAAGCGCTGGATTGGCTGATGGAAACACAGCATTGCGAAACCAACGGCCACTTTGTACCGATCGGATCGCAAGGTTTCTATCGCAAGGGTGATGAAAAGGCACGCTTCGATCAACAGCCACTTGAGGCCGCTGGCGCGGTTTCCGCCTGTTTGCAAGCCTACCGTGTAACCGGGGATTGCTGTTGGCGCGGCAGGGCTTGGTCGGCCTTCAACTGGTTCCTTGGCGATAACGATCTGCAGCTTCCTCTTTATGATTCCGTTACCGGCGGCTGCCGGGATGGCTTGCATCCTGACCGCGCCAACGAGAACCAGGGAGCAGAATCCACGCTATCGTTTTTGATGGCGCTGCTGGAAATGAGCTCTCTGCCGGAACCGGATAGTTTGGGGAACCAGCGGTAAGTTAATTGGTACTTCCACTAACTAAACTTTGATCTGGGCCACTGAGTGAACACCCATGAGCGTTGCTACAACAATTCGCCACGAGCCTCTCCTTCTTCGGCATCCTGCCAACCCAATTTTGACAGCCAAGGACTGGCCATACTCCATTAATAGTGTGTTCAATGCGGGCGCGACCCTACTCGCGGACGGATCGACTCTACTGCTTTGCCGAGTCGAAGATCGGCGAGGTTTGTCCCATCTTTGCGCCGCTCGCTCGCGCAACGGAGTGGACAATTGGCAAATTGATAGCGAACCAACGCTGATGCCAAGCCCCAGGGAGTATCCAGAGGAAATCTGGGGCATCGAGGATCCTCGCATCACTTTCGTGCCCGAGTTGCAGCAACACGTTGTCACTTACACATCTTATTCGCGAGGCGGCCCCGGAGTGTCTCTGGCTCTGACCAAGGACTTTCGCACTTTCGAACGATATGGGGTCATCATGTCACCGGATGACAAAGACTCGGCGCTTTTGCCTCGTAGAATCGATGGATGCTGGGCGCTCATTCATCGGCCGATGACGCCGCTGGGATCGCACATGTGGATTTCCTACTCTCCCGACCTGCGTTATTGGGGCAAGCACAGGCTGATGTTGGAGGCACGCCGCGGCGCCTGGTGGGACGCCAACAAGATTGGTTTATCGCCGCCGCCCATCGAGACTTCTAGAGGGTGGCTCACGTTCTACCACGGAGTGCGGCACACGCCTTCGGGCTGTCTGTATCGACTGGGCCTGGCTCTGTTCGACCTTGAGAATCCGGCGAAGTGTTTACTGCGAGGAGATTCTTGGATCTTTGGGCCCGAGGCCGAGTACGAGCGCCACGGCGACGTCGACGATGTTGTCTTCCCCTGCGGGTACACGATGGACCCCGACGGCGACGCTATCAATCTTTATTACGGGGCTGCTGACTGCTCGATTGCCCTGGCTCGGGCTAGTGTTCGCTCTCTACTCGATTGGCTGGATGCCAATAGCTCCTGCGAGCGCAGGCGAGCACGGGACTTATAAAGCCGGCAGCGTTTCGGATTTTCCAGTTGGTCTTGAGCGCCCCATCGCTGTTCACTAATTTGACCGGGTTGTGAACGTAAATGGCCTTCCTTAAGACGGCCGGTCGTTATTGGCCATGCCGTCGTGGAAAGTATGCAGAATGTCCGCAACGATAGCTTCGTGGCGGCTGAGCTTGTGAGCCATGAGTCTGATTGAGGAAACAGCTCATCCCAGTGGGCGTGGGTGATCGAGTAAACGAAGTCACGTGGCTTTTTCTTCTTGCGGGCTCCAGCAATGCCGGCCGGTTGTACCGCAGAATCCACAACCCCCTCATTGTTGATGCGATCAAGCCGTGCTCGTCATCCCCATAAGTCACCTCAACTTCGGTCAGACTCGCCCGTACGTTGTATCCGGCGGCTAATGCCCGAAGGAGTAGCCGATGGATAGGCCGTACCGCAGTGCGTGGCTGGAACTGAACTCAACGTTGTTGTTGATCAGGTATAGGCGCGCCTCCGGTCGCACGAACACGCTGTGCCAGACGTAGAATCGAATGCCCCCACCAAAGTCTCCCATAAAGTGATTGCTGCTGATGTAATTGGTGCAGGAATAGAAGTCGCAACTGGGATAAGGGGTATAGAACCGCAGGTTTTCGGCGCCGATGCCCGCCATCACTTCCGCAGTGATGGATTTCGTCAGGGGCGGAGCCCAGATCGCGTTGAAGTCGTAAAAAATCGGACGATAGGGCTGATATCCGCCGTACAGGTTCTGAGTGGCCCTCCAGTACAACTCGCCCTCAACACCCAGGTGGTGCATGAGCAGCACATCTCCGCTGAACCCCGGATATGTTCCTCCACTCATGGTGGGAAAGAAGACTCCTGAAGAGTTGGTGCTGCCACCCGGCGCGGAAAGTCCACTGACACCAAACGCAACATCGACCTGTTGTGCATAAGCGCTACCTCCCATCAGACACAACGTAAGCAGACTCGCGAGCAAACTCAGCTTTCTCATAGCGATCCTCCGTAGAATGTGGATGAGATGTGTAATCAACATCGCTTTGCCTTGTCGGGAAAAAGGCAGAAGCACCTTGGTTCGCCTTGTTTCGGACGAGGACGCCTAGTTTGGCCGCGTTTTGTGGCCGTTGACGTCCGGATAACGTGATTCGCACCAAGCCTGCCAGAGCCGCTGTCGAGAAGAGCAGGTAGATTCGATCGCGCTCCAGCGTGAGTTCCATAAGCGAAACCAGCAACAACACAAGAAGCAGCACTCGCTTCATAAGGTGCCTTTGATCCTTTGCTGCCTTGAAACGCGGCCCAGACCAAAGGCGCTTTCGCCCTCGGACTTAGCCCGAGATCGCGTTCAACCACCGATCAATTGTGCGGAGTAGGAAGAAAGCCACTTCAGCAGGAAGGAGGGGGCCGGTTGTAGAGATTTTCGTCGAGAATCAAACTTGGAAGAGGCGACACCCTAGTCGTCATGGACGAATGGAATGTCGAAGTCCGCAGCGGAGCGAAGTTTGGAACCGGAGCCACCCACCGAATCGCATCGCGATCCAGGTGTTGACGCACTGCATGCGGCGAGTTGGATCGCACGGTAACGCAATAGGAATGCTTGAGGTGGAATGTGCGTGTTACCAGGCTTCCAGTCAGGGAACAAATGGAGAGGAGGACGAACAGCTGATACCTAGCCGCGCGGGTACTGGATCGCGAGTTTTGACTTTTCGCCATCCTCACAAGCTCACTATATCAGAACACCCAAGGACGGCAATTCCGCATGCCTGACCTGGATAATTCACGAGGCGTCCTTCCCGTGTCCGGCAGAATCTCATACAACTGCTTGCGCATTTTGCCATGCTGATCTAAATAGCGAATCCGCAGACCATGTTTTGTCCTCCGCGCGGAGAAGTCTTGGTTGACGGGCAAACTGGCGCAATGCGACCACTGGTTATAAACCGTGCACGCGATTTCCAGCGACTTGCCATCGGGTTCCCGGACAACCATCGTGTTTTCGACATAGGTTTCCGGGCTCGAGCCGTAGCAATAGGCGGAGATATCGCGCCAATTGCAGCCAGGCGGAACCAGCGGAGGGGCTTGGAACTCGTGGCTTTCCGCTCTTAGCACCTTAATCTGAAGCGAAAAGTCTTCCGACCAAGCGCTCGCCATTCCGGCCAGAAGAAAGGAAAAAGTAAACAAGCAATGGCGGCAAAACATAGCCAACTCCCAAGGATTGCCGATAAAAAGGATGACTTCACGGCGATTTTGGTTGGCCGTGGTCGGCTTTTTGGGCTCGCCTCGGGCGACCAAACTAAAAGGTGGCCCCAAGATAACCAAAGAAAAGATGAAATCGGGTAACCAAATTCATTGTACAATCATCATTACCTGTAAGGTGGGGACTATGTCGCTTGACCGGTATTGCCCGAGCGGCAGTTACAGATCGATCTGGATTCGAGGCGTTCTCGCGTCCATTGCACTGCTTGCGGTCCTGGGCGCGCGGAATGTACCGCCCCATTTTCCTAGCGTCTCACATGTTCACTCTGCGGCCAGCGCCGATTCACATCACGACCAGAGACCTCGATTTGACAATGGCGCCTCGAAATGGAGCGCTCCGGTCGACAGCTTTCGACCAGTTCCTCCCACCGCTCAGTCGGCGCACGTAACGCCGACTCCGCGGCTATTCTCCACGCTTCAGACCAAAGGCTTCCACTTCAATCGCCCGCCTCCGATCAGCTAATCCGTCCCAGTTCAAGCATCAGTAAACCTTTTCGTTAGTCCGACACTCTGCAAGCACTGGAGGTGGCCCATGGTTACTTCGGTGGCAGCAAGATGTGCTACTGGACAAAGAAGCTGGTTCAACGATTTGCACCCCAAGTGGATTGAACGGCTCATTCCCTTGGGTGTGGGGTTGGCCTGCTTCATGATCACTGAGGTTATGCACTATCTGTTGGTTCCGGATATCGGACGCCGGAAGGAAAGATGGTTAGCAGAAGCTGTGTCCGCATTTTTGGTTGGCGTATTGGTGGCGAAAGTAGCTGCCGTCGTACACCGTCAATATCAGGTAATGCTGGCGCGGACACAAGTGATCTCCGAAATGAATCACCACATTCGGAATGCCCTGATGGCGATCTCTGCCTCGGCGTATCTAAGCCAAAACCAGGAGTGCATTCGGACGATTTCGGAAAGTGTTTATCGAATCGACTGGGCGCTTCGGGAGATTTTGCCTCGAATGCAACCGCTCCCGGAAGTCGAGAGATCCAGACTCATGTTCTTGGTCCCTAGATCCCCGAGCGCACTGCGAGAGAACGACAACCTTGATTTGAGCCTCAGTTTTGGAGAACACAAATGAGTGGAATGAAGATTCTGTGTGTCGAGGATCAGCCAGAGTACATGGCTATGCTAACAACCATGCTCGAAGGGATTGGCTACGAAGTAATGCCTGCACGCAACCGGGGGCAGGCGATCGATCTGCTGACCAAACAAATGATCGACGGAGTGCTCCTGGAATACAACTTGCCGGACGCAACCGGCACCACGTTGCGCGCACAACTAAAAGCCATACGTCCAGACATTCCCGTTCTGCTGTTTGACGGAATCGGAAGGCAGACACCATTCATGGTGCGCTTCTTTGATTCTTACCTGCGGAATGCGGGACGGTTCGGCGGCGAAGGAGAATTGGAGGTATGAGAACGCAACAATCACGGCAAACAGGAAAGGTGGACAGCTCAGAAATTCTAAGGTGCCGGCGCATTCTCCAAATCCAGCGCGAAGAAGCGATGAGGTCTCTCGATCGATTAGGAGATGAAACCCGCAGCTTGGATTCTGACTGCCCCAAGGACGTCGGGGATCTTTCTACGACAAACGTATCTAAGGAGGCTCTATTTCAACAAACCGACGAACGACGACAGATGGTACGCATGATCGACGCAGCACTGGCTCGAATTCAGCAAGGCATTTTCGGTGTGTGTTTGGCTTGCGGGGAAGACATCAATCCCCGGCGAATTGATGCTCTGCCGTGGACTCAATACTGTCTCCGCTGCCAACAGGGCTTCGAAGAGATAGAGAAAGCTGATCGGAGGGTCACGTTGAAAAAAGCGGGTTAAAGAACGCCCCGAGTAGCCGAATTGCGAAAGGAGCATTGCAATGACAACGATCAATCGAACAAAGATCTTGGCGGTCGCAACATTCGCGTTTAGCACACTTTTTCTGGCAAACGCCTGGTCGAAAGAGTTGCCATTTCAAATTAAGGTGCTAAGTGGGACAACGCACCAGTTCCAAGGCCCTGCGCTTGCCCCGGCCAACTGCGATTATCACGACATCTCCGCCTATTGCTCCAACTCAAGCCCGATAACCTACGTCGAAAACACGATGGTCGTCCAGAAACCCAATGGTAATTCACTAGAAATTGCATGCACGGTCTATAACCAGTGGTCGCATTGCACCACCTTACCTGTCAACCAGAGTTTTCAAGCGTGGATGGGGAAACATGGCCTGGAGATTCGCTATTCAGATCAGCATGGCAAAATTCGCAAGCAGGTCTATGACGTTCTGAGGGAGAACGAGAAACTGCAAACCAATGAGCAAGGACGCCGAATTGGAAACTGATCCGCTTTCGCTCGGCAGTGACGTTGAATGAGAGCCGGATGCGGCATGCGTCCGGCAAGACCGAATCACAAGAAGGAGTAATCGCAATGACAACGATCAATGGAACCAAGAATGTTGCCGGCATGATTGTGGCGCTGGGCACACTATTTCTGACACTGCACTCAGCGGCATCAACAGGTGATTTCTATCCGTCTTACACAGATGTGAAGGTGATCGCCCACCTGGCGCTGTCCGGCACATCAGTGCAACAAATGTTTCTGCAACAAGAAGACCGGAAACGGTATTTGTACCTGCAGCAGCCTTCTCAGCAAGGTTTCACGGTGGTTGATGTAACCAAGCCGGCAAAGCCAAAGATGGTCAGCCACCTGCCAGAGGCGAATCTAACCATGGTGAGCTCCGGACTTGCAATCGCTGAAAATCCAAACAGCGGCACAGGTGTTGGTGCTTCTCGCGCAACGGGAAGCGCAGAAGGAACTCGCGGAGGCGGTAGTGTGCCGGAGTCGGTTCGCGTGCTGGATGTGACCGATCCGGCGCATCCGCGGACAATTCAGACCTTCAGCGGAGTCACGAGTGTTTTGGCAGATGATGCACGGGGCTTGATCTATGTGGCGAACGGCGAAGGCATCTGGATCCTCTCGCACCAGCGAGTGTTGCGGAGACATGAGTGCGGTTCGTCGGATGCGATTTCGTCGGCCATTCCCAACTGCGATTAGCAACTCGCGTGGGGTTTGAGTAGCAGGATAGCTACGGCGAACGTGTCGAAGTAAATCGGGTTGGTCCAGGGAGGAGATCCGCTTGCCCAGAAAGAGATTTGTCGACCGAAGCTGGGGTTCGAGTGGTATTGCCCCAATGACACGCAAAAGGGCTGCGTCATTCGACGAGATCGTGGAGAACATGGGACTCTCTCCGGCACAGTACGCAAGCTCTGCCGAACTCAAGGAGTGGGCGCGCGCCAACCGGGGACAAAAGTACGTACCGATCGATCTCTTAATAGCGTGGGGCTTCGAAGTAGAACCGTCGTAAATGATGAACCTTAATCGAATGGAGTTTCGAACATGACCGAGATAAAGGTCCTTTGCGTGGAGAACCATCCCGAATATATGTCGGCGCTGAGGTACATGCTGGAGTCGGCGGGTTATGAAGTCATGTCGGCCACGACAGGTGAGCAGGCTCTTGATCTGGTGAGAGATCACCCGGTGCTGGGCGTGGTGTTGGAATATGACTTGCCAGATGCTACCGGCGCTGCCGTAAGGGCTGAAATGAAGCGCATCAAGCCCGACGTTCCCGTTCTGTTGTTCAACGGCGTTGGCAGCCAGACACCGTTTTTGGTTCGATTCTTCGACTCGTATCTTCGGAACTGTGAACATCCCGAAGGAGTATTCGAAGAGTTGGAGAACTAGGACAGGCGCTTGCGGGAGTGGGAAGGCTGATGCGCCGGATTCCTTCGGAGCGTGACAGGGAATTGAAATGCCTGCCGAAGTGGTTACCCAATCCGGGAAGGCGAAAGGCGAGTCAGGCTCGGCAGTGACGCCGAGTCGCGGCCAAACTGGCTCTCCTGCCGCCAAACTGGACGCCACGACCTACGTGGGGAGCCCTGCAGTAGGGACCTCCAAGGCTGCGCCAGCAGGTGGAATTCCGTCCGTCGGGCCGAAGGATACCGAACTTAACCGGCAACGACGCCGCTTCGTCTGGAGTTGCGTCGCGGCTTTTCTCACGAGCTGGTTCATTGCATTTCTGCGGTTTTTCTTTCCACGGGTATTGTTTGAGCCAGCCACCGTTTTCAAGATCGGTTATCCCTCTGACTACGGACTGGGAATCGACGAGAAGTGGCTGCAGAAATACCGTATATGGGTCGACCGGAATCCGGATCGTTTGTTCATCATTTATGCGCGTTGCACGCACTTGGGCTGCACGCCTGACTGGAAGCCAGCGGAGGACAAATTCAAGTGTCCTTGTCACGGCAGCGGCTATGACAGCGAAGGAATCAACTTTGAAGGGCCAGCACCACGGCCCATGGACCGTGCCCACGTCGAGATGGCGCCAGATGGACAGATTCTGGTTGACGTTGCCCGACTCTACTCTTGGCCAAAAGGCCAAAGAGACCAGTTCAATGATCCAGGGGCATATTTGTCCGCCTAAGGGATTTTAAGTGTAAGAAAGAATTCGGAGGTGCGTATGAAGCCGATACTAATCGCAGCGTTGTTGGTCGGATTCTTTGTACCATCGTACGGCCAGCAGCAATTGTGCTTTTCCAAGAACTGTCCGCAAACACCGGCTACGATCTTCACGTTGGATCGTAGCATCCCACAACTGAATACAATCTTTCGGCCCTTGCCATCTCTGCCTGCCTACAAGCCGGTCGCGCCCTTGGCTTTGTCGCCGTCCACCAGGCAGTTTTTTCAATACTGGGCGCCGACCAATATTGGCCATCAACTGGAACCCACGCGCCCCGGCGGTGCAACGGCGCAGACTGAAACCAGCCATGGCGACACGACTGGGACGCATTCCCCTGCTGGGGTGAGCAGCTCACACACCCCGGGGGCGACGTTCTCAACTGGGCGAGGAGGAATTGCATTCACTCCGACTTCGCCGAAGTTGTAAGAAGGACCAGAAGAACGTTGAGCCTGCTCGTGGTGGGCGAAAGAACATCGAGCCCTCCCGCAGACATAATTTACGAGGCGAATGGCGATGACATAATTTTCGAGAGGTGGCTCCCATGAAACCCATACTGTGTATCAGCGTGATTATGTTTGCGGCGGATTTGTTCGCGCAGAACGCAATTCCCGTCGGCACCATCCTTCCGGTTGCCTTGAACTTTTCCCTTAATTCACGGAGGGTCAAAGCCGGGCAGGTAATTACGGCACGAGTTATGCAGGACGTGCCGTTGTCGCCAGGATCAACGATTCATGCTGGCGCAAAAGTGATCGGCCACGTGATTGATGTCAAGCCAGCGAATGGCACCAGCGGCGCGCAAGTGTCTTTCCGCTTCGACACCCTTCTCGTTTCCAAGCGGCAGGTGCCGATCACCACCAACTTAAGGGCAATGGCATCCATGATGTCGGTAGAAGAAGCTCAACTTCCGGAGACTGGCCCCGACCGCGGAACGTCAGAAAATGCTTGGACCACGGATCAGATTGGCGGCGAGGTCGTTTACCGAGGCGGCGGGCCGGTGGCGAATGGACTACGGACGGTCGGAGAACCGACGACCAACGGCGTGCGGGTTCATGTCTCTGCCAAAACTGGCACGAAGTGTCGAGGCGAGATAGAGGGCAATGATCGGCTGCAAGCGCTGTGGGTATTTTCCTCCGATGCTTGCGGAGCTTACGATCTCCCGGACCTGGAGATAGTCCATGCGGGACGGAGTAATCCAGTTGGTGACATCACACTGAGATTGGGCAAAGGTGATCTGAACATAAGAAGAGGAAGCGGAATGCTGTTGCGGGTGAACTAGACACCGCAGACATCACAGCCAACTGTTTGCGATCCCGTAAAGTATTGTCTCGTAATGTTTTGTAGGGCATAACAGCCAGTGGCTCGGGGATGCCGCCAGCCGTGGGAAACCACAGAGGCGCTACAAGGCATCTGAGTCGAAGAAGGGCCAATCAAGTAGTGACTTTTGAGGCCGAGAGCGGGCGACAACTGGGGAGCTATCTCCCCGGTCAGGAGCGCCGGTTTAGCCAGTGCCGTGCCGCTCTTATATCCGTTGTCATCCTCGCCCTGCTGGGGTCGCGACTCGCGCTGCCCCACTTTGACCATCTCCCCACGTTTGAATCCACTTTCAAGAACGAGAGAGTTCAGCATCACAAGCAATCATTTGAGGGTGAGAGGTTAGACTGGACCGCTCCAGCCCGAGCTTCTCAATCGATTCCACGATCAGAAGTGTCCGAATGTTTCACCCCGCCAACCGAGCTCACTCCACAGCTGCGGTTGCGAGGTCCCCACTACAATCGCCCACCCCCGTTCGGCTAGATCCAGCCGAAATTGTTGATCGCGGAGGCTTGCCACTGTCTCGACCAAGATGCTAATTGGCGCGAACAGCGTGCAAAGTGTCGATGTGTCGCTGTCGACGAGGGCGGAGGTGTGTGCGCGAATGAACAAACTTCAGTTCTGCAAATGATCGCAAATTCCGGAACTGAGCGAAAAATTCGACAAGGCGGCTCCGCGTGTCTGAGTTGCCATTCAACAAACCGTCTCTTGAAAGGAAGGTCGAATATGTATCGGAAGAAACTGTCTCTTCTCGTGTCAGCGTTGCTTTGTACATTGCTGGCGATTCCGGCTGCCCCACAATCCCTCACCACGGGAGACATCACGGGCACAGTCACGGACCCGAGCGGTGCCGTGCTGCCTAACGTTAAAGTTACTCTCAAAAACAACGACACCGACGGCACGGTAACCCAAAACACGAACGCATCGGGAAACTACCGCTTCGCGCTCTTGAATCCCGGCACCTACACTGTGTCCGCAACCAGTCCAGGGTTCCAGACGAGCGAGCAGGGAATCACAATTACCGTTGGTGAAGCGAGTACGGCCAACCTGCGACTCGCAGTCGCCACCGCCAGCCAGACCGTTGAGGTTACCGCGGGCGAAAGCGTGATCCAAACCGAAACTGGAAACATTTCCACAAACTTGAGCCCCGAGCAGATCGCGGCCATTCCGAATCCTGGCAACGATCTGAGTTACTACGTGCAGACCGCGCCTGGCACAACCATGAATACGCAAGCCGGTTACGGCAACAGCGCGACCTTTGGAATTTCCGGCACTTCCAACCTGTTCACGGTCGATGGCATGAACGAAAACGACCCCTTTCTGAACCTCAACAACACAGGAGCCACCAACCTGATGCTCGGAGCGAACGATATCCGCGAAGCCACAGTGGTCAACAATGGCTACTCCGGGCAGTACGGCGAACTGGCGGGCGCCAATGTGAACTACGTCACCAAATCTGGCACCAATACCTTTCACGGTAACGCCGAGTACTTCTGGAACGGCCGCACCATGAACGCGAACGACTGGTTTAACAATCACACGACGCCAATAACGCCCCGCGCGTTTGACAACGCCAATCAGTGGGCAGCTTCAGTGGGTGGACCCATCATCAAGAACAAGACCTTCTTTTTCGTAGACACAGAAGGCTTGCGCATACTTCTTCCTGCGGTCCAGCCGGTGAATATTCCCAGTCCACAATTTCAAAGCGCAACCCTGGCGAACCTGGCAGCCAACGGGAATGCGGCGGAAGCGCCTTTTTACAGCCAGATTTTCGGTCTGTACAACAACTCTCCGGGCGCTACCCGCGCGGCAAATATTTTGCCAGGAGGCGGGTGCAATGGTTTTTCCTCGCTATTGCTTGGGTCCGCGCCCTGCGCTCTACAGTTCCAGTCCTCCATCGATAATCTGACTGACGAATGGTTGCTGACCACCCGCGTTGACCAGATCATTGGAAACAACGATCGTGCTTTTGTTCACTTCCGCACGGATCACGGATTGCAGGCTTCGTATACGGATCCTTTAACCCCGACGCTCAATTTCCAGAGCAACCAACCGCAGTACGAAGGGCAGTTCCAGGAAAACCACACCTTCGGCGCCAATGCGGTCAACCAGTTCATCGCCGCAGGATCCTGGTACAGCGCGGTTTTCCAACCTCCAAATCTAACTGCCGCAATTGCTGCCATGCCTTACCAGTTGGCCTTCGCGGGTGGCCCACCCAACGGCTTGTTCTACACTCCTGGCGGATTCTTCTACAACACCTTGCCGCAAGGACGAAACGCGACCCAGTACCAAATCGAGGACGACTACGCCCGGCAAATGGGCAATCACTACTTGAAATTCGGCGTCAACTTCCGCCGCAACGACATCACCGACTACACGCCCGGTGGCTTCTTTGCGACCCTCCCAACCGCCACCTTCAACTCGCTGAACAGTTTTTTCAACGGCACAGCGGATACCTTCGAACAAGCTTTTGCCACCCGTCCCACCGAGCCCATTGCGTTGTACACCCTCGGCTTCTATGCCCAAGACGAATGGACCGTAAAACCTCGTCTGAAGCTCACATTGGCCCTGCGTGCGGAGCACAACTCCAACCCGGTTTGTCAGACCAACTGCTTTGCCCGTTTGACCAACTCCTTTTTTGATGCCTCTCACGATCCCAGCCAGCCCTACAATCAGGCGATCCAGACGGGCCTCAACCAGGCGTTGCCGAATTACCAGGCCATGTCCTGGGAGCCTCGTTTCGGTTTTGCCTGGCAGCCCTTTGGAAGCGGCGGCACCGTGATTCGCGGCGGTGTGGGAATCTTCGCCGATGTCTTTCCCGGGACCATCGCTGCTTCTTTCGACACCAACTCACCGCTGAAGAACACGTTTGTTGCTTCCGGTCTTCAACTGGCACCCGGACTTGCGGGAAGTGCGCAGACGGCCACGACCGCTTCCAATGCGGCGTTCCTTTCGGGTTTCAACTCGGGACTCAACATCGGCCAGATCGAGTCCGGTCCAGGCGGCGACCTATTCAGTCCGCCAACCTTCACCAACTCCGCGAACAGCATCCACTACCCGACGTACCAGGAGTGGAATCTCGAAGTGGAGCAAGCATTGGGATCGAAGATGTCATTCTCGATCAACTATGTGGGAAACCACGGCAGTGATTTAGCTTTGGTGAACCCAGGCCTAAACGCGTACTGCAACAGCGCACCTGTTCCCTTCCAACCCGCCAGCGCGACCCCTTGTGTGTCTGCCCTGGGAGTAAGTTCGTTCGCGGGGCTTCCTTCGGCTCCGGGCGACCCACGTTTCTCCACGGTCACCGAAGTGTCGAATCCCGGTGTGTCAAATTACAACGGGCTCACGGTTGAATTCACGCGTAAGATGTCCAAATCTTTGCAGGTTCAAGCCAGTTACACCTGGAGCCATGCACTCGACGACATCTCCAACGGCGGGTTCCTGCCCTTCAACTTCGACACCAACACCAGCGTTCTTGCGCCACAGAACCCGTATAACCTCAGGCAGTACAACTACGGCAATGCCGACTACGATGTGCGGCATCAATTCAACCTTAACTACGTCTACAACACTCCCAAATTGCATGGATGGGCAGGTCCTTTGCTCGACTGGACCGTGTCGGGAACCATCTTCGCGCGTTCTGGCCTGCCCTTCACCGTAGTGGATGGCGCGACTACCGGAGCGCTCGGAAGTTACAACTATGGCCCAGCAACCGGTCTTGACTTGTTCGCTAACTCTTCGGTTGGGCCGCTTTCGTGCGGGTCTTCGGCCGCCATCACGCCGTGCTTGAACTCATCTGAGTTTATGTCACCCGCGACTCCTGGTGGCATCGCAACTTTCGGCAACCAGCGCCGGAACCAGATCTATGGCCCCACGTTCTTCGACACCGACATGGCGCTTATGAAGAACTTCCGCGTTCCTCGCTGGGAAGGCGCAACACTGCAGATAGGCGCCCAGGCCTTCAACCTCTTCAACCATCCTAATTTCGATCAACCGGTAAACAACATTGCGAGCGCCCAGTTCGGAAGCATCGTCCGGACCGTGGGCCCACCTACTAGCCTGTTTGGTTCCTTCCTGGGCGGCGATGCGTCTCCGCGCACAGTTCAGATCAAGGTCCAGCTTCAATTTTAGGTAGGCAAACAAATCGGGCGGTCTGATAATTTTCAGACCGCCCATTTTGCTGTCGGATGCGTTCTTCTCACCAGTGATTTATCTGGCAATCACGGCCGGCTCACCCCTCTGTTCGAGGCCAGACTTGTCGGCTCGATCAACACATCCTGCTTGGCGTCCCGAGCGAACTCCTTTTCATGTCTGCTTGAGTAAAGGAATTCATGGCCAGTCAAGCTGCCGGGAAAGTACCACTTGAGTAGCGCTTCCGGCTTCTCATGTGGACGTTCCGCAAATTTGATTTCCGTTTCGTTTGCTGGCTGCTGCCGGTAGGTTGGCGCCGTGATCAGTGTTGCCTCAAGCTGGGACCGGTCGACGCTGAAGATCTGGACGATGTTGCGGTCAGCGTCGTTATCAGCAAGAACGAACCAATAAGTACCTGCGCGCAGGACGCCGCCCGGAATCTCTACGGGTTGAGTGAAAGCGAGTTTCGTCATTTGATTCCAATCGTCAGCCCGAGCGGCGGGTAGAAACACCGCGCAGGCCAGACTGAAAAAGATAGTAATCGCTGCTGCGTTGCGAATTTTCATTCTCATGCCTCCTCACCATCGTGGATGGGTTAATAAATATGAATACCCAGAGCCAGACGCGGGTTGCTCGTAGTGCAAATGATCTCTTGCTCTCGTCGAAACTCAAAGCTCCTGGTGTTCGAGAATCTGGGCCGATTTCCAACCGGAGCGCAGCTGGAACGCATCTAATAGTAGGGATCACTTGAATCGCACGATGTCCCTGACCACTTGTTTCCGCATTCCCAGGTACATCACATAACGAATTCTCCTCATCAAATGAAGTAGAGGTGAGGAGGCAATCAGTATGCGCCTGCCAAGGATTGGAGCAATTTCCAGCTTTTTTCTGGCCGCGATTTTAGTTGCGCCCGCGTGGGCGATCGACACGAGCGCAAAATCCGCGCTACCAGGGACTCTCAACTATGTGGAAGGAAAAGCTTCGATGGGTGATCAGACCCTCGACTCGAAATCGATCGGCTCGGCCGAGTTACAACCGGGCCAACTGCTGACCACGCAAGACGGGAAAGCTGAAATTCTCCTGACCCCCGGCGTCTTCCTGCGAGTTGGCACTAATAGTGCTGTGAAGATGGTCTCGCCCAGCATTACGAACACGGAGGTTGGAGTAGAGAATGGCCACGCGATGGTGGAAGTCGCGGAGATACATCCGGAGAACGACATTCGCATCACAGCAGGCGGTACCACTGTACAACTCTTGAAGACCGGGCTATATGACTTCAACCTGAATCAAGAACAGTTCCGTGTCTTTGACGGCAAGGCTTCCGTTGAGGAGGGCGGTAAGCAGGTCAAGGTAAAGGGCGGACGCGAGGTGAGCCTCGACCCTGACAGCCCAGTGAAAGTGCAAAAGTTCAACAAGAAATCGTATGCGGAAGACGATTTGTATCGCTGGAGTAGTCTGCGATCGGCTTACCTGGCAGAGGCCAACGTCGACGCGGCCGGCATCTACGCAAACAGCGGATGGGGTCCGTGGGGACCGGGTTGGTGGGGTGCCGGTTGGTATTGGGATCCTTGGTTTGACTCCTTCACCTTCATTCCGGGTGACGGAATTTTCTACAGCCCATTCGGTTGGGGCTTCTACTCGCCGTGGTGGGTCTATCAGGCTCCGTTTTACGGATACGGATATGGGGGGTATGGGTACGGTTATGGATACCGAAATGGCTACGGACCCTACCATCACCATTTCAGCTCTGATGTTCGTAACTGGGGCCCAGGTGGCCACTACATGGGAGGTCGCAATTACGCCAACGGCATTTACCGGGGGCCAGGTTCCGCCGGCGGCGGCTTCCATTCCGGACCCAGAATGATGGGCGGATCTCGTGGCTTCGGCGCATTTGGCGGGGGCGGTCACAGTGGGGGTTTCCAGGGCGGCGGTTTCCATGGAGGTGGCTTCCATGGAGGCGTCGGCTTCCACGGTGGAGGCGGTTTTCGGGGCCACTGACGCAACGCTTACTTCGGGAACGTGCTGTTTCGGCTAACCGTTCCCCGATTTGATCCGCTAGGAGAGTAAGGAGACACCCTCATGAAAGGCTTCTTTTCGCTGTTTCTGCTACTTCCCGCAATGTTGCTTGCGCAAAGTCCATTTGATGGAACCTGGGTAGCCAAGTTGGAGAGGGCTCAATTGCCCAAAAAGCCGGAAGTTTATCTCTTGCAAAGCGGAGTCTATGAATGCTCGAGCTGTGTTCCCAAGATCAAAGCAAATGCGGACGGCAAGGATTATCCAATCGCTGGGTCGCCGTATTTCAGCACGGTCTGCGTCCGGGTCATCGATGACAGTAGCGTTGCGTTGACGGAAAAGCAGGGCGGCAAGATTGTTTATTCAGAGACAGACACGGTCTCCCCTGAAGGCGAGACTCTGCTCCAGAGTGTTACAGACTCGGCCGCTCCCAGCGGGCAACCCGTAACCGCGGAGGAAACCTACGAGAGGATGGGCCCACGTCCGGCGGGCTCAAATGCCATTTCCGGATCATGGCGAGCGCAGAAGGTGAACATTACTTCTGAGAATGGAATTACCGTTACTTATCGCAGTACGCCGGACGGGTTGCAGGCTTCGAACCCGGGCGGCGAAGGTTATAACGCCAAATTTGACGGGAAGGACTACCTGATCCACGGCGATCCGGTTCACAGTACAGTCTCGCTTAGGCAAATCAATGCCACTACCATCGTGGAAACGGACAAGCAGGATGGACGAGTCCACTACAGAGTTCTCATGGCCGTTTCCCCGGATGGAACATCGATGAAGGTTACGGAGACTGACAAGGAGCGAGGCACGAAGATGACCTATACGATGGAGAAGAAGACGCAATGAGCACAGCAGGCGCCCCGAGCTTGTTCCTCAGCTGAATTCGCGGAGCGCCTCTCACTCACTGACGCAGCATCCGCCGGCACTATTTCTTGTCACCCGGCTTGCAGGTATCGCCTTCCGCGCTGAAACTCATATTCTGAAAATCAAACGTGTAACTCTTGAATTGGGCGAGCATACTCTGACCCACGTTGCCGTAAAACTTGTCATCCGGCAATCCTCTCTTCTGGGTGATCACAGGAAGTTCATTCACCACGACGCAGGATCCACCGATTCTTATGTTCAGCTTCGCAACGAAGTATGCGGGATAGGTTCGCACGCCGCCCGCACCTGCTAACTCGAAATCGCCGACAGCTCGCGATGTGAAATCCTTCCGATGCTCAAGGTAGTATTGCACAGTGAAAAATGATCCGGCCGCGCCAGTGTCGATGACGAATAGCTTTTCTGTCCCTCCAACCTCGGCAGCAACAATCGGCGTCATCCTCTGCAGAAATAGGTTTCCCTCGCTATTGGATGTTCCCCCCCCAGCCTTCAGCCCGACGCCGAGCCGGCCATCTGCGAAGAACGTGATTCGCCCCAGGGCCGACAAAACCGGGAACCCTATACTGCCGGGAATGCGATAGTGCAACTCAGGAACGAACAGGTCTTTGTCGTCGACCACAATGACCGCAACATTCCTTAATCTCGCGTCGCCAAGCCTGAGTTCAGGTATCACTGCGGTATGAACCACCATCTTCCGCCCAGCAATTCCTCTGGACGTCGCCACAGAGCTCGACAGCTTAAGACCAAGCCGCTGGGCCAAGGTCATGCTTATGGCCGACAGGTTCGCTCCCGTGTCAAGTATTAGCGATTCGTGGAACCTGCCAAGCTCTGCGGAGACTTCCAGAAGTCCAACTTTATCTCTTGTAATCGGCAGCGTGAACGGCACCTTCACCTCGGCAGACTGTGGTGGCGCTCCTCGCAACAGACTCCACCGGGCGGCCTCCTTACTCGCTCGTTGCCGTTCCTGGTCGTCCATCGACGATCCGAAGTGTCTCTCCAACTCCGCGTAAGTATCCGCAGCAGCTGCGTACCGAAAGGTCTTCTCATAATCGTCAGCCAATGTGCTCAGCGCGATCACTGCCCGCTCTTTGTTGGTGGCGGTCAAAGAGGGCACCAGCGGTTCGAGCATTCTGATCGATTCGGCAACCCGGTTGCGGCGGTTTGCCATCACCCCTTCAAAAAAGGCCCGGTCCACACCGGTTAGATTCGACTTCGACGAGAGAGCTCTGTCAAGCTCCAGATAACGCCGCTCTTGCAGAAGCTGATCCCAGTCGATGGACCTGCCTTGCGTCGCTCCCGTGGACTGGGAGTGCGGCGACGAAGACCACGCAACAACAACGAGGGCGCAAAAGACAACGCCGGCAATTGAAGAAAGGCTACAGCGCATGGTCTTCCGGACCGACCTCCTCCTCCGTCCCGATCATTTAAGTGGACGCTTTTGCTCGATGTCCGTCAACCAACGCGGTACCAGCGCAGCGGCCTGCCAATGAGAGAACCATGCCATGCTACATTTACTCCAATGCGTCCTGAAATAGAGCAAGCGGTTCAATTGTTGCATCGCGGAGATGAAGCAGCACTGGAACAAGCCCTGGCCTTGCTGCAGAACACGGTGTTCTCTTTCAGCATGAGAGTCTGCGGCCAGCGCGAGGACGCGGAGGACACCATGCAGGAGGTGCTGCTTAAGTCGGTTCCTTACCTGCCTAAATTCGACAGTCCCAAAGCACTCGTCGTGTGGCTCTATAAAGTGGCAAAGAATCGGTGCCTGATGAATCGGCGCCGGAGCAAGTTTGCTCCTAGGCCAGACCTCTCTTTGGAAGATCTCATGCCGGATCGGAAAGAACTTGAGCAGATGGGAACGGACGGGAGCATTAACCCCGAAGTGTTTGCCATCCGGACGGAAGAAGCGGGTCGATTGCGAGGCGCCATTCAGCGGCTGCCGCCACAATACCGTATTGTTTTGGTGCTGCGCGACATGGAGGGGCTCACCGACGAAGAAGTGGCCGAGATCACCGGGCTACGTTCTGGAACAGTGCGAGTTCGTCTCCATCGCGCGAGGTTGTTTGTCCGGAAACAATTGATCCAAGGCTTGAAACCACGCTCGGGGAGAGCAGGCATCCCTTCGCGGGCATCTTCCCACGAACAGCCCGGCAATGAACAGCTCAGACCCGCGCGATGCAAAGCCATGTTTGCCGAGCTCTCGAACTATCTCGACGAGCAGTTGGACGATTCGCTTTGTGAAGAACTGGAGCGGCACCTGAACGGCTGCGAACCATGCCAGGCGTTCCTCGCTAGTCTCAAGGCAACGGTCGAGCAGTGCCGAAGATCACCCTCAGAGGGCCCTGACCCCCAAAAGGCGGGGAGACTGCGCATGAAAGTTCTTGCTGACTACGAACGCTTGGTCGCAAAAAACACCCGCCAGTTGTCGATGGCTGCGAAGAAGGCTAGGTAGAAGCCGCGCTGCTTCGGAGTACGTTCGCAATCTCCTTTTCAAAGACTGAGATGTCGGTTGCGCCAATATGTTTGGCCGTGATTAGGCCGTCCCGCCCGATCAGGAATGCGATCGGCAATCCGAGAACTCCGCCATAGAGTTCACCCGTCTTTGCATCGCCCATGACAACCGGGTAGTTCATTTTGAAGCGCTGGTAGAAATCGCGCACAGGCTCCGGTCCATCATCCATAGAAACGCCAATGATCTGCAAGCCTTGTCCGCCGTACTTATTTTGGAGTTCGACGAAATGTGGAATTTCATCCCGGCACGGGTCGCACCAAGTTGCCCAGAAGTCCAGTAGGACGACCTTGCCTCGATAGGATGAAAGATCGAGTTTTTGTCCGGTTAAGGTAGGAAGCGAGAAGTCCGGGGCAACGGAATGTTTACTGCGGCCCCCGATGTCGACGGGCACGCCATGATGACGGGTTATGAAATAAAGCCCCGCCACCACTACAACCAACGCCAGGCCGCTGAGAATCCCTCTCTTCAATATGCCGACCCCAGGCAGGAAGCGTTTCCTTCCCTAGTCTCCCTTCGCAACCGGATAGCCTTTGTCGACCCAGTCAATGCCAAAATTGCCTGCGATGTAGAGAACCTTCACGTTGGTGAAGCCGATGGCATGGAGCGCGTCGTCGGCAGGCTTGACGTTCGGACAGTGGTTCCACGGGCAACACCCGCAATAAAGGACGATGAACTTATTTCGCGGCAACGATTCCATTCGCTTCCGCAACGACTGCAACCCAGCCTCGCTGGAGGCTGATCCAATGTATTCCGAACCGGGGATGTGCGCCTGCGTGTAGAGAACGTGGGAGCCCACTTGAATGATTAGCGGTTTCTCACTCTTGGCGGACTGAAGAATCTTGACCAACTCGTCAGGGTTGATCAGGCGCGAGCCCGGGATAAGGCTGGCCTGATAAGCCAGAACCCCAGATGTCAAGGCAATGGCGACAGTGCCTAGCATTGGGAGTCGAAACTTGATCGGAACGCTCATCGGTTTTGTCTCCACTATCAATTCTTGATCATACAGTCCTTGCGACAGACCGACTTCGAAAAGCCATCACCGTGCCGACAATTTTCCCTGTAACAAATTCCCGGTTCCTGCATTTATTCGTGTGTTTTGTCGATAGAGCACATTGGAGGCAATCATGATCACAGCCAAAGTCGAGCTAACTCAACCACTTAAGCAGCACCGCCAATTTGTGGCCCAGACCGGAAGCGGCCATCACCTTTTGTTAGATGATGCAGCCGGAGGTAGCGGCCCGAAGCCGATTGAACTGGTCGCCGCCGGATTGGCGGGGTGCACCGCGTTCGACGTCATCACCATCCTGCGCCAAAAGTATCACCAAAAAGTCACCGGTTACGAGGTGCGGGTCGAAGCCGACCAAGCGGAGCGCCCACCCCAGGTGTTCACGGCAGTACGAATTCACCATGTGGTCACCGGTTTTGAACTTGACGTGGCGGCGCTGGAAGAAGCCATCCGTCTCTCCGAAGAGAAGTACTGCTCGGTTGGGGCCATGGTGCAGAAGAGCGCTAGTTTTCATACAACCTACGAAATCGTTGAGGACAAAACCGAATGGATGAAACTGGCGCAGGCCGTGGGAGCGCAAGGTTGAACGTACCCGTCAAAATGGTTTTGAGCATCCCCGCTGTGTGTCTCCTTTTGGCGGTGGCTTCGGCTCAGCAACAGGTTCAGCCTTCATCTCTTACTCTGCAGCAGGCGGTGACGATCGCGCTGGAGAAAAATCCGCTGCGCAAGGCGGCGATTGCGGAAACCAAAGCATCCTCCGCGGAAATTCGCGTGGCGCGTTCCTTCCTTATGCCTCATTTGAGTTTTTCTGAGACCGCCACCCGTGGGAATGACCCGGTTTATGTATTCGGCAGCGAATTGCGGCAACGACGTTTCACCACCGCCGACTTTGCCCTTAACAGCCTGAACACACCTCTGCCGTTCGGCAACTTCGCCACACGGTTTGGCGGAACCTGGAACCTTTTCGACTCATTCGCTAGTTGGCACGGCGTCAATCAGGCAAAACAGATCAACCAGGCTGCCGGACACCAGTTGGACCGCACGGATCAGGAGATCGTCTTCCGCGTGGTCAGTTCCTACTACGACGTTCTACTGGCGGCCAAGGAACTCGAAGTTGCCGAGCAGTCGGCCAAGACTGCCCAGTCGATCATGGACCGCAGTCAGGCGAGATTCGACAGCGGGCTGACTGTAGAGTCAGATCTGCTAACAGCGAAGGTTCGCATGGCGGCGCGACAGCAGGATCTCATCCGGGCCAGGAACACCTTGGAAGTGGCGCGGGCACAGCTGAACACAGCGATGGGGATGCCGGTTGAATCTCCGTTCCAGACTACCGAAGCGTTGGCTGAGCGCACGCTTCCCGCCCCTGTGCTTGCGGAAGTCGAGAAAGAGGCACTCACAAATCGTCCCGACTTACTGCGGATCGCCTCCGAGGAAGCAGCGCAGCGGCAGAGCGTGTCGATTGCCAAGTCGTCGTTTGGTCCGCGCGTGAATGCGTTTGCGGGCTGGGAAATGGACAATCCCACGTTTCTAGCTGGCGGCGGAGGCAACAACTGGCTGGGCGGGATCGAAGTGCAAGTCGACATCTTTCAAGGTGGCGCAAAACGCGCGGAACTCTCCCGGCAGCGAGCGCTCGAAGAAAGGATCGTAGCGATGAAGCAGGCTGCTAGTGATGCGGTTCGCCTCGAAGTCAGGCGAGCTTACTACGAAACAGATGCCAACCGGCAGCAGATCGACGTAGCCCGAGCGGCAATCGCCCAGGCACAAGAAAGTCTCCGCATCAACCAGGACCGCTACGGGAGCGGCCTGACCACAATTACCGACCTATTGGGCGCTGAAGATGCGGCGCGCCGCAGCCAGACCGACTACTGGGAGGCGGTCTATCACTTTCAGACTAGCTACGCCAACCTGGAATTGGCGGGCGGAAGCTTGAATGCGCAATCTCCCGTGGTGACGCCATGAATCGTGTGAATACTGGATTCAAACTTTCGTTCTTGATGCTCCTTGCGGTAGTTAGCCTCGCCGGCTGTTCTAACGAGCAAAGCCGGACGGCTCCGTCGCCGGAAACCGTGCGAAACGTTTCCGTGCTCGCCGTGAAGCACGCCGGCGTTCCTGATCTTCTGGAGGCGGTCGGAACCGTGCGCGCTGCCCAGACCAGCGAAATCGCCAGCCAGATGATGGGGAACATCGTCGATATCCGAACTCACGAAGGCGACCACATTCAGCGAGGTCAAGTGCTTGCAGTGATCGACGACTCGCAACCGCGGGCCGCCGTAAACCGCGCGACTGCTGCCGACGTCGCTGCCCAGCAGCAACTCATCGCAGCGGATTCCGACCTCGCACTCGCAAATTCTACGTTGAACCGTTACCAGAACCTCTATGAACGGAAATCGGTCAGTCCGCAGGAATTCGACGAGGTGAAAGCCCGTCAGCAATCGGCTCGCGCTCATCGTGATATGGCACAGGCCGGCCAGGCCCAGGCAAAGGCAGCACTCACCCAGGCTCACACTTCTCTTGATTACACGCGAATTCGAGCGCCCTTCGACGGGGTGGTGACGGAGAAGAAAGCCGATTCCGGCACCTTGGCTTCACCTGGCGTGCCGATCTTCACGGTCGAGGACGTGCGTCGCTTTCGTCTGGAAGCCGCTGTCAACGAGACCGATCTGCGCTACGTAAGAACAGGAGAGCAAATCACGGTCTCGATCGATGCTCTCGGCGACGCAGGTCTGAAGGGCAAGGTCGTGCAAATCGTTCCTGCTGCTGACCCGGCCAGCCGCACGTTTCTGGTGAAGATCGAGTTGCCCACGGACACGCGGCTGCGATCGGGGCTATTCGGCCGGGCGCAGTTCTCTCGAGGCGAGCGGCAGGCCTTGTTGATTCCACGTTCGGCAGTGGTCGAACGCGGTCAATTACAGGGCATCTTTGTGCTCGACCAGAACGGGGTTGCAAACTTGCGGTACATCACACTGGGTAAGCCCTGCGGGTCGGAGATCGAAGTATTGGCCGGCCTTCAGGACGGCGAGCGGCTTGTGGCCAAACCGGGTGCACTCGACCTCACTGGCAAACGCGTCGAGGCTGAGTAATGCCTGACAAAGATTCCAACTCGACGATTCAGTCTCCGCCAGGATTGCGGCTGGCTGGTCGCATTGCCCACAGCTTCATTGATTCGAAACTGACACCGTTGGTGATCGTCGGCGCGCTGCTTCTGGGTGCATTCAGCATCCTCAAGACTCCGCGGGAAGAAGAGCCCCAGATCGTGGTGCCCATGCTCGACGTGTTTGTGCAGATGCCGGGCGCATCGTCCGAAGAAGTCGCGCAACGGGTCAGCCTTCCGATGGAGAAGTTACTGCGCGAAGTGCCAGGCGTTGAGTACATCTACTCCATCAGTCATCCTGGCTTGAGCATGCTGGTGGTGCGCTTCTATGTCGGTACCAAAGAAGAAGACGCGATCGTGCAGACCTACAACAAGCTCTACTCCAACTTCGATCGCATTCCACCCGGTGTCTCGCAACCGATCATCAAGAACCGCTCCATTGACGACGTGCCGATCATGGCCCTGACGTTGTGGGGGAAAGACTACGACGCATACCGACTACGGCGAATCGCTGGTGAGCTGGAAAACTCCCTCAAGCCGCTCGACGACGTTTCCGAAACTAAGATCATCGGCGGGCAGACCAGGCAAATACGAGTAGTTCTCGACACACTGCGGCTCGCAGCCTACGGACTTACGCCGGGTGCGATCGTGGGAGAACTCCAGAACGCGAACAGTCGGGGGCAAGCGGGTAGCTTCGCTCGTGACAACCGCGAGTTTCAGGTCGAAGCAGGCACTTTTTTCACTAGTCTCGAAGACCTGCGTCAGGTTGTGGTGGGGATTCACGCCGGACGTCCCGTCTACTTGCGTGACGTAGCGGAGAAGCTCCAAGACGGCCCCGCCGAAGCAAGCACCTACGTACTGTTTGCCAATGCTCGCGGTGGCGCAGGACAGGCAGCCGGCGCGGAATATCCCGCTGTAACCATCACGCTTTCGAAGCGGAAAGGCACTAATGCCACCGATATCTCCGAGCGCGTGCTGGACAAAGTCAATGCGCTCCGCGGTTATGTGCTGCCGAGCGATCTGAACATCACAGTCACACGCAACTATGGCGAGACCGCGAAAGACAAATCTGACGAGCTTCTCAAACACCTGCTGATCGCAACCTTGTCGGTCACATTGCTGATCGCTCTCGCCCTCGGCTGGCGTGAATCGGGAGTGGTCTTGCTGGCAGTGCCAGTCACGCTGGCCCTCACTCTGGCCGTCTTTTACCTGTATGGCTACACTCTGAACCGGGTCACGTTGTTTGCCTTGATCTTCTCCATCGGCATTCTGGTCGACGACGCCATTGTTGTGGTTGAGAACATCGTTCGCCATTTCAGGTTGCCAGAAAACCACGGGCGATCCCTCTCCGAAGTTGCGGTCGAGGCCGTGGACGAAGTCGGCAATCCCACGATTCTCGCCACCTTTGCGGTAATCGGCGCAATCCTGCCCATGGCCTTCGTGCGCGGCCTGATGGGTCCATACATGCGCCCGATCCCCGTGGGTGCTTCGGCGGCCATGTTGTTTTCTCTGATTGTGGCTTTCGTGGTTTCGCCGTGGGCGGCACTGAGGTTGCTGAGGAAACATGCGGGCGATCGCGGCCATTCCGGGCACGACCCCGAGGGTTGGACTACCCGCCTGTACCGGCGGATGATGAACCCGCTCATACTCAACGCGGGCCGCCGTTGGGCGTTTCTCGGTAGCGTTGTGCTACTGCTGCTCGCTGCCGTGACTTTTGTCCCGTTGAAGTGGGTACGCGTCAAGATGCTTCCCTTCGACAACAAGAGCGAGTTCCAGGTCATCATTGATATGCCGGATGGCACACCTCTGGAAGAGACGACTCGAGCGGCACAAGCACTGGGACAATATCTCGGGCAGCAGTCCGAGGTCATTAATTATCAGATCTATGCCGGGACGTCTGGCCCTTACAACTTCAACGGCCTGGTGCGGCACTACTTCCTGCGGAGTCAATCCAATCAAGCTGACATCCAGGTGAATCTGCTTTCGCGGCACGATCGCAAGGCACAGAGCCACGAGATCGCGAGGCGATTGCGGCCGGAGCTAGATAAGATTGCGGCACCCTTCGGCGCCCGCATTAAGGTGGCCGAAGTTCCCCCTGGTCCACCCGTGCTACAGACTCTGGTTGCTGAAATTTATGGGCCTAACTACAAAGGGCAGATTGAACTGGCGTCGCAGATCAAGAAGGTGTTTCAGCAAACCCCAGGCGTTGTAGATGTGGACTGGTACGTCGAAGACCCTCAGACGAAGTACGACATGAGGGTGGATCTGGACAAGGCGGCCCTCCACGGCATCTCCACCGCTGACGTCACGCGAACGCTGCAGGTGGGACTCGGCGGAGCGAACGCTGGCTTGCTCCACGATCCCCGTTCACGCGAAGACGTCCCCATCGAAGTGCGGTTAGCGCGCCCGGATCGCTCCGCGATCGAAGACCTTGGCAACCTTAAGCTGTCGACACCATCTGGTGGCCAAATAGCCTTGCAGGAAGTTACGAACCTCCAGCAAACCACGATCGACACCAGCGTGTATCGCAAGAATCTGCAGCCCGTCGTCTACGTGACGGGAGATGTCGCGGGCGGAGAAGAAAGCCCCGTATACGCGATCATGATGATGGGCGATGCCATCGATAAGATCAGGTTGCCCGATGGCTATACGGTAAAGCAATACAAGGGCACGACCATGCCCGAGCGCACCGACCGCTTCTCCATAAAGTGGGATGGTGAGTGGCACATCACGGTGGAAGTCTTCCGCGACCTGGGACTTGCGTTCGCGGCTGTCCTGGTATTGATTTACGTGCTGGTCGTGGGTTGGTTCCGGTCGTTTGTCACGCCGCTGGTCATCATGGCGCCGATTCCGCTCACTTTGGTCGGCATCCTTCCTGCGCACGCGCTGCTGGGGGCATTCTTTACCGCGACTTCGATGATCGGCTTCATCGCTGGAGCCGGAATTATCGTTCGCAATTCCATCATCCTCGTCGACTTCATCGAACTCCGTCGTGCGCAAGGAATGTCATTGGAGAATGCCGTCGTCGATGCTGGCGCAGTGCGCTTCCGGCCAATGCTGCTGACGGCTGCTGCGGTCGTTGTGGGAGCCAGCGTAATCCTGTTCGACCCGATTTTTCAGGGTTTGGCTCTATCTCTGATGGCGGGCGAAGTGGCGTCTACGGTTCTGTCTCGCATGGCCGTCCCGGTGCTCTACTACTTGAGCCAGCGTGGTCACAGTGCGAAGCCGTTACCTTTGGCGACGGCAGCAGATTAATCAAATTCAACCGGAGGTGGGAGTGTGACAATCGAGCGTTACTTGAGACTGATCGCAGGTGCCTTCATTTTGGCTTCGCTGGCACTGGGATACTGGGCGAGCCCGTATTGGTACCTATTTACTGCCTTTGTCGGCTTGAACCTGTTCCAGTCCGCGTTCACTAACTGGTGCCCGATGATGATGTTCTTACGTAAACTAGGAATCAGCAGATAGACTCGAGAGGAAATATGCATGATTGGGCGTGGTTTGTCGGACTTGTTGCTCTCTACGTACTCGTGACGCAGTGGCTTCTGCCCAAGCTGGGTATTCCCACCTGAGCGAGCCAAGAACGTGCCGACGGGTCTCGGCACAAGACTGTCCAGGAAGCGAGGGCGCCCACGAACGAGCGCAAGTCTGCGAGCAAATAAAACTACCCTCAGGGTTTCTTGAAGAAGCGGACTACATCCGGCTAAGGCAGGAATGCAGCAAGGTGGCGGGACTCTGGCTGCGCACCCTTCTCACAGTTGCTTATAACTTTGCCTGGCGAAAGCGCGAGCTTCTCAACTTGCGCGTTCGTCAGGTGGATTTGGCTTCGTGCACCATCCGATTGGACGCGGGGACCACGAAAAACGGCGAAGCTCGCGAAGCCAATATGACCGATGAAGTTCTCACCCTGCTGACGGCATGCGTCACGGGTAAACAAAATGATGACTCTGTGTTCACGCGGTGAGGTGGCAAGCCGGTAAAATCTTCCGCAAAGTGTGGCCCACTGTTTGCGAAAAAGCAGGGTACCCGAGCTGCTCTTCCGTGATCTTCGGAGGAGCGGTGTGAGGAACCTCGTTCGGCTGGGAGTGAAAGAAACTGTGGCGATGGGAATCTCCGGACACAAGACGCGCATTGTCTTCGATCGCTACAACATTCCCAGCAATAACGACCTCGCTGACGCGGCCGACCTGCTCAACAAGAAGCAGGAATCCATTGCTCCCTTGCTTGATCAGGTTGCGATTTCGCTCGGGCTGGGTTCGGACAGCCTTGCACGAGAAGTTGTGCAAAACGCGAATATGGCGCTCCCGCTCGCGCCAGCGCTAACCGCACTAAGTAACTAGCAACTCAAGGGGTTGGATGTTGGTGCCGGGAACAGGACTCGAACCTGCACGCCTTGCGGCACTGGATCCTAAGTCCAGCGCGTCTGCCAATTCCGCCATCCCGGCTCTGCGCCTATTTTAACCTACACTGCCATCGCCATTCCCAGGGCCGTTTTTGCCCGCTGGAGGCAAATCCTCTTTTCTGTTTCTTCCGCTGCCGCTACACTGAAAGTCTTATGAACAATCCATCGCAACCTAATATCCGGCTGGTGAACGCTCCCGACTATCGCGAGACCTACGCCAACAGCGTGCAAGTGCGCGTGAATGTGTGGGATTTCTTTCTGGTGTTTGGCACCTTGCAACAGCAGAGCGAGACCCAGGTGGAAGTCAAAAACTTTCAGGGCATCTATCTGAGCCCGCAGCAGGCCAAGGCGCTGATGTCGATTCTGCAGCAAAACGTCTCCGGCTATGAAAGCACGTTTGGCGAGATCAAACTCGATCCCCGAATGGCATCCGCCGGACCGGTCCATTAAACTCCGCCAGTGGCCGGAGACATCGATCGGCGGCGCAGCTATCCGACAGCGCTGATTTTTGCGCTTGTCTTTGCCGTGCTGTTGGCGTTGCACACTCCCCTGCTGCGCCTCCCTTACTTCTGGGATGAAGCTGGATACTACGTCCCCGCAGCTCGCGATCTGCTGCTGACCGGGGCATTGATTCCCTTTTCCACACCTTCCAACGCGCATCCGCCTCTGGTGTTGGCTTATCTGGCTTTGGCTTGGAAGGTTCTCGGTTATGCGACAGTGGTCACGCGCACGGCTATGTTGGGGGTTGCAGCATTTTCCCTGCTGGGCGTGTTTCGGCTGGCCCAACGAATCGCCAACACCGAGGTGGCCGTGGCTTCGAGCATCTGCACCGCGCTCTACCCTGTTTTCTTCGCACAGAGTTCGCTCGCGCACCTCGATCTTGCAGCCGCTGGATTGACCTTCTGGGGACTGCTTGCCTATGTCGAGAATCGGCGATGGGCTACAGTCACCTGGTTTTCCTTGGCAGGGCTGGCGAAAGAAACCGCCATCTTAGCTCCTCTGGCGTTGTTCGGCTGGGAGTTGATTGCACCGTTCTTCGCTCCTGTCTTTGTCGTCCCGAGCGAATCGAGGGATCTCGGTTCTTCGCGTGGCCCGCGAAAACCCGGATTCTTCGTCGCTTTCGTTCCTCGGAATGACAAGATAAGTAGTTCGTCAGCGATCTGCGGCCCGCTCCTCATCCCCCTGCTTCCGCTCGCGCTCTGGTATGCCTTTCACTACGCCCGCACCGGATTCGTCTTCGGCAACCCGGAATTTTTCCGCTACAACGTGCAAGCGACCGTGCAGCCACTCCGCGTGCGCTCGCGCTTGGGCTGCGGCTGTGGCAGGTCGTCGGATATCTCAACCTCTACGTCCTAACCCTGGCAGCCCTGTTCGCGATGTGGCTTCCACCCTTGTGTGAAAACGGTGAAGATCGCAAAAGAATTTCGGCGAATCTGCAGTTCGCCTTCCTGGCGGTAGTCACAACCTACGTGTTCGCCATGGCCGTAGTCGGCGGAGCCGTGTTGGCCCGATATATGCTTCCGGTGGTTCCACTGGTGATCATCGTATTCGTTTCCACGCTGCGGCGAAGAGTGCGAATGTGGCGCGGCGTGGTTGCGATTGTGGCGCTGGGGTTTGTGGCTGCGCTGTTCGTCAACCCTCCTTACGGATTCTCCATCGAAGACAATCTCGCCTACCGCAATTACATCGTGCTGCACCAGCACGTCGAGGACTTTGTCGAGGCACGCTATCCCATGGCGCGCGTGCTGACAGCCTGGCCCGCCAGTGACGAACTGACGCGCCCCTATCTCGGCTACGTGACCCGCCCCATGCGCGTCGTGCGCATCGAAGATTTCACGGTCGAACAACTGATGGCGGCGGCCGATCTGCGTTCGAATTTCGATGTGGCGCTGGTCTTCTCTACCAAGTACGAGCCTCCGCATCCCTGGTTCGAGCGCTGGCGCACCTGGCAACGATGGAAAACTGAATTCTTCGGCTACCACCGCGACGTCCCTCCGGCCGCGGCCGCACAACTTCTGGGAGGACGCCTCGTCTACAACGACACTCGCAACGGCCAGTGGGTCGGCGTGATCGAGATTGAGCAGGCTGAAGAAGCAAGGATGGGGCACCCTTAGTCCCCGGCCGAAGGGAGAATAGCCGCGTCAACCGAGCAGTTGTCATCCTGAGCGAAGTAACTGATTCGCCAAGCGAATCGGTTACGCAGTCGAAGGACCCCTACAGTGCCACTTGTCGCGTCGGAGCTTCAAGGCATTCTCCCCGCGAAGCGTGCATCAACTAACGACGCCCGAAGGCCTTGTCAACCCCCTCCCGAAAGGGGTTGTGCGATTACGCATTGGCGCTTGCATTTTCCCGGTTTTCGGCCACAATATCAGTGCTGGAGTACTCTGAAGAGCATCAGACCCCGGGGTTCCTCGTTCGGCTGAGCTTCTTTGGTTCTGTATGAGCAAGCATCTTCGTCTGCGCCATCCGCTCGGCTCTCTCACCTTCACTATTCTGCTTTCTGGTTGGTGCGCAACCGCAATGTCCGCCCGCGCGCAGAACCCGCAACCTGAAAACAAACAAGCAGACAGTATTCGCGGTGTCGTGGTGAACAGCGTGACTCACGAACCGGTCGGACGCGCCCTCGTCTACTCCAACGACAACCGCTTTGCCACCATGACCGACAGTGAAGGCCATTTCGAATTCACCTTCCCGCCCGGGGAGACCAACGACAACAAGGAAGGCGCGACGGAATCGACGAACGCTCCCAGCATGACCGGCGGAAGCGTGACCTGTGGCCCAGGTGGTTGTATTTCCGTCAACGCCCCTTATCGCGGACCAAATCGTCCACAAATGCTAATGGCTCGAAAACCGGGATTTCTGGATGAGCGGAATGGAACTCTGAATGGAAGTCTGAATCTGCAAGCGGCTGTCGCCGGCAAGGAACTCACGATCGAACTCACTCCCGAAGCTCTTATTGTTGGCCGGGTTGTTCTTGCCAACTCCGAAGCTTCGGACCCAATCCAACTGGAAATCTATCGGCGCCACGTGCTTAACGGTCTTGAGCATTGGGCTCGCGCAGGCGGAGCTTCGACGAAATCAAGCGGCGAGTTTCGTATTGCCGGACTCTCCGCCGGCACTTATAAGTTGCTGACCCGGGAGCTGATGGATCGCGATCCTGTAACCTTGGACCCGAATGGACAGCTGTACGGATACCCGCCCATCTACTTTCCCAATGCAACCGATTTTGCCGCCGCGCAAACCATTCAACTGGCGGCGGGCCAGGTTTTCCAGGCCAATATTTCCCTGGTGAGGCATCCGTATTACCGCGTAAAAGTGGCTCTCGCGCACGTGCCCACCGGTGTTGCCGGACTCAGCATCGTCGTGTCCCCCATGGGACACAGAGGCCCCGGATTCGCACTTGGCTACAACAATGACGACCAAGCGATTGAAGGCTCGCTGCCGGATGGGAACTACACCCTCGAAGCATCGAGCTACGGGCCGAATGCCGTATCTGGATTGTTGAACATCAGCGTCAAGGGCGCAGCCGTACTCGAAGGACCCCGCATGGCTTTGGTTCCGAATGGTTCGATCAGTGTGAACGTCAAGGAAGAATTTACGTCCACAGAGGACGCGGGCCCGCAACGTGAGTTCGTCATCAACGGGCAGCGGGAACCCGGGCAGGGACCGAGGCGCTATCTCAATGTGTTCCTGCAACCCGCAGACGACTTTGGGAATGGAGGAGGCTCTTCCCTTCGCCCTCCTTCAGGGCCCGAGGATGATTCACTCGCAATCGACGGCGTTGCGCCTGGCCGCTACTGGGTAAGCGTCAATACATCTCACGGCTTCGTTGCGGCGATCAACTCTGGTACTACGGACCTGCAGCACCAGCCACTCGTCGTTGGCGTGGGAGGTTCGGGTGCGCCCATCGAAATCACTGTGCGAGATGCTGCGGCCGAAATCGATGGGACGGTCGAAGGCGTCGCTGCACCGCTCACCCCACCCGCCGGGTCGGCAGCTTCCCGCCCCCAAGGCGATAACTCATCTGCGCATATGTATTGCATTCCGCTCCCTGACAGCAGCGGAGAATTCCGAGAAATAGGGGTATCCACGGACGGAAAGTTCCGTCCGCAAGAATTGCCGCCGGGTACGTATCGTGTGCTGGCCTTCGATCGTACGCAACCGGAACTGGAATACCGCAATGCCGAAGCCATGCGGGCTTATGAATCGAAGGGACAAGTGGTCCGTCTGATCCCGGGCCAAAAAGAACATTTGCACCTGCAAGTGATCTCAAGCAGCGAACAACCATGAACACTCTTTCACATTCGCGAGAGTTACAACTTCAGCGACTTCGCTTCCGTCGATCTCACGTTTGTCGATCGATAACTCTCGCCTGTGCGCTGGCGTTACTCCACGCTCCCACAGCTTTCGCAGTCCAAAATTCAAGCGCGGAGCAAGCCCCGTCTTCGATTGCTCCGTTTCGAATCGCGGGAACCATCGTGAACACAATCGGCGGGAACCCGCTGGTGCGAGCTCGCGTCTCCATTCTGGACGCGCACAATCCGAAGAACGTGCAATCGATGATCACTGCCGACGATGGCCGTTTTGAGTTCAAAGTCGGCCAGGGGAAGTACGGTCTGCAAGGCGCGAAGCGGGGCTTCATCACCGCTCTCTACGACCAGCACGAGGATTACTCGACCGCCGTTGTGACCGGCTCGGGTTTTGATACCGAGCACCTTGTTCTGCGTCTGGCGCCGTCCGCGCTACTTTCCGGCAAGGTTCTCGACGAGTCCGGAGACCCCGTTCGCAACGCCGCGGTTTCGCTTTACCGTGAAAATCGTCGCGAGGGCGTAGGCCGCATCCTCAAATTTCGCAACGCCTCCACCGACGATCAAGGCGCCTATGAGTTCGCACAACTGGACGCCGGCACCTACTTCATTTCCACCACCGCGTCGCCGTGGTACGCGCTTCATCCCAGACCTTTTTCCGAACCAGATACAGAAAATCCTCCAACCGCCCTCAACCCATCCCTCGACGTGGCCTATCCTGTTACGTATTACGGCGATTCCACCGAACCCGACGATGCCAGCGCCATCCCCATCCGCGGAGGCGATCATTTGCAAGCCGATATTCATGTGAGCCCGGTCCAAGCCATTCACTTGATCTTTCGTGCGCCAGACAACGGTGAACATGGATTCAGTATGCCTGTGCTGCAGAAACCGTCGTTCGACGGGATGGAGTCCGTCCGCCTTGACTGGATGCAACAGGTCTCCCCGGGCGTATTCGAGATTACCGGAATCCCCCCCGGCCGCTACTCCGTTCGCATGCCCGGACCGGGCGGGAACCAGGGCCAAGCTCCAGCCAACGAAGTGGACATCGCCAACAACGGTCAGGAACTCGATGCGCCCAGCCCCGAGCCTGGCATCGATATAAAAGCCACGGTGCAGGTCTTGGGAGAGCCCACGCTGCCGCCGCATCTCACCGTCGCACTCCGCAACCGCAAAATGCGCGTTTCCGCATGGCAGGAGGTTGACGCCAAGGGTGAGATTGAATTTCAGAACATTGCACCTGGAAACTACGAACTCCTGGCATGGACACGCACGAAAGACTTTTCGGTGGTGCGAATCTCATCGCCGGCAGGTGAAACTGCGGGGCACACCTTGGCAGTAGCCGCCGGATCGTCCCCCAAACTTTCGCTCTCGCTGTCAGGAGGCGCCACCAACGTAGAGGGATTTGCCCAGCGAAATGGAAAAGCGGTCTCGGGGGCAATGGTGGTATTAGTGCCGAAAGATCCGGATTCGAATGTTCAACTTTTCCGCCGGGATCAGAGCGATCAGGACGGAAGTTTCTTCCTGCGCAGCGTGATTCCCGGCTCGTATACGGTCGTCGCCATCGAAAACGGCTGGGATCTCGACTGGTCGCGCCCCGGCGTCATCGCCCACTACGCCCAGCACGGACAATCCGTAACCGTCACCAGCCACATGCAAAGCTCCACACACCTCCCCGATCCCATCGAAGTGCAACCGCGGTAGAAAGGCTGGACGCCCCGTCTCCAACGACACCCGCAACGGCCAGTGGATCGGGGTGATCGAACTGGAGCAGGTCAGAGAAGCGCGATTTCATCAAAAACCAGCTTTGTCCAAAATCTTGTCAAGTCCCCCGAAGGAGCAAATTCCCGCCAAACCTCTGATTCGGCAGCGAAAATAAAATTGGAAAACATGTCATAGTTACCCCTCTGGATTTGCTATTCTAAAAATAGAGATCAAATGAGGCGCAAGCTTGACCGCTTGCGCCTTTTCTTTTGCCAGGACTTTTCTTCAGGGACGTTTTTCCAGACCAAATGCGCAGACCCAGGCTCGCTCCACCCGGACGCATTCCAGCGTCCGAGCAGAGCCTTGCCCAGAAAGCTGCGCGGAAGCTTGGGAGAACGAGCGGGCACCAGGGTGAGCTTGGCGAGATCGCGTTCATGCTCAAGGCTGCGAGCCTCGGCTTCGCGCTGGCTATACCCTACGGACACATCCATCGCTACGACTTCATTGTCGAGAGCGGGAAAAGCCTCTGGCGCGTACAGGTGAAAACAACTACCTTCATGGTGGACGGCTCGTATCAAGTGTGCGTCCGTCGTAACACCCACACGTCAACTCTGGCCTACACCGCGTCCGACTTTGATTTTGTCGCGGCCTACATTATCCCCGAGAAGACCTGGTACATCCTACCCGTGCGCGAGGTGGTGGACCGCCAGGCCTTGCGGTTTCGGCCCAAGGGACACCGGCGCACGGGCCGGTATGATCACTATCGCGAAGCCTGGCACCTCCTGCGCGAGCCCGACGGCCTTGTCTTCGGATGAAGCCCGACGAATCCCCCCGGTCGCCGTCATCCTGAGGAGCGGAGTCCTTGGCAAAGCCAAGAACTCCCAACGAAGGGTCTCTGCATTCCTCCGACCGCCCCACGAAAGCGGGGTGCCCCATCTTTCGCGTCCTTTGCGAAAGGTGGGAGCCTCGAACTCGAAAGCAGGCGACCGGCACCCCATGTAAACTGATTCCGGCATGAGCAAGAAGCTGTACTCCGCGCAAAAGTGGAAAGATTACATCGCAGCGCGGCAAGAAGCGGAGCGACGTAATGCACGTCGGCGCAAGACGGGGCCGAGATTTACTGGGACCGTCGCCCAAAAACAACACCCGAATCCGAAGAATTTTCCAGACGCTCGATGCACCGTCTGTGTTTTCTATCGTAAACAATCCAGATGCGGCTATGCAGTTCTTTGCAAATCTGGAACTGTATTCGAGCAGATACAACATAAACATCGACCTGTCGAATGTGGAGACCCTTACCACTGACGCAATCGCCGCTCTGATAGCCACCCTTCGCCGTTTGGATATTAACGTCAGAGGCAACCTTCCGGGGAATGCTGACGCACGACGTATGCTGCTGGAATCGGGTTTCTTCGCATACGTTTCCAGCACGGAGCAATTGCCACAAGTTAAGCGTGACCTGATGGGAGAGTTACATTCCTTGGCTTTCAAGATCAATAAGCATCGGTAATTCCGGTCGGTCGGGGGCTGGCCCATGCTTTCACCATACGCAAAAGCGGGTGCCCTGCCCTTCTCGCGTTCTCTGCGAGAGGGCGGGGCTTTTGAGCGACGGCAGAATTGGCACCCGGTCTGGCCCTCCTACTCCGACTGGGCCTTCATGTACGAGCGCAGAATCGCGTTGATGCGGGTCTGGTAGCCGCTGCCGGCCTTCTTGAGCTATTCCACCACATTGTGATCAACCCGGATGGTCAGGCGGTCTTTGGGCTCCGGCAGGGTGAGCTTGGCGGCCTTCCAGAACGATTTATCCAGCTTGGGAATGTCGGAGTCGTCGATGTCCGCATCCCGCATCTGGCGCAAGCGTTCGCGAAGTCAGTCTTGCCCTTGGTCCGTGACCTTGAGGTGATTTGCGTAATCTTGCCTTTCATTACGATGCGCCTTCCTGGTACGCATGCCTTGCTACAGAATACAGGGATTCTTCGCTTCGCCCAGAATGGCAATCGGTTGATTTAATCCATGGCAGACGCAACTCTCCGGGCGTACACCTCCCTTTCAAGTCGGCGCCATCAGATGGCAGGAGTGGGTCTTCACGATCAGCCAGACTTCGCGGCCCGGTTGCAGTTGGAGCGCATCGCGGGCGGCAAGGGTGAGATGAACTTCCATTTCCACTCCGCAATTCACTCGCACGACAACAATCACGTCGCGCTGCTCCAGGGAAATCACTCGTCCGGGAATTACATTGCGGGCACTCAATCCTTCAGGTCGCACTGAGGCCAGCAGGATGTCGCCAGCGCGAATCCCAATGAGCAGCGTTGAGCCTACGTCGGCCCGCACCAGCGGCGTCTCCAGTTCCACATTGCTGTCTGCAATGCGGCAGGCCATTGTGCCGCGATCCTCATGGACAGCGGTCACCACGGCGTGAAAAATATTTTCGAAGCCGATGAGTTGCGCCAGAGATTCCCGCCGCGGCGCCTCCATCACTCCGTGCGGCGTGCCGTCGGCGACGATGCGGCCGTTTTCGAGCATGAGCACACGGTCTCCCAGGGCAAAGACCTCTTCTCTGTTATGCGTGACATAGAGGATCGGTATGCCGTGGGCTGCGTTCCAGGCGCGCAGGTCATCGATGATCTTAGATTTGGTAGCGGCGTCGAGCGCGGCGAGGGGTTCGTCGAGCAGCAGGACGCACGGATCGGTGACCAGGGCGCGGGCCAGAGCCACTCTTTGGCGCTCGCCACCAGAAATCTCTCTCGGCTTGCGGCCGCGCAGATTTGCAATACGAAAAGATTGGAGGATGGCGTCACTCTTCTTTCGCCGTTCGCTCCCGTTCATGCCGGCGAGGCCGTACTCGACATTTTTTCCCACTGTGAGATGAGGAAAGAGAGCCAGATCCTGAAACACGTAGCCGATTTTTCGGCTTTGCACGGGAAGGTTCATCCCGCGCACATGGTCGAAGAGAACCCAGTCGCCGACTCGGATTTTCCCCGAGTCCGGCGCAGTCAAACCCGCGAGGCAGTCGAGCAGCGTCGTCTTCCCTGCCCCCGATGGACCGAAAACAATCGTGATTCCGGGAGCGATGGTGGATGTGATATCGAGCGTGAAATCTCGTCCCGCATCCTTGAAGTGCTTGCCCAGTTGGATTGCCAGGGCATCGTGCGATACGCCATCAGTCCATTGGCTAGCGATATTGGCTCCGTCTATTTTCATCAGGCGTGGACGGAAGGGCTTGAGCAATACCGGCTTGAACCACAAACGACACGAAGGTTCACAAAGGAAAGCATTCGCTGGCTGAGTTTGCTCGCGTGGATCATTTCCATGGCCACACCGCTCCCACTTTCCGGTTCACGCCATACACCAATGAGAGCACGGCGAAGGAAATCACGAGCAATACAAGCGCGGTCTGATTCGCAGCAGCATAGTTAAGCGCCTGAACCTGATCGTAGATGTCGATGGAAACCGTCCGCGTTACCCCCGGGATGTTTCCCCCGATCATTAGGACCACACCGAATTCGCCCAGGGTGTGCGCGAAACTCAGTGCTACTCCGGTCACCAGCCCAGGCAGCGAAAGCGGGAGGATGACGCACAAGAATGTCTGCAGCTTTGAAGCGCCGAGTGTGGCCGAGGCTGCCATCAGCCTCGGGTCGACAAGCGCGAACGAGGCGGCGAAAGGCTGCACGGCAAAGGGCAAGCTGTAAATGATGGAACCGATGACCAGTCCGGCGAAAGTAAATGCGAGGGTGTGCCCGGTAAGCGCTTGCCACCAACGTCCCAAGGGACTACGGGAACCGAGCGCGACGAGAACGTAGAAACCGAGCACGGTCGGAGGCAAAACAATCGGAAGAGCGACCACGGCTTCGGCGAGAAACTTCCAGCGCCAACGCGAGAACGCAATCCAATACGCGACGGGCAGGCCGAGAACTACGAGCACTGCGGCGACCAGCGTCGCGAGCCGGATTGTCAGCCAGAACGCCTGCCAGTCCATGGGTCTCCGTTCGATTCCCGGTGAATACAGAGCAGTATAGCCAAACTCACGCTTCCGCAGTCCCAATCCGGGCTAACACAATGCGGCAATGTTCATTGATCACAAAGGCGGGATCGATGGGACCGCTACGATATGGCTCGGGAGGTTCTGGCATGGAGATTCAGGAAGCCATTAAAGTGATCCGCGCCCTGGCGGACGGAGTGAATCCGGAAACCCGCGAAGTACTGCAAGCCGACTCGATTTGCCGTAATCCACAGGCAGTCATGGCGTTGAACCGGGCCTTGGCGGCGCTGGTCACGCAGCAGGAGCGGGAACTTAAGAAGCCGTCCAGCGCGGGGCAGTACTGGTCACGGGCTGAGGACAAGCAGATCTGTGAGGAGCTACGCAAAGGAATGGATTTTGAAGAGATTGCGAAGGCCCATAACCGGACCGTGCCTTCGATCATCGTGCGCCTGGTGAAACTGGGAAAGATTGCGCCGAACAAGTCAGGTTCGCTCTTTCCCCCGCAGGTGGCATGAGGAAAACCTCGGCACTGCGCAATGCTTTGAACCGGCCACGGGATAAACCTGACGAGACGAAAGAAAAGCACGGGCGAGGACGCCCGCGTGCACATTGGCTTGTGCTGTTCCTGTTGTTGGCAAGTCCGGTGGTCCGCGGACAGGATTTGGAGGTTCATTCGGAATCCAGACCCGCAAGCAACCCTGGCCGCGAGCAACGAGCTCGGCGAGAACAGTGGTTTCTGCGTGGGCGCAGTTCTCCTGGACAATCGGGCGCGGCACAACGCTATCGGGCTCACTTGCAGAAAATGCGAATGCGCGCCGCACGTCTGGCGAACGCACAGAGGGCAGGGCTCGCTTTATCGCCGTCTTCTAACGTCGTTTGGAGTCCGCTCGGTCCAGCACCATTGGCTTCGGACGCGAGCGGCACCGGAGAGTACGACTACGGCTGGGTTTCTGGGAGGGCGACCGCGGTTGCCGTCGATCCCGCCGATCGCACAGGAAACACGGTTTACATCGGCGGAGCCTATGGCGGAGTCTGGAAGTCGACGAATGCCGCCTGTGGCAGTTTTGGTAACGCCAGTTGCGTCGCCTGGGCGCCACTCACGGACAATCAGGCCACGCTTGCAATAGGCGCCATCGCCATTCAGCCAGGCGGAACCGGCGTTGTTCTGGCAGGCACGGGAGAGGCCAACAGTTCGGCGGACTCTTACTACGGGCTGGGAATTCTGCGCTCTTCCGATGCCGGCACGACCTGGAAACTGATTTCCTCAGATACCACCGGGACGCGATCGTTCGCGGGCATGGGATTCAGCAAGGTTGCGTTCAGCAGCAATGCTCCTAACCTAGCGGTGGCTGCAACCGCAGGTACGCCTGAAGGAATTATCGAAGGCATGGAAGATCCGCTGACCGCGAACCTTGGGATTTACTACTCAACTGACAGTGGACTGTCGTGGACATTCGCAAACGTGAGTGACGGTGGGGCGACGACAGCGCCCGGCTCGGCGTCCTCGGTGGTCTACAACGCAGCCGCCGGTGCCAGCCAATCAACAATGTTCCTGGACATATTCTTTGCGGCGCTGCGTTATCACGGTTTTTACTCATCATGCGACGGCGCAAATTGGACTCGTCTTGCTACTCAGCCCGGCGGCGGGCTGAGCGCGACAGCGTGTCCTGCGAATCCCAGTTCGTCGAGCTGTCCGATTTATCGCGGCGAGATCGCCGTGGTTCCCGGGCGCAAAGAGATGTATGTCTGGTACGTGGACGCCAACGATTTTGATCAGGGTATTTACGAAACCACTGATGGGGGCGGCACCTGGATTCAGATCGACGACGCGGGCATTATCAATTGCGGCGACGAACTCGGATGTGGAACGCAGGATGGGACTTACAACCTGGAACTCGCGGCGGTGCCCAACGGCGGAGCGACAGATCTATATGCCGGGGCGATCAACCTCTATAAATGTGGGATCACGGTCGACAATCCCACATGCAGCAGTAATAATTTTCTGAACCTGACGCACGCCTACGGGTGCAGCTCAATTGCCAAAGTGCACCCGGCTCAGCACGCGGTTTCATTCGCGCTGGTGAATGGAAATAATCAGGACGTCATGTACTTCGCCAACGACGGCGGAATCTATCGCGCGCTAGATGGCTACGCGGGCCTGACCACGGGCACCTGCGACGGCGGCACCAACCAGTTCGACAGTCTGAACATGACGCTGGGATCGATGACACAGTTTGTTTCGTTTGCCCAGGCTTCCGGTGACGACAACACAATTCTGGGCGGAACTCAGGGTAACGGATCGCCGGGCACGCAGTCGGCACAGGCGACTAGCCCCCGTTGGCTGAATGTGAATTTTGGAGATGGCGGGTATACCCAGATCAGCCCGAACGATGAGCTTTTGTGGTTTGTCTCCAATCCTCCTGACTCGATTTCAGGAGTGAATATTTTCAGCTGCGCCTCGGGAATCGATTGTCAAACGCAGGACTTCCAAAACCATCCAGTGGTCAGCAGCGCAACCGTAGGCGGGGACACCGGCGCGTACTATCCGCCGTATATCCTAGATCCGCACCCGCTGACCTTCATTCCGCTAATCGTCGGTACGTGCCGCATGTGGCGCGGGCCAAGCGCAGGTGGAAGTTTCTCCGTTCTCAGCCATAGCTTTGAGACCGGCGGGGACGGCATTTGCAGCGGCGGCGAGATCAATCTTGTGCGGTCGCTGGCGGTAGGCGGAGCGCTCGACAATACCGGCTATTCGACGGTGATGTACGCAGGAACGGATGGCTTCGGGCCGCTCGTTCCCACCACTCCGCCCGGCGGCCACGTCTGGGTGAGTGGGAATGTCGCAAATGGGCTTTCGAGTTGGGTCGATCAGACGGGTTCGATCAATCCAAACAGCTTTCCAATTTCCGGGATCGCCATCGATCGCTCGGACCCACTGGGCACCACCGCCTACGTGAGCATCATGGGTTTCGGCAGCGCGAGCTTTCCCACTTCGCACGTCTGGCAGACGACCAATGGCGGGTCTTCCTGGACAGACTTCACGGCCAACCTACCCAATGCCCCGGTGAACGCGGTGTTGGTGGATCCAGGCCCTGACACGGCCCATGGAGCCCTTTACGTCGGCACCGATGTCGGAGTATTTTCCACCAGCACTGGAAATGCGCTCTGGACCGAAGTTGGACCTTTACCTAGAAACGATCCGGGGTATCTGCCCAACGTTGCCGTGACCGCGCTGCGCATATTCACCGAGAGCGGTGGAGGCAAGTGGCTGCGCGCTTCCACATATGGGCGCGGCATATGGGAGTTCCCTCTCGTGATAGTTCCGGATTTTTACCTTTCCGTTTCAGACACGCCGCAAACGGTGTACGCGGGGCAACTCCCGGCTGTATTCAATGGCAACGCTTTCGCCGTGGACGGCTACAACCTTCCTGTGTTGTTGACGTGCGCAGCAGGGGCCACCCAACCGCCCCGCACCTGTTCACTTCCAAGTAATAAAGTGACCCCGACCGCGTCGGGAACCCCATTTCAACTAAGCGCCAGCGACGCGACGCAAGACTACAGCTTTGCCGTTCAGGGAACCGACACAAACAATCTCATGCGTCAGGCGCCGGTTACGCTCAACGTTGTGGATTTCGATCTGACTCTGCCCTTGCCGGGAAGCGTCAAAGTGGGGTCGGGATCAAGTTCCCCTCCGGTGAATTTCCAGGTGACGGCGGCCGGCTCATTCCAGGACACGGTCAATTTGTCTTGCGTCGTGCCGCAGCAGCTCAGCGGAATCAGCTGCAAGTTCCAACCAAGCGGCACGGTCAATCCGACGGCAGGTAATCCAAGCGGCGTTACGCTGACGCTCACCGCGGCCGCGAATCAGATGGCGGCCACAGGCACTATCATTATTGAAGGCGCGGTGGCGAACGGTTACAACAAGACACAGAGTCTGACCGTGATCGCTTTCCCGGACTACACGCTGGCTATCAGCAATCCTGTGCTGCAAGCGGTAATGGCCCCGGGCGGGACTGCACGCGTGCCCTACAAAGGCACGCTGACCTCTCTTAGCGGCTATACCAACCCGGTCAACTTGAGCTGTGGCGCGGGCGCGACTGTGCCGCCGGTACGTTGCTCGGCGCTGCCTACTCCGCTGGCTCCGAACGCTAACGGAGCACCGTTTACAGTCGTGGTGGCTAGCAATCAGTGCTCTCCTCCCAATACTCCTCCACACACGCCTTACAGCTTTAACATCGTCGCCCAGGGCACGGATTCGTCGAAGATTTCGCAAAATTTTCCAGTGACGTTCACGGTAACTTCGCCTTCGCAGGACGACTTCACTTTGGAGGTGACGCCCCCCTTGAGCACAGCGCCAGTGAACACGCCGGTCCAGTTCAACGGTAACCTCATGGGCACGGTCTGTTACAACTACCCGGTGCATCTGTCGTGCGGGTCCAATGCCCCGCCGACCTGCCAATTCTCTCCAGCGACGATTGCCCCCAGTGTTGGAGGCGCCCAATTCACGTTAACCGTGGGCAGCGACAAGGCCGCGACTTACGATTTTGAGGTCGCAGCTGTGGGCAGCGATCCGAACGCCACCACCCATTCCTACCCTGTGACCTTTATTTCCACCGGCAGCGGCGTAGGCTCGGGTTTCAGTTTCACCATTACGCCGTCCTCCAGTCTGCAATCGCTTCCCGCGGGACAGCCGGCGATTTACGATCTGGATGTGGCACCGTCGGGAGGGCCGTTTCCGAGTATTGTCGCCCTGGCATTCTCCGACAATTGCCCGCCGTTGAGCACGTGCTCGCTGAGTCAGACGCAAGTGAGTAAAGGCAGCACCGGGAAAACTCAGATCACGTTCACGATCACAACCACGGCTCCGGTTATCGCAGATAGGCGCCTGTTCGGGCGATCAATCGATGCGCTGTGGCTTTTGCTGCCGGGGTTGATCGTATCTTTCGGTGGACTGAGACAGAGTCGCACGCAGCGGAAGCGAATTGTATTCTTCTGCGTGCTGGCAATCATGGTCGCTGCGCTCTGGCTGGAAATTGCCTGTGGCAGCGGCCTGCAAGGCAACGGCTCAGGCGGAAATGGGCAGGCGGGCACGCCCCCGGGATCCTACACGATGACGGTGACCGCAACCGTGAGCGGGCTTCCGCAACAAACCGCGCAAGTCGAGCTGACGGTCAACTAAGGATGGGTTGGCTTCTCGCTGGTTGTGAAAAACGAATCGCGCTCTATTTGCAATCTGCTGCGAGTACACGAGCGCGGACGCTCGCGTCTGCATTTCTCATTGTGCTGCCTTTCCATTTATCTTGTAAGCAGCGTCCTCGACGTTCTGATTGAGGACGCGCTAACCCATGCCTGATCAGAGCTTTGACATTGTGGTAATCGGCGGAGGAATTGTAGGCCTCGCAACCGCCTTGCAGTTTGGCCGCGCCTTTCCCAAACTGCGCCTGCTATTGGCCGAAAAAGAAGACCGGGTGGCCCGTCATCAGAGCGGACACAACAGCGGCGTCATTCATTCCGGAATCTATTACAAGCCTGGTTCGTTGAAGGCCAAACTGTGCGTGGAGGGCGCCGCCGCGATGGAGGCCTTCTGCCGCGAGCATGCAATTCCGGTCGAGATCTGCGGCAAGATTATAGTTGCGACCAGTGCCGAAGAGATCCCCCGGCTGCAAGGACTGCTGGAACGCGGGCAGGCCAACGGAATCCTCGGTTTGAAAATGTTGGACAAGGCACAAGCGCGCGAGATCGAACCCCACTGCGGCGGCGTGGGCTGGCTGCACGTACCGAGCACGGGAATCACCGATTACGTGGCGGTGTGCGCGAAGTACGCCGAGTTGATCGTGGCGCAAGGTGGAACCGTGAGCGTTGGCACTGAAGTCAAAGGGATAGCCCGAAGCAGTGGAGAAACAATACTCGAGACCACTCGCGGATCGATCGCCACGAAATATTTGATTAACTGTGCCGGGCTGCATAGCGATCGCGTCAGCCGCCTGGCGGGAGAAAAGACGGAAGTCACGATCGTGCCATTTCGTGGCGAATATTATGATCTGGTCCCGGAGAGGGAGCATCTGGTTCATGGGCTGATTTATCCCGTGCCCGATCTGCGTTTCCCTTTTCTGGGCGTGCATTTCACGCGCCGGGTTGGAGGCGGCGTTGACGCCGGACCGAACGCGGTGCTGGCATTCAAGCGCGAAGGTTATCGGCGAACCGATTTCAGCCTTCAGGATACGGCAGGCACTTTCGCCTATGGCGGGTTTTGGCACATGGCTGCGAAATACTGGCGCAGCGGCGCGGGAGAATTTTATCGGTCGTTCCACAAGCCGGCTTTCGTACGCGCGCTGCAAACATTGCTGCCGGACGTTGTCAGCGCCGACTTGGTTGCGGACGGCTCGGGCGTTCGCGCAACTGCGGTCGCCCCGGATGGATCGCTGGTAGATGACTTCAAGTTTATGTGTTCGCAGAATGTGCTGCACGTGTGGAATGTTGTGTCGCCGGCGGCGACGGCTTCGCTTCCTATCGGGCGCGAGATCGTGCGGAGGGCTTCCAGCGGGTTCGGATTGGCTTCGGGATAAAGAGCGCAGGCTGGAGCCTATCTTCCCTTTCCGGCCCGCGTTGTCCCGTTCTTGGACATGAGGAAAACTCCACGGTCCACCCCAGGAAGCAGCAACCCGCCAAACAACGCATTTAAATACATACACTTAGAATGACCCTTTAGAGTTACGGCTAGCCCCAAAAAGCCTTATCCCTTTATGGCACGAAGGTGCCATAGACACTGTATAGTTATGAGACTAAAGTTTGGTGACAGTCGCCGGGGTGGGCGGCTAGGTGGGGTGGGGCATTCTCCTCCGTGCATTTGTGACCCGTCCTTGCGGCTATAACTTCTCTGGCCAAACGAAACGCAATCTTGCGGGAGAGTCTCCTCTTGCAGGTGTGGTCTAACTGAATAGACAGTCTGGAGAACCCGCTTCAGACAGAGTGGTCTGTATTTTATGGCTCACGCTATCGCCTTACCTGAAGTTTCTGAAGTGATCCGAGTGCTGGCCGCTGACGCTACCAGAATGAACAGCCAACTTTTGGCTGCGGCGCTGGAGCGCGACAAACGGTTTGTGGTGCTGGATCCGGTGTCGGACGCGCGCGGAATCGTTGCTGCCGTGGCCAAGGAACGGCCCGCTGTGGTGGTGATCAGCGCCGAACTCGACGAAGACAAACGAAAAGGTTTCGAGGTAGCCCGCGAATTGCACGCGTTGCACGTTGACACGCGCGTAGTGATGCTGCTCGACAGCTCGGAGCGCGCCCAGGTGGTGGAAGCGTTTCGGGCAGGGGCGCGCGGCGTTTTCTGCCGCAGCGAATCGCTGAAGTCGCTGGCGAGGTGTATCCAGTGCGTGAGCGAAGGACAAATCTGGGCAAACAGCAAAGAGTTGCGCTACCTCTTAGAGGCTCTGGGCGAAGCTCTGCCGCTGCGCGTGATTGATGCGCGCGGGGCCGCGTTGCTCTCGCGGCGCGAACTCGAGGTGGTGCGCTGCGTGGCGGAGGGCTTATCGAATCGCGAGATCGCGCAGCGGCTCGGACTCACCGAGCACACGGTTAAGAATTATCTATTCCGCATCTTTGACAAACTGGGAGTTTCCAAGCGCGTTGAAGTTGTCCTCTATGCTTATAGTCTCGGCAGTATGGCCGAGGTCCCGGAACCCAGCAACGGCGCCCGCGGTAAGACGTTGTCTCCAGTAACGAATAAGGTCGCAGGAACGCCACAGCCGCCGCCGCAATTTGCTTCACCCGCGGTCTCGGGATTGGCTAAGGCGTAGTCGAAAAAACTGGCGTCAGCAAGCTACGTGAGCCCCTCGCGCGTCTACCAATCTTGTTCTGAATAATAACAAAAACAGCTAAAGGCCCCGCCCTCTCGCAAAGCAAAGAACGCGAGAAGGGCAGGGCACCAGCCTGTGTGTGCGGTGAAAGCATGGGCCAGCCCCCAGGCTCGGGGAATGTGGAAGAGTCTGGAAATAACGACTCCAAATTCCCTGACTCAATACTTGGCCGATGAGCCCTACAACCATAAATACAATTGCAACAGTTTTGAGAATACTAAGAGATTTCGGCGTCATTGTGCCTTTCCGTTGACACAAGAGTGACTAAGTGGGTTCACGCTTGTCCACGTTCTTTGTACCGATGGGGCACTGCCGCCGCCGATTCCGAGTGTAAGGCCACCTCCCTGAACTGTACCGCCTTTGCCATCCCCCCAGCCCCCATTATCCATTTGAGTCGTTCTCATCCCTGTTGTCATCTTGTCGTTCGGTCAGTCCCAATGTGCCGAAGTGTTGAGGCTGACATGGCTGGAGTTTTGGGGGAGCAAAATGCATCGTCCAGAAGACCACAAGGAACATTACGGGAAGCCACGTTACGACAGACACCAGAGCGAGGTCCGCGCCTCTTGCCCCAAACAAAAAACAGATGAACCCAGAAATGGCCAGCGACACAAGAATCTGAAGACGAGGGTATCCCTGGGACACGCAGAGATACCGATTGCACGTGGGACACCGAAATGGAGAGTCTATGACGACAAACTTCCTTTCGAACTCCGATCCACACAGCGGGCATCTCGGTAACCGAGGGGTCAGCACCTACGTGACCTCTCGCGGTAGCTCAATGGCGGTCTTGGTACCAGTCATACATTTGTTCGCCGGCAAACACGACGCCCCCGGGTAAAGTCGAAGGAATACTGGAAGGTGGGGGCTGGCCCACCTTTACGTTTTTTGTAAAGGTGGGGGCTCATGCTGCCGGCGCCGCGATTTTGATCTTGGCCTCGTCCCGCTGATTGATTCGCACCGCTCCCGCGTGATAGGAACTGGCAGCCCGCCGCCACAAAACGGGTCCTCGATGAGTCGCGGCCCCGTCCGGCGTCGCCTTCGAGATGACACAGTAAACGTAAGCAATAGTAGTTTCCCCTCGGACCGGGGCGGAGGAAAGCGACTGCGTTCGACAATCGCGGTTACGACCGGTCTACATCGGTGCGCGCGCGGACGGAGTGTCCGCGGCGGGGGCTGCTGATGGCCTTATCCAGAGAATCCTGCCAGTTCTTGAGCTTCGCAGCGACCTGCTGCATGTATGCCGCCGCTTCGGCTGGACTCAGAATCTCGTGATTGTTTTGTCCGTTGCTAGAGGGAGATGAACTCCGGCTGCGCGGGTAGGGCATTTCGATAAAGTCATTGGGGACGTCGGAGGTGAGTTTCGAAATGTCCAGGTCGGCGATCACTTCCTTCACTGCGGCGGAGTCAACGACCTTCTTTTGCAGGGCGCAGGTGAGCGAAAGCGCATTGAAACAGAAATTGTTGATGTTCCGGGGAATGCCTTCGGTGAATCTCGCGATGTCGTCATAGACATCGGGAGTGAAAAGGGGCTCGCCTTCATAGCCGGCGATACGCAGCCGATGCTCGATGTAATTCTTGATCTCACCGGGAGAGAGCGGTACCAGACCATGCACGATGGAAACGCGCTGCCGCAGCTGGGACAAGCCGGGGCTCGCCAACTTGTCAGCCAACTCGGGTTGTCCCGCCAGGATGATGTGCATCAACTTGGCGCGCGGCGTTTCGAAATCGGAAAGCAGGCGCACCGTCTCAAGCACCGACGGCTCGAGATTCTGCGCTTCGTCGATCACGACAATGAAGCGATTCCCGGCGCGCGCCTCCTGCAGGAGCCTCCGGTTGAATTCTTCGTGCATGCGCACGAAATCATGGCCATCGCTTTCGTAGCCCAACTCAGACAACAAGAAGCGCAAGAACTCGCGTGAGGTGCACTGGGTCTGGAACAGGAATGCGGTGCGCGCCGTGTTCCGAAACTTCTCCAAAAGATGGAAGAGGATCGTGGTCTTCCCCATGCCGGGTTTGGCGATGAGGCCAAGAAATCCACGATTGGCTTCGATGCCGTAATACAACGAAGCCAACGCTTCGCGATGGGCCGCGCTGAGATACAGGAATCGCGGGTCCGGAGTTACACCGAACGGCTGCTCCCGTAACCCGAAATACTTCTCATACATGCCGCTCTCCTACCCCTTCAACCATGCGCACCGATGACGACACCCGTTCCTAAGCAACCCGGCTCCCAATCCAGCCTGAACTTCTTGGAGTGTAAGCCGCTGCCGCCGATCTTGGAGCAAAAAATTCCTCGGGAGGAAGTATCCGAAGGGAAGTCACATCTGTCTCCTTTATACTCTGCCCGAAGGGCCAACAGATGAACAAGAGGATAAAAGTCATAGGGCCAAAAGTCCCGCTCGTGGAATCGACGCAAAGATAAGCGCAGATCGCGTGGTCAATCTACTAAGAATTGATTCTACGGCAATTAGCGTGATGCGCCAACATTACGACAAAAAATGACGGCACCCGAGTCCGACGACTCTTGTGAGCGCCAGCGATTGCGCGTAAGATTTTTGAGCTTCTCCCCCATTTGAATTGTGTTGACCTCATTGGAATGTGTTTCCAATTCGGACGTTCGTGTCAAAGTTCTGGTTGCGGACTCTGTCGCCATGAGCTGCCAACTCGTGGTGGATGCGTTGCTGCGCACCAAACGCTACGACGCGGTGGCGGCGGCAACCCCGGGAGAGGTTATCCAGGCGCTGGGCCGTGCCCGGTTTGATGTTGTACTCATCAGCACTAACTTTTCCCAGGATGCTCTCGAAGGGCTGCTTTTTGTGCGCGAGGTTCGGACCCTGGATCGCGAAGTGAACATCGTGGTCTTGCTGGATACGCTGGAGCGGAGCCTGGTGGTCGAAGCTTTTCGCTGTGGCGCCCGTGGCGTTTTCTGCCGATCAGGTTCGTTCCAGTCGCTGTGCAAGTGCATTCAGTGCGTGCACGAAGGTCAGGTGTGGGCCAGTTCCGCGGAGCTGCAATTCGTACTGGAAGCGCTGGTCGAGCCCCTGCCGATTGAAACTCGCGGCTTGCCCAATTCGCGTCCGCTGAGCAAGCGCGAGGAGGAAATCGCGCACATGGTTGCAGAAGGATTCAGCAATCGCCAGATTTCCGAGCGGCTGGTTCTGAGCGAGCACACCATCAAGAATTATCTGTTCCGGGTTTTCGAAAAACTCGGAGTCTCTACCCGGGTTGAGCTGACGCTGTACGCCCTCAAGCGTGGCAAAATTCCGCGTACCCGACCGCTAGCCGCCAACACCGTTGCGAAAGCAGAGCCTCGGCTGGTGAGCAACGAGAATTAGGCTTGCTATTCCTTCGGCGACCGCATCCTTAGTAAGATTTTCTCGCACTGCCCATGAGATATTCGCTCCGCAGACAATGAGTTAGGCGTACCCGGTGCAGCGCGCGATGGCACCCTGGATGACTCCTTCTGCCCCATCCCGACTGGCGTACATCGACTGGATGCGCGGCTTGGCCTGCGTGCTGATGTTCCAGACGCATTGTTACGACTCCTGGTTGGGCGGGGATGCGCGCAAGAGTACCTTCTTCATGTGGTCCCAACTCGGCGGAACTCTGCCCGCCCCGCTGTTTCTTTTTCTCGCGGGCATTTCTTTCGCACTGGTAACGGACAAGTTGCGGCAGAAACAAATTCCCGCCAGTCAGATCGCCAGCACCACGATTCGCCGCGGTGCGGAAATTTTCGCGCTGGGCCTGCTGTTCCGGTTCCAGGAGTTTCTAATTGCGTGGGGGTGGGCGCCGTGGAGCGACCTGTTGCGCGTGGATATCCTCAACACCATCGGCCTCTCGATGATGTTGATGGGGGTGGTTTGCTGGATCGTCTTACTGTTCAACACCCAGTCGCATGCGCGGTTCGCGCTGGGCATGACGGCGGCCTGCGTCGGGATGAGCATTTCTCTCCTGACCCCGTTGCTATGGACGAGTTGGCGTCCGCGCTGGCTGCCCTGGCCGCTTGAGTCTTATATCGATGGTGTTCACAACCTCGGAGAACCCCAGGCTTGGCTGTTTCCAATTTTTCCTTGGGCTGCGTTTGCGTTCATCGGCCTCGCGGTGGGGTTCTTTCTGTTGAGCGATGAGGCTCGGAAACTAGGTGCCGCAACATTCGCACTGGGCGGCGCGAGTGGAATCGGACTGATTTTCCTGGCGCGATGGCTGGATAGAAGTCCACAGAAACTGTATGCGACTTATGATTTCTGGCACACCAGTCCAAATTTCTTCCTGATCCGCGTAGGACTGCTGCTGGTGGTTTTGTCTGGGGTCTATCTATGGTGCCGCTGGGGGGCGGGACAGTGGGGTTTCAGCCCTTTCATACAACTTGGGCACACTTCCCTGCTGGTTTATTGGGTGCACATTGAGTTCGTGTATGGACGGCTGTCGATTTTGCCGAAGCGGGCCGTCGACATTCGCACGGCTTCTTTTGGATTGCTGGCAATCTTTCTTTCGATGGTGTTGCTGTCTGTATTGCGCACCAAGTTCAAAGGCCGTGGCGCTGAAGCACTGGCCTGGTTCCAGAGGCCAGTCAAGGCCAGCTAGCCTCAGCCTGACAACTGCCGTATCGCATTTTGTACCAATTTCAATCCAACGATCCAATTTTGGCGTGATCTGGCCTCGTCGTCACCGTATCCAAACAGATAAAACGTGATGTAGAAGCCATCGCGAATCTCTTCTTGTCCGGCTACTTCTTCTTGTTCATGGTAGTAACAGCGGCGGATAAGAAACTCGGCCGCAACCGGCATTTCAGGGGCACGCTGCAAAAGGTTCGTGAGTCGCTTCGCGAGTTGCTCGTGCTGGGGAAACGAGAATCGAGAGGGCAGATCGGAAAAGAACAGATCGACATAAGAGCCAAACTTGTGGGCGGCTTCGAAGATTTCCTCTTCCGGATTGATTTCTGTGCTCGACCAAACATCGCACTTGGCAGTCTCCAGTGGATTCTTGGGCGAGTTGACCTTGGAGAGAAACTCGCCCAACTCCTGCACTCTGCGTGCCTCCTCAATATCCGAGAGAAGCTCGGGATGGCGCTTGAGATCACAGTAGCGTGGGCCACCGCCTTCGGTGGCCCAGGGCATCTCGAGGGTTTCGTCATCGGCGCCGAGTTCGACCGCCCAGTCGGCTTGCACGCTACTTGGCAGGCGCAGGCTGCGGGATCGCCTGTGGAGCAGCGCTCGGCGCAGAGAAATTCACTTTGGGGACCTGGCGCGATTCCTCGGTGGCGGCAAAATACGCTTCGTTGGGTTTGAACCCAGCCCAGCCCGCGTAGATGTTATTGGGAAAGTGCTGCACGTAGGTGTTGTAGTCCTGCAGCGTGTCGTTGTAACGCTTCCGTTCAACGGCGATACGGTTTTCGGTTCCCGCCAACTCGTCTTGCAGGCGCAGAAAGTTCTCATTCGATTTCAGTTGGGGATAGTTCTCGACGACCAGCAGCAGACGTCCGATGGCACCGTCCAGTTGTTGGTTGGCGGCGATTTTGTCGGAGGGCGTTCCGGCTGAGAGCAACCTGGAACGAGCGGCTGCGATATCGCCGAATACCTTTTGTTCCTGACCCGCAATGCCCTTCACCGTCTCCACAAGGTTAGGAATCAGATCGGCGCGGCGCTGCAACACAATATCGACTTGCGACCACGCAGCCTTGACGGCTTCATTCTTGGTCACCAGAGTGTTGCGGACGCCTACATACTGTCCGAACGCGACCAGAGCGATCAGCACCAGGACAACCACCACAATCAAACCTGTTTTCATCGTTCTTCTCCTGTAAGAAAGCTATCAAACTTTACCTGCTGCGTGGTTCCGGGGAGTCTAGCATTTTGTCGACCGCGGCGGTGACCTGCTGCACCGCAGCCAGGTAACGGGCAAAAACGTCGGTCACATCGAACTGCTTAGTGTCTGCTTTGCGCTCGCGAATGTCGAGCAGTTGCAAGAAGGCGGACGGATCGAAAGAGATACGCGCGGCCAACGCCTGGACCGCGTCCCGCTTGGCTTTGGGCGGTGTGTCGCCCAGTGCAATCAGTCCGTGCCGGAACAGAGTTATAAAAGTTGATAACGAACCCAGCATCAGTTCCCACAAATGCTTTTTGTTGCCGGCAGCGAGCAGCAGACGCTCACGCAAAAGAATCAGCTTCTCGCGAAGCTCGTACTCCAGTTGGGCTCGATGCAAGTGCATAGGAATGAGAAGCCCGCTGAAGACGTCGTCGCCGAATAGCACACGATGGCGTTGCTGCATGTCCAGAAGTTCGATGGAGAAAACGTCTGTGGAACGCTCCAGTTCCTCGTGAGTGAGCACCAAGGGTGCGTGTTGCTTCTGGCGGGTCCACCAATCGACGGCGGGCGCCATCGCGGTGAGCGCTGCAAAAGAGGACTCGCGCAATACGCAGAGCAGGTTGACATTCGAGAACTCGGGATGAAATTCCCCGTCCGCGGCGGAGCCGTAAAGGATCACGCTTTGGAGATTTTCTCCGCAAGCCGCACGCAACCGGCTGATGAATTCATTGATTTGTTTTTCTGCAACCATAGTGGCCTCACTTGACCTCGCTTACCAACTTCCCCCAGCACCACCGCCACCGGTGCTGCCTCCGCCAAAGCCGCCGAACCCGCCACCCCCGCCACCAAAACCTCCGCCACCGCTGTATCCACCACCGCCGCGCCCCCCTAGTAACATGCTGAAAAGGAGCAAGCGCCCGAAAGGCGTGGACACCAAAATCAGAAAAATAACAACGAGAACAATGATTCCAACGACAGAAAGCCCCTTGTCCGGTTCTCGCTCCGCGGTCGGGGCGCTTGGACGTGCGCCAGTCAATTGAATGCCGGCGTCTTGAGCGATGACATCGGCAACCCGCGTCGTCATCAGAACTACGGCGCCGTTGAAGTCATCCTGCTTGAGCAGCGGAACAGCTTCGCGTCCGAAGCCGCCCACTTTGCCGTCCGGCAGGATAGGCTCAAGTCCATATCCGACCGTGGTCCAGTATTTGTGGTCCTGGACCGCTAACAAAATTAAAACTCCACGGTCCTTGCCCTTCGTCCCTATTCCCCATTTCTGATAGAGCGAGACCGAGTAGCTGACGACATCGGAGCCATCGAGAGACTTGATAATGGCGACCGCGATCTGCGCGTGCGCCTTCTGATCGATTTGCTGACAAATATTGTCGAGTTGCGCAGTCGTGTTCTGATCGAGGACATGAGCAAAGTCGTTGACGTAGTCCGTCGGGTTCAGTTGCGATATGGGCTCGGCGCGGAGAAGGAACGCCAAAGAAAACACTAGAACTATCGCTAATCCGATTTTCGTGCCCGGTTTCATGCGAGACCGTGATTGTATAGGAGGGAAGTCGAGCGTGCCTCGACCGGACATGAGGAAACGGCTGACCCCACGCGAAAGACCGTCGCCAGATATGTTGCTCAGAACCCACGCAGAAATTCCACTACCTGCCGTTCCGCCCAGCGGCCATCGTCTCCGTCAGGGCGAGAGAGGAATGAACAGTGTCCACCGTCCTCGGTTTCGAGAAAGGTGATGTCGGGATTGGAAAGAATTTTCTGTCGCGTTTCCGGAAGAATGCGGATGAACGGATCGTTGGCAGCATGCAGGATTAATGTAGGCACGGCAATGCGGTCGACGACGTTGGCAGCGGCCGAACGTTGGTAGTAATCCGACGCGCCCTCAAAACCACAGTAGTAAGCTGTGATCTTGTCGTCGAACTCGCGAAGCGTGGTCACACTGCGTAAGCGAGAGGTATCGAATATCTGAGGAAACAGCCGCGCTTTCGCTCGGAGATGTCGGCGAAGCTGCCACATAAAGTAATACTCGTAGAGACGGTTGGCGGACAGGTGCAACGCGTCGGCCGAAGCTGCGAGATTTATAGATGGACACACCGCAACAACTGCGCGGAACTGCGGCGGCCCTTCCCTTCCCCATTCGCCGGCGAGCTTAAGGACGAGATTGCCGCCCATGGAAAATCCTACCAGCGCGAAACGGGAAGTCCGATCCTGCGCAATCAGATTTCGGGCGACGGCGCCGACATCTTGCGACCGCCCCGAATGATAGAGGGTGGGCGAGAGCTCGTCTGTGCCGCCACAATTGCGCTGATTCATCCGCACCACATTCATGCCTGCAGCGAGACCCTTCGCAGCGATGCCCAGCATGTATTGGGACTCGCTGGAACCCTCAAGGCCATGCACAATAATCACAGTCAGCACGTTTTTCCGGTCTGGCTGCCAATGGCAGTGGCACAGAACCTGCACGCCGGGTTCGACTTCAACCAAACGCGTTTCGGCTGGAGGCAGCACAATTCGCCGCGGCAGAAAAAAACTGGCGAAGGTTTGGACGTGTCCGCCACGCAAACCGCGTCGTGGCACAAACTCTCGTGCTACAGATTGCGTTGTTCCCACACTCTGATTTTAAATGGATATGAGAAAATTGAACGGTGAGGAATCGTCTATGCCCATCTTTGAGTACATTTGCAAGGAATGCAATCATCAGTTCGAAGCGTTAGTCTACGGCAGGGGGAAAGCCGAATGTCCCAAGTGCCAGAGCAGAAAGCTGACGCAGCAGCTTTCGGCTTTTGCGATGTCAGCCAAGAGTTCCGCGAGGGCATCGCCTTCGGTGGGAGCCTGCGGGAGCTGCGGCGATCCGCGTGGCCCCGGCGCGTGCTCAATGCGCGACATGGACTAGGTAGGGTCAAGAGCTTTCAGTTCTGCCCCCGGCGAGGCATCAAAAGTGACTTCCGGCACCTCGCTCCGGGTGACCGTAGTAAGTTCCAATCAATTACGCAATGACATACCATCCCATGAGCCCACTCAAAGGTGAACTATGGATCGTCGTCGGAATCGACGCGTTGGCGCATTCCTTACAGTACGTATCTGGGGTGTCGACGCTAAATCCATGCCGTTCACGCAGCATGCGCAGGTCAGAAACATCAGTGATCGTGGAGCGGTGTTGCAGGGAATGATTCGCCCGGTCAAAGCGGGCGAGATTCTCCATGTCCAGCACGAAGAAGATCAGGCCCAGTTTCGGGTTGTGTGGGCTGGCAAACCGGGCACCAAGCGGCAAGGCAGAATCGGCATCGAGAGCCTGCCTTCGCAGCCGTCCATCTGGGATGTGAATCTGCTGCAGTGCGGTCAACCGGTAGGAAAAGGGTAGAACCGGCTCCCGGTTCCAAGTTGTAGGTTCTCAATCATTCCAAATCCATCGGATGCCGCTCCTGATTTGCAGAGCGCTCCCGATTCCACTATCCTCCGATTCGATCTAGGAATTCCAGGAGAATCCCTCGTGCGCACTCTGTTTGTGGTTCTGATGTTGTGCTTGGCGTCTGTTTCCTTGGCAGATGAAAACCGGCCCTTGGACCTCATGCCGATGCCGGCCAACATACAGATGAAAACTGGCCAGCTCGTAGTTGATTCTTCTTTCTCGGTGGGAATCAGCGGCCATTCTGATATGCAACTCCAGCATGCGGTCGCACTCTTTCTGGAAAACCTCCGACGACAGACTGGCATGACTCCGCTGGACATGAAGGTGACGAATCCAGCGCAAGCCAAGCTGGTTGTTCGCTGCGAGAGTGCAAGCAAAGCCGTGCAGGAACTCGGCGAGGAGGAGTCTTACTCGCTTGAGATCAATCCTGCCGCTGCGAAGGTCGCTGCAGCAACGCCGCTCGGGATTATGCGCGGGCTACAGACATTTCTGCAATTGGTGCAAACTACTTCCGAAGGCTTCGCAGCCCCGGCACTTGCGATTCAGGACAGACCCCGCTTCCCCTGGCGTGGATTGATGATCGACGTAGGCCGCCACTTTATCCCGCTCGACGTCCTGAAGCGCAATCTTGATGGCATGGCCGCAGTAAAGCTGAACGTATTTCACTGGCACCTCTCGGAGAACCAGGGCTTCCGCGTTGAGAGCAAGAAGTTCCCCAAGCTGCAGGAGATGGGATCCGACGGCCTTTACTACACGCAAGACGAGGTGCGCGACCTGATTGCCTATGCGCGGGACCGCGGCATTCGCGTTGTCCCCGAGTTCGACATGCCCGGGCACAGCACCGCGTGGTTTGTTGGCTATCCCGAGGTGGCCAGCGGCCCGGGGCCTTATCAGATCGAACGCAAGTGGGGCATCTTCGATCCGGCGATGGATCCGACCCAGGAGCGGACTTACAAATTTCTCGACGCCTTCATCGGGGAGATGGCGCAACTTTTCCCTGACCACTACTTCCACATCGGCGGCGACGAGGTCAACGGAAAACAGTGGGATGCAAATCCAAACATTCAGGCATTCATGCGCTCCCACGGGCTTAAGACGAACCAGGATCTTCAAGCGTATTTCAACGCGCGCGTGCAGAAGATCGTAAGCAAACATGGAAAAACCATGTTGGGATGGGATGAGATCCTGCGCCCGGATTTGCCCAAAGACATCGTCGTGCAATCGTGGCGCGGACAGGATTCCCTGGCGGCGGCGGCTAAACAGGGATATCGCGGGCTTCTCTCATTCGGATACTACATCGATCTGAACTGGCCGGCTTCGCGGCACTACGAGGTTGATCCCATCAGTGGCGCGGCGGCAAACCTAAGCCCGGAGGAGAAGCAGCGCATCCTGGGCGGCGAAGCCTGCATGTGGTCTGAGTACGTGTCGCCCGAGAATATTGACTCGCGCATCTGGCCTCGAACCGCAGCCATTGCTGAGCGGCTGTGGTCGTCGCAAGATATCACCGATGTCGATTCCATGTATCAGCGATTGGAGCACGTGAGCCGATGGCTGGATTGGCTCGGACTCACGCACAATTCGAACTACGGCCCCATGCTCCGCCGTATCACAGGTTCAGATGACATTTCTGCACTGCACACTTTCACCGATGTTGTGGAGCCCGTGAAGGACTACGACCGCGAAGAGCTCGCCGTGGTTGAGGCTACAAGTCTGTCGCCGCTGAATCGCGTTATTGACGCGGCTCGCCCGGAGAGCGCCAACGCGAGGCATTTTGCGAACCTCGTGGATGCGGCGATTGCGGGCCGAGCAAGCGCGGAAGCCAAAGAGGAAGTCAGAACCTGGTTGATGCGTTGGCGCGACAATCAGTCCAATCTGCAGCCGCTTGTGACCCGATCGTTTCTGCTGGAGGAAATCATTCCCTTGTCCCAAGAACTTACAGCCGTAGCTACGGCCGGGTTGCAGGCTTTGGACTACATCGATCGCGGAGAGCGCGCACAGGCTGCGTGGGCAACACTGCAGTTTGCGCTTCTACAGCAAGCGGAAAAACCGAAGGCGCAATTGTTGCTGATGGTCGCGCCACCGGTGCAGAAACTAGTGGAAGCCAGCAGTGGACAGAAAGCGCCATCGCCGCTGAAGTAAACATCCAGCAAAAAGGGCAGACTCAATTGTGCGCGAGCAGTTCCCCAATGGCGCGATGCGCCTGGTCAATCGCAACATCCGTGTAGGCGCTCGCACCCGCATCGGAGTTCGCGATCGCAATCCGGCCAAACGGTTTTCGTCCCACCACCCAAGGTTGCTCGCCTTCGGGCCAGTCCGGATCGAACAAGGAGTTGGGACTGAAAGCATAGCCGTGCGCCCAACGGTTCACCGTGATGCCCGCAACATCGCGCGCCGGATCGAAGGCCGCGGAACCCAGCATTCTGGCTAATTGATCGCGAACATTTCGCTCAAATGTGGAAAATTGAGTTCGCATGAGCTCTGCCCGTCCCGCTCGAAACTGATCACGCTGTGGCAACCCCGGTTTGCAAGGGGTGCGCAGCATGAACAGAACCATAGGCTGGTCGGGTTTGCTCGGAAATTCATATTGGCCAAGGCTGACAGGAAAATCGAGAGCCGTATAAGTATGGTAACCGCCGGGCGCAACGATCTGATGGATGCCAAGGCTCTGGAGCGAAGTCCAGTTGCGGATGGCTACGTGCGTGTAAACCAGCGGAACCTTCACCAGCGAGTGGAGCGCGTCCTGCTGCTTTTGAGGAAGCTCGGGACACAGATAAGGAATCATCATGTTGTAGCACGCCAAAACGCAAGCGCTCGCCTGCACGCTCTGCAACTTCTCGCCGCGCATGTATGCGACTCCCACTTGCTTGGCCGAAGTTGCAGATCCATCGTGGCGGACCTGCACAACTGTCGAGTTCAAGCGAATCCGAACCAGAGATTTCGCGTCGTCCAGTCGGCCATAGTCAGCGCGAGCTAAGACCACATCCTCCATCGTCTGGCCGGGAACTGCTCCCGGAATCAACGAACGAACCAGCAGGCGCGCGATCGATGCATTGCCGTCGGGAAAATGGAAGATATAGGGCTCTTCTTTTTCCGACTCGCCGAGATTCAAGCCGTCAAAGCCGGGATAGGTGAACGATTGATAGTCATCGCCGTTTTCGAAACACGCGAGAGCCGAAACAGCATCAATGCCGACCCCGAACAAGTCATGCGGATAAGTCTGGAAGAAAGGCAGCGCGTCCGGATTGAGCTTACAAACCTTGGTGAGGTAATCGGCGTAGCTGATCTTGGAGAGTCGTGCGACCTTCGCTTCTCTCGACAAGCCGGGAAAGTAATCAACCTTCTCCGCGTAGATGCGAACGATATCGCGGCGAACGGCTTCCGAAAGCGGCGATTTGCTGAGGAATTCCGGCCACGGCGTCGATCCCATGCCCAACACCAGCCGATCTTCGCCAAAGGTCTCGCGGTCGAAAAAGCACGCAGTATTCAGCTTCGAGTACAGCTTCTGATCGTAAGCTTTGTAAAAACGCTGGGTGTCGACGCCCAAATCCGCAAGCAGGCCCTTCGCCACTTTGCTGTATCGAGCGGGGCTTTCGATCGACTGGGTGCCGCCATAGCTTAGAAGCAACCGGTCGCCAGCGCGAAACTCGTTGCGCTTGGCGTGTCCACCAAAATCGTCGTGATTGTCGAGAATAAGAACGCGCGCATTCCGGCCTGCCTGCTGGCGATAGAAATAGGCGGCAGCCAATCCGCTAATACCCCCCCCCACGACTACCAAGTCGTATTTTTCACCGGTGCTTTCCGGCTTGGCCGCTGACTCCCAGAACTCTCCGTCGCGGAGGCTGTGCGCGGAAGTGTATGTGCCATCGTGATTCCCGCGCATCCCCATCAGGGCTGGAGGATAGTAGTTCGGGTCCTGCTCGGGAGCATAGGCAGAATCCCGCCCGAGACCGTGCAGCCAGGGAGCGCTCGAAGCCAGTACTGCCCCACCCACGGAGATAGCAACTCCATCCAGGAAATCACGCCGGGTAATTTTCCGGTTCATCCCCAGTTCGCGGTCGCGCGAGTCATCGCTCATGCACTCTCCAACTTTGGCATGAAATAGAGTTAGGTAAGAAACAGAAGCTTACTATAATCGCGCAATGTTATAGAAGTGAAGGTGTGGAGGATGGAACGGCCGGGGTTACTTCCACCAAATTGAAGTGCCAATCAAAGCCAGAACTTCCAGAACCGCCAGTGAAACCCACAATCGTTGACGGAAAATAGACCGCCGCAAGTCTCTCTTCAAATCAGCTTCGAGGACGTGAACGAATTCAACCTCAGCTGGATCCGGCTTGGGTGGCGGCGCAGCGACTCGAGGTGCCGGCACGAAGGCTGGCTTCGGCTGGTCGGGATAAAATACCTTGGGCGTGCTGATCACCGAAGACCAACGCGGCAACTGCATTGAGCCCGCAGTCAAGCTGGGATCATCCATCGGGGCGGAAGTCAATTGCAAAGCTGGCAATCGCTCAGGAGCGGCTGCATCGGCGAGGCTGCGCAGCAACGAAGTCCACCACATATGACTCATCTGATCGCCGATTAACTCGCCGACATCCACCGGACGCGACTCCAGTTGCAAAGGCGGTAAGATCTCCGGGGAGACCACGTCACCCAGATTTGTGAAGACGGTGCGATACCAGGGCAGACTCAACACATCGCCTGCCAGCATGCCCACGTCCACTGGACGCGAAGTGAGGCGCAGTGGGGGTAGCTTCTCGGGCGCAAAAGTGTCTCGCAGATGGTCGAGCAGGCGCTTCCGCAGAGGCAGGTTCCAACTGTCGGCTAGCAGAAGCTCGAGTTCGTGCCCGTCGGATGAGCTGGCCGATTCAGATTTCTTTTGTTCGGAAGCCTCGGGGCTAATGGGATCAGAAAACATTCTCGGTCGTGGTCCTCAAGTAGTTAGAGCCTCAACTGACAGCTCAGGTTGCAAATACAGTTTACCGCGTTTAACAATATGCAGAAACTATCGCTGTTGGAGCTTGAGGAACGGCATCACGCCTTGGTGATCAACACTCCGGTGACTCTGTCATTTATCGACTCGGCGAGTTTTCTCGCCTGATCGAGTGTCGTGCCGTTCAGCAATTCGAAATCAACCGTCGCGTCCGCCAACAGCGGCGCAGTTTTGTGGAACATTTCCATGCGGACCACGAACTTGCCGTCCGCCCCTTGGATGGCCTTGAAACGACAGCTGTCGCGCTCTGCGCTTGCCATAAGATTTGCCGTTTACGCCGCGATAATACCACATCACGCCACTCGTTGACGGTTCGACAAAATGAACCTCATCCGCGCCAAATAGTGTCTAATGCATACAGTGGATTCTGATCGCAAACCAGCCCGGCCCAAGCGTCCCGCGCGAGAAAGACTTCGCGCCGTTCTCCCCCAAGTCTGGGAACTCATTCGCCCGCGCCGCGCCGTGCTCGCCCTCGGCTTTGTGCTGATGGTGATCAATCGCGTTTCCGGGCTGGTACTTCCCTATTCGACCAAATACCTGATTGACAGCGTAATCATCAAACACAACACTCAGTTGCTGAAGCCATTGGTGCTAGGCGTGCTCGCCGCAACCGTAGTCCAGGGAATCACGTCGTTCTCGCTGACACAATTGCTGTCGAAAGCCGCCCAGCGTCTTATCACGGAACTTCGTCAAAAAGTTCAGGCGCACATTGGCTGGCTACCAGTCTCATTCCACGATTCGACCAAGAGCGGCGTGCTGGTCTCGCGCATCATGAGTGATGTCGAAGGTGTTCGGAACTTAATCGGAACTGGATTGGTCGACCTGGTGGGAGGCTTGATGACCGCCGGAATCGCTCTGGTGGTGCTGTTTCGGATCAGCGCCCTGATGACCGCAGTGGCTTTCGGATTCCTACTGCTCTTCGCCCTCGCGCTCTATAAGGCTTTTGGGACGATCCGGCCCATCTTTCGCGAGCGCAGCAAGATCAACGCCGAAGTCACGGGGCGCCTCGCTGAGTCGCTCGGAGGAGTTCGCGTGGTCAAGGGTTATCACGCTGAGAATCGCGAAGAGAGTGTCTTTGCGCGCGGTGTCCAGCGTCTTCTTGATAATGTGCTGCGAACTCTAACCGCCACTTCGGTCATGAGCCTCTCCGCTAGTTTGCTGTTGGGCGTAGTCGGGGCCGTAATCATGTATGTCGGAGCGCGGCAGATCGCGGCAGGAATGTTGACCATCGGTGGGTTCTTCACTTACACCCTCTTCCTGGGCTTCCTCGTCGCACCCATTATGCAGATCGTGCAGATCGGCACCCAACTCACCGAAGCGCTCGCGGGCCTCGAACGTACGCATGAAATCATGAGCGAGCGCCGGGAAGATCACGACCCCAAACGCACGGTGGTTCTAAATGAAATTCGCGGCGACATCGATTTCGACCATGTCAGCTTCAGCTACGACGGAAGCCGGATGGTTCTTAAGGATGTCTCCTTCCACGCGGCGCCAGGCACGGTCACCGCGCTGGTTGGATCATCCGGTTCCGGCAAGTCGACCACGATCGGACTGATTACATCCTTTCATGTACCGACGCTGGGCAAGGTTCTAATTGATGGCGTCGACCTGAGCACGGTGCGACTGGATTCCTACCGCACGCGCCTGGGTGTGGTCTTACAAGAGTCGTTTTTGTTTGACGGCACCATCCGCGAGAATGTCGCCTTCTCACGGCCCGATGCCAGCGAAGAAGATGTCCTGCGGGCCTGTCGCATCGCGCGTGTCGACGAGTTCGCCGAGGGCTTCGCCGACAAGTACGAGACAGTAGTCGGGGAACGCGGAGTGAAACTCTCTGGAGGACAGCGCCAGCGAATTTCGATAGCCCGCGCCATTCTGGCCGAGCCGCGCATTCTGATTCTCGATGAAGCGACTTCCAGCCTCGACTCTGAATCGGAGCAACTGATCCAGCAAGGCCTCTCCTACCTCATGCAGGGGCGCACCACATTCGTCATCGCGCACCGCCTCTCCACCATCCGCCGCGCCGATCAAATCCTGGTGATCGAACAAGGACAAATTCTTGAGCATGGTACCCACGAAGAACTCTATGCCCTGCGAGGCCGATACTATGATCTCTACACCAAGCAGCATGGCGTCGAAACCAATTTGTTCCTGGCTCCCGGCGAGGGTGATGCCGTGCCAGTCTCCGCGGGCGATGAGAAACTTACGGGAGGTAACGGTGATGCCAACCTCGCCAGCACCTTGCGTCTGGTAAGAGGAGAGACCCGTTAGCCCATGCCCGCCGGACAATCCACTTTGAAAAACTATATTGCTATCCGCACCGAGGATTTGTGCCGCCATTACCCGATGGGCGACGCCTTGATCCGCGCCGTCGATGGCGTCTCGGTGCAGATTAGTCCTGGTGAGTTCGTCGCGTTGCTCGGTACCTCGGGATCTGGCAAATCGTCGTTGCTGAACCTCATCGCTGGACTTGATCGTCCAACTTCTGGAACCGTAGTAGTTCAGGAAAATGATTTGGCGAAGCTCTCACGCGAGGAACTCGCCAAATATCGCCGGCACACCGTGGGCATGGTGTTTCAATCGTTCAACCTGATCCCCAGCATGACCTTGCTGGAAAACGTTGAACTGCCTCTGCGCTTCGCAGAAGTGGATCGCGGCGAACGCGAGGGATTGGCCAAGCAAGCGTTGGACCGGGTCGGCCTGAGCGCCCGGTTGCGTCATCGTCCCACCGAACTTTCTGGCGGCGAACAGCAGCGCGCTTCGTTAGCACGGGCATTGATTAATCAGCCCCGGTTCTTACTTGCGGACGAACCCACTGGCAACCTCGACAGCCAGACGGGCACGGAAATCATGAACTTCATTCGCGAATTCAATGAATCGCTCGGCATGACGATCATCATGGTTACTCATGAACGGACTCTCGCCGAGCGCTATGCCAGGCGCATGATCTTCCTCGCGGATGGAAAATTGGTTGGCGATCAATCCAACGCGATCTCCGCCACCACTGGGCAAACGCACGGAGGCGGGTTGTGAAAACTTACGATATGGCGGAACTGGCGGTGCGCAACCTGCGCGAATCGATACTGCGCAATTCGCTCACCACGGTTGGCATCTCGGTCGGCGTGGCTTCGCTGGTCGCCATGCTTTCGTTGGGTATCGGGCTGCAACAGTTGGCGGGACGGCGACTGCAGAAATCCGGATTGTTCGACACTGTAGTCGTCACCTCGCGCCGCGACTTGCGCGGTTTCAACCGCGAGCAGGAGGAAAATGGCCCGTCTCCAGCCGAGAGTCCCACGCTCAACGAATCCGCGCGGCAGAAAATTGCGCAACTTCCCGATGTCCTCGAGGCCTATCCCGACATCCGCTTCATCACCGAACTTCGCTACGAAGATAAGCCGTATTTAACAATGATGGCGGGCCTTCCTTTTTCGGCGAAGAACAACGACGCTTTTGATGGTATGCAGGGGAATTTTTTCTCCTCTGATACGGCGCCCGAGGTCATCCTGCAAAAATCGTTTGCCGCGCAATTGCTGGGCAAGACTCCAAAAGCGGGCAGCGAAGAGGCGAGCGTCTCCGAACTTGCAAAGCCCCTGCTAGGGAAACAATTGACCATGCGCTACGCGGAACGCACCGCGACACCTGCGTCGGCCGACGTCAACAAAGTTCCGTCAGCCAATTCCGCTGAGAACACTCCCGCGGGCACGGCCTATTCGGTAGTCTCTCGCGAAGCTACTTTGAAGATCGTCGGCGTTTGCGATCTTGATCCCGACAGTATGCGCGGCCAGGCCCGGGCGCGCATCTTCCTACCGCTGAAACTCGCGCAAAACCTGCACGTGATGCAACCTTCCGACCTGCGCGACACTACCAACCTAACGAACGCCGCCCCGGCGTACATGACTGTCGAGGTGCACGTAAAAAGCCCCACCCAGGTTCAGCCCGTCGAAGACGCAATCAAGAAAATGGGATTCAATACTTTTTCCATCGTCGACGCGACTCGCAGCCTACGGCAATTTTTCGCCGTGCTCGACCTTTTTCTCGGAATCTTCGGTAGCCTGGCATTGGCGGTCGCTTCCATTGGAATTATCAATACGCTGGTGATGGCAATCCTCGAACGCCGCCGCGAAATCGGAATCATGAAGGCCATCGGCGCGAGCGACGGCGATGTAAAGGGATTGTTCTTCGCCGAGGCCGGCGTGATGGGTGTGTTCGGTGGCGTTGTAGGAGTCGCGCTGGGCTGGACCATCGGACGAGTGATTAACCTCGGCACCAACGTGTATTTGAAGCGCCAGCATTTCCCTCCGGAGCAGATTTGGTTTGTCCCGTGGTGGTTGGTTCTCGGCGCTATCGCGTTTGCGATTGTGGTCAGCTTGCTTTCCGGTTTGTATCCGGCCAGCCGCGCTGCTCGCCTCGATCCGGTGCAGGCGCTACGCTACGAGTGAGACGTTGCAAGCAACGCCTCTACACTTATTCTTCTGTAGAGACGTAGCTGCTACGTCTCAGCGGCGGACAAATGTCGCAACCTGTAGACTGGATTTCATGCCTCAGCCTCTGCGGTTTTTTCCGTTCTTCTTATGGCTGGCCATCTCCGCCTTGGCGCAGAGCCGCATCGATTGCGATGCCCTGAAGAGCCGCATCCTCGGAGAAGCAGTCCACTACTGCGTGCTGCTTCCACCCAGCTACGATTCCGCCCCAGCGAAGCGTTACCCAGTCCTCTATTTTCTGCACGGGCTCGGCGAGAATGAGCAGACCCTGTTTAAAACCGGCGGATGGAACCTCATCGAAGACCTGCGCCAGCAGCACAAGATCGGCGATTTCCTGATCGTCACCCCAGACGCGAAGGCCAGTTTCTACATTAACTCCGCCGACGGCAAAGTCCGCTACAGCGATTTCTTTCTGCAGGAATTCATGCCTTACATCGAAGGGAAATATCGTATTCGGCGGGAGCGCCAAGCCCGAGCGATCTCTGGTATTTCCATGGGGGGCTACGGCGCGCTTCGCTTCGCATTTTCCGATCCCGGAATGTTTTCAGCAGTGAGCGCGCAAAGCGCAGCGCTCATGACCGAGTCACCGCAGGAACTCAACGCCGCACTTCGCGCCGGTACTCCGCTCGGCAGGCTGCTGGGATCGGTCTTCGGCAATCCTATCGATGTTCAACACTGGAAGGACAACGATCCGTTTTCATTGGCCAAGAAACATAAGATTGCCATCGGTCGATTAGCCATCTACTTCAATTGCGGGCGTGACGACGAATATGATTTTGAGACCGGCGCTGCGGCTCTCGACCGCCAACTTCTAGAAGAGCACATCAAGCACGAATACCATCTCTATCCCGGCAATCACAGCGCATCCTACTTCGGAGCGCACATCGGCGAGGTGATGGAATTTCATTCCACCATGTTTGGAGCCGGGAAGTAGCTACAATTCGGTTTCGGCGTTACGTCGCCTGCGCTTCAGCTGCGACCGCGGCTGCAAGCTATTGCCGAACAACCGCCAAGGTTAGAAGTCCGTGGACTTTGCCGAAATCGTCGGTTTCTCGGTTGAACTCAGTTTCCCTTCGCTGGTCGGAAAATCGTGGATCCAGCAAGAGGAGTTTGTGGACCACAAACTGCCGCTGTCCGCTGGAATACAGAGTTTCATCGAAGGTCGCTCCGTACAACACGTATACGTGCGACTTCCATTCGATGAGCGAAGCGTGTTGGCCCAGCAGAGCGCTGATCATGGCGTAAGGGCTGATCGAACTTTGTGGGACATACTCAGCATTGACCACAATGGGCCGGCCGTCGCTCAAGAGATGCCTTCCCTGCAACTTGGTACTAAGTTCCGCCAAGGACGAGGGATCTGAGAGCACGGCGTCTTCAAGAGCAGAGTCCTTTCCGCAGCAGGCGGCTTTGTCATGAAGGATTATCTCCAGCGCCGTAGCCAGCACCGCGGCTGAGTTCGTCGAAGGCGCCGTTAGCGATGGCAGATCGCGGACACGAACCTCTTGATTTGGGTGAAACACAGAGGACTCGTATGGAGTTTGTCCGTGCGCAAAGCAAGACGAGAAGATCAAGAAAACCGAAACGGAAAGAACATGAAGCCTTTTCACCGCTACCTCCACCCCCAGCTCTCTTAAATCTTAGCTGAACTGACCTCAAATCATAGAATAGCCCGGAAAGGCTAGCCAGCGGAGCCAGTTTCGATGCGAGCGCATCGGTGCTGGTTTCTTTGCAGCAACTCTGATCGAGTTCCTCCACAACCTGCTAGTGGCCTGTCGCAGTGAGTTCGTTACTGCGGACACGGCACAGCAACGCTGTTGATTCTCGGATGCAGTTGATTGAGCAAGTACCGCTTCGGTGACCAGATGCGGAGTCTGGTAATGTTTGCTCCGCGACAAGCCACTAGTCGACACCACGTTACTTGTTTTCCTTCGTGTCTTTCTCCTCGACCTCCACCGCCCCGGGCATCAACTTCCTAAGCGGCGCCTTGCGCTGCTCCTCTAGTTCCGGATGCGGCAGCGGCTTGCGCGGCAGCATCTGGTCACGCATGGCGGCGTTGTAAACGAAAATAGCTTCAACCGTGGCCGCCTGCGCGAGGTCGCCCGGCTGCAGGTGTTCATAGGTATCCATATTCGAGTGGTGAGTCCGAGAAGAGTAATCGAGCTTGTCCTGAATAAACTGGAAGCCCGGGATGCCCACGGCATCGAACGATTCGTGATCGGTGCCCTCGGTGCCACGCATGGTAATCGCGGTCACACCAAGATCCTTCAGTGGTTCGATCCATTGTGTAAAGATCGGAGCCACTGCCGCGTTCTCCTCCAGATAAATTCCGAGAATTTTTCCGGTCCCATTATCCAGATTGAAGTAGCCTGAGATCTTCTGCTGGTCAGGCTTCAGTTCAATTGGCCCAGCCGGTTTTCGCATCCACTCCGGCAATTTGAGCTGGTCCGGCGCCGTGGACAACGGCACAACCCCAAAATGTTGTTTCACATAATTAAGCGAGCCGAATTCCCCCTCCTCTTCGCCAGTCCACAGTCCGACGCGAATAGTTCGCCGCGGCTTGACCTTGAGCGTATTGAGGATGCGCATGACTTCCATGGCAACCACAGTCCCGGCCCCGTTGTCGGTCGCACCGGTCGCTGCCGCCCACGAATCCAGATGTCCTCCGAGCATGACCACTTCGTCCTTCAGCTTCGGATCGGTCCCCGGGATTTCCGCGATGGTGTCGAAACCGTGCTCATGGTCGCCGGTGAACTTCACATCGACATTCAGTTCAATAGTGACCGGGACGTTGGCCTTGAGCAACCTGTAAACGCGCCCATAACTCTCGATCGCCATAATGACTACGGGAAACGGCTGCGCGTGCTCTCGCTGATAGATGAACCATCCCATGCCGCGGCTGCTGTCATCGAAGATGGTTCCCCCGGAGCCGCCACCCTCGCGGCTATCGCGACTCGGAAGAACCACAGCCAGTGCATGCTCCGAGACCAGCAGCTTCACAGTCTTCTCACGCAACCCAAGTCTTTTCCCGATCTCCTGCAAGTAGTCATGGCGCTCGGGGGTGAGAGGATACTCGACGATCTTAGCCAGATCCTTCTCATCCATGCGCTGAAACAGCGGCTTGTCCACCGGCTTGACTTCCCGCATATCGCCAAGCAGAACCACTTTGCCGCCGAGCTTCCCTTTGTATTGATCCAGATCCTCTTCCTTCTTGACATCCATCCATATCGCCGACCCACTCACGGCCCCATTGCTCGAAGGCGACCAGGGCGCGGCCTGCGTGATGAACACTGCAGTATCGGGCGACGCCATGCGCGTCCAGGTATTGAGTTGCTGCCAGCCCATGCCGAATTCGCCCCAGTCTTCGAGGTGCGCATTGCTGCAACCCATCGCAGCCAACTGGTCGCGCGTCCATTCGTTGGCACGCTTCACATTCGGCGATCCCGTCAGTCGCGGGCCAATGCCATCCATCAGCGCCGAGGCATACTCCATCACATGCGAGTGAGCCAAGCCTTCGTTCCGGATCCTCTGATACATCGTGTAATCAAGGCTCTCTTTTGCCGGTTGTGGTAATTCGTAAGATGGCTTGCTGGCATCAGGAGAATTTGCGTTGGTCTTGCTTTTGTCGGCCGCTGAGAGTGGCAAGGACAGCAAGGCACACAACGAGACGGTGAGACGAAGCAGTTTGGATGATTGCATCTTTTGAAAATTTCCTCGTTTGAGAGTCACTGCAGACTACCAGATGTCCACTCGCCTCACCAAGCGGACGCGGGAGGTTCAAAACCGTAAAGGTGCTCACCAAATCCGGCTTTTCTGAGTCTATTCTGGGAGAGGAAGTATCTGGAGATCCATTATGTGCAAGCATCGCGTTGCGCTAGTTGCGCTGCTTCTACTCTGCAGTTCGGTTATCGCCCAAGCTCAGAGCGCGCCGCCAAGCTTTGTCCCCGCTGAACCGCGAAAAACCAGCACGCCCTACACCGGCGACCTAACGATTTTTGATTCGCCCGGGCGCGATGAAAGGCTTCAAATCAAACGGGTCATGGACATCCTCGGTATCACGCCCGGCAAAAACGTAGCCGACGTCGGCGCCGGCTCCGGCTGGTTCACGGTGCGGGCAGCCCGACGCGTGACCGAAACCGGAAGCGTGTACGCGGTCGACATCAATCCCGAGGCCACGAGCTACATCGACAAGAGGGTTCGGAAAGAAGGCCTGCACAACGTGAAAACAATTCTGAGCAAAAGCGATGACCCGCAACTGCCCGCGGACAAGATCGACTCCGTCCTGCTCTTGAAGACCTATCACGAGGTTCAGAAACCAGTCGCTCTGTTACGAAATCTCCGCGCCTCGCTTCGTCCCGGAGCCAAAATCGGAATCATTGACCGCAACGGTAACGGAGAAAACCACGGCGTGGCTCGCGATATCGTAATCAAGGAGGCGGCCGAAGCGGGTTACGTCGTGCTCTCTCAATATGACTTCGTGAAGGGCGACGGAATGGATTACTTCCTGGTCTTCGCCACGAAACCGTGACCGCTAAGGGGATGTCTGCTCGGGATGAACGTTAGTTCCAGCCCGATCAAACTCGAATTTGAGTACCCATCCGCTGGGAACGCCCTGGCCATCGACCTGCGGCGGTTTAAATGTCCACCTCCGCGCGGCCTCCAGAGCCCGATCGGCAAAATATTTGCTCGACCCACGAGAATCGAACTTCGCCACCATCACGTTGCCAGACGAATCCACCGCAACCGTAACCCGAACCTTCAGCTTGCCGTGAATCGTCCTCAAGGCGCTGCGCGACACATCGGGCGGGACCTGCTGAGCAACCGCACCCCGAACATGATCGCCCGTGGAATTTCTCGTCGCCTCATTCTTCGTCCCACCGCTCTTCGCAGCCTTCTTGGCGGCCGCAGACGGCGGAGCGGTTGACTGAGTGATAGGCTGTGCCGTTTCTGCTCCCTGCTTTGGCTCCGGCTGCTTGGAGGATTCGACCGCAGCCGAAGGACCTGGCTCAGCGCTGGGATGACTATGGAAAAGCTTGGGGCCTAGAATGGCGAGCAGCAGGATTGCGGCTGCGATTGCCGGAACCACATATCCCCATTTCGTGAGCCCACCCTTGGGCTCGATAATTTCTTTTTCCAGGGGCGCAGATGAAGTTCGCTGCAACCTGCCCGCGATTTCAGCCACTGTCCATCTGCGCCGCGGGTTCCGGCGCAGACAGTGACTCGCGATATCGAAAAATGGCTCGGGCAACGTCTCCGGCAATATTGGCTCCGCCTGGTCCGTTCCCGCCCACACCGGCGGATTCTGGGTCAGCGCTTCGACCAGCGTCATGCCCAATGACCAAACGTCCGAGGCCGGGGCCATGGCGCCGCCGTCCGCGATCTCGGGTGCCGCGTAAACTCCCGTGGTGCGCAGGACTCTGCTCGACTCGCCGGCTCCGCAGAGCCCATCGCTCGAAAGCTTTATTTGATCGCCAACGGCCAGAATGTTTGCCGGCTTGATGTGTCCGTGCACGAAGCCTTTGGTGTGAATGTAGGACAGGGCATCAGCAAGGGGTTGGAGCGTTTCGCGCGCTTCCGCGGGCGTGAGCGGCCGATAGGGAAGAATCTGCGACAGACTCTCCTCGGCGTACTCGGTCACGACGTAAAGCAGGTCCGTGCCATCAATTTGGCAGTGACCTCTTTGAAAGAGGCGAAGCAAGTGCGGATGAGATAGTTTCGCGGCGAGTTCCCACCAGGACACCTGAAGTTCAGGATTCTCCGCACTGGCCAGAATCAGTTTGATCGCTACTTCCTGAGGCTCGCGGTCAGCGCGCTTGGTCAGAAAAACTGCGCTGTGCTCCGACGCCCCCAAATAGCGGAGCAACGGAAATTCCTCGTTTACAACCTGGCCCTCCCATTTTTTCCAAGCCTCGGGCATTCTCCTCCACCACCTGACGCATTTTTACGGGTCAGAGTATTGTACCCGAGCAGGGGGATCGCCATTCCTTGTACGCGCATCTCGCCGTCACGGGATTGGCGGGGAATGCCGGGCTTCGTAAGCGGCGATCTCGGATTCATGCTGCAGGGTGAGTCCGATGTCGTCCAGCCCTTCGAGCAGGCAATGGCGGGTGAACTCGTCGATTTGGAATGCGGCGGCGAATCCCTGCTCATCGTGGACGTCGCACTGCTCGAGATCGACCACGATCTCGTAGTTGGAAAGTTCGGTCGCTCTGCGAGCGATCTCGCCGACGTCGTCTTCGCCAAGAACAACGGTCAACACGCCATTCTTCGCACAATTGTTGGCGAAAATATCAGCGAACGATGGCGCAATGACGACGCGAAAACCGAAATCCTCGAGCGCCCAGACGGCATGTTCCCGCGACGATCCGCAGCCGAAATTCTTCCCCACAACCAGAACGCTCGCGCCTTTGTAGCGCGGATCGTTCAGAGCAAACGCCGGGTCGGGTTTGCCGTCGCTGGTGCGGCGCCAATCGAACAATAAGAACTCGCCAAACCCGGTGCGCTCGATCCTTTTCAAGAATTGTTTGGGGATGATCTGGTCGGTATCTACGTTGGCTCGATGGAGCGGCGCCACGCGACCTTTGTGAGTGCGAAAGGGTTGCATTGTTCCCCTCAGTGAAAACGCCAGTTGCGAATATCGGTGAAGTGTCCGGCGATAGCAGCTGCGGCAGCCATCATCGGACTGACCAGATGCGTCCTTCCGCCGCGTCCCTGGCGGCCTTCGAAATTGCGGTTGCTGGTCGACGCACAGCGTTCGCCGGGCTCCAGGATATCCGGATTCATACCTAGGCACATCGAACAACCAGATTCCCTCCACTCGAACCCAGACTCCTGAAAAATCTTGTGCAAGCCTTCCATCTCCGCAGCGCGCTTTACCGCCTGCGAACCGGGTACAACCATGGCCCGCACCTTAGGAGCGACGCGGTGTCCCTTGGCGACGCGAGCCGCGGCCCGCAGGTCTTCCAGCCGCGAGTTAGTGCAAGAACCAATAAAAACGCGGTCCACAGAAATATCTTCGATGCGTGTGCCCGGCTCAAGCCCCATGTACTCCAACATGCGCTCGACGGCAGGACGATCGGTATTCGTATTCAAATCACTCAGCTCAGGAATGCGTCCATCAACCGGCGCGATCATTCCGGGATTCGTGCCCCAGGTAACAAAGGGGGCGAGCCGCGAGGCGTCGATTTCCGCGACCGCGTCGTATCGTGACCCCGGATCGGAAGCCAGAGCGCGCCAGCGGTCGACCGCTTTGTCCCAGTCGCCGCTATGCGGAGCAAAGCGCCGGTTCTTCATATAAGACAATGTAGTCTCGTCCGGCGCGATCATTGCGGCGCGGGCCCCGGCTTCGATGCTCATGTTGCACAAGGTCATGCGGCTTTCCATGGAGAGCTTGCGAACTGCCTCGCCCGTGTACTCGATCACATGGCCGGTGGCCCCGTCGATGCCAATCTGTCCAATCACTCCCAACGCGAGGTCCTTCGCGCTGACTCCTTCGCCAAGCTCTCCTCGCACATCGATCTGCATGGTCTTCGGCTTGCGCTGCGGCAGACACTGTGTGGCCAGCACATGCTCAACTTCCGAAGTTCCGATGCCGAAGGCCAGCGCGCCAAACGCGCCGTGCGTGCTGGTGTGGCTGTCGCCGCAGACGATCGTCATTCCCGGCTGAGTCAATCCCAGTTCCGGACCGATCACGTGCACGATGCCCTGATCGGACGAATCCATATCGAACAAAGGGACCTCGAAGTCTTTGCAGTTTTGCTGCAAAGCCTGAATCTGTCGCGCCGCGATGGGATCGGTGATGAGTGTGCCGCGCGGTTCGGTGGGAATGTTGTGATCGACCGTCGCAACCGTTCGCTGAGGCTGGCGTACCTTGCGACTCGCGACTCGCAGTCCCTCGAATGCCTGCGGCGACGTGACCTCGTGCACCAAGTGCAGATCGATGTAGAGCAGCGGCAACTGTCCGGCGGGAACACAGACCAGGTGCTCGTTCCAGATCTTGTCGAACAGAGTGAACTTCTGATCCATGGTTTTTCGTCGTTCCAATCTAACTCGCGAACCGCAGTTTTCAAAGACTGGGCTGGATGCCCATCTCGGGAATTTGCTAGTTGGTACTGGGTACCCCCTCCCCCTGGTCTTTTGGAAAAATGGGGTTAGAGCCAGACTACTACCAAGATCCCTGAGGAATAAGGACTTGTACGCAAAATATTCCGGAATGAGGTTAGCTGCCCATGGCGTGGTTGTCTTACGATTTCGGGCCAACTGATCCGATTATCAAAGAGCACTAAATTCCTACGATTAGCACACAGATAATGTATGTTTGGTCCATGTTATCTGCTCCTGAGCTCAAGGTCCAGGGAAAAATGAGGTGGTTATCGCCACTGTCATGAGCGACGTAGGGTCAAGTCTATACGGCACGACTCCATGGGACGGTTCGGCAGCATGATTGGCGTCATCAAGTACGGAATTGGAAAGTATCGAACGCTGTACATCCCGGCTCGATTGTTGGAAGAGGTACATCAGGGGCTTGCGGCGTAGGGAGGGGAGTGGGGGGATTTGAGTGTAATCGAGATTTGTCGCCAACCATGCTTAGGGCTGAGAGATTTTCCTGGGTTGGGCTTAAGTCCTTTGAAATGTGGTGGCCAGGGACGGAGTTGAACCGCCGACGCCAGCCTTTTCAGGGCTGCGCTCTACCACCTGAGCTACCTGGCCACGTTCTGCCACTCCACTGTCGAACCGGTGCGAATTGTGGGCTACGCCTAAACGCAGGCGGATTGCCGGTAGTCGCGGGCAGTCAAACGCTGGGAGCGTGTGCAGCAGCCCCGATTATAGCAATCCAGCCGGATTCGCTCAATGTGAGCGACAGTGGTCCGCGAAAAGAAGTCTGTCGCATGGGCATAGGACAAAGGCTGCACAGCCGTCCGCAGTCAGCGCGCCCCCTTTTACTTATTTTCCGATCGAAACGCCGTGACTCTGAAACCACGAACCGAGAAGGAGCTTCCTCCGCGACTGCGAGTCTCGCTATTACGAGCGATGCTCAATTCCCCAGTTCAAGCCAATTCGGCCGAACCCGCCGATGCAATCAGCGTCCCGTTCAGAACGGTGAAGGCGCAGCGGTTGGATGCGAACCAATATGCAATCTCGCGATAATCGTCGGCTTCGAAGACCGCCAGGTCCGCGTCCTTTCCTGGCTCGATCGAGCCCTTCCGAGATGCGAGCCGCAAAGCCCACGCGCCGTTGATGGTCGCGGCGGAAATCGCTTCCGCCGGCGACATCTTCATGTGGGTGGAAGCCAGCGACAAGACGAACGGCACGCTGGGTGTGGGCGACGAACCCGGGTTGTAATCCGTGGCTAAAGCCACCGGCACGCCCGCGTCAATCAACTTTCGCGCGGGAGGAAACTCTTCCAGGCCCAGAAAGTAATTCGCTCCCGGCACCAGCGTCGCGATCGTGTCACGTTGTGCCAACTCTCGCACGTCGTCGTCGCCGACATGATCCATGTGATCAAGCGAGGCCGGATTGTAACGCAACAGCGGCTGCACGGGAGTCTCACTCAATTGGCAGATGTGCGCCCGCACGCCCAGGCCGTGCTTTTTCGCAGCCTCGAAGATTCTCGCGGTGTTCTCGACGCTAAACGCTCCCCGGTCGGTAAACACATCCACAAACTGCGCCAGCTTCAACTTGGCGGCCTGCGGGATCATTTTTTCGCAGACTTCCTTCACGTACAGATCGTCTTTACCTTGAAACTCTCTGGGAACCACGTGAGCGCCAAGAAGCGTGGCCACGACTGTGCCCGGCCAGCGAGCGGCGGCGGCGCGAATAGCTTCCAAAGATTTGAGTTCGGAATCCACGGTGAGCCCATAGCCCGATTTAGCCTCAACGGTCGTGGTACCCTGCTCCGCCATTTCGCGCAGCGCTTGCAGCACCTTCTCGGTTAACTGGCTCTTCCCTGTCTTGCGCACACCTTCCACGCTCGACCGGATGCCTCCGCCTGCTTCCGCGATCTCTTCGTAGGTAGCGCCGGAAATGCGCTTTTCGAAATCGACGAGCCGCAGCGTGACGAAGGCTGGATGAGTGTGAGAGTCCACGAAACCGGGCAGAACAACCTGGTGTTCGCAATCGATCTCGACGACCCTCTTGCGATTCTTCTTCAGCCAGGAATCGCACAGGGCGTCTTTGCTCTTTCCGACGGAAACAATTTTTCCCCCGACGCAAAGTACTGCGCCGTCTGCAACCATTCCGAGTTCCAGCATTTCCGCACCTCGGCGTGGACCTGGCTTGGCGCGAGCAGAACGTAGCGTGAGGAGCTGGCCGATGTTGATCAGCAGCAGCGCGCGGGCGACGTGCAACTCCTGTTTGTTGACTGGGCTCACGTTGCAGATAGTTTACTGTAGAAACGCAGCTTGCTGCGTCTCAGAGACGTTGCAAGCAACGTCTCTACAGTGTGAAATGTCCGGAAATTCAGGCAGCAATCCGGCCTATAATACGTCGCAGAGTTCACAACTTTGAGCGGACCCAGTAACCTCCCTGGCATAAAGCCGCATCGCGCCGCGACCATCCACGGAACCTGCGATTCAGTGCTGCCATCTCCGCTAATCCGCCCCTACATGCCCGAGCTCGATTCAATTCGCGGCATCGCGATTATGCTGGTCTTGTTCTTTCACGGGATGGCCCCACCGTTAACTCCAGAGCTCTCGCGCGGGGGCAAATTCCTTTTGGCGGTTTCGCAGCATGGAAGCGCCGGCGTCAACTTATTTTTCGTGCTCTCCGGATTTCTGATTACCGGCATCCTCATCGACAGCCGCAACCGGCCTGACTACTATCGCCGCTTTTACATCCGTAGGGCCCTTCGCATCCTGCCCGCGTTCTATGCGACGCTTCTCATCTTACTGATCGGCGGATGGATTTCGTGGCGTTTTCTCGCCCTGAGCGTTCTGTTTCTCGCGAACACCGCACCTCTCCTGGGAGTACCTCTGACGTACGGCCCGCTGTGGTCGCTGGCAGTGGAGGAACACTTCTACATGCTCTGGCCCGCGATCATTCGCAGATTTTCGACTGTCCGCCTGATATTTTTGCTGTCGACCATGGTTGTGATTACTCCGTTGCTGCGCGCAATCGGATTCGTGATCACCGGCTTTCCGGCAGATGTAGTTTCTCTTTACACCTGGTACAACCTGGATGGACTGGCGCTTGGGGCGCTCCTGGCAATCTGGTTGCGACAGCCGTCGTTTCATCGAATGCAGTTGTCGCGGGCTGCGCTGCCGATGCTGTTTGCTGGCATTGCACTTCTCGTACTGGTGTCGGCACATCCCCTCGCCGAATCGGCTGTTTCATCCACCGCGTGCAATCTCGCTTCCGCTGGCCTGCTGTCATGCATGTTGTTAGTGGGGACGAACCGCTGGCGCAGGCTGGTTGACCGGCCTGTGCTCAAGTTTTTTGGATTTATCAGTTACGGCTTGTACCTGATTCACGTGCTTGCGTTCAGGCTGGTAGAGATACTGTTTTCGCGTCCATTGCTGGCACTGTCCTCCGCCGGGGATCCCACTGCTGCCATGCTACTGCGCTTTGTTGCCAGCAGCAGTTTCGCCATTGCCGTGGCGTACTTATCGCGGCGCTCGCTGGAAGAAAAGTTCTTGCGCATGGGATTCGCCTCCCGGCCTGTGCACATACCCACGCAATCTGTCAGCGCGTTGATTACGAGTGGATCCCGAGATCATTAGGATGAGCGGCGCGCCAAGCCCAGAGACCTAGCTCTTCATTGGCACCTTCACGCCCTTCTTCTTCGCAAACTCCTTCGCTTCCTCATACCCCGCATCCACGTGACGGATAACCCCCATTCCCGGATCTGTCGTCAGCACGCGCTCGATTCGCCTGGCCATTGCCTCGGTGCCATCGGCGACCGTTACCTGCCCCGCGTGCAGCGAGTAGCCAATGCCTACGCCGCCGCCGTTGTGGATCGAGACCCATGAAGCGCCTGCGGCGGTGTTCAATAGAGCATTGAGCAGGGGCCAATCGGCAACCGCATCGCTGCCATCTTTCATGCTCTCGGTCTCGCGGAACGGAGATGCGACCGAGCCGCAATCCAGATGATCGCGTCCAATCACGATCGGGGCTTTGATCTTGCCGTTCTTCACCAGATCATTCATCGCCAAGCCGAACTCGGCGCGCTCGCCGTATCCGAGCCAGCAGATTCTTGCGGGCAGCCCTTGAAACTTGATGCGCTTGCGGGCGAGATCAATCCAGCGGCGCAGGATACGGTTCTCCGGGAACAACTCCAGCACGAGATCATCGGTAACGTGGATATCCGACGGCTCGCCCGATAAGGCCACCCAGCGGAACGGGCCGCGGCCTTCGCAGAACAGAGGCCTGATATATGCGGGCACGAATCCGGGGAAGTCGTAGGCGTTCTTGACTCCGCGCTGGAATGCGAAGGTCCGAATATTGTTGCCGTAGTCGAAAGTGACCGCGCCCATTTTCTGTAGTCGCAGCATGCCTTCGACGTGGCGTGCCATCGCGTCGAGCGATTGCTCCTGGTAATTCCGCGGATCGCGCTGGCGCAGTTCCATCGCAGCTTCGAGCGTCATCCTGTTCGGTACGTAGCCGTTCAGCGGATCGTGCGCCGAAGTCTGATCGGTGAGGATGTCAGGCACCACGCCGTGCTCGGCGAGTTCGGGAATCACGTCGGCGCAGTTCCCTACTAATCCGACTGAGACATTTTCTTTCTTACGCACGGCATTCTTCAGGATGCGTAACGCTTCATCGAGCGTCGTGACCATGAAGTCGCAGTAGCCGGTCTTGAGACGCTTCTTGATGCGCTCGGGATCGACGTCGATGCCGAGAAAAGCCGCACCGGTCATGGTGGCGGCCAGCGGCTGAGCGCCCCCCATGCCGCCCATGCCGCCGCTCACGATCAGCTTGCCGGCAAGGTCTCCGCCGAAATGCTTTTCTCCGGCGGCGGAAAACGTTTCGAATGTGCCTTGCACAATTCCCTGCGAACCGATGTAGATCCATGAGCCCGCGGTCATCTGGCCGTACATCATCAGGCCGGCGCGTTCGAGTTCGTTGAACTTCTCCCAGTTGGACCAGTGGCCGACCAGGTTCGAGTTTGCGATCAGCACTCGCGGGGCGTACTCGTGCGTCTTGAACACGCCGACCGGCTTCCCCGACTGCACCAGCAGAGTTTCGTCGTTCTCGAGGCTCTTCAATGATGCGACGATCGCGTGATAGGCCTCCCAACTGCGGGCTGCGCGCCCGGTGCCGCCGTAGACGACCAGATCGCGCGGGCGCTCGGCGACTTCCTCGTCGAGGTTGTTCATCAGCATGCGCATGGCGGCTTCCTGCTGCCAGCTCTTGCAGGAAATGCTGTTGCCGCGCGGGGCACGAATCGGCGTATAGGTCGCTGGAGTGATTTCGGTTTCAACCGGCATGAATAGATGTTAGTGCTTTGAAGACAAGTCTTCAAATCCGGTTTGGCGTACCACCCTCCAATGGTGTCGGCGATTTAGGATGGGGCATCTTTGTTCTGGGGGCTGATGCCGGCGAACTCGAAGACGGTGCGGAGGTCGCGCCAGTTTCCGCGCTCGGCTCCGGCGATGGCGGCTTGCACTCGCTTGAGTTCGTTTGCTTCCTCCTGCAGGTCGCGCTCGGGTTTCTTCCGCTCCTTTGCAGCTAGGTCGTTTTCTGGTTTTGTCTCACGGCTTGCGCCGTGGGCTGCGTTCTGTCGCCGCTCCGCGGCTGGTTCTGCGGTTGCGCTTGTCGCGGATGCAGCCGGTTGTGATGTGGCCGGCTCGGCTTGAGCTTCGCGCTCGGTTGGCGCGGCTTGGGATTCGCATTGGGCGGCGGCGGTGGCTTTGGCCTCGCGGACAGGAGTGTCCGCGCCACGCTCGCTTTGGTGCTTTGAGTCTATGGGTGGGCCGAACTCGGGGTGTTCGATCAGGTATTGGCGGGCGTAGTCGGGGACTTCACGAACCATACTTTGCTTTTGGTCCTCGTAGCGGGCCTCGAAGCGGACATTCTTTGCATTTCTCGCAGCGATGCGCAGGGCTTGAATGATGAGCCTAGCACGGGTTGGGTCGAGCGAGCCTTTCAACAAGCCATCGACTACGTGCATGAGCGAAAGTTGGATAGACTCGCAGTCTTCGAGCAGGGCCATGGAGTCGAGGCGCATGTCGACGCGCTGTTGCACGCCTTTGATGACGCGGGTATGGAAGTAGCAGAAAAACTCGCCGCGCAGGGCGGGGGATCCGCAGCGCTGTCCGGTGACCTTGATGTGGGTGCAGGTGCGGGGACGTTTGGGTACAAGTGTGGGCATGAACTACTCCTGAAAAAAATCACGTTTCCGCCTAAATCTATGAATTGATTGGGGCGAGGTTGAGGGGTACCCGCCAGATCTATGAAAAGAAATGGGTTGCGGGCAAAATCTTGGAGACAAAGGAGTTGCGGGGTGGTCGAAGGGGAAGCGATTGCCTGGCAGGTGGATCTGGAGGGAAGGGACAACTTACAGGCTCCTTCATTTACTAGTTATATAGCTACACTACACTATCACTTTAAGTGAAGTCAAGGAAATAATGGAAAAAATTCGGGCGCAGTTCCAAAATGGGAATAAAGCCGGGGGCCACCTGGGGGTAGTTGGCGAAAGGTGGGGCGAGTCCCATAGCGTTTGCTAACGGATCGTTACACCCGGAAACCCCGGACCGTAAGTGTAATCGAGATTTTTCGCCAATTGACAAACCAGCGAAATGGGAACAAGATTGTCCGCGTTTCAAGCACGCAGTCTCCGCAACCCAATCGCGGCTTGAACAAGGAGGGAATATGTCCGACCCTCGGGAACGCTCTCGGCCAATTATTTTCATTGCCTGTCCGGTCGTTGCGTGCTTGGTTTTCTGTGGCCTGGCCAGCGCTGCGCCTTCTATCACCCTCTCGAAAAAATCCGGCCCGCCGAAAAGCAAGATCCTGGTTTCGGGTCGCGGCTTTGAGCCGAACGTGGTAGTGGACATCTTTTTCGACACGGAGGACGAGGCACTGGTCGTTACCAATAACGAGGGAGAGTTCCATAACGCCGGAATCTACGCGCCACACAGCGCCCATCCCGGCAAACACTGGGTCACAGCACTGGAGAGGACAATAAAGAAAACAACAGGTGCGCAGGACCCGTTTGTGGTAAACACGAATTGGCCCGAGTTGAACTACTCACCGGATCACGAGGGTCTGAACCCGTACGAGAACGTAGTGAACCGTTCTGATGTAAACAATCTCACATTGCGTTGGACCTTCTCCAACCCGCCGAGCAATTTGTTCTCCAATCCTGCAGTGGTGGACGGCGTCTTGTACAGCGGTTCCATTGACAGTAATCTTTACGCACTAGATGCTCGCACTGGTGCCCTGGTATGGAAACGGACTATCCCTTCTTACCAGTTTTCGCCGCCTGCCGTTTCGAATGGTGTCGTCTATGTCGGTTCATGTGACAAGAACTTATACGCGGTAGACGCCAAAACTGGGAATGTGCTGTGGACCTACACGACTGGTGCCTGCGTATTCACTTCGCCCGCAGTGGTCAACGGTGTCGTATACGTCGGATCAGACAGTCTCTACGCTTTGGATGCTGCGACCGGAACTCTGCTCTGGAAGTATGCCAGCGCTTTCTACATACTCTCCTCTCCAGCAGTTGCCAACGGGGTGGTTTGCTTCGGCTCGGGCAGCTACGGCACCGGCGGTACAGTGTATGCCCTGAATGCCAATACCGGAGCACTGCTGTGGAGCTTCTCTACTCAGTACGATGTGGAGCCTTCCCCGGCCATTAGTGATGGCGCTGTGTATGTCGCCGAGAGAAACGGCCCTTTTTTTGCCCTTAACCTAGTGACGGGAAGTGTTCTCTGGGACAATCTGAGCACGCTGTGCTGTTCCTCTGCCGCAGTTGCTTATGGGAAGGTGTACGTCAGCGACTTTGACGTTGTTTGGGCGTTGGGTGGCAGCACCGGCTGGGGGCTATGGAGCTACATGATGGGAAGGGGGGCGAATGATCCCGTGGTTGCGAATGGAGTAGTCTACGTGGGGTCCGCAGACAACAACATACATGGTTTCGACGCAAGAACGGGCGCTTTGCTCTGGCAATACACACTTGACAACGGCGGTTTAGACTTCTTGGACGCAATAGTAGTAAACGGCTTCGTGTACACCGTAGGGGAACAAATTTCCGCTTTCAGCCTGCCGGACGACGATCCCGCTTGGGCTCCGGCCCAGCGCCCCGACCTCGCAACGCTGAATCCGAATTTGCAGCTTCGGCCCCGCTAGTTGTACGGTAGTTCTGCGGCGCTGCCCAAATGAGACGCGGAGGCAACATGTCGAAGACGAAAGATCGTTTTCACCGATATGCGAGGAACCGTCTCTCGTTCGGCCTCGATGTACTGGTGGCGTGCTTCCTTCTGCTCGGCTCTGCCAGCGCGGCGACTTCCATCACCGTCTCGAAGAAATCTGGACCGCCCACAAGCCGGATTCTGGTTTCGGGTCGTGGCTTTGAACCTAACGCGGGAGTGGATATCTTTTTCGACACAACGGACAAAGCGTTCGTAGTCACCGACGGAAAAGGGGAGTTCGACAAGACTGAAATCCACGCGCCTCGCAGTGCGCATCCCGGTGAACATTGGATCACAGCTACAGAGCGGAATGACGACAAGGGTGCTCAAGAACCATTCCTAGTGCAAACCAATTGGAATGAATTCCACTTCGACGTCGACGGTAGCCGTCTGAACCCGTATGAGAACGTGCTTAATCCCAACTCGGTTGGCGGGTTAGGACTGCAGTGGAGCTATTTAACCCTCCGTCCCCTAAATTCGTCTATGGCAATCGTAGATGGGGTGGTTTATGTCGGCCCCAAAGATTCCTACGTATACGCTCTGAACGCCCGCACCGGTGTCAAACTATGGAGCTATCCCACTGACCGCGCATTCGGCGCATCTTCGCCGTCGGTGATGGATGGCGTGGTCTATGTTGGCTCCTTTGACTCCAAGGTCTACGCGCTGAACGCCCGCACCGGCGTCAAAAAGTGGAGCTACCGAACCGGTGGCGCTGTGATGTCCTCCCCTGCGGTCAGCAATGGGGTGGTTTATGTTGGCTCCGAAGACTATAACGTTTATGCGCTGGACGCACGCACCGGGACCAAGCTGTGGAGCTACACCACGGGCGACTGGGTGAATTCCTCACCCGCGATCGCGGATGGCGTGGTTTATGTAGGCTCCTTCGACAAAAACGTCTACGCGCTGAATGCACGAACGGGTGCCAAAGTGTGGAGTTACGCAACGGGTGGAAGTGTGCTGTCCTCGCCCGTAATCGCGAATGGAGTAGTTTATGTCGGTTCCGATGACAACAACGTTTATGCGCTAAACGCCCGCACCGGCGCCAAATTGTGGAGCTACGCAACTGGCAACGCGGCGGCGTCCTCGCCCGCAGTCGCGGCTGGTTTGGTCTATGTAGGCTCCGGAGACTCCAATCTCTATGCGCTGAACGAAAGCACAGGGTCTCAGGTATGGAGCTATACCACTGGCGGCGATGTGTTTTCCTCGCCCGCAATCGCGAATGGTGTGGTTTATGTGGGTTCTTTTGACGGCAACGTCTACGCTTTGAACGCTCGCACAGGGGCCCCGCTGTGGAGCTATCCGACCGGCGATTCGGTGGGTTCCTCACCCGTCGTCGCAAATGGCACGGTTTATGCAAGCTCCGCCGATGAGCATGTTTACGCCTTTGGCCTGAAGCACGGCGGGGCGCAGGCAAGGGCAGAATCCGAACGGCCCGACCTGAAGGCCCTTCGCCCTGAGTCGAATCTCAAGGTGTCCAAGCCGATTACAATTCCTTCAGACGCGAAACGCCGAGGCGTTAAGGATAGCCTGCCGTAACCAGGCGATTACACTCAAAATCCCCGGCTCAGGGCCGATGAGTGCTAAAGCGATATTACGCCGATCGGAAGATAAGCTGGTGCGCGGTTCAAAGCGAGCCCGTGAACCGCTCTGAAAAACGCGCGTTTATTACCAGCAGAGGCAGGACCCTTACGCTACTTCGCCGTGCCGTTGGCTCCGGTGCGTCGCTCGTTCGATGATCAGCACCAGCCGTTCCGGCAATTCGCTCTTCATCACATATTCATCCACCAGCCACAGGATTCGCTCTGGAATCTCGCAGTACGCGGAAACCAGGATAATCGGCAGCTTGGGGAATCGTTGCTTGATATGGCAGGCGACGGCTTCTGCGTCCATGCCTTCCTGTTTGTACTCCAGTAGAACCGCTGCCACCGACGTTTCCTCCAACATCTTCATGGCCGCGTAGCTGCTGGATGCGATCTTGACACAATAACCATGAGATTCTAGAGTCGCTTTGCGAAGCTCCAATATCTGCAGACGGTCATCGATGCACAACACAGTGAGGGAATCCATGGCCACACCTCCTGAGGGTGGTCGCAAGGTGTGTTTGCTTCTCAGTTGCCCGACGTACCCCGGCAAGACGCAACACGCCCGTCACTGTACTCATTCTCATTATGCCACTAGTGTTCACAGATTGCGGTGATGAGCATCATAGTGTCATGTGAGGAAATTATCCTCCGCCAGTTCACCGGGAAAAACTGGGATGGAGCCGGGCCGGAAGCCGGGCCGATCCGCGATACTATCGGCAATCTCTACGCCACTACGCTTCTGGTTTATCGTTTGGAGTGTCATCAGTTCCCTGCTCCTCCTCGAAATCAGAAGGATCAGTGGGCAGTTCGACCAGGTGAGCCCGCTCCAGCGCGCGCAGATACTCCGGACGCGAATGGCGGTAATGATCAGCCGGGACTTTGCCGTTGATCCAGGCCGTATCCATCGGGTAGACGAGCGGATCGAAGATGACCATGTAGAAGTGCCACAGCAGAATCGAGAAGGTCGCAAGCAGCGCCTCATAATAATGGACAGCGGTGGCCGCATCCGAAACCCACTTGGGAAAATTGCGCAGGGTGAAATTGTTAAACCACAACAAGAAGCCCGAGACCGTCATTACAACTGTGCCCCACATGAACGCCCAGTATTCCACTTTCTCCGCGTAATTGAATTTTGCAAACTTCGGCTCGACTTTTGTGAGTCCCAGATTGTAGGCAAACACCTGCAGCAAATCGGTGACGTCGCGCACATCGGGGAACATGGCTTTCAGGAATCGGGCGCCGTCTCGCCGATTTATGAACGAGAGGTGGATGACGTGGTAGATCGTGGAAGCCAACAGAACCACCGCCGCAGCGCGATGTACCAACCCGCGAAGCGCGAAGTGGCCCTCCCACTCCCAAAGCATCAGCGGACGCGCCCACCACGCCTCGGGATACTTCAGCGCAAAGCCAGTGAACACCAGTGTCGGGAAGCTGAGGATCACGCCCCAGTGAGCGATGCGGAAGTTCAGATTCATGCGCGAAACTTGCCCGCCGCTTTCGTGTCGTGGCTGCCGCCGCAGGAGCTTTTTCAGGAAGTCCAGCAGGTTGTGCATGACCATGAAAGTGAGGGTCGCGGGGATCAGGAATATATAAGTCCAACGGATCCACTTCACCACCGGATGCGCCGGCCCGGTCGTGGTTTGCACGTGCACCGGACCGATAACGAAACGTTCGCCCGCACCGGCATGACAAGCTCCGCACGTTTTGGGAAGGTTGGTTGCATTCACCGTCGATCGCGGGTCGGTCGACCGAAAGATGTTGTGTACACCGTGGCAGGAAGCACAGTTGGCCACACTCTGCGATCCGCCTCGCGAGGCCAGACCGTGGTAGCTGTCGGCATAGGAAGGAACGCGGTCCGCCGGCAAGTTGTAACGCAGCGCCAGGCGTTCATCGCTGTGGCATCGGCCGCAAGTGGCCATCGAGACGCGGCCTGCGTTCACCAGCGATCCCTGCTCTTTCGGCCCCAGGATCAGGTGCTCGCCGTGGCAGTCGCTGCACACCGGAGCTGCGGACACGCCCCCTTTCATCGCTTGTCCGTGCACGCTTTCGAGATAGGTCTTGCTGATGTCCGAGTGGCAGTGGCCGCAGGTTGCCGGAATATTCCAGTGGTTGGTCTTGGAGCGCGCATCTTTCGGGGGAAAGATTCCGTGGCTCCCATGACAATCGGAGCAGGTTGCGGCCGCGCCGTCTCCATCCGCTACTGCTCGTCCATGCACGCTCTGGCGATAGAGTTCCACGGGATGCGCGAATGGAATCTTGTGCCGCGAGAGAAACTGCTGATTGCTGTGACAGGAAGCGCAAGTATCGGGCAGATTCTTCTTGGCCACGGGCGAAGCCGCATCGCTCGAAGCCTGAATCTGATGCACCGGCCCATGGCAGGACGCGCAACGCGGACCGTCCGGATCGCCTGCTGCTGCCGCTTGCCCGTGGATGCTTTGGCGAAAGGCTTTCACTTCGTCGGCATGGCACTGCGCGCACTTTAACGGGGCGGTCTGGGCCGCGGGGGCCACCTCGTGCGGATCGCCATGGCAGGATTGGCAAGCTTCCTCGCCTAATGCCGCATGGATGCTGTTCGCGACGTGCGAGGTCTCATCGGTGTGGCAAGTCGAGCAGCGAACTTTCGCAACTTTGTCGGGATGCGGGAAATCCTTGATGGTGGTGTGGCAGTCAATGCAACCCAAAATGCCATGGACGCTGGCCGCATGTTTGGCGGGATCAATCGAGATGCTTTTGCCGGTCCCGGATGTCATTCCCGCCTGGCCGTGGCAGGCCAGGCAGCTTTCGTCCTGCTTCAACGGCTGGGCTGCTTTGGGTTGGGCGTGAACCCGAGTTGGGATTAACGCGCAGATTGAAAAAACACAGACTGCAAGCAGCAAGATTGAATAGATGAAACTCCATCGTCTGACGATTTCCGGGCGTCTCTTCTCCTTCAGCAAGCTCGATCTCCCACGATGCACTCCTACTTCATTCCCAGGTCGGTCAAGATCTTGGGCTTCTCTTCGCCCGCCGCCAGAACCTCATGGCATGCGGAACAGTCATTGGTGATAGTTTGGCCATCGGCGCTGGTGTGGCTGCCGTCGTGGCAGCGGAAGCAGCCCGGCGAATCATTGTGCCCGAGATTATTCGGGTGCGTTCCCCAGGTCAGACGCATGTCGGGGAAGATGTTGCGAAGGTAGATCGCCGCCACCTCCTCGCCTGCCTGCTGCACCAGAGTGCGCCGAGTCTGATAGACATCCGGGTAATTCGTCCGATAGAAATTGTTGAATTCGTCCACGATGCGCTGCTGCGCCACGTCGCGCGTGGGATAGTCCACCTTCAGGACTTCGACGGCCTTTTTCCTGATATAGGGAAGCTCCGGGCTGATGCGGCCGAGCGACATTGCTTTGTCCACTGCGCTGTCGGGCATGTCGAATGCATGGGTCGGCCGGTTGTGGCAATCGACGCAATCCATGTCGCGATGCTCGCCCTGGGCCAGTTGTTGCGGGGTTGGCTTGGCGTCGGTGGAAATGAATTCAGTCGTTTTGCCCTTGTCGTCGGTGTAATAGACCGCCGGAATAACCTGCCGCTCGGGGTCGGTCGAAATGTAGCGGATGCGGGTCGTATCGGCGAGGTGGCGTCCATGGATTCCGACTGAGCCCTGCCAAGTGCGCCCGCCCACTTTCAGCAGCAGGACGTCGGTCTGCGGCGTATTTTTTTCGTCGTCCTTGTAGCTGGTGTTCACCAGGAACTTGTCGCCGGTAAAGCGCTGCGGCCAGTGACACTGCTCACAGGTTTCACGCGCCGGGCGGAGGTACTTTACCGGCGAAGGAATCGGGCGCGAATAAGTGTGAAAGGTTACGGCGAAGACCTGCCGCAAGCCAGAAAGCTTGGAGCGCACAAACCATCCTGCTCCCGGTCCGATATGACATTCGACACAAGCCACCCGCGAGTGCGGGGAATTCTGGTATGCGGTGAACTCGGGAATCATTACGCGGTGGCAAGTGGTTCCGCAAAAACTCGTCGAGTCCATGTACTCTACGCCACGGTAGGTTGCGGTGCCGACAATCAGAAGATTGAGCACCGTCGCCAAGATCACCCACTCGAGAGTGCGACGGACCACGGGCAGTCCCAAGTCGATGGCGGGATAAATGCCCGGCAGATGGCCGCTCTCGCTCAAGCTTCTTCGCCGGAGCCAGATGCCGATCGGAATCAGCAGCAGTCCGAGTACAAAGATTCCCGGGAGAATGAGAAAGATGAGAAGGCCAATATAAGGATGCGGAGGCCCGGGCAGGAAGACGTCATAGAACCAGAATGCAATGGTAGTGAGCGCCGTGCTCGTCGTCACCACGGCACCCGTCAGGGTGACGGGATTCTGTCCCAGAAAATAGATTGGCTGCAACCACTCTCGCATGCGTTCTTGCAGATTCATTTGAGCCTGTTACTCTCCTTCCCTTCCATCCGCGTCTCGTGGGCACACTCTACACCTGAAAGCGGGTTGTCCACCGCGCCGGACAATCGATCTAATCTTGATGGCCAGAACCGGCCTTGACTATTTTTTCAAGGTGCGGATGTAAGCCACCAGTCCCTTGATGTCTTCCACGTTCAGCGATTTTCCGTACGCAGGCATCTTGTTTTTGCCGCTGGCGATGATATCAGAGAGCTCCGCGTCCGATATTTTCTGCACCTCGGCGGTTTGGAAATCATGAGCGCCAAGCTTCTTCCCCATGGCCGAACCGCTTCCGTCGGCACCATGGCAGGCGGCACATTTTGATTTGTAGAGTGTCTCGGATGCGTTTTGCGCATGAGCCGATAGAGGGAGAGTGAAAACCACTGCCAATGCAGTTAAGAGGGCAAATATCTGAACACCAATTTTCTTCATCTGCAAGCTCCATTCGAGTTATGCTTGGCCGGCGTTCGGCCGAAAGTGATCCATGAATTGCAATCTTGGACTATTTGAGGCGAGGGTTCTGTGACCGGGGTCACAGTCGTAAGTTTGCCGAAGACCAGGAGGGAGAATGGACCGCAAGTCTACCAAACTCATTGGGTTAGCCTTAATGGTGATGCTTGGGGTTGAAATCACGGTTTTCGGCGGTCTCCCGTTGTGGGCAGCTGTGAATAAGTCGCGTGATGGTCCTCACCGCAAACTGTGATGGCGGTCACGGCGGGCGTGGTAGGACAGAGTCGAAACTAGTGTAGGGTGAGCTTATGCCAAAGGATGATCGCAACCTGCTGGACGTGCTGAAGTTTGAGCTGGAATTCCTTGAGCAAGGTGGTTACGGGCGATTGCCGCGCGAAGCCTGGCGGCCACGATTTGTTTTCGAGGACTCCCCGACCTGCATGAACTTTAATTCCAAGGACCGCGAACCGTGCGAGGAATGCCTGCTCATGCAATTCGTCCCAGAGAGTGCGCGCAAGGAGCAGATTCCGTGTACTCATATCCCGCTGTCGTCGCATGGCGAAACTCTCGATTCTTTGTACCGCACTGGAACCCATCAGGAGCTTGAGGCAGCGCTCGGAGACTGGCTCCGGGCGACGATCCGCCGGCTGGAAGCGGAAAAAGAGAAGCAGGCGTCGTCCGCCGAGCTGCCTCGCTAGGCGCTCCGCGCCCCAGTGGTTCAATGTGTACCCCTGTTCCGCAAGCTCCTTGAGCGTTTCGTTCCAACTCATCTCGGCGCTGGAGCCGCCTTCGGCAATGTGCGCTGAAACCGACTCCGTCAAACTCTTGCATATCCTCAACAGAGGGCGATGAGGCCAGACCTATTTTTGTGCATAAACCATTCCGGCAGCATGATAAGGAGGATCGGAGATCAGGCGGATGTACGCAATCAGCGCCTCGATCTCGGTCTTGCTGAGAGTATAGCCGTAGGGCGGCATCAATGGTGACTTGCTCAGCGCGGGTCCGCCGTGGCTGATGATGGCAGTCAGCTCAGCATCGCTCATTTTGTTGAGCGTATCGCCTTCGGTGAAGGGGTGCGGCTTGACTTCGAGATTGTCGAAATTGGAAACCCGCTCTGCCGACGACTCTGGATTATGGCAGCGAGCGCAATATTTGTCGTCGAGCTGAAATCCAACTTGCTGCTGATATCCTAGGGCGATTTCTTCAATCTTGAGCTCGACAGGTTTCTGAGATTTCGTAAGTGTGCGCGCGGTGAGTTGATATCGGCCCGCCATACCGCCCAGCGCGACATTCGTACTGACCTGCCCGCTGGAATCGGTCAAAGCGCTCGGAGGATCAAAGCTGACGCCCGCAGGCCCGCTGAACTCGACCAATGCTGAGGCGACGGCGGTGCCTTGTTCGTCGTTGACCTGCACGACCACCGGCTGCGCGAGCACCATGCCGGTAGCGCCAATCTGTTTGTCACCGCTCGACTCGACGAGCGCCGCGCCAAATGCTGTGGGCTTCAGGGCAGAAGGCGCTCCCGGCTGGCGAGTGCACCCCGCGCCTACGAGAATGAAGGAGACAAGGAAGATTGCCGAAAAATATTTCTTCATTTCTTTGCCTCCAGTTTGCCGGAGCCTTTAAGCGTTGTCAGGAATGCGGTCAGCGCACGGGCATCTTCGTCGCTCATGTTGCGGTTCGGCTCGGTGGTGCCGGGCCGCAAGGCCTGCGGGTCTTTCAGCCAGTGGAAAATCCAGGCAGCGTTCAGGCGCGAGCCTACCTGCGCGAGTGTTGGCCCGATGTAGCCTTTGTCAGCCTTGGTATCGACGATGTGACAAGACTGGCAGGCATACTTGGAATAGAACAGCTGTTTACCCAGCTCCACCTGCGCCGACGGATATCCGCTGGGCGGCATCGATTCGCGCTCGAATGCCGGCGTCTGATAGACGGTCATGATGTAGTCGGTGAGCTCCGTGACTTCGCTGTCCGAAAGATTAAACCTGGGCATGCGGCGGATCAGCGCCGGGCGCAACGTGCCGGGATTCTTCAAGAATGCCTGCAGCCACGGTCGTTGCACCGAACTGCCTTCCCAAGTCAGGTCCGGAGCCATGTCGCCACCGCGGCCGTTAATGGCGTGGCAGGTGAAGCAGGCCATGTCTGCCATGAGCTGTCCGGCTTTGCCCGCAGGCTGGTAGTTCGAAGCTGCCTGCGTTGGCACGGTTAGTGCCAGCGGCAAATCATGCGCGCGGTCGGTGAGGGAAAGCAACGCAGTGGTCAAAGCATCGACTTGCGCCGGGGCGAAGCTGTACTGCGGCATCTTCAATGCCGATCCAAATGAACGCGGTTGCCGAATCTTGGCCGAGATGTAATCCGGCAGCGTGTGTGCCATGCCCGGCAAGAAAATAATCTGCGTGAGCGGTTTGCTCCCGATGTGGGTTAGTTCGGGTGCGAAGTTGTCCGGCTTCTTAATACCGGTGACTTCGTGGCACGAAGCGCAGCCATACTCGGTCACCAGAAGCTTGCCGTGTGCGATCTGCTCGGGTGTGGCAGCGTCGAGGTGCACGTTGGCGAGCAAATCGGAATCTGTTTTGTTCCCGAGGAAGCCGGTTAGCAGGGAGACTTGCTGATCGGTGAAACGGTAGTGCGGCATGGCGGTTCCCGCATCGTAAACCCGCGGGTTGCGCAACCATGCACGTAGCCATTCCGGCTTCGCCTTATTGCCGACGCGGGTTAGTTCCGGACCGACATCTCCGCCAACCACATTGCCGGCGGCGTTCTGCACGGCGTGGCAGGAGGCGCAGAACGACTCTCCGTACAAGCTGGCTCCGGCGGTCGGATCAGGCGCTTGTGAATCTTTGGCTGGTTCCGTGTCTCCGGGGATGGGCGTGCTGTTGGAGATCAAGAAAGCCGAAATATCGCGCGCGTCCGGGTCGCTGAGTTTGAAATTCGGCATGGTCGCCGTGACGGCGTAGGCCTGAGGATCCTTCAACCACGCATAGATCCACTCTCGCGTAGTCTTGTCAGCGATGTGTTCGAGCGATGGCGGATCGTCGGTGGGCTTGATCGCGCTGCCGTCGGGGAGTTTGATGGTATGACAATGCACGCAGCCATATCTCGTCAGCAGGTTGCGGCCTGAGTTGAGTTGCGGCGTTCCGGTTAAAGGAGCGCGATGACATTGTCCGCAGGATGACTGGACATAGCGCGCTGGCAAAGTCGGCTGCTCCCAGGCCAGCGTGCTGCTGTGAGCCTCTTCCACCGTAGTCGCCGCGCCTTGTCCGCGGTGACACATCACGCAACCGAACTGCTCGTACGTATGTGGGATTACCGGATGCTGGCGGAACGGTTGGGTGCTGACATCGGCGAGACTAGCTTCTTTCAATCCCACGTGGCAGGTGGTGCAGCGATCAACGACTCCGAGCTGTGGAAGCCAGATCTGCTGGATTCCGTCGTGGAAGTGGCGCTGCAATGTGACCGCGTCTCCGCGCGTGCGAATCAGCGACAGGTATTGTTTCTGATAGTGACGCCATTCGCTGAAGTGATTTTTCGCCGGCGCGATAGCCAGCGAAATTAACAACAGCAGGCTGACCACGCCAAAGGCTCGAACCGGATGGCCAAACAATGTCTGCCAGATGGACGTCGTACTTTTGGAGGATGATTGCAATTAGCTTCTCCAGGGCAACACCCAGGCCCAGCCTGGGCCGCGAAAGAAGGTGCCAACCGCCGTGAGCACAGCCAGTTCGAACAGGAACCAGGTCATGATCCAGAATGAAAGTGGTTTTGCAGCCAGATAACGCCGGAAAGCCGATGGCGACTGCGGAGAACTTTGCGCCGCCAGCACCATGAATCCGGCGACGATCAAGGTCGGCACCAGCGCCACGATCACGTCAAAAAACAACAGGAATAGACAAAGCGCAGCCACGGCGACGTAGAAAATAAGGACGCGCCGTTTGCGGTCTTTCAGGAATAAGCCCTCGGCTTCGACGTTGATGTTGAAATACGGAATCACAATCAGCGCGATCACAACCAACGTCGGAACCAGTACACCCGCGACCACAGGAGGAAAGTAGTGCAGCATTTCCTGCAAACCGAGAAAGTACCAGGGCGCCTTGGCGGGGTTGGGCGTGTGCGAGGGATCGGCGATTCCCTCAAGTGGTGCGTTGAACCGAAGCGACACGACCACCAACGCAATGGTAAGCACCTCGATGGCGACTAGGGCGCGGAAAAGAACTTCCGGATACGTCTGTATCTGGTCTTCGTCCGAAACTTTGACCTGCGCCGAAGTCCGCCGGGTGACGAAGACTACTCGCGTCGGCGACTTGCGCGCATTCGAGTCCATGCCAGCGACAAAATCTTTTGGATCGCTCATTGTTATTGGACCCCCTTCGCCGCCGCCGCAACCGATTGAGCGGCGACCGTCCTGGGCTCGCTCTGGTGCGCGTAGAGTCCGCCATCTTTGCGAATGCGCCAGAAATGTATGGCCACGAAGAGCATCGCAACTAAAGGCAGAATCATGCAGTGCAAAACGTAAAAGCGAAGTAGAGCGTTGGCGTTCACCATATTTCCACCCAGCATTAAGAAGTGAACCTTGTTGCCGAGCACTGGTACAGAGGACGCAATATTTGAACCAACCGTGATTGCCCAAAATGCCAACTGATCCCAAGGCAGCAAATATCCGGTATAGCTGAGAAGCAGAGTAACCAAAAGCAGAATGACGCCGATAACCCAATTGAATTCGCGCGGGGGACGGTAGGCGCCGCGATAAAACACTTTGAACATATGAGCGAAGACGAGAAACACCATCGCATGCGCGGACCAGCGGTGCAGGTTGCGCAGAAACAAACCGGAGGAAACCACGAACTGCAGATCCTTGGTGTCGGCATACGCCTGCGGCACCGAGGGATGGTAATAGAACATCAGCGGGATGCCAGTGCTTACTAATATGAGAAACGTTCCGAAGGTGAGAGTGCCCAGATACCAGGTCGTGCTGAAGCTGAGCATACGTGTCCGCACCTTGGTGGAGAAAAGGTGCAAGAAAACGTTCTGCTGCACGGCGAGAGCTCGATGCAGGGTGCTGGATCCGGTCCCGCTGCGGAACACCGAACGCCAAACCCGCGTGCCACGCAGATCCTCGAAATAGTTCGTGATTGTTTTCGCCACGCTCATACCCTCACAAACTGCATGGGGCGAATTGTGATGGAACGGTCCACCATCAGATCACCCTCGTCGCTGACCCAGGTCTGCAGCCAGGGCAGCGGCCTGGGAGCCGGGCCTTCAATTTTCTGCCCATCGCGATTGAACTTGCTGCCATGGCAGGGGCAAGCGATGATCCCCAACTCCGGCTTCCATGCGGTCAGGCAGCCGAGGTGCGTACAGACCGCACTCAGCGCGAAGAACCCTTCCTGGGCGTGGACGAGATAAATCCCCGAGTTCACGTCCAAGGTCACGGAATCGGCCGCATAATTTTCCGGCTTGCCCGCGTTGACGATAGGCGAAGGCTCGAACAAAACGTTCGGCGAGAGAAACTGATAAGCAAAGGCCACGGTGCCAGCAGCGGCAATACTCAGCGACCCCAACCCCAGCTTCGCGAAGAAGGCGCGACGATCAAACTCTTTGCCTAATTCCTGCGGCGCGATTTTCTTCTCTTCAGACATTGGTTACTTTTTGCCTCCAGCCATGACTGGCGCTTTGAGTCTGAACGGTCCGTCGATGGCTTCCACCGAAATCAACCCGGTCGGCTCGGCCGAAACCAGGTTGTAAGATTCCATGGTAATAGTGCCGACCGGGCAGCGCATGGCACAGAGCCCGCAACGAATGCACCGAGTCTCGTCTTTCAGCATGGCTGATCCGGTCACAATGCCGAGTTCGTCGGCTGCGACTTCATCGAGTTCGACGCCAAACAATTCCTGATGTTCCCGGATCTGCTGCACGGTTTCAGGCTCGAACTGAATGCGGTCCAGGGACACGAGCTGCAGACATTTTTCCGGACACACATCCACGCAACCGCCGCACAGAATGCACATGCTCCCGTCTTCCGGAGTGCCCTCGAAGACTGTATTCACCCAACAGTGCAGGCAGCGCTGAGCTTCTTCCATCGCGGACGCAGCGTCGTAGCCGACTTCGACTTCGGTCACCCCGGTCCGGCGTTCAAGGGGAAGCATCGGAATTGGCGGTCGGGCAAGATCCAACAACTCCAGCGGCATGTTGTGACGCTTGAAAACTTCCACTTCGACAATAGGCTCAGGATGCTTCCGGCCGCGCAGGAACTCATCAATACCAACCGCGGCGCGCTTGCCGTCAGCGACACTATCGATGATCAATCGAGGACCGAAGACGCAGTCGCCGCCGCCGAAAATTCCGTTCGCTGAGGTCATCAGGGTTTGCGGGTTCACCGCAATCAGCCCGCGTGGAGACAGTTCCACGCCGTCTTCCGGCTTGAGAAAATCTAGATTCGGCGCCTGACCGACCGCCATAATAATGGTGTCGCACTCCAGTTGCGTTTCACTTCCTTCGTAGAAAGCGGGATTGAAGCGCTTGTTCTGATCGAAGACCCATTTCGTCTTCAGCGTTTCCAGCGCTACAACTTTGCCGTCTTTGCCGATCATGCGCTTGGGGCCGAGGCCGGGATGCATGACGATGCCTTCCGTTTCAGCCTCCTCGATTTCTTCCAGCGCCGCCGGCATTTCTTCCCGTTTTTCCAGGCAGACGAGATGCACTTCCTGCGCACCCAGGCGAAGAGCGGAGAGCGACACGTCCACCATCTCCTTCGTGGCCACTGCGCTGACATTTTCCTGCGAAGGCTCCAGGTCCTCGACACCGGCAACATGCTGCCGCACGACTTCGCGGGCAGCCGAACGCGCGACGTCCATGGCGACATTGCCGCCGCCGATCACGATAACTTTTTTGCCGATGGTGAATTTGTACCCCAGATTAACGTTGAGCAGGAAATCAATGCCCTTGTAAACTCCGTCGAGGTCAACCCCCGGGATGGTGAGATCGCGGCTGCGATGCGCGCCCACGGCGATCAGCACTGCATCGAAGCCCTGGTGACGCAAATCGGAAACAGTGAAGTCGCGTCCAGCCGCCTGATTGAGTTTCAGAGTAATGTCGCCGGTCGCGAGAATTTCGCGAACTTGCGCTTCCACTACGTCACGAGGCAAGCGGTATTCGGGAATGCCAAGGTAAAGCATTCCGCCGGCGACGGGAGCGGCTTCAAAAATCGTGACCACGTAGCCCATGAGCGCCAGGTCATGCGCCGCCGATAGTCCTACCGGCCCACCACCAACGACAGCCACTTTGAAGGGCAACTTGTTCTGAGCGCGTCCCGCATTGATGTCGACTGGATGTTTCGATTCGGGGCCATGTCGCTCGGTCAGAAAGCGTTTGAGAGCCCGTATCGCGATCGGGCGATCGATATCTCCACGACGACACGCGGTTTCGCAGGGATGAGCACAAACTCGACCGCAAATGCTCGCCAGCGGGTTGGGATCACGAGCAAACTTGTAAGCTTCCTCAAATCGCCCTTCCGCAATAAGCGCTACATAACGTCCAGCGTTGGTGTGCGCAGGACAAGCCATCATGCAGGGAAAGTTGGTGTTCAACCAATCCCGGTCGACTTTTTTGTCTTTGTACCGTTTGAGCAAGATGGCGGCTCCCGGTGCTTTCGTTGAATGGAAGCATTGTACTCGCAGAAGGCAAGGAGCGGACGTGACCGTCCGCTCCTTAACAATGGGTGCGCTTACTTGCTCAAGGTGAAGTCGGCTTTGGTTTCTCCCGCCACGGTCACGGGCTTGGACCCGTTCTTCGCGCCTTCGTGCCACGCGACGACGGTGTAACTGCCGTCGGGGACGTCTTTGATCTTGTAATTGCCGCTGTCATCCGTTTGGGCAAAATAGGGAGTTGGGCTGACGATGAGATAACCCGCCATTTCCGGGTGTACATTGCAGAGCAGCGGTACGATTCCCGCCTTATCGAAGGTAAAGGGCCGCTTTTCGCCCTTGGGCCATGTCCCCAGATTGTGTCCTGCTTTCTTGTCGCCGCTGATAGAAGTCCAGAAGACATTGTGTTGCACATTGTCGCTATTCAGGAACTCAACGGTTGTGCCCTGTTGTACGACCATGATGTGAGGCGCAAAGACCAGTCCCTTTTGATCGATGACGGGGTGCTCTTTGGGGGCAGGAAACGTTTTGCCTGAAATAGCGTCAACGTAAACCACCGACTGTCCCTTCATTCCACTAACCTTGCCCTCGATATCGCCCGCCCACCCCGCGCTGCACATCCCCGCTACGAGTACCGCCAATATAAATCCCTTAAGCTTCATTGCGGCTTTCTCCTTTCGATTTGGTAACTGCTAACTCATGTGTCAGAAAATGAATTTCGCGTCCAGATAAATTGTGTTGTTACCAGTCGCGCTGCGGCCTGCGCCGTCATAGTTGGTTGCACCGCCATTGAAGCGAGTATACCCGGTATATTGGGCGGCGAGCTGCAGATTCTGCCACGGCCAATATGAGAAGTTCAGGATATACCCGGCGCCTCTGGGGTCTCCATTGAAATTGCCGCTCACCGCACCTGGCGGATACAGCAACGGATCCACCGTGCCACTGGTGTCGAACCAACCGAATGTGCCGTTCAATTTATTGCCGAAATGGTATTCGGCATTGGCCATAAAAGTGTTCAAATGGTGATCACGCAGTGACGCCGCCCCCTCGAGGAAGGAGGCCGCCAAGTCAGAGCTCTCGTGGATATACGTGCCGCGCAGCGAAAGCACATCGTGCCTGAAGAGCGTCCGATCAATCTGAAAGTCTATGGCTGCATCTGTGTACGCATCTTCCGGGCCGGCTATGGTATTGGGACTTGAATTCATGTGTATTCCGTAGGTGCCCACTTCATACTGCGTGGTCGCTGTCCCTTGTTGCCAGGCGACGCGCCAGTAGGGTGCGACCCCCCGGATGTTGAATGAAGAACCTGTTCCTGGATTTGGCTGGGGACCGCCCACGTGCTCCGAGCGATAAACCGTTACGTCCAGATACAGATGATTGTTCCACATCGCGAAGGCGCCAAGGCCTGCGACATCCTGCGCCAAACCGCCATCAATGAGCGGAGACGCGTTGGAACCGGGCGCAGAATCGCTGCCGATCCACGGGAAACCCCATGCCGGCGTACTATTCCAAAGATCCTCTACCGTCGGATTGTTGTTGAGGTCCAGACCGTATACCAGTTCCTTGCCACTCAACTTCGTGGTATTCGCGTAGCGGATATCCGTATTGTCGCTGGTGAAATGGTCGTCCTGGGTATCGTAAGTCACTTGAAGAAAGCTGCCGACGTGGCTTGTCCATGCCCCAGAAAGGAACAGCGATATATCCTGAGGAAATTCAAAACTGCCATTCTGCGTCCCTGGTATCGATGACTTGGTTGAGGTAAATGAGGTGTCAAGCATGATGGAAAGGGGGAGCGAACTGAGCAGGTCAAGCGCGGCATGCGATTTGCCCGAGTCCGATTTTATGACTTTGGTGTCATCCGCTCTGTCCACGTAGCCGAGCAGCTTGAACCGTCGTCCGGCAGGGTTAAGTTCTGGAGGCGCGTAGTGGCAACCACTGCACGCCAAGCCAGTTTGCCGTGCATAGCTCGGAACCGCCAACGCGCTGGGGGGATCCAGCACGACAAAAAAAAGCAATGCCATTATAGACACTATCATTAGCGAAGAGAGGGCCACTCTTTTCATCTGGGATTTCATATTTATCTCCAAAAACAGCGCTGATGGTTTCTTGGCCGATGTTGCTGTATGTCCTCAGCGAATACACTTAGCCTAGGAGACTTCGGGAGTCATGTTTAGTGCCTACGCTGGTACAACGAGTGATGGGCTCTGACGGTTGGGGATGAGTAAAACTGGCGAGGAGCGTTGTCAACGCCGTGTGTGTGGCGGCCGCCGTGCGATCCGCCATGGCCGCACCAACTCAGGCCAGGGGGATATAGCAGAGTCTTCGCAGCGCAAGTGATGGATTGGACGCAAATGATCGGCTACGCGGCGTGGGTTAAGCCTTGGTCAAGCTTGCGGCCATCTTGTCGAGGCACTGCTTCAAACCGATTTCGGACAGGTTGAGCATTGGACCCACCGTCCAATCGTATTCGGTGACGGTCATCTCTGTCCTGTTGGCGCTCACAGGTTTGAAAGTCACAAAATGTCGTTGATCCTGCGGGAAGTCTGAAGGCATGCCCAGCTTAACCGGGTCGACCTTTTTGCCATTCTTGTCGGCCAGGTTATGGATATACTCGATGCTCTGCAGCGGCACGATTTTCATATAGGCCCAGGTGCTATACATATCCTGTCCTCCGAATTCTTTTGGCGCGCGCATGCAGACCAGGGATATTCCGCCTTCGCGAAAATCGATTTGCGCGCTGGGCGAGGTGAAGTGATCCGGCCCCCACCACTGCATTACCTGCTGGGGATCGATCCAAGCTTTCCATACTCTCTCGACGGGTGCATCAAAGACGCGAGTGACGACCAGGTCGAGCTTCTTTGTTGTGTCCGCAGCGTTCTTCGACACTACTTTCGATGTTCCGGTGTTTTTCATTGGAGTGTTCCTCTTGTTCGGCGAGCCAGACCTGTCCCATGCGGCGCTCGCCCAGGTGGCGGACAAGTTTGCAAGGGCCGACGAATTTGGGTTCCCCGGCGGAGGCTGTTGCACCGTTTTACTCCGGATACTGCTGAGTTCGGAAAGGTGAGCATTAGGTATGCGCGAACACCGCTGAGAGGTTCTGTCGCCGCCTGCTTAGGATTCAGGTCTCTCGCTGAGTAATCCTCTTCGCTCATATCCATCCCAGGACGAATCGGCGAACAGGCAGAAGTTTAGCATGGGGGTGACACACTTCAGCGATCCAAACAGCTTAGGTTAACGGTGATGTCGCTGCGTCAGAACTCATGTTTTGCCCCTGGGTTTCATGGGGCTTGTTAAAGGAGAACAGTTTCTTAGCAACTTTGTCCCGTTTTGGGACGAGTCTAAAAATAACTTGCTTTCTTTTCGATCCGCTGCTAACGTCGCGGCCATCTAACGGGCCAGCATTGAATTTCGTAGGAGGGCAGAGAGCTCGGCTCCTTCCCTGGGTGGAGTTCCGCGAAAACGGACTCCGTTGTAACGCTCCGCTGCTTTTCTTCACCATCAGCTAGGTCCGACAGAAAGGAGATCTATGTCTACTCCGAAAAAACTTGCCATTGCCGGTAGTGAGCGCGCTCCGCTCGAAGGAGCGCGAGAAATAGGTCCAGCAAACCCCAACGAAAAAGTTGACGTGACCATTCGTCTGCGCTCTCGCGCAGGAAAGAAGCCGATTGTCACCGCCGATGAATTCGCCAAACCGATTGAAAAGCGCACCATTTTGAGCCGCAAAGAATTCGAGCAAAGCCACGGGGCCGACCCCGCGAGCATTGCTCGCATCGAGTCATTTGCCCACGAACACAAACTCACGGTAAAGGAAAAGAGCCCGGCACGCCGCACTGTCATTCTCACGGGCACGGTCGCCGCAGTGAGCGAGGCTTTTGGTGTCGAATTGAAGGAATACCAGCACCCCAACGGCCGGTACCGCGGGCGCACCGGCGCGGTTCACATCCCTGCAGAACTGCATGACGTGATCGAGGGCGTCTTCGGCCTCGACAATCGTCCACAAGCCAAACCACATTTTCGTAGAAGGCATGGGAGAGCCGGTGCCCGCGCCCAGAGCCCTGGCATTTCCTACACACCCACGCAAGTCGCCGCGCTCTACAACTATCCAACTGGCGTCGACGGCACCGGGGAATGTATCGCGCTGATTGAGTTGGGCGGCGGATACAATTCCACGGATCTGAACAGCTACTGGAGCCAGCTCAACCTGAGCAAGACGCCGAATGTATCGGCGGTTTCGGTGGGCAACGGCAGCAACAATCCCACCGGAGATCCGAACGGGCCGGACGGCGAAGTGATGTTGGATATTGAAGTGTCGGGGGCGATCGCGCCGGGCGCGAAGATCGTCGCCTATTTTGCCGACAACACGGACGCAGGCTTTCTGAACGCGATCACAACCGCCGTGCACGACAGCACCAACAACCCTTCGGTGGTGTCAATCAGTTGGGGCGGTCCTGAATCCTCCTGGACGCAGCAGGCGATGACCTCCATGGATGAGGCGTTCCAAGCGGCCGCCGCCATGGGGGTGACGGTTTGCGTTGCGGCGGGAGATGACGGCTCAACTGACGGCGTAACCGATGGACTCAATCACGTCGATTTCCCGGCGTCGAGCGCCAACGTTCTGGCGTGCGGAGGCACAAAGCTGGTGGCCTCGGGCAACTCTGTCACCAGTGAAACCGTATGGAATGAACTGGCAAACAATGAAGGCGCAACCGGAGGCGGCATCAGCGACGTCTTCCCGTTGCCCAGTTGGCAGAACGGGGCGGGCGTGCCGCCTTCCGCCAATCCAAACCAGAATGTTGGCCGGGGCGTTCCGGATGTTTCGGGGAACGCCGATCCGACAACTGGCTACGTTACGCTGGTTGACGGCAACCCGGACGTGATCGGAGGCACCAGCGCAGTGGCTCCGCTCTGGGCTGCGTTGATCGCGCTCATCAACGAGAGCAACGGAAAGCCGGCTGGCTTGATCAATCCATTGCTCTATCAGAACGCCAGCACTGCCGGTGATTTCACTGACATCACCACTGGCAACAATGGCGCTTATTCCGCGGGCCCGGGATGGGATCCATGCAGCGGGGTCGGATCGCCGATCGGGACTGGAGTCGCGGCAGCGTTGGGCGTAGCACCACAGGCGCAGGTCAGACGAACGGGAACCTAGCTCAGGAACATGGAGGTGGCGCGGCTTCTTCCGCGCCACTTCTGTCTGCTCGACAGCAACCACTAGGTCCTGAGTTGGCGGTCCACGATGCATGGGCGGGGACTCAGCCGCCGTTCAGGTTGAGGAACGCGAGGTGAACTCCGTCCTCGTCTGCCGGTTCTACGTGAAATCCTAGTTTTTCGACAAGGCCGCGCATCTCGAGGTTCTCGCGTAGTAGGTAGGCTTGTATCGAATCCAGGTGTTCGTCGCGGCCGACTTGGATCAGGCGCCGGAGCAACTCGATACCCAAGCCACGACGCTGGTACTGGTCGCGCACGAGGAGCGCCATCTCGGCGGTGCTTTTGCCGTGAAGCTTGCTCAGCCTTCCGATGGCGAGGATTTCGTGGTTGCCCGTGCCGGGCACGGTGTGATCGGCGACAATCGCCATCTCGCGGTCGTAGTCGAGAAAACAGATTCGTCGCAGCCGGTCATGAGCTACTCGCTGGCTGAGCTTGGACAACTGAAAATAGCGGAGAAATACGCTGCGCTCGGAAAGCGCTTCATGGAACTTCACCATGAGTGGCTCATCCTCAGGACGCATGGGCCTCAGAGTCACGGGTGTGCCATCCTTCATCGTCCACGGCGAAACGTATTGCACGGGATAAGGCCGGATGGCAGGCTTGGGGAGATCGTTGGCCGCGATGTTCTTGTCGTGTAGAACGAAGCGCGCATCTAGCGCGATGATGCGATCGGCGGAGGCGACCAGCGGATTGATGTCTGCTTCCTTGATGGCGGGATTTTCCACGATGAGGCGACTGAAGCGCACCAACAAAGCTTCCAGCGCGGCAATGTCCACCGGCTTGCGGCCGCGCACTCCGGATAGAGCTTTGAAGATGCGGGTTTGCTCCAGCAAACGATGTGCGAGGGTGGTGGTGAGCGGCGGCAACGCCAGCGCCCGGTCGCGATAGACCTCGACCATTTCCCCGCCCGAGCCAAAAACCACGACCGGACCCAATTGCGCATCGGTAGCGCTGCCAACAATTAATTCGTAGCCCTCCACGCTCCACATTGGTTGCACAGTCACACCCTGGAAGCTCTCGCGGCCCACGCGCTCGGTGACGGAAGATTCAATGGCGCAGTACGCTTCGCGGACGGCCGCTGCATCGACAAGATTCAACTTGACGCCGCCTACATCGGTCTTGTGAGTGACGGTCTCAGAATGCAATTTCACGACGACCGGAAAACCGATCGCCGCCGCTGCCGCCGCTGCTTCTTCCTCGCTGCGGGCGATGCGGGTTTCTACTGCTGGAATTCCACACAGCAGGAGCAACTGTTTCGATTCATATTCCGTGAGCAAGGTCCGTCCGCGGCTGCGCGCTTCCTCGATGATGGTGCGGATTTTACGCCGCGCTTCGCTCTCCTCCTCGGGGCCGTCCGCGAGCACTGGCGTCTCGTAGATACCGCGAAGGTTGTAGGTATAGCGCCACATCAGCGTAAAAATTCGTGCGGCGGTGTCGGGATAAGCGAAGGTTGGAATTCCCGCAGTATTTAGAATGACGTCGCCAGCGGCAACCGTTGCTCCCCCCATCCAGCTGGCGAGGAGCGGTTTGCCGTGGGCGTGGGCATGAGGCTTCAATCGTTCCGCGACCTCGGCCGGATTTATCATGCCCTGGGGAGCGAGGATGACCAACAGGCCGTCGCTGTTGGGATCGGCGAGCGCAATTTCGGCGGCGCGCTGATAGCGCTCGGCGTCGGCGTCGCCGAGGATGTCAATCGGATTGCCGTGGCTCCAGTGCGGAGGCAGAAGCCGGTTGAGTTTGTCGAGGGATTCCGGGGATAGCGTTGTGAGTTCGCCGCCAACGGCAATCAGCGTGTCTGTGGCGATGACGGCAGGGCCGCCGGCATTGGTCAGGATGGTCAGCTTCGGGCCGCGCGGCCGGGGTTGTTTGCTCAGCACCTCGGCCATGTAAAACAGATCCGAGATGCTGCTCACGCGCAGGACACCGGCCCGTCGAAACGCCGCCTGCAGAACGTCATCGCTACCGGTGAGAGCTCCGGTGTGCGAGGCGGCGGCGTGCGACCCGTCTTCTGACCGCCCAGCTTTCAAGATGATGATCGGCTTGGTGAGGGTTACTTCGCGCGCGGCGGACAGGAAGGCCCGCGCATCGCCGATCGACTCCATATATATAAGGATGCTTTGGGTGTGGGGGTCATCGCCGAAGTAGTCAATCAGGTCGCCCCAACCGATGTCGAGCATCGAGCCCGTGGAAACGAATGCGCTGAAGCCCACCTGCTCGCGCAGGCTCCAATCGAGAATCGCGGTCTGCAGCGCGCCACTCTGACTCAGGAATGCGACGCTGCCGGGGCGTGCGATAGTCTGGGAAAAGGTCGCATTTAAACCAAACCGCGGGTTCATCACCCCAAGGCAGTTGGGGCCGAGCACGCGCATGTGGCCGCGTTTCAACTCCTGGGCGATTTGCGCCTCCAGCGCCTTCCCTTCAGCCCCGTGCTCGCGAAAACCCGCGGAGATGACGATCGCCGACTTCACACCCGCGGTTACGCATTCCCCGACAATCGCGGGAACGGTTGCTGCCGGAGTGGCGATTACCGCGAGGTCGACAGGCTCAGGAACGTCACAGATAGAGGGATACGCGGGCAAGCCGAGGATGCTTGGATGTTGTGGGTTTACCGGGAAAAGCTTTCCATGAAATGCGGGGATATGAAGATTAGAGACGACGGCGCGGCCAACGCTGCCTTCGCGTTCCGTCGCGCCGATGACCGCGATGCTCGCCGGCTTGAAGAGCGCGTCGAGCGGGCGGGGTTCCGAACGCAGCACGTCGTGTGATTTGTCTTGTATTCCCGGCGCTGCCGTGGCTAGATTCTGCGTCACAAAACTTCTCCCCAAGCCGTGAGTTCGTTCGATCCCGCTTAAATCGATTGTACGAATGCGTGGGTGTGCAGTCTACGTCAGTGAATCCGTTCCGTCGCATCTGGAACTTCGATCTTACTTGCCGGTCTCTTTGAGGGAATCAAGCGCGATCTTTGCTTCGGCGAGTTTGGGGTTGAGCTTTAACGCCTGCTGGTAGGCAGCACGGGCTTCCGGAACACGGCCAGTCTGCTGCAGGAGTTGCCCCAGCCGCAAGTAGCTTTCACCTGAGGGAGACTCGGCGACATTGCGAATAGCATCGGACATTTCCACTTTGGCCAAGCCTTCACTCGCGCTAACTCGCTGCGGGTCGATCCGCACCGCTTGCTGGTAGCTGGTGCGCGCCTTTGAGTAGTTGCCGACTTGACTGTACAGCCTCCCGAGGGTTTCGTAAGCCACGGCCTGCATGGTGGGATTGGAGACTCTGGGAAGAGCAATCTCGTACTCTGAGATCGCATCCCGAGTGCGGCCGCTCATGGCGTAAATACCGGCTAGATTCAGGTGGCTACCAGTATCCGAAGGCCTGATGCGGACAGCATTCTGAAAATGCGGCGCTGCCTCCGCGGAACGGTCCGAGGTCAGAAGCGCGACGCCGAGATTTTCCTCGGCCGAGAAATTGCCTTTGGTAACGTCCACGGCATGCTGCCAGAGGTCGGAGGCGCTGCGCCAGTATCTGATCTGGTCGGAAGTGAAGATCGAAAGAATCACCAGAACGATTGCGGCTATTTTCGCGCGCGAGCGAAAACTCAGTTGCCTGCTGTCAGCCAGATCAGCGGCACCCCACACCGTCATCAAGAAAATTCCAATCAGGGGTATGTAGGCGTATCGGTCGGCCATGGCTTGTTCGCCGACCTGAACGAGTCCAATCACGGGAACCAGGGTGCCGAGGAACCAGAGCCAACCGGTGACCAAGTAGGGCCGGGCGCGGCGCTCTCGCCGTACGAGCGCGCTTACGGAGAACACGAACAGCGTGGCCAGTGCTAGTTGCCAGAACGCGAGTGTGGCGCCGGGGTGGGGATAGAACACTGCGAGGCGTACCGGCACGAATGCTTTCCAGACATACATCGCGTAAGCGTAAACGGCGTTTTCGAGGCGTACGCCGAGAGGAAGCTGAAAATGCATCGAGCCGTATGAGCGCTGAGCGAAAATGGTGACGGCTGCGGATGCGGCAGACAGAGCGAAGAGAGGCAACTTTTCAAGGACGAGCCGCGTGAAGCGAGCTTCGGAAAATGCAGGCGTGTTAAGGTTCTGGGGTGTTTGCCCCCATCCCTGGATTCGTCGTAGCGGCCAGAAGTCGAGCAGCAGGAGCACACAGGGCAGGGTGATGACCATGGGCTTCGAGGCGAGTCCGAGAACGAACAGCGCGGCCACGGCTCCGTAGCGCATGACCGACGGCTTAAGCGCGTACCAGCCATAGGCAGCGAGTGTAAGGAGAAAGAAAAACGTGCTGAGGACGTTCTTGCGTTCGGCAATCCATGCCACTGATTCAACATTAAAGGGATGACAAGCAAACAGCGCCGCCACCAGCAAACTGCGTCCCGTAGACCCGGTCGCGTAAACCAGCAGCAAAAACAGCAGGACCACATTGAGCACGTGGAGGAGCACATTGGTGACGTGGTGCCCGGGCGGATTCAGGCCGTAGAGCTGGCCATCAAGGGCGTGCGAGAGCCAAGTGAGCGGGTGCCAGTTAGAGCACTCGGTCGAGGTCAACGCCCAGGTGACCGTCGCCCACACCAAGCCCGCTTGTACGTGGGAGTTATTAATGACGTAGCAGTCGTCGTCATAGTTGAAAATGAAAGGGTGCCCCATGGCAGGAATGTAAAGAGCGAAGGTCAGGACTGCCAGCAGAAGACAAATTGCAAGGTTGCGCTTCCGGCTCGATGCCAGCAGGGTGCTCTCCACGCCTTGCCGGACAGCAGCCGTCCTCATCGTGCCCGCGTCCGACTGCTCATTGCCTGATCTCGCTTTCGCAGACATATTGAAGCCAGAAGCAACTGTGCTCTGCTGATGCCTCCCAAGTAGAGGGCATTGTACATTGCGCGCCTTTAGTACGGCGGGAGATCGACTCGACAATGTTGATGGAATTGCTTTGCAGTTCGGCTGACGAAGTTCTTCTGGAGCCAACTCGACTGCGGGATGCGCGAAAGCACATCCAGAATGACGTGGCTCAGTCCTTTTCGTACACAAATGGGACGAGGTCAGGGCAAGCCAAACGAAGACACCGACTGACCTGCCAATCCTCGGTGATGTTCAGCAGCGTAACTTCGGCATTCAGGTCGCCTGTCGACGGCCAAATCAACTTCTGACTGTCAGAACCGGACACCGTGCGTGACAAACAACCTCATGCGCGGTTGACCACGGCAGATGCGCCGAGGCGCGAGCCGAGGCGGATTGGTTTATACCCATGACAATCAAATCTGCCTTGAAGTCGGAAGCGGTCTTCACAATCGCGTCCGGTGCAAAGTCGAAGTCAACCAGGAATTCCGGATCGAAGGGCAGATTCGCCTCGGGTGGAATCAAGTCCCGCAGCTGACCGAGGTATCGCGCCCTTGCTCTCTTCTGCTGTTCACCCAGATCTGTGTCGCGGTACCAGTACGGTCCGACGTCGAGTACGGGAACTGGCAAGACAACGTGCAGCAGCATCAATCTCGCCTTGCTTTCCGTGGCGAGCGAGATGGCATGGTGCAAAGCATGGATGGAAGCCTGGCCGAAGTCCGTGGCGAATAGAATCCGATGAAATTCCTTCGGGCACAGGGGTTCGGTTGGAACTGCGGGGCCGACGGTCAGGACTGGACAAGAAGCCAGCCGAAAGAGCTCCTCAGCCACCGAACCGAGAATGACCTTCTTCAGTCCTCCGCGTCCGTGAGTTCCGACCACGAGCAGGTCGATTTCGTCTTGCTGGATCAATGCTGACAGCGCATCCCAGATCGGCCCTTGCTCGAGGAGCACCTCATGAGGAATGTCGTTGAGCGGGTCCCCGTGGAGGAATGCCTTCATATCGCATTCGGCGTTCACGTGGCTACGATCCAACTGGGCAGGCAGGTGCTCCATCGGCATGGGCACTCGGGCCTCCGGAGTAATCACATGCACGAGATAAACCTTGGAACCGTATTGGCTTGCGATCGCCGCAGCGTAGGGCGCGGCTCTTTTCGAGACTTCCGAAAAATCGGTTGCCAGAAGGATGTTCTTGAAACTCACACTCTGTTTCAGTTCAATCGTTTCCATGGGGATACCTCCTTCCCCTCTACCTTATTTATAGGTCGAAAGCGACCGGGAAGCAGTGATCGAAATCACAGGCAACCGCCTGTGTTGGCCGTATTCTGCGCTTGTTTTCAGCCACTTTATCTTTCCATCCATCGAGCGGCATTGTCCTCGTAGATCAGCCTTCTTTTATTCGCCTCACAGGCTCTTGTGATCCACGTCACTGCGGGACTTTCCGGGCGGGAAATAGACTCGTACATCTCTTCTCGCGGGAGGACGCAATGAGCACTTCAGCTACGGTAACCGAGGGGATTTCCAACCTGTTGGCGATCGATGAGGAATATGCCGCGCCGCGGATCGTGGCGCAGAATTGCCACCAGCAGAATTTTGCGGCCGAATATCAGCGGTCGGTCAAGGATCCCGAAGGTTTCTGGGGAGAGTACGCGAAACGCTTCGTCTGGACGCAGCCTTGGAACAAAGTTCTGGATTGGGATGGCGTGCACCATCAATGGTTCGTTGGCGGCAAGACCAATATCACGGTAAACGCCCTCGATCGCCATGCCAACTCCGAGCGGCGTAACCGTGCCGCTTTCATCTGGCTAGGCGAGGACGGGACGGAGCGGATCGTCACCTACGGCCAGCTTTATCGCCTGGTATGCCGATTCGCCAATGGGCTGAAATCACTTGGGGTGGCCAAAGGCGACCGCGTTGTCGTTTATATGCCGCTCACCATCGAGGGCGCCGTAGCCATGCTGGCCTGCGCTCGCATCGGGGCCATCCACTCTGTGGTGTACGCCGGATTGGGACACACCGCACTGCGTGACCGCATCGTGGACGCGCAGGCGAAGGTCGTGATCGTCGGCGACGTCGGTTTCCGGCGGGGCAAAACGGTGGAGTTGAAGGCTATTGTCGATGAGGCGATTGACGCGCTCGAATTCGTGGAAAAAGTGGTGGTCTATTCGCGCCGGGCCACTGAAATCACCGGTAAGCGCGAGGTTGATTTTAACGATCTGTTGAAGTTTCCCGCCGAGTGTCCGGCAGAAGAAATGGACGCTGAAGATCCGTTGTTCCTGCTGTACACCTCGGGCTCGACCGGAAAACCGAAGGGCGTGCTGCACGTCCACGGCGGCTACATGGTTGCCACAACCTACTATCTGGAAAACTTTTACGATGTCGGCGAACAGGACATTTTCTGGTGCACCTCCGACATCGGCTGGGTGGTGGGCCACTCTTACATCGTCTACGCGCCGCTGTGCGCGGGCGCGACCACGCTGTTTCGTGAGGGCGCGATTGACTACCCGAATCCAGGAACCGCCTGGGATATCGTGGAGCGGTATGGCGTGACCAAAATGTTTACCGCCCCGACCGCACTGCGCATGTTCATGCGCTACGGGGAAGCGTATCCCGCTAAGTATGACCTTACCAGTTTGCGTCTGATTGCCTGTGCGGGTGAGCCGTTGAATCCGGAAGCATGGCACTGGGCGCAGAAATATCTGGCGGGTGACGGCAAATGGGGTTACGTGGTTGACAATTGGTGGCAAACGGAATTGGGTGGCCCAGCTTTAGGAACGCCGCCGACGATGGCGGTGCGGCCGGGAAAGGTGGGAGTCGCGTTAGAGGGTTCCGACGCCGATGTGGTGGACGAGCAAGGCAAGTCCGTTCCCCCGGGCGTGGGCGGGCGATTGGTGCTCAAGCGGCCTTATCCCTGCATGCTGCGCACAGTTTGGGGAGACCCGGCGCGCTATGAACGTGACTGGAAGCAGATTCCCGGTTGCTATGTGACCGGCGATGTGGCGTTAAAAGATAAAGATGGATACATCACGGTTCTCGGCCGCGCCGACGACGTGCTGAACGTCGCTGGTCATCGCATCGGGACTGCGGAGGTCGAGAGCGCTCTGGTATCGCACCCGGCGGTCGCCGAGGCTGCAGCGATTGGCGTTCCTGATTCACTGAAGGGCGAAGTCATTAAGTGCTTCGTGCAGACACGCGCCGGCCATGCGCCGTCGGATGCGCTGGCCACCATTCTCATCGAACACGTCAGAAGAGAACTGGGCCCGATTGCAACTCCCGCAGCCTTGGAGTTTGTCGCTGCCCTGCCCAAGACCCGGTCGGGAAAGATTCTGCGGCGCTTCCTGAAGGCCAAGGAAGCTGGGGTTGATGCGGGAGACGTCTCCACCATGGAAGGCTAGAGGCCGCGGGCGGGTTCGGTGCTAGAATTCTCGCGGAAACTGAGAGCATCGTTGTGTCCTCGGCGCAGTTTTCTTCGAACTCGCTCGTCACGGAAACAGTCGTCGCATTTCTGAAGAACGTTCCGCCGTTTCAATTTCTCCCCCCCTACGAGCTCGGCGCCCTGGCGAAGCAGATGGCGCTGGAGTATTTTCCCAAGGACACGCTGATTCTCGGGTCCGGCCAAGCCGCGTCGGACGCGCTCTACATCGTGCAGAAAGGCGGCGTGAAGCTCGCTCTGAGAACTCAAGTTGGGAAAGAGTTGACCCTCGACATGCGTAGCGAGGGAGAGTTCTTCGGGTTGCTATCGGTGTTAGGACGCAACGTAGCGCGGCTGGATGTCACGGCGTTGGAAGACACGATCTGCTACAGCATACCGGCGACGGAAATGCAGGGACTGATTACACGCCACGCCGAGGTGGCGGATTATCTGTTCCGAATCTCAATCGAGCGCTACATGGACCGCACCCTCAACGAACTGCGGACCCAGAGCAGCCTCATGGGCGATACAGAACGCGTGCTCTACTCCTTGTCAGCGCGCGATGTGGTCAGAACCCAACCGCTGCTGGCCATCGCAAGCACCACGATTCGAGAGGCGGCGCAGAGCATGTCCAGGTCGAATTCTACCTGTCTTTTCGTGCTCGGCGAGAATGGCTGTGCCCGGGGTATTGTCACGGACCGTGACTTTGCGAACAAAGTGGTCGCTGGTGCGCTGCCACTCGATCTTCCGGTGACGCAGATCATGAGTACTCCCGTCATTGCGGTGGAAGGGAGCGAACGACTCTTTCACGTGCTGTTGGCTATGCTCACTCACGACATCCATCATGTTCTGGTCACCGAAGAAAACATTCCGAAGGGAGTTCTCACCGGCCATGACCTGATGCTCCTGCAAGGCAAGTCGCCGCTGAATCTGGCACGCCACGTGGAGCAACAGCAGACCCTGGAAGGCTTGGCCGAGGCTCAGAAGCGAATCCGCGATTTGCTTCCCCTCCTGCTGCGAGAAGGAGCCAAGGCCAGCCACATCACGCGGGTTGTCGCCGAGATCAATGACCGGGTGCTCTGCAAGATTATCCAATTTGCGCAGGCAAGACTGGGACCGGCTCCCGTACCCTATTGCTGGGTTGTCTTAGGCAGTGAAGGGCGGCGCGAGCAGACTTTCAAGACCGATCAGGACAACGCGCTCATTTACGCCGATGCCGACGCTGGAGGTTCCGCTGCAGAGACAGAGTATTTCGTCCAATTCGCGGCCTTTGTCAATGACGGCCTGGAGCGTTGTGGGTACCCACCCTGCCCGGGCAATTTCATGGCCCGAAACCCGCGTTGGCAGCAGCCTTTGAACATCTGGCGAAACTACTTTCACGAGTGGATCACGGGGGCCGACCGTCACGCTACGGAGGACGCGCTGATACTTTTCGACATGCGTCCCGTAGCGGGAGATTTTTCGCTGTTCGAAAACCTTGCCGCACACAATCGCGAACTGCTCAAGGGCGGAGGGTTCTTCAAGTCGGTCTTGGCCTATATTTCAACGGAACACCGCCCACCGATCGGTTTTTTTCGGACTTTCGTGGTCGAGCGCAGCGGAGAACATAAAGAAGAACTCGATCTGAAATTCTTTGGCGCAGGACCGATTGTCAACGCCACGCGCTTGTTTGCGCTGGACGCCGGGGTGGATGACCCCAACACGGTGGATCGTCTCTCGGCCCTTCAATCCCTCGCGTACAAAGACCCAGCCCTGCTCAAGGATATGCAGGAAGGATTCGAGTTCCTGACAATCCTGCGCATTCAATGCCAACTGGCGCTGGCTGCTGCCGGGCAACCGCTCAGTAACTATGTCGCCCCGGATAAACTTACCTCTCTGCAAAGGAGCCTGCTGAAAGAAGTGTTCCACACTGTGTCACGAGCGCAGTCTTTGATTGCCAAAGAATTTCGCACCGCGGTATGGTCCGAGTTGGGGCGGTGATGCGACATTGGCTTAGCGGCAGGTGCAACCACGAGTTGTCCGATCTTCCATTCACGAAGGACACACCGCTCGATGCAGTGCGATACGTCGTCCTGGACACAGAACTGACGTCGGTCAACAACCGGTCCAATCGCCTGCTTTCGGTTGGAGCAATCGCGATGGACGGACCAAAGATCAGGCTTGGAGAGCAATTCTATCGCGAAGTGAATCCTGGCGTCGCGGTTGCCGAAGCAAGTGTGTTGGTCCACAAGCTCCGGCCCAACGATGTAGCCCATGCCGAGCCACCCCAGGAGGTGCTCGCCAGCTTGCAGAAGTTCATCGCGGGGGCAGTGCTGGTCGGTCATTTTGTGGCGTTGGACCTGAAAATACTAAGGAAAGAATTGGCTGGCACCGGGCTTGAGTTGAACAACCCAGGCATTGACACAGCGCGCGTTCAAGAGTGGATTCTCCGGCACCAGCATTACTCGGAAGATTTCGCGCATTGCCTCGAAAACCTTGATCTCTTGTCTCTGGCGAAGGCATACGGCCTCGAATGCAAAGAAGTTCATCACGCGCTTTCGGATGCATTCGTCACAGCTGAAATTTGGCAAAAGATGCTATACGCCCTGCAAGCAAAGGGTGTACGCAAGCTTGGAGAATTGTTACGAATCGGAAAAGTCTGATGGCGATCGTAGAGAGCGCGGTGACCGAACGTATCAAACCAACTCAACATCCCTTTGTCCGAGGCGTGCCCGATACAAACGCGGCGTGGCGCCCTCGGAGCGAAGATGGCGGCGCAGTGCCTCACCATCTCCGAAGCCTGATCGAGAAGCGATGGTTTCCACTTTGTCAGCGGTCTCTTCAAGTCTGGCCTTCGCCGCCTGCAGCCTTAAGCGGGCGACAAAGCGTGCGGGCGTCGTGCCCACTTGCTGCGAAAAAACACGACTGAAATTGCGGTCACTCATTCCCGCGCGTTTCGCCAGCACGGGAACAGAAAGGTCGGCGTCGAGATGCTCAGAAATCCAAGCGATCAATTCGCGGATGGGTTGCGAGTCCGCAGCCTGGGCCGCAAGTTGCGAACTGAACTGGCTCTGCCCTCCGGGACGGCGCAGGAACATTACCATCTGGCGTGCGATCTCCAGCGCCAGCGCGTGGCCATGATCCTCTTCCACCATTGCGAGTGCCAGGTCGGTGCCGGCTGACGCGCCTGCGCTAGTCCACACATTTCCATCCTGAATGAAAATTCTGTCCGAATCCACGGAAACTTGTGGATAACGCCGCGCCAGCTTATCCGCCAATTGCCAGTGGGTCGTAGCGCGCCGTCCGTCGAGGATTCCGGCCGCAGCCAATGCGAATGCCCCGGAGCAAACCGAGCCGATGCGGCGAACGCCATCGGCCGATCTGAGCAGCCAAGCAAGCAGTTCGGATGCAATCGGCGAATCGACACCGGATGCGCTTGCAACCACGAGCAGAGTGTCGATGGGCGTGAGTGCCTGAGTCCATGGCCGGCCACCCACCAGGCCGAGACCTGACGCCGTCACCAGCGGAAAATCATCCATGGTAAGCAACTCAATTTCGTAAGCTGGCGAGTGCCTCTTGCGGGCACGAGTCAGTGCGTGCGAGGCGCGCGTGAACACGTCGAGCGGACCGGCGAGATTCATCAGGTGCACTCGCGGAAATATGAGCAGAGAAATCCGGCGCGTTGGCCATTCCCCTTGTTCATGCCGTCCAGTTGCTCTCGACGCTGACTTCTTCATGATCCTAAGAAGATGCTCCGGAGCCGTCAGTTGATACACAAATAAATGGCAGAAAACGAGCAGTATTTGTCCGTCCGAAAGAGACCTGTCTGCAATCTGATGCTGCAGAACTACTTTTGGAGGATGGTCATGAAAACTCTTACAATCTCATTAACTGCTGGCCTGTTCTTGCTGGCAGCTTCGTCGTTATTCGCTCAGAATAATCTGCCCGATGCTAATGACAGCGCCTGCTGGCAGAGTCTGAACGCTCTGCACCAGTGCGCACAGGTGCAGCAGGATCGCGCGATGTCTCAGGCGGAACGCTGCACTTCCTATCCGGAGTACCAGTGTGAACCGGAGGCCCAACCTGCACAAAGCGTGCGTGTTGCAAAGGTAGAGAAGCAGAAAAAGTCGAAAGCCGCGGCTGCCAATGCCGCACAGTCCCGCCAGACGACAGGGAGCAACTCCGGAAGCGAGGCCGTTGCTGTCGACGTGAACCCGGCGAATTCGCTTCGTTAAACTATCGAAGTTTCATTCTCATTTCGAGCGCAGCCGAATCATCCGCAAAGGCGGATGATTCTGCGGAATCGAGAGAGCTGCTTTTCACTCGCACCGGCCGGAACAGCAGGTTCCTCGACTCCGCTCGGGGTCACAGGACTTGGGTGGTGCAGCTTATTCCGCGGACCTCAATCGGCTATCGTCTGCAGGATGACCACTAACCGTCGCGGCCCATGAGCGCCCTGTACCAGAATTTTCTCGATGTCGGCGGTGCGGCTTGAGCCGCTGATGACGCACGCGAACGAGTTGCGGTCGAGGCTTCGTTGTTGTGAGACGCGGTTCAAGGCAGTTGCGAGATCAGGAACCAGTTGAGCCACAGTCGCGTAAACGATGTGACAGGGAGCGATCACTGAAGCGCCTCGCCCGCCGCACGAAGCGGTCACCAAAATCGATCCCGTTTGTGCGATGAGAGCTTCGACGAGGGTGACGGTTGCCTGCGACCCTTCACCAGGAGCGCCTTGAGTGGACCAGCGGATCGCTCGCTCGGGCGCGGCCAGTTCGATGAGCCGGCGCAGCGACCGATGGTCTTGCAAGAAAGCTTCCCCCTCTGGTAATGACTGGAGAACTTTCGAAAGCTGTTGCGCACTCGTCGCGCAATCGGCGGTCAGAACGCACTCCATGAGGTTGGCAACGCACTCCTGCTGGAATCGTTCGAGCGGGTTCGTGATGGGTTCGAAGATTTCGCGGTCCGATCTGATGGCAGAAGGTTCAGGGATCACGGTGCGCAATCCGGCATGAATGCGGCCTAGAATTCGATCGCGACTTGGATTTTCAGTTTGCGCCAAGGCCTTTTCTCCAGCGCGCACGAAATGATTCGGATGGCAACGGCACAGGCAAACGATGCCGATTCCATACTCGCATCGGGTCGAGAATCGATCCCGCGAGTCCCAAGCCGTAGATCATCCGCAGGGCCTTGCGCATCGACCAGCCACCCAGCGCGTAAATCCGAGGATGAAGCATGGCGGAGCGCCAAGCCCGAAACATCAGGCGCTCACTCGATTTTGTGGCTCCTGCCTCGGTGGCGTTACGGCGGTTTTGCAACAAATGGTGATGCAGATCAATCTTCACCGGACAAACGCTGGTACAAGCGCCGCACAGCGACGAAGCGTAGGACAAATGTTTGAACTCCTTGATCCCGCCCAGATGCGGGGTAAGCACGCTGCCGATCGGCCCGGGATAGGTCGTGCCGTAAGTGTGTCCTCCGACGTGGCGAAAGACGGGGCAAATATTCAAACACGCGCCGCAACGAATACAGTGCAGCACCTCGCGCTGCTCCGCATCGGCCAGCAACTGGCTGCGCCCGTTGTCCACCAGCACCACATGGAATTCTTCTGGTCCGTCCACTTCGCCCGGCTGGCGCGGACCTCCGATCAGCGTACTGTAGGTCGTGATTCCCTGCCCCGTGCCGGAGGTGGCCAGCACCGGCCATAACACTGCCAGGTCTTCAAGCCGGGGAACAACCTTCTCAATGCCAGTGACCACCACATGAATGCGAGGAACGCTGGTGCACAGGCGGCCGTTTCCCTCGTTGGTGGAAATTGCAATGACGCCCATGTCCGCCACCAAAAAGTTCGCGCCTGAAATGCCCATCTCGGCAGCAAAGAAGGCCTGGCGCAATTTGCGGCGCGCAGCGCCCATCAAGTACGCCGGATCGTCGCTGTCGATTCCGGGGTCTACTTTCTCGCGAAACAACTCTGCGATCTGCCCACGGTTTAGATGCATCGCCGGCGTGACGATGTGGTAGGGCGGTTCATCGCGCAACTGCACAATGTACTCGCCAAAATCGGTTTCCCAAACTTTGATACCAACTTTCTCCAGTGCCGGGCTCAGGTGAATTTCTTCCGTCACCATAGACTTCGACTTCACTACCGTGCGCACGCTGAGGCGGGTGGCAAGATCCCTCACGTACGTGCAGGCCTCCTCTCCATCGGCGGCCCAGAAGACATGTCCGCCACGCGCGATCACTTTTTCTTCGAACTGGAGAAGATAGCGATCCAGGTGATTGATGGCTTCGCGCTTAACGTCCTGACATTTTTGGCGGGCGGCTTCCCAATCCTTGATCCGCGCGCGCCCCTTAAGGTGTGCGGCATCGTAGCTTTCCATGCCACGCTGAATAAGTTCGCGGTGCACCAGGTCCGCCGACTTTATGGCGGCGTCCTGCAGGAATCGTTGTGCCGCAGTTGCGCTCACGATTTGTCCTGGGCCAAAATGCTGGCAAGATGAATGGTGCGGGCCGGCGCACGACGCTTGCCAAGGATTCCCTGCAGGTGCAGCAGACAACTGGGATCGATCGCAGTCACGAACTCGGCCCCGGTCGCGGCCACGCTTTCGGCCTTGGAATTTCCCATTGCGGCGGAGATGTCGGCAAACTTGGCCGCAAAGGTTCCGCCGAAACCACAGCATTCCTCGGAACGGGTCATTTCAATTAGCCTCAGCCCGGTCACCTGGCGCAAGAGCTGCAGAGGTTCGTCGCGCAAATGGAGTTCGCGCAGTCCGTGGCACGAAGCGTGGTAGGTGACCGCGTGCGGGAAAATTGCGCCGACTTGGGTGACACCGGCGACCTTCACCAGAAATTCCGAAAGCTCAAACGTGCGGCTGGCGACGGCAATGGCCTCCTCACGCAACGAGCTGGCAGCCAGCAGGTCGGCGTAAAACGTGCGAACCATGGTGGCGCAGGAACCGGAGGGACACACGATCACATCGGCATGTTTGAAAACTCGAACGAAATGCTCCGCACACGGCCGCGCCTCATTCCAGTACCCGGTGTTGAAGGCTGGCTGGCCGCAGCAAGTCTGATCTTCGGGGAAATCGACGGCGTATCCAATCCGGCGCAGCACCTTGACCGTGTCGACCGCCACTTCAGGCAGCAGTTGGTCCACGAAGCAAGGAACGAAGAGCGATACTTTTTGCTGCATGATTTTCTCGGGTTCCTCAGAAACCCAAATGCGCCGCGTCAACCGGCAAACTCAATGACTCGTCTTCTCTAAAGTCGCGCTTACATTAACGTCGGACCCCAATGACACCAAAAGCTCACGCTTCCACTTGGCGAATCCCGGCATGGCCATCACCACGAGATGCCTTCCCGAGCCAACTGCAATCGTAGACGGCGCGTTGCCTACATAACTGCCGTCGAGCGTGATCTCAGCGCCAGCAGGAGTCGAAGTAAAATTGCACTTCACCGTGTCTGGACTGGCTTCGGAAAACGCAGTGACATCAGCACCATTCGTCAGATCGGCAACCGGAGCGTTTGGTTGCAAACTGGCTGCGCTGGAAGAGACGTCTGCCGCCGGAACCAGGGCATACAACTGTTTGACTTCTCTGCCCTTTGCATTCGGATAGGAAATCGCGAGGCCATGCTTAGCCCATTGCGCACTGAACGTCACCCCTTCAGGCAGAGCGGCGCACTTGGACCATACGGAATCTACGGTGCAGGAAACGGTGGAGGATTTTCCAGTGCTGTCCTGCACCACCATCGTGTGGCGAACTATGGCGCTCCTGCTATGGTGGCAATAGGCGGAAAAGTCCATAAGGTTGCAATCCTTGGGAGCACCGTTGTTGTCAGAGTCGAGCGGGATGGATTCCGTAGTTGAGCTGATTACCTTAACGGTCACAAATTCGCCGCTCTTGAATGCGGCGTTTGCCCAGATCGCGGTAGTCAAAAGTATCCCCAGAAGGACAGTCGTGTATCGGTTCATACTGAAGACCACCTTCCTCGCACCGTCCTACGGCATCGACCGCGACTTCGGAAAGGAATTGCTCGACGAAGCCGGGGAGAACCACTGTCAGGATCAACATGCAAACCCGGACGTGCTCAGCTGACAATTCCCACTCGCTCACTCCGATGTTTTTTGCAGAGTGGCGTTTACATTCAAATCCGATCCAGAGAACACCGTAAGTTCCCGCTTCCACTGGGCAAACCCGGGCATGAAAAAGACCACAACGTGGGTTCCGGTGCTGAGACCAACCGTGGAGGGCGCATTGCCCACGTATCGACCGTCCACTGTGATTTCGGCGCCTGGAGGCGTAGAAATGAAATTGCACTTGACCTTTTCCCGAGCAACCTCCGCAGTCGCGGGGGGTGGACTTTGCAAGGGACTCGCCGCAGCCGTCGCCGGGGTTGGTAAACCTTGCACCGAACCGGACGCCGTCGCAGGTGCGGATCCTTGAGCCGGTTCCACCACCGTGTAGAGCTGCTTGCTTGCCCCACCCTTTGCATCCTCGTAGAAAATCGTAATCCCGCGCTTGTCCCTGCGCGCGTCGTACGACTGCCCGAGCGTCAAGGGGACGCATTTGGAAAAGCGCGAATCCTGAACGCAGGTGATGGCGAAGGCTTTCCCGGTCTCGTCCTGAACGCGCATGGTGTTCTGTTTGGAGACGAACTTGCTTTGGTGGCAATAGCCGGAGTAATTGACGCCGTCGCAATCTTTCAGTACCGCATCAGGATCACCGGCCAGAATCTGCGACTCCGAAGTTAAGACCTTGACGCGGAACCGCTCGGTCTTGGTGGCCGCACTGGACAGGCCAGCAGTGAGCAGAAAAAATCCCGCGAGCAGAGTGGTAACAATACGCTTCATATTCGACTCCGCGATTTTACGACAGCTCCGGGGCGCAAAGTTACTCCCAATATAAGGGAGGCAACTTTGTCCCCGGATCTCCTAAGCATACATCGCCGTCAGTTACAAAACACGAACCGTTCTTCTCCGCTAGAAGGTGAAGATTGGCCCGAACTCCGAACGTAGATCTCTCCACGTGCGGCTGGGAACTCCCGCCACCGAGGTGTTAGGCGTGTAAACGCCCTTGTCATTCGGCAGCGCGTAACTGCTATACAGGGACTCCTCAAATCCAAAGGTGCACCACTGATTCAGCTTGTAGAAGATAGTCCCGGCGTTGAGTGTGCTCTTGTATGGACCAGCGCCGTCCGCCCCGATGTCCTTGGCCTTGGCGAAGTCATTGTGCACGACCTGGTCCAAGCCGTGGGTGTAATAGAAGTTCCAGCCGGCGTTGCGACCCTTCGGATCCGCGTTGAACCAACGCGAGAGTGGCAGGCCCACTTGGAGGAAACCGCCGTAGGCGCGGATGGCACGCTGCGGAGCAACCACGATCTGTCCCGCGGCATTCGTACCGAACGCTATGGTTCCTGTCCCCGAGCGATCTATCGTGGGCGCAGTGACCACGTTGGTCAGGCCGCCAGCGTCGCTGAAGTAGGACAGGGTTTGGCCGCCGAACGGGAAGCGCAAGTCTCCGCCGCGGTAGGCGCTGGCCACGATCGTAGCCCAACGCGTTGGCAATTGGACGGCAACCTGGCCGCCATAGCCCTCGCTTCTGTCGTTAGCGCCGAGCGGGAAGGCCGCTTTTACCGCGTCGTACTCAGCAATCGTAGCCGCGGAACTGCCCGCAGGCGCCGCAATTGCCGAATGCAAGACGATGGCTTCGCGGTGAGTCTCAAATCCGCTCGCGATGATCTGGGCCGGCGCCACCCCCGGGGCCGGATCGAGTTGGAATTGGAGAACCGCCCGGGCTTCATATTCCAGATTGTTCGAGTCAGAGCCTTGGCGTTCCCCGTATCCCAACTGGTTGGCCGTCCCATCGGTCACGGCACTGGTGCATCCTATGGTGGTCGTGGTGCCGGGGACAAAGGTTGACGGTATCGAGCAGGAAGTGATGGTTGCGTCTGCCGGGACATTGCCCTCGCTCGGCATACTGACCGCGAATGTTGGAGAGAATTTGAAGTTCCGCGATCCTCCCAGCTTCTGCACCAGGCCCACCTGTAATTGTGGCGAGCGTTCATACACGCTTCCAAAGTACGCCCCCAGTTGTGTGGTTTCGAGGATGTTGGGAAGGGCGGTAGATCCGAAGAGGAGCCAGTCCTGTCCACCCTCGAAGTAGAGGTCTGTCTTGTCGCTCGCCGCATAGTCCAACCGTACATAGGCCAGGCGAAGACTTGCCATGGAGCTGCGGATAGCTGAAACGTTACGGTTATCCACACGGCTGAAGTTGCCTTCAAAGTCGCCCTCGATTCGACCGGTTATGTTCAACTTGGGCGAAATATCCGGCCATTCAAGGTTCGCTCCGAAGCGCGTCGAGCGCGCTTTGATGTGGAAGGCTGGATCAGTCGTTGGTCCCGTATCGGCGTTCAAGAAACCGGGCAGAACGAAATCGTCGCCCCGGGGATCACTGGAGTCGTGAACCAGGGTAGCCTTGATGAAACCGTAGGGCGTCATCTTGACCGGACCCAACTTGAAGGCTGCAACCAGCCCATCCTTGGTGGGTGGATCGACAGGAAGGACGCGGACCGGGGCGATTGCCGGAACGACTGTCGGACCCGGAGGTTTGGTATCCTTCGCCGCCTGAGGCGACGACGGAGACCCGGGCGTGCTTAGAGCGGCGTCCACCGGGACTGCTGCTGCAGCCGGTTGGGGCGCTGGACTCGCGGTGGCCAGGGCCGAAAGATCGGATGCGCTGACCAGACCTTTGCTGGAAAGCACGTTGACCAAAGCCTGGAATTCTGTTCCGGGAGCAGCGGCCTGAATGGCTTTTGCCTCCGTGGGCGCCAGAACACCCTTCATTACCAGGATGCCCAACAACGCTGTGACATTCCCGTTGTTGACCGCAGATGTCGGACTTAGGGTGGGAGGATTAGGAGCCGGTTCCGCCGCGCTGGTGGCGCTGCTCCCGGTTCCACTACCCGCAGGGACGGCATCATCCGGCGCAGCCAGGACGGGTGCGGTCGCTACGATTGTGAGTAATGATATGCAGAACCACTTCTTAAACTGTGACATAACCTTTGGGCTCTCCTTCTTCGCTAGATTTCGAATCCTCGGTACCGGTAAAAACCTTCCGCCGAAACTGCAGGACCAGCCAAAACCGTTATGGGCTTAGGCTGTGGTGCGGCAACGGACCCAGCTGCGGGCGGTTACCCGAGCCGCTGGGCTCCGTACTCTACCGCACCACTAAACGGGTGAACGGAAATACATAGGCCTGGAGGGTCACCATAATTCCCACCAGGGCCGCGAGCGCGATGCTGTGGAAGAACACATAACGCAAGATGTCGCCTTCGTGTCCATACCATTCGGTAGCGGTGCTGGCCACGACGATGCTCTGGGCATCGATCATTTTTCCCATCACGCCACCACAACTGTTCGCTGCCGCCATCAAGTTGGCGGACACTCCCACTTGTTGCGCGGAAATTCTTTGCAGGCTGCCGAACAACACATTCGACGAAGTGTCCGAACCGGTCAGCGCCACACCCAACCAGCCCAGCAAAGTTCCAAAAAATGGATAGAGCACGCCGGTTCGCGCGAATGCCAGCCCCATGGTGGCGTCCAACCCCGAATAGCGGGTGAGGAATCCGATCGAGAGCATGGCGGCGATGGTGAGCAAGGAGAAGCGCACCCGCACAATGGTTCGCCAGTAAGTGTGCGCCATCCTCCACGGCGTGAAGCCCATCACCAGGCCAGAAATAATGGCGGCAACCAAAATCCCTGAACCCGTGGCGGTCAACCAGTTCAGCGAATACACGGCGGCTTCCGCTGTCGGCTTGGGCACCACCGGCGGTACGCGTTGCACCATCTGGTGCAGACCCACGACCGGAAACTTCGGGGCCGAGAGCTTGTCAAGCTTTGTCTTGACACTCGGTAATCCCCACGCGAAAACGACAACGCTCAAGACCAACCAGGGCACCCACGCTTTTGTCACCAGCGACCGGCTATGTCCGTGTGTGCCGCGGGCATCGCGTTCTCCCTCGTGCTCAAAGCCCCAGATGCGTTTAGGGCGCCACTTCAACAGGAAGACGATGAGAGCCAACATGGAAACGACGGCGGCGACAACGTCCACCAGCCAGGGCCCGTGAAAGTTCGACATAAGAAACTGCGGGACGGCGAAGAACACGCCTGCCACCAGCACTGCTGGCCAAACTTCAAGCATTCCCTCGAATCCGGCGAACGCCCACACCAGCCAGAAGGGCACGAGGACCGAGAAGAAAGGCAATATGCGGCCAGCCTGTGCGCTCAGTTCCCGGAGGTCCAATCCGGTAACCCCCTGCAATGCAATGAGAGGAGTACCCAGCGCGCCATAAGCTACCGGCGCAGTGTTGGCGATGAGAGACAAACCAGAGGCCTGCAGGGGCTTGAACCCCAAACCGATCAGAACCGCTGCAGTCACCGCCACCGGCGTGCCAAAACCGGCGGCGCCTTCAAAGAAGGCGCCAAAGCTGAAGGCGATCAGCAAGAGCTGCAGGCGCCGGTCTTGGGTGATGCCCGTCAGGCTCTCTTGCAGCACCTTGAAAAGTCCGGCGTCACAGGTGAGCTGATACAGGAAGATTACATTGAGAATGATCCAGCCGATCGGCAGCAAGCCGTAGCCCGCGCCCAACACGGCAGTCTTGGCCGCTAATTTGGCGGGCATGCCGAAAATCCAGATTGCGCAGAACAGTGAAGTTGCCAGACCCAGCAGCGCCGAATAATGCGCCTTCATGTGCAGCAAGGCCAGAGTCCCAAGCAACACCACCACGGGCAGCGTGGCCAGCAAGGTGGACAACCACCAGTGTCCAGTCGGGTCATAGTTCTGCGGCCAAGGATGGGCTAGAGGAGGAATTTTCAAAATCAGCACGCTGGCAACAACCACAGATATGACAGCGATTACCCATGCCGATGGGTTAGCCGATTCGGGAGAGGTCTTGGGCACCTGGGCAGTGGCGGACGTCACGGGCACCTCCTGAAAGTTGCAGGGATTTTGGTAAAGCACAGCGGTCGCGTTCGCCGGCTCGGACTGCTGGTGCGCACGCGAGGAAAAGAGAAGAGTGAAAATGGTCGTACCGACGGGACCGTCGGGCTGGTCAGCCTGATTCGGCGGGTTACGTCCTCTGCAAGACACGGGCGTAGCGCCTTGATCTGGACTGTGCACGCAAAAACTGCTTTCGTCATGACGCTCCTCCCAAAAAAGGGGGACTCCAGGGCCGACGTCGACGTCATCCGATAGGCAAGAGCCGTTCGGATGAGGAATTCTCTTATCATCTTGTCTTACAAGCTGCGACGTAGCTCACTGATGAGTGTGATGGCCGTCACAGGCAAGGCTGGGCCGACGGGAGTAGATTCCTGACGGCGGAGAGCCCTCAAGAATTGCTCGGTTCATGCCGGAGTCGAGAGCCATGAAAGCCATTGCTCCCTTGAAGCCAGTCTCCCGCACCACGCTCAGCGAGCAAGTAGCGCTGCAGCTCGCGGCCGAAGTCGCGGCTAAACGCTGGCAGCCCGGTGACAAGCTGCCTTCCGAAGCGGAGCTTTGCCGCGCCTTCAACGTGGGCAGGTCTACGCTGCGCGAGGCCTTGAAATCTCTGGCTTTCGTCGGAATCATTCGCATGCGCGCCGGGGGCGGCAGCTATGTCGCTGAGCGGCCTTCCAAATACGTAAATCGATCGCTGCTGGCAAGGGGCATCCTCAGCAGTGAAAAAGATATAACCGACCTTTCCGAGACCCGCCTGATACTGGAAACAGAGCTGACTTCTTTATGTGCGCGGCGTGCTAGTCATCGCGATCTGGCAAAGCTGGAAGACTTGGCCAGCAAGATGAAGGTCGCCAAGGACCGCGACAGAGGAAAATTTCAGCAGTTCGACCTGGAGTTTCACCTTTCGATCGCTGCCAGTAGCAAGAACGAAGTCCTAGCCGATTTGCTCGGCCACATCCGCGGGGCGTTGCAGGAACTGATCAGAAAGAGCCTGCTCCTGCCCAACGGTATGGACCTTGCGTGTAAACAGCACGACAAAATCCTCGCGGCCTTGAAGCACCGAAACCCTGGCGGGGCCCGCGCGGCCATGCGCGCGCACCTGAGCGCTTTTCAACGCGGCTACAAGGTTCTTCTGCGAGCGCGTCAGTGAAAGCCATCCTCGCACAGCAGGATCTCCCACCCTGCAAACCTTAGCAGCACCCCATCTTCACTTCGCCGGCAGCGGTCAACGGAGGACCGAAAGCCTCTTGCGGCGCGGGAGCACCATTCAGCGTACGGATCCAACGTCGCACCGCATCGATTACGACCAGCACCACGCCCGCGATAAAGATGCTCATGAGGACTGTATCGAGGTAGCCAGTAAATACCTGCCCCGGCTTGGAAGTCAACGGCCAGAAAATGTTCTTGATCGAAAGCACTCCCGCCGTAAGAGTAGTGACCCCCACGAAGCACATCGGAACTCCCGTAACCCAGGCATATCTCTGCTTGCCCATGTTAATCATGAACGTAGTCGTCACTGCCAGTGCGATCGTCGCCAGCAACTGGTTCCCGGTGCCGAACAGCGGCCATATGGTCGAAATATTTCCCGTGTAGATCAGGTATCCCCAGCCCAGAACCACAAAGAAACTGGTAATCAGATTTCCCGGCAGCCAGGCATTGTTGCCGAACGGCTTGTACACTTTGCCCATCAGTTCCTGCAGGACGTAGCGGGCCACGCGGGTTCCCGTGTCTACCGTAGTGAGGATGAAAAGGGCTTCAAACATGATGGCGTAGTGATACCAATAGCCCATCAGCCGATCCATTCCGGGCAGGCCGCGGAAGATTCCCGCCATGCCTACCGCCAGCGACACCGCGCCGCCTGTGCGCCCCGCCAGTTTCTCTCCGACTTCACGCGAGAACATATCCAGATTGACCGTGGATAAGCCCAGGTGGCTGAAGACCTGCGGTGTGGTGTTGATGGCAAAGTAGTCGCCCGGATACATGGAGCACGCCGCAATCAGAGCCAGCACGCCCACCAGTGACTCCGCCACCATGGCTCCATATCCGATGAAGCGAGCGTCACTTTCCTTGTCCAGCATCTTGGGTGTGGTGCCCGATGATACCAGCGAGTGAAATCCCGAGATCGCGCCGCAAGCGATGGTCACGAAAAGAAATGGGAAAAGAGTTCCTTTAATGATCGGTCCGCCGCCGTGAACAAACGGCGTGAAGTTGGGAAATTGGATGTTGGGATGGACCACGAAAACACCGACCACCAAGATGGCAATCGTGCCCAGCTTGACGTAAGTCGAGAGGTAGTCGCGCGGCTCCAGTACCAGCCAGACCGGCAGAACCGAAGCCACCAGTCCGTAGATCGCCATGAGAAACGTGATCTGATGCGGCGTGAAAGTAAGCGCCGCTGCAAATCCGCTCTGCGCCACCCAGTGTCCGGCGACCACGGCGCTGAGCAAGAGAACGACGCCAAAGATGCTCGGTCCGGTGACGGTAATCTTTCCGGCGTGGCTCTTGAACATCCACAGTCCCATGATGACGGCGATGGGAATCGTCATGCCGATCGTGAACACGCCCCAAGGACTGTTCGAAAGCGCATTGACCACCACAATGCCCAGGCCGGCGAGCGTGACCAGAAGAATAAAGAGCACCGCGATCATGGCCACGAGGCCAGCGAATGGACTGATTTCGGTGCGGGCAACTTCCGCCAGCGAGCGGCCGCGATGGCGCACCGAAGCCACCAGCACGGTGAAGTCCTGCACACATCCAGCCAGCACGGCGCCGATCAAAATCCAAAGAAAGCCGGGGGCAAATCCGAATTGCGCCGCCAGTGTGGGCCCCACCAGCGGCCCTGCTCCCGCGATGGCGGCGAAGTGATGTCCGAAGAGCACCCACCGTGGCGAAGCCACATAGTTATGCCCGTCCGCGTAAAGGTGCCCCGGAGTTATGCGGCGATCGTCGAGCGCCAGAGCCTTCGCGGCAATGAACGCACTGTAGTAACGGTAACCGAGCGCGTACACGCACAGCGCAGCCAACAATACCGGGAAAGTATTCATGACTCGCTCCAGATCCAGCAAGCTATGGCCGATCCTGCAAGCCTAATGGAACGCATCCTACACCCATTGTGGAATTGGGCACAACAAATTCCTGAAATATGCGGCACACGAGGGATCGCGGCGGGGCCCTGCAAGCTCCACTACTGACGACTGCTGGGGCGATGGCGATATTTAACAGTTAATCTTTAGAGCCGGTACAATTCAGCGCATTCCGTCGGCCCCAAAATTCATTCGTATAAAACTGAACGGTGTACCAGTAGCTTTCTAGTCGACGCACACGAAAGACCTCGCAGCGTATCCCGTTAAACTTGCCGGGTTTCTGGCCCTTGGCCGCCGCTACTAGCGAATCTGTCGGATCGTATACCAGATACACCGTTGTGTCCTGTCCTGCCCACCCCCAACCATCCCATGCGATATGCTTCAACTCTCCGACCGCAGTGGGTTGTGCGAGAACCTCAGACTTGTAACTGCGCGATCGAGTTAGCCATCGGGCAGCGTCGGAGGATTTTTGGCAACCAACAGACATTAACAGAGCTGCAGCGATGCTCAACACGAAGCCGGTGGTACCTAAGGCAGTAAGGGCAACACCTAATCCTGATACTTCATCGCGTGCGCGAAAGACAACTTCTCCTGCCCCGCCCATGTGGGCCATTGTAGAGCAAGCTTGTGTTCACGTTCTGAGTACGTTTGTACCCGGAGTGCGGCACTTCGCTCGTGGCTGACGAAAACAGCCTTTACACCGACGAAGAATCCCACCATCAGCGTCTTTCCGCGCAACACGCGCTACAATGTCGGGCATATTCCGGAAGAGACCGGCGAGGGCAGTTCTGCCGAACCGAAAGGATGGGGTATGCAAACGCCACGAGAGAAGCCCGCAGCAACTCAGGAACAGCACCTTGTCCGCTTTGGACTGGGTCTCGCCAAGTGGAGCGAACGCTGGTTTCCGGATCCGCTGATTTTCGCTCTGATCGGAATCGTCGTGGTCTTTGTGGTCGGCCTCTTGCTTCATCAAGCACCAAGCAAACTGGCGATCCAGGGCGGAAAAAACTTCTGGGCTCTGGTCCCGTTCACCATGCAGATGGTGATGATCATTATCGGCGGCTATGTCGTCGCCTCGACGCCGATCGTGTATCGCGCCATCCGCGCCTTAGCCGGAATTCCCAAGACGCCTCGCGGAGCAGTCGCCCTGGTCGCGCTTTTTTCCATGCTGACGTCGCTGATCTCCTGGGGCCTGAGCTTGATTTTCAGCGGACTCTTCGTTCGCGAACTGGCTCATCGCGTTAAAGGAATGGATTACCGCGCTGCCGGCGCCGCTGCCTATCTCGGCTTGGGAGCCGTCTGGGCAATGGGGCTGTCTTCGTCCGCCGCGATGTTGATGGCGACCAAGTCCGCCATGCCGCCATCGCTGTTCAGCATCAGCGGCCTGATCCCGCTCACCCAAACTCTTTTCTTATGGCAAAGCATCGCGACGACCGTCGTCTTGATCGTGCTATCGGTGCTGATCGCCTACGCGTCTACGCCGTCGCCCGAGAACGCTCGAACCGCCGAATCCTACGGCATCCAATACGAACCCATTCGCTCCAGCCTCGAACCCAAGAGCAAACCCGGCGAGTGGCTGGAATACAGTCCTCTACTGACAATTCTGGTCGCCCTGCTGTTGTGCTGGTATTTGATCGACGTGTTCCGCACCTCGCCGCAAGGCGCGCTAGCAGCGCTCGACCTGAATACGTACAACCTCATGTTCATCACGGTTGGGCTCTTGCTGCACTGGCGCCCCAAGCGTTTCATGCGTGCCGTCCAAGAGTGCATTCCAGCCACTGGCGGCGTGCTCATCCAATTTCCGTTTTACGCCGTGATCTTCGGCATGATCGTAGGAACCGGAATCGCCGAGGCGTTGGCCAAGCTCTTCGCCTCCGTCAGCAGCCACAACACCTATCCCTTGCTGGTCGCGATGTATTCCGCAGTGCTCGGCGTTTTCATTCCCTCCGGCGGCAGCAAGTGGGTGATCGAAGCGCCCTATGTGCTGCAGGCGGCGAACTTACACCAGGTGCATCTGGGATGGGTGGTGCAAATCTATAACGCCTCGGAAGCGCTACCTAATCTGGTCAATCCCTTCTGGATGCTGCCGCTGCTCGGCATCTTGAAATTGAAAGCCAGAGATATCGTGGGATATGGAGTACTGCAGTTGATGGTTCACATCCCGGTTGTGTTCTTCCTGTGCTGGTTGTTCGCCCGCTATATTCCGTACTTGCCGCCCGTGAAATAGCAGGCAGGGTACCGCTCGTGAGCGAGTCTCGCGTAATTGGCAGAGTCGGACTAACCTGCCAGCGCCGTTCTAACCGCTGCTTCTTTGGCCGCTGCCTTGGCGGCGTCGGATGCCCGCTCCCTTTCTCCTACTTCGTCCAATTGGAGATGCTTTGTCTCCGGGGAGTACAGTAGGCTGACGAAGGTCATGACCGCGCCTATGGTCAGGATCACGGCTGGCGATAACCACATATCCTGCTTCTCGATGGCCGCGATAAACGGAATCTTGTGAGCCCACCAGACATAAGCGCTGAACCATGCGCCCAGCAACGCGCCGGAGGAATAGCCAAAACCCACACCGGCAGCACGCCGTTTGGTCGGGAATCGCTCACACAGATAAGCGGGAACGACTCCCCAGGCTAGCTTGAGCATGGCTGCCATGACTGTGCCCAGGACCGCCATCCACAAATTGCGCTCGATGGCTGCATGATAAAGAACATAGAAAACCGGAATTCCAAATACGACCAGGAAACCGCAATACCACTGAGTCAGGATCTTTCTCCCGGTTCTATCCGACAGCCAACCGTAGAAGTTGTAGCCCAGGAAGGCCATAAACAACGCGAAGCCGTAAATGAGGCTGTAGGTGGTCGTGCCGAACCCGCGCCCTTTCAGGGTGAGGATGTTGGGCAGGAATCCATACACCGAGTAGTCGGTAAGGAACAGGCCGGTCATGAAGAAGAAAACCTGCAGGAAGTCAAAAAGCTGAGGCGGCTTAAACAGGTTCAAGAACGGAGATTTTTCGATTTTGCCACGGGCTTTGGCTTTCTCGAACTCCGGCGACTCGTGGAGGGTGCTCCGAATATAAAGCGCCAGGAATACCGGCACGACTCCGGTCATGAAAACGATTCGCCAGCCATAGGCCAGCATTGCCTCTTTGGTGGTCAGGAAAGAAACGAGGGCAAAAACCAGGGAGCCAAAAACATACCCCAGCGGGAACCCAGATTGGATGAAGCCGCCAATCGCTCCGCGCCTCTTTTGGGGAGCATATTCGATGGCGAAGGTGTGCCCCACGGCGTATTCGCCCCCGAAGAAGACCCCCATCATCAAGCGGAGACAACAGAAAGCAACATAGGACCAGACCCCGATCTGCGCGTAGGTGGGCAACAAACCTCCGAGGACAGACATCACGCCCACGCCTCCGATGGTGAAGACCAGCAGGAATCTGCGTCCAATCTTGTCGGCGTAGCGTCCGAACAGCGCCGAACCGATCGGCCTCGCAGCCATGGTAATGGAGTACGTGAAGACGATCACGATGTACTGCCAGGCGGCGCTGCCCTTGGGGGAGATGAATACTTTGACCAGAATTGGAGCCATGACCAGAACCAACGCCATGTCATACGCATCAAGCATGAATCCCAGAAACTGGGAAATCATGGCCATCTTTGCGTCTTTCGATAAGGATTGCTGCTCTGGCATAAGGGGCTCCTCGGAGAGAGAACTGGGCCGCGCCGCCAGTTAGATATAGCACATCAAATCGAAAGGACTGCGACATGCGTCACAGATCTTTGTGACCTGTAGGCGCAGCGGTCGTGATTTGTAACCATAGCCAAACGTGGATTCGCGGGAGTGACCGGATCACGCCGGGCATCCGATGGCAGGCGGGCCAACCCATTGAGACCCGGGTTCGAGGCTTTTACCAGGCGGAGGGGGCGCTCAGGTTGCTTGACCGCTGAGCAGTGACGCAGATCACAGCATCGCGCGGGGAGGCCGCATATGCTGCGCAAATCGCTGGCGAGGATTTCGCTTCGCACGGCGATCGCACTGGGATCACTGAGTGCTGGACAGAAACGGCAGATGGCGTTACCCTGCCAATGTTCTGAGAAGCTAGCGGGTTTCAGTGTACGACTCAAGACCTAAAATCGGCCGGACATCCAGCTGTAAATAGGGCATCAGGCAACCGCGCTTGAACCTATTAAGGAGGAAGTTTATGGCTGTCGCACCCCGCTCGGAAACTAGTCAGACAAGCCGTTATGAAGCCACCCAGACAGAATGGGATCGACTGGCGAACACGCAAGAGTTCAAAGACCTGATGGCGACGAAGAGAGTGTTCATCATTCCCGCCTTCGTGTTCTTCGTTGTTTATTACTTCGCCCTGCCGGTTCTGGTTGGCTACGCGCCGCATTTTATGTCGATCAAGGTCGGCGTGGTAAACCTTGCTTACCTCTTTGCCTTATCCCAGTTTTTCGTAGCCTGGCTCATTGCCGCCCTATACGTCAGAGCCGCCAACGACTTTGATCGGCTGGCGAAAGACATTGTGCAGAAGGCCGAGAACATCAAAGGAGGCAGGTGAGTCATGACTATCTCACTTTTCATGTTCCTGCTGTTCATCGCTATCACCCTAGGCATTACCTACTGGGCCTCGAAGCGGTCGTCCGGCGCCAGCGCGTACTTTGCTGCCAGCCGCCAGATCAAAGGCTGGCAGAACGGCATCGCAGTGGCCGGCGACTACATGAGTGCCGCGTCGTTCCTGGGCATTGCCGGCATCATCGCTTTCCAGGGGTATGACGGCTTCATGTTTTCGGTGGGATGGCTGGTCGCTTACCTGACGGTCCTGCTGGTAATTGCGGAGCCACTGCGCAACGCCGGTAAGTACACCATGGCCGACGTACTCGCTTACCGCCTGAAACCGCGCCCAGTTCGTGCGATGGCTGCGCTAAGCACGCTGACGGTCAGCACCTTTTACATGATTGCTCAAATGGTGGGGGCGGGCGCGTTGGTGAAGCTGCTGCTCGGCGGATACGTCACCTACAACCAAGCTGTGACCGGCGTGGGCATTCTGATGATCATTTACGTGGTCTTCGGCGGCATGCTCGCAACGACGTGGGTGCAGATCATCAAAGCAATTCTGCTTATGGGTGGGACCATCCTGCTAAGTATTCTTGTCCTGGCTCACTTCCATTTCAGCTTCTCTGAATTCTTCGCAGCTATCGGACAAGTGACCTATCACGATGCGAAGGGCACAGTGGTAGTCAAGGACTTCCTGCAGCCGGGGCTGCGCTTCAAACCGCCTTACGGAGCGCTGGACCTTATCTCGCTAGGTCTCGCGTTGATTTTTGGCACTGCCGGGCTGCCCCACATCCTGGTGCGGTTTTATACTGTGCCCGATGCCAAGACGGCGCGTAACAGCGTGGTCTGGGCGATGGTGCTGATCGGCAGCTTCTATATTATGACCACGTTCCTCGGCTTCGGAGCGGCGACGATCGTGGGGCCTGACTTCATCAAGGGTCACGGCGGTACGAACATGAGTGCGCCGCTGCTGGCCCAAGCTCTGGCGGGAAACATTTTCTTCGCGTTCATCTCCGCCATTGCCTTTGCCACCATCCTGGCCGTAGTCGCGGGCCTCACCATCAGCGCGACCACTTCCTTCTCGCATGACTTCTGGACCAACGTCGTTCACAACGGAGTCGAGCGAAAGCCGGGTGAGGAAGTACTTGTGGCGCGCATCTCTGCCTTCGGGGTAGGTGCGGTAGCCATCTTTATCGCCATTTTGCTTGGACCCACTGCGAATGTTGCATTCCTGGTGGCGCTGGCTTTTGCGGTGGCGGCATCGGCGAACTTGCCGGTGATTGTGTTATCTATTTTCTGGCGGCGGTTTAACACGATGGGAGCCGTCTCCGGGTTGGCTGTCGGATTGCTGGCTTCGATCGGTTTGATTCTCGTCAGCCCGAGCCTCATGGCCATCGACCCGCCAACTGTGACCGGAACTGCTCGTCACTTGTTCCAGGCTAAGGCATGGTTCCCGTTGGAGAATCCGGGAATCCTGAGTATTCCGCTGGGATTCTTGGGCGCCGTGATTGGCACTCTGCTCAGCAACGAACCATCGGCGGAGAGCAAGTTCAACGAGTTGCTGGTGCGTTCCAACACTGGTTTGGGAGCGGAACAGGCGAGCGCACACTAGCTGAAGTCGCAGGGAAAAGCACGGGAGCAGAGTTCAAGAATTAGGGGGGATTTGACATGCCTGCAATTGGGGAGAAACACAGGGTAGCAGCGGAGACCACCGAGGCTCAGATTGCCGTCCACTGGCGCGAGGAGGAATATTACTATCCTTCGCCAAAGTTTATCGGCCAGGCGAATCTGACCGACCCCAAGGTCATGGAACGTTTCAGCGAGAAGAATTTCCCAGAATGCTTTCGCGAGTACGCCGACCTGCTGAGCTGGGATCAGTATTGGCACACGACCCTCGACACTAGTGATCCGCCCTTCTGGAAGTGGTTCGCGGGCGGCAAGATCAACGCCTCTTACAACTGCGTAGACCGGCACCTAGCCAAGTACAAAAACAAAGCAGCGCTGATCTTTGTTCCCGAACCGGAGTCGGAAGCGCCCGTATCCGTCACCTACCGCGAACTCTACGTGCGAGTGAACGAGTTCGCGGCGCTATTGCGCGATTTCTGCGGCCTAAAGAGCGGAGACCGGGTCACCATTCACATGCCGATGGTCCCGGAGTTGCCGATTACCATGCTGGCATGTGCCCGCCTTGGAGTGATTCACTCGGTGGTGTTTGGCGGCTTCAGCGGCGAGGCTTGCGGTATGCGCGCCGCCGATTCGGGCAGCCGCATCCTGATCACGATGGATGGTTACTATCGCAACGGCAAGATGATCGACCACAAGGCGGCGTCAGAGATCTCGCTGGATGTAGCCAAGAAAGAAGGTCAGATCGTCGACAAGGTCCTGGTCTGGAGGCGGCATGCTGGCCAGAATGCGTCCACTTCATCCTTTGTCAAAGATCGCGATTTCTGGGTTGACGAAATTCTACCGAACTACGCAGGCGAAATCGTGCCTCCCGTCCCCATGGATGCCGAAGCGCCGCTGTTTCTCATGTACACCAGCGGCAGCACCGGAAAGCCCAAGGGTTGCCAACACCGTACCGGCGGCTATCTGGCCTATGTGGCCGGCACCTCCAAATACATCCAGGACATTCATCCCGAGGATGTGTACTGGTGCATGGCTGACATTGGCTGGATTACGGGCCACTCTTATATTGTTTACGGTCCACTGGCGCTGGCCGCCACCAGCGTCATGTACGAAGGCGTTCCGACCTATCCTGATGCTGGCCGAGTATGGCGAATCGCTGAACGCCTGGATGTCAATATCTTCCACACCTCGCCCACAGCCATTCGTATGCTGCGCAAGTCCGGACATGACGAACCCAAGAAGTACAACTATCACTTCAAGCACATGACTTCGGTCGGAGAACCAATTGAGCCCGAGGTCTGGCGATGGTACTACGAAGAAGTCGGCAAGGGTGAAGCCGTCATTGTCGATACCTGGTGGCAGACGGAAAACGGCGGATTCCTCTGCAGCACAAAGCCGGCGTTGGATCCCATGAAACCCGGCAGCGCGGGCCCCGGGGTACCGGGAATTTATCCCTACATTCTGGACGAGGAAGGCCACGAAGTCAGCGCGGGATCGGGCAAGGCGGGGAACATCTGCATTCGCAATCCCTGGCCCGGAATCATGCAAACCATTTGGGGTGACCGGGAGCGCTTCGTCAATCAGTACTACAAGAAATATTGCAAGAACTCAAACAGCAAAGAGTGGCGTGACTGGCCGTATTTTGCTGCTGACGGAGCCGTGTTGGCGATCGACGGATATTTCCGCATTCTGGGCCGGGTGGATGACGTCATCAACGTGGCCGGTCACCGCCTGGGCACGAAAGAAATCGAATCCGCATGCCTGACCGTCCCGGAAGTTGCTGAAGCTGCGGTCGTGCCCGTGGTGGACGAGATCAAAGGCCGCGTGCCAGAGGTCTATGTGGCGCTGCAGCCCGGTATCCAGCCCAGTCAGGAGATCCTTGACAAGGTCACAAAAGCCATTGAAACCATCATTGGCAAGATCGCGCGACCGAAGAGAGTACACATCGTCCCTGACATGCCTAAAACCCGCTCGGGCAAACTTATGCGCCGCGTGCTCGCCGCGATCTCCAACAACTTGAACACCGGAGACATCACTACCCTAGCCAACCCCGACGTGGTCGAGAAGGTCCGCGAGATGGTACAGGGGAAAGAAGTCATCACCCTGAAAGAAGGCCCCGAAGACCTGAAACAGTTTGGGAGCGTGGACTGAGAAGTACCCTCTGTTTTTGCAGGTCAAAAGGCGATCGCACCCGCGCACCTGCCTTTTGCGCCTCCGTTGTTAGAGGAGTTTCGGCATAACGAAAAAGGAGTGATCATAGGGTGCCTCGAAATCCTGATTGATGAGCGAGCGGTAAAAGATGTTGCGATGCGCACAAGCACTCCCTCTGCTGTCATTCGCGTCTTCCGTTCAAGAGATCATTCACAACGTTCGGGATCGCTGTCACGGGCGACAGTTCACGGCGGCCATCAGTTCTTTCTGAGCGTTTAACGACCAATCTTAATGTTTCCAGACAGAGCAAAGTGATCTCTTCTATACAGTCTCGGAGGAATTTGTTTGGTACGCTGAACATCCCAGCGTCACGTCGCCTGGTCCCAAATAGAAATGATGAGTGAGAGCAGTCCAGACTCGTACGCCGACTTGACGAAAGGATGCGCCTGGGAGAGCCGGTCGCCGGATGAACACGTAGATGTGAACTGCATTTTCTGAGAGGGGGACTCACTATGAAAGCAGCAGGGGCAATTTTGGATCCCCAAGACGGTGCGCTCGTCGAGCAAACCGGACGCGCAAGAAAAACAGCAAAGAGCAAACTATTGGATTTAGCGGTCAAAGCACACGGCGGTCTCGACCGTTGGAACAAGGTGAATGCGATCAAGGTTGCGGCGTCGATTACGGGCGCGATCTGGTTTGTCAAAGGTAAGGGGGACACTCTAAAGAACGTGGTGTTGACCGCGGAGACGCGGAACGAACGTGTCACGGTCGACTTTCCCGGCCAGGACAAGCGCGCAGTCTTCGAACCAAGCCGCATTGTGATCGAAAAGATCGACGGAACCCTGATCGAGGCCCGCGATAACCCGAGAAATCATTCGAAGGACAACAGAGAGAAACGCCGTGGGACGACATCCAAGTGGCGTACTTTGTCGGTGAGGCATTGTGGACTTATCTAAACACTCCGTTCCTGTACACCCACGACGGCTTCCTTAGTGAGGAGATTTCGTCGATTCAGGTCGAGGGAGAAACCTGGCGACGGCTGAAGGTGACCTTCCCCGATAACGTGAAGAGCCATTCAAAGGAACAGATATCGTGCTTTGGACCTGACGGACTACTGCGCCGGCATGACTACACAGTCGACATTCTTGGCGGCGCCACCGGGCTGAACTATGCGTCGGACTACCGTGACGTAGACGGCATCATTGTGCCTACCAAGCGTCGAGTGTACGCGTATGAAGGCGATTACAGGCTTGTGAAAGAGCCTTTGCTCGTGGCAATCGATATCGGCGAGATCACGCTTCTCTAGCCATTCCTGCGAAGACAACACACACACTGAGAGGCCTACAATGTCCAAAGATTCCCCTTCAGTCCTCGAGGAAAACCTGGGGACCTGGTCCCCAGGTTTCTCAGAAAGGCTGAATCGCGGCGAACCTTGAGCGAATCCCTTTCTCCATTCGAATCGAAACTTATGTATAATCCGCCGATGCAAGGAATACCCTGGAGCACAATTGCGCTCGGCTCGCTGTTGCTGATCTCGGCCAACTCAAAAGGAGGACAGGAAGTGAAATCTCCGCAACCTGAAAAGTCGAGGCCACCCGTCAAAACGGAGCCGCGCGGGCGGATCATTGGAATCGGCGGGGTCTTCTTCAAATCCGCTAATCGTAATCAGATGCGCGAATGGTATGCGAAGCATCTTGGACTCGCTGACAAAGGCCAAGGCGCGATGCTTCCGTGGCGCGAACACGACGACCCGCAAAAGGAACAGGTTACAGTTTGGACTGTTTTTCCCGCCTCCACTAAGTATTTCGATCCCAGCCCCGCACCGTTCATGATCAACTACATCGTGGACGATATGGATGCTTTGCTCGACCGCTTAAAACAAGAGGGAGTTAAGATTGACGCCAAACGAATGGATGAATCCTACGGTCGCTTTGCCTGGATCTATGACTCGGATGGAAATAAGATTGAGCTCTGGCAGCCGCTGCCCGCAAAGCCCTAACTCTAGCGACGAGCTGTTTCGTCGATCGATCAGCTCAGTAACTTGCCGGCGAGCCAGTAATCGACACTGAGCTTTCCCGGACCGGAGCAAAGCAGCCAGATAAAGAAGAGCACATACAGGACTTCCGGAAGGTAGAGAAAATCGTCGAGCCAGCTAAGAGGCGAAAGTCCCTTAGGCAAGGTGGAAACCGCGCTGGTCAGGGTGGCGACAGTCATATCGATCAATAGCGCCACGCAGGCCGGGCTCGAAAGAAATCCCACCGTGACCAAAGATCCGCCAACGAACTCGACACTCGACACGAAATAAGCCGTCTGGCGGGGAAACGGTACTTTGGCCTTAACCAGCGTTTCGTAAACAGGTTTCGTGCCGCCGGCGACGAATAATTTGTTTGCCCCTGAGATGGCAAAGAACAGCCCGAGCGAAACCCGTACCAGCAGGATCGCATACTGTTCCAAATCACTGCTACCCAGCAGCGCAAACTGGACCAACCGTTTCCAATCCATCTCTCCTGCCCTCCTACCGAGGATGTGCTGTACCCATACCCCTATCGCGCAAATTCGGCTTCTCTGCTAACCGTGGCCGAGCGGTGTTGGATCGTTCGCGCCAATAGGCTGGCTCTAAGCGGAGTTCCGCAGGCGTTTTAAGTCCGCATCCCGTCCGGGCTGAGCGTTAACCGTACGTGAGGTCGGTGCTCTGTCCGACTTCGATGATGTAGCCGTCGGGATCGCGGATGTAGCAGCGTATCTCGCCGTACTTGGGTATGGGCGGCGTGATGAACTCGGCTCCCCGACTTTTCCACAATTCATAGCACGCTTGAATATCCGCCACGCGGAAATTCATAAAACTGGTGATGTGATTCGGGTCGGGAACGCTGAGCGTTACCGTCGGCTTATCCGGGGTCGGCCCGCCTCCAACGTTCAGAATCATCCAGATATTCGCCAGCTGCAGGTACGGAGGCGCGTTGCCGTCACCCATGCTCAGAATGCGAGCGCCGAACACCTTTTCGTAGTAGTGAGCCGATCGGTTGACGTCGGCCACGGTGAGAAAATGCGCAATGCTCATCCCCTCTCGTGGGGGCATCTCATAGCTCTTTTGTTCGATTTGTATGCTGCCCATTGATGTCTCCAATTCCGATAACCAGCGCTCATCTGCTGATTCCGGTTCTTTCGTATTTATATCTGGCACCCATTAAGCCTGACGAGAAAAGGAAAAACAATTAGACGAAAGTATTGCACGATACTTCGGCACCGTTTGCGACCAGTTGTCGGATAAGGCCGTCATCCGTCAACTTGCCGACTGAGAGTGAATGGAAATCGTATTTATGAAGCCCGCGGGCCGCCGTCGCGAGAGGCTGGCCGCCACACCCCTCAACGGCTGCCTTTTCCACTGGCAGAATGAGCCTTTCGTCTAGTAACGCCACGAGAGTTCCGACGCTTTCTATCAGCCTTGACGTGGACTGTAGTGGGTTTGGATGAGCCGACGGCAGCAGCAAACGCAGCAGGATCCAGGGCGTTGAGCACTGCAGCGGGATTCCTGGCGATCACGGTGAGCAAGGCGCGAGCTGGTGCTTCCGGGGTTCTCCGCCCTCCCTCCCAGTGCTTGATCGCGTCGAGGCTGAAGCCAAACGTGTCAGAGAATCTGGCTTGCGTCATGCCAAGTCGATTGCGGATGGCCTTCACGTCAACATCACGGGGCACATGTGCCTTGAATCCTTCTTGCTCTCCGGCAAGAAAAGCCTCAACATCGTTCAGGCCGTCCATCATCTGCTCGAATTGCGTTTTCATGCTAGCTCCTAGCCTCTGCACAGTTTTGTTTGTACTCCATTGGACACCTTAAGGTCCAAGGAAAAGGTGTGTGCCATCGGACACCAACGCGTTAACTCTTGAAGAAAGGAGATGTATCGGGGAACCGCGGACAAAAGGGCGTTCAGCAAGCCCCCCGGTTTAGAAATTGGGGAACGTTCCAGTCCCCGGTTTCCCGGTTCAGGCTTTGAAGTAGTTTGCAAGGTCGAGGTCCGCGAATAAGCTAGGCTGTACGAGTCTCCAGCCCAAACGTTCGATAGTCAGTTTGCTGGAGGTCGGGTTGTCCACTGGAATGAAGGGGCTCAGAAAGCCGAACTGTTTCGCCGCGTCAGCGGGAGACTTGCTTACGACGGGCACGTTGAGCCGCTTTCCGATGGCTTCTGCGATCTGCCGGAACGGAATGCCTTCTTCCGCGACACCGTGGTATGCGGCGCCTGCGGGGCCGCTTTCTAATGCCAGACGGAAGAGGCGGGCCGCATCGAGTTTGTGAACTGCGGGCCAGCGGTTCGAGCCTTTCCCCAAATATGCCGATTCGCCTTTCTTGCGCGAGTTCTTGATGAGGAAGGGAATGAATCCATTCCGGTCACCTTCACCATGCACGACAGGCGGCAGGCGAATGACCGACGTTCGTACGCCTTGCGAGGCCAGCATCCGCATTGTCTTTTCTGTAGACCCGCGAACGTTTCCGGCCGACTTAGGATCGTAAGCATTGTCCTCGATTGCGACGTTACCTGCCGTCATGGCAAGCGTTGCGAACGTACCCACCAGCGGACAGTCTGCACTGCTTAGTGACTGTCCGAGGGTTTCCAGTGCACGCCTATCCGCTTGAATGGCAGCCGCCAGGAACCGTGTGACAATCCCGGTAGGGCTGCCGCCCAACAGGACGCGCAGCCGCGTGACGAGCCGCATGTGCGTGATCTCGTGATAAAAGGCTGTGTGAATCACTCCGTCTGTTGTAGCCGCCCCCTGGCGCAGAATGTCTAGGTCTTCAATGTCTCCGCGAAGCACTTGCGCGCCCGCGCCAGCGAGTTTTTTCGCAGAGGCATCGGAACGTGCCAATCCCGTCACCTGATGGCCCGCGCCGATGAGTTCTTTCACAATTGAAAACCCGAGAAATCCGGTCGCTCCAGTCACGAATACTCGCATCATCTTCCCCCTAACGTATCGTGGAGCTCCGACTCCCTCACACACATAATAAACCGGGGCAATAAACCGCGGACCAACGGAACATTCCCCAATATTCTCGAGGGACGGAAATTAGCGAACGTCCGCCTGTCACCGGTTTACGTGCTTACCGATTCTCTTATGCGGCTGACTTCTTCTGGGCGTTGAGTGCCGGTAGAAGAAGTTTCAGAAGCGCTTGATCAGAGAATGGGTTCTGACCTGAGATCAACTCGCGATCCTGAAGGACATAGCTCTGCCTGATGAGATAACCGTGTCGGCTCCTTGCGAGCGAGTAGACTTGGAAGCGCTCAAGCGGCCAAGGCTCGGAGGAAAGGAGCCGAGCGATGATGATTATAGGATGTGATTTGCACACGCGCTACCAGCAAGTTGCGATGCTGGACACGGAAAGCGGCGAGTTGGTAGAGCGGCGTTTAGAGCACGAGAGCGGAGAAGCGCGAACTTTTTATGCCGCACTCGCAGGTCGGGTACGGGTGGGGATCGAGGCCACCGGGCACACGCATTGGTTCGAGGCCATGCTGGCGGAGTTGGGTCACGAGCTGTGGATGGGAGACGCGGCCAAGATACGGGCGGCGGTGGTGCGCAAGCAGAAGACGGATGCGCGGGATGCGGCGCACTTGTTGGATTTGCTGTGCAGCGATCGCTTTCCGAAGATCTGGCGGCCGTCGGGAGAAGAGCGGGATCTGCGGCAACTGGTGTGGCATCGGCAGAAGCTGGTGTGGATGCGAGGCGCGGTGAAGAATCAGATGCACGCGCTGGCCATGGGTGAGGGCGTGTGTCGCAAGAAGAAGTTGTTCACCACGAAGGGGCGCAAGGAACTGGAGGCGCTAACACTGGGGCCGTGGGCGAGCTATCGGCGGCAAGAATTGCTGCGGATGTTCGACGAGTTGCAGGCTTCGGTGGCGCGGCTGGACCAGGCAGTCGAGCAAGCCGCGAAGAGTCAGGCGCTGGCGGTGCGGTTGATGACGCATCCCGGAGTAGGGCCGGTGACGTCGCTGGCTTTCGTGCTGATCATCGGGCCGGTGGAACGTTTCCAGCGCAGCAAGCAAGTGGTGAGTTATCTGGGACTGAATCCGCAGGAGCACAGTTCGGGGGGAAAGCAGCGGTTGGGATCGATCAGCAAGCAAGGCAATCCGATGCTGCGTTCGTTGTTAGTCGAAGCCGGCCACACCGCGGCGCGATTCGACCCGCAACTGCAGCGGGTGTATCAGCGATTGAAATTCCGTCGTGGGGCTTCGGTGGCGAAAGTCGCCGTGGCCCGCAAACTGGCCGTGAGGATGTACTGGATGCTGCGCAGCACGGCGGATTACGCGCAGCTAGTTCGCATGCAAGGCAGCCCGGGGGGCACCCTGGTGGGCAAACGGACATCGTTCGTCTGATTGGGCGCCTTGCCTCCCTGAGAGAGTCGGGGAGACTGAACAACGAATCATGGTCGGAGTGAGTGACCGAATAGATGGTTGGTGGAACTAGTTTCCATCGTGTGATTCTGCAAAGCGAGCTTAGGTCGCCATGAGCCAAGAGCAAAAGCCAGATCAGCGGCAAGAGCAACACCAAAAGCAAAAGCTCCTACGAAGGGAAGGTCAAAACCGGAGGGAGCGCGGCCCCTGGGACAGCAGTTTTGCCAGGGCCTTGCTGGAAGTGTCTCTTGACAACGCCGACACGGTTATAGAGGGTGCCCCATTTCTCGCGTTCTTTGCGAGAAGTGGGGTTTTGCGCCGACATCCTACCAACCCTCAGCCAGCGCTCCGCCGATTTCTACTCCGCCAACGGACGAACATTGGCGCGAGCCTGGGCTTATCGTGAGCTGTAGGTCAAAAGCCCCACTTCTCGCAAAGAACGCGAGAAATGGGGCACCCGGCTTAAGTATTGCAACATTTGAAACAAAGGACTTACCGGCCCCGCGATTCGGGCTGACCCGACGGTCACGGCCGTCGGCACACGCCGCCCCAAGAAAACTTTCTGGTCAGATTCGATCTATGTCCTATAATCAAGATGTGCTAACCGAAGAAGACAAACAGTGGATTAGCCAGCGGTTAGAGAAGGTGGAGACCGCTCTCCTCACCGAGTTTCACAAATGGGCGTCGCCCGTGGAGTTGCGACAGAAGAGCCACGCCGCAGCAATTCGCGCACTGGATACCGAGGTTGAGGCTATCTCAGACCGGTTGAAGAAGCTAGAAGGCCGCTAATCAAAGCAGGCCCGCTTGTTCATCCTCTTTCAAACTGAACTCTGAATCAAGTTTCGCGGCTTACCCCCTTGCCGGGAAAACTCGGGGACGGACGGGACGTCGTCGAAAAATGGAAAACGTCCCGCCTGCCCCCGGTTTCCCTCCGATTCTTATGCCGCTGAAGCCGACTCCTTCCTCCGATTGAGTGCTGGTAGAAGAAGGTTCAGAAGCGCTTGATCAGAGAATGGGTTCTGACCTGAGATCAACTCGCGATCTTGAAGGACATAGCTCTGCCATGGAGCGACCACGCTTACGTCACCGCCCGCCGTAAGCAGGGCGAAGTCCGGGTAGAAGAGAACCTTGCCACCAATCTCAAGCGGCTCCCGCTGCTGCTCTTCCGCTGTCGAAAAGATGGTCATCTTATATCCAGAATAGATCCAGCCTTGAGCCTTTGCGTGCGCTCCCGCGGCATCGCCCGCGCTCAGCGCGGCGACCACCTCCTTCGAATTCGGAAGAGCCGAGAGCAGTGAAATCGGGCCATGGCAGAGCACTGCCGTAGGTTTGGATGTTTCGTGAAAGTGTCTCATCACTATGCCGGCATTGGGATCATCGAGAAGATCGATCATCGGGCCATGGCCGCCGGGGACGAAAACAGCGTCATATTGATCCAGGCCCGACGCGATGACATCCGAGATACGAGTTGGATCTCTGAGCCCAGTCAGGCCGTCGCGGAATAGCATATAGTCCTGAAGCTTGGCCGCGTCCCCGCCGAAGAAATCGGCGACCTCTGAATGCACATCCACTTGGGGCGCGTTACCTTTGGGGTTGGCGAAAGTGATTTCGTAGCCCTCCTTCATCAGGGCGCGAACCGGAACCGTCAGCTCGTTGAGGTAGTAGCCGGCGCCGGCATAAACCTTGCCATCTTTCAAGGGCAAACCGCGACCGCTCGAGACTAGCACTAACACTTTTCCTTTTGTTGTCATTTTGTTCTCCTCTTTGAAATTGAGTATGTTCTCCTGAAATATGGAACTAATAACTCGGGACAGACGGGCGTTCACTAATTCTCGTTCATTGAAATCGGGTAACGTTCCGTCTGGTCCCTACGTTCCCGTCTCTACGTTCCCGTCTTGCCGACCGGTGATCTAAAGAACCGCGGCGATACAGTCCACCTCGATGTCGAAGCCGCCATTCCAAGCAGGAACGTTGATAAAGATTCGAGCAGGAGGATTCTCCGGGAAGTAACGCCTGTAGACCTCGTTAACAGCAGGAAACATATCTACTGAAGTCACGTAGACATTCAGTTTCAGGATGTTTTCCAAGGACGAACCCGCGGTTTCGACACAGAGCTTAAGCTGGTCTAAAACGATCTCGGTCTGGCGCTCAATAGGCCCTCGGACAATCTCTCCGGTTTTCGGATCGAACGGCGGAGAGCCTGAGACGTAAATAGTGTCGCCGTGTTTTGTCACCGTCGAAGCGGGCGCCTTATACTTTTCGAGGTAGGTCGCCAGTGGCTCGACCCGAATGATTTCTCGTTTCATAGATTTCCTCCGTTTTGTAGGCCTGGTTTCGAGCAACCAAGAACCGCGAGTTTCGATGGCAGGAATAAAGCGAGACCCTGGAACAGCTTTCTACGTGAGGTCATCGGCTAGGCCTCCGCCCGAATTGTAACTCTTCTCGCATCAGGGGTTGATGTGGGTTATGGCTGCGGGAATCCGAACATCAACCACGACTGATTGGCCACCCAATGCGGGTAGAGCTCCGTCATCTGATCGAACAGCTCCCGGTCGGAGGTCGCGGTTTTCTGCAGGCGATCGAAGTCCTGCAGGTAACGCTTGGTGTCTTGGATCGTCGAAGGAGAGTCGGGCGCGCCCGGCTTCTTATGACCGGCGACAACCATCGCCGGGTTCAGCGCCGCTAACCGGTCTAGCGCCGCGATCCAATTCTTTCGGCTCTCGGGGGTGGTGTCGCCGACGTACATGCGGCATTGGTTGTACACAACGTCGCCGGCGACGACCAGGCCGATCGATGGAACGTGTAGAGACGTCGTATCGACACTATCGGTGTGGCCCTGCTCGATGATGCGCAATTCGTGGCCCTCGAGAGTGAACGTGTCGTGCTCATAGGGCTCAGGGGCAACCAACTTAGTGGGCACTTGCCCAGGAAAGCACCGGCGGGCTAGCCGCTCCACTGTGGGAGTGAAAGACATCTGCATGGCGTTCAGCGTTTTGGGCGTTGCTATCGCCCGAGCGCCCGGGAAACGGTCGAGCAGAATGCCCAGACCGTAGAAGTGGTCGAAATGGGCGTGGGTTATATAGATAGTCTCCAGGTTGCGGTTGTGCAGAGCAACCCAATCCGCGAGAGCCTCGGCTTCAGCCACCGTCGTCATCGCGTCCACCAGCACCGCGTCGTGCTCGCCGAAGATTAAAGTCGACGTGATCGGGTCAAAGCCGAACGCTTCGCCGAAGGGCCTTGGCCGCTCGCCGACCATAGCCTTTCCCGGGGCGGTAAAAACGTTCACACTAGGCGTGTTCGACGCGACGGGCGCGGTCACGCGCGGGGTCTCTTTCAGTCCGTTTGTGCCGTCCATTTGGTACTCCTTTCGATGTTAGAGCGAGTGACTGTTCAAGGATGGATTAGGCCAGAACAAAATGGGCCACGCAATTGGACGTTGGTATTGCCAATACCTTTGTATCGACTGCAGTACACGCAGGCCGGCTTGAAAAAACCCACGGTCAGCAAGGATCCGCAAACGAACTCGACACTCGACAGGAAATAAGCCGTCTGGCGGGGAAACCGGACTTTGGCCTTGACGAGCGTTTCATAAACAGGTTTCGTGCCGCCGGCGACAAACGATTTGTTTGCCCCGAAGATGGCGAAGAACAGCCCGATCGAAACGCGTACCAGCGGGATGGCATATTGTTCCAAATCACTGCCACCCAGCAGCGCAAACTGGATCAACCGTTTCCAATCCATCTCTGTCCCTCCGACCAAGGATGTGCTGTAACACATTCTCGTGCCTTGAGATTATGTGTCCATCCGCTCGACCCATTGAGCGCGCCATGTGGAAGCCACGAATGGATCCGCAAAATACTGTGTTTCCCGCGCAACCTTGTCGCCCCTGAACTCCATGATGCTCACGGTGTAGGACGGCTTGCCATCATATGTCAGGATAAATTCGGTGACCCAAAGATCACGAATCGTGCTCGGGCGAGACAAATCACCTGCCGGCATTGATCCGTCACCATTCAGCCAGAACAAAATGGGCCGCGCAATTGGACCTTGGTATTACCCATACTTTCGTATCAACTGCAGTGTCTTTATGCCTAAGGAATAGAGCTTTTCTCCATCCAGCCAGTCCTGGAACTCGATCAAAGCGAACGAAACGTCCTCCCGCGCACTTGATACGAAGGTATCGTCGATACCATCGTCCAATTGTTTTACTCCCTGACGTCTGGCTTAATCGCAATTGTTCGAAACGCACGTTGATCGGGCTTAAAAAAGTTGTTTGTGAAGGAGAACACCTCATGTCTGAGCTTGTGACGAAATCTGTGGCGCAAGAACAACTAGGACAAAAGATAAAAACACGCACCGCCGTGGAATGTATCGCCAGCTTAACCATCGTTGCGACAGCCGTCGCAGTGCTCGGCGTCCTGGTCGCCACGGCCGTTTACGCGCAAGAGAAGTACTCGCTGAAATCGCCGGACGGAATCGCGTTCTCTGACTTCAGGGGATACGAGGACTGGGCAATGGTCTCTTCCGCTCGGACCGACGAAGTACTCAAGGTGATCGTCGCCAATCCGGCAATGATCAACGCGTTCAAGGCTGGCGTTCCCGGCAACGGCCACCCTTTCCCGGATGGCTCCATGATCGTGAAGCTCCAGTGGAAGCCAAAGAAGAGCACCGAGGCGCCCTACATCGTGGACGTGCCGGACGTCTTTGCCCAGGCTTTCGTCATGGAAAAGGACAGCAAGAGATTCCCGAAAACTGGCGGGTAGGGCTACGCGGTGTTCAACTACGACGCCGCATCGGACCAGTTCACGGCCGATCCCAAGAGCTTCTCAGACTGCGGAAACGCGTGCCATACAGCAGTGAAGGCGAAGGACTACATCTTCCACCCGTACCAGAAGCGTTGAGCCGCGCCTGCACCGACATAAAGTACCCCACGCGGCCCCATTTGATTGCGAACTGCACAGACAAAGACTGAGGGGAATGATGGCACTAACATCCGACGATCAACTCGGTCACCATTTGCGTACTTCGGGATCGGAACAGTGGGTGGTTTGAGCCGTTCAAAAGCTGGCCGCCTGATTACACTATGCGACCACTCCTTAGGGAAGCTCTGGAGCAAATCCCCTTGGCTGGGATCGAGTGTGAGAGGGAGCGAACCCGCAGCGGCTGAAAGCCGCATATTTAGTGGGCTCTGGCGGCACGGCTGACGCCGTGCCCTTCCCGAGCCGAGGCAGAACGGACCTTAATCAGATTTTCCCTAGGATTGATATTGCATTAGTCGGTATTCGTCAAAGGCAGCCTTCCCCCTTTCCCGAGGGTCACGTGGCCTCTGCCGCAGGTTTTTGTTTCAGCACCAAGTGTCAAAAGGGGCTTTGCTATTTCTTCCGTACCATCGAGGCATCTTCCATATTGGCCTGCTTGTTCCACCCGTGGAAACGCGAGAAGTCACCCGCGTTCCATGCCTCGCGGAGCCCAGGCGTAGTCAGATCCCAGTCTGGGCGGATTTCACTCGTCACGGCGCGCAGATCGTGCCAAAGATCGACGACCGAAGGACGGCCCCAGAACCAGTAGCCGTTATAGATGCTGAAAATCACGAGGCCCGGCTTGAGCACGAGCGTATGTGGGATCATCGGATTGTGCTCGGGGTCGGTGTACTCCTGGATGTCGAGATCCTTCTGAACCGTTCGGTCGGGGTCCGAAAGGAAGGTCCACTGGGCTCCGACTGACGCACGGAATTCCTGCAGCGTATGGTGATCGTCGGTTGCGATCGTGGCGATCTGAGTGTACGCCACCGCGATCTTCGGGTAGAACGCGGCGAGTTCCAAATGCTGCTGGTGTTCCTTTGGGCAATAGTGGCCGCGTGCAAGCGTAAGGATTAGCGGATCGTCTCCCTGTAGTTCGCTGAGCTTGCGCAGTTGGCCCGCGTGATCGGGCAGTTCGTAATTGGGGAAAATGCCTCCGGGCACAATATCAGAACGCATGATCGGACTCCTTCTGTTTCTCTCAAAGATCTTCTCTTCTCAAGGATCTTCTCTTAAAGATCCAGACTGACACCCGCTTTTGGCTGAGAACAGCATACGAGCACGTTTCCGGGAGCGGGCCTCTCCAGCGGCTCAGGATTATAAACAATCGATCCGTCAATCAGCCCAGTCATGCAGGTATGACAAACTCCAATCCGGCACGACCATCTGACCGGAACATCGCACGCTTCCGCCAGTTCAAGCAAACTTTCGAATTTCGGATCCCAGGCGGCGGTAATTCCGCTGCGCGCGAATGAGACTGGGGGGCCAGATCCGGGCGGCCCTTGTGGCAGGTGCGGAATGTGAACAACCTGCGCCATGCCAGGTGTAATCGCCTCGAGGGAACCGAAGATTTCCGTGTACACATTCCTGGCGAGCACACCCCAGTTTCGCAGCCCATCGCGCATGTTCTGCAAGAATGAAGCTGGGCCACAGAGATAGAAGTCGCTATTCCGTGATACTCCGATTCTCTCCAGCAAAGCTGTGTCAATGTGCCCGGGAGCATCGAAGTCTGCCCCGACTCGGTCGATTGCAGCAGGCCTGCTGTACACGATGTATCCTCGTCCGCGAGAGAGCTGTTTCAATAACGAACGCGATTCCTCTGCAAATGGATGGTCGACGCTGTTGCGCGCTCCATAGATCCACCAGATCTCTTGTTGCGATTTTTCGGCAGCGAGTGTGTGCAGCATCGACATCACGGGCGTTGCACCCACTCCAGCGCTCAGCAGTACCACAGGACTCTGGCCGGGGCGCAGATTAAAGCTTCCGCGCGGCGCACTAACATCCAATAGATCGCCTTCTCGCGCACGGTTGCACAGAAATGAACTTCCAATCCCATTCAATTCGTCTTTGACGCTGATGCGGAAATGATCGGCTGCGGGCAGATCAGACAGCGAATAGCTGCGAAGAACCGGCGGTTTGCCCGGATCCTTGTCCGGATCAACGAGCAGCCGCAAAACAACAAATTGACCCGCCTGGAAGAGAGGAAGAGGCTGCCCGTCGATTGGCGCCAGAATGAAGGAAGTTACGTTATCGCTTTCCTTGTGGATACGCGCGACTCGCATCTGTCGAAAGCCGGGCCATGCTGGCGATTGTTCCTCATTCGCGAGTCCCGGATTCCCCACCGTAGTTTTGGAGCTCAAGTCTTGTTGGAGCATTGCCTGGAACGAACTCTGCCAACCCTTGCTAAGTGCGGGAATCCGTAGCGCGCGTTGCAGTTGCTCGCTGGAAGCTCCTGGCAAATACAAGAGGGCGTCGACGTCAGCAACGCTGATTCGCTCTGGACCGTCAGTAATTTTTACAATGTCATCGCCTGCACCAACTTCTCCCTCTTGCAACACGCGAAAGTAGAATCCTGGTCTATGATGCTCTACGAGCAGGGCTGGCATACGAGGCTCGTTCATGCGGATGCCGACGCGGTAGCAGGTCACGCGTGGCTGCGTTACTTCAAATTCGGCACCGCCGATGCGGTATCGATCGCCAATGCACACCTCGTTATCAAGAAGTCCCTCGACGGTGAAGTTTTCTCCGAACTGGCCAAAAGTAAAATCGTTGCGGCCCAAAAAGCTCTCCCAGTAATGGTAAGAATCCATCTGGTAGACGAATACGGCGCGATGCTCCCCGCCGTGACCGGCGAGATCGGCTTGCGCATCACCATCGATATCGAGCTTGCGCACCATTCGCCGTCCCGTAACCGGAGATTTCCAGACTGACGTTCGGACCGTTTTACCGTTCCATGTCACGTCGCGCGGAAGGCCGACATTTACTGAAAGCACTCGGGGCATGCACACCTCGTCGAAGTCCAGCTTGCGGTTAGCATCCTTTTATTTCGGTGCAGCGGCTAGCTTCTGCGTAGCCAGCCCAGTCCACAAAGAGCGGCCGATTCACGAGCAGCGCAGCTCAAGCGGAAGCACCCACCCAATGATCAAAATATAGCAGCGAGGTACTCCGACTGATTGCGGTTGCTTCACCGTTCATCCCTGGAGAGGCTTGATCTCCACCGCTCCATCTCTTAACGCTAACGTCATGAACGTGACACATTCCCGACACAACCAATAATGCGCAACTTGATGACCCTTTAGGTATGACGCTTCCGGCAATGTGAAAATCTGTCGTGCTTCGAACTGAAAAACTTTCCCCTCACTCAAGCGCAGGAGCGAGGCGTTGCATTGCGGATTAGCACATTTCGATATCATGTCTCGCCTTTCCTGAATCTGAGCCGACATTCGGTTCGGGCCTGGTGTCCGCTTGCACCACTTCGCAAATAATTGGTAGGCACACGGCCGGAACGATATTGAATTGTCCTGCGGCTACCACCGACGAGCCGGGGCGGCACCATCCACGTGGAGAATCTCTCCACTCACATGACCTGCCTGTGCCAGGTAAACAACGGCGTCGACAACATCCTTCACCGTCGCCTTTTTCGTAGCCGCCTGCAACGTCGATTCGTTGGGATCATTCCGGTGCATGGGTGTATCCACTATGCCGGGGGCTACACGCATTAAAGCGAATCCCATCCTTTGCATACTCGATTGCGAGATTCTGGGTCGCTGAATTAAGCCACCTCTTCGTAATCATCGAAATCGAGCCATTTTCGCCGGCGATTGGACGATCGGCAAGCGCCGCAGTGATGTCACAACGCACCCCGATTTCTGTTTAAGCATCTCTCTTACAGTGCGCTGAGTGATGAAGAGGAATCCAAGCAGATTAGTGGAGACAAGGACGTCGAAGTCCTCGGCAGTGAAGTCCGTGAAAGGTTTGGTTAGGAAGATGCCAGCGTTATTCACCAAGACATCGATGCTTCCGAAGTTCCTGATTGCTGCCTCGACAGCATAGACAGCAGTTTGCTGCTTGCGAATATCTCCGTCGACGAGAACCAGGCTGCCTGAAGTATTCAACTCTCGATTGGCGTGACGAGACGTTGCGATGACGTTATAGCCTTCTTTCAGAAACATCAACTAAACCGCACCGATGTCCCCCGATGCTCCGGTTATGATTGCCGTTTTCTTGCCCGACATAGATAACCTTTCGCTTCAAACGCTCGAACGCAATACCCAGCTGCGTCACCGGCCCTTTTTTTCCGCACTACGGAAGCACGGAGCTCTCCGGCCAGGACGACACCTGGATCACTTGGCCCGGCCGATGGGGGTAGCTCTGGGTCTGCTTATCCGGCGACTTAAGTTTATCGGGCATCGGATTGCTTCCTCGAATTCTGACTGAGCGGGGCTCCTCCCCAGGCTGCTTTCGTTATCCAATCTCTTGTACGATCGTCGTGGGAGCAGTGTCCTTTTAGAGATCGCCCTCCAGGTTCTCGCTCACACGTTCGATGATCAAAACCAATTCTTCTTTCGTGTTCGGATCTCTGAGCACAGCTCCAATTCACCGCCAAGAGGGCGCGTCGTGCCACAGAATAAAAGGCGACTCCAACGGCACCAACGCCCCCGCGTGCTGCGGAACGAGGCGCGGGGTGTAAGTGCGGCCGGGCGATTGGTCGGGATAACGGCAGTGTATGTGAAGCCACTTGCCGCTCCAACCAGGCGTTCGCCACGATTCATAGTTTGCGCGATTGGGCCGGCATCTTTCTCC
>CAWIFC010000010.1:0-1802655 GCA_963835275.1 uncultured Acidobacteriota bacterium | reverse complement strand
GGCTCGGCACTTTTGGAGGCGCGCTGGAAGCGCGCTATCAAAAGAGCAACGGCAAGCTCATCGCGGATGTGACCGGCGAGCTGGAACTAGAGGAGGGCGTTCTCGTGATCCGCCGCATCCACGTCGCCATGCAACTGGTGGCTCCTGAAGAATCCCGCGACACTGTGGAGCGCGTGCACGGAGGCTACGCAATGCGCTGTCCCCTGTATCGCACCTTGCACAACGCGATCGAGCTCTCATCCTCTTGCGCCTTGGTCCCTTTGCCTTCTTGACATGGACTCATGGAAGTCGAATCCACGAACACCACAGTGCTAAGGTTGATTCATCGGTGTTAGCAGATCCGCCGATCCTGGGCGAATAGTCGGCAACACGGAAACTATCCATAAACGGTGTTCTGGGAAGTGGTCTTTGCTCCACTTACCTGAGAATAACGTCGTGTGGCCCGCTAACTCCTGATTAACGCGGTTACCGGAGAAGTGAAGTATTAAACTTGAAATGTACGGAGGGTGGGGACGGGCTCTCGATGTCGGACCGGATAAATGGCGGCCTAACCGATGAATGCTTCAGAAAATATATTCTGCGTGTGACTGGCGTCTAGAAGGGCGGGGAGTCCTCATCGGGGAGATTTAAAAACGGCGCATGCTCCGATCACTACGGTGCCCTTCAGTTGTCCGGTATGACCGAGAAGATGTTTCCTCTTTGTGCCTCCGAATCGCTTCATTAGAGGAGGCGTTGTTGATGCGTCGGGTTATGACCGCCACAGAATCAACCACAGCAGGCGCGAGACACCTCCTAAGGGAGGCGTATTCAGAGGAGTCTTGGTCAGGCTTACTGATTTCAAACCAGACTGTGCTGCCGTGAGATCGATTTGGCTCCCGGGCAATAAGCCTTCGGATGGGCAGCAGCAGCGTGAGACCAATGGCGCCGGGGATCTACGCATTCTCGTTCTCCAGGTCCTCAGAGAATCTGCGCGTGTCGTGTTGTTTCGGTTATACTCCTACGCGAAAGGAATCCAACATGATCATCGGCGACAGATTGCCGGACCTGCGGGAACAAAAGCGGCTTTCCCAGGGAGATATTCGAGAAGCGAACGGGTCTCTTGCGTTGCTACATCTCACGTGTCGAGAACGGGCACACTGTTTCCGGCCATAGAGACGCTCGAGAAGCTGGCGCGAGCCATGGAAACACCGCTCTATCAGCTGTTTTATGACGGCGACGAACCACCGAAGCTTCCCAACTTACCCAAACGCGCCCACAGGAGACGACATAGCGTGGGGGAGTTCGGGCAAGGAAGCGAAAATGCTGGGACAGTTTCGTAGGCTTCTCGGTCGGACGAATGAAAAGAATCAGAAGATCCTGCTGTTCATGGCCCAGAAGATGGCTCAATCCGGTCGAGCGAAAGCCTAACAGCAGGGCGAAACCTTCGGCGATCCGCCGGAACGCAACATGATTGAATGTTTGCGGAAGTATCCCGATCCCCGCCCGTTTCGAACTGCGAGGGTCTGCGCATTACGGAATCAACCACACCACGTGCTAGAAACTTTCGGAAGCATCACCTAAAAGAAGAGATTCCCGACCGAGTCTCCTGGTTTCAAACCAGACGGTCGGGAGTTCGAGTCTCTCCGGGGCGCTTTTGTGACGGGCATCTGGCTCCCAACCTCTTGGCCCTTTCAGCCCCCTTCGGAGCCCTTGCCGCAACGTCGCGAATTGCTGAAATTGGGCTGTACTGTGCGACGTTTTTCGGCCTTTTTCCTCGACCCAGTTTGCTTTGGTTGGAACCCCTTTGACGGAAAACTTTACAACTCAAAGGCCTATCTAGGCCCTGCCAATCATTATTCAAAACTGTACTAGCTTACGAAAAGGCCGGATTTCTATAATCCGGCCTACGTAAGCTATACCTACGATATCTACTATATCTACGTAAGCCTGGCACCTACGTAGGCACACCACGGGAAATTTCGAGTCGTAGGGCTTTCATCTGGGTTTTATCGAGCGTGTACATGTAATTTCCTCCCGCCACGGACAATCGTATCGTTGTGCAGCCTGGATACCCCTTTGACTCCCATACGCCGATATTGAAGAAATGCTTGCCATCGTTGCTCGTGAGTTTTGTTCCATTCTTTGTTCTCTTAGGACCCACAGTGGATCCGATCTCGGCCGATCTACTTGTTGCCTCTGGTAGACTCAAGCTAGGCAAGGGCGGAGAACCTGACGAGTTTCGTTGCAAATGCTCTGTACGGAACTTTTCCAGTTCAATGCGCACACGCTCTGGCACCTCCTCAAGTGTAGGTTTCGTCACTCCGTCGTCAATTCTTTCAGCAAATTCAAATTCGTCCGTTGCGTTGCCCCTTTCGTCGTACTCCATCGGACGGCCTAGAAATACCCTGTTCCCGATGCGAATTCTGAGACTACGTTCAGTCGATTCCGTAATTTTCGCCGCGCTGAAATCAAGTCCACGTGGGAATCGTTGTATTTCTCGCGTGGAGCTGGCTGAAAGTTGGTGCTGATAGATTTCTTCCAAGATCCGTGCGTTCTCGCCCGTTACACGCCTCTTGAATTGTGGCGCTGGGCATACCGGCACTCATACCAGCGCGAAGATTCAGCTTGATCGGAATCATCGGAGTCCTCGGAATCCCTCTCCACTCGTTTCCACAGGCGGCCCTTATAGAACAGGTTTGCCGTGCCATATTCTGTCAACTCAATAACGACCGGCGCCATCTTATGTCCTCCTCGTTTAGACCTCAGCTTGGGGGCCGTTAAGAGGCCGAAATAAGGGCCTCTGAACCCTAAAATCGCTAATCCTGGTTGTAAGCGATGCGCCATCAACAGGCTTTAGCGTTAGACCCTAATTCTCATAACCCAGAGGTCGTCGGTTCAAATCCGACCCCCGCAACCACTTTCTCTATTGTTCAATACAACGTGTTACGCCAAGACCGCTCGCGAGCGTCCTCCGTTTGGGCGCACTGGGTGCAGATTGCCGCCAATGCTCGCAACCGTTCCGTCGTCCTCGCCTTGCGGACGCGGTGGGATATACGCCGAGATTGAGTCGTACGGATCGCTCGTGTCCCAGCGTTGCTGGCGAACTTTCAACGGCACTCCCAAACGATCCATCGAGGTGCTGGCGGTGTGACGAAGTCCCGCAGGGCGGCACGTTCGATTCCAACGAATCTTGCGAGGAGAGGTGCACGACCTGCAGTCCGGGGATGCCGCATGGCGCGTGATGATCAGCTCGATCAGCGGAATCCGAGTAAGCGCCGTTATCGAACGGAGACATTCTGTTACGGCCTCGTTGCTATCGCTCTCTGCCGATCCGGACCGGCGCGCAAGGTTCCTGGCCGTCGCTGACTTATCCACGCAACGAAGGACTGATACGAGCAAGCAACTTCACACCGCGGTCCAGATGAGTGAAGTATCACTGCAAAGACTGGAAAGCTGAAACACTTAAGATGAGCGGCTTCAATGAGCTACCGGAATTCTTGCGGAACACAACCGATCAGCATCGATCATCATCAAGGTCGAGACTGTCATTGCTAATGCTGACGTGCGATCGAAGCCATTACCTACCCAGTGCTCGCGGAGCCGCTGCTAGCTGGATTTAGCCGGTTGCTTACGGACCTGAGGCAAGCGGAACCAAAGCAGATAGACGCCGATATATATAAACACAAGCCAGACGAGTCCAAAGAAGCCCAAGAAGGGCAACCCGATCCACGCGGTAGCATAGGGAGTGATGAGCACCCCCTGAGAAGGCAAAGAGGGTTCGGGGCGGGGGCCGAAGTCTACGGAAGTCACGGCGTGAGCAGCAGCGAATTGGGCGCCGCCGTCATACGTGCCCTCGACCGGATATTGTCCGTACCGCCGGTCCTGCAATGAAAATTGAGCTTTGCCCTCGGCGTTCGTTGGGCGGCTTCCATAATCCAGCTTGCCGAAGGATGTTTTCAGTGAGAGACCGACGACCTGATAGGCGAGTGGCTGACCCTTGGCGTCGAGCAGCGTCGCAGTTATCACCGTCGAGGGAAACGCCTGGACGTGATCGGCGGATTCGACCGGAAGCCACCCGAACAAGCGGCCGTAAAGTCCGTCCATGCCAGATCCCTCGCCCGCGCTGGGTTGTGCCTGTTCAGCTCCATCGTTCGCTGGGGTGGGAGTCGCCACTTGTTTCCACTCCAGTGACAACGTAGTCGCCTCCGGCTGCTTCGCCTGGCGTTTCTGGTCCGCCCGGGCGTGACCGGCACCGAAAAACAAGCATGCGATCAAAATGATGGTCGTGGTTGCGATTGAGCCTAACCGTTGAGGAGCAGGCTGAGGAACCGGCGCTACCGCGGGTTCCACTTGAGCCTCATCTTGACGCGTCTCCCAGATGGAAACCATCGGAAACAATTTGGTGAACAGCATATACATGAGCAAGAAAGCAGCCGTTCCTCCAAAAGTGATGGACCATTCCACCCAGGTGGGACGGTAGTGGACCCAATTGAACGGGAGGGGTGGATTGAACGGGATGTCGCCTCTGTTTGTTTTCGGCAAAAAGGGAGCGGTGAGCGTCGGAACGACGATGAGATAGCGCTTGGCCCCGGCAGCCAACGACAACCAGGACGGACGCCAGCGCGACTACCGAGGGAGTGAACCTCCGGAGTCGTTTCAGAGCGAGGACGCCCGTGATCATCAGCAACGGAATAACGATGAACATAGCCTGGGTGACCCACATCATCACAGCGTAGTCACCGAAGAATAGCTGATGCAACAAGACCCTGTCCGGCCCCTCGACTTTATATACCGAGGTCAGATACTCGTTGATGGTGAAATAGAGATACAGCAAAGCGAATGTGATGAGCAATAGTCCCAGATTCCGGAAGTGGACGGGCTTGAGATAATCATCCAAGTGGAGCACGCGCAGAAGTATGTACATCGAAAGCACAACGGCCGCCGTCCCGGAATAGATTGCACCCATGACGAAGTAGGGGCCAAAAATGCTGCTGTTCCAGCCTGGTCGCAGCGTCATCGCGAAGATCCACGAAACAACGGTATGCACCGAAACTGCCAACATGATCATCAGGATCGCCATCCGCGAAATGCATTTCTCAAGCAGATGTCGTTCCGCGGCACTATCGGTCCATCCAAATGCCAACGTGCGATATAGCTTCCGGCGCCAAGGAGCAAGCTCCTTCATCTCAGACAGCAGAGCCAGATCCGGAATCATGGGAAGATAGAGATACAGGGCGCAGCCGGCGAGGTACGTACTCACCGCAATCACGTCCCAGAGGATCGCGGATTGGATGCGTCCGTGGATGAATAAATACCCCATCCTATCCGGGCGGCCCAGATCGATGATCACCATGGGCCCGCCGACGCACAAAGCGAACACGGTGATGGCTTCGGACAATCGAGTGATCGGATGCCGCCACCCCGAATCGGTAACCCGAAGAATGGCGGAGATCAGAGTTCCCCCGTAACTGATCCCGGTGAAGAAGACAAAGTTCGCGATGTACAAGCCCCAGGAAATTTGGTCGCGCATTCCGGTGACGATCAGGCCATGGCGAAGCTGCAATATGTAGCCGTAAAGCCCCCAGAGCGCGACGAGGGAGAGTGTTCCGAAACACACATAAAATCGCCAAGATGTATGGGTAAGGACGCGCAGCAAATTGGCTTCTCGGTCAGAATTCATGCCTTTTACTCCTCCTCCTTAGGACTTGGGTTCACCTGGCGCAGCATACTTGCGATTGACGGGAGGCAGGTAATAGACGCGCGGCTCCGTGCCCAGCTCTTCGAGCAGCCGGAAACCTGCACCTTTCTTGGTGACCTGAGAGAGCTGGATGGTTTCGCCCTTGCTGTTTGTGACTGCGTCCTCATATTCGTCGCCACAATAAACGGCGCCCATGGTGCACGCTTCGGCGCAGGCCGTCAGTTTTCCCTCGCGCAACATCTGCGGGCAGAAATCGCACTTCTCGACCACACCTTTGCGGTGAGGCCATCCTTCTTCCATCGAATACTGATGGGAAAGCTCTTCCGGCGTGTGGGGCGGCTCGCTCCAGTTGAAAGAACGAGCTCCGTAAGGGCACTGGGCGATGCAGTTACGGCAACCGATACAGCGATCCTGATCCATCATGACAAGCCCATCGGTGCGTTTGAAGGTGGCTCCCACAGGGCATCCACGCACGCAAGGGGGGTTGTCGCAGTGCATGCACGGCCGAGCCACGTAATAGGGCCCGGCTTCCGGGTTGTCCAGCACCTCATAGACCCTGATCCATTGCTGCATCGGAGGCACGAAATGCATGGCATTGCAGGCCTGCGTGCATTTCCCGCACCCGTCGCATTTGGCCAGATCGATTACCATCACCCACTTCTGATTAGTGGGCGCGACCGAGCGGGCCGGCAGTACATGGTGAAAAACCTTCGCCGCAGTTCCTTCCGCAGTAGCCAGGGAAGCAGCCAAGGCGCCTCCGCCTAGTGACCAAAAGAAATCTCGACGGGATGTCGGCATATAGGCTCCTCACTCCGTGACGATCATTTTCATATTCATGTCATCGTGGCCCGCGCCACATTTGGACATACATTCGATACTGTAGTCGCCCGGCTTGCTGGGCGCGACCAAGACAAATTCATTCATCCCTTCCTTCAGGCACACGTCCCAACCTTGACTCTTCAGTTCCTTGATGGTGAAGCTGTGAACGCAGCCGGGGTATTTCGGGTCAGTCTCGGTTCCTTTATGCGCCGTGACTCTAAACTTAATCACTTCCTTCGCTTTCACCGTGATGACGGGCTGCTTCTGCCCGGGAACCTTAAACTTGTTGTCCTTATCGGCGGTTAACTGGATCACCCGAGGCTGCTGTGCGAGTGTATATAGCGACGGAACGATCATCGCGAACAACGAGCACCAGCGCGACGAAGGAAGCGAGCCGAACATTCCAAGCCGCGCGAACGATGTGGTCTCCGCTGTGCATCTTTCGGTTTCAGTTCTCTTGGTTTTCACGACCTCATTCCTCCCTGTCTAATTTAGCAACTTCCATCCCACGTCGATGATCGCTTCATTGGGTAATCTGGTGCCGTGCGTGACAGCACAATCCAATGTGACGCACGTCACAAGCCCGATTGCACTGATGAAAAGGAGTCACGATTTCGGATTCCGGATCAATTTCAGAAAAGACCTTCTATCTACAGCGCTGTTCTTGTAGCGGCCGCAGGCCTTTTGGGGGGCAACGCCGTCTTCCCCGACCGAAGCCAAACTGACCCACATCGAACCTCCGTGAAGTTGTTTCTCAAGAAATCGACCTGTACCATCGGACTCCAACTTGAAACGAAGACCGAAGGGCAAGAGGCACGTTGTTCAAACTAAAGCCTTGGCTGCCAAACGAAAATGCATCCTCATTTTGGAGCCACTCCGCACCATTTCAGAAGGCATAGCGAATCGAGAAGGTCGCGGTACTACCGTTGAAATCCGGTGCCGGGATCGGCTCAAGCTCGTAGAGCCCATCGGGGGCATTGGCATTGGTGATGGGAACACTGGTATTGATCGGTGATTTGGAGTTGTATCCGTAATAGTTCCACGCAGCCTTCTAAGTCAGACCCTTGTAAATATCGACTTGGACCGACGCGAACGGCTTATGGTAATTGAAGGCAATCGTGCCACCAGGTTGCAGCGGATTCAGAAACAACGTGCTGCCGCGATTCATTGCCCCCGCGCAAATGTTCCGTTGTATCCGAGGATCGTTGTAACTCGCTTCATCGGTTTCCACATCACGTCGCTGTAGGCGTAATGCTGCTTGCTGGAATAGAACTCCGTTGCCCCCTGAGGTTATCCGGACTCGGGCTATTGCCGAGGGTGCATGACCCTGGATCCGTGATGGAATCACTGGCCCCGATTCCAGACCGTTCGTCATCGACCCGAAACCGTCGTTGAAGCAAACGTAGGTCTGCAAATAGAGATCGGTGTAGTTGTATCCGAGGGTGAAGGAAAGCTTGGAATTCGGCGCCAGCACCGTAGAAAGACTGTACGTCCGGCCGTGCTCGAGATTGTTGACTTGGGAAACGTTGTCGCGGTTCTCGTGAATATCAATCGCACCGTCGATGGTCGCCCACGGGCGTGGTCTATAATTCGCGTGAACCTTGTAGCTCTGGATTTGCCGCGGCCAAATTCGCGTGTACGAGTAACTGTTATATCCGAATTCGAAATCGGTATAGATTCGCAGAGTATTCATCGGCCGAAACGTCAGGCCGAAGAGACCTACCTGCTCGTCGATCGTGGAAAGGCCTGGCGAGCCACATTAGAGCCGAACTTATCGGAGCAGAGAAGCCGTCTATGTAACCGAGCCGTCCGCATTTTGGGCGCACGTGCCGCCAGCAGCGGGGTTGAAAGTGGTCGTCCCCGCGCTGTATGGGCAACTTCCGCGGGCCGCAAAGAAGTCATTTGCCGCCGTGCCGCCGGCCCGCCGGGGTAATAAACCGAGTACACGGGAATTGCAGTGGTTGCCTGCCATCGGATTTCGCCGATGTGTCTTTTCTCATACATATAACCGATTCGACCGCTGATGCGCGGCGTGAGATCGGCTTCGAGTTGAATGGTGTTCGATATCCGGCTTTGCCCCAGGAAAGTTCTCCGAAGTAGTTGCAGCGTCAGCGGCCGATGAAGTGGCGCTGCGCTACCGGACGCACTGTAGCTCTGGTGCTTTGGGCAGGTCGCCGCAGATGTAGCGGGCCTCGGGCAGATACTGGCAAATGTCGGCACGTCGGCCCGGCAGGAACCCGGGGCGCAAACGATGCTACTGGCAGCAGTATACCGGTCTGGCCGCCGCCGGGGCGTTCGTGGCGAATAGATTCGTGGTCGCCTGGTTGATTGAATCCAGGATTTTGCCAGTTGTCATAAGAATGGAATCGACGATCCGAAGTTTTTGGGTCAACGAATAAATGGCAGACCAATTCGCGTGCACGAAAATTTCGCCTGGCATTTGCCGGACCTGTAAACGATGGACGTCGCGAACCTGACTCGTCGCGGAGGTCGTCCATTCGTTTACGAAATCGTTGAGGTTCTGCGACGACATTGTGGCTGGTGCTGTAGCTGGCCGAAGCGGACATCTCAAGCTTTGGGATATACGTGGACTGAAAGCTCAGCCGCTCCGTGGGCAGGAAATTCCGCGTGGGGGAGTCCTCGAATACGACTGGACCATCTTGCAACCCGCGTTGCCGTGTGAGACCGCCTGCGGTGACTGCGTTGCTTCCGGTTGCGTTGTTTACGATAACCTGTGGACGAGGAACGGCGTGCGCAAGGGACGGTCGTGGCTAGGCGCCGGAGCGCCAACACCAGTCGTCCCGGCAGCAGTGCCGTAGGCGCGTAGTACCAGTTGACTCCCATATTCACCGGCACTGTGCCGGGGAACTGACTTGTTTGGACTAGAAATGGCGTGTTGGCAAGCGTGTCGCTCGGTATCGTACTTGTTCCATTCAAGGAACTGATCGTAGGAAATTGTCGTCTTCGGCAGGACTTGGAAATCCACGCCGATACGATACGCGTTCGTCGTCATCCGGAAATTCTGCGCCAGCAGGAATTCGACGGTGGCGTCTTCCGAGGTGAGCGAAGGCCCCTCGTCCACATGGCGCGAATACCCGAGCCGGACGCGCACACGGGATTGCGGCAACAACGTCAAGTCGTAATCCCCCATGCGCCGCACGCGATCGAGTGAATGCGGCGACTTGGTAACGGCGAACGCGGGATTGGTGACCGCGAACGTGGCGGGGGGAGGCGTCGCCGTGGAGAATGGGACTGGGTTTAATGGATTCGCCAGCAGGTTGTAATCCCAGAAATTCTTGTGGCGGCGGAACACCACCGAAAACTCGTACCACTTATTCTTTTCGATCCGCAGGCGCGAGACATCGTCCGGATCGCCGCCATAGCCGAAGTTGCTGAAATTGAGCCTGTCGAAAAGAAACCCCTGGTGGTTGATGGACCTCATGCTGAGGGTGTAATCGAGCAAACGTGGGCCCTCACCGAGATGCACGAACGTGTCATACGTGTCCTGGTTTCCGTTGATCCAGGTTGCCCGATAGCCAAGCTCAGCCGACTGCTGGACGTTATAGTTGCCCGAATCGACTCCCTTGACTTCGTCGGAGCCATCCTGGGCGCGAGAAGCAGGCGCGAAGAAAAACACTGCCAGCATGAACAGCAAGCTAAGCGGTCTGATGCCCGTACGTTCATCTCATCATTTTGCACCCCAACGCATAAGAGCTTGCGATTCCGGCCAGCCAGTTCCATGACTTGACTTGCTGCGCGTCCCACATTGGCAAACCTTCGTCATATTCAACCTATCGGAAGAAGAAAGTCTCTAAAGTTGGATCCGTGGATTTGCACGTGGCACAGTGTGCACGCCTGTTGTAGTGGCGTTGTTCGGAACCGACATTCATCACCGGAAAACCAGTTGCTGCCGTTGTTGCCCGGCGTGGGTCCGAAATGGGCTGCGGTATGGCATTGCAGGCAGAGCAGGTCGACGTTGCTGTACTTCAACATGTGAGGATTTGCCCCCCCGTGCGGGATATGGCAGGTCGCGCATCCTTCCAATCCTCACGGAAGCGTGTTCGAACACGAATGGTCCCTGCTTGTCCTTGTGGCACTTGAAACAGACGAAATCCCCGGAGTCTGAAGTTCGGACTTGCCGAGTCAAACTGTTTTGACTCCCAGACTCCACCCGTTCCGTGCTGGTCGTGGCAGTCGGTGCACTGGATCAGGCCCTCATTCACCCGATGGTGAAACGGCATATTAAACTGGGACTTCTGCTGCAGATGGCAGGAGTAGCAAAGCTCCGGCTGCGCCTTGACCAGCAGCTTTTCTTTCGTTGTCGCGTGGTGCGGCGAGTGGCAGTTGATGCAGCTTACTTCGTTCTGCCGGTGGAACGAATTCGGGCTATTGAGGTGAGTCGGGCCGGAAGCATGGCAGGTGAGGCAGCGCTCGTTTACCATCTCCGGGGTTGTGTCTTTCGAAAGAAAGTTAAAGATGAGCTTCTTCGCCTCGGGATTCTTCGTCTCGGTGCGCTCTGCTTCCAGTTCCGCATCGGCGTGGGCTTTGCCCGAACCGTGACACCCATCGCAACTGGCGCTGGCGCTCGTTTTGAGCGCCGCTTCAGGGACCTGATCGTACGTGGCCGTGTGGGAGGTTTTCGAAATCTGCTCACCCGCTTGCTGGTGGCAGTGAAGGCAAGCCTCAGTTCCCGTCAACTTGCTCGTATCGGCCTGGGCGGCAGCTTGCCCGGAGGCGGAGGTGGGTACGGCCGCGGCGGGCTCCTGTTGGGCGAAAACAACCGCGGCAGTCGCGAAAAACCACATCACAACAACTACAAGGAACCGGAACGTCTTGGACTCCAAGCATTCTCGCATCCTCGTCCCCTTTTCGTCCGAGCGGCTTACTGCCCAGCGGGTCACCGCCCACTGGTGCAACTATCCATTACCTCGGCAGGTAGGTATGTGACGCTTGTCACGTGATAAGCATCACACACCGAATGCGATGTGGGGCAGAAGAGCGAACGCCCTTCTTGCCTTGAACTTCAGTCCTTTGCAGGTTTCGACCATCGACGGACGCGGCAAAGAGAAGGGACGCGCCCTAGAGGCTGGATCGCACTACGAAACGGGTGCCCCAAAAACCAGCTCAGGCCCGTCGGAACCTCTCAAGGCCCGCCTTGTCGGCAATCACTAATATCGAGCCTTGGAGTTCTATGAGGTGCTCCCGTTTGAAAGTGGCAAAGAGTCTCGTGACTGTTTCTCGAGCTACGCCGATTATCTCGGCAATTTCTTCGTGGGTGAGCGCAAGTCTGGCGCGGAGCTGATCGTTGCTCGGCCCACGCAGGAAGCCGCAGAGTCCAACAAGAAACGTGCCAGCTTCTCGGCGGCGGAGCCGGAATGCGCCAGATACTGGAGCTCTCGGAAAGTCGCATGATAGATCTCGTTCAGGATTTCGGCTACCCTCAAGGCTGCGTTGCCATGCTCTCGCAAAAACTCCATAAATGGCACCCGAGAGATGACGTTTACCTGGACCGGTTCGAGTGCCTCCGCAGTCAGTACGTATATTTTCCCCGAAATGACACCCGGCAAGCCAATCATCTCACCCGGTTCCGCAATGCGCAGAAGCAGCGACTTGCCCTCAGCAGAGGCTGTCGTTAGCTTGACTCGGCCGCTTGAGAGGATAAAAACACGGTACGCCGCCTGACCTTCCACGAACAGAATCGCGCCTTTGGGATAGGCTTGCGACGATGAAATTGCGTCGAAGCCCTCCAGCACCGGGCGAGGGAGATTGCCCAGGAGCCGCTCCTTCAAAAATGGTCCGGCCAGACTGCTCGCAATAGCCTGAAGCGGCTGCGGCGTTTTGGGGACGGCGGGCTCGTGTTTCCTGCGTCGCTTTACTTGAGGCACAATTCGCACTCGACTCGTCACGATGGTGAACTCCTGGCCGGAGCGAGATCCGAGATCTTGGACCAAGCGGTTTCGGCAAGTTTACATCACAACCGCTTGGCTGCCACATGGGATTCGGTGGCTGCACCACTTGGCCTCGCCGCCGATGCCGAAGGCCCGTCGTCCTGTAGCATCCGCCCGGTCGCGTCAGTTTCCGGCAGGACGGGATCGCCGAACGGTGGTGACATATCCGAGTGATCCGTGACTGGCGTCACAGCAATATTACAAAATCGAGTTCATCTGTTGCTGTGGGGGGGGAACGTGATGAGAGGTGTACGATGGCACAAAATCGACAACACGCCCTGCTCAATGGTCTGAAGTCGGAGCTGAAGTTTTGCGAACTGGGTGGATACAGACCGGTTCAGGGAAGGTTTCCAGCGCGCGCGAGCGAGAATAATCCGATCTTAATGGGCCTTTTCCACCAAAGCGCACAAGAGTCGCGCAAAGAGCTTTCCGTCTTCCAGGATTCTCCTTCGTGCTTGAACTATGGCTTGCCAATGAGAAAGCATCCATGTTCGGAATGCTGGCTCATGGATTTCGTTCCGGCTGAGAAGCGAGGCGAAGCGGTGCCGTGCCACCATATTCCGCTGAACGAACGCGGAGATTCGGTGGCGACCCTCGAGGGGCCAGGCGACGCAGCGGAAGTTCAGAAAGCCGTGGTCGATTGGCTTCGCCGGATGATTCAGCAGCTCGAAGGGGAACCTGCGGAATCGCAACACCACGCGGCGTGGCACTAGGGAAATCGCAGACTGCCAACGAATTGGTACCGAAACCGCTCGGGTAACTTCGGATTAGTCGGATTACCGGACAACTACCCGCCTACTCCACCTCTGGGGTTAACGCGTTTATCTGGTACTAAGTGCGCTAGCCAATCCTGCGCATCGCCCCTCTAGACCGGGTTACACTACTGCGTCTGTGTTGCGGGGTCCCAAAAGGGGAAGATATGAAGACATTTGAAGTTTCATTTCGCTATCAAGATCGTAAGAACGGTTCCGAGGGATCGGCGGTCAAGCTTGATGCGTCGAGCCTACCCGGTGCGATAGCCAAGGCCACGCGCGAATTCGTCAAGGGATTGGATCGGAAACAGAGGTTCGACATGAACAAGAACGGTCTGGAGATAAAGGCCGTTTGTGTTAACAGCGGTAGTGCGGCAAAGGAAGGCGGCGGAATGATAGAGCCCGCCGGTTAAATGGGCTGCCGTGCCTTCGTATAGCTCGATGCACACTTGTCCGATTGCCGCCGCGTTAATCAGGCAATTGCCTGGTTGGCTTGTAATCGCAGGTGATTGAGGTTTGTCGCACAGAATGCAAAAATCGTAAAGGCGAACGACTAGATCGCTGCAAGGCAGAATCTCTGGAAGGGCTCGTGGTGGACAACGAATCAAAATGCCCGGTCAGCGGGAAGCGGAAGTACGCAAGCGAAGGCGAAGCTCTGGCGACAGCCACACATCAGATCGCAACCGCCAATGCGCCAAAAGGACTTCGAGCCTATCTATGCTTGTGGTGTGATGCTTGGCATCTAACGAAAAATGCTGGAAGTGCCGGGAAGGATCGTAGTAACCCTCTAAATCGTCTCGGGAAATGGACGCGGAGCTAGATCATCAGACGTCTATCTGGCTAGGACTCCAGTTTTTCGGTCAGCGCGTTTATCGGGCGGTGTTCGATGGCGTACTTCTGTAGCGTTGGCATTTCCTCTTCCGTGATCTGCCGGGCAGCGAATGCCGCGACCGTGGTACGGATCGACTCGAGGGCAAATCGGGGGTGGTGTGGTGATCGTCGGTTTCAACCCCCCAAAGAAAAAAGGGGCGAACCCGCCAACGGCGGATCCGCCCCCGGCAAACTACAGAGCAGCGACGTTCGAAGCCTGTAGGCCCTTGGGGCCCGTGGTCACTTCGAATTCAACTGCCTGGCCTTCGTTCAGCGATTTGTACCCCTCCGCCGTGATGGCGGAAAAGTGGACGAAAACATCCTCGCCCGACTGGCGCTGGATGAATCCGAATCCCTTCGCTGCATTGAACCACTTTACTGTTCCTTGTTCTTTCACTTTGATTCTCTCTTCTGTTTGAGCTATTTGGAGCCGTTCCCAGCCTTCAGGCAATAAAAAAAGGCCTGCAAGTGTGTGACTTGCAGACCTGAAGTAAATCCAAAGGTTTGACAAGAGCAACAAACGCAAAAACAGTATACCACATGACGCCGCCTGAAAGAATAGGCAATCGGGATGGCGCATTCGCTTGTGATGGTTCACGGTGTTGCGTCGACCTCATTGAGACCGTCGCGTTAATCAGGCGTTGAGATGGCCTTGCACGCAATTGGGTACTGAAAATGCTAGGCGCCGCGATGAGATGCGAGGTAGTCGACGCATCCATCCAGTGTCGCCAAACTAGGATAGTCCGACTCGGGGATTTCCACTTTGAATTCCTTATGAAGCCCGATGACGAAGTTCAAGAGGTCCATGGAATCGATATCGAGCTGATCGCGGATTCTCAGGTTGGGCTTGAGCTGCGACAAGTCGGCCTCCGGAGCAATTTGACCAAGGGCACGAAGAACCACTTCTCTGATCTCGTCCTTCGTCATAGCTTCTCCGGTTCTTGCAGGAGGCGGTCGATGGCGGCCAGAAGGAGCCCGCCACGGTGGCCGTCGCTGACCCGATGATCCCCAGACAATGTAGCCGTGACAGCGGGCCGAGAGACAATCTGACCTCCCGATGACCAGGGACGCTCCGTGATCTTGCCAAACCCCACCAATGCGACTTGGGGCGGATAGATGATGCCGAAGACGGCCTCGACACCCTGCTCTCCAAGGCTGGTGACCGTGATTGTCGGATCGCTTAGCTCCGAACTCCGCAGGGATCCGGCCCGCGCCCGCTGAACAAGGTCGCGGAAGTTTTTCATGAGCTCATCGAGACTCTGGCGATCGGTGTTGTGTAGAGCGGGCGCGACCAGTCCGCCGCCTCTCAAAGAAATGGCTACCCCTACATGTACCTCGGTTAACGGGACCGCCTTCCCTGCGTTCCACACGGAGTTCAATTCGGGAACGTCGTGCAGCGCCAAAGCCACCGCCTTGAGGAGAAGCACACCGTACACCAGGCGCTCCTCCACGGAACGCTTCAGATTTTCTTGCGTAAGCCACGCCATGACGCGGCTCATGTCGATTGCGGTACTCAAGTAATAGTGCGGGATTTCGCGCTTCGACCTCGCCATCGCAGCGGAAATCGCCTGCCGCATCCGTGCCCGACGATCCAACTCCGGGCCGGGCGCGGGTTGTGCTGCTTTAGCCTGCGCCGCCTGTTGGACATCTTCCAAAGTGATGCGGCCACCGGGCCCCGTTCCGGCCAAGGAAACCAAATCGATTCCGAGCTCGGCCGCCATCTTTCTGGCCACTGGTGAGACATGCACTCGTCCCGCCTCGGGCGCTGTTACGGAAGGACGCGCAGGCAAAACAGGTGCTACCGGTCTTGCGGGAACTGCTTCGCTCGGCACAATTCTTGGAGCATGGAGGGTTTCGGCCTTAGCGGCCTCGCCTTCCCGGCGGATGATGGCCAGAACCGTTCCGACGGGCACCTTCTCTCCTGGCTGGACGAGGATTCTTTCGATGACACCGCTGGTGAAGACTTCTATCTCAATATCCGCTTTGTCCGTCTCGACGTCGGCGATAATGTCCCCTCGGCTGACGCTCTCTCCGACGTTCTTGCGCCAACCCAAAAGCTTACCTGCGCTCATGTCTGCGCCAAGCTGCGGCATGACGAACTCAGCCATGGCGAGCGATCATCTCCCGGGCCGCGTCCACGATTTCCTCAACCTTAGGCAAAGCCGCTGTCTCGAGGTGCTTCGCGTAGGGCATGGGCACTTCAGCGCTGCACACGCGCGCCACGGGCGCGTCGAGATCATCGAAGGCATTTTCCATGATCTGGGCGCTGATTTCGGCCGAGAAGCTACCTGTGCGCCAACCTTCATCGACCACCACCGCCCGGTGCGTCTTGGCGACGGAAGCTCAGAATTGTCGGTGCGTCGAGAGGTCGCAGCGATCGAAGGTCGATGACTTCCGCCTCGATGCCTTCCTGGGCCAGGCGATCGGCTGCCTGCATTGTCTTGCCGAGTGTTCCACCGTAGGTGATTAGCGTGACGTCCTTCCCCGGGCGAGTTACAGACGCATGCGTGATATCCATGAGCTGGACTGCCTCGTCGACTTCTCCTTCCAGCGGGTACAAGGTGGCATGTTCAAAGATGAAAACAGGGTCGGGTTCCCGAAGTGCTGCCAGCAACATGCCGTATGCGTCGGCTGCGGTCGCCGGCGTCAGGACCTTGATTCCCGGGATGTGCGCGTACCAGCCTTCCAGACTGTGAGAATGTTGCGCCGCCATCTGGCGGCCGCCTCCGGTGGCAACGCGCACGACGAGTGGCACGTTGAACTGCCCGCCCGACATGTGCCGCAAAGCCGCCGCATTATTCAGAATCTGATCCATGGCCAGCATGCTGAAATTCACGGTCATGATCTCGACAATTGGACGCATCCCGCCAAGCGCCGCCCCGATGCCCGCGCCCACGAAAGCCGATTCCGAAAGCGGCGCATCGCGAATCCGCTCGGGCCCGAACTCCTCGAGCAGGCCGAGGCTAACTGCAAATGCACCACCGTAGCCGCCGACATCCTCGCCCATCAGAAAGACGCGAGGATCTTCACGAAGGGCTTTGCGCATGGCTGCTCGCGCGGCTTCGCGATAGGTCATCTTGGTCATGTTGCGCTTTGGCCCTGGACGTCTTTCAGCAGCTCTTCGACTGGTTCCGGGGCGCTGTCCTCCGCAAACTGGACCGCGTCGTCAATCTCTGCGCCGATTTCTGCTTCGATGTGATTCAGATCAGGTTCCGCCAGGAATCCCCATTCCCGGAGGCGAGATTGGAAAAGCAGGATTGGATCGCGCTTCTTCCACTCTTCGATTTCCGCCTTCGTGCGATACAAATCGGGGTCGGCCATCGAGTGAGCCCGGAAGCGGTACGTTCGAAGCTCCAGGAGAAAAGGGCCATTCCCACTTCGCACGGACTGTGCGGCTTGCTTGGCAGCCGCTTCGGTTGCGAGAACGTCCATGCCGTCCACGGCATTGGAAGCCAGGCCGTAGGAGCTGGCCTTGCGGCTGATGTCCGTTTGTGCCTGGTGGCGCGCAAGGGCGGTGCCCATCGCATAAAGATTGTTCTCGCAGAGAAAAACGACAGGAAGCTTCCACAGCGCGGCGAGGTTCAGCGATTCGTGAAACTCGCCTTCCGCAACCGCTCCATCCCCGAAGTAGCAAGCAGTGATTCTGCTGCGGTTCTGCAACTTATCAGCGAGCGCGAGGCCAACGGCGATCGGCAGGCCGCCTCCGACAATCGCGTACCCGCCATAGAAGCGCCTGCTCGCATCGAAGAAGTGCATCGAGCCGCCATGTCCGCGGCTGCATCCGGTGACTTTTCCGAACATCTCGGCCATCAACGCGCGGGCCGACATGCCTCGGGCCAGCGCGTGCCCGTGCTCTCGATACGTCGCCACAATGGCATCGTCGAGAGAGAAAGCCTGCATCGTCCCTACGCCCGTCGCTTCCTCACCGATATAGAGATGGAGGAAACCGTGGATTTTCTGGAGGCTGTACATCTCCGCCGCTTTCTCTTCGAACCGCCGGATGCGCAACATCTCCCGCAACAAGAACAGGGCATGCTCTCGGTCGACTGGCGGGCGTTGCGAAAGGATGGTGGCGGACATTTAGTTTGCTTCCAGTGTGGAGATATCGCCTTCGGGCAGCCCGAGTTCGCGGGCTTTCAACAAGCGGCGCATGATTTTGCCGCTGCGCGTCCTCGGCACCGAGGCGACAAATTCAATCTCTTTCGGAGCGACGACGGCTCCCAATTTTGCCCGCGCAAATCCCAGCAGTTCACGGCGCAGGTCCTCCGTCGGCTCGAATCCCTTCCGAAGGACGACAAAAGCTTTCACGATCTCGAGCGCTACCGGATCAGGCTTCCCAATGACGCCGGACTCCGCGACGGCCTTGTGTTCCATCAAAATGCTCTCCACTTCGAATGGCCCAATGAGATGGCCCGAGGTCTTGATCACATCATCCTTGCGTCCAACGAACCAAAAGTAGCCGTCACTGTCGCGTCTGGCGAGGTCGCCCGTGAGATAGAACCCGCCGGCAAAACACTTTTTGTAGCGCTCGGGCTCTCCCCAGTATGCGCGAAACATGGACGGCCAGCCCGGACGAAGGGCCAGTTCGCCCTGGACATCTGCGTCATGGACCTCTTCTACGGTGCCGTCTTCCGCCTGCCGCACGATCGCCGCCTCAATACCGGGTAGCGGGCGGCCCATCGAGCCGGGCCGAATGTCCGTCGCAGCAAAGTTGGCGATCATGATGCCGCCGGTTTCCGTTTGCCACCAATTGTCGTGAAATGGCAGCCCGAATACCTCCTTGCTCCAGACGACCGCCTCGGGATTCAGCGGCTCGCCGACGCTGGAAAGGAAGCGAAGAGAACGCAGATCATATTTCCGGACGATTTCAGATCCCACCTTCATCAACATGCGGATCGCCGTGGGCGCGGAATACCATACAGTGACCTTTTGAGATTGGAGAATTCCATACCAGCGTTCTGCATCGAAATCTCCTTCGTCGATGATGCTCGATATGCCGTTGGTCAGTGGCGCAACGATGCCATAGGAAGTCCCGGTTACCCAGCCAGGGTCGGCGGTGCACCAGAAGATGTCGTCCTGGTGAAAATCGAGCGCTAGTTTGCCGGTGATGTGGTGCGCAACGACCGCGCCGTGGACGTGAACTGCCCCTTTCGGCGTTCCCGTCGTCCCGCTTGTGAAGTGAAGGAGAGCAACATCCTCCGGAGCTGTTGGCTGGATAATGTAGGTGTCACCCGCCTGCTCCATCAAACGGCGATAGTCGTTTGTGCCTGGAACGTTCGTCGGCTGGTGGTCGTCTCCGATCAACAGAATATGTTCGAGGGATGGCACGGAGAATCGGATCGATTTCACCTTTCGCTCATACAGCATTTGCGAGGTGATCAGAACCCTTGCTTGACCAATCGTAAGGCGCGCGCGGATGGGTTCCGGGCCGAACGCCGAAAAAAGCGGGCAAAACACGGCTCGGTGTTTCAGTGTGCCAAGCGCGGCGATATACAGTTCCGGGATCCGCCCGGCCAAGACGTAGACACGGTCTCCCCTATTCACGCCAAGATTCTGAAGAACATTCGCAAAGCGGTTTGTAAGTGTTTGGAGCTGGAAGTAGGTGTAGTCCTCCACTTTCCCGTTCTTGCCCAGCCATCGGAAAGCGAGATGATTGCGAAGCGGACCGTTGGCGTGGCGGTCGACGGCCTCGTGGGCAATATTTAGCCCTTTGCCTTCAGGAAGACCATCGAGTTCTCGAAGAGCGGATTCCCAGGAGAATGCTCTTCGCGTTTCATCATAATCGCGGAGATTCGGAGCAACTGCCCAGTCCCGCGTCGACTTTGCAATCGTTTCCCAAGACATCGTGCTTCCTCGGCCTAGCTGACTCAAATCGCGGAGCGTGGCCTTCACACTTTCGCCCATTCGCGCATCCAGAGCACCATCAAAATACCGGATACAAACAGGCAGGGGAAGCATTACACAACTACAAGTCCGGATAAGAACCGCGCTCGCCATCTGGGGATATTTCTGAAGCAGCGGCTGGCCGCGAAGTGCTTCCGGCCCTGACGGGCCGGCGCGTCGAAACTCCTGGGCGCTTCTTTTTATCGCTTCGTGCTGGGCCGCTGCCTCAGAACGAAGGACGGAAACATTCGTGACGTCCATCCTTCGACCACACTTCTAGCTCATCCGCCAGATGGAGTGCTGTGATGTGAATCACACGTGCGTGTGATGGAATATCAACGGAGAAATCAGATGGCGCCCTCGGTAACATCAAGACCGGTTTGTGGCTCGAAAGATAAGCCTCATGGTTACTTGCTCGGCTGAAAACCGGCGGTGGAGTTTTTCCAGTGCATAACTTTCGGCCCGATTGGCCTATTTCTCATTCCTGGTACTCTTCAGATTTGTGAGCTAGATCACAGCTGGGTATCGGCTGTGTCACAGCATCAGGATCGTTCTCGGGTTATAAAGATGAGCCACTCTAGCGAATGGAGCAGCCACAATGCCTTTCAAACGTCTTCTTTTCAAGTCCGCAGCCCGGGAGAAAATCCTGAAAGGTGCGACTGCGCTGACGGAGGCCGTTAAAGTCACACTCGGCCCGAAGTCGAAGTGCGTCCTAATCGAGAAGAAGTGGGGCCGACCCATCGTTTGCAACGATGGCGTGACAATCGCCAAGGAAATTGAATTCGAAGACCCGGAAGAGAACTTGGGTGCCAGGATGATTCGCGAGGCGGCGGAGCGCACGGGAGATACAGTGGGCGATGGTACGAGCACTTCCGCGATATTGGCGCATGCGATCTTTGCTGAGGGGCTACACAATGTGGCGGCGGGAGCGAGCGCAGTTGAATTGAAGCGCGGACTCGATCGAGGACTTCGGGCTGCGATCCAAGCCTTGCAGAGCCTTTCCCGCCCTGTTGCCAGCCGTCGCGAGAAGGCCCAGATTGCAACCGTGTCCGCCCACAACGACACGACGATCGGCGAACTGGTTGCAGACGCGATGGAGAAAGTCGGAAAAGATGGCGTGGTCACCATCGAAGAGGCAAAAACCACAGAAACAGCGCTAGAGCTAGTCGAAGGCATGCAGTTTGATCGCGGCTACCTTTCGGCCTATTTCGTGACCGACCCTGAAAAAATGGAGGTAGTCCTCGAGGATCCGCTGATTCTCATTCATGAAAAGAAGATCGTCAGCCTCCAGGAATTCCTTCCCTTTCTCGAACAGGTCGCCAAGTCCGCGCGGCCCCTTTTGGTGGTTGCAGAAGATGTCGAAGGAGAAGCTCTCGCTGCGCTGGTCGTCAATAAAGTTCGGGGCGTGCTCATATCAGCAGCGGTGAAAGCACCGGGCTTTGGCGACCGCCGGAAGGAGATGCTTCAGGATATTGCCGTGTTAACGGGAGGCAAGGTACTGGCAGAGGAGTTAGGCCTGAAGATCGAAAACCTCCAACTCGACGAACTCGGCAAGGCTAAGCGAGTGATTATCGACAGGGAGAAGACCACGATTGTCCAAGGCGCGGGCCTAAAGAGCGCCATCGAGGGTCGCTGCAATGAGATTCGCAAGCAGATCGAGCAGACGACTTCCGATTATGACAAGGAGAAATTGCAAGAGCGGCTCGCGAAATTGTCGGGCGGAGTCGCCGTCATCCGCGTGGGGGCCCCTTCCGAGACCGAGATGAAAAATCACAAAGAAGCATTCGAGGACGCCATCAGTGCAACCAAGGCCGCGATGGCGGAGGGAATTGTGCCTGGCGGCGGACTCGTTCTCCTGCGAGCCATTGACGCGGTCCAGCGCGTGGAGAGTGAATGCTCCGGGGACGAACGCACCGGACTGCTCATCCTCAAGCGCGCACTCGAAGCTCCGACGCGCCAGATTGCGGAAAACTCAAATCTCGACGGCGGCGTCGTAGTGGATCGGATGCGCAATGGAACCGGGAACTACGGACTCGACGCCTCAAAAGGCGAATACGTGGATCTGGTCGCTGCAGGCATTATCGATCCGACCAAAGTGGTCCGAACGGCGCTCGAGAATGCTGTCTCCGTGGCCGGCGTGCTGCTGTTAACCGAGGCGACGCTCACCGAAATACCCGAACCGAAGACCGCCCGCGCACCGGCCCACGACATGTCCATGGAATGATTTGCTGGGACGTGACTGGGATCACAGACGACGCGACGTTCCATGCACAATCTAGTAAGGACAGTTACACGGTGAAGTATGAAGAACACGCGATATGGCGCGAGCGGCCAATGGGGATTCTAGGGAGACTCGAAAACAGCCGGCATTGAGAGAGAATGAGCCGGCCCTGAGGCGATCGTCCGGATAGCGATGCGAGCGGGAGGTACCAGTATGAAATCGGAACTGCAGATTACTTTTCGAAATATGAAGCCGTCGAAAGAGATCGAAGAATTGGTTCGTGCAGGGGCAGCCAAGCTCGACGCCCTTTATGCTCAGCTCATGGGATGTCGTGTGATGGTTGAAATCCCGCATCGTCATCACAAGAAGGGTAGTCTGTATCACGTCCGAATTGATTTGACCGTGCCGCAGGGAGAAATCGTGGTGAAGCGAGAGCCGAGCTTGAGCGCCGGGGCCCGGCACTTGGGAGAACGAAAGGTTAGGAAGGATGCCGAAGCACAGGTCCCGCATAAGGATCTTCGGATCGCAATTGGCGATGCGTTCAAGGCCGCAGGCCGGCGTTTGCAGGATCACGCTCGTCGTCGGCGGGGCGACATAAAGAGTCATGCACCGCTTCCCGAGGCTCGCGTAAGCCAGATTTTCCCGCGCGAGGGTTACGGATTTCTGGCTTCGGAGGACGGACGCGAAATCTACTTTCACAAAAACAGCGTTCTTGGCCAGAGCTTTCCACGTCTGAAGGTCGGGACAGCTGTCAGGTTTGTCGAGGAGCCGGGGGAAAAAGGTCCCCAAGCCAGCACGGTCCGCTTGGTTCCCAAGCAAGGAGCTCAGGAAGCGGCTAAAGGCACGGCGGCTTGAGCTAATCGAGCAGGAACCAGACGAAGAGGACATAGGGTGTTCAGAGATCGACAAGAGGGTGGCCGCAAGTTAGCGGAGCGGCTGCACGCATATGCGAATCGCGAAGACGTAATTGTGCTTGGGATTCCGCGAGGCGGTGTCCCGGTCGCATTTGAGGTAGCGAGAGCGTTGCATGCTCCGTTGGACATATTTCTTTCGCGCAAGCTCGGCGTTCCGGGACAAGAGGAACTCGCATTTGGCGCCATTGCGATGGGTGGCACGCGCGTGCTCGACCGCGAGATCATAGAAGCGGTGGGCATTTCCGAAGAGCAAATCGAGCGAATCACCGCGAAAGTGAAGAAAGAGCTGGAGCGGCGCGAGAACCTCTACAGGGGCGCGCGGCCGCCTCTAAGAGTCAAGGGGCTAACTGCTCTCCTTGTAGACGATGGGATCGCCACCGGGTCCAGCATGCGAGCTGCCATCCATGCATTACGACAGATGAAACCGGCGCGCGTGGTAGTCGCGGTTCCGGTGGCTCCCCAATCGACTTGTAGCCGTACTTGCAAATGAGGTGGACGAACTCGTCTGTGTCGATACGCCGGAAGATTTCTATGCGATTGGGCAATTCTATGAGGATTTCTCACAGGTGGCAGATGAGGAAGTGACGGCACTCCTTCGTCGAGGCGTGCAGCCAGTTCTTCAAAGCGCTGACCAGGATGATCGCAGTGATCCAGAAGGGAATTCAGAAATGATTCCAGGACGAAAGTCAGAATCGGATGGCATTAGGCGCGAAGTGTCGATTGACCTCGAAGGGACGACGTTAGAGGGCACGCTGGTTCTTCCCAAGGGAGCGGATAGCGTCGTGCTTTTTGCGCATGGCAGCGGCAGCAGCCGTCATAGTCCACGGAACCGGTATGTTGCGCAGGTGCTTAATTCGCACCGAATCGGCACTTTGCTATTTGATCTCCTAACTCGCGAAGAAGAATTCATCGATCAAGGTACAGGCGAGCTTCGTTTTGATATTCCTTTCCTGGCAAAGCGTTTGATCGGTGCGACCAAGTGGGTCGTCAACACTCCTGACATGAGGGATCTTAAGGTTGGCTATTTCGGGGCCAGCACGGGGGCGGGCGCCGCGCTCATGGCGGCGGCCGAACTTCCGGAGGTCACTTCTGCAGTCGTTTCTCGCGGAGGTCGACCGGATCTTGCGAAGGACGCTCTCGACGCGGTTCGGGCTCCCACTCTTCTGATCGTTGGAGGGGATGACGAGCCCGTAATCGGCATGAACAGAGATGCTTTGGCGAAACTCAAATGTCGGGACAAGAAGCTGATCATTATTCCAGGTGCAACACATCTGTTTGAGGAACCGGGAGCATTGGAGGAAGTGGCGCGAGTTGCAGCGGAGTGGTTCAGCCATCATTTCAAACTCGCCAAGAAGTCTCGAGTTCAATCAGCCAGAGTCGCTAAAGGTATTGGCATGGTGTGACGTCCCTGCTCGTAGTCCAGCATTTCAACGAGCCAGCAACGGAAGACACGTGAATGTGAAGAACTATTGGTCCGCGTAACTGACGCCATGAAATATCGCCGCGCAAGCTGTTTGGTATTGAGCATATCCACCGCATGAAAGTTACATGGAGAATTCGGTCCCGCCGGGAAGGCGGCGCTGACGGCACGCCGTGAACAGCATGGCCGGCTGGGAACACTTTTCGCATGGCTCTGACATAGGTGTGCGCGGATTTGGTCACACCGTCGAAGAGGCATTCGAACAAGCAGCGCTCGCGCTCACGGCGATTGTGGCGGACGTTTCGAGGATTGGGCAGGTTGAGACTGTTGAGGTCCATTGCGACGCTCCAGATCTTGAACTCCTGCTCGTGAGCTGGCTCAACGCGATCATCTACGAAATGGCGGTGCGGACAATGCTCTTCAGCAAGTTCCGCGTCGTCATGTCTGGTTGTTCCTTGACCGGCACTTTAGTCGGCGAAGAAGTCGATCCCGAACGCCATCGCGTGGCAGTCGAAGCAAAGGGAGCCACGGTCACCGCTCTTCGAGTGGTTCATAACCACGACGGCCAGTGGGTCGCACAATGTGTAGTCGATGTCTGAAATGCTAAAGGCGCATGCATGAACCGACACTCGCTCACACGCCGGTCTGACTTTGAATGGTGGATCGAGCCGACTGGACAGATGCGTGTGCCGGGTATCATATATGCCGGCGAGCAGTTGATCGAGGACATGGACGAAAAGGTTCGCGAGCAACTCACCAACGTAGCTACTTTGCCCGGAATTCGTCGCGCGGCGTATGCCATGCCCGATGCCCATTGGGGCTACGGCTTCCCGATCGGCGGAGTCGCCGCGTTCGATCCCGATGAGGGTGGCGTGATTTCCGCAGGCGGTGTCGGCTTTGATATTTCGTGCGGAGTACGTGCGCTCCATACCGGCCTGACGGTAGATCAGCTGGAGCCCAGAAGGATCGAACTTGCAGATGCGCTGTTTAGAAGTGTGCCCGCTGGCGTTGGAAGCACCGGGACCATCCGTCTCAACGAAAAGGAGATGGACGAGATGCTGTGCGGTGGAGCAAATTGGGCCATTGCGCGCGGCTACGGAAGCCCCGAGGATCTCGAACGCATTGAAGAAAGTGGATGCGCATCGGGCGCGAAGCCCGAGTGTGTTTCGCACGAGGCCAAGAAGCGCCAAGCCCGCGAAATGGGGACGCTCGGCTCGGGCAATCACTATCTGGAAATTCAGCGAGTAGCTCAGGTCTTCGATTCCGCGACGGCCGCCGCATTTGGGCTACGACTAAACGACATCGTTGTGAGTATCCATTGCGGATCGAGAGGACTCGGCCACCAAGTAGGAACAGACTACCTGAAAGCCATGGTGATCGAGGGCCACCGGCCAATTCCGGATCGCGAACTCGCGTGTGCCCCGATCTATTCGGAACTGGGTCAACACTATGTGGGGGCCATGCGCGCCGCGACAAATTGCGCTTTGGCGAATCGGCAGATCATTACACATCTGGTTCGAAACGCCTTCCGCGAAGTCGTGCCGGGTGCCAAACTCGCCCTTTTGTATGACGTTTCCCACAACACCTGCAAAATTGAACGCCACACCGTCAACGGCGCTAGCCGGGAGCTGTTCGTCCATCGCAAAGGCGCCACGCGCGCCTTCGGCCCCGGCCATTCAGACCTGCCTCCTTCACTCCGAGCGGTGGGGCAGCCCGTGTTGATTGGAGGAACGATGGGAACGGAGTCTTACGTTCTGGTCGGCACCGGGGAGAGTGAAGATCTTGCGTTCTCGTCCGCCTGTCACGGTGCGGGACGGTCCATGAGCAGGACACAGGCGGCAAAGAAGTGGCAGGGACGCAAGCTTATCGACGAGTTGCATGAAAAGGGTGTGCTCATACGCACCCGGTCATTCCGCGGTGTGGCCGAGGAGGCACCGGGCGCCTATAAAGACGTCAATGCGGTCGCGGAAGCGGCCGAGCACGCGAAATTGGCACGGCGAGTTGTGCGGCTCGTACCGTTGATTTGCGTCAAAGGTTAATAACATGGCTCCTCTGCAATAGCGGGCGGGCCGCTTTCGACAAATGTATTCGCGCTACCGAAGCAAGGATGGACAACGGTGTACGCCACTCTCCGGCCGCGAGTGGGCCTGCTCGTCGCGAAGGCCCAATTGCGGGCAGTTTGGGCCAAGTTAAGAGGATAGCCGTTGATACGAGAGCATCACCCGGGATCGTGACCGACGTTACAGCCTGACTTGCCGAAATCCCGGATACTGTGGCTAGCAGTGGATGGGATGAGAAGGAAATAAAGGGCTCATTGTAGAGCGAGAATCTGGGAAGATAGTTGCGCGAGGGCTGACCAATGGCAAGAGCGAAGCAACTCACGATTTCTGCGCAGGATCGCCCTGGAACTTTGGCTCGTATCGCGAAGGTGCTGGGAGATTCCAGGGTGAACATCATAGCGATGAATTGTGCGACCTTTGGAGTACAGGGAGCCATTCAAATAATAGTTGACGATATTGGCAAGGCAAAAGAGGTCCTCGACAGTCTACGCCTCCCGTACACGGAGGAGGATGTGCTCTATCTCGAGTTGGAGAATTCGCCGGGTTGTCTTGGGGACTTGGCTGGCAAATTAGCAGCTCAAGGCATAAACGTCACGACAGGTTATGGCACAGCCATAAAAGGCTCCAATAAGGCGAGCGTTGTACTCCGGGTGTCCGATCTGGAGGCTGCTGATAGAATCAGTTGAGGTCGACAGCCAATTTGCTCCATGCGGGGAGCAGCATCGCGGAACAGCCTGAGAACTGCCGGTTGCAGACCACCCTTTCTATAACGCGCGCACAGCTTCCTCGACTTGCTTAGCTAGCGCCCCGTAGTCTTCCCCCTTGATCTGCAACGGCGCGCCAAAGACTATTTCCACGCGGCCCGGGCGCGGCCACCATGCATGGCGGTGCAGGATCTTTTCGACGCCCCGCAATCGAATCGGGACCACCGGCACACCCAACCGTCCCGCGATTAAGCCGATGCCTGGTTGGAAAGGGCTTAATTTCTCCTGCCTCCGTTCGTTCGCCTTCCGGAAAGAACAATATGGACCAATCGTCGCCAATCAAGTCTCCGAGGTACCTGCAGCGACTGGCGCGCGCCGGTTTCGGTCTGCGGAACTGGGGAACGCATTGAAGAACAACGCCACGAGCCAATAGATGAGGCTATCCCGAAACCGTTCGTACCAGGTGTGACGCTCGGAGAAAAGTGAGCATCGAAGTACTCCTTCCACATTGCCACTGCAACGCGGTAGCGGTATCTCGCGGGCAAAGCAGACAAAATCAAGGGCGTATCCAGATGGCTCTGATGGTTTGGCGCGAAGATGACCGGTCCCCGCAGTGAGGCCAAGATGTTCGAGGCCTGAAATGCGAGCGTGCGCGAATAATCCGAGTGAGCGGGAGCAAGACCGTAGTCAACGCAACGTTGCGAATCCCCCTCGCTAACCAGACACGGTTCCATGCAGGGAATTCCGAGGCGCCGGAAGGCATGCGAATCTTAGCCAATTCGGAAACCGTCCGCGCCCCACTCAAGAGCGACTCGTCGATGCTGGTGTTGAGGTGCTGCTCCAAATCGATCATGAGTTCGACACGATCGAGGGAGCTTAGTCCAAGTTCATCTAACGTCGTGTTCAGCGTGATGGCACGGTCCGGAGCATATCTTCGGAGAAGATCGATCATTTCCTCTCCGCTTGAGGTTGTTGGTGCTGAACTGCCGCTCTCGACCCAGGCTTGGATTTCGCCGTGCTTTAGCTTTTGTGTGCCTTCCGTACGCGGCAGCCGCTCACCAGGCCACATCGAGACGCTTCGAATTTTCTGGTGATCTTCGAGTTGCAAGTTGGCGCGGCGGATGATTTCGCTCGGGTCGCCGGGATCCTCAAGCACTAGAACCGCATGCACGCGATCTCTGCCCACTACCGCGGATTCCCGGACTCCAGGAATCTCATTCAGCACGACCTCCACGTCGTCGGGGAAGACCTTTAAGCCCTCCGGTGTGACGATCATTTCTTTCTTGCGTCCCCGAATGATCAGGTTCCCTGCATCATCAAAGGATCCAAGATCGCCCGTATGAAACCAGCCGCCTGCGAACGCGGAAGCGGTCTCAGCAGGAGCTTGGTAATATCCCGACGTCACACTCTCACCGCGCACTAGTATTTCGCCGTCCGCTGCGATCTTGATTTCTACTCCCGCGACGGGTTTGCCGACAGTTCCTTCCTTGGTATCGAACGGATTGTTGAAGGTAACGACGGGCGCCGTCTCCGTGAGACCGTAGCCTTGAACGACGGCGAATCCCAGTCCGGACCAGAATTCCTCTAGGTCCTTGGGAAAGCGGCGCTCCTCCAACGATGAATGCCCAGAACTTCCATCCGAATGAGGAATGTATGCGGCGGTAGCGGCACCAGCGCCATACCCAATGCAACGGAGTTTGGGGTAAGTGGGCCGCTTTCGAGAATTCGCGTACAACGTGCTTCTTGAGGACCTGGAGGATCTTCGGCACCGCGATCACCACTGATACACGTCGCTTGCGAACCTGCCGCACAATTTCGTGCGGGCTATATCCGCGTATAAACACCGCGACCCCGGGTATCAACGGCAGAATGAAGAGCGTGATCACTTGGCCAAACATGTGACTGAGCGGAATCAGGCTGAGAAAACGCAGTGGGAATACCGGTCGAAACCATTTGGCGTATCTGGAAACAAGCTGCTCCGGCGAAACAATATTGGCCAGAATATTTCCGTGCGTGATGGGGACTCCCTTCGGTTCTCCGGTCGCTCCTGAGGTGAACACGATCTCAACGATATCGTCTGTTTCGATTCGAACCGGTGGCGCTTGATAGTTCTCAGCGCTCCATTCGAGTTCGGAGAGTCGCCAGGCCGGCGGCTGGCGGTCCCAGGGGCGCAACTGAACTTCCTCTCCGATCAGGATGACGTGAGCATCGACGATCCCTTGAACGTGCAGCAAGAAACGCAGTGATGTGCGGTAGTCGATGGGCACAACGACGACACCGGCAAGGACGCAGCCCCAGAACGCGACGATCCACTCAGGGCGGTTTTCGGACCAAAGGATGGCTTTGTCGCCCTTGCCGATACTGGTGTTCGTCCAACCGCGCCGCTAGACGATGCGCGGCGCGGCCCACTTGTGCGTATGTGTACTTCCAACTGCGGTATCCATTGTCGTATTGGAGGCACTCGGCCTGGCATTTCGAGAACTCGTAAAACAAATCGACAAGGCTCCGCTCGCCTGGGTACGTCAGCGAACATCGGTGGCTTATTGCGATTGTGGATCAGCCAGCCATGTTCACCCCGTATTCGCGGTGGACTCTTCTCGACAGACACGAAAGCACTTTCCTTCCCACTCTAGGTAGGTCAGTCAGTCCTCCGAACGCGCGGCGAGATTCGCACGCCACCTCCATCCAGACGGACCTAGCATCTTCGCAAAGCCCCGTTCGAGGCTTCCACGAATACCCGCGTTTCTTAATACATGAGCTAGTCCCCGTGCTCAGTGCGCGGCGTCACAGTCGCCTGAGAAGTGACCTAGTGCACGTGAGGCTGTGATTCGTGTCACTGAGACCTGCCGTCATCGAGTGCTGAAATATAGGGGGAAAATGAAAATACTTGTGAAGCATGTAGTGACCAGCGCGGTGGTTTCCTGCACGCCATCGGGCACGGCATCAGGCGGATCAAATGTTGCTGCTCAATCGCCGGCGGGAATTGACGCATAGGCACTAGGTGCATCTGATGATCTTTGCGAATCGAACAGAAGCCGGTCAAAAGTTGGTGCTGCGTTTGAGAAAATACGCAAACCGCGACGATGTGATTGTGCTGGCAGCGCCGCGGGGAGGCGTTCCGACTGCTTTCGAGGTAGCTACGAACCTCAAGGTGCCACTGGATGTGTTTGTGTTGCGCAAACTTGGTGTTCCAGGCCACGAGGAGTTGGCATTCGGAGCCATTGCGAGCGGAGGAGTTCGGGTTCTTGATCGAAACACTGTTGAAGGGTTGGGACTGACCGGTTTGGATATCGAGCGAGTGACACGGGCAGAAGAACGAGAACTGGAACGCCGCGAACGGGCCTATCGAGACGGGAGACCAATGCTAGACGTCCGCGGAATGACCGTCATTCTTATCGATGACGGTATCGCCACTGGGTCGAGCGTGCGGGCTGCCATTCGTGCGTTACGGCAAATGAAGCCCGCGCGGATAGTGATTGCGGTGCCTGTGGCTCCGCCTTCCGTCTGCAATCGACTCCGAGTCGAAGTAGACGAACTTGTATGTCTGGAGATGCCGGAGCCATTTTACGGAGTCGGCCGATTCTATGATGACTTCTCGCAAGTATCAGACGAGGAAGTAAAACAGCTGCTCGATAGCGCTTCGCGCCAGCTCCGTGAATCGCGGCATCGGGATGTGCAGACCATAGCGAGATGAACACGGCAACGACTAACGCACGAATGTTCCACATGTGATGCCGTGAAAAGTGTAGTCCTGTCGGAGTCGTTAGCGCGCTTACGAGAACCGAGGTGTGAAAGTGGTTGCCAAACACGAACAGCACCTTATCAACGCGATTCGCCGATCAGCGCATCCACTTACGGGAGAAGATACAGATTTTGATCCTTTGCTTAAAATGATTGGTGACTGTCGTTTTGTACTCCTTGGAGAAGCCACGCACGGAACGCATGAGTTCTATCGTGTGCGCGCGCAGATCACGAAGCGTTTGATCGCGGAAAAGGGGTTCACCGCAGTCGCTGTAGAAGCAGACTGGCCAGACGCATATCGCGTCAATCAATTTGTACAGTTTGAGGGTGAAGACGAAGAAACGGTCGATGCGCTTGCAGGCTTCCAGAGATTTCCTGCATGGATGTGGCGCAATGCCGACGTCCTCGACTTCGTTGGTTGGTTGCGCAATTACAATGAACACCGGCATTCGAAGCGCGTTGGTTTCTATGGGCTGGACCTTTACAGCTTGCATGCCTCCATTCGAGCGGTGCTGGACTTCTTGGACAAAGTCGACCCCGAGGCTGCACAACGCGCCCGGTACCGCTATGCCTGCTTCGACAACTTTGGCGAAGACTCCCAGGCTTACGGTTATGCCGCCAGCTTCGGCCTGAATAGAACCTGTGAGAATGAAGTCGTCGGCCAGTGGATGGAAATGCGCCGGCGCGCTGCGGAACTAGCCAGCCGCGATGGCCGCGTCGCCCGGGACGCATTCTTCTTTGCAGAACAGAATGCCCGTCTGGTGAAAAATGCCGAGGAGTATTATCGCGCAATGTTTCACGAACGAATCTCTTCCTGGAATCTGCGGGACAGCCATATGGCCGAGACACTCGATGCCTTGGCAAAGCACCTCGGCACTAAGGCAAAGATCGTCGTCTGGGCGCACAACTCTCATCTCGGAGACGCTCGCGCGACCGAGATGGAACAACGGGGTGAGCTGAATCTTGGGCAACTCGTACGCCAACGGTTCGGCGATGAAGTGGCCCTCATCGGATTCACAACATACACAGGCACAGTTACAGCAGCATCGGGGTGGGAGGCTCCTGCGGAACGCAAGCGTGTTCGACCAGCGCTGCCCGGGAGTTATGAGGCGCTTTTCCACGAAACAGGAATTCAGAATTTCCTGCTCCGGCTCAGCCGTAGAGAGGAAGTCGCGTCCCTACTGCGGGAACCGCGCCTGGAGCGAGCAATCGGTGTCATCTATCTTCCGCGATCCGAGCGCGTTAGTCACTATTTCCACGCCCAGCTGTCGGACCAATTCGATGCGATTTTACATTTCGATGAGACTCGAGCCGTTGAACCCCTCGAGCGAACCGTAGCCTGGGAGACTGGCGAGGTTCCCGAGACTTATCCTTCAACGCTGTAAAAGATCAGTGGGCGGCGACATGATCCCGTGGAATCAAAATATACGGGATACATCTCGGCGCTGTTCCTGCAGCCCGATTTGACAGGACTTTCGCAGAGTGGCACTGCGTGGATACGTATGCAACACGAGGAAGTCGAGTCCCAATTGGGTCCCGTAAAACCTGAATACCAAAACATCCGTTGGTGGGCGAGACAGACTGCAAATCTCAGGCACGTGAATTCAGACATTTGCGAGAAAAGACGGAAGGAGGGTCTTGGGCAGCCTGTAATATGCGTGTTGCTATGCTTCCGTACTTTCGGTCCGCAAACTAGATACCCCAAGTGTTTATGACCAGCCCGAGTTTATGTACCAGGTGAATCCTCTCCCACCTCACCTGGTACAAAAATCGTCGGTTAGGTAAGTGGGAGGGATATACTAGGGCTTGGCAAGTTCCTGTCGTCACATCGACGCGCGGCCTTTTGCAGCGAGTTCGCACGCGGCTTCGCTACAAGACTCCGGAGCCAACCTCTGAGTGCGGTGAGGGCCAGTCTCCTTGTCGTGGAATGGCCCTTTTTCTTTCTGAAGCAAGGCCACCAGGCATCGTAATGGTTTCTCGCCTCGGAATCTCGAACCTCTAGAATGAAGAAGAATCAACCGCCGAACATCCTCCTTCCTGATCTGGAAGAACCGATCCGCGCCGAACTTTTCAGCCTCGAGCGACTCGAGCAGCATGCTGAGAGCCTTGCGGCAGCACAGATCGTCACAACCGTAGCAAGCCAAGGCCGCCCGCTCGTTCCGCGTGTCCTCGAGAACGGCCGCGTGCTCCTCGATGCCTACCGAGTCACAGCTCGGGCGATTCGGGAGGAACAAGCGATTACGCCCGCGGCTGAATGGCTGGTCGACAACTTCCATATCGTTGATGAGCAGCTTCGCGAGATCCAAGATGATTTGCCGGTCGGCTACTACCGTAAATTACCCAAGCTTGCATCGGGTCACTTGGAGGGTTATCCGCGTGTATACGGAGTCGCTTGGGCGTTCGTTGCGCATACGGACAGCCGTTTCGATCCCGAAGTGCTCCGCCGCTTTGTGGCGGCCTATCAGAGGGTGCAACCGCTGACGATTGGCGAGCTCTGGGCGGTGGCCATCACGCTTCGCGTCGTGCTGGTCGAAAATCTGCGCAGGATTGCGGAACAGATTGTTCGCAGCAGGAATGCCCGCCAGGAAGCCGACGCGTTCGCCGATGACTTGCTCGGTTCGAATGGTCAAGCTGAAATCCATTCCGCTGTCGGCGCTCCGCCGCTTTGAGGATGCTCCTTTGGAAAGGGCGTTTGCCGTGCAGCTTGTCCAGCGCTTGCGGGATTTCGATCCAAAAGTTCGGCCCGTGCTGGTCTGGCTCGATCAGCGCCTGGCTGCGGCGGGAACAAACGCCGATGAAATGGTCCGAACCGAGCTCCAGCAGCAAGGAACCGCGAACGTGTCCGTACGCAACATCATTACAAGCATGCGCTTGATTTCCGCATTCGACTGGCAGCAATTTTTTGAAAGCGTCAGCCTGGTGGATGAAATTCTTTGCAACGACACAGACTTCGCCGGCATGGATTTCTCCACGCGGGACATCTACCGCCATGCAATTGAGGATCTCTCGCGCGGATCGAACCTTCCGGAATTGGAAGTTGCGCGACGTGTCGTCCGGCGTGTTAAGCAGGCCGCCTCAGGCACGTACGATCCACGATGGAGACAAGTCGAATCAGGATCGTTACACGGAGCCTGGCTACTATCTCATCTCGCGAGGACGCCCAGCCTTCGAGAAGGAGCTAGGTTTTCGCGTGTCAGGGAAGCATCGGCTGCTCCGTTTATACATTCGAGCCGCGATCCCTGGATATCTGGGCACAATTGCGATTGTGACCGCGATGATCCTCGCGCTCCCGCTGCTGCGCTCCCGAGAGAGCGGTATGACCGTGCAAGGCCTCTTGCTCCTCGGTTTTCTCGCCTTCATGCCTGCCTCGGACCTGGCGATTGCACTGATCAATCGCTCAGTGGCGGCTTTGCTTGGACCGCAAAAGCTGCCCCGACTGGACATGCGCAAAGGCGTCCCAGAAGATTTACGAACGATCGTCGTCGTGCCCACGCTGCTGACCTCCCCGGAGGATGTCAAAGAGCAGGTCGAGCGGCTGGAAGTTCATTACCTCGCGAATCCGGATGGAGAGTTGCGCTTTGCCCTGCTCTCCGATTGGCTGGACGCACCCTGCGAAACCCTGCCGGATGACGACGATCTGCTGGCGCTCGCGGTCGACGGCATTGCGCTGCTGAACCAACGCTATGGTCCGGCCCCTGGCGGCGGGGAGCGCTTTTTCCTCTTTCATCGCAAGCGAGTTTGGAACGAGAGCGAAGGAAAATGGATGGGGTGGGAGCGCAAACGAGGAAAGCTGCACGAATTGAACCAGCTGCTGCGTGGTTCGGAGAGTACAACGTTTATGGCCGTTGGCGGACGACCCCTAGCAAGTCTTACGGGGGTTCGCTACGTCATCACGCTTGATGCCGATACGCGCCTGCCGCGTGGCGCTGCCTCGCGTCTCGTCGGCACGATGGCGCATCCTCTCAATCGGCCTCGGTTCAGCGCTCGCGATGGCCGCGTGCTGGAAGGCTACGCGACTCGTGCAACCACGTATCACTCCTTCGTTACCTGTCGACCGTGAGGGTTCGCTCTCTCAAAGGATTTTCTCTGGCCCGGGTGGAATCGATCCCTATTCGGCAGCTGTTTCGGATGTTTACCAGGATCTATTCCACGAAGGCTCTTATACCGGAAAGGGCATCTACGACATCGATGCGTTTGAATTGGCGGTGGCCGGGAAAGTGTCCGAGAATTCGGTCTCTGAGTCATGATCTCTTCGAAGGCATTTTTGCCCGGGTCGCCCTGGCCACTGACATTGAACTATTTGATGAATTCCCCTCGCGTTATGAGGCCGTGGCTGCACGTCAGCATCGTTGGGCGCGCGGAGACTGGCAACTTCTGCCTTTTCTTTTCGGACGGGGCCGCTCGCGGGCGGGAAAGCGGATTCCGTTTACGATTCCGGCGATCGGCCGGTGGAAGATCCTCGACAATCTGCGGCGTACTTTGTCGGCGCCCACTGCCTTTCTGACTTTGATGGTCGGGTGGCTGCTGTCGCCCGCTTCTCCCTGGCTATGGACGGGATTCATTCTCGCAACCGTTGCGATTCCTGCCCTGCTTCCATTTTTCATCGGACTGTATCCCGCGTCGGAAAGGCATTTCGAAGAGAAGCCATTTTCGCGGCGTGCTCAACGATCTGGCGCTCGGCGCATCCCAGGTCGGCTTGACACTCACATTCCTCGCATATCAGGCGTGGCTGATGTCAGACGCGATTCTCCGGACCCTGACCCGTCTCTATATAACCCACAGGAATTTGCTTGAATGGGTGACGGCAGCACAGTCGAAGTTTGCGGCCGATTCCAAACTAACAGCCACCTATAGGCGCATGGCGGGCGGCATTTTCCTCGCTCTCATGTCGATTCTGGCTCTGGTATTCGGGCGGCATCAAGCTTGGACTGCGGCGGCTCCGTTGATTCTTCTCTGGGTAGCCGCTCCGGCCGTAGCACGATGGATCAGCCTGCGCCCGGCGTTCCAGGCCGTCAATCCTTTGTCGCCCGCAGACGCACGAGCTTTCCGTTTGATTTCGCGGCGAACTTGGCACTATCTATCGAAGTATTTGTTTCCTCAGAGGACAACGCGCTACCTCCCGACAATTTTCAGGAAACGCCCAAACCCATCGTGGCTCACCGAACCTCGCCAACGAACATGGGCCTGTATCTTCTTTCCACCGTCTGCGCTTGCGACTTCGGATGGCTCGGTGCGCTCGACACGGTTGAGCGGTTGGAAGCCACCCTCGGGACGATGAGCCGGATGGAATTATTCCGCGGACATTTCTACAACTGGTATGACACACGCGACTTGCATCCGCTGGAACCCAGATACGTTTCCTCCGTAGACAGCGGAAATCTCGCCGGGCATCTGGTGGCTCTCGGAAACAGCTGCCGGGAGCTGACCAAGAGAATCACCTCTCGGAGCGCGCCTCCTCGCTGGAATGGAAGATTCGACCCGCTTGTTAGGCGAAGCGCTTTCCGGAATTGCGGATACGCCTCGCACACATACCGTCACACGGAAGCAACTCAGCAATGCAGTCGACAGGATGGTGGCCTCACTTCGACTCGCTGCCCGTGGATGCCGTGGATTGGGGAAATCGCTTCGCGGAGTGGAGATCCCACGCCCAGACCGTGGCTGACATCGCACAAGCTCTGGCGCAAGAGCGCGGAGACCCTCCCGAATCTGAATTGAGCGTCTGGGCGGCTGCGTTTAGGGCTTGCGTCGAAAGCCACGTTCGAGATGCTGAGATCTTGATCCCATGGGCGCGCTGGAATGCGAAAGAAATTGCTGACTTGGCCGACCGTCGTCGAGAGCAGGCTCCCGAGTGGACGGCTGTTGAGCCGTTTCTTCATTCCATTCCTACACTCGCGGAAGCCCCTGACCGGTTCGATGCTGCCCTCAGTGAGCTCTCCGCGTTGCGCGCCCGCCTGCTGACGGGCGTTGCCGCCGATAGAGATTCGATCACGCGAATCGATGCGCTGTCCGATGCGATCCGCCATTCGGCAGCGGATGCCAATGCGCTCGTTCGCCGTCTTTCAGCTCTCACGCTCAAGGCCGAGAGCATGTTTCAGGCGATGAACTTCGGCTTTCTGTTTGACGGCACGCGCAGCCTTTTTTCGATTGGTTATCGCGTGACGGAAGGAAGCCTAGATCCCAATTGCTATGACCTGCTTGCTTCCGAGGCGCGCCTGACGAGCTTCATCGCCATCGCGAAAGATGAAGTCCCGCCGTCGCACTGGTTTCGCCTAGGCCGCGCTCTCACACCTGTGGGCCACGGCTCCGCGCTTATCTCCTGGTCGGGCTCGATGTTTGAATACCTGATGCCTGCCCTCGTGATGCGTTCCCCGGCGGGGAGCCTGTTGAGCCAGACGTGCGAACTCGTGGTGCGCCGTCAAATTGAATATGGTGCGGAGCGGGATGTGCCCTGGGGCGAGTCGGAATCCGCATACAATGCGCGCGACCTCAATCTCACCTATCAATACTCGAGCTTTGGCGTGCCCGGACTGGGGCTCAAGCGGGGCCTCAGCGAGGATGTTGTCATCGCACCGTACGCCACTGCGCTCGCGGCCATGATTGACCCAATCGCGGCCATGGAAAACTTTCGTGCGGCTCGAACAAGCGGGCGGAAGAGGCGCATATGGTTTCTACGAAGCCCTTGATTACACAAGCTCGCGTTTGCCCGAAGGCGAAACCGTCGCCGTCGTGCGCACCTACTTCGCCCATCATCAGGGAATGTCGTTAGTCGCGATCGCAAACGTGCTAGACGATGGCGCGATGCGCAGCCGTTTCCACGCCGAGCCCATGGTGCAGGCTACCGAACTGCTGTTGCAGGAGCGCACACCGCGCGACGTGCTGGTTGCACGACCTCGGGCCGAAGAAGTATCCGCTACCGCACAAGTTCGTGAACTCGTTCCGCCGGTCGCTGCGGCGTTTCACCACTCCACATACGTCCGATTCCGCGGACGCACCTGCTTTCCAACGGCAGGTACGCTGTGATGCTGACTGCAGCGGGCTCAGGCTATAGTCGCTGGCGCGATATTGCCGTAACGCGCTGGCGCGAGGATGTCACGCGCGATTGCTGGGGCAGTTATATCTTTCTTCGCGACGCGCAAACCGGTCGAAGTCTGGTCAGCAGGCTACCAGCCGAGCGGCATCGAACCTGACGCTTACGAGGTTTCTTTCTACGAAGACCGCGCTGAATTCATCCGACGCGACCGCGCGCTGACCACCACACTTGAGGTCGTCGTGTCACCCGAGGACGATGCGGAAATTCGGCGCGTTTCCATCACCAACCTCGGGACACGCACGCGCGATATTCAGGTTACCTCGTACGCCGAGCTTTGCCTGGCATCGCAGGCAGCCGATGTTGCCCATCCGGCGTTTTCGCAACTTTTCGTTCGAGACCGAATTTGTGTCCGATGTCGGCGCGCTGCTTGCGACGCGCCGCAGGCAATCCGATAAAGAAACGAGCGTTTGGGCCGCGCACGTGGTAGTCGTGGAAGGTCGAAACCGTTGGTGACTCGCAATTCGAGACGGACCGCGCACGGTTTCTTGGACGCGGCCACGATATCCTCAACCCCGTTTCGATTATCGATGGGCGGCCGCTCTCTAATACAGCGGGCTCCGTACTCGACCCCGTTTTTAGTCTGAGGCGCACCGTGCGCATTCTCCCCGGAGCCACAGCGCGCGTTGCCTTCTCCACCATCGTCGCTCCGGACTCGCGAGCAGGTGCTGCGAACTCGCCGATAAGTACCGCGGCGCGACAACATTCGAGCGCACCTTGGCGCTGGCCTGGACACAGGCACAGGTACAACTGCATCACCTGGGCATCAGCCTTGACGAAGCCCACTTGTTTCAGAGAGCTGGCCAACTCCGTGCTCTACTCCGACGCTTCGATGCGGCCATCTTCCGATGTGCTCAGCCGCAGCACGCTCGACCGCTCCGCGCTGTGGGCTCATGGAATCTCCGGGGATCTGCCGATCGTTGTGGTGCGCATCGACGAAGCAGAAGATATCGAAATCGTCCGTCAATTGCTGCGCGCCCACGAATACTGGCGCATGAAGCAGCTATCCGCCGATGTCGTGATCATCAATGAAAAGTCCTCATCATATGCTCAGGAACTGCAGAACTCTTTGGACGGTCTCGTGCGTGGCAGCCGGTTGCGACTTTCTCCGGAGACGGACAATGTACGCGGCAGTATCTTCCTCCTGCGGGCAGACCTTATAACTCCGCAGGAACGGGCTCTCCTTCAGACGATTGCGCGAGCGGTGTTGCTGAGCCGGCGCGGCACGTTGTCCGAACAGATGACTCGATCGCAACGAACTGAAATCGCTGCGCCCACCGTCCCCGCGACGGCCGCGACCTGGCAAACGCCAGGACGTGCCGGTGCCTCAGCAGGCTCTCGAATTTTTCAACGGCCTGGGTGGCTTCGCCGATCAGGGCCACGAGTATGTGACCGTTCTCGGTGAAGGTTTGCGGACTCCTGCGCCCTGGATCAACGTGATTGCGAATCCTTCGTTTGGCTTCCTCGTTTCGGAATCCGGCTCGGGTCACACCTGGTCGCTCAACAGTCACGAAAATCAGTTGACGCCGTGGTCCAACGATCCCGTCAGCGATCCCCCCGGAGAAGCCATTTACGTCCGCGACGAAAATACTGGTGACGTGTGGAGCCCCACGGCGCTCCCAATTCGCGATGAAACTGCTCCGTATATTTCCCGGCACGGCCAGGGCTACAGCCGATTCCATCATGGCTCGCACGGTATTCTCGCTCGAGCTCCTGCAATTCGTACCATCAGAAGATCCAATCAAGATTTCCCGGCTCACTCTGAAAAACGATTCCGGCCGCCCGCGTCGTCTCTCCGTCACTGCTTACGCCGAGTGGGTGTTGGGCAGTTCACGCAGCGCCTCGGCGCCTTACATCATCTACGGAACTGGATTCGCAGACCGGAGCGCTCTTCGCACAGAGCACGTGGCGAGGAGAATTCGGCGGGCGCATCGCCTTTGCGGACCTTGGGGGCAAGCAGTCTTCGGTAACCGGCGACCGCACCGAATTTATCGGACGCAACGGCACGCTCGCACGCCCGGCCGCGCTGGAACGAAGCCGCCCGCTTTCCGGAAAGTCAGGAGCAGGTCTCGATCCATGCGCGGCGCTGCAAACCTCCATCGAATTGCGTCCCGGCGCGGAGGCGGACAATCGTGTTTTTCCTAGGCCAGACAGAAAACAGGGAACAAGCGCGCGAATTGCTGGCACGCTATCGCGCTGCGGACTTGGACGCAATCCTGGCCGAGGTTACGGGGCGATGGGACAGATGTGCTTGGCACTGTGCAGATCGCCACTCCCGAACCGGCCATGGATGTTCTGCATGAATCGCTGGCTGCTTTACCAGACGCTGGCGTGCCGCGTATGGGGGCGAGCCGGCATTCTATCAATTGAGCGGTGCGTACGGATTCCGCGACCAACTTCAGGACGTCATGGCGCTGTGCGTCGCCAAGCGCGAAATTGCTCGCGAGCATCTGCTGCGTGCTGCCGCGCGGCAGTTTATCGAAGGCGACGTTCAACACTGGTGGCATCCGCCTTCGGGACGCGGTGTGCGCACGCGTATCTCGGACGACCTCCTCTGGCTGCCTTACGCGGTCATCCACTTCATTGAAGCCACCGGCGACAGGACCGTGCTCGAGGAAGTAGTACCATTTCTGGAAGGCGCTACACTGGCGGAAGGACAGAACGAATCCTATTTCCAGCCGCACGTATCAGAGGTTCGCGCGACGCTGTTCGAGCATTGCGCGCGTGCGCTAGACCGCAGCCTCGCAGTTGGCAGCCATGGACTCCCTCTGATGGGCACCGGCGACTGGAATGACGGGATGAACCGCGTCGGCGAACACGGCAAGGGAGAAAGCGTTTGGCTCGGCTGGTTCCTGCACACGATTCTCTGGGAGTTTGCCAAAATTGCGGATTCGCGCGGCGAGCATAATCGTGCTGAGAACTGGCGTCTCCACGTCAGTGCGCTCAAGGCAGCACTCGAGCGGGAAGGTTGGGACGGCGAATGGTATCGCCGCGCCTACTTCGACGATGGTACTCCGCTCGGCTCAGCCGAAAACACGGAATGTCGCATTGATTCCATCGCGCAATCCTGGGCAGTCATGAGCGGCGCTGCCGAACCCGGCCGTGGCGCTCGCGCCATGGCCGCCGTGGACCACCAATTGGTGCGCCGCCCCGATGGGTTGATCGCGCTCTTCACGCCGCCTTTTGACAACCCAGCGCATGATCCGGGCTACATTCGAGGATACGCTGCCGGGCATCCGCGAAAACGGCGGACAGTACACACATGCGGCCGCGTGGACCGTCATTGCCTTTGCGGAGCTTGGTGACGGAGACAAGGCCTGCGAACTGTTTCGGATGCTGAATCCAATAGCCCGTACCTCTTCGCGTGCGAGCGTGCAGCGCTACAAAGTTGAGCCTTACGTCGTTGCTGGTGACGTGTATGCCGAGCCTCCCCACGTGGGGCGCGGCGGATGGACCTGGTACACCGGCTCAGCCGGCTGGCTCTATCGTGCCGGTCTGGAATGGATTCTCGGATTCCGCATGCACGGCATGACGTTTTCGATCGATCCTTGCATCCCACGGAACTGGCCCAGCTACTCCATCGATTTTCGTTATCACTCGGCCACCTATCAGATCAAGGTGGACAATCCGTCTGGGGTTTCTCGCGGTGTAGCTTTAATGGAACTGGACGGCAAGTTGCTGCACGGCTCCGCAAATATTCCGCTTGCTGACGACGGCGCCGTGCACCATGTCCACATCGTGCTGGGGTAGCCGAGCGCACTATGTGGCCTCTTCGTGTTGTATCCAACCCGCCGCTTCTTGATCACCACCTGCGCCTCGCGTGGCGGGTGAACTTGGCCTGGACGATAGATCGCTTTCCGACATTGAAGTGGCCGCGCTCTTACACGACATCGGGAAGATAGGGATCCCCGACGCTTCGCCCCCCGCAACCACTTCTCTCTTCCCACTTCATCTCCACTGGTTATGATCCTGTAAACCGGGCTAGCTCTACCGGCGCGCAATGCTCCGTTACGCTTTCAACATGCGGGCGCGAGCGCGGCGCGGAGTGCGTCTATCGCCGATGTAGACTGCCCATCGAGGCCGCGCGCGGCATTTCGAACTAGCTGGCGCCGGCTGGCGCGAGGTGTCTTGCTTGAGCACGCAGGCTGAAACTGTTTCCGCTGCGCGTCCCGATGGGCCGTGGATCTACGGGCCGTGGCTCGATCTCATCGTCGGATGCGGCGCGTGGTCCGCTCCCCTGCTGGCCGCGGCTCTGTGGCTGACGCAATCGCATACGCACGCGTGGGTCGTGGCGTTCTATTTCCTCGCTCTGGCTTTCAACTACCCGCACTTCATGGCGACGGTCTATCGCGCGTATCACACGCGCGCGGATTTCGAGAAGTACAAAATCTTCACGCTGCACATCACGCTGCTGCTCGTGTTGACCGGCGTTCTGCTTCACGCGTCCTACAGGCTGTTTCCCTGGGTGTTCACGCTCTACATCTGCTGGAGCCCGTGGCATTACACCGGCCAAAATTACGGCTTGCTGATGATGTTCGCGCGCCGCAGCGGCGCGGAAGTCACGCCGGGGGAGCGCCGCTCGATCCGTGGCGCGTTCGTGGCGTCGTACTTGATGCTGCTCGCGAGCTTTGAAACGGGCGGATCGACCGATCCGCTGATTCTTTCACTCGGCCTCGCGGCCAAATACACCCTGCCGGCGCGATTGGTGCTGGCAGCTGCGTTCGCCGTCTTCGTATTTTTCGGATTTCGGCGGCTCATTCAACGGACGGGCGCGCGGGCGCTGGCCGCGCCGCTGACTCTGGCCCTGACGCAGTTCATCTGGTTCGTTGTGCCCACGCTTCTGGAATTGCACGCCCAATATCAGATTCCGCAAACGCGCTACAGCAGCGGAATCCTGGCCGTGCTGCACTCCGCGCAATACATTTGGATCACGAGCTACTACCAGCAGCGCGAAGCGCGCGCCGCGGGCCAGTCGGGATGGCGCATGACCGAGATACTTCCTGACGCTGGTCGCCGGCGGCATCGCGCTATTCATTCCCGGTCCCTGGATCGTGAGTCGCGCGCTCCACTATGACTTTACGACGAGCTTCTTGATTTTCACGGCCGTGGTGAACATCCACCATTTCATTCTGGACGGCGCGTTGTGGAAGCTGCGTGATTCGCGAATCTCCGCCCTGCTGATCGATCGCGGCGGACAGACGCAGGAACGCGGAGAAAAGAGTCGCGTCCGCGGCTGTGCTCGGGCTTGGGCGGCGCGTTTTTTCGTCAGCGGCGTTTCGTATTTCGCTGGTTACGCTGCTCTTCCTGTGGGGCGGAATGGACCAGATTCGCTTCGCGCTCGGCACCCATGAGGGAAATCTTTCGGCGCTGACCAGTGCGGCACGCATGAATCCGTACGACAGCGTTGTGCAGGCGCGCGTCGCATCGGCGCAGACGCAGGCCGGCGACCGCGAGGCCGCCATCGCGGCACTCGAGCGCGCGGTGGCGATCAACCCATATGACGCGGGATTGCAGCAGGCCTGCGCTCGCGCGATGATCGAGGACGGCAGGTACGAGGACGCATACGCACGCTACGCGAAAATGCTCGAGCTGGTTCCGCGCGATCCCAATGCTCTGATTAATTACGGCCTGCTCGCCGCGCGCCTCGGCCACGCGGATGAGGCCATGGATTCCTGGGAAAAAGCCGTCACCGTGGATCGCAATCAGCCCAATGCCCACCTGTATCTCGCTCAGGCGTTCGATCAAAGAAGCGAACCCGCGGCTGCCGCTCGTCACTGGAGCGCGTTTCTGGAGTTTGCGGCGGCGCATCCGGATGACCCCGCTGCCGGAGCCCAACAGCAAACATCGGCCGAGATTCAATTGGCCGACGATGAATCGCGCATCAATCACGGCGCTGCGGCCGTCGCCGGATATCGTTCCGCGATTGCCATGGCGCAGCGCACGGCCGACAACAAGCTGGAAAGCCTGGCGTTCGCTCATCTGGCGGACCTGCAGGAGAAAACCGGGGATGTGAAATCCGCCGCCGATTCCTATCAGCGCGGGCTGGCGCTCGACGCCAAAACGGGCGATGCGCACGCCGAGGCCCTGGATTGGTTCAACTACGGACAATTCCTGCGGCGGCACGGCTTGCCCGATGATTTGGCCTACGCGTGTCTGCTGCAGGCGGAAAAGCTGCTGGCAGGCACGGGCGGCGCGGAACTCGATACGGTGAAGACGATCCGCCGCCAGGTCGAAAGCCAGCTTGGGAATAAAGCCGGCGCCTCGCAAAAGAATTTGCCCGCACTGCTGGCGCGAGCCGGCGGCTTGCCAACGCAGTCGTTCTGAGCGACATCCAGCGATGTCGCGCGAGGAATTTGCAGTTGGGGGCCGGGGCCCGTGCGGAACTCCGCAAAGAGGCTTGCTCAAACCAGATCGAGTGGCTCTAGTTCACGTTCCACTTCGACTGCGTGCTGGGGAGATGCTCGTTGAGATTCGGCAAGCATTCGACTTCGGTGATATCGGTGTCGTCCATTCGAATCCAGCGTTTCGTGCTGGTCCATTCCCCTTCCCAATTTTGGGGATCGAGCAGCGTGTACTTGATTTCAAGCACCTTTCCGTCATTCAGCAGGCGCATGCGCTCGATGATGTGAAAATCGTTGCTCACGGAAACACCGGTATCAATCCAATGGTGCTCGGGAATCATGCTGGTGGTGTCAACCACGAGCGTATCGCCTTCCCAATGTCCCACGGAATCGCCATTGTAGGTGCGCACCACCACGTCGGGATCCGTGTGCTTGCGGCCGTCGATGTAGACCAATCGCAGCGCGTTCTCGAAGCCGCTGACCATGTAGATCACCGTCGGAGTCTGGATCATCGCGATCGGCCAGACGCGCGTCATGATCATGGGCATGCCGGCGGGAAAGCATTGGCCGATGTCGTCGTGGAATGCGCGGCCTTCCGCGCTGACCTTCTTGCCCTCGTCGAAAATGGCTTGTGCGGCGGGCTTGAACTTCGGATAGTTCGGTCCGAACATGAACGAGTTGAAGCCGGAGCTCAAATCAACCATCCAGGTTCCCGTCAGATTAAACGGCGCCTTCGGACGCGGTTTGTTGAGATTGGCCGGCGCTAGCGCGCCTTCCGGAAACACGTCGGGAGTCCTTTGCTGCTGCTTTGCCTGCGCGCGGGCCCCCGTGGCCATCGACGCCAGACCGAGCGCGACCACAGCCGCGCCCCACGCGAACTTCGTTCTCAGCTTGATCATTTGGATTCCTTTTCACATGGCGCGCCGAGCGGCGCTGTCGGACTCCAGGCGACTGCGCAAGAAACTCAGGGTTTCGCCGGAACCGGATAACCGACCGAGTCGGTCATAACCGTCCCGTCGGCCAGTTTCACCGAGATGAACCGGCCGCCCTTTTCGCCGCTCCGCAGGGGATGGACCGTGACGGTCACCTGATCGCCGGGCTTGAGCGTGGTGGACCTCCAGCCCTGACGGGCCAGATTGTTCGGACTGTTGCACTCCACGCCCCACTTGTCCGAGCCACCCGAGGCATTCGGTACTTCGATCTCGATCCAACTGTGAGGATTGGTCCAGCTGAACGTGACGACGGTGCCGACCAGTTCCACTTGCTTGTCGCGCTCGAACATCGCGCCGGAGTGATGCGCGAGCGCTGTGCCGGCGATCGCGAGCAATATCGCGCCCACGCATCCGGCCCGTAAAAAATTCATCATTTGGCTGCCGTAAGATGACATTTCACTCACCTCTCGTTCATTTCGCCGGCGCCATGCCGGCCCGTGTGACGCTGCTCTATGTCTCGGGAACTGCCACAATCCAACCCGCCGAATTATGCTCCAAAGCGCCGCGTTCCCGCAATCAGATCATGCGAGGACGTGCCCCCCATAGCGTGCGATTTGAGACGGTCTGAAGTTGACCTTAGCCGATATTCATTTCAAAGCTCGCAACTGATTTGCGTTATGAAGGTGGCCGTGTGCAGTGTCACAGCTCCGTGTGAGGACCATCACATACAGAGGGCATCCCAGGTGGAAGCATCCAGATGTTATGAGATGGAAGCGAATACAGAAACTTCTCGTTGCAGGTGGCCTCATTACACTGATTGCAGTCGCAGGAACGGAGCTATATGTTGTACGTGACCTGCTCGCCGCGTTTCTCATGTTCTGTACCTTATTCGGTGCACTTGGGATAACTGTCCTGGTGTCATTTCTCTTTGGCGAAGGGGTCGTGCGTTGCTGCGGGGTACTCGTGGCCTGCGCGGCTTCGTTCCGTCTTCGTCAACCAGTACCCTCAGTTGTCGATCCCCTAGCGCATGGAATTGGCAAGAATTAGGTCAGTCGGGTTACTGGACATGTGAAGATCACTTGCTCGGTTGATGCCATAACGACGTCGGCCTCGCGACGGTCCGAGTAGACTGTTCGGTGTTCACCCCAACAGTGCTCGGACCGAAGGAGGCCGAGATGAGAATTATAGGATGTGACTTGCACGCTCGCCAGCAAACGTTGGCAATGCTGGACACCACGACGGGGGAGGTCGTGAAAATGACTCTGACGCACGAGGGCAACAACGTGCGGGAGTTTTATTCCACGCTTCCACGCCCGGTGCGGGTGGGGATCGAAGCCACTGGATCGATGCAGTGGTTTGTAAACCTGATGGAAGAACTGGGGATCGAATGCCAGGTCGGTAATCCGGCAGTGATTCGGGCAGCCGAACCACGGAAGCAGAAACATGATCGGCGAGATGCCGATTTGATTCTGACGCTGCTGGTAGAAAACCGCTTTCCAGCGATCTGGCTACCTTCGAAGGAACTGCAAGATCTGCGGGCCTTGCTGCGGCACCGTCATCAGTGGGTACGGATGCGGACGCGAATACAGAATGCGCTGCAGGCGATAGCCTTGGCGAATGGCTTACGACGAGGCCCTTCTCTGTGGAGCCGCGACGGACAAAACACGATCGCGTCGTTGCCGCTGGCTCCGCATACCGCTCATCGGCGGAGTGAATTGCAGGCGATGTACGTGAAGTTCGAATCGGACATCGAGAAACTGAACCAGCGAGTGGAAGAGCAAGCAGGCCGGCGTTCCGGAGCAAGGCTGCTGATGACCCATCCAGGAGTGGGGCCCATCACAGCGCTGGCTACGGACGTGTTTCTAGGCGATCCGAGGCGGTTCACTGACGGTAAGGCGTTGGCCAGTTACGTGGGGATCATTCCGAGAGAATACTCCAGTGGTGGTCGACAGAAGTTCGGCGGGCTAAGTAAACAAGGCAACCCGCTGCTGCGGTTTCTCTGGGGTGAGGCGGGAGCACACGCGGTACGCCGGGATCCGGAGTTGCAGCGTTTCTACCGCCGCAAATTGGTCCAGAAGGGTCTGGGGAAGGCGAGAGTGGCTGTGGCTCGCAAGCTCGGGATTCGGCTGTGGATCATGTTGCGGAACGAGATTAACTATAACGAGTTCTGTCGTCGTGGACAGAAGCAGCAGAACAGTGGTGTCGCCTGTGCAGGGATGCCTGGAACGCGGTATGGTGCGACGAGTCACCGGCCGGTTGATTAGGCTACCTGCCTCCCTACGGGGAGTTCGAATAACTCATCATGGTCGATGGTGATCGAAGAGATGGTTGGTGGGCAACACCGAGTTGATGAAGACAGACGGGCCGAGCAAGTTCGGGTGACGCAGATGAATGGAAGCGACAGAGACAGACGCGGTTCGTGCGCCGCCGCACGAGTGTGCTCGAATCGAGTGATAGGCGAAGAAAAAAGCTCTTGCAATGGCCGGCGTCGTTAGAGATACCGCGTTAATCAGGGCTTGGCAGTATAGTGATGGGTGATTTCTTCCTATGGATACATAATCCGGCTGCCTGTCCCGATGCCTGCACATGCGCTGGCAATTTCCACCGACCCGACGATCACGCAGATCGTAGACAGTCACCAAAGCCCCGGAGGCCTTTTATGGAGTTGATGAACGTCATCAAGCAGCGGCGAGCCGTTCGAGAGTATACGGACCGGCAGGTCGACCGATCAACGGTCGAGAAGTTGATCGACACAGCTATACTCGCGCCGAGCGCGATGAACCTGCAACCGTGGGCATTCGCCGTGTTGCAGGGCCGCGATCGCGTGAATGACTGCGCCGAGCGTGCCCGGACTTGGCTACTTGCGAATTTCTCGCAATCATCCTTCTCGCAAACTTCTCAGGGTGCACGCTTGCGGCAGATGTTGGAGGATCCAAATTATGTGCTCTTCCACGATGCCCCTATACTCGTTACTGTTCTGGCCAAGTCCTCGGACTCTCAATCTGCGGAGGACTGTTGCCTCGCGGCCGAAATCTTCATGCTCGCAGCTCGTGACGAGGGGCTTGGGACCTGCTGGATCGGTCTCGCGCGCCCATGGCTCGATTTGCCCGCAACGAAGCGCGACCTTGGGTTACCGGAACAGTACCATGTCGTCGCCCCGATCGTGCTCGGATATCCGAAAGCATGGCCGGCGTCACATGGGAGGAGTCCCGCAGAAATCCACTGGCTTGGGTAGAGCGGCAGAGTCCGAAATCAGGCTCTACAATGGAAAGCGTAGGGCGCAACGCCTGGTTGGTCGGATAATCGGATACTACGTTCGGTGGACTAGCGAAGGAGGTCCCGTTCGAATGGGGTCTGAGGGCCGATTATTCAGGTTGCCGGTCGCGCAACTCGCTTGAAGTGTTCCGCGCTTCCTCTTCGCACCCTCAGTTTTTGGTGCTTGGAGCGCCCCCGTGGTGGAACTTTGATTCCCCCCAAGAGAACTACGGGTTATCAGTATCAAACTCTGCTTACCAGCTAACACAAACGGCAGCGGGCCGCGTAACTCCCGATAAATCGGATTGTGGGATAAGTGATCGATCAGGATCTCGCATATCGAACCACTACCGTTCCAGATACGTTTAGACGCTGGTCAGAAGGGGCAGGAGAGAAACTTCAAACCAATCCACTGCCGTAGGAGGGCGCCCGCCAGTTCGGTGAAGCGCGTTGTATTAGTCGCCGGGTGAATCGGATGATTTGAAGGAAAACGAAATGGCCTTCGATTCCTTCGCGCCGATCGTTACCGTTTGATCCTGCGCGCCGTAGGTCTCGTGCCAGGCTTCGATCGTGTATGTGCCCGGGGGAAGATTCTTCAGCTCGAATTTTCCGGTCCTCGACGTCACGGCGTAGTACGGATGATCGAAGACGAAGATCCAGGCGCGCATCCAGGGGTGGACGTTGCAAAGGACCTCCATCGCAAACTCAGGGCGCGCGAAGGTCGATTTGAGCGCGGCGGAGCCGGCTGGTTGAGATGTGCTCCACTGGCGGTTGTGCTTCGGTAACGGATGCACGTTGTGCATGGTCGGATCGTTGTTTTGGATTTCAAACGGCTGGTTCGTCATCAGAGCGACGACATGCGGCTCGTACATGCAACTCTTCTGCTCAAGGACGGCGGTGTCCGTTGGCGTGTCGTATCGATAGTTGCCGAGACCGCTTTTCACGTAGACCACGACATTCGCGAGCGCACCGTTTTCGCCGGTCAACACGCTCGGCGCTACCACGGGCGAAGAATTCGCCTGTACGCAAGCAGGCGAGGCGCTCATATCGATAGGCTTCGATACGGGAGGCGCGCCGTCGAGTGTGACTGTGCCGGTGATGGAGCCGGCAGTCGGCGCGTCAACTCTCGCGGCCGGGGCGGATGATTCGCCGCTTCCGTGATTGCCGCAGCCGGCGAAAGCGATGGCCACGGCGCCGGCGAGTATCAGATCGAAGTAGCGACGTTTCATGCGGACTAATGTGTGTCGTAATTCGGAATCGAAACGGCGGCGGTGATCACCGAGAACCAGATCAGCAACTCAAGCAAGCCCGCGAGCTTTGCCGCCATCGGCGTTTCCGACGTCTGGCCCCACGTGCGCGCTTTCTGCTGGTTCACGATATGTAAGATGATGCCGGCAGGGATCAGGATGCCGAGCTTGATCTCGAATGCAGGGTTGGGGATGTACTTGGTCGCGGCGCTGGCAAAGAGCATGAATCCGCCGGCGACCGCGATGCAAAATCCGAGCCAGTTCCACGCAAACAGCGCGTCCGATAGCTGCGAGGCCGTCTGCCGCTTCTTGCCGATCCCGAGCAGGCGCAGATCGAGCGCCAGATTCGTGCCCACCCAGAGCGACAGCCCCGAGAAATGCGTCATCTGCACGAACGGATACGCCCAGGTCGATCCGCTGATATCCAGCGCCCACCACGTGCCCTGCAGCCACTTCGCGAAAGCCATGAAGAAGCTAAGCATTTGTGTGGACCTCAAATCTCTCGCGGCGGATGCACGCGGCGCATCGGACGTCTATCCGACGCCCGAAATCGCCGGGACTTCGACTGAAATCAGGATGGCGCCAATCCAGAGAACCAGGGAAATGAAAGCCACGAGCTTGGCACCGGCCGGTATCGCCGGCAACTCGCCCCACCGGGGCACCTTGCGCACCACAACGGCGCCAAATATTGCCGCCACCAATACCACTAGAATCTTGATGCGAAAAGTATTCGCCTGATAGAAATCCGCGGCATCGGAGGAGAACATGAAGAATCCTGACACGAACGCCATCGCCAGACCCCGTCCACATCCACGGTGCAAGCTGTTCGGAGAGCGATTGCGCACGTTCCTTCCGCCCTGCGAGGCCCAGGACGCGCAGGTCCACGATCGCCGTGGCTCCGACCAGCAGGAAAAAACCGGAGTAGTGCATGATCTCGAAGAAAAGCGAGAGCGCGACGTTGCTATCGAGCGCAATGATCCACGGATTGTGTTCGAGCCACTCGCAGAAATGAAGCATGTCCGGCATTCCCCCGGGCGTGATAGTACATCCGCAACTGCCGAAGTCAATCGGAGTTCTGCGAGCGGTCCAGTCCGTCGATTAGCGTCAGGAGCGGAGGACGAGGCCGTCGGCGAGCGTTACGGAGGTGCAGCGCATGGTCTTCGCGCCGCTCTTGGCGGCTCCGCCCGTGCACGTGATGATGTCGCCGGGTTTCACCGTGGTGCTGGTCCATCCGTTGTGCCGGAGAAAGTTCGGGCTGTTGATTTCCATGGCCCATTCCTCGACGCTCGCCCTTTTCATTTTTCACGTCGAGGTAAACGTACGCGTGGGGATTCGTCCACTCGATCCTGTTTACGACGCCTTTGTAGGTGCTGGGGTGCTCCATGTCGTACATCGAGACCGAATGATGCGCGTTTGCCGCCGGAGCCACGAGCAACAGCATCATTCCCGCAATCCAAACAGCCGCTTTGATTCTCATTCGATGGGCCTCCTGATTTCCCGTAATCGCGGACATGCCGCGTGAATCTGCCTTCTAATTCTTGTGCGGATCGAACAATTCCTTGTAATTATGATTGTTCTCCTCGCAAACATACTCCTGAATCTGCCATTCCGGATGCAGCGTCAAGGTTCCCGCTATCTTCCACGGCGCCGCGAACACGTTTCGATCTTCGATCGTCGCTTCGTAGGAGAGCTTATCGTAAGCGATGCGGCGATAGCGCTCGACGACGTGATAGGCGGCCGTGTGGCGGTACTCCTCGACCGCACCCTTGTCATTGAAGCCGGTCACGTCCACGACCAGCGTGTCCCCCTCCCATCTTCCCACGGAGTTCCCCATCCACGTGGGATCGAGATCCGCAGGATGAGTCTCGCCGTCCGTGGGAATCACGCGGAAAAGATGCTCAGCTTCATAGAGTATAAGCACCAACCCGGGCTTTTGCACGATCTGCAATGGATAGGGCCACGAGGTGGTGCCCGGGACGCCCGGCGGCAAACAGTGCTCCGTCTGATCGAAACCGAAGTCGGTGCCAACTTTGTACTTTTCGGCCCCCGGTTTCAGTCTTACTTGCTCGACCGCTTTGATCGACATGAACGGAGCGATGTAAATTCCGGAAAGGTCGGGAGTGCCGTCCGGCATGCGCGGAATCGCTTCAGTTGAAGGCATTATATCCGTCTGATGTGGTGGCATTGTGGGCGTCCCAGCGACCGTTATAGTGACGCTTAGGGCGCTGTTACCGGCCGTTCCGTATCCGAGCGCCGTCAGTTGGTAGGTCGTGGTGGTTTTCGGAGAAACCGTGCGGCTCCCGCGGGCCGTGACGATCCCGATGCCCTGATCGAGCGTGATTTTGTCCGCGTTCACGACTGCCCATTTCAAAGTGACCGACCGGCCGGGCTGAATGGAGTCCGAATCGGCCGCGAAGCTGAGAATTTTCGCAGCCGGGCCCGTAGGGAATCCGTCACGCGGCAGCCGGGCCGGCGGTGCCTGACTCGTCGGCGCAGGTGCGGGCACTGGCGCCGGCTCTTGCTGCGCCATCAGCGTCGAAGCCAGCGCCGCGCTGAACACCGCCAAAATCAGAATTCGAATCACATGCACCACGCCGCTCAACCCCGCTACCCGCCCTGCCATTTGCATCGAATCGCGCACGCTACTTAGTCTGGAGAAGTTCTTTGTAGTCCTTGTTGTTGTCTTCGCAGACGTATTCCTGAATCTGCCATTCCGGGTGCAGGCGCATACGGCTGGCTTGCTTCCAGGGAGCCACAAAAACATTCGGGTCATCGATGGTGGCTTCGTAATCGAGCTCCTGGTAGGAAACGCGATGATAGCGCTCGACAACATGATAGGCCGTCGTGTGCTTGTACGATCCGACGAACGTCTTGTCGTTGAAACCGACGACATCCACCACCAGCGTGTCGCCGTCCCAGTGCCCGACGGAATTTCCCATATACGTGGGGTCGAGGTCGTCCGGGTGAGTGGTGCCATCGGTCGGGATCACGCGAAAGATATGGTAGGCCTCATAGAGAATCACGACGAGACCGGGCTTCTGGATAATCTGCAGGGGATACGGCTGCATCGTTGCCGCCGGCACGCCCGGCGGGACGCAGGTCACTCCCTGGCCAAGGTCATTCGGGTCGGCCACAACTTTGTACTTCTCCGCACCCGGCTTCACGGAAATGTTGTCCACGGGCCGAAGGCTGAAACCGGCGATATAAACTCCGGAAAGGTCCGGATGGCCGTCCGCGGCGCGTGGGACCGGCTGGTTGTGCGGATCGCCGCACGCAGCCGCAGCCTCCGGCGGAGCGGGAGTGGTGCCCGCGACCGTGACCGTTACGGATTTCGTGTCGGCGCCCGCGCGGCCTTTGGCGGTGAACGTGTAGGTGGTTGTCACCTTCGGAGAGACTTCGTGGCTGCCGAGCGTCGCCACGATTCCCAGACAGTTATCGAGATACGTGTCATCGGCATTGACGGCATGCCAGTGCAGCGTGGAGGTCTGGCCCGGTTGAATGGAGCTGGGCTCGGCGCGGAATTCGAGAATCTTGCCCGAAGGTCCCATCGGGAATCCACCCACCACGGGACGTCCTGGTTCGGGTGTTGGCGCTTGACCCGGCGGCGCCTGCTGCGCGGCCGCGAATGACACAAACGCCGCGGCTAGAATAACGACGACCCAAGCTCGGTTCACGACTCGCATGCTGCTTACCCCCTACCCTTTGGCTTTTTTTAAGCTCCAGTCGAGAATGCTACGACCTGAGCTGCACGCCGTTCGATAACTCCACGCTCGTGCCGTGCATGAATTTCGAACCGCTCTTGGCGGGCGCTCCCGTAATGGTGATGCTGTCGCCCGGGTTTATGGTGGTGCTGGTCCAGCCGTTGTGGCGAAGAAAGTTGGGGCTGTTGATTTCGATCGCCCACTCCTCGACCACGCCGATGTCGTTCTTCACGTTGACGTACATGAATGTGTGGGGATTGGTCCACTCGACCTTGGTCACTACGCCTGTCAACGTGATCGGGTGAGCCATGTCGAACATGGCGCCGGAGTGGTGCGCGTGCGCGGGAGTCGCGAGCATGATCAGGAGGCCTGCGGCCAGGACGGCAACCGCCGATCCCCTTGCGAGATTCCACGCCATGCGACTTTCTGACCGTGTGCGATTCATATTTCCGCGGCAACCACGCCCACCCACAACAATAGCGAAAGGCAATCCCCCGGTCGCGCCCTGATCGGCGCAACCGGGGCATCATGCCATGGGCCCTACCTTTGGCGACAATTATTTTCGAGCGACCGGCGCGAGCCGCCGATCGCTAGTTGGGAATCGGCATCGTTCGGCTAGAAGCTATATTTCAGCGCGAACTGCATGACGCGCGGATCGTTGGTCGTTTGGTTCAGAGCGCCCAAGCCCGCAGTGCTTGCCGGAGTGGGCTGGCCGAAGGTTGGCAGGATTCCAGGCGCGGCCCCGCTCGGCGGATATAGATTCGCGTGATTCGGCACGTTGTATACCTCCCAGCGAAACGTGACCTGTTGGCTTTCCCGAATCTGGAAGATCCTCTCCAGCGCAGTGTTGAAGATGATCGACCCCGGGCCAAACAGGCTGTTGTTTTTTAGGTTGCCGAACGTGTACGGAGCCGGTGCAGCGAAGGCTGCAGGATTGAGCCAGCAGGTTCGGCCCTTATGCGCACAATACGGATCCACACCGGGGACCAAGTTGGGCCGCTGCGTCGAGCCCGTTGCCACTCCCCGAAAAATCGAGAAGCATGATCGGAGAAATGTCCGTGCCGGATTGCACGATACCGGACAACGAGAATCTCCAGTGGCCGACGAGCATATCCGTAACGTGATTCGAAAACTTGGGAGTCTCCGCCACGAGCGATTGGTTGAAGATGTTGTGAGTATCGGCATTCGGACAATTGCCGCGATCAAACTTCCGATCGTATGGCCTGGATTCCGCCGCAAGGAAGAAGCCGAGTGTCGTTGTGTAGTTGTCCGAGATGCAGTGGGACCACGTGTAATTCGTAGTCGAGGTGAAGTGATTGGCAAAATGGTGTTGGGCCGAGAGGAGCAGACCGTTGTAGTTTCCTGTTCCCTGCTGCTCCAAAAGAAGGGTCTCTCCATAGCAGGAAGTCGTCGGCGAGCACATGGTCCCATAGTGCTGAAGCATTCGGTTCGCGTTCAGAGCAGTGCCCGGACCAGCACAAAATGCCGGCGGAAGGAACCCGGGACATGGCCCGTTAGGAACTTTGCCGCCGTCCGCAACGCACGCGACGCCATTCGGGAACGGGTAGCCAGGAGGGCACGGTCCCTGCATACCCGGATTCGCTTCATTGTTTCCCCAGAGGTGGCGTTGCTGACTTCCGAGGTAAGTTGCAGAGACTAGCCAGTTGGTACCCAGCTGTTTTTCGACGCTCAGGTTGTATTGCATGACGTACGTCGGCTTGACACTTAGCGGATAGCTGAACACCAGAGCGCCCGGCAAGTACGCAGACTTCGTGGGGCCCGCTCCGACAAAGTCATCGGGACTGCCCGGTCCCCCACCGAAGGGATTGCCAGGCACGGACTGTGTCGCGACGTCCGTGCAGGGGTAGGGGCAAAAAGTGAAGTGGTTGGGCGCAGTCGCCGTTGTTCCCCACGGGTCGCTAACGCACGTGACGGTACAACTGCCACCGGGGGCTGTGGCGGCTCCGCCCCAAGGCTCTTCGAATCCGAATTGATCGTACGAGAAATTCGGAAAGTCGTAAAAGATCCCGAAGCCTGCGCGAATGGACATCCGTCCGTCGCCCTTCGGATCCCAGGCGACTCCCAGGCGCGGGCTCCATTTATCCAGCGCATTCTTCGACAGCTTGTTGTTGGTCGGTCCGCCGGGATCGCCCTGAAAGAGGTAGCCGGCCGGCGCGGCGGGAAACTTCGTGCTGTGCACGTCGTTAATGATATTCGGGATCGAAATGCTGACCACGTGGCCCTTCGGATCGGTGTGTCCGAAGAAGGGATCCCACCGAAGCCCGGCGGTAACCGTCAGACGGCGAGTGACTTTCCAGGCGTCCTGCGCATAGAGCGCAAAGATATTCTGGTGCTGGATGGAAGGGATCGGAGCATCCTGAGCAAAGCCGCTATTGGCCGAGGTCAAGCCCATCATGAGGTCGGCAAGGCCCGAGCTCGCGAGAGGGAACGGCAGCACGTTTAGGCGGTTGCCATCAAACGTAAAGTCGCCCTGGTTGAACAGATAGTTGGTCGCGAACGCTCTCAAATTGATGATATCCACTCCAACGGAGATCTGGTGCTTTCCGCGCGTCATGGAAAGGTCATCGGAAAGTTCAAGCGTGTCGTAAGGCTGAAGGGATGGAGTTGAGTTGAATAGGCCGCCGAACCCGGCAGTTACAGCGAAATTCGGCATGTAGTTTGGAAACTTGGGAGTACCCTGCTGGTAGATTGCACCGATCTGGCTCGGCAGTAGTGGGTTCCCGGGAACGGCTTCCGCCTCCGTCAGCAAGCCTGCAAGATTGAGAGTGGTGTTCTGGAGCGTGAGGTTCCTACTTCGATTGGCTGTCGCCCGGACGCTGTTGACCGTGTTCGAACCGATCAAGTACGTATCCCCCATCGTCAGGTTCTGGACTCGGTTGAACGCACCATCGATGGCCGCGATCAGAAGATCGGGCTGGCCGCTCGGTAGTTTCTCGGGCTTGGCAGGAGGCTGTTGCCAGTTCGTTATGAAATAGCGCCCGAAGATGGTGTTCTTGCTGCTCGCGTGATAGTCGATCCTTGCCAGCCCCTGGTTCTCATCGAAATTGGATGGAGTCTGGTAGTTGTATGTGCCGCACGCGTTGGAAGCCGGAGCCACCGGCAGATGGTTCATCAACGCCTTGGCGATCGGGCTATACAGAGCGGGATTGGTCTGATTGTACGCGAAGTCCCCGTCCGGATTGTTATACGGGGCCCCTACTCCGGTAACTCCAGAGGCGGGCCCGAATGGCGCTCCTAAGGACTCGGCCGAGCTCCCGAGGCACTGCGAAAAGTCGCCATTGCGCATCGCCTGAGTTGGGAGGGTCGTTTGGGCCGGATTACTGGAACGCTGGATGGTATCTTGCCAACCCGCGAAGAAGAAGAGCTTGTCCTTCTTAATCGGGCCGCCGATCGTGCCGCCAAACTGATTGCGCTTCAGAGGAGGGCGGAAGGCCGCGGAGGGAGTGGCCTCGGCACCAGCAAAGCCGGTGTTCTTGGAATCGAACATGAAATTCCGCACGTACTCAAAGGCGTCGCCGTGAAATTGGTTCGAACCTGACTTGGTCACGACGTTGACCGCACCCGAAGGGTGGGTGCCGTATTGAGCGGGCAACGAGCTGGTCTCGACTTTGAATTCCTCGACCGTATCCGGGAATGGCAGCGGAAGATTCTGATTGCTCAGCGGATCGTTGTGCGTGCCGCCATCGAGCCAATAGGCCACGCTGCCCTGCGCGCCACCTGCAATTGAGATGACAGCCGAGGAGGGGTACGAAGCCCGGAAGGCCCTGCCCTGGCCGACCGCGCCGGTGAGGGTCAATAGATCGGTCAATTGCCGCCCGTTGAGCGGCAGATCCTGCACTTGCTGTGGCGCGACGACCTCTCCAACGCCGGTGCTCTGTGTGTCCACGGCCACCGTTTGAGCCTCTACGGTCACTTCCTGAGTGACGGCGCCGACTTTCAAGACAACGTCAATCGTTGGATTGTCGCCAACCTGGAGCACCAAGCCTGTCTGCACGTACTTGCTGAAGCCTTCCTTGGTGACTTCCAGCCGATACGATCCCACCGACAGATCGGACAACGAGTAGCCTCCGTTTGCCCCGCTGGTCGCGGTTCGCACGGAGCCCGTCGCCGCCTGCGTTAGTTTGATCTCGGCGCCGGCCACGGCCCCGCCGCTGGGGTCCTGGATCGTGCCTCTGATCTGGGAGGTGGAAATCGTCTGCGCCCAAAGGACTGTGGAGGAAAGGAAAATGCAAAGCCCAAGGATTGCCTTGAATCTCATGATGCCCCCCTGAGAGATCGGTTCCCCCGCGACATCAAAGCGCTTGGCCTACGTTATGGCGCGAGCGTATAGCAGAACTATTACGCGGTGTCAATCAAGGAAGTACGTTTGTAAGGAAGCAGAACGCCGCGCGGAATCGGCGAAAGGCTCCGCGCGGTTCGCGGCAGGAGGAAAAGAATTGGTTCGGGGGATAAAGGGAGGCTCGAGCCGCACGCGCAGCGAAAAATTCAACGCTTTCGCTGGGCGATTCCGGCTTACCAATATGCGATCCATCGCCCGGCGGCGATGACGCCTACCCAAGCGATGAGCGAGACGCAGGCAGCAACCTTGGCGCCGATCGGAGCGCGGGGAGCATCGTCCCATTTCGCGATGTTTCGAAACGCCGTGTTTTCGAAGATCAGCGCGTTCAGTCCGGCGAGCACGATCAGGAGCATCTTGACGCGGAAGGCGCCGTTTTCGTACATCTTCGAGGCTTCGGAAGCGAACATGAAACTTCCGCTGTAAACATCACCGCGAAGCCGGTCCAGGTCCACCTAATCAGCTTATGGTGCAACTCCGAAACGCGCTGGTTGGTCAGAATGAGTCCGAGCAGCCGCAGGTCGAGCACGCCAGTGGTTCCCACGAGCAAGATGATGCCCCAGATGTGTACGGTCTCGATCAAAGGAAATAGCCACAACGACTCCGACACTTCAACTCCGACAGACGTGTGTTGCAGCCATTTGCAAAACTCATAAAGATACATCACGGTGAGAAATCCTCTCTGAATTCAGATTCGGTTAGCCACTGATTCCTGTGGATTCCGCGTCAAATCAGCTTGGGATCGAACGCCACCAATTCCCCGCCGTCCGTGGCGTAATGAAAGCCCGACTACATTAGGTTCGCATCCGCGGCTTGTCAAGAGTCGTCCGCGCGCAGACTTGTGATGGTACATCGCAATTTGGCGACAGCCAAAGGCCCGGCGCGAAACCTTCGTGGTATGATTCGTCGCCGCAGAGAACCTTGCAATGGAAGAGACGCGCGCAGCTGTTGCAGAGTCACATCGCTGCCGAATCGCACCTGCGGCGACCGTACCGGAGGGAAGCAAGTGAAGAAACTCGTAATCCTTCTCGCATTCGCGACAGGTTTGTCCGCGCAGGAACTCGATCAATCAAAGCTATTGAAGCAGCCGACGGATACGTGGCCGATGTACAACGGCGACTACTCGGGCCGGCGCTATAGTCCGCTCGCACAGATCAACCAAACGAATGTGAAATCGCTGACGCTCGCGTGGGCCTTTCAGACGCGCGCGCAGGGTGCCGTTTATTCCACGCCGCTCGAAGTGAACGGAATTCTTTATTTCACGCTGCCCAGCGACCTGTTCGCCATCGACGCGCGCACCGGCCGGCAGATCTGGCACGTCAATCGTCCCGCGCAGGGCGGTCTGCCCGGAGCCGGTCACCGCGGATTCGCGATGTACAAGGACAAGCTCTACTTCGCATCCCCGGACGCGCAGTTGATTTGCCTGGATGCGCGCAACGGCAAAATTCTGTGGCAGATCCAGATGGCCGATCCGGCGCTGAAAGCGTTCGGAAGCTCACCGCCGCTGATCGTGGGCAATCACCTGATACTGGGAATCTCCGGCGATATCGCGGACCTCCCCGGATGGATTGAATCCCGCGACCCGGACACCGGGAAGCTGCAGTGGCATTGGGACAGCGAGCCGAAAGCCGGCGAACCCGGATGGGAGACATGGCCGCACGATACCGACGTGATCACGCGCGGCGGCGGAATGACGTGGCTGACCGGGACGTACGATCCGGAACTGAATCTTACCTACTGGGGCACCGGCAATCCGCACCCCGTGGAAGCCGGAGATGCGCGGCCCGGGGCCAATCTTTACACGTGCACAATTGTGGCGCTGAATGCGGACACGGGAAAGATGGCCTGGTATTACCAGATTTCGCCGCACGATACCCACGACTGGGACGCGATTCAAACGCCGATTTTGTTCGACGCTAATTTTCAGGGGAAACCGCGCAAGCTGCTCGCCCAGGTGAGCCGCAACGGCATCTTTGCCGTGCTCGATCGCGCCACCGGAAAATCGCTGCTCACCAAGCCCTATCTCGACATCAACTGGATGCAAGGCCTCGATGAACGCGGCCAGCCGATTCCGAAGAGGGAAACGGAACCGCAACTCGATGGCGCGCTGGCGAAGCCCGGCGCGGCGGGCGGAACGAACTGGAATCCATCGAGCTTCGATCCGACCACGGGGCTATTTTTTGCCAACGCCCGGGACAGCATCGGCGTGTACTACGTCACCATGCCCGGCAAGAATGCGGAAGGTTGGGGCGGGCGGGATTTTATTCTGCATTCGAAATCCGTGTTGTATGCGATCGACTATCAAACCGGAAAAGTTCGCTGGACGAAGGACATGACCGGCAGCCGGGGAGGATTCGCGGGATCGCTTGCGACGGCCGGGCATCTGGTGTTCACGGCGAACGATTCGGGAATGCTGATGGCTCTTGACCCCGCCACCGGCAAGACTTTGTGGCACACCTACGGCGGGGGCGGGTCAACGACGGCGCCCATGAGCTACGAACTGGATGGCAAGCAATACATCATCATTCCTTCGGACGGCGTGGTGTACGCCTGGGCCCTGCCCACGCCCTAAACCGGCCGCAATCCGCAACCTAGTACGATCGAGCGCACGTCCAATCCGTGCAGACGTTTGTTATCATTGAATGCGCGAAGCATGTTCGCTGCATCTAAACCAAGGGGAAGTTGATCATATGAACTCGATCGGAAACGAGGATTTTTCGGGACTGCGCAGTGCCGTAGCGCATGGGCGCTTGTGGCTGATAGCGGGGCTGATTGTTGCGATGTGCGCTTGCCTGGGCGGAGAGATTCGATCCGCGCGGGCGGCCAACCCTGCACCGGCCAAAACGACTTGGGACGGCGTCTATACGGACGATGAGGCTGCGCGCGGCAAGGCGCAGTACAACACGAGCTGCAGCAGTTGCCACATGGAAGATCTGAGCGGCAGTGGCCAAGCTTTGCCTCTGGCGGGAGATGCCTTCGCCGATATTTGGGAGGGGCAGACCATGGCCGATCTGCTTGGGCTGATTCAGGGAACCATGCCGCAGGACAAGCCGGGAAGCCTAGAGCCGGACGCTGCTCTGGACGTGATTTCCTATATTCTTCAGTCGAATAAATTCCCGGCGGGAAAAGAAGAACTGAAGAACGATCCCGACGCGCTGAAGAACATTCTGATTACCAAGAAAGCTCCGGCGAAAACTCAGTAAGCAGAATTCGCCGGCGCGGGGACTCCTGGCGTCTTTGGCTATTCGGCTGAAAATGCCAGGAGCACGTTGCCCGCCTGATCTGCCGCTGAAGACCGCGTATCCAGAACCGACGAACACCATTCCGCCGGCGACCGTCGGCCCGGCCGATCCCATCGCGCCGCCTTTTGCCTTCACGCCGTTGACGGTTTTGAAATCCTTGGCGGTATTGAATTGCCAGAGGACTCGTCCATCCGCGGTCGATAGCGCTTGCAGTTTTCCGTCCCAACCGCCGACGAAGACCGCGCCGGGAATTCCGGTGATCGCGGCAGACAGCGTAACGGCACCACCCGCGCCTAACGGCACCGACCAGACCGGCTTGCCTGTCTCCAGCGCGAGCGCGATCACGCGGCCGCTGCGAAGCGCGAAATAGGCATTGCGCTCGTCCAGCGCGCCGCCGTAGACGATCTCGCCGAAGGAACTTGGCGGCTTCTGGCCCGGCAGCAGGACGTTCGTGCTCCAGACCAAGGCGCCATTGCGATCCGGATCGAATGCGAACACTGTGCCGCTCTTCTGTCCGGCGACGAGCAGCCTATGACCGTTCGGCAGGGTCCGCAGCATCGCGGAAGAACCGAAATCCCAATCCGGCCCCTGATGCGGGGGACAATTTTCGGAGCGGTTGGGAACATCTTCATCGCACGCCCCCAGGAACGCATCGTTGGCGGTGGCCTGGTGAAACCAAATCCGCTTGCCGGTTTTGATGTCGAGCGCCATCACGGCGTCGGTCGTTTCCGGAGCCGGATCCGTCTGACCGTCGCCAGTGCCGAAATAAACGGCCTGGCGCTTGCGATCCACGGTCGGCGAATTCCAGACCGAAGCGCCCGAGGGCGCCCAGAGCTGCGTGCCCTTGGAATTCTTTCTCACGGGCTTGGGCTTTTCGTCGATCGTGTAAGTTTTCCAGAGCCGCTTCCCGGTGCTTGCGTCGAGCGCCACGACGCTGCCTTGAAACGTGCAGCACGGATAGAGCGGATCGGACGCCGAGAATTCCTCGAAGGTCGAAACCGGCACGTACAACCGGCCGTCCGCGAGCGTCGGAGCGCCCGGATCGCGCGCGGTGATGTGATCGTCCACCAATCGCGTCCAGAGCAGCTTTCCCGTCTGCGCGTCAATCGCGTAGACGTTGGCCTTCTGATCGCCGACGTACGCCGCGAATTTCGTTTCGCCGTGGCCTGTGACGGGACCGACGCTGATGGCTGTCCGCATCGCGGCCTTCGCCTGAAACGACCAGTAGACGCAGCCGGTTTGGGCGTCAAGCGAGTAAACGTACCCGTTGTCGCTGGCGACGAAGACGCGGCCGGACACGATGGTCGGCTGGCCGTAGGCCGAAAGGCCCGTGGGAAAACCGAAAGCCCATTTCAATTTCAAGCGCGGCACTTGATCCGCGGAGATTCCCGCGGCCTTCGCGGATTGAAATCTCGTGTTTCCGGCATCGGCACCCCAGCCATTCCACGCCGGACCGGCACGCAGGGTCGGCCATCGGCGGATTGCTCGCGCAATGATTCGGCATCGATTTCGCATCACCCGCGCCCGTGCTGCCGATCAGGCGGCCGCTGACCGTCTCCGCGACGCGGCGCTTTTCCATGTCGGTCAGCGTGTTCCCCACAACGACCGCCATCGGGCCGGTGATGAGCGCCGAATAGATCTTTTCGGGCGTCATCAGCTTCATGGTGGCGAAGGACGGTGCGCGCGATCCGGTGGCGGGATGCTCGTGGCAGGAGACGCATTTCTGCTCGAAGATGCCGTTTCCGATTTCGGTGCCGCTGGGCGATGCGATTGCGTTCGGAGCAGCGGCCGGCGGGGATTGCGGCGGTTTCTGTGCTTCGCCCTGCGCGTCGGTCTGGGCAGCGGCTTGCGATGCGCGGCAGCAGACGACGCACACCGCGAGGAACAGGAACAACAGAGTTCGCTTCATTTACGATCCCCCCGTGAAGTTCACTTCGCCGCAAACGCCAGCAGCACGTTGCCCGGCATTCCGCCGCCGACGTTTGCGTATCCCGATCCGACGTAGAGCATTCCGTTGGCAACCACCGGACCCGGCCCGCCCATCGAGCCGCCCTTCGCGGCGACGCCGTTGACGGTCGTGAATTCGCGCGCGGTATTGAATTGCCAGAGAATCTTGCCGTCGTCGGTTGAAAGGGCGCGCAGAATGCCGTCCCAGCCGCCGGTAAAGACGGCGCCTGGAATTCCCGTCACGGCCGCGGATTGGCCGAAGCGCAAGCCCGCCTTCGTGCGGTTCTCGCCGTTGATGGTCGGCGGGCCGAGATTGTCGAGCGACTCAAGACGCGTGGTCCATGCGCGGCTTGCCGGTGGCGAGGTCGACGGCAACGAAGTTGCCGTTCTCGAGCGCCAGATATGCCCTCTTCGAATCCGTGCTGCCGCCGAACGCGATCTCGCCGTTGTTCGGCGCTGGCGATTCGGAGAGATTCGACTCGCCAGATAACCGCTCCCTTGCGATCCGGATCGAGCGCGAAGACGGTTCCGCTTTTCGGCGTGGCAAGCAGCATCCGCTTGCCGTTCGCAGTTCTGACCAGGACGGGCGAGGATCCGAAGTCCCAATCCACTCCCAGATCCTTCGGGCAGTTATCGCTTGAGCACCGGCACGCAGCCGACCATCCACGCGTCATTTTCCACCGCCTGAAAGGACCAGAGGATATTCCCCGTTGTCAGATCGAGCGCGACGACGGCGTCCGAATTTTTCGCGGCCGGTTCGGTGAACGCGTCTCCGGTTCCGACGTACAGCGCGTGCGCCTTGGGATCGATCGTCGGAGAGTTCCACACCGCGGCCCCGGCGGGGCCCATCAACTGAACGCCGGCCGAATTCTTGCGCGTCGGCTTAGGTATTTCCGGAATTACGTAGGTCCTCCAGACTTGCTGGCCGGTTTTGGCATCGAGCGCGACGACGCTGCCTCGAAATGTGCAGCAAGGATAGGAGGGAGCCGCGCTGAACGCCTCTTCCGTGGCCGAGATGGGAACGTACACGCGCCCCTCATAGACGCGAGGGCGCTCCAGTGATGCGCGCGGTGTAGTGGTCGGACAGATTTTGGGTCCACAGTTGATCGCCCGTCGCCGCGTCAACTGCGTAGGCATTCGCGCGCATGTCTCCGAAATAGACGGCGTAGCTAGTGGCGCCCGCGCCCTTCACGGCGGCTACGCTCGGCGCCGTGCGCACTCCGGACTTCGCATGGAAGGACCAATAGACGCAGCCCGTCGCCGCGTCGAGCGAATAGACGTAGCCGATGTCGCTCCCCACGTAGATGCGCCCGCCTGCGACGGTCGGCTGGCCAAAGGCTGTGTCGCCATTCGGAAATCCGAATGCCCACTTCAGCTTCAGTTGGGGAATGTCGGCTGCGGTCAGGCCCGCGTTCTTTGTTGAGGAGAAACGCGTGTTACCGGGCTCGGCGCTCCATCCGTTCCACGACGGTCCGGCCGACGGGTCCAGAAGCGGTGGATTGGTAGGGCAGCGATTGGACATCGAGTCGGCGCTGCCCGAATGTTTCGAATCGAGCGGGCGCCCGCCGAGATATTCGGCGATGAAGCGCTTTTCATCGTCGGTGAGTTTTTGAGCGGGCAGCGCCATCGTCCCCGTGGTCATGGCCGCGAGCACGGATTCGGGCGCGAACTGCATCAGCGTTTTCAGGTCGGGGGCGCGATCCACTCGATTGGGGCCGGCGTGGCAGGACGCGCAGTGCTGGTCGAACAGCGTCTGGCCGGGGGAGATTGGAAGCGGTGACTTGCTTTGCGCGGTGGTCAGCAGCGGCATCGTGGAAAGCAGGAAGGTCCCGCAGGCAAACGAAAGCGCGCCAACACAGACAATTCGTTTCATAGGCTGGAGCCCCCCGGTGACGTCAACGTCGATGCTCGCGGCAGATCATAGTGCATTCGGCGCGCTCTTTGTAGTGCTGTCGTCCGAGCATGCGACTGATTTTCAACAACGGTGGTCGGAGGCATGCGCGGAGGATTGCGCGTCTATTTCTTCCCGTAATATTGCTTCGAGACGGTCAGCTCCTTGGACGTGATGAATTCCAGCAGCGCGGGAACGCCCTTCTTCGTTTGCTCGATTCCGCGGCGGATCGCGGGAACGATTTCGCCCGGGTCCGTGACGCGCTCGCCGTACCCGCCGAAGGCGCGGGCCATCGCGGCGTAGTCCCCGGAAATATCGGTCGAGCGGTATTTTTCGGTGGATACCGGCATGATCGGCAATTCCATCGCCATGCTGAAATTGTTGAGCAGGATCGAGAGAATCGGAATCCGCTCGCGCACGGCGGTCTCAAAATCCATGCCGGTGAATCCGATCGCGGCGTCGCCCCACACGTTGATGCAGAGCTTTTCGGGGCGCGCGAGTTTCGCGCCCATCGCGAGGCCAAGCCCGTATCCGAGCTGCGTCGTCTTGCCCCAGCCGAGATAGGTGAGCGGCTCCTTCGTCACCCAGAACGGCGCGAGCTGATCGCGCGGGCTGCCTGCATCGTGCGTGATGATCGTATTCGCGACGTCGACCGTGTGCTGCAAATCCCAGCAGCACGCGATACGGCGAAAGCGGCGTTTCCTCGCGAGGTGAGCTTGCGGCATCCATTCGTCGAGCCACGTCTTGCGGATCGCCGCGATTTCCTCGGCTGCCGAGATGCCCGCGGCTTCTTGATCAGCCGCTCGACTTCGGCGCAGAGCGCGTCGAGCGTCAATTGCGCGTCGCCGATCAGGCCGATGTCGGCGCGAACGTCCTTGTTCAGGTGATTCGGATCGAGCGTGGCGTGAATGAACTTCTTCCCCTTCGGCATGGCGATGCCGAACGCCGTCTCCGTAAAGCTGCATCCGGCGCCGAAAATCCAGTCCGCCTTCTCGAGAAAATGCGGAATCGTGGGCGGAAACGCGAGGCCTCCCGATCCGAGCGACAGCGGATGATCTTCCGGAAACGCGCTCTTGCCCTGCAGGCTGGTGGCGACCGGCGCGTCCAGCAATTCGGCGAGCCGCTTGCAGCGGCTCCCACGCGCGCGCGTAGTGAATTCCCTGCCCCGCGTAGATGACGGGACTGTTTCGCTTCGACCAGTGCGGCGGCAGCCCTGCGCACATCGGCAATATCCGGGCCCGTAGCGCGTCGGAGATCACGGGCTCGTACACGAGCGGCCCCGGTATTTCCTCCGCGAACAGGTCAACCGGGTATTTCGACCAGCGCAGGTCCGCCGCGCCCATTGCGCAGGCGCGAAAAGGCTCGCCTGAAAATGTTCGCAATCTCGGCTGGCGACAGTGATCGGCTCGGCCGATTTTGTAAACGTGCGCATGCTGGCGACGGAATTGAAATTCGGATCGATGTGCGCGAGCCGCCGCGCGTAACCCATGGGCAGCACCAGAATGGGCACCGATTCGCTGTAGGCCTGCGCCACGCCGCCCAAGGAATTTTCGGACCCGGGCCCGTGCTGCATCGCGAATACGCCGATCCTGCGCCCGCTCGAGACGCGCGACATCGCGTCGGCCATGTGCAGCCCGACGCGCTCCTGGCGGACGATCACCGGGCGTATGCCCGCGATCGCGGCCGCTTCGAGGACGTGGTTCACCGGATAGCCGAAAATAATCTCCACGCCCTCGCGCTTCAGTATTTCGGCGATCGCTTCGCCAACCTTCATGATCATGCTCCCGGGGAAACTATATACTCGATGGACGCAGCGCGTATAATCCCGTCGCGTGTCGAACGGCGTAGCAGCTTGCCAACAAGTGTGTGAGGATACCCGGTAGAATGCCCGCGGAGGAAGCCAATTCCGTTGCCCTTTCATTCCCATATTTCGCGCGGCCCACGGCCAATTCACGGAATTCAGGCGATGACTCGACAGGAGCGTAGAGTTTCCTCGCCGCGTGTCGTCAACGTCGGCGACCTGCGGCGCGCAGCCGAGCGCCGCCTGCCGCGCGTGGTCTTCGACTACGTGGACGGCGGCGCCGACGGCGAAGTGACGCTGCGCGAAAATTGCCGAGCTTTCGATGAAGTCGTTTTTCGCCCGCGCAACGCCGTGGCCGTGAGCGGCTGCGATTTGCGCACGAAAGTGCTCGGCTCCGAACTGTCGATGCCGATGCTGCTCGCGCCGGTCGGATTCAGCCGCATGCTGTACCCGCGAGGCGAGATCACTGCCGCGCGCGCCGCCGGAAGAGCGGGTGTCGGTTTCACGCTGACCACGATTTCGGGAAGTCCGCTGGAGGAAGTTGCGGCGGCGACTTCGGGCCCGCGCTGGTATCAGCTCTATCTCGTGGGCGGGCGCGAATGCGCGGAGGCGGCGCTGGAGCGAGCCAAGAAGGCCGGCTTCACGGTGCTGGCGATCACCATCGACACCGGCACGTTCGGAATGCGCGAGAGAGACGTTCGAAACGGCGCCAGCGTGCTGATGGGACGCAGTCAATTTGCGAAGATTCGGTTCCTGCCGGACCTTCTTGCGCATCCCGGATGGCTTGCTGGTTTCCTGCGCGACAGGGGAATGCTGGAACTGCCGAACGTGATCGTGCCGGGACGCGGCCCCATGCCTCTCGCTGAAACGCAGGCGAGCCTGGCGCGGTCGGTAGTCACCTGGGAAGACTTGAAATGGATCCGCAAAGCATGGCCCGGACCGATCGTGGTCAAGGGCGTGATGATCGGCGAGGACGCGCAGACGTGCGCTCGACGAGGGCGCGGCGGGCGTGATCGTGTCGAATCACGGCGGCAGGCAGCTCGACGGAGTGGCTGCGTCGCTGCGCGCGTTGCCGGAAATCGTGAAGGCCGTCGGCGGACGCGCCGAAGTCCTGATGGATGGAGGCATCCGCCGCGGGGGCGACATTGCGAAAGCACTTTGCTTGGGCGCGCGAGCCGTCATGATCGGCCGCGCGTACGCCTACGGGCTGGGCGCCGCGGGTGAGGCCGGCGTGACCAGAGCCATCGAGATCCTGCGCGCGGATTTGCAACGCACGCTGGCGCTGTTAGGCTGCGAATCGGTTGCCGAGCTGAATCGATCGTACGTGGATATTCCCGCAAGCTGGGCGACGCTCGGTTCCTGATGCCGCCCGGCTGGAGCACTCGCGGACGTGGAGTGAATTCGAAGCGGAACAGGCTGCGCGCAATCAAGCTCCGTCTGAACCGCCGAATAGCGCGTGCGGATCGACCATTTTCCCCGGGTTCATGCGGTTATCCGGATCGAACGCCTGCTTGATCGCGCGCATGGCGTCAAGCCCGGCGCCGTGCTCCTCGCGGAGATACTTTTTCCGGCCAGTTCCGATGCCATGCTCGCCGGTGCACGTGCCGCCCATTTCGAGCGCGCGACGGATAATCTTCTCTTCCAGGATTCGCGCCTCGGCAAGCTCGGCAGGACTTTCAGGATCGAGGATGAAGGACATGTGGAAATTGCCGTCGCCGACGTGGCCCACGACGAGAGCCGGAAAAGGCGCGCCCGCCACATCTTTCTTCGATTCCACGATGCAATCCGCGAGACGGGAAATGGGAACACAGATGTCGGTCGTGAACATTTTCCCGCCCTTGCGAACGGCGATATTTGCGAAATAGGCCTCGTGCCGCATTTTCCAGAGCGTTTCGCGCTCTTCCGGTGAAGTAAACCACCGAAATCCGCGTCCCTTGTGCTCTTCCGCGAGCTTCCGCACCGTTTCCGCCTGCTCGTTGACGCTGCGATCGCTATCGCCATGAAATTCAAAGAACAGAGTCGGCGCCACTGGATAGTTCGTTTTCGAATACCGGTTGCAGGCGTCGATCTGTGCCTCGTCCATCAGCTCGATGCGCGCCACGGCCACGCCGAGCTGAATAGTTTCGATCGCCGTCTCGACGGCATCGCGGATGCGTCTCGAAGGTGCAGGTTGCCGCCGCCACGGCTTCCGGCAGCGGATGCAGCCGCAGCGTAACTTCGGTGATCACGCCGAGCGTGCCTTCCGCGCCGACGAACAGATGCGTGAGATCGTAGCCAGCCGCGGATTTGCGCGCGCGCGAACCGGTCTTGATGATCCGGCCATCGGCCAGCACCACCGTGAGGGCCATCACGTTTTCGCGCATCGTGCCGTAGCGCACCGCCGTGGTGCCGGAAGCGCGCGTCGAGGTCATTCCTCCGATCGTGGCATCAGCGCCCGGATCGATGAAGAAGGTGAAGCCGGTATTCGCCAGCGCCTTGATCGAGCTGCTTTCGAGGCATCCCCGCTTCGACAGTGGCCTGCAGATCCTCCGCGCTGATGCGCACGACTTTGTTCATCTCGCGCATGTCGATCGTGATGCCGCCGTGAATCGCGTTCACCTGCGCTTCCATCGATGTGCCCGCGCCGAACGGGATCACCGGCACCTGATGCTTCGCGCTGATCTTCATGATCTCGCTGACTTCGGCGGTCGAATTCGGAAAGCAAACCGCGTCGGGCAGCGCGGCGGGATGATACGACTCGCCGTGGCTGTGGTGCTCGCGAACCACCTCCGCCGTGGTCACGCGCTGATCCGAGCAGCGATTTCAAATCGCGGATGGCGTCCTGCATCCGCTCATGAACGGGTCGGGCCAGATTTGCGGCTTGCCATGATGTGCGCCTCTGCTCTCGCCTACAACACGGACGGTCACGTCGTAGTGCAGCACCGCGCCGTCGCCGTCGAGCACGGGATCGATGCGCAGCACCTGAAACGTGCGGTCCTTCAAATCGTCCACCGTGCGGCCCAGAATGTCGTGCGTCTCGCGCTCAAGCTCCGGCGTCGGCTTCGTCGCGCGCTTTTGCGGCGAGAGCGCCGCGGCATCGAGGCGGTAGATGCGCGTCTGGCTGCCGGAATCCTCGGAGACGAACTGCACGCTCGCAGCTCGCGCCGGCGCCGCGATTGCGGCCGGTCGTGAAACCAGCTCCGCGGCGTCACCAGCACGAAAACAACGATCGCCACGACCAGCACGTCGTACGGCCAGCTCCCGCGGTCGTAGGACCAGAAGATCGTGCGGACGATGCCTCGCCAGAAGGATCGCATCTCAGGAGTGGGCGGCCGAGCCGTTCACGACCATGCCGTCGCGCATGTGCAGCACGCGGTCGCCGTAGGTCGCCGCTTCCGGATTGTGCGTGATCATCACGATCGTCTGGCCGAGATCCTTGTTGAGCTGGCGCAGCAGCGCGAGGACCGTTTCCGAACTCTTGGTATCGAGATTTCCCGTCGGCTCATCGGCGAGCACGATTTTCGGCTCGCTGATGATGGCGCGCGCGAGCGCCACGCGCTGCTGCTCGCCGCCGGAAAGCTCCGAAGGCTTGTGGCGCAGGCGTTCGCTCAGCCCGAGCAGGCTCGGCGACAGCCTCGAAGCGGTGCGGATCGAAACCGTTTCCGTGGATGTGCTGCGCGAGCGCGATATTGTGATAGGTGTCCAGCGTCGGCAGCAGATTGAACCGCTGGAACACGAAGCCGACTTTGTGGCGGCGCAGCAGCGTTCGCGCCGCATCGCTCATTTCCGTCAGATCGTTGCCGTCGAGCAGCACGCGCCCGCTGGTCGCCTGCGCCAGGCCGCCGATCACGTGCAGCAGCGTCGATTTCCCGCAGCCCGAAGGTCCCATGATCGAAACGAATTCGCCGGGAAGAATGGAAATGCTGACGCCGCGCAGCGCCGGCACTTCCATCCGGCCGGTGCGGTACATTTTCCACAGATTTTCGGTCTTGAGTATCGGCTCCAACGCCTGCTCCCCCGCGAGCGATCATGCCTGTCAGGATACAAATAGTCTAGTCGCGATATGCCGTTTCTGCATAGTGCGGCACTGCGCGTCGAGGTAGCTGATTTCAGCGTTCGCGAGCGACTTATTCGTAGGCGAGCGCTTCGACGGGATCCTTGCGGCTGGCGAGCCATGCGGGATAGGTCGCGCCCAGCAAGCCGCCCAGCAATGGCGATCAACCCGGCGAGAAGAATCCACTTCAGCGGTGATCAGAATCGTCAGCGAGGGAAAGACCTTGAGGAAAATCATACGCGTCAGGATAACTGAGCCCCACACCGGTCACGACTCCCGCAAGGCACAGCAGCGTGGTCTCGCTCAGAATGATCTCGACGATGTAGGTTTTCGACGCGCCGAGCGATTTCAGCACGCCGATCTCGCGCGTGCGCTCGATGATCGTGGTGTACATCGAAAGAAACGTCACCAGAAATCCGATCGCGACGGCGATCCCGATCATCACGTTGATAAACGCGCCGAGTCCCGGCAAGTTCGACGATGTCATCAGCGAGATGTAATCCTTCAGCGGCCGGACTTCGTAATGCGGCAGCAGCTCGCGGACCTCGTCGCGACCGCGGCAGCGTGTGGTCGGAGCGGTCGCACTTGATGAAGAACACGGAAGCCTTGTCATGCGCGCCCGACATTTCCTGCAGCGTGGACATCAGCACGAACAGCCGCGCGCCCTTGCCGTGCTCGACGATGCCGGCCACATGAAAATCGTGCTCCAGGATGTGCAGCGTCTGCCCCACCTTGATCTTCTTGGCTCGCGCGTACACGTCGTCCACCAGAATGTCGTTCGAGTCCTGCAGCTCGGTGCCCGTCATGCAAGACGAATCCGCCCGGACACCGCGCGAAACGTGTCCGGCTGGATGCCGTAAACGATGTCGAGCCCGTTGACGGAATTGAACTGCACGAGCACGGGCGCGACGGCCTGCACGTATTCGAGCTGCTGCAGTTTGTCGCCGATCGCGATCGGCATCGGCGCGCCGCTGAACGCCATGAAGACGGACGCCGAAGGAGGCTGCACCATGATGTCCGCGCCCACGCCTTCGGTGCGCTTGGCGGATTCCGAGCAGCAGCCCGCTCGTTAGCCCCACAACGATAATGACGAGCGTGACCTCCACGGCCACGGCAATCACCGTGATAAACGTGCGGACCGGCCGGTGCAGGGTGTTCTGCACGATCATGTGCCCGATCAATTCTTGGGCTCCGTTTTCGGTTCCGCTGGTTTCATCTCTTGGGGCTCCTCGCCCACGTTGACCAGCTCCGCTCCCGGCGGCTGGTGCAGCACAAAACGGTCGGCTGATATCGTCTCATTGAACGCCGCTTTGGTGATACCGATCTGTAGTTTGTAGTCGTTGCCCGGCCGCGTACGAGCACAATCTGCCGGGGATAGTGCACGGCTCCAAACGCTATCCCAGCTGCCGTAGCGAACGTCCGAGGCGAGCTTGCCGCCCGGCGTCGTACGATTGCCGGCGAGCGACGCTCAAATCGGCGCGGTCAAACCAGACCTTCTGCGCGATCTCCCAGTCGTGATCCGGTGCGTCCGCGCCGGATTTGCCGGTGCGTCGAACGACCGTCAGCACGTAATACCGCGAGGCGTCGTCGCTCGCTTCCTCCAGCAGCACCGGCGATTGCGCCGGAATCGCATCCCAGAAAATCGCGCCGGTCATATGTTGCGGCCGCAGGTTTTCGATCGGCTTCGCTGAGGGCCGTTCCAGACTCGCCGGGCCCGGTGAGGAACTTGTTCTGCGACGGAATGAATATGCGAAACGTCTCCCCGTCGCTTTCCATGTCGAAGATGTTCGTTCCCACCACCGGCGCCTGGCCGATCACGCGAATGCTCGAGGGTTTCTGCGCGAGGATGAATGCCTTGATCTCATGATATTGCTTGATCACGCCCGTATAGGCCGACCCGGCGGTCAGCGTCATCGTGACGGTCGCGTTCAGCGACGTGACCGCGTCCGCCTGCTCGTTGTAGCGCGCGATGAGTTCCTGCTTCGTCGCGGTTTGAAGCTGGACGGGAGGACCGGATGGCTTGACGACTGTCGTGTGGCTCGCGGCGCAGCCTGCGACCAGCACTGCCGCCATGGCCGCCGAAACTACCGGGAGAAATCTCTGAAGCTTCCGTTTGGGTCGAGTTACCTGCACCAACACAGGAATCTAGCAGCCGCGCTACGGGGTGTCAACGAAGCTGGGACCATCGTCGCCGCAGAAATGAGAATGTCCGGTTTGTGCAAAGTAGAAATGTCCGGTTTCATCCTGGGTGGGAGGCGGGATCCGTTGCGGGCCAGTCCTCCACCGAGGATCCGCGAGTTCCCTGTTCCGAGCCTCGTTGCCGGACCCGGATGCTGACGAACCACCCGTCCGGTTTTCAGGAGTTACCTGAGCTGCCGCGGTTGGTTGAGAGCGAAGTGGCTTCCCAATGGTTAATTCGTCACTAGCGATGGAACGCCTGAAATCGGAATGAATAGCCGATACCAATGAAATGATCCACGGAGGCCGGCGACAAGCCCACGCCGAAGTGAAAGTCGAGTTGTTGCTGATTTGTGAGCTTCAGTGCTGTCCCGAAGTGCATCAAATGCCGCGACCCGCCGGTTTCCGGAAAGTCACCCGCATACTCGACGAACGCATCCCACGGTCCTGTCAGTTGCCGATCCAAAAGAATCGTGGACTCGCCGGTCAGATTTCGCGCGCGGCCCTGAGTGGGCCAGTACATCGAGAGCATTCCGGCCGCCGTCCATTTGGCGGACAGCCCGCGCGACCAGGCCACCTGCAGCCCCCCATCGTACCCGCCGCTGGACACGCCATCGGCGCCGGTCGGAAAACTGAGGAACAGAGTAGCGGACACATCGAATCCGCCCGGCGTGGGGCCGAGTTGTTGTTTTACTCCGATGGCCAAGTCGCCGAATCCCGTACCGCCGTCGCCAGCGGCGTTCAGGTTGTAATAATAGTCCGGCACGGTGAAACGCAGCTCAGTCTTCGTGGCGACACCCAAACGTAGTAGGGTCTCCGGGCCGTCAAAGATGCTCTGCCCCTGGGTGCCGGTTTCGAGGAATCCATTCTCCGCCTGAAGGCTGCCAGAAGGGACGACGACGCTGGAGTTGGTAACTGCGGGGCGATCCGTCGCGATCGGTGCCGAAGCGGCAGTGGTTGCAGTCTGATCTTGGCCCTGCAATGGCGCCAGTGTGATCAAAATGAAAGACAGCAGCGCAATCGAAATCCGAGTGAGCATTCAGTGCTGAGCTCCCAAAGAAAAATTCCGCGGCCCGAATGACGCAAGGGAAATCTGCGACCATAAATCCGTGCCTTCGCCTGGCGAACTATTCTGTAAAATTCGTGGGGTCATGTGGGCGTTATCTACCGAGTAAGTGCTCTAGAATCGGTCCTAGTGTCAGCACAGGAAAGAAACTGAGGCCTCCCACAATCAACGCGGTGGCCACTAACAGAACTGCAAATAAAGGTCCGTCGGTAGGAACCGCGTTTCCTACTTCGTCTTTTCGAATCTGTTGAGCGAGGAGTCCGGCCAGTGCAAGCGCAGGAATTGCCAGCCCGAAGCGGCCCATCATCATGGCAACCGCCGTACTGACGTTATAGAAGACCGTGTTCGCACTCAGGCCCGCGAAGGCCTGACCGTTGTTCGCGAAGGATGACGAATAAGCATAGAAGATCTCGGTCAGGCCATGTGATCCCTTGTTGAGTGACCAATCCCGAAAGTCCGGCTTTCGTTGCCAGGGCGACCGCCGTCACGGGAAGTACCGCAAGTGGACACGCAAGCGCGTAGAGGGTGATGAATTTGGTTTCGAGCGGGCCGATCTTCTTCCCCAGGTACTCGGGCATCCTGCCAATCATCAACCCGGCCAGAATCATCCCGACCAGAGCGCCACCATGATGATGCTGTAAATTCCGGTGCCCAGCCCGCCGAATACGATTTCCCCCAGCAACATATTGACGAGAGGCACCGCGCCACCTAGCGGCGTGTAACTGTCGTGCATGGAGTTCGTCGAGCCGGTCGCGCCGTTGGAAGTAACGATTGCGGTTAACACAGATGCACCAATTCCGAAGCGAACTTCCTTGCCCTCCATGTTTCCGCCGGGCTGCCAGTTCACTTGCGCGTTGCGAGAGCCCTGGAACATCGGAGAGTCCTCCATGGCCTGCTTGTTCCGCATCTCCGCACAGCAAGAGCCCCGTCACGAACAGGACCGCCATCACGATCGAATAACACCCAGCCCTGCCGAGGCCGGCCGATCATCCTTCCGAAAGTGTTCGTGAATGCCGCCGGCAGCATCACAATCGCCAGCATCTCGAGAAAGTTGCTCAGGGGCGTGGGATTCTCGTACGGGTGAGCGCCGTTCGCATTGAAGAATCCGCCGCCATTCGTTCCAAGATTCTTGATGATCTCGAGCGCCGCCACCGGGCCTTGAGGAATCGTTTGTTGTCCGTTCCTCGAGAGTCGCGGCATGGGCGTAGGGGTGCCAATTCATCGGCACGCCTTGCCAGACCAAAAGCAAACTGCCCACTAGAGACAACGGAAGCAGAATCCACAGAATCGAGCGAGTCATATCAACCCAGAAGTTGCCAAGCTTTGTTGGTCTGCTGGCGCGCGAACCCTCGAATGAATGCCACGCCAACGGCCAGCCCGGAAGCTCCTGCTAAAAAGTTCTGCACGGTCAGGCCGATCATTTGACTCGCGTAGCTGAACGTATTCTCCCCGCCGTAGGCTTGCCATGTGGTCGTTGTCGAGAAACTAACGGCGGTGTTCATCGCCAGGTCGGGAGTCACAGGTGTGGTTTGGTAAGCGGGATAGAACCACGGTAGAAATCTTTGCAGACGCAGGATTCCGTAGAGCAGCAGGGTGCCGACAAGCCCGAAAATGATGAATGCCGAGGAGTATTGTTTCCAGTCCATCTCCACGTCGGGTTCAATTCCGGTCAGCCTATAGGTCAGCCGTTCGACGGGGAGTAGTGCTCGGTCGAGGAAGGTTGGTTGGCCCTGAAATACACGGGCCATGTAGCCGCCGAGAGGCTTTACCAGCACCGCAACGACGACCAAGAAAAATCCGTACTGCAAGAGATTGGGACCGCTCAATGCCGCCCTCGGACACCGATACTACATCGTCTCGACTGAAGTCGCACAAGAGCTAGCTTGTTATGCGCGGCCGCGTCGAGCGCCAAGATTAGTGATGCTACCTGCCCTACGAGGTGAGCAGCATGACGAAGATGAATGGCGCTAAGAGTCCGAACAGCCCGAAAATCCCGCTGATCAGCATCTCTCTTCGCATTACTGCTTCAGTCTTCGCCTGCCGCTCCTCGCCCGCGTAGTGATATCGACCTAAACGGCCGTAAGCCGGGTTCGAGTCTTACTGTGAACCGATTTAGATCAGGTTCGAATCCCCAGCGGATCCTGTTTTAAAGCGCACGAGTTCCCGATGAAAATGCACGAACACATAGATCAGGAACGCGCACGCCGCACCGCCTAGCACGCTGAAAATGATTGCTTCCATCAGAGCCCTCCTCGCACGAGTGGTCCAGTCCGACGAGCTCGCAGTTGCATATCAACCTAGAGTCTACGGGATCTGGGCATCAGCAAGGCATAAGGCGTCCGTAAAGTCTTTATTGGGTGACGCTCACCGCTAAGCCACGTATTTTGTGCAAAAACGTCGATGCCAGCCGGAGTAGGCGACGCACGCGGCTAACGCGACCGGCTGACCAAAGGGCAAAACCCATCGGGGAGGTGACCTCAGACAAAAGCGGATGAAACTCGAAAACGCAGGTTCCTGACAGGCTAACTCCTGGTCATTGAACGGTGGCTCGCGGCGCGGTGGGGAGCGGGGATGCATGGTGAGCAACGAGGAGCCAGCGTCCCTCGCGGCGAACAAAAATGTTCGTGGCCTGCACGATCGCTTCGTCGAAACCCTCGGCGAAGGCGGTGGTGACGCGCGCGGTGCAGGCGACCCAGCCGACATCTCCCTCCACGCGCACCCAAAGGCCGCTCAGCGCGACGCGGACGCGCTTGGTATTCTTGAAAATCCGCGCCCAGCGCTCGCGCACTTCGTCCCAGCCAAGAAGCAGCTCCCAGCCGGGCTGCACGCATTCGACGCGGTCGTCGTGGGCCCAGACGGCTTCCATCTCCGCCAACTTCAGGGATTCAAACGCGGCGTAGAAACGCTGATTCGCGGCGCGAACCGCTTCTTCTTCGGTTGTTGGCTTTTCGCGCGCGGCTGGTTTGGACATGGCGGCAAAAAAGATCGGGAACTTGCGATCGCACGGCCTTCGCTTTGCAGCCCGTGCGAAAACTTCTGCGGGCATTATACCCGACGCCCTATAGCATCGCGGCACCTTTTCGCCGCGCGCGAGCCGGTCGAAGGATCAGGGAAGCAGAGGATCTTCGAGCGTGGCGACTTCGCCGTGCTTGTCCGCGGCGTGAATCTTCCCGGCGGAATCGAGAATGAAGGAGCGTCGGCCCGTCTTGCCGTAGTCCTCGGGCATCGCGGCGAGTTCGAAGGAATCATCGCCGTCCTGCCCTGCGGGAACGATGCGGTAGCGGAATCGGTAGCCCCCGGAGCTGCCGGCGGCAAGGTGTTCGTTCACGAGCGAGGCCTGCTCGGGCGAGATCTCATCCTTGGGCGCGGGACCCAGCTGCGCGAGCGCTTCAGGCAGTTTGCTCCACGCGCGGCGATAGGTCTGAATCGCATCCGCGAGACCGCGCAAATTCGCAATGGCGGCGTCTTCGCGCGCGATCAAGTCTTGCGCGGCCCACTGCTTCGAAAGTTGCGGGATGTCGAGAAGCACCAATCCAAGCGACAGGAGCCTCCAACCGCCGTTCTCGCGAATGAGGCCGAAATCCGTGCGCTGTCCGTTGACCGCCGTGACGGGCACGAACGCGAGGTTCTCGCGAGCGCGCACGTCGCCGAAACGGAATTCCGCGGTGCCCGCCGGGGCGACGCACCGGAGCACCGTGTGGTTCTGAGTGTCCGACGAAATCAGTGGCTTACCGGGCTGATCGGAAAGCGAGAGGCGCTCGAGAAATGCCGTTCGCTGTTCCGCCGGCAGCGCCCGAAATGCCGCCGCGTTGTCGGCGGTCAGATAGTTCGCGAACTGCGTGTCGTTCGCGCGGCATGCAGCCATGATCGCGGCGGAAAGCGCGGCGGCGGGCTCGGACTCCTGCCCTTCCTGCGCGAAGGCACTCGCGGCGCAAACGAGCGCCACGAGAACGATTGCCGAAAACGATGGAAGCAGCTTTCATCACGTGTCGGATTTCGCCGCGCGAGGATGGTTGCCAGATTCTGCGTAAATTTTGAACGCGGCATCACGTCAATGCATCCCGCAGCGCGGGCGCGCTCGGCCAGATCAACCTGGACATGCGAAAGAAATGCAATGATGGGAATTTTCGCGCCGCCAGCTTGCAGTCGCTCGAGAGCTTCGAATGGACCCGAGCGCGCGTTCAAATCCACGACGACGAGCCTTGGTGCGGCTTTCGCGATTTCAGCGTCGAGCGCATCGGCCGTGGTGCAGGTGCGGACTTCGACGCCGACCTGCTTCGCCGTTTCGAGCAGCTTGGCCTGAAAGAAAGATGTCGTCGATCAAGGCCACGACCTGGGCCATCGCGTGCGTCTCCTTATTTTCAGCTTTGCGCGCCGGGCGATCTGCGCGGGGACTACTTGCGGCGATAGAACCAGCCTATCGGAAGGCGCTGCGCGCCGTCGCTTTTTGTCGCGGCTAAAGCCGCGACCCACAAAGTGCCGGGAGCGAGGCCGATGGGCAGCCTCACGCCAAGTATTCGCGCCGGGCGTAGCGTTGCTACGCCCCTACAAAGAACAACACGCTACGTGGCACGGACGGCGGAGTAGCGGCCGGAAGTGAGCGCTTCCTCGGAGACCCACATGCCGTGGAAGGTCATGCGGACGCGGTGCGGAAGCTTGACGATGGCGATCGGGCCGGCCTCGACGTTCTGCGCGTCGAGGATGGCGAGGTCGTTGCGGTTCTCAGCCATGCGGTTCACGAGCGCGAGCAGGTAGCCGTCGCCTTCGGGCGAATTCGGCTTGCGCGGAGCGAACAGCGGCTCCTGCACGCCGGAATTTTCTCCTGGATTCCAGATCTTTGAGCTGCCCGTCTTGTGATCGAACTGGCCGACGCAACCGAATCCGATGTTCCCTGCCCCGGGGGTGTTGGGATCGCGGCAAATGACGTAGCCTTTGCGGTAGGTCCCGTTGCCGTAGTAGCGATCATCGGCGCGAGGCATCTCGCACATCCAATCGTAGAGCTGCGTCGTCTTGTAGTCCTCCGTGTTGCCGGCCAGATCGAAAGTCAACCGTGTGAGATGCGGAATGGCGCTCGAGGGATCAGGCGGCGTGCCGTCGTGATTCGGGAAGAAGAAGAACGAGCTGCCCGTGCGAGAGGCAGACGTCGAGGCTGACTTTCGAGCCTTCGGTCGAGCCGTTCATCATGTGTCCGGCGAAGCTCGTGGGCCCGCGGAACCAGCGGACCTCTTCCGCCTTGCCGTAGCGAGGAACGACGGCGACGACCGTCGGGCGGTCGCGATGCCAGGTGTAGAACGGTCCGCCCTTCTTCAGCACTGTCCACATCGGTGAGCAACGGGAAAAACGGGAAGATCACGTATTTGTCGGAGATGGCGAAGTCGTGCACCATTCCCGCCCACGGCGCGTTGAACCAGACCTCGTGCTTGACCTTGCCATCGGGACCGATGACGAAATAGGCGACGTCTGTGGTGCCGTCGCCTTTGGCCTGATACGCGAAGGTCAGTAGCTCGTTGGTGGTCTGATCGAGATGTGGATGCGCGGACATCCAAACGGATTTGACGGCGCCGTTGTAATCGTACCGGCCGACCGTTTCGAGCGTGTAAGGATCGAGCTCGTACGGCATGTCGTCCTCTTTGAGGGCGAGGAGCTTGCCGGCGTGCCAGACGACATTGGTGTTCGCGGTGCCGGGATTGCACTGCGGGCGATGGGATCGCGCGTGTAGCGATTGCGATAGCGGCCGAAAAGCGAGCGGCGGTGTTCGGCCTGCATTTTGAAGCGCTCGGTGCGCACGTAGCGGCTGCGAAAGTCCACGTGGCCGTTTTCGAAGCGGAACATGACGACCATGCCTTCGCCATCGATGAAGATGTCGTCGCCGCCCATCGGCGGATACTGGCGATCGGGGCCACAGCGATAGAGGATGCCGTTCAGATCCTTCGGCACCGCGCCGTAGGTGACCTCGCAATCGCGCAGGTCGGCCTCGAGGCGGCTGGGCGCGCCGAATCCCTGGTAAATCGGAATGTCCGGAAAGCGCACCGCGCCTACGGCTGAAAGTTCTTCCAGGTAGATGCTGCCCATGATGGACTCCTTCTTTGGTTCCCGTCGCGATTGCTTGAGCCGGTTTGTTCGAGGGAATGCTAGTCGCATGGGAAGTTGTTTGTCAACGAGGGACAGGCGCTCGCACGAGAACGCGGGGAATCGAGTCGCGCGAGGGTGAAGAACCGGACCAGGGGACCTCGCAAAAGTGTGTCGGTTAATGCAGGTCCGTTTCGTTTGTTTTGTGTGACTTACAAGGGAAATTACTCGGCATGGTGTGTCGGTTAATTTGTGCGAAAAGGTGCCGACTGCAGACGCCGCGCTGTCAGAGGGACGATCAAAGATTTCGAGAGACCCAAAGTTGGGCGCAGTGGCAGCGATGGGATCTTGCGGGCGTCCTCGTGGTGCCGTCAATTTTTCGTCCTTCGTTCTTCTTTGTTTCTTTATTTTCACTTCTTAGTTTTTGTTTCTGACTGCGGACTTTTTCCGGGGCAAATCGGGGACATTTGGTCTGCGGTTCGAACATAGCATTTTGCAGGAGGAATTAGAACTGTACGGAAGGGCAGAAAAAGGGAGACCTGCACCAAATTGGTTTGCGCGAGAACCAGGGTTAAAACCCTTGAGGTGGGGCGGTCAAGGTCGCGGGGTTGAAACCCCGCGCTTCCACCGTGGGAAAATCAATTCCTCGGCTGAGACTCGGAGTACGCAGAGTCTCAGTGCTAGCAGAAACCAAAGGCGGGCCGAAGAGCCTCACCTCAACGAGGCGGGGTGAGCTACATGGAACAACGAATGCCAGCGCTGGATGTAGCGGGGCAGGCGCCAAGCATTTACGCCGCGGCATGGCATGCCATGCCCCTACAAAACCATCGTGCAATCGAAATTGAGGCGGATCGTATTATCCGAGACAAGGAACTTTGCCGGGCGTAGTCCGCCGGGGCTACGCCCCTACGAGGAACGGCAAACCGAAATTCGCCGGCGAGACGCCGGCGCTACTAAGAAAAACCTGCCTGAATGGCGACTTACTTAGTGCTTGGGCGTTTCGTGCGCGCCGACGGTTTCGTCGGGCACGTCGCCGATGCGGCCTTTGACGCGGTCGTAGACGCTGTAGTGGCAGGTTGAACCGAGCGCTTCGTTGTAATAGGTCGAAACGCCGAGCGCGGTGCGGAGTTCTTCGTTGAAGCGGCGCAGGTCGCCGAGTTGTGCGACGCGGATGGGCCACTTTTGGCCTTCGTTGGTAAGGAGAAACTTCTGGTAGCCCGCGTCCCAAAGGCGCGTGAACTGGCCCTGAAGCATGATCGACGGGATGATGGTCATGCGGTAGCCACCGTGCGGTTCCTTGCGAAGCTCCGCGCCGCAGCCATACTTCTCAATGCGGACGACGCCGCCCGAGCTGCGAACCAGAAAACCTTTCGCCGCGAGGGATTCGACCTGGGGCTGAGTGAAGAGCTTGTCGACGTACCACATGGACGTTCAGGATATGAATTCTACTGCCCGTCTGTAAGGAGGCAGGCCGTCTGAATTAATGGACTGCCCTTTCAGGCCGTCTGGTTTTGATTGATGGACTGCCCTTTGGTGCCGCCGAAGAGAGATTCTTCGACGGCATGACCGGACGTCCCGCAAGAGCGGGACGGAAGAGGTGTTCGGTCATTCCGCTCAGAATGACCGCGTAGCGAAGCGGCACCTCTTCCTTAGCCCCGCCGCATTGCGCGACGGACTCAAACCCGATATAAGGTGTTTCGGCGAATCGCGACAAGGCATCGCGAATAGGCGACAGGATGCCAAGTTCTTGCGCCGGGCATGGCATGCCATGCCCCTACAAAACCATCGTGCAATCGAAGTTGAGGCGGATCGTATTATCCGAGGCAAGGAACTTTGCCGGGCGTAGCGGTGCTACGCCCCTACGAGGAACGGCAAACCGAAATTCGCCGGCGAGACGCCGGCGCTACGCAAGAACGGAGGCGGGATGAGATTGGCGCGCGTGACTGCGTTCGTGATTGGGCTGATTGCGGCTGCCGGAATCTGCGCCGGCGGCGCGATGGCGCAAACAGGAGCGGCGGCGCTGGCGGCGCCCTTCAGCTCCGCTCAGGACAAGCAAGCGAAGCCGGATGGTGGGGCGCTGTTCAAGGAGCACTGTTCGATGTGCCACATCAGCGGCGGGGCGAAGGGCAACGCGGCTCCGGCTATCGAGGTGCTGGCGCAGAAGACGCAGGAGGAGATTCTGCGCGCGCTGGAATCGGGCGCGATGGTGATCTACGGCAACCGGATGTCCGAGGCGGAGCGGCGGGCGGTGGCGGCGTTTCTTTCGTCCAATACCTCGAACAGCGCGGCTTTGGCGATGGCAAACCTTTGCGCCACAAAGAAACCGATTACATCCAGTGGCCTGCAAGACCCGGAGAATTGGAACGGCTGGGGCGTCGACGTCGTGAACTCCCGCTATCAGGCGCACACGTCCATCAGCGCAGATAATGTGGCGGGCCTGAAACTGAAATGGGCGTTCGGAATTCCCGATGCGAGCACGGCCTACGGACAACCCACTGTCGTTGGCGGGCGCTTGTTTTTCGGCTCGGGTGACGGCACGGTGTATGCGCTGAATGCCGAGAGCGGATGCACGATCTGGACCTACCGGGCGGAGACAACCGTACGAACTGCGATCACGGTGGCCGCGGCCGGAGAAAATCGCGCGCTCGCTTATTTTGGAGATGGCGAAGCGAATCTCTACGCGCTCGATGCGGACACCGGGAAACTGGCGTGGAGGGTGAATGTCGGCGGGCATCGCTCGGCGCGGATTACGGGAGCGCCGCAGCTTTATCGCGGACGGTTGTACGTCCGCGTCGCGTCAAATGAGGAGCTGAGCGGCGGCGATCCCGATTATCCCTGCTGTACGTTTCGCGGGAACGTGGTGGCGGTGGACGCGCCTGACCGGAAAGCTCATCTGGCGAGGGCTACGCGATCACCGAAGAGCCGCAGCGACATCGAAACCTGGCGAGAGCCACGCGAAATTCAATCCGGCGGGCGCGGCGATCTGGGATGCACCGACGATCGACGCGAAGCTCGGCGTGCTCTACGTGGGAACGGGCGACGCGTACGTCGACCCGGCGGCGGACGGGACGGACGCGGTTGTCGCGTTCGATCTGGCGACCGGGAAACGGCTTTGGGTGCAGCAGAAAACGCCGAACGATGTGTTCAACTTCGGGTGCCTCGATCCGCGCCACCTCAATTGCCCGCCGCAGATCGGCCCGGACGTGGATTTCGGATCGTCGCCGATCCTGGTGGATCTGGGCGGCGGACATCGCGTGCTGCTCGCCGGGCAGAAGACCGGCGTGATGTACGGACTCGATCCGGATGACGGCGGGAAAGAGCTGTGGCAGGCGCGCGTCGGCAAAGGCAGCGGACTCGGAGGCATCGAGTGGGGCTCGGCGACGGACGGCAAGAATGTGTACGCCGCGAATTCGGATATTTCGACGCTGACGTCGCCGGGAGCGACTCCCCCGCCGCCCGGAGGTCTTGCGGCGATTGATATTCGCACCGGAAAACTTGCTGTGGAAGACGATGCCGCCGCAAGCCGGCGTGCGAGGGCAAGCCGGGATGCAGCGCAGGGCAGCTTGCGGCCGTGACGGCGCTACACGGCGTGGTGTTTTCGGGCTCGATGGACGGCCACCTGCGCGCGTACTCGGCTGCAGACGGCAAGATCCTCTGGGACTTTGACACCCAGCCAGATTTCAAGACGGTGAATCGGAGTGCGCGGCGCACGGCGGGTCGATGAGCGGCGGCGGGGCGGTCGTCTCGGGCGGACATGGTGTTCGTGGCGTCCGGCTTCACCGTGACTGCCGGGATGCCGGGAAATGTGGTGCTCGCCTTCGAGCTTCCGCCGCCAGCTTCTGCCGGAGCGCACTAACGAGCTTGCTTCCCCGACGGGCCATCAAGCATCATATAGGGGCATGAAAACGCGCCCTTAACGTCGACCGGAATCGCTCCTGAGCTTCCGCGCTCCCATACGCCGCGACTGTCGCTGTAGCCCCAGCCTCTGATCTGCTAAACTGCTCCGAATTAGCGCACGTACAAGAACTTTCCAGCACAGGACGACAAGAGTGACGACAGCGAACAAACCGTTGGTATCGCGCGACGAAACGCCGCTAGCGGCCGGTCGGTAGGCCAGACGTCTGCTCGAGCGCATCGGCAACACGCCGCTGATCCGGATCGAGCGGACCGGCGCGGAATTCCCGAACGCTGAGATTTGCGCCAAGGCGGAATGGTTCAATCCGGGCGGTTCGGTGAAGGACCGCGCGGCCTACTCGATGATCCGCGAAGGCGAGCGGCGCGGCGACCTGCGACCGGGCAAAGTGATTCTCGACGCGACCAGCGGCAACACGGGCATCGCCTACGCGATGATCGGCGCGGCGCTGGGCTATCGCGTGAAACTGTGCCTGCCTTCGAGCGCGTCGCCGGAGCGGAAACAGATTCTTGCGGCGTACGGCGTCGAGATCGTCTCCACGCCGGGCGATGAAGGCACCGACGGCGCGATCCGGCGCGTGCGCGAGATTTACGAGGCGGATCCGCGAGAAATATTTCTATCCCGATCAGTACGGCAATCCGGCGAATCCCGCGGCGCACTATGCGACGACCGCTCCGGAAATCTGGGAGCAGACGCACGGGCAGATCACGCATTTTGTCGCCGGGCCTCGGCACGAGCGGAACGTTCGTCGGCACCACGCGGCGGCTGAAGGAGCTGAATCCCGAAGATTCGGTGCATCAGCATGCAGCCGGATTCCGGCTTCCACGGGCTCGAGGGGCTGAAGCACATGGCCACGGCGATCGTGCCGCCGATTTACGATGCCAGCCTGGCGGACGAAAATATCGAGGTGCAGACGGAAGACGCGCAGCAGATGGCGAAGCGTCTGGCGCGCGAAGAGGGCATGCTGGTGGGCGTCAGCGCGGGCGGCGCGCTGTGGGCGTGCCTGGAAGTCGCGCGGCGGCTGCCAAGCGGGACGAGCGCGCCGTGATCGTCACCGTGTTTCCCGATTCCGGCGAAAAATATTTGAGCGAACGATTCTGGAGCGAAGAGTGAGCGTGCCACCGCTTGAAAGTGCGAGAAGAGATGCTCCGCCGGATTCACGCGCACGGCGTGGAGACGTATCCGCACGAATGCTGCGGCGCGCTGCTGGGCCGCGATGGCGAAGGCTCGCGGGAGGTGATCGACCTGCTGCCGCTCGCGAATCGCCGGGACGATTCGCCGCGAAACCGCTTCGAGGTGACGCCCGACGATGTGCGCCTGGCGGAGAAGACGGCGCGGGAGAAGAAGCTTGAGCTGATCGGGTGGTATCATTCGCATCCGGATGCGCCGGCGCGGCCGAGCGAATTCGACCGCGATCACGCCTGGCCGTGGTACAGCTACATCATCGTGAGCGTTCAGAAGGGCGAGCCGCGCGATACGACGTCGTGGCGGCTGCACGACGACCGCGCCGCGTACGACGCCGAAGAGATCGAAACCGTGGGGCATTCCTAGGTAATTCGCTTAAGTCAATTCGAGGACGGCGGGCATCTAATAGCGAGCGCCGAGTTCACGTTAGGGAGGAAAGCGAATGGCAGTGAAGGTGATTATTCCGACGCCGCTGCGGGCGTATGCGGGCAAGCAGGAAAGCGTCGAGGTGCAGGCGGCGACGGTGGGTGAGGCGCTTTCGGCGCTGACGGGCAAGTTCGCGGAGCTGAAGAAGCACCTCTATTCCGACGACGGGCGGCTGCGCAGCTTCGTGAACGTCTACGTGAACGACGAAGACATTCGCTACCTGCAGAAGGACCAGACGGCCGTGAAGGCGGGCGACACGATCAGCATCGTGCCGTCGATTGCCGGCGGCGCGCGCGACTGACGCGACGATCGCAGTAACAGGAGCAACGGGAGATTTTTCGATGGCAACGAAGACGGAATTCCAGCGGGGCCGGCGACGACCAAACCCGCCGCGACGCTTTCAAAAGAAGAAGTGATGCGCTACAGCCGCCACCTGATCATGCCCGAGGTGGGCATGGAAGGTCAGCTCAAGCTCAAGCAGGCCAAGGTGCTGTGCATCGGCACGGGCGGACTGGGCGCGCCGCTGGGACTCTACCTGGCCGCGGCCGGCGTGGGCCGGATCGGCCTGGTCGATTTCGATGTGGTCGATTCGACGAATCTGCAGCGGCAAGTTCTGTTTGGCACCAGCGACGTCGGCACGCCCAAAGATCGCAGGCCGCAGCGGATCGCCTGCGGAATCTGAATCCGGAAATCCAGATCGACACGTTCGAGACGCACCTGACGCAGCGAGAACGCGCTCGAGCTATTCAAGGACTACGACATCATCGTCGACGGCACGGACAATTTTCCGACGCGCTATCTGGTGAACGACGCGTGCGTGATGCTCGGCAAGCCCAATGTGTACGGCTCGATTTTCCGCTTCGAGGGACAGATCACCGTATTCGGCTATCCGGGCGGCCCGTGCTACCGCTGCCTGTATCCCGAACCGCCTCCGCCGGGACTGGTGCCTTCGTGCGCCGAAGGCGGCGTGCTCGGCGTGCTGCCGGGAATCGTCGGCACGATTCAGGCGGCCGAGACGCTGAAGCTGATCATCGGCAAGGGCGAACCGCTTGTTGGCCGCCTGCTGCTGTTCGACGCGCTGGCGATGAAATTCCGCGAGCTGAAGCTGCGGAAGAATCCGGAATGCCCGGTCTGCGGCGAGCATCCGACCGTTACCAAGCTGATCGACTACGCCGAATTCTGCGGCATTCGCGGCGAGGAGGCCCCAGCTACCGTGACGAATATTCCGGAAATCACTCCGCGCGAGCTGAAGACGCGGCTCGATCGCGGCGACGATATCTACATCCTCGACGTGCGCGAGCCGCACGAATATCAGATCTGCAACCTCAACGGGCATCTGATTCCGCTCGGCGAACTTCCCGCAGCGCGTGCACGAACTCGACAGCTCGCGCGAAATCGTGGCGCACTGCCGCAGTCGGGAAAGCGCTCGGCGGAAGCCGTCGAATTCCTGCGAGGCGCGGGCTTCCGGAAGATCTGGAATTTGAAAGGTGGTATTCTGGCGTGGTCGGACGAAGTGGATCCGATCGTGCCGAAGTACTAGGCTTGATGACGCCGACCCTCCAGGGTTAAGCCCGGAAGGGTCGCCGACATTTCGTGGAGTTGAACCCCAGCTTCCACCTTATCGGAGGATTGAATGGCTGCGACAAAGATTACGGTTCGCAACGATGGTTCGATTCGAGTCGAAGGAGACTTCGAAGTCGTGGATCAGGACGGCAAGGTCTTCGGCCTGGCTGGTCGTGACCAAGATCGGTCTTTGCCGCTGCGGACACTCCGAGAACAAGCCGTTCTGCGATGGCGCCCACAAGAAAGTGAACTTCCAGAGCGTCATCCAGGCCTTCGATCTGCCGCCTGTCCCACCCGCGCCGACCCCCAAGTCCTAGCTCTGCCTCTAGGTAAGAATCTCTCGTGTCGGTAACATTTCCACCCCGCGTGAGACGGGCTGTGTATCCTTTTGCGACTCTCGCTGTTGCTCGCCCGGCAAACTCCATGGGAAATAGTATAGTTAGCAGGGCACCTCTCACAGCTGCAAAACGGCACAGCAGTTGCTATTTAACTGTGGGGATTCGTTTGTTTTCTGGGGGCAGTGTGGGGCAGTCTGGGCAAATCTTGGGGACGCTACCGCATTGGCTTTGTCGCTCTCGGGACGATTGCCGTGGTCGGGTTCTGCGCGCTTCTGTGGGCTCTCCGTAATTCTCCGTACGTATCCGACCCACTCTTCGACGCCTACCTGGAAATGGCCGGCAGCCTGATTGCCTTCACGTTTGCCGCCAATGCCATGGTGCGATTTCGAGGTACGCATGATCGAATTTCGCTGATTCTGGCCTTCGGATTTGTCCTCGCGGGACTCATCGAAGCGGGCAGCAGCATGACGTTCTATCGCGGCATGCTCGTGACTCCCGCCGTCGGGACCGAAATCTCGCTCGGGTGGCTGGCCGGGAGGACGCTGCTGGGAGTGTCTGCTGCTGGCCGCGCTGATCGTCGAGCGGCGAATTCCGGTATCGCGCGATCCCGGAAAAGAAATCGCGGGCGTGACGCTGATCGTCGGCGCTGTGGCGTATCTGACGAGCGTCTTCTATTTCATGCTGCCGCGCGCGCCGAAGATTCATCCCGGCGCGTTTGTGCCGCGCGGCGTGGGACCTGCTTCCGGCGGTGATCTACATCGTCGCGACGGTGGGCTACGGCTGGCGGCTGCGGCGCGCGAGCGCCGCGCTGGACCGGGCGCTCTTCATCGCCGCCGCGCTGAACGTGATCTGCCACATCACGATGAGCCAGTCGCAGCGCGTGCTCGACGCACCCTACACGCTGGCGCACGCGCTGATGGTCTTGAGCTACGTGGTTGTCCTGGGCGGAACGCTGCTCGACAACGCCCAGCTCTTCGACCAGGTGAGCCGGCTGGCGGCTTCCGATTCGCTGACCGGTCTTGCGAATCATCGCCGCCTGCTCGAAGCCCTGGACAACGAGATCCAGCGATCCCGCCGTACGGGGCGACAATTCGCGGTGTTGCTCTTCGATCTCGATGGCCTGAAAAAGATCAACGACAAGTATGGCCACCTGACGGGAAGCCGAGCCATCAAGCGCCTGGGAACCGTGCTGCGGAACAGCAGCCGCACGATTGACACGCCGGCGCGCTATGGCGGCGATGAGTTTGCCCTGGTCCTGCCCGAAGCCGGCGCGCGCGAAGCGCGAGCAAGCCGCCGGGCGCATCTGCGAGCAGCTCGCACAGGATGGCGAGGAGCCGTTCGTCTCGGTCAGCGTCGGTCAGGCCGTGTATCCGACGGACGGAACGTCCATCGAACAGCTGCTTGGGCGCGGCCGATCTTGGCGCTCTACAAGATGAAGAGGCGCGGCACCGTGAAATCTGCACCTGACGCATTTGGCAGCCTGTTTGTGACGAAAAAAGGGGGACACAAGATATGCCGCTTGGGATAGGGGGCCCCAAGACGTTTGACGCCGTGCGTTGCGAAACGCGGATTCCCATGGAAGTCGGAGTGCACATCAGCGGTCACGGCGCGCTTCCGGGCACGGAAACCACCTTCACGGAAAACGTAAGTTCGCGCGGGGCGCGCGTGCTGAGCACTCGCCGGTGGAAGATCAATGACCGGATGATGGTGACAGCGCTCGCGGGTTCGTTTCAGTGCGTCGCGCGCGTCGCGTACTGCCACACGGTGCCGCAAGCTGGTTTCGCCGTGGGTCTGGAATTCGTCGAGCCCAGCGGAGGCTGGGTCGTGGGCAGCGGGTTCCCGCGCTAATCGTCGTGGAAATGGCGGGTTTGCGAACCGCGATGCTTCTGGCGACCGCTTACTGCACAAATCCGACCTTGGGCTCCGAGTCCGGACCCGGACCTTCCGGCAAGCGTCCCGAATTGCGCCTCGTATCGAGCCACGTTTTCCTGCAGCGCGCGCATCAGCCGCTTGGCGTGCCGCGGATTCAATATCAAGCTCGCCACCAGCTTTCCCTGCGCGACGGTGGGAAACATATAGACAAAGTTCAGCGTGAACTCCTCGGCGTTGTGGTGAACGACCACGAGATTCGAATACTGGCCGAGCAATTCCTTCTCGTCGGCCTTGATCTGCGCTTGCTGCTGCTTCGGCGCTTCGGCCATCGGCCTCTCCTCCCGCTGCGAACCGCTGCCACTTCGTTTTCCGGTAACGTGCCGTTCACTATAGCAGAGACACAAATGACCTCACGGTGCTTTTTATGCATCACGGCTGCGATGCATGGTTGACGTTCGCCAATGTTAAGCGTAGTTTATATACGAAGTTTAGCGCAGTTAACCTATGTCCATCCGGAAAAAGGATTCGGAAGCACCCTCTTTCGGTTCGGCGCATCCGACGACGGAAATCTGCCTCCGCGTCCCCCGTTGCCCGCGACTTAGCCGGCCTTTTGACACATGAGGATGTGGATCGCGCCCGGGACCGCTGGCGAGTCAGCGCGGGCTCGATGGAAAGGACGCGGAGCGAAGAGATTTGGAGGGCTTCGGGTGCTCTGGCTGCTGGTCGGGCCCGGCGTGCTGGTTTTTCTCGGCGAGAACGACGCCCCGAGCATGCTTTCTTACTCGGCGACGGGCGCCCGATTCGGCATCGGATTCTTTATTCCCGTTTGTCGTGCTCACGTTCCTGATGGGTTTTGTCGTGCAAGAGATGACTGTGCGGCTGGGCGCCGTCACGCATCGGGGGCACGCCGAACTGATCTTCGACCGTTTCGGAAGATTCTGGGGATTCTTCTCGATGGGCGATTTGGTCCTGGGGAATTTTCTGACGCTCATCACGGAATTCATCGGCATTCGCGCCGGCCTGGGTTTTTTCGGCGTTCGGCCGGTGATTGCGGTGGGCGTGGGCGTTGGTTGTCGTGATGGCCGCGATTACCACCGGACGGTATTGGACCTGGGAACGAATCACGCTGGGCCTGGCGATCTTCAACGGTCTCTTCATTCCGGCCGCCATTCTGGCGCATCCGGATTGGTCTGCGGTGGGTCACGCCCTGCTGACGTGGACGCCGCTACCGAACGGAAGCGGATCGGAAATTCTGCTGCTGATTCTTGCGGATATCGGCGCGACGGTTACGCCGTGGATGATTTTCTTCCAGCAGAGTGCGGTTGTCGACAAAGGCATGCAGCCGCGCGACATCAATGCCGGACGGTTCGATACGCTTCTCGGCGCGTGCTGGCCGCTGTGTTCGCGATCGCCGCGATTCTCGCCACGGTTCCGCTGTTTCATCACGGTATTGACGCGTCTCAATTCCAGGCAGCGCAGTTCGCCGAGGCGCTCGATCCGTGGATCGGGCATACGGGCGCCGCGCTCTTCGCGCTCGGTATTTTCGAGGCCGGAATCGTGGCCGCCATCGCGATTTCGACGTCCTCGGCTTACGCATTCGGCGAAGTCATGCAAACGGGTCACAGCCTCAACCGGCCTGTGCGCGACGCCTGGCCCTTCTATTCGACGTTGCTCGGCTCGGCATGCGCCGCGGCGGCGTCTCGTGCTGATTCCCCGCGCTCCGCTCGAATTTGTCGTGCTCACTGTGAACGTGATAGCCGTACTCGCCATGCCTCCGGCGCTCGCTTTCCTGATGCTTTTGGTCAACGATCGAGACATCATGGGAGAATATGTGAACGGTTTCTGGGGAAATGCCGCGGGGATTACGGTTACCGTTCTCTTGATCTGCGTCGGCATTGGATTTGGTCTCGCGACGGTTTTTCCGCGTTTACTGGGTGGCTAGATTTGCGAAAAGTTCAAGACGATCTTCTGGAGTTCCAATTGCTACGGCTGGTCGGAGGTCGCTGATATGAAACCTGGCAGCGGCGATTTCGTAGAGCCTCGCAAGGTGCGGATCCCGTCGCGGGCGCCACGGTGAAGCCGGATCTTGAAGATCCGCGCGTGGTTCTGTCGCTGCTGGAAACCGACCAGGTCGTCGCCGCCAAACAGACAAACTCGGTTTGGCCGACGAGAACTTTCGCTTGGCGTGCGGCGTGCTGCTCTGGGGAATGCGCATCTACGTCGTGGTCATGTTGGTGCTCGTCGTGGTTTCGGTATTTCGCGCCCTCCATCCAATGCACTGAATCGCGCGCCTCGTGAGACATCCGCATTTATCCTTCGAGGACAGGATCTTTCTGGGAAATCCTGATCGGCTGTGGGAAAATTCCGTTCGGAGCCATACCTCCCATCGGCGACACGCGGGATACGGAAGAACTCGTGCAACCCAGCCAACACAAATCAAGAATTCGACCGCTTGGAATCATCGGCTCTGCTTGTGATCCTGGGCGCGGCTTGGCGATCGCGATCAATGCGGCCAAGAACTGGAACGCAACGGCGGCCGCGCGGAGACTCAAGAACCCGGTGCCGCCGACGGACGATGCCATCGCCGCCGGCAAACAGGTTTACGGAGAGCACTGCCGGAGCTGCCACGGAGAGAAGGGCGACGGCAGAGGCGAAAAAGCCGCCGAGCTTTCCGTCGCGCCCGGTGATTTCACCGACGCGCCGGCGATGCGCCGCCGAACCGACGGCGAACTCTTCTGGCAAATCACCCGCGGGCGGCTTCCCATGCCGGCCTTCGAGGACAAACTGAGCGACCAAGAGCGCTGGCAGGTGGTCGACTACATCCGCACGTTTGCCGACAATCTGCCAGCGCCGTCCGGCACTGCGTCCGCCGCTCCGCTTACTTCACTGCTGCAAGCGCCTCGGAAACTTCCTTCATGTCCGGCACCGTCGGGATGTCGTAGTTTTTGAACCAGGCGATCTTTCCGGCGCGGTCCACGATGGCGATCGCGCGCCCGGTGATCCCCTTGTCGGCGAGATAGACGCCGAATTTATCGGCGACAGCTCCGCGCGGTTGAAAATCGGCGAGCAGCGAATAGTGGATGCCCATTTTCTCGGCAAAGGCCTTGTGCGACCAGACGCTGTCCACGCTGAGGCCGAGCACAGCTGCATCGAGCTGCTCGAATCGCTTCATATCGTTCACGAAGCAGGCGTGTTCATTCGTGCAGATGGGGCTCCAATCGAGCGGGTAGAACACGATCACGACGTTCTTCTTGCCCTGGAAATCCGAGAGCTTCACGTCCTTCTGATTCTGATCCTTCAACGAAAAATCCGGAGCCGCAGCCCCAACGGAAAGTGCCATGTCCATCCTCCTGGTTCGCTATCGCGAGTGGATTTTCAGATCAATTCGATCGGTTCGCTTCGGGCAATCATGATAGCCGAACCCGGCCCGGCCGACAAATTACGCGTCAATGAATCAAAGGGGATCTTGCCGACCAAAAAGAAAAAGGCCTTCCCGGTTTCAGCCGGAAAGGCTTTTTGAAATTCACGACTGCGCAACTCGCTACGGTTTCGGAGTAGCAGGAGTGGCGGGTTTCGGCGCGGGTCTGGCGGGGGTCGCGGTGGTGCGCAGCCTTCACCGGATAGCTCTGGTCGTAGAGGCGGATAATATCCTGCGTGACGTCGATCTGGTTCGCCGCGTACAGAACCGGAGTCTGCTGCGAGGAAGTGTCCAGGATGATCGAGTACCCATTTTCCTTCGAATATTTGTTCAATACGTCCACAAGCTTCCGCCCGATTCGGTTCACGACTTCTTGCTGAGCATCGTTGGTGTCATCCTGAAATTCCTGCTGTTTCCGCTGGAACGCGCGACGTCAACTGGTCGCCTTCACGCGCCAGCCGGGCCTTTTCTTCATCGCTCAAGGTTGACTGGCCGGTCTGCAGCCTGTTCCGAAGCTCTTCGATCTGCTTTTGCAGGTTTTGAAGCTCGGTCGTCCTCGGTGCAAACTGCGACTGCAAGTTCAGCCGCGGCCTGTTTGCCCTCCGCCGTGCTGGCAATGGCTGCCTGAACGCTGAGAACCCCTACCTTTGCCGACGCCGGCGCGCCTGCGCTGCTGGCCTGCGCCCAGACCGCGGGCGTCATCAAAAGGGCTGCTAAAACCGGAACTACCGCTCGAATCTTCATTCTCACTCCTCATTCAAACGTAGTCAGAGTATTGTGATAAGCGCGAATCGCGAATTATAACTTCGATGCGCGAGCATGGTCAATTGGATTCGGTCAGTGCCGTTCCGCAAAGCCACGCGCTGAATACTTCGCGGCCGCGACCAGCAGAACTCTCTTCGCCCGCTCGCCAATACATTCCGATGCGCTGCTCCCAAGCTCGGTTGGCCGCATGTCGACCGGCCGCCTCAGTGCGGCAGCGGAACAAGCAGCACGCGATTATTGTCCGGGTCCACAAGCACTGCCAGACCCAGCTTCGGGTCAATGGCGACGGCGTTCGGGCCAAGCACGAGCGTTGACGTCTGCGCTCCTCCCAAGTCCGAGCACCGCGCGGACCTGCGGCATCCGAACACGCGGGAGCGGGCACGGTCGGCGGGCAGGTGTAGTCGAGCACCGACATGACGTGGCTTCCGGCATTGACCGTGACGAGAGAGCTCGTCTGGAAATCGTAATCGACGGACGTCGGGGCAATGCCCACGCTGACATTCGACGACGTCAACGTCGCCGGATTGGTGATGACGATGTTGTTCACCAGGCTATTCACCGTCAGAAACACCTGGTTGACGGGGTCGAACACAACGCCGCTTGGATTCTGAAGCGAACTGACTCGCCCGACAATCCCATCCGTTGCCATGGAGACGATATCCAGGCTGCTCGTCGAGGAAGCCGTGGCAACGGCCGCGAAGTTCAGCGTTGGGTCCACTGCGACCGCGACGGGACCCTGATCCACAGAGGGAGAAGCCCCGAGGGCTACCGCGACCTGCGGCGTCGTCGTCGTCGAACGTGTCACGGACAGGAAATCGAGATTGCCCGTGCTGAAAACAGTGCCCGCGTTCGTGGTGGCCACCGCCGCGGTCGCCGTATCCTGGTTGAAAGCCACACCGGCCGGTCCCGAGCACGTCGCGCAGAGAGCCACGTCCGGTATCGGCGTAGCCGGAGTTGAGGTCAGGTCAATGGCGGTTACCTTGTTACTGCCATTGTCGGTCACCATCGCCACACCCAGCCGCGGAATCACGGCGACTCCTTCCGGCGTCGTCCCGACGGGAATCGGCAGACCCACGATTCCGGTGTCCCCCAGCGATTCAGGCGAGAAATCCGGGATTACCGGCGTGAGCGAAACCAGCGAGGCGGTGTCGTCCAGCGAATTCGTGACGACCGCCAGATCGCGATCTGTATCCACTGCCACGCCGACCGGAGTAATTTCCGACTGGAACCGCCTGGATGACGGTGAGATCGGTGACGTTGGAAACAGTACTCGGCAGATTCTCGACTTGTACGATATAGCGGTGGGCGGCGCTCAGCATTGAGCCCGGCACCGTCGCCACGATTTGGCGGCTGCTCACAACCGTCACGGTCGCAAGCGGCGAACCGTCGAGCAATACCTCCGAGCCGCCGGTAAAGCCAGCGCCCGTGATTGTCAGCGGCAGGTCGGCTGTTCCGAGTCCCCCGAACGCGACCGCTGGGCTGGCCTCCAGAATCTGCGGCGAGGTAGGCGCGTGGACCGAGCGAAACAATGCCGACATTGTTGCGCCGACTGGTTCACGATGACGGCTTGATTGCTGGCGGGATCCACCGCGACCGCGATCGGCGTGCCGCCCACACCTCCGAATCTGCTGCAGAACCACGCCGCTTTCCAGATCGGCGACAACGGCCGCCGCGCCACCCGTCGCGGATTGCTGCACCGCAATCCCGACGTTCTCGAGCGGATTCACCGCCGAGGCGACTAGTTTTGCGGTCGGCAGAATCGACCCACCGAGGTAAAAGTGACAGGAGTGACGCCATCGTTCAGAAGGCTGAACTTCGTCATCGTCTGAGCTGACGGATCGGTCAGCAACGCCTGATGGGTTTCCGAGTTGATGCCGACGCCCTGCATGGTCGAAGAGATCGACAAGCTTCCGATGAGTTCCGGTAACCGCCCGACATCACCCGGGACTCGCCGCTCGGCCGAGATCCACCAGCGCGATCGTTCCCGTGCCTCCGGGCGTGACCATCGCCCAATTCAACCGCGGATCGATCGCCACGGCGGGGTTGACTCCGGTGCCGTAAGGAGTGATGCCTCCGGTAACGGTGGAGACCGGGCAAGGCGGAGCGGCGCAGCCGGCCGCGACTGTTTGCATCGGCCAAATCCAGAATCGTTCCGACGTTGGTGGATTGATTCGCCACGAAGGCGCGATGAGTCAGCGAATTGACGCCGATCGAGAACGGCACCGTGCCAAGCGGAATGATCCCGGGCTCATAGCTGTTCAGTGAAAGCGTCTTCAGGAACTGCAGGCGTTGCGCAGGCTCAGGTCGATCACGGAAATGCTATTGCTCGCCGCTGTTCACGACGTATGCCTGGTGGTGCGGCAACAAATCGTCCACTGCCACTCCCGTGGGCTGCGAGCCGACAGTGATCGTGGCGATCACCGTGTTTGCGGTCGAGCCACGAGCGAAATGATCGAGACGGTTTCGTGGACTGGTTCGCGACGACCGCATACCCGTCGGCATAGTCAATGGCCACGGCGGATGGACTCGAACCCACGGTGATTAACGGATTTGGCGCGCCTGAAATCGAGCCGGCTTCCGGTTCGACCGCCAGATTCAATCCCGGTAATCGAGGGCGCGCCAGGCGTAGAGCGTCGCTGTTCTGAACGATGAGCGGATAGAGACCCGGGCGCAAGTCAGGCTCGGGTCCTGAATGGAAACCGTCAAATGCCGGCTGTCCACGAATGTCGTGCAGACCTGGCCCCCTCCGCCGCACCCGATTCCGTCGAACGTTGCTGTCGTCTTGTTGCCGGGGACAAAATAGCCGCCCGTCAGACTCACGCTTACGCTCGCGCCGGTGTTGGCTTGCGGCACGCTATCCGGTGTCGAGGCAATCAGCGCCGGCCGCACGGGATCTACGTGCAGCGTCTGAGTCCCGCTACTGTTCAAGCCATCTTGCGACCTTACCTCGATGCCGATGTCTCCGGCTTGCGTCAATTCCGCCGCTGGAATCGTGGCGCGGACGAGCGCACCGCCGCCGATAAAAGTTAGATTCGCTGGCGGGAAGAGCCACACCGTTCACGAAGACCTGGCTCGTCGAGAAGAAGTTGGTGCCCGTCAGATACACGTCCTGCTGCGCGGAGCCTTGCGCGGCGACCGTTGGTTCGAGCGGATTCGTGGGCGCAAACGCCGGGAGCATTGCCGCTTCCGACCGTGACTGTCGCCGACCCCTGATGCGTCGGATCGGCGCCGGATTGCGCCGTCACGGTCACCGACTCCGGGTGAAGTCGACGGGGCGAAGTATTCCCCGGGGGCGTCCCCGTGCGTGCAAGGCGAGCCTACGGCCGAGGACGGACAAACGAAGCCGTCGGTGGCGTTTCCGCCGGGAATATTGTTCACCAACCAAACGACCGCCGTGTTCGCCGTGCCGCTGACGGTCGCCGTGAATTGAAAGTGCTCACCCGGACCCATCGAAGCGGTTGGCGGAGTAACCTGGACCGTAATCCCGGAATCAATCGTCACCGTAAAGGTGGCAAACGCATTCGACTTGATGCAGCTCGTGGCCACGATCAGAAAGCGTGGCTGGATTGGGGACTGTCGGCGGCGCCGCGTACAGACCATTAAGGGTGATTGTTCCGAAACCGCTGATCGGGTTGGAAACCGCCGGTATCGTGCATCCCGTCGGGCCCTGACCCGCAGTACAATTGGTCGGCGGGATCGTGGTCGAAGGCGTTGCAGGCGGTTCACAAATTTGCCAGAACACCGTGGTAGCTCGACGCGCCCGTAACGTTTGAGGCGAACTGCGCCGTGTGATTCACGATCACGGTCAGGGGAGACAGCCCTGGTCCTGTAATCGTGACCCCGACCGGCGTGGAGTTCCCACCGCAACCCGACACCACCACCATGAGGAGCCCAAGCGCTCCCAATCTCCACGCTCTCATTTGCTTCCCTCCGGCCATCTCCGCTCGATTCTTCACGCCCGCTGGGCAACAACTACTTTCGCGCAACTCCCCGTTGCATCTCCGGCCCATTTTCTAGAACGTGCGGCTCACGGCAAACCGCAGCGTCGTCTTCGGTTCGAACAGGCCCGGCGGGATTGTCTGCGAGGACTGCGTATGGATCAGGAAATCTTGCAGCGCCGGCACGATCTGCGTGTCGTACACGCCCAACTGCTTCAAACTATCTCTCTCGGCCGGCGGGACAAAGAAGGCTCCGAGCGGCGGCGTAATCGTCTGACTCAAGCGCAGGTAATTGTACGCGTAATAGATGCGAAACGGCGCCTGGATGATGGGAATTTGGATGTCAATCTCGATTCCCGCCGAGGTGTGCGGCCGGAAATCCGTTCCCGCAGCGATCGGCAAATTGTTCGGTATGTTCACGCACGGAGCGCCAATCGGTTGGCACGGAAAATCCGGATTCGGATACTGCTGCCGCAGCGAAGCAATGGCCGAAGGATCGAGCTGCAGTTGCGATTTCCGCAGAATTCCATTCACCGCGAAATCGTGGAACAAGCTCAAAGTCACGTAGGATCTCACAATCGGGATCCGGTATTCCAGGTTCGACACGGCCTTCAAATCGCCGCCGGGCCGGGTGGGTATGAACTCCAGCACGTTGACTGGGATGCGTCTCCGCAGTCGGAACTCCCTGTTGGGACCCAGGTTGTGCGGATTGAAGAAGGTGACGTTCGTCGTCGTCGAAAATGGAATGAACACGAACGGCGAAATCGTATAGAAATCGAATCCCCGGACGTCCTGTTCGCCGCCAGCGTAGAACCGGGAATTCGGCGGCACTTCCTTTCCGCCGTAGCCCGTGATCATGCTGCCGTTCAGATGAAGCGCAATCACGTTCCGATGGTGATAGTGACGGGTGAAAATACGACATGTCGAAGACGTTGCTGATCGTGTTGACGTTCCCCCCCAGCGGGCCGCCCACGAAGCTCGCACCGTACGAAAAGCTTTTCCCGTGCGTCGGATTGACCGGGCTGTCCACGGTGTTGTAGCTGAGCGTCGGCGTGATCTGGCTCTGCCGGATTCCGTTCAGCGCCGACGGGCCCGCCAGGCTCGTGAACTTGGTGAATTCGAAAAGCAGCGTCGCCGACTGGCTGAAGGGCGTGATGTCCGTCGTGGACCAGCCGTAACTGAGGCCCAGGCGCGTGAACGACAGCCGGCGCAGCGGATAGCTGGCAAAAATCGTGAAGCCCTTCGAGTCCGTGTTGTAGTTCTCCTGCAGCGCCGGATCGATCGCGACCTGCTGCCCCAGCAGGATTCCTTCCTGGCGCGCGGTGTTGTAATCGTACTTTTGCGAGAAAATCGTGAAGCCCGTCGAGATGCGGCCGGTCAAACAGATACGGCTCGGTGAATCCGAAATTGATGCTGCGCTGGATGTCGCCGATCTGCGCCGAAAGCGTGAGCGTCTCGCCCAGCCCGAGGAAGTTGTTCGTCTGATACGAGAAGCCCACGAAACTCCCCGAAAGCCCGCTGACGCCGCCCGAGAAACTGATCGGACTGCTTGCCCTTTTCCTTCACCTTCAGCTTGATGTCCACCGTGCCGGCCTTCACGTTCTTCTTCAGCTCCGCGTTTTCCGGCTTGATGGTGTCGAAGTACCCGAGCTGATTCAGTCGCAGAAGGCTCAATTCCCAGTAGCGGTTGTTGAATACCTGGCCCTCGTCCAGCAGCAGCTCGCGGCGGATGACTTTGTCGCGCGTCGTCGTGTTTCCCGAAAATTCGATGCGCCGGACGAAAAATTGCTTTTGCTGGTCGAACTCCAGCGTCAGGTTCACGACTTTCTTCGCATCGTTCACGTCGAACATCGGGCTCGGCCGTGAAGTCGATGTAGCCGTATTCGCCGTACAGCTTTCGAAAATTGTCGAGCGATTTGCGGATCTTGTCGGCGTCGAAAATGTCGCCTTCCTTCAGCGGAAATGCCCGCTGCAGCAGTTCCGGCTTGAAGATCAGTCCCTGATCCGGATCGGAGCTGCGGAAAGTCGAGCTTGCCCATGCGATACTGCTCGCCTTCTTCGACCGAAATCACGATGTTCGTCGCCTTGCCGTTCCGGTTTCCGAATGAAGCGGCAGCCCGCCGGTTCACATCCACCGTCTTCAATTCCTTCACGTCCACCACGACCTTGAAATAGCCGTGGTCCTGATACAGGCCGCGGACGCCGACTTCCAGGTCCTCGTCCAGCTTCGGCCGGTCGAACGTCTTGCTCATCACCGGAATGTAAGTGATGCCGAGCGGAATCCCGTACGGCCGGTCGTTCCTCATCGTGCGGATAATTTTCCGGCTCGAAAACGCCTTGTTCCCGACCACGGTGATGTTTCCGACTTTCACCTTCGGGCCTTCATCAATATTGAAGACCAACTTCACGGCGTTCGAGGCGGCAATGCGCTCGTAGGTGGGCTTCACCGTGGCGAACTGGTGGCCGTGCGCCGCCAGCAGGCTTTTGAGCACCACTTCGGCGCGCTTGATTTTTGTCGGGATCGAACTGGCTTTCCACGCGTGAGCCCGACCTTCTTCTCCTTGAACGCATCGAGAATGTCCGATTCCGTGATCGACTTGTTGCCCTTGTACTCGATCCGCCGGATGATCGGCCGCTCCGTGACGTGGAACACCACGATTTTCCCGTTCGGCTGGTTGGGATCGTCTTCCACTTCCAGCCGGATGTCTTCGAAGAACTGCGTGTTCCAGAGCGCCTGAAAATCGCGGCGAACCGCGTCCGCGCGTGTAGGGATCGCCCACGCGCGAAAAAATGCGCGCGAGCAGCGTATCGCGCTGCACGCGGCGGTTCCCGTCAAATTCGATGCGGGTGATGACGTATTGCGGTCCGCCGGGTTCCGGCGCCTGTTGAGCCCAAAGGGATTGACCGGAAGCGAGGGGTAGCAAGCACACAACGGCCAGAATTCCGCATGCGCAAAGAAATAGTTTCCTGCTGGCGGCCAAGGTTCTGGTCAAGGCCGCAGTCCCCCGCCCAAGATTTTTTGCTCCCCCGCCGGACGTGTTTTAATCCAGCTCGCGCGTGTAGGATTCCTAGTGGGCCACCGGGGTTGCTTCCACCACGGGACGGAACGCCAAGCCTTCGCCGGAGAGATAAACTTCCAGCGTCGCCGGCATCTGCAGTCCGCCCTGAATGAGAGCTTCCGACAGTGGGTCTTCGACGTACTTCTGCAGCGCGCGCCGGAGCGGCCGCGCGCCGTAATTCCGATCGCCGCAGGTCTTCTCGAGAATCCACTGGCGCGCCTCGGGTGTCATGGCGATCTGCACCTGGCGATGCACCAGCGTCTCGTTGATCTGGCCCGACGAGCAGGTCGATGATCTGCAGCAGATCCTCGTCCGTCAGCGAATCGAACAGGATCACTTCGTCCAGCCGGTTCAGGAACTCCGGATTGAACACCCGCTTGACCTCGCTCATCACCATGTCGTCCTGGCTCTTCGCCGCAGCCGCTTCGTCCGACGACTGGAAACCCAGGCCGGACTGCTTCTGCAATTGCCGCGCGCCCAGGTTCGACGTCAAGATGATGATCGTGTTGCGGAAGTCCACCGTGTTGCCCAATCCATCGGTCAGCTGGCCGTCCTCGAAAACCTGCAGCAGAATGTTGTACACATCCGGATGCGCCTTCTCGATTTCGTCGAGCAGGATCACCGAATACGGCGTGCGGCGCACGCGCTCCGTCAATTGCCCGCCCTCTTCGTAGCCCACGTATCCCGGAGGCGCGCCGATCAATTTCGACACGGAATGCTTCTCCATGTACTCGGACATGTCGAAACGGATCAGCGATTTTTCGCTGCCGAACAAGAACTCGCCCAGCCGCCGCGCCACTTCCGTCTTGCCCACGCCCGTCGGGCCCAGGAACAGGAAGCAGCCGACCGGGCGGCCCGGCGCCTTCAATCCCGCGCGGCTGCGGCGAATGGCCCGCGCCAGCGACGTGATCGCCTTCTCCTGGCTGATGATCCGCCGGTGCAGTTCCTCCTCGATGCGCAGCAGTTTCTGCTGCTCGTCTTCCTTGATCGAGGTCACCGTAACGCCGGTCCAGCGCGCCACCACCTCTTCGATGTCCTCGCGCGTGACCACGCCGGTCGAGGAATCGTCGATCTTGAGCTTTTCGCGCAGCACCCGCAGATGTTCCTTTTCCTTGCGCTCTTCCTCCGAATAGAACCGCGCCTTCTCGAATTCGTGGTTCGCGATCGCCGTTTCCATCCGGTGCGTGATGAACTTCACGCGCTTCTGAACTTCGGAAACTTCGTCCGGAAGCATCGCCTGGCGCAGCTTCACGCGCGAGCCGGCTTCGTCGAGCAGATCGATCGCCTTGTCCGGCAGGAAGCGGTCCGGAATGTACCGGTTCGAGAGATACACCGCGTAGCGAATGGCTTCCTCGGTGTAGCTGACGGCGTGGAATTTTTCGTAGCGGTCGCGCACACCTTGCAGCACGCGAATCGTTTCGTCTTCATTCGGCGCTGAAACCTTCACCGCCTGGAACCGCCGTTCGAGCGAGCGGTCCTTCTCGACCGACTTGCGGTATTCGCCGGGCGTCGTCGCGCCGATGCACTGAATCTCGCCGCGGCTCAGCGCCGGCTTCAGAATATTGGCCGCGTCGAGCGATCCTTCCGCCGATCCCGCACCCACCAGCGTGTGCAGCTCGTCGATGAAGACGATCGCGTTCTGGCTCTCCATCAATTCCTTCATGATGGTCTTCAGCCGCTCTTCAAATTGCCCGCGGTATTTCGTGCCGGCCACGATCAGCGAAAGATCGAGCGAAAGTATTCTCTTGTCCGCCAGGAACGGCGGCACGTCGCCGTCGGCAATCCGCTGCGCGAGTCCTTCGACGATCGCCGTCTTGCCCACGCCGGGTTCGCCGATCAGCACGGGATTGTTCTTCGTCCGGCGGCACAGGATCTGGATCGCGCGCTCCAGCTCGCGATCGCGGCCCACCAGCGGGTCGAGCTGCCCTTCCATCGCCGCCTGCGTCAGATCGCGGCTGAATTCAGCGAGCAACGAAGCTTCTTTTGGCCGGTTCACAGGCACCTTCTCTCCCGCGCTGCGCGCCATTTCCTCGCGCACGGTGGAAAGCCGCAATCCCCGTTCCAGCAGGATTTCGGCGCCAAAGGATTTTTCTTCCCGCAACACTCCCAAAAGCAGGTGTTCCGTTCCGACGTGCTTGTGCCCGAGCCGTTCAGCTTCTTCCGCGGCGTAGTTGAGGATGCGCTTGCACTCCTGGCTGAGGGGAACTTCCACCGAAGTCGAAATGCGCTCGCGCACGGTGATGCGCGATTCGATTTCTTTGCGGATGGATTCGATCGAGCCGTGGGTGCGCAGAAAGCGGTTTGCCAGCGCCTTGTCCTCGCGCAGCAATCCGAGCAGCAGGTGCTCCGTCTCGATGTACGGGCTTCCGTACTGGCTCGCCTCGTACCTCGCGAAAAAAATCACTCGCCGAGCCTTCTCTGTATAGCGTTCGAACAAGGGTTACCCACGCTCTCCCGGGGTCCGTACCCCAATGCTCGCCGGTCGCGCCGCATGACCCGCGGCACCTGCAAGCACTTCCGCGCTCGGAGCCAGCTTCCCGTGTTCCAGGGCAAGAACACGGTCCGTGCGCTGCGCCAAACTCAAATTATGTGTAGCCAGAATCGACGTCAGGTGGTGGGACCGGTGGAGGCGCTCGATCAGCTCGAAAACGCCCTCCGCACTCCGCTCGTCCAGATCCCCTGTCGGTTCGTCCGCCAGAAGCAACACGGGTTGATTCACCAGCGCCCGCGCAATTGCCACGCGCTGCTGTTCGCCCCCTGAAAGCTCTCCCGCACGCTGCCCCGCGCGATCAGCCAATCCGACTTCCCCCAGCCAATCTCCTGCTGCACGGAGCGCCTGACCCAGCGCCTGGCCTTGAACCAGCAACGGCATCGCCACATTTTCCGCAGCCGTGAAATCCGGCAGCAGGTGGTGCCGCTGCCAGACGAAACCCACGGCTCGATTGCGATACTCCGCCAGTTCCGCCTCTGCAAGCGAACGAAGCAATTTCGCGCCGAAGTATACTGCACCGCTCGTTGGAGTGTCCAGCGCCGCCAGCAAGTGTAACAGGGTGCTCTTTCCCGCTCCCGAGGGTCCCACGATCGCGACCATCTCGCCGCGCTCAATCGAAAAATCGATTCCGTCGAGCGGCGCGATTTCCTGGGTTCCGGAGTGGAAGGTCTTGCGAAGGTTTTCGGTGCGCAGGATCTGGCCCGAGCTTGCGACGGCTCCGTTGGGGGAGTCGTCCAGGGCAACACCCGTGGCTGCCTGCGCTGTTCATCGCCTGCTATATCTCATCACACTTTAGATGCCGAACTGCCCTCCCGGTATGTCCTTATTTTCCAGAGAGCTAGTTCTATGAACGGGGGATTTTGGCCCACTTCTTTCCACACTTATCCCCTACGCTTCCCTCCCCAGTCTGGTACGAATGCCAAAAAATGCCTACATCTTTTCTTCGCCTCCATAGTAACACGCGAATCGCTCCGGCAAAAAACACAAACACCTCTCAAAATTTGAATCGAAATGATTCGCCGCAGAACGATGCCCTCTTGTCGCCTCTCTTGCGAGAGTCGATGTCCAAACCGACCAATACATGAGCCCATTTCACAGTTCCAATACTCGCCTCGACGGTCGCATCGTGTGAGGCAAGAAACGGTCGACATGGTATAAATTCAATCCGCCCTCAAGGAACGCTCAGGGCGAATCGCTCATGAGTCGCGCAAATTTGTTTCGGTTTCCCGGTCGGCGGAGTCACATCTTGCTCGTCGCACTCTGTCTGCGCGCGATGACGACGATCTGCACGGTTCCGGGCGCGCAGGCCCAAACGGAAGGCGGGCCGCCGATCCGAGTTGAATCACATGAGGTGTTGGTCCCCGCTCTGGTAGTGGACAAAAAACGCCTCCACGCGGTCCATCAGATGGACGTACAGACCTACACGAGCGCAGTGGACGCCCCGAATTCTCACTTCCTGGTCGATCTCGCCGTTACGGGCCTCACCACAGCCGATTTTCACGTTTTCGAGGACGGCAAAGAACAGCAGGTCGAGCGCGTCACACCCAAAGACGTGGCCATGTTCGGTGACGACTCCGCGCCCGGCATTGGCCCCGTGTACGAATCGAGTCACGGATACGTTCCTGCTTTTGAAAACGCCGTTCGCGCCCCGGTTTGGCCGGCATACCTTGTCGCATATTCCCAACCGCCGTCGCTGGACGGTAGCTGTCACAAGGTCAGGATCACAGTCGATCGGCCGACTTCGGTAGTCTATGCGCGCCCCGAGTATTGCAACACCACGCATGCACCGAACGATTCGCTCAATGGAACGAAGCTCGGCAATCAACTGCGGCAGGATCTTGATTCCACTGGAGACGGACGATTGACGTTCTTGGCTACGGCCTTTTCTTCGCTCCATGCGGCGGCCGCAACCTATACCGACATCGTGCTCGAAGCTCCGGAAAAACCCCGGCTCCTCGCCGATTGCGAAAAGCTCCCGGAAATCGGCGTCCTGGGGTTGGTGTACGCGGCCGACGGAAATCTCGCCGCGCGCTTTAGCGGCCTGACCCTGGGAGATTCAAGCCAGCGCGGCCAATCGTGGTTCTCACCGCTTCCGACCAGGACCTCCTGCACAATCGCCGGAGCGCGTATCTTTCACGCGCGGGTTGATTTGCCCTCCGGCGAATACAAACTGCGAGCTGTTATCCGGGATGGAGACCACGTCGGCAAGACTGAAATACCGATTACAGTCGACCAGCTCGACGGAACGCAGCTGGCGATCAGTAGCGTCGTTCTCGGCAGGAAATACCGCCAGGTGCCGGACAGCGCGCGGGACAACCTGGTCGTTTCCCCAGGGCGTTATGTACCTTTGGTCAGCAGAGGCTGGGAAATCATCCCGACTGCGGACACGACTTTCAAACAGGCCGAGTTTCTTACCTTTTATGCCGAGGTGTATTCACCCGTTCAGGCGGCCTCACAAGATCGGACGGTCCAGGTGCACATGCGCATTGCGGACGAGCGAACGGGACAAGTCGTGAAGGAGCTGCGGCCACTCGACACGGCTCCCTACGGCAAGCCCGGCGAGCCCGTAATCCCGGTCGGCGGCGGAGTCGATATCGGCGGCCTGGCGAGCGGTTCGTATCGCCTGGAACTCCAGGCGACGAATTCGTTAGGCGAGTCCACGGCGTGGCGTTCCGTCGCATTTCGAATCGAATAAGGCAACGAAGTATGATTGTGCATTCGCGAACGGGTCCGACGAAATCGATTTCTGAATTCCCTTGAAGGAATTTTCGACGAAGATTCCACCAATTCGCTGTCCGGTGTTTAGATTTTTAGAAAGGGAGCCGGGGTCGGCCTACTCGAACCGCAGAATCTCCACCGGCAGAATCCGCGCCGCAGATCGCGCCGGAACAATCGTCGCGGCGACGCTGATCGCCAGCGCCGCGGCCGCGATCCATATCGCGTCCAATCCGTTCGCGTGAAACGGCACGTAGGGAATCGCGTACACCTCGGGATTTAGCGGAATCAGTCGCCACCGGTCCGCGATCCACGCAAAACCGTAGCCCGCCGCCAGACCCGCCGCCGTTCCCGCAATGCTCACGGCAAGCCCCTGCAGAACGAAGATCCGCCGAATCTGGCGCCGGCGCGTTCCCAGCGCCATCAGCACGGCGATGTCCCGCGCCCGCTCGGTCACCGTCATCGTCAACACCACCAGGATATTCAGTCCGGCGACGAACGTGATCAGCCCGATGAAGAGCGCCGTCACCAGTTTTTCCAGGCTCAGCGCGCGAAACAGCGCGCGGTTTTCGTCCATCCACGTGGTCGCCGTGAACCCGGCGCCGGCGCGCCGCACCAAATCGCTCGCCACCGCGCTTGCGTCATCCAGTTTCGCTACGCGCACTTCAAGCAGACTTACCACGTCCCCGACTCCCGCCAGCCCCTGCGCCGAACCCAGCGTCACGAACGCCCAATTCGCGTCGTAGTCGTAAAAGCCCGAATCGTAAATTCCCTCCACGCGAAATCGCCGCGAGCGCGGCAACATCCCAAATGGCGTCAAATTTCCCTGCGGGCTTGTCAGCGAAACGTAGTCACCGGCGGAAATCTTCAATTCATCGGCGAGGATGCGGCCCACTAGCAACGCCGGAATACCGTCCGCGTCCGGGGCAAAACTGTCCGACCCGGCCACGATGTTCCGCAGCGCCCCGCTGGCCTTTCGCTCCAGATCCGGGTCCACGCCCTTCAGCACGACCCCGCGTGCGCGGCCGCCACAGGATAAGAGAACCGTGTTATAGATCGCCGGCTCGATCGAGCGAACGCCGGGAGCGCCGCTCAATTGCGCCATGCGCTCGCGATAGTCGTGGATTCCGTCGGGGCCGAGCGGCTTCAGATTGACGTGGGCGGTTACGCTCAACAACCGGTCGCGAATGGCCTGGCGAAAGCCGGTGTTCATCGAAAGCGCGATCACCAGCGTGGTCACGCCCGCCGCGACGCCGATCACCGCCAGCAGCGTGACGAGTCGCAACACCGCCGGCCGGTTCGGCGAGCGCAGATACCGCAGCGCCACCAGCCATTCGAACGTCATTTCGGTCCTTCGGCCGCATCCGCGCCCTCGCCCCGCAACAGCGGAAACAAGATCACCTCGCGGATCGCGTGCGAATCCGTCAGCAGCATCACCAGCCGGTCAATTCCGATTCCTTCGCCGGCGGTTGGCGGTAGGCCGTGGCTGAGCGCGCGAATGTAGTCCATATCCACTTCTTTGGGCATGTCCTGCCCGCCCTTTTCCACCTGCGCTCGAAACCTGCGCTCCTGATCGTCGGGATCGTTCAACTCAGAAAAACCGTTCGCGATCTCCATGCCCGCGATGAAAAGCTCGAAGCGCTCGGTCAGCGACGGATCATCCGGTTTCTGCTTCGAGAGCGGCGAAATCTCCGTCGGGAAGTCATATATAAATGTCGGCTGCGTCAGGTGTCCCTCGGCGATTACCTCGAAGAGTTCCCCGGTCAGCTCGCCATCGGAGAGTTTTTCAACGGCGGCAATCGGCTCGGCGCTGCAGGAATGCGCGTACAAGTTGTAGCGCTCCGCCACGCCGCGCGGACCACCCTTCCTCCCCATTTCAGCCGCATTCGGCGCATCGCCCGCGGAGGTAGGCCAGAATTTGCAGATCGCTTCGCGCATCGAAAGGCGCTGCAAAACTCCCAAAATCGAGTTCGGCCTCGCCGTACTTGATCTTCGTGCTGCCGCACACTTTCTCCGCCAGCCCGCGCAACAGTTCCTCGGTCAAGTCCATGAGCTCGAGTGAGTTGCTGTACGCCTGGTAGAACTCGAGCATCGTGAATTCCGGTTGGTGGATGGCGTCAATGCCCTCGTTGCGAAAATTGCGATTGATCTCGTACACGCGATCGAGCCCGCCGACCACCAGCCTCTTCAAATAAAGCTCCGGGGCGATTCGCAGATACAAGTCCATATCGAACGTGTTGTGATGGGTTACGAAAGGCCGCGCCGTGGCGCCTCCCAGAATCGGGTGCATCATCGGCGTTTCCACTTCCACATAGCCGCGCTCGTCGAAAAAACGGCGCATTTCGCGGACAATCTGCGCGCGCCGCAGAAAAATCTCCCGCGCGCGCTCGTTCACGATCAGATCCAAGTATCGCCGACGATAGCGCATCTCCACGTCCGCCAGCCCGTGCCATTTCTCGGGCAGCGGCAGCAGCGCCTTGGTCAGCAGTTCGAGTTGCGCAACCTTTACCGTCAGCTCGGCGGTTTTCGTGCGAAATAGCTCGCCCGAAACGCCGATGATGTCGCCCAAATCAAGAAGCTGGAACAACTTGAACGCCTGCTCGCCCACCACGTCCAGCCTTACGTAAATTTGCAACCGCCCGCCGTCGCCCGCCAGATGCGCAAATGCCGCTTTGCCGTGCGGGCGCAACGCCACGATCCGACCCGCCACGCGCACGGTCACATGCTCGGCCGCAAACTCCTCGGCTGTCCGCTTTCCGAATTGCTCGGCGATCTGCTTCGGCGTATGCGTGTAATCGAATTTGTGCGGGTAGCGTGCGTGGCCCAGGGACTCAATTTCACTCAGCTTTTTGCGGCGCTGCAGGAACTGATCGAGCGGCTCAAATTCCAACGGTACGATCCTTTCAAACGTGAGGACCCTCAGCAGATTCGGCGAAAGTATATAACAGGAGCCTCCCAGAAACCGCTTCCTCGAGAACCGGTGGTATAATTCTGAGGAGCGTGTTGGGGGCAGGGGTGTTTCCTAGGCGAGAAACGCGTCGCGTGCAACGGCGCAAGGTCCTGGATGACTGGGTCGCCGCGCTGCCGCGCGAGAAGAGCCAGTTGTATTCCGTGATTGTCCAGCGCTGGGAGTGCTCGTACGCCATGATGAGCGTGGCGCTGGATGGGGCGCTCTCGCTCCGCGCGTCCGGAGAATTGGTCTGCGCGCGGCAGCAGGTTTCCATCGCGTCCGGACTGCTCGGACGTTTGAGTCCGTCGTTGATTTCCCTGTGCGAGACGTTGTCGGCGCACGGCCGGCGCGTTTCGAAATTTCCCGTGGTCGAGCCGATGAACGCCGACTTCTTCCGCGGCGACACGGCTCAGAGCGCGGCCTCCTGGAACGGAATTCTGCACCACGTGCTCTTCAGCGCGCGGTCGCGTTTCTTCCACAAGCTCCGCATCTTGTCCCATACGCTCGCGCTGCTCGAGGCCGAGTTCGAGGACGCGGCCAGCGAAATATCGAAGGGCCTGTCCGTTCAGCCCGGCGATTGCTGGCAACGGCTCGATAACATCCACTACGACTTCAATACCTGCCTGCGTGAATCCGAGGTGGTGCTGAAATCGTTCCTGAGCATCCTGCCGGACGATCAGCTGGCGTCGCTGGCAAGCGATCTGGACGCTCCGCCGGTGCCGTTGCGCGTCAAACCACGCTTTTCGGGCGCGTCCGCTTCGGCGTAGCCCATTCCTCGGCTGCGGGTCGAACTGATCTTGTCCCCGCGGCACGTTCCTGACGGCGGACTCGTTCGTTTTTCCGGCGCGGCGGTTCAGTGCAGGCGGGATGACGGCCCTGGTTGGGTCGTCGAAAATGTGTGACACCTCCCGAGGGTCGCTTTCCTTTATTTTCAACGAGTTACGCCAATCGGGACTCGGCATCGTGTGACGCTTCCCGAGGCGCGCAATGCGCAGGTGTCGAATGCTGGCCCGTCTCGCGGTGAAGCAAGATGGCCGACTGCTCGCGGTCGCCCCGAGCGCTGTCGCGCTCGCGACGGGTGCTGATCGAATTGTCGGCGTCTCGTACACGAGCCAATGTTAGCGCGGGAAAAGTGTTGTCAAGCGAAAAATACCTGTGGACTTCTGCGGGCCAGCCGCCGTATGAATTCGGTAAGTGGGAAACTTGTGCTCAGTTTGTGGGATCGGCTGTAGAGCATCTTCAATTTAGTCGGGGAGCGCCGAGATTTTCATCGGAATCGATCCGGTCGAATGCGCGAGAGAATCCAAAGCGACGAACCCCACGCTCACAAACCGAGCATGGGGCACCCGCAAAACCTAGTGGCTCTAACGTGGGCCACGCGCCGGATTATGGACACAAATCCTTCAATTAGGAAGAAATCATGCGCGCTTTTCGAAAGCTGCTCGGGATAACGTCATTACTTGGTTGGGCGTTGGGTCTGGCGATTCCGTATGCTCAGGCTCAACCGACCGTGCAGCGTGCTTTTCGGGAGCTGCAATCGAAACAAACGACCGACAAGGCCTTCCACGAACTGTTAGTGCTTGCGAGCGCCGATCCACGAGCCAGGTATTTCCTGGCGGTTCATTTGCCGGCTATGATCGAGGCGGATCCCAGAGATCCGCGGCCGGATCGCCGGACGCTAGTGAGTCTCCAGTGGTGCAATGCCGTCCAACTGGCGGGAGCATTCAAGATTGAGGAGGCCATACCAGCCCTCGCCAAGTGGATTGCCATCAATACGGAGCCACGACTCTCGACTCAAAGCGGAGATTGGGCTCTCGCCGGTAGACCGGCGGGCAAGGCGCTCGTGGAGATCGGCGCCCCGTCGGTACCCACTCTTCAAACGCTCCTCTCGAACCCTGATAAGGAGAAACGTTGGAACGCCGCGTACGCGCTGATGCACATCGACACTTCCAAAGCGAACGTCATTCTTCGTGACTATTCAGCGAGAGGCACGGATCGCGCTTTAGGTGAATACGTCCGAAACGAGTTTCGCTCCGAGGCGCCCCTCCCCACGAAGTGACGCCGGCGGTTGTAGCGCGCGTATCCTCGCTGGACCTTCGGTGCTATTCCTACGAGAATACATGAGACTTGCCTGTAGCGCTCCGCATCTCATGGGGGCGATCCGCAGACGTCCTCCTCCTCCCCGGCCCGGAGGCGAGGACACGTTGCGCGGTACGAAACTGTAAGGACAACTTCTGGAGCGGACGACGCATCGCAATGAAGGATGCGTCCCGACGGGTAGCGTGGCCCGAACGAGACGAATTGAAACTGGGGAAGTACCGGAATCGGAATCGATCCGGCGCGCCCAGCAAGGCGATGCGGCGGCATTTGAGCGCCTGTACCGGTTGCACAGCCGCCGTGTGTATTCGTTGTGCCTTCGGATGGTGGGGAATACGGCCGAAGCAGAGGATCTGACGCAGGAAGCGTTCCTCCAGCTCTTCCGCAAGATCGCCACATTCCGGGGCGAGTCGGCGTTTTCCACATGGCTTCATCGCCTTGCGGTCAACGTCGTTCTCATGAAGTTGCGAAAGAAGTCGGGCAAGGAGACCTCGCTGGAACAGGTCACCGAACCCGATGAAGAATCCGGAACGCCCCGGCGGGATTTCGGCGCGCCCGATTTGACGCTGACCGGTTCGATTGACCGCGTCAACTTGCAGCGGGCAGTCGAGCAGTTGCCGCCTGGGTATAAGTCGGTGTTCGTCCTGCACGATGTGCAGGGATACGAGCACAATGAGATTGCGGAAATGATGGGTTGCTCGATCGGCAATTCGAAATCGCAACTTCACAAAGCGCGCATGCGCCTCCGCGATCTGCTGCAGGAAGCCATGCGCTCGAAGGCGCGCGAGGATCGCCGGGCTGCGGGAAGCGCCTCGGGCAGCGAGGACTGAAACAGATGAGCACAATGGGATGTAACGAATTTCTGAACCAGCTCGACGCGTGGATGGATGGCGTCCGCCCCTCCGAGGCTCGCGCGCACGTCCGCGAATGCGCGCACTGTCGCGGCTTGGTCGAGGACATGGACGCCATCCGGCAAACCGCCGGCGCCTGGGCGGCAGCCGACGAGCATCCTCCGGCGCGCGTGTGGGTTTCGCTGCGAGCGCAGCTCGAGCAGGAAGGCCTGATCCGCGGCGCAGTCCGCGGCGAGGAATCGCATCGGGCGACGGGCCTCTTCGGTTGGATCGAGGGAATTTTCGCCGCCGTGCCGCGGCCCGCGCTCGCGGGCGCATACCTGCTGGCGCTGATCGCCGTATCGATTGCGCTGACCGGACCTTCGACCAAGCAGCTCAACGAGAGCCGCTGGATCAGCGGGACGCAAACTTCCACCGGGCAACTAAGCGCGCAGCTGCAAACCGCCGAGCAGGACTCCGTTTCCGCGATGGTGGAATCCAATCCCGTCGTGACTGCTTCCCTGCACGACAACCTTGCCATTGTTGACAACTACATCGCTTTGTGTGAAAAAAGCGTACGCGAAGAACCCGAAAACGAAGTCGCGCGCGATTATCTGTACGATGCGTATGAGCAGAAGGCGGACCTGCTCGCGCAGATGACCGAACGCGGAGTGAACGGCCGATGAGCACCCTAGCCACTCTTCGGAATCACTATCATTATCATCATTGGAAGGCAGCCGGGCTGCTGGTTCCCGGGCTTCTTCTTTGCAGCGTGGCCTCGGCGCGACCGCATCGAGCGGCATTTCAAGGTGGAGGCCCATCCCGTCGTGACCATCCACAATCCGAACGGCATGGTCACCGTGCGGGCGTGGACGAAATCCGGATGTGATGGTGGTTGCCAAGCGCGCCACCGACCAGGTGGAAGTGGACGCCGAGCAAACCGGCAATCGCGTGGACGTTCAAACCCGCCAGGTTGCCGACACCGCTTCGCCGGACGATCTGCGCACCGATTTTGAAATCAGCGTTCCCGAAGACGCCGAACTGCAGATTCACAACGATTCGGGCGGCGTCAACGTCTCGAACGTGCTCGGCGACATGAACGTCGAAACGATCGCGGCGGGCGTGGATCTGGAAGATACCGCCGGCTATCTGACGGTCAAGACCGTGGGCGGCGCGTTCCAATGCCTGCGCTGCGCGGGACGTCTGGAAGTGACCTCGATCAGCGGGAATTTCAAGCTCATGGACCTGCGCAGCTACTACGTCCGCGCGCAAACCTCGGAAGGAAACATCCTGTTCAACGGTTCGTTTCTGCCGAATGCCACGTACGTGCTGAAGAATTACAGCGGCGCAGATCGAAGTGCGCTTTTCGCCCGGCGATTCGTTCGACCTGAGCGCCACTTCGCTGAAAGGCAAAGTGCACAACGAAGCGAATCTGACACCCTCCTCGCACCATCATCTCGCTTCGAGATTCGGCAACGCCCTGTTCGGAACTTTCAACTCCGGGCGCGCCAGCGTCGAGTTGAACTCCTTCGATGGTACAATCAACATCCTCAAGCGGGATTGATTGCGCCAGCAGGCAGCGCAAAACGCTTCGAACTCGATGACCAACGAAATCCGCCTTCGTAAACTCGTGTGCCTGACCGGATTCATGGGCAGCGGCAAATCCACCACCGCGCGGCTGCTGGCCAGCCAGCTCGGCTGGCTGAACACCGATCTCGATAAACGCATCACCGACGCGACGCAGCTCACGATTCCCGAGATTTTCGCGCGCATGGGCGAAGCGGAATTCCGCCGGATCGAGCACGAGCAGCTCGCGCGGGTGGTGGCCGAAACCGCGGCGACGCAGAAGCCGCGCATCGTCTCGCTCGGCGGCGGCACGATCATGCAGCCGCAAAATCTGGCGCTGCTGCGCGAAGCCGGCGCGGTGCTGATCTGGCTGCACTGCCCGATCGAGGAACTGCTGCATCGCTGCGCGCACATCACCGACCGGCCGCTTTTTCGCGACGAGGCCAGCTTCCGCCGGCTCTACGAGGAGCGCCTGCCGACCTACGAGCTCGCCGACTATCGCGTGGAGAGCCAGAGCGAACCATCGCGCGTGGTCGAGCAGATTCTGGCGCTCGGAATTTTTCCGAGGGTGACAGCATGACGCGAACGAAGAAAAAGATTCCTGGCCGCTCTCGGATGCGTCGCGGCAACGGCGATTCTCGCCGCGGCTGCTTCGACGTTCGCGGTCGCGGCGTCGGGAGCTCGAAAGTCGCTCTCCATTTTCACGCCGGACAAAGGGAATTTTCGGATTCTCGTGAATGGCCAGCAGATGGGAAAGGAAGAATTCGAAATCGGCCCGAACGGCGGTGACTGGATCGGCCAAAGGGACGTCGGAGATTCAGATCCACCGACGGCGTGACCCACGTTTCCGGAACTCTGCAACTGCACGCCGATGGGACTCCGGTGAGCTACGAATGGTCCACGCAGGGTCCGAAGAAAGCATCGTCCACGATTACTTTCAACGGACCCGTGGCGACGATCGAATTGCGACTCGAGGGCCGGCGGCCGTTCACGCAGCAGTTCACGTTCAATTCGCCGCAGATCGCTGTGCTCGACAACAACCTTTATTACCAGTACGCCGTGCTCGCGCGTCTTTACGACCGCGACAAGAAAGGCGTGCAGACTTTTTCCGTGCTGGTGCCGCAGGAACTCACGCCCGGAAGCGTGACGGTCGAGTCGCTGGGTGAACAGAACAGCAACAGCGGAAAGAAACTCGAAGAGCTGGTGGTGAAGACCGAAGACCTCGAAGTGGACCTCTTTCTCGACGGCGAGCGCCTGGTGCGCATCGTCGCCCCCAGCACCAACGCCGAAATCGTCCGGCAGTAACCGCGCGAACGGCGCGATTCAAGGAAAGCGCTTCGCGCGACTTTCATTCCGGCGGGGTTTAAACCCCGCCCTTCCTGAAGAAGCTGCCCGCCTTCCCCGTCAAACGTCGACCGGGACGCAAACGACGCGAAAGGGGGCTGCTACGAAACCAGCATCGAATAGCGGAGCAATGCCAAGCATGAACGCCGGGCACGACATGTCGTGCCCCTACGAAACCGAAAACAAAAAACCTCGGCACGCAACGTCGTCGGAAAGCCGACCCGAGTTCCGCGTGTTTAATGCGCCAGAGGATCGGGGCGAATCTGGAAGTGGACGACCTTCGGCATGGTGCCTTTTCCGGTTTCGCTGTGGAACGGCGTGCGCGTGCCCCAGGTGGTCCAGACGCCTTTGCCTTTCCAGCCGGCCTTCGGGTCGTCGATGCGGCCGTCCATCCCTTTGGCGAAAAATCCCAGCGGATAGGGCACGCGCAGGATCACGAACTTTCCGTTCACCAGAGCGAGCAGCGAATCGGACGAATTGCCGGTGACGATCGGCGTGTTCTTGCCCAGCCCCAGCGTGTCGAACTGATCCACCCAGTCGTAGTAGTGAGAGTCGGCGCTGCCGGAGATCCGTCACGTTCTTGAATTTCGGTCCGGGCGTCTGATAGAGCGTCCAGCCTTCCGGGCATTGCTGCCCGGTCGCTGTGCGGCCCGTTGAGCGGGCCTTTGCACTTGCGCCGATCGAAGCTGGCGAGATGACCGCTGGCGAGCGCCACCCAGACGACGCCGTTGCGTGTCGACGTCCATGCCGCGCGGCGAAAAGCCCCATACCGGGGCCTTCGGATTGTTCCACGGCACTTCGTAATATTCCGCGAGCGCGGTTTCCGGAGGATTCGATCCCGGATTCAGCCGCACGATCCCGCCCGGGAAATCCCAGCACGCGTGCCCCAGATCGATTCCGTCGGCGCCGATGCCGATACCGTAGAACGCGGCGTTGAGGCGCGTGTCCTTGGTCGGGTCGGCGGCCGCGTTCATCGCGGACGAAGTGCCCAGACTTTCGCCGCTCGGCGCGGTGGCCACGTTCTGCTCGCCTTCGGCGTAGGCGTCGCGCTTGCCGTTGCCGTTGGTGTCGAGCACCAGAGCCGTCCAGCCCTGCGATTTCTCCGCGTCGTGCGTCTGGTCCCACATCTTGGTGTTGAGCCAGCCGACCACGCCGCCGCCACCGCCGCTGCTGGTCCACAGCGTGTTGTTGGCATCCGCGGCGAACTAGCAGGTGGTGCGTGCCGAAGCAGGTGTCGATCATCGCGATCTTCTTCGTCGCCGGATCGTACACTTCCAGCTGGCGGCCGGAGCGCGTCGAGCGGCGTGAGCTTCGCCGAAATCAGGTCCGATCCCGCCTTGCAGAACGCGGGATTGTCGCCAGCGCGGATTCGCGCGGTGAACCAGAGGCGCCCGCGCTCGTCGAACATCGGATTGTGAACGGTCGTGTGGCTGTCCCAGATCGCTTCGTCGCCCCAGACCGCCGAGGGCTGCAGCGGCTTCGGCTGCCCGGGCGTGTTCGGATCGCGATACGGAGTCTTCACCTGGCTGATCGTGTTGTGCACGGGATCGAGCACCGGCAGATAGTCGCGGCTCTCCTCGGGCGATCCGTAGATCAGGCCGTTGGCGTTGACGCGCGGATTGCGTTTGTCGGTGGAGATTTCGTCGTGCAGATAGGCTTTCGGATCGGCCCAGTCCCATTGGGTGATCACGACGTTGCGCTCGACGCCCTGGGGCCGCGGAGGCGCCTCGGCGGGCAGCTCGCCCTTCGCGATCCGGGTGGTCCAATCGCCGAACAGCGCTGTGGCTCGCTCGGCGCCGAGTTGCGCGAGTCCGCCGATCATGGCGCTGCCGGCTTGTCCGGACTGCACGCGGCGCATCCAGGCCTGCGCGGGATCGAGGTCGCTGAACATGGACGGAATCGTGCGCGTGTATTGGTTGCCGAGCTGGTGGCAGGATTCGCAGCTGTCGGTCTTGATCGAGGTGAATCCACTGCGCCCTGGGTCTTGACGTTCGGCGAAATGCCGTTTCCGGCGGCGCCGGTGCCGGGAAATTCGTTCTTCTCGGGCACCTTCAGCAGCGCATACCAATAGTTGGCCGGGATAGTATTGCGCGGCGGTCTTCGCGTCCGGCGCGACGGTCGGTTTCAGATCGACCAGCTTGCCGGGCTCGGTCTGCACTTTGGGCGAATCCACCAGTCCGTAGCCGCGCGCCCAGACGGTGTACTTGGCCTTGGGCAAATCGGGGATCAGGTAGCGGCCGCGATCGTCGGTGACCACTTCCTTGATGTAGCGCGTGGGCAGGTCAGTGGTTTCCGCGATCACCCAGACGCCGGCTTCGGGTCCCTTGCCGCTCGAGACGACGCCGCCGATGTCGTTCGGGCCGACCTGCACCGATACGCCCGGCTGGGAAGAAAGGTTGGTCGCACGCGCGGCGAGCATGTGCGCGGCGATGGCAACAACCATCACGCCTACGACGCAAAGAATTTTCGCGGACCGCATGGCGGACCTCCTCACGTACGTGGTACGAAGATGTTCTGAAGGCTGTCGGGTATGACAAGAAATTTCGGTGCGAAAGCCTCGACGGCCCTCTTATACACCTGAGGGCGTTTCCAGTGAACCCAAATTGTATGAGGAAGAACCTCCTACAGGCCAATGTAGAAAAACATTCACGCCCGCGTGCCGAACGCACGCGGGGGTAAGAAGGGAAGATCAAAAGCTCCCGCCTGAAAGGCGGCCGCTACAAAGGCAAAGAACCAAGACGAAAGCGCTACGAGAGCGAGAGCAAGCCAACTTCCGGCGACTAAACGCCGGGGTGTTCGAGGAGGAGGCGGATGCCGCCGTTGATGGTGCGCACGGAAATTGCGCCGCCGCCACCGTGGCCGAGTCTGCCGCGGAAGGCGCGCGCGCCGGGCAGGGCGGAAGTGGACGTGACCGGGAAATCGGAATAGAGGTCGCCGTTCATGTTGTGAACGTTCAGGTCGGCGCTGGCGTTGGAGGGCAGGCCGAGGACGACCGAGCCGTTGACGGTTTCCAGATTCATCGGCGCGCCGCTCAATCAGATGGCGCAGCTCGAGGCGCAAGATCTCCATTCGTGGTCTTGGCGTTGAAGCGGCCGGAGCTTTCGGTGACTTCGACGTTGCCGTTGACGGAGCGGAGTTCCCCGCCGCCATCCACGCCGCGCACGCGCAGGCTGCCATTGACCGTCTGAATGCAGGCGAGCAGGACGCGATTGGGAACGCGGATGTGATACTCGACGGCGACTTCGGCGCCCTGGCCGGTGGGATAGCGCGTGTGTACGTCCACCTCACCGGGATGGCTTTCGACTTCGATCTTCACCTGATCGAGATCGCGGGCATCGTTCTGGGAGCTCTTGACGGCGCTGAACTTCGACTTCGTCGCGATCCCAGCCATCGACCTGCACGGAGCCGTTCACGTTGTCCAACTGGAAGTGGCCGCCCGCGGGCAGCTTGTAGGTTTGGTCGAAACACCTGGTCGATGTTCGCGAAGCTGGGAAGACAGACGACACAGAACGCCGGCCAGCAGCACCAGCGCTCGCGTCCCGGAGACCCGAAGAAAAGCACCTCGCGTTGTCGTTTGCACTGTACGCCCCCTTTAGTGCAACTTCCGAACTTTCGAGACCTCAGAATTCCGTGGCCCGTGACTCCCTTTCGGCACTCCGTTCACCTGCATCAATTGGTACGCATCGAACGCATGCGCTGTTCCCTAGCGCGAATCGTCGGCTGGAGGCTGCGACTGCTGCTCCATCTTTTGCTGCCGATTTTGCTGCGAGCGGTCCATTTGCTGCCGGAGCTGCAACATCTGCTGCCTGGACATTTCCAATTGCGTGTTCGCGTCGCTCAGGACGAAGCGAATATTTCCGGCGATGGTGCGCAGGCGGAGCAACTCGCCGCCGCCGTTGAGGTCGCCTTCGGCGCGAACGGTGTGCGACGCCTTTCGACGAATCGTCATAGCTGACCTTCAGCGGGAAGGCGGGGTCCACGATGACGCGGTGGTCGCCGCCCTTCTGAACCTGGGCGTCGATTGTGACCGCCAGCTCGCGCGGCAGATGCACGACGATGTCTCCCGAGCTCGATTGAAGCTCGCAGGTGCCGGAGCCTTTCGGAGGAGCGACGAACCAAGCGGTGATTCCGCCGTCGCTGGTCGAGGCTTTGACGGCGCTATCCACCTGCGTCAGATAGATGCTGCCGCCGGAGGTTTCGAGGTCCGTGGGACCGAACATGCGGACGACGCGAATGCCGCCGCCGGACGTCCGCGCGCGGACCAGGCCCGCCGCCTCGCCGACTTCGATTTCGCCGCCGCCGGTTTCGGCGGTGAGCTCGGCGCCGGAATGCTCGAGAGTGATATTTCCGCCGCCGGTTTCGAAATGGGCGGTTCCCTGCACCGAAGCGACGCGGATATGGCCGCCGCCGGTGTGCAGCGTGGCATTGCCCGCGACCGATCCAATGGTGATGTGGCCGCCGCCGGTATTCGCGGACAACTCTCCCGCAACGTTTTTGGCGATGATGTTGCCGCCGCCGGTGTCGAGATGGGCGGGGCCGCCGATATCGCCCGCGGTGATGTTGCCGCCCGCGGTCGAGAGGTTCACGTGACCTTCGATCTGGCTGGCGTCGATGTTGCCGCCACCGGTCGAAACATCCACGCTTGAATTCTTCGGGATATCCAAGACCAGCGTTACCCAGAGGCGTCCCGCTCCATGGCGCTGCGGACCTTCCGCCTTCAGGAACACGCCGTCGGATGTGGCGCGCGCGGAAATCGTGAAACTCTTCAGGAGTTGCTGGGCATCTTTCTGCGAGGCGTCTGTTTCGAGATGGACGCGGTAATCTACTTTGTCGGACTTGTCGGAACTTTGCGTGTGAATGGAGATGCTGCCGAGGTCGGTCTTGACGTGGATGCGGTCGCCTTCATGCGTGGCGATGGAGCCGCTCAGATCGGAGGTGAGGCGCGGATTCGATTGATTGGCGTTTGGCGAGGCGGGCTGGCGGCGGGCCGAAGCGCTCGCGGCAAGAAACAAGACGGCGGCAAGCGACAAGGCGAAGAATCCGCGGAGAGGCTTTCGAAAATCGCGCCGGGGGATTCGAGCCGTCACTTTGCCTCGCATCACTAGAACTTTTCGCGCGGGCCGATGTCTCGGATCGCCGCGGCGCTCTGCAAGCGAATGTATGTATTGGGATCTTTCTGCATGCGCTCGCGCAACACGTCCACCGTATGGCCATCGGAATCGATCTGGCCCTTGGCGGCGATTTCGCGCAGGGCGTTGACGGCCTCGATGCGCACGCCGGGATTCTGGTCCTGCACGAGGGCGTCGAGCAACGTCTGGCGGACCATTTCCTGAGATCCCGAGCCATCGAGAGCTTCGAGAGCCTTCAGGCGCACGGCTGCGTTGCGGTCCTTGCGAACCGCGCGGCAGAGAGCGGTGCGAATCTCCGGATCGTTGCTACGGGTGCGGAGACATTCGACGGCATCGAGCCGCACGTCCGGGCAGAAGCGATCGCCGCTGCTGAGGACATTGAGCAGGACGCCCTTCACGTCGTCGTCGTCCACGGTGCCTTCGACCGTGACCGGCTGCTGCGATTTGAGCTGCAATTGGACGCGATCAGGATCCTGCGCCGCCCGAGGGAAACACGTTGATCCCGGCTACGTCAGCCGAGTGCAGATCGAACGCAGTGAAGGAGGGCGAGGCAGCACCGACGGCGTTCGACGGCGCGATCGCCAGCAGAGGCATCCGGTGCGGAAGTATTCCCTGGGCGCGACGGGATGGCGAAGCAGGCGCGGCGCCACAGCTCCGACCGAAAAGCCGACGATCAGAAGAACAGCCGCGCTCCACGCGGGGCGCGGCGCGAGCCAGTTCGCGGGAAGGCGCAATCCCAGGGTACGGCGCAGCCATCCGCGCTCTTCTTCGCGGTCGAGCGCGTCATCGAGGCCGGCGCGGCAGCTCGCGAGCAGGGCCGCATCGGGCTCGCCGCGATGCGCGGCGAGTAGCGCGAGCACTTCCTTTTCGATCTCGAGCGCCGAGGCGCAGGACGCGCAATTCGCGAGATGGGCGGCGAGCCGGGCTTGTTCCGCCGGATCGAGTTCGCCGCCGGCGGCAGAAAGCATCAGCAGCGGCTGCCACTCACCGCACTGCCGGCTCGCGGCGTCGTCGCTGGTTTCGTGGTTGTTCATGTCGCGCCAGATTCTCCGATCTATCGAAAAGCGTCGAGGCTCGCGCGCAATTTTCGCGTGGCCCGGAACAGCGAATTCTTTGCCGTCTCTTCCGAAGTGCCGAGCAGATCGCCGATGGCCCGCAAACGCAAGCCCTGGTAATGCTTCATTTCGAAAACCATGCGCTCGCGAGGCGAAAGCCGCTTCATCGCTTCCTGAATCTGCGTGCCGAGTTCCTGGCCCAGCAGCCGCTTTTCCGGATTGGCGGCGGCTCTCACTTCGGGCTGGCGGTCGAAGAAATCGCGCGTGCCGCCATCGGCTTCTTCCGGCACCGGCGCCTGATCCTCGCGACGGCTGGTGCGGCGGCGCAGATGGTCGAGCGCCACATTGGTCACGATCCGGTAGAGCCAGGTGTAAAAGCTGCACTCGAAGCGAAAGCGGTGCAAATTCCGATAAACGCGGAGAAAGCTTTCCTGATAAATGTCGCGGGCGTCCTCGGGGCGACGAACCAGATTGAGCGCCAAACGCAGAACGTCGCGATCGTAGCGGCGGACCAGATCCTCGAACGCCAGGCGGTCGCCCGCCTGTGCCTTACGAACGAGTGCCTGCTCGTCCGCGAGCCTCAATGCCGCTGCCTGCCGCGCATCTGATTCGAGTGCGACGGCCATTTCCATCGCGCCCACCGTGTCCGCTATCGGGCTGGATTCGGCCCCGGCCTGGAGCCGTTTCCCCGCTTCCAGGCTAATAGACGGGCAAACGGGCCCTTCGTTAGCACCGGAAGAGGCCATTTTGGCACCATTCAGGGAACCGGCCAAGGAGGATTCATCCTCCCGATCTGGGTGGCTGCGTCGTCGGGCACGGGAGTCATGGCTCGCTCCTCAGATAGTCTGGCGCGTGACCCGCCGCTTGTACCAAGTTAAATACGCGCGGCGATATCCGTTTGTTCCGGTCAAATTGGCATGCGATTGAAATACGGGGAAATCGCTCGGGATTATCGGCTTAGCGCCGGTGCAAGCGCGTGCCGAGGCGGATCAATCCATAGACGGCGGCGCAGACGACGAAATCCACGAGCGAGCCCCAGTCCGAGTGCGGCGGTCGGATGGCGGAGTCCAGCCGGAAGATGGGGCGTGAGCGAAAAGAAATAAATCGCGTTGCCGAGGAGGATGGCGATCAGGTATTCAACCCAACGCCGGGGAGTCGCCCCGAGAAATTGCCGCGCTGTCGCCATGGGTCACTCGCCCGAAGGAGGGCGAACGACCACAATATAGGCCAAGAGGCGCGACATGTAAATCCGGCGGCCCCGGCCCGTGATAGAGTGCAGCGCGGGAGGACGGGCGATGCGAGCGCATCGTGCGAATATCGGTCCTGGGCGTGCCTCGGAGCCCTATTGACTGCGGCGACGCCGTCGCACGCGCAGCAGACGCGGCAGCAAGTCGCCGTCGCGCTCGCGCCAAGCCGAAGGCGACTACGTGGCGCACGACTTTCATTTCAAATCGGGCGAGACGCTGCCCGAATTGCGGCTGCACTACCGACGCTCGGCGCGCCTGCGCGCGACGCGAAGGGCCGCCCGACCAACGCCGTCCTGATCCTGCACGGCACCGGCGGCAGCGGGCGCGGCTTCCTGCGGCCGATCTTTGCCGGCGTGCTGTTTGGCCCGGGGCAACTGCTCGACGCCAGCCGCTACTTCATCATCCTTCCCGACGCGATTGGCCACGGAAAATCGAGCAAGCCGAGCGACGGCCTGCACGCGCACTTCCCGCAGTACGACTACGACGACATGGTGGCGGCGCAGCACGAGCTGGTCGAGAAAGGGCTGGGCGTCGATCATCTGCGGCTGATCCTGGGCACGTCGATGGGCTGCATGCACTCGTTCGTGTGGGGCGAGACGTATCCGGATTACATGGACGCGCTGATGCCGCTGGCGTGCCAGGCAGTGGCCGTCGCGGGCCGGAATCGCGTCTGGCGAAAAATGGTGATCGACGGAATTCGCAACGATCCCGAGTGGAAGAACGGCGACTACACCACCGAACCGCGCGCGGCGAATGGAGATCTCGACCGACCTGCTGATGATCTGCCGGCAGCGCGCCGCTGGCAGTGGCAGAAGAACTATCCCACGCGCGAAGCGGCCGACAAGTATCTCGAAGATTATCCATGCGGAGTTCGCCAAGACCTGCGACGCCAACGATGTCCTGTACGCCGTCAGCGCGTCGAGGAACTACGATCCGTCGCCTGGCCTCGAGAAGATCAAGGCGTCGGTCATGTGGGTGAATTCCGCGGATGATTTCATCAATCCGCCCGAGCTGACCATGGCGCAAACCGAAGTGAAGCGGCTGAAGAAGGGGCGGTTTATTCTGGTGCCCGCGTCGCGAACAAACCTACGGCCACGGAACGCACACGCACGCCGCGGTGTGGCAGGAGGTATCTGAACGAGCTGCTCGAGGAATCCGCCCGATGAGGATGCGAACGCGCTGGCCGGGCGTGCCAGCGCGGCGATCGCCTTGGCGTTGCTGGTCACTGCCGGAGCCGCGACGCGGCGCAGAACAAAGAAGCCGCGGCCGAGCCAGGGCGAAGCGCTTTATCGCGCGCGTTGCGCGAACTGCCACGAAGGCAGGTCGCGCGCGCGCCCGCCCGCGCGGCGATCGCGCAGATGTCGCAGGCAAATATTCGCATCGCGCTCACCAAGCGGCAACATGAAGCAGCAGGCCGCGACGTTGACACCCGCTGAAATTGACGCAGTGACGAGCTATCTTTCCAACCATCGTGCCGGAGGAAGTCGCAAGGGCCGATCAGATACCAACCTTTGTCCTCCGGGCGTCCCGTTCGCGCCGACGTCCGGACCAGCCGCACTGGAATGGCTGGGGTGTCGATGTGGCGCAGCGCCGATTTCAGCCGGCAGCGATGGCGGGCCTGCGCGCGAGCCGATGTGCCGAAGCTGAAATTGAAATGGGCGTTTGGTTACGAGGACGCGAATCAGGCCTACGCGCAGCCCGCTGTGATGGGCGGGCGCCTGTTCGTCGGCAGCGTCGCGCGCGAAGTGTATTCGCTCGACGCGCGCACGCGGCTGCATCTACTGGAGAATCGACACGGACTCGCCGGTGCGCACCGCGATCACCATCGGCGACGAATGCCGGTGCGAGCGGCCATTGGGCCGCCTACTTCGGCGACCAGCACGGCAACGTCTACGCCGTCGACGCCGCGACCGGCAAGCTGCTTTGGAAGACGAGCCTCGATCCGCATCCGGACGTGCACGTGACCGGCGCGCCGACGCTTGCCGACGGAAAGCTCTACGTGGGCGTTTCGTCGCTCGAAGAAGTGAGCGGCGCCGACCCGAAGGACGAGTGCTGCAAATTTCGCGGGAGCGTTTCGTCGCTCGACGCCGCAACGGGAAAAGTGATCTGGAAGAGCTACACAATCGCCGTCGGAGCCGAAGCCGGTGCGCAAGAACGCGCAGGGCGTCCAGCTCTGGGGCCCTTCCGGCGCGGGCATCTGGTCGTCGCCGACGGTGGACCTGAAGAAACACATGGTCTACGTGACCACGGGCGACAACTACTCCGATCCCGCGACCGAGACATCCGACGCGTTCATGGCGTTTGATCTGGACACGGGAAACTGGCGTGGTCGAGCCAGGCGGTAAAAGGCGACGCTTATAACATCGACTGCGACATACCCGGCGACAAGCAGGTGAATTGCCCGCAAGCGAAGGGACCGGATTTCGATTTCGGATCTTCCGCGATTCTGGTGGACCTGCCGGACGGCCGCCGCGCGTTGATCGCCGGCGCGAAGTCGGGAATCGTTTACGCCGTCGATCCGGACGCGCAAGGCAAGCCGCTGTGGCAAAAACGCGTGGGACGCGGCGGCAGTCTCGGCGGCGTGCAGTGGGGATCGGCGGCGGACGCGAACAACATTTACGTGGCCGTGTCGGACGTGCAGCGGCGCGCGGCGCCGCCGGGATCGGCCGCGGGGCGGGACTCCGTCTTCGGCGTGCCCTACGAGCTTGATCCCAAAATCGGCGGCGGGCTTTTCGCGCTGAAAGTCGAAAGCGGCGAAACCGCGTGGCACGACGCCGCATCCGGGATGCGAGAAGCCCGGATGCAGCCCCGCGCAATCGGCGGCGGTGAGCGCGATTCCAGGAGTCGTATTTTCAGGCGGCGTCGACGGGCACTTGCGCGCGTATTCGACCACGGACGGCCGGATCATCTGGGACGTGGACACCGAGCGCGAATACAAGACCGTCAACGGCGTGAAGGCCAGCGGCGGCTCGCTCGACGAATCCGGGCGCGGTGATTGTCGGCGGGATGCTGTACGTGAATTCGGGATACTTCTTTCAGGGCAGCGCCCCCGGCAACGTCCTGCTGGCATTTACCGTGGACGGCAAGTAGCCGCGCTCTCCTCGCCGCGATACGATCATCTCTAGCGTGACGATCGCACTGAACAATCCGGTGAAGTATCTGCGCGGCGTGGGCCCGCAGCGCGCGGCCGCTCTCGAAGAGCGCGGCATTTCGACCGTCGGCGACCTGCTCGGCTATCTTCCCTTTCGCTACGAAGACCGCATCCGATTTACGCCCATCGCGGAGATCGTTCCCGGGCAGGTGTACACCATTCTCGGCGAAGTCGGCGCCGGCGGCGGAAACACGGTTCGATTCCGCGGCGGGCGCGGCCGCCGTGTTTCACGTCACCATCCGCGACGGTTCGGGCCAGCTGCACGCGCGATTTTTTCACGGCGCGTATCTGGAAGGGCGGCTCAAAGAGGGGCAGCGGCTGGTGATGCACGGCAAGGCCGAGTTGCGACGCGCTATCGGCCCGGCCGCTTCGAAATGGTGAATCCGCAGATCGAAATGCTTGAGCGCGAGCGACGAGGGCGCCGGCGGATTCGACGGAAGTGGGCCGCATCGTCCCGATCTACGAAGCGATCGGCGGCATCAGCTCGCGGATGCTGCGGCGGATCATCTACGGCGTGCTGCAGCGATTTCGACGGCAACGTGCCCGACCCGCTGCCCGAAGAAATTCGCGCAGCGCTACCGCTTCCCCACGCGGCGCGAGGCGCTGCTCTACACGCATTTCCCGCCGAAGGACGAAAGCGTCGAGCTGCTCAACACGTTTCGCAGCCCGGCGCAGACGCGGCTGATCTTCGAGGAGTTTTTCTACTACCAGCTCGCGCTGGCGCTGCGCCGGCTGCGCGAACATCGCCAGCGCGGGATCGCCATGCGCGTGCGCGAAGAAAAAGTCCGCGAGGCGCTGAAGCGCATCCTGCCGTTCAAGCCGACGGCGGCGCAGAAGCGCGTGCTCGCGGAAATCGCGGCGGACCTCGAGCGGCCCTATCCGATGCACCGGCTGCTCGAAGGCGACGTGGGAAGCGGCAAGACGATCGTGGCGCTGGAAGCGGCGACGATCGTGATCGAGAACGGCTATCAGGTGGCGCTGATGGCGCCCACGGAAATTCTGGCCGCGCAGCATTTTCTTTCCGCGCGGCGAATCTTCGCAGCCGCCGGGCTACGGCGTGGATTTGATCGTCAGCGGCCGGAAGCGCGCGGAGAGGGAGGCGGTGCTCGCGCGCGTCGAAAGCGGCGAAACGAAACTGCTGGTGGGCACGCACGCGCTGATCGAAGATCCGGTGAAATTCGCGCAAGCTCGGCCTCGCGATCGTGGACGAGCAGCATCGCTTCGGCGTGCTGCAGCGCAAGCGGCTGATCGAAAAGGGCGCGTCGCCGCACGTGCTGGTGATGACCGCCACGCCCATTCCGCGCACGCTGGCGCTGACGCTCTACGGCGACCTCGATCTCTCCGTGATCGACGAACTGCCGCCCGGACGCACGCCGATCGAGACGCGCTGGGCTAGCGAAGCGCAACTCGCGCGGCGTGTGGGAATTTCTGCGCCGCGAAATCGCGAACGGGCGGCAGGCGTTCGTGGTCTATCCGGTGATCGAGGAATCGAAGCAGGAGCTGAAGGCGGCGACGGCCGAATACGAGCGGCTGGCGAAAACGGTTTTCCCGAAACTGCGCGTGGGCCTGCTGCACGGGCGCCTGAAGAACGAAGAGAAGGAAGCGGTGATGGAGCGATTCCGCCGCGGCGAGCTGCGAGATTCTGGTGGCCACCACGGTGATCGAGGTGGGCGTGGACGTGCCGAACGCCACCGTGATGGTGATCGAGCACGCCGACCGCTTCGGCCTGGCGCAGCTTCACCAGCTCCGCGGGCGGATCGGGCGCGGCAAGGAAAAATCGCACTGCATTCTGGTCGCGCCGAAAACCATCACCGGAGAGGCGCGAGAACGCATCGAAACAATGGTCGCCACATCGAACGGATTCGAAATCGCCGAGCGCGACCTGAAGCTGCGCGGCCCGGGCGAATTTTTCGGCACGCGGCAGCACGGCGACGCGGCGTTTGCGTTCGCGCAGCCGCTGCGCGACCACGAACTGCTGGAATTCGCGCGGCGCGAGGCGTTTGCGCTGGCGGAAAATCCGGCGCGGGCGGACGAAGTGGTCGCGCAAGCTGGAATCGCTCAGCCCGGCGTGGCGGAAACGCTATCAACTGGCGTCGGTTGGATGACAGGGCCGACGCCAAGGCGGACAAGAAGGCAGGATGAAGCCGTGCGCGTGATTGCCGGAAAATTTCGCAGCCGGAAGCTGAAAGGACCGGGGAAACTGCGCCTGCGGCCCACGAGCGACCGGCTGCGCGAAACGCTCTTCAACATCCTCGGGCCGGCGGTGGAGGATTCGCTCTTCGTCGATCTCTACGCCGGCACGGGCGCGATCGGCATCGAGGCCATCAGCCGCGGAGCGCGCGAAGTGATCTTCGTCGAGTCGCACATGCCGCGAGCGCGCGGCTGGTGCGCGCCAATCTCGAGGCGCTTGGAATTCGCGACGGGCGTCGAAGTGATCGAAGCCGAAGCGGTGCGCAGGCCTGGAACGAATTGCGGCGCGGCACCGCGTCGCGGACTTCATTTTTCTCGACCCTCCGTACGAAGACGAGGAGGAGCACCTGAGCGTCCTCGAATACCTCGATGCTTCGCATCTGGTCGCGCCGCGGTGGTCTGGTGATCGTCGAGCATCGAAATAAGACGGAACTGCCCGAACGCCTAGAACGGCTCGAACGCGCTCGCCTGATCGAGCAGGGCGATGCGGCGCTAAGTTTTTATCGTCTGGCAGCCGCCGCGTAACCCGGCGCATCACACTGGTTCGAGTATAATGCGCGGACCCATGCCGCCCCTTTTGCGAGCGGAAACGTATCCCGTCGAGGACCATCTCGAAGAGCTCCCTCCGCACGCGCGCCTTCCCCGCCTGGACCTGGGAATCGACTGGGAATCGTCCGGAGAGGTTTTTCGCACGAGCCTCGCAGGTGTTCTGACGGGTCCGCCGACGCCGAAGGATTGGGAACTCAAAAGAGTTAAGATCCTGCGCGTCGATTGGATCGAAGGGAGATTGCCAGGCCGCGCGTTCTTGGCGGCATCGCTTTGGCATGTTGTCGTCATCTGGCTGCTGATTCTGCCGATCTGGGGATTTCTGCCCGACGTGAAGCCCACGCTCGCGCCGGTGCAGATCGAACTGACCTTGTACGACCCATCGGATTTGCCGCGGATCAAGTTGCCCGCGAATACACCGAAGCCGATCAAAAGATCGGACGACCCAGCGAAGCAGCCCGAGCGCGGCGCGGACGCGTTTCATCCGCGGCAGACAATTATTTCGATACCCGTGAAGGTGACGCATCCGCGCCAGACGCTGATTCGGCCGAACGCGCCGCCTGCGCCGCCCAAAATCCTGACGCCGCTGCCTAATATCGTGCAGTGGTCGGAGACCGAGCTTAAGCGGCCGCGCCTGCAACTGGCTCCCACGGCTTCGGCGCCGCGCCTGAAACACCGCGCCGTGGCGGATGCGACCGCGCCGGAGGTTCGCAACGTCGAGAAGAATGCGGCGCCGATCGACATCGCTCCTTCGCCGGCAACCATCGCGAAGCCGAAGTTGGCGCTGGACGCGATGTCCAAATCGGTGGCGCAGCGCCACGCGACACAGGCGGACGCCGGCCCCGCGCCCGAGGTCGGCGCCGCCGCGGAGGGCGGCGATGCCGGCTTGCGGCAATTGATTGCGCTCTCGGCGACGCCCGCTCCGCCCGCGCCCGAAGTGAGCGTGCCGGAGGGAAATCTCGCGGCACGCATTTCGATTTCGCCCGAGGGAGGAAAACCGGGCGCACCGAGCGGTGCGGAGCACGGAGGATCGGCTGCGGGCGAAAGGCGGCGGCGGGTCTGCGACGGCAGGAGTCGCTGAGGGCAACACGTCGGAACCGGCGGAAGTTCCTTACCCGCAGCGGTTAGCGTCAGCGGGGCAACGCCGCGCCCGGGCAACGGAGGTGGAGGAATTACGCCGTCGGGTAGGCGCGCCGGCGGGCTGATCCTGAAACCGTTGACGCCTTACGAGCCCTCGAGCGACACGCACCGGGGACCGGCGGACGTGAGCCGCTTCGATCCGAGCCTGCCGCCCGAAAAAATTCTCTCGGGCAAAGAGATATACACGCTGCACGTGAATCTGCCGAACCTGACGAGCGCGAGCGGAAGCTGGATCATGAATTTTGCCGAGCTGGATGAGGAGGTTGGCCCTCCGTACAAGCACAAGGAACTGGTGGCGTGCCCCGTTCCGGTGGCCAAGGCGGATCCCAAGTATCCGCCGGAGCTGATCAAAGCGCACGTGAAGGGCGAAGTGGTGCTCTACGCGATCATCCGCAAGGACGGATCGGTGGACAGCATTCAGATCGTGCGGGGACTCGATCCGCAACTCGACCGCAACGCCATCGATGCGCTGCGGAAGTGGAAGTTTCAGCCGGGGACGCGCGCGGGCGTGCCGGCGGATTTCGAGGGCGTCATCTACGTCCCGTTCAGCTACCAGGATCCGCGGGACTACGGTCCGCAATAAGCCGCCGCTTCGATCAGACCGGCAAATCCGTCAAGCCGACAAGACCTCAATCAGACGGGAAATTTCTTCCGGCGTGTTGTAAAGATACGGCGCGATGCGAATCGCATTTTCGCGCAGGCTGACGTGTATTTGTGCCGCGCGCACTTTTTCATAGAGCGCCGTGGTCTCTGCGGGTTCTCGCGCGGAAACGCAAACGTAGGGGCCGCGCTTCGCCCGTTCCTCGGGCGAAGCGAGCACGCAGCGGTTGCGCGGAAGACGCTCGATGATCTCGCCGACGAGCGAATCCACGTGCCGCGCGATCGAATCGACGCCGATGCGCTGAAGCAGATCGAGCGAGGAATCGAACGCCGCCAGATTCGTGAAGTTGGCGGTCTCGGGCGAATCCCACCGGCGCGCTCCGGGTACGGGGCGCAAATTCCCGAACGGCATGGAGTGAAAATCCCGCGCGCCTTCGAGCGCCATGAAGTAAACCGCTCCCAAGCGACAGCCGCTCGATCCATTCGCTGGCGATCCAGAAGAAACCTGTTCCATAAGGCCCGAGCAGCCACTTATATCCGCTGCAGACGGCCATGTCGGCGCCCAATTCGCGGATGTCCATGCGCATGCGAACCCGCGCACTGGGTGATGTCGAGGAGCAGCGCCGCGCCGACTTTGCGGCAGGCCTCGGCCACGCGCGGCGCGTCCAGCCGCGCGCCGTTATCGAATCGGACCAGGCTGGCGGAGACGACCCGCGTGCGCGGCCCGATTTGCGCGATGTAGTCGTCGGCGGTGATGAAGCGGCCGCGCGGCTCGACCACGCGCACCCGCAGCTTCCCTGCTTTCTCGTAGCGCAGCCAGGTGGAGAAATGCGCCGGGAATTCGCCGCGCCCGACCAGAACCTCGTCGCCGGGCTTCCAGTCGATTCCCGCAGCGACGGACGCGAGGCCCGCGCTCGCGCCGCTCGTCACGGCGACTTCGTCCGGACGGGCGCCGATGACGCGGGAAATTTTTTCTCGAATTCGATCGGGGAGATCGAAATAAACGCTATCGGCCATCCGGTCGGGACGCTTCTTCCACTCGAGAGCTGCCTGCGCCTCGCGCACGGCGGCCAGTGGCAGCGGCCCCTGCAGCGCTGCATTCAAATACGCCACGCCCTCGAAATCCGCGAATTCATTGCGATAGTCTGTCGCCAATGTACGAACCTCCATTTACAGAACGAGTTTAGCCGCGATTGAGAATGGCGGGAAGGCGCACGGAGTCGCGCGGCGCGGACAATTTGGACGGTGGATCGGGCGACGCGGAAGAATGCGGATGGCTAAAAATGTGACGCGAAGTTCGCGAAACGTGGAAAGAATCAGCAATCTTCCCGATCCGCTTTCGAGTTCGGACTTTTCGAGCTCCCAAGTGGCCGAATGCGGGATGAACACGGCGTTCAGGCCCGACTGCAGCGCCGGGTTGATGTCGCTGCGCGGGCTATTGCCCACCATCCAGCCGTGCGATTTCACGATCTTGAATTGCTCGATCATCCGACCGTAGGTTCCGGAGTCCTTTTCGAGCACGATTTCGATGGCGTCGAAATGGGGCTGCAGGCCGGAGCGCTCGACCTTGGCGGCCTGCTCGGCGGGCTCGCCCTTGGTCAGCAGGATGAGGCGGTGGTGCTTGGCGAGATAGGCCAGCGTTTCGGGAACGCCGTCGAGAATATGCGGAGGCGTGCCTTCGAGTTCGTGGGCCATCTGCTCGATATCCTTTACCATCTCGCGGCGCGCGGAATTTCCCGCCAGCTTCAGGTACGTTTCCTCGAGCGATCGCCGAAAGCTGCGCACGCCGTAACCGTGCTGCCGGATGTTGCGGCGTTCGGTTTCGTTGAGGATGTGGCGAATGTATTCGCGCGTGTAGCCGAGATGCTCGAGCCGCGTGACGAAATCGTCGATGGTCTTCTCAAAGAAGATGTTGTTTTCCCAAAGCGTGTCGTCGGCGTCGATGAGGAGGGTGTGGCGTGCCATGCTGGTTTCCCGCACCTAAATCTTGCGTCAGCGGAAAAAATAAGAGAAGTAAATTCTGAGCGAGGTGACGCTCGTGGGCGCCGTCGCTCAGGCCGGGGCGGGAAGGAATTCGTAGCGCTCGATTTGGGCGGCCACGCCGCGGCGCCCGTTGTGCGAATCCACGCGCAGGACCCGAGCGTAGCAGCGAATGTGTACGTCGCCGGCGAGCGTGATCTGCTGCGGGAGCGTGAGGACAAATTCGATCGAGCTGCCGGATTCGAGGTTCGCCTCGATCAGGAAATAGAGGCCGCGGAAGCTGACGTCGCGGGTCTCGCCAGGCTTCTCCGTAACTGCGTCTCCGGCCGAGAACCGGACCCTCACAGGAAGCATCATCGAAAAACGCCGGGCGGCGCGACGCTCCACACCGTTTTCCATGAGCCCTCCGTACCTCGGACCTGAGCAAAGCTACCATCGCTCCCCGGACCACGCAACGGATTTTCAGGGACTGCTCGGACAGCCGAGCGAAGCCGGCTTCTAGGCTGCTGGTGGACGTCGATCGGCCCCGCGGCGTCCCTCGCACGAGGACGTATCACGAGTGTGTTTGACCTGCGCGGGCGCTGCCGCTAGGATGGGGGCTATGTCCGAGCCTGCCACGTTCGTAGACCTGCGGAAACACCCGCGCGCGCAACTCCAGCTGCCGGCGCGGATCCGCTGGCAGGGGCCGCTCGGCATGCGGCTCGAAGTGACGCAAACGGTGGACGTATCGCGCGACGGGATGCTGTTTCGTCGAAACGAGCCCTGCGAAAGGCTGGCGCGAGTCTGGGTCGCCTTCCCGTTCGATCCCGCTGCGGGCGGTTCCACGCAGCCGGAGACTCCGGCGCGGATCGTTCGAGTGGAGCCCGATGCCAGTGGAGGCTACTGGGTCGCGCTGCGTTTCGAATCAGCGACGCGGACGGGAAGCTCCCCGCTGACCGAGAGCGCCGAAACTCGGAACGCATTCCGTTCGCGCTGCCGATTTTCGTCCGCCCCGCCGGAACTCCGTGGCCCGAAGAATTCATGACCCAGGACATTTCGCAGCACGGCACGCGGTTCGAGACGTCGCACATCTACGCCCCCGGCGACAAAGTGCTTGCGAAGATTCCCTGGGGCGAATGGTCGAAGACCGGAGAGATCGCGGGCCGCGTCGTGCGCGTGGAGGCCATGGAGGATGCGCCGGGCCCAGCGCCCGTCGCCAACCCGGACGCGGGCAAGAGCGCGATGATCACGTCCGTCGCGGTGGAATGGATGAGGACGGGGAAATCCTGATTCGCGCGCTCATTTTGAACGAAGGCGCTTGCGCGATGACTTGCCGGAACATGCCTTCACGCAAAATCTTGATGGCAGACGTTTTCCATCGCAGTCTTTTCCTTGCGGGCCCGCCGGGCCGTCTCGAAGCGTTGCTCTGGACCTCCCGGACTCCGATCCCAAGTTCGTCGCCGTGGTCTGCCACCCGCATCCGCTTTACGGCGGCACGATGCACAACAAGGTCGTCTTTCAGACCGCGAAGGCGCTGCATCAGCGCGGCGCGACGGTGCTGCGATTCAATTTTCGAGGAGTGGAACAGAGCGAGGGCGTGCACGACCACGGGCGTGGCGAGCAGGACGATGTTCGCGCGGCGATTGACTACCTCGCAGCGGAATTTCCGGGCCGGCCGATTCTGCTCGCCGGATTCAGCTTCGGCTCATCGGTGGGCTTGCGAGTGGGCTGCGGTGACGCGCGCGTGACGCAACTGATCGGCCTGGGACTGCCGGTGGACAATATCGACATGAGCTTTCTGCGAGCGTGCGAGAAGCCGAAGCTCATCATCCAGGGCGGGAACGATCAGTTCGGCGCGCGCGCCAGTATCGAGGCGCTCTTCGCGACGCTCGCCGAGCCAAAGCGGCTCGTCATCGTCGAAGGCGCGGACCATTTTTTCACGGGGCAGCTCGATCAGGTTGCTGCTGCCATTGACGCGTGGCTCGATGTTGGAAGAACCGAGAGCTGAACGCTTGAGATTCTAACTGCGCGGTTCGAATAGTTTGAGGAACTGATCGCGGGGAGCAGGCTCGATGCCGATCACTTCGAGATTGGCGTGGACGTGCTCGACGCGGCTCATGCCGGCGAGCGCCGTGGTGACGCCGGGAACCGATCGCGCGAATTGCAGCGCGCTCACCGAATCTTTCTTCGTGCCCAGAGCAGCAGCGATATAAGGCGGCAAATTCCGCGTGAGCTGGCCCTGCAGCAGCGCCGCGCTCGATACCAGCGTAATCTTCAGGGCGCGCGCCGCCTGCACCATCGCCATCGTCTTGCCTTCGACCACCTGATTGGGACGCAGCAGCGCCTCGGGCATGGCCAGATTCAACGGCAACTGCACGAAGCGGAAGTGATGCTCGAGCGCCGCCCGTCCTCGCGCGCGATTTCCTCCATGGCAGCGAGCGAAAGATAGCCCTGCGACTTCGGATCGTCGCGGAAGGCGTTCCACGTGGCGAGTCCATAGGCGCCAATTTTTCCGGCGGCGACCGCGGATTCCAGAAACTTGAACGCCTCGCCGATTCGGCGGCGAAATTCCTCCGGCGGAACATCGCTCAATTGCGTTTCCGGGATTGTGCAGATAGAAGACGTCCACGCACTCGACGCCCAGATTGCGGCGGCTGCGGTCGAGCTGGTCGGCCAGATAGCGCGGCGTCATGCAGTGGCAGCCCGCGGCGATATCTTCCGGGCGGAAAATTCCCGGCTCGATATACTCGCGCGAAAAATACTCGTTGGCGTCGTCCGGCATCTCGCCGTCGGGAGTCAGAAAGCCGGCCTTCGTGCACAGGACGATTTCGTCGCGGGGAAAACCTTTGGCGGCGAGCTCGCTTCAGCGCCGCGCCGACGGAGCGCTCGCTGCGCTGCAAGCGATAGTTGATCGCCGAATCCACCACGTTGATGCCGCCTTCGACAGCGGCGACGACCGCGCTCGCATAGCCCTTCGTCGGTGGCCTCATCCGGCTCGCCGAGATACGTGCCGATGCCGATGGACGAGAGAACCAGCCCGGCCTGGACGTCGCGAAAATGTCCCGCGGCCGCGCGCCCCTGAAATCGCGCTGCGTAGCGCAGAGTTCCCTGCGGAGTGGCGCAGCCGGGCATGCGCTTGTCGTCAGATTTTGCGGGAGAAGACATCGAGCCTCGCTTCGCGGCGAAAATTCGAAAGCCCGCGAAGTATACCAGAACAGCACAACTCGAGCGGCTGCGACCGGACGATCAGGAGACGATGCGCGCGGTCATTTCCTGCGACGGGATCGCCGGCGGCCAACCCCTGCGCGCTGATCAGCTGCTCGCGCCTCGACGCGAATCTTCGGCAGGTGTCGCGCGAAAGCGATTGCGCCGGCGATCGCTAGCGCGCCGCCGAGCGCGACCGTCCACTGGCGCGCCGATATGATCCGCGACCGCGCCGGAAAGCAACGCGCCGAGCGGCGCCATGCCCATGAACATCATGGAGTACACGGCCATGGTCCGGCCGCGCAGCCGGTCGGGCACCATCGACTGCATCAGCGTGTTCGACGCGCCCATCTGCGTCATCATCGAGAAGCCGACCGGCACGAGCAAGCAGCACCGACAGCGATGTACCAGCGCGAAAGCGCGAAAACAGAATCAGCGTCGCGCCGAGGCGCCGCAGGCGATCGCCACCCAGCGCCCCAGGTCGTGAACCTTCGTGCGCGAAGCGAGCGTCAGCGCGCCACCCAGAGCGCCGATTCCGGTGGCCGCTCATCAAAACTCCGAGCGTGCGCGCATTGCCGTGGAGAACCTTGCGCGGCAAAAATCGGCATGAGCACCGAGTACGGCATCGCCACCAGGCTGACGAGGCCGAGGAGCAAAAGCAACGCGCGAATCGGCGCCGTGTGGCGCACGAAGCGAAATCCCTCGGCGATATGTTCGCAGGGCGGATTCGACTCGCCGTTCCATATGCCGGTGAGGGATGCGCATCATCAGCAGAGCCGGCAATCACGGCGATGTAGCTCACGCGAATTCGCGAAAAAGCACCAGCCTTCGCCGATGCTCGCCACAAGAATCCCGGCGATCGCCGGGCCGATGATCCGCGCGCCGTTGAACATCGACGAGTTCAGCGCGATCGCGTTCATCAAATCCTCGCGGCCGACCATCTCGACCAGGAACGACTGGCGCGCGGGAATGTCGAACGAGTTCACGACTCCCATCAGCGACGCGAGAACGATCACTTCCCACACCGTCACGCGCTTCGTGAGCGTCAGAAACGCCAGGACCAGCGCCAGAATCATCGAAGCGGTCTGCGTGGCGATCACGACCTTGCGGCGATTCAAGCGGTCCGCCACCATTCCCGCCAGCGGCGCCAGCGGAAACACGGGAATCTGGCCCGCGAACGACAACGATGCCGAGCAAGCAGCGACGAGCCCGTCAGCCGGTAGACGAGCCAGGCCTCGCGCGACGTTGTCCATCCAGGTGCCGACGAGCGAGATCAGCTGGCCGCTGAAGAAAAGCTGGAAATTGCGGTGCTTCAGCGAGCGGATCGTGTCCTGGAATCGCGAACGCGCTCGGACGCGCCGCGGCTTGTCGTGGTTGTCGCGGTGTGTCCGCTCTGCCATCCTAGTTTAATTGTACGATGCAATCGCGCGCGGCGCTGCCTGCGATTGCTGCAGGCATTACTTCAGGCGCTCGGCTTCTGCGCTTCGCCGGACGGCGGAGCGGCAGGTGCGAGCAATCTTCCGCAAGCGCGGAGGATGCGACGGTAGGGCCAGTCGTCTTCGCGAAAGAGAATTTCGCCTTCGCGCGGCTTGGAATAAAACCAGCGCGCCACGAGCGACAAGTGTTCGGCCAATTCCGGCGGCGCCGCGCGCAGGCCGTATCGGACGCGCCAGTCTGCCGGCGCGCTTCGCGATCCGCAGCCGCTTCCGTGCTTGTTTCCGGTTCCGTGCCCCGGTTTGATCTGTGTTTATCCGTGTTGATCTGTGGCTCCAGCCTTTCCCGCAGAATCGCCTCGACGGATCGCGGCTGGCTCGAAAGCTCCGCGAAGTTCAGAAAGCACGGCTCGCCGAGAATTCCGGCGCGGAGCGGAAACACGATGACGGTCTTTTCCTCGGCCGCGCGCTGGAGGATCACGGCGTCGAGATCTTCGATCCGCCGCGCCAGTTCCGGCAGGCCGCGCAGCGCCGCGGACACTTTTTCCAGGCGCTTGTGCAGCGCGGCGGCGCGTTCGAAATCGAGCGCTTCGCTCGCCGCTTCGCGTTCGCGCTCGAATTTCGCGGTCAGCGCCGCGCCGGTCGTGTCGAGAGTTTCGAGCACGCGGCCGACTTCCGCGTCGTATTCCTGCTTGGTGCAGCCCGCGAAACACGGCGCGAGGCACATTTTCATCTCCGAATAGATGCAGCCGGGAAAGCTCGGATCGCGGCGAATCTTGATCTGGCAGCGCCGGATCTTGAAAAGATCGAGAAAGCCTTCGGCGAAAGCGTCGGCCGCGCGGCGCGAAGCGAACGGTCCGAAGTAAAATCCCTCGTCGGCGCGCGAGCCGCCGCGTGACGTAGCAGCGCGGATACTCATTTCGCAGATTCACTTTCAGCAGCGCGGGCAGGACGCAGGCGCAGCAGGTCGCGATAGCGATCCGGAAAATTCGCCCGGGCATGCTGGTAGAGCGTGAGAGTCTGCTCGAATTTCGAGCCGGTGACGCGGTAGCGAATCCGCGCGGCCACCTCGCGCAAATTCAGGCGCTTCGAGCCGGGTTCCGGCGGGCGGAGCAGCCGCTCGGCGGCGCGCCGCAGATCGGCGGTCCGCACGAGGTGCGGCTGCGCGTGCGGCATCGCGCATCTCGATCAGCAGAATTCCCGGGCGCGTCGGGCACCGCCGCGAAGAATTCGTCGTCGCGTGCGGGATCGAATTCCCGGCTGCAATCGAGCTCCAGCATGGTGCCAGCATACACTGAGATCAAAATCGCGCCGCGCGGTGAGTCGCGGCGGCCAGCCCGTCTTACGTCGCGGCGCCGATGCGTGTTGAGGACGGCCTGATTTTCCATCGCGCATCCGCCAGCCGCGGACCAGCGGCACCGGCCAAATGGCGCGCCAAGCTCCGAGGATGGCTCCCTTCCAGGTCAGCCGGTAATTCTCGCCACTTCGCGTCGAGATACATGTATCCGTGTTCCTGCTGCCACGGGCCATAACGATCGAGGCGGCGCTTCAGTTCAGCCACTTCCTGCCCCGGCGGCGGCAGCACCGGCAGCGCGCCGTGCGTGATCTCGTAACCAGCATGCGGTGGACGCGATACAGCGTGTAGACATCCTGAATCTGCGGAAAGCGAAAGACGTGGTACTGCGGCAAGGGAAACAGCACGGACGCCGTCGGAGTTCGTATTCGTGTCAATCTGCATTTCCTCCGAGCAGCGGGTGATGAATTCCATGTAGCCCGCGCTTTTCGCTTGGGAGACGACGAACGACACGTCCGCCCATTCGCCGTGTGAGGATTGCTGAGAAGCGCCATGAAGGCTTCCGTCCCCGAGGCGATGCTGCCGACGCTCAGGTAAGCCACCAGGTCGAAGTTCCAGGGCGCGAGAGACGCCACGCGCGGCTCCATGAACTCGCGCACTTCCGCGGGAAGCTCTTCGAGCGGTACCACGCGCGGATCAACCTTGGCCCGGTAGCGAAACTGAATGCGCAGCACGATGGGCGCGAAGACCAGGAGGATGCCGTAAAACCAGAGAATGAAAAGCAACGCCAGGTGGGTGAAGGTATCCATTACGGCGAATATTCCCTCGATGGTGCGAACTCACGCGCGAACCGGGGTGCTCAAGCCCCGATCGATTTCAGCACCCAGGATGCGATGACCAGCCTTTGAATTTCGCTCGTGCCTTCGTAAATTTCGGTGATGCGCGCGTCGCGGTAGGCGCGCTCGACGGGATATTCGCGGCTGTAGCCATTGCCGCCGTGAATCTGGATCGCTTTGTGCGCCACGCGCGTGGCCATTTCGCTGGCGAAAAGCTTCGCGGTGGCCGCCTCCATGGAGAAGCGCGCGCCCGAATCCTGCTTCCACGCCGCGCGCCGCACCAGCAATCGCGCCGCGTCGATTTCGGTGGCCATGTCCGCGAGCATGAATTGGATCGCCTGAAATTCGGCGATCGGATGGCCGAAGGCCTGGCGCTCGCGAGCGTAGGCGCAGCGCCGCTTCGAACGCTCCCTGCGCGATTCCGGTGGCCTGCGAGGCAATGCCGATGCGGCCGCCGTCGAGCATCGAGAGCGCGATCTTGTAGCCCTGCCCTTCTTCTCCGATCCGGTTCGCGACGGGAACTTCGCAATCGCCGAACGAAAGTCCCGCGCACGCGGTGGCATGAATGCCGAGCTTCTTTTCTTCCTTGCCGACGGCGAATCCCGGCGTGCCCTTCTCGACGATCAGCGCCGTGATTCCCTTCTCGCCCTTTTCGGGCTGCGTGTTCACGTAGATGATTCCGGCGTCCGCCACGCCGCCGTTGGTGATCCACGCCTTCGCGCCGTTGACGACGTACCGGTCGCCCTTGCGGACGGCTTTCGTCGAAAGCGCCGCGGCGTTCGAACCGGCTTGCGGCTCGGTGAGCGCGTAGCAGCCGATCTTTTCGCCGCGCGCGAACGGAACCAGGAATTTCTGTTTCTGATCTTCGGTGCCGTAGTGCTCGATCGTGGCGCAGTAAAGAGAGTTCTGCACCGAGAGAATCACGCTGGTCGAGGCGCACACGCGCGCGATTTCCTCGATCACGATCGAGTAGCAGATGTGATCCATTCCCGCGCCGCCGTATTTTTCCGGGATGCAGACGCCGGTCAGCCCCAGCTCCCCGGCCTTGCGAAAAATCTCGAGCGGGAAGCGGCCCGTCTCGTCCAGCTCCTTCGCGACGGGCTTCACCTCCGCCTCGGCAAATTCCCGCACGCTGCGCTGCAGCAGTTTTTGCTCTTCGGTGAGTTCGAGATTCACTGGCGCGTCCCGGATTTCCTTCCCGCTCGGAGTACTTCGCGTAATTGTACAGCGGAACCCGCGGCCGCGCCCGCGCGCGTGCCCGATTCGACCATTCCCAGCTCCGGCCGCGCTATAATTTTCGGCGGCCCTCTCGAACAAGGAGAAGCAGAGATGGAACATCGTCTGAATCCGTACAAAGCTTCGCCAAATGGCTATCAAGCGATGGCGGCCCTCGAACATTTCGTGATGTCCTGCGGCATCGAACGCCCTTTGCTTGAGCTCGTCAAAATGCGCGCCTCGCAGATCAACGGCTGCGCCTACTGCCTGGACATGCACAGCAAGGACGCCCGTGCGCTGGGCGAAACCGAGCAGCGTCTCTACCTCGCTGAATGCCTGGCGGGAAGCCCCGTTTTATTCGGAACGCGAGCGCGCGGCGCTCGAATGGACCGAGGCGATCACGCTCATTGCCGGAAAGCAAGTCCCCGACGACGTCTACGAGCGAGTCGCGGCGCAATTCAGCCCGGAGGAACTCGCGAATCTGACCCTTGCGATTGCCACCATTAATAGCTGGAACCGGCTGAGTATTTCGTTCCAGATCGTGCCGGGGTCATACAAATCCAATCTGCAACCGCTGAAGGCAAGCGCCTGACCGCGCGAACATCTTCTCCGCGACGAATCGTTCGGGCCACGAGCGGCGCGGTGTATAGTGTCGCTCGACTGCATACTCACGGGAGGATTCCCTTGAAATTGTGGGGATGTCTTCTGCTCATCGTTTTGTCGGCTTGCGCGATTTCGCCTGCCGGCGCGCAACACCATCACGACTCGCAAGGCGATGCGCCCGCGACACTACGCAGCGATCTGGGATCGCTGCACCATCCCATTGCGACCACGAATGCGGAAGCGCAGAAATTCTTCGATCAGGGACTGACGCTCGTTTACGCCTTCAATCATGGCGCGGCGGTGCGCTCGTTCCGGCGGGCGGCGGAACTCGACCCGAAATCGCCGATGCCGTATTGGGGAATCGCGCTGGCCATGGGACCGAATTACAACGAGACGCAAGGCGAGGACGAGAAGGCCGCTTACGACGCAATCCAGCATGCGAAGCTGCTGGCCGCTTCCGCGCCGGAAGTGGAGCGGGCGTACGTTGATGCACTGACGCTGCGATTCACGAGCGACGATAAACCCGATTACGACAAGCTGGCGCGCGGTTACGCCGCGGCCATGCGCGACCTGAACCATCGCTATCCCGACGATCCTGACGCGGGGGCGCTCTTCGCGGAAAGCCTGATGGATCTGCACGCATGGGCGCTCTGGACGGACGACGGCAAGCCCGCCGAAAACACGCTCGAAATCGTATCAACACTCGAGTCGGTGCTGCGGCAATGGCCGAATCATCCCGGCGCGAATCATTTCTACATTCACGCCATGGAGATGGCACCCGATCCCGAGCGAGCGCTGGCGAGCGCGCATCGCCTCGAGACCCTCGTGCCCGGCGCAGGACATCTGGTGCACATGCCGTCGCACATTTATATCCGCACCGGCGATTACGTGGCCGCGGTGAAAAGCAATCAGCAGGCGATCGAAGTGGACAACAAGACGCCCGCGCCGACGGGTGGAAACATGGCGTACATGATGTACCGGTCGCATAACGTCCATTTTCTCGTTGCCGCTGCCATGATGGACGGCGAGTTCGAGGTGGCCCTGGCAGCAGCCAGGGACCTCGATGCGCGGGCCAATGCAATTGTCAACGAGATGCCCATGGCGGAGGCATTTCTGCCCTACCACAACTTCGTCCTGCTGCGATTTGGGCGCTGGGACGAGATCCTCGCGGCTCCCCCGGCGGACGAGAAAACAAAGACCGCGGCATTTTTCTCGCACTATGCGCGCGGCGCAGCGTTCGCGTTGAAAGGCCAGCCGGCGCAGGCGGAAGCGGAGCGCGCTGCCATGGACGCTGTCTACAAACAGATTCCGCCCGACTCCATCATGGGCTACAACAGCTGGGCAGCGGTGCACGGCGTGGCGGCGCATGCGCTGGCGGCGCGGATCGCGGCCGCGCGCGGTGATTCGGCAGGAGCCATCAGTGAATGGAAGGCGGCCGTCGATGCGCAAGACCGTATGAGCTACGACGAGCCAGCGGACTGGTACTACCCGGTGCGTGAATCTCTCGGCGCGGCCCTGCTCCGCAGCGGGCAAGCCGCAGCAGCCGAGGCCATCTTTCGTGAGGATCTGAAGCAGAATCCGCGCAACCCGCGTTCGCTCTTTGGGCTCTGGCAATCTCTCGAAGCCCAAACGAAGGCTGTTGACGCGCAGTGGGTCCGGAGCGCATTCGAAGCAGCCTGGAAGGGCGCCCCGGATCAGCCCCGGCTGGCCGATTTCTGACGGCCTTTACCCGGATTGCAGCGCCCTGCGCAAATCCTCTATACTCAGCCTGTAGCCTAGCAAGTCCCGGCGAGCGGCCCAGGCAGGGCTCTCCCGGATGCCTGAAGCGCCCAATGATCGATCTAGCGGAAAAAATCAAAAAGAAGCTCAAGGACGAAATCGCCGCCCTCGAGCACGAGCTGCACGACGAGCTGCCGAAGGAAATTAAGGTCGCCCGCGCCCACGGCGATCTCTCCGAAAATGCCGAGTACAAGTACGCCAAGGAGCGCCAGGCGTATGTTTCGGCGCGGCTCGGCCAGCTTCACCAGCGCATGGCCGACATCTCCATGCTCAACTTGAACAACCTGCCCGAAGGACCGTGCGGCTTACGGCTCGACGCTGGTCGTGCTGGACGTTGTGAAGGCCACCAAAATCGAGTACAAACTGGTGACCGTGGAGGAAGCCGACGCGACGAAGGGACTGATCTCCACCACTTCCCCGATCGGACGCGCGCTGCTCGGAAAGAAGGTCGGCGACGAAGTGAGCGTGACAACTCCCGCGGGCGTGAAGGAATACGAAGTCGTGCGGCTAACGACGATCTATGACGAGGAATAATGGAGTGATCTGGACTTCATGTTGACCCGCGCCATCGGCCGGTACCTCTCCTGGCCCGTTGACCGCATCGCTGCCCTTCTGGCTCCCACGGGAATCCCTCCGAACGTCATCACCTGGTGCGCGCTGGTCGCGAATCTCTGGGCTGGCATGCTGTTTGCGCCAGGGGCGCTTTGCCACAGCGGGCGGGATGATGATCTTCGCCGGCCTGTGCGATCTTGCTCGATGGGCCGGTGGCGCGTCGCCAGAATCGCGTTTCGCTTTTCGGCGGCTTCCTCGATTCCATCCTCGACCGCTACGCCGACCTGATTCTGTTCCTCGGCTTGCTCGTCTACTACGCGCAGGTGAATCGCTTCCGCTACGCGGTCCTCGCCGGAGCGGCCATGGCTGGATCCGTGATGGTCAGCTACGCGAAGGCACGCGCCGAATCGCTGGTGCCCACGTCGGAAATCGGATTCTGGGAGCGTCCCGAGCGCCTGGTGCTGATGATTCTGGGCGCGCTCACCAACCGGATAGACGTGGCGCTCTGGCTCCTGGCCATCGGCCCCAACATCACCGTAATTCACCGCATCCTACACACTTGGAAGCAGACGCGCGGCAGAGGCCTCCAACCAGTTCCCATGCCGAGTCCAAAGTGGCAGCGCGCCGAAGACACGCGACGCATCGCCCATCCTCACGCGCTCCGCCGGACGCGGCCGCATCTAGCCGGGTCTGCCGGGCATCTGATTACCGTCCGTTCACACGGTTGGGGTAAAATCGCCCGGACGATACCGACCATTCCCATGGAGGCACACATGGCAATACGCGATTCATTCCTTCCCGAATTCGATCATGAAATGGAAACCACCAGAAAGACGCTCGAACGCGTCCCCGAAGACAAAACGACTTGGAAACCGCACGACACATCCATGCCCATGGGGCGACTCGCCGGCCACATCGCAGAAATGGCCGGATTCGCCGCCGCCACATTTCAGGGTGATTCCTTCGATTTCGCGCCTCCGGGCGGCACGCCCATGCAGCCAACCATCATGACTTCGCGCAAGCAACTGCTCGAAATCTTCGACAAGAACGTCGCGGCAGCCCACGCCGCGATTTCAAAAGCAAGCGATGAAGATTTGCAGAAGACTTGGACGCTGATGAACGGCGGGAAGACCTTCTTCTCGATGCCGCGCATCGCCGTCCTGCGCGGAATGATTCTCAACCACGTGATTCATCACCGCGGCCAGCTCTCGGTCTATCTGCGGATGAATCAGGTGCCCGTGCCTTCGATCTACGGCCCCTCCGGCGACGAAGGCAAGATGTAAGTCCGGGATTTGCCGCAACTAGTGGCGGCCGGCCGCGGGTATGGTGATTTCAACCTGCGGCTGGTCGGGCTTGGGCTTTCGCGCCATCGCCTTTTCGGAGATCCGTGCACGGCGTTCGGCCTGGCGTCCGGAGTTCGCCAACTCGCGATCCTTGAACTCCGGCATGACCTCCTGCGCGAAAAGCCGCAGCGACGAGCACTGCTGATCGAGCGTAAGCCTCCCCACCTGTCGCACGGCGATCACCTGATCGATTCCCGCCTCCTCGAACTGGCGCAGCGTCTCGCGAACCATCTTGGGCGTGCCTACGCAAGTCTGTGCCTCCCCTTCCGGAGCCGCGGCTTTCTTCGGACTGGTCTGGAAGTCGTGCCAGATGTCGGTCTTGCCCGGACGGTGCTCGCCGAAGAAACTGTAGTGTCCCAGCCCGTACACGAAGAAGCCGTAGCTTTCCGCCGCGATTGCTTCCACCCGTTTCTGATCGTGATCGCATAGAAACGGCGCCGCGATGGCGAAATTTGGATTCACGGCGTAGCCGAGCGGCTCGCATTCATTTTCGATCGTCGAGTAGTAGTCCTTCACCCATTGCCGCGCCTCGTCCGGGCTGACGAACGAAAACGTCAGCGCGCCCAGCCCGAGCTTCGCCGCCTCGATGATGGACTCTCGCCGCGAACACGCCATCCAGAGCGGCGGGTGCGGCTTCTGCAAGGGCTTCGGCACCAGGTTGCGCGGCGGCACCGTCACGTATTTGCCCTCGAATCCGGTGAAAGGATCTTCCACCAGCATGACGCACCGCCGCGCGCATCCCTTCGAGCTGCATTGCCTTCTTTTCCGCTTGCGGCACCAGGAATCCGCCCAGCTCCGTTGAGGTCGCTCCCGATCCCATGCCGAATTCGCAGCGGCCGTTGCTGATCAGGTCGAGCGCGGCGATGCGCTCCGCAATGCGCGCCGGATGATTGATCTGCGGCGGCGTTTGAATGATTCCGTGCGCCAGCCGAACGTTCTTTGTCCGCTGGCTGCACGCGGCCAGGAAGATCTCGGGAGCCGACGCGTGCGAGTATTCCTCGAGAAAGTGATGCTCCGTCGCCCAGACGTAATCGAAGCCGCTCTGGTCGGAGAGCTCCGCTATGTCCAGCGCATCGTTGAGCAGCGTGCGCTCGGACTCGCTCGTCCACGGCCGCGGAAGCTGCATCAGGTGTATGCCGCCAAATTTCATCGGGGTGCCTTTCTCGTTCAATTGCGAAGCGTATTCTACGCCAATGCGGAGGCGCTGTAAGCGCACCCCTCGTCTCGAAGAATCGGTGTACAATCCGCACCCGCAATGGATAATCCGATTCGCATTGCCGATGCCGCCCTGGGGGGAACACAAATCATGAAGCGCTATCTGCCTGCAATCCTGTTCACGGCTCTACTGGCCGGACTTCTCGTCGTTTCTGCGCCTGTGTCGGCGCAACAGTCCTGCGAGAGCCTGACATCGCTCAAGATAACGAACGTCACGATCACAGCAGCGACGTCGATCAGCGCGCCGCCGGACTGGAACGTCCCCAGCACTCCCGGGCGTTTCGGCACTCCGCCAGGCTTGAAAGTTTCCGTGCCCTTCTGCCGCGTGGCCGGATTCGCGACGCCGACCAGCGATTCGCACATCGGATTCGAGGTGTGGCTCCCCGTCGCCGCCAATTGGAACGGGAAATACGTGGGCATCGGCAATCCCGGATTCATCGGCTCGATCAGCTACGGCGGCCTGGTCCGCGAAATCGCGCGCGGCTCCGCCACGGCTTCAACAGACACAGGCCACTTGGATGTGGGCGCCACCAGCGAAGCGCCCGATGCATGGGCCATCGGTCACCCGGAAAAAGTCGCGGACTGGGGATATCGCGCGGTGCATGAGACGACCGTCGCCGCGAAACAACTCCTTCAAGCGTTTTACGGCAAGCCCGCGAAATTGTCTTTCTGGAGCAGTTGCCACGAAGGAGGCAACCAGGCGCTGACCGAAGCGCAGAAATTCCCGACCGACTTCGATGGCATCGCAGCCGGAGATCCCGCCTACAACATCACTCATCTTCAGGCGGTGTCCGAGTACGTCACCTGGGTTTCGCTCAAGGACGGCGTCAAAGCTCCGGGCTACATCCCTCCCAGCAAGTATCCGGTGATCCACCGCGCCGCGCTCGACCTCTGCGACACGCTCGACGGCGTTCGCGACGATGTCATCGAAGATCCCACGCGTTGCCCGTTCAAGCCGGAGACGATCCGCTGCCCGGGCAACACCGACAACGCGTCCTGCCTCACCGGCCCTCAAGTGGAAACGGCAAAGTTGATTTACGCCGGACCGAAATTTTCGGACGGCAAGCAGATCTATCCCGGCTTCGATCCGGGCAGCGAGATGGGTTGGGGATTGATGGCCGCCGGCCCCGAGCCGCTGAGCATCAGCACGGGATTTTTCAAGAGCATCGTCTTTGAAAATCCGCAATGGGATTTCCGCACGTTCGATGTGGATCGCGATACTCGCCTCGCCGACTCCAAGGCCGGTGCCGCGCTGAATTCGAACGATCCAAATCTGAAAGCATTCAAGGCGCACGGCGGAAAGCTGCTCCTTTACGAATCGTGGGACGAGGCGATCATTCCCCCACGCAGCGCCATTGATTACTACAACAGCGTACAGGCCACCATGGGCGGTCCGAGTCAGACCAAGGATTTCTTCCGTCTCTTCATGGTACCGGGAATGGGAATGTGCCCGGGTTTCGGATTCGGCAACGACGGCACCTTCGACGCAATGGATGTGGTCCAGAAGTGGCGCGAGACGAATGTCGCGCCAGATAAAATCATCAATACTCATCGCACCGCGGGCGCGGTGGACAAGACCCATCCGGCATGCCCCTACCCGCAGGTGGCCATCTACAAAGGGAGCGGAGACATCATGGACGCCGCGAACTTCACCTGCGGCAATCCCAAGAAGTAAACGCGGGAAAATCGTGACCAAGCAGCAGGAAGTTGATGTTGCAGTCGTAGGGGCACGGTATACCGTGCCCGGCGAAGATGCTTGGCGCCGCCGCGCCATCGTCTCTGGTTATGTAGCGGCCACCTTTTAGGTGGGCGCCTTTCGCAGCGATCAACTCGAAGACGATCCCGAGACTACGAGACGCGCGCCCCCTCGGGATTGTCATTCTAGCGGAGTGACCGGACGCTTTTTCCTTCGCCCCGCTCTTGCTTGCACTGAGGCTCCGTTTGCGGCGGAGCCGAATGTGCGGGGCGTCCGGTCACTGGAAAGGGCTCCCAGGTCGACGGTTAGTCGAGCCTGGGAGATCCGTCGAAGAATCTCTCTTCGGCTCCATGCCCGGCGACGCGTCGGCAATTCCAGCTTCCTCGCACGCGTTTTATGGCAGTCGCATCCCGGTCCGAGCGCAGTCCTCAAACATGGACAGCACGTTCGTGACTCCCAGCAGGTCCCTGATCGCGCTGTTGTAATTGATCAGCAGGAATTCGCAGTTTTCTTTCTTCGCCGACACATACAGGCCTACGATGGCGCCCAGTCCGGAGCTGTCCATCCGATTGAGCTCTCTGAGGTCAAGGACGATGCGCTTCGTATTGGGAAACACGCCCTTCACGTGCGTCTTCAAAGCCCCGGAATGTTCGCTGGTCAGCCGCCCGCTGCAATGAACGACCGTGGCATCTCCCCGCGTCTCCGTTCGCATCCTGAACCCGGTGGCCGAAATCGCTGCTGGATCCGGTGACATGGCGGACTCCTCCGCGCAGCAATCTCTCGATCCGTCTCGCCCGCGCGCGAGCGTATTCTACGCCGAAGCCGGAGCGGAGCAATACTATCCAGCCGGTTGTCTCGCCCCATGTTTACGCTCCCTAGAATCGGATGGTCCGCTCGCGCCTCTATGGACGGGCAGCTCAGATCGGCGAGGTTTCCTTCACGGCGGTAGCTTCTTGCCCGCTCTCAGATAGCAGCCAGTTTCCGATTATCCGACTTACCTGGAGCTAGCCGCGTGATCCGACAATAAGTTCCGAGCTGGCGACTATTCGGGCTTTGATGGCTTCGGTCAACAGTGATGCGATTGCTTAAGCGCAGAAGCCAACCCCTGTTGCCGTAGACCTATTATGTTAATCTACGGCGCTTGTCTCCAATTAGCCATGTGAGTGCATGCAGCTCTTTCAGGATGGCGTCAATGGATCGCCGCGCGTGAACGCCTTTCGGGTTCTTTGGGGCCGCCTGAAGGAGCACCCGCTGGCGCGGGTCGGGCCGGGGCTCATCACCGGCGTGGCCGACGACGATCCGAGCGGCATCGCCACCTACTCCCAGGCGGGCGCTCAATTCGGCCTCAACATGCTGTGGACGATGCCGCTGGCCTTCCCTCTGATGGCCGCGATCCAATCCATGTGCGCGCGCATCGGCCGGGTCACCGGGAAAGGACTTGCCGCCAACATCAAGGCCGCGTTCCCGCCGGTCGTGCTTCAGGGCGTCGTGCTGCTGCTGCTGGTCGCCAACACCCTCAACATCGCCGCCGACGTCGCCGCCATGGGAGAAGTCGCGGAGCTCGTCACCGGCTTCAATCGCCATCTCATGACGGTGTTCTTCGTGTTCGGAACGCTGCTGCTGCAGGTGTTCGTCCCCTATCATCGCTACGTCTTCTTCCTGAAGTGGCTGACCCTCTCCCTGCTGGCCTACGCCGCGGTCCTGTTCACGGTTCATGTCCCCTGGGGTCAGGTGGCGCTGCGCACGGTCTGGCCCAGACTTCACGCCGAATTCCGACGCCGCCGCCGTGGTCGTCGGCGTCTTCGGCACCACCATCAGTCCCTACCTCTTCTTCTGGCAGGCATCCGAAGAGGTCGAGGACATGCAGGCAAGACAAGGCGCCGCGCCGCTCGTGCGCGATGCGCGTGCGGCAGGCGCGGAACTTCGCCGCATCCGGTGGGACACCTGGAGCGGCATGTTCTACTCCGACATCACGGCCTACTTCATCATCCTGGCGACCGCCGTCACGCTCCATGTGGCGGGAATTACCGACATCAATACGGCGGCGCAGGCGGCGAGCGCGCTGCGGCCGCTCGCCGGCGATTTCGCCTACATGCTCTTCGCCCTCGGCATTCTCGGTGTCGGCCTGATCGGCGTGCCGGTGCTCGCGGGCTCCGCCGCCTATGCGCTTTCCGAGGCCATGGGCTGGAAGTGGGGCCTCGAACGCAAGGCGACCGACGCGCGCGGGTTCTACGGCGTCATAGCCGTCAGCGTGCTCGCCGGACTCGTCATCCAGTATTCGCCGATCAGTCCGATGAAGGCCTTGTTCTGGAGCGCGGTCATCAACGGGGTCGTCGCCGTGCCCCTGATGGTTGTGATCATCCTGCTGGTCTCGAAGAAGTCGGTGATGGGCGCTTTCACCGCGAGCCGGCCGCTCATCATCCTCGGCTGGATCGCGACGGCGGTCATGGGCGCTGGCGGCCGTGCGGATGTTCATCCCCGGTTAAGCCGCCGCCAACACGCATCAGAAGATCCGGCGGGGGCCGATCCTTCCAACTTAAGCCATTGGGAATGTGGCCATTCCTGACACCTTGGCGATTGTTCCCGAGTCACGGCGCACTCGGAAGTAATCCACACGTCTGACTAACCCAATCATCGGACAAGTACGCCCCGGCTCATCAGCTGCCATGAAAATCGCTGTTTGCCCCTCGCCTCGCTCCTAGGCGTACAGCGAGTGTCCTTGTCCTTTTTCTGTACCATCGTCCACCACCCTGTCCGTTCGGTCATTGTGCCTAGAATGTCTTGAGGCCCGCGAGTCTTCTGGGCACGACACAATGAGCCACGATCGCCAAAGCGAAAGGCAAATCACTCCCGACGGGGAGATGGGAGTCATTCGGTCGCGGCGCTTCACACACCCATCGCGTATAGGGTCTTTCGCTGCTCTCCGCGTTTCCCTGCGTTCGCTGCGTTCGCTGCGACTCCCTGCCCTGACGCAGGAAGGGAGCGGTGAGTCTTTCCGTTTCCTCTGTGGACTCTGTGCCTTCTCAGCGTCCTCTGTGGTAGGTCTTGCGGTTTTCTCGCGGCCTGCTATGTCATCCGCGTTTGATCGCTACTCGATCTCAACCCCGAACCAGATCACTACCTCTCGCCGGCCATATCTCACCATGTTTCTAATCGACACTGAGGCGATTAGAAATCCCCGTAAGTCATTGAGGACAAACGGTGGTCATGCTTTCTAATCGACACAAAAACGGGGGCCGCCAATTCGGCCCTGTCGTCCCCAGTAAAGTTGAATTCCTGCGCGGGCCTGTGCTAGCATCCCGGCGTTCTCGCCCTGAGTCCGCTCCCTGCGGACGACGGGCCGCAGGGTTCATCGCGCGCAACCGCCGGGGGCGGGTTCGTGATGCTGATCCCAAATCACAGCACGAAGTTTGTCGTCCGTACGATTCCCACGCGAAATGCCTGTTCTCACCCGCGCGCTTCGCATTTCCAATTTTCCAGTTTCTATTTTCCGATTTCAGGAGCGAAACCATGAAATCCTACACAACCGATTGGATACGCAACGTGGGCATTGTCGGCCACGGCGACACGGGGAAGACCCAGCTCGTGTCGTCGTTGTTGTACACAGCGGGGATGACGCCGCGCCTCGGCAAGGTGGCCGACGGCTCAACCACCACCGACTGGGACGAAGAGGAAATCGCGCGCAAGATCTCGATCAATACGGGCCTGGCCTACGCGGAATGGCAGGCGCCGGGCCAGTCGGAGAAAACAAAGATCAATCTGCTCGACACGCCCGGCTACTCGACCTTCATCAATGAAACGAAATCCTCGCTGATCGCCGCCGACGCCTCTCTGATCGTCGTGGACGCCGCCGCGGGCGTGCAGGTGGTCACCGAAAAAGTCTGGGACTACGCGACCGAGTACGATCAGCCGCGCGCGTTCGTCCTGAACTGGATGGACCGCGACCTCGCGAGCTTCGAGCGCGCGCTCGGCTCGCTCGAACAGGTGTTCGGGCGCGGCGTCGTTCCGATTCAGTTGCCCATCGGCTCCGAAAAGAGCTTCCGCGGCGTGGTGGACCTGGTCACGATGAAAGCGCTCATCTATACGCCCGATGGCGACGGCAAAGCCAAGATCGAGGACATTCCCGCGGACCTCGCCGAACGAGGCCAAGGCCGCGCACGAAAGGCTAGTCGAACTGGTCGCCGAGGGCGACGACGAATTGATGCAGGAATTCTTCGACAAGGGCACACTCCCGGTCGAGGATTTGAAGAAGGGACTGCACGAGGAAGTGCGGGACAAGAAAATCTTCCCCGTCCTGCTCAGCTCCGCGCTGCACAATATCGGCAGTGACGCGATTCTGAATTTCCTGGTCGAGATTTTCCCGTCGCCCGCGTTTCGCGGAAAAACCGACAGGCCACAACACGCCGGACCACAAGGGAGACACCGTCGAGCGCAAGATCGCCGCCTCCGAGCCCGCTTCCCTCTACGTATTCAAGACGGTCGCCGACCCGTTCGCCGGGCGCATCACGTATTTCAAGGTGCTGTCCGGAGTGGTGAAAAATGACGCGACGCTCAACAATTTCAACCGCGGTACGCAGGAGCGCTTTCAACATTTGCAGGTCATGCAGGGAAAGACGGCCGTGGCCGTGAGCGATCTGTACGCCGGCGATCTGGGTGCGGTGGCGAAGCTGAAGGAAACGACCACCGGCGACACTCTCGGCGACAAGAACGCGCCGATTTTTTACCCGCCCGCGCGCATCCCCGAGCCTTCGATCACCTTCGCCATCGAGCCGAAAACGCGAGCCGACGAAGACCGCATCGGCGTGGCCATCCACAGAATCCTCGAGGAAGATCTCGCCCTGCGCTTCGGGCGCGACCCGCAAACAAAGGAATTTCTGCTCTCCGGCGCCGGACAACAGCACATCGAAGTCGTGGTCGCGAAATTGCGCAAGCGCTATCACGTGGAGATGACCCTCAAGCCGCCCAAGGTTCCCTACCGCGAAACGATTCGCGGCAAGGCGGACGCCGAAGGCAAACACAAGAAGCAGACGGGCGGCCACGGTCAGTTCGGGCTCTGCCGGATCAAGATGGAGCCCCTGCCGCGCGGCAAAGGAATCGAGTTCGTGGACGACGTTTTCGGCGGCGCAATTCCCAAGAACTGGATTCCGTCGGTTGAAAAGGGTGTCCGCGATTCCGCCGAACGCGGCTACCTGGCCGGATTTCCGGTCGTCGATTTCCGCGTGAGCCTCTACGACGGCAAGTATCACGACGTGGATTCCAGCGACATGGCCTTCAAGATCGCGGGCTCGCTCGCGTTCAAGGAAGCCATGAAGCAGGCCAAGCCGGCGCTGCTCGAGCCGATCATGCACGTCGAGGTGTACGCGCCCGATCAATACTCGGGAGACTTGATGGGCCATCTCAGCGGGCGGCGCGGAAAAATCAGCGGCAGCGAATCGCGCGCCGGCGAGCGTGGTCGTCAAGGCGCTGGTCCCGCTCTCGGAAATGCTCAGCTACGCAAACGAACTGATTTCCATGACCCAGGGGCGCGGGAGCTATTCGATGGAATTCTCGCACTACGATTTCGTGCCGGCGGAAATTGCGGAAAAAGTGATTGCCGCGCACAAGCCGCACCACGCCGGCGAGGAAGACGCCGTGGCGGCGGTCTCGGCATAATCGCTTAGCCGCGGATTATGCGCGTCGAACGCGTAGAGTTCGCTGCGGAAAACGGAATCACTGGCCGGGATTCTGTTGCGGCTGCGCAGCCTTCGCGGTCTGCGCCTTTGCCTTCAGGTGCTGCGACTTCGGGGCCGCCGTGTTTTCGGCGCTCGGACCCGGCGCGCTCTTCGTCAGCGCATACGAGGGGCAGCCGATGCCATAGCAGGGGCCCAAATTTCGCCACGCGCACCCCGAAAAGCACACTGTGGCCGCGCACAGAATCAGGACACTCCCGAGCTTCCTCATCGTCTGCCTCTTTCGGACGCGCGGCTGGAGCGCGAGCCTGCTGGGGACGGCTTCTTGCTATCTTGGCATAATTCGTATCGGCCTTTTCGCCGTATTAGATCAGTTTCATCTACAAAGCCAATAGAGAATGTAAGGCGAAGCCGGTGTGGAATGCGGACGAGACGCAAGAGCAAGGCGATCCAGGGATTACGCGCCGAGCCTCCGCCCGCTGCGCCTCGGCGATGAACCAAATTGGCGCTTGCGGTTCCGCGGCGAGTTGCGTCAAGCTCGCCAAATCATGAAAAAGTCCTCGAAGGCAAAGTGCTGGGGCGACGCGACGCTCGCGATCCACGCGGGCGAGGAAAAATTCCGAATCGGCGCGCCTGTGGGCACGTCCATTGCGCGCACCGCGAATTTCACCTTCGCAAGCACGGAAGAGATGAAGCGCTGGGCCGAAGGAAAAAGCCCCGCCTACATCTACACGCGCTACGGGAACCCGACCCTCGCCGTCGCCGAGAAGAAGATTGCCGCGCTCGAAGGCGCCGAAGCGGCGGTCGTGGCGGCCTCCGGCACGGCGGCGATTTCAGCGGCGCTGCTCGCGGTCTTGAAAGCGGGCGACGAAGTGATCGCTACCCGCCAGCTGTATGGTGGAAGTTACCGCTTGCTGCGCGACGTCTTTCCGCGCTTTGGGATCGTGGTGCGCCATGTGGAAGCGGACTTGGCCGGGATGGCGCAGCTGGCCAGCGCACGCACGAAGGCTCTCTACGTCGAGACTCCGACGAACCCAACCCTGCGGATCGTGGACCTGAAAAAAGCGGTCGCGTTCGCGCAGGAATGGGGGCTCATTTCGATCGTGGACAACACATTCGCGAGTCCCGTGCTGCAGAAACCTCTCTCGATGGGATTCAACATCGTGGTGCACAGCGCGTCGAAGTATCTCGCCGGCCACTCGGACGTGATCGCGGGCGCCGCTGCCGGCAGCGCCGTGCTGATCGATAAGGTGCGCGCCAACATCGTCCAGATCGGCGGTTCGATGGACCCTGAGGCAGCCTTCCTGCTCATACGGGGGATGAAGACGCTCGGAGTGCGCATCGAGCGCCAGTGCCGGACGGCGATGGCCGTGGCGAAATTTCTGGAAAAACATCCGAAGGTCGCGCGCGTGCACTACCCGGGGCTTCCCTCGCATCCGGACCACGCGCTGGCCAGGCGCCAGATGCGCGGGTTCGGAGCCATGCTGGCCTTCGATCACAAAGGGGGCCTGGCAGGCGCGAGGCGCTTCGGCGACCGCATCCGAGTGTTCCTGCTGGCGGCAAGTCTGGGCGGCGTCGAATCGCTGGCGATCCTGCCGATTTACACCTCGCACTACAAGATGTCGCCCGCGGAGTTGCGCGCGGCCAGCGTCCAGCCGGGGACGGTGCGCGTTTCCGTCGGCCTCGAAGATCCGGAAGACCTGATCGAAGATCTTCGTCAGGCGCTCGCCTAGCCGGCGAGCAGATTCGCCAGGCGCTAGCCGCCCTCGCAGCTACTGGGCGGACGGGCTTGGGCTGGTTGAAGGTGAACGGAACTCCTCGTCCATCCAGTGCTGAAATGCAGCCGTATTTTGCGGGCGGCCCAGGAAGTTCTTCACCAGATCGCTGGCCGATTCGGACCCGCCTGGTTCCAACACGAGATGGCGATAGCGCGCCGGCGTGTCTCCGGCGAACAGATCTTTCTGGTCAAACTGCAGAAAGAAGTCCTCGGCGATGACCTTGTCCCACATATAGGTGTAGTAGGCCGAAGAGTAGCCTGCCAGGTGGTCGAAGGCGGCGTACATGTCGGTGGATTCGGGCGTAACTGCTCAGCAGATTCAAGCGGCGCATGTCGCTGAGGCATACGGCGTTCGGATCCACGTCCTCCGGCTTGCTCTTGTAAATATCGTAGGAAATCGCCGTGTAGGTATTCTGCGCGGCCACGTCGCTGGCGCGCCCGAATGCGGAGGCTCGATTCATGCGCGCCACCAGCTCGGAGGGAATCGGTTCGCCGGTCTTGTAGTTTCGCGCGAAGGAAGCGAGCACCTGCGGACTGTGCATCCACTCCTCCAGCATCTGCGACGGCGCTTCCACGAAATCCTGCTCCATGCTGATGCCGCTGATGCCCGCCCACTGTTGCTGGCCGCCGAGAATGTGGTGCATCAAGTGGCCGAACTCGTGAAAGAAAGTGACCACATCGTCGTAATCCATCAAGCCGGGGTCGGTTGCCGTCGGAGCCGGAAGATTGCAGACCAGGACGGCCTCCGGCAACTGCTTGCCGCGAATGCCGTCCAGCAGCGGCGCCATTTCGTCATGGGTGTACTTGCCCGGACGCGGATGCATGTCCAGATAAAATCGGCCGACCATCTTGCCGCCGTCGATGACGTCCCAGGTCTCGACCGAAGGGTCCCACGAGGGCACATTCAGTTCCTGGCGAAAGCTCACATGAAAGAGCGTGGCAGCGGTATCGAGAATCCCCTGCTTCACGCGCGGGTATGGCAGGTACGGGCGGACCGCTTGTGAATCAAAGTCGTACTTCGAGCGGCGGACCAGCTCGCGTCAGGTAAGCGTGCTCGTAATCCCAGATTTCCTTCGCCTCCGGATGAGTCTTCTGTTTCTCGGCGAGCAGCAGCGCGAATTCGCGCTGCATTGAGGGACGGGCCGCTGCGTCCAACTGTTGAATGAAATCCGCAATGCTCTTGCCGTTGCGGATCATCTTGTCCGCCGCGTAGTAATCGGCCCAGGAGGAATAGCCGAGCAGCGTCGCAATCTCGTAACGCGTCTGCATCATGTCCTTGAGCACAGTCTCGATTCTTGGGATAGGCCCGCGTGTCAAACGCCACCTCGAGCCGGCGGCGAAGCGCGTCGCTCTTGGAATACTTGAGCGGCGGGAAAATGTCCGGATAGTTGGTGGTGATGTGAATCTTTCCGTCGGCGCCCGGCTTGTGACTTTCGAGGTAATCCTGCGGCAGGCCATCCAGCTCGGAAGCATCGGCGACCTCGATAGTGTTCTGGCCGTCGGCGATATTTCGCTCGAACATGGACTGGTCATTAGTGAGCTGGTCGTTGAGCTTCTTGAGCCGCGCCCTGGTGGCATCGTCCTTGTCAACTCCGGCCAAGCGGAACTCGAGCAATTGCCGCTGCACGTAGTAGCGGGTCGCTGCATCGGCTCCGGACAGATCCAGCCCGGCGAGCGCCTCGTAGACGTCCCGATTCAGCGACAAGGCCGTCTGCACCGCGCTTGCCTTGCGGACCATCGCACTCGCGTGATCGCGGAACGTCGCATCGGGGTGTACCTGCTCCATCGTGCTCGCGAGATAGTAGGCCGCATTCAATTGCCGCGTGGCTTCATCGAACGGCGCAAGCGTGTTGTCGACGGTCCGGGCGCCCTTCACGGCCACGACCTGCTCAACGGCACGTTGGACGGAGGCCAGGCGATCGTTCTCGGCCGCTTCAAAGGCGGCCACATCCGGCTTGGCGCTCCATATGGGAGGCTGCGATTTCGGCGGCTCCTGGGCCGCGACACGGGCAACCAGCAGTAGCGACGCAATCATCGGGCCAAGGGTTTTCATCGTCATCAAATCGTGTCCTCTCGCGGAGATAGTCGTACACCTCATAACAAAGTTCGTGTGTCGCTGGCAACACGAGGAGGCGAGAACAGCAGTTTGAACGCCTCATCGGTGCGTTTCTATAGACGTGATTCCGGTCGATTGGTCGCCAAAATAGAGACCTCACCCCGATTCCGCTTCCAGGGAGGGTGGCAATTCGCCCGCTTGCGGTGGTATAAGCTTGGCCGGTGGTATGCCGATAGTCACTTCGTAGGTCGCTGAGGGGCGCGAAAACCCACTAGTACCCGGTGTCCTGTTTCGGTCAACGGCAAGCGGTCCAGTCCCATTGACCGGGCTGTAAGTACTTCGTAAGATTTTCATTAGCGTGCAATGGCAGAGGCGCCAGAGGCCAATCATGCGGGATAGTGCGAAAATCTGTGCCGTCTTGGCGGTTGCCACGATGTTCGTGGCTGGCTGCGAGGAAACCGCGAAGAAGCAGGTCCACGTTCAGCCTCCTGCGGCCACCCCTGCGCCAACGCCCGATTACGCCCAGCAGCCGCTGCCAGTTCCCCAACATCCTGTCGTTTCCGATTCCCTGACGCCCGCAGCGCGTCCGCAGATGGACGTCCTGCTCGCGAAGGTTCAGGCGAGCTACGACGCGGGGCAGAGCGACTTCAAGGCCAAGAATCTCGAGAAGGCCCAGGCGGATTTCGACCGCGCCGCGGACCTGATTCTGAAGAGCGGCTTCGCAGCCGACTCCGATCCCCGGCTCTCCAAGCTTTCCGATGAAATCGGCGAGGCGCTCCAGTCCGGCGATCTGAGCGTCACAAAGGATGGCGGCGAGGAAGGTGAGTCGGATACGCCAGCCGAGCCCGCGCCGATCGACGAGATTGCCGATCTGACGTTGCCTGCGGGCGACCCGCGACTGGCGCTCAAGGCCGAGAAGGAATTGATCAGCGTCCGCCACGACTTGCCGCTCGCGGTAAATGAGTCCGTTCTGCAGTATCTGAGCTTCTTCACCAGTACGCGCGGCCGGGCGATTGTTTCGCGCGGTCTGGAGCGCGCCGGGCGCTATGACGGCATGATTCGCCGCGTGCTGAAGGAAGAAGGCGTCCCGCAGGACCTGATCTATCTGGCGCAGGCCGAAAGCGCCTTCCAACCGCAAGCTGTTTCGCGAGCCGGGGCGCGCGGCATTTGGCAGTTCATGCCGTATCGCGGCGAGGAATACGATCTCGAGCGAACGTACTGGGTCGACGATCGCAGCGACCCGGAAAAAGCGACGCGTGCGGCGGCCCGGCACTTGCGCGATCTGTATGGAATGTTCGGCGACTGGTACCTGGTGATGGCCGCGTACAATTCAGGCCCGCTGAATGTGGCCCGCGCGATCCAGCGCACCGGCTATGCCGATTTCTGGGAGCTGCAGAAACGCAAGGCGCTGCCGAAGCAAACACAGAACTATGTGCCCATCATTTTGGCGCTGGCGCTGGTGGCCAAGGACCCGGCGCGCTACGGCGTGCAGGTTAGTCCGGAGAAGCCCGCGCTAGTGGACGCCGTTCGCCTGGAGCACTCAATCAGCCTGCAGCTGGTAGCGGACGCGTCAGGCGCAGATATCGACGATCTGCGGCTGCTCAACCCGCAACTGTTGCGCAACGTGACGCCGAACGATCCCGGATTCCAATTGAAATTGCCGGTGGGCGCTGCGAAGAGCTTCGAAGAAAACGTCCAGCAAGTTCCGCCCGACAAGTGGACGAGCTGGCGGCTGCATCCCGCCGAGCAGGGCGAAACGCTATCGGACGTCGCGCGGCGCTACCGCGTGACGCTCTCGGCGATCGAGGCGGCAAACCACCTGGAACCTCACGCCAGCCTGCCTTCGGGATTTCTGCTGAACGTGCCCACGCCTCCGCCGATGGTGAAGCTGGTTAGTTATCGCGTGCAGCGCGGCGACACGCTCGCGGGGATTGCGGAACGTTACGACGTGACGGTCGACCAACTCAAGCGTTGGAATCATATTTCGGGCGGCCATGTCTCACGCGGAGCGCGGCTGCGAATCTATGCGGGCAGCCAGACGGCCGCTGCGGCGCCGGCCCGGGCGAAGTCCGCGCGAAACGAAAACACCGGCCTTGAAAATGTGTCCGCCGGAAAGTCGGAAAAGTTGGCATCCCTCGAACATCGCGTGAAGCCGGGCGAGACGCTTTATTCGATCGCCCACGAATACCAGACTTCGGTTTCCGCTCTGCGGCAATCGAACCCATTCCTGGCTGACCGGCCGCTGCAAGCCGGTGATGTCCTGACCATCCAGCGCTAACGGCCGGCCTCGCCCAGATACTAAACATCTTATTTTCTGTAAGATACAATGATCGACCGGAATCGAGTCAGCCTTTGCGGGCACCCATAGATGGAACCCTTGGCGATCCAACGGTTTTTTTCGATCCATTGCGTCTTGACAAACTTACGGCAGTCCGATTAGATGCGGGCCGAGGAGTGAGGCCGTCCGGAATACCCGGGACCCCACGGAGGATCGAATGTTTCACGCGAAAATGAACGATGAGGAAGACGACGAACTGCCCGGCTTCGACGACGAAGAAGAGGGACAGGAGCAGCCGCAGGAAATCGTAGAGGAAGTGGAAGAGATCGTGATTGAGGAAGAGCCGGAAGAAGAGGAAGCCCCCGTCGCGCCTGCTCCCGGCAAGCGAGTGCCCGCACGCAAGGCCAAGAAAGCCGGGAAGGCGAGCCCGAAGAAAAAGAAGGCCAAGGGCAAGCCGAAGAAGAGCGCAAAAAAGGGGCGTGCGAAGAAATCGCGCTCCAAGAAACGCAAGAAGCGCTAGCGCTTTTCGCGAACGCTCGTTGTGATTGGCAGGATTTGCGGGGCCGCGTGCGAGAACTCATTCACGCGGCCTCGCGCATTTCTCCTTTTGGATGCCGTCCTTCCTGTTTCGACCGCCCGCCCAAATCCAAGGCCAGCAGTGCCGGTGTTTCCCAATATGAAATGTTTCTCTTGCCGTAAACCTGTTTGGATCGTTAGCATACGCGCTCGATGCCGCTGGCGGTCCAGCAAATCCGGCGAATGCGCGGAGGAGCACAATCGCACCTGATGCGCTGCGAGGACGGCGGATACTACGTGGTGAAATTCCAGAATAATCCGCAGGGCACGCGGGTTCTGGTGAACGAATTGCTTGGAACGAGGCTGGCGGCGCGGATGGGACTGCCGACACCAGCGGCGACGGTTGTCGAGGTGCGTGAAAGCTTGATCGAGCACACCGAAGACCTGGTGATCCAGCTCGGGCGCGGGCGGGCACGCTGCCGTGCCGGCTTGCAATTCGGATCGCGTTATCCGGGCCCTCCCGCGGAAACCGTGGTGTACGATTTTCTGCCGGATGAGCAACTGCGCGAGGTCGTGAACCTCGCGGACTTCTGCGGAATGCTCGCTTTCGACAAATGGACCTGCAACACGAACGGGCGGCAGGCGGTGTTCGTCCGGGCACCGGGCGAAACGCGCTACCGTGCATGGATGATCGATCAGGGATTCTGCTTCAACGCCGGGGAATGGAATTTCCCCGACGCTCCGCTGCGCGGGCTGTATGCGCGCCATCGCGTGTACGAATCCGCACGCGGGATGGAATCCTTTGAGCCGTGGCTCGGACGCATCGAAGAGAAAATGACGGAGGCGGTCTTGGACGAGATCTACAAGGAAATCCCGGGCGAGTGGTACGGTTTCGAAACCGAGGCGCTCGAACGGATGCTCGAACAGCTGCTCAGGCGGAGAAAAGTGGTGCGGGAGCTGGTCGTTTCGGCATGGAAGTCGTCGGCCCAACCCTTTGCCAACTGGAAGTGAAACATGGCTGAAGAAACGAGAAACATGCTGCGCTTTCGCGTGCTGCGCTATGCGCCGAATGTCGTCCGCGACGAATGGGTCAACGTCGGCGTGCTGCTGGAGGAAGTGGATGGCCCGCGGCGCGCCGTACGCTTGATCGAAGATGCCTCCGAAATCGCGCGTGTCCGGCGGCTGCATCCCGGCGCCGACGAGGACCTGCTGCGGGCGCTGCCGTCGGAATTCGACGCCCGACTCCGCGCACCGGAGGCCGAAGTCCGGACCTATCTTGAGAAGCTCGACCAGACGCTGTCAAACGTTTTGCAGCTGAGCCCGCAACGCGGCCTTCTGGCGAATGACTTCGACACCGAGCTCGATCGGCTCTTCCACGACTACGTCGAGCGCCCGCCTTCGTCTCGCACAGGAATCGTCGAAAACACGCGCGCGTGGATTCGCGGCCGGCTGAACGACGTCTTCCGGCGGCACCGGATTCTGGGCAAGCTCGAACGCAGCGTTCGCGTCGAGGAATTCACGCAGCCGGGCGACCCGCTGCATCTCGACTACGCGTATCGCTATAACGGAACGCGCGGATACATCCACACCGTCGCGCTGGGCCGCGATGCCTCGCAAGCCAAGGTGCTGGCTTACACGGCCGAATGCATCCGCGCGCGCGCGGCGAACTCCATTTTCACGGCGATCACCGAGATCGAGCCGGCCCGCGAGAATTCGCGCCATCAATTCATTGCGCGGTTGCTGGAAGACCAACACATCTCCATGGTGCCGCTCAACCGTGTCGAGAAATTCGCCGATGAGTTGCGGCCCCGCCTTCAATAACTCGATCCTGTTCCTGGAAATTTCGCGAACGGGATGGACGCGCGAACCCAATTGTGTGACGATGTCGAGCCGCATCAGGAGGGAATCCCCATGAACAGACGAAAATTCCTGGCTACGTCACTGGCATCGGCGGCCATCGCCGGCGCGCCGCTCAGCTACGCGCGTGAGTCTCAGGAAGCCGGCGCGCAGGGCAGCCGTGAATACTATGAGCTGCGGCGATATCATCTGCTCACGCCGCAGAGAAAGCTCGCCGACGACTATTTCCGCGGCGCGCTGGTGCCGGGATTGAACCGCATGGGAATCTCATCGGTCGGCGTCTTCAACGTTTCCGTGGGACCGCAAGGTCCGTCCATGTACGTGCTGATGCCGAACACGTCGGTCGAGACGCTGGTTACGGCCGATGCTCGCCTGGCGCAGGACGCGGAGTACGTGAAGGCGGCTTCGGATTTTCTGAACGCGCCGGCAAAATCTCCTGCGTTTGTGCGCATGGAAAGCTCGCTGATGCAGGCACTCGCAGGCGCGCCCAAACTTACCATCCCCGCGGCGACCGCGCAGCACTCTCCTCGGCTATTCGAGCTTCGCACGTATGAGAGTTCCACGGATCAGGACCACAAAGCGAAAGTGGCGCAGGTCAACGAGGGAGAAATCCCCATCTTCATCAAGGCGGGGTTTTGGCCGGTCTTTTTTGGCGACACTCTCATCGGCGGACAGTTGCCGAACCTGACCTACATGATCGGGTTTACGAACCTCGCCGAACGCGACAAGTGCTGGGACGCCTTCCGGTCCGCTCCCGAGACGAAAGTTCTCTTCGCCCAGCCGAAATATACGTTCGAGGACCTGGTTTCCAACGTGGACAACACCGTCCTGACGCCCGCGGCATATTCGCAAATCTAGATCGGACTTTTCGAACGCCCGCGAAAGTGCTGCGGCTCGGATTTTCGATTCGCAGGCCCGCATTGACGCCGTTTTCCGATTCTGCTATGTTCTTCCTTCTCTTGGCCCCGGAGTGAAAACTTGACGCATCGCGTGGTCCGCAGTAAAGAGTCCTCGAACGGAAGCCGTAAGTCACTGAACAAGAAGGGATTAGCCTCGGCGAAGGCCAGGGTGATGCCCCCCGATCCGGACGCCCCCGCCAAGCAGCAGCAATTGAAGCTCTACGAGGAAGCGCTCAAGCTTTTCCAGCAGCAGAAATTTCATCGCGCCCATGAGGTGCTGGAACGCGTTGTGGAGGGCCCCAGCAAAGAGCTAGGCGATCGCGCGAAGGTCCACCTGCGCATCTGCGAACAACGGATTTCCCGCCTTCCGGCGCCCACGGCCAAGTCTGCAGAGGACCACTACACGCAAGGTGTTACGCTGATGAACCTGGGCCGCTGGGACGAGGCGCGCGAGCACCTCGATCGCGCCCGCAAGGCCGCGCCGAAAGCGGACCACATCGTCTATGCCATGGCGGCGCTCGATTGCCTGACCGGCGAAGCCGATTCGGCCATGCAGAATCTCAAGGTTGCGATCCAGTTGCGTCCGGAAAACCGCTACCACGCCCGCAACGATGAGGACTTCGCGTTCCTGCAGGAAGACCCGCGCTTTACCGAATTGCTCTATCCCGAGCGAGACAGTTCAGCCGGCTGATCGCTTGTTCTCCCTATGAAAAAATTTGAGGAACGCCGGTCGCCATCGGTCCGGGTAGTCGCGCTCGGCGGCGGCACCGGTCTTTCCGCGGTGCTGCGCGGCCTGAAGGAGCACATCGCCGAACGCGGGAAACACCGGCCGAGGCAGCCGATCTCGGACTTAACTGCGGTCGTTACGGTGACGGATGATGGCGGAAGTTCCGGCCGCCTGCGCCGCGAATATCGCGTCCTTCCTCCGGGCGACATCCGCAATTGCATGGTCGCCCTATCCAGAGACGAACTCCTGCTCGGCGACCTCTTCCAGTACCGGTTTCCCGCCGGACGCGGGCTCGCGGGCCATAGTTTCGGAAATCTCTTCCTGACCGCGCTCACGAATGTCACCGGCGATTTCCCGAGGGCCGTACAAGTGTCCGCGCAAGTGCTGGCGATTCGCGGGCGGATTTTCCCATCCACGGCGCAAAACGTCACGCTTCAGGCGGAGCTCGAAAACGGGAAAGTGGTGGCCGGCGAGACAAATATTTCGCGTTCGCGCAAACGCATCACGCGTCTGCGCCTGGTGCCGCGTCGCGTCCGGCCGCTGCCGGAGGTCCTGGCGGCCATTCGCGAAGCCGATCTCATCCTCGTCGGACCGGGCTCGCTTTACACGAGCATCCTGCCCAACTTGCTGGTCGAGGAGGTGGCGGAGGTGATCGCCAACTCCCCGGCGACGCGCGTGTATATCGCCAACATCATGACGCAGCCCGGCGAGACCCAGCACTACTCGGTGGCCGACCACATCCGCGCCATTTACGCGCACACCCGCCCCGGCCTGTTCGATTTCGTGGTGATCAATCGCACTCCTGTCTCGCCGCGTCTGTTGCGCCGCTATGCGAAGCAGGGCGCCGAGCAAGTGGATCCGTCGCTGGGGGAACTCGAAGGCATGGGCCTGAAATATATCACCGGCGATATCGTGCAGCAGGAAGGCTTGGTGCGGCACGACCAGTTGCGCCTCACGCGACTTCTGCTCGACAAGTTCATGACGCGCAAGGTCGTTCGCTGAACCCTAGTCTCCGGCCGGCGCGTTCGGAGCGGTGTATCCTTCGCGGGCAATCACGACCGCCTTCTTCTTTTTGCCCTTTTTGTCGGCAAGTTCCAGCGGGTTTCCCTGATCGTCCACCACCTCCACGACGATCTTGTGGTACTTCCCGTCCTGCGGCGTCGAGGGCGAAAACGCGAGCGTGTACTGCGCGCGCAAAAACGCCGCGACGGAATTGAAGATGCCGGGCATCTCGCCTTCAAATCGGGGGAACCAGGCGTAGCCCCCGGTCAAGCGCGAGAAAGTCGTGAGCTGATTCTTCGCCTGCAGGTAACTGATGTCCGCGCCGCCGGCGGAACGTAGGTCGAGATCCTCTCCCACGCCCACGCAGAAAATCGTCACCTCGGTCTCCTTCAGCCGCCGCAGCGTGTCGTCGAGGTTATGCTTGCTGAATGTGTCGAAGCCCGTGGCAAGCACCAGGATCGCCTTCTTTCCCTTCACATCGCGAAGTTGGGTGACCGTTTCGAGCACGGCGTCGAAAAGATTTGCCTCGCTGAAGCTCGGATAAAAAAGTGACTCGATGGATTGTTCGACTTCCCGTTTGTCCTGCGTGAAATCGTCCACGAGGGTCGTCTTCAAATCGAAGGTCTTTAGCGCCACCCAATCCTGCGGCTTCAGCTGGCCCAAGAACGATTCAGACCAAAACTTTGCCTTGTATCCGAAGTAGCCTCCATATCGCTTGCTGAACTCCATCAGCATCACGATCGTGATCGGCGCGTCCGAAGGCGCAAAATTCGCCACCTGCTGCCGCTGGCCGTCATCGAGAATTCGGAAGTTCTCTCGTTTCAAGCCGGTGACAATGTTTCCGTCCTTATCCGTCACCACGGCATCCACACCCACAATGTTCGACTGAACCGAGATCGCAACCTGCGGAGCGGGCTGGGCTTGATTGCGCGGCGCCTGGCCCTGCGATTGTCCGGGCACTGGAGGTGCGGGCTGAGAGGGCTCTCTTGTCGGAGCGGGCGATTGCGGGCCCTCCTGTTGCGCAAGCGCCGTCCACGCGTCGGAGGGAACGCCCAGCGCGCCAATCAGGACGCCCATCAAAATGGCGCGAAGCGACGATTTCATGCACATAGTATCCTTACTCCACTTGGATGCCGCCAATGCCCGCCGCGGATGGTCGGTTGCAGTCCAGAAAACGCCTCCCGCCTTGCCTCGCGGGCGCCCCGCATCACAATGATAATATGAGTGGTATCCGCTTTGCGATGCTCTTTCAGATTCACCGGGAGGCCAAAAGGATGGCGCGCACGATTCGCCGAGTTCTGATTCGGACGCTTCTTACGCTGACGTCTGCAGCGCCTGTTTACGCGCAGAATCACGCGCGTCCCTCGGCGCACGTCCTGGGCCAGGCGCCGAGCCAGGCTCCCGCGGCGCAGGCGGCGCCCTCCTCGAGCGCGGACATCTCGCAAATCGAAAACGAAGCCCTGGTCTGGCTGCAAAACCTAATCCGCATCAACACCTCGAATCCTCCCGGAAACGAGTTGGTGGCCGCGAAGTATCTGGCGGGCGTCCTCGAGCAGGAAGGAATCCATTCGGAAACATTCGAGAGTACTCCGGGCCGCGGATTTCTGGTGGCGCGGCTTTCGTCCAGCGCGATGCCCGACCCCTCGCGCGCCCTGCTGCTGATGGCCCACCTCGACGTCGTGGGCGTGGACAAATCGAAATGGAGCGTCGATCCCTTCGGCGGCGTGATTCAGGCCGGCTACCTCTACGGCCGCGGTGCGATTGACGACAAGGGTATGCTCGCCGCGAATCTGGCCGTTTTCGTCGCCCTGAAGCGCTCCGGCGCGCGGCTGAACCGCGATGTGATCTTCATCGCCGAAGCAGATGAAGAAGACGGCGGCGCGCAGGGCATCAAATTCGCCGTCGACAAGCATTGGGACAAAATCGCGTCGGGCTTCGCCATCAATGAAAATGGGCGCGTGATCCTCAAGAACGGCAAACCCGTATACGTCGGGATCCAGACCACCGAAAAAGTGGCCATCAATGTCGACGTCGATCGCCACCGGAACATCCGGGCACGCCTCGGTTCCCCGCAAGGACAATGCCGTCGCGCATCTGGCGGCTGCGATGGCGAAAATCGGAGCGTATGAGGCTCCCGTGCAGTTCAACTCCGTCACGCGCGCCTACTTCGACGGCCTGGCACCCACACAGGACGAGGACACGAGGAAGTGGATGCTCGCTCTCGGCACACCGGATCGCGGAGACCACGCGGCGCGCTGGATTTCCGATGCGAATCCGACGCTGGAACGCCCTGCTGCGCGATACCGTCACGCCCACCATGCTGCAGGCGGGTATCCGCCAGAACGTGGTTCCCTCGGAGGCCCGCGGCGTCGTGAATATTCGCATGCTGCCGGGAAATCAGCTCGACCCGCTGGTCGCCAAACTGAAACAACTCGTCAACGATCCGCAGGTTCGGTTTGAAGTCGAACCCGACGGGGGTGAGGCTGCGCCGTCTTCCTCGCTTACGTCGGACTTGTACAACACAATCGTGCACGCGGCGGGCAGAACGTTTCCAGGCACACCCGTTCTACCGTACATGTCCACGGGATTCAGCGATTCTTGGGAACTGCGCATGCGCAACGTGCAGGCCTACGGCTTGGACCCCTTCCCGCTCACCGACGAAGATCTTTCCCGCATGCACGCCGACAACGAGCGCATCCCCGTTGATTCCTTCCGCAAGGGAATCGATTTCCTCTACGGCGTCGTCAGCGATTTTACCGTTGCAAAATAGGCGAGCTTCGCGCGGGCGACTGATTCCCTGCCAGTTTCACTTTTTCGGCGCTAGTTGAGCCAGTTGTCGGGGCGTGACGGCGGCTTCTCGCGGTGGTCGCGTACGTACACTTCGAATTTCTTGCGCAGCCGCCGCCGTTTCCAATCCGAGAAAAAGTTGCGGGGAGAATACAGGAACGAGCCTCGGCGCAAATAAATGTAGCCGACGAGCATCCCGCCGAGGTGGCAGATGTGGCTCACATTATCGCCCGAAGAGCCGATGGTGCCGAAAAATTCGATAGCGCCCATAACGACCACGAAAATCCGCATCGACACGGTCACCGGCAGCGGAAACATCCACACACGGCGATCCGGCAATACCACGGCGTTCGCCAGCAGAATTCCGTAAATTGCTCCGGACGCGCCAATCGTCGGAATCAAGGCGCTGCCTAGCCCGTGCGGGTCCAGGAGCATCTTCACTGCGACGTTGATGACGCCCGCCCCTACTCCACACAGAAAGAAGTAGGTGTAGAACTTCCGCGCGCCCCACGTGTGTTCGAGATCGGCGCCAAACATCGCGAGATAAAGCAGATTCAGCAGAATGTGGAGAATTCCCGCGTGGAGAAATAGATACGTGACCGGCTGCCAGAGCCGTATGCCGTGAATCACGGCGTAGGGCACCAAACCAAACCAGGTTAGCCAGAAGTCCTTTCCTGCGGAATGGAAGAGAAGTTCGGAAAGTTCCTGCAGGACAAAGACGCCGACGCAGGCGATACAAATCGTCTTGATGGCGCGCGGAAAATATCCGCCGATGTCGAAGCGGTAGCCGTAGCCGCGAGAGAAGGAGCCCACGATCCCTGAGTGTAAAGGCTTGCCGCGATGGAGTCAAAAGCGGTTCTCGCCCCGAAGCCGAACGCCAGTTGCGGGAAGCCAGCCTCTCGACTAACATTCCTGCGCGGCGCGGCGCCCCGCCAGGAACCAAGGCCAGCCGAATACAGGAGCATCATCGTGATCAAGCGCAAACTCGGAAACTCCAGCCTGGAAATTGGACCGCTCGTTTTCGGCGGCAACATCTTCGGATGGACCGCGGATGAACCGACGTCGTTCAAGCTGCTCGACGCGTTCGTCGCATCCGGCCTCAACATGATCGACACCGCGGACGTCTACTCGAAGTGGATTCCGGGGCACGTGGGCGGCGAATCCGAGACGATCATCGGCAACTGGCTCGCCAAGCGCGGCGGGCGCGACAAGGTCCTGATCGCGACCAAGCTGGGCGTGGAAATGGCTCCCGGCGAAACAGGCCTCTCCAAGGCTTACATGACCCGGGCAGTCGAGCGCTCGCTCAAGCGCCTGCAGACCGACTACATCGACCTCTATCAAGCGCACCGCGATGACGCGGAAACACCAATGGAAGAAACGCTCGAGGCGTTTGCCGGGCTGATCCGGTCGGGAAAAGTGCGGGCAATCGGTGCTTCGAATTTCAAGGCCGACCGTCTTGCGGAAGCCCTGCGCGTGAGCGCGGCCCACGGCCTTCCCAGATATGAAAGCCTGCAGCCCTGGTACAACCTGTACGACCGCTTCGACTACGAGGGCGATCTAGCCAACCTCTGCCAGCGCGAGAATATCGGCGTCATTCCCTATTTTGGCCTCGCCAGCGGATTCCTCACCGGAAAATATCGCTCGGAAAAAGATATCGAAGGAAAGCCCCGCGGCTATCGCGTGAAAAACATGCTGAACGAGCGGGGCTTCCGCATCCTGAAAGCGCTCGACACGGTTTCGGCCGATCTCGGCGCCACGCCCGCGCAAATTTCTTTGGCATGGCTCGTCGCGCGCGGCGTCACCGCGCCCATCGCCAGCGCGACCAGTGTGGATCAGTTCAAAGAGCTGCTCGGCTCAACCACGCTGAAGCTGAGCCCCGACGCCGTGAAGCTGCTCAACGACGCCAGCGCCAACACTGGACCCGAGGCTGCCAGCCACTACGCCGCTCCTCGCTAGAGTCACGCACTAGCGCTGGAAGTAGTTTGCAGGGTGGAAGCCCGGGCCTTCAGGCCCGGGAAAACCCGCTCGCCTGTGCACGGGCTTTAGCCCTGGAGCCTCGGCACCATCAAGCCGCGGAGCGGCGACCGTAATTAGCCCGGCACGGAGCGAAGCGGAGTGCCGGGAAACGCCAGGGAAAAATTCTCCAAGTCCCGGAGGGACGATTGACCGCGTGACTTCCAGGCCCTGAGGTTCCCCACCACGCACGAATTCGAACTAATGCCTCGCCATCAGCAAGTGCAGCTCCGGCGGCAGCGGCACCACGTCAATCGACACATTCACGCACGCCGGCTTCCCGCTCGCGAACGCCGCCTTGATCGCCGGGCCGAGGTCCTTGATCTTCGTCACGCGCTGCGCATGGCAACCAAACGCCTCCGCCACTTCGTGATAGTTCGCGTCGCGAAGCTCGGTTCCCAGCAAGCGATTCTTGCCCGAAACAATTTCCTGAAAATGCTGCGACGCCGCCCAGCTGTGATTGTTCATCACCACGGCAACGATGGGCAGCTTGTGGCGCACCATCGTGTCGAATTCCGCGATCGTGAAGCCGATGGCGCCGTCTCCCGACGAGGCAAAGCACCGGCCGCTTCGGATTCGCCACCTGCGCGCCGAGCGAAAGACCCAGCCCGAATCCAACCGCACCCGAGAAATCCGTGCGTGATGTAGCTGCCGGGATGATTCTGGCGAATCACCTCGTTCATCCAGTGGTAGGCCTCCGCGCCGTCGCCGATCACGATCGTGTCCTCCGGCATGTTGTCCACAATCGCCGAAACCGCCTGCAGCGGATGAATCGGCGGCGCGGCGCGATTCAGATCGGCCTGCGCGCGCTTGCAGCGCTCCACCTTGGCGTTGCGAACCGTCTGCTGCCACTTGCTGCGGTCCGGCCACTTTTCCGATTTCGCGCGCGCGTTCAAGGCATGCAGAGTTTCGCGCGGATCGGCCACGATCCCGACGGCGACCTGCCGCAAACGGCCGATTTCCTTGGCGATCAACTTCGACGTGAATGATTTTCGCCGCGAGCGGCACCACCAGATCGCTCATGCCCAGCGTGAAAAGCCCGAATCGCACTCCCAGAGCCAGCACCAGATCGGGCCGCTGGTCCGGCGCGGATAGATCCGCCATCTTGTGGTACGTCCCGCCATAGAGCGGATGATTGCTCGGCAGCAAGCCGTGCGCCTGAAAATCCGAGAACACCGGAATTCCCGTAGCCTCGGCGAACGCCCGCAACTCGTCGCCGGCACCCGAAAAATACGCGCCGACTCCCGCCATGATCACCGGCCGCGCGGCGCTCTTCGAGCAGTTGGATCGCCTCATCGATCGGCGCGCGCTTGCGGCGCGCGCAGGCGAATCGAGCAGAACTCGCTCGGGAATCTGCGCCGAATCTTCGTCCACCTGCGCGCGCCAGCACGTCCAACGGGATGTCGAGCAGCACCGGTCCCGTCGGCGCCTGGACGTCGCCACGCGAATCGCTTGCGCGACGAGCCGCGGAATCGTCTGCGTCACAGTGATTCGATGCGCCCACTTCGTGATCGGCGTCGCCACGGCCACCTGATCGAGTCCCGATTGCAGCGTATTGGTCTCGGCCTCGCCCAGACCGCTCGATCCGGTGATGTAAAGCACCGGCGTGCGGTCAAGGTAGGCGTTCGCAATCGACGTGATGACGTTCGTGAAGCCCGGACCCGCCGTGACCATCGCCACGCCGAGCGTCCGCGTCGACGCGCGCATAGCCTTCGGCGGCGTGCCCAGCCGCCACTTCATGCCGCGTGTCCGTAATCGGAATGTGATGATCCCGGCACGATTGGAAAATCGTCTCGAGGTGCGCCCCGTGCAGCCCGAAAATATTCTTCACGTTCGCCTTCATCAGCGTCCGTACGACCAGCTCTCCGCCCGTAACCTTGCCCATGTGTCCCTTACCTCGATTGCCGCCAGTGGCTCTTCGTGATCCGCCCGGCCGGCGCCGGACTAAAGCTTGATCAAAACTTGTCGATCTTGGCGGCCAGAATGAAGTCGCTCTCGGTCAGGCCGTTGATGCTGTGCGTCCACGTGGTCACTTCCGCCTTGCCCCACGAAAGCAGAATGTCCGGATGATGTCCCTGCGCCTCCGGCGAGCTCTCCCACCTTGTTCACAAACGCCAGCGCCTGCACGAAAATCCGGAAACTTGAAAGCGCGCGTGATGTGGTGCCCGTCCACGACCTTCCATTGCGGCACCTGCTGCGCGAGCGCTTCGAGCTCTTTACCCGCCAGAGGCGGCACTCCTCCGCGGCACGGGACGCAGTTCTTGCTCGCAAGCTCGCTCATGGAATCGGACCTCCTCCAATCATTCCGCCACGGGGATTGTACCGGAAGCACGTCGCCACGGGCATAGCCGCCCAGCCGCCCCTTCCATGTCGTTCATATCTGTCTTCTGACATTCTCTGCGTCCTCTGTGTCTCTGCGGTGGAGTCCGCGGTTTTCTCCGTGCTCTCTGTGCCTTCTCTGTGTTCTCTGTGGTAAGTCTTTTGGTATCCTTGCGCGCACGCAATTCAAACCGAATCAAAAGGGACAGAACATGCCGGACGAACTTCAGGAACTGCAAGAGCACGCGGAAGAAGGCGCGCATCACGCGAGCCTCGCGCCCGTGACCGTGACGATGGCGATTCTCGCCGTCCTCGTGGCCTCCGTATCGCTGCTCGGCCATCGCGCCCACACCGAAGAACTCCTGCACCAGACCGAAGCCACCGACCAATGGGCCTACTATCAGGCCAAGGACATTCGCCGCCACACCTACGAGCTTTTTCTCGACGAGCTCTCCGTCTTCACGCTGCAAAATTCCGGCGAGGTCGAAAAGCTCAAGGAAAAGTACACCAAGGAAGTCGAGCGCTACCGCGACGAGCAGAAAGACATCGAAGCCGAAGCCAAGAAAGTCTGAGAACGAAGTGAAGCTCGAGGGCCGTCGTGCGGACCGCTTCGATCTCGGCGAAGTGATGCTCGAAGCCGCGCTGGTGATCTGCTCGATCACGCTGCTCACGCGCAAGCGGTTTTTCTGGGGAATGGGTCTGGTGCTGGCCACTGTCGGTGTAGCCATCGCCGCCGCCGGCTTTCTGATTCACTAACGTCGAAATGAGGCGATTCCCTAGCGTTTTCCCGGCGCAGCTACTCGCGCATCCACATACTCGCGCACGTAAGCTGAAAAGCCCTCTTCCAGCTTCTGCATCGCCGGCAGCGGCGTCGTCGCGATCTTGTGCCCGTTGATTTCGCTCGACCGCGATCAAGTTCCGATTCGTCGAGGAAATGAACACTCCATCCGCCGAATAGAGATCCTCCGGCAGCAGCGTCCGCTCCTCCACCGGCACGCCCGCGCCCGCGCCGATCTCGAGCACGACGCCGCGCGTCACGCCTTCCAGGCAGCCTGACGAAAGCGGCGGCGTCAGCACGCGCCCTTCGCGCACGCAGAAAATATTCGCGGCCGTGCATTCCGCCACTTCGCCGCGCTCGTTGAGCAGCACCACTTCGTCGTAGCCGCCCTGCTGCGCCTCGTAGAGATTCCACACGTTGTTGAGCCACGAAGTGACCTTCACGCCCGCCAGCGGCGACGCCGCATGGCGTCCATGCTCGCGCAGCGCCAGGCGCACCGGCTCGCGGTGCGGCGGCAAATCGGCCGAGCAGATCACCAGATCCGCCGCGGGCAAATTCTCGTCGCTGCGCCAGAAGCCGATCTGGTTGTAGATCACGTAAATTCGCGCGCAGCCTTCGCTGCACCTGATTCGCGCGCAGGACTTCGCTCAGCTGGCCGTGAACCGTCTCCTGCGGAAAACGGAAACGGGCAATGCGTTCGCTGCGGCGTCGCGCGAGAGGCGCTTCCAATGGCGCTCGAACGCAAATGGAATTCCCTTCGACCACGCGCATCGTGGTGAAAAGTCCCCAGCCGCTCATCAGGCCCGACTGGCCCGGCGAAAGCCGCACTTCCTCGACGGGCAGCAACCGATCGTTATGAAAAACAACGCGATGAATCATTCATTCCCCCGCAATCATTGTATCGCAGAAAATGCGCGCGCCACTCGCGGCCGTGTCCTATCGCCGAACAGCGTCGAGCCCATGCCGGGCCCAGCCCGAGCGACGCCACGCGCCGCTCCAGCTCCCGCGCGATTTCTTCCGCCGCATCCGTCTTCGCTAAACCGCACCGGCGCGCCGATCGAAACCCGGATCTGGCCCGGGCGCGCCCAGCTCTTGCCCGCTTCCCGCCGCTCGAACAAGCCCCTCGAGCCGCACCGGCACCACGGGCACCTTCAGCCGCGTCGCCAGCAGGCCGATCCCGGCGCGAAACGGAGCGATGCGGCCGTCGCGCGTCAACTCGCCTTCCGGAAAAACCAGCACGCTCCAGCCGCGGTCGATCAAGTCTCCGGCGAACGCAAAGCTCTTGCGAAAGCCGGCAAGGCGCGGCAGCGGGAACACGTTGAAAATCGAAGTGACCAGAAAGTATTTCACGCGGCCGAGCAGCCCCGCGAAAAATCCCAGTGTCCGCCGAGGATTCCGCATCGATGCGAGCCGCTCGCCATCCATCGCCACGGCGAGCCGCCGCCGAAATCGCCCCGGCAGCGCTTCCAGCACGTAGGCCGGATCGAGATACGTCACGTGATTCGCGACGACCAGCACCGGCCCGCTCGTGTCGCGCAAGATTCTCGCGCCCGCGAATCCGCGGCCACGCGAGAATCAGCATCGCGGGCCGCGCCAGCAGATTCAGCACCGCGAAGCGAAACGACTCGCACCGGCCACCGTCTGCGGCCAGCGCGGATACTGAAATGCCGCCGCGCGCGACGACGGCTGCTCGACCAATCGCTCGAGCTCCCGCACGGTGTCGGCCGACGCGAATTCCGTTTCGCTCAAATCCACCTGATAGCGGTCTTCGAGCGCGCTCAGCAGTTCCACGCGCTCGACCGAGCTGAGCTGCAGCGCTGCTCGCATCGTCCGGCAGCTGCGCGGCCGTGCGACACGCGCGCGAAAAGTTCGGCGAGCGGACCAGATGCCGCGTCGCCGCCGCGCGCACCGCTTTTGCCGCCGCCAAGTTCCGCCTCCGCGGCTTCGCGGATGCGGCTCAGCATCGGCTTCTGCGTCGGCGTGCGCGGAAAATCCTTGTCGGGCCAGACGAGCCAGCGGCGCATCTGCTGAAATGGCGCGAGCCGCTCGTTCGCGCGCTGGACGATCTCAGCCGCGCCCGCCTCCGCATCGCGCGCTCGCGCAGCAAAAGCACGCGCGCAAGGTTCGGCATTGCCATCGCGCGCCAAGCCCACGACCACGCAATCGCGCACGCCCGGCTCCTTGCGCAGCTCCGCCTCCAAGATCCTGCGGATAGACGTTCAATCCTTCCGGCGTGACGATCACATTCTTCTGCCGGCCCTTGAAATAGAGATTCCCGCTCGCGTCGCGCTCGCCCAGATCGCCGGTGTGGAACCAGCCGTCCGCATCGAGCACCGGACGCGACTCCCGCGTCCTTCCAATATCCCGACGCGACATTTTCGCCGCGCACCAGAATTTCGCCTTCGTCCGAAAGCTTCACCTCGAGGCCCGGCAGCGTCTTGCCGATCGAGCCGTGTCCCAAGCCGGAACGGATGATTCAGGCTGACCAGCGACGTCGTTTCCGTGAGTCCGTAGCCCTGAATCACGGCGTAGCCGAGGCGGTCCCAGAATTGTTCCGCGGCGGCGGGCAGCGCCGCGCCGCCCGAAACCATCGCCCAGAATTTCCAGCCGAATCTGCTGCGGATCGCGCGGAAGCGCCACCAGCGCTTCAGAAAATGCTCGCCTTCGCGCGGCTGCGAAGATCGCGCTGGAATTTCTCGCGGCGCCCGCGCGCCGCGAGATCGCGCTCGATCTGATCGCGCAGCGATTCGATCAGCCGCGGCACCGTGACCAGCACGGACACGCGCTCCTCTGCGAATCGTGCGCGACCACTTCCGCGGGATTCAGCGTGTCGAGAAACACCGACGTGGCGCCGAGAATCTGCGGCAGAAAAATTCCGAGCAACTGGCCGAAGACGTGGCTCAGCGGCAACAGATCGAGAAAGCGCAGCGGATGAAAAATTCGCTCGTAGCGGCGGTAGCGCTCAATCTCCTTCTCGATCGGCTCGAGATTCGCCAGAAGATTCCCGTGCGTCAGCACGACGCCGCGCGGCTCCGCCGTCGTCCCCGACGTGAAAACGATTTCGACCGGATCGCCGCGCTCGGCCGCCGCGGGCGAAAAATCGTCGCACGCGCCCGACTGCTCGCGGCCTCGAAAAATCCTCGAGACAAAGCGATCGCGAGGCACGCCGTCGAGCGCAGCGAAAGGCCGCGCCCCACTACCGCCAGCGCACGCCCGCCTGCTGCGCGACGCGCCGCGCAAATGCCTTGTCGGCGATCGCGTCCATCGGCACGCGACACGGCGCCGCGAAACATGCATCCGAGAAACGCCGCGACCCATTCGCCGGAATTCTCGCCCCACAGCAGAACGCGGTCGCCCTTCGCGATTCCGCGAGCTCGAGCTCGCGCGCGAAATGCGTCGCCGCGCTCAGCAAGTCGCGCGTACGACCACCGGATCGTGCGATAGCCGCGCCGCCAGACGACCGCCGATCTCGTTCGCCGGGCGCGAATCGGCGCGGAAGTATTCGAGCAGGGACTGGCGCGGCATGGCTCCCTGAGTTTCGCTCATCCGCGCGTGGATTGGGAATAGCTTTGGAGGGATGTGCGCCGGCGCACGAGCTGTGCCGCGAAGAATTCGGCACGAAAGCAAAAAAGCCCGGCGGGAGCGTGTTCGCCGCCGGGCGTCTCGAAGAATGATGCTGGATTGGAATCGAGCTATTGCTGTTGCTGCTGCTGCTGCTGCTCCTTCTTCGCCAGATCCGCCTTTGCCGGATCGGCCGATGACGCCGGAACCGGGCTTCTGATAGCGAGTCAGGAACGGCATGAACGGCGTGACTTCGAAGGGCATCTTCTCGCGCGCCGAAAGCAGCGCCACGGGCTTGGCCTTCAGCAGCTCCACGTGGTCGCTCCAGGGATCGAGCTTCACGCGCGCGCCGATCGGCAACGCCGAAATCTGATCGATCTTGTCCGGCTGCAGCGCGGGCCCGGAGCCGCCAGCTGCGGAGCCCAGAGTCACGCCGTTGCCGAGGTGCGGATTGATCAGCGCCGGAAGATGCTTCGATTCCGCGTCGAGCTGTTTCAGGAACAGAGCCGCGGTGCCGAGCTTGTCCTTGTACGGCGAATTCTTCAGCAGCTCGACCGCCTTCTGGTTCGCCGTCTGCAACTGTCCGCCGGTGTGTCGCGGAACGAGAAATGGTTCAGCGCTTCGACGGTGGAGACGTTGGTCGTGTCGTTGAAGCCCCACTGATCGGTCGAAGGCTTCGTCACGATGATTTGCGCCAGTTCCTGCGCCAGCATCGTAGCCAGGCTGGCTTCGTCCGGAAGCACGTCGATCAAACCGCGGCTGAGAACGATCGTGTGGCCGATGGAGAAAGATTCCAGCGTGCCGGTGAGCAGCACGCGGCAGTGAACTTCCGGCTCGATGTCGAGATTGTTGGTGACTTCGAGGTTGTTGACGACGGTCTCGAGAACCTTGTCCACTTCGTCCCGGAGGCGCGAGCAAGCCGGTGCGCTGCAGGCGGTCGAGAACGTTGACTTCCGCCTGATGCTGCCATTCGCGCTCGGCCTCGATCGGAGAGCGATCCTGTTGCGTCGGCGGCCTGATCCTGAATCGCCGTCGGCGACTTCGATGGTCAGCTGGCTGAATTCCTCTTCGCGGCCGGTGTTCTTCAGGTCGTAGCCCCACAGGCGCGTCTGCGCCTTGAAGCGCACGTGGTTGCCGAGAAAATCCTTCAGGTCCGATTCCTGGCTGAAGACGAACGCCGGCAGCCAAAGCCCGGGCTGCACGTTCAAGCGCCAGCTATCGAAGTGCAGGTTGAAGCCGTTGATTCCCGCAACCGGAGTGTACACGCCGTTGAAGCGCACGATCGTGAATCCCTGATCTTCCGCCCAGATGCGGCCCTTGAAGCGCCCCTTGCCCGATTTCGGCAGCGGCGTGACGTCGAACACCAGGCAGCGCACTTCGCCGAGAAACTCCCGGCCCACGTAGTCGAACTGATAGTGCTGGCGGTCGAAGCCGTTCGTGTCCAGATAAATCATCTGGAGAAAGCCCTCGGGAACGTACGACGACGTGAAGTAATCCGCAGACGTGCGAAAGGGGATTGAACTCGTCGATTTTGCCCTTCTTCTTGTCGAGCATGGAGTTGTCGACCACGCCCTTCGAGAGGTTCGCCTGGCCGAGGAAATAGTGGTCGTTCACCGGGATCGGCGCCCATGTCCTTATCGGGCTTCATGTCCTGAATGTAGGTCTCGATGATCGGGTTGTAGCGCCGAATCGTCGCGTTTTCGTCGTGCTCGCGCGCAATCATGCGGTCGATCGCCTGATTGACCGTCGTGACCGGAGCTGGACGTCGAATTGCCGGGCTGCGGCTGAGTCTGATCGGCCGTTTGCGTCTGCGCGCCAGCCGCACCCGCGAGAGCGCCCACAAGGATCATCGAAAGAGAGAAATTTTTCCACGTGCGCATTGCTTTCCCCTTTCAGTACGCCAATCAGTACGCCAATGCAAATGTGATATGTGCGATCGCTGGAAAATCCACCGGCTGCCCGTCCTGCGTGCGCGGGCTGGAATCGAATCTGACGCGCCGCCGCTTCGGCAGCTTCGTCCAGACCGTAACCCAGTCCCTGGACGACGCGCTCGACCTTCACTTCGCCCGATGCCGTGAAAACAACCTGCACCAGAACATCACCTTCGATCTTCTTGGCCCGGCCCTGATCGGTATAAACCGGTTTGGGCTTGGAGAGAATTTCCACCGGCTTGGTATTCGAAACCGCGGCCGTCTGCTTCACCTTCGGCGTATCGGCCGCCTTTACGTCAAACATTCCCTGCTGCACGGTGCCGTGATTCCCGCCGCCAGATCCTCCGACCGCAACGCCGTTGCCAAATCCGGTGCTGGCTACCACGCCCTTCGCGCCCTTCGCTCCGCCGGTGCCATTTCCCTCGCCTGCGCCCGCCGGCATGTCGAAGCTGCCCGACTGCGCGATATTCACGTTGCGATTGGTATTATTGTTCGTCGGAACGCCATTCGGATCGCCGAAGCCGCCCGTCTGCACTTGCTCGCGCGGCTTCCTCAAAGTCGGAATGGCCGAACTTCCCAGTGACGGATTCGGAAATTCCTTGGCGACCTCCGTCATGTCCGGGGCCTGAACCTTCTTCGCCGCCACCTGCTTGACGATCGGCGTGCTGATCACTGGATTATAAATCTTTGGCTTGGGCACCTCGACAACTACCGGCTTGGGAATTTCCTTAACGACGATCTGCCGCTTCACGGCCACGGGCTTCGGAGGCGGTTGCGGTTTCCACGCCTGGATGACTGGCGCTTCCAGCGGCGTGACCCAATAGTGCTGCGCGGCTTCAAACTTCTGCGGAATCAGCAGGGGAATTACGACGAACTGCCACCAGCGCACAGCACTCCAGTCCCAGGCCCGCGCTGAAGGAACCCCAGCGCTGCTTGCCTTCCGGGAGCAATGCTTCTTTGAATACTGGTCGATTCTTTACCGGTGCCATATCTTTCACCCCAAATGCCCTGATCGGCTGTCTGTTGTGCGGCGACACAAATCCCCGCACACTACTTAAGTACTAGAACAAAGGGCCGGGGTGAATAGGACCCAAGTACTATTCTACTCCCGGTCGTGCCGAAAGCGATAACCCAACGGATTGTCCACGCGGCAAGGCTCGCGGTCGTGAACATCGGGACTCCGGCGGGCTCGCTTGACTTGTTTCCCACGCGTCGAACCAATACAGCGAAGAAAGTTCGTTTACGCTGCCGTCTCCAATCAGATGACCGTCGAGACGCCCGGGGCGGCCGCGGGTGCTTCCATCGAGCCTGCCACCTATCGAGCGCCATGGATACAAACTCCGCGAAGCACGGATGCTGGGGGCACCGTGCTCCGCGGGTCGCCTGAACTGCCGAGCGTGCGCTTAGTGCGACTCGATCACCACGTACTGAGTCACGCCGCCCTCGATTCACCAGCAGCAGCACCGGCTGCTTCCCGGCGGCCGCGAGCGCCTGCTTGTATTCTGTGATGCTGTGGACGGGCTTGTGGTTGACTTCCTGGATCACGTCGCCGCGACTCAGTCCGGCGGCAGCCGCCGCGCTCGACGGATCGACCGACCCCACCACCACGCCGCGAGTTCCGGGAGCCAATTGCAGTTCCTTCGCAGTGTCCGGAGTCAGCTCCTGCACGTTGACGCCCTCGAGCCCGCCGCCTCCGCTCTCACCCGGCGCTTCCGCGGCCGATGCATCTTGCGGAAGTTCGGCGAGCGTGACGTTCACGTCCTGCGTCTTGCCGTCGCGCGAGATCCCGAGCTTGACGCTCGATCCCGGAGCCGTCTGCGAAATGCGCAACCGCAGATCGTTGGCCGACTGCACCGGCTGGCCGTTGAGTGTGAGTATGACGTCGCCGTCCTTGCAGTCCGGCGCGTGGCCGCGGGTGCATCCGGCTTCAATCCGCTGACCAGCGCGCCGCCCGGCTTGCTCAGTCCAAACTGCTTCGCAAGCGCCGGCGTCACGTCCTGCGGAAACAGGCCCAGATAACCGCGCACTACCTTGCCGTGCCCCACGATCTGTTCCATCACCGATCGCGCCATGTTGATTGGAATCGCGAAGCCGACGCCCTGATTTCCGCCACCGCCGCCGCTGAGAATGGCGGTGTTGATTCCGATCAGGTCGCCGTGCAAATCGATCATCGCGCCGCCGGAATTGCCGGGATTGATCGCCGCATCGGTCTGGATGAAGTCCTCATAGTTCTCGATACCCAGCCCTCCGCGTCCCGTGGCGCTGACGATTCCCATCGTGGCCGTGTCGCCGCAGTCCAAAGGGATCGCCGATAGCGAAAATCACGTCCCCGACTCTGCAGTTTCGAGGAATCCCCGATCGCCAGCGTCGGCAGGCCGGTGGCCTCGATCTTCAAGACTGCGATATCCGTCTTCGCGTCGGTGCCGATGAGCTTGGCTTGAAACTCTCGCTTGATCGCTCAAGTCCACCTTGATGTCCGTCGCGCCGTCGATCACGTGATTGTTCGTCACGATCGTTCCATCCGACGTGATGATCACGCCCGAGCCGAGACTCTGTTCCCGTTCCGTCTGCGGCTCCTGCTGTCCCTGGCCAAATCTGATCGCCGAAGAACTGCCGGAACACCGGATCGTTGAAGAATGGCATCATCTGCGACGGTCTCGACTTCACGACTTTCGAGGTGTGAATATTCACGACCGCAGGAAGCGCGGGCTTCAGCACGGACGCAAAGCCATTGCTAAAATTCCCGAGCGACACGGGCGTTGAGCTTCGCGCCATCGTGAGCTCCAGGTTCGACGCGCCGAAAACTTCATGGCCCGACCAATTCCTCATTCCGAGTGCGAGTACTCCTCCGCCGATCAGCGCCACCAGAACTACCACCGTGGCGACCCAGCGGGGAATGTGTAACTCACTGCTCTTCATGGCTGTCTCTCCTTTTTCGCCCCCCGGCGCCCTTCCGAGCTTCCGAGGGTTATGAGTGCTTTAGACGCAGTTGCCGGCGAATGGTACCTCAGAGCGCGTCGCGGTAATTTTCCGGCGGCGCAGCCCTGGGCGAGCCGGCGCCTTCACTTCACCAGTAGTATAGATGCAAAAAACGCGTTACGCGTCTACGACGTTTCATTCAATTTCGCGAGACACTCAATCGTCCGAGCTCGCACGATTCGCTCGCCGCGTCGCACCGCTAATGCGAGTGCAACTCTGTCAACGGATGTGAGTCAACTGATGAGCCGCGCGATCAAGAATGCCGCGGCGGCGGCGAGGCCGCCCACGAGAACGGTCTGCAATCCTCCGCGCCACGGCTTCACGCCGGTGTAGTGTCCCTTGATCGAGCCGAAAACGAACAGCGCCAGCAGCGTCACGCCCACCGAAACCCACAGCGCCGGAATAATTTCCTGCATCAAAATGTACGGCGCGAGCGGAATCAGTCCTCCCACGATGTAGGACACCGCAATCGTGCCTGCGCTGCGTGCGGCGCGCGCCGGGTCCGGTGGCTCGAGGCCCAGCTCGAAGCGCATCATGAAATCCACCCACTTCTTCTGATCCCCGGTGATCGCCGTGACGATCGGCTCCATCTGCGCTTCGCGTCAAGCCATACTCGCGAAAAACTTTGGCCACTTCCTCCGTTTCGATTTCCGGCAGCTCCACGGTCTCGCGATACTCGCGATCGAGTTCCGACGCGTAATGCTCCGTATCCGTCTTCGCCGCCAGATATCCGCCGAGTCCCATGGCGATCGAACCCGCCGCGATTTCCGCGAATCCCGCCGTGACGATGATTCCCGTGCCCTTCGCCAGCGCCGCAGCGGCGCTCGTCAGTCCCGCCGCGAGCGCGAACGGCACGGTCAGCCCGTCCGACATTCCGATCACGATGTCGCGCACCGCTGCGGTGGCCGTGAAGTGCTTTTCCACGTGCTCGACGGACGGCATGTAGTCCTCCGGAAGGCTGTCTCGGATTATCTGGCGCGACGGTTCGACGGTTCCCGGCCAGGCGCGTATAATTATGGCGCAGAACTCGAATTCAGGAGGTAGATTATGTCAGCCACTTCGGCACAAGGAGCCGCTCCGCAAATGAGTTACACACTGCCGCCTCTCCCGTATTCTTTCGACGCACTCGAACCCTACATTGACGCCAAGACGATGGAGATCCACCACGACAAGCACCACAACGCCTACGTCACCAATCTCAACAAAGCTCTCGAAGGCCGCTCCCGACCTCGCCAAGCTCTCGATCGAAGAGCTGCTCGCGCAGATCGGCAAAGTTCCCGAAAATATCCGCACCGCCGTGCGCAACAACGGCGGCGGCCACCTGAATCACTCCATGTTCTGGAAGCTGATGAAGAAGGGCGGCGGCGGCGAACCTTCCGGCGATCTCGGCGGCGCCATCAAGAGCGCCTTCGGCAGCTTCGCCGATTTCAAAACGAAGTTCGCCGCGGCCGGCGACGACGCGCTTCGGCTCCGGCTGGGCCTGGCTGCTGATCCGCGACGGCAAGCTCGTCGATCGAATCCACGCGCCAATCAGGACAATCCGATCATGGACGGCGGCAAGCCCGTCCTCGGCCTCGACGTCTGGGAGCACGCCTACTACCTGAAGTATCAGAATCGCCGCCCCGATTACATCGAAGCGTGGTGGAACGTCGTCAACTGGGCGCAAGCCGCCGACAACTATTCGGCAGCCAAGAAGTGAAGCCTGTCATCCCGACAGAGGCCGACGTTTGGCCGACGAGGGATCTGCTGTCGCCTTTTCGTTTCGCAACGCCGCCGCTGAATAATCAGCGGCGGCGTTGTTCTTGGCGGCCGCCCGGTGGAAGCGTGGGCATTCATGCCCACGAAAAAACATCGGCGCGAAGCGCCTTCCTCTGCGCAGTCCCACCCGCGGCAAGTCTTGGTTCACTTGCGAAGCGAGCGATGCCCCGGCCGTCTTTCAATCGTGACGAACCCACTCGGTCTGCAGCTTCGGCGGCCGCATTAAAGTTTGCATCACCACGCAATACTCCTCCGTTTTTTCCCGCAATCCACGCAGTTGTTCCGGGCTCGCCTCAGACGCGGCAATATCAAAATGAAGACGAATACTCTCAAAGCCGACGGGCACATCTTTTGATATGCCGAGGGTGCCTCGAAGATCCAACTTCCCCTCCACCGTGACTTCAATGCGTTCGGTTGGTATCCCCATCGTCGCAGCCACCATCTGGCAGGTGATCTGCGCGCAAGCCGCCAGAGCCCCGAGCAAAAGGTCACCGGAACACGCGCCGGTGCCCGCGCCTCCGACTCCCTTGTGGGCTTCGGCCTGGTAGATAGCGCGCCCGATATCAACCGAGCATGCCGTCGGAACATCCGTCTCTCCGCCTTTCGCCCGGATCGTGATTTGCGAGGCAGTTGGGTCATTGCGGTATTGCTCTTTCAGCGGCCTCTGAAGCGATCGAAAATCCATGGGAACCTCGTTTTTTCTTATTTCATTCCCGGCCATTTTTCGCCGACCGGACCCTTCGGACAAGCCGTCTCGCAAGCACCGTAGGTGCGACAGAGGTTAGCCCGGCAGGGCTGGTAACCTAACCGAACACGAAGTTGGGATCAAATTCGATTCCGTGTTTTTTCAGTAGAGCGACCAATTCCGCATCGAAGGTCATTTTCCGGTGGTGCGATTCCTGATTCTGTATGTATCGGACGACCGCGGGAACGCGGGAAGAACTCACGCTGAATGCCCCATAGCCCTGTTGCCACGCGAATTTGTTGCCTTGCTCGTTCGCCCATCGCGAAGAATTCGATTTGATGGCAAGGACTGCCTTGGCGAGTGACAACGACGGCGGGATCTGGACGAGGAGATGAATATGATCGTCCATGCCGCCCACCGCGTGAACAAATATCCCGTGGTTGTTGCAGATGCCTGCGACGTAGGCCCACATGCGCGGTTGAAATTCTCTTGAAATGGATTTGGAACGACTCTTGGTGCTGAACACGACGTGAATGACGTTCTGGGCGTATGTGTGGGACATCTGTCGCACCTACGGCGCTTGGAATCCTATATATCATGGAACCGGCGAACCCAGCCCTCCCGGGCCGGTCTAACTTCTGCCGCGCCTCCGGCGCTCGTCTTCCAATGTTGGGGTTTTTGCCTTTGTCCGGCTTGCAGTTTCCCGCGCACCGTAGGTGCGCCACACGTTAGCCCGACCGGAAGGTCTGGGTCTTCTGGGTCCTCGGGCGCCCCATAAACGCGGTCTCAACCTTTCGGCGGAATTCTCGCCGAGCCTTGAAGACGGGCGGCGAGCCCCAGCCTCGTTTCACGAGGCTGGATTGGGCTTTTGAACTCGCGCCGGTGTGACTTGCTCGACGACAACGTCCGCGCCCGGCTCAAAGCCCAAGGCCGCGGCTACCAGGCCCGCGTCAACCAACTCCTCCGCGCCGCCATGGAATCGAAATCCCGCCGCCACGGCGCTTGAAACTACGAATAATCGCGTAATATCCGGATAGGAATCTGAGGATGGGCTCTCAGATTACGCGACGAGGCCTCGTGCCGTGGCACAATTCGCAGAACTCATTACATACAGGGAGGTCATTGGCGAAGAGCCGACTCAGGCGATCCTTCACGCCATCCTGAAAAAATACCAGAGGCGGGAAGTTGTTTTGTTGCTTGCCACACTCAACTGCGTATTGGGCACGTGGGAAAATGCGCCAAAGTTCGAATTGGATGCCCGATTGTCGGATTACCTTCTCGCGCCCCATCAACAAAGGGTGCAGGCTATCCGTAAGGCTAAAGACGGGAAAGTCGCCTTTTCGCGTCTTAGCATTCTCTATCTGATAAAACAGGCATGCCTAGCCTGCCCAGAAGCCGGTACGTTGCCGAATGGCCGAGGCGCCCACTCAGACATCGGTTTATGCGTTCTGTTAGCGAACGATTTACTTCTGCCATTTATCCCTTCACCCTCGGACGACAGGTTCGCAGAAAACCCCTCCGTGCTAGCCTGAACCCGAAGTGTGAAAGGGAAAATGAGAATCATGATCGCCGCTATCGCAACGAACGCCGCAACACCCCACACGCTACACCCTCGCACCAACAATCCCCGAAAGAGAGAGCCTCCATGACCGACAATCTAACGCCTGCCGCCCCCGCGCGGTTCTACGGATTCGCCCGCACCAGAACCATTCCTGAATATCTGGCTACGCTGAAATCACTCGGCGCTGACACACCGTCATCCGGCGCAACAATAGTCGACATCCCAGCCGCCGGAGAAGTGCAACCGCAACAATCGGAGCCTTCAGCCGAGCCGGAAGTGAGCCAGGAGATCGGCGGCCTCGCCCGAATTCAATCGTCCTAGCCTCCAAAGACGCCGGCGACGTTGGTCCAACCAACGCCGATTCCGCCGCGCCGGCTACAATCGAAGTCGCGGCTCCGCGAGTGAAGTCTAGCCGCGGAAGAAATCGCACCCCAAAAAGAAGAAGAAAACTTGCCCGCCGCCACCCAAGCGCCTCTCTCGCCTCGAACTCCATCAGGCGCACTGCAGCATCTGCGGCTACGAGGATCAGGACGAGATCGACGAAGCCTTTGTCAGCTGGGAACACGTCGGTCAAATCGCCCGCGACTACGATATCGACCGCCGGGCAATTTATCGCCACGCGCACGCCACCGGGCTGTATGCCAAACGCGACTGCAACGTCCGCCGCGCCCTCGGCCGCATCATTCACGAAGCCGACCGCGTCACAGCCACCGCGGATTCCGTCGTCCGCTCCATCAAAATGCTCACCCACGTCAACGCACATGGCGACTGGGTGCAACCGCCCACGCATGTCATTTTTTCCACCGCAACGGCTCGCCCGGCCGCTGCTACTGCCGCCAAAAGAAGTGACACACCATGCAAAGTAAAAAAGAGGCTAAATCATTGAAAACAAATGATGGGGCACCCAACAAAGTGTCACACTTTTTCGAGGCCCTGGGATCGCCAATCTCCCGATTGGCGTTCTTCACTTTGTCGGTGCCAGCTGGAAACCGGCGCTACGAACATGAACTAATGCGCCCAAACTTTGTCGGGGTCGGTCTCGAAGGGGTAGACGTGGACCATCCAGCCGAAGATTTGCTTCACCCAGCGGCCGTTCGCTTTCGCGCAGGCGTCCTGGGTGGCGATGGAGCCGGCGAGGCCGAACTCTTTCCAGTTCACTTGCGCCGCGGGCGTCCCCTTTGGCGGCATGCAGAAGTTGACGTGCTCGTGCCAGCGCGCCACGCTGAGCGGAACGCGTTCGTTCAACTGCTGCTCGGTGGCGTTTTTCGGAGCGGTGAACATGGCGCCCTGCAGCTCGTAGCCGTCCGCCGTCTTCCGGTAGAGCAGCGACGTGGGATGCGCGGGATTGAAGACGAATGCGGCGGCGAAGGCGTTTTTGTAATTGGTGAAGTGATACTGCTGCTGCGGCACCTTGGGCAGAAAGATCTGGTAGCCGTCCGCGATGGCCACGCGGTAGTCCTTGTACTTGCTGATGGATTTTCCGAGAATTTCGACGATCTCCTCGGCGCGGCGATCGTCGCCCGGGGCTTTCGGCTGCAGCTCGGTCATGAACATGTGCGGGTTCATGTCCATGCCGCCCATGCCCATATCGTGGCCGGACATGGCGTCGTTGGCGGCGCGCGCGGCCTCGGGAAACTGCTCGGTCTCGTGCTGCATGTCGTTCATGTCCATGCCCGCCATGCCGCCCTGGCTGGACGGAGCGGCGCCCTGCTGCGGGCCGCTCGATGGCTTGGGCGACTGTTGCGCGCGGGCGGAGGTCACCGCCGAGAAAATCAGCGCGGCAGCGGCGAACAGAATGGCGGTTTTGCTGGTGGTCCATCATGCTGGCTCTCTAACTAGGTTAACGCGAAGCGCGGCGAAAATATTTCAGCAAGCTGAGAGCGATGCGCGAAACGTCAATGGAGCAGCCGAGAGCGGGCCGTTAGCGGAGTGCGCTCAGGATGACAATCCTAGTCGGATTGTCAGGAGGAGGCCTGGCGTGGCCAAGCCTCCTGGTGGGGTACGTCCGGAATACAGCGCGGCCGGGCGATACGGCGCGTGTCCCGCGCGTCGCGGCGCCGGCCATTCTAATCAAACACGATGGAAGGCGAAAAGTTGCGGAGAAGAGCAAGCCGGATGCCACGGCGGCGATGTCGAGCATTGGCAGCGCACGTGCTGCGAAGAAACTATTTCCAATTACGCGCCGCGGACTCTTGACGGCGACAGCCAAATGTGTAAACTGCATTTTTCGACATGGCGACACTGCCCAACCCGCTGGACGACGCGCTGCAGGATTTTCAGTTCCCGCAGCGCGAGGCCGCGTTCTTCTACGGCCTGTTCCTGCGCGGCCATTCGGCCGAGGAGCTGCGCCGGGACATCGCCGTCCCCGCGCCGGTGCTGGCCAAATGGGACAAGGAAACCGTGCGCCAGCCGGATCTGCGTCCGCTGCTGGAGCGCGTGGTGCGGTACCGGCAGCACGTTCTGGCGATTTTCGAGAATTTGATCGTGCACGACTCCGCGAAGCAGAGACTGCAGTAGCTTCTTACCGCACCCGTTCCTTCACCGGATCTTTCGCCTGTTTGGGCGGCCGGCCCGAGATTTTGCCGCGAGATTTTCCCCGTGACTCCGCCGTGGCGCTCGTCTACACTTTTTCAGCTTTGTTGCTCGCTGCGATGGCGTGCTACTCCCCGGTAGCTCAACGGTAGAGCGTTCGGCTGTTAACCGAAATGTTGCTAGTTCGAATCTAGCCCGGGGAGCCAATTTTTCGCGGTTTCTTTTTTCTATTTGAAATACGCCCATAAAACAAGAAGACCGAGGAGCCTTCCCGGGAGCCTTGTTTGCTATGAAAGTAGTGAAGGAAGATTTATGGGAATTGCGTTAGCGGCCATCTCGCTTCGCCAGCTGCTCCGCAATCTTGTCGGCGTTGCCTATCAATACTTTGTACGCGAAGTGGTTGTCCTTTCTCATGCGGACAAAATCGTCCATTGAGTGAAGGCTTAAGCCCCGTGTCCTGGCCCTCAGATGGAGCATGACCTCGCGCTCCGGCCAGAACAGATGCTCGACGATATTTGAGAACCTCCTTCCTTTCGCTTGCGCCACGTCAACCCGTTTCTTGCTTTGGACCTCAAACTCCTTCGAGGCACGTTCCCATTTGGGTTCGAGATCAACAGCAGTGTCTACATCGCTGAGGAAGGCTTCGCCGCGGACATAGCTTCCGTACACGATCACGGTTGGAATGCGAAACAAATAATGTGGCGTCGTGTTCACTTCCTCGACCCTTCTGAGCAAGCCAGCTAGGATCGGCTCTGCCCTTGCGCGGGGCATTTTGCTGAGGGCGGACGCTTGGGCCAGTTTCTCACCCTTGGCCGTCAGCTTGTAATAGGGAATATGGCGGTATCGCGGCGTCTCCTTGCCGGGCACGTAGGGATTCGCCATTTCTTTGTACCGCTTGTCAAATTCCAGGTATCCCTCGGAGACCAGCGTCTCAACGATTTGTTTTGCCCGCCGCAGTGGGACTTTGCACCGCTGGGCCACGTATTCCGCGCACACTAGTTCGCCTACTCCACGAAACATATTGCGAATCCTGAGGGCAGAGATTCTTGCAATTTGCACGCCTTTGATCTGTACCGTCGTCTCTAACCCCGACTCTATACCAAAGTCGTGGTGATTGATAAAGGAGCTGCGGGCTAAATCCCCATCGAGGCAAAACTTGAAGTAAGCCTGGGAAGGACGAATCGACCTCATCTTGATCTTGGCTCTGCGACTTAAACAGCAACTCTTGCATCGTATCTTGATGCAGTGATGCCACTCGTGTATGATAGTGCATCATGCGCACTACGGTTACGCTGGATGATCGTCTTCTTGAGCGTCTGAAGAAACGTGCTGCCGAATCGGGCACGAGCGTCAGTGGGGTGATTGAACGTGCAGTGCGCCTTCTGTTGCAATCGCCCGCACCGAAGCAGCCAGAGCACTTCAATTTGGTGACGTTCGGAGAGGGGGGCCGTTTTACACCGCTGAATATCGATAAGACCGCCGCGCTAATGGAGGCGGACGATATTGATCGTTTTGGGAGGCTGCCTTAACTGTCATGCAACTGCCCGATGTCAACGTCCTCATCTACGCGCATCGGCAGGACGCGCCAGAGCACCATCGATACTCCTCTTGGCTTAGAGGGCTCGTCGAGGCCCCCGAACCCTTCGCGGTCGCGGAGATTGTGCTCGCTGGCTTCCTGCGAATCATTACCAATCCAAAAATCTTCCGGCCAGCAACACCGATGCCAACGGCCTTGGCATTTTGCCGCGGGCTGGTTGAATGGCCTAGGGCCGTACTTGTAATGCCAAGTCGCACACACTGGGATCTGCTTCTGAAATTGTGCAATGGGATTGAGGGGCCTTTGGTAACTGATGCTTACGTGGCCGCGCTGGCGATCGAACATGGCTGTGAACTGATCACAACGGACAGCGATTTCGCGCGTTTCCAGGGATTGCGCTGGCGGCATCCACTGGGTGCGTAAAACACCAACACCATCGCGAGTGTCATCACAGTGCCATACAAGCGGTCATAAACGGTGGCAGAAAGCGAAGAAGAGAAGGCCAATTGGACGTGTCCAGTTTTGTCCGAACTTGCTGATTTCCTTCGGTCTCTCTCGGCTCTGGCAACTCGTGATTAGATTGTTTTCAAAGCTGTTAACCGAAATGTTGCTAGGCGCGATCGCCAATCATTCGTAGCGGTTTGGTTCGGGTGAAGCGTTGCTCGATCGTGGCTTCGACAAGTTTCGTTTCATGCGGCGAAGCGCTGGCGATGCTGCAGGCGACAGGAAGACCATGGCGGTCTGCGATCGCCATGATTTTACTGCCTTTTCCGCGGCGAGTCGGCCGACAGCAGCGCCCCTTTTTTCGCCGAACTGAAGCTGGCGTCGATGAAGGTCTCCGACAGATCGAGTTGCCACGCGCTCGCAGGTCTTCGGCCAGCGCGTGCAATGCCGAGTCAGCGTGCCGTCGCGCTGCCACTGCTGAAAGCGGCGATGACAGGTTTGGTAGGGTGGATAACGGTCGGGCAGATCATGCCAAGGAGCACCGGTGCGCAATACCCAAAGAATCGCGTTCAGCACGGCTCGCGCATCGCGCCAAGGCCGACCTCGACCGTCGGGACGTCGCTTCGGAGTAAGCAGTGGCGTAAGTTTGCCCACTGCGCTTCGGTCAGGTCCATGCTCCCGATTTACGCTAGTTCACATAACTCACAACCAGCAAATGACTTGAATGTGTTTATGAGATAACTCCTAGTTCGAATCTAGCCCAGGGAGCCAAATCTCCGGAGAGATCCCTCGCGCACCCCGCTCGGGATTTCGCCTGCGGGCTCCCGCTTCGTTCATGCCCGCATGACGGCTCAAGTTCGAATCTAGCCCGGGGAGCCAAATTTCCGCGCAATTCTCCGCCGCGCCGGCTGGGGCTCGCTCCGGCGCGCCGCCGCTACAGCGACATCGAGTTGGGGAACACGTAGTAGAAGAGCAGGGCGATCAGGATCAGGTAGGCGAGGACGATCAGCGTCCAGCCCATGTTGTGGCGGATGACCTGACCTTCGCTGCGGACGAACTTGCTGGTGGAAACGCCGACGCTGGCCGTCTGCGGCGCGATCGGCTTTCCGACTTCCGCGCCGACCGAATTGAGCGTCGGGCAGCAGCAGCACGGGCAGATTCAGCAGCCGCCCGGTTACGGCCTGCACCGGGCCGAACATGGCGTTCGTGGAGGTGTTGCTGCCGGAGAGCGCGACGCCGATCCAGCCGAGAATCGGCGCCAGAACCACGAAGAAGACGCCAATCTTCGAGAGTCCGTAGCGCCAGCGAATTGGCCATCCCCGTGTACACGAAAATGTAAGCGAGCGCGAAAACAAAAAACGCGACGAGCAGCGCGCCCCACATCTGCTTGAACGTCTTCGAGAATACCTGTCGAATGATCTGGCCGCTCGGCCGCAGGATCGCCAAGATCACAAGCCACGACGCCAGAATTGAAGTGCCGCCGTTCAGCGGCGTGAAGTTGAAGACGGAAGTGATCGGTTTCTGCGTGATCGAGGATTTCGCGGCGACCGATAACTTCAACAAGCTGATCGCGGGAAGCGTGCGACTACGGGCCGGTCCAGGCGACGACGACGAGAATCAGCACGATGTACGGCACCCACGCGAGAAATGCTCCTCGCGCCGAAGTGAGTTCGGACGAAATCGCGGCCGCGGTCTCCGCAGGTCCGAGTGGTGCGCCACCGAAGCCGCGAATCGTCTTCGGGCGCCAGACTTTCACGAACAGGAAAAGAACCCAGAAGGAAACGAGCGCGCCGCTGAGGTCGGGAAGATAGGGACCGAGATAGTGCGCGACCGGCCACTGGCCGGCGATGTAGGAGAGCGAGCCGACGATCGCCAGCGGCCACGCCTCGGCGACGCCTTCCCATCCGCTGACGAGATAGATCAGAACCCACGGGCGGCAGCAGCGCGAGAACGGCGACGACGTTGCCGATGGAAGCGGAAAGCGCCAACAGCGGCAGACCCGTCACCGCGGCGAGCCCGATAATCGGAGCGCCCAGCGCGCCGTAGGAAACTGGCGCGTTGTTGGCCAGCGCGGCAACGCGAATCGCGTCGAGGTCGGCGATGCCGAGGCCCACCAGAATCGGCACGACGACCGCCCACGGATAGCCGAATCCGACGAGCCCCTCCAGCAGCGCGCCGAAGGCCCACGCCAGCATGATGGTTTGAATGCGAATGTCGGCCGTGGCGTGATGGACCATCCAGTTCTTGAAGCGTCCGAAATTTCCGGTGAGCACCAGCGTGTTGAAGATGATCAGGCCCCAGAACGTGATCCAGTCGATGTTCCAGATGCCTGTGAGGCCGCCATACAGATACGATTTCAACGTGTTGGCCAGAGGCGCATGCCAGACGAATACGGCGACAGGCACGGTGATGATGCCCGCGAAGATGGTGGCCAGCCAGGCGGTGACGCGAAAAACGGCGAGCATCAGAATCAGCGCCACGAGAGGGATCAACGCAGCGAGGATGGTCAGCCACAGGTGGCCCGTGGGATTCAATGTCTGCTCGAACATGGCAGCCCTCGCGCGTTTCGAGATTGATTTTTCGCGTTCAGAGCGTTCGTGCGGCAACACGTTTCGCGACTCTATAACTCATATTCGAGGCACGGGCTGTCAACGGGGATCTGAAGCCGCTCGGAAGGAGAGAACGCAGGAGTCGAATGTCTTCAGCGGTCAGGGACTTCAGCGGCTCAACAGAGCACGGAGAAACAGACAATGAAGACGTGTCCTCAGGCGCTAGAAGCGCAGAGACAGCAGGCGATCTATGTCGGGCTCGAAGCTCCGACCCCTCAAGGCGCCGTTCCACGCGAGCTGCAAAGCGGGTCCGACTTCCCGACTTTTTGTCGCGGCTGAACAGTTTGCGGAAAAAGGCAATCAAGAGTGTCCTCAGGCGCTAAAGCGCATTGAGCGCAAGCCGGTTATGTCGGAGCTGAAGCTCCGACCCCCTAAAAGGCCGACTTGTTCCGCAGCCTGTGAAGCCGCGACCTACAAGGCTTGTCTCCGTTCATTAGCTCAAAAAGCAAAGGCCCGGCCGATGAATCGGCCGGGCCTTTGTTGGCAACACATGCTGCCAGCCCTGCGGAAAGGGGAAAGCGAATTACATCGTTTGCGCCTGCAGAAATTCGCCGGGAAGCCGGCTGATTCTGGAGGTCGCGGGCGCGAGAGCGCGTTGCGAGACCGGTTTCCGGTCTTGTCGCTCCGGAAGATCCGCCGCTTTCATTCGCTCGATCTTGATTCCGAGTGTGCGCTCGAGCGCAAGCAGTTCTCCGCGCTGATCGATGGAGAAGAGAGTGGAAGCGAGGCCCAGAGCGCCGGCCCGGCCGGAACGTCCCACGCGATGGATGAAATTTTCGGCCATATCCGGCAGATCGTAGTTGATGACCTGGGAGATGTCGTCCACGTGAATCCCGCGGGCGGCCAGATCGGTCGCCACGAGGATGCGGAAACGCCCCTGCTGAAATCCGGTGAGCGCCGCCGTACGCTGGGATTGCGAGCGCCCGCCATGAATCATGGCCGCGGCGAATCCTTCGCGATGCAGGCTCAAAGCCAAGCGTTCGGCTCCGCGCTTGGTGCGCGCGAAGACGAGGCAGCGGCCCTTATCCTGTGCGAGCAAGCGGCACAGCACATCGAGTTTACGATCGGTGGAGACTTCGAAAGCCTGCACGCGAACGTTTTCGTTGGCCTTCAAGACCGAGCCGAGCTCGACGCGAACCGGGTGGCGCATGTAATCGTGCACCAAATGCGCAACCGAGGCTTCGAGAGTGGCCGAGAAGCAGAGCGTCTGGCGATCTTTCGGCAGGATGGACGCGATTCTGCGAATCGCGGGAAGAAATCCCATGTCCAGCATGCGATCGGCTTCGTCGAGAATGAGCACCTTCAGGGTGCGGAAATTCACGAGCTTGCGATCGAGAAAATCTTCCAGGCGTCCGGGCGTAGCGACCACGAGGCGAGCTCCCTTGCGCAATGCGGTCAATCTGAGCGCCTTCGGCCAAGCCGCCGACGACAAGAGCCGCGGGCGACAGTTGCTTGCCTCGCAAATCGTTGTACTGCTCCACGACCTGCATGGCGAGTTCGCGCGTGGGAACCAGCGCGAGCGCTGCGATTCCGGGAGTCTTATCCTGGAGCAGCCGCTCGATTACCGGGATCAGGAACGCCAGCGTCTTGCCGGTGCCTGTCTGCGCGGTCGCGAGCACGTCCTTGCCTGCAAGCGCCGTCGGAATCGCGGCTGCCTGCACCGGAGTCGGTATCGAAAAGCCAGCGGCCGATAGTCGCTCCTTGGTGTAATCTGAAATTGCTAGTTCTGAAAAATTCTGCATGATCTAAGTGTTTTTCTTATCTGGTAGATGCGGCGGTCGGCGCGCTCAATGAGTTCTCGAGCGGGCACGGCAACCTGCATTTCCAGTCCTTGTTTTAATTACGCAAAAGACTTTGGAAGGAACTGACGGCGGGGTATTCTCAGCAGTTATTCGACGAGAGCAACCACACCACACAACCGCGGTATTAAGCGCAAAATCAGTGTACCACATCTGGGAGCGGGTGAGTAAGTTGATAAGCGGTGTTTCTCAACATACAATACGCCCCGTTGGCTACCACAGGATGGCAGCGATCGGGGGAATATGCCAGCCACTTCGCAAAAGGTATTCGTAGGAGCGGGCGAGCGCGTGCCGGAAGGCGGCCGGCTGGTCGTGGACGTCGGTGAGACGACCATCGGAATTTTCCGCGTCGGTGGGAATCTCTACGCCTATCTCAATAAGTGCGCGCACCAGGGCGGACCCGTCTGCCAGGGAAAAATTATTCCGCGCGTGAACGAAGTGATTGACGAGCGCGGCGAAAGCCACGGATTCGCTTTCGATGAAGCGAATCTGCACATCGTCTGCCCGTGGCACGGCTTTGAATACGACATCAAGACGGGCGTGCATCCCGGGACGGCCTTCGGCTCGCCTGATTCGCGTGCCGGTGGAAGAAGCGGCCGACGGGATTTATGTCACCGTCTGAGGAAGCAGCGAAGTTGTCCGCGCTTCTGGCGGATCTGCGGGTGCAGATCGAGCGGACCATGCAAGCGGGCGAGCTGGCGAGCAGTAACCCGCGAAGATGTGACGAATCTGGTGACCGAAGCGGTGAAACTCTACGCAGCGTACGCGGAGGAGCTCGAGGCCGAGATTCCCGCGATTGATTCCACGGTTTCAACCACGGAGGCGATGGTGGTCGCCTGCGCCCTGCTGCGCGCGCAGCACATGAACCCTTTCGATCTGCGCTCTGGTTTTCGACCGCAAGCGATGGTGGTCGCTTGCGCGCTGCTGCGCACGCAGCACATGAACCCTTTCGATCTGGCGCTCTGGTTTTCGCGGACCACGCCAAAGGCCCTCTGAAAATTGTTTGCGTTTCTAGGCAGGTTGCGGGCGAGGACACGACGATGAGCAAAACCGAAGTGGACATTGGCACGAAAACGGGCGTGAGCAGCGCGAGCGAGCACAAAGTCCAGCAGATTACGACGCGCACCGACTCGCGCGAAATCCTGGCGAACGCGCGCCGCGACATCGCCCGCCTGCACCTCGACGACTATTTCATCGTGGACGTGGACGCGCATCACGTGGAATTCGATTCCTGGGCCGAAATTCTGGAGCACCTCGAGAATCCCGTCCTGCGGCACAACGCGATATCGATGACGCAGAACTGGCCGAACGCGAAGCAACTGGCGTTCAGCAATCATCCGGTTGGGCTGACGTTTCAGGATGTGTTTGGCCGCATCCCGCACCAGGCGGAGCTCGGCGAGTACGTGGAGAAGACGGACGAACACCGCGATCTGACGCTGGTGCGGCGCGCCATGGATTCGATGGGAATCAAGATGCAGGTGGTGTTCCCGCAGCCGATGCTCGAGATGGGCCTGCATCCGGATCCGGACATCGTCACGGCGATGACGTTCGCCTACAACCGCTGGTTCACGAAGACAATCCTGCCGCGCGAGAAGCGCGTGAAGACGCTGCTGTGCCTTCCGTTTCACGATCCCGATGCGTGCCTGAAGATGATCAAGGAGTTCGGCGAAACGCCGGGTGTGGTCGGGTTCATGATCACCAGCCAGCGCCACGCGGGCGTCTACAAGAACATGTTCATGCGCATTTATCGCGAGCTCGAAGAGCGCGGCCTGCCGCTGGCGTTTCACGCCGGCCCGACCTGGGGCGATACGATGACATCCACGATGAACCGGTTTCTGTCGGTTCACTCGATGTCGTTCGTCACCTGCAACATGACGCACATGACGAACTGGATCGTGAACGGCCTGCCGGAGCGCTTTCCGAAGCTGAAAGTGATCTGGATCGAAAGCGGGCTGGCGTGGGTGCCGTTCATGATGCAGCGGCTCGACCACGAGTACCTGATGCGGCAGTCGGACGCGCCGCTGCTGAAGCGGCTGCCGAGCGAGTACATCGCGGAGATGTATCTTCACGTCGCAGCCGCTGGAGGTGACGATGCCGCACATGCTCGAAGCGACGTTCAAGGCCGTGCACGCCGAGACGCAGCTGATGTACTCCTCCGATTGGCCGCACTGGGATTTCGACGTTCCGGCGCGCATCGCGGGGCTGCCGTTTCTAGACGAGCAGGCCAAGCGCAACATTCTGGGCGAGACGGCGCGCAAGCTGTTTCACCTCTAGCCAGACCCAAAATCACCGAAAGGGAAAACGACCGCCATGCACAAAGTGATCGCGCTGTACCCGCCGCCAAAAGATCCGGCGCACTTCAAGAAATACTACGAAGGGACGCACCTGCCGCTGGCGCAGCAGATGCCGGGACTGATCTCGAGCCGGCACAGCTTCGCGATCGAGGGCGTGGGCGCTCCCTCACCCTACTTTTGCATTTGGGAAGGCGCGTTTGCCGATGCGGCCGCGATGGGCGCCGCGATGCAGTCGCCGATCGGCCAGAAAGTGGCGGCGGACGTCGCCAACTACGCGACCGGGGGAGTGACGATTCTGCACTTCGACGAACAGCTGCCGCCGCAGAGCACGAACGGTTCGAAGGCCGACACTTTTAATACGGGATTGGCGATCCGGCGCGACATGTTCGGCCCGGCAAACTCCGACAAGGTGATGGAATCAGCGACGGATTTCAATCGGACGCTGCAGGAGTTGGTGACGCGCTATTGCTTCGGCGAGGTCTGGGTCCGGCCGCAGCTCGATCGCCGGACGCGCAGCATGTTGACGATGGCGCTGCTGGTTGCGCTGAACAAGCCGAATCAACTGAAGGGACACGTCCGCGGCGCCGTGAAAAACGGCGTGACCAAAGATGAGATTCGCGAAGTGCTGCTGCACAGCATGATTTATGCGGGAGTGCCGGCAGGCGTGGACAGCTTCAACCACGCGATGGACGTGCTGAAAGAACTCGGGCTCGAATAGAGGAGCGACAACTTTATGCGTGTCGGATTCATCGGGATCGGAAACATGGGCTGGCCGATGGCCACTCATATTGCGCAGGCCGGGCACGAGCTGACGGTGTTCGACGTGGACGCGCGAGCGGAGCGCCCGCTTCGCGCGAGAGAACAATTGCAAGGCGGCGGCGAATCTCGGCGAAGTCGCGGCGAACGAAATCACGGTCACCATGCTGCCGACGGGGAAGATCGTCCGCGAGGCTCTGCTCGAAGATCAAGGCGGCGCGTTTGCGAAGGCGCTGAAGCCGGGCGCGCTGGTCATTGATATGAGCTCGTCCGAGCCGATTGGCACGCGCGAGCTTGGTGTGGAGATCGCGCGGCGCGGAGCCGTGCTTGATCGATGCGCCCGTTTCCGGTGCTGTGCCGCGAGCGAAGGCGGGCACGCTTGCGATCATGATCGGCGGCGACGACAAGCCAGCGATCGAGCGCGCGAAGCCGTTGCTGCTGGCGATGGGCAAGCAGCTTTTCGAAACCGGGCCGCTCGGGACCGGCCACGCCATGAAAGCGCTGAACAACTATATAGCGGCGGCGGGATATACGGCGGTGGTCGAGTCGCTGCTGATCGGCGAGCGGTTCGGCCTGGACCAGTCGACGATGGTGGACATTCTGAACGCGTCGACCGGCCGGAACTTCACGACCGAGGTGATGATCAAGGAGCAGGTGCTCGGCGGGAAATTCGCCACCGGTTTTGCGCTGGGGCTGATGGCCAAGGACGTGCGGATCGCGGCGGATTTGGGCGAGGCGGTGAAACTCGATGCGCCCGTTTCGCGGCTGATTCGACGAGCGCTGGGCGCTGGCCCGCGAACGGCTGGGCGCCACGCGCGATACTTCGGAGGCCATCCTCGGTTGGAAGGATCGACCTGCCGGAGCCGCGCCAAGTAACGTTTGGATTGCCGCAGATCTGGGCCGTTTTCCGACGCGCGCTCCGAAGCGATCTTGAGTTGGAAGGACGACCTGCCGAGCCGCGCGATGATTTCTTCAGTGAAAATCGTGCGAGGTGACTTCGGCGCGCGAGATTTCCAGGGCTGAACGCGTTCCACCTTCACCGACACCACATTGTCCTGATTCTGAAGCGTGCCTTCGATCAGCAAAAAGGGATTGTGGACGACCACGGTGTGATCCCGCTCGAATAGCGGCGGCGTGATGATGGCGTTCGCAATTCCCGTCTCGTCCTCCAGGCTGAGAAAGACAAAACCCTTCGCCGTGCCGGGGCGCTGGCGCGCAATCACCGCCCCGGCGACTTGCACGTGCGTTCCGTCGGGAAGCTTGGCAAGCTCGATGGCCGCGCGGACTCCGCGCTGCTTCATTTCCGCGCGGCGATAGGTCATCGGATGAGGCCCGACCGTCAAACCCGTGCCGCGAAAATCGGCGACCAATCGTTCTTCGTCGGTCATGCGCGACAAGCGGCGAATCGGGAGTGGCGGCGCTGCTCGCGCTTCGATCCGGCGAAGCTCTCGCTTCCTGCGTCTTCCAGCAGCGGGCCGGGGCGGCGAGCGGCGCGCTCGACCTGCCAGAGAGCGTCGCGGCGGTGGAAACCGCGGCTGGCCGGAAATAAAATTCAAAGCGCCGACTTCGGCGAGCGCCGTCAGCTCGGACTTTTGTATTTCCGGGACGCGCTGCTTCAGATCGTCGATGGACGCGAACGCGCGCAGATCGCGCTGGCGCACGATTTCAAGCGCGATCTCCTGGCGCAGGCCTTTCACGTAACGCATGCCCAGGCGCATGGCGAAGCCCTTCGGGAATTTTTTCGAGCGTGCAGTTCCAATCGGAGCGCGTGAGATCGATGGGCTTGCATTTCAATCCGTGGCGCTGCGCGTCTTTCACCAGCGTGGCCGGCCGGTAGAAACCCATCGGCTGGTTATTCAGCATCGCGGCGGTAAACGCCGCGAGATAGTGGCATTTCAAATAGGCGCTGGCATAGGCGATCAGCGCGAAACTGGCCGCGTGCGATTCGGGAAATCCGTAGAGCGCGAAAGAAGTGATCGACTGGACGACTTTGTCCTGCGTCTCGCCGGTGATTCCGTTGGCCTGCATTCCGCGCCGCAGCTTGATTTCGATTTCCTTCATGCGCTGCTTCGGAACGCTTGAATCCGATGGCGCGGCGCAGCTCCTCGGCTTCGCCGCCCGTGAATCCCGCGGCGATCATGGCCATGCGCAGCAACTGCTCCTGAAAAAGCGGCACGCCCAGCGTGCGCGCCAGCACCGGCTCGAGCGAAGGATGAAGATATTCGGGCGGCTCGCGGCCCTGGCGGCGCCGCAAATAGGGATGAACCATTTTCCCGACGATGGGCCCGGGGCGAATAATCGCGACCTGCACGACGATGTCGTAGAAACATTTGGGGTGCAGGCGCGGCAGGCAGGACATCTGCGCGCGGCTTTCGACCTGAAACATTCCGACCGTGTCCGCCTTTTGCAGCGCGGCATAGACGGCGGGATCGTTCGCCGGCAGATGGCCGAGATCGACTTCTTCGCCATAGTGCTCGCGAATGATTTGCAGCGAATCTTCCAGCACGGCCATCATGCCCAGGCCGAGCAGATCCACTTTCACGATGCCCATGTCCGCGCAATCTTCCTTGTCCCATTGCACGACCACGCGGCCGGGCATGGTGGCCGGCTCGAGCGGAACCACGGAATCGAGTTGCCCCTGGCACACCACCATTCCGCCGGAATGCTGCCCGAGATGGCGCGGCAAATCCTGCACGGCCTGGCAAAGCTCGAAAAATTTGCGAATGCGCCGGTGCTGCAGGTCGAGGCCCGCGTCGCGGAACTGGCGATCGAGCGTGTCGCTCGGGATCCCGGTATTCCCACGATCCCACGAGGCCGGACAAGCGATCGAGCGTTTCCGGATCGAACGAGAGAGCCTTGCCGATTTCGCGGGCGGCCGAGCGTCCGCGATAGGTGATGACGTTGGCGGTCATGGCCGCGCCCAATTTTCCGTAGCGTTCGTAGACATACTGAATGGCGCGCTCGCGCTGGTCGCCGCTCGGGAGATCGAGGTCGATGTCCGGCCACTCGCCGCGCTCTTCGGAGAGAAAACGCTCGAAGAGAAGATCCATTCCCACGGGATCGACCGCGGTGATGCCGAGCGCGTAGCAAACGGCGCTATTGGCCGCGGAGCCGCGTCCCTGCACGAGAATATTTTTCTCGCGGCAAAAGCGGACGATGTCCCAGACGATCAGGAAGTAGCCGGAGAGATTCGAGCTTTTCGATCAGGGCGAGTTCGCGATCGATCTGCTCGCCGCGCGCGTTCGTCATCCGGGCCGTAGCGGAAAATCATGCCTTCGTGCGAGCGCTGGCGAAGAAATTCCATCTGCGACCCGCCGTCGGGAACCGGATAGACGGGAAATTGGTAGCCGAGATCGTTGAGCGTGAATTGCAGGCGCGAGGAAAGAACTTCCGTGCTGGCGATGGCTTCGGGAAGATCGGAGAAAAGCGACGCCATTTCCGCGTGCGTCTTGAAATGGCGCTCGGCATTGCGGCTCAGCAAGCGGCCAGCGGTTGCGAGCACGCGGTGATGGCGGATGCAGGTGAAGACATCCAGCAGCTCGCGTTGCTGCGGCAGCGCGTGCGAGACGCCGTTGGTCGCCAGCAGCGGCAACTTCAGCTTTCGCGCGATGGCCACGGCGGCCTGGTTGCGCGCTTCTTCCTCGCGGGACAAATGGCGTTGAAGTTCGACATATACATTGTCCCGGCCGAACGCGCGGCAAAGTTCCTGCACGCATTCGATGGCCGTGTCCATCCCGCCTTGCGACAAAGCATGCGCCAGCGGGCCTTCGTCGCCTCCCGTCAGGCAGATCAGGCCGCCGCCCATCGCGGCGATTTCCTCGGGCTGGACGCTTCCCTCCCCTTTGCGCGCGCGAAGTTTCATGCGCGTGATCAGGCGGCACAAATTCTGGTAGCCCTCGCGCGATTCGACGAGCAAGGGATAGCGCCAGCCCGCGGCGGACGTGACTTCGGCGCCGACGTGCGCGCGGATGGAAAGTTTTTTCGCCGCGAGATGAACGCGGGGCGAACCGTAGACGCCGTCGCGATCGAGCAGCGCCATGGCGGGCATGCCGTGTTCCGCGCACACGCGCGCCAATTCTTCGGGCAAGGAAGCGCCTTCGAGAAAACTGAATGCGGATCGCGCGTGAAGCTCGATGTACATCAATCGTAGATTCCCCGCACGAACCAGCTTCCGCGCAGCGCGTCGAAATAGAAGCGATAGAGGCCGCAATCGGCGCGCGACGCAGCGGCGGCTGGATCGCGGGCCGCCGAAGAAGAATGGAAATGAATCTCCAGATCCCATTCATCCTGCTGCCAGGGATCTTCCCGCCACCAGTCGCCGGAAGTGCGCCACGGACCGGAAGCGGCCAGCACCTCTCCGCGCAGCCCTTGAAAAACAACGCGGGTGGGGCAGCCTGCATGCAGTTCGAGTGTTGCGGGAACAGGCGGGCGGAAAATTCGAAAACTCGCCGGAGATTTGCCGCTTGTTGCGCTGCCTTCGCGGATGAATCGCGCCGCTATCGCTGCTGGCCGCTTCCGCGGATTCCATCGGAGTGAGAAACCGCCGCATCTGAAATTCTCCCGGGCGCCATGTATCCGACCAGCGAGGGCGAGCCGACATTCCCTTCGCCGACCACGTTCGCGATGCGCGCGATGGTGAGCTCGAGTTTTTCGGGATCCGGAAAGCTGGGAAGAAACAAGCCGCCTTGCGTGGCGCGCGGCCGGGCGGATTCCGCTGCCAGCACGATTTTGTGAATGGGAGCACGCGGGCGGATTCGATTGCAAACGCAGGCGCAGCAATTTCAAAAGCATTTTCGAATCGCGCGCCGGAACGGGGAGCCGTAGTTCCCTTTCGTACACGCCGGGCGGATCGATCCGGCGAAACATCTCTTTACGAACGTCCAGCGCATTTTCGAAAGCGGGCTGCAGCTCGAAACGCACGCGCAGCGAGGCAGCCGCGAGCGATCGCGCCGCCAGGCGCGCGCAAAGCTGATCGAGCAACCGGCCCAGGAGAAACGAAAGAGGATCGAGTTCCTCGACGGCATCGTCCAGCTCCATCTCTTCCTCGAAAAAATGGCCGGGCTCCGCGATCGCAAGCGAGCGCGAGGTGGCGCCGCGCGCCAGGGCGTGCAGGCGGACTCCTTCCTGCCCGAGGCGTTCGGAAAGCTGCAAAACCGGCAGGCCGGCAAACGCGGCGCAGGTGCGCACGCCCCAGCGGCTCAATGTTTCGGCGGTCTCCGCGGACGGGAAAAGGACGCCGACGGGCAAATCGCCCAGAGACTTCGATTCCTGCCCGAGCGGAATCACCGTGATTCCCTTAAAACCGCGGGCAGCGATCAGAGCCGTATCCACGTTCGAGGCGATGGCGACGTTCGACAGCAAGCCGCATTCGCAGGAACGCTGCACAAGGTGCGCGCCGATATCTTTTTCCGCGCCGAATAAATGGGTCAGGCCGGAAAGATCGAGAACGATCGCGTCCTGCGCGGTGTCTTCGATTCGCGGGGAAACCGACCAGCCAATATCAAGCAATACCGCGTGGGCGATTTTTTCCTGCGGCCGGGAACGGGGACGCATTTCCAAGCCGGCGAATTGCGCCGCGTTCATTTTCGTCATCCCGCAGTTCGATTCCCGCCTGAGCGGCTTTTTCGTTGATGGCCACCACGCTGCACAGCGGCGGGTTGCCGTCGATCAGAGCGAGGGCGCGCTCGCGCAGGGCGGGCTCGGCGCGCACAACCGCCTGCAGCATAAAATTGGGAACGAAAATGGAAGCGAATGCCATGGGAAGTCCGGCGGAGAGGCAAAGGGACTGGAAAGATTCCTCACCTTTTTCCGGGCCCTCCTCCCGAAGCTGTGTATGCCGGGTAATGCGTGGGAATAAATCTCCAGTTGCTTCCGTTTCGAAATCGGCGCCGCTGCCGCCCGCGCCCATGAAAATTTCCTCGTCTCGAATCAGCGCGGTTCCCTTCCCGCTTCGCTCGGGAACGAATCATTTCCGCATGGCTCTTCGCAGCCGTCGAGCAGGCATCCCGGCGAGTGTGGTGAGAAGAATTTCTTCCGCCGTTCCGGATGTCTCGCGACCATTGGGCTGCCTGCATGCGAAGTTGAAGAACCAGAGAGGCGCACGTCTTGGCGTTCGATTCCTGCTCGAGAACGACGAGAATCGTGGGCGTGGATTCGACGGCCCGGCGAAAACGAAACCACACCTGAAGAGGAACGTAACGGACCACCTGCGGCGGAGTGTCGCCGAAATCGAGGGCGATCAAGCCGAAGCCGCCGCCCTGTATCAGCAGATCGGTCGAGCGCGAAGAGCCTGGTCAACGTTGCGGCAGCGCACCCAGAGCAGTTGTTTCAATTTCACGCCGGCAGCTTCGGCGGAAGTGGGATCGAAAGCGTCGCGCGCGTCCACGAGCGCGCACACCTCCGACGCAGATGTTCGCGACGCCAGCGCGGAAATCAGCAGGCTGGTTCTGCCGGAACACGGAGGGCCATAGATTTCCGTCAGGCTGCCGCGGGGAAATCCTCCGGTGAGAAAATCCACGGAGTGAATGCCGGCCGGAACCGTTTCCACGACCGGGCGGTCGCGATATTCAAAGGGACTGGCGACACGCGCAGCGAGCGCGGATGCGACGTGCGCACGCAAAGCAGCAGTTTTTGAGCTCATGGCGAACGCGAAGGGCGAAAAGAAGGGGTCTTTAGTTTTCGCTTTTTCTTCGCCTAAGTGATTTTAGGTTTTCCGGAGAAGGATTGTCAAGCGCGCCGTCCGGCCGGTCGCGATCACTTGATTGCATAACAATGTCGGCTCCTCGCCCCGAGTAAACTGTGGTTTGTCGAAGACCAAAGGCTCGGGAGAGAGGAACCGACATTGTTATGCAATCAAGTGGCTCATCGAGGTCTACCCCTAGAAAGCGGCTGTTAGAAGTGGTCCAAAGCGGACGCTGCTAGCGAGCCGACGACTTCCCTTCTGTTTCGGCGCGCCATTCGCGGATGATGCTCACTCCGCTGCTGGTGCCGAGGCGGGTTGCGCCGGCGTCGATCATCTTGCGCGCGTCGCTCGCGTTTCGAATTCCTCCGGAGGCTTTCACTCCGATCGTCACGGCGCGGCGCATCAGGGCGACGTCTTCCACCGTCGCCACGCCTCCGAGAAATCCGGTCGAGGTCTTCACGAAATCCGCGCCAGCTTTTTCGCTAGTCTCGCAGGCGACGAGCTTTTCATCATTCGTGAGAAGGCCCGCTTCGAGAATAACCTTGAGCAGAGCTTTCTGCGCGTGGACGGCTTCGGCGACGGCTCGTATGTCCGCGAGCACGAAATCATGATCGCCGGATTTCAGCGCCCCGATATTCATGACCATGTCGATTTCGCGCGCGCCCAGTTTCATCGCTTCGGCGGCCTCAAATACTTTGACGTTCGTCAGCGAGGCGCCCAGCGGAAAGCCGACAACCGCGCCGACCTTCACGCCGCTACCTTGCAATTTCGAAACAGCGAGCGCCACACGGGCGGAATTCACCATGACTGAGCCGAAAGAGAATTCCCGCGCTTCCTCGCAGAGGCGCACCACCTGATCGGCGGTCGCTTCGGGGCGAAGAAGCGTGTGGTCGATGATGGCGGCGAGTTGCTGCCAGGTCTGAATCGCCGATTTTCTGTCCGCGGCTGAGTTTTGGCTCGACATAGCGAATAGATATTACTACGCTATCCACGGATTTTTTACAGCGCGGGGAATGAGTAGCCGAAAATCCCGGACGGCTGGATTTGGTCCATGCATAAGCGTAAACCCAACGGCGATGCGCGGAAGCGGCTGCTCGAAGCGGCCCGGCGAGCCATGAAGAACGCCTACGCGCCCTATTCGAAATTCAAGGTGGGCGCGGCGCTGCTGACCACCACCGGCAAACTTTTCGTGGGCTGCAATGTTGAAAATGCGTCTTATGGCATGACCAACTGTGCCGAACGCGCCGCGATTTTTTCCGCAGTGGCGCAACTGGGGCCGAAAATGCAAATCCGGGCGATCGCGGTGGTCAACAACCACAACGCGCCGTGTTCTCCCTGCGGCGCCTGCCGCCAGGTGATTTATGAATTTGGGCCGAAGGCAGTCGTTTACTTTCTCGGCTCTTCCGGGCCGAAGGAGCTGCCGGTCACCGATCTCCTGCCGGAGGGATTCCGCCTCAAGTGAGCGACTCGGGTGAACCTCCCGCTGCCGGCGCCATTCGCGCCGTGGATGTAATTCGCAATAAACGCGATGGACACGAACTCTCCCGCGCCGAAATCGAATACCTAGTCCGCGGCTACACGCTGGGACAAATTCCGGACTACCAGATTTCCGCCTGGCTCATGGCTGCGCTGCTCAAAGGCCTGAGCCGCGCTGAAACGGCCATTCTGACTGACACCATGCTGCATTCCGGCGAGGTGCTCGACCTTTCGGAATTTTCGGCGGCGAAAATCGACAAGCATTCGACCGGCGGCGTGGGCGACAAAACATCTCTTGTGCTGGCGCCGCTCGCCGCGGCAGGCGGCCTGGTGGTGCCAATGATCAGCGGCCGCGGGCTCGGTCACACCGGCGGCACGCTCGACAAACTCGAAGCGATTCCGGGCTTCAACGTGAGGCTCGACGCAAAGCGTTTCCGCGAAGTGTTGCGCGCATGCGGCTGCGCGATGATCGGCCAGACGGCCGAAATCGCTCCCGCCGACCGCTTGTTTTATTCTTTGCGTGACGTGACCGGCACGGTGGAGAGCCCTTTCCTGATTTGCGCCTCGATCATGAGCAAGAAACTGGCGGAAGGCATCGACGGCCTGGTGCTCGACGTGAAAACCGGTTCGGGCGCGTTCATGAAAACGGAAGAGGACGCGGCATTTCTGGCGGAGCTGATGGTCGAGACCGGCGAGCGGATGGGCAAGAAAACGGTGGCGCTTATTACCGACATGGATCAGCCGCTAGGGTTGCACGTGGGCAACGCACTCGAAGTAGAAGAAATTCTCGAAGTGCTTCGCGGCAGCGGTCCCGAGGATTTGCGCCAGCTCTGCCTGGAGTTGGCTGCGTGGATGTTTCATCTCGGCGGGCGCGCAACAACCGTCGCGTTGGGGAAAAAACTCGCCGCCGAATTAATTCAATCCGGGCAGGCGCTCGGGAAGTTCCGCCAGATGATTGCGTTGCAGGGCGGAGATCCCCGCGTGGTTGACGATGCCACTCTCCTGCCGCACGCAAAGGCCGCTCTCGATGTGGTGAGTTCGAGAAGCGGTTACGTCCGCGCGATCCAGTGCGAAGCCGTGGGCACGGCTTGCGTGATTCTCGGCGGCGGACGCGAGAAAAAGGAAGATTCCGTGGACCCGGCGGTCGGAATCATCCTGCATAAGAAGGTCCACGATCGAGTCGCGGCGGGCGAAACTCTTTGCACGCTGATGTACAACTCCGAGGCCCGCGCGGGCCTGGCAAAAACGCTGCTGCTACAGAGCTACCAGATCGCCGATTCGGCTCCGCCCCCGAGGAAACTCATTCACCGAATTATTCCCGCCGTGCAGGAAAGCTGAACAGCTCGTCCGCTGGATCACGCGGACAAGCTCGCTAGAGTCTCGGCGAGCACCAGCGCTCCGCGCACGATGTCCTCTGGAGACGCGTACTCATCGGGGCGATGGCTGTAACCATTGCGGCAAGGGATGAAAAGCATGGCCACCGGTGCGACGCGCGAGATAAAAAGTGAGTCGTGGTAGGCGCGGCTGATCATCGGACGAAAGCTTAGCCGGTGCTTTTCGCAGGAACGCGAGAGCGCCTGGACGATTCCGGGAGCACAATCGGCAGGCACGTCCGCGTTCAGCATCTCGGTTTGAACCGAGACGTGCCGCTTGTCCGAAATTTCCTGCGAGGCGCGCTCGATCCCGTCCATGACGGCGTCACGTCGGGCAAGGTCCGTGTCGCGAACGTCAAGACTCAGCCGAACGCGACTGGGAATGCTGTTGACCGCGCCCGGAAACACATCGCAGATTCCCACGGTCGCGACCGTATCAATTGATCCGCTGGTTCGCGCCGCATTTTCGACCGCCAGAATGAGTTCGGACGCGGCGCAGAGGGCGTCCCGCCGGTCCGGCATCAGGACTCCGCCGGCGTGCCCGCCCGCGCCCTCGATTGAAATGCGCGCGCTCGCGGGCGCCGCGATTTTCGTCACAATTCCGAGAGGGATCTTCTCGCGTTCCAGGATCGGCCCCTGTTCGATGTGCAATTCGACGAACGCCTTGTAATATCCGGGCGGCAATTTCACTTCTTCGAGCTCGCCGCGCAGCCCGGCCTGCAGGCGGACTTCGTCCACGGACTTACCGTCGGCATCCTTGAGCTTGCGTGCGGAATCGGGAGAAAGTGTTCCCGAAAGCAACCGGCTGCCGATGCACCCGATCCCGAAGCGCGTCGGCTCCTCTGAGGTGAGCAACAGCAGCTCAATGGAATTCTTTGGGCGAAATCCGTCGCGTTGCAACGCGCGTATCGCTTCGAGGCCTCCGAGCACTCCGACCACGCCATCGTACTTTCCGGCGTTGGGAATCGCATCAATGTGCGAGCCGGTGCCGACAACCGGCGCTTTCGGATCGGATCCGTTCCAACGCGCGAACGTATTCCCAATGGCGTCTTGGCGCACGACAAGCCCGGCCGCCTCGAAGCGTTCCTTCAGCCACGCGCGAGCCTGTAGATCCGTCGGCGTGAAAACGATTCGAGTTACCGCCGGAGGTTCCGCATCCGAAATGGAAGCGAGCGCTTCGATCTCGGATTGCAGACGCTCCGAATCAATCGCGAGGGTCATCGTGGCTTGTCGGGCAGCGGATGCCGGTTCCAGTCCTTGTAGATCAGATATTTCGCTGGCGCTTTGCCGATCGCGCCAAACCATTGCGGGCACCACGGCCCCATCCAAATGAAGTCGCCGGCCGTGACCGGATACCACGAATCGCCGAGCCTGTAAATTCCTCCGCCTTCGAGCATCAGCAGGCCGTGCTCCATCACGTGCATCTCGACCATGCTGAGCGCCGCTCCCGGCTGATAGACCATCGTGTTCACCGCGAAATCGAAGCTCATCGTGTCGGGCAGCAGGCACTTCACCTGCAGGTCCGGGTCGTCGCCGAGTGCGTGCGACGTCACCGCATCTTCGCTCGACACAATTGCGGACGGCCGCTTCGCTGCATCGAGCGGCTGGTACGGTTTTTCGACGACGGCCACGCGGCTCGTTTGCGTGGCAACCACGCGGTGGGCCACGCCTTCGGGGAAATAAACATAACCGCGCGCGGCGAGCTGGCTGGACTTCCCTTCCGCTTCCACCTTGACGCCGCCCTCGAGCACATACACGAAACGCTGCGCGGTCGTGCCGCCCAATTCGCCGCCGCTTTCGAACTCGGCCGTGTACTGCGTGAATGCCGCGCCCAGGGCCGGGCCCACGTGGACGACAGCGGTGCAATTCTTCATGCCCGGTAAGCGGAGCCCGCACGAATGTGTCGGGCGTGAGCAGGAGATGATTCGGTTGATGGGAGCTTCGCGTTCGACCAAGGTTATGCAAGGTCCGTTCTCCTTTGAATCGCGGGTGAGGCTGCGAGTAGCGCGAGCAGGTGCGAACCTGCGTCGATAGCTTTGGCCACGTCCTCGACTCGGACGCTTTCCGCGGGATCGTGGCTGATCCCGTGCGGCGTGCGCAGGAAAATCATCGCGGCGGGAACTTTCTCGGCCAGAATCATCGCGTCGTGACCCGCCCCGCTCACCATCCGGTGCGGTTCGCAGCCCGCTCGCCGGATCGCCTCTTCGATTTGGCGCGTCAGCGACGCGTTCATCGCGACGGATGGCTGGTTGAGTAGAGTTTTGTGGCGCACCGTCAGCCCGCGCCTCTCCGCGATCGTTTCTGCCAACCGGATCAGCGTATCCACGGCGCGGCCTCGAACCTCGTCGGAGCCATGGCGCGCGTCGAGCGTCAATCGAGCCTCGCCCGCAATCACGTTGGCCGCCCCCGGTTTCGCCGTCAGCGCGCCGACTGTCGCCACCAGATCTTGAACGCGATGCGCCTCGTGTTCGACTGCGGTAATCCATTCCGCGGCTGCGGCCATCGCGTCGTGGCGTAGATCCATGGGCGTGGTGCCCGCGTGATTCGCCCGGCCCACGAATGTGAATTCGAGCCTGCTCTGGCCGGCGACGGCCTCGACCACTCCGAGCGGGCGCTCCAGCGCGTCGAGGACCGGTCCCTGCTCGATGTGAAATTCCACGTAGCCCAAAGTGTTGTCGCTCAAAACAGCCTCGGGAATCTCGCGTGCGTCCAGGCCGAAATCCTCAATCGCCTGCCGCACGCAAATGCCATTTTCGTCCTGGCGGCCCAACAACTCTTCGTCGAGACGCCCCACCAGCGCGCGGCTTCCGATGAACGGCGTGCCGAAACGGACTCCCTCTTCCTCTGAGAAGCCGATCACTTCGATTCCAAACGGAAGCCGCTTGCCGTTCAGCGCTTCGAGCAAAGCCACACCAAGAACCACGCCGAGAACGCCGTCGAACGCACCGGCATTAGGGACTGTATCGAGGTGCGATCCAATTAACAATCGCGGCGCGTTCGGCTCCGCAGCGGGATAGAAGCCGCGCAGATTGCCGGCCGCGTCGATTTGCACCTCGGCCCGCAGCGGCTCGAGCCACGCGGCGATTTCGCGATGGCAATCCCGCATGGGCGGCGAGAGAAACGTCCTACGCGTGCCGCCCGCGTCCTGGCTGAAACCTGCCAGCTTCCGGCAGCGCTCGATCGCCGTGCTTGCTGTGCTCACGCCGCTCATGAGTGCCGGACGCTCATCCGTTCCGGCGGATGCGCGCCTCGATGTAGCCGTGGGGTTCATCGGTGGGCACGAATATTTCATTCGGATTGTCCTGCCCGAAGCGCGACAGGTCCACGAGCAGGCAATGCAGGTTCGGCATGGTCAATTCGATCTCTTCCACTTCCGGCGACGCTTTCCAGAACCGCTTCGCCCATCGCATAGAGCGTGTGCTGCACGGACTTGCTTTCGTGTCCGGCAAACACCGCGAGCAGGACTCCGCGGATTTTCGCGCGCGACGGAACGAATGCCAGCGCGATCCGCGCTGTATTTCCAGCCGGCGCGAAGGGCTGTGCCGAAGAGGCGATCGGCGGTCGGCGGCAGAGTGGTGAGCGAGTCCTGAATGTAGCCTTCGAACCCCGATCCCGCCGTCTTCATGATCACCAGGTTCTCGAGCCCGGAAGTGACCGAGAACTTGCCGCCTTGCGAGCGCGTCACTCTGGTTGTGCCGCGTTCGCTGCTCGTCTGCACGAAAGTGGTTGGGTGCGGCTTTCCGCCCGTCACCAGATGCTCCCACGCCTTTTCCGATACGCTCGACCTCCGCCTGCGAGACCTGCGGGTTGCGGCGCAGCAGGAAATCAATCAGCTCCTTGCCGAATTCTTCCATGCATCGCGGCCGATGAATCGCGCGCCAGCGAATAGACGGTGTTCTTCATCGTGTCCGTGGCAAGAATCTTGCTGTTGTCGCCGTCCGTGAAGCATCTCTCGAAATCTCCCTGAAGCAGGATTTCCAGCGTCCATTCGGCAAAGTCGTGCCGCTCCGGATGCCGCTTCACGCGAACCAGGCGGATGCGCGATTTGCCATACCGGTTTTCGGCCAGCGCCATCATCGGTTCAACTTCCTCGGTACGTCGTGTACCCGTACGGACTCAAGAGCAACGGAATGTGAAAATGCGCCTCACCCGCGCGAACCGCAAACGTGATCTGCACCACGGGATACAATCCCTCGACTTTCCGCGCCGCAAAATAGCTCGCTGTATCAAAAGTCATGCGGTAATTCCCTGCCGGCAAACTCTCTCCCGCCGGCAGCAACTGGCGCATCGGCCGTCCCGATCGGTGCGCGCCAGAGGCGAGCAGCCGCCAGTCGCCGGAACTTTCTTGCCGCTCGAGCCGCACCGGCACATCGCTCGCGGGCTTGCCTCGGGCGGTATCCAGCACGTGCGTTGAAATCGCGCTCATCCCTGCAGCCACTTTCTCAGGCGAATTTGAGTGATCTGCCGCTGCTGCTCCGCCGCTTCGCGGAGTTCCGTCCGCGTCATCATTCTGCAGCCGTCGCCGCAGAATCTGCAGAATTTCGGAGCCCGTCTTGCCCGCAGCGCACACGATAAAGATTCGCCCAAATCGCCGCTCGTAGTCGCGATTCGCCTCCGCTAAGCGCGATCTTGATGGCATCATCCGCCGCAGCGGCGTTGCTCTGCTCTTGCGCCGACCAGGCCGCGGAGCGGCAGATACAGTTTGCGCCGCACGCGACTCCCCGATCCGCGGGTGACTCCGAAACGCTTCCATCCAATCCGACTCGCCCAAATTGCGCCACGTTTCATCGGACGCAGCGAGCACCGCCGCTTCGTCTCGAAGCGGCCTGCGAGCGGTCATTCCGCGGGCCCACGCTCGCGAGCCGCAACAAGCCAAAATCTCGTTTTCCGCCTCGTCCGCCGGCAAGCCGTTCCAGCGCGCCAGCACCTCGCTCGGCGCGCGCTGCGTTTCGCCAAGTCGTTCGAGAAACTCGGCAACCAGATTCCCGACCACCGCCGCGCGGTATCTCGCCGTGGATCGAATGTCGTCAATCGGCCGGACCTCGGCCGCCGCCGTCTTGCTCGCCAACAGCACGAGCGACGGATCGAGCGCGCTTTCCGATTCAGCAGTCGCTCCGTTTCCGCCAAACGAATCGGGCATCGGCGCGACGCTTCCGAGAGCGATCCGCGACATCCTGCATCACGTTCCATCCTCCATTCGTGCCAGCGCCGCGATGCACACTTTCGAAATCAGCCTGCGCGTTGCGCGTTCCCACTTTGCGCGCGTGGGAAAAATACCCGCCAAATCGCCTCGGCAAGCAACCGCGCGAATCAGCTCGTCCGCCGCCAGCTCCGTCTTCTTGTAGCCCGTGTGAAAACTTCCAGTACGGCACTCGCCGTTCTCCGCGAACCGAAACCAGTATCAGCTCCGCATCGTACGCGAGCAGCGCGGGCAACGAATCCCCCGCCGGCGATGCATTGACGATATTGCCGCCGAGCGTGCCTCGATTCTGATTCGCGATTCCGCCGGTCCAGCTCGCCGCTCTGGCCAGCATGGGAAACTCGCTGCTCCACGATGTCGTGCTTGCGCAGATCGGTGTAAGTGCAACCCGCGCCAATCTCGAATCTCTTCCGGCGAACACCTCGATGCGCCGCAGCTCCGGAAGATTCCAATGCTGACCAGTTTCCGCGCACGCAGCGTTCCCGCCGCGAACTGCACCATCAAATCCGTGCCGCCGGCGATGGGAAGCCAGCGTCCGGGCTCGCTCGCCAGAAGCGACACCGCCGCTTGCAGATTCGCGGGCGCAACCAAGTTCGTACTCTGCCGGATCGGACCTCATCTTGCCAGCACCGCGCCGCGCCGCTTCCGCCACCGCCTCGAAAATCTGGATGTACCCGGTACAGCGGCAGAGATTGCCCGCGAGGCCCTCCCGAATGTCGTCCATCGTGGGCTCGGGTTTCTCGTTCAGCAGATGCACCGCCGCCAGAATCATTCCCGGCGTGCAAATGCCGCACTGCGCGCCGCCGCATTCCAGAAATGTCTCCTGCAGCGCGCAAGCTCGCGCGTCTCCGACCGAGCCCTTCGATCGTGACGATGCTCGAGCCCGCGGCCTGTAGCACCGGAACCAGGCAGCTATCCACCAGCGCGCCATCCATCAGCACCGAACACGCGCCGCACTCGCCCTCTCCGCATCCTTCCTTTGTGCCGGTCAGTCCGAGCTGTTGCCGCAGCACGTCCAGCAATCTCTCCATCGGATACGCGCGCACCGTCCTCGGTTCGCCATTCACGGTCAAGGAAACGTCGCATTTGGTGCGCGCCTGTCTTCGTCATCGCACTCCGGCCGGGGAACGAGCGTCACTTTCGCGCTTCGATGCGGCAGCCATCGCGTCGAAAATATCCTCGGGCAGCAAGCGGAATGGAATCGAACGGAATCCCGAGCGCATCTTCGATGGCATTCACAATCGCGGGCGCGGGACCATCCATCGGCAGCTCGCCGATGCCCTTCGCGCCGTACGCGCCATGGGTATTGCCCAGCTCCTCAAAGAACACGCGAATGGGAGGCACGTCCGCCGAAGTGGGCATGATGTAATTCGTCATCTGGCCATTCTGCATGCGGCCGTCCCGCCATTCCACTTTTTCGTACAGCGCGAATCCGATCCCCTGCGCGACGCCGCCGATAATTTGTCCCTCGCGCCAAAACCGGATTCAATACTCTGCCGACTTCCTGCAGCGCCACGAAATCGTCCACCGTGACGCTGTACGTCGTCAGATCCACCGTGACTTCCGCCACGTAGACCGCCCACGCAAACGCCGCGTACGCCTCGCCCCGATAGTTTTGGTCGTCCCAGTAAATATTCGCCGGCGGCTCGTAGCGCGCCAGCGATCGAAATCGGCCGTGCGCGGCAACGTACTCGCGGCAGGCCGCGCGGAATTCCTCCGCGCTGTAAGTTGTCGCCTAGCATGCCGGAAGCGGTCAGCGTTTGCTTCAAGTCCTCGCGCGGCGGACTGCACCAGTTTCCCACGACCATGGCCGTGCGCGACGCGACGGTGGGTCCGCTGTTCGGCACTTCCGTCGTGTCCGGCTGCGCGATTTCCACATCCTCGTACGGGCAGCCCAAGCGTCTCAGCCGCAATCTGGCAAAGCACGGTGTTGGTTCCCTGCCCGAACTCCGTGCTGGAAACGAGCACGCGCACGCGGCCATCCGCGCGCCCTTCCACGCCGACCACCGAAGCTCAGATAGCGCTCGCCCGATCCCGTGAATCCCGCGCCGTGCAGAAACGCGGCGATGCCCATTCCCTTCCTGATCGCGCCGGACTCATTCTCTCGCGCGAACCGCTGCTTCTTCGCTTCGTAGTCGAGAATGTTCCAGCGCCCGGTCGAGCAGTCTTTCCAAGGTCAATCGGCTCGTTGATGATCTGTTCCGTGATCGTCGTCTGCCCCGGCTTCAGAAAATTGCTGCGTCGGATCTCGACGGGCGACAAATTCACCGCGCGCGCGATGCGGTCCATGTGCCGCTCCATCGCAAACAAGGCTTTGCGGCGCGCCGAACCCGCGAAACGCTCCGTGCGGAGGCGCGTTCGTGGCCACGGCCTTCGCGCGAATGCGGACGGCGCGGCCAATAATAAGGACCGCCGGCGTGAATCGTGCCGCGCGAAAGAACCACGGGCGACAGCGTCACGTACGCCCCGCCATCAATCACAAACTCGATTTCGCCGCCGAGAATCTTTCCGTCTTTGCTGACCGCCGTGCGATGCCGCGTCCGCGAAGGATGCCGCTTCGTCGTCGCCACCATGTCCTCCGCGCGGTCGTAAATAATTTTCACCGGCCGCCCGGACTTCATCGCCAGCAGCGCCGCATGCCCCGCGATCATCGACGGATATTCTTCCTTGCCGCCGAACGCGCCACCCGTTTCCGTTTGCACCACGCGCACTTTTGTCTTCCGGCAAGTTGCACAGCGCCATCAGCGCCTTGTGAACGTAGTAAGGACACTGCAGCGAGCCCCACACGGTGACGCCTCGCTCCGCGTCAAAGGCCGCGATCACTCCGTTCGTTTCGATATAGAGCTGCTCCTGCGCGCCCGGTCGAAGTACTCGCCTTCGACGATGTGGTCGGCCTTTGCCCAGACTGCCGTCCACGTCGCCCTTTTGAATCAAATACGTTTTGAAAATATTGTCCGCGCCCCAGATGATTTCCGACTGCCGCTCGCTTTCTTCGATCGTGAACACCGGCGGCAGCGAATCGTACTCGATGGAAACCGCTTCGACGGCCTTCGGCAGCGTGTGGCGATCCGGATGGGCCAGCAGAAGAATCGGGCTCTTCCGGATGATTGACAATTCCATCCGCGAGGCACGGTTGATCGTTTTCGATCAGCGCGATGTAATTTTTCCCGGGAATGTCTTTCGCGGTGACGACGACAAACTCGTCCCAGTTGATTCCGGGCCCAAACGTGATCTTCTTGATTTTGCCGCGTGGAATTCGGCTGCGCACCGTCGCGCCGTAGAGCATCTCCGGCAGCGTGATGTCGTCAATGTACCGCGCTCGTCCCGTGACTTTGTCGCGCCCTTCCTTTCGCGGCGCGGACAAGCCGACGATACGCTCGCTCTTCACGTCAGGCTCGGCACGAACATATGGGAAAATCGCAGTGTGACCCGAAAGGATTTCCCGGGCTCGCGATATTGTGAATGAAAACCGAAAAGTTTTGTAGACCTGATTTCTGTCGTCCGCCGCGCTCCTACGGCTGATACTCCCGGCCGATCGGATCGCCCGAAAATTTGCCCTCGGCGAATACGGGCTTCCCTCTCAGATACGTAGCCTTGACGACGCCGCGAAGCCTCTCGCCCATGTAGGGAGAAACCGCATGCCGGTAATGCAACCGATCCGGCGTGACCACGAATTCCGCCTCCGGCTCGAAGATCACCAGGTCCGCGTCGTATCCCGCCGCGATTCGCCCTTTGCGCGCATCGCATCCTGCTAACCGCGCCGGCCCTTCGGCCATCCACCGCGCGATGTCTCGCAACGTGAACCCTCTGCGGCTGGCTTCGGTCCACATCACCGGCAGCGCCATCGAAAGGCTCGCGATGCCGCCCCAGGCCGTCTGGAAGGTTCCCGTTTCAATCTGCTTCATCGACGGCGGACAAGGAGAATGATCGGTCGCCACAAGATCAATCACGCCTTCGCGCAGCGCCTCCCAGAGTTTCTTCCGGTTTGCACGGCTTCGAATCGGAGGCGCGCACTTGCAGAGCGTTGCCCCGTCGGCGATTGTCTCGGCGGTAAAATGCAAATAGTGCGGGCAAGTCTCCACGCTCAGCGGAAGTCCTTCGGCTCGCGCGGCGCGCAGTTCGTCGAGCGCCTGACCGTCGCCAGATGAACGATGTGCAATCGGAATCGAAATTCGCGGCAGAGCGAGAGCAGCATGCGAATCGCGCTCAGCTCCGCCTCGTCCGGACGCGATTGCAGGTACGTCGCATACGATTTCCAGTCGGCGCCCGTCAGAGCCGCCGTGGCCGCCTCGATGGGGCCGGCCAGTTCCGCGTGAACCAGCAGCGGCAATCCGGTGCGCACCACGTGCGGCAGCGCATCGCGCAACTGCTCCTCGGTAACCATCGTGAAACCGTCAATGCCGGGATGAATCAGGAAGCATTTGAATCCCCGCACGCCGGCAGCGGCGAGCGGTTCGATAGCGCGTTGATTGTCGTGAACCACGCTGCCCCACGCCGCCCAGTCCACCCGGCAGCGGCCGCGCGCAGATTCGCGCTTCGCATCGAGCGCAGCAACGTTCGAGGTCGCCGGCAGGCAATTCAGCGGCATGTCCACGAGCATCGTGTAGCCGCCGGCCGCGGCCGCGCGCGTCGCCGTCTCGAATCCTTCCCACTCCGCTCTTCCCGGATCGTTAATGTGCACGTGCGAATCCACCAGCCCCGGAAGAATCGCCGCGTCGCCGAAATCTTGCACCTGTGCGCCGGCCGGCGTCTGCTCGACGGGCACGACGGCCTGAATCGTCTCGCCCTCGACCAGCACCGCCGCCGCGCGCACCCCTTCCGGCGTCACGACTCGCTTCGAGAGAAAAGCCTGTACAGTCATTGGATCAATCGCCGCCGCATCTTTGGCAATGCCCGCTGCAGAATCCAGATTATAATTCTCGCATGAGCAACGCTTTTATGGCCCGCGCCATTCAGCTCTCGATCGACAACGTGCTCGCGGGACGCGGCGGCCCCTTCGGCGCAGTCATCGCAAAAGGCGTCGACATCATCGCCGAGGGCGTGAATTGCGTGACCTCGGCGAACGATCCGACCGCGCACGCGGAAATCGTCGCCATCCGCGAGGCCTGCAAGAAACTCGGCGCCTTCGAGCTTACCGGCTGCGACATTTACACGTCGTGCGAGCCCTGCCCGATGTGCCTGGGCGCGATCTATTGGGCGCGGCCGGATCGCGTCTATTTCGGCAATACCGCCGCCGACGCTTCGAACGCGGGATTCGACGATTCCCTGATCTACAGCGAAATTCCGCAGCCGCATTCGCAGCGCAAGATCCCGATGATTCAGATGATGCGCGACGAAGCTCTCGAAGCCTTTCGCGCCTGGGCGAAGCAAGCTAACAAAGTGCCCTATTGACGCCGTCTATCCACCGCTCAGAAAAATATAGCGAAGCAGAAACAGAACGCTGAGCACCCAGATCAGCGGGCTGATTTCGCGATGTCGTCCGGTAAAAAGCTTCAGAAATGTGAACGACAGCAAGCCGAGGCTCAGGCCCGTGGCGATGCTGAACGTGAGCGGCGTGGCGATGAGAGTGAGAAACGCGGGAACCGAGTCGGTGTAGTCGTCCCACTTGACCTTGGCTACCGCGCCGCACATCAGCGCGCCGACCAGGATCAGCGCCGGCGCGGTCGCATAAGACGGAATCGCGGCCACCAGCGGCGCGCAGAACATCGCCGCGGCAAACAGCCCCGCGATCACCAAATTGCCCAGGCCCGTTCGCGCTCCCGCCGCAACGCCCGCCGCGCTTTCGATATAGCTCGTCACCGTGGACGTGCCGGCAAGCGCGCCAACGATTGTCCCGAATGCGTCCGCCAGCAACGCGCGGCTGGCGCGCGGCAGTTTGCCGTGCCGCAGAAACCCGCCCTGCTCGCAAACGCCGACGAGCGTTCCAACATTGTCGAAAAGATCCACGAAGAAGAAGACAAAAATGAGCTCGCCGAGCCCGAGCTTCATTGCCGAGCGGAGATCCAGCTTCAAGAAAGTTCCGGAGGGATGCGGCCACGAGAAAAGATGCGCCGGCCAGTGGCTTACACCGAACGGAATTCCCACCAGCGTGATGGCGACGATGCCGATCAAGATCGCGCTGCCCACCCGCCGGACCATCAGAATCGCGATCAGGAGAATCCCCACTGCCGCGAGAATCACCTCGCGGATCGGAAACCTTGCCGAAAGCAACAAACGTGGACGCATTCGCGACGATAATGTTCGCGTTCCGGAATCCCACGAACGCGATAAAGAGGCCGATGCCCGCAGCGGTGCCGTGCTTCAGGCAGTCGGGAATGCCGTTGACGATCTGCTCGCGGACACTCGTGAGCGTCAAGATCAGGAAAAGCATGCCTGAAAGAAAGACGACTCCCAGCGCCGTCTGCCACGGCACGCCGCGGCCGATCACGATCGAGTAAGTGAAATAGGCGTTCAGCGACATGCCGGGCGCGAGCGCAATCGGATAATTCGCCCAGAGTCCCATCACCAGCGTGGCCAGCGCCGCCGAAATGCACGTGGCGAAAAGCACGCCTTCGACGGGCATGCCCGTTTCGGATAGTATCCGCGGGTTGACCACGACCACGTACGCCATGGTCATGAACGTCGTCAGGCCGGCCAGCAGCTCCGTGCGAACCGTGGTCTTGTTTTCCCGGAGATGAAAGACGCGCTCGAGCAAGCCGCACTCTCCCGAATGAAAGTGAGTCACTATAGGGTGAGCGATGCCCCCCGTCAACGCCAGAAGCGGAGTTGCTCTCGGCGCGTTCTAGTTGATCGATCCAAACCAAAAAATCCTTGCGCGCTGGTTTTTAGTCCCACAACCAACAACAATCGGCGTAGGATGGCGCCCAGAAGGATGGCCCCCCAGAATGATGACGCCTCTAAATATTTCGAACGGGCTTCGCACATGAGAGGCCTTGGACGAAAGTTGATCTGGCTCTCGTGCGCAGCTGCCCTCTCGCTCCCATTGTCAATCTTCCCGGCGCAAGCGCAGCAACCGGAACCGCAGCAAGCTCCGTTGGTCGGGCCAATGGCAAGAATCGCGGCTCAAGGAGTGTTTAATACCCACTGCGCGAGCTGTCACCAGAACGTGAAAGCCAGCGCCGATCAAAACGATGCCCGATTGAAGAGCGCGCCGAGCACCGAAACACTGGGCCAGTTGTCCCCCGAAGCGATCTACGCGGCTCTCACCAACGGCGCGATGGTTCAGCAGGCGCACGGACTTTCGAACGATGAGAAACGCTACGTCGCCGAATTTTTCGGCGGCCGACCACTCGGCAGCGCGGACGCGGGCGACGCAAAGAACATGACAAATCACTGTTCCGCGAATCCCGCGATGCGTGAGCCATCCGCCGGTGCCGCCTGGAACGGATGGGGCAACGGTCTCAGCAATACTCGCTTCCAGCCCGCCAAAAACGCCGGCTTGTCGGCGGCTCAAGTGCCCCGCCTCAAGCTGAAATGGGCCTTCGGTCTTCCCGGTGGCGGCGAAACGTATGGACAGCCAAGCGTGGTGGCCGCGCGCATTTTCTTCGGCGACTACAACAGTTTCGTTTACTCGCTCGACGCCGTCACCGGTTGCGTCTACTGGTCCGTCCGCGCGGACGCACAGGTGCGAACCGCGATCGTGGTTGGCAGGGTCAAGGGCACGGGCCACGCCAGGTACGCCGCCTACTTTGGCGACAAGAAAGCCAATATTTACGCCGTGGATGCGCGCACCGGCGAGCTGCTCTGGAAGGTAAACGTCGAGCCCCGCCTGCTCGCGCACATCACCGGCGCAACGGTCCTCTATCGCGGCCGACTCTACGTTGGCGTGGCAGGCTCGGAGGAAATCACGTCCTCCGATCCGCACTACCCTTGCTGCACCTACCGCGGAAGCCTGTCCGCTCTCGATGCCAACACCGGAAAGCTGATCTGGAAAAGCTACACGATTCCGGAGGAGCCCAAACCCACGAAGAAGAATTCTCTGGGCACGCAGCTCTGGGCTCCGGCGGGCGCGTCGCTATGGTCGGCGCCCACGATCGATCCAAGGCGTCACGCCGTTTACGTCACCACCGGTAATGCTTTCACCGAGCCTGCGGCGAAAACTTCGGACGCAATCATGGCCTTCGACCTAGCCACAGGAAAAGTTCTGTGGTCCTATCAGGCGCTCGAGAACGATGCGTCTCCTGCAGGTTGCAACGGCAACGGCCCTAAAGGCGAGCAGTGCCCGGAAAATGTCGGGCCGGACTGGGACTTCGCGAACTCGCCAATCCTGCGCACGCTGCCGAACGGCAAGAGGATCCTGGTCGCCGCCCACAAAGGCGGCGGTGTCGTCGCCGTCGATCCAGATCGCCATGGGACACTGGTATGGACCGCAAACCTCGCCGAACCAAACGCCGGCGCCGCAATTCAGGTGATGTGGGGCGGAGCCGCCGACGCGCAGAACGTTTACTACCCGCTGAAATCGGGCGGCGTGGCCGCGCTGAATCTCGCCGACGGAAAGCGGGTGTGGCTCGCGCCGCTCGAACCATCGGCGGCTTCTCCTGGGCCGGGCGGGCGTCTCCGTCGTGGGCAGGACGCCGCTGCCACCGCGATTCCCGGCGTGATTTTTTCGGGCGGCTGGGACGGCGTCTTGCACGCGCTCTCTACCGCCGATGGCCACGCCCTCTGGGAGTACAACACCGCGCATGAATACACGACGGTCAACGGCGTCGCGGCAAAGGGCGGTTCGATGGGCGCTCCGGGGCCGGTCGTCGTGGGCGGCATGCTCTATGTCGGCTCCGGATACGTCGGCACCGGCAACGGCATGCCCGGCAATGTGCTGCTCGCGTTCTCCGCGGAATAAATTTTCCGGCGTTGAAGGAATTTACAGAGGCTTCCACCATGAATCTTCCAAAAAAACTTCTGACTGCGATTGCATTCGCGGCGGCGATGGCGTGCGCCGCGCCAGGTCAGCAAGCGCCAGTACAGCAAATGACGGGTCAGCAAGTGACGGGTCAGCAAGCGCCCGCGCAGCAGCCGCTACCGCGCGACGGCTTTCCGGCCGGGCCGACGGCGCGGATTTTGAGTTTCACAGCGAGCCCCGACTCGATCCAACCGGGCCAATCCGTCACGCTGGAATGGGCGGTGGTGAATGCGGACCGGATCGCGCTCGATCAGGGCATCGGGATCGTGGCCACGCGAGACGCCCGCACGGTGACGCCGCGCGTGACGACCACGTACACATTGGCGGCGCTGGGATTCGGAGGCAAGGTCAACGACACGCGATCGGTGACGGTGACCGTCGCGGGCACGACTCCCGCGCCGGCCGAGAGCGCGGCAGCGAGCGAGCCTTTGGCGAACAAGCCGGTGCCGCGCATGTCCGACGGCAAGCCCGACCTCAACGGAATTTATGTCGCGCCATACCATTCGATCAAAGCAATCGACAAGATTACGCTGAAGCCTGGCGCGGAAAAGTACGATGTGGGACCCGAGTACACGTTTTCGCTGGGCGAGCATTGCCTGCCGCGCGGAGTGCCGGACACCATCGGGGAACCGTATCCGATACAGATCGTGCAAACGCCGAGCCTGGTGGTGATCCTCTATGAGGCGGGCGAATTGTTCCGCGTGGTACCGACCGACGGACGTCCGCACCCGAAGGACCTCGACCCGACGTGGATGGGAAATTCCGTGGGGCACTGGGAAGGGGACACGCTGGTTGTCGATGTCACCGGCGTCAACGACAAGGTGTCCGTCGGCGAGTACCGCCACACCACGGCGTACCACGTGATCGAACGCTTCCAGCGCACGGCCTACGACACGCTGAAGTACTCCGCGACGATCGAAGATCCCAACGTGTTCGCCGCGCCGTGGACCGAAGCCGGCACCTTCACGCTGCATCCCGAATGGAACATCCAGGAATACATCTGCGAAGAAAACAATCACGACTACAAGGATTTGTTCGAGCGCTACAAGAAATAAGCGATGAAGCGCGCCGTGGTGGATTAGCCGGTGGTATCCGGCAAAGGAAGGCCATAGAGCCGAAGAAAAGTCAGCTTATCCCAGTATCCGCGTTGAAAAGCGATCTTGTCGTCGACCACGTGGAAGAAGCCGCAGCCTCTTAGCCCCTTGGGGTCGCGCCATTCCAGAATCGCCCACTCGCCGTCCTCGAAAATATGTTCCACGATGCATACCATTTTGGCTGCGGCAAATTCCGATGCAAGCCTTTCACGAATCGCCTGGCGCCCTTCGATGGGTTTTTCGGCAACCTGATGATTGATGGCGTCCTCGCGATAGAAGTTCGTCAGCGCTTCGACATCCGCGCGATTGAACGCCTCCACCCACGCTCCGACCACTTCTTTGGGACGCATGCGTGCCATTGTAGCAGCGTCGCATCATGAGAAATACTCTTCACGGGCGCTTTCCCGTTGCAGGCGCGGCTCGGATCATTCCCGTTTCCGAGGAATGAAGGCGGGAACTGGCGGCGAGACCTTGTAGACCTTCGAGAAATCACTTTGGTTGACCGCGACGCCCAGGCACCCGCGCGAATCGTCGTGAAACGCCATTAACCGTCAGCGAATTTGCGAACATCTCGTCGTCGATTTCAGATCGGCCCTAACTAGGTCAACGCAACACGCCGAGCAGGTACAAGATCAGCGCGATGACCAGGATCGTGCCAACGACCCCCAGGCCCCCGCCTGCACCCCATTTCGAATACCCGTAATAGCCGCCGCCCCCGCCGAACAACAACAGCAGAATGATAATTAGCAATAGCATTGAACGTCTCCTGTCCGTCTTGCGACTGGGTTCCCAAGCAAGCTTGGCTCGAACCGACACTGGCCGAGCTGAGGGCTCCGGCCAGTGTCGATCACATCACATTCGACGAAACGCTAGTTCAGATAAACCTCGACTGCGATTCGATCTCCGGGATAGCTGCGGTTGTACAGGTAATAGCCACCGTCGGAGTAGTCGATATACACGTCATCGTTGTCGTACCAATCGTCTGACCAAGATTCCGGCCACGGGTCAATGATGCTGAACCAAAAACCGTCATACTGAAATCGGGGAAACCCTCCAACCACTACCACGGGATAGCTGTAGATGCGGAACCAGTGATCCCGACCGAAGTGGCCACGATATCGGTCGTCCGGAATCCGGTAGCCATGGTAGCCGCCGCGTTGCTGCCAATCGCGGTGCTCGGACTGCCAGTTGTGTGCGCGATGCCCCTGCCAGGCGGCCTGCTGTTCGGCCGGGTGGGGATGTTGTTGTGAAGATCGATTGGCCTGCTGTTGATGTTGCTGTTGCTGCTGCCGGTTCTGGTTTTGCTGCTGCTGCGCGTGCTGCTGTTTCTGTTGCTGCTCCTGCTGACCCTTGGCCTGTTGTTGCTGGTGCTGGTTTGCGGCCTTCGCTTGTTGTTGCTGCTGTTTCTGTTGCTGCTCCTGCTGACCCTTGGCCTGTTGTTGCTCGTGCTGATTTGCGGCCTTCGCTTGTTGTTGCTGCTGTTTCTGTTGCTGCTCCTGCTGACCCTTGGCCTGTTGTTGCTCGTGCTGGTTTGCGGCCTTCGCCTGTTGCTGCTGTTTCTGTTGCTGCTCCTGCTGACCCTTGGCCTGTTGTTGCTCGTGCTGGTTTGCGGCCTTCGCCTGTTGTTGCTGCTGTTTCTGTTGCTGCTGCTGACCCTTGGCCTGTTGCTGATGCTGTTCCTGTTTTGCAGGCTTGGCTGCTTGCTGCTGTTTTTCAGGCTTGGCCTGCTGGTCCTGCTTTTCAGGCTTGGCCTGTTGCTCGTGTTGGTCTTGCTGTGCGTACGAAGGAGCAAAGGCTCCGAGAAGGAACGCCAGAACTCCCGTGCTGATAATCCTCGCCGATTTCATAGTCGTTGCCTCCCTTACGCTGATTCTTGCGTCCCTGACTCCTTACGCCGGGCGCCGCTGCCGTCCCCTGGCTCTGAAACGACAGGGCCCGCTCCCTACTCGGGGCTATGCCTTGTTCCTCGCCCCCGCGACCAATAGGACGATCCCTCCGACCACTGCCAGCCCTCCAAGTATCGGGGGAAGGGGAATTCGCTCATGAGTTTCTGTGGTGACCTGCAGCGATCCCACATCGAGAACTTGTTTCTGGCGCGTGTAGTTGATCCCTTGATAGGCGAGGGCCAGCGCGCCTAGAACGATTAACAAAATCCCAGCCCAACTAATCGGCTTCATATCTGCGTCACCTCGATTGGAAATTAGATAACTTTTCGACCCTGAACGAGCCTAATTACGAGAACAACGACGGCCAAAACCAACAGGATGTGAATGAAACCACCCAATGTGTAGGAAGTGACCAGTCCCAATAGCCACAGGACGAGCAAAATCACGAAAATTGTCCAAAGCACAGTTTTCTCCTCTGAGAACCGACTCGAGTTTCTTTGTCTGTCCTCCGTCCCAAGAACCAGGATGACGGCCTCATAACTCTCATTTCCTCGCCCGCCGATTTGGGTTCGTTCAACTGCCGATGTGGATCCTCGAGAGGCTATGGAATAGTCCAAAAACATTCAGAAGCCACAACACCACGACGATCACCACGACTGCGTTCAAAATGGACTTAATCGTTCCCTGCATTGGGATAAAGCGGTTGACCAGCCAAAGCAGGAGACCCACCACCACCAGGACAATCACTACTTGTAGCAAGGGCATTTGACAATCTCCTTCCCTTCGCGGGCAGACGGCTTGCTCCGCGATGTTGCGACATTGAGCCTACTTGCCGGATCTGTTTCTCGGAGACCTCTTGTTGAGGGTCGAAACGAGCAATTTCCCCGATGCGGGCACGCGAACCGCGCTCTTGATTACGATGTCCTTCGCCGTGACGCCTTTCCCGTAGAGCCTCTCGTTGCCGTCGTTATCGGGGCGCAGAGTGGAGCCCTCCAGCGAGATTCCAGCGAACAATCCTCGCGAACGCGAGTACGAGAGAATCTCCGCACGGAGCGTGACGTCGGTGGCTGCTGCAGCGTCGCGGCCCTTCGGACCTGCCGCAGCAGCGATGTCGCCGCCGAGTTTGACCTGGCTCGTGAGAATCGAATCAGCCCCGCGCTGATTCATCACCAACAGGACAAAGTCCGTCGCTTGGCCGCCCAACTGCAAGCCGAAGCTTGCACCTTCGAGTGCCATCATGGAAGGTGCACTCCAGGGGCCGTTGAACTCCTTGCCGCTCCGGCAGGTCATCACACCGCGGCCGTAACTCCCCCCAAACCCGATTGCGAATTTCAGCACGGAGGGCAGTACGATGACGCATTCCGCCTTGTCCAGAATATCCCTCGGAATATCGTCGGGAACGTTGAGAATCTCGACCATCACCTTCCCGGAATTGCTAATGCGGTTGTTTTCGTCTTTTTGAGCAGATGCCGGAAGGCCGGCCAAAGCAATCGCAACCACTAACGACAAGATCTTATTCATCGATGCGCTCCTCTTGAGGCTGTACTAGGTCCCAGTATTCCGGGGCATTTGATCGTGGCGGCATCCCGCCTGCCGACGCACCCTTCTTAGTTCTTTATGCTGATCTGTACGGTGATGTTCGTCACTTGCCGATGTGACATCCATAACAAGGTCATCCGGGAGAAAACTGTCCAAAAAGAGACACTTGCATGGTGGCGGCGATTGAGCACCCGTCATCACCAAATCCACAGATTGCGGAACCATATCGTGCTCAGGAAGAATTCGCTATCGAGGGGAAATAGCCGCGGCAGGAGAAACGCTCAGCTTAGCCAGTTCGCTGGCAAAGAAAGGTTTTCGAGAAGTTCAACGGCGAGGCCACTAAACTCAGCGCGCGCCACCTCTTTCGTGCCTATCTTCCCTTCCGAGGAATGGAGACGGGAACCGGCGGCGAGACCTTGTACACCTTTGAGAAATCACCTTGGTTGACCGCGATGCCCACGCGCCCGCGCGAATCGATATACATCAGAGGCTGCCCGACCGGCACGCCCATGAACGTTTTCTCGTATGGGAACGTGTACTGCTTCTTGCCGATCTTTAGCGTGACTTTGTCCTCGAGCGCGTAGCCGAGCTTCTTGAAATCATCGCCTTGAATGTCCGTGATCAAGCTGCCGTAAGGGTCATCGAGTCCGATGACCGTGCCGGTGATGCCATTGGCTTCCACCGTCGCCGTGCGCGGCGTCAGGCGCACAAGCTCGGCGATCTCCGGCCCCGCGAGCGTCCAATCCTCTCCCGCAGCCAGATGCGCGGCGGCCGGAGAGAAAATGTCGCGGCCGTGAAACGTGGACGAGATTTTGTCGCCAATCATCCACGCGGTGTTGGTGATTTCGTGCGCGCCTTTGAAGCCGTCACGGTCCGTCACGAGCGTGACGAGGCCGTTATCCGGCAACACGAAATATTGTCCCTTTTTCGATTTCACGATCACAGCTTTCCGCGACGTGCCCACGCCGGGATCTATCACCACAAGAAAAACCGTGCCCGGGGGATAGTACGGCGTCACGCCTTCCAGAAACCGCGCGCCCTCTTCGATCGAGAACGGCGTCACCTGGTGCGTGATATCCATGATCCGCGCGTTCGGCGCGATTCCGACGATCACAGCCCGGCAGATCGCCGCCGCGTCGTTGGCCGTGCCGAAATCCGTCATAAAAACAATTGTCGGCTGCGTCGCGACCTTCGTCGCTTGGTCCGGAGCAGAGCGGCCGCCGCACCCGATCAGAGAAGTGACGGCGACAAACACTGCAACGGTTGACGCCACTCGCGTTCGCAACAATTGCATCGCGCCTCCGATGAAACAACTACGGCTTCGATCTGCGCCGGCATCTTGCGCGCCCGGCAAGAACGCGCGCAACCAACACTAGGGCTGTTCCTCTCGCTCCGGCTGCGCGACCAGCAGCAGCACAATCCCAATCACGGCAAACATTCGGAATGCGGCGTCCTGCCCGTTCCAGCTCTTCGATTGCCACATCAGGAACCACTCGCCTCCAACACTCAGAAACGCAACGAGCCACATCATCATGCTCAGCGTAAGCGCGGCGATCGCCACGTTCTTCGCGCGGTGAAACTCCGCAGCCGTCCTCCGGAGCGCGCGCAACATTCCGATCCCGCCCCACCAGCACAGCACCATCGTTGCAAACTCCCACGCGATGATCGACACATAGAACGCCGTGTGCAGCGCCGGTTGATTGATCGCGCGCCACATCCCGTGATTGCCCGCAAACGTCGAATCCATCAGCAGCACGTGGCGCACGAACTGATAATTCGAATCGTAGTCCGTCAGGTTGTTGAACACCACGAACGTGTAGAAAATCGCCGCGCCGAAAACGAGCGCAATTTTGGTGGCGCGCAGCATCAACGGGCCCCCGCCGAAATCGGCGCGAACGTCCGGAAGTAGGCGATTAACGCGCGCATCGTCGCATCATCATAATCCGGGCTCGCCGCCATTTGGGTCTTCGGATTCTTCGCTTTGGGATCGCGTACGTACCCGGTGAAAAAATCCGGCGAATTCGCGGCCAGCGCCGCGAGCACGGTCCAGGTCACGCCCGATTTCAGGCCGCCCTCCGCGCCGTTGTTGTGGCAGCGGAAGCAATTCTGCTGCGCGATCTTGTACCCGTCTCCGCCCCGCGGCATTCGCATTCGGCGCCGCGCGGCGCGATCGCGCCGAAGACCGTCTTGTTCGTCGCGAAATTCGAGACGCACGACGCCCCAGGGAATTTGTGGCTCGTCCGTGTGCGACAGAATCTTGAACGCCGGCGTGAACTTCGCATGCGACGATCATGTACGGTCCCAGATCGTCCTGCTCCCGGATTCCGTCGGCCAGCCCGAAGCGGCTTGCCGTTCACCTCCAGTACGAGCACCGGATGATGCGCCGAGAGATACGCGCGCGAATAGTGGCCGCGATATTTGTCCTTGCAGATCGCGACCACCATGTCGCTCGCTGGGCCGCGCCCAGCGCGCGCGACCAAATCTTCGAGCAGCACGCCGCTTACTTGCGCGTCGCCGTGAAATTGCCGTCGTCGCGTAATCGTGTAGCTGACCTGCGGCAGAGCCAGTAAATCCTCGCGCGTCAGGTAGCGAGTCGTTCCCGCGGGGAATCCCGCTAGATCGCCGCCAATCTCGAGGTCCGTCGCGGACGTCCTCTGCGTGCGCAGTTTCGTGGCGGGCGCTGCACCCAGTGCGGAACTTGCTTGCGCGGCCGCGATCCTCGGCGCGAGAAACGCCACAACGAAAATGATCGCAACACCCACAGAAAGAAATCCGATTCGGCGCCCGCGCATGCGACACATGGTATCGCAGCGCGTATCGGCCACAACTGAGAATCTCACTCACGCCTCTCTATGCTAGAGTGACGCCTTATTCTTTTTCTCGCGGAGGCGATTCGAGTCCATGGCGGCAGGTACGGAAGCGCGGCTCGCGAAACTCGGCATCGTTCTGCCGGCTCCCCCCGCGGCCGGCGGAAATTACGTTCCGGCCAAGACGATCGGCGGCACGTGTATCTTGCCGGCGCGATCTCTTCCTCCGCGCAAGGCGTCATCGACGGAACGCTCGGCCTGAACCGCACGCTCGAGGAAGGCTATGCGGCCGCGCGCGCCTGCGCACTCACGCAATTGGCGGTGCTGCGGCGTCATCTTGGCTCCCTCGACGCGATCAAGCAAATCGTCAGCGTAAATGGTTACGTGAATGCCGTTCCCGGCTTCCCCGATTCGCCCAAGGTCATCAACGGCGCGTCGGATCTTTTCGTCGAGCTACTTGGCGAAGCGGGCCGCCACGTGCGGGCCGCCATCGGTGTCTCGGCGCTGCCGCGCAACGCTCTCGTCGAGCTCCAGATGACAGTCGAAGTGGAGCGCTAGCCCATCGCCATGGCCGAACACTCTCTCTCCGCCGAACCCATTCACTCGCGTTGGAATCGCGATCTGAAGCCGCGCCTCGCCATCGCTCCCGGCGACACCGTTCACCTCGAATGTCAGGACGCGAGCGGCGCCCAGGTGCGCCCCGGCATGACTCTCGCCGAGTACCTGAAAATAGACCGCGACCGCATTCACGCTCTCACCGGACCGATTTTTGTCGACGGGGCCGAACCGGGCGATGTCCTGCAAGTGGACGTGCTCGAAGTGGCGCACAAAGGCTGGGGATGGTCCAGTGTGATCACGGGGCTTGGCTTTCTCAAGGAACGCTTCGCCGACCCGTATCTTTTCCACTGGCAGCTCGAAGCCGCCGTCAGCCGTTCGCTCGCTCCCGCCGTCGTCCCGCTTCGCCCGTTCTGCGGCGTAATGGGCGTCGCTCCGGCCGAACCCGGCGAATTTCGCACCCGCCCTCCCGGCATTTTCGGCGGCAACATGGACGTGCGCGATCTTTGCACCGGCGCGCGCCTGTACCTGCCCGTGCTGAATCGCGGCGCGCTTTTTTCCGCCGGAGACGCACACGCCGCGCAGGGCGATGGCGAAGTCTGCATCAACGGGATCGAATGCCCGTCGGGCGTGACGCTGCGCTTTCACCTGCATCGCAAACAGCCGCTGGCCGCTCCGCTCGTCGAATCCCCTGCCACGCGCGAGCGATCCGCGGAATCCGGATGCCTGGGTCGTCGTCGAATCCGCCACGGACGCTATCGCCGCCGCGCGCGCCGCCACTTCCCGCATGATTGACCTGCTCGTCAGCCGTTGGGGCTTCACGGCCGTTCACGCCTATATCCTGTGCAGCGCGACCATGCATCTGCATCTCAGCCAAGTCGTTAACGAGCCAATGTTTACCGTCAGCGCCTCGATGCCCAAGGATGTGCTTCCTCCGAGAGAACTCTTCTAAACGTTCGCGCCGCCCCCTCGCGCTCCGGGGCATTTGAACCGCTCGCGGGCGTGACAAATTTCTCGGTCAGCGACATAAATTATTCATAAATTTCAAATTGAAATTGCTGATCGGCTGGAACGAAAATTTCTATTGTTTTCCTCAAGACAATTCGACTAGCCTCCCTTCCATACATTTTGAAGTCTCGCGGCACTCGGAAAAATAATTCGCACCGCTCACGGGCGTGGCGGCGTTTGGGTCGGTCCCAAATGGCGGCGCCAGCGGGAGTCTTTTCTTTGTAATTCGAATTTAGGAGGCGGTCAGCCAATGACGAAGCGAATCGGAATCACCTTTTTGTTTCTCGCGTCGCTCCTCTGCCTGCTCGTCACATTCGCGACTTCCACGCCGGCGCAGCAAACTCTCGGCGGCATCACCGGCTCGGTCACCGACACCTCCGGCGCCGCCCTGCCGGACACGACCGTCGAGCCTGGTGAGCGACCAGACCGCGTTTTCGCGTTCGCAGACCTCCGACGCCAGCGGCGTCTATCTCTTTGTCAATCTCCCGATCGGCACGTATACGCTGACGTTCACGCACGCTACCTTTGAATCGCAAAAGATTCCATCCATCACCGTGCAGGCGAACAGAACTGTCTCGGTAAACGCGACACTCAAGATCGGCGCAGTAAGTACAACCGTCACCGTCGAGGAAACGCCCATGGTCAATGCCGTGGACACCACGAACGGCTACGTCCTCGACAAGGTACAGATGGAATCCGTCCCGCTCCCGACCGGCAGTTTCACCGGCCTGGCGATCCTCTCCCCGGGCGTCAACGCGGAATTGCCCAGCGGCACCGGCGCCAATTCTGGATTGGGCAATCAGCCCATCTGGGCCAACGGCAACCGTGATACCAGCAATACATTCCTTCTAAATGGCGTGGACGCCAAGAATCTGTTCAATGGCAAGAGCACGAGCCAGGTCGCCTCAGCTCGCGTCGTGAATAATACCGGCGTCAGCGGCGCTGCAAGCAGCGCGGCGCAGCCGATCCAGAGCACGGCTTCGGTATACCTCGCCATCGGCGAGTCGCTTCCCTCACCGGCACCAGAAACCATCCAGGAATTCCGCGTCAACACTTCCATGTATGACGCGCAGCAAGGATCCACCAGCGGCGCGCACATCGACTTGAGCACGGCCTCCGGCACGAATGAGATTCACGGCCAGGCCTACATTCATCGCGGCACCGATGACCTCAATGCCGCTCCGTTTTTCTTCAAGCAGGATCCTACACTCCCGGCCTCGCTTAAGAATCCACAATTGCACCGCGTAACTCCTGGCGGCGACGTGGGCTTCCCGATAATCAAGAACAAGCTCTTCCTATTCCTCGGCTATCAACACGTTCATGATTCCGATCAGGAGATAGGTATCTCCCGGGTGACTGTCCCAGACGAATTTAGCGTTGCCGGCGACCCCAACCCACCCATGGGCGTCGTCCCAGTTCCCGCATGTGGTGCCCAGCGCCTGACTCCCGACCTGCAAGCGTGTCTCACCGGCATCGTAGCGAGGGATTTCAGCCCGTTCACCGGGGCCGCTCCGCTCACGACTGGCCCTGGCGGCAACCTGAGCCCGATTGCGCAGGCCCTCCTTCAGTACAAGTTGCCCAACGGGCAGTTCTTGATACCCTTCGCCACCGCGAGAGCGAATTCCCTGGCCTTCGATGAGAATGCGTACATTCCCGGGACCGCGTACTTCCTTGCAAATCAGGCGGTGGGCGACCTGGACTTCATCGCTACTTCGAAGGACTCCCTTGCACTCAAGTATTTCTACCAGCACGATCCGAGCATCGCTCCTTATGGGTATTCCAGCGTCGCTGGCTTTACGCAGAAATTGGACGCTGGCAGCCAGGTGGCCACGATCACGAACACCCAAACGATCACGCCAAACTTTAACGTCGCCGAAGTCTTTGGCTTCATTCGGGAAAAGACATACAGCACCGTTGGCCAGCCGTTTACGCCGGCGCAGTTCGCTACTCAATGCGTGGCCCTAACCGGAGCGACCCTCAACGCCTGCACGATAAATACATACGGCTCATCCGTTTTCCCGGGCATTAGCATCGCGGATATGCTGGGCGCCAGTTCTGGAGACAGCGTTGGCCCCTCCGTGGCCATGACCATGGGTGAGGGCGGTGCGTCCCAAGGCGCATTCACCGGTGTATTCCAAAACCGTTTTATGCCGTCAGCGAACGCCATCTGGACCAAGGGCAAACACACCATCACGTTCGGCGGCTCATGGTCCTATACCCAGCTCAACACTCGCGACAGAAGAACGGACCAGGGCATGATTGGTTTTGAGGACTTCTCGCAATTCGTGGAGGGCCTGGTCACTCCATATAGCACGAATGGGTTCATAGCTACGGCGTTCTTGACCGGCAATGCGAACCGCTATTATCGCGCCAATGAATCCGGTGAGTACGTTCAGGACAAATTCCAGCTTCGCCCGAACCTCAGCGTCACGTTTGGCATTCGCTGGGACTACAACGGCGGCCTTTCGGAGAAGAACGGCGAGATCTACAATTTCGATCCTTCGAAGTACAACTACGACCCCACCACCGACACCCTCAATTCGAACGGCTTCATTATCGCGGCAACAACAAACTGTTCCCCTCGAAGGGCGTCAGCAATTCGACCTTGACCGGCCGGCAATGGGGCCTCGCACCGCGCCTTGGCGTGGCCTGGAGCCCGAAGATGTTCAACAACAAGCTCGTGGTTCGCGCTGGCTGGGGCATGTACTACGACCGTGGCGAGCTATTTGCCTATCTTTCCCCCGGCTTCGCGGCCGGTGTGATTCCCGGCGGACCCTTTGGTGTCAACCAGGCGCCGCCGTTCGTGAGCTCGCAATCTTGCAGCATTTTTAGCCAAACTACCCTGTATAACTTTTTCGTGCCCACATGCATCCCTGAAGACGGATTCTCCTTCCAGAGCCCGTGGGGCCCGAATACGCCGAGTCAGCCAACCGGCAACCCGGCTGACATCAACAAATTCATTCCAAACACGGGAACGCCGGGCGTTGGAGTCGCTGCTGGAATTTCCGAAGGCCAACCACTTTTCGTCTTCGCCGACTACAACCGGAGGAACAAACTCCCCTATACGCTGAACCAGACTCTCGACATTCAGTGGCAGCCGCGCAACGATCTCGCCATTGATATCGGCTACGTCGGCAACCTGGGACGCCACCAGGTCATTCCCTTGCCGTTCAATCAGGCGCAGATCGCGTCGCCGGGCAAGCCCATTCGCCCGGGCACACCGTTTGAGCAGGATTTCACCTATGGCTACTCGGTTGGGGGCGAAAACTTTGCCGGCGGTTACACTGGGAATCCCGCTCAGCCGTACCAGTTCAACTACGAAGGTGGCAACGTGGACCTCCGCGTCCCGTTCATCGGCTATTCATCGGAATCGGAGTCGTACACGGCGGCGGGAGTTTCAGCCTACAACGCGCTGCAGGTCCATGTCGAGAAGCGCCTGAGTCACGGCTTGCAGGTGGGTTTCTCGTACACCTATTCGCACTCGCTCGATGAGCAAAGCGCCCTGGGTCTGTTCTACAACGGCAACAACCCTCTGAACTTGCGCTCGGGCTACGGCAATTCGGACTTCGACCGGACGCACGTAATGAATTTCACCTACCGCTACGAACTACCCAAGTTCGCGAGCGAGTCTTCCTGGAAGGGCAGGGTGGTTGACGGCTGGGCCATCAGGGGCCTCGTGATTCTCCAAAGCGGCCAGCCTTACAGCGTTATTGATTTCTCGGGCGCTGTCGGCAGCATCTTCTACGGCACGTCTGACGGCATCACCAACCCGATCGTCCCGCTTGCTCCCGGTTGCTCGCCAAAGAAAGCGCGCCAGAGCGCCAGCGGAGCCTTCTACAACCCCAACGACCCGTCTACGGCCGCCCTCGACTCTAACTGTTTCACGCTGCCGCTGCTCGCTCCAGGCGCGACGGTCGACGGCCAGGCCGGAGCCATTCCCTCGAATGATCCCTACGAGACGAACTTCATCACCAGCGGACAGCGAAACATTTTCCGGCAAACATGGCAGAAGCGCGCGGACATTTCGATCGTAAAAACTACGAGAATTAACGAGCGCGTGTCGGTGAAATATTCGTTTGATGTCTTCAACCTGACCAACACACCCAGTTTCGACATCCCGATCGACGACGTCACGCAGAATCTGTTTTTCAACGATTTCCCGCAGGCAGGTACGCCTGCGACAACAACGCCTTGCGACAAGACGTTCACTGCCCTGTACCAATGCGCAAGCGTTAGCGGCCTCGGTCAGGTGGACAAGACCATCGGCACATCGAGGCAGATACAGATGTCGCTGAGCGTACAGTTTTGATTTCTACGTTTCGCTAAGGCGGGCGTGAGCAAATCGGGGGACGGCGGCTTTCCGCCGTCCCCCTTTTCTTCCTTTGAATTTCGGCGCAGAATCGCTTCACTCTAAAGCATCAAATCGTTCAATGTGGCGGCGATTTTGGCGTGTTTTGCGCACTTAAGGCCCCTTAACTGGTCGCTTAACGCAGAAATCACGCAGCCCCGAAGGTCGTCATGCCGCGCTCACCGTCACCGACAGCGTTTCCACTGGCGCGGCGTCGAACCCCGCCTGCAGCTCCGCCGCGGCCGAAAACACCTTTCCCGCTACGTGCCGCGCCGGAAACTGGAACGTCAGCGACTCCTCCGCGAACGGGTACGGATCGAGGACGAAGTGGCGCGTTCCCGCCGACCGCACCTCGATGCGCGCATGCCCGCCGCCTCGCAACGGCAACGGGTGCAACAGGTTGGCCGGCCGCGAAAAATTCACGCAAGTCAGCAGGGAAAGATAGTCGGTGGCCTGCAGCAGCCGAAAATGGTCCAGGACGGCGGCTTCGGCTTGCTGTTCGGCAGAGAAGCGGGGATCGCTCGCAACTTGTTGCATCAGAGATGCTTGGAATATTTTCTGCCCGACCAGAAACTCATCGAGGAGAGGCAATTCCGTCGGCGCAATCGTCGAGCGGTCGGCGTGGTCGTTCAGCAAACTATACGTGTGCATGGAAATCAGGATCGCCGCGTAAGGGTCTTCCTCCGCGATCAGGCGCACGGCGCGGTCGCGCACCGCCAGATAATCCGCTAGATCTATCTCCTCGAAAGCAGAGTACTTGCCGACGAGCTCGAACGAAAACGCGCTGGGCTTGCCCTGGCGCGTAATCTGCGGCGCGGCGTCGCGCGCGAGCCATCCGTCGTCGTGGCGCGCGATTCCCTTCAGGACATGCGCGCGCGGCTCGGGCGATCAGAAACGCTCGTTGCCCCAGCGCTCGGCGAATGCCCCCGCCAGACGAGCGTGGTCGGGATGAGTTACCAGCCACCATCCGGTTTCCGTTTCCAGGCGCAACATTTCAAGTCTCCCCAGGGCCCGCGCGAATTTATTCCGTTTCCGGCGCGCGGGCCGACTCGTGCCAGCGATGCAGAAAGTACCACTCCAAAAACATCACCGCGAAAATGAAGCTGAAACCCAGCACCGTCGCGGCAAATACGAGCGCGAACAGATAGTCGGTCTGCAGCTGCGTGGACGCATAAAGAATCGAGTAACCCAACCCGCCTTCGCCGACGCGGCTCGACCCCGCGTAGAGTTCGCCGGTGATGGCGCCGATCAGCGCGATGCCGCTGGCGATGCGAATCCCCACGAAGAGCGAAGGAACGGCATGCGGCAGGCGCAGCTTGAAAAGGAGCTGCGCGGGCGAGGCGTTGTGCATCAAGAAAAGATTCACCAGATTTTCGTCCACGCTGATGAGACCTTGCGTTGTATTGGCGATGACCGGCGCGAGCGAGATGACGAACGCGATGAAAGTCACCGCCGGCGCGCCCGCTCCGATCCACATGAGGATCAGCGGAGCGATGGCAATGATGGGCACCGTCTGCAGCAGGATCGTATAAGGGTAAAGCATGCGCCGCACCCAACGCGACTGAGCAAAAATCAGCGCGACCAGCACGCCGACGACGATACTGGCAATGAGCCCGCCGAGAGATTCCTCGGCCGTGATGGCGAGCGAGGCGAGCAACGAAGGAAACCGCGCGACCACCGCTTTCGCGACGGCCCAGGGCGAAGGCAGCATGTAAGGCGGGACCTTGAAGATCCACAGGATCAACTGCCAGAGAACGACCAACGTCGCGAAGACGGCCGCGGCATTTGCAACGGTGACCAGATGCCGCCTCATTGAACGAGCGCCTCCCTGAGCACGTGTGACGCGCGGGCCACGAGCGCCTCAAACTCCGGAAGCTCTCGCAGCAGCGCCGTGCGCGGAAACGGAAGGTCGACCTGAAAACTGGCGTGGATGCGTCCGGGATGAGGCGACAGCACGACGATTCGGGTCGAGAGGAAGACCGCTTCCGCAACCGAGTGGGTGACGAACACCCCGGTCCATTTCTGTTCCGCCCGCAAGCGAAGCAGTTCCTCGTTCATGCGGTCGCGCGTCATTTCGTCCAGGGCGGCGAACGGCTCGTCCATCAGGAGCAGCCGGGGATTGGTGGCCAGGGCGCGCGCGATGGAGGCGCGCATCTTCATTCCTCCGGAAAGCTCGCGAGGGTAGGCTTCGGCGACGTCCTGAAGTCCCACGAGCTCAAGCAGCGCGGCGGTTGTTTTCTTGCGGCGATTGCTGCCAGCGCGCTCCAGTTCCAGACCCAGGCCGACGTTGTCGCGGACGGTACGCCACGGAAGAAGCGTGGCGTCCTGAAATATGAAGGAGATTGTCTCGCGCGCGTCCCGGGGCGTCATGCCGTCAATTCGAATGGTTCCGTTGGTTGGCGGCGTAAGACCCGAGATCAACTTCAGCACGGTGGATTTGCCGCAGCCGGACGGGCCAATGATGCTGACGAACTCGCCTTTTTGAATCGTCAGCGCGATGGCATCGAGCACGACCCGCCCCGTGCCGTAACTCTTGGTGACGGCGGCGAACTCAACCTGCGGGACCGTCGAGGCGGCGCTCATCCGGCAGCCTCGCTTGTTGGCAAGTAGAGAGCCGAGGGCCGGTCGCCCGTGTGGTAGACGATCTGCGTGGACCGCCGCCAGTCCCAGGAGTTGGCGCGGCACGAAGGCACTTCACTTCCGGGGTTGCGGTCGTAGAGCGGAAACGCGCTCGAGGCGATTTCGAGGCGAATGCGGTCTCCGGCGGCAAAGAGACAGGACGTGGGCTCGAGATCGAATTGCCAATGGTGAACTTTGTCCGCGGCGTAACCGGACTTCGCAAAAAGCCAACTGGAACGCGCGATCCCGATGCAGATGAATTCCGCGGCGCCCGTGGGACGGACACGCACGAGTTTTGCCGTGAAGTCGGCGTGTTCGGCGGAGGTGGCGCAGTAGAGCGAAACGCGCGGCTGGCCGAAAACGCGCAGGGGCGCCGCGAGCGGCGCGGTTGAGTAGACGAGCAGGTTGTTGCCGAGCTCGAGCGATGCCTGATCGAACTGCCCGCTGGGTGCCGCGGCGCCTCCCGGCGCGAGAACCGGGACCTCCGGATCGTAAACAAAAATGTCGGAGGATTCGTTATTCGCGGGTTTCGAGGCGGACAAAACGCCATCGCCTTTGCGCGAGTTCGCGCGGCCGGCGCTGCTCAAGTACAGCGCGTGCTTCGCTTCCAAAGGGAACTTAGCGGCGTGGCGCCAGCGATTCTCGCCGAGCGCGAAGTGACGGATGCGGGGTTCGTGCGCGAATTCTCCCGAACCCTTGAGCCAGTGATTGAACCAGCGGAGCAGAAGTGCGTCGGTATCGAGGAGCGCCTCGGCGCCGAAGTCCGCCGATCCGGCGCGATCGCCCCAGGGTATATGGGTCCACGGACCAGCAACTAGGAACTGGTTGTCGCGCGCGACCGGACTGCCCGCGCGCATGGTCAATGCCAGAAATCCGTCGATGCTGCCCTGGAGGTAGGTGTCGTACCAGCCGGAAACGTGCAGCGCCGGGACGCGGATGCGGTCAAACGTCTGGCTGATGTCGAGCGACGACCAATATTCACCGGGGTCGGCGTGATCGAACCAATCGAGCACGTAGGTCGGCAGGCCTTCGCCGTGCAGCGCGGGATTATCGCGGAACGGGAGGACGCTTGGCTGCGCGGCCAGGTCGGCCCAGGACTGCTCGAGACGGTCGCTCGCCTCGCGCAGACTGCGGCGGCGGGCGTCGGCCTTCAACATTTGCAATCCCCAACCGAGCGACGATGCCAGACGCAACGCGCCGTGGTGATAGAACCAGCCGTGGTAAAGGTCGTGCGCCGTCATGCCCGGCGCGATGCAAACCAATCCTTCCGGACGCTCGGCGGCGGCGAGGAGTTGCGTGATTCCCTGATAAGAGAAACCGTACATGCCGAGGCTGCCGCTTGATTCCGGTCGCATGCTCAGCCAGGCGATGGTTTCGGCGCCGTCGCGGCCTTCGTGGCGGAAGGGGTAGAAGTCGCCGCCGGAGTCGCCGCGGCCGCGAACGTCCTGGATGACGACATTGTAGCCGTGGCTGGCGAACCATGCCGGGTGCGCGTAGGTGACGGTGGAAGCGATATCGCGGCCGTAGGGCTGGCGCATCAGGAGCGTGGGGTGCGGGCCCGGCTGCGAGGGATAGTAATGATCGGAAACCATGGAAGTCTTCCTTGTGCAGATTGCCGATGGCGTGACCTTGTCCATCCCGCACCACCACGCGGACCAGCACCATCTTTACGTTCACTTTGAAAGTGGTGGCCTCATCGCGAGAACTGATCTCGGCCGCGGTCGCGTTGTCGGTGGCACGCGGTGCTGTTGTCTGGGTTGGGGACGCTGCCGGTTGTGGTGAGTTCGATTGCGCGTTAACAACAACCTGTGAAGCGGCGAACAGCAGAACCCACGCGGCTAAACAAGAAGAAAGAATACGGAATGCCCAGCTTCGCGAACTCGGGAAGAGCCGAGTAGACCAGGAAACGTCGCTCATAACAACTCCTGCACAGCCCAGCGCGTCGCCCGTCGGACCGCTATTAAGCAGTCACTGCTGAGCCCAACGTCCACATGTTACGCGGCTTCCCGGAAATGCGCCAGAGAAAGCTTGGTGGGCGAAACTAGACAAACCTGAAGAGCGGCTGGAAAAAGTGGTTTTCGTGACACTCGAACGGCCGGCATAATTTCGTCCGCCCGTGAGCGCCTTTCGCCACTTTTGAAACTAGTCGTTGCGAACGAAATCGGCCTTCTTCGCGGCTAAGTGCTCTTGTCTATAGAAACGTGCCACATCCCCCAGAGGCACGGCAACCTTTACCGGCGCAACTTCCCAAAGCGGCCTCTCGCCTTGCGCGTATAGATAGCTGGAATTGTCGAGCAGGTTCTGCTCCGCGGCCATCGCATGTTGGGTAGCCCGCGCCGGGTGACTAATCATCTGAAGCGGTTGTGGTTCGTTGCTCAACGCCGTGGCAGCAAAAGACTGTCCCAGAGCAGCCGTGGTACAAAGAAGGCACAACAGAAACAATGTAGTCTTCATCGTATTGGTCTCCGACTAGGGGTATTCCCGTAATTTCCGGCCCCTGCCAGGATATGAGCAAGCCCGCTACCAAACCCTATCTGGCTGAGATCTCCGGGGCTTATGAAGGTGCATCCGCACGGTAGTGTGCAAATGTTTGCACATTAACGGAGGTTGGTCATCCGTGCGGACGCGTCAGTGCGGAACCTGGGAATTCTGGCTAAGTGCCTGATGTTCTTTGATCCAATCGTTGGCCTGCTGCTGGGCGGCCGCGATCTGGGCATGGTTCATCCGCGAAGCGAGATGGGCGACTCGGTATTTGCTGGCCTCGTCTCCACCCGCCTGAGCCAGGACCGACCAGAAATAGGCCTTAACCAGATCCTGAGGAACGCCGCGCCCCGCCCAGTAATAAGCCCCGAGTGTTGCCTGCGAAACCACGTGACCTTGCTCCGCTGCCATGGTGAACCAGCGCACGGCTTCGGCATAATCCTGGGGCACATCTTCACCCGTTGCGTACCGTGCCCCGACCGAAAACTGGGCTGAGGGATCGCCTTGTTCGGCCAATTTACGCATACCCTCGAGGCTGTCCGATGCAACTAGGACTGGCGCCGGCGGTGGGGGCTGCGAGCAAGGCGGCTTCGCGGGCTGCTGGGACGACACACCAAGACCTGCGAATCGGCTAAGGTCGCGCGGCGAAATCACCCATGAGGCGGCGAATACAACCGTAGTCGCGGCTGCGGCAAAAAGAATCTTGCGAGATCGAGAAAGATGAGGAAGCGGCAAGTCTGCCGGAGTCTCGACGGGAAACTCATCGTCAATACACGCCACCGGCGCTGGAGAAGCAGACAGCCTCGAAACGGCTTCCCCAATGTCGGACTGGAGAGAATCATCTTCTCGAGAATCAGGTTCCATGCCTGCACGATGCACCGCGGAGGAACAGATTCCAGCCAACCGCTCGAGCACAATGGAGTCGTTCGAGCTGAAGGCATACGGTTCCGGGGAGAACACTTCCAGGATGCCGATAACCGTATCCTGCCAGCGAACCGGTACCGCGACCATCGAACGAATTCCAAGAGCACGGCAGCTTTCGCGATCCACTACCGGGTCGGTTTCGGAATCTTCACAGCTCAGCAAGCGGCCAGTGCGCACGCATTCGCCCGAAAAACCCGAGCCAATACTGAACCGCGCCCCCAGGCCTGGAGCATCGTGCCCGGCACTGGCGCGGCAGATCATCTCTAAGCCTTCGGTCAAAGCAATCGCCGCACCTGTCGCGTGCGTGAACGTTTGCGCTCTCTGCGCTAACAGTTGCAAAGCTTCGTCGAGATTAGGCCCAAGCGCCTCCACTTCCCGCTTCACCGCAGCCAGGGCGGTCAGAACGGAGGTATAGTCCGCGGGAGCCGTGGGCTCGAGTTCCTGCCGCATCCAATGGACCAGAGCACTGTCGTGCGGTGGTGTCTCGACCACTGATTGAGCCGCGCCCTGGGAGAACAGTTCCGCCCGCTGATTGGCGCAGGCTATCAGCAAATTGACAAAGAGCCATTCTTTGAGCTGGCGGAGAGAGTCATCCGGCATCTCGGGAAAGCGGATCCCAACCCTTCCCGACCCGTCCGACCAGATGACTTCGCCAGTGGTGCGAATACAGGCCTTGGTCGCCGTAAGATCCAGACACAGATTCACGCTCCGCTGAACCTCAAGCGGCGACGACGCTTGAATGGCCATGCCTTCTTCGTGGATGTCGACGATCTCACTGAGATCGAGGATTTGGCCACTCGAGCTCCCATTGAGGCTGGCGTATGCCGGGGTGTGAACCCGCTGCCGCACGTGCCGGCGTCGAGTGCGCCCGGGAGGGATCACCTCCCGGCCAGCCTCCACCGGATTGGACCCAAGGGTCGCCATACAAAATCAGGGATACATATTACCCCAGCTTGGCAAGGTTTTATAGCGATTAAAGGATGGGATGGCCCATTTTGAAAAAGCGCCTTTCCCGGCTGCGACCCGTCACCTTGAGCGGAGTCGGAAGACCCCGTGTTTGCCTGCGCAACAGACTTGCCCCTGCGTAGCCGCTCGTTAGCACCGGCAGACACGCAAGGTCCCTCGACTCCGCTTGATGACGGAGTAGGGAATGAAGCCAAGCGCCGCGAATTTACCTGGAAAAGACGGTTCCGTGGGCGTAGGCATTGCCTTGAAAACCGTGCGGCCACGACTTGCCGTCCATGCTGACGCCGGGGCGGTCGCTGCCCCGGTCGCGAAAGCTCTCATCGAGCTTCGCCGAGCCGGTTTGCGGATCAAAGTTCACGATGAAGAGCCGGTGATCGGGACCGTTCTCGTCCGAGTTGAGGACGATGCGCGTGCCCGTGGGATCGGCCGCGACCCAGTGCGGCTTCTGCCCGGCGTCGAACGTGACGCGGCTTACTTCGCGAGGCTTCTCCGGATCGGAAATATCCAGCACGGTTAAGCTGTGAGTCTCCGGCACCGTTGCCAGCCACCAGTGTCCGATGCGCAGAGGCACGCCACAGTCGCCGCCGGGGAAGCTGTAAACGAAGCGAAGCGAAGGATTCTCGCTGTCCACACCGCGCATCAGGTAAAGCCCGCAATTAAAGGTATGCACCAGCAGGCTCTTGCCATCGTCGAGGACGCGCGGTTCGCCTGGGTAGTACTGTTCGTCGCCGCGTGGACCCGGCGGAAGCACGAGCGTCCGCAACACGCGCAGGCTGGAGAATTGCCACACCTGCACGGTGCGGCTCTTGCCGTCCATATCGTGCATCGCAGTGTTGGTGGAGACGACTCGGTCAACCGCCGGCAACAACTCGACGCTGTACGGTCGAATAAGTTCGCCAGCAGCAGAGGGGGCTTGGGCACTGCCCTCGCGGAGCACGTGGCCGCCGTTGTCGATCTCGAGCAGGCCGCCGCCTTCCGCTTTCGGCCCGTGGCCTCCTCGATATTGGAAGGTGGCTAACACGTTGCCGTTCGGCAGCCGGAAGTAAGTGTGGGGATGCATGTATCCATCGAGATCGCCAAAGGACGCGACGATGTGCGGCTTGGGCGGATCTCGCAGATCGAAAACCCAAGTCTTGCCCGCCTCGAAACCGTTGGCCATCAGCAGTCCGCCGGCGGGCATTTCCACTTCGGTGTGATGAGGAACCGATCCCGCAACTCCGGTGGGCGCGGTCGTTACGACCTGTCCGTAGGCTGGCGATGCCGGATCGGCATCGATGACAGCCAGAAAGTCGCTCGCCTTTTTGTCGTCGTCGCCGCACCAGGCGAAAAGGTATGAATGCTTTTTGTCAGCGGCGACAGTCAGGGTGCATCCGAGCAGCAGGGCAGTGAGCAGGAATCCGCGGCGCATAGGGGCATTGTACAAGCGCTTTTCAATAGCGGTTCCGATCTTCCCAAATTGGGACGGAAGTTTACCATTTGGTACCGGGTACCCCCCTCCCCCTTTTCGCCGCAAAATCTAGAGCGCAAACGACTTAAATTTTGACTATGTGCTAGATCTTTGAGTTTGCAGGAGTTACACGCAAAATCTAGAGAACATGGGAGTTACGGCGGGCGTGACGGCTCTCGGCATCCCATTTTGGAACTGGGGTGGGCATTTGGGACGCTAAAAGCCACACCATCGCCTGGGTCAAATTGTCAAAGATCGTCAATTATCTTGTAGATAATATAGCTTGTAACAGGTTATCCGATTTAAAGGTGCGCCGTCAATGATAAAGCGTCCTGGGTGTTCGCGGACTTTAGCAAGTAAACAATTCAGGGTTGGCGTGGCCCGCTCCTTGCGGTTGTTTCGCAAGGGTCGGGGGCATGCGTTATGCTTGCCGACCGGTCATCCGATCAGGCTATTGAAGTTGTTTGTGGATCGCCCGCACCACCCCAACTGAAGGGTGCCCCATCTTTGCGCGTTCGTTGCGCAAAGGTGGGAAGCAAATCTGCGGAGGGCGGGACATGTCCCGTGTGTCCCCGTGCTTCCGTCCATAAACCATGTCATAGTTTTTTCTTTCGTTTAGGCATCTGAGCGACTTTGTTTGGCGGAGATGGTAGTGGTGTACGAAGTTCTGCAGGAAGTTGGCTTCTAACGTCGTGATACGTTTTTCCAGTTTCCTGCTCGAGCAGAACATAGAGTGCGTCAATAAAAACGTCTTGTATGCGAGTCCTTTCGTTCCGAGAGACTTTTCTGGCTTGCATTATTTCGCGATGGGCCTCCCGATCCTCTTCTGTAATTTTGAGGCTCGTGGGCTTTGCGTTTTTAGGTACGTGACTCTTTGGCGGACTCACGAATCAACTTCTCTATTGACGTATTTACGTAAAAACGTTAAGACATAATTATGTAAAAACGTAATTATGCCATGGCAAGGACGGCACCAAAGTGTTTTTCTTGGGAAGAGGATGAGGGGTATACTTTTGACAGTGGGATTGACTAGCCTGTCAAGTGACAGGTATGATTCCCGTCTTGCCCGGACTTTCCTTCATCGCCCAAGGCCAGAGGAAGTTGGCTGGATCGCCAGAAGGCGAATCGAGACTTCTTTTACAAAGTTTTGACGCGGGGTACGGTTAACCGTCCGCGTCAAAAGCTGGTGCCCCCGGCAAGGGATCGAACCTTGCGCGCTGCCTATTCAGAGTAGGCTGCTCTGCCTCTGAGCTACGAGGGCACTGGTTGTTGACTGGCGGCCCCAGTCAGACTTGAACTGACATCTCCGAGCTTAGTAGGCAGGCGCTCTGTCCGTTTGAGCTATGGGGCCGCTTGCTACACTCCTACCTTACTACTGCCTTAAATAACGCTGTCAAGAGGTAATCCCTATATATTGTGTCTCAAAGCAATTACTGCGCAGATGCTCATTTTGTTGTACCGCTTTTCCATAATTTCATCTGCACTCTATGTTGTCCGGAATCTGCGCCGAAGCGCTCTCTGGTAGGCGCCAGTGTCAGCCGCTTGCCTTCTATATGCTTTGAGAGCACGAATTGTGCGCTCCGCTTCGGTTGTTATAGCGGAGATCAAAATTCACTGAGGTGCCGTTGACTCTAAAATTGCTGTTCATCGTCTTCCTCGCCTTCTTCGGGTTCGGCAACCGGGTGTTCTTTTTCGTACTGTTGCAGTTTGTCGATGAGCGAGAACACGAAGTCCCGATCCTGTTGAGGCATCTTGAATGGATTGGCTGTGATCGAAACCGTTAACGTCCCTCCGCTAACTAAATCGATTTTGTGGGTTGTAACGGTGGATGACGGGGCTAGAGCAACGAGTGTCTCGCCGAAGTTGCTGCCATTTTCCCTCCCCAGTGGCCCTGTGGAATCTTTCCCTTTTGTACGACGACGCCGAATCGAGGTATTTCTAATTTGATTCAGCAAGAACGGCGATAGAGTAATGTTCGCGAATCGTGCGGCCTTGAGGAAAAATGTGATCGCCTTCTGTTTCGTCGCGCCGGTGACGGCGTAGGAATCGACGAACATATCCTCCAATACCTTCGGCGTTGTCGTAGTAAAATCGAGCCCGAATTCCTGGCCGTATGTTGCTTCAATCAATCCCCGCAGAACGGACGGTCGCTGCTCAGTTTGGCGCACCATGATTTCCAACGATTGCGTTGGGCTGTCGTATTCGTCCACCAGACCGAAGAACCGATAGGTATTCATGATTAGGCCTTGCGTCACACCTGCTTGGCTCCTCCAGATAGTCCGATCCAAGATCGAAGGAAGCCCCTGAGCGAATGTGTCCAGCGAGTTTATGAATGTCTTGAACGGCAGATAGGGGGCTGTTTTCTTTCTCGCCTCAATCCTCTTATCCTCCATGGATCCTCCGTTTCGTGCGGCATTGATACGGCATGAGATACTCCACTATTGTCCATGCCGCATTACAAGGAGTATTTTTTGGAGTTTTATTACGGCTTGCCTGGAACGGAATAAACTCATTACAAGTTATTGATAATAGGCAACTTAATTTATGTCAAAGCCTGTCATACAGCACCGATCATACGTCGCATTGTGGAAATCATGGATCGGGACGGTGGGAAACTCGGGAACAGAGGACGGGGCGTTCCCGACGAAGCAACAGAAAAAAGTCCCGCCTCCCCGGTTCGTCCGCTATTTCATTAGCGTGCCCGAGATTCAAGCCGACTGGCGCTGGCTGAGCGGCTGGATGCTGGACAGGCGCGAAATTGCGGCGACCATCAGGCTGGAGAGCAGTTGCATGGTGGCTACGTCGCGGTTGTCGAAGGCGTGCGGAGAGCCGGAGAGAACTTCAAACACTCCGAGCGTTCTGCGGAAATGGCGAAGCGGAGCGGCCAGGATGGAACGCGCGCCGAGGCGGCGGCAACTGGCCAGATCGACGCGAGGGTTGCGTTCGGCATCGTGGCAAAGCACGACCTCGCCGGTGCGGACACAATCGGCGGAGATGCCGGAGTCGGTTTGCAGGCGAACTCCGAGGTCGGGCGCGGTGCGGCCGGTGCGGGCGCGGCAGATGATTTCGTCCCCGTGGCGCAGGGCGATGGCGGCGCCGGTCGCTCCGGTCAGAGCCTGGGCGCGTTCGGCAATCACGCTGATCGCGGGCTCGAGATCGATTTCGCCGGGATGAATATTCAGTTCGTTGCCGGAAACGCATACCCGGCTTGGCACCGGCTGCGAGTCCATGGATCGGGCATGGCTGCGCGACGGGGCAAGAGTTGCGAAGGAAGCGGGCACCCGGTTTTCTGAAGTGGCCGCAGGAACCGTGCGAAGCAGTTCGCGCACCAGGCGATCCAGTTCGGCGTCCGCGATCAGATGAGCCGTCTGCTGTCCGCGTAAAGATCCTCCGAGAACTCGCGACAGACTCAACACTGCGCGCGATCCGCAAGCCATGCAGTGGGGCGTGTTGTTCTTGCTGATCAACTCACATTCAACGCAAAACACAGCGGTCTGTAGGGTGAGAAAGCTGATGTCCTGCCCGGTGAGCCTTTCCTTCATCTTTCGGAGTTCCTCCCGCGTGATTTTTCTTGGGCGAGTGAATGAAGAAAACTACATGGGAGGGCGACGATTCAGAAGTGACAGGACTGGTTCAGGGCTGTGGATAAAGCGGGTTTCCCTTTGTGTACCTTTGTGTCCTTTGTGGTTGACGAAGTGCAAATGCCTGAACCACAAAGGACACAAAGGTACACAAAGGAAGAACACGAATAGGCCCACGCGACAACTGCAAACTAGTCAGGGCTTAGCTTGCTTGCGCTGCGACCAACCCGGAAGACGGCTCGTCCGCGGGAAATACCTCCGGCAAGGGATTCGAGGCGCGCTCCAGGGCGTCGGCCAACGCCACCGGGAAAACCGAAGTGAGCAGGTTGATGTCGAACTGCAACTCACGGTCAGTATAGAGGCGGTGGATGGTCATGGAGCCGCAGCGCTCGTGCCGGGTGGTGACAAGATCCAGAGTCAGGCACCAGGAACTGGTCAACTCTTGGGCGAAGTGGCTGCCTGGCTTGGTCCAGCGCAGCAGGGGAGTCTCTCCCCAGCGGGAAATGAGATGCAGTCCGTTGATGGTGGGGAGTCCGGCAGGTTGCGAGCGTAGTTGCAAGTCGAAGGCATCGAAGTCGTTGCCTGCGAGCGCGGCCACCAGGATGCGGCAAAGCTGCGCGTAATCACAGGTAACCTTCAACTCTTCTGTGGCTCTGCGGATGGCGAGATTGTTGATAAGGATCTGGCGCTCGATGGTCCGCTGGGCCACGCGCCGTAGTTCGCCAAACTCCAGATAGCCGAGGTGCTGAACGCCGATCCACACTCCCGTACCGAGCACAGCGAGGACCAAGCCCAACATCTGACCGGTCGGCCAAAGGAGAAACAAACTCAGTAAGGCAAAGAGTGCAGACACAGCGTAAAGCGTGATGACAACCTGCCTGTGAGAAAGCCCGCGCTGCAAAAGTTTGTGATGAATGTGTTCACGGTCAGCGGTAAAAACCGGGCGTCCGTTGATAAAACGCCGGATGATGGAGAGAGCTGTTTCCAGAATAGGCAAACCAAAAGAAACAACCGGGATCGCCACTGCGATAATTGTCGGGGCCTTCTGGGCGCCTTGCAGGGCGAGGGCGCTCAACATGAATCCGATGAAAAGACTTCCGCAGTCTCCGAGGAAGATGGTCGCCGGGCTGAAATTAAAACGGAGAAAGCCCAGAATCGATCCCGCCAGCGCCAGGGCCATGAGCGAAACCAGAGAGGAACCCGTGACCAGCGCAACCGCGAATACAACCATCGTCGAAAAGAGGGCGGACCCCGCGGCCAGCCCGTCGAGTCCATCAATGAGGTTAAAAGCGTTGGTAATTGCGAGAACCCACAGGATGGTGAGCGGGAGGCCGACAAACCAGGAGAAATGGTGGGTGCCAAAGAACAGTGGCAAATCGAGGATGCGCAGGCCACCGGCAAAAAGCATGGCCCCCGCCACCGACTGAATGGCGACTTTGGCGTAAGGGCTGACGGAATGGATGTCGTCGTAAATGCCGAGCGCGAAGATGAGGCAACCGGGGAGGAGAATGGTAAACAAAGTTCTGAGGGAGAGCCCGAAATTCGCTGTAAGGTGATGCCAACCAGACAGCAGCGCGACCACGAAAGTTAGGATAAAAGACAGAAAAATCGCGGCGCCGCCGAATCGGGGAAGGGGACGGCTGTGCAGGTGGCGCTCCAAAGCGGGAGCCGCGACCCAGCCATGGGCGGTCGCGAGATCGCGAACGTACTTGGTCAGAACGAACGAAAGCAGCAGCGACGCTGCAAATGCCCCGAGGTAGAAAAGTATCAACTATCTCCTCTATCGAAAGTGAAAGAGCTGGGAACGGTGTACAGCCCCGTCAGCCCTCTTCTCAAGTCAAATCCTACAACCATCAACATTGCTCCACTATTCTCTGTCTTGGTACGTCGGCGAGAGCCTGTCTCGATGTTTGCGATCTGAGCACTGGGGCAGAACACTGGTCTGCATCTGCTCACTACCATGCTAGACTTCAACAAAAATGCCAGTGCATCTTTCGACGTCGTCCATGCGATGGAGCTCGGTCACGTTCGTCCGCGGTTGGATATTTTCGCTTCTGTTACTGGGGGCATTCGCAACGAAAGCACTTGCTCAATCCGCCGAGCCGCAAGCTACACCTCCAATCGTTGAAAAAGCCGGTATGCCGTCCGCGGCAGGAGCTCCGAACGCGACAGAGCAAAGCGAAATTCCGGCCACTCAACCCGGCTCTTCTCTACGACTCGAGGCCGGTGACTTGGTCGAAGTGGGGGTTTACAACGTTCCGGAGCTAACGACCAAGGCGCGCGTCAGTAGCCAAGGCGAGATTTATCTGCCGCTGATTGACTATGTCCACGTCACCGGGCTGACGGCAGAGGAGGCCGAGGGCCTGATCCAGAAGCGGCTTTCAGACGGCGGCTTCGTGAAAAATCCGCACGTTACATTGTTTGTCGACCAGTATGCGTCGCAGGGCGCGAGTGTGTTGGGTGAAGTCGCGAGGCCGGGAGTGTACCCGGTACCGGGACAACAACAGCTTTTCGATCTAATCTCGGCCGCGGGCGGATTCACGGAAAAAGCGGGCCGAAGCATTACGGTCACGCATCGCGGGCAGACTGATAAACCGATTACGGTCCCGCTCTCCCGCAATGTAAGCGACAATCCGGAGAGTAATATCCCCATCCTGCCCGGGGACACGATCATCGTGCGCAAGGCCGATCTGGTTTACGTGGTGGGGGATGTGGGAAGGCCGAGCGGATTTCTGATGGACAGCGGGCATCTGACGGTGCTGCAGGCGATTGCTCTGGCGGGGGGGACGACACGCACGGCCAATCTGGGCGGCGCCAGGATCATCCGCAAGGGGCCGGATGGCATTACCGAAACCTCTGTGGAGCTGAAAAAAATCCTGAGGGCTAAGGCGCCGGATGTGACGATGCAAGCCGACGATATTCTTTTTGTCCCGACCAGCGCGGCCAAGGCTATTGCTGGCCGCACTTTTGAAGCGGCCATGCAAGCCGCGACTGCGGCCAGCATCGTGGCGATCCCCTAGCGAGATCCTGATCAGTTTCGAGTTATCAGTTGGACGCCGCACGGGCGGGAGCGCCCGCGTCACACTCGCGGTTCACTGCTACGCCACAGCCGCGACAGTGCGTTGATCTCTTTCCAACAAATCCTGCAATATTTCGAGATATGTCCTGGCGGTATGTTCGCGGGAAAAAAATTGGAGAACATGCCGGCGGCCATTGCGGCCGAGGGACTCGCACAACGCCGGATCGGCAGCCAGGCGCAAGATCGCCTCCACCAACTTGGCGGGATCTTCCGGTTGGATGAAGATTCCGGCATTGGCTTGCTCCATGATTTCTCTAGCGTGACCATCTACGCCCAGAATCACGGGGCGAGCGCACGACATGAACTCCAGCATTTTAGTGGGGAGAACGGTTTTGAAAAGCTCGGCGTTCTTGAGCAGCACCAGACAAGCGTCCGACGCGGCAAGGTAAGCCGGGATCTTTCCCCGTGGCTGCTGGCCGACGAAAAGCACATTGGTGAGTCCGCGGGCGTTTGCCAAAGAGACGATGCGCTGTTTCTCGGCGCCTTCGCCGACGAGCAAGAAGAGAACGTTAGGTGCTCTCTCGCGCAGCAAAGTTGCGGCTTCAACCAGCGTTTCTAAGCCGTGCGCATTGCCGATTGTGCCGATATAGGAGACGACGAATTTTTCCTCCGCACCCAGTGCACGTCTCAGAGGCATGTTGAGGGGATGCCTCCCAAACAGATTTGCGTCGACTCCATTCTCGACCACCAGAATTTTCTCTTCGGGAACCTGCCAGTGTTCGATCAGATGCTTTTTAAATGCTGAAGTAACAACGACGATGCGGTCGGAATGACGATAGAGAAATCCTGCAATCTTTGCCAGCGTGCGATGGAGCAAGGAATCGCTGGTGCCGACTCCCACCGCAGCCAAAGATTCAGGCCAGAGATCACGAACCTCGAATATGAATGGGGCACCATTGCAACGGGCCAGCCACCAGCCTGAGAGACCGACCAGCAGTTGCGGCGACGTGGCGATGACGACGTCGGGTTGGTCAAGGAGGAGTCCAGTGGTCGCAGCAGAAACGCAAAATGAACTGTAGTTCAAGATACGCTCGTACGCCCTGCGATTCGGGAACGGAAGAAGCCATGTGCGGACGACATTCACGCCTTCAACGTCCTCGCGGGTTACTAGACGGCGAAACTTTCTGCGATACGTGCGTGGCACGACTCCAGTGGGATGATTGGGGAATCCCGTTAGAACCGTTACCTCATGGTCGTCCTTTGCCCAAAGACGCGATAACTCCGCGGCGCGACCGGCAGGTGCTCCCATCTCTGGCGGAAAGTATTGGGAAACGTAGAGAATTTTCATGAGTTTCTAGTAGTAGCAAAGCTTGAATGCACTTTTGTACACCAGAGCACAGGCTCGCTTGGCAGGGTTGCATGCGTAGGCTTCCCATTTATCCGCGAAGCGGGCGAAAGTTTCGTCTCCGGTGAGGCGATGCATCACGCACAACTGTACGACATGCAATCGGTGGTAGAAGGGACTGGCGACCATGGGGAAGAGCGTGCCCGATTGCTCGTAGAGTGACCAAAAGCCCAGGTCGTAACGATCCAAGTTTGCGCGAAGGGTGTGCACCGCCTGTGCGAACAAATCCCGGGCGCTGCTGCTTTGTGTCGCTAGAAAATAGTCGTAGACGCCCCAGGCCGCCCAGATGAATCCATTGAGAATGTGAGTTGGCGGCGATACCACATATTCTTCGAACCAAAGATTGCCGCGGGCATCGATGAACGTGACGCCGCCTTCTCCGGTGGATTTGAGGAAACTGGCAAACGCGCGTTCAGCGCCTTCGAGATATGCAGCGGCGCCGGTTTCGCGATAGGCACGAACCAGCAAAGAAATCCCCTGGCCCTGCGCCAGCGCGGAGTACCAGGGAGCTTTCAACGGCGTGCGATATTCCCAATCAAAGTGGTGATTCCACACCCAGGTTCCATGCGAGTTCGTTTCGAGGTGGGTGCAGAGCCAGTCGCTAGCGGCGAGGAATTTCTTTTTTCGTTCGTCACTCTGGGCGCGGCAAAAGAGGTTGTAGTTGCCCAGTCCCCACTGCGCGATCGCGATGGGGTTGTATTGCAGACCGATTCTGCCGTGGTAGTTGAGCATGGGAATGCCGGCGGAATCGTGATGGCCGGTATAGTCGGCCTTTTCCGCAAACGGCATGTAGTATTCACCAAGCTGATGGGCGGGAGCTGCGGGGTTTGCCTGGGGCGCCTCGTGCCAGAATGTCAGGTGGCTTTTCCCGGGAACAAGATAAGCGCTGAAGATGCGCCGGTAATATTGCAGACGACTCACAACTGGACACTAGCATGAGAAAAGCGTGGCGCAGGTAACGTGCGCGATTCCCCCGCAGGACGATTGCTACACGCGCCAGATGGTGGTTTCGAGGTCGGCGTGCTCGACGGCGATGGTTGTGACCGCGAGCAGGCCGGTCGTGTTCTTGCCATCGGGCAGAAATGCGTTGCCGTATTGAAACAAACCCATGGGCCAACGATCTTTCTTGCGTTGCAGGACGCGCTGCCACTGAAAGCCGTCAGGGCTGCCATACAGATTCACCTTGCGATCGGAATTGATCGCACTGGGCTCAACCATAGTGGAGAAGAAAACCGCATTGCCGACGCTGCAGCCATAGATCGAGGAATTGTTTAGTTCCGCAACTTCAGATAGGCGTCCTCGGCGGTCAAGGCGGTACACGTGATTGGTTTCGACGGGAGTATCGGAGGAAAAATAGAGCGCATCACGGGTGGGAACCAGCGTCGCGCACCGGGTTTGCTGGCTGCCGGATAAGACCAAGTCCACCGTTTTGAAATCGCACGAGGTTCGTAGAATACGGCACTCACAGCCATCATCGCCGGTGAGCACCCAGAAGCAGTTTTCCCACGCGTCGTACACGATGTTGTGCACGTGGCGAATGGCGCCTTTGGGAAATGTGTGGGCCACGTCCCAGTGAGCGCCACGATCCGTGGATGCGTAAATGTGAACTTCATCGCGCTGAGGGTTGTCGAAATATTCGCCCCAGAAGATATGGTCGCTTGGCGTGATAGCAAGGTGCAGGGGACGGGTGCCGCGGAGCAACTTGTAGGAGACGTGGAATTCATTTTCGCCTGGCGCCAGAGTGACGATGGCATGCGGCACGGCACCAATCAGATGCCCTGAAGACAAAGCTACAAGCGCGTGGAAACCATCGCGGAAAAGACGCGATGCCAACCGAGACGTTGAACTGATGGTTCGCCATGCGGAAGGCCGGTACCGGCCGACTTGGTGCCATTCGATGGTGCTGGCGTGCGTCTTCATTCTGGATTGGAACAGCGTGTAGCGGCGCGAGGCGTAGAGTACATCATTGCACCAAGCCAGTGCGCGCATGCGCGGGAACGCGGCCATGGGACTCAACTTGATGTTTTGCTGGGCCGCGATCACAGAAACTGGATGGGTTGCCATGGGTTTTGCTTAACTACCAGTTCTCGGTTCTCAGTTACTGGTTCTCAGTTTTCATGCTCAGGTAAGGCCCGATGGCTAGAGCATCCATGCGCGTACGTTTAAAGCAGTCGATGGCTTCCTCGGGCTGGCACACAATCGGTTCATTTTCGTTGAAGCTGGTATTCAAGATCACGGGAATTCCGGTTTGGCGCTCGAAGGCGCGAATCAGTTCGTGGTAGAGCGGATTTTCATCATGGTTTACGCTCTGCAAACGGCCTGTATCGTCGACATGATTGACCGCCGCGAGCTGCGCGCGTTTTTCCGGACGAGTCTTGTACACGTGCAGCATGAACGGGGATGGGTGGTCGTGTTCGAAATATTCGCACTGACGTTCCTCAAGGATCGAAGGTGCAAACGGACGGAACCACTCCCGCTGCTTGATGCGTGCATTCAGGACATCCTTCATTCCGGGCAAACCTGGATGAGCTAGTATGGACCGGTTGCCCAGCGCCCGCGGGCCCCATTCCATGCGTCCCTGAAACCAGCCTACGATGTTGCCGGCCGCGATTTGTTGGGCCACGGCCTGAAGCAGCGGTTCGCGTTCCAATTTGCGATAGGGCAGCTTTGCTTTCTTCAGATCGGATTCGATGCAGTCCCCGGAGAACTCGGGGCCGAGATACGAATTTTTCATCACAAAACAACGCGGCTGATTCAGAACGGAGTGGTAGGTGTGCAGGGCTGCGCCGATGGCCAGGCCTTCGTCGCCGGCTGCCGGCTGAATCCATGTTCGTCGAAATGGGGTGCGCGCGAAAAGCTTTCCGTTGGCAACGCTGTTGAGCGCGCATCCGCCTGCCATGGCAAGATTTTCGCAAGGCACGCGCTGATGCAGTTGGGTGAGAAGGTGGAACAACACATCTTCGAAGCGACGCTGCATGGCGTAGGCCAGATCCATATCACGCTGAGTAATTTCGGCGCGCGGTTCACGTGGATTTCCGAAGGCTTGCACCATTCGAGAGGAAAAGTGCCGGGCCAGTCGCACCGTGCCATCCGCGAGAACTTGCATTCCTTGATTGCTTCCCAACGGCTTGAAGAAACTGTGTTCAAGGTTGAAGCTGCCGTTTTTCAGGCCAATCACTTCTTCAAGCCGCTCGCAGAATGCTTCTGTCCCGTAGGGCGCGAGACCCATGACCTTGCCTTCATCCCCGTATTGTTGGTAACCGATGAACTCGCAAATCATCGTATAAAAGCTGCCGAGGGAGTCAGGCAGAAAAACGCGATCGAGCACCTCAATCTGCGTACCTTCGCAGCGGGCCATCATGGTGGAAACGAAGTCTCCGGAGCCGTCGTAACTGAAGCCTGCGGCTTGATCCCATGGCGAACAGTAGTAAGCGCTGGCAATGTGCGCGATGTGATGCTCGAGGTGATGCTCCTGGAAGCGAAGCATCTTGGGGTCGATGTCAAGCGCCGTAGCCATCAGCGATCGCAGATCTCGCAGTGGCTGCTTGCGCTGGCGCAAGCGGATGAAATTGAGAATCTTGGCGGGATTGGCGAGGGCGTATTGAACTTTCCTGGCCAGGTTGGCATCACTGTCCTGACCGATCGCCACGTGATCAACTTCTTTAATGCTGACTCCGGCGAAATCCAGGCACGCTTTGATGGCGAGCGCGGGAAAGCCGGCGTAGTGCTTAACGCGGTTCAGGCGCTCTTCGGCGATCGCGAATACGACTTCGCCATCCTGCACAAGGGCGGCCGAGGCGTCCGCGTGAAACATATTCAGTCCCAGGATCAGCATCGATGAGAGCGGCTCCCTCGATCTAGTTCTGTGCGCATTGTTTTCATGCGGGCTTCTGAGCAACGAACATCAGCAAAGGTGCCCAGAGGCGGCTTCGCTGCGCCAAATCAGGCAGCGGGCTGCCGAACGGCACGTTTCTTTCGCTGGAGAAACCAGCGCGCACCAGCAAGCTTTCAAATTCTGGTCTCGAGTACTGATGGCGCGAATAGTCCAGAAACCCGCACCAATGTTGTCCCAGGAGACGACCCAGGCGATGACATGCAACTTGCGTTCGGCGCACGACTGACTTTCGGTTCGGTACTGAGACCAGCAGCAGACCTCCTGGTTTAAGAACTCTGGCAAATTGAATTAGACATACGATTGGGTCGGGCACGTACTCCAGGACGCTTGAGCACAGGATGCCGTCGAGCGAGCTGTCGTCGAGTGCCAGACGAGCGATGGTGGTGATCCGGACGAAGGTGAGCCGGTCTGATTGGTTCTCACCTCGGGCGGCCCGATTGGCTGCGGCAACCATTTCGGAGGCGGCATCGACCCCGAGTACCCTGCAGCCACGCGTTGCCAGCCAGCGCGCCAGGTTGCCGGTACCGCAGCCTGCGTCAAGCCAGAGAGTGCCGGCCAAGTCCCGACCCTGCAGAGAGTCCCTCAGGACGGCGTGACGCATCTGAAACGAGCGCTTTCGGTAGCGGCGCTCCCACCCATCCGCTAATGAGGCGTGATACGCGACCGCGTCGGGAGCGAACTCGGGTCGAGCTGTGCTCATCGATCCCTCTGCATTCGCGATTCATAAATCTTCGCTTTGATATGAAAAAACTGGATGCCCTGGAACCCGCAGTAAATCAGTCCAGGCACGCCATCCAGGAATCCCAGACGGAAGAAATATTTATACAGAAAGTAAAGAAAAGGCGAGCCGGGCACACCCAGGCAATTTCTTTTCAGCCAGCGTCGGCGCTGTGCCTGGGTTCCGAACAAAGCTGGTGGCAAGTCGCGATAGCTACTTTCCCCCGCCAGCCATGCCTGCGCTTCCCAGTTCGAATATTCATCGTGCTTGAGGATGTAACGCGAAAGTGAATTCACGTTGTGATGGACCAGGGGATTTTTCAAACCGGCCGCGCTTCCGTCGACCACGACACGCTCGTGTGCCTCCATGTCGCCCATGGAAGTATCCTGATCTGTGAACCGGCATTCAAAGCGGCCCTTGCCGCGGCGAAGAAGGCGAGGGCTGGTGTAGAAGCTGGCATCCCCGTGGCGGAGGACTCGTCCCAGGAAATACATGCGCAAACCAAAGTAGTACCCGTCGTAGCGGGGATCCTGGATAGCTTCGCGGAGTTCTTCCACAGATTCAGGCGTAAGGACTTCGTCGGCATCGAGAAGAAGAATCCAGTCATAAGCCAGCGGAAGTGTGTCCATGGCCCACTGACGTTTCTTGGGCCAGCCACCGTGGTAGTGGAACTGCACGACCTTCGCGCCAAAGGAGCGCGCGATCTCCGCAGTCTCGTCGGTGCTGGCGGAATCGACGACGTAAACTTCGCCGGCTCCGCGGAGAGATTCCAGACAGCGAGGCAGATTATGCGCTTCATTGCGGACCGGAATAATCACGCTCACGGGAAGCGATACGACGCGTGGCATGGACCGCGAGAGAAGCGGATCCTCGAGGGTTTGCATAGTGGTTGGCATTTGGCTGGAAACATACTACCGCCGAATCTGGCAGCTCCCATATGACAGAAAGGATGACCGAGGAGCTACCGCGTCGGCCCAAGCCGCGACTGAATGACCTGTTGACGTTCTAGAGACATTGCGGACAGAAAACGCTTTTCCAAGACGATTCGGATGACGGGTTGACATAGACTGAGTGACGTCGTGGAACGTAAAAGGGAAATTTCGGCTCAAGGAGTTTCATGCGCATCCTGATTACGGGCGGAGCCGGCTTCATCGGCTCGCATCTTTCTGACTACCTTCTTGGCCAGGGTCATTACGTGACCGTCATCGACGATCTTTCAACGGGAAGTATGGAGAACATTCGTGAGGCCAAGGAAAGTGGCCGGTTCCAATACTGCATTGACACCATTTTCGACAAACCCCTGCTCGCGGAATTAATCGACGATGCGGAACTCGTATTCCATCTAGCAGCCGCGGTCGGCGTTCTCAATATTGTGGAATCGCCAGTACGCACGATTCAGACCAATGTGGGGGGCTCGGAATTGGTTTTGGAGTTGGCGGCCAAGAAAAAGAAACGCGTGCTCATCACCTCCACCTCCGAAGTTTATGGCAAGTCCACCAAGTTTCCGTTCTCTGAAGAAGACGACCTCGTGCTTGGGCCTACCACGAAAGGGCGCTGGAGCTATGCGTGCTCCAAGGCGATCGATGAGTTCCTGGCGTTGGCTTACCATCGCGAGCGCAGGCTTCCGGTGACCATTGTCCGGTTGTTCAATACTGTCGGACCGCGGCAGACTGGGCGCTACGGGATGGTCCTGCCGACCTTCGTTCAGCAAGCGCTTTCGGGGAAGCCCTTGACTGTTTTTGGGAATGGCAGACAGTCCCGCTGTTTCACCCATGTCGATGACATCGTCAAGGGATTAGTGCAATGCATTTCCTGCGACGCGGCAATCGGCCACGTTTTCAATCTCGGCAACACCGAGGAAGTGACCATTTGTGCTTTGGCGGAGAAAGTCATCCAGGTAACCCGGTCCACAAGCACTATCGAATATGTTCGTTACGACCAGGCTTATGGCGCGGGCTTCGAGGATATGCAGCGGCGCGTTCCTGACATTTCGAAAGCGCGCCAGTGGTTCGGGTACGCCCCAACCCAGTCGCTCGACGACATCCTTGAGAGTGTGGTGGCTTACTGCAGGTTGAATTCGCGCTCTTCCGCGCGCTTCGCCAGCGAGGTGAGCGGGCGCAAGGTGAGTCAGACGATGGAAGCATTACCGGCGTAGATCAACTCGATTCGTGTCTTCTTATTCCGCAAACAGATGGAGGAGCGCATGACTGCCAACTCCGCAGTCTTACAATCCGAAGCGCAGAATCCGAGACTGACGCGGCTAACGCAACGACCTCCTGCCAGAATGGAATTGAAAATTAATATTGGCTGCGGCTTGTCGGGTGCACCGGGTTGGTGCAATATTGACAACTCACCGACCATTCCACTGTCACGACTTCGATTGGGGCGGCTCTTATTACGAACCCCAGCTTGGCCCAAAGATGTGCGCCGGCATGACGTGAAAAAGGGGTTGCCGTTTGCCGACGAAAGTGTAAGCTGTATTTATTCGTCGCACGCCTTTGAACATTTTTCGTGGGCGGAATCGCTTGCAATTGCAAAGGAGTGTTTTCGGGTGTTGCGGCGAGGAGGAGTGCTGCGGGTGGTGGTACCGGATCTGCGACTCATCACCCGCGAATATTTAATGGATTCTGATGCGATGGCCTCGCACCGCTTTGTGGATCGACTCTTGTTGAGTCACACCGTCCACGATCTGTTCCATCCTGGCGCACACCACTCTCAGATGTTTGACGAAAATTCTCTCATCGCGCTGCTGCGGCAAGCCGGTTTCGAGGAGCCTGCCGTCCGCAGCTTTATGGAGAGCCGCATCGCCGATATCTCCCTGATCGAACTCGAACAGCGAAAACACGAAAGCTTGTACGTGGAGAGTGTGCGGCAGGAAACAGTTTCTTTCTGCGGTGGATCGGACTGAGCACTAATTGGTCATCTCTTGCGATATCGCAAGCAACTCTTGCACGTGCCTTGCCCACGAGAAATCAAGCGACCTGTTCCGCCCCGCGTTTGCCATTTCACGCCCCAGTTCCTGGGCGTTGGCGATTGCGGCCACTTGCTTTGCGAGATCCGCCGGAGAAAAGCATGGGAAGTAAAGCGCCGCGTCGCCGCAGACCTCACGATGGACCTGAAGGTCGGAAGCCACGATCGGCAAACTGCTCGCCATGGCTTCAACCAGCGGATGGGCGAAGGTTTCCGCGTAGGCCGGAGTGACGTAGATGTGGCAGGCGCGGTATAAATGCTGCAGCAAATGATATGGCACAGCACCAAGCTCAACGACTTGGTCGGCGATTCCAAGACGCTGAACTAATTCAGCGGCAGCGTCGGGGCGATAGGCTCCCGAATTTTCCTCCGAAGACAGTTTGCAGGTAAGGAACAGCTGAACATTCCTCCCGCCGAGACGTTCTTGAATATAGGGTAGGGCGCGCAACAGGGTCTCGAAATTGCGGTAGTAGTTGTAGTGGCTCACGAAGATGAGGCGCAGGGCGTCTTTGCCGGAATCGATTTTGCACTGGATCGCGGAAGGCAACGGGCAATGGTTTCTGAAGAATATTTCCGGATCAAACCCGTGATAGATGCTGATGACCTTGCCTCCGGCCCACTCCCGCAGCGTATCGGCAAAGGCCTTGCTGGGAGCCACAGTACAGTCAGCCCAGCGAACGGAGCGGCGGGCGAAGAAGCCTCGAACTCGCGTATCCAACCAGATGTAGTAAGCGCGGCGAGCACGAAGGTCGCCGTAGAAGTCGGGCGAAGTATAGAGGGAGTTCCCCGAAAGAAGGATCTGGGGCACGGGTGATCTCCGGAGAGCAAAGTTGCCAGCCGAGAGCAATACATCCGCACCACTCTTTCGGATCATGCCGGGCAGGAAGGTTTGTTCCCAACAGAAGCGCCGTGCCGCGCCACCCGGAACTTCTATTTCCAGGAATGAGATGTTAGACGGACTGCCAAGTTCTTTCCTTAAATGCGGACTGAGAGCAACGGTGGCTTGCAACTCCGCACGCCCGGACAGTTGCGGAACGACATTGCGCACATAGGTCAACCCACTCCCGGCGCTGGCGGCGAGACAGTTGAGAAAGAGATGCATCATCGACCGAGTGAGGCAGCGCTGAGACTGTGAGTCCACGAGCGCCGAGCGCTGGGAGCGGCGAGTCTGGCCGATGGCGCCGGAAGAATATCAACCATAATAAAAGCCAGACTCCAGAAAAAGACGCAGAGGTAATAACCTGCCGCGAAAAGCCAATCTTCGAATGCGGCATGAACCAACCCTGCTGCTAATACTCCGGCCAAGGGAATTACGGACGAGAGAATATTTCCGGTCCGGCGCATGTGTGCCAGGGCCCGGCCGACATTCACCGCAATCAGGATGACCAGCACGAAGAACGGGATGTCTCCAACGAGTCCGACCCATTCCGTGATCGCCAGGTAGCTGTTGCCGTGCTCTCGAGTGGCCTCATAGAGCGATTTGAAGCTCTCAGGCTGTTGCACGATCTCGCTGCTTGTCGGACTGGTTCCGAAGCCGCTGCCCAACCACGGGTGCTCTTGAATGGACGAAACGGTCTCATCCCAAATGGGTCGGCGCGACGCGAGAACCCCGTCCTCGCGATGTCCCTTGTAAACGAAGACGGAACTGAGCGACTCCGAAGGTTGTTGGTGTAGAGGGGCGACCGCGGCTACGAGTGCGGCTAACAACAAAGCAAGGGCCGACCCTCTGAGAAGCAGTCCATATCGGCGCAGAGCAACGCAGATCAGAATGCTGGAAACCACCGCCGCCGCAATCCCGGCGCGGGCGTAGCTGCTAAAGAGCAAGAGAAGCGCGAGGGCGAAAGCGAATGTGCGCCGCCAGCGGGTAGTTGCCTGATCGCTCGCCAGGATGCCCCACAGCAGAATTGGCACGACGGCCACTCCCATCACGGCGCCCAGGGAGTTTGGATTGCCGAAAATCTCGGAGTGAACGATCAAATAGGAGATTGCTGTTATGTAGACGAGCAACTCGCAACCCAGCAGTAACGTAGAGAAAAATTTCGCCTCCCTCCCGATTACGGCCGCTCGCGCTCCCGATGAACCGTAGAGGAAGAGAAGCAGCAAGCTCATTGCCTTGAGAAAGGCCAAGCGGGGATAAGCCGATACCGCAGCAGACACCAGGGCTGACACGACGCAAAACAGCGCCACCAGATGAAATATCGCGAAGGATTGCCGCCAATCTCGGCTGTAAACCACCAGACCAGCCAGCGCACCCGTGGTCAGAACCACCCATCGCCCGGATGTCCATGCTGCATTCCAGGGCAGCGACATCCCCGCCCAAAGGAAGGTCGCAATCAGGAGGGGGAAAAATCGCGCTGGATATTTCCAAATCGCCGCCAGCAGAATCTGTGCAAACAGCAACGTCGCAAGCTGATCGGAGCTACTGAAGTATGCTGGACGGAAGGCTGCGGCGTACACCGCGACCGCGCCACATACCGCGATCAGGGCTGGCAAAACGAATCTGCACAAGCGCTCACTCATGCCGCTCGTCTCCCGTGCATTTGTACAGCGTTGGCCATGCCGGCTGCCCACGCTTCAGGTGAATATTGCTGGATCCTTTCCTTGCTGCGCTGCCCCATAAGCGATCTGAGTTCAGCGTCACGGGCAACTTCGTCCATAGCGGAAGAAAGCTGCCCGACGTCACCGGCGGAAACCACGCGACCGTTCCACCCATTCTCGACCAAGTCGGATACACAGCCTGCCGCGTCCGAGGAAATGACAGGCAAACCGCACGCCATGGCCTCATTCACGACCAGTCCCCAAGGATCAGTGTGTGTGGGAAAGACCAGAGCGTCTGCAAGTGCGTAGTAGGCAGGCAAACTTTCGCGCTGCGCAAAGCCAGCGAACTGAATCGATCCCGGGTTGATGAAGGCGGCGCGTTGTTTTAGGACAGATCGCGCGGTCCCGTCTCCGACGAACACCAGACCGATTTCATTTCTAACCGATGGCGCCAGTGCTTCGTAGGCATCGAGAAGATCAAACGTACCCTTTTCGAGCACAAGGCGGCCGGCAAAGAGAAAAAAACGAGCCGGTAAGCGCAGCGTCTGACGATGCGCTGCCGCGTTCGCGCGAATCGCTTGGGCCCCCTGTGCAAAGAACTGCGTGTCAACGGCGTTCGGTGCAGTAAAGATCATTTCCTGCGGCACGTCATACCGCTTCAAGTACTCGACCGCAGATTTTCCTGGAACTACGAACCCATCGCAACCGCGCAGAAATCTTATTTTCAGAGATTCTATCCAGGCGCGACCACTGCGTAAGTCTCTATTCGTGCTCTCCGCCCACAGACTGAAGGGCACCCGATTTCGGTGGGCCCAGGACATGGATTGCCACGAGGCCACGTAGTTGTAGCCGCCGCAGACGATAAAATCTGGCGACGCTTGCTGCAGCGCCATTTCCGCGCCCCAGTTCAGCAAAAAACTGTGGCTCCCTACTCTTCGCCTCCAGGAGGGAAGCACCCTGTAGGAAAAACCAATCTCATCTTTGTAGACCAGCCATTGGCGCTGGGTGGGATCGGTTTCTGACAAAAAGATCACGTGTAAGTCGATTCCGTCACATTGCGCAAACGCGTTGAAGACGGGAATTCGATAAGGTGCGATGATCTCCGTGATGATTACAACCCGGCGGCTCATGCCACACACTCCCGATAGAGGGTCGCAAGCTGGGTAGCTTGATGTGCCGAGGTGAAGCTTTCGAGGACGGTGCGGCGAGCGGCCTCGCCGATCTGACGTCGGAGTTGCAGGTTCTGCAGAAGCGCGGAGAGCGAAGCGACTAATTCTTGCAGGTTGTCGGGACCAATAAGCCAGCCATTGCTTCCGTGCCGGATGATTTCATCAATCCCTTGGCCACGGCACGCGATTACCGGTTTTTCAGTGGACATGGCTTCCAGATAAACGCATCCCAGCGCCTCATATCGGCTGGGCAAAGCGAAAAGTACACAGCGCCGCATTGCTTCAGCGACCTGTCTTCGACTCTGACGGCCGAGGAAGCGAACCTTGTCCGCGAGGTCGCAGTCGCTGGCCAATCTGACCAGGCGCTGCTGTTCGGGCCCGTGGCCAATAATCTCGCACGAAATGTCCGGATAACGCGGAAGGACGGATGCCAGCGCTCGCAGGAGCAGTTCGTGGCCTTTGATCGGAATCAGATTGCCGACGCTCAGAATAGTGGTGGGCAGGGAATCGCTCGACGCTGGAGAGAAGGTTTGTGCATCGACGCTGTTGTAGATGACTTTCGAATTCACCGGAACGCGGTCGCCCACTTGTCTGGAAACCTTATCGCTAATACAAATCACTCGCGATGCCGAACGATAAACAAACTGCGCGACGCGCTTGCACCATGCGCCAGCGAATCCGTGAACCTGGTTGTCAAAGAATGCGTCCAGACCGTGGACGGTGACAACGCAAGGAATGCTCAGTTCACGGCTCAACAGCACGGCAGCATGGCCGCATGGCAGCGCAGCATGAGCGTGAATCAGATCGATCGGCCGCGACCGGTGCAGTTTGCGAATCTGCGAGACCAGACTCGCATAAAGAAATGCCCCGGCGGAAGCAAGCCCGATTCCACTGGGGATAGACGGGTAGCGGACCCAGGTTGCGATGGGAGCCACAGCGTTCGATCCCGAGTTATTGCGATGCAGTGGTTGCACCGCCACGACCGAGGAGTCGACTCCGAAGTCCTCCAGTTTCCGCAACGGTTCGGCGACAAAACAGCCAACTGCATCATCGGAAGCGGTGGGATAAAAAGGAGTGAGAGTCAGGACTCGCATGCGGATTGATGTGTTTCTCTCCAGAACCGGCTGTTTGCCATCAGTCCAAGGAACCACATTGTCATCGGCCGCGCAATTGCGAGTTAGGTTCCGAGCCGGTCGAGTCGGTTTCGCGGGCGGCTCACATCCTTCAGCAGAGCCACCCAGTTTTCCGCAATCAGGCGCCAGTCGAACATTTTCCGGCACCGTTCATAACCGGCGGCGCCAAGTTGCGCACGCTCGGCGGATTGGGCCAGTAAAGTGGAAAGCGTGGCAGCAAAATTCTCGATGTCTTCGGGGTCGACCAGTCGTCCTGCACTTCCCAACACTTCGGGGATACCGCCGCGATTAGCGCCAACCACAGGGGTCGCACAAGCCATGGCCTCCGCGTTGACCAGGCCAAAAGGCTCGTGGAATAACGAAGGGCTGGTGAAAACGGTCGCTCTCTGGAACCAGGAAGGCAAATCCCGATCGTGATGAATGTACCCTGTAAACTGAATATTCCCCTTGCAATTTTGGATTACAGAACTCGCCAGCTCGCGCACCTGGCGTACGTAAGGTGTTTCCTGGTGGGTTCCGAAGCCGGTGCTGCCTCCGATTACGAGGGTGGCGTCAGGGTGAACTTGCAGAACTCGGGCAAAGGCTTGAATGAGCTGAAGCACGCCCTTTTCAGCATCGAGGCGTCCTACAAAAAAGATGGTCTTGGGCTCGCGAATTTCCTCTCGTGGAAAGAACAGGCCTCGATTGACTCCGTTAAATACGACTTGGGTCTTAGCGGCCAGGGCCGAAGACTTAAGCGCAAAGCCACCACGAAGAAAGTTGCTGCACACAACTACCTGATCAACCCGCGCGGCCAAATCGTCGAGCATGGGCGCGGTCCAATGACCCAAGTGATCGTTCTGCAGATGAAGCAGAATCGTTCCCGAATAGCCCATTCGACGCAGAACACCAACCCATTGAGGGCGGTTGTGGATGTGCAAGAGATCGACCGCTCGAATTCGGTAGATCAGCGCTCGCAACCACAGGTGTTCCTCATAGCGCCGCGCAACCGGAATTCGGCTTACGAACTCGCAGGCGCGCCACGCCCCGCTGCTTCGGTGTGGAAGTGGATAGAGGTCATCGCCACGGGTCGGAAAACCGAAAACCGTGACATCGATTTCGTCGGTGATCCGGCTATAGACTTCGTAAGTCCAGCGAGCCAGAGCCCCGCCGTAGTAGGCGCTGAACTTTTCCCCGCTCGACAGCAATACCGCCACCGATGGCCTGGGCTGTTCCCCGAAAGTCGCGGTAACCATCTGCCGGTTCGGTTGCGTATTGGCTGCCGGGCCATGCATAGGCGACTTAGTTCTTCCTCGAGACTGAGATCAGGTATGGACTGCCAAAACGATTGCCAATGTCGTCGAGTCCAGAGGCCCGCAGCAGTTTCTGAATAATCCTGAAAAACAGGGCTATGCCTCTTGGCAACTTGTAGGTCGGACGAAACGTCTTGTGATATGCACAATGCAAGACGTGCAAACCGGCGAGCTCCAGAGTCCGACGCATCACGTTACTCTGCATTAGGGGAAAGCGGTGGACGCGCAAGACTTCAGGCGCAAACACACCACAAAGCAACTTGTGAATATGGGTTAAGTTCGGCACGATGATGATGACAAGTCCACCCGGCTTCGCCCATTCGGCGTGCCTTCTTACGACCGCCTCATAGTCGTCGAAGTGTTCAGCGAAGCCCCCCGACAGGACGAGATCGTATTTCTGGGCTGGCGCGAAGTCAAAAAAGTCGACATTAAAGAGTTGTGAGTCTTGGATGCCGTTGTGCGACAAGTTAGCGCGAACGTAATCCATGTTGTCCGAGTAGTCGAGTCCGTCGATGCGGTATCCAAATTCCTTGTTGATGTAGATCATGTAACTGCCGGTACCGCATCCGATTTCAATGGCATCGCCGCCACCGGTATGGGAAAGAAATCTTGCCAGCACGGGATGCTGCTCATAGAGTGGCCCATCATACTTCTCTATGGGTGGCAACTTTGCCCAGATCGAGTTCCAATATTCTTTGCCCGCGCCGTCTCCCGCAACGTCACGAAGCGAGTGCTTCTCGCTTGGCAGCAACGCATCGGCTTTGCACGACAAGGACAAATCTTTCACCGGCTACAAGCCTCCGTTCAAGACAGACCAATCTCGGCATAATCCGTGCTGATGCGATTCCACAGACTAAAACTCAGGGTGTAGGCGCCCAGGTATACCAAAGCTCCCAACGTGACGAGCGCCATGACATGCATGGGAAACAGGATACGCATGGTTACAAGGCTGACGGCCATCAGGCAGCTGGCGGGAACCGACATTGCGACTGCAGCCATCAACGGCGGCCTAGTCAGGTCCTTGACGGAGTGATAGTTCATGACCGCCACAATGCCCTGACTGATTGCCGTCGTGAATGCAGCCGCGAGAGCGCCGTACCTGGGAATGAAGAACAGATTCAGCACGACGTTCGCCGCAGCGCCGGCGAGAACCGCGACGAGATATTTTTTCTCCCGTCCATTGGGTATGAGTTGTGCCCCGCAATAGCTCGCCGCTGGCCCCGTGATCATAGTCAACATCAGCCAGCGGAACAGAACCCCTGATCCGGAATATTGGCTTCCGAAAACAAACTGGGTGAGAGGAACCGCGAGGATAAAGCCTCCAACGGCGATGGGGAGTGCGAGACCGATGGTGGCGTTGCCAAACCAGCGCAAATATCGTTTTTCTGCATTAGGATTCTGGCCTGCGGTTCCAGAGAGCAGGGGCAGAAACACTTGACCCAGGATCGGAAGAAACGACATTGCCATGGTCATCAGAGCGTAACTGGCTACATAAGTGCCAAGTTCCGCATCGGCGCGAAAGTACTTGAGCATCACGACGTCAATCTGGTCGTAAATCAGGGACATGAGGCTGGCAAACCCCATCACCATACAAATCGGAAGGAAAAAGCGCCAGCTTTGCGGTGAGATTTCGGGCGCAGGAATGTGATATTGACGGCGTGCGGACATCCAGATCAGCAGCGTGCTCAGGCCGAGGGAGAGCAATGCTGCTAAGGGAATAATCCAGGCGTCGCTGGGACTGCGAACTAGCGCGAGGATCAGGCCGGCATACGCAAGTTGCGTCAATGCGCCTTGCGCGGCGATCGTCGGCATCCGCGAACGAGCCGCGAAAATCCATTGTGTGTCGAGACTGCCCGCCAGGAACGCCAATCCAGAAAGCATAATCAAAAGACGTGTCTGACCGTCCCGGGGTGCCAAGGACACCGTAAAGATCGCAAGCAGTGCGTAAGCTCCACCTGCGAACACAAGCCGTGCTCCGAGAACATGCTTGACGAGAAAAGGAACCCGTTCGCTGTTCCTGGCCGCTTCACGCAGCGCATAGGTTGAGAATCCGGGAGCAGCCAGGAGTCCAAAGAAGCCAGCGATTGCAGTAGCGAACCCCAGTCGTCCGTACATCGCGGGTCCGAGAGCGCGAACCACTCGCGGGAATACGATTACCGGAATCGCCTTGTTCAGCAAGTCAAGCAACACCAAGGCAACAGAGTTGTTGATGACGCGAGTCAGCCTCACGGTCTTCGGATAGGGCTGCTCCCGCGCAAATTGAGTGCTTGCATTCACTATGCAGTCTTCTCCAAATTGTGGGAGCGACTTCCGCGGTACCAGGCAACAAAGTTCTTCAGGCCGTCTGCCATGCGTGTTTGTGGGCGGTATCCCAGCAGCTGGGAAGATTTATCGATATTGGCCCAGGTGAGGGGCACATCTCCCGGTTGGAGCGGCTTGAAGTCGCGAATCGCCGTTCGGCCAGTGGCAGCCTCCAAATACTCGATCAGTTCTGCCAGCTTTACAGGGTGCGAATTCCCCAGGTTGAAAACCTCAAACGGTACTCCTCCGGAAGGAACGCGATATTCGATCGACGAGAGAATTCCGGCCACGATGTCGTCGACGTAAGTGTAATCTCGACCCATTGCCCCGTCCCCGTACACGGGGATCGGTTTTCCTGCCTCCATCAACGCCGTGAATTTATGGATGGCCAGATCGGGCCGTTGCCGCGGGCCGTAGACAGTGAAGAAGCGCAGACAAAGAATATTAATTCCGTAAAGGCCGGCGTAGGTATAACCCATCAACTCAGCGGCCAGCTTGGTGGCGGCGTAAGGCGAGATGGGACGCAGGACCGGATCGTTTTCCGTGAACGGCACTCGATTGGTGGCACCGTACACTGAACTCGACGATCCAAAGATCACGCGGGCGACGCGCAGCTCGCGAGCTAATTCCAGAATGTTAACCGTCCCGGCGACATTCACTCTTTCGTAAAGACTGGGCTGTTCGATGGAGGGGCGAACGCCGGCGCGCGCCGCCAAGTGGATAATGATTTCGGGACGTGCAATGCGTAAGGCTTCGCGAAGGGGGCCGACATCGCAGATGTCCAGCTTGAAGAATTTGAAGTCACCTGCGTGGCGGATCTGAGCCAGATTGTCCTTCTTTCGATTCGGATCGTAAAAATTGTCGAGGTTATCAATGATCGACAACTGGTAGCCATGCGTGAGCAGAGCTTCCGCCACATGCGATCCAATGAACCCGGCACCGCCGGTCAGCAGAATGCGCGGCAAACTCATGCGTGCACGCCCCCGGGGTGGCTCATGCTTCTACTCAATACCAGCCACCGAAACAACAAAGGGCTTTGATCGGCGCCAGACTGATGCTGTTGATACAGGCTCGCAACCCGATCAGGGACGATCACATGGCGAAGAATTCGGGAGATTTCTGTAATCGCATCCTCCATTTGGCCGCGCAGGCTGGTGCGAAACCAGGTATCGAGCGGCGGCGTGAAACCTTGCTTTTTGCGCCAGCGCACTTCTGGCGAAACCCAATCCGGCAAGCACCGTCGGAGCAGAGCTTTGCCTTGGCCTCGGGCAATGTGGTACTCGAGCGGCAAGGACGCCGAGAATCCAAAGAGGCCTCGATCCAGGAACGGAGTTCGACATTCGATGGCGCTGAACATGCTGGCGCGGTCCACCTTCACTAGAATCTGCTCCGGCAAATATCCGTTGGCCATGTCTTCCATTGCCGAACGCGGATAGTTCAATCGTGCATGTTGCTTTGCCGCATCCTTCAGTTCCTGCAATCCTGCGGCAGCGCATGCCTGATACTCCGGCTGAAAGCAGGAAAGGGTCGAAACGCGCTCTGGATCGGGATAGAGAAGCTGCCAATCATTCTTGTTCAGAAAGTTGAGCAGGCCAGTGCCTCGCCATCGTGCGTCCCAGCCACGAAGCAGCAAGTCGGCGGCGCGATGAACTCCGGGCAGTCGGCGGACAGGATGCCATCGAGAATGCGAAGAGAATTGACGGTACCCGCCAAAACATTCGTCTCCACCATCCCCTGACAGCATGACCTTGCAATGCTGACGCGCTGCTCGGCAAACCGCGAACGTAGGAAACATCGAAGCGTCTGCAAAGGGCTCGTCGTAATGATCGATGAGTGCATCAAAAATATCGAGCAGTTCAGCCGAGGAGAAGCGGATCTCATGATGATCAGAGCCGATGTGCTCTGCAATCTGCCTGGCGTAAGGCGCCTCGTTGAGTTCTTCGTCATCGAAGGACGCGCAGAAAGTGGTAAAAGGAGCATTAGGTAAAAGTTCCCGAATTGTGCTGACCACGAGCGTCGAATCGATGCCGCCAGACAGGAATGCGCCGACTGGTACGTCACTGCGCAGTCGCAGTCGGACGGCCTCACGAAAGCGTCGTCGCAGAACCTCAGTCGCATCCTCGCGGCTTAAAGGCCGGTGACCATTCGAATTCACAAACTCGGGTTGCCAATATCGAAATGTGCGCTGGTTCGATCCGGGTCCTAAGACAATGGCTTCCCCGGCTCGAAGCTTGGACACTCCCTTGAGATGCGTTCGTGGCGCCGGGATGTAACCGAGCGCCAGGAACTGAGCGACTGCCGCCACGTCCAGGCTGCGATCCAAATTATCCAGCGGCAGAAGAGCTTTCAGTTCCGAAGCGAAAGCCAAACCTTTTCCGCCATGAATGTGCGCCCAGTAGAGCGGCTTCTCTCCAAAGCGGTCACGAGCAAGAAAAAGCTGTTCCTTGCGAATGTCGACGATGGCGAACGCATACATGCCCTCCAGATCGTCGAGCAGCGAGGCGCCCTTCTCCTCGAACAGGTGTACTAAGACCTCGGTATCGCTGTGTGTAGAAAACCTGTGGCCTTGCGCCATCAACTTCTCGCGCAGCTCAAGGTAGTTGTAAATTTCACCGTTGCAAACCACCCAGACTGTACCGTCTTCGTTGCTAATCGGCTGAGCACCGCCCTCGAGGTCGATGATCGCCAGCCTCAAGTGACCCAGCAGGCAGCGTCCATTCATGAGCGTGAGGCACTGCTGACCGTCGGGACCCCGGTGCTGAAGGCGCTGTTGCGCCTGCTCTGCCCAAGCCCTGGCAGACTCCGCTAAGGGGAGAGCCGGATCGTACATGCCAAATATTCCGCACATAATTTAAGATGCCCGGCGTTCAGCGACCACGTCTCGAAACACTGTGATCCATTGCTGGGCAATCTGATCCCAGTCAAATCTCCGCGAATGCTGGATGGCGGCTGACGCCATCGATCGTCGGATTGCAGAATCGCGAAGCAGCTCATCCAACTTTTGGGTCAATTCCATATCTGACTCGGCCAGAAAGCCAGTCTCTCCGTCTAGAACGTACTCTGGCCGATACACATTCATGGCAACCACCGGCAAGCCGCAAGCCGCTGCTTGCCCGAGCACCTGGGGATGACCCTCGAGAATACTTGGGAAAAGGAAAACATGGGCCCTCCGCATTTCTTCCCCGAGTTTTGCCGGAGAAAGATGCCCCAAGAATTCCACATTCCGACATTGCAATTGGGCTGTCAGTGCGCGGCAAGCGGTTTCGGTTTCGCCGCGTCCCACCAGCCGGAACAGCACGTGGGGCCATCGGGCTGCCTGCTGAACCACAAGTTCGACGCGTTTGCGGGGCTGGAAGGAGCCGGCGTAAAGAACCGTCAAGGGCTCGGCGGTGCCAGTGGGTGATGGTGCATGGCGGGAAAAGAAAAATCGCCGGTCGATGCCGTTGTAGATAGTTCCCGGCTGGACCCCAAACCGCTGTTGCACTGTTTCTGCAACGTACGCTGAGTTTGCCAGCACTGCATCGCCTTCAACAATGGAGCGCGCGACCAATCCGTTTCCGGTGACGTCATTCACTACCATCACGATGTGCGTGACCACCGCCATCCTGAGCCGCAGTTTCTTGCGGAGCATGAACAATGCTTGATCGAGTGGACCCGTGCGTGGATAAAAGTACACGTCGGGTGAATACGCAAGGCCTCGAATCAATAATTGCGCCATGTTTCCGTGTTTGTAGTAGGGCAACAGCTTCGTATTCTTGCGCGCGGCGATCCGCGGATCAGGCTTGCCTTCGGAAATCATAATCACGCGGAACAATTCCGGAGGCAGTCTGGCGACAATTTCTTTTACGGTAAGATCTTGAGCGTTGGTATCGTTTTCGTCGGCAAATGAAGGCGTGAAAATTGTGATGCGTCGAGTTGGCTCCTTTGTTGTCACTGCGGCGTTAACTCGAACTGGAACCCTCGCTTTCGTCAGGTTTGCCTGTGTTAGAAAACTGTCACGCATTGCTCGCCACCGGCAATGAGTAAGACCCCGAAAACAGATGCGCCAATTTGTCGGAGTCGATTGTTGCGCGGGTCCGCTGCTGGGGAGGTTGCCCGATCTGACTCTCAAGCACTTCAGGAATCTCGGCAATCTGTTCCGCCGATTTCAACACGTGCCCTACTCCATATCGCGCATATTGCTGGACGTATCCGGAATAAGGATCTCGCAACCACGCGCACAGGAAGACGGGAATACCCAAGGCGGCGCACTCCAGCGCTGTGGAAGATTGCACGGTCAGGGCAAATCGTGTGTTGTTCCACAAATGATCTGAGGGTGGGCCTCCGAGCACTTCGATTTGACGCTCTTGCTCCGGGACGAGGAGGCGTAACATCCGCCGATGACCTTTGATGCTTTCAAAAGGATGAAGCTTGAAAACCAGCCTCAGTCTGCAGGTTTGAGCAAGAGACCACAAACGCGGCAAAAGATCACGGTAGGCTTCATCCCGGCGCCACCAGTAGCTCTGATAGGGTTCCGTGAAAAAAACCAGCCACGGAGCGGAGCGGCGAAATCCAGATTGCAGAGACACCGGCTTCGATGAAACTGGCGCTGCCATGACTATCTTTTCCGGAGCAAGACTGCAAACGCGCCTCAGGTAATCCCGCTCCATTTCAGTTTTGGCCAAGTAGTAGTCCGCATGGTTGACCTTGATCGCCATCGTAGAATCCAAAGCGCCGTGATGAGAGGCGATGGCGGGAAGCCCGCGTTTCTTGGCCATGAGGAGCGGAATACTTGATGGTGGATTGCTGTCATCGGCGGAGAGGCACGCAGTCACCTCCTCAGATTCGAAAAGCTGACTCCATGCATTTCGAAGGGCGATTCCCCAGGACAGGAGTGCAGGAATCCGTCGAAGAATCCCCGCCGCATCCGCGGTGTTAAACTCTTGAGCGCAGTCGACAAGGTATTTTCTTAAACTGTTCCACGAATCGAGCAGCGAATCAGTTTCCCGCTGGTCAGCGGAAACAAAGTAGGGACTCAATGATGTCGAGCGGACATTCGGGGGAAGTGATCGAACCCTGCCGCTGCGCCTGGCGAGGACCAATAAAAACTGATGATCGGGAAGTGACGCGGCATAGGCAAGCGCAGTGCGGGAAACATTCACGTATGCCGACGGCAATAGGATGACAGGCCGCCCCGAAGTGTGTCGACGAGTGAAGCGGCGGCGAATCGAATGCTCGCCATCGAATCTATCTTCGAGTAACTGGGAAAGCTGGGCAAAGTCGAGGCGAGAAACTACGTCTTGATAGTGTCGCGCTCGGCGAATGGCCGATTGGAAGCGGTTTTCAAGGATTGTCAGTCGGACGCCGAGAAGCCTCTGCAGAGCCGTGGCAAGAGGATGGGGCCGACTTGAATAGAGTTCGCAATCCGTGTGCAGCGTTTTCGAGAGCCGATGAACCAGCATGAGTTGCTGGAGATCGCCTGCGATGAAGAGACAAAGGAGGTCCCACCAGTCGATCCCCGAGCGGTCGACCATGACGCTCATCCCGAGTTGCAGAAGTCCGCGCAATCGGTGCAGATCGCCGATCTCCTCAGCAAACCGAAAGAGGCTGAACACCTCGCAGTCAACTTGACGGCTCCAGCGCTCATACGTGGCTGACGGAGCCTGACCAAGATCCACGACCAAATCCCAGGAAGCTGCGGAATGCAGCAGCGGAAGCGTGTCCTCGGGGTGAAGCAGAAGAACCTTCATGCTCATGCCCCTCCCGCCGAAGGTCTTCCCAGCAACCAACGGACGCAATGCTCCAGAGGTGGTGAGGATTTAATGGCTGATGCCGCGCGATAGCGCACGATTTCCTTGAAGTGCCGCGCGGTCGAGGCGGTAACCGTAACTTCCAGCGTCTGCCGGAATCCTGTGGCGAATCGCTCCTTGTAACCCTCCGCACCCAAGCCAAGATCCACGCGATTTATCTCTGGACTCTCGCAGGCTTGCTCTACGATTTTGGCGAGCAAGCAGAGGCCCGGGTAGTAGCGCCGGAAACCACTATCGAAAGTTGGCATATACCAAAACCAACTGCCGGCGAACCGGAATCCGTAATTCCACGCCACGGGTTCGTCTCCGACTTTCAAACTGGTGAGCGCGATCCACCCCGGCCCCGAAAGCAGGTTCGCAAGTTCGGCAAGAAACGCTCGCCGCTCTGCCTGGGCCAAATTGCTGATCCGGCCAGTGCTGATAAATCGAGCAATGTGTGTCTGCTCAAATTTTGGCAGGGCCGCCGCGATGTCCTCCCACGACCGCAAATTACAAAGCTCGACGGGCCCTATTTTCGACATCGCTTTGAGGTGTCGGCGCAGCATCTGCTTGTGCTGCACGGTATGCTTAATGGATTTTTTTTGCTCAGGTGACGAAAGAACAACCTGAGCACATTGAAATGCCGGTCGTGAGAATAACGAGTATTCGTGCGTGTGCGCTGCAAGTGGGAGCGCGCGCGAGCTGGCGGAGTCAGCGGGTAAGTTTGCCAGCACCAGTACAGGGATATTCAGATTTCGCAGGTCTCTGAACATCAGTTCCAGAAAGTCTGACCTGCGGTCGGGATGAGAAATAAAATCACAATAATCCGCGGTCGTACCCGCAATGAATCTTGCCTCTGTCTGCGATGTCTCCGTCGCTAACGCTGCGACACCCACCAGCGAATCCTGTTCATAGGCCAGCATCAGGAGGGGCGTGATGGAATCGCGATAAGCGCGGCTCACGGCCAGCGCCCATTGGTACGTGTAGAAAACTTCCGGGCACTCCATCTGCTGCACCAGTTCGTTCCACTGGCGAGCGAGGCGATCGTCGTCCGGAATTTCTTGGTGCAGGACTAGGCGCAAGATTTCCTGCCGATCAAACTATTGTCGTTTTTCGAAAACGCGTAGTAATACCAATCCGTGAGAAATATCTGGCTAACTCGCGGAAAGTCATCTCCCAGCAACTTAAGCAACTGGAAATCGAGTTCGGCTAACTCAGCAACGACGCGGCCAGGAATCGAATAGTGAACCGTGAGGCCGCCGTCGACGGGATCATGGAGATTGCCCTCGCCGCGCCAGAAGGCGAGGCTTGGGACACGCCGGATGATTCTCAACGTGGATCCGGTTGCCGTCCGCATAAAAGCCTGAATTGCCTTCGCCACCGTGAGCCCTGCGACGACTAGCGGGAAGAAAACATTTCGTTGCGAGACAAGTCGTCGCGCAAATGCACGCAATCGTCCAGGGTCCCAATCGACGCGAACCAGAATCGAACGGGGGTTGTGAGAGGAGAAGACAAGCACGCCCGCGGGTCGCAGCACCCGCCAGCATTCGCTGAGACAGCGCAATCTTTTCCGGTCCGGAACAACGCAATCCAACCCGTTGAAAGAGAATACGATGGCATCAAACGAGGCATCTTCAAACGCGGACAGATCGGCTGCGTCCGCCAGCACGAAACTCAGATTAGGAAACTTTGTTTTGCAGGCGCGAATCATCGCCTCCGAATAGTCAACTCCCACGTATTGCGACGCAACTCTGGAAAGATAAGAGGTCGTGCGTCCGCCACCCACGCCCAGATCCAGAACGGCCATGCCCGGCTTGATGTAGGTCCGAAACAGCAATTGCTCGCAAGGAGTCAGGTAGTTGAGGGTCGCATAGTGAGAGGCGACCTCGGGAACAAGATAGGTCCCGAGATTGAGCGCATCCTCTGGGACTACCATTGTTTCGGTGCTCAACCGTTTACCCCCACCGCAACGCTCGGACTTGCGGGTCTAAACAGTTCCTGCAACGAGCGATGAAACCCCGAGACGTGGGCGTGGAATTCCGCGAGACCCATTTCTCCGCTAACATGCACGCGAGGCAAAGCAAATTTCGGAGCCGGGGTTCCGAAAACTCCGCCCACGTTGAGAAACGCACATTGGAATCCGGCCCGCTCGGCCATTTGCATTTCCCGCGACGTAACTGACGACGAATCACCGAATGGATAGGACAACGCCGACATCTTTTGTCCCAATGCCTGTTCGAGATTGCGCTTGCTCTCCGAGATTTCGCTCCACGCCACCTCGGGCGATGACTGCGACAGCATCGGATGAGAGAGTGTATGCGATCCGATACAAATCCCCGCCCCAACAAGCTGTTTCAGTTCGGCCTGGTTCAACACGAAGAACCGCCTGTTGCATACGGGATCTTCGCGATATTTACCATCCCATCGCTCAGAAAGGCCGAGTTGCATTCTTATGCTCTCCAAGAGCGATCCACGTTGTTCCAAGTCATAACGCGAAAGTTTTCTTACCAACCCCCACCACAAAGAACGTTTCTCTGGCCGATTTGCACACGCTTGTACTCCAATTTCGGACAGCTCCAAAGTAAAGTTCTCCGGCCCCGCCACGAACATCAGATACAGTTCCTCGTACCACAACATTGTGGGGGTCTTGGCCAGCGACGCGCCAGTGACAAAGAATAAACACTTCAGCCCCGCTTCCTGAAGAATCGGCAGCATCTCGTGTAGACAGTTCCGCAAGCCGTCATCACAAGTCAACAGTACCGAGCGCGGAGGCAACCCATGCTGTGTCTCGCACCAGAGCAGGAATTCTTCTGGAGAGATCATGTTGTATTGTTCTTTGAGAAATCGGAGCTGGCGGCGAAATGAATCTGCGCTCACGAGGCTGCCATCGAGAGCGGGATCGACGATTCTATACCCCGCGGGCAAAACGCCGTGATAGGTCAGCACAACAGGCCCAGTCTGAGCCGCGCGACGCAGATATCCCGCCTTCGACAGGCCCGGATAAACAACGTGTTTCAACAATGGACTGACCACTCTCACGCTTTCATCACCATCGCAGTGCTCACAAGACACTCATACAAACGCAGAAGGCTGGGGAAATTCTTGTCCCAGTCCGCGCGTTCAGCCACAATCTTCTGATTCCGCGCAGAGATATCCTTAATGTCATTCGGCGGCAGACTCGCTGCGCGAAGAAGTTTCTCAGCGAACTTCTCGGGCGAGCCAGTTGATGCCAACCAGCCGTTTTCATCTTCAGTAATCCATTCGCGGTTGGATGCGATATCGGTGACGACGGCGGGAATCCCTGTAGCCATGGCTTCCAGCAACGAAACCGAAGTTCCGTCGGACCTGGCACAACTGACATACGCATTCGCCGCGCGAAAATACCGCGGCATCTCTGGCCCCGAAATCAACCCAGGAGTGAAAACCACTCGGCTCAATTCATGCTCAGCAACGAAACTGCGAACCCAGCCAGTAGCGGAACCGTCGCCCAGCAAGAGCAGGCGCAGTCGATGGTTCTTCTTATACGCCAGGTGGAAAGCCCGAAGCAGAACATTTGTGTCATAGAGCGGCTCCCACGATCGCGTACTGATGAAAACGAATGCGTCCGCACTTAAACCTAATCTCTCTCGGGACTCTGCCGGCCCCCACGGCGAAAACGAGTCACGCTTGATTCCCCACGGAAACTGCACGGTCCGTGCTGTTGGAATCGCCGCGTAGCCTCGAGTTGCTGCGCGAACCGCTTCGCAATCACAGAAGAATCCATCTGCCGCACCCAGAGCTACTTCCGTAGCTTGCCTCCACTCTGCGTTTCGGTCTGCATGGACCAGCATGTCCGAGCCCCAGGACATCACCACCAGCGGGTGGAAACCGGAGAGTGCAGCGACGTAGCCACAAGTCTGAACCGGCCCAGCATGCACAAGGTCCGGGCGGAGTTCGGTCAACAAGGACTGAAACTCATGCAGAAATCCGGCAAACTGGGTTGGGTCCGAATCTCGGCGAACAATCTGCAGCGCATGCACTCGATGAACTCTTCGCGGCAACCAGTTTTCCCCTAACTGTTCCTGCGTGGCGTCGAGGAAGAAAACGTCGTGGCCGAAGGCGGTCAGCTTTTCCAGGAACCTGCGATTGTGATCCGAACCGTTGTCGGAAAAATAGAGAATCCGCACTATTGAACCTCGACGTCAGTGAGCATTGTCCATTTGAGACATTCTCCGGCTGGCAAATCATGAATGAGCGTTTTGCCCACGACTCGCGATAGATCGAACGGCATCACGGCGTCACGCGGAGCAGGACGAAGTGCATCTAGCATTTCAGGCCGCAGTATCGTACCCGGCCCGAGATCGACTGTGGCCCGCAGGCAGCGCCGCTGCAGGACTACGGTTTCGCGTTCATTCTCCTCAACTGCTTTGAGCGGGGAACCTAGCGCGGATTCGAGCTCGCGGGTGCGGTCCACCATGTCGCGCCACGCTTGCGGCATCATAGAGAAAGGGTGATCCGGTCCTTCTCTGCGATTGTCGTCGGTGAAGTGCTTCTCGATCACGCGCGCGCCCAGCGCAACCGCACCGAGAACGGTGGCGTGTCCCGGAGTGTGGTCAGACAAGCCAAGAATCACGTTGGGAAACTTTGCGCGATAAGTGTCCAGCACTCTCAGGTGGATGTGCCGGAAGGATTCCGCACTTCCCGTGTAGTTCGTGTTGCACTGCATGAGAACGACTTGCGGATTGATCTTCAGGATTTCCTGTACCGCACGTTGCACCTCGGCAATTTCCGACGCGCCCGTCGCCAGCAACACCGGTTTTTGCCTTGCGGCAATTTTATGAAGCATTTCAGGCCAGGTGATGTCGCCGGAACCGATTTTAAAAAGTTCAACGAAAGGATCGAGCATGTCGACGGCTTCAAGATCGTACGGGGCAGAGAAGTAGTCGATGCCGCACGCGTTGCATTCCTGCTTGAGCATGGGCGTCCACTCCCAGGGCAAAGCGGCAGCTTGATATACCTGGAATACGCTCTTCTTCCATTTGGACTGGTGGGAAAGCTGCTGCCCCAGCTCTTGAAAACCTCTGTCACTGACAATTTTGGCAGCACGGAAGTTCTGGAATTTCGCGGCGGTGGCGCCGGCTTCCGCACAGAGCCGGATGAGCAATTTGGCGCGCTCCAGATCACCATCATGGTTTGCTGAAATATCAGCCACGAAATATGTGGGATGTTCCAATCCGACGGTTTTTCTGCCTAACTTCAGGGACGTCATTCAGCTTGCCTTAACTAGAAAGCTCTTGAGTTGCTCGCGGTATCCGCTGTCGTGCAAGTCCCAATGAGCATCAACCCTCTTGCAACGCTTTCTGCATGACATCGCGGTTCAATTCCGCTAACTCGGGCTCTCGCCCCAATAAAGCGAGAACGTCACGCCAAGAAAAGCAGTCATCGTTATCGAGGCGGTCGTAAACCGCGCGGATGAAAGCGAGATCATCTGCCGTATCGAGAGTCCACCGACAGCTGCTGTAGTCGGCGTCGCCCTCGACCGGAAGAATATCGAAGCAATCCGGATTTTCGTAAATGTAAGGTGTAACGTGTGCGCGTTGATACGACAACCGTGCTTCTCGCCACGCGCACGAGAGAGCTTCCCAGTTCATGACCTCTGTATCGAGCCCCCGAGGATAGGTCCGCTGCAGCGCGTTGCTGGCATAGTCTGGCCTATGCTCCAGAAACGAGCGAATCGTATTGTCGGTGATCTCCGGGTCAATAAGAGGGCAGTCGGATGTGATACGAACAATTGCTTTTGCATCAATCCCCTGCGCCGCATGGTAATAGCGGTCCAGCACGTCGTTCTCCTCGCCCCGGAAGACTCGGACGGAGAGGCGCTCGCATTCACAGACAATCGCGTGGTCGACCTCTGAGTCGGTGGTCGCTACTACAATTTCCTCGACGAGCGTGGCCCGTCGCAAACGCCGCACCACTCTGGCCAGGACCGTCTCCCCGCCGAGATCCATCAGGACCTTGCCCGGCAGACGCGTGCTACCCATTCGAGCTTGAATAATGGCGGCAATTTTCATGCTTGCCCGGCCGCTCCTGACTCCTTGGAAACACTTTCCGCTTTTTGCTGTCGCAGACGCATGCGCACCTACGCCCGAACGCTCAGCGCTTGCTCCTGGAGCACAGGGACTAAAGCGGGAGAGGTTTCTCCGACAAGTTCATACAACTCCTCCGCGCTCAGCCTCTGCGGATTATTGTCGCTGGTGTAGCGGAATCCGTCGGGAAGAGGTCGAGCCTGCTTCCAGTTTTCTTTTTGCCACCAGGGATGCGCCGGTTGGATGACGAACATATCATCGACCTCTCGCGCGTTGCGGGCTTCGTCCTCAGAGAGCAGCACCTCATGCAGTTTCTCTCCGGGGCGGATCCCAATCGCTTCGACATCGCAACCTGGGGCAACGGCTTCGGCCATTTCCAGCAGCGTCATGCTTGGAATCTTGGGGACAAAGATTTCGCCGCCGTGCATCTGCTCGATACAGCGGACCACGAATCGGACTCCCTGCTCAAGCGTGATCCAGAAGCGGGTCATGCGGGAATCGGTGATGGTAATTTTGCCGCGTTTGCGCTGCTCGAGGAATAACGGGATCACGCTGCCGCGGCTACCTAGAACATTTCCGTAGCGGGCGCAACTGAATCGGGTATCCTGCGCGCCGGAATAGGCATTCGCTTGCACGAACATTTTCTCCGCACAAAGCTTGGTCGCGCCGTACAGATTAATGGGGTTCACCGCTTTGTCCGTGCTCAGCGCCAGAATGCGGCGCACCCCGCGGTTGATGGCCGCATCGACGACGTTGCGCCCGCCCATGATGTTGGTTTGGATGGCTTCGAATGGATTGTATTCACAGGCCGGAACCTGTTTCAGAGCGGCAGCGTGAACCACAATCGTGACTCCGGAAAAAGCGCGGTCCAAACGCTGTGCGTCGCGAACATCCCCGATGAAATAGCGCAGGCTTGAATGGTCGAATCCCGCAGCCCGCATATCATGCTGCTTAAGTTCGTCCCGGCTGAAGATAATGAGCTTCTTTGGGCGGTACTCGCGCAACATCAGGTCGACGAACTTTCTCCCAAAAGATCCCGTCCCGCCAGTGACCAGCACAACCTGCTCGGACCACTTCATCGATGTACTCCCTCGGAGTGAAAGCACTTTCTCCCAAACAAATCCGCGCGCTACTTGTGTCGCATGGTGATCAAAATCAAATTTGGCAGCGCCAGTATAGCGGAGCTAAGCGCCAATTGAACCGGCAGGAACCCCCGTTAACACTAAGGAACCCGTCTAATTAGGAGCGAGGAGTCTTCGCTTTGCGGTGCTAGACTGACCCCAATTGCAACAGGCTAAGAATGGCGAATGAGGTTTGGTCTGTCTGGAAGCCGAGACTGGCCACGAAGACGTTTGAACCTGCCGCCATCTAGATTCTTCACCGGAGCATTGATGGATTCGGGACCGTTAGTACCGCTGAATGGCCAGATCATGCGTCCTCTACAGCCTTCTTTTTCGAATGAGTCGAACCGCGATATGCCTGGAGGCTATCCCAGCGCGCCCCCGCAAGATTCGCTGCTCCGGGAATACATTCGGGTCCTCATCAAAAGCAAGTGGGTCGTAGTTGCAAGTGTGGCGCTGGTCGTTGGCGTCGTCACTATTTCCACGCTGCGTAGCACGCCGATCTACGAAGCGGTTGGCAGCATCGCCATCAATAAGATGGATCCGGTTACTTTCAACCTGAAAGACTCACCCGGCTTCGATTATTACGACCCTACGGACTTGGACACTGAAGTGCGGATTCTGAAGAGCGATCTTTTGGCTCTCCAGGTCATTCGACAGTTGAATCTGGACCGGCAGCCGGAACCCGCGACCAAGGGTAAACTTCCATCTTCATCATTGGATCTGACAACGGATGCGCTGCAAGCGGATTCGGCAAAGACCTCGGCTGCTCTCGCCAGTTTCAAGGGCAATCTGCAGGTCTCACTCGTTCCCAATACCCGGATCATCGAAATTCGCTATCGCAGTCCGGACAAGAATCTCGCGGCGCGGGCGGTGAACGCGCTGGCCAATACCTACGTCGAGCAAAACTTCAAGACGCGCTTCGAGTCCACCATGCAGGCGTCGGACTGGCTTTCCAAACAGCTGGTCGATCTGCAAATCAAAGTGGAGACTTCGCAGGAAAAACTGGTCAAGTACCAGAAAGAACACGAAATTCTTGGGATTGACGAAAAGCAGAACATCACCACTGCCAAGCTGGATGAATTGAACCGGGAATTAACCTCTGCGGAATCCACGCGGATGGAGAAGGAATCGATTTATCACTTGGTGCAGTCCGGTGATTCTGACTCAATCGTAGCGGCCGCCAATGTTGATGGCGCGGCGAAAGGCTCCAGCGCCAGTTCAGCGTTGCTGGAAAAGCTGCGCGAGCAGCAGGCCGATTTGAAGATCCAGGTGGCACAACTGAGCACACAGTTTGGGCCTTCCTATCCGAAACTGGCTCAACTCAGCAGTCAACTCAAGGAAGTCGACGAGGAGATTCAAACCGAAACACGCAAGGTCGCAGCCCGTCTGCGCGGCGATTATCTTGCCGCCGTCCAGCGTGAAAGCATGCTGCACACCGCGTTGGAGCAGCAAAAACAGGAGGCCAACAAACTGAACGAGAGCGCCATCGAATACAGCCTGCTGAAGCGCGACGTCGATGCCAACCGGACGCTCTCCGAAGGATTGCTGGAAAAATTAAAGGAAGCTGGTGTGACCGCAGGTTTGCGTTCAAACAATTTCCGCATCGTGGATGCGGCTCGAGTTCCCACAGCGCCCTCGGGGCCCAATATTCTAAAAAATATAGGTTTTGCGTTAGCGCTGGGTCTTTCCACTGGCATTGGGCTCGCATTCCTGTTGGATAGTATGGACAATACTGTACGGACACCCGAGCAAGCACAAGTTATCTCGGCGCTGCCATCCTTGGGCATGATTCCTCTCGGGTCGAGAAACAGCAGGGAAATGGGAAGTCGCCAAAAGCTGGCTCTTGCTTCTTCCAAAGAGGCGGTCGAACTGGTGACGCAATCGCGTCCGCGGTCGCAGATGGCGGAATCGTACCGCGCATTGCGTACTTCGCTTCTCCTGACATTTGCCGGAGGCCCTCCCAAGGTCGTTCTCATCACCAGCGCTCTTCCCGAAGAGGGCAAAACCACGACCAGCGTGAACTCCGCGATTGTCCTGGCTCAGAAAGGCACGCGAGTTTTGTTGATCGATGCTGACCTCCGCCGGCCGAGCATTCACAAAACCCTCGGCATGGGTCCGAAAATCGGATTGAGCAACGTTCTGACCGGCAACGCAACTTTGCAACAGGCAATTATTCCGTCGACGATCTTGCCTGATCTCTTCATCCTCCCTGCAGGAACACCGCCGCCGAATCCGGCGGAACTTTTGGCCTCTGCCAAAATGAAAAATGTTCTGGAGGAGCTGCGGAAACAGTATGACCATATTGTCATCGATACGCCCCCGACGCTTTCCGTCACCGACGCCGTGGTGATGTCGACCAGCGCTGACGCCGTCGTTCTCGTCATTCGTTCTGGACACACCACCAAACCGGCTTTGCGGCGCGCGCGCGACATTCTCCTGCAAGTGAACGCGCGACTGTGCGGCGTCCTGGTGAACGCTGTCGACCTCAATTCTCCGGACTATTTTTATTACTACGAATATCAGGGGAAGTACGGGCACGGGTACTATCAAGAGGATCCTTTGAGCAGCGCGGAGGAATCCGCTTCTGCGGCTACCTCGAGCGGAGCGTAACGTGGGGCAGCATCTGGGCATGGCACGCTCTGGCGAACAGGCTCACATCAAGATTCCGCTGCGAGGTACCGCGGCGAGGCTTGTCTTCTTGGGAACATGCCTGCTGTTTGTGACGGCGTACATTGGATTGGCAGCCCGTGAATTTTTTGCTGATTACTTTTCCCGAAAGCTGGATCTTGCCAGTCTGCAATTGGCTGGGCGGCTTGAGCCGGAGAACGCTGAATACCAATACCGTCTGGGCCACTATTTCCTTGAGATACAGCAGGAACCAGAGACGGCTGTGCAATTTCTCAAATCGGCCACTGCGTTAAATCCACACAACGCTGGCTACTGGCTGGAACTCTCGAGGAGTTACCGGCGGTTCGCAAACAACGATCAGCAGAAGGATGCTTTGCAGCATGCCATCGCTGTTGATCCATCCACTCCGGAGGTTGCATGGGATGCCGCTAATTTCTACTGGGCGCTGGGCGAAAGCGACGCAGCATTGCAGGAATTCCGCGTGGTCCTGGAAAATAACCCCTATTCATTTGCGGCTTTGGAACGCAGTTGGCAGATCAGACCGGATGTCGACGCTGTTCTGCGCGTCGTGCCACGCAACGCCGAGGCTTACTCCTCGTTCCTGGATTTCCTGGCTTCAAAGAACGAACCGGCCGCCGCCGCGAAAGTTTGGACACAAATGGTGCAGCTCCAGCAGACCGTGGAAGCGCGCCACGTCTTCGATTATGTCCGATACCTGATCGCCCATGGGGACGTTGAACACGCCCACGAAGCTTGGCGACAAGCGGCGAGTCTGTGCGATCTTTCTGGATATCAGCCTTCGTCGGAGAACCTTGTCGTTAACGGCGATTTCAGCTTACCTGTGATGAACGGCGGATTTGATTGGCTGTATGAGAAGTCATCCGATGTTTCGCTAGCGCTCGACCCAGCCGAGATGCATTCCGGTCATCGTTCTCTTTCGATCACATTCGACAGTCGTGGAATCGAAGACGTAGGCATTCGTCAGCTCATTCCAGTCGAGCCGAATACGAAGTACGAATTCTCTGCCTATTTTAAGTCGGAAGGATTAGAGGGCGCGGGTGGGCCACGATTCTTGCTTGCGGACCAGTTTACCGGCGCAACTTACTTTGCCAGCGAGGAACTCAAGGACGAAGGTTTCTGGAAACAGGTGGGAGGAACTTTCGACACCGGGCCGGATACCAAACTGGTAGTGCTGCGAATCCAGCGAGTGCCTGCGGGCAACGCGATACGTGGCAAGCTCTGGATTGGCGGAGTTCGCTTGGCAAATGCTCACCGGACTTCGGATCAGCTTGCGGCAGGTGGCCAGTGACCTCATCGCTGCCTCTTGCGCTGGCCATCGAGTCTGGCGTGCATCGGCGGCATTCGAGTTCTTCGCTCGACCCCGTGCTCCTTTATGGTGTTGTTGGCCTGCTGCTTTTTGGGCCGCTGGCATTCGGTGCGGTTGAGGTCTGGTCGATTTCTATCCTGCAACTGGGCGCGGGCGTGCTCTTCGCGCTTTGGGCGGCTCGGCAAGTCGCGGCCGGCGAATTGGAAATCGTAGGCAATCCGCTGTTCTTGCCGATGTTGTTTTTTGCGATTCTGATCCTGGGGCAACTCGCGACCGGACGGACTGTCTATCGTTCCGACACTTCTTCTACAGCCCTGCTGTTCTGCGCCTATGGCCTGTTGTGTTTCCTGGTGGTTCAAAGCCTACGCAAAACATCGCAGGTCAAGGCTCTCGCGTGGATGCTCTCCGGATACGGTTTCACGGTTGCGCTGTTCGCATTGATGCAGGGCATCGCCCCGAACGGCAAACTGTACTGGCTCAGGACTGCGCAATCCGACGGTTGGATCTACGGCCCGTATGTGAATCACAATCACTACGCCGGTCTCATGGAGATGCTGACACCGATTCCTCTCGTCATCTCTCTTACCGACACTGTTTCGGGTTCACGAAAGCTACTGGCGGCCTTGGCGGCTGCAGTGATGGCGAGCACGATTTTTCTCTCAGGATCGCGAGGCGGCATGGTTGCTTTCGCCGCGCAGATGGCTCTGCTCGCCGCTTTCCTGATCAAACGACGGCAGAACTGGAGGCCGACCCTCGCGTTGGGTGGGTTCCTGGTTATCGCGTTGGGACTATTGGCCTGGCTCGGCGGTGGCGAGTTGGCGGACCGTATGGCAAGCATTCACAGCCCTGCTCGGGCGGAATTATCCGGAGCCGCGCGGCTGAGAATGGATCGCGATGCTCTGAAAATGTTCGCGCAGAAGCCAGTCTCGGGATGGGGTTTGGGCGTGTTCGGTGAAATCTATCCGCAGTTCAGCAGCTTCTCAAGCAACCTCCCGGTGGGCATGGCTCATAACGATTACCTGCAATTGCTGGTTGAAATGGGAGTTCTTGGATTTGCGACTGTGCTTTGGTTTCTATTGACGTTGTTTCGGTCCGCACTAAAGAAATTGAAACATTGGCCACCGGACACGAACACCGCCGTGACTCTGGCTGCCATGCTGGGCATAAGCGGAATTCTGGTCCACAGTCTTGTGGATTTTAATCTGCAGATTCCAGCGAATGCGGCGCTCTTTTATGTGTTATGCGCGGTGGCTGCGATGGAACCGCGTTTTGATCGGCATCGCCACCCGCACCGCCGGCATCGCTCGACCAAGGAACTTTCGAACGACTTCCCGACCTCCGTTACGGCTTCCACTGGCTAACAAACGGTTTGGACGAGGTGCACAACAGCAGGCAAACGATCACTCCTCCTCCAATGATTCCGCCGGCCAGAACATAGGGATTGGTCAGGAAGCCGCCGTTGCCTGGAAACGGCGCTCCTCCGGCCTTCCGCTTCTTCTTGCTGCAGTTTCCGGAGTCGTCGCGAGTAGCCTGATCACCCGGGGACAGGATCGTGGAATCCTTTCCGCAATTCACGTTCACGTCGCCCTTACTGGCCACGACCTGAACTGTGTCGCTCGCGTCAACCACTTCAAACTCAGTCCAAGCCTTCGATACCGGAGTCACCGTGACTTGCCCGGCAACCGCGACCATACCGTGAGAGGTGGCCACGCTGACGCCGCCATGCTGAAGAGACACGGCGTTCCTTTCGAACTTCACCAACGAATCCTGCAGGACGATCACGCCGGAGCCGGAAGCATCGAGGGTCGCCAAAGATTCTGTCTGCGTTTGTATTAAGTCACCAGGGAAAACGGCGGAAGAACGCGGCAGGGGGCTGCCATTGAGCCACACCGCACCCTTGCCTTTGCCATAAAGGATCGCGGCGCCCGAATCCGCGTCTGCCGCCACCAGGGTTGCGGGAGTGACCACGATCATCATCCAGCAAATCGCATCTCGGAGCATAAACACACTTCTTCCACAAACTCTTCGCGGTGATCCTAGCCTGCGGAAGTTACGCCGTCAATTGCCTTCTCTGGTCACCGCATGCCACGCCGGTTACGCCGGTGAAGGGTTCAGCGCCAGCGATCGACCAGTTCCCACCACATGAACTTCGTGTACTCAACCAGATTGGTTTTAGCCCACGCGCGACGGCGCCACCATTGCATGCCAAACTCGCGGGGATCGAAGGCAGCCGCAACGCTGTAATCCGCCGGCGAAACCCGATTAAAGATGCTGAGCGCTCGCCGGGTGTGGAAATCGGAAGTGACTAGCAGAATTCTGCGGGCACCTGCGCCTTGAAGGCAGCGCGACACGTCTTGCGCTTCATCCCTGGTGGAGGCTCCGTAGATTGGGCAAATCGTGATTGAGCCAGCCTGCGGCAGCCCTTCGACATACTTCCGGGCGAGTTCCGTCTGGTCCCACTGGTAAATCTTGGAATCGGCCGGAACATCGAGAATCATTCGCGATGCGTAGCCTTGATCGAGCAACTCCAGACCGCGCGCTGGACGCCAGTTCGTTTCTCCGGCGAGAACAACCATCACCTCAGACTTGCGTGGCTGATTCACAACCAGAAATCGCCCTGAATTCGCGCCCAGCGCAACCGCGAACAATCCTCCCAGGAACAAGACAACTCTCATCTTCGCCATAGATTTGTTTTCGGGCGGTCCGGAGTCCTAGTCGGTTTCATCGCCTGAGTAATCGAGACTACGCGAAAATCTGCAGGTTCGCGATAGCCGAGTGTCGAACAATCGCGTACTTGCCCCTCATGAGCCAGGAGCCACAGAACAACATGCTAAAATCCAGACTGACTCACACTTTTAACTATGACGATTGAATCCATGCCCGCCGCTTTGTTTTCCGAACTGAAAAATAAAATTGAACAAAAACAGGCGCGCGTCGCCGTCATTGGTTTGGGCTACGTGGGCCTGCCTCTGGCTCTGCTCTACACGGAGGAGAAATTTCCCGTCACCGGCTTCGATATCGATGCCCGCAAGGTCTCCACGCTCGATCAGGGAGGCAGCTACATTTACCGCATTCCTGCGGCTGAAATTCAGGCCGCAAAGAAACGCGGGTTCAGCGCGACTGCCGAATACGCGCGGCTGACCGAGATGGACGCGATCATCATTTGCGTCCCCACGCCCCTGAACGAATATCACGAACCCGACCTGAGTTACATCACGGACACGGCGAAATCCATCGCTCCCCACCTGCGCGCGGGGCATCTCGTGATCCTCGAGAGCACGACCTATCCCGGCACGACCGAAGAGGTGTTGATTCCGATTTTAGAAAAAGGCAACCGACACGGGTTGAAGGCTTCGCGTGGGGAAGCAGTCAACGGGCAGGAATTTTACGTCGCGTTCTCTCCTGAGCGGGAAGATCCGGGGAATACGACGGTAGCCCGGCGCGACATTCCGAAAGTGGTGGGCGGACTGGATGCGAAGGCATCCGATCTGGCTGCGGCTTTGTATGGCGCCATCTTCAATCGCGTGGTGCGAGTCTCGTCCCCGGCGGCCGCAGAGATGACCAAACTGCTAGAGAACATTTACCGCTGCGTGAACATTGCGTTGGTGAATGAGTTGAAGCTGTTGTCGCTGCGCATGGGAATCAACATCTGGGAAGTGATTGAGGCGGCGGCAACCAAGCCTTTCGGGTTTCAGCCTTTTTATCCCGGCCCGGGGCTGGGCGGCCATTGCATTCCGGTCGACCCGTTTTATCTTTCCTGGAAAGCCAAGGAATGGGATTTCCGCACGCGCTTCATTGAACTGGCGGGTGAGATCAACACCAACATGCCGTATCATGTGCTGGAATCGGTCGGCAAGGCCCTCAACCAGCACAAGAAAGCGTTGAACGGCGCCAAGATTCTGGTGCTTGGACTCGCCTACAAGAAAGATATTGACGATTTGCGCGAGTCTCCATCGCTGACCATTATCGAACTGCTGCAGAAAGACGGCGCCGAGGTCAGCTATAACGACCCTTACTTTCCAACCGTGGGAAAAGGGCGTAAGTACAACCTGCAGATGAAATGCACGCCACTGGAGAACCTGGGCCAGTACGATTGCGTGCTGATCGTCACCGATCACTCCGACTACGACTACGCAGGTATTGTTCGCGAATCACAGCTCGTAGTGGATACGCGGAACGCCACGCGCGGCATCAAGAGCCCGAAAATCGTCCACTGCTGACGGGATTTCGCGGGATCACTGCAGAGTAGAACTGCCAACGCCTATCCAAGATCGTTAATGCCTTTGCGCGGAGGAATTGCTGACGTCCAACTCGCAGTAAACCGGTAAACCGGGCGTGGGCTAAGCGACCACCGTAAACACGGTCTTTCGATTCCGGATTCTTCGCGGAGATTGTGACCTTCTGGCTAACCTGGATGGGGCGGCATCACCGGCTGGATTTACCGGTTCACTGGGGTGAGCGAAATCGCTGGCTTCGAAGTTAGTTCCCGATGGAACTGGCGACCGACGAAAATACATTGTTGGCGTTCGCCCCGATCAGACGGATGGTGCCCACAACGATCACTAACACAACGGCAAGCATGACCGCGTATTCGGCTACATCCTGACCTCGTTCATCGGACCACAGTTGGTGCAAAAATCCTGTCACAGGCTCCTCCTGACCCCCGAGTCAAGCACTCCCCACACAAGCGAGAGGAATCCTTACCTGGTCGATAGTCGGCAGAAATATCCCACTATCATTTATTCCCTAAAGGCTAATTATAAAGCGATAGCCGGGCAATAGCTCATCAGTGTCAGGCTATGGCACGAAAGTGCCATGGGGTTCAAGCGATGGGCTTGAGCGGCAGAGACTGGTTGACCGCGAAGAGCGCCAGTTCGAGGCGAGTGGAAACCCCCAGTTTGTCGAAGATATTGCTGAGATGGTGTTTGACCGTATCCTCGCTAATCTTGAAATATTCCGCTGTCTCCTTATTGGAGTAGCCGGCCACGACCGCCGAAACAATCTCCAGTTCGCGAGGCGTGAGTCCGAATTTCTTCTGCCGAGCTTCTTCGCCAGATGACTGCACCAGGGTTCTTAGATACTGGACCAGGTTCGAAACGCTCTCACGTCCGACCCAGTACTCTCCCGCCATGACGGTATGAATGGCCTTCAGGAGAAGCTGAGTAGCGGAGTCTTTTAGCACTACTCCACGAGCGCCGAGCTGCAGAGCCTCGACAATCTGATTTTTCTCCGCGGCTGCGGTCAGCAGTATCACTCGAACCGCATTCTGGTTGGAAGCGGAACTCATCTCCCGCAGCGCTTCCAACCCGGGGTGGCGAGGCATGGCAAGGTCCAGGAGAAGGATGTCGGGCTTGAGCTGGCGGGCCAATTTGACCGCCTCGGCACCATCACACGCTTCCCCGATCACCTTCAGGTCAGGCTCGGTTTCCAAAAGCCGCCGCAAGCCATCCCGGAAAATCGGATGATCGTCGGCGATTACAATGCGAGTCGGCAGCGGTCGTCGGTTATCCATAGGTTGCTTCCCGGCGTTGCGGGACAGTAATTTCCAAACGTGACCCCAGACCAGGATTTGATTCTACCGTGAGTTCGCCTTCAATCAAACGGACACGTTCCTTAATAACCAGAGGCCCTTTCCCGAGAGTATCGAGCTCGGCCTGAGAGAGACGCCCAGTGAAGGGGAAGCCACGACCGTCGTCCTCTATCAGGACGTGCCAAACTCCATTGCGCGAACCCAGCCGCACCAGCACCTGCCGGGCCTGGCTGTGCTTGCGAACGTTGACCAGGGCTTCCTGCACAATGCGTGCCAGTTCCCGGCAAACGGGTTGCGGCATGTTCAGTTGCTCCAGATCGGAAACGAAACGGGCAGAGATCCCAGTCTCGCGCTGGAACCTCTCCACCGTGTCAGACAGCAATCCCAAGAGCCTTTTGGAATCCACATCCAGGGTCTTCATTTGCTGCATCAGTTCCCGCAGTTTGAGAACCTCTTCGCGCAACAGGCCCTGGATCCTGCCTAGTTCTTCAGTCACCAAAGCCGGTTTGGCGGTGGATTGCCTTCGCAACACGTCGACCTGCATTTCGACGGCAATGAGCGACTGGACTGCCCCGTCGTGCAACTCCCGGGCGAAACGAGCCCGCTCCAGCGCTCCTGCCCGCAGGCGCAAACGCCGCAACAGAAGCACGTTGTACACCGCGGGTCCAACCTGGCGCACCAATTCCTGTAAGAAACGCAGTTCCTCCTCGGTGTCGCCGGTTAAGGAAGGATCCAGCAGAAAGATTCGGCCCGACCATTCGCGGCCAAAGACAAACGACACGGTCATCAAGCTACGGAAATCCTGCTTGTGCTCGATCCGGCTCAGAAATTCCGGGGTAAGGTCCCGAACTCGGTCGCCTTCGTCGTCCAATCCCAGGAGGGAAAAATCTCCTGTGCGTCGCTTGCTGCTTCGTCGCGCATAACATGTCGCGGCCTGCGACTCGTACAAGTATGTGTCCCGGTCACTCGATGAAGGATCGAGCCATCGAAAGGAAGTATGGTCCTCAATACGGCGCAAGTCACCGACAAACACCCGATAGTTGCTGGTTTCCTGAGAGGCGATGACCAGTTGCTTTGCTCCATACATCGAGAGCAATTCAATGGCAATCTCCTGGATGGTTCCGGTAAGCCCGGCTTCGACTCTTGCTTTCCCCAGCGTCCTGGCAATTACGGCCTTTTCTGCGCGAAGCTGTTTCTGCTGTTCCGCCAGATATCCAAGCAGAAAGCCCAGCACGAGCAGATAGACAGAACGCATGAACAGGTGCTTAGGCTCGAATTCGGTGGTATTCACTTGCAAGACCGGCAAGTGCAGCTTGAGGTGCAAAAGCAAGCCATTCAACCAGCCAACAAAGTTCAGATGAATCAGACTGAAGCTTTCTATCCAGAGTAACAATACGGCGGCAACGGCGGTTCCTACGGTTTCCCATAAGCCCCAGCGATACGCGGCCCCGGCGAGAACAAAGACAAAGAACAGAAAGAATGGATTATTTTGCCCGATGGCGAAGGCTGAAATGAGACCTGGCCAAATCACATCCGCGCTGTGAACCAGCAGGCGGAAATTCGGCGTCGATTCTTGCCGCCTACGCAAGAACAGTATGATGAAGACGCCCTGGATTATGTAGAAGGCTAAGAGGCCGTAAGCCCACAGAGAATAGCGAACCTCCGCCGGATCCATCCAGATCGCCACCAGCGAGGCCAGTGCGAGCGAAACTCGGGCAGAGGCCAGCCACCGCTCAATCCGGCGGACTTCGCCTGGACCCATGGGGGCGCGAAGTCTCCACAGGAATCGATCTCGCAGCGCACGGAATGACAATCAAGTACCACCGTCGAATGGAATGGTGTCACGGATATTATTTGGTATTACCACTGGAGAGCAAGTGAAAGTTCCTTCAACCGTTACTAACACCCCTATTTCAAACAGGTTACACTTAAGCAATATGCTCTGGAAGTATGAGTCAGGACTCATCGTGGTTACTTGAGTAACTTTCGCTCTCGGGTATTGTGCCTAAGAATCAGGGACGGGTGAACATGCCACGACGTTCGAAGCTATGGATCGGAGCTGCCGCTGGCTTGTTGTGTGCGCAGGCGCTGGCATCTCTGTTTCTGCGTCATGGCTTTGCCCAGGTTGCTTTGAGCGACATTGTGCAGTTCGTTCTGCTTCTCGCAGCTACCATCTCGCTCCTGCCCAACGTTCTCGCGACCCACGGACGCGTCCGTCTCTTCTGGGCCCTGATGATGCTAGGGATGGCGTTCTGGCTGTCTTACCAAACCTTATGGACCTATTTCGAAGTCCTCATGCGGAGGGACGTTCCCAATCCTTTCGTTGGAGACGGAGTACTGTTCCTTCATCTTGTTCCGATGACCGCCGCGCTGGCGCTCCAGCCGCATGTGCAACAAGAAGAGCGCACCACCCGCCTGGGAACACTTGATTTTGCTCTATTGCTAATCTGGTGGCTATATCTTTATTTGTTTGCCGTCATTCCATGGCAGTACGTGCATGCATACGAGCCCAATTACGACCAGAACCTTAACGCCCTTTACCTTACCGAAAAAATAGTATTTCTGGCGGGCGTTGGAATGCTCTGGTCCCGGAGCGAGGGTTCCTGGAGAACCATCTACCTCAACTGGTTTGGCGCAGGGCTCATCTATTCACTGAGTTCGTACGTTGCGAACTGGGCCATCGAAAGGAAAATATATTACTCCGGTAGCCTGTATGACGTGCCCCTGGCCATCTCCATGGCCTGGGTCATTGCCATTGGTGTTTTCGCGCTTCATTCTTCGGCCCGGCAGCAACCGGCCCGCGCCTCCGGGAATTACGGAGTGTGGGTGGCGAGGCTGGGCATGACGGCCATCTTCTCGCTTCCCTTATTTGCCTTGTGGTCCTTGTTCGATGCTGGAATTCCCCAAAAGGTACGCACCTTCCGTTTGGTACTGACCCTCTCGAGCATGCTGGTCATGGGGACGCTTGTATTCTTCAAACAGCATCTGCTGGACCGCGAACTCCTGCGCTTATTGAATGCTTCGCAGGAATCGTTCGACAACCTCAGACGGGTGCAGGCCCAACTGGTGCAGTCGGAAAAACTGGCATCTCTTGGCCAACTGGTGGGTGGCGCCGCGCATGAATTGAATAATCCACTGGCGGCCATGGTGGGCTACTCGGATCTGCTGGCGGCGACTGAACTCAGCGGTGAACAGCGGACATTGATGCACAAAATTGAGCAGCAGGTGCGCCGCACCCGGACTCTGGTTTCCAGCCTGCTCAGCTTTGCCAAGCAGGTTCCTGCCGAGAAGACTCTGGTCGACATCAATGCGCTGGCGCAGACCGCTGTGAAGCTCTGCTTGCCGCAAGCGCGCGGCCCTAACGTCCAGGTTCACACCGATTTCCCCAGCGATCTGCCCCGAGTTCTGGGTGACTCGAATCAACTTCTGCAGGTGTGCCTGCACATCACCAACAACGCTCTGCACGCCCTGGCAGAAACTGGGGGCGTACTTACCGTGAGCGCCCGCTTGGAGGATACTTTTGTGGTGCTTAAGTTCTCCGATAATGGGCCCGGCATGCAGGAACCGGACCGTGTGTTTGATCCTTTCTACACCACTCGCCCAGTTGGTCAGGGACCCGGTCTAGGGCTTAGCGTCTGTTATGGCATCATTCAAGAACACAATGGAAAGATCACAGGTCAGAATCGGCCGGAGGGCGGAGCAACATTCCGCATCGAACTACCCGCAGTGACGGATCCGGCGTCAGCCTTGGTTTCGCCAAGTCACAAATCGCCCGAGTTCGTTCCAGAAGCGAAGGCGGCTGCTCAGTCAATGTAGGCGCGGGCGTCCCCGCCCGTTTGGCATCCACATAACATTCATTCGTAGCAGAGTTCTGCAAATTCCAATTGACCGTGAATTTTTTTCCAATCCCGCACGGGCGAGGACGCCCGCGCCTACACTGCGGCCAGTTCTACCGTCCGCTTCAACTGGCCGCAGGCGGCGTAGATGTCGCGCCCCCGCGGGCGGCGGACAAACGTGGGCACGCCGGCGGCAATCAGGATCTTCCGAAACTCCGCCACCCGATCCTGGGCCGGGGTTTGAAATACGATTCCCGGGCCGGGGTTCAGCGCGATCAGATTTACTTTCGCGCGCACTCCACGGATCAGTTCCCCGAGTTCGCGAGCGCTTTGCGCGGAATCGTTCACTTCCTCGATGAGAACGTATTCGAAAGTCAGGTTCTCCCGGTTCCGGAGAGGAAAATCACGGGCAGCGGCCAGCAGTTTCTGCAGATTCCATTTGCGGTTGATCGGCATTAGCCGACTGCGCAATTCGTCGTTGGGTGCATTCAGCGATATGGCCAGCTTCGGTCGCACGGGCTCGGCGCCAAGATCATAGATACGCGGCACGATCCCGGCAGTGGAGACAGTCATGCGCGATGCAGGGATTCCGACGCCCTCCACCAGAAGGCCGACCGCAGATATGAAATTGTCGTAATTCAAGAAGGGCTCGCCCATGCCCATGAAGACAATGTTCACGCGTTCTTGTGGCGGTGAGACACCCTGGTCAGTGAGCACGGCGCAGACCTGTCCCACGATCTCGCCGACGGTCAGATTACGCTTCACTCCGAGCAGCGCGGTCAGGCAAAACTGGCAATCCACGGCACAACCGACCTGGCTGGAAACGCAGATGGTGGCGCGATCCCAGCCTCGTCCTACAGGTTTCTCTACTTCGTTGCCGGCCTCGCTCCCGTCTCCTGCCTCGCCGTCGTCGCCCCGCGGCATCCAGACTGCCTCTACGCTTTGTCCATCAGCGAACCCGATGAGGTAACGAATGGTGCCATCGCTGGAAACGAATTTCTTTTCGATCGCCGGAACCCCGAGCGACAATCCTCTCTGCGTGAGGCTTTGCCGGAACTCCTGGGGAAGTGTGGAAATCTGCTCGGCAGAGGTGAAGCGTTGGTGGTATAGACCTTCAAACAGTTGCTGTCCGCGATAGGAGGGCTGTCCGGATTCCTCCACCAAGCTGGTGAGCTCACTGAGGCTGAGGCCAAATAGCGCCCGGGATTTCTCTTCACTCATGGATTTCGAAGCCTCGAACAGTCTTCTTACATTGTAGGGTACCAACGGGAGACCGTCGCCCGGGGAGTTGGTTGACCGGGGCGGCAACCCGTAACTATATGATTACAAGGCGCTAATCTGTGCATTCGCGGAGCTCTACCGGGTGTGTAACAATAGTTGCAGGATCGGCTCGCTGGTCCTGCCGGCGGAGCTGTTGAAAAAATATGGTTGAAGAAGTACGCAATATCCAGCGCGAGTTGCTGCCTAACGGGCTGACCGTGATTACGGAACAGATGCAGCACATTCGTTCGGCCTCCATCGGTATCTGGGTGAAGACCGGGTCGCGCGATGAGGACCCGCAATGGAATGGCATCTCGCATTTCGTCGAGCATATGGTTTTCAAAGGTACGAAGCATCGTTCGGCGGAGGATATAGCCCGCCAGGTTGATTCCATCGGCGGCAACATGGATGCCTTCACCGCCAAAGAGTGCATCTGCTTCAACGTCAAGATACTGGATGAGCACCTGCCCATTGCCATGGATGTGCTCAGCGACCTGGTGCTCAACCCGGTGTTCGATGTCAACGACATCACCCGCGAACGGGGTGTGATCCTGGAAGAAATAAAGATGGACGAGGACAGCCCCGACTACCTGGTCCACGAAATCTTTACCCAGAATTTCTGGAAAGATCATCCGCTGGGTAAACCGATTCTAGGTACCAAGGATAGTGTCAAGCGATTCGAGCGGGAGCCGGTGCTGGGTTTTTACGATCAGCGGTTTGCTCCCGGCAATCTGATCATTTGTGCCGCTGGCAACTTGAAGCACGAGCAATTTGTCGATCTGGTGAAGAAGCACTTTCAGCACATGAAGCCGATCAGGAATGGCTTCCACAGTCCACAGCCAAAGATCGTTCCGCGCATCGTGATGCGAAACAAGAAGGCTTTGGAGCAGGTGCAGATCTGCGTCGGCGTACCGGCTCATTCGATCGCACACGAGAAACGCCATGCCTCCTACATTCTGAACACCCTGCTGGGCGGGGGAATGAGTTCGCGTCTGTTTCAGAACATCCGCGAGCGCCAGGGACTTGCCTACGCCATTTACAGCGATCTGAATCCCTATCGCGATACTGGTTGCCTTTCGGTTTATGCGGGAACGTCGCGGGAATCCGCTGGCAAGGTGGTGCAGAGTATTGTTTCCGAGTTTCGCAAACTCAAGTCGGAAAATGTTCCCGCGGAAGAACTTCGCCGCTCCAAAGATCAATTGAAGGGAAGCTTGATGCTGTCCCTGGAATCTTCGACGGCACGTATGTCCAGCTTGGCCCGTCAGGAGATGTACTTTGATCGCTTTTACAGCATGGACGAACTCATCAACAAGATCGAAAGCGTCACGGCGGAAGAGGTGAGGGAACTGGCGAATGAGTTCTTCGTCACCGAATCGATCGCCGTCACCGTGCTTGGAAACCTCAACGGACTAAAGCTGAGCCGCGAACAGCTGGCCTGCTGAGGCAATCTCTGCGGTCGTTCCAAATGAGTAAATTCAGATCTGTGAATCGGTCACCCACCGCTGGCTTTAGCGGCCATTTCGGGTCATACTAGGCAGCGAGTCCCGGCTTCCCCAAGGGGCAGGGGAGTTCGCACTATGCCAATGCTGGAACAGAAAACTCGTTCTGACATGGGCAGCACCCTGCCAGAGGCGGCTTTCGAACAGCAGCAACGCCGCCGGATGCTCATCGCTCTAGCTGTCCTGCTCCTGGCTCTTATTTCGGTACTGATCAAGGATCGCCAGTTCTGGTTCCCGGCCAGCCCGGGCGATGAATCCGAAACTGCAGAACAAAGTCCATCGGTGCCCAGCCCCCAGGTTGCGCCGGCAAGAATTCCCACGCCTGTCGCTCCGCCCAAAATAGTGGCTCCGGCGCGAGCCCGGGCGCGATCAAAATCATCCGGCAAGCCGAGGACAACCGCGCCTTCGGACGGCGCTACGGACTCGCCAGCGATTACGATGACGAACCGCGCCGTGCTCCCTCCGCTTGAAGTCGAGGTTGTAGCCGGCAATCAGCATCGAGCCGTTAATCCAGGAGACAGTGCCGTCAACGTAGAAATGCAGGCGAGCACGCCATCCGCGCCGGACACGCCGGCACCGGTGGGGAACAAAGGTAACGGCTCGGCGGCGGCGATCGCTACCGCGCAAGTCGAGCTTTCGCCCGGCACCGCACAGATGGTTTCCCGCCCCGTAAGTCCCAGCTATCCGCTTCTGGCGAAGCAGATGAAAGTCCAAGGCGCGGTAGTGCTGGAGGCTCTGATCAGTAAGACCGGCAGCATTCAGGACATCCAGATCCTCAGTGGGCCTGCAATTCTTTCCGCCGCCGCCCGCGAGGCGGTGAGGCAGTGGCACTTCAAGCCTTACTACCAGGGCGGGAGTCCGGTAGAAACCGAAGCTCGCATCACCGTGAATTTCACTATCTCGACATACTGAATAGCGCGGCCGTTCGCCAAAACGGATACGTAGCAAGCTACGTATCTACAGTTATCGTCAGTTATCGTCCTCGGTAGGGACGTAGCTTGCTACGTCTCCAGTTTGGTTGGCGGCGCTATACAAATAAAACGGGCGTCCCGACTCTTTCGAGTCATTGGACGCCCGGGCAGCCCTCCCCCAGAACTGCTCACCTAGAAAATAAGTCTTCCGGTAATTTTTGTGAATGGCACGTCCGGGCTAGACGCACCCACTAACGTGCCAGAGTTTCGGTGAGCATCGGATTGTTTCCCGGCCTGCGATCAGTCGCCTTGGCCCGCGGCCGCGCGCGACGCAGGGGCAGTCTCTACTCGATTCCGGCCACCTGCCTTGGCGGCATAGAGAGCCTCATCGGCGGTGTGAAGGAACGCCTCGCAATCGAACCCTTCCTTCTCCCCTTGGGTTGCGGAAGCCAGCCCGAGGCTGAGCGTGACTTGAATTGGACCAACACTGGTCTCGACCGGCTGGTCGGCAATGCAGTGGCGCAGCCGTTCCGCGCCGACGATCAAGTTCGGCGCCGTGCAGCCTGGGAACACGATCAAGAACTCTTCTCCACCATAGCGCCCGACCGCGTCGTAAGGTCTCACGTCTTCAGCCAGCCGTCGGGTTACTTCTCGAAGCACGGCATCACCCACGAGGTGGCCGTAGGTGTCATTGATTTTCTTAAAGTGGTCGATGTCAGTCATGATCACACCGAGCGGTTCCCCGGTTCGCTGTCGACGGGATACTTCCCGCTTCAGCAACTCAATGATCGCGCCCCGATTCCAAAGCCCGGTGAGCGCATCGTGAGCGGCGGCAAACTGCAAATCGTCTTTGGCTCGAATCAAGGCCTCCTGCAAATCGAGAATCCGCTTGCCTGCCCGAACCCGGGCGTGCAATTCGTCGACGTCAAACGGTTTGGTCAGGTAATCATCGGCGCCAGCTTCCAGGCCGGTGATCACATCCTGTTTATTGTCTTTGGCGGTGAGCAGTAGAACATAGCGATACAGGCCTTGATCGCGACTGCGGATCCTGCGGCAGAGCTCGATCCCGTCTATTCCAGGCATCATCCAATCAACGATCGCAAGCTGCGGGGCATCCTTCTGTTGCAAGACCTCCCACGCAGCCAGGCCGTTTTCCACGGCGGTGACGCGGTAATCCCATTTCTTGAACCAACTCTCGAGAATACGGCGGAAAATCGGATCGTCTTCGGCAATCAATACGGCATTGAGTGGAGAGGCTTTCCCGTCGACCCCTGGCTTAGGATCTGGCACCGTGATGGTCTGCTTTGTTGAAATCGAGTTCATCGCTGTGTCCCCGCCAGATCTCTTAACTCGAGATGGAGACTCGCCACTTGCCTTTCCAGTGTTGCCAGGGTATCGCCGGCGCGAGAAAGATTTTTGTCGCGTCCCATTTCTTCCAGTTGCCGGGCGGCGTGCGAGGTTCCGTCCGCGCCCAGATAGCTGGCCTCACCCTTGAGACTGTGAGCCGCTCGCATGAGCCCATCGGTGTCCCCAGCCGCTACGGCCTGCTGCAGCTTCTGCAGTAACTTCGGGGACTCTTCCAGAAAAATGTGGCACAGGTCCCGGAGCAGCTCCTCATCTCCGCCGATACGATCAAGAGCCTCCGCTCGGTTCCAGGATGCGGCTTCCGCAGCCGGCCTGGCCGGAATTACCGGTGGCGCGGCCAAACCCGCAAGCGTTTGCTCAATGTCGCTGAAACGCACCGGTTTGGTTATGTAGCCGTCCATGCCGGCTGCCAGGCAGCGTTCGCGGTCGCCCTTCATGGCATGAGCCGTCATGGCGAAAATTGGCAGGTGAGTTCCCCTGTCCTTCTCCCTTTCGCGGATCGCTCCGGTTGCGGCCAAACCGTCCATCTCAGGCATTTGGACGTCCATGAAAGCAATGTCGAACTTTTCTGTTGAGGCCAACGCCAGTGCTTCCTTGCCGGTTTGTGCCAACACTGGAGTATGCCCCATCTTCTGCAGCGCACGAATGATCACCACCTGGTTCACCGGATTATCTTCTGCCACCAGAATCTTGAGTTTGTGGGTGGACTCGCGCAGGGTGTGGCGAGTCACAAGCGCCGGGCTGGCACTCGCTTCCAAGCGCCTCTGGCCCAGCGCCGAAAGGATAGCCGCCAGCAAGTCGGCTTTAAGCACGGGCTTGAGCAGATAAGCCGAGATCCCCAACTGCCGGCAGCGATTCGCTTCACCAGGTTGACCGCCGGAAGTCAACATCAGTACCGTGGCCTCCGCCTCGCCCTCGCGCAGCTTTCTTTTCTGTATCTTCTCCGCTAGCTCGAACCCGTCCATGACCGGCATGTTGCCGTCAATCAGCACCAGTCGGAAAGGATCTTCTTTATGCCGCGCCGTCTCGAGCGCTGCAAGCCCGACGTCGCCGCTTTCCGCAGAGCAAGGTCTCATTCCCCATTCGCGAGTCATCTCGTAGAGGATTCGCCGATTGGTTTCATTGTCGTCGACCACCAATACCGAGAGACCTTGCAACTCGGCTGCCAGCGCGGGAGAAGGCGCTGGCGCCTTTCCCTCGGCTACCGCAAAGCGCACTGTGAAATGGAATGTGCTTCCTTTTCCATCCATGCTCTCCACCCACATCTTTCCGGCCATCAACTGGACCAGGCTCGCCGAGATCGCCAGTCCAAGGCCAGTGCCACCATACTTCCGGGTAGTGCTGCTGTCGGCCTGCGAAAAAGCTTTGAAGAGTAATCCCTGTTTTTCCGGAGGTATGCCAATGCCAGTGTCCTTCACCCTGAAATGCAGTTCGACTCCTTGGCTGTCTCGCGGACTGGTTTCGATGGTCACCAATATTTCGCCGTACTGTGTGAACTTGATTGCATTGCCGACCAGGTTAACCAGAATCTGTCGCAGACGGCCGGGATCGCCGACAACGTGCGATGGCACTTCCGAATCGGCGTCGTAGGCCAGTTCCAATCCCTTCTGATGAGCGCGCAGCGCCAGCACCCTCATGGTCTCGCCCACGCAGTCGTAGAGATTGAATTCGAGCATTTCCAGGTCGAGCTTGCCCGATTCCACTTTGGAAAAATCCAGAATGTCATTGATCACCGATAACAGCGACTCACTCGAGGACTTCACTAAAAGCAGGTAGCCCCGCTGTTCGGAGTTCAACTCCGTATCCAGGGTCAATTCGGTCATGCCCATGATGCCGTTGATCGGCGTGCGGATTTCGTGGCTCATGTTGGCCAGGAATTCGCCTTTGGCGCGGCTTGCCGCCTCCGACGCCTCCATCGCCACTTTGAGTTCCGCGTTGGTGGCCAGCAATTCGCTGGTGCGGAAGGCGACTTGCTCCTCGAGGTTATCCCGGTGTTGCTGAAGTTCCAGGTCACGCCTCTCGATTTGCTCCAGCATGCCGTTGAACTCTGTCGTTAGCAGGCCAAATTCGTCGCGGTTGAGAACTTCCGCCCGGATGGAGTAGTCGCCGCGGCCCGAAACCGCTTTGGTGGTCTCCACCAAGTCGAGCACCGGTCCCGATATAGGCTTCTGAAAGCGTGAAGCCAGCACGAAAGCCAGGGCGAACGTGACCACCAGAGTCAACCCGAAGTTGAGGGCGTATCCTCGCAATCGCGTATGCAATCTTCCCAGATCAGACTCAAGGTATAGCGTGCCCACTGGCTCGCCAGCCAGTACGATCTTTCGGAACTGAATCAGGTGGCCGTCCTTGAACTGGGTGCTCTCCGCTTGCGGTAATGGCGGCATGAAACCCGAATCCTTTTCATCCCGCGCATATGTGGCGAAAGGTTTGCCATCCGAGGTATAGATACAGGCTTCGGTCACATTGGGTTCCGCCCGCAAGGCCCGCAAGACGTCTCGCTCCGATTCCGCATCGCGAAAGGTCAGCGCGGCCGTGCTGTTGCCGGCCAGAACATCTCCCAGGACGCCCAGGTTCTGGGCCACCGCGTGCCTGAATGTCAGCACGTCATAAATGAGCATGGGGCAGGAAACCGCCAATGCAGTGAATGCGCCGATCGCCATCAATAAAATGGTGAGCTTGTGGCGAATCGACAAATCCCCAAAATGACGCATCAAAGTCACCCCTTTCGGTGCCTACGCAATGACAAGTTTCGCTACACTCAACAATTTGGAACTGATCTTCAGCCCGGCTTGATCCGCCGCTTTACGGTTCACCTCGAACTGGACTCGGTCGTTTTCCAACACGAAATTGATCATTCCACCCTGCTCGGCGAAGCCTTTGGTATCGCCCACCGTCAGCACACTCGCCCCGCGCAGGCCTTCGACGATGTCCTTCACGGCCATGGTTACCGATGAGGCGATGAAGAGGATGTGGCAAGTTCTGGCGTGCTGCAAATCGACTACAGTATCGATCTCGATTTTTCGTCCGTTGATGGTCTTCCCGCCGGTAATGTCGCGCAGCCCCTCGCCGAAGGGATCTCGCCCGAAAACGCAGATCTGAAGCGGCGCAGATGCATCGGAGAAACTACTCGGCGGCCACTCGACAAACTTGGCGAAGTTGTACAGGTAAGCGGCCTTCACTTGATACTCGCCGGCGGTTGGGGATTGCGCCCCCGCGCTGCTGAGGAGTAGCACTACCACACCGAGCAACCACGGAACGCGACAGAATCTTGGCCTGCCCTCAACCTTTGCCGGACTCAAGTTCGCAATCTGCATGTCGCTCTCGAACCACGCCCTGTCTGGCGATTTGAGCCGGTCAACAAACGTTACCGGTCCACCAAGCCGTCAAGTCGTCTCATGGGTGTTCAAAACCGGCCAGTAATCTTGATCCGGAAATTTCTTCCGTTTTGTTGAATAGCATCCTGCACATCCTCCGGACGACCGGGATCGAAGTACTTTTTGTCGAGAATGTTGTAGACGCTGGTGGATAGGTCCATATGCTTGCCCAAAGCGTGTCCCAGTAAAGTCACATTGAAGACCGGGAAGCCGCTCACGGTATTTCCCGCCAGGGTCTGAACCGAGCTGGTGTACTGTGCGCTGAGGCTTGCGAACAGCCGCTGCTGCACCACGGGCAGGGTTAGGTTCAACTTGGCGAGGTTCTGTGGAGAGTTGGGAAGAACCTGGCGAGCTACCGGGTCTTGTGCATTCGTGTAACTGTAGCTTGCAGTGCCTTTCACCCCGTTGGCCCACTGTCCGTCCAACTCGATTTCCGTGCCTGTGGCGCGTGCCTTGCCTGAGTTTTGGTATGTCGACTGGCCATTATTGGGATCCGCCTCCAGAGTGATCAGATTTTCGATCCGGTTCTGGAAGACGCTGCCAGATAGAGTGAAATGCTGCCCTAGCCTCTGCTCCACGATTCCCTCGACGCTGCGAATTGTCTCTGGTTTGAGTCCGGGATTGTCATCGTAAAACGGCCCAAACCCAGGTGTGACTTCGAACGGCTCCGGTGCACGGAATGCCGTGCCGTATAGCAGCTTTAAGGTAGTAGGTTGGAAGAGACGGTAGATTAACCCTAGGCGTGGGTTGGTGCTGCCGCCAAAATTAGAGTAATGATCGTAGCGGACACCGGCGCTCAAGGTCAGTTTGTGGGTAATGGCAAACTCATCCTGCCCATAGAGGGCCCAGATCACTGAGGTGCCCGGGTCTGTGTCAAAGAAGTTGCCGATGGGAGTGTAGTTCCCCTGGTCCTGGCGTACGTTGTCCGTGATCTCCGTGCCGAGAGTGATTTTGTGTTTGTCCAGCAGGGTGCGGCTCATTTTCACTTCACTATCCCACCAGTTTCCCCGGAAAGAGTAGGTGTCCACTGTGGTCGATCCGTCTGGCAGCCCAGTGGAGAATGCAAGTGGAGCTTGCAGACGGGCCTGATCATAGGAGGTGTGCGCCGCGAGTTCCCACTTCTCGCCGATGGAGTGCTGGTAGCCGAGGTCGAGATATTGGTGGTCGTCGAGGTTACGGGTTCGAGGGTCGTTGAACACCGTGCCGAAATATGCGGTGGGCGCTCCCTTATCGCGAGCACTGAATAACCCCTGCAGCGTAAATCCGCGGAAACTGATCGTCGCCAGGATGTGTTGAAAGTTCTCGTAGTCTGTGTTTCGTGTGATCCCGTAGTTGGTAGCCGGGCTGTCGAACTGGGGGTAAAACAAGGTTTGCCCCTGGCTGTCATAAAACGTTCCAGAGAGCAGCATGTCGATCCCTTTGTACTGCCCGCCATAGCTGGCGCGGCCCTCGTAGGTTCCGAAACTTGCTGGTGCAAAAGAAAGTTCCAGACCTCTCAATTGCGGCGGTTTGCGGGTGATCACATTGATCACGGCAAAGAAGGCGTCAGCCCCGTAGAGTGATGAACTGGGCCCGCGGATGATTTCTACCCGTTCGATCAGATCCACGTCGACCGGGAACTCCGTTCCCAGGAAGGCCTCCCCGAGAATGTTGTCGTTAATGCGGTGGCCGTCTATCAGCAGCAGAATGCGACTGTTCCAGTCCCCCAACCGTCCGAAGCCACGAACCCCCACATAGCTGTAGTTGTGGTCGTTGGTAATGTAGAAGCCACGAACGCTCTGCAAGATATCGGCGAGTGTGCGATAGCCATACTTCTGGATCTCGTCCGCCGTGACAACCGTCACCGAAGCCGGTGCTTCGCTGGCACTCTGCATATGCTTTGAGGCGCTGTAAACCTGGATGTTGCTCAATTCTTCCAGGCTTGCTTCGCTCAAGTCCTGCGCTCCCTGCTGGCCAACCGCATACGCCGATAGCACCAAGACCGCAAGCCAGAGGAGTACATTCTGAGACCCACCGCGCCGTCTGGTCAGAGCAGGACGAGGTGGAAGCTCTAAGAATGTGGTGAAGCGTCGACGGCGCATAGAGTTTTTCCAGCCTCCAAAAAGGGCGCAACCCGAGCGGCATCACCGCACAGGGGGCTACACTAATTTCTTCGGCTGGATATGAGGTCTTCTTTACATTCGGATGGTTACTCCCGGGGCAGCGTGGCGAGCAAACGCACTAGCGGCGAGTGAAGGGTGTCCCGAGGTACAAGACCGTTCGGCCAATGGGAGAAGATCTCGATCGGAGGCAGTCACCATCCGTCCGTGCGCAACGAGATTCTGAAGCCTTCCTTTTTCCTGCCGATGAGAACTCTAGCGACGCCTTCTAGGTTTTCTATGTCCGAACTCGAGGATCCGGAGATCTTCCGCAATGTGTTAGACAGCCTGCAGACGGGCGTATCCATGGCGGACCGAAGCGGGAAAATCCTGTTCTGGAACCAGGGAGCCGAAAGGCTCACCGGGCACAAGCGCCATGAGGTAGTCGGGCGCTCCTGCCGCGACAACATCCTTGTGAACTGTAACGGCCAGGGTTGTGTCGCGTGTGGCGCCGCCTGTCCCTTCACCATAACCATGCGCGAGGGCAAGCCGCAGGAAGCAAAAATGCAATTACGTCATAAAGAGGGACATCCGGTTCACGTTCTGATGCGGATCGCTCCCCTGCGCGATTCCCATGGCTCGATCATCGGCATCGCGGAGAGTTTTGACGAACAGAAATTCGAATCGGAACGGGAGCACAATCGTCACACACTCGCCGCGCATGGTTGTGTGGACGAAACCACCCGTATCCCCAACCATGACTTCACCCAATTCCACTTGAGCGAGAATCTCTCGAGTTTCGCGCGCTATCACCTTCCCTTCGGCATCATCCTCATTCAGGTCGACCGGCTGGAGCACTTCCGGGCAGCCTACGGCCGGCAGGCAGGCGATGCTGTCCTGCGCGTGGTGGCCCAAACCATGGGAAATGCTTTTCGTCCCAGCGATTTCCTGGGACGGTGGGCGGACGATCAATTCCTCGTGATTCTGATCAATTGTGGCGACTCCGGTGTGGAACAAACCTGGGAACGCATTCGGAAGATGGTCACTTGCGCTGGGCTGCGATGGTGGAGTGACGAGTTATCGGTCACAACTTCGGTAGGATATGCGACCGCTCAGGCCGAGGATACGATCGAGTCCCTGGTGCATCGGGCCCAAAGTTCGCTGCATCAATCATCCGCCAACCGGGCTGCGGCCGTCGTAGCGGGCTCGCACACAGGCCAGGAAAGCTCGGAGATCTGATCCCCTATGTTTGCCATTATCGGAATCGTGGTTGTCTTCGGCTCGGTAATCGGCGGCTACTTGATGGAACACGGCAATCTCAAGGTTCTCATCCAGCCCGCCGAACTGGTGGTCATTGGAGGAGCCTCCATAGGGACCGTGTTGATCGCCAATCCGCTCCACATCTTGAAACAGATCGCAGCTGGCGTTGCCGGCGTGTTCGGAGGATCGAAGTTCACCAAACAGCGCTACCTCGATTCCCTGAAAATGATGTACGAACTCCTCAATAAGGCACGCCGCGAAGGCTTGATGGCATTGGAGGCTGACGTCGAGGACCCAGCCAAGAGTGCGATTCTCGCCAAATACCCGGGCTTCCTGAAAGATCACCACGTCCGCGACTACTTCTGCGACACCATGCGAATGGCGATCAGCGGAGTGGAAGCGTTTGACCTGGACCAACTCCTCGATCTTGACATGGAGGTTCACCACCACGGAGCTGGCCTTCCGGTCGCATCGCTAAGCAGCATGGCCGACGCTCTTCCCGGCCTCGGAATTGTCGCCGCCGTGCTCGGCGTGGTGATCACCATGGGAGCCCTTGGCGGTCCACCGGAAGAAATCGGCCACAAAGTTGCCGCGGCCCTGGTCGGCACATTTCTCGGAATCCTGCTTTGCTACGGACTGGTCGGGCCGTTAGCCGCCAGCATGCAAAAGAATACCGAGGAGGAAGTCGCCTACCTGTACGTCCTGCGCGTGGTCATGATTTCTTTCCTGAAGGGAAGTGCGCCGATCATGGCAGTCGAGTTCGCCCGCCGCGCCATTCCCGGCCACGTGCGCCCTCCGTTCCTGGAAGTGGAGAAGCATTGCAAAAAGAGCGGCGAGGCCGCACCATCTGCGGGAGAAGCAGCACCGGCCGAGCCCGTAGCAGCGGCTTCGGCATCGGCTTAGTCAAAGGAAAATCTCATGAACGGCTCGCGCCCCATCATCATCATCAAGAAGAAAGGCGGACACGGCGGACACCATGGAGGTGCCTGGAAAGTGGCCTATGCCGACTTCGTGACCGCGATGATGGCGCTCTTCATCGTGCTCTGGTTGCTCAACACCAACAAGCCCGTGAGGGAAGCGATTGCCGGCTACTTCAAAGACCCTTCCGGAACCGCCAGTAAGATGGGTTCCAATAAAGTGGGCATTGCAGAAGCCCTTGCCATCACCAAAGACGATATGCCGAAATTGAAAGAAGAATTGGAGAAGGCTATCCGCAAGGTCCCCGATTTGGAAAAGATTAAAGATCAGATCGAAATGACGATCACACCCGAAGGGTTGCGCATCGAACTGCTCGAAACCGAGACGGGAACCTTCTTCGAACTGGGTAATTCGTCTCCGAGTGACAATGGAAAAGAGTTGCTGTCTCTGCTGGCACAAGAGCTGGGAAAGCTTCCTAACCATCTCTCCATCGAAGGGCACACCGACTCCAAACCTTACACTGGGCGCCGCGAATACGGTAATTGGGAGCTATCCGCGGATCGGGCCAACGCGGCGCGGCGGTTGATGCAGAACAGCGGTTTGGGAGCAACTCAGGTTTCGCAAGTCCGAGGCTACGCCGATCAGATGCCGCGTAAGATCGATCAACCGCTGGACGCATCCAACCGTCGCATTTCCGTAATTGTGCAGAATCTGGAACGTAAACCAGAAGAGCCTGAGAAAACTGACAGCAAGCCCGGGACCAGCACGTCACCCGATCCTCCCAAAAAGGATTGAGCTCGCGTTCTGCAGCGCGGATTTTTTTAATCCGTCACTGCAAGGCGGACTCTCATCCGCTACAATAGCCGGTTCGTGCCTTACCTGACTCAAGAGGAAAGAACTCCGTGATCATCGGCGTACCGAAGGAGAGTTATCCGGGCGAGCGGCGGGTTGCGCTCGTTCCCCTAGTCGTTCCGAATCTGATCAAAGCAGGGTTTGAAGTCATCGTCGAAGCTGGCGCCGGAGTGGAAGCAGGCTATCCAGATCCGCTCTACGTCGAAAAAGGCGCGAAGCTTCTTCCAGATCGCGCCGCGCTCTTCGCGAATGCCGAGATTGTAGTTCAAGTCCTCTGCTACGGCTCCAATGACGTAACCGGAAAAGCCGACCTTCCACTATTGCGGCGTGGGCAGATCCTCATCGGCTTTTTGCGGCCGCTCGGGTCGGCGGACATCATCCAGCAAGTTGCACAAACCGGTGTCACCTCTTTTTCTGTGGAGTTAATGCCGCGTACCACCCGTGCCCAGAGTATGGATGTGCTCTCCTCCATGGGCACAATCTGCGGCTACAAGGCGGTGCTGCTCGCGGCCGACACTTTGCCTAGAATTTTTCCCATGCTGACCACGGCGGCTGGAACGATTACCCCAGCGCGTGTTCTCGTGATTGGTGCGGGTGTCGCCGGGCTCCAGGCCATTGCGACCGCGCGCCGTTTGGGCGCGGTGGTCTCTGCCTATGACCTGAGGCCGGCCTCGAAAGAACAAGTGCAAAGCCTGGGAGGACGTTTCGTCGAACTCCCCATCGAAGCCAAAGACGCTCAGGATGCTCGCGGATATGGTACGGCGCAGGATGAAAGCTTTTATGCTAAGCAGCGTGAGTTGCTTACCCGCGTGGTTGCCGAGAGCGATGTAGTGATCACTACCGCGGTCGTTCCGGGCAAGAAGGCGCCGGTTCTCGTGACCGCGGAGATGGTGAAAGGCATGGCGCCAGGCTCGGTCATTTTTGACCTTGCCGGAGAGCGCGGAGGCAACTGCGAACTGACCCAGTCCGGCAAGACCATAGTCGCGCACGGAGTCACGATCATCGGGCGCATCAACATCGCAACCGAAGTCCCGTATCACGCCAGCCAGATGTACGCGCGCAATGTCACTGCATTTCTTTTGCATTTGGGAAAAGAAGGAAAGCTCCAAATCAACCTGCAGGACGAGATCACGCGTGAAACGTTGCTGACCCAGGATGGTGAAATAGTCAACCAGCGGGTCCGCGAATTCTTCAAACTGCCAGCGTTAGTTTCTCAGGGCGCTTAATCAATGTAGGCGCGGGCGTCCTCGCCCGTGCGGGTCGTCCAGAATACAGGACGAGACGTAGGAGGGGAAATGGGTTCTGCCTTAATCAACGGACTGTTTGTTTTCATGCTGGCGGCCTTCATCGGTTTTGAGGTCATCCGCAGAGTCTCGCCGCTGCTCCACACGCCACTCATGTCGTTGACCAACGCCCTCGACGCCATCGCGGTTGTCGGCGCCATCGTCCTCGTCGGAGAGCACAAGAGCACGCTCTCCTTCGTGTTCGGTGTCCTCGCGGTAATCGCCGCCACCAGCAACGTGGTTGGCGGATTTCTGATCACTGACCGCATGCTGAAAATGTTCAAGTCCAGCCGTCCGACAAAGCCATGAACACCGACTTCGCGGGAAATCAGCAGATCATCGAGGTCATCTACCTCGTCGCCAGCGCTCTCTTTATTCTTTCGCTGAAATGGTTGAGCAGTCCGGCGACCGCTCAGCGAGGAGTCCGAGCCGGTGAAATTGGTATGGCCCTGGCCATCGGCGGGACCCTGTTGCATCACGGCATCGTCGACTACAAATGGATCATCATCGCTCTCGTGCTCGGCACCGGAATCGGGATTCCGCTTGGCCTGGTCCACATGACGGCCGTCCCTCAGCGAACCGCGCTCAGCCACGCCTTCGGCGCATTCTGCGTGACCCTCGTGGGCAGTGCAGAGTTCTATCTCCGCACCCCAAACGTTCCACGCTTCATGATGGCCGTCATCTCGCTCGAGGTCATTCTCGCGTCGCTGACCTTCACCGGCAGTTTGATGGCAGCGGGGAAACTCCAGGAAATCCTTCCGCAACGCCCGCTCACTTACAAGGGACAAAACGTCGTTAATCTGTCGCTGCTGGCAATTTCGGTTGCTATTGCCGTTTACCTTGTATTGCACCCAGGAGCACGCCAACTTTTTCCTGTCATGATCGGCGTTCCCCTCGTCTTCGGCGTGCTCATGATCGTTCCCATCGGCGGCGCTGACATGCCTACCGTGATCTCACTGCTCAATTCGTACGCCGGTCTTTCGGCCGCCGCCATGGGATTCGTGCTCGACAGCAAGCTCCTTATTATTGCGGGCGCCCTCGACGGCTCTTCCGGTCTCATCCTCTCCGTCATCATGTCAAAGGCGATGAACCGCTCCTTCACCAACGTTTTGTTTGGAGCATTCGGCCAAGTGCAGGCCTCCGCCGTGGCTGGAGGGGAAGAAAAGACAGTGCGCAGCGCCACGGCTGACGAAGCCGCTGGAATTCTAGCCGCTGCGAACAAAGTTGTCATCGTTCCAGGTTACGGCATGGCCGTCGCCCAAGCTCAGCACAAAGTTCGCGAACTCTACGACGCGCTTACCAAACGCGGCGTGGATGTGCGCTTCGCGATTCATCCCGTTGCTGGCCGCATGCCCGGACACATGAACGTTCTCCTCGCCGAAGCCGATGTCCCTTATGACCGCCTGATTGAAATGGATGACATCAACGGCGATTTCCCGCAAACCGACGTTGCCCTTGTGATCGGAGCCAACGACGTGACCAATCCCGCCGCGCGCACTGATACCGGCAGCCCAATTTTCGGTATGCCCATTCTTGATGTGGATAAGGCGCGCACGGTGATGGTAATTAAGCGCAGCATGAATCCGGGCTTCGCCGGCATCGACAACCCGTTGTACTATCTCGACAAAACCTTAATGCTCTTTGGAGACGCCAAGTCCTTCGTGAACGGCATCGTCCATGAATTGTCCGGGAATGTGCACTGAGGACTTCCTTTGTGTACCTTTGTGTCCTTCGTGGTTAATGAAGTTCAAATGCTAGGACCGCAAAGGACACGAAGGTACACAAAGGATTCCGTTCCGGCTTGTCCTACTGTTCAAAAGCGGGTTCGCTAAATAGAAATCACCGGGCTTCCACGACGACGCGGTCTCCGTGGCTGGGCGGTTGTGAAATAACCAGGAACCGGACCGGCACCTGCGAAACATTTCGAATCTGATGGCGAACTCCGGGCGCAACGTGGATTCCGGAGCGCGCAGTCAACCTCACTTGCTGGCCATCGACGTCCATCACAGCTTCCCCGGACAAGATAAAGAAGAACTGCTGTGCCCGCTCATGGTAGTGAAGCACCTCGGCGGCGCCTGCGGGCATCTGTTCCTCAATCACGCTGAGCGCCGCGTCCTTGACCAGATGCCATCCGTCGCAAATTTTCCCCCAAGTGTAGTGCTCAGCATCTTCGCAACGGATTGGACGCAGTTGCATCGGGGCATCTTCCACAGTTACAAAACTCCACTCTCAACTTCGCGGCCCAGAGCCGACAGCGACACTTTCTGCCGTCCGTCGGCGTCGAAATTTGACGGATCCAGCCAGCGTTCGAATGCCGCTTTTCGTTTCGGCCATTCCGAGTCGAGCATCGAAAACCACGCTGTATCCCGATTGCATCCTTTGATCATCATGTGCTGGCGAAAGATTCCCTCGAACGTAAAACCGAGACGTAGCGCTGCGCTGCGCGAGGGCGCATTCAGCGCGTTGCACTTCCACTCGTAGCGGCGATATCCCAGATCTTCGAACGCATGCCGAGCCATTAGGTACATGGCCTCGGTCGCTCCAATCGTTCGCCGCAAACGCGGCGTAAACAGGATGCTCCCAACCTCAATCACGCGATGCGCGGGTTCGATTCGCATGTAGGCAGCGTGACCAACCGCATCTCCGGAGGGTTTGTCAAGAATGGCAAAGAACAAAGGATCGTCCGAACTCGCCTTCTGCCTCAGGTGAGCGTCAAAAGCCGCGCGCGTATCAAATGGTCCTTCGAACAGATACTGCCACAGAACTTCATTCCGCGCCCCGCCGGCGCCGGCAAAGAGCGCTTCGTCATGAGCGACGGGATCGAGAGGCACAATGCTGACGGTGCGGCCCATGAGGCAGATACGTTGTGGACGCTGAGCCGGCGAGTTGTCAATCTGCGCCATAGTGTTCATCAAATCACTTACTCAAAAACGCAATTTTCTCCCCGAGCCGCAGCACTTCGCTGATCAGGTACTCGAAATCTTCCCGTCGGCTGCGATGATTCACGTTGGCCACCCGAATCGCAAAACGGCCGCCGAGTACGGTGGACGACGGCGAGGCCGCACCCGACTCCTGCAATCGCAGCAAAATCTCTTTATTCAACACGGACAATGCGTTCTCATCCTCGATGCCGCCCCGGAAGCGGAAGCAAACAACATTGAGTGGCACGGGCGCAAGCAATTCCAGACGCCGATCGGCTTCCACCAGTTCAGCCAGATATTTTGCCTGCTCGACATTCTGCTCAACCAGCGCCTGGTACGTGCGCAGGCCGTGTTCTTTCAGGGAAAACCAAACTTTCAGCGCCCGTGAACTGCGAGAGAGTTCCAAGCCATAGTCCTTGAACCAGATATTCCCGGCAGCCAGTCCACGGCTCTGGTTATCCAGGTACGAGGCATGAACCGCAAACGTTTCGCGATGACTCCTGGCCGAACGCACCAGCGCGCAGCCCACATCGTAGGGCATGTACATCCATTTGTGCAGATCGAAGGCGAGCGAGTCGGCGCGATCCATGCCCCGCAATAATGGTTTCAGCGCGGGTGAAATCGCAGCCGTGGCGCCGAACGCGCCGTCCACATGAAACCACAGGTTTTCAGAGCCGCAAAAATCGGCAAGAGCGTCGAGATCATCGATCGCGCCCGTATTCACTGTCCCCGCATTGCCCACCACGCAAATCGGCACTCTACCCGCTCTCCGATCCGCAGCCACAGCGTCTCGCAAAGCCTCTATCTTTATGCGAAAGTTTATGTCCGTCTCGATGTAGCGCAGCCCATCGCTTCCCAGACCAAGCGCCTCGACCGCCTTCTGCACACTGTTGTGTGTTTCCGCGGAGCAGTAAACCACCAACGGAGGCGAGTTGGCCAATCCCACTCGCTTCACATCCCAGCCCCCTTTGCTATTTCTGGCTACGGCGAGCCCCACGAAATTTGCCATCGAGCCGCCCGTGACCAGCAACCCGCTAGCTTCCGCGGGGTAACCGAGCGCCTGTTTCAGCCACGACAACACTTGCAGTTCAACGTACACCGCTGCCTGGTCGGCTCCGTGAACTCCCGAGTTCATTCCCGCGGAAAGCATCTCCGCCAGCATCCCACCCGCACTGCCGGTCCCGCAGACCCACGCCCAGAAACGCGGATGAATATTGCCCAATGGAAACGGCAGAACATTTTGCTTAAAGTCCTGATAGGCAGACTCGGCTCCTTGAGGATCCAGAGGAAGCGCTTCCGCGAAGCTCGCCTTCACCTTGTCCGGTACCGGCTGCCACGCTGGACGTTCGCGGACGTTCTCCAGATAGAGCAGCATGTCGTCGACCATTTGATGGCCGAGAGCGCGCAGCGCGCTCCAGTCCTGCGGATCTAAAGTCTTCTCGATTTGGGTGGGGGCAGTTGTGCTCATCTTCTCTCTCACTCCTGAGCCGAGTGTATTTTCTCGTTTTCGACGTGTACAGATTCAGATTATTGAAATTATGACCGGTACAGTATATTCTCTGATATCTGTCAGGATCACATTTGTATGAGCCTCGCGACTGACCCTACTCCGCCCCTATATTTAAGGATTGCTGAAAGCGTAAGCCAGCAAGTAGCGCGGGGAGCGCTCCGCCCTGGAGATCGCGTGCCCTCCTTGCGGCGCTTGAGCCAGCAGCAACGGGTCAGCATGTCGACTGCGCTGCAAGCTTATTTATGGTTGGAGAGCCGGGGGTATCTCGAGGCAAGGCCGCAATCAGGGTTTTACGTGCGCGCGCCATTCTCCACCCTGATCCCCGAGCCGCAATTCGACGCGACCAAGACCAAACCCATCGCAATCGGGACCAGTTCGATCTTGGCCGATATTATGGAATCCACGAATAATCCCGCGAACATTCCTTTGGGCGCGGGTAACGCTGGTCCTGAGTTGTTTCCCAGCGACCGCTTGAACCTGATTATTCGCCGGGTCATCCGCCGCCAGCCGCTGCACAGTATGCGCTACGAATTTCCGCCGGGATGGGAACCGCTGCGCCGCCAGATTGCGCGCCGTTCGCTCGACATGGGATGCAGTTTTTCGCCGCGCGATGTGACCATCACCTGCGGAGCCCTGGAGGCGCTCAACCTCAGCCTGCTTGCTGTTGCGCGCCCCGGTGACGTGGTCGCGCTCGAAAGCCCGACCTACTTTGCAATTCTCGAAAGCGCGGCGTCGCTCGGCATGAAGGTGATCGAAATACCGACGCATCCACAGGCCGGGATGGACCTGGACGAGTTGGACCGCGCCATCCGCAAACACTGCGTCAAAGCATGTATCACCATGACCAACTGCCATAACCCGCTAGGCTACGTGCTGTCAGATAAATATAAGAAGGAGTTGGTCGAGCTGACGGCGCGTGCGAATGTCGCAATAATTGAAGATGATGTCTACGGCGATCTTGCCTTCAGTAATTCGCGCCCGCGACCCGCGAAGGCATTCGACCGCAAGGGACTGGTCTTGCTGTGCTCGTCCTTCTCCAAGATCCTGAGCCCGGGTTATCGCCTGGGTTGGGTAGCAGCGGGACGCTTCCGCGCCGAGGTTGAGCGCTTGAAGTTTCTCGCCAACGTGGCCAACGCTTCTTTGCCTCAAATGGTGGTAGCAGAGTTCCTGGAGTCGGGCGGCTACGACCGGCACGTGAAGCGGCTTCGCACAAAACTGGCGACTCAGGTGGATTGCGTGCGTCAGGCCATTGCCAAGTATTTTCCCGACGGCACCCGCATCAGCCGGCCCGCCGGTGGATACATGCTTTGGGTCGAGTTGCCGCCGAGGGTCGATGCGCTAAAGCTCTATCGCGCAGCCCTCAGGCAAAATATCAGCATCCTCCCTGGAGCTGTTTTCTCCGCCACAAACCGGTTCAAGAATCATATCCGCCTCAACTGCGGTCATACCTGGTCCGAAACGTACGACCGCGCTCTGCTCACCCTCGGCCGTCTTTGCGAAAAAGCCGTCTAGCAATTTTTTCCACAGTCTCAATGTCAGACAAGACAATATTTCCATCGTCGTAGCGCGTGTGAACCCGTGCCTTGACACGAGAGTGACACTGTGGAGACAAGAAAACGAATAGTTTTTACTCCCCGCAGACATCGGCGTGACAAAAGACAAACCCTCGCACAGTAGTTTCACTCCAACGTATCCCGCATTTTAGCCAGAGATACGTTGGAGAGAGACACAAATGAAAAACGTGACAGACATTCTAGGTAGTTCGAATCGACGTTCATTCATAAAGAACGGTGCAGTCGCTGGAGCTGCGGCTACGGTAGGCGCAGGCATCCTTGGTAGCGGCTTAACGGCGCTGGGCGAATCCAGCAAAAACGGTAAAGGGATCACCAAAGGAGACATTGCCATCCTGCAGTTCCTGGCTGCAGCAGAAATCATCGAGAGCGATCTGTGGGAACAATACACTGAACTCGGAGGCACCCAGGACTCCGAAGAGCACGGAGTCGACGGGGGAAGCCCGCTCTACATGGCTGCCTTGCAGATTCTTGACAGCGACATGCCCCAGTATATCCACGACAATACCGACGATGAGAAGAGCCACTTCGCCTTCATCAACTCCTACCTGGAATCAATTGGCGCCGAACCCGTCAACCTCGATGAGTTTGCCAATCTGCCCAGCAGCAAAGCGACTGGCGCCGCTGACATCGGACGGCTTACTAACCTGATGAACCTCAATGTGGACACCAGTTTTTGGACCCGCTACCGCAGCGATTCACACAACCCCGATCTCGATCCTACATTCGTGTTTGCTCAAGCCGAGAATATCGTGAATCGGACCGCCATTCCCCGGACCGATGACGACCTCACCGGCCCAGCCAATATCGCACCCTTCAATATTCCCGATCATCTCAAGGCGATCGCTTTCACCGCCGGATTTCATTTCTGTACCATTGAGCAAGGTGGCAGCAGCCTCTACCCTTCGCTCGCTCAAAGGGTCACTAACGTTGAGGTGCTGCGGATTCTCCTCAGCATCGGGCCAACCGAAACCTCCCACTTCCAGACCTGGCACGACAAGGCCGGCAATGTGCTGACTCTCACTGACGTAGATCCGGTGACCGGATCGAAGGTGCATTTCCGGGAACTCGCTGGCATCACGTTGGAATCCCTGGAAGGAAATCTGATCATGCCCGAGCCGTGCCCATTCCTCAGCCGGAAGTTCAAGCCTTGTTCGATCATTCGGCCGACGAATACCGAGGGCGCGGCCATGGGGGCAGTCCAGGCTCTCACCAACGACGGACTCTTCATCGGGCAATCAAAAGATTTCTTTGCGGCGATCACGAAGCTGGCGCAGGCTGCCGATGCGGCCGAGCGCGGATTTTGATCGCTTGTAGCTTGTCCGATTCTCGGGTGCCATACTTCAAGTTGGAGGTCACGGCACCCGCCTTTCATTCATTAGGGCGTTTGACACTTCGCAACGAAACCAAGGAGCACTTATGTTTGAAGGACTTTTTCAACCCATGCATCTGCTGGTGATTTTCGGAATCGCCTTGCTTGTGTTTGGGCCCAAGAAACTCCCCGAGCTTGGCAAAGGAATCGGAGAGGGTATCCGCGGCTTCAAGTCAGCCATGAAAGAGGAAGCGGAAGAAAAACCCGCCACCATCACTGCCAACGATTCAAACCTTGGTAAAGGGTGAGCCATGTTTATTGGTACAGAACTGCTGTTCGTGATTCTGCTTGGGTTCCTGGTAGTGGGCCCAGGCAGATGAACGCAATGCTGGGGCGGGTGGCGCGGGCCAAAGCCGAGTTTGACAAGGCCACCCGCACGTTTAAGTCCCAGCTTGCCGCAGAACCTGAAGCTAACGCCCAGCCTCCAAAAGACTCACCCCGCCTGTACTACAGCCCCACAGGCCAGTCCCACTAACGTCTCGAGGGTGATCGAGAAACGCCTCTTCGTGAACATTTCCGGCTTCAAAGTTTGAGAGCGAGTGCGTACTCAGCATGGAACACTCAACAGTTTTCAGAACTGCACAGATGTCTGTGATTGTTATATTTCCAGATTTCATTGTCGCAGCATTTGAACAAGACACACACAAAATGTTCTTGTCGAACTCTTCGCGTCGGGCTCATTCCACGAACCGTATCCATCTACCAAAAATCGTACGGATTAAAAGGGTGGGCCAGCACAACACCGTGCGAATACTACTTAGAAATTAGCCACTTGAAACTTCACACAACTTGGCAGCGTGTGTGCATAGCAGTGTCTGACGCTTTTGTGTAGCTCGCTCCGCATTGTGCTGTCAGTTTCGGATCGCGCAAATACAAATCCCCGGGCGTCGGGCAATTCAGCAAAATCAAATTTTGTGGAGGAATAACAATGAACATTGAACGTTTGTCGACCAAGAGCAGGGCACTGCTTCCCCTCTTGATGCAGACGTTGGTGCTACTACTGTTCGTGGGCAGCGTGTTCGCCCAGGAAACGACGGGCGGCCTGCAGGGCACGGTGAAAGATCCCTCAGGCGCTGTCGTGTCCAACGCTCAGGTCGTCGTCACCAGCAATATTCTGACGGGCAACAAGACCGTAAACTCAGATGCAAGCGGTTACTATCGCTTTGCTAATCTTCCACCGGGAACTTACGTCGTCACGGTGACGGCGAAAGGATTCCGGACTTCCAAGCACGAAGGCTTGGTGATTGAAGTGGGGCACCTTCCCACCGTCGATGTGACGCTTGATGTCGGCGGCACCGAAACCGTCGTCGAAGTTAGCAGCGCAACGCCGACCATCGACGTAACTCAGAACACTACCCAGACCAACATCACCGAGGATGTTGTCGAGAACGTTCCCCACGGACGCTCGTTCCAGTCAGTAATTCAGTTTGCTCCTTCGGCCCGCAACGAACCTTTGGCGGGAAGCAACATCTTGAGCAACGGAACCGGCGGATCGTCTCCCGGCAACGGCAGCAACGGCAGCGACCACGGTTTCTCGGTGGCTGGCGGCTCCGATTCCGAGAACTCCTACCTGGTTGAAGGTCAGGAGACCGCGAACCTCATCGGCGGCTACTCCAGGACCAATGTTCCTTTTGACTTCATTCAGGAAGTCCAGATCAAGAGCTCGGGCATCGAAGCCGAGCACGGGGGCGCGTTGGGTGGCGTCGTCAACGTGGTGATGAGGAAAGGTTCTAATGCATACCACGGCTCAGTCTTCACTCAGTTTGAAAGGGGCGGCTTCGATGGTTCGCCGGTTGCCCGATCACGCTACGACGCAGCCAGTGCTGGAACCAGCACCAGTTGGGGTTTCATTGATCCCGGCTACCAGAACTATCAACCGCAAAGACCGAAAACCAGCGATGTGTTTCCCGGATTCACTTTCGGCGGACCAATCCTGAAGGACAAGGTTTTTGGTTTCGTCGGCTTCAATCCAGAGTGGGCGGACGAAGAGCGCGCTCTGAATTTTGGTCCGAATAACGGCGGTGTGACTAAGTTCAGCCAGAACACTCAGACCTATTACACCACTGCTCGCATCGACGCCAGTATCAATCAGAAGATACGCGTGTATGGCTCCTGGCTGTATCAATACCAACGTCAGTCGGGACAGTTGCTACCTCGTTGGGATGCAACCAGCGCCTTCTTGAATCCGATTACTGGATGCTTGAGCTCTGCAGTTTGTCCCACAAACCCCGACGGGACACAGATGTTTCCCGCACAGCCGAAATTCGTCTACGGCCATGGTCTCGGATATTCAGCTCCCAACTCCACCACCAACGTGGGCGCTGACGTGACTCTCACACCGCATATAGTCTTTACCACTCGCTTTGGCTACTACTTCGAGAACTATCACGACTTTGGTTTTCCGACCACTGGCGTAACCGACAATTGGGCAATCGGAAGTGTGGGAGGCACCGACGCTCTTGGCGCGCCGTTGCCTACCGCGCTGCAACAAACCACCAACTACTACAATCAACCCTTCAATATTAGCAACACCGTTCGCAATGCGAGCAAGGCAATCCAGTACGACGCTGATCTTGCCTGGTTCAAGAGCGGCTGGAAGGGAACTCACAATTTCAAGTTTGGATACCAGCTCAATCGCCTGTCCAACGATATCGCGCAGAAATGGAATGAACCCACTGTCCAACTCTTCCCTGGGAACGGCGCAACAGGGAACGGGGCGGCGTTCACCCCGGCAACCTCTACCGGCGCTGCAAACTGCGCTCCCTTCGTAGCGAAGTACGGCGCCTGTCAGGGACAGTACGGCTACATGGACGTCTATGACATTGGCACGCTCGGAAAAGCAACCAGCTTTAACCACGGGTTGTTTGTCCAAGATGCATGGACTGTCGGACATGGCGTTACCATCAATGCCGGCGTTCGATTTGATAAGGAATATCTGCCGGGCGAAGCTCAGGGCGGCGGTGCGCCGAGCCAACCCATCAACTTCAGCTGGACAGACAAGATTGCCCCCCGCATCGGCGTGGCTTGGGACGTCTTCCGGGATGGAAAGATGAAGGTATTCGGCAGCTATGGCAGCTTCTATGATCAGATGAAGCTGAACCTGGCGATCAGTTCCTTCGGCGGACAATACTGGCAGTTCTGCTTCTACGCGTTGGATACAGCGAATCTCAGTGCGATCGACCCGGTCTATAACTCGGCTGGTCGCGATTGCGTTGGACCCTCCGCGACCAGTCAGGCTAACTTTGGTGGCGGCGTTACACCCGCAGGGTTAACCTTCCTGGAAAACCAGAACTTCCGTACCTTCCCCACCACCTGCTCGACTTGCAGCGCCAATCAGGAGGGCGTGGCTCCGGGGCTGAAACCGTACGAACAGCATGAGTCCGTGTTTGGCGTTGATTACCAGCTTGCCAAAACCCTTGCATTCGAGGCTCGCTGGGATCGTCGCCGTTTGGATCACGTAATCGAAGACTCGGCCATTGCCAACGCGGTGAACGGCAGCGAGACTTTCGTTATCGTGAACCCGGGACAGGGGGTCAACAGGACTTTCAGCAGCTTCTACGACTTCCTGTACCCCACGACCCCGCTCAACTGCTCGACCGGGCCGTGCCCGCCGAACAACACGATTCCAGCTGCCCGCAGCTACGACGGCGTGGAATTCCGATTGACCAAATCACAAAGTGACCATTGGTTCGGGATGTTCTCCTACACCTATAGCCACCTCCGTGGCAACTACACTGGCTTGACCAGCACCGATATTGCCGACGGACAATTCGGCGGACGCAACTCGCCCAACAACAGCCGCTCCTTCGACGAGCCCTACTTCTCGTGGAACGACAACGGCGGTTCCTCCAGCGGATTGCTGCCCACCGATCGCCCCAATACCTTCAAAGGGTACGCATACTACGACTTGGGCTGGAAACAGAAGTTCACTACGGACTTCGGTATCTTCCAGTATCTGTACCAGGGCTCTCCAACGACCAGCTTCGCGGATATCGGATACAACATTTCGGGCGGTGACTTTGCGCCGGTCGATGTTGTCAACCGCGGACAATTCGTCAACCTCGCGCAAGATCCGGGCACCGGCGCGATTACTATCGGCCCGGCTCATACCTTCCGCACTCCGTGGTACATGCAAACCGATTTCAACTTGCAGCAGAACTACAAGTTGAGCGAGCAGAAAGTGCTGAGCTTCGGAGCCACCTTCGCCAATCTGTTCAACCAGCATTCGGTCACGGCTTACAACGGGATCATGGACAGCACCTTCACTCCTGGATTCGGTTCGCTTCAAGGAACCGGTTGTCCGGCAAAAGGGTGCATACTCTTTAATGGTCCCGCCTGGTATACGGCGGCCATGCACCCCTACAATCTAACCAGCGTGCTCAATTCCACCCCGTACAGCAATGCCACGGGCGGGCCGATCACCATTAACAGCCAGTACGGAACACCATTGTTCTACCAACTGGCTCGCACCATCCGTCTGCAGGCGAAATTTACCTTCTAGCGGATTGGCTGATTGCGATTTGGGAGCCAGAATCCCGGCTCCCTTTTTCTTTCCGCTGAGCGAGTCCGCACCGTCTGTCATCGGACTCGCTACGGGGTCCTTCGGCCAGCATCCCTTAATCCTTCCTTATTCCAGCAATCATACCTCGCCTACCAAAAATCATAGATATTGCCTGTTGGAATGATGTCAACCGTTCGACAAGTGCTCTTAGAATTAATCACTTATAGACGAAACATAGATTGGCAAGTTGTGTGCATTGATGTGTCTGACGCCAATGTCTATCTTCGTCTAGTTAGTAGTGTCCTAGGTTTGGATCAGGGTAGAGCAATCCTCGGCGCCGCAAGCAAAAACGATCTCGTGCAACAAAAATACAATTTCGTGGAGGAAGCAATGAACCATAAACGGTTATCGGCTGGGATCCGGCGATTGCTCCCAGTTTTGATACAGACGTTTGTGCTGCTGCTCTTCGTGGGCAGCGTGTTCGCCCAGGAAACGACGGGCGGCCTGCAGGGCACAGTGAAAGACCCCTCTGGCGCTGTCGTCCCCAACGCTCAAGTGGTTGTCACCAGCAATACGATGACCGGCAACAAGACCGCAAACACAGATTCAAACGGTTACTATCGCTTCGCCAATCTCGGGCCAGGATCTTACTTGGTCACGATAACGGCGAAGGGTTTCCGCACCACCAAGCGCGAAGGCCTGGTCATCGAGGTCGGTCACCTTCCGACAGTCGACATCACGCTTGAGGTCGGCGGCACCGAAACCGTCGTCGAAGTTAGCGGGGCAACTCCAACTATCGACGTGACCCAGAACACTACCCAGACCAACATCACTCAGGATATCGTGCAGGATGTCCCGCACGGACGTTCCTATCAGTCGGTGATTCAGTTTGCTCCTTCCGCCCGCAACGAACCTCTGGAAGGCAGCAACATTCTGAGCAACGGAACCGGCGGCAGCTCCCCGGGTAACGGCAGCAACGGCGGCGCGTTCGGCTTCTCCGTGGCTGGCGGCTCCGACTCCGAGAACTCCTACCTGGTTGAAGGCCAGGAAACCGCCAACCTCATCGGCGGCTACTCCCACACCAATGTGCCGTTCGACTTCATTCAGGAAGTGCAAGTGAAGAGCTCTGGCGTTGAAGCTGAGCACGGCGGCGCTTTGGGCGGCGTAGTCAATGTGGTCATGAAAAAAGGCAGCAACGCCTATCACGGCGCAGTTTTCATGCAATTTGAAAACGATGCCATGGACGGCGCTCCGAGCTCCCGCTCCCGCTACAATGACGCCTCGAGCGGAACCCCAACGTCGTGGGGCTTCATTGACCCGGCGTACGTGAATTATCAGCCGACCCACAGGAAGACCAGCGATGTTTTCCCCGGGTTCACTTTCGGCGGCCCCCTGTTGAAGGACAAAGTGTTCTTCTTCCTGGGATTCAATCCCGAGTGGACGAACCAGGAGCGTTTCGTGAACTATGGTCCGACTAACGGCGGAGTTACTCCGTTCAGTCAAAACCAGCAGACTTACTACACCACCGCGCGCATTGACGCCAGCCTGACCCAGAAGATTCGTGTCTATGGATCGTGGCTCTATCAGTACCAGCGCGAGACTGGAGAAGTCCTGCCGCGTGACGATTCCCAGCAAGGTTACTTCAACCCCTCGACTGGATGCTTCGGTTCATTCACATCCGCAGCCAATCCATGTCTCAGCAACGGAATTCCGGCGTACGTCTATGGTCACGAACTGGGCTATTCCGCTCCCAACAGCACTACCAACGTGGGCGCGGATATCACGCTGACTCCCCACGTCGTTGCCACCACCCGATTCGGATATTACTTCGAGAACTACCACGACTTCGGCTTTCCGACCACCGGTACAATCTTGAACTGGGGGGTTGGGTCGATCGGAGGAACTGACACGACTGGCGCTCCGCTGCCAGCTGCGCTGCAGCAATCGAACAATTACTTTAGTTCCCCTTACAACCAGAACTACACCCTTCGCAATGCCAACAAGGCGATCCAGTTTGATGCCGACCTTGCCTGGTTCAAAAGCGGCTGGAAGGGTACGCACAACTTCAAGTTCGGCTACCAACTCAACCGCCTCTCGAACGATCTTAGCCAGCGCTGGAACACCGGCTACCTCAACCTTTTCCCAGGCTCCGGCGGAACGGCGGCAGGAACCGCTTTCTCGCCTGCAACTCCCACCGGCGCGGCAAATTGCGCCGCGCTGATGGCAAAGGATGGCACCACCGCTTGCCAAGGCAAATATGGCTACCTCAACGAGCAGGACTTTGGCTCCCTGGGTCAAGCAACCAGCTTCAATCATGGGCTGTTTGCTCAGGACGCTTGGACCATCGGCCGTGGCGTAACCCTTAACCTTGGCATCCGCTTCGACCGGGAATATCTGCCCGGTGATGCGCAACCCGCAACCGGCGTCGTGGCTCACCCCATCAATTTCGGTTGGGGCGACAAGGTTGCTCCGCGTATCGGCGCTGCCTGGGATGTCTTCCGCGATGGAAGGATGAAAGTGTTCGGCAGCTATGGTGTTTTCTACGACATCATGAAGCTGAACCTGGCGATCAGTTCGTTCGGTGGCCAGTACTGGCAGAATTGCTACTACGGTCTGGACACGGCGAACCTTGCCTCACTGGTACCTGCTTATGTTAACGGCCGCGACTGCGTTGGACCGTTGGCAAGCAGCGAAGGTACTTGGCAGGGCGGAGGAACTCCGGCAGGCTTGACCTTCCTGGAGAACCAGAACTTCCGTACCTTCCCCACGACCTGCTCAACTTGCAGTGCGACGGAAGAAGGTGTAGCTCCCAATCTGAAGCCTTACCGGCAGCATGAAACCGTGTTCGGCGTGGATTATCAGATTTCCAAGGTCTTGGCGTTCGAAGCGCGCTGGGATCGCCGTCGCTTGGATCACGTGATCGAAGATTCGGCCATTGCCAATGGAACCAACGGCAGCGAAACCTTCGTTATCGTCAACCCAGGTCAGGGAATCAATTCCACGTTCAACTCATTCTGTGATTTCCTCTACGGTGCCTCGGCAGGTCCGGCTTGTGCCACCACCCCGGGTGCGCCTACCGTGCCGCAACACATAATCCCCGCAGCTCGCAGCTATGATGGAGTAGAGTTCCGCCTGACCAAGATCAACAGTCAGCATTGGTTTGGCATGCTCTCTTACACCTATAGTAAGCTGCGCGGCAATTACACCGGCTTGACTAGTTCTGACATCGCGGACGGCACCTATGGCGGCCGCAACTCGCCCAACAACAGCCGTTCGTTCGACGAAGACTACTTCTCCTGGAACGCCTCTGGCAATTCCTCCAGCGGGATCCTGCCGACCGACCGTCCAAATGCGTGGAAGGGCTATGCGTACTACGAACTGCCGTGGGGGAAATTCTCCAGCAAGTCCAGCTCGGACTTCGGCATCTTCCAGTACCTGTATAGCGGCACGCCCGACACCAGCTTCCTGGATGTGGGCTACAACATCAATGGCGGCGATTTTGCCCCGGTGGATGTAGTCAATCGTGGCAAGTATCAGACCTATACCCAGAATCCGGCGACCGGGCTGATTACGATCGGTGCTCCGACCACCTTCCGTACTCCCTGGTACATTCAGACTGACTTCAACTTCCAACAGAACTATAAGATTAGCGAACAAAAGGTCCTCAGCTTCTCGGCTACCTTCTCTAATCTTTTCAACCAACACTCAGTTACGGTCAACAACGGGAACATCGACAGTAGCTATTCGCCTGGGTACGCATCGCTCCCCAATCCCGGCGGTTGTTCCGCCTACATCCCCGGACAGTGCATCCTGTTCAACGGACCTGACTTCTATGCGGCTGCTCTCCGGCCGTATAGCCTCGCTGCCGTTACGAACAGCAACCCGTACGCTGGTGGCGCGCCGATCACGGTTAACAGTTGGTATGGCAACCCGCTGTTCTTCCAGTTGGCCCGCAACATCCGCTTAGGGGTGAAGTTCACCTTCTAACTGGGTCGAACATTCACGATTACTAGGGAGCCGGAATTCCGGCTCCCTTTTTTTGTGCCCGCAAATTCATGGCGAAGACGCCACCCAGCCTGCCTGTCTCGAAACTGTCCGCTACAATCGAAAAGAGACACTTTTATTGCCGGATTGAGGAGACAAGTTTCGATTGCCATCGCTAACCAGAAGAAGGTTTGTTCAAGTCGCCGCCGGAGTAGCCGCGACCGGTGCTCTCGCTCTGGCCGACGACGCCACAATACTTGAACCGCATCAACCGATTTTGATCGCGATGGAGATCGTGCTGCCCAGGTTGCCGGCGGCATTCAACGGTTTCACCATCGCGCAACTCAGCGATTTTCACTACAACGAGCATTTCTCCGCCGGGCCCATAAGAACTGCGATAGAAATGGTCAACAACCTGCGCCCGGATATGGTCGTGCTCACCGGCGATTTCGTCACCGTTCCGATGTTTCATCGCCGGTTCCATACCGACAAACGCGCTGCCCTCGCCGCCGAGCCCTGTGCCAGTCTTCTCGCGCAATTGCAACCACGTCTCGGGACGGTCTCGGTTCTCGGCAATCACGACGTCGGTTCCGATCCTCACAGAATCATCGAAATTTTCGATTCGCACCGTTTTCCCGTTCTCTGCAATGGCTCCATGCCGGTCGAGCAGGGAGGATCGCGAATTTGGTTCTGCGGTTTGGATTCCGTCTGGGAAGGAAAGCCGGATCTGGATCTAGCTTTGCGCGGAATCCCCGGCGGCGAACTGGTTATCCTGCTGGTGCACGAACCGGACTTTGCCGATAAGGCCGCTCACTACCCGGTCGACTTTCAGCTCTCGGGACATTCGCACGGCGGCCAAGTCTGGCTGCCCGGCATCGGCGCTCCCTGGCTGCCAAAGTTTGCCAAAAAATATCCCCGCGGACTGCACCAGATCGGCCCGCTAACCCAATACACCAACATGGGACTCGGCACCATCCGTCTACCCATCCGCCTGAACTGCCCTCCCGAAGTCACCCTCTTCACCCTGCGTACTCTCGACAGGTCAACGTAGGCGCGGGCGTCCCCGCCCGTCCTTACGCGAGCGGGAATCCAATAGTCCGTCAGGGCGACGGCCATTGACCAAGACGGACTCTGCAGTTTTCGCCTTCAACTGCCAGCGCAGCCTGTAAATCGGCTCCGAGATCGAGTTGCCACATCGACCAGCGCCGCGACTCTTCCGCATCGGCATACACGTCCAACTGCAAGTCGGATCCACTCGCGCGAGGTAGCACGCCGAAACTCGTGAGCGGCAGTGAAAGCCCTTCGCCCTGCGCCTTGATGTAAGCCTCTTTACCGGTCCAGCAGGTGAAGAACGATGGAACATGTTGGGCAGCGGGTTGCGCTCGCAACCACTGCACCTCTAGCGGAGAAAAGAAGCGCTCGGCCAACTCTAGCGCATTCGTATCCGGACGAATGCGCTCCACGTCGACTCCGACTTGCCGATGGCGCACAAAGGCGAACACGGTCACCCCTGCGGAATGTGACAGGTTGAAGCGAAGATCACAGTTCTCGGCAAGTTCCGGCTTTCCATTGGCGGATGTGAGGAAGCGAATATCGCGCGCGTCGATTCGACGGTAGCGGCCTAGAGCTTGTCGAAGCAGAGCGCGGCTGATCAGAAATTGGTTGCGCGGGACGGCAAACTTGAAGCGCGCTGCCCGCTCTCGCTCTTCCGCGTCGAGCAACTCGATCAGCGAGTCGGCTTCTTTCTCCCACGCGATGAGGTCGACCTGCCAGACATGGACTTCGTCAGCCGGCAGAATGCCATCGAGTTGCTGCAGAGGCTCTGGAGTCATGTCAGCGTTTTCCGGCGCGGTTCGCTCCACTACAGTGTAGCCGCGTCCGAGCTGAAGTTTGGATATCACGGATCGGAGGAAGCGGTAGAGTTACGGCTTTTGCAGATAGCGGTTTGGCCGATTGTGTAATAGAATCGGCCTAATCCAGCCGGAAGCAACATGCTGTCCATTTCTACGCGAAACGATTTCGGGGCTTTTGTTCACTCAATGCCGGAGCTTGGCGGATGAAAAATATCTACGAAGTACTGCGAGAAAAAGAGATGGATTTGGCACGCCTGCGCACCCAAGTCGACGCGCTTCGGTTCGTTGCCCCGCTTCTTTCCGACCGGAGCGGCGAAGCGAACGACGATCGGGTTTTGCGCCAGCCCGATCTCGCATGGACTCTAGCCCTGGAGCGAAATAAGTGGCCGCTGAAGGCCGAAGACCCGGCTCCAACCTACTCCGACTCGTAATTTCGACTGATGGAACATGCAATGGTTTTCATCTTCTCCGCTTTGAGCGCGCTCTCTGCAATGCTTAAGTAATGTATTATCAATTACATGCGTATGGTTTGAGGCTGGCATGTGGATTGCCCGTTAGTAACCTAGATTTGGAGCGTGGCGATTTCTCTCGTCTCGGCCTTGCTCCTGGGAAATTTGGACATGCCAGCCCGCAGATTGTGCTCGTTTCTTCTCGTTGCTCTTGCTCCCGTCGTCTGTCTGGCTTCTGCCGTGGGAACTTTCACGCGGTCTGACTCAACGTCGTTGGCTGCGCGCGAACGCCAGGTGTGGGCTTCGGCGGCGCATGACTCGGAGTTCGCTGCCATGCTGCATACCGCGGGCGCAAGTTGCGAAGCGTCGGAGCCTCCCGAGCCGTTAGCGACGCCTAATCCGCTGCTCGACATTGCCGATCCGAGTTCTAAGGTGCGCGTGAGTTTCATCATCGGCACAGATGGACGCGTTCACTCTCCTCTCATCCTCGAAAGTGCCGGCCCGAGCGAAGACCGGACCATCTTGGATACGGTGCGTTCGTGGCGTTATCGTCCCGCGATGTGCAACGGCACTGCAACCGACACCGAAGCGAAGATTGAGTTTTCCAGCCGCTAGGCTTTCTTTCGGTTAGCTCCTTTTCGACAGGCTGCTCTTAGACTAGAATGAGCGGCAGCGCTATGGATCATGAAAAGCCGAAGGGACCAATCCCGAATTTGCCTGGGTCAGCATCTGAGGGAGAACTCGCCCACAATCCCGCAGTCGACGATTTTTTCCGGCGTCTGAAGCAGGACCTGCACCATCCCAAGCCCGGCAATGAAGCCATTGCCGCCGCTTTGCAAGCGGTGCAGCGGCTTACTTCGCAGGTCGACGCGGACGCGTCCGTGAGCGCCATAGCAGAAACAATCGAGACTCGCACCTGCCTGTCCTGCGGCAGCCAGAATCCTGCGGACAACCGGTTCTGCGCCATCTGCGGCGTTCCTCAGGATGCCCCACCCCGGGAGCTGCAAGCTGCAATCGTGCCCAGCCCGCGACCTACCGCGCCCGCTGCAGGACAGCATCATTACCATCATCATTATCACCACCACTATTTCGCGTCGTCCGAGGGAGGCGTCGCGCTGCCTGGTTCCGAGCCGCGAGCGACAAGTAGCGCTCCGGTTGCGCGCGATGTGCAGAAACGCTCTCAACCCGGTGGAACTTCGTTGAACCGGGCGGAATCCGCGGTGCGAAAGCTTACGCAGGATTGGGCGCTGGGCTGTAACAGCAAGCAACTTGACGATTTGGTTGGGCTGTATGCAGTCGATGCGATTGTGCTGCGTCCGAATGTGCCGCCGGTTCGTGGCAGTGCGGGCATTCGCGAATTCTTCTTTGGCTTGCTGGACGCGGGGTTCGGAGAGGTCGAGATGGAACCCCTGAGGACAGAAGTGTTCGGAGACATCGCCTACGAAGCGGGCCGTTGCAAAATGCTGGTTCCGGTCGCGGGCAAGCGCCGGGAAGAACGCGGCAAGTACCTGTTTACCCTGGCAAGGCAGGCGGGCGACTGGAAAGTTCTGGCCGACTGCTGGACGAGCGATTTGAGTTTAGGAGGCCATGTGGACGCGGCCGCCGCCAAGTCCAACCTGCCGGGCTCCGGGGCTCCGATTCTGAAGCCACCGCATAAGAGCGCGTAGGCTCGGGATGGCCCACCTTTAACCTCGCGCAGAATGCGAGGGTGGGGCACCTCCTTGTATTCGTTCCCTTCCAACTTTTGCTCGCTTTCGCTCCGCGGGCGACGAACCGACGTGGGTACTGGCACGCGGACAGGAGTGTCCGCGCTACACCGCTACTGCTAGTTTTTGCAGTTCCTGGCGCAGTTGCTGTGCGTTCTCCATTTGGATTACGTGCATTCCCAGGCGCGAGGCGCTGTCTAGATTCAGGGGACGATCGTCTACGAAACAGCATTCCTCCGGAGGTCGCTGCGTGATTTCCAAGGCGAGGCGGTAGATTCCTTCTTCGGGCTTGCGCAATCCTACGAAACAGGAGCTGACGAAGAGGCTGAAGATTTCGCGCAGGCCGAAGGTTTGAATGCGAAACAAATTCAGTTCTCTCGATTCGTTGTTAATCGTGGACATCAGATACTTGCACGATCGACTAAGGTCTCGCGCCAGTCGCAGAGCGTCCGCGTCCGGTTGGGACAAGGAAAACATGTATTGTTTGAATGTGTCCTCGGTAAACGATCGGGGACGGTAGAAAATTGTTCGCTCGAGATATTGCTGCAGGGTGATCTTACCGCGCTCGAAGGAAGAAACCAGCATCTCGTGGCGGCTTTCGAATTCGACTTCATCCAGATTGAATTGTTTGAGAGTGCGCTGGCGCTGTTCGTGGTCCCAGGCATTGCTGAGCAGGACGCCGCCAACGTCCCAGAAAATCGCGCTGATGTTTGCCAAGCTTATCCTCCGAAGGTGCGATTGATATCTTACAGGCTGGGCAATGATTTGGTCTGACGCGAACGGCCCGCCGCGGCTAAAAGCCGGAAATGTTGCGGGGGTTGGCGGCAGGGCTGAAGGGTTTGCGGAAAAACTCTCGGCGTTGAGAGTTTTGAAAGGGCACGGCTTCATAGCCGTGCCGAAGGTCCTTGAAAACGATGTACGGCGCGGCTGAAGCCGCGCCCCTTCAAGGCTTCCAGTCGCTGATTCAGGCGTTTCTCCGCAAGCTGTGAAGCGGTGGCCTCCTGTTTCTGGTTTCACTTTACAGCAAGTCGAGCTTCGGGGCTTCGCTCGCACCGGCGGGGACGCCCGCGCCTACATGTGAAAAGCCCCGACCCTGCATTGCAGGATCGGGGCTGGTTGAATCGCCGTTTTGTTTAGTAGCAGCCGGTGTGCGGCGTAAAGCTTTGCCGGTAGCTTAGGTTGTCGATGTCGCGGAACATCGGTGTTCCTGGCGGCAGGTTTTGGGGCACGGTGAAATCCGAGTCGAAGACGTAGTTTCGAGTCGGAGGTTGGTAGACCGAGTACGAGCAACACTTGAATGTGCCCGTGTTGTAAGTGGAATAGTAGAGACTCACCAGAGAGCCATAGTAGTTGAGAGTCTGGCCGGTGGTCTGCCAATCCTCGAGGAAGCGGAGGAAGTTGTGGACGCCGCCATCGGTGCCGAAGCCGTAGTCGGTGCCATTCTCCCATGCCGGGAAAGGGAAGTTCATGTTTTTTCCGCCAGCGATCGCGACTCGATAGTAGGTGTTAACAGCCGTACGGTTTGGGTTTGGTTGGGTGGCTTGAGTGACCAGACTGTTCAAGTCCGACCAATTGTTTGACAGCATGGTGACTGCGTCGGCGACTATGCCAGCAGCGGAGTGTCCGGGTAAATCGGCTCCGGGAGGCGTGAGCCAGACCGAATCGCCGGCGTTGCTGTTGTAGTCTCCGTAAATGTAGACGGGATTCTCCGAGCCCACGGTGAAACCGCCCTTGCCGTTGTCCGGCCGGAGCGGCAGGTTCCCGAGCGTGCCGTCAACCAGTTTCAGAACGTGGCGGGCGCCGCTAACCCAGTTCTTTTGTCCGATAGCGCAACTGGGTATACGTTTGCCCGTAAGGTACGGGTCGGGTGAGGGTGCGTTGATGACCTGCCGGTTCACGCTGTTGTTGATGTTGTAGGCGGCGAGAGTGCCATATCCCATGCCCAGACCGAGGTTGCCGGCACCCCAGTTGTCCAGTTTGCCGTTGAGGTTCGTGTCCTCGGGCGAGAATGCCTTGCCCACGGGGATGGGATCCAAAGCGCCGTCCGGATTGCCGGCAGCGTTGGCGCTGTTGACATCGTCTTCCAAGCCGGAATCCCCGGTCTTGGTGTTAGGAGGAGATACCTGAGTGCCCCATGTGCTGGGCAGCATGCCCCGGCGGTCAGAGAAGTAAAGAACGTATCCGTTCTGGAAGATAAAATCGACCAACGGGCCGCTGACGCCAGTCTGACCGGCCAACCAGCGCTTCAGGTTGCCTACATCGAGTTCCACAGCGTTCATGATTCCGTTGGGCGTGCAGCTATTGTTGCCCTGCACGGTGTCGCGGGATTCGCCTTCTCGGGCATCGTAGAAGTTGATCGGATACCAGTTGTACATACTGATGCTCTGGGTTGCAGCCTTGCTATCCCCGTACCAGGGCAGGATGGTGGCTGTGTCGACCGTGACCTCGGGTGGCTTGGCCTTGACGCAGGACCAAACTCCGCCGGACTTGGTGCAACCGCCTGAGACTTGTAAAAGACCCTTTTGGTCGATCACGCCGTCTCCGTTGCGGTCCGCAGGTTCCTGGAAAATCAGGATGGCATTCGGATTGACCGGATTGCCGCCGGCGACCGTCGGAGGAAGAGTGCCCCGGGCGAATCCCAGGCTCAGCCATTCCGCGGTGATTGGATGATAAGCACCGTTAACGTCGCGATATTCGACGCGCAGATAGCCGTCGATGAGATTCCAGGTGTTGAAGCTGTTTGCCGGAAGCGCAGACGGAAGCGTGTAAAAAGGATAGGGAGGAAGCCACCACGTCGCCGGAGGGGGTGCTGCCGGACAAACTGGGGGATTGGTATTCGTGCAAGGCGTAAGGGGAACGCCCGGCGGAATCGCGATCAGGCCGTTGTTGTTAGGAACCGCCGTGGTCAGGGGTGCGCCTGGGTCGTTGGTGAATGTGATGTCGCCCGCAATCGGTTGGACCGGCACGTATGGCCAATCTGGAGGCAGGACCGGGTTGGCTACGGGGGCGACGACGTTCGTCCACGTGCTTGTACCGGGGTACGCGGTGGAACCTTGAGCGAAGTACGTGTTGTAGGTGCCGCCGCTGGCCAAGGGGGGCAGCGCCGGGGTCGATGCGGGTACGCCGAACTGATAAGGTGCACCGGCGACGTTGGGGTTGGTCAGGCGAATATTGTTAACATCGCCGACACCGCCGGGAAGATCCGCCGGCGTGTCAGAGAGCAACACGCGAATTTCCGCTTCGTTGTAGAGTCGCGATGCGCCCAAAGCTCCGGTGGGTGATTCCCCGGCGGGTGGCCGGCGGATGATTTCAAAGGACTGCGGCCCGGTCGCTCCTCCCGTGGTTCCATTCACGAAGGGAAGTGTAAGGTTGGTGGCTCCGGTACCGAGTACCGTGTTTCCGTAATCTCCATCCTCGACGTAGCCGTTATAAAAAGCAGAATTGAGAGAAATGGTTTGCCACGACGGCGGACCTACTGTAGGTCCAGAGGCAGGCGGGTTCCCACCTGCTCCGGTGACGCTGCCCTCGGTTGCCGTCATCGCCCGGCACGCTGGTTGCGCCGGAAGATCACAGCCTCCACCGGTTTGTGGAATTAACACCGTGCCGCTGTCGTTGAAGCCAGCCGCGGGCAGTCCGTTCGGAAGCACCTGGCGGACTACGTTTCCCCACGCCGTAAGCTTGTCGTGGAAAGTGAGAGTGCAACAGTTCGCCACGCCCAGGTACAAGTCGCCGTTGGTGTGAACGCGGCCCGCGAAGTTGAGATTGGGACTGCTGAAGAAGCCGAGGTCGCTATCGGAGAACACACCAAACTGGAACACCGGAATCAATGCGACCTCGATGGTCCGCGACATGTTGACTTCATCTCCCACCGCTCCTAAACCGGCCAGGGATGTGGTCGCGGTAACCTGCAGGTTCACGGGAAGCAACTGGGCATACAGGCCCTGATAGGTGCCACTGGCAATTTGCCCCCAAGAGGTTGCCAGGGTGACCGGAGGCCCCGGGTTCGTGGCCGGCGTCAGGGTGTAAATGGGATAGCTCATGAAGGCATTGCTGGGTGGCGCCTGCGCACTCAAGCCCTCGATGTCGCTAACCGTGGGCGACTCGATGTTCTGAAACATGTTGGCCAGATCCGAGGTCATATGTTCAATACCACCTTCGGCGGCGTGGAAAGCCAGACTGTTTTGCGTGTCCTGGCCGCCCACTTTACCTTCGGTATTGACCATCATCATGAGGGCAATTGCAATCCCGGTCATGATGACCAACAGCATCATGGACGCAATCAGAGTGAATCCTCGTGAATCACGTTTCGTGCTATGCATCGTGTCGCTCCTCATTTCCATTCCCAACTCTTCCTGTGTTTCCATTTCCAATTTCCGGCCTGCCAGCTCAATTGGTCAGGTTGTAACGATTCTGGTAGCTCAGGTTTCGGGCGCTGATTGAAGTCTGCGTGTCGAAAGTCTGATAGCCCTTGGCCGTCTGCAAGCCTTGACTCGCTCCAGCGAGCTGGCTGCGAACCGTCAAATGAACCACATTGATCTTGCGAATCAGGTTGAAGGATGTGCCCAGCGAATATCCGCCATCGCCCAAAGCGTTGAGGAGGGTGCCAGTCGGGCCGTAAGTGTCGTAAGTAAATTGCAGGTTGACGACGTTCTCGCCAACGGGTACCGGAGTTTGCCCGTTGATCTGCCGCATCAGGGTCGGTGTTCCGGCCCCGACGCCGAGCGGATCAGGCATCATCCACAGGTAGTAGGTGGTTATCAGAATGCGGGTCGCGCTAGTTGTCGGTGGAGGCACGGCCGGCGGTACCACTGCCATCTGCTTCAAATCGCCGGCGGTTGCGCCGCTCTGGTTGAGGTTCAACGTGTCTCCATTCGCGAAAGTGACGTTATAAACGCCGCCTCCGGCTGCCGTAACAGCCGTCACTTCGGCTACTGCCGTAGCGGAGTTGCCAGCAACCGTGCCCTGCACCAGGACTACGTCGCCAGGAACTAAGCCGACTACCGGGTCATTCACGGCCTGAGGAGCCAGCAGGCCAGCGGGTAGAATGCAGGATGCCGGCAGCGGAGGGGGCGGTGTCAGCAGCGTCATCGTATTGGCGGTGATGCCGGTTACGATGTAGCAATTCAGAGCGAAGTTGGTGTCGGAATAGGCAATCGTGATCACATCGGTCTTGTTCGGAGTACCCGGCGGTTTGATTCCCATCTGGTAGCCGGGAATGAGTCCATACAGAGTTGGAATGCACAGTCCCACCAGAGATGAGCAGGGGTAGGCGATTCCGTTGCCGGGGACGCAGTTGTTATTTGCGACGCAACTGGGCGCGAAACCATAGATCGATTTCACTCCGGCTCCCGAGGGTAGCGCTATGCCTGTACCGGTGGGCAATCCAGCGCCCGCCAAGCTAATGTCTTTGAGCAGCAAGTCGGAGGTGGCGCGCAGATCTTGCTGCATCTCTGCTCGCTGCGACACTACGAACGTTGCGCTCAGACCCATCATGAACAGCTTGACGGCAGCGCCGATGACAATGCTGCCCACCGCCAGCGCGACCAGTAGTTCGATCAAGCTGAAACCGCGACTCCGATTTGTCCATGCACGACCCATAGTTACCTCGTTTTACCGATATGGTGAAATGAAGGTGTTGAGGACGTATTGTCGAGGCACGCTCGACTGGGGAGTTGTGTACTGAACCGTAATGGTGACAGCACGCAGTGTGGGGATGGGGTTGCCGAACGCGTCGTTCACCGCGGTAATCTGAATTTGGCGCTGGAAGTTGGTCAGGAGCAGACAGGTATCGGGCGGACATGCTCCGGCGAACACTCCATTCGGACCAGGCAATTCCAGAGTTTGAAAACCCGAGGCTGCGTCGTCCGCGGTGTCAATAATTCCGTCCAGTCCGGGGTTCCATATCGGATTGAATCCGGGGAGGAAAATGCCGCCTCCCGGGCCGACGTTCTGAATCTGCGCCCAGGTGATGTTTGCCGTCTCGCGCGCGGTCAAGATACCTTCCATGGCTTCGTTGGCCAATTGCTTGGCGGTGGCATTCTCCTGGGAGGTTTGCGTGGACGCCATCGCGATCCCGAAGACACCCAGCAGGCTGATTAATCCGACCAGCAAGACGACCATCGAAACCATCACCTCAATCAGACTGAACCCCCGCTGGGTTCTGCTGATGAGTGGCCGGAAAGCAGGATTGCGTTTAGCTTTCACTGTTGCCTCCAGTAGTAGCCTGCTCCGTTCGGGTAAAGATGCCAGCCGCGGAGACGGCCTGTGCCGCCCCAAATTGTGAGGGCGCGCGAACTCAGTATTTCTCCCGGTCGGGCAATGTAGACGACTCCGTTGTTGACGTTGCCGAGCGCATCCTTGGCGGAGCCGTCAGGATAGAAATAGATCACGTTCTTAACCCCGCCTGCGATACCCTGATCGAAGTCGATGGCCGGTGCACCCACGCCAAAACCATCCGGTGTTGTCGGAGGCGCAACCGGGCTTACCGGAATGCCAGGTTCCGCGTCAAAAAAAACATCCGTGGGCAGGGTCTGCGAGGAGATGACTGTTCCCGTCGACCCTTGCGTGATGGTGACAGTGTTGGGTTGAACCGCATTGCTCAAGGTCACGAAATAGATCTGACGCTGCGCTACCGAGATGTCACGCGCCCGCCGAATTTGCGTCAACGTCGTGTTGTAGCCCTCCGTTATCCGGCCTGACTTCAACGCAGGTATGAGGGTCATGGTGGAGACACCCGTCACAATGAGGATGAGGCAGAGCACCACCATCATTTCCATCAGCGAGAAACCGCGCATTCTTCGTGAACGCATGAACCCTTATCTTTCTTCGGGGAGTGTGTTCCAGGGCAGCCTTAATGCAAAGGCTTTTCCTGGCCCTGTTTCTACCCGCCAACTCGGGGTTGAGCCTGGCGCCCTTCGTCGCGTGTTACGCCGAAGGGAGACGATTCCCACAATCGGAAACGCCACTGGCTAACCCGCATGCAAGCTCATCCTAAGGACGGGATGGGAGAGCGTCAAAGTACTAAAGGACTGGCTTGCGCCCTTGGACTTACGTAACGTAATTTGGCGGAGTAACTCCGGTAACTTTGGCACTGCGGCACACCGGGGCGGTGCGTGAAGCCCTAAGCGCCTTGCGCGTTTGCCGCCAAGTTCCGGCCGCCTTTGTGGGTTGCCGTGCGGGTGGTCGGGACGTAGGCGCAGGAGCGAACATCGTAGTGTTGAGCCAGACAACTTCCGCAGAGATGAAGTTGGTGAACCTTGCATTGGACCACCGGAGCTTCGCTTCCGCACAGATCACAACCACCGCGAACCCGCTGGTTGGAAGTTGCAGGTTCCTTGCGGAAGTCGCCGGACGCGATCGCCGACTGCACCGCCCGGGCTTTCGTGTAGATGCCGGTGGCCATGACCAGAGCACCCAGGGAGAACTCACAGGCGCCAATCTCCAACATGTCCGCATCCGGACGCTGGCCCAAGGCGACGGGCAGAAAACAGAGTCCGATGAACATCAGGAGGACGCCCGCTGCGATGATCCAGTTAGCTGTCTTCGAAGACATTATGGTTATCCTTAACAAGCGGGCAGGAAAATCTCTGCTGCCAAACCACGAGTAACTTTGCCGAGTAACCTGGCAAAGTTACATGCTGAACATAGCCGGTTACTGGCCGAGACTCCAGATGACTAAGGTCACAGAACTGCTGCGGAGGGAATGACTCAGGTAACTTGTAGCCTGCTCCCGGCGCACCCTAACATGGCGGTAAATATGGCGCTCACATCGCTATTGGTGTGTCCGGATGTCCCGGCCGTCCAAGTGCTCAGCCGGATTCTCCAGGACATGGGCATCGCCGTCGAAGTTTGCAGCGACCTGCGTATGGCCCAGGCCAGGCTCGAGGATCGACACTACGATGCTCTGCTGGTGGACTGTCAAAATCAGCCAGCCGCCGTCGAACTGATTACTCACGCCCGGAATACAGCCAGCAATAGAGTCACCGTGGCAATTGCCCTGGTGAGCGCAGGGAACGAGGTACGCGATATCTTCGCCAAAGGCGCAACCTTTGTTCTCTACAAACCGATTTCCCGCGAGCGAGCGGCCCACAGCATGCGAGCAGCGCGCAGTCTGATGGAGAGCGAAAGACGGATTCGACCTCGCATCCCGCTGGAGGCAAATACTTCCATCGCTTACGCTGGGAAGGAAGATGTTCCGGCCGCGCTGGTGGATTTGAGCGAGGAGGGAATTGCTTTCCGGTCGGACAGCAAGTTGCCCCCATATTGCAAAGTCTATTTCCAGTTCGCTCTGCCGGGGAATGCCTCGTTGGTGCGGCTTTCCGGCGAGGTCATGTGGCAGGATTCCTCGGGACGGGTTGGAATCCGCTTTGCGCAAGTGCCGCAAACTTCGCGACGGGTGCTGAACGATTGGATTAAAGCGAATCCCGCAGAGCTCTCACAGGCTGACACGCCAGCGTCGCCGATTTCGACGCCTGACGACGACCTCGGCCTTCGACTGTCCGCCAGCCTCGGAATGCTGTCGGCCTCGGCTGGCGATCGGCGAAATATTTCCCGTCACGCTTGCTGCCTGGGAGCCGAAGTCTACCGAGCCGACAAGCGTGCCCCGACACGCTGCACTTTGGCCGACATCAGCCCCGGCGGCTGTTACGTCGAGACCGCTGACACTTTGCCCAGCGGAACCCCATTGGAGATCGTAGTGCGTACAGAGAGTCTCAGGATAGCAATTCACGGAGAAGTGCAAAGCATGCACCCAGGCTTCGGCATGGGAGTGAAGTTCGTTCTAAGGACTGATGAACAACGGAAACAGGTGCAGCAGTTGATTGCTTGTGCTCAGTCGGAGCCAAAACTACTCATCTAAATCGACTCCATTTTGTTATCCGATCGCTTGGCCCAGAATGACAGATTCATCTCAGGGACAGGCGCGCTTCGGAAAAGGAAAAGATCAGCTCTGCAGCACTTTTTCTTCGAACACCGCTTTACGGAAATATTCCAGCGACATGCGCAGGCCGGTCTCCAGGTCAATCTTGGGTTCCCAGCCCAGCAGCGTTCTGGCCTTGGTGATATCGGGCCGGCGTTGTTTGGGATCGTCCTGAGGCAGCGGTTCGTATCGTATCTTGCTCTTCGATCCAGTCACTGCCAGCACTCGTTGAGCACATTCCAGAATGGTGAACTCGGTGGGATTCCCGACGTTGACCGGTAGATGTTCCGAAGATTTGGCCAGACGCATGAAACCGTCAATCTCATCGCTGACGTAGCAGAAGCTTCGAGTCTGGCTGCCATCGCCGTACACCGTCAAATCCTCGCCGCGCAGTGCCTGCTTCATGAAATTGGGAACAACCCGGCCGTCGTTGAGTTGCATGCGCGGGCCGTACGTGTTGAAAATCCGCACGATGCGCGTATCGACGTTGTAATACCGGTGGTAGGCCATGGTCACGGCTTCACTGAAGCGCTTGGCCTCGTCGTAAACCGAACGCGGACCGATGGGATTTACGTGTCCCCAGTAGGTTTCCTTTTGCGGATGCTCCAAGGGATCACCGTAGCATTCCGAAGTGGAAGACGTCAGATATTTCGCGCCGTACTTGCGAGCTACATCGAGTGCGTGAAAAGTGCCCAGCGAACCAACCTGGAGAGTTTCAATTCCGTATTTTGTGTAGTCGACAGGGCTGGCGGGACATGCGAAATGAAACACGTAATCGACCTTGCCACAGTCGAACGGCCGGTTAATGTCGATCTGCTCAAATTCAAATCGCGGGTCACGATTCAGATGATCGAGGTTGGACCGTCGTCCGGTCAGCAGATTGTCGACAACAATGACGGAATAACCCTCCGCCAGCAGCGCATCGCACAAGTGGGAACCGAGAAAACCGGCTCCCCCGGTGACCATCGCTCGTCCTTGGCTCATGAGTGGCTGGCTTTCCTCGGCGGAGTGCCGGCCTCCAGCGCCAGAGATTCGGGCGTAGCCGCCGGTCTTCCCACGCTGTAGTAGGTGAATCCGTGCGCCGCCATGGACTCGGGGTCGTACAAATTGCGGCCATCAATTACGATGGGATACTTCAACTGCTGGTGCAGGCGATCCAAATCCAGGCTGGCGAATTCATCCCATTCGGTGAGGATCAGGAGAGCGTCGGCTCCCCGGGCCGCTTCATACGCGTCACTTGCGTACTCGACGCTTGAATTCAAAACCTCTCGCGCCCGCTCTTGCGCTGCAGGATCGTACGCCGCAATCTGACAACCCTCTTGCAACAAGGTTTGCACCAGCAGAATAGCCGGTGATTCGCGGATATCATCAGTCCCGCCTTTAAACGCCAGGCCGAGCACGCCCAGACGCTTTCCCCGCAGCGTCCATAGCGCGTTGCGCACCTTACGCAAAAACCGCTGGCGCTGATCGTCGTTGATGCGCATCACTTCATCCAGCAGGCGGAATTCGTATCCGCACTCCCGGGCCACGGCCCGGAAGGCCATCAGATCCTTGGGGAAGCAGGAGCCGCCATAACCGATGCCGGGGTTCAAAAACCGCGGTCCAATGCGGCTGTCGGTTCCGATGCCCTGGCAGACTTGGTGCACGTCCGCTCCTACTGATTCGCACACCGACGCCACCGCGTTGACGAACGAAATCTTCATTGCCAGGAATGCGTTCGACGCATGTTTGATCAGCTCCGCACTCTTGGTGCTGGTGATGATCAACGGTGGTGGAATCTGCGCACGGTCCGGTCCAGGGATAGCAGCCTGACGCCGGTAATAACTGCCATCGGTCAGGGGTGCATAAATCGCACGCAGCACGGAAGCGCACCGGTCATTGTCCGCTCCCACTACGATGCGGTCGGGATAAAGAAAGTCCGTGACTGCCGTTCCTTCCCGCAGAAACTCGGGATTGGATGCTACATCGAATGAGTCCGGAGCCGCCGCGTTGCGCAGAATGATTTTGCGTATCCATTCGCTGGTATAAACCGGGACCGTACTCTTTTCCACGATTACTTTGTAGCTGTTGATTGCCGACGGTATGATCCGAGCCACCGATTCTACGTAGGAAAGATCAGCATTGCCTTGCTCCGTGGGCGGCGTTCCCACGGCGATGAATACGGCTTCGCTTGCCTCCACTGCGGCTCGCAGGTTGTCGGAAAAAATGAGAGTGTGGCCGCGATGACGCTCCAAAAGTTCCGGCAGAAATTTCTCGTGAATCGGGACCTGTCCGTTATTGAGGGCGGCTAGCTTCGCCTGGTCGTTGTCAACCAGAATGACCTGGTGACCAAGGTCGGCAAAACATGCCCCGGCAACCAGTCCCACATATCCCGACCCTACTACCGCAATGTGCATCCAAATCTCCTTGTATCAGGCGCGCACTAAGCGAAAGAAAACGCCAAGTTTAACTCTCAGAAATCTACTTTACCAGCTTTCCCAGCGGTGCAGGGAATTGCCAACTCGATTCCGCCCATGCAATGCAGGAATGGGAACCGCCGAGAGTTTACTCGGCGTGCCCAGCGTTTGAGCGGAGCTTTAGCCTCTGACCAGGACCCCGCTCATTGCAGTTCCAACGGCTCCTTGGGAACGGCGAAATCGCTGCGACCCGGCTCCCAATCCTCAGTTTAGGGTTGACAACCCGCGCTTTTAGCGAAAAACTCGGCTCAGTTGGTCTAAACTGGTCCTAGGTAGCCGGCGCGGGACTGGCTGTGTTGAGAGCCAATATCCACGCCGTCAGCGTTGGGGTTGTTTAAATGGCTTATCGTCCGATGTCTCGGCCCGATCCCTTGGATTCTCCGCCGCCTGGCGATGCGCCTATTTCCCTGAGCGGAACGGAAAAAGACGGGCTGGAGAATGGCTTGTCCCTGGCGGAATGGGCGACCGCGCTTTCCAAGCACGGCGGCGGGGCTCTGTCCGCCGACCTGGCGCTCGATCTGGTGCTGAACGAAATTGTTGAGGACGCGCGTTTGGCCACCGGCGCAACTGCCGCTGCCATCGCGTTGTCACGCGACGATGAGATCGTGTGCCGCGCTACGACCGGTGACAATGCCCCCGATCTTGGAGTTCGTTTGGAGGTACATTCTGGCCTCTCTGGCGCCTGCGTGCAGAGCAAGAAGTGGCAGCGCTGCGACGATACCGAAACCGATTCCCGGGTGAATGCCGAGGTATGCCGGGGTCTGGGCGTTCGCTCCATCCTCGTCTTTCCGGTGGTAAGGGAAGATAAGCTGCTGGGGGTGGTCGAGATTTTTTCGCCTCGGCCCAACGCCTTCAGCGATCGCGAGATTCAAACCCTCGAGGCTCTTTCTCGCAGCATTGTCAGCAATGTTGATCGCGCCGCCGACGTGGTCGAACCGCCTCCTGCGGCACTGCCTTCCTCTCCAACGGCGGCGGCGATTGTGGCTGCCGTACCTGAAGTCGAGGGGCCGCTTGACCTGCCGCTCGACCTGCCGCAACGCGTTGCTCCTATACCCACGGTCGACACCGTGCTGGAAACCGAGACGGTTCCTGAGATCCGTCAGCGAGACTATTGGATGATGGTCTTGACGCTGATCGTGATTGGCGTAGCGATATTCCTGGGATGGATGATGGGGTACGTGGGAAGGCAGAGAGCTCAAGTTGGAACCAGGGCAAAAACGACAGCGACTGCTTTGCCGGCGGAAGTGAAAGCGCCCGAAAGTGCTCCAGCGAGTCCGAGTGCCGCCGCCGTTCCTGCCCCTGAACCGCCGGGACCGAGGCTCCCCGCGGCTGCCCCGGCCGAATCGCAAAAGAACGGTACGGGGGTGGTTACTGCTGGCGGCTTGGTCGTTTACGAAAACGGGAAGGTTGTCTTTCGGACGCCACCGCAAAGCATACGCACGTCCGCGAAGGACTCCATGAACCCCGTTTTGGTGCCCTCGAAAGTGGCGGACGAGTATCTTATCGAGCGAGTGGAGCCCGAGTATCCTGAATCAGCCCGAGAGCAGCACATCCAGGGCCCAGTCGTTCTGATGGCTTTGGTGGGCAAGGACGGCGCGGTCGAAAAGCTCAGCACCATCAAGGGTGATTCCCAATTGGCAACTGCGGCCACCGACGCGGTCCAGCAATGGCGCTTCAAGCCTTTTTTTCGGAATGGTTCACCGCAAGAATTTCAGACTCAAATCACCGTGAGTTTCAGGCTGCCCTGAGAATCCATGGCGGTCTGAACGCCGGGTGAGCTTCCGCATTCACACTTTGATAACCGACGAAGTATCGTTGACTTGCAATCCGCATAATCTTGCCTGATGGCTCTGACCGAACCCTGGGTTTCCTGCGGCGGCCACTATGGGCCGAGAAGAGTTCGCGGAAAGAGCAAACAAAGAGCGCACCCATGACAATTACCTGCTTCATTCGCTATCAGATCGATCCGTTCCAGAGAAACGAGTTCAAAAAGTATGCCGAGAATTGGGCACGCATCATTCCTCGTTGTGGCGGCCATCTTGTCGGATACTTTCTCCCGCATGAAGGGACCAACGATGTCGCGTGGGGGCTGATTTCCTTCGATAGTCTTGCCTCGTATGAGGCGTACCGGGCACGCTTGAAGTCGGATCAGGAAGCACTTGAGAATTTTGCGGTAGCACAAGGCAAGCGTTTGATCCTCCGTGAAGAGAGGACGTTTGTTGAAGTGGTCGATGGAACCTTCGGGGTTCCGTCAACGCTCCTGAACTGAACTGTGAGCCAAACAAGTGCGGCAGTTCGGAACCGCCCAGCAACCTGTGTTGATGGGTGCGCTTTCTTCCTCGTAGGTTTTCGCCAAGATGCACTGAGTTGCGATTCTTAATTTACCCCGAGTCTTGCCTAAAACCAAAAAGGGTCACGCCGTGCCTTTAGCGGCCGTGCTTGCTATGATACTCGCAGCGCGGAGTGCGAAACGGGCGCGTTCCCGATGATGGACCTTTGCACCCGAACGAAAACAGGCATATTCAGTGGGAAGTTTTGGCACATGCGGTGGTGGCGCAGCCAAGGCGCCGCCTCGCACTAAGCGAAACATTAGTGACAGAGCCGGTTTTGTTAGGGCGCGTAGCTCAAACGGATAGAGCATCGGATTTCTAATCCGAGGGTTGCAGGTTCGATTCCTGCCGCGCCTACCAATCTTTTCTAGAGCCGAGAAGCCAATCTCACTTCGAGTCATTGCAAGTTAACTGCAAGCTGGGACCAACTCGAGAGCAAATTGAAAAATTCTTCGCCGTTTTGCTGCCGATTCGGCAATAACAGGCTCGATGAGGGAACGAGGGGCTTGGCTGCTGATCTTACACGCGGCGGAAAAATAAGATCAAACCCCATTGGGGCTTGTGTATACCGACGGGCAAAATGCTCCCTCCCCATCCATACCGCCAAACCCCCGGTTTTGAGTTTGAGCGGGGGCCCGCGCGCCGGCGGTGGATGCGAGAGTGCGCAGGTGCGCGAGGCTACTGCACCAGCAATTGTTTGACCTGGTGAGCGCACTCGCTATACAACCAGACTAATGAAGACGGCTGTGATGGCTGTTTCGAGGGCGTACAGTTTGATGGTCAAGAACAAATAGGTTCCCTTCGTGTGGCTTCTATCGCTGTAAACCACCGCCCACGCTAGGAAAGCAATGAATGCTCTCCAACAGATTGCGTTAAAGAGAAGCGAGTCGATCTTCCACGGCATCATGAACGAGAGCTCACCGCTCGATCGGATCGACTTCCGGAGTCTCTGCGTTCACGGATCGGACATCAGTCTTCTTCCGATGATTGGGTTTGAATTCTTGTAGACGGGGGTTTGAGTTCGGCGACCAGTTGCTGGAACTTCGGGTTGGGGCGGAGGTTCTTCAGATCATTGTCGGCCATCAAGCCATCGGCGTCTTTATACCCACGATTGAGGGCCTCACGGAGATACTGAAGTGCGTCATTGGGGTGGTTAGCAGCCATTGCCACACATGCGAACGAATACCACACCTTGAAGCGGCCGCCTTGCCCCTTGGAATTATCTTGCTTTTCGATCACGTCGCGGAACAGCTTGCTTGCCTCGACATAACGATGGTCAAGTGCCATCGCGGTCCCGAGTTGCTGCAGTGCGTTCAGCGTAAAGGGATGTTGCGGCCCCATGGTGCGACTCAGGGCTTCGAAAGCTTCCCGAGCGTTTTTTTCTGCTTCTGCATAGCGGCCCTCCCTGATCAGCGTTCTGGCAAGATTGGCTTGGACCTGCAAGGTGCTGGGGTGCTCAGGTCCAAGAGTACGAGCCATAGTTTCAAGCGTTTCCCGCCGCAATTTTTCCGCCTCGTGGATATTACCGTCCTCGAACAAAGAGTCAGCCAAGTTGGATTTGGTCATCAACGTGTACGGGTTTTCGGGTCCGAGAACTCGCAGCTGAATCGTCAACACCTGGCGGCACAGTTTCTCAGCATCGGCGTGGCGACCTTCGTGAAAGAGAACGCCCGCAAGGTTGAACATCGTGAGGACTGTGAAAGGATGATCGGGTCCAAGCACCCGCTGCTGGGCTGCCAAAACTTCGCGATACATCTGCTCGCCTTCCGCGAGGCGGCCTTGCGACTGGATGGCCAATGCCAGATTGCTCATCGCTTTCAAAGTGTCAGGATGATCCGGTCCGGCAACCCTGCGCTCGACATCGACCAACTGGCGAAGCTCTTGCTCAGCCTCGGCATAGCGGCCCTGGTTCCAGAGTGCAGTGCCCAGCGTGCCCATGGACCGCAGCACCGGGGCACTGTCCGGTCCCAGTCTGCGAGTTCCGACGTCGATCGTCTCGCGCGCCAATCTCTCTCCCTCGCGGAAATCGCCCGGCCCTTGCACGATGAAGGCCAGGTTAGTCATGGTTTCGATCGTAAGCGGATCCTCGGGTCCGAGAACGCGGCGTTCGCCGTCCAGCGCCTGGCGCTCCATCTTCTCCGCTTCGACGTACTTTCCTTGGCGATTCAGAATCCAGCCCAACTGGGCCATCGATTCCAAAGTCTTTGGGTCCTCCGGTCCGAGCAGGCTCATGCGAGCGTCCAAGGCACGCTGCGCCAGTTCATGAGCACGCGGGTATAACCCCAGGTTCGTGTATGTGCTCGCCATGACCTGCGTCATCTGCGATTGAACCTCGGGATCCTTGCGCCAGGCCTTTCTGCATATCGTTCGAAGCCTTGTCGAGGATCTCCCGCGCCGTAACGCTGTTGCCGCGGGCTTCGCTCGGATCGGACACCTTGAACATGCCGGTCATGAAATCGGTGATGCGGGTGGCGCGATCTCGTTCGCGGGTGGCACGGTCGCGCTCGCGAGTAATCCGGCGCAACTGCAGGGCCTGTAAGACGGAGAAAACGGCCAACAACAATACCAACCCGGCGACCACAGCGACGGCAACGCGATGCCGCCGAATATATTTCCGCAACCGGTAGCCAGCGCTTGCGGGACGCGCCTCGACCGGCTCATGGTTCAGATACCGTCGAATGTCGGCGGCCAACTCGGATGGCGCGCCGTAACGGCGAGCGCGATCCTTCTCCAGCGCCTTCATCGTGATCCAGTCGAGATCGCCGCGCAGCAGACTCACCAGTTGCCTGGGCTCGGTGCCGCGCGCTTCGGCGGTCGTGATCAGACGATATCCCGATCCGTGCTGACTTTGGTGCTGGGGCGCGGCGGTTCTTCCTCGCGTAATTTTCGCAGCAACTCGTCGAGCGGTTGCTTCTGCCTTTGCTTCGTCTCAAACGGCTGCAACCCGGTCAGCAACACATAGAGAACGACTCCCAGCGAGTAGACGTCAGTGCGCGTGTCGATGTCTTGCAGATTGGGATCGGCCTGCTCCGGACTCATGTATCCGGGCGTCCCCACAAAATGTCCCATTTGCGTAAAAATGCTCTCGCCCGCGACTTGAGGCGTGGTCGCCTTGGCCAGCCCGAAGTCGATGATCCGCGGCATCGGTTTGCCGTCCACTTCCACCACCAGAATGTTTGCCGGCTTCAGATCGCGATGGATGATGGCTTTCTGGTGCGCGTGCTGCACGCCTTCGCAGGCCTGGACGAAGAGTTCGAGCCGATCCCTGATCTTGAGTTTTTTCTGATCGCAATATTCCGTAATCGGCAGACCGGGCACGTACTCCATCACGAAATACGGTTGGCCCTGCGGCGTTGCCCCGGCGTCAAACACCTTGGCGATGGCGGGATGATCCATGATCGCCAGCGACTGCCGCTCCGACTGGAAGCGCTGCACCACCGCCTCGTCGTACATTCCGGCCTTGATCAGCTTCAGAGCGACTTGCCGCCGTACTGGAGAAGTCTGTTCCGCCAGCCAGACTTGTCCCATGCCGCCTTCACCAAGCTTGCGGACGAGTTGAAAACGCTGTGCAAAGACTTGCCCTGCTGCCAAGGCAACGGTAGTGCCGATCCCGTCCAAGTCCGCGCTGAGTTCGTTGGCCAGCGGGGGCGATTGCATGAAGCTGGAGCGGATGCCTTCATCGGCCGACAGAAGCGACTCTACCTCGTCGCGAAGCGCAGTATCGGAAGGGCAGGCCGCATCGAGGAACCGGGCGCGCTGTTCGGGGGCGAGTTGCATAGCCTGGTGCAACAGTTCTTTGACGCGATCCCAATTTTCGACTGTCATAGCTCCGCTGTCCTGTTCATCTGGCGATGCAACCAGACGCGGGCGGTGGCCCAGTCGCGGTCAACGGTGGCGCGCGAGATCCCGAGCACCTCGGATATTTCCGGAGCCGACAACCCTCCAAAAAACTTCATTTCTACAATCTTTCCCTGGCGCTCATCGATGCGAGATAGCTCGTCCAGGGCATTGTCTAAATTTAGGAGGTCGGCATCTCCGTTGATGGGCAGGGCAGCCATATCCTCGAAGGCAATCCTGCATCCCGCGTCGCGCTTGTCCGCTCGACGGCTGCGAGCGTAGTCCACAAGGATTTGACGCATGAGTCTTGAAGCCACAGCGATGAAATGCGTACGGTTCTGTAGCCCTACCGGTTGACCTCCCAGCAGTCGGAGGTAAGCCTCGTGGACGAGAGCTGTGCTCTGCAGAGTGTGATCCGGCCGTTCCGATTGCAGATGATAGTGAGCGAGACGACGCAGCTCCTTATAGACCAATGGCACCAGAGCTCGAAGGGCGTTCTGGTCGCCCTCCTTCCAGTGAAGCAAAAGCGCGGTGACCTGGCCAGAGTGATCTTCAGGCATGTGCCCGTGTTTCCTTAGCGGAGAAGTCTACCAGCATGTTTGGCGGCTTAACGAGCGGTTAATTACCTTTGATTTCTACAAGATGTGGTCTCGCCGTACTGGCTCGAATGCTTTTTCGGCCGCCGATGAGGCGATTCGCTTGCGCTTTCCGCTTTCTGGTACAGCACGGAATTTACCTGGAGCGAAAGACTTGCGGGACACAAGGAGCATTTATGCCGCTGCAGGTGGGTAAGGCGGCGGACGGCTTTGCGCAACCGCGCCCGCTTCGGCGCAGGCCAACCCTGTTCCGCCGACCGGACCGAAATAGAGCCAAATCTAATTCTGCACCACGGGGAGAATCAAAATGAAAACGACGAATAACAACATGGGATATGCACTTGCCAGAACTCTCGAAAAACACAACGTCGGAATTCGCAGTATCCACCAAACCACTCTGAAAATGAGGAAAAACCTAATGAAAAAACAATGCCTGGGCATGGTGATGGCAGTGTGCTTTGCCTGCTGTGCTTTCGCCCAAGATAATGCCACTATCCACGCCTTACGTCCGTTTAACAAGAACAATCCACCGCCCTCGAATTGCAACGGTAATCCCTGCGACATCAATTACAACGGTGGCGGGGTGTTTGAGGGCGGACCCACCGTTTACATCATCTACTACGGTAACTGGAGATCCGGAGACGAAAGCATCATCGACTACTATTTCGAACACCTGAGCGGTACGTCGCAGGAGAAGATCAACACCACCTACAGTGACAAAAACAACAAGTTCATCACTGGCACGCTGCACCACTCGACCAAGAATGACTACCATGACAATTACTCATTGGGGAAGGCCCTCACCGGCGACGCCCAGATTCAGGAGATCGTTGCCAACGCCATCAGCGGTAAGCATCTCCCCGAGGATGGCAACGGAATCTATTTCGTCCTGACCTATAACGACGTGACCCTGCCTGGCTTCTGCAGCAGTTTCTGCGGATACCATGGCCCGTCCACCTCGATCGTCAGCGGACACACCATCAAGTACGCGATGGTTGGGGATCCAGACCAATGCCGGTCGGCCTGCGACGCCAGCCAGGTAATCGGTGACAAGGGTACTCCCAACAACAACCACGCCGCCGACGGGACTGTGAACATCATGTGGCATGAGTTCTCGGAGTCTTCCAGCGATCCGAATGTGAACATAAGTACGGCATGGGCTGGAAATTTCTGCGGGGAGTCGGGCGATTGCTGCGCTTGGCTGTTCGGTACCCTTAAGCTCGGATCGAACGGGGCCCACTATACCAACACGATTGGGTCGAAGAACTTCCTCACCCAGGAGATGTTGGAACTGCAAAGCAAGAGCCGGACAGGAAATATCCCCGGCGTCTGCAAGAACACGTTTTAGTTCGGAAGAGTACTTTTTTGTATGCAAAGGCGTCCGCCACGGACGCCTTTTGCTTTGTGTGCCGAACATGTTCGACAGCTTGGGGGTGAAAGTCCCCTGCCCAGCCTGGTGGAGGTGAAGGGCTAGAGAAGCGCAAGGGCGTCGTCGCGAGGCGGGGTCTGAAAGAAGCGTGGATCAAAGGCGCGAGCCGATGAACAAGAACCGGATGATGAGGCCTACGGTGTGGGGCGAGCTGGCAAAGCGACAGCGAAGCCCAGGTCCACCAAGCACACTGGTGGTAAATCCGGCGGTTGCGCGGCGAAGGCGGTCGAACTTACTTCGGGAGACCCGCCGCACGTCACGGCATCGTGACTGAGGGTGGAGCGATCCATTCTGACCGTGGGGCGGGAGTCAGCAGCGGGCATAGTAGGCCGCAAGGTCGAAGGCCCAAACAGTAAGGCGAGGCGAGTAGGACGCAGGACTCGATGAACGACAAGCGGCAGAAGAACCAGCTACAGATGTTGCTGGCCTTTACCGGGGAGGGGAGGAGTGAAGCTCCAAGGGCTCCTGGGGAAGGGACCGAATCGCTCACGGCGAAATGCGAAACCGAAAGTCCGGCTGGAGAAGAGCAAGTGATGGAAGAAGTCTGCGGGCGGGAGAACTGCCAGCGGGCTTTACGACGAGTGAAGTCCAACAAGGGGAGTCCGGGGATCGACGGCATGAAAGTGTCGGAGTTGCCGGGCTACCTGAAGCAGCACTGGCCAGCAATACGGGAACAGCTGATGAGCGGAACGTATCGGCCGCGACCGGTGAGGCGAGTAGAGATCGCGAAGCCGGACGGAGGAGTGCGCAAGTTGGGCATTCCGACGGTGCTGGATCGATTTATCCAGCAGGCGGTGATGCAGGTTCTGCAGCGCAGATGGGACCCGACGTTTTCCGAACACAGTCACGGCTTTCGTCCGCAGCGTTCGGCGCATCAGGCGGTGGCCCAGGCGCAGCAGTATATCGCCGAGGGCAACCGCTGGGTGGTGGACTTTGATCTGGAAAAGTTCTTCGATCGAGTGAACCACGACAAACTGATGGCGGCGGTCGCGCGGCGGGTGAGCGACAAGAGAATGCTCAAGTTGATCCGAGCGTTCCTGGAGTCGGGCGTGATGGAAAACGGGCTGGTGAGTCCGGTGGAAGAAGGAACTCCGCAAGGAGGGCCTTTGTCACCGCTGCTGTCGAATCTCGTGCTCGACGAACTCGACCGCGAGTTAGAGCGGCGCCAGCACCGTTTCGTGCGCTACGCGGATGATTGCAATATCTACGTGGCCAGCGAGCGGGCAGGAAAGCGAGTCATGCAAAGCGTGACCAGTTTCCTGCGACGGCGACTCAAGCTCAAGGTGAACGAGTCGAAGAGCGCGGTGGCACGACCGCAGGAGCGCAAGTTTCTGGGCTTTAGCTTTACGAGCGGGACCAGACCGAAACGGCGCATCGCGCCCAAGGCTCTGCTCCGCTGCAAGCAAAGAGTCCGGGAACTGACGCGACGAACACGGGGCATCAGTCTGGAGCAGATGACGAAGGAACTCGCCACCTATGTACGCGGATGGAAGAGTTACTTCGGCTTCAGCCAGACGCCCTCGGTGCTGCGAAAGCTAGAGGCATGGATGCGACGCAGGTTGCGCTCCGTGATCTGGAAGCAATGGAAGCGCAGCAAGGTGCGGTATGTTCGGCTACGCCAGCGAAACATCGGACATGACCTCGCGGCCCAAACCGCCGGTAGTCCCCATGGACCATGGCGCATCGCCAACAGTCCGGCCCTGTCGTCTGCGTTTCCGATTGCTTACTTCGATATGCTCGGTCTTCCTCGGTTGCTGGACGTACTCTAGCTCAACCGAACTGAACCGCCGGATGCGGACCCGCATGTCCGGTGGTGTGGCAGGGGAGAGTGGGTGACCACTCCCCCTATGCCGATTTGAAGGCCCAATGATCTGGCAAAAAACCTGGGCCAGCGCCCCAAAATGGTGTCTTCCGTTCCACGACATCCTTCAACAAAGCGTCTCAACACATCCTTAAATACACTCCCCCGCGAGCGCGAACATTTTTTCGGCCACCGGTGAGGCGATTTGCTTGCGCTTTCCGCTTTCTCATACAAGCGCGGGATTTCAGCCGTCTCCCGATACCGCGAGAGGGAACCAGGATTCCCCAAATTTCCGCAGGAGGGATCTCCCATGAAGCTCCGCATCTGTTGCGTGGTAGTTGGATTCTTGTTGTTCGTTCTTTCCTTGGCCGCTCAGACTGCGAGCAGCGGCTCAACCTCTTCCCAAGTGCCGCCGTTGATTCCGTTCTCCAGCGTCGCCAGCGATGAGGGCGGCAGTTCTCTGAGCGGCGCAGTGAGTATTACCTTCTCGCTCTATGGCGGCCAGCGCGGCGGCGCATTGCTGTGGACCGAGACGCAGAATAATGTCCAACTCGATGCCACTGGGCACTACTCTGTGCAACTGGGCGTCACTCGGCCCAACGGCGTGCCCACAACTTTGTTCACCACCGGCGAAGCGCGCTGGCTGGGAGTGCGGATCGCCGAGCAGGGGGAGCAGCCGCGGGTGCTGCTGCTCAGCGTGCCCTATGCGTTGAAGGCGGGGGACGCGGCAACCATCGGCGGATTGCCGCCCTCGGCCTTCGTGCTGGCGGCGCCGCTGAACGGAGTGACTTCCCCCACCGGTGCCGAACCTTTCCCCGGCCAGAGTGGCCAACCTCCCTCTGGCGCTGTCACCGGTACCGGAACCGTCAACTACCTGCCGCTGTGGGATTCCACTTCCGACATCACTAGCTCGGTGCTTTTCCAAAAGGGCACCGGAAGCTCGGCCAAGATCGGCATCAACACAGCCACGCCCGCCACCACGCTGGACGTAAAGGGCGCCGGCACCATCCGGGGCACGCTGAGCTTGCCCGCAACCGGCGCGGCCTCGGCCACGACGGGAAAGAATTCGCAGCCGCTGAATCTGGCGGCCTCGGCCTTCAACAGCACTTCCAGCACGGCGGTCAATCAGACCTTCCAGTGGCAGTCGGAACCGGTCGGCAATGACACCAGCACACCCTCGGGAACTTTGAATCTGCTGTTTGGCGAAGGCGCGACCAAACCGTCCGAGACCGGGCTGAATATCGCCAGCAACGGGCAAATTACGTTTGCCACCGGGCAAACTTTCCCCGGTACGGGTACCGGCGACGGCACGGTGACCAGCGTCGGCAGCGGACTGGGGCTGAAGGGCGGACCGATCACGACCAGCGGCACGCTAACCATCGACACCACCGTGATCCCGCAACTGGGCGCAGCCAACACCTTCAACGCGAATCAGACAGTGTTCGGCACGTTCACCGCCAATGCCGGCGGCACTGCCATCCTCGGTACCAGCACTAGCTCTACGGCAGCTGGCATACAAGGTGAGGGAAACGGTATTGGTGTGCTCGGCGTCGCGGACTCACCTTCCGGCTCGACGGTGGGCGTGTTGGGACAGGTGCAGTCGCCGAGTGGCTATGGCGTGGAGGGTCTGAGCCCTGGCATCGCCATTATTGGCCAGAGTTCGGCCACCTCCGGGGGAGCGGGTGTGGACGGCACAATTACGTCGCCCACAGGCTACGGCGTTTACGGCTCCAATAGCGCCGCATCGGGGACCGCCGCGGGTGTGCACGGAACGACGGCGTCGAGTACTGGCAATGGCGTGGAGGGTAGCAGCCCCTATATCGGCGTTTACGGTACTGGGATTTTCGGCGTGAAAGGCGCCAGCTCCAATACCGGCGTATGGGGGACGGGGAATGCTGGCGTGATCGGTACATCGAGTTCGACCGTTAACGGTGGTGGCGTCGTCGGCCAAGCCACCGCCATCACGGGGAACGCGCCGGGTGTTTTCGGCTGGACGAATTCGCCATCGGGCTATGGCGTGCAGGGCGCAGTCCAGGCTAGCAGCGGCGGCACGGCCGGCTACTTCCAAGTGAATACTGGCAGTGCCACCATCCTGCAAGGAAACAACGGCACCACCACCGAGTTCAATGTAGACGCCGTGGGTGACGTAACCGCGGCGGGGGCGGTGTCGGGCGGCAGTTTCCAGATCGCAGGCCAACTCTTTGCCTTTGGCTCCTCCGTGAACAGCAATGCGTTTCTCGGCTTTGCCGGGAACACGGAAATGACGGGTGGTGCCAACACCGCCAGCGGCGTGGCGGCGCTCGCCACCAATGGCGCTGGCGGAGGCAACACGGCCAGCGGGTTTCAGGCTCTCGAGAACAATTGCGTCGCAAGCGCGGGGACGTGTAGCAACAACCTAGGGAGTTATAACACCGCAGCTGGCTATCAGGCGCTCATCTACAACACCACCGGTTCCGCCAACACAGGGACAGGCAGCGGGGCGGGGCGTATTTCCGACAACAGTTACTTGACCGGGGATTACAACACCGCTCTGGGGTACAACGCGGGCTTCAGCACGGGAAGCCTCAACAATGCCACCGCCATCGGAGCCAACGCGATCGTAAGCGAGAGTAACGCGCTGGTGCTGGGCAGCGGCGCAAACGTCGGCATTGGCACCAGCGCCCCCGGGCACTTGCTGGACGTGGCAGGCTTCGTTGCCTTCGATTCCACTGGCCAGAATAATGGAAACGGCATCGATCTGACCTTCGGCGTCGACGCGGGAGAAGGGATCTCCTCCTCGCGCACCGCGGGCCCCAATCAATATGGCCTCGACCTCTATACGGACTATAACCGTCGCATATCCATCGAGCAACACGGCAATGTGGGCATCGGCACCACATCACCTGACAACCTCCTCACCGTGAACGGCAGCGCCGACAAGCCCGGCGGCGGTTCGTGGGGTACCTTCTCCGACGGCCGACTCAAGACCGTGAACGGCGGCTTTACTCCCGGCCTGAGCCAGGTCATGAAGATTCATCCGGTTCATTATCGCTACAAGCAGGACAATGCGATGGGCATTCGCGATACGGATGAACACATCGGAGTGGTCGCCCAGGACGTGCAGAAAGTCATCCCGGAAGCGGTGACAGAAAACAGCAAAGGGTATTTGCTGGTGAACAACGATCCGATTATCTGGACCATGCTGAACGCGATCAAGGAGCAGCAGGGGGAGTTTCGGCAGCAACAGACTGAGCTAGTCAAGGCTCTGCGCCAGATCAAACAGCAGCAGAATTTGCTTCGGGCGCAGGGCGCGGCGATGCGGAGTCTGCAGGCCGAAGTCCGCGAGACTCGCGAGAGCTTACGGAAGAGTGAAGGCTCAAGTCTCTGCGGTGCAGCCCGCGTTGGTGGCGGCAAAATAAACGTCGTGTGTCGACCCGTAAAAACGATTCGAAACAATTAGGAGAAGGACAATGACTAATTTCGCGCAACATCCGTTCGCAACCAGAGGTTTTCGAGCAAGGAGAATCCTGACACTGGTTGTCGTTGCGGTGCTGACCACGGTGGCCGCGACGCTGGCGTCCGCTCAGACCTTTATGTTTAACCGCGCCGATTTCGCGACGGGTACAGGCCCGGCGGTGCTGGCCGTGGGCGACTTCAGGGGCAAAGGTCTCATGGATGTGGTCACCGGTAATAACGACACGGCGAACACTGTTTCTGTATTGCTCGGAAAAGGAGACGGAACCTTCGCCCCTCACGTCGATTATCCGGTGGGTTCAGCGCCCACCGGTATCGCCGTGGGCGATTTTAACGGCGACGGCAAGCTCGACATTGTCATCGTCTACGGCTTTAACGATGCCAGAGTCGCCGTGCTTTTAGGAAACGGCGACGGCACTTTCAAGCCATTCCAGTCCACCGTCGCGGGCGTGCAGGGCGGCAGCATTGCGGTCGGCGATTTCAACGGCGACGGCAAACTCGACGTCGCCGTCTCCAACAGCAGCGTCGGCGTTGACATCATGCTCGGCAACGGTGACGGAACCTTCAAGCCTCCGGTCAGCTACGCAACGGCGGCGGGCCCGTTGATGGTGATCGTGGCCGACTTCAACGGCGACGGGAAACTGGACCTGGCGACGGCCAACGTAACTAGCGAGACGATCTCTGTCCTGCTCGGCAATGGCGACGGAACATTTCAGCCCCACATGGACAACTCTACTGCGATAGCCGCGAGTTGCATCAGTTTGGCTGCGGGCGACCTGCGCAACGACGGCAGGCTCGATATTGTTGCCGGTTGCCAGAGTGACAGCGAAGTCGCAGTGCTGCTCTCGAATGGCAACGGAACCTTCAAGGCGGCGAAAGCTTATCCTGTTCCTGCCGGCGTGGATCAAATTGCGGTCGGTGACTTCAACGGCGATGGCAAACTCGACGTGGCGGTCACCAATGGGGGAAGCTATGACATGGTTTCCGTTTTGCCCGGCAGTGGCACGGGAACACTAAAAGCCGCGGTTGCGTTCGGCACCAACTATGGCCCGGCTGGCATCGCCACCGCCGATTTCAACGGCGACGGCAAGCTTGACTTAGTCACTGCAGACAACGGCAGCCCCTTCGGAGTTACGATCGCGACGATCTCCGTTCTGCTCAGCAACGGCAAATCCATGTTTGCGGGCCGCACCGATTACAGCGTCGGTAATGAAACCGTTACCGGAGCCTACAGCGGAATTGCAGCTGCGGACCTTACCGGAAACGGCAAGCCGGACCTGATTGTTCCGATCACCTACGCCTTCGAACCCTACGAGTTCTCCATCCTGAAGAACAAAGGCAATGGAACATTCGATGCACCCGTAAATTACGCGCTGCCAATTGGTCCGGACGCCGTAGCGGCAGGCGACTTCAACAACGATGGCAAAGCAGATATCGCCGTGATGAATTTCGGAAACAGCGGCAGCATTACCGTGTTGCTCAACTCGGGCACCGGGACCTTCCCCAGTTACACGACATACCCCATCAACGGCTACGGCTATGGCATTGCGGTGGGCGATTTCAACAAAGATGGCAATCTCGATATCGTCGCCACCGACGGAACACAAGGGACTGTATCTGTCCTCCTCGGTAACGGGACGGGTGCTTTTCCCACGTTCGCCACATATCCGACTGGAAGTGGCCCGTACGGTGTTACCGTCGGCGATTTCAACCGCGATGGCTGGCCCGATCTCGCGGTTGCCGACGGGCGTGGCGGCACGGTCTCGATTCTGATCAACAAGGCCGATGGCTCGGGCACGTTCCTTCCGAAAGTGGACTACGCCGCGGCGGGAGGAGGCGCGCCGTTGTCGATCGCGGCCGGCAGTTTCCGCGGTAACGGCATCATCGACCTGGCGGTGGCGACGAACAGCGCTTTTGGCGGAATCGAGGTTCTGTTGGGGAACGGCGACGGAACGTTTCAGAAGGCCGTGCCTTACGACACGTTGAACGACGCCAACGGAGTAGTCGTTGGCGACTTCAACAATGACGGCAAGCTGGATCTGGCGGTGACCATCGCCAGTCCAGGGAGCACGTTCGCCTTCGTCACCATTCTGCCCGGAAACGGCGATGGAACGTTCGGCAGCGGAGTGACGCTCACATCCGGCGCATTGCCATCTGGAATCGTAGCTGCGGATTTCAATGGCGACGGCGGCTTGGATCTGGCAACCAGTAACGGAACAACGGCCGGCGACCAAGGTTCCGCAACCGTGCTGTTGAATGAACCGGTCATTGGTATAACCCCCGATAGCCTCAAGTTCGCACCGCGAAAAGTAGGCACCACCAGCGCCCCGCAGGTCGTGACCGTAAGAAATCCTGGGGCGACGCCGCTGAAAGTCACCAGCATCACCATCAGCGGAGATTTCGCGCAGACCAACAATTGCCCCGCCAAGCTCACGACCGGCAAGCACTGCACTATCAAGGTGACGTTCTCACCAACGCAGACGGGTACGCGGACCGGGACTTTATCGATCAAAGATTCCGCCCCCAGCAGCGTGCAAGAAATCCCGCTGACCGGAAGGGGGACGTAGCCCGCCTCAACGGGAGCAGTCGCGGGCAGTCCGGCGAGGTCAGTACTACCAGCACGGACAGCGGTGAGCCCGCGGCTGCTCAACAAACGTGAGCGCGCTCGCCGATGGGTAGGCGGTACCAACTCGAACGGCGTGCCCGACGAGGGTACGATTGACGTATTCAATGCCGGCCTCCCCGCGCCGAAACCGGCGATCTTACGCTTCACTCCCGCCTCGGGACATGTGGGCGCGAAGGTGACGATAAGTCAGGGCCCCTATACTGGCGCAACCGTGGTGAAGTCCAATGGCAGGAATGCCACTTTCAAGGTGAAGGGCTCCGAGTTCATTACTGCAACCGGGCCGGCGGGCGCTACCACTCGAATACTTTTTTCGCCGCCGATGAGGCGATTCGCTCGCGCTTTCCGCTCTCTTGTACAGCTGGAATTTCATCTTGACTTGTTGCCGCAGTCGGCAAAGAATTGGCTGCTATAAAGCCACGCGTGGAGATCAGCCGTCTCTACCCAACAGTCTGAAAATCAGGAGGAACTTCGATGAAGAAACAATGGGTCGGCATCGTGATTGCAGTGTGCTTTGCATGCTGTGCTTTCGCTCAAAACACATCCACTCCCCACGCGTTACGGCCGTTCGACAAGGACAGTTCGCCGGCGGGTGGTGTCATGAACTACCTAGGCGGTCCCGTGTTTGAAACGACGCCCACGGTTTACATCGTCTGGTACGGGAACTGGACGGCCAAGGACAAGAGCATTATCGACTACTACTTTGCCCACCTGGGCGGGACGACTCAAAACGAGATCAACTCCACCTACAGCGACAGCCACAATAAGTTCGTCCCGAACAAGGTGAAGCACTCTGCACAGAACGACTACCACGACAATTACTCGCTAGGAAAGAGCTTGAGCGGCGATGGCCAGATTCAAGAGATCGTTGCCAATGCGATCAGTGGTGGGCACCTGCCTGGCAACAGCAACGGAGTCTATTTCGTCCTGACCTATACGGACGTGACTGATACAGGTTTCTGTAGCCAATTCTGCGGATATCACGGTCCTTCCACCTCGATCGTCAGCGGCAAGATCATCAAGTATGCGATGGCCGGCAATCCTGATCAATGCAAGAGCGGCTGCGAAACCAGTTACATCATGGGTGACAAAGGCAGTCCGAACAATGACCCCGGGGCCGATGGAACCACTGCCATTATGTGGCACGAGTTCTCGGAAACGATGAGCGATCCGGAAGTGAACCTGCACACTGCCTGGGAAAGCGCCTTCTGCGGCGAGTCGGGCGACTGCTGCGCATGGATGTTCGGCACGGTAAAAAAAGACTCGCATGGTCACCTCTACACCAACGTCATCGGCGGGAAGGAATACGCCATGCAGGAGATGCTGAAACTTCTATCCAAGAGCCGGCACGGAAACGTTCCCGCCGCCTGTCAGAACGTGTTCTAGTATCTAATTGCGGTTTTCCCTGGAGAGCATCGCCATCTCACCAGCAATTCCCAAGCGGGCAACTTCCTGTTTCCCTCGACTGAGAGTCTAGGCTGGCGAAATCCAGCCTCAAGAATTTCTTTTGACCCTTGATCTATTTCTCGCATCTTTAACTGGCGCGTTATATCTAAATGGGTCACGTTATATCTAGAGCCATAAGGAGAGAGGGCATGGCTTCTCCCGCCGCCAAGTTTCGAATCGATGTTGACGTTCACAATCTCTTGATGAATTCTGCATCTGTCGGTCCGCGGCCGGCCGAGGCCCGAGGCGAGACATTACCTGAACCCGTTTTCCCCCAGCATCCGGCGTTACTCAGTGATCCCGGCCCCGAGGCGCCACCCGAAAAACGCGACTGGACCTATGAACAAGTCTACCGCAAAGTGCGTGGCTGGCTTCTTCCTTACATTCGATCGCGGGTGCTGCCTGGCGAGTTCCATCCGATCACTGCGTATCTCTTTCTTGATTACAAGTGCAATCTCGACTGCTGGTACTGCTGGGCCTTCAACAACCAAGTAAAGGGCATGACCGAGGATGTGGCCAAGCGCTCCATTGATTGGCTCCACGATCATGGTTGTCGAGTGCTGGCTCTCATGGGCGGTGAACCGCTGCTGCGCCCGCAGGTCGCACACAAGGTTGTCTACTATGCGGCGAAGAAGGGCTTCTGGATCTATGTCGGTACCAATGGGCGCCTGCTACGTCCCGAAGTCGCTGACCGTCTCGGCGACGCCGGCGTTGCTATCTTCAACTTTGCGCTGGACGCATGGGATGAAAAGCCCAGCCTTCCGAAGGCCTTCGTTCCCGGCCAGAAGAACCTTGAATACCTCATACGCAAACAGTACGTCTACGGCTATATGGTGTTCCTCAACATCAACATCTGCCGCAACAATCACGAAGACGTGCGAAAGCTCACCGAATACGCGCATGCGCACCGCTTAGCCACCGACTACCATATCAACGAAACGCCAATGCTCGAACAGGACGAGCACTTCAAGCACCTGAATCAGAACCCCACCTACATTCGGCCTGAGGACTGGCGTTCGGTCGATGCGCTCATCGACTGGATCATCGAGAAAAACAAAGCCGGATACCAGATGGTGAACTCCGTCCAGCGCCTACAGGAGATGAAAGCTTTTGTGCGCATGTCCTCGGGGCCGGACCTGAAGAAATACGGGTGGTATGGCGATGGTACGGCCACGAATGGGAATATCGCAGCGCTCCTAGCGAACACTCCGGGCATTGCGCAAGACGCTGCTGGCGAATTGCATTTCAAGGACTGGAACTGCCGAGCCGGCCAGAACAACGTGATCATCCGGACCGACGGCACCGTGGCTCCATGTTTTCCCATGTATCCTTCGACCTTCGACTGGGGAAACATCGATAGCCCGAAATTCGACAAGCAACAGCTTCTGCAGATGAAACATACTTGTCAGCGGCACTGCTTCTCCACGCTCAATCACAATCTCGGCTACTGCTATAACGACGCCCGCGTCATAAAGTGGGTGTGGAAACAAGTGGTCACCAACCGCATGCAGGGAGGGGCAAGGAGTTTCGAGGATTGATGTTCTGAAACCTTCCATGCACGATGGCGCGAACACCCGACACTGTCGGCTGACTTAGGTTGATTCGAGGAAAGCTCGGGGTGGCCTGACGCCGAAGCCGCGGCGTCCAGAGGCTAGCGGCGTTGCCTGCTTGAGTAGTTCGCGGATCTCAAGTTCGAGTGTGTGACATTCCTCTTCACGAAGATCGGTAAAGCGGAAGGGCTGCAGATAGCCTTGCGTTGCCGGCATAGGAAAAAGCGTCGCCGCCTTGCCCCGCACGGTGCGATCGCCCAGGTGCAGAGTCAGGTTTATGGCGACTCTCTCGTCGAGGTAAGTGGCCACTTCCAGCAAGCCCCCGGTAATCGAAATCCGGACTGCCTTGGCCCAGAGTTCCCGTCCATTTTCGAGCTTGATGGTTGCGGACGCAGTTCCCCACAGGTTGACGCGGGGGGCGCGGAGTTTCCGTCGTTGCTGGGGGAAGCCGGACATTAGAATTCACTATTTCATGAAGCCCTGATCCCGGCCAACTTACGAAAGCAGCGGCGAAGGATGAGTGTGGGAGAGGGACTTCGTACAACTCCTTTCGTAATCTCCCACTTCTTAGGAGTGCGTAACATACTGGCAAGGCATATGGACGGCCTCTCCCAACTGCATGCCCAATTGCGGGCGCCGCGAGTGCATCTCGCGGACTTCACGCCCGCCGTCCTTCGATTCCAGGATGGTCAACGAGCTTCCGGCGAACTGCGTGTGCTTTCGGTCAACGGTGGCTTGCTTTCCCTGCCGAGTCCCATTGATCAGGGCTCACAGGTCAAGCTGATGTTCCTTACTCACGGCGGATCCGTGCTGGGCGCGGCGGAAATGCTGAGTCCGCTTACTAGTACGCAGCAGCCCTTCCGGTTTGTTTCACTCCCGGTAGACGATCGCCGCCGCCTGGGAGCCGCGATTCAGTCATCCTTGAATCTGAACACTGCGAATCACGATGCAGCTGAACAAAGGTGGATGGAGAAGCTCAGGGCAGCCTCAAGCCGCGAGAATCAGCCCCGTGGACGACTCTTCAAGTTCGCCGTAGGCGTGGCCGCAATAGGAATATTCGCTCTGGGCTGCGCCCTCTACGTGCTCCAGGTGCACGCGCTGAAATAGAATGGCCCCCCCAAACACTCGCCGTTGGCCGCGACACCAGGTGAAACTCCCCGTCCGCATCATTACCGCCAACGACATCTCGGAAGTGACTGTGCCCGGGCTGACCACGGAGATTAGCCAGGGCGGGATGGCTCTCTACGGCGGAGTTCCCCTGCAACCGGGCGACCTGATGGCGGTAGAGTTTCAAACTTCCCAACGGGTACGCGTGGCCGCGTCCGTCCGCGATCGTAGCGGCTATTGCTTTGGGCTGGAATTTCTAGGGTTATTGCCGAGTGACGGTTCGGAAGGTGCCGGACGAGATTTCGTCGAGATGGCTGGAGAACCAAACGGCTTCGCTGAGGTCGAGCCCGTAGCGGTCGGAGCTGACGGCAATCCCGCCGTCGAGTCCGTTGAAATTGTGCAGGGTGAGGACGAGATGCTCGCGCTGTTTCTCACGAGGCATGAAGCCTACCTGCATCAAAAAGAGTCGGAGATCAAGCGATTGCGCCATGAGATCCAGGAAATCCGGCAATCGCGCAGGGAAATCGAGATGCTGATACTGCGCCAAGTGCTTGGCCGGTCAGGCTAGAACTCATCTGGGTAAAGGCCACTAGCCACTGTGGATATAACGACAATTGCGCGCCACTAGCATCTGCCGGGTCTGGTTATCCGAAGCCGACAGTCGACGCAAGAAGCCAGAAAGAACCTTGCAATAAACATATCAGTACTTCCACCGCACCCACTGCCCTCAGCACTTTGTTCGCTGCGCGAGCAGCCAGGTAAGCGAAATAAAGACCCACAAACCAAGGAGCGATAACGCCCACAAACCACGCGACCCGCATCGGGACGATTAACGGTTTCGGTGGTACCAGATGAACATTCAGATATAAGCCAAAGCCTTTAAGCGTCGCGTACGAAATAAGAGCGCAAACGACTGGCACGATGGCGGCAGACGCGGCCCGCTTGGGTGCCGTCGGATTAGAGGGTACGGCTTGCAGCGGGCGGCTGCCTTTGAAGATAGCAATGAGCAAGGCGGCGAGGAGTAGGACTACAAGCGTAATTAGAGGCAAAATGTTCATTAGCAATCTGGGACCGCAGAAATCCTCTCAGAGTATGGCACAGCTGTGATCGGCGCGAACAGGCGAACAGGCATACAACACCTCTCGGGGCGGATCCAAGCCACTTATGCGATGGCTGTGGGAAATAAGCCCCGACCTGCGGCTTTGCTCGGCTTACTTCCGGTACACCACCCCGCCCTTCATCACAAAACTTACTTTTTCCAACACGCTAATGTCTTGCGTTGGATCGCCGGGCACGGCGATCACATCGGCTAGGTAGCCGGGTTTTAGTTCGCCGATCTGGCCTTGCCAGCCGAGTAGTTTGGCTCCGTTTAGCAAGTCGGCTTGCAGGGCGGCTAGGGGGGGCATGCCGTATTTGACCATCAGTTCAAACTCGCGTGCCTGGGTGCCGTGGGGAAATGGTCCGACATCCGATCCCACTGCCATGGGCACTCCCGCCGCGAGTTGCTTGCGAAATTCGGTCGCATGCAATTCGAGTATCTGCAGATCGTGCGCTCCCTGCTCCGCCGAAGCTGGGTGTCCGGCGAAGTATTCGAAAATGGTAAACGTCGGCACGGCAAAGATTTGTTTTTCATGCATGATCCGCATGGTTTCGTCGCCAAGCTGGTTGGCATGGTCGATGGAAGCGACTCCAGCCCGCGCCGCGTAGAGCGTGCCGGGTTCTCCCGTGGCATGAACCGCAACCCGCTTTCCGCTACGCGCGGCTTCTTCGACAGCGGCTTTTAGTTCGGCTTCGGTGTATTGGTAAATCGTAGAGAAGCGGCCATCGCGAATCGTGTCCGGGCCAGTCTCGTAAATCTTGATGAAATCAGCGCCCTCTTTGAGTTGCTCACGAATCACGCTTACGAGTTCAGTCGAGTTGTTCGCATAGGTCGCATTCGACAGCACGTTTTGTGCAGGATTGAAATGATTGGCGTCTTCGTGTCCGCCGAGAATGTCGACGGCATTGCCGCTGATGCGCAGGCGCGGCCCCGGTACCAGACCCTGATCGATGGCGTTGCGCACTGCCGTATCCGCCGAGCCCGCGCCTTCGGTCCCCATATCACGCTCAGCGGTGAAGCCGGCCATGAGGTCTGCGTGCGCCGCGAGCACGGCAAGGATAGTCCGCTGCGGCACCGATTCTTCCACCGTCTGCAAATCTTCTGCGCCGGGATGAAGAAACAAATGCACGTGGGCGTCAATCAAGCCGGGGAGCAAAGTGCTGTCACCCAGGTCGATAGTTTCCGCGCCCGGGGAATGGGCCACCTTTGAACCCACTTCGACGATCCACTCGCCCTGCACCAGCACTTCGCCGGGCTTCACGATTCGACCGCTTGCAACGTCCAGCAGACGCGCAGCGTGAAGCACAATCGGATGGGTCGCTCCGGTCTGGGATTGAGCGCCAGAGACGACAGCGCAAGCCAGAAAAGTAACCGTCAGGACAGGGAAAAAGTGTTTGTTTTTCATGGCGTCGGAAGGATGGTACCACTTGGAGGGGTGAGGCAGACGCGGATTTCCTTTGTGTACCTTCGTGTCCTTTGTGGTTAGTGAAGTTCAGAAGCTTGAACCACAAAGGACACAAAGGTACACAAAGGCAAACCAGAACGAAATTGAGCGGAGATCATGAGTCCCGACACGACCGTAATGTCGTTGAGAGGCAGGCTCCGGCGATAGCATAGGAAAGCTTAGGATCAGAGGGTCTTTCAATGCGTCGAGCGCACAAAGTTGTCGTTGTTGTCGGAGTGATCTTGTTCGTCGTCGCAGGCAGTTATGGACAATCGCTGGGTGACGTTGCCCGCGAGCAGCGTCAGAAGCAGGCCAAGGATGCACACGCCACCCGCAAAGTGCTCACGAACGAGGACATGCCCGATCACGCCGAAGCCGGCTCAAGCACTTTTTTCGAGGCCGACGAACATCACGCTGTTCCCTCGTCGCCCGCGTCCAACGATACTCACGCCGGCAAACTGTGGAAGGCCAAGATTGAAGAGCAGAAGAGCTCGATTGCGTCGTTGCAGAACCAGATCGACAAACTGAATGCATCGATCCATTTCGCTTCGGGAAATTGTGTTGCCAACTGCGTACAGCACAATGAACAGCAGCTGCGAAAGGAGGACGAAGCGCAACGCATGCAAAAAGAATTAGACGAACGAAAGAAGCAGCTCGAAGAGATGCAGGAATCGGCGCGTAAAGCCGGGCTTGGCAGTTCAGTGTACGAGCCGTGAACGTGCCCCTATTCCTTCAGAAATCTCAGGTGGCGGAGCTTCCCGGATCAATCGTGCGATCCAAATAAATCCAAAGCACGCGCGAGAACAGCGTCAGTGTGGGCGCCAACGGTAAGAATAGCAGGATGGCCCACACGGTTATTTTCTGCAGCGACCACGAAGTGGCAGCCCACAACAGCAGGCCAAACGCAACGATCGTGATTAAAGCCAGGCCGTAGCTGATGTACATCGCCCCCAGAAAATAGCCCTGTTCGCGTTCAAACTTCAGACCACAATTCGGACACTGTTCCCGCATGCGCGGGAATCCGGTGAAAATCGATTTGCGAAAGATTTTGGCGGCCCGACATCGGGGGCACATCTGGCGAAGTATTGAGGAAAGAGTCGACATGCGAGCTTCGGTGGCCCCGAGGGCCGATTAGCGCCGCGATGCCGGCGCTACGATACGTCAATCCGACATTAACACGCCGCACCGCGATTCTGAATCACCCCGCGATCCGGCTCCCTTGAGTGTAAAATCCCGCTAGGCGTATCATCGAGGCACAAAGCCGTGATTGGCCGAAGGCTCTCGCATTACGACGTTCTCGCGGATATTGGTGCAGGCGGAATGGGCGTGGTTTACCGCGCGCATGATACCCGGCTTGATCGCGACGTTGCTATCAAAGTTCTTCCGACCGATCGCCCTCTGAGCCAGACTGCTCGCGCCCGCTTTCAGCGTGAGGCCATGGCCGCGTCCGCGCTCAATCATCCCAATATCATCACCATCTACGAAGTCAATTCCGAAGACAACATCGACTTCATCGTAATGGAGTACGTGCGCGGGGCCACGTTGGCGTCGGTGGTCAAGAAGCGCAAGCTCGAATTGAGCGAAGCCATCCGCTATTGCATTCAGATTGCCGACGCCCTGACGAAGGCGCATGCCGCGGGCATTATTCATCGCGACCTCAAGCCCGGAAACATAATGGTCACCGAGGATGGGCTGGTCAAGGTGCTCGATTTTGGTCTCGCGAAATTCAATCCCAGCATGGCGACTGTGGACAGCGAGATTACGAATACGGAAATGCCGAACCAGTTCACCCTAACCCAACCGGGCGCGGTCACGGGGACGGTGGCGTATATGTCCCCGGAGCAGGCGCGGGGCGAGCGCGTGGATGCGCGATCCGATATTTTCTCCTTCGGCATCGTGATGTTCGAAGTGTTCAGTGGTCATTTGCCTTTCACCGGTCCCAATTCGATTGCCCTGCTGCACAATCTGCACTTCAGCCCTCCGCGAGATCTTACCCAGATGCGTCCGGATGTTCCCAAGCCGCTGGTGTCGTTGATCTCGCGAATGCTGGAGAAAAAAACCGAAAAGCGCATTCAGACCATGGCCGAGGTGGCGAGCGAACTTCGCCGAGGCGCCATCGGTTTGGTGGACGGGCCGATCACATGGCATCCCAGTGATGCGACGATGGAGATGGCTCGGCCTCCGCGCCCTTTGCGGGGACGCTTCGCGGAGCAGCGAATTTGGATGGCTGCTGGCCTATTGGTGCTGCTGGTTCTGGCTGGGTTTGAGGGCTGGCGCGTTCTAAGAAAACCGGCTCAAGAGTCGCAAGTGTCGCCGACGGACGACAACGCCTACGCTCTTTATCGGCGCGCCCGCGAAGACCTGGACCACTCCGATCGCGCCGGCAACGTCGACGCTGCGATCAAACTTCTGGAGCGGGCCGTGCAACTCGATCCCCAGTCCGCGGCCAGCTACGCTGCCTTGAGCGAGGCCTACGCGAACAGGAACATCTTCAATCCTGACCCGCAATGGACGAAGCTGGCATCTGAATACGCGAACAAGGCGGTCACTCTGGATGGTTATCTGGCCGCTGGCCACGTATCGCTCGGCATGGCGAACATGATGGCCGGTGATTCGACCGAGGCAGAAAAGCAGTTCCGCGCGGCAATCGATCTCGATCCGAAGAGTGCCGCACCCCATCGGAACCTAGGCCTGCTCTACGACAAGACCGGAAAGGCCGATCAGGCCGCCGCGGAATTGAAGCGCGCACTTGAACTGGATCCGAAAGACTGGAAAACCTATCTGGCTGTGGGCCTGAATGATTACCAGGCAGGCCGGTTCAAGGAGGCTGCGTCCGCTTGGGAAACGGCTCTGCAACTCGAGCCTGACAACGTGCCGGCGCTGCGCAACCTGGGCGCGGTCTACCATTCACTTGGCCGCGACGACGATGCAGTCGCGGCTCTCCAGCATGCGCTCGAAATCAAGCCCGCATCTGATGTGTACACCAACCTCGGAACCATCCTGTTCTACCAGGGCAAGTACGACAAGGCCGTACCCGCATTTGAGAAGGCGGTAGAGCTGGGCGCTAACAATTTCGACAGTTGGGGCAACCTGGGCGACGCCTACCGCTGGTCCAGCACGAAGCAAGACAAGGCCAACCCGGCCTATGAACATGCCATTCAGCTGGTGAGGGAAGAAATCGCCCGGAATCCCAAGCAGATCGAACTGCGAGCCGACTTAGCCATGTACCTGGCCAAGAGCGGCGACAAAGACGCAGCTCTCAAAGAACTAAAGCCAGTCGAGGACGTCCACGACACCAACCCGTCCGACCTGTACACCGCGGCGTTGGTCTACGAGCTTTGCGGGAAGCGCGATCGGGCGCTCGATGCGCTCCGGGCCGCCGTCAAAGCTGGGCAGGATCTCAACGACATCAAGAATGAACCTGAGTTTGTTTCTCTCCGCGCCGACCCGCGCTACCACCTGACCATCCTGAACGCCGCGGCAAAACCGAATCCCTAGCCGGCGTTCGGGTGGCACACTTGACTTTCCCCGGCGACACGCATACTGTGCGGTTCGCTTCAGTTTTTCGCCCTTGGGAATCCACTTCGTGCTAAGGAGAAGATTATGTCGGTTTATCTGTACAACTTGATTTTTTCGTTGTCCGGGACCAACGTGAACGTCGGCCAGTTCCAGCAGTATCCCACAACTCTTCCGCCCAGCCCGAGCATCTCGAACGTCTCCTGCGCGTGGTTCGATTATTCGAGCCCCACTCCCCCTCCCGGCCTGGGATCCTATTTCCAGGTTGTGACGCAGGCCTTGACCCCCACCCAATGGGGGAATCCGCAAAGCGATGCGAACTCCCTGACCTTGGATCCCGGCGACTATTTGATGATGAGAGTTTGCTGCGCTGACTCCAATGTGAGCAACTACCAGTTGCGTCTCACCGGAGTCTTCGGCCGGGGCACGAGCCAGGAGTTGCCGCCCGGCGCCAGCAATCTGCAATCGCCGTTGGTGATGAGTTCAGCTTCTGCGCCCAATAACACGTTGCCCCGCGCCGTGATCGATGTCGATGGAAGTTCCGTCACCAACTGGCCCGGGCCCATCTCCGCCGATGGCTCCTGGGTGATCTGGTTGGGCGAGGTGGTCAGCGCTCCCGCCGATGCTGCCAACGATTACACCCTCAACGTGGGCGCCAGTATTTACGTGAGCGCGGGTGCCCCTTCGCTGGGCAATCTCTTCACCTTCGGAAACGATCCCAAGATGCACGTGACCGGACTGGGGATGAAGAGAAGGAGGGTCGCCTGACAGGCCAACCAAAAACTTGGCTTTGAGTGGCGCAGCAAGCTCAGCATCCCGATCGTGTCATCCCGAAATCCCCACCGTGTCATCCCGAACGAAGGGAGGGATCCCCGGCATGCCTGCGCCATCGTCGCTGTTCCAGGGAATTTCAACCACTTGCCACACGGTCGGCAAAATTATTTCTTCCGGGCGGGCGGCTGCGGCGATGCCACAATCGCCCGCCGGACCGGAACAATGGCTCCACGCGAAGGATCGGCGGCCGCGCTGGCGCGAGCCAGCACTTCCTCCTGAATGTACTTCACAAAGTCCTGAATCTGACGCTGCATTTCCTCCATGCGCTCCCGCATCTGAAGGATGATTGCCATCCCGCTGATGTTCACACCCAAGTCGCGAGCCAGCGACAGAATGAATTCCAGACGCTGCAAATCCTCGTCGGTGTATAGACGCGTATTACCCTCGGTCCGGGACGGTTTCAGCAAGCCTTCCCGCTCGTACAAGCGCAAGGTCTGAGGATGGATGCCATACATCTCAGCCACAGCCGAAATCATGTAAGCGCCCTTGGATTTCCGCTTGGTCATTGCTGAAAGTCTACAACAAAAGCAAAAGGCCACGGATTGTACGGATAAAACGGATGCTTCTGATCCGCGTATATCCGTGAAATCCGGGGCCTGGTTTTTCTTAGGCCACCACTTCGGGTTTTTCTTGCGCAGCCGGAGCCCAGCCCTCGGGCTTTAGGGCGTGATTCAGAAGGTAAGCGAGCACGCCCGCGGCGATGAGCAGCATTCCGAAGGCGAAGGAACTCATCCCAAGCACTTGCTCGGTCTCGCTCCGAACCACGGAGAACCCAAGCAGCAGCATGGGCGCAATGCCGACCGCGACGGCTCCGAACATTCCGCCAGGAACACGGAACGGGCGATGTAGTTCAGGCTCGCGCACGCGCAGTACGATCAGTGCGGCGAACTCAAGCGATAGGCTGACGCCGTAGAGAAGGATGTCGATGGTCACCAGGCGCTCGAAACCCAGGCCCAGGCACAGCGCCCAGCCGATGGCGCAAACCACAATGGCGACCCACGGTGCCCGTGAGCGAGGATGCAGTTTGCCGAAGATGCGAGGCAACATGCCGTCCTGCGCCATGGCCAGCGGCAAGCGCGAGTAGCTCATGACCAGAGCGTTGAACATTCCGAAGCCACTGATCATTCCGCCCAAAGCGAGGCCCACGCGCAACAGTGGGCCACCGAGCAGTCCGGCGATGTCCGCCCAGAAACCAGTCTCCCATGCGCTCGAGGAAAGCCCGGTCATCCACATCGCAGCTACAGGGACGATGTAGCTAAGTGCGACGATCACGACTGCGGCCAGCATGGCCCGAGGATACGTCCGCTGCGGACGCTCAACTTCAGTAGCGATAGTCGAGGCGTTGTCCCAGCCCATGTAGTTCCACATGCAGATCAGCAGGCCGGTGAGAATGTCCACCGACGACGTGGTTGGTTTGGTCACGGCATGGGCCAGCGCTCCGATCTTGAAGGGCGCGATAGCCACGATTAGGAGGAACGGCGCAGATAGTACGATCAGAAGCCAGAGGGAGGTCGTCGAGACTACGCGAACCCCGGCGATGTTCAGCAACGCGCAAACGATGACGACGGCAAGCCCGACCATCCATCCTCGATATCCCTCAGCGAACCAGGGGAACAGGCGCGTGAGATAGAGCACGAACAAAGTCGGGTAGATCGCCATGTCGAAAATCGAAGCCACCAGCGAGAGCCACGCTTCTTGGAATCCCCAGAAGTTGCCCATAGCGCGGCGCACCCAGGCGTAGTAACCGCCCTCGTAGGGCAGAGCGCTGGAGAGTTCGCCAATCATGAAAGCGGTGGGCAGACTCCAGAGAATCGGAGTCAGCAGAAGAATCAGGATGGCTTTGCCGTATCCGGCTCCGCGCACGATGTCTTCTGTGCCATAGGTTCCGCCCGACACCATAAAGAAGGTGGCGGCGACCAGTGGCCACAAAGTGAGGCGAACGGATTTCTTCCGGCGGGGGACTAAGACAGGGGGCTGGACTGATTGACGGGGCGCGCTAGCTGTTGCCAATTTCTATGGCTTCCTCCTCAAGCGACTCACTCTCACCACCGCGTCTCCCTTGAACTGCTTGCCGCTCGCGGCTCCCGGGTCACTGCGATTCCCGGGCATTTCGGCGAAGTTAGTTCGCAGTCGTGAGAATACGGCAAATTAGATGCGTTGTGGGAAAAAAATGATAGAAATTCCAGAAATTTGTTCTCGGAGGGGCTGCGACGGAGGTAATGTCGCGAGCTGAAGGATTGACCAGAGGTGACACGAAGACCCGAATTCCTTTGTGAACCTTCGTGTCCTTTGTGGTTGAAGATTTGCCCTAGACGTTCTTCCAAAGTTCCGCACGCGGATCTTCGGGATTCAACTTCGCCAGTTCCCGCAGGATTTCCTTAGAGCGCTCGTCGCGAGGCATGGGGACGGCGGTCTTAATCTCGACGATCTCATCTCCCCGCGCGCCCTCTTTGGTGGCCGATGGAACGCCCTTCTCGCGCAGCCGAAGCTTCTGGCCGGACTGGGTTCCAGGCGGAATCTTGAGCATGGCGCGTCCATCGATGGTTGGAACCTCAACCTTGGCGCCGAGCGCAGCTTCCGAAACGCTCACCGGAACGGTCAGATGAATATCGTCGCCTTCGCGGTGGAAGACCGGATGGTCTCCAGTGCGGATGATCGCGTAGAGGTCGCCGGTTGGGCCGCCGTGTGAACCGGCGTTGCCCTTGCCGGGTATGCGAATGCGCTGGCCATCGCGGGTGCCAGCTTTGATGCGAACTTCCAGCGGTTCGGTCTTTTCGACTGTGCCCTCGCCATGGCAGGTGGTGCAGATGGAAATGTTCTTGCCCGTACCGTGGCAGCGCGCACACGCCGTATTGAACTTCATGCGTCCGCCGGTCTGCGTGACCTGGCCGGTGCCGCCGCAGTCCGGACAAGTGCCCGGCGATTCGATGTAGCCCTTGCCGTGGCACGTTCCGCAGACGTCGCGCCGGGTGATGTTCAGGCGCATCACGCCGCCCTTTATCGCCGTCCAGAAAGGAACGTTGACCTGGTATTCCAGGTCCGACCCCGGTTCGGGTCCTTCCTGCGCTGCGCCGCCACGCCCGCCGAACATGCCGGAGAAGATATCTTTGAAGCCGCCGCCAGCGTTGCCCGATTTGCGTGCGCGCCCGCCGCCTTCGAAGAGATCAGAGAAGTCAAACCCACCAAAATCAAAGTTCGCGCCCTGAGGCCCCGCGCCCTGAGGCTGTCCGCCCGGAAAGCCAGCGGAAGGTCCACCGGTTCCTCCGCCCGCGCGGGCATAAGCGTCGGCCGTCTCCGGATCAATATTGTCGGAGTAAAACCCAAGCTGATCGTAAATCTTGCGCTTCTTAGGATCGCTCAGGACGTCGTTGGCTTCAGAGAGCGCCTTGAACTTTTCCTCGGCACCCTTGTCGCCGGGATTGACGTCCGGATGATATTTACGCGCAAGCTTGCGGAAGGCTTTGCGAATGTCCTCGGCTGAGGCCGACTTCTTGACTCCGAGGGTGGCGTAATAATCTTTGGTTGCGGCAGGCATCTCTATTCGTGCATCCTACCAAACTCAGTTTTGGATCTTGTGTCTTCCGGCTTCCAGCACGCCAATGCGCTCGTACTTGGGCGCATCTACATAGACCGCAATGCGATTCACCCCGGTCAGGGTTTGCGCGAAGACGTACCAGCGACCTTCGTCCTCGGCAAAATTCAGAAAATAGGTTTGTCCGTTCACTTCGAATTGCAATTTCAATCTCCCCTGGGTTTCTAAAAACAAGCCACGGATCTCACGGATTTGTATCGATTCGCAAATCCGTGATGATCCGTGTAATTCCGTGGCCAAGTTCTTCGCTTACTTCTTGTCCTCTACATCTACGTACTCCGCATCGATCACGCCTTCGTCCTTCTTGGCATTGCCGTTCGAGGATGGACCTGCTCCTTCGCTCGGCCCTGCCCCTGGCGCCGCGCCTTGCGGAGGCTGAGCTGCCTTGTACATCTGCTCGGCCAGTTTGTGCGAGGCCTGGGTCAGCGTCTCGCGCGCCTTGTCCATCCCTGCTTTGTCGCCGCTCTCTAGCGCTTTCTTGGCGTCGGCGATTGCGTTTTCTACGTCGCCGCGTTCTGAGCCGGAGATCTTGTCGCCTTGCTCGCGCAGCATTTTCTCCACGCCGTAAACCATCGAATCGAGCTGGTTCTTGGCGTCGATCGCTTCGCGCTGAGCTTTGTCTTCGGCCGAATGCGCGTCGGCTTCCTTGGCCATGCGCTCGACTTCTTCTTTGCTCAGGCCGGAAGACGACGTGATCGTGATCTTCTGGTCCTTGCTCGTGGCCATGTCTTTCGCGGTCACGTTCAGGATGCCGTTAGCATCGATGTCGAACGTCACTTCAATCTGCGGCACGCCCCGCGGAGCCGGTGGCAACCCGGTCAAGTGGAACTTGCCTAGTGTACGGTTCTGCGCCGCCATCGGACGCTCCCCTTGCAGCACATGAACCTCAACCGAAGTCTGACTATCGGCCGCGGTCGAGAACGTTTCCGTCTTGCGCGTCGGAATCGTCGTGTTGCGCGGAATCATCGGAGTCGCTACGCCGCCCAAAGTTTCAATCGCCAGGGTCAGCGGAGTCACATCCAGCAAGAGCAAATCCTTGACTTCGCCGCCAAGCACGCCGCCCTGAATGGCCGCGCCGATCGCGACCACTTCGTCCGGGTTCACGCCCTTGTGCGGCTCTTTGCCGAACAGCTCTTTTACCAGCGCCTGAATGCGCGGCATACGAGTCTGCCCGCCGACCAGCACGACTTCATTGATCTTGCTGTTATCGACGCCCGCGTCTTTCATGCACTGCTTGCACGGACCGACCGAACGCTGAATGATGTCTTCCACCATCGATTCCAGCTTCGCCCGAGTCAACTTCTTTACCAGATGCTTCGGACCGCTGGCATCCGCCGTGATGAACGGCAGATTGATCTCGTGCTCCATGGTGGTGGAGAGTTCGATCTTGGCCCGTTCCGCCGCGTCGCGCAGACGCTGCAACGCCATCTCGTTGCCCTTGCCGCGCAGATCGAGACCTTCGTCCTTCTTGAACTCGTCAATCAACCAATCGACGATGCGCTGATCAAGGTTGTCGCCGCCGAGGTGCGTGTCACCGTTGGTGGCTTTCACTTCGATCACGCCTTCGCCAACTTCGAGCACCGAAATGTCAAAAGTCCCGCCGCCGAAGTCGTAAACCGCGATGGTCTCATCCTTCTTCTTATCGAGACCGTACGCCAGCGCCGCCGCCGTAGGCTCGTTGATGATGCGCTTCACATCCAGCCCGGCAATCTTGCCCGCATCTTTCGTGGCCTGCCGCTGGGCATCGTTGAAGTACGCCGGCACGGTAATGACCGCGTCGTTTACTTTTTCGCCCAGGTAGTCTTCCGCCGCCTTCTTCAGTTTCTGCAGAATCATGGCGGAAATCTGCGGAGGCGTATGCTCCTTGCCCTGCGCCAGCACCGCAACGTGGTCGCCCGACTGCACCACCTTGTAGGGCACCATCTTGATCTCTTCGGTCACTTCGTCGAAGCGGCGCCCCATAAACCGCTTGATCGAATAAACCGTATTCTCCGGATTGGTGATGGCCTGCCGCTTGGCCACCTGCCCCACCAACCGCTCGCCGGTCTTGGTAAACCCAACGACCGACGGGGTAGTCCGCCCACCTTCTTCATTGGGGATCACCTTCGGCTCGCCGCCTTCCATCACGGCGACGCAAGAGTTGGTGGTTCCCAAGTCAATTCCTATAATCTTGGCCATAACTGGCTCCTCCTAAACTAGATAAGTCCTGTGTAATCAGTAGATTTATGATTACGAACGACCCCATCCTAAGACCTGAGTGAATCGTTGTCAAGGTTTAGATGCGGGAGGAGATGAGGAGGATGCGGCACGGTCTAACAAAAAACAAACATCGCGTTCCAGACGAGCGGCGGATCGGGAAACAAAGACAGAAGGCGGGTCCGCGCGAGTTTTCCTCAACCCAGGTTAGCGTCCAAAGAACGGACGGTAACCTCGGGCACCGGGCCGGCTTTCAGAGTTGCATTCCCCAAGTTTTCCGGGCCACATGCTTCTCAAGTTCCTTTAACAGTTCCTCGGCGTCGGACCGACTAAAACGCAGCCGTACGGGAAGGCCCGAAGCCGCCTGCCGATTCACGGCGGCGCGCGCTGCCTGATTAATGTCGGTGAACCGCTCCGTAACTTCAGTTGTGACAAGGACGTCCACGTTGTTTACCTCCTGACGGAATTATAAGCTCTCGCAATCCGGATTCTCTACCCGCCAGCGTTCGCGGCCACAGCGCAACGCGTCGGGCAGGGCTCCCGTAGTATTCCGTAGTTGTCACAGATTTGGGCAATGAATGGAGTAACAACAAGGGTGTGAGCTAGTAGCTTTTGTCCTCGTTAGATTTGCGGTTCTTCTCGTACTCCTCGAAGCCTTCAAATTCAAACTCCAACGAAACAACGCCTTTCTCAGCACTCAGCTCTTTTGCAGTCAGATGTATCGACGTAACGTGATCAACGTGTTTTGCTAGACTCCAGAACCCATCCAGCACTCGATTGTTTTGATAGGTATCAACAACTTCCGGGGAACCGTACTTGTGCGACAGTCCCTCCACGACATCATTAAAGGCTTGTCTTAGCTCTGTCCCGTATAGATCCACGTGCATCGCCTTTTCAAGTGCCCCAACTTTGAGCAGGCCGTCTTGCGGAGAAAATATCAGGATATAGGCCTTGAATGAAGGATGAGGGTTAGGCGCAGTCAGCAAAAACACCGTGTCGGGATGATCTGGGGGTGTCGCAGAGCCCTCTCCCCATAACCTGATTACCTCGGACCGTTTCATTCCTTTCTCAAATCCGAACGGACCTACCGCGAAGGATTGAGCCGCGAAGAGGAGAATCGTAAACAGAGGCAGCGCAAATCGAATTGTCTTCATAGCTAATCTCGTATTGCGGTAGAGCCTAGTGCGCCGTTGAACCGTTGTCAATCTCGTTTGAGGGCACTGTCGTTAGCCGGTGCCCCAGGTTCCCGCCCGTTTTTTGGGCGGTAACCTGGGAGCCGCGTCGGCATCCACTGGCCCAGGTTAGCGTCAAAAACCGACGCGAACCTGGGGCACCGGGCAATTGTCTTAAACTACTCCCCTAAGTCTCTCCTTGCGGCGTTGCGTATGTCTTCGAGAATCGTACCGACGGTATCCGCGAACTCTAAATTGTCCTTGTCGTCGCGTTGAGGGAGTCTCAACGCCGCATTCCATCGCGGCAGGACCTTAAGGTTTGTCATGACCGACGCTATGAAAATCCGCGTTTGAATCACTTCTATCACGTTGTTCGATGTGGTCGCAAGAAGGGTGACTCTGTCGGTTCCGGTTGGAAGAAGCCGAGCGCGATCAAAGAAAAACGTTGTCATCGTTTTGCTCATTATCGCAAGTAGCTCCCGATACTCCTCCTTCTTACTGTCCGCGATTCGTTGCTCTCTCTGATTCCGATTGGCAACGTACGCGCCAATGAGGACACCGACCAAGGGGCCAACCACACCCCAAATATCTTTCGCATGAAGGACAAGCCAATTCAATAATTGACTCATAGCGTCCAGATTGTACGCTTCGACCAACTCCCAGACGAGAAAATGGTGGCTCGCCTGATTAGATAACCGTATCGGCTCCTTTCCTGCGAGCCTTGGACGGGTGGCCCATTCTAGTCGCGTTCTTTGCGACTAGAGTGGGGCTCTTAACCACGTCCCCACTCTAAATTTCGCAAAGGGCGCGAACTTTAGAATGGGCCACCCGGGGTTCGGGCCAACATTGTTTGGCCGGCGGTGGCGACGCTCAAGCCGTTTTTTGGCTTGAGTGGGGCTTTGCGGCAGGGGTGAGTCTTCCTGCGGCTCTTTCTCGCTTCCGCGCTGTCCATTCGCATTCAATCTCCACTGTCCCTGCGCAACCCGTCGCGTACTGGCGAAAACTGCTCCACTCCCAGTCCTCTTCACGCGCGCACAGGCCGCGCTTCACCGGATTGTGATGAATATATCGAAGTTTTTCCACAAACTGAGGTTCATTCCGAACATTGAAATCGTAGTAGCGCTTTTGCCAGAAATGCTCGGCTTCACCGATCAATCGCCGCGATACTCCCTGCTTCAACGACTTGATCGCGTCGGCGAGATTGTGCTGTTGCGGTTCGCTGAGCAGCAGGTGAACGTGTTCGGGCATGACTACATAACCGTAGACGCAAAGTTCGAAAGTGAGGCGCACACGCTCGAGCGCAGCCTCGAAAACTTGTTTGGGGATGGGCGTCGTGAGCGAGAGACGACGATGGTAACAGCAGAAGGTGACGAAGTGAGTCTGCCCGGACGCGTGAAATCGTTTTAGTCCCCAAGGCATAGGTTCAGCTTACGCCTGAGAACTGTCCCACTCAAGCCAAAGAACGGCTTGAATGGGCCACCCGCCCCGGAGCATCATTCGCCGCCCTTCAAAATCGACGCCCCGGGCGGCCTCTACTTTACGCTCGATCGTGCAGGCCCCGGAGGCGGAGCTAGTTGTTGCCCTCTGTGCTTCTTATTAAGTCTGGCAGTGACGGTGTCGATCAGGGTGGATGTTAGTGCGGCGTTGTAAACCTCGGTTGCGCCACTCCCATAATAGCCGTAACACCATAGCTGAATGGAGTCGCCCGCGTTCACATACACCGAATCGGTGATGCTGGCTTGCTGCGTATAGCTCGCCAAGCCAGATCCTCCGTACTGGCGGGGAGTGTTGGCACTTGCAAGACTGTCATAGCAATAGGCCCCCCCATCGTAGTAATCGATCACCAACAGCGCCGACGCCGAAACGAAGTACGTCCCGCTGGTTTGAGCCGTGTTCTGCAGGACCAAATAACCCGGATATCCTGGCACATAAACGGAAAAGGCCTCCGCAAAAATGCCCAGAGACATTCCCGCCGGCCCTTGTGGTCCCTGTGGGCCCTGGGCGCCCTGCGGACCTTGCGGACCCTGAACTCCTTGAGGTCCCTGAGGCCCTTGCGGACCCGGAGGGCCGGCGGTGCCCAGCGTGACATCGAATGCGACCTTCAGGCCATCGTTTGCGTTCGTTAAGGTTAGCAAGTAGCCGCCGGGATTGGTGCCAGTGGGCAGGGTCGCTACCACGGTTGTGGCGCTGTTGCTGACTACTTGCAGCTTGCTTCCATCAAGAGTGACTTTGGGCGCGGCAGAGCCGAAATTTGATCCTGTGATCGTGAGTTGGTTGGTCTGAAAATTTGCCACGGCGCTGAGGATCGCCGGCGCCGAGGCAGCGTAAGCTTGAATCGTCAGGAGGCTTGAGAGTATCAAGACAACCAGAAATAGCACGTTGCTAGTGTTTTTCATTCGATCTGTCTCCATTCTAGGAATCCGAGATTCGAGTCCTTCAGGCGCATTGCCTATTGCACTCACTAACAAGAGCGTCAGATCGTGAAGAATTCCATCACCGGACAACGCTTTTTCTCAATCTTGCGAGCCACAGGGAGGTAGGGGCTTGCCGGGTGCACCACCCACTCGGCTCCCTTACCTTTCGCCAAATATGGTACCCTTCCGCTGACAAAGCGGGGCGGAGGCGCCATGAGATCGTTCAGAACGTTGTCGGCAGTCCTGTTGATCGTCACCATCACCACTATCAACTTCGGATCCGCTGCGCAGGCCGAGGTCAAGCTGCTGGCGTATGGCGGATACTCCGTCGAAGTCGAAGTCATCCTGCCTGTCTCCCCGAACGTAGCCTACGACGCGGCGACCGGCGACATCGGCGGCTGGTGGGATCACCACTTTTCCGAGCATCCCAAGCGGCTCTACATCGAGGCCAAGCCGGGCGGAGGGTTCTATGAAATTTTCGATGACTCGGGCAATGGCGTGCAGCACGCGGTCGTCATCTATGCCGAGCGCGGCAAGCGTCTCCGTTTTACCGGCCCGCTGGGATTCTCCGGCAACGCGCTCGACGCCGTGGTCACTTACGAATTTAAGCCCGAAGGCAGCGGCACCCGCCTGCACATTCTCGTCAACATGATGGGCCAAATGTCGATGGAGGACGCCCAAGCCGCCGACCAGGTGTGGCACCACTTCGCCGACCGCCTGAAGGCGTACATCGAATCCGGCGACTACCTCAAGAAGGCGGTGCCGGTTTCCGCCCAGGCCGACTTGCTCGATCAGATCTCAGCCCAGGAGCGCAAGCGATGGGATGCCCGCAAGGCGGGCAGCACCGCGGCGTTTGCCGACCTGATTGCCGAGGACGCAGTGTTTGTCGATTCCCGCGGCCCCGAGGGCAAGCCCGCCATAGTCCAACACGCGTCCGACACCAAGCTGAAAGACTACTTCATGGACAACGTGAAGTTGATCACCTACACCGCAACTTCCGGCTTGATCACTTACAAAATGACGGAAAAGACAATCGTCGGCAAAAACAAAGAATCGTCGAACGATTTCTTCGTTTCCGTTTTCTGGGTCCAGCGCGACGGCAAATGGCTGTGCGTGTTCAGCCAGGAAAGCCGCTAGCGCCGAGTACGTTTCGACGACACACCAAAAGCCTTGTCATTCCGAGCATCGCGAGGAATCTGCAGTTGCTCGTAACCGCGAAGATTCCAAATCCGGTAGTGACCGAAATCTCTGTTAGAACCCGTTGGGTTGGTCGGGATTGCGATGCCGGTCAGCCCGCGCGATCATCCTTATGCACAACTGTCCCGATTCGGGAATCCTCCATCATCACATCCGCCGTTTTCCCAATTCGGGAAAACTTTGTCAAGCCCCCTAAACTCAACAATTCCCTCTACGCCGCTGATTCCCTTACGAAAATAAATTCCAAAATCATGTCATACTTACCCCCTCCAACTTGATATCCTAAAAATAGGAAAACAAAAGGCGCGGCCCACGGGTTGCGCCTTTTTTATTTGCCCAAACCTGAAAGGCCCTATGACCCAATATATTCCCGAAATCAACGCAGTCGGCCTCACGACGAGCAAGGCGCGTGGCGAAGCCGCCGAAGCCGCATTCCTCGCCAAAGTCACCAGCCTCGGCTTCGGCGTTTCCAAAACCTGGGGAGACAGTGAGCGCTACGACTTCATCCTCGACTCCGGCAAAAGACTCTGGCGAGTCCAGGTTAAGTCCTCCCGTCACTCAGACGGCTCCCGCTACATCGTCAAACTCAAGGGCGCGGCGGCCTATACCGCCGAGGAAATCGACTTCATCGTCGCTTACATCATTCCGGAAAACCTCTGGTACGTGATTCCCATTTCCGTTGCCGCCTTACGAGGCCAGATGTACGTCTCTCCCGGCGGCACTCGCCATTTCAGGCATGAAAAATACCGCGAGGCCTGGTGCCAAATGGCCTGCCCTCGCGACGAAGTTTCTCCCACCCGGCTCCTGCTCAAACGCCAGCAGGATTATCCTTTCGACCGTTGTACGCTGTGCAACCTGAAGTGCCCTCCGCCAGCAACCCCCACGGAACTGACTCGCGACCGTCGCGGACGATGGCAGAAGTCTGCCGCCCTAGCGCTGGCGAGAAGGGCTCAGGGCAAGCCTCAGCGGATCCGAAATATCTAATATGGTGTCCCGTAAGTTCGCGTCATCAGTCCGCGCTGCCTGAGCAAGCGAAGGATCTATGTACTTTGCTCGCAGCACCGACGCATTATGCGTCGCGTCGAACAAACGTGCCGGCTTATGCCGCGTATCTCCGGGACGCGACACGAGCAACCTTTGCAAAACTCTGGTTTTAGTGCCCAGCCCTGCCAATAAGTGCGCGAGAACAGGAATTTCGATGGCATGACGGAACAGAACCACGAGTTCGCAGCCGCGAAGCGGCGTAAGCCTGCCTTTGGCGAGAAGTGTTGGCCTCCAAGAGTTTCGTTTGTGCTTAAGGGGACGCCCCACCACATCGCCCACCTCATCAACAGATGGACGATTGGAGAAGACATCACCAAATGACACACTCGGGACAGGAAGCAGCCTCGGCGTTTGAGTGTAATGGGGATTTATCGCCAACGGGCATCCGATCGCCACTCTGCCGCTCCTGAGGTGGATGTTGCGGTTGGTCGATGTCAGAGATTATCCGCACTTAGTGCCGAACTGAGAATGATCCTTTGGCGCGCCTTCGAAGTAGGCCAACGATTGCGGCTGACGGAATAGCTCCGGCTAGAAACCACGCGGTAATGAACAAGAACTGCCAAATGTGGAGTTCAGACCTTATAAGAGCCCTTTCGTATTGAGACCCCTCGCTGAACCACGCCTCAGACCAGTAAAGACAATATGCGAGCGCGAATGGAACGACCACCACCCAAACCTTGCGTATTGATGCCGGGAACACGGAGCATAATAGCCAAACGATGCCCGGTGAAAGGATGGCTATCAGAAAGGCCCCTGAGCTAAAGGACAATGATTCGATGAAGGCCTTCATTTCGCTACCCAGCCACACCATGCTTCAAACTAGTGGCCTGTCGCAGAGTAACCATTACTAGACTGTTAGCATCAAAGCTGTCATGGCCACTGGCAGCGAAATTTTGCTCACCAAGCAACAGCGGTCCGATCTAAGTAGCATCGCCCAGTCCCGTTCTCTGCCAGCCGGATACGTATTTCGCGCCAGGTTGATCCTCATGCTGGCAGAAGGCTCGTCCTTCAACGCGATTAAGCGACAGCTCCAGACCACGGCGCCCACCATCGTTCGCTGGAAGCAACGCTTCCGGCGATACGGACTGGAGGGACTGGACACCTATCATCCCGGCCAAAAGCCCAGTGTGCTGACTCCGGCTCTGCGCGCCCGCATCCTGTCAGCCACGCGGAGAAAACCTAGCGACGGATCTACGCATTGGAGTTGCCGCAAGCTGGCCTCTGCGCTCGGCGTCAGCAAAGACGCGGTGTATCGCGTTTGGCAAGAAGCGGGCCTGAAACCGCACCGCCTGGAACGCTACATGGCCAGCGACGATCCTGAATTCGAAAGCAAAGCCGCTGACATCCTCGGCCTCTATCTGCGCCCGCCGCAGCACGCGGCCGTGTTCTGCGTCGATGAGAAGACTGCCATTCAAGCCTTGGACCGTCTCGATCCCGTCCTGCCGCTCTCGCCGGGACGCGCCGAACGGCACGGCTTCGAGTACTACCGCCACGGCACGCTCTCCTTATATGCAGCGCTGAATACCGCCACTGGTCGCGTCCACGGCAAAACCGCTGCCCGCCATACCAGCCGCGAGTTCGTCGCCTTTTTGCAAGAGGTCGTATCTCTGTGCTCGCCTCGGCAACAGATTCACATCATCCTCGACAATCTCTCCGCGCACAAAACTCAAGCGGTCCGCGAGTTCCTCCAACAACATCCCCGAGTCCGGTTTCACTTCACGCCCACTTACTCGTCCTGGCTCAATCAGGTCGAGATCTGGTTCGCTAAGATCGAACGCGAGGTCATCGCACGGGGCATCTTCACCTCGGTTCCCGACTTGGCTCGCAAACTCCGCCGCTACATCAATGCCTACTCTGCCAATGCTCGGCCCATTCAGTGGAAATACTCCGATCCCACCCGCCGCGTCCGCAGTAACGAACTCACTGCGACAGGCCACTAGCACACTGTTAACTGCCGATAACAGGTCGGCATGACCGGCCTCCGTTCACAACGAAGCATGAAAAGAGGCTCTACGCCGACCCCTTTTTGCATGAGTTACGGCTCTTTTCAAGGGAGGGGGGCTGGCCCATGCTTTCGCACACGCAAAAGCGGGTGCCCTGCCCTTCTCGCGTTCTTTGCGAGAGGGCGGGCTTTTAGTCCGGATTTCGTGCGCCGCTGTCGCCACGTTCCTTGACATGTGTCACACATGAAAGTATGCTACGCACATGTCAAAAATGATTCAACTTCGCAATGTCCCCGATGCTCTGCATCGCAGCCTGAAAGCTCGCGCGGCAATGGCCGGCAGATCGTTGTCGGACTATCTGCTCTCGGAGATAAAAGAGATTGCGGAACGTCCCACCCTGGCGGAGTTGCGGGAACGTTTGCATCAACGAAAACCAGCCGCTGTCGAATTCGACACCGCCCGCCTGGTACGAGAAGAACGTGAGGCGCGGTGATTGTCCTGGATGCGTCGGCCGCCGTTGATTGGCTGGTTCAGACCGCGGCAGCCCCGCGCATCGAGAGCCGAATCTTTTCGCGCAACCACTCCCTCCACGCTCCTGAGGTGCTGGATCTGGAGGTCGCTCAGGTATTGCGCCGCTTGGTGCGGGAGGGAAGGCTCTCCGCCTCGCGCGCGGAACAGGCCATGCAGGATTTGCTGGATCTGCGGATTACCCGCTACCCACACTTAGTATTGTTGCCCCGGATCTGGAAACTCCGCCACAACTTGTCAGCGTATGACGCAGCATACGTCATGCTCGCCGAAAAACTCGGTGCCACCTTGCTTACGCGCGACGCCAGACTGGCGTCCACTCCCGGCCATGCTGCAACCGTCGAAGTCGTGTGACTCGTGCACGCTATCCGCACTTCAGGTCAGCCCTCAGTCGTACTTCTCATACAGAATCGACTTCCGGTCCCAACCCAGCGACTTCAGCATTTCGCGGTTGGCTTTGACCATCTTGTCCAGGCCGCAGATGTAGGCGTGCATGTCGGTCCGGCCTTGAGCCATAGCGGGGACATGTTCCTGCACATAGCCGCGCAGACCCTTCCACTCCGGGCCGCCACGGCTCAACGTAGGCAAATAATGAAAGTTCGCGTGCTCTTGTGCCAGGCACAGAAACTCGCCGTCGTAGTAGATGTCTTTCTCCGTCCGATTTCCGAAGATCAGGTAGAGCTGCTTGCCCTGGTGACGGGATTGAGCGTCGATGGAGGACGGGCGTCCTCGCCCGTCTTTCGCAGATTCAGGAATAGGAGCAAGCAGCCAATACAGCATAGAGCGAAAAGGAGCAATCCCGGTCCCAGTGGCGACGAAGATGGTGTCGCGCATCGGCGGACGCAGAATGAAATCGCCAAATGGTCCCTGGCAGCAGATCTCGTCGCCCTCTTTCATGTCGCAAAGGAAGTTGGACATGAAGCCGTCCTGCACCCGGTTCAAGCAAAGAGCGAAACGATTGTCGTCCGATGGTGGAGACGCAATCGAGTAAGCGCGGGTTATCTCTTCTCCGTCAGCCATGTTCGTTTTGAATGAAAGCCATTGTCCGGCGACGAAGCCAAAGCGTGGTACACCCTCCATTTCGAATTCGAGATGCTTGGAGAGATCAGAGAGTTCGACGGAACGGAGCAGTCGCGCGGTGAAGCTTTGGAATGGCATCGCTTATGTAGATGAGGGAGAGGATGCCGACGACACAACGAGCCTGTATCAGCCGACACCCCGTCATCAGCGAACAACCTGTCATCCTGAGCGGAGTTGTCGTTCGCGAAGCGGACGACAACGCAGTCGAAGGACCCCGTGACCGATCGCAGCACTAACGCCGTCGCAGGGAATTTCTACCCGGCTCATTGTACGAAGTACGGTAGAGACGCAGCAATCTCCGCCTCTACAGAAGGATGGCCTATTCCACCGTCACAGACTTGGCCAGATTCCTCGGCTGATCCACGTCACATCCGCGGCGCACTGCGATGTGATAAGCCAGCAACTGCAGCGGAACAATTTCAAGAATCGGCGACAGTTCTTCGGGTGCCGGTGGAATGTAGAGCACGTGATCTGCGGCTTCTTTGATCTCTTCATCACCCTCGGTAGCCAGCGCGATCACGATGCCGGAGCGGGCCTTTACTTCTTTCAGATTTGACGATGTCTTCTCGTAGCGCACCATCGAAAGCTCGCTGTTCGGATCGCGCGTCGCAATAATTACGACGGGGAGGTTCTCGTCGATCAGGGCGTTTGGACCGTGTTTCATCTCGCCCGCGGGATAGCCTTCCGCGTGGATGTAGGAAACTTCCTTCAGCTTCAACGCACCTTCGAGGGCAATCGGATAGTGAATGCCCCGGCCAAGAAACAGGAAATCCTGCGCGCGGACGTACTGTTTTGCCAGGTCGTCGCAAGCCTGGTCATGCGTCAGCAGTTGCTCGAGTTTTCCGGGGAGGCGAGTGAGTTCATAGACGGCGTTCATGGCCTGTTGTTCGTTCATGGTGCCGCGCTGTTGGGCCAGGTAAAGCGCGAACAAATAGAGCGCGGTGAGCTGAGCCGTAAACGCTTTGGTGGAAGCCACGCCGATTTCCGGACCCGCGTGCGTGTAAATGGTTCCCGCAGCTTCGCGCGTGATCATCGAGCCGACGACGTTGCAGATGGCCAGCGTCTTCGATCCTCTCGCCTTGGCTTCGCGTTGCGCCGCGATCGTATCGGCGGTTTCACCGGATTGCGAAATCACCAATGTGATCGTGTCGGCCTCGACGATGGGATCGCGATAACGCCACTCGCTGGCATAATCCACCTCCACCGGGATCCGCGCCAGGCTTTCGATCATGAACTTGCCCGCGACTCCCGCGTGCCAACTGGTCCCACAAGCCTCGATGTTTATTTTCTTTGCGGCTTTGAACTCGGCGTCAGAGATTTCCATCTCGTCAAGAAAGATGTGGCCAGTCTCCTGCGAGATCCGCCCCAGGGTAGTGTCACGCACCGCCCGCGGCTGCTCATAAATCTCTTTGAGCATGAAATGCTTAAACCCACCCTTCTCTGCTTGAATTGGATCCCAATTCACGTGTTGGACTTTGCGTTCTATTGGTTTTCCAGAGAAGTCGGTGACCTTTACGCCTTCCGGAGTGAGGACTGCGAGGTCGCCATCGGCGAGAAAGAACAAGTCGCGGGTGTGATGCAGGATCGCGGGCACGTCGGAGGCTACGAAATATTCGTCCTTGCCCAAGCCGATCACTGCTGGGGGGCCGTTGCGGGCGGCGATGATTGTGTTCGGAGCCTCGACGGCAATCACGACCAGCGCGAACACGCCGGTGAGTTGCCCGATCGTTTTGCGCACGGCTTCTTCGAGCGAAGGGCGATGCCCGTTGCCGGTCTTGAGGTAATACTTCTCGACCAGGTGAGCGATGACTTCGGTATCGGTTTCCGTTGTGAACTTGTGGCCTTCTTCGATAAGTTTTCTTTTCAGCGTGACATAGTTCTCAATAATGCCGTTGTGGACGACGACAATGGTTCCGGTGCAGTCACGATGAGGATGCGCATTCTCCTCCGTGGGGCGTCCGTGAGTCGCCCAGCGGGTATGGCCAATGCCGTAGGTTCCATCCAGGGGTTTGAGGCGGATGACTTCTTCGAGATTGCGCAGCTTGCCCTCGGCACGGCGGACTTGGAGACCTTCGCCGTTGCCGCACACCGCGATTCCAGCGGAGTCGTAACCGCGATATTCCAGCCGCCTCAACCCTTCGATGATGACGGGGACAACGCTCTTTTTACCCACGTAACCCACAATGCCGCACATATTCAGCTCCGATGTTTGATAAACCGGTTTCAGTCCGGTAGGAGGCAAATCCTCCTGGGGCTAAAGCCCGAACCTTTTATTGACTCTGGCGGCACGGCTGAAGCCGTGCCCTTCCCAAACCTACCCAGAACAGCGGAGGGACTGCTCCGCTCAGGATGACATTCTTGCTTGTCAACTTCGCCTTAATCTTCGAGGGAGAAACGGAATTCTTCTATCACGGGGTTGGTCAGCACTTCGCGAGCCATACGCTCAACTTCCGCTTCCGCTTCCGCCCGGGTCAGTCCGCCATCCAGCGAGAGCTCGAAATACTTACCCTGGCGAACCTCCTGCAGACCTTTGTATCCCATTTTCTTGAGGGCGCCATGGATGGTTTTGCCCTGTGGGTCAAGGACACTCTTCTTTAGCGAAACATACACGTAAGCTTTCATGGGGGGATGCTCATATTATACGTCAGAGGCGAAGCGAAACGCGGTACACCACCGGCTTAGACCATTCGGGCGAGCTGCGCGTCCAAGTCCGCCAGAGCGTTTTGCAATTGCTGGCGGTGGCGAGAGTTCTGGGCAGCTTCAAGTTGCTGAAGCACACGCTGCCGTGACAAAAGCAGGCCTTGTCTGCGGCGTTGGCTCGCGACTTGGCCAGGAGTCATGACCGGCTTCGCCGGGCCCGGTGTCGCTACGGCGTCTGCCTGTTGCTGCTCGACCGACTTGCTCTCCCATCCTCGCGCCACAAGGAAATTATACTTGGGAGCATCTTGCGTTGGGCCAGTCGGCTCTCGACTGAGACAGGGGAATCCCGGATGCGGCCGGTAATATTTTCTCTGACAATCGACCGGGATGGCTCCCCCTTTCTGACCGCATTTGGTAAGGTTGACATGAAAAGTGCCGAGTTGGCACGAAAGATGCCAAGCGCACAATATAATCCTTGCTGACCGAAGAATTATGTCCTATGATCCGGGTTAAGTAGTTCAGGTTTTGTTCTGGGAAGGTTTGCTCGAGGGGGGCTTCCTTGAAGGACTCGCGCAAATGGACCCTGCTGGCCACTTCGGGGTAGACGGTGACACGCGGCGTTACGAGGCCCTGCTGCAAATGGCGGACCTTGTGGTGCATCAACGCGGTGTACCCGAATTGTTGCCGGAATTAGCGCAACGGTTGCGCGAGGTGGCGTCTTTTGAGATCGCCAGTTTTTCTCTCTACGATCCCGAAAAAAATGTGATGCGAACCCACTTCTGGGAAGGCAGCGACCGCCTTTCGGAGCCTGCCGAATTGCCGGTCGAAGAATCGGCTTGCGGGATCGCATGGGAAAAGCAGGAACCCATGGTGTGGCCTGATTTGCACCTGGAAACCCGGTTTCAGCACGCGGTCAGTGTTCTCGTGAGAAAAGGAGTTCGCTCCTACTGCACTCTGCCCCTGACTACCGCGCAAAGGAGGTTCGGTGCATTGGGGCTGGGGAGTTCCCGTCCCAACGCCTACGGCGACGAGGATGTGCAACTTCTGCAGCGGGTTGCTGAACTGGTGGCGCTGGCATTGGAAAATGCCATGACCCGCTCCGCTTTCCTGGAGGAGAAGGAACGGCTGGAGATGCTGCTGGAGGTTAGCACCGCGCTGATGTCCAACCTGGATGTGCCGCAATTGTTTCCAGCGATTTCAGGCCTCATTCGGCGGGTGATCCGGCAGGACTACGCGAGCGTGGCACTCTACGAAGAAGCTACCAGTTGCTTGCGGGTGTACGCCCTGGATTCTCCACTTGCGGACGACCTGATCGGCCCGGACACAGTGGTTCCCATCGCGGAATCAGCTTCCGGGGCGGCTTTCTTGAAAGGGGAGACCAAGGTAAGCAACCGCGCAGATCTGATTACGGTGGGTTCTCCCGTCATGATGCGCATGCTGGATCTGGGAATCCAATCGTTCTGCTCTATTCCACTGATCACTCGAAAGGGCAAGCTGGGAACCCTGAACCTGGGCAGCGTGGAGGACCACGCGTTTGCTTCGCAAGACATCAGCTTCTTGAAGCAAGTAGCCGCCCAGGTGGCGATTGCCCTTGACAATGCCCGAGCCTATCGCGAGATTGCGGAGCTTACGGACAAGCTGAGGAAGGAAAAGCTTTACCTGCAAGATGAAATCCGTTCGGTGCTCAACTTCGAGGAAATCGTGGGCGAAAGCCCGGCTCTCAAACGCGTACTGACCCAGGTCAATACCGTGGCCCCTCTCGATGCCACTGTACTGATCCTGGGCGAGACGGGTACTGGCAAGGAACTGATTGCTCGCGCCATTCACCGTATGAGTTCGCGGAAAGACGCCAGTTTCATTAAGTTAAACTGCGCCGCGATTCCCACGGGACTGCTGGAGAGCGAGCTGTTCGGGCATGAGAAGGGCGCTTTCACCGGGGCCGTCAGCGCCAAGATCGGCCGTCTGGAACTGGCGGACAAGGGTACGCTATTTCTGGATGAGGTGGGAGATATTCCGCTGGAGTTGCAGCCAAAACTGCTGCGGGTGTTGCAGGATCAGGAATTCGAGAGACTGGGCGGAGTTCGAACCATCCGGGTGAACATACGCTTGATCGCCGCTACCAATCGCGATCTCGCGAAGAGCGTGGCGGCGCGAGAGTTCCGCAGCGATCTCTATTATCGCCTTCACGTCTTTCCACTGCACATGCCTCCTTTGCGGGAGCGGGGAAAAGATGTGCAGTTGCTGGTGAGCTATTTCGTCCAGAAGTTTTCCCGGCAAATGAAGAAGCAGATTGAAACCATCCCCGCGGAAACCATGAATGCTTTGGCAAGGTGGGAGTGGCCGGGAAATGTAAGGGAGTTGGAGAACTTTATTGAGAGGTCTGTGATTCTTTCCGAGGGGACAATTCTCAATGTTCCGTTGTCGGAGTTAAGGCCGGTTTACGAGGGACCTCGGCACGATACCACCCTGGAGAGTATGGAGCGGGAGCACATTCTTCGAGTACTTCGCGAGTGCGGGGGAGTGATTGCGGGTTTGCACGGAGCTGCGGCCCGGTTGGGAATGAAACGCACTACCCTCCAGTCCAGAATGCAGAAGATGGGAATCACCCGCGCGGACTACGAAAACTAAAACGCTTTCAGATCCAGCGCCAACCAAGAACCGCACTTGTGATCCCGAGTGCAGCGAGGGATCTAGGTTCCTCCTGCGCCAGCGGTAACGCCATCGGCGGCAAACACCTATATCCCTCGCTTTGCTCGGGATGACAGTTGGCAATGAGACATGGAAGCTGTGAACTGATATGGACAATCCTGTTGCCACCCGATAGAGCCATCATTGGTTTTCCCTGACGAAATGTCGGCATTCTGCCGCAGCCTCGTCACTTTCGCCCAAAGAAATGTGCATTTGCGGGTTCTGCTTTTTCCGTGAGCCCGATTCCTTGCAGTGACTTGTACCTGGGGGCGCGTTTGGCACGTGGCCTGCGAGGGCGGATCAATCGAATGCTTCACCGATAAATACAGGAACGCACAAGATCAGATCGAGGGCTGATGCGATTGGGAAAGTCCGAATGGCAAGGCTGTGTGACGCCTATCCCCAAAGACGCTCGCGCAGGATTCGAGAAGGCAAGAGGAGAATTCTGTGCTTATCCAACAGGGTGCGGTGAGAGGGCGCGGAGGCTTCGAGCCAATCTTACGTGGCGGAGCGCTACCGATGCCGGTGCAAAACGACTCTGCAAGGCCGAAGGACTTAGCTGGGCCTCTACCTCGGGGAAAGGGTGCACAGGAGATCGGCGCAGCAGTCGATCCTTTTTACTTGTTTTGTTGCGGCGTGAAGTGGCATCAACAGCGAGATGCCAGCGCGGGTTGGGAATTGATCCACTTTTTGCGATCATCGGACAGGGACGCGCGGGCGATGGCAGCGGCATTACTGGCGAAGACGGAACACGCACGCCTTTTGGTTCGGGACCTGCGTCGGGCCCGGGCTCGCAAGCCGGCGGCACGCGACTTGGGTCATCCCGCTGGGCACGAGCCCAGCAAGGCGGCTGAAATGAATACGCCCTATGGACTGGAAATCGTGGAGAGCTGTCTGACCTGCAAGTTGCGCAAGGACCACTGGTTCTGCGGCCTCTCACCCGACGTCCTCAGACTACTGACTGCAGCAAGCCATTTGAGCACCTATCCCGGTGGCGCCGTCTTGTTTGTGGAGGGACAGATGCCACGCGGGGCTTTTGTGCTGTGCTCGGGCAAGGCGAAGCTCTCGACCACTTCGCGTGAGGGCAAAGTGCTCATTCTGAAGATCGCCGAAGCGGGCGAGGTACTCGGACTGAGCGCCGTAATTGCGGGTGAGCCCTTTGAATTGACTGCCGAGACAGCCGGACCATGCCAGATAAATTACGTGGAACGGGAAGCCCTGATCCGGCTGATGGAAAAGAATGGAGAGCTGGGTCTACACGCATCGCAGGCTCTGAGCCGGGAGTTCCAGTCGGCATACCGCGACATCCATGATCTGGTGCTGGCCCGTTCTTCCGCGGGCAAGCTGGCGAGATTGCTTCTTTCGTGGACACCGATCCGGGAAAAAATCGATCCTCCCGAAGTTCGTATCCGGGCCACCCTGACCCATGAAGAGATGGCACAAATGATAGGCTCGTCGCGGGAGACGGTCACCCGCTTGCTGAGCGATCTGAAGAAGAAGGAACTCATTCGCCAGGACGGCGCCACGCTGGTGATCCGCAATCGAACGGCGCTGGAAGCGCTGGCTGCATAGTGACGGATGCAGCCCCGGTGGACGGCTGGATATCCTCCCTGGCCGTCCGCCTCCCCCCGAACTTGGCTATTTTCCCGGTTATGTAAGTGTCGACCCTATCGAACTCACAGACGCGGCTTCGTGAGCTTTGCGTAGCCTGCACGGAGCTGCAGGTCCCTCCACTCCGCTTCCCATCCCCTGGGGGAATGGGAAGCTCCGGTCGGCATGACAAATCTTAACGGGCTACAATAACTGTGAAAAACCCTTAGAAATGGAATCCAATCTGAGCCGTCAGCGCGCGTGGAGTGACGTAGTGCGTGCCGCTAAAGGTCGAGAGGAAATTGTAAAGCGTGTAATTGTTGGTCAGATTGATGACCGTGAGCTGAGCACTCCATTTGTACCTTTCACCATGAAACAGGTTGTCGTGGCCGAAGGAGAGATCGAACAGACTCCGGGGCTTGATGCGCTGGGGATTGTGATCGTCGTTCTCCGTCCCCGGTGCTGGAACGTTGACGAGGGTTGATCCAAACTGCGACGCAAGGCACGGGCTTGGCAAAGCATGAAAGATGGTTGCGCGTTCGCCGTTGCAGGTGAAGCCGGCCTGAAATTGCTGGTCGGCTGTGAGAGGCGCGCCGGAGATGGTGTTAATCAGGTTTATGGCTGGTTGGCCGTTTATCGTGGTTGATGCACCGGCGCAGGTTGCGGTTAGCGGGTTATAGCAAGGGGTTGCCCCCGCGACCAGGCCGCTGTCATATCTCCAGTTGAAGCCGAGCCACGGCCCGGTTTTCCACGGCTGGTACTGAACGTGCGTGGTCTGGTTGAACCTTTCGTCATGGTCAATGCGGAAAACACCAGTCGCGGGCGGAATAATGGGCAGCCCCGCAACTTGTGGCAGGAAGAACCGCGCAGCCACGCTGGACATGGCCACGAACGCGGAAAACCCGTGATAGTTGGGAACGCTCACGCGGAGGGTGAATCCCGGGATTTTAGAGCTATGCCACTGGATGGGGAAAGTGATGGGGGTCGCGCCCACGACTCCGAAGTCGTATCCGTTGTGCGTGTACTTCCAAATGTATTCACCGTCGACAACCAGATATTTCCCCAGGGCCTGCTGAAACCCGGCGTGGAATTCATTGCGATAGCCGGGAGCAATCGGCCCCGAGTTACAGGGCACACCGAAGGGCGGCACCAAGGCGGCAAGAAAAGGGATATTGCACCCAGTACTGGCGATCACGAGATTCTCATTGAACGGGGACTCCAGGCTACGCGCGTATGAAATTCGAAGTATCGTGTTGGTCGGTTTGATGTTGTGAGCAATCCCAAGACGCGGTTCCGCCTGGCGGGCAATCGACAGGCCGTTATACAAGTCGCCGCGAATTCCAAGATTAAACGACCAGTTCTTGATGTTGATAGAGTCCTGGACGTAGAGTGCGAGTTCCTTCACGTCGGTGTGGCCGTGAAATGGGAATAGAACTCCGCCGGGTTGCGTCAAGTCGTAGGGCTTCAGTGCCGCGCACGGCGTATTGGGAATGGGGTTGCCGCTGGCATCCAGGCAGTTGTAAAACGTGGCGGCTGCGGGATAGAAACCCGGATCGACAATGCCGATGTTTTCATTCTCAGTCAGGAAGGTCTGTTGATAGGTGACGCCCGCCTTCACGTTGTTAAGACCTTTCACGTAAGTCACGTCGGCGCGAAGGCCTGCGTTGGTCAGGCTCCGAGATTGGCTGACGGTCTCGCCTTGAAGGTCTGGAGAAAAATCCGCGTAAGGATCGGCGCTCGGATAATAGTTGTAGTCGTCGCGGCGGACGTATCCCCCGAACGTCAGCACGGCGGAGGGATTGAGAACGTGGGTCCAGGTCGGCGCGATGTTGAAGGTTCCGATTTTCTGGCGCTGATCCGTCGCTCCTAGAGGACCGCCGGTTACGGGATTGGGGACACCGAAGTGAAATTCCTGGTCGAACGAATTGGGACTCTGAAACCAGGAACGGGAGTAGCCGAAATTCAGGTGGAGGGAATCCGAGTTTGAGACTTGATAATCCACGCGGTCAAATAAGTTTTCTTCATTCCCTTTGTCGTGCATCACTGCGAACTCAGCGGGATCGAGAAACCGCCCGCTGTTTAATCCGTTCGCGGAAATGAAGTTTCCCCATTTCTGGCCGCCGTAAGCGAGATTGAAGCCTAGGTTGGACGATCCGAAGGAGCCATAAGAGGCGGTGACACTGCCATGAGGCGTGGTCACGCCCTGGCCCGAACGGGTCGTGGCGACAATCACCAAACTCGTCTTACCGCCATATTCAGCCGGTGGTGCGCCTTGAATGACCTCCAATGACTCAACCGAATCCACCGGAATCTGGTTCGAAAAAACTTTGCTCTGCTGGTCAGTGATAGGTTGACCGTCAACCGAAAACGAGTTTTGCGCGTGGTCCCCCAATCCATGAAACAGACCGTTCGAGTCCGCGGCAACTCCTGGAGACGCGAGCGTGACCAGTGAACTCACCGACGATGACGCGCTTTCCAGGGGGATCTTGTCGAACAGTCCGCGATCGATATCGGTGTGACCCGTCGGATCGTTTTCCAGCAGATCTTCGCCAGCTTCACTCTGCACCTCAACCGTCTCGGAAGATCCAGCAACCTGGAGATTGATCTTGATGTCCAACGGCACGGCGGAGCGAACCTCGACATCCTGGGCGTAAGGAGCAAACCCCACGCCGGTTACGCTCAGATGGTAGGGATTGAATGGGATGTTTGGGAAGCTGAACTTTCCTGCACTATCCGTAATGGTGGATCGGTCGAAGTGGCTGACGGGATTATGAATCTCAACCGTTGCATTGGCAACCACCGCCCCGGAAGGGTCCAGGACAGTCCCGCTAAGTGATGCAGAGTTGGACTGCGCATAGACATGAAGACCCACCGCCAAATAGAAAACCACAATAAAAGACGCATAAAGCGACTTCCTGTAAGAAGCACGCATGAATTCCTCCTGAAAAGAGAGCTAGGGTTGACCAATAGGGCGGACAACGACCCCGATCAATTTCTTGTTTGAATCCCCTAGACTGATGGAGGCGGGCGGATACGAAGAGAAGAGACGAAGCCAGAAGACTTGCGTACGAGTTGGCGCGTTACGATCGAAACGGTGCGGACAGAGACCGGGACTGGGCGGTAGACAGCGCTGCTCAGAACTCCGGCGTGGGCGACGGAGCAGAGCGAACACTCATGGCTGGGAAGCTTGGAATTATCGCTGTGTACGTGGACCGCTTGGACGATGCCGGTGAAGCCAACCAGCAGGATACACATCAAAGACAGAGCTGCAATGGAGGTGTCTTTGCGCGATTTGCATCCAAACGAGATCAAACTGAACGCCCCACGTCAACCGTATTTCTGGGTATACCACAAGTTAGGAGTACGATGCACCCGATAGCGGACGAGTTGCCATCCGAAAGGTCACAAACCAAAGAGTTCTCGCAGGCGCTTGGTTTGGGCGCGGCTCACCGGGATTTCGGTTTGTTTCTTGTCGTCCAATCGCAATTGATAAGAACTCTTGAACCAGGGAACGACTTCCTTGATGCGGTTGATATTTACCAGAAACGAACGGTGAGCCCGCCAGAACAGGCTGGGATCGAGGCTATCCAGCAGTTCTTCCAGAGTGCGGCAGTTGGATTGCCCTTCCATACCATTCGGACCACTCGTCACGACGGTGATAATGCCGTCTTCGATGGACGCGAAACAGATATCTTTCTGATTCACCAGGAACAAACGGCCAGCCGCCTTCAGCAGAATCTTGGAGGTCTGCGGCTTCTGGGAGTCCAGCATCCGCATCAGAGTGTCGAGCTTCGCGGATGATGATCCGCTGCCCTCGATTTTGGACCTCGCCCTCTCTACCGACTGGGCAACCCGCTTCTTGTCAAAAGGTTTGAGCAGGTAGTCGACCGCGTTTACCTCAAATGCCTTCACGGCATATTGGTCGAACGCAGTGGAAAAGACGATCTTCGGAAGCTGGATTTTTCGATCCAGAAGCTTTTTGATGACGCCGAAACCATCGAGGCCCGGCATTTGCACATCGAGGAAAACCAGGTCAGGATTGTGTTCGCGGATCAGACTGACAGCTTCGACGCCGTTCTTACCTTGAGCAACCACCTCGACGTCCCCAACATTTTTCAGAAGGAAGGCGAGTTCGTCGCGAGCCAGTTGCTCGTCGTCCACGATTACAGCCGATAGCGACATGACGATCCCCTGGGAAACAGTTTCTCTTTTTAGTATAGCGACCGGTTCCAATCAGGGTCAACGCGCCGGTGGGGCGAACTGCAATTGAAGTCAGTGTCCTGGCTTCTGAAGATTCCGGTCAATCCACTTTGACATCAGGTGGTGTTCGCGATCCTCGAATCCGAGCTTTGGGTAAAAGCGCTGGGCTCCCGCATTGTGGCGCGTTACTTCGAGATGCATCGCATGAACTTCAACTGCGCGGGCAGCTTCCTCGACGAATTCCATCGCTTTGCGTCCCCAGCCCTGACCGCGATGGCTTTCGAGAATGAAGAATTCATCCACGAAGGCATCGCGGCCCAGCAATTCCAGACTGTAACCGAAGGTGAGCACGATGTACCCGACAACGTTTTCCCCGGCGCAAATCAGCCAGACGCGGCCGAAAGCAGGATCGCGCAGCAGGCCAGTCAAAGCGGTGCGAGCTTTCTCAGGATCAAAAAGATGATGGTCGAAGGCGTAATATTCGCGCATCATCGCGAGTAGCACGTCGGTATCGGACGCAATGGCGACGCGGAAAGACGGTTCCATGCGATCAGGCAACGTTCTCGATTGCCAGCGCCATGCCCAAACCACCACTCATGCAGAGTGTTGCAACGCCTCGTTTGGATTTGCGCTTAAGCATCTCATGCAGCAAGGTGACCGTGATCCGCGTTCCGGTGCAGCCGATGGGATGGCCGAGCGCGATCGCGCCCCCATTAACGTTCAGCTTCGCGTGATCGAAATGCAATTCGCGGTCGCAGGCCAGGACTTGGGCGGCGAAAGCCTCGTTGAGTTCTACCAAGTCGAAGTCGTTCACGCGGAGTTGATGCTTCTGGTCCATCTTGCGCAAGGCGGGTACCGGACCGATTCCCATGATGCGCGGATCCACACCTGCGGCAGCCACGGCCAGAATGCGGGCGAGCGGCTTGAGATTGTTTTTCTTGGCGAAGCCTTCGCTCGCGAGCACTACCGCAGCCGCGCCGTCCGTGATACCGGAAGAATTTCCCGCCGTGATAGTTCCGGTTTTCGAAAACACCGGAGATAGCTTCGCCAGCTTTTCCGTCGTAGCGCCGAGAAAGAGATGTTCGTCGCGGCTGAAAGTCTGCGGACCTTTCTTGCTTTCAAGGGTAATCGGGGCCAGTTCGCTGTCGAATCGTTTGGCGTCGACAGCGGCCGCTGCGCGGGTTTGCGAGCGGAGAGCATATTCGTCCTGCTCTTGACGAGTGATCTTGTATTGCTCGGCCAATACTTCGGCAGTTTCACCCATCAGCATTTTCGCGAGAGGGCAGAAAAAGCCGTCGCGGTACATCCCATCGACCAATTCCTGATTGCCCGGGCGATAGCCCCAGCGCGCGCCGTCCAGATAGTAGGGCAGACGAGACATGGATTCAGTGCCCCCGGCCAACACGCAATCGAGATTGCCGGTTGCGATTTCCTGATATCCCAGTGCGATGGATTTGAGTCCGGAACCGCAAGCCTGGTTGACGGTGTAAGCAGTCGCTTCTTTCGGGACCCCGCTGCGGATCGAGATCTGACGAGCGGGATTCGGCCCTCCGCCGGCCTGACGTGCGTTCCCAATAATCGTTTCCTCGACCTGCTCGGGACGGACTCCGGCACGCTCCATGGCGGCTCGCGCTGCAACTACTCCCAGGTCGACGGCGGTCATGCATGCCAGTGAGCCTCCGAATTTACCAATCGGCGTGCGCACGGCAGAAAGAATGTAAACCTCGTGCATCAGTGTCTCCACTACCAGTCTAGCATCGGCGTTGGACACGCTCGCCCGCGGAAGCTCTCAGGCATTAGACTAAGTCTTCATGAATTACATCTACGGTATTAACGCCGTTGCCGAGGCGCTGAAGGCGCGCGGACGAACTTTTGCCTGGGTCGGAGTCGCCAAGGAGCGTCATGACCTACGCCTGAAGCACGTCGTCGATGAGTGCCGGCGGCAGGGCGTCGCTGTGCGCTTTGTGCCGCGCGAAGAACTCGATCAGATGGCGGGCAACAACGCACACCAGGGCGTGGTCGCAGTCACTTCGGCGAAACAGTATAACGATCTGGAAGATGTGGTCGCGGCCAAGCGCGGTCAGTATTCGCTCATCGTCGTGCTTGATGGCGTCGAGGATCCACATAACCTCGGCGCGATTCTTCGCACTGCGGACGCCGCGGGCGCTGATGGGGTAGTGATTCCCGAACGCCGGGCTGCCGGAGTGACGGCAATCGTAACCAAGACTTCAGCCGGCGCCAGCGAGCATTTACCCATCGCGAAAGTAACCAACATCGCCCGCACTTTGGAGGAATTGAAGGCGCAGAATTTGTGGATGGTTGGCTTGGACGAACGCGGAAAGCAATCCTACGACTCGCTCGATTACAACATGGACTGCGCCATCGTCCTGGGCGCCGAAGGCAAGGGTTTGCACGATCTGGTGGCAAGGAAATGCGATTTCCTGGTTTCGATCCCCATGCTTGGGAAGGTGCCATCCCTGAATGTTTCCGTCGCGGCGGGAGTGATGCTGTACGAGATCGTGCGGCAGCGAAGAAAGAAGTCTGCATGAAACTCCTCCGTGTGCTCTGTATACTTTTCGGTTTGGTCGTTCCTAGCCTCGCGCTTGATCGCGAGGCATTCACTTTCACCAACTACAACTTGGATCTGCGGGTTGAACTGGAGCAGCAGCGTTTAGGCGTACGTGGCAGGATTACGGTGCGGAACGACTCAGCCTCTCCCCAAAAGAATGTTGTCCTGCAGATTTCTTCGTCGCTGGACTGGAGGTCGATTCAGATCGGAGGTCAAGCAGTGGAATTTGTAAGCCATGAGTACACCTCCGACATCGATCACACCGGCGCGCTGTCCGAAGCGATCGTGACTTTACCGCGTGAAGTTCCGCCGCACGGCTCGATCGACATAGACGTCGGATATGAAGGAATCATCCCGCTCGATGTCACGCGCCTCAAACAAATTGGCGTGCCGGAAGACAAAGCGAAGCACACGGATTGGGACCAGATCGGCAGGCCATTTGCTTTAGTACGGGGGATCGGCTACGTCACCTGGTACCCGGTGTCGACGGAAGCGGCAAGTTTGTCGGAGGGGAGCAGCGTGTTCGCGGAGGTCGGGAGGTGGAAGAGGAGAGAGACCGAAGCGCAGCTGCTGACGAACCTTTGCTCGATTTCAAGGGAAGCTGGGTTCACCCTCGTTCGCATGACTGGCGTAGCGGGTCGTTTGCTAGGCGAAGAGCCGGGGGGGGCGCCGGGGACCCTTTCGAACTGCGTCAGGCACAGGGCTTTGGGGTTGGGCATAATGGTGCCAGTCCTTATCGTCGTGCAGTATTCCGTTCTCGACCGTCCTAATCTTTCGATCGCATACCTCGCAGGCCATAAGCCTGGCGCCGAGAATTATGCTCTGGCCGCCGAACTGGCCACTCCCCTGGTAACCGAATGGTTTGGTCCTTCGCGCGGGAATGCACAGGTGGCGGAACAACCGGATCCGGCGGCCGAACCTTTCGAGAGCGGCAAAATGTTGGTGATTCCGCTGAACAGCAGCGACTCCACCGCGTACGAACTTGCGGCCGTACACCAGTTGACCCATGCGGCATTTTTGTCAGAGCGTCCTTGGATTTACGAGGGCATGGCGCATTTTGCCCAGGCGCTGGAGCGAGAGCAACGGAGCGGGCGCCTGGCAGCGCTCGATTTCATGGGTCTCCGTCGAACGGCCATGGCGGACGCCGAGAAGGCATTCGCCGCAGCGCACAGTCAGAGTGCTGCGGCGGATGAATCGTTGGTCAATACCACGACCGAAGAGTTCTATCGCAGCAAGGCCATGTATGTCTGGTGGATGCTGCGCGACATGGTCGGCGACGCTGCGCTGAAAAAAGCACTTGCGGCGTACCGTTGGGATCAGGACAAGGAAAGCGCTTATATGCAGCATCTGATCGAGGCGCAGAACCATCGTGATTTGGAATGGTTCTTTGACGACTGGGTTTATCGTGATCGCGGCTTGCCCGATTTTCGTGTCGAGTCGGCTTATCCGCGTGCCACGGTTGGTGGCGGCGCGATTGTGACGATCACGATCGAGAATCTCGGAGACGCTGGAGCGGAGGTGCCCGTAACCCTGCGCATGGAAAGCGGCGATGTCACGAAGCGCCTTGAAGTACACGCGAAATCCAAGGCCGCTGTCCGGATTGAAGCCGCCACGACGCCACTGGAAGTCGTCGTCAATGATGGCAGCGTGCCGGAAAGCGACGTGAGCAACAACGTCTTCAAGATTCCGCCGCCCGACGCGGCGAAATGATGTCCGATTATCGATTTGCAATTGCCGATTAGCAATTGTCAATTGAGAATCGGTGTCAGCTGAATGCGATGGCGGGAGGATTTTCTTGGCCTACGTCCAATTTCTTGGTGCTGCTGGAACCGTCACTGGTTCCAAGCATCTGATCAACACTGGCCCTGATTCCAGCGGCAGGAGCGGGTTCCAAGCTCTCATCGATTGTGGCATGTTCCAGGGGCCGAAAGAGTGGCGCGAGCGCAACTGGCAGGATACGCCAATCCCCGCGAAGCAGATTGACGCCGTGGTGCTGACCCATGCGCACCTCGACCATTGCGGATGGATCCCTCGTCTGGTGAAGGAAGGCTTCCGCGGTCCGATTTATGCCACTCCTGCGACCATTGATTTGTGCGGCATCCTGTTACCTGACTCCGGCCACCTGCAGGAAGAAGACGCCGCGTTCTATAACAAATTCAAGAAGTCAAAACATGACCCCGCGCTGCCGCTGTACACGCTGGAGGAAGCGCAAGCGTCGCTCCAGTATTTTCGTGCGGTGCCATTCGACGAGACCATGCAACTCTGTCCGGAGATTGAGTTTCGCTTCGTGCGGGCGGCACACATCCTGGGATCGTCGATGGTTGAACTTACGCTGCGCAGCAACGGGCAGCCGCGTCGTTTGTTGTTTACTGGCGACATCGGCCGCGTACGGGATCAGAATATCGCGCCAGGTAAAGTTGTGCGTTCCGGGCCGACGGAAGGCGAGACGGCTGACATACTTGTGATGGAGTCGACATACGGCAACCGGCCGCATCCGACAACGGACCCGCGACCGGAGTTGGCGGCACTGATTCGCCGCACTGCCGAACGTGGCGGAACCGTCGTTGTGCCCGCGTTTGCGGTCGAGCGCACGCAAAAATTCCTCTTCATACTGAAAGAATTGATGCAATCCGGACAACTTGCATCGATCCCAGTCTTTTGCGACAGCCCTATGGCCATCAAGGCGGTCGAAATCTTCATGAAGCACAAAGAAGAATACAGTGAAGAGACGCGCCGCCTCGTCGGCCAATACGGCTCGCCGATCGAGTGGCCCGGCTTCACCTTCGCCTCGACTGCGGAACAATCGAAGAAGATCAACCAAGTGAAAACTCCTTCGATCATCGTTTCGTCCAGTGGCATGGTCACCGGAGGCCGCATTCTGCATCACCTCGCGCAAAGACTGCCTGACCCGAAAAACACCGTGATCTTCATCGGCTTCCAGGCGCCCGGAACGCGTGGATTCACTATCAAGAGCGGCACACCGGAAGTGAAGATCTTCGGTGAAATTGTTCCCATCCGCGCCCAGGTAGCAGCGCTCGAGCAATTCAGCGATCATGCCGACACGCCCGAGCTACTGCAATGGCTGCGCACGTTTCCCAGGAAGCCGCCCGTGACTTACCTGGTGCACGGCGAGCCCGCGGCTTCGTCGCAACTGCGCGATGCCATGGTCAAAGAATTAGGATGGAACGTCCAGGTGGCGCAGTGGATGCAGAAAGTGCAGGTCGTTTAGAAATCTAAGACTCGATTACCAAATTAGAGGTTTCGATGACAGAAGCTGATCTGAAAAAGCATATTGATGCAGCGGAAAAAAGTCCCAAGCTGATTGCGGCGGCGGTTTCGGGACTGCCCGACAAAACATTGCGCTACAAGCCGTCGCCGGATAAGTGGTGCATCCTGGAGATTCTGGGTCATCTGGCGGATATTGAGATTGTGTACGCGCACCGCTTCCGGCAGATGCTCGCCGACAAAAAGCCCGTGATCGCACCCATGGATCAGGACGCCTGGGCGCAAAATCTAGGGTACTTGGAAACTCCCGCTCCGGAGCTGGTTGCGCTCTACGGATTGAACCGGCACCACAATGTGCAGTTGTTGCGCCGGTTGAAATTGGGCGATTTGGAGAAAACTGCGTACCATCCAGAACTCAAACACGACGTGACCGTGGCGGATCACGTGGAAAGGATTGGAACTCACGGCGCGAACCATCTGCAACAGATCGAGCGATTAAAAAAGCTGGCGACAGCAATGTAGGCGCGGGCGTCCTAGCATGTGTTTTGCGTTGTGGATCATTGGTTAGAGTTCGTGAACCGTACCAACGCCTCTAGTTTGCTCGCGGCAGCACCGGAGTCGATTGCTGTTGCTGCCAGCGGGAGAGCATCCGCCAGATGGTCTGCACTACCGCCTGCGACCAGGGCTGCTGCCGCATTCAGCAGGACCACATCCCGTCTGGGTGATTTCTTTCCGGCAAGGATGTCGCGAATGATGTTCGCGTTAACCGCAGCGTCTCCACCCGAGATGTCATCCAGCGCGCCCCGCTTCATGCCAAACTCTTCGGGCGTGACTTCAAAGGTGCGGACCGTCCCATCGCGCACTTCTGCAATCCGCGTAGGGCCAGCGATAGTGATTTCGTCCAGTCCATCCAGTCCGTGCACCACCAGGGCCCGATGCAATCCCAACATGCTGAGCGCTTCCGCTAATTTCTCCACGAGCGCTGCGGAATATACGCCGACTACCTGGGCCGAGGCGTGGGCCGGGTTGGTGAGCGGCCCAAGCAGATTGAAAACCGTGCGCAAACGCAGTTCGCGCCGGGCGGATTGAACATATTTCATCGCCGAGTGCAGCGCCGGAGCAAACAGAAATGCGATGCCGATTTCCTGCAGACATGCAGTCAGCCGAGCGGGTGGCAGATTGATGTTGACGCCCAGCGCTTCCATTACGTCCGCCGACCCGCATTTCGAAGTCACACTGCGATTTCCGTGCTTGGCCACGCGCACGCCGGCGCCCGCGACCACAAGAGCGGTGGCCGTTGAAATATTGAAGGTGCCGCTGGCATCGCCGCCCGTGCCGCAGGTGTCGACCAGAGCATCGCGCTCGGTGCCGCTGACGTCCACTGCATGGTTCGGGTCGAGGCCCAGCGGAATTGCCGCAGCTCGGATCGCCTCCGCGAAACCTACGATCTCTTCCACCGTCTCGCCCTTCATGTGCAACGCGACCAGCAGGGCCGCAATTTGCGCATCGGTACATTTACCGGTCAGTACCCGCGACATGACCGTCCGCGCCTCTTCGCGGGACAGCGATTGGCGATGATTCGCAATGCGATGAAGGGCTTCAGTGATCATCGATGAAATACCAGAGTAGCATCGTGAAGGCCGAATCGCAGCCGAAAGCACGCGTTCAAAATGAAACGCGAGACAGGATTTACCGGCGAATGTGACCCCTTGCGTTTGCCCTATGCGCGGCCCTTCGATAGAATCAAATGTTTGCTGCCCGTAGTTCTAAGCCGCAAGCAAGCCTGCCCGAAATCATAGTGAATCTGGAATTCTTATGAAAATTCATGAGTATCAGGCCAAGGCAATCCTGAAAAAGTACGGCGTCGCGGTGCCGCGCGGCGAAATGGCGGAGACCCGCGAGCAGGCTGAAGCCGCGGCGAAAAAATTGTTTGACGCGGGCTCCAGCGGAGTTGTGGTCAAAGCGCAAATTCATGCCGGAGGCCGCGGCAAAGGCGGCGGGGTGAAGATCGCGAAATCGGTGGAGGAAGCCGCTGAGCTAGCTTCTAAAATTCTCGGGATGACGCTAGTGACTCATCAGACCGGTCCTGAAGGTCGAGTTGTGCGGCGTCTGCTTATTGAAGAGACTTTGCCCATCGAGAAGGAACTCTATCTGGGAATCGTGATCGACCGCGTCGAAGCGAGGCCGGTCTTCATGGCGTCGGCCGCCGGAGGAATGGAAATCGAACAGGTCGCAGCCGAGAATCCGGACGCCATCCTCAAAGAGCACATCGAGCCGGGGATGGGTCTGGAAGCGTTTCAGGCGCGCAAACTGGCTTTCAAGCTGGGGTTGAAGCCGCCGCAGATTAACGAAGCTGTGCGTTTGATGACCGGACTCTTCCATGCCTTCCAGGAAACGGATTCGTCCCTGATGGAAATCAATCCCTTCATCAGTTGCACCGACGGCCGCTTGTTTGCCTTGGACGCCAAGATCAATTTCGATGACAACGCCCTGTTCCGTCACCCCGATCAGCGGGAGTTGCGCGATATCACCGAAGAGGATCCACTCGAAGTCGAGGCTTCGAAGTACAGCCTGAATTACATCAAGCTCGACGGAAACGTAGGATGCATGGTGAACGGAGCGGGACTGGCAATGGCCACCATGGACATCATCAAGTACGCGGGCGGGATGCCGGCAAATTTTCTCGACGTGGGAGGGGGAGCCAACGCTGAACAAGTTACGCATGCCTTCGAGATTCTGCTTAGCGACAAGAATGTAAAGGCAGTGCTGATCAATATTTTTGGTGGAATCCTTCGCGTGGACACGCTGGCCACGGGAGTAGTAGAGGCCGCGCAGAAAACCCGTATTCAGTTGCCGATTGTGCTGCGTTTGGAAGGCACGAACGTCGAGGCTGGACGGGAGATTCTGAAGCAGTCGGGATTGAACTTTATTGTGGCAGAAACCATGAAGGACGCGGCCGAGAAGGTAGTAGCAGCGGCAGCAGCCTAACTAATCACTGTAGAGACGCAGCTTGCTGCGTCTCTGCGAAAAGATAATTTTATGAGCATTCTGGTAGATAAATCGACGCGAGTGATTGTGCAAGGGCTGACCGGAAGGGAAGGCACCTTTCATGCCAAAGCCTGCGCGGAGTACGGAACCAAGATTGTCGGCGGAGTCACTCCCGGCAAGGGTGGCACCACGCACGAAGGCTGGCCGGTCTTCAACACCGTGCAGGAAGCAGTCGACAAGACCGGCGCTGATGCATCGGTGATTTTCGTGCCGCCCCCATTTGCCGCCGACGCCATTATGGAAGCCGCCGATGCCGAGGTGGAACTGATCGTGTGCATCACCGAAGGCGTCCCGACCCTGGACATGGTGCGCGCGTGGGAGTACCTGCAGAATCGGCGCTCGCGCCTGATCGGGCCCAACTGCCCCGGTATTATTTCGCCGGGCAAGTGCAAGATCGGCATTATGCCGGGGCGGATCCACCTCGAAGGCTCGGTGGGAATCGTTTCGCGCTCGGGCACGCTGACCTACGAAGCCGTATATCAGCTCACGACCCGAGGGATTGGGCAGTCCACGGCGATTGGTATTGGCGGCGATCCAATTATCGGTACCAACTTTCTGGACGCGCTGGAACTGTTCAACAAGGATCCGCAAACGGAAGTTGTCGTGATGATTGGAGAAATTGGTGGCAATGCCGAAGAGACTGCGGCGGAATATGTGAAATCTCGAATGAAAAAGCCGGTGGTGGGATTCATCGCGGGCCAAACCGCACCTCCGGGACGCCGCATGGGGCATGCGGGCGCCATCATCTCTGGTGGAAAGGGAACTGCCGCCGAGAAGATTAAAGCGATGGAGGCGGCGGGCATTCGCGTAGCCAAATCGCCGGCTGAAATTGGCGAGACTGTTGTGGCGGCCATGGGTGTGGCGGCGAAAGCTTAGAGACCAAAGACCGACGACTAACGACCAATGACGAAGGATAAACGACTGAACTATGAAGACTCTGCAACGCACTTTTACTATCATCAAACCGGATGCGGTCGGCAAGAATGCGGTTGGCGACATCATCGAGCAGTTCGAAAAAACTGGCTTCCGGATACTGGCCATGAAGATGCTTGAGATTTCGAAGCATCAGGCCGAACAGTTTTACGCGGTCCACGCAAGCCGACCCTTTTTCCGTTCACTGACCGATTTCATGTCAAGCGGACCCATCGTCGTGCTGGCTCTTGAAAAAGAAAATGCCATTGCCGATCTACGCAAGCTCATGGGCGCTACGAATCCCGCCAACGCCGAGGAAGGTACGATCCGAAAGAAGTGGGCGAGCGACATTGAGCACAACGCGATCCACGGGTCGGATGCGGACGAAACCGCCCGCTTTGAGCTGAGTTATTTCTTCGCCGGATATGAATTGGCTAAGTGACGGCGTTGGCGCAGCCCATTCGACAACCTCGCTAAGCTCGGTTGCTCAGGGCAAGCTGAAAACTGAGCCGCGCGCCGTCATCCTGAACGAAGTGAAGGATCTCGGGACCCTGGAGCTAGGACACTCCTTATGCCTCTAGTGCAAATCACAATGTTGACCGGCCGGACCGCCGATCAGAAACGCAAGCTGGCCCAACGCATCACCGATGCCATGGTGGAAGAAGCGGGTGCTCACCGGGAGGCCATCGTGGTGACTTTCCACGAAGTCTCGAAGGAGAGTTACGCTTCGGGCGGCGTGTTGATGGCTGACAAGGGTAAGTAACGCCGTCGTCCGACGGTCGGCCACCATCGTTGCGAGTAACAACGCGGGCGTGGGCGCCCGCGCCACACGAGCTTATCCGAGCGGTTCGTACAAGTGGCCCTCAATCCGCTCCCCGAACTTGGGAAGTTCTTTTTTCGCATACTGCAAGAAGTGAGGCGCGGCGCGATGGGCTTCCAGCGCGGCATCATCTTTGTATTGCTCATAGATGAAAAACCGGCGCGGTTCTGTCTTATGCCGATGGACCTGATATAGCAGACAGCCGGGTTCCTTGCGCGATTCCTCAGTTAGTTTCGAAAACAAGCCGATAACATCCGTTTCACGACCAACTTTCGCCATCCACGTTACCGCCAGAACGACCATCGTCCGCTCCGTTTCTAAAGTAACCGCGCCCTGCTTTATCCCAGCCGCTTCAATGCGAACACCTCGATAGGCCGCGTCGCTCCGTATGCACACTGTTCGAAGGGTTTCGGTACACACGTGACATCTGGGCCGAACAATCTCTCGAAGCGTCGCAGGTCGTCGGCGCCCGGATTGTAGACCTCGATCTTTTTGTCGCAACAATATTCCTTTAGTCGCGCGGTCGCTAGGCTATCGTAGAGGGGCAGCGAATAGCCAATAAAGACAACAGTATCGCTAGCTGCGATGACTTTCTTGGCCATATCCCAGATTGGTTTGGTCTCGTCGGGAAATCCATCAGACTCCGGGCTGCCCGGAAAGATCGCGTACCGAAAACCCTCGTTTATCCGCTGCGGGAACGGGTCCTGGAGCGGCTCGCTCGGGTGATCCAGTGTGCTTCCGCTTCCCGGAGCCACCTCCGACCAAAGGCTACTATCCTCCGGCACCGCCCCGTCCCCTCTATGGTTGCTCCAGTTTATTGAACCATGCGGCTTGAGGACGGCGACAGAGTTATTCGTAATCCGCCCATAGAACCAATTGAAGTGATTTCCCTCGAGCGCTTGCTCCACTACGAGGTCCCAATTAAAGCTGATCACGTTGTTTTTGGGCCTCTCGGGAGTAGAATTCAGCCAAGCCGCAAAGTTGTCGTAGCACTGCGGTAACGCGGTCATGAGGCGGTGCTGCGTCTCCCAAAACAGCCCCACGCATCCTTCCTCGAGTATCCTGCGGACATCGAAGGAACAATCGTCATCGCTCTCCCGCAGTTTCATAAGAAGTTCCTCGAACCCGAGCGTCCCCCCGGGGTCGCCGCCGGCCAGGCCATCGTAGAACCTTCCCCTGGCCGATCCTTTGCATCCAGGCGTTAGATCCGGACCCCAGCAGCCGGAGTCTCGGTTCTTCTCGATGAAGGAAATAACCTTGGGCTTCAGTATCCTCATCAACGGGAACTGCGCCGCGCAAGAAAAGCCTGCTCCCAACACAAACGTTTTCCGGTCGTAAGGGTCGAAATTACTCATTTGGCTGCTTGTCGTCTGGCGCTGAGGCGGTCCAACTCAGCTGCGAACTCGTCGACGAATATTGTTTCCTCGCGCCCCGGCCCAGTTGAGACCATGCCGATGCGCGCCCCGCTTTCCTTCTCCACAAACGCCAGATATTCACGTGCCGCTTTCGGCAGTTTCTCCAGCTTCGTAATCCCCTGGGTTGCAGTGTGCCAGCCGGGCATTTTCCGATAAACACATTCGATCCGGCCGTAGCCGCTATCCTGCGCCGGCACCTCTTCGGTTTCCTTGCCGTTGATTTTATAACCAACGCATATCGGAATCTCCGCGAGTTCATCCAGCACATCCAGCTTCGTTACAACCAGCCAGGAGATTCCGTTAATCATGCCAGCGTAGCGCAAGAGAGGCAAGTCGAGCCACCCGCAACGGCGCGGACGCCCCGTTACAGCGCCGAACTCGTTGCCGCGTTTGCGCAGCATGTCTCCGTTCGCGTCGAGTGCCTCAGTGGGGAACGGCCCTCCGCCAACCCGCGTGCAATATGCCTTGGTGACGCCGATCACCGTATCGATCGCAGTCGGAGCAACGCCGGTTCCGGTGACCGCGCCTCCCGAAGTCGCGCTGGAAGAAGTCACAAATGGATAGGTGCCGTGGTCGATATCAAGCATCGTGCCCTGCGCGCCTTCGAACACCACCGAATCGCCGTGTGCCAGTGCCTTGTTCAACAACGCAGCCGTGTCGCAGACGAACGGCGCAACCTTGGCCGAGGCCGCGGCATATTCGTCGTACATTTTGTCAGGATCGAGTGGTTCCGAGTTGAACAGCGCATGGGCGATCATGTTCTTCTCGTGGCAGGCGTTTTGAATGTGCGTCTTCAGCAGTTGCAGATCCAGCAGATCAGCCACACGCAAACCGCGGCGTCCCATCTTGTCTTCGTACGCGGGACCAATCCCACGCGATGTAGTGCCGATTTTCACTCGTCCCGGTGCATTTTCCGACGCCAACTCGATCATGCGGTGATACGGCAGAATCACGTGCGCGCGGTTGCTGACGAACAGGCTGCCATCCACCTTGACTCCAGTCTCGCGCAGCGCGGCAACCTCTTTGAGGAAGGCCAGGGGATCAAGAACGACGCCGTTGCCGATGACGCTGCGGCAGTCGGCACGCAGAACTCCGCATGGCACCAACTGCAGAACAAACTTCTTGCCATTGATGATGACGGTGTGGCCGGCGTTGTGTCCGCCAGCGTAACGGGCCACGACAGAAAAATTCTCCGAGAGGACATCGACGATCTTGCCCTTGCCCTCGTCGCCCCATTGCGCGCCCACGATGACCGCAGCTTTGCCCTTCTTCAAATGCAATCTCCTTGGAACATGATTGGCGCGGCCGCCCCGGCCGCAATTGCGGGGTCGCACACACTCGTTGCCCGCAGTGAACCAACGAGTCGCTGAATTACAAAGGATATAAGCGGAGCAGAGGTGTACTTGTAATAATAACCCTGACGGGCGAGAGATGGCAATGCGGGCTTCCAGTTTTAGGTTTCCGCTAACTTCCGCGAAGCCTTGTAAACTGATTCCATGCCGGAACTCCCCGAAGTTGAAACCATTGCCCGTGGACTGGCTAGCCGAGTCACGGGCGACGTCATAGAGTCTGTCTGGCTTGGATCGAAGCCGGAACCGCTGAAATCCCTGGCATCCGAGATTGTTGAGACTCTCGAATCCAAGCGTATTGCAGGCGTGCGCCGAGTCGGCAAGCACATCGTTTTCGATCTGGAAAATGGAGGACGGGCGTCCTCGCCCGTCCTTACGAAGTCTCGCCAGAAATCCGAGAAGGCACGGGCGAGGACGCCCGCGTCTACATTAGACACGGCGCAGTGGATCGTGCATCTCGGCATGACGGGGCGGATGCTGGTCTGCAAACCCGACCAAGCCGTCGAGAAACACACGCACGCGGTTGCGAAGCTTGCGTCGGGAAGGGAACTAAGATTTGTAGACCCGCGCCGCTTCGGACGGCTAAGCGTGGCCCATGGATTTGACGCAGCCGGCTCCGAACCACTCGAAGTGGAATTGAATCGCTTCATCGAGTTATTCCGCGGACGCAAAACTCCGATCAAGAGTGCATTGCTGAACCAGAAGCTGTTGCGCGGCGTAGGCAACATTTATGCGGATGAATCGCTGTTTCGGGCCGGCATCCGGCCCCGGCGCCGCGCCGCTTCCCTTACTCGAAAGGAACTTCCACGGCTCTACGCCAGCATCCAGGAAGTGCTCAAAGAAGCCATTGCGCTGGGCGGGTCTTCAGTCTCTGATTATGTGGACGCCGATGGCGAAGAAGGATTCTTTCAGCTCCAGCACCGCGTCTACGGACGCGAGGGAGAACCGTGCCTGGTTTGTAAAGCTCCGATTAAGCGCGTAGTGATCGCTGGCCGCAGCAGCCACTATTGCCCGAAGTGCCAGAAGTAGGATCGCCGTAGCTCCGCTACGTCTCTTCCTGACCAGGACCTTAGTCTTGTGGAAGCCCGAGACATCGCAAGCAACGTCTGTACGGGGAACTGCACTACCGTACGGTGGCCCGTTCCATTACTTTCTTGAACGCCTTGAGGAAAATATCATTCTGCTCCGGTGTGCCGATCGTGATTCGGATCGCAGTCGGCGCGCCCCACGGGACCATCGGCCGCACAATCACACCCTCACCCTGGAGTCGTTTTGCGACCGCCGCGGCATCATCGCCTAACTCACAATAGAGAAAGTTAGCCCACGTCGGAACCGGCCGGTAGCCTAGCTCCGCGATCCCTGCACCAAGCCGTTCGGCCTGCTCGGCGTTGTTCTTAAGTGTCTTCTCGGTATGAGCTTCGTCGTCGAGTGCGGCCAACGCGCCCGCCTGGGCGACAACGGACACAGAGAATGTGGTGCGCATCCGCGCGAAGTACGACATCAGCTCGGCAGGGCCAATCCCGTACCCAACCCGGACTCCGGCCAATCCATGCGCTTTCGAAAACGTGCGCAGCACAACCACTTTGCGGCCCTGGTTCACGTAGTCCAGGGCATGCGAATAATCAACACCGCGGTTGACCGCAAAGTGTTGCGCGAAATCGTAGTAGGCTTCGTCGAGAATGACGATTACGTGTTCGGGGACCGCGTCCAAAAAGCGATCGAGCTCCCTCGCGGGAAGCAACGTACCGGTGGGATTGTTGGGATTAGAAATGTAGATGATCCGGGTATGCTGATCGACCGCCGCGGCGATGGCATTCAGATCGAAGGCATCGCCTCGCATGGGAACTTTGATGAGCCGCCCTCCCGCGGCCTGCGTGGCAATCGGATAAACGATGAACGAACGCTCGCTGGTGATCGCATTGAGTCCTGGCGACAGCAAGGTGCGCGCAATAATACCGAGCAACGCCGTAGAACCAGCCGTGGGAACGATTTGTTCTGGCTGAACGCCATGTTTCTCCGCCAATCTCTGGCGCAGTTCGATGGCATCGTTGTCGGGATAGAAATTGCTCTCGGCGAGCACGGCCTGCATCGCCTTGACTGCCTTCGGCGATGGCCCAAACGGATTCTCATTCGAGGCCAGCTTGATGCAGTTCACGTGGCTCTCCTGTTGCGCTTGGCGTCGCGACTTACCCGGCGTGTACCCGCTCAGGGTTCGTATGTATTCGGGCACAAACTGGCTGTAGTCGCTCATCTTTCGGCTATCTAATCTTTACCATGTTGCTCACGAAGTGTCATCCGCGCCTACACTATCTTGCGAGGGACTTCAACTTCGCGACTTCCTCAACCGTAAGCTTGCGAAATTTTCCCGGATGCACATCCAACTCCAGTGGACCGTAGCGCACCCGCTTGATCTTCTCCACGTGGTGTCCAATCTCTTCGAACATTCGCCGGATCTGGCGATTCTTGCCTTCAACGAGAGTGACTTCGTACCAAGGATTCGCCGATTCACGAATCACGCGAATCCTGGCGGGAGCCGTTTTCACCCTTTTTCCGCGATCCGACGGAATGAAAATGCCTTCTCGCAGTCGGGCCAAGCCTTCTCCGGGCGGATTCCCGGCCACTTTCACCATGTAAGTCTTGGGCACGTGGGACGCCGCCTTCATCAGACGATTGGCAAACTCGCCGTCGTTGGTGAGCAGCAGCAAGCCTTCGCTCGCATAGTCGAGACGTCCCACGGGATAAACCCGCGCTCCCACGCCGTGCAGCAGATCCATGACCGTAGGCCGGCGTTCAGGATCGCGCAGAGTGGTGACGTATCCCTTGGGCTTGTTCATGAGCAGGTAAACGTGACGCTCCGGGCCGTGCAGCAGTTTTCCATTTACTCGAATGTGATCGCTCACCGGATCGGCTTTGCTGCCTAGCTCCGTGACCGTCTGTCCGTTCACCGACACCAGTCCGCCAGTAATCAGTTGCTCGGCTTTGCGGCGGGATGCGATTCCGGCAGCGGCGATAATCTTCTGTAGGCGTTCAGCGGGCATAAGAATTCACAACTGCGAATCGGCAGAGTTGTTGGGTAAGTTGTCGCCTCAAGCGGCCGGATCGCTCTCGCCTGAGACTTGCTGTTCGATGACGGCCAACTCGGAGCCTTCGGCGGTCTGAGCGGGTTCAGAATCTTGAGTCTCTGTTGTCGTCGATGGAAGTTCGGCCTGTTCGCTCTCCGCCGGCAATAAATCGCTCTGGAACGATTCCGCGACCAACTTCTCGAACTCCTCCATGCTTGGAAGTTCGCCAACATCCTTCAAACCGAAGCGCATCAGGAATTCCTTCGTGGTTTTGTAAAGGATGGGCCTCCCAATGACAGCCTTGCGGCCGGCAGTCGTGATCAGCTTGCGGTCGAGCAATGTAGCAATGACCCCGCCTGAATCCACACCGCGAATTTCGCTGATCTCCGGTACCGTTACCGGTTGCTTGTACGCGATTACCGCCAGGGTCTCGAGAGCGGGGAGGGACAGGCGAATCGGCGGCTTCAGGCTCTTGGCGAAGGCACGCACGATGTCGTGGTGCTCGGGCTTCGTCGACATCCGGTACCCGCCGGCGACCTGGCGAATCTCGATACCGTGGTCCGGAGCATAGTGATCAACAACCAGCTCTTCCAGAGCGAGACGCACTCGCGACCTAACCTCGGTGCCGTTGGCAGCACCATCGCTGATGACCGATTCCTTGACCAATTCGATCAGTTGATCGACCGTCACTGGCGTTTCCGCCGCGTAGATGATGGCTTCGAGTTGGGCTTTAAGGCTCATGGGTTAGCTGCCGTTATCTCCAGTCGTCGCGCACCGCGGCCTGTTCCGTCATGACCGCCTCAAATCCTACATGCTTGCGCAGCAGTATCTCACCGAACATGCGGTCCTGCCGCAGTTGGATGGCTTGCAGGCGCACCATTTCAAGGAGCGCCAAAAACATGCAAACCAGCGCTTGCCGCGACTCAACGTTACGCAACATCTGCTTCAACCGGATCGGCCGGTCTTCCATCGCCAGGCGCCGCCGCAGATACTCGATCATCTGCCCGACTGTAACCGTTTCTTCGTCGACCTGAATCATGGGCCGGTTGCGAGCACGATCGAGGATTTGCTGGAAGGTCTTGACCAGGTCAATAACGTCGGCGGCCATTTCCGGCTCCGTGCCTTCGGCATCCGTGAACTCTTTCAGCGCCGGGTTCGACCACACCGCATCTTCGATCTGCTGTTTCTGCATCAGCATCTGCGCCGCGGACTTGAATTTCTCATGCTCGATCAGTCGATTGACGAGCTCAACGCGGGGATCGTCTTGAGCGTCCGAGGCCGCTGCAGGATCGCGCGGCAACAGCATTTTCGACTTGATGTGAATCAGAACCGCGGCCATGTAGATGAACTCAGCCGCCACGTTCACATCCAGTTCCCGCAGTTTTTCTACGTATGCCAGATACTGGCCAGTGATTCTCCCGATAGGAATATCGTAGATATCAATATCTTGCTTGCGAATCAGTTGCAGCAGCAGGTCGAGCGGTCCTTCGTAGACGTCGCCCACAGTGACGGCAAAAGGGAAGTCGCTTTCCTGATTCTTAGATTTTTCTCCTTCTCGTGGCGGAGAACTCCCTACGAGCGTGGGACCAAGATCCAACGCTGCCGTCCCATCGAAAATCTTTTCTTCTTCACTCATCGGGTTCCGGTCGGAGCCTCGTACCCGAGCGACATGCCCATGGACTCGCGCACTTCGTTCATCGTACCTTCAGCGACTTTGCTTGCCTTGCTCGATCCAGCCTCAAGGATATCCCAAGCCAGCCGCGGATTGTCCTCATATTTCTTGCGTCGCTCCTGCATGGGATTCAAGATGTTAACCAGGGCATCAGCCGCCCAGCCTTTGCATTCGATGCACCCGATTCCCGCAGACCGGCAGCCCTCGTTCACTTTGGCCATGGTCGCGCGATCACTGAAAATCTTGTGGAGATCGCCGACTGGGCAGACATCAGGGTTGCCAGGATCTGTCCGCCGTATGCGGGCGGGATCGGTCACCATGGTCTTCAGTTTTTGCCGCACCACTGGTTCTCGGTCCGTAAGCATGATGGTGTTGCCGTAAGACTTCGACATCTTGCGCCCGTCGGTGCCTGGAAGCTTAGGAGTGGGCGTTAGCAAGGGCTGCGGCTCTGGAAAGACGAGTTTTTCGGGGATAATGTGGTCAGCCTTTGCATCCAGTTCTTCCCCTGCTTCAATCCGCACTTCCACTCCGTCTGAGGTCAGAACCTGTGTCCCGTATCTCCTGATGACCATTCGCTTGGCAAGTGGATAGAAACTATTGAACCTTCTTGCAATTTCGCGAGTCAATTCCACATGCGCTACCTGGTCCGCGCCTACAGGCACGAAATCACCTTTGTACATCAGAATGTCCGCTGCTTGCAGCACCGGATATCCAAGAAAGCCGTAAGTGCTCAGGTCTTTCTCCGTGATATTTTCCCGCTGCTCCTTGTAAGTAGGCACGCGCTCCAGCCAGCCCAGCGGCGTAATCATCGAAAACAGCAGATGCAGTTCAGCATGTTGCGGCACGTGCGACTGGATGAACATCGTGCAGCGTTCGGGATCGAGCCCCGCCGCCAGCCAATCGAGCAGAACTTCGATCGAGTTTTCCTTCACCCGCGACGTATCGGCGTAATCGGTCGTGAGCGCGTGCCAGTCCGCGACGAAGAAGAAACACTCGTACTGATCCTGCATGCCAACCCAGTTCTGCAGCGCGCCGACATAGTTGCCCAGATGCAATTTGCCGGTTGAGCGCATCCCGCTGAGCACGCGTTTTCGTTGATTGGATCCAGAAGGCATCAGATTCTCAAGAGAAGGATGTAGTTAAAGGTGTCGATCACGGGATAGATCAGCTTACCTAGTAGTCCTGGTGCCAGAAATACGAGCGCCATCAGGCCAAATACACCAACCGTATCGTAAATCCGTAGGGCGCCGGGGGGCAGGAAGTGGCGCAAGACATGGCTGCCATCGAGCGGTGGCACGGGAATAAGATTAAAAACCCCAAGCACGATGTTGATCACCATCAACTCATAGACTAGAACAATGAGTGGCATCAGAAACGAATCGGTTTGCTTTGCAAGGATATCCAGGTGACTAGGATATGCGAGAGGAATCACGTGGACAATGCTTGCGCCCAACTGCGAACTGAGCGAAATCATAATCAAAACCAACACTGCACCCGTCGCCACAACGAAGTTGCTGATCGGCCCGACTACCGACGTCAAGATGTCATCTAGGACCGGATTCTTAAAATTTCGAGGATCGACCGGGGTAGGTTTGGCCCAACCTATCACGGGAAGGCGATAGTACATGGCGATCAGGGGCAGTAGGACCGTGCCAACGGGATCAATGTGCTTGATGGGATTCAGCGTGACCCGGCCCAGCATGCGCGCGGTCGGGTCGCCACGACGGTTCGCCATCCAGGCGTGCGCCGACTCGTGGATGCTGATCGCAAACAAGAAAACGATCAGCTGAAACAGGATGTCAACATGCTGCAGGGTCATCAGGCGTTGGAATTGATACTAACACGCGAGGCCTGAAATCCCGCCAGATTAAGGGGTTTCGGCATCTCCCATTGCCGCGTCTCAGGCTTCGATGCTTTATAATTCGCGCCACCCGTGATCACTCTCGCCCGCAAACTCCGCGTGGTTGACTACTTCGCTCTGGGCTGGGGCACGATGGTCGGCGTGGGATGGCTGGTCGTCATGGACGACTGGCTACTGCGCGGCGGCGTGTTGGGCGCCATCCTTGGCTTTGCAATTGGTGGGGCACTGTTGTTGCCGATCGGCTATGTTTACGGTCGGCTGGTCACGGCTATGCCGGACGCGGCAGGCGAGGTCGCCTACACCGCCAAAGTTTTTCCGCGATCCATCAGCTTTGCCACAGGTTGGATAATGATCCTCGCTTATTTCATCGTGTGCCCGTGGGAGGCGGTCGCGGTCGGCAAGATCGCGGGCTACATCTTTCCTGCGCTGGATTCGTTGGAGCTTTACCGCATCGCGGGCCGCCCGGTTTATTTGCCACACTTGATAATCGGGCTCGGCCTGACCGGGTTGATCACTCTGCTGAACTATCGCGGTATCCGGTTGAGCGCCACGTTTCAGAACTGGACCACGTTTGGGACCCTGGCATTGTTCGTGACATTTGTCGGATTCGGAGTGAGCAAAGGCTCACCGCGGAATTTCCCGCCGCTATTTACGCACGGCCCGTTCGTATCCGTGTTTCTGGTGATGCAAATCGTTCCCTATTTCATGACTGGGTTTGAATCGGTCGTAAAGGGTTCAGAAGAGGCCAGTCCCGAATTTCGCACTCGCGGCTTCTTCAAGGCCATTTGGATGGCGATTGTGGTTGGCATTCTTTTCTACACCATCGTGGTCGCCGCAGTTGGATACGTCGCCCCATGGAAGCAACTGACCAATGAAAAATTCATGACCGCAGTTGCCTTCGAGCACGCCGTGGGCTCGCGCTGGATCGTAAGGGTCATCCTCACTGCGGCGATACTGTCGCTTTTTAAGGTCTTCAACGGGAATTTCATCGCAGCTAGCCGGTTACTATTTGCCGTTGGGCGGCGTGGCCTGGTCGACCAGCGTCTCGGCCATGTACACCCGCGCAATCAGACGCCTTCGGTCGCGGTCCTCTGCATCGGACTGGCCACGGCTGCCTGCATGTTTCTGGGCGATGCCGCGCTTGTGCCTATCTCCGAAGTTGGCTCAGTGGCTTCCGCTATAGGATGGCTGGCAGCATGCGCGGCTTATTACCAGATGGGACCGGCCCCGCGGGAACGTATTGTCGCTGTCGTGGGAGTGATCGTTGGGCTACTGATGATCTTGATGAAAATTGTCCCCGGCATTCCCGGACATTTCAGTAGATACGAATGGTTGGCACTGGCAATCTGGAGCCTGATTGGACTCAGCCTGAGCTGGCGGCGGCTTGTCACGACCGATTCTGTACACATGTAACTTGAATCGCGGCTGCGGATCTAGGGAGAAACTTCGTGATGCGAACGACGCTACACCAAAGCTTGCTGGCGATTTTCATCGTCTTGCTCTGCACACTCTTTATGTGGCCCGCGGCGCCGCCACAGCGCTTCGACCTCGTCATCACCAACGGCCACATCATCGATGGCACAGGTTCCCCCTGGTATTCCGGTGACCTCGGAATCCGCGACGGCAAGATCACAGCCATCGGCAATCTGACCGATGCACCGCGTACGCGAACCATCGATGCCGGGGGCAAAGTTGTCGCGCCCGGCTTTATCGATATGCTCGGCCAATCAGACCTGACGATCCTGGTCGATCCGCGCCTGCCTTCGAAGATTTATCAGGGCATCACCACGGAAATCACCGGCGAAGGCGGATCAGCGGCGCCGCTCAATGACGCCATCATCCGAGCCGATCGCGCTGCCTACGATCACTACCACCTCACTCCCGACTGGCGCACCCTTCGCGAGTATTTTGCCAGACTCGAACAGCAGGGCATAGGAATCAATCTTGCCAGCTATGTGGGCGCAACCCAAGTTCGCCGCATGGTTCTGGGAGACGATGACAAACAGCCCACGCCCGAACAACTCGATCAAATGAAAGCGCTGGTACGGCAAGCCATGCGCGACGGAGCCGTCGGAGTCTCAACCGCGCTCGAGTATGCGCCGGCCCCCTACGCCAAGACGGAGGAACTGATCGCACTGGCCGGAGAAGCGTCGAAGTTCGGCGGCATCTACGCCACCCACATGCGCAATGAGAGCGATGCAGTGCTTCCGGCTATCGATGAAGCTCTGCGCATCGGGAGGGAAGCTCACATCCCGGTCGAGATCTGGCACATCAAGGTTGCGGGCAAGGAGAATTGGGGACGCATGCCGGAAGTGGTGGCGAAAATCAATGCCGCTCGCGCCGATGGCGTCGATGTGTCCGCGAATACCTATGCTTACACCGCGTGGTTCAATACCATGTCGGCCTTTATTCCGCCCTGGGCGCACGATGGCGGCGACGCGAAGTTGGTCGAGCGTCTGCGCGATCCAACGATGCGAGCTCGCATCCGCAAAGAGCTCATGACTCCGTCGAGCGATTGGGACAACGAATGGCAGGAAATTCCGGGGCCAGAATCGGTTCTGATTGGCGTGGTGCAGAATCCAAAGCTTCTGCCGCTGCAAGGCAAGACACTGGCTGAAGTCGCGAAAATCTGGAACAAAGATCCGATGGACGCGCTTTTCGATCTGCTGATCGAAGACAAAGGTTTCACCGAAGTTGCAGTCTTTGGTATGTCCGAACCTGACGTCGTTCTGGCCCTGCAGCAGCCGTGGGTCTCAATTGACAACGATTCTTCCGGCACTTCTCCGGAAGGAATCCTGGGCCAGGAACATCCCCATCCGCGGGCTTATGGCACGTTCCCGCGCATCCTTCGCAAGTATGTTCGGGAGGAGAAAAAGCTCACATTGGAAGACGCAATTCGAAAGCTTTCAGCTCTGCCTGCGCAGCGCATGCGGTTAACGGACCGCGGAGTGTTGAAAGCGGGCATGTGGGCTGACGTGGTAGTTTTCGATCCCGCAACGGTGCGCGACCTGGCGACATTCGACAATCCCAATCAGTTGTCCCAGGGAATGGAATATGTACTGGTGAATGGAGTGCCCGTGATTGATCAACAGAAGATGACGGGAGCAAAGCCTGGGAAAGTGCTGCGTGGTGCGGGTTACGTGCCGTGATCGAAGTCAAATCAGGATGACAGGTTACGAATAGAAACGGAGCAGATTCCTCACGGTTTTAAGGCAGCTCGCGTCTCTGGAGTCAGGATTGGCGACACGTGCGGTTCCGTCAGCGTCCCCGTGATGTTGAATCCCGGAGCGCCTTCCCTAGTCATTTTCAAATTCAGAATGCGAGTCAGAGATGCCGTGCCGCTGACTTGATAGATCCCGCCGGGAGTTTCGAGTTTGCCTTCCTGAATTTCAAACTTGCCATCGTGCAGGGACAAGTGTGCTGCCAGGCGCTGCATCTGCAGCGGTGCGGTTCCCTCGGCAAGTACAACGTGGCGCAGGAGGCCGTCCCGGGCATCGACCTTGAGCGTGCTGGTGGCGGAGGCAAACAGTTCAGCCGCATCCAGGCCCGAGGCTTTCACGCGATAAGTTGCGGTTGCCCAACCGGTAATCCAGTCATCGCCCATGCTTTCGGAAAGCTGATTAAGCGCTACCCGCTCCAGCGTACCGCTCCCGCTATACTCTGGGGGCTTCGCGGTGAAGTCGGCTTCCCATTCGCCGATTTGCCTGCCACCCAAAACATCGCCGCGTAAATCAGACAATCGCAGTTTGCCCTTATCGAGTTCCACGTTCGCCGAGACTCGGCTGCCGACAAGGTTACGAATTACCAATCGGTTGGCGCTCAGCTTGCCCGCCGCATGTACTTTGAGCAGGTAGGGAACTCCGGTTTCCGGTGAAGAAAGAAACTTGTACCACGGCTGTTTGGGAACATGAGGATTGATTAACTGGTTCAGTCGATCGGTCGCAATCTCGTCCGCATGGAGATCAAAGCGAACCAGACAAGAGTCCGGTACCGTGCATGGCCGCGGAAGCACCAGAGAGCCGCGCCACGAAGTCCCCGCGATCGATGCGGCCAAGTTCTGCACACTAGTTTGGTCCGGCGTCAGGACAAGATTCGCAGAGGTAATGTCCAGCGGCGCATTCATCCCACGTACTTCCGCGCGGATGGAATGCAGTTGGAGCTTCCCCGTAGCTTTAGGAGCCACGAATCCCGACCAGACACCGGCGATTAGGAGATCGACGTTGGCGGAGCCTTCGGCAGTTGGTTGCAGAACAGGAATTCCAACCGTGCGCGCCAACTGCATCAGGCGTTGCACCTGTGCATCCCCTTGAATCGTGAAGCTGTATCCCGAACGCGATGCCCAGCCACGGACAGTGGCAGGCGCTGGCCTGCCCAAAGCCAAGTCAAACGGACCAACCTCAAAGTGAGTCTCTGGCGGAGGAACGATCTTGCCTGGAGTTGCCCGCGATTTGGAACTCATCGCTGGCGACATTGCGAACGGAACTCTTCCGAGCACCAACTCCGTCCTGGTGAGTTTCGATCCGAGCCGGAAACCCGAGGTCTCGCCGCCACCTTGCCAGACCGAACCGACCTTGGCCCCGCGTTGAAATTGCACGTTCCCATCCAACCGGCCGGCTGCAGTCAAATCATCGGGCATACCCTGTTTGGCATGGCGCGCGAACCCAATCAGCGATTGAATCGGCAGATCCCGAGCGGCCAGCGTGAGGTCGCAATCGGGAGAGGAAAGAGGACCATTGACTCTGCCGGCAAGTGTAATTGTGCCCTCGCCCACCGGAGCGCTGCAGGCAATCTCAGACAGGGTGTGGTCCAGCGAACTGTAATGACCGCTGCATTGTGCCGCCAGTCGCAAATCCCCGCCGCCGAGAATGTCATAGCGACGGAAACCCTGCACCCAAGCGGCTGCTGATATCGCAAGATCCGCGGGTGTTCCGGTAAGCGTCGTAGAGACCTTGAGTCCTCCCCGCCAGCCCTTATCGTTGCCATGCGTGAGCTTAGTGACTTGGCCGAGTTGCGCCCGGTCCCAGTGCAGGCTGAACTGCACCGGCGTCTCGCGCAGAGTCATTGCCCTCTGCCACGATCCACTCACCGTCATCGTGCCGGTGTCGGTAAGGTTGAAATCAGTCCGCACCGGTTGCGCTTTCAGCCGCATGCCCCAGGCGTTTTCCGAGTCCTGCCACACAGCGAAATCTGCTTCGGTCAGCGCGTACGGCTTTTTCTCCGATCCAAACTTGAAATTGATGCGGCCGCGGTCAGCCTCAATGTAGGGGAAGCCTGGACGCCGTTCCATCTTCGCCTTGCTCGTTGGAGCAACCGGTATTTTGGCGGTCCGTTCGACCAGGGCCTCCAGATTCCAATGTCCTTCGGCATTCCGGACCAGGTTCAGGCTGGGTTCGGTCAGGTTCAGCCGCGCGATCTCCAGTCGTCCACGCAAGAGCGAAGTCAGGCGCAGCGACGCTGTCACTTCCTGGGCACGAAGCATCGGCTCCGCGCTGAACGCTGGATCGTCGTGGATTACGAAGTTCTCAAGATCGAATCCCGGATGGGGGAGCAGGCGCAGTTTCACCACCGCCACATCCACTGGCCGTCCCAACGCCAGGCTTATGGAATTGGCTATTCGGGTCTTAAGCTGGTTCGCCCCCGGACGTACCAGAAACAGCGCCAGTAGCAGGACAATGCCCAGCGTGAAAACCCCGCGCTTCGATCGCCAAAAACTCACCGCACCACCTTGAACGTACGCCGCCAACGAGTCTCATCGAAAAAGTGGACGACCACATGGGCCAGAAAACCGACTCTCTGGCTGACTTCTCTCTCCAGATATTGCCCCGCCGGCGTCTCAAACGACCAGTAAATAAACATGGGCCGCCCAATCACGTTCGCTTGAGGAATAAAACCCCAGTAGCGGCTGTCGAGACTCACGTCGCGGTTGTCTCCCATGCCAAAATAGCTGTTTGGAGGCACGACCACATCGTCCCCTTGAATGTGCTGAGGCAAAGCCAGTTCCCAATCCGGGGTCACGTTGTTGAACTCCGTCGGTGCGACCGCGGGGAAGTTATCGCGGTAGGGATTGAAGCTGATCTCGCCAGTTTGATGAATGACGTAAGGTTCGTCCAGCTTTTCCCCATTGCGGTAGACCACGCCGTCGCGCAAATGAATACGGTCTCCGGGAATCCCGATAATTCGCTTGACCACGTAAAGCCCCGGCTCGGCGGGCGACAAAAAGACGACGATATCGCCATGATGGATCTGCCCGTAGGGCAAAACAGGACCAAGCCAGCGCGTCCGCGGCGCGAACAGTTCGCGATTCACAAACACGTGGTCCCCAATCAGCAGAGTGTTCTCCATGGAGCTGGAAGGAATTTCGAACGCCTGCACGATGAACGTAATAATGAACAGACCGGTTACCAGCACGGCCGCCAAAGAAGCGAGAAACTCGACTGTGGTTTCGCGCGGCTTCTCCGTCTGCGTATTTTCTTTATTAGTCACTAGGTTTTGTCCCATTAGTGGGCGATGTCGCCCTTAGTTGACTACTCGAAACGTCCGGTTCCAGCGCGTGAGCTGGAACAAATGGCTGACTGCATAAGCGAAGCGATAAAGTTTATCACTCGGCGAGGCTGAAAGCGGGAGGTCGTCCTCTGTACTTCGCACCGACCAATAGATCAGGAGGGGTCGCCCGATGATGTTTTCCCGGGGCACGAAGCCCCAGTAACGGCTGTCCAGGCTCTCGTCCCGATTGTCGCCGAGCACGAAATAGTGTCCCTCGGGTACTATGAGTTCGCGGTCCTCAACCATTTTCTTCATCTGCAACCACCAGTCCCCCTCCAGGCCTGGAGGCAGAACATCCACTTGTGGAAACTCGTCCCGAAAGACGTCATGCACCAGCGAACTATAGCGCACATAAGATTCTGTCAGCGGAACGCCGCCCACATACACTTTCCGATTGATCAGACGTATGCGATCTCCCGGTACACCCACCACCCGCTTCACGAAATGTTCGCTGGGATGAACCGGATAGTGGAAAACCACGATATCGCCCCGGTGTACCGTGCGGTAAGGCAGGATGCGATCCAGGAACTTGCTCCCGCCGTAGCGCAGCTTGTCCACCAGCAGATAGTCCCCGATCAGCAAAGTGTTCTCCATGGATTCGGAAGGAATCTGGAATGCCTGAATGATAAACGTGATGACGAAGACCGCGATCACCACCGTGGTCAGTAGCGATTGCAGCGAAATCAACCAGTCGGTGTGGGGCGTTTTCTGCATCGCCGTTCTGGCTAAGCACGTCCTTTGCCGGGCGCCTTGCTGCCGGTATCCCCGCTTAGCGACCCCAGATGTTCCAGCACCTGGTGCGCCGCGCCCTGTTCCGCATTCTTCTTGGTGGACCCTTCCGCCCGGCCTACGAACTCGGTCGCACCATGATTGCCCACGGCTTGCAATCGAACCTCAACCGTAAAAGTCTTGCTGTGTTCCGGACCCAACTCTTTCACCAATACATAAGATGCCTGCGGACGGCCGGTAGCCTGAAGCTTCTCCTGCAGAGCTGATTTATAGTCGGTAAGCGGCAGACTGCTTCCGTTGCGCGCCAGGTGTTCTACCTCGGGAGCAATAATATGCTGCAATACCACGCGCCGTACGTTCTCCAACCCGCCATCCACATACATCGCGCCCAGGACGGCTTCCAAGCCATCCACTAGAAGAGCCGTCTTGTTGCGCCCTCCGCTTTTTTCCTCACCTCGGCCCAGCTGCAAGTAGTGCCCCAGTTCCAATTGGCGCGCTACTCGGATCAGATGCTTTTCGCTGACCAGGTGGGCTCGAAGTTTGGACAACTCGCCTTCTCGAAAATGCGGGAAGCGGTGAAACAATTCTTCAGCAGTAATCAGCCCCAACACGGCGTCTCCCAGAAACTCGAGTTGCTCGTTATCTCCCACTCGGGCTGCGGGCGGTGTCGACAGCGATTCGAGTTCGCGAGCGTGCGAGCTGTGGGTTAGAGCCTGCTCGAGCAATTCCGGGCGCGAGAATTGATACTCCAGAGCTTGCTGTAATTCCGAAATGTTCCGCGACTTCATGATCTGATTGACCGTCGGATGGGATATTGCCATCAATCCGCGGCTCACTGGGAGCGACCGAACTCAGGCCACCACGCTTCGACTATTCCACTCGAGGTGTCATCCTTGGCGCAAACTCCTTCCCGGCTAGTGAGGAGGAGCGGTCGGGTTCTGCGTCGTGCTGTCGGGCGGTTTCGATGCAGGCGCTGGACTGCCACTCATCGGTATGCCTCCGGTCAACTGCACCAACCGGTCGCGCTCGTGACGTGCCGTGGTTCCCGCCGCGGTTCCTTCCTGGGTTAGTTCGACAGCCCGGTCTGCCTCTTTCAGCGCATCCCCATATCGCGCCTGCTTATCCAGCGCCAGTGCCAGACGCAGCACAACGACAGGGTCTGGCTGGGACGGATAAGCATCGATCGACTTACGGAAATAGGCTTCCGCGTCAGCGTATTTTTCTTTGCCATACTCGATCGTACCTAAAACCGAATACGCGCTGGATCGCAACAGCCCTTTGTATGCGTCGATCGCGCTTTGGGGTGTATTCGCTGGGATTGGAACATCGGTGTCGATCGTTTCCAAAGCATGCTGCGCGTATTTCCTGGCCTGATCGTAGCGCTGATCTTTGTCGAGATCTGTATCCCGCGTACGCTCCGCGATCACTTCAGACACGGCGATGAGCGCCTCGGGATCGTCCGGATCAAGCTTCAGCAGCTTCTGCGCCTCCTCCGACATTTTGTCGCCATTGTTCGCATTCTGATAACTGCGTACGGCCTGCTTATAGAGCAGAACCCGCAGTTCGCTGTCGGGAAACTTGGCCGCGAAGTCGTCCGCTGCCTTCTCCATGGCGGCGGGATCTTTCTGGTTCGCCACCGCCGCGTTATAAGCGTCAAACTCTGGCTGCGTCTTGGCTTGCGGCGGCCGTTTGCCCTGTGGAGGCGTGGGCATGGCCGCAGCTTGCGGAGTCGCGCCCGCCGCCGCCCCGGTTGGCTTTTGTTGGGCAGGCGCCGGTTGCTGCGCAGCCACCAAAGTCGCTACCGCTAGCATCCCCAAAATTATGACTGCTCGCTTCATGCTCTCTCCTTGGTTGAGACTCTAGCTACCGACGCCATGTTTCACTTCACTCTTTCACTGCGGATGGCTGGGCGGCTCGTAAGGCTGTGCGATCCCGTGCTCCGCCGCGGCTTTGGCCTCGGGAAGCGATCCACCGGCGGTCAGTGCCGCGCGATATTGGTCGAGGGCGGCCGCTCGATCTTCCTCGAGATCAAAGATTCTACCCAGGTAAATATGGGACCACGCCACCACCTTAGGTTCGTGAGCAACATTCAGAGCCTGCTGGAAATAGTTGCGGGCGCCAGGCATATCGCGGCTCATCGCGGAGGCTTGCGCCAGAATGAAATATGCCCGGCCAGGATCCTCCCTCTTTTCATCGAGCGCCTGCTGCGCCAGTTTCTTCGCGGTCTCGGGATCTCCGCTCGACAAGCGCTGCTCCGCGATCACCAGCAGTTTGACATCCGTGGGCCGCGACAAATGCAACAGCTCCGGGTCCGCCTTGCTGGCAAATTTTATCTGCGCCGCGTTCTTTTGTTCTTTGTGCACATCGATGCCGTTGATCAAATCCGAATAGGCAATGCGCAGTCCCGCCGGACCCTTCTCGAACTTCACCAGCGCTTCATAGAAATAAGGCGTCAGAATGAATCCCTGTTCCGCAGACTGCTGGACCAACTGCTGTCGTTCTGCTTCGGGTGTCTTGCTCGAACCAATCGTGCGGGCTTCGACGGCGCGGATCAGGCACTCCGTCGCCAGCAGCGAAGCATCGGTCTTGAAACTCTCATCCATGGGCGCATTCTTCACGTTTACCAGAAGCGGCGTCAGGTGCGACATGGCCATCGGATACTTCAGCGCCAGCGGATCCAGAAGATAGTGAAGGTACGTATGGCGGATCTCATCCATCTTGAGCCCGGACCCGCTCCCCGGAGAAATGACCACGTAATAATCGGTTCCGTAATCGCGGGCGTTCTCCTGCCCGGGCGCTCCCATGGGATCCAGATAAACCGTGAAGGTGCGTCCCAGGTATCCCGCCGAAGGCAGTTTTAAATAGACCTCCGTATCGAACAGCACCTTGGACAACGGTTCGTGATAGCGCGCGGTCAAGTCAGAAAAAGCTAATTGATGGCGGGTCCAGATCGCATGCAATCCGGCTTCACCATAGAACTTCTGGATCAACGGGACGAACCCCGAAACATAGCTGGCATCGGGCGGAAGGTCAGCTTCCTTGACTTTCAGTGACAGCCCCGGTGGAGGTTCCAGACACAGCGCGAGCGACACGTATTGTGCCAGAGTCCGCGCCGGGTCCGCCGGCTGATGCTCCGCATAAAATTGGCACAGCACCTGGGTGGACTCTTTCGCCTCAGCGGAAGCCTCAATCACCTTCGCTACCTCGCCGCGGATCTGGGTCCGCAGGGGATCGGAAATGTCCAGTTCCGAATCGTAACCACAAGCGTTGATGGCGGTCAGAACCGTAAACAGCGCTTCGTTATTATCCAGCGCGACCCTGGGCGACGTGTCAGCCGCGAAAACTTGCGTCACCAAGCCAAGCAAGGCCACAAACAGCGAATTCCGAAACCTATCCAGGAAACCCTCCTGACGAGCGGTGGGATGTGCCAGTTACCTTGTCAGTTTAAGAGGTTCTGCGCAGAGGGTCAATAAAGGCAAGCCATAGCTGTTGGCTCTTAGCCACCAGCTTTAAATCGAAGGAGATGCTAGAGCGAGCCAAAGGTCAGAGGCAAAAAGGCTAAGAGCTAAGAGCCAAAGGCTGTTCCTACCCCTTCACACTGATCTTCGAGAACGACAACACCGCGCGCCCCGATGTCGGCTGCCCCATCGAGGTCGCCGGACGGAACGTCGTGAAGATGAGCATGTTTTTCACCGGCGACGGTAGATCTTTGTTGGCCTGATCTGGATTCGATAACACGCGGTAGTCCTGCACCCGGCCGTGCGAATCCACATACGCTTCAATCACCAGCGAATCATCTTTTATAGAGTCCAGAGCCGTTCCAAACGCAGCTTGCTGCAGTTGCGGCGCGGTATTCAACATGAGCGGAACATCCGAATGATCGGCCTGCAAGGGCAAAGCCAGGAAGCCCATGAGAAATCCGAAAATCACGACCGCCGTCACCAAACCCGCCGTCGCCGGAACCATGAACCCCTGGATCGCATTCTCTACGCGAACGCGAAGATCGTGAAAATGCGGACGCCGCGCTCGCGCCACCTCGCGCGAAATCGCCAGCCGCAGTTTCAGAGACAGGTCTTCGGGCGCTTTCCTCCGACCCACCTTCGCCAGCAGTTGCTGCGTTTGACGAAGCGAAACATATTCTCCCTGACAACGAGCACACTCATCGAGATGCTGGGTAAGAGCAAGCATCTCGGTCCCTGTCACCGCGCCATCCAGATAAGCCGAGAACATCGATTTAGCTTCGAAGCACTTCATGACACCACCTCGAATTCCCGTCCGCCACAAGAAACCCCGGAGTGGGACTTACTCTTTACTGCCCGTTCTCTAGTCCCAAGTCCCAGTTCCGATCCGACTTCTTGAACATATGCCGTCAGCCGCTGCCGCAAAGCTTCGCGTCCCCGAGTCAATCTCGACTTCACCGTTCCCAGCGAAACCTGCGTAACCTCGGCAATTTCTTCATACGACATTTCCTCAATATCGCGAAGGATCAGCGTCGTACGGTAAGGTTCAGTAACCTGGCGCAATTCTTCTTCGACTCGCGCTCGAATTTCCTCGTGGGCCACGTGATCGAAAGGCGATTCAGCACCATCCACCAGCGAGTCCTTGATCGCCAAAGCGACGCCCGACTCCGTCGACGCTCCCAGCGGCTCAATCGAGGTCTCCTTCGACTTATGGCGAAACCACCAGCGCCGCCGATTCGATGCTTCATGCACCGCGATGCGATAAATCCATGTCTTCAGACTGGACTGCCCGTTGAAGTGCTTGATGCCGCGAAAAACTTTTATGAACACCTCTTGGGTCGTGTCGGCGGCGTCCGCGGGATCACTCGCCATGCGATGAATCAGGCCGTAGATCGGCTGATGGAATTCCCCAATAAGCCAGGCGTACGCTTCTTCCGAACCAGCTTTGAGTTCGGCGACGATCGCCGCCTCCTCAGTCCGGATGCCGATTGCTCCCGCCAGATCACCCACCGTGGTCGCTCCTGCCATGGCACTCATGGCGCAACCTCCATTATAGGTGCTTTCCGGCCGCCAGCCCCAGCCAAAAATTGAGCCATAGTCTTCCCATCCAGCCGCGACCCGCAACCCTTGACTTGCCCTCTAGGTATAGACTCCGGCGCCCCACGCAGAGTTCCCATCACGATGGTTACCTGGGTTTTAGTTACTTAGCTGGGCAATGTGGGCGAGGGCGTCCTCACCCGTGCAGGACTAATTCAAGCCCAAATTAGAATCGGAGGAATTGTCTGGAATTCAGACAGCCCGAAGTACTCCATGTCACTGATCCGCAGGAGTTTCAATGAATTGACAAGAATTCATTTGACACCGCTCGCGAATCTGATAGCGGGCCAACCCGGGACCCCGTGGTTTGGAAAATCCACTTCACACGTAAAAGGGAGTATCCAATGCTCGCTTCCCGCAGAGCTCTGAGTTTCGTTCTCACGCTTCTGCTCACTTCCACTCTGGCCCAAGCCGCCAAGCCCACGCCGAAGCCGCAGGAAAGTTTCGCGCCGTATTGGACGGCTGAGCCGGGTTGGCGCACCGAGCTGCAGATGCGCAACAACCTCGCTCATGGAGACCTTACCGTCGTCCCTGTCCTGCGAGACCACGACGGAGCCGAAGTTTCCCCTCGCTCCGGTCACCATCTCGCCCAACGAGATCAAATCGGTGGACGTCTCGGAGGCGGTTGTCAAAGATGCGCCGCAATTGGCGGGGTTTTACGGTTCCGTGGTTTTCCGCTATACATCGCTGTCCAACAAAAACCTGTACGCTGCGGTTATGGTTTTCGACGGCGGGCATCCCATCGCCTTCCACATGGACACCTTTGCTGATGTGCCCGAGTTCAATGTCGGTAGCCGCGAAGGCATTTGGTGGCTGCCGAGTGCGACGGTGCGAGACTATCTCGTGCTGACGAACAAGAGCCAGCGACCTCTCCTGACCACGCTGCGCCTTTATGACGCGAAGGGCAAAAGCTTCGCCCAGCCGATCATGCTGAAACCCCCGTGCCACGGCGCGATATTCCGTGCGGGAACTGCTGCAAAAGGCGCGGCTAGCTGGGCAGTACGGCGGAATCCAGATCGACGCAAAGTCTGGCGCTGGTTCCCTGGACACGACTCACATCATGTTCGACGAGACAGCAGGGTTCTCTGCGCTGATGAAAATGTTTGACCGGGACCCAAACGAGCAAGTCGCGCCACGCTCTGATCCGCCGGCCGAGGAAGACAAGATTTGGACTACGCGCGCCCCGATGCTGGCCCTCACCAGCCCCGATGCCGCCCTCGCATTTCCGGCGGATACCGTGCTGCAACCCAGGATCTTCGTGCGCAATACCACGTCCACAGCGATAGCGGCTTCCGTGCGCTTCAATTGGCGAAGCGACGACAAATCGGGAAGCAGCAACCTGGCCACGCTGGCGGTGGCTGCGCACGAGACGCAGCTAGTAGATATCGCGGCATTGCAAAAGAACAAGCTGATTCCGGCAGAGGCGCATTGGGCCTCGGTGGAACTGTCCGCTCCGAGCCAGCCGAACGACCTGGTCGCGGTCGCTGCGAGCTACGATGCGAGCCTGCGCCACGGCACCCAAACCCCGTTTAACGATACGCTGTCCTTCATGTGGGAGGGCGGGCACTGGCAGGCCGACAGCACGCGCGATTCGATCATCACGGCGGGCAATGGCGGCAGGAAAACCATCCAGGTGCGGTTCACGCTTTATTATGATGAGGGAAGGCAGCACTATGATCTGGAGCAGGAGCTGAAGCCGCACGAGCAGATGTGGATCGACGTGGGCAAGCTGATTCGGAACCAGGTTGCGGATAAGAATGGGGCACTGTTGCCGCCGGGCCTGACCATGGGCGCCTACACCTTCCAGGATCTGACCGACCAGGGGGTGGGAAATCTGTTCGAGGGCAAAGTGGTTCTGGACAAAACCTTCGGCCACGTAGCCTACGGCTGCGCGGGATGCTGCGGTTACGCCGGCGACCCGTGGATGTATATCAATCCGATGGATCTGGGCGTGTCCGGCCAGCGCAACCAGGACGTGTGGGATCTCGACAAATGCACGGGAAAGGAAGTCTCTGTTCTCTACATAGGGGGCTACGGGAACTGGCGAACCGACAACTCGGCTGTGGCCACGGCAGCCAATGCCGTCGTGACGGGCGTGGGGGCAGGCCAGACTACGCACTACGCGACCGGGGTGGAGGGAGTCACGGCGGGCAATCGCTGTCTTCCGGTACACCTCACGCCGCCCGGCCCGGTCAATGTCCCCGCGCTTGGCTGCACCGCGTCGGTTACGCGAGGTGGTACGGCCACCTGCACGGTCACGCCCACTGGGGTAACTGTGACTGCGTGGCAGTTTAAGGACGGCGGCGGCAATATTGTGAAGCGCGCGCAAAACGTTGGGAGCTTGACGTGGTCAGGGGTCATGGTTGCAAGCGGGACCGTCAGCGCTACCGTGTCGGGTATCTCGTCGCCGCTGACGTGGAGCATCGCGGTCAGTAACAGGACGAACTTCGCGTTCACAGCGGTGTCGCCCTCGCCGGAGGATGACCCGTTCAGCAGCGACGGATGTAGCATTAACGTACCAAGTCCCCCGCAACAGAGCGGCGATGCAGTCGGCAAATTTTGTTTAGCGCAGTACTTCTCCCTCAACACCGCCACGGTAAACGACAACGGCCCCAACAATGGCTACAGCTATGTGACCTCAATTCCCAGTTCATCGGGTAGTTCAACGACAGGCTACTTCTACGTGATAAGCCCGGACTTGAAAAACACGTCCAGCGCATTCTACTTGGCTCAGTGTGGAAACTATAACTCGACAGCTCAGACGGGATTTATCAGCGGGACCAACCTGCTTACTGACACAAACCGCCATGAGGCGGGAACGGTGCAGAGTCACTACGAGAACTATGCCGTGGCTCAGAACAATTCGGCTAACAATCTGGGAACCGTAGCCGAGGGCAAGACGGGTCTGGAGTCCGCCCAGGCCCTCGCGAATAGCGTGACGACGGTTCTCAATCAAAATGTGCAAACGATTCTCTCGGCTACCCAAGTCCAACCATGCAGCGTTCAGCAAGACGCAAGCTGCAATTTCCAAGGATGCATTAACTTCAGCCCATACTATTCGTGCAGTGAGGTGGTGCCATGCGTTCCGTGATCGCTCTGATTGCTATTATTCTGGCAGGGATGCAGGTCGACGATCCTTTAATCGACATAACTAGAGTTTCGCCACGGAATCGTGCGCGTGAACCCATGACGAGTTCGGCCTCCGGTGGAGCAGTGGGGGGCAATGGACCGGTAGCACAGCGGGGGGTCTCGGTCGGTTTGACGATTCTTTCCTTGAAAAGCTTCGATGCACCGGAGCCGTCGCTAGTTTTTGAGGTGCGGCTGACAAATATCGGCCGAGAGAGCCTCGAATTTCCATCGGACCCTAACCTGGCTGATTTCGAGCCGGAGAGCGCGAATACACCTTATGCCTACATATCAGCAGACCTCTACATTCTCCTAAATGTGAACCAGCAGAGCAGTGCCGTACTGCCCGGAGTCTTGCTTTACGGGTCCAAACAGGTCACTGGGACTCTAAAGCTACTCGGTCCCGGACAATCGGTTCGAATTCGAGCGACAACGCGGCTCAAGGCACTAAATGCCGACGGCGTGCCGAAGGTCACGGCCAACTTGCGGGCTAAGGTGGGTCTCATGCTTCAGCAGTGCTCCGTGATGCAAAATAAGGGTGCTCTGCATGAAGACTCCATGCAGATTCCGATACAGACCGTGACACACTCCATGAATGTTTCGTCGTAGCAAGCCGGCGGGCGGCCTGGCTGCACCGTTGACAGAATCCGAAGCAGACGATTTCCGTCGACGGATGGGACGTTCGGGGGCTGGCCCAGCCTTTCGCTAGAGATTGATACTGCGGGTGCCCCACCCTTTTCCGCGTTCTTTGCGGAAAGGGTGGGCCGCTGCACCCAAATGCATTGCATCGCCGCGACGGCCCGATGCCGCAGGCCCACGTCCGTTCTTTGGACGCTAACCGGGGCTTCAAGATACTCCGAAGGGAGACGCGCCTAGATCGTTTATTCCAGCGTCGCCCATCCTGTAAGGGCCAATAACGTAGGCTCGGAGTGCCTCGTTCTCCTCGCGTTTTGCACACATGCCGCCATCAGGAGGATTCCCAATTTGGGAATCCGGTTCGTCCCCCGCCAGTTTCTTCTTGATCTCGTCATCTCATGTGCGATAACATAGCAGTAGTCTAGTTATCTAGAAGATAATCTGCGTTCTTTGACAAGCTGACATGACCGGTGCTTCAAGGGGCTGAAGTCGACCGCGCGGACGAAGACAGGACCCGCATCCCGGAGATCATCTGTGTTCTAAAATAGAACCGCAGGTATCCAACTATAACTCCAATGTTTTGAATATTTTGCCTGTAACTACCTTAAGAACCATAGATCTAAGAGGCAAGAAAAAACCCGATCCTTTGTTTTCTAGATCTTAGGCAAAAAGAGCGCGTTTTTTTTGGAGAAATTCTGCACCAGAATATGTGCAACAGAAACCAATAACGTTCAACCCGGATCAAGGTTGCTGAGCCGGCGGGTTCGTCGTGCTGGGATTCTGCGGCGTGGGCGCCGGCGTCGTCGGCTTCGGGGGTTTCGGCACCGTCTTTTTCTTCACGGGCTTCTTGGGCGGCGGCTCGGTATCGTCTACGACTACTTTCTTCGGAGGCGCGGGAGGTGGCGCCGCCGCAGCCTGCAGATCCCGAACCTGGGTTCGCAGCTGCGTCAGCTCGCCTTCTTTCGTGCTGGCCAGAGTATCCATTCGCTCGGCCAGCGCTCGCCGCGATCTCTCCAGCTCACTGAGGTCGTTTTGCACCGACTGGAATTCATCCTTCGAGCCGAAAGCTCCCGCTGACTCGACCACGGGGCCGAACACGTCGTAAAGCGCGTCCAGATTGCGATAGAGCTTGAACGTGGCGGCAATGTTCTCCGGCGACGCTCGCAGTTGGCCGATGATCTCCGGGAGCGCCATTTGCAGGTTGCGTCCGATCGAGTCGACATCCGACTGGGTGCCGCGCTTGGTATTCGAATCAGTCTTCCATTTTTCGATTCGCAATTTGGCCAGATTCACCTGCATCGACTGCGAGACCTGTTCCAGCTGAGTCAGCAACAGATTCAGTTGACTAACCGACGCATACGGAACCGGCGGCGCTGAGGTCGACGGAGCTGCCGGAGCAGAAGGCGCCACCTGCGCCGAAGCCGTAGCCAGCAGAAGAGGCAGCACCCAATGAAGCTGCCGGAGGGGAAAATGAAGGTTCCTGATCACAATCACCGCCCTCAGCATACCCATTTTCGCAGAGTTCGTAAATTGACGGGCGAAGATAAAACGTGAACTTAAGTTCTGCACAGCGTTTGACTAACCTCAGCCAGTAAGCGAGAATTGTTTTGTCTAGTCCGGATTTCTGCGCCGGATCGTTGTTTCTTCCTCAGTGGGCCTGTGGCGCAGTTGGGAGCGCGCTTCCATGGCATGGAAGAGGTCGTCGGTTCGAACCCGACCAGGTCCACCATATTGTTGCTGTATGCCTTTCGTCTATATCCTGCGCAGCGAAACCAGCGGCAGATTTTACATCGGCTGCGCGGAACAGCCGCTTGTCCGTTTGACCGAACACCAGCGGGGACAGACCATCTCCACTCGGGGACGAGGGCCTTGGACCTTGGTCTATGAGGAGCCCTTCGAGACGCTCTTGGAGACTCGAAAACGCGAGCGCCAGCTGAAGAGCTGGAAGTCGCATCGCTCAATTCAGGAACTGATTGACGCTTGCAAGACCCACAATTGAGCGCGCCCCGGCGTAGCCGGGGAGGTCGTCGGTTCGAACCCGACCAGGTCCACCAAGTTTTTCAGAAAACTCAAAAGGAAGCGGGACAAAAGTCGTTTGGCGCCGATCATCAATGCACAGGGCATCTCGAAGTCTTTCGGATCGACCGTGCTCTTTCAGGATGTTTCCTTCACTGTCTCCGAGGGCGACCGCATCGGGCTCATCGGTCCAAACGGTTCGGGAAAGTCGACACTGCTTCGAATCCTGGCTGGCAACGAAGATCTGGATAGCGGCGAGATTGCAGTGCGCAAGCGCGTTCGCCTAGCTTGTGTCCTGCAGGACTCGAAATTCGCATCTGGGGAAACCGTTCGCTCCGCGGTCGAGAAGGCGCTGGATCGCGCCTCGGTAACTGCGACCGAGCGTGGAACCCGTTTCGCCGAAACCCTCGGCCGCGCTGGCTTTGACGAACTGGAAACCCAGGCAACCGCGTTGTCGGGAGGCTGGCAAAAGCGTCTCGCTATCGTCGAAGCGCTGGTTCAGGGACCGGACATTCTGCTGCTCGACGAACCCACCAATCATCTGGATCTGGCGGGAATTGAGTGGCTCGAAGCGCTTCTTCAGGACGCAGCCTTCGCCTGCGTGGTCGTAAGTCACGACCGGTACTTCCTTGAAAATGTCGCCACCGAAATGGCGGAACTCAATCGCACCTATCCCAATGGACTGCTGCGCGTGCGCGGCAATTACAGTACGTTTCTCGAAAAGAAGGAAGAGTTTCTGCACTCCCAGTCGAAGCGCCAGGAAGCGCTGGAGAATCTCGTACACAATGAAATCGCCTGGCTGCGTCGCGGAGCCAAAGCCCGGACGCGAAAATCGAAAGCCCGAATCGACAAGGCTGGCGACTTGATGAATGAACTTGCGGATCTGAACCTCAGAACCCGCACTGAAAACGCGAACATCGATTTCTCCGCCACCGACCGAAAGACCAAGCGGCTGATCGAACTGGAAGAAGTAGCCTACGAGATTAACGACCGTACACTTTTCGACGGACTTAACTTCGTGATCACGGCCGGAATGCGCGTCGGACTAGTCGGACCGAACGGCAGCGGCAAGACTACGCTGCTCCGTTTGTTGAAGGAAGAATTAACGCCGGCTGCCGGGGACATTCGACGAGCCGACTGGCTGCGCATCGTGTACTTCGATCAAACTCGCCGACTCGATCCCGATTTGACTCTGCGTCGCGCGCTGGCTCCTGACAGCGACTCCGTGATCTACCAGGACCGCGTGATTCACGTGGCATCGTGGGCAGCGAGATTCTTGTTCACCGGCGAGCAACTCAATCAACCCATCGGACGGCTCTCCGGAGGCGAACGCGCCCGTGTCCTGATCGCGCAACTCATGCTTCAGCCCGCCGATGTGCTGCTGCTCGATGAGCCTACCAACGATCTCGACATTCCAACCCTCGACATTTTGGAAGAAAGCCTGCTCGAATATCGCGGCGCATTGGTGCTGGTCACGCACGACCGCTACATGCTCGATCGCGTTTCAACGATTGTGCTGGGGCTCGATGGACAGGGCGGTGCGGAAAGTTTTGCGGATTACGCGCAATGGGAAACTTGGCAGGCAGAACGGAAGCAGCCAGCGAAAGCTGCCCGGTCAAGCGGCAATCAACCTCGGCGTTCCGCGACTGCCGCTGAGCCGGCAACAGCGAAGAAGAAGCTGTCGTACCTGGAAGCACGAGAATACGCGACCATCGAAGAACGCGTCGACGACGCCGAGCGCGTGCTGCAGGACAAGCGTGCCCAACTCGAAGACCCCGCGATCGCAAGCGACGGGCCCAGCCTACTGCGAGCGCACGCGGAAATGGATGAAGCCCAGAAGGTCGCTGATGAGCTTTACTCGCGCTGGGCCGAACTCGAACAGAAAAAAGGATAAGCCAACACTTCAGCTAAAGGAAGCTCAAATTAAATGTGATCTGAGGGGAGATTCGGCGTTCCTTTGTGTACCTTCGTGTCCTTTGTGGTTCTAGCATTTGAACTTCATCAACCACTAAGGACACGAAGGTACACGAAGGAAGAATGTCCGGATTGAACGATCGGGGGCACGCCTAGGCGCGAGCGAAGTCGATGTATCCCCGCTGAACATCGGTGCGGATCAATTTCACGCGCAATCTGTCTCCCACGTCTAATCCTTGCTGTCCTTGTGCCAGCAACCCCTCGACGTGCGGCTGCAGCACGCGAACAAAAGTCCCTTTCGGGGTAACGCCCGTGACCAGCGCGTCGAATGTTTGCCCGATTCTGTTGCTCATGGCAACTGCCGCCAGCCGCTTTGACATCTCGCGCTCGACCTTGCGCGCCGCATCTTCCATTACCGTGCAGTTCTTCGCGATGGCGGCCAACTCGTCATCAGAATAAGGTGCAGCCTGATTGGCAAGCATCGCCTTGATCAGTCTCTGGGTGACGACATCGGCGAACCGTCGATTGGGAGCGGTCGAGTGCGTGTAATCCTGCACCGCGAGCCCGAAGTGGCCCTGCTCCGGATCTCCTGGACGCTCCAAAACATATTCTCCCGGTCCAATCAGCTTGATCACTGTCAGCGACACATCGGCAAAGTGATCAGGGTCAGATGCCTTGCGCTTCAGCAGAAAATCATTGAGAGCCTTGGAATCGGGATCTGGTGGAAGGTTCCCACCATGCGCGGCGGCCAGTTGCACAATCCGGTCCCAGCGCTCGGGAGTTTTCACAATGCGGCGCAGAGACGATACTTTCTCCAACATCCGCGCCACAACGCCGTTAGCGGCGATCATGAAATCTTCGATCAAATCGGTCGCGCGGTTCTTCTGCTGCTTCTCAATGTCCACGACTTGCTGATTGAGTAGTACCGGGCGTACCTCGCTGGTTTCGATATTGAGAGCGCCATTCCGGTACCGCTGATTCTTGAGAGTTTGCGCGGCTTGGTCTTGCAATTTGAGTTGCGCCTGCAAGTCGGCTGACGCAGCCACTTTCGCCGGAGCCGGTCCTGTGCCCTCAAGCCATCCTCCCACTGCGTTGTAAGCAAGCTGTGCCCGGTTGCGAACGATTGCGGGATAGACATTGCTCGAACCGACGGAACCTGCCGCGTCGACTGTGTACTCGATCACGACACTCAACTTGTCGGCGTTTTCAAGAAGCGATGTTGCGCCGGTCGAAAGTTCTTCCGGCAGCATCGGGAAAATTCGCACGCCCGTGTATACAGACGTGGTTTCTTTCGCCGCATGTTCGTCGATCGGAGAATGTTTCGTGACGAAGGCATCGACGTCGGCGACTCCAACCATCACCTTGATATCTCCGTTTGGTAGACGCTCGGCCACCTCGATCTGATCGAGGTCTCGCGACGTATCGTTGTCAATCGAAGACCAGAGCAAGCTCCGCAGATCACGGACATCGCCGCCCGGCGCAACTTTCGGCGGGTGTGCTTTCAAGTTCGCAAGCTGCTGCGGTACCTGCGGCGGAAAATCCGGCTCGAATCCATGCGCCAGCATGATTTGTTTAGCGGTTGCCTGAAGGTCGAGATGAGAAGGACGAACGTCGTTCATGAAGTCCTCGTCGATAATGCGGGTCAGAAAAGGCTAACACGTGACTTTCGATTGCGTTTTGGATGTGGTGATGGGCCCGCCGAACCTTCCTCGTGATATCCTAGTGACAGTAGCTGCGTCCCCGCCTTTTGGGCAAATTTTTCCGCAGTTCCCTTGAGAAATCATGATTTCAGTAAGCAATGTCTCCATGCGCTACGGCGCCAAAGTTCTGTTTGAAGATGTATCGACGGCCTTCACGCCGGGCAAGCGCTATGGCCTGACCGGACCGAACGGCGCGGGCAAGACGACGTTTATGCACTTGCTGACCGGTGAACTCGATCCCCAGAAGGGAACCGTCGTGCGCCCGAAAAAGTTCGGCGTGCTGAGCCAGGACCAGTTTGCCTTTGACGCCTATCGTGTCATCGATACCGTGATGATGGGTAACAAGCGCCTTTGGGCCGCGATGGAAGAGCGCGACCGCATCCACGCCAAGCCAGAACTCACCGATGAAGACGGAATGAAACTCGGCGAACTGGAAGGCATTGTCGGCGAAGAAGATGGCTACACCGCCGAGACCGATGCCGCAATTTTGCTGCAAGGACTCGATATTCCTGACGACGTGCATGAACGAAAAATGGGCGAACTGCAAGGTGGACAAAAAGTTCGTGTCCTGCTGGCGCAGGCTCTGTTCGGACATCCGCTCGCTCTATTGCTCGACGAACCCACAAACCACTTGGATCTCGACTCGATTCACTGGCTGCAGGGGTTTCTGAATAATTATGACGGCGTGCTCATCGTCATCTCGCACGACCGCCATTTTCTCAACAGCATTTGCACTCACATCGCTGACATCGACTATCAAACCATCATTACTTATACCGGCACTTACGACGATATGGTGGTGGCGAAGACCCAGATCCGCTCGCAGATCGAAGGACAAAACGCGCAACGGGAAAAGAAGATTTCACAGCTCAACGAATTCATTGCTCGTTTCTCGGCGGGCACGCGCTCCAGCCAGGTGCAGTCGCGCCGAAAAGAAGTCGAGCGCCTGCAAGTCACGGAACTGGCCAAATCGAACATTCAGCGTCCATTCTTGAAATTCGAGCAGAAGCGCCCTTCCGGAAAACATATTCTTGAACTCGAAGGCGTTACGAAGTCGTACGGCGAAACGGAGGTTATCAAGAGTTTCACCGCCAGCGTAACCCGCGGCGAGAAAATTGCGCTGATGGGCCGCAATGGCGCGGGCAAAACCACTCTGCTCAATGCGCTGCTGGCAAACTCTCCGACGGTTCCGGATGCCGAACTGCGCAAAACCAGCGGCTACGACGGACCATTCCTCACCAGCGGAAAAATAGTTTGGGGACACGAAGCTGCGGTCGGGTACTTTGCCCAGGACCACCGGGCTTTGATTCAGGGAGACATGACGGCCTTCGAATGGCTGCATCAGTGGGATCCTTCCGCTGCGCACGAAGAGATTCGAGGATTGCTCGGGCAGATGCTGTTCCCGCGCGAGGACGCGCTGAAGCGCACCGACGTTTTATCCGGTGGCGAAGCGGCCCGGTTGCTGTTTTGCAAGCTCATGCTGCAGAAGCCGAATGTTCTCGTGTTCGATGAACCGACCAACCACTTGGATCTGGAATCGATCAACGCGCTCAACATCGCTTTGCAGCGTTATCACGGAACGGTGCTTCTGGTGACGCACGACCACGATCTGATCGATGAAGTCGCCACCAGGATCTGGCACTTCGAGTCGGACCACAAGCTGACCGACTTCAAGGGTGCGTACGAAGAGTACCACTCGGTCTTGGCCTGATCCCTTGTCACCACGCACGGCCGCGGACGCCCGCGCCTAAACTAACGCGCGGCCTGCACAGGCGCCGGATGCCCATGCCCATTGAAAATTGAAGCCGCCGAGATGGCCGGTCACATCGACCACTTCGCCGACGAAAAACAAGCCGGGCACTTTTCGGCTCTCCATCGTCTTCGCCGATAGTTCGTCGGTGTCCACGCCACCCGCGGTCACTTCGGCTTTGTTGTAGCCTTCGGTTCCAGCTGGAATCACTTTCCAATTGTGCACGACACGTTCCAGTTCGGTGAGCCCGGAGTTTGTCCACGCAGAGGGCGGATTTAAATCCAGCCATCGATTGGCGAAGCGACTCGGCAAAAAATCGTGCAACGCTGATCGCATCGCAGTGATATTTCTCGCAGCCTTCGGCTCACGTAGCGCTTCCGTCACATCGCTGCCGGGCGCTAAGTCGATGGCGACAGCTTGTCCCGATTTCCAATACGACGAGATTTGCAGAATCGCCGGTCCGCTGAGTCCACGGTGGGTAATGAGCATCTTTTCCAGAAATCGTTGATTGTCACAGGAGACGGCCACGCCGGCCGAGACTCCAGCCAGATCGCAGTAATGATCGCGATCTTCTGGCGCTGAGCACAAACGGTACCAGCGCAGGCCGAGGTTCGCGAAGCGCCAATCCAAATTGCCGCGCCAGGTCGTAGCCAAGCCCGGTCGCGCCCATCTTTGGAATCGACAGCCCTCCGGTTGCGACTCACCAGCACCGGAGCGCGAAACTCCATTTCTCCAGCGCGCACCACAAACTCTGTCGTCCTTGACACTTCTTGATCGAAGTATTCACAAAAAGCCGAACTCCGGCATCGCTGGCATTCGCCTTCGAGCATTTCCACGATGTCGCGAGCGGAGCGATCGCAGAAAAGTTGGCCCGAGCGTCTTCTCGTGGTAAGGAATGCGATGCTTCTCCACCAGCGCGATGAAAATCCGAGGGCGTGTAACGAGCCAGCGCTGATTTCGCGAAGTGAGGATTTGCCGAAATGAAGTTTTCCGGTCGGCAGTGAATATTGGTGAAGTTGCAGCGGCCTCCGCCGGAGATCAGGATTTTCTTGCCCGCGCGTTCGGCCCGCTCGATCACGGCCACGCGCCGTCCGTGCTTACCAGCCTCCAGCGCGCACATCAACCCTGCAGCTCCACCGCCGAGCACCAACGCGTCAAATTGCTGGATCATTGGGATGGACGGTCATCGGATGAATGGGCCATTCATTCGCGAAGTCATCGAAACTGCCGATTCACCAATTCGAACCGGCACCAAATTGCAAAAAGGAATCAAGATGCTAAACAGAATGCCACAATTGTCTGACCACGCGCACCCGAGGCTTTTTCGAGTTCCTCAACCAGAGTGGATTCCAAATCGTCCGGGTCAGCATTCATCTCGCACGCGGCAATTTCTTCGTCGCTGGCGCCTTGAAAACAAAGTTCGCAAACACCGAGCCCATCTTGCGAGCGTACCGGTGGGCCAAAAACCCGGCAAGTCATGGGGCGTGCCTCGTAGAGATCGCAAAGTCCAGTCTCCGGATCGAGCGCCGGGCAGGGCTCATCATTCGCGAAATCAGCGAACCGTTGTTCAGCCTCTTCGCCTTCGTCCAGCAAGCCTGTGATCGGATCGCCTGGGAAGTCATACGCCAGCCGGGAAACCGCTTCCCGAGCGCGTTGCCGGACGTGACTGGCGCGCTCCGGTTCGCATCCTTCCAGTCTGGTAAGCCCTTGTCGAAGTCGGGCAGCATCGAGTTGATTGATGGGGAACACTCCGACGCAGCACTGCGTGCATCCGGGACGACAGGCGATCCAGTCGCCACCTCTGCGAGTGGCGTTGGCCAACGCCGCATCTACGATTTGAATCAGCGCCTGATCCCGTGAAGGAGGAGAAGAACAGTGCATGCAAGAAGAATACCGCAGCAAAGTATTCTTCCGGTCACCTTGTTGCTGGACTCTGCACGATTCCGAGGACCGGGGTGTGGCGGCGACCTCCCGGCCACATCAGACCCCTTCAGCAGCCATAGACGCCACTTCCGTGGTTCGGGGATGGCAAAACGGGTGTATTATCTCTCGATAGATGGCGGGGTCTGACAACTTCGCGCCCGTTGAGATGTCCGGTTCGAGGGAGATCCCTCCCTCTATGGTTTCGGAAACGAGTTCTGGTATGAGCCAGCGACTTACTCTCGATCATCCCTCCTTCGAGAAGTTGTTGGCAGCAGCCTGGGTTCTCCAATGTCTGCACGATCAATTGCATAATCAGGAGGCCGTCCGCGACGAAAACAGTACCGCATTGGTTGAGACTCCTGAACCGGTGCAGACTGGAAAGCGAAGTTTACCGGCGGCTGTACAAACGGTGGCCCATCCTTTTCCTGAAGTGGTCCGTGTGGAAAGCGCGCGTGAAGCGCCCAGCAGTTGGCCTGTTGCCGAGAAAATCCTCGCAGAAACGGTCGTTCAACCGCCCACCGTTATCCCGATCCTGAAATCCGGCGTCGCAGTGAAGATCGAACCTCGGATGGCCGAACCTGGAACTGCCGAACTCAAGAAGAGCCTCCGTTCGGAAGACGTAGCCACAGCGCGGGTCAGCAAGCCGCACCTGCCTCTTCTGGAGAAGTTGGTGGATCACTACGGCAAGCAACGGCCGCGGCTCCGACCGGCATTCAATCGTCGAACCGCCGATCTTCGCGCAGCCATTCTCCGAACTGCCAACCTTCGAATTACGAACCTTCGAGCTGCTTTCAGCCGCACCCGGGACGCTGTCGCCAATCTTCGCCCGGCTTTCCGGGTCAGTCTCACTCTGCCTGCGCTCCGCAGCGTAGCTATTGTCGCTCCAGTTTTGATTCTGGCGACCGTCGCCGCATTGCTCCTTCTCGAAACCTCGCGTCACCATGCGTTGTTTAGCGCGCAGGCGAATTCGGGACCAGTCGCTCCCGCCGCCGGGGCCATAGTCAGTGAACCCTCGACCCCGTCGACAGCAGCCCGAGGCGCATTCGACAACCATGAAAGGATCACAAACAGAAAGCCCAATCAGCATGCCGCGACTCCTCTACCGCGGTCGAGCCACAAGGAGGTGACTGACCCCGCCGCGTTGGTCGCCGTGCAGGGATTGAGCAAGTATGAAATTAAGACACTGCGACGTCAGGCCAAGTACGGCGACGCCTCCGCAGCTTTTACTTTGGGGATGGCCTACGAACTGGGACGACATGTTCCTCAGAACTGCGCGGAGGCGACCCGTTGGGTTACCACGGCAGCCGAAGAAGGCAATGCCGCCGCAGAGTACAACCTCGGGCTGCGCTACCGCGATGGCGACGGAGTTCCCGCCAATCGGGCCGAATCCGAGAAGTGGCTGCGCCGGGCCGCTGCTCGGCGATATCCAAAAGCCAATCTTGCCTTGAAAATGCTTGCCTCGCGTTAGTTCGAACCATGGCCCAAAATGTCCGGTATTTGTCCTCCCCGGACCTCGCTGCAGTTTCTGAAGCGTGTAGCATAGTTGTCAGGTGAGGAGGACTCATGCTGGATTCGAACCAGGTGCCGATCGCCCAGTCCGCTCTGCTGGTGGTTGATGCGCAGGATTCTTTCAAAGGCACCCCGCGCTGGGAGCGCCGCAACAATCTTGCTTTTGAAAAAAATGTTGGCGAGTTGATCGAGGCGTACCGAGCGGCGAGGTTGCCGGTCATATTCTTTCTTCATACCGACAGCGACAAAGGCTTCGCCACCGATAGCCCGCTTTTTAAGCTGATGGACTTCATCAGCCCACGCCCCGGGGAGCCGGTCTTGATCAAGAGTACCCGCAATTGCTTCACCAGCACGCCGCTGCAACCTCACCTGCTCGAAAAAGGCGTGCGGCGAGTGATCGTCACCGGTATTCAGATGGAGCAATGCTGCGAAACCACCGCCAGAGTTGCGGCCGACCTCGGATACGCCGTGGATTTCGTCAGCGAAGCTACTATGACTTTCCCGATTCCTAACTGGGATAACCCCGGTGAAGAACTGGGGGTAGATGCGATACGCGAGCGGACCGAATATGCATTGCGCCGCCGCTTTGCTCGCATCACAACCGTCGCGCAACTCACAGCCGAGCTAAAGGGAGTAGACTGCGGAGTTGTCGCGTAGGTCGCAGTCGTATCGACTCTCCCACGTGCGCGACCGGGATCCCACCCGGTTTAATTCTGCATTTGGGCTTGCAGAACTTCGCCAGGGAGGCGAACCATCCTTGACCTGGAAGTGGAATCGACCCGCGCAGACTGGACGCGATCGCGGTTACGCGTCGAATCCTGCCTTGCCGACTGATTCTTTTCTCCCCGGTCGTCCGCCGCATTCATCCTCTCCATGCGAATGCCAAGCGTGCGCTCGAGTTGGAACAGATCGGAGCGTTGCTCTCTCGCAAACAGGGTAGAAGCCACGCCGTGTTCGCCCGCGCGGCCGGTGCGTCCAACCCGGTGGATAAAGTTTTCCGCGACTTCGGGCAAATCGTAGTTGATGACGTGCGCGATGTCCTGCACGTGAATTCCGCGCGCCGCCAAATCGGTTGCGACCAGGATGCGATAGCGTCCCTGCTGAAAGCCAGCGAGGGCTGCCGTGCGTTGGGATTGCGAACGGTCGCCATGGATCATGGCCGCGGCAAATCCTTCGCGATTCAGATTCTTGGCCAGCCGCTCGGTTCCGCGTTTGGTGCGCGCGAAAACCAGACAACGGCCAGTTTCTTTCGCTAACAATCGGTGCAGCACTTCCTGCTTGCGATCTGCATCGACTTCGAACGCTTGCACCCGCACATTTTCCGAAGGCTTCAGCGTAGACCCAAGTGCGACCCGCACCGGGTTCCTCATATAGTCATTTACAAGATGAACCACAGACGCTTCGAGCGTGGCCGAAAAGCACATCGTCTGACGATCTTTGGGCAGAACGGCCGCAATCCTGCGAATCGCAGGAAGGAATCCCATGTCCAGCATGCGGTCTGCTTCGTCAAGCACCAGCACGCGAAGGTCGCGGAAATTAACCAGTCTGCGATCTAGGAAATCTTCGAGTCGGCCCGGAGTCGCCACGACTACTCGAGCTCCATTGCGAATGGTGCGGAGCTGCTGTCCTTCGGACAAGCCTCCGACGACCAAAGCCGCCGGTGACAGTTGCTTGCCACGCAACGCATCGTATTGATCGGCGACCTGCATCGCCAGTTCGCGCGTTGGGACCAGCACCAGCGCCGCGATCCCAGGAGAACTTTGCTTGAGCAGTTGTTCCATGATTGGAATCAGGAAGGCGAGCGTCTTACCGGTGCCGGTCTGGGCGGTTGCGAGCACATCCTTGCCGGCAAGCGCCTGCGGGATAGCAGCGGCTTGAACTGGAGTGGGTACGGAAAAACCAGCGAACGACAAACGGTCTTTAACGTAAGGGGAAATCGATAGTTCTGAAAAATTCTGCATTTTGCTTTCTCTGGCTTAGGCGATCGCCGGGCACACGAACAGCGCGAGCACAGCAACCTGCATTGCCAGTTCTTAGTTTTGATTTACGCTGAAAACGTACGGAGGGAAAACTTAAGGCGGGACCTCTCAGATCAAACGCTGCACCAGAGCCATCGCACCATACAACCGCGGTATTAAGCGTGACCCCAGTATAGCACGCCGCTGTAGGCACCCTCGCCGGATATACAAAACTCTTAGTTACGTTGGTTCCGACTGATGGTTACCAAAAAGCGAAAAGCGAACGATATTGGTTAAAATGAAGTATGTTCTACGATGCCGGCGCGTACGCGCACCGAACGCACCGGCATCGTCATCGCAGCCAATTTTCCGGCTCGCGAACTGATTCAGCAACCTCATTCAGGAAAACCGCAGCTCGCGCTCCATCCACGACACGGTGGTCGCACGAGAGGGTTAACGTCATCATGGCGCGGATCGCTGGCCGCCCATCGACCGGCACGACCCGGTCGGCAATGCTTCCCACCGCGAGAATCGCCGCCTGCGGCGGACTGATAATCGCACTGAAAGCGTCGACGTGGAACATGCCGAGGTTGCTGATAGTAAAAGTTGCGCCTGCAATGTCGGACGGACGTAAGCGGCTGGCGCGGGCCCGCTCCGTAAGATCGCGGCGCTGAACAGCAATTTCGCCGAGGTCCGCTTTGTTGGCGTTGTGGATTACAGTCGCCACGACTCCGTCCTCAACCGCCATGGCGACGCCGATGTTTACTTCGTGATTCAGACTGATGCCCGCGCCACTCCAACTTGCGTTCATGCGCGGATGCTTCACCAGAACGCGGGCAATTAATGCGACCAGGAAATCAGTGTGCGTTAGTTTGATTCCGCGCGCCTTCTCGATCGCTGAGCCCAGCCGCCCGCGCACTTCGACCAGCGCTCCGGCGTCGACCTCGCGGACCACGAAGAAGTGAGGCACCGTGGTCCAGCTTTGCGTGGTGCGCTCAGCCATGAGCCGTCCAATCGAACTCGGTATTTCGACATCTTTGGGCGTGCCTTTGGGCTTCGCATTTGTTGGCTCGGCAGCGGCTAAAACATCGGACGAGAAAATTTCTCCACCTGGCCCTGATCCCCGCAAGCTTGCGATGTCAACTCCGTGCTCCCTGGCAAGCCGGCGCGCTTTCGGAGAAATCTGTGTGCTCGATGCGGCCGCTTGCGCGGGAATGACGGGCGTGGCAGCTCGCGTGGGTTCGGCCGCGCTCTGGACCGAAGAACCAGCGGCAGCGACCTCTGAAGGAGGAGCTTCGCCGGGACGAACGATCCAGGCAATAGTTTTTCCAACCGGCACGACCGCGCCTGCCTGTTCGCTTACGCCCGCGAGAATGCCGTCCGCCGGAGACTCAACCTCAAGCACAGCTTTATCGGTTTCTATTTCCAGGAGTGGCTCACCCTTAATCACACGATCGCCCTCGGCCTTCCGCCAAGCCACAAGCTTGCCGGTTTCCTGCGCCATCTCGAGAGCGGGCATGACCACGCTAAAAGCCATAATTATTTCGCCGTGTCATCTATTTGGCCGTGTCATCCTGAGCGGAGTCGAAGGACCCGTACAAAGCAATTCCGCTAGCTTCGCCTCGGGGAATTCTCACCGTGTCCCGGCAATGCTAATCTGAAACTCCGACTCGTTCCGTCCTCGCACTCTCTTCGATCATCTCCACCACGCGCCGGCTGGGCGCGGACTCGTTCTCGCGAGTGGTCGGCATCGGTCCGTTGACGGTGAAGTAATGCGCCCCAGCCACCAACAGTTCTTCCGCCGGAAACCGCGTAATCACCTCATGCCCGGTCGGCGTGACCACAATCTCTTCCTCGATGCGCGCCGCGCTCCAGCCGTCAGTCGAAGGCCAAAAAGTTTCGAGGGCAAAAACCATTCCCGGCTTGATCTCATGCGGATGATCGAACGACACCAACCGGCTGATCACAGGCTTTTCCCAGATGGCCAGTCCAATGCCATGCCCATATTGCAGCGCAAAGCAGGCTTCTTCGTTTGGAAAGCCAAACTCTTTAGCCTTGGGCCACACGGCGGCAATCTCTGCGGTCGTGCGTCCTGGACGCACCAACTCAATCGCCGCATCCAGATATTCCCGGCAGCGCTTGTACGCATCGACCATGGCGTGCGATCCGTAGCCAATCGTGAAACACCGGTAATAGCAAGTGCGATATCCCATGTACGAATGCAGAATGTCGTAATAGACCGGGTCGCCGGGGCGAAGCACGCGATCCGAAAACACATGAGGATGCGGATTGCAGCGTTCCCCGGAAATCGCATTCACTGCCTCGACATATTCGGAGCCGAGGTCATAGAGAACCTTGCTCACCAACCCAACCGCCTCATTTTCACGCATTCCCGGCTTCATCGCGCGATACAACTCGTCGTAAGCCGCGTCGACCATCATCGCCGAGGTGTTGAGCAGCGCGATCTCGTCTTGGGTCTTAATCACACGCGCATCCGACATCAACTGCTGTCCGTCGACGACCGTGATCCCCTCGCGCTGCAAAGCAAAAAGAACCGGTAGTTCAATGATGTCGATTCCAACCGGCTCTTTGTGCAGGCCACGCATCTCGAGTTCAATGCGGATTTTCTTTGCCACGTCTTCGGCTCTGCCCATCTCCGGTGACATCGCGCCGCGCAGCATCGAGATTCCGGGCCGCGAGCGCTCGCCCAACCAAGGGCAGTGAAGTTGATGATGTTTAGCGGCCGACCCGAAGTCCCACAAAATCGGCTCGTCGTTTTGCGGCAGCAACGTGAAGCGGTTACATTTGTCCTGGGCCCAGCTGCCAATGTGCGTCGACGTCAAATAGCGCACATTATTCATGTCAAAGCACAGGAGCGAACCCATCTCCGATTTGGCCAGCAAGTCCTTCGCGCGCGCGAGGCGTTCTTTGCGCAAGCGATCAAAGTCCACCCGCTGTTCCCAATCAACCGCCATCGTTCCATAAGTCGGTAATGCCACGATGCACCTCCTGTTTCAACTTCTTACGTTCGTCCGCAAAGCTTGCGAGCCACATCGAACACAGATCTTTCCGTCGGCACAGTTGCGTCTTCCAGCGGAGGCGAAAATGGAATCGGGATATGCATCGCCCCCATCCGTCTGACCGGCGCGTCCAAGTTATAAAACGCACCCTCTGCAATCACCGCCGCAATCTCCGCTGTCACCCCGTACCGTTCATAACCCTCATCGATAACAATCACTCGCGATGTCTTCTTTGCGGACTCAATCAGCGTCCTCTCGTCGAGCGGCCACATGGTTCGCGGATCGACCACTTCTGCGCTGATCCCGATCTCTTCCAACAGCGCAGCGGCGCCGAGGGCGACTTGCACCATGCTGCTCGTTCCCACCAGCGTAATGTCGTGGCCCGCGCGCTTCACATCCGCCACTCCGAACGGAATGGTGTACTCTTCCGCAGGAACCGGGCCTTTTAATTTGGCGTACATCATTTTGTCTTCAAAAAAAACGACAGGATTCTCATCGCGGATCGCGGTCTTCAGCAGTCCTTTTGCGTCGTACGGAGTTGACGGCATCACGACTTTCAATCCCGGGACATGACTGAACCAGGCGTGCAGGGACTGCGAATGCTGCGCCCCCGACCGGCGAGTCGCGCCCAGAGTCGTCCGCATCACCATTGGAACTTTCCACGCGCCGCCCGACATGTAATGGACCTTAGCCGCCTGGTTCACCATCTGGTCCATCGTGAGCGTAATGAAATCGCCAAACATAATGTCGACGACAGGCCGCAGTCCGGTCATCGCTGCGCCGACGGCGATGCCGGTGAACCCCGCTTCCGAAATCGGAGTGTCCAACACGCGTTGAGTTCCGAATTCCTCGACCAGCCCAGAAAGCACCTTAAAAGGCGTGCCCGCTTCAGCTACGTCTTCCCCAAAAATGCAGACCCGCGAGTCGCGGCGCATCTCTTCCGCCAGCGCCTCTCGCACCGCCTGTCCGAAAGTCAGTTCTCGGGGAACGGCTTCAGGCATAAACGTCCCGCTCCACTTCCGCGATACCGGGATACGGAGCGGCCACGGCAAACTCGACCGCCTTCTTCATCTCCGACTCAACTTCGAATTGAATCTGACTGAACTTGGCGGAATCCGCCAGACCCTGGCCAGTAAGCCAATCGCCGAGCAACTTGATCGGATCACGCTCAGTCTTCCAGTGCTTTTCTTCTTCCTTGGATCGGTAGTACTCGCGATTGATATCGCCCACGTGATGACCGGTGTAGCGATACGTATTGCATACCATAAACGATGGCCCACCCCCGCTGCGCGCACGATCAACCAGCCGCCCCGTGATTGCATACACCGCCCGCACATCCTGCCCATCCACGGCCTCGGCCTGCAATCCAAATGCAGCCGCCCGCGCCGGAATATCCCCCGCTGTCGTCTCCGTATAGTGGGTGTATTCCGTGTAGAGATTGTTCTCGCAAACATAAATCACGGGCAGCTTCCACAGCGACGCAACATTCATCACTTCGTACAAAACACCCTGGCCGAGCGCACCTTCACCGAAGAAGCACACTGCCACCCGGTCAGTCCCCAGGCGCTTGGCTGACAGCGCCGCGCCGGTCGCGATTCCCACACTCCCCGCAACGATTGCATTTGCTCCCAAGTTGCCAGTCGCCGGATCGGCAATATGCATCGACCCGCCCTTGCCCTTACAGTAACCGGCTTCCTTGCCCAGCAACTCGGCAAACATGCGGTCCGGCGCCGCCCCTTTCGCCAGGCAGTGCCCGTGGCCGCGGTGAGTGCTGGTAATGTAATCGTCAGGCCGCAGCGTCTCGCAAATCCCCACCGCGACCGCTTCCTCACCGATATAAAGGTGGGCCAGCCCCGGCATCAACGCCCGCGTGTAGAGTTCGTTGACCTGCTCCTCGAACCGCCGGATCGAGACCATCTGCCGGTACATCCGGATCCACTTTTCGACTCCGATCGCGGAGCTCGATTCTGACTTGTCCGTTGCAATCGTCATTTCGAAATTCCCGACATTCGCGCCAATACATCAAACATCACGGCGAAGTCTAGTTTTGCCATTCCCATGCCGCGTGCGGCGGTTAGAAATTCATTGCTCACGGCAGTCGTGGGCAAAGGCACATCCAGTTGCCGTCCCAACTCCAGCGCCAGCAGCATGTCTTTTTGCATCATGTTCACGTCGAACCACGCCTCTTCGGGTTGGTGCAAAACGAAGGGTCCGCGATACTGAATCATCGGCGAAGCCACCGCGCTGTGCGTGAGCACGTCCACCGCAACCTCCCGCGCGATCCCGCTTTTCTCCGCCAGCAACACGCCTTCGGAGAACGCCATCATCTGCACCGCGAGACTCAGATTGACCGCAATCTTCATCGCCAACGCCAGCCCGTTATCGCCAACGTAGGTCACCTTCGGCCCAATATCCAAAAGCAACGGCTTGACCAGCTCGAAGGTCTCGCGGCGCCCGCCCACCATCACCGACAACTTTCCTTCCTGCAGAGTGATCACGCTTCCGGACACAGGGGAGTCCACCATGTCCGCGCCCTTCTCCCGCACCTTCGCCGCCGTGGCGCGGCTCACACTCGGACTGACCGTGCTGATGTCGACAAATATCTTCCCCGCAGTCAACCCGGCCAATAAACCATCCGGCCCTTCGGTGACGGATGCAATCGCCGCGGAGTTCGTGACCATTGCGAAGGTCACGTCGGCCGCCGCAGCCACCGCCCGCGGCGAATCCGCCCACTTCATCCCTTTATCAATCAGCCACTGCGCCTTCGATCGCGTGCGGTTATATCCGGTAACCGAGTGCCCTTTGCTCAGCAAACGGTTCACCATCTGACTGCCCATCACGCCCAGACCGACAAAACCAAGATTCGCCATTCGCGATAAGCTCCAAACTACAAAATGGATTTCGAAAGCGCCGGATGCGCTTCACTAGCCTTGGAATCCTCACGAACCTGCAGCAAGTGAGCCCGCATCGCCTCACGCGCTCGTTCGGGACTGCGCTGCTCAACCGCTTCGAGGATCCTTTTGTGGTGGTACTGACCCCGGTTCGGCCCACCTTCGACTTGGAAAATTCGTATGCGCTGTTCGCGAAGCAGGCCCACAATTGAATCGAGCAGCGACAGAATCAGAGGATTGTCCGCCGCCTCTGCCAGCGCCAAATGAAAATCGAGGTCGGCTTCAATGTAAGCATCCGGATCGTCGTGATTTTGATCCATCACTGCCACCGCTTCTCGCATCAGGACCAGGTGCTGCTCTTGAATGCGCGTGGCCGCGAGCGCGGCGATCTCCGGCTCAAGAATCGCGCGCACCTCCGCCAGATGAACCGATCCCGTCGGCTGGCCAATCTTCACCATCAGTCCCAGCGACTGCCGAATCGCCTGCGAGGTCCCGTCCGTAATGAATGTTCCGCGTCCAGAGTAGGCTTCCACCAATCCTTTTTCGCGCAGGGCCTTCACCGCTTCACGCACCGCAGTCCGGCTGACCCCGAATTTCTGTGCCAGATCCCGCTCCGCCGGCAACTGGTCTCCAGCCTTGAGCGCGCCCTTCAGAATCGATTCCTCGATCTGCTGAACGATCTGCTCGTAGAGTCGCGATGTCCGAACTGTCTTGTACACAAATTCCTTGCGCTAGATTAGCGTTTCAGCCACGGCCTTCCTGAATCCAAACAGTTTTGATATTGGCAAACTCCCGAATGCCATAAGGCCCGAGCTCCCGACCGTGCCCCGAATACTTCACCCCGCCAAACGGCAGCCGCGTGTCGGACGCCACCATGCGGTTGATGAATACCATCCCTGCCTCGATTTCGTTGATCAAGCGATCGCGCTCGTGCCTGTCATTTGTCCACGCACTCGCTCCCAGCCCAAACCGGCTGTCGTTGGCGATCGCGATGGCGTCGTCCAGATTCTTAGCCCGGAAAATCGATGCCACGGGACCAAACAACTCATCGCGATACGCCGGCGATTCCTTGGGAATGTTGGCCAGAACCGTAGGCGCGTAGAAGTTGCCGGGACGATTTACCGGTTTTCCTCCAGTGAGAACGTGGGCTCCGGCCGCGATCGTCTTGCGCACATCCGCATCCAGACTCACCACCGCATCGGCCGTCGCCAGCGGTCCCAGTTCCGTGGTCTCGTCGAACGGATCGCCGATTTTCAGCGCTTCCATTTTGCTCACGAATTTCCGTTCGAACTCGCCCGCGACCGATTCGGCAACAATAAAGCGCTTGGCCGCAATGCACGACTGCCCATTGTTGATAACCCGGGCCTTGACCGCAGTCGCGACCGCTTCGTCCATATCCGCGCTGGGCATCACAATAAAAGGATCGCTGCCGCCCAGCTCCAACACCACCTTCTTAATTCTTTTCGCAGCCGAAGTCCCCACTTGTACTCCGGCTTCCTCGCTGCCGGTGAGCGTAGCCGCCACCACTCGCCGGTCGTTCAGAATGCCGTCAACTTTTTGCGCTCCGATCAGCAGCGTCTGGAAAACTCCGTCGGGAAAACCCGCGCGACGAAACAGTTCCTCGATTTCGAGGGCACATTGCGGCACATTCGACGCATGCTTCAGCAGCCCAACATTTCCCGCCATCAAAGCCGGCGCCGCAAACCGCATAACCTGCCAAAAGGGAAAATTCCATGGCATCACTGCCAGAATCGGACCCAGCGGCTGATAGTGAATATAACTTCGGCTGGCCGTCGTCTCAATCACTTCGTCAGCCAGAAAACGCTCCGCGTTCTCCGCATAGTAACGGCAGGCTGAAGCGCACTTGACCGCCTCATCCACAGCAGCCCGATAGGGCTTGCCCATCTCCAGAGTCATGGTGTGCGCGAATTTCTCTTTGTCGCTCTCCAGAATCTCCGCAGCCCTCACCATCATTCGTGCTCGTTCGGTGAACGAAGTTCGGCGATACTTCGAGAATGCCTCAGCCGCGCGCCGCAGCTTCCCCTCGATCTCGGAATCCGAGAGCGGTTCAAACGATTTAAGTAGCTCTCCTGTCGCGGGGTTGATACTAGCAATAGCCATCGATTCTCCCCAAACCTGTTGGTCTGACCACTATACCACAAGCCATTTCTATTACTTTTGGAAGATTACGGAAATACTGCAGACGAGCATCGGGAGGTATGGGCCCGGTAGGCGAACTTACTGTAGCGACGTGGCTTGCTACGTCTCAGATCGCCGTAAACCCCGGGTTCGCGAGACAAATCAACGCTGCGTCACCATTTCGTGCGCTCCCGTGGCCGGGACCGGCTCATTAATGACCAGCCAGTACAGTCCGACGGTCTTCACCGTCTCCCGGAACTGGTCGAAATCCACCGGTTTCTGAATATAGCTGTTAGCCCCAAGATGGTAACTGTTCACTAAGTCACGCTCTTCTTTCGAGGAGGTCATAATGACGACGGGGATGGTCTTGGTCCGCGGGTCACTTTTGACCTGTTTAAGCACTTCCATCCCGTCCACTTTGGGCAACTTCAAATCCAACAGTACCAGTTTAGGCGGATGATCAAAGCTTCTCTGCGCGAACGCTCCGCGACAGTACAGAAAATCCAGCGCCTCCTCACCGTCGCGTACCACGCAGATATGGTTCGCCAGCCTCTCCCGCCGCAGTGCATGCAGGGCAAGATCCATATCGTCCTGATTGTCCTCTACCAGCAGAATGTCGAGTGCTTCTGAATTCATGATCGGCCTCCAGCCGTAACTCCATTCCTTTTCGCTTCGCCTTGCTTTTCGGTTCCTAGCGTGAAGGAGAAGGTTGCGCCTTTCTCCGGCTCGCCCTCCGCCCACACTCGGCCTCCATGCTTCTGCACGATACGCTGAACCGTCGCCAGACCGATGCCAGTGCCTTCGAAGTCCTCTTCGCGATGTAGCCGCTGGAAAACCCCGAACAACTTGTCGGCGTACTTCATGTTGAAGCCGATGCCGTTGTCCCTGACCATGAACACCGCCTGGCCGTCCTGTTCTGTGCAACTGATCTCGATGACAGTCCGTGTAGGCGCGGACGTCCCCGTCCGTGCGATTTCTCCAGCCTGCAAGGCAGATGGCGGTGCCCCGCCGCTTCTGCCAACAACGGGACGCGTGAATTTAAGCGCGTTGGAGACGAGGTTTTGGAATATCTGTTTCACCAAAACCGGATCGCACTCCACCTCGGGTAGATCAGCGACAATCCACTCTATGTGCCGTCCTTCGGTTTCCGGCTGGAGCACAGCCATCACTTCCCCAACGATCGGCGACAACTTTGTCGGCTGTAGTTTCAGCGCCTGGCGCCCAACCCGCGCCAGATTCAACAATTCGTCCACCAGAACGCCCATCTTTTCGGTTCCCGACTGGATGCGGTCAAGGTAATGTTTGGCGGAAGCATCAAGCGTGGAGCCGAATTCCTCCACCAGCAGCTTGGAAAACCCGCCGATATGCCGCAAGGGCGCGCGCAAATCGTGAGACACGGAGTAGCTGAAGGCCTCCAGTTCCCGGTTGGCCGCTTCAAGTTCCGCCGTGCGTTGACGGTCTAGCGCCTCAGCCTGCTTGAGTTGTGTGATGTCGGCTCGAATGGCAACATACTGCCATGGTTTTCCATCCGTCCCGACGAACGGCACGATCGTCGAATCCGTCCAGAAAATGGAACCATCCTTGGCGCGATTCTTAACCTCACCGCGCCACACCTTCCCACTGGCGATGGTGCGGTACATCCCCTCGAAGAACTCCGGTGGGTGTTGGCCTGATTTCATGATGCGGTGATTCTGTCCGATCAACTCCTCCCTCGAATATCCGCTGATGGCGCAAAACCTGTCGTTCACATAGGTAATACTGCCGTGAATGTCGGTGACCGCAACGATGGCATGTTGATCCACGGCGAACTTTTGATCGGCCAGGTCTCTGTTGGCGGCCTCCAACTGCGCCGTCCGTTCCACCACTCTCCGTTCGAGTTCGTCATTGAGCTTCCTAATCCTCTGTTCATCTTTTTTTCTCTGCGTGATGTCACGGAACGCAATGACTGCACCGCGCGCCACGTTATCTTTGTTCTTGAGTGGACTCGCGCTGGAATCAATCCAAACCCCCTCGGTAAGTTCTGCATTGCGCAAAAACATCTCGGCGGAGCACACCTCGCCGTGAATAGCGCGTAACAACGGATTTTGTTCCGGCGGGAAAGGTGTCACCGTGTCGGGCAAGAAAACTCCGTAATGTTTGTTCCATTCCTTGCTGGCCACGTTGGCCGCCCCCATGCCGACAATTTTCTCCGCCGCCGGGTTCCAGATGATGAACTTCCCATTCTCATCGGCGGCCACCAACCCCTCGGACATGCTATCCAGCACCGACTGCAGCATCAGTGTCTGAGTTTCAAGAGCCTGCCGCGAAACCGATAGTTCCTCCGCTTGCCGGGCCAACTTCTCGGCCTGCCGTTCCAGAACAGCCTCGGCCTGCTTGCGGGCCGTAATGTCGATATTGGTCTCCAGAATGCCCGCCGGCTGCCCTTGGCGACCGCGATGCAATACCCATGCGCTCGAGACCACGATTGTGCTGCCGTCGCGCTTGCGGTGTATCAGTTCGCCCTCCCACTCGCCCGTCTCATAAAGCTTTTTCTCGATGATCTCCAGCGGCTCCGGGAATTGCGTATGGAAAAGATCGTGGGAAAGGATGCCCAATGCCTCCTGGGAGCTGAAGCCGTAAATCTTTTCCGCGCCCCGAGGCCAGAACACAATCCGGCTCTCCATGTCGCGCACAAACAACTGGGCTGAATCCATTACCTGGGCCTGCTCGCGCAGCCCCTCTTCTATCCGCTTGCGCTCGGTAATGTCCTCGACGATTCCAAACATATGGCTGGCACGACCCGACGAGTCCCGGTAGTGGTCGCCGCACGCCCAGATCCATCGAATATCCCCGCTCGCACAAACGATTCTGCACTCAAATTCCCACCGCTTCCGGCTGCTCACGCAGCCCTGAAAATACTCACCGACGCTTTCCCGATCGTCAGCATGGACGTGGCGAAGAAAAATATCAAAGCTCCATTCCGGCAGAAGCGATTGATACCCAAAAATCTCGTCATGCCGCAAAGAACGAGCGGCTTGCAGCGTCGTGAGGTCGAGTTCCCACTCACCGAGTTTCGCGGTCTCCAGTGCAAACCTTCTTCTCGCATCGCTCTGGCGCAGCGCCTCCTCTGCCCGCTTGCGTTCGGTGATGTCGCGGGCGATTTTTGAAGCCCCAACGATCGTCCCACTACTGTCCTTGATCGGCGAAATCGTCGCCGAAATGTCAATCCGCTGGCCATCCTTCCGCACCCGGACAGTTTCGAAATGCTCAACCCGCTCTCCCCGCCCAATTCTCGTCAGAATCTCGGTTTCTTCATTCGTACGCTCCGGCGGCAACAGCATCCGCATCGATTTGCCGACAGCCTCCGATGACGAGTAGCCAAACAATCTCTCAGCACCGGGATTCCAGGAGGCGATCGTGCCATCCAGAGTCTTGCTGATAATGGCATCGTCGGACGACTCCACCACCGCCGCCAGCCGCCCGCGCACCTCCTCCGCCCACTCCCGCTCCCGAACGTTCTCCGCCAGCTTGCGATTCACTTCCTCCAGGTGCATCCGCCCCGGCAGCGAAATCACTGTCGGAACCAAAGGAATCAGCATCGCCGCCGTGAGGACCGAGACCGCAGCCGTGATTGCCTTAATGACGCCCGCGAGCAGATAACTGCTATGCCAGACGTTCCAAATCTCCATCAGGTGGGTCGTCCCACAAGCCAGAATGAAAGTGACAAACAACCAGAGAATCCGGTTGAAGGGAATATCCCGATTCTTGCCAATGAAGTAGATGAGGACAACCGGAATGCAGTAATACGACAGCGCGATCAGCCCGTCGGAAATGACGTGCAGCCATACTATCCCCGGATCCCAGAGGTAGCAATACCCGTGAGGCATGAAATCAGGAGAAAGTAATGATTGGAAGAATTCCACGACCCTGGCGCTGCCTCCTGTGGTTTGATCGGCAAGAACATTGCCGCAGCCAATGAGGAAACGGGTTACTTAAGGGCCGGAAAACGGAGACCGGGAAAATGGAGGACGGGCGTCCCCGCCCGTCCCGCCGCAAAGCGGCAAGAGCGCAAAAACCCGTAGCCCCGGACACCCCGTCCGGGGAACGCGAAGCTCGCGGCAGTCATGCCCGGTCGTGTAACCGCAGCCAACCCTCTTTCCCAGCGCCTCCCTACGAAGGCGCCGCCGTGCCCGGCCACGCATTCGGCAAGGTCGCGCGAATCACATCCAGCAGCTCGTTATTGTCCGCCGGCTTCTGGAAAAAAGCCGTCGCCCCCGCCTGCAGCGTCTTCTCTTCGTTCGATTGCGGATCGCGGGCGCTCAGCACAATCACCGGAATGCTCGACAGGGCATCACTGTCCTGCAGCCGCTCCAACACCACGAAACCGTCCCCGGCAGGCAGGCCCAGGTCGAGAATGATCAGGTTGGGCTTTTCCTTCTGCGCTACGGAAATGGCCGAGTAGCCATCCGAGGCTTGCACCGTGTCGTAGTGGTTGGCCCGCAAACGTATTTTCAATGCTCGTCTGAGATCGGGATCATCGTCGACGATCAGGATTTTCGGCTTGTCCATTTATGTCCTCCATTGGAGCGGTTTAATGCGTTCCGTTCGAATCGGCCTCGGTGCTCATTCCGGCTGCACTTGGATCTCCGTTCCCACTTGCGGAAGCGGTTTTCGAGGCCAGCGTTAACTGCGCCATCTCGGTAATCCGGTCCGCAACCGCTTGCACCAGAGCTTCGAGCCCCGCGCCGTTTTCAGCAGCAGGCAGCGGCACTGCGCTTGCCGACACTTTCAGAATGCCAGCAGTTTTGAAACCCGGTCCTGCCTCCAGTTGTTCGCGAATGCGCTTCATCATGATCTCCACTCGCTCCATGTCGGTCGACGCAGCCACGAACAGAGTCTCAGTCGGTCCCACATTTCCCGTAACCGGAAGCACCAGATCCTTGTCGAGATAAACACAACGGCGCAGCGTCTCCAGACACTTCTGGCAGATCTCCTTCCAGGTGGATCGAGAAACACTCGGAAGCGACGTCAATTCAACCTTGACCAGCACAATCGCATCCCGAATGCGGCCCTCGTGGGTGACCACCGGAAAAAGCAGTTTGGCCAGCGAATACAGCGGCAAGGTAAAGGAAAAGGTGCTGCCATTTCCGGTTTCGCTCGCCACCCAGATTCGTCCGCCGTGGAGTTCGACCAACTCCTTCGCAATGAAAAGTCCGAGGCCCAGTCCGGTGCGATTGTTATCCACGGAGTTGGGGTCCTGATACAAGCGTTCGAAGATCAGAGCTTTTGCGTCTGGGCCGATACCGCAGCCGGTGTCGGACACGGAAAGGTAGACCATGTTTGGATCGGCCTCCACCATGCATGCCTTGACCAGGACCGACCCCTCGGCCGGTGTGAACTTGATGCCATTGTCGATGAGATTGATGAGCACCTGCAGAACCCGATCGGGATCGGCGTACACAAACGGAATCCTCGTATCCAAGCCCACTTCCAGGCCGACCCGCTTCTCCTTGGCAGTGGCGGCCATCATAGAAACCGCTTGCTGAACTAGATCGCCAATAGTGATGCAGCGTGGTTCGATGCGAATTTTCCCCGACTCGGCCCGCGTCGCCTCCAGCAGATCGCGGATCATGGCCCGCAACTGGTGCACACTGTTCAGCACCGTGGTCAGGTGATACCGCTGCTCGGGGTTGATCTCGCCCGCCAAGCCGTCCATCAGGATGGTGACGAACTGATGAATGCAGGTCAGGGGCGTGCGCAGTTCGTGCGAAACGTGCGACAAGAACTGATTCTTGAATTCCAGTTGCTGGTGCCGGCTCATCTCCAGGGTTCGCAGCAACGCCTGCCGCTCGATGGCATAGCGCATCACGCGTTCCAGTTGATTGCTGCTGATGTCGCCTTTCACCAGGTAGTCCTGCACCCCCTGATGCAGCGCCTTCATGGCCAGCGCCTCGTCATCCTGGCCCGAGAGAATGACCACGGGCACATTGGGCGCCTTGTCCAGCACTTTGCGGAAGGTCTCCGCGCCGTGGCTGTCGGGAAGATTCAGGTCCAGGAGCACGACCGAAGGCGGTTCCTTGGCCATGGACGCAAGCCCGTCCGCCAGCCGGCTCGCGCAGCTGACTTTCACGGCGGCGTCGCCCTCGACCAGGCGCAGCCGGACCAGGTCTGTGTCCCCAGGATTGTCTTCAATCAACAAAACATGCGTGTGTCCGTTGTTCATCGTTCCCCCTCATGCGGCAGGTGTGCCAAACGAAACCAGAATTCGCCGATGGATGTCACGGCGGAGATGAAATCCCGCAGGTTGCCGGGTTTGCTCACGTAACAGTTCGCTCCCAGTTCATAGCTGCGCACAATGTCTTGTCCTGCTTCGGACGTGCTGAAGATCGCAATCGGAATCTTCCGCAGGAGTTGATCGCCTTTGACCTCGGCTAGCACCGCGCGCCCATCTTTTCGGGGAAGACTCAGGTCAAGAATCACGAAGTCAGGGAGCACCGCGTTGACGTACTTGCCTTCCCGGCGCAGAAACGCGATAGCCTCCACTCCGTCGGTAACCGCGTGGATGTGACAGGGACTGTCATTGCGCGCCAGCACTTCGCTGGTCAGGTCCGTGTCCGCGGGATTGTCGTCTACCAGCAGAACTTCAGTGATTCTCATGCTTGTGCTGCCTGTGCTGCCTTGGGCACTTCCATGGGCAGGCTGAACTTGAAGCAACAGCCAGGTTTGGCCTGCGCTTCGATCCAAATCTTGCCGCCGTGGCGTTCGATGATCTTCTTGCAGATCGATAGGCCAATCCCATTGCCCGCATATTCACTGCGCGTATGCAGACGCCGAAAAATAACGAAGATGTCCTGCCAGCTCTCCTTCAGGATGCCGATGCCATTGTCTGAAACCGTGATTACCCACTCGTGCTCTTTCTTTTCGGCATCGATGTCAATTCGGGGAGCGTCGGCTCCGTGAAACTTGATGGCGTTGGCGATCAGGTTCTGAAAAACCTGTGTGAGCTGCGAGGCATCGGCCATGACCACAGGCAATCCATTCCAATTCACCACCGCGCCACTCTCCTGCACCGCGGCCCGCAGGTTGTTCAACGCCTGTTCGACCACCGCCCGGCAATCGGTAGTCCGGGGTTCAATCTCCGCCTTGCCGGCGCGGGAAAACTTCAGCAAGTCCTGAATCAGGGTCTGCATGCGGGTCGCGCCATCCACCGCATAAGCGATGTATTTATCGGCCTGGTCGTCAAGCCGCCCGCGATAGCGTTCCGCCAGCAGTTGGGTGTAGTTGGCAATCATCCGCAGCGGCTCCTGCAGGTCATGGGAAGCCACGTAGGCAAACTGCTCGAGTTCGGCATTGGAGCGGGCCAGTTCCGCGACCTTGCCAGCCAGTTCTTCTTCAGACTGCCGGCGCAATTCGCGCAGCCGCTTTTCTTGCAAGGCCCTGGCCACCGAGAGCGGCAGCCGGGTCAGATGGTCTTTCAAAACGCAATCGGTGGCGCCTTGTTTGATGCACTCCACCGCCTTCTCCTCGCCCAGGTAACCGGTCACTACGATCAACGGCACGTCCAGATTTTCGCGACAGAGAATATCGAGCGCCTCCATTCCTTTCCATTGCGGCAGGTTGTAATCGGTAAGGATCAGGTCGTAGTGAGTTCTCCTGATTCGCGCGGTAAAATCGTCAGCCGTTTGCACCACTTCGCTGGTGACATCGAACCCGCCTTTCCGCAGGGCGAGCAACACCAGCTCAGCATCGGACGGATTGTCCTCCACCAGCAGGACCCGTAATTTGATGCTGGTAACGGCTGAGCTCGAAGGCCCCGTGTGTGGACACGCTGGCCGATCGCAAAGCGCGATTTGGGAGCATTCGCGGTCCGTCGTTCTCGCCTGCAGGCAACCCGCCGGGCAGGGAAGAGAATTGCGAACCGTGGATAGATCTTGAGACGTGGAACCCTCCATCCCTTCGAACTTGCGCAGTTTCAAGCAGAACCTGACAAGCCGCGAGGGAAAGAACGGCCAGCAACGGCACTACCACCTCTTGTTCACTTCTAGATTGCAAATCGGCGGGGCTGGCGGAAGCTTGAGGACTGGAACCGTCCCAAGCTCACCCAAACGACTGGGTCGCGGGCGCGCCTGCTCCAGTTCGGAGTGGGCAATCGGGCCTGTACCTTCGGGCCTGAGAGTTATGAGTGCAGACACTCGCGCCGAACGGGTTGCTTGATTCCCGCTCTCACCATACAATCTCCCGATGGTTGCGGAGCCGTTGACGATTGAGCGATTGGTTGCGCTGGAAGGGCCGCGTGTCCTCTGCCTAAGAGGGCCGCTCGTGCTGGAGAATTTGTCTTTGTTTCAGAACGCCATCCGGCGGGAGGAAAATATCCCAACCGTTATTCTTGACCTCAGCGACGTTCCCTATATCGATTCTTCGGGACTGGGATCACTGGTCAGCGCCTACGTGACGCGCCAGAAAGCCACGCGACGGATCGCGTTGAGCGGGGTCAACGACCGGGTGTTGAAGCTGTTTGAAACCACCCGTGTGGAACCGCTCTTCCTCATTTTCCCCACTCTGGAAGACGCCATCACGGGCCTCACGACCGCAGCCGAAGCTTAGGCCGGGCGAGGATCCCCTCGCCACCGCCATCGAACTGCGACCGTTCCAAGCCTCTCGCACGCTGGTACCTTAGCTGCCGATCGAACTCGATACGCTCGAGAATACATTATTGGCATTCCCGCCGATCAAACGCACCGTTCCCACCACGATCACCAGAATCACGGCGAGCATCACAGCATACTCGGCGATGTCCTGGCCCTGTTCATCGGACCAGAGTCTCTGCAGCAACTTAGTCATGTTCTCACCCTCCAACCCTTTCGGGATTTGTCGCGCCAGACACGAGAGGGGAATCTCGAGCCTACACGCCCTTGCGGGACTTGTGGACGACTGACACCAGAATGCGCCCGGGAGGCCAATCCGGCAATGGCCCGTTCGGGGGTTATCGCTGACAGCTGTAACTGGCACGTGATTACCGAAGTCACCTCCGCGGCGTCGGGATCGTGGATCCCTGCCCGGCGCGCCGCACCACCTCCGAAGGATGATTGCCACACCTTCGGGCCATGGCGCAAATTCCGCGCATGGCTCAAGATACCGATAGGTCAGCAACAGGTTCACTCCCCTCGGATCGGTACCCCCCCGGAAAATTATTCAGTAAAGGAAGTGGCATTTTGAACTCTTCGAATCAAGCGCTCGCAAAACAGGTGGAACCCACGGTAGGTAAACAGCGTTGTGCAGATCGGTCGAAGGCAGTGTTGCCGGTCAGAATTCTTGGCAATGATGCCTCCGGCGACTCTTACTCGGAACTGGTCCATACTCTTGACGTCAGCAAAGCGGGAGTTCGCCTGGGCGCGGTTCGCCGCCATCTCGCAGTGGGGAGCCAGATCACGATCCAGTACCGGCAGCACAAGGCAGACTTCCGCGTAGTGTGGATTAAGCCGCTCCGCGCTGGCGAACAACAGGTCGGCCTGGAAGCGGACGCCCCCAAAGATTTGTGGGGAGTCGAGAACGGTGGCACCCCTCGGCCCCGAACGCCAGCCAACGACCGCCCTTCCGTCGGAGCATAAAACCAGGTCATCCAGGGCCTGAACCGCCGTATCCGGCGACGTTGCCTCGTGCCTGCTATGTCTGTTAAGAGCAGTGACCGCCAGGCAAAATCGGGACGACGGATTAAATTGCACCTGCCGCGCGTGTCCGCGTAGACTCTCACATCGCAACCGATGCCCTGATAGGGATCGATCACTTTTCAGCGGCCTACGGAAGCCGCGCCATTGCAAAATCAAGAGCGACGGAGTTAATCAGAGTTCCCTTAGGATGGGGCATCTTTGTTTTGCGCGGTGATACCGGCGAATTCGAAGACGGTGCGGAGGTCGCGCCAGTTGCCGCGCTCGGCGCCGGCGATGGCGGCCTGCACCCGCTCGAGTTCTTTTTCTTCCTGCTGCAATTCGCGTTGGGATTTCTTTCGCTCCTGCGGAGCTGGGCTGTTTTGTGTCGTTGTCCCACGGCTGGCGCCGTGGGCTGCATTCTTTTGCCGCTCCGCGGCTGGGGTTGCGGTTCTTTTCGCGGATGCGGTTGGTTGCAATTGGGCTGGCGCGGCTGGTGATTCACATTGGGCAGTGACCGTGGCGTTGGCTTCGCGGACAGGAATGTCTGCGCCACACGGGACTTGTTCGTCGACCTCGCGGGCGAGGGCGCCCGCGCCACACTTCTTGCTTTGCTTTGAGTCTATGGGTGGGCCGAACTCGGGGTGTTCGATCAGGTATTGGCGGGCGTAGTCGGGGACTTCGCGAACCATACTTTGCTTTTGGTCCTCGTAGCGGGCCTCGAAGCGGACATTTTTTGCATTTCTGGCGGCGATGCGCAGGGCTTGAATGATGAGCCGGGCGCGGGTTGGGTCGAGCGTGCCTTTGATCAAACCATCGACGACGTGCATGAGCGAAAGCTGGATGGATTCGCAATCTTCGAGCAGGGCCATGGAATCGAGGCGCATGTCGACGCGCTGTTGCACGCCTTTGATCACGCGGGTATGGAAATAGCAAAAGAACTCGCCGCGCAGGGCGGGCGATCCGCAGCGCTGTCCGGCGACCTTGATGTGGGTGCAACTGCGGGGACGTTTGGGTACAAGTGTGGGCATGAACTACTCCTGAAAAAGAATCGCGTTTCCGCGTAAATCTATGAATCGATTGAGTCGGGGTTGCGGGGTACCCGCCAGATCTATGAAAAGAAACGGGTTGCGGGCAAAATCTTGGAGACAAAGGAGTTGCGGGGTGGTTGAAGGGAAAGAAATTGCTTGCCTGGCGGATCCGGAGGGGAGGGACAACTTACAGGCTCCTTGATTTACTCGTTATATAGCTACAGTATAGTATATCTATAAGCAAAGTCAAGGAAATAATGAGGAAAATGCGGGTGCAGTTCCAAAATGGGAATATGAAGCCGAGGCGGCCCGCGTTTTAGTTGGCGAAAGGTGGGGCAGTCTCTATGGAGTGTTGCTGGCGGACCCATGCACAAAAACCCAGGACCGTGAGTGTAATTGGGATTTTACATCAACTATCCTGGGAGTCCGCCCCGTGGACAAAACCATGCACTACATCGTTCTACAGCTTGGAGACAGTCTTTCCGCCTGAATCTGCCACCCAGATGTTGGCCCCGTCGAAGGCAATTCCGAACGCATTCGTCCCGCCGTTGAACTCGCCTATGACTACGCCGTCACTCACTCGGACTTCGACGACCGCAGCCGCTTCCGTGACCCAGATGTTGGTTCCATCAAACGCAACGTGATAGGGCTCACCCGACACGTTGAACGTTCCTAGATTCTTACCGTCGCTGGCTCGCAATTTAGTTAATACCCCGTGGCCCGTGTCGTTACCCGCCACCCAAATGTTTGCCCCGTCAAACGCCATGCCGAGTGGTTGAGCACCCACTGGGAAACTCCCTGCGATGGTCCCATCAAGCTTCAGCCTGGTCGCAGTGCTCGTTCCTTGGTTGTCGCATGAAACCCAAATATATGTTCCGTCGAAGGCTATTCCTCGTGGTCCGCCCACGGCAAACGTACCCAGCGTCTTACCGTCACTTGCCCGCAGCTTGCTGATGGAATTGTCAAAGGCGTTCGTCACCCAAATGTCGGTGCCGTCAAAGGCCGCCAGCCAGGGATATCGACCAACATTGAACGTCCCCAACTCCTTGCCGTCGCTGGCTCGCAGCTTGGTCACGTTGTTGCCTCCGCTGTTCACAGTCCAGATGTTGGCCCCGTCGAACGTGATTCCGTAGGGCTGCGACCCCACATTAAACGTCCCCAGCACCGTGCCGTCGCTCGGTCGCAGCTTGGTCACCGTGTCGTCGCCGCCATTCGTCACCCAAATGTTTTGTCCATCAAAGGCAACGTCGTTCGGCGCGCTGCCCACCTTGAAACTGGTTGTTTGGTTAGCTGGGTACCACTTCAGCAAAGCCACCTTCAGCGGATTCGAGGCAGCCGAGTTCTCAGGTGGCTGATTTGCCGGAGTGCTGGTTTCCTGCGCCCGTCCGGGAAAGAAATTCGCGGTCGCAATAATCACCAGCGCTGAACATATACCGATCACTATGCGTTTCATGATTCTTATCTCCGAAAGGGTTCGGCCAATAACACAACAGCGCCGAGATATGGGCTAGCCTCGACCAGCTTTTGAAAGGCCCGACTGCCGAGCAGTCTACCGCATATTTCGGTTCACAAGCGGTTTTGTTCTCAACTGACGCAACCAGATGGGATGAGAATGCCGGTCTCCGGCGGGATGCTGTACGCTCCCAAGGTATCGACGCGCTCGAAGCGCAAAAGATAAAGGAGACCGGCAATGAAGAAGGTTAGCACTGTAGAGGCAAAGCAGATCAGGAATTTTCGAGATCAGAAACTGACGATCGGCCTGGATCTGGGCGATCGATCGAGTTGGTATTGCGTGCTGGATGAAGCGGGGGAAGTGCTGCTGGAACAGAAGCTGGGCACGACTCCGAAGGCGATGAAAGAAGGGTTCGGAGGAATGCCGCGGAGCCGGATCGCGTGTACGTCCATGCCGATATACTTGATGTCGCGACTCATTTCAGTTGCCTCCTTGGGGGAAGATTATTCGTGCCAACGCTTATCTTCTCCCAAGGTACAGTGCCATTCTCCCGCCGATTTGCCTATGCTTCTTGCACTTTTTCCCACCCTGCCCATTAACTCTCTCGCCGCCGGAGCGGAGCGAAGCCCTGCACAGCGTAGCGGAGCGGAGGCGGCGCCAGCCATCCCACTCGGGCGCTCTTTCATAATGCATTGACCTGAATTGTGAGTGAAATGACGATTTTTGGGGCGACGGATCCTAATCGCCGAGTCACGCTTCGGGGGGCGGGTTGGCCTCCGAGAGTCGCGATCAGGTCAGGCGCAAGGTCAAGGGGGGTAGAGGCAGGCCTTCGACCTCGGCGGTCCAGAGGTCGCCTGGGCCGGTGGGATGTCCAGCGGTGAGGGTTCCGGAGCTCACGATTTCGCCGGCGCTTAGCGGTTCGTTGGGGAATCGGCGCACGATGGCCGCGCCTAATTCTGCCAGGCACAGGGCGGGACTCTTCAGCGAGTTCTTGCCCGAGCCTTCTTCAACGAATTCTCCGTTCTTCGACATGCGCACTTTGAAGCGTGGCAGCTCGTCCACCAGCGTGGCGATCTGGTCGGGCCGCACTTCCACTTTCTCGCCGATTACCAGAGCGGCGTGAAGTCCGAAGGATGCGACGAAATCACTGGGCTGAAACTTCCATTCGGGAAAGGGGCAATCAATGATTTCGAATCCTAGGGCTAGCCATTCCGTAGATTCGAGCGCGACGGTGGCATCCAGGCCTTCCGCCGTGATCGGTTGTTTCAATCCGAAAACAATCTCGGGTTCGATCTTGAGCGAACGGCGATGGGGGAACGATAACGCGGCGGAGTTGCTTTCGCTGTAATGCACGGTGTCATCGTACATGTGTGCCCAGACCAGAGTTTCGAGCTTGAGCACTCGCCACATGGCTTTGTTGGCGTATCCGACTTTGCGGCCGACGGTCCTATGTCCAGCAGCTTTGCGGAACTGCTTAAGGGTTGCTTCGACCTCGTAAGCCACGTTGAGGTCGAAACCGGGGCGGGCGGAGGGAGGGATGGCGACCATCTGGCCGGTGTCATACGCCGATAGCAATTCGCGGACTAAAGTCTCCGCTCCACTATGCGACATAGGTTGGTTCGCCTCCGAAGCGCTGCACCCATAGGATCCGCGCGCAGGTCGATTCGCGGCGCGGATTTGCGGACGCTCAGCATCCTAACACTACTTCACTTCAAATAATTCAATTCAAAACGACGGCAGGTGAAGGAATCTGATAAGATGCTGCGTTCCTTAGGAGGAATTATGCGCGTTTGCTTTGTCCTCGCTTGCGTGGCGGGGCTGACGGCTGTAACTTTTGCGCAAATCCCGGCGGCGCCGAGTAAGTCTGGCGAGGGCCAGCAATTTGGCAGCGTGTCGGCAGACGCGGGGCTGAAGGCCATATTCGAGGCGAAAATCAAAGCCGAATGGGAGGCGCTTAAGAACAAGGACAAAAAGGCGTACGCCGAATTGCTGGCCGATGACTATCAGGGGGTTGAAGTCGATGGCCAGGGGGAGCGCACCAAGCTTCAGGCTTTGAACGAACTGGCGAATGGGAATGTTTCCAACTACACGTTGTGGGGTTACAAACTGATCCCGCTGGGGCCGGACGCAGCATTCGCCATCTACGAAGTTACTTTGCAATTCCCGCCCAGATCGGCGGTGCGTTTTTCAAGAGTTTATATCACGGAACTCTGGGTGAAGCGCGGCGGGCAATGGAAGGAACTTCACTATCAGGAAACGCACGTCAAATAACCATCGCGCACGTTCAAGGCAACCCGTGCCATAATGTTGCTATCCGTTCCTGCAAGGGGGAAACCTCTATGAGTAAACTGTGTTTCGCTCTGCTCCTTTCGAGCAGTTTTCTTCTGTCACAAGACAGCAATCCCAGCGCAACCAACCAACCCAAATCGAAAGCTTCCAAGGGAGACATCACGGTGCAGGGCTGCGTCAACCGATTTAGTGGTGATTACATACTGATGAAGCAGAACCCAGCCATGTCGTACGAACTTCAGGCGACTGGCAAAACCAAGCTTCGCCAGTACCTGGGGCAAAGAGTGGAAGTAACCGGGAGAGAAGTGCCGTCGATGACCACGAGCTCCGATGCCTTAACCAGAACGGGTTCCGCGGCCTCGGTGACCATAATAATAGATACGATCAAGACCGTTTCGAAGCAATGCACGGTGCACCCGGCCTCTGAATAGAGAGCAGCCTAGTCACACTCAGGGGGCATCGACTCGATCGCCGAGTAGGAGTCGCACGGACGTTTCTTCTGGGCGGGCTCCAGTAGTGCCGGACGTGTGTAACGCAGAATCCACAAGCCTTCGTTGTTGGTGAGATAGATCAAACCGTGCCCGCCATCGGGAAGGACGCTGGTCACGCCATTGAATTCCTGAAGGGTTTTCGGATTGTGCGGATCGCTCAAATCCAGCACCCGCACATTCTCCGTGGGATGGTTGCTGCTGGTGAGAGTGGTCGGCTTTTTCTCCGGCGCTGAGGCGATGCCGACGTCGGGGCTGACCATCTCCAGGTTGCCTGCGGTCGCCGGGTTCGATGCTACGGTTCGCTTCAGCAGATTCGGCTTCTCTGGCTTAGTAACATCCACGATCATGAAGCCCTGCTTGGAGGCCTGCTGCACGTAGAGGTAATTTCTTCCTTCCTGCCGCTGCAGCAACATCTGACTCCCGGTCGCCTGAGGAAGCGGCAGGTGAGCGATCACGGTCGCAGGCACATCCGCGGGCTTCTTGGGGGGGGCGTCCTTGGCGAGGGACAGCGCGACCAAAACCGCGAAGAACGTGAGAAATACAACTCCACCCGGTACGGCAGCTCTTCGAATGCTCTGCATAAGTCACACCCACTTCTGGTCCGAGCCTACTGCGTGAAACTATACCACACGTTCTCTTCGGCCCGGGTTTGGATCGAACCGCGTGCTTCATTGCGAAACCCCGGATCCAAAGGATGCGTCCGGGGCTTCGCCCAATCCATTTGTCCGCTCACTGTTGAGTGTACACACCAATACAACCGTTGCTGCTTTGCGTGGTGCATATTCCACCGGCCTGCAAGGGCACGAACGCGTGGTTGTTACTGGAATCGACCGCGATGCTGTGCGAATTCGAGCCGGTGGTGACGTTTTGCAGCCAGAGGTTCTTGCCGGCGTCGATCACGCCCATGACCGGGCCGTTGGGCATATCTCTTGCTGCCACGTAATACCGATTATCCCCCGAGTTGTACCAGACCTCGTCAACCCCGCCGACGTTGGTAATTTCGCTGATAATGTTGCCCGAGGTGCCGTCGATGACGAAAAGGTTGGGCGGGAAAGCTTCGCCGTCGTGGTCGGCACATCCGACGAGAAAGTTGTTGCCAGGACCCTGAACCACACTGGTTGGCATGCAATTTTGCAGCACGAAGGTGTTGACCACTATCGGCCCATTCGGGTTCCCAAGCCGCGGGTCGATTTCGTCGACGCAGCCGATGTTGGTGATACCGATACAATTTTCATTCGCTTGCAGCAAGTGACCAGTGTTAGGATTCCAAGCCTCCCCTCCCAACCCAGCTGGCGCGATAGCGCCGGCGCACGTGCCCCCTGGCGTGGCCTGATTGCAAAACGCTCCCGTAACCTGATCGATGATCGGCCCGTGATGGCACGGGATGGTGTAAGTGGCACCGCTCGGCCTTATTCCCGAGAGGCCCGGAAGCCCTAACACGGCATTGGCCGCTCCGCCAGAGACGCCGCTGAACACGTGGGGGTTGGAGGGATCTGGGCAGGGGAATGTGGCTCCAACTGTGTCGACAGGAACGGCAGGATTGAGCCCAGTTCCCGCTGAAGCCCCGCCGCCTGCGCCGTCGTAGTAAACCTGCCCGATAATGCAGCTGGGCGGATTAAACGAAGTGCCAGCCACGCCCGGATCCAATATCGGCGATGGTTGGGGGATGGCGCTGCCTGATCCTTGGAAAGGGTAGTTAACACCGTAGTCGGCAGGAGTGAACCCGGCTGCCCAGGGCCCGTAAGCCAGGGTTGGGTCCAACGGGAGGCAGTGCTGCTGCGCCAGCGTGCCAGTCTTACTCACGATATGGGACATGTCAATGAATGTTACGAAAGGCAATCCCGGGTCGCCGTTAATCACCGCCAGAACCATGTGCACGGGATCGTACGCCATTTCATCAGCACGATCGTCTCCGCAGGTGGCGGCCGAACCGGCTTCTCCGTTCCAGGAAGCAACACAAGGGGCGATACCAAGCGGACCGTCGTAATCTGCGGACGTGCCAGTCGGTATGGTGGCGATCACGTTGGGTGCGGTCGGCGGATTCTTGGTGAGATCCATGGTGCTGAGATCGAAGACTACGACCCCAGCGTTGCCAATCGCGGTAAATAACGTCTTCCCGTCCGGAGTCACTTCTTCGCCGTCGGGCCCCGACATCGGGTTCACGCCGTTGGCACGCGAAGCGCAGCACTGGGCCCCGGGGAACCCACCGAACTTGCCATTGGCGCCAAAACCCGAGATCAGGTGAAAGGGGGCGTTCCGGCATCCGAAACGGGTGAAATTTCCAACCACGTCCGCAGTAGGCGGTATGCTTGGGTCGCATGAACTGGCGGCATTTCCTGCGTTGGTCACGGCATTACTGCCCTGAATCGCATTGACCGCGATATTGTTGACGGTGTCCACGACGACAATGGCCAGACCAATACGGTCGGAGACGAAATCCAAGTGGGTCGCTTGATTGATCCAGCTTATGTCGAAGGAGTTGAACGGACCGCCCGGCTCGCCGGTGGGATTGTGCTCGGGAACGGTGATGTTAACGATGTCGGCGTAACCGTCAGCGGTGGTGGTACCGCACACGGGGCAGTTCTTCACGTTCCCGCAGCCGCTCGCGATCACAAACAACGCCGTGAGAAGAACAGTAAGTAGAATTCTCGATCTCATCGAATCTCCTCCTGCAATTTTCCTTTCAGAGCAGGCTGTAACCAGCCCTGGCGCACAACCAAAACTTTTCCCGCACATTCCCAATCCCTGCCTAAACAATCTTCAGAAGCGGAACTGCAGTTCTTGCAAGATGACATAGAAATTCTGCGGCACTTGCCCAGTAATGCTGGGCTGCTTCAGTTGATCGATGTTGACGTTGAGCTGGTACTTCACCCAATAATTCGGGTACCAGTTGACACCGATTGTGAACTGGTCCGTGTGATAGTCATATTGGGGGACAAATCCCGGCGTATAGATGTTCAGGAAGTTCGCGCTGGGCGCGTTCGACTGAATGCCGGAGTAGCGCAGACCGAGTTCCCAAGCGCCCCATCCGCGTCCCTTGCCCCCTGGAGTATCTGGACCGAATAGCGGACTCTTGACGCGCGGAGTGCCGTTCTCCGGGCGCTTCTCACCGGTCAGCAAATAGGTGGTGCCGATGTTCCAAGCCTTGGCCCCGATTCCGGGTAAAGTCAGGAAGCCCAAGCCGCCGACCTGCTCAGATCCCACACTGTCGCGTTGCTGCTGCATCTGCACGTACTCGCCGCGCAGCGCGAAACCCGCCTTGATGTAGGTGAATTCACCCTCGTACCTCTGGATCGGGCCGTTGATCCTCAACTGCGGGAAGAACGAGTAAGCAGCGTCAGGGATCAACCCGGGGAAGCTCAGGTCACCGGAAAGCCCTCGGGAGCGGCTGTTGGTGAACGATCCCCCAAAGGCCAACTGCCTCAACCATTCGTCCTTGGTCTTGCGCCACGGATAGAAGCGTAGCCTGCCCACAAACTCAGGCTGGTTGGTGGTGTTTGGCGCGACTCCATTCCGTCCGTTGAACATTCCCGCCCAGTACTGCACGACGCCGCCGTCGATGTCTCCGTGAAACGCGAGACCCGGACTGCGGAAGGCAGTACCGACCGAGGGGTAGAGCAGCGCCTGCAAACCGCGTTCGACGAAATCCAAGTTGGTAGCGCCAATTCCGGTTTCCTGGGCGAAAGGCTCTTTGAACTGGCCAGCCTGGAACTGGAACTCGGGCTTGATCCTGACGTTGAGATAAACGTCGCGCACAATGGCGCCCGAGGTGGCGTTGGCGTCGGTCAAGATGGCGTAGTCGAAGTGAGAGCCATAATTACCCTGGAATCCGAAGCGAGCGCGCCGGATCACGAATGTATCTGAAGGAGCGCCGTCGCCCTTGTAAGCGCGATAGTCAGTGTCAACGTAGCCATAGGGACTGATGCTGAACTGCCCGTCGGCACTCTTGATGAAGAAATGCTCGCCGTTCCATCCCGCCGTGAGCGGGGCTTCCTTCTTGGGCGCAGCCGCTGGTTGAGCCTGATCGATGATTGCCTCCATCGGTTCAGGCTGGACCAGAACTGTGTTCACCAAATGGACGCCTTCGGTTCCAGCGCCGCTCAGGGGTTCCGTGGTGGAGTTGGCCGAGACATCAGCCACAGGCTTCACATGAGCCGGACTTCCGTCGGCCGGTTGCGCCTGGCCCGCAACCAATTGCTGAACCATCACCTTCAATTCCTCGATGGTTTTTTGTTGCGCAGCAACCTGGTTGCGTAACTGGTTGACCTCTTCCTTGCTGGCAGCCACGGAGGGCGATCCGCTGGTCTTGCTCGCGGGTTCCGTGCCTTGAGCGTGGGCGAGCGAACCGGGCGCTATGAATACGACCAGAAGCACGAAAAACGCTGTTAGTGAGCGCATGTTTTCCTCTCCGACCATGATTTGGCCAACCGGCCTCGGCCCGGAGCAGGCGTGCAAAAGCCTCACACGCGGGTTGCCTCGGGGCGACAAAATCACTAAACCGCCTATTTGAAAAATTGCTAACTTGTATGAAAAGCGGACCAATCCGCTGGCGCGTCTATTTACCACATCCCGCAAGTGAGAGTCAAGTAATCTTTTTCTGGAGCGCGTGGAATTAGAGACAATCGCAACTTTGGAACGCGCAAGAGAACGCGCAAGAGATGGAGGAGTAAACATAAATCCGTCTTCGATCGGCTTTTTGTAAACCCGTATTCCAGCAACCGGCTCACAGCTCGTTCAACCTCGACCACAATCCACGTCTCCCGATAGAGCGATGCAAGAGACGCGACATCTTAAGCTGCAGGCAATCGGCGTGGCTGTGATCAAGATCACTGTTCATAGTTTGCCGCCCCATAAAACATTGAATGCAGTTGACTCGGTATGGAGGCCCTGTAATGATTGTATTGTCGGAACGGAGGCGCAAGTAGATAGTCAGGTTCATCGGGAGCACTCCGAACGCGGTCGGGAAGTACGCGTCGCTGATGAGCAAAACACCAGATAAATAGCGGCGCTCCGCCGTTTTCGAATGGTTCTGGATAAGGGCTGTATCCCACAAACCGACTTCGGCATTTAGCGGAAAAAATAAGTCGCACGCACGTTGGCGGGCGAGCCTGCGGAAGGATCTGATCTCATGGCACTACATACTGAAAACCCCACGTCGCAGTACATGAACTACGCGCCCGCGAATCTGAATCCGCGCGAAGATCTCCCTGGAGGATTCTTTGATTTCCTGGTGCCGCTTCACCAGCAATTTACCCCTCGACAACAGAAGTTAGTCGCCAAACGCGCCGAGGTGTTGCAGTCGTCGCATCGTGGACATCCGCCAAACTATTTGCCAGCCTCCGAGGCCACGACCTCCGACTGGCGAATCGAAGTGCCCGACTGGTGCGCGGATCAGCGCAACCAGATGACCGGTCCGGCTGATGACGCTGAGCTGACGGTAAAGCTGTTGAACTCGGGATCTCCCGCCGTGATGGTGGACTTGGAGGATTCTACGGCGAACGCCTGGGAGAACATCATGCTGGCGGTTCAGAACACGATCGCCGCCTACAAGTACGAACTCAGCTACGACGACAAGAAACGGCAGAAGAAAGTTACGGTCCAGCGCTCGAAAACCGTAACCTGGGTGCGCCCCCGTGGGCTGCACCTCAGCCAGGGTGGAGTCATCAAGAACGAAATCATGTCGGCTTCCCTGTTCGACCTCGCGCTGATCTGGTACCAGATCGATCCGGCATGGCTGCCGCACAATTTCTCGGTTTACATTCCCAAGAGTGAGTCTGCCGACGAGGCCTTCTGGTGGCGTGACCTTTTCCGGGCTCTTGCCAAACATAAGGGTCTGTCCCCGAACTACATAAAATGCATGGCATTGGTAGAGGCGCACCCACTGGCCTATCAGATGGAGGAATTCCTTTTCAATCTGCGCGAGCACTGCCTTGGATTGAATCTGGGGCGGTGGGATTACATGGCTTCGCTGATCGATTTCATGTCCGAGGATCCCGACTGGATTTTGCCCGACCGCAACACCATTCCGCACGATGTGGCGTTCTTCCAGAACTTCCGCACGCTGATGCCGGAAATTTGCCACAAGCACGGCGCTCATGCGATTGGCGGAATGACCGCGCTCTATCCCAGCCGCACGGACGCGGAGTTGAATGAGCGCGCACTGAAGGTTCTCAAGGAAGACAAGAGGAACGAAGCCAACTGCCTGATGGATGGGGCGTGGACCGGCCACCCGGATCAGAACGAGATCGCAGTGGCGCAATTTCCGTTTCCCAATCAAATCGCAAAACGGCCGAAGCTGCCGAATTCGCATCCCGATCTGCGGCCCGTCCCAAAAGGCGTTGGCAAGACCACGCTTGCGGGGACGCGAGCGGCGGCGCGTACGGTGATTCGTTATCGGAACGGTGTTCTCAATGGGAAGGGCGCCAGCCTGCTCGATGGTTTCATGGAGGATCTGGCCACCGACCGCATCTACCGCCTTATGATTGCGCAGCGGGTGCGCCACAAGGTCAAAGTTCCCGGAGACGATGGCAAACCGGTCGAGCATACTCGGGAATTGGCAACCCGCATTTTTGATGAAGAGCTGGCTAAAATTCAACGCGATTTGCCAAAAGAGATTGATGCCAAGGCGGCGACGACCCTCCCTGAAGCGCGCCGCATCGCTGAGGATTTGATCGTGCAGGGACATCACTCGCCAATTTAGGCGGAACGAAATGGATTTAGGGGGATGAATGTAGCTCAGGAATTGATAAGAGAAAATGATCAAACAGATCAGCAGAATAATCTTGACGGAAGTGGCATGATCAGTGCCCACTGTCAGATTACATCCTATCGTGAATGTCGTTTCGGGTGGGCTCGGAAGATTGAAGTCCGGTACGCGTGTTTAACTATCTCTGACCAAGAACGAGGGTTATGAGCGCCATAGAGCAGCAAGATCCCGCACTTAATCTTTTTCCTCCCTTACAACCGCCTCGCCGTTACCTATTCGGACCGGGACCCAGCATGGTTCATCCGCGCGTCTATGAAGCACTGTCGAAGCCGATCGTCGGGCATCTGGATCCATACTTCATCCAGGTGATGGCAGACGTACAGGAATTGCTGAAAATGGCTTACGGCACGCACAAAGGCGCCACGCTAGTGATTTCGGGCACTGGCAGCGCGGGGATGGAAGCGGCGGTTGCCAACTTCGTGGAACCGGAAACCAAGTTCGTGGTGTTTGCCAACGGGTACTTTTCCGATCGACTCACGGAGATGGCCAAGCGCCACGGCGCGAACGTTGTGCGCTTTGAAAAACCCTGGGGAGCGGTTTTCACCGATGAGGAAGCTGCAGAGTTTATCCGTCGCGAGAAACCCAAGGTTGTGGCTTACATTCACGCCGAGACTTCGACGGGAGCGTTGCAGTCGGGCAAGGCAATCTGTGCCGCCACGCACGAAATCGGGGCTCTGGTGATTGCGGACTGCGTCACATCGCTTGGCGGGGTGCCAGTGGATTTCGACCAGATCGGTATCGACATCGCTTACAGTTGCACGCAAAAAGGGCTGAGCTGTCCCCCGGGACTGTCCCCGATGGCGATGTCGCCACGGGCGATGGACTGGCTGCGCGGCCGCACTACTCCATCACGCAGTTGGTATCTGGACCTCAAGCTGATTCATGACTACTCCACGGTATCGCACCGCTATCACCACACTGCGCCGATTTCCATGTTTTACGCCCTGCGCGAGGCGCTGCTGGTCATCGCCGAGGAAGGAATTGACAAGCGCTGGGATCGGCATCTGCGTAGCCACAAGTCTTTTGTAAAGGGCGTCGAAGCGATGGGCCTCCGCCTGCACGTTCCCGAGGAGCACCGAATTGCGACCCTGAACACAGTGTGTGTTCCGAAAGGTGTTGACGAAGCGAAAGTGCGAAAACACCTGTTGGACGAAGCAGGCATTGAGATCGCCGGGGGCTTCGGTCCGCTCGCGGGTAAAGTCTTCCGCATTGGCGTGATGGGACCGTTGGCAACCGAGGACAACGTCCAGCTTTTTCTGAGAGAGTTTAGCAAAGCGCTGAAATCCGAGGGCTATTCGATTTGAGTTCGGCGGATTCTTGGCTGCGTTCCGCTCGCTTCACGAGCATCAGATAAAATCGGCCCATCCTCCGGGACCGCGTCAAAGGCAACAGCACATGACTCTGAAGTCGGTCCACACGCTTCTCGACGTTTTACATTTTGCGGACAGTCACACGGCGGTGATCGTCCCCGAGCTTGGAATCCGGATCACCTACGATTCTCTGCGGCAGCAGGTGCTGGCAATGGCGAACGCGTTGGCCTCCGCCGGCATTCGCCGTGGCGATGCGGTGGCGATTGTATTGCCAAATGGATTGCCCGCGATTGTGAGCTTTCTAGCTGCCTCCATCGCCGGAACTGCAGCCCCTTTGAACCCGGCCTACCCCTACGAGGAGTTTCTTTTTTTTCTGGGTGACACCGATGCCCGGGTTTTGCTTTGCCCCCCGGTCGGCGCGGAGTTCGCGCGTAGCGCAGCCGCGGACCGCAAGATCCCGGTGTTCTCGGTGGAAATGAGCGAACAGGGCAACGTCCACCTGGCAAATGCTGCCACCGGAGTTTCGGCGCCCGTCCCCACGGCGGATGACATTGCCCTGATCCTGCACACCAGTGGAAGCACGGGGCGGCCCAAACGGGTACCCTTGCGGCATTTCAACCTGGCGGTTTCGTCGGCGAATATCGCGAACACGTACGCTCTCTCGGAAGAAGATGTTTCGCTTTGCATCATGCCGCTCTTTCACATTCATGGGCTGATTGGCTCAACCATGGCGACTCTGCTTTCCGGAGGGACGGTGGTTGTTCCCACCAAGTTCAACGCGCTTTCGTTCTGGCGCACAGTGCGCGAACATCACGTGACCTGGTATTCGGGAGTGCCCACGATGCATCAAATCCTGCTGGCCCGGGCTCACCACAAACCGGCAGAAGCCGCATCTCTGCGCTTCATCCGTTCATGCAGCGCGCCCTTATCGCCAGAACTCATTCACAAGATCGAGGGGCTGTTTGGCGTCCCTTTTGTCGAAGCTTACGGAATGACCGAAGCCGCGCATCAGATGACCTCGAATCCTTTACCGCCGCGGCATCGGAAGCCGGGTTCTGTCGGCGTAGGTACGGGGCTTCGCATCAGCATCATGGACAAAGAAGGCAATCACCTTGGCATTAACCAGCGGGGTGAGGTCGCCATTCAAGGGGCCAATGTGTTCCGGGGATATGAAAACAATCCCGAAGCCAACGCTCGCGCCTTTGTGAACGGATGGTTTCGTACGGGCGACGAGGGATTGCTTGACGAGGACTGCTATTTGCACTTGACGGGCCGAATCAAAGACATCATCATCCGCGCCGGCGAAAACATTGCGCCTCACGAAGTCGATGAGATTTTGCTAAAGCATCCCGCAGTCGCGGCTGCAGTCACGTTTGGTTGCGCGCATCCCACGCTGGGTGAGGAAGTGGCCGCAGCCGTGGTCTTACACGAGCCCCATGGCGCCACTGAATCCGCACTCATCAAGCACTGCCGCGACTCGCTGGCCGATTACAAATGTCCAGCCAAGATCTATCTGGTAGAAAGCATTCCCACCACCGCAACCGGAAAAATTCGCCGGCGGGCCGTTGCCGCTGCGCTCGCGGATGACCAGCGTGGATAGTTAACCATGAGATTCCTGATCGCGGGGGCGGGAGCAATCGGTGCATACATCGGCGCGCGCATGGCGCGGGCGGGATTCGATGTCACCCTCTTTGCGCGCGGGCCACACCTTCGCGCCATGCAGGAGCGCGGGGTGCAGGTGAGAAGTAGTGAGGGAGATTTCGTGGCGCGGCCTGCAATCTCCAATTCCCTTGAAGAAGTGGGGCCGGCAGATGTTGTCTTTCTTGGCGTAAAGGCGCACGGCCTGCCCCAACTTGCGCCTCAGTTGAGACCAGTACTCGGGCCAGACACTACCGTTGTCAGCACGCAGAATGGAATTCCTTGGTGGTACTTCCAGGGCTTCGGCGGCGAATGGGAAGGAATGCGTCTGGAGCGCATTGATCCTGATGGCATGATCTCGGCGGCCATCGAAGCGCATCGAGTGGTTGGCTCCATCGTTTATTTTTCGACCGAGATTACCGCACCCGGAGTGATTCAACACATCGAAGGGAACCGCATTACTCTCGGCGAACCGGACGGCACACGTTCCGATCGATGCCGCCGGATTGCGGAGGCGCTGATCGCCTCCGGCTTGCGCTGCCCGGTCACCGCGCGCATCCGGTCCGAGATTTGGGTCAAGGCCATGGGCAACGCTTCCTTGAATCCAGTCAGCGCGTTGACCCGCGCCACGCTGGTTCAGATGGTCCGCGACCCCGGAGTTTGTTCGGTGATCCGAGACATCATGCAGGAAGTGGAGGCAGTCTCCCGCAGGTTGGGTATGGAGCTACCGGTTTCTATCGACCAGCGAATCGCGGGCGCGGAAAAAGTCGGCGAGCACAAAACTTCAATGCTTCAAGATCTCGAAGCTGGCAGGCCGATGGAACTGGAAGCGCTGGTGGGGGCGGTCGTTGAGTTGGGAGAGCGGGTGGGACTTCCCATGGCTTGCACACGAACCATTTACAACTGCACCAAGCTGCTCGCCGAGTGTGCGGCGCGGCAACAACCAAAATAAGCAGATCGCGAGGCGTCATCGTGGCCCCGCCTGATCATTTTGTTGGTTCTAAGCGACCTCCCCATTTGACTCGGGTATGCTTCCATCAACTTTTTTCATCCATCCCAGAAAAAAACTTGCTGGCGGGGTTGACAATGGGCGTGACCACGGGCGTATACTTCGTTCGCTGGTCCACTTATCGGACCACTTGGAGCCTAGCTTGCTCGCCACCGTCAAGTCTGAATTTGAGACAGTTCGCAGAAACAAAGTCTACGAAGAAGTCGCCAAGCAGATTGAGCGCCTGATTCTGAAAAAATTGAACCCTGGCGACAAACTACCCTCGGAACGTGAACTGGCGGAGATGCTGAGGGTGAGCCGCAGTTCCATACGGGATGCGATTCGAGGCCTGGAACTGATGGGTCTGGTTGAGCCACGGCAGGGGGCCGGGACGATCGTGCGCGCGACCTCAACCGATTCGTTGGTGAACCCGTTTGCCAATGCGCTGAAGCACCGGCGGGAACTGGTGAGCGAACTTCTGGATTTTCGGAAGATGCTCGAACCGCCACTGGCAGCCCGCGCCGCAACGCACGCTTCGGCCGACGAAATATCCGAGATGGATGAGATTTTGCAGCGACAAGAGACCAAGCAGGCTCTCGGAGACGCTGCTGTGGCTGAGGACGCGGAATTCCACTATAGCGTTGCCCTGGCTTCCGGCAACAGTGTCGTTCTGAAGGTGCTCGATATTCTCATGGATCTGCTGCGCGATACGCGGGAGCGGTCGTTGCAGGTCGAAGGCCGCCCGCAGAAGTCACTCGCCGGCCACCGGCGGATTCTGGCGGCGATTAAACGGCACGATGCTGAAGCCGCAAAGTCGGCGATGCGCCGGCACATTGAGGACGTCGAAGAGATCGTACTTGAGAAGTTTTGACCAGCAGCGGAATTTCTCGTAGGCGGCTATTTCGCGATTTGCAATGGCGTGGGGGAAGCGAATCGCGTCACATTGAACCTGGCAGTTACCTCTGCCAATGGCTAACGGTGGGCCATGGAGCTCACCTATCTGGGGACGATTAGATTGACTGGCTCGGAAAATGACGTTCCTGGTGTGGCTACTGTGCCTCCGGAGCTGGATAACACAGAGAAGCCGAAAGTGAAACTCTTCGACGGATTCCCCCGCCAGGAGCAGTTAGTAAATCGCGCCATGACGGAAATCCCCCCATCGTCTTTTCCCGCGACACTTACGTTGCGTGTTGCGGAGGCGCGAGTCGAGGACGTCGGTCACGCCATCGCGCGACTGTCGGCAGCCGACTTGGGGCGTATGGGTGCCAGAGCAGGCGATGTGTTGAAGATCACCGGCGGCACGGTCGGTGTTGCACGCGTCGAACTTTCAGACGACAGCTACGAAGGCATGATCCAGATCGACGGCACCTGCCGGAGCAATTGCAGCGCGGGTTTGCAGGAGCAGGTGACCGTGAACGCAATCGAGCGCGAGCAGGCCGTAGCGGTTCGCTTTGCACCGTTGTGGATAGGGGCCGCGCCGGCGACTATTGCACCTGACCGGATGCTCGAGGATCTGGAAGGTGTCCCGGTTATGACTGGCGGCGTGGTACGTGTGCCGACGTTTGCCAAGGCGGTGAACTTCCAGGTTGTGCGCACGATTCCCTCGGGACCTGTGGTGATCGGGAAACGCACCGACATCCGGGTCGTGGAAGGCGAGCAAACGGCAGCCCGCGCTCCGGCGGTCTCCTACGAAGATATCGGAGGGCTTGAACGCGAGGTAGCGCGGGTCCGCGAGATGGTCGAGTTGCCGCTGAAGTACTCGCGCATCTTCGAGCGGCTGGGAATTCTCGCGCCCAAGGGCGTGCTCTTGTACGGCCCACCGGGGACAGGCAAGACTTTGCTTGCGCGCGCCGTCGCCGCCGAAAGCCGGGTGCACTTCATTCACCTCAACGGCCCCGAGATCATGCGGAAGTTTTACGGCGAGAGCGAAGCCAAACTCCGTGAAGTCTTCGAGGAAGCTGCGCGCCACGCGCCCGCGATTCTCTTCATCGACGAGATCGACGCCGTGGCTCCCAAGCGTACCGAAGTCGTCGGCGAGGTCGAAAAGCGTGTAGTCGCGCAACTTCTGAGCTTGATGGACGGCTTTGTCGCGCGCGGCCAAGTCATCGTCATTGGCGCGACTAATATCCCCGAAGTCCTTGACCCGGCGCTGCGTCGGCCCGGCCGCTTCGATCGCGAAATCGAAATTGGCGTTCCCAACACGCAGGCGCGGCTGCAAATTCTCAGGATCCACACGCGTGCTATGCCGCTCGCGCCAGACGTAGACCTCCAGGAGATCGCCGAGCATTCCCACGGTTTCGTCGGCGCCGATCTCGAAGCGCTAGGGCAGGAAGTTGGCATGATTGCCCTGCGCGGTTTTCTTTCAACCGTCCCGCTCGGGGCTGACGGCGCCGCATCTGCTGAATTGGGCTCGCTGCAGGTTACGCGCAACGATTTTTTAGCTGGTTTGAAAGAAGTTGAGCCCAGCGCGACTCGCGAATTCTTTATTGAGAAAAGTTCATCGACATTTGCGTCCCTCGGAGGCCTCCACGAGGTGAAGCGGTTGCTCGATGCGGTGATCGAGCATTCGCACATGCACGACGAGATCTATGAGCAGGTTGGACTCATGCCGCCGCGAGGCATCCTGCTGACCGGGCCATCGGGCACTGGAAAGACCGCCATGGCGCGAGCGCTCTCCGGTGAAAAGCAGCTTCCGCTCATCGCCATCGATGGACCGCAGCTGTATTCGAAGTGGTTAGGCGAATCCGAGCGAGCGTTACGCGAAGTCTTCAAAAAGGCGAGACGGGCGGCGCCCTGCATTCTGTTCTTCGACACGATTGACGCGGTCGCGCCAAAATTCGGCGCCGATCAATTCGGCAGTGACGTCTATCAAAGGATTCTCAGCCAACTCCTGCGTGAGATCGACAACTTACACGACGTCAAAGGAGTGATCCTGCTGGCAGCCACCAATCGGCCCGAGCGGATCGAACCGGCGCTCTTGCGAAGCGGGCGCTTCGACTATATACTCCCGTTCGCCAAACCGGATGCAGCTGAGCGCGCGGCCATCATGCAAATTTGCTGTCATCGCGTGCCGCTGGCATCCGACGTCGATTTCGACGAGTTTGCGGTACGGATGGAAGGATTCACGGGCGCCGATATTGAGAGCCTGTGCAAGAAAGCGGCGCTGTTAGCGATTGCGGAGTTTCAGGACGGCACTCGCGTCGCGCCTCTGGTTGTCTTGCGAAGCGATTTCCTTGCGGTGATCGATTCCGACCGCGGCAGTCCCGCGCAATCGAAAACCGCCAGCGTGGTGAACAACGGCGGCGGGAATTTGTGCCCCGACGCATCTACTAAGTGACGAATGAGGTTTGATCATGAGCTATACCGAACTTACGGTCTGGACGCGCGGCATCATCATGGACAAGGAGGGCCGCGACATCGTCAACTCCATCTCTGCTTCCGCACGCCTCGAAGGCAAGTACGCGCAGGCGATGGAGAACTACGTCGACAATCCCGATCGCACCAATGCTCCCACCCGCAAATACTGTCGCGTAAGCGACAACATCCTGGAGAACGAGCTTACCTACGAAAACGAGCAGCCTAACATCGTCGTGCTGGTCGAAGGCACGATGGTCAAAGGTTGGGACTACATGCGCGGAATGCCGCCGGGCGGAACGCTGGTGATCAACACGCACTACACCCCGGAGTACATGATTCGTTTCGTTCCTGGCGCGGAGCGACTGGGACAACTCGTTTGTGTTGACGCTGCCCATTTGGCCGATCACAAGTGGCTCTACTACCGGCTTGGCGAGCTAGGCCTTGACCGGCTTTCGACGGAGGGCGCAGCCGAGCGAAACAAATTGATCGCCCCGGACATCGCGGCTCCGCTCATTGCGGCAGTAATCAAGAGCACCGGCATCGTCAAGATGGAAACGATCGAGCCCATGATTGCGAACAAGAAGGCATTCGAAATGGCGCTCGAACACATGCACATCATGCCGCTGAAATCAGTTTATGCGTAGGGAAGGATCTCATGTCGACTAAACACACACATATCCCCGACCACCTCAAGATTCCGTTCGCCGGCATCACTCCTGCGCCGTCGCAGGAGAAAGGGCAGGACCTGTTCCCCACCGGAAACTGGCGTTCGATCAGACCCGTCTACCGGGACAAATTGCCGCCGTGCAACAACGCTTGCGGAACCAACGAAAAAATTCAGGGCTATCTCGACCTGGTGAAGCGCGGCAAGTATCTAGATGCCTACGCGCTCATCAAGGAAGACATGCCCTTCCCGTCGGTCACTGGCCGCGTGTGCTATCACCCGTGCGAACAAGCCTGCAACCGCGGAAAGTACGACGAGGCCATTTCGATTCGGGCGGTCGAACGCTTTCTCGGTGATCTGGGACAGGCATTAGCGCGCGACGTGGTCAAGGCTGGAACGCCCAACGGAAAGAAAGTCGCCGTCGTGGGATCGGGCCCCGCAGGCCACAGCGCTGCGTACCAACTTGCACGCCTCGGCTACAAAGTAACCATCCTTGAGAAATCGCCGAAAGCCGGCGGACTCAATCGCGGCGGCATTCCTGACTGGGTGCTTCCGGCGCACGTGCTCGATCGCGAAATCGAACGCCTGGTCGAGCTTGGTATCACGATCAAGACCAACGTCGAAGTTGGCAAGGACGTCACTTGGGACGACTTGAAAAAGAATTACGACGCCAGTGTTCTGGCCGTGGGCCTTACTGAGCCCAATAGCGTACGAGCCGAGGGCGAGACGAAGGACGGCGTGCTTTACGGACTTCCCTTCCTTCGCGATATCGGCATGGGCACGTCCAAGGTAAAGGTGGGTGCTCGCGTCGCCGTCATCGGAGGGGGAAACACCGCCATTGACTGCGCCCGCGAAGCCCTGCGGCAAGGCGCTGTCGAAGTGACCATGATCACGGTAGAAGCCAACCCCAAGGAGATGCCGGCCTCGCCGGAAGATCTGCACGACATGCTCGAGGAAGGCGTGGAACTATTCCACGGGCGAGCGGTGACTGCTGTGCTCGGCAACGGCAAGGTTGAGGCCTTGCAGTTGTATCCGGCGCGCTTCTCCGGCGCCATCAACGCTTCTCCGATCACCGTCGATCGAGAAGCCGCGCCCGAGCGCTTCGCTGTCGACAACGTAATTATCGCTGTTGGGCAGCACGCGTCGCTCAAGTGGCTGCCCGACGAATTCAAGAACGAACGCGGCACCATCAAGATCGACCGCTTCGGACGTCTCGGCGACACCAATATTTTTGCCGCAGGTGACATAGTGCAGTTAGGCACGGGGCAACCACTGATGGTAGTGAATGCGGTTGGCGATGGAAAGCGCGTGGCATTCAATCTCGACAAGGTGCTGCGCGGAGAGCCATTGCAGCCGCGGACGATTCCTATCGACGTCATCGTGGATTTGAACCGCATGAACATGACGTATTTCCCGCACTTCCCCCGGGTTCAGCAGACGCTCTTGCCCCCGACAAGTCGCCGCAAAACGCAAGATGAAGTGATCCAGGCGTTTTCCGAGGAACAGGCGGTTGAGGAAGCCGCGCGCTGTTTCAGTTGCGGCACCTGTAACGCCTGCGACAACTGTTATCTGGTCTGTCCCGAGCCGTGCATCGCGCGACCGGCGCGTTCGAACGGTCTCTATAAGATTCTGGTCGACTACTGCAAAGGCTGCCGCGTGTGCATCGAAGAGTGTCCGACGGGCTGTCTCGAAGGCGTGCCCGAACTGGACTTCGATACCGGCGTGGTGCGAATGGATACCGCGTTCGCCATTTCGCCTGGGCTGCACGGACGTCAGGCAGAAGAACTGATGAATCTTGGGGACCGGCCACTAAAGAACATTTAGAATCGGAGTGAATCATGGCAACAGCAACTGCAAACAAAAAGAAAACAGTCCGGATTAACGGCTGCGTCGCCTCGGCCCAGGCCGCCAAGTACGCCGATGTCGACGTGATTGCGGCTTACCCGATCCGTCCCTACACAGCGACCATGATGGCGCTCGCGCAGATGGTGGCTAACGGAGAACTCGACGCCGAGTACATCGTGGCTGACAGTGAGCACTCACAATTGAGCATCGCCCATGGTGCGGCATCCTGCGGTGCGCGCGTTTTCACCGGAAGCTCGGGCGTCGGCGTGCAGTTTGCGTACGAACTCTATTCCCCGATCTCCGGTAGCCGTATGCCGGTGCAGATGATGATTGCCGACCGCACCCTCGATCCTCCTGGCGATTTCGGCTCCGAACATACCGAAGCCTTGTCGACTCGCGACATGGGATGGATTATGGGCTGGTCGTGCGACGCGCAGGAAGCATTCGACAATCACCTGATCGCCTATCGGATCGGCGAGGACCCTCGCGTCCTCTTGCCCCAAATGGTTTGCCAGGACGGGTTCTTCGTTTCTCACATCACTGGCGACGTCGAATTGCCCGATCCGGCACAGGTAAAGGAATACCTGCCACCCTACAAGCATCCTTATCCACTGGATCCGCGGCGTCCGGTGTCGCACGGACCCCAGATTATGCCTGAGCAGGGGCCACCGCTTCAGTTGGAGCGTGCCCGCGCGATGGAAGAATCTATGGCGGTTATCGAGCAGGCCCACGAAGAGTTCGCGCAAATTTTTGGGCGACGCTACGACCCGTGGATCGAAGAGTTCATGACCGACGACGCCGAAGTTGTCTTTTTCATGCAAGGGGCTCACGCGGTGACGGCTCGTTTTGCGATCCAGCACATGCGCGATCGGGGACTGAAGGTCGGTCTGGCACGGCTGCGAACCATCAGGCCATATCCGACCGATCGCGTCAGTGAGGTCCTCAGCAAGTTTAAAGTGGTTGGAGTGATCGAAACCAACATGGGCCTCGGCAGCGTGAGCAGCGGCGGCTCGCTATATGCCGAGGCTTGCGCGGCGCTTTACGAAAGCCAGAAGCGCCCGCTGGTGATGTCGTTCATGGCTGGAATGGGTGGTGAGGCCATCGTGCTGAAGGAATTTTATTGGATGACGGAGAAAATGACGCAAGCGCAGAAACGCGGAAAAATCGAAAAGCGTACTCATTGGGTCGGATTCGAAGAGCAGTAGATTTTTATGCGGCGGACCCAAAAGTCCGCACTGAAAGGTTATGACGCAGGGTCTCGCGACTCTGCCATTGGGAGGAACCGATATGCCAGCAATTGAAGTTGAGCGGCAGATATTGCCGATTCTCGGAAGCCCGAATCAGGGCGCGCGTTTCTATAACCCGGAGCTACCCTCGTCTGAACCGTTCGTCCCCGGCCACCGCACGTGTGCCGGCTGCGGGCCCTCCATCCAGTATCGGATGACGAGCAAAGCGTCGGGTGACAATACCATCCTGGTCGGACCGACCGGCTGCATGTACGTGGCGAACAGTTCGTATTTGTGTACGCCCTACAACGTGCCGTGGGCGCACACCCAGATTGGCAGCGCGGGCAGCTTCACCGCGGGCGTTGCGGCGGCCTATGAGGCCATGATCCGTAAGGGCAAATGGAAGGGAGCTTTCCCGAATATTATCTGCGAGGCGGGCGATGGCAGCGCGTCCGACATTGGCCTCGCCTCGATTTCCGGGGCGCTCTATCGCAATCACGACTGCCTGATCATCTGCTACGACAACGAACAGTACGCCAACACTGGGATTCAGGCCTCATCGCGCACTCCCTACGGCGGCATGACCACCTTCTCTCCTCCCGGCCCCGAAGTTCCGGAGGGCAAGAAGTTGTTCCCCAAAGACCTTGCCCGCATGATGGCGGCTGGCCACCCTCATTGCTACGTTGCCACCGCAAGTGTGGGCTACCCAATCGACCTGATGAACAAAGTACGCAAGGGACTCAATCACAAGGGCGCTGCGTATCTGATGGTCTACACCCCTTGCCAGAAGGGCTTCGTGTACGAAACCCCGCGCTCGATCGACCTTGGCCGTCTGGTTGTCGAATGCGGGCTCTACCCGATCTGGGAGTGGAACCCCGAAAAGCGTGCATTTGATTACAGCTTCCGTCCGCAGAGTATGCGGCCCGTGTCGGAATACTTGAAATTGCAAGGACGATTCGGCCACCTGCATGCCGAGCACATCGCGACGTTACAGAAGTTTGCTAACGAGCAATGGCGGATGATGGGCGTTCAGCTGCCCGAGGCTCTGATCCAGGCGGCGGATGCCAAGAACCTTACCAACATGGCGGCCGCAGTTGAAGCGACGGCGGTGGCGGAGACTGTATGAACACCAAAACTAGTGTTCCCTTTCATCCTGTCGAGTCCGAGCCCGAAGTCGAACCGGAGGGACAGGAAAGCTACATCGTCACTGAAGGCAAGAAGCGCGGGTCAACGCGCGACGTGCGGCCGGAAGCGGCCTTCGACCGCTACTACACCGTCCTGCGCGTGCACGCGGGTGACGCGATCCTCACCGACAACTGGCACACCAACGAAGTGCTGGATCACGCCCGCAACAACTTCGAAGGATACACGTTCGCGATGCGCACGCTGGAGGCCTGGGGCGCGATGATCGAGAACGATCATCGCGGCTACTACACAGCCGGCGGGCGCGTGTGGGTCATGGATCTGGAGCCCTCTCACGGCAAGAAACCGCGATTGCCGGGCGCCGGAGCCGGCAAGAAGTAGGGTACGGTTGCGCCGCGTCCTGCTCATCGACGACACGCCGGAGATTGCCGAATTGCTGACGTTCGCGCTGCGCGACCGCGGCTACGAGGTCTTCGCTGCGGGATATACCAATACCGTGAATGAACTCGTTCTCGAGCAAAGCGCCGATGCGCTCGTGCTCGACTGTTCCGCTTACGACATGAGCGAGTCGCTATTCGACTCTGTACGTCACCACCCGGATCACGCGGCGCTTCCCGTCGTCATCATCAGTGACACGCCCGAGCTAGCGAATACGAGCCTTCGCTCCCGGAAGGCCCAAAGAGTCTTGCTGGTCCCGAAACCGTTCTCGGGATCGCAGGTCGCAAACGCGCTTGATCAGTTACTGGGGTGACGGTGCAAAGATAAATATGCCTTTGTGGAGCATGGACGAATGGCAGTACCTCGAGCGCGAGGTGGTCACCGACCCGCAAGGCAGAAGGTGGACGGTGGCGCTGATGGATGTGCTGGGACAGGAAGGCGATCCTGAAGTTCCCAACAGCTTGCTCGAACTCCAGTACGCATCGGGAAGGTATTTCACGCTCATCTATGCGGACGGAGGAGCGCTACAGCGAGAGCGCGGTTATGCCTCCCTCGACGAGGCTGTGACTGCTTTCGGAGCGCTGCTGGTGGCCGTCATTGATGGCAGCGTAGATCCATCTCAACCGGTGTTCCGGCAGGACTTGGAAGATTGAGTCAACTCCCTACCGCCCGGGATCAAGATCTCGCATCACGACATGAAGCACCTGCCCGGTTCGTCGTGCATCGCGCTCGGAAACCGCCTTCGGGCCGCCCTCACCGTGATCTCGATACCTCCGCGCAACATCTGGCAGCCGCGCACACCCGCTGCGAATAATTCCCGCCTTCTCGGCGACGGCGAGACGCGTCTCGAACGACCAATCGGAAATCTTCCCGGCGGGCGCACCTGAAGAAGCGAGTACAACCAGCCCCTTGTGTTCCAGGGCGTCGGTCACGATAGCCTCCAGAATCCCGCAAGTTGTGAGCAGCGCCGAGCCGTAGTCCCCCTGCTCAAGGGCAAGCCTGCTATCGGTGTAAGCTTGCTCGACAACGGGCCGGAGTTCGAGGTTGTGAACGAAGTCGAACCGGTGAGGGTGCGGCGCCTGCGATGAGGCAGAAATGACCGCGCGATCGTCCGTCCCCGAGAGCGAGGCGACCGCCTGCTCGAGGACATCGATCAGTCGCTTGACGATCTCGGCAGGGGCAACCCCCTCGACAGCTTGGCCGGCTTCCGAGCGCATCAGGAAGGCTTCGCTAAACGAGCGGGCAAGCCAATGGGACTTGCTGCCTCCGGACAATTGATTGACCGTCACCCCACAGTCTTCCTGCCAGGCGCGAGTGGCCGTCATCGCCGATCCGTTGAATGGATCAGTCGCCAAGGTGTCGCGAAGCTGAAGCCCGCGGCGGATCAGGCCATCCAGGTGGGAAAGGTACGTCTCGACCTGTGCTTGCAGGCTCTCATCCATCGGGTGCGTCTCGCAGTAATTTGAGTGCATGGGCAGGAAAGCCGGAAACCGACGGCCAAGATTGGCGGCCAGGACTAAAGCGAGACTCCGCCGGGCAACTTCCTGCCACTTTGAGAGGCAGCCATCGACCAGGATTTACAGAACTTGACATTCAAAGGGGAGGATGATAGATTCGCTGCCGCAAAGTGGTTCGATCACTGGACCAGTATAGCAAAGTTTGCAGTAAACCCGAGCAAGTTGGCGGGAGAGTTAATCGAAACCTGCAATTCTGCGGCAGAAAGTAGCAGGCACAATTGCAGTTTAGCGGTTTCCGGCAGTGTGTTCTTAAACTCTAGCGCGCCGTTACGGAGGTTTTGTTTATGGCTGCATCTCCAGCGTCTCTGATTCACCCCTCGCGTATTCCCAATCGTTGGGTCCAGTTAATTGCGGGCATCGTTGCGATGATGGCTATCGCGAACCTCCAGTACGCCTGGACTCTTTTTACCAAACCGATACAAGCCCATCTGCACGTCTCGCTGGTCGCCGTGCAGTGGACTTTCACATTGTTCGTTGCTCTTGAAACCTGGCTTGTGCCTTTTGAAGGATATCTGGTCGACAAAATCGGTCCTCGACTCATGCTGGGCCTTGGCTCCATCATGGTCGGACTGGGCTGGATCGGATCCGGTCGGGCAGAGACGATCAATCACCTCTACTTTTGGTACGGAGTGGGCGGCATCGGCGCCGGGATCGTCTATGGAGGCGCCATCGGCAACGCACTGAAGTGGTTTCCCGACCATCGCGGTCTCTGTGTCGGCCTCACCGCCGGAGCTTTTGGAATCGGCACAGCAACCACGATCGCTCCCGTAGCCGACATGCTGAAAGTCTCGGGCTACCAGCACACATTCATCGTCTGGGGATTTATCCAAGGCATCGTCGTGCTGGCTTCTTCTCTTTTCTTGGCCAGGCCGCCCGTGGGATGGACGCCTCCAAACTGGAAAGAGAAAGAAGCGAAGATTAAGGCCAAAGTAAACACCTCGTCGGTCGACATGACGCCGTTGCAGATGCTGCGCCAGCCGTCTTTCTACATCATCTACCTCATGATGACCATGCTGGCCTTCGGTGGTTTGGTGGTTACCGCGCAACTCAACCCGATGGCTTCCTCGTACCATGTGGATAAGGTCGTTGTGATGTGGGGGATGACGGCGTTGGTGATGGCTATTACCGTCGACAGAATCCTGAACGGGTTGACACGTCCGTTCTGGGGATGGGTATCCGACCACGTCGGCCGGGAAAACGCCATTTTCGCCTCCTTCATACTGGAGGCGATCGCCGTGTGGCTGCTGCTCCAACTGATCAGCCGGCCGGTCTGGTTTGTTGCCTTGTCAGGCCTATGTTTCTTCGCGTGGGGCAATATTTTCTCGTTGTTCCCCTCGATCACCGGTGACCTGTACGGCAACAAATGGGCCACCACCAACTACGGAATCGTGTACACCGCGAAGGGAGTGGCGGCAGCCTTTGCCGGGCCCGGCGCCGCTTGGCTGTTTGCCAGGACCGGCTCTTGGACGAAAGTCTTCTGGGCCATGATCGTATGCGACCTGATTGCTGCGTTCATGGCTTTGCTGTGGCTGAAACCTCTGGCCCACCGCGCGGTCAAAGCGTCGGAGAACGCTGGTGCGATCGCCAACGTGAGTACGCCGATAAAGGCGCGAGGTGTGGCGTAACCGTTCCGGTTGGCCGCATTCAGGTCTGGGGCTCCCTTCTTGACGGAAGAGGAGCCCCTTCATTTTTCAGTCCGAGAGGCATTCGAAGCGCCTGCTGCAGACCATTCCAACTCATGCGCCGTGAAGGACGCAGAGGTGCGAAATACCACAACTTCCTTTGAGTCCTTTGTGGTTCTAGCATTCGCACTTCACCAACCACAAAGGACACAAAGGTACACACAGGAAAGAACTACATAGGTGGACGGCGCCGCCTTGCCCCGCGGCCTAGGTCGGCAGGGTCTCGCCGCGCGTTTCCGCGCCGAATGGAATCAGAAGCAGTCCGAGCGCGAAAGCAATCGCGGTCAACGCCACCGGAGTGCCGAGTGATCCGAAATGCCGGACTCCTGCTCCAACCAGGAAGGTGATTCCGGCCCCGCCAAATCGAGCGAACGACGTGGAAAAGGCGAAAGCGCTAGCGCGGCATTCCGTAGGATATTGCTCGGGCAGCCAGAGCGTATAGACAGCGAAGTTGGCGCCACCCAAGCCCAGGAAGAAAAGGCAAACAAAAAACCAAGGAAGCGCCGTGGCTCCGAGATAGAAAACTTTCCCGAACGTGAGTGCAATAAACACCATCATCAGAGTGAAGAAAACGGCGAGAGCACCGCGTCTGCCCAGCCGCTCAGCAAGCCAGGGCATCGCCAGGCAGCCAAGAATCGTAGCGAACGAGACCATCATGATTCCCCAGGAGGCGAGCTGCGCAACTCGCGGACCGGTGCGGCCACCAGCTTCGGCAACCGCCGTGATAGCCGCAGGAACGTACACGGTTCCAGCCCACAGACCACAGATGGAAACCAGCATCAGCAGAGCATTCACAATCGTACGGCGGCGCAGGAGGGGTGAGAACAACGTAATAAACGGACGCCAAACGGCCCACGAGCGAACAATCCTTTCTTTCTTGGTCCAGGTGTCAGGCTCCTTAACGCCGTGCCGGATCCACGCCAGGAGTAGCGCCGGCAGCCCACCGACGATGAACATGGCCCGCCAGCCAAAACGGCTGCCAATGCCGTAGTTCGCCAGTGCGGCGAGAAATATGCCGACGTAATACCCCGTATGCATTAAGCCCGCGCCCATGCGGCGCCGATGCTCCGGCCACTCCTCCGCAACGAACGTCCCGCCCATGGCCCATTCTCCTCCAATCCCTATGCCCGCAAGCATGCGGAGGATAGCAAGTTGCCATACGCCAGTAACGAACGCGCTTAGAAAAGTGAAGGCGGAATACCAAATGATGGTCAGCATCAGAGTGCGCACGCGGCCAAACTTGTCTCCAATTGGGCCCCAAAGGAACGCGAGACCCCAGCCGATCAAGAACAGGGCGAATAGCAACCCGCCGTACAATCCGATATTGCCCTTGGTGGCTGGAATGCCGGAGCGCGGGAGTAGTTCGCGCAGCGAAGGCACGAGGACGAGCGCATAGACAAAGGAGTCCATGCCGTCCAGCGTCCAACCTCCCCACGATGCCCAAAAGCCGCGAATCTGATTTCGGGTGAGTGATCGCGTGGGAAATGAAGTTACAGGCGGGACAATCTGATCCACTTCGTGAGCGGCGTTGGCAGCGGCACGCGCCATGACTGTGGGGAACTATATCAAAAAAGTCCCCCGCAGCGGGAAATATATTCAATAGGGGTTTGGCACTGCCGCGCAGGCGAATCGTCCTGAGACCCCTACCGCTGGGCCGATTTCAGGCGCTGTTCCAGACCTGCGACTTCGTCTTGCAGGCCTTTGGGCAAGTGGTCGCCGAACTTGGCGAAGTGTTCTTTGATCAGCGGCACCTCGGCCAGCCAGCCTTCGATATCGACGCTCAGCAGTTCGTCCACGTGGGCGCCTTTGATGTCGACGCCTTTCGTGTCGAGGTCGGCTACCTCGGGAATCCGGCCGATGGGCGTGTCTTTGGCGTGAACCTTGCCCTCGCAGCGCTCGAAGATCCACTTCAGCACCCGGCTGTTTTCTCCATATCCCGGCCACAGGAACTTGCCGTTCTGGTCTCGGCGAAACCAGTTCACGTAGTAAATCTTCGGCAGTCTGGACGCGTCCGCGCTGGCCCCGATCTTCAGCCAGTGCGCAAAATAGTCGCCCATGTGATACCCGCAAAACGGGAGCATCGCCATGGGATCGCGCCGCAACTGGCCCACCCTTCCCGTAATCGCAGCGGTCGTTTCGCTGCTCACGGTTGCGCTCAGAAAGGTTCCATGCTGCCAGTTGAACGCTTCCGTAACCAACGGAACGATTCCGGCGCGGCGGCCACCGAACAGGATCGCATCAATCGGCACGCCCTTCGGATCCTCCCACTCCGGAGCAATCACCGGGCACTGCTTCGCCGCCGCCGTAAACCGCGCATTGGGATGCGCCGCCGGACGCCCCGAATCCGGTGTCCACGGCCGCCGCAGCCAGTCCACCAACTGGGTCGGTTTCTCTTCCGTCATGCCCTCCCACCATGCGTCGCCGTCCAGCGTCATCGCGCAATTGGTGAAAATAGAATCGTGTGCGACCGTCTGCATCGCATTCGGGTTCGATTTCACGCCCGTCCCCGGCGCCACGCCAAAAAATCCGTACTCCGGATTAATCGCGTACAGCCGGCCATCCGCGCCGAACTTCATCCACGCAATGTCATCCCCGATGGTCTCCACCTTCCAACCCGGAATCGTCGGAATCAGCATGGCGAGGTTCGTCTTCCCGCACGCCGACGGAAACGCGCCCGTCAAATATTTGACTCGGCCCGCGGGGCTGATCAGCTTGAGGATCAGCATGTGCTCGGCCAGCCAACCCTCATCCCGCGCCTGTACCGACGCGATGCGCAAGGCGTGGCACTTCTTGCCCAGCAAGGCATTTCCGCCATAGCCGGAGCCATACGACCAAATCTCGCGCGTCTCCGGAAAATGGCAAATGTATTTGTGGTCTTTGTTACAGCGCCAGGTCGCGTCCGGCTGATTGGGGCTGAGCGGAAACCCCACCGAGTGCAGCCCGCGCACAAAATCGCCATCCTCGCCGAGCGCCGCAAGCACTCGGCTGCCCACCCGCGACATCAGATGCATGCTCGCCACCACGTACGCCGAGTCCGTGATCTCCACCCCAATCTTCGCAATCGGCGATCCGATCGGACCCATGCTGTACGGAACTACGTACATGGTTCGGCCGACCATGCAGCCCGCGAAAAGCCCACTTAGCTTGTGTTTCATCGCGGCCGGATCTTCCCAATTGTTGGTCGGGCCGGCTTCTTCTTTGGTTCGCGAGCAGATGAAGGTTCGATCTTCGACGCGCGCCACGTCCGCAGGATCAGAGCGCACGAGTACGCTGTTGGGACGCTTCGCCGGATCGAGCGGGATTGCCGTGCCCGTGAGGATCATCAGCCGCAGCATCGCCTGATACTCCTCCGCCGAGCCATCACACCACTGCACCCGATCCGGCTTACACAACTGCGCCGCTTCTTCCACCCACCGCCCCAGCTTCGGATGCTTGGAGCCGGTGGATGTCTCCACCTCAATCGTGGTGCTGCCCATAGTCAATGTCTCCCCGTATTTACGAACTCCGGACTATCTGACTGTCTATTTCGTCCTTCCACCTTCGACCTTTAACTTGTCGCTGGCCCCGGCTTGGGCGGCGGCGAGCCTGGCGGTCAGCACGCGAAACGGCGAACAGGCAACATAATCCATGCCCACCTGGTGGCAGAACTCAACCGAAGATGGATCGCCGCCGTGCTCGCCGCAAATTCCCACCTCCAGGTTGGGGCGGGTCTTGCGTCCGCGTTCGATTCCGATTTTTACCAATTCTCCCACCCCATCGCGATCGATCACTGCGAAGGGATCCTGTTTGAGGATGCCTTCCCCTAAATAGGTGGGTAACACTTTGTTCACATCGTCGCGCGAGAAGCCGAACGTGGTCTGGGTGAGGTCGTTGGTACCGAAGCTGAAGAACTCGGCCACCTTGGCAATCTCGCCCGCCAGCAGCGACGCTCGCGGCAATTCGATCATGGTTCCGACGAGATAATGCACCTTCCTGCCTTTCTCACGGAACACTTCCTCCGCGACCCGCCGCACGATCGCCGCTTGGTTTTCCATTTCCTTCACCGTTGCGATCAGCGGAATCATCACTTCCGCATGGGTCTTGATACCTGCTTTCTCCACCGCTACGGCGGCTTCAAAGATGGCACGAGCCTGCATCTCGGTAATCTCCGGATAGGTGATGCCCAGCCGGCAGCCGCGATGTCCGAGCATGGGATTGAACTCGTGCAACTCCTCGACCCGGCGCAGCAAGCCTTTCAGCTTTTTCAACTTCGGCGCGCGCGGCTTGGTAGCTTCCAGCACTGCGATCTCGACCATCAACTCCTCGCGTTTGGGTAAGAACTCGTGTAGTGGCGGATCCAGCAGGCGAATGGTGACCGGCAGGCCATCCATCACGCGAAGCAGCCCGATAAAATCTGCGCGTTGCATGGGCAGAAGTTTTTTCAGCGCCGTGCGGCGATCTTTCTCGTTGTCCGCCAGAATCATGGCCTGCATGTGCGGAATGCGATCCTCGGCGAAGAACATGTGCTCCGTGCGGCACAATCCAATGCCCTCGGCTCCAAACGCGCGCGCCTGTTTTGCGTCTCGCGGGATGTCGGCGTTGGCCCGGACGCCAATTTTGCGGAACGGTTCCGCCCATCCCATGAACTTCATAAGTTCCGGATCGTCCGGCTCCGCGTCGAGCGTAGCGAGCTTGCCCTTGATCACGCGGCCGGTGGTTCCATCGAGCGAAATCCAGTCGCCTTGTTTGAACACCTGGCCTTTCACCCTCATCTCGCCCGCGCGTTCGTTTACCCCGATGTCGCCCGCGCCCGCCACACAACACTTCCCCATGCCGCGCGTAACCACCGCCGCGTGACTGGTCATGCCGCCGCGAGAAGTCAGAATGCCCGCCGCCACTTCCATGCCGTGAATGTCTTCTGGAGTGGTTTCCGCCCGCACCAGAATGACGGGATTTTTCTTGCTGCCGTGGCCCGCCTTTTCCACCGCTTCATCCGCCGTGAACACAATCTGCCCCACGGCCGCGCCGGGCGATGCTGGCAAGCCGGTGGCCAGCACTTCAATCTTCGCTTTCTTCTCATCCAGGCGCGGAACCAGAAAGTCATAAAGCTGATTGGGTTCGACGCGGAAGATGGCTTCTTCTTTGGTGATCAGTCCCTCGTCCACCATCTGGATGGCCACGCGCACAGCCGCCAGCCCGGTGCGCTTGCCATTGCGCGTCTGCAGCATGTAGAGCTTGCCTTCCTGAACGGTGAACTCGAAATCCTGCATGTCGCGATAATGTTTTTCCAGGCGAGTGGTGATTTCGCGCAGCTGGTTGTAAGCCGACGGCATGATCTTTTCCAGTTCCAGAATCGGCACCGGCGTGCGTACTCCCGAGACCACATCTTCGCCCTGCGCGTTCAGCAGGAACTCGCCATAAAACTCCTTGTTGCCGGTAGCGGGATTTCGCGTAAAACCGACGCCCGTCGCGCTCGTGTCACCGAGATTCCCGAACACCATCGCTTGCACGTTCACGGCTGTTCCCAGCATGTCATCGATATTATTAATGCGACGATAGTGCTTGGCCCGGTCGTTCTGCCACGAACGGAACACCGCGTCACGCGCCATGACCAATTGCTCGTGGGCATCCTGCGGGAAGTCACGCTTGGTGTGCTTCTTCACCACCTTCTTGTATTCCGTGATGACTTCTTGCAACGCTTTCGCATCGAGGTCGGTATCGAGCTTGGCTTTTTTCTGCTTCTTCTTGGCGTCGAAGACATCGTCGAAGGCCGCTTTCGGAATCTCCAGCACGACGTTGCCAAACATCTGTATCAGGCGACGGTAGGAATCGTAGGCAAAACGCGGATTGTTGCTGCGCCTCGCCAGCGCCTCCACGCTTTGATCGTTCAAGCCGAGATTGAGAATCGTATCCATCATCCCCGGCATGGAAAACTTCGCGCCCGAGCGCACGCTCACCAATAGAGGATTGTCGCCCTGGCCGAGCTTTTGACCTTGCAACTGCTCAAGATGACCAAGTGCCGCCTCCATCTCGCGATCCACTTCTTTCGAAACGCCTCCGTGCCGCATGAATTCGCGGCAGGCCTCAGTCTGAATCGTGAACCCCGGAGGCACCGGCAATCCCGCGTTGGTCATTTCGGCTAAGCCAGCGCCCTTTCCGCCGAGTTCGTCTTTCATCTTGCCGTTGCCATCGGCCTTCCCGCCACCGAAGGAGTAAACGTATTGGATGGCTGGTTTCTTGCTGGTTAGCGTTACTTCTGCTTCGGGGAGAGTTTGCGTTGCCATAAATGAGTCCTTTACTGTTTCGAAGATTCTTTGGATTCTTTACCCTCAGTCACGATCTCGGAGAAGTCAGCGATGGTGGAAAAGTTCTCCAGCAACGTTTTCAATAGAGCGAGCCGATTCGCTCGAATGTGCTCGTCCTCAACCATGACCATCACTTTGTCGAAGAAGCGGTCTACCGCAGGCCTAAGTTTTGAAATCTCGGCCAGAGCATGTTCGTAATTATGTTGAGCACGGAGCGCATCAACCACTTCGACCGCTTGTGGGATTCGAGATGCGAGCTCCCTTTCGGCTGCGTCCTGGAGAACCTCCGCATCGACAGCGGACGCTACCCGCTTCCCGGTTTCGCTGGCCTGCCGGAGAATATTCTTGATGCGCTTGAACGCGATCGAGATCGATTCGAAATCCGCAGATGGACGTACCCTCGTCACCGCTTCCGTCCGTGCGACTGCATCAACAACGTCATCAGAGCCAGCCGCCAGCGCTGCATTCACAACGTCGTACTTAAACCCGAGCGCGTCGCGGAGATAGAACTCCAGACGTTCGCGGAAGAATGTTCGCAGAGCGCCGGTGTAGCCAATCACGTCCGTAAACTTGCCTTCCGCCGCTGAACCACGGTAGGCTTCGCGCGCGTCGGCGCACAGTTGGCTCAGGCTGACGGGCAACTTTTTCTCCGCAATCGTCTTCACGACCCCATTGGCCTGCCGCCGCAGCGCAAACGGGTCCTTCGATCCGGTGGGCTGCAGACCGAGATAGAACATCCCGATTATCGTGTCGGCTTTATCGCCGATCGAGAGAACCGCGCCCTCGATTGAGCGTGGAACCGAGTCCTCCATCGATTCCGGCTTGTATTGATCGTAGATCGCCTGCGCGATCGCCTGACGGGTCGCATCCGGCATCCCGCTGTCGAGTTCCTGCACGCTGGCGTAGAGTCCACCCACGATCCCTTGCAGTTCCGTGAATTCTTTCACCAACTCCGTCGTGAGGTCGGTTTTTGCCAGAGACGCCGCCTTGTGCGCGATCCCCGGACGAACCGCTACTCCGTTCTGGCGAATAATTTCGCACAGCCAACTGCACAAGCGCTGCACTCGCCTGGTCTTTTCGTAGTAGCTGCCCAGGTCCTTCTGAAAGGTTACATGTTTGAGCCACGTCGTGCGCTCGCGCAGCGGATGTTTCTGATCAGTCTGCCAGAAGAACCGGGCATCGTTGAACCGCGCTCGCAGCACCCGTTCATGCCCATGGCGAATGATGCCCCGCGGGTCGCCATCGGTGTTCAACACTGCCAGAAAGTGCGGCAGCAGCTTTCCACCAGCATCTTCGATAGCGAAATACTTCTGATGGTCGCGCATCACCGTGACCAGGACTTCTTCAGGCAACTCCAAGAACTCGCGCTCGAAATTTCCCAGGACTACAGAAGGCCACTCGGTCAGGTTCACGACTGTATCCAAGAGAGTCTTGTCTTCACGCCAGCGTGCGCCCGGAATCGTTCGAGTAGCGGCATCGAGTGCTTTGCGAATCTGCTGCTCGCGCTCAGCCGCGACTTAAGAACTTTCGCCGTCCCGCAAGGCTCTCAATATAGTCTGGAGACTGGCGCTCAGGAATGTACTGAATCGGGCCTTCGCTTAAGTTCGGTGCCCTCGAGATGGTTCCCAGCCCGTATCCCATCGAACTCAATCGGAACGACTCCTTGTCGAGGAATGCCACAAGCCACCGAATTGGACGTACGAACTGTTCGGTGTTTTTCCTCGCCAGTACATGGTCTTTTCGCCAGCCTAGATCCGGAGTTCTCTCCTCCGAACGATCCCCTTTAGAACATCGCTTGTCATCCGACCTTTCCGGAGTGATCTTCCGCGACGTACTCCCCTTTGGTGTAGTAACTCCTTCAACGAGGCAACCGCAGCCCGTTTTCCTGGCGAATGCATGTGCCGCAGGTGTCGGAACGCCGTCCTTGAAGGCCATCTTCCCGAAGGTCCAACCTGCTCGCGCTCATCGGCTGAGCCCGGGAATGCCTGCGAAGAATCGGCAAGTCGACCGAGAGCCTTCGAGGCTCCAAAGGATACTTCCGCAGCGGGCGGAGGCGCCGTCTCCAGCAATTGGTGCACGCCCCACGCATGTCGATGCCGAACTCTCTTGCGTGCCATCGATCATCCGCGCCGGGATCTCTTCGCAACCGACTTCAAGCAGAAAATCTGGCATGTTTCTTCACCTGTAGCGCCGCCCGCCAGACCGCCGGGACGGTGGTGCTACGCAAATCCACTCACGAGATCGCTGGCGCTGTTTCTCTTTTCGCCTTCAGCTTCTTTTGTGGTTCCGGGTCTTCGGATGCCGTCTCGTCTTGCTGCTGATCCACATATGCCTTCGCAATCCCTACCGCTAGCGCACGAACTCGCGCAATCACTCCGACCCGCTCGGTCACTGAAATCGCGCCCCGAGCATCCAGAATGTTAAAAAGATGCGAGCACTTGAGACAAAGATCGTAAGCAGCAAGGACAGGAAAACGTTTCTTGGTCCGCCCCCATCCGTCGCCGGCAACCTTCTCTTTGCTCAGCGCTGCATATTGATCCAGCAGCGCTTTGCACTCTGCTTCGCATAACTCAAAATGCTTCCAAGCTCTTTCGACATCGGCGGCCTCGAAGTTATACACGGAAAACTGCTGCTCGTCCGCCAGCCGCACATCTCCATACGTTGTTACTCGGCCTGTTTCCGGGTCACGCGCCCATACGATGTCGTAAATCGAATCCACGTCCTGCAAGAAAGCCGCGATGCGCTCCAGGCCGTAAGTCAGCTCCGCTGAAATCGGATCGAGATCGACTCCGCCACACTGCTGGAAATAAGTGAACTGGGTGACTTCCAACCCGTCCAGCATGACCTGCCAGCCCACGCCCCATGCGCTGAGCGTCGGCGCTTCCCAATTGTCTTCTTCGAACTTGATATCGTGCTGCCGCAGATCAATTCCCATCGCGCCCAGCGATTCCAGATACAACTCCTGCACGCTCTCCGGCGGCGGCTTCAGAATCACTTGCAGCTGAGTGTGCTTGTAAAGGCGATTTGGATTCTCTCCGTAGCGTCCATCGGCGGGCCGCCGCGAAGGCTGCACATACGCGACTCTGCACGGACTCGGCCCCAGCACGCGGAGAAACGTCTCGGGCGCCATAGTTCCCGCGCCAACTTCGACGTCATAGGGTTGTTGCAAGACGCATCCCCGTTCAGCCCAAAAAGTCTGGAGACGCAGGATGAGTTCCTGAAAAGTCAACGGATTGAAGTTCGTCTGGGTCAAAGTGTTTAGGGTAGCAATCAGCGCTCAGAATTCGGCCCTTGCAACTACGTTAGCACTTCAGCACAGCCTTCAGCCGGGTGAGTGCTGAATTGCTCTCAGCTGATCTTCTCCAGCATCCCTGCCGTCACCAGCTTCTTCTCCATGTGCCGCTGGAGAGCCTGCAACAAAAACTTACGCAGATCGGCGGCTTGCGCCTTGCCCTCCGCCTTGGTCGTAAAGCTATCGACCGGTGCACGCAACATCTGCCCAGCCAGCGTCCGCGACTCCGCGGAAATCTCCGATGACGCCAGCCGCTTATCCCCGCTGCACATCAACCCGTCGTTCAACGCATGAAAGAATGCCCTACTCCCATTCAGCGTCCGTCCGCAGACGATGCATTCAGACAGCTCTGGCAAATATCCCATCAGCCGGGTCATCCACAGCTCGAAATACGTGATGGGCAACCAAACATCGCTCTCGCGCAACCTCGCCAGCACTGCAAGCGCAAGCCGGAAGACATCATCATTGGCTTCGCGATCCGGCAGCAGTTCGTCGAGCAGCTCGGCTACGTGGCCCAGCGCGACTGCCCGCGCGTAACTCACTTCAAACGCCAGCGGCGACTCCAGCACTTCGCAGGAATCCAGCCGCGCCAACTCTTGCCGCTCGCGATCCTCGTAAAAAGCCCGGACGTAAGTCAGCGGCTCCAGCGCTCCGCCAAATCGCCGCCTGGACTTTTTGGCCGCGCGCGCCACTCCTCGTACTTTTCCTTCCAAGCGAGTGAACAGCGTGACCAGCAGATCGGCCTCGCGCAACGGGTACGTCCGCAGAACAATCGCTTCCGACTCCTTCAGCGCCATGGAAGCTCAACAGGTGATCTTTGATTGTAAATGGAGCAGTGAGTAGATGGAAAGGCAACGATCTCCGACTCGTAGTTGCAACCTCCAGAATGTTTGAGGTCGCACTTCGCGACATCAAACGAAAATCCTCAAGACCTCGATCTTACGTGCTTCGCCGGTCTCCAAAAAGGAAAAGGCGCGCGTCTGACAACTAAAGACGCGCGCCCGACCCAAAATGGGGAGCCCAATTCTAGCGACCGAAGTACTTGGCGTTGCGCTCGGTGAAAGCTTTCCACTTTTCCGGCAAGTCATCCAGCGCAAAAATCGCTGACACTGGACAGACAGGCACACAGGCCCCGCAATCAATGCACTCCACTGGATCGATGTACAACATTTCCTCTTCCCCGTACGCCGGATTATCCTTCTTTGGATGAATGCAATCCACCGGGCAGGCATCCACACAAGCCGTGTCTTTGGTTCCAATGCACGGTTCCGCAATCACATAGGCCATAAAGTCTTTGTCTCCCTGAGATGTATACCGAAGATAACAGAACCGATAATTTTAGCAAGAATACCGGCTCACGGATAGGATTGTGAACTTTTTTCATTTCAGACAGGGCACGAACGTGGTTACGCGAGAGCGACCAGGTGCCCATTCCAACTGGCTGATACCGGCTGGCGCGGACGCACTGGCCACGCGTTCCAGTGCGTCGCGCCGCGGGCCCTACCAGATCGGCTTGCCGTCTTTGTCGCGAAAGACGAAGGTTTCGCTGCCCCGAGTAATCTCCCGGGCAAAGATCGTTTCCACTCCTTCAAACTGTACCTTGGTCCCGACCACCGTAACCACATCCCCTTTGCTGAAAACCAGATCGTAGGCTTTTACGAACCTCGTGCTGGCGAGGTGGACTTCAATCGTCTGGCTGGCGGACAACCTTAAGATCAGGTGCGAGCCCATGCCACCGCTCATCGGGCACTGGCGGTCCCTGACCTCTTCGACCGTTCCCTTGAACGTGGCCTCTGCCGCAGGATCGTACTTCGGAACTGTAACGCCCGGTTCGGACTTCTGCCCCAAAGCTGGGGTTATGGTCAGCGCCAGCGCAAAAACCGCAAGAATCAGAATGATGATGTGCGAGGATTTCATGACCCACCTCCTGCCGAACATCTTTCTGACTTAAGTGTGGCCCTCTTACGCCTGTTGCGCTGTGATGATGGTCACGACGCGCTGTGAGGAACTTTGCTGGGACATCCGAACGGTGAAAGCCGGGTGTATCATATGCGGTTGCCCAGAGGGCCAACCACCAGAGGCCCCTGGCTTTGGAGAGCTCAAACCATGAAAGGCGACGCAAACGTCATTGCAGTTCTTAATCAAGTATTAAAGGCGGAACTAACGGCCATTAATCAATACTTCCTGCACGCTGAGATGTGCGAAAACTGGGGCTATGAGCGCATGGCCAAGCACACTCGCGCCGAGTCCATCGAGGAGATGACCCACGCGGAAAAGCTGATGGAGCGCATTCTCCTGCTCGACGGCGCTCCCAACATGACCGACTACTTCAAGATCAACATCGGCCAGACCATGGCGGAGCAACTGAAGAACGATCTCCAACTGGAGTACGACGCGGTCAAACGCCTGAATGCCGGAATCGAAACCTCCGTGAAGGCCGGAGACAACGGCTCGCGCGAACTGCTAGAAAAGATCCTGAAAGATGAAGAACACCACGTCGATTGGCTGGAAGGCCAACTCCACGCCATCAGCGAGATGGGCATCGAGAACTACCTCGCGCAACAACTGCACAAAGGCGAAGAGGAAGAGGGGTAACTGCGATTCCCGTCTTGTCCGTCCCAACAATCAGCAAGAAGTGTGGGTAGTGGTGCAGCGAAACGGCACCAGCACCGAGTGTCATCCTGAGCGCCGCAGACTCTCCGCGAAGCGGAGAGTCTGCGGAGTCGAAGGACCAAGCAATGATTGCGGCACGATGATGTGAAAAGGCATTCTCACCAGATTGCCCACAGCACTGCCCCTTAAAATTCCCTGAGCCTTCTCGGTTGAACTGGCAGCACCGGGGTCCTTCGACTACGGCGTCGGTCGCTTCGCGAACGCCGCCTCCGCTCAGGATGACCGACCGTCTCGGGTGTCCCAGACCATAACAAACTAAAATCAGGCGAAGAAGACGAGGACGAACGAGTCCCCTGCCGCCCCAGCAATCAGAAAGAAGTGTCATCCTGAGCGCCGCAGACTCTCCGCGAAGCGGAGAGTCTGCGGAGTCGAAGGACCAAGCAATGATTGCGCCACGATGATGTGGAATGGCATCCTCACCAGATTGCCCACAGCATTGACTGTGAGAATTCCCTGAAGCCTCTCGGTTGAACCAGCAGCACCGGGGTCCTTCGACTGCGGCGTCGCTCGCTTCGCGAACGCCGCCTCCGCTCAGGATGACCGACCCTCTCGGGTGTCCCGCGACTTTAGCAAGTGAAAATCAGGTTTTGGGTGTCGGGCGGCGGATGACCACTGCCCTAGGTGTGGTCTATTACCTTGACGTTCACAGGTATGCCGGCAGCAAGCATTGCGGCCTTAAACTGCTCTGCTGCTGCCTCCGACACGCCAGCAGCCTCGATACGAACGTTTCCAGCACCGTCGGTACGCACACGACAGCGGTTGGAATCCTCCAAGGTGAGCATTCCATTTGCTACCAAGGCTGCTCTTAACTTTTCTATCTTTTCCTTTATGGTTTCCTTCATGCTACTCCTTGGGTTCCGTCAGGGCATCGCTTGCTGCTCGAAACCGCCTATAAGGCAAAGTGTCTCAAAGTAATGGTAGAGTCCAGGGTACGGTGAGGACTCCTCTTTCTCAGCTAGAAGGTCTTTCCGTTTGTACTCGTGTGCCTGCCACAGCTGCCACGAAAATAGCTAAACCGCTGTGGAATCCAGTCCGGCAGCATGCAAAAGCTGAGGGTATAGCATCATTGGTGCGGCAGGAACGTCAAACAGCCCCGCCATTACGAGCAAAAGCAGTAAACAAGTGTTCCGCATCGTGTCCTCTCGCAAGAACTCGACGTGGACCATTAACTGCCAATTACCCGTACAAAACAGTTCGGAATCCCCGGAACTGGGTCCGGGGCAAGTTTCGTGCCGGAACGGCGATTGAGCCTTTACGCTCGGCGCTACATGGACGTGTACGCCATGCTGATTCCGTACCGCGTAACCATCCTGGACAGGGCAGCTTTATCAGCTTTACAGCCGGAATCGTCAGAAACCCAACCGGAGAAGACCCTGCCACCACTACCAACTAACAGCAGCGCCGATGACGTTGATGGTGAGAAGATCAATCGCGCTGCCGAGCAGGTTGTAAAGGGCAACCTCGGCACGCCTGATGCCCGGCAATTGGCCGCCATTGAATTGGTCCTCAAGAAAGATGAGGACGATTGGTTGAGAGGAGAGTTCAAGCAATATTCCAGTTGCAGTGAGTCCGCCGTGGCCAATTGCCGCCGTGACTTTCTGAAAACAATAGAGTACAGGCCCGTCACCCTGAGTCCAAGCGGTCAACAGGGGCTGATCGTCCAAGCCACATTTTTCTGTGGCTCTCATGGCTGTCAAATCTACGTACTAAAGCAGGGTAACAGCGGATACGAAGTTGTCCTTACCGAAGTGGGCACCCTGAATTCGGTCGCCACTGCCAAGACGACGACTAACGGCTTCTACGACATTATTTCTGAGACGGGGACGGTCGCATATCCCGAGCAAACCAAATATGTCTGGAATGGTTCCAAGTTCGCCGAAGGTAAATAGACTTCGGGTTCGCTGATCAGGTAAATGGAGAACTCTTCGTCAAATGCCGCTGCGAGAATCATCAGATTTTCCGCCAAACTGCTGTACCCGGGTCATCAACTACTTGACACTCTATTGACCGCCACGCCGCACCGTAGGCCACCCGTGTGATCTTGCTCGCACCTGCCAGTGACTCCTGTCACAGCCACTTGGCTTCCCATTCCTGACAATATCCTCGGGGTAAGTCATGGGGGCACATGTTCAAAATCCTGCACGCTGAATTTCTTGCGCCGGGCATCAAGCGGTTTGTGATCGAGGCGCCGCGCATTGCGCACAAGCAAAAACCGGGACAGTTCGTCATTCTGCGGCTGTACGAGCAGGGCGAACGCATTCCCATCACCATCGAAAGCTCCGATCCCGAGCGCGGCACGATTGGCATAGTGGTGCAGTCGATCGGCAAAACCACCAACATGCTCAATTCTCTGAATACTGGCGATCAAATTTTGAATGTGGTGGGGCCGCTGGGGAAGCCGTCGGAGATCGAGAAGTTTGGCACCGTCGTGGTGATGGGCGGCGGCGTGGGCACGGCGATGACTTATCCGACGGCGCGAGCGCTGAAGGGCGTGGGCAATCGCGTGATTACCATCGTCGGCGCGCGCAACAAAGAACTGGTCATTCTCGAGCGTGAACTGCGCGAAGTCAGCGATGCGCTGATGATTACGACCGATGACGGAAGCTATGCCGACAAGGGCTTCGTCACCGACAAGCTCCGGCAATTGATTGAGAACGGCACCCGCATTGATCTAGTGCTGGCCATCGGTCCCATCCCCATGATGCGAGCGGTAGCGGAGATGACGCGGAAGGAGCACATCCGCACCATCGTCAGCCTGAATCCGATCATGATCGATGGTACCGGCATGTGCGGCGGCTGCCGCGTGCTGGTCGATGGAAAGAGCGAATTCGCCTGCGTCGACGGCCCCGAGTTCGATGCGCACCGCGTGGATTTTTCCGTGCTGGTGCAGCGCAATTCGATGTACCGGACAGCGGAACAGAAGTCGATGGAAGAATTCCAGCACGAGGCCGTTCATACCGGACAAACCGGAGCGTGCGCACTGCAAGGAGGAAGCCGGTGACCCAACCCACAAAGCCACCTTCGTTGAATGTTTTGCCCCTGAAAGAACGGATGAAAGTGCCCCGGCAGCACATGCTGGAGCAGCCTCCGCTGCTGCGGGCCACGAATTTCACTGAAGTGAACCTGGGATATTCCGAGGAACTGGCGCGGCAGGAAGCGCTGCGCTGCCTGGAGTGCGCCAAGCCGCAATGCACCACCGATTGTCCGGTGGGCGTCAAGGTGAAAGATTTTGTGCAATTGATCGTGGCCGGTGACTTCCTCGGAGCGGCGGCCAAAATCCGCGAAGACAACGTGCTGCCAGCCATCACCGGACGCGTATGTCCGCAGGAAGACCATTGCGAAGGCGGATGCTTGATGGGCAAGAAGGTTCAGCCGCTGGGCATTGGATATCTGGAGCGCTTCGTCGCCGACTATGAGCAGCGCCATCTGGACATCAGCAACCTGCCCAAGGCTACCCCCACGGGAAAGAAGGTCGCCATCGTAGGCAGCGGTCCCTCCGGCCTGACGGCGGCGGGCGATCTCGTGCAGAAGGGGCACCAGGTCCACGTGTTCGAGGCCTTGCACACACCGGGCGGCGTGCTGGTGTATGGCATCCCCGAATTCCGGCTGCCCAAACAAATCATTCGTGAGCAGATTGATTACATGAAAGCGATGGGCGTGGAGTTCGAAACTGACGTGGTGGTCGGAAAAACCGTGACCCTCGACGAGTTAATGGAAGAAGAGGGTTACGACGCCGTCTTCATCGGAACGGGCGCGGGGTTGCCTCAGTTCATGAATATCCCCGGCGAACATCTGAACGGCGTCTATTCGGCGAATGAGTTCTTGACACGCATCAACCTGATGCACGCGTACGAGTTCCCCAAGTATGACGAGCCCATGCTTGATCTCCACGGGAAACATGTGGCCGTGATTGGCGGGGGGAACACTGCGCTGGACGCCATTCGCTCGGCACTGCGGCTGGGCGCGAGCAAGGCTTACGTGCTCTATCGCCGCAGCGAGGCGGAGATGCCGGCGCGCAAGGAAGAAGTGAAGCACGCGCAGCAGGAAGGCATCGAGTTTCGCGTGCTGACCAATCCTGTCGAGTTTCTGTCGGACGGGAAGGGCTGGCTGAACGCGGTGCGCTGCCAGCGCATGGAACTCGGCGAAGCGGACGCATCCGGACGCAGGCGTCCGGTGCCAGTTGAAGGATCGGAGTTCGATCTGCCACTGTCGGTTGCCGTCATCGCCATTGGCACGGGAGCGAATCCGCTGATCCAGAGCACCACGCCGGGCCTCAAAACAAACAAGCGGAACTACATTGAAGCAGACGCTATGACGCAGCGCACGTCGCGAAAGGGCGTATTCGCTGGCGGCGACATTGTCACCGGAAGTGCCACGGTGATTCTGGCCATGGGGGCGGGGCGGCGGGCGGCGAAATCGATCCATGAGTATTTGACCGGCGCGGGCGCGTGGTAAGAGTTCAATGTGACGCGCCTCACTATGAAGAGTGCTTAGAGTCACCGCCGCGGGAACGAGGAAGCTCTTTAATCAAATCTGACCGGATGCGCGGCGGCCGGAAAGACAGGAATCTCGCGCGGGGAGTAATTCCATGAACGACCAGGATCTTCTAAAGTGTCCGTTGCTCCAGGGACTCGACCGGATGCACCGGGCCGAACTCATTGGCTTGTTGAACGACAGTGGCGTCCGCGAAAAGCTGGAACAGTGTTTAGCAGAACACCTGAAAACCGCGGAATCGACCAAGGAACCGGTCGCAACGTGCGCCCAGCGGCAGCCCGGGGAATTTGAGAAAGAAGTTCATAGCTGGAACCCGCAGCGCTCCGCCTGGAACCGAAGTCCGAAGGAGTAAGGGGCGCGCGTAGAGAGTTCGGGAAGAAGCGGGGCTTGGGCCGACTTGCCGGTGTTTATCCCGTAAGCGACTGTGTCTCGCGCCTTTTGTCCACCGCAGAGAATAGAGCCTTCCCTGAGCGTCGAAAACCGTAATGTGTCGGCACCCTGCGAAGTTAAACGCGCAAACGGATCGCAAAAAATCCAGTTGTCAGTTCCCTTGTCAGTTCTCAGTTTGTTCCTCAGAAAGAAGACAACTTCCCCCGCCGCAAGGGAACACCTTGAGCGCCGAGAGCCAACATGCCAAGTGATGAGGGCTGCGGAGCATCAGGGTTTGCAAACTCCGCGTCGCTGGTCCGATCGTCGCCGCCGCTTTGCGCATGGAGCGTGGCATCTTGCTGGAAACTCTTAGAGCCCCTAGCAATTAGCCCTTGTGACCTATATCACAATCGGCTGTGCGCTCTGCACTAGATGGACCGACGGCCTAGGGTTGATGATGACGGTAGTGAAGGAGGGGCGACTATGATGCTAGCGTATAGGCTTCTCCGGTTGGTGGAGGCCCACTCTGAGGCCTTAGCGGCAGGGCTTCTCGAAAGAACACAAAATTCCCCCTTACTCCCCGGCTACCGCAATGTCCCACCTGGGGAACTCGAGCTACGGGTGTACGAAATCTACCGGCACCTGGCGGACTGGCTTCTGGGCAAAAGCGAATTGGATGTCGAGAAACGTTACGTCGAGATTGGCGCCAGACGCGCCTTGCAAGGCGTGCCGCTCAGTGAACTCATCTGGGCGATCATTCTGACCAAGAAAAACCTTTGGGATTACCTCAAACGAGAGGCAGTTCTGGATCGGCCTGCGGAAATCTCCGGCGAACTCGAAGTCGAGGAGTTGTTGGATCAGTTTTTTGACCGCGCCATCTATTACGCGGCTGTCGGCTACGAGCGGACGTGTGTATCTGAACCGTTGCGCAAGGTGAAGGCTGCTGTCTAGGGGAGAAGCATGTCCTGGGAAATTGACTACAAGAACAAACTGCAGACCGCAGACGAAGCGCTGCTTTGCGTGCGTTCGGGAATGCGTGTCTACATTCAGCCCGGCTGCGCCGAACCGGAGACTCTGGTAGAGGCGCTGATGCGACGCGGCCCCTTTGTGCAGGATGTGGAAATCGTCCACATGATGACCATGGGGCCGGCTCCCTATGTGGCTCCGGAGATGGCGGGACACTTCCGCCATAACGCCATGTTTATCGGGGGCAACGTGCGCGAGGCCATTAACGAAGGCCGCGCCGACTACACGCCCATCTACCTGAGTGAGATTGAAGGGCTGTTCGAGAGCGGCGCCATGCCGATCGATGTGGCCCTGCTGGAACTTTCTCCCCCCGACTCTCACGGGTACTGCAGCTTCGGCGTGGGCGTGGATACGTCGCTCACCGCGGCCAAGTGTGCCCGCTACGTAGTGGCGCAGATCAACGATCAGATGCCACGGACGTTCGGCGACAGCTTTATTCATGTCAGCGACCTTGACGCGATTGTGGACTCCTCCCGGCCGCTGTGCGCCATGAGGCTGCCGCAGGCCACGGACATGCATAAGGCCATCGCTCGTCAAGTCGCAAATCTGATCGAGGACGGTGCCGTGATACAGACGGGCATTGGCGGAATCCCGGATGCGGTGCTGCCCTGCCTGATGGATCGCAAGGATCTCGGGGTGCACAGCGAACTGGTTTCCGACGGCGTGATTCCCTTGATCAACGCGGGCGTGATCACGGGGGCGCGCAAGAGCTTCAAGGCCCGGAAAATCATCCTGGGATTTGCTATTGGGACGAAGAAGTTGTTCGATTTCGTCGACAACAATCCGATCTTCGAGTTCCGTCCCACCTCCTATACCAACGACCCGGCACTGGTTGCGCGCAACGACAACATGGTAGCCATCAACTCCGCGCTGCAGATCGATCTGACCGGGCAGGTCTGCTCCGATTCGATCGGAAGCCAGTTCTACAGCGGCATTGGCGGACAGGTGGACTTCCTGCGAGGGGCATCGCGCTCCAAAGGTGGCAAGCCCATCATTGCGATTTCGTCCACTGCCAAGAACGACGCGATTTCGCGGATCGTGCCCATGCTGAGCCCCGGAGCGGGAGTGGTTACTTCCCGAGGGCTGATCCGTTACGTGGTCACCGAATACGGGGTGGCGTATCTGCATGGCAAGACCATCCGCCAGAGGGCGCAGGCGTTGATTGACATTGCGCATCCCAAGTTTCGAGAAGAACTTTATCAATTTTGCGAGAAAACCAGGTGGCTGCAGCGCCCTTTAGCTGCGGAGACAGCGGTAGCGAGGTGAAAGATGGCAGGCCAAGCGCGCGGTAAGGTTACGGTCGATGTTGAAGAATGCAAGGGATGCGGGCTATGCGTGGAGTCCTGTCCGCCGAAATGCCTGGAACTGACGCCGGAGTTGAATTCATATGGAGCTCATCCGGCACGCTACACGGGCGAGGACTGCACCGGTTGTGGCATCTGCTTTTACTGCTGCCCGGAGCCGGGCGCGATCACGGTCTACCGCATCAAGGCTAAAGGGAAGGCGTTTGCGGCGGCGCAAGGAGGCGAACATGCGGCAGCTCTGTAAAGGAAACGTGGCAGTAGTGAAGGGCGCGATCCTCGCCGGATGCCGGGCATATTACGGATATCCGATTACTCCGGCCAGCGAAATCGCCGAATCCGCCGCGCTCTACTTCCCGCAGGTTGGCGGAACTTTTCTGCAAGCGGAGAGTGAAGTCGCTGCCATCAATATGGTGTACGGGGCGGCGGCGGCGGGCATGCGCGTCATGACGGGATCCTCCGGGCCCGGCCTCAGCCTGATGCAGGAAGGGATGTCCTATCTCGCCGGCGCGGAACTGCCGTGCGTGATCGTTGATGTGATGCGCGGCGGACCGGGACTGGGCAACATTGCTCCGGAGCAGAGCGACTATTTCGCCATGGTAAAAGGCGGCGGACATGGCAACTATCGCAATATCGTGCTGGCTCCCGCATCGGTACAGGAGATGGCCGAACTTACCATGCTGGCATTTGATCTTGCCGACAAATATCGCAATCCCGCAGTGGTGCTCGCCGACGGCTTCATCGGGCAAATGATGGAACCACTGGATCTTGAATATCGCGAGGCTCAAGTGCCCGAGAAAATCTGGGCGGTAAAGGGAACGCCGGAAACGCGCGCTAACCTGATTAGTTCCATTTATCTCGAAATCGATGAGTTGGAAGAACACCAGCGCCGCATGGAAGCCAAGTACATCCGGGCGCAAGAAGCCGAGCCGCGCTGCGAGCTTTGCCACACCGAAGATGCCGATGTGCTGCTGGTTGGCTACGGCATCGTCTCCCGCGTTTTGCTTTCGACAGTGGAAGCGCTGCGCAAAGAAGGCGTGAAAGCAGGGTTGTTCCGGCCGATCACGCTGTGGCCTTATCCTTCGAAGGAGCTGGTGAAAGCCGCAGCTAGAGTGCAAAAAGTTCTGGTCGTCGAGTTGAGTAACGGGCAGATGCTCGAAGATGTGCGCCTGGCGCTGAACGGCAAAGTGCCGGTGGAATTCTACGGACGCGTCGGAGGCAACGTGCCTTCGGTCGCCGAGTTGCAGCAACAGGTGTTGGAGCGCATGGCAGTTGCAGTGTGAAAAGGACAACGACAATGGCAGACGAGAGCGTGGTCAGTGTGGTGGATCCAGAAGTCAAGTCCGAAGTGAATAACGACGGGTACGAAGAGGTCCACTCGAAATCGCCGCTGTTCTTTGACCTGTATGAGCGCAAGTCAGAGTTGAAGCACCAGACCCACTACTGTCCCGGCTGCGGGCACGGCGTGGCCCACAAACTGATCGCGGAAGCGTTGCAGGAACTGGGGCTGCAGGATAAGACCATCTTCGTGAGTCCGGTGGGCTGCTCGGTATTTGCCTACTATTATTTTGATGTTGGCAACGTGCAAGTGGCGCACGGACGCGCGCCAGCTTCGGCCACGGGAATCAAGCGATCCTGCCCGGAAAAAATCGTGATCTCCTATCAGGGAGACGGCGACCTGGCGGCAATCGGTACTGCGGAGATCGTCCATGCCGCGAATCGCGGCGAAAAGATCACCGTCTTTTTCGTGAACAATGGGATCTACGGCATGACTGGCGGACAGATGGCTCCCACTACGCTGGTCGGGCAGAAGAGTACGACGTCTCCGTGGGGCCGGCGACCGGCAAATGAAGGCTTCCCGCTGCACATGGCGGAACTTCTGGCGACACTGGAAGCACCGGCATACATCGAACGCGTGGCACTCTCGGATAACAAAAACATCATGAAGGCGCGGCGGGCAATCCGCAAAGCGCTCGAAATCCAGCGCGACGGCGCGGGCTTCTCGTTTGTCGAAATTCTTTCGCCGTGTCCGACCATCTGGGGCAAAGATCCAGTCGAAGCGCGGCGCTGGGTCCTCGAGAAAATGATGCCAGCTTTTCCGCTGAATGTTTTCCGTGATCGGCGGCCGGAAATTCCCGCGGGCAATGAGCCTCCGCAACGAACGGTGTCGGATGTGCTGGAGATTTCTCCGAAAGCGGGAACGCACGATTCCAAACCGAAACACGCTCATCACTTCAAAGACGTGAAGATCAAGATCGCAGGCTTCGGCGGACAAGGCGTGCTGCTGCTGGGGCAACTGCTCATTGAAATGGGCATGCGGGAGAGCCTCGAGGTGAGTTGGCTGCCGTCGTATGGTCCTGAGATGCGTTCGGGCAGTGCGCACTGCCATGTGTGCTTGTCGAAAGAACGCATCGGCTCGCCCCTGGTTTCGCGCCCCGATGTGCTCGTGGCCATGAATGAATACTCGCTGAGGAAGTTCGCGCACGAGGTGCCGAATGGGGGGCTCATCCTTTACAACGGCGCCAGCGTTCCTGCCGACTTTGCCGCGCCCGGAGTGCAGGTGGTCGCGATTCCGGCAGCGGAGATGGCCGACAAACTCGGTTCGACCAAAGCGACCAACATAGTAATGATGGGTGCGCTGCTGGAAGAGACCGAGTGTCTGGCTCCCGGAACCGCATTCAGCGTGCTTGAGGACAAAGTGAAGAAACTCGATCTGCTGGACATTGACCGTCAAGCGCTCACCGCGGGCCGCCTGTTTATCGATGACCAGGCGCATATTGGCGCGGTGAGCCAGCCAGATGGCTTTGCTTAGGTAGATGGCCCCGTCAGGCGGCAATGCCACTGTAGGCGCGAGCGTCTTCGCTTGTGCTTCCTGGCATCGCTCTCGTGGTCCGCCTTCTGCAGGCACTCCTTTAGTCATCAAACCACCGTCACCTTCGTCACACTTCCATGTCTCATCCGTCACAGTCAAAATGTACGACGATGCCTACACTGGCTCTAGGGAGGGTTTGCCATGTCGACTGCCTGGACAGCTCGTTACGCACTGCGCACCAAAGGCATTACCAGTTCTGCAATTCGCGAGTTGTTGAAGATCACCCAGAAACCCGGAATGATTTCGTTTGCCGGCGGGCTGCCAGCGCCCGATGTATTCCCCATCCAACGCTTCGAGGAAGCCTGTCATAAGGTGCTTAGCGAGCAAGCCGCATCGGCCTTGCAGTACGGGGCGACCGAGGGTTACGAACCGCTGCGCGAACTGATTGCGAACAACATCGCGCGCTACGGGATCAAGGCAAAGATAGAGAACGTTTTGATCACGTCGGGCTCGCAGCAGGCGCTGGACCTGATTGGCAAGCTGTTCATCAATCGCGGAGACCGTGTGCTGGTGGAAGCGCCGACTTATCTTGGCGCGCTGCAGGCTTTCAATGTGTATGGCGCGGAATATCTGTCCGTGCCGATTGACGACGACGGCCTGCGCACCGACCTCTTGGAGAAACCTCTGCGGTCGGGGCCCAAGTTCATGTACGTGCTGCCAAACTTCCAGAACCCTGCGGGAACCACATTGTCGGAGGGGCGTCGCCATGAACTCGTACTGCTGGCGGACAAGTATGGCATTCCGATTGTCGAGGATGACCCGTACGGCCAGTTGCGCTATGAAGGCGAGCATCTTCCCTCCCTGGTCGTGCTGGACCGCGAAAACCTGCGCCGCGACAATGGCTATTCCATCGGCAACGTCATTTACCTGAGCACATTCTCGAAGACGCTGGCTCCGGGGCTTCGCCTGGGATGGATCGTGGCCCCGCCTGACGTCATCGGCAAACTGGCTCAACTCAAGCAGGGCGCGGACCTGCACACTTCGACCTTCACGCAGTTCGTGGCCTACGAAGTCGCTCGCGATGGATTCCTCGACACGCACGTGAAGCTAATTCGCCAGGTCTATCGCGAACGCCGCGACGTTATGCTGCAGGCTCTGAAAGAGTTCTTCCCGCCCGCAGTGACCTGGACTCATCCGCAGGGTGGGCTATTCTTATGGGTCACTCTGCCTGCAGGGCTGGACATCCAGGCGGTCTTCAAATCGGCGATCGAGCAGAATGTGGCATTCGTGCCCGGCGATTCCTTCTATGCCAACGATGGCCACGAAAGCCGCCGCCACATGCGCTTGAACTTCTCCAATGCCGCTCCGGAGCAGATACGCGAGGGCATACGGCGCTTGTCCGCGGCGGTGAAAAACCATCTGACAGTTACGCCGGCTCCTGCCGGAGTTGCCGGTTGGAGTGTAGAAGATTCTAGCTATCTCATAGACATTTTGAACGTTCGCACCCACTCCGACCGCACTCGGCCCGTCTGGTCACAGCGGGCATTCAGTTCTCTGCAAAGGTCGATGCCGTGTGGCACAACGATGTAGCCACTCTTCGTATCACCAGCCATCAGGCAGTCTTTCCGCTCGGCCAAGTAAAGAGCCACAATCAGGCACAAACAGGCATCCAGACAGTCCTGATCGCGCTTGTGCGGTGAGGTGTTCTTGGCTGCATCGTTGAGCCACTGAACGATGTCCTTGAGTCCGAAGTCACGGAACACGCCCAACACGCTATCGCAGACGTGCCGCCAGTCCGAGTTCGAAAAGGTCTTCTTCCGCGCAGGATTGTACTTGGGCAGGCGACCCGCATCGCGGCGTGAGTCTGGCAGCACCCAGCCGAGCGCAATAATCGCCAGCACCGGGTATGTCTCGAAAACGCGCGTGTCCGTGACTGGCTCCAGTGGATTTGCCGCGCCGCCGAACCGGGTCAGAAACCCCCATACCGGTGCACCCTTCCCAAACATCTTCTCCTTGGAGGTGTTGGCCGGCTGCATCCCGCCGTACCGGAGTCCGACTGGTGACCCAACGATGTTCTCGACAGGCCGCTGGCCCGTACCGTTCTTCACGATGGTTGGCTGGTCGAGCAGTACGATTGTCGCCGTTGGCGACTTCTCGTCTTGCCATTTGAGAATGACGCATTCAGCTTTGTAGTAATCCACGACTTGGGGCGCACCGAGACCGTGGAACGTGCCATCATCAGAGCGGAGCGCCCCGACGAGCGCACCGGAATTGGTGGCTGTCCACGCGGAATCGAACCCGACAAGCAAAGTGGTCATGGCTCTTACCATTGGCGACTGGCATTTTGGGGCGAGAATATCACAAATGAAACGACTGGCTGCACGCTTAGAGTTGCCGCCTATGCACAATGAGGGTCCAGCGTTGCTGTGGCACGATTCGCGAACGTTAAATCACGAGGGGGCAGTCCCTTCGACTACCCCCGCAAGTTCTTCCCACGAAACCATCCTACTCCAGCACGAAAATATTCTTGCCCGCGCACATCTCCTTCAGGACCTTCGGCCACACGGTGACGCTGACTTCTCCAAGATGAGCTTTGCGGAGCAACAGCATCAACGTGCGCGACTGTCCGATTCCACCGCCAATCGAGAGCGGAATCTGGTTGTTCAGGATCGCCTGGTGATACGGCAGTTTCAGGAAGTCCAGTTGGTTGGACAGCGTCAGTTGCTTCTTCAGGGTCTCGGCCGTGACGCGCACGCCCATCGAGGTGAGTTCATGGCGCCGCTGGGTCACGGGGTTCCATACCAGGATGTCGCCATTCAGACCATGCGTGTCTTTGCCGGTCTGATCGTGAGTGTCGGTGACCCAGTCGTCGTAGTCGGCGGCGCGCATCTCGTGGGGATAGCCATCCTTCAACGGCCAGCCAATCCCAATAATAAAGATCGCGGGATACTTCTGCAGCACCGCGGTCTCGCGCTGCTTGCGCGGCAGGTCGGGATACATGTCGAGCAGTTCCTCGGCGTGCAAGAACTTCAACTCCTCCGGCAGATCGGGATAGCGAAAGTCTTTCAATTGCGGGAACAGGGATTGGGCAAACTTTTCCGCTCCGACGATTACTTTCCAGATCTTGCTGACAACCGTCTTGAGGAACTCCAGATTGCGCTGCTCAGCGGTGATGGTGCGCTCCCAGTCCCACTGATCGACGTAGGCGGAGTGGTCGTGATCCAGGAAATAGTCCTTGCGCACGGCGCGCATATCGGTGCAGATGCCTTCACCGATTTTGCAGTCAAATTGCTTGAGAGCGACCCTTTTCCACTTGGTCGCCGCTTGCACGACCTGCGCGTCGATGGGATGCAGGTTGCGATCATTCGAGATATGGAACTGAATCGGGGTGCGCGAACCGTCCCGATCGAGCATGTCGTTGACTCCGCTCTCCACATCCACGATAAGCGGCACTTCGACCATCATCAGATTGAGTTCCTTGCACAGGTTGTCTTCGATATAGCGTTTCACGTGGAAGATGGCCTGTTGCGTCGCTCTCGGGGTCAGCAGAGAGCGGTAACCTCGGGGCAGAACTTTTTCCAATTCTTTATAATCGCCGATTCCCGGTCCAGCCAGGTCGGCTTTCTTGTCTTGAACGTTCTTATCCTGTACAAGCGTGCTCATGAACTGTCTCCTTTGGGGACGGGTTTTCTGGCCGCGTGTCCTCGCCGCGCGGCCCCTCGATGTTCGGATTAAGTGAAGGGGAAGTACCCGGGTATGAGGCGTTACGTCTGGCCGGACCTGCCGGGGCGGAATGCTCCATGATTACCGCGACCAGCAGCAGAATCCCAATCAGGCCAAATACGATTAACGCGAGCAGAGCCATTACGAGTATCGGCATAGCTTCACCTCGCTACTTAGCATTCTCTGCCCTGGTTCCCGGAAACGCTGTGACTTCAGTCACCTGCTGATGTGACCTGAGGATTCACAGGCTTGGCGCTCTTTGAGCACGCTGCGTAACCCACCTTGGTCACGTCGGAGGGTGACCTGCATCACTGCGGCTGTACCCCCTAAACGTTGAAACTCTCACTAGGCAGCAAAGCAGCTGCTGAGTTCTTTTACATCCGGTTTTTGAAGGATTGCGTCGGTGGCTACTTTCGCAACACACAGGACCGCGAGAACAACCCGCTGATTCAATCGAGTTGCAAAATTTTACAAGGAGAAAACGAAATCATGAAGACTACGAAGCTGGTGATGCTGGTAATGACGATTGCAGTAGCCCTTTTCATCCTGATCCCCAATTTGTCCTGGGCCGCCGATGACGGAGCGGCGACCTACAAAGCAAAATGCGCAGCCTGCCACGGAGCCGATGCAACCGGCAAACCCGCAGCCAAGATTCCGAGCTTGGTTTCGGACGATGCCAAGAAACTGTCGGATGACGCGTTCGCTAAGGCCGTTACCGAGACGACAAAGCACCCTGGCACGATAAAGAGTCTCACCCCGGACCAGGTGAAAATGGTGGTTTCGTACATTCGTACCTTGCAGAAGTAGCCATTGCTGTTCCTCTTGGCAACCGCCGCTGTCGCGCCACGGATTGTCGGCAGCGGCGGAAGAAGGCGTGAGGGCGAGTATGAAGATGTCCGGCTCAATTCGGCGGACGGAAACGAAAATCGGCCGATCCGTAGCTAGCCGGGAGTCTCCTCCCCGATTCGCCTTCCGAGATGGAACAGCCTCCCCGGGTCCGGGTGCACACCTGTCCGGACCCGGCTCTTTCTTTGCAGCCGGCCTGCCCAAGGTGTTCTGTACGGTTCCCATGCCTGCTCCGCCCCAGCGTACGTTTACCTCGTATGTCATGCCGCTGGAGCGAAAGTCTCGCTGGGGAGCAACGAGGAGCAATTTCCATGAGCAAGGCTCTGCTGTACGACGCGACCATGTGCATCGGTTGCAAACAGTGTGAAGGCGCCTGTGCACAACAGAACAAGCTGCCGTATGACGACGCGGTAGCCGCGGAGTCGGCGCAATCAGAACATAAATACACGGTCGTTCTGACCAAGGACGACAAATTCATGCGCCGGTTGTGCATGCACTGTGAGCATCCGGCTTGCGCGTCGGTCTGTCCCGTTGGCGCCTTCCATAAAACAAAAGAGGGACCTGTCGTTTACGACGTCTGGAAGTGCATCGGCTGCCGGTACTGCATGGTGGCCTGCCCGTTTGCCCAGCCGAAATACGAATGGCAGTCGCTGAATCCGCGGGTCCGCAAATGCATTATGTGCCCCGATCGAGTGGTTGCAGGCAAGCAGACGGCATGTGCGGAGATCTGTCCGACTGGCGCAACCAAGTTCGGGGACCGCGACGACCTTATTAAGGAAGCGCAAGAGCGGATCCGTCGAAATCCTTCTACCTACGTGCCTCGCATTTATGGCCTCCACGAAGTTGGAGGCACCTGCGTCCTTATTCTTTCCGGCGTAAATGTCGAGGAGTACGGCTATCCCGCATCGGCCAAAATCGGCGACACTCCCATGCCGGAATACACCGGGAAAGTGATGTCGAAGATTCCAGACTTTATCCCGGTGTGGTCGTTGGTATTGGGAGGCATTTATTGGATTTCGCATCGCCGTGAAGAAGTAGCCGCTGCGGAAGAAGAGGAAAAAAACGGGAGTGCGCGATGAAAATCAAACTGACTTTCTGGCGAGGCGTATTCCTTGTGATCATGGCCCTGGGCCTCTACTCGGCTTTTGTTCGCTATTTCCGTGGCTTGGGCGCGGTTTCAAACATGACGGACCAATTTCCCTGGGGGCTCTGGATCGGCTTCGACTGCCTCTGTGGAGTCATGCTGGCGGCTGGAGGCTTCTGCGTGATTGGCGCCGTATACCTGTTCAACGTCGAGCGCTTGCACAGTGTGGTGCGCCCGGCGGTGCTGACCGCGTTCCTGGGCTACTTGCTGTTTATTGTTGGGCTGTTGTTCGATCTTGGCCGCCCCTGGTACATCTGGCATCAACTCATCTACATGAACCCGCACTCGGTCATGTTCGAGGTGGGCATGTGCGTGATGGCCTACACTACCGTGCTCTTCTTCGAATTCCTTCCCAATGTGCTGGAACGCTTCAACCTGAAAACTCCGATCAAGTGGATTAAGAAGATCTATGCAGGCCTGGTCGTGTTGGGGATCCTGCTCTCCACCCTGCACCAGAGTTCGTTAGGATCGCTTTATCTGATCATGCCGAGCAAGCTGCATCCCTTCTGGTACACGCCGGCACTGCCATTCCTCTTTTTTGGATCGGCGATTGCGGTTGGTTTGGCCATGACGATCTTCGAGTCCACGCAAAGCGCGAAAGCTTTTGGCCGTCACCTTGAACTATCGGTTCTGGTTGAACTTGGCGGAGCTTTGCTAGTTGCTCTCTGGGTCAATGCCCTGTTGCGCTTCGAGGACTACTTCCATCGCGGCATGTTAGGACAAATCATTAAGCCCAGCTACGAAGCCTACTTCCTGTGGCTCGAGCTAACGCTGGCCTTTGTGATTCCGATCACCATGCTCAGCTTCAAGAAGGTCAGACTATCGCCCAACGGCTTGTATCTCGCGTCCATCATCAGTCTGCTCGGCTTCATTACCAACCGGCTTAATGTCAGCCTCACCGGCTTTGAAACCTACGTCGGGCACCACTACGTGCCGAAGTGGACGGAGTTCTCCGTGACCCTGATGATTATCGCCGCAGGCTTCGCCCTGTTCGGTTTGGCGGTGAAGTACCTCCCGATATTCCCCGAAGAAAAACCCTCAATCGAGAAGCGTCTGCGAAACGAACCAGGGCCCGAAGTTGCCACAGCGGTATTAAGTCATGCGGGAGATTGAGCCAATTCGTGCCGGCCTGCCATGGCAGCGACTGACCAACAGCATCAGCGCAAAGTTGATCGGGTCTCTGTTGGCAGTCATGGTCGTGATCTTCGCACTGCTGGGGTATCTGAATATACGATTGCATCGCCAGCACTTGGAAGCCGCCACTCTGGCCAGCGCCGAACGGGTTAGCGACGTAATCAAGCACAGCACTACGTATTACATGCTGCGCAACGATCGTGAGGGCCTCTACCACGCGATTCAAACCATGGCAGACGAGCCCGGAATGATCAAGGTGCGTATCTTTGACCAAGAGGGGCGAATCAGCTATTCCACCGATCCCGCTGAAGTCAGCCATGTCCTCGATAAAAGCGCCGAGGCCTGCTACGGCTGCCACACTCAATCGCAGCCGCTGGCGCGCCTCAATCGCCCTGACCGCTTTCGCATTTATCGCAATGGCGGGGGACATCGGGTGCTCGGAATTATCACTCCCATCGAAAATCAGCCGAGTTGTTCCAACGCCGACTGCCACGCGCATCCCGCCGGCCAGCAAGTTCTGGGCGTGCTGGACACAAATCTTTCCCTGGCGAAAACGGATGTCCAACTCGCGGACAGCAGCTCTCGCATGCTGTTTTACACCGCCGGAGCAACGTTGATTGTCGCAGTGTTGAGCTGGCTATTCGTTTGGCGGGTGGTCGGCGAACCCATCAAGGCGCTCAAGAACGGCACCGAACATCTTTCTGGAGGGGAGCTTGGTTACCAGATCGAAGTTCGTTCCAAAGACGAAGTCGGCGACCTGGCTCATTCGTTCAACGGCATGAGCCTGCAACTGCGCGCCGCGAACGAAGAAATCGTTACCTGGGCAAAGACGCTCGAAGATCGCGTCGAGCAGAAAACACGGGAACTCAAGCGCGCTCACGAGCATGTCCTGCACGTGGAAAAGATGGCATCCATTGGCAAGATGGCGGCGGTGGTGGCGCACGAGGTAAACAACCCGCTTTCTGGAATTCTTACCTACGCCAAACTCCTGCGAAAGTGGGTCGGGTCGGGCCAAGCGGAACATGAAAAACGCGAGGAGGCAATGGAGTGCCTGGAACTGATCGCTTCCGAAAGCCGGCGCTGCGGCGAACTGGTAAAAAACCTGCTGACTCTTTCGCGTACCGCTCCCATGAATGTGCAGCCCACTGACCTGCGCGCGGTGCTTGATCGTTGCCTTCTGCTCGTGCGGCATCAACTGGAGATGGGCGCAATCCAGTTGCAACTGAAACTTGCCGAAGACCTGCCGCGTGTGCCCTGCGATCCCGCCCAGATGGAACAAGTCTTTCTGGCACTGATCATGAATGCCATCGATGCCATGCCCAAGGGTGGAAATCTTTGGATCGAGGTGCGGCTGAGTAACGACCAGAATGAAATCAAGATCCAGGTGCGCGACGACGGAGCCGGCATCGCTTCCGATGTGCTGCCCCAGATTTTCGAACCTTTTCTTACAACCAAAGAGAGTGGCCACGGGGTCGGGCTCGGACTGGCCATCAGCCGCGGCATCGTGGAACGGCATAACGGGCGCATTGAAGTCGCATCGGAGCTGGGACGGGGGACTACTTTCACCATCACCTTGCCGGCTCAAGCGAATGGCGCTTCGGCTGTCGGCGACCGGGATGTCGTGATGAAGGTGAGGTAATCAAATGAGCACACAAGGAAAATTGCTGATCGTGGACGATGAACTGAGCGTGCGCGACTCCCTGGGGAAATGGTTTCGCGAAGAAGGGTACGAAGTCACCACGGTAGAAAATGCGAACGACGCACTGACCCGGCTGGCGGAACAGCGTTGGGACGCCGCTCTGGTGGATATCAAAATGCGCGGCACCGACGGCATCGAACTGCAGCGCCGCATGCACGAAGTCGATCCCGAACTCATCGTAATAATAATGACCGGCTATGCCTCGGTTGAGACCGCGGTCACAGCGCTGAAGAACGGCGCCTACGACTACGTAACCAAGCCACTTGACCCGGACGAGATTGCGCACCTGGTGAAGAACGCGCTGGCGCACAAACGCACAGCCCAGGAAAACGTTCTCTTACGCGAGACCGTCGCCGAAGTCGCGCGTCCGGGAGAGCTGATCGGACAGAGCCTCGCCATGCGCAAAGTCTTCGACGCCATTGAGACGGTTGGTCCCACCGATGCAACTGTGCTGGTCACGGGCGAGAGCGGTACTGGAAAAGAATTGGTGGCGCGCGCGATTCATCAGGCCAGCCCACGAAAGTTTCATCCCCTGGTCGTCATTCACTGCGGCGCTTTGACCGAGACACTGCTCGAGAGCGAACTCTTCGGTCACGAGAAAGGCGCGTTCACCGGAGCGCAATACCGCAAGAAAGGCAAGTTCGAAATTGCTGAAGGCGGAACGGTTTTCCTCGATGAAATCGGCGACATCACCCTCAAGACGCAGACCGATCTGCTGCGTGTGTTGCAGGAGCGCGAAATCACCCGCGTTGGCGGAAACCAGATCATCACCGTCGACTTCCGCTGCATCGCCGCCACCAACAAGGACCTCGAAAAACTGATCGAGGAAGGCAAGTTCCGCCCCGATCTTTTTTACCGGCTCAACGTCTTCCGCATCGAACTGCCGCCGCTGCGTGACCGCCGCGAGGACATCCCCGTGCTCGTCGACCACTTCGTCCGCAAGTTCTCGCTCGCCATGAACAAACGCATCACTCGGGTCGCGCCCATAGCGATGAACCACCTGCAGGAGCAGCCTTGGCTCGGCAACGTTCGCGAACTGGAAAATGCCGTCGAACGAGCCATGGTTGTCGGACAAGAACCGGAGCTGCGCGAATCCGACTTCATCTTCAAGCTGCCAAGCGCCTCTTCCTCTGGCGCATCGGGTAAGAAGCTGGAGGAAATGGAACGCGCCCACATTCTGCGAGTGCTCGAGGAGTGTGGAGGCAATCAGAGCCATGCGGCGGAGATCCTTGACATTGACCGGGTCACTCTCCATCACAAATTGAAGAAGTATGGCTGGACTCGCACTCCGGTCGAGACCCATTGACGCTGACCCGATAAAGCTGGCGCGATGAAGCTGCTGCAACTCTTGCCGATCGGGAATGTGGAGGACGGACTGCTGAAGGATCTGCGTCCGGCTCTCGAAGAGACCTTCCGCATTCCCTGTAAAGTACTTCCTGTACAGCTCGATCCGGAGTTCGCGTTCCACGGGGAGCGGCAGCAATACCACTCTTCGGAAATCCTGCAGCGCATGCAAAGTTTCCTTACCGCAGAGTCGTGGCGAATGCTGGGCATCAGCGCCGTCGATCTCTATATCCCGATTCTCACTTTCGTTTTCGGTGAAGCGCAAATGGGTGGCCCATGCGCCGTAGTCTCAGCCCACCGGCTGCGCCAGGAGTTCTATGGCCTCCCGCCTGACCGCGAACTGTTTCGCCAGCGCGTAATCAAGGAAGCGGTCCACGAAGTGGGACACACTCTGAACCTGACGCACTGCGAGGACTACCGCTGCGCCATGGCCTCGTCCCACGCCGTGGAGTGGATCGACCTGAAGGAAAGCGCACTGTGCGCCGCCTGCCGGGCCGTGGCCGCACCGGTGACGCAGGTTCAGTCGGCGCGGAGCCTATGAATCGGGAGCCGTCGCCGAATTCCCGCTTTGGAACGGAGTTCACTGTTTAGTACCGGGCACCCCTCCCCCTTTGGCTGCAAAATCCAGAGAGCAAACGACTTAGATTTCGACCATGTGTTAGATCTCTGAGTTTACGGGAGTTACGGGCAAATCTAGAAAGCATGGGAGTTAGTGGCGGGGCCGTCGAGCGGCAGTTCCGTTTTGGAACTGAGTTTGCCCGCACGAGGTCACCTAAATCAGATTGTCAAAGACCGCGTGTTATCCAGTAGATAATTTCTACTGGTATAGATTATCTAATTAAGGTCTGCAGTCAACCAAGAAGGCGCGCCGCGATGGGCCGGGTTGTCAGGCTCCTAGTGTTAACGGGATACCAGCCTTCGCTTCTCCAGCGAGGCGCCGGTCAAGGGAGGCGGACAGGAGTGTCCGCCCTACACGCGCATCGAACGCCCGATGCTTCTTTGCCCCTGTTTGGACGGTGCTGTAGATGCTCCAAGATAATGTCACCCCCTAACTGCAACCAGACTTTGTCACCCTAGAGGGATGGTGACATTGAGTCAGAAAGAGTTCCAACGCGTGAAAGTGATTGAGAATGCAGTGGCCGGACGGCTGAGCGTAAGCGAAGCGGCTCGGCTGCTGCAACTGAGTGAACGGCAAGTGCAACGGCTCAAGCGGCGCTATCGCCCCGACTCCGTGGCTTGGGTGCATCACGGCAATCGCGGACGGCCCATGCCCTGGGCTTTGCCCGCGGCCCTGCGGCGCACCATCCTGGAGCTGGCCCGCGGCAAGTATCAGCGCTTCAACGATTCGCATCTCTGCCAAAAACTGCACAGCGAGGAGAACCTCGTGGTCAGTCGCGAGACCGTGCGCCGCATCTTGCGTCGAGCCAAGCTGGCTTCCCCGCAGAAGCGCCGCCCTCGCCGCTATCGCGCTCGCCGCTTGCGCCGTCCCCGCTTCGGCATGATGGTGCTCACCGACGCCAGCCGTCATGATTGGTTGGAAGGCCGCGGACCGGAACTCACCCTCATCGGCTTTCAGGATGACGCCACCAGCCAGATCCTCTCCGCTCACTTTCAACTCGAAGCGGAAAACACTCTCGGTTATCTCCGCGCCGTGCGCGCCATGGTCACCACTCAGGGCGTGCCCCTCAGCCTCTACCGCGACCGCCACAGCATCTTCCAGCGCAACGATCCCCACTGGACCGTGGCCGAACAACTTGCCGGAAAACAGTGCCCCACCCAATTGGGCCGGGCTCAGGAAGAACTCGGCATCCAGCAGATCCCCGCCTACTCGCCACAAGCTAAAGGCCGCATCGAGCGCGCCTGGCGCACCTGCCAGGATCGCCTGGTCAGCGAACTCCGCCTCGCCCAAGCTTGCGATCTTGACTCCGCCAACCAAGTCCTAGCCCGCTTCTGCGCCGATTACAACCAACGCTTCGCCGTCCCTGCTCGCGAGGCCCAATGCGACTTTCGCTCCTTACCGACGCGATTCGACCTCGATCGCTGCCTCAGCTTTCGCTACCAGCGTGTGGTCAACCCCGATCACGTCATCACCTTCGGCGCCCGCTCCATCGCGCCGCCGCCTTTGCCTTCCAAACGCGGCTACGCCGGGAGCACCGTCGAACTCTTCCATGGCTTGGATGGCCTGCTGCTTGTCACTTATCGGAAGCGGTTGCTTTTGTCTTTGCTTTGGCGGTTGCCGGTGCAGGATCTTTCCCGCGCCCACCCCGCTCCCCGCCTCCAGGCCCAGAAACCAAAAACCCCGATGCCCCGCATCTACAACCTCGGCGGCCGACCCGCTTTGGCCGCCGTGACTTAATCAGAAAGGGGTGACAGAGTCTCGTTGCAGTTAATACGACATTTTCTCGTTGCAACAACACCGGCTGGCGGACGCAATTGGCTTCCCGTGCCGCTGCTCGCTACAATACTTTGCTATGTCCTCATCGCCCCAACCTGATCCCATCGCCGATCTGCTGAAGCGCTCCAAAACAATCGCGGTCGTCGGGCTATCCAGCAGCCCTCTGCGCCCGAGCCACGGTGTGTCTGCCTATATGCAGACGAATGGCTACCACATCATTCCGGTCAACCCGGAGATTAAAGGCGCGCTAGGCGAAAAGGCGTACGCATCCCTGCTGGACGTTCCCGAGAAGATCGATATCGTGAACATCTTCCGCCGTCCCGAATTCGTAGAAGAGGTCGTCGATCAGGCGATCCAGCTGAAAGTCCCCGCCATCTGGATGCAGGAGGAAGTCATCCACGAGAAGGCAGCTGAGAAAGCGCGCAAGGCAGGCATCTACGTAATCATGGACCGCTGCATCCTGAAAGAACACAAAGCCCGCTTCGGATAACGGAATGCTTTCCTTTGTGTACCTTCGTGTCCTTTGTGGTTGATGAAGTTCAAATGCTGGAACCACAAAGGACACGAAGGAAGAATGCCCGCGAAACAACTAGCTTAAGCCTTCACCAAAATGACCGTAGCGTCATCGTGTAAGCCAGCCCCGTTGGCGAACGTGCGCACGTCTTCGAGGATGCTCTCCGCCGATGCGTCAGCCCGACGAAAATGCTGTTCGAGCCTATCCGCGCCGTACTCTTCGTCTTCGGGATCCGTCGCCTCAGTAATGCCGTCGCTGTAGAACAACAGGCGCGAGCCTGGAGCCAACTGCACCTGCGCCTCGGAATAATCTCCTGATCCGATTCCAAGCGGCAAGCCCCGCTCGGTGTCAAGGAAATGCGCATCGTCGCTGTCGATTAGAAGCGGACGCAAGTGTCCCGCGCTCGCGTACTTCAGAGTCCGGGAAGCCGGATCAAGAATCGCATAGAGCATGGTCACAAACCGGCCCGAAGGAAAATCATTGACCAGCAACTGATTGAGCTTGGTCAGCACTTCGCTGGGGCAGCACGCGCTTGCCAGCGAGCGAAGTATGCCGCGAGTTGCCGACATCAGCAGCGCGGCGGCCGTACCTTTCCCCGAAACGTCGGCCAGCACCAATCCCCAGCGGCCATCGTCGAAAGGAATGAAATCGTACCAGTCTCCGCCCACCGCGCCAGCCGGAGTGGAGAGCCCAGTCACGGCGAATCCCGGAATGTAAGGCGAACTCCGCGGCAATAACGCTTCCTGAATCTTGCGTGCCTCGTTGGCCTCGCGGCTCATCTCCTCGCGCTGATCCCGCTCCTGCTGGAAGCGTCGCGCATTGTGAACCGCCACCGCCACGTAGCTGCACAGCGCCTGCAAAAGGCGAAGCTGCTCGGCGGGAAACGCATCCAGCTCGGGATGCGAAGCCGTGAATACGCCGACCAGCTTCCCCTCGACATGCAGCGGAATCGCGACTTCCGAGAGTGTGGACTCTTCACATCCAATGTAATATGGGTCCTTGCGTACATCGGGCGCATAACGCATCTGGCCGGTGGCGGCGACGTACCCAACCATGCCCTGCTTCCCGATCTTCAGGCTGTTGCCTGTGCCGCAAACTTCGCAGCCGGCACAACCGTGGGCGCAGGCCAGAAACAATTCCCCGCGCTCTTCGTCGTGCAAGTAGACATCGGCCTCGACGCAGCCGAACGCAGGCGCCAAATCATTTACGACTTTGTCGATCAGCCGGTCGAGGTCAAGGATCGAGCTGATCTTCTGCGCCGCCTTCTGCAGCTTCAGCAGATCCTTGACCTGGCCGGAAGCCAGTTGGTGGGCGGCTGGATGTTCGGTCGTAATCACTCTGGGGATGGTCGCCATGGGTGTCTCTCCTGAGAAATGTAAGCCTAAGTAAAAATGGCACTTACGTAGTAGATAAGATGCCCGCGAGGGGACATCCGATTCACGATTCCTGAGCTGGGATTCTGTGAAATTGCCCGGCCTTCGTGGTCAACACAAACGTGGTACTGTAGGTAAACACGAGGACACAATGTCAAAACACGATACCGCCACCAAACGCCACCGCCGCCCGAAGTCGGCAAAACGCGTAGACTACACCGCCCGCACCATGGCCGCGCTGAAAGAACTAGAAAAAGCAGCGAAGCTAAGAACTAAGCCTGCCTAGCGAAACCACACCAAAATCTGCCATCCCAGCGGAGCATTGCGATTGGCTCTTTCAATCGCAATGCGCCGTCGAGGGACCTGCTTGTGGGGCGCTACCGTGAACGTCCGGCACGAGTTTGCGGGTGCCCCATTTCTCGCGCTCTTTGCGAGAAGTGGGGACGTTGCGTCCATCATTTCTAGAAGCGACGTAAAATCTAGCCGGTTGGAGTGCGAAGCTCCCACTTTTCGCAAAGAACGCGAAAAATGGGGCACTAGGCAGAACGGGATTGCATCCAGAATTTGGCCGGAGCAAACCGCCCCGAACCTAAGAACCGGCCCGCCGTTTTCCGAGCATCCCAGTTGAAAGCCCATCCAATGCGAGATTTCGTGGCTTTCGCTGCAAGGGTCAGGATAGAATCGTGATCGCGCAATTCTGGTAGCGCCCCCCAGCGCTGCCTTTCGAGGAGTCTTACCTGTGCGATCGTTCAGCGCCCGTAGTCTGATCTTTGCGCTGGTTTTCTTTGCCGCATCTTCCTATGTCGGCAATGCGGTCCAGCTTGCCAAACTCACGGCGACGAACGGGGTTTCGGGAGACGTACTCGGCACGTCGGTCGCCGCAGGAAACGACATAATCTTTGTCGGAGCTCCCAGCCACACGGTTCGAAGCAACGTTTTGCAAGGCGCGGTCTATGGATACGTCAAGTCCGCAACCGGCTGGAAGACCATGACGCAAAGTGGAATCGTCGTGGCGTCAGACGGCCAAGCCGACGACTTATTCGGAATTTCGGTTGCCATTAACGAAAATACTCTCGTCGTGGGTGCAAGAAGAAATGGAGACGGTAACGGGTGCCAGCCGGGCAAGGCGTACGTTTTTGTAAAGTCTGGGAAATCGTGGAGCACCTTGAAACAAGTGGCAGAGCTGACCGCCTCCGACGGCGCTCCCTGCGACGGATTTGGCGAGTCCCTTTCGATCAGCGGAAACACGATCGTTGTGGGCGCATACGAGGCCATGGTCAATGAAATTAATGCCGGAGCGGCTTATGTATTCGTAGAACCCGCTGGCGGATGGAAAAACATGACCCAGACCGCCAAGCTGACCGCGTCTGATCCGCGCGTGGGTGGCTATCTTGGCAATTCTGTGTCGACTGACGGCAAAACCGTAGTCGCTGGCGCACCTCAAGGCGCGTTTACAGGTGAGGCGTATGTCTACGTCGAACCTGCCCCAGGTTGGACCAACATGACCGAAACTGCCAAGCTCACCGGCTCGGATGCCAAGCCCGGAGACTTTTTCGGCGACTCCGTTTCCCTGCGCGGCATTACCATGATTGTCGGCTCTCCCTACCATTCCAACGCCATGCAGGGCGCAGGGTACATCTTTGTCGAACCTCCCAGCGGATGGACGAATTCTACCGAGACTGCCGAGCTAACAGTTCCCGATTCACAAATTCCCGTGCTTCTCGGCACTTCTGTTCTAATCGAAGGCAATACCGCGCTGATGGGTGCACCTGACCTCTCTTTTCCAGGGTTTCGGACGCCGGGTGCGGTTTACATTTTCACAAAGCCAGCAGCCGGTTGGCAGACGACCTCAAAATTCAAGACGAAGCTGGTTTCTAGGGACGGTTTTACCGGCGACAACTTTGGCCAAGCCATCGCCATGACCGGGAATACCGCGATCGTTGGGGCGATTTTCGTTCACTGGGACCCGAGCTTCGAATATCCCGGTGCCGGAGCTGCCTATATCTTTGGGCCGTAACTCTGGTCCCGGACCTTCGCAGAAAGTGCAGAGCGGAGAGCTATTTTTTTCGCTGGGTGCCCCGCTCCTTGCGCTTTTGCAAGGGGCGGGTGCCACCAGCACCACGATCCCTAAGCCTTCATCCGAACTCAAATTTAAATTCACCAATTCCCATTTTGGAACCGCGCCCGCATTTTCCTTATTATTTCCTTGACTTTACTTATAGATATACTGTACTGTAGCTATATAACGAGTCAATCTAGGAGCCTGTAAGTTGTCCCTCCCCTCCGGATCCACATGCCATGCAGCTTCTTCCCCTTCCACCACCCCGCAACTCCTTTGTTCCCAAGATTTTGCCCGCAACCCGTTTCTTTTCATAGATCTGGCGGGTACCCCTCAACCTCGCCCCAATCGATTCATAGATTTACGGGGGCTGGCCCAACCGTTCCTGCCGTTCCCTAGCCAACAACTTGGGTGCCCTGCCCTTATTCGCGTTCTTTGCGAATAGGGCGGAGGTGCGACATTCCCAATTTGGAACTGGATCAGCAGCCCGACCACTTTTCCCTTGACCTCATGTCGCAATGTACGATAATATATAACTGTACAGATTATCTATAAGATAATGTCGATCTTTGACAACCTAACCACCGAGCGCAGCCTCGAGCCGCTGAACTTGACCGATCATCCCGAAGGCGAAGGCCCTTGCTCCCGGTCTATCTCAATGCGTAGTCCCAAAACGGAACTGCGAGCGGTCAGGCACCACCATAACTCCAATGTTTCCAAGATTTTGCCCGTAACTACCTTAAGAACCATAGATCTGGAAGGCAAGAAAATTTCCGACCCTTTGTTTTCTAGATTTTGCCCGGAAGCGAGCGTTTTTTCTGACCTAGCAAAACTACGAGGTCTCGCCAGCTTTTCCCGTTTCGGGAACATCGGGTTTGCCGGCTGACGACCTGCGCCGTTTGATCTCCTCCAGGCGCTCGCGAATTTGTTTTTCTACGCCTTCGTTGGTGGGATGGTAGTAGGTGCGGTCGCGTAGATTGTCGGGCAGGCATTGCATGTCTGCGATTTTGCCTTCGAGGTCGTGGGCGTACTCGTAGCCCTGGCCGTATCCGAGGCCCTTCATCAATCCGGTGGGGGCGTTGCGCAGGTGCAGCGGGACGGATTCTGCGGCGGTCGCCTCCACATCCTGCTGCACTTCGCCGTAGGCGGTGTACAGGGCATTCGATTTGGGCGCGAGCGCGAGATACACGACAGCCTGAGCCAGCGCGAGATTGCCTTCGGGCATGCCGATGAAATCGACCGCATCGCGGGCCGCCATGCAGAGCGACAGCGCATTCGGATCGGCGAGGCCGATGTCTTCGACGGACATGCGCACCACGCGGCGCGCGATGTATAGCGGATCTTCGCCAGCTTCGAGCATGCGGCCGAGCCAGTAGAGCGAAGCGTCGGGATCGCTGTTGCGCACCGACTTATGGAGAGCGGAAATCAGGTTGTAGTGCTCTTCGCCGGCTTTGTCGTAGCGCAGCACGCGCTTTTGCAACGCGTCGGTGACGATGGCGTCGGTAATTTCCGCACCGACTTCGCTGGTGGCGCGAGCTAACGTCGCGGCAACTTCGAGCACGTTGTAGGCGCTGCGGGCGTCGCCGCTGGAGTAAGCCGCGATCTTTGCCAACACCACATCGGAGGCGCGGAGCTTCATTGCTCCCAATCCGCGTTCTTCGTCGGCTAACGCTCGCTTGAGCAGTTGCACGACTTGCTCTTCGGTCAGCGGCTTGAGCACGTAGACGCGGCTGCGCGACAGCAATGCGGAGATGATCTCGAAAGAAGGATTTTCCGTGGTCGCGCCGATGAGGCGGATGTTGCCCTTCTCGACGTGAGGCAGGAACGCGTCCTGCTGGGCTTTGTTGAAGCGGTGAATCTCATCGATGAAGACGATGGTGCGCGTGCCATACTGGCGGGCACGTTCGGCGTCGGTCATGACCTGCTTGATCTCTTTGATCCCGGTGAGCACGGCGGAGAACTCGATGAACTCGGCCTTGGTCATGCGCGCGATGATCTGCGCCAGCGTGGTCTTGCCGGTTCCGGGAGGTCCCCAGAAAATGAGCGAGCCAATGTCGTCGCGCTCGAGTTGCGTGCGCAGCGGCTTGCCGGGCGCGACCAGATGCTCCTGCCCGACAAATTCATCGAGCGTTCGCGGGCGCATGCGATCGGCGAGAGGCCGGGTTCGGTCTCCGGAGCTGTCACCGCTCGGGATGGTTTGGAAGAGGCTCACACAACCATTTCACCACAGAGTTAGAGAGGCGGAGAGAAAAACAAGTTATTCCAGAGAGCTCTGTCTTGCCACTATGCTTACGGGTAGCGGATAGTCTGTGAGGGGTGATGAACCACGATGAGCCGTAAGGCGTGCGTAATCGGCGCGGGTCCGAACGGATTGGCGGCGGCCATCGTTCTGGCCCAGGCAGGGTTGCGGGTGGACGTGCTGGAAGCCGAGTCCACGCCGGGCGGGGCGGCGCGCACGCTGGAGTTGACGTTGCCGGGCTTCCGGCACGATTTCGGATCGGCTGTCTATCCGCTGGGCGCGGGGTCGCCATTCTTCTCGTCGCTGCCGCTTGCTGACCACGGGTTGGAATGGATTCACTCGCCGGCGCCGCTGGCCCACCCTTTGGATGACGGCACGGCGGTGATGTTGGAACGTGATCTGGACAAGAGCAAGGATTCGCTCGGGATCGACGGAGCGGCGTGGGATCAGCTTATGTGTCCATTTGTCGAGCGCTGGGCTGAATTTGCTCCAGAGGTGCTGCGGCCGGTTTCCTTGATCTCCAGGCATCCTTGGCTGATGGCGCGTTTTGGAATGGTCGCGCTGCAGTCGGCCCGCTCTGTGGCTCAGCGGTTTCGTAGCCCACGAACCAGGGCACTGTTTGCGGGCTTGGCCGCGCATTCGCTTCTCAGCCTCGACGAACCGTTGAGCGCGGCCTTCGCAATCCTGATGGCCGTGCCGGCACATGCGGTTGGTTGGCCGATTCCTCGCGGCGGCGCGCAGTCACTCACAAACGCGCTATGCGATTTGCTATCGACGTATGGAGGCAAGGTGAATACTTCATCGCCGGTTCAAAGTCTAGCGGCATTGGCGAACTATGATCTGTTTCTCTGTGACCTGACTCCGCGACAGTTGATCAAAGTTGGCGGGCAAAGATTATCTGACAGCTACAAGCGGCGACTGTCAACGTACCGATACGGCGCTGGCGTCTTCAAGGTGGATTACGCGCTGAACGCGGCCATTCCATGGAAAGCTCGCGATTGCTTGCGGGCAGCGACGGTGCATCTGGGCGGAAGCTTTGAGGAGATTGCCGCTTCGGAAAAGGCGGTCCGACTGGGACAGGTTGCCGATCGTCCATTTGTTCTGCTGGCTCAGCCTAGTCTTTTCGATAGTTCACGGGCGCCGACGGGCAAGCACACCGCCTGGGCTTACTGCCATGTGCCGAACGGTTCCAGAGTCAACATGCTGGAGAAACTGGAGGATCAGATTGAGCGTTTCGCTCCCGGCTTCCGCGACTGCACTGTGGCGCGGCGTGTGTTTTCTCCCGCTGAGCTTGAGAGCATGGACGCAAACCTCGTAGGCGGCGATGTCGGAGGTGGGGCCATGGACATTCGTCAGCTTCTGTTTCGACCGACGTGGCGACACTACGCTACATCGGCACGCGACATTTATATCTGCTCCGCCTCCACTCCGCCGGGTGGAGGAGTGCATGGCATGTGCGGGTATCATGCGGCGAAGATGGCGTTGTCGAAGCTGGAGGGCGGTTAGAACTCGTCTTAAAGAACTCGTCCAGGCGTTGCTACCATAACGCGAGTCAGGCGAGGTCTAAAAGCAGGGCGAGACGGGCTGCGCGGGAACTGCGGAGATTGAATGCCAAAGGGCTGCGGAGAGAGCAGGGAAGGGCGGGAGAGAAACTCTGTTCAGTTGTGAAACTGCCCCACTCAAGCCAAAAAACGGCTTGAGTGGGCCACCCGCCTAACCCCGGAAACCACCCTCCGGGACATAGCTGTCGAACGTGATCACCTCGACAACCGAGGGCTACGCGCGCTTTGCCATGCTCGCATAGAGTTCCGCATTTCTCTTGTCACCGAGATGGCGATAGGTGTGCGACAACTGCTCGTAGACGTACTTGCGTGGGACAGCGGAACTCTGGCCCGGAAAATCTCGCAATATCGTTTCTAGTTGTTGCTTCGCCTGCGCCAACGCGCCAGCCTTGAAGTGAAGGATTGCCAGGCGATACAAGGCTCGTTCCTCAATGTCGTTCTTGAGGCCGAAGCCGATAGCGCGAAAGAACTCTTGCTTTGCAGCTTCTGTTTCGTTTGTCTCCTCAAGGCATATGCCAAGATCAAAGTGTACCCTCTGTTCGTTCGTCGCTTCGTCAAATGAAAAAGAAAGGGCTTCCTTCAGAATGGGGAGCGCCTCTTTGAACCGCGAAAGGGCGACTAGCGTCGAGGCTCGGCGGCATTGAATGTCCTCGTATAGATATCGATACTCAGGGTCCTTAAAGGCCTCGCCGTGCCGGTCGAGCATCGCAGCAAAAGCTGATAGGCCCTCCTCGCACCGGCCTTCCTGTATCAAGAGAGTGGCCTCGCAGAACTCGGCATTCAGGCGGATTCCAAGATCCGATATTTCCAGTTGCTTCATCTGTTCGAGCGTCTGCCGCGCTTCCTTCAGATGCCCGAGTTTGCAGTAGGACACGTGAATGCCTCCCAACAGACTCGCTTTCTCATTGACGTCAGTGGTTTCTGCCAGCAGGATCTGAGACTCCTGAATCGCGTCCTCAATCCGACCAGATCTGTCCAATTCCATTAAGTGCTCAAAACGTGTCTGATCCATCTTAGGATTCTGCCCCGACTTCACTCGCATGTCCCGCCCAGGTCCAGCTAGGGATTAGGGCCACGCTGCATGCCACACATGGGATCGTACTGGCAGGGACTCACGATGACGATTGGGACAAAAAACTCGGTGTCTGAAAGATCCAAAAGCCCCCACAGTCGTACCCACCACGGATCGGGTTTCGGCCCAGGAGGAACCTGATTCGGGTCCGGCACCGGTCGTGTACTAGGCGGAGGAGTTACCGGCAGCTTCCCCCGAGTCGCCCATTTAAGATATTGAGCAGGCCCGTTCATTCCGGGAGGAAGGTTAGCGCCAGCAAGAAGCTGCCCGTTGTTTGCGGCAAGGGATGCGCCATCCTCGACACGCCTTGTTTCTATTTCTGCTGATGCGTAGCCGAATCTATCATCGATTTAGTATCGATAATCACTCTTGAGTTCGGGTCGAGGTAGATCACAGCATAGAAGACGAAAGGGATCAGCGAAACAAGGAGAAATCCTCTCGCAAACTTCACACGTTCTCGACTCTTCCCGACCGTGTACAGCCATAGACTGCCAAGCAGACCAATGGGGGGGATTAGAAAGGCAACGAGATAGAGCGATAGCCGCTTCCACCACGGAAACCTGACTTCATATTCGGGGTCTTTTCTAAGAAGATTCCGAACGAAAATAACTGCGCCCGCAGCAAGCGAAACGAGGCAGACAGGAAACACCACCGACGAAAACCAATGAATCACAACCACCATAATCGCACCATGCGCACCTGAGTTATCACGGTTCCGGCTTCAGAATCACACGCCCTCCAACCTCGCGTTTTCTATCCTGGGCCGCAGGTCTGGAGTGCTTGCTTCGCAGCCGCATTTGCCTGGTTCTCCATGAAACCACCACCAAGCCAACTCGGCAATTTCTGACTTAGCCCATTCATAAATGTGAAAAACGGATTGTCGTCTATTTGGGTCGTGTGGAACCATTCATGCACCACGACCCCGGTCTGGGTACTGGGGTTGGCGTTGCCAAAGGTGTTTGGATTAATCGAAGTCTGGGAGTACAGCTGATCGTTCTGCGATGTCACTGCATAAATGTTTGAGGGTAGCGAACTGTCCACTTTGAAGGTTCCGGCGACTGCGGCTGTGAGCGGGTATACACCACCGCAATTCTTCAAGTGGTTTGTAATCTGCTGCAACCTCTGCTGTACGTTGTTTGCGGCGGATGGAGTAGTGCCGTTGTTTGCGGCCAAACTGCTACTGCTGCCAAACGCACTCGCAACAGACCCCAAATCGAAGATATTTTCTGTCGCGACCATGGAGCCAAAATTCGAAAGTGGAACGTCAGGGTCAAAGTCCGAGTTTGTAATGAAAGACCATCCCGAGGATGTCTGAAGCCACAAGTCTCCTCCTTGAACCGAATACCAAGGAATGCTGTTCAGATAAATCAGCAACCCGGCGTTGATTTGAGACAAACCAGACATTCGCGTCATAACATACCCCGGACCGAAGTTCCAGGGGATTCCGTTGGCATCGGTTCCTCCGTCACTACCGCCGCCGTCGCCGCCACAGCTCCCGAACTCGGCGGCACAGTAACCTGAGTCAAGTCCCGATGGATCGCTCTCAGCCACCGGATTGTTGTCAGCGTACGCGTAAGCATTCCATCCTGTGTGCGCTGGATCAGGTCGTCTGGAACTCAAAATTGGCGGTGACTTTATCACGAGTTTTCCCCATGTTCAAGCGCCAAAACGCAGTCGTTACGAATTCAGAACGCTGTTCTGCTCGAAAATGCCTTTGCAAGATCAAGAGAGCGAAGCCGCGGGCCGCTTCTGGTCCGGTGCTTCCACGGCACAGGGATAACTGCGGCTGGCGGGCCAGAGTACCAAATGCCAAGAGAGAGCTTTAGCATCATTCACTCGCGTGCGCCGACCGTGGGCCATTCGACGCCGTGGATGGTGCCGTTCGGTTGGCGCTCGATTGTTGGGGCGTAGAGTCCGACGAATTGACGCCGCCACCAGATGCCTTGCGTGCGTTTTTCGGACATGGTGGTGAACCAATATTGCCAGATCACGGCGCGTACCTCGCGTGGGGGTTGCTGCGGAAAGGGATTCTTCTCAAATAGATTGAGCACGTCGTTGTCATTCGAAAGCAGCCGCACTTCGGTGCGGAGAACAATCGGATATTCGCGCCATGAGCCTAGCGAAGCGAACCACAAGTTCCAGTCGAATCGCGGCTGATAGGGCGCGTAAATCCCGGGTGGGCGTGCTCAGGTCCTGAGGCTTATAGCGAAAAGGATAGGCCACCCAGGTTTTTCCATCATTCGAACCCTGGAACTCGATTTCGTATCGGCCCCTGGTCATGACGCCAAAGAGGCCGTATCGATTGGCGATCCGAAAAGGCTCGAGCGCCATCACCGGCGCGGAAGGCAGTGGCAGCATGGAGAACATCCAGATCAGTTCCGTCGTCGTGGCATAGAAAATCCAACTCAGTAATATGCCGCTCAAAGAGAGCTTCAGTTTTGTTAGCGGCCGATGTAAGGCTTGTCTCCAACCTTGCGGCGGGCTTTGCACCTTGTCGGGCTCACTCGGTTCAGAAGCAGTCGGGTTCGCGACGAACGACGCCTTCCAACGCTGCGGGAGAAACCGGAGCAGGAAGCGATCATCGAGCAGGAGGAACCCCAACGCCAGGACGAGGTAGTTCAGAAACGTGTAGTTGGCGGTGAGAATCACGCCGAGTTGCCAGGGAGTCACGATGAAGAAGCACGCAACTCGCCAGCGTCTTGGCAGAAACAACATCCAAACTAAAACCAGTTCGAGAGCGAGGGTCGCAACCACAGCGGAAGCGTGGAACCAGTGCGGCAGATGCTGCAGGTACCAGCCGATCCAAGTGGGCAGCGGACCGTTCTGATAGTACTCGTCCATGGCGGTGAAGTTGCGCCACTCGGGATCGCCGCCGACGATCTTGGCGACACCGGATTCGAAGTAGATGCGAAACCATTCCCATTGCAGCAGGAACAGACTGGCGCGCGATGCGGGCGATGCGATCCCAAAGCCGGGGCGTAATCCTCGTGGAGCAAAGAAGAGCGCAATAAATCCGGCTTCGAGCAACATGCCATCGGACTGGTAACTGGAAAAATCCTGCGCGGCGCTGACGAATGAAAGGAAGCACAGAAAACAGATCACCAGCATTCCGCGCGGCCACGCATTCAGCACCAGCAGCAGCGACGCGCCCATGCCTACCCAGCACAGGGCGGTCAACATATGCGGGCCGCTTGCCAGCCAAAGCAAGGTGGGCGCATACCAGATGCCACGGACGTAGCCGAATGAATGCGCCACGGCTGGCAGATAATCTTTGGCAGGGAGAATGCCGTCGGGGCCTATGAGCCCGCGGATCTGAAAGACGAGCGAGAAGAAGGCGGAAAAGTAAATACCGCCGAGTGCGCGCAAGAAGAGCCAGCGCGGAATTTGGCGGTCCGATGCGCCATGCTCCGAGTCGAACAGCCGGCGGATGAGGGACGAAACCCAGTCCATGAGCGTCAGCAATTATAGCGACCTGAGAGGGGTGTGATGCAGGTCACGGCGCACACCGGGACAATGCGGGAGAATAAACGAGTAGGTTGTAATCCGGTCATTGTGGTTGGAATCCTGAATCTGATCGGCTGTTCGCACGGACGAATAAGGCGCCGACAGTCGGGTTTATGTGAAAGGAGAGGCCGATGAAAATATCCAGTTTGTTGTCTGGGATGGTCTTCGCCGTAGTGGTTATTGCTGTCTTGCTGTTGATCATAGGTGTCGGCTTTCATCGTCCAGTGTCGGCTCAGGGCGCAGCACTCTACAACGCGGCCGACGAGGTGGTGGCGGCCGGAGTCGTGCAGGAAGTACAGGACTTCGATTGCCCGGTAAGCGAGGGTGACTTTGCCAGTCACTTGATGCTGAAGACAAAGGACGGAGTGTTGCAGATACATCTGGCTCCGGTGCGGATCATGGCAAGCCAAAAGCTGAGCTTCGCTCCCGGCGACCAGATTGAAGTGGTCGGCTCGAAGTTGCGGCTCAACGGACAGAATGGCGTAATCGCGCGGGAGGTCAGTCGCGGCAATGAGAGCTTCACCTTCCGTGATCGCGCGGGCAAGCTTCTGTTGGTGCAGTAAGCAGTGACGCAAGCGGATGGGTTGGGCGCCAGTGCGCAGCGCAAGAGGGAGAGGCAAACTCCGGTCCGCTGTGGCCTACGGCCTCGGATCGAAGTGGACCGCGACGTCTACCGTTTTGTCCTTTTCGTCGAGAGATTCGCGGTAGGTGGCATTCCAGTCGCCGATCTCTTTGTAGGCTTGCTCCAGAAAGCGTCCGGGATAACTGGAGTCGTAGACGTCTCCGGGCCGGAGGGTCCATTCGTTCGTCAGACGGTCGGTTGTCGGGGAATCCAGCCCGTGAATTTTGAAATCCCCCATGCGATAAACGTCGCCCTCAGAAATGCGAACCAAATATTGGACTGTGGGCCGAGAGTCGTCCAGTTTCGGCTCCACGCTTACCTTCGCTGCCATATATCCATGTGTTCCATAAAACTGTTTGATGGCTTGCACATCTTTTTCAAGCTGAATGGGATTGGTTTTCTGCCCGGTTTTCAAATGGACCAGGCTTCGCAGGCTGCCTTCGGGGAGAGCCTTGCAGCCGGAGATTTCAAGTCCACTCACGTTGTACGGTTCTCCGGGATGCACGGGGAAGGTGACATCCACCAGCACTTGCTGACCTTCGGTCGAAACCACATGAGGTTGCGGATCGCTAATCGCAGCTTTCAGATAGCTGCGCTCACGATAGGCTGGCAGGAAATGCTCGTCGGCGATAGCGCGAAGAGTGGGCAGCACGTATTCGGCCCCTTGCAATCTGCTCTTGGCAATATCGAACATGGGTAACTCCACTGCGTCCGCGCCTGAGAATTCAACGTTCCGAATCGTAATGTGGAGTCCGGTCACGCTAAATGTGAAGGACTCGATGGCACCGTCGTCGGGCACGCGCAGATGCTCAACCTGTCCCGCCACTTTTTTCTCATCCAGCAGCGCCTGCAGGGCGTCCGAGATCTGACTCACCATTTGGCCCGTGACCGGGACTTCCCCGTCGAACAGGGGAACGCTGGCATGTAACTTGTTGAGGAGTTCCTGGCTGGTGAACCAGACCACATTATCGAAGGTGACAGGAACAAACCGTTGGGAGTCTCGGACCGTCAACTCCAACTTGGTGCCGGCGGGCGCGAACGATAAACCGTAGGAAATGTCGGTAAAGGCTCCGCTTTCTGCCAGAACTCGGACTACATCCTCGAGATCGTTTTTGTGCACGACCGTGCCGAGTTGCAGGCCGGCGGCCCGGATTACATCTTCCGGCTTGTAACGCTTCGTGCCGATGACTTTGATCGAAACGAGCTTGTATGCCGAACCCTGCCGCATCTGCGCGGGAAGAGCAATGGCGACCAGCAAAATCAGAACGAAGCAAAACGAAATGGTGGGAAGCGGCCGCGCGGTCATCTATCGAAATCTTATCAGCCGCGATCGAGGGTCTAACAGAGGCCTGCGGGATTTTCTCTCGTTTGCGAACCGCCAGGAGATGTAACTGGATCGGGGAGATCGACTCCCCAGAGCTTTCCTTCGGACGCTACCGCGACGATGCCCGCCTGAATCTCGCTGGGTCCGAGTTGCCTTGTCCAGACCACGCGAAACTTAAACCTGTTTTGGCCCCGCTCCAGCATGATGGTTTGACCGGGATACAGTGGACGGCGCAATCCGCCCAGCCGTCCGCCGATGGGGCTGATGTCTACCGTATGGGCAAGTTGAGGTTCGGCGTTCTGACCATTGCCGTCGTCGGGCCAGAATCGCAACGGCAGAACCATCTTGGTGCGTCGATAACGCTGTACTCCTGCAGGCATCGAATACAGATTGCGATTCTTTGCGGGACGAAATCAAGTTACCGAGGTTACTTTGGCGGCGGACAAGGCGTCTCCGTCCGAATAGTTCATGTGCTTTGCTGGGCGGGTACTTTTCGTCCCTGAAAATACGCGCTTCATCCTTGAATATCTACCTTTCTTCCCTTGCGGGTTGCAGTTCTGCGCGCTTGAGGACTACTCTGAGCCGATTCTCGCCGAGGCAAGTTGAGAGGATGGTTTCGTCCTCGCGAACCACGGCTCACGGCACAACGATTTCGTGGTTTGCGAGTGGTGAACTCGGATAGAATTGCCTGCGTCTGCCACTCCCGAGCCGACCCCTGGCGGTTTTCAATTTTTGGAGGATTGTCATGACACGTCTGCATCTTTCTGCCACCCTCGCACTACTGGCGGCGTCACTTCTACTCCTCACCGGCTTCAGCAAAGAGCAAGCATTTTGGCCCCAATGGGGACGCAACCCGCAACACACAGGCATGGTCAACATTCCCGCCCAGCCGCTCGATCACAAACTCGCAGATATCCTGTACGACGATTTCGTCGAGCAGGAGAAGTTGGAGGTTGGAGGAGAGCTGGTCGGGCACTATCAAGCCACGCTGGTCGACGGCAATAGTTTCTACATGGAAAAGAAGGATGGAGCCAAGTATCCGGCGTGCAACCCGATCGGCGACTGGGTCAACGGAACCATCTGCGGGCCCAATGCCTGGAACAAACTGCAATGGAATGTGGTTCGTTACGACTGGAAGAACGGCCAACCCATACCCGCATGGAAGTTCCACACCGATTGGAAACCGGAGCCCAATGCCACCAACATTACGCTTGGCTACATCGGGCTTATCGGCTGGGAGCCCGTCTTTCATCCCGCCCTTGCTAATGGATATCTCTACGTTCCCGGCGCAGCAGGCACGCTCTGGAAGGTCGACACCACGACGGGCATGGCGGTGTCTCACGTTAATCCCTTCGGCAAAGGCATGGACGCTACCAACACTTTCGTCTCGGGCCCGCTAACTCCCGACGGTCAGGGCAATGTCTACTACAACGTGATCCAACTGAACGTCCTCAAAGGCAACCCGTGGGATGAGAACGACGTGGCCGGCGCCTGGTTGGTGAAGGTTACGCCGAATGATCAGGCCAGCACTGTCAGCTACGCGACTCTTGTACCCGATGCGCCACCCGGAGGCTCGACCAATTGTCCGGGAACTTTTTTCCTTCTTAATGATGGAGGCGCCTCGCTGCCGTGGCCGCCGAGCGCGCACGCCGTAGCGCCTACCCAACCATGCGGATCGCAGCGCCCCGGAGTGAACGTAGCTCCGGCGGTCGCACCCGATGGAACGATTTACACGGTGAGCGTCGCTCATTTCGACAATATGGTTGCCTACATGGTGGCGGTGAATCCTGATTTGACGCCGAAGTGGGATTCCACTTTGCAGAAACGGCTGACCGACGGGTGCGGCGTGATATTACCGATCGCCAAGAAAGGGGTGACCAACGAGCCCAACTCCTGCCGCTATGGAACCACCCCCGGGGTCGATCCCACGACCAATGCCAACGGTTCCGCGACCGTTCCCGACGAAGCATCAGCGACGCCGACCGTACTTCCCGACGGCTCCGTGCTCTTCGGTGCGACCGACAACTACGACTTCAGCCGCGGCCATCTTTTCCATTTCGACGACAAGGGGAACTATCTCAACTCCTACACCTTTGGCTGGGACTCGACGCCCGGTGTGTACACGCATGACGGCACATTCTCGATCATCATCAAGGACAACCACTATCCGTCGCCGGCGTATTGCTCTTTCCAGAATCCGGTTTGCACCGCGACGCCGCCGGGTCCGTATTTTGTGTCGCAGCTTGACGCTAACCTGAACGTCGAGTGGTCTTTCAAAAGCACGACCATCGACAAGAACCATCCCAACGGGTATGAGTGGTGTGTGAACGCTCCGGTCATCGACTCCAAGGGTTTGGTTTATGTGACCAGCGAGGATGGGAATGTGTATTCGCTTCCCCAGGGCCACAAAGGGATCTTCAAGGTGCCGCATCAGAAGATCTTCCTGAAAGAAGCCCTGGGCGCGGCCTACACGCCTCTGTCCATCGGCCCGGATGGCAAAGTATATAGCCAGAATGACGGGCACCTGTTCGTAGTGGGTCGTTAGAAGAGACCTTTGAGAGCTTGTTCGCGTCGCGACGGGCGCCCTCGCGAGCCTGCCCTGAGCGAAGTCGAAGGGTCCAGGCGGAGCAAGGCTCCGCAGGGTTTTGCCTGAAGCACAGGATTGCTATCAGACAGCGGTGGACGCGGCCTGCTTGCGATGGTGGGCCCACAGGAAGTAAACCGGGATGCCGGTCGCGATCAAGAGCAGTCCAGCGACCGAGGGAACCGGCCGCGTCCTGAGCATATTCACCAAGAACCAGGCGGTGATCGCCACGAACAGCGCAGGGGTAACCGGGTATCCCCACATCCGGTAGGGACGAGCGAGGCCGGGCTGCTTGTAGCGCAATACAATCACGCCGGCAACCATCAAACCGTACATGAGCCACATCACGAACATCGCAGTAATCAAGGAGAGTTTCGTAGGAACCGCTGACGACGAGCACAGTCGCCCAGATGCCCTGAGCCAGGATCGCAAACGCGGGGGTTTGATATCGCGGATGCACCTCGGCGAACTGGCGAAAGAAGAGGCCATCGCGCGCCTGGGCAAAATAAATCCGGGGACTAGTGAGAAAGCAGCCATTCAGCGTCCCGACGATCGAGATCAGGATGATCAGCGACACCACGCTGCCTCCGCTTGAGCCAAGCACGCGCTTTGCCACGCTGGCTCCGACGTGATCGCTGGCAGCGATTTCGGCGATCGGGAGCACGCGCAAATAAGCCACATTCGCCAGCAAGTAAATGGCGATGCACGCGACTGATCCCAGAACCAGCGCTAGGAAAATATTCCGTTGAGGTTTACGGATCTCGCCGGCAACGAAGCTCAGCTGCACCCAGCCGTCATAGGCCAGCAGGGAGGCGATCAGGGCGACGCCGAAGCTGCTGAGTGAGAATCCACCAGGCACCGCGGCGGGCGACGCTACTTTACTGCCCAACAGGAAGGCGCTTCCGATAATGACGAGCAGGCCGACGAGCTTAGCCAGGGTGAATGTTTTCTGAACCATTGCTCCGGCGGTGACGCCGCGATAATTGATTCCAGTGAAGAGCGCAATCGCGCAGATGCCGAGCAACTTCGACGCTGGCGCGGACAGTGGGACGAAATAGGAGACGTACAACGCCATGGTTACCGCCAGCCACGCCACCTGTGCGGTCCGCGCAACCAGGAACATGGACCAACCGCAAAGAAATCCGACCAGAGGGCCATAGGTTTCGCGCAAGAAGACATATTGTCCGCCGGTGGAGGGAAGCGCGGCGCCTAGTTCGGCGCAGGCGAGCGCGCCGAAGAATGAGATCACACCGGCAAATACCCATACTGCCAGGATCGCGGTTGCAGACTTCAGTTCCTGGGCGATTAGATTGGGCACCAGAAAAATGCCGCCACCAATTACCATGCCGATAACGATCGAGAGCGAGTCGATCAAGCCGAGCTTGCGCGGAAGGTCTGAGGCCACAGGGTCGGAGATTCCCATGCTTGCTAGGCGACACTATACACGAGGGTCTCTGGACGCACGACGCGTTTCAAGTGGTCACGCCCGAAAGGCCTAGCAGGAAATCGAGAGGGATGATTTTCCCAGAGCGTTCCCATGAGAAATGTCCGCTCATGTTTGGATCATCTACTGAGGGTCAGGCAGAGTCCCGTCGCGTGGAGAACCGTCACGGTGTACCTGCCGTCCTTGACGTGGCCAGATTGGGGAGAGCGCGTGATGTGAGCATCCCGGCTATCGAGCGCCGGGGCGTGCAGCGTCGTTGTCTCCACTGCTCCTGTTCTCCCCTTTCCAATGTCCAGGCTTATCTCTATATTCTGCTGTGCGTCTTTGTTCAGGATGATGACGGCCAGATCCCCGCTGGAAAGAATTGCGGCATAGGCGGTTGCGTTAACTCCCGTCGCTTGGAGTTGCGCGGTGAAGTCACCCTGGAGAAAAGAAGCTCCGGAGAACTCTCCGGCGAACTTGAGGCCATAGGCTATCGGCTCCATAACGTAGTCTGAGCCGAACGTCGCAATGGGGGTGTAGAAGGGGTGAGGGTGAGTCGCGATCCGATCCGGGGTTTCGCCTTGATCTTTGAGAAGGATGTCGCCGGGGAGAAAACCTCCGACCGAGTTGGCGACGGATTTGCCGGTGCCGCCGTGTAAATTGATTCCGGAGTAGTTGTTGCTGGCGAGCAAGAGCGAATAGTCGGCAGACCACAGGGCCGCTGCGAAAACGTCGGAGAGGCCTGGCTTGCCGCCGCGATAGCAAGTGTTGCCTTCCGTCATGCGGACATGGACGCCCATCTTATTCGCCGCGGCAGTCGCCATATCCGCGGTCTTCTGAACCGCGGCCATTGTGGCGGGCTTCAGCAGGTTGGGAATGTTGATCTCGGGATTGGTCGCTGGCCCGCCGAAATAATAATGGTGTGTAAGCGTGGTCACGCGCGGTGGATTGTCAATCGAAGGCCACAAGTCCGCGATCTGCGTCAGCCACGCCACATCCAACACAACATCGGGCATCCCGAACTTTGCCCCGGATACGCGGGACGTTACGGCCCGGGCAAGAGCGACCCACTCTTTCAGGTAGGTTTTCGCAGACCACGTGTTTGGATCGCGCAGGTGGCGGCCAAACAGATCCGCCTCGTTGCCAATCTGGAAGTACTGCAGGCTCGCGCCGAGAGTCTTTGCTATGACTGCAGCTTCCTCGGCTGCACGCTCGGGCGTGTTGGTTCCCATACCGATGCCGTACACACAGGTCCAGCCGGTCGCTTCCAAAAAACCCGCCAGATTCCGCACCGCCTCGGGGGCTACGGCGTAATACTCTGGTTTTGGTTCGCCTTCGACGACGCGAGTCTGCGGGTGCTCAGGTTCAGCGGAACCGGGCGTTGCCTTCCACCAGGCAAACTCGCTCGTATTGCCGCCCAGGCGCAGCACGCCCCGAGGCGCCAGAGCTTTGACTTGGCGAATCAATCCGGTATTGCTTACCGCGAAGAAACTCGGATCGGCTAGTTGCTGCACCTCATACGACAGACCCGCGAAGTCGGCAGGCATCTTGGGTCCGGTGGCCTCAATTGAAAGCTTCAGTGTGACTTGGGCTCTCGTCCCACGTTGTGCGCGAAGACGGGTTGCAGCAAGAGATAGTGCTGCTGTGGCAAGGAATCTGCGTCGGCTGATCGTTGTCGTCGTAACTTAAGAGTGTAATCGGGTGCGGAATACTTTGTCTTCGCAGGTGACTATGTTCGGCCGCCTTTTGGGGGTCGCATTTCTCGCGAGCCCTTTGTCACAACTGCTCAGAACCGACCGAGCGAAGGCGTAAGGGTTACCATCGTATTGTCGGTAAGAACTCCGACGCGCGAGGCAGACGTGCAGCACGCCAGGGGCAAAGCCTGAATTTTACTTTTCGAGCGATTGGGGAAAATGCAACACGATGTGTAACGGCTCAGTCTGAGCTCCGCCGACCGGCTTCAGCACCAGCAGACGGCCATCGGGAGCAAAAGCCACAGGTTGCACTCCGTCGAGGGTGGCGACGGTTTCGATGTTGGTGAACTCCATGGTGTCGGGGTTACTGATTTCAGAAGCCAATAACTTGTTACCGTTCGCGAAGTACAGGTGCTTGCCATCGCGGCTCCATGCGTGCCAGTACGCTCCGTCGGAGGAGATCTGAAACTTTGAATGGATCCCGGGGAAGTCGGTGACGTACAATTCTGGCCGGCCGGACTCGTTTGAAAAGTAAGCCATCCACTTCCCGTTGGGAGAAACCTCTCCTTCATATTCGTTGTAGCTCTGGGTGAGCAGGGGAATTGCCTTGCCCCCTGCGACGGGCTGAGCGTACAGGTCGAACAAAGTCTTAGGGTCCTGGCCCATCATGATCAGGTACTTGCCATCCGGCGACCAGGAATCAACGAAAATAAGTTTGGTGTCCTCGATGTCAACCTTCTGCTCCACACCAGTGGACAATGATTTGATTGTCAGGCTGCTCGCGGTTCCGCCGCTGGTTGTGATCGCGACCTTGGTGCCGTCGGGAGAAAACGCAGAATAAATCGCGCCCTGAGAATTGGATGTTTGCCTGGTTAAAGTTTTGTGATCAACCTCGAAGACCCAGAGTTCCGAATCGGGCGAAGTCGCCTCGCGCTTTACAAAGGCGATTTTCTTGCCATCCATCGAAACTCTGGTCGCGGGGATGCTGTTAGTCAGATCGATTCCGATGACGGGATCTCCGAACTCTTCAATTTCTTTTCCGGGAAGCTTCAGCCATGCGAAGCGAAATTGGTTGGACTCCGCAGTACGGTAAACCAGCGTGCCGGTCGGAGCAGCGGAGAAATCACCCAGGTCTTTTGGGCCCCAGTATTCGACGTTCTCCACAACCGGTATCGGATTGCCGCTGACTGCCAACGAACCAGGATCGAAGTGCTGCGCCAGCAGATTCCTGTCTCTCAGATATAACAAGTAGCCTTGCGTGTAGGTGGCGTTGGAGGCGCGTTCAACCACCAGTTTCGGATCGCCGCCATCCAGAGAGCCCGCGTAAAGATCACCGCTCGCACCTGCCACCACACGCTGTGTGAACACGAAGTGCTTGCCATCGGGAAGGAATAAAGGGTTCCGATGAGTAAAGCCCTGCTTTCCCAGCTTGGTAACCGCGACCGGCACTCCCCCGGCCTCGGGAACTTTGTACAAAGCTTCTTCAATGTTCGGCGTGAACAGGATGACGCCGGCCTGGCTCCAACTGCCACCGCGGCCCGCCGGAGCTGCGCAGATGATCTGCACCGGCCCGCCGGAGGCGGCTACAGTTCGCAACTTCCCGTCAGCAAAAAAACCGACCATGCGGCTGTCCGGCGACCAGAAGGGAAACGCCGCTCCATCCGCCCCTGCAACCGGCCACGCCTTTCCGGACTCGAGGTCGCGGACCCAAAGCTTCGTGCTCTTCGTAGTTTGGGCTGGGAAGACTAACTTGTGACCGTCTGGAGAGACCGCAACGCCCCCGGCGACACCAAAGGCGATTTCCGTCCCGCTCGGCAACTCGATCTCCGCCTTCGTCGGTTGCCGCTCCGCCGCAAAGCGACCGGCATAGTAGAGTGCCAGGACTAGTCCGGTGAGAGCCAGCATCCAGCCGACCGCTCCGAGTGCGATAAGAAGATGTCGCCGGTGGCGGCGCGTGCCGACCACTACAGCCGGAACCCCTGCCTTGCTTCCCATCTCCGAAATCGCTTGCAACTGCATCTTCAGATCGTGCGCCGATTGCCAGCGCTCGTCCGGGTCCTTGGCCAGACAAGTGCGAATTAATTTATCCAGCGCGGGCGGAGCGAACGGCTGAGTCGTGCTGATCGGTTCAGGGTCCTTCTCCAGAATTGCCGCCAACACCCCAACCTGTGACTTGGCGTCGAAGGCGCGCTTTCCCGTCGTCATCTCATAAAGGACGCACCCGAAGCTGAAGTTGTCGGAGCGGGCGTCGGCCTCTGCGCCTTGCAACACTTCCGGAGCCATGTACTGAAAAGTTCCGACGATCGAGCCTTTCTGGGTCAGCGGAGCTACGGGCGAAGTCAGCGCGCTCACATTCATGGTTGGTGTCGAGGGTGTGAGCGTTCCGCCGGCGGTTCCGGCCGCGATCGTTGCTGCAACACCTCGCGCCTTGGCCAAGCCAAAATCCATCAGCTTCGCACCCGACTTGGTCAACATGATGTTCCCGGGCTTCAAATCGCGGTGGATAATGCCGTGCCGATGCGCTTTTTCCAGGGCATCGGCGATTTCCACGGCAACCTTTAGCACCTGATCCGGGGGCAGCGGACCTTTTAATAATCGGGTCGCCAGCGTCTCGCCTTCGAGGTACTCCATGACGAGATAGTCAATGCCATCCTGGTGACCGACGTCGAAGAGTGTGCAGATGTTGGGATGCTGCAGCGAGGAAATGGTTCGCGCTTCGCGCTCGAAGCGCATTCTGAGGTCGGGATCTGCCTGCAGTTGGGCAGGAATAATCTTGATGGCGACAACACGATCCAGGCGCGTATCGCGGGCACGGTAGACCTCGCCCATGCCGCCCGCGCCCAGCGGCGATTGAACTTCATAGGGACCGAGTTGAGTGCCAGAGGTAAGCGCCATCCGTGCGCGCCATTATATCCCCCGGCAAGGCTTTACAACGGCTTCGATGATTCCGGGTGGATGTTCGGTCGACCGGAACCAACACGCCGAACCCGGATGCACAGACACCCGCCCCGGTTTGCTGGCGCGACCCTTCTGGTTTGCGGGGCGCAAAAATAGTGTGCGCTCTGGGAGCAGGTCTGCGAAGGGTCGCGCCACTTTGGGCTCCGGGAATCGTGCGCGGACTATGGGTTGCGCAGGAAGCCGTGAAAGGCACCATGCGCGTCGATGTCGTATCCAGTGATAGCGCCCTCCAGATTGTTCAACAGCGGAAAGGTGCCTTGGCCTGCGCTTGTGCCCGCGCCCGGAGCGTCGAAGGTGGTGATGTTCCCGCGCAGATCACGCACGAAGCCCTGGTTTACACCGCTCGCATCAACAAAACTTCCTGTGATCGCCCCCTCCAGGTTCAGGCCCTGCGGGAGAGTGCCTTGGCCAGGGCCGGTGCCAGCACCGGGAACGTCGAAGGTGGTGATGGTGCCGTCGGCGGCGCGCACGTAGCCGTGCAGCACGTTGTTGGAGTCAACATAGGGACCGGGAATTGTTCCTTCCAGGTTGACGCCGTCGGTGTCGGTGCCTTCGCCGGGGCCGGTGCCTGCGCCGGGGGCGTCGATATCGGTGATGGTGCCGTCCGGGGCGCGCACATAGCCGTGAAGCGTGTTGTTCGAGTCAATGTAAGCTCCGGCCAGCGCGCCCTCCGGGTTAAGGCCAATCCCGGTTGACGTACCGGTGCCTTGGCCGGCGCCGGTGCCCGCGCCGGGAACATCGAAAGTGGTGATGGATCCGTCCCTCGCGCGTAGGTACGCGTGAGCCACACTGTTGGTGTCAAAGTCATATCCCGCGATCGTCCCCTGCAGGTTGATATTGAGGGCAAGGGTACCCTGGCCGGAACTCGTGCCCGCGCCCGGAGCATCGAAGGTGGCGAAGCCGCCGAAGTAAGAGCGCACGTAGCCGTGCATGACTCCGCTCCCGTCAATGTAATATCCGGTGATCGCGCCCCAGGGGTCGAGGCTGAAGGCGAAGGTGCCCTGGCCAGAGGATGTGCCCGCGCCGGGAGCGCTGAAGGTGGTGAAGACGCCGTTTCTGGCGCGCAGAAACCCGTGAGCCACACCGCTTGCATCAATGTAGTATCCGTAGGTTGTACCTGCGAAGTTGACGCCTTCGGCGAGAGTGCCTTGGCCGGGGCCTGTGCCTGCACCTGGGGCATCGAAGGTGGTGATGCCCCGGGCGCTCGCCAAAACACAAGCCAGAAGTACCACGCCTAACAACTTCCAAACCTGCTGTCGGTTCATAACATCCTCCTCAGTCGAATTGGTTGAGTTGAAAAAAGTGGTCGTGCGGGAATTGCTTGAGAAACGGTATGCCCATGCGGTGTCCGGTGGCGCCCAACTCCCGACTTGCGAATCCATGCCCCATTTGACTTGCTGCCTACTCCGTGAAGTTCGGCTCCGGCCTTGGATTTTGCCAGTGACACCTGCATGCATACGTCCTGCCATAGACAAAACACAGTGCGGGGGTTTTGCAGAGAGTGACGGAACGGAAGGAACCCAGTTTGACTCTACGGCGGCGAGCGACAGACATACGGCGAGCACGCTGCAATTCGGATGAACTGTTGCGCACGCTTTGCACAACCTTGCGCTCACCTATGAGAAACGCAAATTCAGGATCAGAGGTCTACGGAAAATCGTAGGATGGGGTCAGTCATTTGAAGCTCAGTCCCCGAAAATTGTGAGCGAGAGGGTGCCCTGGGTTGCGGGTCGGGACATCTGGGCAGTCCCGACTCGAATCTAACCGCACCAAGCAGTGTTTCTTGAACGTTGGTCCAGCGGCGTTCTGAAATTTCGTATTTAGCAGCGGCCTTCTCAAGGAGTAAAATGACGCGCATGCAGTCGCCCCGCCTCCGTGGAATCGTCCGAGCCTACCTGGTGTCGATCGCCTTCTGGTGTGGCCTCGCGCTGTTGATGGGATTGCAATACAGACCTCTCAATCGGCAAAATCTGTGGGGCTCGTTGGTTGACCTACTGGTCGGGGCGGCGCTGCGAGGTCTTGCGTTAGCTTTTTGGACGCCGCCCATTTTTTATCTGGTTGGGAAATACCTTGGCTTTTCGAAGACTCGTTTTCGCGATGCTTTGCTGTGGAGCCTTGGAGCGGCGCCCTTTGTGCTACTTCACACCAGCATACTCTGGGTGCTGGTTCCTCCTTACGACGATACCCTGCAGAAATACGGCTCACGTTCCTTTCATTCGTGGCTGGAGATGATTCGAACCGGATTTGCCGACCAGATATTCATCTACATTGCAATCGTTGTGGCGGCCCATGCGTACGAGTACTTGAAACGTTTGCGAAAGCAGGAGCGTGAGAGATATGAGTATCAGCAGGCGCTCGCTGCCAGCGAACTGCAAGCGCTCAAGATGCAACTCCATCCCCACTTCCTTTTTAATACCCTGCACGGAATTGCAACCTTGGTTGATAGTGACGCCACGACAGCTAAGGCAATGATCATTAAACTGTCGAGTCTGTTGCGGACCGCGCTGGACCGCGACAGTTCGGATCTGATTCCTCTGCAGGACGAGCTCAAGTTGGTGCGCGAATATCTCGATCTGGAGAAGATGCGCTTCGAGAGTCGGCTGAGAGTCGCGTGGTTGGTCGCTCCGGAAACCTGCCGGTTGCTAGTGCCACAGATGATCCTTCAGCCGTTGGTGGAAAATGCGATTCGCCATGGGATTGCGCCATCACGGGAGGGAGGGTGGATCGAAATCTCGGCGAGCACAAGCGATGGAAACCTGAACATTCGAGTGCGCAACAATGTGGGTGGTAAGACGCCGGTCGGAACCGGTGTGGGGTTGAGCAATGCCGAAGCCCGTCTGAAATATCTGTATTCGGGTGACGCGAACCTGCATCTTACGTTAGGTGAAGACCGCACTGCCACGGTGAGTTTGACCGTTCCGGCCTTGAATTCGCAACCTGCCAGCGTACCGGCGGGTCAAGTCCAGACTGTCCTCGAGGGGGAAGATCCAATATGCGCGTTCTCATCGTCGACGACGAACCTCTAGCCCGTGCGGCCTTGGCGAAGATCTTGACCGCCAATCCCGCAGTCGAAAGTTTCGATTCCGCGAACGATGCAATCGAGGCTCAGCAGCGTCTATCGAAAGACACTTATGACGTGATGCTGCTCGACATCAGTATGCCGGAGCTATCTGGGCTTGATCTCCTGGGACGCGTGCAGCGAAACGATCGCCCGCTGCCCTCCGTCGTATTCGTGACTGCGCACGCCCAATATGCCGTGGCGGCTTTTGAAAGACACGCCGTGGATTATGTCTTGAAACCCTTTTCCGGTGAACGGGTCAACCAGGCTATCGAGTTCGCCTGTCGAAGAACAGCGAGCGAACGTGCCGCAAGGTTAATTGAGTGGATGCCGCGTCCCCAGGCGCTGACCCAGCAGCGCTCCTCCAAGATCGGAATCAAGAGCAATGGCAGGATCGTTTTCATCGATCCTCACGATGTGGTTGCGGTGCAGGCGGAGGGCAATTATGTCCTGCTTCAACGGGAGACAGGTTCGGATCTGCTGCGAGAATCGATTTCGACGATTGCCGAGAAGCTCAAAGCCTACGGATTTGTTCGCATTCATCGGTCCGTGTTGGTGAATCCTTCCTTTGTGCAAGAAATCCGCCCTTGCACTACGGGCGAGTACCAGCTTCGCGTGAAGGATGGCCGAGAATATACCGCCACGCGTACCTATAAGCAAAATCTCAAGTGCCTCGCAGCCTTCTGGATCGGAACCGGAACCTTCCTCACCGACTGACCGCAGCAGTTTCCCCATTTTCGGTACACGCGAGCCATCGAACCAGCGACATCGCCATTGGAGATCTTATAGTCTGGGGCTAAGGGCAATGAGTTGGCGAAAAAAAGGACTGGGCCGCGTTCTCCAGCTGGCTTCCCCGGAGCTGGCCGTCTTGGACCGCGCGCGTGAACCACTGCGAATAGGACTCGGGAGTTGCAGAGTATGCCTGCTTGTAACCCGCATACATGGCAACGGCGAGGATGTGCATGCCACCATCCTGCTCACGCCAATATTGGCAAGCATTGCGGCCGACTCCGAACTTCTCGCTGACCAGTTGCTCTAGCGCTTGCACAGAGTCTTCTTCAACGTAACCGGCCGTCGTGTTGTATCCGAAAGATGGATCGTGGTGCTGAACCCTGTCGATCACGAGCGGGTCGCGCCCCAGCAGATCGATGGCTTCGCGAACTTTCGGATCGTCCGCGTGATACGGCGGGTGCATGGGTTCGTGGATTGCGTTGTGGAGGACGATGCTGAACGGATAGGACACATGGGTCAGGAAACGTAGCCCGGTGATGCGGATTCCGTGAGGCTCGGAATAGGCCAGCAGATACACGGTGATCGTGTGCGACGGCAGAGGAAAGCCAAGGTAGCCCTCGATTACCGGGATGATGTTGTACTTGGGGAGTTCGGGAGAGAGCTCGGCAATGCGCTTGTCGATCTTGGGTCGGGCATTCGCCGTCCAATAGGCCGGGAACCCGACGCGATCCAGAGCTCTAAGCGCCACCTCTAACGCCGGCCTTGCCGTCTCGTAGTTCTGCCACTCATCTGCGTTCCAGTAGGAGGTATTTTTGAGGGCTGCTTCCATCGCAGCACTGTCGTGCGCCGTGCGGATCATCTCGGGCAAGGTTTCGTCATCCACCGCGGAATAGTAAAGGGCCAGTTTTGCCGAGACGATCCCGTGTCCCTCGTCCTTGATGACATGCTTCAACCGGGCGAAGGCGGCCTGCTCTTCAGGCGTGAAGAGCGGATGGAAGTGGTCGTACTCGGCTTGATAGTAGTGCAGATAATATGGGTCACCGCTTAACGCATTCAACAGGCAGAGGGCGTCATATTTGAAAGAAGCCCTAAGTTGCCAGTCGGTGCCGGTGTGAAGAGAAGCTGTTTCTGCGCACAGGAGAGGTTGGTTGACAATTGCAGAACACACCAGAAGAAGAAATAACAGACCAAGAATCCGGCGCATGGTCCTCTTCTAATCGTCGAGGTTCCTTCCTGTCTTGAATCTATTTGCAACGGATCGCCATGCCCGCGGCCCGATACCCGTGAGTTGCTTAACGCTCCGGGTCATGTGCGACTGGTCGGCGAAGCCAAGTTCAGCCGCGATGCTTGCGAGCGGGGCCGGCGTATTCTGAATGGAGTTTAGTGCATGACGAGCGCGAATGCGCGCGCGGAAGGCCTCTGGTGCAATACCAAACACCGAAGCGAAACCCCGCGACACTGTCCACGGCGCAATTCCATTCTTCTCGCCCCATTGCGACAGTTTGAGCGATGGATTCTGCATCAATGCCACGGCCAACACGTCCGGCCAGTCAGCAAGGCGCGTGATCTCGCTCATTGCAGCGGAGAGGAGCGAGTCGACGGCGTCTCTGCGGCTCCTCTCGGCCACGCGCGCCACGCAGTCGGGATCCGCCACCCGCGCCATTCCTGCCGTGTAGGAACAGCCGACCGGCAACCGCAGATTGAGTACAACTGCACCCGATTCGGAGAAACGGTCCAGGTGCGCGTCGAATTGCTCGTGGAAGACAACGTCGCCGGCTTTAACCTGGAAACGCCCATGATCTCCCGCCTCTTCGTACCCGCCGGAAAGGACGAGAGCTGCATATGCCTCCTCATGGACATGACGACCGAAGGAGGAGGATCGAATTGTCTGCCACGTGCGCATACCTTCCAGTATGCACCATGTGATCGGGGACAAGTACTCGAACCTCCGGATGGGTAGTGGGCTGTTTAACCTCTTTTCGCAGCGGATCGCTTTCGCCGAGCTTATGCCGCTATTAATAATTTAGATTGGACTCGGTGTGCGTGCGCACGTAGAGTTGCTTTGGGGAGGGGGCGACACCCAAACGGCCAGGATTCGGTTGCGGTTGTGTGCTTTGCCGCGGCGTCGAGTCGCTGTTTGCGGTAGGGAGGCGCCCGAGGGCCGTCCCATGCTGGCTGGGTAATGACGAATTGGATGCTCAGGCCGAGGGAAAAGGATGACGGCAAAGCCGTAAGGTCCGAATAAAATATGGAACCGGAGAGTCTGGGATTGGAAGAAAATCACCGCGTAGTTCAAGAGTTGGATTTGACTGGTCACGGGCGCGAGGTCACCCATGTCCTGCCCCTCGAGGAGATCGCTAACCTTGCGGCGGGTGAAGGCCAACCCGCCGAGACCTTGATGAACGTCGTTGCCTTGATTGCCAAGCGATTTGAAACCGAGGTTTGTTCGGCGTATCTGCTGGAGCCGGACCGAGCCAACCTGGTGCTGGCTGCGACGGTCGGCCTTCGGCGGGAGTGCATCGGCAACCTGCGAATGGCAATCCACGAGGGACTGGCGGGCCTGGTGGCGGAACAGGTGCGGCCGGTGGCGGTGGAGCAGGCGCAAAGTCACCCGCGTTTCAAATATTTTCGGGAAGCCGGCGAAGATGCCTACCAGTCATTTCTTGGGGTCCCACTCATCGACCGGGGGGTTCTGCAGGGCGTTCTGGTGGTGCAAACGGTGGAACCTCGGGTTTTCCACGAGGATGAGGTTCGCATGCTTGCTCAGGCGGCCGCCCAGGTGGCGCCAGTGGTGAGCGAAGCGCGGACGCTGGACCGCTTCATCGCTCCCGCCCAGGAACGGCTTTGGGCACTGGCCCGCAATCTGTGGTGGAGTTGGGACCACGATGCCGCAAGCTTGTTCCGCGATCTCGATCCGGTGCGCTGGAGGCAGGTGAACCAGAATCCGGTTTCACTGCTGGCGGAGTTCCCGCTGGCGAAGTTGGAAAGCCGCGCCGCGGAACTCGTACTGCACAGCCGCATCAACTACGCGTGTCGCCGCTTGCAGGAATATTTGCAGGCGGACCGCACTTGGGGAACCAGGCACGCCGGGGTCTTGCGGCCTTGTCCAGTGGCTTATTTCTCCGCGGAATTTGGATTGCATGAATCGCTTCCGGTATATTCCGGCGGCCTCGGCGTCCTTGCCGGAGACCATATTAAGAGTGCGTCCGATCTCGCCATTCCGCTCGTCGGCATCGGATTGTTTTATGGGCAAGGATATTTTCGGCAGCGCCTGGATCGCAACGGTTGGCAGCAGGAAGAGTATCTGGAGACGGATGTCAATCAATTGCCTTTGGAGGCGGCAATCGGCAAGAACGGCCGTCCAGTCGTGGTCCAAATCGAGACCCGCAGCGGTTCGATTCATGCCAAAGTCTGGCGCGTGAAAGTTGGACGCTGCGACCTTTTCCTCCTCGATTCAGATGTAGAGGACAACGCCCCGGACGATCGCGAACTGACTTCCCGCCTTTATGGCGGCGATGCACGGACTCGAATTCGGCAGGAGCTGTTGCTCGGTGTCGGAGGCTTCCGCGCCCTAAAAGCCATGGGCATCACGCCCGGCGTTCTTCACCTAAACGAAGGACACAGCGGCTTTGCGTTGCTGGAGGCGATCCGCACGCGCATGGAGGAAGAAGGTATCGGGTTCGATGCCGCGGCGCCCCGCGTCTCGAGGGAAGTGATCTTCACTACGCATACGCCCGTGCCAGCCGGTCACGATCGCTTTGAGGCCGAGCTAATTGAAGAGCATCTTGGACCGTTGCGTGAATCGCTGAGCCTTTCCCAGGAAAGCCTGATGGGGCTGGGACGCGAAGATCCCAACAACCAGCACGAGACATTTTGCATGACGGTGCTGGGCCTGAGACTTTCGCGCCGTGCCAACGCAGTTTCCGCCCTGCATGGCGAAGTGTCCCGGGCGATGTGGACGGGTCTGTGTCCGGGCAAGCCGGAAGACGAGGTTCCTATCGGACACATCACCAACGGGGTTCATGTTCCGTCATGGCTTGCTCCGCAAATGTTCCGCTTGTACGACCGCCATCTGGGTACGAACTGGCATCAGCACAGCAGCGAAGCGCGAATCTGGGAAGGCATTGAGAGCGTGGATGACGGTGAACTCTGGGAGACGCACTTGAGCCTGAAATCGCAGCTTCTCGAGTTCGTGCGCCGCCGCGCGGTGGAGCAGGCTGAGAGGCGAGGCGAGTCGAAAGAAGTCTTGCAGCGACTTGGCAAAGTACTCAGTCCAGATGCGCTGACCATCGGATTTGCCCGCCGCTTTGCGACCTACAAGAGAGCCAACCTGATTCTGACGGATATCGAGAGCCTGGCATCGATGGTGAACGATCCCAAACGCCCGGTGCAGTTCGTTTTCGCCGGCAAGGCGCATCCCCACGACGAGCCGGGAAAACGGGTTCTGCAGCAGATTGCGGAATTGATGCGCAACTCGCGGTTCGCGGATAAGTTTGTTTTTGTCGAAGACTACGACATCAACGTTGGACGTCATTTCGTGCAGGGGGTTGATGTCTGGCTGAACAACCCGCGCCGTCCGCTGGAGGCATCGGGCACGAGTGGTCAAAAGGTCGTCTTGAATGGGGGACTGAACCTTTCTGTTCTCGATGGCTGGTGGGCGGAGGCGTACGACGGCATGAATGGATTCGCCATCGGTACGGGCAGAACGCACTCCGATGTAGACGTCCATGACGCGCGCGACGCAGAGGATTTGCGCCGCTCGCTTCGGGAAGAAGTGGTTCCGCTTTACTATCAGCGTGATCGTGACGGCCTGCCGCGCGGCTGGATCAAGCGCATGAAGCGAACCATCCGCACCCTCGGCTGGCGCTTCAATGCTGATCGCATGGTGATGGATTACACGTTGAAATGTTACGTTCCCGCCGCCGGGGGCACATCCAGTGACATGAGATCGACCTAGTAACGCGGGCGCGCTCGATTGTTGCTTTGACGATGACGACCCAGTCGTTCGCCGCGCGATCCAGCATGCCTGGAAGGCCTGCAATCGGGACGCGTCATAACAAAACGTGGATCAGCAAATCACCATAGTTGTGCGCTGGATCTGTGAGGACGATCTTTCAGGCGAAAGACGAAGCTCATGGTTAACCGCAGATTGTTCTGGGGCCGCTGTGCGCCAGTGGAATCATAGAACGATGTGCGCACGTAATCTCCGCTGAGGCGGACGGCTAATCGCGTCGAGACAGCGTGCTCGAATCCTCCCCCGGCCGCGTAGGACGGATGTAACAACCAGCCATGAAAGTCCTGGGTGTCGCTGATTGGGACTGCGCCGTCGATTAGACCGGCGCCCGCCAGTGCGTGAACAAACACGCGGGTATTTCCGTGAGCGACAGGATAGAACACTGGACCCGCGAGAAGGCTCAACGCATAGCCATGGTGCCTGGTGCTGAGGACTTCGGGCGTATAAAGGTAACTGGAGTCGAGCGTCGCTCCCCAGCGGGGGCTTAGACCGATGTTTCCACCAAAATCCAAACCGTTGAAATTCGCACGCCCGGCGGCGGGCATCTGCATTGCGAGGCGGGTGTAGCCGACGCTTACATCGAAAGCCGGCCCAGCGACTGCGGGCGCAGGCGTCGTCGTTACCAGTTGATTTTGCGCCAAAGCGAGGGCTCCCATCACCAGCCCGAAAAAACAAATCTTTCCGATGGTCCTCATTATGTTTCTCATCACATCCCTTTCTGATCGGCAGTACAAGTTTAGGGAGAGAGTTTTTGATCAGCGGTCGACATTACCGATAATTGGTTTAGGGGCCTACCGAACCCTGGGCCACAAGTTTCTTGTCAGACTGGCTATAGGTTAGAAAGGGGATAAGTGGGGTGACCTCGAATGCCATCTTCTCTCTCGGGGACACCAGCGCGACTGGCTTCGCATTCATCATGCTCAGTTGATTGCCCCACGGATCCAATTTGATGCGACTCCCAATGGGAAGAGCGGCAATCTGATCGAGACGCTGTTTCTCCAACGCCGGCGCGGAGGTGAAAAGTTGGGCCATTCGATTGGTCTTCTCACTCGCCATTGTGTTGCCCATCCGAGGTCTGATCAGGTTGGTGAGCACGGGCGAATGATCCTGTAATGCTTTGAGGAACAGCCCTGCGTTGCCCAGTTTGTCTTTGTATGGCGAGCTCGCCAGCAACTCAATAGCTTTGTTGTCAGCCGCTACTTCGTCTGCGGCATCCAGTTCGAAATGCAGATGTTGGAAGGTGGTTGTATCGGCAAAGAACAGGCGATCGTTGAAAGCAAGTTGGGTATCGATATGATGACCCAACACAATATGGCCGAGTTCGTGAGCCAGGACCATCGCCAGAGATGCTTCGTCGGGTAATACATCCAGCAGACCACGACTGATTACAATCGTGTGCCCGATCGTGAAAGACTCGAGAGGCAGCGTCAGCAGTACTCGGCAGCGCACGTCAGGTTCGATTTGAAGCTTGTTAGTGACGATAAGGTTGGTGACCACGGTTTGCAGGATCTTGTCCACATCACCCACAGGCGCGAGCACGCCGATCTTCTGCAGATGATCGATTGCGTTGTCTTCCGCCATCCGTTCCCACATACGCTGGGATTCGACGGGGGAATTATCTTTGGCGACCGAACGATCATCGACCGAGCTGTCAACTGTAATTTGGGTGAACTCTTTTTCATGATTCAGTTGTTCCGGGTCGTAGGCCCACAGGCGCGTCTGGGCCTTGAGATATAAATCGTGGAATAGCGCACTGCTGCGTTTTGTGCCGGATTCCTCCACGTAGATGTAGGAAGGCAGCCACACATCGCCTTGCAGATTAAAGCGCCAACTGTCGAAGTGCAGGTAGTGAGTGTAGTCTGCGCGGCCGGAATAGGTCCCGTTGAAGCGGACAATACTGAAGTCGCGATCTTCGACCCAGATTCTTCCGGTAAACAATCCTTCCGGAGTTTTTTCTTTAGGTTGGACATCGATAACGATGCAGCGCGTTTCGCCAATAAACTCGCGCCGCACAAAAGTGAAACGATAATTATTCTTCTGGAAATTGGGATCGAGCAATACCATCTGCGCGAAGCCCTGGGGCAAGAACTTGTACTCCAAAGCGGATGAGACTGGATTCACAACGCGGTGCAGAAATCCATGGTGCTGCTTCTGGAACACGGAGTCGCGGACACCATCGTTCAGATCAAGCCGCCCCAGAAAATACTGATCACTTACGGGCTCGGCGTTATGATCGTTGTCTTCGCGAAGGTTCTGGATATAAGTTTCGGCCAGAGGGTGCAAGCGCTTCATGGTTACGACAAACCCGCGTTCGCGCTCGACCACCCGATCGACGGTTTGGTCGAAGGACGGGGCCGATGAAGGTTTCGGGTTTTCGGCTGCGACCCCTGCCGTCGAAGATACAGCCAGCAAGAACACGATGATTCTGAAACTGCGCATAGCACTCCTCACGAAATAAGTTCGAAAATGATGTGGATTTGAGCCATCGAATCGATGGGCTGGCCTTCATGTAGAGCCGGCTTGAACTTGATTTGCTCGGCAGCCTTTACCGCCTGCTCGTCCAGTCCGTACCCCAACCCTTGCAGCACTCGTATCACGTGGACCTGGCCGTCGGATTTGAACAACACTTCCAGACGAACTTCTCCATTAACTTTCTGCTTCCGTCCCTCATCGGTGTAATCGGGTTTCGGCTTGAAAGTAATTTCAACGGGCGTGCTGGCTGCGTTACTCGGCTGGTGCGCTCCGGTTTTCGCATGGATACTGGCGCTGCTGAAAGCGTCGATTGCCCCGTTGCCAAATCCGGAGCCGATCGCCACAGTCGCGTTTGTCCCTGCGATCCCATTGCTGTGGCCCGATCCGTTGGGTAAGTCGAACGATCCCGCTGCGCGGATATTTGCGACCTCGCGATGCGGTGACACCGGCACGCCGTTCGGGTCGCCGAATCCGCCAGCCTGCACCGACGCCGCAGGTTTACTGGCCGCGGCTGGAACAGAATTGCTGTTGGCTGAGAAGGTGCCGATGGCCACAATCTTCGACATCGGAGCAGCGGGAATCGCGGGCATCTTGCTCTCGAGTTTCATTTCCGGCGCAGGGCGATCGGGCTCCTCTAGCTTGTGCTCGGGCATGGCGCGTTTCTGAGGCGTGACTACTAAGGCCGCGACAACCGGCTTGCTGTCCGGTGACGGCGTCGTTTCAATCGGCGGCTCAGACTTCGTCAACACTCTTGCGACAACGGGCTGCCGCTGCTGGTGGAGCACCAGTGGTTCTTGGGACACGAGACTGGTCACACGATAGTCTGCAGGCGGGATCAGATTTTCACGGAATCGGACGCTCACAACGAGAAGGCTTAGCAGCGAGAGAGCTTGAACCCCCCAGCCCGTCACGAATGATTTCCAGCGTGACCGCGGCGTTGGCAATAATGTAAACAGAAGCCCCTCCATCAAGGTTTCCCCACTTGGCAGGGTATGGGGCAATCGCGATGCCACTGCCAGTCAGTGGAAGTGTCAGTAGGGAACCTTCTTCTCCTGCGGCGCCGGAACCACTGAATTCGCGCCAGTGAAAGCCTTTAGCTCACGCGTGAACTGAAAGACGAGAGCGGGTTGCCAGGTTTCTCTGGCACGTTAGTAACCTTCAAACCGTGTTACGAGTCATGCGTGGGTACTCAGAAACTGAGGGCAATACTGAAAGCATGTTCACATGGGAAAAAACTTTCCTACAGGAGTGAGTGGGCGCGTCACAGCCACACACCGTGACAAAAGAAACGAGCTTGCCCGCGACTGCGTCGTATAAAAGGATATGGCAACCGGGCTTTCATCCTCTGCGTTCCGATTTGCTTGTCTATTAGTGAAACGAGTGTTTCATTTATGATAGGCTCGAATTATGAGTAGATCCGTAAATGAAAAACGGCCAGAGGAATTACGGGACGCCATCGTCAAGTATCTGACCAGGCATGGCCTTGCTGACCTCTCGCTCAGGCCCTTGGCCAAGGCAGTCGGCTCCAGTCCTCGCGTTCTGCTCTACTACTTCGGCTCGAAGGAAAAAATGGTGGTTAAGGTTCTGTCGGAGCTCCGACAGCGGCAGCGCACTGGCTACGGCCAGATTCAGGCGGCCAGCTTTGCCGAGGCTTGCCAGATCATTTGGAAACACATGAGCGCGCCCGATTCCGAACCGCTCTTCCGTCTCTTCTTCGAGGCGTACGGCATGGCCCTCCGTCACCCGCAACGCTACAAAGTCTTCCTGCACGACACCATCGAGGACTGGTTGCGGTTTATAGCCGATCCACTCTGTCGTGAAGGATACGAGCGCCGGGAGGCGCGTGCCTTCGCCACCGTCGTTCTGGCCGGGTTGCGAGGATTCATGCTTGATTACTGCTCGACTCGCGACCGCAAGCGCCTGAACCGCGCCGTAGGTTTGTGGCTTCGTACCCTGGACTCAATGCTGCCCGAAAGTAAGGAGGCTTAGTAATACATGCTACCGAGAAATCACCGAACCCTTCCGATTTTCGTTAGCCGGGCGATCTCCCTGCGAGTTGCGCTCTACGCCCTACTGACTCTCGATGTGCTACTGGCGGCCTCGGCCGCCCGGGCTGAACTCGTGCCCGGATCAATGGACGTTCACTGGAATGAAGGTGCGAAGGATTGCAAGGCCAGCCCGCAGGCGCCGATTGAGGTGCACGCCTATAACCCGCAGACATTCATCCTTCGGGAGAACCTTTGCGCCACCTTCGAGGCGCCTTTCATGTACCTCCTCGTCGGCTCGACGAAGGCGCTTCTGATCGACACTGGCGACATCGCAGATCCGAATCAGATGCCGCTGGCGCAGACAGTGATGCACTTGCTGCCCGGAGACGGATCGGCAAAGCTGCCCTTGCTTGTGGTCCATACGCATCGGCACCTTGACCATCGTGCGGGCGACGGGCAGTTTATGCATTTATCCAATGCGCAGGTGGTTGGGTACGATATTGAGAGCCTTCGTCGTTACTACACCTTCACCGATTGGCCGAACGGTCTCGCCCAGATCAATCTCGGCGATCGAACACTCGACGTGATCCCTACGCCCGGGCATAACGAGACTGAGGTCTCGTTTTACGACTGGAATACGGGGCTATTCTTTTCCGGCGACTTTCTGATGTCCGGGCGACTTCTGATCGACGACGCCAACGCCGATCTTGCCAGCGCGAAAAGAGTCGCCGCCTTCGTCAGGGACCGCCCGATCAGCTTCGTCCTCGGCGGGCATATCGAACTCGATGCCGATGGGGAAACTTTTCCATGGCAATCCCAATATCATCCCAACGAACACGTCCTGCAAATGACGAAGGACGATTTGCTCGTGCTGCCGGCGGCCATTAGCAGCTTTAACGGCTTTTATACGGCAAGCGGCAAGTTCATCCTGATCAATTCAATGCGCATGCTTATTACCTTTGCCGTTCTTGCAGGATTGGTACTGATTGCGCTCGTGATGACGCTGGTGCTCTATATTCGGCGCCGCAGGCGGAGGCGTGGGCTGCGAGCGGCGGACCAAAGCTGAGTGGAGCTAGCGGCAGGGAATTATGGCATTTCGAACGAGGGTGATTAGATGTGCGCAAAACCTGACATGCACCCTAACGTTGTTGTTGCATGACCGTCCCCATACCTACTGCTTCACCAGTTCGACGCGGCGATTCTTGGCGCGGCCGTCTTCGCTTTCATTTGAAGCCACCGGGGCGAGCGGACCTACACCTTGGGCATCGAGGCGCGCGGCTGCAACGCTGTATTTTGCAGTCAGCACCTTCACCACGGCGTCGGCACGCCGGTGCGAGAGATCCATGTTGGAAGCAAGCTGGCCGACGTTATCCGTATGTCCGACCACGTGCAGCTTGAGGGCCGCGTTTTGTTGCAGAAGTTTTGCGATTTCTTTGAGGGCCGCGTCGGATTCCGGCTTAACGTCGGCCTTGCCGGTATCGAAATATATGCCATAGACCGCGGAATGGCCAGTGCGGGTGATGTCGCTCGCCAGTGCCGCCGCATCCACCGTGACCAGCCCTGCCTGCATCGCCTTCATCTCGATCACATCCAATTGAACCCGGGCCTGCACATTGGGATTGTCCTGCTCAATGTGGAAACTCGCATACACGTCGCCTTCTGCCCGCGAAATCTTGGCCGTCAACTGCACAATGTCTGGAAGCCCGCGCGCCCAGGAGCCTGCTCATAATTGCGCATAACCTCAAGCGCCGAGCGCTGTTCTGGAATTTCGTAGTGGATCCGCGTCACTTTACCTTCCAGATGTTGGCTTTTCGCAAATTGACTATCCTGGATTTTTCCCAATGGCAATGTGTATTCGTCGAACTCCACCGCCGAGTATTCCGTAATGACGGAGCCGCGATAGCGGGAAATCAGAGGGTGATCCTTGCTCCCTTCGACATCCCGTTGTTGTGCAAAGGTCAAAGTGGCGGACGAGAGTACAAGGACTGCGATCACGATGCGTTTCATTCGAGTTCCTTTCTTGCCGATCTCTTCTTTGTCTGCGAGTACGGCTGCTCTGGCACGATGAAGTGACTCTTCTTACGGACCGACAAAGCGCCGAGCACCCTTGATCGAAATCGTTCCCACCTTCTGCCCGCATGAGATCTGGCCTTCCACGGAATCCACGCTGTCGCTGAAACGAATGTTCTTGCAACCGAACTCGGCGTCCTTCTGCTGTTGTTGCTGCGCCGCTTTCATCATGTTCACCGGATCCATCATCTGCTCTTGGGCCTCTGACATTTTCTGCGCCAGGGCTTCGCGCTCTTCGGGGCTGGTGTTGGGGTCGTAGAGTTTCTTCATGATCTGTTCCATGTCCGGCATCGCGCCTGACTGATTGCTCGACTCCGAAAACCCGCCGCTGTAGGAATTTCCATGGAGCGGGCCGCCCAGGCCCAAGCCGACCTCACGCACCTCGAAGGGGTTGGTTTCATTTCCGCGGTAGAATTCGGCAGTGTAGGAAAGCGATTCCGTTCCGTCTTTCGGAAAAGGATCGCCCTTCGGGTGGAGCTTGATCCGCCAGCTATTCTGCGCGGTAAACTCCCATTCGTACTTACCGCCGATGTAAACCGCAGGACAGGGAGGACTCGCCTCGATGCCGCTGACCGCTGCCAATACGTGGAGTGGCGAGTACCCAGGCCCGACTCCGGCGGGTACTCGAACAGTGGCGTGATACTCCGCTGCCGTTGCGCTTTCTTTTACCACTTCCACAACGTCGTTTTCGAAAAGGAACTTGCTTCCTGGAACAAACTTGCCGCGCACCGTCACCTCCCCGGTCGCACCCGGTACGACGCGGGCGGCACGGCACAGTGTGATTTCCGGAGTTGGATACTTGGCTTTAACTTGCGCCCAATCGGTCAGCCCAAGCCGTTTTCTTTCGGCTTGCTGGGATTCGTAGAAGGCGCTGCGGTTTTCCACGTAATGGCTGTTGGCCGCCCGGGCGACGCCAAAAACAGCCAAGGCTCCCAATAGCACTGCACTCCAGCGCGAAAGTTGTTGGTGCATCATGTGTTCTCCTTTCAAGTTGATCATTTGCCGCGATCAGATCATGAGGAGCACCGTGTTTTCGGGATTCGTATCGACAAACGCTCACGGAGTCGTGAGTTCTGCCGGTACCCATCTGGTCCCGAAAGCGCGGCGCTATGCCAACTTCGCGGTACCGATCCGGCCAACTTCTTCTAAGCGCGTTGTGGTTTGGGAAGGATTCAGGCGGCTTGGGCGTGATGCCAATCAATGGCAGCCCAGCTTTCCCAACTAGGAAATCCGGGAAATAAAAAGCGGCCCCAGAGCTCGGCGAGCGCAGGGGCCACTAATTAGTCGAAAGCATAAACGCATGACTTATTTCTTCTGGTTGATGACTGCACCTGCGCGGCCCAGCTTAGCGGCGACAATATGGCTCCCACGATGAGCTCGTGCGTCGTCGCGCAGTCCAGCACCTTGCACGACGGCTTGGCCGGCGTAGATGCACGTCGATGCCGGATGCCCAGAGATGACCATAGTCGCATTTTGATTGGTGGTGGCGAACTGCGCCGTGATCACGTCATCAGTCGACTGGTTGGAGAGCTGTGTGCCGCTGCTGCCACTGGCGAACGTGGTCACACCTCCGTTTACAAACCACAGTGCCCCTGACACCCCGTTCGCGGGAAAGAAGGCGATCCTGGAGAGACTACTGTCACAATCCACGAGTACCGTCCCCAGGTTCGGGATAGTCAAGAGTGTTGCTTGTCCGGAGTTGGTTGGCACCACTTGATACCCAAAGACCATATTGGTGTTGAGAACGGCGTATGAACCGGCGGGCTGGAATGCGGCGGCGGAGAATCCGCCGAGCAGCCCGGCGTTCAGGTTTGATACCTCAGTGGTTGAGGTCACTTGCAGGGGAGCCGTGCCTTGCGCGGTAGTCGAGATCAGTTGCGTGGCGCTCACGTTGCCATTGACCTTCTGATTGCCGGTAAAGGTGTTGGCCGTGGCCAGTTGGGCAAAGGCGCCCGCAGCCAGACCGCCGAGTTCGCTGGCATCTACGTTGCCCAGCCCCGCGCCACTTTGCCCAGTGGCGAACGTGATCTGTCCGTTGCTGGCGATGTTCAATCCGGTCTCCGCAAATTTGCCGCTCCCCTCGGCAAACAGCAGGTTTAGAGAGCCGCTGGCGCTGCCGGTGTCATTGCCCACCGGCTCGGCTTGCCACTGGAATGTTTGTGTCACCGCAGTGCTAGTACTCCCGTTGAACACCGAGGCCGCCAGATCCATGGGTTGCGAGTTAAAGCCCGTAGTCGCCGTGGCTGTGCCGGTCGCCGGCAAGCTAAACAACCCGCGGATGGTGCCGCCGCCCTTCACGTCCAGGGTGGATTTGGGTGTCGTGGTGCCAATGCCCAACTTGGCCTTACCTCCCGTGCCCGACTGGAATAGCACTGAATTTCCAAGCGTTGTGTTGTTGGTCCAGAGGGGAAGAAAATCCGGGGTGCCAGAACCGCCAACTGCGGCGGTCGGGGCCTCCTGCGCGACTCCCAGCCCGCTGAACAAGGACGCGAACAACGTAGCCATGCAGAACAGACGCAACGCACAAATCCGGCCACCCCAGGTTGGTCTTCGCACAGACAGACTAAACGAATTGTTTTTCATACATTCTCCTTTTTGATTCATAGAAGTGTCGCTCCTAAAGTTTCTTGCGATTTCCGATAACGCCGCTGCAGAGACCGCGGACCCTCCGATGTGTGCATGCCGTCTCCTGCCCCCACGACCCAAACTCGGCCTCTATCTAGGTAACGCGCAGAAACCGCGGAAAAGGGTCCACATTTGTTGGGTATAGGCAGGCGGCGATTATGGTTTTCGGCGTTGACGAGCTTCAAATAGGTGAAAACAGAGGCTTAAACCCGGTTTGTTTTGCATTCGACGTGATATATACTCTTGGCCTTAGAGATCGCGATTTCTTCTGGTGCGTTGGAAACGTCTCGCGAGCTCATGTCGGACCCTCCCTCGCTTTCATCTTTTTCTTTCTATATTTCTAAGTTCGAGTGATTGCGACCGCGCTGTCCCTTTCACACTGCGGTGCTTCCGGTCATCAGGTTCGAGGTCCTTATGGATGTGCCAACCGATGTGGCCACCCTCATGGGTGAACTCGATGTCGGCAACGACAAGGCAGTGGCCGAGTTGGTGGTGCTGCTCTACTCGGAGCTGCACAGCCTGGCGTCTCGCTACTTGCGGCGGGAACGCAGTGATCACACCTTGCAAACCACGGCGCTGGTGCATGAGGCCTATCTTCGTTTAGCCGGTCAGAGAGAGGTTCGTTGGAAAAACCGAGAGCAATTCCTGGGCGTTGCCGCACAACTGATGCGCCGTATTCTGGTTGACTACAGTCGTGGCCATGGCGCCCAAAAACGTGGGAAAGGCTTCGAGAAGGTTTTCCTGGAGGAAGCGGCAGGTATTTCCAAAGGCAAGGCGGCAGACGTCATTGCATTGGATGAAGCTCTTACCCGACTGGCCGAATTCGATCCGCAGCAAGCCCAACTCGTGGAGTTGCGTTTTTTCGGTGGCTTAGACATTGACGAGTCAGCCGCAGTTCTGGGAGTTTCCCGGACCACTCTCAAGCGCAATTGGAACGTGGCAAAGGCGTGGCTGGCGCGTGAGCTGCGCCAAGGCGGCCAGAAAGATGCCTGAAAAATGGGATCAAGTGAAGGAATTGTTCACGCTGGCCCTGGAGCGAGACCCCGACGAGCGAAGTGATTTCTTGCGTCAAGCCTGCGCCGGCGATGACTCCCTGCGCACCGAAGTAGAATCGCTGCTGTCGAGCTTCGATGGCACCGACACCTTTCTTGAGGATTGCCCCGCCGCCGATCTGCTGTCCGCGCAGTCGCGCACGATAACGGGGAAGAAAATTGGGGCGTACCGCATCATTCGCGAGCTTGGCCAGGGCGGCATGGCAGTGGTTTATTTGGGCGAGCGTGACGACCAGAACTATCGCAAGCAGGTTGCGATAAAAATGGTCAAGCCCGGAATCGACACTGAACAAGTCCTTCACCGTTTTCGTAATGAGCGGCAGACACTCGCGGCCCTGGACCATTCCAACATTGTGAAACTCCTCGACGGCGGCAGCAGCGAAGATGGTTGCCCGTATCTGGTCATGGAACATGTGGAGGGCCTGCCCATCGACCAGTATTGCGATCTTAACAAGCTCTCCATCGACGACCGTCTGCGGCTTTTTCGCGAGGTCTGTTCGGCTGTTCAATACGCGCATGAGAATCTGGTGATTCATCGCGATCTCAAACCTGCCAATATCCTGATTGCAAAAGGAGGTGTGGCCAGACTTCTGGACTTTGGCATCGCCAAACTGCTGAACCCCGAATGCTTCCAAACTCCACTTGTCACTCGAACCGACTGGCGTCCCATGACCCCGGAATACGCAAGCCCAGAGCAGATCCGCGGGCGTGCGGTTACCACAGCTACCGACGTCTATTCGTTAGGGGTGCTGCTGTTTGAATTGTTAACTGGCCACCGGCCCTATCGCTCTGCGGGCCGGTCTCTTCTGGAAATGGAGCGGCTGGTTTGCGAAACTGACCCCGAAAAACCGAGCACTGCGATTAACAGGAAAGAAGAAAAGGCATCCGGTGATGGCGATGCACGAACTGCAATTACTGTGGAATCGGTCAGCATCCTCCGCGGCTCGCGGCCGGCTGAACTGCGGCGCCGGTTGCTCGGCGATCTCGACACAATCGTGATGAAGGCGCTGCGCAAGGAGCCTGAACGCCGCTATGGTTCGGTCGAAGAGTTCTCACAGGACATCGAGCGCTATCTAACGGGAATGCCGGTAAAGGCACGTAAGTCCACCCTCGCCTATCGTGGCGGGCGATTCCTTCACCGGCATAAGGAATCGTTGGCCGCGGTTTTGGTGGTTCTGGGAATTGCGGCGGGGATGGCGATCTGGCAAGCGCACAGAACCTCTCGCCAAAATGCCGTCGTCTCGGAAACCAAAAACGCTTCGGCTCAAGCGAGGCGTTCCGTGGCCATTCTAGGCTTCAAGAATCTTTCCGATCGTTCGGACACGAAGTGGGTGTCAACGGCTTTGTCCGAAATGTTGGCGACGGAACTTGCGGCCGGTGAAAAGTTGCGCACGGTTCCTGGAGAGACGGTTGCCCGCATGAAAATTGACCTCGGCCTTGCCGATGCGGAAAGCCTCGCTCCCGCAGCGCTGGGGCCAATTCGGAAGAATCTGGGCAGCGATTTCGTTGTGGTTGGTTCCTATTTTGATTTAGGAAAAGATCCTGGGGGTCAAGTCCGGCTTGATCTTCGTCTCCAGGACACGGCAAAGGGGGAAACCATCGCCGCTGTTTCGGAAACCAGCACTGAGGCGCAGTTGCCGGATCTTGTCTCCCGCGTCGGAAGAAAGTTGCGAGAGGATTTGGGAGTTGCGGATGTTTCGCAGATCGAGTCGGTGGGAATTCGGGCGTCAATACCTTCCAACCCAGAGGCGATGCGGCTCTACTCCGAAGGCTTAGCGAAGCTGCGAACTTTTGATGCACTCGCCGCTCGGGACCTGCTGACTCGTGCCGCGAGCTCCGACCCTGCTTACCCTCTCGCTCACGCGGAATTGGCGAAAGCATGGATGGCTCTAGGCTACAACGCAACTGCACTCCAGGAAGCCAAGAAAGCTTTGGATCTCTCCGCCAAACTCTCCCTTGAGGATCATTTGTCGGTAGAAGCGCGCTACTACGAGGTCAATAAGGATTGGGACAAGGCGATTGAGGTTTACAGGGCGCTATCCAACTCCTCGAGGGATAGCGTCGAGAATGGCCTTGCTCTCGCCAATGCTCAGATCCAGGGAGAGCGTGGGAGCGACGCCTTGCAATCGATCACCCGGCTGCGGGGGCTATCAGCGGATGCGAAAGAGGATCCCCGCATCGATTTGGCGGAAGCGGAGGCCGACGCTTCCCTGTCTGACAATAAGGGGGCGGTAGCTGCGGCCGACGTGGCAATCCGAAAAGCCAGTGCCTCAGGAGCAAAACTTTTGTTGGCTCGGGCGAAAACATTTCAATGCCGGTCCCTGGCCAATCTTGGACAATTCAAGCAAGCAACCGCCGTCGGTGAGGAGGGTCGGCAGATTTTTCACGACGCTGGAGACTTGGCCGGCGAGTCTGGAGCACTGCATGCCATGGCCGAAGTGCCGATCGACCAGGGCGATTTGGAAACAGCAAAAACTCTATATGAACAAGCGCTCAAGCTAGCGCGACAAACTGGTGATAAGAGAGCCACAGCGCGAGAACTCGGAAATATCGGTGTGATTTACGCCCAAGAAGGGGACTTTTCAACTGGTATGAAATTCTACAGGGAAGCCCTCGAAGCCTTCCAGGATATCGGTGACAAACACGGAATGACCGTAGTCACAGGCAATACCGGCGACATCCTTCATGCCGAAGGACGGCTAGGAGATGCTTTTGCGGAATACAAGGACGCCCTCGTATTGGCCCGAGAGATAGGACATAAGAGTTCAGAAGCAATCGACATTAAGCTCATGGGCGATGTCCTGTCGGATCAGGGTGATCTTAAAGGCGCGATGCAGATGTACCAGCAGGCCGTAAGCATCCAACGCGAAATTGACGACAAGAGGTCGTACGCAGACTCTCTTATCTCGATCGGAAGACTGCAGCGGCAGAAGGGGGACGGTGACGGAGCGAGGAAAAACTACGAAGAGGCTCTTGCCGTGCACCGGCAATCAGGAGAAAAAGGATTAGCCGCCGACGCGCAGCTGGCCCTTGGAGAACTGGATTGCGACTCCGGTCAAGCCTCTGAGGCAGAGACTTTCGCCCGGGGAGCCATACAGGAATTTCGAGCGGAGCGGGAAGCGGACGCTGAAATCCAGTCTGAAACCCTGCTGTCGAGGTCGCTTCTGCAGCAGGGGAAGCTCGAAGATGCCCGAGAGGCGATCGCAAGAGCACTCACCCTTTCCAAGAAGAGCAGTGATGTAACTATCCGCCTCCCACTCGCGATCCAAAATGCCTATACGCAAGCAGCGTCGAAAGACCTGCCCGACGCCGAGTGGCTTGCTCGAAATGTGCTAGCCGAAGCCCATAAGTTGGGACTTGTTCGAATCGAGTTAGAAGCTTCCCTTGCCATCGGTGAAATTCAACTGCAAGGGACAAATCCTACCCTGGGTCGCAAACAGCTTGAGGAAACCGAAAAAAGCGCGCGTTCAAAGGGTTTCGAGCTTGTCGCAAGGAAGGCTAGCGCTGCACGACGCGCAACGAACCGAGGTTGAACCTAGAGCAGATGACAGCCATCCTCTCGAACCATCGGGGCAGTTGAGGACGGCGTAATCGCAGCCAAGAGAAAGAGCCTGATACTTGCAATCGGATAGTGAGTGCAATCGGGATTTTACGCCAACGAACAAGCGAACGCTCAGGGTCGGGTTTGGGTACACGTGTGACACGCGGCTGAGCCTTAGCCTGTTGACCGAATCGTAGGATGATGGAGCCAATGGGAGGTGGTGCCCTGATGATTGCAGTGAACCCCTGGAGTGAGACACGGAGATAAGGGGGTAAACGCCGTTCGCTGAAAAATCATTGTACGGCGAGGTTGAGTTGCTCCACTCTGCAGCGAGCTGAGCGGAGGATAGGGCTCTGCGGGGACGCAACCCGAGCGCCGGCTCAGCGGCCGAAGTGGCACGGGGCGGCTGCAGCTGCGGCCGCCCTGAGCTTTGTGTGCCGAACATGTTCGACAGCTTGGGGGTGAAAGTCCCCTGCCCAGCCTGGTGGAGGTGAAGGGCTAGAGAAGCGCAAGGGCGTCGTCGCGAGGCGGGGTCTGAAAGAAGCGTGGATCAAAGGCGCGAGCCGATGAACAAGAACCGGATGATGAGGCCTACGGTGTGGGGCGAGCTGGCAAGCGACAGCGAAGCCCAGGTCCACCAAGCACACTGGTGGTAAATCCGGCGGTTGCGCGGCGAAGGCGGTCGAACTTACTTCGGGAGACCCGCCGCACGTCACGGCATCGTGACTGAGGGTGGAGCGATCCATTCTGACCGTGGGGCGGGAGTCAGCAGAGGGCATAGTAGGCCGCGAGGTCGAAGGCCCGAACAGCAAGGCGAGGCGAGTAGGACGCAGGACTCGATGAACGACAAGCGGCAGAAGAACCAGCTACAGATGTTGCTGGCCTTTACCGGGGAGGGGAGGAGTGAAGCTCCAAGGGCTCCTGGGGAAGGGACCGAATCGCTCACGGCGAAATGCGAAACCGAAAGTCCGGCTGGAGAAGAGCAAGTGATGGAAGAAGTCTGCGGGCGGGAGAACTGCCAGCGGGCTTTACGACGAGTGAAGTCCAACAAGGGGAGTCCGGGGATCGACGGCATGAAAGTGTCGGAGTTGCCGGGCTACCTGAAGCAGCACTGGCCAGCAATACGGGAACAGCTGATGAGCGGAACGTATCGGCCGCGACCGGTGAGGCGAGTAGAGATCGCGAAGCCGGACGGAGGAGTGCGCAAGTTGGGCATTCCGACGGTGCTGGATCGATTTATCCAGCAGGCGGTGATGCAGGTTCTGCAGCGCAGATGGGACCCGACGTTTTCCGAACACAGTCACGGCTTTCGTCCGCAGCGTTCGGCGCATCAGGCGGTGGCCCAGGCGCAGCAGTATATCGCCGAGGGCAACCGCTGGGTGGTGGACTTTGATCTGGAAAAGTTCTTCGATCGAGTGAACCACGACAAACTGATGGCGGCGGTCGCGCGGCGGGTGAGCGACAAGAGAATGCTCAAGTTGATCCGAGCGTTCCTGGAGTCGGGCGTGATGGAAAACGGGCTGGTGAGTCCGGTGGAAGAAGGAACTCCGCAAGGAGGGCCTTTGTCACCGCTGCTGTCGAATCTCGTGCTCGACGAACTCGACCGCGAGTTAGAGCGGCGCCAGCACCGTTTCGTGCGCTACGCGGATGATTGCAATATCTACGTGGCGAGCGAGCGGGCAGGAAAGCGAGTCATGCAAAGCGTGACCAGTTTCCTGCGACGGCGACTCAAGCTCAAGGTGAACGAGTCGAAGAGCGCGGTGGCACGACCGCAGGAGCGCAAGTTTCTGGGCTTTAGCTTTACGAGCGGGACCAGACCGAAACGGCGCATCGCGCCCAAGGCTCTGCTCCGCTGCAAGCAAAGAGTCCGGGAACTGACGCGACGAACACGGGGCATCAGTCTGGAGCAGATGACGAAGGAACTCGCCACCTATGTACGCGGATGGAAGAGTTACTTCGGCTTCAGCCAGACGCCCTCGGTGCTGCGAAAGCTAGAGGAATGGATGCGACGCAGGTTGCGCTCCGTGATCTGGAAGCAATGGAAGCGCAGCAAGGTGCGGTATGTTCGGCTACGCCAGCGAAACATCGGACATGACCTCGCGGCCCAAACCGCCGGTAGTCCCCATGGACCATGGCGCATCGCCAACAGTCCGGCCCTGTCGTCTGCGTTTCCGATTGCTTACTTCGATATGCTCGGCCTTCCTCGGTTGCTGGACGTACTCTAGCTCAACCGAACCGAACCGCCGGATGCGGACCCGCATGTCCGGTGGTGTGGCAGGGGAGAGTGGGTGACCACTCCCCCTATGCCGATTTTCCCTCTGCCATTTTGGCGCGCAAGCGGTAAATCCCAGGGGTCTGGGGACAGCGTCCCCAGCGGCCCGCGGTCGTACCCGTTGTGCGCTTCATGCTGGCACCGCCTCGAACTCGGCCGGACTCCGATAGCCCAGCGCGGAGTGCAGCCGTCTGTGGTTGTACACCCGCTCGATGAACTCGCCAATCGCCGCCAAGGCTTCGTGGCGATCGCGATATTCGCTGCGATACACTTCCTCGTACTTCAACGTCTTGATAAAGCTCTCGGCGAATGCATTGTCATAGGGATTGCCTTTCCGGCTCATGCTGCCGCGCAGGCCGTGTTGCGCTAGCAGCGCGCGATACGCGCCACAGGCATATTGCACCCCGCGGTCGGAATGATGCACTAGTCCGGGCTGCGGGCGCCGTTCCTCCATCGCCATGCGCAGCGCCGTCAAGGTCAGCTCGGCTTCCAGCGTTTCTCCCAGCGCCCAACCCACCACCCGCCGCGACCAGACATCCAACACCACCGCCAGATACACGAACTCGCACCGCAGACGAATGTAGGTGAGATCGGCCACCCAGAGCTGGTTTCGGCCGCTCACCTCCAGTTGCGCCGCCAGGTTAGGATACACCGGCCAGCCATGTTCGCTATTGGTGGTTCGCACAAACGATTTACGCCGCAGACAGAGCAGATTGTCGGCCCGCATCAGCCGCAGCACCCGCTTGTGATTCACCGCATGACCGCGCCGCCGCAGCTCCGCCGTGATGCGGCGATATCCGTAGGCGGGAAACTGCAGCGCGATCTTCTGCAGTTGGTCGCGCATCTCCATGCTCTCCGCCAACGCAACCCGCCGCACCTGGCTGCGATAATAACTAGCCCGGCTCACCCCTGCCGCCGCGCACAGCCGCTTCACGGGCGCACCGCCTTTTTCCGCTTCCCGGATTTCTCGGCACAGGCAGCCACGCCACTGACCACGGCTGGCGGGTGATGCTCCCTGAAATGCTGCAAGGCTTTTTTTAAAAAATCATTCTCCAGCGTAAGTTGGCCGATCTTGCGCTCCAGATCCGCCACCGTGCGCTCCTGCGGCGGAAGTTTCGGCCCCGCCCCGTGCCCCGTGCCGGGAAACGACGCTTCCCCTCGCGCCCGCCACTCCGCCCGCCACCGCTCGATCAGCTTGGGACTGATCTCGAACCGCCGCGCGACTTGGCCGCCGCTCTCCCCGGCGTCCATGGCACGCATCACCGATAGTTTGAGTTCACGACTGTATACGCTTCGGGCCAAGTCCATTGCCTCTCTCCATTCAATGTACTCAGCCCCTTATCTCGGTGTCTCATTTTTGGGGTTCACTCCAGATGGATGTCGCCACCCGTCTTTCAAGAGACGAGGGCGGGGCAGCCCGCGCGGATGCGCCGAGCACGGAAAAACCCCGCCACGAAGCAGCCTTCAGACCAAAGTCAGAAATCGGTTGACAAGTAACATTCTGCAGGGATAATTTGAGCAGTTTGGCCGAGGTCCAGGCCGGGCCACAAGGCCGAATCAAGGGAATCCGTCTCGAAACTTCTGGCTCAAAGAGGAGGTCCCACCATGAAATTCGCGGTCAAGAGCCTACCGTTTCTGATTGCGCTCGCGGCGGCGCTCGCCTACGCTCAAACCAACAACATCCCGCAGGTTCAACATGTGATCGTCGTCATCCAGGAGAACCGCACACCCGACAATCTGTTTGGCAGTGACGCTTTTGCCAATCAACGCCAGTTGCCGGGCGCAGACCTCGTCCAGAGCGGAAATTGCTCCAAAGCCGGGCAGCAATCACTCCCGCTTATGTCCATAGCGCTGGGAGACAATTGCGACCCCAATCACGGGCATAAGGGTGCGTGGAAACCCACCTACGACAATGGGAAAATGGACGGGGCCTGCACCATCGGGACGCAAAAATGTACCTTGCCTGATCCGCAGTACGCTTACGTTCAATCCTCGGACGTGCAGCCGTACTTCAGCATCGCCACCAACTATGGTTACGCCAGCTACATGTTTCAAACCAATCAGGGGCCGAGTTTCCCCGCGCACCAATTCCTCATTTCCGGGACATCGGCGCCGGCTCCTTATCTCGACCCCAGCGGTACCTGCACTGGCCCGTATCCCAGCGAGAAGTGCTGGCAGTGGTTCGACGCCGAGAACGTCCTCGGAAGCAAAGGTACCGCCGGTTGCCCCGCCGGGTCAAAGGCTACTGCGCTGCTGATTGACCCCACTTCGGTTGAGAGTCTCTACTACACGCCGCCGCCCCCAGTGAACGTAGCCGAGGGCTTTCCCTGCTACAGCCACCCCAGCCTGCCGACGCTGCTCGACAACGCGGGAGTCAGCTGGCGGTACTACCTCAGGGAACCACACGGCGGCTTGGCCATCTGGACCGGGCCGGCGGCCATCTATGATCTCTGCGTCGATCCGAACAAAACCTGGAATGGAACCTGCAACAAGGACGAATACCTCAACAACGTGCAACACTATCTCCCGGGCGGTCCTAACTACTCGAACGACTACGCCCCCATCCTGACCGACATTGCAAACTGCAAGCTCCCACAGGTCAGTTGGGTGATTCCCGACGGCAACTGGTCGGACCACGCGCGGCGGTGGACGGCCCCCCGGGGGATGGAGGGCCTCCGTGGGTGGCGGCTATCGTGAATGCCATCGGCGTGACCCCGAGCGCCTGCGAGGGGGGGAAGGGCTACTGGTCACATTATGTCGTCGTATCCCAATAGCATTCCTCGTTGTGAACACATCAAAGTCAACGGCACCCAGTGCGGATCGCCCGCCCTCCGCCGCAACCATTTCTGTTATTTCCATAAACGCTGGCACGAAACCCGCATCGTCCTCAACGCCAACCGCGCCCGCCGCGGACGCGCCGCCCTCGATCTCCCCGTCCTCGAAGACGCCAACTCCATCCAGGTCTCGCTCATGCAGGTCATGCGCTTAATCCTCAGCGGACAGGTCGATCCCAAAACCGCCGGCCTCCTGCTCTACGCCCTGCAAACCGCTTCATCGAACCTGAGCCGCATAAATTTCGAGCCCGTCGAAACTCGCGTAGTCATCGATCCCCGCACCGTAAACCAAACCCCGCTCGGCGAAGACCCATGGAACCCAGAAGATTTCGAGGAAGAAGAATACGAAGACGATCAGGAAGAAGCGTGCGAAGTCGAGGCCAAGTCGCCGGACTTCGGCGAAGACAAAGAATGGACCGCCGAAGTAACCATCCCAGAAATCGAAGCCCGAGCCGATGACGCCCAAGAAATTATTCCAGCACCCGTCAACGCGCTCACGCTCCGAGCTTCCGCCACCGTTCAACGGCCACTTTTTAATCTATGGGGATCAACCTCATGCCTCGCCAAAATCCCGATAGCGCTTGAGCACATCGCGCTCGGAAATCACTCCTTCCAGCTTGCGGAGGTCGGCGCGGCTCACCACCGGCACAAGCGGCCAGCGATCGACGTATCGTAAAGCCGTATCCAGCGAGTGGTCAGGATGCAGGAACGGAATCCGTCCGCTACTCAGAAGCGAACTCAGCGCGAGTCCGCCTTTGTCCTCGTCCGCCCACTGGCGAAGCTCTTGCCGAGTGACGCTGCTCCATCCGCTGGGGTTCAGTCGAGCCAGCAAAACGTCGGAGGAAGATTCAGAAGAAGCCTGACCCGAGGAAGACTTATCCAATTCCTGAATCGCATGAGCGACCGTTTCCTCAGCATCCAACACGGGATCCTCCATTGGCCGCATCGCATCTTCGACGCGCAAGATGTCTTCTTCCCGTTGCTCTTCCATGGACGGCAAATCCAAACCATCCTGGCGAGTGAGCACATCAAAGATCGGAACCGGTTGAAGTCTGCGCGAAATCACGTACGCAAAAGTATTCGCCACAATCACCGGCAGAATGATCGAATAGTTTCCACTGACCTCGAGCACCATGAACACAGAAGTCATCGGAGCACGCAGAAACCCGGCAAACAGGACGCCCATCCCCACCAAAGCGTAAGTCCCCGGCGACGCGGTCAGCTGTGGCAGCAAAACGTGTTCCGCGCCACCCACGGCCGCCCCCAACATCGCGCCAATAAATAATGTCGGAGCAAACATTCCGCCGGGAGTACCGCTGACGAACGAAAGCAGGGTCGCAATAATTTTCAAAGCCGCAAGGATGGCCAACATTTGCCAGGTGAACTGACCATGCATCGCTTCGTCGATATACTCGTAACCAGCTCCCATCACTTGCGGAGCGCCCAGCAGCGCGATGAAGCCGATGAGCAAGCCGGCGACCGCAGGTTGAAAATACTGCGTCCATCGCGGCAGCGCCTTGCACCACGGGCGCAAAGTCGCGATGCCGCTCGAGAATGCAACCGAAGCCAATCCGCCGACAACGCCGAGCACGGAATATGCGATCAGCTCCGAAGGATGTTCCATCTGCACCGCGGGAATTCGGAAGAGCGACTCGGAGCCCAGGAACCACCGCATGACTACCACGCTCGACACTGCCGACAGCACGACCGAACCGAGAATCCCAGCGGTCCAGCGCCCGATGACTTCCTCGATCACGAACAGCACCGCCGAGATCGGCGCATTGAACGCCGCCGCCAATCCAGCCGCCGCGCCAACCGGAGCAATCAACCGCATGCGATCCCGCGACAACCGCATCCGCCTGCCCAGCGCCGAAGCCAGGCTGGCCCCGATCTGCAAAGACGGATCCTCCGGACCGAGAGAGTGCCCCGATCCGATAGCCAGCGCAGCGGTGATGAACTTGCCGACGGCGGTACGAAGAGGAATGTAGCCGTTGTAGATGTAGAGCGCCGCCTTGGTCTGGTTTACTCCGCTGCCGCGCGCCAGGGGAAACACATGCATGACCAATACCGCAATGACGAGGCCAGCAAGGCTGGGAGCCAACACGAGCCGCATCGGCGAAAGGGTGGCCCCCGACCCAAGCAGATAGAGCCGGCACCAGTCGATGGCGAAACGGAAACAAACTACCGCAAGTCCGGAGAAGATTCCGATGAAGACTGAGAGGACGAGAAAAAATCGTTCTTCCCGAAAAACCGATCGCAGCAAAGCTCCCCGACGCCGCTCGGGGAGCGATTCGGCGTGTCCGATCTCCATCGGCATTTCGGGCTGCGAGTTGGGGATGTCCAATCTAGTTTCCTTCGTGCAATTTTGCCAGCAGCAGCAGAGCCACATCCGTCGCGGTCGGAGCGCCGCACGCGGCATTCGCTTTGCGCTCAATTTCGAAAACCAGATCCATCGCGGCTTCGACCAGGTCTGGATTTTTCCGCAGACCGCGCTCGCTAATCTGCGGCTTCATCTTTGCCCAATCGTCGGGGAGGTTCTGCTGCGAAGCTCCGGAAGAAACCTGCGCTCCCGCGGCGGAGCAAGACGCGAGCCGCTCGCCGGCTGCTGCAAACGCTTCGATGACAATCCGATTGCGCTGGTCGACGGGGATCTGTCGCCGGAAAGGATCCATCTGCAAGACCAGTTCCGCGGTTTTGAGCTGCGCCGCGCTCTGCGCATCGCCGGGATTGGCGGACACAGCAGCCTGAAGATAACGCTGCGCCAGAGCGTAGTTGCCAAGCGCGAAAGCAGCGCGTCCCGCTCCGGCCAAGGCTTCGGGATTGTGGCGATCCGATTTCAGGCTTATGCGGTACTCGGCGAGCGCATGCTCATAGTCCTGCGCCTGGAGGAAAAGATTCCCGACTCGTGCATGCTGGGATGCATCGCCATCCAGACTGGCCGCAAGCGCAATCAGCTCGGCTTGCGCCTGAGTCTTGGCGTTGATGTTCAAAAGGAATTCAATGAGCTCCAGGCGAGCGTCGCGGCGTTGTTCTTTCTGATCGCCCGGCCAAGTGGCGTAAATGGCATTGTGGTAGTAGCGAAGTGCTTGTTCGGTTTCTCCTTTTTGTGCGGCGATGCGCGCCAGTTCCAGGTTTACCAGCCCGTTCTCCGGCTCGCGCTCCCAGAGGTTAATCAAGTAAGCATAAGCTTCGCTGGTCCGTTGCAGACCGAGCAGGGCCTCGGCCATGTTCAGCTGATAAGAGAAGTTGTCGCGCGAGTAACGCAGCGCGGTGCGGAATTCGCCGACCGCACGGTCAAAGCGGCGCTGGCTGAGGTCGGCGACGCCGCGAGTAAACCATCGATTCGCCAGCGATTCCTGCTGCGTGTGATAGATGCGGGACAATCCGCCGACCGCCAGAAAGAGCACGACGGCCACTGCAGAGAGCAGCGCCAGGATCAGCGGTTCTCGAGTGAGATAGAACCGAAGGTCCCGCTGATTCTCGCCGGCCGCGACAGTTTCCTCTTGCGATCCGTTCATAGTCCGCTCTTTGATGATACCGCGAAGAGGATAAGACAAACCAAGAGTGGAAACCTGCCCACCAGCATCGCGAGCGCGACGGGTTGCGCCTTCCTGAGCGAGGGGCGCTAGAGATTGGCTCGCAGGGCGCGGGTGAATTCGCGCAAGGCGGGTTCGTTGCGGCGGTACCACATCCACTGGCCTTGTTTCTTGGCCTCGACCAAGCCCGCCGTGCTCAGAATGGACATATGATGGGAGATCGTGGGTTGGGAAAGGTGAATGCGATGTTCGATGTCGGAGGCGCATAAGCCCTCGTCCTTACCGATGGAGTTGGCTCCGCGCTCTTTGAGCGCTTGCAGAATCCGGCGGCGCGTGGGGTCGGCGATGGCGTGAAGGACGCGATTCAGGATTTGCTCGGGATCAATCATTGAAGATAGTTAAACCGGGGGATTGATGGTTGTCAATGTGATTGAGGATTGTCATCCCTCGCTTTGCTCGGGATGACAGTTTGTTAATTGGAAAGTCGGCCGTTGTCACTTCTTCAAGATTGGGTTGTAGCCGTCGCTGACCAGCTTGCCACGCATGAGTTCGGCATCTTTGATGTCGACGTACGGTCCCACTTGTACGTGGATGAGTTTGTCGGTGGGCGCGCTGGTGGAGAACGCGGGATATTGTTTTTTCTTGAGCGCGTCGACCAAAGCTGCCGCATCTTCCGGCTTGCTGACTGCCGCGACTTGCACGTAGTAGCCGTTCGACGGAGCTGCCGTAGCCAGATCGGGTGTTCCGCCTGCAGCGGACGCAGTGTTCTCCGGGGTCTCGGCTGCAGCTTCCTTGACGGCGGGCTGACTATTTCCGTCCTTGCTCTCAACCGCTTTGTAAAAAGTCATATCGGCGGGCGGAGTGGTGCTCGTGGTCTTGACTGCGGAAGGGCGCAGGCCTCCAGTCGTGGCGGGCGTGGCCGCGCTTGGTAGGTCGGAGGCCGCGATCCGGCTGATGGAGCTTCTGCCCAGCGAATATCCGATGCCGAAAAATACGGCGCAGAGTGCTACCAGTCCGAAAAACAGGGCCAGCATTTTGCCGGTGCCCAGTGTGATCTCTGTGTCCTGAGATTTGGTCGCCATTTCTACCTCGTCATCGTGGATGTTCATAGGGAAGGCTACTTAGCTTTTGGCCGCGGCCGGCGTTGTGCCTCCATCGGGTCCTGCAAATAGTTTTTGTATTCCGGAAAAGAAGTCCACGGGGACAGGGAAGACAACCGTGGTGTTCTTCTCCACTCCGATTTCGGTCAAGGTTTGCAGATAGCGCAATTGCACGCTGACCGGTTCGGTGGCCAGCAGATGGGCGGCATCGACCAGACGCTGAGCGGCGGAAAATTCGCCTTCCGCGTGGATGATCTTGGAACGCTTCTCGCGTTCTGCCTCAGCCTGCTTGGCCATGGCGCGCAGCATCGACTCGGGCATATCCACTTGCTTGACTTCGACGTTGGCAACTTTCACTCCCCAGGGAGCGGTGTGGGTGTCGAGGATGCTTTGCAGGCGCAGGTTGATTTTGTCGCGATGGGCCAGCAGTTCATCCAGTTCCTGTTCGCCGAGGACGGAACGCAGCGTGGTCTGGGCGAACTGCGAAGTTTGGTACACGTAGTTGGAAACTTCTACGACCGCTTTGCGGGGTTCGATCACGCGCAGAAAGATGACGGCGTTCACTTTCAGGGTGACGTTGTCGCGAGTGATGATGTCCTGCGGCGGAACTTCCAGGGCTTCCTGACGTAACGAGATGCGACTCATCTGGTCAAGCGGGGCAAAGACGAAAACGAGGCCTGGACCCTTGGCTTGTGGAAGCAGACGCCCGAGGCGAAAGATGACGCCGCGCTCGTACTCCTTCAAAATCTTGATTGAACTTAACAGGTATAGACCGACGATGATGATTACGATTGTAGTGAAACCAAACCCGAGCTCCATCTGGGCCTCCGTGCCTGATTGTCAGGAATGCCTCTGAGGCGGATTGTATCGCAAGTGGAGCTGGCAGTCTGTGATTTCAAGACACAAAAGGGTTGTCTGGCAAGGTGCGGCGGCGAGAGTAAGCGCCTGCGAAGAAAGTCCGAGGCATAAACCACCAAGGGACACAAAGGTCCGCAAAGGGATGTCACCACGCAGCGCGGACGCCCGTCCTCCATTGGATCAGACTTGCGTGGCGGACGGGGCCGGGTCGACCGATAATTGCAATCCTTTTACCTGGCGCACGACGACCGGCTGTCCTTCGGGCAGGTTGGCGGAAGAAATGGCGTCCCAGAGTTCGCCGTGGATGAAGACTTTTCCTTGCGGCGACAGAGCGCTTTGGGTGAGGCCGATCTCTCCGATTAATCCTTGCACTCCGGTCACAACTTTGTTGGCTCGCGCTTTCAGGGCGATGCTCATCAGGAAGACGGTGATGATTCCCAGAGGCAGGCTCACGGCGAACGCGGTCAGCAGGTGGACGCGCATTTCGGGGATGGGAGCGTCCACGAGCAGCAGCCCTCCCAGGGTGAGCGTGGCGATTCCGCCGATGGCGAGTACTCCGTGAGCGGAGAATTTGGCTTCCAGCGCGAACAGGATGAACGACGCGAAAATCAGAACTACAGCGGCGAAGCGTGTGGGCAGCAGGTTCAGCGCGAAGATGGCGAGAAGAATGAAAACGACTCCGACGGTTCCGGGAACGACCGCGCCGGGATGGTTGAACTCGGCATACAGAGCTAGCGCGCCGACGGCAAGCAGGATAAAGGCTACGTTCGGATCCAAAAGGTAAGCCAGGATGTGCTGCTTCAGCGTCATGTTAAAGGGACTGATGGGCTCCCCAACCAAATTGAGCGTGACGGTTTGGCCGTTGAATCGCTTCACTTGCTTGCCTTGCAATTGCTTAAACAGATCTTCTTCAGTAGGCGCGACGTAGTCGATCAGTTTTTGTGACAGCGCTTCCTGATCGGTGAACGACTTGGATTGGCGCACGGCGGTCTCGGCGATCTCGACATTGCGGCCGCGTTTCCCGACCACGGATCGCATCAGGGCGGCGGAGTCGTTTTCTATCTTCTCTTTCATCACATCGTCCATCTTCCCGCCGCCGAGGGAAACAGGGTGAGCGGCGCCGGTATTGGTTCCGGGCGCCATGGCTGCAACGTCAGCGCTTTCCAGGATGAAGAATCCGGCCGACGCAGCTCGGCTGCCGCTGGGCGTGACGTAGATGATTACGGGCACAGGCGACGCCAGAATTTTTTCGATAATGTCGCGAGTGGAATCGAGCAGGCCGCCAGGGGTGTTGATCTCGATCAACAAGGCCTGGTCTTTGTTGCGTTCGGCTTCAGCGATAGCGCGGCCAATGTACTCGTCGGTGATGGGATGGATTGCGTCATTGACCACGATCTTCAATACCTGGCCAGAAGAGGAAGTGGAGAGGACGGCTGCGATCAGCAGACAGAACAAGATGCGTGAAACGACAAACAGCTTCATCGATTTGGCAGTGGCTGCGCTTCCTGCGCGAGCTTGGCTGCAACGGTGCGCTTGAGCGCCAGAGCGGCCGCATTGGAGGGTTCCAAACGCAAAGCTTTGGCTATGTTCTCCGCGGCGGCATCAGCTCTATTGTCTCGCAAATCGAGCTTGGCTAACACCAAAAGCGGTTCGGGAAACTGGCGCAGGCGCAAGGCCTCCTCGGCTTCGGACCGCGCCCCCGCTTCGTTGTTCTGGGCTTCCAGCACGCTCGCCAGTCCGGCGTGAGCCTCGGCATTGGACGGGTTGAGCGCAATGGCCTCGCGGAATTCGGCTTCGGCTTCGGAGAGGAATCCCTGGGCCAGTAACTGGTGTCCGCGATCGCTGTGGAACTGCGCGTGGGTGAGGGGGTCGGTCTTGGCCAGACGCTGCTCGAGGGCAGCTTCGACCTTCAAAGCGAGCTGGCGGAACGAACTCTCGTCGTAGTTGGCGCGTATGCGTTCGAGTGGGATTTTCTGGGTTGACAGCACGATCGCTCGCTGAGACGAAGGACCGGCGTCGGGCGTAATGGCGTCAAGTAGAGACTTGGCTCCGGTATCGCCGGGTCGGAGCGAGAGAGTGTCCCGTAGTTGGCTGGTCGCGCCTGCCATGTCGCCCGTGCGGTAGAGTTCGATGGCCAGATTGAAGTGATAGTCGGCGTCGTTCGGATCAGCGTCGATGGCCTTCTGGAAATATTCGGCGGCGGTTTTTCTGCCGGCGCGAGAGTTCACTACACCCAGATTGTTGTAAACCTCAGCCAGCGGAAATCGCGCGGCAACGAAACCGAAAGCAGATTCGGCTCGCGGGAAATCTCCCTGGGAATAGGCTGCGAGCCCAAGATAGAAATTCGCCTCGCGGGCCAGCGGATTGTCTTCCGGCACGCGTGCCAATGAGGAGATCGCCTGCTCGTACTCGCGTTCGCGGTAATAGGCCTTGCCCAGTTGCAACAGAGCTTCGGGATAAGCCGGACTCAAGCGAACCGCTTCGCGAAAGTGTTGAATCTGTTTCTCGGTGGTCGGGGCGGTAACTCCGCGGACATAGTTCTCGAAGGCGTCCAAGCGAATTGGCGGCGCCGCTTCCACATAAGACTTTCGGTTGACGGAGATTTCCGGGTGAAGAGTGTGCAGAATATCCCAGGCCAGCGCGGTCTGAATATCGATGAGTTGGATCAGTGGGCCGGACTCGTTCATTTCGGGCAGCAGGCGGAGGCGGCGCATATCCAGCAGTTGCGCCGTGGTAGTGAAAGTCCGTCCATCGAAGCGGTACAGGCCAAGCAGCACGTAGTCCACGTCCAACTGTTCGGCAATGCGATAAATCGTGGCGCGCGAAGGATGCAGTTCGACCGGGATGCCGAGGCGGTCGTAGGCACGAATGCGGTCTTCGCGTGGCAGCACAAACAGCGTGGCGGAATTCAGGCGCTCCTGCAGTAGCTCGGGAAAGGAGTCGCCGATCCACTCGATGCCCGGAGCCTTGGATTGATTTTCAAAGGGAACTACCAACACGTTTTGCCCGGTAGTGGCCGGACTTTGGGCAAAGGCGGCCGCGGACAGGAACAGAAGGAAGATTGCGCTGAGCCGGAGAAATTTCAAGGCAAATAGATTATAGCGAGTTACGGGTGCGTTGGCCGAGAGGCGGTGCCACAGTCAGAGAATGGAAAACCGGACATCCCCAGACAAGATGCACATGTCGTGCCAGCCCACTCGCTCCCATGCAGGTGAAAATAAGAGCGACTTGGTTTGGACGTGGAGAGAAGCAGATTGTAACTGTTCGATTTTGGGGATGAGCCGTCCGAATGCGAACAGTGTCAGAAGGTGTCGAGCCCGATTGGCTCGATTCAAGCTGTCATTTTTTTCTTGTCGGAACTGTCCTCCTCGCGCTGCAAATCTGCCCAACTCGGCAAGGTTTGGTCGCCGGTGATCAGTCGGGCTCCGCGTTCGTAGGTGAAGTACGACCATGCCCACTGAATCAACACGATCACGCGGTTGCGGAATCCGATCAGGAAAAAGATGTGGACAAAGAGCCAGGAGAGCCACGCAACGAATCCGGAAATGTGAATTTTGCCAAATTGCGCGATGGCGGCGGCCCGGCCAATAGTTGCCAGACTACCTTTGTTCCAGTAGCGGAAGTCTCGCCGTGGCTGTCTCTGCAAATCGCGGACGATGTTGCGCGCCGTCGCCTTTCCTTGTTGGATCGCGGCCGGTGCAACTCCCGGCACCAACTGGCCGCTGGCATCCTTCAGGGCAGCCAAATCTCCGATAACGAAAATCTCAGGATGCCCGGGAAGGCTCAAATCCGGATTTACTAGCACGCGGCCGGCACGGTCGACAGGCGCGCCTAGCTTCTTGCCCAACGGAGACGCTGCTACTCCGGCAGCCCACAAAATTACCACCGCCGGCAGACGGGTTTCTCCCATGAGTACGGCCGCGGGTTCGACTCCGGTGACCATCGTGGAAGTGTGTACTTCGACTCCGAGTCTGCGAAGTTGGTCCTCGGCGCTTCGGGAAAGATCCTCGGGATAGGTAGGCAGAATTCTGGGACCGCCTTCGAGCAAAATGATCCGCGTGCGCTTGGGATCGATGGAATTGAATTCGTCCGCCAGGGCGCGGCGGGCGATCTCTGAAAGTGTTCCCGCCAATTCCACTCCTGTAGGACCGCCACCGACGATGACGAAATTCAACTGCACCTGTTCCCCGCCGCTTGCCGCCTGGCGCTCGGCCAGTTCGAAGGAGAGCAGGACCCGGCGGCGGATTTCCAGTGCGTCTTCTATCGTCTTCAGACCGGGGGCCAGCGGCTCCCACTCATCGTGTCCGAAATAAGCATGGCTTGCGCCCGCGGCAACGATAAGATAGTCGTAAGGAAGTTCGCGATCCGGCAACTTCACCAGGCATCGCTCCAAATCGAAATCTTGTACTTCTCCGAGCAGCACCTCGACGTTGTGACGGTCGCGCACGATCCAGCGGATGGGGGCGGCAATCTCTCCGGGAGACAATCCGGCCGTCGCAACCTGATAGAGCAGGGGCTGGAAGGTATGGTGATTGGTGCGGTCAATCAGTGTGATCTGAACCGGATAGCGGGAGAGCTTCAGGGCTGCGTTCAGGCCGCCGAATCCGGCGCCAATGATAACAACTTGCGGTACGTGCTTCGAGTTCATCCGATTCCTCGTCTCCTCGTAGGCGGGGTCTACAATATTCTCATTAGAGGGGAACCCGCATCTCACTTTAGTAGATTCCAATCATGGCTGTCGGGTCGAAAATCTTAATTCCTCAGCCGGCATCGGACCGACCCCGCGCGGATGATCGGTCAGCCTCGATCCAGGTTGGACTGGTCTTCGTTTTGATCATAGTCGCAGTGTGGACGCCGCAAGGTCGTGTTAACGCAATCGCCAGTATTCTGGCGGCGGCTTGCATTCTGTGGTTCTCCGCGCGCGGACGTTACTCCGTCCGAGAACTGGGACTCGCCCAGCCCGGCTCCGGGGCAGCCGTGATGCTCGTTCTCGGGCTATGCATGATGGCTGCAATGGTCATTGCTGGTTTGGCAATTCATCGCCTGGGGCCGGCTCAGCCGGCACCCTGGAGAAGGGCGTGGCAATACGCCTTCTGGGCGTTGCAACAGGAATTCATCCTGCAGTCATTCTTTTACGTTCGGATGGAATCGCTTCTGGGCAGCCGCCGTGCGGTGTGGAGCGCAGCGCTTCTGTTTTCCGCCGCGCACCTTCCGAGTCCGGTGTTGACGGTGCTGAGTTTGCTCGGCGGCCTCTTGTTCTGTGAAATGTTTCGCCGCTATCGCAACATTTTTCCCTTGGGTTTGGTTCATGCAGCGTTGGGACTTACGATTGCTGCGAGCTTTCCGGACAGCTTGCTCCATCACATGCGAGTCGGGCTGGGATATCTTTCGTATCATCCCTGACCAAGCCGCCGGCAACCGGTGCTCAGGGCAATAACAAGCGAATCGCGCACGGCTCTGTTTATCAAGTAACATGGCCGGGAGGCGCGAGCACACGTTGCATTCGAAACCTCCGCAAACACAGACTGATTCGAAGACCGCCGCGCCGTCCGGCGTTTCACGCTGGCTCCACTACCTCGTCCCGTCGGTTGCCGATTTGCTTTTTGTCGCTCTGCTGCTGGGCCTGAGTTGCGGCGCGCTGGGACGGGTCTTGCTGCGGGATGGGGGCACGGGATGGCACATCCGCAATGGGCAATTGATGTTGCAGACGCATTCGATCACCCGCGTCGATCCGTTTTCGGCGAGCGTGAGCGGACAGACTTGGTACGCATGGGAGTGGATGTATGACCTGCTGATCGCCGTCATTCACAACGTGCTTGGATTAAACGGCGTGGTTTTCTACACGGCGGCCATCATGGCGGCCACGTTCGTTTTGGTGTTCCACCTGGCGATGCGTCGAGGGGGCAGTCTCCCGATTACGCTTTTCCTGCTCGTACTGTCGCTGGGCGCGTCGGCAATTCATTTTCTGGCTCGACCCCATGTCGTAAGTTGGTTGTTCACGGTGATCTGGTTCGAGTTGCTGGACTCGGCAGCGAGCGAGCGAGACAGCGAAAACGGTAGACTTTTTTACTTGCCCGTGCTGATGCTGCTCTGGGTCAATCTGCATGGCGGATTCCTGCTCGGCTTCGCTTTGCTGGGCGTGTACCTAGTCGGGGGCGCGATCGAGTATGTCGCCCATCGTGAGGCAAGGGAAGAAGTGCGGCGTTGGCTGACGCGGCTGGGACTGGTCAGCATACTCTCTTTGCTCGCGACCTTCATCAATCCGTACGGATACAAACTGCACCTGCATATTTACCGGTATCTGTCCGACCGATTTCTGATGGACAGCGTAATCGAATTTCGGTCGCCTGATTTTCACAATGTGGCGCAGCAATGTTTTGCCGTGCTCTTGCTGGTGACCATTGCGGCTCTCGCAAGTGCGCGTCGAAAGCCCGTGCCAAGTCAGTTGCTGGTGATTCTTTTCGCGGCTTATAGCGGTCTTTACGCCACGCGCAATCTTCCGGTGTCGTCCATGCTGCTCACGTTGACGATTGCGCCACTACTCTCGGAATCCATCGCGAAGGCAAGTGAGAATGCGGCGATTGCGCCGAGGCTGCGTGGTCTGCTGTCTCGCCTGCACGGTTTCAGCATGCGAATGGAAAAGCTGGAACTGCGTTTTCAGGGGCATCTCTGGCTGGTGCTGGTGTTCGCTTTGGGCCTGTGGGCTTGCGCGCACGGCGGGAGGATTGGGTCGACCCAGTGGATCAATGCTTATTTCGACGGCAAACGCTTCCCGGTGGAGGCTGCCGAGGTGATTGCGCAGCGCGATATCCGGGAGCCAATCTTCTGTCCAGACCAGTGGGGGGGATATCTAATTTACCGGCTCTATCCGCAAACCAAGGTTCTGGTGGACGATCGCCACGATTTGTATGGCGATCAATTCTTCAAGGATTACTTGAAGGTAGTTTTTGTGCAACCCGACTGGCAAAAAGTCCTGGATGAAAGGCACGTGAACTGGATCATGATGCAGAAGAATTCGTCGCTGGGGACGATCCTCGGGCAAACTCCGGGGTGGAAGTTAATCCATGCGGACGGGACAGCAGTGCTATTTCACCGCGAGGGAACATTAGGTGAATGAAGCTCCTGCAAATCACTACCGCGCACTCCGACCCGAACCACTGGCTGCGGGACAGGGTGGGGCTGTTTTCTATTCTGGCATCTCGACTTCAGAGAAGCTGGCAGGCGTTGCTGCGTCGACCGCTGCGACAATCTGCGCCACATGTCGCTTGATGACGCTCCAACGTCCACTCCCCAATACGACGATGGCTATCTTGCGGACCTTGAGGTTCTGCTGATACTTGATGCTCCTGTCCGATGTCAACAACACCTCAAAACCGGCTTCTTCGGCAGCGGTGAGTAAGTCGCCGTTCTTTAAGGTCGCCCAAGCGCGTTCCCGCGCTTCGGTAACGATGTGGCTGGTGAGCGCACGGGCAAGGCCGCGAGGGGCGTTGTTGTCGAGCAAGATGAGCACGGCTTAAAAGCTAGGCGCTTTGTCGAGACTGTGGGCGGCGAAATCGAGTACGGCTTTGATCTCTTCGCGCGAAACCGGGTATTGCTCGATGATTTCATCAATGGTCATGCCGTCCTCAAGGTTCTCGAAGATGAGTTTAACCGGCGTTCGCGAGTTTCGGAACGTCCAAGCTCCGCTCACCTTGCCGGGGATGCTTTCCACGGCCGAGCATTGCGACCAATCGAGAGATGCCACCTTCTTACCCTCTTTTCATAGTAGCTTGTTACGCAGACTTTTGCCACGATTCGGCGGCGTCGGTCTATCTTGTGTCGATGTCGAAGCCGAGGATTGCGTTCACGTCGATCGGTTGGTCGCCGCGAAATACCGGGCGGAATTTCCAGCTCGGCAGGGCCGCCAGAACTTTGGAAGTCATCGCGCTGCCGCCACCGTCTAAGACCTGCAGATTCTTTAGAGTTCCCGAACGATCAAGGATGCAGGCGATCACCAGCCTTGAAGGCTTCAAGTTGGCTGGCAAATCGGAGCGCATCGGTTGCGGAGCGACCAAATCTTCGGCATACGGATGCGCTGCGGACGACGGATCCGCATACTGCATAACCGCAGTGCCCAGCACAGTATCGATGTAGATGGTGTAGTTTTTGTCCCCTTTGAGCATCCCGTAGTAGTTGAATGCACCTCCTGAGCGGGCGCTGCCTACCACCGTGATGCCAGGTCCCTCGTGATCCTTGCTGGTCGACGAGCGTCCAACGATATTCGGCCCGCCTCCATCCGCGCCAAAACTTGGCAGGGTGACAATGTTGCTGCCGCCGCTCACGGAGACTCCGGGCATTGGCGGTTTCCCGGCAGTTCCGCTGCCAGCGCCGCCGGGCCCGGGATAGGGCGAGATTCCGTTCTTCGCCATAGTGTCAGATCCGTGGCCGGGACCTTCCTTGGTCGCACCAGAGCCTTCGCCGGATAAGCCGCTGCCCGGCCCGGCGCCACGGCCAATACTCGCTCCTCCACCCGATCCGCCCAGTCCGGGCTTATCTCCACCCGATGGCGACATGGCCAGAGAGCCGGCTCCAGCGTTTCCCGGCATGCCGATTTTGGATCCGGGTTGGTTCGACACCACGATGCCGGTTCCTCCTGTGCTGCCGCCGTTATTATTTGGTGGTGCCGCCACCGAGCCGGCATCCATCGGTCCGCCCTGACCCGCGCCGCGATTCCCCCGGCCCAGGCCAGAGATTGCGCCTCCACCAGAAACTGTCGGAGGCGGCGGCACCACGGCTGTTCCTCCTCCACCTAAGCCAGTCATCGTCGGATGCTGCAGCGAACTACCGCCCACCTGCACCGGAGGAGGCACGACCGCGGCATTTCCCAAACCGGCCACTGCGCGACTTCCCGTGGCAGCACCGTTCAACTGCACCGGAGGCGGCACCACGGCCGGGTTGCCAGCACCGTTGAAGGAGCGTTGCCCGGTGGGAGCGCCTGTCATCGAAGCCGGAGGCGGCACGACCTGGTTCTGTAATTCGCCTAAACCGAATCCCGGTCCGCGTGGATTAACGTCGCGCGCAACTTGCGTCGGAGGCGGCGCGACCACTGACGGCGTCGGAAGCGTGAGTTTTGGGTGCAGGTTGGTGGCCTGCTCGGGCGCGGAAACCGGTGGAGGAACCACGGCCACGGCTTGCGAACCAGGTACGGGAACAAAAATATCTCGCTGCGGCGCACTCGGGCTGGGAGGAACGATGGTTGCGCTCATCGAAGGCACAGATCGCATCTTGTCAGGTTGCGCTTCGGGAGTTGGCGGGATTACGTTAGCGTTCAACGTCGCTGCGCGCTGCTTCTTATCCGTTCGGACATCGGGAGCAGGCGCAACCGGAGCTTCAGTCATCGATGGAACTCTCAGCGAAGGTTTCAGTCCCTCGGACGGCGCAGGGCCCGGAATCGGCTTAAAGGCTAAGAGATTAGCTACAGCGGAATCCGACTGCGGCAACTTCAGTTTGGGAGCGTCCACCACTTTTTCGCGAACCGATTCGCCGCGAGCCACGCGGATGGTCTGGGTACGGTGATGAGCCTCATGCCCGCCAGCGCGGCCGGAATGGCCAGCTTGCGCGCCGCCGGCATCCTCCGTCCGCGGCAGTTCGTCGCCCGAGAAATAAATGACATCGTACTTGGGCATGGACGGCGGTTCATAGGGCCTCAGCTTGGCGATTGTTTCGGACAACATGATCACCAGCGCCAGCAAGGCGGCTTCCACAATCCACGAGGCAAACATTCCGCGGTAGGAAGCTAGCCCAGTTCTGGCTTCTCCCGCAAGGCGTTCGGGGGAGCGTGCGAGAGCTGGTCGAATGGCAGTGAGGAATTCCTGCCACGGCGAAGACCACTCGACCAGAAGTTTGAGTTCGCCGTTCACGCCGTGCCTGCCTCCGGTGGTTGGCCCAGAGCGATCTCGATTTCATCACCGATCGTGGTTCCGCTGGACTTCAGTGTGTTGCCAGGCAACTCAAGGACGGAAGCGGTTCTCATGCTCACTCGTGCCACCCGCCACGGTTTCAGATTCTGTTCCACATGGACCACAATCTTGTTGCCGTTCAAGTAGAGGACATCGATCGGGAACTTCATGGCCAACGTATGTACCCCGCGGGAGGGAACGATCCACAGGCCGTCGCCTGAGGGAAAGCTCGCGGCATCCATGCCCATGAGCCCGCGTAGCCGCGACCAATGGGTTTCGGCGGTAAACAAATGAGTCGCCAGATAGGCGTTGCGCGTCCGATTGAACGCATATCCCGTGGAAGCCGGTAACGACATCACAACTCCTGAATCACAACTCTCGGGTTCGACCGAATGGTGTCGAAATTGAAGATTTTCAAATTCTAGACCATCGATTCTAGAAAAAGGCTCATCAGTGTCCTGTCACAGGCGCCAGCGTTCGGATGAGCTGGATGATTGCTGGCCCGAGCGTGACAAAGATGATCGAGGGGAGGACAAATAAAACCAGGGGAATCACCATTTTAATGGTTGTCTTGGCAGCTTGTTCTTCCGCCCGCTGGCGCCTTTCGGTGCGCAGCGAATCCGAATGCACACGCAGCGCCTGGGCGATGCTGGTACCGAAGCGGTCGGTTTGTATTAACGTGCCCACCAGCGAACGAAGGTCATCCACGCCAGTACGTTCCACAAGGTTACGCAGAGCCTCGGCGCGGGGTTTGCCGGCTCGCATCTCCAAGTTCACCAGGTGGAACTCGTCGCTCAGTTCGGGATGGGCGTGATGCAAATCCTGCCCGACCCGCATCATTGCCTGATCGAGCGCCAATCCGACCTCCACGCAGATCACAGTGAGATCTAAAGCATCCGGCAAACCCAGCTTGATGAGCAGTTGGCGTTTCTTGATCATGCGCTTCAGTACAAACCGTGGCAAAAAGAAGCCAAAGGCGCCAACACTCACCATCAAGAGCGGTGAGTTGAAACCACTACTCCCAATCACGAGCGCAAATGCAAAGAGCGCCATCGCCAACCGGCTACCAACATAGACGGTCAAGTGGCGCGACTCCCGATAGCCGGCCTGGATCAGCCATTTCCGAGTGCGCGAGACTTCGCTCGGCGACAATGGGATCGCTTTACTGAACGGGTCGAGCGCCTGTTCGAGACGCTCCTTAAGAGCTGGCTTCTCCGGAGGCTTGTTCCGTTGCCATCCCAGGGCGCGCAAGCGGGCGCCGAGGAGGGAAGACGGTGCATAGGCCGCCGCCCCGAACGAAAATACGACCAGGGCGATGGTCAGGAACACCACGATTGTGAGCGCTAGCGCCATGCGTCAAACCAAAATCGGTCAAACCTGAATTTGAATGATCTTCCGTATCACAAAATAGCCCAGCGTCTGCAATACGATGCCAGCGACCACCAGGGTGTGCCCGATAGGGTCGGCGAACAGCGGCCGGATAAACGCGGGGCTCGTAATCAGCATGGTGACCACGATGACGGGCGGCAATCCCATCAGAAGCATCATGGTCAGACGTCCCTGAGCCGTATACACCCGCACCTGGCGCATGATCTTGAACCGTTCCCGGATCACATAGGAAAGGTTATCGAGGATTTCGGCCAGATTACCACCGGTTTCGCGCTGCAGCATTACCGCGGTAACGAAGAACTTCACGTCCACCAGCGGCATGCGTTCCGTAAGGTTCATCAACGCGTCCCGCACCGGCAGGCCGAATTTCTGCTCTTCAAAAAGTTTGCGGAACTCCGATGCCACGGGTTCCGAGAGTTCGCTTGCAATCAACTCCAATGCGGTGGTGAAAGCATGGCCGGCACGCACTGCGCGAGCCAGGGTGTCGATAGCTTCCGGAAACAACTCCTCGAACTTCTGGAAACGCTTGGTACGGCGGTACGAGGCATAAGAATAAGGAACAAATGCGCCGATCACCAGACCCGCCGCGGCGAAAAGCGAGCCCTGGTTCGAGGGCAGAGACGACGCCATCACGAACCCTACCGTACCCAACAACACACCGCTGATCAGGCAAAGGACCAGGATGTTCCCAGCCCGTATTTTCAGGTCTGCCTGTTCGAGGAAGGGCTGCAGATTCGAGATTCGCGAGGAACGCCGGAGCAGGTTGTCCAGCGCCGGAATCTTGCTCAACATTTCGTCGCGCAGCAAGGCCAGTTCTTCGCTGGGCTGGCGGGTTACGGTCTCCTGCACCGTTGCCAGGCGTTCGCGCAGGAGGCGAGCCTGGGCACTGCGCTGGTCCATTAACGAGGCAACGACAAAGACGCCCAGGGCGACAACCACGAAAACCAAAATGGCGATAATTACTAGCATGATTTTCCGCTCGCGAACTGCGTAGGGCTGATTTAGACCTCCATTCGAGACTCAAACAGGGCCGGGCGCAAGCGGCAACCACCGGTGGCCAATCGATCGGCGAATTTGGGCCGCTGCCCGGTGGCGCGGAAAACGCCCCTTACTTTGCCACTTTCGTCGATCCCAGTCCGCTCGAACACAAAGATATCCTGCAACGCAATGACATCGCCGTCCATTCCGGTCACCTCGGAAACCGAAATCACTTTGCGGGTTCCATCGGAAAGACGCGCGATTTGCACAATGGCGTGAATGGCGGATGCGATCTGCTGCCGCATGGCCCGCTCGGGGAGATTGAGATTGGCCATGGAAACCATGCTTTCCAACCGGGCCAGGGCGTCGCGATGGGCGTTGGCGTGTACCGTAGTCAAAGAACCCTCATGGCCAGTGTTCATGGCTTGAAGCATGTCGAATGCTTCTTCACCGCGCACCTCGCCCACCACGATGCGGTCGGGACGCATACGCAGGCTGTTAATGACGAGTTGTCTCTGCCGGACTGCGCCCTTGCCTTCGATATTGGGCGGGCGGGTTTCCAGCCGCACCACATGTTCCTGCTTCATTTGCAGTTCGGCTGCATCTTCGATGGTAACCACGCGCTCCGAGTTCGGAATGTAGCCGGAGAGCACGTTGAGCAGCGTAGTTTTTCCGGCGCCGGTTCCCCCAGAGATCAGCAGGTTGAGCCGTCCTTTAACCATGGCCGAGAGTAATTCCAACATGGGCTCGGTCAGGGTTTTGTTTTCGATCATGTTACGGGCCGTGACCGGGTCGCGTCCGAAACGCCGGATCGAGAGGCAGGGCCCATCAATGGCCAGCGGGGGAATGATGGCATTCACGCGAGATCCGTCGGGCAGCCGCGCATCGACCATCGGTGATGATTCATCCACGCGTCGACCGACTCGAGACACAATCCGATCGATGATCTGCATGAGATGTGAATCGTCTTTGAAGCTCAGACCCGTGGGCTCAAGTTTACCGGCGCGCTCCACGTAAACCCGATCGAAGCGGTTCACCAGGATGTCCGAGACAGTCGGATCCTTGAGCAGAGGTTCCAGCGGTCCAAGTCCGAAAATTTCGTCTAAAATCTCACGCGAAAGCCGTTCCCGCTCGGCGAAGCTCAGCGGCACGGCTTCGCTGTTTACCGTGTTGCGAATCAGCAGAAGGACTTCGTCACGCGCGGCATCGCTCGGCGTCCTTCCCAGTTTTTCCAGATCAAGGCGGTCGAGAATCTTGCGGTGGAGATCCGCCTTTACCTGCTGGTATTCAGTTCTTTCGAAGGTCTGCAAATTCGCCATGGGGTCTGCCTAACTGCTCTCAAAGCATCAAACCGACTTAAATAAAGACCAGGCTTTGCGTTTCACTTCCAAATCGTTTTCCGTCAGACGAGCCGCCAGCCCGGTGAAGGCGCGCCCGATTTCGCTATAGTTTTGCCCTACCACCGGCACTCCGCGGTCGATCGCAGTGGACACCGCGAAATATTGATTGGGAATCTTCCACAGCAACTTCACCCCAGCGGCCGCTTCCGCATCGGCTTCGCTGAAGCCAGGTATCTTGCGGAAGCGATTCAGCACCAGACTTACTTTTTCGTGCCCACCCGATTCTCCGAGATACTGCTGCACGCGGGATGCGCTCCACAAAGCAGCCACATCGGCGTTGGCCACCATCAACACGGCCTGAGATAAGTTACAAACTAGCCGCGTGGTCGGGTCCAGCCGGGTGGAAGCGTCGACCACTATGTAACGGAAATGCCCCATCAGCATATCGAATAGTCGAGCGAACTCGGCGGTCGAAGGCTCCGCCGCAACGGGAATATTGGGACCGGCAAGCAGTTGCAAGCCCCCCCCGTCCCGGGTCATGAAACTTTCCAGCAGGGAGCTATCGAGGCGATGCAGGTTGCGGATTGCATCCGCCACGCTGAATAGCGGCTTCAGGTTCAAATGCAGCGCGGTGTGCCCCAGGGGAGCCAGGTCCACCAACGACGTATTGCCATGGGCCGACTGCAAAGCCAGAGCGAGATTTACCGCGACGGTAGTGGCTCCGCAGCCGCCCTTTGCGTTTACTACAGTAAAAACCTTGCCGCTAGCCCCTTCCCGGTTTACCTTTCGCTGAGCCGCAGTCAGCCGGACAAAGGCTTCCAAAAGATCCGTGGTGGTAGTGGGCCGTTCGATGAACTCGCGCGCCCCGGCGCGCATCGCGCCGACAATCACCTGCGGTTGCGAGATGCTGCCAACGGCAAACAGCGCCACCGCCGGCAGTTCCTGATGAAGCAGTTCGATCGCCCGTAAAGCCAAAATCGCATTGTCGGCCGGTATGTCCACGAGAACCACATCAGGCTTGCTGGTTAGAATCCGGCGCACCACAGGATCGGTTGCAGCGATCGGAAAACTTGCGTGCGAATACACCGCTCGAGCCACACTCGTGCCGTCTACCAAAACCTGCAAAACGGCACGCTGCTCGTTATCCGCCGCGATAATGACAACCGAGAGTTCGGGCATGACGCTGCTACTACTCCTGGAAACTCCCCACTACAAAAAAGGCCGCGCTCGAAACCCCACGACTAAATTCCCCGTGTCTACCTGCTACCGCCCGATGGCTTCTTTCCGTCAAACTTGTCCTTTTCGAGGAACGGCTGCGGATCGCCAGGTCCAGGAGGCGCCTGGTTGCTGGGCGAGATGCGGTGTACCGTACACAACACCATCAGTTCCGTATTGGCCTTTTGCAAATTCTTGCTCTTGAACAGATTGCCCAGAATTGGAATGTCGCCGAGCCCCGGAATTTTGTTGCCGATATTGGTGAGACGGTTGTCGATGAGTCCAGCGATCACGAAGCTCTGTCCATCCTGCAATTCAAATTCAGTGTCAGCGCGGCGTGTGCTCAGCGCCGGGATGTTGAAGCCAGAAATCGTCAGTCCATTGGTGAAATCCAATTGGCTTACCTCGGGCACAACCCGTAGGTGAATATTCCCGTTGGGCATGATCACCGGAGTGAATCTCAGCCTGACTCCAAACTCTTTAAATGAGATGCTGACGGCGGTGAAACCTTGTCCAGGTTGGACAATCGGAAAAGGGAATTCGCCCCCAGCCAGAAAACTGGCTTCCTTGCCGTTGACTGCGATCAAGTTCGGTTCCGCAAGGATCTGCAACAGGTTCTTCTGCTGCAGCGCCTGAACCACGATCCCAAAGTTAAGGTCGGTGCGAAACAGGAAAAGGTTCAAGGGATTGGTGACGTTGATGGTGGGAGGTGTCGCCGAGGTGCTTGTCGTAGTGGTGCCATTGGGGCTAGTGGTCGAGGTGGCGGAACTCGTGGAGATCGTGTTTCCTCCAAATTGCCCCGTAGTCAGGGTTCCCGTCGTATGACCGATACTGGGCGCGAAGTAATTAATTCCCAATTGCAATGCCGCGCTGCGATCAACTTCGGCGAATTTCACCTCCAGGAGGACTTCCTGGGCGCCGACCGGACCGAAGGTCAGCACATTCACCACATTCTTCGAATAGGCTGCGGCAATCATCTCCGCGCGTTTGGCGATATCCTCGGTGGTCACGTGGCCAGAAAGCACAATGGCGGAACGAGAAGGGGTGACGGTGATCTGTTCGTCCGGGAAGACTCGCCTTTCTTCCTCGGCGGTCGCGCTGACGTCCACATCCACGCGCAAATCAAAACTCCGCGAGCGTTCGAGTTCGTCCCAGATCAGTAGGGAGACCTCGCCTGCGGAACGCCCATGCACCAGGATTTGCGTGGGCGTGACCACAATCGCGTCCGCCACCCCGGGATCGGTCACCGAGACTCTCTTCAGCCGCTCCGTAGTGTTGATGAGCAGTGACTTGCCCACCATCACCCGCAATGGGGCGGCACCATGGGATTCAGCTTCTGACGGAGTCTGCGCTGTGGCCGCAGGACCCTGGGGTGCGGTTTGCGGCGGCGCCATTTGAGGCGCTGCTTGCTCCGGCGTCGGTTGCGGCGATGCAGCTTGAGGTGCCGTTCGCTCCTGAGACTGGGGCACGGCGGCGGCGCCGAGCAGCAACAGAACGGCAAACCCCATTCCCACCAGCGCGCCAGTTCGCATTTCACGGTTCTCCCACTTGCGGGAGGAGATCGACATGTTTTGTAACCTCATACCCTGATTCGCGCTTAGAACTTGTCCTCTTCCTTCTTGTCTCCCTTGTAGACCTCTACCGTGTAGGCGGTCGGCGCTTGGGGAGCTTGCACCTCAACGTGTTTAGGCCTGCTTCGCGGCGCGGCCGCCGGCGTTGGCTCGGAGCCACCCTTGTAAAGCGAGTTGGATTTCACCGCTGCTATATCTTCCTGTTTGGTGTCAAGCGGATTACGCAAGGCCAGCTGAATATGGCCTTGCGAACTGGCGAGTGTGAGGCGCTCTGCATCATCCGGCGACACCAGGAGGGTGACTACCGGAAAGCTCTGCGCCTCTCCTGCGGAGTTGCGTTCGAGCTTCTGCCCGGTAGCGATCACCGAAACGTTTTCCAGCACGGTTGTAGTTTGTTGCTCGTTCGATCCTTGCGGATTTCCAGTCAGCAACACATCCACTCGAGTGCCGGGCTGCACAAAACCTGAGACCGATGTGGTGTCGTTCACTCGGGTTGAAACTGCCCGCATACCTGGCGGGATCAAGGACGGCAAACCCGAGCCCGCATTTTCGCCGGCCAGTTTATTCGGCAGCACGAATTCTCCCTTGGAGATGGGCAAAACGACGCCCCTCCCCACTACTTTCGCCTTTGAATGGAAGCAACCCGCCGGCAGTTCACCGCTCGGGAAGTGGACCAGCCGAATATCCTTGTCTTCGATCTTCGAGCCCACCTGGAGATCGTCCGCGGCGACCGCTACCTCTTCGCCGGGAGGCGTTTTCGAGCTCGTCCTGGACTGCAGATTACGATAGACGACCAAGCTCACAAACGCGCCCAAGGCCAAGGCGATAAACCCGATTAACAACAGCCGGTTGCGATTCATCACTGCTCCTCAGGAATCGAAATCTCGCGTGGACCGCGTCCAGCCCCGGCTGGGCAGCCGACCGCACCACTCCGCCAGGAGAACTCGCGAACCGCTGCTCCGATAGCGCCTGTCCCAAGCACTATTGCGAGATCGAACTGGCAACGGAAGAGAAGACATTGTTTGCGTTGTTACCGATAAGACGAACCGTACCCACAACGATGACCAGGATTACTGCCAACATGACTGCGTACTCGGCGATATCTTGTGCCTCGTCCTCCGACCAAAGCCTGAGGAAAAGTTTCTCCATTCTAAACCTCCTCGCACTAACCCGACGGGCAGGCACCGCCTGGTGATGTGCAATTCTATGCGCACGTGCCACCCGCTATGCCAGATCACTTGCTTTTTTTGAATCAAAGGTTTACGAGGAGAAAAAGGATCCACCCTCGAGTCCCGTATCCATCATACCCGAGGCTTCTCGCCCAGAGCGACAATTTGTTGCATGCATTGGCTCTCTGTAGTAACCATAGTTTTCTCGGTGACGGGACGATTTAGGACATGCGAGGCAGGCATTTTGGTCCCCGTTTCTATGCCAGACACCCAAAATCCTGCCGCCACTACCGGGTTCGTCGGTTTTTCGTGGCGAGGTTGAAGGACGAATGCAGATTGGTAATCCCTTTACTGAGCCTTCTTGGTCAAAACGACAGCCTGTTTATCGGCATAGATTGTCTTCCAATCCGGCAAGGCCCCCAGGGCTGTGACCAGCGGAGCGTCCGGTGGCAGGACTACGGTTTGGATTCCCCACTTCTCAAACGGGTTTCGCCACGAATCGCCTCTCAGATAGTAGGTCGTAGCCAGGTCGTTCATAAGGACATCGCCGTAAAGGTCTGCGCGGCCGTCGATGTAAACCCGATACTCTGGATACAGTTTCCAGATGAAATACCCACCCCAGTTGTAATGGTTCAACATCGGAGCGGGGGGACGCTGTGTAGCCACGAAAGAAGCTGCGGCTGCTGGAAGTTCTTTGGCCTCCGCGTCAGCTTGTCCGCGCGATACATAGCCCACCCGCACCACTGTGAAGACGATAAAACTTGCCAGCAGAACTGCATTGAGCAACGTTTTAGCAAGAGTCAAGGATTGCTGTTTGAACTCCAACCGCCTCGCAAACCCGCACTGCTGCAGCCATGCCTGCACCATCGCACTCACGATGGGAATCGCGACCAGCGTGTAAATAGGTATATGCCTGACCGAGCGCAGCGCGGCAAAGGTAGTCACGGATAACAGCAGAATTTCCCGTGGACGCAGACGCCGCGGCGAGAGTGCCGGTAAGGCGACGGTCGCGAGGATCATGGCCAGCGTTGGCAGGTACCGGCCTTGGTGAAAGTCGGGAGAGAACCACTCGCCGATGTAGCTCTGCATGGCTCGCGATCGGAGTGTATCCAAGGGGTATGCATACATTGCAACGCCATACGGGTTGAGCGGGACGACTGCCGCACAAATGACAATAGCCAAGCTGAGAGTTCGGAAACGTGCGCCGGGCTGACTGACGTTCTGAGACTCAAGGACAGCGAAACCAAACGCCAAATCCAGCGCATCGCCCACGAGAAACAACGCCATCAGGGCGATTCCGAGGGCGTATCCCGCATGAAGATTCACCCAAACCAGCATGAGCGGTGGCGTCCACCACAGGAGGTTGGGACGCTGATAAGAACGCTCCAGGATGAGGAGGAGTACGCTGGCCAGCAGTAAGGTAAGCATCTGCGGACGAACCCCCCAACTGGGAGCGGATGCGAAAGCCCCCAACAACGTGATCACTCCAGCAACGTGAGGACGTCCGGGACACCGAAGAAAAACCACCATAAACGCTGCCGCGATCACTGCGCTGAATCCCGTGATGAGTCCGCCCCAGCCAGCCAGTCGGTACAGACTAAAGATCAGGACCTGGGACAACCACTCATGATCGACCCAGGGTTGGCCAAACCGCGTGAAAGAATAAGGATCGGTATGAAAAACCTGGTGGCTTTGCAGGATCAGCTGGCCCGTGCGCAGATGCCACCACACGTCAGGATCAGTCACGCTGCGCGCCGCCATGGCGAAAAGACCCAACGCAAGGATAATCACGAATAGGCGACGGGTTTGAAGAAACGAAATCCTTTGCACCCGTGAATCATAGCGGATCGGGGCGGGATGTAGAATCGTTGCGCGCGGGTCGGATGCGGTGTTCAGTTATGAGCCATAGACTTGAACATGCTGTGGTCTTATTTTTTGTGGGCATGCTGATCGTACACGGCTGCGTCTTTTGGAGTGTGCGAGGACTGGTGCGCGCAGGTTATCCGGACTTCACCTCGTTCTACGCAGCCGGGAAAACTCTTCGTGAAGGGCGAGGAAGTCAGTTGTACGATGCCCAAGAACAATGGAGAACTCAACAGGAATTTGCCTCACGCGTGCGCATCCGTAATGCTCCACTGCCATATCTGCGTCCGCCTTTCGAAGCCTTGCTTTTCGTTCCGCTCACGCTGCGGCCGTATTTGCAGGCCTATTTCTTATGGAATACCGTCAGCCTTTGTGCAGCTCTCGCCATCCCGTTCCTGTTGCGCCGTCGAATTCCGACTCTCAAGCAATTTCCGCCTTGGCTGCTCGCGCTCTTGCCTTTGGCATTTACTCCAGTATTTCTGGCTTTGCTCCAGGGCCAGGACTCTATTCTCCTGTTTCTGTTTTATGGTATGGCCTACCTTGCATTGGGAAAAGGTGCGGAGTTCCGCGCCGGATGTTGGCTGGGCCTGGGGTTGTTTAAGCCACATCTGGTTATCCCGTTCGTGGCAATATCGTTACTTCAGGGCAGGAGAAGGCTTGCGCTGGGATTCTTGTCGGTCGCGGTCGTTCTGTTTTTTGCCTCGCTTGCAGTGGTCGGCTGGTCCGAACTCCTCCGTTACCCAGGGTATGTCTGGTGGTTGGAGCAGCACACCGGCCGCGGACTGGTTCTACCCCGGGATACCCCCAATTTGCGCGGCCTCGTGGAAGGCTTCCTCTCGACCGTGCTGCCCACATGGGCAAATTTTTCGCTCGTGAGTATATTTTCCGTGGCTGTGATCTTCTGGGCTACCGCGCAGCGGCCCGGACCTAAGGGCGGGAACAGCGGCACCGTTCACGACTTGGTCTTCAGTCAAGCGGTGGTGGCCACGTTCCTGGTCAGCTATCACGCTTTCGCATACGACTTGAGTATTATGCTTCTGCCGATTCTTCTGCTCGTTGCTTGGGTGCTGGCGAATCGTCGGCAAATACATGGATGGCCGGGCGCCGCTCTGGTAGGACCGGTCGCGGTTCTATTATTCGGTCCAGTCTTCCCCTTGATGTGGCTTCGCTTTCATACCATGAATCTTCTGGCAGTCGTGCTTTTGCTGTGGATGTGGGGAATAAGTCTCGAAATTTCGCGGCTGGGCGCCCACGACACAGCACGTGTTCTTACTGTATGAGTACGAAAATACGGATGCAGTCTTCGACGGTGCGATGAGGCACTTGTAAAAAGCCCTCGGGTGGCGGCGCCGTTTGTGTGTTTGTCGAGCTTTAATTGGATTTCCGAATCCTCTAATGATAGCTGCATTGTAAACGTGATGGTCCGGCCCCAGACGGTTGCGAATAAATTCCAAACTCGGCTTGGCGGTAAGCCTGCTTCTCGCGGGAAGCACCTGGTTTTATGTGCAGCGGGTTGTGATCGGACATCAACAAGCGGATGCTGCGGTTCGTGACATTCCGCGTGGAAATCTCTGTGACCTCTATCCGCGCTGGCTGGGTGCGCGTGAGTTGCTTCTGCATCATCGCAATCCCTATAGCCCGGAAATCACCCGCGAAATTCAAATCGGTTACTACGGACGTGCGCTCGATCCCAACCGTCCGAACGATCCCAAAGATCAGATGGCTTTTGCTTACCCTCTGTACGTGGTTTTCCTACTCGCGCCCACGATCACATTGCCTTTCCCACTCCTCCGCCTGGCTGTCCACTGGTTTTTCATCCTCCTGACTGCATTCTCGGTGCTCCTGTGGCTGCGTGCTTTGCGGTGGCGGATTTCTCCTGCTGCGACTGCAATTCTGGTGATCCTTACCTTGAGCAGTCTCCCGGTAGTGCAGGGAATCAAGCTCGAACAGTTGACGTTGCTGGTAAGCGGAATGATCGCCGCGTGCGTTCTCTTGCTGGTTACTGACTATCTTCTACTCGCAGGCGTCCTGCTAGCCTTCGCAACCATCAAGCCTCAACTCGTTGTGCTCTTAGCGTTGTGGCTTGTTTTGTGGGCCTGTGGAAATTATCGCGAGCGAAGGCGTTTCATCCTGAGTTTTGGCCTGACCCTGGCAACTTTGTTCGCCGGGGCCGAGTTCGTTATGCCCGGTTGGCTGGGACAGTTTGTACAGGCGCTCGCGGCCTATCGTCAATACACCGGAGGACCGCAGTCAACTCTGGCGGTGCTTACCACGCCGGGACTGGGGATATTACTTTCTGTCCTCCTGCTCGTGGCGCTCGCAGTCATTTGTTGGCGCATGCGCCAGGTCCCTGCGAATAGTCCGATGTTCGCTCTCGTGTCTTCCTTGGTTCTTGCCGTAACGGTTGCAGTCATCCCCATGATTTCTCTCTACAACCAAATCCTCCTGCTGCCTGCAGTCTTGCTGTTGGTTCGCCATGGCGGCCTCCTGTGGAGGAAAGATCGCCTTACACGGATAATCTGCGTCATCGCAGTTTTGCTTATGGCGTGGCCGTGGCTGGGAGCGTTCTTTGTGAGTTTGGCCTGGCAATTTGTGCCGTGGCAATCGGCGCGGATTTGGGCCGCTCCCTTGTGGACTACCATGACCATTCCGCCCGTGGTGCTGCTCCTGTTCGCGCGCCTGGGTGCGTCTGAACTTGCATTCCCCCCGCCCCCCGCGTTAGGCTTCTCGGACACTGATGGTGTCCGGAGGATCCTATGACTCTGAAGATTGAGACGCGGCAGGCAGATGGAGTCACCATTATGTCCTGCCAGGGCCGCATCGTGTTTGGGGAAGAGGCAGCGGCACTTCGCGAGAATCTCAAGCGCGTTTTGAGTTCCTCGCGGCAGATCGTGCTGAATCTTTCTGGAGTGAGCTACATCGACAGCGGCGGCCTCGGTACTCTCGTGGGCGTGTACTCCTCCGCGCGGGCGGCCGGCGCCGAGATCAAGCTGACCGGACTGGGCCAGCGTTTGCGCGATGTCTTGCAAATCACTAAATTGGTCACGGTATTCGAGGTCTATGACACCGAGCAGGAGGCGATTGCCACGTTCCATCGCGGGGCTGCCTGAAGCCGGGGCCGCCAAAATGAAGCCAGCTGGTGAAATCTGGTTAGCCTCTTCCCACCGGCGCTCGATGCTGTCATTATTCCATCAGGGACGTTAAGGAGCACTGCAGCGCCACATGTCTTTTCAAACCATCATTGGCCCGCCCTCAGGAACCGGTTCGGGAGTCTTCCCGACGCTGGTGTTTGTCCAGGGGAACGAGCAACGCGTCATCAACCTTGATCACAGTCCCTTCGGCGTGGGACGAAAGGTCGACAAGGATCTGGTGATCGCCGACCCGCGCGTCTCTCGCGACCACGCTCAGATCGTCTCCGAAAACGGCGTGTTCAGCGTTGTCGACCTGGGCAGCAAGCATGGCACCTTTGTCAACGGCGAACGGGTGCAACGCAAGACTCTGGAGCGCAATGACCGTCTGGAGTTCGGGGTCCGCGAAGTCGCCTATGTGATTTTCAATCCCCAGCACGGGACAACCAACTCCGCCCGTGAGTTCTTGAGCCAGATCTCCGGGATGCACATCTCGGACGAGACCACCGATCTTGAAAAACTGATTCTATTCCTCGAGGCTGCCCGGAAACTGAATACTATCGGCGTGCTCGATGAAATTCTAATGACCCTGCTGGACGTAACTCTGAAGCTCACCCGGGCTGAACGAGCTTACGTGTACATGAAGAACGAGCAAGGGGAACTGCGCCTCGCCGCTGGACGCAACTCGAAGGGCGAACTCCTGCTCGACGATAAGACCATCTCCCACTCGATTCTCGACGACGCCTTGAAGTCCAACTCCGAATTCGTGCTTACCGACACCAGCCGGTCGGTGGACCTTTCCGGACGCAAGAGTATCGTGGCTTATGATCTCCGCACGGTAATCTGCGTGCCTCTGCGCAAGCCGCAGGTCCAGGCAACCCGCGATGCCGAGGCGCCCAACCCGGCGGCTCTGGCGGATGCCATGGGAGCCTTGTACGTGGATTCGCGCTTTGCTTCGCGCGATATCTCCGGCGTGAGCAACGATATTTTGCACGCTATCGCGAGAGAAGCTGCCTCGCTGATCGAGAACGCCCGCCTGGTGCAAGCCGAGGAGGCTTCCCGTCGATACCAGCAGGAGCTGTCGATCGCGGCTTCCATCCAGCAACGGCTGATGGCGGTGACCATTCCCGAAGTCCCGTTCGCCAAGCTGGCGGGAAGGAATCTGTCTTGTAAAGAGATTGGCGGCGATTTCTTCGACGCGGTCAACACCGCCGAAGGTCTCACGATTGTGCTGGCCGATGTGAGCGGAAAGGGAGTGTCCGCAGCGCTGCTCGCCTCCACTCTGCAGGGAATGATTTACTCGCAGCTCACCGCGGGCATGCCGCTCACCGAGATTGTCACCGGCGTCAACCGTTTCTTTACCCACAAACATATTGGGGAAAAGTATGCCACCGTCGTCATTGCCCGCATTCGTGACAACGGCGAATTCGAATATGTGAATTGCGGGCACATTCCACCGCTGATAGTTTCCGATGGGCAGGTGCAACGGCCCGCACACGGTAATCTCCCCGTGGGATTGCTGCCCGATGCCAAATATGAAAGCGATCACTGTCAATTGAAGCCAGGTGATCGGCTGGTGCTGGTGACGGACGGCGTGACCGAAGCAGAAAATGCCCGCGGAGATTTCTTCGAGGATTCCCGTCTCGAACTCGCCGCGAAAACCGGAACCCTGGACCAAATCTTCAGGGCGATATCAGATTTCTGCGGCGGCACACCCCTGAACGACGACTGCACGATTGTGGAACTCGTCTACACCGGCTAACCCCTTACTGTTCCACCACCACGGAAAAATCCGCCCCTTCCCAACGTTGTTCCTGCGTCCAGTGGAACGTGAAGACGATCTCGCTACCCACTGCTAGTCGATCGGCGGCGAGGTCCACCACATGCGTGCCCAGGCGAGTGTCGCGGGTGCGAACGTCCGCGGCGGTCTGCCAGCCGTCGAAGCTGTAATGCACCAGTGCAGAAGCCATCAGAATCAGCCGCAACCTCTTGCCCCTCGGCATGGTTCGGCATCGGTTGTTGAAGCGCCAGGCAAAGAAAGTGGCTCTTCTCTTGTCGACCAAGTAGCGCTGCACAGTCTGAGGAGGTTGATCGAAAACCTTACCATCGTTCAGAGAGCGTCGCAGCTTGATGTACTCCGAATGCGCCCACACCAACGGACACGCCGAACCGGAAGGCTTGCCCGCAAACAATTCTCGCGCTGGAATGTCCGCCGTATCCCAGACTTGCTCGGGGATCAGCCGTCCTCCCTCCGTGGAGAACTCCATCACTCGCAAAAGTTCTTCAGCAGCCTGCGGACGTCCGGCGGCGATTTCGTAGTGCGCCCGCTCGCCTGCGAGCAACGGCCACGGCCGCCCGATGCCAGTGCCGTCGAATGGCGATCCATCGTCATGCTCTCCGTAACCGTCACCGTTATAGCGATACCAGCAGGGCCCTTGCGGCAATTTCACCCGCAACAATGCGTCGATCACTTTGATGGTGTTCAGAATGCGCGGATCGTCCGCCGCACGCAGACCGAATCGCACCAGCGCCAGAGCGTCCGGGCTAATCAGATGAGTCGCCGGCTCCGTACTTTGCCCGGGAGGCCGGTTCTTGATAGGAACAAATCCCTCAGCGGGAGACGGCGCACAGTCCGTCTCTGGTGGCGCAATTCGAACGTAGTAGCCCTCGACTCCGATTTGCCTCGCCAGGTCCGTGTCGGTCACATAGGTCCAGCGTTCGACATTGTCGTTCCAATTGTCCGCTGTCTCCCGCAGGTACTCAGCGATGGCTTTCTCTCCAACCGCCTCCGCAATATCTGCCGCACCCAGCAACCCGGAAATTTCCACCGCCAGCGTAAACGGCGAATAGCCCGCATCTTCTTCCCAGCGATCCTGCTGCGTGACCGGGCCATTGCAGACCAGAAATCCGGCTGCGCCACGAACCAAAGTCCACCAGCGCTTGAGGTCCCCCAGTACTTCTGGACAATCCCGGCGCAGACAATCCACCAGCAGAATGGGAAATGCCGCCTCATCCATCTGCAGCCCCATCCAGTACGGCCGCCCATCCAGCCACATGTTCTGCGCCCAATGCCCGTCGGCCTCCTGGGTGGACTCGAGATATCGAAGCACACGCACCGCGTCGACCTGCGCCCCCGCCGCCAGGAATCCGAATGCGGTTTCGACCAGATCGCGTGGCCAAACCAGGTGATATCCACCCAAATCCTCGTCTCCTTTATTAAAGCCCCACGGAATAGAAAGACTCGCGATCACTCCCCCCAGAAAATCCTTCGACTCATGCGTGCGCAGCACGGCGACACTGGCGCGATAGAGGTCACGCTCCCGCTGCCCGTCCGTCTTCTCCAACGACATCAGGCTCTCATGCCAGGTTTCCCACTGCGATACATAGTGATGGCGAAGTTCTTCATAAGATTCGAGCAAGGTCGAACGTACTTGTTGTCCCGCCTCTGACCAGATGGCGCCGAACCCGAGCGCCAGTACGAATTCACCGCTGCACACGTCCAGGTCAATCTCGCCCGTCAGCGCGATGTTGCCGTTCTCCGCGCGGGTGTAGTCCCATGTCATTTGGAAATTCTTCGAGAGGTCCTGCCATCCGTCGGAGTATCCGACAAAGCCCACCGACATCTTCTTCCACGGAGTCGAACAGCCAAACGCTAACGCGCAATCGTTGCGCTGCGCAAACAGCATCGGCACACTCTTGTAGTCGCCCACCCATCCGTTGTTGCTGTTGCCCCAATTGGCAAGATGCGGCGAGAGCAGCGCGTAAAGGTGGTAGTCGGTGAACGCACCCTGCAGCGGAATAAACCGAATTCTTTGCAACACAACGTTGCGATACGGATCAGTTAATACTTCCTTTTCGATCCGATACCGCCCCTGCATCTCCGTATTGGTCAGCTCAAAGGCGGGAATGCCGGGCGCGACCGGGATGTTCTCAAACCTGCAGTGACGTTTTTCCTCGGAGAAATAGCTATTGCCATCGGTAACGATCAATCCCATATCGCGCGTGCAGGCCTGGTCCACGCGTGGGTAATAAACTTCGTTCAGGATGCCGTGGCTGGTGGTGAACCAAACTCGGCTATGCTGATTTAGGGCCGTGCCAACACCACTCTTTGCGCTGGACGTCCAGCGCGGCGGAATCCCCGGCCAGCCCGGAGCGTATCGTTCTGCGTCACTCAATGATCTATCCCTCAGAATTCTCACTGCATGGTACTAGAAAGCAATATTAGATGATTCGCGAAGCGGGCCGAAGATTCGCGCTATTCTGGAGCCAGGCAACCATGGCCCCGGAGACTCAAATCGATTCCTTCGTTACACAACGCCGGAGCATGGTCGAATCACAGCTCCGCGCCCGCGGAATCCGGGATCAACGTGTGCTCGCGGCGATGCTCCACGTTCCCCGTCACGAATTCGTCTCCGAAGAACATCGCGGTCAGGTTTACGAAGATCACCCGATTCCAATCGGCGAAAACCAGACTCTTTCTCAACCTTACATCGTCGCCATTATGCTACAAGCGCTGGCGCTCCATCCCTCGGATGCAGTGCTCGAAGTAGGCACGGGCTCCGGCTACCAAACCGCATTGCTCTCGGAACTCACCCGGCAGGTTTACTCGGTGGAGCGGCACGCGTCGCTCGCCCGCGCGGCGCAAGCCACGCTAGCCCGACTCGGCTGTACCAACGTTGAGGTCCTGCTCGGCGACGGCAGCCATGGCCTCCCTGATCGCGCCCCTTTCGACGCCATCGTCGTTTCCGCGGCTGCCCCGCAGATTCCTCCGCCGTTGTTTGAACAACTCCGCGAAGGCGGACGCATGGTCATCCCCGTCGGTCCGCCGCATGCCCAGGACCTGCAGTTAGTGCGCAAGCAAGCAGGCCAACCGGTAGTCACTGATTTGGAGGGCTGTCGGTTCGTCCCGCTGATCGGCAGCGAAGGCTATCATTCGGGATGGTAGCGGGCAGATTTTTCTGAGAACCGAGAACTGACAACCGGGAACTGCCGTTACAATCTATAAGTGCCCGTTTTCCATAACCTCCGCGTAACCCTCGAAATGATCAAGTGGGAGCACTCCATCTTCGTTCTCCCATTTGCTCTCTGCGGAGCCATGCTGGCGGCTAACGGATTCCCGAGCGCACACACTCTTGCCTGGATTATTGTCGCCATGGTCACGGCGCGATCGGCGGCCATGGCCTTCAACCGTCTCGCCGATGCCTCGATTGACGCTGCCAACCCGCGAACTCAAACCCGCGCTCTTCCCGCCGGCACGCTCACTCCCGGCTTCGTGAGCACATTCGTGCTGGTGTCCTGCGCAGTATTTGTTTTCGCGGCCTCCCAGCTCAATCGGCTGTCCTTCATTCTTTCTCCGTTCGCGCTGGCCGTGGTTCTGCTCTACTCCTACACCAAACGATTCACACGCTGGTCGCACCTGGTGTTGGGATTTGCTATGGGAATCGCGCCCTCCGCCGCCTGGATCGCCGTCCGAGGCTCGCTCGATCCGCGAATCCTGCTTTTGACCGCCGCAGTAACCTTCTGGGGCGGAGGCTTCGATGTGCTCTACGCCTGCCAGGATTTCGAATTCGATCAACGAGCCGGGCTTCATTCCATCCCGCGCTATTTTGGAATCGCTAAGTCGCTCTGGATCTCGCGGCTTTTTCATTTCCTCATGATTGTCCTGCTGGTCAGCCTGGTCGCCGTCTTCGGATTAGGAAAGTTGGCAGTCGCCGGAGTCGTAGCCGTCGCTCTACTCCTGACCTACGAACACTCGCTGGTCTCACCCGACGACCTCTCGAAGCTCAACGCCGCGTTCTTCACCATGAACGGCGTGATCTCGGTGATGTTCTTCTTCTTTGTCGCGGGTGATTTGTTGTTGCGAAGATGATGAATGCAGGGCGGAGCCTCTAGCATTAAACCGAGAACTGGCAACTGGCCTTTCTTATCCGATTTGTGCCGTGGGCGGATGTCCGCCACTCCCGTTCCCAAGAAACAAAGCGAGTGCAGCATCCTCGGGAAGGGTTCGGCAAACCCGCCTTCACTCCTATTTCGGCGAGAGGGAATCCCGCTCAGAACTCATAGTGCGCCGCGACTGTGTAGACATTGCCGTGGAAGGCTCGGGGCGCTGTTGGCCCGACCAGGGAGCTTTCCCCGTATCCGTAATAGTTCCAGTCCCCTTTTAAAGCCAATCCCGGAGTGAGCGTCCAGGCCAGGTTAACATAAGGCGTCTGGTACTGAGACTGGAGCGAACCCGCTACTTGTCGCGGATTAAGAAACTCGGTCGTACCGTTCACCGCGTTGATGCGATAGCCCAGGCCGGTGCGCAGCTTCTTAATGGGAACCAGTGTAAGACCGAACGAACCATACTGGGTCGGAGCATTATAGTAGCCGGTGCCCAGCCAGGTATTGGTTCCGCAATTCACAATAATGCCATCGTCGGGCGGAGCAGCAACTACTCCCGGCGGAGGCGGGGTTGCCGCAAAGCAGAAGGTGGTTCGCGAAAAAACGTCGAAGTAGCCATAGCTGAGATCGATCCCATAGGACTTATTCGGCATCAGCGAAGCCCCGATGGTAGCACTCCGGCTGTGGTCCTGGTGGTTCACATTCAAGGCGTCGTTTTTTCTTTCCAGATCGTTGAATGACCCCGAAATCGTGACCCAATCCCGCGGTTTGTAGTTCGCGTGGAACTGATAGTGCTCTAGCGCCTGTGGGCTAATCTGGGTATAAGTTGTGTTGGCGTAGGTTAATTCAACGCTTCCCGTCATTTTCCACTGACGGGTGGGGCGCCAGGCAACCCCGAACAGTCCTCCGTTGTCGTGGGTGTCGAAGTTATACGCAGTCCCGTTCGGCAACGCGTCCGTTGAGAGAGGCATGACCCAACTGATGGTGCGTGCCCGGTAGCGATAGCCGATCGAGAAGCTGAGCGTTGACGAAGGGTCGAATCCGAGAGTGACGGTATTCGTCTGTGTCTTCGTGCCAAAGAACGTGTGAGCTAGAGTTATTGCAGCCGGCGACGCGGGATCGGGGGCAATCAGCATGGATGTGCCAGTCTGCACCACTTGGGATAGATCGGTGTCTGCCGGCTGGCGGGAATCCCAGAAGTCATACTGCTCAGAGAGGTTGATCTTCTCTGAAATCTGCCAGACGATGCCATAATCGGCCGAGACGTTGATCCGCTTGCCCTTGTCAGGCCCGGTCGTCGTGAAGACCCGGACTCCCATATTGTCGAGGCCGTTGAAATACTCAAAGTAATTCGGAAGGCTCATATTGCCTCCGGTATATTTCACCCGGCCATTCATCTGAATGTTCTTGAGCCGTGCGCTTTGGAAGCGGAATTCCTCCGTCGGAAACAGCGTGCGGGTTGGCGCATACCGCAAATATTGAAGATAGCCGCTGCACGTGGGGTTGGCGGTCGCTGGCGTGGTTGCACTGGTCACGATGGGCGGATTGCCGTCGCCGCAACTCGGTGGCATCTGATTGTCGAAGCCCAGCGAAACCGGCATCCCATTTGCGAGTTGCAAGGGCGGTCCGGCGAGCTGCCAGTTGGTATCTCCTTTGTAGTGCACAATCGTTTCTTCAAAGGTGAGAGTCGTTTTCGAAATCGGCTTCCAGTCCACCGCACCCGTCCAGGTATCGGTACTGTTTCTCCAATTCTGCAGGTACAGGCCCTCGGCGCCGTTGTGTTGCGAGCTGTAGCTCGGCCCCTGGTTGATGTTCTGCGAATATCCCACCCGGAAGCTGATCTTTGAAACCGGCAGTATCGTAAGATTGACATCCGTCATACGCCGAACGGTGTTGAACGCATGCGGCGAATTCAGCACCTGGGGAAATGTGTATCCGTTCGACACCACCCCCGCCGGAACCAGCGGGTTGTCAAGCAGGTTGTAATCAAAGTATTGGCGATCGCGCCGGAACAATCCCTGAAAATCGTACACCTTCTTCTTGCCAATGCGGAGCATGGTCATATCGTTCGGGTCCCCGCCATAGCCAGCGTTGGTCATCATCAAGGTGTCGAAGAAGGGGAACGCCGTTGCCCCGGTAGCATGCATGTCGAGGGATTGGCTCAGGAGGCGCGGACCGCTCTGCACATTGACCAGCGTGTCGTACATCGCCGCACTGCCCGAGATATCGGCAATGTGGCCGCCGAAATCAAGGGACTGATGGATGAGATACCCACCCGCGGTCGTCTCCTTCGGAGGATCCTGTGCGGCAGCGATCGCCGTGAACAGTAGGATTGCCATGCCGATACTGGAGGCGGCGCGCCCGACGAAAACATAAATAGAGAACTTTGCTAGCACTTCATAAAAATTGTGCACCATGATTTCTCCGCCTTCTCACCTGAAAAAGTTGAACGCTGCATTCGAGCCGTGGATTTGCGAATGGCAATTCGTGCACGGTGTGTATTGCGCTGCCTGGTTGTGAACCGGCCCTCCGGTTTCCGACACGGCGTTGGGAAATGCGCGAATGTTCGTCCCGGAATGACACTGCAGGCAAAGGGTGTTTATGTTGCTGACGGTCAGCAGTCGGGGATTCGGGGAGCCGTGGGGCGAGTGGCACATGGTGCAGCCTTCGGCCTTCACCACTGGATGCTCGAAAACGAATGGTCCCGCGGTTTCGGTGTGGCACTTGGTGCAGATTTCGTTTTGGTCGGCGGTGGTCCTGAGTTGCTTGCGCTGGAACGTGCCATGCGGATCATGACAGTCGTTGCATTTCATCAGTCCCTCATCCACCCGGTGATGAAAGGGCTGAGCAAACGCCGGCTTTACGTCCGTGTGGCAGCCATAGCAGAGCTTGGGCTGCGACACTTTCAGCAGGCCCGATTCTTGTCCACAAGCATGCACGCTATGGCAACTGGTGCAGCTCACATCCGCCTTGGCATGGGCAGAACGCTCGAAATTCGGATGCGTTCCGGAGTGGCAACCCAGGCACGTAGTATTTGTCACCTTCGCTGTTGCCTTGCTGAACTGGAGAATCTTGCTTACGTCCCCGCCGCCGTCGACGTGTGCCTTGCCCGGTCCATGGCAGCTTTCGCAAGTGACGCCCTTGCCGCCGTGCGAGGGCGCTAGATGAGAATGAGGATTGGTGTCGAACTTCTTGGCCACATCGCTGTGGCAGGTCTCGCAGGTCTCAGCGCCGACAAATTCGGAGGCATCGGGCGCGGCAGCCTTTTGAGAGGCAGCGGTCTTTTGTTTGTTTTCGCTCGCTGCCGGACGCGGTTCAGCTTCGCAAAGCCCGCGTAACAGCACAAGTAGGACCACACACTCGAGCAGGCGCTTCATTCAACCCTCCCTCGTAACGGATCTACAAACAGCATTGGCGACAGGGAGATGCTTTCTCGACGGACATTCTGCATCCTGGAAACATCGCCCTTTTTCATTTTTCTTGCGCGATGATATCCCGCTGAACTATTTCTGAGTGTTCACTTTTGCACACTTGTCGTTTCGGGAAACCACAACGGGAAGAGTTGACGCCGATCTTGGCATATAAACGATCAGCCCGTCGATTGATGAACGAATCGGCGCGTGCTGTGTTTGTGCGCCCTATGGGAGACGTGGGCGATAAGTGACGCACAGTAAACTCGCGTGCGAGACACTCGCCACTATGACTTCAGCCACTTTGTTGCGGTATGATCAAAGTAATGTCAAGCACCCATTCATTTCATAGCCACGCCTTTCAAACCGACGACCGTCGTCTCTATGCCATCAAGGACAAAGTCCTCGCTCACGAGCGCCTAAGTGCCGACGACGCGCTCGCACTCTACCGCTCCGCGGATATCCTCGCCGTTGGCTGGCTGGCGAATTCCGTGCGCGAACGGATGCACGGCGACAAGGCGTACTTCAATGTCAATCGACACATCAATCCCACGAATGTTTGCGTGGCCGCCTGCCGTCTCTGCGCCTTTGGACGGAAGAAAGACACGCCCGGCGCCTACACCATGGCCCTCGAGGAAGCCTTTCAGACCGCTGCCTCAGGCTACAGCGAAGCGGTTACGGAGTTCCACATCGTCGGCGGGCTGCATCCCGACCTGCCGTTTCAATATTTCCTGGACTTGATTTCCGGACTCAAGCGGCGCTTCCCGCAGGTCCACTTGAAAGCGTTCACCATGGTCGAGGTCGCATATCTAGCCAAGCGCGCCAAGCTTTCCATCCGCGAAACCCTAGAGCAGTTGCAGGCGGCAGGTGTGGACTCGCTCCCCGGCGGCGGCGCCGAGATTTTTGCCGACCGCGTCCGCCACATCATCTGCGATCACAAAATTGATGGCGACCAGTGGCTCGAGACCGCGAAGCTCGCCCACCAGATCGGATTGAAGTCCAACGCGACTATGCTCTATGGCCATGTGGAGAATGACGAAGACCGCGTCGATCACCTGTTGAAGCTGCGAGCGCTGCAGGATGAAACCGGTGGCTTCCAAACCTTCATTCCGCTGGCGTTTCACCCCGATAACACCGCACTCCAACATCTGCCGAAGACGACTGGCATGCTCGATATCAAGCAAATTGCTGTGAGCCGGCTGGTGCTCGACAACTTTCCGCACATCAAAGCGTACTGGCAGATGATGACTGCAAAGATTGCGCAGATCGCGCTCCGCTTCGGCGCCGACGACATTGACGGAACCGTCATCGAGGAAAAGATTTACCACGATGCCGGCGCGACCACCCCGCAAGGCATGCGCCGCGAAGGTTTGGTACGCCTGATCCGCGAAGCCGGACGCGAGCCCATCGAGCGCGACACCCTGTACCGCCCGGTAACCAGAACAGAAACGTCAGTCACCGTCGCCGTCTAGCTCGGCGAAGGCGCTCAAGCCAACGAACTGCTCCTCCACAAGTGCAGGCATCACAATCTACCGTGATCCATTTATAGCTCCTTTTATTTTGCAGTCCGCCTTCTTGCAGTGGGTGTAGAATCGGCTTGTAGGGAACCGGAACTCTTCACGGACTCTCTTCCGTGATCCGAGGCCTGAGATGAATGTTCACATCAGCTATAAAGTCCGCAAAACTCCTGACATCGAAAAAGACATCAACCACCTGGTCGAAAAGCTGCGCAAGCGGCTGCAAGTTTTCCGCCCTGAACTGGTGCATCTGAAGGGAGTTGTCGAACAGAATTCGCCCCGCGAGGGAACCACGGTATCGCTGAACTTGCGCCTGCCCTCCGGCCAAATGGCAGTGCAGAAGTCAGCGTCGAGCGCATCGGCGGCGGTGAAGGCAGCTTTCGACGACCTGCTGCAGCAGATCAGCAAACACAAAGATCTCCTGCGAAACTCGCATAAATGGCAGCGCCGGCGCGTGGCGGATTTTCGCCCCAAGTCAGGCATTGCTTTTGAAGACACAGTCGCGGCAGTTCGCGTTCCGACAGCTTCCTCCGATGATATCCGCACTTATGTAAACGCCAGTCTCGGCCGCCTGGAACGTTTTGTCGAGCGTGAACTCTATTTCCGGGAAACCTCGGAGGAGATCACCCCCGACTCCGTCAGCAAGGAGGAAGTCATCGACGAAGCCATCGCGAGAGCATTGGGCAACGGAGGTGAGAAGCCCGAAACGCTGGCGCTGGAGCCGTGGCTTTACCGTCTGGCGCTGCGTTCCATCGAGGACCTCTCCGCCCGCAGTCCGGAGAGTCTGCTGTCGGTGCATCTTGAAGATTCTGCCCGGCGCCCGAACGTCCGCGCCAGTGACGAGCCGGAACTCCAGTTCCATCAACCAGACGAAACCTTGACCGGAGAAAACGTCATCGCCGACCGGCGCACCTCTACGCCGGAAGACATCGCCTCCTCCGATGAAATGGTCACGTTGGTGCAATTTGCCCTCGAGGGCGCCAGCCGAGCCGATCGCGAAGCCTTTATCCTCCATGCCATCGAGGGATTTTCGCTGGATGAAATCGGCGTCATCACCGACCGGAAGCCGGACGACGTACGCAGTTCCATCGAAGTGGCCCGTAAACATTTGCGCCACCTGGCGCCGCTGGCCGATCGCTTCAGGCTCCCAACCACGCTGGCCCGAGCATCCGCAAAAAGTTGAAACTATCGACAGCACACAGGAGAAATCGTGATGATTACCCGCGAAGAGATCCGTGAGCTAGCTCAATTCCACACTCAAGGTGAAGAAGGCTGGGCGCTCAGTTTCTATTTCGAGCCCCGCACACCGCAAAATAAATCGCATCGCGAAGAAACTATTCTGGCCAAAGATCTGGTTCGCAAAGCTCTGCGCGAGGCGGATAAGGCCAGCAAGAACGGCAGCACGCGGGCTGATTTGAATCGCATTCTCGAACTGGCAGAAGGCCTGCATGGCAATCAGGCACGCGCACGGGCAGTGTTTGCCTGCGGCAGCCGCAATTTCTGGCGCGAGTTCGACTTGCCTTCGCAACTGCCGGGAACTCAGCTTTTCGTGAACCGCCAATTCCATTTGAAGCCGCTGGCCCTGCTTCTGGGCGCACAGCCGCGTTTGTGGGTCGCGTTGGTAGATCGGCAGAAGGCTCGCTTCTTCGATCTGCGGTTGGATGAGTTGAAAGAGCGTGACGGGATGTTCCGCACGCCGCCAACTCGTCAGGGCCGCGGTGATGGTTACGCCGGATACGACGGCGGTCATGCTCAGCGCCGCGTCAACGACGAAGCCATGCACCACTTCAAGGGTGTGGCGGAACATTTAAGCGCGGCACTTGAGAAGGGGATCTTCGAGAAGTTGATTATCGGCTGCCACGAGACCAGTTGGCACGAACTCGAACCCCAACTGCATCCCTATGTGAAACAGCGTCTGCTAGGCCACTTTCCGGCGGACCTTAGCCGTATAACCAACGAGCAGATACGGGAACACGCCGGCCGCATTCTTTGCGAGTCGCTCGATCAGCGCCGGAATGAGTTGGCCAGGGAAGCGATCAATCAGGCGAAGAGCAATGCCCGGGGAGTGACCGGCCTGCGCCGAGTATTAAAGTCGCTGGAATTGGGCGAAGTGCAAACCTTGCTGATCGGCGACAAATTTTCGCACCCGGCTGTAGAGTGCGTGAGCTGTGGCCACCTCGATGCGCACATGGTGCCGCAGTGCCCGGCATGCAGCCACGAAACGCGCGAGCTTGAAGACGTAACCGAGGCAATGATTCCGGCTGCCATTCAACGCGACATTGAGCTGTTTTACGTGAAAGACGACCCCGAGTTTGATCGCGCCGGCAACATCGCAGCCCTGCTACGCTTCCGCGCCGACCAAAGCAAAGGCGGAATGCTGGCCGCCTCGTGAGAAATTCGGAACGCTGGCGTAGCGCCGGGACCCAGAGTCTTGGTTTTAATGCACCTATTGTGGTGCAACATTTCCCTTGAAAAAACTCTCCTCTTTTTGCCTAAAATCTTGAAAACAAAGACCTGGGATTTTTCTTGCCTTCCAGATCTATGGTTCTAAAGGTAGTTACGGGCAAAATCCTGGAAACATTGGAGTTATCGTCGCGCCCGCGGTTGGAGCGATGATCAGATGGTCAAAGATCTAAAGTTATCTTATAGATAACTTGTACAGAGTCATCTTATCACCGACCAAGGTATGGGGTCAAGGACAAAGCGGCTGGGCTGAGCTCCGCTTCCCGATTTGGAACATTCCGGCGGCTGGCCCGAGCCTTTCGCTGACACCACTACCGTGAGGGTGCCCCGTCCTTTTCGCGTACTTTGCGAAAGGGCGGGAGTTGGAAGCATGCCAATCGCCCCGGGGCTCGGCCTGAGTCGGAAAGAAAATCCCTGCCCTTGTCCCTCCAAAAAACGGAGGGACAAGGGCAGGGCACCCTCGGGAGTATGGGGGGAAAGGCTGGACCAGCCCCCGACGTTGAACTGTTTTACGTGAAAGACGACCCCGAGTTTGATCGGGCCGGAAACATCGCCGCTCTGTTGCGCTTTCGCGCCGATCAAAGCAAAGGCGGAATGCTCGCCGCCTTTTGAGAGAGATTGCCCTCGGCTTTCTACGTCTCGCGCCTTCCAGACGCGAGGAGGCGCTAATTCGCCTGTTTCCCGATTCGGGAGAAATCTTGTCAAGCCCGCTTTTGCACCCGATGCTCCTCATGAGGGTTTTATCGCTCGTTTGTCGCTCTTAATGATGAAGGGATAAGTAAGACAACTCCGAGGAGCAAAGAACATGCCATCAACCGCGCAGAATCCCGACCAAAACCAAAAGTCTCAATGGTCGAAGATCACTGAGATGTTATCGTCACCCCAGTGCCTGGCGGCAGTGGGAGTGATCGCCACCGGCGCTCTACTTTGGTACAACAAGGAAGCGCTGGTTACCAACGGAGTCAAGCTAGGCGCAAAGGCGGTGGCGAACATCGGGACGAAGATGTTTTCGCCCACCACAGCCGCTAATTTCGTGCTGGATAAATTCGCGCAATCGCTGGATAAATCCTGGCCCGGTGAGAAGCTGACGGCTGGGGAGAACCTGACCCTCGCGGTCAAGGGCTGCGCGAGTCTGATCCTTCCAGGGGGAAATCTGACCACATCCGCGCTCTTCCAAGGCATGAAAGTGTTTTGGAATGGCATTTCACCCTTGCAGTCCTTCGCACTTGCGGTTTTCCAGGAGCTTCCGTCGGAATGGCGGAATCAGTTCGCCACCGAGTGCGTGAAGGGCATGGCTGCGATTGCAGTGGGATCCTGCCTGCAAAACCTTGGTACAGTCGGGGAGTACATGATCTCGAACGAAAGCGTCGGTGCCGTTCATCATTTCTGAGGAAGCCGACACCCACGTCGCGCGAAAGAGGTATCAGAAACTGGCCGTCTCCGCCCGATCGGCGGAGTCGGCCCCCTCAGCATGTGCTGTGTCGTGGGACTCGACACAAAGGACGGCTTGAGTGGGCCACCGGCCGAGCAAACATGCATAGGGCTTATGGTGCTGCCAGAGTTTCCGCAGCTATGTTTTGAACTGCGGTAAGACAAGACGATGATCGAAGTTCCTTCGCCTTTATTCTCATTGAACTCCGAAATCGAAGGCCATGTACGAGCTGTTGATGACGTATTGACCTGGGTGTAACGGACTTTTTGGCGTGGCTTCTATGCTGGTTGGAGAAGTTCGCTTGACGTCTACTTCAACAGACTTCCGCGCGGGAATTCCGCTTGAGGAATTTTGGCGGTCGGAAAACTTCATTTCGATTTCACGATCGTTCTTCTTAACGTCCAGCTCGCCAATGACAACATTTGGAGCGGCGTTGACCCCAAGGACAAAACAAAACCTTGGAGTTGGACCCAACGTGAGGGTGGCGGACGTGTCTTTATAGCGGTAGATCGTGGTATAGGGCGCCATCGGATTCAGCGGATTCTTCAGCTGCTCCTTTATCGAGAGGCCGCGTTCTCGTGGGAGAGGCACAACCGTTGTCAAAGGCTTCCACGAGGAGCCATCCCAATAGTTGCCCATTGAAGTTGTGGGACATGCGGGTTCTGATGGAGAAGAAGTGACGGTCGCTGGCGCCGGTGTCGCTGAGTTGACGACTGGCGGAGGGTTTGTCGAATTCGCGGCGGTAACTCGCGTCCAGTTCAAAGGCACCGGCGTGCCCAGATTGTAGGTGCCGGACATCGAGTTGCCGTCGGTGCTGATGAATCCCATCCACGCGGCGTGAACCATCGGCACAGTAAAGCTTAGGGCCTGACCGTTCAAATGAACGTCGGCACACGGCACTCCGAACATGCCCTGATCCGGACTATCGATGGTTCCGCTCAGAGATCCATTGGACGCGGAGACAAGGTGCAGCTTGACGTGCAGCGGCCCGAGCATTCCGGAATAGTCCCCAGCCACGGTAGACGCCTGTTGAGAAAAAGCCGGAGTAGCTAAAGCAATCCCCACTGCGAAGATTGCGATTGAGTAACGGAGGACCTTCACTATTACTCTATTTACATGGGCGACAACAAACACCCACTCCGCCCCTCGTCTGTGGAGCCGTCGGCTGTGATAGTGGTAAGACATCGGAAATCTCCTCTCGCCGATGGAAAATACCGCCATATCCTACCACGAGGGTAGCTCGGCTTTTTCACACTCTTTGGGAAGGCCGATCCCAACTCACGCCCCACGTGCTATGCTGGCAAACGCTTTTCCAGCAGTCATTGTTCAGGAGGAAGTGATGACCGTTTCGCGGCGGGATTTTCTTGCGACGGCTGTCGTGGGTTCTTTGTCAGCAGGTTTAGCTGACGTTGGGAACGCCCAGGATTCCGCGAGTACAAAACAAAACTCGCCGGCCGGAAAGCGTCCGATCATTGTTTGTGCGCACAACGGGTTCAACTATCTCGATGATGCCTACGCATTCCTTGCCGGGGGCGGAGATACGTTAGACGCGGCTCTCCGCGTGGTGAAGGGGCCGGAGGACGATCCTAACGACACCAGTGTCGGGCTTGGCGGTCTGCCCAACGAGGATGGCGTCGTCGAACTCGATGCCTGTTGCATGCATGGACCGACGCGGCGGGCGGGTTCGGTCGGCGGGGTGCGCAATATCAAGAATGTTTCGCTGGTTTCGAAGGCGGTCATGGATCACACCGGCCACGTGATGCTGGTGGGCGAGGGCGCGGAACGCTTTGCCGTGGCGGTGGGCTTTCCGCGCGAAAATCTGCTGACCGATCATTCGCGAAAGATCTGGCTGCTGTGGAAAGAGTTTCACTCGTCAGAAGATTGGTGGGGGCCAGGGTTGGACGATCCGCATTGGCAGCCGCCAGACATCAAACCACAAGCCGATTCTCGCTTGGAACGGTTTCGCCGTCTGGAAGAGCGAGCGGCCGATCTCGGCATCGCGCCTGAACTGCGAGCGGACGCGGTACACAAAGTTCTGTTTCCGCCGACTGGCACAATTCATTGCTCGGCGCTCAACGAAAGAGGAGAGATCTCGGGTTGCACGACCACGAGCGGCCTGGCCTACAAACTGCCGGGACGCGTCGGCGATTCACCCATCATCGGAGCCGGTTGCTACACCGACCAGGACGTGGGCTCGGCGGGCGCTACCGGCAGCGGGGAAGAGAACATTAAAGTCGCGGGCGCGCACACCATTGTGGAAAACATGCGCCACGGCATGTCCCCGCTCGATGCGGGCACGGACGCGCTGAAGCGCATCGTCCGCAATTACAACGGCGACATGGCCAAGCTGCGCTTCGTGGACATGACCTATTACATTCTTCGCAAGGACGGCGCCTACACCGGGGTTTCGCTGTGGGAAGGCTACTCGCCCGAGAAGCCGCATACGATCGCCGTGCACGACGGGACCAAGCGTGCTGAGAAGACAGTTGCGCTGTTTAAGGGCTTTTCCCAAGATTTTCCGCCTCCACCGAAAGTTCCGGCGGAAGTGATGAAGGAGTTCAAGTAGAGCAGGCGGACGGGCGTCCAAGAGAGTACTTCCAGCAACGTAGACCTAGGAGAGGAGCTCAACTCCTGCCTGAGGCGCCGCAGCGCGGAGAGCTCGGTCGAGAGTTGCCAAGGGTATGCCCTCACTTCGGGCGGTCTCAAGGTAGACGGCGTCATAGGCGGTCAAGCGGAGGGAACGTGCGGTCGCCAGAACCTGCCGGAAAGTGGTGACCGACGCGCTTACCGCGATTGTTTCTCCCAGCAGTTGCTCGACCAGGCGCATAAATCGGGCGACCTGGTCGGAGGTGAGATTGCCGCGTCGCTCGCCAACGGCGAGAGCATTGGCCATTTCGAGAGTCCAGAGCGACGGTACAAGCGGTCGTGTGTTGCGAAGCGATCCCTTGACCTTCAATGCGTATGCGGGCACGGGATCGTCCAGAAGCCAGGCCAGTGCGACCGAGGCGTCGAGCACAAAACGATTCACCTTCTGCCTTCCTCAATCAGACTCTTCACGCTAAAACCTTTTGGCCGTTTGACCCGCTTTCGGATTTCTTCGATCTCGGCAAAAATCTGGTCAAGGCTGGCCGAGGGCCGAGCCGGACCGAGCACAGCGGCCAGCTTGCCGCGACGAGTGATCCCGATCTGCTCGCCTTCGGCGGCACGCTCGACGATCTCTGAGAGTTTCTGCTTGGCTTCAAACAGCCCTATGGTGCGCACGGCGAAACCTCTTAAACAACCTAGATAGATAGTCTAGATGATATAGCGGACCCGGGTCAAACGGGCCCGAGGTCGCTCCGGGGGCGGTTGAGGAATACTCCTAAACAGCCGATACTCTAAACACACATGAAGAAGGTTATCCTGAGCGCTGACGAGAATCTCATCGAGCGCGTGAAGTTGGTGGCTCGGTCGCAGCACAAGACTCTAAACGGAGTCTTTCGCGAATGGCTGGAGCAATACACAGCGCAAGCGGACGACGGCGCGGCGGTCGATGCGCTGATGCGCCGTCTGCGCCACGTTCGTTCGACCGGTTCCTATACGCGGGATGAGACGAACGCGCGGTAGACTTTCCTCGGCCTACGCGAAGCGCACTTTCACATCCGGGCCTTTCTCCAGGTGGATGCTGTCGATGAAGCGCACCTTGCCGGTGCGATAGGTCAGGATTACCGACGAAGTTCGCGTGCCTTCTCCGAAGAAGCGGACGCCTTTCAGCAACGCGCCCTCGGTTACTCCAGTGGCGGCGAAGATCAGTTGCTTGCCCGGAGCGAGGTCTTCAGCCTCGTAAATCTTATTCTTATCCGCGATACCCATGCGGGCAATGCGCTCTTCCAACTCGGGCCTGTCGATGACCAGGCGGCCCAGCATGTATCCGTTTAAGCAGCGAATGGCCGCCGCGGTGATCACGCCTTCAGGAGCTCCGCCCGAACCCATGACAGCGTGCACGCCGGTGCCGATGACGGCGGCCGCGATTCCGGCCGAGAGATCGCCATCTCCGATCAGGCGGATGCGGGCGCCGGCGGCTCGGATATCGGCGATAAGTTTCTCGTGCCGCGGGCGATCGAGCACGATAATGACCAGGTCTTCCACGTCGCGCTCCAGCCGTTTGGCAATGTTCTTCAGGTTGTCGGCGACCGGCGCATCGAGTTCCACCGCGTCCTTGCAAGACGGGCCGACCACAATTTTTTCCATGTAGCAGTCGGGAGCATTCAGCAGGCCGCCGCGTTCAGAAGCCGCCAGCACGGTGATGGAGCCGGGCGCTCCCGTAGCGCAGAGATTGGTTCCTTCAAGAGGGTCGACGGCGATGTCGACTTCCGGGACTTCGCGGCCGTCAGGAAATTCCGCGCCCACCTTCTCGCCGATGTAGAGCATGGGAGCCTCATCCCGCTCGCCCTCGCCAATGACGATGGTGCCGCGCATGGGAATGCTGTCCATGGTCTGGCGCATGGCCTCGGTGGCCACCTGGTCCGACAATTTGCGTTCACCCTGGCCCATGGTGCGGGCCGAGGCGATGGCCGCAGTCTCGACCACGCGCAGAAATCTCGAAGCGAGATCACTCTCGATGTTTTGACCGAAACTTCTGACTTTACCTTCAGTTCGGGTATGAGTAGCCATCAAGCCTCCAAAAGAACCGGACAGAGACTATAGCGCGAAGCGGGGTGCAAGGGAAAGCGCGAGACGCCGCTGGGTAACGATGACATGGGTAACGATGACATCTGGCCCAGTCCGGCGAACACTGATAAAATTGCTTTGTAGATCTGCACGCTTGGGGCTATAGCTCAGCTTGGGAGAGCGCCTCGTTCGCAACGAGGAGGTCGTCGGTTCGAGCCCGACTAGCTCCACCAGAATTTCAATACTGTAATAAGGATTTTGCTTTCTATTTTTGTTGTCGCCTGGCCCTGAAGCTTTTGTTCATGGGCAGTTCGCCGGAGCCGGTCGGCCTGCAAATCTCCCTTCGATCCACGCTATCTGGTCGCGCACAGAGTCGCCGATCACGCGAGCAGGGTCGAGGTCGCGATATCTTTCCCACTGGACCCGATCTCCCTGTTTGCACATGCGATTGATAACCGGTGCCGTCAGGCTTGTTGGGACTGCTCGATCGGCGTCTCCGCTGATCACCAGGATCGGGCCGCGCGCCGGGGTTTGGCCGAGGGCGTTCCTCGCGAAGTACTGTTTCACGAATTCGTTGTTCTCCCAACCCGGCTTTAGCATTTCAGTTGGTGGGATTTCCGCCGCCTCTCCGCAGTTCTCCTCGATTTGGTGATAGACGGCGAGCGCTTTTTCCGTCAACATGTCGTTTGCTGGGAACTGCGGATATAGCGTCTTGATTCCGTAAGCCAGGAACGCGAACATGCTGCTGGAAGGCGCTTGCGGGGAACGCGTGTAAATTTCTTTCGCGTCCGCCATGCGAGAAATTGCAATACTGCCCAGGTAGCCTGGGTCGCGAATCTCGTTTTGCTTCTCGGCGACGGCAACCGCCGCCAACCCCCCCTCGCTTTCCCCCATGGCAATCCATCGCGCGCCGAGTTGCGGCACGGCAGAGCGGGCAGCAGAGACCGATCCAATGACATCGGTCGCGTTGGACTGGGCGTCCAGAAAAGCATTGCGGAAATTGCTTCCCAGCCCGGCGTAATCCGTCGCGACCACGGCGTACCCCAGGTTTACATACATGGAGAGGAATGGTCCGTGACCTACATTCCTCATCAGCGAGGGCGCACACGCGCGAGCGACGCCGGTGGTGCCGTGAGCCCAAGCAATGACCGGCCAGCCTCCGGCAGGCGGTTTTCCCTCGCTCGGAATGAGAACCACTCCCGATGCCGCCACGTCCTCTCCGGCTGCGGAACGGGAGTGATAGAGAATGCGGACCGCCGAAACTTCGGGTGGCAGTTCGTATTCTTCAGCGGGCTCTGCGCGGATCAGTTCGCCAAGTTTGCCAGCGGGCAGGGGGTGAGGTGTGTCATAGAAGCTTGTCAACGGCAGGGTGCGCAGGATCTCAGATCGTTTGACCGCAAGTGGAGCTTGGGCGACAACGATTTCGGTCGGAAACAGGATCGTCGTTACAGCGAGGGTTATTCCAAGGGACCACTTACGGCGAGGTACGCGAGCGGCGAAGGATGATTTCCGACAAGGCACGGGTCGAAATGCCGCATGGCAACTGAGAATTCTACCTTTTCCAGGCCACCATGATTCCTAGAACCACCGGCAGATAGAGAACCGATGCATGCAAAACGCGGCTGGCCAGCACCTTCGAGCTTGAGGCCGCCAGTTTGCCGACATGATAGAGCATGAAAGCTCCGGCCAGAGACATCCCGGCCCAATACCAAACGCCAGCGCGATCCACCAAAGGCAGCATGGTGGCCAGTACCAGGATCACGGTAAAGCCGACAATTTCGGCGCGGGTAAAGCGCGCATCGCGGTCGAAATCAGGCAGCATGCGATAGCCGGCGCGGCTGTAGTCGTCGCGATACATCAAAGCGATTGCCAGAAAATGAGGGAACTGCCAGAGAAAAAGAATGGCGAATAGAAACCAAGCTTGGCGGTTGATGGCGGCTCCGGCTCCGGCCCAGCCGATCAAGGTTGGCATGGCGCCGGGAAAAGCGCCCATCATCGTGCAGAGCGGCGTCTTCCTTTTGAGCGGCGTGTAGATTAGAAGATACGACGCCAGGGTCGATACAGCGAGCAGCGCTGCCACAGCGTTCACCGTAAGCGCAAGATAACAGCCTCCGGCGATGCTCAACCCAATGCCGAACCAGAACGCCTCGCGACTGCTAAGCCTGCCCGCGGGCAGGGGCCGAGAAGCGGTTCTCCGCATCTGGCCATCCCACATGCGCTCCATCCACTGATTCAGAGTCGCGGTTCCACTCGCCACGAGAAGTGTTCCTATGAGCGTGTTGATTAAGCCGCCGACTCGAAACGGCCCACGCGAGGCTAAATAGTAGCCGGCCGAGGTTGTCATCAGAATCAGCAGATTGACCTCGGGTTTGGTCAGCGTGTAGAAGTCGCGTAGCTTGGACGGGAATGTTTGCACGGAACCTGGATTTGCCATCACTTGAGTGGTTGCCATTTTACCAGTCTTCGCCAGCGGACTCGTCTCGTTTGAACTGATTGTTTCGGCGGCGCACAATAAAAATCATGCCAATCGATCCGAGCGTGGGAGGAATGACCATGATCAGAATCCCGCTACGCAGGGCCTGAATCATTCTCGCCCCAGCCGAAGAGGTTTGGGTATAGCAGAGCGCACAGTTTTGAGAAAATGCTGGCAGGGGCGTTAGCAGCACGAACAACGCCACCGCCGCCAAGCCAACCAGTCCGAGCGCTCTTTCAATTTTCATTCGCTACCTATTCTACCGCGCCCATGGTACGCCATTGGTTAGGCGGAAGCTGTCGGTCCATCCATATTGCATCGCCAGCAACACAAAGACTGTAAAGATTACGACAAACCACAGCAACCCGCGACTTTCCATCCACAAATGCATGAAGAACAGAATTGCCAGCGCGGCTTCGATGATCGCGAGGACCAGCATGCGCACCAGCATCTGCGAGCTGTCGATATTGGAATACGCGACTACGAACTGCAGTCCCGCGATCGCGAGGATACAAACATAGATCACCACGTATTTTCCAACAGCGCTCGGTTGTCCTGTGGCAGTCGTCATAGTGTTGTCCTCCCGCGTTTAGTGTCCCAGGTTCATCAGGTAGACCAGTGGTACGACGAACATCCAAACCAGATCGACGAAGTGCCAGTAGAGGCCGGTGATTTCCAGATCGTCGGCGTTATACCGGCCGCCCTGATAGCGGAGTCCCACCGCGACCAGAGCGATTACACCGCCCGTAACGTGCAGAAGGTGCAAGCCGGTAATGCTGAAAAACATGGAACCGAAAAGGCCCGTGCCCCATGGGTTCTTGAACAGCGTCATACCCTCATCGATCAGCGCCAGCCATTCGCGGATGTGCAGCAGGGCGAACAGCGCGCCGCCAGCAGCCGTGATCATCGTCCATCGGAAAGCCTTCGCCTTATCTCCCGCTTTGGCAGCTTCGATGCCGAACAGCATGGTCAAACTGCTGGTGACCAGGATGAACGTCATAATCGCGACATTGGTGATGCTGTGAAATGGTCTTGGCCAGTTCGGAGTCGCGTTGCGGATGAAACCATAGGCCACCAGGCACGCGGCGAACGTGGCTGTGTCGGCGATGATGAACAGCCACATTGCCATTTTCTTGGCGGGAACCGAAAAGGCGGGTTTTTCCATTGCGCCTGCGGATTGACTTCCCATCGTATGGGCGTGGCTCACGGCGCCTCCTGTTTAGCTAGAGTTTCATCCACAGCAACAGCAACAGATACAACCAGAGCACATCCATGAAATGCCAATAGCGTGAGGTCGCGTCCAGCGTGCTCTTTCGCAGGATCGACAGATGCAACCGGCGAATCACGCGGACTAATCCACCCAGTCCGCCCAGAACGTGCAGCGCGTGCAGGGCTGTCAGCACGTAAAAGAAAGAGCTATTGGGATTCGTCGCGAGAAACAGCCCCTGGGACCGCAATTGCAGCCACGCCACATATTGGCCGGCGACAAAAAGCAAGCCAAGGAACAAAGTAACGTACAGCCAGCGCGCGGGGTTGACGGCTTTATCTCTCAGCCCGCCCATGAAACTGCCCACTTCGCGGCGCGCTAGCTCGAGCGTAACGCTGCTGGCAAAGAGTACAAGCGTGTTGAGATAGAGAATCCGCGGCAGATCCAGATGCCGCCAGTCGAGCGCTGAGCCTTGGCGAACGATCAAGGCGCTGGTCAGCGCGGCAAAGCTCATGGTGATGGATGCAAGCACAACCCAGATTCCAGTGGACGCTGGCGGCGGGGAGTAATCCTTCACCGCGCGCATGTCTCCATGGACCGGAATCAGAGTTCGTCCGCCGCCGTTGCCCGCATTGCCACTCAAGCGGGATGGGTCACGGCGCTCCTCGATTTTTGGCGGTTCAGGTACTGTTGTCGCCATAAAAGTACAAACTCCAATTTCGAAATCGTTCGCCTAAGCCTCGTCGACTGCGCCCTTAATTTGCTCGGGCGAAGTCTGCATTACGTAATCCCCAAGCGATCCTTCCACTCCGTACTGATAAGGATCGTGGAAAACCTCTGGCAGTTTGTCGCCAAAGTTGTTGTGCGGAGGGGGCGTCGTAGGGGTGCTCCACTCCAGCGAAGTCGCCTGCCATGGGTTGTCGGATGCAGGCTCGCCTTTAAACCGGCTGTGGATTAGGTTGTACAGAAAGATCAACTGAGCAGCGCCGGTTAACAATGCGGCGACTGTAATGAAGCGATGTAACGGAATCAACGGCTGCGTATAGTCATCTACGAACGCCTGGTAACGGCGCACGTTTCCAGCCATGCCAAGATAGTGGAACGGCATGAAGATGCAATAGGTGCCCACGAAGCTGAGCCAGAAGTGGAGTTTGCCCAGGGTTTCGTTCATCATGCGTCCAAACATTTTGGGGAACCAGAAGTAGGTTCCTGCGAAAATCCCAAACATCGCCGCCACACCCATCACCATGTGGAAGTGCCCGACCACAAAATACGTGGCGTGCAGCATGATGTCGGTCGAAGGCTGCGCCAGGAAGAATCCGCTCACTCCTCCGCTGATAAACATCGAGATGAAGCCCAGCGAGAACAGGGAAGCGCTATTGATCCGCAATTTCGCGCCGTAAAGGCTGCCCAGCCACATCAGCACCAGAATCGTCGAAGGGATGGTGATGACCAGGGTGGGGAAGGAGAAAGCCAGAGACGAAACCGGGTTCATCCCGCTGAGGAACATATGATGCCCATACACCATGTAGCTCAGAACCGCCAAGGCGCCCATGGAGTAGACCACCACGCGGTGGCTCAGCAACGGCTTGCGCATGTTAGTGATCAGAACATGCGAGACAATACCCATGCCGGGCACGATGGCGATATAGACCTCGGGATGGCCGAAGAACCAGAACAAGTGCTGCCACAGGAGAGTCGATCCGCCGGAATGAGGTTGCAGTTGGTCGTTGATGACCAGGTTGGACGGAACGAAAAAGCTGGTTCCCGCCACGTGGTCCAGGATCAGCAGAATGCAAGCCGGCATCAAAACTGCAAACGCGGTCAGCCCCATGACAGAAGTGATGAACCAGGCCCATGCGCTAAGCGGCAGGCGCCACATGCTCATGCCCCGGGTTCGCATATCGAGCGTGGTGGTGATGAAATTTAAGGAACCCAGCAACTGGCCTACGCAGAAGATCGCAATCGAGGTCGCCCAAAGAACCACGCCGAGTCCCTGGCCAGGGCCGGAAACTTTCCCCACCGCGCTCAGGGGCGCGTACTGAGTCCAACCGCCGAGGGTTGGTCCGTCGGGAACGAAGAACGAGGAGACCAAAACCAGGAAGCCGACAAAGGTAACCCAGAACGACATCATGTTGAAGTGCGGGAACGGCATGTCTTCGGCCCCGACCTGAATGGGCAGGAAATAATTACCGAAAGCGGCAAAAGGCGCCGTGGTGAGCACAAAGAAGACCATGATCGTGGCGTGCATGGTCATCAACTGCAGATAGAACTCGGGCGTCATCACGTTCCCGGGCGCTCCGTTTTTGGAAAGCAACTCCAGTCCCGGAATCGGGTAGTTCGTCCAGCCGAGGTGGATGCGCATCAGCCAGGAAAGAAACATCCCAATCAGGACAGCGGCCAGGGCCAGCCCGTAATACTGCTTACCGATGACCTTGTGATCCAGGCTGAAAACGTGCTTCCGAATAAAGCTGGTTGGTTCGTGATGCGCTGCTTGTGCATGCGACATATCGTGCATTGTGGTCACCCTCGAAAACGGCGTTTGCGCATTAGACGGAAAGAGCAGTTTCGGTTCACTGCAAGGCTGCTTGCTTCTTAAGCCAGTCGTCGAAGTCCGGTTGGGACTTCACGTTCAGGTACGCCTTCATGTTGTAGTGGCCAAGCCCGCACAGTTGGGTGCAGACGATTTCGTAGCGTCCGATCTTGGTGGCGGTGAAATGCAGAGTAACGTCTAGACCGGGAACAAAATCCTGTTGTACCCTCAACTCGGGAACGAAAAATGAGTGGCCCACATCCTTGGCGTGCATCAGCAAGTGGATCTCGCGATTGACTGGAATGGCCATTTCGGCGGTCACGATGTCGTCCTTGGAGTCCTGATCGTGGTCCTGATCAAGGCCGAAGAAATTCTGTGTGCCTTCGTTGATCAGATCCGCATGAAGCGGGCCGAACGTTCCGTCGGGGCCGGGATAGCGGAAATAAAACGCGAATTGCCCAGCCTGGACTTGAACCGGCATGGCATTGGCGGCGGGTGGAGTGAAGTAAATGTTGGCCCAGGCTTTGACTCCGAAAACACCCAACGCCAAGACCTCCGTTCCGACCAGCAGGAAAGCCGCCCAGACCATGGCTTTGGCCCCTCCGGGGAAGTTCTTAACCTTCTCGCCCGGACGGTTACCGGAGAATCTCCAGATGAAGTAGGCGAGAATGAGCTGCGAGGCCAGGAACGAAATTCCTGCCTCCGCCATGGTCTCCGACATCTGTTCATCGATCGGCGCGCCGTGCGTCGAAATGTCCTCCGCCATCCACCAAGTATGCCGCAGAATGGGAATCGCGGAAACGATGGCAATCACAACGATAGTCACAGCCACGAATTTTCCCATGTGGTCGCGCCTCCAATCGGTCAAAGAACCGATTTTCGCACCAGCGTTTCAGAGTCTTCTTAACTGCGGCTCTGATCCGGACTAGACTGCTTACTTTGCCTTGAAGGTGAAATCCGCGGTCGCCGGTTTACCGGCAGCCACGGTCACTTTCTGTGTCTGAGTCCCCAGTTCTTCCTGCCAAGCCGTAACCGTATAGGAGCCAGGCGCCAGATTGAGCGTGAAAGAGCCATTGGCGTCGCTGACAGCATTGGGGCCCTTGACCACAGCCATGTAGCCGTGCATCCAGGGATGGATGTTGCACTTCACCGGAATGGCTACTTCCTCGCCGGTCCAAGTTACGTCAAATGGCGGGGCTCCGGTGGGCTGGGACTTGTTCCATTCATGATTCGGTCCGCCCTGCTTGGGCATGGGGTGAATGTTGTGCGAGGTCTGATCGCTGTTTATGACCTTGAAGTGCTGACCGATGTTCAGTGCCATCACGTGCGGAATGTACTGACACCCCTTTTGATCCCAGGTCGGGTTGTCAGAGGACACCGCGCTGGCTTCGTTACCGGTCAACCCTTCAGAAACGTAGACGACTACGTTTTGCAGGGTTCCACTCGCGCTCGCGACCACGTTCTCCATGTGGACCGGATTACTCTCGTGAATCTTGGCGCAACTCGGCTCCTTGGACATGTCAATTGGCCTTTGACGCGGAGCCGTGCCGTCCAGCTTGATGGTTCCTGTGATCTTGCCTTCCGATGCGGCGCTCACGTTGTTTCCCGAATACAGGAATCCGAATGCGAGAAGCAGCAAAACCGAGCTCATTACGGCGATTTTTTGTGCAGCTTTCATTGAATCCATCTCCTCGTTAAGAATGGCTTGCGCGAATGCAGCCTCATTGCTGAGGAGCTGCCGCCGGCGCAGGGGCGTTGGGATCGATTGGTTTCAAACCAAGTTGCCTTGCAATCTCCTTTTCCTTGGTCTTCATGGGTTGAAGCGTGCGCAGATAAAACACCAGGTCCCATGCCTCGTCTGGCTTCACGTTGTCGGCGAACGACGGCATAGGCGTGCCATCCAACCCGGTCATGAAGATTTTGTACAGATCGGCGTCACTGGTGCCGCATTTGAACCGTTTTCCATCGTGGAAGTCGAAGGGCTTAATCGGCCGGTTCAGATCATCGGTAAGAGTGTCAGAGGAAGGACCGTTGCCGCGACCCTCGACTCCGTGGCACTTCCAGCATTCCAGCTTCTTGAACAAGGCCTGACCAGCCTTGATTCGATCCGCCGTAACTTCTGGCTCGGCGGGAATCTGAATCGGCGTTCCCGGTTTTTCGGTTTGCCACTTGGCAGAAAAGTGCTTAATGTATGCCACCAAGTCCGCGCGTTGCACTTTTGTAAACGTGTTCCAGGGCGGCATATTGGAGTTGTCGAGGCCACGCGCGATGGTGTTGAAGAGATCCTCGTCGGTGGGCAAAGTCCCGGTCGGCGTGGAGCGGCACTTGAACTGGGCGATGGTAAAATCCCGCGGCTTGGGATCGAGCCAGGGAGTGTTTTCGCCCTGTCCGTCTCCCAATTCGCCGTGACACCCGACGCAATACCTGCGGTAGTCGGACTTCGCGTCCGCGGCGTGGCCGGTGATATTGCCGATGTGGCTTTGCATCCCCATCCACTGGTTTTCCATGTACGCTGTGTTTTGCGCCGCAGACAGCGAGGAAAGCGCAACTACGACAGCAGCACTTATCAACAACGTGCAAAGTAATCTAGCGCGCATTGCTGTTCCTCTCTAGAAGTCGAAGTCAAAGCCGATCAACAGTTCGCTCGCGTTCACATTCGTGCCGGGTACCGGGCCGGTCCCATCCTGATGCAGCCAGTTATATTCGTTGTGCCAGGCGAAGCCCGCCCGGCTCGTCATAAAAGGGTTATAGCGGTAGCCGATTGTGTAGGTGGTGATGTTGCCCAAACTGCCGGCGACGGGAGCGGCTGCCGTGCTGATATTCGCTTGTTGAGACATACGTTCCAGCTCAAACCGGCCGATGAAAATCAGCTGCGGACTGTAAACGTAGTGAGCTTCGAAGGTAGCGCCGTTCCAGCTGGGCGCCCGCGCGGTCGCCGGAAGAACGGTTCCCGGCGTATTGTTCAGACCGCAGGGCCCGGACACAGGACAGGGGGTTCCATTGCTTGGGTTCACCGCGTTGCCATAGCCCTGCCCAAACCAGGCGTTGTCCGCTCCGTGCTGCGTAACCACCTGAAGGTCAAAGTGAGGACCGAAGTAGAATTGTCCAACGAAGCCCACGCGATTGAATCCCTTGTTGCCAATTCCTGAACCAGGAATTGGCACTCCACCGGAAGTCCGATAGTATGTCGCTGCCTGGCCCGTCATGTCGTAGAACCCGATGCGCTGCACTCCCCATTTGCCCGCGTCGAACGCCTGGCTCGCAGCAAAGAATGCGCTATACGAGTTTGCCCCGGTGACCAGACCCACGTTCCCGTCACTTGAGCTGATAATCGCCGCGGAAACCCGCGTCCGATCATCCACGGAGTGTCCCATGTACTCCACGCCAAGCTGGTTATCCCCGATCTGAGCGAAGACATTGTTGTCGCCAACGGGGATGAAGTGGTAGGTCTGGTAAATTCCGCCGTTCCCGGTCAGCGTCAGAATACGTTTCTCGGAAAGCAGGTTGTCGAGCTCGAACTTACCAAACTTCACATTGAGCCAAGAGCTGCCCCAGAGGTTATCCAAACGGCCCATGACGGTTTCAAAGTGAAAAGTTGCAGTGCTGTCGGACGAGGGCAGGACGTAAAACGAAAAGTTTTTTTCCAGGGTACCGCCGGTATGGAAGTCGAGCCCGCTCATGTCAAAGCCCGAGCTTTCGATCCTGGCCACGCCGTTGTTTTGACCGGCTCCTTCGTCGACTGCCACTTTGCCGGTGCTTACCCGGTGCCAGATCGGCGTGATGCGGAAGGTTACTGGCCAGTACGACGGGTTCTGCCAGATCGGGGCATCCCGATCATTCATGAGCTGGTAGCCGTTGTCTTTGAACTTCTGCCCAAAATAGTTGAGCATCGGCCACGACTCATGGCAAGCTGAGCAGCGCAAACCGTATTTTCGGGCGAATGCAGGCAAGGCATGGGCGCTCTGGAAACAGCTCATCAGCAACCACAGCAGCAGCGCGCCGGACAGCTTTCTCCGGAATGAACTCATTGCAATGCTCCTGGTGATATCGAGGATACGAACCGCCTCTTTGAAACGCTTTTCCTTCTCAAAACCAGCGAAAATGGCACTGTCATCGTCGGTGATGGATAGGCGTGCGCGCCGTCCCTCAGAAGAAGGGACATTACAACGGCGAGTATCGCACGCAGGATGGGCCACTCGGACACCTAAAGCAGCAGAAGTCATATGAGTTTCCTGAAACAGGAATCACCGGCCGACCCCACGTCGGGCCTGAAACATCCGCTCTTATGTGCGCGTGCACGCACTTAGTATCACGTCGAAGAGAACGGTGTCAAGAAAAAATCAATAGTTGTGATTCAACGGGCCGATAAGGCGGATCCGGTGTTGGTCCAATTTGAAGCGGTCGACCAGGAGCCGCGCGGTTTTCATCGTTCGGCAGGCCGTCGGGACCCGTAGTCACAGGTTCGGGTGATCGAAATCACCACGGAAGTGGACTCTGGTCACTGCCTTAGGAGTCCGATTCCAGTAAGATTCGATTGCTCCCGGATTCTACGGAACGATTGCCGGTCGTGATTCGGCCTCATAAGACCTGGCGTGCTCAAGCTTCGGAATCGCTTCCCGGCAATAAGAGTGCAAGACTCTAGCTCTGTCGGAGGGCGTCATGAATTCATCTAAGGTTTTCTTCGTCGTTGTTCTATTCGCAGTGGTCGCTGGCGGACTATTGCTGCACAGCCAAGATCAGAAGGCTGTGATGCCCATTGGTAAACCAGTGCAAATCAAAACGCCGCTGGGACTTCCGCCTGTGCCCATTCCAGCCGACAACCCCCCGACTGCGGAAACCATCGCGCTGGGGAGACGGCTTTACTACGATCCGATTCTTTCAGCGGATGACACGGTCTCTTGTGCGACTTGCCACAGCGCGCAGTATGGTTTTGCTGATCCAAAGCAATTTTCTGAAGGCGTGGGCAAAAAGCTGGGAGGGCGGAACTCTCCGACGGTGATCAATTCTGCGTATTTCACCGTGCAATTCTGGGATGGTCGCGCGCCGAGCCTGGAGAAACAAGCGGAGGGCCCGGTGCAGAACCCGGTGGAAATGGCCAACACACTGACTGCCGTCGAGCAGCGGCTCAATGCCGACCCCACCTATAAAGAAGAATTTGCTAAGGCATGGGGGGCGGGACCGGTCACGTACGAAATGGTGGAGAAGAGCATTGCTTCGTTCGAACGAACCGTGATCAGCGGCAACTCGCCCTTTGATCGCTGGAAATATGGTCATGACGAAAAGGCCGTGGACGCTGCAGTCAAGCGAGGCTTTGTGGTATTCACTTCCAGGAAGAAGGGCGATTGTGCCGCCTGCCACATCGTCGGGGATAAGTCCGCCTTGTTCACGGACAATAAGTTTCACGACATCGGTATCGGTGTGGATTTTGGACAGTTTACCGACGTCGGTCTTTACGCCGTAACCCACAGGGAAGCGGACAAGGGAAAGTTCAAGACGCCCTCGCTCCGTAATATCGCGCAGACTGCACCCTACATGAGCGATGGCAGTCTCAAAGACTTGAAGCAGGTCATGGATTTTTACATTGGTGCAGGGAACTCGAATCCGAATCTGGACAAGGAAATTCACGTGCTGGATTTTCTCACTGGAGAGGAACGCAGCGATCTGATTGCTTTCCTGAACTCGTTGACCGGTGAGCTGCCGCCGAATGTCGGCCCGCCGGATACGGTTAAGACACAGGCAAGGAAGTAAGCAGATATCACGAAGCTGTGCGCGGCTGCGTCGGCGCAGGGCGGGCGCGAACTCCGATTCCGTTAATATGTTTCGCGGGGCTTTCTTTTCGGGAGCGCCGGCCCTGCGCAAGGTTTTTCATATTGACGCCCTCCTCTTGGAGGCGAGAGACTTGTGTCGTCTGATTGTTGTCGGGGTGGCCCCGCCCCATTGACGACCTGGTTTGCTCTTGCCCATGAACTTCTGAGTGTCCGGTATGAGCCCAATCAGAATACATTTCAATAGAGGAAAGACAACGCTCAATGCACTCTTGGCATCTGGTGTGGACACAAAAGACCTTAGCTCGTGACTCTCGAAATGCGCGCTTTGGGTCGCGCACACGAAGAACGAATTGACGAAAAGTCCTGGAGGCTCCATGCTCGTTTCACCAGCCAACCGACGCTCGGACGCGCAGTATTCAACTTCTATTTGGAACCCTGGGCATCTTGTGTTCCCAAGCGGCCGATTGAGATCGCTGCCCTTGTTCTGCTTGATCGCCTTCAGCCTTTGCGCTGTGCTCGCGAGTTCGGCCACGGACGTCGTTACCTATCACAACGATATCGCGCGAACCGGTCAAAATCTCCAAGAGACTATCCTCACAACCGGCAATGTCAACTCATCGACCTTTGGGAAACTGTTCACCGTTCCCGTGGACGGCATCATCGATGCCGAGCCCTTGTATCTTTCGAGCGTTTCCATTCCGGGCAAGGGAACCCACAACGTCGTCTATGCAGTTACCGAGAACGATAGCGTTTACGCCTTCGATGCCGATGCAGGGACTCCGCTGTGGCAGGTCTCGGTGCTGGGATCGGGCGAGTCTCCTTCGGATGATCACGGCTGCGGCCAGATCAGTCCGCAGATCGGCGTCACCTCCACTCCGGTCATCGATCGTGCCAGCGGTCCGCACGGCACCATCTATGTAGTAGCCACGAGCAAGAATTCCTCTAATACCTATTTCCAGAGGATCCACGCTCTGGATATGACCACTGGAGCAGAAGAGTTCGGAGGGCCCGTTGCGGTCAAGGCCAGGTATCCGGGAACCGGCGACAACAGCCACAATGGTTATGTCATCTTTGATCCCGGGCAGTATGCCGAGCGGCAGGGGCTCCTTTTACTGAACCACGTGATCTATACCGGATGGACTTCTCACTGCGATCAGCGGCCCTACACCGGGTGGCTGATTGGTTACAACGAGAGCACGCTGGCGCAAACCAGCGTGTTGAACCTGACGCCCAATGGCAGCGAGGGATCGATTTGGCAGACGGGAAGCGGGATTGCCTCCGACGGGCAGAACCTATTTTTTCTTGACGCCAACGGCACCTTCGACACGACCCTGAATAAGAAGGGTTTTCCCAACAAGGGCGATTATGGAAACGGGTTTCTTAAAGTCTCAACTGCGAGTCACAAACTCCGCGTCGCCGATTATTTCAACATGTCCGGCACAGTGCAGGAATCGAATAACGATGAGGATCTGGGTTCCGGAGGCACCATCGTACTGCCAGGCATGAAAGACTCCAACGGGAAGGTGCGGCATCTGGCTATTGGGGCGGGCAAGGACCAGAACATCTACATCGTCGATCGCACCAACATGGGAAAATTTAATCCCAACAATGATAATGCCATTTACCAGGAAATTGACGGGGTTCTTGCGGGCGGCGAATGGGCCACATCGGCTTATTTCGACGGGAATATCTACTTCGGGCCGGTGGGAAACAACCTGTTGCAATTCCAGTTCTCGAAAGCCAGACTCTCGACCTTGCCGCATTCGAAGAGTGCAGCCTCGTTTACTTATCCGGGCTCAACGCCAAGTGTTTCCGCCAACGGTTCGAGCAACGGAATCGTATGGGCAATCGAGCACAGCGATCCCAACGACGTGCTGCATGCCTACATGGCTGGGAACCTGGCGAACGAACTCTACAACTCGAGCCAGGCGGGAAATCAGCGAGATCAGTTCGGCAGCGCCAGCCACTTCGGGACCCCCATGATCGTCAACGGAAAAGTCTATGTGGGCACGACCAACAATGTGACGGTATTCGGACTGCTGGGGAAGTGAGTCTCCGTGATTCGCCAATCTTGGGCGACGAGTGGATGAAAAAACTCTCGGCGGCGGAGTCTTGAAAGGGCACGGCTTTCGAGCCGTGCCGTTATTCCATGAAAACGATCCACGGCGCGGCTGAAGCCGCACCCCTTCAAAGCTTCCAGCCGCAGATTCCGAAGTTTGTCCGCTGGCTGTGACGCTCGCGTGCCTTTCGGCATTTCGTGTGGTGAAGCACGAGCGCGAACGCTCGCGCCTACATTTTAGTCGACGTGTTCGCCCACTTCGAACCCTTCTTCGGCTGCGGGCAGCACGTCGCGCTCGCCGGCCATCCACACATACAACGTCGGCAACAGAAAGATGCTCATCACCAGGTCGGCAATCAGTCCGCCCACGATGACGATCGCGAAGGGACGTTGAGAGTCGGAACCAATGGCATGCGACAGAGCCGCTGGCAGCAGTCCTAGAGTTGCTACCAGCATCGTCATCATGATCGGACGCAGTCGCAACACCGCTCCCTCAACCGCCGCGTCCTCGATGGAAAACCGCCGGGCTCGAAGCTGATTGATGTACTCCAGCATGATGACGCCGGTCTGTACGGAGACGCCGAACAGCGCCAGGAAACCTACTCCGGAGGAAACGCTGAAATTGGTTCCAGTGACTACCAGGGCCAGGAGACCACCGAAGCGTGCCATGGCGACGTTGGCAAGGATCAGAGATGCCCATTTGAACGATTTGAACATCGTGTAAAGCAGAATGAAGATCACCAGGATGGTGATCGGGAGCACAATCAGCAGGCGCTCGTCCGCCCGCTTCTGGCTCTCGTATTCCCCCTCCCAATCGATGGTGTAGCCGATGGGCAATTTGACCTTTTCGTTCACCTTCTTGATTGACTCTTCGACGGTGCTGCCGAGGTCGCGGCCGCGGACGCTATATTTGATGGCAACATAACGCCGATTGCCCTCGCGATAAACTTCCGAAGCGCCGTCGGTCACGGTGATCTTGCAGAGTTGGGCGAGCGATACCCGTTCCCCGGAAGGCGAAAGCAGACGAATCCTCTCAATAGCTTCCTGGGTATCGCGATATTTTGGCAGGTAGCGCAGGGTAAGGTCGTAACGCGCCTCGCCCTTGAGAACCTGAGTCAGCGCGTTCCCGCCGACCGCAGTCTGAACCGCATCCTGCACATCCGCGACGTTGATCTGGTAACGAGCCGCTTGTTCGCGATCTATCGCCACGTTGAGATTGGGCTGCCCCAGCACCCGAAAAACTCCGAGGTCCTCAACCCCTTTGATCCCACGCATGATACTGACGATCTCATCGGCTTTCTCTTCCAGAAGTCGCAAATCATCGCCATAGATCTTCGTGGCCAGTGCGCCTTTCACCCCACTCACGGCTTCTTCCATGTTGTCTTCGATGGGCTGGGAGAAGCCCCAGACGACGCCGGGGATATTGCTGAGTTCGCGATTCATGGCGGCGATCACTTCGTCCTTGTCTTCGTGGAAAACGGGCCGCCACTGGTCTTTGGGTTTGAGGTCAACGAAATACTCGGTATTGAAAAAGCTGGTTGTATCCGTACCGTCATCCGGCCGCCCGGTTTGACTGGTGCATTGCGGAACCTCGGGAAAAGAGCAGAGAACGACTCGGGCCTGATTCATTACCCGAATGCCCTCGTCCGGCCCGGTGCTGGGCGCAAGCGTGCCACGGACCCAGAGCGCACCTTCATCCAAGTGGGGCAGAAATTCGGAGCCGATGACGCCGCTGAAGGCCAGGAAAAGAGTTGTTAAAAGGCCGAGCACTCCCACGCCGATGGTGAGGCCACGCCGGCGAATGGCCCACCGAACGGCGGTGCGATAACGCTCCGTCAGGAAATTCATGACTGGGTTGTGCCATTCCTTCGCTCCCTTCTGGAAAGCGAAGCTTGCCAGCACGGGCGCGATTAAGATGGAGAACAGCAGCGCCCCGAGCAGCGCAAACGCCACGGTCCAGGCCATAGGATGGAAAAGCCGGCCTTCCACACGCTGCAGCGTGAAGATCGGCAAATAAGCCGTGATGATGATCGCGATGGCATAGAAGACTGGCCGTTGGACCTCGTGTGAGGCATCGCCGATTTTCTCAATCGTCGTTTTCGTGCCGTCCTGGTGGCCCAAATGGCGCACAATGTTTTCGACCATCACCACTGCGCCATCGACCACCATCCCAAAATCCAATGCTCCCAAAGAAAGGAGGTTCGCGGGAATCTGCCGCAAGTCCAGACAGATGGAAGCAAACAACAGCGAAAACGGAATCGTGCATGCCACGATCAGGGCGCCCCGCACATTGCCCAGGAATATAAAAAGGATGATCGATACCAGGATCATTCCCTCGGTGAGGTTGTGCAGGACGGTGTGACTGGTGAAGTGAACCAGATCGCTGCGATCGATGAAGGGAACGATCTTCACTCCTGGCGGCAGAATATGATCGTTTAACTCCTCCACTTTCTTGTGAACGGCTTGCAGGGCCGCGTCGGCCACTGCGCCCTTCCGCAGCAGCACAATGCCCGACACCACATCGTCGTTATCAACGATCTTTCCGTTCTCGCGGTGAATAGCTTTCGCAAACTGGCCGAGCCGAATCTTCGGACCTTGGGACACAACCGCAACGTCCTTCACCCGGAGCGGCGTGCCATTCTTGGTCATGATGACCGTGCGTTCGATGTCCTGGGCACGGTCCACCAATCCGACTGAACGTACGTTGATCTGCTGCAGGCCCTCCTGGATGAAGCTTCCGCCCGCGTTTATATTGTTGTTCGTTAGTTGCTGCTCGACCTGCGCCAGGCTCAGGCCATAAGCGACCAGTTTGTTTGGGTCAACCCGAACCTGATATTCGCGGGTGGGACCGCCGAAGCTGGAAACATCGACAATATCCGGAACCGCCTTGAAGCTCTTTTCGATGGTCCAGTCTTCAATGGACTTCAGTTCCATTGGGTCGTATGCGGGATTGGTGCTGCGCAAGGTAAAGAAATAAATCTGCCCGACCGGGCTCCAGTCCGTGCCCATTTGCGGCACCACGCCTGGCGGCAGGGATACCTGGGCCAGTCGCTCCAGAACTCGTTCGCGATTCCAGGCGTTGTCCGATCCGTCGTCGAAAATCAGTTTGAGGTCCGACAGTCCGAACAATGAGAACGACCGCAGATGCACGACCTGAGGGATGCCGTTCATCACCACTTCGAGCGGAATCGTGACTTGCTGTTCGATTTGTTCCGCCGAAATTCCCGGCCATTGGGTAATGATCTCCACGTAGTTGTCGGCTACGTCGGGATAGGCCTCAATGGGCAAGCGCTTGAACGAAACGATGCCCCCCGCAAAAAGCAGCAGTGCGAAACCCAGCACGAGCAGGCGGTTGTTGAGAGCGAAATCGACGACTCGGCGAATCATTTATTGCTCCACCGTGTTCTGCAGGGCTAGCGCATTCGAAACCACTCGATCCCCCGGCTTGATTCCTGAAACAACTTCCTGCATGTTTTGGGGAAGCATTTTTCCGGAGACGACTTCCAGGCGCTTGAAATGTCCCGCGCTAATCGGTGTATAAACCCACTCGCGGTCATGCAAGTGCAGAATGGCGCTTGCGGGAACTGCCGCCCGGGTTTCGGGCTGCTTCCCGTAGAAGGTCGCGGTAACGAACATTCCCACGCGCATCATTCCAGGATTTGGGACTTCGATTCGAACTTTGGCCGTGCGAAGGTTGGGATCGAGAACCGGCAATATGTTATCGATCCGGCCCTTGAACAGCTGATCGGGGTAGGCGGTCAAATGGATGTCCGCAAACTCGCCTACGCGCACGGCATCGAGATCATTTTCGTAAACGTCGCAGACGATCCAAACGTAAGAGAGATCAGAAATAGTGAAAGGGTTGGGAGAACCCAATCCCTGAACGCCTGAAGCGTTGGTGACTTGCTGGTCGGTAATAACGCCCGATATGGGTGCGACGATGTCGACGATTCCGGAAGGGTGATCCTTGTCAATGCCGAGAAGACGCAACTGCTCGGTTGCCGCATTGAGGTCGGCTTTGGCATCTCCTTCGGTGTCCTCGGCTTGCTCAAGTGCGCTCTTGGCGATAGCGCCTTTATCATAAAGAAGCTGCGCCCGTTCGAGTTGCTGGCGGCCCAACCGCTCGTCGTTCACCGCCTTCAAATACGTCTGATAAGCGCCGGACACGTCGTTGCTCTGTACCCTCAGCAACAACTGGCCTTTCTTTACCTGATCGCCCAGCCTAGCCTTAATTTCCACTACTCGCCCCGCAGCCAGCGAGATCACAGGCACAGCGCGGGCGATATCGGGCTGCACCACGCCCGTAACATTCAGCCCCGGCGCCGCTTTGTACTCAACCGCCATTGCCAGTGGAAATTGTTCCGGATGATCCACCTTGAAGTTGTTGGAATCCAGGTCGGGCTCGACGGTTGCGGGAGTCGGAGCCTCGGCTTTTGGGTCTGCTTTGGTTTCATTGCAGCCAAGAAGGAGCAAACTCAAAGGCAAGCAAAGAGTCGCCGCTAAGATCAGGCCGGCAAATCTGGTTTTCATTGGATAACCTCCCGCCCCACTGCCATATTCAATTGGGCTGCAGACATCAAGTAAGATCCGACCAAGTTCACATAATTCAACTGCACCCCGCGATACTCCGCCTGCGCGTTCAGGAAATCGAGCAGTGAGGCCCCGCCGTGCTGATAGGAAAACGTAATCGTGTCGCGCACCCGGACAGACAGTTGCAGGTACTTGGCCTTGTATGGCCGCAACAGGACCAGATTGCTTTCGACCGTGGCGTAGCCGGAGTCGACGTCGCTGAAAACTTGCGCTTGGGTGGCGTCGCGCAATTTCTCATTGCGCGTGATATCGAGTTGCGTGCGCAACTTCTCTCCCTGGTTGCGGTCGAAGATGCGCAAGGGGATGTTGACACTGACGCCCACCGTATTTATGGCGAACGGGTTATTGGTGGATGAGTTGTGCGTGTACCAAACGCTCCAGATGGGATCAGTGGAACCGTTGGCAACCGCCAGTTTGTGATCTGTCTGCGCCTTATCGATGGCTTCAACCGCGGCTTTCAGATCGGGCCGTGTGTCCATGGCAATCTTGCGAAATTCATCCAGTGGCAGGAGTTGGTCGCTGAAATCGAACGGCCCGGTCACGTCCACTTGTTCAACAGGGGTGCGATCGTTGAGCAGTGTGAGCAGCTGGATCTTTGCGTTTTCGAGACTCTCCTCGGCGGATTGCAAATCCGATTCGTACTGCACCCGCTGCAGCTCCAGCCGGTCGAGATCGATTTGCGCGATGTCGCCAGCGCCGAATCGATCTCTGCTGATTTGGAGCACTTTGTCGTAGTAGGCAAGGTTGTCTTTGGCTAACTGGAGCACTGCCTTGGCTTGCAGCGCGGATACAAATGCGCCGCGCAGGTTGAAGAGCATAGTTCTCTCCAAGTCGGCGTGACTCGACTCGGCGATCAGAGTCGCCTTTTGCGCGCTCTCCCGGCGCAGGTGTCGCTTGTGCTGGCGCTCCTGCAGATAACTAATGCCCGGCGACTCAAAAGTGCCGGCGAATGGTTCCCAGTGGCCTTTTTCGGGAGCGATTTGAGTTCCGTCCGCGGTCAGAGAGAACGTCGGGTTGGGGCGCAGGAAAGCGGTTATTTCCTCCGCCTTGGATTCGTCGATATTCAATTTGTCTGCCAGCAACGTGGGATTGCCCGCCTCAAAGCGGTTGCGCACCTCTTCCCAGGTCAATACCTGCTGCGCGCCGGCCTTCAGGCCGCATCCGAGCAGAATGAATAGCGCCGAAAAACGCCAAAGCGTCTTGTGCATCTGATACTCCGTCATCATTCCTGGTCCCAACCTAGTTGGTAACCTGAAGCTAGCAACGCAGCACATCGCGAAGGAGCTTACTTCAACCGGGGAAATATCGCCGCAGACCGTACAGCGAATGTAGTGCCTCTAGCCAAGGAACAAAAACGGCGGGGCACGAGAGGACCGCTCATGGAGGTGAGCTGATTGAGGTAGGAAGACGGAGGCTAACACGACCTGTCCGCAAACTTCGTCGCTGGGGTCAAATGTTACGGGGGAAATCACAGCTGGCAACGGCCCGGCCTTGCTCAGCCGCGCCAGTGATTTGTCGCCAACGGCTTGCTTGACCATGCGCTTAGACGGGGCGGACTCCTCTATTTCTTGCCGCACCGCATGCAGGTCATCGGTGGCCGAAACCACGGGGAACAACAGCATCAGAATGCAACCGAAAAGCAGGAACGGGCGAACCCGAGCGAAACGGCGGCAATTTTGCGCAGAAACCGATTCGTGGCGCCACATCCAGAAGGCGGGCAGCGCCAGGGTTAGCCACAGAATGTTGAGCAGCAATTCCATGAACCCAATCAGTCTAACCGAAAACGCGGGATGAAGAGCAGATCCGCTCTAAATGTCTACGATACGGTAAGTTTTGCAAAATATTGATTACAAGTCAATGTAATCGCAAGGGCTGGTACGTTCGTGCTTGCAGTGAGGCGGTAATCCCGCTGCCAAGAGCGTTGCGGTTTCAGGCCGGGGAAAAGAATGCTTTCTTCGATTCTCGCTTGGGAGTACGCTCGGGAACCAATGCCAGTCGATTTAATAGCAGCTTTTCGCGGGCGAGGGCCACGGCCAGCGCTCCCACCTTGGTTTTGAGGGCTGCGCGAAGTTCGATGATCCGGCAGCCGAGTTGCACTCGCGCGCGCAATTCCTCCGTCTGCACCGGTTTGGTTACGTAGTCATCCGCCCCGGCACGAAGTCCCGCAACGATATCCGCCGCGCTATTTCTGACCGTCAGCAGAATCACGTAAATGCCGGCAGTCTTTCGATGGGCTCGCAACTCCCGGCACACATCGATCCCAGTCGTTCCCGGCATCACCCAGTCGAGGATCGCCAGCGCCGGTGCGTCTTCCTCCTGCAGGCGCGCCAAAGCCGTGGTGCCGTCTTCCGTGATGGTCAGCTCGAATTCCGGGGACAGCAACTGCTCCAGAAGCCTGCGAAACAGAGGTTCATCCTCAGCGATCAGCACTTTCACTCGACCCTCCTCAGATGCTGGTTCCATCGCCGTATCTGCTGCCGCACTTCAGCATCGACCAGCGTCGCATCTACCAGGAATATCGTCCTCTCGGGCAGATAACTTTAGTACCCATATTCCTCGGCGCCGCCGTCCCCTGTATCCCAGGTGCCTTTGACGGATTCATCGGCACAAGTGGAGCTAACCATCTTGGGATCTCATTTGTAAAATCTTGACAATAACGCGAGATAAGTGTCTGAAATCCGCGATAAAAGGCATATACTCCCGGACAGGCGTTTTGGGGATGTGCCATGAGCACCTCGGTTTCTCGAAGTATCTTCCTCGTCTTCGCGCTCAGTGCGTGTGCTTTGGCTCAAGGTCACCCCGGACGAGGCACTCCTTCCTTTGGTTCTCCGGGTTCGACTGGATCCACGCCGTTTCCTTCGACCGAAACAAGTGGCGGTGCATCGGCCATCTTTGTTACCGGTAAGGCGGTTCTGGATGACGGCACCGAGTTGACCGAACCTGCAACCATTCAGACCATCTGCAGGGGCCAGAGACATACCGAAACCTACAGCGACGCCCATGGCGGCTTCAGCTTTCAACTCGGAGATCCGAACCCGAGCACGACTGCCGCGATCAGTGACGCCAGCAGTTCCAACTTCGGTGCTGCGGGAATCGCCCAGCCACGCCGGGATCCCCGCGATTGTCAAGTGCAGGCCGTGCTCGCCGGCTTTACTTCCCCAACTGTGGAACTCGCCAGTCGGGGAGCTTCGCTCAATAGCATCGATGTCGGCAGAGTTCCGCTTCACCGCATGGAGCACGTCGAAGGCACAAGCATCAGTGTGACTAACGCGCTCGCTCCTCCGGCGGCCAAGAAGGCTCTCGAGAAAGGGCGTGAGCAAGAGAGAAAGGGCAAGTGGGACGAGGCAGGTAAGTCACTCGAGAAAGCCGTTGAGATTTATCCTCGATACGCGGCGGCCTGGAATGAACTGGGACGGCTGCAGTTGCGCGATCACGATGGACTTTCGGCGCGGCATTCCTTCGAGCAGTCTCTGGCGGCCGATCCGAAGTATGTGAATCCCTACGACGGCTTGGCCGAATTAGCCATGCTGTCCCGCGACTGGCCCAGCGTAATCAACGCAACCAGCAAGCTGTTCGCCTTGGATCCGATCAGTTTTCCTGAGGCCTACTACTACAACGCGATCGGGAACTACTCCCTGGGGAATCTGGATGCCGCGGAAAAAAGTGCGCTGCAGGGAGTGCGCGTGGATGAAGCGCATCAGATTCCGAGGCTGCAATACGTGATCGGTCTGATTTTCATGCAGAAACAGAATTACCCAGCAGCCTCCGAACACATGCAACTCTATCTCCGTTTTGCCGCACAGCCCGCCGAAGTTGAACAGGCTAAGAAGAGCCTGGCCGAAATCGAGAAGTTGTCTGCCAGCGCAAAACCTCCGACGGCGGACCCGCCGAAATAACCGAGCTTGGCGCATGAGCCGCCACCAACCCGGGCGCGAACCAGGCACCCACGGAACGCTTATTAAAGGTGCGACTAGGCATGCGAGTAGATTCGCGCTATAGTCCTGTCGGCCCAAGTCGCGCTTAACAAGAGTGCAGCGGAAAAAGAGGGAGTCGGATGTCTCTGCTGGAGCCGCGGACGATAGGAAGCCGCACCCGCAGCGAGCAGTTGCTGGAACGGGCGAAGCAGTCGGTGGCGGGCGGCGACAGCAGCACGATGCGCGTCTTGCCGTACCAGCCCGCGCTGATGATTGATCGGGGCGCGGGCTGCCGCGTCTGGGACGTCGATGAGAATGAGTACATCGACCTGAACATGGCCTACGGGCCCCTCTTGTTCGGACACCGTCCCGCGTTCCTGATGGCCAGCGTGATTCAACAACTACAGGAGAAAGGCTCGCAGCTAGGCTTTCCCCAGGAACTGAGCTTTCTGGTCGCGGAGAAAATCAAGCTGCTGTTTCCGAGTATTGAGCTCCTGCGATTCGCGAACTCAGGTACGGAGGCAATTGCATCTGCAATTAGGCTGGCCCGGGCGTTCACCGGAACGCGAAACATTATTTTGTTCGAAGGTCATTACCACGGCTGGAGCGATGCGGCGTTTCACCAGTATCACGCTCCGCTGGAATTGCTCACCGACGAACCGGTCCGTCCCGCAATTCCGGGAACCGAGGGAATGACGGGGGCGCCTCGCGATGCCTACGTTGTCAGCTGGAACAACGCTGCTGCACTTTCTGAAACGCTCGACCGGCTGGCCGGTTCAGTCGCCGCGGTGGTGATGGAGCCGGTCATGGGGAACGCGAGCGTGATTCCTCCTCTTCCCGGCTATCTCGACGCCGTGCGGGAGATCACTCGGCAGCACGGAACTTTGCTGATTTTCGATGAAGTGATCACCGGTTTCCGCGTGGCTCCCGGAGGCGCACAGCAGCTTTACGGAATACGACCGGACATCACGGTACTTTCGAAAGTGCTGGGCGGTGGATTCCCGGTAGCTGCATTCGGCGCCGGGGCGCAGCTTATGGAGCTCATCGCCAACGGGAAGTTGTTCCATGGCGGGGTTTACTCGGGCAACGCGCTGGTGCTTTCGGCGGCCAATGCGGTTTTGGAGCACGTGCTCACGAAAAAAGATACGCTCTACCCTGCATTGAACCAGCGGGCGGATCAGCTTGCGGAAGGAGTCAAGGAGATTTTGACGCGCCGAGGTTTGCCCCACGTCATTCAGAATGTTGGTCCCATGTTTTCGATGGTGCTAACGACGGCTGCGGTAGAGAGTCTGACAGACTATCGCGCGGTGCGGCGCCACGCCGATTTCGAGCGCTACATTCAGTTTGAGCACGCGCTCCTCGACCGCGGCGTCTACGTGCACCCGAACCAGTTTGAACCGTTGTACCTTTCGACGACACATCGCGAGGAGGACATCGAGGAAGTCCTTGGGCGAATCGATGACGCCATCCAACACTGCCCCCGCTGACCGGGTTGCGGAATTTTCGCCCGCGCCGCTGCTGGACGCCTTCGAGAATTTCCAAGGTTCCTTCCTCGATCTCGATCGCAACATCAGAATCCCAGCAGCGACCCTGAAGCATCTCAGGACAGAACTGCGGGCACAGATGACGAGACAGGGATTGGCCGTAGGCGACCGAGTTATTGTAGCGCTACTAAACGGCCCTCTGTTCGCCGCTGTCTGGGCTGCCAGCCTCGAAGCTGGGGCAGCGCCGATTCTTGTTCACGGGGACACGCCTCGGTCGGAACTGGATCGGATGGCTGAACAATGGAGCGCACATTTTGTGGTCACGGAAGTCGACGCTGGTCGCCCGAGCAGTGAAAGACCGGGCCAACCACTGTCTGCCGGTGAACACGGCATCCTTCGCTTGCAGCGCGTGGGAAGTGGAGATGCGAGGCGCGATCCGGTCGGGCTTTCATCCGTTCCTTTGCATCCGACCTCCGGGACCTCAGCCGGGCCAAAGCTAGCCGTACGTCCGGGACCGTGCGCGGTGGCAGAACCACTGCACTATATTGAAACCCTCGCGGTCGATCGCTCGGATGTGATCCTTTGCGCCATCCCGATGAGCCATGCCTACGGCTACGGCATGTGCTTCATGGTTCCGCTGCTCACGTCAGCCGATGTTCTGTTCACGCGGCACTTCAATCCGGCGCTGGTATTTCAAGCGCTGCATGAAAAGAATATCTCCGTCTTTCCCGCTGTGCCAGTCATGTTGGACTCCCTGTTAGCCCTGGATTCTGCGAACTCGGTCAAGCGGCCGCGGATCGTGTTGTCCGCCGGCGCTCCCTTGAGCCCAAAAACCTTTGAGGCGTTCCGCCGTCGTTACGGCCTGGCCGCGCGCCCTCTTTATGGCACCACTGAGACCGGAGGCATTTCCATTGCATTGCCTGATGATGAATTCGATGGCGGCGTGGGCCCGGCGATGGCGGGCGTGGAAGTCGACTTGCACCCGTCGAGCAACGACGGTATCGGTTCGGCAAGGATTTTGCGCGTTCGCTCCGCTTCCATGATGACAGGTTATCTGGAAAAGGATGCGGTCAACCGTAAGCCCGTGGCCGACGCATGGTTTGAAACCGGCGACCTGGCGGAGATTGACGGGCGAGGGCGGATCCACCTGCAAGGCCGGCTTTCCGAAGTTATTAATGTTTTCGGATTGAAAGTGATTCCCAGGGAAGTAGAGGAAGTGATCGCGCTATTGCCCGAAGTGGCGGAGGTCAAAGTCTATGCTCGCCACGATATGGGACCTGATGTTATGGAGGCGGCGGTCGTGTGCCGTGGAACTGTCGACGAGGAGAAAGTCCTCAAGCATTGCGAGAAACATCTGGTCAGCTACAAGTGTCCAACCGCGATTCGATTTGTAAGCGCTTTGCCCCGGACCGCGTCGGGGAAAGTCGCCGTCGGAACTGCTCGCGAAGTGACTTTTTGGCCACTATGAACGGAGATTGAAAAAGGCTTGGCGACGTGATATTGTCTGCTGCCAGATTGTGGTGCACCCTCGCTCCCAGGCTGAAACTCCGCGAAGGAACGCACTATGTCCCCCTATTTCTTCCGCGACTGTCCTGAACAGGAAGGGAAAGATGTCCGGGCCCCTGATTATTTTGCTCCCACTTTCTGCGCGCCCCAAGAAAGTCCTCTGGCGCACTGCGGCGTGTAGTTGAGGGAAAAGCAATGTTGCGAATAAGACGAGCCCCTCTGGCGGTGACACTTTTCGCCACCCTGGTTGCCCTATTATCCGTTATACCAACGACGACCGCGGATGGGCCGCTGGCGGCGTATGCGAATTCTGAAGCAGCCCAGACCAACCCGATCCGGCTCTCCGTCGATGGAACGCGGTTGTTTGCTGTCAATACGGCGAACGATTCGCTGTCCGTATTCGATGTGACGCAGCCGAGAAGTCCCTTGCTGATTGCCCAGATTCCCGTCGGAGTGGGCCCGGTCTCGGTGAGCCCGCGTACGGATGACGAAGCCTGGGTGGTCAATCAAATGTCCAACAGCGTGAGTGTTGTCTCCGTGTCGAAGGGCATCGTCACCGACACGATCCACGTCAAGCTGGAGCCCATGGATGTGGTGTTTGCCGGCACCAACCAGGCCTATGTCAGTTGTTCCCGCAATAATCAGATTGCGGTGTTCGATACCAATTCTCATGCTTTGATCAGCGCCATTCCGGTGTACGGAGGCAGCCCGCGCTCGCTCGCGGTTAGTTCGGATGGAAGTTCGGTCTATGCGGCTTTTGCCATTTCTGGAAATGCCACCACAATTGTCCCGGACTACCTGGCCCCGCCGCAGCCTCCGCCTACCAACAAGAAGCTGCCGCCGCCGCCGCAGGTGGGACTGATCGTGAAGGCAACGAACCCGAAGTGGCGTTCTTACATCGCCTTTAAGATGCCGGACAACGACGTCGTGAAGATCACGACTGGCCCATTTCCCATCGTGTCAGGCTACTATTCGGGGGCCGGGACGATTAACCTGGGCCTCGCCGTCAATCCGGTGACGGGCGATCTTTTCGTCAGCAACACCGATGCTCGCAATCTGACTTTTTTTCAGCCCACGCTGCGCGGGCACTGGGTAAACAATCGCATTACGCGTATCCAGGTGGCGAACGGTCAGATCACGCCTTTCGATTTGAATCCTAAGATCAACTACAAGATCCTTCCCAATCCTGCGGCGCTGAAGACTGCGCTGGCGCAGCCTACTGCGGTGGTCTTCGATCCGAGTGGGAGTTTTATGTACGTGGCAGCTTTTGGGACCGATCGCGTGGCTCGGGTAGACACCAACGGGAACGTGTTGTCATTTGTCGAAGTGTCGGGGCCGGGCGGATCGGGTTCGAAGGCGGATCCCAAACATAAGCGTGGGCCGAGGGGGCTTGCTCTCAATTCGGCGGCACAAACCTTGTATTCCTTGAACCGGATCTCCAACACCATCTCGGTGATCGACACCTCAAAGATGGTGAAGCTCAACGATGTGCCGGTTGGCACCGACCCGACCCCACTGACGATCAAAGAGGGACGCGGTTTCCTGTATGACGCCAAGCTGTCGGGAAACGGCACCGGCGCGTGCGCCTCCTGCCACGTGGACGGAGACATGGATCATCTGGCGTGGGACCTGGGCGACCGCGGCGGCAATATGACCCACATCATTGAGGACGGCAAGAAAATAAGCTTTCACCCCATGAAGGGTCCGATGATGACCCAAACCCTTCGGGGCTTGCTGAACCTGTCTCCCTACCACTGGCGTGGGGACTTTGCCGACTTTCCCGCTTTCAACGCTGTCTTCGATGAGTTGATGGGCGGCGCTCGCCTTTCCGTCCCGGACATTACGACATATAACAATTTCGTCAACAGCATTCTGTTCCTGCCCAATCCCAACCAGAATCTGGATCGCACTCTTCCGCAATCGATTGCGGGCGGAAATCCAACCGCGGGAGAAACGGATTTTCTCACCATCCCCGGTTCGGGCAAGGGATCGACCTGCAACAGTTGCCATACGGCGGACCCGGGGCCGGGCTCGGACCGGCAGGTGCAGGGCGCTTTCAAGCCCCAGCCCATGAAGGTTCCGGAACTTAGGAATGTTTACCAGAAGCTGCTCTACACCCGGCACGACACCACGACCATCGATGGCTTCGGAATGGAACACGACGGGCACCTTTCGACTGTTGGGGATTTACTTGCTCTGCGCCTGTTCAACGGGTACACCAGCCAGCAGAAAACCGACATGATCGCTTACCTGCTTTGCTTCGATACCGGAACCGCGCCGGCCGTGGGATACACCATCACGCTGACCGCCGCCAACGTCAACGGTCACTCGGAGCAGAGCGATTGGGCGACCCTGCAGTCGCAGGCAACCGCCGCCAACATCGATCTGATTGCAAGGGGAACGATCCAGGGACAGATCACAGGGCTGTTGTATCAGTCATCGAAGAACGAATACATCAGCGATACCAACGCGGAATATACGCAGGCGCAATTGCAAGCTTTTATTGAGTCCGGGGACACGCTAAGTTTCAAGGGCGTATACCCGGGCACTGGTACGACCCACTAGATTTGGGAGCATCGTCGCCGCGGTCCCTGGTCCAATGTTGTGGCTACTGAGCTCTCCGCCCCAAAGAAAATCTTCCCAGACCTGTCAGAAACCAACCCGAAAATTTAATTGAACAAAATCTCCTCGACGTGAGGGAATTTCTCTTGAAACGTCGCCTTTATAAGTGAGCGGGAAAACAAGCCGCCCGGCAGATCGCAATCGGTGGTGGGAATTGCAGGATACGCAAGCTCCCATGTAGGTCAAAAATCAAGAATTCATTCAAATCACTTAAGGAGAAAAATCATGAAACTGAAATCACTTGCCCTCTTCCTCGGCCTGGTAGTTCTGGCCTCCCTGCCCATGTCGGCGCAGGAAACATCCTACAACTTCCAAACCGTTATCTATCCGAAGGACACGTTCACCCAGTTGCTCGGCATCAACAACTCCGCCAGAATCGCGGGCTATCACGGCGCGACCACCAACCGTGGGTTCGTGCTCGAGCTGCCCAAGCACTTCATCAATGAGAACTATCCGCAATCGGCCATGACCCAGGTCACCGGCGTCAACAACCACGAGCGGACGTCTGGATTCTATGTCGACAGCGCTAACGTCACCCATGGCTTCACCTTCGGTCCTCCGGTCAACTGGCTCACCGTTGACTATCCGGGCACGGCTTTCAACCAGCTTCTTAGTCTGAACGATGTGGGCCAGGCTTCTGGCTACTACAGCATGTCGGCGAACAACTCCACGCCTGATTTCCCGTACGTTTACGATGAATTCGGCGGCGTGTTCGAAGTGATCACGATCCCCGGAGCCGTGGGCGGCGCCCAGGCCACTGGGATTAACAACCTGCAGCAAGTGTGCGGTTTCTGGGTCGATGTCAACCAGGTCAACCACGGTTTCCTGCTGAACGCTGGCACCTTCACCTCACTCGATGTGCCCAACTCCACCTTTACCCAGGCTCTGGGCTTGAACAACAAAGGCCAGGTGGTTGGAGTTTACACGGACGCTTCGGGCAACCAGCACGGCTTCGTGTACAGCAACAAGAAGTATCAGACGATCGATGATCCAAACGGCAACGGCACTATGACCGTTATCAACGGGATCAACGACAAAGGCCAGTTGGTCGGATTCTACATGGACGCAAACAAGAATACGGATGGGCTGGTCGCCACTCCGAAGACTCGCGAGGCAGAAATCGCCGAATAGTGCGATTGCTGGTCTTTCCTCTGTAAACAAAACCGCGCCTTGCCGCCCTCAACCAGGGGCCGCGAGGCGCGGGTTTTTGCTGCCAGCGGGTTTGCCCGACTTAGCTAGAGGAGCCAGTGTTCAAGCGGCGGTCCCGGCGCTAGAAGTAGAATCAGTTCCTTCGGCCGCCCGCCAAAGTCGTCCACAAAAAACATGCCCCCGTTTCCGGGGGCAATGGCTTCGCTTACTTCACTTTCACGAATTACTTCTGTTTTCCAGTGTGTTGGTTGTTGTGCTTGTCTTTGTAAATCTGACTGGAGACCTGCTTCTGTTGCTGCTTGATTTGAGCTTGTTCCTGCGACGTCAGCTTGCCACCGTTGGCAGTGATGTCGTTGTGCCGTTCGGTGTTGATCTTTGACTCTTGGTTCTCCAGTTGGGTGGACTCACCAGCCGTCAACTGGCCGCTCTTCATACCCTGCGCGATATGCTCCTGCTGACTCTGCTCGGTTTTCCCGATGCCACTCTTAGGGTCAGTGGTGCGATTGGCCGCGTTGTGCTTGCTCGAATAGATCTGGTTGGAGATCTGCTTCTGCTGTTGCTGCAGCTTGGCCTGGTCGGCAGGGGTCAGCTTTCCACCGTTTGCTGCCCTCATCTGCCGCTCTTCATCATTCAATTGTCCTTGCTTCTTCTCCAAGGCGTCCGCTTCGGCGGTAGTGAGCGTGCCGTTGGCCAAGCCGTTGGCGATGCGTTTCTCCTGTTGCGTCTTCAGTTGGTTAATCTCATTGGCATTTTGCCCCGGCGATGGAGAGGTCGGGACTGGAGAAGTAGTCGGGGAACCAGGGGCTGGGGCAGTGGAAACCGCCGGAGCACTCGAGGTTGCGGGAGCGGTGGAAGTCTGCGCCGCAGCGGGTAACATGAACGCCGCAAGGGCTGCGCTCAACAAGGTCATTTTGCTGTAGTTCGTCATCAGGGGGGTTCTCCTTAGAGTTTTATCGATCTTGTTTTGATCTCGCTTCTTCATCTGTTTGCAGACTACGTGGCTCACAATGTCAAAAACACTGGTTTGCGCGAATAGTTGCGCGGGTAGGTCAAGTATTGTAAAGCTTCGAAGTAAGTTCTTGAATATAAAGGGTCATGATGCGCTTAACGCCTGACTGCGCGATTCCTAGGCTGATTCCTTTTCAAACCCACCATCACCCGGATAAGACGAAGCAAGCCTGATTTCGCGCGAGACCTTAGGATGCATAAAACCCGGTTTCAGTCTATCGCATCGAAGGCCGGAAGCTCCCAGTTTTGCGACATTATTGTTCTTGTTGCGGTGGGAGTCAAGCAAGGCTCACACGACAGCGTTTTCAACGCGAATACTGCTTGCTGGAATGGAACAAGCTGGAATGGAACAAGAATGATAACCCGACCCCCGTCCGAGCAGGAGGCGGACCATGCATTTATCATCCTGATCTGTAGCTGATGGGGCTACATGCACATTTTGCTACGATGTATCCGTTTATGTTGTAGATAAATAGATGCTTAGTAGTAGATCATTGTGGGCTAATGCGCTTGGAGCCTTTAGTCACTAGGTCGTTCTACCTCTTGCAGGAATTTGCAGGGTCGGATAAGCTGGCATCACTTTTTAGGCGTTCGTACCGCCTGACGCCGTGGTTTACTAACGCATAGTTTATAAGCACTTAGGTGTCGCTCTCTCCCCCCGACGAACATGATTCTGGCCACGTAGAGATTTCGCACTGACTACGAAGCCTTTGGCTCCTAAATTCTTGGGGTGTGACAACGTTGTTCCGGGTCACGAATGTGACTCAGAGGGCGAAGCTACAATTGTAGACACCAGTCGGGTCAGCATAAATGTTGGAAGCTTCAAGAAACTCTCCCAATCTTCAACAAGAAAAGGAACTGCTTTTGGACAGGGAAAGGCCTTTCGCCTGTTACCGAGGACGCGATGAACGAACTTAATCCAAATCGCAAAAATGCCCAGCCGGCGCGTGATCCCCAAGACAAGAGTGATCCGGCCCAGATACCGGTTTCAGGTTCGCCAAGCTCGCCGCCGCCGCCGCAACTTGCGCTGCGCCGTCTCCGTGCCGAGGCCGAGATCCACGCCATCAGCCAGGCGCTCAAGCAAACCGGATGGAATCGTCGGCGCGCAGCAGAGCTGCTTAGCATCAGCTATCGCGGACTGCTGTATAAGATCCGTCAGTACGACATCACTTCCACTGGGTCTCAATTAACGGGGTTAGTGGAGAGCTCCAAGTTTGAATGAAAGTAATTTGACGCCGAGCCATTCCCGGTTTCGGCTTAACAGAAACACGAATTGTAACTGGACAGGAAACATTATGAAAAACTGGTCGTTTTCCATTTGCACCGCGTTCGTGGTGTTGGCCGCGCAACTAATGTGCGCGGGGCAGGAGCCGCAGAAAGTCGCGGCTACAGCCGGTACGAGTCCGGCGGCAAACCTGACCGCCTCGGCTCCTACTTCTGGAGTTGACCCGCAATTTCAGACGCGCGACTCGCGCTACAAAATTCAGCCCGGCGATACCTTCGACATCACCTTCGACTTGAGCCCTGAATTCAACCAGACCGGGGTCGCCGTCCAGCCTGATGGTTTCGTTACCCTGCATGGAGTGGGAGACATCAAAGTGCAGGGGCAAACCGTGCCCCAGCTCACGGAAACTCTCCGCAAGGTGTATAGCAAGATCCTGAACGATCCCGCCATTTCAGTCGTGCTCAAGGATTTTCAGAGACCCTATTTCGTTGCCGACGGCCAAGTCGCACGCCCGGGAAAGTATGAACTCCGTGGCGACACGACCCTGACGGAAGCCATTGCCATGGCAGGTGGATTCCTGGACAGCGCCAAGCATTCGCAGGTGGTACTGTACCGTCGCGTGGACGATAACTGGACCTCGGCGCAGATCATCGATGTCAAGAAGATGGAGGCCGACCACAGCTTGCGGGAAGATCCCTTCCTGCATCCCGGCGACATGCTGTTCGTACCAAAGAACACTCTCTCAAAGGTCAAGCCGTTTATACCCAACTCCGGCGTGGGTGCTTACTTTCCCCTCAAGTAGTCGATCAAGCAGTCGTCGATCAAGTAGTCGAGGATACTTTATGAATAACCGTGATGTGATGCCCATTTTCGAGAGGGGAACTTTCAGTTTCTCCTTACGCGACCTGGTGGCTATTGGTTTTCGTCGCAAGGGAACAGCAATGCTCTGTTTTTTGGGCATTCTTTTTGGTTCGGTGTTTGCGGCTATTTTCCAGCCCGCGCAATATCGCGCCACGACCAAATTCCTGGTGGACCGAGAGCGGCAAGACCCGATTGTGAGTCCGGAACAGAATGCTCCGATCGTGGTGCGCAGCGAGGTCACAGAGGAAGAACTCAACTCTGAGATCGAACTGGTGCAGAGCGAGGATGTTTTGCGGCAGGTCGTTGTCTCCTGCGGCCTCGACCAGCGCAAGTCGCTCAGGGAATATGTTTTTGGTCCCCTGAGCCCGGACAAGAAAATTGCGAAAGCGACTTCGCGCCTGCAGGACGCGCTGCGAATCGAGCCTATCAAGAAAAGCGATCTGATCAGCGTCTCCTACACATCGCAGGATCCCCAATTGGCTGAGCGGGTACTGCGGACCCTCGGGGATGCGTACATTCAAAAGCACGTGGCCGTGCACACGCCCCCCGGACAGGTCAAGTTCTTCGATGAGGAGACCGAGCGTTACAAGAAGGACTTAGGCGAGGCAGAAGCGCAACTCAAGGCATTCTCCGCGCAGCCGGACGGAGTTGCTCCCCAGATGACCCGGGATATTACACTGCAGAAATTGAGCGAGTTCCGCTCCAGCTTGCAGCAGACTCGTGCGGAAATGGCCTCCACCGAGCAGCGGATTAGTACCTTGCAGAAGCAAGCCGGAATCACACCCGAGCGTCTTACCACCTCGATGCGGTCGCAAGATGACGCCCAGGTTTTGCAGGGCCTCAAGAACACGCTGATGACTCTGGAACTTAAGCGCACCGAGTTGCTGACGAAATACCAGCCGACTTATCCCCTGGTGCAGGAAGCAGACAAGCAGATTGCGGATACGGAGGCTTCCATTGCCCGGGAAGAAGCCAAGCCCATCAAAGAAGAGACTACCGACCGCAACCCAACTTATTCCTGGATCAACGAAGAGCTAGCCAAAGCGAAGGCTGAACACAGCGGGCTGCAAGCACGGGCCGCAGCACAGCAGGCCATCGTGGAAAAGTACGAATCCGAAACCCGGGATCTGGAGCAGAAGGGAATCCTGGAGCAGGATTTGTTGCGCACGGTGAAGACTGATGAAGAAAATTATCTGTTATATCAGCGCAAGCGAGAGCAGGCGCGCATGACGGAAGCCCTGGATCGCACCCGCATTGTGAACGTGGCCATCGCGGAGCAACCAGTGGTACCGAGTTTGCCGTCGAATTCTCCTGGGTTGGTCATGTTGCTCGGCACTTTGCTTGCAGCCACGGTTACGCTTGGCGCAGTCTTCATCCAGGAATACATGGATCCATCCTTCCGAACACCGGCGCAGGTCTCTGCGGAACTGAACATTCCGGTGCTCGCTTCGGTACCTCAGCGTTTCGAAGATTTCCGGGGCACTGGCACAGACGGACAGTACTCCCCATCGATCCCCCTAACTTCCACGGTTGGAGAACAAAGCGGAAACTGAGTCACGAACTGAATCTGAAAAGGAAGTCACAGGGAGATCATGAGCAGAAACTTCGAGTTGCTGGACCAGTTGCGCAAGACCCAAGAAATGCTGCAGACGGATTCCGAGCCTTTGCAAGGGGCAGTTCTTACCCCGCAAGCGTTCACCGCTGCGGTTCCTGCCCTGGAAATTGATGAGACCACGCGTGAAGAAGTAGGCAAACTGGTGCAGCGATTGTTCATGCTGCCGGGTACGGACGCCGCGCATCATGTGGTTTTCAGCGGCACGGAATCGGGAGACGGATGCAGTTGGATTTGCGCCCGGGTGGGCGAGATACTGGCTTCGCAGGTGACCAACTCAGTCTGCATTGTGGATTGCAGTTTGCGCGCTCCTTCATTGCACGAACAATTCAAAGTTGAGAACCACTACGGATTGACCGATGCGCTGATTGGGGACGGCCCAATTCGGCAGTACGCCCAACAGTTGTCGCGTCCCAATCTCTGGCTGGTGAGCAGCGGCGCGGAGAACAACAATTCGCAGGAGTTGCTGACTTCGGGTCGAATGCGCATGCGCATTGCGGAATTGCGTGCGGAATTCAATTACGTCCTGATGGATGTGGCGCCTTTCAACGTCTGCAATCACGCCATGGTTTTCGGTGGACAGTCGGATGGCTTGGTTCTGGTGTTGAAAGCGAACTCCACCCGTCGAGATTCGACTCGGGAGATTACGCAGCAGCTACAGGCCGCGAATATCCGGATGCTTGGGGCGGTTCTGAACCAGCGGACCTTCCCGATTCCCGAAAATATCTACAACAAGCTCTAGGCTGGAAAGGCGCTGGAGATTCGGTAAGACCTAGCCCGGATCCGGCCTGCTGCAAAGTTTTACTCGCCCTTTTTAATCTCATGTCCAATAAAGGCTCTCAATCCAAGATCTCAGCACTTCGGGATAATTCAGGTTTTCAACTGCCCGAATTCCAGGATCGTCTGGAAGCGCTGGAAACGCTGAACACTTTCTGTAAGGGGACGCATCGATGGATAGCGTAGGACGCCGCACTCTGACGAACGCCATCAGGGTGTTTGACTTGCTTCTTTTGGTCGCATCTTTCGGAGTGGCCGCCTTGCCCATGGCCAAGGCGCAAGGGCTCATGTCATTTAGCGAGTTTCTGTCCTTGAGAATCAAGGTGCAGAACTTTGTAGTCTTTTTCGTGCTCTTGTGGATTTGGAATAGCATTTTCATGATGCTCGACTTGTACAACTCCAAGCGCATGCAGGCCCGCAGATCCGAAGCCATTGATATCGTCAAGGCGACGTCGCTATCGGCGCTGGTTTTGGGTCTCGCGTCGGTCGTGATCGGCTTCCGCATGGTCACACCCACATTCATTGCAGTTTTTTGGTTTTGCAGCACAAGTGTGATGGTGGTGAGCCGGCTCGCGATTCGCACGTACCTGCGGCGGTTGCGTAGGCACGGACGCAACTTGCGAAACATGCTGATTGTGGGTACGAATAGCCGAGCCGTTGAGTTTGCCAAGACCATCCGGTCGAAACCGGAACTCGGATATCGGATACTGGGCTTCGCCGACGATGAATGGGCGGGAGCCGAGGATCTACGAACCAACGGTTGGTCTCTGATGTGTAGTCTGCAGGAACTGCCCAAGTTTTTGCGGCGCAGCGTAGTGGATGAAGTGGTGATTGCCGTGCCGTTGCGTTCGTTCCACAACGACGCCTCCGAGATCGCCATTATGTGCGAGCAGCAAGGAATCATGCTGCACGTGCTTTCGGACCTGTTCAATCTGAAAAATCGCCTCCCCAGAGCCGAAGAAGTTGAAGGTTCTCACGTCATCACCCACTCCGGCGGTATCGGAGAAGGATGGCCCATTGTGATCAAGCGGGTCATCGATCTCACGTTATCGTTGGCGCTGCTCATCATTCTCGCTCCGTTGTTGCTGCTGGCGGCCATCCTCATCAAACTTACCTCGCCGGGCCCGGTCTTCTTCGTGCAGAAAAGGGTGGGTTTCAACAAGAGAGTTTTCTCCATCTACAAGTTCCGGACCATGGTCATGGATGCGGAACAGAAACTGCAGGACATCGAGCATTTGAATGAAGTCACCGGGCCGGTGTTCAAGATCAAGAACGACCCGCGCCTCACATCCGTCGGCAAGTTTCTCCGCAAGACGAGCATCGATGAACTGCCTCAGTTCTTCAATGTGCTCAGCGGGGACATGAGCCTGGTGGGCCCGCGTCCACTGCAGTTGCGCGATTACGAGTTGTTCACCGAAGCTGGAGAGGATTGGCAACGCTGCCGCTTCAGCGTCCGGCCCGGTATTACTTGCCTGTGGCAGGTGAATGGCCGGAGTTCGCTACCTTTTCACAAATGGATGGAACTGGATCTCCAGTACGTGCGCAACTGGTCGTTGTGGCTTGACATGCAGATTCTGGCGAAAACCATCCCCGCAGTCCTCCGCGGATCCGGCGCCGCCTGAGTCCGTGCCTGCCTAATCGCTTTCTCTCCGATCGCGAATATAGCCCGCTTGAACCTCTGCAACCCATAAACATTTCCAGTTATTGATGAGCGAAACCATTACAGGTAGATCTTTCCCTTCAGAACCGGCGGCAGCCGGGATTGCGGGTGAGAGAGTCCCGCATTCGGAACGAATCGAGACTCCCGTCGAGAGCCGCGCTGCGTATTGGCATCGTCAACTCTCGGGCGCGCCGGTCTTAAATCTCCCAGCGGACAACCCCAGGCCGGCCACGCCAGCCTTACACTACGCATGGCGATCACGGCCGGTGGCAGAAAGCCTTGCAGAAGGGCTTCGTCGATTCAGCCGGGACGAGCAAGTTCCACTCTCTATCGTGCTCTTGAGCGCCTTCCAGGTTTTGCTGTTGCGATACACCTCTCAAGAAGATTTGGTGGTCGGCTGCACGCTGGCGGATTTCGCCACGGACCATTCGGGCTCAAGACAAAATGCGTTTCTGTTACGTGCCGATCTGTTTGGTGATCCCTCGTTCCGCGATCTCGTATCTCGGACTCATGCCGGTGTGCTCGAAGTCATGGCGCATGGAAGTTTTGCTTTGTCAGAGTTGGCGGAAGTGTTGACTTCGGAGCTGGGCGTCAAAGCCCCAACTTTCCAAGTCTCTTTTTCCTGTGGGAGCGAAAAATCGCAGGCCCGCGAGTCGGAAACGACTCAAGCCTTGAACCCGGAAGTGCCAGTCGATTTACACCTGCAGATCGACGGCAACGCGGAAGACCTCACATTGCGCGTGCTCTATAACCAGGATTTGTTTGAGCAAGCCAGCATCGACCGCACCCTGCAGAATCTGGAAACTTTGTTACGGGGGGTTGCACAGAAACCGGGCCAGCAGGTATCAACCCTCCCCATTCTGACCGAAGACGAAGAGCGCCAGATCCTGGTCGAATGGAATGGAAATGTCCAGGAATATGCGCGCGACAAATGCCTGCACGAACTCGTAGAAGGCCAGGCAGAGCGCTTCCCCGAAAGGCCCGCCGTCGTCTGGGGGAACAAAGAGCTGACCTATCGTGAGTTCAATGGGCGCGCCAATCAATTAGCGCATTACCTGCGGAAGTGCGGAGTTGGGCCCGACGTGAGGGTTGGCATCTGCCTCGACCCCACATTCGACTTTGCGATTTCGCTGTTGGCAGTGATGAAGTCCGGTGCCGCCTGCGTTCCACTCGATCCCAAATATCCACAAGAGCGCCTTGGCTACATGCTGGAGGATTCGCAGGCGCGCGTGTTGATCACCCAGAAGGGCATGTTATCCGGCGACGCTCCCGATGGCTGCCGAACCGTGATGCTTGCCGACCTTGCGGAAGTGCTCGCCGCTGAACCAAACAGCAATCCGGAAAGCGGAGTTGCTCCCACTGACACGGCTTACGTTATCTACACTTCGGGATCTACCGGGAAACCGCGTGGGGTTCTTCTTGCGCACACGGGTCTGGCGAACTACCTCACGGCTACGTCCAGAATGTTTGACCTTGGGCCGAACGATCGCATGCTGCAATTCTGTTCCGTGAGTTTCGATATCGCGATCGAAGAGTTGTTTGCTACCTGGATGTGCGGGGCCACGCTGGTGCTGCGGTCGGACGAAATGTCACTGGCAGTTCCCGACTTTTTGGCCTGGGTCGAACGGCAGCAAGTCACGATTCTGGATTTGCCTACCGCTTACTGGCACGAGTGGGTCCATCACCTTGCGGAACTGAAACGCCCGGCTCCGCGCACCGTCCGGTTGGTTGTTGTCGGAGGCGAGAGAGCTTCCGCCAACGCCTATGCCACCTGGTTTAAAGCAGTGGGCAGCCGGGTGCGATGGATTAACACCTACGGTCCGACCGAGGCCAGCGTCAGCGTAACCGCGTTCGAGCCGAAGCTCGCTGCCGGAGATGCGCTGCCGGAAAACATTCCTATCGGCCGTCCGCTGGCGAACTGCCGTATTTATTTGCTCGATGCGCGGCTGAATCCGGTGCCGGTGGGCATTCCGGGAGAGCTGCACATCGGAGGCGTATGCGTGGCTCAGGGCTATCACAATCGGCCTGAGTTGACGCACGAGAAATTCATTCCCGATCCGTTTTCGATCGAACCGGGCGCGCGTTTATATAAGACCGGCGATATGGCTCGCTATCTGTCGTGGGGCGAAATCGAGTTTCTCGGACGCGGCGATGACCAAGTCAAGATTCGAGGTTTTCGGGTTGAACTGGGAGAGATTGAATCCGCGCTTGCCAAGCATCCGGAAGTTCGCGAAGTGGCTGTGGTTGCCAGGGAGGATGCACCCGGCGGCAAGCGTCTGATTGCGTACCTGTCGGCTGTTCAGGGAACGAAACCGACGGCGACAACACTCCGCCACTATTTGCAGCAACACCTGCCGGATTACATGGTGCCCTCGACTTTCGTTCTGCTCCAGTCCATGCCTTTGACGCCGAACGGCAAGATTAATCGTCGAGGATTGCCCGCGCCGCAAGTCGAAGCCAGCTCCGACGAGATCGCGGTGGCGACCGACGTTTTCCAGGCGCAACTGGTACGCATCTGGGAAGAAGTGCTGGGCAAGAAACCCATCGGGATTCGGGACAATTTTTTTGAGTTAGGCGGACACTCGCTGCTGGCGGCAAGGCTAATGCACCGCATCGGGCAGGCTCTGAACAAAACCGTGCCGCTGGCCATGCTTTTCGAGGCGCCTACGATCGAGCGGCTGGCTGCGACCCTGCGTCAGGACGGATGGTCGCATCATTGGTCTTCGCTGGTGCCCATCCAGCCTGCTGGTTCGCATGCGCCTTTTTTCTGCATCCATGGCGTGGGCGGCAACGTGGTCGGATTTTATGAACTGGGACGACGCTTGGCTCCCGATCATCCTTTTTACGGTTTGCAGTCGCAGGGGTTGGACCCAAAGCGTCCCCCTCACGCCACGATTGAGGAGATGGCGTCCCATTACCTCAATGAGATTCGCACCGTGCAGCCGCGCGGCCCAATTTCTGTTGGCGGGTTTTCTTTCGGCGGCCTGGTGGCCTACGAAATCGCGCAACAACTGCTCGCGCGCGGCGAAGACGTCGGCTTGCTGGTGCTCTTTGACACCTATCCCGGCGACTTGAAGTCGGTGACGTCCTCGCTGTTCAACCTGCTGCTGACGCCTTCGTGGAGTCACTGGACGCACGACTTGCCCAAGGCTATCCGGAAAAGAATTCGGCGTGCTTGGCGCGGCCGGCGAGTGCCCCAACACCTGAACGATATACGGGATTCCAACCGGGCCGCCGCCGACCGTTATGTGCTGCGCCCTTATGCGGGAAAAGCCACTCTGATCCGCGCCGACGAACAATCTCTACGCAGCGGTTCTGACGATCCCCATGCCGCGTGGAAATCTCTGGTCAACACTCTGGAAATTCATGCCGTCCCGGGCAACCACTACGAGATTCTGGTGGAACCCCAGGTTGAGCGTCTGGCTGAATGCCTGAAGGCTTGCATTGACAAGGCTGAGCAGCCCGGCGCCTGAATACAGACGGTTATCTACATTTCTTGTGATGTCGGCTAGCCTTTCCTCCAAGGCGAGCTGGGAGCGAAAAATGAAACTTATGACAAAGGGAGTCGCAACAACCACTATGAATAGTCGAGCAGTTCGTTTCTTCGTTTTTCTGATGCTGGTTTCTCTACTCAGCTTTGGGTCCGATGCCCAAGTCACTTCCACCTCAACCCGAAGCGCCCGGACGGCGAACAGCGGCAGAGCGCGCGCTAAATGGCAAGGCCAGACGAAGACCCCGGTTCTGCCACAGCCGTCTAATATCGGGTTCCTCGCTGCCACCCAGATCCCTGCCAACCCGGTCTTTCCAGGAGCGGGAACTTACTCGCCCTATCCAGCCGTGCTCGGCGATTTCAATGGCGACGGCAACCGAGACGATGTTGCCGCAATCGTGAACAACGGCTCGTCGAGCACCCCGGCGTATGCCATTTCGGTGATATTGAGTAATGGAAACGGAACCTTTCAGCCTGCGGTGTTAACTCCAGTGACCTTACCCTCCAACACGGACATATTTGATCCCATCTTCGTGGGCGATGTGAACGGCGACGGGAAGGATGACATCGTCATCTTGCACCAAGGGGCGCCGGCAACGGTCGAGGTCTGGCTGAACAATGGCAGCGGGGGCTTCGCCGAAACATCTCAGGGGGTCATCCCCGTGACGGCGAACGGTGCTGTATGGGCCGCAGTTATGGCTGTTAAGCCGGACACCGCCCTCGACATCGTAGTCGCTGACAACGGAAATCCGGGCAGTATTTGGGTGTTGAAAAACAAGAATGATGGAAGCGGAACCTTCAACACACCGACCGGGATACCGTTCCTGGGACAGCTCAATCCGGGCGTCGTGGTGTTCGCCGACCTCAATGGCGATGGATACCTTGACTTCGCGGGTCCAGCTGGCCCGGGCTCTCCTACCGGTAGCCTCAATCAGATGGTGGTGTACTTGAACACGCCGTCGAGTGGCTACGGTACCTACCCAAATAATCCGGCTGCCCTGGGCACGCCTGACAGTGTTTACGGTTCGTGCTTCAACGTTGGTGGCGACCTGACGGGCGATGGTATAGACGAAATCGTGAGTGCCAACTGTTTAGACAACAACTCCGTTACGGTTTACGTCAACGACGGCAAGGGAAATTTCTCAGCGGGCGTGTATGCCCAAGGAGGTATCGATACCACGGCCTTGACCGTCGCCGATGTGAACGGCGACGGCAAGAACGACATTGTCGCCTCCAACCAGCAAGGGGCCGATGTAACGGTTCTTCTCGGTGACGGAAACGGTACCGTCCAAGATGCTTCGGTGGGCTACGCTATAGGAGGAACTCGGCTGACCGCAACGGGAGTTGTTCTGCCCCCGGCCCTAGTGGCTGACTTCAACAAAGATGGCCACAACGACGTGATCGTTCCCGATGAACTGTACAGCTTTGTCTACCTGCCGGGATTTGGCGATGGAAGCTTCCGGTCGGCGGTCGATTACTATTCCGGACCCATCACCCCGATCAACGGCAACGGATATCAGACATCCGTCGCCATCGCCAGTGGTGACTTCAACGGCGACGGCCGTCCGGACTTTGTGGTCGGAAACAACTATGCTTTCGGCAAAACTGAGGGAAACATCACGGTGTTTCTTTCCAATGGCGATGGCACCCTGAAGCCAGGCGTGAATTATGGCAGCAAGGCTTTCCCCACCAATTTCCAATTTCAGTTCGTTGCCGTGGGTGATTTCAACGGCGACGGCAAGTTGGACATCGCAGCCACGGATACTGTCAACGGAGGAATTCAGATATTCACTGGCAATGGCGACGGCACCTTCACTCAGGGGTCGACATATCGGACCGAGCCGAGTTCGGTTACGACATACTCGACACTGGGAATTATCGCTGGCGACTTCAACGGCGACGGCAAGACTGACCTCGCCGTAGTGAACTGTACCAACAACGGCGCGGTCTGTACTAAGGGCGCCACAAACGGAGACGTCGGCGTATTAATTAACAACGGCACGGGTGGCTTTGACACCGTGGTCAATTACGTTGTCGCGCTGCCGGGCACCGAAATTACTGCTGCAGATGTTAACGGCGATAAGAATCTCGATCTGATCGTGCCGCTGTATGGGTCTAATTCCACGGTCGGCACCAGCGTGCTTGTTCTTCTCGGAAAAGGTGATGGCACCTTCCCAACCAGCAAGTCAACTACCGTCGGTAACAACCCCTACGCAGCCGCGATTGGCGACCTTAATGGCGACGGCAAACCTGATCTGGCGGTTACCATTCAGGATCAGACCAGCAGCCATAGCCAAGGAATCGCAGTTGCCCTGGGCAACGGAGACGGCACGTTCAAGACTCCGACACTTCTTCAAACCACGGCGCAGTCCGCGCTCTTCGGTTTTCCGCAGCCTGGCTACGTGAAGATGGTGGATCTCAACCAGGATGGTCACCTGGATCTGATCTACACCAACTCGACCTTTTCAACCCTCGGGCTTCTGTACGGCAAAGGCGACGGAACTTTCCCCTACCCTCCGCTCGAGTATCCCGCGGGAAGCTTCGCTTCTGACATTGCATTCGCCGATGTCAACGGCGATGGAATTCCCGACGTGGTCACAACGGGGACGAAGAAAGGTTTCTCCGGGGTCACAGTTCTGCTGAATGCGGGCGGAACCAATGTCGGAGTGACGTCGTCCGCTAACCCGTCCATCGTGGGCACGGCGGTAAGCTACACGGCCACGGTAAAAGAGTCGGTGCGGGGCGTGACTGCGGTGCCTACCGGGAGCGTGAAGTTTTACGATGGTTCGGCGCTCCTAGGGTCAGGAACGCTGAACACCAGCGGCGACGCCGTGCTTAGCACCGCCGGCACCGTGGTCGGCTCGCAGAGCATCACCGCTCAATACAGCGGAGATATAAACTTTTCGCCCAATACGTCGCCGGCACTGGCGCAGGTGGTCCATCAAGCGACTGACTCCACGGGCCTGAAATCCTCAGCGCTCTAGCGCGCCTCTTAATACCACGGTGACGTTCACTGCCACCGTGACCGACACGGTGAGTGGCGACACTCTGGTTCCGACGGGAACCGTCACTTTCAAAGACGGGACGACGACGCTCGGGACGGCGCAGTTGACTGCCGGAGTGGGAACTTTTCCCACGAGCAAACTGGCACTTGGTTCGCACAGCATTACCGCCGCCTACGGCGGAGATGCTAATTTCCCCGGGAGCACGTCAACCGCATTGAACCAGGTGATCACGGCAGCACGCAGCCGACCTATACACTCGCAGCGAATCCGACCACCCAAACCGTGAACCCGGGCAGCTCCGCCAGCTACTCCATCACTGTGAAGCCGGTCAACGGCTACGACGGCACCGTTACATTCGCGTGCCCGTCGTCGTTGCCCTCGGGGGTTACTTGCACCGCACCGAGTGCCATGGCGCCGCCTTACGCCGCGGGTACTTTGAAGATCAACACCACCGGCCCATCGGCTGCTCTTGTCGCTCCTGTGAACGGGACTTCCCCCAAGGGCGCGACGAGTCTGTGGGCCAGCCTTAGTGGAATAGGATTCTTCGGCTTGGTTCTGGCGGGTGATTGGAAGAAACGTAATCGTCGCCGCATGGCCATCATGCTCGGCGTTCTCGCCGTGGTCATGATCATGGCTCTAGTAGGCTGCGGAGGTGGCAGCGCCTCCGGAGGCGGAGGGGGCGGAGGCGGAGGTGGCACACCTGCTGGAACGAACCACGATCACGCTCACCGCGACCGGAACGGCCGGCACCAACGGTGGCAGCACGACGCCACAAACGCTGAACGTAACCCTGGTTGTCCAGTAATCGGTTGTTCAGTAATCGATAACAGGCGAGGCGGCCGGTCACAGGGCCGCCTCGCGATCCGCGTCACGACTACCTCCCCTATGCGGAACATTTCTGCGTTGTTTATTTTCTGTGCTCTCCTGGGCGGCGGCGTCGTCGCCTGGGGAGCTGCGAGTTCGGTTGAAGGGGCTCAATCCGGCAAGGCGACGGCCAAAGAGATTGGGTCTTCGACAGCGGCCAGCTTTTACGTCGCGCCAAGCGGCAAGGATTCCTGGAGCGGCAAACTGGCGGCTCCGAATGCAGGGAAGACCGATGGGCCATTCGCTTCCGTGGCCCGTGCTCAAGCCGCAGTCGAAGATCTGATCAAGACCAATCCCAACCGGTCCATCGTTGTAATGCTGAGGAGCGGAACTTATTATCTTCCGCTGAGTCCCACAAGTCCCGGGACTTTAAACTTCACCTCCGCCGATTCCGGAACCGCCCGGGCGCCGATTGTCTGGCAAAACTATCCGGGGGAAACTCCGATTGTGAGCGGAGGAGAGGCTGTCGGGAGCGGCGGACTCAATCTCAACTGGACTCATTCGTCCGGCAACTTGTGGACGGTTCGTCTGCCCGCCAATACCGAACCCTTCGAGTATCTGTTCTATAACGGTCAGCGCAGACTGCGCCCCCGAATCCAGTCGGCATCCGAGAAGAGTGTTGGCTATTACATGAAGCAGGGAAGCTGTTATTCGACCAGCATGCCCGGGCCGAGCCAGAAGGTCAGCACTTCGTTATGTAACCTGGGCACATTTCTTCGGATCGCTCACGAGATCTCTCCCGATACTCCTGAAGGTTCCGGCTGCCCGAGCATCGCCGACCACAAGACTTCGCCAGTCAAGTGTGCTGATCGCTTTTTCTACAATCCCGACGACACGGCAATCACGAATTTCAGCAACCTCAACTCAGCCGGCAGTCCATGCGGCGGATCGGCCAGCCAATATCCGGCGGGTGATGTGGAAGTGATTCTTTTCGACGCCTGGACAGTCGATGTGATGAGGATCAGTTGCGTCGATACCAGGAAGCACGTTATTTATCTCAGCGGAGCGACCAAACGGAATCCTGACACTTACTTGTTTACCGGGCCATTGGCGAATCACCGCTACATGATCGAGAATGCCAAAGATTCCTTTGACGCGGCCAAGTCCTCCGGGCAAACAGGAATCTGGTTCCTCGATCGCTCCGCCTCGCCTTGGACCCTGAACTACCTTGCGAACAGCGGTGAGAACCCAAACAACGACAACGTCGTCATCGCCCAGACCGCGCCCGTAAATCCTATTGGTGGAAGTCTGATCTCCGCTGTCAACCTGAACTACGTGACCATGCAAGGCATCACGTTCGAGGTGGACAACTATGTGCCTCCAGCCGAGGGTTTCAACAACGATGAGAATGGCGAAGACACACTGCCGGCGGCCATCGACTGCGAGAGTTGCCAGAATGTGATTTTCGACGGTGTCACGGTGAGGCGCACCTCGGCTTCGGGCATCCAGATCGCTTCCACATCTCCTAAATCAGGGGTCCCGGCAACCAACGATACCATCCAGAACTCAGCCTTCTACGATATCGGCAGCAGCGGCGTGCGAATTGGGCACCGGCCGAGCGGGATGGACCGCCCCGAATATGTCGTTCAGAACGTTATGGTGCGGAACAATATTATCCAGGGCTACTCTCGTGTGTTTGCCGACGGCGAAGGAATCGCGCAGGCGAACGGGCACGACATTACGTATTCGCACAACGATATCGACGATGGATACCACGCGGGCATCTCGGTTTGTCTGGTCAGCTGTACTTCATTCGATTACTCGGCGAACGGGATCAATATCCTCAGCGAATACAACCACCTTTGGAACATCATGCAAGGCATCACTTCCGATGGGGGAACGCTTTATTACCACGTGGGCGGCAAGACCGGAAGCGGCCACGGAAACAAGATCTATAACAACCTGGTTCATGACACGACCGACACGACGATCATCGATGAGGGCGTCAAAGGGAGCGCTTACGGAGGCGCGGGCATTTATCTCGATGGCGGGTCCGCCGGAGTGGATGTGCAGAACAATGTTGTCTTCCGGGTCGCGGGCGATGTCGTTTACGTCCCCGAGGGAATGAAGGGCGGATTGCCGCCGCACATCTTCAACAACAACATTCTGGCCTACGGTCGATTGTCAATCTTCAAGGAGGGCAGGCCGTGGTGGACGGAATGCGAGGGCGCCTCTCTGCGTGCCAAGATTACGCACAACATCTTCTATTTTGACCGCGACCCATCCTCAGGTTTTTTCCCGATCCATGGATGCGCTTACTCGTGCGGTTTGCCTCACAACCAGTTCCAGTTCTTCGATGGAAATCTGTATTGGCGGACCGACGGAAGTTTTGCCAACGACCCCAAGGCCTTTCACGTGCAAAAAAACGAACCGCGCGATCCCGCGGGATGCATTGCGCCGCCGAATCCCGATAATGCGTGGCAATACCTTACGTTAAAACAGTGGCAAGACGGTTCAACCCGGGTGGGAACAGCTCCGTCGGTGGGCGAAGACGCTTCATCCACGGTGACCGTGAATCCTGGCTTCGGCAACAGCGGGCAACCGAGCGATTTTCTGCTGACAAAGAATCCGATGCCGGGCTTCGATTTTACCAAGACCAACGACACGATCCACAACGCCGGCCGCGTCCATCCTGAGATCGTGCCGCCGACAGTGCCGCCCACGTTTCCGGTCTACAGTTTCACAAGCTATTAGTCGCGGCTTTGGTGGTCGAGAACGGTCGGGGTCGCACCACAAGCCATTGGTTACCTGTTGATTACATTGTATTTACGGGTGAACCCGAGACCCGATGGAGTCTTTAGTCCTCGGAGCTTTCTACCTCTTGCAGGAACTTGCAACCTTCGCTAGGCTTTTCGAACACTCGGTTGCATTACGTTACAGTGCGACCCGAGCGGCTTAGGCCCTCTTGGCTTTTTATTTTTAACGACTTACGCTCTTGACGTCCCCCCACGAACAAGGCGGTTGCAGATTAAGTCAGGAACTGGCAGTTGCAGCAGAGTCTTTGGGGCAACGAATGGGACTCAGAGGGCGAAGCTGCGATTGAAGGCATCGGCTGAGACCCGCCAGATTCCAGCAAGTCACAAAATCTTCTTCTCACGTTGCATAGCCGGAGGCTGCGGTTGCTGACGACCCGAGCCAACCGAGAACAATAGGCCATCCTTTGCAAGCGAACCTTCAAGAGTCCGAAGTAAAGTTGAGCGAAATCTCAGACAACCCGACCTCTGCCCGGCCCACTCTGCTGGCAAGATTGATTCCGTGGGTGAGTAAGGGCGGATTCGCCATACTCGACCAGGGACTAATTTCCGGTTCGAACTTTGTCGTCAGCATCCTGCTGGCGCGCTGGCTGGTTCCGGAGCAATACGGAGCTTACGCTGTCGCCTTCGGTATTTTTGTCCTGCTCTCGCTGGTTTACCAGTCGCTGGTTTTAGAGCCGATGGCAGTGTTTGGAGGATCGGCCTACCGCGATGGCTTGCGCGGATATCTGCGATCACTGCTTTGGATTCACGTCACCATCTCTGCGGCGATTGTTGTGGTTTTCGGCGCGTCGGCGCTAGGGGCTCAACTTCTTCATTCGCATGTGCTGGCAGGTGCGCTGGCGGGAGTATCGATCGCATCTCCTTGCATCCTGGTTTTTTGGCTTGCTAGGCGCACTTTTTACCTGGAACTTTCGCCAGGGAAAGCTGCCTCCGGCGCGTTCATCTATTCGTTGCTCGTCCTTGCCGCGTTGTATTTTCTGTTTCAGCGCGGTCTGCTTTCGCCCTTTACGGCTTTTGCGTTGATGGGCTTTGCAGCCCTGGGCACTGGTTTCTATCTCTCACTGCGCCTTCGCGCCGAGTTGCCGCGTAGCGCATCGATCCCGCGGGTTTCCGAAGTCTGGCCCCGGCACTGGGCCTACGGTCGCTGGGCATTGGCCAGTTGTGTTGCCGGCTGGATTCCAGCGTATATCTACTATCCGTTGCTCAGTTCTTTCGGAAGCATGGCGCAGTCGGGTCAGTTGAAGGCGTTGATGAACCTGACCCTACCCATGGAGCAGACCAAAGGCGCGCTCTCTTTACTCTTGCTTCCATATGCGGCAGGCGTGCTGCATCGGCATGGAAAATCGAAAGCGGGCAGTCTAAGCATAACCATGACCCTGGTCACCTCGGGTGGCGCAATTGCCTACTGGGCGATCATCCTGCCATTTACCAAGCCCGTGTTTCAGCATCTCTATTCCGGAAAATACATGGAAGTGGCGCACCTGCTCCCGGTGGTTGCTTTGGGATCGATTGTGTGGAGCGCTGCTTTTGGCCCGGCAATTTCTCTGCGAGCCATGGAATCGCCCGCATCGGTTTTCGTCGCATTCTCGTTGGCCACGGCGTTGTCACTGTTCGTCGGAATTCCGGCAACCTGGATTTGGGGATTGAAGGGAGCCATCTGGGGCAGCAATTTGGCCGATGTGCTCTCGATGGTGATCGTGGTTGTGGTTCTAAGACTCAAGATTGCGAACCGCGACGTTAGCTTCAAAGGGATTCGCTTGTGGAGGCCCGCGGAGGAGCAGTCCTTGCCCAGCGAGATGCCGATCGAGTGAGCAGACGCGGGGTTGTGAAGTATCGCGTGTGGCCGAGAAACGCCACTACACATCAACAAATTGAGGGAGGGTTTTTCAGGTGACAAAACAGTCAGGAAATGCGAGTGAGAACGGGTCCGGGGCCGAGGAACAGAAGCCGCGCAAGCCGACGACCACAATGCGAAAGCTTCGCCGCAAGCTCTCCCGGACGAGCCTGCGCCTTCCAATCATTTGGTACCGCCATCATGGATTCCGTCCCGAAGATACTTTCATCGTTTCTTATCCCAGATCCGGGACCACCTGGTCGCGGCACACTCTGTTTGAAATTCTTACCGGCCAGAAGTCAGGATTCCGCATCGTTGATGCCAACCTGTGCGGGGTAGGGAAGCATCATTTGGGATCGCCGGTTCTGCCCGGCGGCGGCAGGCTCATCTCCACTCATGAACAGTACCGGGGCTGGAAACATTACCATAAGGCAATCTATCTGGTGCGCGATTGCAGGGACGTGTTGCTTTCAGAGTTTCAGTATCTGCAGAACCTGGAGTTCTTCTACGGCGACCTGGATAAGTTCGTGAAGCACTTTGTAACGACTCCCGTGAGCGGCTTTGGACCGTGGCAGCGGCACGTAGCCTCGTGGCTGGATTCTCCTTTATATGGCACTCCGAACCTCTGCCTGGTGCGTTTCGAGGATATCAAGCGAGATCCAGTGGCAGGGTTTACTCGAGTCGCTGAATTCCTCGGAGTGGAAGCGAGTCCCGAGCTGATTCAACGCGCGGTGGCAAATAGTTCCCTGGAAAAAATGCGCGAGAAAGAAGTGCGGGAGCCGGTGAAAGCCTCGGTCAAAGGCCGCTTCGTTGGCGCCGGTGAGGTGCGGGGATGGCGTTCGAAGTTGACCGAGAAGCAGGTGCGGTTGATCGAGAAGTACGCCGGACCCCAATTGACGCGCTTGGGCTACAGTTTGTTGGACCAGACTTTAGAGATGGAAAACCAGAGCAATTCCGTGCTCGCCTAACCTCCGGGATGAAGCACCGGGAACCCTGCGTCACCGAAAGTTAAGATGTCATTCGATCACACCATCAGAACTATGGACTCCGTAAAGAAGCAGGCAGTCGCCTTGTTCCTCGCCATCTCGGGGGTGACTGCGCTGGCGGTCTGGATGGCGCCTCTGGACTTGTCTTTGTCAGACATGGTTCCGGTCGTCGTCGTAGCAACAATATTTGCTCTTCTGCTTGTGCTCGTCCTGGGGTTGGCGATCACACAAAATCAGCCGGCGAGGACAATCGTTTACCGGCTAACGTTGCTGATCTGGTGGGTTGTTCTGGTGTGCGAGTGCGTATTCGACCGCATGGGAGACAGTACGGATGCTTCGCTGTCCCGCTTCTCTGTCCAGGCCTACGGAGAGGGTATTGTATGGGTGCTCGCGTTCGTGACCCTCATAATCCTGTCAATCCAACAGCCCCACTACCTTCGCCGCCTGTTTTCAGGTTCGTATAAATGGATCACGCTTTTTACCGTGGTTTGCGCAGCGTCCGTTTCCTATTCAGCGGGCAAAACGTATGCGGGCGCATGGGCGTTCAAGATGGTGCTGGTGCTGCTGCTGCTTCACCTGAGCGCCAGCATGTTGGGCAGCATCGCTGATATTGTGACCTTCCTGAAAGTCAGCTTGTGGGGTTTCTTCGTTCTGACGGTTGTACCCGCGGTGCAAGCTTTTTCCGATCCCTCGAGTGCGTTTGAAGGAGTAGGCGGGAGGCTGAATGCCAGCCCCGACGCATTGACTCTGACCGCGGCAGTGCTGCTGTTGCTCTCGGTGATTCTGTATTCGATCGAGAAGCGGAAGATGATGATCTTCACCGGCCTGGTTGCGAGCGTTGTGATGCTCCTCGCCCTGGGCAAGTCAGGGATCCTGGCAAGCCTGTTCTCCGTTATGCTCTTCCTTCTGCTGCAAAAGCAGGTTGGGCGGAGCGTGGTGGTAATGCTCGGAATAGCGGCGGTCGCCTTCGTGGTTCTGTCAGTTACTCCGGTGGCGGCTCATCTGCAATCCTATGAGGGGGCGGCGACCCTGACCGGACGAACTGTCATTTGGGCTGAAGGCTTCGAAGCCTTCAAGCAGAGCCCGGTGTTGGGCCACGGATATCTAAGCACGTACTTCAGCTTTTACGGCCACTTGCACAACGGCTTCCTCGAAGTGGCCTACAACAGCGGCATCATTGGCCTCGGCATCATGTTAATGATTCATTTCATGATCCTGCGCGACGTCTTCGTGTCGATCCGCATGGCAGGAGCGCTGCGCGCCGCAAGTCCGCGCGATCCGGAAATCTCGCGGGCTTACGTTCTGGCTGTGGGATCGCTCGCTTTGTACACGAATCTGACCATCAACGGTTTGTTTAATGCGACATTCGGGGGTAGGCCGAGGAGCCCGTTCATGTTGTTTTTCGCCTTGTTGGTAATGGTCGATCTGCTGCGCCGACATATCGTGAAGGAACTGGGTGGCGCCGCGAAGGAGGCCAACGCGCGGCGGGCCGATTGGCTTCCCGTAGGAGCAGCGGCGCGGTCTTGATCCCGGAGTTCAAAGACTCCGATTTGTCCACCAGCCCGCTAACAATTTTGTTAGGATCGCTCAGGCGCGCGCCACAGTGAAGATCCTTCTCGTTTTCAATTCGTATCAGGAACCGGGCGGAGAGGATGTCGTTTTTCGCAAGGAAGGCCATTTACTCAAAGAGGCCGGACATGAAGTCTCGGAGTACCGGCGCGACAATGACGAGATCAAGGGCTATTCCGCAATCCGGCGGCTTACTCTAATCGGCCAGCCGGTTTGGGCTCTGGACTCGTATCGCGACTTCAGTGCGCTGCTTCGCCAGCACAATCCCGAGATTGTGCACGTGCACAATACGTTTCCCCTGATTTCGCCTTCGATTTTCTGGGCGTGTCGAAAGCGACGCGTTCCAGTAGTGCACACGCTCCATAACTATCGCTTGCTTTGCCCGCAGGCGAATTTCTTTCGTGCCGGCAAACCCTGTCAGGATTGCCTTACCGGCAGCTATTGGCAAGGAGCGGTTCATGGCTGCTATCGCAATTCCTCTTTTTCAACGGCTCCAGTGTCGCTCATGTTGACCGTGCACCGCGAATGCAAGACCTGGATACGGATGGTGGATCGATATATCGCTCCCAGCGCTTTTGCGCGGGATCAATTTGTGAAGGCTGGATTTCCCGCCAGCCAAATCACGCTCAAGCCGAACTTCGTGGATCCTGACCCCGGACAGCGGGTCGGCACGGGGTCGTACGCACTTTTTATTGGACGGGTGTCGCCGGAAAAGGGGATCGGCACCCTGCTCAGAGCTTGGCGGCAGCTGCCGAAGACCTACACCCTGCGCATCCTGGGAGAGGGTCCATCGCGAGCGCGGCTTAAGTCCGAGGCTGAAGACGCTGGCCTGTCCAATGTCAACTTCATGGGGTGGCTCCCCCACGACCAAGCCATGGAAGTGGTTAAAGGGGCGCGGTTCCTGATTTTCCCCAGCGAACTGTACGAAACCTTCGGGTTGGGCATCGTAGAAGCGTTCGCTTGCGGCGTACCAGCGGTCGTCTCCCGACTGGGTGCGATGCAGGAGATCGTTCAGGAGGGACATACCGGCTTTCTCTTCCAGCCTGGGGACGCCGATGATCTGGCGCGGACCGTGGTGCAAGTCTGGAATCAGCAAGAGCACATGCTTCGCTTAGGCGCGCAGGCACGCCTCGAGTACGAGACCAAATACACCGCAGCGGTAAACTATCGACAGCTGATTGGGATCTACCAGCAGGTGATTGCCAAGCGGGCTCTCACGGAGGAATCTTTGCGGATGCGTGTTCAGGCAGAACAGGTGCCTGGCAACTAATTCTTCATGGTGGACCGCTACCTTACTATCAGCATTGACGACGGACCTGTCACGGATCTGAGAACAGCCGAACTGCTGAGCAAGTATGGGTTGCAGGCCACGTTTTATATTCCGGCCCGAAACCCCGAACGTCCCGTGATGCCCACCGCCCAAATCCGGGACCTTGCCAGCAGCTTCGAGATTGGCGCCCATACCATGAATCATGTATCGCTGAAATCGCTGCCCGAGTCCGAAGCTTGGGCGGAGATTTCCGGAAGCAAACAGTGGGTCGAAGACACCGTCGGAGCGCCGGCGGTTTCGTTCTGTTATCCGATGGGCAAGTTCAACGCTTCGACGCCTGGACTAGTGAAGAATGCAGGCTTCGACGGCGCGCGCACCACGTTCTTCAACCTGCACACGTTTCCCAGGAATCCGTATCTCTGGGGTGTGAGCACCCATGCCTATTCCCACAGTGCCGCGATCCAGCTTCGCCATGCGGTTGTGGAAGGCAATTTCCAGGGCATACTGAATTTCGTGCGGACCTACAGCTGCGCGACGGATTGGCAAGAACAATTTCTGCGCGGGCTGGATCACATTGAGCAAAACGGTGGCATCGCTCATCTGTATCTGCATAGCTGGGAGATCGACGAACTCGGCCAGTGGGACCGCCTGGAGAATGTTTTCGCCACCATTTCCCGGCACAATCTGACCAAGCTGACAAACGGAGCGCTCTTTCAACTCTGGAAGTTGAGACAGGCGCATGGAACAAACTAGATTTCGGAGACTTGTTCCTGAGGCCAACTTTGTTGCAAGACCGCTTCTTTAGCAGTCGGGGCAAAGACGGAGTCGTCGCCTTGGCCTACCTCATCAAACCCCGCAAGCAAGCGTGGCATCTGAATGGCTCGCCGTCGTAAGGGCATAGCTACGTCGGCTTCCCGACCATAGCGGAGTTTGGAGACTAAGTTGAAGTTGGAAAACGTCACTTCCGGATCGACTTCTGAAAAGGTATTCTCGTCAATGAACTCGCTTCAGCCCCTGGCTCACTGGAATGCCACTTCTCGCGAGTATCCCCGGGATATTTTCGTGGCGGAGTTGGTGAGCGAACAAGCGCGGAAAACACCGACTGCGCCAGCCCTTTCATCGGACGCGCAAAGCCTTACCTACGGCCAACTTGATTCCCGGGCGAATCAGCTTGCTGCCCGGCTTCAACTCTTGGGAGTCGGCCCGGAAGCACCAGTGGGCATTTGCCTGCGCCGTTCGCCGGAAATGGTCGTAGCTGCTCTGGCGGTTCTGAAGGCGGGCGGGGCCTACGTGCCCATGGATGTCGAATACCCGGTTGAGCGACAACTTTTCATCCTCCGCGATACGCGGCTTCGCGTCCTCATCACGCAAGACGATGTCGCCCAGCGCTTGCCGGCTGGCGACTGGCAGGTTTTGATTCTGGATGAGCAACATGAAGCTGCGCCGGCCGAAGCTCCAACACCCGCACCTGCGCCCGTCGCACTCGATAGCTTGGCCTATGTTATTTACACTTCAGGCTCGACCGGGCAACCAAAAGGTGTGCAGGTCACACATCGCGGCCTGCTCAATCTGATTTACTGGCATCGCCGAGCGTTTAACGTCACCGCCGCGGATCGCGCCAGCCAGGTGGCCAGCTTCGGTTTCGACGCTGCGGTGTGGGAAGTCTGGCCATATCTCACGGCGGGTGCAAGCGTCCATTTTCCGGATGATGCCACTCGAGGTTCCGCCCAGAGTTTACGGGACTGGTTCCGGGCGCAGAAGATCACTGTGAGCTTCGTTCCAACCACCATGGCGGAGAGTCTTTTGGAATTGGACTGGCCCGCTCCGTTCGCGCTTCGATACTTGCTGACCGGGGCTGACACGCTGCACCGATATCCATCACCCAACTTGCCATTTGCGTTCGTGAACAACTACGGCCCGACCGAATGCACGGTGGTTTCAACCTCTGGCGTGGTCCTGCCCAACTCGGAGAAAGATCAGCAACCCACAATCGGACGCCCCATTGATAATGTGCAAGTGCACATTCTTGATGAGCAGCTCAATCCGGTGCCGGTTGGAGTCGCCGGAGAATTATTTGTCGGAGGCGATGGGTTGGCTCGGGGCTACCTGAATCGTCCCGATCAGGATGCTGAGGCCTTCATCCTAAATCCGTTCAGCGACACGAAAGGGGACCGCCTGTATCGCACCGGCGATCTGGCGCGTTATCTGCCTGATGGGCAGATCGCTTTTATGGGACGGACCGACGAGCAGGTCAAAATTCGGGGCTACCGGATCGAGCCCAACGAAATTGTGATGCGGCTGAACCAGTACTCCGGCGTACAGGCCAGTCAGGTTGTGGCGCGGGAGGAAGCAAGCGGCGAAAAGCGTTTGGTCGCATATCTGGTCTGCTCCGAATCACAACTCACACGCAGCGCCCTGCAGGATTACCTTCGCTCCTACCTGCCCGATTACATGGTGCCAGTAGCTTTCGTCCGACTCGACTCCCTCCCGCTGAAGGCCAGTGGGAAGGTCGATCGAGCGCTGCTTCCAGATCCGAGTGCAGAAAATACGATTGAAGACGATGTTTATATTGCGCCTCGGACGGCGGTCGAGCGGCGCGTGGTTTCGATTCTGGCCGAGTTACTGGGGACCGAGAGAGTCGGAGTGAACGACAACTTTTTCTTTCTGGGCGGACACTCCCTGCTGGGCACGCAGTTAATCGCCCGGGCACGGGATTCCTTTAGAGTTGAGCTTCCCCTGCGCACGGTTTTCGATCGTCCGACCGCTGCGGAACTCTCGGCAGAGATCGAGCGAATGCTTCGAATGGACGGGATCAGCGCCGACTGAAAGTGTGGCTGCGCCAACCACACCCCACCGCAAATCGCCTAAGAACATCACATGAAATCCGTATCGGCAAAACCCGAACCCGCGCTGAGCCTTTACCACCTGCTCGATCCTGAGGTTCTCGCCGATCCCTATCCTCTTTACGCAAGACTCCGGACTGAAGACCCGGTGCACTGGGACCCGTTTCTGCACGCCTGGGTGGTAACCCGCTACAACGATGTGCAGCGCGTTCTTCTCGAATTTTCTGCCAATCGCACACCGACGCCGACGCAGTTGACGTCCATGGGTCTATCCCAACTGAGCCCCATCGCCAAGGTGATGGTTAAGCAAATGCTCTTCATGGATGCTCCCGCACATACCCGCCTGCGCGGCTTGTGTTCGCAGGCATTTACGCCTTCGCGGGTCGAGAGGCTTCGTTCCCACATCCAGGAGATTGCCGACCGCCTGATCGATGACGTTGCACCTGCCGGCCGCATGGATTTGATCCATGACTTCGCCGCTCCGCTGCCCGCAACTGTCACCGCGGAAATGCTGGGCGTGCCCATCTCCGATCACCGGCAGCTAAAGGCTTGGTCCGCGGACTTCGCGGAAATGCTCGGCAATTTCCAGCACAATCCCGATCGCACGCAGCGTGTCTTGAGCACGCTCGAGCAAATGACGGCATATTTCCGAGACGCGATTCGGGAGCAGAAAGGCAAGCCCGGGGAAGGATTGGTTCACGCTCTGCTCGTCGCCGAAGTGGATGGCGACCGATTGACCGAGGAAGAGGTCGTCGCCAGTCTTATCGTCACGATGGTTGGGGGGCAGGAAACCACGACTAATCTGATCGGCAACGGAATGCTGACCTTGTTACGCCATCCCGAAGTCCTTGAGGAGTTGCGGGCAGACCTGTCACTGATTCCATCGGCGGTAGAGGAGTTGTTGCGTTTCGAAAGTCCGAGCCAGCACACGGGGCGGATCGCTCCTGCCGATGTTGAAATCGGAGGCAAGAAGATTCGCGCCCGGGATGCAGTCATGGCAGTAATGGCAGCGGCCAACCGTGATCCGGAACAGTTCCCCGATCCCGATCGCCTGAACATCCGGCGCAAAGAGAATCGTCACGTAGCATTTGGCTTTGGAGCTCACTTCTGTTTTGGAGCTCCGCTGGCTCGCATTGAAGCCCAAATCGCTTTTTCCTCCCTCCTTCGTCGGCTCAACCATCTCCAACTGGAGCCGGGACCGATTACGTGGCGGGAGAATCTGGGCTTGCGAGGGCTGAAGGCTTTGCCACTGTCCTTTACCGCAGCTTCAGCGCAGTAACTGAACTTTGATGATTGTCTAATATGGGAGCCGACGTAGAACTGAAAGAATCCGGCAACGCATCGGCGGCTACGCAGCCGAGCCTGCAGAGCGTTCGGAGCCTGGCCAGCCCCAGGGTTGCCCCGCTGTCTTCCGCGCAGCAGCAGATCTGGGTGCACACCCAACTGGTTCCAGAGATTCCGATTTACAACGAGCCGGTGACCATTCATCGTCGCGGAACGTTGGATGTGCGCGTACTCGAGCGCACGCTGACCGAGATTGTGCGGCGTCACGAATGTTGGCGGACGACATTTACGCTGGCGAATGGCGAGCCGGTTCAAGTCGTCAAAGCGGTGAAGCCGGTTCAACTGCAGGTGGCCGACCTCCGTCAGCTTCCCGAATCGCAAAAGGAATCAGAAGCTCAGCGTTTGGCCGCGGAGGATGCGCTCCGTCCATTCAACCTGTCGCAGGGACCGCTGTTTCACGCTTTGCTGGTCCACCTCAGCGACACCGAACACCGGCTGTTCCTAACCCTTCATCACATCATTTTTGATGGCTACTCCATCTACCGCGTGTTTCTGCCCGAGTTGGCGTCCCTTTACGCGGCGTATTCCAATGGCCAGGAATCGCCCTTACCTGAGCTACCCACCCAGTACGCTGATTTCGCCGTATGGGAGCGGGAATGGCTCTTGCGGGACGGTCGCCTGCAATCGCAACTGGCGTATTGGCGGGAGCAACTCGGAGGGAACTTATCCGTCCTGCAATTGCCCTCCGACCGTCGCCGGCCGGCAATTCAGAGTTTCCGTGGCGCCATTCAGCCGGTCGCATTCTCAAGAGCCGTGAGCGACGCACTCGTGCGGTTGAGCCGCCAGACAGGCGCAACCCTCTTCATGAGTTTGGTGGCGGCGTTCAGCGTCCTTCTGCACCGTTATTCCGCGATGGATGATGTAGCGATCGGTACCGTCAGTTCAGGGCGCAAGCGGTCTGAGCTGGAGGGGTTGCTGGGATATTTTCTCAATCCCGTGGTCTTGCGCAGCGATTTATCCGGCGATCCTAGTTTTCGTGAATTGTTACGTCGAACGCGAGAAGTTACGCTGGATGCCTTGTCGAATGACGATGCCCCATTCGCGCAAGTGGTGAACGAAGTTCACCCCAGCCGTAGTTTGAGTTTCAATCCATTGTTTCAGGCGCTGCTCACTCTTGAACCGCCGCTGCCCGCAACCCAAGACGGGTGGACCGTGGCGCTTACTCAGTCGGAAGTGGACTCGGGGATTTCGAAGTTTGATCTGTCCCTCGAACTCGACGATCGGCCCTCGGGACTGGTTGGCCGATTCAAGTACAGCACTGACCTTTTCGAACCGGCAACGGTCGCGCGCATGGCTGGTCACCTCACGACTTTGCTCGAAGGAATCGCCGCGAATCCGGACAAGCCGATTTCGAGTCTCCCGATGCTGACGGAGCCGGAGCGGCTGCAGTTGTGCGTGGAGTGGAACGACAATAGCACAGATTATCCTGCGGACCTTTGCCTCCACCACTTGTTTACGAAGCAAGCCGAGCGCACTCCATCCGCGATTGCGGTCGTCGGCGACAGCGGCCAGTTGACCTATCGCGAACTGGACCAGCGCAGCAACCAACTTGCGGCATATCTCCAGAAGCGAGGCGTTGGTCCGGAGACTCCGGTTGGGCTTTATCTGCAACCTTCCTGTGAGATGTTGGTCGGCATCCTTGGAGTATTGAAGGCGGGTGGCGCTGTTGTCCCCCTGGACCCAAGCTATCCGACGGAGCGGTTGGCATATGTCTTGGCGGACACTGATTTGCGAGTGTTGCTCACGCAGGAGTTCTTGCGTTCTCAGTTACCGCCGAGCAGCGCTGAGGTTTTCTGTCTCGATTCCGACTGGGCCTCCGTCGATGGTGAAAGCTCGGCCCCAGTTCAAAGCGAATGCACGCCGCAGAACCTGGCGTATGTGATTTACACCTCGGGCTCGACCGGGAAACCGAAGGGTGTTCAAATTACACATGGCAATCTGGTCCATTCCACGCACGCTCGTTCCCTTTACTACAACTACGCAGCTAATCCCGGGGGACGTTTCCTGCTGCTGTCATCGTTCGCCTTTGACAGCTCGCTGGTCGGCATTTTTGGCTCACTGTGCAATGGCGACACACTGGTGATGACGCCGGGAACGTTGCAATCGAGTTTGCCCGGCCTGGCTCAAATGGTTGCGGACCAGCGGATATCGCACTTGCTTTGCGTCCCGTCCCTGTACAACCTGCTTTTGGAACAGGCAAAACCGGGACAACTCGCCAGCTTGAAAGTTGCAATCATGGCCGGGGAATCGTGTCCGGTCGAACTGGTCGAGCGTCATTATGAAATGCTTCCGCAGACCACGTTGTTCAATGAATATGGTCCTACCGAAGCCAGTGTGTGGAGCACCGTTTACAAATGCGTGCCGAAAGAGAGCAGGGAACTGCTTCCGATTGGGCGTCCGATTCCCAATGCCAAAGTCTATGTACTCGACGCTCATCTGAATCCTTTGCCGATCGGCGCACGCGGCGAGTTGCACATCGGCGGTCCCGGGGTGGTGCGCGGATACCTTCACCGCCCGGCGGAAACTACGGAACGATTTATCCCCGATCCCTTCAGCGACATTCCCGGCGCGCGGCTGTACAAGACCGGAGATTTGGTTCGCTACTTGCCGGACGGCAATCTTGAACTTCTCGGACGGCTCGATCACCAGATCAAGATCCGCGGATTCCGTATTGAACTGGAGGAGATCGAAGCCGTAATTTCGCAGTACAAAGACGTGGCGATGGCCGTGGTTGCGCTTCGCAAAGAAGGAACGGCTGAGCCAACGCTGCTCGGATACGTCGTGCCCGTTGACTCCTTGAAATTTGACCAGGACGACCTGCGCGTCTTCCTCAGTCAGAAATTGCCGTCGGCGATGATTCCCTCCAGCTTCGTCGCGCTTGAGAATTTGCCCCTGACGCCCAACGGCAAGGTCGACCGTAACGCTCTGCCTACATCCTCGCGAACCCTGCCAGCGTCGCAGGTGGTGCAACCCAGTAGAGCCCTGGAATCGGATCTTTTGGAGATTTGGGAAGCCGTTCTGGACAGGCGAGGCATCGGCGTCACTGAGAATTTCTTCGATCTCGGCGGGCACTCGTTGCTCGTGGCGAAACTCTTGTTGCGCATCGAGCAGCGATTTGACCGAAGACTTTCGCTGGCCCATGTTTTTCAAGCGCCCACGATTCGCCAGATGGCAGCTCTGCTCGAAGGCCAGAGTGAGGCGCTACACCATCCCGCGGTGGTTCCGATTCAGCCCCGGGGTTCGAAACCGCCTCTCTTCTGGGTGCGCGGCGGTCCGTTGTTTCTTCCACTCGCCAACCGCCTGGGCTTGGATCAGCCGCTGCTCGGGCTTCACATGCCGGCTTCCGAGGCCAGCCAGTTATCGATTCCGTATCAGCTTGAGGACATCGCAACCGCTCTCGTATCCCGCATGCGCGAGGTCCAGCCCGAGGGGCCGTATTACCTTGCTGGTTTGTGCGTGAACGGCGTGATCGCCTACGAAATGGCCAGACAGCTCACGCTCCGCGGCCAGCAAGTGGCATTGCTCGCCCTTTTCGACGCGCAAAACCCAGCCTATTACGAAGACTACTCGCTCGAGAGTAGAAGCCAACTCTTGCGCGGAAGAATTGAATTCCAGTTCTCAAAGTTTTGGAAGGGTGGACCGGCGGGACTTCCCGATTTCATTCGCGAGCGCGTGATCGGCGCTCATCGACGGCTTAGCGTGCGGTTTTGGCGAACCTGGTACGCCATGGGCTTCCGCGTGGCGGTGAAACGGCTGGAAGACTTCGAGAGCATCATCCATCCGGCTTCCTTCGTATATCGGCCCAAGACTTATCCCGGGCGGGCAGTCTTCTTTCAGTCCAGCGATTGGCCGAGCGACGCCTATTGGGATTTTTATACCAGCTGGGACGGCATGCTGGATGGCGGCCTGGAGGTCCACAGAATTTACGATGGCCATGAGGCCATGTTCCACGAAAAGAACGTCGACGTGGTGGCCAACAAGCTGAAGGAGAGCCTGGCAACTGCCCAGCGAAATGGTCGGGCGGTTGAACGTGTTTCCAAGCCGACTAAGAAAACAGTAGGGACTGCCTCGAAGGCAACTCAGATCAGCTTCCGCGAAGCTACCTTCGAGGATTATCCCCAAATTTCCGCGCTGGAATCTCGCTATGGTTTGCAGCCCAAGAGCTACGAGGAATGGACACACCTTTGGCTGCACAATCCCACCTACCTCGAGCGGCCCGATTGGCCGATTGGATGGGTCTGCGAAAACCAGGATGATGAGATTGTTGGCTGCATCGGAAACATTCCTCTGGCCTACGAGTTTGGCGATCGCGCGCTGCTTGCTGCCACTAGCCGCGCTTTGGTGGTGGACTTACAATATCGCCCCTACGCTTTCACTCTCTTGGGCAAATTTTTCAACCAACGCAAGGTTGATCTGTTTCTGAATACGACGGTCAATCCCAACTCGTCGAAGTTACAGGACGTGTTTCGAGCATTGCGAGTGCCGTCCGGTGACTGGGACCGCTCCGCGTTCTGGATTACGAACTATCAGGCCTTTGCGGCGAGCCTTCTGACCAGGAAAAAAGTTCGCGGGGGGACTCCGTTGAGCTATCCGTTGTCGTCCGGTTTGTGGCTCAAAGATACCCTTACCCGCAGAGCCTTGCGAGCCTCGGCAAAGGGCGTAGAAATACAGTTCTGCAATCAGTTTGACAGTAAGTTCGATGAGTTCTGGCAACGAGCGCGAAAGAACAGCTTAGTCGGCCTGAGAGGTACCCGATCGAGTGCCGTCCTGAACTGGCATTTCAAAGATGCGCTGGCGACCGGCAAAGCTTGGGTGCTGACAGCAAGCGACTCGACCGGGATCTCCGCGTTTGGAATTTTCCGGCGTCAGGATAATCCGGAGTTCGGGCTTGATCGAATGCGCTTGGTCGATTTTCAAGCCTTGGATGGCCAAACTGATCTGCTCAAGCCAATATTATTCGGCGCACTGGAGAGATGCCGTCGCGAGGGCATTCACATGCTCGAATCTATCGGCTTCTGTGCCCACAAGCAAAAGATCATCGAAAGCCTGTCGCCTTATTATCGCGAGCTTAGTTCGTGGCGGTATTTCTATAAAGCCAACGATCGGAGCTTGGCCGCAAGCCTGAAAGACCCGCAAGTCTGGGATGCGACTTGCTTCGACGGCGACGCAAGCCTTTAGCAGCAACCACTAAATCTCCCCTGGGTGCCCCCTTTCTGGGGCGCCGGCAATTGAAATCTCATTTCGAGGAGAGCGCACTTTTATGGAAGAAGTGATGATGGAAACTTTGAAGACTTCCGATGAGAATGCCAGGCAAGAGTCCTCACAGCTTCGTGAGGGACCTCTGTTCGTGGTGGGAATGTTTCGGTCCGGCACCTCGTTGCTGTACGCCCTTTTGAATCAGCATCCCCAGATCGCACTCACCTACGAAGACGACTTGGCCTACCTGCCCTCGCTGTTCTGGTTTCCTACAAACACTTCGCGATGGTTCGCAAAATGGGATTCCTGGAACGGTGGGCCATCTCGACACAAAGTCCCAGTCACCGACCTATCTCCGGACATTAGTGATCTGCAGACGGCAGCTCGAGAGGTATACATCAAATTCGCCGAGAAGAAGGGGGCTGCCGTTTGGGGATGCAAATCACCAACTTTTTTTGATGCGCTCGCCCGCCTGGGCCGCACTTTTCCGAATGCCCGTTTCATAATCATCTGGCGTGATTTATACGATGTCTGTAACAGCATCCTAAAAGCAAAAGTAGAAGCCAGCTATTTCAAAAGACCAGGCATGATCCTGCGCGCCATCCTTGGCTATCACGACATGAGAGTGCAGTCTGATTGGCTTGTGAAGCACGGTCTTCAGGTTCACGAGATCTGGTACGAGGACATGGTCACCGATTCCGAAGCCGTCATGCGGGGAATTTGCGAATTCCTGCAACTTCCGTTTGATCCGAAGATGAGTTCGCTGAAGGGTGCGGACCGCAGTGTGATTGAAAACGGCAGTCATCATTCGCTGGTAAAAACCGAGAAGATCTTCAAACCCAGGCAAAGCCGGGATGCGTTGCCCACGGCGCTGAAGATGAAGATTGACCGTTATCTCCATAGGTGGAAAAAGCAATATGGCGGAGTCTGGCCTCGATACCCGCAGTCGCTGCAGGGCAAAAGCAACGGCCCCTCGCTACTGGAACGCTGGCGAGACCGCATCGCCTATAAAGCTTTGTGGGTCGGGTATCACAGCATTCCCGTCGTCTTTTGCCTGGTGCCGTCCCGTGTTTGGAATGTTTATCGAAGACTGCGGGGCCGGGCCTTTGAATGGCAGGAAGGGCAGTATGAGGTCGTGAAGGGACAAGAGGATCACGCCCCCCGCTAAAGCACCTTTTCCGAAGCCAAAGTCTTGGTAAACAAATCACCGCGACATTCCAACCTGTCGCCTTATGACCAGAGAATCTCCAGTTAGTAATCGAGCCATCAAGATATTCTCGACCTGCCCGCAATCGAGCGCCGTGGATCGGGCATTTTATTTGCAAAACGTCATCGACGTCGCCCATTGGAGCGAAGAGGTCGGCTGCGAGGGGATTCTCGTCTACACCGACAACTCCCTGGTCGATCCCTGGCTGGTTGCGCAAATCGTGACCCAGAACACGGAAAGGCTATGTCCGCTGGTGGCAGTACAACCGGCTTACATGCATCCGTATTCCGTGGCCAAGATGGTCAGCACTCTGGGGAATATGTACGGTCGCCGGATTTATCTCAACATGGTGGCGGGCGGTTTCAAGAATGATCTGGCCGCGCTAAACGACACCACACCGCACGATAAGCGTTACGCCCGCCTGGTTGAATACACGACCATCATTCAGGAACTGCTGAGGACGACCGCTCCGTTGACCTACCAGGGCGAGTTTTACGTTGTCGATAAACTGCGGATGACGCCGCCTCTTGCCGCGGATTTATTTCCCGGGGTTTTCGTCTCTGGCTCATCCGAGGCTGGTTTGGCGGCAGCGCAAACTCTCGGCGCGGTTGCCGTCAAGTATCCCCAGCCCGCGGAAAAGGAACCAGCACAGCAGGATGAAAATTTCGAATCCGGAATTCGCGTTGGGATCGTCTCCCGCGAACGGGACGATGAAGCCTGGCAGGTGGCGAATACACGGTTTCCAGGGGATCGCCAGGGTCAACTCACCCATCAGTTGGCCATGAAAACTTCCGACTCTGCCTGGCATAAGCAACTCTCGGGAATGGCGAAGCAGGCGAAAAACGGTCACGGTTGTTACTGGCTCTGGCCCTTCGAAAACTACAAGACCTTTTGTCCGTACCTGGTGGGAAGCTACGATGTGGTCGCCGCCGAACTGGCGAAATACATCGAGCACGGATACCGGACGTTCATCCTGGACATTCCGCCTGATCGCGAAGAGCTCGAGCACATCAAGCGAGTGTTCTCGCGGGCCCAGGAGTTGGTCGCGAAATGAGCGCGCTGCTGCAGGATTGGATTTCGAAGCAGGCGCAGCGCCGTCCCGAAGCGGTCGCCGTGGTTATGGAAGGCCAGGCGCTGACTTACGGCCAGCTCGAAAACCTGACTAATCGGTTCGCGCGGCTCTTGAAGGCCGCAGGCTGCCGCAGGGGAGATCGAGTGTGTTTTGCCATTCCCAAGTCTCCTGCCGCGATCGTCGCCATCGTAGGAATTCTGAAGGCAGATTGCATTCACGTACCCATCGATACATCGAGTCCAGCCCCTCGCGTCGCCAAGCTGCTGAAGTCCAGTGAACCTCAATTTCTTTTGGGTGTGGCCGCATCCGCAGCCCTGCTGGAGGATCTTTTTTCCGGCGACGATTTTCAAAGTTGGTTACGAGTTGGATGGATGGACGATTCCACGGCGCAAGCACGGAACTTCAGCTCGTCGTTCCGCTGGAGCGACATCGATCACCATTCCGCGGAACCCCTCGATTACGAGAATACGTCGCAGGACGCTGCCCACATTCTGTTTACATCGGGGTCGACAGGCGAACCAAAAGGAGTCGTCATTACTCACGCGAACGTGATTCATTTTGTGGATTGGGCGACGCGCTATTTCGGGATGACCGACTCCGATCGTATTTCGTGCCATCCGCCTCTGCACTTTGATCTGGCAACCTTTGACATCTTTGGCGGCTTCGCTGCGGGTGCGCAGGTGCGTCTGGTTCCGCCGGAACTGAGTCTGCTGCCTAACAAGCTTGCTGACTTCATCAGCGATTCAGAGCTGACCCAGTGGTTCTCGGTTCCGTCGGTGCTGAACTACGTGGCAAAGTTCGATGCGCTGAGGCATTCCGACTTTCCGGCGCTGCGGCGACTGCTGTGGTGCGGCGAGGTGTTTCCCACTCCGGCTTTGAGATATTGGATGAAGCATCTTCCGCAGGTTACTTTTACCAACCTCTACGGACCCACGGAAGCAACCATCGCCAGCAGCTACTATACGGTCCCAGGCTGCCCCGAGGATAATGCGCAAGCGATTCCTATCGGCATCGCCTGCGAAGGCGAAGATTTGCTCGTGTTGGACGGTGGCTTGCGTCCCGTGCCGCGCGGCGAGGTAGGCGATCTTTACATCGGCGGTGTCGGATTAAGCCCTGGGTATTGGCGCGATCCGGTCAAGACGGCCGGCGCCTTTGTTTCGTACAAGAGCGACCGTATTTACCGGACCGGCGATTTGGCGCGAGTGGGTGATGACGGCATGGTCTATTTCGTCGGCCGTGCCGATACCCAGATTAAGAGCCGCGGCTATCGCATAGAATTGGGCGAGATCGAGGCCGCGTTGAATGCCCTGAAAGAACTGAAAGAGTGCGCCGTCGTCGCGGTTCCCACCGATGGGTTTGAAAGCAATTTGATTTGCTGTGCATATGTTGCTCAGGACAACGTTCGAACCAGCCACGTGGAAATTCGCTCCAAGATCGGCGCTGTGCTCCCGGCTTACATGCTGCCGGCGCGCTGGATGGATTTTGTTCAACTACCGAAGAATGCGAATGGCAAGATTGACCGGCGAAAGATCCAGGAATTATTTGCCGCGCAAGACGCAGAGAAGCTGGTACTGAAACAACCTGATCTCGATGGTTGCTGCGCTACAGTGATCCCAGGAAAGACACAGTGACGGATTTAACTTCGCCGAGGACCAGGCTGAAATGAACGTCGTATTAGCCGCTGAAGAATCCGCGGGACTGCAGATGTTGCGCTCCCTGGTGCACAGCAAACACAATTTGGTCGGGGTGCTTGCTGAAGTGCCGAAGCTCGGCGCTGCCGGGGGGAGCGTCTGGAATGCTGCGCGGGAACTTGGCTGTGAAACCTGGCCGGCGCAGTTGGTGCAGGATCCGGACCTGGCAAAGCGGTTGCGTTCCGCGCCGGTTGATATTCTGCTGAACATTCACTCCCTCTACATTCTCCACGACGAAGTACTGCGTGCGCCGATTCTGGGGGCGTTCAATCTGCACCCGGGCCCGCTGCCCCGTTACGCGGGTTTGAACGCGGTGAGTTGGGCAATTTTTCGGGGCGAACAGAGCTACGGAGTGACGGTTCATAAGATGGAGGCTGGAATCGATACTGGTGCGATCGTCTATCAGTCTCGCTTTCCAATTGAGCCTGATGAGACGGCATTGTCACTGAGCTTGAAGTGCGTTCGCGAAGGTGTCAAGCTGATGCTCCGTTTGCTGGAAGCTGCGGAGGAGCATCCGCGCAACATTCCTCTTACCGCGCAGGACATGGCCATGCGAGAATACTTCGGGAGGGAAGTGCCGGAGCGGGGCTGCGTCTCCTGGTCATGGCCCGCCCACAAGGTGGTAAACTTTGTTCGCGCCTGCGATTACTTCCCCTTTTCTTCGCCTTGGGGCTATCCCCGAAGCCGCTTGGGAGCGAAAGAGTTTGCACTCGTGAAGGCCCGGCGAACCGGTTTGCCATGTGAGGTTTCGCCAGGGACCGTAGGAATGACAACCGATTCTGGGGTTTACGTGGCTTGCAAGGATGAATGGATTGTGGCCAGCAAATTGCTTCTTGAAGGAAAGTACGTCCCCGCACGGGAGGTTCTGACATTTGGAAACCGCCTTGTCGAATGTGCCATCTAACGTGGTAAATCGGGACACCAGAAGTGTACAAAATCGCCTGACCACGTTATTTTCCGAAGTCATGCACGTCGAAGTGCCGTCGGTGGAAACCGATTTGTTTTCCACTGGCATTCTCGATTCCCAGCGCTTCGTCGAATTGCTGCTCCACATAGAGAAGTATTTCAATACCCCGATTGACATCGACGATTTCGAAATCGAAAACTTCCGCTGTATCGAAAAAATCGCGGCTCTTATTCTTCAGCGACAAAACCAGGCTGGAGTTGCCCTATCCGCGATCCCAGCCAGCAATTCGGGCCGATGAAATCACGGCCAGGAAACCTCGGACAAGACGCTGCAGACTTTCGTTGAGGTGCCAACCACGGGGAAGGAACAAGCGATGAACGATGTGTCTGATCCCGTGCAGCGCTTGGTCGACCAGATGGCGAATTCCGGCCGACTGCTGCGAGTTCTGGAAGCTGGCGCCGGTTCCCGCAGTCACATCCGACTGAGTGGAAATGCACAACTTGTTGGCATCGATATTTCGGCGGAACAACTGGCGAACAACTGCGAATTACACCAGAGGATTGTAGGCGACATTGAGACGTTCCCTTTGGAACCTTGCTCGTTTGACATTATTTCTTGCTGGGACGTTTTCGAACATCTGAAGCATCCCGAGAGAGCTTTGCGGAATTTTCTGCAAGCGCTACGAGAAGACGGCATCATCGTCCTGGGCGCTCCGGTTGTGACTTCTTTAAAGGGGATGGTCACCAAGTACACGCCACTCTGGTTTCACGTCATGGTCTTTCGCTACGTGGTCGGCAACAAGAATGCCGGAACCAAAGGCTACGGTCCATTTCCAACCTTCCTCCGTTACTCGATGTCGCCGCGTGCCATCCAGCGTTTCGCCTCCGACAATCACTTGTCGGTCGATTACGTCGATGTGTACGAAGCGATGATGCAGGTCCGGTGGAAGCAAAAATATCCTGCGGTTGGTTTGGCCTTCCGGATTCTGGGAGTACTGTGCAAGGTTTTCACCCTGGGGAAGATTGACCCGAACGTCACCGACTTCACCATCGTCCTGCGAAAACCAGCGAGAAAATCGATAGCGGGAACCCCATCGCAGGAGATGGTATACCAAGCGTAATCTTCCGGCTATTCGGTGTCCGCCGGTTGTACGCGGAGGAATTGATTTACCACAATATGAAAGCTTTGATCTTTAGCTCTTGCACACAAACCAGGACTTCAACTAGAATGCGTAAAGTCGCTTCAGTTCAGCAGTTCCCCCTTACTGATTCAAACAGATTCACTAGGAATTCTCAGGTTTCCGGAGGCTACATGTTTGGTACGACCCTAACTTCTTCCGCCCATTTTCGCGCCACAGACACCAGCCAATCCGCTTCGAGCCAACCATTCGGAACGCGAAAAAATCCGCGCTTCCTTTCCGCAATGATGGCTCTGTTGGCCCTTTGCAGTTTCGCGCTGCTCGCGCCAGCGCAGGCGCAGAACACCATCAGCACGGTGGCTGGCGGAGGAACTCCCCCCACGCAAGCACTTCTCGCAGACCTGCCGAGTCCGGCTGCCGTGGTCGAGGACGCAAACGGTAACGTCTACATCAGCCCGCCGAACAGCTACTACATTTTCAAGGAGACTCCCGCCGGTGCCCTCAGCGTCTACGCAGGAATCGGTATTTTCGGTGGCGGAGGCAATAATGGTCCTGCTGCGCAGGCAAGCTTGGGCGGAGTAATGGCGTTGGCTCTTGACAGCCAGGGCGATCTCTACCTCTCGGATAAGGGAACCAACAGCATCCGCTGCATTATCGCCGTAGCTGGCGGTTGCAGCGGTTCGGCGTTACCGGTTGGCGACATCGTTACAGTCGTGAATTCAACCGGACAGACCTGCTTTCCCGCCGCCGCGGTTTGCGGCGATGGCGGCCCGGCCATCAACGCACAGATCAGTTATCCGGAGGGTCTGTTCATCGACAGCGCAAACAACATCTGGATGACCGATACTTATGACTTCCGGATTCGCTGCGTGGTCGGAACCGCCGGTGGTTGCGATCAGGCGATTTTCGGTACCAGCTACCCGGTCGGCGACATTATGACCGTGGCAGGCACCGGCCAATTCTGCGATGGTCCGACGTTCCCCTGCGGCAACGGTGGCCCGGCGCTCCAGGCCTTTTTTGATCTGCCCAACGGCATCGTCGTGGACACATCCGGTAACTTCTACATCGCCGACACTCGAGACTTTACGGTTCGCTGCGTTATCGCCGTCGCTGGTGGTTGTGGCGGCTCGAAGGAGCCGGTCGGCAACGTCGACATCTTTGCCGGCAGCGTACAATTCTGTCCAGATCCCACCAAGCCTTGCGGTGATGGTGGTCCTGCCATTGGCGCTAACCTGTGGAATCCCGCCGGTCTAGCTTTCGATAAAACGGGCGACCTATACATTGCCGACGCCTCAGACAATCGCATCCGTTGCGTCGTCGCCGTCACCCGTGGTTGTGGTGGTTCACCCTTACCAGTCGGTGATATCACTACCGTGGCTGGCGATGGCAACCAGGGCTTCGCGGGCGACACCGGCAAGGCGCGCAGCGCCTGGCTGAATCTGCCCAATGGCGTCTTCGTCGATACCAAGGGAAACATCTTCATCGCCGATACCGGCAATCAACGCATCCGCGAGGTCGTGAGCGAGCACATCAACACCACTGCCGGCGGTGGTCCCAACGGCGACGGAGGCACCGCAACCTCAGCCACGCTGGCGAATCCCAACACCGTAGTCTGGGACAGTGCTGGCAACTACTACATTGCTGACGCTGCCAACAACCAGATTCGCAAGGTGACGGCGGCCGGCGTCATCTCGACGATTGCCGGCACTGGCATCGCGGGTCCGCCGAATGCCACACCCATCGCGGCCGTTAACGCTACGCTGAACAACCCTGAGGGTGTCTCGGTTGATGCCGCCAACAACGTCTACATCGCAGATACCCTTAATCAAGTGATCCGCTGCGTCCTTGCGGTCAACGGCGGCTGCGGTGGTTCGACGGCGGCGGTCGGCGACATCGTGACCGTGGCTGGGAACGGAAATACCTGCAAACCGAACAACGGGCCTTGCGGGAATGGCGGACCGGCGGTCCAAGGGCAGCTGACCGAACCAACTTCTGTGGCCATTGATTCGAACGGCAACATGTATATCGCGGATCACGGTGCCCACCGCATCCGCTGCGTCCTCGGCATCGCCGGCGGCTGTGGCGGCTCTCCCTACGCGGTTGGCGACATTACCAACACCGCCGGAACCGGCGCCAAAGGTTTCACCGGCAATGGTGGTCCTGCCGTCAAGGCAAGGCTAAGCCGCGCCAACGGAGTTGCCGTCGATAGCTTCGGCAACGTCTACATCGCGGATTCGCCAAACAACCAGATTCGCTGCGTCATCGAAGTCAAGGGAGGGTGCGGTGGTTCGACTCTGCCCGTCGGCGATATCGTTGCCTTCGCCTTCACCGGGAAGCCAAGCTGCAAGGGAGATGGCGGATCGGCATTGACCGCTACCATGAACAATCCGCTTGAAGTCGTTCTCGATCCTTCTAACAACGTGTTTGTCAGCGGTGGGTCGGACAACATAGTGCGCCGCATCGATGCGGTCAGCCTGACCGTGACCACTGTGGCCGGCAATATTCAGCGCTGCCAGCAAGCCGGATTCGCCGGCGACGGCGGTCCCGCCACCAAGGCCGTACTGGACAATGTAGGTTCAGCTATTGACGGTAAGGGAGACCTGTTGATCGCGGATTCCGGCAACAATCGTATCCGCGAGGTGACTCTGGCTCCCGTGGCTAAGCTCTCGACGAAGACGCTCACATTCCCCACTGAACCCATCGGGCAGTCCAGCGCGCCGATGCCGGTCACATTGACCAACACGGGCTACGCTGATCTCCCGATCAGTGGAGTACAGATTCAAGGCTTGGACACCGGGGACTTTTCGATCTCCAGCAACAGCTGTGGCGCGCAGTTGGCGCCGGTTGGGAGCTGTTCCATTAGCATTGTCTTCACTCCCTCCAAAGCTGGAAAACGGACTGCAAAGTTAGTGATCACTGACAGTCTTGGACAGCAAAGTGTCAACCTGGTAGGGACGGGTCAATAGGTCAAAGTGCTCGTAGTACGGGAGGTGGACTTGCAGTCTGGGTCCACCTCCTTTCTTTTTCTTTTGCTTTTGCACACTTTCTCCAACGATGAGCACTCGATCTGAAAATCCGAGAGCGTAAGAGGGCAATGAAGCGGACTTTTCTTGTCGTTTCTTTCCTGCTGGCGTCGGTTTGCGCCGTGGTTCTCCTCCGCCCATCGATTCTAAGCGTCGCCACGAAAGTCCCGCCGGTGGTCGAAGCCAATCCTCCAAAAGGCGCGATTCCAGCGACCCTCTTTGGACTGAACCTGAATCCGAGGGTGACTCAGGATCAGCCCTGGCCAGCAGTTCCATTCGGAAGCTTTCGATTTTGGGACTCAGCTACAGGCTGGGCTCAGATCAATACGGCAAAGGACCGATATGACTGGAGTCAAGTCGATAAGTGGCTAACCGCGCTTAAAGCGCACAATGTAAACGACGCGCTCTTCACCTTCGGTCGCGTTCCACGCTTTGCCTCCAGCAAGCCCAACGATGAAAGCTGCGCCTATGGTCCAGGTCAGTGCGATCCGCCCAGCGATCTGAATCCGGACGGCAGCGGAAGCGACCAGTATTGGAAGGATTTTGTCACAGCCATCGCCACTCACAGTAAGAACAGTCATACCGTTCACATCAAGTACTGGGAGCTCTGGAACGAACCGTGGTCGCCGGATTTCTGGACGGGCACCATTGCGCAGTTGGTGCGTATGGCGAGCGATGCGCATGACATCCTCCATCGCATTGACCCGGACGCAATCGTTTTATCTCCGGACTTGCCCCTCCGCTATCCCCGTTACGCCCAATTCATGGCCGACTATTTCGCCGCCGGCGGAGGCAAGTATGCCGACGCCATCGCTGTTCATGGCTACATTCACGCCAAGCCAGGAGTCCCTCCTGCGGCGGCAGATTTTATAACTTATCTGGCGCAAGTCCGCAAAATTCTCGCGCAGTATGGACAGGACTCCAAACCTCTTTGGGACACGGAAGCCAGTTGGGGAAATACCGAGAACTTTCTTCCTGACGAAGACATGCAGGCTGCGTTCCTGGCACAGTTTTATCTCCTCCATTGGTCGCAGGGCGTCGAACGGCTCTATTGGTACGCATACAACAACGGCACCATCGGCGGGTTGTGGATTCAGGAAAAGGGTAACCCGTCCCATCCCGGAAGAATAACCAAGGCCGGAATCGCTTACGGGGAAGTGTACAACTGGATCGTGGGAGCCACCATGACCCGGCCTTGTGCGCAGGAAGGTTCCCTGTGGACGTGCAGCATCGCGAAGGCAAATGGGGCTGAGGCGCAGATCCTGTGGAGCCCGGAAAAGGAACAGTCTTACACTCCGAAGCCGGCGTTTACCAGAATGCGAGATCTGGACAGAAAGGCCAACCCGATCTCCGGTCCGATCAAGATCGGACCGAAGCCCGTGTTACTGGACACCCAACCCTAACCGCACATGAAAAACGTACTTTTGCCTGATAAATTCAAGGTTTTTCAGCTTGATTGTTCAGCAAAGATGGGGCACAATTAGATAGTCGTTAACTACCGTTTCCCCCCTATTTGGCCGCGTTGAGCGGCTTCGCCCCTTACTAGTTCGTCACTGAGTACTGGCGTCTCAATACCATATGCTATCTTCTTTTCCTTGCAGGAATGAGGGAACATGGAACTAAAGATTGAATCAAGGCAGTTAGGCGATATTTGTGTCTTAGCCCCGCAAGTTTTCCAGGACGATCGCGGGTTCTTCATGGAAGTTTTCCGGGCAGACCAGTTCAAGGCTCAGGGTCTGCCGACTGAATTTGTCCAGGACAACCACTCCGGCTCGGTTCGCGGCGTGCTTCGCGGATTGCATTTTCAGTGGGACCCTCCGATGGGGAAACTCATGCGAGTGACCCGTGGCACAGCCTTCCTGGTAGCAGTCGACATCCGCAAGGGTTCGCCGACCCTCGGCCAGTGGTTTGGCACCGAGGTTTCGGCAGAAAGCCGAAAACAGGTTTGGGCGCCGGCTGGATTTGCCAGAGGCTTTTGCACGCTCTCGGACTATGCTGAGATTCAATACAAGTGTACCGGAATTTACAACAACAAAGGCGAGTCGGGAATACGCTGGGACGACCCCGAGATCGGCATTCAGTGGCCCATCCGTGACGTTCAGCTTTCCGATAAAGATCGCAAAGCGCAAACTTTGAAAGAGTGGCTGTCAAGGCCGGAATCGGGAAATTTCAGATACTCAGAAACTCAAACCATGGTTGGGAGATAATTTCTCATGAAGATTTTAGTTGCGGGTGGCGCAGGTTACGTCGGTTCGGTGTTGGTGCCTAAACTGCTGGATCGCGGTTACGAGGTCGATGTGCTGGATCTTTTCTGGTTCGGCAACCATCTGCCGTCCGAAACTGGAATCATTCACAAGGACATTTTCGACATTACTGTGCCCGATCTCGAGCAGTACCAGCAGGTTGTGTTCCTGGCAGGCCTGTCGAACGATCCCATGGCCGAGTACTCGCCCAGCGAGAATTTCATTTTCAACGCCGCCGCCCCGGCTTACCTGGCGTACGTGGCGAAAAAGGCCAAGGTAAAACGCTACGTTTATGCCAGTTCCTGCTCAGTATATGGTTACACCGTCAATGAATTGTTCGACGAAACCCGTCCGGTTTCGTCGTTCTATCCCTACGGAATTTCGAAACTCCAGGGTGAACAGGCCGTGATGAACTTGGTGGACGACGAGTTCTCCGTGATCTCTCTCCGCAAAGGAACGATCTCAGGATACAGCCCGCGCATGCGCCTCGACCTGATCGTCAACACCATGTTCAAGAATGGCGTCCGCAACCGCGAGATTACGGTGAACAACCCCTCGATCTGGCGTCCGATCATGAGCATCGAAGACGCCACCAACGGCTACATTCGCGCCATTGAAGCTAGCCAAAAAATCTCCGGCATCTTCAACATTGCTTCGGGGAACTATACGGTCGGTGAAGTCGGCGATCTGGTAAAAATGGCAATCGAGGAAGAACTCGGCATTCGCGTTCATCTCACCATCCATCACAAAACTGATTTCCGCAATTACAAAGTCAGCACCGAAAAGGCAGAGAACGTTCTCAGCTTCCACGCCAACCACAATGTCAAAGCCATCGTGAAAAACCTGATCGAGAACATGGACAAATTCCAGGACTGGGACAACCCGCAGTATTACAACATCGAGACCTTGAAGTTGCTGTCCGCAAACAATGGCTTGCGGGCTCTCGCCGAGGTGACCCGATGAAGGTGCTTCTCATTGGCGCGAATGGGCAATTGGGGACGGATATGGTTAAAGTGTTGCGAGCAGCCGGCGACGTCGTAGTTCCCGTTACTCACGCCCAGTTGGATGTTTGTTCTCCCGAGCGGATTTCCGAAGTGATGGCCGAATCCCAGCCGGACGTGGTGATAAGCACCGCCGCTTTCCACCGTGTCGACGAATGCGAAACCAAGCAAGCGCAAGCCTTCCAGGTGAACGGCACCGGCGCAATGAATCTCGCGATCGCCTGCCAGCGGTCGGGAGCCACGCTGGTCCACTTCAGCACAGATTATGTTTTCGGCGGTTATTCGAAGAACACGCCCTATGCGGAATCCGATCTTCCCGCTCCACTGAATGTTTATGGCGCTTCCAAGGTGCTCGGCGAAATGTTGATTCCGGCTTACACCGATCGCTATTTCGTGCTGAGGGTTTGTGGCCTCTACGGCGTCGCGGGCAGCAGCGGCAAGGGCGGAAACTTTGTCGAAACCATGCTAAAGAAAGCCCTCGCAGGCGATGCCATCCGCGTGGTCGACGATCAAATCCTCACGCCGACGTATACCGGAGACCTGGCGAAAGCCGTTCACGATCTGATTGCAACCGGAAAATTCGGACTCTACCACCTGAGCTCCGAGGGAGAATGCTCCTGGTATGACTTTACTCGGCAGATATTACAGGATGCAGGCCTCGAAGCAAAACTCTCACCGGTGAAGTCCTCCGAGTTTGCCAGCCCGGTAAAACGTCCCTCGTATTCGGTTTTGAGCAAGGCGAAAGTCCGAGCCTTGGGCGTGTCCATTCCTTCATGGAAGGACGCCCTCCGCAGATACCTTGAGGAACGATCCAGGAAAAATGCGCCGACGCCCGTAAGCGTTTCGTAGTTCGACGTTGCTACTTACCCAACAGGGACGATCAGCAGGGAAGCGAGCTACTTCCCTCTGTGCTGCATCCACTTCCACGCAGTTGAAACACTGTCGCGCAGCGAGCGCTTCGTCTTCCATTGCAGAAGTTCCTGCGCTCGTTTGGGATCCGCCACCAGAGCCGGCGGATCGCCGGGCCGGCGGGGCACGATTTTCCGCGGTACTTTCTTTCCTGTCACTTCTTCCACCGCTGCAATCACTTCCTTCACCGAAGAACCTTCCCCGGTCCCCAGATTCACCGTAAAAGAAGGATTTCCCGCCTGCAAACGCTGCAGCGCCTTCACGTGCGCTTCAGCCAGATCGACGACATTCGTGTAATCGCGAACGCAGGTGCCGTCCAGCGTCGGATAATCGGTGCCGTAGACTTGAAGCTCCCCGCCGAAGCCGGCGGCCGCGCGCAGGGCCAGCGGGATCAAGTGCGGCTCAGGCTCGTGGCACTCTCCTACTTCTCCGCTTTCGTCTGCTCCTGCCGCGTTGAAATAGCGCAAGCTGGCGTAGCGAATTCCGTAGGCCGTGTCATAAGACTCCAACGCCTGCTCGAAAAAGACTTTGGAAACTCCGTAGGGATTCACCGGGGTCAGCGGAAAATCTTCGGTAATCGGCATTTTCGACGGAGCACCGTAGACCGAGCAGGTCGAAGAGAAAATAACGATACTTTTCTTCCCGGCATCAAGCACCGCGTTCAAGAGGGAAATCCCGCCTTCGACATTATTCCGGTAATACTTCCGCGGGTTGACCACCGATTCCCCGACGTAATGGTTGGCAGCGAAGTGCATCACCGCATCCGTCTGCTTGACCGCTTCCAGAAGTTTCTTGCTATCGTGGACGTCGCCCACCACCATTTCAAAACCCTTGGCGAGAAAATCAAAGCCGGTAGACAGATTGTCGTAAATGAGTACGTCAAGGCCAGACTTCCGCAAAACCCGCGCTGTGTGACTTCCGATGTATCCGGCGCCTCCCACCACTAAAACCTTCAATGAAGCCTCCTCATTGCCACGCTCGAACGGTTAATATTGGACTGTCGAATAAAGCTCAGCCGACCGGGATTCGATCAGGATCGAAGCCGCCTTCCCGAGCGCCAGCCGTCTTCCAAGCAGACTCCCTAAGATAAGCGACACGCAATATCCCGTCAACGCACGCGTGGACAACGCGCCTCCGTTCCCGGAATGGGAAGGATGTTTCCTGCTTAGTACCGGGTACCCCCCTCCCCCGTTGGCGTGCAAAATCCAGAAAACAAAGGAGCTAAATTTCGACTATATGCTAGATCTTTGAGTTTACGGGGGTTACACGCAAAATCCAGACAACATGGGAGTTAGCGCGGTACATGATTGGCCCGCGTTCCATTTCGGAACTGCCATCGTACCGGACCAGCAGCCAATCAGTCGGCTCGCGTCCTGACTGAGAAGTCGCGCCGGGTTAGATTGTCAAAGACCTTACATTATCTTGTAGATAATGTACGTTACAATAGAGTATCTGATTCGGAACGTGGGGTCAATGGGAAAGGGAATGCGCTGCGGATTCCCTTGACTACCCCAAACTCGCCGGAGTATGTTTCCTTTTCCCCGGCGGCAACGCCCCGAAGCCCAAGTAATCAGGATATAGCTATGAGTTCAGCCCGCATTCCAATCCCGTGCTCAATCGCACCGTGGCTGACCGTTCGCGACGGCCAGCAAGCTCTCCGCTTCTACCAGCAGGCATTCGGAGCCACGGTGGTCTACCGGCTAGAGGATCCCGATGCAGGGATCGTGGCGCGACTCTCGGTCGAGGGCGCGGAGTTTTGGATCAGCGACGGGCAGCTTGATGGGTCACGCCAGGAGTCTCTCGGGGGCGGATCGGTCCGAATGATTTTAACCGTCGCCGACCCGGATACAGTTTTCGCGCAAGCGCTAGCGGCGGGCGCGTCCGAGATCTTCCCGGTAGGCGAGGAACACGGCTGGCGCCTGGGACGCCTGGCAGACCCATTCGGCCTCCACTGGGAGATCGGCCATCCCCTGGCCGCTTAGTCATCGGAGCGGTCTTGAGCGCGGTAGGGATGTCGGATGGGCAGATTCGCAGTCCACTTTCCCCAGCGCGCATCAGCGAGCCATAATCTTGTCAAGCCCCCTGACGCGAGCTTTTCCCGCCAACTGACTGATTACATTCACAAAATAATTCTCCAAATCATGTCATAGTTACCCCTCCAAATGTGCTATTCTAAAAATAGATCAGTAATCTCCAAGAAAATGGCGCAAGCTTCCGGGCTTGCGCTTTTTTGTTTCTCAGACCAATGCCAAAATCCAGCTCTCCGCGCCGACGCCCTCCAGCGTCCGGCCCGAAGACTGCCCGCCAGCAGGAACTCAACACCAAGCGCCGCGGAGAACTCTCCGAACTGGCCTTCGCCCACAAAGCCGCCACCCAGGGCTTCGGAGTCGCCAAGCCCTACGGCGACAGCGAACGCTTCGACTTCATCCTCATCAGCCGCAACTGGCCCGAAGGCGATAAACTCTGGCGCGTCCAGATAAAATCCACCGCCAGCCTGATCAACGGCTTCTACCACATCACCCCGGCCCGCCATTCCTGCGGGAGCGTCATCCCATACAAACCCACCGAAGTGGATTTCGTCATCATCCACATCATTCCCGACGACTCCTATTTCATCTTCCCCATTCGAGACACCCCCACCTGCCTCGCCCTCCGCCCGAAGGCCCACCGCCGCGGAATCCACGAGCCCTACCGCGAAGCCTGGCACCTGCTGCGCCCACCCAAATAACGTGTAGCGCGGACACTCCTGTCCGCGTGCGTCGCTCCGCCAAACCAAGCACTGTCATCCCAACCAGAAAATTGTCGTCCCGACCATAAAATTGTCATCCCGAGCGAAGCCGAGGGATCTGCTGTTCCCCTTACGCGAGATGCCGTACAGTTCGCCGAGCCTGCCCTGTGCGACGTCGAAGGATCCATGCGGAGCAAGCCCCGCAGGGCCGTATTTGCGCTGTCATCCTGAGCGCAGCATGCGCTGCGCGAAGCGAAGCGCATGCGAAGCCGAAGGACCCCGCGTCCGTTCGCACCGCCAGCACCGCCGAAAGGAGTTCTGAATACGATCTCTCCGATAACCCAGCCCAACCGTTCTGTGGCCCTTGACTCCCCAAACTCCACGGAGTACATTTCTCCTTCCCCCAGCCGTAGGGCCTCGAACTTTCCCCAAGGAAGCAATTTCGCGCGCCAGAACCTTTGCGCCGCAGAATCAGGAGACCCATGAACCCCGTCCTGGCCGCGACCCTCAGCCAATCCAACCGTGTCATCCTGAGGCAGCGGAGCCGCTCGCAAAGCGAGCGACTCCCAACGAAGGATCTCTGTACTTTCTGCCGACGCAGCGCAAATCGGATTGCCTTGGACAGACACCGCCTTCACCCATGAAGATCCGTGAAAGGGCACGGCTTCAGCCGTGCCGCAAAGGCCAGAGATGTGACTCAGGGCCCCGCAGGGAACCAACGCTCAACCTGCCCTTGACTCCCAGAAATCCCCGGAGTACATTTCTCCTTCCCCAAGATGTAGGGCCCCGAACTTTCCCCAAGGAAGCAGGTTCGCATTCCAGAATGAATCTTGCGTCGCAGAATCAGGAGACCCATGATCCGTCCTCGCTGCCGCCCTCAGCCAATCCAAGAAACCCTTAACCCAGACGGAGGATCGGTGTGACCCCGCTCACGACGACTCAGAAGGTGACCCTCTTGGCTGCTGTAATTGTTGCGTTTGGCACCGTCCTAAGTACCACAATTCCAGGATTGATACCCCCTCTTTACAACTGGATACACGATGGTCGCCCCAAGAAGAGCGTCAACGGTACTGTCTCCGACGCCCTAACGAAATCATCCATGCCGAGGGTTGTGGTTCAGCTGGAGACTAACGAGGGCAAGCTGTTGACTCAAGACACTACCGACCATGACGGAAAGTTCAACCTGGCAATCCCTGATGGAGTTGACGCCGTGAGAGTAGCTGCGGTAGTGAGCGGCTATGTGCCCTACGACGAAAAGCTACCCGCCCAGGAGGCTCGGAATGACATACAGCTCGTGCGCCAGCCTCTCAACGAAGGAATCCCGGACGGCACGCAGTTGGATGATGCGCTGCGAATAGTCGCTGGCAAGCTCAATATCACGACTGTGTTCTCGAAGGGCTGCAGCAAGAAAGCTACAACCGTTGCGCTTGACGGCGGCAACATCGAGGGTGACCCCAGAATGCCGGGCGAGATGCTGAAGGCTCTCGTCACTCGCGTCAAGGACAATACGCAGCGGTACAACATCATCGCAATCGAGGAGGGTAAACGGTATGAGGTTCGCTGCTTTTGGCGGGATAGCCGCCTGCATCGTCGGAATTAGTTGCAGTCTTGCGCCGGTAACATCTGCGGCGCAGAGCTGCAAGTGCCCGAAGAATCCCGGCCCTGGGGGTGGGGTTCAGTGCTCGAAGGATCAGATCGCAACCTGTGATCCGTCATCAGGCGAGTGCAACTGCGTATGCGATTCGGTGCAACCGGGCAAAACGAAGGCAGATTACGAAGCTCAGATATTTTCCAAAGTGATGCATACCAAAGTCGACCCCGCTGATCTGTCCTCCCGTAAATATGGCGGGTTTGTGTCGTCCTTTCGTGAGAGCTCCGAAGACAAGGGCACTTTCAGCTTCGCGAAAGAAGCCGGGGCCGGTCCAAGCCACCAGGTCAAGGTGGCGGTTCCAGAATGGCTCGGAGAAAAGCTGCGCGGCGGAGTCTCAATCGGCCCCGGCGGGAGTGCCACGGTCAACAACAATCGTGGGTCGATAGGTGGCAGCCTGAGCGCGGGGCCGTGTAGTAATGTCTTCAACGGTGGCACAAATAATCAGGGCACAACAAACTGCGAACTGAAGCCATCTTGGAAACTAGACCAGAAAAAGATAGACACTCTTACGTCCGAGTTTGAGTCCAACGCTCCGCCTGGTTGCGTTATTTCGGTGGCTGGCGACAGCGACTCTAGGGACCTAGCAGTGCAATTGTGTAGGATCGCTAGAGTTAGTAACCCTCAAATGCCCTGCATGGGGCCGGGACTAGATTCCGAAGTAACCACCCTTGACCGGGCCGCTGTTGCAGGAGAAGTGCTCGGAATGGGATGTTACGCGAATACTCCGGGCAATCCTTATCTGCTCGCCGTGCAAAAGGCACTCAGTGCGGTTGACTTATCCTGCGAATACAAAGGTGTGACCTTTACGGCCCCGGCCAGCAGGCAGTCACTGTGTGTGGGGGGAAAGGGCGCCGTCATCGTAATCGGTAACATGCCTGCGAAAGCCAAATGAGATACTGTTTACCCTCAAATTGTAGGCCGCGGACGGGCAGGGGGCCGGCCCAGCTTGTAAGGCGGGGGCGACGTTCCCTTTCCTAATGGCCCCGGCGGCTTTCTTGAGCTTGCGGAACTGATTGATCTCCACCTTGCCCTCGGGGGACTCGGCTTCGATCTTCAACTGGCCTCCCATGGCAGGCGGGTGGCCCATTCAATCCGTTCTTTGGCTTGAGTGGGGCAGCTCACGAACTCTGCTGCCTTCTAATCCGCCCCGGCGGCCTTCTTGAGCTTGTGGAACTGATTGATTTCCACTTTGCCCTCGGGGAACACGGCTTCGATCTTCAACCGGCCTCCCATGGCTCGAATCATGGATTGCAGCGTGCTGATGTACATATCGGCGCGGCGCTCCATCTTGGAGACTGCCGCCTGGTTGATGCCGAGCAGGTTGGCCAGATGCTGCTGGGTCATTTCTCGGGCTTCGCGAAGCTCATCGAGAGCCATCTCCGCAATCATCTTTTTGGTTTTGGCGTCCGAGCGGGCTCGCGATTCAGGTGACATCTTGGCTTCAAGCTCACGAAAGTTTCTTGCCATCTCACTCCCCTTTGACTCTTACCGCTCTTTCTCAATCGCTTGCAAATGCTCGGCGTAGATCTTGTCGGCTCGTGGGACAAACTCCTCATACCAGCGCTCGTTTCCGGTCTTATCGCCGCCAATCAGCAGAATCGCAACGCGGCGCGGATCGAAGGCAAAAAGCGTGCGGTGGCCGTCCGCGATGCTGAGTTCGCAACTCCTTCATGTTCGGATACTGCGACGCGGTGATCAGGTCAGCATGCGGCCGTCCCAAGCTCGGGCCACGTTCGCGGAGGAGGTTTATGCTGGCTCGGATGTCTTCCTGTTCCGATTCGCTGAGGGCATCCCACCAAGTCTCGAACTCATCGGTGAATTCGACTTCCCATGCCACATAAGGAATATAACCTGCGAGGAATGTTTTGTCAAGAACGGCGAGTGTGGCTTGGGTGGGGCAGCTCCGCCACTCCAGAAATAATCCCCGATCTATCTCCAAGGTAGTACAATAGTAGTATGAAAGAGAAGACCTCTATCACACTTTCAGGCGACATCTTGACCGCCATTGACCGTCTGGCTGGGTCCAAGCAGTCGCGCTCCGCCTTCATCGAGCGGGTACTTCGGGAGTTCCTGCGGGAACGCGCTCGGGCCGCGGTACAGGCTCGCGATCTGGAGCGGATCAACGCCGCCGCCCAGCGGCTCAACGCCGAGGCCGCCGAGGTGATGGAATACCAGGCGTCGGGCGAAGCCGAATGAAACTTCTTCTGGAGTCCGTGTGAAGCGCGGAGAACTCTATCGTGTCTACCGGCCCGGGGGCGATCCCAAGCAGTACTGTACATTTGTCATTGTGAGCCGCCAGGTGCTCATCGATTCCCTGTTCTCCACCGTAGTCTGCGCGCCCGTGTTCACCCGCGGAGAAGGCTTGTCCACGCAGGTGCCGGTCGGGCCTGGCGAACGCTTGAAACATCCCAGTTGGATCATGTGCGACAACCTGGTAAGCCTGCGCAAAAGCGACCTCACACAGTTCTTAGGATCACTGGCACAAGCCAGACTCACGGAACTGGATCATGCGCTGAAGATGGCGCTCGATCTGGCATAAGCGGAAAGCGACCTGCACTAATCCGTGATGATCCGCGCAAATCCGTGGCCGGTTTTCTCCGAACTCCGCGAGGCCTTCTTTACACCTTCACCACCAACGTGTTAACCTCAATAACGTTACAAAACAATTGAAAAATTAGACAGGAGTGCACCAGGTTAGTGCTAGCCAGAGAGCAAAAGAAAACCCTCATCGACCAGTACGGCACCCATGCTACCGATACCGGTAGTCCGGAAGTTCAGATCGCTCTGTTGAGCGAACGCATTGGTTCATTGACGGAACACTTCAAGATGCACCAGAAGGACCACGGCTCGCGCCGCGGTCTTCTCATGCTGGTCAGCAAGCGGCGTCGCCTGCTCGACTATCTCAAAACCTACAATTCCGATCGCTATAAGACTGTGGTCCAGAAACTCGGTCTCCGCAAGTAGTTGCGGGCAGACCCGTTTCGGGCTCTTAGGCAATCAAATGGCTATACGAGGGGAATTGTTCTGCCGTCCCACTGTCAGGACCGCAGGGGTTTAACGAGAAACAGCGTAGACGGTGCGTCTCCAGGGTAATTTCCACGGTCACGACTGGCGGCTGACCTCATTCGCATTTTGCATTCGGCATTGTGCAACTCCCAGACCGGCACCGGCGTGCCCTCCTGCCCAGAAGGATTAAAAATGAAACATGACGTATCGGTACAACTCACCGGCGGTAAAAGCCTCTCATTTGAAACAGGAAAGTTAGCCAAACAGGCCCACGGCTCGGTCGTGGTGCGAATCGGCGAAAGCGTAGTTCTGGCCACCGCCGTGGCCAATCCAGACCCCCGCGAAGGCATCGACTTCTTCCCCCTAACCGTCGACTACCGTGAATATACTTATGCGGGGGGACGCATTCCTGGGGGGTTTATCAAGCGCGAAGGGCGTCCCAGCGAACGCGAGATTTTGACCAGCCGGCAGATCGACCGGCCGATTCGGCCGTTGTTCCCGGATGGATTCAAGTGCGAGACGCAGGTCATTGCGTTCGTTCTTTCGGCTGATACTGAGAACGATCCCGACGTGGCTGGCATTAACGGTGCCTCGGCGGCGCTGACGATTTCGGACATTCCGTTCAATGGTCCCATCGGAGCGGTGCGCGTAGGCTTGGTCAGCGGCGCGTTTGTGATTAATCCGACTTACAGCGAAATGCGCGAGAGCCTGGTAAACATCATGGTCGTCGGCACAGCTGACGGAATCGTGATGATCGAGTCTGGCGCCAAAGAAGTAAAAGAAGAAACGGTCGTGGACGCGATCGAATTCGGCCACGCAGAAATAAAAAAGATTTGCGCCGCCATCAACGACTTGAAGGCGAGAGCCGGAAAGCCCAAGCGCGCAGTGACTCCGCCGGAATTCGACGAAGCCTATTACAACCATCTGCGATCAAAGATAGGCGCCGAACTGGCCGAAAGCCTGGACACCGAGAAGCATCCGAAAGCGGAAAGCCACAATTTAGTCCGCGACCTGAAGAAAAGATTGCAAGCCGAGATCCCCAAAGAAGACGAAGCCGCCCAGGCCAAACTGAAAGCCTACTACGAAACCCTGCGCGAAAGAATCTTCCGCGAACAAGTAATCAATCAAAAAAGAAGACCCGACGGCCGCCCCTTCGACAAAGTAAGAGACATCTGGGTAGAAGTCGGAGTCCTGCCCCGAACCCATGGCAGCGCCATCTTCACCCGCGGCGAAACCCAAGCCCTGGTTACGACAACCCTCGGCACCAGCGACGACAAACAGCGCCTGGAAACCTTCGAAGGCGAAGCCAAGAAGCGCTTCCTGCTGCACTATAATTTTCCGCCGTTCTCGGTTGGTGAGGTTCAGTTCCTTCGCGGGGCTGGGCGACGGGAAATTGGGCACGGAGCTTTGGCGGAGCGGGCTATTTCGGCGATGCTTCCGACCGAAGAAAATTGGCCATACACCATGCGCGTGGTCTCGGATATTTTGGAGTCGAATGGGTCGTCCTCCATGGCGACCGTTTGCGGGGCTTCGCTTTCGCTGATGGATGCCGGGGTTCCGCTTCGGTCTCCGGTGGCCGGAGTCGCGATGGGGTTGGTGAAGGAGGGGAACGATTACGCCATCCTTACCGACATCGCTGGGGCTGAAGATCACTACGGCGACATGGATTTCAAAGTTGCCGGCACGAAAGACGGCATCACTGCGCTGCAGATGGACATTAAAGTCGGTGGCATTACCGCGCAGATCATGCGAGAGGCGCTGGCTCAGGCGCAGCGTGGGCGGTTGCACATCCTCGAGAAGATGAGCGAGGGAATTACCGAGCATCGCGAGAAAGTTTCGGCGTACGCTCCGCGAATTTACACTCTGCAGATTCCCGTCGACAAGATTCGCGACGTGATTGGGCCCGGTGGCAAAATGATTCGCTCCATCATCGAGCAGACCGGAGTGAAGATCGACGTCGAAGATACCGGCAAAGTCAACGTAGCTTCGAACGACGAGGTCTCGGCGAATAAGGCGCTGCAGATCATTCGCGACCTGACCGCTACGGCCGAGGTGGGCAAGACTTATCTCGGGACGGTTACCCGGTTGGCAGACTTCGGAGCATTCGTCGAAATCATTCCCGGGACCGATGGGCTGCTCCACATCAGCGAAGTGGCGGAGCATCGCATTAAGGATGTCCGCGACGAACTCAAAGAAGGCGATCAGGTGCTGGTGAAGGTGCTGGCGGTTGAGGGCAATCGCATTCGCTTGTCACGCAAAGCCATTCTCAAAGAACAACGCGCCAAGATGGGCGGCGGAGAACCTGGGCCTGACGGCGGCGAGGGGGGCGTCAGTGAATCTGCTGGTGCGCCTGCGTTGACCATCGAAGGCGGCGGAGATTTCCCCGACGACGAGCCGAATTTCAACCGTGACGGACAGCAAGCCGCACCGGTTGGCAGTGACCGTGGTCCTGATCGTCCGCATAGCGATCGTCCAGACCGCGGAGGTGATCGGGGCCGTGGCGGCCGACCAGGCGGCGGTGGTGGCCGAGGTCGTGGTCGCGGACCGGGCGGTGGCGGCGGTCGTGGTCGAGGCGGGCCGAGGCACTAAGAAAAACGGCCACGGATTTTAACGGATCATCTCACGTAGATTTAGAAGGCCGCGACCAGAGTCGCGGCCTTCTTTTCGCTTGTTCTCTGAATGTCAAAGATTGACATCCACACTTAACGGGCGTAAGTTTTATCGAGAGGCGAGTCGAACGCCAGGGGCTGAGCCATGGATCAGATGAACGTTTCGATTACCGATCGGCTTGCGGGTTATGTTCGCAAAAAGGTGAAGAGTGGACGATACAACAACGCCAGCGAGGTCGTGCGCGAGGCTTTGCGGCGCATGGAGGACGAGGACGCACGGGCTGTGAGGCTGGCGAGACCGACTGCCGAAGACATTCTCACGAACCTGACCGAGCAGCAGATCGAGGGCGTCCGGCAGCGTGTCCGGGCCAGCATCGAAGCCATCGACGCGGGCCAATTTACGGAGTACGAAGGACGCGACGGATTGAGGAAGCTGGCCGATGGGGTGAAGGCGAGGGGGCGAAAGCTCATTGCTCGAGAGGGTCCTAGACCGTAACGCTGGCATCCTGCCGGCCCGGAGCAGGCGCAAGCCTGCAGTAAACGCTCCAGGATACGTTCTACCAAAACCGCAATGCGCTACCGGATCACAAAGCAAGCCGAGCACGACCTGGACGAGATTTATGTTTACTGGGCGAGGCGCGTAAGTCCTGAGACTGCTGACCGCCTGATCGAAAACATAGTGGACCGTTTCTGGTTGCTCGGTGAACATCCCGATGCGGGGCGATCTTCGGAGGACATCGCTGCGGGCGTGAAATGCTTTCCTGCAGGAAAATATCTCATCTACTATCGCGCTGCGCGCCGTGGGACCGATATCCTCCACGTCTTCCACGGCGCCCGGGATCAAGGGCGAGCTTTCAAGTCGGCTAAGCAGCAGGGCTGAGGCTCCTCGTTGCAACACCTTTTCGCCAAGAACGCAGAACCCGGATTATTTACATGGTCTTGACAAAGTCGCGACAAGATCTCGTTTAAGATCAGCGGGCTTAGATATTGGGACCCCGAAGGAGTCAATCAGCAAATGAACCAAAGTGCCTGTCTGCGAACTCCGCGACGCTTGCTGGCGATCGTCATTGCCGTTGTATTCCTCACAACCGGTGCTCTGGCTGAAAAAGTGCTCTATTCCTTTCAAGGTGGAGGTGACGGCGGGGAGCCTCTCGCGAACTTCATTTCCGACAAAGCAGGTAATCTTTACGGCGTAACCGGCAATGGCGGGATTCAGTGCGACATCTCCCAGTTGGGCTGCGGCACTGTCTTCCAACTGGCTCCGCCTGCCCACAACGGAGGCAAGTGGACTAAGACCATCCTGCACAAGTTTGCGGGCAATGGCAGCGATGGCTCGTACCCCGCGCCGCCCCGCTTGCTGATGGACAAAGCTGGCAACCTCTATGGCACAACCATGACCGGGGGGCTGAACAACATGGGCGCTATCTATCGCCTGACTCCGCCCGCCAAGTCGCATGGCGCACGGAAAGAAAAAGTGCTCTACAGTTTTAAAGGTGGCTCAGACGGCCTGCAACCGGGAGGGCTGGTTCTGGGTTTGGACGGTTCCTACTATGGCATCACGACGTACGGCGGAGACACCGAGGGTGACGGCACAGTCTTCCAGTTCGGCAAAACTGCCGGTGGCGCCTGGAAAGAGACTGTAGTCTATCGCTTCCAGAACGACGCGGACGGTAGCGCACCGAGCTCCTTCCAGACTCTCGCCATCGACAAGAACGGAAATCTCTTTGGGACAACCCTGGTTGGGACCGCATTCGAGCTTTCGCCGCCGGCTAAGAAAGGTGGCGATTGGACGGAGTCGACCCTGTCGAGCAACATTGGCTTCGGCATTTACGCCGGCCTCATTTTGGATAAGGGTGGCAATCTCTATGGAGCGAATCTAAACGGTGGCCCGGGCAGCGCTGGCTTTGTGTTCGAACTTTCTCCTGGGCAGGGCGGCACATGGACGACCACCGCACTGTATACCTTCACTGGCGGGAGCGACGGTCGTTATCCTTATGCCAGTCTGATTTTCGATGCAAACGGAAACCTATACGGTACGACGTATTCGTCTGGCCCGGGAGACGGCGGAGGCGTGGTCTTCAAACTGACGCCTTCTCAAAAGGGCGGCGATTGGACCGAATCTTTCCACACTTTCGAGGGAGGCAGCGACGGAGCTTCGCCCTCCGGCGGTGTTTTTGAGAAATCAGGCATGCTCTACGGCACCACGCAGTTTGGCGGCTCCGCAAATAAGGGAACGGTATTTGCGCTGCGTCCGTAATGAGCGGGAAATACAGTTTTCTAGCAGGGCTAATACGGGATTCACTGTATTGGCGAATCCACCGAGAGCGAGTTATTTTTGTTGGCAGTTGAGGAGCGTACTTTCGAGGTGGTCATGGGTTAGTGTCAGCGAGGCTGACGTTTGGACCCTCACGACCGCCTCTTATTTCACGGTACTTTCAGAGCATCCCTCCCCCACTGCTGATGCCGCGCCTCCGCCATGAAGAGCTATCCTCGGGCGGCAGGCGCGGCTGCCTTTTTGGGCAGGATTTCGCCGATTCGGCGGATTTGTGCTCCCACTGCGCGCAGCTTTTCTTCGATATTCTCGTAGCCGCGGTCGATGTGATACACGCGATCGATGATGGTTTCTCCGTCCGCAACCAGAGCGGCAAGGACCAGCGATGCGGAAGCGCGCAGGTCAGAAGCGAGCACCGCGGCGGCGCTCAGCGGCGTTCTGCCGCGAACGATGGCGCGGCGTCCTTCAATTTTGATGTTCGCTCCCATGCGAACTAATTCCTGCGCGTGCATGAAACGGTTCTCAAAAATGTTTTCGGTGATGACCGAAGTTCCCTCGGCCTGCGTGGCAAGGGCCATATACTGCGCCTGCACATCAGTAGGAAAGCCGGGATACTCCGTGGTCGCCATGTCGGCGGCTTTCGGCGGATTGTCGCCCATCACGCGAACTGAGTCCGCAGCGTGTGCCGTCTTCACGCCCACTTCGTTCAACTTCTCGATCAGCGCGCTCAGGTGATGCGGTTCGCAACCGGAGACGTTGAGGTCTCCACCGGTCAATGCCCCGGCGATGATGAACGTAGCGGCCTCGATGCGGTCCGGAATAATGCGATGCCGGGCGCCATGTAATTTCGCAACACCTTTCACGCGAATGGTCGAAGTCCCTGCGCCCTCGATATGCGCGCCCATCTTGTTGAGCAAGTCGGCGAGGTCGGCGACCTCGGGTTCGCGCGCGCAATTTTGCATGATGGTCTCGCCATCGGCGAGAGTCGCCGCCATCAACAAGTCTTCGGTGCCGGTGACGGTGATCTTGTCGAAAAGGATTTCGGCCCCACGTAACCGCTTGGCGGTGGCCTCCACGTAACCGTGATCCTGCGTGATGGTTGCGCCCAGAAGCTCAAGCCCTTTGATATGCAGATCGATCCCTCGCACTCCGATGGCGCAGCCTCCGGGTAACGACACGCGGGCACGGCCGCAACGGGCCACGAGTGGGCCGAGGACGAGGGTGGAAGCGCGCATGGTCTTCACCAGTTCGTAGGAGGCCTCGGGGGATGTCAGGTTCTTGCACGAGATGGTAGTGCGATGCTGGGCGCGGCCGTATCCCAGTTCGACTTCGGCGCCCATGGCAGCCAGGAGTTTGCGGGTGGTTTCGATGTCGCGCACCTGAGGAATGTTTTCGAGGATCACCGGTTCGTCGGTGAGCAGGGCAGCGGCCATGGCTGGGAGCGCGGCGTTTTTGGCGCCGCTGACGCGAATTGTGCCGAGCAGCGGATTGCCGCCGCGAATTACGAATTTGTCCATATCGATAAGGTGCGCGGGTAGACCGTGAGCAACGGCGAGACCCATCGGAGGTCCGTCCAATCTGTGGCGCTGACTTATTGTAAAGGCGAACTGTGTCTGCGGCGGGTGGGAATTTGTTAATCGGAAGTGCACGGCCTGTGGGAGGGCGGCCATCACTGTGAAGTAAGTCGAGCTTCGCTCGACCCCTGGGCCGGCGGCACGCCGGCGCTACAAAGATCGGGCTGCGCTGATGGCTTCGCGGACGTGGCCTTGAGCCGATTTCAGGGCCTGGGTGGCCTGCGTACGGCTTACATTTGCTTGCAGCATGACCAGCGCTACTGGGACATCGTTTTTCGCGGCTCGCAGAGCTTGTTCCGCTTGTTCTCGATTGATCGCGGCAGCGCGTTGCAGGATGGTCAGACCGCGCTCGCGCAGCTTGTGGTTCTTCACGTGGACGTTGATCATCAGGTTTCCGTAAACGTAGCCCAGGCGAGTCATGGCGCCGCTGGAGAGCATATTCAGGATCATTTTCTGGGCGGAACCGGCTTTCAAGCGGCTCGATCCGGCGATAACTTCCGGGCCGACCTCGGCGACGATGGCCAAGTCTGCGGCTTTTTCCAGAGCAGAGGCCGCGTTGCAAACGACCGCAATGGTTTTGGCACCGTGACGGCGGGCGTATTCGACGGCGGCAACGGTGAAGGGTGTGCGTCCGCTGGCGGCGATGCCAACGACTACGTCGCGCTTTCCCGGCTTTCTTTTCGCCATTTCGCGCTGCCCGAGTTGGCGGGAGTCTTCGCTGGCTTCGGTCGCGCTGTGCAGGGCTCTGGTGCCGCCTGCGATTACGAACTGCACCGTCCGGGGATCGGTGTTGAAGGTGGGCGGACACTCGGAGGCGTCGAGCGCGGCGAGGCGGCCGCTGGTTCCGGCGCCCACGTAGATGAGGCGGCCTCCTTGTTTTATGGCTTTCGCGATGAGATCAATTCCTTGAGCGATCTGCGGCAATGCGGCTTTAACGGCGGACGCGACTTTGGCGTCTTCGGCATTGATTACGCGGGCAATCTCAAGCGAGGATTTGAGATCCAGGTCGTGAGCGGCAGTGTTGGTCTGCTCGGTCGGGAGGTGGCTTAGGTTCGTGGAGCGGTTGATGGCTGACCGTCTCAATCGTTTCGTCTCCCTAGTCTCGTCCTAGTGACTCGATCACGGCGTCGTGGAACCTGGGACGCAGTTGCTTGATGGCTTGATTGCTGCATTCGGGCCAGGTGCGGTTGGTGAGCAAAGTGATGGAAAGCTGGCGCTCTGGATCGATCCACAGCGAGGTCCCAGTGTAGCCGAGATGGCCGAAGGAACTGGCCGAGAAATGTTTTCCGGATTGCGATGGCGACGACGGCGTGTCCCAGCCCAACGCGCGAGATGTGTTCGGCGGGCAAGACTCGCGGCGAGTGAATAGCGCCACAGTTTCCGGGCGCAGAATGGGGCGTCCGCCGACGAGCATGGCGTGGGCAAAGATGGCGAGGTCTTCCGCCGTGGCAAATACGCCCGCCTGCCCAGCGACACCTCCCATGACGCTGGCATTTTCATCCTGCACTTCTCCCTGAATGATGCGGTGGCGAAAAGTCTGATCGTCAGCGGTCGGGGCGATGGACGCCCGCCATGCCGCTGGCGGGTTGAATGCCGTGCGCGTCATGGCCAACGGTCCGAAGACTTCATGCCGGCAGAAATGGTCGAGGGATTCCTCGGCGATTCGTTCGAGCGCCACTCCCAGGATGATGAAACCGATGTCGCTGTATTCGGCTCGCATGCCGGGATTGGCGGTGAGCGGAGTTGCGAAGGCGGCGCAAAGAAGCTCGTCTCGCGTTTTCGTTTTCAAGAACAACCTCTCGTAAGCCGGCAACCCTGACGAATGCGCTAGTAACATGCGAAGCGTAATTTCGTCGCGTCGCGGATCTTCTCCCGCGAACTCCGCCACAACGGCCACAACGGGCAGGTCCAGATCGAGGAGGCCGCGTTCGTAGAGAATCATGGCCATGCTGGTGGTGGCGACAACTTTGGTGACGGAGGCGAGATCAAAAACAGTAGCAGTGGTGGCCTCGGGAGAGTCGGGTTCGTAGGTGAAACGTCCAAAAGCTTTCAGTCCTACCAAGTTGCCATGATGCGTGATGGCGACCGACGATGCCGGGAAGGCGTGATCCGCAATGGCTTTACGTAGTAATTCAAACGCGGGAGCGAAGACCGTGTCCTGCTGCTCATACGCCGGTGAGGGGAAGCATGCGAGAGTTCTAGTCGCGGGCAAAGGGTTCGTTGGCTCGATGTTCGGGTTATAGCAAAGTTCTGCGAACTGGTAAAGGTTACGAGCCTGACAATTTGGTTGTTGTATGTGTGGTCCGGGCGGGACGCCCGTCCTCCATTTGGCACAGATGGCACCCCTTACTTCAGTTTGTTGAGTGGGTCGCAGGGCTTGTGTAAAGTCAGAGTATCCGCATGGGAAGCTGGAATTGGCATCGCCGCCGTTACCTCTCGGGTTTAGTGTCGATGGCCTTTTTGTTGGGTGCAGTGTCGCCGGCTCAGGTAGTTTCGGCGAAGCGAACGGTTACCTCCTCCAGTCGTCTCGGCGTCCTCGACAGCATTGTGCAGGAAGCCATCCACGACGAACAGATTCCCGGGGCGGTGCTGCTGGTCGGGCACGATGGTCAGGTGATTTACCGCAAGGAGTTCGGCGAGCGCTCGCTCGATCCGCGGCGCGAGCCTATGACGGTGGACACGATTTTCGATCTGGCTTCACTCACGAAAGTAGTCGCGACTACAACGGCCGTGATGCAACTGGTGGAGCGAGGTCAGATCCGCGTCAACGATCCAGTGGCAAAGTATATCCCGGAATTCGCGGAAAACGGCAAAGAGGAAATTACAATTCGCGAATTGCTCACGCATTACTCCGGTCTGCCCGCGGATCTAGATTTAGCCCAGCCCTGGCAGGGACGCGAGACCGCGTTTCGCATGGCCTACGCGGAGAAACCGATTTACGCGCCGGGATCGCATTTCCTGTACAGCGACGTCAACTTCATCGTGCTGGGTGCTCTGGTGGAGCGGGTGTCGGGAATACCGCTGAACGAGTATTGCCAGAAGAAGATTTTTTCTCCACTGGCAATGACGCACACGCGCTTTCTGCCGCCGGCGTCCTGGTTGCCGAAGATTGCGCCAACTCAGTATGACGAGCATGACAAGATGTTGCGTGGAGTCGTGCACGATCCCACAGCCCGGCGGATGGGCGGAGTGGCTGGCAATGCTGGTCTGTTCTCGACCGCGGACGATCTGGCGAAGTTTGCCCTGGCAATCCTGAATGGCAGCACGATTCTGTCTCCATTGATGATCGAAAAAATGACCACGCCACAACAGCCGCCGACATCGCAGGCGCTGCGCGGGTTTGGCTGGGACATCGATTCTCCGCTCTCCAGCAATCGCGGCGACCTGCTGCCGGTGGGATCATTCGGGCACACCGGGTTCACCGGGACTTCGTTGTGGATCGATCCCACGACCCGGACGTTCATCATCTTGCTGAGCAATGCGGTTCATCCTCGAGGGAAGGGAAGTGCGGTCGCCCTACGCTCGAAAATTGCGACGGCGGTGGCTGCGGCTTTGCCGCTTACTCCAACTGAAGCGGACGAACTGCGATGCCAGAGCATCACCGGGTACAACGAGGCGGAGACGGCGGCGCGCCGGCTGGCGTCTCGCAATGGCGCGGTGCAGACCGGAATCGATGTGATCGAAGCCCATGGCTTTGACCTGATCCGTGGCACAGCGGCGAAGAAGAAAATCGGACTGCTCACCAATCAGACTGGTGTCGATTCGCAGGGACGCCGCACCATCGATGTGTTATCGCAAGCTCCCGGAGTTTCGCTCGATGCGATCTTCAGCCCCGAGCATGGAGTAACCGGCACGCTGGATACGACCGACATCAGCAATTCCAAAGACGCGGCCACGGGTGTCCCGGTTTACAGCGTGTACGGAGGGACGGATGCGGCGCGCCGTCCGTCGCTCGAAGTATTGAAGACGCTGGATGCGGTCGTCGTCGATATTCAGGATGCGGGTGCCCGCTTTTACACTTTCGAAACCACCCTGGGATATTTTCTCGAAGGCGCTGCCAAGGCGGGAATTGAAATCATCGTGCTCGACCGGCCCAATCCGATTACCGGGTCGTTTGTGCAGGGACCGATTTCCGATTCCGGTCATGAGAGTTTCACTAACTATGCTTCCGTGCCCGTGCGCCACGGCATGACGATGGGTGAGTTGGCGAAAATGTTCAATGGCGAGCGCAACATCAATGCCCGCCTGCAGGTTGTTCCCCTTGAGGGGTGGATGCGAGGTGACTGGTACGATTCGACGGGGCTGGCGTGGATCAATCCCTCGCCAAATCTTCGCAGCCTTACCGAGGCGGCGCTATATCCGGGCGTGGCGCTGGTCGAGGGCACGAACGTTTCGGTCGGACGAGGTACGGATACTCCATTTGAATTGCTGGGCGCGCCCTGGATCAATGCCGCGGAACTGGCGAAGTATCTGAACGCGAGAGACATTTCGGGCGTGCGCTTCGTGCCCGTGAGCTTTACTCCGAGTGCGAGCACCTACGCCGGGCAGAAATGTCAGGGGGTCAACATCATCCTGGTTGAGCGTAATGCCTTTGATGCTCCGGAACTGGGAGTGGAACTGGCGTCGGCGTTGCACAAACTTTATTCCGACCAGTTCCACATGGAGCGGATGAGCGATCTGCTGGTGAATCAGTTGGTGTACGATGCGATTGCGAAAGGCGAGGATCCGCGGCGCATCAGCGAAGACTGGCGCGAACCGCTGGAGAAATTTCAGCAGCTGCGCCAGAAGTATCTGATCTACAAATAGCCGCCTCAGAAACGTTGCAAGCAACGTTTCTAATCTAGAGACGTAGCTTGCTACGTCTCCCGGAGTGCACCCAGCCTTCATATTGGCTAGAATGGTTGCGCAGAACTCGTACCAACGCGCCAGGAGCGCGAGGTCGCCATGGAAGCTGCCAGCCCAAAAATTCCGATGCCCAATCCGTTCTACCGCTGTGCCGGTCCGAACTGCGGCCAGCTGAAGCGATCCACGGACCGCTGGTGGCTGATGTGGGCTTCCTTCGGTGAGTACAACCGCCCGGTGTTGTACTTGTGCCCTTGGGACGAAGAAATCGCTGCGCGCGAGGGTACCCTGCATGTCTGCGGAGAGCTTTGCGCCCAGAAGCTGCAGTCGCAATACATGGGAAATTTACGGGAAAACGAGCTGAAGCGCTCAATGCGGTAAGGTTTCAATCTCGATGAATCCCGACTAACTTTTCTGGTTTTCCTAGCATCGTACTGGCATCGGGAGTTTATGATGGGGCGCGGCCTACAATTAGCCGACTGCGCCCGGCACGTCGGAAATGTCTTCGCGGAGGTGTTTTGTTGCGCGTCACTTTGTTATTGATATTGCTTTTCACCGTTTTGGCTTCGGCTCAATCCAACCCGGTAGCCAAGCCAGCAGCCGATGCGAGCGCGCTTGCAAACAATGCGGGCGAACTGATGATTCCCGCTGGAACCAAGGTTCCTGTCGCGCTGAAACACGCGGTGTCCAGCAAGGGGACACGAGAAGGAGATGGTGTTTACGCCGAGACGACTTTTCCAGTCGTGGCCAATGGCCGAGTTTTGATTCCAGCGGGCACCTTTGTGCAGGGAAGAGTCAGCCACATTCAGCGTGGCGGACACATCAAAGGCCGCGCCGAGGTTCTCATGCACTTCACCACCTTGATCTATCCCAGCGGATACACCGTGCTGCTCCCGGGCGCGGTCGAAAATGCGCCAGGAGCGGATAAGGCCACGGTCAAAGACGACGAGGGTACGATCCAATCCGACAGCCAGACCGGCCAAAAAATCGGGACTGCTGCCGGTACCGCAGGGACCGGAGCAGTGGTCGGCGGTCTTAGCAATGGAGGTAAGGGCGCACTGATCGGCGCCGGAGTTGGCGGTGCGGTCGGCACCGCAATCGCTTTGTTAACCCGCGGCAACGACGTCAAGCTGGATGCGGGTACAACCTTGGAGATCGTTATCCAGCGCGATGTTTCCCTGGACGGCAGCCGCGTGCCCGCGACTACGAGGGCGTACACGACCTCGCAATAGCCATTACAGCCCGGGGGCCCACCCTTTACGTTGCCGCCGGATGCTTGGTAACCGCGACTCCGGCGGCCACATCCTGCGCAAATTCGCGCCGCCGCTCCGGTCCTTTACGATTCTCGAGAACGCGTACGCGCCGAGCGGGAACATTCGTCGGATTCAGGCGAACAATGCGTCCACCGCTGACTTCAATATAAAAGCGGAACCAGTCGGTGCGGAACATCCGGCCTGAAGCGTAAAAGGTTACGGATGCGGCGATCAGTCCATCGAACTCCGGACCAGTGCACACCAGCAGGCGTTTCCCGATGTCCTGAGTCCAACTCATCCCGCCGACCAAAGGATCATTCAGGAAACAGCGTTCGAACGGCACAGCCTGGGTAATCTTGCGTATCTGCATAAGCTGCAGCAGGACCGAGATCTTGGCCAAATTGGTGACCACAATCTGGGTCTCGCTGGCCGAGATCCGCTCCAGCTTGATGTGCAGTTCGGGCGACCATTCACGCTCGAACTCCTCGCGCGCCAGCGCCAAACCTTTGTCGGCCGCCTCGGCATAACGCAGAGTGGCTCGCGCCAGAATCACGCTGAGCACACAAGTCACCACTGTCGCCACCAGCGGGATGTAATTCAACAGGCTAGAAAACGGAACGCTATACGAGTTCATCCACTGGATGTGCATAGAACCGTTTGGCTCCTCGCCGTGCAACCGCAATCGTGGTTAAGTCGTCGGGGGTCGATTCCTGCCTGCGATGGAACTCCGCTCGTATCAGCAGAAGTCTAAAGCGTTCGCCGAAAAGGCTCCAGATGCACATGGTACAGAGGCTAGGTCACCAATGGACGTGGGTCTTTGGTAACCAATGTAGGCGCGGGCGTCGTCGCCCGTGCGGAGCCCGGCTGAACTAACAAGTCTTCAGAGAATGCAACTCGAGTGAAGCGATGCCCTTTCACCATTCCAGCACGAGCGGAAAGCCGAGCGCGGAAAAGCTGAGTGCTGAAAGCTGAAAGCTGAAAGCTTCTTACTTCAGCGTAAACATCGCGTTCACATGTGCCGTCACCGAGGATGTCTGCGGACTGAATCCCTCGGTTGGCGCGGGCGCAGCTTGCGCCATGGCAGCCATCGGCGCCATCCGCTGCATGGGCATCGGGCGGACGTTTTCAAACGTGTCCACGGATGCGTAAGACATCTCTCCCAACGTGCGTCCCGAGGCGCGAGCTACAGCCTCCGCGGATGCACGGGCGCGGCGATAAGCGTCCTCGACGGCTTTGGTCTTGGCAGCATCGATGTCGTCAAGCTGGTACGTAATGGATTGGTCGTCGGTAACGTCGGCATCCGACAACTGCTGCACGATGGGCGCGATTTTCGTAAAATCCTTCAACTTCAGAGACACGTTCACATTCACCCGGTATGCCACCAGCTTGCGTTTCGCTTTCGTGTAATCGTAGACAGGCTCAATGGAGAAATACCCGAGTTGCGCCGCCGTGGGCTCAAGGCCGTTGGAGCGCAGGATCTGGCGTACCTGCTCGGCGGCTTTCGAGGCTCGATCATAAGCCGCCTTCGAGTTGTCCTCCTGTGCCGAAATATTGAATTGCACCAGCGCCGTATCCGGATTTGCTTCAAACTTCCCATCTGCACCAACAAAAACCGAATTGGGCTGCGCCGTGATCGTTGGACGATCCTGCCCAAAAGCAAACCCACCGGCGAGAATCAAAACCACAAGCAAAGTGACCGCAGCTTTCATAACCCACCTCCCGCCCTGACAGCAAACAAAGTTATACGCACTACCACCGCTGATAGAAGAACGCAAAAGTCCAGACAACTTGCGAATGAATGAGATCCTTGTTGGCCCCGCACGATCTGTCATTCCGAGGAGCGAAGCGACGAGGAATCTGGGGCTCGCCGGCCGCCAGCAACAACCCAGATCCCTCGCTACGCTCGCGATGACACCGGGAAAATTCAGGGCAGCCCAAACGCATACAGCGAGCTTCCCGCCGCAATCGCAACGTACCCTTTCCCATCGATCGCAAACGCCATCGGCGAAGCATACACCGCCGCTCCCATCTGAAAGTGCCACAGCACCTTCCCGGAGGCCGCGTCCAGCGCGATGAAGTTCCCCTCCGCATCCCCGGTAAACACCAACCCGCCAGCGGTCGACAAGGCCCCCGACCAACTGGGCGACAGATGCCTGAACTCCCACTTCACCTTTCCACTCGCCGGATCAATCGCGCGCAGAGCGCCCCAATAGGGCTCCGATCCATCCGCCGGAAAATAAGCGCTGCCGTAGTAAGCATGGCCCATCTCATAAGGTTGAGGCGCGGTACTGAAAATGTCGCACTCCTCGCGAGCGCTCACGTAGAACAGCCCAGCCAGCGGACTGAACGACGGAGACATCCAGTTCGTCGTCCCCAGCGCCCCCGGACACACCTGCCGTCCCTCCGCGGTCGGCTCGCTCTCTTTATTCGGAACCGGACGCCCTTCAGCATCCTTGCTATCGCTCCAACTGATCTTGCCGTAAGGGCTCGCCGAAAGCAGCTTGCCCGTAGCCCGATCGAGAACGTAAAAGAATCCGTTACGATTCGCCTGCGCGATCAGGTGTTTGTCACCGAGATCAATCATCACCGGCACCTGAGTCGCATCCCAGTCATGCTCATCGTGCTTGGTAAATTGGAAATACCATTTGAGCTTTCCAGAATCGGCGTCCAGAGCCAGCAGCGAATTGCTATAGAGGTTGTCACCGGCACGACCCTCGCCGCGATTCGAGGGTGCCGGATTTCCCGTCGGCCAAAAGAGTTCGTTGTTCAGCGGATCATACACACCCGTAATCCAAGCCGGGGCGCCACCCACTTTCCACGAATCGCCTTCCCACGTCTCATGCCCCGGCTCTCCCGGTCCGGGCACGGTGTAGAACCGCCATGCGCGCTTTCCAGTATCGGCATCGTACGCATCAATAAAACCGCGGACGCCATACTCGCCCCCCGAAACCCCCACAACGACCAGGTTCTTCACCACCAACGGCGCCAGCGTAAAGCTGTAACCTTGCTGATAATCAACCGTCGCGACGTCCCAAATCAAATTGCCGGTTTTCGCGTCCAGCGCAATGACATGCGCATCCAGTGTCGCCAGAAAAACCTTGTCACCCAGGATCGCCAACCCGCGATTCACCCGCCCGCAGCACGGACGTATATCTCCCGGCAGTTGCCGCTGATACATCCAAATCGGCCGCCCCGTGCGCGCGTCAAGAGCAAACGCCCGATTGTCCTGAGCCGTAGCGTAGAGGACGCCATCCACAACCAGCGGTGTGGTTTCAAACTTTCCGGTCGCGGCCGTCTGATAAACCCACTTCGCAACCAGCGAATGCGCGTTGCCAGTGTTGATCTGATCCAACCCGCTGAACCGCCGCCCCGCGTAATCTCCCGAATAGGTCAGCCAATTCTGCGGCTCCTTCGCCGAATTCACCAACCGGTCAAATGTCACCTGCCCGTAAGCAGCCGAGGCCAGAAAAATCATCGTAGAGCAAACAAGCCTCTTCAAGTTCGCGTCCCTCATTTCGCGCCCACGCTAACCAGATAAGCAACAATGTCCTGCAAATCCTTATCGCTCAAAACGCCAGCGCCATAGGGCGGCATCAACGACACTCGACTCTTGGCAAAGGCCCGCAGCCTGTCCTTTTCGAACAAATGAATGTTCTCGCTCATATCCATTATCTGAACCGAGAAATCATCCTCGTTCAAGGCGACACCTTTGATCTCCTGTCCCTCCGCGGTAACAACGGTCACGGTCTCATATTCCTGCGGAAATTCCTTGGTAGCTTCCGTCAATCCCCAAGCCAGCCGCCGGCTAGGATTGCGCACCGAATCCACGATCGATTCCACCGTCCGAGCCCCGCCCACCCCGGTTAGGTCCGGTCCCAGCCGCCCACCGTTTCCGTCGACCATGTGACAGCCGGAACAATTCGCATCCCCATAAAAAAGCTGTTTTCCGTGAGCCCCGTTGCCCGCGGGCGCCGCCGATTTAACCTCCACGCTTCGTATATAGGAAATCAACTGCCAGATTTCCGTCTCTGTCATTCCCACGCCTTGTCCATTGGTTCCATTCGCCGGCATGGCCGTTCCCGGAATTCCGTTGTTAATGATCTGAAACATCTCCGCATCCGAGTGAGCATACTTTTTCCGCGCCCGGGTCAGATCAGGCCCGCGCCCTCCACCGCGCGCCCCCAGTCCGTGGCAAAAAGCGCAATTGATGCGAAACTGAAACTCCCCCAGCTGAGCCGCCTTCGGATTACCCGCCAGCGGATTCCGATCTTCGGCCGCGAAGGTGTTGGTGGCACCGAGCAGCAGGAGTACCGCGAAAAGCCTGCGCGCAGGCCCCGACTTTGACAGGCTGATGAAAAATGCGGACCAAGATGCAGTTTTGAAAGGAAGCGGCGTCCAGCCGCGCCGCAAGTGCCGGAAATCGAGCATCGGTTTTACAGCCCGCTGCAAAACCGCTCGACTCGTATCAGGGCATCGCTTCAGCGTTGCCGCAACTACCACAGAATCATTAGCGCCTTCAGGCGCTGTGGCTCGGTCGAACACTTTCCCACGCATCCGATCTCCTTCATCATCGTGGCAGTGGAAGTCTCGGCATTATACAAAACCAAAAAGCTTGAGGGAGTGAAACTTTCAGAAAGGACTTTCATGCGGCGATGCTACAGTCGGGCGATCTATGGCTAAAGACCACACGCCCGGAGTCGCGCTGGTGGTAGTCGGCAACATCAGATGGACTCCTAACGAATTCCGACCTGTCCTCGCACGCTATCAATCAACTTCCTGGAATCGTAGCCGATCCCGGCCTTAAACACCGTCTCGACGTTCTCGATCTCATCAATTTTCTTCGACGGATCGCCCTTGATCAAAACCAGGTCGGCCTGTTTGCCCGGCGCGATGGTTCCGATTCGATCTTGCTCGCCGAGATAGATGGCCCCGTTCTCGGTCGCGATCTGAATGGCTTCCACGGGAGTAAAGCCCGCTTCTACGAGTAGCTCGATTTCACGTTGATCGCCGAAGCCCGGCAGCACGCCGCCGTTTCCGGTTGGATCAGGACCGGCCAGCAGCAAGCCCCCCGCTTTGGCGAAGGCAATCTCAAAATCCATTTCTTTGCGAATCAGCGCTGTCATCGGTGAATCCACGGCCACTCTTGCACGATCGGTAAGGTAGCTTTGCGCCGATTCTGCGGACATCGCATCCAACGTGCGCTGCCGCAACGGCGGGCGCCCCGGCGCATGCCCTTCAAACACCGGCAGCGTCGAAGTTACCGCAACATGATGGGACACGAGATTGCGGATCATCTCCTGCACCTGCGCCCCTTTCACATCCTGCTTCGCCCAACTGCTGCTGCCACCACCCGCTGGACACACGTCCGGCTTCTTGTCCGCCACGAATTCAGTGTCCGTAAACACCGGCCCATGCTCAAAATCATCGATTCCCAGAGCGACCGCTTCCGGCCAGGTCACGGAGCACAGATGTCCAGTCAGTTTCATTTTGTGCGCGTGTGCCTGTCGAATCGCCACCGCCAGTTCTTCGCGGGTGATGTTCATGTACGCTTTGAACGATGTCATGCCTTCCCCCGCCCAATACTCCACCATACGTTTCGCATCGTCCGGCCCGGTCAGTTCATGCATCTGCGCAAATCGCGTCGGCGCGCCCTCCAGGTAGGGTGCCGTCGCGTCAATGCTGGGCCCGGGCATGAGGTTCGCGTCGATCCGGCTCTTGACCTTCAAGTCGGTATAGGGCTCCAGGCTCCCGGTCGTTCGCATCGTGGTCACGCCCGCCGCTAGATAAAGTCGCGGCGCCGTGTAGGGGATCTCCGCAATGAACAATCCGGGCTCGCCAATCTTGCCCCCGCTAACTTGGACTGCGTACGAATCGGTGTAGTACAGATGGTTGTGCATTCCAACCAGACCAGGAATCACCGTGTAGCCAGAGCGCTCCAGCCTTTGCGCACCCTGAGGAATTTCGCCGGATACAGCGGGGCCGATCGACTGTATTGTGCCATTCGCGATCACGATCGCTTGGTCTTCCTTCGCCGGTGCGCCCGTTCCATCAATGACTCGGACGTGGTTGAGAATGAAGACGGATGTATCGACACTTATAAAGTCCGCGACGTCACTCGCTCTCTGGGCTTGGGCAACTGAGGTCGCAGCGACCAGCAGCGATCCGAACAAAAACAAGAAACGCATTTTCATCGACCTCGCGAGATCATCTGAGAACTCGGCAGGAAAGCGGGTGCCCCAGGTCTCGCGCTGTTCGAGACCTGGGAGCCAGGCCCAACTGTTCCGCAGCCCGGACGTCAATGCTTCCCCGCATCGAACGGCCGCAAAAAGACCGCCGGCTGAAACTTGAAATAGGCCGCCGCAACAGGAACTTCCTTGCCATTCACCAACAGCACGTTGAGCTTTTTCCCAAGCCCCTTGGCCGCATTGTTCAGCGCACCGGACCCAAGCCCAGGCCAACTCCCCGTATCCAGGCGATCGACCAGTTCCTGAAACGCCACCACCGTTTCAGCGGGAGTAAACTCGCAGTGCCCCGCGCGGTGTACAAACACTTGCCGCAAAAACTTCTCGTCTTTCCCGTCCTCGACCACATCCTTGTACGCGCTCTCGTTTTCCACCGCCACCAGCCCATCGCCCTTGGTATGCAGGGTCAGCACAGGAATCGGAACCTCGCCGTTGAAAATAATATTGCGTTTCATGTAGTCAACGGCCGATTGCTTCGCCATGATTCGGGCAGCATTGTTCACCGCCATCAGATCCGTAGTCAGATCAAGGCCCGCCGCCTGGTAAAGCCCCTGCACCTCGGCATGGTCGACGGAAAGCTCAAGCAGTTTCGTATAATCCACGCCGTTGTTCCACGACGGATTGCCCCCCGCGCGCCCCTCAACTTCCGCCCGCAGTGCGAATGCAAAAGGAAAATCGATCTCCGAAAGCCACAGGTCCTGGTTCTTTTCCTGCGCGCTATAGTCGTTCGGAGGCGGTTCCGGCGATAGAGGATCGAACCAGCCGGGACTGTCGGCGAGAGCAGCCGCCAGCGCGATCCGCGCCCGCCCCTGCGCCGTTTTCTGCGCGTCGGTGAGAATTCCTTCGGCAGTCTCCAGATTCTTAACCGGATTGGTGATATCGACCAACTGCAATCCCGATCCCGCTCCCAGCAGCACGTCGAACACAAAAGCCAAGTCCAGAGCCTGGTTCCAGGCGCCGACGCTTCCGCCCAAAACTCCGCACATCGGCAGCGCCCCGTCAAACCGCGTGGGATAAATCTGCACCAGCCCAGCCGTGACTATGCCACCCAGCGAATGTCCCCAGGCAATCGTTCGTTTAGGCGCACCGACAAGTTTGTTGAAAGTGTCAAGCGTTTCTATCTGATCCGGCAACGCCTGCTGAATAGCCCATCCGGTTGTGGCATAGGAAGACCCGGCCAGGGCATAACCATTCGCCAGTAAATAACCCCCGGTAATCGGATCGCCCACATCCATTGCCGGATTCGACGACCCCGGCACCACGTACCCATGGCTGTAAAGAACCAAAGTCCCGTTCCACTTGGCCGGAACCTGAATCAGATAAGTCGCCCCATCGGCAAACTTCCCCTTATATTTCTTCACCCGCGAGGCTTGGGCGTGTCCCGAAGAAAGCAGCAACAGTATCCCCAGGCATGACACCAAAAGAATTGCCTGCTTAATCGTCCTCCCCATGACCATCCTCCACAGCGGCACAAATTGGCCAAACTTTATTCCGGATGACTCCGTTTGTCAAACCCACAAACAATGTCTAACATGCTCAACCCACGTGGTCACAGCCGCCCCCGGCTGTCCAGTCGAGCGCAGTTCGACTTTTCTCCCGTGTGGCGCGCACACTCCCGCCCGCGTGCCCGCACGAGCAATGCGAAGTAGGATGCAACCCTCCCGCTAAAGGACAACTGCCCCAGAAACCAGATGCCCAGCCCAACCGTTCTGGCCGCAAGAGGAAGGAAGGTCAATTTTTCACTTTTCTTCCCGTCTCCAAACGGCAACGAAGGGTCTACCCCTCTTCCCCCCAAGGAGGATGTCATGAAGCGGTTACTTCGTATTGTCTCTTCACTCTCGCTGTTCTTCGCGTATGACGCGTACGGACAAACCAACGTGCCGGCCTTCAAACACATCGTGATTATTTTCCAGGAGAACGCACGCCGGACAATCTCTTCGGTGGCGGAGCTCCCGCAGGCATTTGCGGTACACAGGACGACTTCGAGCTGGGTGTTGACATCCAGAACGGCGGCAATAACAAATGGTCCTCTACGGGATCGTCCTGCCTGGCGAAAAATTCCGGACTGATAACCGGCGGCAGCGTCCATTGCCACGACTGCAAGGCGAAGGACCATAAGATGGCTGAGGATGTGGGATGGGTACCACAATGTGACTACGACGCGACCAATAAGATATGCAAGATGGACGGCGCCTGCCACTCCTGGGAGTGCCCGAACGGAGTCTGCAGCTGCCCCGAGTATGAGTATGTGGACAAGGCAGCCGTGCAGCCGTACTTCGATATCGCTAGCAACTACGGCTTCGCGAACTATATGTTCTCCACCCACGAAGGCCCCAGCTTCGAGGGACACCAGTTCATCTTCGGCGGCAGCTCCGCACCCGTTTTTCCTGGGAGCTCCGACCTCTGCGGCAGCAATCCTACTAGTCCCTGCTACCAGTGGTTCGTGGCCGAGAACCCCTCAAACACGCTCGGCCAGCAAGTCGGATGCCCCGCGACCGGCACTGGCTGGCCGGCATTGGTAGATCCAGACGGCAACGAGACAGCATCCTCCACATGGTGCTACGACCGCAACACTCTGGTTACGTATCAGGATAGCCAGGGCGTGCATGACTGGACCGCCGCCTGGTTGACCACTCCGCAACCCGCATGGAAGTACTACATCCCGACCGATACTAACGATAACAACTCTGCCATCTGGAACGCCCCTGAGGCCGACCCGCAGACCTGCTACTTCAGTTCAAGTGGGGGCGGGACCGCATGCAACAATTTGGAATACACGCCGCACGTGTCGGTCGCGTCAAACCATAACATGCTGTCGGCACCGGTACTAACTGATATCCAGAACTGTCAGCTTCCTGCCATAAGCTGGGTGATTCCCGACGAGCGTTGGTCGGACCACCCTGGCTACCCGCCGACCAGCGTCAAGGGTCTGGGCCCCGACTGGGTGGCGGCCATTGTAGATGCCATCGGCGAAAGCTCCGGCAACAGCAATCACGTCTGCGACTACTGGGGAACCGATCCGACTGCCCAGCATATTGAGCCGACGGCCATCTTCATTACCTGGGACGATTGGGGCGCCTTCTACGACCATGTACCGCCGCCGAAGGTTTATCAAGGAGATCCGGCCACCGACCAATGCCTCACGCGGGATGCTCCCAACGGCTGGGGCTGCGGTTACGTGTACGGCTTCCGCGTGCCGTTGCTCGTAGTCTCGGAGTGGACAACCGCGGGCACCATCTCCGGCAAGTGCGGCGTAACCGGACAACCCGCCTGCCCGAACTTAGGCCAGAACAACCAGTACGCACACGACTTCGGCAGTATCCTGCGTTTTACCGAGAACAACTTCACGCAGCAAGGCCTTAACCTGCCGTACATCGACCTGCCCGACAGGGGATACGCCGACTACAACTCGCTCGACAGCACTTACAACGGTCTACCGGCTGTTCCGCTGTGGGACTTCTTCACGGCCAGCCAGCCCCGCAACTTCACCAAGATCAACCCGATCGATTCCTCGGATACGGCGGGCTTCTTTCAGAGCTACTACCAGACGCAGCAGTCCGACGGAACCTACCCGCAACCGATTGGCCCGGAGGACGGCGACCCCATGGACTGACACCCCGGAAGTACGGCTGCGGCAGGCGCGGAGACTTTCTGCCCCTGCCGCGGCGCTTGCAACTGGCATTATACTTATCGGCAGTAGAAGCGACAGCCTGCCGCCGTTCTCAACAGGCCAATCGGCCTAGAAAGGTAGCGTCCGATGAAGCTTCGAGACCACGCAAAGACAGCGGCTAAGATTCTCGCCCTGGCATTGTCCGTGGTTCTTGGTATGTCGGCGTCAGCGAAGACCACCTTCAAAGTGCTACACAACTTCAAAGATGGCGCCGACGGTGCGGGGCCTGTCCTTTTTGCCGCTCTCGCAATGGACGGCAACGGCAATCTGTTTGGAGCAACCGCAGGTGGGGGTGACGTCAAGAACAAATACTGCGAGGGGTACGGTTGCGGGGTGGCGTTCGAGCTTTCACCTTCAGGTAACGGCAAGTGGAAAGAACGCGTCCTGTTCGAGATCACCGATCCCTATTCCCAAGGCTCGCTCAACAGCCCCTTGTCGCTTGACGCCCAAGGCAATTTATACGGCTGCACCGATGGTTATGTTAACCACGAACCGATGTTTGAGCTGACGCCCGGCCCGATGGCCCAGTGGACCTTCAACCCAATCTGGTTGGGCTGCGTCGGCGCTGTGGGCCTAATCCTGGACCACGCGGGCAATCTTTATGGCGAGTTCGGCAACGGCACGACGGGTGGCGTCAGCGAGCTTTCGCCCAACTCCAACGGCTGGGTCTACACCAACCTATTCGAGTTCTGCCAGCAACTGGGGTGCGGCGCCGATCCCCTCGCCCCGTTCAGTTGGGACTCCAAAGGTAATCTTTATGGCACGACCTACGACGGTGGCGACCCGCGCTGCAACAACTGTGGGGTTGCCTTCCAGATGACGCCCAATGGCGACGGCACCTGGTCTTATCACGTACTGCATCGCTTTCTTAATGGCAAGGACGGCAGTTCCCCGTACGGCAGCCTTACCGTGGGCGCCTCCGGCGCGGCTTACGGTACCACGACCTACGGAGGCCCTTACGGCAACGGCAATGTGTTCAAGCTGACGCCGGAGAAGAACGGCGACTGGAAACTGACCGTGCTGTACGGCTTTCCGGACCCGTACAAGGAGGGGGCTGCCCCCGGCGGAAACCTGGTGTTTGACAAAGCCGGAAACCTATACGGTACTGCGGGCACTTCCAACTGTGGCGGCACCTGCGGCTTGGTCTTCAAGCTCTCCCCGACGAGAAGCGGGCCGTGGAACTGCACGGTGGTGCACCGCTTCAACATGACGGACGGCAATTTCCCCAACGGCCTGACCATGGACAGCCAAGGCAACCTGTTTGGTACGACTCAGGCCGGAGGCGAGTACGGCTACGGCGTCGTCTTCGAGATCACACCCTAAGGTTCTCGATCCTGTTGCTGACCTCACCCAGCAATCTCCGGACGCCCGGACTTGTGGTACTCTCGTTGCCACCCCCCGGTACGGACTCGGGCGTGATCGACATTTCTCGGGCTGGCCGAGTGTGACATCTCGCTGGAGCAGAAGCCAATGCGAACTCTGAAAAAAGGAAACAGTGGCCCCGAGGTTGGGCTGCTACGACGGCTCCTTAATCGAAAACTGATGCGCTCTCCCAGTCTTCCCGAGGCAAACATCTTCGGCGCCCGCTACAACGGCGCTGTGCCCAAGATCGATTTCGGCCCCCAAATGGATTCCGCCGTGAGAGTGCTTCAACGTACCAAGGGACTCAAAGAAGATGGAATCGTGGGACCTCTGACGTGGCGCGCGCTCGGGTTGACGTTAGATGTCAACCGTCCGGTCAGCCCCACCGGCCAGCCGACCAACGATACCTGCTACGCCGCCGCCGCAACCATGGTGCTTGGTCCTACGGGCAGCGCTAGCTTCAATCCTGGCCCCACGCCGCAAGGAGTTGCCGGGGACGACCACTGGGCCAGAGCCTTTGCCCGGCAGTTTTCCTGGCCTCTCGAATATGGCACTACCTACCTGCCCGACGCTTTGGCGCGATTTCTCCACGCCAGTCCATTCTGGTTTGCTGGAAATCTGCCTTTTCCCACCGGTGCTTCCTACCACGCGGTCGTCGTCGGAGCCATTTGGGGCGACGGGGATCCGGATGGCACTATGCTCCTCATCTATGATCCCTGGCCAGTGAAAGTCGGCGAGGTATACGGCATTATCTACGGAGACTATATAAAGGCCTTTCCTCAAGCCATGCGCTACGTAATCCATCGCTAGGCATAGCCATCTCCGGGCGGCTGGCCACACCCATTCTGAGCGCAACTCTCGATCACATAGAATGAGGGTGCCCCATTCTTTCGCGTCTTTTGCGAAAGGGTGGGAGGCAAAGATGCTGGACCCACGATGTAGGGTCGGTGTCGGTGGACACTGGAAGCTGGGATTCCCCCCGGTTACCCGGCTAAAGCAAAGTTCGGAGTACGCAGCGACGTCTTGCTCCAAACTTCAATCCCCTAAAACCGGCTCGCCCACTTCCGGCCTGGGCCGTGAAGCCGTCAAAGCCCCCAGCGGAATAAACCCGTTCTCCGCCACCACCGGCTTCTCCTGCAACACGACTTCGCGATAGAGCGCAGCCATGCGCGCATTGTAAGCCGCGTCATCCTTCTGCGGACCACGAGCAGCCTGCTGTTTGGCATCGCGCGCGCGTTTCTTTTCTTCCCCGGAGTTCTTGGCAATGCCTAATTTGTCCAGGTCATGCTGCTCTTCGTTGGTGACCAGTTCATCCTTGAGCAGCAGAGAGTGCGCGGACGATTCCATCTTCACGTTCTTGCCACCGGCAAAGATCTCATGCCGCCCGTGCTCTTCATACCATTTGGTAAGCGTCGCGGTCATGTGCATCTTCTCAATGATGTTCCGCCAACCCACGCCGGTGTTGTATGCGCAGAAGGAAATCTCGCCCTCCTGCGTGGCATAAGGAATAATGCACTGCTCCGTCCGCCGGAAATCGTAGTTGAACAGATCCTGAAACCACATTCCCGCGATAAACAGGAAATTCCACCGGTCCTGCCGCCGCTTCATCACGTCGTCAATCGTCCGGTCCGGCCCAACCTTCCCGTAATTTTTCCCGGTAGCGTTGAAGTTCTTATCGAACTTCTTCAAAAGATCCATCAACTTGAAATGCGTAGGCGACTGGAACGGATCGTAGTTCTTCATTAAACACAAAGCCATTCCCACAATCGTCAAAAACTTCCCTCGAGCCGCGTCGTTAACTTTCTGAATATCCCGAGCCAACTGATCACCTTTAAGAAACGCCGTAACCGGAACCGCCTCCTTCGTCTCCTTATCGATCATCACAGCCATCCCCGTCCCGCAATTAGGGTGGCAACCACATGACAATTGGCCCCAGTTGTTGTTTTTGTCTTCTACGTGCATTAAATCGGCCCAGTCGCTGAAGGTTCCCATGAAAGAGATGGGGAACCAATCGCGGCTTGGCTCGCCGAGGCCGGTTTGATTTTTTACGTCGTGGGCCAGATGAGAGAGCGTGTAGCGCTGGGCTTCGCGGCGGTCATCGGTTACGGCTTCGTCGCGGCCGGTGAAGCTTACTGGCTGGAAGCTCAGGAATCCGATTCGCTTGGGGTTATCCAGGGCGAACTTGATTATTCTTCCTACTTGCTCGTTGTTGATGCCGTTGACGATGGTTACAACCGGCACAATCTCTACCCCGGCGGTGTGCAGGTTTTCGATTGCTTTTAACTTTACGTCAAACAGGTTGCCGACTTTTCTGTGCGCGTTCGCAGCGTTTCCGATGCCGTCGAATTGCAGATAGGCGTAGCGCATTCCGGCTTCGGCGGCTTGCTGGGCGAACTCCAGGCTCTTGGCGAATTCAATTCCGTTGGTTGCGGCTTGCACGCTGTTGTATCCAACTTTGCGGGCGTAGCGGACGGCGTCCAAAAAGTACGGCGACAAAGTTGGCTCGCCGCCGGAGAACTGCACCGACATCTGGCGCCGCGGCTTGATCGTGATGGCGTTGTCGAGCATCGTCTTGATGTCTTCCCAGCTCAATTCGTGGACGAAGCCGACCTGATTGGCGTCCATGAAGCAGGGGTCGCACATCATGTTGCAACGGTTGGTGAGGTCGATGGTGAGCACCGAACCGCGTCCGTATTTCACCGTGCTCGATCCGTGGTGGTGCAGCTTTTCGTCATTATGCGCGACGATGTCGCGGCCGGGGAACACTTCCTCAAGATGGCGCGAGAAGTCGGTGTCAATCGACATCACATCTTCGAAGTGACCATGTTTTTCGCAATCCTTGACCATAAGGATTTTGCCGTCGCGCTCGATGATCTGGGCTTTGATCTCGCCGACCTTTTCGTTCGACAGAACTTCGACGGGCAGCTTGCCATCCAGGATCTGCTGCCGAATCTCGGGGACACACTTCGGGCACAGCGAGTCCGTCGTACGCGGCCAGCCCAACGGAGGCTTGGTCTTCTCATACGACTTGAGCAGAGGCTTGTCGGACCACTTGGGCTTGGGCGACGGATTCTGCTTGATCCGGTTGAGGCGCTCGAATACCGCCCATGCGCCCGTGGCGGCGACGGTTACTGCTTTCTCCACATACTTCACTGGCTTGTGCATGTCCTCTCGCTTTCCACTGTTTGGGATTATGGCAAGTCAGGCATCTGCCACTTTTCCCTGGGTGAATCTTCAATTCCAATTCTGAAAACGGTTGAACCTGTAGAGCCTACCCCTGCTTCGACCTTCACTCTCAAACCTGCTTGAGCTTGGCTTGCGCAGCTCATATAGAAAGAGGCCTTCTCGATGGACCTCTCCCTGGGTTCTTTGGTGTCACTATCTTATTGAAGGCAAGTGGTGTTGGCACGCACAACCCAATGAAAGGGGCAAAATCGGGGTTTAGCGGTGCAATCGTGCATTGGACGGGTGTAAGTGATTGAGAGGATTAGGTTTGGTGGAGAGCTTCCCAGCGTCTGAACGGTATGTACCGTAACCTGCTCAAGTGCGGCAGCAAATCCCATACTGCTGCCAAAGCCGAAACCATGGGCTATGCGCGAGCATGTCGTCGTGCCGTCGATTCGCGGCCGAGATGTCACTTGCGCTGAGCGGTCTGGTGTCAGGTACCGCGTAGACGCGCTCTAGCCACTCGATTTCGGTAATGGTCCGTTCAGCGTCCATCCCTCCACAATATCTAACAGAAAGGCGGCGAGGTCAATCGGGGGCGGTATCTCCAAAGACCCTGACTGAGGGATTTGTCTTGCTCCGGCCGATCTTGCTCCGGCCGATCCAGTCTGCTCCTAGGCTAGCTGAGGTCCAAAGCCATGTTCAGGGCGTGCTCCAAGTCGGCGAGTTTGGATGTGGCTAATGAGCCGAGGAACTGGGTCAAGTCGGCCTTGCGCAGGCTCACGAGGTTGTCGCACATAATCCAGCTGGAGTGTTTCAGGCCCTCGTCAGGCCCGACCGGCACCTGAGTAGACAGGCCGTCTCCGTGACTGAACACGGGGGCGCAGACCACGGTGGAGAACTGGGAATCGATGAGGATCTGGCGGCTGACAATCACGAAGGCGCGGTACTGCTTGGGATCGCCTCCCGGTTTGTGTACGCGATAGAGTTCGCCGCGCTTCACTCGGCTTCGCCAGACGCCTGATATTCCAGCGCATCGGACGCCTCGGCATTAAGGCGCTGGGCGGCGTTGTTAATCCTCTCAAGGTCGCGAGCTTGGATTACAGCCCGCGTGCGTTGGCGCAAGAACTCCCGAAGCACCTGTTCGATGAAGGCGGATCGGGACTGCTTGGGGCCGGCAATGTGGTCGATAGCAGACAGGACATCGCCTGAAAGTATGATAGATATCTTCTCTTTCATACTACTATTATACTACCAGAGGAGAACTGCCCCACTCAAGCCAAAGAACGGCTTGAATGGGCCACCAGCCTGGTCGAGGGCATCGCTGACTCGAACACTCACCGTGTCTCTTGACAACGCCGACAAGGTTATAGATGGGTGCCCCACCCTTTCAGCGTTTTTGCGTAAAGGGTGGGAGGCTCGCGTGAATGACCGGAGCTGCCCACCTTTCGCAAAAAGCGCGAAGGGCTCAGCCACCCACCGCCGATTAGAGGACGCGGCTAGCCCCCGCAAAGCTCCACATAGACGTAGGTCCAGCCAGAGCACTGTGGAAAAAAGGTTGAGGACGGGACTAAAAAATTGCAAACGCAACCAGACGGGCAAGGCCCAAACTCAGACCCGGTACCAGCCTGGTCGTCGCTGCATGTTATCAGCGTGTAGCACGCCCCCCATTGCCCCCCGGGGCCGCATTGCTGGTAACCACCCGCTCCGCACGACCTAGCCGCGCCCGATGCACATTGCTGGCAGAGGCCTTGCTCGCACCACCCACCAGGGCCGCATCCGTTCCCGCAGAAGCCACAGTTTCCACTGTCGCTATTAATGTCCACACACACCCCGTTGCACAGGATGTACGGGCTTTCGCAAAGGCAGGTCGTCCCCCACTGGCAGTTGGGGCCGCAGAACTGTAAACCGTTACCGCCACCGCAGGACCGCGACGTACCCCAAACGCAAGTGCCCTCGCCCGAGCAGGGGAGAAAAGACCAGGTCCTGTCGTCGCTGCACACACCCCGCTGCGTCCCGCATTTCCCGCACGTTAGAGAAGTCGGGTAGCAGTTGCCGCCGCAGCAGGTCTGGCCGCTCGCACACGCGGTTCCGCAGTTGCCGCAATGGTTGGGGTCGGTGTCAAGGTCCACGCAAACGCCGCTACAGCACCACTGCGCACGTCCATCACAGCATGTATTGCTAGCCCCACAAGGCGGGTCCCCGCTATGACAGAGACACCTGCCGCTTTGGCAGGTGGTGCCAGTTGGGCATGAGTTACCGCAGCTTCCGCAATTGTTGGGGTCCGACGTGAGATCGACACAGGCGCCACTGCATACCGTGCCTGGACAGTGGCAAGTGCCGTTCTGGCAGGTAAATCTCGGGGAGCAAACATTGCCGCAAGCCCCGCAATTGTTGGTGTCGGTGCTCGTATCCGCGCAAACGCCGTCGCAGGCTGTCGGTAAGTTGGATGGGCATGTGCATTGAGCCGGTTTGGCCGTTTTGTCGCAAGTCTGCGTCTTGCTGGGGCAAGGGCTATTGGAACAACTACAGAACCCATTCAGGCAGCTTTCGCCCTCTGCACACTTGACTCCGCAGCCGCCGCAGTTGCTGGGATCTCGGCTGCCGTCAGCACAACTGCCCGGGCAACTCAACATTGATCGACAGCTCAACTCGAATACTTCGCCGCAATAACATGGCAGATTGGGCCTACACTTTTTCAGGCAATCTTTATACTCGGCCCAGCAAGCGGCCGTGCATGACATGCAGGTACCGTTGTAGCAGGTCTCGAGCGGCGGGCAAGCAATGCCGCAGCCACCGCAACTGAGTCTGTCTCGGGTTAGATCCGCGCAAAGCTTGAGCGACTTTCCGGTCGATGTGTCGAAGTTACAGCAGTTTTCCGGACAGCAAGAAGAGAAGCCGCATGGGATGGGGCTCTGGCCGCCAGCACAGCTCCCACTCCCGCCGCCTCCGCCCGTACCCCCACCACCCAGACGTGGCTGCGGGACACTGCCGTCGTTGGACCACCAATTCCCGGTCGTGCGGTAGTGGGTCTGCGTCCGGTAGAGCGATGCCGTCGCGGTAAACCCGGGCAAAGTCACGTCCGTAGATTCAATTGAAAGCATTATCACCCACTCCTTACTACAAGACGAGAATCCCCCGCGTCTTCATCGGTCGTAGTAGGGCGACATTTTTGTGACCAGAAACGGAAACTCGTCGGTGACATCCACGCGTGTAAAGAGCTTCTCGACCACGTCCGTTGTGCGATTGGTGTAGGAAAAGATCACTTCGACAATGTTGCGCCCGCCGCCCAACTGCGAGCGCCTAACGTCCACAGCGGTCAGCGAGGCGTTCCGCGCAAATGCTTCCGCGGTCTTGGCATAGATCTGGGGGTCGCGAACAGCCAGATAATTCAACGCCCGGTGTGCATCCGCTGCCCCGGTGTTACCTGTCATCTGCAAGATTCGGTCCAGCAGCTCTTCGGCTGCAGGCATGAAATCTTCCGGTTTGATTTTTTCCGGGGGGGGAATTGCTTCGACCAGCGACTTACTGTCAAAGTGGTAGAGCTGGTCGAAACTCACGATTGGCAACCTCAGTCCGTTGCACATCTCCGGGGGAGCTATGCCTCCCCGGATGCCAATGACCGCGTCGAGGTCCATTGGGCTGGGCGTCGGACGGAGAGCAGCTACCAACAGATCCCAATCAGCCGGGTCCCGCGGTACGAGAATGTAGGTGTCTTGTTGCTCAATTGTCAGCACCCAGCACAATTGGCGAACGATGTAGCGATTCGATCGTTCGGACAGTACTTTGTGCAGGCGTTGCCGGTCAGTCAGTCCATCAGTGGGGGCGTGCTTGGCGACTTGAGCCAGTTCCTTCTCAACCGACGGGCTCGGGAAGTGGTGCTCAACCTTGCCGAGAGCATAGATGTAGGCTGATGACGCAGCCGATTGCCTGCAGGTTGGACAGTCGGATGCCGCTGCGCCGCCACAAGACGGGCACGGCTGGGCTTTGGCAGCCGCAGGAGATGCGCCGCTGGGAGTTCCCGTGGTTACTTCAGCATGTTCCATAATCGGTGTCCTTTCAGAAACTGCAGCCTCTTGCGTGGCTCTTCAACCTCTGTTGCTTTTGCTTGTGAACACCACCCGCCGATTAAGATCCGCGGCGCGCCGTTCGCACCCGGTGCACGGTTTGAATCCCATCGCATATGTCACGCGCTTAATAACGTCACCCAGGCCGATGTCGTCGCCCGAGATAAATCCGGGCAGGGTTACTTTGTACGGATCAGTCCGTTTTTCATCCTCGGCTTCATTCGCTGGGTCTTGCATGCTCATGGCACACGTCGATCAATAATTGCGGAGTAACCTTACTCCCCGACCCGAGGCAAGTCAATAGTCCGGCGCAGGTCGTTGTCAGCCCCGTGCCCCCCGTCCCAGCGACAGCGGGCTGTCAGAATTCCCTGACGTCTTCATTGCGCTACGGGCGGACTCGGGGGCCCTCGACTGCGCGAGATCATTCGCTTTGCGAACGATCTCGCTCCGCTTGACAACGCCGTCGTTGTCATAGACGGGATGACAGTTGTTGGATTTGCACAGGACGGCGGCGAGCACATGTCTCATGTGATCTCCCTTGGCTCTGGATCGTGGAACGATTTCCTTGGGGAACGTTCGGGGCCCTACATCTGGGGGAAGGAGAAACATACTCCGAGGGTTTGTAGGAGTCAAGGGAATCTGGCAGGGAGACATTGGTTCCCTGCGGGGCCCGGATCGAATCTGTGGGTTGGCGGCACGGCTGAAGCCGTGCCCTTCCACGAATCTTGGATTACCTCCGCACCGCCAAAAATTCGCTGCGAAGCTTTGCCCGGCACCACTGCCGACATGTCGGCACCGCCCCAAGTCCTTTCCTTTCACTTCATTCTCATGATATCCACACACAAACGTATGTACAGTGTTCCACGTGGAACACTTCTACGAAATCTCTCTTAAGATTTAAGATATGGCGATGCCCATCACGCTAGCCCAGGTCGAAGAGGCGCGGCGCAACATTGCCGCGGTGGCGCTGCGAACGCCTTTGGTGCGATGCAACATCGACGTGCCCGCGCAACTTTATTTGAAGCTGGAAAATTTGCAGCCCATCGGATCGTTCAAGATTCGAGGAGCGGCGAACGTGATGGCGCGGACTCCGCGCGAGCAGTTGGAGCGCGGAGTGCTGACCGCTTCGGCCGGGAACATGGCGCAGGGCGTGGCATTCTGCGCGCAGCGGATGGGAATTCGGGCAACGATTGTCGCTCCAGAGACCGCGCCGGCGACGAAGATTGCGGCGGTCGAGCGGATGGGTGGGCGGGTGATCAAGGTTCCGTTTGCCGACTGGTGGCGGACGTTTGAGACGCGGTCGTATCCGGGAGTGGAGGCGACTTTCATTCATGCATTCGATGATCCGTATGTGATGGCGGGGAATGGGACGATCGCGCTGGAGTTGCTGGAAGACTTGCCCGATCTTGAGGCGGTGGTGATTCCATGGGGCGGTGGAGGGCTGTCGTGCGGAATTGCGTCAGTGTTGCGTGAGCGGGCGCCGCAGGTGAAGGTGTACGCGGCGGAGATCGAAACCGGGGCGCCGCTGGCGGCGTCCTGGGCTGCGGGCGAACCGCGTAGCGTGGAATACGCGGCGTCGTTTGTCGATGGCATTGGCAGCAAGATGGTGTTTCCGAATATGTTCGAACAGGCGCGACGGTTGCTGGATGGGTCGCTGGTGGTTACGTTGGCGGACGCGGCGCAGGCCGTGAAGCTGGTGGCGGAGCGGAATCGAGTGATTGTGGAAGGCGCGGCGGCTTGTGCGGTGGCGGCGGCTTTGTCTGGCCGAGCGGGTTTGGGGAAGGTTGTGGCGATTGTGTCCGGAGGGAATATTGATCTGGATAAGTTTGCCCAGGTGGTGGGTCAGGCGTGATTTGCAATGATCACATTTGTTTGAGGTGATCCACGGGCGGTGCGAAATCGAAAGGAGACAACCAGGATGAAAGACAAAATTCTTGTGCGAAACATTTTTGCGATTCTTTTCGCGGCTGTGCTTACGATGATGGCGATTCCGGCGCGAGGGCAGCAAAGCGAAGTCCCGCAGAAAGCGGTGGAGCGGATTCAAAAAGAAGTGCGGCACGAGCTGGTTATGTTGCCGTTTCTCACGGTGTTTGACAACCTGGCGTACAAGGTCGACGGCTACAACGTGACATTGCTGGGGCAGGTCACGAATCCTTCGCTGAAATCCGATGCGGAGAAGGCGGTGAAGAGGATTGAAGGCGTGGAGAAAGTCGACAACCAGATCGAAGTGCTTCCCGCTTCGCAAATGGATGACCGGACACGGAGGGCGCTGTACCGCACGATCTATGGCGATCCGGCGATGCAGCGCTACGCGATGCCGGTGCTCAAGCCGATTCGGATTATTGTGAAGAACGGGAATGTAATTCTGGAAGGCGTGGTGGACAGCGAGGCGGATAAAAATATCGCTGGCATGCGGGCGCGGGGCGTCCACGGAACATTCTCGGTAGCGAATAATTTGGTGGTTGCGAAGTGAGATGATCGTCGCCGCAGCCCCGGACGAGGCGTCCGGGGCTGCGTGGGCGTGGTTTAATCTTCCTGGTTTGATCTTCCTGGTTTAATCTTCACCGTTTGATTCTCATCGTTTGATCCAGGGGGAGAATTCGGCGTGGATGAATTGCTTGACACCTTCGCGGCCGGTGAGTTGCCACCAGAGTTTTCCGCCTTCGCGCTCTAGCCGGATGCTGATGTCGAAGAATGGGCAGCAGGCGCGTTCGAGGGGAGTGAATTCGGTCAGGGCCTGGTAGTTCGAGGGGTCGTAGGGGAATTCGAACTCAAAGCCGTCAGGCAACTCATGGATGCCGAGGACGGAGTCACGCAGAATCTTGCCGAGTTCCTGTTGCCGTTTGCGCTGTTCTGGGGTGAGAGCGGTGCGGTCGCAATAGAAGGGCGTTTCCGCTCTTGTGTTTGTGGAAGTGGTCCGTTGGGTAGACTGCTGACGTTCGGAAACGATGTGTGACCAGGCGTATCCGGCCAGGACGGTGACGGTGATGGCGGCAATTACGAATATTTTCATGGGTTCTCCTCCGCGGGCGTGTATGGTCCGCTAGGGAACGTTACAACTTAAAGTCGACTTTAAGGCAAGAGATGCTTTTGTAAATTGTTTGTCAAATCGCGGGGGCCGCGGTCAGCCGCCAATGGGTACGTGATTCTACGAACAAGATTAAAGAAAGCAGTTCTCAGTTCCCGGTTGCCAGTTCTCGGTTGGAGTGGGTGCAGCGTGGACTAGAATGCAGGGATGCCGCAATGGACTATCTCAGAGGTGGCGCGACAGATCGGGATGCAGCCGTCGGCGATTCGTTATTACGAACGGATTGGAGTCCTAGTTCCGGCGCAGCGGGTCGGCGGACAGCGGCGCTATGACACTACGGTGCTTCATCGGTTAGCAGTCGTCCAACGGGCGCGGCAAACCGGATTCACGCTGGAAGAAATCCGGGAGTTATTTTTTGGTTTTCGGGATGCGGCTCCGGCGTCGCAGCGCTGGCAAAAATTGTCGCGCAGGAAGCTGGCGGAACTTGAGGAGTTGATGGGGCAGATCAAAACGATGCAGCAGTTGCTCCGGAAGATGATGGACTGTTGCCGTTGCGAGACTTTGGATCAATGCGGCCGAGGAATATTTGGGAAAGGGTTAGGAACAGCGACCGCTAAACCTATGTCTCACAAAACCTTGAAACGCAGAGCACGCTGAGAACGACCGCAGCGTTCCCGGAAATGACCAAATACTTCGAAGCTTCGTCCTTTTGCCGCTATTGTTTACAATAGAGAGTTTGTCCACAATATTAACGGAGGAACGTGCGCTTCCGGTCAATGGGGGCGAGCCCGAATTTGAAACCGTCGAATTACAGTTCGGGTGAGGGTGGGGCTCCGCGGGTGTATTGGCGAGTGGAGGGTAGTCTTCTGGAGTTGACTACCGTGCGCCCGATTGCGTTTTTCACCTGGAACGGGCAGACCTTTATCGAACGCTGGATGCGGCGAGGCTTGGTTTTGGTGATGGCTGCGCTGCGTCCTTTTTTGTACGCCGCGAACCGGGTGTTCGCCACGCGGGTGGTTCACACGGTGCTTTGCGGAATCAGCCGCGACCGATTGGATCTGCTGGGCGAAGAATATTTCCAGTACAAGCTGAAGCCGCAGTTGAAACCTGAGGGAGTGCAAGGGCTTAAGGGCTTGATCGATTCAGGCGCCGAGGTGGTGCTGGTGAGCCAGGGGCTGGATCACGTGATGGGCCCACTGGCGCGGCATCTGGGAGCGAAGTGGGTGATTGCGAATCGGCTCGAGTTTCGCGATGGCATGGCGACCGGGAGATTGTTGGATCCGGTGATTCGTCCGCGGGGCGTGTTTGCGAGAATCACGGGGGCAGGACCGGATGGAAGGCGAACTCCCGACCAGTTGGTGCAGGATCTGGGTCTGGATAATTCAGGTTCGCTCGGGGTTGAAGCATTGGAGTTGGCGGTGACCCCGGCGGTGCGGCAAAAGCCCGTGCTGGCGCATCCGATTGTCGATTTCGAGGGCGGGCGGCAGACACCACTTTCGGTTCGATCGGCTCTGGCCGGGAAGCGCATCATGCTGATTGGCGTGACCGGGTTCATCGGCAAGGTGTGGCTGGTGAACCTGCTAATGGATTTGCCGGAAATCGGGCGGATTTATTTGCTCATCCGGCGGCAGAAATCGAATCCGGCGCAAGGGCGGTTTGAGAAGCTGGTGGAGGAATCGCCGGTCTTTGATCCGTTGTACAAGCGTTATGGGGCGGGGTTGGCGCGGTTCCTGCGGGAGCGCGTGGAAGTTGTAGAAGGCGATGTGTCGCACCAAGACCTTGGTTTGGCGGCGGACGTTTCCGGAGGCTTGCGCAAGAATCTGGATCTCATCGTCAACAGTTCGGGGTTGACGGATTTTAATCCTGATTTGCGAGATGCTTTGCTGACCAACGTGGATGCGGCGGTGAGCATTGTCGAATTCGTGCGCAAATCGGATCATGCCGGGTTGTTGCATCTTTCGACGTGCTACGTGGCGGGAACGCGGGATGGAAGAGTCGGCGAAACTCTGCGGCCGAATTACACGCCGGCGGGAGTGGCGAATTTCGATGCCAATGCGGAGTGGCGTTCGCTTCACGAATTCGTGAGGCAGGCGGCGGAGAAAGCTGAGAGCCCCGAGGTTACGGAGGAATTGCGCCGGCTGGCCTTGCAGAAGGAGCACGCGTCCAAGAATCTGAAAGGCGCGGCGCTTGAGAATCAGATTCGCAAGAACCGGGTGCGCTGGCTGCGGAATTATTTGACCGAGGCGGGAAAGAATCGCGCCAACGAATTGGGCTGGGCGAACACCTACACGCTGACCAAGAGTTTGGCGGAGTCTCTGATTCACAAGTACGGCGCGGACTTGCCGATTGCGATCGTGCGCCCGGCGATTGTCGAGACTTCAGTGGAAAAGCCTTTCCTAGGCTGGAATGAAGGCATCAACACTTCGGCGGCGTTGTCGTATTTACTGGGGACTTATTTCCGGCAGCTGCCCACGAACGAGCGTAAGCGGCTGGACGTGATTCCCGTGGATTCGGTTTGCTGTGGGATGACATTGATCGCGGCGGCGATTGTGGAACGGCGGAATGCGCAGGTTTATCAGTTGGCAACTTCGGTGACGAATCCGTGCGACATGCGGCGGTCGATTGAACTCACGTCGTTGGCGCATCGCAAGCACTACCGGGCGCTGGAAGGAATGGAAAGCTGGCTGCGGCTGCGCTTCGATGCGATTCCAGTGTCGAAGCAGCGTTACGAGCGCATGTCGGCGCCGGCGCAGAAGGCGATCATCAAGTCGATCCAGCGCATTGTGTCGCCACTGCCTTTGCGCAAGACGCCGCTGGCGCGAGCGGAGCGCAATCTTGAGAAGGTGGAAAAGCTGATCGAACTGTTCGAGCCATTCATTCTTTTGAACGAGCATGACTTTGTGGCGGAGAACGTGGAAAAACTGGCGTACGCGCTGGTGCCGGAAGAGCAGGCGGATTTCGGCTACGACACGCGCGGCATCGACTGGTGGGAATACTGGATCAACATTCATATTCCGGCGCTGCGGCGATGGACGTATCCGCTGATTGAGGGCCGTCCTTTGGAAGCGAGGCCCTCGCGGAGTTTTCAGCTGACTGAGGCTGAGAGCAACGGAGAGACCATCAAGACGGGCACAAACGGGGCAACGTGGCGATATTCCTGACCGGATCTACGGGATACATCGGCGGGCACGTCGCCGCAAATCTGCTGGAAGAGCACGGTGCTTCGTTGAACGTGCTTGTGCGGGCGCGTGATCCGCACGAGGCAGAGTTGCGTTTGTGGCAGGCGCTGCAGTTGCATCTGGACTTCCCGCGTTTCTACGAGTATTTGCAGACGCGCATCCGGATCTTTCGTGGAGATCTGACCGAGACGCACTTCGGTCTGGCCCGGGATGATTACGATCGCCTGATTCACACCACGGATTCGGTGATTCATTGTGCCGCATCGTTGAATCGGAAGTCGGAGAAGAGTTGTCTGAATGTAAATCTTCGGGGAACGCTGGAGGTGTTGCAGCTTGCCATGCGGGTGCACCACTACCACGGGCTCCGCCGGTTTAGCCACGTCAGTACCGTGGCTGTGGCGGGAAAGCGCAAGAATGAGGTTGTAACGGAGGATCAGTCAATTGATTGGGAGCGGTCGGATTACGATCCGTATGCGCGCACGAAAAAATTTTGTGAACACATGATCCGGCAGCTTCTGCCGGAGGTGCCGATCACGATTTTCCGTCCGAGCATTGTGCTTGGAGATAGCCGTCGCGCCGAGACTACCCAATTCGACATGGTCAAAGCTTTCGTTTTCCTGGCGGGCTTGCCGGTGCTTCCGTTTCGGCCCAATGACAAAATCGACATTGTGAATGTGGACTTCGTGGCGGATGCGATTGCCGCCTTGCATCAAAAAGACAATCCGCAGTACGACACCTATCATCTTTCCTCGGGGCGAGAGTCGCAGACGTTTCGCGAACTGACCACGGCGCTGGCGGCTGCGCGGCAGAAGCGTGGGCCCCTTTTTGTGCCGGCGCTGGAACGGCCTTTTTCCGGGACGGTGAATAGTTTGGCGAATCGCAAGGGCGCGGTTGCGCACGGTGCGGCGCTGATGAAGGTCTTCATGCCATACCTGGTGTGGAATACCGTTTTTGATAACACGCGTGTGACCTCTGAATTGGGCCGTAAGCCGGTTCCGTTCTCGCGGTACAGCTATCCGTTGTTGAAGTTCAGCCGGGAGACCAATTTTTCCTACAAGTATCAGGACTGGCCCGCTCAGATCGGAGGGTCCGCGGCATGATGGATCTTCTGTTGGAAGCATGGGTCAGCGCCTCGATTGAGAAGTCGAAGGCTGCGTGGATGCTGGGTAAAGGGAAGCCGTGGCAGCCGGGAGAAAAACTGAAGCTTTTGTTTGCGGGATACAACGGGACGCGCAACATGGGCTCGGACGTGCGCGTGGAAGAGATGTTGCGGCAGCTTCGTCACATCCTCGGTGCGGAACAGGTCGCATTCAGCGTGATGACGCAGGTTCCCAAGTTTTCGCAAGGATATTTTGGGAATACGGCGCAGGTTCACCTGCCGGATATTTTTCCGCCTTTTTTGTCCGATGAGGTGCCGAAGCATCACGGCGTGGTGGCTTGCGAAGGATCGATGTTCAAGAGCAAGTTCGCTAATGCGCTAACCACGATGATGATTGGATCACTGGGCATTGCGGCGGCGCAGAACAAGCTTTCCGTGGGCTATGGCGCCGAGGCTGGGCACATGGATTCCATCGTCGCCAAGATGTGTGCACGCTATTGCCAGAACTCGCTGGTGATCACGCGGAATGAAGAGTCGCGCACCATCCTGCGCGAACTGGGAGTGCCCAACGAATTGGGCACGGATACGGCTTGGACGTTTGAGCCGCATCCGGCGGAGTATGGGAAGAAGGCGTTGCGCGAAGTGGGGTGGGATGGGAGCACGCCGGTGCTGGTGGTGTGCCCGATCAATCCTTTTGAATGGCCCGTGAAGGCTTCTGTGGCCAAGTTCGCAATGCACGGCCTTGCTGGAGCATACAAGAAAAGTCACTATCGCTCAGTGTATTTCCATAACTCGGGGCCGGAGGCCGATCGGGCGTACGAGCGCTATCTAACCGCGATTGCGAATGCAGTGGATGGGTTTCGCAAACAACGAAACGTGTTTGTGATTTTGGCGGCGACGGAGCGGTTGGATGCGCGTCCTGCGGGACGAATTTCGGAGAAGCTGGGTGGAGTGCCCGTCCTCAGTTCTGACGATTACAACATGTATGAGCTGGTTAGCGTGCTGCGGGCTTGCCACATGATGGCGTCGTCGCGCTATCACGGGATTGTGACGAGTATGCCGGGGCTGGTGCCGTCGGCGGGCATCACCATGGACGAACGCATTCGCAATCTTATGCGCGAGCGAGGGCATGAGGATCTGCTGATGAACGTGGATGACGCCGATCTGGAGCCGAAACTGCTGGCGGCGCTGATCAAGCTGAGCCATGAAGGCGAGCGGATTGCCGATGGGATCGGGCGGACCGTTGTACGCAACTTGAAAGTGATGGCGCGGATGGGTGTGTATTTCGAGGAAGAAGTGCAGAGGCGCTATCCGGAGTTTCCGACCCGCATGGGCGAGTGGAGTTGGGAAGACTATCTGCCGCCGATGAGTGCGGGGTTGCATGGCTTGGCTGAGGCTTTCAACTAGCGGTTTCTGCTGCGAGAGATAAATGAGTTTTCTAGAGGACATATTTGCGCAGCTTGACGCGGCAGGGGAGAGCGTTATCCTGCAAGAGCTTCGCGGCGGGGAGACGCAGCAAGCTGCGTCTCGACAGAGTGGGCGCGGACTGCTGGAGTCGATCGCGACTGCTCGGGCTTTTCTTGCCGCTCGAGGGCTGAAACGGGGCGACCGGTGTGCTTTGCTCGCGCATAACAGTGTTCGCTGGGTTGCGATGGACCTGGCGATCATGGCCGAGGGGCTGATCGTCGTGCCGCTTTATGCACGGCAGGCTCCGGCGGAACTTGTGGCCACGATGAAAGATTGTTCTCCGGCGTTGATTTGCTGCGGGGATGCGGCGTTGCGGGATGGAATTCTGCAGAACTGGCCGGAGGCGCCGGTGCTGGTACTTTTTGAGGATGTGTATGACGGCGCGGCGCGTTCTTTGGATGGAACGCAAAGCATAGGGCACCCGGCGGACCCGCGGGCGGGGGCGCCCGCGCCACACTCTGACTCTGATCCGGTGACGATTATTTATACGTCAGGAACTTCCGGCGAGGCGAAAGGGGTTGTCCTCACGGCTGGGAATATCGGCCACATGCTGGGTTGTACCTCAGGCCGCCTCGATGTTTTGATGAACGGCAAAGGCGGGCAGGACCGCGTGTTTCACTATCTTCCGTTTTGTTTTGCTGGTTCCTGGATCATGCTGCTGACCTGTCTTCTGCGCCGCAATTTGCTGACGCTGAATACTGACTTGAGCAAGATTGCGAGCGATATGCGCATGGCTGAGCCCGACTACTTCCTCAACGTTCCGGCGCTGCTCGAACGAATGCGCAAAGCGGTCGATGAACAGCTTTGGAAGACCGGCGGGGTGGCTCTGAACATTTACAGCCGGGCCAAGGGCGCGTGGATGCGTAAACAGGAGGGCTCGACTATTTTCGCGGATTCGGTGTGGCTGGCGTTGGCCAATGCGGCGGTGTTTCCGACCATTCGCAAGAAGATGATTGGCTCCAATCTGAAAGCCCTGATCTGCGGGTCGGCGCCGCTCAGCGTGGAGACGCAGCTTTACTTCATGATGTTGGGGATTCCGGTGCTGCAGGTTTATGGACTGACCGAGACTACCGCCATCTGCACGATGGATGAGCCCAGTTATGTGGAACCCGGTCGCGCGGGACCCGCGATCCATGGGATCGAAATGAAACTGGGCGAGAATGAAGAGATTGTGGTTCGCGGTCCGAATATTTTTCCGGGATACTGGAATCGTCCGCAGGAGACCGCCAAAGTTTTGCGCGAGGGTTGGTTTCATACCGGCGATCAGGGCGAGGTGGACGCGGCAGGGAACTGGAGGATCGTTGGGCGCATCAAGAATTTGATTATTCTGGGTTCTGGCCACAACGTGGCGCCGGAGCCGATCGAAGAGGAAGTACTGCGGAATTTGCCGGGAGCGCAGCAGGTCGTACTGATGGGTAATGGGCGCGGATATCTTTCGGCGGTCGTGACCGGGGATGTGACGCGGGAGCGGGTGCAGGCTGCGCTGGACGCGGTGAACCCCGGCTTGCCGCATTACAAGCAGGTTCGGGCTTTCCATATTTATTCGGAGCCGTTCTCGATTGAGAATGGCTTGCTGACGGCGAACGGGAAATTGAAACGGGATTTGATTGTGGCGCGCTTGAAGGAAGAGATCGAAGAGATGTATGGCGTGAAGCAGGCTTCTTAGTTGAATCTGAAAAAGAGCATCAACCACAAAGGACACGAAGGTACACAAAGGAAACCGGTCAAGGCATGGAATCGTTTCGCGGTCAGGCGCTTTCGTGGGAGTTGAAGCACGGCGTTGTCGAACTGGGGCTGCGTCGTGAGCCCTGCAATGAAATAGGTTCGCTCACGCTGGAAGAACTCGAAAAGTTTGTCACGTTCCTTGAGGTCGTTGAGGATGAGGCTCACGCGCTGATTATCTATAGTGAGATCAAGGCTGGATTTTGCGCTGGGGCGGACTTGCGGGAGCTGTATCTGAGTTCCCAGGAATTGGAACGGAAGGAAGCTGCGCGGGGCGTTCGCGATTACCTGGAGCGCATTCATCGGGTGCTCAACACGATCGATGCTTTGCCGTTGACGACCATCGCGGCAGTGCACGGGGTGACTTTTGGTGGCGGCTTTGAGTTGGCGCTGGTGTGCGATCTGATTATCGCGGACAAGATGGCGAGGTTTTGTTTCCCGGAGTTGCGGCTGGGATTGATTCCCGGCTTTGGTGGGATTCCGCGCCTGAAGCGTGATTTGGGGAACGCAGTGGTTCGCGATCTGCTGCTTACCGGACGAAGTTTTAATGCGACGAAGGCGCAACAGGTTGGACTTGTCAGCCAAGTGGTGGCGGAGGGTGAGGTGCTGCGAGTAGCGCGGGCTACTGCAGCTCAGTTCGGGAAGTTCGATCGGCGAACGGCGGTGGCGGCCAAGCAATTCATCAAACCGATTCCGTACGAGGAATTGCGGCGGGAGATTGATATTTTCTGCGAGCTCTTTGCTCAACCAGCCGTGGAGGCCGGGTTGAGAAAGTTTGTGGAGAGCGAGGACGCGCAGCCGTATTTACCGTAGGCGTGACGATCTGGATTTTATTTCGAAACGGTGGGTTAGAGCAATGACAGCGCCGAAACAAACTCTTGAAGAAATCATGAATCTCGCGGCGACCCATTTCAAAGTGCCGCGAGAGCGGCTCACCCCCGACGATGATTTCTTTAAGACGCTCGGCATCGATAGTTTGCAAGCGCTGGACTTGTTGACACGGCTAGAGAATCACTTCCGCATCGAACTGCCAGATTACGAATTGCAGGGAGTATCGGATTTCCGCACGCTGGCTGAGCGTATTCAAGCGCGATTATGAGGAAGATCCGAAAACATGGTTTCGGTGTTGGGGAATTCGGGGAGAAAAATTCAGTTGTCAATTCTTAGTTCTCGGTTCTCAGTTGACCCGGCAGACGCAATCGAAATCATACTTTCCTAATGCTCAATCTCGACCAATACAGTTGTCTCGGCGCTGTCCTGCGGGATGCGCTGGAACGCTGGCCGAATGAAACCTGCCTGATCGAGGCGGACCGGGAGCGAGAGAAGACTCGGCTTACCTATTCCGATTTTAAAGACGTGGCACTGCCATTGGCGCGCGCGCTCGAGGATGCGGAGTTCCTTCCGAGCGATCGTGCGGCGGTCATCATGACCAATCAGTCGAAGTGGCTGATTTCCGCATATGCTGTGTTCTATCGTGGCGGTGTGCTGGTGCCACTCGATTACAAGCTGACGGCAGCCGAGCATTTGCAGTTACTGGCACACAGCAAGGCGAAATTCCTGATTGTTGAATACTATCTGTGGCGCGCTATCACGCAATCGCCAGAGTTCAGGAATCAGAGGCTCAAGAAGGTGCTGGTCACGGAAGCGCCTCTGGGAGCCGATCTTGCCGGGGCGTACCGGTGGGAAGATTTCCGGCGCAAGGGCGACCCTGTATTTGTTCCGCGCGAGCGGGAGGATGTGGCCTGCATTGTCTATTCTTCCGGCACGGGCGGGCGTCCCAAAGGATGTGTGCTCACCCATGAGAACTATCTTGAGCAGTGCAAGGCGCTGACGGCGTGGTATCCCTTCTGGCCGGGAGTGCGCTATCTGAGTATTCTGCCGACGAACCATGCGATTGATTTCATGATTGGATTCATCGGTCCGTTCGTGTGTGGGGCTTGCGTGGTCCATCTTCGTACGCTTCGACCGGAATTCGTGCGCGACGCGTTCGTTCGCTGCAAGATCACCTATGTGACTCTCGTGCCCATGATCGTCAAGAACCTGGAGCGCGGGCTGCGGGCGAAGTTTGACGAGTTGTCGCCGATGAAGCGGTTTTTCCTCAACCGGATGATTGCGATCAATAAGCGGTTCACCAAAAAGCGGCCTAACGTCAAACTGAGCCGGCGGCTGTTACCGGGCGTTCACAGCGCGTTTGGCGGTGAACTGCTGGCGCTGATCACTGGCGGCGCGTTCGTGGAGCCGGCGACATTGCAGTTTTTCTATGACCTGGGTGTGCCGATCGCGAACGGCTACGGCCTCACCGAGGCGTGCACCGTGCTTACCGTCAACGATCTGAAACCATTTCGCGCCGATACCGTGGGAAAATGCCTTCCGGGAGTGGAGTTGCGAATCTTGAATCCTGATGAGGAGGGAATCGGCGAGGTGGCGGCGCACACCAAAACAATGATGTCGCACTATCTGGATGATCCGGAATTGACCGCCCAGACGATTGTGGACGGCTGGCTGCTGACCGGAGATCTGGGTCGTTTTGACAGCGATGGACATTTGCAACTCTTCGGGCGCAAGAAAAACATGATCGTCACCGAGGGCGGAAAGAATATTTATCCCGAGGACATTGAAACTGTTTTCGACGGCTTGCCGGTGAAAGAATGCTGTGTTTTTGCGGCCAACTATCTTTGGCCGGCAAAGACTCTCGGTCGCGAGATGCTGGTACTCCTCGTGCGGCTGGAGCAAAACCAGGAATTCACGGATGCGCTGAAAGAGGAGATCATCGCGCGCAACCGACGCCTGCCTGACTTCAAAAGGGTGGGCGGATACTTACTGTGCGGCAAGGATTTCCCTCGAACCGCTTCTATGAAAATCAAGCGTACTGAACTGGCCGTCGAGGTCCGCAAAGTTCTCGGTCGCGATGCCGCGGTCGAACTGTGACCGACACGGGCGCGTTCTTCGCCGTGGTAAATCCGGCTGCGGGCGGGGGGCGGTGTCGCAAGCTTGTCCCCGAGGCGCTCGATCGATTGCGAGCGGGCGGAGTCAAGTTCGATGTCGTCGAAACCAGTGGTCCGGGCCAGGGGGCGCACCTGGCGCGGGATGCCTACGCCCGCGGTTATCGCAAGTTCATCGCCGTAGGTGGTGATGGGACTTCTTACGAGATCGTGAACGGACTTTTTCCGCGGCGTGAATCTGACGATCCAGCAACGCTGGCGTTTCTTCCGTTGGGGACCGGCAACTCGTTTCTGCGGGAGTTCACCGATCGCGGAGTTGAACATGCAATCGAGGCGTTGCTCGCAGGACGATCTCAAGCTTGTGACGTTCTGCGATTGCGTCACACGGAAGGGGTTCTTCATTACATCAATCTGCTGTCCATGGGGTTTGCCGCGGACGTCGCGACCTTGCGGGCGCGGCGGTTCAGTCGATGGGGAGAACTGGGTTATCAATCGTCGATCTTCATTTCGCTGGCTCGGTTTCGCCGCCGCCCTTTTCCATTGAGAGTCGATGGAGAGAAAGAAATCGACCGGCGTCCCTGCCTGTTCCTGACTTTCAATAATAGTAAGTTTACGGGCGGAACCATGATGATCGCGCCCAAGGCAGAGGTCAACGACGGACTCATCGAATATGTGCGCTGGGGGCCCATCGGGCGGTTGGGGTTGGTCCGAAATTTGCCGACGCTCTATGACGGGACGCACATTCATCATCCACTGGCCGAACGGCGGGGAGCGAATCGAATCGATTTTCATCTGGACGCGCCGGTGGATGTGATGATTGATGGCGAGGTGCTGACATTACAATGCCAGACACTGGATGTTCTGCCCTCGGCTTTGCGCGTCGTGGTATAAGAATTTATCCCTATGTCACAAGACCGCAGAAAACGGCAAGAAGAGCGGCACGGCCAAGTGCAACCAAACCCAGGGCGGCTGGGATACGTGATGATTGCCATTGCGATCGTGGCTGTGTTTGCGGTCGCTTATTATTTCGGATGGCGCAGGCACACCACTCATCTGGATGCTTTCGCCAAGTGCCTGACCACGAAGCAGGCCAAGATGTATGGAGCATACTGGTGTCCGCATTGCGAAGATCAGAAGGAGAAGTTTGGCTCGTCTTTCCAGTATGCACCGTATGTGGAGTGTGGAATTAAAGGTTCGAAGGCCATCGCACAGGTTTGCACCGATGCCGGTATCAAACGTTTTCCTACGTGGATCTTCGGGGATGGCACGCGGGTCGAGGGCGCGCACGAGTTGGAGTTCCTGGGTGAGGCGACGGGATGCAGCCTGCCATGAGCTCAGCGTCGCGGCGGGTTTTTCAATTAGTCGCGTTGCTGGCCTTCGCCGGAGTCGTGGTTTCGTCGGTTTCGCTGCATCACCACTACGGCACCACGGAAACCAGCTATTGTGATTTTGGCGCCAGTTTCAATTGCGACATCGTCAACCGCAGTATTTATTCGACCGTGCTCGGAATTCCGGACGCGCTGATCGGCATTCTTGGTTACGGCCTGCTTCTTGCTTTGGCAACGTTTTATCGCACGAAAGCGGAGACTCCCTACATGCTTTTGATCGCAGCAACGGCGGGGATGGGCTTTGCGCTTTATCTCACGTATATCGAGAAGTTCGTACTGGCGACGTGGTGTATTTTGTGCCTTTCGTCGCTGAGTCTGATTGTTTTGATCGCGGGGCTCTCGTCATTCCTGGTGGCAGGGGCCATGCGTCGGGATTGATGCCATCGTCCGGGTTTCGCATCCGCTTTGAGGGCGAACACCGGAAGGCAAAGGCTTAAACTACAAAGGACACGAAGGTCCACAAAGGAATCCGCCAGACCAGCACGGGCGAGGACGCCCGCGCCTACATTGGATGATGGAAGAGATTACTCAGCAGCAAATCACGCGGGCGAACGATTCTGTCACCGGGGACCTTCGGTTGCACGAATTTCACAGCCGAATATTTCGTAACACGCGGATGCTGCGGGTGTGGCTGCCTCCCCGATACGACGCGCCGGGCAATGAAACGCATTACTACCCGGTGTTTTACCTGAACGATGGCCAAAATTTGTTTGACCGCGCGACGGCTTTCGCCGGCGTGGAATGGCAAGTGGACGAAACTGCGGATCGCCTGATCCGCCAAGAAGTAATTCCGCCACTGATCATTGTGGGCATCGACAATACCCAGGGCGACCGCATCAAGGAGTATTTGCCGTACCGCTCGTTTCATCCGCCGGTTCTGCGGCCGCAAGGGAAGCGCTATCCCGATTTTCTGATGAACGAGGTCATGCTGTTTGTTTATGAGCGATACCGCATAGCCAGAGGTCCTGAAAATACTGGGCTGGGCGGGTCTTCGCTGGGAGCGCTCATTTCGCTGTACACGGCCATCGAGCGTCCCGGCGTGTTCGGTCGCTTGCTACTGGAAAGTCCGTCGCTGTTTATCTCCAATCGGCGGATTTTGAAATACAGCCGCCACGTTCGGCGCTGGCCGGAGAAGGTGTTCATGGCCATGGGCACACGAGAAGCGGGTCGGGAGGATAAAGACAGGCAGGTGGTGGAGGATGTACGCGAGCTAGAACGAAGTCTGCGCCGCGCGGGCGTGGACGAGAGCCGATTGCTGGTGAAGATCGACGAAGGCGCAACCCACAACGAGAGAGAGTGGGCGAAGCGTTTTCCGTCCGCGCTGAGCTTTCTGTTTGGGAAATAGAAGACGAGGCCGCCCACATCCCGCGCGGAGGGCGAATCCATGTGTCGTTTTCATAGGGATATGTGCGGCACTGCTACAATGCCCCTGACTGATGCGGAGCGCGCGCTTTTTCCGTCCCCTGTTGAACCTGGTGAGTTCCCCGCTCACCGTTTTTCTGGTGGCGCTGGCCGCTCGGCTGTGGGTGTTGTTCCAACTATTGCCGAATAATGCCTGGCGATACTTCTACGCATACAACGAACCTTCTCGCATTGCCTGGGCTTTGGTATCCGGGTTCGGCTACAGTTCGCCTTGGCCGAATACCCCACTCATGCCCACGGCCCAGCAACCTCCGCTGTACCCACTCCTACTTGCAGTGATCTTCAGACTGGCGGGAAGTTACAGTGACTTGTCACTTTGGATAGCGGTTATTCTAAACGCCGTTTTTTCCGCGCTGACTGCCGTATTGATTCTACAAATTGGAAAGCGGACCTTCAATACCTCTACTGGAGTCTTGGCGGCTTTGGTCTGGTCTTGCTGGCAGTATGAAGCGGTCGTTTCCATCCGGCTCTGGGAGAGCAGTCTTTCAGCTTTGCTGCTGGCGGTTGGATTGCTGCTGCTGCCGAAACTGGCGGCGTCGATCCAACTCTGGCTTTGGCTGGTCTTTGGGGTGCTCGCCGGTATGGCCGCTCTTACCAATACAACTTTGTTGTCTCTCTTTGCGCTGTTCTGGATGTGGCTGTGGCTCGGCTGTCGCCGTCGCGGGCGGTCCTGCAATAAGCAGTTGTCGGCTTCTGTCGCCATCTGCGTTCTTACTGTACTCCCGTGGACGATAAGGAATTACGAAACCTTCCACCGGCTTGTACCCATGCGCGACAATCTCGGCCTCGAGCTGTGGATCGGGAATCATGCGGGCGAAGCCCGCTTGAATGGCGAGGACTTCCTACGGATGGTCGTGGAATATAGCCGCATGGGAGAGATGCGCTTCATGGACACTAAGGGCCAGATCGCAGTCGAGTTTATTCGTCAGCACCCGGGGGCGTTCTTGCGTCTGTCTGGCCAACGTTGCTTTAAATTCTGGAGCGCACCTGATGGGTCCGTTTGGATATTGGTAAGCCTGCTGGCCTGGCTGGGGATGATTGTGGCGGTGTGGCAGAAAGGGCTGGAGGCTGTGCCCTATGCCATTGTGCTGGTGATGTTTCCTCTCGTCTACTACGTCACCCACACCGGCAGTACGTATCGTCATCCCGTAGAGCCCGTGATCCTGATGCTGGCGGCGTACGCCAGTGTCACTATCGTCCAGTGGTGTGCCAAACGATGGAGCGGGACAGAGCGCCTCACGGTTGCGGAACCGCCGTACTGCTGAGCGTGAAGCTTGTCTTGGACTCATAAGCCGAAACTGGTGGCAGGGCCGAGCCGAATGAACTCCGTGATATAACTGGCGCGTTGCATGGCCAGCTTCGGTAGATCGTCGGAAGAACCTGGCAAATCTAATCTACGGGTAGAAGAGAGGTATGTCGTCCACAGCGCCAGTCGAGTCTCAGGTCCAGGAACAACCGTCGCATCCGCCCGAGCTTTCGGTTGTCCTGCCTTGTCTGAACGAAGAGGCGACGGTCGCGGCGTGCATCGAACAGGTCCGCGCAACCCTTCAGACGCACGCGATCTCGGGCGAAATCATCGTTGCCGACAATGGCAGTACGGATAAATCCCGAGAAATCGCGCAAGCCATGGGAGCCCGTGTCGTGTTGGTCGAAAATCGAGGTTACGGGAACGCCCTGATGGGAGGCATAAACGCAGCCCGGGGCAAATACATTGTAATGGGCGATGCAGACTGCAGCTATGACTTCGGCCAAATTCCGTTGTTTCTGCAAAAACTGAGATCAGGCTGTGAACTGGTGATGGGGAACCGGTTCCAGGGTGGAATTCGGCACGGGGCCATGAGCCCGCTGCACGAATATTTCGGAAATCCGCTGCTCAGTGGAATCGGTCGGTTCCTCTTCAAGAGTCCATGTGGTGATTTTCATTGCGGGTTGAGGGGCTTCACCAAGGCAGCGTACGAACGTATGCGGCTGCGCACAACCGGAATGGAATTTGCCAGCGAAATGATCGTCAAGGCGTCGCTATTCAAGATGCTGGTGTGTGAAGTTCCCATAACTCTTTCGCCGGACCGTCGCAACCGAAGATCACATCTGCGCAGTTGGCACGACGGTTGGAGGCACTTGCGTTTTCTGTTGCTGTACAGTCCGCGCTGGTTGTTCTTCTATCCTGGGTTGGTCCTGCTGTTCGCGGGTTGTGCGGCTGCGCTCTGGCTGTCGCCGGGCCCGCGTAAAGTCGGACACATCTTTCTGGACATCCATACTCTTCTTTATGCGACTGTAGCCATCCTTACGGGGTTTCAAGCCGTCGTGTTCGCATTCTTTACCAAAATATTCGGCATAACAGAAGGCCTGCTGCCGGAGGACCCTCGCCTGACTCGCGCTTTTCGAACATTTAATCTGGAAAAAGGATTGCTTGCCGGCGCTGTGCTCCTGCTGACTGGCATCAGCATCGCAAGCTACTCCTTTTATGTATGGAGTCATGCCGGGTTTGGGTCGATGGATCCCGTGGTTATGGTGCGCCTCGTGGCGGCAGTGCTAGTCTCGACTACCTTGGGTGTAGAGATCATCTTCGCCAGCTTCTTCTTGAGCATTATGGGCGTGGGACGCAGGTGAGTGTACTCGGCCATCTCCACGAAACCTATATCTACGGCAGACGCATCCGCCGGCTTTCTGAGCTTCTCGCGCAACTGATACCGCCTCGCTGTAATCTTCTGGAGGTCGGTTGTGGTGACGGAAAACTGGCGCGAGCGATCCTCGACAAGCGTCCCGACCTTCACATCGAGGGAGTGGACGTCTTGATTCGAGACCGGACCTGGCTGCCAGTTCAGGCTTTCGATGGGCGGAGTCTTCCTCATCGTGAGGGCAGCGTCGATGGAGTTATGCTCATTGACGTTCTCCACCACACCCGCGAACCGCTAGTGTTGCTGCGAGAGGCGCTTCGCGTGTCCCGCCGCTGGATTATTGTGAAGGATCATATTGCTGAAGGGGCTTGCCGCTGCCTCGCGACTGCGATTTATGGACTACGTAGGAAACTCGCGTCACGCTGTCGCGCTGCCATACAACTACTTGTCCGAGGGAGAGTGGAAAGAGTTGCGCCGGATTTTGGATGTGAAAGTTGCCGCCGAAGTGAGAGACCTCGACTTGTATCCGCAGCCGTTCGATTACGTCTTTGGGGCTGGTTTGCATTTTGTCGCACTCTGGGAGCACCCGGTGCACCAAAGTGAAGTGTGATGCGGGGTGCTCTCGCAGAGAGTCTCGCCAGTTGTTAGTGGCCACTTGACGCGGCATGATCCGCGTCAGCCGGGGGCGAAGACGCGGACAGAGGCTCGAGACGCAACGGCGATACATCGGGTTCCAACATCCACGCGCTCCGGTTCCTGAAGTAGTGAAGCAGTTCCTGATTGTCGCGCTGGCCCATGTCTCGCGCCCAGACTACCTTCGAGGCGTCGATGTCGGCGGCGTTGTAAACCCACTCGGGATCCGGTTGATGAGATGGCCCGTAGCGTACGATGATCAGGTGTTGTCCCGGCGTTTTCTCCAGGCCATGCAACATTCGAGCGCGGGGCATGTTACCGCGTGGCCAGGGATCCTCAATGACCGCGTGCGCCTGGATCGCCGTAACCCGGATGACCACGATTGCAAAACAGATCAGCGGGATCGCTCGCACTAACGAAGGACCCAATAATTTTCCCCGCCAACGCCAGAGTCTGAGATGTCGCATGCACTGAAGCAGAATCACATAAAGCAGTCCTGTGGCCGGCGCGAAATAATGTGGCCGAAACCAGGTTTCTACAACCAGCCCTAGCACAAACACTGCCAGCGCCAGGAGAGGGAATCGAATCCGACGATCCCTCCAAGCCCAGGGGAGCGCCAGCAGAGGAACCGTCAGCACGGGACCCAAGAAGAAGCGCCAGAACCAGCCAATCTTGCCGGCGCTCTCTTTCAGGAAGCCGGGGAGAGTGCGATTGTCCTGATAGATCTTGAATTCTATTTCTTCGTAAAAATTCTCCATGACGGGGTAGCGGTATTGCAGTTTTGGCAAAGGGTCCTGCCACAGAAAATAGCGAGCGCGGGAGTACAAGCTGCGATCTACCTGATAGCCCATGCGAAACGGGCTCCCAGTCACGCGGTAATTGTAGTAACCGGTGGCCACGGCGGCGATCACCAGGATCAGGGCAAGTGGCACGAGCACACGAGTCATGACAATTGGAAGTTTGGGACGCATTGGGCTGGCTAGCCACGCTGCCATCGCTACCGCGACGGTTGCTGCCAGAACCAGTCCTTCATAGGGCCGGGTATTGGCCAGAATGGCGAGACCCAGGGCCATCCATATCGCATCCCGCATGTGCACGTGACGTTTCAACCGGGGCAGCGCACCCAACACAAGGGCGCCCCCCGCAGCCGTCACCGCAGCACACCAGTAGCCATTGATCCAGTAGCCGAAAATGCCCAGTCGGAGCAGGACAAGCACACCGCCGAGCAGCGCCCAACGGGGCGGAAGCCAAGCTTGAAACATCCAGGTCAGCGCTGCACACATCAGGCCGGTTGCCAGAAGATTGCCGATCCATGGATGCCCCAGGAGTTGGCCAGCCGCGAGCACTAAACCTTCGGCGGGCGGGTACATGGACATATAGGTGGGCCGCTGGATGATGTGAAAGCTTTCGAAGTGCATCCACATCGGGTGGGTTGGATTGGTCAGCCGGCCATGGGCAAAGGTATCGGCAGCCAGCAGGTAGCTGTATTCATCGTGATAGAAGGGTTCCGGAATGCTAAGGACCGGAATCAGAACCGCTCGCCCTAAGACACACGTCAAGCCCACGACGGCGACAGAAAGACTTTTTCTTCGCGCCAGGTAGAGAAATCTTTTCTCGAGCCAAAGAAAAGCAGGCGGGGCTGTGCGTTGCGGGCGCTGCCGCAGGATCATCGCACCCGCCGCCAACACCAGAAGGAATTCGATGACCTGGACCGCGTATCTGATCAGATATTGCACGAAGACGGGCATGGATAGCAGATTCTTAACTGCGAGTGGACCGTTGTCAATTGAAACCAGGATTTTTGCCTGGGTGATCGCGATGAGTTATGCTCTCGCGGAGTGAAACCTGAACTCTGCGAAAGTACCGAGGCTGCGATTGAGAGGCGATCTGTTTCAGCTTTGCGCCTCGGATTCTGGCTGGCTCTCGCGGTCGCTCTGGCGACCGCCTTGAGGTTTTTCCGGCTGGGAACAAAGAGTTTCTGGCTTGACGAAGCGATCAGTGCGGTGTTGGCACAGGCGGACCGTCACGTTTTCGTGGCCGCAATCGTTCACCGTCAGGCCAATATGGTCTTGTACTACATGCTTCTGCGGGGTTGGATACCGATTGGCAGCAGTGAGTTTGTCATACGCTCGCTGTCGGTGATCGCTGGGGTGGCCGCGATCCCGGCGATATATTTGCTCGGCGCGCGTTTGTTTGGACCAAGAACGGGAAGGGTTGCCGCGCTATTGCTGTCGGTTCATGCCTTTCACATCCGATATTCGCAGGAGGCCCGTGCCTACAGCTTATTCATGTTGCTGGCGATCGTGTCTTCTTTATTTTTCTGGCTGAGTCTGGAACAGCCTTCGCTCAAAAACTGGGCCTGGTACATTTTCGTGAGCGTGCTGATGGTGTACGCCCAAGTCTTCGGCGGCTGGGTGTTGCTGGCGCAGTGGGCTTCATTACTTTTGTTGCGCCGTGAAATTCGTAGGAAACAATTTCTTTGCAGCGCGGTGATGATTGGTTTCCTTATCTCTCCCTTGGCCTATTGCTTGCTTTTTCTCTCTGACCGGTCACAGCTTTACTGGGCGATGAAGCCGACGCTGCAAGATTTGTACAAATTCTGTCTCAATATGACAGGAGACGGCGGATCTTTGCTTCTGTTGGCGTATCTGGCGATGCTTTTCAGTGGGCTTGTTGTCGGCTTCAGACACTCGAAATTTCACTCCTCAATCGCTGGCGCTTGGAAGTATTGGTTTCTTCTGATCTGGCTGATTCTGCCCGTAGCATCGATTCTAGGTATTTCCCTTCGCTGGCCAGCGTTTGAACCTCGTTTCCTGATCGGTTGCGTTCCTCCGCTGGTGCTGCTTGTGGCGAATGGCGTAACCCAAATTCGTTCGAGAGTTTTCTTTGCGGCCACACTCATGATTCTGCTCGCGCTGTCGCTGAGCGGCACATCTTCCTATTATCGCGGTCGGGGGGACGCCGCACGTACTGACGACTGGAGAGATGCAACGCGCCACATCCTGTCAAAAGCAGAAACCGGAGACGCCGTTCTCTTTAGTTATAGTGAGGAGAGACTTGCTTTCGACGAATATCGGCGGCGGCTTCAGATCGCTGGTTCCTCGATTCACGAGTTTCCGGAGGAGACGGAATTGGAATTATTGACGCTGCGTCCATCGCGGCCCAGCCCAGAGTTGCTGGACAAGTTGGCCGCAGGCTACAAGCGGGTATGGGTGATCTCCGCTTTTCAGCCCAACTCTGCCAGCCGTCAGGTAGAGGCCGTGCTAAAAACGCATTTCAGCGAACATGAAGATCGGAATTTTGGCTTTGTCCATGCGGACTTATTTGCGGGTCGTATAGCACACCCGTCAGATCAGCAAAGGGACGGCCGTTAAACTAGCGCCAAATTACTCAAGAAGCGGAAGGCGAAAAATGGTCGCCGCGCAAGTAAGCGATTAGGCGTCACTGACTCCTTGCTTACGGATCACAAATGCGCGAGAAACGGCAAATCCAGCGAATATGAACATGAGTGGCTCGATTGGATAACGATATCTCGCGTATACATCGGTGAGGTAGTAGACCAATGGGTAGACACAAATAGCGGCAAGAATCGTGAAAACCGATCCTCTCCTGATGTATCGCCTGGCCAGCACCATGCCAAGGAGCGAAATCAGAGTCAGCAGTCGGTAACACATAAACAATGGACCACTCTCGCCCTCGGCAAACCACCAGTAACGAAATCGGTAAAACACCTGGCGCAAAAATCGGATGGGGCTGGCATAGATGAACTTCATCGCGTTGGTTCGTCGCTGTGTCACGTAAGAAATCTCACCTATACTGCGATAGACCTCACGCTCGGCTGCGTTGTCGGAAGGACCAAGCCCGAACTTGATCCTGCCAATGCCGCCCTCGTGATTGCCTTGCCACAGCTCCTCGCCGAAGTTGCTGCGCACCGCAACAAACGAACCCAAGGCATACCGGTCTCGAACGATCCATGGGCACACGACCAAAATTGAAACCAGAACGATGGTAGCGATCGGCTTGCCAGGAACCTGAAACGGCCGCTTGAAATGGGGAGCGAATAAGAAGACCGGCATTACTGAAACGAGCGCCGTATTTGTTAGCGCTGCAACTCCCCATAGCACTCCCGTCGCCACTGAGTTCCACGAACCACTTCGCGGCTGATCCAGGCAAAGATAGCAAAGGAAAGTTAGTAAGAAAGCGGAAAGAGAAGTCTCCCACACGAATAACTCCGGTATTAATATTGCGTACGGAAACAACGCCCACCCCCAGCTCGCAAAGACGGCGCACTTTTCATCGAAGGCACGCGTTGCAACGGCATAGATAGGGATGCAAGTTAATGCCGAGAACAAAGCCTGCGTCGCGAGAATGGCCATCGCGGCCAGGTTCGACCGCAGCCCTAAAAGCATGTATATCGCGGCAACAAAATACGGATAAACCGGGGGTATCCAAGCGGTGGGACCACTCTCAGCGCCGAAGGGGGAGCTGAATCCTTTGTGGGTGGCGATAGAAGAGGCTATATTGACAATCTCAGGCCCTGAATTCCAAAACGGAGACGCCTGATTGAGTGGCCACGGTTGAACCAGGCTTAACGCCAACAGGCGCGCGAGAAGAGCGACAAGACAGATAAACCGTGGCGAGCGCATATTTCGAAGAGGAACCTGAAGATCGAGAGGCCTTGCCAATTTAGTTTCAAGAACCGCGTTTCTCTTCACAGGCACTTATACACATCTGCTCAACATGGCAAGCTGCCCTGGTCATCGGGCAAACCTCCCAGCCTCATTGCGGCTTTGGACGCAACAAGGGCCGACCTGTTAGTCTATCCGTCGACTTTTGATGCGGGCCATCATTTGGGGGCCGGAGTCGGAAAATGTACAGGCGCAAGAAGCAGGATCACCCTCTTTTGCTCGCAACAGCCCAACACTATATACCCCGCTATACCCCGCGTGGAAGTCGAGCGTACCATTTTTTCTTCGACTAGGCACTGCCCACGGTTGGGCGCAATATACTTGCAAGTTTCGGTGTCGCTGCGAACTTGGATCACGGCGGGGATTCCGGAGGTGCCAGGTTCCGCAATTTCGTCATGAGGAAGCCTTCGTCGCAGAACATTTGACGCTTTGCTGATGCACCGGCCGGCATCGAAAAAACGAAAATGAACAAATCGATCCGAATCCTGATTTGGCTAGGCATTGCCATTCTCGGCGCACTTGCGCTGGGCACGATTGCGCTGCACCGGGGCGAGCAGATTAATGCCATGTGGCTGGTGGTTGCGGCCTTTTGCGCGTACGCGTTGGGCTACCGTTTCTACAGTAAGTTCGTTTCCGCCAAAGTGCTTGTGCTCGATGCGCAGCGAGCAACTCCCGCCGAGCGAATGGAGGATGGCCGCGATTTCGTTCCTACCAACAAATGGGTGGTCTTTGGCCATCACTTTGCCGCCATTGCAGGGCCTGGACCGCTGGTTGGACCGGTACTCGCGGCGCAGTTTGGCTATCTTCCAGGGACGCTTTATATATTGGCCGGGGCGGTGTTTGCCGGCTGTGTGCAGGACTTTGTCATCCTGCTGTTCTCGGTGCGACGGGACGGAAAATCGCTCACCGAAATGGCCCGCGAGGAAATCGGCATCGTCGGCGGGTTCGTAGCCTACATGGCGGTTATCAGCATCATCGTAATTCTGCTGGGTGCTGGAGCTTTAATCGTGGTGAATGCCTTGAAGTCCAGTCCGTGGGGCGTGTTTACCATCGCGATGACCATGCCAATCGCCGTGTTGATGGGCTTTTACCTACGACATTTGCGCCCGGGCAAGGTGCTGGAAGTTTCGGTTCTTGGATTTGTTCTTGTGATGCTTGCCATTTGGGGCGGCCAATGGGTTTCGCAAACTCCGGCGGTCGCTCCGTGGTTCACTCTGACCGCTTCCACGCTGGCTATCGTCATCATCATTTATGGATTCTTTGCCTCGGCCTTGCCAGTCTGGCTGCTGCTGGCGCCGCGCGACTACCTGAGCACCTTCGTGAAATTAGGGACGATCGGACTGCTGGCCGTGGGAATCATCGTGCTGCGTCCCACGTTGCACATGCCGCCGCTGACGCGATTTATTGACGGATCGGGTCCAATCTTTGCCGGCAGAATTTTTCCGTTTGCCTTTATTACCATCGCATGCGGCGCCATCAGCGGATTCCATTCCTTGATCTCTAGCGGCACAACTCCGAAACTTATTCGCCGCGAGCCCGAGACTCGAATGGTGGGTTACGGCGCGATGATGGCCGAATCGATGGTTGCGATTATGGCCACGATTGCCGCTTGCGTGCTTCAACCGGGAACTTATTTCGCGATCAACAGCCCGGCGGGGGTGGTGGGCCAGTCGCCTGAAGCGGCGTCCGCGACCATCAGTGGTTGGGGATTCCCGGTCACGGCGGCCGGGATGCATGCGCTGGCGCAGGCCGTGGGCGAGCAGACACTCTTCAATCGCACCGGCGGCGCACCTGCCTTTGCCGTCGGGATGGCCCACATTTTTTCGAGCAGCCTGGGCGGACATGCGGTCATGGCAATCTGGTATCACTTTGCCATCATGTTCGAGGCGTTGTTCATTCTTACCGTTCTCGACGCTGGCACGCGCGTTGGCCGTTTTATGGTGCAGGATGCGCTCGGCCACGTTTGGAAGCCGCTCGGCCGCACCAGTTGGTATCCCTCGATTCTGGCTACGAGCGCGTTGATCGTGGCCGCCTGGGGGTCATTCTTATGGCAGGGAGTGAAGGATCCGTTGGGGGGAATCAATTCGCTATGGCCGCTATTTGGGATATGCAATCAACTGTTGGCGACTGTGGCACTATGCGTCGCGACGACGATCATCGTGAAGATGGGCAAGGCGCGCTATTCGCCGGTGACACTGGTGCCGCTCATGTGGCTGGTTGCGGTGACGTTTACGGCGTCATGGCACAAGATGTTTGATTCCAATCCGAGAATCGGGTTTCTGGCGCATGCGCGGCAACTCGCTTCTTCGGCGGCACCGAGTCATGAGATTTCGCGACTGGTCTTCAACGACCGGCTCGATGCCGTGGTAACCGGCGCGCTAGTCTGTATGGTTGCGCTCATTTTGTTGGAGTCGACCTTCTTGTGGATGAGCGTGCTCTCGGGCCGCATGCAAGCGAGGGTAAGAGAGGCGCCATTTGTGCCAACGCGCTTTGCCGCTGAGGAACAGGGATGAGGGAATCGACGCCGCGGCCGAATGAAAGATCTTTTGCCGAGCGTTGCTCGGCCGTGCGGGCGGGGGCGTCCGTCCCTGCGTGGTTGGTTGGCGCGATAACATTGTTATTGTCCGCTCTCCGCGAGATCTTCGATGAGTCTGCGTACTCGCGGTTTCTTGCGCGACGTGAAATGACTTCTTGCCCTGGCTCCTACGCCGCGTTTCTGCGCGAGCAAGAGCGGATTAAGGCTCGTCGCCCGAAATGCTGCTAGCTTTGACGGCGCGGCGCACCCTCAAATAGCCTATACATTCCTCGATGAGCGAACCCGCCATTTCCGTGCAGGCATTGCGAAAGGCCTACGGGCCGGTGGAGGCGGTCAGAGGCATCGACTTTGAAATCCAGTCTGGAGAAGTTTTCGGTCTGCTTGGTCCGAACGGCGCGGGCAAGACGACTACGGTTGAAATCCTGGAAGGATTGCGTTCGCGCAGTGGGGGACAGGTTTCCGTGTTGGGCTTCGATCCTGAGAAGCAGAGACAGCAACTTAAGGATCGCATTGGCGTGTGCCTGCAAGCCACGAATCTGCCCGATAAGATTCGCGTCCGCGAAGCCCTGCATGTGTTTTCTGCCTTTTACAGCCGCAACGTGAATCCTGGGGAGATCCTGCGCCGGCTGCAGCTCGAGGACAAGCGCGATGCTTTTTACAGCACGCTCTCCGGCGGGCAGAAACAGCGCCTAGCTCTGGCGCTGGCGTTAGTAAATGATCCTGCGCTGCTTTTTCTTGACGAACCCACGACCGGCCTCGATCCACAGGTTCGGGCGGAGATTCATGGACTGCTCGAGCAACTTCGTGATGAAAAGCGGACCATACTGCTGACCACTCATTACATCGAGGAAGCAGAGCGGCTTTGCGACCGCGTCGCCATAATCGATCAGGGCCGCATCATCGCGATGGACACGCCCCGCAATCTGCAGCAGCAGAGCCGTGCGGCTTCAACCATCGTGGTGACGTGCGACAAAGCGGTTCCGGCGCAACGTCCGGTTTGGGCGGAGGCAATCGAGAGCACGATAGATTCGACTGGCCATACCCTGACGGTGATTTCGCGGCGTCCGGCAACCACGCTGGTCGACTTGATCAAATGGATTGACCAAAGCGGCCTTGAGTTGATCGATGTTCACCTGAAGAAGCCCACGCTGGAAGATGTGTTCATCGAATTGACGGGAAAGCGGCTGCGCGACTGAATGGGCAACGAAAGATGAAAAGCTACATCGCCCTCGTCCAACTCGACCTCAAGCTCGCGCTGCGGCAGAAGTCTGTCCTGTTTTTTAATTACATGTTCCCGCTGATTTTCTTCGTCGTGTTTGCTCAGGCCCTGCACGGGGACCGCGGCAACGCCATGACCCAGGTTCTGACCATGGTTGTCATCATCGGAGTACTGGGGAACGGGTTATTCGGGGCGGGCGTGCGCGCGGTGCAGGAGCGCGAGTCGAATGTGCTGCGCCGTTACAAGGTCACGCCGATTACGCCGGCGCCGATTCTGATCGCTGCGACCATCGTGGGATGGATTCTCTTCATGCCGTTTGTCGTGATCATGTTCTGCGCGGCGCACTTCGCGTATGGCATGCCCTGGCCGGAGCGAATGGGATCGATTCTTTTATTCGTGACGCTGGCGATTCTCGCCTTTCGCGCTATCGGAATGATCCTCGCGGCTGTTGCGAATTCCATGCAGGAAAGCCAGATTCTGGTGCAGTTGGTCTACCTGCCGATGCTGTTTTTGAGCGGCGCGACATTTCCCACTTCAATGTTTCCGGGCTGGCTGCTCATCGTGACGCAGTTCTTGCCGGCCACATATTTGGTATCGGGACTCGAAGGAATGATGCTGCGCCAGGAAAGTTTGATCGCGAACGGGTTCCCCGCAGTTGCCTTGCTGATCACGATGTTCGTGGGCCTGTTCATTTCGTACAAGCTTTTTCGATGGGAGAAGGAGGAAAAGATTCGCGGCTCCGCCAAGCTCTGGGTGGGAGCAGTGATGGTCCCGTTCATCGTGCTCGGCCTTTGGCAGGCGCACACGAAACAGAATGTGGCCAAGACCGAGATGCTGAACCGGCAACTGGCGCGCGGCGAAACTTACCTGATTCGTGGGGCGCGGATTTTCGTTGGCGATGGGAAGGTCATCGAGTCGGGGGCAATCCTGATTCGCGGCGGCAAGATCGCCGAGGTTTATGAAGGCGAAGGGCCGGACCCCAGGATGGTCAAAGCCACGGTCATCGAAGCAGCGGGCAAGACCGCTCTGCCCGGTCTGATCGATGTGCATGTGCATCTCGTGGCTACGGGCGGTTTCTATGCGGACATGAGCCATTACGACCCTGAGCCGCATATGCTGCGCAATCTCGCGGCTTACCTTTACAGCGGCGTGACGGCCGTCAGAAGCGTGGGCGACCCTTTGGACTTGGTGCTGAAAGTGCGCTCAAGCGTGAACAATGGCGAAAAGCTAGGGGCTGAAGTCTTCACCTGCGGGCCATTGTTCACCGCCCAGGGAGGACACGGCACGGAATACTTCAAAGACATGCCAGCAAACATTCGGCAGCAGGCGGAGGTGCAATTCACGCGGATTCCGGCTTCCGCTGACGAAGCCCGGCGCCAAGTCGATGAACTCAAACGCTCTGGTGTCGATTGCGTAAAGGCCATACTTGAGGCGGGCGCGGGTTCCAGAGTTTTTAATCGTCTCGACAGCGGAATTTTTCAAGCCGTTGCAGAAGAATCCCACGCCCAGGGGTTGCCTCTCGCCGTGCATACTGGCGATGTTCGCGATGTGGCGGACGCGGTCTCCGCTGGCGCGGATTCTATCGAGCACGGATCGTTCCGCGAGGCGATTCCAGATTTGTTGTTTCAGCAAATGGTCAGCAAGAAAACGTTCTACGATCCAACCCTCAGCATCGGGGAGGCATTCAGAGACTTCGCCGCCGGCAAGACGGATCTGCTGAAACGCTCGCTGGTGCAGCAAGTGGGACCGGCGGATCTGATCGAAAGCACCGAGAAGGCGATGACGTCCCCGGACACGGAGAAAGCCCGCGAGCGCATCGCGCAGTTCCCGCTGAGCCTGGATATTGGGACGCAAAATCTGCTGCGCGCCTATAAAGACGGCGTCACCCTCGTGACCGGCAGCGATGCCGGCAATTACCTGATATTTCACGGGCCGACGGTTCAACATGAACTTGCACTGTGGGTGCGTGCAGGCATTCCGCCGTCGGTGGCGCTGCAAGCGGCAACTTACAACGCTGCCCGCCTGTTGCGGGCGGAAAACCAAATCGGTTCGATTCGCGTGGGCAACGATGCCGATCTGCTGCTGGTCGACGGAAATCCGCTTGAGGATATTACCGCCGTCGAGCGCATTTCTATTGTGATTTTCAAGGGTGAGCAAGTCGACCGTTCCGACCTCTTCAATCAGGAATAAGCGAATCAGGAGTAAACAAAATCCCTTGCGCCGGATGCTAGACTTTGGGGGATGCGCGTTCTCGGGATTGACTGCGGCACCGAGTATACCGGCTACGGCGTGGTCGAGCTCGGTCACGACGACAAGTTAATTTGCCTCGCCTGTGGCGCGGTCAAGCTTTCTTCTCGTCAGTCCATGGCTGCGCGCTTGTCAATTATCTTCGATCGCCTGGGCGCGATCATCGTGGAGCACCGGCCCGACAGGGTCGCCATCGAAGACGTTTTTTATGCTTTGAATGTGAAGTCGGCGCTCAAGCTGGGACAGGTGCGTGGAGTCGCCATGCTAGCCGCGTCGTCGGCCGGGCTGGAGGTCGCCGAATACTCTCCGCTCTCGATTAAGTCCGCAGTAGTTGGTTACGGCAGGGCAGAGAAGCAGCAAGTGCAGCATATGGTTACGCGGCTGCTGAATCTGGCGGAGGTTCCCGAGCCGCCGGACGCCGCCGATGCCTTGGCGATCGCGATCTGCCACTTGCACACTTCGGCCACGCTGGAACGCCAACAGGCATGAGGGGATCGCGCGCGGCACGTCATTTTTGGCATAATTCTCTGCACATGTTCTTCGGCAGGTTTCCACCCAGGTGTATTCCAATCGATCGCTGGGCGTATAGCATTTTAGTGCTCGCATGCTTGATCCTGTGTTGCTTGGTTCCTGCACGTGGTCAGCAAAAATCTGTTCCCACTGTCAGCTTTACTTTTGATTTTCCCGGCTCCGCGCCGGATCACTACGTCATCTCGGTATCCGAGGATGGCAGGGCTACTTATGACTCTGATGGTAAGCTCAGCCCGGAGTCCGCTCCCGGCGATCCCTTTCATTCGGATTTCACCATGTCCCAGTCCTCGCGTACTCACATTTTCGATCTCGCCAGGCGGGCCGAGTATTTTGAAGGGCAGATTGAAGCCAAGAACAAAAAACTGGCCTTCACGGGAACCAAGACCCTGACCTACGAGGACGCACAGAAAAGCACGAAGGCGGCCTACAACTATTCGAAGGTGCCCCCAGTAGAGGAACTGACGACTTTCTTCCAGGCTTTGTCGAATACTCTGGAGTTCGGTCATCGACTCGACTACTATCTTCGCTATCAGAAGCTTGCCCTGGATGAGGAACTGAAAAAGATGGAAGAATTGTCGAATAGCGGCGAGCTGAGGGAGGTCTCGGCGGTGGCTCCCGTCTTGCAGAAGATCGCAGATGATCCGGCCGTGATCAAGGTAGTGCGGGCCCGGGCGGAGCGCCTGGTGCAAACCGCGGAAAATGGAAGTAAGTAGCAGGTAGGGCGTAAAATGTATGTTATTTACAGGCAACAAAATAACCGAAATAATGTTCTAATAGGGCAAGAGGGGCCGTTCCGGAGGTGTTCCATGTCTAAATTGAGCATCAGGTTGCTGCCGACCGCAGCGGTGGCGCTTAGTCTTCTGCTAACGGTTTCCGCCTTTGCCGATTCGCAAATCCGCATGGTGCGGTTGAGCGTCGTGCAGGGTGACGTGCAAGTCGACCGCAATACTGGACAGGGCTTCGAGAAGGCCTTTCTGAATTTGCCCATCACGCAAGGCGTGATGCTGAAGACCAGGAATGATGGCCGCGCGGAGGTCGAGTTCGAAGATGGAAGCACGCTCCGCATGACTCCCGAGACGGTAATCGACTTTGCGAAGCTTTCCCTCCTCGACTCCGGGACCAAGGTTTCCAGCGTGCACCTGCAAGAGGGCTCTGCCTATGTCAACTTTAGCGGCGCGAAGGACGCGGAGCTCACTCTGACGTTTGGGCATGAAAAAGTCCTGCTCACGCATTCCGCTCATTTTCGGATTGAAATGGGAGACACGGATGCCACCATAGCCGTTTTCGGCGGCGACGTGCAGGTCGAAGGTGATTCCGGGACCGTGGCTCTGAGCAAGAACCGCACCGCGACCTTCGATCTGACCGACGGCGATCGCTATAAATTGGCCAAGAATCTGGAGCCGGATCCCTACGACGCATGGGATAAGCAGCAGGACCAATACCACCAGCAATACGCCAGCAACTCTTACAGCGACTACTCGCCGTACGCGTATGGCACCACCGATCTCAATTATTACGGCAGCTTCTTCAATGCACCCGGCTACGGAATGATGTGGCAACCTTACTTCGCAGGAGCCGGGTGGGATCCTTTCATGAACGGTGCATGGGCCTTCGCTCCCGGTTTTGGCTATGGCTGGGTCTCCGGTTACCCTTGGGGATGGACGCCATACCATTCCGGTTCTTGGGTTTATCTGCCCAGTAATGGATGGGCCTGGTCGCCGGGTGGTACGTGGGCTGGATGGAACACCCCGAGAATCGTACGCGCACCCGCGAACTTCGTTGCGCCACAGCCGCCGTCTACCCCTGGCCACGGAATCGTCGCGGTGAACCGGGGGCCGATGCCAACTCAGTTCGGAAGATCTTTCAACCGGCTGGAAATCCCGAAGAATTCGGCAGGACTCGGAATCCCGCACGGGGGAATCAAGAACCTGAACCAATTATCGAGCACGGTTCAGCAAAGTGGATTGGCTACGGCAAGGGTTCACACCGCGCCCGTGGGGATTGGCTGGTGGCAGGGGGGATCTTCGGCGTCGTCGCAGCCCGGACCATGGCACGGTGGCTCCACCGGTTCGATCGGACATTCCAGTTCGGGTCATTCCAGTCCTCGTCGTTAGAACCACAATTCGTGCAGCATAGGAAGGCGTGCCGGCGGGCGTTCGCAAAATCTTGCCTGGCCCCATTGTTCACGAGCTCGCCTGCCACCCGTCGGAGCTTTCGCGGCCTGACGAAAATGGCAATCCAGCTCCAACCGTGGTTTTCCAAACCATCGCAAACCTGTATCCTGACTTGATCCCGTCGAGCCGAGGTGGTTCCCATTCAGTTTGCGATCGACGATCTTTTATCGCTTGAGGCTTTGTCACCGCGGGATCGAGCGACCCGGGTTTACGGTCTGCTTCGCATCTTTCTGGACATTCCCGCGAAGGCGCGAACCGACGCGCTTTCACATCTCACTGCAGCGATCGAGGACCACCCCGACCGCGAAGGTATCCATTCCGGGCTTCGCGAGTTCTGGTCTCATCACTCGTATGTCCGTGTAATTTCAGAAGCAGGCCTGCCCGAAGAGGCCTTCCTGTTGCGCGAACTCCTGGCGAGGGCTCTTAGACATTTGTTGCCTGTGGATGAGGTCGAAGGCGACCTTTACGTATTGATGGATTCCCTGAACTTGAAGGAATCCGATGCCCGCTGGCTCGGTTCCCTCCCGGACTCAATCGTCGCCTCCTGGGCCGATATTTTCCGGCCATCCAGTTCTTCTATTCTTGCCAGCTGCAAAATCCTCGCCTTGCGCGCCACCAATATCGCGTTGTCGCGCGACTTGATCGATTTTGCCGACGACGAAGACATCACCAAGTCTAGTTTTTTCAATCTTCCCGGGGTCGTGGAGCGGGCGGTCCGTCATCCCGAGGATTTCCATTGCTGGGAAGAACAGCGGGCCGCCTGTGAGGAGCAATTGCAGTCGGTGAATCGGCTGCTCGCGGAAAAAGGCTCGTCCGCGGATTTAGTTTTTCGGGTTCGCCTGCTGCGCTCGCTCCTGGGAAGAATCCAGCAAGTTATTACTCTTGAACAAGCGGGCTCGGACGCGCGCAAGCTCTCGATTGTGATCGTGCATGGGTTCGCCTCTCAACGGCGCATTGGCACGGTCCTCAGCGCCAGTACCCGCCGCCTAGCGCGAAGCGTGGTCGAGAGAACCGGTCGCTCAGGCAAACACTACATTGCGCGCAATGCAGCGCAATGGAGAGCAATGGGTTTCGGAGCGATTCTTGCCGGCGTGATTACGTCCTTCACGGCCTTATTCAAGTACACCCTTTCATCGGCGATTCACGCTCCCATGCTTTTGGCCTTTGCTCTTTCGATGAACTATGTTGTCAGTTTCCTGCTCATGCAGGCCGGCGGATTTTTGCTGGCTTCGAAAATGCCGGCTGCCACCGCTGCCACGCTGGTCGACGCCATGGAAGATCCGGAAAAGGATCACATGGCGAGTCTGCAAGCGATTTCCGAAACCCAGTTCATCGTTACGATCAGCAACCTGGTTGGGGCAGTGCCGGTTTCGATTCTGATCGATCGGATTTTTCATGCCGTCACCGGGCACCCTTTTCTCACCGCTGCGGAGGCTGAACACGGTGTTCATATGCTCTTTCCGCACACCTCTATGACGATTATTTTCGCGATCGTGACGGGTGTTTTCCTCTGGCTCTCCTCGCTCGCAACCGGATGGACCGCCAACTACCTCGCGCTCCATAAGATGGCGACCGCGATCTCGAACAGCCTTCGCATTCGAGATCGGCTGGGACCACGGCGGGCCGCCACGCTGGCGAATTGGGTGGGGCATCACGCGGCCGGATCGGTCGGATTCATTGTTCTGGGCTTCTTGCTGGGCGCAGTGCCCATTATCTTCGAACTATTCGGAATTCCCCTTGAAGTCCGCCACGTCACGCTCGCCGCGGCAAGTCTTGGCTACGCTCTCGACGGTGCGCGCCTGTATGGGCAACTGAGTTGGCGCGAGACGATCCTGGCTGTTTCTGGCATTGGTATGGTCGGTGTGCTTAATATCTGCACGTCTTTTGCCCTTAGTTTTGTCCTGGCGGTGCGAGCACGCAACATCGGGGAAGCACAATCACGTCGCTTTTTGCGCGAGGTCTTGCGGGAGTTGCTGGCAAACCCCCTCGCTTTCCTGCTCCCGCGTCGTTAGCAGTTGCACAAAACTGTATAGCTATGTTTTGTTGAGCCACGGTTTCATTCGGCCGAGCGTCAACGTGCCAGAAATCAAAGGCGCGTGATAAGCTTTTTGTCCGTCTTACTAAACTAGAACTCAGAGGGTAGTTAACATGCGATGGTTTCTAATCCCCGTTTTTGCGTTGGGTATTCTGTCGTGCGCGGCGCTTGCCCAAACCACGCCGACCTCAGACTCCGCCAAACCCGCTCCTCAGTTGGATCACTTCGACGCGAAGAAGGTTGATGCTTCCGTCGATCCTTGCACCGACTTCTATCAGTACGCGTGCAATCGCTGGGTTGCGGACAATCCCGTGCCAGCCGATGAAGTCTTCTGGGGATCTTTTGGCAAGCTGCAGTTGTGGAACGAAGCCTTCGTCCACCAGACCGTGCTCGAGGTCGCAGCCAAGCCAGCGGCGGAACGCACGGCGGTCGAGCAAAAAGTCGGCGACTACTGGACCGCCTGCACCGATGAGAAGGCGAGAAATACGAATGCTCTGCCCACCTTGCAGCCGCAACTGCAGCGCATCGACGCCATGCGCAACAAGAGCGAGATCGCTGACGTGGTGGCCGATCTGCATCGTTCCGTTCCCGGCGCCTACAATGCCGGAAACGCAGGGACCAATGCGGCGTTATTTGGCTTTGGCTCGCAGCCCGACTTTCACGACACCACGCACGTGATCGGACAATTCGATCAAGGCGGCATGGCACTTCCCGGGCGTGAGTTTTACTTGAACGACGACGCGAAATCCGTCGAGATCCGAGCCAAATACGTCGCCCACATCATCCGCATTTTCGAACTCGCCGGCACGCCGGGGGAACAGGCAAAGGCGAACGCAGAGATTGTGTTGCAAATGGAAACCGCCATGGCAAAGGTCGCGATGGACATTGTCAAGCGGCGCGATCCCAAGAATCTTGACAATGAAATGAGTCTGGATGCGGTCCAGAAGCTGACTCCGTCGTTCGACTTCAGCCGCTATTTGAAACTGCTTCGTGCTCCGGCGACTACGACATTTATCGTGACCTCGCCGGATTTCTTTCGCGGGACCGAGCAAATCATCAAGAGCGAATCCCTTGATCACTGGAAGGCATATTTGAAATGGCAGTTGCTGACCGGCATGGCGCCATCGATGAGCGATGACTTCATGAACCAGGACTTCAGCTTTTTCGCGCAAACCCTATTCGGGGCGAAACAGATTCAGCCGCTCTGGCGCAGGTGCATTCGGGAGGAAGATCGCGATATCGGCGAGGCGCTGGGGCAGGCCTACGTAGCCCGAGCCTTTTCGCCCGAGAGTAAAGCGCGTGTCCAGGAAATGGTAAACGCGCTCAAAGTCGCCTTGGGCCAGGAACTCGACACCATGGACTGGATGAGCCCGGAAACCAAGAAAGAAGCCCACGTGAAGCTGGCCGCTCAGATCGACAAGATCGGGTATCCCGACCATTGGCGAGACTACTCGGCGCTGGAGATTCGCCCAGACAATCATCTCGCCAACGTGCAGCGGGCCGCGGCATTCGAACTCGACCGCCAGCTCCATAAAATTGGGAAGCGGCTCGACCGAACCGAGTGGGGAATGACGCCGCCGACGGTGAATGCCTATGAGGATCCGCAGACCAATACAATCAACTTCCCGGCCGGCATTCTGCAGCCGCCTTTCTTCGACCCGACCAAGGACGACTCGGTCAACTATGCCGCCGCAGGCGCCGTGATTGGGCACGAGACCATTCACGGCTATGACGATCAGGGGCGCAAGTTCGACGAAAACGGAAATCTGCGTGACTGGTGGACGGCGGACGATGCCAAAGCGTACGAAAAACGAGGTGACTGCATCGCCGACGAGTACACCGAGTTTGTCCCCGAAGCCGGGGTGCAGCAGAACGGCCGCTTGACCCAGGGCGAGAACACCGCCGACAACGGTGGAATTCATTTGGCCCTATCGGCGCTGGATGCCGATCTCAAAGGAAAAGGTCAGAGCCTGGATACCAAGGGAGAGGACGGTGTGACCGCGCTGCAGAGGTTCTTCCTGTCCTATGCCAACGTCTGGTGCAGCAACCTGCGTCCGGAGCTGATGCGGACGATCTTGCTCACCAACCCGCATCCGCTGGACAAGTACCGGGTCAACAATGTGGTGTCGAACATGCCGGAATTCGCCAAGGCTTTCGGCTGCCACAAAGGGCAAGCCATGGTGCGCGAGAATGCTTGCCGAGTGTGGTAAACCCGCGTGTAATCGATCCTTGTCATCCTGAGCGGTAGTGGCTGCTGCGCGTAGCGCAGCAGCCACGGAGTCGAAGGACCCCAGGATGCCAAGGACTACAGAAATGCACAAGGGAATTCTCCCAATGTATTCGGTGAGAACTCCCTGCGACACGGTTGCTGCAACTGGATTGACTGGGGTCCTTCGACTGCGTTGCCGCCGCTTCGCGACGGTAACTTCGCTCAGGATGACTGAGTTCTCGGTGAGTTCGTTCTCGATCACAAGCTCTCGATGATTGAGTTCTCCGCTGAACCTCGATTATTTTGTCGCGTTGGCAGCTTCGTCTTTCAGGTAGTTCGCGCTCAGGGTGCCTTTCTTTTTCGCCAGGTCAATCAGCGTGGGATAAAACTGCACGAACGTCGTATCCACCGCGGCGTGCTGTTCGTGGCAGGAGTAGCACGCCGCTTCTTTCGGAACCTGTTTCGCCGGACCGTCCTCGTCGAAGCCGAAGAAAGCCCACTTGCCGGGAAAGCGGGATTCATCCTTAACATGAACTTCCCGCCCCATTAGATCCGATGTCTGATAGTGGCCGCTCTTGTTGATCGACGCTTTGGTTCCCGCCATGCGAGCTTCGAGAACCAGCATCGTCTTATCGGGCCAGGTTCCTGTTTGAAGGAATGCCTTGTAAGCGTCTGGATTGACAAAAACGTTGTCGAACATCGAGTGGTCCATACCCATTGCATTCGGACTGTAGCTCATGTCCACACCGGAAGTCAGGTAAACCCATTCCCGGTAGTTTGCAGGAAACAGCAGACGGCCATCCGAGGTATAGGCGGGTGTTTGCGTGGATGATGTGTTTCCATTCGCCTGCGCGGCCGCGGTATTTGAGTCGTACTGTGCAGGGATCAGCAGAGCTAGGCAAAGCAAAAGCCAGATACGCATGGTTTACATCCTCCTCGTAATTCAAAATCGTCAGCCTGTTTTCATTCCTGCCGCAGCGCGGTGAATGGATCGATCAGGGTCACCCGGCGCGCAGGTACAAAACACGCCAACCCCGCAACAGCGATGAACAGCAGTGACACCGCAGCGAATGTGGATATGTCAGTGGGGCTGGTGGCATACAGCAGCGAGGAAAGCAGTCGCCCTAATACCATCGCGCCGATCAGCCCCAATACGGTGCCGTCCAGAGCCACGATCAGGCCTTGTCGCACCACCATCCGGACCACCGAACTCTTGGATTGCCCCAGGGCCATGCGGATTCCAAGTTCGCGCGTCCTCTGGCTGACGGTCAGCGCCATGATGCCGGCGATGCCGCTCGCGCTGATGACCAGGGCCAGCCCCGCAAATATTCCCAGAAGAATCGTGGTGATCCGAGGGGAAGCAACCGACTCATGCTGCAGGCTCTCGATCGTTTCCACCTGATCCACAGCGAGCTGCGGATCTACATCGTGCAGAGCCTTGCGAATCAATGGTGCCATGCTCATTGGATCCATCGCGGTTCGCACTACCAGGCTTCCGGCAAATCCGGTTTGATCGACTGGCAAATAAACTTCGTCCCCGACGGTGTGGTCGAGCCCGTATTCGCGCGCATCTCCGACGACGCCGACGATCGTGATCCAGGCCTTTCCTCCGTCGAAACTGATTCGCTTGCCCACGGCCTCGTCGGATGCAAAGCGGTGAAGCGCCATGGCCTGATTGATGATCACGACTTTCATCGCATTGGCATCATCGTGGTCGTTGAACATCCTCCCCCGCAGGAGCGGTTGCCGGATGGTTTCAAAGTATCCGGGACTGGCCGCGTTCGCATCCAATCGCGGCTGCAAATCACCGCTGGACACGGGCCGTCCCTCGATATCAAAGTTCACGCTACCCGGCCCACTGGTGAGCGCCAGCGGGCTGAAGGGGAAGTTTGAAGCCAGAGCAGCAGACTCGACCCCGCCGACCGCTCGCACGCTGCGTAGGATGTTGTCCTGCAAAGTTACGAATTGCGCGGTTTGCGTGTATCGGGAAAAATTGGGACTGAGATTCAGGGTTAGCACGCGCTCGGGGCTGAAGCCTGGGTCCACGCTCAACAGCTTCTCGAAACTGCGAATCATCAGTCCGGCGCCGATCAATAGCATGAATGACGCGGCGATCTGTAACACGACCAATCCCGCCCGCAGGCGCTGCCGCCCCCGGCTGCTCGTGGCCTGTCCGGTTCCTTGTTTCAGAGCATTGGAAACGCGCTCTCTTGAAGAAAGCGCTGGTGCAAACCCGAACAGAAGCCCGGAGAGAACTGACACTCCCAGGGTAAAGGCAAGCACCACGCCGTCGATTCGTACTTCATGGGCGCGGGTGGTGAAGCGCGCCGCGAATTTTACCAGCAACGACAACGTGGGATAAGCCAGTTCCAATCCCAACAACCCGCCGGTCAGCGAAAGCAAGATCGTCTCGGTAAGCAGTTGGCGTACCAGGCGGGCTCGGGTCGCCCCCAGAGCGCTGCGCACAGCTAACTCCCGTTCTCGTTTGAGAAGCCGGGCCAGCATCAGGTTGGCGACGTTGGCACAGGCAATCAGCAACACGAAACCGGCCGCCCCCAGCAGGACCAGCAGCGTAGTCCGGGCTCGTCGTGTCAGATCTTCCCGCAAGGGCGCCACGGCTGCACCGTAGCCGTTTCCCTTTGGATAAACATCCGGATTGGCGCTTTCGATCCGGCTCGCGATCGTGGAAAGGTCCGCTTGCGCCGTTGCAAGCGAAACCACCGGTTTGAGCCGCCCGAAAACTGTCATCATGCGGGCCTTGCGGTTGGCCATGAAAGCCTGAGACGAGCGGAACGGGCACTGCGACGTGGGCATGTAAACGTCGTTTTCCGCGGGATATTGCGGCACCGGCGGCAGCACGCCTATCACGGTGTGCGGCCGGTTGTTCATATGAAAAACCTTGCCGACGATATTGGGATCGCCAGCCTGATGCTTCTGCCAGTACTGATAACTCAGCACCAGGACGGCGTCTGCGTTCTGCGACTCATCGCCAGGCAGAAAGGTCCGGCCGAGTAGTGGTTTTACTCCCAGAACATCGAAAAAATTCGCCGAAACTACGGCTGTTCTAACCCGTTCCGCGCTGTCATCGCCCAGCAGCAGAAAATCCATGCTGTGATATTCCACGACGGCATCAAGCGTCCCGGTCTGCTCGCGATAGTCGACCAGTTCCTTGTAGGAAAACGGAATGTCCGCCACTTGCCCGCGGGCGTGCTGATGTACAACCACAAGTTGGCCGCCATGCGAATAGGGAAGGGGCCGCAGCAACACTCCGTACACCAGGCTGAAAATCGCAGTGTTCGCGCCGATGCCCAGCGCCAGCGTCAGCACAACTAGCAGGGAGAAGCCAGGATTGTGGCGCAGCACGCGGGCTCCGTAGCGCACATCCTGGACGACGGTTTCCAGCCAGATCCCGGCGCGCACCTCGCGCACTTGCTCCTTGACCTGCTCGACTCCGCCCAGGTCCAGCCTGGCGGCACGGCGCGCAGCTTCGGGGGACATCCCGCTTTGAATCTTCTCCTCGGTCAGCAGCTCGAGGTAAGAAGACACTTCCTGGTGGAGATCCTGCTCCTTCTCCTGTTTGTGGGACAGGTTGCGAAACAGGCTGGCAAATCGCGAAAGCCAACGCATGGCTCAGCTCCTTGCTACGTAGTCTCGAGCGCCTGGGCAATGGCGAGCGAAATCCGCCCCCAACGCTGCGTCTCGGTTTCAAGCTGCCGCCGGCCCGCTTTGGTCAGCCGGTAATACTTGGCCCGCCGGTTGTTCTCGGATTCTCCCCACGAGGAACTGATCCAGCCTTCCTCTTCCATGCGGTGCAGGGCGGGGAAGAGCGATCCCGGCTTCACCTGAAAAGTCTCCCGGGTGATTTGCTCTACCCGCTTGGCGATGCCGAGCCCGTGCATCTCCTGCAAAGCCAGCGACTTCAAGATCAACAGGTCGAGGGTGCCTTGCAGTAGTGGAGTTTGTTCCGGGGCCATTTCCATGCTCCTATAGACGTTCTGTATCAGCAGACGTTAGCAGTCGATCTATAGAATGTCAATAGGAGAATGCGGGCGTTGTCAAATGAAGTGCCGGCAACGCGTGCGCCCTAGGTAATGTTCTCGGCTGCGGAGTAAATCGCGTATACTTGAATAGACCTTAACCACGAAGATTATCGCAACCAGCCCTGCGCCTTCGCGATTGAGAAAGACTCAGAAGTCTGGGTCCAACGGGAGGCATCAATGTCATTGATCAATGGAGATAAGTCCAGAGCCAATCGCGAGCGGAAGCAGAACATACAGCGCCGGTTGCGAACTCAAGCATTGCTCCAGGCCGGGGCTGCCAAAACTAAACCAGCGGGCGTGCCCAAGAAGGTGAAATCCGCCGTTCGTCCGGAGCCAGTCGCGCAATGACCTCGTGACGGCTCGGAGCTGACGAATGCTTCGGATTGATAGCAACCCGCAAAATCATCCCTGGAGGTGGGTATGGCTGGTCGAAGTCGCTCAAGCTTTAACAAACGCCAGAAGGAGCGCTCGCGTCAGGATAAGCAGCGCGAAAAATTGGAAAAAAGACAACAGAGAAAGTTGGAGAAACAATCCGGCGTTCCCGGTGAGAACGACGACTTCGGACAAAACGATTTCAGCTTAGCTGGAGAGTATGAAGATCCGGAAGAAGTGACCGCCTCCAATTCGAATGCCGAAGATTAAGACTTTGCAAAATCGGGTTGCGGTAGCCCACACGTAGCCCCGGACATCCTCGTCCGGGGGCCGAGCGAAGAATTTCACTTCCGGCCCAGGAACGCATGTTTCGCCGTTTTGCCGGAGGCTTGCCATAGCTTGAAAACCTCGAACACGATCACGGTCCCGTAGGTGACGGCAATCCAAACGCAGACGGCCTCGATCGGCAAGCCGGCCCAGGCTCCGATCGACAACCCCATCATCTGTTCAGGCCGGTAGCCCCACCATTGATAAGGCACGGCCAGCGTCGCCTCCCAGAGCATGCTTACCAGCAGGACAAAGAAAAGCGTCAGGCTGAAAGCCCGCCAGTTAATAAATGGCCGAGCTGTCGGAAAGAAGCTGACCGCGGGAACGAAGCCACCAATCACGAGCACAGTAAAGTAACCGGGGAAACCGTCTGGCGACGGTGACAACATTTTCTTGAAGACGAACGCCATCACAATCAGGACGACGCCGACGATCGCCGACGCCGGATGGAACTGGAAAAGACGAGAAATCTTTTTCGACTTGCCCGAGTAGTCGGGAATGTTATAAGCGAGCAGCCAGTATTCGTCCAACCAGACATAGAGCAGCAACACGCAGAGGAATCCGGTGAAGTAGAAGATGTACTCCTCGACCGGAACCGGGGCTCCTAAAGCTGGAGCGCCAACTCCGATGGTCGCCCCCGAGTTGCGGAACAAAAAGAAGCGGTGGGCAAAGAAGAAATCCAGTCCGAAGCCGATGGGGACGAGAATGCCAATCGTCCACCAGAACGCCCGTCGCGGAATGTCCACGCCTTCAGCGGGCAGGAACCAGAAGGCAATCACCACAATCGGAACCACGAACAGCAGCAGGCTCCATGTATATCCGTGCGGGGTTGGGTTGGCGCTTGACACCTGCAGTGTTCCCGGGGAGCTTACGGTGTGCAGGGTGATCGCGGCCGGGATCGCGATCATTGCCAGCATCGCGGCGACAATCCAAGCGCTCAGGCGCGGGCTGGCATTTCCGCCGGACACGCGGGCGCACATGAAGGCCATCCTCCAGAGACTCGTTGCAGAGTTCGGAGAATTCTACTCTTCGTTCCTAGATCGCTGTCATCGCACTACCACACCGGCATAGCCGACCACCATGTCGCGGTCGCCAGAGACGTCTCCCGAGGTGGCGTACTTGATCAGTTCGGCGGAGGTTGCGCCCAGGCGCTTGGTGGCGGTTAGCGTTACCACCGTTGGGCCGAAGCCGCACATGCTTATTTCTTCCTTCATTACTACTTCAAATAGCCCGCGAGCATCGAGCGCCAGCATGCGGTCGATCGCCTTGCGGTCTTTGATCCGAGTGACCGCGTCGTTTTCGTAATGGTTCATGTCGCTGGAGGCTATGATCAGGATTCTCTCATCCTGCGACTGCACTGCTTCCGCGATGGCCTCGCCCAGTTTTTCCAGAACGTCGAACTGCCCCGTGCCCAAAGCGATCGGCACGAACGTGAGATCGGGGCGGCGCGTTTGGAGGAATGGCAGTTCCACTTCTATGGCGTGCTCGCTGCGATGCGCATTCTCGTCTTCGGTCAACTGAGGAAATTTATTCTTCAGGGCGGCGGCGAGAGGCGCATCGATGGGCACCGAGCCGAGAGGCGTTTCCCAGGCCCCGCTGCTCATGATGGCCAGTGGCCGTCCTTTTCCAGTGTGGTTGGGACATAGCACGATGCAGCGCTGCGGAATGTCCAGACTGGCGAACACGGCTCCAGCTACAGCTCCTGAGTAGACGTAACCGGCATGCGGCGCCACGCATCCGAGCGCTGGTTTGGTTGCCGCTTGGGGCGATAGATAAGACAGCACGTCCTCGAGCAGCGTATCGCGATCGCGTGGATAGAAGCGTCCGGCTACCGCGGGATGGCGAACTGTCGAATCCATTTTGCATCCCCTCGGTGGTTTAGAAAAAGCTGACAACCACCCTTCGACCTCGCTCAGGGCAGGCTCCGGACACAAAGGTACTCAAAGGAAATCAGGAACCTGCGGCGTCAAGCAAGGCGCGAAATAACCCCGCACTCTTTTCCAACGACAATGCCTCGGCTCGCACGGTTGGTTTCACACCGGATTTTTCCAGGGCTGCGCGCAAAGCTGCGGCCGGATAGTCTCCCTTCAAATTGTTCCACAGCGTCTTCCGCTTCTGTCCAAACGATTTTCTCAGGAAGTCGATGAAGCCGGTCTCCGGCACGCCTAAGCCCTCGATGCGAGAAGCGATGGTAAGCCTGACAACGGTCGAGTGCACCTTGGGCGGCGGCGAAAACGCCTCCGGAGGAAGAGTAAACAGTTTCTCGACGCGAGCATAGAGTTGAGCCGTGGCGGAAAGCAATCCATATTCGCTGGTTCCCGGACGAGCCGCCAGCCGGTCCCCGACTTCGCGCTGCACCATGAGCACGATGGTCTCGAAGTACCTCCGGTAGGCGAACAGGCGCAGCAGGATGTCCGACGTTATGAAATAGGGAAGATTGCCGACCACGCGCGCGGGTTCCGGCTGATGGTTCATTCCCGGTCGCGTGCTGCCAGGCTTCGGTCCGAACAGGGTATCGAAATCGATAGCGAGGATGTCGCCTTCGATGATCTCGACGTTCGGGGTCAGCGAAAACTTCATGCGCAGCTGGGCGGCAAGAACGCGATCGAGTTCAATGGCAATGAGCCGCCTCGCTCGCCGGGCCAACAGGGAAGTCAGAGCTCCTCGCCCCGCCCCAATTTCGAGTACCGTGCTTTGGGAGAGATCACCGAAGGCTTCGGCAATGCGCATAGCGGCCGAGGGGTCGGCGAGAAAATGCTGACCCAATTTGGGCGCTCTTGGAGTCGGACGGGCAGCAGATACTTTCGGCACATTGACCCTCTTTCTTTCGGACGACTAAACTGGAATCTCAACCCGCGAATATTCGTGCGCAGCAGTGGCGTCGAGCGATGGCGCCTTGTCCATGATAACTTGCAGCAGGATAACTTGCGCCGAAACCCGGGCCCAGAATTTGGAGGATGGTTCTCATGCATATTGCTTTTGCTGCTTCGGAGTGCGTGCCTTTTTCTAAGACGGGTGGACTCGCCGATGTGGTGGGCGCTTTGCCGCGAGCCCTGGTGGCTGCCGGGCACCAGGTAAGCGTCTATGTGCCCCGCTATCGCCAGACCAAGCTTTCCGATGCGCAGACCGCCGTCCGCAGCATTACTGTCCCTTTTGACGACCACTACCGATTCTGTTCCGTGGTGACCGGTGGCAGTCATTCGGGAGTGCACTTCTTCTTCGTGGACTATCCTCCGTATTTCGATCGGGAGGCCCTGTATGGGACTTCCGCTGGGGACTATCCCGACAACGCCGAGCGTTTTGCGCTGTTTTCGCGAGCCGTGCTCGAAGCTTCCAAGATATTAGGAATCCCCAATGTATTCCATTGCCATGACTGGCAATCGGCGCTAATTCCGGTATTGCTGCGCACGCAATACGCCGAAGATCCCGCCTTCCGTGACGTGGCCACCGTGTTCACCATTCATAATATGGGATACCAGGGCTTGTTTCCGCCGGATACTTTGCCGCTTCTCACCCTGCCCTGGGACCTGCTGGCCATCGACAAAATGGAATTCTTTGGGCAGGTGAATTTTCTCAAAGGCGCGCTGGTCTATGCCGATTTCATTACCACGGTGAGCCGCAAGTACAGCCACGAAATCCAGACTGCGGAGTTCGGTTTTGGACTGGAAGGCGTGCTGCGCGACCGGGCTTCGACCGTCACCGGAATCCTCAACGGCGTGGACTACGATGAGTGGAGCCCGCAGACGGATAAGTTCATCGCCGCCAAGTACTCGCCCGAAGACTTGTCCGGTAAAGCCAAGTGCAAACAGGACCTGCTGGCGGCTTTTGGGGTCACCAATCCGGATCTTCGTCTGCCGGTGATCGGAATCGTCTCTCGCTTCGCGGCCCAGAAGGGGTTTGACCTGATCGCGCAAATCATGGATCGGCTGGCGCGCGAGCAGATGATCGTGGTGGCGCTGGGCAATGGCGACAAGCAATACGAAGACATGTTCGCCCGCATGCAGAAACAGTTTCCCCAAAAGATCGCCATCAAAATCGCCTATGACAACGCGCTGGCCCATAAGATTGAAGCGGGGAGCGACATGTTCCTCATGCCTTCGAAATACGAGCCTTGCGGGCTCAACCAGATCTACAGCCTGAAATACGGCACGGTGCCCGTCGTACGCGCCACCGGCGGACTCGACGACACCATTGATCCCTGGGACGCGCGCACGGGCAAGGGAACCGGCTTCAAGTTCGCCGACTACAGCGGCGAGGCGTTGTTGCTGACTATCAAAGAGGCCCTGAAAGCTTTCAGCGACCAATCTTCCTGGCATACCCTCATGCGCAATGGCATGAACAAGGACTTCTCCTGGAACGCGTCGGCCAAGGAGTATGTGCGCATCTACGAACGGGTCCGGCAGGCGCGGACTGCCCAGCATTCCGTGTTGACGGCGGTGTAGACGTCCGCCTGCGATTGGAGTGGAAGCTGTCGCGCCGTGTCCAAAAATGGGAACCTGGATGTCATTCAGTGTGACAAATAGTTGTCACGAATCTTGACAACCGGAACACCATCCGTTAGCCTGCACACTGCCGCTATTTGTGACCCGTCTTGCGGTGCTTTCCAATCTTGTGGGTTTCTTTCAGGCCGAGAGAGTAGACCGACCATCCGCTCCCGCTCCCTGCCACATCTAAATCCCGCGCCTTTCGGGGTGAGCGAAATGACGCGGAGCCTGTCAATTCGAGCAGCAACGAGGTAGTGCATCGCGACTGCTTGAGGGCAATCGCTGCCAAAAAGGGGGCTCCTGACGTGAAGGTTCACCTGATCAATCCGAGCAGTGTGTCATTTGGAACGGCAGTCATCACTCCGCGCTGGCAATATGTGCTGGCGGCGGCCACTCCGAAAAGCTTTGGCGATCCTATTCTCGTCGATGAAACGCTATCGCAGTTGCGTCCCAATTCGATTCAGGCCGGAGACGCGGTCGGGATTGGAATTCATACCGCGAATGCACTGCGTGGTTACGAGATTGGCAAACTGGCGCGCAGCCGGGGAGCGTATGTAGTCTTTGGCGGAATTCACGCCACGCTCTTTCCCGAGGAAGCGCTTGAACTGGGCGGTGCGCATGCGGTGGTGAAGGGTGACGGTGACATCGCGTGGGGAAAGGTCCTGGCCGATTGCCGCGAGGGAGTTCCCAAGCCCATCTACGTCGGAGGCCAGATCGAAGCCAGCGATTTCGTTGCCGCACGCTGGGATCTCATTCCCCGCAACCGCTATATGTGGGCGTCGGTGCAGACGGTTCGCGGTTGCCCCAAGCATTGCTCTTTTTGCTCGGTCTGGCGTACCGATGGCCAGCGGCCACGTCAGCGCGCCTCCGATGTTGTAATCGCAGAAATTGTGCAACTGCGCCGGCTGGGCTTTCGTTTCATTGCGCTGGCCGACGATAACTTCTATCCCGTCACGCTCACCGATCTTACCTTGGCAACCCAGCAAAAAAATACCGTCCGGCTAAATGAACTGAAATCCATACGCGCTGAACGCTTCGAACTTATGTCCCGTTTAGCCCAACTCCCGGATGACATGGTTTTCTTCACTCAGATTACGATGGAAGCCGCCGAGGATGTGGAATTTCTTGATGCCATGAAAGCCGCGCGCATCAAGGGCGCGCTGGTCGGAGTGGAATCGGTTACCCCGGAAGGGTTGAAGGATGTTTACAAGGATTTCAATCTGGCCGGCGACAAACTCACGGAACAACTTCGAACATTCCGGCGTCACGGCGTGCACGTGCTCGGCTCTTTCATTTTTGGCTTGCCCAGCGACCGTCCAGAAACTTTCGCGGCGACCGCTGCCGCCGCCATCAGCGCCGAATGCACATTCGCGCAATTCGTAATGTTAAGCCCCTATCCCGGGACGGTAGACTTTAATCGCTGGGAAAAGACGCTGGGTGACAACCCGCCGAAAGTCGGAGGAATTCCGCTGACCCGGCGCTGGCTGATCCCGCAGGCGCTTCGTCCCAAGTTGTACTGGGAGCATCCGGTGATGTCGGGCGAAGAAATCCGTTCCCGCACGCAGGGCGTCTGGGACAGCTTCTACAGCTGGGGCCCGATCTGGAAGCGCTCCCGCTTCATCAAATCGAAGCGGGGCCGCCTGGCATTTGTGCTGATCTCGAGAATTTATCGGATGATGTATGCCGACACCGGCATCGCCACGGACAGCGCGCGCGTTACCTGGTCCGGGCGCTGGACCCGCTGGATGGCCAAGCCCTGCCGCCATCTCTTTGCGGGCACTCCCATGCCGGATCTCGAAGTGCCGCACGTGCACCGGCCGGAACTCGATGCGCCCTCGTTGGTTCCACTGTCCTCTTGAGCCGATAATTAGGGGCGGTTCGACGAAGCTTCACTCAAAAGAAATTGCCGCCATCTCGCTGATACAATTCCTCCAGGAATCCTCGGCAGTCCTCCTATGTCCGCAAATGCCAAAACCATTTTTCACGTAGACATGGATGCGTTCTTCGTCTCCGTGGAAGAGTTGTTCGATCCCTCGCTGAAAGGCAAAGCGGTGGTTGTAGGAGGCCAGCGCAACGAGCGTGGCGTAGTCTCGGCGGCATCCTATGAAGCGCGCAAGTTCGGCGTACACTCGGCCATGCCGTTGCGTACCGCGGCCAAGCTTTGCCCGAACGCCATCTTTGTGAATGGGCACCCGGAACGCTATCGCGAGTGCTCTGAGAAAGTCTATCGTGTGCTCACGTCTTTCTCGCCGCTGGTCGAAATGGCTTCGATTGACGAAGCTTATCTGGACATGACCGGAACGGCGCGGCTGCATGGACCGGCTTTGCGGGCCGCGCATACCCTGCATAAGAAAATCAAGGACGACACTCGGCTCAACTGTTCAATCGGCATCGGCCGCACGCGGCTGGTTGCGAAGGTCGCGTCGGCCAAGGCCAAACCGAACGGGATCCTGTGGGTCCTTCCCGGAGAAGAAGCAAGCTTGCTTGCGCCGCTGGACGTCCGCGACATTCCGGGTATTGGCAAAGTGATGGAGAAGGATCTGAAGCTCATGGGTATCCACACCGTGGGCGACTTGGCACGCTTCCAGGCGGAAGGGCTGGAGAACATGTTTGGCAAGTGGGGCACCGCAATGGCCGGCAAAGCTCGCGGAGAGGATGCCGGGGGATGGTTCGACACCGAAGTTGGGGCTCATACCGATGCCAAATCAATCAGCCACGAACACACCTATAACGAAGACACAGCCGACCCCGAGCAGATCGAGTCCACCTTGATGCGGCTTTCCGAAATGGTAGGCCGCCGCTTGCGGGAAGGCCGGTTGTACGCGCGCACCATCCAACTCAAACTGCGCTATAAAGACTTCACTACCATCACCCGGGCTCATAGCTTGTCCGCTCCCACGCAGCTCGACACCGAAATCTTCGAGCAGGCGCGAACGTTATTTCGCAAGAACTGGCGCAAGGGAACGCAAGTGCGCTTGCTGGGAGTGCACGCATCGTCATTCGAGAAAGAATCGCAACAGAACGATTTGCTGGAAGGCGGCCTCCGTCAACGCTGGCAGCAAGCCCTCTCTGCCGCGGATCGTCTGCGCGATAAATTCGGAGAGTCCAGCGTGCACTTGGCGAGTGGATTAAGAGGCGGATTCAGAGAACGCACCCACGAGAACCCCGCAGGCTTGCCCGGCAAGGGAAAAGCGCAAGAATAAGATTTCCCGGGGCCGCATTCCTTTGTGTACCTTAGCCTGCCCTGAGCGAAGTCGAAGGGTGTCCTTTGTGGTTGAAGCCTTTTGCCTCATGTCCCGAAAAGTCAACAGCGTTAACCACAAAAGACACAAAGGAACCTTCGGAGACAGATCACGACCGTTGGTAATCTATCGAAAGTAAGCACCTTCCGACATAATCGAGGAGTTGGCAAGATGAGTTTCGAAGGAAGTGGGATTAGTGAACGTTGTAGACGAGCTCGATACAGTCCTGACCCTCGATCAGGCGCAAGAACTGGCTGACTTCGATCCGAACCCAGTTGTGGAGAGGGACTTGACCACGCAGCAGTTGCTCGACGAACTGCTGGGCCGGTTCGATGAAGATGATTCGTTAGTATTTTTGGCGCACGGCCTCACCCTCGAACTTCACGCTGATTCGGACGACTAACGCGTCTCACGTAGCACCAACCCAACCAACGGACTCTGAGTTATCGTTCCGCCCCGTAGAATGTGGCCTCGGTAACCGGCGCCGGCGCACTCTCACTTCCTTGCACGCCCAGCCTGGCCCGTGCCGAAAACATCGGTCCTCGAGCGATTTCTGTCGGAGCAAACGCTGACAGGCCCAGCGGAACCTTGATATCGTCAAAGATCGCTTCGACTCCGCCGCGCATGAAATACGTCTCATGCCAGAATCCTGTCCCACCAGAGTCGCGCAGGAAACTCTTCCACCATTGCATGTGTGGCTCCGAGCGTGCCCATCGTTCCAGGGATTCGAAGTCGCGCCAGTACTGGCGCATTCCCACATGCGGCGGCAAGAGCGAATAAATCACAGTTTCGTGCCGCAGCAAGCCCTCAGGCGCTGCCGTCACCGAATTTGAAATCGTTGGTCCGAAGCCAAACAAGGTCTTGAGTCCCGTCATGGCATTGACTCGCATGCCCAGGTAAATCACGACAAGATCTGGATAAGAGGTCAGATCCACTGTGCGCCGTTCAACCTTCATGGCCGCCTCCGTCTGCGCGAATAATCGCACTCTTCAAGGATTAGACGCATTCCCGCCGGGTTGCGAGATTTCTGAAGCTTGGGCTGGCCATCAATCACGAAGCGAAAAATACGAAGGCCGGAACTCCGGAATTGCTTCCGGTCCCGGCCTGCGCTTCCTTCAACTCGTTTGAAACCTCAGACGGGCAGGACGCCCGCCCTCGATTGGTTGCGTCTTAGTTGCTTGGCGTTGTATTGGATGCCGACGTTGTGGTCCCGGGAACGGCGTCGCCGGTAAGCCGGCTCAGTCGCGGGAAGAACGGGGTTACCTCAAACGGCATTTTGTCGCGCGCCGACGTGATCGCCACCGGCGCGGTCTTGGCCAGTTCCACACGGTTGGTCCAGGCGTTCAGCTTGACGCGTCCACCCATGGGAAGAGCCGCGATCTGATCCAGTTTGTTCGGATCCAAAGCGGGGCCCATGGTGCTGAGCGCCGTTAACCGCACCAGGTCACCCTTCTCGTTGGTGAAGCTGTTGCCCAAGTGCGCGGTCAGCAACGCCGAAAGCTCTGGAGCCCGCACCACCAACTCTTTGAGGAACAGCGAAGGTACGTCCAGCTTTTGGGCGTAGGGCGAGTTCTTCAACAGGTCCATGGCTTTGGTGTCGGCTGCGGTTTCCTCGTCGGGATTGTGGCGGAATCCGAAGTTCTGATACGTGGATTCGTCGGTGAACAACATGCGGTCGTTGAAGGCGAACTTGCTGCCCAGGTTGTGTCCGAGAACAATGTGCGCTAGTTCGTGCGAAAGCACCATGGCCAGGCTGGCTTCGTCGGGAAGCACGTCAACCAAGCCGCGGCTGACCACAATGGTGTTGCCAACGCTGAAAGTTTCCAGCGGAGAAGTCAGCATGACCCGAGTCCGCACCGGACGCGGCAACTCGATGTTATTCGTGACGATCAAATTGTTGACCACGGTCTGCAGGACTTTGTCGACTTCGCCTTCTGGAGCCACTAATCCCGACTCCGTCAGACGCTCGACCACATTGTCCTCAGCCTGCTGCTGCCATTGGCGTTGAGCTTCGAGCGGAGACGCGTCCGCAGTCGAAGGCGTTTCGTCTTTCACCGAATCAACTCTCACCTGCGTGAGTTCGTCTTCCTTCGCGCCTTTCTTCAGGTCGTAGCCCCAGATGCGGCTCTGCGCCTTGAATGCCATTCGATCCTTGGCGCCGTAGCTGAAATCGCCTTCTTCGCTGTAGATGTACGCTGGAACCCAGTAGCCCGGGATCAGGTTCAGCCGCCAGCTGTCCATGTGAAAGTACATCGCATTTCGCGGCCGAGGGGCATAGGTGCCGTTCAGCCGCACGATGTTATATTCCTGGTCTTCAACCCAGACGCGTCCGAGAAATCGGCCTTTGCCGGCATCTTTCTTGGGCGTCACATCGAAGACGAGGCAACGCACGTCGCCGAGGAATTCACGGCGCACGTACTTAAATCCGTAATGTTCGCGGTCGAAGTCTTCGCGATCGGCGAAGATCATCCACGAGAAACCCATGGGCTTGTACTCAAACTTGAACAGCTTGCTGACTCCGCCCATCAGGTTCTTCTGGAAGCTCTCGTCCTTAGTCAGGTAGTCACGGCGGTCGATACTGTCAGTCAGATCCAGGCGCCCGAGGAAGTAGTGATCCTGGCTAGGCACGGCGCCGAGCTGCGGATCGGGCTTCAGATTCTGCAGATAAGTCTCGACCAGCGGCGTCCGGTTCTTCAGCATCTCCATGAGCGCATGTTCGCGTGTAATGGCGCGATCCACCACCTGATCCATGGTCGTGGGCGGAGCCATGGCAGCGCTCGCTGGCGCCGTGGCTGCAGCTTGCGCCGGTTGGGCGGGCTGCGATGCAGCCGGTTGAGCCGTTGACGTGGTTGCCGGTTGCGACCCGGCAGCCTTCGCCGACGGCGATTGATCATTCGTCTGCTGCGCCATCGCGCTCAACGTGATCAACAGAAAAGCGGTAAGCATCCATTTCCAAGTACGCATGACTCTGGTCCTCTCTAAACTTTGTCTCTTCAAAATCTCAATACGCTAACTGGAAAACCACATGCACGATCGCCGTGGAATCCACGGGTGTACCAAATCGTTGCGCCGGCTTGTACCGGATCTGATTGGCGGCGCTGGTGGCCGCTTCATCCAGCCCATGGCCCAAACCGCGTACCACGCGATTGACGTGCAACTGCCCGTTTGCCCCGAACAGCACTTCGAGCAAGACTTCTCCCTCCAGCTTGAGCTGCCGCGCTTCCTGCGTATAAACCGGGCTGGGCTTGGAGATGATTTCTACCTGCGTGGTCGCCGGGGCGCTATCCGCCTGGGCAACCTTAGTTACGTTGTGGGAAACTTCCTGCGCGCCGAATCCCGAGGTCTGCACCGATCCGCCTCGATTGCGATTGTCCCCCTGCGCAATCCCGTTTCCGAAACCCGCGCTGGCGATCGTGCCTTTGATTCCTTTCGCTCCGCCCGTTCCGTTCCCCGTGCCTGCTCCTTCGGGCAGATCAAACGACCCCAGCTTGGCGGCCGTAAGATGCGCGTTGTCCTTGCCCGTTCCCTTCAGTCCCTGAGGATCCCCGAACCCTCCGGTCTGCACCTTCTGTATGGGAGCGCTAATCGTGGGAGCAGCTGAGCTGCCAAACGCGCCCGTGTACACGACTTTCGGAATCGCGGGCGCTGCCGCCAATTCAGGAGCTTTGAACTTTGCTTCGAGCTGTGGAGCCTTTTCTTCCTCTACCTTCTTAGGCGTGCGCACATCCTTAGGCACAAATAGTTTCGCGGTCGGGAAACTTACCGGGGGCACCTCCACCTTGGGGGCGACCACCGGACGCCGAACTTTCGGTTTCGGCTTGACTGCTTCCGGTCTTAAATCCGGTCTCGGAATGAGTTCAGTGACTGTGTATTTCTGCCTTAGCCGCAATGTGTCGGGAAAGAAGAAGCCCGCACTGACCAGCAGCAAAAGGATGAAGAGCTCGATACCATAGCTGGTCGCCAGCGTGCGCCAGTCCATTCGCCGCTCGGGCAGTAGACCGAATTGAAGCTTGTCAGGCGTAGCCATCCACACACTCCAAATGAGGGACCCGAGCCGTGGGGAGAGTGCGCGGGTAGAGCCTTTAACTTACGGGAGACCGGGCGATGGGTAAACGTGTCTCCGGCACGTGTACTTAGGTAACGAGCAAAGGCCCAAAGCGGGAGAAGCCCCAAAACGGCAGAACTTGAGGAGGGACCGTCTACGGCGTCTTGCTCGCGCGGACGTACAGTTTTGCTCACAAACTAGCGATTCGTATCAGGGCAGCGCTTCAGCGATGCCGTAATGCCGCAGAATCAGTGGCGCCTTCAGGCGCTGAGGTCGGGAACGAGAGGAATAGGGAAAAAGTATTGGCCAACGATGGATCGTGCGGAGTCGCATTACGCTGTCCGATGCGCGTCAGGCGAATGCCGCCCCTTCGGACTCCGCCTGTGAACAAGCAGGGAAGCTCGGCTGCGGAACCACTTCCGTGCAGCGGAGCCTCCCGTGCGTCGGAGAGGATCGTTCGTTCTACGGGTGGTTTTTGTTGGCGGCTTCGGCAGCCTGCTTGAGCTCCCTGCTGGCTTGGTCGAGCAATTCCTTGGCTTTGCGGGCGTGCCCTGCCATGTCATATTCATTGGCCGACTCGGCAGCTGAGATTTTTTCGAAGGCCTGGTCGCAAAGCCGCTGCGCCGCAGCCAGGTTTGGATGTTTTTTCCCGCTGACGTTTTGGTTGGGCGGCGCAACTGGGTTAGACTTTTGCGCGTAGACTGCGCCGCTCCCGAGCAGCATACCAACACTCAACATACTTCCTAAAACGACGTTCCTCTTTAACATCTGTATCCTCCTTGAAGATGAACTTCCCGGTGATTGAACCCATGAGAACAGACAAAGTTGTGGGGTCACCGTATTCTACGGGAACTTCAACAATTTCAGGAAGCGGGCATGTGACCGGCAGTTGCCTAAGAAGGTGCAAGCCCCCGCACAGTGACGCTCTGCGACGCAAATGTAGGGGCGAGCGTCCTCGCTGGTGCGGACAGTGCAAGAAAGTGTTAGCCATTCGTCGGAGTTCGCGACGTCCGCGCGAAGCCCGGTGGTTGGGCCGTGCGTCACGACTTCCCTCAGGCGGTTGAGCTTCTCGTTTGTACGTACAATAAAAAAACTCTCTTTTGCCGCAAAATCCAGAAAACAAAGGACCGGATTTTTTCTTGCCTCCTAGATCTATGGTTCCAAGGCAGTTACAGGCAAAATATTCAAAACATGGGAGTTACCAGTAACGCCCGACTGTGCGCGGTCCATTTTGGGAACAGCGCTTGGAACTGTGGCGGATGCTTTCGCCGTCGCGTCGATTTGGGGATCGGTTGTCAAAGATCATAGATTATCTCATAGATAATCTATACAGTATTATGTTATCGGATAACGAAGCATGAGGTCAAGAGGAAAGCGGAGCGGGCCGCGGGTCCAGTTCCAATTTGGGAATCGTCCCTGGTTTGGCGGAGCGGAGCAAAGAAACCAATCAGAGCCCCCAAGTTTCAGCGGTCGAAGGAGTTAGAAAACCTGCAATCGAGTGCCGTCCCGGAGTACAATTGGGGCGCTCGACGACCAAATTCCCCCCGGTGTTGCGCAGCCGAGCCGGCCCCCTTTCTCGAACCATTTGCCACTCTGTTGGAGGTGAAGCTATGAGGTCCTTCGGCTTGGTCTGCCTGCTCGTGATCCTCGGCAGCGCCATGTTAGTTGCGGAATCCAACACGGCCGCGCTTCTGAAGCTGGGACGACCGGGCGGACGAGGGAGAACGAGCGCTCCCACCGTATCTGCTCACAAGGTTCGGAAGCTGGATCTGGATTCCCCTGGCGCTCAGTTTGGATTCCTCGCGGCCACCCAAATCCCTGCTGGCCCGCCTCCCTTTGGTGCGGGAACGTACTCGCCCTATCCAGCCGTGCTCGGCGATTTCGACGGTGACGGCAACATGGACGTTGCCGCGCTCGTGAACAACAACACATTGAGCACGCCGATCTATGCTATTTCGGTGGTAAGGGGCAACGGAGACGGAACCTTCAAGCCTCCGGTGTTAACGACGGTGACCTTGTCCTCGGGTACCGACGTATTCGATCCCATCTTCGTGGGCGATGTGAATGGCGACGGAAAGGACGACATCGTCATACTCCACCAGGCGGCGCCGGCAACGGTCGAGGTCTGGCTGAGCAACGGCGACGGAACGTTCACGGAAACTTCGCAAGGGACGATCACGGTCACGAGTAATTTTGGTCTGTGGGCGACGCTCACGCCATACAAGCCGGACACAGCTGTCGACATCGTAGTCGCCGACAACGCGAATCCGGGCAATATTTGGGTGTTGAAGAACAATGGAGCTGGCACCTTCAACGTACCCACTGCGATCCCGTTCACTGGACAACTCAATACCAGCTCCACTCTCAATACCGGCGCTGTAGTGTTCGCCGATTTCAATGGCGATGGCTACCTTGACTTTGCGGGCCCAGCCGGCCCAGGTTCCACGGCCAGCCTCAATCAGATGGTGGTCTATCTGAATAACGGAGCTAGCGGTTTCAACGGTCCCACGGCTCTCAATACGATAGATAACGTGTACAGTGCCTGCTTCAACGTGGCGGGAGACTTGAGCAGCCACACCGGGGCTAACGACATCGTGAGCGCCAATTGCCTGGACAACAACACCGTCACGGTTTACGTCAACAACGGCACTGGAAATTTCTCGACCGGAAGGTACTACCAGGGAGGTACCGATACCACGGCCGTGAGCATCGCCGACATAAACGGGGATGGCCATAACGACATCGTCTCCTCGAACCAGCAAGGGGCTGACGTCACGGTTCTTCTTGGCAACGGGGATGGCACCATGCAGGATCCTTCAGTTGGCTACGCAACGGGAGGAACCAGGCTGACCGCGTCGGGGGTTGTTCTGACTCCCGCCCTGTTGGCTGACTTCAATAATGACGGTCATGTCGACGCGATCGTGCCCGATGGGTTGTACAGTTTTGTTTACCTCCAGGGAGTCGGTGACGGAAGCTTCCGCTCGGGGATCGATTACTATTCCGAACCTACAATCGCCGGTAACGGTTATCAAACCTCGGTTGGAATCGCCAGTGGCGACTTCAATGGCGACGGCCATCCGGATTTTGTGGTTGGAAACAGCTATGCCTTCGGCCAAAAGGAAGGCAACATTACCGTGTTCCTTTCTAACGGCGATGGCACCTTGAAGCCGGGCGTGAACTATGGCAGCAACGCCCATCCCGCCAACTTCCAACTCCAGTTTGTTGCCGTGGGTGATTTCAACGGCGACGGCAAGCTGGACATCGCGGCCACCGATGCGATCAACGGCGGAATCCAGATCTTCACTGGCAATGGTGACGGCACTTTCACGGCGGGTTCGGCATATCCGACAGACTCAGGTGCCTACACCAGTTGGGGAATTATCGCTGGCGACTTGAACGGCGACGGCAAAACTGATCTTGCAGTGGTGAACAATACCAACGGCGGCGCAAACGGAGACGTCGGCGTACTGATTAATAACGGCGCAGGATTTAATCCCGTCGTCAATTACCCAATCATGGCGCCGGGCACCGAGATTACGACCGCTGATGTGAACCTCGACAAGCATCTCGACCTGATCGTGCCGCTGTACGGCACTTCGTCCACACCCGGCACCAGTGTGGAGATTCTTCTCGGAAAGGGAGACGGCACCTTCCCAACCAGCAAATCAACCACTGTTGGGAACAACCCCTACGCAGCCGCGATTGGCGATCTTAACGGCGATGGTAAACCTGATCTAGCAGTCACGATTCAGGATCAGACCAGCACCCACAACCAGGGAATCGCAGTTGCAATGGGCAACGGAGATGGCACGTTCCAGGCCCCTACGCTTCTTTCCACGACGTTGCAGTCAGCACTCTTCGGTTTGCCGGGTCCCGGCTACGTGAAGATGGTTGACGTCAATCAGGACGGCAACCTGGATCTGCTCTACACCAACTCGACCTTTTCGACGGTCGGGCTGAGGTACGGCAAGGGCGATGGAACGTTCTACGATCCGGTCGAGTATCCCGCGGGCAGCTTCGCCTCTGACATTGCATTCGCAGACGTCAACGGCGACGGAGAACCCGACGTAGTCACAACCGGGCAGAAGAAGGGCTTCTCGGGAGTCACCGTGCTGTTGAACACCAGCACCGGCGGACAACCAGCTGTGACGCTCTCTCCTCCAACCTTGAATTTCGGCAATCAAACGGTGGGAATCACTAGCACTCAGCAGGTTTCGACGTTGACCAACACGGGCTACGGCACGCTGACGATTGACTCAATCGCGGTTACCGGAACCAACAAAAGTGATTTTGCCCAGAGCAATGACTGCGGTACATCCGTTCCCCCCAACGGCAGTTGCAAGATCACTGTGACTTTCACACCGTCCGCTACCGGTGCCCGAAACGCCGCTGTGAGCATCACGGATAATGCTCCGAACAGTCCTCAGATGCTTCCGCTCAGCGGTGTCGGAGTTTTGCCAGCGGTGACCTTCTCACCCACAAAGCTAACGTTTGCAGACCAACTGATTTTCACCACCAGCGCGGCGGAGCCCGTGAGTCTTACAAACACCGGCCTCGGAACCCTGCTCATCAGCAAGATTGCGGCGACAAGCCCATTCCAGCAAACGAACAACTGCCCTAGCAGCATCGGACCTGGCGGAAATTGCACCATCAGCATCAGATTCCATCCGGAAAACAAGGGCGTATTCCACAGTGCACTGAGCGTGACAGACAATGCTCCCGGCAGCCCGCAAAAAGTGCCGCTGACTGGCACCGGGACTTTTGTACAGCTTACTCCGGCAAAACTAAACTTCGGAACTCAGCCAGTGGGCACAAGGAGTCTGGCCAAGAAGATCACGCTAACCAACAAAGGCGATTCATCCGTAAAGATTACGGACATCGTCATCACAGGCGCTGACGCCGGAGACTTTGCCGAAACCAACACGTGCGGTAAGAGCGTGGCTTCCGGGGCGAGTTGCTTCATCAAAGTTACGTTTAAGCCTTTAGCCAAGGGCAAGCGGACGGCGGATGTTTCTGTATACGACAACGGCGGGGGCAGCCCGCAAGAGGCGGGGTTGGTCGGGACGGGAACTTAGGCCAGCTCTTGACTTAACCCCTGCCAACATATCACTTAGTGATGGTATGGCCCTAACCCCATGATTCCAAAGGAACATTTTGGCTAAGCAGTAAAGTCCGTCAGAACCGCCCGAGGCCCGCTCCAGCGACGACGGTCCTCGACCAACATGCGGGCTGCGGCCATTGATTTGAGCCTCTGGCCATCGTCCTTCCGTACAGTCCCTTTGGTACCCGCTTCCTACCTCGCTAAGCGCCGTATAATCGAGTCGAAACCAGCGTAAATCTGGCAAGGAGTGGGCAAAGCATACGGTGGACCCTGCATTCGCATTGGCGATTTTCGCTCTCGGGCTGGCCTTCGGCAGCTTCCTGAACGTGTGTATCTATCGCTTGCCGCGGGATTTGTCGGTGATTCGTCCCGGCTCGGCGTGTCCCAAGTGCGAGAATCCAATCCGTTTTTATGACAATGTCCCCATTCTTAGCTGGCTGATTCTTCGCGGACGATGCCGCCACTGCAAGGCTTCCATCTCGCCCCGTTATCTCGTGGTTGAGTTGCTCACTGGTGCGCTGTTCCTGGCCTGCTACGCGTATTTCGGATTCACTCTGGCCACGCTGAAATTCTGTACTTTCGGATTCCTGCTCGTCGGCCTGATCTTCACCGACGCTGAGACGCAACTCTTGCCCGACAAAATGACGCTGCCGGGAATCGTCCTAGGATTGCTGTTCAGCCTGGTAGTTCCGGTGAACGATTTGCTCTCGACGATGCTGTTCGGCGTCGTCTACCAGCCCGCAGCCAGCGCCTCCAGCCCTTGGCTGTCGTTGCTGCAAGCGCTGATGGGAGCTGCGGCTGGGGCGTCGTTCATCTACGGCGCGGGAGCGATTTACCTGCGGGCCCGCGGAGTCGAAGGCATGGGCTTTGGCGACGTCAAGCTGATGGCGATGGTGGGCGCATTTCTCGGAATACGGCTGACCATCTTTACCCTGTTCGGCGCGTCGATCGTAGGATCGCTGGCGGGAGTGTTTACCGTGATGGTGGTGTGGATCAAGCGCACTCGCCGCCGCATGGTCCGGCATCACGAATCGGCAAGCCTGGCTCGGCGGCATGGCTGGGAGTCGGCCAGCATCGCCCTGCGCCGCTTTCCCATGCCCTTTGGCGTGTTTCTGGGAAGCATGGCGATGGTGGCTTCATTCTTTGGCGACCAATTTTTCCGCTGGTACTGGAGGTTGCTATGAAACTGCTCAGCAACCCCATCGTAATTCGCATGGCGATCGTGCTGTTCGTTTCGGGCTTCGCCTTCTGGATAGCCACCCTGCTGCTGCGGCGGATGCGCCGCGTACTCACGGAGGAATCTTACGCCATCGACGCGGCCCCCGAGTTCGAGCAGTTTCCGATGCAAACCTACAACGCCGTGATTCAGCAACTGAAGCAGCAGAAGCACGAACTGCTGAGCGTGCAGCAGGTCGAGCGCCGCAGAGCAAAGACTTCGGAAAACATCAGCGCCGCCGTGCTCTCGAATCTGTCGAGTGGGGTGGTGTTCCTGACTACGAACGGCCTCGTCCGAACGGCCAATTCTGCGGCCAAGAACATTCTTGGATTTGCTTCGCCGGTCGGCATGAGTGTCAGTGAACTTTTTCGCGAGGCCAGACTGAGTTCGCCCGCAGGGTCGGATGAAACCCTGGCCGCCGCGGTACAAGCCAGTTTGCGAGAGCGAAGCGCGTCACGAAGAGCGGAGGCGGATTACGTCACTCCATCGGGCGAAGAACGAGTTCTGGAAATCACGATTTCTCCGGTGTACGGACCTACGGGCGAGACCTTGGGCGCGGCCTGCCTGATCACCGATAAAACCGAATTTGCCTTGATTCAGAGGCTGAACCAGTTGCGGGGAGAAATGTCGGGCGAGATGGCCTTGGCGCTGCGGAATTCGTTGGCCACCATTTCCAGTTACGCCCAGCAACTGGCGGTCACTCGGGATCCGACGACGGTGCGGCAGTTGGCCGTCGACATCGTCTCGGAAGCAGCCGATCTGGATCACACGATTGGCGGTTTCCTCGCGGGCGCAAGAGCCGCGAAGGCCGCGGGAGCTTGAGTTCAAACCATACCGCCGGGCCTGTGAAGATAAACAGGCCGCGGCACGAGGATGAAACAACTATGAAACGCAGCTATGTCTGGATTGCATTAATGATGTTAGTGGGAGTGATGGCGCCGATCGCAAGCGCCCAGTCGACCACCCAGGAGCAACCGTTGGGAGACTACGCCCGCGCGGTACGCAAGGACAAGAAACCGGCGACGGCGAAGCAGTTCGACAACGACAATCTGCCCGTGGACAACAAACTCAGCATCGTAGGCGAGAGCCAGACGACAGCCCAGAACGGCGACAACTCCCAAACCGCGGCGAATGGCGGACAAGACGGAAGCGCGTCCGACAAGAAGGCCGAGGACAAACCGCCCACGGTGCAGCCGGGAGAATCCAAAGAAGACCGGCAGAAGACTTACGACTCGTGGAAGGACAGGCTGACGGCGGAGAAAGAGAAGATAGATCTGCTATCCCGCGAGTACGACGTGGAGCAACGCGAATATCAACTGCGCGCGGCCGCTTTGTACGCCGATGCCGGCAACCGCTTGCGCAACGAAGCCACATGGGACAAGGAAGACGCGGACTACAAGAAAAAGATCGAGGAGAAGAAAAAAGCATTGGACGACGCCAAGAAGGAAATGGATGACATGCAGGAAGACGCCCGCAAGGCCGGGGTCCCGTCTTCCGTTCGCGAGTAGTGCGGTCGCGTCTCCGTCTGACCGGACAAATTGGACGGTAGATGCGGCGACTCAGACTTGCCGCCGCCGGGAGAACGCGTAGAAAACCGGTATGCCCGCAAGAATCACAAGGCATCCGAGGCCGGAATTCCAGAGGTTGTCGGTAAAGGTGTAGTAGAGAAGCAGGGCAGAAGACAGCACGAATAGGGCCGGGACGACGGGATAGCCCCAGACCCGATAAGGCCGCGAGGCGTGCGGATCGCGTCGGCGGAAGATGAAGACCGTGCTTGCCGCGATCATGTAAAACAGCCACTCGGCGAAAATCGCCAGCGAAAAGAATTGCCGGAAACTTCCTCCGAAAAGCAATAAGAGAATGGCAAGCCCCGCCTGCACCACTATGGCCACGGAGGGTGTGTGGAAGCGGGGATGAACCTCGGCCAACGCAGAGAAAAAATAACGGTCGCGCGCCATCGCGAAGGGGACGCGGGCGCCGCTCATGATGGTGCCATTCAAGGTAACCAGCATCGAAACCGCCATGGCAGCCGAAACCAGGCTGGCGCCAAGGGTGCCCCACACCAAACCGATTGCATCCGACGCAGGTCTGGGCGAAGCCGCGATCGCGTCCGCCGGTAGAACGAACTGCACTGCCGCATTTACCAGCATGTAGAGCGCGCCCACGGTCGCTACGCCGGCGATCAATGCGATGGGAATATTGCGTTCCGGCTCGCGGATTTCTCCCGCGACCATATTCAGATCGTTCCATCCGTCGTACGCCCATAGCGCGGCCACCAGGGCAGCCATAAACCCCGCAATCCCACCTCGGGCACCGGAGTAGGAACCGGCGAAGTGGCTCCAGCTTCCGCCGCTGAAGCTGAAGCCGATCACGACAATGCCCAGAATGACCGCCACTTTCAAAAGGGTGAATACGAGTTGGAATTCGCCGGCTTTTTTGATCCCGATGTAGTTGAGCAGAGAAATCAGCACCGTGGCGGCGATGGCAACCAGTTGTCCGTAAGAAATGGGGAAGGGTTGGTGGACGGCAGGTTTTGAGAAGAACGCAAACACCGCGAAGGTTCCGAGGATGCGAACCAGGCCAGTGGTGACGGTTGCGATCGATGCGGGTTTGGCGATGAGGAACCAGGTCCAGGCATAAAGAAATCCGGCCAGTGGACCGTAGCCGTCGCGCACGTAAACATACTCGCCGCCGGCTTGCGGCTTCATCGCTCCCAGTTCGGCGTAGGTGAGCGCGCCGAAGAACGAGAGTAGTCCGCCGACCAGCCATGCCAGATAAACCAGCTTGGCGGAGCCGACAGCTTGCATCATTTCGGCTGGAACGAGAAAGATTCCACTGCCGATGATGGTGCCGACCACAATCGCTCCCGCGTGGCTTACTCCGAGATCGCGGGCGAGTTCGGGACGGGGTTTTGCGCTTTGAGTGTCTGTCGGCATTCGGCGTTGGCAGTATAAGCGAAATCTTAAATCGCAGAGGTCGCGGAAAACCGCCGCAGAGATCGCGGAGAGCTTTTCTCTGCGCACTCTGCGAAACCTCTGCGACCACAGCGATTCAAGATTTTGCTTTTTCTGGTTGGAGCATAATGCTCGCCGCGTAACCTACCGCGAACGTCACTACCGTTCCAATCGCCACGTACCAGGTCCACGGGACGCGCGTTCCCAGCCAGATGTAGAGTTCGCAAACGAAGCCGCACAACATGCCGACCATCGCGCCGTTTTGATTTGCCCGCCGGGTGAGCACCCCGAGCAGGAACACTCCCAGCAACGCTCCATAGGCAACGGAGGCGATCTGCAATCCAACTTCGATGACACGTCCTACTTTGTGGAGCGACAGCACTGCCAGCGAGAACAGCACCAGGGCCCAAATAAAGGTTGCCATCCGGGAAAGTTTCACCTGGCGGCGTTCGCCGGTTTGCGGGTTGCGCTGAAGATAAAAATCGATGATCGAGGTTGATGACAGCGAGTTGAGCGCGGCGCTCAAGTTCGACATCGCGGCGGCGAGAATAGCGGCAATGAGCAGGCCGGAAATTCCGTGCGGCATCTGGCTGACGATGAACTTCGGATAGATTCTGTCGGGAGTTCCGAAAGTCGCTGAAGGAACGTGGTAGTAGGCAAACAGCATCACTCCGACCATCAGGAAGAGCGCGAACTGGAACAGAATGGCGGCTCCGCTGGAGAGCAATGCGATGACAGACTGCCGCTGGCTCCGGGCCGCCAACAGTCGCTGCACGATGAGTTGATCGGTGCCGTGGCTGGCCGTGGTCAGGAAGGTTCCGCCCACAAGGCCTGCCCAGAATGTGTACGGCAGCCAGAAGTTGGGGGTAAAGTCGAAGATTCGTAGCTTGCCGCCACTCTCGGCCACCGCGTGAATGGTGGCCCACCCACCGGGAACCAGGTGAAGGATCGTGAACAGCCCCACGAGCGTTCCACCCACGTATATGACGGTCTGCACTACGTCGGTCCAAATCACCGCCGCCAACCCACCTTCGAAGGTATAGATCAAAGTCAATATAGTAATAATTGCTATCGAGGCAATCTCGCCTGTTCCCAACGCAATGGCCACAACGATGGAGACGGCATAGACGCGCACTCCTTCCGCTGCGGCTCGGGTTACGAGGAAGAGTCCGGCAGTCACGGACCGCAGGCCGCGGCCAAAGCGGCGCTCGATCAGCGCATAAGCGGTGTAGAGATCGCCGCGAAAATAATGTGGCAGCAAAACAAAACTGATGATGACGCGCCCGACAAGGTATCCGAGGACAACCTGCAGGAAAGTGAGATTCGTATCGTAGGCGAGGCCGGGAATGCTGATGATGGTGAGCGTGCTGGTTTCGGCGGCGACAATCGAAAGCGCAATCGCCCACCAGGGAATGTTGCGGTCGGCGAGGAAGTAATCGCGCAAGGTGCGTTGACGCTTGCGGAAGCGCAGGCCGAACAGGGTGATCCCCACGAGATAGAGCGCGATTATGGCGAGATCGAGTTTGTCGAGTCCCATAGGCTCAAAGGCTGCGCTTCCACAGTATCCAGCTTTGTTGCGCCGCGTTGGCTTATCTGCGCGGTAGGGTACCTACCTCATAACCCGAACTGTTGAGGACAGAGCAACCCCAACAGCAGCGGACAAGAGTGTCCGCTCTACACGAGTCTGCGCTTGTGGTAGAACTACGCTCGTGAGCATTTTTCTTGGCATTGACGGTGGTGGAAGCAAGACCTCGTGCTACGTCGGCGATGAGGATTCGCTGTTGGGTACGGGCACAGCCGCGGGCAGTAACGTGATTCGCGTTGGTGAGCATCAGGCACGAGCGAGTCTGAGTGCTGCCATTCGACAAGCGTGTGCAGCGGCCAAGATTGGTCCAACTCGAATCGAGCGAACCTGTGTCGGAATCGCAGGTGGGGCACGCCCTGAAATCGCTGCGGCCGTGCGGCGCATGCTCTCTGACTTTGTTTCCGGCGAAATTGAAGTTGTCGGTGACATGGTCATTGCCATGGAAGCAGCATTTGGTAGCAGACCGGGCGTGATTGTTATCGCCGGCACCGGGTCGATTGCTTATGGGCGAAGTGCCATGGGTGAGATCGCGCGCGCTGGCGGCTGGGGCTACGCAATTTCCGATGAGGGCTCCGGGCACTGGATCGGACGGTCCTCCGTGGCGGCGTGCATGCGTTCCTATGACGAAGTGCGAACAGAGAGTGCGAGCATGTTGCTCGATTGCATTATGAAGTCATTAGGTGTGACTACGCGCGAACAAATGGTGGTGGCTGCAAATGTGACTCCCGCTCCTGACTTCGCGGCCTTGCTACCGGCGGTGCTGTCGGCTGCCGATGCGGGCGATGCGACAGCTCGGGACGTTTTGACTCACGCAGCGATTGAGCTGGCGATCTTGGCGAAGATCGTGATCGGTCGAATATTTGTTAAAGCTGATGCCGCACCGGTGGCTGTCTCGGGAGGAGTCTTTTGTAATTGCGAACTGGTTCGGCAGGTTTTCTACGAAATCTTGCGTGCCAAGTGTCCGCAAGTTTTGCCCGGCGTGAACGTCGTTGATCCGGCGATGGGTGCGTTGGAACTGGCGCGCAGAGGGACCCGATAGCGCCCATCTTGGCCGGTGTCCGAGCGCATGCCGATTTAGTGCGCATAGTGACTGCGGAGCGTTGCTCCGCCTGGACGGGCGAGGCGCCCGTGACCACACGTGCATGGGCGGACGGGCGAGTCGCCGGTCACCACATGAGGAAAAACTACTTCGCCGCTGACATGCTTGCTTTTTCATCCACGCGGTGATGCAGCAGCTCCACCAGAGCCTGGTTCAAGCGCGTGCGAATCGCGGAGCGCTCCTGGGCCCGCGCGATGTAGCGGACGTGCACTTCTACGCCCGCAGAGGTTGGGCGCAAGTTGACGGTCGGGGCGGCTGACACCGAGCTGACTTTGTAATTGCTGGCAGCATTCTTCCACTCTTTTTCGGCGGCTGCGGCGTTGGCCTCAGTTTCCTTGGTTACGGTGCTCTGAATGGATTCGAGGAGCGGGTATGGATCCTGGTTCTGTGGCACTGTGATCAGTAGCTCGTCCCACATCCATTGCCCGCTGGTGGTGAAGTTGAAGAAGTGGCCTTCGATGGCGTAACTGTTCACGAATGCCACTTTGCGGCCAGTGGGATGGCCGGTATCGGTCCAGTTGCCGGTTTCGAGCAGGACGGTGCGCAGCAGATTGATTTCGACGACTTCGCCGGCGACGCCATTGATCTCAACCCAGTCGCCTACGCGAAGTCCATTTTTTCCCATCAACACGAACCAGCCGAAGAAAGCGACGATGAAATCTTTCATTGCGACGGTGATTCCAGCGGTGGCCAGGCCAAGGAAAGTTGTCGTCTGCTGTGGGACGCCGAGAATTACCAGCAGAATCAGCAGAACGCCCGCAGCCTGTACCGCGAAGCAAATCACCGCACGCAGGGTGTGCAAGCGGGTACCCGTTCCCCTCTCGGAAAGGTAGCGATCAACCCAACGGTCGGCGATATACACCGTCATCACGATGAGGATGATCAAGAGCGCTGACTGGATCATGCCGTGCAGTGCCGCGCGCTGATGAGAAAGAATCAGTGCGATCCAACCGGCGTAGCTGTTGGCCAACTCCTGCGAGTCTTGAATACGCTTGTCCAGGTCAGCCAGATTTTTTTGATTGTCGGAAAGACGATGCAAAGCTTTGACCGCAGTGGGGGCAGCGGGTGCGGAGCTTGGCTGGTTTCCCGATTGGCTGGAATTGGCCTGGGCGGAATTTGGTTGAGCGGAACTCGGTTGCGCGTTATTGGATTGCGCGTTGTTCGGTTGACCGGCATTCGACGCCGACTTAGTCTTTGCGCTTTTTACTTTCTGGTCCAGCAGCGCGTGCTTCTCAGCCAGCGCGGTGGCGGTGCGATTGGCTTCATCCCGCGCTTGTTGTAATGGGATCGCCTTATCGCGCAAAGCACGCCAGGCTGCGAATTGCGCCCAAAGGCTGCCGGCCTGGTAGTTCACTTCGGGGTTAGTGGCAGTGGCTGCAGGTTTTTCATCAGTTCCATGTTCAGCGGCCTGATGCTGGTCGAACTGGCGTTGGATCAAGCTTCCGGGATCGGCACCCGACCGGATCAGATCTTCCTTGGCATCACTAGACTCGTCCTGATCAAGTTCCAGTTGGGCCTGGGCAACGTCAATCTGCTCCTGCACGCTTTGCTGCCGAGCGCTGCTGGCTGAGGCAAGCTCTTTCTTCAGTTGGTCAACCCGGTCCTGATCGACTTTGACCTGCGCCTCGGACTGGCTCGCATGCTCATAGAGCTCGCGATTTTGCGCTGTGGGTTGGACGGTATGATCGGCGGCATCACGCAAAGCATCGTGAAAGGCAAGGTCGACCTCGCTGTCGGCGAGTTCCGCTGCCTGGTCCGCGAATTTGCGTTCGTCCGCGCTGGACGCCAGCTTGGCCATCGCGCGCGCGGTTTGCAACGGCCGCTCATCCACCAGCGGCGCTTGCTGGGATGCTGTTCCTGAGGAGGTGGACGACTGCAATGGGCCCAGATCGCGAGTCATGATCGATCCGATGACAGCCGCTAATGCCAAGAGCAGCAGCCCTAGCGTGATCAACCACTGGCGAGATTTCAGCAGGGATTCCATTGCGCGAAGGCCTATTATACGGCGCATGACGCACGGATCAGCTTCCAAAAGGGCAATCGGAAGGCCGAGAACCTCTGCTGCGAATCATGGGGACATTCTGCCTACGGCGCCCAGTCGGCGATGAAAATATTCGTCTCGTGTGGCTCTTTCGCATTGCGATTCGATGCCCACACCAGCTTCTTGCCGTCCCGGCTGAACATGGGGAATCCGTCGAAGCCCGGGCTGAACGTGATCTGCTCCAGATCTGTGCCATCGATGTTAATGGCGTAAAGCTCGAAGTTGCCCATCCCGCCAGTGGAGCCTTGATTTGACGAGAAAATGATCCGTTTGCCGTTATGGAAAAACGAAGGAGCAAAGCTGGCCGCGCCCAGACTGGTGACTTGGCGTTTGCGGTGCCCGTCGGCTTTCATAATCCAAATCTCGAGCGAAGTCGGGCGGATCAGGTTCTGCGCCAGCAGATCTTTGTACTCATCAATTTCCTTTTGGCCTTTGGGATGATAGGCGCGATAAACGATGCGCTTCCGATCTGGGGAGAAGAATGGCCCACCGTCGTATCCCAGTTCGTGGGTCAGCTGCTTTACGTGTCTGCCGTCAGCGTTCATGGTGTAGATGTCGAGATCGCCATTGCGCATGGACGTGAAGACGATCTTCTTTCCATCTTCTGACACTGTGGCCTCGGCGTCATAGCCCGGCGTGTTGGTGAGTTGCATCAGGCCAGAGCCATCCGGATTGGCGGCAAAAATGTCGAACGACGGATAGACCGCCCAGGTGTATCCCTTGGAATTGTCCGGCCGGGGCGGACATTGCGAGTCCGCCAAATAAGTAGAGGAGTAGAGAATTGTCCTACCGTCGGGATAAAAGTATCCACAAGTCGTGCGCCCCTTGCCATTCGAAACCATGTGAACGTCGGAGCCGTCCACGTTCATGGTAAAAATCTGGTCGCATTGCAGGTTGTCACGCGTGGATTGAAAGATGAGTTTTTTGCCGCCCGCCGAGAAATAAGCTTCGGCATTCTGTCCTCCGAAGGTGAGCTGGCGAACGTTGCGGAGATGCTTTTCTTGCGGTGTGGCCAGGTTTGGTTGCGGAGCAGGCGGATTCTGAGTCGCCGCGTTTTGCGCGACCGCGCCGGGCATCAAAAGGCCGGCGCCGAGAGTCAAGACGAATAAGGACGTTTTCATGGGACGAATCGCTAGTTTAGCAGGATGAAGCCGTCGCGGGTCGTGCGCCGCCCGGGTAAAATTGTCGCGACTTTAATTATTGTTCGGAGGACTCATGAAACCGTTGTTGCTATCTCTCGGTGTCGCCTTTGTGTTCGCGTTGGTTTTATTTCCAAACACGCGCTCAGCTGTTTCCGCATCTGCCAAAACCGACGCAGACGCGTTGCGTCAACTCGAGGCCGACATCATGAAGGCCGCAGCCGAACGGGGTTCTCAGGGATACATCTCGTTCTACGCCGACGATGCTGCCGAACTGCCCAACGGAGAAGATATGCTTCAGGGCAAAGAAACGATCGCTAAGACCATGGGCTTCCTCGACGATAGGAATAACCACCTGACGTGGACCCCAGTTCACGCCGACATGGCCGCGTCGGGCGACTTAGGCTACACCTACGGGACCTACGAGTTCCGCTCCAAGGACAAAGACGGCAAGCCTACGGTTGAGTACGGCAAATACGCTAGCATCTGGAAGAAGCAGAAAGATGGCAGCTGGAAAGTCGTGATGGATATGGGTAACTCGTCGCCTAGCCCAAAACCTTAAAACGCGGAGATCGCAGAGTAACGCCGCAGAGGTCGCAGAGCAAACCGACTCCCCTGCGGACTCCGCGGCAGTTCTCAGCGCCCTCGCGTTTTAAGATTTTCATTTCCGAAAGTGCTCCAGAATCGCTTCCGCCTGTCCGCGGGTTACAACGGAAGAAAGCGACGCTGAATCGGCCTGCTTCACCGCCTGCACGCTTCCGAAATGTTCCAGCAACCGCCGAGTCGTCCGCGCACCCACGCCGGGAATGTCCAGCAATTCGGTCGAACGATCGCGCATCTGCCGGCGCTTGCGATGAAAAGTCACAGCGAAGCGGTGCGCTTCATCGCGAATCAATTGAATCAGATGCAGAACCGGGGAATGGTGGTCGAGCACGACCGGTTCATTTTCCTGTCCCATGACGTAAACAATTTCTTCCCGCTTAGCAATCGCGGCCAGCGGCTGATTGATGATCTCGAGCGATGCCAGCGCCTCGGCGGCAGCGTGCAGTTGGCCGAGCCCCCCGTCGATCAGCACCAGGCTCGGCATCGGTTTCTTCTCCTCCTGCAGACGTTTGTAGCGACGCGCCACCACCTCACGCATGGAGGCGAAGTCATCCACCCCATCGACACTGCGAATAATGAATTTGCGGTAGTCGGATTTTTTCATGTGGCCGTCTTCCCAGACCACCATGGAAGCCACCGTCTCCGCCCCCTGAATGTGTGAAATATCGAAGCACTCGATGCGGCGTGGCAATTCCGGCATGCCAAGAGCGTCCTGCAGCGCCTCCTGAATCGCCTTCGTGTTCGGCTTCATCACCCGAAAACGCTGATCGTACGACTGCTTGGCATTGTTGCCGGCCAAGTCCAGCAGCGAGCGTTTTTCGCCGCGCAGTGGAACAACAATGTGAACCCGTGCAGCGCGGCCGCCCTCAGCCGCGATCTGCTCGGACAATACTTCCTCCAGCGTTTCGCGATCCTCAAATTCCACTGGCACGTAAATATTTCGCGGGACGTAAGGCTGTCCGATATAAAGCTGCTTCAGCAGAGCCGAAAAAAATTCACCGGGATGAAACTCCCTAGAAACATTGCTTGCAATGTTTTCGGGGGAGACGTAGCTAGCTACGTCTCTATTCGACGTCTCAAACTCCGGCAGTTCTTCCCAGAAGAATTCACGCCGATCGAGCACGCGTCCTCCGCGCATATGAAACAAGTTGACGGCCAACATGTCATTTTCGAAGTGATAACCGAAGACGTCCGCGTCATCTCCCTCGACCGCGGCAATCCGCTGCTTCTCCTGCAACTGCTCCACCGTCGAAATCAGATCGCGATATTTCGCCGCCCGCTCATACTCCTCAGCCTCGGCGGCTTTCGCCATGCGACTGCGCAGAGATTGCGACAGGTCGGTGGGTCGGCCTTCGAGAAACAACTTCACATCGCGCACCGCTTCCTGATAAACCTCGGGTGTGGTCAGTCCCTCCACGCAAGGCCCCAGGCAGCGTCCAATGTAGTACTGCAGGCATGCCCGCGGATGAAAATGCCCAAGATCCACCTTGCACGATGGAATCAGAAAATGACGGTGAATCAAGTCCACGATGCGATACGCGAGACTCGTCGGAAAATATGGGCCATAGTACGAGCTGCCGTCTTTTCTCAACCGCCGCGTGACATAAACCCGCGGGAAACGCTCGCCCAGCGTCAGCTTCACATACGGATAGGTCTTGTCGTCGCGCAGCAGAATATTAAACCGAGGCTGCTTCTGCTTGATGAGGTGGTTCTCCAGTGCCAGGGCCTCTTTGTTGTTGGCCACGACGATGTAGTCAACGTCAACCGCCTCGCGCACCAGCGTATCGGTTTTCGCATCCTCGAGACGCCCTTCGCGAAAATAAGAACTGACCCGGCTGCGCAGGTTATTCGCCTTGCCAACATAGATAACCTCACCTTCGGCGTTCTTGTAGAGATACACGCCCGCAGAGGCAGGCAGGGTACGGATTTTCTGCGAGAGATCCATCTGGCTGTGCGTATGTCTATTTTATTAGAGTTGCCATCACCCTCTGGTAAGCAAGCCGCGTTGTGTTACAATACTGACATATGAGTCATACACTGACAATACGTCTTACCGACGAACTTCTGGCGTGGCTGAAGGAAATGTCGAAGCGGACAGGGCTGCCGGTGGGACGGATCGTTCGCCAGCAACTCGAAAGTGCCAAAGCGGAAAAAGGGAATCAACGCTTCCTTAGTCTTGCGGGCAAGATCAACGGGCCACCAGACTTGTCGTCGCGGAAAGGGTTCTCCCGTCGATGAAGGCTATCGCTGATACTGGCTTCATCGTAGCCTTCGGCAGTCGTGGCGACCACCACCACGCGTGGGCAGTGGACATTGCCAAGAACATCACTGAACCACTCATCACTTGCGAGGCGGTGTTGGCAGAAGCTACCTTTCATTTGGGTTCCAGTGCCTATGTATTGTCTCTGCTACAGAGTGAGATGCTCCGACTGAGTTTCGACCTTGCCCGCAATTTGGAGCAACTAGCTGAATTGGCAAGGCGCTACGAGGATCGCAAGCCCGATTTGGCCGATTTGTGCCTGATTCGTATGAGTGAACTCTATCCACGGTATACGGTCATCACGGTCGACGAAAGTGACTTTCGCGTGTTTCGTCGCAACAAGCGCGAGGCTATTCCAATACTGTGCCCACCCAGGTTGAATTGAGCGTGGGTCGCGTTCAGGCTGTCACCGTATAAAATTTCCTCAGTTCGCACTGATTTTGTTCCGCCCTTAGCCGCGCCGCTCTTGTGAAAAAGTATATAATTACTGCCATAACAACAACTTACATCCAACCTCTTTCCCGGCCAAGGTTGGCAGCGCTCGTGCTTAACCAGAAGGCGGACGCACGGCAGTCAGGCCCCCAGGATCCGACCATCGGAGCGCCCAGATTTTGAAGACCAGGTTCGTACCCGGGATCAACTTAGCCATGATCAGAGAGCCCAGGATTCAATAGATTTTAGATTCCCGGTTACAGGAAAAAAGGAGCTTCCCTAAAATGAATCGCACTTCGTTAACTTTTCTGCTGGCAGTAAGCATGGCGGCCTCGGTTGGATGCGCCAGCAAGAACTACGTCCGTCAACAGACCACGCCGCTGATCAACAAGACCAACGAACTGGACGACCTGACCGCAAAGAATTCGAAGGATATCAAGGACGTTGATGCGCGCGCCCAAGCCGGAATCCAGCAGGTGCAAGCCAAAGCCGCCGACGTTGACCAGAAAGCCCAAGCCGCCGGCCAGCAGGCCGACCAGGCTCAAACCCTCGCTACCGGCGCCGTTCACCGTGTGGACACGTTGCAGAACGCGGTCGCCAACCTGGACAACTACCGGGTTGTGACTGAGACGGCAGTGCATTTCGGCTTTAACAAAGACGCGTTGACTCCAGACGCCAAGGCAGCTCTGGATCAGATCGCCACCGATGTACCCAACACCAAGGGTTATATCCTCACCGTCGAAGGCGCGACCGATTCCGTAGGCGATTCCGAATACAACTACGCACTGAGCCAGCGACGCGCCGATGCCGTGATTCAGTATCTGGCCTCCGAGCGCAGCATCCCGGCGTACAAAATCTACGTGATTGGGCTGGGCAAGGACAAGCCGGTCGATTCCAACAAGACCAGGGAAGGCCGGGCCAAGAACCGCCGCGTGGATGTGCGGCTCATGACCAATACGACGGCAAGCGCGCCAGCCACATCGGCGACGAACCAGCCGTCTGGGCCATCCTTGTAGAAAAGTTTCACCCTCCTCCCCGGAGGACTTCGCCAACACAGGTCGTTCCATCCCCCGGAACGGCCTGCTTTTTTTCCGGCCTTGGTTGGACCGCAATCCTGCCTCGATGCGAAAGCAAACGTAGCTTTACGCACACAGCAAAGAGTGTGCTAGGCTGGCCTCGTCCGCAAGCTTTCGCAACATTCTCCCAAGGAGTCCTGAAATGAGCACCCCAGCCGTCCTGCAATCCCTGAAGGAAAGCATCCTCAGCCAAGCGAGCGTGAAAGCCATCTACGGCGAGCCGATCTCAGCGCACGGAAAGACCGTCATCCCGGTTGCGAAAATAATGTACGGCTACGGCGCTGGCGCGGGCACTGGCGGCGTGGGCGACACCAGCGCTCGGGGCGAAGGTGGTGGCGGAGGAGGCGGCGTGCGCGCTATCCCTGTCGGCGTGATTGAAATCAGTGACCAGCAAACCTGTTTCGTTCCGATCACCGACCGCAAGCGGCTGACCGGAGCAGCGCTCGCCGGCATCGGCCTCGGCATATTGCTGAGTTGGCGCGCCAGGCGTCCCTGAGCAATTAAAAAGAGCCGCCCCCCGATCTTGCTATGTGTACCGGAGCCTGCCCTGAGCGAAGTCGAAGGGTGCCCTCTGTGGTTATAGGATTTTGCTCGTCAGCGTTTCGAGTCCGAACGCGATAAAATACCCTTATGCGGTCGCGCCTTGCCACTGTCCTCGTTGTCCTGTCTCTGGGAGGATGGGCTATCGCCCAACAGCCATCGGAGCCCGATCAAGGGCCGGGTCAGAACCAGGCCCCTCCGCGGTCGGACAAGGCCCGGGAAGCCGAAGCGGGCGAGAGTTCCAGTCGCGACACCCGCGTCGATCTGAGCCCGCCCAAAGATGACACCAAGAATCACCCCAACAGCGGAGTCGTCGATACCAATCCCGAAGACACGCCGTTCCCGGACGTGGGGGAGATGCATCCCTGGAATCCTTACCGGGCGATGAAGGATGATGAGGTTGGCGACTACTACTTCAAGCGCAAGAGTTACAAGGCCGCGCTTGCCCGTTATCAGGACGCGTTGATCTGGAAGGAGAAAGACGCGGTCGCCAATTTCCGCATGGCGCAGTGCTACGAGAAGCTGGATCAGCCCGATCAGGCAATCGAGCACTATCAGGAGTACCTGAAGATTCTGCCCGAAGGTCCGTTCGCCAAGGACGCGCAGAAGGCACTGCAAAAGTTGAAGCCAGAAGCAAAGAAATAACGCCTGGACCACAGCTTACAGCGGGAATACGGCAAATGTGAAACTGGCCGCTATTTTTCTACTCGGATGAACTCTCCGGTCGTGCCATTCACCGCAATCCTTAGTTTGGCGTCGTCGCGGCTGGTTCCGAAAATCACGTGCCAGGTGAGTTCGCTGGTGGCACGATTCCAATCGAGCACGTAAAGAATAGGAGTATCGGGAGCCTTCTCCAGCACTTTGTCGCCACCGTGTTGCTTGGCCACGTCAAGAGCTTTGTCCGAATCCACTTTCAGAAAGCCGATGTCGAAGATCTGCGTGGACGCATTGGTCGGAGTGTAGGTGTCCTCGGTGCCGGGGGAGATTCCGCGCGAGGGGGCGTCCGGCACATCCGTTCCTGACCACACGTAGGGCTTGGCACTTCGTCCCGCGGCGGATGCGAACGAGGCGCGCCATACATCCGACTTGCCGTCTTTGCCTCTGGAGTCGGGCATGAGCTGCGATTCCAAGCGGAACGGTTGAGCATCACGAGCCCAGCCGCGCGCGGCGATGTAAAGCTTCTGGAAGGCGTAGCGGCCGGTCTCCGACTGCACGGTCTTGGGCTGCGGTTGCTCGCTTTGCGCCGGCTTGGCGGGTTCTGATGTACAGCCTGCCATCGTCAGGAATACCAGCGCCAGCATCGCCATCCGCAGCTTTTTCATAACACCTTCCGTCGAGGCGTGAAATTTTGCAACCGTCAATGCCGGACTTCATTCTACTAGAAGCAGCAGAGGGGTTTGCCCATGGATGCGTATCTAAAAAGGTTACAGGAGGCCATCACGTCGGCGATTCGGGGCATGACCGTCGAAGACCTCGGACGGCATCCCGAGGGCAAGTGGAGCGCTGCGGAAGTGCTCGAGCACCTCTACCTCACTTACACCGGAACCGTGAAAGGATTCGAGCGCGTCCTGGAGGCAGGCAAGCCGCTGGCGCGAACACCGCTGCTGAAGGATCGCATGCGGACGTTTGTGGTCACCGGACTTGGACGCTTGCCCGAGGGCCGGAAAGCGCCGGAGCGTACTCAGCCTCGCGGCATGACGGCGGATGAAGTCACGCGCGAAATCGGCCCGCGGATCTCGGCCATGGACGAAGTCATTGCGCAATGCGAATCGCGTTTCGGCAAGCGCACCCGAGTGCTCGATCATCCCATCCTTGGACCGTTGACGGCACGGCAGTGGCGAAAATTTCATTGGGTGCACGGCCAGCATCATCTGAAACAGATTCGGAAGCTGCGGGGAGGGGCGAGCTAGAATTCCTTCCCGTCTTGGGACTGAAGTTTCCTGTTTAGTACCGGGTACCCCCCGCTTTCGGGGAGGGCACCACTTCAGTCGGGCCGCCAGCCCCAAATCCGATCGAGGCCCCGCAGGGACCAACCCTCTCAACCCGAGGTCTTCCCCTGTAGACGCCAGCCCCAATCAGATGTACTATCGCCGGAACCCGTGCCGTTCCTGCCCCGGCAGATGGAATCCCATCCGAGGAGATGGTGTCGATGACTCACAAAGCCCGCGTAGCACCTGGCCTGCTCCTGTTCATCCTCACCTTAGCCACAACCGCCTCAGCCCAGTGGAACGAAAAAGTCCTGTACAGCTTCCAAGGCATTCCCGACGGAGCCGTACCCACTGGCGGTGTGGTCTTTGACACGCAGAGCAACCTCTACGGCGCAACCGGAGATGGAGGCGCGTCTACATGCAACGGGCCGGGTCAATGCGGCACGGTGTACCAGCTCAAACCGCCAGCACAGAAGGGCGGAGCGTGGACGGAGACCGTGCTGTACATCTTCAAAGGCCACGCGCACAACGACGGCGCGACGCCGGAGGGCGGGTTGGTTATCGATCAGGCCGGGAACCTTTATGGCGTAACCGGCTACGGCGGGAGTGGGCCATGCACGCTGCTAGGCGGGGCGGTTGGTTGTGGCACAGTGTACGAGCTTTCTCCACCGGCCAAGCAAGGCGATCCCTGGAAGGAAAAGGTACTCTACAGTTTTCAAGGCGGCAAGGACGGCTATGTGGCGTTCGGTGATCTGGTCTTCGATCAGGCAGGGAACCTGTACGGCGCAACCTTGTTTGGCGGAGGCAAGGGCACCACGTGCGATTCCCTCTACGGTGGCCAATGTGGGACGGTCTTCAAGCTGAGTCGGCCGAAGCAGGAGGGCGGCAAGTGGACAGAGAAAGTGCTGCACAGCTTCGAGGGCGGCACAGACGGAGCGAATCCGAACGGCGGCTTGGTCTTGGACGACAAGGGCGTAGTCTACGGCACGACTCATGGAGGTGGCAACGAGGGTGGGGAGTGTGGCGCAGGGGGGTGCGGCACGGCTTTCGAACTCAGGCCGTCGGTCCAAAAGGGTAGCCGGTGGACGGTGAAGGTGCTCTACCGCTTTAACGTCCAAGATGGAGCCACACCCAATGCGGGCGTAATTTTTGGGGGAAATGGTCGCCTCTATGGCACAGCATATGCCGGAGGGACAGGTGGAAATGGTGTTGTGTTCTGTCTGACGGCGGGTGGCCCGGACAACGGCTTTCCTTTGCTCTGAAGGGTGCCCCGTCCAAGCTCCGCTTGGGCGGGGTTTTCCGACAGATGAGCGACGAAGGGCTTTGCCCCCGAAGACCTGGAATTCACCAGCCCACCAGTCGCCCAGCCCGGTTGTTCTCGGTTCCGCCAAGCCAGAGGCGATTCCCAAATTGGAACTGGAACCGCAGCCCGCCCCGCTTTCCTCTTGACCTCACGCCTCGATATCCGATAACATAGAACTACTAAACTTATCTATAAGATAATCATTGATCTTTGACAACCGATCCCCAAATCACCGCGAACATAAGTCGTTCGTCGTTGGCTAACCCCGCTGAGGTCAGCGCCTTTGCTAAACGACGAACGACCGACGACCAACGACCGGGCTCCCAAAATGGAACCGCGGGCAGTCAGGCATCACCATAACCTCCACGTTTTCAATATTTTGCCTGTAACTACCTTTAGAACCATAGATCTAGAAGGCAAGAAAAAATCCGGCCCTTTGTTTTCTAGATTTTGCGCAAAAGAGAGTGTTTTTATTTGTACGTACAAACGAGAGCTCAACCAGGTTAGCGTTCGGCGGAACCGACGTCTAGATAGCTCTTGGCCTCGGCAGCGTTGTGCTGAAGTTCCAGGAGATCGCGGAACAACTCTCGGGCGTTGGAGTTTTGAAAGGGCACGGCTTCCCAGCCGTGCCGTAAGGTGCTTGAAAATGATGTACGGCGCGGCTGAAGCCGCGCCCCTTCAAGGCCTCCACCCGCTGATTTCGGCGTTTTTCGGCAGCCTCAGGGGAGACAGAGGTTCTTAGTAACGCATCGGCTCTGAGGAGGAAGTCCGGACGCACGGCCCGGGCATTGGGCTTTCTGCCGCCGTCGCGAACTCCGATGGGTGCACTTTTTTGCGGCCGTGCGCCCATGTCGGACGAACAGCTGTTTGCCCTGCGAGGCCCGGATCCTTTTTCTGGCTGTACCCAGGACTTCGTCCTGGGCTATTATCGGTCGCCCCTCCGGGGCTGGCGATTACATCCACCCGTTATGTGGTCGCGCCAAAGCTTCCACCTGGCCGCTGAGCGAACCGCAGCTCACTGGGACTAGCGCCACCCTTTCCGCAAACGACGCGGAAAAGGGTGGGGCACCCGCCTCGTATACGGAACCAAGAATGGGTGGGCTGGCTCCCCGGCTTAACGCTCGTGAAAATGCCCACTCAAGCCAAACTACGGCTTGAGTGGGCCATCCTTCCCGTCATCCGTCCTACGCCCTCGCGAGTCGTCGAGTCGACTTACTTGGGGTGAGACGGCTGTTGCTTTTGCTGCATGTGTTGCTGCTGCTGGGTGTGCTTTTGCTCCATTTGCTGGGTCTGCTGCTGGTGCTTTTGTTCCGTCTGCTGCTGCTTCGCTTCATTCGCGTTCTGTTGCTGCAGACGCTGGTGTTCCTGTTCCTGTTTCTGTGCGAGTTTCTGGTGATCCTGTTCCTGCTTCTGATACAGCTTGTCCTGCTGCTGCTGGTACTTCTTGTCCAGGTTGGGGTTCCCCGTATTTGGTGCAGCCGGACGTTCGTGCGGTTGAAGGTCCTTGGCGTGTGCTGGGACCGGGGGCCGAGGAACGTTGTTGTTCTGGGGACGCCCTGGTTCGGCTCCGCCGTGCTCGGACGCGTTTGGAGGCCGAGGAACATTATTGTTCTCGGGGCGTGCGGCGTTCTCCGGATGTCCGGGTTGGGTTCCGCCGCGCTCGGCCGGGGCGCGGTAGGGCGCGCCTGCTTCTTTGGCCGGCATGGCTCCGGAGCCCTTGAGTTCTCCGGGCTTGTCAGTCGCGGCTACGGGCGGTCTGCCATGGTTCACAGACTCACGTTGCTGCGGGTCGCTGCGGGCAGCCTGCTCATGCTGAGTCTGAGCCGCTACCGGCGGGGTGTGTCTCTCGTTGGCATAGGATTCTTCCTGCGGCGTGGGACGGGAGTTGATGCCGCCGTTGCCGCCGTTGTAGCTGACGCGGTTCACCGTGGTGTTGTTGATCACGGTGGTGTTGTAAACGTTGTGAATGTTGGTGATATTTACGTTGTTGACGTTGCGATTGTAGAAAAAGTGGCCGCCTTCCCAACGTCCACCTTCATAGCCATTGCCGAAATAACCGAATCCGTAGTTGATCCCGCCGTAGAACCCAATATGCGGTCCCCAGTAGCCAACGTGAAAAAGAAATGCACCGCCGCCCCAACCCCACCAACCTGGGGTCCACAGGAAACCGGGTTGCGGCGCGAGCACCCAGGTGCCGGGCACCCAGTAGTATTCTCCGGCGTTGTAGTCATAGGCCCAGTAGCCGGGCGTCCAAATATAACCCTCGGCAGGGCAGGGCGGCTGCTCGTACACGGGGAGTGCGGGTGGGCCGATATTTACCGATATGCCGATTTGGGCAAACGAACTGGCGGACACCACCAGCATTACAAATACGAACAACAGAGAACGAACAATACGCATTTGCGTTTCCTCTTGCTGACCATCCATGGCTTGCCCGGTGCTGCCTTGCTGCTGCGGGTTGCGTGGATTGGCAGGCAATTTTCCAGCCCTAGATACCAAGTCCAAAATTCCGAAGATCTTGAGTTCTGATCGTCATTATGAAACCTGAAGCGGTTACGTTCAAATACATCGCGACCAAAAGCTCAAGGATAGTAAACCCCGAACTGCTTATTTTGTAGCGGCCAGATACGCTGTGTTCTCGACTTGCTGGCCGAATGGTTTTCGAGGGTGTTAAGAAGAAAGAGGTTGCCTCGGTTTGTCACTCCTTTGTGCCCTTTGCGGCTAATGAAGCACAAAGGCTAGAACCACAAAGGACACCCTTCGACTCCGCTCAGGGCAGGCTCCGGTTCACAAAGGAAGGCGGTCAAAGTTTCTTCAGGGAAGGGACAGCACGACCTTGTTGTCGCCGAGCTTGTATTCAAGTTGGCGGGTCGCGGATTTTTTCTTGGTGAAAGCGACAGGGAAGTAAATGTAGCCGGCAACGGCGGCGGACGTAGCGCCTTCGGGAAGGCCCTTCTCGCCGAGTTCGGCTTCCATGGCGGCGCGGTCTTTGTCGGTAGAGGCTGGGTTGGGCACGGGGCGGCCAACGCCGACCAGCACGCCCGTGGTCTGGGTTACTCCGCTGCCGGCGGTGCCGGTGACCGGGTCGTAGCCGCGGCCGCTCTGATACCCGATCCCATAACTGGGGGATACGGTGACGTCGCGGTCGGAGCCGGCCTTTTTCTGCAGGCTGGCGGCGATGACCTTGGCGCTCGATGGTTTCGCCGCGACGTCGGCGTCTTTGATGCGCAGCACGAAATCGTTGAGGGAAAGGTTCAGCGGCGCATCCTTGGGCGGATAGAATGCGACCTCGACGACCAGGCAGCAACGGTTGACGTCGGAAACGAAAGCGCGGCGGGCTTGATCGGCAGTAAGGAGCGAGGCCCCGACGGCGATGCCATTGATCTCGGCGTGAGCGGGGTAGTTGGCCGCCGCCAGCTTGGGCTCGGTTCCTTTCGGCCCTTCGGCCAGCAGGAACGTCACAGATACCAGAATCATTGCCAGAGAACGCTTCCAGTTCATAGCTTGTCCTTTACTGCGTCGGGTACTTGGCCAGGAGCATCAGCGGGTTTGGGTTCGGCGGCGACCAGCTTCGCTGTGATCTTCACAGACTTTCCGCTGAGCACGTAAATGCGCTGATGAAAATCCTCGTGACCGGTTGCCGCGAGAGACAGATCATACGCGCCCGGCTCGAGCCAAATGTTCTTCAGATGGTCAGCGGTACCGGCATAGCCGCGATCAAGAAAGACGGCCGCAGTTTTCGGTTCAGCAGCCAGCTTGACTTCCCCTTTGTCCGAGCCGTAGGCAAAATATCCCGGAGCGAAGAAAGGGTAGGGCCCCCAGTAGGGGAACCAGAAGGCCGAATAGTCCCATCCGAAGGGGGAAAAAGGATAAGCTCCGTAGGGATAATAGCCAGGTCCGGAGTAATGGGAATAGCCGGCGCCAACGGCGATGGTTCCCAGTCGCAAATGAAAGTGCTCGCCGTCAGATCCGCTCTGGTCTTTTTCGCTCTTTGAACTGGATGTCTCCTGCACGTTCTGCGTCTGGCGGACGGCACCGGCAGGAGAGGCTACAGAAGCGGTTGGCTGCGGGGATGCTTGAGCGACTGCAACGGGTGAGTTGAGGAGGAGGAGCCCAAGAAAGAATCCTACGATTCGCATGCAAGTCTCCCTGCGAGTGCGATTCGCCGGCTCGGGCAATGGTTGCCTGCGTGACTTGGCCGAGTCCTAGATCTGTTCAACGAACTGCACGCTCCGATTGTGCGATTGGCGGAGAGCGAAGTCAAGCAGCGAAACGGGAATCCTCAACTGGAACGCCTCGACCTAATCGTCGATTCGGCTTAGTGCAGGGGCAGGCGGGGTAGATTCCAATGGCGCCAAACGCTGACGACACGCAACGTAAAACAAACCACGGCGCCGAGGATAGTCATGAGCCGGGCATTCACTTTGAGCTGGAGACCCACAACCAGCACGGCGGCTCCCGCCAGCGCCGCGGTCGCGTACACGTCCGCGCGGAGAACGCTTGGAACCCTGGCCAGAAGGATGTCGCGCACGGTTCCGCCGCCAACGCCCGTGACCCCTCCCATCAGGACTGCCATGAATGGATGGATGCCAAAATCGAGTGCCTTCGCGGCTCCCGCAACCGCAAACAAGCCGAGGCCAGCGGCATCGAACACGATGAGCACCATTGCAGGAATCTCACTGACGAATTGGTGCAAACAGAATACGACCGCACCACCCAGGAACGCGACGGCGGGGTAGCGCCAGTCGCGGATGGAGCCGGGAGGGATGGCGCCAATCAGCACATCGCGAATAATCCCACCAACCAGCGCGGTTGAAAACGCCAGCACCATCAGCCCCAGCAGATCGAGGTTGCCTTCAATCGCAGCCATCGCACCCTCGACGGCAAAGACGAAGGTGCCTATTAAATCGATCACAAGAAGCAATTGGGCGGAGCCGTACTTGATAAGTCCTCGTAGCTGCCTAGCGGCTGAGGAAGTATGTTAGCAGAGCCGCAAATGCAATGGGCCCGTGCAAGACAGCAGAAGATTTTTCCGCTACTGGATAGTTACGGTCACCGTCTTTTGCGAGTGGTGGAACTGATTGGTTGCGTACAAAGTGTAGGTAGTCGTGACCGTGGGATAAACGGTGAAAGTATTTCCGCGGACGGCGCCAACCTGCGGGGAGATGACGAAGTAGGAAGCTCCGGTCGCAGTCCAGTTCAGAACTACCGGTTGCCCCGAGTGGCTGACGGGAGGGGTTGCCGTGAAGCTGGTGATCTGGGGAGCTTTGCCTTGGGGAACATTGATTGGAGTGTAGATGGGATCCATCAGCAGCACTTCAAACTCCGACGCCGGCACCTGCTTCAAGGTTCCTAGGTCGTCGTTGTTCCAGTGATTGTCCGGATCGCCGCTCACGAACATGGAGCTGCCGTTGTCGGCCATGATCATGCCATATTGTTTTAGCGCGGTGAGGATTACCTGCGCTTGCGGCGGGAATGAAGAAATGTCGTAGCTGGCTTTAAGGCGCAGGCGCATGCCCATGGGAGCAGCCAGCGAATTGGTGGAGTTCGGCGCCCAATGCGACGCGGGCGGAGTAAAAGCCTCGCGGCTGTATTGCAGAGTGAAGCGCAGGGCATGCTGGATTTGTCCGCTGGCAACTTCGTCGTAGCGGGCCAGTCCGGGGAAAACGGGCAGGCCGGCGGCGTCGGCGGAAGTCCAGGTGTAGGGACGCTGTTCGTCGTTAAGCAGATCCCAGACCGCGGCAGAATCGGCGTTCCAGCTTCCGTCCTTCTTGGGATAGGAACGATACAGCTCATAGAGCCAGCAGTTGTCGCGGTCGAGAACCAGAACGTGGCGGTCGCCATTGCCCGGGTTGGGATAACCCTCGATCGGGGCGTTGTGCGGAACGGGCATGGGGCCAGGATCGCTCTCACTGCCATAGGCTGTGAAGTGAATGTTGACGAACGGAGAACCGCTGACCACAACGTAGGGAATGCCGATGGTCGAGCCTTGATACAGGCCGGCGCCAAAATCGGGATGCACTGGAGTGCTTGCGCCGATGAAGTTGATGATCGCGTCCGAGTTGGGATCGACCGCGGCGTTGAAGATGTTCTGGTTCCACGCGTTGTCAGACGGGAAGGGAATGAAACCGTTCAGGCTGGCGCCACGGCCCAGACTCATGCCGCTGCACGAGCTTTGCGCATACAGTGGGGAACAGAACAGGATGGTCGAGAGGGTGAGAAGACGTGCAATGCGTCGCATAAGAACCTCCTGGGGACAGCGGCGACCTGAGCAACGTATCACAGGGCTCGTCGGAGGATGGACACGGTAGGGCAGGGGTTGGAGTTTTCGGGGCTGCTAGACGGGTGCTTCCGAGACGGCCGGGACTGGAGGCGCAGGCATGGCTGGAACGGGGACAGCGGGCGCAACCGCGATGGGTGTCGCGGGTACGGTCTGGCGCGGAATACGAATGTCGCCGCGTCCATAGATGGCAGTGATGGCGGCAACCGCGGTCGGATCGAGGCGCTTGCCCGAAAGATTGTGGATGATCTTGAGCGCGTCCAGAGGGGCATGCGCGTGTTGATAGGGACGGTTCGTGGTGAGCGCGTCGAAGGTGTCGGCGACCGCGATGATGCGCGGCAGAAGAGGAATTTCGTCTCCCTTCAGGCCGTGTGGGTAGCCGCGTCCGTCGAGCGATTCGTGGTGGAGCTCGATTCCGGGAATCATGTCTTTCAATTGCGCCACGGGAAGCAGGATGTTGGCGCCCTTGGTGGTATGGGTCTTCATGATTTCGAATTCTTCGGGGGTGAGCGCGCCCGGCTTTTTCAGGATGCGGTCCTCGATTCCGATTTTGCCGACGTCGTGCAACTGGGCGGAGATGCGGACGGTTTCTATAAAATCTTCGGAGACCCCCAGTTCTTTGGCAATCATCAGCGAATAGCGGGTGACGCGGTCGGAGTGGCCGCGAGTGTATGGATCTTTTTCGTCGACCGCGCCGGCGAGCATTTGAATCGACCCCATAAACAGCTCGCGGTTTTCATTGGCGGCGCGTTTGAGATCGAGCACGAAATGCTCGAGCTCTTCCGACATCACGTTGAAGGTTTCAGCCAGCTCGCCGATTTCAGTCCGGCTTTTGACGTGCACGCGCTGTGAGAAATCCCCGCCTGCAATCGCTCGGCTGAAATGAGTCAGGACTTCGAGCGGATTGGTGATCCGGCGGGCGGCGAAAATACTGATGCCAACACTCAGCGCGATCGCCATCATCGCAAGGTTGCGGGCGTTGCGTTGCATTTCATAGACGCCGCGGTAGGCCTCGGCGCGCGGCTTTTGCACGACTACGGCCCAGTCCAGGTTGGTTACGGGACTGTAAGTGCCCAACATTCGTATATTGTCGTTGCCGCTTCGAAGATTGAATTCCCGGGTCGCGGCAACCATTTGCACTTTCGTCCCAGCCTCGACGAAGTTGCGCACGATTTCCAGATTAGACATGTCTTGTCCGGTGGCGTAGTCCGAGGTCGCGCCGGCAACCAGCCGTCCCTGACTATCCACGACGTAGGGTGTAAGGCCGCCGCGATTGACCTCTTGCAGGCGGCGTATCAGGAACTGCAGGTCGACGACGGAACCAATCATGCCCAGAAAGCTGCCGGCGTACATCACAGGAGTGCTGACAAGCATGACCGTGCGGGATGATTTGCCGGTGCCTACGACCAACGCTTGACCGTTGTAAACTCGACCTTCGCGAGCGGCGGCGTAGGCCCGCTCCAATTCGCGTTGCAGAAAAGCGTCGGGAGCGATTCGTCCGGCGGAAATTCCCTTGGCGTCGGTATTTAGAAGCGTTGCATAAGCCAAGTCGTCGGACGAGGAAACAAAATTCTCCAACAGGGCACGCAACTCAGGCGCTTCCACATGTTCAGAAGTGATGTCCCCGCCGCTGGCGACCTGCAGCGCGGAGGACAGATTTGCCTGCATCATGCGCAGGGATTCCTGGTGCTGCGAAATGTCATCGGCGAGCGAGCGCGTGACTGTATTCTGCAGAAGCCGTTCGTTGGTGATCAGGCGGTCGCGGTTGATGGATTCCACCTGCGCCGAATAAAAATACATGGGCACGACGCTGATCAGTACGAGCACACTGAGGATCACGTACAGAATAGGCAGACGAGATGGCGATGGCAATTTTATCGACAAGTGGCCCTTTGCGGCGCGATTCGGCCCAGCCAGAAGTTCAGCCGATACCCTAAAATTGTAGCCTGACATGGCCGTCAGGAATTGTTACGAAGGTACCCCGAAAAGCCGTGCCCTTCGGGCTTTTTAGCAGGATTTAAGCGGTCTGGGGCTCGATCGGCGGGGACAAAACGTTGTGGGTCAAGGGCTTGGGGAGATAAGAAAATGGCTTCGCTTCAGGGTCGTGAATCTGGTCGGCTAAAGGCTAAGCGCCCAGGCGGGATCAAATCTACGGAGCGGAAGGGCAAAGAGTGGGGATACCTGATTATCTGGGAGTTTCAGGTTCGACGAGGAATGGAGAAGCGCTTCAGACAGGCGTATGGAGCGAAGGGCGATTGGGCAGGATTCTTCCGGCAGCATGAGTCCTATATCGGAACAGAACTTGTCCATGAGGTCAAGGCCGGACGGACTTATCTGACGCTGGACTTTTGGACCTCGAAACAGGCTTACGACAGATTCCGCGAACAGCATCTCTCCGAGTACGAGGCTATCGACAAAAAGTGCGAGGACCTGACGGAAAGCGAGCGCGAGATTGGAAGCTTCGTGCGAGTCTCGAATAAATAGGATCGCCTTTGGAGGTCGCGTGGGGGAAGTCTGGGCGAGTCCGGATGCGGCTATACGCGGAGCTCCGAAATGGCTGATGGTTTTGGAGATGGCGTCGGTACTGCTGCTCATGATTGGTTTTCTTGCCGCCTACGCAGTCTGAACCCAAGATAACTGTCGAGGAATCGTCCATGGCGCTCATTGACGGGTTCTGAGTGCTATGGCCCGATTTCAACACCCACTCAAAACATTTTGAGTTGTATAACGTCTAATGTTCACACGTCGTCTAGTGAAACTCGTGGATTCAGCGATGAATCTGTGACACAGGAACTGGACCAAGTGCATGCGCAGGATGCGCGTATTATCTCGTTACGAAAAAGGAGTCGAACGTGCAAATACATAAGCGTCTGGCAGTAACGGTATGGCTGATTCTGGGCCTAATGGCGTCCGGGCTATCTGTCGCTCAGTCCTCCCCGGGTTCGGGAGCAGAGATAGGTCATGCAGAAAGTGCGGTGCCGGGACTGCATGACTTCGATTTTTTATTCGGACGCTGGCAAGTCCATCATCGAAAGCTGAAGCATCGCCTCGTCAACAGTCACGAGTGGATCGAATTCGAAGGGACATTATTTTGCCAGCCACTAATGGGTGGCTACGCTAATGTCGACGACACCGTGTTCGAAGTTCCGGGCGGCACTTACCGCGGTGTAGCTCCCCGATCGTTCGACGCCAAGACGGGGCAGTGGTCGATCTGGTGGATGGACAGCAGGACGCCACTTGGTCCGATGGATCCGCCGGTGAGAGGCAGCTTCCACAATGGCGTAGGAACGTTCTATGCGAACGACGATACCGAAGGCGGGAAACCAGTCCGCACGCGGCTCATATGGTCCGGGATCACACCCACGTCAGGTCACTGGGAGCAAGCAGAATCAACCGACGGTGGTAAAACGTGGGAAACGGATTGGATAATGGACCTCAAACGAGTGCAATAGTTGGCTCTTCAGAGTCTTGGCGGTGATCTCACCCTCGTGTGGAAAGATAAAGCGGCGCCTACATCGGTCCAGTTTCACTTTTGGCGCTGCGAGTCATGAGATCGCGAATGGCATCCTGTGGCGACTTGCCGTGATGAAGGATGGCATCCATCTGGGCGGTGATTGGCATTTCAACTCCACGACAGCGCGCCAACTCGACGGCAGCATGAGTGGTGAAGACGCCTTCGGCCACCATGCCATGCATTGCGGCGATGATCTCCGAAAGCTTGCGCCCGCGGCCCAGTTCGACTCCCACACTGCGGTTGCGCGAAAGGCCGCCAGTACAGGTGAGGACGAGATCGCCCAGGCCCGCGAGTCCCGACATCGTATCCTGGCGCCCGCCGCAGGCTACGACCAGGCGGGTGATCTCCGCCAGGCCGCGAGTGATCAGGGCCGCGATTGAGTTGTGCCCGAGGCCAAGGCCGTCGCAAACCCCCGCAGCGATAGCAATGATGTTCTTGAGCGCTCCGCCGAGCTCCACTCCTGTGACATCGCTGTTGGTGTAAACGCGGAAGGACATATCACTAAACTCTCGCTGAACGGTTTCCGCGAGGCCAGCGTCCTCCGACGCGATAGTGATAGCGGTAGGATCGCCGCGGGCAACTTCCTTGGCGAAAGTTGGTCCGCTTAGGGCTCCGATGCGCGGTTGGAAGCCTCCGTCTGATCCGACAATGAGTGCGATCACTTCGGTCATGCGGAGAAGAGTTGTTTCCTCCAGACCCTTGGTGGCGCTTACGAACAGCATCCCGGGCGCGAGAAACGGGCGCATCTTCTGGAAAAGGCTCCGGCAGTGTTGCGAAGGCATGACGCTCACCACAACTTCGGCATCGCGAAGGGCCTCCTCAAAACTGCCCGTCGCAGAAACGCAGTCAGGGATGGTGTATTCGGGGAGAAAGAATTCATTCACTCGGCGCGATGAAATGGAATCGCGCACCTCTTTTTCGTTGGCCCACAGGCGCACGCGGTGCGTGCCTTTCCTCCCCAGAACGATGGCAAGACTGGTTCCCCAGGCGCCCGCGCCGACAACGGCAATCTCGCTCATCGCCGGCTCCACTGGAAGCGGGATTCGGTATGGGCGAGCAGTCGCCGGATGTTTTCATGGTGCTTGGCGATGATCAGCAGAGATGAGGCGGCGATGAAGGTGAGCATTTGTGGAGTGTCTGGGTATGGCTCGATCATCCAGGCCAGGAGCGGAAATAGCGCCACCGTCAGGATCGAGGCGAGCGACACGTAACGGAACGCCAGAAAAATCACAACGAAGATTGCGACCATCACCAGAATGGTTTTCGGGGTGAGCAGGATGAAGGAACCCAATCCCGTGGCTACTCCCTTTCCGCCTCGAAAACGCAGCCACACCGGGAACATGTGGCCGACGATTGCGAAAAATGCAGCCGTGCCCAGAAGGATATTGTGGCCGGGGAAGAATACGCGCGTCACCGCCACGGCGGTAAGTCCCTTGAGCGCATCGAGAATCAGAGTAAGTGCGCCTAATTGTGGAGAAGTGCGAGAAACGTTGGTGGCTCCGATGTTGCCGCTGCCGGTTTGACGAATGTCCTGTCCGCGGAAAGTGCGAACCAGGATGTAGCCGAAGGGGATCGAGCCCAGAAGGTAGCTGTACGCGGCGGTGAGAACGAAAGCGATCATTGATATTCCGGCGAGGGCAAGATGCCGGCGCTACACGAGGGCTACCCTTGCGATCTTGGTATAGCGCGAACCTCCTGGCGCGAGTTGACTCTGGTATAGAAAAAACTCGCGGGCCGCCATGGTACCAAAATCAGGAGTGAGGAGAGCGGCCAATTTCTGCTGCAGTCTTTGGAAGTTCTTGTTTGGCGTATCGCTTTTGCTCCAACGCGGAGCGCCGGAGCGTCCGCCGCCGCGCGCCAGAGTGAGGTGAGGAGTGAAGGGATGGTCTTCCTTCCGGATCCCGAGAGTGAACGCGACCTCATCGACAGCTTTCGCGAGAGATGCAAGTTGCGGGCCGGATTCGATTCCAACCCAGAAGACGCGGGCCGCTTTGGCAGTGGGGAAGAATCCGTAACTGCGGAATGCGATCTCGATGGACTCGCTGTGAATGCCCGACAGGGCGCGCTTTATTTTTTCCACAATCTCATCCGGCTTCTCGCCGATGAATTTCAAAGTCACGTGCAACGATTCGGGACGGACCCAGCGGGCATCCGGCGCAAAGCCGCTGACACCTTCCATGAAGCGCTGAATGCGCTGGCGGATGGTGTCGTCGATGTCGAGGGCGATGAAAATACGCATGACCGTCGTTCGTCGTTAGTCGTGGGTCGTTGGCCAAGACCATTCCGGCTAGCGACCCACGGCCAGCGGCCAACGACTGATTTACATCAATTTTCTTCTCACCATATCCATCGCCTGCTGGCTGGCGAAGCGGCGGACGTGTTTGCGATCGCCCGGAAACTTGCGTTCCACGACTTCGGTTCCTGCGTCGCTGGCCAGCGCGTGGAAGACCAGGCCGACCGGTTTCGCATCAGTCCCGCCAGTTGGCCCTGCGACGCCGGTAATCCCCAAGCCCAGGGTCGCGCCGCTACGCCGTCGAATTCCTTCCGCCAAAGCGGAGGCTACTTCGCGGCTCACTGCGCCGTGCTTCTCGATCAGTTCAGCGGGAACGTCGGCGAACGTGGTCTTCAACTGATTCGAATAAACGACGGCTCCGCCCAGAAAGTAACGCGAGCTTCCGCTGACCGACGTGATGCGCTCGGCCAACATGCCACCGGTGCAGGATTCCGCGACTGCCAGGGTTGCGTTGCGCATCTGCAAGTAGTAGCCGACGATCTGCTCCATGGAATCGCCGTTGTCGGAGAAAACCAAATCTCCGAGTTCTTCTTCAATCTTCTCGACCAACCGATCGACTCGCGCCTGCGCGGCTTCGAGAGAAGCGGCACGCGTCTTTAGATGCAGCTGAATTTCGCCGGCTCCTGCGAGGATCGTCGTTTGCACATCCGTATAAAGCTTGTAGATGGGGGCAACCCGGGCGTCGCACGCCGACTCGCCTAGTCCGGTAATTTTTAGTTCGCGGGTCGCAATGAATTGCGGCGGCAGCTTGGCCCGCAGGCGCGCCACACATTGCTCCTCGAAGAGGGCTTTCAATTCGTGCGGAGGCCCGGGAAGCAACATGATGATTCTTTCGCGGCCTTCATATTTGCCGCTGATCCACTGTCCCGGGGCGCTGCCATTGGCGTTGGGGAGAACGGTGGCACCCGTGATCACATCCGCCTGCTTGAGATTATTGGCTGCCATCTTCCAGCCGCGCACGGCGAAGCGCTGTTCGAGGCTGGTGATAATCGCAGGGTCGCGGTGAAGTTCAAGTCCGAGGGCATCGGTGACCGCTTCGCGGGTGAGATCGTCTTCGGTCGGGCCGAGGCCGCCCATGAAGATGACGATCTCGGCGCGCGCTATGGCAAGATTGGCCGTTGCAGTGAGTTGTTCGCGGTTATCGCCCACGATGGTCTTAAAGATCACTTCGACGCCAAGCTGATTGAGTTTTTCGGTGAGATAAAGCGAGTTCGTATCCTGCCGGAAAGGAGTCAGCAGCTCGGAGCCAATGGCGATGATCTCGGCGTTCACCAGTAAAAGTGTAAATGATTACGAGGCGGAGTAAGATCCGCCACGGATTTTCACGGATTCACGCGCATAGTTCTTAAGGCCGAATGCTGAGTGCTCGACTCAGGCGGGGAAGTCCGCTAATGGCAATCCCTGGATATTCCAGGCGAGATGATGAACGGCGCTGGTTGTGGCTAGAACGGCGGAGCGGCCCGGGGCAAAGGCGAGGCCGACCAGTCCCGCGCCCGCAACCGCCAACGACGCCTCGCCCGCGGGGGTGATCTTGACGATGCCGCGTTTGCCCGAGAGGGAAGCGGCCACGTAGAGATTGCCTTCCGCATCGAAGGCGATGCCCTGAGGGCGTCCCAAGCCACGGAAGAAAGTGGACACGTTGCCTTGGGGAGTGATCTTGTACATGCAATCGAAGCTGGAGGTGGTTGGCCCGGTCACGAAAAGATCTCCACGGGGGCCGAAAGCCAAGTGATACGCGGAAATGCTGGGTTCGAGAGTGGCGAAAACGAAAATCTGGCGATCCGACCCGATCTTGAAAATTGTGCCACTGCGGTCGCCGACATATAGGTTTTGGGCGCGGTCGAAAGCAATGCCCGTTGCGATTCCCATGCCCTCGGCATACGACGACATGGTGCCGTTCGGAGCGACCCGGTAGACGGTTCCATCAAAACGCGAAGAAACGTACATTTGCCCCGCCCGGTCAAAGGCGATGGAAGTGGCGTTCATCAGGTCCGCGAGAAAAGGTTTGACATTGTAATTGGTGTCGATTTTGTAAATCGCGACTGGAACCTTCTGTCCGCGGCTGCCGGAAAAACTGACGTAGATGTTGCCTTCGGCGTCGAGCGCTGGATTGGTGACCGGATGCAGATTCTCGGCGATGGGGACCGCAACCTTGATCTGCTGAGGATTGCTGCAGTGCCCATTGGTCGAGACGACGATGGGTCCGGAGGATGCACCCGGCGGCACGCGAGCCACGAGGAAATCGTCGGAACTGATGACCACCGCGCCTTCGATCTCGCCGAAGCGGACCCGAGGCCGCCGCAGATCCTGGGGACGCAAGCCGTGGCCGGTGATCCGCACTTCGCCGCCGGGCAGGGCGGCAGAGGGAACTATCGCTTCGATGTGCGGCTTTCCGTTAACATTTGCCTTGCCCAGCAAGCGGTCAGAAATTCCCATGGACTTCAACTTCCTTGCGTCGTGCGTTTGCAGAAAACCCTATCGTGGCAAAAGGCCAAAATGCAGCGCCAGTTGCATCAGAGCCAAAGCGTAAAGGCCAGCGCCGACGTCATCTATTACGATGCCGAATCCCTCCGGAAGATGCTCAAGCTGACGCACGGGTGGAGGTTTTACGATATCGAATCCCCGGAAAAGTATAAAGCCCAGCAGCAGAGATTTCCATGAGACCGGCACGGCAATCAGGGTGATGAGTTGTCCGGCAACTTCATCGATCACGACGAACTGAGGGTCTTTCAGCCCAGTCGCGCGAGCCATATGAGTAGCGGCGGGAATGCCGATCACCACGGCCACAGTCGCCAGCAGCAGGGCGCTCATGGGCTGCCAATGCAGGCTGATCCAGCGACTCAGGAGCCACCAGAGCAGAACCGTCGCCGCTGAGCCCCAGCTTCCAGGGCCGGGATGCAGCAGGCCGGTGCCAAAGAAAGTAGCAACCAGCTTGGCCCAGAGCGGGGCGCGGGGGCGGGACGATGGAAGGGGAAAGTCGGTCGGTGTTTTTCGATCCGACTCAGTCTTCATCGGAATTGTCCGGTAGTCCGCCTGAAATGCTGTCTGATGTGTCTTGAACCGGCGATGAGATCCTGTAGGCTCCGCTTGCCCACTTGCCGAGATCGATGGTGCGGCAGCGGTCACTGCAGAAGGGGAACTCGGCGTCGTTGCTTTTGACCGCCTTCTTGCAGATTGGACACCGCAGGTTCAGAGTGCGCTTGCGTGCCATAGATGCCTATATGATCTTCGCCACCAGATCGTAGTCGTGGGCTTCGGTGATCTGGCAGCGGTAGAACTCCCCCGGTATCGGCTGGAGTCCTTCGGGAACGTCGTTCACAAATACTTTGCCATCGATTTCGGGAGCGTGTCTCGGGGTGCGTCCTTCGAGCAGCAGATCACTTTCTTCGGATACTCCTTCCAGCAGCAAGTCGAGTTCCTGGCCGATCAGAGCCTTCTTTTTCTTCTTGCTGATGCGGCGCTGGATCTGCATCAGGTGTTTGCGCCGCCGCTCGATCTCGCGAGCGGGGAGTTTCTCGCCCAGCGCAAAGGCATTTGCGCCTTCCTGATCGGAGTAGCCGAATGTCCCCATCCAATCAAATTCCGCTTGGCGAACGAATTCGCAGAGTTGCTCGAATTCGCTTTCGGTTTCGCCGGGGAAGCCGACGATGAAGGAAGTTCGCAAAGTGACGTCCGGAATCGTGCGCCGCATCTTTTCAATCGAACGCAAGAACACGTCAGCGCCTCCGCCACGTTTCATGCGCTTCAAAACTGAAGACGATGCGTGCTGCAGGGGTACGTCGACATACGCGCAGATTTTTTCATGAGCGGCGATGGTTTCGAGCAGACGTCCCGTAATCCTGTTGGGATACGCGTAGAGAAAACGGATCCAGCGCAAATCCGCGATGCTCGCTAATTTTTCAAGCAGAAGAGCGAGTCCGTCTTTGAGGCCAAAATCCTCGCCGTAGCAGGTCGTATCTTGTCCGATGAGGGTGATCTCACGCACGCCAGAGCGGGCCAACCGTTCAGCCTCGGCAACCACGGATTCGAATCGGCGAGAACGGAACTTGCCGCGCAGCTGCGGAATAATGCAGAAGGTGCAGGGGTGATCGCAGCCCTCGGCAATCTTGATGTACGCGGTGTATCCGGGCGTAGCCAGGACGCGTGGCGTCGCTTCGTCGTAAAGATAATTGGGCAGGTCGGCGATGGCACCGTCCCACGACTCGCGGGAGAATCGTCCTTGGGCTTCTCGAGCATCGCCCTCGGGCCGCGAGGTCAAAATATTAAATGGCGAAGGTTTGGCTGGTGCGTCTGCGATCCCCGCCGCGGCCAGAATCTTTTCCAGTTCACCGGTACCCACGACCGCGTCGACTTCAGGAATATTCTTGCGAATGTCGTCGCGGAAGCGTTCGACGAGACATCCGGCAACGATCAACTTCCGGGCACGGCCGTCAGCCTTGTGCCGCGCCATCTCCAAGATCGTGTTCACGGATTCCTGCTGGGCGCTGGCGATGAATGAACAGGTGTTGACCACGATCACATCTGCGTCTTCGGCGCGCGGGATCAACTCGGCTCCCGCCTGCGCCAGTATGCCCATCATGACCTCACTATCGACCAGATTCTTGGGGCAGCCCAGGCTTACAAAACCGACCTTCGGCCGGGACAGGGGCGCGGGTCCGGCGTCTTCGGGTATATTCTCGATGGCTACAGTGGGGTTCTGATGTGGCATGGAATCCTTCTATTCTAACATTCAAGACTGCTCCGGGCCTTCGATCCTGAGCCAGGTCTTCCATCGCTAAGAAAGCAATTAGGAGTCACGGTGTGAATCGACTGACGTGGTTCGGATTGTTTGCGGTTACAGCAATGCTGGTTTGCTACGCCTTCGAGAATCGAAGCCGATGGTTCATTCTGGCATTCGCCGCTGCGTGCATGTTGGGTTCGATCTATGGGTTTCTCCAAGGCGCCTGGCCCTTCGGAGTTGTCGAAGCGATTTGGTCGGTGGTTGCGGCGCGACGGTGGTGGTTGGCGGCCCACTCAAGCTAACCCTCATAGATTGCGCTTACCGGCGCGCGGCAGTCGAGATTTCCTCGTACAGTTCTGGCAGACGCTGGGCATCCTGAGCGGAATCTCCGAAGCGGGCAGATTCGTAATGTCGGACGAACTTCGCCACCGACTCTCGCATGGATTCGTCTTGAATAGAAATGAGGAACTCTTTCGGAGTGTGTGATGGGGGCCTATTCCAGCCCTTCCTCGCAAGCAACCGTGTCATGCGTTCATACCAAATGGTTGCGGCCAGGCGGGGAGATTTTTCCGGACGAGTCGCCAGTCGACGGCTGCGAACCGCTCTCCACAACCGTCGCGCGTTGGCCGCTAAAACCAGCAGTCCCACAATTGCTACTCCCCCAATGCTCCATTGGACGGGAGAATCGGAAACCGTTCGCTGGGTTCGGCGAGCTGCGGTCAGCAACGCTTCGTGCTTGCGGCGCGCCCAGTTTCGCGCCCGCTGGAACCATTCCACGCTGTTGCGCGTCGCCTCGCGACCCAGATTGTATTGATGGCCCGCGTCATAGTTGATAACCCACTCCCGCCAGAATGAAGCCATTGCGTCCAGATACAACATGCCCCTGCTCCATCCGGTACGCGTGAGCGCGGGCGCGGCCGGAGTTGGGTCAAAGCTGATCCATCCATAACCCGGGAAATACGCTTCCACCCAGGAATGCGCGCTGCTGGCGCGAACCAGATACTGCGACGTTAGGTCGTTAAACTCGCCAGTGCGAAAGCCGTTCACCACCCGCGAAGGAATGCCCAGCGCGCGAAGCATCACGGCCATCGAGGAAGCAAAGTATTCGCAGTGTCCCTGCTTGCGCTCGAACAGGAAATTGGCTACGGGATCGGTCGGAACGGTGCGTGGAAGTTGCAGCGTGTATCCAAACTTTGTGCGCAGGTAGGTCTCAATCGCAACTGCCTTATCGTAATTGTTGCCAGCGGCCGCCGAGATCTGGCGGGCCAGAGGCGGGATGCGAGCATCCAGCCGGGGCAGTTGCAGATAGTTCAGCAAGATGTCAGGTGGATAAGCGTCCGGGGCAGCGCGCAAACGGCTGGCGACGGGCTGGGAGATATCGGAGGTGGCCTCGTAGCGGTTGATGGGGTGCTCGGGATCGAGGTTAAAAACCGCATCCCCGTTGTCTACCGACACCAGACGGTAGTTGCCCTGCAGCAGGTTGGGCGTAGGCGCTAGGAAGAAAACGTTGCTGAGCAGAGGCTCCATGAGTACTTCGTAGTGAATGAGTTGCCCTGCCGGCTGGGGCTTTCCCCCCTGCGCGCCCGCCCGCGACAAAAGAAAACGACCTCCGCCCAGGTTTGTTGCAATGTGCTGCGCGTGTGGATTGAACCACGTTTTGCCATCAAACAGGTTCAGCGTCACTCCGCGCCACTTCAAGTCGTAAGCACCATGCCGATCACCGTCAATCTGGATGTGCATCACTAGCGAGTTGGACTGCTGTATCTGGCCGATCTGGCCGAGTTGCACGCGGTCGCTGAAGCCGGTGCTGATTTCGTTGCTGCGCGCGAAGGCACTGAGATACCCGTTCGATATTCGTGGCAGAAGGAAGAAAATTGCCGATGCGGCCAGCAGTATCAAGAACGCCAGCAGAGGCGAGGCGCCAGCCAGGGAAAAAGCCATTTGCTGGTGAGCCGATTCATCACTGGACGAGTTGGCTCGAACTGTAGCTTTGCCAGAAGCGTGCCGCATCTCCATCAGGATGCAGGTGACGACACCCATCAGCATGAACGCGGCAAACGCCAGCAGAAAACTGCTGTCCACCGTGAGCACCGCCGCGGCCAGCACCATGAGGAAAGCGATGACTGCCAGGAAATAGTAATCGCGGTCCCGCTTGCTGGAGAACAAGCGCACAAGCATGACGAATAGCACAAGATGAACCGTGGCCGTCACGAATACACCCGAAAACACGAAGTAATCCGCGAGATAGAAGGCCACGTAGCCGAGGGTGAGTTTGGTGGTCCAGGCCTCGGGAATGAGCAGGGTGCGGCGCGTCGCCAGCAGGTATCCGCGAAACAGAATTGCCGCACCCACCAGCAGAACCGCAGGCAGGTCGAGGCCTCCGGTCGAAACCAGCGTGGCGAATCCACTCACTACCAGCAGATATAGCGCAATCTCAAAGTAGCGCTGCACCGCCGTGGGCAGTGGAGTCGTCACGGATTGCGTGCTGGGGACTGTCGCCATGTTTCCCGTCTACGTTCCTATTGTTGGTGATTCCGCCGGGAAAGGGAAGAGTACGACCGGAATGGTAGAATCGAATAGGTCAGGCATCGGTCCCGCGCGACGCACTCCCGCCAACCCCGCCAGGTCCGGAAGGAAGCAACGGTAACGGGCTCTTGCGTGTGCAGTGGGTCGCCGGTGTCTGGCTTTTTCGATTTGCTGAAATTAGCAGAGAGGGCAACGGCGTGAACCCGAGGCAAATTGCAATCCTGATTGGCGCATTGATTTTCATTGGGGGCTCACTGGTGCCGAAGCCGATAATCGAAAGAGCTACTAAGAGGCCCTTTGAGAATCAACTATTCGTGCGACTCTGCCTTGCCTCCCTTGGCATCGTCATGATTTTAGCCTTGCGTACAGTGACGTAGGTGTTGAGATCAACTGGCCAATGCCGCGTTCCGCCTCATTGAGTTGGACATTGCCCAGCCTGGTGCGTCAGAATAGCAAGTTTATATTTCAATTGGAGAACTCATAGAGTGAGCCAACTTGTGCGCGCAGGTGTTGCCAGGGTGAAGATCAGCGCCCTTGGAACCTACGTTCCGCCCCGCCTGTTAACCAACGCCGACCTCGAAAAGATGGTAGAAACTACCGACCAGTGGATCATCGAGCGCACTGGGATCCGCGAGCGTCATATCGTGGACAAGGGCGTCGCTACCAGCGATTTGGCAGTGGAAGCCGCAAAGAAGGCCCTGGCTGAACGTGGCCTCGCGCCCTCCGATGTGGAGGCGATCATCGTCGGCACGGTCACGCCAGACATGTTCTTCCCGTCGACCGCGTGCCTGGTGCAACACAAACTGGGAGCGAAAGCCATTTGGGGCTTCGATGTTTCCGCAGCCTGCTCGGCGTTTGTGTATGCACTACAGGCGGGTGCACAGTTTATCGCTACCGGCGCGCACAAAAAGGTGATGGTCATTGGCGCGGATACGATGTCCTCGATTATCGACTACACGGATCGAGCCACCTGCATCATCTTCGGCGATGGAGCGGGTGCTGTGATTCTCGAACCAGCCGAGAGTGACGGGCTGGGAATGATCGATTTCATCCATGAAGTAGACGGCTCCGGAGGATGTTCTCTCTACATGCCCGGAGGCGGCAGCCTCAATCCTTCGACTCATGAAACCGTGGATCAGAGGATGCACTACGTTCATCAGGACGGAGCTGCTGTGTTCAAGTACGCCGTCCGCAAAATGGCGGAAGTCTGCGAGAGAATCCTGGAGCGAAATGGACTGAAGGGTAGCGACGTGCACGCATTCATTCCTCACCAAGCCAACCAGCGGATCATCATGGCAACCGCCGACAGGTTGGCGGTGAAACCGGAAAGCATCATCATCAACATCGACCGCTACGGAAACACTACTGCCGCCACAATTCCACTGGCCATGGACACGGCGCGACAGGAAGGCAAGCTCAAGAAAGGTGATCTGGTGCTGCTGGCGTCCGTAGGCGCGGGATTCACCGTAGGAGCTACGCTATTACGCTGGGCGTATTGACGCTGCATCCCGCACACGCTGTCATCCTGAGCGGAGTTGCCGTTGCGCAGCGACGGCAACGCAGTCGAAGGACCCCGAGTACGACAGTTCCAGCAATTGCCATGCAGGGAGTTCTCCCTGTAGTAATACCTGGCGGCGTCTCTGGCGGTTCCAGCATCCCCGGGGTCCTTCGACTTCGTGGATGCCGCGCTACGCGCCGCACCCACTGCGCTCAGGATGACAAATCTACCTTGACGCGGTCGTCGGATTGACCAGTCTATCCGTTGCTTTTTTGCGGCTCGAAAGGCTTCTGCAAATATTTCCTCGCTTCTTCCAACGCACCCTGAGTGTTGTCGTTGGTCTGCAGCGCCTGGCGATACTCGTTGGTGGCGCGTTCGCGCTGCCCGGTAATATCGAAAATCTTTCCTAGCTGGATGTGGCTCCAAACCTCGGTCCACCGCGGATCGCCGTCGCCATTGAGCGAATCGCGGTACGCATTGGCCGACGCCTGATAGTTCTTTTGCAGGAAGAACACTTCGGCAACCCGGTAGTGCGCGAGCGAACTGTTCTTATTGACTTCGAGGGCCTTGTTGAATTCCGATAGCGCTCCGGCAAAATCGCCTTGCTGAACCAGTGCCTGCCCGCGCTGAATCGATGCGCGCAGCTTTACGTCCGTGGAATTTTTCAACACACGGTTGTCGGGATCGATCGAAATCCGGCGCGGCTTGCCGAAAGTTTCCAAAGTGAACGCCGAATCGGTTCCCACCACATCAATGCGTTTTTCTTCGGTCTTGCCGTCGGTGTCAACCTTCAGTTCGACCGGCATGCGGAAGAGGTCGAGATCCTGGTTAATCTGCCCTACGATGCGGAAGCCCGCACAGCGCTGATTGGCCTGGCATTTTGTCCCCAAGCGGTAAACCGTGTACTTGGTCTTGAATTCGGGGGCGCCGGTAGAATCGAGCCACTGGGTGAAAAACCAGGTAAGTTTATCTCCGTAAGTCTGTTCGGCGATCGCGCTGAAATCATCCAGCGACGCCGATTTGCCCGCGTATTTCGAGGCATAGGTGCGCATCGTCTGATCAAACTTTTGATCGCCTTCCACCCAGCGCAGCATATGCAAAATCATCGCACCCTTGTCCGTTGCCAGCGACTGGAACTCCGGAGAGAACATGTCCAGTTTGCCAACGGTCGCAAGCGGCACCGAGTCATAAGCCAGCGCGCCCACCGACATGTCTTTCACCACTTCTTCGAGACCGGCGGTTCCGGCAGCGTTTTCCACGTAGAGAGCTTCCGAGTAGCGGGCAAAGCCGTCGCACAGCCACCAGTCGTCGATGGACTTGGGGCTCACGGAAGCTCCCCACCACTGGTGCGCAATGGTGTTTGCCAGCAATCGGTAATTCACTTTCTCAGTCACGGCGCGGCCCGCGATAGCTGCCATCTCTGGAGCCCAGGCCGAGGGCACGGTGTCATCCGGAATCTCAACGACCCTCAGAGTGGTCGAAGGCGCGGCACCGAAGAGGGTCACGTAATAAGTAAATTCTTTGATCGCGGTCTCCGCATACATCGCGCCCAGATTCTGGTGGACCGGCTTGAAAAAAACATGCAGATCCACACCCGCTTCATCGCTCTTAAACTCCTGAAAGGTTCCGGCAACGATGGTCCCGGGGAAACTCGGCTTGTCCCAGATGAAGGTGAAGGTCTTAGTGGGCAGCGCGCCAGCAGCCGCCTTCTTTGAAGGAGCAGTATTGCTGACCGTCTCTTTCCCGCTGCCAATGACCACCATGTGGGCCGGCACGGTGATGTTCATCGTCGCCGTGAAACGGTTGATGCCGTACGCGTTTACCGGAAACCAACGCCCGGCATAGAGCAGGTAGCTGGTTTCGTCGTTGATCGAGGCCAGCTTGAGCCCCTGTACCGGGCTGTCGTCAGCGGCGTCGAGCGTGCCATCGTAATCAAATGTCAGGGTGGTCGAAGCATCCTTGCTGAGCGGTTTCGACAACTGCACCCGCACTGTGAAATCCTGCGAGACGCGCTCGGCGGATAGCGTCTGGCCCGCGTCATCGGTTACTTTGTTGACGCGCAAGCCGTTGTGCAGTTCGAAGACGGCGGCGTTGATATCTTCCAGAGCTGTGAACTTCACCTTCGCGCGGGCGGAGATTTTATGAGTATGGGGCGTCAGTTCGGCGTCGATCTGATAGTCGTCCACCCGCAGACGCGTCTTCTCGGCGGCCCAGGCGGGCAATGAAACTAACAAAAGCGATAAGGCAAGAAAGTTTGTAAGGGCCCGACGCTGGCGCCGAGGTTCAAAGAACATTCAGGAACGTCTCCCGGGAAAATCCCGCAGGTCTCTAATCTCTATGATGAAGATTGTTACGCAAAAGATGCTGTGAGGACAAGGGTTCGATGTTTTTTCGCCGTAGAGACGTAGCTTGCAACGCCTCTGATTTGGAACCAACCTCCAACGATTGTTATCCCGAGCAACGCGAGTGATCTGCAGTTCTGGGCATCTAGGCGGACCGAAGCCCTCGCCACAAACGCCTCGGAACGACGGAGCAGTCAGTTGAGCAATAGCCCTGAGACCTAGCAAGCTACGTCTCCCCAGGCGATTTTTGCAGTAGCGCCATTACAGTTTCGGCGGCGCGTTCCGCCGCGTGAAGCCGGTCTTGATTCGGCCCGCGAAGCAAGGCTTTGACCGACCTCAAGCCCTCAATCATCTGGTCGCGGGCTTGACCATCGGGAAGAATGTCTCTGAGTCTCGCGACTACCTTTTCAGCAGTGAAGTCATGCTGCACCAGTTCCGGCACGACCTCTCTTCCGGCGATCAAATTCACCATGGCAAAGTGGGGCACTTTGACTCGCGGCCGTCCCAGAAAATACGTCAGCGAAGACACGCGATAAACCATAACGAACGGCGTGCCCATCATCGCGGCTTCCACAGTCGCCGTGCCGCTGGCAATGATTCCAGCCCGGGAGTGCGCCAACGCGGGCAAGGCATCGGTGACCAAGCGGATGGAGTCGCGGCCGCCAATCAGAGACTCGAGAAAGTCGCGATCGAGAGTGGGAGCGACTGGGAGCAGGAATTCATATGCCGATCCCAGCCTCGCGGACGAGTCCAAAATCGTAGGCAAATTCATCCGCACTTCCTTTATGCGGCTGCCGGGCATGACCGTGATCCAGGTTTTCTCGGCGTCGAGTTCGTAGGTCGATGCGTAAGCACCGCGATCGGTTGAAGGCGGAGACAGATCGGCGAGCGGATGGCCAACGAAAGTGGCGTCCACCTCGCGGTCGCGATAGAACTTTTCTTCGAAGGGAAAAATCACCAGTGCTTTATTGACGTACTTTCGCAGCAGACGAACACGCCCCTGCCGCCATGCCCAGAATTGCGGACAAACGTAGTACACGACGGGAATGCCGCGCTTGCGCATCTGCCGAGCCACCCGCCAGTTGAAAGCAGGCGAATCGACTACGACGGCGAGGTCGGGACGACGTCGATCAGCCTCTGCGATCAGTTTGTGAAACAGACCGTAGATTTTGGGAAGATGGCTGACGATCTCGGAGATCCCAACCACCGCGAGATCTTTAGCGTCGACCACAGTGTCGCAACCCGCCGCGCGCATGCGCTCCCCGCCCACACCAAAGAACTCCAAAGACGGATCGCGCCGCCGCAAAGCCTCGATGAGTTGCGCACCATACATTTCACCCGATGCCTCACCCGCGGAAATAAGAATTCGCACGGGAGCATTGTAAAGGGAAAGGAAGATGGTGGGTCTTGGTACGGCCGTCCCGGCGGTTGTCGTCGGGGCGTCTCGCCTCGCTGGCGAGGGCAGGATGCGGGCGCTACTAATCATCCGCGCTGGCGGTGACTTGTGGGCCGGTGGCAACTTCCTGATCTTTGTATTGCAGCTGATAGAGCTTGTAATAAATGCCACGCTGGGCGAGCAATTGCTGGTGAGAACCCATTTCGCGGACTTGCCCTTTGTGCATCACGACGATTTTGTCCGCACGCTGAATGGTTGAAAGCCGATGCGCGATAATCACCGAAGTGCGGCCCTCGACCATGCGGCTCAAGGCATCGCGCACGCGGAATTCAGTTTCCGTATCCACGCTGGAGGTAGCTTCGTCCAGCACAAGGATCCTGGGATCATGCGCCAGGGCGCGGGCAAATGAGATGAGCTGCTTTTGTCCCGTCGAGAGCGTACTGCCACGTTCGCGTACCTCTTCCTTGAAGCCATTCGGGAGGGCGCGGATGAAGTCGGCAAGGTTCACGTCTTCCGCGGCTTTTTCTACGTCTTGATCGTCTATCCCGTCCGTGCCCAGGCGAATGTTGCTGGCAACCGTTCCGCTGAACAGAAACGGGTCCTGCAAGACCACGCCAAAACGGCGGCGAAGATCGGCAATGTCCATTTCTTTGACATCGACTCCGTCGATTTTGATCGCGCCTTTCTGCACATCGTAGAAACGCATCAGAAGCGAAATGATCGTGGTCTTGCCGGCTCCGGTGTGGCCGACAATGGCGACAGTTTCTCCCGGTTCGATGGCGAAGCTGACATCGCGCAGCACCCAATCGGGGCCGGAGGTAGTCGAGGTTCGCTCGATCGGACGGCCGGGGGCGGCCGTCTCCACGCGATCATTCGCCGGTATCGAGCGATACGCGAACCACACGTGGTCGAACTCGATTCGGCCGGGACCTTTCGGCGTCTTGGTAACGGCGGGCGACGTAATCTCCGTCGGGGTGTCGAGCAGCTTGAAAATGCGCTCACTGGAAGCCATGGCTGACTGCAGGATGTTGTACTTTTCGCTGAGATCCTGGATGGGCCGGAAGAAGCGTTGCGCGTATTGGATAAACGCAACCAGAACCCCCAGAGTCGTCATACCGCGGATCACGCCATTGCCGCCGAACCAGATGACGCAGGCAATCGCGATCGCCGAGAGTACTTCCACAACCGGATAGTAGATCGCGTGTGCCATGATCGCGTCTTTGAAGGCGTCCATGTGGACGGCATTTACTTCCGAAAACTTTTCAAAGGCGCGTTCTTCGCGATTGAACAACTGCAGGACGACCATGCCGCTCACGTGCTCTTGCAGGTAGGCATTTATTCGGGCGATGGCCACGCGAATGCGCCGGTAGGAATCGCGGACCGCGTCGCGAAACACTTTGGTCGCAATCCCAATAAGCGGCAGTACGGCAAAAGTAATCAGAGCCAGCCGCCAGTTCATGCGCAGCATGATGGCGATAATGCCGGCCAGCACGAAAATGTCTTCGAAAATTGAGACCACGCCAGAGGTGAACATTTCGTTCACCGCATCCACGTCGGTGGTTACCCGCGTGACCAGGCGGCCCACGGGATTCTTGTCGTAGAAGCCAATGTGCATGCGCTGCAGATGCCGGAAGATCTGGGCGCGCATGTCAAACATCGTTTTCTGTCCCGCCCACTGCATGTAGTAGGTCTGGAGATATTCGAGCAAGAAGCTGAAGAGCAGCAGCCCCACGTAAAGGGCCGCAACCTGAGCGATTCCGACCAGCGCTTGGTTGCTCAAGAAGCGGTCGAACGGCGTGTGCAGTCCGTGCACCGGCGCCAGGTAACGATCAACTACGATTTTGGTGAGATACGGCCCGAGAACATCGGCGCCAGCTTTGATCAGGATGGAAGCCAGTGCAATCCCCACCTGCCACTTATACGGGCGCAAATACGTTAGCAACCGCTTCATCAAGCGGCTGTCATACGCCTTGCCTAATACTTCTTCTTCAGCGGCCATCGGCTAATGTCAAAGATACCTTAGATAGATGGGAAAGAAACCAGCCGGGATGGAAAAGGTTTCGGGATCCCGGCCTACGTTCTGTAGAAACGTAACTTGTTACGTCTCAGGGATGTCAAAAGTCCCACTTGTTGTCATCACGAGCGAAGCGAGGGATATAGGTTCTTGGCGGCGGCCAGGGCACCCCAGATTCCTCATCGCTTCGCTCCTCGGAATGACAGAGGATGGTTTTATTGTCAGGCCCAAGACGTAGCAAGCTACGTCTCTACAGGGCCGCCGGCCCTACGCGATCTTTCGCAGTACCAGGGCCGAGTTCTTCGATCCGAAACCCACGCAGTTGCAGATGGCGTGCTCAATTTGAGCTTTGCGGTCCACGTCAGGGACGTAATCGAGGTCGCACTCGGGGTCGGAGACATCGAGGTTAATGGTTGGGGGAATCTTTCCGTGCTCCATGGCGATCAGGGCCGCGGCCAAGCTGGCGGAGCCGCAGGCGCCCTGGGCGTGTCCGATCTGCGACTTGAGTCCGGACATGGGAATCCGACTCGCCCGTGCTCCTAAAGCGAGTTTCAGAGCATGGGTCTCCACGCGATCATTCATTTCCGTGGAAGTGCCGTGAAGGTTTACGTAGTGCACGTCCTCGGGCGTGATACGTGCTTCTTCGAGAGCCAAAGTGATGGCGCGGGCAGGCTCCTCCGGCGAGTCGCTCATGCGGACTCGATGAAATGCCTCACAGGTAGAAGCGTAGCCCGTGATCTCGGCATAGATGTGCGCTCCCCGCGCACGGGCGTGTACATAGTCCTCGAGGATAAACATCCAGGAACCCTCGGCGATCACAAACCCGTCACGATCCGCGGAAAATGGCCGAGAGGCGCGCTCCGGCGCATGGTTCCAGGATTGAGTGAGCGCGCGCAGAAGCGTATAGCCCTTGATGATTCCGGGGGTAATTGGCGAGTCGACGCCGCCGACCAGAAACATGGGTTGCACGCCCGCTTGAATGTGCTGGTAGGCATAACCGACCGCATCCGTGGATGAAGTACAACCAGCGGTGACCACGTGACTGTAGCCGCGAAAGCCGAAGCGCATGCTGATCTCGCTCGGAATCGTGCCCATGGTTCCGCTCGGAATACAGAACAGGCTGACTTGCTTGACGTGTCCGGAATGCCAGAGCCGGTATTGCTCTTCTGAGAACTCCTGTGCTCCGCCGCCTGTGCCCAGGATCACGCCGATCTCGCGTTTTTCGTCCATGGACATTGCCTCGGGATCCAGCCCGGCGTCTCGGATGGCTTCGTTCGAGGCAGCTACGGCTAAGGGTACGACCCGGGAAACGTGTTTGCGTTCGCGAGCATCCACCCATGCAAGTTCGTCGAACTCGGGTATTTCGCCAGCGATTTGTACCGGCAGTTCGGAGGGATCGAAGCGTGAAATTCGCTTTACCCCGGATTTTCCCGCTAGAACTGCGAGGCAGAATGCTTCTTTGCCAATGCCGTTGGGGCTGACCACGCCCATTCCAGTGATAACCACGCGCGGAAGCGTCATTAGTTTGTAGTTTTACTCCAACTTACTGAGAATGAAAACCCGTCAATCGCCGATAAGTTCCAGGTCGCGGGTCGAAACTTAAGCGGCAGCCAGCGTCCCCGCAAAGTGGGATAATCGTTGGAATGCCTCTCGGCTTGTACATTTCTGTTCCGTTCTGTCGCACCAAGTGCAGTTACTGCAACTTTGCCTCGGACGTTTTTTCCCGCTCCGTGTTTCAGAGCTACGTCGACCGGGTGTGCGCTGACATGAACCGTGACAACCCGACTGTAGCACAGATGGGCGGGCGCACTGACCGGATTGTCGACTCCATCTACATGGGCGGCGGAACTCCTACTGTACTGGAAATCGCGCAATTGCGGCGACTGTTTGTCGCGATTGCGCAGAATTTCGAGGTCCAGCCGGGTGCGGAGATCACCGTCGAATGCGCTCCAGGCACGTTGAGTCCCGCTGCGATTGAGGCTCTGCAGGGCTGCGGTGTGAACCGGGTGAGCCTGGGGGTTCAATCGTTCATCGACCCGGAGGCGGCGGCGGTTGGGCGTTTGCATAATCGGACGACGATTCTCGATGACGTTGCCAAGCTGCGCGCGGCCGGGATTACAAACATCAACATCGATCTGATCGCGGGCCTGCCGCACCAGACCGTCGAGAGCTGGGCGTTCTCGGTGGAGCAGACAATCGCAAGGCAAGCGCCACACGCCAGCGTCTACATGCTCGAAGTGGACGAAGATTCGCGTCTCGGCCGCGAACTAATTGCTGGCGGCACAAAGTACCACGCTCACTTTGTGCCGGACGAGGATGTCACGGCGGATTTGTATCTGATGGCCTGTGGGCGACTGGAGGCGGCGGGAGTGCGGCAGTACGAGATCTCGAACTTTGCGCGGCCTGGATACGAGTCGCGGCACAATCTGAAATATTGGACGCGGCAGCCGTATCTCGGATTTGGCGTCGATGCGCACTCGATGCTGCCGGGGTCAGCAGGGGGAGTGGAAGCGGTGCGATTCTCCACGCCTGACTCGTTGGAGGCATATGTAGCCGGGGGTCCGCTGAATCGCACCCAGGTCACACCGGCAGCGGCGCTTGAGGAAACTTTCTTCCTGGGCCTGCGGCTGAACTGCGGAATCGATCTTCGGCAGGTTGCAGCGGGTTTCGGGGAGGATGCGATTGCAGATTTGTCAGTGACTATTGCCGATTTTGTGCAAACAGGATTGATGGAGAAAAAGGGAGACGTGATTCGACTAACGCCGCGAGGGCGGCTGCTTTCCAATGAAGTGTTTGAGCGGTTCATCGCGGCACAAATCAGCGAGGTTCCCGCCCGATAAAGAATTGAGAAGGGGTGGGTATCGGGACCGTAACTGGCTTACCCTAGAACCGCCCGGGTTACGGCGTGACTTACACTGCCATCGGGATACGATCCGTCCTTTTCGTTCTCGTTGAAGCTGGGCTTACCGCTATGTTCTAATCAAATGTTTTGCATTTGCCGCGTGAGGACCTAATCCTCGAATGCGGCTGCCTTACTCGACCGGAGGAATCTTGGATTTCCTATTTAACGAAGAACAACTTCATCTGAAAAAGAGTGTGCGCGAGTTTGCCGAGCGGGAGATTCTCCCCAATGTTATGAAATGGGACGAGGCGGGCGAGTTCCCGCTGGCCATCATCAAGGAACTCGGCAAGCTGGGTCTGCTAGGCACGGTTTTCCCGACGGAGTATGGCGGGGCAGGAATGGGATACATCGAATACGTTACCGCGATCGAGGAGCTCTCGCGCGTGGACGGTTCGGTGGGCATCATCGTCGCGGCCCACACTTCGCTGTGCTCGAATCATATTTTTCTTGCCGGCACCGAGGAGCAGAAAAAGAAGTACGTCAGCAAGTTGGCCACCGGAGAGCACATTGGGGCGTGGGGACTCACGGAGCCGTCTTCGGGGTCGGACGCGGGCAGCGCGCGTATGACGGCTGTGCGCAAGGGAAAAACCTGGGTGCTGAATGGCACCAAGACCTTCTGCACCAATGGACACTACGCCGACGTGCTTGTGGTCATTGCAGTGACCGATCGCGCGGCGCACACGCACGGGCTCTCGGCTTTCATTGTGGAGAAGGGCGCTAAGGGATTCCGTCCGGGAAAGAAAGAGAACAAGCTGGGACTGCGGGCGAGCGATACGGCTGAGCTGATTTTTGAAGACTGCGTTATTCCCGTTGAAAATCTGCTGGGCAAAGAAGGTGACGGATTCATCGACGCCATGCGCGTGCTGGATGGGGGACGTATTTCGATTGCGGCGCTTTCGCTGGGTATGGCTGAAGGTGCATACGAAGCGGCGCTGAAATACTCCAAACAGCGCAAGCAGTTCGGCAAAGCGATCAGCGAATTTCAAGCGATCCAGTGGAAGCTGGCGGATATGGCGACGGAGATCGAAGCGGCGAAGCTGCTGACGTTCCGGGCAGCGTCGCTGAAAGACGCGGGATCGAAGAGCACGCTGGAGTCGTCCATGGCAAAGCTGTATGCCAGCGAAGTAGCCGTGCGTTGCGCGAACGAGGGTGTACAGATTCACGGCGGATACGGGTTCATCAAAGATTATCCGGCGGAGAAGTTCTATCGTGACGTGAAGCTGTGCACGATTGGCGAGGGGACCAGTGAGGTGCAGCGGTTGGTGATTGCCCGGCAGTTGTTGAAAGATTAGCTTTTGCTTAGTGCTTGAGCGGTTGACGGCGGCCGTGGCGGATATGCAGGACGTACACCGTTTTGTCTTCAATCGTGAAGAGAATCCGATACACGTGGGGTGCGTGGCCATAGAGCAGATGGCGCACTTCGAATGGGAAGATTGCGCTCTCCGGAGCCAGTGCGCACCGCTCCGGAAATTGGGCCAGTGACGCGATGGCGTCCTGCAGGGCCAGGAACCACCGCATGCCAGCGTCCCCGGAATGCTGGGACAGCAACCAGTCAAGAACTGCATCAGCGTCTTGCTCGGCTGCTGCCGTGGTTTCAACGCGGAAGGTCATGCTTGCGGCGCAGATCGGCCAGAAACTCGTTGGCGGGTCGGGTACGCCCTGTCTTTACATCCTCGTAGCCGTGCCGGATGCCCTCAGTGGCTTCTGCGAAGTCTTGGCGCTCCCACTCGAGATAGGTGGCCAGAGCATCGTCGAGGGCCGTGGCAGGATCTTGTCCGCGCCGCTTGGCGTACTCTTCCAGTTGTGCTTTACGCTCCGGCTTGAGTGGGATGATATCCATGTCGGCCATAGGTTCCTCCCACTCATCCTATTTGGGTTCGGCGGCTGAGGTCAAAAGCTATCTGCTGGCAAAAGGAGGCGACAGTCAAATGTTGAATGGGAATCCACTAATTCTTCGACGCCTTGATGAACTCATTGCAGAGGGAGAGCGAATATTTGAGGAATACACGAAGGCTGAAAAACGAGGGATTGCCGAGCCAGTTTCCCTGGTGCGTTGGATAACCAGTAGTCTGAACCACCTCGACAAGCTTTCCGTATCTACAAATCGCTTCGTAAAGCAGTTCGAGCTTTGGACGACACCGGGTACGTCGGCAGTAATGAACGCAGGCGCAGCGACCGGCGTGCTGAAGTCGGCAAAGGACGAATATTCGTTAGGTCTCGCGGTGGAATACCATCTGTCCGTATCTGCTGCTGTTTTTGAAGGATTGCTTGATCAGGCGGATTATCTGCTCAAACATGGGTATGAACGAGCGGCTGTGGTCTTGGCTGGCGCGGCGCTTGAAGAGGGACTAAAGAACCGGGCAAGAGCTGCTGGGGTGGAGGTCGTGTCGAAGGAAACGTTGAATCCCATCATCATCAAGCTCAAGGCAATTGAGGTTGGAGTCTTGACGGAATTTGAAGCCAAACGCCTTGAGGCAGTGGCCAAAATGCGAAATGACGCTGCCCATGGTGGCGAGTTCACCTACAGCTCGGAGCAGATTTCTGAAGCGGTGTCTGAAGTCCGAGCGACCCTAGAGAAGGTTCTCTCGGCACATTGAGCCTCTGCCAGACGCAGGGCCCCAAGTGGGAGGCACTATTTCCGGCTTTTCACTCCCTGCTTTACACTGACAGTTTGACCTCCGATTTCCAACCATTGATTACGCAACTGCGTTCTGGCGATGCGCGGACTTTGGCGCGGGCTATCAGCCTCGTAGAGAACCGTTCGCCGGGCTCGGCGGATTTGCTGAAGGCGTTGTTCCCGCAGACTGGGCATGCGCGGATTCTGGGGCTCACCGGAGCACCCGGCGCAGGCAAGAGCACTCTGGTAGATCAACTGGCGAAGCACTATCGCAAAGAAAATCGTACGGTCGGGATCATCGCAGTTGATCCTACCAGTCCCTATACCGGCGGGGCGATTCTGGGGGACCGCATTCGCATGCAGGATCATTTTTCTGATCCCGGGATTTACATTCGGAGCATGGCGACGCGGGGCTCGTTGGGTGGCTTGGCCCGAAACACGGCCGATGTGACGACGGTGATGGATGCCTCCGGGCGCGACTTGATCATGATCGAAACCGTCGGCGTAGGACAGGATGAAGTTGATATCGTGCGGCTGGCCGACGTCACGGTTGTGATCCTGGTGCCGGGGATGGGCGACGATGTGCAGAGCATCAAAGCCGGTATTATGGAGATTGCCGACATTTTTGTGATCAACAAGAGTGACCGCGAAGGCGCCGAGCGGGTGGAGCGTGAGATTCGCGCCTTGCAATCGCTGGCGATTCGCAGCGATCATTGGACTCCATCGATTGTGAAGACCGTGGCCAGCGACGGAACGGGGATCAATGAATTGGTCGCGGCCATTGCGGAATATGAGGCGTATCTGCAAAAGGAAAACCTGGTCCTGCAGCACAAAATTGAAAACTGGCAGGAGCGGTTGATCGAAATGCTGCGCGACGCTTTGCTGGAAAAAGCCCGCGAACAGATGGAAGATGGCAATGTCGCGCGTTACGCCGTAGAGGTTGCTGAGCATAGGCGCGACCCTTATACGCTGGTGGAAGAGATTGTCGGAAGGATAGGGAAGGGCTAATGTTATATCCCTGATGGTCTACGAAACGCGTACGGCTTTGCGCTGCAAGCGGAGTGCATAGATCCTTCGCTTCGCTCAGGATGACAACGTGAATTTCCAGACACCGAGCCTTAGAAAATATACGTTCACAATTGACCATCTCGGCATTGCGGTGAAGTCGCTGGCGGAGGCGAAGGGCATTTACGAGAAGCTGGGGCTGGCCGCGTCCGCGGAAGAAGTGGTCGAAGGCGAGCAGGTGCGTGTGGCGATGTTGCCCGTGGGAGAGAGCCGTCTGGAGTTGATGGAGGCGACGTCAGAGAATTCGGCAGTCGCGAAATTCATTGCCAAACGCGGCGAGGGACTTCATCACGTTTGCCTGCGCGTGCCTGATCTGGCAGCAGTGGTCGAGCGTTTGAGAACCGACGGCGTGCGGCTGGTCTCGAATGAAATCAAGATTGGCGCGGGTGGCCATCGATATGTATTCGTGCATCCTTCGAGCGCCGGGGGCGTGCTGCTGGAGTTGGTAGAGGCCGGGCACTGATTCAAGCGACTGCGGACTATCCCGGATTTTCACGGATCTGCAATTCTCAACTATGCTTCTTCTCGCGGTGGACACTTCAGGCAAGCATGGCAGCATCGCACTGGCGCGATGCGGGCCAGAGATTGCTTGCGAGGTCATCGAAGTCGCCGAACTTTCGGGAGGAACGTTCTCTGCCGAACTCGTTCCGCAAATTGCCGCCTTACTCAAAAAGCACGATTTAACCAAAGCGGATCTCGGCGCGTTCGCCGTGGTTTCCGGGCCGGGGTCGTTTACGGGGCTGCGCATCGGCTTGGCGGTCATTAAGGCACTCGCCGAGGTGCTGGCCAGACCAATTGCTGCCGTGTCGATGTTGGAGGTCCTGGTGAGCGTCGGTGGCTTGACAGGAAAAGTGGTGGCCGCTTTAGATGGCGGGCGCAATGAAGTTTTCCTTGGCGAGTACGAGGTTGACGGTGCGATCATGCGCCTGATTCGTGAGCGTCTCCTCCTCCGGGACGAATGGTTGGAGTCAGCCGGTCAGGAAATGATCGTTACACCCGACCACGCTATTGCAGAAGCGGTCCGGGCAAAGGGATTGAGCGTGGTCGAAGTCGAGCGGCCAAGGAGCGATACCATCGCGCAACTTGGATGGAGAAAGATAGCGGGTGGAGAGACCGTCTCCGCGGAGGCGCTGGACGCCAGCTACATTGGGCGTTCGGAATCGGAACTCTTCGTGAAGGGCAGCTAGCTTCAATGGCCGTGAGAGCCAGCGAGACGTCGGCGCTACGAATGCGGATACGCAGCGCCACCGCCGCAGACATTCCCGACTTGATGACGCTTCAGAAGCACGCCGCGACGGCGGCGCACTGGTCTGCGCAGCATTACGAAGCCGCGCTTTCCGGCGAAGGGCCTGCTCGCGTCGCCCTGGTCATTCAAGAAGAAGTTGGCGTCCAGGGATTCATCGTCGGCCGGGTTTTAGGCGAAGAGTGGGAAATCGAGAACATCGCCGTCGCCGGGCCCGCACGACGCCGTGGGCTGGGCACGCGTTTGCTCGGAGAATTTCTCGACCTAGCTCGAGGTCGAGGTGCAAACGCGGTCTTCCTGGAGGTGAGGGAATCGAACCTGGCAGCCCGGCGGCTCTACGAGAAGTGGGCTTTTGTCGAATGCGGCCGGCGCAAGCTCTACTATCGCGAACCGGAAGAGGATGCCATTGTTTACCAGATTGGATTCGCCTGAGATTGCACCAAGCCTTGTGCAAGTCGTCAGAAGCTGCTGATAAATAAGACAGATACCGCCATCCTATTTCACGGGAACAAAGAATCTCTTGACAATAAATAAGTGGTTCGATTATTACCTTTCACGTTGAAGCAGGCTGGGACGTGTGGTAAGTTTTAATTCTGATAACCCGGTTAGGAGGTCTGCTGGATGCTAACTTCTAGTGACCAGCTCCTCGCCAATCACGACGAATTTCGAAAGCTGGCGATGGAGCACACACTCTACGAAAAACGCCTTGATTCACTCACCGAAAAACGCTATCTCACAGACGACGAAAAATTGGAAGAAGTACGGCTTAAGAAGCTGAAACTCCGTCTCAAGGACCAGATGGAGAGCATTCAGCGGCAGTACCGGCAGCAGCCGCAACAGAACCAGGTCGCCTAATCTCAGCTCGAATCTTATGCGGCTAAGCCGCCAGAGGGTTTACCTGTCTCCACGTAGGGCGCTTGCAAGCGCCTTTTTTATTTGTGGTTAACCGGAAAGGTGAGCCGCACCCAAAGCCTGCACTATAATCCTCTGTACCACCCAAAATGGTTCGTGACGCTTACTATTACGCGTTTCCGCTCTTGCTTGCGGCGGCCCTGATCGGTTGGCTGGCTAGCCCGCTTTGGGCTATCCCTGCGCTGCTCCTGGCTGCATTCTTTCTCTGGTTCTTTCGCGATCCGAATCGGGATATCCCGGGTGAGGAAGGTGCGCTAGTATCACCCGCGGACGGGAAGGTTACCGACATTTCGCCGGTGACTTCGAACGGCGCCTCACATCTTCGGATCAGCATTTTTCTGAATGTCTTTGACGTGCACGTGAACCGCTCTCCTATCAGCGGCGTCATTCGCGAGGTGCACTATCACAGGGGAAAATTCATCAATGCCATGAATCCGGCCTCGGCCGAGCAAAACGAGCAGAATGTCGTAACGGTTGAAGGCGAGGGCCAGACCATAGTATTCAAGCAGATCGCGGGCCTGCTGGCGCGCCGGATCGTTTTCACCAAGAAGCTTGGCGACCGGGTCGAACGCGGAGAGCGCGTTGGCTTGATCAAGTTCGGCTCGCGGGTGGACGTTTTGCTGGACTCCTCTGCGGATGTGGAAGTTAAGATTGGGGATCGGGTGAAAGGTGGATCGAGCGTGCTGGCCTACATGAAGGCTGGGCGACCACTTGAGGCGAGCCGTGCGGGACAAGCTCAGCAGGAGGCACTCTAATGGACCCGGAAGCTCCACTGATTCCAAAGCGGCGCAAGGAAGACCGGCCTTCGGGACGCTTGCGCAAGGGCTTGTATATTTTGCCTTCGTTCTTCACCGCCGCGAATATCGCGATGGGCTACTATGCAATTCTTCAGGTCACCCACGCGACGGTCGCGGAACCCTGGCATTTTGATTTTGCGGCCAAGGCCATCGGGTTCGCGGTTTTGTTTGATGGTCTGGACGGGCGCATCGCCCGCATGACGCACACCAGCAGTGACTTTGGCCGGGAATTGGATTCATTGGCCGATGTCATCACATTTGGCGTTGCCCCAGCCCTCCTGGCGTGGATGTGGGGCTTCCGCCAGTTGCCAGTATTCTTAGGGTCCAGTGAATTGACGGGCAAGATGGTTCAACTGGGCTCCATCGCCAGCTTTCTATTCCTGATGGCGGGAGCCAGTCGCCTGGCGCGCTTCAACATTACTTCAAATCCGCAACCATCGAACCCGGGGCGTCCGGGAAAAAAGTATTTCGTGGGAATGCCCATCCCTGCCGGAGCCGGAGTCATCTCCGCAGTGGTGCACTTTTCCGGCGGAGATCCGATTTCATCGTTGTGGAGTTGCATTACCTGGATGCTCATCGTCGTGGCGGCAGGATACCTGATGGTGTGCACCTGGCGTTTTTACAGTTTTAAAGACATCGACTTCCGCTCCCGGCAGCCGTTCCAACTTGTGATCCTGCTGGGCCTGCTGTTTGCGGCGATCTGGTTTTTCTCCCAGTGGGTTCTGTTCGTGATCGCGCTGGCCTACATGTTTTCGGGCGTGTTTTGGCGCTTGCAGTGGGTTTTCCGTAGGAAACGGAACCTGCCTCCTCCTCCCTACAAAGAGGCTTCGCTGACTTCATGAGTTCGAATTTCAAGTCCGCAGCGGTGTCGCACGCCGAACCGGTGCGCGGAGGCAATTTCTACCGCCTTGCCATCGTCGGCGCAGGCACGCTCAAGGGCAAGGAAGTTGCCGACGTCCTCAACGATCGCAATTTCCCTTCGTTGGATGTCAAGTTGCTGGACGACGATGAATCACTCGGGAAACTGGAAGCGGTGGGGGACGAGGTCACGTTCATCCAGAACGTACGCAACGAGCAGTTCCAGAATGTGGACTTCACTTTTTTCGCGGCGGACGCGGACTCTACGCGTAAGAACTGGAAGACGGCGCGCAACGCGGGCAGCACGATTATCGATCTTTCCTACGCTCTGGAAGACGAAGTGAACGCAGCCATACGTTCTCCGTGGATCGAACGGCAACTGGGGCAGACTTTGATTCCAGAGCTGCAGCCCGGGCCGGCGATCGTGGCGCATCCCGCCGCCGTCGTGCTGGCGCTGCTTCTTTTGCGCGTGCAGAAAGCAGGGCCGGTGAAGCGCGTGGTGGTCACGGTGTTCGAGCCTGCCTCCGAGCACGGCCAGAAAGGCATGGACGAACTGCACGAACAAACCGTGAACCTGCTCTCGTTCCAGCAGTTGCCGAAAAACGTCTTCGACGCCCAGGTGGCCTTCAACATGGTCGCCCGCTACGGCGAGCACTCGGTACCGGCGCTGACGACAGTGGAGAGCCGAGTGCTGAGGCACTACCAACGAATTGCTGGCAGGGACGCCCCACTGCCGTCGCTGCTGTTGGTGCAAGCTCCCATCTTTCACGGCCACGCTTTTACCATCCATCTCGAACTCGGACACGCGGCGGATGTCGAGATGATTTCGCAAGCGCTGGCCGGTGAGCATGTGAACCTCACCCAGGGCGCTGAAGACGCTCCCTCGAACGTGAATGCGGCGGGGCAGGCCGACATCCAGGTGTCGATCGCCGCGGATGCGAGCCATCCGAACGGGCTTTGGCTGTGGGCCGCGTCCGACAACCTGCGCATCGCCGCAACCACCGCAGTAGAGTGCGCCGAGAGCATGGCTGCAACTCGGCCGCGGGGCAAGATCCAATGAGCCGTGGCCTGGCATGGCTCGTGTTGCTGACCGTGTTCGGCACAGGATGCGGCTATCACACTGCCGGTCACACGGTAACCATTCCTGACAACGTCCGAACCATTGCAATCCCGGCCTTCGTCAACCAAACTCAAACCTTCAAGATCGAGCAGATGCTGACCGCTGCCGTGGTGAGAGAATTCGTCACCCGGACTCATTACCACATCATCAACCAGATGAGTGACGATGCGGATGCGGTGCTGCATGGGACCGTGGTTTCGACCTACACCACGCCCCTCACTTATGATTCGCAGACGGGACGCGCCGCGAGCGTGCTGGTTGTGATCTCAATGAAAGTTTCGCTGCTCGACAAGCAGGGCAAGGTTCTCTACCAGAACCCGGCGTATTTATTTCGCGAGCAGTACGAGGTCCCACGCGACTTGAACAATTTTTTTGAGGAAGATTCCACGGCATTTCAACGCCTGTCGCGCGACTTCGCGCAGACTCTGGTTTCGAACATTCTGGAGGGCTTCTGATGCGAGCCTTCGCCCAGACCGACCGGTTCGTCTCTGAGGTGCAGGCCCGCAAGCTGCGTCCGGCCTACGTGTTCGTGGGAGCCGAAGTCTTTTTTCGCAAGCGTTGCCGTGAAGCCATCCTCGAGCACCTGGTCGCGCCCGATTTGCGGGACTTCAGTCTTTTTGAGTTCGATCTCTCCGAAACCGATTTGGTTGAGGTGCTGGATCGTGCGCGTACTCCTTCCTTGATGGCCCCTTTTCAGGTTTTCTTTGTGCGCGGCGTCAAGAACATGTTCGGACGCGGGTCCAACGAGGAAAAACTGGCGGCGATCGAAGCGTACTGCAAAGATCCAAATCCCGCTGCGGTATTGATCTTCGTGGCCGATCACATCAATATTCCGGCGGACGCCCGCCGTATGGACTTAACTGATAAAGAACGCTACGAACGCATTCGCGAAACGCTGGGGCAATACTGCGCCATTGTCGAACTGGCGCGTGTCGAAGAAAGTGATGCGGTGCGTTGGATTGGCGAATACTGTGCCACTCGCGATGTGAAGATCGATCCCGATGCCGCCCGCGAACTGGTGGACGCGCTGGGCAGCGACATGATGATGGTCTCCAACGAACTGGAGAAGTTGATTCTGTACGCGGGGGAAAAGAAACGCATCACTCTGGGAGATGTCGAGACCATGGTGCTGGCCGCGAAACAAAGATCGTTGTATGAACTGACCGACGCGATCTCCGCGAAAGATAAGGTGCGGGCGCTGGAAATGCTGGATGCGATCCTGAGCACGGGCGAAGGGGACGAAGCTGCCATCGGCCATCTCTTCATGCTGGCCAAGACGTTTCGCCAGATGCTGGTGATCCTCGAGCGAAATGTGCGCGACCAGCGCATGCTGTGGGCGGCGCTGTGGCAGGGCTTCCGCGTTCCTCCGTTTGCTGCCGACGACATTATCAGGCAGGCTCGGCGCTACAAATCGAAACGGGAACTGACGCGCGCCATCCGGCTGGTAGCGAAAACGGATCTGGCGTTGCGCTCGAATCCGCCGAGCAAACGAATGGTACTGGAGAAATTGGTTCTCGACTTGACTGCCGAGCCGAAGCCAGAAATTCCCGGCTGGTCCCAGGAAGAGTTACCGGTGTAGCGATGATCGCGTGGAGACAGTCGCCCTCGGCTGTCCAGCCGAGCAAAGCTCGGCAGCCCGTCATGTTCAATGTTCCCGCCTACCTCGAACGCATCGCGTACACCGGACCGGTTACCCCTACAGCGGAGGCGCTACGCGGTCTGCATAGAGCGCACATGTTCAGCGTCCCCTTCGAGAATCTCGACATCGCCCTCGGCCGAAAGATCGTGTGTGAGGAAGACGCCTTTTTCCGAAAGGTCGTGGATCGACGGCGCGGTGGATTCTGCTACGAACTGAATGGCGCGTTTGCCGGGCTGCTGCGTGCAATGGGATTCGATGTCACCCTGCTCTCGGCTCGCGTGCCCCGCGAAGATGGCAGCGACAGCCCGGAATTCGATCATCTGACGCTGAAAGTCGACCTCGACGAGTCCTGGCTGGCGGACGTGGGGTTCGGCGATTCTTTTGTCGAGCCGCTCGTGTTGCGGCCCGGCGTCGAGCAATCGCAGAACGGCTGGACTTATCAAGTAATCTACTGCGGGAACGCACAGTGCGTGGAGAGAGCCGAGCGCGACGGCGCATGGAAGAGGCAGTATTCTTTCACTCTCACGCCGCGAAACCTGAATGATTTTGCCGCCATGTGCCACTACCATCAGACATCGCCAGAGTCGCCGTTTACCCGCAAGAGCCTGTGTTCCATGGCTACACAAAACGGAAGGGTCACTGTGTCGGGCCGGACGTTGATCTTCACGTGCAATGGGAGCAGAGATGAACGGTTGCTCCCATCCGATCAGGAGTGGCGAGCAGCGTTGAAAGAGCACTTCGACGTTGCGCTGTGAGAATCTTAAATCGCAGAGATCGCTCAGAGCACGCGGAGCCGCGGGTTTTCACCGCCGACTCCACGAGATATTCCTGCCGAGTGCCGGAGCCCTATTTCTTCGCGACGGCGTTCAAACGGACGTTCAAACGGGATTTGTAGCGCGAGGCTGTGTTCGCGTGCAGCACGCCCTTCTGGACTGCCTTGTCGAGGGCGGAAACGGTTTGCCGAAAAACCTGATCGGCAGCCTGCTGGTCGCCCTTGGCAAGCGATTCACGCAGGTCGCGCAGAGCAGTGCGCAACCGGGAAGCGTTAGCGCGGTTGCGAACCGTGCGTTTCGAAGTCTGACGGGCGCGTTTCAGCGCCGAAAAATGATTTGCCATTCGATCTCGTTACCTTCGTTTCTATGGAGTTTCTCTTAGCCAGGGATATTCCGCCACTGGCGAATAAACTATTCTACGGCAGCTACTTGCGAATGGTCAAACCAATAGCCGATGCACTCGGCACTCTGAAGGTGTTGCTCGATTCCTCCGCGCCCATTGTGGTGATGGAGACCGTGGAAGAAGTGCGTGCGGTGCGGTTAGTTCGCGTTGCGTGCACTTCGCTCAATCTTGCCACGTTCGAATGGAGCATCGCCAGCGGGTTAGCTCGTTGCGGAAACGAAGGCCACGAACCCGTTGTGGAAGGCAGGTTTCCCGCTACTGGCACCGGTCACGACGCGACAGATCTCGCAGCGCAAGTCATTTACAACACTCGTGAACCCGCGCAGGTGCTCGGCGTGCTGGAAGGCATCTCCGTCGAAGCGGCATTCATTCTCAAGGATTTCCATCGTCACATGGAAGACCCCGTTGTGGTGCGGCGACTCCGCGACGTGGGACAGAAATTCTCCAAAAATCGCCGCACCGTAGTGATTATCGCTCCATCGATCAAGATGCCCCCTGAGTTGGCCAGCCTCGTGGAGTATCTTGAATTGCCGCTTCCAGACATGCAGCGCCTACGCCAGATCATCGACGAGATGATCGTCCGGGTGGGAAAGACGCGAACATTGCACCGCTCGTTAGACGCCACTGGATTGGATGTGATGGCTGGCAATCTGCGCGGGTTGACGGAGGAGCAGGCCGAACGGGCTGTGTCACAGGCGATCGTCGCGAGGTATGGATTAACTGCCGAGATCGTCACCGACGTTCTACAAGCCAAGAAGGAGATGCTGCGGCGTTCGGAGATGCTGGATTTCGTAGAGGTCTCCGACACCCTGGCCAGCGTCGGAGGCCTTGAGAATCTTAAGCGTTGGCTGGAACAGCGGCGCGGAACGTGGGAAGAAAAGGCGCGAGCATTCGGTCTGGAACCGCCGCGGGGCGTGATTATTCTAGGCGTGCAGGGTTGCGGGAAGAGCATGTGCGCGCAAGCGATTGCCGGCGAGTGGAAACTGCCGCTGGTCAAATTCGACACCGCTGCGATCTTCGACAAATACCTTGGCGAGACCGAGAAGCGAATCCAGAAAGTATTTCAGGTGGCCGAAGAGCTATCGCCGTGCGTGCTTTGGATTGACGAATTAGAAAAAGTGTTTGCCGGGAGCGGTTCGGATTCCGCTTCGGCAGATGCGGGTGTTTCGTCACGTCTGCTGGGGGCATTTCTTTCCTGGATGCAGGAGCGCAAAGCCCCGGTCTTCGTTGCGGCCACGTGCAACAACGTTTCCGCACTTCCTCCCGAACTGATTCGCAAAGGGAGGTTTGACGAATTATTTTTTGTCGACCTGCCGAACCAGACGGAACGAAAGCAGATCTTTTCTCTTGAGTTGGCGCGGCGGAATCGGCGTCCCGCGGAGTTCGATCTGGATCAAGTGGCAGCCGCGGCGCGAGGCTACTCAGGAGCGGAGATTCAGGCCGCGGTGCAGACGGCGCTTTACGCCTCGTTCTCCAGCAAGCAACCTCTGGCAACGTCCTCGCTGATTGATGCGTTAGCGAAGACAGTGCCGCTCTCGACGACCAGGGCAGAGGAGATTCAGGAACTCAGGGACTGGGCACGGGGGCGTGCGGTCCCGGCTTCAGACGCCGCTGCAAAAGGAGAGGGCGCGTAAACCTCGAGTTTCGCCGATATCTCACCGCCATTGACTCAAATCTGACCCTCGGCGTACCCTTACACTCAATGGTAGTTGCTTGCACCTCGGAGCGAGCATTCCGGCTAGTTCCACCTGCAGAGAGAAGAAGTTTGTCGTCGCTCGACGGGCACGAGTGTGCCTGAGTCGTGGCGATGCCATCGAAGCACCGGCGTAAGGAAAGTACAGCGCAGGGAGGGATTCGTATAGATAGCATGAAGAAGAGCATCGAGATCACGCCCCACATTGAAACCTTGTTCGGCACTCGGGACGAAAACCTGCATGTGCTGGAAGACGGTCTGAACATCAACATCGACCTGCGATCTAATTCTATTGAACTGGAGGGCGCGGCCCGCGATGTTGCCCGGGCCGAGCAAGTCTTTGCCGACTACCACCATCTGCAGCGCTCCGGGCACACCTTCAACAACGGCGACTTGAACAGCATGTTGCGCGTGCTGATGGCGGACCCCAAAGCGACTCTGCGCGGGTTGGCCGAAGCGGGGCGTCAGCGCTCGTTCGGACGGCGCACGGTGCAGCCCAAGAGCCTGAATCAGAAGCGCTACGTCGAAGCCATCGAAAACCACGACATGGTCTTCGGCATCGGCCCTGCTGGCACCGGAAAGACCTACCTGGCGGTGGCGATGGCAATCTCGGCGCTGCTTGCGAAAAGGGTGAACCGGATTATTTTGGCCCGTCCCGCAGTTGAGGCCGGCGAACGTCTGGGATTCCTTCCCGGGACCTTGCAGGACAAGATCGATCCCTATTTGCGTCCACTTTACGATGCTCTCTACGACATGCTCGATCCCGAGAAGGTCGATCGATACCTGGAGAAGAACGTCATTGAGATTGCGCCGATTGCTTTCATGCGCGGGCGCACCTTGAACGATTCGTTCGTGATTCTGGACGAAGCCCAGAACACAACCTCAGAGCAGATGAAGATGTTCGTCACCCGTCTCGGTTTTAACTCCAAGGCGGTGATCACCGGCGACGTAACCCAGATCGACTTGCCCAATGCCCGCCGCAGCGGCCTCCTTGAAGCGGTGGATATTCTGAAACGCGTCGAAGGGCTGACCTTTGTCTACTTCGATGAGGGCGACGTGGTCCGGCATCATTTGGTCCAGCGCATCATTCGCGCTTACGATGAACACAAGACCAAGCTGGCGGAACAGCAGTTGTCGCTCCTCGAACCGAAAAATGCGAATGGCAAGACCAATGGGGTGGACAGTGCGCCTCCACCGAAGGATGTTGCGATGCCTGCAGGAGCGGACGCGAAAGAATAAGCGAAGACGATTGGCTGGGAGGGCCGCGGTTCGGCCCTCCTGTTTATTTGCAATGTCATCCCTCGCCATGCTCCGGATGGCAAGTGCGGAAAGTCTGGAGAAGTGCGGAGAGAGTTTGGTCATCATTCAAGAACAAGTGACGGGTTTGAGTGAGGCGACGCTGGCGAAATTTGTTACGCGCGCGCGCCGCGCGACCGGGTTGCGAGGGTCCGTCAGTGTTCTGGTGACGAGCAGCCGGGAACTGAAGGGCTTAAACCATCGCTTCCGGAGAAAGAATCAGCCAACCGATGTGCTATCGTTTCCCGCAATGCCCGGGCTTAAGCAAGAGTTTGTCGGGGACGTCGCCATTTCGGCGGAGATTGCAGCCGGGAACGCACGTCGGCTTGGGCACACGGTAGCTGAGGAAATCAGAATTCTCGTTTTACATGGGTTGCTCCATCTCGCCGGGTACGATCACGAACGCGATGACGGGGAGATGGAGCGCAAGGAAGCGCGTTTGCGAAAGTCGCTGGGATTGCCGGTGGGATTGATTGAGAGAAGTGGGCGATGGAGACCGGGTGTCCCGGCCCGGCTGGATGGGCGAGACGCTCGTCCTCCATCAGAAGTCTCGGCCCGTGGAAAAGGCGTGAGGGCGAAAAGCAAAGCGAGTACGGGCATGGCCTCCCGCGCTGCACGGTCATCACGATGAACTTCGTCATCGCTGTCGTGTTGCTGATGCTGCTGGGATTGCTGACCCTGGTCTCCTACGTCGATCGCCTGTACACCGAGATTGGTAAATTTCTGTCCCGCGAGTTTCAGGACAATATCGACATCTTCGAACACAACGTCGAGCCGAGGCTGCACGTCAGTCGTCCCCGCGCAGCGCTGTCGATGGCGGTGCTGACGCAGTTGACCATGGCGGCGATTGCCATGCTCGTGGGCTTTACCGTATTCCGTGACCGGGCCTGGAGCATCTATGAAATTCTGCAAGCCACGCTCACGCTGATCCTGACGGTCATCGTTTGCAACCGGTTCTTGCCCTTTGTTTTTTTCTCCCGCACCCAAGGGCAATGGCTGATCCGCTGGACACTTTTCCTGCGAATTCTCATCTACGTGGTCTTTCCGGTGACCCTGGTATTGGGCTTCCTGCAGTCGGTCGCGGCTCTGACCAAAGGGCATTCGGACGAACAGCCGGAAACCCAGGCAGAAGCCGTGGACGCACTCATCGAAGCTGGGCAGGAGGAAGGCATCCTGGATGAAAGCAACCGCGACATGATCCAGTCGGTGGTGGAATTCGGCGAGAAGACGGTGCGGGAAGCGATGAAGCCGCGGCCCGAGATCGTTGCTGTTCCCACCAATACCACGGTCGAGCATTTCATCGAGTTGTTGCGCACGAAACCGTTCTCCCGCGTCCCGGTTTTCGAAGGCACCATCCACAACATCAAAGGCATCGTTTACGCGCAGGATGTACTGCAGGTGCCGGACACCGATGCTCGCACCCGGACGGTGGACACGCTGATGCGCAAGGATGTGTATTTCGTGCCCGAAAGCAAGCTGGGAAGCGACCTCCTGCGCGAGATGCAGAAGAGAAACGTCCGCATGGCAATTGTGGTCGACGAGTACGGCGGAGTGGCAGGACTGGTTACAATTGAGGATCTGGTCGAAGAAATTGTCGGCGAGATTGGCGATGAGCACGAGAAAGCCGAAGTCGTGCGGGAGAGCGATCAATCCTATATTGTTCCCGGAAACATGGATGTCGACCGATTGGATGAATTGCTGGGCACGCGTCCCGAAGGCAAAGAATCGGCCACGGTTGCCGGATTGGTCAGTGAGATGGCTGGCCGTATCCCGCAAAAGGGCGAGGTGATAGAAGAAGATGGCCTGCGCTTCGAAGTGCTGGAGTCAACCCAGAGGCGAGTCCAGCGAGTTCGGATCTCACTGGTTCAGCCGAAACAGATGCGCCTGATTTAGGAATTGAGTAATTGGGTAATTTTAAATTGAGTAATTTTGGCGAACTGCAATTTGTCAAAATTTGTCAATTGCTCAATTACCCAATTACTAACTTTCTCAATTCTTATGGCCTTTCATTCCGGATTCGTTTGTATTCTCGGCCGCCCTAACGCCGGCAAGTCTACCTTGCTGAACGCGCTCGTCGGTCAGAGGTTGGCCATCGTCAGCCCAAAGCCCCAGACCACACGCAACCGCATCCTGGGGATCGTTCAGATCCCCAAACAAAAGAAAAAGGTGGGCGGGCAGATCGTATTGATCGATACCCCGGGCGTCCACAAGCCGGACAGCTCTCTGGGCCGCAAGATGATGTCGGAGGTGCGAGAAGCTCTCGAAGGCTGCGACCTGCTGCTGCTGATCGTCGACGTAACCCGGAAATTTGGTCGTGATGACGAGTCAGTGCTCGAAATGGCCAGGAAATCCAAGACTCCCGTTTTTCTGCTGCTGAACAAGATCGATCTGTTGCGAAATCAGAAGGACAAACTGCTGCCCATCATCGATGGATACCAGAAGCTGCACGCCTTCAAAGAAATCATTCCACTCTCGGCACGCAAGCCCGAGGGATTGGACCTTTTGCTGGACAAGGTGATTGGTATCTTGCCCGAGGGCCCACGGTACTTTCCTGAAGATCAGGTGACCGATCAACCCACGCGGTTCATGGTCGCTGAGATCATCCGGGAACAGGTTTTGGTCGAGACCAGCGAAGAGGTTCCATACGCGACCACGGTGCTCGTCGAACAGTTTGAAGAAGGGGCGAAGCTCACGCGAATTGCGGCAGCGATCTATTGCGAGCGGGAAGGGCAAAAGCGAATCCTGATCGGCAAGCAGGCCCAGATGTTGAAGAAAATCGGTACCGCCGCCCGTCTGCAGATCGAAAAGATGGTCGGCACTCGCGTATTTCTAGAGCTTTTCGTGAAAGTAAGCCCAGACTGGCGAGAGTCCCACGCCTTTATCGAGGAACTGGACTGGCGCCGGCAATTGGAGCTGTTAACCCATACCGGCAAGGTCTAAAGAATGCGGGCGGCAGCGTGTTCTTTGCCAGTGCTTTTCACGTTGCCGGGGTCGCATTTCGTCTGTAGAATCGCAGAGGCCGATTGCTGCAAGTAGCTATCGGGAACGATCTTCATTGATGTCCAACAACTCCGAACCGGTTTTCGACTTCCTGGCTGACAAGTTACTTTTCAAGCTCCAGGTCACGCTGGCTGCCGACAAAGCAGCAGTGGATTCGGTGGTGCAGCGAATCATGGAGTTGATCCGCGAGAAAGACTGTGCCGACGGTAAGGAAGAGGCCATTGAGTTGGCCCTTTCGGAAGCGCTGGCCAACGCGGTGATCCATGGCGCCAAGTCCGATCCGTCAAAAACCGTGGAATGTGATGTGGCCTGCGACCAGAACCGCAGCTTGCTGATCGTAGTGCGCGATCCTGGAGAAGGTTTCGATCCAGCCAAAATTCCCAGTCCGGTGCATGGGCAGAACATCTACTCCGGCCACGGCCGTGGCGTTTACCTGATCACTCAGCTTATGGACGAGGTAAAGTTCCTGAAGAACGGAACTGAAATCCATATGATCAAGCGGTAAGCCTTCGACTAGCGCACGCGGCTCACTCCTTAACCGCAATCCCCAGGGTTTTCATCTTGCGATAAAGATGGCTGCGTTCCAGCCCCAGTACTTCCGCCGTGCGGCTGACGTTGCCATGATTCTCATCCAGTTTCTTCAAGATATAGTCGCGTTCATAGGCGGCCCGTGCCTGGTGCAGGGTAGAGAAATCGCCCCCGGCGGCGCGTCGCGTACCATCGCGATGAACCAGTGGGGGCAGGTGCTTGCGCTCGAATCGGATGGTCGTGGGATTCATAATCACGATGCGTTCAATCACATTGCGCAGTTCCCGCACATTGCCTGGCCACGAGTAACGCATCAGCGTATCGATCGCATCATCCGTGATCTCTCGAAGGCGGCGGCCATAGGTGGCAGAAAACTCCTTAAGAAAGTGGCGACCCAGCAGCGGAATGTCTTCCTTGCGCTCGCGCAGCGGCGGCACCGAAAAGGGGATAACGTTAAGACGATAAAACAGGTCCTCGCGAAAATTCCCCCGGGAGATTTCTTCCTCCAGATCCTTATTGGTCGAAGCAATTACGCGGGCATCGACGGTCACCGGCTCATCGCCGCCAACCGGGACAAACCGCTGCTCATCGAGCGTCCGCAAAACCTTCGACTGCGTCTTCAAGCTCATGTCGCCGATCTCATCCAGAAAAAGCGTACCGCCATGAGCTTTCTGAAAGGTCCCCTCCTTATCTCCCGTCGCACCGGGGAAGGATCCTTTGCGATGGCCAAACAGTTCGCTCTCGATCAAATCCTCGGGGATCGCGGCGCAGTTCACCTCGACAAACATCGATTCCTTGCGCAAGCCCTGTGAATGAATAGCATGGGCCACTAATTCTTTCCCCGTTCCCGACTCTCCGTAAATGAGAACGCGTCCGTTGGTGGGCGCCATAATCTGGATTTGCTGGCGCAGCGCCTTCATGGGAATGCTATCGCCCACGATCACGCTCTTCGGAACCAACTGCTTCTTGAGGTCGCGGTTCTCCTCGCGCAATCGTTTGGCATCAATCGCGTTCTTGATCAGAATCAGAGTTTTTTCAATGGAGAGTGGTTTTTCAAGAAAGTCGTAAGCGCCCAGTTTAGTGGCGCGAACCGCAGTCTCAATCGTGCCGTGTCCCGAGATCATAATGACCTCGGGAGCGTTTTCTTTTTCGCGGATCTTCTCCAGGGTTTCCAGGCCATCGATCCCCGGCAACCATACGTCGAGCAGCACAACATCGAATGCATGTTTGCTAATGATCTCCAAGCCGGCTTCGCCGCTTTCAGCCATCGAAGCTTTGAATCCTTCATCCTCCAGCACGCCCTTGAGCGACTGGCGGATCGTGGGTTCGTCGTCAACGATGAGAATGTTATGCATGCTGGTTGACGGAAGTGGCGACGACCGCGTCCGATACAATCGGCAACTCCACCACGAATCGAGCGCCGACCGGTCGATTTTCTTCTACCCGAATGGAGCCGTGGTGATCTTCAACAATGCGATTCACGATGGCAAGGCCAAGGCCAGTGCCGCGTTTCTTGGTGGAGAAGTATGGCAGGAACAGCCGTTCCTTCAATTCCCGGGTAACCCCGTGGCCGGTATCGGCGACCACAATCTCCACCACATCGCGGCTCGCTACCAGGGCGGTAGAAATCTGAAGTTCGCGAAAGATGGCATCCTGCATCGCTTCCGCCGCGTTGTCCACCAGGTTGGCCAGCGCTCGCTTGATGGCTTCGGGGTCGGCCATCACGTTGGGCAACTCTGGCGCCAGAAGGGTGCGCACGCGGATGTTGTCCAAACGCTCGTTGAACATGGCCAGGGTGCCTTCCACGATGGAATTGATGTTGGCCGACTGCGGTCGCGCCATGGGGAAACGAGCCAAAGTGGAGAACTCGTCTACCAGGGTGCGGACCGTTTCGACGGCCCCGGTAATGGTGTCAGCGCAGCTATGGAGCACCTGGAGCGAAGCCGCGTCCGGAGGCGTGGCACGCTGCAGGTGACGACGGATGCGCTCTGCGGAAAGTGCAATCGGGGTCAAAGGATTCTTGATTTCATGGGCCACGCGCCGCGCCACCTCACGCCATGCCGCCTGTTTCTGCGCCTTCAGCAACTCCGAGAGGTCTTCGAATACGAGGACATATCCCAGCCCCTGTCCATCGTGCTTGAGCGTGGCCACTGTAACTGCCACGTTTACCGTGGCCCGCTGCACAACCATTTCCATCTGCGTAGTCGTGGTTCCCATACGGTCGGCACGGCGCAGCAGAGGTTCAAGATCTTCGAGGACTTCAGCGGCAAAGACATCGCGCAACGGCGCGCCGATCAACACTCCGGGCGTTCCAGATTCCGCGCCCGCAGGATGAAACAAGCGAAGCAGAGCATGGTTTGCATGCGTAACCCGCCGCTCTGCGTTCAGGGAAAGCACGCCGTTGGGGATACTTTCCAGAATCGTTTCGATGTGGCGCCGGCGTTGCTCCAAGGCCATATTGGCAGCGCCAAGATCACGGCTGGAAGCTTCAATCTGGCGGCGGCTGGATTCCAATTCCTCCGCCATGCGATTGAACGAGTGCACCAGATCACCGATTTCATCGGCGGCACGTACTTCTACGCGATAGTCAAGCCGCCCGCGAGAAATCTCCTGCGTGGCCTCGGCCAGTGCGACCACCGGGCGCGTGACCAATTTTGACAAAAATAATGCGAACCAGGTCGTCGCGAAAAGCACGACCACCGTGAGTAGCAGCAGTACTTCCATGTAGGTTCGCCGAACCAGCCTTCGTTCGTGGGCCAGGTCGAGATACCGCTGCTGGCTGGCTTCAACCTGCTTCACCGTTTCAGAGAACTGCGTCGGCAAGGGCTTGCCCACAACGATCAAACCATGATCACCAACCAACGCACTGCCCAGAATGTAGTCGGTTCCTTCCCAAGTAAAAGGAGGTGGGGTCGCGGATTTCAGTCGGTTCAAGGGAAGCTTGGCTTTTAGCAGCGGCCATGGAGCGGGCGTGCCAAAGCTGGTCTGCGCCTCGCCGTCAACAATCGCCAAAGCGAACCCTCCTTGCAGAGAGGGCGCGTGACGCTGAAACGATTTCGTGACCGCGGAAAAATTGCCACTCGCAAAAGCAGATTGCGTCTCGGGCGTAGCGGCTATAGCTTCGGCCTCGGCCCGCGTGTTTTGTGCCGCGTAGTTGGAAAGCAGCGACGCCATGGTCGCCGTATCTCGCCGCACTTCCTCCACCGGACTGGAGAACCATTTATCAATCGACCGGTTCATCAGCACATAGGCAAAGAAGAACATGCCGATTACCGGAAGAAACGAAAGCAAAAGACTCCCTACTACCAACCGGGTGCGGAATTTCGATCCCAGAACGCCGAGCCTTCTTTCGGCAAAGAGCTTCAATAGATTGCGGGCGAGGACGAAGGTCAGCGCCACGAACAGGAGAAAGATCAAGGCGGAAAGCGAAGCGAAAAACAGCAGTTGCTGGTTGGTATTCGGGTTTAACGGAAGATCAAACGACGTCAACGAAAGCAGTACGGCAAAAAGCAACGCGATCCCCACCGCCAGCGGGATGATGACCTTCTTCCGGTTGGACGGTTTCTGATCGGGTCGAATTGGATTGGGAGCAGACACGGCCACTGACAGCCGGCAACTTTTGATCACGAATCTCGCAGGCCTGTCCGGCTCATTATAAGCGGACGTGTCCTTGAAGGGGATAACCGGCGTGACCCGCCCTCGATTCCCGGAGTAAAGCCGGAATGCCAATCCGGAATCTCCGCTCTTAAGGGAACTCTAATTCCGGAAAACGGGTTGTCGGGTCGACCCTCCGAAGTTACCAACGTTCATGCCCTTCAGGCCTCAATAGGTTCCTCAAAACCACATCTGACGGGCATTTCACGAAGTGCAAAGGCGTTACGCGGTTCTGGCCGCGCGGTACAAGCACAAAGGTAACTGGTGAAGTAACGGATCTGCTGTGACAATTTGTGTCAACGCGACAGGCTGCCACTGCTCCCCAAGAAAGGCAGCGGTTTGCGCGAGCAAAGCGAAGTCGACGTCATCCCTCTGCCGCTCAGATAGGAGATCGAGGTATGTCTCAACGGCTGGGTGATCTTCTTGTCAAAGAGAAGGTCATAACCCCAGAGCAGTTGGAACAAGCTACGAAGAGTCAGAAGGAAAACAACGTTCGCCTGGGTGCTGCCCTGGTGAAGCTGGGATTCCTGACGGATGAGGATGTTACCAACTTCCTCTCGCGGCAGTACGGCGTACCTGCCATCAACCTTTCTTATTTCGAAATTGATCCTGCAGTAGTCAAGCTGATTCCATTTGAAACTGCCAAACGCTATCAGATCCTGCCGCTGAGCCGCGTCGGTGCTTCCCTGACCATTGCGATGGTTGATCCCACCAACGTGTTTGCCATGGACGACATCAAGTTCATGACCGGCTTCAACATCGAGCCCGTAGTCGCATCGGAAAGCTCGATTCTCGAAGGCATCGACAAAGCCTACGGGGCGACCAAGGAAGAAGATCTCGAGCAGGTAATGCTTTCGATGACGGAGATGGATGAGGCCGACGTCGAACTGCAGGCGGATCAGGCGGAATTAGGACTCGCAGATCTGGAGCGGGCAGCTGATGAGGCTCCAATCGTCAAGCTGGTCAACCTGGTCTTGACCGACGCCGTGAAGCGGGGCGCCAGCGATATTCACATGGAGCCGTACGAAAGAGAATTCCGCGTCCGCTTTCGTATTGATGGCGTGCTGCAAAGCATCATGACGCCTCCGCTCAAATTGAAAGATGCCATCATTTCGCGCCTGAAGATCATGTCCAAGCTGGACATCAGCGAGAAGCGGCTGCCGCAAGACGGCCGCATCATGCTGAAGATGAATATTGGCGGTCGCAAAAAGCAGCTCGATTTCCGCGTCAGCACTTTGCCCACACTGTGGGGAGAAAAAATCGTGCTCCGGTTGCTGGATAAAGAAAACCTTCGCCTGGATATGACCAAGCTGGGTTTTGAGCCTGAGTCGCTGACCAAGTTTGAAAAAGCCATTCTGAAACCCTACGGAATGGTGCTTGTGACTGGACCAACGGGATCGGGCAAGACCAACACTCTGTACTCCTCGATCTCTCAATTGAACAAGCCGGATACCAACATCATGACGGCGGAAGACCCGGTCGAATTCCAGTTGGCGGGCGTCAACCAGGTGCAGATGAAGGAGCAGATCGGATTAAACTTTGCCACTGCACTGCGCGCTTTTCTGCGTCAGGACCCCAACATCATTCTGGTCGGCGAAATCCGAGACTTTGAAACCGCTGAAATCGCCATTAAAGCCGCCCTTACCGGACACCTGGTGCTCTCCACGCTGCACACCAATGGCGCGCCAGAAACCATTACCCGGCTCATGAATATGGGCATTGAGCCTTTCCTGGTGGCGACCTCGGTCCACCTGATCTGCGCTCAGCGCTTGGTCCGGCGCATATGCAAGGAATGCGCGGAGGTCGTCGATGTTCCTCCGCAGACGCTGATCGAAGAGGGATACACGCCAGAAGAAGCCAAGACGGTGAAGATCCAAAAAGGCAAAGGGTGCGGCGTCTGCAACAACACCGGATACAAGGGCCGCTGCGGTTTGTATGAAGTCATGGAAGTGGATGACGAGATCAAAGAACTGGTTCTGGTCGGCGCTTCAGCGGTTGAACTGAAGAAGAAAGCGATTGAACGCGGAATGATCACTCTGCGCCGCAGCGGGCTCATTAAGGTTGCGGCCGGAATGACCACGCTCGAAGAAGTGGCTCGCGAAACGATTCACTAGAGATTGTAACGAGGGAGAAAGGGAATAAAAGATGTCGCTCGCATTAAGTGATCTGCTGAAACGAATGTTGGAGATGTCGGGAAGCGATCTTCACCTTACTACGAATTCGCCGCCGCAGATCCGCGTCCACGGGCACCTGGTGCCGCTGGACTTGCCGCAGATGACGCCGGCGGAAACCAAACAGCTAGCGTACAGCGTCATGACCGATTCGCAAAAGCATCGCTTTGAAGAGAATCTGGAACTGGATTTTTCCTTCGGCTTGAAGGGGCTGGCTCGTTTCCGCGCCAACGTATTTAACCAGCGGGGCGCGACTTCGGCCGTCTTTCGTCTGATTCCTTTCGAAATCAAGTCTTTTAATCAGTTGAACCTTCCCGCGGTGGTCAGCAAGATGTGCGATAAGCCTCGTGGTCTGGTGCTGGTTACCGGCCCGACCGGGTCGGGCAAATCCACCACTCTCGCGGCCATGATCGACAAGATCAATACCGAGCGGCACGACCACATCCTCACCATTGAGGATCCAATCGAGTTCGTGCACATGAATAAGAATTGCGTGGTCAATCAGCGTGAATTGCACGCCGATACCAAGAGCTTCTCCGATGCGCTGCGAGCCGCGCTCCGTGAAGATCCCGACGTGGTGCTGATCGGCGAAATGCGCGACCTGGAGACCATTGAATCGGCGCTGCGTATCGCCGAAACCGGTCACCTCACGTTCGGCACGCTGCACACCAACTCTGCCTCTTCCACCATCAACCGAATTATCGATGTCTTCCCGGCCCACCAGCAGCCCCAGATTCGGGCGCAGTTGTCGTTGGTGCTGGAAGGCATCATGTGCCAAAGCCTGCTGCCCAGCGCGGACGGGAAGGGTCGCGCCATGGGGATGGAAATTCTGGTACCGAACGCGGCCGTGCGCAACCTGATTCGCGAAGACAAAATCCACCAGATTTATTCTTCTATGCAGTCGGGCCAGGACAAGTTTGGCATGCAGACTTTCAATCAGGCGCTGGCCACACTTTACTTCCAGAAGCAGATCACGCTGGAAGTTGCCATGGCTCGCTCCAGTAACGTGGACGAGCTGCAGGAAATGATCAACCGCGGCACGGGACTGTTGAACCGCAACCAGTCCGCCACCGCAGCCAAGGGCACTGCAACGGGAAAGCGGTAAGCGATTTTCGTACGAACGTGGTCGGAGCAGGCGACTTGTGAAAGTGGTAATCCGGCGCGCTGAACCAACGCCGGGGGAACGCTAAGGGAATCAGAGAATCAAGGAGAAGTCCACCATGCCAGTTTTTACATTTTCTGGGAAGAGCGAAAACGGAGAGAAAGTCAGCGGCGAGAGGGTTGCGCCCAATAAGCAAGCGTTGGCCGCTCAGTTGCGCAAGGAGCGTATTAACGCGGGGGCCATCCGGGAAAAAGGCAAAGAGTTTGCCATGCCCACCTTCGGCTCGGGCAAGGTCAAGACCAAGGAGATCGCCATCTTCTTCCGTCAGTTCTCGGTCATGATCGACGCTGGCTTGCCACTGGTGCAGTGTCTGGAAATCCTGGCCGCGAACCAGGAGAACCCGGCATTCCTCAAAACGCTCACCGGCGTGCGGACCACGGTAGAAGGCGGTTCGACCCTGGCCAACGCCATGCGGCAGTATCCCAAGATCTTCGACGACTTGTCCACCAACATGATTGAAGCCGGCGAGACCGGCGGTATTTTGGACATCATTCTGCAGCGCTTGGCGCAGTATGTCGAGAAAGCCGTGAAGTTAAAGGGCGCAGTGAAATCCGCCCTGATCTACCCGGTCTCGGTCATCAGCATGGCGGTCCTGATCGTGGCCGCCCTGCTAAAGTGGGTGGTCCCGATCTTCGCCAACCTCTTCGCGGGATTGGGCGTGGCCCTGCCCTTGCCTACTCGGGTGGTGGTGGGGCTGAGCGGATTCGTGGGTCAGTTCTGGTGGTTCTTCATCGTTGGCATTGCGGCTCTTGTTTTTGGCATCAAGCAGATCCGCAAGAACCCCAAAGGCCGCTACTATCTGGACTATGGAATGCTGAAAATGCCCATCGTCGGCATGCTGCTCCGCAAGATCGCCGTCGCGCGGTTCACCCGAACTCTAGGTACGCTGATCACCTCGGGCGTGCCTATTCTTGAGGGCTTGAGCATTACCGCTAGAACTTCGGGCAACGCAGTACTGGAAGAAGCCTTGATGAAGGTCCGCAAGGCCATTGAAGAGGGCCGTACGATCGTCGATCCTCTGCGTGAATCGGGAGTCTTTCCCAACATGGTCACCCAGATGATCGGCGTTGGCGAAGCCACCGGTGCCATGGACGCCATGCTGCAGAAGATCGCTGATTTCTACGAAGACGAAGTCGATGCGGCCACCAAGGACATGTTGGCCTTGCTGGAACCAGTCTTGATCGCCTTCCTGGGCGTTGCGGTCGGCGGCATCGTCATTTCGCTGTATATGCCGCTGTTCTCGCTGATCGCTAAGATGGCCGGTTAAGTACGAAAAATCCTGGGCAGAAATCCAGGCTGGGGATAACAAAGCCAGCCGGAGGGATTCTGCCCTGTCGAAAAAGCTCTTCCGCCCAAGGTACGGATTACGCGTGGCGCGCGGATTTGCGCGGGAGGGGCACGGGAATCAGGATGGGTCATGCAATCCATGTTTGATGAGCGGCTGTGGTTGGCCTGGCTAGTCAAGGTTCGCATCCTCATCCTGACGTTCCTGCTGGGAATTGAGCTCGCCATCTCGCGGCTTACTCCTAGTCCTCTGTCACTGCGGTTATTCGTCAACGCCATCCTGCTGTGGTACGCGATTTCCATCTTCTACGTTCTGCTGCTTTCTTTTTGGCAGGAGTACCGCATCCAGGCCGTGCTCCAGGTGCTTACCGATCTGGCTCTGGTCAGCCTGGTCGTCTACGCCACCGGAGGCGTCGACAGCTCCCTCAATTTTCTTTATCCGCTGGTTATCATTGTGGCCTGCATTCTGTTGCCGCGGGTCTGGGCTTACCTCACTGCGGCACTGGCGTTCATTCTGTATGGAACGGTGTTGGAACTGACTTATTTTGCAATCATTCCTTCTTACTCGACCACTCATCCGGAACTGAAGGCATTGCAGGCGATTATTTTCGTCAACCTGTTCGGCTACCTGGCAGTCTCCTATCTTGCCGGGCTCATGGCGAACAAGCTGCGACAGGTTGATGTAAAACTGAAACACACCAGCGGCGCTCTGGAGAATCTGCAGGCACTGCACGAGAACATTATCCAGTCGATCACCGGAGGCCTGATCACCACCGGCCTCGACGGACACATAACCCTGGCCAATACTGCGGCGCAGAGGCTATTGGAGCGGTCGGAAGACGATCTGCTGGATCAACCCGTTCATCAGCTTTTCCTGGATCCTTTGCCGAACGTTGATTCTGAACCCGCTCATGGCGAGGTTCGATGGGTTGCGCAAAATGGCTATCGCAAGACCTTTCGTGTGCTGGTTTCCGCCCTGGCGGTTCCGGAGCGGGGCACGCTGGGTTTCGTTTATACCTTTGACGATCTGACCGAAATCCGGCGCTTGGAGCGCGAAGTCCGCATGCAGGACCGCCTGGCCGCGGTGGGAAGGCTGGCGGCTGCAATCGCCCATGAGATCCGCAATCCGCTCACTTCGATTGCTGGATCCGTAAGCATGCTCTCCGGAATCCCGGATTTGGGTGACGAGCATCGGCAACTGCTGCAGATCGTCACCCGGGAATCGGAGCGGCTCAACGGGATCATCACTGATTTCCTGGCCTACTCCCGAGGTCGTCAGTACCGCTTCGCGAAGGTGGACCTGTTGCCCCTTCTCGAAGACACACTTACCCTGCTGGAACATCGTCTGGCTGTGCAGAATGTTGGCATCAGGATTGAACGAAAGTATAGCGTCAAAGAAGCGTGGACTTCGGCGGATGGAGACAAACTCAAGCAAGTCTTCTGGAACTTCTGCGAAAACGCTGTACGCGCCATGAGTGCGGGGGGCACGCTCACGGTTTCGCTGGAGTCCAACGGGGAAGATTGGCAGATCAATTTCGCCGACACCGGTCCGGGGATGAGCCAGCAACTCATCGAGAAAGTATTCGAGCCGTTCCAGTCGCAATTCGAAGGCGGCACGGGCCTGGGCTTAGCCATCGTCTACCAGATCGTTCAGGCTCACGAAGGGAAGGTCTGGGCACGCTCCAAGCTGGGACAGGGCAGCGTGTTTGTACTTCGCTTGCGTCGCTTCGCCGCGGGAGTGACTCTGCCTGCTCCACAAGATTCCGCACAATCGCGCCCGGCGCTGGTCGACACCGAGAGGGCCGTAGCGGCGGGAGGAGGCGCCCGTGGGTAACATTCTGGTTTGTGATGACGAGCGCTCGATCTGCGAGATGCTGGACATTGCCCTGCGCCGCGAAGGTCACAAAGTTGAAACCGCAAACTCGGGCGAGGCCGCAAAACGAAAACTCGACGGCGCTTTGTACGACGTTATCGTCACCGATATCAAGATGCCGAATATCGACGGTATCGAAGTGCTGCGCCACGCTCACCAGATTTCTCCTGACTCCGCAGTAATTCTCATGACGGCCGTTGATGACTACGAGGCTGCCGTTCAAGCCGTCAAAGCTGGCGGTGCCACGGACTACATCCGCAAGTCTCCCGGGCTGGTCGACGAAATCAAATTGGCCATCAATCGGGCTCTGGAAAAAGTCTCACTGAGCCGGCAGAATTTCGCTTTCAAACGCGATGCCGCGACCCGCAACTCGCTGGACAACATCGTGGGCGTGAGTCCCGCCATGGAAAAACTGAAGCAGACGATTCGCACCGTCGCTTCCACACAAAGCACCGTCCTGATCTACGGTGAGAGCGGAACCGGCAAGGAACTTGTGGCCCGGGCGTTGCACGTGTGCTCTCCGCGCGCTGGGGAGCCGTTTGTTTCCATCAACTGCGGGGCTTTCCCCGAGACCCTGCTGGAGAGCGAACTCTTCGGCTATGTGAAAGGCGCATTTACCGGTGCCAATCAAAATAAACGCGGATTGTTCGAAGTGGCGGACAAGGGAACAATTTTTCTCGACGAGATTGGCGAGATGAGCCTGACCATGCAGGTGAAATTGCTGCGCGTGTTGCAGGAGCGTTCGGTGCGCCCGGTGGGAGGAACCAACGAAATCCCCATTGACGTGCGCGTGATCGCCGCCACCAACCGCGATCTCGACAAGCAGGTGGCAGACAATACGTTTCGCGAGGATCTCTATTACCGGCTCAGCGTGATTCCGGTTTCAGTGCCACCGTTGCGCCAACGCCGCGAAGACATTCCACTCCTGGTCAACCACTTCCTCAAGAAGTACGCGCCCGGAGCAGGGAAGAGTATTCAGAGGGTGAACCCTCAATCTCTGGACGCGTTGGGAGGATATGAATGGCCGGGCAATGTCCGCCAGTTGGAAAACACCATAGAGCGCGCGGTCGCCCTGGAAACCAGGGATGAGTTGCACGTCGAACTGCCCGCGGAAAAGGCCAAGGCTCGAGCCGCGGTGGCCGGGGCAGGCTTTCCAAGCACGGGCATCTCGGGCAATATGGGTGCTTTGCCCGAAGGGTTGGAAATGGAAAAATATGTGGCGGACATCGAAAAGTCGCTGCTGCTAACCGCGCTGAGTCAATCCAACGGAGTACAGACGAGGGCCGCAGACCTGCTGAAGATTTCCTACCGGTCGTTCCGGCATCTGATGAAGAAGTACGAACTGTAGCGTTCAGCCTCTGGCTCCTAGCTTCTAGCCTTGACTCCGCGCGCGGGCTAAAAGCTAAGAGCTAGGAGCCAGAACCTAGGAGCTAGGAGCTGCCTTTTTTCAGCTGTTGCTTCCATCCCAGCACCCTCGCCTTAGCGCCCTCCGCTTCGGCTTCCGGAATCATGCCTTTCTTCTGGTATAGAACCGACAGGCTGGTATAGGCCAATACGTCGTCCGGATCGACTTCCGAGATACGCTTCGCTATTGCAATTGCTTCATCCAACCGACCGAGGTCCTGCAGGGCCCGGGCCAGGCCGTGCATCGCTTCCGTGAAAGTAGGATCGGCTTCCAGAGACCTCTGATATTCCTCCACGGCGCGCTCCTGCTCACCCTCAGAAACCAAGTCCAATGCCGCATAGTAATGGTCCTCAGCTTTTTCGCGGGCTTCGTTGTCGGCCATTAACAGAAATCCTCAGGCAGAAAATGGATTCTAGCATGCAGTGTTGGTGGGCCACGACAACTCATAGCCTCGTCGGACGGTTGGGGTCAAGAGCGGTATAGTTAAGGATTGTGGGAAGGCGAAAATGCGCTCACAAGAAATTGCTGCGAGATTCCTGCGTGCCGTTGGCCTGCTGCTCATCGTTCTTGGGTTGGTCCATTCGGCAGCGACGCCTCATATTCGGGATTTGTTGGGGGAGAAGTCTTCCGAGGTGTACCAGCGCGCCGTAGGGCCAACCCTGCTAAATCATGTGTTAATGGGTATTTTGCTCCTGCCACTGGGTTACACAACCTGGCTCGCAGCCGCGGCCCAGAATCGTCAGGCGACATGGGCGAGGCGAGTCTTGGTGATGAACGGGATTGTCCTCTTGACCTTCCCTGTAGCCATTGCAATATTTATGCGCCGGTCCGAGTACTACACTGCCCCGCTCTTTCTCACCGGAGTAATTCTGGTGACGATCATTTCGTTGTTAACGGTTGTCGCCGCGTGGTTAGTCGGGCGCGGCAACTCAAGAAGTGCAGCGAGAGAGATCGGTTAAGATAAATCTTATATGCCCTACATATTTCGATTCCTGTGGAACGCCACCCGCGGGCACCACCTCACTCCGTGGCGCAGTCCCTACCTGCTATGGCGAATCGAAACCTACTGCGGCGTGAAAATGCAACAGATCGGACTTTTGGAATTCTGGGAATTCACCTGGCGGGAACGTAAGAACCTATGGCGCTTTCTGAAGTGGACGGCGGAAATGGAGCGCCACGTCCATCCCAAGCCAAAAAGCTAGCCCCCGAGTCGTCTTACTGTCCGTTGCTAGCCGCGGCGGCGCCTTCGAGGACGATATTCACTTCGCTGCCCTTGCCAACTCCAATGACTTGCGCGGCCGCGGCGCGATTGGCCGAAATCTCGAGGTACCCCATGCTTCCGAGGATGCCGAAGATTTCGTTGGGCTTGCCTTCAGCATAGTTGGCATGAATGGCGGTGATCTCGCGCTTGCCCACGACGATTTTGAATGCCGGCGGCTCGGCTTGAAATAATGCCGGAACATCCTCCGGTGTGAAATTGGTGACCATGTTTCCGAAGCGGTCCACCCTGAGCACCACGCCGCGCAGGGTTTGCGCATCCACTGGCTTGGGCCTGGGTGCATTGAAGCGCACGAAATCGGTGATCTCGTCGCCGAATTTCGCAGGCTCCACGCCTTTGGCTAGGTAAGCAACCACCGGCGCGAAAATATCGCGAGCATGAAAAGTGCTGCTCACTGGCTGCCGGTAGTAATGTTCGGCATCGATGTGGCGCACCTGCACGCGTTCCGCCTGGGCATAGACGAGGGAAAGCACGCCGTTGTCCGGCGCTACAAAGTAGTGTCGTCCCGTGTTCAGCAGGATCGGACGCCGCGCCGTGCCCACACCTGGATCGACGACCACAAGGTGCACCGTGCCGTTGGGAAAGTACGAATAAGCCTGGGCGATGGCCAGAGCTCCGTCGAGAACATCAAAGGCCTGCACCGCGTGGCAAATGTCCACGATCTCAGCTTCGGGAACAATATCCAGAATGACGCCTTTGATCGTCCCGACGTAGTGATCGTTGAGTCCGAAATCAGTAGTGAGTGTAATGAGCGGACGGTTCGCCAATGTTCTTCCTTACCCTAGGCAGGATTCTGCCGGTAGAACTCGAAAGTAACCTGCCGCGAAGAACCGAGTCAAGGCACCGAGGTAATGGGCCGACTGCCGCGAGTGTTGCCCTTTACTCGTAGCGCAACGCTTCCACCGGATCCAGGCGCGAAGCCTTCAGTGCTGGGAAGAATCCTGAAATTACGCCCACCAGGGCCAGGATGGTAAAGGAAACTGCGACCACCAGGAACGACGCATGCAGAAAGATGTCGCCTTCGTGATTCGCCGTCTCATAGAGCTGGCTGTAAAGGGGCATGGGCGGAATAACCCAGGTAAGAAGAACGGCAACGCCAACCCCGATCAGGCCGCCGGAAAAAGTCAGCACCAGCGCCTCCAGCAGAAACTGCAGGAGAACCTGCCACTTTCGCGCTCCCAGAGCCTTGCGCAGCCCAATCTCGCGGGTGCGTTCGGTAACCGAAACCAGCATGATGTTCATTACTCCCACGCCGCCGACTCCGAGCGTAACTGCGCCAATTAGTCCGAGCACCGCCTGCAAGCCGAGAGAGAACCCGTTAATCATGGCCCGATCTTCGATCGTGTCCCACACCGGCGTGGCTTTTTCGTCTTTCGGGTTGAAGTGATGACGCCGTGCGATAACTTCCCGCACCGCCGCCAGCGCCTTCTTGTTCAGCTCCGGCGCAGTTGGCTGAATGATGAACAGGTCGGGGTCGCGGATGTTCTTCAGATCGCGATAAGCGTCGAAGGGTACGAATCCGTCGTCGTTATCAGGGCCATTGTAAGAAGAGTCCTGGATCTTGTTGCGCAAGACTCCGATCACTTCAAAATCCAGGCCGCCGATGCTCACGGACTGCCCCACCGAAGGTGCTCCCTGAAAAACCCTCTTGTTCGCAATGTGGCCGAGGATCACCACCCGGCTGTGCTCCACGAAATCGCGGTCGCTGAAGTAGCGGCCTTCTTCTATATCAAGCTTGCGCATCTGTCCGTAGGGCAGCTCCACGCCTCTCACTTTAACCGACACGACGCGGGTCCCTACCTTGAAGGGAAGGTTGCGATTCACCTCGGCGCTGACGGCACGCACGATCGGCACCTCTTCACGGACCGCCTGAACATCCTCCAACTCAAACTTGACCTTCTTGCCTGCCCGCTCCCCGCCTGCCTGCATGCTGGTCTGGCCGGGCTGGACCACGATCACGTTGTCGCCCATGTTCATGAACGCGTGCAGAACGCTGCCACCCAACCCCTGTCCATAGGCCAGCAGGATCACCACCGACACCAGTCCCCATACGATGCCCAGCATGGTCAGCGCGGAGCGAAGCCGGTGGCGCATCAGTGCCTGCCAGCTCTGGACCATCAGTTCTTTGAGGAACACGCAGACCAGTTGAATTGCCGAGGTTGCAATTGTCAATTGGAAACTGAAGCCGACAATTGTCCAGAAGCGGAGTGTCGATTGACGAATGTCGGATTAGGTGTGGATAGAAATCCTTTGTGTCCCTCCGTGTCCTTTGTGGTTCTAGCATTTGAACTTCATTGACCACAAAGGACACAAAGGTACACAAAGGAAGTTTTAGGAACTGCCAAGAGTCTACGTTGGCAACTCATTCACAGGGTTCGTTGGCCAGCACTTACTGGATCTCGATATTTCCCGATCCCGTTTCCACCTCAACCGGAACCCCGCCGCCATGGACTTTTCCGCGCAATTCTTTACGACCCATGGAACCTTGCACCGTGACCGGCTGGCTTACGGAGATCGATCCCGAACTGGTGTGAGCGTCAAGGTCAAAACCCGCGTCGGAGGCCAGCGTAAGATGGATGTTGCCGGACCCGGAGTGCACCGTCCAAGAGCCCGTCGGATTGCCCTCGGCCGTGATGGTGCCGCTTCCCGCCTCAGCCTCGAGCGAACCATGCACTCCCCGCAGTTCCATGCCACCCGAACCAGTGTCGGCGCGCACTGAGCCCGATGCGGTTTGCTCAAGGGTGATGTGTCCGCTGCCGGTATGGCCCTCGAATCCGCCGGCGATGTCGGTGGCCCTAATCGAGCCGCTCCCCGCTTTGGTACGCACATTGCCTTTGACGCGATCGATTTCAATCCCCCCAGAGCCGGTCTGCGCGCGAACTGTATCGCCAATGTCAGAAATCTTCAGAGTTCCCGACCCAGATTCAATCTCAAGCTCTCTACGAATGCCTTCCACACTCTGACTTCCTGAACCGGTGTGGGAGTGCAACCGGGTCTCCGCCGGAACTGCGACCTCGTAGCTGATTGAAATGTTGTGCAGCAGTTCCGAGTCGGTGACGTAGCCAATGCGAATATCGTTCCCACTCTGGTCGATGGGCGGATTGGCCTCAATTTGCTTGACTCGCGCCTCGGCGTCCCCTCCGAACCGGTTCGTGGTTTTAATGTGTCCGGTTATCTCGACCTGGGATGAGCTTCCCGTGCGGACATTAACGCTCCCCGATCCTGTGGTCAGATCGAGGTTGACCGGGCCGGTCACCTGCAGTGTGCGCTGAAACGATCCTTCCGACGCGGCCGCAGCACATATGGGTTGCAGGCAAGCCAGGCTTACGACCACGACGGCCACCAAAATCGACGAATAATTTCTTGTGGATTGCATGATTCTCCTCCGTCAAAAAATTCTAATTAATGCGCACATCGCCCGATCCCGTGTGAATCGTCAATCGGGGCCCTCCGCCGCCAACCTTCCCAATGACCGAGTGTCGCGCTTCCCGCACTTTGCCTTGAATGATCATGGTCACGGGGCGGCCTACGACCAATTCACCTGAACCCGTGGACGCGTCTAGATCGAAAGCAGCATCGTTGGGCAGCTCGAGTTCCACGTTGCCTGAATGCGCTCTTATCTCCCATGTCCCTGTCTGCACCCCAACTACAGTCACATCTCCACTTCCAGTTTCGGCCTGCAAGCTGCCGTTTACGCCACGCAATTCGACGGTGCCTGAACCCGTGTGGACGCGGACATCGCCGCCTTTTGAAACCAGGCGAATATCGCCACTGCCCGTCTCGGCAGTAAGCGGGCCGACAACCTCTCGAGCTTCCACGTCTCCCGAGCCGGTGTGCACGTGGATCTCGCCGTCCAAGTCGCGTAATCGCATGTCTCCGGACCCGCTCTCCATATCCAGACTCGCGTGCACACCTTCGATTGACTGATCGCCGGACCCGCTGTGGGTACGCATCTTGGTGTCGGCGGGAGCGGTGATCTCATAGTCGACCGAAATATCGTGCACATTCAGATAATCAATGTGAATGCTGTCTCCAGCTTGGCGGATGGGCGGATTTTTCTCGATTTCGCTCACCTCCGCCTGCCGGTTTCCGGAGAACCAATCGTGGCCCACGTGAATCTTTCCCCTGATGGTCACGATGCCGGCTGGCCCGCTGCGAATCGAGATATCGCCCGAGCGGGTCAAGACTTCCAGGTCCGCCGGGCCGTTAACCTTGAAGGTGAGTTCAAACGATCCTTGGACAGAGGCTGCCGCACTCAACGATGTAGCCAGCAGCAGAAACAGGACAGCGAAAGATCGAGTCGATGAGCGATCCATACTTGATGTGTACGGATTTGATCGAAATAAGTTCGACCCAAACTTCGATCGGAACATGGAATTCCTCCCCAATCTTCGTCATTCGTAGCGCAACGAGTCCACCGGCGTCATCTCGGCAGCGCGTTGCGCTGGATACATTCCAGCGGTAAGCGTGATTACCGAGAGCGTGAGCACCGACGCTACGATAGACGCGCCAGAAACGATTGGGTGAGGAACAAAGTCAGGCAAGGGAATTGCTTTCATCGCCGCGCACAAACCTAACCCGGCGGTCAACCCCAGAAGACCACTGACCACCGTAAGAATCGCGGACTCGGCAAAAAACTGCCGCAAAATATCGCTGCGCGTAGCCCCCAGGGCCTTGCGGACGCCAATCTCCCGAGTTCGCTCCGTGACCGAAACCAGCATGATATTCATGACTCCAATTCCGCCCAGGCACAGGGTCACAATAGCGACGCAGCCGAAAAAGATGGTAATGACCGTAAAAATGTTCTCGACCAGCCTGGCCCCGTCCATCGTGTCCCAGATGAAGAGGGCGTCCTTATCTTTGCCATCAAAATGGTGGACGCGGCCCAACGAGCTGCGCACCTGCTGGACGGTTTCCTCGTGCTGGTCGGGGTTGCCAACCTCGAACACGATATCGTTCACATAGCCGCGCACGATTCCCGGTTTTTCCGGCCGGGGGAAATCCCGGGCCACGGCGGAATACGGCGCGAACAGAAAATCGTTATCCGGCCCGCTATAGTTGGAGTTTTGGGTTTTCTTCTGAAGGACACCAATCACGGTGTAGGGAACACCTTTAATCTGAAAAGTGGCGCCGATGGCAGGTTTGCCGCTGAACAGTTGCTTGCGGGCGCCGTCGCCCAGGATCACGACGCGGCGCTGCTCGGACTCATCCTGCTCGGTCATCAGCCGGCCTTCGCTGAGCTGCAGCGAGCGAAAAGTCTGGAACGCTGGCCACACCCCCACCACCTCGCGGTGCGCCGAGTTGTACTGGCTGACTTGGGGAACCGCGCGCCTTAGTTCCGGGCTCACGTTCTTCACCAGGTAGCATTCGTCGCGGATCAAGCGCGCGTCGTCCACCGTCAGCGTGATTTCGCGTCCCGCCGCCAAGCCTCCAACTTGAGAACTTGTTCGTCCCCCCCAGACGATGACGAGATCCTTGCCCAGGGTCTCCATACGTTTTTTCTGGTCTACGCTGAATCCCCGGCCTAGCCCAACTAGCAGAATGACCGACGCGATCCCCCACACAATCCCAAACATGGTGAGGAAAACCCGCATTTTGTGCGCTTTGAACGTGGCTAAGGTCTGACGAGTAATCTCCAAAAGGTTCATGGATCGCGGGGGCTCGATCAACTACTGGAAAGGAGGATACAACGTTAGGATTCCAAGTGGTAGATGTTTCTGGTTCTAACCCTGTGTCGTCCTGAGCGAAGTTGCCGTCGCTACTGCGACGGCAACGCAGTCGAAGGATCCCGTGCAAGCCGGTTACAGCAACGCCGATTCAGGGTGTTCTCCCGCGGACTCCGCGGCGAGGTCAGAATGCCTCTCTGCATTTCGGAGGTGCCTACATCGCGCAGGTCCTTCGACTCCGCAGGTTCTCCGCGTCGCGGAGAACCTGCTCCTCTCAGGATGACAGAGCCCTTGTGCAAGGGTTTACTGCAACACGACCTGATCGCCTTCCTTCAGGCCGCTAAGAACCTCCGTCTTGGCGCCATTGGAGATGCCGATGTTGACCGCGAGCTTCGTCTTTCCGTCCTTCGCTTTAGGGTCAGGAATCTCGACCGATGCTTTCTTGTCTTTGTCGTAGATAATCGCGCCTTCCGGAATCTGCAGCACTCCCTTGTGCTCTTCCAGAATAATTTCGGCATTGGCGGTCATCTCTGCTTTCAACTCACCGCCAGGATTGTTGATCGATACGCGCACCTCAAACGTGGTCACGTTATCTTTCTCAACCCCCATCGGAGATATCTTGGTTACTTTGCCGTTGAAGGTCTTGTCCTTGAAGGATTCCACCTTAATCCGTGCCGGCTGGCCCATGTAGACCTTGCCTATGTCGCTCTCGTCCACCTTGCCCTTTACGTAGACTTCGCTGGTGTCACCCAGAGTCATAACCAGGGTGGCCGACGATCCCAGCACGAGAATAGAGCTGACCGCGTCGCCCATCTCAACGTCGCGCGAGAGCACGATGCCATCGATTGGCGAGACAATATCGGTGTAGCTAAGCTGCTCGTCCAGCTGTTTGAGGTTTGCCTGATCTCGCACCATCTCTGCCTGGGACTGCGCGATCTTCGCCTTCAAAACCGTGACCTGCGCCTTGGAGACATTCTGCTTGTTCTGGGCCATCTGGTAGTTCTTCTGCGCATCGTCCAGAGCAGATTCGGAGACGACGCCATCCTTTGCCATCTCAACCGCGCGGTCGTAGGCCCGCTTCAGCAACGGCACATCGGGACCTTCAGCATCCACTTTGGCGCGCTCGAAGTCGGCCTGGGAGCTAGCCAGATTGGCTTGAGCCGCTTGCAACGCTGCGCGGGACTGATCCACCTGCGCCTCGATCTCGACCTTATCCAACTGCGCCAGGAGTTGCCCCTTCTTCACCGTGTCCCCGTATTCCACGAGAAGCTTCTTCACGATGCCGCTGGCTTTGGATTTGACTTCGACTTTTGTGATGGGAGTGACCTTACCCGTCGCCACCACGCTCTTGGCCAAGTCTCCCTTCTCGACTTTCGCCAGCTTCGACGGATCAATCTTGGTGCCGCCGCGGGTAAAGGCATAGAGCGCGCCCGCAAAGATTAATAAAACTGCCGCAACGATGCCGATGATTATGATCCGCTTGCGCCGCTTCTTCTTTCCGTTGCCGTTGCCGTTCACATCCGCCTCCTGCTTACTCAACGCTCTATGGTTTATTACGAAGATGGTTAGGGTTTAGTTCCTCAGATCCCAAGTCACGGCTGACCACGCCTGCCGATTGCGCCCGTTGCATTAGACCGGGAAACTTCTGAAATGGAAGCAGAGATCTGCTGTCAAATTATGCACACGAGAAAAAGTGGAGAATCCAGAGAAAACCTCAGTCCAAGAGCTACAGCCTATCTTACAACGCCTTAGCCCTACTGGGAATGCGATACTGCCTTTGAAATGTTAGAATTACCCATCCATGATCGCATTTGTGCTGATCCGGGTGTTTTTGATCCTGCTCCTGGTCGCAGCCAACGCCTTCTTTGCCGCGGCCGAATTCGCCCTGGTAAGCATTCGCGAAACCCGCATCCAGCAGCTTATCGAAGCCCGACGCATCGGCGCCCGTATTGTCCAGAAGCTGCACCGTAACCTCGACGAAGTGGTCAACGGGGTTCAGCTGGGAATCACAGTAGTAAGCCTGACTCTAGGCTGGGTCGGCGAACCGCTGCTGGCCCACATGGTAGAGGAGCTTCTCGGCCAAGTCCCTCACGCCAACATCTACGCCCATGGAATTGCCATTGGGATTGCCTTCGTCCTCATCACCTGCCTGCACGTAATCCTGGGCGAACTCGTTCCGAAGTCTTTAGCACTGCAGCGCGGGGAACAGGTAGCTTTGGCCGTCGCTGCCCCCATGGAAGTTTTCCTCACCCTGACCCGACCCTTTATTTTTGGGATGAGTGCGGCCGCCGGCTCCGTGTTGCGCATGTTCGGATCGCGAAAGGTCCGTCAGGGCCCCATCCATTCTCCCGACGAACTCAAGCTCATCGTTACCGCCAGCCGCCAATTCGGTCAAATTCCCCCGTTCCAGGAAGCGATGATCCATCACGCGCTGGAACTGGAAAGCATCACCGTGCGCGAAGTGATGGTGCCGAGGCCGGATATTTTCTCCCTGCCCGGCGACCTGTCGCCCGATGAAGCTCTCGCCCGCGTAGTCGAAGAGCAGCATTCCCGCATCCCGGTCTACGATCCGCAGCGCGGTCCCGAGCACATCGTCGGAGTGCTCTACTCCAAGGATCTGATGCGCTGGGCGCGCCTCCGCCTGACCCAGCCCCTTGCGGCCAGAGCATCGGCTATGAAAATCAGCCAGATCATGCACGACGTGCTGGTGGTGCCGGAGACCAAAGTGCTTACCGAGATGCTGGAAGAGTTCAAAGATCATAAGCGCCACCTGGCTGTGGTGGTCGACGAGTTCGGCTCAACTGCTGGCGTGATTACCGTCGAGGACATTCTCGAACAACTGGTCGGCGAGCTTGAGGACGAGTTCGACATTCCTCCGCCCGAGCAGCCGGTGCTTCCCGGAAAGCTTGCTCTTGTGCTCGAAGGCTCGTTCGGGATTCGCGATCTGGAATCGCAGTATCAGCTCTCGCTGCCTCGTGACGGTGGCTTCGAAACCTTGGCGGGATTTGTGCTGGCCCGGCTGCAGAAGATCCCCAGGGTCGGCGACGCCTTCGATCACGAGGGTCACCGCTTCACCGTCGAGGAAATGGAAGGGCACCGCATCGCCAAAGTGCAAATTGAGAAGCTGCAAACCGCGCCCGTTGGCAAAGCTGGAGACTGAGAACGGAGAACTGAAAACTAAGAACTGAATTTCATGCTCCGCTACCTCACGCAACGAGTTCTCTACACGCTGCCGGTAGTCTGGCTCGTGGTGTCGCTGGTATTCCTGCTCATCCATCTGGTCCCCGGCGACCCTGTTCTGCAGATGCTGGGAGAAGGCGCGCCAGCCACCGATATTCAAGCCACGCGCCACGCTTACGGCCTCGATGTCCCGCTAGGCGAACAGTATCTCCACTATTGGAAAGGCGTGCTCCACGGCGATCTTGGCCCCTCGCTGCGTTTCAATCAAAACGTCGGAACTCTCATAGCCCAGCGCTACCCATACACGCTGCAGTTAACTCTGGCAGCGTTGTTGGTAGCCATACTGCTTTCGATTCCAGCCGGCGTCCGCTCCGCCCAAAGACGCAATCGCTGGGACGACCGCCTGCTCAGCGTAGTCAGCCTCTTCGGCTTGTCGTTCCCCAACTTCGCCCTCGGCCCCATCCTGATTTTGTTTTTCGCCATCAAGCTGGGGCTGTTACCAGTCTCAGGCTCAGGCTCGCTCGCACACTTAGTGCTACCAGCCATCACGATGGGAGGAGCGCTCGCCGCCATCCTAACCCGCATGGTCCGCACGTCCATGCTCGAAGAACTAAGCCAGGACTACATCCGCACCGCCCGCGCCAAAGGCTTGCCCGAGCGCACGGTAGTCTATCGCCACGCCCTGCGCAACGCCATGATCCCGGTAATCACAGTCCTCGGCCTACAATTCGGCGCCCTGCTCGCCGGCGCCATTGTTACCGAAACCATCTTCTCCTGGCCCGGCATCGGCCGCCTGACCATCCAAGCCATCGGCAACCGCGATTACTATCTGGTCCAGGGATGCATCCTCGCCATCGGCCTAACCTACATCGCGGTAAACTTCCTGACCGACTTGCTGTACTCGGTCGCGAACCCGAGGATCAGGCAATGAGAGCAATTGTTTTAACTGGTATTTGATTCTCATGTTATGTGAATTGAAAGCTGCCCCGAATGGGTGGAGCGAAGCGCGAAAGTAAGTATCAGGAAGGAGTGAGAATATTGATGACGAGACGCGCTGCGATTCTTAAGGAGGCGCTCGAATTCTTCAACGTTTACGGTGAACTCCTCCCGATCATATTGGCTGAACAGCGGGTGGACGACCAGCGACAGGATTATGATGATCGCTTTGATGAGTTCATCCGGTCCCTTGCGGATGAAGCGGCGACAAGGTCTGCGAAAGAGCGCACGGAGCTCAATGCAACGGCGCAAGACACTTTGCGCGATGAAGTTGTGCGTAACTTCAAAGCGTTGAGCGAGGCGGACCAAACTTTTCTGATTGACGAGTGGAAACGTCGTGCCGAGCAACATTCGAACTCAAAGTCGCTTTCTCCACAGTCTTCAGAGCAGGAAGATACTCTGGACCGGTACTATTCGGAGGAGGTGGTGGATAAACTACCGCTCATCATTGGGCGTGCGACACATCTATCGCCCCTTGAGGCCACCAAAGTAACGCCGCTTGCCCAAGATATCGAGCGATATTTTTCTGAAGCGCATGAGTGCTACCTGTACGGGTTTCCTGTGGCCTGCGCAGTCCTCTGTAGGGCAATTGTGGAAGCGGTGCTAAAGATGCGCCTCCCAGGAAAGTTCGATGATCTGGGAGACCGAATCGAGGCAGCACATTCACAAGGGTTGCTGTCCCAAGAGCGTCGCGTGTGGGCGTATGAGGTAAAGGACGCTGGAAACCACGCAATCCATCAGTATGAGAGATTTGCAAGAAGCGACCTGAGTAGCAAAGTCGAGGAGTGCCTCCTCAAAACGCGAGCCATTGTGGAGGAACTGTTAGTTGCCTCAACAGCACCCAAGGAGAAACCTGAGTAACTGGTGGGCCAAGTACAGCGGGCCAACCTCCCATCGCCATGTCAAACCAACTCGATCATCACCCGCTGCCCCACCAAAGCCGCCGCCCGCTGCAAACTCGACAGCGTAACGTCGCGCTTCGGATCGAGAACGCGATCTAGTTGAGAGCGTATCTGCACCTCGCATCCAAGGCGGACCTGCAATCCGGTTACTGCAAAATCCGTTTTCCGTGGATCACTGCGACGATCAGCACTTCGCCATCCTGCAATCGGTAAATAATCCGGTAGCTGTAGACGATCAGCTCGCGAACGTTTTCGTCGTCAAGCTCAGGGACTTTACGCCCGGCGCGCGGAAAGCGCGCCAGAATCCTCGTCTGATTCACAATGTTCTTGAGAACAACGCCGGCGTATGCGGGGGAATCGGCGGCAATGAAGGCGGTGAGGGTATCGAGATCCTGGACGGCCCGTCTCGACCAGACTATTCGGTGAGCCATTTGCTGAAGCGTTTCTCGACTTCTTCCTGCGAGAGAGTGCCGTTAACTCGAGCATCCTCCAGTCCACGCCGCACCTTGTCAAGAACGTAGAGGTGGTACTGAATGTCTTCTATCGAGACGTTGTCCGGCAGCCTGTTCAACAGCGACTCAACATCCTGTTTGGTAGTGCTCATAACGGCCCTTGTTCGTCAGGATACCACGCTGGCAGTCCGGCCCCTTGTCAAACCAGTTCGATCACGATGCGCTGGCCCAACCAAAGGCGCCGCCCGCTGCAGGCTCGACAGCGTAATCTCGCGTTTCGGGCAGAGAATGTGATTCACCTGCGACCGGCTTGACGTGTATATACGTGTACGCTATCATGTATATATTGGAAGGGGGGTCCGATGGCCGTAACCATGACTTCAATCCGCCTCGATACCGACCTCGCCGACGAGGCTGTGAAGGTGCTTAAGGCAAAATCCCGCACCGATGCCGTCCACATCGCTCTGCGCGAAATCGTCGCGCTGAAGCGCTTCAAAGCCCTGATGAAAAAGAACTCCGGCAAACTAAAGTTCTCCGGACTTGATGAGTGACATCGTCATTTTCGATACATCGGTCCTGGTGGATGAACTTCGCACCGGGCGTCACAGGCGGAGAATTGAATCGGCGGAGGGTTTGGTTCGTACGTCATCGGTCGTCCTCGCGGAATTGCTGCGCGGCGTAACCGGGCTGGCCGAACGAAAGTTCCTCCGCTCGCTGGCCAGAAACCATCCGATCTTAACTCCAACGGAGAAGAACTGGCTCAATTCTGGCGAGATACTTGCCGACATTCGCGCCGATCAGGGCTTCGCACCGCACAAGCTGCGGGACCTGCACTTTGACGTTCTCATCGCCCTTACAGCCCGTTCCCACGGAGCCCGCCTCATCACGACCAATCGGACGGATTTTGAGCTAATCAGTCGCCGCTGCCCGATCAATATGGAAGTGTGGTGAGGCAGGGAATCGAAATTCCAAGGCGGGGCACGGTTGCCCCGCCTCTGGTCCAAGTCATGCTATGCCGCGGGCATCATTTTCTTCACCCGTTCTTTCATCTCCTCCGGCGATACATCTTCCACATGCGTGGCGACGCCCCACAGATGTCCAAACGGATCTTGAATGAAACCATTGCGGTCTCCATAAAACTGATCCTGCACCGGCTTCAGGATTTTCGCTCCCTCCGCCGCCGCTGCCTTAACCACGCTATCGACGTCGGGAAGGTAGACATACAGGCTCACCGGGCTTCCGCCGACGGTGGCAGCGCTGGCGTGTCCTGGTCCCATGCTGGGGTTTTCATCGGCCAGCATGATGTGTGAGTTGCCAATCTTCAACTCGGCGTGACCGACCTTGCCGTCGGGGCCATTCATGCGAACGGTTTCGGTCGCTCCGAAAACTTTCTTGTAATATTCAATGGCTTTAGCTGCATCCCTGACGATCAGGTATGGTGTAACGGAGTTGTAATCTTTGGGAACATACGAAACTTTGCTCATGATTTTTCTCCTCAGAATGTAAGCTAGAGGTGCTGGTTTATGGGGCGCATGCGGGGTTGGCCCGCAGCGACAGTCTTGAATCATGAGAACATATTTTTCGAACGGCCACAAGACCGCGTAGCAATCTAATATTCCATTATGTCCGCGACCGCCATCTCGCTCCAACGCGCCGCCCGCCACAACGTCCTGGCGTCCACCGGCGTCGTGTTGGTCGCGATCTTCGTAATCTGCGCCTTGTTCGCTCCTTGGATCGCCCCGCAAGACCCTGCCCACATCGACCTGCCTACGCGCCTTGCCGGACCTTCCGCAACCCACTGGTGCGGCACCGACGAACTCGGACGCGACATCCTCTCCCGCCTCATCTACGGATCGCGCATTTCCATGCTGGTCGGTAGTTGCGTAGTCGCGGCCTCGCTGGCGTTGGGTCTCATCGTGGGGTCGATCGCCGGCTACTACGGTGGCGGCATCGATCGCTTTGTCAACGTGGTCGTGATGAACGCCTTTCTCTCCTTTCCCGGAATTCTGCTAGCCATCGCCTTCGTGGCCTTTCGCGGACCGGGAATTTTCAATCTTGTGTTAGCGCTCTCCCTCGGAGGCTGGGTCGGATACGCGCGCCTGGTCCGCGCCCAAGTGTTGGCCGCCCGTGAACGTGAATTCGTCGAAGCTGCCCGCGCCCTCGGAGCCAGCGATCTGCGCGTGATCGTCCGCCACATCCTGCCCAACATCATTCAGCCGATCATCGTGCAAGCCGCCATCGGCATGGCTGGCGCGATACTCGCCGAAGCCACTATGAGCTTTTTGGGTCTAGGCGTGCCGCCGCCCACCGCAAGTTGGGGCGCCATGCTCAACGACGGCCGCGCCCACCTGTTCGATGCGCCTCACCTTGTGATTTTCCCTGCGATGGCGGTCATGCTGGCCGTGCTGTCGTTCAATTTCATCGGCGACGCTCTCCGCGACTTCCTCGATCCACGCTCGCGCATCGAAGCCGGCCTCTAAGTCATCCAATTCGCAAGTCCGGTTCATTCAGGAGCAATCATGATTGCACGCATCTGGCGAGGCGAAACCCGCGAAGCCGACAAAGACACCTACTTCGAATACCTCCAAAAAACAGGTTTGAAAGAGTACGCATCCATCCCCGGAAACCAGGGTGTGTGGGTCTTGCGCCGCGTCTACGAAGGCAAATCCGAGTTCACCCTGATTTCGCTCTGGGATTCGTGGGATGCTATAAAAGCCTTCGCCGGCCCCGAATACGAGAACGCGGTTTACTATCCCGAAGATGACAAGTTCTTAGTGGAGCGAGGCCCGCAAGTCACCCACTACGAAGTTCTGGACAGCCCGATACGGTGACGGAAAAGACCAACAAGGCGCGCGCCATCGGAATCGTAATTGGTATCGCCGTGCTTGTGATTGCCCTGCTGTGGAAGCGGCTTCTGCGTTGACGCGCATGCAGTTCTTGGCCCTACCAAGCTCTGTCATCCCGACCGGAGCATTGCGATTGGCTTCATCAATCGCAATGCGGAGTGGAGGGACCTGCTGGCTGGATCTGCCGAGTGATCCGCAATCGCCATTTCACCACGACGTCGGCAAGCGCTGAAGCAAACCAGGCACAACAATCGACATCGTTCAATGTCATAATCAGTGCCTGGAGTTCCTATGAGAATAACCGTTGCACTGGATGACGATCTCGTGCGCATCGCCCAGGAGTTTACTGGTGTAGCCGAGAAAACGGTATTGATTCGTGAGGCCCTCAAGGCCCTCGTCGAGCGTGAGAGCGCCCGCAGGTTGGCCTCCTTGGGGAGTACCATGCCGCAGTTGAAGAATATTCCACACCGCAGGCCGCGCCCGCATTGATTCCTGAGCCTAACCCAGGCTCCCCGTGAAATCTTCGCGCACATAGTGAAAGAAGATCGAGGTGGACGCATGTCCTTCGGGCAGAGCGTCACGCGAATGCGGTAGTTGGCAGCCGCGGTAGAGCAGGGCATCGCCGATGGCCTGAAAGACGGTGACCTTGCCTGATTTTTTGTGCAGATAAAGCGGCCACAGAGTTGCGTTGCGCGGTTCGGGTGAATAATCGAGGCACAAAGTGACACTGAAGTCGCACTGCTCACGGTCAGTGTGCTTCTCCAGGATGGCGCCCGGTTGGTAACAAGCCAAATACACGTAGGAGGGCTTTACCGGTTCGCCGGCGAATGCGGTGATCGCCGAAGTTAGCTGTTGATGGAAGAAGCGGGCGACCGGGTCGTTGTAGGCGACGTAACGAAGCGGGCTTTGACCGTCTCCGAGTTGAAGTTTTCCGGCACGCAGTTGATGACGGTAGTAGCGCCGAAGCGCCGCGATGTGGAACGGATGAATCAGCCGCCCGACCGGAGCATAGCCTTGCTGCTGGAACTGCGGGCCGATGATAGAAACAATTTCAGCCCATTGCCGGCGCCGATGGGAAACGTAGTCGTCGGGCACCAGGATGTTTGCCATCACCAGAGCGCGGCGTACGTGCGGCGAAAGCGTCGGAGCAGGATCGCCAGGCTGCGATCCGCCGAGCGCAGCGCTGATCTCAGCTCCGAGCCAGAATGGTTGTAGGGCCTCGCTTCCCGGGTCTTTGATCCAAACGATCTGATCTGGGTTGGCAAAAGCGGCGTTTGACATGCCCGCCACCACTTCTGCGCAGCAGGGATTGATAAGAAGCGGACGATCAGACAGACCCTCCCAGAACTCTGGCCGGAGGAGACGCGTTGGGACCAGATGGTCCGGCTGATCGTCCAGGCGGCAGTGGAAGAGCGATCGGGGAAGTTCGTTCCCCCGATCGTCGCCCGCAGGTGCTACTGCGAGTTGCTCAATCCACGCCAGCCAAGCCGTGTCTTTCATCTGTGAACCCATCCGTTTACGGTGAAACGGCTGTCGGCGAAGGTCCCTGATGGAGATTCGACCGGGGTAATTTCGTGTGAGAGTCCACTGGCGAACAGAATCAGCTGATTCTGTTCGGGCACAATGGTGCGGTAGTTTGCGGTGGGGACGTAGTTGTCGTTTTCCCGTCGCGAGTCGTAGATGCGCAGTTCGCCGCCGCTGAACTGCTTCGGCTCACGATGGAAGAAATAGACGAAGGTGATTTCTCGGGTCACGACCGCCTCCGCCCCGTTGTCGATGTGGCAGTGGAAGAAGTCGCCGTGATTGCTGGCAGTGATTTGGGTCTCGACGTGGGAAATCAGAAACGGCGCGCGACCCCATTTGTCGAGAATGCGAGGCAGGCAGGTCAGAAGACGATCCACGATCATTCTTTCATGCCCGCCCATATCCATCAGCACGCGTGACCGGCGGTGTTCGTAGTCGACAGCGCCGCCGGTAACGCCCGGAGAAAGCACTTCGCTCAGTTCAAACTGCATTTCCTGGGCGAGAACGTATTGCCGCAAAGTGTTCAGCCCAGCCGAGGTGAGGAACTCGTCTAGGACAACGCACTGGGCGGAAACATAGTCCGGGGACTCAAGGACCGCGATCCCTCCAGTCTTCGGTTGCGAGGTTGCGGTTGCGAATGAGATGGATGGCGGGCTGGTGCCCGGAGGACGAGGCTGGTTCCCGCCCGGCGACGGCGGGCTAACAGGCGGCGATCCGGCGCTGATCGATGGCGGGCTGGTGCCGGGAGGACGAGGCTGGTTCTGTCCTGGTGAGGGCGGGCTAACGGGGGGCGATCCGGCGCTGATGGACGGCGGGCTGGTGCCCGGCGGCCGAGGTTGGTTCTGGCCCGGCGAAGGTGGACTAACGGGGGGCGATCCAGCGCGGATCACCGGCAGATTTTGGCTTGGAAAACCAAGCGACTGCTGCTGGAGCAGTTGCCGGCTCATGCTTTCCCCCAAAACTCCGAGGGCTCTTTCGGCGATGATTTCTCCAACGGTGCGAGTGATTGCGTCGGCTACGGCATTGTCCGGTGCATTCACATGGGTTTTTGTACGCTGCAGCAAACGGGCAAGCAATTCCCTCTCGGGCACGCTCAGAATGCGCTCGTCGCACAACAGAGTGCCGGAGAGACTGTCGATCATCTCTCGTGCGGTCATCGGATCCTCCCGGAGCAAAGACACGAATGCGAAACCGGGCAGTCCGGGAAGCGAAGGGGATTGGAGCGTAGCAAAAAGAAATGTGAAAGGGAAGTGTTAATTGAGCGTACAGAATCGAATCCTGAGGAAAACAGGTTCGATTTGAGGTTCGACTACTTTTCCGCCATGGCTCCGACCAAAGATTCGAAGATCTTGAAGCCGTCGGTGCCACGCAGCTCAGGTTCGCTCGAGCGCTCGGGATGCGGCATCATTCCCAGCACATTTCGGCCCGGACTGCAGATGCCTGCGATGTTGTCCAGCGAACCGTTCGGATTGGCATCTTCCGTGATTTCGCCGCTTGGGCTTGAGTATCGAAACACAATCCGCCGGTCCCGCTGCAAGTCGGCCAGAGTGGTTTCGTCGCAAAAGTAGTTGCCCTCCATGTGCCCGATGGGGATGGTGAGCACCTCGCCCTCGCGGCAGGCATGGGTGAACGGAGTGTTGGCGTTCTCTACTCTTGCATGGACGGGCTTGCAGACGTACTTCAGGCCGACGTTGCGCATCAAGGCTCCGGGCAGCAGTCCGGATTCGCACAGGATCTGAAAGCCATTGCAAATGCCCAGCACCAGGCCACCGCCGTCGGCGAACTTCCGTACCGATTCCATCACCGGGGAAAACTTGGCGATGGCACCAGTGCGCAGATAATCGCCAAAGGCAAAGCCGCCGGGAACAATGACCGCATCGCAGTTTTCGAGGTTATGCGACTCGTGCCAGAGGAACGTGACCGGCTGCTTCGCCACCTGCTGGATGGTCCAAAACGCGTCGTGATCGCAGTTCGATCCCGGGAAAATGATGACGCCGAATTTCATCGGAGTTTCCTCGTTGAAGCGCTATATTCCGAGTCTAACATGCGAGTTTAAGATTGAAAAAAGGGGGCTGCCTGCGTCTCCGTGAGGGCGAGCAGGCAGCGAACATTTCAGAACGAGTCTTCGGGAAGGAGTGGAGGAGGAGGCGGCGGCAACAGTTCGGCTCCTGGCCCTGGAGGGGGGCCTCCGGGCGGCAGCTTCTTATAGAAGAAGTGTTGTTCCATGGGACCTCGCTCCTCACGGATGGATTTGAGCTGGCGCCATTGCTCCACCGATAACACTTTGCGCAGATCAAGATTCATCATGGTGTACTCGCGCTCCAGTTTACCCCGCGCGGCTAGGACCTGGTCCACCTGGGTTCCGACTTGGCCTTCGTTGGGTTCATCGGCGTCGAGGAGATTCTGCAACTTCAAATCCTCCTTTTCCATTTCGGCGCCATAGTCAACCAGCTTCATTTTATGGTCGTAAAAAGTCTGATCCAATTGTGCGATCTGGCCCTCGGTGAGCTGCAATTTCTTGGCAGTACTCGAATCCTTCCACCATTTGCCCATTTCACTGCGGATCATGACCTTCCCGCCGCTTTGCTGAACGAATATCTGGTTTTGCAGAGGCGCTGGTTGCGGTGGCGATTGCGCCAGCACGGAAACGGACAGTAGGGATACGAACAGGCAACAGAGGTTACTGAGTTTCACTTCACCGATCTTCAGTTCGTGGACCTTCATTTTGATTCTCCTTGAAAACGCTACGTGACGTGGGGATTGGTTGACCGCTGCCGTTGATTTCGTCTGCGAGCAGAGCCGCAGGTTCCAGAGCCTGAGGAACGCCACTCTGTAAGGACTGCTCTACCGCCAGTAGTAATTCCTGGTCAACATCACTTTGGGCGATCGATGGTCGCTGTGCGGGACTACTGCGCAGAAGCAACGTCGCCAGCAAAACCACTGCGACCGCACTCGCCCACGCGATTACAACCCGCGCGGATGAGCGCCGCGGCACGGCATCGATGCGCTTCTTTATTTCCGCCTGCTGTTGTCTCCAGAAGGCATCGTGATGCTCCGTGGCGGCGCGGGACCATTCCGGCAAGGCGCCGAGGGTTCGCTGCAAGCGCTCCTGATCTCCGGCAAAAACTATCTCGGCCAAATCCTCATTGCTTAGATGGCGGGTTAACTGCATGGTTTCTCCCTCACGGTTTCTCGCACCTTTGCGGTGGCGCGAAACAAGTGCGCCTTGACCGTTCCTACGCTCAGTTTCAATATCGCGGCGATTTCCGCCAATGACAGTTCTTCGGCAAATCGTAAAAGAAAGATCGTTCGCTGTTGTTGCGAAAGGGCAGTCATGGCAGCCCAAACACCCGCTAACTGCTCGCGTGCCAGCAGGATGCGTTCGGCGGATGGCTCGGATCCGGAAATCTGGAGAGGCAAGGTTTCATTGCCTTCAGCCTCTTCCAGACCGATCAGCCTCCTCCAGAAGGAGGCGCGCCTGCTCTTCCCGTGATCACGGGCCAGATTCACCGCGATTCGCAGCAGCCAGGTTTCGATTCGACACTCGCCCCGGAAGCTTCCCAGATTCTTGTACGCCCGCAGAAAGCACTCCTGGGTGAGTGTGTCGGCTGCGTCTGCATCCTTTAGCAGGAGGTACAGCACGCGGTAAACGCGACGTTGATGCTGCCGGACAATCTCGTCGAAGCTCTCCGACGAGACGGCGTCCTCTTCTTTTGCGAGCGCTGCGTTCAACGCCGTCGTGAGTGCGGTTTCCACGCGCCTTCTCTCTCGGAGATGACTGAGTGCTATAAGTATGGACGAGTCCTGAGCGGCAAGGTTTACACGCACGACGAGAGATGAGCAGGATAGGTTCCCAAGAGTTGGATGCGGCGCAGGGCTGATGGTGCGCATCAGAAACGATATGAATCTTGGCGAACATGCTCGAGTTACCGGCAGCGCGCTTAAGAACTGGGTCATCGCGCAGATTCAGGACTCGATTGCGGTTGGACTCTTGTGGTTGATCGGCCTCTATGCGCTGAAGGTGCCATGGGCTCCGCTGTGGGCGTTGCTGGCCGCGTGCTTGCAGATCGTGCCGCACTTGGGGCCGGTGCTTGGGGTGATTGGCCCTGCTCTGGCCGCGACTTTGCGTTGGGGAGATTGGGAGCATCCGCTGTACGTTTTGATGCTTTACGCGGCGATCGTTGTGGTCGATGGCTTCCTGTTGCAGCCTTATCTCATGAAGCGCGTCGCCAAAGTGCCGATGTGGGCTTCTATTCTGACTCCGATCGTGCTGGGCATTCTGATTCCGTTCTGGGGCGTGCTGCTCGCGCCGCCGCTGCTGGCGGTTGTGTACGCCTACAAAGCCTGGCACGAAAAGCAGAAGCTGCCGGCGGAGCGCAGCCTTTAGGCCGATGAAATCAGCCGATCTCTCAAACTGCGTCATCCCGACCGGAACAGATCATCGCAAAGCGATGACCTGTGGAGTGGAGGGACCTGCTGTTGTGACGGGGGGCTGGCCCAGCCTATTCGTTGCATCTACTTTCTGGGTGCCCCGCTCAAGCTCCGCATGCGCGGGTTTTCGGATGTCGGAACGACCGCGAACCGTTTGCTGAAAGTGTCTTTATCCCCCAGGGCACGGGGCAAACTTAGTTGCCAATGGCGAAAGTTTTCTGTGACAACTGAACACCCCCGCCCAAGCGGAAAGCTTGAGCGGGGAACTCTGAAGAATAGTTTGGAGGCTTAGCTTGGGCCAGCCCCCGTTACGAGCCTGAATCTACAAGAAACGGGCGCGACCTGGGGCACCGCGAATTAGAACTTGGGGTACGTCCTGTCTGTCTTCACGTTTCACACCTTCTTGTTTATTGCGTCCCGATATGGGTCACCGCGCCACAACGCGGTCATCGGTAGTAGCCCTTCTTCGTTCGTACCAGCATCCGGCCTTCGCGCTTCTGCGCCTCGACGGTGATTTGGACTTTCAGCTCGCAAAACTTGCCCTTCGGCTGCTTGACTGATGGATAGTAGCCAAGCGTGTATCGGGTGCGAATCTGGTCGATGAGCTGTGCCAGCTTGGCGATGACATCTTCTTTACTGGATGTCATCACGTCGCCGCCCGTGCTTTCCGCATATTTGTAAACATTGCCCGGAGGGTTTCGCATGCGAAAGGGCGCAAACATCGGGTTCTTGCTGAAGGTGGCGATGAAAAAATCGGAAATAGCGCTCCGCTCCAGCAGAGTAGAAATCACCGTGCCGGTCTCAAATGCCTCGCGCAGCGCGTCCTTTTCACCATGCTCGTGGTCAGAAGGAATGTTTGGCACGTTGTCAGTAAGCCAAATGATCGTTCTCCGGCTTTTCGGATTTTTTGCCTTGCCTAGTTGCGCCGACGCCTGAAAGATCGCCTCATTGAAGAAAGCTGCGTCGCCGCTTTCCATGTCGCTGGCTTCTTCAATGGCTGCGACTGCCTTCTCGCGGTCAGTGGTGAAATCCTGCAAAAGTTGCGTGGATGCTGCGTACACCATAACCGCAACTTCGTCTTCCGGCTTGAGGTGATTTAACGCTTCCAGCGCTCCCGCGGCCAGGGGCTTAAGCACCGGCTGAACGCTAAAAGTGAGATCAAATAACAGCACGACGGAGAGGGGTAGCTGGTTCTGGCTGAGCTGGGAAATCTGTTGCCGTACTCCGTCCTCGTAGAGCTGAAAATCATCTTTCGTCAGCGAACCGACTGTACGGCCAGTCTTCTTCTGCAATACTTGCACGTCCAGCTGAACCAGTTCGACGTTAACTCGAATCGTGGGATCGTCCTCTGCAATTTGTTGGCCCTGCATTCTGCACGGGGAAGCGGTTGGGAGAACACCCGCTAACAGAAGCGCTCCCAGCGAAACTCGCATGGTCTTGCTCATACTCTTCTTTCTCAGTTAGCGATCTAAATATACGTAGAGCCGCGCCCGAAAGTTGCACTTTGTTTTGAGGGTAGGTGGCCCATTCAAGCCGTTCTTTGGCTTGAGTGGGGCAGTTCCGCCGTTCCACAGGGTCCCCCTGCCGCCGGTCCGCGCCCCCTCGCATGCAATTTTCGCTTTCCCTGCGTAGCCCGGTGATCCCGGCATCTTGTCCGCGGGCGGCGAAATCCAACCCAACTCCAAAGGCAGCGGACTGGAGTGCTTGTCCTACACAAAGTTCAGCCGAAGGTCAGGCCGTCGGGCTCGCGCAGCAGGTGCCAGGCCTCTCGGTAGTGTGCATAGATGTCGCGGCGCCAGGATTTCTTCGGACGAAACAGAAGCATCCGGCGGTCCACCACCTCACGCACCGGCAGAATGAACCAGGCATCGTCCGGGATAATGTAGACCGCCACGAAGTCAACCTCGGACGCTGTGTACGGCCGCAACTTCTTGCCTTGGCTGCGAAAAATGTTCACGGCATACAAACCCTTTCTCAGATGGACGCCGGCTTTTACCTGTACGCGCCAAAGGTTCCGCCCTCCCTGCACGACTTCGCCCGGGATGGCGGGCTTGGGATGTGAGGCTTTCGGATTCATCCAGTGTGCTCCGTGCTATACTTTTAGGTCGCCTGCGTTGGTTTCGAGGCAATCCCGAGGGTAATTCTGTGATCTCCTCTACGGGCGCGTCCTTTACGGATAGAATCAGCGTAACCAAAATCAGCTCAATCAGAGTTTATTGAACACGAGGTATCGCCATGTCCGGCCATTCAAAGTGGGCCACAATCAAGCATAAGAAGGGCGCGCTCGACGCCAAGCGCGGTAAGATTTTTACCCGTCTGATCAAGGAAATTTCGATCGCCGCAAAAAACGGCGGCGGAGACCCTGACACCAATCCGCGCTTGCGCGGCGCCATCCTGGCTGCCAAAGCGGAGAACATGCCCCAGGACAACATCAAGCGAGCGATCCAGCGGGGCACGGGCGAATTGCCGGGTGCGACTTACGAAGAGTTCTCGCTCGAAGGCTACGGGCCGGGCGGCGTGGCGATTCTGCTCGACATCAATACCGACAACCGCAATCGCACGGTCAGCGAGATCCGCCACGTGTTTGGCAAGAACGGCGGCAATATGGCGGAAGCTGGCGCGGTGTCGTATATGTTCCATAAAAAGGGCGAAATCATCGTTCCCAAGTCGGCGGTGAAAGAAGATGACTTGATGGCTCTGGTTCTCGATGCGGGCGCAGAGGATTTGCGCGACGATGGCGAGAATTGGGAAGTCCTGTCTGAAACTTCAGCGTACGAGGCTGTGCTGGAGGCGGTGAAAAAGGCCGGCATCGAGCCGGTGTCTTCTTCGGTGACGATGATCCCGCAGAATTACATCAAGCTGGAAGGTCCGGCGGCCAGCACTATGATTCGTTTGATGGAAGCGTTTGAAGAGCACGACGACGTGCAGAACGTGCATGCCAACTTCGATATCGATCAGAAGTTGCTGGAAGAGGTTGCCGGGTAGAAGTTTTGGCTGCGCGAGAACAGCAAATCTTCAACCACCCTTCGGCTTCGCTCAGGGCAGGCTCCGGACACGAAGGTTCACGAAGGAAAGCAGGAATTCTTTTGTGAAGCTTTGTGTCCTTTTTCTTTGATGCCCTCCAGTTTTCAACACTGCGGTGAAAAACTCTGTGGAAAAACGGGGAAGTATCTTTGTAAGTAGTTCAGCGAGAGATGCTTCTACACCTTGCACTGAGTTGGTTGCTGGCACTTTGGTGTAAGTTTGAGGCTCGAAGGTGAAGCGGTTTCCGGAGACGCTTTGAAAATCAGACTCGACAAACTGCTGCTGGAGCGCGGTCTGACGAGTTCGCGCGAGCGGGCACAAGCGTTGATCCTCGCAGGTAAAGTTTTAGTCGGTGGACAAAAAATAGAAAAAGCCGGCGCGGGAGTGGACGCAGATTCCGATATTCGCCTGCTGGGCGAAGACTTGAAGTACGTTGGCCGGGGGGGCCTCAAGCTCGAAAGGGCGCTTGAGCATTGGCAAATCGACGTAAGCGGCAAAACATGCCTCGACATCGGAGCTTCCACCGGCGGTTTCACGGATTGTTTACTGCAAAAGGAAGCAGCGCGGGTGATTGCCGTCGATACCGGCCACGGTCAAATTGATTTTCGCCTGCGCCAGGATGCACGCGTGCGCCTGCTCGAAAAAACCAATGCACGCTACTTGACGCGAGAGCAGGTGGGAGAGGCAGTGGATTTAATCGTGATGGATGTTTCTTTTATTTCTGCAACCTTGGTTCTTCCCGCAGTCATCGCAGCGGCGTTCCCCCACTCTGAGGCCGAGCGTCGTGGTCGACAAACGGTTGTGCTGGTGAAGCCGCAATTCGAGGTGGGCCGCGAACAAGTAGGGAAGGGAGGCATCGTGCGCGACGAGGCTGCGCAGGCAGGTGCGGTAGAGAAGGTGCGTCTCGCGCTTATGGCGCAGAATTGCACGCACACGGATGTGATCGAGTCTCCGATTTTAGGCGCGGAAGGGAATCGGGAGTTCCTGCTGCTTTCAGTTTTCTGAACGTTTGCTGCCCCGCTCGATCTGCTCTACAGGAAATCTTTTCTTGCGATTTCGGTACAATTCAAACTTCACCATGGATATTGGGAAGGTTCCATCCGCACGAGGCAAAGCAGCAGCAATCATCTCGAAGCCGGGGAAAGCGGAACTGGCAAGCATTGTGTCTGGGCTGCTCGAGTGGTTTCGCGAGCGCCAGTATCAGCTTGTAGTAGATCAGGAAACGGCTCCGCACGCGACCGGGATCGAGGTGCTCAGCCGGGACGAAATGGTGTCTCGGCCGCTGAACTTCGTGGTCGTGCTCGGCGGCGACGGGACGTTGCTGTCCGCGGCTCGTGCCATGGCCAAGGCCGGGGTCCCGGTGCTGGGCGTGAATTTAGGTTCCCTGGGATTCCTGACCGAAGTGCGGCTGGAGGACCTCTACCCGACTCTGCAGGGGATCGAAGAGGGGCGTTGCAACGTGGAAACGCGCTCCATGGTGCATTGCGAGGTGCTCCGTAAAGATTCTCTAGTCGCGAGCTATGACGGGCTCAACGACATCGTGGTGGGCAAGGGAACTATTTCCCGCCTCAACCATTGCGACGTTTACATTGACGGAGAATTTGTTTCTGCCTATAAAACCGACAGTCTCATCGTCTCTACTCCTACGGGCTCGACTGCTTACTCGCTGGCGGCTGGGGGACCAATCCTGATGCCATCGGTGAATGCATTTGTGGTTACGCCGGTTGCGGCTCACTCGTTGACGCTTCGGCCGCTGGTGGTCCCCGACACTTCCAGGATCGAAATCGTCGTCAACACCGGCCAGGACGAGGCTTACTTGAGCATCGATGGCCAGGTCGGCATGCCGATGTACGACGGAGACCGGGTCGCCTGCCGCAAATCGGAGCGCCAGGTCAAACTGCTGCGCATTGAGGGAACATTCTTCGATGTGTTACGCGCCAAGCTGAAGTGGGGGCAGAGATGAGAATGGTGACGCGTTCAGCTTCCACCAGCAAGCCGTGAGTCGGACGCCCGAAGGATGAGAATGAAATTCATAGTCGTATATCTGAGTTTTGTTTTCGCGGTCAATCTGCTGGCTCAGTCTAAACCCACTGCCGATCTCATCATCAGCAACGCTAAAGTTTGGACGGTAGATAAGACGCGTCCCACGGCGCAGGCGGTTGCTGTCCTCGGCGATCGCATTATGGCTGTCGGCTCGAATGCCGACGTGGAAGGGTTGCGCGGCCACGACACAAAAGTTATCGATGCCGGCGGCAAGCTGCTTCTCCCTGGTTTCAACGATTCCCACGTTCACTTCGTTGGTGGCGGCTTGCAACTCGACTCTGTACAGCTCAATGACGCGACCAGCACAGCGGAATTCGTTCGCCGAATCGCTGAGCAGGCGAAGAAGACTCCGAAAGGAGAATGGATACAGGGAGGCGATTGGGACGAAACGAAGTGGAATCCGTCCAGCCTTCCGACCAAGGAGTTGATTGATCCGGTGACGCCGGACAATCCGGCATTTCTCGGCCGCTACGATGGGCACTCCGCTCTGGCAAACTCTGCGGCGCTGCGGATGGCTGGGATCACATCCAAGACTCCCGATCCGCCTGGCGGCACTATCGTTCGTGATGCACAGGGGAATCCTACGGGCGATCTGAAGGACGCGGCCAAGGATATTGTCCTCAACGTAATTCCTCCCTTGTCCCACGACCAGCGCCTTCGCGCCATGAGACGTGCCCTGGAGTACGCCGCTTCTCTGGGGGTTACCAGTGTGCAGCACATGAATGATGAGGAGTCCGATAGCTTCGCCGATATTCGGGCCTACGGAGAACTTTTGCAAAGCGGTGAGCTGACGACTCGGGTCTACGTCGCGCCAGCGATTTCGGACTGGCAGAATCTGGCGAAGATCGGAATTCGTCACGCTTTTGGATCGTCGTTTTTGCGTACTGGTGGACTCAAGGGTTTTGCAGACGGGTCCCTAGGCTCTGGCACCGCATATTTGTTCGATCCATACAGTGACGAGCCGAGCAATTCCGGTTTGCTGCGCAATCAAATGCAACCACTTTCTCAGATGCGGGACTGGATGATGCAAGCCGACGCTGCCAGTCTGCAAATCTGCACCCATGCCATCGGCGATCGTGCTATCTCCATGATCCTTGATTTGTACACGGAGGTGGCTACAGCCCACCCTGGGATGGAGCGCCGCTTCCGCATTGAACACGCGCAACACATGGCGGAGAAGGATTTCGCCCGGTTCGCGCAACTGGGCGTGATTGCGTCCGTGCAGCCCTATCAGGCTATCGACGACGGACGCTGGGCCGAGGCGCGTGTCGGTCACGATCGAGCCAGCCGGACCTATGCGTTTCGCACATTTCTGAATCATGGCGTACACCTCGCGTTTGGCACTGACTGGGACGTCGCGCCGCTGAATCCAATATTGACTATCTATGCCGCGGTTACGCGCGCGACTTTGGATGGAAAGAATCCTAACGGTTGGTTTCCTGAGCAGAAGCTTAGCGTGGCGGAAGCCGTCGAGGCTTACACCATGGGTTCGTCATTCGCTGAATTCCAGGAGAAAGAAAAAGGTTCGATCACGCCGGGAAAGCTGGCGGATATGGTTCTGCTGAGTGACGACATTTTTAGCATTGATCCGGCAAAGATTCGGAACGTGAAAGTGTTGAAGACGATCGTTGGAGGAAGGCTGGTTTGGGACGTGGACCGCAAGAAACCGTATTCCACAGCGAACTAGGTCTCGCTGCGCACCAGGTCCGCCATCGTTTCGCGGCGCCGGATTAGTTTTATGGATTTCCCATCGACCAGCACTTCGGCTGGACGCGGCCTGGTGTTGTAGTTGGAGGCTAGCACCATTCCGTACGCTCCTGTGTCAAGCATTGCCAGCAAGTCCCCTTCCTGCATGACCAGCAATTCGCGGTCGCGGGCAAAGAAGTCTCCGGTTTCGCAGATTGGGCCCACGACATCCACAGTCTCGGATAGGTTGTCCTGTGACGATAGGTCAGACGTTCGAACGGGGACGATCTCGTGATATGCGCGATATAGCGAGGGGCGCAGCAAATCGTTCATGGCGGCATCGACCACCAGAAAGTTTTTCTTGCCATTAGTTTTCTTGTATAGCAGACGCGTCAGCAGGGCTCCGGCAGGTCCTACGATGCAGCGGCCTGGTTCGAGGAGAAGATGCACCTTCATGTTCTTCAGCGGTTTAGTCAGGGCATCGGCGTAGGCAGCAACCTGTTCCGCGAACCCGGGCAGGCTTTGATTCTCGTAGGCAATGCCGAGACCTCCGCCCGCGTCGATGTACTTGATCTTGTGACCGTCCGCCCGCAGTGCACGCGTCAGCGCTGCCACTCGCTCCATGGTTGCCGTGAAGGGCTTCATGTCCGTGATTTGGGAACCGATGTGCACGCTGACGCCGGCGATTTCCAAGGACTTCTCTTCGGAAGCTTGTGCGTACAAGCCCCGCGCTTGCTCAATGGGTATGCCGAACTTGTGCTGCTGCAAGCCCGTGGAAATGTAGGGATGGGTTTCGGCGGGAACGTCGGGGTTTACGCGCAAGGCAATCCGCGCCTTCCTTTTTGCTCGAGCCGCGCACTCCGCCAGCGTCCGCAACTCCGATTCGCTTTCGACATTGAACAGTAGCACCCCGGCCTTCAAAGCCGCCTGCATCTCATCCGGCGTTTTACCCACGCCTGAGAATACGATTTTCCTGGCCGCGCTCCGGCTGACGCGCAACACGCGCTCCAGTTCTCCCCCTGAGACTACGTCGAAGCCGCAGCCCATACGGGCCAGCAAGCGCAGAATGCTGAGGTTCGAGTTTGCCTTGACCGAATAGCAGACGGTGTGCGGAACCTTGCGAAAGGCCTGCTTGAAGGCACGCATGCGCTCACGGATCGTCGACGCGGAGTAGACGTACAGAGGCGTACCGAAACGGTCGGCTAGATCTTCGAGGGAGACCCGGTCACAATGAAGCAGAGAAATATCGCTGCGCTTCACATTGCAGTACGAAAAAGCTGGCGGACGGCCTTGAGACTGGTTCTCCCTGCGCATCACTTGCGCTTCCCGGGAGTGCCTTTAACTCGAATCGCAACCACGGTCTGATCGTCGAACGCTTCCTCACCCGACGCATGTTCGGCGACAGCTTTGAAGATCAATTTCACGATTGCGTCGGCCGAAGCATTCGAGTTGGCTGCGACGATCTCCCCGACCCGCTCGCGGCCAAAGAGTTCCTCAGCTTTGTTACTGGCATCCAGAATGCCATCGCTGAAGAATACGAACATGTCTCCGGGTTTCGCCCGGAAGCTGAACTCATCGTAGTCGGCATCGTCGAACAATCCCAGAGGCAAGCCCGTGGCCTCGATGATTTCGATCTTGCCATCGTGACAGTAGATGGGACGCGGCAAGCCGGAATTGGCCACTTGCAAGGTTCGGTTTCGGTCGTCCCAAACGGCGTAAATCAGCGACACGAACTGGCCCTCAATGCGACGTTCACCCAAGGAGAAGTTCACCGCCGAAAGCATTTCCGCAGGGCCCGGCTCAATGGGTGCGTGGGAACGCAGAATCCCGCTGACCAACGCCGCGTAAATTGCCGCCGGTGCGCCTTTGCCGCTGACATCTCCAACCACGATGGCTGTGCGCGACATGGAATAATTGACGAAATCATAAAGGTCGCCGCCGATGGCGCGCGCGGGCACGAACTTCGCCGCGATGTCCAGATTCTCAAGTTTCGGAAGGGTTGGCGGCAGAAGCCCGAACTGCAACTGGCGAGCCATGGCCAGATCGCGCTCGAGGCGTTTTTCCTGACGCGCGATCTGTTCATAGAGCTGCGCATTTTCGATCGCAATCGCAACTTGCGCGGCTAGCGTGGTCACGGTTCGCTTGTGATCGTCGGTGAAGAATCCGCGGCGAGTGTGCTCAAGGTCAAGCACGCCGATTACCTTGTCCTTATAGACCAGAGGCACGGCCAATTCGGAGCGCGTCTCGGGATTCAGCTTGATGTAACGCGGATCCTTGGTGACATCAGGCACGAGCACGGCGTGTTTCAGTTCGGCGGCAGCACCGACCACGCCGTGGCCCAGAGGAATGTCATGCTTGAGCTGAATATTCTCCTGGAAGCGCTGCGAGAAACGGTGCTGCAACTTGTCTCCGGCAGGGTCGAGCAACAGGATGCTGAACATCTGATAATCGATCAGCCGGCTCAACAGTTCGGCGATGCGTTTCAGCAACTCGTCAACATTGAGAATGGAAGTGAGTTCACGCGCGATTTCATTGAGCAAAACCAGGGTGCGGGCCTGCCGGGTAGTACGGGTGTACAGACGCGCATTCTCGATTCCAACCGCCATTCGCGAAGCAATCAGGGTCAGCAACCGCTTGTGTTCTTCGGTAAAGTGGTTGGGCGTGGGCGACTCGATATCGATCACTCCAATGAGCCGGTTCTTGACGATCAGCGGGACGGCCAGCTCGGAGCGCACTTGAGGAATAGCAGAAATGTAGCGCGGATCTTTGGTGACATCATCGACCAGGATCGCTTCGCGCCGCTGGGCTGCGATCCCGGTCACGCCTTCGCCTACCTTGATCCGCATCCGCTCGGCAATTTCCCGCGCGTATCCCACCTGAAAACGGAAGCGTAGTTCCTGTGTTTTTTCGTTCAGCAGGAGGATGCCAAAGATTTCGTAGTCGATAACCTTGCGCACCAGTTCGGCCACGCGGCGCAACGTCGTATCCAAGTCGAGCGTGGTGTTGACCACGTCTGCTACTTCCAGCAGAAGAGGGTCGATCTTAGATTGAAAGTCAGTCGTGGTAGCAACCATTTTCAATTCCTATGATAGCAGCCGCGGTTTTCGGCTCCTGGCCGCCGGCGGGACGTTGCAAGCAACGTCTGTCGAGCCTGTAAAGACGTAGCTTGCTACGTCTCGGGTTGCGCGATCAGCCTTCTCTTGGGACAACGCAAATATCGGGCAAGTTGCGATACTTCTCCGCATAGTCCAGCCCGTATCCAACCACGAACTCGTCGGGGATGCTGAAGCCGACGTAATCAGCCTTGATCGGCTGCTTTCGCCGTGATGGCTTGTCCAGCAATGCGGCGATGCGGAGGGTTTTCGGCTGGTGTCCCAGCATGATTCGCTTCAGGTAATTGAGCGTGAGGCCGGTATCCAGGATATCTTCGACCAGGAGTACAACTCGATCCTTCATGGATTGGTCCACGTCTTTGGTGAGCTGCACTTCGCCAGTCGAGTCCCATCCGAACTGCAACTCATCGGCCGGACTGGGACGATTGCCGTAGCTGGAGACTCCAATGAAGTCGAAAGTCGCGTCGAGTTGGACCTGGCGCGCGAGGTCGCTGAGAAAAATAGCCGCGCCTTTGAGCACACCTACCAGAATCACTGCCTGCCCGGAAAAGTCGCGGGTAATTTCTGCGCCCATCGCGGCCACACGTTGTGCGATCTGCTCGCGGGAGATTAGAACCTTGAGTTCAGTCACGGCGAACTATATTAAACTAGCAGTTAGCATTTAGCACTTAGCATTTAGTCGTCGAGTGCCGTTGCGGTTTCGACGGTGGCTCTTGAGGGCTAAATGCTAATTGCCAAGTGCTAATGCTTGGACTTGCGCGCTATGAATCTCAATGGCATCAAACTGACTTGGCTCGGCCACGCAACGTTTCGAGTGGAAACGCCCGGCGGCAAAATAATTCTTATCGATCCCTGGGTCATGGGAAATCCCATGTGTCCGGAGAAGGAAAAGAACGTCAGGAAAGTTGACGTTCTGCTCTGCACTCACGGCCATTTCGATCACATCGGAGACGCGGTCGAAATCGCCAAAAAGCACAGTCCCAAGGTAGTCGGTATTCCTGAATTATGCGGATGGCTGGAAAAGAAAGGCGTAAAGCAAATCTCGGACATGAACAAAGGAGGCACCCAAGTCGTCGACGACATCAAAGTGACCATGGTTCACGCCGACCATTCTTGCGGCATTCAGGACGGGGATCAGATTGTCTACGGCGGGGAAGCCTGCGGGTACGTGGTTGAGTTCGCCAATGGCGTGAAAATTTATCACGCAGGCGATACCAATGTGTTCGGCGATATGCAGATCATCCGCGAGCTTTATTCGCCGGAGATCGCCATGATTCCGATCGGCGATCACTACACGATGGGGCCGCGCGAGGCTGCTTATGCCTGCAAGCTGCTGAAGCCGAAAGTGGTCATCCCCATGCATTTCGGAACGTTTCCGGTACTGGCGGGAAGGCCAAGCGCGCTGCAGAAACTGGTGCCCGAAGTCGAAGTCAGGGAAATGAAGCCGGGCGAGACAATTTCATAGAGTTTGTGGAGGACGGGCCTCCTCGCCCGTCTGCCGAGCAAAACTCTGCATTCTGATCGAGAGGGAGTTAAATTGCCCAAGGCAAAAGTAAAAGCTACGAAACCAGACTGGCGGATGGGCGGCATCACCGCCGGGCCTGTCGACGACTATCTCTATTCCATGCTTCCGCCGCGAGACGAAGTCCTCACGGAGATGGAGGCCGAAGCCGCCAGGCGAAAGATTCCCATCGTTGGCCCGGCGGTCGGACGCATTCTGCATCAACTGGCGCTCATGATCGGCGCCAAAACCGTTTTCGAGATGGGTTCAGCGATAGGTTACTCAACCATCTGGTGGGCACGAGCTGTCGGTCAAGGCGGACTTGTGTTCTACACCGACGGAGATCGCAAGAACGCCGATGAAGCGCGCGGATATTTCGAAAGGGCTGGAGTCGCGTCACGAATCAAGGTGGCAACTGGCGACGCACTGGAGCTTCTTTCCGAACACAAACAGGAGTTCGACATTATCTTCAACGACGTCGATAAAGAAGATTATCCGCGCGCCTTTCGGTTGGCTGTGCCGCGTCTGCGCAAAGGCGGACTGTTTGTCACGGATAATGTTCTGTGGAGTGGGCGGGTTGCGCAGAAGAGTAATGATTCAAGGACCAAAGCAATCCTTGAGTTCAATCGGTTGGTTTACGGTTCGCCACACCTGTTCACGACGATTTTGCCGATCAGGGATGGAGTCGCAGTGGCGATCAAACGTTAGGGAGGGACAACATCCGTCGACCGCGGACGATGAAGATTTCTGAGTGGAAAGCTGTCTTCCAAGGCCTGATTGACGGGGTTCAGGGCGAGGTGGGCATGCCGATTGCGGCTCTGGATGAATTTCGGGCGCGCCTGAATGACGCGGCCCCGGATGCCCAAAGACGCAAGCATTTCGAGGACGAGTTACAGGCATTCCTGCACAGCCAGCCCTCCTTGCGAGAGGCGGCGACGCGGCACCAAGGCAAGCAAGCAACTCAAGCCGTCGAAGCCGCGACTACCGTGCTGAGCCCAAAACACGAAATAACTAAAGATGAGATAACCGATGACGAGAAGGCAGAGACCGCACCGCTAACGGTTATCGATGTTTGGGATGCCATTGCAAGCGCCGAACGTATCCTGCCGGGGCAAGCTGCCACCGAAGAAGAGTCTGATCCAAGGTGGCAGGCGATCATTAAAGTCGAGGCGTTCATCCAAGAGGAACCCGATGCCATCTGGTCGTTTATCTTTCGGTGGGGCAACAGCCCCGATGAAGACCTCCGCAGTGCGATAGCCACCTGCCTGCTTGAGCATTTGCTCGAGCACCATTTTAGCCGCGTCTTTCCGCAGGTTGAGGAAGCAGCGCGAAGTAATCCGCTGCTCGCGGATACATTCTTGAAGTGCTGGAAGTTTGGGCAGGCAAAAGAGGAAGAAAACGCCAAACGCTTCGACGGCTTGCAGGCTGAGTGCCGAAGAGGCAGAGCGCAAGCGTAATGGTTCAAGAACGGAGTCAGATCGACTTCACGGGAATCAAGGTCAGATCTTCCACTAACCCTACTTCCTTCTGCAGGAACGGTTCGGCGTAGGTGACGCCGCCCAGCAAGCCGTAGAAGCGGGCCATGGCTTCGATGCGGGCGCGAACTTCGGCTTGGGCAGGGAAGAGGTCTTTGCCGGCTTCCTGATCACTGAACTGCGACTTGTAGGCCATCAGCGCCTGGAAGCGTGCTTCGAATAATTCGGTGATATCTACGACGAACGTCGGACGCACGTCATAATAAAGCGTCGCGTAAATAATCTTGAAAGGACGGTGCGGCGGAAGTTTGGTAGCGTCGGTATCCTGCCGGCCTCCCGTCTTCCGCGATGCGGGTGTGTCGCCCGCATCCACACTTGCGGGGCTCAAGTCCAGCTTAGTCAATCCCGCCAGAAAGCAGGCTTCATATCCCAGCGTCGATGCCGTGTAGTGATCCGGATGGCGTCCCTTCCAGTAGGGAAGTATCAGCACTCGCGGACGCTGCTCGCGGATCACGCGCGCCACTTTCAGCCGGTTCTCCCAGGTGTTCTCGACCCGTCCGTCTGGAATATCGAGAGCTTGCCGCCATGAGACGCGGAGTATCTTCGCGGCATCCCCCGCCTCTCGCGCACGGTCTTCCGCCGAGCCCCGCGTTCCCATCTCGCCCTGAGTGAGATCGAGGATGCCGGTGCACCGTCCGCGCTGCGCCATTTTCAGCAAAGTGCCGCCGCAGGTCTGCTCGACGTCATCGCGGTGGGCAGCGATAGCCAAAACATCGAGCGCGGAAGTGTCAAGAGTGGACATGTCAGTCGAGGCTCCCTTGTTCCAAAACTACGTTTTCGCGCACGATCAAGCGGTGGGCAGCCATCTCCTTCAACGTGGGCAGAACGCGGTTCACGTGCTCATCCGTATCCACGAAGATGATGATCACGGGAAGTTTTCCGCCTGCATCGACAAGGTGGCTGGTCTGAACCTGATGGCGACCAAGAAACCCAGCCACGGCATGGATCGCAGTTGCGGCATACACGTTTTCCTTCCGCAAGTAGTTGAGGATTTCCACGTGCAACGGCCGGTGATGCCACTGGTCGGCTTCGTTAAGATAGATGGTGACTTGAACAGCCATCGCGTCTGGCATTTTACAGCACCCGAGCCAAAGCCATGCCGGCCAGCGCTCCGCCGAGGCACAATAAATTGTTGGTAAGAACGTTGGTGAGCATTAGAAGCCACTGTCCCTGCTCAAAGTAAGCCATGGTTTCAAAGGCGTAACTGGAGAAGGTGGTAAATGAACCGCAGAAGCCGACCACAACCAGCAGTCGCCAGCGGGGGTCGGCCAGCACGCGTTCCGTGGTCCAGATGACGAAGAAGCCAACGATCAGGCTGCCTACGATGTTGATGAACAGCGTCCCATAAGGAAAGACGGGCCCCAATTCTTTCGCGGCGAAGCGGCTCAGGAGATAGCGGGCATTGGCGCCGACGATTGCGCCGAGGGATATGACGAGCAGATCGATCACGATAGAGTTCTCCCTACAAAGTTTGTAGGAGTCATCAGCCGGAGCTTACCTGATCCAAGCGGTTATGGCGAACTCCATCGCCGCAATCATCATAACAAATCCCTGTAGCGCCGTCGTCCCGGCGGCTGTCGGTGCGGCGTCCTCGCCGCACCGCTGAGGGCAGGATGCCCTCAGGACAGCCGGCAAGATGCCGGCGCTACTTTTTTCGTTCCACCAGGAATCGCGCTAACGCCTTCAACGTGTCGGCTCGCGAACTAAAGTTGTCCAGTGAACCCAACGCTTTTTCCACCAGCGTATCGGCCTTCTTCAGCGACTCATCGATTCCGAACAGAGCCGGATAAGTCGCCTTTTCGGCAGCCGTGTCTTTGCCCGCGGTCTTCCCCAACTGCTCCGAAGTCTGCGTGACATCGAGCACATCGTCTACGATTTGAAAAGCCAGCCCGATGGATTGTCCAAAGGTCCTCAGTTTTTCGATCGCGTCATCGGTGGCTCCGGCATAGATTCCGCCGCTGACCACGCTGGCCGTGATCAGTGCGGCAGTTTTCGAGCGATGGATGTACTCCAGCATCTTCAAATCCGGCTTGGTATGCTCGGCTTCGAGATCGACCACCTGGCCGCCAATCATGCCGTCGAGGGTGCCAGTGCCGCGAGCAATCTCTTCGATGATGCGCACCCGGGCTTCCGCTGGACAACCCAGCCGCGCCAGCGTTTCATATGCCTGGGTTTGCAGCGCATCGCCTGCCAGAATTGCGATGGCCTCGCCAAAAACTTTGTGACATGTCGGACGGCCGCGGCGCAAATCATCGTTGTCCAAAGCGGGGAGGTCGTCGTGAATCAGGGAATACGTATGCAGCATCTCCAGCGCGGCACCCAACTCTTCGATTCCGGCGGGAAGGGAACCGCCGACCATCTTTCCGGCTTCCACGCATAAAATGGGGCGCAATCGCTTGCCGCCGGCGAAAACGCTATGGCGCATGGCGCGATGAATGGAAACCGGATGCTGCGTGCCCGGCGGCAGCAGGCGCTCCAGCGCGGCGTCGGTCCGCTCTCGGCCTGCCTCCAGGGTGTCGTTGAGCATGACGGTGAGTATAGCAAGCGCGCTTTGGTGCTTGCGAAACTGAGAGTTGTTGCGAAAGAAAAAGGACGCCCGCAGGCGTCCTTAGAATGCTGAACTTTTCCCTAGGCGGCTGCGGATTGCGTCATAGTAGCATTCCTCAGCGCGCTTCGGACGATGCCATGGGTATCGGACGCAGGATAAATATCGGCAGCACCGGCATTCACCGCTGCTGTCCACATGTCTTCATCGGCCAACCGATGGGTGCAGACGATGCAGGCTTTTGGAAACTCACGGGACAGGTGCTCGACATCGGACATCGAGGCCGTCTCCATGTCCAGAATGGCAACGCCCGCACGGTGTTTGGCGATGCTGGTGCGCAATTCCCCCAGGGACTGGACCTGGTGGACCGAACCGAAAGTGTTAGCGAGGGCGGAAACGAGAGACTCCGCTATCCTCGAATCGCTCTGGAGGAGGACTACATTGAGAGGCTGCATTACTTCCCTCTGGCTTCTCCGCTAGGCACGGCGACTGGGCTGTTCCGGCGTCGCACGGGAGTGAACGCGGGTACAGACGTTAATACTTGATGAGCGGCGTAGCAACCGATGCGGCCTGTTATCTCTTCCCGGCCGCACTCTCGGTCAAGGGCTCAAACGACTCAGCCTGGAGTTTCCCGTTGTGCTTTAGCAGGATTTCCACTTTGCCCTCGGCCTGCTCCAATTCCTTCCGGCAAGTGGCTGAAAGTTGCATGCCTTCCTCAAAAAGCGTCAGAGACTTTTCCAAGGGCACATCTCCCTTTTCAAGTTCCTGCACGATCTTCTCCAGACGCTGAAGGCAATCTTCAAATTTTGCCAACGGGTTTCTGCTCCAAGGACTATTCTAATCCACCTAAGGGCAGAATGTGTCCAGAAGAAAGTGCATTTTAAAGAAGATTTAACAAAGTTACACCGAAGTGGGACGCGATGTTCCCAAACTCCAGAGCATCCACCGCCAAGCTGTACCGCCCATGGGCGCTATTTGATCTAACCAACTATTAGCGGCTTTCCGCCCTCTAGCACACCTCCCTCAACAAGGAGGAACTAATCTGCGCTTTCCAGCATTCAGAGTAAAGGTGACTATCGACTGTGCGAATAACGGGTTTCTGAGGAAGTTTTTGGCGGGCGATTTCAATCAAGCTGACATCAGTCGGACCATACTTGGCGACAAGGTCAAGATCCATATCGAGGAACGGTACGACGTTCTCTTCCATGCCCATGTTCTCGAATTCTTCCCGCGCTCGTTGCCAAAGGCGTTTCTGGCCGGTGCGGTCAGTGTCTCGAATCCAGTAATAAAGCTCGGCCACCACGGACGCACTAGTGATCCTCTGCCGAAAAGAAGTGAGGAATCTGCCGCAGCTCTCGTATGATTCTGCGCTCACAATGTTTTTCAGTTCGGGACGCAGACTGTCGAACCCGAAGCCGTACACGGCATGGTACGTAATGAGTTCGCGGATCGGACCGGTATCGATTATCACGGTGTCTTGACGACCGGCACTATCTGGATAGTACATTTTCTGTGGCAGCACTCCGTGGAGGGTCGATAGGAGCGGCGGGAATGTCATACTTGCGGCACAGCTTCAATCTTAGCGACTCTACATCAGTCCTTAGTTGTTCCGACACGTTGAGTAGTTTTTTTGCAGCATCGGCCGTCGCAGCGAACGCCTGGCGCTTCCTGAACGGCTCGAACTCCGGAGCGAAAGACTCCCAAAACGCATAGTGCACATAGTGCTGGGGCAGGGATTTGGTATTGTTCACGAGACATTCTGCAATGTATTCAGCCGCTCTCTCCCGAACGTAGCCAATTAGCTCTGGGTAGGTCGGATTCGACGTGCGAGCTAGAGATTCGTAGTTCCGCAGGCATTCCGCAACCTGTTTCTTGAAAAGGGACGATTGGAGCAAACCATGAACAAATCTTGCGGCGGCTTGTTCAACAGCTGCCACCGCTGAGTCATGGTCATCAAACCGCGCCCTAAAATTGGGGTTCTCCGCTAAGAAATCCTCAAGATTGGGCCGTTGATCGAAGTCGATGAGTTCAGCGATCGGTCGGATGTATTCACAACGTCGGCTGTGTACCCGCCACGACAAATTCCCGGTCTTCAGCAATTCAGTTTCGCGACGGAAGGAGTCGATCAAAGGGTTCATGATCGCGTAAACCCACGCCTTGATCCGCTCGGACCCTCTGCCAGGTTTGGTGTCGAAGCCCATGGTAATAGCTTAGCTCGAAAACAATCGGACAAGAAGCACTTCTTTGGTTTGGGTCACCGAGCAAGCGGACGGGACGTTCCCAAGGCTTCCAAGACGTCCACCGCCAAGCTGTACCGCCCCATGGGCGCGCTGATCTGAGCTCCCTGCGCCATTTTGCGTACCGCAACCAACATCTCGCGCGCGATGGCGACCCCTTCTTCGCGTGCCGCTTCTGGGGTTTTGGCCCGGGTCATACGCTCCAGGATAGAATCCGGGACGGAAACTCGTAATTCGTTCTTCATGAACTCCGCATTACGCACGCTCACCAGCGGCCAGATTCCAGCTACCACCGGTATCCTGCAATGCTCGATCCGGCGCAGGAAACTTTCCAGCAAACCGAGATCGAAGACAGGCTGGGTGACCACATACTCTGCACCTGCCTGCACTTTGTACTCGAAACGCCGGATTTCTTCGTCCATATCACTCAACCCAGGGTTAGCGCCGACTCCAATCACGAAGGCCGTGCCGGCGCCAATCGGGTTTCCGCCGATGTCCAGCCCGCGATTCAGGTTGTGAACGATGTTCACGAGTCCGATGGCATCGACGTCGAACACGGCCGTGGCATCGGGATAGCTGCCCATTTTCGGCGGATCGCCAGTGATGCAGATCAGGTTGCGAATGCCGGTAGCGGCTGCTCCCAGCAGATCGGATTGAATGCCGAGCACATTGCGGTCGCGGCAGGTGTAGTGCAGGATGGCTTCGATGCCCACTTCCTGCTGGATCAACAACGACAGCGCCTGATTGCTCATCCGGGCGGACGCGCGCGGACTGTCGGGGACGTTGATTCCGTCGACGCCTACCGACTTGACGAATCGGGCTCCTTCAATTTCCTTGCGAATGTCCGTTCCTTTGGGCGGAACAATTTCCACCATGGTCAGGAATTCGCCCGAGGCAAGCTTTGTGCCCAGCCGGGAACGCTCGCCCATGCTGACAGCCGGGGCTGCTGCCGGCTCAGCTTGGCCGGCGGGCCGCGCCGAGGTTACCTTCGCGCGCGCGTCTCCCACTCGCAGCGCGGATTTCATCACCCGGATATGGTCAGGCGTAGTACCGCAGCATCCGCCGACAAAGCGTACACCCGCAGCCACAAACTTGCGGGCGTAGCTGGCCATGTATTCTGGCGAACAAAGATAGATGTTCCGGCCTTCAACGGAGCGTGGCATGCCGGCATTCGGTTGCGCCGCCAGGGGCGCGGACGTAACCGCTCGCATCCGCTCCACCGCGTCCAGCATCGCTACCGGGCCCACGCTGCAATTGCAGCCAATGATTTCCGCGCCCCACTCTTCGAGTCGCGGGGTAAAGGTTTCCGGAGTCGATCCGTCGAGACAGTTCCCGTCCTCGTCGATGGTGACCAAAGCCACCACCGGGATTTTCGGATTCACATCCCGAGCCGCCAGTATGGCCTGATGGATCTCTCCGAGGTAGCCGAAGGTTTCCAGCACGAGTACATCGACGCCGCCTTCGACCAGCGCCGCAATCTGTTCACGGAAGGCAGTGCGAGCCTCCTCGAAAGAGGTTTTGCCCAGCGGCTCGATTTTTATCCCCAGCGGCCCCACCGACCCTGCCACCCAAACGTCGAAGCTCTTCGCAGCTTCTCGCGCCAGCCGCGCTCCCGCAAGGTTGATCTCATGGACGCGGCTGGCCATGCTATGCCGGGCCAAACGGAACGAATTGCCCCCGAAAGTATTGGTTTCAATAATCTCCGCACCGGCCTGCAGATACTCGTGGTGGATGCCACGAATCAGGTCCGGCTGGGAGACGTTTAACTCGTCATAGCAGCGGTTGATGAAGATCCCTTTGGCATAGAGCAGGGTTCCCATCGCGCCGTCGCACACGACGGCAGACTGTTTTATGCGCGTCAGTAGGTCACTGGCCATTCTCTTCAGAATACAACAAGAGGGCGGATGCCTTTGCATCCTGGTGGCGGCCACGGGCGGACATCGCTGAAATTCTCCAGAGTCGCTCTGTTATAATCCGGTTTCTTGCATCTAAATCTCTGTCCCCTTTGCTCTTGGGAGTTCCAGGTTTGAAGAGAATCTCGGTCAGCATCTTTGTGCTTGCGGCTCTCGTCACGATTGTTTCTTGCGGAAACTCCAATCCTTCCAGCACCCCCACGAACAATGGACCCAGTAACCTTAAGTTCCGCGTTTTCGTTTCGAATCCTCTTTTTCCAAACGGTGCCGCTTCGGGTTTGCCGGTGGTGAACATTGTGGATGCCATGCTAGACCAGCTTTCCCTGTCGGTCATTTCTTTGTCGGGCAACAGCACACAACCCGGGCTTATGGCACTCTCTCCCAACCTGCAGTTCACTATGATTTACAGCGCTATAGGGAACACGGTTACGCTCCTGGATAACTCCACTGAGGGCATCGCGCGGACCACCGGCGGTGGCGCGGTGCCTTCGATCACTCTGCCCGGCTTTACCGAGAGCATGTTCATCGGCAACGCCAATACCACTGGCTACGCAGCTGTGCCCACGGCCCCGGTTATTGGACAGAATCCGGGCGCGGTCGAAGTGCTCAACCTGCTGAACGGTTCCATCGCCGCGTCCATCTCGATACCTTCGGCGCACTTCATCGTCCCCAGCCCGGACGGCAACCACATTCTGGTCTTCAGCGATAACTCCGATACGGTCAGCGTGATCACCACCATCGCGATCGGGACCACCACGGATCCCCGGAGTTACATCACCGGCTTCGATCGCCCGGTGTGGGGCATTTTCAAGGACAACAACACCGCTTACGTTTTGAATTGCGGCGCGCAATGCGGCGGCAAGGCCGCGGGGGTCAGCGTGGTCGACGTAGGCGCCTCATCAATTATGAGCACCACTCCGGTCAGTGCCGCCACCTACGGCTTGCTGAACGGTTCCGCGCTGTACGTCGCAGGAACTCCGCCGGGCGGAACGAATACCTGTAGCGGGGCAAGAACGGCGGCCACGTCCTGTGGCAGGTTGAGTGTTGTTGAGACCGGCTCGATGACCGTGACAGGCTCGGCCATCATCACCGACGGCTACCACGATCGGATGCAGTTAAGCCCGGATGGTCAGCTCTTCATTGGCTCCCATAGCTGCACGAACATTATTTCCGCGAGCGAGGTTCGCGGCTGCTTGACGATCTTCAATACCAATAACTCCAACATTGTGGTTCCTCCACAAAACGGCGATGTGACCGGCATCCAGCCAATCGCGGGCCGCCCTGTAGTTTATCTAATCCAAAATGGTGTGCTTTACATCTACGACACCACCACCGACCTGCTGCAGGTAACTCCCACGAACATCTTGAACAATAACGGCCAGGTCGATATCGTTGGGCAGTTATACGATCTGAAGCTCGTAGATTAAGGGAGCCTGAAGCCTTCCTAGCTTCCCGGCTCCAACACCAACTCATGCGCCCTAGCCTTTTCTATAGCTGGTCCCGAAAACGGCCAGATAAAAGTGAAGCCGTCATACCACGCCCCCCATTGGTCCATGAAATAAGGGCTGAACAGATTTCCCGCCTCGCCGGTCACCAGGTTCAGCGTAGATTGATCCAGGTTGGCGAGATCGACCGTCATTCGTTCCGACGGCCCGTGGTCGCGCGACACTGCTTTCACCGTGAATTCGCTTCCCGACTGCCGCTTTAATCCCGGACCCGCCCAGTGCCGCAGGAAAGGAATCCGGGCAAAGATTGGATGCTGTATTCCGACGGGATGAAAATTTCCCCAGCTCCACGAATTCAGGTCTTGCGGCGCACCCGAACCGTGCCCTGCCTTTGCATTAACCGCGGCCTCAACCGCCGCAGCCAAAAGCTCGTCATAGTTCGTATAAGTATCCGGCAGCCATCGCTTCGGCTGATGCTCGACGACGTTTTCCAACCACACCGTGCTCATCATCCACTGGTAGCTTTTCCAACTCAGAGTGATTTCTGGTTCTTGCGGATCTTCAGGAGCCACTCCCAGCTTGGGTTCGAGCAACAGACGCGTTAGTTCTTCCCTTGCCCGGACTGCGATCGTGGGCGCTGGGGAATTCTCAATCATGCGTCCGTCCCACTGCCGCATGATCTCGGCCGCTCCCTTTGCCCGGGCGGACGGGCTCTTGGCGTGGTCGACCGCATACACAAACCGCTCTCCGAAAAAGCGATCCAGTTCGGAGTAGATATCGGTTTCAAGGGTCAGCATGTCAGCCGCGGAAAACTTCTTGCCTGACTCCAGCACACGATAGATGCGAGCCGTTCGCCACGGCGCCGCCCATTCCGCGCTGAGCGAGTACAGATACCCATCCGGCGTGACCCGGCTGTTGGCGGTGGCGATGATCCCCGACGACGGATTGAATACCCTGGGCAGCTTCTCGAACGGCACATAGCCCACCCATTCGTGAGCGTTGTCGCTGCCGTCTTGGGGAAGGCTGCCATCGCCCGTGGCCCGGATGGGAATCTTTCCCGTAGCCTGATAGCCGATGTTGCCGTCTACGTCGGCATAGACAACATTTTGCCCGGGTGCATCCAGTTGCGAAAAAGCGCGCCTGAACTCCTCCCACTTCTGCGCCGAATCCACCGCGAAGAACGGACTGCGGACGCCATCATACAAAGTCCATCGCAGTGCCAATCGGCGGGTCTCGCCCGGAACCATTTCCGTGACGATCGGTCCGTGGCGCGTCAGCACCACGTCCACGACCTCGTCTGGCTTGTTTTTCACGTGGATCACTTCACGACGATGTTCGGGCTGCTTCCAGCCATCCGGCGTCAGGTACCGCCCATCCGAATTGAAGGTCTCGATGTATATGTCCTCGACCGTGGGCCCGAGATTGGTGAATCCCCAGGCAATTCGCTGGTTGTGTCCGACGAGGACGTAGGGATAACCCGGCAGCGTAACCCCACCCACATCGAAGTCGCCGCCGCCGGACTTGCAACGAAGGTGGGCTTCAAACCAGAGGTTCGGCATCTGATGGGCAAGATGCATATCATTCGACAGCAGGGGCTTGCCTGAAACTGTATGCGCCCCCGAAACTACCCAGTTGTTTGAACCCAGCACCAGAGGCCGCTCGTCAAAGAAAATTTCGATAGGCGGTGGCAAGACGCGAATGCCGATCGGCGGTATCAAACCTGTAACCGAACTGTCTGACCCCGAATCATCGTCGTCGTCGTCATCATCCTGATCTTTATCTTTGCCCCTGATCTCCTCATCGAGACTGGGGCGAGACACCGTTGGCGGCCGGTCGTGCCAGGAAGAGTTCACATAGAGGTCCGCAGTCGGATCAGGTCCCAGCTTGGCCAGAATTTTCTCGCGCATCAGCGCATGCCGGAATGTCGTGGTCAAATCCTCCACCATTTGAGCCCCTATTAACGCGGAGTCTTCAGGTGTCCACGGCCGAGGCGAGTAACGCAGAATACGAAATTCCAGCGGCAACCGGTCACGATGCAAGTTGATGTAAGCGTTTACGCCTCGCGCATAAGCTTCGAAATGAGAGCGCTCCTCGGCCGGCAGAATTTCTATCGTCTTTTGCGCGGCAACTCTCAGCCCGAGGACCCTCTGCTGGCGGTCGTGCTTCAAGTATTTGCTGCCAAACACCTCCGCCAGTTCTCCCCCCGCAACCCTTCGTATCCCGTCCATCTGGAACAGCCGGTCCTGCGCGGTAACGTAACCCTGGGTGAAGAAGAGATCATTGAAGTTGGTGGCATCGATGGTAGGTGCACCATGGGCATCGCGAATGACGGTCACCGGCGCCGAAAGTCCCGCCACCCGGAGCCGCCCATCCAACTGGGGCAGCGCAGAGCGAGCCATGGAATAGAACCACGCGCCGATACCCAACCCTGCCACCAATATCACGCTCAGAGCGAGAACAACTATGCGCACAGTCCGAAGACGGGGACGCGGAAAAACCGGAGTAGTAATGGTCACCATATGAGAACAACTGATTCTAGGGCTTGCCCGCGCCACAAGACAAACCGCACAATGCGTTCTCCAGCGCCGAAGATGTATTATTTGCGACGGAGCACAATGGTGAAGGCAAAACCCCGTGCCAGAAATGGCTTCGTGGCGTGCACTGCTGCCGCGCTCTGTGTCGGCACGTGGCTGGCGCGGGCATCAGAAGCCTCTGTCCCCCAGGCAAACGATTCCTCGCAAATCGTAAAGGCTTCGCCGGTTCAAGTCTCGGGACAAGTCGTTAGATCGGACACCCACGCGCCCATACCCAAGGCAGAAGTGTCGCTCTATCCCCAGGATGACGTAACCTCGAAAGCTGCTGGAGGCAATCGCACCGTGCGCACCGGCGCAGATGGCAACTTTGCGTTTTCCGACCTCCCGCCCGGTTCTTACGCGCTGAGTGTCTGGCGCAACGGGTACGCAACTTTCTCCTGCGAAACCAATCGGGACTGCAGGCAATTAACTGTCAAGTCGGGACAGAAACTGGATAACCTGGTTCTGCGTCTGGATCCAGCCGGAGTTATATCGGGTCGCGTATTCGACGAGGATCAGGATCCGGTGGAGGGCATTCAGGCCTATTTGCTGCGCGTCACTTTCCAGCCCGGCGGCCGACGGCAGATCTCTGCCAGAGCGAGCGTCGTCACGGACGATCAAGGCAGGTTTCGCATAGCCAACATTTCGCCAGGTTTCTACTTCGTGCGTGCGGGAGGATTGATCGAACACCCGATGGAGCAGATAGCATTGAAACAAGCGCACGGCGAGACTTTGCAGTATCGCGACACGTACTACGCCGGAACCAGCATGCTGAATGAAGCCACGCCGCTGGAAGTGGACCCTGAAGTCGAAGCCAGCGGCATACGCTTCTCGGTCGTCACTGAAAAGACCTACACCATCACAGGTAAAGTTGTGAATGGAGGAAAGGGTGGGCAACCGAAACCCACCGAGGTCCATTTCACAAAACAAAGTGAAGCGGAACAGATGTTCGGACCGGGCGGGGGCGCGATCAATCCTGACAGCTCATTTGAGCTCAGCGGACTCTCGCCCGGCGAGTACACGCTGACTGCTGTAGCAACCCGCAATGGCATGGACGTTTCCGAGGGGTACGCTTCCGTGCGGATCGTGGATTCCAATGTCCGGGCAAACATCGAGATCGGCCGCGCCAGCGAGGTGCGAGGAAGAGTGGAAGCTCCCGCGGGGCTCTCCCTGGCGGGGAAACAGATTATTCTGCAATCCGACTACAGCGCTTATTACCCTTCCGACATCAGCTCGGATGGACAATTCGACATCGCCAATGTGCCACCCGGCGAGTACAACCTTGCCGCGATGGACAACCGGGATCGAACAGAACTGACATATCTCAAAAAAGCCCGTTGCGCGGGGAAGGACTACGCGCTGCAAACGCTGGCACTGGCAGTCGGCACAGTACTGGATTGCGACGTTGCCTTAGCCAACGATACCGGTTCGGTCAGCGGGCAAGTCATGGAAGGCGACAAGCCGACAGCAGGGCTCGCCGTGGTGTTGATTCCAGAATCGCTTGAACTGCGACGAATACCGCGCTATACGCTCACGGGAAAGACCGATACGGCTGGAGGGTACCAGATTATCGGAGTGATTCCCGGGGACTACTTGCTGTTTGCCGTTCCGCCGAGCGAGGATGGCGAATACTTCGCCCTCGATTTCGCGGATCGCAACGAGGACAAGGCCGAACATGTGAGTCTTGATTCCCGCGCCACACAAGTCGTCAACCTCAAGCCTATGAAAGGTCGATAGCGATTTCGGCGTTCAGCCAGCCCTACGCGCATCCTTACTTCTTCAAGATGTCGCTTAATTGGGATGGGCCCAGGACAGTTGGCTGGTTTCCTAAAGGCCAGTATTATTCAGAAGGCCGCCGAGTTCGCGGAATCAACATGCTGCAAAAGCGCATTGACGATCAGCCCAGCATCTCGCCCGAGATGGTTCGTGAGGCGCAGCAGATTCTGCATCTGCATCTCAAACGTGTCGGCCTGAAACAAACGGAGCAGCGCGACACCATCCTGCGAACCTTCCTGGAAACGCGTGAACACCTCTCCACCAACGAACTGCACCGGCTGGTGCAAAAAAAAGATTCCCGCATTGGTTTTACCACCGTCTACCGCACCCTGAAACTGCTGGCGGAATGCGGCTTGGCCAGCGAGGTCGCGTTCCACGATGGCATTGCCCGCTACGAGCACCAGTACAACCGCAGAAGCCACCATCACATGGTCTGCACCGCTTGCGGCAGCTCGGTAGAATTCTTCTCGCCCGAAGTTGACGGCTTGGAGCAGGAGATCGGAAAGAAATACCACTACGCGACCACCCGTCACACCTTTCAAATTTACGGGGTCTGCGAAGATTGCCGCAAAAAAGACGCCACTCGTCGACTCGCCTGAAAACCATGCCTATCTCATGTCCGCAATGCCACGCCAAAATGCCCGACGATGTGGCCTTTTGCCCCGGCTGCGGCCTGCGCATGTGGGTTCCCGGCCGTGAAGTAAGTAAGCCTGCGACCAGCCCTCGGGAGCCCAGAACGCCGGATGTAACTTCGCCTGCCGAGGGTGCGCCTTCTCCCAGCACACCCGTCCCGCCCAGAGACAAGCTCACGGCCGCCGCAGCTTACCTGACATTCCTCCCCGCCGTAGTCTTCGTGCTCGTTGAGCCGTTTAAGCACAACCGCTTCGTTCGCTTTCACTCCTTCCAATCCATCTTTCTCACCGTGGCTACAATTCTGGTCGCAGTAGCACTGCGTATCGTGTATTCCTTCCTTACCCTGATTCCGGTGGCGGGATACCTCCTGGCCTGGCTGGCGATGGCGGTAGCGCTGCTAGGTTGGGTAATTCTGTGGCTGGTGCTGCTGGTAAAGGCCTTGCAGGGCCAAACCTTCCACGTGCCCGTGATCGGCAGCTTCGCCGAAAAGGCCTAGAGTATCCGCCTTATCCAGCCCTTGGTGCGATTTTATTTGCGTTGCGACGGCAATTCTGCTAACGTGCGCCCGTTCTCTAAGTTGTGGTCAAAACGAATGCCTAAAGGGGGGACGTTATGGCCTTTTGCACGGTGTGTGGCGCTCAAACACCAGAAGGTTACACAATTTGTCCGGCATGCAGCCGCTCGGCAGCTCCCGCTGCACAACCCGTTGCCGCCAGTGCGGGCGGGCTGACGGACAACGTCGCCGGCATGCTCGCCTACGTGACTTTCATTCCGGCGATCATATTTCTGGTAATCGAACCGTACAACAAGAGCCGCTTCGTCCGCTTCCACGCGTTTCAAAGCATCTTCCTCGCGGTGGCGATGATCGCAATTTCGATCGCGCTCTCGGTCTTTTCGTTTATCCCGATCCTCGGACTGATGCTGCTTCCTCTCCACCTCTTGATTTGGCTGGGATTTTTTGCACTCTGGATCGTTCTTCTGATCAAGGCCAATTCCGGCCAGATGTGGAAGCTGCCGTTCATCGGGGACATGGCTGAGAAGCAGGCAAACGCCTAACAAGACCATCATCATCCGGCATTCAAGTCCTGGCACGACCATCACGACGCCTCTTGTCCCCAACCTCCGGGAGACGTGTGCGGAGTGGTCCTCTGGGATGGAGTCATAGCCCAGAAATAATCCGCTGACATTCCTTTGACAAACGCTTTACACCGTCCTGACATGCGCTGTGCCCAATGTCTGGTAAACCTGAGCCGCGCTCGACAAAGGATACATAGGAGACTCACTGTGACAAACGAAAGTGATTCGCAGTTCAGTTCCCGGATACGTCTGTATGCGGCAAGGGTGACCCATGCATTTCTGATAGTTGTTCTAACCTTGGTCGTGATGACCCGGCCGGCACAGGCGCAGACCTATACCGTGCTGCTCACCTTCGACGGCACCGATGGAGCCAATCCGATCGCCAACTTAGCTCTGGACGATTCCGGCAACCTCTACGGAACCACCTTTGGCGGCGGCGCTCTCACCTACGGAACGGTGTTCAAGATCGACAAAGCCGGTCAGGAAACCGTCCTCCACAGCTTCGACGGGAGCGACGGGGCGTTTCCCTCCACGAGTTTGATCATGGACGCGCAGGGAAATCTTTACGGCACGGCCTTGGAGGGAAGCAAGGGTTCGGGAGTGGTCTACAGACTTGCCCCGAGTGGCAAGGAAACCGTCCTCTACTTCTTCATCGGAGGAAGATTCAACGAAAAACCGAAAGTGCCCGAAACTGGCCTGCTCATGGACAAAGCGGGCAATCTCTATGGCACAACCATCAGCGGTGGCATCTCCTCCTGCAGCGCCCAAGGCAATCCGTATTGCGGAACAGTCTTTAAGCTCGCTAAGAACGGAAAGCTGACCCTTCAGCACAGCTTCACGGGCGGATCGGATGGAGGGGCGCCCTACGGAGGCTTGATCATGGACGATGCCGGCAACCTCTATGGCACGACCTATGTAGGCGGCAATCTCAACTGCAACCAGCAGGGCGAGCAGGGCTGTGGCGTAGTGTACAAGCTGGATCCATCGGGAGCGGAAACGGTGTTGCACACCTTCACTGGAAAGGCGGACGGTGCATTCCCCATTGGCGGAGGAGATGGTTTGGTCGCGGATGCAGCCGGAAACCTCTATGGCACTGCCGGCTATGGCGGCACTTTCGCAGCAGGCTGCGCGGTTTATGGCTGCGGAACAATTTTCAAGATCGATAAGAGCGGCAAGTTCACCGTCTTGTACACTTTCAAGGGTAAATCGGACGGGGCCCAGCCCAACGCCGGCTTAATCCGCGACGCGGCAGGGAACCTCTACGGCACGACTCAAGGCGGCGTGCCCGATTCCATGTACGGAAACGTTTTCAAGCTAGACACGCACGGCAAATTAACTGTTTTGCACGTCCTCAACGGCGGCACGGACGGGGCGAATCCCTTCGGAGGGCTGGTCCGCGACGCGGCAGGGAACCTCTATGGGACCGCCTATCAGGCATTCACTTTCTTTAACCGCGTCGGGACCGTTTTCAAGATAGCGCCGTAACCGCAGTGATCGGCCGTCACAGCCTGAAAGCCCGGTACTGCCGTGCCGGGAAAGCGAATATGGATTTCCGTGATGTTTAGTAAATTCCAATCCGCAGAGCAGGAACCGCAAAGACTAAATCGGGAGATAGTCATGATGAACAAAGTGCCTTGTTGGTGTTTCGTTTCAGCGTTGCGTCGGGGAGCGGCCATGTCCGCTTGGGGGTTTGTAGCGGTTTTTCTAACGGTGGTTACGGCGGCTCCGCTAGCGGCGGCGCAGACTCTAACCGTGCTGTTCACGTTCAGCGTCAAGGGCGACGGCGTTTATCCCTACGCACCTTTGCTGCAGGACGCGCACGGGAACCTCTACGGCAACACATTCCAAGGCGGCGCCGACGGTTTTGGGACGGTCTTCAAGCTATCCAAAGCCGGTAGCGAGACCGTCCTGTTTAGCTTCGATACGGGCGACGGTGCTTTTCCCACGCAACCCTTGACTCGAGACGCTTCCGGCAACCTCTACGGCACGGCTTTGGAGGGCGAGGGCGGATCGGGAGTCATCTTCAAACTCAGCCCGAGCGGGAAGGAAACCGTTCTGCACAGCTTTGTGGGGGGCTTTAACAACAATCCAAAACTTCCCTCATCTGGCTTAATCATAGACAAAGCGGGCAATCTCTACGGCGCAACTCTGAGTGGGGGCGACGGCGCCTGCGACGCTCATTTCGCGCCTTACTGTGGAACCGTGTACAAGCTGGCTGCGAACGGGAAATTCACTGTCCTATACAAATTCAAAGGTGGATCGGATGGCGCTGCGCCCGCGGGAAATTTGATCATGGACAAGGCGGGCAACCTCTACGGCGTAGCCGCTTTCGGCGGTGATCTCACTTGCACCCTCGCGGGTGCGAACGGCTGCGGAGTCGTGTTCAAGCTGGATCCCGCGGGCAAAGAAACAGTGTTGTACAAATTCAAAGGTGGGGCGGACGGCGCGTTTCCTTCGGCTGGCCTGGGCCTGGTCGAGGATGCCGGCGGAAATTTCTACGGCACCGCCAGCGAGGGCGGCGAGTTCGGAAACGCATGCAATGCCGGCTTCAACATGAACTACGGCTGCGGCACCGTGTTCAAGCTGAGCAAGAGCGGCAAGTTCACGCTTCTGCATAAATTCAGCAACGACGGTTCCGAAGGCGTAGGCCCGAACGGAGGACTGGTTCGCGACCCGGCGGGCAACCTGTACGGCACAACTCAGGAAGCTACGTTGAGTGGGAACCTTGGAGGAACCATATTCAAGTTCAGTGCGAGCGGTAAGCTCACCGTGTTGTACAACTTCGATGGGCTCACCAACGGTTCCGGACCTGCGGCGGGATTAATTCGAGACTCGGCCGGGAACCTCTATGGGACTACTGTGTTCGGAGGCGGAAACGTTTTCAAATTGACACCCTGACGGCGGTGGTTGTTGGCAACGACGGTCTCGGGCAGCCAAATCGCCACAACTCGAGTTATACGCGGCTGCAGAATTGTTCGTTGCCATACGTTTTCGCGTTCGTGACCAGGGCACTCGCCGGATGGCCTTCCTATTTACTTTTGTTTCCCCGCCCGCTTTCGGGTAGTCTGTGAGATTCGCACTAAAAGGGGAGACACGCTTGAGAGTTAGGGTGTTCTATCACGACAAATGTTTTGACGGCGCCTCGTCCGCGGCACTTTTCTCCCGGTTCTACCGCGAACGGATTCGCAACAACGTCCAGTTCGTTTTCTCCGGCCTGCTGCATCGCGCTGGCGCTCTGTTCGACGAAAAGAATTTTGATGGCGAAGAAAACGCCATCGTCGACTTCAAGTATTCCAGTTCGCCCAAAATCACCTGGTGGTTCGACCATCATGAGAGCGCCTTTCTGTCCCCGGCGGATGCCGCCCACTTTGAACAGGATCAGAGCAACCAAAAATTTTACGACCCGGATTTCAAATCCTGCACCAGCTTCATCGCCACCATCGCCGAGCAGCGCTTCGGTTTCAATCCCGCCCCGGTAGCTGATCTGATTCACTGGACCGACGTCATCGACGGCGCGCTCTATCCCGACGCGCGCACCGCGGTCGAAATGAAAGCCCCGGCCATGAAACTGACCATGGTGATCGAATCCAATCAGACCCACGATTTCGTTCCCCGGCTCATCCCGCTGCTCGCCAGCCGGCCGCTGGCCGAGATCATCGAAGAGCCTTTCGTAGCATCCCTCTTGCCGCCGCTTCTGGAGCGCCATCAACGATCCATGGCCATCCTCGGCGAACGCACCGAATCGAAAGATGCCACCCTGTTCTTCGATGTCACCGATCACGAACTCGAGGGCTACAACAAATTCGTGCCCTACTATCTGCATCCCGAATCGATCTACAGCGTGGGTTTGAGCAAGAGTAGTTTCCGGGTGAAAGTTTCCGTGGGATCGAATCCCTGGGCGCCATCCGAGCCAGTCGTCAACTTGGCGAAGATCTGCGAACGCTACGGCGGCGGAGGCCACGCCCGGGTCGGCGCCATCTCATTCGACGTCACCCAGCAGGAAGCCGCCAGAAAAGCCGCCCGCGAAATCGTGGAAGAGCTACGGGCCGCCGTCCGAGCGGAAGAGAAATAAGTTGCACCACTAAGCTGTGTCATTCAGAGCGGAGTGAGCCGCAAAGCGGCTCACGCAGTCGAAGAACCCCGAGGAGCTGTCCTGAGACATCTGTCGCAAGGCATTCGCACCATACCATCTGTGGAAGCGTAATGAGAACCGCGTTGACCTCCCCGTGACCTCGCCATCCACTTCCGACCCCATCCTGCGAACCGAACACCTGGGCCGCACGGTGAAAGACAAAATCCTGGTCGAAGACGCTACCTTTGAAGTACAAACCGGCGAAGTCTTCGCCATCGTTGGCCCCAGCGGCTCGGGGAAGAGTTCGTTGCTCCGCCTGCTGAACCGCCTCGACGAACCTACCAGCGGAACCGTCTACGTCGCAGGCACCGACTACCGGCAAATCGCACCCCGCGATCTGCGGCGCAAACTCGGCCTGGTGAATCAGCGGCCATTCCTCTTTCCCGGCACGGTGGAGCAGAACCTGCAATTCGGACCTCAGCAGCGCGGAGAATCTTTATCTCCAGAATCCATCGAGCAGCTGCTAGCCCCTGTAGGTCTGAAAGGCTATGCCAGCCGCAACGTAGCCAATCTTTCTGGAGGCGAAGCCCAGCGCGTCTCCGTCGCCCGCACCCTGGCCAACTCGCCGCTGGTCCTGCTGCTCGACGAGCCTACATCCGCGCTCGATCAAACCTCGAAACTGGAGGTGGAATCGGCGATCCAAAACGTCATCCGTGACCAGCGAATGACCTGTGTCCTGGTGACGCATGACACCGCCCAGGCAGTCCGCTTAGCCGGGCAGGCGTTGCTGCTCGAAGCTGGACGCATCGTGCGCTCTGGCCCTATCCATGAGGTGTTACATGCTTAACCATCTTTTTAGCAATCAGCTGTATCTGGGGTTGGCTCAAGCTTTCGTCACCGCGCTGGCGGCCATGCTGGTTGTTCTGCTCGCGCGCAAGCGTGGCATACATCTGGAAAGCGAAGCTCTGATCGCGATGGCCCGAGGCATCATCCAAATCATCGCCGTGGGATCGATCCTCTTGCTGCTGTTGCGCGCCCCCCGTTGGACCAGCGGATTCCTTCTCGCCGGAATGATCATCGCCGCTGGTGGCATCTCGGGGCGGCGCGCCAAAGGCATACCCGATGCTTTCCGCGTCTCGGCCGTTTCCATCGCCTTCGGCGCCGGCTCAGTGATTGCGCTGATGACCTGGCTCGGCGTCATCGATACCGCCATCACCGCGCTCGTCCCCGTAGGTAGTATGCTGATCGCGAATTCCATGAACACGAACGGATTGGCGCTTAATCGTTTTCGCGCCGACGTGCTGGCTCACGTCGGTGAAATTGAAACCGCCCTCGCTCTGGGAGCCGAGGCAAAAAACAGCGTCTCCCCTTACGTGCAGGCATCCTTCGAAGCTAGCCTGATTCCCGCCATTGACTCGTTGCGTTCGCTCGGAATTGTGTGGATTCCCGGCCTGATGGCTGGAATGCTGCTCTCCGGCGCCCGCCCGGTCTATGCAGCCATCTATCAATTCGTGGTGCTGGCCATGATTTTTGCCGCCTCCGGCCTGACTTCGCTGGTCAGTACACTGCTGATTCGGGACCGTATTTTTACCCCCGCGCAACAATTAAGTTTGCACCCAGGGAGATAATGTTGTAATGAGTTCTATCGTGCACCCCAAAGTCACCGCGCCCGAGCCCGGAGCGAACCTGCAGGTCCTGCGGGCGGTGGCCACGTTCGAACTGGCGAAAGGGATGATCGTGCTGCTGGCGGCATGCGGCATTCTTTTGCTGCTGCACCGCGAAGATCCGTGGGACATTGCCGATGGTTTACTTAAACTTCTTCATATCAGCCCCGACCACCACTTTGCGCAAACCTTCCTCGATTGGGCCGACAACTTGACCGAAACCAAGGTCTGGGCAGTTGCCGCCGTTGCCATGGCCTACTCATTTCTGCGCTTTGCCGAGGCCTACGGACTCTGGTATGCGCGCGCCTGGGCCGAGTGGATCGCCCTTATCTCCGGTACCCTCTATCTGCCTTTCGAAATCTACAAAGTAGTGCACCGGCAGAGCCTGTTCCACATCTCCGTTCTGCTGATCAATGTGGCCGTCGTGCTTTACATGGTCTACGCGCTAAAGACAGGCGAAGGCCTGAACAGTATTCGCGAGCACACCTGAACCCGTATTTCTTACTGCAGCGGCTTTCCCATGCTCAAACACGACGCAGCTTTGCCGTCCGGAGAAAAACGAATCACCGCGGACTCATCGCTGCAAAAGGCGCGCGTTCCTGAGTTGGGATCCGCAGGCGCCGCGCTGATACTGTACCGCGTCGCCGGATTCCCATCGCACCCACTAAGCGCAAACAAATAGCCATTCTTCCTGCCGGCCGCCAGCCGCGGATCGATCAACATTGCCTGATGCTCGCTCGGCACGCCGCCTCCCATGCCTCCCAGATCCGACAGCGCACAGGTAAAGCCACGCCCGGGATAGCTCGCCGCATAGGTGATCTCCGCGGTATTGAAGGTTCGAACTCCAACCACCGCCGAAGCGTCATTGGCCGCGCTCATCCCGGCCAGCGCTGCCGGAGCGTTTGCCGAGTATTGAGCGCTTCCCTTACTTGCCGCCTTCATGCCCGTTTCCATGGCTTTCAGAAACGCGGGATCCGTCCAGCGATACTCCGACCGCAACCATTACTTCGTTGAGCCGCCAGCTCCCCGCTTCCTGCTTCATAGTGAAAGTAAGCCGCACCTTCGTGCCTGCGGTTTGGGTCTCGCCGTCTTTGTAGCCGTGGAACGAAAGCTCAATTTCGTCTTCGTCGCTGCGCAGGTCATCGCGCTCCACTGTGATTTCAAATTTGGCGTGCGTCTGTGGATCCTCAATCGACATCAGCATTGGCCCGGCATCGAACGTCTGCAATTGCTGCCCGTGCGCCGCGAGTTGGCTGATCAGGGCCGAGAATCCTTCCAGCCTCGACAGACCCGCACCCGCACCCGCACCCGCCTTCCGCATCGCCGCCTGTGTCGCCTGCGGAAGGTGCTTCTCGAATGTCCCCGGCGTCTTGCTGAAAAACATCTCGACCAGCGCCTGCCGCGCCGTCTGCGGCGAAACCTGCGCGCTCGCAGACAGCAGAAAAAACACACCACCGAAAATCAGAGCAAGAAACTTGTTCGTCATAAAGACCTCGCGGCAATAAAGCCCGATGATCGCAGCCCGCCCTGGGTCCGCGCCAGTTACAAAGGTAAGGAGGTATCCTCGCTGGTGTGCGAGAACGTACTACTATGCTCGATGCGAAAGCTTGAGGATTCGCGTCAGGGTATGCCTTTAGGCATACCGCAAATCGCCAGAAACAGGTACGGCTTCAGAGCCTTTAGAAAAACTCCTCCTCACGCAGGTTTTGGGAAGGGCCCGACTTCAGTCGGGCCGCTAAGTCGTTGAAATGTGTCCGCGCTTTTAGCGCCTGAGGTGAGCTTCATACGTCCTCGACGACTTTTCCCGCAGCCCCTTCAGCCGATGCGGTGCGCCTCCAATCGATTGAACTCGAATCACCCATTCTTTCGCAACCCGAAATCCCGAACTCGTGACTTGAGTTATCTCCCGACGGTTACCACTGTTCAACCATCCGCCACCAACGAGCCATTGTTGAATCGCGCCCCATGGCGCATTCTGGTAGCAGTCGAGAACAAGTTGGGAAGGCTTGCTGGGAGGAGATCGAACATGACGGAGTTTCTACGCAAAGCAGGATCGCAAGGTCGGCTGGCCGATGTCGCCGAATATGTAGTAATGCTTTTCGTTACCCTGATGACGGGGGTCAGCACACTGCGCTTGCTGGGAATACTGCCCTAATCACAAGCCAGTCCATATTTGTCTATAAACGTACTAGACATTAATCGCCGGATTGGCTACAATCCCGGCTGCAGTACCTGAGAAAGGCCCGGACCCGCGGATCTCCTCCCGACCGGGCCTTTTTCCTTCGTTTGACTTGCTAATCCCGGCGTCGCCAGACAACCTGCCCAAACGATCCCAGCGCCAGCACACCCAGCGTAGCCGGATTCGGAGCAGGCGCCCGTAGACTCGCATTCGATTCTTCAACCCCGATCTCATCCGGCCCGTGCGTCTTCCCCGTGATAATTGGCTTATTCGGAATGGTTTCGTAAGCGTAGCCGGTCAGCGTAGCCGTCACTACGGCATCCGAGCAACTAACGCTCAGTCGCGCCCAGCCGTAATGCGCCTTCCCGTCAATCATGAACTTCATCCCCAGATAGCGGTTGGTGACGTTCTTCCATGGGCCTTTACAACCGGACGAGGAAGGTGCCCTTCGAGGACCTCCGCTGAACGACGAATGCGCCATCAACTTATTGCCCGGAGTAAGCTGCGCGTTGGGCCCGACTTGAGCTCCAGCCGCCAGGGCAGAGGCGTAGCGGAAAAATCCACCATCCCCGGTACCAGCACCCCATATCCGGTTCGCCGACTTTGCGGGAAAAATCGTCAGAAAACCCCATGCGCCTACGCTGGTGGTTCCCGCGGTGTTGTTGAAACCAAAGTCCGCGATTCCGTCGTGGTTAAGATCGAGGAAAAAAGTCTTGTTCACAGGCAGTTGTTTGTCGACGTGCGTGTAAACGATTTTCGCCGAGGCTGGGCACGCCAAAGCTATGATTCCCACGCCTGCCGCCGTGGCCGCGTTCGCGTAGGCGACAAGAGTTTTGTCCAGTTTCGCGCCGAGCCGAGCGGCGCTTCTATTCTTGCCAGGATGTCCCCTCCGCGGTTTTGCCGTCATCGTTGTCTCTCCTTACCGAACCGCAACCTATCTGACTTTGGATTTGCCCTAATGCTGAACGAAGTTGAAATAGGAGTTAGGGTCCGACCCTGAAGACTGTCCCGTAGCCTAGGGCACCCCCGCCCCCGGTCGTTCCGTAGAGTTCGTCGTCGAGACCGAAAGTTACGCCGCTATCCGGGAACGAACCGTCACGTCCGCCAGCAAAGGCGTGCAGCACGGTCTGGGTCCAGGTGCCGTCGCCCTTGCCGGGCGGCGACAATTTGAACACGGCTCCGTTGTTATACTGGCCACCATTCAGGGTGGTGCCGTAAAGCTTGCCAGCGCCGTCGAGAATCACGCCGTTGTAGTTGTTATAGTTTCCGCTGATGAGGACGTTCTTAGACCAAACGCCGTTCGCGAACGCCAACTGATAAAGCGTATTTTGAGTACCTCCGTAGAGAGCTCCCGACTTGTCGAGGACCACGCCGGAGTTCAACTGGTCGCCGATCTCGCTCCGACCAAACCGGTAAAGTACGCTCTCAGTCCATGAATATCCTTTCCTCGTAGGCGGCTTCAGTTCGAAGGCCGCGCCGTAACAGCCTGCTCCATCGCATTGCCCGCCACTCGCGGTCACCCCGTAGAGGTCCCCCTTCTGGTCGAAGATCACGTCGAATGGACCCGCTCCATCTCCGTTTCCGCGATGGCTGGGGACGCCCTTGAAGAAGTGAATCACAGTCCTCGTCCAGGCTTTCTTGTGAGTAGCGGGTGTCAGTTTGAAAACTGTGCCACAGCCGAGAGCGGAGCATCCTCGGCCACCACCGTACGTTGTCCCGTACAGATTTCCTTGTGTATCCAGAGCCAAGCCCCCCGGTTGCCATCCGTCCCAGGCGCTAAAGCTGTAGAGGGTGGTCTCAGTCCAACCACTTCCAGGGCCTTTAGGCGGCGCCAGCCTGAACACCGTGCCGCACCCACGCCCGTTGCACCCTTGGCCTCCGTAAGCGGTTACGCCATAGAGGTTCCCCGACTGATCCAAAATCAGCCAGCCAGCTACCGCACTCTTGATATAAGGGTCTCCGATAGGAAAGCCGTAGATCGTGGTCGCCGTCCAAGGACGACCACTCGTTGCGGGCGGCTTCAGCTCATAAACCGTGCCAAAACCATACTTGCCGCCGGAGCCGGTCGTTCCATAGAGATTACCGGCATTGTCGGAAATCATGTCACCCGGGCCAACCCCGACGTTTCCGCTCAGGTGGAAACTGTGAAGTATCTGATACTTCGATTGCGCGAGCGCGCTGCCTGTGAGCACTACAATGACGGTGATGAGTCGAAAAGAGCGGTTCATAAAAGCCTCCGCCAAGCCGCACTATTTTCCTCTGCACCGGTGCGCGAGTCAATCCCAAAACTGGAAACCAAACCCCGAGACGGATACCCAGAAAATGTCCCATCTTTTCTCCACGTTTCCACGGACAATTGTTTTCCTTTTTGGGGCTTTCGAGGCGTTAAACTAATCGCGGACAGCTCACAACCGGGAGATGCGCATGAAAATCCGCATGGGCCGCTTGTTCTTTTGCACGCTGATTTCTCTGTTGTCGTTCTTCGCCTTCGCCACCCAAACCGGAGCGCGAGATAACCTCTCCAACCAACTAGGTGGTCCGCCGAAGTTGCGCGGGAAGTTAGGAAAAACTCAAAAGGCGACGTCTGCGACCGCAGCCTCCGGTTACAGCTACAACGTCCTCTACAGCTTCTGCTCCAGCCCGAAGTGCGCAGACGGGGAGCTTCCCACGGCTGGCCTGATCCAGGACGCTGCTGGCAACCTGTACGGCACTACCAGCGCGGGAGGTGCGAATTCTAATCCCTCCTGCGGTTCCAATGGCTGCGGCACGGTTTTCAAGTTGGATAGCACGGGCCACGAGACCGTCCTCTACAGTTTCTGCTCAGCTCCGAACTGCACCGATGGCGCGGTTCCTCAAGCTGGCCTGATCCAGGACGCTGCCGGCAACCTGTACGGCACTACTTCAGCGGGAGGCCCGAACTCCAATCCCACTACGGGTTGCACGGGCTGCGGCACGGTATTTAAAGTGGACAACACGGGTCACGAGGCCGTGCTGTATGGTTTCTGCTCCGATACCGTGAGCGGCGGCTCCCCCTGCCTGGATGGAAATACTCCCAAGGCCAGCCTGATTCAGGACGTTGCGGGCAACTTATACGGCACTACCGAATCTGGCGGTCCCGGCAATGGCGGCACTGTGTTCAAGCTGGACAATACAGGCCACGAGACGGTGCTCTACGCCTTCTGCGAGATTTATAGTAACTGCTCGGACGGAGGAGCTCCCGAGGCTGCACTGATCCAGGACACTGCTGGTAACCTGTACGGCACCACGGGCGGCGGGGGCATTGGCTACTACACCATTGGCGGAGGCACGGTGTTCAAGTTGAACACCGCGGCAGAGACAGTCCTCTACAGCTTCTGCATCAACAGCTCCTGCACCGACGGAGATGCTCCCGAAGCTGGCCTGATCCAGGACGCTACCGGCAACCTGTACAGCACCACGGCCGGTGGTGGAAATGGCACCTACAACATGGGTGAGGGCGGCGGCACGGTCTTCAAGGTGGACACCACGGGCAAACAAACCCTCCTCTACAGCTTTTGCTCCCTTGCGAATTGCACAGATGGTGAGCTTCCCCAGGCTGGGCTGATCCCGGATGCTGCGGGCAACCTGTACGGCACCACCACCGCGGGAGGCGCGAATTCCAATCCCACTTGCGGTTCGACCTTTGGTTCGGTTGGCTGCGGCACCGTGTTCAAATTGGACACCACCGGCCAAGAGACCGTCCTCTACAGCTTCTGCTCAGGTCCAAACTGCACCGACGGCGCGGACTCCCAAGCCGGCCTAATCCGGAACGCCGTGGGCAATCTATATGGCACCACGCGTGTCGGGGGTGCAAACGGCGAGGGCACCGTGTTCAAGCTCACCCCTCCTAGCCTCACCATTACCGGTACTGCGGCGAAAGTGAGCCCAGGCGCGACGACCACGTCCACGATCACCGTAACACCGGGTGGAGGCTTCACTGGCAGTGTGGCTCTGACGGCTGCCGTTACAACCAGTCCGGGTGGCACTCAAGACCCTCCCACTTTGAGCTTCGGTTCGACCACCCCGGTCAATGTCACCGGGGCCTCTGCCGGAACAGCCACGCTCACCATTACCACCACCGCCCCGACAAGCGGAGGCCTCGCATATCCAGCACTCCCAGGAGTCCGCGGGTACGGCATGGCTCTGGCCCTGGTCCTGCTCGTCGGCGTCCCAGCGCGCGGTCGGAGTGGGCGAATCAGGCTCGGCATTTTCCTCTTCCTCGTGATCTTCATTGGCGGTTTGATGGCCTGCGGCGGCGGTGGAGGCAGCGGGAGCGGCGGAAGCGTCAATCCCGGGACTACGCCGGGCGCCTACACTTTGACTGTGACCGCCACGTCAGGCAGCACCATGGCCACGGATGCTGTCACTCTCACCGTGCAATAGGGCGGGTGGCCCACCCCTTCCAATCTAAACCACATATAGAATGAGGGTGCCCTATTCTTTCGCGTTCTTTGCGAAAGGGTGGGAGGCGAGGATTCCGGAGCGCGACTTTTCGGACCGCCGCCGCTTGTCGGTCTCTGCAGCTGCAATACGAGACTGGCTTTTGTGAAGGGCGGCGGAAGCCGAAACTCATGAAGACTGGAGCACCTTTACGTCTTCTGTAGAGCTCGGGACTGCCCCCGCCAAAACTCAACCCGCACGCCCTCTTTCACCCATTGACTATCCCCCTCAAACCAGATACTCTATTGTAAAGCACATTATCTACAAGATAATGTAAGCTCTTTGACAATGATACTGGCAGGCCACGGCGCGGACTCCGCAGGGTTCGCATCGTTCCATAGGTCGAAAAACCCCAGTGGGGCGAAAGACGGGAATGCCACCTCGGCGTTCAGTCCCAAGACGGAACGCGGCCCGCAATCCGCCAGCCGTAACCCCCATGTTATCTAGATTTTGCCCGTAACTCCTTAAAACGCAAAGATCTAGCACATAGTCGCAAAATAGATCGTTTATTTTCAAGATTTTGCAGCCAAAGGGGGGAGGGGGGTACCCGGTACTAAACAGTAAACTCCGTCTCAAAGTGGGAATGGCACGAGCCTCCCTAACTGGCTATCTCTTACCGTCCTTGGCTCCCCATTTTCTTTGGCGGGATGTTCTGATTCAGCCGGAAGAAGTTGTTCGGATCATACTGTGACTTCACCGCCACCAGATGGTCCCAGCGCTCCCGATAGGCTTCGGGCACGCGGTTGTCCTCGTCGCCGCTCATGAAGTTCACGTAGACGCCCGGCGCCATCGACGGCCGAAGCAGGTTGAACAGATTGCGAATCCAGGAGAAGTTGGCCTCGTCCTCGGATGCCTCCGACCAACTAGCCAGCAGATTGAGGACGAACGGCGATCCGCGATCCCCGAACGCCGTTTCGTCGGGAGCGACGCGAGCCGCAGCTCCGCCCAGATACGCCAGCTCTATCTGGGTCGACGGAGACGGAACCGTAGCCAGAGCCTGCACCATGCGCTCGATGCTGCCGTCGTCAAGCGACTTGAAGTATCCGGACTTTGTGTAGTAGCGCCGTCCGTGCGGAAACTCGCCGTCCGCCATGGTCTGCAGTTCGAGATAGGACATAACTTTTCTGTTCACTGCGAGCGGCTTGCAGAAAGAAAAAATGTGATCCAGATGTCGTTGGCCATCTTCAGAATCGCCGACCCAAAGCACGGACTCACTCGCGACCGGACGTCCGCGGAGATTTGCCGGAACATCTTTGCTGTTCGGAGCGAGACGCAAATTCAAGTTCCATTTCAATCGGTCGGGCGCTTCCGGCATGAAATCTCTCCACCGCCGCAACACGCCAGCGATGTCGTCGCCCAAACAAAATCCTCCGCCCATCACGACCGACGTTACGGGATGGAGTTTCACTTCGAACTCCGTGACCACTCCGAAATTTCCGCCTCCTCCGCGCAACGCCCAGAACAACTCGGCATTTTCGGCGGCGTTTGCATGAACAACGGAACCGTCCGCTGTCACCACAGTGAAGCCTTCCACGTTGTCGCAGGACAAACCATGCAACCGCGTCAGCCAGCCAAACCCGCCGCCCAAGACCAGCCCCGAAGCGCCCGTGTGCGAGACCACGCCAGAAGGGAAGACCAGCCCATGCTCTTGCTCTTGCGTAGCAGCATCGATCGAACCCAGCAGACAGCCCCCCGCGAAGCGGCCGCGACGAGCCTCGCCGTCGACAGACACCTGGCGCATTCGCGACAGGTCGATCACCAGCCCGCCGTCGCAAGTACTGAAGCCGGCAAGGCTGTGTCCACCGCAGCGCACAGCGGTAAGAACACCAGCGGCCGCTGCGGCGCGAACCGCGGCCTGCACATCCGAAACGCCAGTGCAGCGGGCGATGAGGCCAGGGTTGCGCGCCACCATGGCATTCCAGATGCCCCGCGCAGCGGCATAATCGGCGTCGGATGGACGCAGTAAGTCTCCGCGAAACTGGTTCTTCAGTGACGAAAACACTTCATCGATCGTTGTGGTCATGACATCCTGGCGCAAAAGATTTAGTGCTGGTGAACGGCTTTGAACGTCTAATCATATTCGCAACTAAACTAAGATGCGGAGTCTTTCAATCTCCGCATTCCACGTCCAACGGAGACTAGTGAAACTTCGATACTCGTTCTGCTTCCTCACACTTTTTGTGGCGGCGCTTGCGGCGCAAACGCCAAAATCTCCGCCGCCCACCCAGCCCGACGATCGCCTCAAGGTCGATGTTCTCCTGGTGGTCGCCCACCCCGACGATGAAACCGGAGTGTCGGCGTATCTGGCGCAGCTTCTGGACCAACACAAACGCGTCGCGGCCATCTATCTAACCCATGGCGAAGCCGGTCACAACAACATGGGACCGGAGCGGGCAACATCATTGGGAGCGGTTCGCGAGACGGAGTTGCGCCATGCCATGGCGAAACTCGGAGTGGAGAATGTCTGGTTTCTCAGCGGCCTCGATACTCCGAGTCAGGACGTTCTGCAATCGCTCGGACGCTGGCACCATGGCGCGGCGCTCGAGGAAGTGGTCCGCATGGTGCGCTTGACGCGGCCCGAAGTGATAATTACCTGGCTGCCCGCGATCTTCATCGGCGAGAACCATGGAGATCATCAAGCTTCAGGCGTGCTGGCGACGGAGGCGTTTGATATTGCAGGCGACCCATCGGTCTTTCCAGCTCAGCTTGCGGGTTCGGTACACACTAACGAAACTCTGCTTGAAGGACTTCGGCCGTGGCAAGCGAAAAAGATTTACTACTTCTCCGATGCGCAAGAACAGGATCCGTTCAAGGGCACCGGACCGTCATTGCCAGGCAGCGCGATTTCGCCGGTGCGTAAGGTTCCCTATGGACTGATTGCGATGCAGTGTTTCGCGTTTCACCTTACCCAGTATCGAAGTTACATTGAGACCTTCAACAAATTGGATGAGCAGCAGCAACTGGCGAAGGCAAAGTCAGACGGATGGCTCGATCCCACGCAACTGATTTTTGGCAAGTCCAACGTGGGAAGCGGTCGCGCGGACGATGTGTTCGCCGGAATCACCGCGGCACCGATTGCATTTGTTCCTCACCAGAGCGAAGCGGCGAAGGCGGACTCGGGAGTTTCCGTGGAGCTGGCTGGGCCGTGGGGATTTTATGAAACCTTCCGCCGCGCGCATGGTTTGCAGCATCTACCGAAAGCTGCGGTTCCCGAGATTGCCATCGCCACCGGCGCGACTCTCCAGGTTCCGCTGGTGCTGCACAATAATACCTCGTCAACCAGGCAGATCACGTTGTCGTTAGCGGTGCCCGAGGGCTGGAGCGATCAAACTGGGGTTGGCAGTTACACGGTTCCGGCGGGGGATGAAGTGCCTGTCCTGGTAACTGTGACCGCGCCGAAGGCCGAGGCAAAGACAGCGGATGAAATCACGTGCCATGCCGAGGCCGATGGCCAGAGCGTAGGCACGATCAAGTTGCATGTGAAGCGCCGGTCCGGAGGCTTGCCGCAGAATTGAGAGTCTCTTCGCAGCATTCCTCTACATACGCATATTGCGTAATAATGTACGCATTATGAGTAGATCAAAGGTGTTGGATGCGCTGTTTTCCGGCCCTTCCTCCATTTTTCTCTTATTTCTTCTTCGTGCCGAACAGGCCCATGATTTGATTGACTGGATTCTGCTGCTGCTGTCCGGCGGCGGGCTGTTGCCCCTTCTGTCCCGTGACTCCACCTAAGAGCGAGCCCAGGGGATTGTCGCCGCTGGGAATCAGGCCTTTCAGTTTCATCTGCGCCATCTTCTGGACGTCGGGCGCAAACTTTGGATTCTGGAATGTTCCAGTGACCGTCGCCGGAATGACCAGTTCTCCCTGACTGTTGGCCAACGCAGAATTCATGAAGCTGCCGACGCCCGCGCTGCCCACCTGCTGGCTGAAAGCTTTCGTGAGCACCGCGTTCACCTCCATGTTGAGGGCCTGACTGGCCAGGTTCGCAGTGCCGACCGCGCCTACATTGCCTATGTCGAGAGTCGCTTGCAGATTGTTGGTGGTGGCGATTCCATTCTTCACCAGGATCGCGCCAGTCATTTTCTGAATGTTGGTGTAGCCTTGGTCTTTCGATGCCGACTGGCCAGATCCAAGCAATGACGTCAGTTGATGAGCGACATCGATCCCGGCATAGCGCATGTTATTAAAATTGAGATTGATGGTGCCATTGAGCGCCTTCACGACCTCGTTGGAACTGAACGACTGCACCGGACCGGCGGCGTGCATATCGAGGCTCAAGTTTCCCGCGCCGCTGATCTTATCGAGCGAAGTCACACCGTAAGCCTTCGCCATGGCGAGCAGATCGGGCAGGGCTGCTTGCGGCGCGCGCACAGTGGCGTCCACTTGGGGAGAGTTGGACGCGTACTGCTTCATCGCGAACTGCACCGCCGCCGTGGTTCCACCCGAGGTGACGTTGAAGTTGTCGGAATGGATTTCCGCCGGACTGAGAGCGATGTTTACCGCTTTGACTTCGACGGGCTTGGCAATTTCTTTACCAGAGACCTGGATGTTCTGTCCGACCAGAGTTCCATTCAATACGGGCTTATCCGCAGGTCCCTGCGCCTTGATATCGGCATTGATTTGTCCGTTCACCGTCGTACCGGGAGCGAAGGCAATGCCGGCGGCCGCTGCCAGGCGGGCGATTTCCGCTATGGAAACTCCACTGGCCTTCAGGTTTACATCGAGCTGTACCGGCGTGGGTTTCTGGTTCAGGGTGCCGGTGACGGAAAGAGGAGTCGGCCCCAGCTTGATCGCGCCCTTATTGATCCTGAGCAGATCATTCGTCAGGTCGTCGCTGACGTCGTAATCCACGTTGATGGGGTATCCCACATCGATGCCGTGCAGTCGCGGCTTATCCAGATTCATTTGTCCGTTGGCGGAGAGTTTTCCGGCCTCGCTGGCGATGTCCGTGTGCCCGGAGAGTACGCCATCGGTATTCACCAAGGCCGGGCTCTGGAGAAATTTCTGCAATCCCGCGATCTCGACTCCTTTCAACTCCAGCGTGCCCTTGAAGGGTGTGGCGGCGGGATTGGTGTGAGAGAGGGGGCCACCCTTGCCGGTTAAGCTGACTTCCTGGCTTCCCGAGCCGGGCAAGTGAACCGAAGCGTCGAGCTTGAACGGCGAGTCGGGCGCGAAGTCGGTGAGCTTGAGGTTAATGTGATCGTAAACCGTGCGCGGTTTTCGATCCTGCAGATCGGTGATCGCAATCTGTCCGTCGCTGATGGCCAGTTCGCCCAGCGAGAATTGCTGCTGGCCGGAGGGAGGGGCTGCAGCCGGCGTTTTCTGGCCGAGCGAAGCGAAGTTCCAAACTCCTTGCGCATTCTTGATCAACTCGACGCTCGGACGATCCAGACTCAGCGAATCCACCTGGACGGACTTGCTCAGAAGGGGAAGCAGTTTGACGGAAACGCTCAGCTCCTGAGTTTGGATGAAATTGCGGCCACCGAACTTCGGATCCTCGGCGATTCCGAGATTGAATACCCGGAAACGCAGTGGGAACAATCCCAATTCCATATTGCCGAGCGTGACTTTCCGGTCCAACTGCTGCTCGAGCTTAGTCTGAATCGTGCCACGGTAGTCGTTAGGGTTGAAAGTGGCCACGAACACACCCACCGCAATAGCGATGACGGCCACTACGATTCCGATAACAATTACGATTTTGCGCATGGAAGCCTCCCAGGACTAAGTGGCGGATGTCGACCGCATGCGAATACCTACAAGACTATTTTATCGCGGAGCGTTAACGTTCAGGGACTCTATTCCTGATTCTCGGCTATTTCCTGTCCTCATCATCTGTAATTAGATTGACGGTGATGGAAGCCGTCGCGGTTGGGTCCGCTTCCGAAGTGGCCGTCAGCGTTAGCGAGGGTGGGCTTGGAAGACTCGATGGAGCAAGGTACAAATCTCCCTGCATTGTGCCGCAGGCAGAATCAGAGCAGCCCGTCCCGGTAACGCTCCACTTCACGGCTGTATTCGTGGTTCCCGTCAATGTTGCAACTGACCCTCCGATTGGTACCTTCACACTATGAGGGGGCGAGATGCTAACCGCTACGCGCGATTTCGTGGGTGTGATCATCGGACTTGCGGAGATGCCAGCAAAAGCGGCCTTGTCGGGGTTGTAGTAGAAGGCGAATCGCAGCGCTAGGTACAGACCAGAGAATTCGGTGGGCAATGGCAGAAATGGGTTTGAAGCGGTGATGCTATCCCACGCAGCTCGGTCCAGCTCAATAGCACCCGAGGTCGACACCAATTTCATTCCAGCGATGCTGCCGTCTTTGAGAAGAGCAAATTCGATCGTGACCTTACCCCTCTTCATAGTTGGGGTCTTCGCCGATTCTGGAATGAGCCCATGCCAGTTTTGTTTGACGTTTCGCACAACGCCCGCCAGATAAGGGGCGAAATCCACGCCCATCGTGTCGGATAGGATTTCAAACGGCCCCACTCCGCCGGTGGCCTTTGTGTCCAAGCCGAGGCCATAGTCTGAGCCGATCTTGGCCGTGTACGGCTGCTTGAGTTCTTGCGTGTCGGAGTCGAGCTTTGGAGGCTCGTGTTTCTGTTCAGTTGATGATTGTCTGCTTTGTGCGGACAGAAGTGCACAGATCAGGCAGACCACCGTTGCAAGGTGCACGCAGCATTTCATAAGGGTTTTGTCGGCGGCAATCTCAGTCACGCAGCATTCTACGCCGCGCTCGCGGTTCGGGAGGAGATTTTACGTTTTGGCTTTTTGCTGCGGGGCGACTTCAGACCACCGGAGGGTGCATTCTCTGCTGTTGATATTCCTGTCTTCGGCGCTGCCAGTTTTCGCTCGAGAGAATGCGGGGACCGGCGTCGATCAACCTCGGCAACATTTCGAAAACTGATACTGGACTCCACTTCGATCCTTCGCGGGTGCGGTATCCTCGCCGGTTCATTTCTTCGGCAATGAAAGAATAAGGGCCGTCCTGGATGATGAGTTCCATCATTGCCAACAGGGTTTCATTTTCGGTAGGGTCTTCCACCAGAGTCGAGCAATCCTTCGCCACTCGCAAACCGTAGGGCGGATTCTCGTGGTCACGCAGCGGCTTTGCTGTCGACTCGCGTTCGGGCACATCCCGCTCCCATTCGGCTGCGATCAGCCGCCAACCCTCGTTTTGAAGCCTTTGAATTTCATCCCAGGTAAGGTTGCCGGATGCAGACTGGCGGATACGCTCGGTTCGAGGCATAGCGTTTCTCCTTCGCGACCGACAAATGCCCTCAAAATGCAGGCATGAATTATGCCATCCAGTGAAAATGCAAATGCTTGTTTTTTAAGCGCGCGCGTAACCAGCGAGGTGCGAACTCAAGCAGGGAATGTCCGATTGTGGGATTCGGCGTCCGAAATTGGTGGGGTGATCGGGCTTTCTTTACTCGAATATGACCTCGGCTAAAGAGGTTGCGAAAAAAGTCGTCGAGGACGTAAGAAGCTCACCGCAGGCGCTAAAGCGCGGACATATTTTCTGCCTTAGCGGCCGACTGAAGTCGGGCCCTTCCCAAAACCTGCGCGCGCGGCATTTTTCCGCAACGCTTTTTCCAGCCGTGCCATAGGTCTCCGAAAAACGATGTACGGTGCGGCTGAACAGTTTGCTGAAAAACTCTTGTTCCCCGGCCTCAGCGCTTAAAGGCGTCATTGAAAAGGAGTTTTCAGCAAACTGTGAAGCCGCGCCCCTTCAAGGCTTCCAGCCGCTGATTCCGGGGATTTTCGCAAGGAAACAAGACGCAGCTTATTTGTGGCTTCACTGTGTCAAGAGCTCCTCTTTAGGCTCAGGAACTCCACGTCTCGCGAGATTCGGATATCTCACCGCCTGCGACCAGGAGACAGCAAACAGCAAACAAATGCCAACCAGCATGGCAGCACAGAGCCAACTTCCCTCGGGGCCGGCTACTCCGCCGGTAAGCCACGGCGGCCCGGAGAAGCTGGTGTTGAGCAGGTGGCCGGACGCGACCTGGCCGCTGTCCGCGACTCCGTAAAAGCAGGTTTCTGCCCAGTCCCATCCCGTGTGCAGCCCAATCGGGAGCCACAGGTTCCCAGTTCGACGTAGAGCAATGCTCGCCATCATTCCCCACAAAAAGACTTGGATAAGCCCGGCCCAGGTTTCGTTGGGATTGAAATAGTGGGCAAAAGCGAAGAGGGACGACATTAGGACCGCGCTTGGCCAGAATCCCATACCGGTCGAGAGTGTGAATAGAGTGTAGCCGCGGAAAACAAATTCCTCCACGAAGCCGACGGCAAGGAACGCCGCTCCCCAGAGCGCTGCGAATTTGGGGATGTCCCAGCCATGCACTCCCATGCCATCGAAGTGGAAGACACCCAAGGCCCGCAAACCAATCAGCAGGAAGCTGACCGCGCTGAATCCAATGGCCAAACCTTGCCAGAACTTTGCGCCGAAGGCCCCTCGGGCGGGCAATCCATAGTCGGCAATTGTTCTCCCCTCGACCTTGGTCATGATCCAGCACACCAGAAGAAATAGTAAGAACGTGCTGGTGTCTCCAATGATGATGCCTTTGGCGCTGAACTGGATCTGGTTTGGGGTGGGCCTATGGAACGCTCTGACGATCATCCTGACGCTGGTGCTGAGCGCTACGACGATGGCGATAAACAGCAACAGTCGCCATCCGGCGCGCAGGCCGTTGGGTCCGAAAAACCAGATTCTCAATCCAGTCTTACGATCTGGAGCCGCCTGTATCTCTGAAATCAATGCGGGAATGCCATCTGCCTCGGGCATGTTCACAATCTCCTTTTCACGCGCGCACAGGTTCGCGTCGGCGCGACGCGGGCGTGCTCTCCTATATACGAAGCGGGAGCGGAAAAGTTTAATGTGTGGTCAGAAATTTAGCGGTGGGCACGGCGCGATCATGAAAGGCGAGAGTCCGCATCGCGAGGCTGGTATCAGCCAACCAACGCGGACTCCCGAATTTTGCAGACGCATTTGCCGGTTCCTTCACTGTTCGACAGGATCTTTCGAGTGCAGAACGAACTCGACGTTTCGCTCCCGGTTCACACGAACGGTTTGGTAAAGATCCATTGCCTCCAGCGCGACCAGCTTGTGCTCTCCATCCAGGCTGACACAGTGGAGTTGTCCGGCTTCGACCCAGTATTCATGCGCCAGCCACGCCGCGCCGCCCTTGAGAACGATAACGGTGGACGGCTGTTCTGTGGGCTGTTGTGCCGAACGCTGCACGTAGTTGGCTGGCTGCAAAGTCGCGGCGCGCTCCGGCGGAATCGTCGTTACCGGCCGGTAAAGTGCAGCTGAAGAACCGTCGTATCGGCTCGGCGCAACCCATGGCGGCATCGGAACAGAACTCCGCGCGCTGGATCCTGAAATTGGAACTTCGATGTCTTCCAGCAGTCGCAGAGTCAACCGGGCTTCACCCTTGAAGGCTGGATACGGACCCCGGTTGGGCAAGGTGAGGATCTTGACCGGCCAGAAGACAGGAATCGCCCAGAGAGCAGCGTCCCTCTTCGGATGGCCTTTGCTGTGGACCTTGCCTTCGGAATCGACTTTCAGGTGAGGCGCGGAGATGACTTTCGCCGAAAGCGGAAAGACTTGCGCACCGGGCAGGATGATGCGATCGAAATCGATTTCAATCCATCCCTTGCCCACAAAGTGTCCGGGGTTTTGATAATCCTGCAGGTGGCCGCTGAGCTCCGCGCCCCGGGGAAATATCGAACGCCCGAAAGCCGAGATGTGCCCCAAGTAGCAGAGCACAGGATCGCCGACCTGCGCGGTCTTGGACGAGAAGTTGGGTTCATCTAACGTGCATTGCAGAAGCGTTCCGGCGGGGATTAGCTCATCGCTGCTAACAGCGTGAGCCATAATACTGGCCGAAACACACAGAACGATTGTTAGAAGGAAATACTTTCGGGACACGAGGGTCTCCTTAGGAGTATTCGTAAGGAGCGCGCCCCATTGCCGCCACACCCGCAAAGCGGGGGAATCTTACCACGGAGAAGGCCGTATCACCAAGATTAATGAGAGCAGGAGAAGCCGGGTTGCGAATGATTAGCCTTGGCAGGCACGGATTCTAGCGGTGGCTAAGGTCATAGACCACGGCGAACGACGAAGCCCCGATGCTGAGCATGGGCGTAATCCGCTCCAGTTGATGGTGGCCAGTTTTATGGAAATAGTAGCTGAGGCCGATGATTCCCGCCGTCTGGCCGGCGAAATTAACCGCCAGCCCCGCTGTGCTTCCGCTGAAAATGCGGGTCACAGGGTTTAGTTCTCTTCCTCCATTTTGCAGATTTTCCCGCGTGACCACGAAGTCTGCGGTGCTGAGAGCGGCAACCGCGACAAACAAAGCTCGATTCTCGTTGTCCCAAAATCTGTGCTGGCCGGGTGACTCGGGCAGGGAATTGGCCACGGCAGGCGAAGCAATCACCGGCGAACCAGCGACCGTCGCAGCCGACACCACGCCAAGATTCGCGGGAGCGGGATTGTCCGGAACGAAGTTAAGCGAACCATCATTAAGCGTTGCTATAGATACGGTTTGGGCCACGGCGGCACCGCTGAGAATCGCCAGGACTATCAGGCCCAACGTCATCACCCAAATCGCTGCAGATAAGTGGCTTAGTGGGTTTAGTCGGGTGTTTATCGCGCTGGCGGCGGCTGAAGGCACAGCCATTCCATCGCAATTGTGCAACCCATGAGGCCAGACCTTTGGCGACTATCTACTGGCCCAAATTCAATGATTTAGGAGGTTGAGCAGGAATCGCTGCTAGAAGGGTATGTGCAAGCTATTGCACATCGAGGGTCAGGGGAGGATTTTCCGCCCGGCATTTGGGGGTTCCGGCGGGGGTCGGCCCGCCGGATCTGAGCAGAGCGTCTGATTCAGCTCAGCGCAAGACTATGGGGGAGGAATCACAGCCGTAGTCTGGTTGGAGTAACCACTCTCCTCATTACTTGAATTGACCGCAGTCGTTACGTAATAGTAGGTGGTTCCGTCGACTACAGTCGCGTCCGTGTACAGGGTGCTGGCGTTCAAAACTGGGTTGATCTTCGAATACGGCCCGCCGGTCCTGATGCCACGATAGACGTTATAGCCGATGACGCCCTGCGAGTTGCTGGCGGTCCATGAAAGGCTGACCGTGTGTGTCGGCGCAGGTGTGCCGGTACCGGTCAAAGACTCTACCGTCGGAGAATTAGTGGCATCGCTAGCGAAGGAAATGCTGCCCGACGCGACGCCGTTCCCCGCCGGCGTAAACTTCACGGTGAATCCCACATGTTGCCCAGAGGGTATCGTGACGGGGAAAGACAATCCGCTCAGACCAAATGCCGAGCCGGTTACGTTGCCGGCAGTCACGGTTACAGCCCCGCCACTCGCGGTCAGTGTCCCGGGCAGGCTGGCATTCGTTCCTACGATCACATTGCCAAAATCCATGGGGGAGGGTGCCACGGCCAACTGCCCTGGAGGCACGGGCGTGCCCGTACCTGTCAGGGGGATGGATAGGTTCGGGTTCGACGCATCCGATACGATCGAAACACTTCCAGTGTCATTTCCGGAGGAGGGCGGCGTAAACGTGACCGTGAAAGTGTAATGTTGCCCGGGGGGAAGAACCAGGGGAGGGGTCAACCCGCTCATACTGAATCCGGTGCCTGCGACCGTCGCTTGCGAGACAGTCACGTTCACTCCGCCTGAGTTGGTCAGAGTTTCGGCGAGTGGTTCGTTATTGCCAACCTGAACGTTTCCAAAACTAAGGCTGGATGGACTTGGGGTAAGTGCGCCCGAGTTCAGTCCATTTCCTGAGAACGAAATATTCAAGGTGGAATTCGAAGCGTTGCTGATGATCGCCAGATTCCCATTGCTGCTGCCGGAGGCACTTGGGGTAAAGGTGACGCTGAAAGGCTGGGTCTGGCCTGCCGCTAGAGTCAATGGCAAGCTTATTCCGGTCACGCTGAAACTGGTTCCTGTGGTATTTGCCTGGGTGACCGTGACGCTTGTTCCACCGGAGTTGGTCAGACTCTCGGATAGAGTCTGCTTGCTGCCGACAAGAACGCTTCCAAAGTTAAGACTCGGGGGATTTGCGCTAAGAGTGCCGACCGTCTGTCCGGTTCCGGAGAGAGCGACGTTGACCGTGGGAACCGCACTGGTGTTCGCAATCGCCAGGTTTCCATTGACTGCGCCCGCGGACTGCGGCGTAAAGATGACGCTGAACGGCTGACTCTGCCCGGCCGCCAGATTCAACGGCAAGCTTAAGCCGCTGACGCTGTAGCCTGTCCCGCTTGGAGTCACCTGTGTGACCGTGATGCTGAATCCGCCGGAGTTGGTCAGAGTCTCGGAGAGGGTTAGATTGTTACCCACCTGCACGTTGCCAAACGCCAGACTCGAAGGAGTTGGAGTAAGCGCTCCCGCTTGCGCCGCGCCTCCAGCCAGTGGGACATTGACCGTAGTAGATACCCCGTTGTTCACGAAAGCCAGGGTCCCGTTCACCGCGCCCGCGGACTTAGGCGCAAAGTTGACGGTGAACGCCTGCTTCTGACCGGTCGCCAGAATCAACGGAAAACTCAGCCCGCTCACGCCGAAGCCCGTCCCGGTAACGGTTGCCTTGGTTACCGTAAGACTGGATGCCCCGGTGTTGGACAAGGTGGCGGGCGCGCTTTGGTTGTTCCCAACTTTTATGCTGCCGAAACTAATGCTGGCCGGTGTTACCGTCAGCTGGCCCGGCTTGGTGTCGTTCGTCGGGGGGGGCGTCACAGTCTTGTTGTTGGCACTGCTTAGCCCCTGGCATCCCACCATCGAAGCGAGGGCGAGAACAACAACCAGTGCGTTCCAGCGAGTCGGAGGCTGTTTCATAGTAATTATGAAAACCTGTTACCCGGCCTGCATCTGCCTTTCAGTTGCGGCTTTCACCTGCGAAGAGACAGTCTGAACGCTGAACGGAACATTGAATAGGTCGCGGAAGGACGTGCTGGCAAACGGCGCAGGGCCGTATCGGACACGGTCTGAATTCACCGCCGCCACGTCGTAATCGGACATCCTGCGTCGGCCCATAACTCGCTACTTGGTTACTGAGAATTTCCCGACCCAGGATTGACCGATACGACCTCGGGACTTGGTCTCTCGGGCAGCGTACTTTCGTGCTCTTTTGACCCGGGCGCAACCGCGATTAGCATCGGGGCCGGGTCACGGAATCAACCCCACCATGGAACACCCTAAAGACAAAGTGCGGTCATCTCCTCTGCCAGAACGCAGGCACCGTCGCTTCAGCCTGCAATATCCGGTGCGCCTCAAGGTTCACTCCGCTGACTTGATGGTCGAGTTCGAAGGCGTGAGCAGGAATATTAGCATTGGTGGTCTGCTACTGGAAACTTCTTTCCCAATCCCGCAGCATGCTCCTGTGAGTTTCATTGTAACTGTGGAGGGTGCCGCGCTTGGCCGCCCCATTCAGTTCATGGGCGAGGGCACAGTTGTGCGGGTCGACCCGAAAGCGGCCGAGGAACTGTTCGCGATTGCAGTTGAGTGCGCGCGCCCGATCACCCAGATTGATCAGTATCTCGCGCCCACTGGAAGTTGAGGCGTCAGGCCGCGGCTTTTCCGCAACCGCAGCCTTAGGAGGCGGTGGAAGGAGCACTATTAACGCAGGTTTTGGGAAGGGCCCGACTTCAGTCGGGCCACTAAGTCGTTGAAAATGTGTCTGCGCTTTAGCGACTGAGGTGAGCTTCTCGTGTCCCCAAAGCCTTTTTCCCGCGGCCTTACGGAAAGCGCTGTCAACCGACGGAGTTCCATCTTCTGTGAAAATCGTCATAACGACTTCGGCCGGGTTGCAGTTCGCTTCTCGCGAAACTTTCCGGGGGTCCGAACCGACGACACCGGCTTGACCACCGCTGTGCGCCGGTGGATAGTCACGAGTGGCCGAGCAGGGTGAACTACCGCTGCGGTTGGTGCGGCCCACGGGTTATACCACGTCGGATCGACTTCCTGCTGGCCATAGGCCGGCAGCGGTAAGGTCGTAACCATTGCCGCAAACAGCGTTGCCGTCAAAACCAATACTCTGCATGGGCTGAAACCTCTTGAACCGTTCATTGAATCACCTCCGGGTTGAATTATTTCGACTCGCAAGGAGAGGAAATTATGGTTGTGATCTTGCACCCGCTTGCCGGAAGTGTCCATAGAGAGGGTCTGAAGTTTGTATGAAGTTATCTGAAGATCTCGTGTGAGGTGTCCATCAGGCCCGAATAACGGCATCCGTTTTTGGACCAAAAGAAAAATCTGGAATTGTGGGCTTGACACGGCAAGCCCGGCGGAACAGAATTTCCGAACCCGCAGGGATAGAGACTGGTGTGACGCTTTTCCCGTTGGTCGGTCAAACCGCTCTCGTCGCTTGGGGAAGTCTCTAGGAGTCGTGCTTTGCCGGAGAAGAAGGTTCGCTTCGACGATTTCGATCTGGATTACGCTCGTTTTCAGCTGTGCCGCCGTGGCATCCCGCTGCGACTGGAGGGCCTGCCGCTGCAATTGCTGATGTTTCTGGTCGAGAAGAAGGGACAACTGGTCACGCGCGAGCAGATCTCCAGCGAGTTGTGGAGCAAAGATGTATTCGTCGATGTGGAACAGGGAATCAATACCGCCATCCGCAAGATTCGCCGCGTTCTGGCTGACGATGCCGACGAGCCTCGGTACCTGCAGACCGTAGTCGGCCGGGGCTATCGCTTCGTCGCGCCCGCAGCTGAGGCGGACGCCGGCAGCCCGCAGCCAGCCGAGGGATTTGTCTTTTCTCCCGAAGACCTGGGGCGCGCCATCATGAGCGCAGCCGGGTTGGATCCGGAAAACCCCCGGGGAACCCCGAGGCGTCCGCCGAAGACTGAGTAAAGTCGTTTACTGACTCAGCGTCAATTTGATTTTCTGCCGGAACAGCACGCGATCATACACATTGTTGTTATTCAGGCGCACGTAATACAGGTAGGGATGGTTGCCAACAGTCGAAAAATTCAAGTCTGGCGCGGTCGGATCGATCAAAGAAAAGTACGCGTAGAGGAAACTCCCTTTCGGGTCCTTGGCTTTTAGCTCTGCAACGGTCACGACCAACCTGGGTTTGGTCCAGTTGACCAGATCGGTCGACGTGGTAAGGTACAAGCCCGGCGGACCTAATTCGTTGTCCCAATAATCCCACAACGTGGCAACAACTATGTTTGCCGATTGGAAAACGTTGATCGCGTTCACCGCAAACATGTAAGGAACCGGCGTGTAGATATGCTCTTTGGGATGGGAAACGGGACCGAGATAGGGATCGATGAACGATACCGAGAAATCCTTTCCGTTCCAGCCGCGCCATGAGGCAGGATCGAAAACGTCTGTTGTGCGAATCGGCGCGCCTCCGCCCGGCACCAGACAACGGTGCGCTCCTTTATCCCCGGAACAGTTCGGAGGCCAGGTCCAATCCGTGGCTACAGCGTAATACCAGCCATTGAACTTCACGACGTTGGTGTCCACGGTATAACCCATGGGGCCCCGATCGATCTCGTACTTATAGGGAATTCCGGCTAGAAAGTTTGCCGGCTCCTTGAACGATTCGAAGTGATAGCCGCCATCTTTGGAAAGATGATAGGTATCGGAGTCATACTCGCATTCGCCGTAGTTCTGGGTATGGCATTCGCCGGCGTGCGCCCAGCCGTGGTATTCCGTGTGGGATAGAGCAGCGATAGTCTTGCCGTCAAAAGTGTAGAAAGAATCGAGCCAGACCTGATCGTTGAAGTCCGCCGGATTGGGATCATTGGCGGAATGGAACGCCGCCTCGCAACTGTGCTTGAGCGTTTCCAGAGTCGGCCCAAGACTTTGGAACATGTCGGAACTTGCGGACACGAAATGGACGGTGCCGGCGGAATCGCGAAATGCTCGGGCCATCGCGTCCGGAATATCGTTTTGGGTGCAGGAGTCTTGCGGCGTCTTGAAAACCGCGGTGCGAGAGCCCTCGAGTTTGCCTGTGATGGTTGGAGTTTTCCAGGCTGGCCCGCGAGCTGCTTCGAGGCGGCTCTGCGCCTGCGAAACTGCAATCAGGGCCAACCCACACAGAAACAGAAGAGGGAGCAAGCGTTTCATCGTGGTGTCCATCCTTCTCACTTAACCCTGCGCCCGACGGATCCACTCTGTGTGAGATCGCTTATTTTTAGTTTTGTTCCTGCAAAATTATTCCGGGATCGAGCCCGCGTTCATCACACCTTACCGTGGGCTCTCGCCCGCCGACCCGGCGTTCTCCGCCGCGGGGACCACGATGGCCTGAATGTTCTGGCCCGCCATCAACTTCTGAAAATCGGCGAGTTCAGTTTTCTGAATCTCCGCCCAATGAGCAATGGAAACGTCTGCCTGCCTCTTCAGCTTTTCAAACACCTGATACTCGGCTTCGGTCGGAGCGGAATCCGTTCCTTCCCCAACCGCCATAGCCAAGCCGGCTAGTTTGCTGTCGATCTTCTGCGGATAAGCGAGAGAATCTTCATTGGACTTGATCTTCATCTGGGTCAGATCGTCGCGCACCGCAAGCAGATTTTTGTCGAGCGCTGTGGCCGCTATAAGCATCGGCTTGACAGTGGCATTATCTGGCAGCCGTTTGGTCAGTCCGTCCACTTGCTCGCGCACATCCTGAATCTGGTTCACGACCTCGTAAACCCGGCTGAGCTCATCCCGCACCTGAATAAGCAAATCAAATTGTTTTCGCAGATCCACCTCCGACACATTGACCCGTGGATCCAGCGTGACTTCGAACGCCGCCGTCTGACTCTTTCCATCGACCGTCAAACGAACCTGGTACTTTCCCGGCAACGCCAGAGGACCGCGGCTGCCGTCTTTGTATTCCCAGAGATAGTAATCAGGTACACGGCCACTTCCGGTGTAGCGCAAGTCCCAAACAAAACGATTGAGCCCGGCTTCCGGCTTGATTTGTTTTTCCGGCTTTTTATCCTCAGGAGTCAGAGGCTCGTCCAGTTCTTCAGTTTTGTTGTTGGCATATTTCCGAATTACGCTACCAGCGGAATCGAGGATTTCGATCGTGGTCTCGCCCTTCGGCTTTTCCTTGAGAGAGTAGTAAATGAGCGCTCCCGCCGGCGGATTCTCCCCTACCAGCACTGGCTTGGGAGGCTCGTCGCTCGGGTTGTGGAAGCGCACGGCGGTTGCAGGCGTGTAAAGGTGAACGTCACGCTTTGCAATCTCATCGCTGTATTGCCGCAGCGGAGAAACATCGTCGAGAATCCAGAATGCGCGCCCATGCGTGGCCAGAGCGAGGTCGTTATTCTTCACCACCAGATCGTGCACCGGTGCCGTGGGCAAATTCAACTGCAGAGAACGCCAGTCCGCTCCGTCGTTGAAAGATACATACACGCCAGTTTCGGTTCCCGCATAGAGCAGGCCGCGTTTCTTCGGGTCTTCGCGCACCACCCGAACGAACGCTCCCTCCGCAATCCCCTGGCTGATCTTCACCCAGCTCTTGCCATAGTCGCTGGTCTTGTAAATATACGGACGCATATCATCCGACTGATGCCGATCCACCGCGACGTAAGCGGTTCCGGCATCATGCGGCGAAGCATCGATCTGGCTGATCCGGCTCCAGTCCGGCAAATCTTTGGGCGTGATGTTCGTCCAATTCTTTCCTCCATCGCGCGTGATATGAATGAGCCCATCATCGGTGCCAGCCCAGATCAAACCCTTCACCAGCGGCGATTCTGCCACGGCAAAGATGGTGTCGTAATATTCGGTGCCGGAGTCGTCCTTGTCGATGGGACCGCCCGAGACCTGCTGCTTGCTCTTGTCGTTGCGCGTGAGATCGGGACTGATCGCTTCCCAATGCATGCCGCCATCCGTAGTTTTAAACAAACGCTCCCCAGCGTGATAAAGCGTGTTGGGATCATGCGGAGAAACCAAGATCGGCGCCGTCCACTGGAATCGATGCTCCAACCGAGCCGCTCCTCCGCCATCGCTGATCTCAGGCTGAGCAGAGATGTTCTTCGTCTGTCCGTCGCGCTTGTCGTAGCGCGTGATCACCCCTTCATACTCGCCCGCATAAACAATATTCGGATCCGGCGGATACGGGGCGATGTAGCCTGCCTCGCCTCCACCCACGGCATACCAGTCCGGACGATCAATCGACCCGTCGTCGCTGCGGCTGGCAATCGCAACCGAACTCAGGTCCTGCTGCGAGCCATAAAGATAGTAGGGCGTACGATTGTCGGCGATCACGTGATAAAACTGCCCGGTCGGCTGATTATCCTGGCGCGTCCAGTTCTTGCCCCCGTCCAGGCTCACCGTGACTCCGCCGTCGTTGGTCACGATCATGCGGTTGGTGTCTTTGGGATCAATCCACATGCTGTGATTGTCCCCGTGCGGCACCTTCACTTTGTTAAAAGTATGCCCGCCGTCGCTGGACTTGTAGAAATCCACATTCGCGATATAGACCACATCTGCCGATTGAGGATCGGCGATGATGTGCATGTAATACCACGCCCGCTGCCAGAAGGCGCGATCGTTATTCAACAGTTGCCATGTATCGCCGCTGTCGTCGGAGCGATAAAGACCGCCCTCGGGCGCCTCGATCAGCGCGTATACGCGATCAGAATTCGCGGCCACAGCGATTCCAATTTTTCCGTAGGGTCCTTTGGGCAGGCCGTGCTCTTCCAGAAGTTTCCAGGTGCTTCCACCGTCGCTCGAGCGATAGATCCCGCTGCCCGGCCCGCCACTCGAAAGCCCCCAGGGCGTTCTCCGCGCTTCCCACAGCGAGGCGAAAAGAATATGGGAGTTGTGAGGATCGAACGCAACGTCAATTCCGCCCGTGTTCTCGTTCTTGTAAAGAACTTTCTCCCAGGTCTTGCCGCCATCGGTCGTGCGGAAGATTCCGCGTTCGGTGTTCGGGCCGAAAGGATGGCCCAGCGCCGCCACAAACGCGACATCCGCATTCTTGGGATCGACAACCAGTTTTCCGATCGCCCGCGAGTCGCGCAGGCCAAGGTTCTTCCAGTTCTTGCCGCCGTCCACGGTTTTGTAAATTCCATCGCCATGCGAGATGTTCCCGCGAATACATGCCTCGCCCGTACCGACGTACACCACGTTCTGATCGGAAGGCGCAACCGCCAGGCTCCCAATCGAAGAAACCGTCTCCTTGTCGAAAACCGGAGCCCAGGTCATCGCACCGTCGGTGGATTTCCATACACCTCCGCCGGTCGAGCCAAAATAGTAGGTATTGGGATCGCCCGAAACTCCCGAGGCAGTCAGCGACCGCCCGCCGCGAAACGGTCCGACTAGCCGGTACTTCATGCCTTTGAATTGTGGGTCTTCTTTTTTGTCTGCGTCGGCCGAGGAAGCTTTCTGTGTAAGCGTCGCCGATTCCGCAGGTTTTCTCTCTGCTTCCGTTCTGCTCTGCGCGAAACTCGCGCCGGTGACCAGCAGAAACAGAGCCCCTGCGACCAAAGCACATCGACCAGCCGTCACCCTGAACAAGTTCATTTATTTCACCCCAGGGAAAAATGGATGCTTTAGTTTACCGCCTGGACTCGTTCGGCGAAAGGATTCCCGACGGAACCGAGGTAATGTCATCGAAAATGACATGACCAAAAGGCATGCCGGTCGTCAACACGCCCCGGTGTCATCCCGAGCCAAGCGAGGGATTTGGGTTCATCGCGGGACCGGGGTAACCCAGATTCCTCGTTGCTTTCGCTCCTCGGAATGACAGAGCGTAGGTTATCTCTAAAGGACGAGCGACTGAGGACAAGCGACTGGGCGCTGCTAAGCCTTCTTCTTTCCCTCCAGCGTTGCTCGGGCAATCCGCAACTGCTTCCGCTCCGCAGCCGAGACCTCTGGGTAAGCCAGCTTCAAACCCTCCAGCGTCTCGACGATGGCCGCCGCCACGGCCACGCGAGTGAACCACTTATTGTCCGCCGGTATCACATACCAGGGCGCATGTGCACTCGCCGTATGGCAAATCATGTCCTCGTAAGCCTTCATGTAGTCGTCCCAGTATTCACGCTCGCGCACATCCGCCGAAGAAAACTTCCAGTTCTTTTCCGGATGATCCAAGCGGTCGAGGAACCGCCGCTTCTGCTCTTTCTTCGAAAGATTGAGAAAGAATTTGCGGGCGATAATTCCATTGCGCCAAAGATAACGCTCGAAGGAATGAATATCCTGAAAACGCGCCTTCCAAATGTCTTTGGTCAACAAAGACGGAGGAATTCTCGAGTTCGTCAACAAATCCGGATGAACCCGTACCACCAGCACTTCTTCGTAATAAGAGCGGTTGAAGATCCCGATCCGGCCCCGCTCCGGCACCCGCTGCATGGTTCGCCACAGATAGTCGTGATTCATCTCCTCCGTTGACGGAGTCTTGAACGAATGCACGTCACAACCCTGCGGATTTACACCTGACATTACATGCTTGATGGCGCCATCCTTGCCGGCCGCGTCCATGGCCTGAAAGATCAGCAACACGCCCCATCGGTCCTCAGCGTAAAGTTTTTCCTGCAACTCAGACATGGCCGCGATGCCCTGGGTCAGAAGTTGTTCGGCGTGCTCCTTGGAGCGAATTTCTCCCGTGTCCTCTGGATCAAAATCCTTCAGCCGGAATTTCGTACCGTCCTCGACCCGGTACGGCTTCACCAGTTTGCTCGCCCAGTTCATCTCCAGCCTCCATCCGCGACCGACAATCTGCGCGGAAAATGCAGTCTACATCACTAAACGCGAGGCATGTTTTCCGGCCTCACGTAACCCCACTCCCGCAGCGTTCGTTCCCGCATGGTGATAGCCGCGTCGGCGCGGGGATCGTTCTTGAGATCGTAGTGCCGGTCGTGGACCGACAGGAACAAGACAGCAATCATGTAGTCGACGATCTCTTGCGGCTCATTTTCAAGGTCGCGGGAGAGGTGGATCCCGGGGAATGCGGGCCCGGAACCCAGATAGCCAGGTGGTTCGCTTCGAGTCACCGCGTCGTCAACAAATATCTGCAGAAAGCGCGCGCGCAGGCTGTTCAAGACTTCATTCGGAATACGCTCCGCCAGCTTCATCAGGGCCAGACCAGTCTTTGACGTGGGGTTGTGATCGAACCAATCCTGCAGATTGAACTGCTGCATGAATCGTCCCCCATTTCTCGTCACGGTCGGGCAATGATGTTCCTCACTTTCTGCAATCTGAAGTTTGACCTGCAGCCGGCACGCGGGGCAACGCCGTCGAGTACCTGAGGCCGGGCCGCGGTATCCGCCGATGCTCACACTGGCATCTTTGCGAGACTTGCACTATATCTGATGAGCATGGCAATTATGGCATACTGGTCGTCGGGTTCTGCAGCGGGAAACTGTCGCACCGGATCTGGCTTCTTCGCGCGGTCCGCAAGAACCTGGATTCCTCGTCGCTTCGCTCCTCGAAATGACAGGAGTGGAACGGCATGAGACGAGGGCGTTGCAACCTTTACGCGCTGGCTTTGTCGGTCAACGGCAGCATGGGTTCGTCGGTCTCTCGCACGTTTGGGCTGGCGGCGGCCGCGTCCAGATCCAACTGCTCCTGGCCGCTGAGCACGGTTACTCGGCCACGATAGGTCTTGAGGTGCGTTTGGGCTTTATCGAAAGCTTCCTGGGCCTTGCTCAAACTCTTGCCGACGTTCTCAAACTGGTTCTGGAAATAGTCGAACGATTTCTGCGCCTTCGACAATTCCAGACGGCTCTTCTCAAAGCGGCTGGCCACTTCATACCATTTGTGGACCAGGGCGATGGTCTGCAAGGTCATCAGCAAAGAATTCGGCGAAACCGGAAAGACGTGCTGCAGGTTGAGCCAGTCGGCCAGTTCGCGGTTGCGGATCACTTCCATGTAAAGCGTCTCGCTCGGCAGATACATCAATGCAATATCGGTGGTCCCGTTCTCCGGCTGGATGTAAGCCTTGATTCGTTTTCCTTCCGCCTTCATCACGCGCACCAGGGCGACGCGGGCTTCTTCGATCTCGGCTTCGACGTTGCTTTCGAATAGCGCCAGCACGGCCTCCCGCGGGAACTTGGCGTCAATCGGCAAGCGTCGATCGGGGAACTGGATGATGGCGTCCGGACGCCCTCCGCCCTCGGGCAGCTGCGCCTGCATTTCAAACATGTGCGCTGGGAGGAAGTCAGCAAGGAGGCGTTCCAGACTGGCTTCACCAAACCGGCCGCGCAAGTGCGGCAGCTTGAGCAGATTGTTCAAGTCGTTGATGGAATGCCCGAGCGCCCCGACTTCGCGGAGCTGTTCTTCCGCTGCTTTCAAATGCTGCTGCACTTTTTCGAATTGCGCAAACCCTTCCTTAATGTTCTGATCGAGTTTTTGCTGCACCTGGTCGGTGATGGCAAGGAGCCGCGCATCCACGCGGTCGCGAATCGAATCCAGGCTCTGCGCGGTTTTCTGATTCAGGCTGTCGAACTCCGACTTGAGCTGCGAAGTGGTCAGCGCGAGCGAGGAAGTCAGCTCCGTGCGCGTGTCTGTGAGCCGCTCGGACTGTTCCTGCCGCCCCGCCTTCATCTGTTCTTCGACGACAGAACGAATGGCCGAGAAGCCATCGCCCAAGCGGTCCGCGACCTGCAGTCCGAGCGTCCCTTTTGTCTGCTCCAGGCGCATCGCCGTATCGGCGGTAGCCGAGGCGAATTGCGCGGATAGAGTCTGGTGCAGCGTCTCGGCTTGGCTCGCAAGTTGTTTTAATGCTTCAAGTTGCGACGAAGTGCCAAACCTCCGCTGGAACAGCAAAATCACCAGTATCAAAAGGACTACATCCAGAACCAGCGAGAGGCCAAGCAGCGATGCGAGGAAAGTCAATTCGAAGTGTCTCCGTTGTAATCGTGCCTGGCTCAATTCTAGAGCGTATGGTCTGAGAAACAAAGCTGTAAAGTTGGTCCCCCAAAACGTGGTGCTCCCGGGTCCTGAACGTGGGTAAGGCAAAACATGTTTCGGGTCCTAACAGCTTGGCTGGCGGTGGTATTGATCGGCGGCGCGGCTCCCGTAAAGGATCCGCAAGCCCCGCCTGCGAAGGTGTTGAACGTGGCCTCGGCGCACCCGCAGCCCTCCCCCGATGATCCATCGCCCTACGACGCTGAGGCTGAACGGCAACTGTTCGATCTGGCAAATCAGGCGCGGGCCCAAGCCGGAGTAGCGCCGCTGCAGATGGATGATGGTTTGACCCAGGCCGCGCGGGCGCACGCTTCCACAATGGCCGCACAGCAACAACTTTCGCACCAGTTTGCCGGCGAGCCCTCCCTGGCACAACGGCTGGCGGTCCACAGCACCCTGCACCTGGATCAAGCGGGAGAAAACGTCTCGCTCGCGGGCAGTGTGGAGCAGTCACATCAAGGCCTGATGCACTCGCCTCCGCACCGCGAAAACCTGCTCAACCCCGGCTACAACGTCGCTGGATTCGGGGTCGTGCGCTCCGGCAATTCGCTTTATGTCGCGCAGGATTTCGCTCACAGTCTTCCCGCGTACTCCCCGCGGCAAGCGGGAGGCTTGGTCAGCGGAAGTATTGCGCGTACGCGGCGGGAAGCCAATCTGCCTCAGTTGCAATGGATGGATAGTGACGCGGCCGACGCCACAGCTTGCTCCATGGCGCGGGCTGATTCCCTGAAGACAGTGGCGGCGCGGGGGTCGTACATCATCCGTTACACCACCGAGCAGCCGGAAGCCCTGCCAGCCGCAGCGGCCAAAGCGATCGAAGACCGGACAATGCGTGCCTTCTCGGTGGGCACCTGCTACGCGCGAACGTCTAGCTATCCGAATGGCGTGTACTGGGTGACGTTGGTCCTTCACTAAAGTCCTGCTGTGCTAACCTGCAACTCTGTGCGTATTCATTAGCAACTCATGGAGTCACCCCGCGAAATCCGCATCGGCACCGCCGGCTGGGCATACAAAGATTGGGAGGGCGTGTTCTATCCGCCGGGAATGCAGCGCAGGAAACAGCATGCCCTCGAAATTCTGGCCCAGTGCTTTGATGTGGTCGAGATCAACACTTCTTTTTACGGACACATCAAGCCCGAACTCGCCAAGCTCTGGGCGCGCAAAGTCGCGGTCAATCCAAAATTTGTGTTCACCGCAAAGCTGCACCGGTCGTTCACTCATTCTCCCATTGCGGTGATGGAACCCACGTCTGCCGCAACCATCAAGCCCAACGATGAAGACGAAAGACTGGCGCGCGAGGGCCTGGATGCCTTGGCCGCAACTGGAAAGCTCGGCGCCCTGCTCATCCAGTTTCCGGTTTCATACAAGAACACGTCTTTGAACCGGGAATATTTGGAATCCCTGTTGCGCCAGTTCATCGAATTTCCGCGCGTGGTCGAAGTGCGCCACGAAAGCTGGAACAATCCCGAGACGCTCAGCTACTTTACCGAAAGAAACGTCGCCTTCTGCAACATCGACCAGCCGCTGCTCGGCCGCTCGCTCGGAGCCACCGAACACGTGACCTCACCGGTAGGATACGTGCGCCTGCACGGCCGGAACTACGATCAATGGTTCACCGCCGAGAAGGGAGCCGATCGCTACAACTATCTTTACAGCGAAGCCGAGCTAGCCGGATGGAAAGACAAGATCGACCGAATCGCCCAAAAAGCCGAAGTCACCTACGTGGTCGCTAACAATCACTTCGAAGCGAAAGCCGGGGTAAACGCGCTACAGTTGAAACACATGCTAAGCGGGCAGCGGGTGAAGGCGACGGAGACGCTGTTAGAACATTATCCCGAGCTGGAAAATATCGCCGATCCTTTATCCGAAGATAGCGACGGACTGCCTCTGCTATCGATGTCGTCATAAGACACCGTGACCGAGGGTGCCCCACGTCTTGCGGTTTCGAGACGTGGGATTCGCCGCGCAACCCCCCATTTCGGGAACACCCCGATTTCGTTTCGGAACCAATCTGGCGAAGGCTGGTCGTCCGTCACAACCGCTGAACCCCGAATTCTGCAAGAATCGGATGGGATCTGTGGTGGGTTCGGCGCACGCAGGTGCGAGCGCACTCTATTCCGACCGGTGGAACAGGTAGAGGCCCCGTAGCTCAGCCGGATAGAGCGCTTAGGTTCGCACCTTAGAGGTCGTGAGTTCGAATCTCACCGGGGCCACCCTAAAGTCTGATTTACGAAGCCTGGCTTGCGTAGCTTAGTTACGAAGGTGCATTCTGGCTTGACTTCACGTCGAACGAGGGAGAGACTTGAATTGTAAGGTGCGAACCTAAGCGCTCAGCTTAGGAAAGTTTCGAGGCGGCCGCGAGGCCGCCTTTGTTACTGCTACCGCGAGACCACTTCTTCTCTCGCTGCGTAGTGGCTCTCCACGTACTCATCCAAGATCTTGATGAATTCTGCCACGATGTGATCGCCCTTGAGCGTGGTGAACAGGCGGCCATCGACGTAGACCGGGGCTTTGGGTTCTTCGAAGGTGCCGGGCAGGGAAATGCCGAGGCTGGCGTGTTTCGATTCGCCGGGGCCGTTGACGACACATCCCATGACTGCGACTTTCATCTCTTCGACGCCGGTGTAGCGATCTTTCCACATTGGCATTTGCTCGCGCAGGTAGGACTGAATCTGCTCCGCCATTTCCTGGAAGAAGGTACTGGTGGTGCGGCCGCATCCGGGACAAGCCGTGACCTGCGGAGTGAAATGGCGGATTCCGAGCGACTGCAGAATCTGCTGGGCCACGCGGACCTCCTCGGTGCGATCGCCGCCGGGCGCGGGCGTGAGGGAAACGCGAATAGTGTCGCCGATGCCTTCCTGCAAGAGAACTCCGAGCGCGGCGCTGGATGCGACTACGCCCTTGGCTCCCATGCCAGCTTCGGTCAATCCGAGGTGTAGCGGATAATTGCAACGCGCAGCGAGCGAGCGATAAACGTCGATCAAATCCTGCACGCCGCTGACTTTCGCGCTGAGAATGATCTGATCGGCGCGCAGTCCGCACTTTTCAGCAAGCGCGGCGGAGTTCAGCGCGCTCACAACCATGGCTTCCATCGTGACTTCACGGGCGTCTTTCGGTTCGGCGAGGCGCGAATTCTCGTCCATCATGCGGGTGAGCAAGGCTTGATCGAGCGAACCCCAGTTCACGCCGATGCGGACCGGTTTCTGATTCTCGACGGCGACTTCAATCATGGTGCGGAAGTTGGCGTCGTCTTTGCGGCCGATGCCGACGTTGCCGGGATTAATGCGGTACTTGGCCAGCGCCCGGGCACACTCGGGATATTTCTTGAGCAACTGGTGTCCGTTGTAATGAAAGTCACCGACGATAGGAACACTGATGCCTTGCTTGGCAAGTTGCTCGACAATGGGCGCGACCGCTGCAGCGGCATCTTCGTTGTTCACGGTGACGCGAACCAGTTCCGACCCCGCCCGCGCCAGCGCCGTGACTTGCTGAACCGTAGAAGTAATGTCTGCGGTATCGGTATTCGTCATGGACTGCACCACAACCGGTGCATCGCTGCCCACGCGAACACCATTGATCGAGCACGTAACGGACTTCCTGCGCTGAATGTTAGCCATGTTTATCCTAGTTTAGACCATTTGCTCAGAAGTAAGAAACCTCAGCTAGCCGAAGAGTTCGCTGTGGGAACCCAGTCGGACAAGTTGCAATACGTCGGCGCCGGGCTTGCGATAAATGAGAAGCAAGTCAGGTTTGAGGTGGCATTCGCGGTGGTCTCGCCATTCGCCGCCGAGAGCATGATCGCGATTCTTCTCGGGCAGCCGCTTGTCCTCCGCCAAAAGAGAAGTCGTGGTGAAAACCAGCGTCTGCAATTCGCGTTTGTGCTGTCCGGATTTCTACCGTTTGAAATCGCGCTTGAAAGCGTTGGTACGTTCAATCGTCCGCATTCAAGTCGGCCATGAGGTCGGAGACATTGCCGAACGACGGCAATTTGCTGGTTCGGGCCTCACGGATGGCCGCAACCGTCGTGGCATTGGGTACCTTTACGTCGAAGGGCAAGGCCTTTTCCGCGGCAACTCGAGTCAGCAGCACGCGCACCGCGTCGGAAACTGAGAGACCCATGCTGGCTAACGTTTTGGCCGCCTTCGTTTTGATGCGCTTATCAATGCGGACGTGCACCATTTCCGTGGCCGGCATCTTTATCTCCTCGTGAGATACATTGTATCTCAGGAAAATGGCGAACGCAATGCTTGTGGACGAGATCTAGCCTGGGGATAGGTCGAGCCGGGCGAGGACGCCCGGCCTCCACGTTGGAAGGATCGGACTTACGGCAGTCGCTGCATCATTCCTGGCAAGGTCTTCGCCAGATCGTTGTAAATGACCATCACCGCGAACAGCACCAGAAACACAAACGCAGCCTGGTAAATGCGCTCTTTGATCTGCAGGCTGATGTCGCGCCGCATGATGCTCTCAACGAACAGCAGCAGGATCACACCGCCGTCGAGGATAGGAATCGGCAGCAGGTTGAAGATGCCGAGATTCAAGCTGATCGCGGCGGTCAGCGCCATCAGCGGAGTCCAGCCTTTTTCGGTGGCGGCTTCTCCAGCAGCGCGGCTAATGCCAATTGGTCCCTCGATGGTACGGATTGAGATCTTGCGTTGAATCATTTTCTGCAAGAGCTCAAGGATGAGGAGCGAGCCTTCCTTATTCTGCTCGATCGACTTATGAAACGCGGCGGCGAAGGGCAAAGCACTGACCTTCATCTGGGTAGCACCGATTCCTACGCGATAACGTTTCTCCTGCTGGCCTGGAATATCGGTTAACACGGGTTGCACGGTGAAAGTCTTCTGCTGGACACCTCTACGGACCGTAATTTCGATTGGTTTCCCATGGGTAAGCTTCAACGTCTCAATCATGGCTTGAAGGGCAGGAATCGGCTGGCCATCGACGGTCAGGATCTCATCGCCGATTTGCATTCCGGCCTTTTCCGCCGGCAAACCTGGCTCGAGATCGGTGACCGTAACGCTAGGTTCCTTAGGAACCCACCCGGCGGAACCCATCTGATTTACACCGTAGGCTTCGGGCACGATCGTCTTATCGAACAATTTCCCGCCACGGTCGATGGTGACATCGAGAGGCTGATTCGGACTCAGAGCTTCCTTCGGATCGACTTGCTTCCAGGTCGGATTCTCAATTCCCTCGAGGCGAGCGATGCGATCGCCAATCTGAATGCCCGCTTTCGCTGCCGGAGTATCGGGCAGCACCCAGCCGATGACCGCCGGCTCGTCCAGCACCGCGGGATATTCGTAGTGCACCATGTAAACGAAAGTCAGCAGGCCGATGGCGAGCAGAATATTCATGGACGGCCCCGCAATGGCGATGAGAAAACGATGCCAGCGCGGGTGCGAGAGGAACTCGCCGGGATCGCCGGTCCGCTCATCCATGGGATTCTCGCCGCTCATCTTCACGTATCCGCCAAGGGGAATCGCGGCAATACGGTAGTCAGTGTCGCCGCGGCGAAAGCCAAGAAGCCGCTTGCCAAATCCGATAGAGAAAACCTCGACTCGTACGCCCAGCAACTTCGCCACCGCATAGTGGCCGAATTCATGGATCAGAATCATGAATCCCAAGACCACCGCAACCGCGAGTACAGCTATAAAGAATCCCGACATATAGTTTGATTATTCCCCTCGAAAAGTAGAAGAAGCGGACCTCGATGCCGCTGGATAGCCCAGTTGCTCAACTTTCTCATGGGCAATCCGGCGGGCGTCCGCATCTGCTTCGAGCACTTTGTATATAGATTCCAATTTACCGACTTTCGTTTCCGCAAGCACCATATTAATTATGGCAGGAATCTCGGTGAAACGGATACAGCCATCCAGAAATGCGGCCACTGCGACCTCGTCTGCGGCGTTGAGTGCTACAGTTTTTGCACCTCCCGCCTCCGCCGCTTCATAGGCCAGGCCCAGGCAAGGGAATTTTCCCATGTCCGGGGGAGCGAATTCGAGGTGTCGTAAGTCCATGACCGGGAAGCGCATATCCGATGCAATGCGCTCCGGGTAGGTCAGAGCATAGAGAATCGGCAGGCGCATGTCCGTCACCGAGAACTGAGCAAGTATGCTGCCATCCACGAATTCAACCATGGAATGAATCGTGGACTGGGGGTGCACGATTACCTGCACTCGATTGGGCGGCAGATTGAACAAACGACAGGCTTCGATCACCTCGAAGCCCTTATTCATCAGTGTAGCCGAATCGATCGTGATGCGGCGGCCCATCTTCCAGGTAGGATGGTTCAAAGCCTGCTCGACCGTGATTGCGGAAAACTGCGATTTAGGGGTGTGCAGAAAAGGCCCACCCGAGGCTGTCAGCCAGATCTGCTGAACCTCTTCCATACGTCCGCCGCGCAGGCATTGATGCACCGCGTTGTGTTCGCTGTCGATAGGCAAGAGGGGCTTGCCCTGGCGTCGCGCTTCGGCGGTGATCAGTTCTCCCGCCGCAACTAAACACTCTTTGTTCGCGAGGCCAACGGTCTTGCCGGCACGCACGGCTTCATAGGTAGCCTCGAGTCCGGCTACACCCACGATGGCGCTAACCACGAAGTCGGCTTCCGGATGCGTGGCGACTTGAACCGCGCCGGTCGGACCATGGACTACTTTGATTTCATCCCCTGCGGTTTTCAAGCGAGCGCGAAGGATTTCCGCGTCCCGCTCAACAGCAACCGAGATCAGCTGCGGCTTCCAGCGCTGGGCTTGCTCGAATGCTGCATCTACATTCCGGCCCGCAGCCAGAGCAATAATCTGGAAGCGCTCGGGATACGATTCAACCACGCTCAGCGTGCTGCGTCCGATGGAGCCGGTCGAACCCAGAATGGAAATTCGTTTCATCAGAAACCGTCGTTGGTCGCGCGTCGTTGGCTTTCCCGCGTTGTGGCCAACGACGAACGACCACCGACCAACGACGTTTTTCTACTGCATCACGCGCCAAGCCGCATAGTACCACAGCACTGGAGCGGCAAAGAGCAGGGCATCGATGCGGTCCAGCATGCCTCCATGTCCCGGCAAAATCGCTCCCGAATCCTTCACTCCCGCTCCGCGCTTGATCAACGATTCCACCAGATCCCCAAGCTGCGCCGCGATATTGAGGGCGGCCGAAAGCAGCAGAGTAGGCGCGAGCGGCGGCTTCTGCAACGCGAAGAAACCATCGCGCCGTTCGATGAGATGCGCATGCAGCAGAGCCGTGCTGATGGGCAGCGCATAGTTGTAGAGCAACATTCCTACTACCAGACTCGCCAGCAGAGACGCCAGCGCACCTTCCCAGGTTTTCTTGGGACTGATCCGTGGCGACATCAAATGACGCCCCAGAGAACGTCCCACAAAATACGCGAAGATGTCTCCTGCCCACACCAGCAGCAGCAAATAAAGAAGCAAGAATGCCCCGGACCATTGCTCGCGCAGCTGCACCAGAAATCCGAGCGGCAAAGCGATATACCCGAACGCGAAAGCGGAAACCAGAGCAGCCGGAAGCGAGGTGCTGAGGTTCACCCGGCGCATAGCAATCGTGAGAAAAACAAACGGCGCGATGGCCGCGGCAAACCCCACGCTGTAAACAAAGATCGCGGTCGAGAGCAGAGGCTTATCGTTTCCCGGATTGATGGCCAGCAGCAAAAAAAATAGCCCGACAAAAATGTAGGTGGGCCAACGCATGGGACGGATGCCATAAGCCTCGGCAAGCTTAAGGAATTCCTGCACCGTGAGCAGGGCCACCAAAGCCGCCACCAACGCCACCACAGGCACGGGCGCGCGCAGCACCAGCAACAGGACAACCGGAATCAAAACCACTGCCGTGAGGATGCGCTTGAGCAGATGCAAGAGCCTCAGTTCCTGCCCGTCTTCGCAGGGTGAGGAACGTGTGGCGCGGGCGCCCCCGCCCGCGAAAGGTCGCGATGTCCCTGGGCATTCGCAGCGTCTCCCGCCAGCCCGCCATACCGCCGCTCGCGCTTCTGATATTCCGCAATGCCCTCGAGCAGATGCGTGCCCCGGAACTCAGGCCACAGCGTAGGAGTCACATAAATTTCCGCATAGGCCAGTTGCCACAGCAGAAAGTTGCTCAGCCGCATCTCGCCGCTGGTGCGAACCACGAGATCGGGATCGGGTAAATGCCGGGTGTAGAGATGACGGGACACCGCGTCCTCGTCGATTTCCAGATGATCGAGCCCGCCATTACGTGCGGCCGCATCCACAATCGAGCGGAAGGCATCCACCAACTCCGTACGCGCACTGTAGTTCAGGGCAAGCGTCAACACCATGCCGGTGTTATGTGCCGTCGCCTCTCGCGCCCACTGCATTTTTTCCTGCACCGACGCCGGCAGCTCATGCTGGCGGCCAATGTATTCCAGGCGGATATTGTTCTTGTTCAGCGTGGGCACTTCCGCCTTCAGGTAGCGGCAGAGCAGGCCCATGAGAAAATGAACTTCGCTCTCGGGCCGCTTCTTCCAATTCTCCTCCGAGAAAGCATAAAGCGTCAGCGCGGGAATACCGATGCGCGAAGCGGTTTCCACCGTGGAGCGCACGGACGACACTCCGGCGCGATGTCCGGCAATGCGGGGCAGGTGGCGCCGCTTGGCCCATCGGCCGTTGCCGTCCATGATAATGGCGATGTGTCTTGGGAGCCGCTTCGGATCCAGCCGCAAATAAACTTCGGCCTCTTTGCGGTCCAGTCCGGCGGGAACTGTTGCTTGCAAGCTAACCTCTGCTGTTTCAAGAAGCTAACACAGCAGGGAAGGGGCTGGCAATGACACCAAAGAGCCGTTGAAATTGCGGCGTATAAGGCGTACGATTCCGCACCGGGAAACGTTATCGGCCCCCCAAAGTGCAGTTTGTCCGCTGACCGCTAGTTTAGCTCCAGCCCCGACGTTGAACTCCGCTGAAGTCCGGACGCAACATGTGACGACGAAACCGATGATGATCTTAATTGCCGGTCCCTACCGCTCCGGCACCAACGACGATCCGTCTTTGATCAAGAAGAATGTTCAAGAGATGGAATCCCATGCGCTGCCCATCTTCCGCGCCGGACACATCGCGGTTCTGGGCGAGTGGCTGGCCCTCCCGCTGGTTGAACTGGCTGGGTCCATGAAGATTGGCGACGAAGCTTTTAACGAGATATTCCATCCCATCGCAGTCCGGCTTCTGGAAAAGTGCGACGCCGTTCTGCGAGTCGGAGGCCCTTCGGCTGGGGCCGATGAAATGGTGCGGGTCGGCCGGACTCTGGGGCTGAAGATCTACACCAACGTGACAGAGATCCCCAAGGTTGCGTGACTGGTGACTTACTTTTCCCCCATCTGCTTTTCCTCTAACTAACCAAACCGAGGGGTGCCCCATCCTTGCGTTCTTTGCAAGGGTGGGAAGCGACGCCGCGGGGATCGCAAGGCTACTCCCGGGGTCATCGGAAACTCCCGCGCCTAATCGTGCATCTCCGCCGGTACCACTTTCAACTCCAACTTTTCCGTGTGTCGCAAAACTGTCAGCGCACTGCTAGCCCCCACCCGCGCGTCAGTCAACAACCGATGCAGATCATCCACGCCCGCGACCGGCTTGCCATCGAGAGCAATAATTACATCGCCTTCCCGCAGTCCCGCTTTCTGCGCCGGGCTGCCATCGGCGACCGAGGCCACGATCACCCCACTTTCGCTGGGCAGATCGTAGAAGCGCACCACGCGGCGAAGCAGCGGCACAGTCTGCGCCTCGACGCCAATGTAGCTGCGTCGAATCCTGCCATCTCGCAGCAGCCGTCCCGCAACAAACTTCGCAGTGTTGATCCCGATGGCGAAACAAAGCCCCTGAGCGCCCATAATCGTTGCCGTATTCACTCCGACGACGCGCCCGTCGGAGGTCACCAGCGGGCCGCCAGAGTTCCCCGGGTTGAGCGACGCGTCGGTTTGAATCACATCTTCAATCAGTCGCCCGGAGTAGGAACGCAGCGACCGTCCCAAAGCGCTCACCACGCCAGCGGTAACGGTGTACTGAAACCCATAAGGATTCCCGATAGCAATCGCCAACTGGCCAACGCGTAGCCGCTGCGAATCTCCGAGAGGCGCGGCTACGAGATGAGGTGCGTCGTTACTCGGCAACCCAATGCGGATCACAGCCAGATCGGTCGCAGGATCGTCGCCGATGATGTGAGCAGGGAAGCGCTGCCCATCGGGAAGCGACACGTCAATGCGCGTGGAGCCATGCACGACGTGGCTGTTGGTCAGCACCAGGCCGTCGGGAGTAAACACAAATCCGGAGCCACCGCCTTGGCGCTCGCGAGGCTCCCCCGAGCGGCTTCGGGCTGCCTGCGCCACATCAATCTTCACCACCGAGGGACTGATTGCTTCCGCTGCGCCGACGACCGCCTGCGAGTAGGCGTCCAGCAAAGCCGCATCATTTAGCGTACTTGCTTCTAAAGGTTGGACGACCGCTCCTGAATGATCCGCCAAAGGAAAAACACTACCTGCCTGAGTCATAGCTGCTAGATGAGGTCAACGAGACTCGGGATTCAGGGCATACCGGCAGCAACTAACCCATCTTGCCATTCCATTGCGTCTTTCCCGACTTTGGATTACTCTGGCCGCACTTGGGGCAACACAAGCAGCAGGGCTTCCAGTTCCCCTAATTCAGAGGAGGACGATCGTATGCGATTTCGCATGTCAATTTTGCTCGCTCTGTGTTTCTGTCTGCCATCGCCTGCGCAAGACCACTCCGCTCACACCCAGTCCAAGGCCGCAACGCTGATGTCGGGAGTGGGCAACGTTCATCATCCCGTCTCGACCAGCAATCCCGAAGCCCAGAAGTTCTTCGATCAGGGTCTCTGCCTGATCTACGACTTCAACCACGATGAAGCGGCCCGCTCGTTTCAGCGCGCGGCTGAACTTGATCCCAAACTCGCGATCGCCTACTGGGGAATCGCCGAGGCCGTCGGACCGAACTACAACGATCCGGCCAGCGAAGACCGTTTCAAGCAGGCGCACGAAGCGATCCAGAAGGCCATGGATCTCTCCCCCAATGCCTCGCTCAGCGAGCAAGCTTACATTCAAGCCATGGCGAAACGTTTCCCGGCGGACCCGAAAGCAGACCTCCGAAAAGCCGCCGAGAATTATCACGATGCGATGCGCGAGGTATCGAAGAAATATCCTGACGATCTCGATGCCGCCACGCTGTTCGCCGAGTCAGGCATGAATCTGCATCCCTGGGGATTGTGGCAGGTGGACGGCACACCGCAAGCGGGCACGGAGGAGATTGTCGCTACTCTCGAATCCGTAATCCGCCGCGACCCAAACTACCTGGGCGCCATTCACTACTACATTCACGCCACCGAGGCTTCGCCCTATCCTGAGCGCGCACTAGCCGGCGCCAACCGGCTGGCAGCGCTGGCTCCTGCCGCGGGACACATCGTGCACATGCCAGCCCACGTTTACATTCGCACCGGCGACTATGAAGCCGCCGTGAAGACCAACGAAGAAGCCGCGGCAGTGGACCGAGCCTACATCAAGGCCAGTGGCGCGCAAGGCATTTATTCGCTGATGTATTACAGCCACAACCTTCATTTCATCGCCATGTGCGCCAGCATGAACGGAAACTACCCGGAGGCAAAGAAGAACGCAGACTTGCTGGTGGCGAACGTCGGCGCGCACGTCAAAGACATGCCACCCCTGGAAGGTTTCATGACCATGCCGATGGCCGTGGATGTGCGTTTTCACCAGTGGAATGACATTCTGGCCATGCCGCAACCGGATCCCGCCATGAAGATCACGACCGGGTTCTGGCACTTCTCTCGCGGGATGGCGCTCGCAGGAACGGGAAAGCTGAGCGAAGCCGAGGCGGAGTACAAAATCGTTTCCGAGGCGGAACAGAACACGCCGCCGGACATGATTTTCTCCATGCCGATCAACAACAAGGCGAAAGACATCATGAAGATTTCCGAAGACGTTCTGGGCGCGAAGATCGCGATGGAGAGAAAAGATTACGCCCAGGCAATCGCGCTGCTGACCGCCGCAGTTGCGATTCAGGATACGTTGAAATACGGAGAGCCTCCAGACTGGTTCTTCCCCGTCCGCGAGTCCCTGGGCGGCGTCCTCCTGATGAGCGGCGATGCCGCGGGCGCGGAAAAAGTCTTCCGCGCGGATCTCGACCGCAATCCACGCAACCCGCGCTCCCTTTTCGGATTGCAGCAAGCGTTGAAGACGCAAAACCGCAACTATGACGCAGGTTTCGTCGAAGCCGAGTTCAACAACTCATGGAAGGGTGGCCCAGTCAAAGTAGAAGACCTGGTCTAGCAATTCCATCCCATGTCATCCCAAGCGAAGCGAGGGATCTGGGGTTTTGCCTGCGACGGCGTTACCGGTAGTACAGCCCGAAACCTAGATCCTTTCGCTGCCCTCGAATGACAAACATGGCTCAAGCCAAAGCTACGGTTTCTTCTTGCTGGGATCGTCGTTAGGATCCACGTAGTTAAACTTCACCGGGGCCACGCCGTGTATCTGCACCACGGTTTCTCCGCTGGCCATCACGTAGTGGTGCATGCTGGGATCAAGATAAGCAAAACTGGTGGCCGGGAAGCTCATCATTTTGCTCTCGTCAAATTTGTCGCCCATGCCCACTTTCAGCGAGCCTGAAGTCACGGTCACGTTCTCACGTTTCGGGTGCCAGTGCGGGGCGACCTTATAGCCATCCGGCATCTTCAAACGGATGGTGTAATCCCCAGTTGCCGCCATCGGATTCCCTTCCAGAACTGCCAGCGAAGCACCTGCCGGCACGAAAGCAGGAGCGGGCCCGTACGGGATCTGGTCGGGCGTGAAGGCGTTCTTGCGCGCTGCTGGGGCCGACTTAGCGGCGGGCTTGGCTGCCGCCTGTTTAGATGCGGGCTTGGCATTATCCTGGGCGACAGCGAGACAGCACAGCACGACGACGGAGACGACAAGATGCTTCTTCATGATCTCTCCCTGGTGGCTGCGAGAGCCGGTGAGTTCGATTCCGGTTGGAATCGGCAACGCGGGCATTCTACACGAAGTGAATCAGTACTCAGCATTCAGCCGCCCACGTTCGTTCGCGCCGGCCGAGTATCTCTCGGGGCTAAATGCTAAGTGCTGAGTGCTGATTGCTGCCTTAGACATTTCACCGCCGGGACCGCAACCGGGTGGCTTCGCTGGGCAACACGCAGGCCGAGGACGCGTTCTTTAGCGCGTCGTCGAGCGCCGCCCCCAACGCGTCGAGTTCTTGCGTACTCATAGCCTTCTGCATCCCCTCGAAAAGCTGGCGCTCTTCTTTGCGGATGTGTTGCGGCAGTTTCTCCGCGAACTTCCCCAGGCCTTGCAGACCGAGGCTGCGACCGCTCGCGCGGGAGAAATATTCGCGAAGAAGATCGTGCTCGGCGAGAAGTTCCTCCACCAGCGACTGCAGCTCCTGAAATCGCGCCGCCGCCGGAAACAGTTCCTTCTCTTCCGCCGCGAAATGGATCCCAATCTCCAGTTCAAATTGTTGCGCGATTTCGGCCTGCCAAGCCTCCAAGTCAACCTCTCCGGCCTGAATCGCACGGTCCAGCCGTACGCACAGCGCCAGCGCGTGCTGATGCTGCCGCGAAAGCGGGATGAGGTTTTTATCACGCAGCATGCAAATTAATGATAAATGGCGGTGAATCTCGACGCCGCACGGGCGCAGCCGCGCCTACCCTAGCTCGCGCCCGCCGCCGACCAGTCGCTTCCATCGGAGCGCAGCGTCAGCCAGTCTGTGCGCACCCGGTCCCACTCCTGAATCAGCATTCCGTACGACTCAAACAGCTGCCGGATGCGAGCTCTCTCCCACCCCACAACATCTTCCAGGATAGGCGCCAGCACAGCCAGCGCATTGCTGCTCAGAATGGTTCGTTTCGCCACCTGCGAAACGTGCTTGGCTTCGGAAACCGCGATGGTGAAGCCGTCGCGAACGTTGACGTGCAGCATGACGTGCAGGTCAGAACTTCCATCGCCAACGTAGACGATGTGGTCGGGCCCAACCTGCCGCTCCGCCTGTAACTGATCGAGCCGCGCGACCTTTCCATAACCCGCCGTGGCCCGGGTGATCGATTCAATCTGCCCCGCATCGTTGTAGAGGAATTCCGTTCCATAAATATGGCTGGGCGGAACGATTCCTTCGAGCGCGGACTGAATCACCTCCACCGGCGCCGCCGACAAAACATAAAAATCGAACTGATAACCTTCAATGCCGCTTTTCAGAATTTCGTAAAGCAGCGCGATATTTTCTTTCAAGCGAACCCGCTTCCCAGCCTCATAGAGGTGTTCTTTGCGAACTCGACTCTGAAACTCGGGATCATGCAGCAACAGGTATGCAAGCTCCGCGCCTTGCTGCACTAGGTTAAGCTTCGCCATCCCTTTGGCTTTGCGCTCGAACTCCTCCGTCGGAATGCCCACCAATTCACTGAGCACGTACCCGGAGTCGTTGAAGGTCAACGTCTGGTCGAAATCACTGGCAAAAATGTACCGCTTCACAGGTTTCTCACTCATCTTGCTATTAGATTCCATAGGAGGCCGAAAGACCAATCAAAAACATTGATCGGTACTATAAGCTATGAGATTTAACCTGTTGTTAACAATTGGTTGTGCCCACTTTGGGATCAATCGCACATTCTTGATTTGTTGGGCCGCCCCATTCGGTGATCGACCGTTGTGACTGCCCGGCGCTCCAAGGTGCGCCCGTTCTTTGGACGCCATGGCGTTTCCACGATGAGCGGCGTCCGCGCCACTTGCGGAATAACTCTCCCCGGCGATCTTCTCGTTCTGCTGGTTGTATTCGTGAATCCGCTCGCAGTGATTCGATGGCAGTCAGCAACGGTTGCCGTGCCGCTTGCAGTTCCGGGCTCAGCTGTCGTGCTTTCTCGGCATTCATATTGCGCAGGCTGCAGCCTCGCAGTTGCTCCTCATTCTCTACTGTCTATCAATGAGATGTTTGTCTTGTACGTAGTTTTCGGTGCTTGCATCCAGGCCCCTTGTTCTTCGTGGAGAAGATTTTGGTTCTAACCCCTGGAGCGCCACAGAGTACGACAGGAATACGGATCGCAGTGGCTGGTCTCCGTTGAGTGGTTTCATGCAGCGGTCCCGCCAATGATGGTTGGCACTTAAGCTGGGAAGATCCTTGTGGCGTCCAGGCGGCGAACGAGGGTGCTGTCCACCACTTTCGCTCAAGAATGTTCTGGGGTGGCACAGGCAGGCCGAGCGGGGCGGTGTTCCGATTTCGTAACGACTGCGTTTTCCCGCTTGACACGCGCAGACTCGATGATATGATCCATCCGGATTTTGAGTTTCCAGCCGACTTAGCCCCAGGCGCTGGCAGGGACCCCGCAGTTTTCGATTTTTTGGGCTGGATTTTGAAAGCCCGTCTCCGATTTCGTTTTACAGCTTTGAATTCGCATTTCCGGACCGGACCAACCCCAGGGGAGGTACAGAAATTATGAAACGCGTACTGATTGGCATCTGTTTGGCGCTGTCACTTGTTGCGACCGCGAATTTGTTTCCGGGCCGGGCGCAGGAGGCCGGATCACAACGGCGACAGCAGCCCCCCGCTGTCGCGCCTCCCGTGAATCCGTTGCAAGTGGCGTTGCTGAAGTGGTACCGGGCGAACACCACCGCGAGATTCGCCGTTGGCCAGCAGCCCGTCGGTGTGGCCTTTGACGGGGCCAACATCTGGACGGCGAACTTCGGCGATTTCCCCGGCACCGTGACCAAATTGCGGGCCAGCGATGGTGAGGCGCTGGGCACGTTTAAGGTGGGCACCGAGCCCGGCGGTGTGACTTACGACGGAGCCAACATCTGGGTCTCGAACACAGCCGACGGCACGGTAAGCAAGCTGAGAGCCAGCGACGGGAAGAACCTGGGCACCTTCAGCGTGGGGCCGGCTCCGTGGTGGATGGCCTTTGACGGAGCCAATATCTGGGTAACAACCGCGCCCACAAGTGGCAATGGCAGCGTGACCAAGCTTCGTGCAAGGGACGGCAAGATTCTGGGTACTTTCACGGTGGGCAGTGGGCCCATCGCAGCCGCCTTCGACGGCGTTAACGTGTGGGTGACGAATGGCGGCGGGACGGTAAGCAAGCTGCGGGCCAGCGAGGGCAAAGTCTTGGGCACGTTCGCTGTGGGCTCTCGACCCACCGGCATAGCCTTTGACGGGGCGAACGTGTGGGTGGCCAACCGGGGCGGGAGCACGGTGAGCAAGCTACAGGCTAGCGACGGCAAGAATCTGGGGACCTTCGCGGTGCCAAACCTTCCGTACGGAGTGGCCTTTGATGGGGCGAACATCTGGGTGACAACGGGTGAAGGGGTGACAGAACTGCGCCTCGGCGACGGCATTACCCTGGGCCACGTGAACGGCAGCGGGAGTGTTGGGGTGGCCTTTGACGGCGCAAACATCTGGGTGGCGGACTTCAATGACGGTGTCGTAGGCAAATTGTAAGAGGCATGGCGGGGCGAGTCTTTTCGTATCTTGAAAATTAGGCAAGGGGGACGTGTATGGGGAGCCGACGTGAACGATTTCAGTTTTGTGTACTTGCAGTTTCGTTGATCGGTCTGGTTTGTTTCGCCGCTGCTCCAGCAGCCGCGCAGTTGTGCTCCACTGGCCTTTGTGTGACGGCGTGGCAGCAGGACACGCCGAGCCTGTGCACGGGGTGCGCTTATCGAACCGGGGCCAACCTTACCGAAACCGTGATCAACAACAGCTCCATTCAAAGCAACTTCGGCCAGCTTTGCTCTGCGAGCCTGGATGGGCAAGTGTATGCACAGCCACTGGTGGTCAACAATGTGACAATTGGGACTACGACGTACAAATATGTCGCCTATGTGGTGACCCAAAAAGACACACTGTACGCAATCGACGGAGATTTCGCTGATGGCACCGGGTGCAAGATTCTGAACGGAGGCGGAAACGGCACGAGCTTGCTAGACGGCCAGTACCCGGTCGACTGCCACTACGTTGGGGCCGGCGGGGGACTCCGCCTGTACGCAGACGCTCGGGCCCACAATCGGGATTCTGGGAACGCCTGTCATCAATATCAATAGCGCCGGCACCGCTGGCACAATTTACCTAGTTACCGAAACCCAAAATGTCCAATCGGGGCAGCCGAAAGCTTGGTTTCACTGGCTTCACGCCGTCGACATCCAGAGTTTCAGTGACTCCAAGGTCCAGATCTGCGCCAACGGATCCTGCGGCGTGGATTCCAGTACCTTCTCGAAGACCCACATCCAGCGCCCTGGTTTGCTGTTTGCCAACTGCGGCAGCAGCGCCTGTGGCAATGCTAACTATGTTTACATTGCGTTTTCAATGATGGACGGAAATTCCCCGCCTTACCCGAATGGGGCTGTCTTTGGGTACAACGTTTCGAACCTTGGCGGCAGCTATTTCTACTTCCAAACAACCTTGGGACAACAGCAGGGCTCGAACGGCGGTGGCATCTGGATGGGCGGCGCGGCCCCAGCTTTTGGACCGGCGGACGCAACCGGAAAAAATTGGATCTACGTCACCACAGCGAACGGCACATGGGATGGCAGCACCAATTGGGGTGACAGCTTCCTTAAGCTCGACCCGTACCAGCTAACCGTCTCCGCGACTACCAGCGGCTTCTTTACCCCTGCGGATGAATGGGCCCGCCAGTCCCCGACGTGCCCGGCGAATCAGGCGGGCGACATGGATTACGGTTCTGGGGGCCCGATGCTGCTTCCCGACAATGAACTGACAAACTGGGCTCACCTCGCCGTTAACGGCGACAAGGAGGGAGGACTCTGGTTCGTCAATCGCACCACGCCCGGAGGAATTAACAGCTGCGCCCAGAACTCTTGCTATCTGCCACTGTGTGTACATGCTCCGCCCACCAACGTTGAAACCTACTTCACAGGCACGCGCACGATTCACACCAGCGCGGCCTACTGGGACTCCGACTCGACCGATCCCGCCCTTAGCTACATGTACGTTGCGGCGATAGGCGGCCAACTCACGCAATATACCTTGTGTGGGGAGGCCGCAGCTACGGCTCCGATCGACTACACAAATTGCCCAGGGGCTCCGATCGGGTCCACCAACGGCAACGGCCCCGTTTATTTTTCGTTCGGAACTACACCTGCGGTTTCTGCTAGCGGACCGGCAGCCTCCGACGCCCTCGTGTGGGCCATCGACAAGACCGACGGAAATCTTGCGCAGGGAACGGAAAATGGGATTCTTCACGCCTTCGACGCTTTATCGATGAAGGAATTGTATTCCAGCAACACCTGCACCGGAGACGCAATATATCCCGCGACAAAACGTTCTGTCCCGACGGTCGCCAACGGGTACGTCTACGTCGGAGCGCAGCAGACCTCGGGTTGTCCCGGTCCAAATTGCGTCAATACGGGCGGGGGGAGCTTTTACATTTTCGGCCTGAACCGGCAGTGCAGCTAAAGTTGCTGAAGCGGGTGCGAGTGAGCCGTCCCAGGGCAAGGCAGTGTTAGTGAGTAGGCGTCGCGCTACTGCGATGCAAGGAGGAAAATCATGGAATGGACAACGCCGCAGTTCGAGGAAGTCAGTTTGAACTGCGAAATCAATTCGTACTCGAAGGCGGAACTCTAAGCTAAGGCAACCGCCGTCCTTACGAAAATATGTGCTTTGTACGACGCCCACAATCGCCAACGTGGTATCCGTATCGGCGCGGTGCGAGCGAATGTACTTAGCAGTTGTTGAAGCGACCAGGGCTGTCTCGAAATTCCTACGTTGCTGAATCGGGTAAGTCCACAATTGCAATCGCTTCTTACTGCAGGCGGTAGCGCTCGTTCATCAATCGCTGGAGGCGAGGTTTGTAAAGGATGTCGTAGGCGAACTCTTTGTCCGGAAACATCGCCAACGCGGCCCGTTTCGCGCCGGCTGCCAACTCGGAAGCTTCTTCGACGGTGAGGTTCGGGTCCTGGCCAATCACAGACATCACCATGCTGATCATGATTTGCAGACGGCGGATATTTCGCGCCTCCTGCTCTCTTTCGCTTACGCTTGGCGACGTTGCACGGCGTTCCAAACTACTCATGAGGCCCCCGACACTGGCGGTCTGCCGAATTAGATGTTATTCGACGCGAGCGCGTTGCGCCCGCTGTTTGAGGTTATTCTCACGGGAACGTGGGCGAAGCGCAATAGCCCCATGGTGTTGGCCTTCGGTTACTTCAAAATCAGATCACACAAGGCCAGCCGAAGCTTCATCAGCGAATCTGCCCCCAACTCTACCCCGGTCGAGTTAGAATCAAACATCATCCTGAACGGAGGCAATCATGGCAGACTCAACGTCCACAAGCGAAGCACGCCCGAATCCAAATGAGAAACTGGTGCGCGTGTTCGATACCGAACAGGAGTCGGAAGCCATGGTGGTGCGTGGGCTGCTCGAGTCCGCGGGCATTGACGCTGACCTCACCTCTCTGGATGCGCAGCAGGATATTCTGCCCGGCGTGGGAGGCACCGTGATTCTGGTGCGCGAGGAAGACGCGGCCAACGCCCGGAGGATGATTGAGGAATACCGCCAAACGCCGGACGAACTTGAGACTGCGGAATACGCTATCAATGAAGAGCCGCCAACTGAGAGCTGACGGTTTTGCCGTTTAGGTAAAACGTAACTGCCCCGTCCGAATCTGTTCGGTAGGTCAGAACCTGCGCTTCCTCCAGCCGATTTAGAACGTCCATCCTTGGATGCCCATAAACATTGCGCGTGCCTACTGAGATGACCGCAAACCGCGGATGCACGGCGGCCAGCAGTTCCGGGATGGTCGAGGTCGAGCTTCCATGATGAGCCACTTTGAGAAGGTCGGCCTGCGGGTTTTCCTGGGCAACCTGTTTCTCCGTTTTCTTCTCTGCGTCTCCCTCGAGTAAAGCCGACGTCGCGCCATAGCTGATTTTGATCACCAGCGACTCGTCGTTCGGCCGGGAAACATGGGTCTCGGCATTCCGTGGCGGGGCCAGCACCGCGATCCTCGCTCCACCCAACTCCAGATCGTCTCCTGCCTTGTGAAGGACGATGGGAATGTTCAGTGCCGTTGCTCTACGCAGAAGAGTTTGCAACTCCGGGCTTGGCGAATTCACTCCCAGCCACAATTCGCGTGGGTGAAAGTTTGCCAGCACCGCCGCCATGCCTCCCATATGGTCGGCGTGAGCATGAGTGAGCGCGACCACGTCGAGCTGGTGAAATCCCCGCGACCACAGGTACGGCGATACAACATCTTCCCCGATATCTAGTTCTGAGTGCATCCAGAAAGGTATTCCGCCGGCATCCACCAGCAGCGTGCGGCCTTCCGGCGAAACCAGAAGAATCGAATCGCCCTGGCCAACGTCAATGGCTGTGAGCTCGAGCACTCCGCCGCGGAGTTGCGGATGTGGCGGAACCGCACAGATCCAGAACGCACTGACCGCTAATCCCGCCCATCCAACTGCCACGAGCAACCGCCGGCGACGGCGACTCAGAATCATTGCCAGCACCACGGCACAAGCACCTAACAAAATGACAGTGAGTTGCGGCGTGGGAACGCGAGTGTCGGAGATCCGCAGAGCCCCCAACCAGCGCACCGATCCACTCATGGCCTGAAGCAGCACGCCCGCCATCGTTGCCGGAACCTTGGCCAGGGCGAGCGAGATATAACTCGCGCTGAGGGCCGCGATGGCGGCGACCATAATGATTTCGGTGAGAGGCACCGCCAGCACATTCGCCGGCAATGAAACCAGGCTTGCACGATGAAAGTAGTACGCCATGGGCAGCGCGAATCCCGCTTGAAGAACGGTGGAAATCACAAGAAACTCAAAACCCAGAAGCAGCGCCCGCGCCGTAACTGAGAGCGCGGTCAACGGAATGCGCTTTCCGAAAAAACGTTGCAGCCGGCCGGCAACCATCCTCAGGTCGAGCCGGAGTTGCGCCAGTGAAGGAGGCAATGCGGCATCGTATCCGGTCGCATCGAGGCTCCTGAGGGCCCGAGACAGCGGTTGAGTCGTACGCTCCAGAAGGGGTGTTGCGATTCCAGCAATGACCAGCACACACAGAAAGCTGAGCTGAAAGCTGGCCCCAAGCAGGGCCGCAGGATCCACAATAAGCAGAGCCAGCGCCGCTGCTCCAATGGTGTTGAGAATTGACTTTCGCCGATAGAGCAATCTTGCCCCTAGGTAGAGCGCGAGCATTAGCGTCGCCCGCCACACCGGCGCACCAACGTCGGTAAGAAGAGCATACGCAATCGTGAGCAGGATTGTGATTGCGCTGGCGAGAAGCTCATTCATCCGCGCCCGGTGCAGCAGCCAAAACATTACTAGCGCGAGAACCGCGACTTTCAATCCTGAAATTACCAGTACGTGGTAAGTGCCGGTACGCTGGAAGTCAGTGAGAGTTTCGCGTCCCAGAAATGAATTTTCGCCGATAAGCATGGCGTCGAGCAGCGCGGCTTCGTCCGGCTTCCATAGGATATGAATTCTCGTGATCAGACTCCTACGGACGCGCGTTCGCCAACGCTCGAAGCGGCTGCCCGCAAAGCCCGGCAACAGCTCAACCGTCTCTGCCTTCGCGGACCCGAGTGCTACAATCCCGTTTTCTGTCAGGTATCCGACGTAATCGAAGGCGCCAGGATTTCGAAAATTGTGTGGCGGATAAAGCCTTGCCGGAAATCGCAAGCGCTCGCCGTAGCGGAACAAGTGCAGCGGCGTGGCTACTGGCCTTTGGGATTCGATCTTTGCCTCTTCAGCATTTGTCTCATGACCGTAGATACTGATGCGAAGCCCGGAGCGAATGGCAAAGGTCTGATTCCCCGTCCCTATTTGTTCCGTTTCAAGGTCTAGCCTTTGCTGAGCGTCCCCGGAACTCTTGTTCTGCAAATTTCCTTCCCTGATTACGTGGGCAGTGACTATGAGGTCGCGGCCATCTGCAAATGCGAGAATCTCAGCGTCGCCACGATTTTCTGGAGCGCGGACTTGCATCGTTAGGGCGCCAGTCACGAACAGAGTCGATAGCCCAAGTGCAAAAGCAGCGCGGGCGCAGTGCCGCAGAAAATAAGCTCCTGACGCGGAGGAGACGATCGCCGCCGTTAGCCACCACAGCGATGGTCTCCACACGTAAAATCCGGTAACAATTCCGCCGGCATACGCCACGGCAGCCCACAGCATGGGTTGTCGTGAGAGTGGCTTCCGGGGGATGGAAGGAGGCGCAGTCGACTGCGAATTCACAGGCTGGCCTGGAGGGAAAATTCAAGGGTTGGCGAAATGCAAGGCTTAGCGATGTTCAGACGAGTGGACCATCGCACGCCCATCACTACTCCCTACCGAGCAAGATGAAACACGCTCTCCAAGTGGTAGGTCTGGGGGAACAGGTCGACCAGGTGCACCTGCTCGATGCGATATCCGGCGCTAAGCAGGCCAGCCAGATCACGAGAGACGGTCGCCGGATCGCAGGAGATGTAGGTCATGCGGTGCGCTCCCAATCCGACGAGGCTCTGAACCACACTTTCCCCCAGACCGCTCCGTGGCGGGTCCACCACCACGAGGTCGGGCCGCAGCTTACCAGGGCTCCGCAAGAAATCTGCGGTAGCTGCGCGGACAGCCTTCACGTTTGTTGGTGAGTTATAGACGAGGTCGGCATGAGAAGTCTGTGACGATTCAACCGCGATTACCTGTGGAAATCTCTGGGATAGAGCGGTCGAGAAAAACCCGACGCCAGCATAAAGATCGACTGCCGTTTCGCCCGAACATTCTTGTGTGACGATCTTAATCAACTCATTGATTAAATGGCGGTTAATCTGAAAAAAAGATCCCGCGCTGACCCGATAGGAAGCGGCTTCCGAGTTGTAAACAATTTCTCTCGCCCCGGACGCCGCTAGTGTTTTCGGCACCGCGGTCGCATGCGTGCCGGACAACTCTGCGCTGAGTGCCACGACGCCTGCGATTTCTGGCAGGGTGCTCGACACAGCCTCTGCCCATTCTCGAACCGGAGTGCTCCGAGCTCCGGGTTCGCAGGAAACCTCGATCAGGAGTTGAGTGTCATCGGCGTTGGCGAAAAACTCGATTTCTTGGATTCCGTTGGGCACGGCGCGTCCGCGTCCCATTTCCCAGAAGGCGGCGATAGCGCGATTAATCAGCGGTGAACTTACCGGACACTGCTCCACCGGAAGCAGATCGTGCGAGTTGAGTCTGTAGTAGCCGAGCGCGAACTCCGGAACAGTTCGGACTTTGAGGCGGGTACGGTTGCGGTAGTTCCAAGGCGGCGACGGATGAACGGTTATCTTTGTTTCCAGTTCGAGCTTGGCAATGCGGCGCAGATTTTCTTTCAGGATCGCGGCTTTGATCTCCAATTGATGCTCGTAGCTGGCGTGCTGGTAGTGACAGCCGCCACAGCGCTGGAAGTAAGGACAGTGCGGCTCTACCCGGTGGGGCGAAGCTTGCAGAATGGTTTGCACCTGGCCTCGCGCAAAACTGCGTTTCTGTTCAATCAGCGAAACTTCGACTCTTTCGCCGTCGAGCACAAAAGGGACGAACACGGCTTTGCCGGGACCGTAGTCATCGGCAGGCAGCCGCGCCAATCCGTCGCCGCCATAGACAAGTTTTTCAATTGTGAGTTGCAAGCGAGGATTCTATGCTGGAAAGACAATGCCGGATCAAAAGAATTGTCGATTTCCGGAAACTTCACATATAAAAGAGGCTTAATCTCGGCAATCCATATTTTTCCAGCAACCGTTTGTGTACGTACTGCTTCTGCAGTTGCTCAACTTGGGCTGAGGGCATTTTGCGCCGGTAGGGCGCCAGTTCACGATCGGCCTCGGCCCGCGCGGTAACGATCTGCTCATCCGGCGTCGCCGCAAGCAGAACTGCAAATAGTTTCTCTTCAGCTACTGTCAGCCGGCGTTCAAGATCTTCCAATCGCGGTGGAGTTTTCGCGGCGCCCAGTTCGGCGGCGATCTCGCGCAGCATGTTTGCGGTCTCTCGAGCCAGCGGCGCCGCGTCGATTCCTTTTGCTCGCGGAAGCTTCGCTGTGCCAATTTGTTCCGCGTTATTTCGGAGAAATGCCGCGATCTCGGATGCCTGAAACCCGCTTGGGCGATGGCTCTGTGAATCCTGACTCGCCGCTCCCACAGCCGCCTCTTTCATCTCCTCGGCTGCCACCAGCACGGCCTGTGCGCAATAAGCCAGACTATTGATCTTCTGTGCTTTGGAGGGCCGCCCCTCGTATTTCTCAAACGCAGCATCAATGCCGCGCAGCACGGCCTCCAGCGGGATACTCGCGTCTTTCCAGGTTTCGATCAACGCCCAATCCAGCGGAGACAGTTGAATTCGCCCGCGAAGCCGCTGAAAATGTTCCTCGATTTCCGTAAAGTAGTTGAAGTAGTTTTCCACGACGGCTAGCGGGATCGCGGCTTGCTTCCGCCGACAGGCTTCGACGAGACTGCTCCCACCTCCCGGGCGGGTTTCGCCGCGACGTTGCGCTCCCAGATAATGCGCAGGCCTTCCAGGGTCAAAAACTCATCCACCTGCTTAATATGTTTCGAGCCCATGCCAAACAGCGAAGCCAGGCCACCGGTTGAGATCACTTTGGTTTCTTTTCCCAGCTCTCCAACCAACAGTTCCAGGATTCCATCCACCAGGCCAAGATAGCCGTAGTAGAGGCCCGACTGCAGGCTTCCCACGGTGTTGCTGCCAATGATCTGAGCGGGCTTGCGAATATCCACACGCGGCAGTCGCGCTGTCCGCTCGAACAGGGCATCCGCAGAGATTCCGATGCCGGGGCTGATTACGCCGCCCATGTATTCCCCCTTGGCCGACACACAATCGAACGTGGTCGCGGTTCCAAAGTCCACTACCACGCAGGGGCCGCCGTATTTTTCGAAAGCGGCAACCGAGTTCACGATGCGGTCAGCGCCCACTTCCGCGGGGTTGTCGTAGTGGACCGGCATGCCCGTTTTTACGCCGGGCTCGATGAACAGTGGTTTCGTGTTGAAGTACCGCTCACAGACTTGCCCTAGAGTGGAGTCAAGCGGCGGCACGACGGATGAAATCACAATGCCGTGAATACCCTCGGATTCGAGGTTCCCCATGGCGAAAAGATTGCGGAAGAGCACACCATATTCGTCCACCGTCTGGGTCGCGACAGTCGCAACCCGCCAATTCGCTACTAACAATTCGTAGCATGGCGATTCGACCGCACTACTGCGGCTCGCGCCCGGAGCGACTTTCGCCGTTCTGGCGAAGACACCCAGCACCGTATTGGTGTTGCCGACATCGAGAACTAGAAGCATACAAGAATACGTGGGGAATAGCGGCTGCGGCAGTGAAAGGCCGCGCTCCCGGAATTATTTCAGTTTTACCGTCCCGCTCAGCACGGTACGCAGACCTTGGGGCGTTCGCACTTGTAGAAACCCGCGTGAATCGAGGCCTTCCGTCACGCCCGCCAGTTCGGGATTCTCCTCGACCTCGACTTGCTGTCCCCGAGCCGACGATGATCGTTCCTGAAAGCGGCGCAGGATCGAACTGGTAGCGTCCGGACCTTCCAGCAGATTGCGATATTCCCGGTCGAGCGATTCTAGCAAAGCCGTGCACAGTTCAACGCGGGACCACTCGGTACCCGTGGTCAAGCGCAGCGAAGTTGCCAGGGTCTGCAGTTCCGTCGGGAAACTCGACTGATTCACATTGAGTCCAATCCCGACCACGACATACCGCACGCGAGTGATTTCGGCGTTCATCTCGGTCAGGATGCCACAAACTTTCTTTCCGCCGATCAGAACATCGTTCGGCCACTTCAGGTCGGGGACAACTCGCGAGTCGATCTCCTGAACCGCGGAGTGCACTGCCAGTCCAGCAGCCAGCGTGAGAACCAGCACATCGGATGGCGGCAGCTCGGGGCGCAAAATTACGGAGCAATAGATTCCGGTTGAGCGAGCCGAGTGCCACTGATTCGCTCCGCGGCCACGCCCAGCGGTCTGCTGCTCGGCCAGAAAAACGCTGCCCTCAGGAGCGCCGGTACTGGCTGCCTCCATCGCGGCGGTGTTAGTCGAGCCGATCTTGTAATAGTGATGAATGTGCTTGCCGAAAAGTGTGCCGTTGAGTTGCGGGGCGAGCATATCCGGTAGCAGTAGATCGGGCATGGACTTCAGACTATATCCGGTCGACGGATGTCCGGCAATATCAACACCAAGATCGCGCAACTGCTGGACCAGACGCCAAACTTCCGAACGGCTGGTGCCGATTTCCTCCGCAATTTTTGTTCCGCTCACCACCACGGTGGCGTGGGCGATGAGCAGGCGCACGATGCGTCCCAGTCGGGCGTCAGTTTGTGGCCCGAGCTTATGTGGGACGGACGGTCCCGCCCTCGAACCCCGGTTTGGCCGCGATTGCTTGATGCGGGAATTATGAAGGATGGGCCGCGAAACAGCAATCGCGGCCACTGTCAGTCGAATTCCTTCATTGAGTAGTTTCAGTGAATTTCGCTACCGGATGACCCAGGCCAAACTGGCCCTCAGCGGTCACGTGCACGGTGCCCGGGTTTGCAGGCAGCGTGAGCACCACAGGAGCGTTGCCAGAAGAATCGGTAGTGACCAGACGGCTCGACAGAGTACCACTGTCGGTGGTGAACAGAACCGTGCCGCCCGAGGGGCTCCCACCGGACTTGCCGGCAAAGAGCGTTACCGATAGATTCAAATTACTTCCCGGCGCACCTTTCTGATGGTCTCCGGTTTTAGTAAACGTTGCCGGAGGATTTCCCACAACAATCCAGCCACTCTGGTTCTGGCTGACGCCCGCGTTGTCCGTACTCGGGACCGTAAAGTGATAGAAGCCCGGAGTAGAGCCGGCGGTCACGGTGATGCTTCCGTCCTCACTGAGGGTGACGTTTGGCTGGGTGACTACGAGGGTAATTCCGGTGTCGAACTGCGGAGTGCCGAGAGTTACGCTCCCAGACCCGGCAACGATCTTCGGCTGAAGCGTAGTCGTTCCCCGCGCCGGAACCATGATCGTGTCCGGGTTCAAATCCCAGTCCGCGCTCGGCGTTGCGAGCATCGAACCGGTAACCACCAACAGCGTAGCGGTGTAGGGCGCGAATTTTCTCGCGGAAGTCCAAGCCTTCTGGGACGACGCCACAATCTTTGTGGGGGACTTCGGCGAAAGGGTATAGGTGGTGACCTGCTTCGGGGTGAATCCATTCATAGTGAATTGGGTTTGAACCGCCGCCTGCGGGCTCTTGTTGATCACCATCACTGTCAGGATCGTGCCCGTGGAACCCAGCGCCGCATAACTGCTGAATAAGTTCGGGTTGCCATTATTTGTGGCCGAGACCGACGTCGTGGCGAAGGTGTGATGCTGCCCGTCGTAGTTGCGGAAAAGCTTCAACGCCTGATAGTTCGGATTCGCAGGATCAGGCGCGACCCAGCGGGAAGCCAAATACATGCGTTCGCGTCCGAGAATACCGTAGGCGTCGGCGTCAGCCAGCGCAGTGGAAAAATCGGATTCGCCTGCAAATGCTGCACTCCACTCGGTGAAGCTCAACGGAGTACCGGGATAGATCGTATTGACCAGCGCCCGCATGCGTGGGATGCGGAACGGGATGTGCTTCTTTGGCTGGATAAAGGTGGCCCACTGCTGATTGATCGTCGGCGATTCGCTCACATACTTCGGATCCCAGTAATCCCGATAGATGCGTAACGAGAGCGCCTGTTTCTGGGCCTGGGTAAAGTGGGAAGTATCCGGTCCGTCAGGGTAAGCGTGAATGTCAAAAATGTCGACTGACCTTGTTCCGGCCAGCCGATCCTGCCAATAAACCTCGTTCAGCCACCACGGCAAAAAGTCCACACCAGCGTGGGCGCCTTTGTCGTTATTGTTGGCGCCGTTCCAATAAAACCACCAGCAGCAACTCACCGGTCCGAAGCGAATTGCATTCGGGTCCCAGCCTTTCAGGGCGCCGGCCTCTGCGAGAAAGGTATCACGCATCTCATCGTAGGCTGAAGGATTGGGATGGACGTCGCGATGCGTCCCGCCCCAGATATCGATCTCATTGTCCATGTTGTAGAAGTGTGGGGCGTTGCCAAACGCCGCCGCCAGCGCCGCCGTCCACTGATCGCGATAGACCGTTCCGGGAGGATCCCCGTTCTGCGGCGAGTCCTTCAGTTCGACATTGGCATCGGTAGGATCGTTCCCGGTTAACAGCGTCTGGCAGTCCGGCAGCACTCCATCCCCGGCATCGGAGTTGTAGGGATCTGCCCCACATTGTGGACCGTATTTGGCGACCGAAAAGCTCCACCCGGAAGTCTTCGCCACCCAAGGCAGCATAACCATCGTCATCAGCGGATCACTCCCCGCTGCTTTCACGTCCTGGATGTACTTGATCGAATCGCCATCACCAATTTCGGTGTAGCCAAAATCTTCGAAGTACCAATCGGCAGCGGCGTTGTCGGTGAAGGTTTTCCAGTTGTAGCGCGAAGTCGCGTTGCCGCCCCAGCGCACCACGGTCAGCCCGCTATCGGTAATCGTAGGGGCATCTTTAGGATAGCTCCCGCCATAAACGTAGGGGCTGATCACATGCCGGTCGCTGAGAACGTCCACAGTGACGTTCACGGAATTTGCCGGTCGATTGGACGTGTCCGCAAGTTGATTGGGTTTCGGCGAGCCTGAAGCGAAAGGATCGACGCTTGTAGTTGATGAGGGAGCGGTCGCGTGCAATCCACTGCCGCTTCCAGAAGAGTTGTTCGCAAAGAGCAGTGCAACCACGATCGCAACGGCCGTATGCCGGATCTGGTGAGTCATGGGGAGGGCCTCCAGTTCCAAATACTTTAGTGCTTGCAAGGCCGAAATCGTTACTCGAAAGTGCAATCTCAGAACGATCGTTTGGATACGAAGACTTGTCCGACCGGACAGGAAGCCAGTACGCCCAGAATTGTGAGCATCGACCAGATTAGGCTGGAGCCAAGCGCATGCTCATATCCATTGCCTTAGCCGAGTGGGTAAGCACGCCGACCGAGATGAAATTCACTCCCGTCTCCGCGTAGGCGCGGACGTTCTCCAGCGTGATTCCGCCCGAGACCTCCAGCGGAATGCGGCGTTCCGAATGCGAGCAGCGCGCCACCGCTCGCTTCACATCTTCGACTGACATGTTATCGAGCAGGATGGCTTCTCCCCCGTGCTCCAGAGCTTGCTCTAACTCATCCAGGGAGCGCACTTCGATCTCGATGATCTGCTCGCCGCGCCGGTTCTTGTGAGCCCGTTCCAGCGCCGGCACAATGCCTCCCGCCAGCGCAATGTGATTGTTCTTGATCAGCACTCCGTCCGACAGATCAAGGCGATGGTTCTGCCCGCCTCCGCAACGCACTGCGTACTTATCGAGCATACGCAGGCCGGGCACGGTCTTGCGCGTATCCAGGATTCGCGCCTTGGTGCCCGAAACCGCATCCACGAACTGGCGCGTCAACGTGGCAATCCCACTCAACCGCTGCATGAAATTCAGAATCACGCGCTCGCAGGAAAGAATCACGCGCGCGTTGTGCCGAATGACGGCGATCGATTGCCCTTTGTGCAAGCGAATGCCGTCGAATATCTCGGGATGAGTGGTGACTTCGTAATGCGATGTAACCGCGCCGTCCAGAGCGGCGTACACATCCAGAATGCGGGAGACGCAGCCAATCCCGGCGAGAATGCAATCTTGCTTGGCCAGAATCGTAGCCGCGGCCCGCTGATTCGGATCAATGCAGGCATAGCTGGTGGCATCGCGCGTGGCCCGGTCCTCCAGCAACGCGTTCTCGATAACAGCGGTAATGCGTCGGCTATTCCAGTCCATGATGTCGATGGAGGACGGGCGTCTCGCCCGTCCCGGAATTACTTCAGCTCATCCAGCTTACTCTTTACTTTCTCGCGCAGGATTTCCAGTTCTTGCGCACGCCTGCGAATCCCCTCCACCACTTTTGCCGGCGCCTTCGCCAGAAACTGCTCGTTACTCAATTGGCGCTGGCCATTCGCAGTTTCTTTTTCGATCTGCTCCAGTTCTTTCTTCAGTCGCTCACGCTCCACGGCGACGTCGATCTTTCTCTCGTAAATGACATGCACATCGAAACGCGCCGTGTGACGTGCACCCGACAATTTTGCCAATGAGTTCTCGACAAATTCAATCTTCTCAACACTCGCTAGCCGCTCAACCGCGTTTTGATTCTGCTGAATTAATCTACGGATCTCGGGTTCCTGGGCAAAAATGCAAATGGGCACACGCTGCTTTTGCTCGACCTTCAGTTCAGCTCTTGTATTGCGCACGCTGACGATCAGATCTTGCAGAATTGCCATGTCGGTTTCAGCCGCCAGATCCATTTGTTTGTCGTCGGCCTCCGGATACGCAGCCAACGCAATTGACTTCAACGGCGGATTCTCATCGTAAATCGCGTACCAGATTTCCTCTGTAATAAATGGCATCACCGGATGCAACAACCGCAAAGCAGCCTCAAAAACGCCAAGCAAATTCGTGCACGCAACGCGAGTTGATTGCTGATCGGCCCCGTCCAACAATCGCGGCTTGATCAATTCGATATACCAGTCACAAAACTCGCCCCAGAAGAAGTCATAAATCTGATTGGCCGCTTCGTGAAAACGATACGTCTCGAGCGCCTCATTGACGTTCTTGGTCACGCGATTGAAGCGCGAAAGGATCCATCGGTCTTCAAGTGTCCGCGCGTCAAACCCGCCAATCCCCACGTGAGACCGGGTCTCAGACCCCGGTCGAAGACCCGGTGCCAGACGGTCAATATTCATGAACATGAATCGCGCGGCGTTCCAAATCTTGTTCGCAAAATTGCGATAGCCCTCGGTCCGGCTCTCGCTGAATGCAATGTCGGTTCCCGGCGCGGCCATAGCCGCCAGCGTGAAGCGCGTAGCGTCGGTTCCAAAGCGCTGGATGATATCAAGCGGATCAATCACGTTGCCCTTGGTTTTCGACATCTTCTGCCGGTCGGCGTCGCGAACCAGCGCATGGATATAAACTTGGCGGAAGGGAACGCTGTCATCTTTCTTGTCATCCCAGCCACTGGCCTGCTTGAGTTTCGGATCCTGCCGATGGGCCTGCATGAAGTGGCAACCAAACATAATCATGCGAGCAACCCAGAAAAACAGAATCTCGTAAGCCGTAATCAACAGCGTGGTTGGATAAAAAACTTCCTGATCGCGCGTCTTCTCTGGCCAACCAAGCGTCGTGAATGGCAACAACCCCGAAGAAAACCAGGTATCGAGCACGTCTGTGTCTTGCTTGAGCTCCGAGCCGCCGCATGTCGTGCACTTCCCCGGCGCCTCGCGAGCCACAAGGATTTCGCCGCACGAGCAATGCCACGCCGGAATCCGGTGCCCCCACCACAGTTGCCGCGAGATGCACCAGTCGTGGATGTTGTGCATCCAGTTCAGGTAAATCTGCTTGTAGTTTTCCGGAACAATCGTGATTTCGTCCTGCTCGACGGCCTGGATTGCGCGCTCGGCAAGAGGTGCGATCTTGATAAACCATTGCGTCGAGAGCCGCGGCTCAACCACCGTGCCGCAGCGGTCGCACTTCCCGATCGAGATCGTATAGTCCTTCTCGCCGACCAGAAAGCCCTGCTGGCGCAGGTCTTCGAGCACACGCTTGCGAGCTTCGTAGCGGTCCAAGCCAGCATATGGACCGGCACTCTGGTTCATTTGAGCGTGCTCGTCGATCACCTCAATCTGGGGCAGATTATGGCGAAGTCCAGCCTCAAAGTCGTTGGGATCGTGCGCCGGAGTCACTTTCACCGCGCCGGTTCCGAACTCGGGCTGAGCCAGGTTATCGGTGATGATCGGAATCTCGCGATTCATCAACGGCAGCAAAACTTTCTTGCCGTGCAGATGTTTGTAGCGCTCATCGCCGGCATTCACCGCAACCGCCGTATCGCCCAGCATGGTCTCCGGCCGCGTGGTCGCCACCGTGATGAATTCGCTTGTACCGACTACCGGATAGCGAATTTCGTACAGCTTGCCCGCGATCTCCTCGTGCTTCACCTCGAGGTCGGAAATCGCAGTCTCGCACCGCGGACACCAGTTGACGATGTACTTTCCGCGATAGATCAACCCTTCTTCATACAAGCGAACGAAGACCTCGCGCACCGCGCGCGAAAGGTTCTCGTCCATGGTGAAGTACTCGCGATCCCAGTCCACCGAGGCGCCGAGCCGCTTCATCTGGTCGAGAATGGCCCCGCCGTAATGCCGCTTCCATTCCCAGACGCGTTCGATAAAGGCCTCGCGCCCCATATCGCGGCGCTTCCTGCCTTCCGTCGCAAGCTGGCGCTCGACCATCATCTGGGTCGCGATGCCCGCGTGGTCGGTACCCGGGAGCCACAAGGTCAGAAAACCGCGCATGCGATGCCAGCGCACAATAATGTCCATCTGCGTCTGGTTGAGCATGTGCCCCATGTGCAGCCGGCCGGTAACATTCGGAGGCGGCAACAGCAGCGTGAACACCGGACGGGTCTCTCCCGGCGGAGGCGTTGGCACGGAGAAGAGTTTTTCCTTAATCCAGTAATCAGCCCAGCGCGTTTCTATCGCGCCCGGCTCATACGCTTTGGGAAGATCGTGGGCCATGATTTCGAAAGAGCATTCAGCAATCAGCAATCGGCATTCAGCCAACACGTGTTCTATTGCAGGGTGCAAGACAGATTCTAAGGGCTGAGTGCTGGCTGCCGATTGCTGAGAGCTGATCTTTGATATTACAGGCGGCTTGAAAACGCGGTCAAACGGCAGTTGGGGTACTATGACCTGAGGGGATTTTGCTACACCCTTCTGCCTCCCGAGCTATCCTTAGTATGAACTCAGGATTTAAACGTAAACCGAGCGGTGAGGAGTGGCCCGAGCGAGCGCGGCAGTGGAGGCGGAGTGGGTTGGAGTTTATATGTCCCAAAGAAACCCAGCAATTCTGAATGAGCGTAGATAACCCGATTAGCCACTTGTAGAATCCCTGCGGCCCTGTCGGCGTAGAGTGCCTACCTCACCTTTACAAACAACAACGTAAAGGTGGGCTAGTCCCTTACAATGGAATGGTCGGGTCGATCATCGATATGAGCTTTCCTCCATGTGCTCCCAGTCTAGATGCAATCGCAACGGAATATGCAGGCTTTTGCCGGGTTCAACCCTCACCGCCTTGCACATTGGGTTGTGCGCATCCAATGCAACGGTACCGGCCTGACGTTTGATTAACGAGCCTCCAATATCCTCGACAGTAATTTGTAATCCTGCCACACGTACCTTGCGTCTCTTTTTGGGAGATCTTGAAAATGCACCCGCTCAGACCGTGCCGCCAGGTGCATCGAAGTCAGCCAAGGGGAGGATGACCGGCCAACCGCTTTCTCACTTGATACAGGACAACTGAGAAACCTGAGGGCTCAAAAGCCCTCAGGCCTCCCCGGAAAATCCGACCCCGGTTTTAAGCCAATCAGCCGCGACCGGCGCCGTCGAAGGTTACTGTTTTACTTCGATGTTCCTTCTACGCCGATGGTGAAGCGGGAGCTGGACTGTTGGTCCGTGCTCGGCTGCCAAGTCGCGCCGAAGAATACCGAGTTGAAGAACGAGTTATTCGCAGGCTCGGTGCCTCCGAACTCATGCTTCCGTGCGCCATCGTCGTTGGTCGTAAACCCACGATAGCTGTTCTCGCAGCTGCTGTTGCCGGTGTTGGTGCAGTAGGGAATCACGGTCATCCAGTACTTGCCAGTGGTCAGGACGCAGTTCGTGATCCCTTTCACCTTAACCGAGTAAACGTTGAAGCCGAAGCCGCTCAAGCCGGTCGGAGCTAGACTGCCTATCTTGCTGCCATGGCAGACCAGCTTGCCGCCAGTGCCGCCAGCCGCGGGAATCTTCGAGCGGACTTCGTACGGGGTGGTCTTGGGGTCGAGAACCTGAGCCGACAGGAATTCATCGTCCAACAAGCCGGTCACGGTCCAAGTTTTCCCCTTGGGAACCAAGAAAGGAGGATAGGTGGCCGCGCCAGTGTTGATGATGACATCGACTTCGTTGGCGAGACCATTGGCGTCACTGGCGTTGGAATCAAATTCGCCAGCGTAGAACAAACAGGGTTTACACCACGTGGGTGGCCCCCCCCCACTCACCGTGCGGTGGGTTGCCGAGAACCGCGGGACGGGCCGGAATTTGAAACATCTACTTCGCGATCCAAGCTGGCTTGAGGCGTGCGGTGGCCCGCCCCGATCCTACACCGGCCCCGTTCCATGCGTTGGTTTGCCGAATAGCCGCCCGCATACCTCACTTGGTGGCTTTGGACACTTTTTCGGGCGTCTTCCGTTGACCCCGTTCCACATTGACGGAACGACGAATCCCGCCTAAGATGGCTGCGCCCGTGTTCCCCCTATCAACCATGGGCTCAGGCTCCTAACCAATAATGATCGGGAAGACGATTTCCCACTACCGCATTGTGGAATTACTGGGCGGCGGTGGCATGGGGATAGTGTACAAAGCGGAAGACACGGCGCTCGGGCGCTTCGTAGCTTTGAAGTTTTTGCCCGACGGAGCCTCGGACGATCCTCAAGCCCTGGAACGTTTTCGCCGTGAAGCCCGCGCTGCCTCGGCTCTGAACCATCCCAACATTTGCACCGTCCACGAGATTGGCGAGCACGAAGGGCATCTCTTCATTGTGATGGAGTGCCTCAGCGGGACCACTCTGAAACACATGATTCAAGGCAGCCCGTTCGAACTGGAGCGGCTGTTGAACCTCGGCATCGAGGTGGCCGATGCGCTCGACGCGGCGCACGCCAAGGGCATCGTGCACCGCGACATCAAGCCGGCAAACATCTTCGTGACCGATCGCGGCCATGCCAAGATTCTGGACTTCGGACTAGCCAAGATTGCTCGCGCCGCCAAAGCCACCAGCGGTGATTCGCAGACGCGCGCGGATGTCAGCGGGTTGGATTTGACCAGCCCCGGAACCGCGGTCGGCACTGTGGCTTATATGTCGCCCGAGCAGTTGCGTGGTAAGGAGTTGGACGGGCGAACCGATCTGTTCTCGTTCGGCGTGGTGCTTTACGAAATCGCTACTGGCGTTCTGCCTTTTCGCGGAGAAACTTCCGCGGTCATTACCGAAGCCATTCTCAATCGAGCGCCCGTCCCTCCAACGCGGCTGAATCCTGAACTTCCGCCGAAGTTGGAAGAGATCATCAGCAAGGCGATGGAGAAGGATCGCGATATGCGCTGTCAGAGCGCGGCCGAGATGCGCGCCGATCTGAAGCGGTTAAAGCGCTCGCTCGATTCGTCGCGCACCTCGACGGTTGCCGAAACGGCTGGGTCAACCTCGTCTGCGTCGGCGGCCGCGAGCTTGAGCCCTTCGCCTGTTCGCGCGCAGAGCAAGTCCGCTTCGTCGCGAGTGATTTTCGCCTTGGGTCTGCTTGTTGCGGTGGCTGTAGGGTTGGTTGCCGGCAAGGTGCTCTTCACCAAGGCGCCCGATCCTCCACCGCTTTATCGCCAGCTTACGTTTCGCCGCGGGAGCATTCGCTCGGCGCGATTCGCTCCCGATGGCCAAACCATTCTTTACAGTGCGGCGTGGCAGGGGAACCCGGTGGATGTTTTTACCGCGCGGCCTGAAGCGCCTGAATCACGATCCATGGGGCTGAGCCGGACGCAACTCATGTCCATCTCCGCGAGCTCGGAGATGGCCGTATTGCTCGACAGCAAAGCCATCGGCGCCTGGGTGAGCATGGGCACGCTGGCGCGGGCGCCGCTTTCGGGAGGTGCGCCGCGCGAAGTGCTCGAGCAAGTGCAGTGGGCCGACTGGTCATCGGATGGAACCAGTCTGTGCGTGGTGCGCGATCTGGGCGGCCGCAACCGTCTGGAATATCCGATTGGCAAACCGCTGTATCAGACGGGCGGCTGGATCGGGCACCCGCGCGTCTCCCCGAAAGGAGATTACATCGCCTTTGCTGATCATCCCCTGCAGGGCGATGACAGCGGTAGGCTGGCGATCGTCGATCGCGAGGGCAACAAGAGGCTGCTCTCCGCGCAGTGGTTCACAATTCAGGGCTTGGCGTGGGCTCCCGATGGCAAGGAGATTTGGTTCACCGCCAGCAAGTCGGGCACTGACCGGACGCTCTACGCAACTTCACTCGACGGCAAAGAACGCATCGTAGCCCGCTTGCCCGGCGCTCTGATGCTGCTGGACATTGCGAGAGACGGACGCGTCCTGCTGGTGCGCGCCACGTGGCGGCGCGAATTAGTTGGAGTGTTCGCCAGCGATCCAAAAGAACACGAGCTGTCCTGGCTGGACTACACCTATCCCGCCGATCTTTCCACTGACGGCAAAACTCTGCTGTTCGACGAAGAAGGCGGCGGCGGAGCCTTGGATTACTCCAAATCCAGCGGCATGACCTACGCAGTTTATCTACGGAAAACGGACGGTTCTCCTGCTGTGCTTTTGGGGGAAGGTGGGGCCGTGGCGTTGTCGCCGGATGGGAAGTGGGCGATTGCGCAGACGCAGGAATCACCGTCGCAGCTGAAGCTGCTGGCGACTGGGGCGGGCGAACCGAAAGAGCTTACCAAGGACAATGTCAACCACACCTGGGTGCGTTGGTTTGCCGATGGCAAACGGATTTTGTACACCGCAGACGAGCCGGGCCAGGGTGTAAGGCTCTACGTGCACGAATTGGCTTCCGGGAAGACCGAGGCGATTTCGCCGGAAGGGGTGAACGGGACGGCGTTTACCATTTCTCCGAACTCGCAAATGGTGGCTGGAATTGGTCCCGACCAGAAGGGATATTTGTATCCGGTTACAGGCGGCGAGCCCCGCCCTATTGCCGGGCTCAATCCTGGGGAACAACCGATTACCTGGGGCGCGGATGGGAGCTCGCTTTATATCTATCAACCCGGCGAGTTGCCGGCCCGGGTCTATCGCCTCGATTTGCAAAGTGGAAAACGCACTTTGTGGAAAGAGCTGATGCCGTCCGATCCCGCTGGCGTTGAAAACATTGGTCCGATTCTTATGACGCCCGATGCCAAGACCTGCGTCTTCGGCTACCATCGCATGCTCGCTGATCTTTATCTGGTCGAAGGGTTGAAGTAAATGGTGGGGTGAGTGTGATTTGGGTCTTGCGGGCCGACTTGCGCTTGAGGCAGAACTCGGAGCCTCGAAATCAAGCTACAGCGGTTCGGCTGCGCTTGCTGTGACGGGCATCACCGTTCTATGTGATGGCATCGGAGCCAAGGAAAGGGTTAACTTGCGAAAACCGGCCATCGCGCTCATTGAGAACTGGCGGACCCCCTCGGGTCAATGAGCGTTATCGGGATTTTGCAACGATCAGGTGTCTAAATAAGGCGGTTCTACGGCCTCGGCACCACGTTTCGGCCTCGGTTTCCACGGCTTGTTTGCGGTTACACCGATGGGATCATCCCCGGCTGGAGGAAGACCGGAAGCCTGCTCATAGTTCGTGAATCGAGCCGAGAGGTTGGCCCGACCTCGCGTGATTGAGCGTAGGTCGGTGGCATAGCCAATTATCTCCGCCAATGGAACCGTCGCATAGATTACCTGTTCTCCAACGCGGACTTCCATTCCCTCGATCCGTCCTCGACGTAAGCTCAAATCGCCGATGACGGAGCCGCTAAGCTCCTGGGGCACACGAATCTCCAAGGACGTTAGAGGCTCCAGAAGGACAGGCCGGCTTGGCGGATGGCTTCTTTCGCCGCCATGAAGCCCGCGTTCTCGAACGCCTCATCATCCGAATCGCCTTCGTGATAGCTCCCATCGCATAAAGTGACCCTGACATCTACAACCTCATAACCCGCGACAGCTCCAGCCTTCAAGACATATTGGATTCCCTAATCAACTGGGTCCACGGTAAACGTCAGAGGAACCACACGGTTGACGGGTTGGGTCCGCAGCCGCCAGATCCGCTCTTCTGATCAGTCTGACGCGCGGCTTGACTATCCTATTGATCTGCGAGAAGCTATCGCCATTCGGGGGCGCTGTCACGCGGTGGCCCGCAGCCCGGGAGGCGGACGTGGGATCGGCAATCTCTTCGCTGATTGTCGCAGCGGAACGAGGGGACAGGCCCGCCGCGGAAGCATTGTTAACTGCCCTTTATTCCGAGTTGCATCGGCTCGCCAAGCGTGAACTCGCGCAACGCGGCTTCCAGGTGAGTCTCAGCGCCACGACCCTGGGAGAAAGTACGCATTTATCTGCATCGGAAAATTCGCACAGATCTCTCGCTCTAAAATCGCGATGTCCACGCTCAGCCCCGATCAGTGGCAGGCTTTAAGTCCATATCTGGATGAGGCGCTGGCTATGAACGACGATGAGCGTGCCGCGTGGCTGTCCGCGCTCGGCCAGCAAGATCCCGCACTGGCTGCACAGTTGGGAGCGCTTCTCGACGAACACCGGGTGCTGGCGCAGCAAGGTTTTCTGGAGAAGGGGCGATTCGCATTTCCCAACTCCACAGGACTCGCGGGCCAGACGCCTGGTCCATACACTCTGATCTCGCAAATTGGCCAGGGCGGAATGGGAAGCGTCTGGCTCGCCCGTCGCAGCGACGGCAGGTTCGAGCGGCAAGCTGCGGTGAAATTCGTGAGCATCGCGCTCTCCGGGCCCGCGACTGAAGAACGCTTCAAGCGTGAAGGCAGCATCCTCGCTCGACTTGCCCATCCTCACATCGCCGAACTGCTCGACGCCGGCATCTCATCTGACGGCAGCCCTTATCTCATTCTTGAATACGTCGAGGGCGTGGCCATCGACCAATATTGCGATGCGCACCAGCTCGACGTTGACCCGCGTATAAAACTTTTCCTCGATGTTCTGAGCGCCGTTGCCGAGGCGCACGCCAACCTCATCGTGCATCGCGACATTAAGCCTTCCAACGTCCTCGTACGCGAGGACGGCCAGGTAAAATTGCTGGATTTTGGTATCGCCAAGATGATCGCAGAGGAAGGTGGTACCGCCGCAGCCACCAAGCTGACGATGGAAGGCGGGCTCTCGGGTCAAGAAGGTGGTGCAGGACCTTTTGCTGAAACAGCGTCTCTTTCGGACATTTCAACTCGTGGGCAAAATGGGGGCGATGCTTGGTGGCAATACCAATCCCTCCTCAGTTTAGAGTTGTCGCCAACGACGGCCGGACCCACAGTGAATTCCCCGAACGTGCTGCTTGGCGGTGCACCAGAACAGAAAGGGGCGCTGCTGAAAACCCCTAACCTGTGAACTTGGCCGGTTCCTTGCTTGGAATCAACTTGGCTGAGCGACGGGCACGGTTCGACGGGGCTGGGAAAGGTCGGCTAGGTGTGCAAGTTCTAACACAAACCCGTTCCTGTAAATCAGGCGGTAGATGCGTCCTGTCCCCGCGTGGGCCGGTGTTCGGGAGGATCTTCGCTTGAAGACGGTGGGATCTTTCTTGTGTTTCTCATCCACTCCGCGGCTCTTTGTTCGGCTTCGAGCAACTGCTCCATGGTCATCGTCTTGTTGACGTGGTTTTTGGCTCGGTTGATTTGTTCGTTCGCGATCAGGAACCACATATACGCGAACACCAGGTCCTTCGGTCCAGCGCGGCGAGCCGAGTAGAGATGCGCCAACGCCAGCTGTGCGGTCGGCAGACCCTGTTCCGCTGCCTTTTGGCAGATGGCTAATGTCGCTTCATCGTGGCCGTTCCCGCTCGTCAGATTGGCCAATAAAGATGGGAGCAGCGATTGCGCCGGACTGGTCTGGCTCAGAGTCATGAACAACAGCTCAACCCGGCTGGAGACGCCTAACTTGTCAAACACGCGAAACAGGTAGTTCTTGATGGTGTGCTGACTCAAGCCCAGGCGCTCGGCGATTTCGCGGTTGGTTAGACCCTCGGCCAGACTACGAACGACCTCCAACTCGCGCTTGGATAGCAGATCTAACCCGTTGGCGTCTACGGCACGCACTGTGGGTGAAGACGCCAGGGCTTCCACGGCAAAGGTCATCTGCAGACTACTGGCCCAGATTTGGCCCTCGTGAACGCTGCGAACACACTTGCAAAGGGAATCGACCGACTCGTTTCGGCTGAAGATTCCTCTCGCACCGGCACGAAAGGCGTGCAAGATCACGTCACGCTTCGAAGAATCCATCAGCACCACGGCGCGGATCCGAGGATACGACGCCCGTAGTTCCCGCAAAACTTCAAACGCCCGATGAGGTTCCTCGTCCAGGTTGGAGCTGATCAACAAGACATCGGCTTTATGCGCCGCAGCGGCCGCAATCAGACCGTGAGAATCGCAATCTGCGGTAATCACGTTCAATTCGTGATCCCGCTTCAGTGCATCGGCAAGCAGTTGAGTATGGATCCTGGTGTTGTCCGCAACCAATACACGAATCCGCTCCTCCCTTGCACGTTGGGTCTCCATTAGTTTCTCCAGCGACACATTCGAGTAGGCCCCTAAAACTGGGCCGAATGAACTTAATGCCACAATCGAAACAAGCTGTCCTGGGTACAGGGGGAATTCCCACAGGTGGGGGATTAAACTTGTTTTTGTTCGGGGGAGGTCCGACAAAAACACAACCTACAACATCAATGCCAGATGCTAGTCTACGGACATCCGTAACAACGAAGACAGTTTACAGTATGCCTATGCAGAATGCAAGCGAAGGTTGCAAATCCTTGCACCGGTTGCAGCGGGTTGCAGCCAGGTCAGATCGCGCACTTCTTCCCTAATATTGCAGGTCGCGCTCTGCCGGGCCCTCGAGATCTCAGGCGACGTCACATGCGGACGCTAAAAATCCCTATAGAATCAGTGGCATAACATCAATTGGCGTCCCTCGATTCAGAAGTTGCCGAAAGCCACGTGCGGACCTCGTTTAGTGAGCCGTGACAGCGTAGAAGCTCTCTATCGATGAGAAGATCTTCTCTAAGGGTATCGCCTGTCCACGCCGAGAAGTTACGCCCTCTTGCGTGTGAGAAGTCCATCGCGGAGAGCGTGTACCTCTTGCAGCAGGCTGCATAGGAATGTAGGCTAGCTTCACTTTCGGGCTACCAACTCAGAGCAGAGTTCCCATCCCCCGTGCCCGGTAAGGAAACCATTAAATGTAGTCAATGGGCCAGATTGTAAAGTGACCCACGAAGAGCGAGCGCACTGCTAGCAGGAAGGCGCAGATTTTGTTTAGTTCTGCCGGCGCTATGCATTGCTACTTGACACGGATAGTGGATTTGCAATAATGTAGATAAACTTAGTCGAGATTAATCCCCCCCCAGGATTTGTTACGTAGGCTTTCCCCCAAGCCGTTGAGGTATCAGATCCCGTTGTCTTTCCCGAGTCTATCCCCGGACCTAGAGGTCACATTGTGACTCAGAGGGCGAAGCTATGAGTGCTGGCGAACAGTCCTGGGAGTTTCCAAATATGGCGTCGATGGTTGGACCCAGCGTCGAGAACTGGTATGCCGTGCACACTCGCGCCCGGCACGAAAGGGTCGTAGCTCATCGCTTGAAAGAACAAGGAGTAAACACATTCTTGCCGCTGGTCACCGAAGTGCATCGCTGGAGCGACCGACGAAAATCCGTGGAACAGCCGCTGTTCGGTTGCTACGTGTTTGTGAAACTGGCTCCAAGCGGCGAGGAGCGATTGCGGGTTCTGCGCATCGACGGCGTGTTCAAGTTTGTCGGCGCTCGCGGATTGGGAACGCCAATCGCTGAGTCACAAATCGATGCGGTTCGAACCTTGATTGGGCAGCAAATTCCCTGGAGCACCCATCCATTTCTTCAGATTGGACAACGCGTGCGAGTACGCGGCGGCGCGTTGGAAGGCGTCGAAGGCATTCTGGTTTCTAGAAATGACGACAACACCTTGGTGGTGTCCATCGACGCGATTCAGAGATCTCTGGCCGTTCGCATTGAGGGATACGACGTCGAACCGGTTTAGAATTCTCACGCCTCCCTTGTTCTCAGTATCTCCAAAGGAACTTCAATCCTGTGACAGACAACGCAATCGAAACGGTTCGCCTGCTGGTCGTGAGTAAGGAGCCCACCGTGGTTCGCTCGCTCTGGTCGATCGGGGAAGTAAATTCCTGGCAACTGGAAACGGTGGGCAGCGGTTGGGAAGCATTGGAGTCTGTCCAGGCAGGGGTAACGCCGGACCTGCTTCTGCTGGATCTGCCTCGCGGGGACGCAGATAGCCTGCATATTTTGCGCTGGTTGCGCAGACTTCGCCCTAACTTACCAATCATCTTGCTTTCTTACCCTGACGACGCGGGACGGAAAAATGAAGCCATTCGCCTGGGTGCCCAGGACTTCCTGGTCAGGCCAGTGAACGACGAGCAGTTGGAAGTTGTGATCCGGGGCCAACTCAGTTCGCGGGGCGAGAGCATCGAGATGGAGCTCGCGAGCGAGGACATCGAACAGGTCAGCGACGATGCATTCTTTGTCGGCGCCAGTCCGATCATGCGGAAGCTTCGCGCCCAGGCAGAACTGCTGGCTCAAGCGAATGTTCCAGTGCTCATCCTGGGAGAGACTGGGAGTGGGAAAGACACAGCCGCTCGTCTCATCCATAAACTTTCGGTTCGCTCGGGATTCAAATTTCTGAAAGTCAACTGTTCGGCGCTGCCCGGCGATCTGCTCGAAACCGAACTCTTTGGTTACGAGCGCAGTGATTCCACAGGCGCAGTACGATCCAAACCCGGCAAGCTCGAACTCTGCGAAAAAGGGACGGTTCTGCTGGACGAGATTGCCGAGATGCCAACCAGCGTCCAGAGCAAGCTGTTGCAGGTGTTGCAGAACAAGCAGTTCTTCCGGCCCGGCAGCGGCGCGACGGTCGAAGTCGATGTTCGAATCCTGGCGGCAACCAGCGCCAACATTGAGCGAGCTCTTTCCGAGAAGAAGCTGCGGGAGGATCTCTACTATCGCCTCAGCGCATTCACGGTTCAGGCACCTGCACTGCGCCAGCGCAAAGATGAGCTTCCACTCCTGCTTCGTCATTTTATGCACCATCTGGCGAAGCACTACGGGCTGCCTCCACGCACTTTTTCGCCCGCGGTGCTAGATGCCTGCTATGCCTATTCGTGGCCAGGAAATCTGCACGAACTTGAGGAGTTTGTGAAACGTTACCTGGTGATGGGAGACAAAGAGCTGGCCTTTGCCACACCGAAGCGGGAACACGCGCCGGGGAACGGCAAGCCGGCGGCGACGTCGGAACCAGCATGGGAAGCGGTCGACGCGGGCGAGAATGGGGAGCGCCCGTCCAGTCTCAACTCACTCAAATCACTGGTGCAAAGCGTCAGGTGCGAAGCGGAAAGAAATGCAATCGCCACGGCTCTCGAAAAAACCGGCTGGAACCGAAAAGCTGCAGCGCGGTTGCTTAAGGTCAGCTACCGAACTTTGCTGTACAAGATCGAGCAATACCACATGAGCGCTGCGGAGAGTTATCCGTCTGCATTTCCAGGAAACGGCACCAGGGGCAACGGAAAGCGGATTTAGCCGCCGGATGAGGAAGCGCGCGTTACAATTGCTCAGTTTGGAACAAACCATGACAATCACAGCAAACAAGATGTGCCGGCGGATTGCGATGTTCGCCGTCTGCATTCTGGTCTCTGGTTGGCTGGCGGCGCAAACTGACGCAACCAAGAACACAAAATCGGGAGCCCAGTCAGTTGCAGGGGATCCAGTTGCCGGTGGAACTGCACCCCTCGCGCACAACGACACTTACGTCATCGGTATCGATGACGTTTTGGCGATCAATGTCTGGAAAGAACCCGATGTATCTCGGACGGTCCCGGTTCGCTCCGATGGAAAAATCTCATTACCTTTAGCCGGGGAAGTGCAGGCGAGTGGAGAGACACCGCTCCAGTTAGAGAAACTGTTGGCAACCAAGCTGCAAAGTTTCATCTCGGAGCCTGAAGTTACGGTTATCGTTTCAGAGGTCAAGAGCCAGAAATTCAACATCCTCGGCATGGTATCGAAGCCTGGATCGTATCCATTGACGAACTCCGCCACCGTATTGGATGCAATTGCGCTGGCCGGCGGGTTTCGCGATTTTGCCAAACAAAAATCCATCTACATCCTTCGCCAGAATGCTGACGGAGGACAGTCACGCTTGCCCTTTAACTACAAGGACGTCATCAAAGGCAAGAACTCGGCACAGAACATAAAACTTCAGCCGCGCGACACCATCGTGGTTCCGTGACAGCACGCATGCTAATCCGAGTCTTCGTTGGTATGATTCTGTTGGCTGCGTGTCCTCTCTGGGCACAGGGCGGCGCCGAGGCAGCCGGAACTGGCCCCAGCGGTGGCGGGGGAGCCATGTTGACGCCGGCTCCGGTCAGCGGAGAAGGATACTCGATGGGATTTACCTCCGAAACGCGCGCAAACTATCTCCGTGGAGGACTAGTTTTCACCACTGCCTACGACAGCGACGCCACGACCGGAACGAATGGCAAACCAGTAAGTGATGTGAGCTATTCGATATTTCCCACGATTTCGCTGGACCAGACACGATCACGGTTCCACTGGACATTGAATTACAGCCCTGGGTTTACCTTCTATCAGAAGACGAGCTCGCTCAATCAGGCCGACCAGAATCTGGGGGTCAATCTCAGCTATCGCCTAAGCCCACATGTGACACTGAGCCTGCGAGACACGTTTCAACAAACGTCCAATGTTCTTAATCAGCCGACTTCTGATCTGCAACAGCCTGTGTCCGGCGGGGCATTCGTACCTAACAATTCTGTGATTGCGCCACTTGCCGAGACGCTAACGAACAATGCAAACGCCACGCTTACCTACCAGTTCAGCGCCAATGGGATGATTGGAGCAAGCGGAACGTTTATGAACCTGCACTATCCGAACCCGGGGCAGGTTCCAGGATTGTCCGATTCGAGTTCGAGAGGGGGATCGGCCTTCTATAATCACCGTCTCTCAAAAATGCACTACATCGGCGCTACGTATCAATACCAGTTCTTGCTGGCTAATCCTACCGGGGGGCAGAGTGAGACCCAGACACAAAGCGTGTACCTTGTCTATACTGCTTATCTGAAGCCAACGCTTTCGATTTCTCTGTTCGGCGGCCCACAGTACGCGAACACCGTGCAGTTCGGGCTACCGGCCACGACGGGGTGGTCTCCGGCGGGTGGCGCGAGCATGAGTTGGCAAGGGAAGCTTACGAGTTTTGCGGCCAGCTACTCGCGAAGCGTCAACAGTGGCGGCGGTTTAGCCGGGGCAGTTGAGGCCGGCAGCGCGAACGGGTCATTTCGCCGGCAACTTGCCCGGACGCTCAGTATGTCAATTGGAGGGGGTTACGCGAGCAACAATGTTCTGGATGCGTCGCCGATATTCAACACCGGCGGTCATACAATCACAGGAAATGCCTCGGTGCAACGCCAGGTTGGCGAACACCTGAATCTGCAGCTGCAATATACGCGGTTGCACCAGAGCTACAGCGAAGTGGCGGCGATCTCCAGCGTCCCCAACCGAAATCGTGTAGCCGTTAACATCTCGTACCAGTTTTCAAGATCGCTGGGACGTTAGTCTGAGAAGGCGTTTATGGTAGATGAGTTAGAAGAGAAACCGGGAGAAGGTCTCAACCTGCAGCAGTATGTCGACGTGATCCGTCGTCGGCATATGTACTTCCTGATACCCTTTTTTCTAGGATGGCTCGCGGTCTGGAGCGCCAGTTGGGTTCTACCGGCTCGTTACAAATCTGGCACACTGATTCTGGTGGCGCAGCCGAGTATGCCAAAGGATTACGTGACCCCGAACGTATCGGATGATCTGCAAGCACGGCTGGCGAGTATAACTCAGCAGATCCTTAGTCGCACACGTCTGTTGCATATTATTGATGAGCTCAACCTGTATGCCGACAAACGCGGCCGGCTGAATCCCGACGAGTTGGTTGAACGTATGCGCAAGGATATCGAGATTGCGCTGGTGTATGACGCAAACCATATGCTCATCACCTCATTCAACATTTATTATTCTTCTCACGATCCTCACCTCGCCCAGCAGGTGACTGGCGAACTGACCAATCTGTTCATCAGCGAGAACCTGGAGTTGCGGCAACAGAAATCCGAAGACACCACGAAGTTTCTCGAGCAACAACTGGAAACAGCAAGGCAGAATTTGGCTGAGCAAGAGGAAAAGGTCCGGGTGTACAAAGATCAGCATCTGGGAGAGTTGCCGTCCCAGCTGACGAGCAATGTCCAAATCCTTTCCGGACTCCAGTCTCAGCTGCAAAACGAGCAAGACGGCCTCAACGCCGACCGCCAACAAAACGCGTATTTGCAATCAATGCTGGAACAGTCCCGCGTATCGCAGAGAACGACCAAGAGTGTGGATGGCACACCTGTAGGAATCCCCGCTTTGGATCAAGAGCTTGACAAACTCAAAGCGCAACTCGCCGATCTCAGCTCCCATTACACGGACCGCCATCCCGATGTTCGTAAGCTGAAAGATCAGATTGCGAAGACAGAGAAAATGCGGGATCAGGCTCTCGCCGACTTGAAAGCCGGTGCGACCACCGCCTCGGGGAGTGGCAACCCGGCCGCGCCCACGACAGACGATTTGGATAGCGGAAACTCTACGACGATTCAGCTCCAGGGCCAGTTAAAAGCGAATCAGATTGACATGACGAACAAGGAACACGAGATCGCTGCCCTGAAGTCGAAAATCGATGATTACCAGAGGCGCTTGAACGAGGAACCGGCGCGTGAGCAGCAGTTCGCCGATTTGACGCGAGGCTACGAACAGTCCAAGTCAAATTATGACGAGCTCCTGAAGAAGAAAAACTCCTCGCAAATGGCGACCAGCATGGAGTTACTCCAGCAGGGCGAGCACTTTCAGATGATCGACCCTCCTAGTCTCCCGTTGAAGCCGGATTTCCCGAATCGCCTTAAGTTCTGCGGCATCGGACTGGGCATTGGGGTGGCGTTAGGTGGTGCCCTTGCCGGCGGGACAGAGTTCCTGGACGACCGCCTTCACAGCGAGAAAGCGCTCAAAGACCTGCTTCCGGTGGCGGTGATCTCAGAGATCCCGGCGATCACCAGTCCGGAAGACGAAAAAAAGCAAGAAAGAAAGCTCTGGATGGGCTGGGCAACGGCAGGTCTCGTTTTTGCAACTATTCTGGCAGGATCGGCGATAAGCTTCTTCCGCGGGTAATATTGGTAGTCAATGTACAAAGCCTTCTACAATCTGAAGCGTAACCCGTTCGAGATCACTCCGGATCCGTTCTTTCTTTTTCCCACCCGGAGACACAACGAGGCCTTGGCCGCGCTGTACTACGGCGTCCGACGCCACAAGGGCTTCGTGGTCATGACCGGAGAAGTCGGTACCGGTAAAACGCTGCTCGTCCGCTGCCTGCTGCAACTGCTGAATCAAAGCGATGTGGCCTACGCCTACGTATTCAATAGCCGGCTGTCGCCGGTTGAGTTCTTGCAGTATGTTGCCGGCGACTTCGGGCTCAACGTTTCGGGAAAGAACAAGAGCGAGCTTCTGCTGGTGCTGAGCAATTACGTGATTTCGCGGCATCAGAAGAAACTCACCACCGTGCTGGTCGTGGACGAAGCGCACCACGTGTCGGCTGAAGTGCTCGAGGAAATTCGCCTACTGACGAACCTGGAGACGACCAGCGAAAAGTTGCTTCAGATTCTTCTCGTCGGGCAACCCGAGTTGGACGAGAAGCTCGACTCCATCGAACTGCGACAATTGAAGCAGAGAATCGCTCTACGTTCACAACTTCTGCCATTAAACTTGGACGAGACGACAGGTTATATCCAGCGCCGCCTGCAACTCGCGGGAGCAAATTCCAATTCCGGTGTGCTTTTTCCGGCCGACACAATTGTGAGGGTGCATCGGCACTCCCGTGGGATTCCGCGTCTGATCAATACGGTGTGCGAAAACGCGCTGATCACAGCATACGCGAGACAGGCGCGCAGCGTGACGCCCGATATCATCGAGGACATCGCGGCAGACTTCCGCCTCGGCGTGGTACACCAGCCCAAGGCAGACGCTACCGGCAGTAATGAGGAAGGCGACGCGCGGCGCGCGGCGAAAACTCTCCTTCTCCTGCATGACTATCTGCAGAAACTGCAATCGAGTCACGGAGAACCGCGGGCAGCCGCAGCAACCGGAGCCAGTAAACATGAGCCGTATATTTGAAGCTTTACAGAGGTCCGAGTCGGAGCGGTTGGGAACGCCGGTAGCGGCCCCCGCACTTGCGACGGAGTTTTTGCAGGTGGTAGAGCGTGAAGCCAACGCCTCTGCGAAAGATTTTCCTGCGATCGAACTCCCTCGTCAAGATTCCGCTCAGAAGGACTTCTCTCAAAACGAATTCGCTCAGAGTGACTTGAGCCAGTTTCAGTCGTTGCCAGTGTCCTTGCCGCAAGACAGCAAATTGGTATGCCTTACGGCGCCAGAAAGTTTCGGGGCGGAAAAATTCCGCTTTCTCGGGGTGCGGTTGAGACAGCTGCAGCACAGCCGGCCGCTCAAGAAGCTGCTGATCACCAGCACAATTCCCGAGGAAGGCAAAAGCACTGTATCAGCAAATCTGGCGACCATTTTGGCCAGAAGGCAGCAGCCGAAGATCCTGCTTTTGGAAGGCGATTTACGGCGTCCATCGTTGGCCAAGCAGTTCGGTCTGAGCAGTATTCCCGGCCTGAGTGAATGGTTGCAAGGAGAGCCGCGGCCGATCAAGCACATCTACCGCCTCGAAGGCCCGAACTTGTGGTTTCTGCCGGCTGGGAGGCCGCCGGAGAATCCCCTCGAACTGATGCAGTCAGGCAGGCTTTCCGAACTCTTGAATCAACTCTCAGGCTGGTTTGACTGGATCATCATCGATTCTCCTCCGATACTGCCTCTGGCCGATACCAGCGTTTGGGCGAGATTGGCCGATGGTATTCTTCTCGTAACCAGAGAAGGAACCACTAAGCGGCGAATGTTGCAACGAGGCGTGCAGGCGCTCGAACAATCGAAGTTGCTGGGCGCCGTAGTAAACTCCTCTGCGAATACGGATCACAGCAACTATTACCAGCGCTACGGTCCGGGAACGGCGCGGCAAACCACGGTTGTTGAAGAGTAATCAGTCTCGGTTCAGTCACTAATCCCCCAGTTGTTAGTTGTTTCAGTTTCCAGTTCTGCACTCCCCCAAAGCAAGCACAAAGCAACAACAGAGTAGGTCGTTTGTTCCTGCGCCCAAAGAGGAAGCAGGACGAGGAGAGGGAGTCGTGAATGTACGGCGTTCAGGTGGTATAGCAAGTTTGGAAACCCTTTCGGCTGACGTTCTGCCGGTTGAGGATCGCGGGGTTCTGAACGAGGTAGCCTTTCACAGGATGATTTCGCTCGAGCGGAAGAGGACAGAGCGCTCACGAAAACCATTCCTGCTGATGCTCCTGGATATGGGGGACGGTCTGCGGTCCGATAAGAACGAGAAGGCCTTGGACAAGATTCTCTCTGCACTTTCGCTGTCGACACGAGAGACCGACGTTACCGGCTGGTACAAGGGCAACTCGGTTGTGGGGGTCATGTTCACAGAATTTGGAGCGGAAGATCGGAATGCGATCCTGAGCACGATGATGACCAGGGTCAGCGAGACGTTGCGCACCAATCTAAGCTCGCACCAATTTGGTCTGATCAGCATCTCTTTCCATTTGTTTCCCGAGGAGTGGAATCACGATATTCCCCAAAGGCCCAGCAATCCGACCCTGTATCCGGATCTTACGCGCCGGGACAACGCGAAAAAGTTCTTCTGCACGATCAAGAGAATCATGGATATCGTCGGCAGCGCGCTTGCCCTCGTGCTGTTTGCCCCTGCTCTCCTGGCAATTGCTATCGCGATCAAGCTGACATCGAATGGCCCCGTGTTCTTCCGGCAGAAGCGGGTGGGGCAGCATGGCGAACAGTTTGTCTTTCTGAAGTTCAGGTCAATGTACGTCAACAACGATGCCACCGCTCACAAGGCCTTTGTTCGGCAGTTGATCGCAGGCCGAGCTGCTCAAAATCCTTCGAACGGAAACGGTCAAGCGGTCTATAAGCTCACCAAAGACCCCAGAATCACTCGCGTGGGTGCATTCTTGCGCAAGACGAGCCTGGATGAATTGCCCCAGTTCTGGAACGTTTTGACGGGAGAGATGTCCCTGGTCGGGCCGCGTCCCGCCATCGCTTATGAAGTAGAAGCTTACGACATCTGGCATCGGCGGCGAGTACTCGAAGCCAAGCCCGGCATTACCGGCTTATGGCAGGTTGGCGGACGCAGTCGCATTAAGTTCGACGACATGGTTCGCCTTGACTTGCGGTATGCCAAAACATGGTCGCCCTGGATGGACCTGAAGATCCTTCTCCGCACTCCCGTAGCAGTGGTGTTCGGCGACGGAGCGTACTGAGAAAACTCCCCCTCTGCAAATGTCAACCGTACTACAACCCGTCGGTCAGCTTGTTGGACCCGCCTCGAATGAATCTATGGACAAGGGGAGTGGAGACACTGTGGTCAAATTCGGAGTAGTCGGATATGGATATTGGGGCCCGAACGTGGTCAGGAATCTCGACCAGTTGGAGGCCTCGACAGTGGTGGCGGTTTGTGACAAGAGCCCGACCGCGCGCAAGCGAATTCACAAGTCCTACCCACACGTCAAAGTGGTTGCGGAAACTGCCGACCTGATGTCGTCGATCGATATCGACGCCATCGCAATCGTAACCCCAGTATGGACGCACTATGAGCTCACGAAGGCCGCCCTGCAAAATGGAAAACATGTGTTTGTCGAAAAGCCGTTCACCAGCGATTCGGCTCAGGCAGAAGAGCTCATCAATCTTGCGGCAAAAAAGAATCTCAAGATCATGGTGGATCACACCTTCCTATTTACGGGGGCGGTGAAAAAGATTGGCCAGTTGCTCGACGAAGGCACCCTAGGAAAAATTTATTATTACGATTCGACCCGGGTCAATCTGGGACTCTTTCAGCACGACATTAATGTGATCTGGGATCTTGCTCCTCATGATCTATCGATTATCGATCATCTGATCAAGGAGACTCCGGAGGCTGTTTCGGCAACTGGCCAGAGTCATCTCAACGGCTTCGAGGACGTGGCCTTCATCACCGTCTACTTTCCAAACAAGATTATCGCCCACATCAATGTCAACTGGCTGTCTCCGGTGAAAGTCCGTACTACGCTCATCGGCGGCGAGAAGAAGATGCTGGTGTGGAATGATCTGGAAGCGGACGAAAAGATCAAGGTCTACGACAAAGGCGTGCACGTAAGTAGTCGGGAAGGTCTCTATAACCTGCTGGTGAACTATCGCTCGGGCGACATGTGGGCGCCGCAGGTTGAGCAGGTTGAGGCGCTGCGTAAGGAGTTGTCCTACTTCGTCGATTGCATTCTCCAGGATCAAACACCCTTCAATGACGGCATAGCTGGCTTACGAGTCGTCAAACTGCTGGAAGCGGCCTCGAAGTCCGTCCGCAATCAGGGAGCGGTAGTTCATCTGTGATGCTGTTCAGTCATGTAGCAACAGAGCGGCGCTCGCGCGTACCGAGGTTTGGACAAGAGTGAAACCGAAAGTCCTAGTTGCAACCACGTCTCGTTGGATACCAACCGCCAGGTTGGCGATGGCTCTGGCCAATGCCGGATGCACCGTCGACGCAGTGTGCCCCCCGGGCCATCCGGTCGCCAAAACGAGCGCGGTGTGCCAGACACATACCTATCACGGCCTGGCACCGTTGAAGTCGTTCAAGGCTGCGATCATCGCGTCGAACCCAGATTTGATTGTTCCCGGCGACGACCTTGCAACCCGGCACCTCCACGACCTGCATCGACGCGGGCGGCGGGAAGGGAACGCCGGAGCAGTGATTTGCGCATTGATCGAGCGTTCGTTGGGCCCGGCGGAAAGCTTCCCCGTGGTCTTTGCGCGAAGCGCCTTTATGGAAGCGGCCCATCAATCGGGCATCCGGGTTCCGAAAACCGGAGTTGTCACGGACACCGATGATCTCAGGAAGCAGGCCGTACGTTTGGGTTTTCCACTGGTCCTGAAAGCAAACGGTACGTCGGGCGGGGACGGAGTGAAGATCGCCCGAACACTTGAAGAAGCGGCGCGTACGCTTCGGAGCCTGCAAGCACCCCCACTTTTTGCACGAGCGGCGAAGCGAGCTCTCGTGGACCAAGACACAACATTGTTGTGGCCTTCATTGCTTCGTCAGCAATTTGTTGTGAATGCGCAGGCGTTTGTAGCGGGGCGCGAAGCGACCAGCACGATCTTTTGCTGGAACGGATCCGTTCTTGCCGCCCTGCACTTCGAAGTTCTCAACAAAATGCATGCAGCCGGACACGCCGCTGTTCTGCGTCTGATCGAACACCCTGAAATGTCTGTCGCAGCAGAAAAGATAGTCCGCGAGTTGAATCTCTCAGGATTCTACGGCTTCGATTTCATGCTGGAAACGCACACGGAGAATGCCTACCTCATCGAAGTAAACGCGCGAACCACGCAGGTCGGACATCTGGCACTCGGGGCCGGACGCGACCTCCCCGCAGCGTTATATGCGGCTCTCTCCGGTGACATTATCCCCGAAACTCCGAAGGTTACGGAGAAGGATACGATTGTACTTTTTCCCCAGGAATGGATGAGGGACCCCGCGAGCGAGTTCTTGCGGTCGGGCTATCACGATGTCCCCTGGGAAGAACCCGCACTGCTCAGTCACTGCATAAGCAAAAGTCAGACACAAAGAGCTTGGTACGCGAAACAAAGCGTTTCTGCAGTTCGATCCCCCTCGTTGCCGCTAACCGTTCGACCGGAGCGTCGCGCTGTGGAGGTAGATTGCGAAGCAAAATAAATCCCGAAATAGGTTCCGCTCGCTCGCCGCGAGGTCACCGTATCCCACATTCGGACCCCGTGAGGATTTCCAAGGTTCCTTCTGACCACCTTCCAGCGGATCGCAATAGCCACAGTCTCGTGCGGAACAATCCGAACAAGCCGCTGCGAATCATGAAATTTGGTGGGACTTCCGTGGGGGACGCCTCCTGCATTCAGAAAGTGGTAGAGATCATCCGAGCCGCCCTGATTGAGAGCGACATTGTCGTCGTGGTTTCAGCGATGAGCGGCGTCACCAACAAATTGATTGAGGCAGCCGTGCACTCGGAGGCAGGTAATCGCGAAGCGGTCGCGTGCATTTTCGCCGAAGTTCGCAAACAACACGAAATAGCGATTCACGCCCTGATTCATTCTGACGCAAAGCGGAATCGCATCAGCCAACAAATGCAGGTCTTATTTCAAGAAGGCGAACGGCTCTGCGAAGGAACGATGCTACTGCAGGAGTTGACTCCCCGGGTGCGGGATTCCATATCAAGTCTCGGCGAGCGGCTTTCGGCTCCGCTAGTCGCTGCTGTACTGGGAGAGAACGGCGTAGTTAGCGAGTGCATTGAGGCCACGGAACTGATTGTGACCGATTCGTACCACGGTGGCGCAGAGCCTTGGATAGATCTGACCCGGGAAGCTTGCGAAGCCCGGCTGCACCCGGTTGTGCAGCAAGGAATCGTCCCCGTGGTAACTGGATTTATCGGTGCCAATGAGGAGGGTGTGCTCACGACCCTCGGCCGTGGAGGCTCCGATTATTCCGCAACCATCTTGGGCGCAGCCCTTGACGCGGACGAGGTGATCATCTGGACGGACGTAGACGGCTTGTTGACAGCGGATCCTCGCCTAGTACCGGACGCTTGTCTGATCCCGGAAATTTCGTATCGCGAGGCAGCTGAACTCGCATACTTCGGTGCCAAGGTCCTCCATCCAAAAACACTTTATCCGGTGATGCAACGTGGTATTCCTCTCCGCATCCGGAATACATTCGCGCAGGAAAGACCGGGAACGAAAATTACGCCCAACGGCTCCACGAACGGCCGAGATGTAACCGCGCTCACGGCGATTGGTGATGCCGCCCTGATTATCATCGGCGGGCCGGATCTCTTGGGAGTACAGGATGTCTTGGGCCGCACCTTCGCCACGACTGCGGCGGTCCGAGCGGATGTGTTACTGATTTCGCAGTCCTCCGCGCAGAACGACGTCTGCCTCGTGGTCTCGTCCCCAGTGGCTAAACGCACCGTCGAGGCGTTGCGTCACGAATTTGCGCATGACCTGGCCCACGAAAAGGTAGAACACATCACACTGGATTCGACGGTTGCGATCGTCACCGTGGTAGGCCAGAAAGTGCGCGGAACTAGCGGAATCGTCGGTCGTACCTTCGGCGTACTGGGCCGTGAGAATATTCACGTAATCGCTATCGCTCACGGTGCATCGGCGTGCAACATCTCCTTTGTGGTAGCCAAGAAAGAGATGAGGGCGGCGCTGGTCGCTACTCATCAGGAATTCCAACTTAGCGAAGCAACTTCCCATAAACTCCCCGCAGGATGCACGGACAGGCCCGCAACGTGGTATTACGAGTCCGAACGCGCTGCTGCGGAAGCAGATTGAACCAATCCTCTCGCACGCCAATCTTTTCTAATTGGATGGTCGAACAAGCTCTATGAATCCTTACGTGTGTGTCGCGCCCGATGTAAAGCTTGGACGGGACGTCAAGCTTTCCAAGTTTATCAACCTGTACGGATGCGAAGTCGGTGATGAGTCGAAGATCGGTGCCTTCGTCGAAATTCAGAAAAACGCTACCGTCGGCAAGCGCTGCAAGATCTCAAGCCACACGTTCATTTGCGAAGGCGTCACCATCGAGGACAACGTCTTCATTGGTCACGGCGTAATGTTCATTAACGACAGCTATCCGCGGGCCACTGCGGCTGACGGGAGTCTGCAAACCGAAGCAGACTGGAAAGTCGAGCGGACCGTAATCAAGAAGGGAGCATCCATCGGCTCGGGTGCGACCATTCTTTCGAATATCACAATCGGCGAGAACGCCATTGTAGGAGCCGGTAGCGTAGTCACCAGGGACGTCCCACCGAACAGCATCATCGCCGGAAATCCAGCCAGAGTTTTGCGATACATCGAACAAATTTCGGAGATCATAAAATGAGCATGTCTAATAACACAAACAGCATTCCTTTTCTCGATCTGGTTACTCCTCACGTAGAAATGGAGCAGGAACTCACCGCGATTTTCCACCAGGTTCTGCATACCGCCGGCTTCATCGGTGGTCCGATGGTGGAAGAATTCGAGAAGGCATTCGCCGTGTTCTGCGGCACCAGCCATTCGATCGCCATCAGCAGCGGCACTGACGCACTTCGCTTCGCAATCATGGCCTGCGGCGTCCAGCCGGGCGACGTGGTCGTTACGGTACCACACACCTTCATCGCCACCACGGAAGCTATTTCGCAAGCCGGAGCTTTTCCGGAATTTGTCGACATTGACGAGCGCACTTACAATATGGACCCGGAGAAACTTAGGGAGTATTTGGAAAAGCAGTGCGCAACGGACAAGTCCGGCAAGCTCATCAGCCGTCGCAGCGGCCGGCCCGTCACTGCGGTTGTTCCAGTCCATCTCTACGGACAGACTGCCGACATGGACCCAATCCTGGAACTTGCATCGCGCTTTAAGTTGATCGTGATTGAAGACGCTTGCCAGGCACACGGGGCGGAGTATTTCTCACGCAAGCATAACCGCTGGATGAAGGCCGGTTCGATGGGCCGAGCAGCTGCATTCAGCTTCTATCCTGGAAAGAATCTGGGCGCCTGCGGCGAGGCAGGGGCGGTGACTACTAACGATTCCGGGCTAGCCAAAAAGATCAGCATACTCCGCGATCATGGCCAGGCTCAAAAGTACTATCACGACGTGGAGGGCTATAACGGCAGGCTGGATGCACTTCAGGCCGGGCTCCTCCATGCAAAGCTGACTCATTTGGCAAAGTGGAACGCTCAGCGTCGCGAACGCGCCGCAGAATACCGTCGCCTGTTCGCTGCAGCAGACGACGCTGTCGCTCCACCTTTCGAGCCCGCGTGGTCACGAGCTGTGTACCACCTCTACGTGGTACGGACCGATAACCGCGAAGGAATGATGAACCATCTGAAAAAGGCTGGCATTGGCACGGGAATTCACTACCCAATTCCTCTGCACTTGCAGAAGGCGTACGCATCCATGAAGCATCGGGTCGGAGATTTCCCCGTGGCAGAAAAAGCCGCAGCGGAAATCGTCTCCTTGCCAATGTTCCCGCAGCTGACTGCAGAGCAGCAAGGCCGGGTAGTGGAGGAGATTCTCAGCTTCACTTCCAAGTTCACTCGCAAACCCGCAGAAGCCGAGGTTTCGTTGGCCGCGGCCGACCGCACGGCATAGCTTTCTTAACGTCAATCATCCGCAATAGGTTCGAGACAAGGAAAACAGAAAAAATGAAGCTTTCCGTAATTGGTGCTGGCTATGTGGGTCTTACAACTGCCGCTTGCTTGGCGCAGATCGGTCACGACGTCTTCTGCAGTGAAAGCGACCTTGAAAAACTCGCCAAACTGCAGAATGGGATAATGCCGCTGTTTGAGCCCCACCTCGAGGACGTTATCAAGGGCGTTAGAAAAGTTGGCCGGTTGCGCTTCGGGTCCACGGAAGAGTCAATTGCTTGGGGAGACGCGATCTTCATTTGCGTTGGAACGCCACCGTTGGCCAACGGCGACGCGGACCTGTCTGCCATCGAAGGAGTCGCTCGAGCGATTGCAAAGTGTGCGACCGGATATCGCTTGGTCATCGAGAAGAGCACCGTGCCAGTTCAGACTGGTGCACAGCTGCGACGGCATCTGTCTGTGCACAGCACAAATGGCCTGAGATACGACGTCGCATCCAACCCGGAATTTCTGCGGGAAGGGACCTCCGTCGAAGATTTCCTGCACCCGGACCGAATCGTTATCGGGGCTGACTCGCCACGTGCAGCGGGCCTCATGCGAGAGATCTATGAACCGATTATCAAACAGAAGTTCGCCTGTCCCATCCATTCGGATTGCCCGAAGCGCAAGGACCCTATTTTCCTGGCCACGGATACCAATTCGGCAGAACTGATCAAGCATGCCTCGAATTCGTTTCTTGCCATGAAGATTTCTTTCATCAACATGGTAGCGAATCTGTGCGAGGTGGTTGGAGCCGACGTGACCAAGGTCGCCGAAGGGATGGGGTTAGATCCACGAATTGGGCCCGCTTTCTTGAATCCTGGGATCGGCTTTGGAGGATTCTGCTTTCCCAAGGATGTGCAAGCCTTCGTCAGAATCGCGGAGAAATCCGGGTGCGACTTCTCGTTGCTGAAAGAGGTTGAGAAGATCAATCAACGTCGGGTTGAGCACTTCCTTGAAAAGGTCCGGAAGGAATTGTGGGTCGTGCGAGGCAAAAAAATAGCTGTATGGGGTCTTGCTTTCAAGCCGAACACGGACGATGTTCGCTTCGCTCCGTCGCTCACGCTTGTGAAGTCGCTGCGGGACGAGGGTGCGGAGGTGAGAGCCTACGACCCGGAAGCGATGGAAAAAGCGAAATCGGTGCTTCCCAGCATTACTTACTGTTCGAATCCCTACGAAGCCGCCGAAGGCGCGGATGCCATCGTCATCGTCACGGAGTGGGACGAATTTCGTGAGGTAGATTGGGATCGCGTCAGATTAGCCGTCGAGCGCCCGCTGGTCCTAGACGGCAGAAATATGTTTGACGCGACTGACCTGACTCGTCGTGGGTTTCACTACGTCTGCATAGGACGCCCTGCGATGACGCCCGGGGAACTTCCTTCCAACGATGTAGAGTCCTTTGCAGCTGTGCAACGCTAGGCCGAGAATGTCCTGGCAAGGTAGCACGACGGGTCATTATTCGCGAACGAGATTAGTCGGCGTCGAAGTAAGGCGAAAAGCTGCAACGACCTTCTCACCTGAGCAAGAACCCAAGGGCTGTGTCCAACGCAGCATTAACTTCCACTGGCCCAGCGGAAACGGCTCCAAAACATGACGAGAAAAATGCCGACCGCTGTTTGCATTGTGGTCGAGAATTTGCCGGTGCCTCTCGACAGACGCGTATGGCGGGAAGCATGCGCACTGCGGGATGCGGGATATCGGGTGTCCGTTATCTGCCCGAAGGGAAAGGGCTTTTCGACAGCCTATGAAACTCTTGAGGGAGTCGAGATTTATCGCCATCGTGCGTTCGAGGCCTCCAGCGCGGCAGGATACCTGCTGGAATATAGTTGGGCATTGGTTGCCGAGTTTCTACTGACCTTGAAAGTGTTCGCGCGGACTCGATTTCGGATTTTGCAAGCATGCAATCCGCCGGATACCATTTTCTTAATGGCGCTGTTTTTCAAAGTGTTCGGTGTCCGATTCATCTTCGACCAACACGATCTTGGTCCCGAATTGTTCGAGGCGAAGTTTGGAAGGCGTAGCGGCCTCCTCTATAAGCTGGCCCGATTGGCTGAGCGCTGTTCATTCCGGGTGGCAAACATGTGCCTCGCCACGAATGAATCGTTTAAGGAAGTTGCGGTCACTCGCGGAGGGAAGGACCCAAACGCTGTTTTCGTGGTACGGAACTGTCCCGACCTAACCAAGTTCCGCCGCCCAGAACTTCTGGTTCGCAACAAGTTCGGCAAGTCGCTGTTGGTGACGTATGTCGGTTTCATGGGTACGCAAGACGGCCTCGACCTTTTACTCGAATCGATCGAACACATAGTAAAACGTGAGAATCGGCAAGACACACACTTCGTTCTCGTTGGGGGAGGGACCGTTATTCCTGAGCTGCGAGCAATCATTGCCAGAAAGAATCTTGACGCCTATGTGACGCTCACGGGCCAGGTTTCCCACGACGAAGTGGCCACTTATCTCTCCAATGGAGACGTGGGGGTAGCCCCCGATCCGAAAAACGCGATGAACGATAACTCTACAATGATTAAGATTCTTGAATACATGGCGTTTCGCTTGCCAGTAGTTCTCTACGACTTGAAGGAGGGGCGGAATATAGCAGGACCTGCTGCACTTTACGCAGTCCCGAATGATCCCATCGATTTCGCCAAGCAAATCACCACACTGCTCGACTGCGGAGATCTTCGTCGCCAGCTCGGTGAGTGCGGCCGTAGGCGGATCGAAGAAAAACTGAATTGGGAAGTTGAGAAAACGTCGCTGCTTCAAGCATATGATGCAGCTCTCTCCGCGCCGACTGGTCGTGTAGCGGTAATCAATAATGCCCACGAATAATTTCCACATGTGGTTATTCCCGAGCAAGGCTCACGCAGATTCTCGAAGAGGCGACCGCCGCATTCGTGCCGCCTGTGTTGTCCTTCTACTGACCCTGACATCATCCTTGTTGTGTTATTCGGCTGACGTTGTCTTAATTCGTCCAACTGGAGTCCCGTCCCGAGAGCAAAAAGAACTGGAACTTGCCACCCAATTCTACGGAGTTAACCTCAGGGTGGTTACGGCCGGCGAAAACAATACCGGTTCTGCAATTCGTGCAGCCCAGCAGAACGCGACGTTGGCGGTTGCCGTTGAAGCGAGTTCACTGGCCTTTGTTAACCAGGAGACACTGCTGCGGGCCCTGCACCGAGAACATCGAGGCAGTGTACCGTTGCTTGTTCTCGGAGTGACGCCAGAGGTAGGACCGGCTCTCTTAAGCTCTTGGTCCGGCGGTGCGGCAGTTGGCACCCAGCATCTCGGGAGTCCGGTTCGCCTGCATTACGTAGTTGGCAGCGTCGCTGGGATCACCCAACAACTAACAGATCTTGAGATGCCATTTCCAGGCAACGATACGTTCTACTTCGCATTAGCGGGCCACAGCAAAGCTCAAGAAGTCATGGCTGTACGAAACGGTCAGCAGGTCGTTCCGGTATTCATTGAGACAGAACTCGGTGAGCAGAAAGTGTTCTTGCTTTGTAAAACGCATGCTGCCGGCGACGGCGCTGTCGGAGAGAGCGCCGAGAATATAGAAAGCGCCTTTGCAGAAATCGCTCCCGTGATGATGTTTATCAAGTACAGCGCGGGGGAACACGGGTGGCATGCTCTTCAACATTACGCCAACCTCACAGTTGATGATCCATGGCTACGCGAGCCTTATGGGGACCTCAGCTACAGAGGTCTTCTCCAGGAGATGGAAAGGCACAACTTTCATACAACCATTGCTTTCATACCGTGGAATTACGATCGGAGCGAAGCAGAGCCTGTCTCGATCTTCCGGAGCCATCCCGAGAGGTTCTCCATCTGCGTTCACGGAGATAACCACGATCATAAGGAATTTGAGGACTTGGGAAGTAAGCCCTTGAATCTTCAGACCGCTGCGCTGAAACAATCCTGGGCCAGAATGGAAAAGTTCAAAATGCTGACAGGGATTCCCTATGACAACGTCTTCGTGTTTCCCCACAGCATCGGGACGGAAAGTATTCTCGAAGAACTCAAAACGTATAATTTTCTAGCTACCATCAACTCCTCGAATGTGCCCATGGATCGATCGAGACCGTCAGATCTTTCCTTTGTCCTGAGGCCGGTCACGCTCTCTTTCGCAGATTTCCCAAGCATCAGCCGTTATCCGGCAAACATGCCAAGTTCGAACGGCTTCGTAGCGATCAACGAATTCCTCGATAACCCATTGTTTTTTTACACCCATCACGAATTCTTTGTGAATGGTATCGACGCCTTTGACGGCATCGCAGATCAAGTGAACAGACTTGAGCCCGATACCCAGTGGCGCAGTGTTGGTGACATAGTGAAGCATCTGTACCTGATGAGGTTAAGAGACGACTCCAACTACGATGTTCTTGCTTTTTCAAACACCTTCGAACTGAAAAATACCTCGGGGCGTAGTTCGGTCTTTTATGTCAAGAGGCAAGAATCCGGTTCTGCGGATATAGCCTCGGTGAGTGTGGATGGCCAGCCTTACCCCTTTCAACTCGGGAGCGGAGATCTGGACCTCAGCGTAACTCTTCCGGCGGGAGGGGTCCGAAGCGTTGTGATCCGATACAGGAACGACCTTGACTTGGCCTCAATCAGCACGTCGAAGAGTTCTCTTCGCGTTAATCTTCTTCGAGGGGTTTCCGATTTCCGGGATATAACATTATCAAAATATTACGTTGGACGAGCGCTGACAGATTATTACTACCAAGACTATTCCGACAATCGTCGGGCAACGCCGCTGCTGGTCATTGTGTGCGGATGCACACTGATACTGATCGCCATTTGTGGGGGTTGGAGTCTGCGAGTGATCATGAAGAAAAAGAATCGTCCGGTTGCGCAAAGCCCGGGCATTTTCCCGAACGATAAAATCGCGAGAGCGACGGGCCTCGGTGTGATGGAAGAGAAATGACACGTTACGTGATCGTTACGCCAATACGCGACGAAGAGAAGTTCATCGAGTCGACTATCGCGTCTGTTCAAGGCCAGACCATACGGCCTGCGGAATGGGTCATTGTCGACGACGGGTCGACTGACCGGACTGCTGAAATTGTCGATAGGTATGCGGCTGAGGTTCCATGGATCCGCGTGGTACACCGAACCAACCGCGGGTTTCGCAAGTCCGGCGGCGGAGTAGTGGAGGCCTTCTATGACGGCTACAACGCGCTTCTGTCCAATGACTGGGAGTTCGTCGTAAAGCTCGACGGGGATTTGACTTTACCCGCAGATTATTTTGAAAAATGTTTCGAACATTTCGAACGCGACTCAAAGCTCGGAATTGGCGGGGGAGAGATTTATCATGATCTTGGCGGCGTGCAGAAACTTGAGGCTAATCCCAAATTCCACGTCAGAGGAGCAACCAAGATCTACAGAAAAGCCTGTTGGGAAGCGATCGGGGGTTTGTGGCAAGCTCCGGGGTGGGACACAATCGATGAAGTGAAGGCCAACATGTTAGGGTGGAACACCTACAGCTTCGGCGAACTGCAGCTCGTTCATCATCGTCTGACAGGGACGGCCGATGGTCTGCTACGAGACAGGATAAAGCACGGCGTGGCGTGCTACGTCTCGGGATACGACCCTTTATTTCTGCTCGCGAGTTGTGTGTCACGGCTGATTCAGAAGCCTTACATCGCTGGTTCCGCCGCGATTTTCTACGGTTTCGTAAAGAGCTATTGGATTCGGCCGCCGCGCGTGAATGACGAACGACTGATCAAGTATGTGCGTACTCAGCAACTCAGACGCCTTTGCGGGCTGAACACGATTTGGAAATGACGAGCGGTCGGGGAGAGCCTTCGAACTGATATGTGCGGAATCTGCGGAAAACTGAACTTCGAGAAAGGCGCTGGCGTGAAGCCCGGTTTGATTCGAGCCATGATGGATACGATTCGCCATCGAGGCCCGGACGACGAAGGGCTGCATATGGGGTCCGAAGTGGGGTTGGGCTTCGTGCGGCTTTCGATCATCGACCTTAGCAGCGGCCACCAACCACTCTCGAACGAAAATGGTACTGTCTGGATCGTTTTCAACGGTGAAATTTACAATTACCGCGAGTTACGCAGTTTTCTCCTGAGCAAGGGCCATGTTTTCAAAACGCAGACCGACACTGAAGTCATTGTGCACCTGTACGAGGAGCTTGGTCCCCAGTGCCTGGAGAAGCTCCGCGGGATGTTCGCCTTCGCCATATGGGATGAAAACACGAAAACTCTTTTCCTGGCGCGGGACCGGGTTGGAATAAAACCCCTTTACTATTCGCTGATCGACAACTCGATCGTGTTTGCTTCTGAGATCAAGGCAATCCTGGCCGACCCTGCGATCAAGCGCAAGTTGGCCCCGGAGATTATTGACCGGTTCCTAACGTTCCTCTATGTCCCAGGAGAAGACACGCTGCTCAAAGAGATCCATAAGCTCGCGCCGGGACACTATCTGACGGTTAAGGATGGCAAAGCGGAGATTCGACAATACTGGGATCTCAGGTTCGTCAAGCCTTCTGAGCGCCTAAGCCTCAAGGACGCGGAAAACGAATTGTCTAATCTGTTGGCCGAAGTGGTCGAACTGCACATGATTGCGGACGTCCCCGTTGGCGTCCTTCTAAGCGGCGGGGTGGACTCGACCGCCGTACTAAGCTGCGCCGCAGAACGAACGGACAAGGAAATCAACAGTTTCACCGTGGGTTTTTCCGATTCGGGCTTGGCAGACGAAAGACCTTACGCCAGGTTGGCGGCCGAAACCTTTGGCACCCAGCACCACGACATGACGATCACTGCCAGCGACTTTGCGGCATTCCTCCCGCAATACGTCTGGCACATGGAAGAGCCCGTTTGTGAGCCGCCCGCCGTCGCCCTGTACTACGTTTCCAAGTTCGCCAGGCAATACGTGAAGGTGCTGCTTTCCGGAGAAGGTGGGGACGAGGCATTCGCCGGTTATGACAACTACCGTAACATCATTTGGCTGGAGCGTCTCAAGCAGGTCTGGCCCGGCGCCAACGGTGCGGCATCCTGGGGACTCTCGCAGCTCAATTCGTGGGTGAATTCGGCGAAAGTAGCCAAGTACCTGCCTTTAATGAATGCTACATTCCCCAACTACTATTACAGCCGCACATCCACTCCGTATCAGTACTCCGGAAACGGAATCGGCGAACTGTACTCCGCGGATTTCCTGAAGTCGATTGACAAGGAATATACGATTGAGCCGGTCCGGAGGCTCTTTTCGGCAGTGAAGGACCAAGGCATCCTCGATCAAATGCTGTATATCGACACCAAGACCTGGCTGCCGGACGATTTGCTTATCAAAGCCGACAAGATGACGATGGCCAACTCACTCGAGCTCCGTGTACCTTTGCTGGATCATCGACTTCTGGAGTTTGCCGCCTCGCTGCCGCCGCACTACAAATTGAATGGCTTCTCTCTGAAATACATCTGGAAGAAAGCTTTGTCGAAGCGAGTTCCAGATAAAATTCTGAAGCGCAGAAAAGCCGGGTTTCCCGTCCCGTACGAATTCTGGCTACGCAACAATCTGAAGGACCAGGTTCGTGCCATTCTGACCGACCGAAAAACGATCGACCGAGGATACTTCCAAAAGACAGCTGTCGAAAAGCTTATCAAAGCAAACAGCGATTTCGGTGCCCACTCCAAAGAGGTCTTTTCGCTAGTCGCTTTGGAATTGTGGCACCGCATGTTTCTCGACGGTGAACGGGTAACACTGAACTAGAACCCGATCATGCCAGCATTTTCCACAACGACGGGAGACCACGTTGGCAAGCGGCGCGCTGCGCTGAATTTCGTAGCGGGATCGCTTTGGTATACTCCCGGCTCTTTCGGGATGGCTCGCCTCCTCGGCCCACTGTACTCTCTGCGATGCGTGCTTTTCCACGACATCTCAGATACGGAATCGTCGTTTACCAAGGGACTTGGCGTCACCGTCACTCGGAAGGATTTCGAGGCGGCGCTGAGGTTTATCACCAGACACTACACTCCGGTCAGTTTGCAGGACGTCATCGCGGACTCCGATGGTCGGAAGCTACCGGCTCGACCGGTGCTGGTGACTTTCGATGATGCCTATGTGTCAGTCAGAGAGTTCGCTGCACCGCTCTGCTTGAAATTCGGAGTGCCGGCTCTCTTCTTCGTGAATGGCGCATGCCTCGACAACCGCCGATTGGCGCTCGAAAATCTTATCTGCCACGTGGTCAACCGGTTCGGATTGAGCACAGTCAACGCTGCGATTCGAGCTGTCAATGGCAACGGCGACCTCGAAGTTCGTTCGCTAGTCGAGGTATTCTCCCGCTTTCTTCCAAGTACAACTCTCCGGGGCAGGGAAGCCTTTCGAAGCGCCCTGGTTGAATTGGCTCGCGTCGATGAAAGTGACTTGGCAGCCGAGGCAAGTCTTTATCTCAGCAGCCAACAGCTTCACGATCTGGCAACTTTCAACTTTGAGATAGGCAACCATACTTACAGTCACACAAACTGCAGGTCTTTGTCAGTGGGGGACTTCGCTGGGGAAATCGACAGGAACAAGGCGCTGCTAGAAGAGACCTCAGGAACGAAAGTGAGATCATTCAGCGTGCCCTACGGCTCCTCACGCGACCTTACCACGGACCTGAAGTCGCACCTTCAGCGTTCCGGATACGAGGCAATCTTCCTCGCCGAAGGCCGTGCCAACTCAGCGCGCAACCACGGGTCGCAATTTGATAGGGTCAGCATCAAGGCCAGTACGGATGCTGCTTTCTTTTCGGAGATTGAGATCCTGCCCCGGCTTCGTGCGATGAGGAACTCGCTGTTCGGTAACGCCAATGTAGAACCTTGCCTGAGAAGACAAGAAAACAATAGTCCAGTTTTACTAGACCTGCGATAAGCTTTTTACGGACACCATGCCAATGAACCGCGATGAATTCCTCTTAGAGATGGATGAGATTCTCGACCTGCCCGCCGGGACACTCCGAGGGCATGAACGGCTGGAGGAGTTGCCGAACTGGGACTCCACCTCGCTGATCACTTTCATTGCCCTGGCGGAAACCAACAATGGTGCGTCGATTTCTCCCGGCCAAATCGTGACCTGCGCCACGGTTGCGGACCTTCTCCGGCTGGCTCAGGCGGAAAGTATCTCTTCTTAACAGCAAGCCCCGCGTATATTTCGATGTCATCAGAAGCAACAACTTTGCAATCGGACGTATTGAAAGCTTTCCGAGCTCCAATCGTGGTGGCGGATATTCTACGCAAACGCCACGTGTTGAAGAAGGAACTGCTCAAACAGCCGAATCTCGTCCCCACGCGGATCGCAATTCTTGGCGGTTCAACAACGACCGAAGTCAAAAGCATGCTGGAGTTGTTTCTGCTGGCGCAAGGAATTGAACCTGCGTTCTACGAATCGGGATACAACCGCTACTCTGAGGACGTCGAGTTCGAAAATCCCGATCTATGGAATTTCAAGCCCAACATCGTATTCGTTCACACCACCTGGCACAACCTCTCGGAATTTCCCGAAATACTGGAATCCGATGCCGCGGTTCAAGACCGTGTCCGCCGTGAAATGGTCCGGTTCGAGTCCTTGTGGGAAAAGATTCACGCCGAGCTTGGCGCGCTGGTGATCCAGAACAACTTTGACCTGCCGCGACTGAGGCCGCTCGGAAATCTGGAGGCCTCCGAATCGTTCGGACGTGTGAATTTTGTGATGAGGCTGAATGCCGAGTTCGCGAACTACGCCCGCAGCCACTCGCGTTTTCTGATCAATGACATCCTCTATCTTTCCGCGCAGGTGGGCCAGGCCGCGTGGTTTCGCAATAGCTACTGGTACAACTTTCACATGGCATTGAGCCCGGCGGCGACTGTGTCCCTGGCACACAACCTTGCCGGGATGGTTAAGTCGGTGTATGGAAAATCCAAGAAATGTCTGGTGCTGGACCTGGACAACACACTTTGGGGCGGTGTCGTTGGCGACGATGGGGTGCAGAACCTGATTCTGGGGAAAGATCACCCGGTCGGCGAAGCCTTTTTGGATTTCCAGAAATATATTAAAAATCTGCAGCGACGCGGCGTCATTCTAGCGGTGTGTTCGAAGAACGATGCCGAGAATGCCAAAGAGGGATTCTCGCATCCCGACAGCGTTTTGAAGCTGGAGGATTTCAGCGCCTTCAAAGCCAACTGGGATCCGAAGCCGGAGAACATCCGCGCGATCGCCACAGATCTCAACATTGGTCTGGATAGCATCGTGTTCGTGGATGACAACGCGGCCGAGCGGGATTTTGTGGCCGAGCAATTGCCCGAGGTCGCAGTCCCGAATGTGGGCACCGATGTTTCCTGCTTCCCCGAAGTGCTCGAACAAGAGCGCTACTTCGAAGTAGATAAAGTAGTTCAAGACGATCTCAGCCGCTCTGCCTACTACAGCTCAAATGCCGAGCGGAGCGCCGGCCAGGCCAAATTTTCGAACTATGGTGAGTTCCTGGCCTCGCTTGAAATGAGCGCGGAGATCGGACCTTTCCTTCCGGTCTATCTGGAGCGCATTACACAGTTGATCAACAAGACGAATCAGTTCAATCTGACGACCAGACGGTATACCAGCGCCGAAGTGGTGGCCATCGCTCAGGACCCGGCTTTCATTACCCTCTACGGACGATTAGCTGACAGATTTGGAGACAACGGCTTAGTGTCGGTCCTGATCGGGCGAGTATTGGATGAAACTGTCCAACTTGACCTTTGGCTGATGAGTTGTCGGGTGTTAAAGCGCGACATGGAATTCGCCATGTTTGATGCTCTGGTCGAGCAGTGTCAGGCGCGTGGCATTCGAAGGATCGTGGGTGTCTATATTCCGTCGAAGAAAAACAACATGGTAGCCGGACACTACGAAAGCTTCGGTTTCAGCCCTATGGGTGGAGCCTCCGAAGGTCGCGAGTTGTGGGGCTATGACGTGCCGGCAACATACTCACCGAGAACTCGCCATATTCGCCGCACCGCGGAGGCATTGCCAGCGGCGCCAAGCGTGGAGAACGAATCTGTGCCCTCCGAGGCCCAGGCCTAAAATGTCCAGCCAAAGTGCCGTTGTAGATCGAGAGATCGGATTGAACCCTTTGCTGGATCCTGTTTGGCAAGTCGAGGTGGATCGTGCAACGCCGGCTGAATGGTCGGCGATGCTCGATCTCTTCGATGACGCCAACCTGTATCAGACGTGGTCGTACGGCGCGGTCCGCTGGGGAAGGAAAAATCTCAGCCACATGGTCTTGAAGCGAAACGGTGAAGTCTGGGGAATGGCGCAGGTCAGGATCGTTCGCCCGACAAGGTTCAACTTCGGCATGGCGTATTTGCGGTGGGGCCCGCTTTGTCACCGGCGGGGAAGAGAGCTTGATGCCGAAGCCGCTTCGAGGATGGCTCGTGCCCTGCAGGAGGAATACGTCTGCAAACGAGGACTGTTACTGCAGATTCTCCCGAATGCCTTTGTTGGGTCCCCGCGCGCTGCAGTATTTCAATCCGGCTTCTCCAAGTTTACGCAAGAGGCCTCAGACAGCCGCCAATGTGTATCGAACTTTTGTTGTTGATCTCGCACCCCCGATCGAGGAATTGCGCAAGAAGTCTCGACAAGAAATGGCGAAACCAGCTCACTCGGTCCGAAAAGAACGGATTGAAGGTCGTTGTCAGGAAATGGAACCGACGAATACCGAACGTTTTGCCGAATGTACGAGCAGATGCAACAACGCAAAAGATTCGAAACCACGGTGGACATTGAGGAGTTTGCCCGGATCCAGGAAGACCTGCCGGAGACCCACCGCATGCGGATACTGATTTGTGAATTGGACGGAATCCCGGTGGCAGGGCTGGTTGCTTCGGCGCTGGGGGATTCCGCGATTTATCTGCTCGGGGCGACCAGCGACGATGGGTTGAACGCAAAAGGCGCGTACCTGCTGCAGTGGACGCTGATTCAATGGCTCAGGGAAAGCGGCGTCAAGTGGTATGACTTGGGGGGCATCGATCCGGAAGGAAATCCGGGCGTTTATTCCTTTAAGAAGGGTTTGTCTGGCGCCGACGTATATCAGCTAACCCCACTTGTAGCGTGTAAGAGCGTCGTCTCTTCCGCCGTCGTCAGGGTAAGCTTGGCGGCGCACCGTGTCGTCCGCAGCCTCCGGGGTCGTGTCGCAGGTCAACGTGCCAAGACGGTTGGCGCAACGAGTGTAAAAGCGACTGCGGATGTTCCGTCTGAAGCAGTTGCTAAGTAAGCAGAATTACCTGATCTCGGCTGCCTAACTCTAAGGAGCGCGTAACATGCAAAAGACCGTTGGATTTCCAAGAAAATTTTTGCCTCTGCTCCGGTGTCTTCGAGATGCGGGCCAACTCTCCGTCTGTCGTGAAGTTCGGGGCGACGACGACAGTATCGCCGAGGGGAGCATCCGTTGTTCCGAATGTTCCCAGGAGTACCAGATCGAAAACGGCATCGTGCGCTTGATGACGGACATCTTGACGCAGGAGACCCAACACGAAATTGCGCTCAAAGATGAGGAATACGAGGCGATGCCGGAGACATTTACGCCCCCGTCTTCTGGCTGGCGGTCAGAATTTGCCGACCGCATCGAGATTCCGCCGCATCTCGAAGCCCTCGGATCACTGAAGAGCTGTCGAGTCCTGGAACTCGCCTGCGGGGACGGCCGCTTCACCTTGCTCATGGCTCAACTGGGAGCAGAGGTGCTCGCTGTGGACTTCTGTTTCGAGGCTCTGCGCAAGTTGGGAAGTCGCCTGTCGTCCGGCGTGGCTCCGACCACGTATCAAGTTGTGCCTCAGGGCACGATTGGCTCTTTGGTCGGTCGTGTAGGATTGGTCCAGGCCGATGCGAGTTACTTCCGTGTTGCTCCTTGCAGCTTTGATCGCGCCCTCTCCGCAACTCCGCTGGATTCGCGGGATGAACGAATGAACATGTTCCGCACGGTTGCGGAGTCGCTAAAGGATGGTGGGCGCTATGTGGCAGGTGTGGAGTACGACGATCTTTATCGAAGAGTGTTTGGCATGCCACTGGTGCGGCGCTATAGTCCCGGCGGCGTCCTGATCGAGCACCTGGACATCCCGACGATGCGACGCGAAATTGCCCCGTACTTCTCCCGGCTGCGTATGCGCACCATTCGAGCACATGTTCCATTCGTTAAACATGGGCTCGTAAAACGTTCGCCGGGGCTTGCAGTTGCGGTGTCGCGCATGGCCTGTGCGCTTCCTGGATTCAAACATCTCGGTGAACTCCTCCTGGTGTCCGCGGAACGTCCGAGAAGATTACCCGTCGACGGTGCCAGACGGCCCGGCTTCATGGGCGCAAGGAGCGTCTACCGCTGGTACAAGCGACGGAAGGGCGAAGAACCGATGTGGGACCCGGGCTGTCCCGTCTGAAGAATCTCAGTCTCACCGGACCTAGGGTAACCAGCATTCTCAATTCCTTGCTGAAATAGAAATGAAAATTCAAAGTTCACATAATATCGAGTCTCTAAATCAGTCGGATGAACAGCGAAGCACGGCTTCCGTGCAGGTCAATCGCGTGGGACCTTTGCTCGGCGGGAATGGCATTCTGCACCATTTAGGCTTTGCCGTATCATCAATTTCATCCGTTGCCGAGGACTTTGCCACTTCCATGTCGGCGCGTTGGGACGGCGAGATTATTCACGATCCCATACAGCGGGTACGAGTCGCCTTCTTAACTCCCGCCGATACGAGGAATCCAGTGTTCGAATTGGTGGAAGCGGCCAGTGAGGCTTCGCCGGTTAGCAATTTCCTCAAAAAGGGAGGAGGATTGCACCACGTCTGTTACGAGATTGATGACTTGGAATCAGGGCTACGCGAGGCACGCGGTGTGGGTCTGGTGGTCGTGGCTGATCCAGCGCCCGCAGTGGCTTTTGGTGGCCGTAGAATCGCGTGGGTTTGTTCGAAGCGGCGCTTGTTGATCGAGTTCCTCGAGCGTAAACAGCAGTAGAAGTTAAGAATACCCGGCAAAAATGGATATCTCGGTAATCATAGTCGGCTGGAATGCCAGGCACTATCTGGAACTGTGCCTCGAAAGTCTGGCCTCGGCGCCTCCGCGCCGCAGCATGGAAATCATTGTGGTTGACAATGCCTCGTCCGACGGCTCCGCGGAAATGATCGAAGCTCGATTTCCCCACGTCAAGCTCATCAGGAGTCGCGAGAATCTCGGCTTCGCGAAGGGCAACAACGTGGGCATCCGCCAGTGCCAGGGGCGCTATATCGCGCTGGTGAATCCGGATGTAATCGTTTTTCCGGGCTGTCTGGATGCTCTGGCCGATTTCCTCGATCAGAATCCGAAGGTGGGTAATGTTGGTCCGCGCGTCCTCAACCCAGACAGGAGCATGCAAAGCACGTGCCGGCGATTTCCGACGCTGTGGAACAATTTTTGCTCGGCAACCGGCTTGACCTCGGCGTTCAAGAAATCGCGATTCTTCGCCGGCGAGCACATGTTCTACTTTCCGCATGACCGGACGCTGTCCGTGGATGTCCTGGTGGGCTGTTTCTCAATGATCCGCCGCGAAGCTTTTAATGATGTGGGCCTGCTCGACGAAGACCTGTTCATGTACGGGGATGACGTGGACTGGTGCCGGCGCTGCTGGAAGGCGGGATGGCAGGTAGTTTTTTTCCCCGGCGCTGAGGCAATTCATGACCGCGGCAAAATCACGGCTCCGTATCCCGTTCGCTTTGCGGTCGCGCAACAGAAATCGGTCTTGCACTACTGGCGTAAACATCACAGCTTCTGGGGAGTGATGGGAATTCGAAGCATCATATTTTTCCGCCACCTGGTTCGCTACGCGCTCACGGTGCTTGTGGGCTTGACGAGCCCGAAGCGAAGCGCGGAAGGCGACGTACGTAAACAAGTCAGCGCTGCCTGCCTGCGGGCGATGTTCTCCGATAGCGTTCAACCCGGGCCTTCCGCGGCGGCTCAGTCCACATCCGCATGAGCATCACCAGTTCGATCTCGCGATTCACTGATTATTGCAAGCGCAACGGCTTGCGGGCGACCGTCCGCCGTCTCGGCTTAGCGGCGAAACGGGCTCTGTTTTCAAGCCGCATGGTCCTGTTTTATTGTGACCTGTCCACATTAAGCTCGCCGACTACGGATATGCCGAGTTCTCTGAAGGTGGAACGGCACACGAATCAAAACGATCTCAGCGCGCAGGACCTGCAGGACATCACCAGTTTCTGGAATCCCAAGCTAGCCCGCGTCAGAATCCAGGAGCGATTTGAGCTGGGGGCCTCCGTGTGGCTGATCAAGTTTGACAACAATCTGGCTGGGTACGGATGGACCCTGCAGGGACGCACCGTCGAGCCCCATTACTTTCCCCTGGGTCCGGACGATGTGCAGTTTCTCGACTTCCATGTTTTCCCCAAGTATCGGGGCCGGGCGCTGGATTGGTTTCTGATGACTCATATCCTCCACAGATTGGCGGCAGAAGGCCGGGCTCGTGCCTTCGGAGAGGCCGCAGAATGGAACAAGGCATCGTTGTCTTCGTTCGGCATGACTGCTTTTCGCCGCCTCGGCTGGGCTAGAAAGTACACGGTTTTCGGACGCACCATAGTGTGCTGGGACCAAAAGCAGGCCGCGGAACCCAAACGCCAGTTGAAGAAGCAATCCATTCCCGCCCCCGGCCGCAAAGGCTCCAGCGTCGCGGACACTGCGAGTTTGAAGAGTTAACGCGCATGGGCTCATTTACTTTCAGAGACTTCCAAAGGCTGGCGACTTGCTGACTACTGGACCATTGAACAAGCCGCCTGTGCGATTGAACGGGTCTGAGCATGTCCTTTCGAGACCTATCCTCCTTGGCTGGCGCTGCTTACGATGGCTGCAGTGGCCTTCCCCAGATCGATTTCCGGCGAGTGGGCCGCATACTTTGCCTCGGCGCGCTTGCCGAACGGGAGAATCGATCATGGTGTGGTCCAAAGCTAGAACTTGGATGGAGCTTCGTTCAGCAGTCTCCGGAATGGTCCTTCTTTTCCTGATTACCTTCGGCCTCTTGTTCGCCGCCTCTCCAGCTTTCGCCGTTAGCTCGGCTGGCGGGCCGTGTCCCACGGGAAACACCACGATTGATCCCTGGGGGAATCCGATCAATGTATCCAACGTCGGAATCAACGGGAATATAACGGGCTCGATTACAGGTTGTTTCTATATCTCAAAATCATCGGGTTCCGACAGCAATAACGGAACCTCCGAAAGCACGCCCTGGGCGCACATGCCGGGCATGCCGAGTTGTACGGGCAACTGCGCCATCAATCCCAGTGGCGGACTGGGTTTCATCCTCAAGGGCGGCGACACCTGGGTCAGCAGCGACTTGGGAATCAGTTGGAATTGGTCCGGAAACAGCAGCCACCCGATTTACGTTGGCGTCGACCCGGCTTGGTATAACTCTACTCAATGTGGCTCTTCCTGGTGCCGCCCGATCTTCGCCGGTGGAGGAACCGCGAGCGGCAACATATTCAACGTTGGCAACGAGAATTGGGTAATTTTTGACAATATAGAAGTCACAGGAATGAATAACGGTCAAAATGGATTTCAAGGCGTCAACGGGTCCAACGAGAGAGCCACGCAGCTTTATTTCCACGCCTGGGTTCACACGGTGAGTTCCGACAACGTAGGGTTTTTTGCGCAATGTGGAGCTGCGGATATGATCGACCACAATGTCGTGGACGGGTCCGACAGCAGCAAGAACACATTGAACGGCGTGTATTCGAGCTGCGCGGGGACGATTCAGTACAATTACTTTAACTACCTGGTTTCCGGACTTCTGGCCAGCGTCGACAACTTCAACAACAACCTTATTGAGAACGCAGTCACTTCCACTGACGGGGATCACTGCAATCTCATGTTCGTTTTTGGTCCCGCCAGCGGGAGCACTTTGTATGTCTATAACAACGTCGTTCGCAAGATGATCTGCTCGGGCGGCGTCAATTTCTGGCTCAACGGGAATAACGGATGCTCGGGATGCATAACCAACGCCTACAATAATATTATCGACGCCAGTGCCGCTTCCGGCAACGTCTTCAATATCGGAGGGCATCCCTCAGCTGGAAACACCGGAACTTATTACATCAACGACAACACTATCACCATCAACAATGGCGGAACCTGCATGGGGAACGGCGAGGCACCGCCTCGTTCGACCACAAATTTTGCCAACAATCACTGTGTTGGCGGGTCTAAGCTTTGCGATGGCACCGGAACTACGTGCAACAATGCAGGTGGCAATCTTCTTCAATCCATGTCGACCGCAAATGGACAGGGCTACACTTCAGCCGAGTCTGAGGAGTATTCCCCAATCACTACTTGCACCCCGTCAACTTGTTCGACCGTGCAGGCAGGCATCAATTTATCGTCTTCCTGTTCGGGAAACGTGACGGCACTGTGCACGAGCATGGCGTATCCCAGCTACAACTCTGCAAATCACACGATGGGAATAAGCATCGTGAGTCCGGCTGGGCAAACTCGCGGGAGCGCCTGGGACATCGGAGCCTATCTGTACAATGGAGGCGATCCCCCGCCGGCTCCCCCAACGAATCTCACGGACGTAGTTAACTAATCGATAGAGAGCCGAGTCTGCATCTGGCTCTCGTCGTACGGGCCAATCCGAGGGTTGTTCCTCACGGGGTTTCGGACACCAGGTCCGAGATCCCTTCACTGTTTTAACTTACTTCTTCCAATTATCATGGCATCAGCCCAGCCCGACCCAAAAGGCCTGGCGCAGGCATGTAAGACCTAAGAGGTCTTGCGTGCCGATGCCTGAACCCTATGCAACCAGAACATCTTCGATTTGGAGGCGGCCTCGGCAGCACGGTGCTGCATCCGCTGGTCGCGCTGGCGATGCTCGTTGCCATCGGGCTGATCCTGGGCGTCCCGCGCAAGAAGGCGATTGTGCCTTTTCTTCTGGCCTTCTTCACGATTCCTGTCGGACAGGTGCTGGTGCTCGGCGGCGTGCACCTTACCATGCATCAGATTCTCATCCTGACCGTACTGGGTCGGATGGCCGCCTTCAAGTCGTCGCCGTCGGAAAAGAAGTTCTCGGGCGGATTCAACGCCTTCGATAAGCTGGTGGTGGTCTGGACGCTGGTCTCTTTGGTCGTCTTCTCCCTCCAGTTCCTGGATATGCAGGCGGTGATCAAAGGCCTCGGCGATTTGGTGGTAAGTCTGGGTGGTTACCTGGCGGTGAGATTTCTCATCCCTGACCGCGAGGCGGTCGTGCGCACGGTGAAGGTGCTGGCCGTGGTTTGCATCATCCAGGGCGTCTGCATGGTCAGCGAACAGTTCACGCATCAAAATGTGTTCGGCGCGTTCGGTGCGAATCCGCCCACCATGAGAGAGGGCCACATTCGTTCGGAGGGAGCGATGGGGACTCTCTACGGCGGGGCAATGGCCGGAGTGTTGATTCCGTTCTTTCTTTGGCTGTGGACAGAAAAAAAATCGCGCATGGCAGCGTGCGCGGGGCTTGCCGGGGCGACAGCCATGGTACTTCGCATCGCACGCCAGCACGTCCTGGATGGCCTACGGCGCCGGCCTGTTTGGCCTTGGCTTCTGGCCTCTGCGCAAGACATATGCGTCTCGTCCGCTGGGGACTGGTGGCCCTCCTGGTGGGTTTACACCTTTCCATGCAGGGGCCGGTTTGGTCGCTCATTGCAAAGATTGACCTGACCGGCGGCTCCTCCAGCTACCATCGCTATTACCTGGTGGATAACTGCATCCGCCATTTCAGCGACTGGTGGCTGCTCGGGTGTAGGAACTACGGCGACTGGGGCTTTGACATGTGGGATCTTTGCAACCAGTTTGTGGTCAATGCATTGACCGGGGGTCTTGCAACCCTGGTCCTCTATCTTTTGATTTTCAAGCGGAGCTTTCGAGCGATCGGGATAGCGCGGAAGCGGGTCGCGGGAGACTACCGGCAGGAATGGTTCTTCTGGTGCTTAGGGTCAGCCCTGTTTGCCAATGTCGTGACCCATTTTGGCATTAACTATATGGTTCATCTGTCAGTCTATTTCTTCATCTTGCTGGTCTGCATTTCTGTCGCAACCTCCCAAGCCAAACGGGAGGCTGCGCAGGCGAAAGTCCGAGTGGAAGAGGCTCCGGCAGAGCTGGAGTTCGTGTCAGCGCTCGACGCAGAGGCAGCTTGTTTTCCCCTTAACGGGCCCAGGCAGGGAACGTTGCAGCGTTTATTGGGAGCGTGATGGGGCCGAGCGAAACAATGACCTTTAAAAACGAGCGTATTCGAGTTCTGTACAGCTTTCCGAACAAGCTGGGCGCGTCCAGAATCTGCTACACGGCGTGGCAGCAGGTGAACAGCTTAGCGGACTCGGGGGTAGAGGTGCTGGTATTTCCCGGCGCCTTGTCCAGGCCTGCGCCTGACGGCGTAAAGGTTCGTCCGACACTTGCGAGAGGGAAGCTGCGCATCCCGTACAAGCTTTTCGGTACTCTGCGCACGGTTGCATTACACGATCATATTGTGGCCCGGCGGCTGGAGAAACTCGTGGGACAGATTGACATTGTCCATACCTGGCCGCTCGGAGCGCTTGAAACGCTCAAGACCGCCCGGCGGCTGGGAATCCCCACGGTGCTGGAGAGGTGCAATGCCCACACCGGTTTTGCTATGGAGGTCGTGCAGAAAGAGTGCGACCGTCTCGGGATAACGCTGCCGCCGGACCATGAACATGCCTACAACGCCAAGAAGATTCGCAAAGAGGAAGAAGAGTACGGACTGGCCGATCGATTGCTTTGCCCATCGGATTTCGTGCGGAGGACATTTCTTGACCGGGGCTATCCGGCGGACAAACTGGCGCGGCACCAGTACGGATTCGACGAAAAGACGTTTCACCCCGGCACTGAACCGCGCGACTCGAACCGAGGATTGACGATGCTCTTCGTGGGAGTTTGCGCCGTGAGGAAGGGTGTGCACTATGCTCTGGAAGCGTGGCTGAAGTCACCGGCCAGCCAGAGCGGCACGTTCCTGATCGCTGGGGAGTTCCTGCCAGACTACGCAGAAAAGCTGAAGCCCATGCTTCAACATCCGAGCGTCCGCGTACTGGGACACCGGAACGACGTGCCGGAACTGATGCGAAAGAGCGACATCCTGATTCTGCCCAGCATTGAAGAAGGAAGCGCGCTGGTGACCTCTGAGGCGCGTGGCAGCGGATGCGTCCTGTTAGTCTCGGAAGCGGCGGGCGCGATTTGCCGGCACATGGAAAATGCACTGGTGCACGGAGTCGGGGACGTCCCGGCACTGACTCAACACATCGCGTTGCTGCATGAGGACCGTGCAGCCCTGGAGCGTCTGCGGGCGGCGTCACTGGCGACTATTCCCGAACTCACCTGGACTGCCGCTGGGCGGATCCTTCTCGATGTGTATCGCGAAACCATCGCGGCTCACCGGAGCGGGGCGTCGCTGGAGACGGGACAGGCGCGAGAAGCTGTCGGTGTCCGAGTATGACGAATCCCAAAGTATCCGTCGTTATCCCGACCTACAACCGGGCCGGCACGGTTCCGCGGGCCATTGAAAGTGTCCTAGCCCAGACCGTCGCCGACCTCGAAGTCATCGTGGTAGATGATGGATCGTCGGATGACACAGGGAAGGTTCTTGGAGAGATGTTTGGCGATCGCATTGGCTACTATCCCCAGACCAACCAGGGCGCAAGCGTGGCAAGGAACAAGGGAGTAGAGCAAGCCCGCGGCGAATGGATCGCTTTTCTGGATTCCGACGATCTTTGGGAAAAAGAGAAGCTCGAGTGGCAATTCAAGGCCTTGGAGCAATTTGGCCCCCAGTGCGGCGGGTGTTATACAGACACGCGATTTTTCAATCACCCGGAACCACGGACTATGTTTCAATTGGCCGAAGATAGCTATCGGCATGAAGGGACGATGGGCGTCAGCAAAGATGCGCTGAGATTGCTGGTGAGACCGGGGGGATCTGGAATGGTCGTCTGCCTGTCGTCTCTCCTGGCACGCACCGATGCGATAAGAAAAACGGGAGGATTCGATCCCAAGCTGCTGTACAGCCAGGACAGTGAGTTCATGTTCCGGTTAGCCATGCTCACGGGATTCTGTTACGTCAACCTCCCACTCGTACGGTTCGACCGATCGCCCGCGGAAATCCGCCACGTGGGAGTGCAATCAGAATGGAACAAGTTTGAATTCTGGCTGCGGGATAGTCAACTCCGTCTCGAAGGGCTCTTGCGCTTGAGCGAAGGTCTGCCGAGGAAAATCCGCAACGTTATTCGAGAGCGCTTGAGCGGAGTCCACAGCGGTTGGGCCAATTGGTATCTGGAGAACGGTGAGTTCGGAAAGGCGCGCGAAGCCGCGTCGAAAGCGGCGCAACTGAACCTCACGTTCAATGTCGCAGCGAAGTGGTTGCTGACCTGGATGAGCCCTCAACTGGCGCTCCGAACCGTGCAGCGACGCAAGGAAAGAGGGAGGGAATCGGTCGCATGAGGCTAACCTCAGTTGCAGAATCGGATCGGACGGCTGACCGCGAACGCGTCGCGAAGCTTGAGAGTCACGATCCGGAGGCGTGTCCAGTTTGCGGGCAAGCAGGCGCACAGGAGTGGCTGCGAGGACCGGACCGGTTCCACGGCCGGCAGGAAAAGTACACGTTGGTGCGCTGCCCGGCGTGTTCGCTGGTTTGGCTCAGCCATCCGCCTAAACCCGCGGAAATGCACCTGCATTACACGGATGCGTATCACAAACTGATTTCGGGGGCGGGCGAGAACTCGCCGGTTCGCTGGAAGGAGCGCAAAGCTGCACTGGCGCCATCCAAGCAGTCGGGAGCGCTTCTCGACCTTGGCTGTAGCTCGGGGTCGTTCCTGGAATCTTTGAAAAGCGAACCGTGGAAACTCTATGGAGTCGAGATGTCCGCCGAGGGCGCAAGAACGGCTGAAGAGCGGAGCAAGGCTCAGGTGTTTGTGGGGGATATTCTGGATGCGCCCTTCGCCCGCGAATCCTTCGATGTGATTACCTGTTTCGACGTGCTCGAACATCTCTACGAGCCTCGGCAAGTGATGGCCCGCGTCGGCGAATGGCTGAAGCCAGGAGGAATCTTTTACGTCTTGGTGCCCAATGTGGACTCAGCCGAGGAGCGCGTGTTTGGAAGCTATTGGCATGGACTGGAGCTGCCGCGACACCTGTTCCACTACTCGCCAGCCTCACTGAAGTTCCTCGCCGAGTCGGCGGGACTTCGGGAGGTATCGCTCGAAACACGGCGGAATCCGGCCGTGGGGACCAGCCTGCGCTATGTCTGGGATGATGTTTTCGGCGCGGTCGGCGTCCCGCGAACCCCGGTGGCGTATCGAGGGGAAGCCGGCCTTCCGTGGAGAGTGGCGCGAAAACTGCTACGCATGACCGCATTACGCGCCCTGCTCGCGATGGCTCCACTGGCGGGTGGAGGGGAGTCCATCCATGCGATCTTCCGGAAGGAAGAGGTTTCTGCGTGAGAACTGTGCTCCGTTCCATTCATCAAACAGCCGCCAGCTTCGATGACCGAGAGGGGTTCTTCTCCCGTGTCCTGACGAAACTGAACAGCCTCTGGGTGGTCGCAACCTACCCGTTTGCGGGTGCGGGCTGTAACCTGTCGCTACATTACGAGAGTGAGATTTCGCGCAGTATCGCGCCGCACATTCGGCTAGGGAATCGCGTTGAAATCGGGAAACACACTTGGTTCCACACTTGGTCGATACCCAGCATCGAGGGCAACCGCGCGCTGAAGATCTTCCTTGAGGACGACTGCCGCATCGCCACACGGTGCACCATAACTGCTGCGAATTCTATTCATTTCGAACGGGACGTCGTCCTCGCGTCTGACGTCCTTATTATGGACCACGCCCACGCTTATGAGGATGTGAGCATAGCGATCAAGGCCCAGGGCACAACGGCGGGGGGAAGAATTCGGATTGAGGAAGGATGTCGGATCGGTCAGGGAGCCGCCGTACTGTGCAGTAACAAAGGTGAACTGGTTCTGGGGCGGAATTGTATCGTCGCCCCTGGCGCAGTGGTCACCCGGAGCTTTCCACCAGGTTCAGTGCTTTCAGGGAATCCGGCCCGGGCCGTGCAGAAGTCCGGCGCAAGGGAGACTGGCCCCTTGGAAGAAACCGGCGGCGTCCTGGAATCGAACCTGCGAATGGCGAAGTGAGGTGGTATGGAGAAAAGTATCTTGGATCAAAACCCTGGGTCAATTGAAAGTGGCCATCCACGCGAAGTGACGTGGGAAGATCCTCTGACGTGGTTTTCACGTGCGGCTAATAAAGTGCGCACGCTGTGGCTGGCTTGGACCTATCCCTTTGCCTCGTTCGGTAAGGGAAGTTGGACGCATTACTCCTGCCATGTGGACCGGTCCTCTGCCCCCTACATAAGCATCGGAAAAGACGTGGCCCTTGCCCGCGACGTTCGGCTAGACGTTCGTGCTGCTTCTGGCAAGGATTCCCCGGTGCTCGTTCTGGAGGAGGGTTGCGGCCTGCAGCGTCGAGGTTTGTATTCGGCACGAAATCGGATTCATTTGATGCGAAACGTTATTTGCTCGCATTCTGTGGTGGTGATGGATCACGCCCGCCTGGTGGCGGAGGGGGCGAGCGCTACCGGCCGATGGCAAGAAACACAGGGCGGGACCATCCGAATCGAAGAAGAGTGCTGGATTGGTTTCGGAGCTGTGATTGCCTGCGAGCAGGGGGAACTAGTCATCGGACGACACTCCGTTGTGGGGGCGAATTCCGTGGTAACGCGCAGCATTCCTCCTTATTCCGTTGTTGCGGGCGATCCGGCGAGGATCGTGAAGCAGTACGATTTTGTCAAGGGAAAATGGGTGTTGGGATGCGTTCGCCCGGTGCTTGATGCAAGAGGACAAGACCCTGAGCCCGCAGCGAGCAAACTTTCTTGAAATCCAGTTTTGAGCATACCCTTCACGGGCTTCCGCGGATGACTTCGGCTTCGATAAAACCATGGTGAATGCCGCTGGTAAACCTGATCGAGAGGCGAGTGAGCGAGGGACCCATCGCCTCGGTTCTGATTCCGTCCGCTAACCGAGACTCGAACTACAGGCAACTGTGAGATCATATTCGTGGAGGATGTTTCTGCCGATGGATCGCTTGAGAGACGAGCAGCACTGCGCAGCGGTTTATCTACTGAGAGCGGAGTAAAGATTGAATCATGATCGCCGCTCGCAGCAAATCGAGGCAGGGACCTGGCCACCCCCGCGAAAAATCGATGCGAGAACCGCTATGCGCGGGCGACGGCACGCTGGTTCGGTATTCCTCGACCGCATACGGTTGGAGTTGTCAGATTGAGGTGGTCTTGTGGGACTCATCAAGCTTGTGACGCAGTCAGTGCACAAACCCGTGAAATCATGCCGGAATGCGGTACCGCCGACACAAGTCAGACGCCTGTTGGAGCGCGGCGCGTTCCCTCGGAAGAGCGGGGACGAATGAGCAACTCTCGCCCAGAGATCATGGAGGATCCTCTTGCGGTATCTTCCCGCTTTAGGAACAAACTTCACAGTCTGTGGCTCGCGTGGACCTACCCGTTCGCTTCGATAGGCAAGAAAGTGTCAGTGCACTTCTCCTGCGACCTGCCGCGATCCAGGGCACGTTACATCAGGATAGGTAATCGTGTGGCGCTTGGGAGGGAGGTTTGGTTGAACATCCCGAACGTCTCCATTTGCAATGAACCTGCCATCATAATCGAAGACGGCTGCGGGATCGGACGACGCTCCGTGATCTCGGCGAAGAACCAGATTCATATCATGCGGAATACTATTTTTGCGCCGTCGGTACTGATCATGGATCACAACCACGACTTCGAAGATGTGACTGTTCCTATTGCTCGTCAACCGATGACGCCAGGTGGGACAATCCGGATTGAAGAAGGGTGCTGGATCGGCTTCGGAGCGGTCATTATGTGCAGCCGGGGTGAACTGGTGATCGGACGAGGCTCTGTGGTCGGCGCGAATTCGGTGGTTTCTCGAAGTGTACCTGCTTATTCGGTTGTGGCTGGCAACCCTGCGAAGATTGTGAAGCAGTACGATCCAGAGAAGAAGATTTGGGTGCTTGGATCCAGAGCAATTAAGGAAGACCACGCGCACCGGCCGGATCCCGTTGAGCAATGAAAGGTTCGACAGTAAGTTCCTCAGTAGCTTATAAGAGTGGGGCAAGTCGCTTAAAGACTTCCTCATAACCCTGTACGCCCGACTCCAAGGATCACGTTGCCTGTTTTCACAACTTATCCGTTAACCGATCCCAGGTGGGACGAACTAGTAAGTCGACACCCGCGGGCAGGTGTGTTTCATACTTCCAGTTGGCTATCGAGCCTGCAGCGAACTTACGGTTACGAGCCGGTTGCATACACGACCTGCGGTCCCAGCGAGCCGCTTAAGAATGGCCTGGTCTTTTGCAAGGTGAGGAGTTGGATCACCGGGCGGCGTTTGGTATCGCTGCCATTCTCCGATCATTGCGATTTGCTTGCCGATTCTGCAGCAGAGCAACGAGAGTTGTTGGCACACGTTTGCCAGAGTTTGGCCCGAGATGGCTACGCGCTCGCGGAGATACGACCGATGGCCACAGACGATCCCTCACAGTTGATAGCCGCCGACCTGCGGGCGACAGAAGCGTTCTGTCTGCACCGGCTGTCGCTGGATGTGCCGCTCAACGTCTTGTTCAACAATCTGCATGGAAACTGCATCCAGCGCAAAATCCGGCGCGCCGAAAAAGAAGACTTGGCTTACCAGAGCGGGCGCTCTGAATCTCTCTTGGGCAGATTCTACGACCTGCTATTGTGCACGCGCCGGCGCCACCGTGTGCCGCCGCAGCCGCTGCATTGGTTCCGCAATCTCGTTGAGTCGATGGGGGACAATCTGACCATCCGCCTGGTCTCCAAGGGTGATCGTCCGGTGGCCGCAATACTCACATTGTCACACAAGGCCACGGTTACGTTTAAGTATGGTTGCTCCGACGAAAGATTCCACAATCTCGGAGGTACTCCGTTTCTGCTTTGGAAGACTATTCAGGAGGCCAAGAACCAGGGGATGCGTGAACTTGATCTCGGCCGGTCGGAATTAAATCATCCCGGCTTGGTTCAATTCAAGGATCGTCTGGGCGCTGCGAAGACGATGATGCCGTATTGGCGATACCCGAGCACGCGAGTTGCAGACCCAGCGAGTCCCGGATGGCGTGCTCAAATCGCCAAGGGGATTTTCTCATGGATTCCAGACCCCGTCTTTGTTGCATCTGGCAGATTCTTGTACCGACACATAGGCTAAAGTGGCTACTTCCATAGGAATTAACCAGCGAAGCAAAGTGAAGGTTCCACGACAACTACGCGCGAGGTTTCGGTCGTGGTAGCGATAAGGACGACCACCGGGGGCACGGCTGGTCTGTCCGAGAAAGTCGAAATCCGTCCTCAAATGGCTCGATCGCACCGGTTGTCTTGCGACATGCCGATGCCTGAATCTGATAGTCGGGGAAGTCGCGAAAACACGACTGAAGGCGCACGCGGTGAGAGCGTTTCCCAAAGACGGAATGAGATGAACAAAGTGCTGCTCGATCGCTACTTGTGCCCGGAACACTTTGTTAACATCCAGCAAGTAGGTCAATTATCCGAAGACGCCGGCTATTTTCGTTTCGGTGGGAACACGACCTGTTATGGAAGATCTGCTTTAGGATTTCGAGCCAATCGAGCTGATGCTACCCTCTACGATGCTCTACCGACGGTTCACGGCACAACAGTCGGTCTTCCATTTGATCCAACTGATGTGATTGACAACCTACGTCTCGAGCGTTACGCGAATCAAGTTGGTCCCGGCGGTTTGAGTGGATGGGAACGGGTGTTGAAAAATGGTTACTATGTTTTTCGGCCGTTGATGTCCATAAAACTCCGCTCGCTCGTTCAACGAGCTCGCGTCCGGGGCTGGCGCGACCTTTCTTTCCCTCGTTGGCCAGTGGACACGACCGTCGAGGATTTATGCGAGAAGTTGCTGCTCTTCTCCATGAAGGCTACGGGCGTTGATAGGGTTCCCTTCATTTGGTTCTGGCCAGATGGTGCTCAGAGCTGTGCCGTAATGACTCACGATGTCGAGACTGAAAGAGGGCGCGACTTTTGTACCGAGCTGATGAGTATCGACGAATCGTTCGGAATCAACGCGTCGTTTCAAATTGTGCCTGAAGGGCGATACCAGATTTCCCAAGCGTTCATCCAAGTCATCCGCGACCGAGGCTTCGAAATAAATATTCAGGACCTTAACCATGACGGCAATTTGTTTCGCGATCCCGAGGAGTTCAGCCGACGAGCTCAAAAGATCAACCGATACGCAGAGACCTATGGCGCCTCAGGCTTTCGTGCAGCCGTTCTTTACAGGAATTTAGACTGGTACGACGCGCTTCGATTCGCCTTTGATATGTCGGTTCCGAACGTGGCTCATCTTGACCCACAAAAAGGCGGATGCTGCACGGTGATGCCGTATTTCTTCGGCGAGACTCTCGAGATTCCTGTTACAACCACGCAAGATTACACCTTGTTTCACCTGCTCAACGATTACTCCTTGGATTTATGGAAAACGCAGACGAACTTAATCGTCGCGCGAAACGGTCTGGTGAGTTTTATCGTCCATCCGGATTACGTCATTGAGGAAAAGGCGAGGAGCGTTTACCGAGACTTGCTGACGTTCTTGCGCGAATTGCGACAAAGACAAAGAGTGTGGCTCGCGCTCCCTCGGGAAATCAATCATTGGTGGAGATCGCGGCATCGAATGCGCATTGTGGGCCAGGATGGAAATTGGCGAATCGAGGGCGAAGACGCTGAGCGCGCCAAACTTGCGTTTGCCCAAAGGGTTGGCGACCGACTTGAATACGAGGTTTAGGCTTAGCCTAGCCGCAGCATTCTCAACCGGGCAGCACGGACCTTGGATAGCTACGAAAATATTATTGGGCCGGGCTTGTCGCTCGGCCAGAGCGCCGTTGAGTTTTAATACCTTACAGAACACACACTTAAAACAACGGCTTTTTGGACGAGATTTCTAAAATCAAAAGGCGGGGATGGATCTAAGACAAAAGTTCGATCGCGTCAAGGTTGGTATCGGCGACGTGTTGCTTGGTGACGGCCTCAGGGCCAAAGTTATGCGTGGCGGAACTTGGCTGGGAGCCGGAAGTCTTGCCGAGCAGATGGTCCGGTTTGCCCGTAACATGCTGTTGACGCGGCTGCTGGCGCCAGGCGCCTTTGGAGCCATGGCGATTGTGATGTCCTGCTCAGCAATCATTGGGACGTTGACAGATGTTGGACAGAGGGCGGCAGTAATTCAAAACCCGAGGGGCCGGGAGAAGGCATACCTCAACGCCGGGTGGTGGATGGGGATGGGCCGTGCGGTCTGTATGTACGTCATTATTTTTGCCATGGCCCCTTTTGTCGGTCATTTCTACGGGAACGTAGAACTATCTCCGTTGCTTCGAGTGGCGCTAATCAGCATTCTGTTCGAGGGCGCGATGAGTCCACGGTCCATTCTTCCTGAGAAGGACATGAGGTTTGGGCGTTGGATGGCTATCAGCAACGGCGGTGCCATCTGTGGAGTCATTACGACGGTGGTTCTCAGTTTTTATCTTCGCGATGTGTGGGCACTGGCTATTGGGTCTTGCAGCGAGAACGCCTTTCGTTGTCTGCTGTCGTATATCTTGTGTCCCGGGTTGCCGTCATTTGGGTGGAACCGCCACGTTGTGCGGGAACTCTACAAGTTCTCCCGCGCAGTAGTTGGGCTATCGTTTCTAAATCTAATCTTCTCACGCACGGACATCTTCGTATTGGGCAAGCTTTATTCGACAACAACATTGGGGCTCTACACGATGGGGGTATTACTGGTCCAGACTCCCTCAAGTTTTGTCACAAGGATGATGGGACAAATTCTCTTTCCCAGTTTCGCCCACGTCCAGGATGATAAAGAGCGTATCAACCGCATCCTGGTGGAGACGACCTCCTGGCTGATCCTGTTGGGGCTTCCCGGCGTGGTTGCGATTTACTTGTGCGGGCGTTCCCTGCTTACGGTCATCTACGGAGCTCGATATGTCGCGGCCTTCGGACCGCTGGCAGTCGCGGCCACCGTGGTGTTCCTGAATGTGCTGAACGCCGCGATCACGTGTCTCTTTAACGGTATCGGCCTTCCGGGACTGCATCGCCGCGCAGTCGCGGCGTCCGCGGTGGCCATGCTGATTGCGATTTATCCCGCCTGCAAGTTATTGGGAATCGTGGGAGGCCAGGTCGCAGCCCTGCTGGCGATTATTCTCAGCTATGTCCTTCAAGTTATGCGCATGCGTAGCCTCACCGGGTTGGATTTGCTTCGCTATGGGAAAGCATTTCTGCCACCTGCGCTGGGATCTGCCGGGATGCTGGGATTCGTCCTCGCCGGTCGCCGCCTTGGCCTTACGACTCGGCCGACCGCTGACATAGCCTTTTGCGTCGGGAGCTGTGTACTTACCTACGCTATCTGTGCGGCGGTTCATCTGCGTGCCTCAAGAAGGCAAGACAGTTTCTACAGTGCGCGGACGCCCGAGTCGGCAGCCGTTCTATGATGCGCCCGCAGCGCACATTGGCGACGCAGAGGCCTTCGACCCAGACAGTTTTCCAAGTTGCGCACTGGCACGTCCGAGCCATTTCCAAGTTGCAGGTCAGAACGTAGGCTGGATGTGAGCAGACTTCGGGGAAGGGTGTTTTAAGGGCGTCCCACGACTCTAAACTACCTGCGGCGATCTCAGCGGTTGCAACGCCGAGTTCTCACTAGACTCCAGAAAGTTTCTTATGTGTGGCATCTCGGGAATACTAAAACTCGATGGCAGTCGTGTTGATCGCGATCAGCTTGGCAGAATGATCGCCACGTTGCACCACCGCGGCCCGGATGCGAGCGGTGTTCAGGTAGAGGGAGCGGCTGGCCTGGCCCACGCGCGACTCAGCATCATCGATTTGCAGGGTGGTGCGCAGCCGATGTCCATCAGGGATGGACATCTGTGGATCACGTTTAACGGCGAAATCTTCAACTACATTGAACTCCGGGAAGAGCTTCTGGGCAAGGGACATCGATTTGCAACTCGTTCCGATACGGAGGTAATTCTTAACGCCTATCGCGAGTACGGCGAGGAGTGCGTTCATCGCTTCAATGGCCAGTGGGCGTTTGCGATCTGGGATACGGAAGAACGAAAGTTGTTTCTGTCGCGGGACCGGTTCGGGGTCCGGCCCTTGTTCTACACGCGGACGGCAGACAGCTTCTTGTTCGCTTCGGAAATCAAGGCGCTACTGACGTGCCCGGAAGTGCCAGCGGAAATCGACCTCCGTGGTCTCGACCAGATTTTCACTTTCTGGGTGACGCTACCGCCTAGAACCGCATTCAAGAATATCTTCCAATTGCCACCAGGTTATTCGCTCACCGTACAGGACGGCGATGTGAGCGTTCGGCAATATTGGTCAGTGTCGTACGAGGAGGCCATGGAGTCTCACGGTGCTGACGAACAGCAGCTTGCCGAAGAGTTGCTGCACTTGTTGGAGGACGCAACGCGAATTCGCCTCCGTTCCGATGTGCCGGTTGGAGCTTACCTGAGTGGAGGGATCGACTCCACGGTGACGACCGCACTGGTGAGAAAAATCGCAAACGATCGGCTGCGGAGTTTTTCCATCACTTTTGAGGACGCCGAATTCGACGAACAGTCCTATCAAGATGAGGCGAGCGCATTCCTCGGGACGCAGCACAGCAACGTTGGCTGTTCCTCCCATGACATCGCACACGTGTTTCCGCAGGTGATTTGGCACACAGAGCAACCCATTATTCGCACCGCGCCTGCGCCAATGTTTCTGCTATCCAAGTTGGTGCGAGACAACGGTTTCAAAGTTGTGTTGACGGGTGAAGGCGCCGATGAAGTGCTGGGAGGATACGACATCTTCAAAGAGGCGAAAATCCGGCGCTTCTGGGGGCGAAACCTGGAATCACGCTGGCGGCCGCTGTTGCTAAGACGCCTTTATCCGTACATGGAAAACATACAGCGACAGCCAGCAGCGTACCTCAAGCATTTTTTCCATGTGACCGAGGATGATCTCGCAAGCCCGTTCTTTTCCCATCTGCCGCGGTGGGAACTCACGGCAAAACTGAAAATGTTGTTTTCGGCGGAAGTCCGGGAAGCAACTGAGAATTACAACGGGGCCGGTGAGCTCGAACAGACTCTGCCGCCTGAGTATCGGTCCTGGTCATACTTCAGCCAGGCCGAGTATCTTGAGGCAAAGTACTTGCTGCCCGGATACATTCTCTCTTCGCAGGGTGACCGGATGGCGATGGCGCACTCGGTCGAGGGACGCTACCCGTTTCTCGACTACCGGGTGGTTGAATTTGGCACCAAGCTTCCTGCGAACTTGAAAATGAAGGTGCTGGATCAGAAGCACCTGCTGAAGCGAGCGGTCGACGGACTAGTCCCTGAGTCTATCGCCCGCCGTCCCAAGCAACCGTATCGTGCGCCGGATGGAAAGTGCTTCTTCGGGTCGACTGCTGTCGATTACGCAAAAGAGCTACTTTCGCCGGAGGCTGTCCGGCAGAACGGAATCTTCGACGCGCGGGCGGTGACGGCTTTGGTTAGCAAGTTCAAAAGCGGTCGCGCTGCCAGTGTAAAAGACAACATGGCCCTGGTTGGCGTTCTTTCGACCCAACTGTTGGTCCAGCAATTCATAAATCAACGAATCGAGGGACTCAAACCGTGCATACGCCTACCATTGAAAATGAAATTCGCAGCTTTGTCATAACCAACTTCCTCTTCGGTCAGCCCATGGACTTGCAGCCTGGCGACTCGTTACTGGGCAAGGGACTGATCGATTCCACCGGTGTCCTCGAGTTGGTCGATTTCCTTGAGGAGCGTTACGCGATCACGGTGGAAGACGACGAAGTGATCCCGGACAACCTGGACTCCGTAAGGAATATCGCCACATATGTGGCTAGCAAGCAAAGCCAAGTCGTCTAGGAGGGCTTGTATGCAGGTTGAACAGTTTCTGGAGAACAGTGCGAGGCAGCATCCGGACAAAGTGGCGCTGATCTGTGGCAGTGAGCGCTTGACGTACCGACAAATAGAAGATAGGGCGAATGAACTGGCACGTGCGCTCATCGCGGCGGGCGTAGAGCGTGGGGACCGCGTGGTCACATTTCTGCCGAATTCAGTCGAGGCGGTTCTAGCTATCTTTGCGACGCTGAAAGCCGGCGCAGTATTCGTTGTCCTGAATCCGACCACAAAGCCTGACAAACTGACCTACATCCTCAACAATTGCCGTGCTTCAGCCATGATCACCTGGGGAGGAAGGATTTTCTCCGATCCTGCGAGTTGGACGGAAACGCCGCATCTTCGGAGTGTATTCATGCTGGGAGCGAGCGAAGCGCAGACTGCGGCCGTCCGAGCTGCTGGCAAGAAGTTGATCCCTCTGGAGGAGGTTTGCCAGGGCACAAAGGATGTTCAGGCTCCGGCCAAGAAATGCATCGACATCGATCTCGCTGCACTCATCTACACGTCCGGATCGACGGGTCGGCCAAAAGGTGTAATGGTTACGCATCTAAACATTGTGTCAGCGGCGACGTCGATCACAACTTATCTGGAAAACACGGCCGACGACGTTGTGATCAACATGCTGCCTCTTGCCTTCGACTACGGTCTCTATCAGTTGCTGATGATGTTCAAGGTCGGTGGAACGTTGGTGCTGCACGACTCCTTCGCATTCCCGAAGGTTGTGATCGAAAAGCTCATTCACGAAGGTGTAACCGGCTTTCCTATTGTGCCTACAGCGTCTGCCATGTTGCTGCAGATGGATCTTTCAAAATACAAGTTTCCGAAGCTGCGTTACATGACCAACACAGCGGCGGCCCTGCCGGTTGAGCACGTCCGGAAACTGCGTGCGCTGTTCCCGCAGGTGAAGCTTTACTCAATGTATGGGCTGACGGAGTGCAAGCGTGTGTCATACTTGCCGCCCGATCAACTCGATGTCCGGCCGGCGTCCGTTGGCCGCGGTATGCCAAATGAGGAAGTCTATATAGTCGATGAAAACGGGAACCGTGTTGGTCCCGGGGTTATAGGTGAACTTGTGATCCGTGGCGCCAACGTGATGAAAGGTTATTGGGAGTTGCCGGAAGAGACCGACCGTTGCCTTAAGCCCGGCCCCCTGCCGGGAGAAAAAGTTCTTTACAGTGGTGATCTGTTTCGTGCGGACGAAGAAGGATACCTGTACTTCATCGGCCGGAAGGATGACATTATTAAGACTCGCGGTGAAAAGGTCAGCCCACGAGAAGTGGAAGACGCGATCTATGCCCTCGAAGGGGTAGCAGAGGTAGCTGTGATCGGCGTGCCTGACACCATCCTTGGCAACGCGATCAAGGCGGTTCTTACAGTCCGTCCAGGAGCGCAGCTTACGAGGCAGGATGTGCTTCGTCATTGCTCAGCAAGATTGGAAGATTTCATGATGCCTAAGATTGTCGAGTTCCGGGCGTCGCTGCCGAAAACCGAATCCGGCAAGATTAGTAAGCGGATGATCGCGGATGAACATCAAGAGAGCTTGTCTGTCACGACCAATGCCTAGATAGGGGTATTGTGTCTTGACCTAGTCCAGATTATTTTGAATTTCGAAAGGAAAGCCAATTCCGACACTTTCTCAACCTGCTGTTGATCTTTTGCGGATCGATCCCGCCAAGGAAGTAGATCGCATCGCGAACGCTGTTCGCGATCTGGTTTTCACGCAGTTCAGGCGCAAGGGCGCGATTGTTGGTGTATCGGGAGGCATCGACAGCAGCGTGGTTGCGGCGCTGTGCGCTCACGCCCTGGGAAAAGATCGCGTCGTTGCTCTCTTTATGCCGGAGTCGGAATCTGCGCCGGAGAACCTCGCCCTGGGACACATGCTGACTGGGAGGTTGGGAATCCTCCCGATTGTGGAGGACATCACACCGATTCTCGAAGGCGCCGGGTGTTATCGTCGCCGCGATGAAGCAATTCGCTGCGTTGTGCCCGAGTACGGTAGAGGATACAAGTGCAAGATCACCCTGCCCGATCTTCTTGCAGAAGACCGTTACGCTATCTTTTCTGTTGTGGTGCTGTCGCCGACTGGAGAGACGAAGAAGGTTCGCTTGCCACTGAACGCATACTTGGGCATTTTGGCTGCCAGCAACTTCAAGCAGCGTGCTCGCAAGATGATCGAGTATTACCACGCCGACCGTTTGAATTTCGCGGTTGCCGGCACGCCGAACCGTTTGGAGTACGACTTGGGATTCTTCGTGAAAGGCGGCGACGGCGCTGCTGATTTCAAGCCCATTGCGCATCTTTATAAATCGCAAGTCTATCAACTGGCGGAATACTTAGAGATACCGGAGAAGATTCAGCGCCGTCCGCCAACAACCGACACGTATTCTCTTCCTCAATCTCAGGAAGAATTTTACTTCTCCATGCCGCTTGAGCAGATGGACCTCTGCCTCTATGGGAGAGATCACAAGATGGAAGCGGCACAGCTGGCACCTATTGTTGGGCTCAGCGAAGATCAGGTCAAAAGAGCCTATGCGATGATCGACTCCAAGCGCAAGAATGCGCGATACCTGCATCTGCCTCCAGTCGTTGTTGCTGATGCAATTGCCGATGATGACAAAGGCTAACGAGCTATGAGGGACCGTTTGACAACCGCTAGCGAAGCGGCTCCGGGAATGCGAGCCCTTGGATTTTCCGAACAATCTGGGGGACTGCTTTGCTCAGCCCGCTACGGCAGCCATACTGGAATCTCAACATTCGAAGGATATTGCTGCGAATGGTAAATTTGCTGCGTCGCTTCCTGATAATCGGCGGCAGTAGCCCTGAAGATATTCGGCACATACTTCTGCGGATTACGATCAATCAAAGGAAACCAAGTGCTTTGTACCTGCACCATGATGCGATGGCCCCTCAGAAAGGTGTGATCGTTTGTATGTAGGTCGATCGTGAACGGCATGACTTGGTTTTGCACAAGCGGCTTCGGGTTCTCGAAACTATCGCGGAAGCGCCCTCGCAACACTTCATTGGAAATGATCAGCTCATATCCTTCAAGCTTCGGGTCTTCGGGATATTTGTCCGGATAGCCATCGATCAACTTCACGATCCAGTCGCTATCTGTGCCGGTTGTAGCAGCAAAGAGATGAGCAACGATGCCTCCCGACACTGTCAAATTCTCCGTTAGTGGAGTTGTAGACCAAGTCAGGATGTCTGGTCGCTTCTGCAAGAATCGCTGGTCCTGCAGAAGCCAGGTGTGCCATCGGCTACCCGTCGAATAGGTTACCTCAACTGGTCGCTGACGATAGGGAACAGGATTTGCGGGATCAGAAATATAGGAATCGAAAGCGTTTTCTGTTTCTGCTGGCGCATCGAATGAAAGTTGTCCGTGCGCACGGAAGTAGAGTTTGTGCCGGGTTATTCCCGTTTTCGGGGGCCAAGCATCGTATGCCTTCCACTGATTGGACCCAGTCTCGAATATCATCGCTTCGTTCAGAGGCAGGGTGCCGGTGCCATGCAACCAGTAAGCAAACCACGGCGCTTCGATCTTTTGCCGGAAAAATGCGCCGGTGTCACTCCCGAGATCAACGACGCTGAGTTTGGTGCCGTGCGTACGCATCCAACCCGCATGGTTCCACGGACCAATCACCAAGTAGTTTTTATGGTCGATGTCATGCGCCTCCAGGTCCTCGTAGATTTTCACGGGTCCATAAAGAGCTTCTGGGTCCCACCAGCCTGCCACGTTTAAGTTCGGTACAACAGGCTTCAGGTCCGAGAGATATCGGTGGAATGCCCGCTTCTTCCAGAATTCGTCATAGTTCGGATGCGCGACGAAATTATTCCACGTCGGCAGTTTGTCATGGACGTAGAGCGCATTGATATTCAAGAGCGGGCCGAGCGCGAGATACCAATCGGACATGTCATGTTTGTCAAATGGAAAGGTGAAACTCGTCCTTGAAGCTTCCGTCGTGACGGTAAATTCGAAGCCATAGCTTAGGCGAAAGGCGCCGTTACGATGAAAGTCGTCGCCAAGGAACTGGTCGGCCGGGGAACCTTGTTCGGAAATTGCTTTGAGGGCAGGATGCGGATCGAGTAAAGCCATTGTCGCCAACCAGCCACCATAGGACACGCCGAACAGACCTGCACGCCCGTTATTGTTGGGGATATTCTTCAGAAGCCAGTCAATCGTGTCGTAGGTATCGGTTGACTCGTCAATCGCGGTTGGATCGCTTCGGTCACGGGGTGGACGGAAGAAAACGAATTGCCCTTCAGAGGAGTAACGTCCGCGAATCTCCTGGAAGATGAAAATATACTTGTCAGGAAACATCTCAGCGAAATCCGCGAGGCCAGTCGTGTAGTGCGTCGCGTCACCTTCGAGGGTATATGCTGTTCGCTCCATCAGAAAAGGCACTGGCTGCGCTCCCCCGTCCTTGGGGGTGTAGATTTCCGTGTAAAGCCGTACGCCGTCTCTCATCGGAATCATGAATGTCGTGCGACTAAAGATCTGGCGAAAGTCTGGTATATCCTGGTTTATTGCCTGGTGATCAGCGCGGAAGCGTGACACAAAATGAACAGTCCCAGCAATCAGGAAAGCGCCTCCCACGACAGCCAAGGCCTTCACCAGTTGCATTTTGCTGCCTCGCGTGCTGAGTAAGCCTGCAGCCGAGGCGGGCACCAGAAGCAAACAGAAGCTGACTCCCCAGATGCTAACTGCGGAAGCCAAGCGGAGCACGAGCAAGCAGCCCATCTGTGTGTACGCAATATTTCCAAACGCGCGATGTGGCGCGATGACCGAAAAGAGGTATTCGTAGAAAACCCACACGACGGGAACCGCCAGCGCTGCTTGCCATAGCTGACGACGACGGATGAATTGACCGTGAATGAGAACCGCTATACCGAAAACGCAGGAAGGCAGAAGAAGAATCATGCACGCGACGCCCCTCGGGATCTCAAGCGACGTTCGAAAGTAATGCCACATGTTCAAACAGCCGATAAACCATGAAGCTGAAGCTATCGCGAATGTCGGTAGCGGGCGGACGTGCGCGGAGAGTAAAAGCACCGGCAACGGGGCAAACCAGGTCAGCCAACACACTGGATGAGGACCCGTACCAACGAAGAGTAGGGTGGAGGACGCAAGAAATGCGCAAACTGCCGATCCGAATATCCCATTTGAATGCTGATTACTTGCGGCCATTGGGTAGGTTTCTCGAGAATCCCACACGCATCCTTTCAAGTTCAGAAATTGCGCGCCGCGTGGAAAACAGCTGCCATGGTACCACTTGGAGGCTTTAACAATTTAGTGTCGCCGGGTATTACGTTCCGAGTGCGAGCGGCGTCAGCGCCAGCTTATGCACCAGAGATGTTGTCATCGTGCTATCAGGAAGAACAGAATAATTTGGGCTGCACAAGCGGTCAGAGCGATAAAGTTCAAGGCTGGAAGGCCAGCAGCACTTGGGACGACACGGCCTTGATCGGGGTTCTTTCGACTCAACACCTAGGTACATAATTCAAAAACGAACAGGCGGGTCCAATAACAAACATGCAAACCACAGATATCGAACGCGAGATTCGAAGTTTTCTCGTAAACAATTACCTCTTTGGCCGGACCGAAGCACTGCGTGACGATGAGTCGCTGCTGGATAGTGTCATCGACTCCACGGGTGTCCTCGAACTGGTCGTCTTTCTTCAAGATAGCTTTGCCATCGTCGTGGAGGACAGCGAAGTGGCTCCAGAGAACCTCGAGTCGCTGAGAACCGTGGTCACGTTCGTCGAGAGAAAGCTGGCCAACAAGGCCTAGCTCAATCTTGCCCCGCTGGGCCTTCAGGCAGTCTTCTTATAAGGGGACAACCGAAGGTAAGTCTAACCTGCATACTACAGAAAACAAGCTAGTTGCAGTCGCTTGGTCGTTATGCAGGGAAACTTGCCGGGCATGCTATTATATTAACAATTCTCCCCTTCCAGGTACGTTTTGCAACGTACCAATCAGCACATAACGACCCTTGGAGTGGTTCCTAAACTTATGCTAGAAGCTGCGATCATTGGGGCAGGTCCCTATGGACTTTCAGTTGCCGCGCATTTCCGTCGAAGTGGTATTCCATTCCGCATTTTCGGTCGGCCGATGGACAGCTGGCTGGCGCACATGCCGAAGGGCATGATGCTCAAGTCAGACGGCTTTGCTTCCGACATCTATGACCCGGAGAGTGCGTTCACCCTGAGGCAATTCTGTGCCGAGCGGGGTATCGATTATGCCGATACCGGTATACCCGTCCGCCTCGAGACCTTCACCGCGTACGGCCTCGCCTTCAGAGATCGCATGGTGCCGGAACTCGAGGACAGGCTCGTAGTGAAGGTCGACCGGTTGCCGGGCGGATTCGCTTTACAGCTCGACGACGGTGAAACGGTTCAGGCGCGCAAGATTGTATTGGCGGTGGGAATTACCCACTTCGCCTATGTTCCCGAGAACCTGGGACAGCTGCCCGCGGAATTTCTTTCTCACAGCGCTCGCCATCGCGAGGTTGATCCGTTTCGTGGCCGCGATGTGGTTGTGGTCGGCGGCGGAGCTTCGGCGCTGGACTTGGCGGGACTGCTGCAGGAAGCTGGCGCACGCGTCCAACTCGTCAGTCGCAGGCAGGAATTGAAATTCCATAGCCAGCCAACAGGCAAGCCACGCTCTTTGTGGCAGCAGATAAGGCACCCGCAATCCGGGCTCGGACCGGGCGTGCGCTCGCGCTTTTTTGCCAACTCACCTATGGCGTTCTACTACTTGCCCGAACGTTTTCGGGTGGAAACTGTCCGCACAACTCTTGGTCCTTCGGGGGGATGGTTCATTCGGGATAAGGTGATTGGAAAAGTACAGTTGCATCTTGGTTGCACGCCGCAAGGTGCTCAGGTTCGGAACGACGGAGTGCATCTTAGCGTCCGGGCAGCAGACGGCAGCGAGCGGGAGATTGTAACCGAACACATCATCGCGGCCACGGGATACAAAGTCGATCTGGAACGATTGACCTTCCTCAATCGAGAGATTCGTTCGCAGTTCAAGACGGTCATTGGCAGCCCGGTGCTGTCGTCGAGTTTTGAGTCGTCCGTGCCCGGAATTTATTTCGTGGGGGTCGCAGCCGCAAACAGCTTCGGACCAGTGATGCGTTTCGCGTTCGGAGCAGGCTTCGCCGCTCGTCGTGTCACCCAGGCGATGGTGAAGATGTTAGCGAAGAGTCCGGCATCTGCTCCGGTCGCTAAGGTCGCCACCTCGGCGGAGTAAGAGGTAAATCACATTTTGAAAGGCTGATGGACGCATGAAGCGAGAGACGCTGGCGATTCACGCCGGGTACGATGGCGATCCCACGACGAAAGCCGTGGCTGTGCCGATCTATCAGACTGTCGCTTTCGAGTTTGATAGTGCGGAACACGGTGCCGCTCTATTTAATCTGGAAGTCCAGGGGAACATCTACACCCGGATCGGTAATCCCACGAACACGGTTCTCGAAAAGCGCATGGCTGCGCTCGAAGGTGGCGTTGAAGGCCTTAGCGTCAGCTCCGGGATGGCTGCGATTGAGTATGCGCTCATCAACATTGCCGAAATGGGGAATAACATCGTTTCGACCCCGCAGTTGTATGGCGCAACGTATACGCTGCTGGCGCACATCTTTCCGAAGCGCGGAATCTGTTCCCGCTTTGCGGCAAGTGATCGTCCCGAAGAAATCGAAAAGTTGATCGACGAGAATACCCGCGCGGTGTACTGCGAAAGTGTGGGAAATCCGGCGGGAAACGTTGCGGACATAGAAGGATTAGCGCGAGTGGCGCACAAGCACGGTGTGCCCCTGGTGGTCGATAACACCGTTGCCACACCAATTTTGTTGCGGCCCATCGAGTATGGCGCTGATGTAGTGGTCCATTCCATGACGAAATTCGTCGGGGGGGGCGGCACCAGCATCGGCGGAATGATTGTGGATGGCGGCAAGTTTCCGTGGCGGCAATATCCGGAAAAGTTTTATATGTTCAATCGGCCGGAGATCGCCTATCACGGTGTGGTCTACGTCGATCATTACAAAGAGGCGGCGTTTGTGGCGCGCTGCCGGACGGTCTGCCAGAGAAATACCGGAGCCACGCTGTCTCCGTTTAACGGTTTTTTGTTCTTGCAGGGGATTCAGACGCTAGCCCTGCGCGTGGAGCGCCACGTGGAGAACGCACGCAAGGTTGCGGAATTTCTGCGGGCTCATCCCATGGTTGATTGGGTGAACTACGTCGGGTTTCCTGATAATCCGCTCTATCCGATGGCTCATCGATATCTGGGCACAAACTTCTGCTCGCTGCTGACCTTCGGGGTGAAGGGCGGCTATGAGGGCGGACGGAAATGCTTCAACGCGTTCCGGCTTTTCAAGCGGATGGTGAACATGGGCGATGCCAAGTCGTTATCGTGTCATCCGGCGTCGACTACCCACCGGCAGCTCACGCCGGAGGAGCAGGCGAAGGTGGGTGTTACGCCCGAGATGATCCGGCTCAGCGTGGGTATCGAGCACATCGACGACATTCTTGAGGATTTAGGCCAGGCACTGGACAGTGCAAAGCAATAGGGTTTCTGCAGTCAGGCACGCATCGTGGGTGGGGGAGGGGTGACATGCCGTTGATTATTGAAGGTGGGCGAGTGCCGCCTCGGTGGATTGAGCAAAAGAGCTTGCGCCCTGCAGGGTTCGGCGATAGCCGCACGGGCAAGGACTCCGTCAGAATTGCGTTTGTGAACAACATGCCGGACTCGGCGCTGGAGGATACCGAAGTCCAGTTCTTCGAGCTGCTTGATGTGGCGTCCGGCAACACTCCCGTCGTGCTAGGCCTCTACTCGCTCACCGGAGTTCCTCGGGGAGAACGGGGGCAGCAGCACCTGAACAGCTTCTACTTCGGCACGAACGATTTGTTGAACGGCCGCTTCGACGCTGTGATTATGACCGGAACGGAGCCCCGGCAGCCTAACCTGCGCGACGAACCCTACTGGTCCGCGCTGGCGAATGTTCTGGACTGGGCGGAAAGCAATACCACCTCGACGGTCTTGTCGTGCTTGGCGGCACATGCCGGGGTCCTGCATAGCGATGGCATCGAGCGGTGCCGGTTGAATGACAAACAATTTGGTGTATTTGACTTCGCCAAAGCCGCAAATCAACCGCTGACCGGCGGTAGCGGGCAGCTCGTACGTTTTCCGCACTCCCGATGGAACGAAGTGCGGGCGGACGCGCTGGCAGCGTGTGGTTACCTCGTGCTGACTCAATCGGTCGACGGTGGAGTGGACTCTTTCGTAAAGAAGAAAAAGCGGAGCCTGTTCGTCCACTTCCAGGGCCATCCGGAATATGGCGCCCAGACGCTACTCAAAGAATACCGGCGGGATATAAAGCGGTTCCTCAGAGGGGAACGAGAGACCTATCCGTCCATGCCGAAGGGGTATTTCGACACAACAAGTGGGAACCTTCTTACCGATTTTCGAGATGCTGTTTTGTCCGATCGGCGCGAGCAACTCATGGAAGGCTTTCCTGAAGCTGCTCTGGTTGGCACACTGCAGAAGACATGGCAGTCGTCTGCGACATCCATCTATAGCAACTGGTTACACTATGTCTTGACCAATAAGGCCGAAACTTTGACCTTCCCTGCGTTGGCGCGAGTCGGCCGCGCGCAAGCCACGTCATTAACAACAAAATAGCTTACGTTCGCCCATGCCTGAGAATTATTTATCCGACGTCCTCACAGCTCTTCCAATTCGCATTAGCGACGTTGTGAAACCGTGGGCTGAGCGTTCGCCTGATCGATCCGCTTTGGTGGAAGCCGCTGGCACTTGGACCTATGGACAACTGGCTTCCGTGGTCGCCGAGACTCAAGACTGGCTCGTCGATTCAGGTGTGCGGCCAGGAGACCGCGTCATGATCGTGGCAGAAAACTGCCGGGCATTCATCGCAGTTCTGCTCGCCTCGGCCAGTATGGACGCGTGGCCAGTGCTGGTGAATGCTCGTCTCTCGGCTAGAGAGCTCGATCAGATTCGAGATCACTGCGGAGCCCGTCGAGTAGTTTACACGACAAGTGTGTCGCCTCATGCGACGGAACACGCCAAGACGGATGGTGCAGTCATCGGGGATGTTGGAGATTTGGGTCAGATCGGAATTGGTCCGTTGAACGAAGGAGTCAACCCTGAGCCGACCGACCCAGACGCTGCAAACCGGGTCGCGGCGCTGATCTACACATCCGGCACCACTGGCCTTCCGAAAGGGGTCATGTTGACCCACCGGAATGTGCTATTTATAGCGGCCGGCGCGGCGAGGATAAGGACGCTGACTCCCGAGGACCGGCTGTATGGCATTTTGCCGATGTCTCATGCGGTCGGGCTTTCAGTCGTCCTTCTGGGTACGTTGCTGAGTGGTGCGACGCTCTATTTGGCGCCGCGGTTTGATCCCATGAGAGCACGTGGGGTGCTCGAGCAGGACCACTTGACGGTCGTGCTCGGGACGCCAGCTATGTTCTCTCTGTTACTGCAATATGCGAAGTTACGCGGGCTCAAATCACTTGTGTTTCCGAAGCTCCGGATCATCTCCTCTTCTGGCGCTCCACTGCACCACGCAATCAAATCGGGGATTGAAAGCCTGTTTGGTATGGTGCTCCACAACGGCTATGGTGTGACCGAGTGTTCTCCCACGATCGCTCAAACCAGGATCGAAGCGCCCCGCAGTGACATCTCAGTGGGCCCCGTCTTTCCAGGAGTTGAAATCAAGCTGGTCGGGCCTGACCGCAAACCGGTCCCCGAAGGAGGGGTGGGTGAGTTATGGGTGGGTGGGCCGAGCATCATGAAAGGCTACTACCGCGCCCCCGAGGAGACGGCGGCGGCTATTGATTCGGATGGATGGTTCAACACGCGTGACCTCGCCCGGTTGGAAGATGGGAATCTTTTCATTGTCGGACGCACCAAGGAGTTGATCGTCCGCTTTGGGTTCAACGTGTATCCCGCCGAAGTCGAAGCGGTGCTGAATGCTCACCCCGGAGTCGTCCAGTCCGCTGTGATCGGCAGAACAATAGAAGGAAATGAAGAGGTAATTGCGTTCGTTCAGCTAATTCCTGGCTCGTCAGTTACAGGTCTTGAACTGGCGGAACACGCTGCAGGGCATCTCGCTCCATACAAACGCCCGTCCCAGGTATTGATCGTCCCGGCGATGCCGGTGACTCCGACCGGAAAGGTCATCAAGGACGAACTTGCCAAGATGGTCGAATTCAGTACTCAATCGCGGTGACGACTTGGCTGGACACCATCTGGAGCAATTTTCAGTTTTGGTCTGCATCCGACCTCGTCTCGAAGTAGAACTCGATGCCACCAAGGGCCGATGACGGAGAATCACATTTGAGAGCGCCTAACTACAGCATCGTCTTGCCGGCATACAACGAGAGCGCACGCATCGCCGACTCGCTGAATAAAATTCTCGGCTACACTACGAAGCGCGGGTGGAACGCTGAAATCATCGTGGTGGATGGCGGCTCGAGTGACGGTACGCGTGAGATTGTTCGAGAGTATGCGCGGAAGGATCCGGCAGTGCAGTTACTGGAAACTCCCGAGAACCGTGGCAAGGGACACTGCGTACGCAGCGGAATGCTCCATGCGCAGGGCGAGATCCTGCTGTTCAGCGATGCTGACCTCTCCTCTCCGATCGAGGAGGCCGACAAGTTGTTTGCGGCGCTGGTTAAGGGTGCGGACGTGGCCATTGGTTCGCGCTGGCTGGATCCGCAACTTCAGATTCACAAGCAGCCGTTACACCGCCAGCTCTTCGGGCGGCTTTTTAACCTTGTCACGCACATCATCCTGGAATTGAAGTTCAAAGACACGCAGTGCGGCTTTAAAGCTTTTACGCGGCGGAGTGCGCTCGCAATCTTCCCTCTGCAGAAGATCGAGCGCTGGGGGTTTGATCCCGAGTTGCTCTGCCTGGCCGCGAGGTTTGGATTTGTGGTCAGCGAAGTCCCAGTCGTCTGGGCCGATTGCGAAGGGTCACGCGTTAACCCCTTGCGCGACGGCATTTGCATGTTCGTAGAGATGCTTCGAATCCGCTCGTCCGTTCTGAAGGGGAATGACGCTCCCACTAGCGCGGTCTACGAACCGCAGCAAACGCCCCCAGAAGTCATACGTGGGATGGCGAAACGTTCTGGCGCAGCGCCTTAAGAACTCGCATGGCTCATACACCGCTTATCTCCGTTGTTATCCCCACATACAATCGGCTGCGTCAACTTACCACTGCACTCGACAGCGTCCTCGGCCAAAGCTATTCCAACTACGAAGTCATTGTGGTCGATGATGGTTCCGAGGACGGTACCGGAGAATCCATCGAAAACTTGATCCGGAGCCGCTCTGCCAGCGCCCCAAGACTTCGCTATGTTCTCCAGGCCAATCAGGGTTCGAGTGCGGCCCGCAATCGAGGGATCGCCGAAGCGCGGGGCGAGTGGATTGCATTCCTGGATTCGGATGACATTTGGTTCCCAGAGAAACTGGAGTGGCAAGTCCGCGCAACCGAAGTCTACGGCGACGTATGCGGTGCATGCGTCACTGATGCGCGGCTGGTGAACGACTCCGGAATGGAGACGACTTCCTTTCGCGAGACTAGAAGGACTTACTCGCAGGACATCGGGCTCGCCGAGAATGTGGTGGAAAGGCTGGCTTGGACGTTCGATCATTTCTGGGTCACTTCTCTGCTCGTTCGCTCTGAACTTGCCAGGCAGGTTGGTGGATTCGATCCAACAATTCAGTTCTGTGAAGACCACGATTTTAATTTCCGACTGTCCCTGGTCAGCTCCTTTTGTTACGTTAATAAGATATTGGTGCAGCTGGATCGTAGCCCAGCATCTTCGATAATACGGCCATGGGAGAAAGCGGAGGTCCGCCTTCAGAACAAGCAGCGAATGCTGGAGAAATGGTTAAAGGATCCAGCATTGCCGCCCGGAGTTCGAAAAATCATCGCACGCAACCTCAGACAGACCCACAGCGCTTGGGCAAATTGGTATCTGGAAGGGCATCGATATGAGGAAGCACGAGAGTCCTTACTCAAGGCTATGAAGGCTGACTTTGCTGCGCCGCTGGTAATTAAATGGATGCTCGCCCGGATTGCGCCCTCTTTTGCTCGAAAGCTGACGCCTAAGGCCAAAGACTATACAGCTTAGACATGAAAGCATTGGATCCCGAACCGTTTGATCGCGGCAAATGCCAGGGTTGAGATTTCGAAGATCGAGGGGCAGCACCCACTAAACTGGAATTTTCTTTTTGACTTCCGAGTTCTCGGCTATTTTGGCTTCTGGGTACATGATGAAGTCATATTTACTTCTCAGGTTAATGCCGGCGTCGAGCTCGATCGGCTTCAATTGAATGTATTTCAAGCGCAGATGTCTCGCGATTGTCATCACATGAATCTGCATTTCGATACGGGCAAAAAGCGCCCCGATGCAGTTCCTCGGGCCGGCGGAAAAAGGGATCATCGCCAGTCGATGACGATTGGTTGAATTCTCAGGTCGAAAGCGATCTGGATTGAAACGGTCCGGCTCTTCCCATATATCGGGATGGCGCTGGATGAAATATGGTGGAACATAGATTTCGGTGCCGGCCGGGACGAAATACTCGCCGAGCCGATCGTCAGCCAGCGCTTTCCAGGTCGTCAACCAACCGGCAGGATATAAACGCATGGCCTCGTCGATGATTTGTCGGGTATAGAGAAACCTGGGCAGATCATCGAACTCAGAAGCCGTCTTCACGTTGTTGAGCTCGGTGGAAAGCCTTTGTTCGACTTCCGGGTGCTGCGAGATCAGATACCAGATCCAGCTCAGAGTGCTCGCCGTGGTTTCGTGGCCCGCGACGATCAGCGTGAGAATCTCGTTGATTAGTTGGCCATCCTCCATCGATTGACCGCTCTGCGGGTCGCGCGCCTGCATGAGCATGCCCAAAGCGTCAGTGGAAGTCACGAGATTCTTTCGTCTTTGATCGACGATTTGAAGAATGATCTTCCCTAAAGCTCGGAACGAGCGCGCGAATGCCATATCGCGCGCATTTTCCATGAGAAGATCGAAATGGAATCCAACCGGTTCGTAATCGTCGCCCAAAATGAAGCGGAGCACGACCTCCAGTGCCACGCTGCTGACGTCGCGCGTAACATTGACACTTTCGTTTTTCCGGGCCGCAAGTTGCCATTTCCTGAGGAGTCTCGAATTGACGGCCGTAATCACCTCAGTCATGCCCCCGATTGATTTATGGTTGAACGCTGGTTGGATCATTCGCCGCTGCCGCTTCCAGAGGTCCCCCTTGCTCACCATGAGGCCATTACCGAGAAGATAGGCAACTCGTCGGATGTACTGGCCTTTGACGTAGTTTTGCGAGTTCTCAACAAGCACGTGGTTCGCAAACTCGACGTCCCTAGTTGCGTACACGGTGGTTCCATACACTGAGGCTTTATAGATGTCACCGAAGGTTCTGAATTGACGACCCATCCATTCCAGCAGGTCTTCAGCACGTTTATATTTCTCTTGAGGGCCGGGCGGTATGCGTCCGTGTTTGACTTCCATATCTGCAGAATACTGACGCGGGTTTGCGTTTAGCGAATTAACTGGATTTCCCGTTTCTCATCCACAGTTTAACTCTGCATGCCCGACCGTGCGGCAGCATTTCAACGAGCTTGAGATCAGTGTTTGATCAGATTGAGGGGAATCCACTTTCCGACTTCAAGAGGCAGAACACATTCTACACGGATCTCACACCTTCGCAACGTGTAAAAGGACTTTGATGTGAAGTGGTCAGATGTGAAAGCACCCCTCAGCTAGCTCGGAGAATTGGGTCCTGCCAGGAAGCCGCCATCGAGGACCAGGGACTGTCCCGTCATGAAAGATGCGCGGTCCGAGCACATCCATACTACGGCTTCGGCGATTTCCGCCGGTCTTCCAAAACGGCCGATAGGATGGCAACTCAGAACGAATTTGTGGACCTTCGGAGCGCCAAAAATCCGCTCAGCCATCGGCGCTTCCACCGCTCCGGGACACACGGCGTTGATCCGAATCCCACTTCGAGCGTTTTCTAGCGCGGCGGTCTTGGTTAGCCCAATCACTCCATGTTTGCTCGCACTGTAGGCCGCTGCCCCAGCGGAACCAATCAAGCCCATAATCGATGCCATGTTTACAATGGCTCCGCCACCGCCCTGTTTGAGCATCTGACGAATTTCGTACTTCAGGCAGAGCCAGACGCCCTTCAGATTAATCTCGATGGTACGATCCCAGTCTTCCTCGGATTGTCTGGCAATGGGTACCCAAACACCCTCGATCCCGGCGTTATTGAAGGCGACATCCAAGCGGCCAAATCTCTCCACCGTTTTCTGGATGAGCGCATCAACTTCGGGGGCTTTCGACACGTCGGCCTTCACAAACAGGGCATCGCCGCCTGAGGCGCGGATCAGTTCCACGGTCTCCTTGCCTTCCGGTTCTCGCCGGCCCGCAACTACCACTTTGGCTCCCGCCTTTGCGAAAAGTATAGCGGTCTCGCGGCCAATACCCGACGTCCCTCCAGTCACCAGCCCAACTTTGCCTTCCAATTCCGGTGTCATAGTTTTCCTTTGCGAATCAGCGCCCACAAGACAGAACCGCGGAGTGTAGGTCTTGCGCGAAGCTTCTGTCAATCGGCTATGCTCAAACACTGTTAATGAGGGGGCAGTAAGTGTCAAGTATGTTTCCTCCCGATGCAGGCGCTTTACAGGCATATTTCGCGGACATAGAATCGAAGAACAATCAAGCGAACTGCACTTCTAGCAATGGCTGAAGCTAGTGTATTCGGGCACCCAAACGACAAACTTGTAGGCACGTGGAAACTAGTGTCCGCCTCGAGCACAACGAAGACAGGGGAGCGAAACGAGACTCCCTATGGTCCCAACCCTGCAGGTTTTCTCACCTATACTGCGGATGGCAGAGTAACCGCCCTCATCAGTTACGGCGGACGAAAGCCACTCTCTGTCGGCGCGCAGCAAGACGAACAGGCTGAGGCGTTTAAGACATTTCTTGCTTACGCAGGACGGTACGCGCTCACCGGTGACAAAGTAACTCATTACATCGAAGTCTCGTCGATTCAGAACTATGTAAATAAGGAACTGGTCCGCAGCGTCAAATTCCAGGGTGATCAAATTACATTGGTTACACCACCAACGCCGGTGAATGGAAAAGTCCAAACCGTCGAATTGATTTGGGAGCGTCTACCGGTTGGATAACTTCCAGCTTCCGATTGGTTTCTGCGCGACCAACATTCAGATATTTCCGAGGAGGAAGGTTGTCCAAGGTTACCGCTCGCGACAAGAAAGTTGTTTTCAACGACGAAGTTCTACAGAACCCGTACCCCACATACGCCCGCTTGCATGAAGAAGGTCCGTTGCATCACTTGGAAGTCGGCGGCAAATGGTCCGTATGGTCAATTTTCAGCCATGCCGAGTGCTCCTCGATTGCTAAAGACCCCAGGCTTTCCGCAAAGCGTGCGAAGCAGATGTTATTGTCCCTGCCGCTTAGCCGCCAGGCTGAGTTCAGTGAGCTCGCGCGCATGTTTGGCTTGTGGATGATTTTCATGGATCCGCCAGAACATACCCGGCTGCGCAAACTTCTTAACAAAGGATTCTCGCCCGCAGTGGTTGAAAGCCTGCGTCCGCAAGTCGAGGCCACCGTCGATCAAATGCTAAAGCCGCTGCAGCACGGCTCCGAAGTCGAACTCCTGCGCGAATTCGCAAATCCCCTGCCAGTGCGCATCATTTTGGAAATGCTCGGAATACCGCAGGAACTGCGTGACACATTCGTCAGTTGGTCGCGGGCCATAGCAGCCTTCCGAGGCAATCCAAATCCTACGGTGGAACAAGCGCGCGGGGCGCAAGATGCTCTGATTGCCTTAACTGAGTTTTTCCGAAAGACCGTGGCGGAACGGAGACGCAACAAAGGGAACGACCTGATCAGCCTGCTAATTGACATCGAGGAAGAAGGGGAGGTGCTGACCGAAGAAGAGCTATACGCGCAATGCATCGCGCTGCTTTTCGCCGGGCACGAGACCACTCGAAATCTGATTGGCAACGGAATGTACACTCTCCTTCAGCACCCGCGAGAGACAGCGGAGTTACGAGAAAAACCGGAGATGATCCGATCAGCGGTCGAGGAGCTTCTGCGTTATGAGAGCCCGGTACAATTCACAGCTCGCGTACTCAAAGAAGATATCGAGGTGTGCGGCCAGCCTATACGGAAGGGATGGACGGTCCTGTGCATGCTTGGTGCGGCGAACCGGGATCCTAAACAATTCAAGGAGCCGAATCAATTAAACCTGAAGAGGCTGAACAACCAACACTTGGCGTTCAGTGCGGGTTTGCATTTTTGCATTGGAGCCCAACTGGCGCGGTTAGAGGGGCAGATTGCGATCCTGAATCTGGTGCAGCGTTTTCCGGAGATGAAGCTCACTGGCCTGCGGCCGGAGTGGGCGTCTACATTTGGATTCAGGGGCCTGAAAAGTCTCCCGGTAACTATATGAAAACTTCGTTTGACCTGCTGAGTCAGAAGAGGACGCCGTAATTAATTGTGGCTGTTCTTAATACTTTTAGCGCCGATGCACCGTGTTATGGCAAGTCGTACAAAGCGTAACCAGATTTTCTTCCGAATCATCGCCGGACTGGCTTCGAAGCTCCTTGTGATGGACTTCAAGATTGGATATTGCGCCGCAGGATTGGCATCTCCAGCCATCCCGTCGTAGTACTTCGTTGCGGAGTTGTTCGTACAACTCGGAATCCAGCCGCAGGCGAGGCTGCTTCGGTCCGATCCAACTCATGACGCCCGCTCGACCACGCTTTCTAGGAACGCCTTTTGTTCGTCGCCGGGAAGAAACTGGAAGAAACGCAGGGCCGACTGCAATAGCACGCCGGGATTGTCATGCTCCTGGTTTGCTCCGGCGAGGAAATCCGCGCAGATCATCTCCAGGCAGTACCCGCGGGACTTGTCCGTCCCGAGCATCAAGCCCGCGGTCTCGATCGCCCGGTCGATGACCGGAATTTGGCTCTGGTAGAGTTTGAAGTAGACAATCTCCCACGGTTCTGTCTCCCCACCGGTCAGTTCCTTCTCGACTGCCTGCTTGAACTGCTCCTTGGGCATTTCCCGTGCCCGATGCAACCAGGTTGCACAATCGAAGTGCTGCCTGTCCCTCTTCGCCAGCTTGGCTAGCTCCAGCCCCTTCGTCCAACCCACTTCCTTCAGCTGCTTTCTCGCCTGCGGCGGCAGGTATTCGTGAATCGACATCAGGTAATACGCCTTCCTCCGCGACCCCGGAAACCGCCTTTCTAGGAGTTCGTCGAAGGACTTAAGGCTCTCCAGCCGCCAGTACTGCCCCGCCCGCACTTCGCAGAGGTAGCGCCCGAGTTCCACGAACTTAGTGTCGCGCTCCATCTCCTTCCGCTGTTCCCAGGCCAGAATCTCGTCAATTTTGTTCAGTACAAATACGGCGCGGCGGCGATTGAACTTCGGGGGCATCGGTGGATTTCTAGTAATTAAGCTCGTCAAGCCAATCAAGATTGTCCGCTCCTGGACGCCGCACCAGATCAGTTTCAATCAATTGCTCTTTCCCAAGACAAAGCCCAACGTACGGGCAGGTGCTACACGGGTTCTGCGGAAAGCGGATGCCACTGTGTGGGAGGAATTCTGCAGACTCGATTCTTCGGATCGTGTCGTCAACCAGATGACCAAACTCCAAGCGCTGCGCGTCAGGATCGTGGTACGCAAGTACTGAACTTCGACCAGGCGCTTGCGAACGAACACGACCTGAGCGACTTCGGAGATGCCAGTCATCCAGGAATAGCAGACGAGTTGGGGATCGAGGGCCAGAAGCCCCTCAGGCTTCTCTGGGTACCGGCTCGAGGACGTCTTCCATTCCAGTAGACAGCGGGTCTGGTCAAGCGTCCCGATCCCATCGATGTAGGCGACGAATTCATTTCCCCCAACTGACCGGTTGAATTTGATCTGAAGGTTGCGCCGCGGGTGCTGAATCCGGACGCGGTCGTCTTGGCAGAAGCGTGTGAGTAGCATGATCCCTTGCCCGAGCATGCGATCCCAGGTGTCATGGTTCGAAAAGCACAGGCTCTGATCTTTGTAAGCTGACCACTCGCGAAAGAGGACGTCCCCGGGATCTTCACGCCGAAAGTAGGCGCCCAGAGCCTGTTCGAAGGCACGGCCGAATAGCATCGCCGCACGCGTATCTTTCTCCTTCCAGCCGTCGAGATAGCGATGGCGATATCGCAGAGGACACGTCAGGTATTGACTGATCTGGGTATAGCTGTAGGTCATCAGGCCACCTGGGGGTTGTCCAGATTGGTTGGTGATAATTCTTCCCAGCGACTGGCGGATGCAAACCCGTCGAACCGGAGCAGGGAAGTACCGTTTAGCACGATGTGACTAATCTTGACCACACCCTGTAGGCCGACAAGCTGACTTTCATCGACTTCATCACGGCCCAGCAGTTCGGCATCGTAGCCAAAGTCGCGCAAGAACCAGTTCAGCTTCCACAAGGCCTTCGGGCTGCAATAGAGCCGGCTCGAAATCACGTGATCGGCAATTCGGAGTGGTTCAAGAATGGTCAGAGCAAGTGTGTAGTAGGGCTTCTGAGCGTATCTGCGAAACTGGACGCGGTGGATGCGGACCAGGAAAAGCCCATCGGGGATCTGATCGGCGGCGCACCGGTCGGCGGCGTGCAAGCCCGTGATCTGGCGTCTCACGCGGCACCTTCTTTCACGCCGAGATAGCTGTTGAGCTGACAGAGCAGGGCATCTCGGTTTTTCGTGGCCCAATCGGCTAGGTGGGCCACGAAGTTTTCGACCTGCTCGCGGGTGGCTTCACGAAGCGTCTTCACTCCGCAGAACTCGGTTGCGTAGGACTTGACTAACGTGGGATCGAGTTGATGCTGGCGGATTATCTGGCAGAGATGGTCACGGACTGTTCGACCGCCGTAGTTTCCATTCGTAGGTTGCGGAGGAAGTTTCTTGGATTGAGGGGAGGATGTAGACCGCGGGGTCAGGGAACCGATTTCTTCCACGGAGCATATGCCGATTCCGTAGGCTTTCCGCAGAGCTCGGTTAACGGCGCGAGTCTCGGCAACGCGCATTTCAGCACCCTGGACAAGGAACGAAACATTGGAGGGATCAGCATCGCTGTAGCCGACAAACCCGCGACAGTGCGATGATTTGTAAACAGTAGCTCGGAAGGCGTACCGATTAGTTGATGGGTCAGATAGACGGCGGACGGGATGTACCTGCACGCCAGAACACTTTGAACGCTCAGCTAAGCGAATGAGACCAGCATGCGTGACATACCACCCACCGCTCAGGAGCAGCAGATCACCGAATTTCAGCGAGAGCGAGAATCGAGAAGACAATTCGCGTAGTTGCTGGACCAAAAGAGGCGTTAGATTACCGGAGATCGATCGCTTAGCAAAGCGTACATTTTCGGCGGCGAGATCGCGCTTTCGGGAATGTTTCAAAGTGAGCTCCTTCCACTTGCGAATCGTGTACGGTAGACAAAGAACACCAATGTTCAACATTGTGAACCACGATTGGTACTAGGTCAAGCGGAAAAAAGGCATTTACGAAACCTCGCTCGAAGATCTAGAATCCGCGAGAAATGATGTCAGCGAAAGACGAACGCATCGGATTTAGGGTTAGCGGCGAGGTCAAAACCGCCTTATCGCAGATCGCCCGGAAGGAAGGCCGAAGTCTTGCCCAGATTTGCGAGCTCTTTCTCAGAGGCGGTATTGCCGAATACGAAAAGGACGGAGCCGCACATATTCATCGATTGTTAGCGCGATCAAAGGAAAAGAGTAAGTAAGTCCAAAGCTGCGCAGCCAATCCAATCAGGCTCTTTGTTGCGGCGAAGCGGCAAATCTCGTTTTTCTATCGTGTGTGGAAGACGGGTACAAATTCCTCGAGCGAATGCTGGGACGAGTGGGTACCAAGCCAACAGACTGACGTCATGCGATGTTTCTGTCCCTTGCCCGAACGGACGACGCCGCGTTGTGTTACTCTTAAGTTACTGCAGGTACAATTTGTGAGTACTTTTGAGTTAACAGTCTTGTAGTTACTTGTTGGGCCGAACGCGCTATGATTCAGATCGAGCGAAGCTTTCGAAAAACGGCGTGAAAAGGAAGCCCGTAGCGCTGCACTGAATTTTGAATTAGGACCTCCAAAAACAATTATGAGTTCAAAGGTAAGTGTAAGAGCAAACACAATGGTTGACACATTGAATCCGCAGCCAGCGTGACTTCTCGCCACGAGATCAGCAGATTCTCAGGCCGCAAGTCTTCGTTCCTTGTCCAGGGCGGACTGCTGCCGGTTAGCCCGTCATCCAGGGGTTTTTGCGATCGATTCCCACAAGCCGACTGCCCTTGCCGGTTCGGTAATCTCCGGAACTTGTATACATGTGACCGATCCAAAGAGCCAAAATGCCCTGAAAACCCAGTACCTACAGCGTTTGCAGAAAATTGATCAGATCCTGCATTTGCTGCGAAGTGAGATTCATTTGAAAACGGTTGTTGTAGAAGTTCACTACCTGCGACAGACTGGCGGCGGCGCCGTTGTGAAAGTAAGGAGCGCGTGCGGCGAGTCCACGCAGAATAAGGCCCTTCCCGCGCCCTATGTCGCTACACTGCCCCGTAATCAGGGCCTTCCCCGGGTCCGTTGTATAGAATGTCTGCCCCGCAAGAGGCCCCTGGTTGCAGACCAACTGGAACACGGGCATCTTCGCCGGAGCGAGTTGCTTCAACCCGGCGATAATATTGGGATCGGTTTCGAATGCCAGTGATCGGCCGTTACCGATATCCAGCGGCAGCGGGAATGAGTGATTGCCCACGTTCGGCGTATCGTGGCACGTCGTGCATGTACCCTCAATCTGCTGGCTGCCAGTGACCAGACCGGGCACGTTGCTGATAGGCAGGGGTTGCGTATTGAAAATCTGCTCGCCACGAGCGATCGACGCCTGCTGGCGGTTTCGCGAGTTCTGCCACGAACTGTAGATCGTGAACACATTGGGATCGAATTGTTTACCCTGCGGGTCGCCACCCAGCGAATCATTGATTCCCGGGTAATACGGTTGTGACGGCAAGTATTGCGGGCCGCCATAGGAGCTTTTCTGCGCGTACAGATTTCCCGCATAAAAATCGACCATCTGGGCCGAGTTGAGTGCCGTCTCGAGGCTGACAATATCGGCCAGCTGAGCTTCCGTCGGGGCCTGAGCACCCTGTGCGTGAGTAAGCGTGGCGTCAATCGCCTGTTGCGTTAAGTCGGCCTGCAGGTTTGCCTGGAAGGTCTGTTCATTGTTGAGCGGATTAAAGAATGACTCCCGGCCGTCAAACATCACCGCGCTCAGGAACCCGAGATTGGTTGAAGGAAGTGGCCGGCGGTAGATCGAAACCACCGTCTGTCCTTGCGGGTTCGTGGTCAGGGCGCAGCCATAGGGGTCCTCGACCGCTGTGATCGTGTACTGGGGCGGATTTGTGCTGAACTGATTCGGCGGCAGTTGAATGCCAATGCGAATCAGTCCGAAGTTCACGACCAGGCTGTTATTGACCGGACCGGTGGGACAGGTCGAACCGTCCACCTGCGCGAACAGTGGATCTTTTCCCCGCGACAGGTAATAGCGGATCTGGGCGTCTACCGCGCTTAATCCGAAGCCATCGCTCGGGGCATGACAAGTGCCACAGGTCCGCCCGTTTGTCCCCAGGCTCTGGAAAAAGGCGCTGCTCAGATCGATCGAGCCGGTCGTGCTGTTGGTGGCGGAAAGCCCGGTAAAGTCGATGAACGGGAAAAGATTCCGAAGGTAGACATCGGCGATCGCACTGCCGCTCGTAAGGAGCCCCAGAGCGACAACCCAGTTCAGGATCCGTTTGCGGGTGCCTCTGGGCCACAACCACATGCTTATGCGCGACATAGGAATCTCCTTCGAGAAAATTGTTTTGTTAGGGAGTCGGGACGAGCGCAAAGAGCCCCTGGTGAAGAGGCTCTCAATAGATAATCAGGTGAAACGCTGCGATCTGGAAATTATTGTCGCCATCGAGGACTGTTACCTCCACCTGATTATTGGTGAGACTGCCGGTGTGTGTGCATCCGCCATCCTGATTGCCACAGGCGCTGACGACGAACTGAAATGTATGTTTGAAGCCATCGGTCTGCGACCCAGCCGTGGCAGAGTAGATGCGGTCATCTACCTCAAACCCGAAATCAAAAATGTAGTCGCCTGGACCAGTAACATCGACGCCAAATCCGCAAGGAGGCTTTGTGGCGGCCGCTCCCGAGAGAGCGGAATTGAAACAGGAGATAATCGTGTTACTGAACGGACTGAAATGCAGCATCGCCTTGACTGCGCCGCCGGATGATCGCGTCTGATCCAGGTTGCCGTCCTGATCGATGATCATCGTACCGCCGGTGTCCGTTGAAGCCTCTGCCGGCAGAATCGTAAAGCGATTCAGGCAGCAACCCGGCACTGAGTTCGGCGGATACTGCCAGATGCTGTAGGAGTTGACCGGAACACCGAATCCTCCTCCCACTGCCGCGCTCAATGTCCACCAGGTGTTGGGGACTCCTTTCGGGCCCCGGCCCACTAAAGAGTAGCCACCGATAGCTTGCGTGTTGTCGTTTCCAGGGTCCACGCGAATAACCATATTGTTGTTGTTGCCCAGGTCGAGGGCCTGCGCCGGAGTGCTCGTGCCTAATCCCAACTGGCCGGACTTGGATTGAAACAGCGACGAGTTGCCCAGGGTGGTCGCGTTCGTCCACAAGGGGAGGAAATTGGTTGTGCCGCCCTTGGTTTTTACCGTTTTCAGGGTAATTAAATTCTGTGCGGCCTCGGAACCGGTTGACTTCGGAGCCTGACTGCTCGCGATCGAAGAGTCTGGCTGTTGCTGGGCATTCACGTACGAACAAAACATTGAAGCTCCAATACAGGCAGCGAGTAGACGGCGGCGGATCTTCATCACAACCTCCAAATTGTGAGATTAGTGGTTTTCGCTGGGAATCACCGGACTCGGTGGAAGATGGTGCTAAAATAGCGGACCAACTCTGTGCCTCGTCTCCCCCAGACGGAGGGAACATATCCAAAATGCTCTGGCCAAGTCCTAAAAACGGCTCTCAAAAGTTCTCAAAATCTCTCAAGACGTGGTTATGTCCAGTCTAACCAGCAACTTGTACGAATTCGGCGAGTTCCATCTCGATGCCCAAAGCCGTGTGCTGAGAAGGGGTGGGACAGCTGTGGCACTCACCCCGAAGGCCTTCGATGTCCTGCTCTTATTGATACAAAACGCCGGAAGGATTGTGACCAAGGACGAATTGATGAAAGGGGTCTGGGCAGAGAGCTTCGTTGAGGAGTCAAACCTGACGCAGACGATTTTCATGGTGCGGAAGGCGTTGGATGAGACGGCCGATCGGCGGTACATCCTCACCGTGCAAGGCCAGGGTTACCGGTTTCTGGTTCCAGTTATCGAAACACCGAATAGCGTAGCGGAGATAGAAGCGCCCGAGATTGAGGGGCCTGTGCGGCCTTCCACTGCTGGAAGTGCGCCCCAGATTAAATTGCACTCGCACCCGCGACGCGCCAGGGATTGGAGATTGACTATCATCGGTTCTGCCGCAGTCGCGTTCGTCGTGGCGTTTGCCATTTGGTTCTGGCGTTCGCGGCCCGGTCCGGTTGAACAGCCCGGCAGAACCATGCTGGCTGTCTTGCCGTTTGAGAATTTCACCGGGGATCCAGGGCAGGAATATTTCAGCGATGGTCTGACGGAAGAGATGATCAGTCAGCTCGGGGACCTCGATCCTGCTCATCTCGGTGTAATTGCCCGGACTTCGGTGATGCACTACAAGCACTCGCAGGAATCCATCCCCCAGATCGGAAAAGATTTGGGGGTGCAGTATGTGATCGAGGGCAGCGTGCGGCGCGATTCCGAACGCGTGCGAATCACAGCGCAGCTGATCTAGGTAAGGGACCAGAGCCATCTGTGAACGCGGGAATACGATCGCGACCTGGGCCATCTGCTGGAGCTGCAGGCGGAGATTGCGCGCGAAGTTGCCAACGAAATCGAATTCAGCCTGAGCGGACGGCGGCCGATCGAGTTGGAAGAGGGGGCCAGCGCCGCGGTAGGCACGCCAGGGCGGCTTGGGACATCGTATGAGGCCTATGACAGCTACCTGAAAGGCCGCTATTTCTGGAACAAAAGGACTTCGGAAGGATTTCAACAGGCGGCTGATTACTTTCACCAGGCGATTCGAAAAAGACGCGAATTTTGGCCGGGCTTACGCGGGGCTGGCCGACACTTTCAGCCTGGAGAGCACGTGGTATGTAGGTCCGCAAAACGAGCTGATGCCCACAGCCCGCGCCGCCGCCTTGCGGGCGCTGCAACTCGATGACAGTCTCGCCGAGGCGCACGCATCGCTGGCCTTGATCAAAGAGAACTATGATTACGACTGGCCGGGGGCGGAGAACGAGTTCCGAAGGGCGATTCAACTCGATCCGCAATACGCGACCGCACACCAGTGGTATGCCGAGTTTCTTTCCTGGCAAGGACGGTTCGACGAAGCAATGGCCGAGAGCGAGCGGGCGCGGCAACTGGATCCGTTGTCGCTCATCATTGCTGCCGATCACGCAACGATCTTGTATTACTCCCGTCAATATGACAGTGCCGTGAAGCAATCCCAGTCGGTGTTCGAACTGGATCCCAACTTCGGGCATGCGCGCAACGCCATGATCCCCTCATTCCTCCAACTCGGCAGGTATGACCAGGCGGTTGACTTGATCAATTACTGCAGGACCGCGATCAGGGATCATGGATGTGGGCGTGGAAGGCCGCCGTGTATGGCCGCTCGGGCCATCCCGAGGAAGCACGCCGGGCGTTGGCGAAACTTGAGCAGGTTTCTGGCTCGCGCGCGGATCGAACCCCAGCGTTGTTAGTAGCCTATGCGGGCACAGGCCAGAAAGAGCGAGTGATCGAGCTGCTGCAAAAAGCGTACTCGGAGCACTCGAACGCAGTGGTGCAAATCAAAGTAGACCCGATGTACGACCCGATACGAAACGATCCGCAATTCGAGGACTTGCTCCGGCGGCTTAGATTAGAAAAGTAAGAGCTACCGTGGTTTTCATGCTGGTCATCGGCAACGACGGGACACTCTAATCTCAAACGTCGAAACCAAGCCAGTTTTAGTATCGTCGGCAAACCTTCCAGAACCGCCGAGCGGCTTAGGGTCTGGGCTCAATCCCGATGCGATCATTAACTGCGGACCGAATTCGCTGCTTGCAGCCGAGGTAGCGTTCGGTCGTTTTGTTCAAAGAACGAAAACACGCCTTGTAGCGGTACAACCAAGAAAGGCGAGCCCTGCCGAGCTGCGGCCATTGCTGGCGGACTCTGTTTCTTTCATTCCAATCCCAACAAGGCCTCGGAGCTGGGCCGAATCGGTGGGCGAAGCAAGGGAAACGCTGTCGCCAAAATGGCTGATCCCTTGCCTGCCCTTGACAACGCGATTGCCGTGCGCGACACATTGGCGCGGTTGGTTGTCGATGTATATGCAGGCAAGGTTCAACCCAAGGTCTCTGCCGCGATGGCACGTCTCCTGAATCTACTGCTACGCGCAGTCGAGGCGGCTGCCAGGCTGGAGAAAGGTAGAGTAGAGGCAGATCCTTTAAGGAAGAACGTAGAGGATCTTTCTTTACCAGAACTCCGAATCCTAATGCGCGACCTTGAAATCGAAGCGAAAGCTATCAAGGCATCTGAGGCCGCAGATTGCTTAGAACTCAGCAAATCACTGCTTAGATAGCTTAAGCTGTACAAAGCCAGGAAGCCATGAAAGGCATCACGCCCATTACAGGCGTTTCAAACCGACTTCACACGAATCACTGACCCGAACTCTGCGGTCGGCGGCATTTCCGACGCCGATCCGCTAGGCTCTACAGTGGCACCTCGATCAGGCTCGGACCTCCGCTCTCAAATCCCTCCCGCAACGCTTTCGCAAAACCCTCCAGCGAAGTGACGCGCGATCCTGGGACTCCCATGCCCTTCGCCAACTCCACCCAGTCTAGATCCGGCCGGCCGATCTCAAACATCCCCGAGGCTCGCGGCCCGGGCTTGCCCACTTCCAGATAAGAAAGCTCGCGCTTCAAGACCGCGTAGTCGCGGTTCGCAAAGACAACAGTCGTGACGTCGAGACTTTCTCGCGCCATAGTCCACAGCGCTTGCAGGGTGTACATCGCGCTGCCATCGGCAGTCAGGCACAAAACCTTTCGATCCGGGCAGGCCACTGCCGCGCCCACGGCGAGGGGCAACCCGATCCCAATCGAGCCTCCCGTGTTAGCCAGCCAGTCGTGGGGAGGAGCTCCTCTCGTGGCTGCCATCATTCCTCGGCCTGAGGTCATGGATTCATCGACGACGATGGAGTTCTCAGGCAGAAGCGCTCCCACAACAGCAGCAAGGCCCGGCAAAGTAATATCGCCGTCCGGCAGCGGCGGGCGTTCCGGTTTCTCTCCGACGAACCTCTCTCCCAGAAGTTGTGTCCGACGTGCCGACAGCGCTGCCTCAAGTGCTTCGAGCGTTCCAATGTAATCCTCGCCGGGACTCGCCAGCGTGTAGATCTCGCATTCCGGTGATGTGAAAACACTGTTCTTCCCCGGATAAGCGAAATATGCGACTGGAGCTGCGGCGCCTACCAAGATGAGCTGACGAAATTCCTTGAGTTGATCAACCCCCTGCTCGAGGACGTAGGCGATGCGCTCGACCACGGCGGCACCTGCGCCCCTTTCGAGGCGGGTTACGGGATAGGGAGCGAAGAGCTTAGCGTTTGTGGCCATCGCGATGCGCCCAGCAGCCGCGACTCCCTTGCCGTAAAGAGCGTTTCCGGCGATCAGAATGGCTGTTCGCAAGCCTGACCCGAGCATGGCTGCTGCACGTTCAACAGTCTGAGCGTCCGGCAGAGGAGGTTCAGCCAAGACTGGGATGGCCGCGATCGAACCACCATCGCACCAGGCCACGTCGGCGGGCACGATCAGCGTCGCAATCTGGCCTGGTGCAGTTCGCGCGGCGATGATCGATTCGGCTGCGTCGCGGCCCACCTCGGATGAGGAGGCCGACGTCCGCAACCATTTGGAATAGGGACGGGCGATGGCTTCGATGTCGGAGGTGAGCGGCGTATCGTAATGCAAATGATGAGTAGCGTGCTGGCCGACGAGGTTAACGATCGGCACGTGTGCGCGGCTCGCATTGTGCAGATTGGCGAGCCCGTTCCCGAGTCCAGGGCCGAGATGAAGCAGAGTGCATGCTGGTTTCTCAGCCATGCGGGCATAACCGTCTGCCGCTCCGGTTACAACTCCTTCGAACAAACCCAGCACGCACCGCATTTCGGTGATTTGATCGAGGGCAGCAACAATATGGATTTCCGAGGTACCCGGGTTTGCGAAGCAGGTGTCCACTCTGCCGGCGAGCAGCGTCCGAATTAGGCTTTCTGCCCCGTTCATCTTGTTATCTTTTAACAAACCCCCGGCAGGTTGGCAAAGCACAGCCTAAAATGGGTGGGCTAACGGAGCGCGTCATCCACATGACGAGAGATTACGGCTGCCAACTTCTCGTAGTGGGTGGTCATGATTCCCAGATGATCACCGGGTACAGTTTCGAGCTCGAACTCATCCGCCAAGTGAGCCCAAACCGCTGCGGGATCGGAAGGGAAGTCGGTGGGGATTTCGGCCCTTACGAAATTGATCTTCCCAGCATAAAACTGGGGCTCGTAACGAGTCAAGGCCAGGTAGGAGAACTCTCGGGCCCGTTGCATTGCCGGCGACAACGACACATTAACCGGGGGCTTATACGACACTTTCGGTGAAAGTGAGCGGCGCCGAGAGGGGCGGACGATCAGAGAAAGAGCCTCGCCCAGCGGCAATCTCATGGCGGTGGTGGCGCGTCGTGTTGCCAAACGCATTAATAAGCGCGCACGCTGAACAAGCGACAGGTACCGTATGTCTGGGTAGGCATCCAGCATGGCCAGCAATGAGACCTTTTCACCGGCGACCGTCAGTTGCTGTGCCATTTCAAGCGTTACCAGGCCACCCAGTGAATAACCGGCAAGGAGGTAGGGTCCGTGAGGTTGCACCTTCCTGATCGCATCGACATAGAACTCGGCCATGTCTTCGATGCGGTCGAAGGGGTCTTCCGATCCATCAATCCCCTTGGCCTGCATGCCGTAGATCGGATGCGGCGTTTCGATGTGTTTTACCACTTGGTAAAAATCCATAACGCTGCCGCCCAGGCCGTGGGTAATGAAGAGCGGGGTTGCCGCGGAGCCATCCTTCAGCAATACCAGAGGCCGAAGTTGCAGATCAGCAGGTTGCTCCAACACGGCGGCCAGCGCCGCGATTGTGGGCGCAAAGTAGATTGTCACCGGCGGAAATTCTCGATCGGAGATGCGTGCGATTTCGTTGAACAGTTGGAGGGCTAACGAAGAGTCTCCCCCGAGATCAAAAAAATTATCGTCAACGTCGATGTGTGGGCGCTGCAACACTCGCTCCCAAATCGCGGTGAGCACCTCGACCATCGTGGAAGTGTGCACAGCTTTCACGCTACACCCAAATTTGAAATCGAAAATTGGAATTCTCCGACGGCCAATTCATTCCTCCGGTTGCAGGTCCTTCGCGTCTTTCTTGAGTTTGTGGCAAGAGCGCAGCACGCAACAGAGGGGGGAGAATGTTACTAAAACCGATCCTTAGGGAGGTGGATCGTTGCGGCTTCTGACTAGAGATAAATTACGCCACCCGACCTCGGGAGTCAACAACCATTAGTGTCCGGTCGCGCTAGCCTTTGGTTCGAGCGGCGTAAGTTATGCAAATGGAAAGGGAACCGTCGGGCGTGCGCAACGGAGGAGTACGCGGCCCGGAATGTCATTTCTCGCTCGCGGCGTAACCGAAAACGGCTTTCAACTCAAGGAATTCTCCGAGCCCGGCCTCGCCCCACTCGCGGCCGTTGCCTGACTGCTTGTAGCCGCCAAAACAGCCTCCAAAGTCGACTCGTGCACCGTTGATGTGAACGTTGCCGGCTCGAATTCGCTTCGCCACGCGGCGTGCGCGCTCTGCGTCTCCCGAGGTCACGAAACCCGACAGGCCGTAGGGAGTGTCATTGGCAATTCGAATCGCTTCATCTTCGTTTTCATAAGGGAGGATACAGAGCACGGGTCCGAAGATCTCCTCGCGTGCAACGGTCATGTCATTGCGTACATTCGCAAATACCGTCGGCTTCACGAAGTAACCTTTCGTGAGGCCATCCGGACGGCCAAGTCCTCCGGCGACCAAAGTAGCTCCCTCTTCGATTCCCTTGCTGATCATGCGCTGAACTTTCTCAAACTGAATTCTGCTGACCAGCGGTCCGACGTGGACGCCTTCGGTGAATGGGTCACCCACCCTAGTCGCGTCGGCTGCCTGCTGTGCCGCCTCGATGGCCTCCGCCATCCGGGAACGGAGAACCAGCATACGAGTGGGCGCGTTGCACGACTGGCCGCTATTGCGAAAGCAGGATTGCACGCCTTCCTTAACGGCATTCCCAAGGTCGGCATCTTCCATGATGATGTTGGCCGATTTGCCGCCAAGTTCCTGTGTTACCCGCTTTACCGACGGAGCGGCGGCCGAGGCCACGGCGACTCCGGCTCGCGTGGACCCGGTGAAAGAGACCATCGCTACGTCAGGGTGCGAAGAAATGGCGGCTCCGACCGTGGGTCCATCGCCGTTCACCAGGTTGAAGACCCCTGGAGGAACACCAGCCTCATGGAGAGTCTCAGCGAAGAGATAAGCGGAGAGCGGTGCGAGTTCACTAGGCTTCAGAACCATGGTGCAACCCGCCGCGAGCGCAGGCGCTACCTTGCAGACAATTTGGTTCATGGGCCAGTTCCAGGGAGTGATGAGACCGCAGACTCCGATGGGCTCCTTTCGCATGAGGGTCGGGCCCTTGATTTCTTCAAACTTGAAGTGCTCAAGCACCTTTATGGTCTCTAACAAGTGTGCGAGGCCGGCCGGAGCCTGCGCTGCTCGGGATAGCGATATGGGAGCACCCATTTCTCGCGAAATGGTTTCCGCCATCTTGGGCATCCTCGACTGGTACACCTCAGCGATTCGCTTCAGGAGAGCGAGGCGATCCTTCAGAGTTGTTTCCGAGTATGACTCGAATGCTCGTTTGGCCGCCGCGACAGCCCGATCAACATCGACAGCACTTCCCAGCGAGATGGTTGCGATGGCCTCTTCAGTTGCAGGGTTGATGACTTCGAGGTCGTGAGTTTTGGCTGGACTAACCCATTTCCCATCGATGTAGAACTGGCGGCAGTCCTTCATAGGTTCAGTTTCTCTTGGAGAAGGGACAATCCTCAGCGATTGGAAAGCGACGCCACCGGGTTCGTTGTCCGCTGGCTTTCAGTTAGTGCGAGCACGGCATAAGCGGTTGCTGCATCGCTCATGAAGCGCCCGGTATCCGACGATGGGTTGCGTCGCTTGTTTAATGAGTAACCGGGCCAGAAGCCCTCGGTCGCGTTCTGGTTACTCATTAGCCATGAGATCCCTTGCTTTACAGAAGCGCTGTCCCGGGGCATGCCCGCCTGTTGCAGAACCAGCACGATCAAGCCCGTAGCGTATCCGTCGCTCTTTCTTTCCTGCGAGGATCCATCCTCTCGCATCCATGTCCTGAGGAGTTTCGACAGCCCCCAGCCGCTTCGAGGATAGGCGAGGGAAGACAGTTCCCAGCCTCCGTCGGGTTGCTGCTTACTAAGAACCTCGTTGATGATAGCGTCTTGCCGTTTTCGATCGAGGAGGCCAGGCAATCTCGCTGAAGCCCACAGGAGGACAACACGATTGATTGTGGACTGCGCCGGGTATTCGCGGTCGAGGTACTGGCGCAACCGTTTAAGGTTATTCTGGATTTCGGGGGTGGCGCGATAATTTTCCGGGGCTGTGCCCACGGCGACCGCCGCGAGAGTCGCGCCATAATACTGTGAGTCGTTCGCTTCCCACGGCTCCAGATCGAATCGAAGCCATGACCACGAGCCCTCATTATTTCCGGTCGTCAGTTGCAGCGCCCACATGTTGTCGAAGGCAGTCCGCGTGTCGTCGCTGAGTCGTCCGGTTTGCGCGTCATAGCTGGCAAGGATCAGCGCATTGAGAACGGCTTCGGTGCCGCGAGACTCGGCGGCCTTATATCCTTGGTCGGTGTAGAACGGCCCAACATCCTTCCAAAGGCGAACGCGCTTTTTGACATTATCCAGGAGCCTGCGTTCGTTAACCGATGGACCGTCTTCTGCGAGCGCTGTGCGAAGGGCGGGTCGCGAGAGCGCGTAAGCTACGGACGTGTGACATGAGACGCAAAACGTGCCGTGGTCGCGGGCAGCTCCGGACCAACCTATCCACCAGCCCTCCCTTTGATCAAGATAAGCCGCAGCAGCTTTTTGATCCCAGGAGGTGGCGACTCTAGCTTCAGGGCGGCCGCAGGCGACGAACAGCGAGGATATCAGGCAGGCTGCCAGCACGAGTATCGCCCGCGAAATCGTCTTCATAGTGGATCGCCCTTTACTAGTCTCGCATAGCGAGACAAGCCGAGACAATCCCGTTCCTTCCCGTCGATGCGGGCCTCTCAACGGGCACGAGCCAGACGTTTCAGCCTTCTTTGCAGGGACTTGCGCAGCTCAGGAAGAGTTTGCGGCCCTGTGGGAGTTCGACCGGCTACCGAACACATTTGTAAGGGAAAGAATGATAAGGCGCAGCGACTGCCTGGCTGCCAGCACAAACCAAGCTGACCTTCCGATCGAGCTTTGTCTGGAAGTCTTCCACATGGACCGCAGCATGCTCAGACGCTCCCGATGACTGACTCGAAATCTCGCTGTCTTTGAGCCGATGATGTCGTGCGTTCTCGCTTCCAAACGGGCCGACCAGATGGTCTTGCGGAGCCACTGCATCAAAGACAGCGGGATGGCATGTTGGACTACCGCATCAGCAACGAATAACGGGAGTTCCCCGTCCCGCATCAGATTGGCCAACAGAAGTGTGTCTTCAGCCCTGCGCGCCTGGGGATCAAACAGATTTCCATCATTATCCACCCTCGTTCGTCGGATGGCGAATCCGGCAGTGTTTAAGTATCGGATGCAGCCGTTTGGCTGAAGCATATAACTTTGAAGAGTTATAAGGCGCAACTCTTCTGCTCTGCCGACGACCCCGGAGCAGTCTGAAATCAAGCGCAGCTGGAAAGCATTGTGTTGAGGAGAAGCGGCGATGGTTGAGGCAAGAGCTGAAAGACAGTTGACTTGGAGTCTGCAATCGGCATCGACGAATACGAGCACTGATCCTCTGGCAAGCTGAGCTCCTCGATTTCTGGCGGCGGAAATTCCCGCATGAGACTGTCTGACGATGGTTAGCGGGTAACAAGGGAGCCTTTGGCGAACGAATTCTGGGGCAGTTTCGGTGCTGCCGTCGTCCACAACAATCACTTCAAAGGCGGGTCCATTGGTCTGTTGCCGTAACGATCGTAGACATTGCATCAAGTGGCCCCCAGTCGTTGTAGACAGCGATGACAACGCTGAACAGTGGAGCCGCAAGCGACATCGAGTCGTCCTTCACCGATTCGTCCTTATCTATGGGTGGGCTCGTCGACAGGCTGGCCGCTCACAGAATGTAGGATTGCACAATCGACACTGAAAACCCAATTGGGTTTGCGCGTGACTTTGGTCATGACAGCAGAATCTCGCCTGGCAAAGCTAACTTGCCAACAAATTCAAACGCGATACGTTGCTGGAAGAGGCGAGTTCAATCCGTGATATATTGCGCTGTCCCGGGACGGCGGAAAGCGGAATCGGGCCGGTAAAATCCACAATAAGGTGCGCTCCTCTGTGCACGATTCTGTGAGGATGCTGTCTGCGCGGAAGGACTGATGGATCTCCAAATCGCCTTCCGGCGAAGAGTTATCACGTTTTCATCGATCGCGGTCACGGCCTTCGCCATTCTCGTTCTGCTGAGGGTGGGGGGTTGGAGAACCGGTATTCTGGCGAGACTGCACACTAACAACGCACCGGTTGTTGTCTCGCCGCCGGCAAACTTTCAGCCGCAGGTTCCGTCTGGATTCAAGGTTTCCGTATTTGCCAAGGGCTTCACCGAGCCGCGCTGGTTGGCAGTGGCTCCCAACGGTGATGTCTTTGTGGCTGACTCTGCGCCCGGAGAAGTGTTGGTGTTACACGACCCGAAGGGGCAGGGAACTGCGCAGTCCCGCGAGATATTTGCCAATCATTTGAATCTGCCTTTTGGAATTGCCTTCCACGACGATTATGTTTACATCGCCGACACAAATGAAGTCCTGCGTTTTCGCTATGACCCCAAAACGTCGAGGCGTCTGGGTGATGCGGAGCACATCCTTGACCTGCCGGGGATGGGCTATAACCAGCATTGGACGCGGTCGTTGGCCTTTAGCCCGGATGGCCAGAAGCTGTTCGTCTCGGTCGGATCGAGCGACAACATCTCGGTTGAATCCGATCCTCGACGAGCTGCGATTCTGGTGGCCGATCCTGACGGCAGAAACATGCGAATCTTCGCCAGCGGATTGCGGAATGCCGTCGGTATCGGCTTCAACCCGGAGTCTGGCCACCTCTGGGCGGCAGTAAATGAACGCGACGACCTGGGCGATGACGTTCCATCCGATTATTTCACCCACATCGTTGAGGGTGGTTTTTATGGTTTTCCCTATTCGTATATCGGCAATCACGTGGATAGTCGGGTGCCGGCGCGACCGGATCTGGTCGCGAAGGTGCTCGTCCCGGATGTGCTGCTAGGAGCACACGTCGCGCCTCTCGCAATTTGCGTTCTACCAGGGACGAGCAGTTCCCCACCTCTTACTGGAATGGTGCCTTTGTTGCTGAGCACGGTTCGTGGAATCGGCGCATAAGGAGCGGATATCAAGTCATTTTTATTCCATTCCGCAATGGTCTCCCTGCCGGGGAGCCAATACCTTTCTTCTCCGGATTTGTGCCTGATCCAGCCGGCAAGGATGTTTACGGGCGAATGGTCGGTGTAGCCGTCGAACTGGACGGATCATTGTTGATTTCTGATGACGGTGGAAAGCTCATCTGGAGGGTTTCGTATGAGCCTAGGACCAAGGCGATAAACTAAGCGGATAACGTCGCAGGACAGCGACGAGTCAACGTAGTGCGGTACCATAGTGGTAGAAGCCATGCACATTCTTCATGTAGTAGGGGCCAGGCCGAACTTCATGAAAGCCGCGCCTGTAATACGCGCTCTTGGGAACTGGCCTGACGTCCGGCAGACCTTGGTCCATACGGGCCAGCACTACGACAAGAATCTGTCAGACATTTTCTTTTCCCAGCTGAGCATGCCGGAGCCGGACGTAAACCTCGAAGTGGGTTCCGGCAGCCATGCCGTGCAGACCGCCGAAGTGATGAAGCGGTTTGAGCCGGTGGTCCTGGACAGAAAGCCGGACGTGGTGCTTGTCTATGGAGATGTGAATTCAACAGTAGCCGCGGCTTTGGTTTGTTCGAAGTTGCTGATTCGCGTGGCTCACGTCGAGGCTGGTCTCCGTTCATTCGATCGCACCATGCCGGAAGAAATCAACCGCATTGTGACAGACCGGCTTGCCGATCTGTTGTTTACGCCCTCGGAAGATGGAGACATCAACCTTCAGCGCGAGGGCGTTCCGGCGGAGAAAATATACCGAGTGGGGAATGTGATGATCGATTCTCTTATCCGACTTCTGCCCGTTGCCATGCAATGTCCCCGGAACGGTCTGCCGGAACGATACGCCCTCGTCACGCTACATCGCCCCTCCAATGTTGATGACAGCGCAAGCTTGCGGAGTATTCTTAAGTCGCTTCTTGATGTGAATGAACAGTTGGAAGTGGTCTTTCCGGTGCACCCGCGCACGCGGCAACGTATCGAACAATTCGGCATCAACATCGAGAAGCTTCACCTGCTGGAACCATTGCCCTACATCGAATTCCTCTTGCTGCAACGCCTCGCAGCGGTGGTCATTACCGATTCAGGTGGCATTCAGGAGGAAACAACATTCTTAGGAGTGCCGTGCTTAACCTTGCGCAGTAACACCGAACGTCCAGTGACGGTCAGCATGGGGACAAATGTTCTGGTTGGACAGGATCTAGGGTTGCTTACCGCTGAGCTGGCAAAGATTCTCGAAGGAAAAGCCAAGAAGGGGTCCATACCGCCATTGTGGGACGGCCACGCCGGGGAGCGGATCGCTGAAGCCCTGCATACATAAGAGAGTCATGTCTTTGATTCCGCCCTTTCGGGATACGTGGAGAAGTCAATAACTGCTTACAAAGATCGGACCGACGTGTCACGCAGCTCCGAAACGGTAAAAGAATGGGCACCATCAATCGGCATGCAGAAGAAGATTTTGGGACTACTCTGTGCGTCTGTCCTCGTCATAATCTTGATCGCAGGACTCTGGCCATTCCATGCACCCAAGAACGAGGTAAGTTGGCTAAACAACGGCAACGGCCTTCATTTCGGTGACTACGGGGTTACGCTGATCAACGAACCGTTTAGCTTGGCCGGATTGAAAGACGGAACATCCTGCAGCATCGAGATCTGGTTGCAGCCAGACTTCAGCGATATCGGCGGCACAATACTCGGATTTTACGCACCGGAGAGTCGCACCGTCGCATTCTCACTGCACCAATCGATAGACGACCTGCTTTTACGACGTGTAACTGGTCACCACCGAATAAAGACTAAGTTGTACATCGAACACGCCTTCCGCAATAAGCAGCAAATGTTTATTACGATCAGCTCAAACTCGCAAGGCACAGCAGTTTACGTGAATGGCGTTCTTGTGCGCACATCTCCGAGGTTCGCACTCTCGAGCAAGGATTTTGCCGGTCAACTTGTCGTTGGCAACCACCCCATGGCGGACAATGGCTGGCAAGGTCAGGTAGAGGGATTGGCTATTTACAATCGGGATCTTGCTGCGGGTGAAGCTTTGCAAGACTATGACGCCTGGAGATCGAACCAACAAGCTGAGATCAAGAACAAAGGTCCGGTCGCGCTCTATTTGTTCAACGAGGGGATGGGCGACGTCGTTCGAAACCAGATGAATTCCGCGACTGATCTCCGCATTCCAAAACGTTATTTTGTGCTGCATGCACCGTTCCTCGAACGGCCTTGGGATGAGTTCGAAGCCAGCTGGAGCTATTGCGGCCATGTCCTGATCAACATCGGCGGCTTCGTTCCCCTCGGGTTCTTCTTCTGTGCATACCTCTCCTCGGTGCGACACTTTGATCGAGCTGTACTAGCCACCATCGTTTTGGGCGGTGTGATCAGTTTGACGATTGAAGTGTTGCAGGCCTTCCTCCCGACCCGGGATTCTGGCATGACCGACATCATCACAAATACGCTTGGGACCGGAATCGGAGCCTGGTTGTACAGTCGTGAGTCGGTGCAAATTCTCCTAGCGGATTTCGGTTTTGCGGTGCATCGTCAACCGGCCAGCAAACAATAGCGATGCCTGCGTGCAGTGGAAAACGACGCTCCAGCCGATCCGAACGCGACAGCTGAGTGACCTTAGTCATGTTGGTGAAAGACGCTCGGCTGGGTACAGTGAATTCGCGTACAGTGGTGTTCGGAGAGTCGAGAATGACAAGGTGCTGTCCTTGGTTGTGAACCTTCCCTGGGCCGAAGGTCAGCCGGTAGCCGGTGCTGTTCACTTGCACGATTGCGACCCGCAATACCCCGTCACGAAGCTATGAAAGCCGTGCACATCGGTATCGTCGGTTTTGGCGCGGTTGGCCGCGCAACCGCGAAAATTATCTCGCAACATGCTGATCTGATCGAGCGGCGAAACGGCATTAGGCTTGAGGTTTCGGTCATATGTCGGCGTTCAGGTGTTAAACCGCAAGACATTCCCGACGGCGCCCGCTTCGTATCGGATTGGAAAGAACTGGTGCGCGCTCCCGACGTGGACGTGATTGTCGAGGTCATGGGAGGGACGGACCAATCTCTTCAACTCGTGCGTGCCGCCCTCGAAGCGGGCAAACCCGTGGTGACGGCCAACAAGAACCTGCTGGCGGAGCACGGTGATGAAATTTTCGCGCTGGCAGCTTCACGAAACTTGCCCATTGGGTTTGAAGGCAGCGTCGCTTCCAGTATTCCCATTGTGCGGGTGATTCACGAATCGACGACCGGTGACAAGTTGCACGCGGTCCACGGCATCCTGAATGGCACCGCCAACTACATTCTTACCCAGATGGAGAACCGCGGCATCGAGTTTGACAAGGCGCTCCGAGAGGCGCAGGAGGAAGGCTACGCCGAGGCCGATCCGTCTTTAGACATCGACGGCGTGGACAGCCGCGACAAACTCTGCATTCTTACGCGAATGGCTTTCGGCGGAAAGTTGAAAATATCCCGGATTCCGACCTGTGGTATCCGCCAGATTCGAGCCGCGGATGTTCGCGCGGTGAACCGTCGCGACAGCACCATTCGCCTGATCGCTTCGGCTGAGAATACCGAATCGGGGATCGAAGTGTCAGTGCGGCCATGGATGATTAGCCGCCATTCCATGTTGGCCAGGGTGCAAGACGTGAACAATGCAGTTTTCTTGACCGGTAGCAAGATTGGAACCCAGATGTTCTACGGCCGTGGCGCGGGCGGCGACGCCACCGGGGCCGTCGTGGTTTCTGATCTGATTGAGATCGCGCGCGACTTCGCGCAGGGCCAATTGAGGGCTAAGAATGTCTCGGGTTTCGGCGTTTCGCCGGAACTGGAGATCTGTGAGAATCCTCGTCCGGTTCGCTGGTATCTCGGTCTAAACACCAGAGACGAGCGCGGTATTGTGACTCGCGTCTCTGAAGTCTTCGCCCGACACGACATCCACATCGAGTCTCTAGGGCAAGAACCTCGAGTGTCCAAAGATGAGTTGTCCCTAGGCATTACCGTCGAGCCGGTTTCCGAGCCACTTATTTGTCGCACCGTGGATGCCATCAACGCTTTTGAGTTCATGGTGAGACCTGTCTTGCTGCTCCGCGTTGAATAGGTGGGCCAGAGATTTGCGGCTCATGGCAGCAAGGCCTTCAATAGATGAAAACACAACCCTTTTTCTCCAGCATGCTGAAACCTCAACCCAGACGCCACTTCCAAGCGCATGATGTGCAAGATTATGCATTCTTGACAACTCTTCGCCGGCATAGGACACTCTCTGGACTTCGGTTGAGGCGTCCCCAGGCATGAGCCGACCTTGTGCGAGCCCCACAAATTGCGACTTGAAAGGATAGATACACATCGTGAGATCTGAATCAATATTAAGGACATTCAAGGGTATATTCGTGTTCGCGTTCTTGCTCGGGCTAGCCGCGGTCGCACCCCCACAGTCGCAAGCGCAAACCTTCAGCGTAATTCACAACTTCACTGGCGGAAGCGATGGCGGAAATCCGCTCGCCGGCTTCACCATCGATGCGGCAGGGTATCTTTACGGCACCACCAACGCTGGTGGCGCCTCCAGCGCGGGAACCGTGTTCAAGGTTACTGGAAAAGGCAAGGAGATTGTGCTGCACAGTTTCGCCGGCGGGGCGGATGGGGCAAATCCCGAGTCAAGTTTGCTGATGGACGCAGCGGGCAACCTCTACGGTACAACCTTCGCTGGAGGGGCGTCCGGCGCGGGAATGGTGTACAGGATTGCTCCAAAAGGCAGGGAGACCGTGCTGTATAGTTTTGCCGGCGGGGCGGACGGGGCAAAACCCGAAGCCGCCTTGGCCATGGATGCGGCAGGGAATCTCTACGGCACGACCACCGCTGGCGGATCGAACGGCAACGGCACAGTCTTCAAGCTGACTGTCCCGAAGAAAACGAACGGCAAGTGGAGGGAGAAGGTACTCTACAGCTTCGGCTCCGGCACCGATGGAACAACTCCGGTCTCAGGGGTCACCTTGGACGCGAAAGGAAACCTGTACGGCACAGCTTCTGCGGGCGGCGCCTACGGGTTGGGCACGGTCTTCAAGTTGGCGCCGTCGAAATCCGGTTGGACGGAAAGCATTCTCCATGATTTCCAGAACAGCACTGACGGAGCCGTTCCCTATGCTGGCCTGATCTTTGATAAATCGGGTAACCTCTACGGCGCGGCCACTGAGGGCGGCACTGGGGGTGGCGGCACAGTTTTTGAGTTGGTGCCCTCAAGCGGTGGCTGGACTTTCAATGTGCTTTACAGCCTGCCCGGGTGGAACATTTCGGGAACCTTCCGCAACCTCATCATGGATGCATCTGGCAACATTTACGCCACAACCCATTGCGATGGTGCTAATAGCGCAGGCACGGTTTACGAACTGACGAACTCGGGGGGCACCTGGACCTACAACTCGCTCTATGTTTTTACCGGCGGCAGCGACGGCCAGTTCTCGTTCAGCAACCTGGTGTTCGATAAGTACGGGAATCTATACGGCACGACGAACCAGGGCGGCGGTAAAGGCTTCGGAGACATCTTCAAGATCAAACCATAACCGAACACTGCGACACAAATCGCCGGCATCCTCGACTTTGGGGGCCGGCGTTTCTTTTTTGCAGGCGAAGGCCGTCTGACGGCGCGAGCGCATCCTCGGGCCAGGGATCTGTTCATGTCAGATACCGGAGCGAGCGATTAGGACATCTCGCAGGAATTCCCTAGCCACGCCGGTGACAATTCAAAGCTGATGGCACTTTGTTCTGCGTGCCATACTGTCAATGGCTAAACAGTCATATGCCGCTGCTCCCGCTAATGTGAGATCGGGAAAGCTTCCCTGAGAACTGAGGTAAACTCGCTGGAGCAACAAAGCGACCTTTCAAATGACGCGTTGGAGATCTACGAAGGGTGAGAATCGTCTTGGGAGTGCTTGTTCTCGTGGTTCCGTGGATATGCTTTCAGCTTGCCATGCATCGGCACACGGGAATATTGCGGACACTAGCTCACGCCAAGCACTTTCTTACCGATCCATCAACGTCTTTTGCTGGCAACTGGCCATGGGCAATGTGGGTCACCCAGTGACCGGTCGCGAATGGCGTACACTGAGTCAGCGAGCCTGGAAACAGGTGTATTGACTGCCGAAGGATCGTCGCGCAGGAAATAAGTAGCGAGAGAACGGTTCGCAAGCCGTGTAAAACCTCGCCGAAACTCTCAGCGGTGATGAACGCTGGCGTGGCACGTGCTGCAGAGTGTAATCAGGTTCTGCTCTGAATCATCGCCAGACTGGCTACGAAACTCTTTGTGATGTACCTCAAGATTTGAGATGCTGCCGCACGACTGACATCTCCAGCCATCGCGGCGCAGCACTTGGTCGCGGAGTTGTTCGTACACCGCCGGATGGAGCCGCAGGCGTGCACGTTTCGGCCGGACCCGATTCACGACGCTTTCTCGGTGACGTGGTGCAGAAATGTCCGCCTCTCTTCGCCAGGGAGAAACTTGAAGAACCGTAAAGCCGATTGCAAGAGGACCTCAGGATTCTCATTCTCCAAGTTCGCTCCTGCCAGAAAATCCGCACAGATCATTTCCAGACAGTAGCCGCGGGACTTATCACTGCCTAGCATTAAGGCTGCGGTCTCGATCGCCTGCTCGACGACCGGCATCTGGCTTTTATACAGCTTGAAGTAGATAATCTCCCAGGGTTCTGTTTCCTGCCCAGTTAGCTCCTTCTCGACTTCCTGCTTAAACTCTTCCTTGGGCATCTCCCGGGCTTTGTGCAACCAGGTTGCACAATCGAAGTGCTCCCGGTCCCTCCGTGCCAGCTTCGCCAACTCCAGCCCCTTCGTCCAGCCAACTTCCTTGAGCTCCCGTCTCGCCTGCGGTGGCAGGTGCTCATGGATTGACATGAGATAGTACGCCTTCCTTCGCGACTCCGGAAACCGTCTTTCCAAGAACTCGTCGAACGATTTCACGTTTTCCAGCCGCCAGTACTGTCCCGCCCGCACCTCACACAGATACCGCCCTAGTTCCACGAATCGCGTGTCCCGCTCCGCTTCCTTGCGCTGTTCCCACGCGAGAATTTCGTCAATCTTCCCCAGCACAAACTGGGCCCGCCGGCGATTGAGCTTGGGCAGCATGGGCGGATTCCTAGTAAGTAAGCTCGTCAAGCCAACCAAGGTTTTCTGCTCCCGGCCGCCGCACCAGCGCGGCGTCGACCAACTCCTGTTTTCCCAGGCAGAGGCCCAAATAAGGGCAAGTGCTGCACGGGTTCTGTGGGAACCGAATGCCGCTGTGGGGCAGGAACTGTGCGGACCCGATCCTGCCGATCGTCTCTGCAGCCAATTGGCTGAACTCGTGACGCTGCTCGTCGCTGATCGTGGTGCGCAAGTACTGGATTTCCACCAATCGCTTGCGGACGAAGACGATCTGTGCGACCTCGGAGAGGCCCGTCATCCAGGAATAGCAAACCAGTTGCGGATCTAAAGCCAGCAGTCCGTCCGGCTCCTCCGCGTAGCGGCTCGATGTCGTTTTCCATTCGAGTAGACAGCGCGTCCCATCCAGCTTTCCGATGGCATCGACATAGGCGACAAAATCGTCCGTGCCGAAAACTCGCCGCGTGAACTTGATCTGCAGGTTGCGGCGAGGCTGACGAATGCGAATGCGGTCCTCCTGACAGAAGCGGTCCAGAAGCTGGATACCTTGCTGCAACATGCGATCCCAAGTATCCCCGTTCGAGTAGTGCAAGCCCTGGTTCCGACATGTGCTCCATTCGCGAAACAAAACAGCAGCCGAATCTTCGCGCAGGAAATAGGCAGCCAGCGCCCGCTCAAAGGCTCGTCCAAAGAGCATGGCGGCCCTTGTATCTTTCTCCTGCCAGCCATCGAGGTAACGATGGCGGTAGCGCCGCGGGCAGGTCAGGTACTGGCTGATCTGGGTGTAGCTATAGTTCATCAGGCCACCTGCGAGCCATCGAGATTGGCGGGTGAAAGTTCCTCCCAGCGGCCGGCTGGAGCAAAACCATCCAACCGAAGCAGGGAAGTGCCGTTGAGGACGATATGACTGATCTTCACGACGCCAGTCAGGCCAATCAGCTGCGTTTCATCGACTTCATCGCGGCCTAGCAGTTCGACATCGTAGCCAAAGTCGCTCAGAAACCAGTTGAACTTCCACAGGGCCTTAGGGTTGCAATAGAGACGGCTCGAGATGATATGGCCCGAGAATCGGCTGGGCTCCAGAATGGCGAGAGCAACAGCGTAATAAGGTTTCTGAGCTTGGCGGCGGAACTGAACTCTCCGCACTCGAACGAGGAAGAGCGCATCAGGAATTTGGTCCGCTGCACAGCGATCAGCCGCGTGCAAGCCAGCGATCTGACGTCTCATGCCGCACCTTCCTTCTGACCGAGATAGCTGTTGAGCTGGCAGTTCAGGGCGTTCCGATCTTTCTCAGCCCAGTCGGCCAGGTACGCAACAAAGGCTTCAACCTGCTCGCGGGTGGCATCACGCAATGCCTTTACGCCACAGAAATCGGTCGCGTACGACTTGACCAACGTGGCATCGAGCTGATGCTGGCGGATTAGTTGGCAAAGACGATCACGGACGGTGCGGCCGCCATAGCTCTTGCCATTTGCGGGGTGTGCAGGAATCTTGGTGGAGTCCCGATCGCCCCTCGGACCTGCCGCAAACGATCCGATTTCCTCTGCCGAGCACACGGGTACGGCGTATGCCTTACGCAGTGCACGGTTCACCGCTCTAGTCTCAGCCATCCTAAGTTCGGCGCCATGGATCAAGGGATCGATATTCGACGGATCGGCATCGCCGAAGCCGGTAAAGCCTTTGCAGGTGGGGGACCTGTAAACGGTGGCTTTGCACGCCCTACGCGAATTGCGTGGATCACAGAATTCGGACGTCATATCGACGTGAATGCCGCAACATTTCTTGCGCCGGGCCAAGCGAAGCAGACCAGAATGCGTGACGTACCATTTGCCTTCGATCAGCAGCAGGTCCCCACTTTCAATCGATATTCTGAGCTCTGCTGACCATGCTGCGAGGGCTTGCTCAAGCGCAACGCCTAAGTGCTTCCCCCATTTGGAGCGCGCGAGCCGAAGATTCCGTCGCACCAAAAGCGAAGCTCTAATGGATTTCAAAGGTCTTTGCATTCCGTACCTCCTTAATTACCTGCATGTCTTGTTTTCGATCCGGAGCGAATGTAAAAGTAAGCTATCTACTAATTGAGTCAATGTACATGCGCATTATATATGCACATATACATATAGTCAAACGTGAATGCAACGTGCGACAAAATCTGCGATTGATTGGAAGGCTGTTGGTCGCCGCGTGCGCGAACTCCGGGGTTTTGAGGTCGTTCAGGCCCAGTTTGCGCGCGAACTGGGCATCAGCCAGGGGCAGCTTTCCAGGTATGAGCAGGGAAGAAGCGAAATCGGCGCCGAGATACTTCTTCGGCTTGCGCGTAGATCAGGAAAGACTGTTGAGTGGTTACTGACTGGAAAGGACGGCGTGTAGGAAAGCTAAAGGGCCTCGGTTCTGTGCTGTAACTTGGGGAATATGGCATAAAAACAGAGTCAAGATGGTTCTGAGGGAAATGTTACTGACCAGCTTCTGAGAGAAGAATCGATTGTTTCAACAGACTCTCCATCGAATAGAGCAAACGTGCAATAAATATCGTCTCGCGATATAGTGTGCCAGAAACAGTCCCTGATAGATTTCGTGCTTTTCTTGGAGTACGATACTCCCTAAGCATAAGTGTGTAAAAGGCAGGAGCTGGAGAATAGCGGCACATCCCGCCATTGATTCCGTGATGCCCTGCATCAGGGGAGCTTCCTGCGAGCCCGTTAACAGCCACTGACCCATGCGGCGAGGCTTGGTGTCGATAAGCGTACGGACGTAGTCGAGCAGCTCGGGAGCATTTTGAATCTCGACGAATACAACCGAAGGCCGCAGTTCGTCAAGGAAGGCACGGGGATCGCTGCGCACACGCCCCAGAATGTCAGGGTCTTCGAGCAGTACATAACGCGCGTTCGGGAATAGCTTGCGGAAGAGCGTGGTCTCACCCGCACGACGTGGCTCTGTCACTACAATGGCCGCAAAGTGCCGGGATGCTTCCAGAAGGACCGGCGCCAGTTGCCTGGGGATATATCGCATATGAGGGATATAAACCACTTGTTTATATTACTCAATACATCCTCCAAGCTTGATGAACTGATAGCGACATAGGACGAACCCGAAGCTCGGCACGCTCGCCAAGAATTCGAACGTGAATCCGACGAATTCGAATCCACGCTGTAAGGGCCAAACCAAGACCGGCAAGCCCTGCCGGGCCGCGGCCGCCTCCGCCGGCAAATGCCTCTTTCACACCAATCCCAATAAAAAGTTAGTGCCGTGCGAGACGCCGTGGAGGGCAAACTTCATCCCAGGGACGCGCCCGGTCTGGCGCCGCCTTTGAATTTGCCGCCTCGTGCGGTCGAGGCGACGGACCTGGAGCGCCTCACGTAGAACTTCCGGGGGACTTGGTAAAGGCAATCGTATTGACATGTGAATGACATGAAAGTATGCTCTTGACATGTCCAAGATGATTCAGCTTCGTAATGTACCCGATGCCCTACATCGTGGCCTGAAAGCTCGCGCCGCTATGGCAGGTATGTCGCTTTCGGACTATCTGTTAGCCGAGATCAAGGAAATCGCGGAGAGGCCAACGCTGGCAGAATTGCGCGAGCGGCTGCACAAACGTAAGCCGGTTTCAGCTCAGATCGATACCGCTCACCTGGTGCGAGAAGAGCGCGAGGCGCGATGATCGTCCTGGATGCGTCGGCCGCCGTTGACTGGCTTCTTCAGACATCTGCGGGGAAGAGCATCGAGAAGCGAATTTATTCGCGTAACGAAACGCTACACGCGCCTCACCTCCTAGATCTCGAGGTCACGCAGGTACTAAGGCGTCTCGCATTGCAACGAGTAGTCCCGGTACTCCGTGCTGACGAGGCGGTCCGCGATCTGCTGGATCTTCGTATTACTCGGTATCCGCATGTCGTGCTCCTGCCACGAATTTGGCAACTGCGTCACAATCTTTCTGCCTACGATGCTGCCTACATTGTGCTCGCCGAAAAACTCGGAGCTGCACTAGTTACACGGGATCGTCGACTTGCTTCTGCTTCGGGCCATGCCGCCGCCATCGAGCTCTTCTAATCCGACGATCGCATCACGTACCCACGGATCGTCGATATTTCGGCGGGGGCACAACTCGCCCCGGGGGCCTGATTCCTTACCACAGCGGACAATTTGCGTCTTCTGAAAACGTTCGCGGAGTTCGTGTACAACGCCAGATTCCATGGTCGGGCGCGCCAATTAAGAGGAGTTTTGTCCGAGAGCCAGGCAAAATTGGGGAAGGTGGCGAAGCAACCCGGAATAGCAACACCACGTGGCCAGATTAGAACCGCCATGGACCGTGGTGGAAGCGTTGACGCGGGCAGGTCTGGCAGATGCCGAAAAGTTGGATCAAGCCAGGCTCCTCTTTGAGCGTGTGCTGGGTTACGCCAACCATCTCGGGCTTTATTCAGAACAAACTGGGCCGCAAGGCGAGGCACTGGGCAATTTCCCGCAGGCCTTTACACATCTCGCGTTGATCAGTGCCGCATTCAATTTGGACCGAATGTTGGGGAGCCAGGTTTGAACATCGCGGGTCTTTCCACAAACGCATTTAGGAGGAGTTCATGCCGGATCTCAGACAAGGATGCACGACAGTTAAGTGCGGGGGAAACCCCGCCCCATCGGACACGGGCCGACATTGTTAAAGAGGTGATATCTCGCCAACAACCATTCTGCGGCACGACCAACTTCCCGAGTTTCATCGACTTGCTATTTCACACCCTCTAAGATCCTGCGCCAGTTGTCGCCCAAACGAAAAAATCCATCCCCGCGTCAGCGACGCGAGGATGGAGGGTCAGGTTGTTAAATCCCCCAGGGGGAGAGTGCGGACCCGAGCGAATCCCATCACCTCAGGATGCACGACCTTACTGTTTGACCGCAGTTCCTGCCAGATACTGGCTGGGATCGGTCAGATCCACCAGGTTAAACACCTGCCTGTCGGGAGACACTTGGATGTCGAAAGTCCAACCGCAACCGCTGCCGCAAGTCAAGCCCGCCGTACCGCTGCCATTGCTGTTGAGCGAGATAATAGTGAACGTCTGGGGTCCACTGCTGTCGCCGCAACCACTGTGACCGGTCAGAGTTCCGGTACCTGTGCCGCTGGAATTCAATTTGACATCAAGCATGATAGACGAGATGCCGCATCCGGTGTTCCCGACGACGCTGATCTGCCACGGACCTGCTAACTGCGCAACCGTGATCAGCGGTTTCGGTTTCGCATTTGCAGCGGCACCGAGAGTGACGAGCGACCCTACGGTCGCGAGTAAGAGTACGGCGAGAACCGCGAGCCGCACTGGTTGACGATGATTGTTGATGGTGTTGTTCTTTTCGTTTTTCATGGAAGTTCTCCTTCGTTTTCTTGGATTTTGAAAGACGTTCCACGCGGCCTCACCGCCGCATTTCCCGCCTTCTACACTTCAAGCGCAAGATCGAGGGCGGAGGGATCAGCCGGAGGGAGAAATTTTTCGTGGACGAGTGGATTTCCGATTCGACCGCCATGAGCGGTGCTGCGACAGCTCTGCGCTGCCGGATTCAACTCGGTGTGGCACAGGTACTTGGCGCGTATTAATTAGTAAGAGATTGTCTGAGGGTTTTGGGTTGACGTTGAGAGTGCAGAGAAGTAGGCTAGCTGCCAAACGAAGCCTGCGCTCCGAACGGGGGCACAAGTTGAAACCAGACACATCGAACCTGGTGAGCCAGCTGTTAATGCAATGGAGGAACGGCGACAAGTCCGCCCTCAACGCTTTGCTTCCCATGGTGTATGGCGAACTCCGGAGGCTGGCGGGACACTATCTGAGGTCGGAACGTCCGAACCACACCCTACAAAGCACCGCCCTGGTGCACGAAGCATACCTTCGGCTGGTGGGACAAGAATCGTTGCGAGTGGACAGTCGTGCCCACTTCTTTGGTATAGCCGCCGGCCTGATGCGCGAGATCCTGGTCGATCATGCTCGCAGGCGGGGCGCCGCCAAGCGCGGCGCAAACTGTCTCACGCTTACCCTCGACGAGGCGGTTGCATTGCCGCAGCAGAAGGAACTGGACGTGATCGCCCTGGACAGTGCCTTGAATCGACTCGCGGGCATGGATCCCAGGCAATCCCGGATTGTGGAGCTACGTTTTTTTGGTGGCCTGTCAGTCGAAGAAACATCTGAAGTGCTGGATATTTCTACCGCCACGGTGAAGCGAGAATGGGCCACAGCCAGGTTGTGGCTGCAACGGGACATGAGCGGGAGCAAATTCGCATGACTCCGGAGCTCTGGCAGCAAGTCAAGGATGTGCTCGAACGTGCGCTGGAACGAGCACCGTCCGAGCGCCCGGTTTTTCTTGACCAAGCCTGTGATGGCGACCAAGGCCTGCGCAGAGAAGTGGAATCGCTTCTGGCTGCTGACGAAGCGCTCCCCGCCGACAAGAAGCTTAGCCTGGGACTCCTGAGTCAGCCCGCCCTGGCGGTTTCGGCCGCGGTCGGCCTGCAACCCGAGACAGACCTGTGGATCGGGCGCTGGGTTGGCCCCTACAAGATCGTCGAGCAAATAGGCGTCGGCGGCATGGGTGAGGTTTACCGCGCCGTCCGCGATGATGCGCAGTATCGCAGAGAAGTGGCGATAAAGGTAATGCGCACGGGCCAAGACTCAGGTCTCGTTGTCAGCCGTTTTAAGAATGAACGGCAGATTGTAGCCAGCCTGGATCATCCCAATATCGCCCGGTTGCTCGACGGCGGCGCCACGGAAAACGGCGCCCCCTATTTCGTGATGGAATTGATCGACGGCGAGCCCGTCGATCGGTACTGCGATGAGCACAAGCTTGCAGTCACCGAGCGGCTGAAACTTTTCTTGCAGGTCTGCTCAGCGGTTCAGTACGCGCATCAGCGCCTGATCATTCACCGAGACATTAAGCCCAGTAACATTTTGGTCACCGCGGAGGGTGTGCCCAAACTGCTGGATTTCGGCATCGCTAAGATCATCGATCCGAGTCTACAGGCAAACAGCGCGGAGCACACGTTGACCATGTTCCGCGTGCTGACCCCGGGCTACGCCAGCCCGGAGCAGATCAAAGGCGAGCCGATCGCCACGGCCAGCGACGTGTATTCACTGGGGGTAGTGCTTTACGAACTGCTCACCGGACATCATCCGTATCGGACAAAGAGCATGACACCTGCTGACATGGCTCGTGCCACCTGCGAGATTGAGCCGGAGAGACCCAGCGCAATGGTGGCCCGGACGTTGGCTGGGGAGAAAGAGGCGGATCCAGAAATGATCACGCCGGAAAGCGTGAGCCGGGTGCGGGAGGGCTCGCCGGATCGCCTGCGGAAACGTTTGCGCGGCGACCTGGACAATATTGTCCTGATGGCATTGCGCAAAGAGCCGCTGCGGCGCTACCCATCGGTCGAACAATTTTCCCAGGATCTGCAGCGGCACCTGGACGATATTCCGGTAATTGCCCGCAAAGATACGCTTGCCTACCGGACATCGAAGTTCGTCACTCGGCACAAGGCGGGGGTGGCATCGGGCGTTGCTGTCTCTCTCATGTTGTGCGTGGCGCTGGCGGTAACACTTCGAGAAGCGCGGATCGCAGAACGTCACTTCAACGACGTACGCAAGCTGGCGAATTCGCTGATGTTTGACGTTCACGACGCAATTCAAGATCTGCCGGGCTCCACCCCGGCGCGAAAGCTGCTGGTCGATCGGGCTCTGCAGTATCTCGACTCGCTGGCACAGGAGTCGGGCAGTGATGCGTCCCTGCAGCGTGAGCTGGCCGTAGCGTATGAAAAGGTGGGAAGAGTTCAAGGCGGCACCGCCTATGGCAATCTCGGGGACCGACCCAACGCAATCAAGAGTTTTCGGAAGGCCCTGGCCATCCGGCAAGCTCTGGTATCGTCAAGAGCGGCAAGAACCGAAGATCGAGTTGGGCTGGCGCGATCTTGTGCCCTGCTGGGACGATTGCTGCTTGCCACTGAGGGGCCCGCAAGTGCATTAGATCTTACGCGCGAATCGGTGGAGATCCTGGAACCACTGCAACGGGCGGAGCCCACCAATCGCAAGGTGCTGGCCGAACTGCAGAATTCCTACGATGCTCTCGGCGATCTGTACTCCAGCAACAGCACCGCGGCTGGAATGGGAATGCTCACGCAAGCAGCGGAGATTCATGCAAAGGCAGCCGACTTGGGCCGGACACGCGCCAAACTGTCTCCCCAGGATCTGGATGTCCAATCGGGTTTGAGCATCGCTCTATTCAAAGTTGGTGACGACCTGAAGAAGGTGGGTCAGCGAAAAGAGAGCCTCAGTTATTATTTTCAGGCCCGAGACATCTTCGCAAAATTGGTTCAGGAAAATCCTGATAATGCTACCTTTAAACGTTTTCTCGCGGGCGCCTACTCGGGGATCGGCGACACTCAGGCGTGGGACGGTGACCTGAAGGGCTCGCTGGACTCCTACAGCAAGGTCTTGAGGATGATGCTGACGCAGGCATCGGCCGATCCTAAGAACCGTCAAACCAAGGAAGACCTGGCGATCGCGTATCAGGGCGTCGGTTATGCCTACGGCGGGCTGGGTCGCATCCGCGAAGCCACATCGAATCTCGCACTGGCCAAGGACATTACCGAGAAGGCGATCGAAGCCGATCCTCAGTATGAGGACGGAAAGCAGCTCCTGGCCTATCTCGATGTCTACTTGGGCTATGTTCAGCAGCGAAGCGGCGCTGATGCCGCAGCCCTCGCTGGCTATCGCAATGCGCTTAGCATCTGGCAGCCGCTGGCTAACGCGGCCGGCAGTGATGTCGATACGAGCCTTCGGGTAGCTTCGGCAGAGATCAAGGTGGGAGAACTTCTGGCGAAAATCGGACACTACGACGAAGCGACTGCCACTTATCAGAAAGCGCTGGCTGGCAGCGAACCCTTGGCCAAAGCAAGCGTCCCCAACGAGTGGGCACTTTACGTGGTTGCGGACGCCTCGTCCGGACTGGGCGATGTTTTTGTTGCGCAGGCGAAGAGGCGTGCTCGGGAGGACGACAAAGCTCAAGAATGGAACCAGGCTCGATCGTGGTACGAACACAGCGCAGACGCTTGGCGCCAGGTTCATAACCCCGGCGCCATGAATCCCGGTGGCTTCGATTGCGGCAGTCCGAAACATGTGACCACCGCGCTCGTCGGAATTCACTGAAATTACTGCAATTGCTTTGGTGTAATCATCTCCCGCCGCTTTGATCCAGGTCCATATCGAGGACAATGTTCTCTCCGGATACCAGCAGTGTGATGTAGGTCGCGGCACACACCTGGGACAACGCGGGAGAAAATGTGAGTGAGTCTTGATCTCGTCATTATTGTTGGAATACTGCTTTCTTCAGCTCTATTGACACGAAGAAGCGCCCAACAGTCGGGTTGGTGTGAAAGGAGAGGCCCATGAAAATATCCAGCTTGTTGTATGGAATGGTTTTCGCCGTCGTGGTTATTGTGGTCTTGCTATTGATCATGGGTGTCAGCTTCAATCGTTCGGTCTCAGCTCAGGGAGCAGCACTCTACAACGCCGCCGCCGACGTGGTAGTTGGGGAGCCGGTACAAGAAGTGCTGGAGTTCGACTGTCCGGTAAGTGAAGGCGAGCTCGCCAGTCACTTAATGCTCAAGACATAAGGATGGAGTGCTGCAGAGCACCTGGCTCCGGTGCGGATCATGGCAGGGCAGAAACTGAGCTTCGCTCCGGGTGACCAGATTGAAGTGGTCGGCTCTAAGATACGGGTCAATGGAAAGAATGGCGTGATTGCAAGGGAGATCAGTCGCGGCATTGAGACCTTCATCTCCCGTGATCGCGAAGGCTCGCTCCTGTTAGTGCAATAACGAGCGACGGAATCTGCATTTAGTTGGGCGCGAGTCCGTGAGTCGTACGACCTGGGCAAGCCCCATTAGCCCGGCGCTATCGAAGTGTGCCGCTGGTTTTGTGGGAATGAAGCATAGTGCTTTAGATCAATCGCGGCGCGCAGCTACGGCGGATCAGCACGGCATCGGGGAGAAAAGGAAAGGGCTGCAACATTGGTTACGCTCTGGCCACCAACTCTTACGAGGGAGTCAGCAGCGTGGACGCATGCACCGTCGCAGCCCTTGATGCGATTACCGCTTTTGCGGTTCCAAACCCCAGCTGCCCCTCGCAGAACAGTTGGTTTTTTCGGGTTTGGTGGCTCAATGAGTCACCTCATCGAGCGAATCACCCAGCCTACTTCGGGTGGTCAATGTTATTTGGACCAACCTTTTCGACCGTCGACGATTGATAGCATAGACCTCCCAAAATCGGGAATGCAGTGACGTAAGTCACGCATTTTACGAATAGCTGTGGATATTGCGGTATTTACTTTCCCAGCAAGGTAGTGGGCCTTGACCTAGCCCCCGAAAACTGGACCAACTAGAATGTGAGTTCTCCGACTCGCCAGGACGCAATTCGAGACAGTGGGGCTTTCATTCCTCGCCTTGCTGTGCTCCCGAAGAGCTTGTTCCACCTGTGCGACTTGCCGGAGTTGCGGTTGCCGAGCACACCAACGAGGAGCCGATCATCGCAAGACGCAATTTGCATGACTGATTCCTCCCCTCAAGAACAAAGGAAAGGCTGGCGGTGGGGAACTAACTCGTCTCCTCTCACTAACCCCGGCCTCGCGTTCAGGCGATATCTCGACGGGCCTAGACTGGTCCACTCAACATGGACCGCTGGTTTTCGTCCTTGCCCCCAGAGAACGGCCTGATTTTCCACGTTGTTAGAAAACCCTATCAAAAACGGACGCTTCGGATAAGCATAAACATTGCTTCGGAGCACCGATGCTTGGGATGTTAGAAAAGTGTAGTTTTCTAACCCAGTGGGTCACGCCTAACCTCTACCCTCTAGGTTGAGATTTGAGGCGGCATATTTCTGCGGTGTTAATCAATCTCCTAGCAAATAAATGTGCGAAACCTTAGCCCACAATCCAGCCCACACTTTCTTGCGAAGAACAGGAAAGGGGCAGGGGAAACGGTGAGGTACAGGCACCGGCCATCGCGCATTTCCATTTCGGGCAAATCTCTCCACGCCAAAGTTTTGGCATGAATTGGAATGAAAGTGCGTGCTGGAAGTCCTGCAGATTCTTAAAAACATGGTAGCCAGGTATGGAGTTGAGCCGCCGCCGCCAGTCTTTTCAGACCTAGTTCAATCTACACCTACAGCTACTTACAGGTTTGCAGGAGACTGCCAAGTACCTGCAAATACATGCATGGCAGAGCAATCATGGGCTGGGGTTTCATACAATTTCACCGAGCCTTGGTGATAGAGAATTGCGGCAGCAACGCGGCCGCGATAAGTCCATGCAGGATGGCGGTGGGCCACAGCAGAAAGCCGTGGACAGGGTTGGTGACGCCTACCCACGTGAACAAGATGGTTACCCCAAGGTTGAAGACAAGAAGACCCAGCACGGTGCCCCGGCGTGATCCTGAAGCCGTCGAAGGCATACAGGCAATTCCTAGCGCGACCATCGCAGCCCCAGCCCAGCGGGCAAGTGCCATACCCGCGCCCTCCGGCTTGGCTGCGAACAGCAGCATGCACGGGAAATCGGGAGCCGTGAGAAAGATGACACCTGCCACGAGTACTAACCATGCTGCGCCTCGGACGACAGATCTCTGCAGCACTTTTTTCTCCCTTCATACAGGAAAGAGGTCTACGCCTCATTCCTCGAGTTTCATGCCGACCGCGCACGAAGTGGCTCACTCGTTTCACGGTTGCTGTCAGCGCGCATGCGTGCTTTCCTGCTGGCAGCCTCCGCAGGCTGGCGGGCGCGATTAATGCTCCCAACAGGCGTGCTGTCAGGTGTCGAGTGCCCTGTGACATCGAAATATATTTCCTCGGCGGCATCCGGCTGTAGGTGCGACTTCGACAGCAATGTGAGTCGTGCGATCGTGTGGAAAGGTGCTTCGACTTCGTTCCACTCGATACTCGCGTTTTCGATCCAGAAATTGGCGTCCCGATGCTTGCCCCAATAAGTCATTCTGTCCGGATCGAGGAACTGCACGCCAAAGTCGAAGGTGCTCATCTTGCTATCTTCGTTGAGGTGCCGGATCAGTTCGTCCTGCAAGCCGTTGGGGTTACTCCTTTGCAGAGGACCCGCTGAATTGTCCGGGGACGGTGTGGCCGAATGTTTCACCACATCGATCAGTCCGTGACGGAACGGTACGTTGCTCTCGTAGCGCAGTTGTTGATAAGGCTTGATGGTCTGGTGAACCTGAAATTGCACCAAGGTGAGTGTCCTAAAAACTCTCAGCTTGTCCTTGAACGGCAGGGACCACAGGGCGGCGGCTGGTTTCGAAGCCGTAAGCAGCTTCATGATTGCCACGAATGCAGTTGAGTCGTTTATGGGCAGAGTCTTCGTGTTCTGCATTGAAAAATCCTGCCGGGAAACGGTCGCGTCAGGGACCATGGGGCCCTGGCGCGTGAGGTCAACCGAGAAAGACAATGATCGGACGTCGGGCTTGAAATCAGAGTTTTTGTTTGGATCCGCATTCCCGAACCGCACAACCGCGGGATATACGCCGGGCCTCGCGAACATCCCTTGCGCGAGCCGCGCTGCCAGTCCAGGGTCTCGTCCGACAGTGACGTCAAGTACCTCGAAATGGGCTCGAGCGCAGACACCTTTCGCATGCGTTCCACGACCGAGCGGACGGTGTTGTTTGGCGGCAGAATTCGCTTGCATCAAGAGACTCTGCTCGGTGATCTGCACGATCTCAGACCGTTCCCGTGAGAGGTCCCGCTCACTGTCGCTACCGGTGACTCCGAACCATCTGGTGAGAAACAGCATGAGCACCTCGTCACAGCTTGGAAATAAACTTGACTGCAGTGATACTGGGCAGAAAGCAGTAGGCAGCGGCCTTCGTCGTTATGAAGGTTGAGAACCCTGTGATCTTGATCGCGGGCGCGCCATTCGCCTGTGGAATCAGGAAAATGCTTTCGGCTGGATTCTGCGTGCCAATCATCGGATCCTTCGATTTAGGGTGGAGGCGGACCGCGCCGGCAAATTCGCTGTCATTTACCCAATGCCCCAGCACGAACTCATATTGATTCTCGATGTTTGAGTTGATGAAATAGCCGAGAAGCCCGCGCTCAATGCCATCGTACGGTTGTGAAGGATCGTAAGTCGGCCCGTACGGCATGCCACGTCGGATGATGCGGTGAGTATTGTTGCTGCCGCCGGGTTGGCCCTGGCCTGTGACAGGCTGGCCCCGTGGATTTATACGACGCATGTGCGCGCCAACGGGACAGCGCATCCCCTTTGGATCGCCTGTGCCATCTGCGTTGACGTATTCGTAGTTGTTCAGCTGATCGAGCGGAATCCCGCCCGGGGGGCTATCCGTTTCTGGCGACAACGCGAGAGGAACGCCATTGCGCCACCGCCCGCAGAGCTTTGCGGCAAGCAGCTCCGGATCTATTTTGTCCTTGTTCGATTGCAGGAAGTTCTCGAATCCAACGACGTCCGTCTCGATCATTTTGAATACGGCAAAGCTGCCGTTGAGACCGAGTTCTCGTGGCTCCGGCACGAAGTAGTTTTCAGCCTCGTCCTGCAGAACGAATAGCCAGGGTTCGCAGGGCTGCTGGTGATCCGGCGTATATCGTTCTGGACCGCTGCGAATGGTGGTCATGCTGATGCCGTCGGTGTAACCGAAGGGAACCTTGGAGGTGAAGACGGGCTTGCCATCCACCATCTCCATCAGCGCCATCCCGTCGGTCCGCCAGATCTCGCGAAAAGCATTTCCTTCAACGAACAGTGCCGAGAGCCGGTCGCTGTATGTGCTCATAGCCTCCGGGCTGATCGCGTGCAGCGTTATCATGATGTGATCGTTTCCCTTGCCAAAGGCATCGATCCAGTTCTGCGGTGCGCTTGATCCGGTATCGCCCACCAATTCCGCCCGCGCGGCCGCCCCAGCAATGAACGCCCCGAACGACTTGAACGAGACCGTCGGAACGCGATCTCTGATTTCCAGCGCGATCAGCCCGGGCCAGGTAATGCCGACGTTAAGGCAATAGTCCGGCTTGCGCTTCGGGGCATCGGCGGGATTGTCTCCTGGTCCCGGCTCGAAGCCCACGTGCCAGTCTTCGGCGGTGGTGATCTGCGGCGCGTCCGACTCATCGCCGCCGACAAGCCGCCCCAGCAGCTTGCGGGCCTCTGCGGGGACGCCCACCGTCAGGAGGAAATGCCGGACCATCGGCATCCTGTACCCGCGGAGGATGAACCCCTGAATGTCGTGCAGGTCGAGCGTGGTCTTCGTGCTTGAATGGGCATCAGACGCGGGTGTGTCGTGCCCATGTTCGCGGAATAGACGATGAATGAGTCCCCCGCTTTCCTTTGCCGGTGGTGCTTCCTTTGTGCCCTGGGTCATGGCGTGTCTCCTATTGATCCTCTTGTGACTACGCGGCCGAGCTTGGTTGTGTCTTGCTGTCGGCGATCAGTGCGTGGATGTCCTGAACCGATAGGCCTGGATAGGCCTGGTAAAATCCGATCGGATCGCGGTTCGCTCCCGCCGCAAAATCAATGAACTCCTGGAGGTACTTTCTGCAGGGCGAGGGTGGTGCACCCTTCGTGAACTTGAACAGAAGATCGAAGATCTGCCCGATATTCTTGGTGAAATCTGCGATGTACTTCTCGAAGGAGCCGTCATAGACAGTGAAGAAACCAATTTGGTTGTCCTCCAGCGGCACGAACTGTGCGAAGTGGGGAGTGCCAACTTTGTCCAGATCTTTGGTCGTCCCGTGTCCCCTCGCGCGCAGGATCAGTTGAACCTCGACGAAGGCGACTCTTGATTTCATGGGCAGAATCACCAGGAAGGGATGCAGTTCGCCGGCGCCACTGACGTCTGCGGCGGCCGCCAATGCCTTAATCTCCTTGGCGGTCACACCTGGATAAGCGGTATAGAGATTCACCGCAGTGAGAATATGATCCGCGGTCCATTCGACGAACGCGTCTGGGTTATTGGCCACCGGAGTGGGCGGCGGATCGACCACGTGCTGGAGGATCGCATCGAACACCGATCCTGCGCGCTTGGCAAGATCGCCCATGAGTTGACTGAACTCGCCATCGAAGTCGCCAAGAAATAGCAAAGTTTTTTCGCTGAGCACTGTAAATCGTGAGTAGTGGATGGTGCCGATAGCATCCTGTGCTAGAAATATCGCCGGCATCATTGGTGGAAGTTGCTCCGCCAGTGCCTTTGCGTCTGCTGGCGACTTCAAGGGGAAACTTAGAGTGAAATGGTTTTGACTCATCGCGTGATCTCCTTTTGTTAGGCGCTGACCGTCTAGTCCCTGGCTCTGGCGAGTATTTCCGCCGCTTTCTGTTTGTCCTCCGCCGACAACTGCTCTGGCCCGAGTTTATAGTTCAGCTTGTCGATGGTCCCGGTGAAGCGGAATGGAACGTCGTAGCTGAAATCCACGGGCGTGCGCGTATCGAGCCCAATGTCGAAGGTCTCGTCTATGGACATGAGCAACGGGATCGTGTGCTCAATTGTCTTGCGGGCGACCTCTTTGCCGTCCACGGAGAGGACGCCTGTGCCTCCCTTAGCGGGTCCGGGTCCGTCGTATTTAAAGTCGAACACGATTGTGTGTTTGCCCGCATCAAGGGAAGACAAACCTATCCACCGAAAGCGCTCCAGATCCAGGAAGTTGTAAACGAACACGGGCCTGCCTCGACCAATTCCAAACAGATCGGTGGCAAGCACGGCAGCTAGTCCAAAGACGGCGATTAGCAAGAAGGCGTAGCCGAAACGTTTCCGCCACTTTCCGTTCCTGCCTACCCAAACGAGAAGCACTCCCAGAATCAGCAATCCCAGTCCTATCTTTTTAAACAGATCAGATTTGAGCCACCAATTGAAGCTGTGACTCAGGATGAGTGCGTAGCCGCCGAAGCGGCCACCCATGGTCGCAATCACTCCCTCGGCGCCGCTTTCGGGGATCGTAATGTTGGCGGTGATGGTGTAGTCCCGGTCCAGAATGCTGGGAGCATTGCCAACAGGAATGCCGGCATTCTCACCGGTATAGTTAAATTCAGTTCGCCCCGCGACGGCGCTCGGTTTCGGTGCCAGCAAACGCACGAACCCAGAATTATCCAACGGGAAGACCTGGTATTTCGCCGCCTCGGTCAGGAACAGAGCCTGTAACTCTTTCAATTTGTCGGGATTGCTGGCTGCGAGGTCGTTGTATTCCGAGTAGTCTTCGCCGATGTTATAGAGTTCCCAATGGTAGTCGCTGAGCGCCGGCATCGTGCCCGTTCCCAACTCCCAGGATGGAGATGGCGGTGTAGTGGCGGCAATCCAACCGTCGTGATAGATCGCGCGGTTGCCGACCATCTCGAAATACTGCGTGCCGCGCTTCGATGGCGCATTCGCGTTGGCTTGATCAAACGTATAGGCCATGCTCACGCCTTCGATCGGTTTCTGCTTGATCCCGTTGACCGTATCCGGCGCCGGGATGCCGGCGGCTTCAAGGATGGTCGGGACGATGTCAATCATGTGGTGGAACTGGGTGCGAATCGCACCCACATCTTTAATATGGCCGGGCCACGAAATGGCCAGGCCCTGGCGGGTCCCGCCGAAATGCGAGGCCACCTGCTTCGTCCACTTGAAAGGCGTGTCAAATGCCCATGACCAGGCCACCGACATGTGGGGGTAAGTCTCGTGCGAGCCCCAATTTTCATAGTGCAACATGTCCATAGCCTTGACCGCCTTGACTGCCGGGTCGGTAAGAATGCCGTTGTAGGCGGTCATCTGGTTGAACGTGCCGTATAGGCTACCTTCAGCGCTGGTGCCGTTATCGCCGACGATGTAGATGATCAACGTGTTGTCGAGCTTGCCCATGTCCTCGACGTTCTGTATGACGCGGCCGATCTCATTGTCGGTATAGGCGGTGTAGCCGGCAAATACCTCTGCTTCGCGGGCATACATCTTCTTTTCCAGGTCGGAAAGTGAGTCCCACTTAGGCAGCTTGGCTCCCCCATACGCCGCCTGTCCGTCCGGCCACGGTGTCAGCGTGGTATTCGGCGGAACAACGCCCAGCCGCTTTTGGTTGGCGAAGATTTCATCCCGCATCTTTTCCCAGCCCATGTCGAACTTGCCGTGAAACTTGTCGATCCACTCCTGCTTCGGCTGGTGGGGCGAATGGCTGCCGCCAGGCACGTAATAGACGAAGAACGGCTTGTCGGGAGCGGCCGCGTTCAGATCGCGCATGTACTTGATGGCTTCGTCCGCCATGTCGGTAATGAGGTTGTACCCAGGCTTTCCGACCCACGGGAAAATCTGGGTATGATCGCGGAACAGATAAGGTGTCCACTGGTCGGTCTCGCCGCCCATGAACCCGTAGAAATATTGAAAGCCCATCCCCGAAGGCCATTGCTCGAAAGGACCAGCCGTGCTGCTGTATTGGAAGCTTGGCGTGTTGTGGTTCTTGCCAAACCACGACGTGGCGTAGCCGTTCTCTTTGAGGATCTCGCCGATCGTGGCACTCTGCGGGCCGATGATCGAATCATAGCCAGGGTAGCCGGTGGACAATTCGCCGATGACGCCGAAGCCGACCGAGTGGTGGTTGCGTCCGGTGATCAGTGCCGCACGTGTGGGCGAGCAGAGAGCCGTGGAGTGGAATTGGGTGTATCGCAATCCGGCCTTGGCGATGCGGTCCAGAGCTGGCGTCGGAATGACGCCACCAAAGGTTCCCGACACACCGTAACCCTGGTCATCGGTCATGATGAGCAGCACATTGGGCGCGCCCTTGGGAGGCACGATACGTGGCGGCCACCAGGGCTTTGAATCCTTCGCGCTTTCGTTGATGACTCCGCCGAATTTCGGGGGTGGCGGCGGAATTTGTTTCCCGTCGATGGTGGTTGTGGCGCTGGGTGAACCCAACTCGCCCGTGACCTGCTGCGCCGCAACCGGTGCGACCGCCAGCGTGGCAGTCAGTAGAAATGCCGCGACTGCCGCAGCCACGCCGGTCTCCCTCGGTTCCCGTTTCATACTTTGTACTCCTTGCGTCAATACGAAGCAGGTCGCCGCCCCACTCTTGAGCACTGTCTACCGTAGTGGACATCCAGCGGTCGGCTGGTTCGTCGATGGCCTCGGCCGAAGGCCCTAAGGAATGCCCGTCCGGTGTGGAGAGGAAACTACAACACGGTTCAGTGTGTGGGGAACTGTTACAAATTACAGTGGCCCAACAAAAAAGTGAGGGTCGCAGGTCGCGCAGGGCCGCCTGCATGTTGCAGCTCTCCCCATGCCTTGCGCGTCGGAGTGATCCCAAGAACTTGGAGCTCCTTAATCCCCAGTTCCTAGTCGTCCCAGACCATCATGGGATCATTCCGCATTGGATCAGCTTGTCGACGACCGGATCGGCAACAATAGAGACGAATTCGTGGCGCATCTGCGGATCGGTTTTCAACATCTCCATGGCTTTCTGCTCTCCTGCTGATGGCGGCTGTTTCTGGGCTTTCTGCTGCATCAACTGCTGACAGCTGGACGTCTGGTACTTCTGGACGACTTTGTTGGCAACCGCGTCGAGCACCGGATGTTGTTGAGCAACAGCGACAGTCACGTAGAGCAGTCCGAGCAGCAGTGCGAGCACGCAAGAATGCTTGGTCATAATTTTCTCCTCTTCTCATGTTGGAGACCCACAACAGGCCCCATTTGAATGGTTAGAGGAAAGATGTGCAGGCAGGGACAAGGACGTCGAGCATCTCGCCTCCGAATGCTTACATCGTTGGCCACTGTTTGAACATCTTGGTGACGGCTTTCTGCACCATCTGCTGATTTTTATTGCCGTTGTTGTTCAGCGTGTTTTGAGCGATCCCACGCCACACCAAAGTTTGATTCTTCGCGTCATACAGATCGACGATCAATGTTCCGATAACATTTTGCTCGGGAGTGATGCCGCCCATGCCGCCGCCGATCCCGCGCATGCCCCAAGCACTGTAGGAGGTCTGCTGTTTCATTCCACCATTGCCGGTGACGATCAGGTCGGGATTCTGGTTTTCCTGCACCATCTGCAAACCCTTTCCCTGAAGTGCCGAGTTGATATCCTGTTGTGCTACCTGCGCCAGTATCGAATTCTGGACCTGGTTGGCGTTGTTGGAACCCCAGGCATAGGTGTGGAACTGTGAAAAACTCTGGCTGTGGTTGTAGTTCACCGAGACTTGCTGCCCTGTGGCGATCGTTGAAATCAAGCCAATGGCTAATGCAGACAATGCTAGTCTTTTCATAAAGAGACCTTCCTTTCCCTGGAAATTGCCGACCCTGCACGGGTCCCAGATTTAAGTTCGGGCCGCGTTTCCAGACTGTAGCTGCCAACACCGAGTTCCGAGGTTCGCGTCGCGTCCCCACTGACCCGACGCGCGCCGAGCATACGCGCGTCTATTCACGCCATTATTCATAGTTCCACGTGCCGCACAACTGTCGATTCTGACAGGTGCAGGAAGAAACTCTGGAATCAGCAACGAAACCATCAAACGCAGGCATCCCAGTCTCGAAATCGGCTCCCCCACCTGTGCTGGCTCCTCCGAGGGCACTGCATGAACCTACCGCGCTTCGGCCAGATATTTGACTCTGGTCTTCCCACTGGACGATTCTATGCGTGAAAACATGCCTAACTCTATGTGTCAAGTTTGAGGTGGGAGCAACTGAAGCGCTGTGATGAAAACGTGATAGTTCTATGTTCAGAACAGATCAAAACCGGTAAGAACGCGTCATAAGCGTCAATTGGTAAATGGTTAAAGAATCATGTAGTGTAGAGAATTTTCATAACGCATGAGAACACGCTATGTGATCTTCAAAACCGGGGGCGGCAGGGGTTCCTTATCGTCGGCACGTTCTCACTGTTCTCAACCAAATTCTGCGCTCCAGGGACGACCCCTGGCCGCTACGGCTTAATGCTCGCAGAGAAACTTGCTTTCGTCCGCCGTGGCAGGCTCGAATCTTCCTTTTCGGGTTGTGACGAGAAAAGTTGATCGCGAAGGCAGCGGGCGTCCCCAAATTTATCGTAATACGATATATTTGTGGTTATCGTAAACAGTCGCTCCAACCACACACAATGGCATCGTCACGATTTCTGTCAAAACGAACCCAACATCTGTCTTGTCTTCATGGACTTACGGAATTGCCATGTCGAACCCTGGAGTCCGCCGTAACGAGCTTCGTAGTCATGCGGGGGATTGCGGAACTTGATTACGCTTGTCCTTCAGGCTATGCCACCGTGCATCGTGGCTAAGCAGTCGGATGCGGCTGCTGATGGCAATTGGACTCTGAGACAAGGAAAGCTTCTCTGAGAATGCGGATCTGCAATGGTTCATCCTCACGCGTTGGTCCCAGTTTGTGCTCTAGTGGAGTTATCTAGTGGCGTTCATCGCTTGCGTAGCACATACATAATTCTGGAGTACATAGTCACGGCGGGACTACCGTGAGCAAACTCAACCTTTTCGAATTCTGTATTCTAGGGCTGCGGCCCCGTTGTGAATGGCGCGCCGCCTCGGAGTAATCGATGTGCGGAATTGCCGGCATAGTGCAGTTTGCGAGGGAAGCGCAAATAGATCCTGATGTCTTGCGGCGCATGTACGCGACGATCGCGCATCGCGGCCCGGACGACGAAGGAATCTACGCCCAAGGCAGGGTTGGACTCGGGATACGTCGCCTCAGCATCATCGACCTCGCGACCGGACATCAGCCGCTCAGCAACGAGGACGGCACACTCTGGATCGTGTTCAACGGTGAGATCTATAACCACTGTGCTTTGCGCGAGCGACTGATTGCACGCGGCCATCATTATCGAACCACCAGCGACACCGAAACCATCGTTCACCTCTATGAAGAATACGGACGAAACTGCGTCGACCATCTGCGGGGCATGTTTGCCTTCGCCATTTGGGACACACGCCAGCAACGCCTGTTCATCGCCCGCGACCGACTGGGAATCAAGCCACTGTATTATCGTTTGACCCCGGACTGCTTTCTCTTCGGTTCGGAGATCAAAGTCATTTGCGCCCACCCCGGAGTCGACCCAGAATTGAATCGCGAAGCCCTCTCCGAATATCTCGCCTTCGGATATCTGTCAGGCCCAGACACATTCTTCTCAGGCATTCGCAAGCTGATGCCCGGTCACACCCTCGCACTGGAAGGAAGCGGGGAAATCAAAATCGAGCGATATTGGGACCTGGCTCTCTCCGATGACACGGCTCACCATACCGAAAGCTACTACGTCCAGACCTATCGCGATCTGCTCGAACAGGCTGTCGGCAGTCATTTAATGAGCGATGTGCCCGTCGGAGTTTTTTTGAGCGGCGGACTGGATTCGAGCGCTGTGGCGGCGCTAATGACGAAAATCAAGCGCGGGCCAGTCGAGACATTCTCGGTTGGTTACACTGAGCAGTCTTACAGTGAACTGCCCCATGCGCGCCAGGTCGCCAAGCATCTGAATTCCATCCATCATGAGGTTCAAGTCAGTTCTGAGGAATTCTTCAACGCACTCCCCAAACTGATATGGCACGAGAACGAACCGATCGCGTGGCCTTCCAGTGTTGCGCTGTATTTCTTGGCGCGGCTCGCTCGCGAGCGCGTTACTGTGGTCCTTACTGGAGAAGGCTGCGATGAGACGCTGGCAGGCTACACCCGCTATGTCTTCACTCTGAAGAATGCCGCAGTCGATCGTATTTATCGTCGCCTGACTCCACAGGCGATTCGGCGCGGGGTTCGGCACTCGATCTCCGATTCCACGTTGATCAGTGCCGCAGTTCGCCGAAAACTGGCACACACGTTCCTGGCCCGAGACGGAGATTGCTGGACGTCATTTTATTTCGATAATTTCTTCTCTGCGTTCACCGAGAACGACCAAGAACAATTGCTGACGGATGATGTCGCGCGGGAATTTGGTGAAGGAGCGGCCTATCGCAACGTCATGGAGTATTGGAACCAGTCTTCGGGTGACCTGCTGCGCCGAATGCTTTACACCGACATCAAGACCTATCTCGTCGAACTACTCATGAAACAGGACAACATGAGTATGGCGGCATCGGTCGAGAGCCGTGTGCCTTTTCTCGATCACGCCCTGGTGGAATTCGCCATGCGCATTCCACCGGAACTCCAGCTAAACGGTCTTTCCGGCAAGCGTATCCTCCAGAAAGCTGTTGTGGATCTGCTACCTCAATCCACTATCAACCGGCCGAAATCGGGTTTTCCCACGCCTTGGTCGGAATGGTTGTGTGGACCGGTGCTGGACACTGTCCAGAATCTACTGTTGGAACCCCGCAGCATCAATCGCGGACTTCTTAGGCACGCAGCGGTGGAGCGCCTGTTCCAGGAGCACCGGACACAATACCGAGATCACGGTGACCGCATTTGGCGGCTGTTGAATTTGGAACTCTGGTTCCGGGTTTGCGTGGAAGGGGAACCCCAAGTGTCGATCATGCGCAAGCGTCAGAGGAAACACACGGTTGACAGCTTCTCACCACTCTAACGCGCGGCTTGACTATCCGACCGAACTGCGAGAAGCTGTCACCATTTTGGGGTGCTATCACCAGGTGGCCGGCAGCCCTTGGAGGCAGACGTGGGGTCGGCAATTCCTTCTCTTATTGTCGCAGCCGAACGAGGAGACATCCGGGCCGGGGAAGCATTGTTTGCTGCCCTGTATGCCGAGTTGCATCGGCTGGCCAAGCGTCAACTCGCCCGGCATGGCTCAGAGGTAAGTATCAGTGCCACAACTCTCCTGCATGAGGCCTATCTGGACATGGCTGCGCGCGACGGCCCGTTGTTTCCCGACCAGGCACGGTTTATGGGATATGCGGCTCGAGTGATGCGGGGACTGATCATCGATCATGCCCGAGAACGGCATGCTCAGAAGCGCGGCGGCCTGTTTGAGATTACTTCGCTCGACACTGATGCGATGGAGAATGCGGTGAACCACCAGGAGCTTGTCCGAATCAGCGAAACCTTGGACGAGCTTGGCAAAGTGGAGCCTGCCCTCGCCGCGATCGTCGATTTGAAGTTCTTCTGCGGCTTTTCCTTCGTGGAAATTGCCGCCATGCAGGACGTTTCCGAACGAACCGTGCAGCGTAACTGGGAAAAAGCTCGCATTTACCTTCATCAAAAAATTCGTGCGGATTTGGAGGTCTGAGGAATCCCGATGCGCACCCTCAGTCCTGAACGCTGGCAGATTGTAAGTCCATATCTGGACCAAGCGCTTGCCATGACCGACGATGCGCAAGCCGGATGGCTGTCGTCGCTTAGACAGCAGAATCCTGAATTAGCCGCAGAGTTGGCAGCATTACTGGACGAACACCGCATGCTGGCGCAGGAAGGCTTTCTGGAGAAAGGTTCGCCCGGGTGGTCGAGTGCGCCTGGCCTTGCGGGTCAGACACTTGGTCCGTATACCCTGATCTCGCAGATCGGCCAGGGTGGAATGGGAAGCGTCTGGCTCGCCCAACGCAGTGATGGCAGGTTCGAGCGGCGTGTAGCTGTGAAGTTTATCAACCTGGCCCTGGCGGGGAAAGGTGGGGAAGAACGCTTTAAACGCGAGGGCAGCATTCTCGGGCGATTGGCCCACGAACACATCGCGGAGCTGGTGGATGCGGGTGTCTCTCCATCTGGACAGGCATATTTGGTTTTGGAATATGTCCAGGGCGACCCCATCGATCAGTATTGTGACCAACACAAGCTCGACCTCGATGCACGCATACGCCTGTTTCTGGATGTGTTGGCGGCAGTAGCGCACGCCCATGCGAATCTGATTGTCCATCGCGATATCAAACCTTCGAACGTGCTGGTCACCACCGGCGGTGAAGTCAAGCTGTTAGACTTCGGAATTGCCAAGCTCCTGGAGGGCGAAGGCCGGACAGGTGCCGCAACCCTGCTCACTCACGAAGCCGGCTCGGCCCTCACTCCCCTGTTCGCTGCGCCAGAGCAACTCACCGGCGGGCCAGTCACGACTGCTACCGATGTCTATGCCTTGGGCGTGTTGCTCTACGTGCTGTTGTCTGGCCAACATCCCGTGGGCTCGGGACCGCACTCGCCCGCGGAACTTGTAAAGGCTGTGCTCGATATTGAGCCGCCGCGCGCCTCGGAGGCAATTGCTGCGAACGACAGCAAGCTCATCGCTGAAAGACGGGGCACCACCTTAGACAAACTCCGCCGCGAACTTCGTGGAGATCTGGACACGATTGTTGGCAAGGCTTTGAAGAAGAATCCGCCGGAGCGATACGCGTCAGTGACTGGGTTTGCCGAGGATCTTCAGCGTTACCTGGGGCAAGAACCGATTAGCGCCCGCCCCGACACGCTTGCCTATCGCACCGCCAAATTTCTGCGCCGCAACCGTACGGTAGTGACTCTAACCGCGACCGCTCTCGCACTTGTGATTGGCAGCCTCTCGGCGGGACTCTATGTTGCAAATCGCGAGCGGAGGGTAGCCGAACGTCGATTCGTTCAAGTTCGCCAACTGGCCAATAAATTTATCGAACTCGACAACGACATCCGAGGCCTGCCCGGTTCAACAAAAGTCAGAATGCAAATGGTATCGGATTCGCTGCAATATCTGACTTCGCTGGGCAGCGATGTTCACGGCGACAAGGATCTTGCTCTCGAAATCGCCTACGCCTACGTTCGGGTGGCACATGCGCAAGGAGATCCGACTTCTCCCAACTTGGGCCAATTTGCAGAGGCCGAAGCGAGCTTGAACAACGCGGCAAGATTCGTCGATCCTATCCTCTTGAAAGACCCCAAAAATCCGCGGGCGCTGTTCATTGCCGCCACAATCGCACACGATCGCAAGGTCTTGGCTGGCAACCGGGGCGATCAGGCAGAAGCGTTGAAAGATGCCGCCACCACTGCTTCGTTGATCGAGCGGTTCATGGCTACTCGCCCCGTCGGGTACCATGAACTCTATAGCATGAGGTATTTCTATGTAAACGTCGCCGCCACCTACTTGGAGGCGAGGTCTTTCGATGACGCAATACGATATTGCCAGCGAGCTTTGGATATCCCGCTAACGGGGCCTAAGGCGAACGCCATGCGTGGAAGCGCGCTTACCAATTTGGGATATGCGCGTTGGCAGTCTGGCGATCTTGATGGCGCTCTGCGGACCACTCTGGATTCAATTGAGCTCACAAGGACTGAAGCTGAAGGTGGACACGCGTCGCTTCGCATTAATTTGGCAAACGGATACGACATTGAGGGTATGATCCTGGGCCGGGCGGATGCAGAACCAACCCTCGGCCGCAGTCGCGACGCGTTCGCAGATTTTCAAAAAGCGTTGGATATTGCCGAGGACTTATCCAGGAAGGATCCCCTCGATTACCTTGGCCGGCACACCGCTGCCTTATTCGGATTAGAGGTTGGCAACATTCTTCGGCACAGCGATGCGCGCAAGTCTTTGGCGGTTTACGACCACGCGCTTGCGCGCATACGAGAGGCGAAAACCAGCACCAGCACCCTGCGTGATGAGGCCGAGTTATTGGCCGGTTCGTCTTATCCCGTTCGCTGGGTCGGTCGCAACGAAGAAGCGAAACAGCGCATTTCCCGAGCTTTCGAACTGCTGAGCCAAGCTGGCCAATACCCCTCAGACAAGGTCGAGCCCATGAGCGATACCTATGATGTCCTCAGAGCGCAGGCCGATGACTACGCCGAGACGGGCCAAACGGTGAAAGCGATTGAAGCCTATCAGCAACTGCTGGGCAAGCTTATGGCGTGGAAACCCGATGTGCAGAATGATCTCCGCGATGCAACCTGTATTTCGCGAACTTGGACAGCCCTCGCCGGGCTGCTGCGACGCGCCAGACGGAATGACGAAGCCACCCGGCTTGAAGCACAGAGAACAGGACTCTGGAACCACTGGGATGCCAAGCTTCCAAATGCCCAATTTCTGCTTCGCCAATCCTTAAGCCAGATCACTCCGCGCGCAGGTTTCGGCATCTTGGCCAGGCGCTAGAGAAATCCGCGCGTTAGCGATCCCGAACGGACGCCATCAAACCTACAGACTTGGCTCGCGCAAATTCCTCAATATCCTGTCGTCTTTTCTCTCTCCTTTTCGATATTCCCAGTAGAGCCGACTAATTCGTGTCGCCCGACGAGTCCTCTGACGACTGAGGTTGACGTCGTAGAAAAAAAGGAGAATTGTTATGTCGCGTATAAAGTTTTCTCTCAGTGTTTGGCTTCTGTTCTTAATTTGCTCTGCAGTTTCGCTCTGCGCACAGCAAGCAGCTTCGGCTGCGGCGAACGCAGTTGTGCCGCCTGTAGTCAAGTTTAGCGGCGTATTAACTGATGTGAGTAGCAAGGCTTTGACTGGTACGGTCGGTGTAACGTTCTCTCTCTACAAAGAATCCGAGGGCGGCGCTCCGATATGGTTAGAAACCCAGAACGTTACCCCCGATAAGACCGGTCACTACTCGGTGATGCTGGGCTCCGCCTCTGCCCAAGGACTACCTGGCAGCGCATTCGCGTCCGGTGAAGCACGCTGGTTGGGAGTGCAGGTGCAAGGACAGGCGGAGCAGCCGCGAACCGTCTTGATGAGTGTGCCTTACGCACTGAAAGCGGCCGACGCAGAAACAGTGGGCGGCCTGCCTGCGTCCGCTTTCTTGAAGGCTGCTGAGAACGGATCCGCAGGCGGAAGGAGTACCAGCCAAGCAGTGGCCGGAATCACCGGCGGCGGCACCGCCAATCATATTGCGAAGTGGGTGGGCGCCACTAAGCTGGGCAACTCGAACATCTTCGATGGCTCATCTGGCGAGGTAGGCATCGCGACGACGGCCCCCGGCGCCACCCTCGATGTCAATGGCACGGCCGTGATTCGAAGCAACGCGACGGTCAACGGTAGTCTCGGCGCTGGTCCGATCACGGCTACCTCCACTAGTTCTGGCGGTACCGGGGTACTTGCCAACGCCGGTTCCAGCACCGCCAGCAACGGAGTGATCGCCTATGGTGCCACCGGCGTAGCAGGCTACACGACAGTTGCTGGCAGTATCGCACTGTACGGCAATGCGGGAAGCACCACTGGCAGCAATGGCGTGGTCGCCTATGGTGCTACCGGCGTAGCGGGCTACGCGACCGTTGCTGGCAGCATCGGAGTGTACGGGAATGGGGGAAGCAGCTCTGGCAGCGCCGGCGTCTCCGGAAGTGGCGGCACGTACGGAGCGTATGGATATTCCGGCTCCGGCTATGGAATTTATGGGACGGTACCGTCGGCAGGAGTTGACGGAGTGCATGGAGTATCGGCTAGCGAAAACTCCGGCGTGGCGGGAATTAATAATAACAGCTCGAGCGGCTTCGGCGTGTACGGTCAAGCCGAGAGCCCCAACGGCGTCGGCGGCGGATTCTACAACACCTCGACTGGCGATGCTCTGTTTGCCTACGAGCAAAACGGAGGCTACGCGGGATTTTTCGACGGCAATGTCGACGTCGACGGCAACCTCTCCAAAGCTGGTGGGTCGTTCAAGATCGACCACCCTCTGGATCCGGCAAATAAGTACCTCTACCACTCGTTCGTCGAGTCGCCGGACATGAAGAACATCTATGACGGCGTCGCCACGCTGAACGCAAACGGCGAGGCGACGGTCGAGATGCCGGACTGGTTCGGCGTGCTCAACCGCGATTTCCGGTACCAGCTCACTTGTATCGGCGGGTTTGCTCCGGTCTATATCGCAGAAGAGCTGGCCAACAATCAGTTCAAGATTGGCGGCGGGCATGCCGGGATGCGAGTCTCATGGCAAATCACCGGCATTCGACAAGATGCTTGGGCGAACACGCATCGCATTCCAGTGGAAGTGTCCAAGGCGCCGGCCGACCGGGGACTGTATCTGCATCCGGAACTCTTCGGCGCGCCAGCCGAGAAGTCGATCGCGCTGGTGCACCACCCGATGATGTTGAAGCTGCAGAAGCAAGAGGCAACCAAACTGAAGGCTTCAACGAAATAGTGAAGGAGGTCCCCACCCTTTGGGCACCTTTAAAAGGGTGGGGACTTTCAGCATGGTCCCTTTCCGAGCCCGTGACCCATGAATTTTTTCGGCACCCTGTCGTCTTTTCCCCGCCATTTGCGATTGCTTGTTTAGAGGCCAAGAACGGTCGACGTTCTTCCTGTTCCATAAGGTCTCTAAATTCGCTCGCGGAGGGTCTCCATGTGCAACACTCTAAAATCGCTTTGTGCCTGCATCGTGATCGTTCTGGTTTGCTCTTTTGTAGGCGCGCAGTCCACGAACTCGACACAATCTCCGGTCGTGCCGCCACTAGTAAAGTTCAGCGGCGTACTCACCGATGTGAATAGTAAGGTTTTGACTGGTACGGTCGGTGTAACGTTCTCTCTCTACAATGAAGCCCAAGGTGGTGCCGCACTCTGGGTCGAAACCCAGAACGTAACCCCTGATAAGACCGGGCATTACTCAGTAATGTTGGGTTCCACCACCAGCCAAGGACTACCTACCGAGGTGTTCAAGTCAGGCGAAGCTCGATGGCTCGGCGTGCAGGTGCAAGGGGAAGTCGAGAAACCGCGAACCCTGCTGATGAGCGTGCCTTACGCGCTGAAAGCCGCGGACGCGGAGACTATCGGCGGACTGCCGGCTTCGGCCTTCTTAAAGGCTTCCGATCCCGCGACAGCGTCGGCGCAAGCCAGTTCGCCGTCGGCTGCCATCACCGGAAGCGGCAAAGCAAACCACATAACCAAATGGGTGAATGCGACGAAGCTGGGCGATTCCAACATCTTCGATAGCTCGTCGGGCAATGTAGGCATCGCCACGACGAGCCCTGGCGCCACCCTCGACGTCAACGGCACGGCGGTGATTCGTAGCAACGCGACGGTCGATGGCAATCTTGGCGCAGGCAACGTGACCGCGAGCACCATTTCGGCGAGTGTGTCATCCGGTGCAGCAATCGTAGGTACCACGGGCGATCCAAATAACGTCGCCATCACTGGTAATGCCAGCGCCACGGGTTCAGGCGGCTCCTGGGGCGTGCTGGGAACGTCCGGTACTTCTAATGGCGCGGGTACAGTGGGAATGTCCAGTGGCGTCAATGGTTCGGGCGTGTATGCCGTTAACAGCGCAAGCGCTGGCGGCTATGGAGTATTCGCTGTGGCGGGCGGCACCAGCGCTTTCGGCGTTTATGCAAGCGCCGCTAACAGCGGCAGTACCGCCGTTTATGGAACTGGCGGCACTACCGGCGTTTATGGACTTGGCGCCACTTACGGCACTGCTGGAAGTGCTTATGGCAGCGGCACTTACGGCGTTTATGGCACTAATGGCGACGGCGGCATTGGAGTTGTAGGGGAGGTAACCAGCTCAAGCGGTGCCGGCGGCGCCTTTTACAACTACTCCACGGGAGACGCTCTGTTTGTCTACGAGCAAAGCGGAGGCTACGCGGCGTTTTTCGATGGCAATGTCGATGTCGACGGCAACCTTTCCAAGGCTGGCGGTTCCTTCAAGATCGATCACCCGCTCGATCCCGCCAACAAGTACCTCTACCACTCGTTCGTCGAATCGCCGGACATGATGAACATCTACAACGGCAATGCGACCACGGACGCGCAAGGGCACGCACTGGTCCAGCTGCCGGAGTGGTTCGAGACCCTGAACCGCGATTTTCGTTATCAACTCACAGTCATTGGCCAGTTCGCGCAAGCCATCGTGGCGAGCGAGGTTTCCAACCACCAATTCACGATCAAGACAGACAAACCAAACGTGAAGGTTTCCTGGCAAGTGACCGGCATTCGGCAAGACGCCTGGGCGAACGCTCACCGTATTCCGGTCGAGGTGGAGAAAGCGCAGGCCGACCGGGGACTTTACTTGCATCCCGAACTTTTCGGCGCACCGCCAGAGAAGTCTATTGCGCTGTCGCACCACCCGATAATGCCAAAGCCGCCGAAGGAGAAAGCGGCCAAATAATGGCCGCAATTCGGCGAAGTGAGGCCCCACCCTTCGGAAGACCTCCGAAGGGTGGGGGATTTCAGCATGATCCCTGTCCGAGTCCGTGCCCATGAATTTTTTCGGCACCTGTCGTGTTTTGCCATCCGTTCGCGATTTCATAACTAGAGGGGGAATTAGTCAGGGGTGAGGAGGGGATGGCATGAAAAAACAATTTTGGAAAACCGTGGGATTTCTGGCAGCGTTACTGGCAGCCTCAACCGCTTTCGGCCAAAGCAACCAAGGTGGCACAATCGCGGACATTCCATTCGCATTCACGGTGGCGAACCACACACTCCCAGCGGGACGCTACACCGTCACACGCTTGGGCGAGACGAGTCTCCGTATATCCAGTCCCCACAACCAAGGCACAGTCGTGCTTACTCACGCCGCAGAAGGTAAGGCGCCCGAGAGTAAGGGCAAGATGGTCTTCCATCGCTACGGCGAATCCTATTTTCTTTCTGAGGTGTGGGTTGCTGGCAGCGGGGTGGGCCGCAAAGTTTTCCAGTCCCGGGCCGAAGAGGAATTAGTCGGAAAACGAATCGAGATGGAGATCGCAGTATTGCAAATTTCCCGATAGCCAACTGGTGACGATGAATCTGCAGTTGTCAGAAATCTAAGAATAAGAACCAGGGCGGCGGGAATGGGTATGGAGACATCTTCAAGATCAAACCATAGATGAACACTGCGAGCGTGGATCGCCGGCATCCTCGATTTTGGGGTGCCGGCGTTTCTTTTTTGGCAGGCGGAGACCGTCTGGCGGCGCGAGGCCATCCTCGGGCCATGAATCTGTTCATGTCAGATACCGGAGTGAGCGATTAGGACATCGCGTATAAGTTCCCTCGCCACGCCGGTGACGATGCAAAGCTGATGGCACTTTGTTCTGCGTGCCATACTGGCGATGGCTAAGCAATCATATGCCGCTGCTCACGTTTCGTGAGATCGGGAAAGCTTGGCGGAGAACTGGGGTAAACTCGCTGGTGAGCGGCACAGTGACCTATTAAATGATGCGTTGGAGATCAACGAAGGCGTTGAGAATCGTCTTGGGAGTGTTTGCTCTCGTAGTTGCTTTGATATGCTTTCAGCTTGCCACTCATCGGCACACCGGGATATTGCGGACCCTGGCTCACGCCAAGCACTTCCTCAGCGATCCATCACCTTCTCGCGATGTGCAACCGCGGAGCGCAAGCCCCTCACCCGGGCCGCAACATAACGTCAATCTGTCCTGGAAAGCTAGCACGTCAGCAGTTGTTGGCTACAACGTATATCGTCGTGGCGGGTGGGGCTTGGTGAAGCTCAATTCCGTCCCGGTAACTGGTACCAGCTACGTGGACAGTACGGTGCAGCCGGGACAGACCTACTATTACGTGACTAAAGCGGTGAGTCCGAAGGGAACAGAGAGTACAGCCTCGAACGAGGTTCAAGCCAACATCCCTTCGCCATAGATTTCGTCAGGGGAGTCGTTGGGCCGACAAGAGAGTTACTGGTTAGACCAAGTCTTAGCAATTACAGTTTAGTGAAACGAGCCCGGGACGCGCAATTTGACTCTTCAAGAGTGATGCACGATGTCATGGCAAAAACCACAGAGCGTGATCAGGTTCTGCTCCGAATCGTCGCCGGATACGGACGAGATTGCGCCGACCATATGCGGGGCATGTTCGCCTTCGCTATTTGGGACACACGCCAGCAGCGCCTGTTCATCGCCCGCGATCGGCTGGGAATCAAGCCACTGTATTATCGTTTGACCCCGGACTGCTTTCTCTTCGGTTCGGAAATTAAGGTCATTCTCACCCACCCTGGAGTCGCTCCAGAATTGAATCGCGAAGTTCTCGCCGAATATCTCGCTTTCGGATATCTTTCAGGCCCAGACACATTCTTCTTGGGCATACGCAAGCTGATGCCCGGTCACACTCTCGCACTGGAAGGAAGCGGAGAAATCAAAATCGAGCAATATTAGGACCCTGCTCTCGCTGATGACACCTTTCGCCATACCGAAAGCTTCCCGAACTCGAATCCTACGGGAGGACTTGGCCTGAGTTCAACAACTGCTGACCGGCGGCTGTAGGGTTCTTTCGTTAATCAGCAACCACACCATGTCGCCTGTTCTGCTAGCCTGTGATAAAGGCTAGTCGCCCTCGTGGTTCTGACAACGACAAGCAGTTAGAAATGAGCGTGGCGCAGATTCGGAGCTAGAAATGGATCTCAATTACCCTGTTGAATTGATGCGAGGTCTGCGCTCCCGTCAGGCGGTTTGCCTGTTTCCTTTTGGCGACTGCGCTTCACTTCCTCCGACCGGATCGTACGCTAAAGAATTAGACGACCGTGACCTGAACCCCGGATTTCTTCAGTGCGTTCAGGTCTGCCTTGGGGATCCTGGCGTCAGTGATGACATGGTGCAGAGAAGAAGTGGAAGCAATCAATGAGAGGCTGCGTTTCCCGAATTTGCTGGAATCACAGACGGCCACCGTCACTTTGGAAATCTGTATCATGGCGCGATTTACCTTCGCTTCCAAAAGATTGGGTGTGCTGAGCCCGTACTGAACGTCGAATCCGTCGACTCCAAGAAAAAGGATGTCGGCATGCAACTTATGGAGAGTCTCCTCGGCGAGCGGCCCGACCAAAGAAAAAGAGTTTTTCCTCAGAGTGCCCCCGGTCAAAATAACTTCCAGCACCGATCCGGAGAGTTCTGCTGCGATGTTCGCCGCGTTCGTAATGACCGTCAGGTTCCGAAAATTACGGAGGGCGCGGGCGATGGCGGTAGTCGTAGTGCCGGAATCAAGGACGACCACTTGCCCTTCCGATACCATTCTCGCCGCAGCCGAAGCGATCTGCAGCTTCTCCTTGCGATGCAGCTTCTCCTTTTCTCGCAAAGAGAGATCTTCCAGGGCGCCGTCACGCGCTGGAAGTGCACCGCCGTGAGTGCGGTGAATCTGGCCTTTTACATGCAATATCTCCAGGTCCTTGCGGATGGTGACCTGGGAAGTGTGGAACTGTCTGGCCAGGTCTATGACCAAGACTCGGCCATCCCGACGCAGAAGATCGAGGATTGCTCTTCGCCGCTCTTCGTTTAGCATTTAAGAAACTTTGAGCCGATCCAGGGCACACCTGCCCATGGAAGATTCTCTTGGCACTTCTCTTTTATCCCGCATAACATTCCGTTGTCTAGCGAAATGTTCCGATTTGGTTCGCTCGATCCGGTTCGTAGGACACACAGGGAATCGCTCGCCTGCGGCTGAAAATGACTGTTTCCAGCGGTGCAGGTGGGGCTGGGATTCGCCGCCTTCCGCCAAACAACACGGAGACAAGACTCGGGAGGAAGAATATTCCGGTTGACAAGGCCGCGAGACGGAAGTAAAAGTAATCGTTCGAAACATTACGAAACCGTGCACTGCGAAGTGAGAGTCCAGCGCTTCGTGGATGCAACTTAGGGAGGCTTGCCATGCCCGTTTTTTTTCCCGCCCGACAAACTCTTGTGGCGCTGTTTCTTTTGGTGGCCATTGGCTTGGCTACGCCGTTATGGGCGCAAAAAGATGCCGGGACCATCGTCGGAGTGGTGCGCGACCCTAGCGGTGCGGTCATTCAGGGCGCTAAGGTCACAGTCGAGGATGTGGATCGCGGCGTCCAAATGACTCTCTCCACCAACGATCAGGGAGAGTATGTCGCGAGTCCATTGCACGTCGGAGGCTACAAGGTCGCGGTGGAGAAGGCGGGGTTCAAGAAGGCGGTGTCAGAGGTTGTGGAGTTGAACGTGCAGGGACGCGTCGCCATCAACGTGACTCTGCAAGTCGGGCAAATATCCGAAGTAGTCGTGGTCACGGAAGTAGCGCCGCTGCTCGAAACCCAGACTTCGGAGTTAGGACAGGTCGTTGACCAGAAGCGGGTGAGCAACCTGCCGCTGAATGGGCGAAACTTTGCCCAGTTGGCGCTGCTCAGTCCGGGCACCTCGCCGAGCGAACCGGGCGCGCGCGATGAAGGCGGATACGGTTTTAGCTCCAACGGAGCACGGTCGCTACAGAATAATTTCCTGCTCGACGGAGTGGACAACAACTCGAACCTGCCCGACCTGCTCAACGAAACGAACTTCGTGATTCAGCCCCCAGTGGAAGCCCTGCAAGAATTCAAGGTACAAACCAACGCCTACGGCGCGGAATTCGGACGCGGCAATGGAGCCATCGTGAATGCGGTCATCAAGTCAGGGACCAACCAACTTCATGGCTCGGCGTGGGAATTTCTTCGCAACAACAAATTGGACGGACGAAATTATTTTGACGCAGTGGGCCCCGTACCTCAATACCAGCAGAACCAGTTTGGCGCAACATTCGGTGGACCGGTGTTGCTGCCACACTTGTACGACGGAAGGAATCGCACGTTCTTCTTTGTCGACTACGAGGGATTCCGCGTGCGCCAGGCACAGACTCAGACCGCTTTCGTGCCGCCGACGGCGTGGCGGACGGGAGATTTCTCGAGCCTGATTGACTATACGACCGTGACCGGCACGGATTGCAACGGGAGGTCGACATATGCGGGCGAGATTTTCGATGCCAAGCTGGCGAAAACGAATTGCGGAGTGCCCTTCCAATACGATGGAACCGGGAAGCCTCTGAACATCATCCCAGCGACGCCAGTCGTGGCGGGTGGTGGTTCGTTGGATCCTCTAGCGCTGAGGCTAGCGGCGTTATATCCGGCGGCGGGGCCGACCAACTCGAGTGGGAACAACTTCCTCGCTAATCCTGTGCGCAAAGAAACGCGCAACAACTTTGACGCTCGGGTGGACCAGAAATTCTCCGACAGAGACAACACCTTCTTCCGGTTCAGCTTTGAAAATCAACCCAGCTTCATTCCCGGAACCTTCGGCGGGTTGGCCGATGGCGGTGGATTCTTCAGCGGAGAAGAGGATTTTTCCTACCGTAGTTTTGCCGCCAGTTGGACGCACATTTTCAAGCCCGAGTTGATCAATGAATTCCGGCTGGGCTACAACCGGGTGAATGCCCATCGCCTGCAACTCAACGCGGACACCAACGTATCGGCCCAGCCGAATGTCGATTTTCCCGGCGTCCCTTTTTCGCCCGGCATTGGCGGGCTGCCGCAACTGACTTTTAGCGACGTGGCCACGTTGGGCAGTCCCACGTTCCTCCCTTCGGTGGAGCTCCAGAATTCCTATATCCTCTCGGAAAATCTGACCTGGGTGCATGGGCGCAATATCTTTAAGTTTGGCACAGAAATACGCCGCGAAGAATTCACCATCTTTCAACCCGCTGCAGCGCGCGGGACTCTGAGTTTCAGCCCCACACTGACGGATAATCCCGCGGCGATCGGAACAGGAGGCACCGGGTTCGCTTCCTTCATGGCAGGTTTTGCCAGCGGCGGCAGCATCAACAACCTTCACAATGTGGACTATTTCCGGAACACCTATGCGTTTTACGCGCAGGATGATTTGAAGCTAACGTCGACGCTGGTATTGAACCTGGGATTGCGCTACGAATTATTTGGCACCGTATCGGACCGCTTCAACGACGTGGGGAACTTTGACCTCAGCGATCCCGCACACCCCACTATCTTTGTGCCGAAAGGACAAACGGCGCAGCTTACGCCCTATATAGCGCAATACGTCAAGATCAGCGCCACCGGCAGCCGTGGGCTCGTCAACTCCGACCTGACTAACTTCGCGCCGCGGATCGGCCTGGCATGGCAGTTCACTCCGAAGACCGTCTTGCGTTCAGGCTATGGCATTTTCTACGGCGGGCAGGAGAATGGGCCGTACTCGAATCCGAGTCCCGGATTCAACCCTCCGTACTTCACCAACGAATCGTTCATCTCACCCTGCGGCGCGCCGACGGCGAACGCTACCGCTGGAGATTGCCGGCTGACCCAGATTCCCGCTTTAGCTGGCGGCTTCCCCGCCAACTCACTGGTCGATCCCAACACTCCCATCTTTTTCTCCGTCGATAAGAACCTGCGGACACCCTACATGCAGCAATGGCACTTGAGCTTTGAGCGTGAACTAGCCGCGAACAGTGTGTTCACGCTGACCTACGCGGGTTCCAAGGGGTCGAAGTTGTATACGTTCTTCAACGGCAACCAGGCAGCGCCGGACCCGAATCCGAATGACGCGACCGCGCCGCGACGGCCGGTATTTGCTACCTTAATCGGAGCCCCCGGCCCCTGTTCCCTGGCGACATCTCAGTATTGCGCCCCGGTTTTCGACACGGGTATCGATTGGTTCCGCTCGACTGGAACTTCCAATTACAACTCGCTGCAGGCAAGTTTCGAAAAGCGCTTCGCCAAAGGTCTGCAGTTCCAGGCATCCTACACTTACGCGCATTCTCTGGATATCGCCTCGAACGCGAACCTTGGTCCTACGCAGAACAACAGCGACTTCCGCTACTTTCGCAATCCGCAGTCAGAATACGGCAACTCTGATTTCGACGTGCGCAACCGCTTCGTGTTTAGTTCGATCTACGAACTACCCTTCGGTCACGACAAACACTTCATGGGGAATGCGACCGGGTTTGCGAACCAGGTGGTTGGAGGCTGGCAGATTGCCAACATCGTATCGCTCTCCAGCGGAAACTGGTTTACGGTGCTCGACGCGAACGGCAACTTCGCCAATGCTGACGGCGGCGCTGGTGGGGTGTCACAACGTCCTGACCAAATCGGGGATCCAAATAGCGCGGGTACGGTGCCAGGCAATCCTACCTGTGTTGCTCCCAACAGGATTCACACGCCAACTGCCTGGTTCAACACCTGCGCGTTTGTCGATCCTCCTCTGGGATCCTTCGGCAACGTCGGCCGTAACACCATTGAGGGACCGGGATACAAGACCTGGGACTTCTCCGCATTCAAGTTCTTCCATACTTCGGAGAAGACGACACTGGAGTTTCGTGCGGAGTTCTTTAATATTCTGAATCACACCAACTTCCTGTTTGCGAATAGCGGCCCGCAAAACGGCAACAACGCAACCACTCTCGGAACATCACAATACGGCAGCTTGACGGCTGCGCGGCCACCGCGACAGATACAGTTTGCTCTGAAGTTCTCTTTCTGATGGGACCGCCATGGGCGCTTCTAACGAAGGTTGCCGCTAGCTGGATTCGTATTTGCTCGGAGCAGGGATTCCATGAGCTTGGGGAAAAAACCTCAGCGTTGCAGTTTTGAAGGGGCACGGCTTCCCAGCCGTGCCGTCAGTTCTTGAAAACGATGCACGGCGCGGCTGAAGCCGCGCCCCTTCAAAACTTCCAGTCGCTGGTTTTGGCAGTTTTTCCAGCCCCCTAGGCCGAAGATGGAGAACACTTATGACCGAGGCAAGGTGTCTGGTCCGAAAGCTGACAATTGCACCGCGTGCGATCGAAACCGCGCGAAAGATGCTTGCAGTCTTGCAATGCAGTTTGACGGGCGCGACTATCGCCGCCCTTACGCTGTGCGCGGTGCCGTGTTCCGCGCAGCAACTGACCAATGGCACTCTGTCCGTCACGGTCAATCGTCAGGATGGATCGTATCAATTTGGACCCATTGGTAGCCGGTCGGTTGTGCAGTCGAGTATTGCTGCACTGGTCGACCACGCTTGGCTGCGTTCCGGGAGTTATCCGTCGCACTCAGTTTCCGAGTCGGCATTCAGCGACGCTCTTGGATCCGGTAGACAGTTGACGGTTACATGCAGCGGATTGCACGACAGTCCTGATCTTATTTATGTAGTTCAGCTTTACAGCCAAAATCCGTATGGCACTGTTCAAGTGCGGGTCCGGAACGAAACGGGCAAAGCGACGTCGGTGCAGGCAATCCGCAGCGTTGAGGCCGCGGGAGACCCGATCGTCAACTTGGGTGGCCGGCCAGCGGATGAGCGAATTCTCTCCGATAGCTTCAGCGAAGATTGGCCCGACTTGGTGATCTACGATCTCGGAGATGCTCCCGGCGGAATGCATCGAGGTGCCGGAAGCCAGCTTATCTATAACCGAACGACAAAGCAGAGCTTGTTTCTTGGCGCACTCACATCGGACCGCTTCCTCACGATTTTGCGGCTCAAAGCCGAGGGCAAAGGCGCCGGAGCTAAGGTTGCATCCTATTCGGTCGAATCCACCGGAACCACGGAGATTCAGAAGGATTACAGTGAGGCAAAGTCCCTGGAGGCAAGATCTCTGCAAAGTGATCGGATCGACCTTAGTCTTCCACTCACTCCGGGCGAAGAGATGGTCTCTGAACGATTGATGTTCGCGGCTGGGCCGGACTACCTTGGGCAACTTCGCGCTTATGGTTCCGCCATTCGACGTCTGCATCACGCTCGTGTTTCGAGTGAGATTCCAATGGGATGGTGGAGTTGGACCGCTTACTATGGCGCGATCAACGAAGGCGAGACCCTGACGACTGCCGATTGGCTTTCGCAGCATTTGAAATCGCTCGGTTACAAATATCTCCAGATCGACGATGGCTATCAGTACGCTCGCGGAGAGTACGCCACCACCAATGCAACCCAATTCCCCGACGGCATGCGAGTTGTGGCTCATCGTATTTTGAGAGATGGCCTCACCGTTGGCCTGTGGACAGCGCCGTTCGAGGTAAGCAGCCGGGCCTGGGTTTACGAACATCACAAGGATTGGTTGGTCCACAATGCCAAGGGCCAGCCGATTCCCCTGGAGGATTTGTGGAAGGAAGGTGTTGACACGCTTTACGCGCTGGATACGACACATCCTGGAGCGCAGGAATACTTGCGCCAGACCTACAAGACGTTGGTCCATGAATGGGGAGTTCGCTTCATCAAATTGGACTTCATGGATACAACCACAATCGAAGGTTACTACTACCGCCCAGCGACCACTGCGCTCGAAGCCCAGCGTATCGGCTTGCAGGTGATCCGCGACACCGTCGGCGACGACGTGATCCTGGACAAAGACGGAAGCCCCATGCTCAACCCGGTGGGGATCGTAGACACAGGCCGTGTTTCCGCCGACACGGGGCACAGTTTTCTGCGGTCGAAAACTGCCGCCCCCGGCATCGCGGCGCGCTTCTACATGAACGGCAACTTCTTCATCAATGACCCGGACGCTTTCAACGTCACCGATACATACTTGGTCGAGCACGCGAACGAGCGTGCCGCACATTCGCTGGCGGCAGCGCAGGCGTCGATCGCACTCTCTGCGGTTGCCGGCGGCATGTACGAAATCGGCGATGACCTGCTCGTGCTCAACAGTGAGAAGGATCGGCTAGCCTTGGTGGAAAACCGGGACTTGCTAAACATGGCCCAAGCTGGACGCGCCTCAACGCCCGTAGATTTGATGACCTACGACCCGGAGGATGGACAACCGAGTCTTTTCGTGCTGCGGCAAAGTCCTCGCCAAAGCATCTTGACCGTTTTCAACTGGACCGACCGGCCGCGCTCGCGCTCGTTGAGCCTCACCGACCTCGGGCTCCCAGTCAACTCCACGATGGTGGCAACTGCAGTCATGGATTCAACCGCCACGTTCGCGCTCGAAGGTGGCACGCTCCGGTTTGACAATCAGTCGCCGCAATCGGCGGTAGTAATCAAGTTGGTGGACACTGCCGTCGCCAAGACCGCTCCAACCGTTACAGCACGGGTCCCTTCTCAGTCGAAGGCTGGGGAGACAATAAACTTCTCGGCTCTGGCCGACCCTGACGGCGTGCCAGCACTCGGCTATCACTGGGACTTCGGCGACGGGACAATCTCGGAAGGGTCCAACGTTTCTCATTGCTACACAAGAGCGGCCGATTTCACAGTGCGGCTCACAGTCGACGGGCCGGACGGCTCACCCTCCGACCAGAGCTTCTCCATCGGAGTAACCGGCGAATTGAAACCGACTCCCGAGCTCCGCGAGAACCAGCGTTTTGAGCAGCCGGCTGACAAATGAGGTACTCCCTGAACGGACAGACCGCGGGTGAGATATTCCATTCCCCGGATTCCAGCCATCACGCGATAGCTCCCGAGCGGTCTATAAGCAAGAAGCAATCGATCGAGCCAAGACCCGAAGGGGGCGGCAAATAAACAGCCAGATCCAGAAACGGGCTTGGAGGAGATCAATGTCGATGTCCCCGAAGCCTAACTCCGATACCCCGTATTCGTTTCTTTGGATGGACCTACGCGCGGAGCCCATCGTCGTCACCACGCCGAAGGTCGAGAAGAGCCGCTACTACTCGGGGCAACTGATCGACCTTTACCTTCAACTTTGCTTTATCTGGGAACGCGAACCTTACGGCAACGATGGCGGCGATTTTCTTGTGGCTGGCCCGAACTGGAGCGGAGACACGCCCAAGGGAATCAAGGCCGTCATACACGGCAACCTTGGCCTTGCCCCCCGGCTGCCCTGTAGGTAAGATTGTCTTACCATGCAAACCAAGGTCTCAACGAAAGGGCAGGTCGTTCTACCGGGTCCTCTTCGCCGCCGGCTTGGCATTCGTGCCGGTGATCCGCTCGATGCCAACATTGAGGCCGGGCGCATTGTGTTAACACCCCGTAAGAAACGTCGCCAGCCGGTCAAGATTGTGATTGACCCGGTTACAAGATTTCCTGTTCTGAGTGCGGGTTCTGATGCTCCGGTGCTGACCAGCGCAGAGGTTGAAGAGATCTTGACAAACTTTCCATGAGATATCTTCTCGATGTGAACACTCTTGTTGCCTTGGGGTTCGCTCAGCATGAATTCCACGACCGGGTCGCTTCTTGGCTGACGTCGCAAGAGTTTCCGCCCCTAGCAACATGTTCGATCACGGAACTGGGCTTTATAAGAGTCCTGGCGCAAGCCCCGGCTTACGGATTCACGATCGCACAAGCGCGAACTCTATTGCTTCGGCTGAAAGAAGCCGATGTCGCACAATTCACATTTATCCCGGACGATCACGATGTCTCTCATCTGCCGACCTGGGTTAAGACCCCGAAGCAGACGACGGACGGCCACTTGGTGAAGCTTGCGAGTGCAAACGGACTGGTTCTTGCAACCCTAGACCGAAAAATTCCAGAAGCTTATCTCATTCCTTAACCGCTGACTTGGCTTTGGCGCCCAAGCGAACCCGGCTACAGTTTACGGCCCGATCCCCATCGTTAAGCAGGCGATTGAAACGGTGGCTTTGATGCCGGGCAGCGATCATCGCCAGGGTCCTCTATTTCATTTACTCCGATACTCTAGCTTGACCGCCAGTGGAAAGCAGAGAGCTTATTCAGAGTCTCCTTAGTAGAGCCGGACAACCGCGCCGATTGTGAAGGTGTTGGTGAGAGGCGCGTTTTGAATCATTTCGTCCATCAGGACGCCTCAACGCCGCCCCAAACAAAACGGGCCAATCGGAAGGAATGCACCATTTGGTAAACGCGCCGGCCACTAGAAACAAATCACCAGCCGGCTTCGCATAATTTTCCGACTCGAACGAGTAATTGAAACCGAAGGCTGGTCCGTCTGTTGAAGATTGACAATGCTGGCGTGAGTGATATGAAAGCTGGAGAGAGCCGCCCAGGAGGGACTCAATCGCCTTGATCTTGTCGGTAGCGTCGGTGACCGTGCGCAGGACCCTCCATTCTGACCACCCGGCGATCCCCGACCCGCAATCCGTTGACGTCGCTCGCAGGTTGCCGATGGCGTGCAGAGTTAGTTTGGCCATCCGCCCGCTATTGGCGGTTGCAGATTGCTTGGGCGGTTCCGCGAGTTCGCTAGCTTTGGGACTTACCAGCAAGCCGTAATTAGACTGTGCGAACCCGATCCCAGAGCGCTCGTCCGAACGGGACCGGGTGGCAAACGTTGGCCACCCGGCCCAACCCGGACTCGTTCGTACGACTTTGACTTAGAAGGCGGACTTCAAGCCCATTCGGAAATTACGGCTAAGCTGGTAGATGAAAGGCTTACCGTATTGGTGTTGCGGTTGCACCCGCGTAGAGTGCTGATTTGGAGAAAGGCAAACCGAGGGCCGTCTTTGGAGGAAAATACGTGAGGTTTCGATTGTTCAGGTAAGTGTTTGCGGGACTAGAGAGTGACGAATTGGCCAATTACAGAAACCAGTAAAACAAGCTCACTGCTCAATTCATACGGATATCTGTAGATAATGCCGGTGATGCTCTGAGATTCGGGAGGCCGGATGTGGCGCCCGGGTCCCAGAGTTACACGGACTGCAATTGTTGAGGCAAACATCCTTCCGGCATACTGGTTGGTATGTTAGCGGTTAAAAAAAGATCGAGTCGCCGCGAGGCCACACCGCGCGATCCAGAGCGCACGCGAGGGCGCTTGTTGCAGGCTGCCTTCCAGGAGATGCACGGCTCGGGATTTCGGAGCGCTGACCTGAATGCCATTCTGACCCCCGTTTTCCTTGCGCCCGTAAAGCCTTCCTGACGGTGCAAAACCTGGCCGATCAGGGTCATTTTGTGCCGGAGGTCAGCCACCGTCGCAAGATCCCATTGATGAGGTTCAAAAAACACGGGAAGAATGGAACGGAGCGGGAACTTTTGGCCTTCTTGTGACATTAAATAAGCATGAACGGTTTGAAAAATGGCGCAGAAGGGTTTCTCGGTTTCAGCTGGCGCACCGACTATGACTAGCGACGAAGCCTTGATGCTGGAATTTCAGGGCGGATCACGCGCAGCTTTCGAGGAACTGTTTGCCCGCTATCGCAAGCCACTGTACGGCTTCTTCGGGCGTCGGCTGAATAACCCCGAGCGGGCGGAGGATCTCGTCCAGGAAACGTTCCTCGCGGTGATCCGCGCAGCCTCCGGTTATGAGCCACGAGCCTTGGTTCGAACCTACCTGTATGGCATTGCGTTGAATCTGCTGGCTGCGGAACGGCGGAAGTTCTCGACGAATAGCACATTAGGACAGTCCGCTCCGGAGCCTAAGACTGACGGAACTCCCGAGTACGTGCTCTGGGTCCGGCAAGCCATGGAAAAGCTGGATTCGCCGGACCGCGAAATCTTGATGCTGCGCGAATACGAACAACTGAGCTACTCCGACATTGCGGAGCTGTTGCGAATTCCCATAAACACGGTCCGGTCCAGGCTTTTTCGATCGCGTCTCGCATTGAAGAGTTACCTGGAGTCGAAGGCAAAAATCAATTCTGCATCCAGACCTAGCACCGGGCAGCCGCACCCAGGAAGACGAGGCATGCAATGAGCACGAACAGACATCCGATCGAACAGGAAGAACTCATGGCTTATCTCGACGGCGAACTGTCCGCGGACCAAGCCACCGAGGCCTTGTCGCACCTGGAACTGTGCCCGGAGTGCCAGACCCTTGCTGCCGATTTTCGGGGTGTTTCCCAAGAACTATTGGTTTGGGAAGTGGAGTCACCAGAAGTAGGCATCTCCTCGGAGCTCAACGAGGTGCTTGGGGAGCGCCTCCAGAAGCGGCAAGCGGCAAAGGTCACTTCGTCGAGATTGGAAAACAGAGTTATGACGAGCCGCTGGGTCTGGGCCGGGGCCTTGGCTGTTGTGTGCGTGGCTTTGGGACTGAAGTTTACCCTTACCAGCCGCAATCGGAATGAGGATCGCTCGACAGCGTATCCAAGCATGGCTTCGATCGAGAAATACCTGATGCCGGATCGCAACGCCGAGATCGCCTTGGCGCGCAGCGCTGCCCCGGAAGCTATATCCAGCGACGCAAAGATCCTGGTTCTCGGGTGGCGGGGCTATGAGACCGCCGACGAAGGAAAGAACGGTTTTGTGTGTATGGTGGAACGTTCGTGGATGTCCCCATTCAACTCCGCTGAGTTCTGGAACCCCAAAGTGCGTGTGCCGCAATGCTTCAATCCGGCAGCCGCGCGATCCATTCTGCCCCTCACGATCAAGCGGACGGAGATGGTGTTAGCCGGGCTGTCGAAAGCTCAGATGATCGACAGCATCAAGGCCGGATTCGGCAATAAAGAGCTACCACCGCCGGAGCCGGGCGCGATGTGTTACATGATGTCGCGGGCAGGCTACCTTAATGACGCCCTTGGGCACTACGTACCTCATCTGATGTTCTATTTTCCACTGACAGACAAATCCTCCTGGGGCGCGGATCTGCGCGATTCGCCGGTCACACTGAATCCGCAGTTTCAGGGCGGTCCGGAGCCGATCACCGAATTCGTGATTGCGGTTGGCAAATGGTCGGATGGAACGGCTGCACCGGCTATGTAGCGAACACGGCTGTTGGCTTACTACGAGGAGGGAACGAACATGAAGCTTACGAGATTGATGAGGACGACTTTTGCCGACGCCCGGTCAAGCAGTGGGACAGCTCAAGTCGAGGTTCAGGAGTCCGCGAAACGAAAGAGTATGCGAATTATGAATGGCATTCTCACGTTGAACATTGTGGGTTTGCTCCTCGCACCCATAGCGATACCTATTTGCTTGAAGCATACAGCATATGAGGTGTCGGAACCCAGAGTGCGCCTTTACGGAAATGTCGCCTTGGTGACGACGAAGCTCCACAATGCAGGCATTTCTGGCTCCGAACACAAACCCTACGATGTGATGGAGCGCCAAACCAACGTATGGCTTTGGAAGGACGGGAACTGGAAATGTGTTCTAACCCACGAGGCGTGGGAGGGCGCGGAAAAAGATCAGAAGTTACTTTCCCGCTGACTTACGATTCGTGATGACGTGCACGCGCATAAACCTGAGACCATCGACAGCCTATCTCAACGCGAATTCAAGCCATGACCACGCGAAGAAGATCGGCGAAATCCTGAGTCGCCGGTCCGAGCGGTCAGGCAAACATGGACGCCGGACGGAAAAGAGATGGAGGAGTGGAGCTATACGTTAAATCGGAATCACAAAATGTGCGCCACCAGAATTCAAGGAGAAAACCACATGAAACGAAAGACAGTCAAGATGATCGCATTGGGGTTCATTGCGCTGGCCCTTGCCCGGGGCGCTGCTCTGCAGGCGCAAGATAAATCAGTGCCGTCCACCACCATGGCCTCAATCGATCCATATCTGATGGACCGCGATGCGGAGATTGCCATGGCCCGCAGCGCGGCTCCGCCATCCGTTGCCAAGGATGCCACGGTGATGGTCCTCGGAAGGCATGGCTATGAAACAGCCGTGGAGGGGAAGAACGGTTTCGTATGCGCGGTGGGACGATCATGGGATTTACCGAAAAACAACCGAGCTTTTTGGGATCCAAAGATACACGGTCCGATCTGCTTGAGCGCTCCGGGTGCGCGGTCTTTTCTTCCGATCTACCTCAAGAAGACCGAACTGGCGATTGCCGGACGTTCGAACACGCAAATAGAGGACGCCATAATGGACGCCATCGCGAAAGGTGAGTTGCCCACGCCCGAACCCGGTTCGGTGTCCTACATGCTGTCAAAGCAAGGGTATTTGAATGCCGGCGTCAAAGGGCCATGGCTTCCCCACGTGATGTTTTTTGTCCCCGAAATCGACCCTAAAGCCTTGGGATCCGACTTGGGAGATGACGTCCCGTTGGACGCGCACGAAGAAAAAATAGGCCGCTATACCACGATTGACGTTCCGGTGAGCAAGTGGTCGGACGGAACGCCGGCAGACTCGGCGGACATGGAGGGTCACTAACGTCCGATCAGAAATGAAGTAGAAGCTGCCAGTGCCAGAGCTTAGCGTTCAGGGACATAACGGCAGCCGATCAAAGCTGGTCAGACCAAAGGCGCGGCGGACGATCCTACCTGCGATCCGGACTTTGTGGTCCCCGACGATCCCGGTCCCGGCGCTTCCCTGACCAATCCCAGTCCAGATAAGCCGCATCCTTCGCGACCGTCGACGCTCGGAACAAAAACAACCCCTCCGCCCTGAAGATCGTGGCATAGGAGCCTCCGTGTTGTGGTGTATACTCGTCAGTCCACGGGGTTAGAATGCGTTTTCAATTTTTGGCGGCAGCCATTGTCGGACTCACCTTCGGCCCCATGCCTGCTTTTGGTTGCACATGTGCTCCACAGCCACCGGAAGTCAAGACTACGGAGCAACTGGCGGCGCGGACTAAAGCCGACGCAATATTCGAAGGCAAAGTCGAAAGTGTTGAGTTGGAGTGGAAGTTGAAGGAGGCACAAGTTGGAGATGTCATACCTGCCTGTCGCCTAGGATGAGCGCTATACGGGCTTTGGCTGTATACATGACCTTCCTGCGCAGCGTCGTAATGCTCTCTCGCAGCCGCAAGTTTGTCCGGTATCCAGAGGCCAGATGGGCGAATCGCGCCTTTGGGACGATTCAAGTGTCCATCGCTTTGCTAGTGCTGTTGTCGCTGGTGCATTCATCGCGTGCCTTCGCAGCGAATCCTGATCTGGAGACTGTTCTGACGGGCTCGCGCCAGCGTATTGAGAAATTGGACTACCGCGTGAGCGGGCGGCTCACACGGGTGGAAGGCGACGGCAAGCGCACGAGCTACAAGTTTGTCGCCAAGGCTCACTGGTTTCCCGATGGTCTGAGTGTGCTGTGCGAGATCTCGGGGCCGGGCTCAGCGAAGACGAGCCTTCTTCTGCATATGAGCGCGAGTGGGCACGTAACCATCGAGGCTGTACTTCCTGGCGAGAAGGCCGCTAGTGCGTTGCCATTCGAACGTTGGAACGACCCGCTGGTGGGAACAGACTTTTCCTATGAAGACATGGTAGAAAGCCAGTTCTTCTGGAAGCATCAGGAGCTCCTGACACCGGAGAAATATGGCGCGCGGGATTGCTTTGTCCTCAAGAGCACGTCCGGCTCTCAGGACCGGACTTACTATGATTCGGTAACTTCGTGGATTGACCGTAGCATTTTGTTCCCTGTGCATGTGGTGAAGACGCCTCGCGGGACGGGACAGCAGAAGGAATTCATTTACTATGGGCTGCGGCAGGTCGACGGCGTTTGGTCTGCGACGCAAGTGGAGGCAAAGCTGCAAGGCAAGCCCGGCTCCTCGATTCTTGCAATCGAATTTGGCTCGGGAAAGGCAAATCTTGGACGCAAGGACTTTAATATCAGCCAGTCAAACGCTCAAGGAGAGAAAGCGAAATAAATCGCATCGCCTGATCAGGCTCTTGCAAGGCTCTGAGCTGTCACTGGAGTATCCACAATGTTCGCCGTCATGAGATAAACTCCTTTTCAGTCGTTGCCGGAGCGCCATATAAGCCGAAGGGCCACCAATTCCAGTCGCCGGCAAGTTGCAACAGTGCCGGCCCCACGATCATCCGCACCACGGTGGCGTCAATGAACACCGCCACCGCGAGAGTAAAACCGAGCATTTGGACGACTAGGAAGCTTCCCATGGTGAATGCGGCGAAGACGGCAATCATAATTGCCGCGGCGCTCGTGATGAGCCCGGCCGTCCGCGCCAGGCCCTCGATCACCGCTGATCTTTCGGAAAGACCGCGCCGCCGTTCTTCGAGGACTCGGGCGACCAGGAAGACCTCGTAGTCCATGCTCAATCCGAAGACGATGGCAAACGAGAGAATCGGCACGATCGGGTATACGGTGCCGGTCGGCCCGTCGAGTCCAAAGAGTTTGCCACCGTGGCCTTCTTGAAAGACGACAACTAACGCACCGAAGGAAGCGCCAACGGAGAGCAGATTGAGCAGAATTGCTTTGACCGCCGCAAATAGAGAACGTAACCCGATCAGCAGCGCCAGCAAGCTCCCCAATATGACGCCAAGGATCACCCTGGGCAACCGTTCTTTTACTACTGAGTCATAATCTGCTTCGAGTGCGGGAACGCCGCCGACGCGCAGCACAGCGCCGGGCACGCCGGTTATGGCTGCGACATCGGAGGAACGCACCTCTCGTACCCATCGTGTTTGTTCGTTGGGCGAAAGAGTGGCGGTGGGCAGCAACTCAAGCAAAGTGGCTTGGCCATCACTGCGAAGAAAACTCTTGCGGATTGACTCGGGCACATGATCGACTGCGTCCGCAGCGTCAGACATTCCCGTGATGGTCGGAAGAGATAAGACCTCTTCCGCTCTTGGATCGCTCTGGAAGTGCTTCGTCAAGCGATTGACAGCAAGCCAGCCAGCCGGCGAGAGCGGCGGAGACTGCGGCGGCAACTCCAGGATCACTCGGAGAGACTGCACAATGCCCGAGCGCCCCATGCCTTGCAGCGTCTGCAGTGCTTGCACCGACTCGGCTGCGGCCGGGAGAGAGTTGTGGTCAGGAATGCCGGGAGAGATTTTCCGTGCCTGGGATGCAACGATCAGTAGCGGAACCCCGGCGACAAGCAGAGCTGTCCAGGGCCGGCCGGTTATGATGCTGCCCCACCGCACCCACCGCTCACTCGCCGCACATAGGCTCTCCCGCGTTTTGAATCGTCTGGCTCGAAGACGCAATCTGGCGGCATCGATGCGATGCCCTAGCAGACTAAGCACCCAAGGCAGAATGAATGTACACAGCATGACGCTCAAAACGGTTACCAGCAGGCCAGCTATCCCGATGGAGCGCAGTTCGCTGATGGGCACAGTCAGCAGCGCTGAAAATCCGATTGCAACGGTCGTGGCTGAGATTATCAGCGTCCGCCCCGCCTGCCCGGCGGCAATATCGGCAGCCTGGCCGGGATCATATCCCTCGGCCAATGCTTCGCGAAACCGGCTCACCATCAGCAAAGCGTAGTCGATGCCCAAGCCAAGGCCGAGCATCGTCGCCAGATTCTGCACCAGAATCGACAGTTGCAGATAATGCGCGAGTAGCGCAGCCGCACCCAGCGCCATCGAGATTGAGAGTAGTCCAACTCCCAGCGGCAACAGCGCGGCCACGAGACTGCCGAAAGCCAGCAACAGTAGCACGAGAGTTGCCGGCATCGCTCGTTTCTCGGCATGGGTGACGTCATCGGCACTGACCTTGCGAAGATCGAAGTTCAGCGGCGTTTCACCCGTGATCTCCAGTTTGATATTGGGGTATTGCGATCTAAGCTGACCTTCCATCCAGTCTGCTCTTGCCCTAAGTTTGGGGACCAAGGCCTCGACACTTTCATCGTGCGGGTCCAACCCGACGATGATTAAGGCCCCGCCATTCTTCCCCGTGAAGAGAGAATCTGGCCAATCCAGACTCGAGACGGCACCCGACACTCCTGGCACACTACGCAATGAACTGGTTAAGAAGCCCAATGCATCAGCGCCTTTGGCTGAATCCGGATCAGGAATACCGCTGATCACCAGAACCAGGCGGTGGGCGTACGGAGACTGGAAACGCTGCGCCAGTTCCAGGTCGACTTTTTCGGATTCTCCGCCCTTGATGTGAACAACTGTCTCCAGGCGACGTTCGACTTTATAGGAAAAGGGCAGCAGCACAAGCGCCATGACAAACCCCGACATCGCCAACCAGAATCGGCGGCGCGCGGCATCATGGCCAGTCTTCAAGCTTGGTCTTACCATGGAAGATCCACGTTGTTTCCTGGATCGTCTGAGAGCAATGAAACGGCTCCAGTGATCGGGTACATCCATGATAAAGGGTCAAACTGGATATTCATTGGGGTTCGGCCTTGAGCTCATTTAAGGATAAACGATTGATGTGGGGAACTGCCCGTTAAACCCTTGTCATTCGAGGAACGTGGCTGACGAAGACTTCGCTCTACAATTACCCGCCAATCACTCATCAAGGAACGGATTGGGAAGATTAAAGAGGATTAGTAAATCGGAAACGCCAGGCAATCTCAGTGGATGCTACCAGGTCCCATCGAGGAGGCCAAGTTCAATCAACATCTCGATGAGAAGACGTTCACGCCTGAAGGCATGGAGCTTGCCAAAATGTTAAACCGTGATCTTTTCTTTACAGGTCAATCTCGTCCGGTATTCCATCTTCCGTTAGTTCCGCTCTAGCCGGCAAACGGACCCAAAAGCATGCCTGTCACATTTGACAGTATCTCCACGGCAAGATTGGTGTGATATTGCGAGGGTCGCTCGGATTCACCTGGTCGCCGTCATGGAGGAAAAGTATGTGTGAAAGACTCGGAACTATCACTATGCGATTGGCCGTTCTCTGCTTCTTAGCCTCCGTCATACTCCCGTCACTAAGTAAAGCTCAGGTTCCTGTTTTCAAGATTACGACGGAAGGCAGTTCCATCAAGTTCGCGGTGAAGGCATCAGTGGCCGTTAACGGTACCTTCGACAAGTGGGACGCCACTATGATCTTTACTTCTACTGATGTGACGACTGGCGTCTTGAACATCAAAATTCAGGCAGACAGCGTCAATACCGGGAGCGGCATGAAAGACGGCAAGCTAAAGAGCAAAGACTTCTTCAACGCCGATCAGGACCCGTTGATCACATTTCTGTCAAAGAAGATTGTGCAAACCGGCCCCACCACCTTCGATGTCCAAGGCGATTTCACGATACGTGGAGCAACTAAGCCCCAGACGCTTACGCTAACCGTTTCCGGCGCAGGGACAGGCACAGGAGATGTTCATGGGACCATGGTCTTCGACCGTAAGGACTACGGGATGAATAAAGGCATTCCCTTCGTCCACGTCGGCGACAGCGTCGACGTGACGGTCGACCTGCACGGGACGCGAGTCAGCGGACCTCCCTTGGTGTTTAAGCAATAACCAGCCTAGAATACTCCCAGTTGCTGAGATGCTACCTGCTTAGCTGGGCACTCCATCAAGAAGTGGCCAGCGAGAGTTGACCGGACTGGCGGCTTTTGCCGGTGTCGGCGCCCTCCTTCTTGTTTGCGCCGTCGCCCCGTAGAAATCCCCATTGGCGGCCGGGACCAGTCCCGGAACCAGAACTTGAATTGGCCATTACCTGGCGGAGAATTCGATGTGTCCCGTGGCTCTTGGTCGGAGGAATTGGTTGCATATCGGCAACACCCGGGCAGGCTGAAGCAACCTGGGGGTGTTAGGTGCCGGTCGCCCGTTTTGCAGATGATACAGTCCTGCAATCGCCGGGAGTCCATCCCCTGTGCGGTCAACTTTGGAAACCCAATGGGGGGCATGTTGAATATCCGGTCCGAAGTATTCAGTCGGATTTCTCGAACCGCACCGGTCGCACGTCGACCTGCCGGCGGTGAGCCAGAAAGCTTTCCTGACACTTGACGCCAGATTGCCGCAACTCGCTGAACTCTGGACGCTGGCGAATCGGATCGAACAGCGGATCTTTGTCCATGGCTGGATAAGAGCAGTAATTTCCTTGGATGGCCTTGCGCAATTGTCGGAGAGCCGCGTCGCTTTGTCCGCAGAAACTCAGTACGACTGCGTCGAAGTAGTACATTTCACCATCATGCCAGGCTGGTTCAACTTCGAGTGCAGCAGCGGCCCTGCGTAATTCTGCTTCTGGCGCATGATTCAAGTAAAGGCGGGCCAGGTCGGTGAATCGAAACCCTCCTGACGACGCTGCATTCGACTCAGCCAAAGCCGCCTCGGTGTTGCCGGTGCGGAGCGCCACAATCATCCGCAGCATGGCCCCAAAACCTGAATGTTGATCAAGCCGAATGTACGGTTGAGCACCAGTGTAATCTCCCTGCAGAATGAACGGAATCGCGCACGAACGGAAACGGCTAAAGCCAGGATCGTGCGCGAGGGCTGCGCCGCACTGTTTGTCGGATTCGTCCAGAAGTCCGGCAGACAGCAGGACGTAACTCATCGCGTGGTGCGCGGTGGCCACGTCTGGATGCCGACGCAGAACCTCTGCTGCCTGATCGTAGGCACCATTCAAGTCGCCCTGCTCGGCGCGAATGGCAGTGGAGACGGCAGGCCAGTTCGGATCGAGTTCGGATTGGCGCTTGTATGCCTGCAACGCCTTACCCACCGCAGCCTGGCCTCCAGTCCCATAGTGATAATCGAAGTAATAACGATTACCCAGCTCACCCCACGCCGGTGCGTAACCGCTGTCGAGGGAAACCGATTCTTCCAATTTCTCAATTGCTACCCGGTTCGGTCCAGAATCCGTAGGAATCGTCAAACTGTGCAAAAACAGTTCGAGCGCCTGTTCATTCTTTGGCGCAGGCAATCCATCGAGAGAATCGCGGATCACATTTATGGCGGGAAGCAACCCCTGGGCGACATGAGCCGCGAGGTGGTCATGCAAGGCAACTAAGTCTTGCGGAGAGACCGTGACCTCCTGCCGCCAAACCGCTTGGTTCTGCTCAACGTCCACTAGCTCCACGTTCACACGGAGGTTGTGTTTATCCAGCAGAAATCCTCCAGCGACCACATGCGTAACTCGCAACTCCTTCCCCACTGTGGCCGGATCGACCGATTGTGACGCGTATCTGCTGGTGGAGGAGAAGGGGCGAACCGTTACCGAATGGGCGTACGTCAGATCTGTCACTAGATCATCGGCAATGGCGTAGCGCAAATAATCGAAATCGGTGCCCGCACCTTGGTTGGAGAAAGGCAGAACCGCGATCACCTTTGCCGCGGCCGCGACGGTTGGTTGGCTGTGCCACATATATCGCCAACCCACGAACACAGATAGCACGACCAGCGTTGCCAGCGCCCACCAGAGACCGCGTGATCTGGCGGCGAACGAGCGAGGGCCCGCCGCAGTCAGTGGAGGCGGAGACTCAAGGGCCGCAGCTTCCTCAGCAGTTCTACTGACTTCAGCAGCCAGTTCGCAGGTGACCGGCGCAATGAAGCGGTATCCTCGCTTTGGGACCGTCTCAATGAAAACAGGATTGTCGGCGGAATCACCGATCGCCGAGCGCAATCGCTTAAGGGCGGCGTTAAGGCTTCCATCGAATTCAACGTACGTATCAGCAGGCCAAAGTCTTTGACGTAGTTCCTCGCGCGGAACGATCTCGCCCGCGCGCTCCAGGAGGATGGCTAGGACGCGAAACGGCTGATCCTGCAGACGGACGCGTGCCCCATGACGCAGCAATTCCCCAGTGGCGAGGTCTGCTTCGAACAAGCCGAAACGATACGTACGCTTGGATTGAGCCAGTGTAGGCATGCACGAAGAGCGCGACGCGGGCGTGCCCCATTGGTGCGCAGTGTAGCACGGAAGCCTTTAATTCAGGTCACATAATTTTCCAACCTGTTGAACACACAAATAGTTATCAGGTCACAAACGCATCACGCCCTCGTCCTTTGACCAGGCTCGCATTTTCGAGCAATCTGCCGTTCGCGTGGGGCAACCTGCACCCAATCGGACTTGCGAATCGGCATCTCCGCGCCATGGAGGCAAAGATGAAACGCCGCGATATTCATCAGACAGCATTTTTTTTGGTCAGTCTTGTTATCGCTTTGGTGGGAGCGCCATTTGCTGGCGCGCAACAGAGCACCGTCCCGACGCTGGTCAATTTCACTGGCGCGTTGACTGATGCCAACGGCAAGCCGTTCAGCGTCACTGTCGGAGTGACCTTCTCCCTGTACAAAGACCAGCAAGGTGGATCACCGCTGTGGATGGAAACCCAGAATGTCACACCCGACAAGAGCGGACATTACTCCGTCATGCTCGGCTCTACCAATAGCCACGGATTGCCCGTCGAGCTGTTTGCCTCGGGAGAGGCGCGTTGGTTGGGCGTGCAAGCGCAAGGGCAGGCGGAGCAGCCACGCGTGTTGTTGCTCAGCGTGCCCTATGCCCTGAAGGCCGGGGACGCGCAGACGGTAGGGGGACTGCCGCCCTCGGCCTTCGTGCTCGCAGCGCCGCCGAATGCAGCTTCCTCGACCCCATCGTCATCCGGTTCCAACCCCAACTCGAATCCACCCGCACTGGGCGGGAGCGGCCAGGCAAACTATATCCCCCTCTGGACCAACAGCACCACGCTGGGCAGTTCCGTGTTATTCCAATCGGGTGCGGGAGCCAAGGCCAAGGTCGGCATCGGCACTGCCAAACCAGCGTCCACGCTGGACGTCAAGGGTGGAGGCACGATTCGCGGCTTGTTTAGTTTGCCTGCCACGGGCACGGCCACGGCGACTGGAGGCTTCAACTCGCAGCCCATGAATCTGGTGACTTCGGCGTTCAACAGCGGCACCAGCACGGCGGTCCCGCAGACATTTCAATGGCAAGCCCAGCCGGTCGGCAACAACACCAACAACGCCACTGGATCACTGAATCTTCTGTTCGCGCAAGGCAACGGCAAACCTGCCGAAACCGGACTCAACATCGCCAGCAACGGACAGATCACTTTCGCAACAGGGCAGACATTTCCGGGAACGGGGACGATCACCGGCGTGACCGCAGGCACGGGCCTGACGGGTGGTGGCAACAGCGGCAATGTCAGCTTGAGCGTGCCGAACAACGGCATCACCAACGCTTTGCTCCAGAACTCATCGCTAACCGTAAATCCGGGTGGGGGAATGACGGGTGGCGGCAAGATTTCTCTCGGCGGCAGCGCGACACTCGGGCTGCAGAACTGCAGCGCCAATCAGGTTCTGGAATTCGTCAGCGGCGTCTGGACATGCATGAACGCTGGCAGCGGCACCATTACGGGTGTGACCGCCGGCTCGGATCTAACCGGTGGCGGCAACAGCGGCAACGTCACCTTGAATCTGGATACCACCAAGGTCCCGCAATTGAACGCGGCCAACACTTTCACCGGCAACCAGACAATCAACGGCAATCTCACCGACAACGGCGCTATTGCTACCAGCGGCATTAGCACTAGCACGACCGGCGGTCTGTTTATCAATAGCGCGACCTCAGGAGCATCATCGGGCGCGCTTGGCATTTCACAAAGTCCTGCTGGTTATGGCGTCTACGGTATCGACGAAGCTACTGGCGGCTACGGCGTGTATGGCCAGAGTTACGGCGGAACCGGGGTGTCGGGCAACGACACCAGCGGAACCGGTGTTTCGGGCAACACTACCAGCGGCACCGGGGTGTACGGCAACAGTACCAGCGGCATCGGCGTGTCCGGAGTGAGCTCGGGGAATAATGCGGTTCAAGGGTTCGCCCACACCACCGGCGGTTCCGGAGTCGCCGGCTTCAACGACGTTCAGGACGCTACCGGAGTTTACGGCAGCAACCAAAACGGCTACGGCTTCGTCACCGACAGCCATGTCTCGCAGGGACGCAGCATGGGTGGCTGGGTGAAAGCGATGGCGTTCATCGACTTTTCCGGCACAATCCATCGCTGCTTCAACAGTCAGCTTCCGGGGTCCGCCGCATCAACTGTGCCCTGTGGCATCACCACGACTGTCTATAACGTGTACGGATGCCAAGGCTCTCTTTTCGTCGACTTCGGCTTTGAAGTGGATGACCGGATCGTGATGGTTACGTTCGAAAGCAACAGCCCTGGTAGCCAGGGTTACAACCTTTCCTCGGACGACGGAGGTATGGCGTGCGGCCTGCAACAACCGAATAGCGAAGTCTGGCTCCAGGATACCTTCGTTGAGCAACAGAGCCCGTTTTTCATCACTGTTTTCTGAAAGAGGCCACGCGAGTGGCCCGGTTTATCATGTTTTGTGCGAGGAGCGGGGTAGTTGAATGTGGCAGCACAATCAAGGCCGTTGGAGTGAGGGTTCTTGGAAAAACCCCACCAGCGGAGGCGGTCTTTTCGTGTGGAGAGAGTTATGAAGACTCGTGAGGTCAGCTCAGTCGTGACGTCAATGGTGAGTCTTGCTGTATTTGTCGTGTGCGCTGTGCCGGCTTCCAGTGCGCAACAAACAAATCCAGTCGTGCCTACGCGCTGGTGAATTTCAGCGGGGTGTTGACCAACGCCAACGGCAAGGCGCTCAGCGGCACCGTGGGCGTGACTTTCTCTTTGTACAAAGCGCAGCAGGGCGGAGCGCCGCTGTGGATGGAGACACAGAATGTGCAACCGGACAAGAGCGGACATTACAACATCTCGCTCGGGACGACCACTAACGAGGGGTTGCCGACCAACCTGTTCGCTTCTGGGGAGGCGCGCTGGCCCTCAGAATTTTATTCTCAAGGTTGGCTCCGCCAAGAAGGTCCAAACGCCTGCTCGATATCCTTGTGCGTCGCTCTACCCAATCGGCAGTTCCGATCTGCCAGGATCTCTTGCCCGCGATGATTGCGTTGTTGGGGATGTCCGGGCTCATCTACGCGGTCAGCGTCCGCCGGGCCAGGGGCTTAGTCCTTGTCGGCAAACCTTACCTTACAAGATTAGGGAAAAGGTGCCCGTTTATCCGGGAACAAGCGGTTACGGCCAGGGTCCTGTTTAGCAGAATAAGTAGTTAGATGATACCTTTTTCGATTGCCTTGAGCACCGCCCGAGTCCGATCGCGAACGCCCAGTTTCGACAGGATGTTGGACACATGATTTTTGACTGTGCCCTCTGACAGGTCTAGCGCCGTCGCAATTTCGCGGTTGCTGTAGCCTCCGGTCATGAGGCGAAGGATTTCGGCTTCTCGCGAAGTGAGAGCTTCTGGGTTGTATCCATTGTCCGGGGGCAGACGAGCCTCATGAATGCCGCGGACCAGCCGCTCTGTTACCACTGGAGAAATCATCGTGCCGCCAGTCGCGACCAGCCGGATGGCGTTGGTGAGTGTGTCCAGGGAGACATCTTTCAGCAGATACCCCTTGGCTCCGAGACGGATGCCTTCAAGCAGGGCGGAATCGTCATCGAAAGTCGTGAGCAGGATCACTGGAGCGGAGTCCTTTCGGTCGCGCAGAACGCGCAGGACGTCGATGCCACTCATTTTCGGCATTCGCACGTCAAGCAAAACGACGTCGGGATGGTGCTCGTGCATCTGCGCGAGGGCTTCCTCGCCATCCGTAGCGTGAGCAACCACGCGAATGTCCTGAGCCACATTCAGGAGTGTCTCCAGGCCCTCTCGTACCAGAGTCTGGTCCTCGACCACTAAGACCCGGATCATCGCAGTTCCACTGGGCTCTTGGCAGGGAGCCAGGCTCTCAATCCGAAACCAGCTTGCCGATCAGAACTCACCGTCAGTCCGCCGCCTAACTCCTCCAATCGGCGGCGCATCGATAAGATGCCCGTTCCGGAATGAGCTTTCGCGGCACTCTGGCCATCATCATGCACATCGATTTCGATTGCGCCCTCTTCCACACGGAGCGCGATCCACAGATTGCAGGCATCGGAGTGCTTGAGCGCATTTGTCGTGACCTCCTGGACGCACCGCAAGACTGCATGCGCTCTCGCCGCATCTGTTATATGAAGTTGGCTGGGCATGGAAAGGTGGAGCTTGATTCGAGGAAGATTCTCACTGAGAGACGTAAGCGCCTGGCGGAGATCGATCGCGTCCGTCTCGTGAAGCGACGAGACAACGGAGCGGAGATCGGCCAATAGCTGCTTCGAGGTTGCAAGCGCCTTCTCGACGGCTGCGTGCCCTTGCTCGACGGAGGTGTGGAGGGCCGCCTCCAGATGCAGACAAAGCGCAGTGAGATGATGTCCGAGGACATCGTGCAGCTCGCGGGCAATTCGCAGGCGCTCCCCGGTCTTGCTGCTTTCGCGGAGCAATTCGCGCGTGGATGCCAGCTCCGCATTGATGCGCGCCAGATCCTCACGGGCGACGGACTCGCTTTTCGCCATCGCAGCTGTGACCAGGGCAAAGACCTGGAATCCCAAAAACGCTGCGGTACCGCCCCACCTCCATCCCATATGGTAATGCGGCCGCAGGAAATAAACTAAGAGAAGCGAGTCCAAGCCAGTCCACACCGCTGCGGCTTTCAGAGACAGTACCAAGGCGAGTTGCCAGGAAACAATGACCAGCAGAAAACCCACGAAATAGTCCTGGTGCAGGGCTGTCATGCCGAGGGCAGCGATGGTCTCGACGAGCAGCGCAACAAGCCGCATCGCCGCCGAGCGTTTCTCCGGTCTGGAGCTGAACCAAAAGGCCGGGCCAAAAATCAGGAATAGCACCAGCCATGCCGCCCACCGGCCGCCAGTCAGCGATTCGCCGCTTCGCGTCGAACTGTCAAGGATCGGCAGACCGAGGAATACCCAGGTGCCTATTCCCGCCGCCCGCAGGACGCGGTGATAGCCCGGAGCCGAGGGTAACGTGTGCCGCATATACCTCATTATGGCAGACCGCTTTCAGAGGCAGATGTGCCAGAAGTCATGGTTTGCAGAAGTGACTCTCTCCACTGGCGCGTGCCCCCCAGACAGGCTCACGTTGCCACGCTTAAATATTTTTCTGATTTCATGACTTCCTGCACTGGCAGGCGGAAGAATCGTGGCATAGGTTCTCTTTAGCTGCACCAAGATCAGGAAAGGAGAACTCCCATGAGGCTCGTAAGCCCATCGCTGAAACTTGGGATGACAACTCTGGTTATTTTTGCCTCAATTGGTCTCGCCGTGTATTCGCGAGAAAAAGCAAATGCGGCAGACGAGACCGCCACGGCCCACGCTGTAACCGTAAAGGGCTATCTCCGGGATGCCGAATGCCCTTTGCGCTACAAGCAATCTATGAAGCCAGAGGGTTCCTGCGCGATGGACTGCGTGAAAAAGGGTTCCCCCATCGCGCTGATCACGAAGAAAGGCGACTTGTTCATTCCTGTAGATCCCGCACCGGAGAAAGATGTGCGTCCGTTAGTAATGCCGCATTTTGGAAAGTACGTCGAGGTCACCGGTGACATCTTGGAACGAGGTGGCATGCGCGCTATTACCGTAAACATGATCAACGAAGTGCCTGACGACCAATAACGAACGAGGTCGCAGTGGGCATACGGTGCAAGGGCACGAGTGCGTATGCCGGAAGATGATCACATGCGCGAATGGTGGTCGAAAATCTCGAAGGTCGTCCGGGGAAAGGGCGGGCAATTCCCAATGATCGAGGTCATCGTCCGGGACATCCGTTACGGTTTGCGCGGTATTCGCAAGGCGCCGGGCTTTTCGTTTCTTGTGATCTCGACGATTGCGCTCGGCATTGGCGTGAATACAGCCATCTTTAGCGTTGTTTATGCGGTGCTTCTGCGTCCGCTCCCGTATCCGGCCGGAGAGCGGCTCGTTTGGCTCGGCGAATCCGCCCCCAAAGCGCCTGTCATGAGCGTGACTTGGATCAATTTCCAGCACTGGCGCAACGAGAGCACCGCGTTTGAAGACATGGCTGGATTTGAGAATGCGGATTTGACCCTGACCGGAAGAGGCGACGCGGTCCTAACGCATGCGGGCATGGTTAGCAGTAGTTTTTTCCCCATGACCGGAGCCAAACCCCTCGAGGGCCGCCTCTTTACAGAATGGGATGATAGGTTCGGCGCGCCGCCGGCGGTCGTTGTGACCCCGGAGTTTTGGCAAAGCAAATTGGGTAGCGATCGAAAAGTGATCGGCACTGCGCTCGACTTGAACGGCAAGTCGTATGAGATTATCGGCATATTGCAACCCGGCCTGAAATTCTTCTCGCCTCCTGTGGACTTCTACTTACCCCTTGGCCTTTCCGCTTCCTCCACGGTGCAGCGCAGCGACCATAAATACATGCAGGTCTTAGGTCTTCTGAAACCGGGAATTACGCTGAGCCAGGCGCGCTCCAACCTTAACGCCATCATGCAGCGCCTGGCTCTCAGCGACCCTGGACCAGAAGACGACCACCGTTCTTACGGGGCGTACCTCACGGACGAGACGACCAGTGAGATTCGACGGACGCTGCTCGTTCTCCTGGGTGCGGCAGGGCTCGTCGTGATTATCGCGTGCGCGAATGTTGCCAGCCTGCTCTTAATGCGCAGTACGGCTAGGGCCCGCGAGATGGCGATCCGCGTAGCTATCGGCGCGGGGCGGACACAGCTCGTGCACCAACTGCTTACGGAGAATCTCGTCATCGGCACCCTCGGCGGTGCACTCGGACTCGTGCTCGCTGCGTGGTGCTTGCGTACCCTCGTGCTGATCGGACCACGCGATATTCCTCGCCTCTCCGAGGCCCGCTTGGACCTGCCAGTCCTGGTGTTTGCCGCCGCAGTGACGATCGTCGTGGCATTGTTTGCCGGCATCGCGCCAGCGTTCTCCGCAGGAAAAGTTGATCTCACGTTTTCTCTGAAGGAAGGGTCAGGCGGTTCGGGACTTGGGCGCCGCGGGCACGCCTTTCGCAGTGGCTTGGTCATCGGGGAAATCGCATTCACAGTCATCCTCACGTTTGCTTCCGGATTATTGCTTCGCAGCCTTATCGCCGCTCAAACTTCTTACCCCGGTTTTGATGCCGAGCACGTTCTGGCGCTCGAACTACAGTTGCCTCCTTCGCGCTACAAGACGCCGGACGACTTCCGCCGATACTACGAGCAGCTCATCTCCGGGCTGCGAAGCGAGCACGGCGCCCAGGATGTTGGCGCGGTGATGTGCAATCCCGGCGCCGGAGATTGTGGCGACGGCCGGTATTCGATTCCCGAAAAACCGGCTCCTGTTCCCAGCGATCTATCGGTCGCCATGTTCAACATCGCGGACGATTCTTATTTTCGCGTCATGCACATACGCCTGCTCGCCGGGCGCGGCTTCTCTTTCGAGGATCGGCCGAACGGAACAGCGGTGACGGTGATCAATGAGGAGCTTGCCCGCAATTGGTGGTCGGATCCGCGGCTTGCGATTGGGCAGCACCTTAAAATCGGCGGGCCTTACGCCCGTGGGCCGGTGCTTGAAATCGTCGGCGTGGTCGCCAATGTGGCCCAGACCGGGCTGGATGGGTCGCCCTTGCCGGTATTCTACTATCCGTTCTCCCAACGTCCTGGGGACGCGATGGTTGTCATGATTCGTGCCACGGGCGACCCGCTTGCTCTGATGTCGGCGGCACGCCGTCAGCTCTCCCTTCTCGACCGAGGTGTGCCCATCCAATCGCTTCGCACCGTCGAACAGTGGTTGGGAGCCACACTCGCTCGACGACGTTTCAGCACCATCTTGCTCGCACTGTTCGCCGCACTCGCCATGACTCTGGCTGCGGACGGCATCTACGGCGTTCTGAACTACTGGGTTACTGCCCACCAGAGAGAGATTGCCATTCGCCTCGCGATTGGCGCTCAGCCGTCCACGATTCTGCGCTGGGCGAGTTATCACGCCGCGCGTATCACCGCCTTTGGAATCGTCTTGGGCTTGTTCGGTGCTTGGGGCGTCTCGCGCTGGCTCAACAGCATGGTCTTCGGCATCTCCGCCCGAAATCCCGGAATGATGCTGACGGCCAGTGTGACCGTGATCGCCCTGGCGGCACTCGCGACCGCGGTCCCTGCGTGGCACGCCATGCGCACCGACGCGGTCCGCAACCTGCATGATGCTTGACCAGTGCCGGATAGCCCACGGCGAAGAGGCGTCGTAGACGCATGGTCTCCGGAAGGAAAATCCCAGCGGCTTGCGGCTTTTTTTCCTTAGAGCTTTTAACAAACATCCACCAAGTCGTCGCCCATGAAACAGATGTACGCTTGAAGATCCGCCGCGCTTCGGCCCTTGGGGGCTCGACCCCCTTTCCGATGTGGTACATACTAACGTGATCCCATTTAGGAGATTTTCAATGGCTCTACTAAAGACTTCAAATCCAGCGTTGTCCGGCGACGCGTTTCGCGTGGGCGGCGCCGTGCTCGGCGACAGCATGACCATCTCCGGCACCGTTAACAAGACTGGCATTTTGCTGATCTGCGTCGTGGCCACCGCTGCCTGGAGTTGGAATCTGTTCACACGCTCTCCTCAGGCTGCCCTGCCGCTGCTCGCGGTCGGAGGCATTGGGGGCTTCATCATCGCACTGGTAACCATATTCAAGAAGCCTTGGTCCCCGGTGACTGCGCCAATGTATGCACTACTGGAGGGCCTGGTACTGGGGAGCGCCTCCGCCATGATCGAGATGAGGTTTCCCGGCATCGCCGAGCAAGCAGTTGGCTTGACGTTTGGCACGTTGGTGGCATTACTGCTCGCCTATCGGTCCGGGATCATCCGCGCCACCGAGAGATTCAAGATGGGGATCGTGGCGGCGACGGGCGGAATTTTCGTCTTCTATCTATTGCAGTTTGTGCTCGGTTTTTTCGGCGTTCACTTCGCGGCCATCAATGGTTCGGGCATGATCGGGATCGGTTTCAGTGTCGTAGTGGTAATTGTTGCCGCGCTCAACCTGGTGCTGGATTTTGATCTCATTGAGAGTGGCGCCCGTGCCGGCGCCCCAAAGTACATGGAATGGTACGGCGGCTTCGCCTTGATGGTCACTCTCATTTGGCTGTATTTGGAAATACTGCGACTGCTCTCCAAGATCCGCAGCCGAGACTAGCGTCGAAGGTGGGGGCGCCGAGAGCGAAACACTTCCAGGGCTTAGGCGTAGGCGGTCAAACGCATCAGGGACGGCAGGAGATGCCGTAGCGCTGCCAAAGCCGAAACCACGGGCTATACGCTAGCATATCGTCGTGCCTTCGATTCGCAGCCGAGAGATCGCTCGGGCTCAGCGGTCTGGTGTCCGGCACTGCGAAGATTCGCTCAAGGCACTCGATGTCGGCAATAGTCTGCTCGGCGTCCATTTCGTCTTAATTTCCAACATGAGTGGCGCAATCGTCAAACGGAGCGGCATCTGCATGTCGAGCGTTGCGTTGCGGATAATCGGTCAGCACGTGGTCACTTCGCCTGTCACTTTGAGCTGAGGTCAGCAAACACAAATCCGTCGCGAGACACAATTTCTCCCACTTCCACCGACAGGTTGTTTTCGAACATCGGGCCCGCATAGACGAACGTGTGGAATTCCCCGTTCTCGCCACAGGGGTCGATGTCTTGCGGCAAATCCGAGAGCAGTTGCTCATTGAAATCCCTGCCAACGAATTCCGCTGCCAGGCATTTGGGGTCAACACAACTTAGCTTGGCACGCAGGCCAGACTTGATCATGGAATGGGCAAGCTCCCGCGTGGGCATTCCCCACACCGGGAAAACAGGCTGCAATCCGGAGTTTTCCAGTTGCTTCTCCCGGTATGCCCGTACGTCGGTCAGGAATAAATCGCCAAAGGCGATGTATTCGATCCCCGACTGAACCGCAGTCTCGCACGTTTTCTTCATGATGCGTTCGTAGTCTGCATTTGAGCACGGCTGTGGCAAATCCACGTCCCACAGAGGAACGCCCACCTCCTTCGCTTGTGCTTCGACGAGGCTGCGCCGCACAGCATGCATCGCCACCCGGTTCGCCGCCTGATTGAATGTCGTTAGCAGCCCGACAACTTCGTGCTCATTCCGGTGCCGCAGAAGGTGGAGGCTCCAAGCACTGTCTTTTCCACTGCTCCACGAAAGCAACGTCCGTTTCATGTGAATGTGGGCTCCGGTTCTCCTGCAAATTAGGAGCGTTGGTCAACTTGCATTGTAGATCGTGAACGCTTCAGCCTTGAAATCCGGACTGAGCATCGAACCAATGAAAGCACAGGTTAGGAGAAGTGATGGCAAAGCGGAAAACTGAGGCGGATCCCCTGAATACCATGGCAGTTGCGTATGTCTATCGAAAATCGGAATGGATCGGATGACGGTCGCGTTGTGGCTGAGTTGACAACTGGATGTTGGCAGATCACGATTCGCAAGAGGCCGCTGTGGCGAAAACTACAAAACCGGTAGATTTGAACCCTCAAACCGTGGGAGCTTTCGATGAATACATTCGCGAGGCCGAGGCGGGGATGGAGCAGACGCCGCACGGGGCAACACCATTCCTCTGGTCTGACCTCAGTTCAGAGAGGGCCGAACTACTCCGAGGCGGACAGGTTGTGGCGCAATTCTGGGCTGGCCAAGCGCCGGCCAAAGTGCCCAATGGCTTGATCCATGACTGGATCGGAGCCGCATTCATTCCAGCTACGAATCTCAAAAAGACCTTGGCTCTAATCCAGGACTACGATAACCACAAGAACATCTATAAGCCCGACGTGATCGCCTCAAGGCTAATTAGCCACCAGGGCAACGATTTCAAAATTTACTTGCGACTGCTCAAGAAGAAGATCATGACGGTAGTCCTCGATACTGATCATGACGTCCATTATCGTTGCATAGACCGAGCGCGCTGGACTTGCCGCTCGTACACGACGCGGATTGCTGAAGTAGAGAATGCCGGAAGCTCGAAAGAGAAAGTGTTGCCGCCCGATACGGGCCACGGGTTCCTATGGCGCCTGTATTCCTACTGGAGATTCCAGGAACGGGGCCGTGGTGTGTACGTTGAGTGTCGAGCCATTTCACTGACGCGAGACGTGCCATTGGGGCTGGGATGGATTATCGAACCGATCATCCACAATCTCCCTGAGGAGTCGCTCATTAACACTCTTGAGGCTACACGCCAAGCGCTGCACGCCAAGGCGAAATAGGTCTTGTTCCCTGTAAGCGGGTGCACGATCGGAGGATGGTTTCTCTCATCCGCTTTTTTTCATGTATGCTTTGCATCGCTTACCCCGAGATGTCGTTGCGACGCTCGCGTGCCATTTTTTTCGCCGATCTACGTGAAGCCTAACTCGATCCCATGGCGCTCGGGCCGAAGTGGGCCGAGCGGCGAGGTTCCGCCGCCCGGCTTGCCCCAGACCCGTTCGTACAACTTTGACTTAGAAGGTGAACTTCACCCCCATACGAAGGTTACGGCTAAGCTGGTAGATAAAGGGTTTGCCATACTGGCTGTTGATGGTTTCAATGCCACTGTTGCCGGGAGTGTTCCCGCCGGTGGCCGACCTGATGAGCGCTTGCCAGTTGTAAGGCGCCAAAAGCGCAGCGTACGCGGGTAGGCCCGCGGTGATGTTCAGACCACCTGGCGCCGCGTATTGCCCGAAGTTCTGCGTGTCAACGAACGGGTAGTACGCGGTCACGGAACGCTGGTTGAGAAGGTTAGAAACCGTCGCCGAGAAGCTAAGAACCTTTTGCTCGCTCAGCTTGTAGTTTTGCTGAAGGTTGAAGTCGGTCTGGTTATACCAGGGCGTGCGGTAGGTTTGTGTGGGTCCAATCGAAATTGCGCCGGTCGACGGGTTCTGGGTGATGTTCGCCCACTTCCCGCGATCCAAAAAGTCGATCGGAAACCCGCCTGCGGTGGGGGCCTGCGAATAGCCCGCATCCATGAGGCTGGATTGCGGCGTCCCCGAATACATGTACTGGAAGAGACCGAAGTCGGTTGTGAACTTCTTCATCCATCCCAGTTCGTAATATGCATACCCCTTGAATGTATTCGGACGGTCGGTGGGAAGCAGTCCGCTCGAAGATCCGCCTTGCGCGTTCCACGAGAAGTACGGTTCGTCGAAGGCTCGGCTGTTGTTCGGGGCGTTGCGTCCACCACCACCGTCACCAATGTCGGTGCTGGTCAGGCCCGTGTAGTTGCCTCGGAGGTTGCTGTAGCTGTAGGAGAACATCCCGAACCAGTGTTGGCTGTTGGTTTTGGTTAGACGGAACTCGACTCCATCGTAGCTGCGAGCGCCTGGAATCATGTTGGGTGGGCAGGCCACATTGCCTCCGGTGCCGCACCCGCTGGAGGATCCATAGAGGAAGTTCCAGAAGCCGTCGAAGGTTTGGTTTACTCCCTTGCCGGGATTGACGATGACAAAAGTTTCGCCAATGTTTTGATTGAAAAGGGCCGAGTCTTCGATGACATCGTCCAGGCGTCGGCGATCCCAGCGCGCCTCGAAGGCCAGGTTCTTACGCAGTTGGTAGTCGACGCCAAACACTGTTTCGTGCTGGCGGTAGGGGTTGAGCCCGGGAGCGACGCCCTCCTCGGTGGAGGTGCAGGTCGCACACGTCGTTGGGAAGGTGCGATAGTTCTGATTCTCCAGAAATACGAAGCCGGGAGGGGTTGCGCCCACGCCGCCCGCAAAGTTGGCTTGGGAGGCGGAGTTGGGCCCGACGCAGAAGCGGTTGGCGCTGTTGAACACCGGATTCAGAGTGCCGATCTGGTCCGTGTTCATCGCGTAAGCGCAGTTTTGCCAGTACTGGCCGCCAAACGAACTGATGGCCAGATTCAGCTTCATGACATCGGTGAAGGCTCCATAACTGCCAAAGACCTTCATTCTGCCGTCCCGGAAGACGTCCCAGGCGGCACCGATACGCGGAGTAACCTTGGCGCCCCATCCGAATTGGATGGGCCGGCTGACTCCTCCCTGAGGCTGATCTTCGGCGGGCAGGTACTCATGTTCCAGACGGATACCAGCGTTGATGGTAACGCCGCGGCCGATGGTCCAGGAATCCTGCACAAAGAAGGCGTGGTTCATGCTGGTTGCCTGCCCCGTGGAGCCGTAGTCCTGAATCAAGGCAAAACCATACCGGCCGGCGCACGAAACCACTTGTCCACTGCTGTTGTAATTCACGGTGAGGCCTGGCGTCAGGCAGTTGGCCTGGCCCACGGGGCCTGCCGTAACATAGTCATACCCCGTACCGACGTTCACGTTCATAAACGGCTCGTTCCAGTGTTGCAGAACGGCGTTGGAAAGTCGCATCAGCTGGTAGCCGAATTTGAAGTTATGCGTGCCTGCCCAGCCGCTCTTGAACCATGCCAAGTCCCCGTCGATCTGGTTGCGGTGGCTGGCGTCAAAAGTGGTGTCGTTTTGATTGTTGGCGACGTTAATGTAGCCAGCGGTGTGAGACAGCGGGGAAGAAGCGGGGATGGGGACGCCGCTGTTGTCCAAGGCACCCACGCCGCTGGTAAAGAAGTTAGTGATGGTGCCGTTGGTGGGGTAGCCAAAGTCGTGATAGTTCTGGAAGTTGTACCCCCAGCGGAACGTTGCCACCAGTCGCGGCGTGATTGTGTAATCCATCCCCACGTTGGTGGTCACGTTGGGAGCGCCGAATCCGAGATTGTGACCGAACACAAACGGCGGACTCGATGCGGTGGGGTTGGTGAACCCCGTGGTTGAATCGGCGAGAGGCAGCGCCTGACCGGTTTCACGCTCGTATTGGTATAGCCAGGAACCGAACAGACGGACTTTCTGCGTCAGCGCCGCGTCGACGCGGGAGGTGGTGTAGTAGGTTTGTGAGTTCCGGCTGAACGGCAATAGACCGTTGCTCCCCATATCCACGATGCGCTCTTTTTGCGTGAATTCAGGGTTGAAGCCAACGAAGAAAAACACCTTGTCCTTCAGGATCGGGCCACCGAAGGTGAAGCCGGGCATATTGTCTCTGGTCCGGTCTCGCTTGGGCTGGTAGTTCTCGTGAGCGGGATCGACGTAAGCGTTTCCTGCCGCGTTGACTGTCGTCGTGTACGCGGGATCATAATAAGAGTACGCCCCAGGTGAACCATCCCAACCGCCGTCCTCAAACGACATGAACGCCGAGCCGTGGTAGGCGTTACTGCCTTTCTTCATGATCACGTTCACTACGCCGCCCAGGGCTCCACCGTGTTCGGCTTCCATTCCCGAAGTCTTGACCTGCACTTCCTGAATGAAGTCGAAAGGCACATTGCTGTGAGAGAATCCGCCGATGGAGTCAGCCGTTTCCTGACCTTCGACCAGGTAGCCGTTCTCCGAGTCGGCGCCGCCGCCCACTGAGAAGCCGTACTGACCGCCATTACCACCGCTTCCGGCAGATTGCCCGCCGGTTCCGGTGCCCGCACTCATTTGAGGGCTGCCCAAGCTGCCGGCCAAAGGTTCGTTACGTGCCATGGGAGCGAACTGGATCACCGATTGAAACGACCGTCCGTGCGGGACATCTTGCACCACATCCTCGGTGATGTTGGTCTGGGTGATGTTTTGGGAGGTGTCGATCGCTGGAGTTGCGCCGCTAACCTCGACAACGGTTTCGGTGCCGCCGATCTCAAGCGTAACATCGACCGTTGGAAGATGGCCGACCTCGATAATCAGGCCTTCCCGCTTGCTGGTCTGGAAGCCCTTCGCAGTCACGGTAACGACGTAGGATCCCGGTGGTAGATTGGCGAAGCGGTAGTAGCCGCTCGCATCCGAATTTGCAGTCTTGTTACCAACCAGAATATTGCTGGTGGCCACGACCTGAGCATTGGGTACGACAGCGCCCGAGGGATCTTTTACTGTGCCCTGCAGACCACCCGTCGTTTCCTGGGCGAACATCTGAATGCTGACAAAAACGCTAAATGCAATCGTCAGCAACAGCGTCATCAGCGATGAACGTCTAAGCTTGAAACTCATTGCTTCCTCCTCGAATCTGGATTTGCCTTGCTCACCGCCCCGTGCGACCGGGCCTGTCACTCACTGACAAAACTTGCGGGTACACTCGGGCGAAGCCCCGCGCGGGAACAATGCAAGCTGCGGACCGTCTTTGTCGACAAATACGTGAGCTAGGGATGTTCAGGTGCGGGTTGAGAAAAAAATGAGTGACGAAGCGACAACCACTGGAAACAAAGGAAAACGAGCTCGCTGATCATTTTGTACGGATATCTGTAGCGATCACTGGAACTGCTGTGAGAATCGGTAGGCCAGAATTAGAACTGGGTTGGCGTTATTGAAGCTGTTCTTCTCTCTCCTGTTCGACTTCCGCTCGACAACTGCGCTCACAACCTGCATACTAGTTGGTATGTTAGTTGCTAGAAAAAGACCGAGTCGCCGCGGGGCCACACCGCGCGATCCAGAGCGCACGCGAGGGCGCTTGTTGCAGGCTGCCTTCAAGGAGATGCATCGTTCAGGGTTTCGGAGCGCTGACCTGGATGCCATTCTGGCCAAAGCGGGCGTGACTAAGGGCGCGTTGTATTACCACTTCGATAACAAGGAAGCCCTGGGGTATGCGGTAGTGGATGAAGTCATCGCAAGTAACCTTGATCAGAAATGGGTGCAGCCTTTACGGCACGCCAAGAATCCCATCGACGTTCTGATCCGCATTATTCAGTCCGAGTCGTTGAAAAGAGAAGACGTTCAGCGTGGCTGTCCCTTGCTTAACTTGTCTCAAGAGATGTCAGGTCTTGATGAGGGATTCCGTAGAAGGACGGCAAAAGTTTATAAGCACTGGCACGACGCCATGGCCGAGGCACTGCGCGAGGGGCAGAAACGCAGGGTAGTGCGGAGTGATATCAACGCGAATGAAACGGCTACGTTCCTGATCGCGGCGTGGGAAGGGTACGTCGTTTTAGGGAAGAATTCGCAGGATCCCCGGACCATGCAATCCGGCCAAAAAAGGGTGAGTGGCCACATCGAGTCGCTGCGCCCGGCAACCGGCCGGGCGCGAGTGGCCGGCCGTGGCTAGCACGCCGCTAGATGGTAGATTTACTCTAAAATGGTCAGGTTTTGTTGGTTCTCGTAACATACCTACTGGTATGTATTATGAGGTACAACGATCCGCGGTCATGGCCGCATCATAGTTTTGAGGGTGTACTCAAATCCGTATCGAAGGGGCGGATCAATGAACCGAAAGATAGTCAGGATTATCGCACTAGGGAGCTTCGCACTGGCGGTCGTGCTGAGTACTGCGTGGCAAGCGCAAGCACAGGACGCCAAAACCCCGTATCCCAGCATGGCTCCGGTGGATCAGTACATGATAGCGGATCGAAACGCTGAGATCGCTCTGGCACGGACCGCGGCTCCGCCGTCGATTTCCCGCGATGCGAAAGTTATGGTCATGGGGGCGCAGGGCTATGAAACGGCGGTTGAAGGCAAGAACGGCTTTGTCTGCATGGTAGAACGCGCGTGGATGAATCCATTCGACAGTCCCGAATTTTGGAACCCTAAGAATCGCAGCCCGATTTGCCTCAATCCGCCCGCCGCCCGGACGGTGCTGCCGATCACTTTGATGAGGACAAAATTAGTCTTGGCTGGAAAATCGAAAGATGAAATCAAGGAGAGTGTCAAGGCCGCGATTGAGAAAAAGGAATTGCCGGCTCTCGAAGCTGGCGCGATGAGCTACATGATGTCCAAGGATGCGTACCTGACCGATAAGGGTGGGCACAACATGGCCCATCTAATGTTCTACATGCCGCTCGGTACGGTATGGGGCGCAAATCTGGTGGATTCCTCAAATAATGTGTCGGAACCGTTCCCGGGCTCTCCGCTCTTACTGGCTCCAACGTACAAAGGCAACCCTGAACCCATGTATATGTTCCTGATGGGCACTGGCGTGTGGTCGGACGGAACGGCGGCCCCAATGTAGGACGCAGCATGCAGAGAAATGCGGGGTGTCGTGCCCGAGTTGTTTCTTCATCAGTTCGGTCAACTCTGGAGTGTGAGAGCGTGATGAAAACTGGGTTCGAGAGAGCGGAAGGGACAGTCTCGCAGTGCAGGAGGCTTCTGCTTGCCTCGTTGCTATTGCTCCCGTCAATCGCACTTGGACAAGCGCAAGCGGTGGCAAAGCCGGAGCCTGCCACAATCCGCCCGTTCAAAGTACATGTTCCTGATGGCGTTCTTATTGATCTTCGGCGCCGTTTGGCGGAAACCAAATGGCCCGATCAACTTCCGGGCACGACCTGGGAGTACGGCGTCGACATCAAGAAGGTCCGGGAACTCGCGGATTATTGGCAGAACGGCTACGACTGGCGCGCGCAAGAAGCCAGGATCAACCGCTTTGACCAGTTCACGACAGAAATTGATGGACAGCAGATTTATTTTATCCATCAGCGCTCGCCCCGCCCCGACGCAATACCACTGATGTTGATCCACGGATGGCCTGGTTCAATTGTGGAATTTCTCACGCTGATTGAGCCGCTCACCGATCCCAAAGACAAAAATAGCCCGGCATTTGACGTCGTCGTTCCTTCGCTTCCCGGCTTTGGATTCTCCGGACCCACCACAACTCGGGGCTGGGGCCCACAGCGTATGGCGAAGGCTCTGGTCGTTCTGATGGATCGTTTGGGCTATTCCAAGTACGGTATCCAGGGCGGCGACTGGGGTTCAGAAATCGCGCGCGACGTGGCTTACCAAGCCCCCGCGCACGTGATCGGGCTTCACTTGAACCTTATTACCGTGGACCCACCGAACCCGGAGGCAGTTGCGCAAATGAGCGATGCGGAGCGGAAACGGTTTTCGTTCTTTGACCGGCCGGAGAGCAGCTTTTTTTTCCTCCAGGCCGCTGAACCGCAGACTCTTGCCTATGCCCTGACTGACTCTCCGGTTGGGTGGTTGGCCTGGATGATAGGAAAATTTCAACTGCTTACGGACAACAACGGCGATTTTCTTACGGCGGTGGACCGTGACACATTTCTGACCGATGTTACGTTCTATTGGGTGACCGGTACGGTGGGCTCCGCCATGCGAATCTATCGTGAGAATCGGCTCGCCGGACGAGAAACAGCGCCACTGCCACGGCTGGCGACTCCGGTGGCGTACGCGGATTTTCCAAAGGAGGTATTTGCCCCTCCGTTTAGCTGGATTACTCAGAAATACAACGTGGTGCAAAGGACGGAAATGCCAAAGGGCGGGCACTTCGCGGCTCTGGAACAGCCAGATCTCCTGCTTGACGATATGCGGAAGTTCTTTGCAACGGTTAATCAGAAATCCGAAATTGTGCCCTGATACACAGATTTCCGGGCTCATAGGCTCGGGTCCCGGGCGGTCAAAGTCGTTTACGCCTGATGAAAAAGAGATGGAGGGTGAGTGGAAACCATGCGGGTGCTGATTGTGGAAGATGAGCCCCTGGCCCGAACGGCTTTGGCAAATGTCCTTTCGGCAAGGAGCGACGTGGAGCATTTCGATTCCGCCAACGATGCGATCGAAGCACTCCAGAAATTGGCCACGGACTCTTACGATGTTTTGCTTCTCGACATCAATATGCTGGATATGTCGGGGACTGAACTGGTAGACCAGCTTAGGGAACGAAACCTTCCGATGCCGTCTATTGTATTTGTAACGGCACACGCTGAACCCGCGATCGCAGCCTTCGAGAAGCACACTGTGGACTACGTGCTAAAGCCTTTCTCGAACGAACGGATCGGCGAAGCCCTGGACCGGGCCTCTCGGAGAGCAAAGGGCGAGCAAGCCGCGAAATTGATCGAGGCTCTGCCGCATTTGCAGAATCTGTCTCGTCCGCAGCATCCGAGGATCGCAATCAAAGCGAAAGGAAGGATTCTCTTCATCAATGTTGGCGATGTAGTCGCAGTTCAAGCTGAGGGCAATTATGTATTGCTGCAACGGGAATCGGACTCTTATCTGCTGCGCGAGTCAATCTCGATGGTGGCAGAGAAACTCGAGCCATACGGATTCATTCGGATCCATCGATCTGCACTCGTGAATACCTCGTTTGTGGAGGAGATCAAGCCGTACGCCGCGGGAAAGTGTGCGCTCCGCGTTAAAGGTGGGAAGGAATACGCAGTTACCCGCGCTTACAAGAATAATCTCAGACCCCTCACAGAATTCCGGATCGGCAGCGGTGTGTTCCTTGCGGAATAGCCTACTGCTAGCCCAGTACACAAAGTGCAACAGGGAACTCCGCCAGGACCTCGGAGACCGCAATTTTTGTGTAGCCCTCAGCTTTCTCCAGGGCCAGCACCTCTGACTAGTGTCGTCGCGCCACGTTCGCCAATGAGCCGCATGACATCTACCTCGACCATTGGGAAGCCGTCGGCGTGCGGCTGCAATGGCATCGTCCTCTCTGGTGTGAGCCTTCTCTCGAACTCGCAATGCGTCCAGTTCGACATTGAAGGTGCTCCGATCAACCATTTTGGCGCTCCAAGTTCATCTCTCATGATGTCTGCTAATCGTTCTCTCCGTCAGCCCCTGGGCACTGCTTTCATTTTCCTGAGGTCGCGCTCGACCTCACTGTCTCCAGTCATAGGCTTCGTCATCGCTTTTCCTTCGGCGCGGTGGTGAGATCAGAGGTCCGCAAACATCTTCCGGCTATGCTGCTTGCACCCGGCGGAAGCACTCGCGGAGTTCCTTTGTGAAAACACCCGGCTGCTCGAAAGCAACAAAGTGGCGCGCTCCCTCAGCTCGCTTTCTTATCTTCTTCGTGCCTTCGGGCGGCGGCCCCTTCAGGATCGGTGATTATATCCACCCACTTCGGGTGAGGCGCGGCCTCGGCGTCGTAGTTGTCGTGCCAGTTCCACCACTTGTACGGCGGGGTTTGAGGGTAACCCTCAGGCGAGTCCTCCCAAGTTTCCTGCCGGCCGAGGGGCGTGAGGTCGAGGTAGCTCCAGGTGCTTCCCATCGCCTCGTCGCCGCGGTTGTTGATGAAGTATGTGCGAAACACCTTGTCGCCATCGCGGAAGAACACGTTGTGGCCGTGCCATTCAGCGACGCCGAAGTCTTTGTCGAAGCTGTCTGTCATGGTGTACCAGGGCATCTTCCAGCCCATCCGCGCCTTCAGGCGCGCGATGTCCGCCTGCGGCGCGCGTGAGGCGTAGGCGAGTGTGGTGTCGCGGGCGTTCAGATGGGCCAAGTGCGACACCTGATCGGCGCCGAGGGAGCAGCCGCGGCAGGCGTGGTCGGGCCAGCCGAATACCCCGGGCTCGAAGAAGGCGCGATAGAGGATCAACTGAGGGCGGCCCTCGAACAAATCGAGCAGGCTAACCCTCCCTTTGGGTCCGTCGAACTCGTACTTCCTGTCCACAGCCAGCCAAGGCATCCGCCGGCGTTCGGCGGCCAGCGCATCACGGGAGTGGGTCAAGGCTTTTTCCTTCACGAGGAGTTCCTGCCGCGCAGCCTCCCACTCCTGCTGCGTCACAATCGGGGGTGTGCTCATCGCGGGATGCGCTTTCCCGTGTTCTTTGTTTGTCGACATTTTCATTTCTCCTTGTTATTTGGATTCGGGACGATTTCTTCTGCTCCGTTCTTTTTGCGAGAAACTTTCACCGCCAATGCTGCTAGACCGCCGGTAGAAACCGCCCCGGCGACGACTACTCCCATGGTTGCAAAACAGAATGGACACATCGTGCACCTCCTTGGTGGCCAATTTGACGGCTAAAGCCGCTTCCATAAAGGTGACGGGTCACGCGGGGTGATTTCGACAGGGCGAAGGAAAAAATAGCGGGCACAGCCACACCTTCAACCAGGTTGTCATCGGGTATCTCATTTGGACAGGCAGACAGGTCCGGGTCGATCCCGTCCAACGCTGCCAGCCCTGCTTCGGCGCCCTCCGCTTCGGCGAGACGCCGCTATACCAGGGATCATTAGCCTTGTCGAGTAAAGGATGCTACGCGGCTCTACGCTGTTTGAATTGCAGGCCTTTTCGATAGAGGCCATCACTTGCCACGTTAAACACCCGGTTGAAGCGCGCGCGAAAGTTTTCCCGGGCCGCACTCGCAGCGAGTTCAATGAGTTGCTCGTCCGAAAAATGTTGGCGTAATTCCGCGTAAAGTTCATCGCTCACATTCGACGGGGTGTCGGCCATCGCGTCCGCCATCCGCAACAGAGTCGCTTCCGGAGGGGAAAAGCCGTTAAATTGTCCTTCGCGAATCGCAGCAATCTCTTCATCGCTCAAGCCATACATTCTGCCGCCGGCAGAATTGGCGTCGACTCAAAACGGACATCCCACCCGCACCGCCGTGCGCAGCGTTAACAGCATTTGCTGCCGGTGGGGAACCGCCGCTTTCTGGCCCACCAGCCATTCCCCCAGGGCATCCGCCCAGAAAACCCGCGGCACTCGCGCAGTGATCTTTTGTGGAGTCAGATCGCGCCCCAGCATTTTGCGAACCTTCTTGAACAGCTGCCGCATTAAGAATGGGGCCTTCCTGGGGTCAATTCCCTCGATTCGTGCCATATCCGTCAGCCTCCTCTTAACAGTTAGATGTCGCTGTCAGGCAGTCGGTTCATTGTCGAGGGCAGCAACTCAACCCGTAGGCAAGACATCTAACGAGGCACTCAGTTGAGGCTCGCAAGGAGAAATGAGGTCTGGATGTTTGCCACCTACCTCATCGTTACTGTTCTGGCCGCTGCCGCTGCCATCGATGCGGCCACGAATGACTTCAGGCGGACAACAGCGATGCTGTTCAGGAAGCGCGTTTTAGATTGCTGAGCACGGCTATTGAGTTGCCAGCTTCGCGTAAATTTGCGGATCGGCGTTGGCGTTCAGTCCTGCGCCTCTGTGTCGGACGCGGAGCTTGGTTTGTCGCGCAAGTCGGAATTCCGGCACTGCCCATACCCCGGTTAATACTGAAGAAGGGAAGCCCCGGCTGATTTGCCGAGGCTCCGGTCGGAGGGAAGCAGGTTTCACAGCCGCCGTTCTTATTTGGTTGCGCCTATTCTGGTCACGCCTCCGCCATCATTTGTGACCCAGACATTGCTTCCATCGAACGCCACCATATCAGGCCTCAACCCAACTGGATAGGTACCGAGAAATGCCCCGCTACTGGCCCGTAACTTGGTCACCGTATTGTCAGCGCCGTTCGTGACCCAGATGTTACTCCCGTCAAACGCCATGAAATAAGGAGTGTGACCGACCGGATAGGTGCCGACGAGTGCGCCGTCACTAACCCGTAACTTCGTCACGGTGTTGTCGCCACCGTTCACCGCCCAGACGTTGAGTCCGTCGAATGCTACACCGTAGGGACCTGTTCCAAGCGCGAAGGTACCGAGAACCACGCCATCACTAGCCCGCAACTCGGTCATGTTGTTAGAACCGTAATTTGAGACCCAGATGTTGGTCCCGTCAAACGTTATGCCCTTGGGATTGGTACCTGTTGGATAGTTACCGATGACCGCGCCGTCCGCAGCTTGCAACTCCGTCACCGAGTTGCTCCAAGTGTTTGTGACCCAGATATTGGCTCCGTCGAACACTGCTTCCGAAGGACTGGATCCTACTGGATAGGTCCCAACGAGCGTGCCGTCACTCGCTTGTAATTTGGTCACGGTGTTACTGTTTGAGTTTACGACCCAGATGCTGGCTCCGTCGAAGGCTATGCCGAGAGACCACGCCCCTGTCGGGTATGTGCCTACGATAACGCCATCATTGGCCCGTAGTTTGGTCACCACGTTGGAAGTGTAATTTGTGATCCAGAGGTTGCTTCCATCGAATGCTATCGCGGCAGGGTTGGTCCCAGCCGGATAGGTCTGCGGGTACCACTGCATGAGTGCCGCTCTCGTTTCCGCCAAACTCGGACCGGGGGTACCATTGGCGCCTGCAGGACCAGCGGGACCGGGAACGGTTGAGGCCGCCCCAGTTGGACCCGTCAATCCGGGTATACCCTCAACTCCCTGCGGACCAACGGGACCTGGAACGGTTGAGGCCGCCCCCGGCGGACCCTGCGGACCTGTGACACCCGTAGGACCAATCGGACCCGCCGGACCCATGGGACCCGCTGGATATTGAAAGAAGGATTCAGCGGTCGCCACAGAAGAACCTGCCTCAGAGCCCCCGGCGAGATAAATCACACCGCCGATGACACCCGCCGATTCCGCTCCCCGAGCCGTATCCAGCGGGGTCAAGGATGTCCATGTATCGGTAATTGGATTGTACGATTGGGCAGCGTTCAAGAGACCTTGACCGTTGTTTCCGCCGATGTCGTAGATCAACCCATTTGCAACTACCACTGCGGCCCCAGTGTTCGGTACGGGCATGGACGAAACGCTCTGCGTCCATGTGTTGCTGCTCGGGTTGTAGATAGCCACTTGAGAAACGTACTGGGGAGGCGATATTGATCCGCTGCTGCCGCCGACGACGTACAGGTTACCGTCCACTGCTGCTCCACCGCCCCCACCGATGGCGGCTGGCATCGGCACCCCAGTTGTCCAACTGCTCGCTACTGGGTCATAAATTTCGAGAGGGGATACATTGCCGCACGGCGGACAGGCAGTGGTCCCACCAGCGACGTACAGTTTTCCATTGATCACAGCACTAGCCGTATAAAAACGTGCAGTCGGCATCGATGGGCCAAATGACCACGAGTTGGACGTGGGGTTGTAGATCTCCATCTGGTTCGTTACACCGACGCGGCAATCTGAGTTGACGCAACCGCCGACCATGTAGAATTGGCCACTTATTACCGCGCCTGCGGCATAGGCTACAAGTTGAGGCATCGGCGCAAGGGTGGTCCAAGTACTGGTCGCTGGGCTGTAAGACTCAACATCGGTGCCAAGCGATCCACCTGCGACTATGAATTGGCCGTTCAGCACACCCTGGGCAGCAGCAACGTGCGCCGTTGGCATGGAGGCAATGTAACTCCATGTGCCCGGAGGAACGCTGGCTGCTCCCGTCGCTCCCGGAGGTCCGGAAATACCCTGCGGACCATTGGTCCCGTTTGCGCCTGCCGGCCCGGTGTTGCCAGTCGCACCTTGCGGCCCCGTTGACCCGGTCAATCCCTGTGGACCTTGCGGGCCTGGGATGCTCAGGCCGATTGGTCCTTGCGGACCTTGTGCGCCGACCGCTCCTGTCGCTCCTGTTGCACCCGCTGCTGCCATCACCACCCATCCACTTGTGTTCGCGTCTGGCGTGAGCGTGTTGGGACCGTTGGCTGTAGTAGCCACATACGTTGAGCCGCTATAAGCCACGACGTCATTAACCGCGTATGTCGCCGTGGGATCGAATGCGTTACGGAAGTTGAAGCCCGTACCGTTCGTGCCTGCTGGTCCTTGGGGCCCTGCTGCTCCGGTGGCCCCTGTCAACCCGATTGGCCCTTGTGACCCAGTGGCCCCTGCAGTTCCTGTCGTTCCCGTCAACCCGATTGGCCCCTGCGATCCAGTCGCGCCTGGGGCCCCTGCTGATCCTGTCGCGCCCGTTGCGCCTGTCTCGCCTTTCAGTCCTTGCGGCCCTGCAATCCCTTGAGCACCTGTAGCTCCGGTCAGGCCGGTTGCTCCCTTAACTCCTTGCATCCCTGTGGCTCCGGTCAAACCAATGGCTCCCTTCGGCCCTACGGGCCCGGTCGCTCCCTGCGGCCCGACAGCGCCATAAGTTACATAGGAAGTAGCCGAGGCTCCGCCGCTGTTGACAATCATCAGCCTATAAGAACCTGCCGCCTGCACGGGCAGACTAGCCACGACCACGGAAGCCGAGCACGCAGATGTCACCTTAAGTCGCGTCGTGTTGAAAGTGACTGCGGGCAGAGCGCCAATGCAAAACCCTGACCCAACAACGCTCAGCGTGTGGGTTGTGTAGTTGATGGACGCGCTATCAATGGTGACCGGAGTGAGCGCGAAAGACAGCGAGGAAACCAACAATAGCAAGACACACAAGTAGCGTTTCATGCGAAATCTCCAGTCGTATGCTCGGCTCGCGCCTCTATCCGAGGCTCGGTACCGCGTGCTCGTGCTGCGTCCAATTTTTCCTTAAGCTCCTCTGCAAAGTGCGGAAGGGTTGCAGAGTTTTCGTGGGTGAGCGTTCCGGGGGGAACCGTATGAATCCGTCTCGCCTTCGGTGAAAGCCATCTTAGCTGTTACGGCGGGTGGGGAAAGATACCGTGTGGGTCATTACGGTGCCATTACTAAGGTGCAGCGTGGGAACGTTGCAGCGAAAGGGATTTTGCTCTCCGCCAGTCACCTGGCCAGCAAGCCAACCTGCGATCGGTCCACTAAAATCCATGCGAGGAATCCCATGTCGACCCTTCCGTCCGCCCAATGCGGCCGACCGAAATGTACACCCAGTCCCATCAGTGCTCAAGTGCCATCAATCTAGGGCGGGAATTGGACCGATTCTGTCGGGAACTGAGGGCTCGGAAGCAACGCTTTGTCGTTGACGGGAGTTTCCCAACAAGATAATGTATTACAAACTACATTCTCGATGAGATAATAGTCGATCTTTGACAATCTGACGCCAGATCCAAAATGGGATGCGAGTCATTGCGCTCGTCCTAACTCCCATGTTCTCTAGATTTTGCCCGTAAGTCCTGTAAACTCAAAGATCTAGCAGGTAGTCGCAAAATAGATCGGTTGTTTTCAATATTTTGCAGCCAAAGGGGGGAGGGATGTCCCCGGCCATTCAGGCCATTCATACTAAACCGTAAATTCCCCTCCCAAAACAGGAAAGGGCGCGGCATCCGCGCGACACCGGAAGGCCGTTGCTATGGTCCTAAGAAACACCGCTGGCGGCCGCGCGATCCAGAAGCCATACCAATCTGCCATCTGCGGGACGAACTCTTTGTGATGGCAGGTTGGCCTTCGGGTTCTCCATCACTTCGTGGACGATATTCGATTTGTCCGCTCCGCTTGCTAGAAACATGGCGCACGCACAGCGATTGAGCACCGGCAGCGTGAATGTAATGCGATAGCTCTGGAATTTGTCGACCCAATTGGCCACGACCAGCCGGCTGTTCTCGTTGAGCGCAGCTGTGCCGGGAAAAAGCGAAGCGGTATGGCCGTCCGAGCCGAGTCCGAGAAGCACCAGATCAAAACGCGGAAACTCGCCGGGCCGCAAGCCGAAGAATTTCTGCACAGCTTGTTCGTAAGCCCGGGCGGCGGTGTCCGCATCTTTTTCTTCGGTGTGGACGCGAAACACATGGTCGTCCGGAACCTTCGAGAACAGGCCGGTTTCGCGAGCCATGCGGTAGTTGCTGTCAGGATGATCGGCAGGCACAAAACGTTCATCGCCAAAGAAAAAGAAAATCTTCTCCCAGGGAATGTTTGGGATGGAGCCGCTGGCCAGGAGAGAGTAAAGGCTCTTCGGCGTCGAACCTCCAGACAGGGCAACAGAGAATCTCCCGCTGCTGCGGACCGCCTGTGCCGCGAATTCAGCGGCGGCAGCCTGGAACAAATCAGCGGCCGTGTCTAAGATGCGGATCTCTGGCGGAGGCGTCATGCTGGCGTAGATCCGTTCGCCGCGGCGCAGCGAGCAGCTCCCATCAAAGCGGTTTTGTCATTGGTGATGACCATGACTGGCATGGATTCGAGCAGCGGCTGCATGCGGCCCTTTCCGAGGAAGGCGCGCATAAAGAGTGGCCCAAACAATTTGGACAGCATCTTGGGAGCGATGCCGCCGCCGAGATAAACTCCGCCGGTAGCCATCAGCTTGAGCGCGAGATTGCCCGCTTCCGCTCCAAAGACGGAGATGAAGAGATCAAGCGCCTGCTCGCAGAGCCCGCACTTCCCGTTGAGCGCAGCGCGAGAGATCGCAGCGGCAGGGTCGGAGTGCGCCATCTCATCGGTCAGCCACGGCGGTTCGGTTCCGCGGCCAGAGTCGCGCAGGAAACGAAATACATTGACCAGGCCAGGACCAGAAACGATGCGCTCATAGCTGACGTGTCCATAGCGGCCGGAAAGGTAACGGAACAAATCCATCTCCAACTCATCGCGGGGCGCGAAATCGGTGTGGCCTCCCTCGGTGGCAAAGATGTGGTAACAGGAACCGTCCCAATACATGCCAGCCTCGCCCAGTCCAGTGCCGGCGGAGATCACGGCCTGGTTACCTACGCCAGCGCATTTCACCTGGTTCAGCGCAACCACGTCGTTCGGATCGAGAGCGGGGATGCCCCATGCATTGGCTTCGAGATCGTTGATCAGAACCGCCTTGTCCAGATTCAGTTCGTCAGCCAGACGTTTCGATTCGATGACCCAGGGAAGGTTGGAGGTCTCGACCCGCCCGTTGCGAACCGGGCCGGCGACGCCGAAGCAAGCGGCATCGGGATGCAGGTTTGAACTGGTGACGAAGCGGGAGACGATCTGATCCAGGCCGGCGTATTCGCGGCTGGGAAACACGGATGCGGAGACCATGCGGAAGCGGCCGTCCTGAACATCGAAGAAAGCCAGCCTTGCGTTTGTTCCTCCGATGTCGCCTGCCAGAATCATTTCTCGAAGTTCCTCCAGTGGCGACCATCGCGTTCGAGCAAGTCGTCAGCCTCTTTCGGGCCCCACGTGCCCGCGGCGTAGTTGGGGAAATTACGAGGCGGCAGCGCCTTCCACACATCGAGCACAGGACTTACCACACACCATCCGGCCTCGACCATATCCGCGCGCTGGAACAGAGTTTGGTCGCCGATCATGCAGTCGTGGAGCAGCCGCTCGTAACCCGTGCTGGGTTGGGTTCCGAAGTAATCGGCATACTCGAAATTCATGTCCACTGCACCAAGCCGCATAATCGGCCCAGGAACTTTGGCGGCGAATTGCAACGAAATTCCCTCTTCCGGCGAAATGTGCAGAACCAGCTGATTCGGCATCAGGTTTTCGACCGGAGTGTCGCGGAAAAGGACGAAGGGCGCTCTGCGAAACTGAATCACGATATGTGTATTTTGCGCTGCCATGCTTTTTCCGGTACGAAGATAAAAAGGAACGTCGGCCCACCGCCAGTTATCGATCAACAGTTTCATAGCAACGAAAGTCTCGGTTCGTGACTCGGGCGGGACATCACTCTCTTCGCGATAGCCAGGTACATGCTGGCCCTTGACGATTCCGGCGCCATACTGGCCGCGGACTGTTCTGGTGAGAACTTCCTCGGAACTCAGGGGCTGAATGGCGTGAAGAATCTTGGCCTGCTCATCCCGCACCGCGTCGGCGTGAAATGAAATGGGCGGCTCCATCGAGGTCAGGCTGATCAGTTGCATGATGTGATTGGGCACCATATCACGCAGGGCGCCAGCCTGATCGTAATAACTGCCGCGTTGCTCGACTCCCACCGTCTCCGCCACCGAAATCTGTACATGGTCGATGTAACGGCGGTTCCAGATGGGCTCGAAGATTCCGTTGGCGAAGCGAAAGGCCAAAATGTTCTGAACGGTTTCCTTGCCCAGATAATGATCGATGCGATAGATCTGTTTTTCTTTGGCAACTTTCAAAAGTTGGACGTTGAGCGTCTTCGCCGAATCCAAATCATGGCCGAAAGGCTTTTCGATGATGACCCGGCGCCAGTGCTGGTTGTTTTCTTCCATCAGCCCAGCGGCGGACAACTGCTCTACGATCGGGCCAAAAAAACTCGGGGCAGTCGCCAAATAGAAGAAAAAATTGTTGTGCGTGGTGTGATCCTGGTCGACTTTCTGCAGAAAGTCTTTCAGCTGCAAATAAACGTTCTTGTCGTCGAACTCGCCGGTCACGTAATACACGCGCTTGAGAAACCATTCGACGATATCCTGGTCAACATCTCCGCCTGCATAGTGCTTCACATCTTCAGCGACCTTTTGCCGAAACTGATCATTCGACATGGCGCTATGCGACATACCGACAATAGCGAACTCGCGAGAGAGCAGTTCGGCCTTGGCGAGGTTGTAAAGCGCGGGGATGAGCTTGCGCCCGGTCAAATCGCCGCCCGCGCCAAAAATCACCATTACACAAGGATCTGCGGGCCTTCCCGTGCGATGTTGCTGAGCGGTTGGCAGTACCTCAGTCTGGGTCATTTTGTTTTCACCCTCGTCCGCTTCCGTTGCGGACCTCTGTGTCCCTTGTGGTTGGCGACCGCAAAGGCACTAGCCACCCTTCGACTTCGCTCAGGGCAGGCTCCGGACACGAAAGCCCACAAGGGAATGCTAATGTCTACGCTGTCTTCTTCACGGTTGCTGTTGGTTCGACGTGTCCGCCGAATTTCTGACGCATGGCGGAGAGCACCTTCTCCGCGAAGGTGTGTTCCTGACGCGAACGAAATCGGGTGAACAGAGCCGCCGAGAGTACGTCAACCGGAACGGCTTCATCAATTGCGGCCTGAATCGTCCATCGGCCTTCACCAGAGTCCTGAACGAATCCGGTGTACTCGGACAGACTGGGATTCTCCGCCAGTGCCATCGCAGTCAGATCGAGCAGCCATGAACTTACTACACTTCCGCGGCGCCACACTTCGGCGATGTCCGCAAGATTCAAATCATAACGCTGATCTTCGGGCAGTTCCTTGCTGGTGGCGTTCCGGAAGATGTCGAAGCCCTCGGCGTAGGCCTGCATGAGCCCATACTCGATGCCGTTGTGAACCATCTTGACGAAGTGTCCGGCACCGGATGGGCCGCAGTAAATGTAGCCGTCTTCGGCCGTGCCTGGAATCTTTTCCCGCCCGGGCGTGCGCGGAATGTCACCGCGGCCGGGAGCCAGAGTCTTGAAAATGGGATCGAGGTACTGCACAGCTTCTTTCGGCCCTCCGATCATCATGCAATAGCCGCGTTCCAGTCCCCACACGCCGCCGCTGGTGCCCACGTCGACGTAGTGAATTCCTTTATCCTTAAGTTGCTTGGATCGGCGAATATCGTCTTTGAAATATGTGTTTCCACCGTCGATGAGAATGTCGCCCGGTTGGAATTTCTGCGCGAGAGTTTGCGCGGTTTGTTCCGTGGGCCCTCCGGCGGGAACCATCAGCCAGGCTATTCGTGGTTTTCCCAGCTTGACGACGAAATCGTCGAGCGAAGCGGAGGCGATGGCGCCTTCACCGGCGATGTGCTTCACATTGTCCGCGCTCAGGTCGGTGACCACTACCTCGTGCCCGCCCCGCATCAGGCGACGCGTCATGTTCGCACCCATCTTGCCCAGACCGACCATTCCCAGCTTCATACCCGCTCCTTGCCAATATTAAATCGTTTTTGTAGTTCCTGGCGAATTTAACCAGAGTTCTCGCCGGCGAGGGCAAGACACTCTCGCGATCGCCGGCGAAATGCCGGCGCTACGAAAGTGCGTCACGAATCGCTGCCATCAACGTGCTTAGACCGGAGTTCAGATCCTTGCCAAGATGGACACGCAGGGCGCGGCGGCCGCGCTCGGCCAACACCTGAAAGTCTCCGCGGGCCTGGGCGGCTTTGACCACTCCGAAGGTGTACTTCTGCCCGGGCACGGGAAGGTCGGCGGCATCGTCGCACGTGATCTGCAGGAAGACTCCCGAATTCGGCCCCCCCTTGTAGGCTTGACCTGTGGAATGCAAGAATCGCGGGCCAAATCCCAGGCAGGTCGCGACGCGTTTCTTGTTGCGGAGCGTTTGGCGGATTTCCTGCAAGCGCGCCTCGTGCTCAGAGTTCATCGGAATAAAGGCGAGCAGAGCGAAATAGTCACCCGCACTTAGACGATTGAGATGCGCTCGCAGATAACCTGTGAGCGACTTGTCGCCGCCGGCGGCTTTTGTCAACGCGTCAGCATTCTTGGGATCGGTGAAAAGTTTGACGCCGTCGCCGTCGAAGATAGGCTTTTCCGCGGGCAGGGAACCGGTCTTCTCGTATTCCGCAGTCAAGTTCCGAGTAGCAATTTTGCTGGCTTCGACATCGGGTTGATTGAAGGCGTTGATACCGATGATGGATCCAGCAACCGCCGTCGCAATCTCCCAGCGGAAGAATTCCTGGCCCAGATCGTACGTATCGGCAAGCGAGATGCGCACAACCGGCTGGCCGGCCTGTTCCAATTTCGCGACCTTGGCGTCCTGTGCGGCATCCGGGGCTGAGCCCAGCCGCACATAGGCAAAGAGGCGATCATTGCCGTAGACATCGGGTGATGCCAACTCCTCGCGATCGACCGGGACGATGCCGTGACCCTGCTTTCCCGTGGATTCGGCGAGCAATTGTTCGAGCCACGCGCCGAGATCCGAGATGCCGGGTGAAGTAATAATCGTGAGCTTGTCGCGGCCATTCCTGGCGGCTGTGCCCAAGACAATTCCCAGGGCGACTCCAGGGTTCTCGTGGACCGGAACTGAGGGAGCGCAGGCCTCGACCATTTCTTCCGTTTGATTCAAAAACTTCGCGGTGTCGAGACCCATCAGAGTGGCGGGGACGATGCCGAAGTTCGACAGCGCTGAGTAGCGCCCGCCAATGCTGGGATCACCGTAAAAGATGTGACGGAAACGGTCCGCCTCGGCCACTTGCTGCATCTTGGACCCGGGATCGGTGATAGCGATAAAGTGGCTGCCCACCTTTTCGGCGCCTACGACCTGCTTCGTTCGCTCGAAAAAATATTGTTTGTAAATATTTGGTTCGAGCGTGGTGCCCGACTTGCTCGACACTACGAACAGAGTCTTGGCCAGATTGATTTGGCTCTCGATTGCCTTGATCTGCGCCGGATCAGTAGAGTCGAGCACCTGCAACTGCGGAAAGCCTGCGACGTGTCCAAAGGTTTTTTCCAACACTTCCGGGCAGAGGCTGGATCCACCCATACCGAGCAAAAGAATGTCGGTGAAGCCTTCACGCTTAACCGCTTCGGCTAAGCGACGCAGATTGTCGGCGTTCGCAATCTGCCGTTCGGTAATGCTCATCCAGCCAAGCCAGTTCGCTTCATCCGCTCCGGTCCAGAGGGATGCATCGCCCTGCCACAGGCGACGCACTTTCCCCGCGGCTCTCCAGTCATTGATGTTGGTATTCACTGCATTCGCCAGTGCCTCCGGCAGCTTGAAGATTTGTTTGCCGACCTTGGTGGCGGTCTGAGAGCTCGAGCTTTTCTCGACCGCTTCCAGGAGCTTGTCGAAAGCTTCGGCAAAGAGGCGGACGCCGTCGTCGGTTAGTTTGTCGGTGACTTCTTTCATCGAAATCCCAAGCTTGGCGAGGGTTTCCATGGTTTGATCGGCCGCTTCAACGTTTTCCGTCAGACTGGCCCGCGGGTGTCCGTGATCGCGGAAGGCGTCCAAAGTGGCGGGGGGAATCGTGTTCACGGTGTCCGGTCCGATCAGTTCTTCGACGTACATGACGTCGCTGTAGGCGGGATTTTTGGTGCTGGTGCTGGCCCACAGCACACGCTGTGTCTGCGCACCTTTGGCGGCTAAGGCCTTCCAACGATCGCCGCGAAAAATGTCTTGATAGCTGACATAAGTCTGTTTTCCATTCGCGATCGCGACCTTGCCGAGCAGGCTCTTCAATTGCTCCTGCTCCCGCGGATCTTTGGAGGTCTTCAGGCGCTGGCCGACGATGGCATCAACGGAATTGTCGATGCGGCTGATGAAGAAGCTGGCCACACTGGCGATTTTGCTGACGTCGCCTCCGTTGGCCGCCAATTGTTCCAGGCCAGCGATGTAAGCTTCCGCGACGCGCTTATAAACTTCACGGGAGAACAGCAAGGTCACGTTGATGTTGATGCCTTCGCTGATCAATTGCTGGGACGCGGGAATGCCCTCGGCCGTGCCGGGAACCTTGATCATCACGTTCTCGCGGGCGACAGTTTTCCATAGTCGTCGTGCCTCGGCGATCGTGTCCTGAGTGTCGCGTGCGAGATAGGGCGAGACTTCGAGGCTGACATATCCGTCACGGCATTTGGAGCTTTCATACACCGGACGCAGGAAATCGGCGGCATCCTGAATGTCGCGAATGGCGAGAATCTCGTAGCGGGCCTTGGCATCGAGATTGGTCTTCGATTGCAACGACTGCAGAATATCGGCGTACAACGTGCTGTCCGCAATCGCTTTTTCGAAGATGGCGGGATTGGAAGTCATGCCGCGCAGGCCGTCTTCCTCGATCAGGCGCTTGAGTTCGCCGCTGGTTAGCAGGTCGCGGCGAATGTAATCCAGCCATACAGATTGGCCGTACTTCAGGAGATCTTTCAGCGGGTTGGTGGCTTTTGCGGTCTCAATGATTCCGGTTGCCATGGTATGTCTCCTCTCGGACGTGCACTGGAAGACCGGCGTGACGCCCGTCCTCCATTAATTATTATTTCTTTGATTGCGCGATTGCTTCTCGCGCGGCTTCCACTACCCTGTCTGCCGTGAATCCGAACTTTTTTAACAAATCCCTGATTGGCGCGGAGGCTCCGAAGCCGTGCATTCCGATCATTTTGCCGCTTGGTCCGACATATTGCGACCAGCCGAAGGTGGCCGCGGCTTCCACCGATACTCTTGCTTTCACGGCCGGAGGAAGAACCTGTTTCTTGTAATCGTCACTTTGCTTTTCGAAGATGTCCCACGATGGCATGCTGACCACCCGGGCGTTGATTCCTTCAGAGCTGAGTTGCTCGTAGGCAGTTATGCAGAGAGACACTTCGCTCCCGGTCGCCATGAGAATGACTTCTGGATTGCCGCCGGCCGCATCGGCCAGGACATAAGCTCCCTTCGCTACGCCAGAGGCTGATGCGTATTTCGAGCGGTCAAATGTTGGGAGCGCTTGCCGGGTCAAGACTAGGGCGGCCGGTTCATGCTTCAGTTGCATGATAACTTTCCAGGCTTCGAGCACTTCGTTTGCGTCAGCCGGTCTCAACAGCACCAGGCCGGGGACGGCGCGCAGCGCGGCCAGTTGCTCGATCGGTTGGTGGGTGGGGCCATCTTCGCCCAGGCCGATGGAGTCGTGGGTGTAAACGTAGATCGCGGGAAGTCCCATGAGCGCAGCCAGTCGCACAGCAGGCTTCATGTAATCGGTGAAGTTGAAAAAGGTGCCGCCATACGGACGGATTTTGGATACCGCCAACCCATTCAGAGCCGCGGCCATGGCATGTTCACGGACGCCGAAGTGTAAATTGCGCCCTGAGTAATTGCCCGGTTGGAAGTCGCCGGCGCCTTCAAACTTGAGGCGTGTGCGGTCGGAGGTCGCCAGGTCGGCCGAGCCTCCGATCAGCCACGGAACATTCTGCGCAATCGCGTTCAAAACTTTCCCGGAACTGTCGCGAGTGGCCATGCCTTTGGCATCGGCGGGGAATGCGGGCTGGTTTTTGTCCCATCCATCGGGCAATTCGCGGCGCTGCATGCGGTTGATCTGGTCCGCGAGTTCGGGAAATTTCTTACTGTAATCGGCAAACGATGCCTGCCACTTCTGCTGCAGGTCGTGCCCACGTTTGCCGATCCCCTGACGGAAATTTTCCATCACACCATCGGGCACCAGGAACTTCGCATCCTCAGGCCAGCCGTAGTTTTTCTTTGTCAGCCGAACTTCTTCCTCGCCTAGCGGTTCGCCGTGCGCTTCGCTGGTGTCTTGCTTGTGGGGCGATCCGTACCCGATGTGGCTGTTGACAATGATGAGGGTGGGGCGGTCGGTGGTCTGCAGGAAATTGTTGTAGGCTTTGGCCAACGCGCTGAGGTCATTCGCATCCGTAACATGAACTACGTTCCAGCCGTAACCGCGGAAGCGCTCACCCACATCTTCGGTGAACGACCAGTCAGCGGGCCCATCGAGGGTGATGCGATTATTGTCGTAAATCCAGCATAGATTAGGAAGCTTTAAATGTCCGGCCAGCGATGCGGCCTCGCTGCCAACGCCTTCCATCAAGTCGCCATCGCCGCAGAAGGCGTAGACGTTGTAGTTGAAAATTTCGAAGCCGGGGCGGTTGAAATTTGCCGCCAGCCAATTTCCGGCAATCGCCATCCCTACGCTGTTTCCGATTCCTTGTCCCAGAGGGCCGGTGGTGGTTTCGACGCCCGCCGTGTGGCGGTATTCGGGATGCCCGGGAGTCTTGCTGTCGATCTGGCGGAACCTCTTAATGTCATCCAACGTGATGGCGAACTCGCCGGTTGACTCATACTCCGGGTTCACGCCGCGAACTTCTGACAAATAAAGCATCGCGTATAACAACATGGACGCGTGGCCGTTGGAGAGTACGAAGCGGTCGCGATTGGGCCAAGTCGGGTTGGCGGGATCGAAGCGCAGGAATTGTTGCCACAAACAGTAGGCCACGGGCGCGAGCCCCATTGGTGCGCCGGGATGACCGGAGTTTGCCTGTTGCACCGCATCGATCGCCAGCGTGCGGATGGTGTTGATGCTCAGGGTGTCCAGTTGCTCGCTGGTCAGCAAAGTTTGCTCGCTCGCCACCATGAAACTTCTCCCTTCGCTTGCGGTGATTAGTTTTGCCGTTACACGCCTATACCGCGCTGCTCAACCACTGAGACCAAGAAATTTCCCCACGTCAGGCAGTTTACCAAGCTTTCGACGGGCGCGTGCGGACGATCAAGGCAGAAAAGCACAAATCTCTTCGATGCAGTTTTCGTCACCGCGATTGCTTCCTTATTAATGTTTAGGATGACGCAGCCGGGACAAAGATTCATTGGGGCTGCAATCTTTTTGGCGGGGTTAGGTCGCAGGGATTTGGTTGCGCGGTTTGCGCTGCCATCAGTTGATGCGTAAAAATATCTGCGGTGCTTCGAAGCTTGATGGCTAACGCTTCATCTGCGCCAGATAGCCTTGTTGGCTTTGGTAGCTCTTGCTGATGCTCTCCACGAATTTCAAGAATTGCCGCAGTGTTTCGCGTTCGGACGCTTCCATATTGTCGAACTTGAGGCGAACTCCGAAGTTGGGATTGCTTCGGGTCACGATTCCGTTGAGGACCAGACCCTTAACCCAGATCTTCCCGTTAGCGACCCACAGGCCGATTTCGAGCTTCACTCCAGTCGGCACCGGAGTGATGGTTTCCACGAAGCCTCCACCCAGGCTGGTGTTCGACAGATTGCCCCAGATCGGGTTGGACGAACCGTCTATGCGCAACTCGACTGCGACGAAACACTTCATCCGTGGATAACGCCGCCGATCCTGGCCCCAGCAAGGGGTGAAAATATCCGGCTCAAAAGGTGGTGTTGCCGCCGGTGCGGTTATGACTGGCGGAACTGGTGGTGCGCTCGAGGAGGATGATGAATCTTTTGCTGCGATTTGTGCCTTTGGTGTTCCGCTCCTGATCTTGCGCAAAGTCTCGCGCAACACCTCATCACGCCGTGCAGGCTCGGCATCGCGATAAGCCTGCAGAAGTTCTCCCAGGTGAGTAACAATTTCCGGGTCGGTCAGGAGTTTGGTCCAGTCGGCTCCAGGTGCGGGAATTGTGGCTTCGTTCATTAGGTGAGCCGGCTCAGTTTTAGTGGGATTTGCCCACAGGCTAGAGTGGGCCAAGGATCGCAGCCAGACAAGATGACCGTAGTGTACGTTTGTCAGTAACCACGTAACCTCTGCCGTGGGTTCTTGCGGGACTAGGCAGATTTCCCGGCGCTGAATAATGCAATGGCGAGAGCCGTTAACGCACTCACCAGCAACGGGAACCACACCTGCGCTATCCAGGGAACGGGAATGAGAAAAAGGACGTCAAGGTCGGTGAGCGAAGCGGGCCATCGCACGATAGCCCAAAGGCCGATGTAGTAAGCGATATCCCAGAGGGCAAAAGCCCAGAGAAAGGCTGCCCATCGGGCGCTTGCCTTAGATGCCGCGAGCAGCGCAACACTCACCAGCATGACCATAGTGGCAGCCTCGCGATACTGCTCGATGGTAAGCAAGCTCTGGGGAAACTGGGAGAGCGATGCTACCTGCTCGTAACTTTGCGAGGAATGCCGGAGATCAGAGAGCGTTCCTCTGTAACCAGGCAGCAACCCTATGGCCGCGCGCAGGTAGACTACGACCGCAGCCTCCACGAAGCCGAAGGCGGCAGCAAAGGCCGCACTGGTGCCGAGTTGCCGCCAGTTCAACAGCAGCCCCTTGCGTCGGAATGTGAGGTAAGTGGCGAACGGAATCAGGACCAGCAGGTTTACCCACCAAGGTTGCGCCCAAACCCGGAGCTTCTCCATAGAGAAGAAATTCTAAACCGGCACGGACCCGAAAAACCGGCGGCGAACGGGATTCTCTCGAAGCCCGTCCGCGCACGATTTTCCGCGCCAAGTAATCAAGCAACGATGTTCACTCCGCTGGCTGAGACTCCGGCCCCGTCAACATTACTCAGGTTCGCGGGTGAGGTTGGGGTGGTCAAGTTCGGGGAGGGCTGCTTGAAGGTACTTTCAAGCGCAGCAAAAGCTTGCTGCGCTCCGGCCAGATCTCCGTTTTGCAGCGCTCCTCCAATGGCATTGAAGTCCAGAGATCGATCTGATCGAACGAACGGATTGTCTTTGTGGAGCACCGTGTTTCCTAACGCAACAAGGTTGTTGTAGGCCTTTTGGGCGTCTGCCAAATTGCCCGACTTCAGGGCGTCGTCCAATTGCTGCACCTCGGGGCGTCGTTCACTGAGATACTGCTTCCAGAAATCTGTTTTGAGGTTTGGGTTGGCGGTGGAGGTTGTGGACAACGGTTGAGGAACGATGCTGGAAATGCTAATCGAGGACATTATTTTCTCCTTAGGTTGTTGGCTGTTTGAGGGGGACCCGCGTCCCCGGTTCTTGGTTTTACTCTCCAATACTCAATCGGCAGAGTGTCGGGTTACTTTAGGGCACTGACAAACGGTGGAGCGTGCAACAGGTGACTCGCCGCTCGAAACTCAAGCCGTCAGGTTAAGCGGCTGAAAGACATTGCTTTGACTGGCGGCGCTGCTATCGGGATTGCTGGAGCTGGCCGGAAAGCCCGATATCAACAGTTGCGACGCGCCTTCCCCGTGATGGCCATGGTGATGGTGGGCTGCCATGGGGTTCGAATTTTGCAAGTTCTGTTGAACCGATGAGTAGGCCTGCCGCGCGCCTGTCAGATTGCCAGATTGCAGCGCCGATCCTAGTTTGCTGAGGTCTTGTGTCAACTGTACGCTCAGGAAGCCGGAACTCGATGTGCTACCGGTCAAAGCTCCAAAAGCTTGCTGGGCGTTGGTCAGATTGCCGGACTGCAGGGCCTGCGTGAGCTGCTGAAACTCGGTCCGCTGTTGCTGATTCGTATTTTGCAAAATGTTGGCTTGAGCCAGCGCGTTGCTGGAAGAAATCGCGGATACAGACATTGGTCAACTCCTCGGATTGCTAGAGACGCTTTCCTGAAAGCAAGCCACGGGCCAGAGTTCTTTGCCACGCCGGCTCAACTCAGGATGCTGATTTCATTCGCACTAAGCGCAATCTCTATCGGCGCTTTCTCGGTTCGGATTACGTGGAGGCAAGTCCTGCCTCCGTTGCCGTTTGCCGGCAGGCAAAATGTGCCCAAGACCCTAAACGGGGAGCGGTATTTTGGGGTCCGCGCCTCTGAAATGACATACTTTTGACAAATCCTTGACAGCCACCACACCGGAACTCACTAGAATCTTTCTCGCATGAGGTCTGGATTGCCCCCACGATCAAAGTCTTTAGCCCAGGAATGTCTTGCTAAATCTCAGGAGGAAGAACACATGAGAACATTTCGTCGAATACTTCGCCCGAACCTTCGTGTCATTGGCCGGTTTTTTGGGGTGATTCCGGTGATCGCACTGGCACTGGCCACCGCGCAAGCCGGGACCATCTCTACCGTCGCGTCTACCATTCCCAGCAACGGCGATGTGAACCCCTATGGCGTTGCCCGCGTGCCCACAACCACAGGGTCTCTAACCAAGGGAAATATTCTGATCAGTAACTTCAACAATAGTCAGAACCTGCAAGGGACTGGCACAACCATCGTGCAGATCACCCCGAGCGGGGCGGTAACTTTGTTTGCCCAGATTGATGCCAACAACCTGCCCGGCCCGTGTCCAGGAGGAGTTGGGCTGAGCACTGCGCTGGTCGCCCTGCGTTCAGGATGGGTGATCGTAGGCAGTGTACCCACCACCGACGGAAAGTCGGATAGCGTGCAAGCCGGATGTCTGCTGGTATTGAACAGTAGCGGCGAAGTCGTAGAAACATTCTTTGGCTCGCTGATCAACGGCCCCTGGGACATGACCGCGTTCGATGCCGGAAATCATGCCAGCCTTTTCGTCACCAATGTTTTGAACGGGACCGTCGCCGGCGGTGGCCACATCGTAAACCAGGGTACAGTCCTGCGTCTGGACCTGAATATTCCTCACGGCGCAATGCCCAAACTGCAGCAGATGACAGTGGTCGGGTCGGGTTTCGCGGAACGGACTGATCCCACGGCGCTGGTGATCGGACCGACCGGGGTTGCTATCAGCCACCACGGCCACCACGGCGACGATGGCGGCCAGGTGCTCTATGTGGCCGACACTCTCAACAACCGCATTGTTGCCATCGAAGATCCCCTACGACGCAACACTTCAGATGGAACGGGCGCGACTGTTACAAGAAGTGGGGCCTTGAACGGGCCGCTGGGATTGGCCATCGCGACCAATGGAAACATCCTGACCGTAAACGGTGGAAATGGATACCTGGTTGAGACCAAGGTGGATGGCGACCACGGGCATCAAGTCAGGAAGGTGCTGTTGGATAACATGGGCAACCCGCCGGGAGCCGGCGCCTTGTTTGGGCTCACCGATGTAGCCGGTCAGGGCCTCTACTTTGTCGACGACAACGAAAACGCTTTGAACCTCTTTCACTGAGGTCGATCAAGCCGAGTGCGCGCCATGCAAGGTAAGAACGAAAGCATGGCGCGCGCTCTAGGACGCCCGCTTCCGCGAACGAAGAGGCCGACTCGGGCAAATGGCAGCTTCCTGGATTTTGTACAGCAAACCCCGATAGCTGATGCAGAGTGCGTCGGCCGCCCGTTTGCGGTTCCAATGATTCTCTTGCAAGGCCTTCAGGATGACTTTGCGCTCCAATTCGCGGGTAACATCGCGGGTCAGCTTCTTCAGCGAGATGGGGCCGTCCAGCCTGATGCCGGGATTCAAGAATTCCGGCTCATTGCGCGCTACCAGTTCGTTGCTGATCGCGTCTTCGCTGCCCGTGATCACGTAACGCTGAATCAAGTTCTCCAATTCACGGATATTTCCTGGCCAATGATATTTCTGCAGCACGGCTAGCAACTCTTCGGATAATCGTCCTGCCCGGCAATTGTACTTGCGGTTATTGCGTTCGAGGAAATAGTGCACGAGGGCTTCAACGTCGCCGCGCCGTTCGCGCAGTGGCGGCAGGCACAAATTCACTACATTGATGCGGTAGAACAAATCCCGGCGGAAGGTTCCGTTTTCAAGTTCCACGTGCATTTGACGGTTGGTGGCGCAGACGATGCGGAATTCCATTTTTCGGTCCTGCTGCGCGTCGATGCCGCAGAATTGCCCGTCCTGTAACAATCGCAACAGCTTCGATTGCTGCCCCAGGTCAAGCGCGGAGATCTCGTCCAGAAACAAGGTGCCGCGATGGGCCGTCTCTATCCGCCCCGTCCTGGCCCCGTACTCTTCGGAGAAAGGACTCTTTTCATGGCCGAACAGTTCGCTCTCCAGCAGCACTCCCGGGATGGCATGACAGTTCACAGTGACGAACGGTCCGTTCTTCCACGGCGAAAGGTTGTGGATGGTGCGGGCGATGATGCTCTTGCCGGTGCCGCTCTCGCCTTGAATCAGGACTGGCACACTGGCGCCGGCCATTTTGTACAGATTGCTGCGCAGCACCTGCATGGCTTCCGACTTGCCGAACACAGTCGACTCCGGGACCAAATCGTTGAAGCGTGGGAACTGGCAAATTTCCGGGGACATTGATCGCCTCCTCAACTTCTTCCCAGCGCTCAACGCCGGGCAACTCGATACACATGTTCAGTGCTGCTTGATAGCAGGTTTTCAGACGATGCGAGCGAGATGCAAGGCGCCATACCACATCCATGCACCTACCACCGCCCAGAAGAAGGGCCAAGGATTGAGTTCGATGTAGAAGGCGCGGGGGCCATCCTTCTCCAAGCTGCGCATTGTTTGTCCTCGACGTTTCGAAAATTGGACGCAAGTACTGGGACTTATTCCACCGAGAAGAACCGAACACACGAACAGTCGATGGGTGCTCAAAGCTGTGCTGCCCCGGGATCGCCCGGAAACGCTGGCCTATCAAAAGGGTCTGAAGCCGACAGCCCCAGACCCTCCCAGGTCGCGTACCTCCGGCACCAGATGTCGGATCTGGCAAGTTGAGGGAGAACCGGAGAGCATCCCTGATTTCAAGGGTGGGATCCAGCCGTAGCTGCATCCTGCCACCTGCCGACAGTCATTACGCCGTCCTCAGAAATATCCTGAGCGGTTGCTATGTCCCGGGTGTTGCGTTGTTACGAGAATTGCACGTGGCTGCGGCTTAGTCGTTGCTCAAAGACAAACCTGTGCTTGCGTGGGAGCAATCAAGGGCAATGAAATGAAGGAACGAGGTCTAGGAGAGAGGTTCAGGCTGCCCGCAACGACAGCCGTTCCGGCGAGCGGAGCACGATTTTGCCACGGCTTTTCAGTATCGCGCCATTCCGTTGCCACTCGCTCAGGAGGCGGCTGGCAGTAAACACGGTCACGTTGGCTTCGTTAGCCAGGTCCTCGTTCGTGACTTCGAGTTCAATTCCCCCGGGAATTTCGTGGCCAATACCATTGGCAAAGTTGACTAAGATTCGAGCCAGTCTTTCCCGAGCTGAGTTAGAAACTAAGGCGGTGTGGGTGGCAACATAGTAGGTGAAATAATCGTAGGCGATGGACAACGCATTCTCGCGTAACCTCGGATAGCGTGCCGCAAGGCTCCTGATAGTTGCGCGGTCCCACACCAGCATCCGGCTATCCTTCACCGTTTCTACGTTGACGAGATACATAGGAGGCTCCGTCAGCAGGGCACCACCACCGAAAATATCCCCTGGCCGGAGCCACAGGAATAGAATCTTTCGTCCGTCTTCCGTGATGTAAAAGTATCTGGCTCGGCCGCTAGTCAGCAGAAACAGGCGACTGGCAGGTTCTCCCTGGTTCTGGACTACCGAATTGGCGAGCAGTCGCCGGTGGAATGCAGGAGCCAGGATCGATTCGAGCTCTGGCTTCTCCAATCCCAGCAAGAATCGTGATCTCAACCCGCGCACCGCGGCCAACGATAATGTGATGTCCATGGGGTTTTGCCTCGATGCCTCAGCGATCTCGAAGGTACGACTGACTGGCTGGCATCTTAACAGGGAAGCGAAGGACGTAGGAAGAAAATGGTGCGCCCGGAGAGATTCGAACTCCCGACCTACAGCTCCGGAGGCTGCCGCTCTATCCAGCTGAGCTACGGGCGCGCACAGTGTTTCCAGTGTACATGCGGAGCTTTGCGCTATCAATTGGGTGGATCGAACGTCGACGTCAGGCTTCAGGCAGTAGTTGCTGAGCCACGACGCCGACTGAAATCTTTTGACCTTACCGCAAACTGAGAGATCTAGTAGCGATTCCGCCCACCGCCACCACCACCGCCTCGGCCGCCACGATCGCCCCGATCTCGACCGCCGCCACCGCCACGCTCGACCTTGGGGCGGGCTTCGTTCACGTTCAAGGTGCGTCCGCCAATCTGAGTGCCGTTCAGCGCTGCGATGGCTTTCTCTCCATCTTCCGCGCTGGTCATTTCCACAAACCCGAAGCCGCGCGAGCGCCCGGTATCCCGGTCGGTCATGATGCTGACGCGGTCCACCTGTCCGTGAACCTCGAAAAGCTTCCGCAGTTCGTCTTCTGAAGTGTTGAAGTCGAGGTTGCCAACAAAGATGTTCTTCAAGCGAGTTGCCTCTGAGTGAGCTATTTGAGCGTGGGCGACTTCGGCGCAACTGGGAGGCTGGTTGGCCAAGCCGAATGCCAAAGTTGACGAACAGTCAAATGCGCAGGAAGTATAGCAGGTCTGTTGATTGTAGGAAGCTATTCCTCCAAAACGCCGTTTACGTGCGGCGGCGAAGCCAAAATTCAATCTCCAGCCGAATTCAATCCAAACCCAGACTCTTGATTGTCGTCTTCAAAACACTTGCGGAGTGGCAAAGCGTCTCGATCTCTTCTTTATTCAATTCGAGATGAAGAACCTGCTCGACCCCGCCGCGGTCGATCACGGTAGGCAGGCTGAAGCATACGTCAGTCAGACCGTGGAAGTCGTTAATCAGGCTTGAAATTGACAGCACGGTACTCTGGTCACGCAGGATCGCCTGGGTAATGCGCATGAGTCCCGCAGCAACAGCGTAATAGGTGGCGCCCTTGCGCTCGATGATTCTGTAGGCGGCATCCCGCGTCTGCAGGAAGATATTTTCCATCGCCTGCCGGTCGTCGGCGATGCCCTGGGCTTTGCAGAACTGCGGCAGGCGCATACCGGCAATGTTGGCCGACGACCACACCGGCACCTCGCTGTCTCCGTGCTCGCCGATGATGTAAGCGTGGACGCTGCGCGCGTCCACGCCGAAATGCTGGCTGAGCAGATAACGAAAGCGCGATGTATCCAGAATCGTGCCTGAGCCGATCACGCGTTCAGCGGGTAGTCCCGAAAGCTTCCACGCCGCGTATGTGAGGACGTCGACCGGATTCGTCGCCACCAAGAAGATGCCTTCGGGATTGTGCCTGGCCACTTCAGGAACGATGCTACGCCAGATCGAGGCATTCTTATGGAGCAAATCGAGGCGGGTCTCCCCCGGCTTCTGGTTGCCGCCCGCCGCCAGGACCGTGACCGCTGCGCCCGCACAATCGGAGTAGTCGCCAGCCCAGACTCGCGTTGGATAAGCAAAAGGAACGGTGTGATTCAGGTCCATGGCCTCGCCTTCGGCCCGGGCGCGGTTGGCATCGATCAGAACGATCTCAGCAGCGAGTCCGCTCAGCAGCAAGGCGTAGGCGAAGGTCGCGCCGACATTACCGACACCAACCACGGCAACTCGGGTGGGGCGGGCATGGACTCTGACTTCAGTAGTCATCCAAGTTTTCTTCGAACGGGCGCAGGCGCTGCTAACACCCATCCACTTTCCAATATCCGTCGCGCTGAAAACCGAGTTGCAGAAGGCGGTTCTTGGGATCGTGTCGCTTGCCGCATTTGGGACACTTCAGATAGCGACTCCAGGCCGCGCCCTGCCGATCGTAGTTTTCAGAGACCGCGAAAGTCGTACCGCAGCTGCAGGGCACAAGGTAAAGCTTCAAGTCTGTATCGACCTTCGGACTGGGCGTGCGCATCAGCGTTCTTCTTCTGCCATGGCCATCGAACTTCTTTTTCGCTTGTTGGCCTGCAGCACCTTCTTGCGCAGCCGCAGCGACTTGGGAGTGACTTCGACAAACTCGTCGTCGGCAATGAATTCAATCGCCTGCTCCAGATTCAGATTCCGGAATGGCACCAGGCGAATTGCCATATCCGAAGTGGACGAACGCATGTTGGTCAATTTCTTTTCGCGCACGACGTTGACGTCGAGATCATTGTCTTTCGCGTTTTCGCCAACGATCATGCCTTCGTAAACGTCGATGGTCGGCCCAACAAACAGTTCGCCGCGTTCCTGCAGATTGTAGAGAGCATATGGCGTTGTCACACCCCCGCGATCGGACACTAATGCGCCCGTGAGGCGGTGGGGTATTTCGCCTTGCCAATCGATGTATCCATCAAACAAAGAGTTCATCACGATGGTGCCGCGGGTGTCGGTGAGCAACTGGCTGCGCAGGCCGATCAAGCCGCGGCTGGGCACGCGGAATTCGATGCGCACCCGGCCGTAGCCGTGATTGTGCATGTTGAGCACTTCGCCTTTGCGTGCGCCCAGTTGTTCCATCACCACGCCCACGAACGCCTCGGGCACATCCACGGTTAGTTTCTCGACCGGTTCCATGAGCTTGCCATCGACCCGCTTGGTGACGATCTCCGGCTTGCCCACCATGAGTTCATAACCTTCACGGCGCATCATCTCTATGAGAATCGAAAGTTGAAGCTCGCCTCGTCCCATGACGACAAAAGAATCCGTGCTGTCAGTTTCTTCAAGACGCAGGGAAACATTGGTCAGAAGTTCTTTCTGCAAGCGCTCTCGCAGATTCCGGGAGGTCACGTAAGTGCCCTCGCGTCCGGCGAACGGCGAGGTGTTCACGGTGAAGAGCATTGCGATCGTAGGCTCGTCAATCGTGATGTGCGGAAGCGGCGCCGGGTTCTCCGCATCGGTAATGGTTTCGCCGATGGTGATGCCTTCGACGCCCGCCACGGCGACAATATCGCCAAGCGTGGTTTCAGTGATGTCGGTTCGCTTCAGTCCGGAGAACGAAAACAGTTTCGTAATTTTTGTTTTATGAAACGACCCGTCCAGCTTCGCAATCGCAACGTCTTCGCCGGTAAACATCGTTCCGTTGAACACTCGCGCAATGGCCAAACGTCCCAGATAGTCGCTGTAGTCGAGATTGGCCACCAGGATTTGCAGCGGTCCTGCGGCATCCCCTCCCGGCGCAGGAATGGTTTTGACGATGGTCTCGAACAAAGGCTGCAAGTTTACGCCTCCTCCTTTTATATCTCGCGAGGCGGTTCCAGCCTTGGCATTGGTGTACAAAACTGGAAAGTCCAGCTGCTCCTCTTTGGCATCGAGATCGATGAAGAGGTCGTAAACCTCATTCAGGACTTCCTGAGGACGAGCGTCGGAGCGGTCGATCTTGTTAATTACGAGAACGGGCGCAAGATGCGCCTCAAGCGCCTTGCTGAGGACATAGCGCGTCTGTGGCAGCGGGCCTTCACTGGCATCGACCAGAAGCATCACGCCGTCGACCATCTTTAGCGCGCGTTCGACTTCGCCGCCGAAATCGCTGTGGCCGGGCGTGTCCACGATATTGATTTTCACATCGTGATAGAAAATGGCGGTGTTCTTCGCGAGAATAGTAATGCCACGCTCGCGCTCCAGGTCGTTCGAGTCCATCACCCGTTCGATGATGTGCTCGTTAGTACGAAAGGTGCCGCTCTGCTGCAGCATGGCGTCGACTAGCGTGGTCTTGCCATGGTCCACGTGGGCAATAATTGCGATGTTGCGAATGCTGGAACTCAAAATAAGACTTCCTTCCCGATGACCTATAAAAACAGCCTACTTACACTTTACTATGCGCGGGAGAAAGCGGACCGAGATTGTGGAGACCGGGCGTCTTCGCCCGGTTACGATAGGACCGGCGGGGACGCCCGTCCTCCATTATGACTCTAGCCTGTCGCTGCCGTTTGCTTCGGCAAGGGCTTTCCCGCCAGCCGGCTCTCGGCCTCTTTCACAGCGCGGCGGGCTGCCACGATGGCCTTACTGGTAGTCGATTCCGCACCTTCAGAATCGGTATTGGCAAAGAATACGCGGTCCATGGGTGCGCGTACCAGAGGCTGCACCCTGGTGTAGAGGCCGGGCGTCGACATATATAGAGGATGGCCCCGCCGGTAAATGTGCACTTCGACGGGATCGATATTGGATCCAGGAAAAAGCTTCTGGAAATCGTTCAGCACGCTGACAGCCTTCTTCCGCGTACCCGGTTCAGTAAGCAGGTAGCCACGGTCTTCTTCACTCATCGGGGTGTAGCAACTGAGGATGTTGTACTTCTGCTGGTACCCAGGTTGGTTTCGGATGACCCAATCCGCCACAATGAAATCGGTAAACGTGTTTCCGGGACACCAAGTGTCGTAGCTTTTGTTGAAGACCGGCTTGTCGAAGATCAGGTTCACAACCGCGTAGGGAATGTAGCGGATCTGGTGCATGGCATCGTCCTGCTTCTGCGGGAGGCCTTGCACGATACGCCGTGTAATGAACTTCGGCGTGGCCATTATCACTGCTTTCGCCGCCACCGTTTTCAGTTCCGCGCCCTGCATGTAGGTGACTTGCACTTCCTTGTTGTCGGGGACCACGGCCACCGTGGTCGCTCCCGCCTGCATGCGATCTGCAAATTGCGCCTGCAGGATCTCGGCCAATTTCTTCGTGATCGCGCCCAGGCCGCCCGGCCAGGAGTAGAAATCCGGCACCGTGTCCCCGCCGATCGTTTGCATCTCGTCAATGCCCATTGCGGCGGCGGTGTCCTCAGTCGCTGCTCCCCAGTTCGAAGGGCCGTAGTTATCCCACCATTGCTTTACCTCGGCTGGGTAGTCTTTCATAAAGTCGGAAAAAGGAACGTTGTAGAGTTCCTTGCCGCGTTTCTTCAGATCAATCGCCAGCATGTCCTTCTTAAACTTCTTGAAGCCTTCGCGGACGGATGCCGAGTACGGCAATTTATCGAGGCCATCCGTCCAGGTATTGGCAATCCACTCTCCTTTAATTATGGTGCTGTCTCGGTCGTTGATGGGCAACGGTTCGAGACCGATTTCTTTGGCGAAGCTGTAAGCGTCCTCACTCTTTTCCAAAAACGCCGACCCGGTGGCATAGGCGTTTCCCTGATACTCCATCAGATAGGCGTTGCCGCCCCAATGTGGTTCCTTTTCCAGCAAGAGAAAATCGCGGCTCCGCAGCAGGTAGGCTGCAGCCATTCCGCTCACCCCGCCGCCGACAATGACCACATCGTGACGTGCGGAAACGGGCGGGCGAGTGAAGATCTTGCCATCGCGTACCTGATGGCAAATGCGATTGTCTTCACCCTCGACTGTTGGGACAGTCGGTGTCTCAGCTGCCAATAGAGAAAGATCAATCGGACAACCAGCGGCAACCGATCCCGCAACCACGAATTTTATGAAGTCCCGACGATTTGCGGTCATATATAGTTTTGCTCCTTGCCGTTCTCCATTATTCATCGCAGCTCTAAACGGCAGCCGCTCGCTTCTCCGCATCCATCCGTAACCGATACCAGCTCACGATCGCGATCAGAGAAAAAACAAAGATGATGCTGGAGATGGCGTTGATTTCCGGCGTGATCCCCCGCCGCAGCCGTCCCCAGATTTCCAGCGGAAGCGTGTTGTCGCGCCCGATCAGAAAAAAGCTGACCGCGATCTCATCCATAGATAACGTAAAGATCAGCAATGCCGCCCCAATGATCGATAAGCGTAAGTTGGGAATCGTGATGCGCCAAAACGTCCGCCAGTAGTTTGCGCCAAGATCGAGCGAGGCTTCTTCCTGTGCGCGATCCAGTTTCTGCAAACCCGCAAACACCTCGGTGGTGGCGACCGAGATCAAAGCGGTCCCGTGGCCAAGCACAATCGTCAGCAGGCTCAGCTTGACGTCCGCTTCGCGAAACAGCATCAGCAGCGAAAGCCCGGTGATGATTCCGGGAAGAATCAGCGGCAGCAGTACCAGTCGCCGGAAAAGAGTTTTACCTGGGAAGTTGGCACGATCAAGGGCCAGCGCGGCTGGAATGCCAACCGTCAGTGAAATTGCCATTGCCGCAAACGCAACGATCAGGCTGTTCACGACTGACTCCCAGATTGCCTCATCGGCAAAAAGCATGCGATACCAATCCAGAGTAAGGTTGCGCGGAGGGAATCCTCCAACCCCCGACCCATTGAAGGAGTACACGATCAGCGTGACGATCGGCAGATACAGAAATCCGAAGACGACGATGGTGTGCCAAGGCAGCCAGCGCGAACCGCTGCGGACATGGCTCGCGCTCATCGGAAGCTCCATTTCTTTTCCACTTTTTCCGAAAGCAAAAGCAGCCCGAGCACCAGCAGGAGCATGCAAAGCGAAATCGCCGCTCCCAAAGGCCAGTTGTACGCCGCACCAAATAAGCTGACCACGATATTCGAGATCATGATGCCGCTAGAGCCCCCGAGCAACAGGGGCGCAAGAAAGTCGCCCAGGCTGAGCACAAACGCGAAGGTTGCTCCAGCCAATACGCCAGGAATGGAAAGTGGCAAAATCACTCTCCAGAAGGTTTGGAAAGGAGACGCTCCCAGATCATGCGATGCCTCCACCAGGTTGCGCGGGATGTGCTCAAGCGACGCGTAGATCGGCAAAAACGCAAATGGCGTATAGATGTGGGTAAGGGTAAGCACGACCGCGAACGGGCTGTAGAGCAGAAATTCCAGCGGATGTTTTGTCAGGTGAACGTACTGCAACAAAGTGTTGAGCACTCCGTCGCCGCCCAGGATTGTCTTCCATGCATAAGCGCGAACCAGATAACTGACCCACAGCGGAATGATCACCAATTGATAGAAGAGATCCTTTTTCTCGCCCGCATAGAATGAAAGATAGTAGGCCAGCGGATATCCGAGCATCAACGAGAAGATCATGACTCGGGCCGCAATCCACATGGATCGAAACAGCGTTTGCAGATAAACATGCACGCGGAAGAGGTCACGGTAGTTGTCCAGGGTCCAAGCGTGGACGATCGTTTGCGACGGCGAGACCGACCAGAAGCTGTAACACAACAGCAGAGCATACGGGACGAGTAGAAACACCGCGACCCACAACAACGGCGGCAGCGTGATGGCGGCTCGATATGCGCGGGAAAACATGAAATTGGTCAGCCTCTTTCCGGGGAGTCGCGGACCGGTACCGCATCCGCCGGGGAGAATTCCAAGTGCAAATCTCCTTGCCGGTTTTCGCGAGCTGCCGTTCTCACCGCCAACGTGAGCCCGTCGTCACAGACAATCTGCAATAGTTCGGTCGCGCCATGAAAGGCCTGGTGCTGAATCTTGCCACGCAACGAGACCACATTCCTGTCGGGGGCTCCCGCAGATCCCAATCGTATATTCTCCGGCCGCAAGGAAAACAAAGCAGGGCCATCCGGCAGATCGACTTTCCACGAAAGCGAATTGCAGTTGGCGATTCCCCCTCTCACTTCGCCGCGAAGCAGGTTAGTGTGGCCGATAAACTGCGCAGTATACGCCGTCGCTGGGCGGCTGTAGATTTCGCGCGGAGAAGCCACTTGCTCCAACTCCCCCATTCGCAACAGCGCTATGCGGTCCGACATGACCATGGCTTCTTCCTGGTCGTGAGTAACAAACACGAATGAAATACCGACCTCCCGCTGAAGCGATTTCAGCTCGACTTGCATTTGCCGACGGAGATTTGCGTCCAGCGCGGATAGCGGTTCGTCCAGCAGCAAAAGCCGTGGCCGATTCACCAGGGCGCGCGCCAGCGCGATGCGCTGTTGCTGTCCGCCGCTGATTTTGGCCGGTTTCGAGCTGGCGAAAGCAGTCATCTTCACCATGGACAGCGCTTCCGCAACGCGAGTCGCAATCTCGTCTTTCGGCAACTTTGCCACGCGTAGCCCATATCCCACGTTTTCTTCGACCGTCAAATGCGGGAAGAGAGCGTAGTGCTGAAAAACCGTATTCACACGTCGGCGATACGGGGGGAGGAGGTCGAGCCGTTCACCCTCCATCACGATCTCGCCGGAATTAGCACTTTCGAAACCCGCGATAATGCGCAACAAGGTCGTTTTGCCGGAACCGCTCTCCCCGAGGATGGTCAGAAACTCACCCTCCGCAATTTGCAGCGAGATGTCACGAAGCACCGGATTCTTGCCGAAAGTCTTGGCAAGGTTGCGAATAGTAAGCAACGGTTCCGCGCCGGATTTGACCGACCGAGCAACCGCGGGTTCGGTAGTAGTAGCCATATTCGCTGAGTAACGCCGCATTGGAGGACGCCTGCCCTCCACACAACTTACTGAGCAGCCTTCACTTCATTCCAGATCTCTACGTACTTCGCCCGGCGAGGCACGTCCTGCCAGAAATAGATGTGCCTCTGATAATCGTCCACGTCGTCAAGATGCAGGCTCTTCACCTGCTCCGGGGTCATCAACTGCGCTGCCTGTGGATTCGCCGGTGTGTATCCGGTCACATCGCTAACTTTTTTCTGAGTTTGGGCTTCGATCATGTATTCAAGAAACTTGGAGGCCAACTCCTTGTTCTCGCTTCCCGCCGTGATCATCAGGTGGTCAATCCATCCCGTCGTATTTTCTTTCGGAATGGTCTCGCCGACCGGAAAATTGATTTTGCGGAGTTGATTGGTCATCAGCGGCCAGCCCATGGCCGCGACCACTTCGTGATTTTGAAACAGGTTGGTCAACTCGCCGCCTGTCGACCACATCTTCCGGATGTTCGGCTTTAGCTCCAGCAGTTTTTTCTTCACCGCCTCCAATTGATCGTCGCTGAGGTTGTACAGCTGCGTTGGATCTGGCTTGTCGAAACCCAGAACCTGAGCAGCCATATACACGGTCGAAAGATCATCCCAGACCGAAAGCTTATTGCGATACTTCGGATCCCAAAATATCGCCCAGCTTTCTGGCGGCCGCGGGAACACCGTAGTGTCGTAAATCATGGGGTTCGGCCCCCACATAAAGGGCACACCAAACACTTGTCCCTTGACGCGAACCAGGGGCAGGGAAGTGAGTTGGGGCGAGAGTTGGCCGTAGTTGGGGAACTTGGAAAAATCGAGCGGTGCAGCCAATCCCGCCGACGCGATCGAAGTGGCAACGTCGCTCGAGGGCGAAATCACATCGTAGTTGCCCGCGCTTCCGCCGCGCAGCTTGGCCACCAGTTCGTCGCTCGATCCCATGTACGAGGCCGTAACCTTGCAGTGGTTCTGCTCCTCGAAACCGTGTACAAAAGACGGATCGGCATAGCCTTCCCAGACCAACAGGTTAAGCGTCGGAGTCTTCTTCGCGCAGGAGCCAAGCAGGAAAGCGGATGCTGCGAGCAGCGCGATCAGAAAGCGTCGGGTCATCGATAGGCCTCCACAGTCCCTTCTCCTGTCTAAAAAGTTGGCGGCGTGTTAATCCACAGCACCCGAGTCTCCGTTCGGCCCGGGTTAAACCAACGATGCGGTGTAGCGCTCTCAAAATAAAAACTGTCGCCAGGTTTGAGCCGGTACTCCACTTCCGCCACGGAAATATGCAACTGCCCGCGCAACACGTGCAGAAATTCTTCACCCTCATGCGTGTAGGATTCTCCGCTGCCAGCGCGGGGAGAAATGCGAAACAGGTGCGGCTCCATCACGGTGTTGCCCCACGCCAGCAACTCCATACGGACGCCTGGCCCGGCCTCCAGTACTTTGCGCTTGTCCGCCGAAACCAATCGGCTATTCGATTCCGCCGCATCGAAAAAATCAAGGATGTTCGTCTTGTAGAATCGCGCCAGCTTGCGTAAAGTGCTCACTGATGCGCTCATGTGGGAACGTTCCAGTGCGCTTAGAAATCCCACCGAGATGCCAACCGCTTTGGCCACTCGAGCCAGAGACAGGCCGCGCTGAACGCGCATTTGACGTAGGTGTACGCCGATGGCGCTGCTGACCCCGTTGGTCGCCTGGCGCACCAGCCCTTCGCGTTTGAGCAGTTGCGCAATGGCGGGCGCATTCAATCCGCGCACCTTGCGCAAGAACCGCGCACGCTTGAGCAGTTTCACATCCTCGGGCGTATAAAGACGGTACTTGCTGACGGTGCGGTGCGGTCGAGTAAGGCCAAGACTTTCCCACGAACGGATGACGGAGGGAGAAACCCCCACCAGGCGAGCAACGTCGCCAATTTTCAAGTAAGGTTTTGGGTCAGCGGGCTTCATTTCTAGAACTACGCTCCCCGTGTCTCTGTCGGACTTGATCACAGCCCAATTTTTTACTTGACAGCGTGCAGCGGGTTCTCTAACCTTGCGCGATTATAGCAAGGTTTGCTTTTCGCGCAAGCATTGTTAGTTGGCAATTTTCCACCCCGAATCGGAGGTGCTCAATGCATCCGTCTCTGACGCATCGTGGGCCAGCTTTCTGGCTGGCTGTGCTCGGCTTACTGACCACTCTTTCCTTTTCCGCATTCTCCCAGAGCACCGGAGGGCGAATTCTCGGGCGCGTCGCCGACCCCACAGCCGCGGTTCTGGCCGGAGTAAAGATCACGCTGGTGAACGAGGCTACTGGCGCCATCCGCGACACTCAGACCAATGCCAGTGGCGACTACACTTTCGTGGAAGTTGTGCCCGGCACTTATCGGATTGAATACGAACTGGCCGGATTTAAGAAGAGCGTGCAGAAGAGCGTTACGGTCGACGTCAACCAGGTGGTCACGCTCAATCAAACTTTGGAAATTGGTGCGACTCAGGAAACCGTCGAAGTCACCTCGGAAGCGCCCCAGGTCGACACAACCAGCACCCAACTAGGCGCCGTCATTAACGACCGCTCGGTGAACGAATTGCCCTTGAATACCCGCGACACCTACCAGTTCCTGCAACTCCAGCCAGGCGTGCAGTCGCAGTTGGGCGGGAGCGGGAGCCTCTTCTATGGATCAGACTCCGCAGGTTCCGTCTCCGTGAACGGAGGCCGCGGCCGCTCCAATAACTTCAGCGTCAACGGCGGCGACGCCAACGACCAGTTCGTCAATCTGCCTACAATCCAGCCCACTCCGGACAGCATCGAGGAGTTCCGCGTCATTACTAATACGTTCGACGCCGAGTATGGCCGTAACTCCGGAGCTGTCGTAAACGTGATCACGAAATCCGGGACCAACGCCTTCCATGGCAATCTCTACGAATATTTCCGCAACAAAGTCCTGAACGCCCAGGGTTATTTCAACACCGTCAAACCGCAATTCAATCAGAACCAGTTCGGCGGCACTTTTGGCGGACCGATTAAAAAGGATCGAACCTTCTTCTTTGTATCGTATGAGGGACGCCGCATCGTGCAGGGCCAATCAGGTTCGCAGGTTTTAGTCCCTACCAGCCCGGAAAGAACTGGAGACTTTTCGGCTATTGCTGCTCCCGGACAACAATTCAGCGGATCGATCAGCAATGCATTCGTAGCCAGCGTTCTGGGTGGCCGGCCCGGTTGTACGAGTGCGATTCTTTCAGTTCCCGGCGCTGTCGCACCAGCGGTTGGAGTGTCGTGGGGTTCTATTTTTCCGAACGGGGTTATTCCCGCCCCGTGCCAGGATCCAGTGGCCGCCAACTTGCTCCAGAAATATATTCCGAACGCCAATGTCGGCTCCAATATTTTTCAAGCTGTACCTTCGGGAACCGATTTCCAGGACCAGTTTACGATCCGTTTCGACCACAAGATTACGGATCATCAGAGCTTTACCGCTTATTATTACTACACCGACGACGCGAATTTTCAGCCGTTCTCGTTCTTTCAAGCAGCCGGCGCCAATATCCCGGGTTTTGGAAGCAACAATGACTCGCGCTATCAGCAGATAAACCTGAGCCACACTTGGACCATCGGTAACGCTTTGGTCAATGAGGGACGCTTCACCTACATGCGTGAGGGGCAACTCGGTTTTCAGGCTCCACAATCCAACAACGCGGTAACTGCGTCGTGTTCCTCTGCTGTGTCGCAGTTTTGCTTTACCGGTCTCTCTGATTCTTCCGCAATTAATGCTCTGGCTGGCAGTGCGAGCGGCAATCCCGCATTTGGTATCACTCCGGGGTTGGGTGCCGCTCACGAAGGAGTGCCGTTCACCACCATTTCTGGCGGAGCAGTCATCGGCAACAACTTCGAGGGTCAGTTGCCTCAGATCGGAAACAGTTTTCAGTGGTCGGACAGTCTGACTTGGGTCAAGGGAAACCACACCATGAAGTTTGGCGTCGACGTCCGCCGTGCGCACTTCGACCAGACCCTCTATTTCAATGTCAACGGCGCCCCGGTTATCAGCAGTTCAAGTTCGAACGCCGTGATTACCAACGATGGCGACAACTATGCCGGATACCTTCTAGGCCTGGTGGACTCCTACACCCAGGGCGCTGCGCAGAGTGAAGCCATCCGTAGCACTTCGGTGTACCCGTTCGCACAGGATAGCTGGAAAATCAGGCCCAACATCACCCTCAATTACGGCCTCCGCTGGGAACTCGATACGCCGCTCACGGACATCAGCCATCACGTGCAGACTTTCCGTCCAGGCCAGAACTCGACTGTGTATCCGTGTACTCTGAATGCGGCAGAGCAGGCAAGCTTCGGGCAACCGAACTGCCTCGCGGCGGGCGTGCTTCCGACCGGACTCGTCTTTCCCGGCGATCAGGGAGTTCCCGCCGCCCTCACGCAGACCTACTACAAAGCTTTTGCGCCGCGTATTGGACTCGCCTACAGTCCCGGGAGCAGTGGAAAGACAAGCATTCGTACCGGCTGGGGCTTGTTTTACAACCCGATGGAGCAGTTAGTGATGGAGCAGTTCGGCGCAGAGCCACCCTTCGGCGGCAGCACGTTCCTCTCCGGAACCTTTTTCAATACCCCTTTCGTGAGCCAAGCTGGGACCATTAATCCGAATCCGTACAACGGAATTCTCAGTCCAGTCCCGGGTCAGCCGCAGGATTGGCAAAGATTCCGGCCCATCGAACTCTTCGGTGAATTCCAGCCGCACATGCGGACGCAGTACACGGCCCAATACAATCTCAGCATCCAGCGAGAACTTGCCAAGGACATGATGCTGCAGCTAGGGTACGTCGGTACTCAGGGCCATCGGCTGCTCGCTTCGCACGACATCAACCCATCCAATCCGCAAACCTGTCTAGACATCATCAGCTTGGCCAACGCAAATCCGGGGAACGTAAGTTCGTTTGGATCTCCCGCGACTTGCGGCCCTGCCTTGGAAGATACTCAGTTCATAATTTCCCCCACAGCAGTCGCGCCACCCGGCGGCTTCCACGTTCCCTACGGACCGAATGGTCCCACAGTGATTCCGGCAGGTGCACCAATTGCCTCGGTCTTGGCGCCAGGAAACACGACCGGACTCAACCTTGTCGGCCTCCGCCCATATTCTTCTCCGACTTGCAATCCGTTCAGCGGCGTTAACTGTCCTGCGGACGGGATTCCCGTCTTCACCGACATCTTTGCCGAAGATACGATCGCCAACTCCAACTACAACGCATTCGAGGCCATGCTGGAAAAGCGTTTCTCGAAGGGCCTGCAGTTCCAGGCCGCCTACACCTTCAGCAAGTCCATCGATCAGGCATCGAGTTTCGAGGAGACGCTGAATCCCTATAACTTCGATGCCAGTCGCGCTCTCTCGCTTTTCAACTCGGCGCAGCGATTCGTGATCAGCTACTTCTGGGACCTGCCTATCCCCAAATACACAGGCTTCAAGGGCAAGGTCCTTGATGATTGGGCGGTCTCAGGGATCACAGAATTCCAGAGTGGGTTTCCCATTCGTTTGTCGAACGATTCGATCAACGCTTCCAGCGACACCGAGCTAATCAATAGTTTCTTCTTCGTCGGCACAGAGGCGCCGCAGCGAGTTGCGCCCTTCACGACTCTGAACCCGAAAAAAAGCGGCGGCTATTGGTTCAACGGTTCTGATTTTGCCAATCCACCGCTGGGCCAGTTTAACAACGGCACCCAGCGCACCATCTGCTGCGGACCGGGGCTGAACAATACGGACTTCTCGGTGCACAAGCTGATCACCCTCACGGAAAGCAAATATATGCAATTCCGTGCGGAAATCTTCAACATTGCCAATCACACGCAGTTCACAAATCCTGATGGCAATCTGGGCGACGGTGCGCTATTCGGCAAGATTACTTCGGCCCGCGACCCGCGTTTGGTGCAATTCGCGTTAAAATTGTTCTTCTAGCCCGAAAGCCCTGGGCGGCCCTCGCGCCCAGGCACATTCTAATGGCCGATCAATTGGCTTGAGATTCCTGGAGACCCGGATGTACCCCGAATTGCAAAAGGAGCTCGATACCTTCGAGCGTCGCACGCCCAAGTCCGCCGCATCCCACAAGAAAAACCTGAAACGCATCCCGCTGGGCGTGGCCAGCAACTACCGCGCCTACGATCCCTACCCGATTTTCGTGAAGGAAGGCAGCGGCTCGCACTTTCGCGATCTCGATGGCAACGATTACATCGACCACAACCTCTGCTTCGGCGCGCTCATGGCCGGACACTGCCATCCCGCGGTCATGAAGGCCGTCGAAAAGCGCTTGAGCACCGGAACCATGTTCGGCATGCCTCATGACATGGAGTGGGAATTGGCCGAAGAAATTTGTGATCGCTTTCCGGTCGAGATGGTCCGCTTCGGCAGCAGCGGCACCGAAGCCACCATGCACGCCATCCGCTTGGCCCGCGCTGCCACGGGCCGCGACAAAGTTCTCAAATTCGAAGGTGGATACCACGGCCTGCACGATGCCGCGCTGGTCAGCGTGAAACCGCACGCCCCAGAATTCGGCGACGTGAACGCACCCACATCAGTCCCCGGCGGCTTGGGTGTGCCGAAAGCAAGTATTGCTAACGTCACAGTGGCAACATTCAACGATCTCGCCAGCGTCGAGTTTCGCTTCAAGCAGAATCCTGGCGAAATCGCAGCGATCATCCTTGAACCCATCATGATGAATGTCGGCCTCTGCATGCCCCAGCCGGGATTCCTCGAAGGCTTGCGCGAGATCGCAAGCAAGAACGGTGCGTTGCTGATCTTCGACGAAGTGAAGACCGGAGCGAAACTCGGTTGGGGCGGAGCCACAGAATATTTTGGCGTGAAGCCCGACATGATCTGCCTCGCCAAATCAATCGGTGGAGGTTTACCGCTGGCTGCATTCGGCACACACAAATCCGTCATGAACCTGATCTCCGAGCACAAGGTTTTTCACGGCGGCACCTACAACACGAATCCAGTCTCGATGGCCGCCGGCCTCGCAACATTTCGTGAAGTGCTCACCCGCGAGAATTATGCACACGTAGACAAGCTCAGCAATAAACTCGCGGTTGGCTATCGCAAAACAATCGCCAAGGTGGGATTGCAAGCATACATCGCGAGCGCCGGTGCGAACGGAGCGCTCATGCTCTACGCCAAAGAGATTCGCAACTATCGCGATTGGACCGCGATCGACATCGACCTCTGGCGTCAATACTGGTTCGGCATGGTCAACCGCGGCGTGATGCCCCAACCTTACTGGTGGGACGAACAGTGGACTATCTCCGTCCAGCACACCGAAGCCGACATCGACAAGCATCTCGCAGCCTTCGAAGATGTAGCGCCCGCGCTGGCCAAGGCCCAGCAAGAGCGCACAGCAGAAGCAGTGGCCCACTGAGAGCCACGATTTGTCATTCCGAGCGAAGCGAGGAAGCTACTGTATGGCGGCGTAGTGCAGATTCCTCCCTTTGCTCGGAATGACAGCAGGGAAGGATAAGGACCAGGGAAGCATTTTGTCATCGAACGCCAAAGACGCCGACCAACCTCACCTCAAGCGCGTACTCGGCCGCTTCGATCTGGTGTTGCTCTTCGTGGTCGCCGTCTTCAACCTCAACGTCGTCCCCAGCATCGCTGCCAACGGCGGCGTCACCGTCTGGCTCTGGATCATCGCCTTGCTCCTCTTCTTCTGGCCCCAAGGCATCGCCGTAATCGAACTGGCCCATCGCTATCCGGGCGAAGGCGGCGTGTATCTCTGGGCAAAAGAAGTCTTCGGCGATTTCCACGGATTCCTCTCCGGCTGGTGCTACTGGACCAACAACATGCTGTACGTGCCGACAGTCATGCTCTACTTCGTCGGCGTCTCGGTCTTTGCCATGGGCCCCGGCCACGCTGCGCTGGCTGACGACAAGACCTTCGCCATGCTGGCGTCGATCGCTCTGCTGACGTTGCTCACGGCTCTCAATATCGTCGGACTGAGCGTCGGCAAGTGGCTGAACAACTTGGGCGGCATCGGTACCTTTGTTGCCGCGGCCGTGCTCATCGGGCTGGGCATAACCGCCTGGTCGCGTTTCGGAACCCCCGTCGCAGCTGCCGATTTCAAAATCCCCGCCGACCCCAAATTTGTTCTGAACTCCTTCGGCGTGATTTGCTTTGGCTTGGTTGGACTGGAACTCGCCTCGGTGATGGGTGATGAAATCCGCGATCCCCAGAAAACTCTCCCTGGAGCCGTCGCCTGGGGAGGCGTGATCTCGGGCGCTCTCTACGTAGGCGCGACTCTCACTCTTCTGGTCGCCATAGGAAAAAACGACATCAACGTGCTGCAGGGAATCGTGCAGGCGGTCAGCCACATGGCCGGCAAAGTCGGTGTGTCGTGGATCATCGCGCCCTTCGCAGTCATGCTGAGTTTGTCCATTGCCGGCATCGGTTCTGCCTGGATGGGAGGCTCTGCCCGCATCCCATTCGTCGCCGGCCTCGATTCCTACATGCCCGCGGCGATGGGAAGAGTTCACCCCAAATATGCGACTCCCCACGTCGCTCTGATCGTGCAGGGTTTGGTTTCGCTTGTCTTGATCGTCCTCAACTTCACCCTTTCCGGGGGTGTGCAGGAAGCGTTCCAGAAAATGCTTTCAGCCGCAGTGGTTTTGCAGTTGATTCCATTTCTCTACGTCTTCGCCGCCTTGGTCAAGTTCGCTGTGCGCGGCTCCCTCCAAGGATGTTACGGCAGAGGAAGGCTCATGTTTGCCGGCGTGGCCGGATTAATTACAACGGCACTGGCAATCGTCGTAGCCTTTTTCCCAGCCAAACAAATTACGTCGCTATGGAAGTACGAAGTCAGTATGTTTGGCATCACGCTGGGTTTTATCGCGTTGGCGGTATTTTTCTTCTTCGGCTACAGCCGCCTGAAAACGCCAGAAGCTGTTCGTGTGGGGACGGGCGACTCGCCCGTCGCCGCAAACGGGAGGGCACGACTTTAGAGGTTGCGGAAAAACACCGAAATCAGCGAATGCAGTTTTGAAGGGGCGCGGCTTCAGCCGCGCCGTACACAGCTTTTCAAGGACTTATGGCACGGCTAGGAAGCCGTGCCCCTTCAAAACTTCCAACGCCGAGAGTTTTTCCGCAACCTCTTCAGTCGTGCCGCTGAACCTCAAGAAATATCAGGCCTTCAGGCCCTGAGGAACAAGCAGGAGGTCGAAATTATGCCAGGTGGAGTAAAAACTGAAGTTCGCACATATCAGATGTACGTCAACGGGGAGTGGGTGGATAGCAAATCCAACAAGACTTTCCCAGTCTACGACCCGGCCACGGAAGAAGTGATCGCACAGGTTCCCGAGGCAAACGCCGACGACGTGAACCGCGCCGTCGCCGCCGCGAAAGCCGCCTTCGACAATGGTCCCTGGGCCTCGACCACCGCGCAGGAACGCGGCCGTGTTCTGTTCCGCCTCGCCGACAAAATCCGCCAGAATGCGACCATGCTGGCCGAGTTGGAGTCGCGCAACACCGGCAAGCCCATCGTCGAAGCGGAATTCGACATTGCCGATGTCGCAACCTGCTTTGAATATTACGGTGGCCTTGCGACCAAGATCCTGGGATACGTAAACCCGGTTCCCGACAATGCCGTAAGCCTCACATTAAAGGAACCCATCGGCGTTGCCGGACAAATCATTCCCTGGAACTATCCGCTGTTGATGGCGGCATGGAAACTCGCGCCAGCATTGGCCGCAGGCTGCACCTGCATTCTCAAGCCCGCCGAACAAACGCCTATCACTGCGCTCGAAATGGCCAACTGGCTCACCGACGTGGGCCTGCCACCAGGTGTGGTCAACATCATCACGGGTTTCGGCGAGAGCTGCGGCGCGCCTCTCGTTCAGCATCCCGACGTGAATAAGATCGCCTTTACCGGCAGCGCCGCCGTGGGCAAAATCATCGTCAAACAGGCTGCCGAAACCGTGAAGCGGGTCACGCTTGAACTCGGCGGCAAATCTCCCAACATTTTTTTCGCCGACGCCGACTTCGAAGCCGCCATCGATGGCGCTCTCTTCGGAGTCTTCATCAATCAGGGCGAAGTATGTTCCGCCGGCAGCCGCATCCTGGTGCACAAGCCTATCTACAAGAAGTTCGTCGATGCCATGACCGAAAAAGCCAAGAAGATTAAGCTGGGATCGCCCGCCGATCGCGATACGAAGATGGGCCCTCTGGTCAGCAAAGACCAATACGATCGCGTACGCTCCTACCAGGAACTTGGCAAGAAAGAAGCCAAGCTGGCCATCGGCGGAGGACGCGCCGAACAATTCGCCAAGGGTTACTACGTCGAGCCCACGATTTTCTATGACGTTACTAACAACGATCGTATCGCCCGCGAAGAAATTTTTGGCCCAGTTGCTGCCGTCATCCCGTTCGAAGATGAAAAAGATGCGATCAAGATTGCCAACGATTCGCCCTACGGTCTTGCCGCCGCCGTTTGGACGCGCGACATCTTCAAAGCATTCCGCACCGTAAAGGCCTTGCGCGCAGGAATCGTCTGGGTCAACCACATGCAACCGACTTACGTCGAAGCCCCCTGGGGGGGATACAAACAATCTGGTTTCGGCCGCGAACTAGGCCCCTGGGGAATCGAAGAATATCTCGAAACCAAACAAGTCCACATCAATCTAAACGAAGCACCAATCGGCTGGTACTGAACGAAATGACTTTCACCTGTTGTCATCCTGAGCGAAGTGCGGCCTTCGCGCAAAGCGCGAAGGCCGCCGAGTCGAAGGACCCCTACTCCCGCAGGCAGAGAGTACTGCTACAGGGAATTCGCACAGAGATGTAGAAAAGAAATCGCCATGAACACCATTCAACTCAAAACCCCGATTCCGGGACCGAAATCCAAAGCCCTGGCCGAACGCCGCAACACAGCCGTGCCCCGCGGCCTCTCGCATGGTACGCCAGTGTATGTTGCCAAAGCCGAAGACGCCTGGCTCGAAGATGTAGACGGCAACCGCTACATCGATTTTGCTGGCGGCATAGGCTGCCTCAACGTCGGACATCGTCGCGAGCCGGTGATAGCGGCAATCCACGAGCAGCTCGAAAACTTTCTGCATACCTGCATGCAGGTCACGCCCTACGAAAACTATATCCGGCTCGCTGAGCGGATGAATGAGGTCACACCCGGCAAGTTCCCCAAGAAAACATTTTTCGTGAACAGCGGCGCTGAAGCGGTGGAGAACGCGGTGAAAATCGCTCGCGCCCACACCGGACGCTCGGGCATTGTCGCCTTTGAAGACGCCTTTCACGGACGTACCATGATGACCTTGGCGCTCACCAGCAAGACCCATCCCTACAAAGCGGGATTCGCGCCCTTCCCCGGCGATGTCTACCGCATTCCCTTCGCGTACTGTTATCGCTGCTCGTACTCTCTGAAATATCCCTCGTGCGATCTGTTCTGCGCGCGGCACCTGGAAGACACCTTCAAACGCGTAGTCGCATCCGAAGACGTGGCCGCCGTGATTGCCGAGCCGGTCCTGGGTGAAGGAGGATTTGTCGTCCCTCCGCCGGACTACTTCCGCATTCTGATGGAAATTTGCCGCAAGCACGGGGTTCTCTTCATCGCCGACGAAGTACAAAGCGGCTTCGGCCGAACCGGTAAGCTGTTCGCAAGTGAGCACTACGGCATCGAGCCGGATATTCTAGTGACGGCAAAATCACTCGGCGGTGGCTTGCCCCTGGCCGCAATCACCGGACGAGCCGAAATCATGGACGCGCCCGGCCCAGGAGGCCTCGGCGGTACATTCGCCGGTAATCCGCTTTCCTGCGCTGCTGCGCTGGCTGTGTTGGATATCTTCGAGCGTGAGAACATATTGACTCGCGCCAACGAAATTGGAAACAGATTCCAGAAGCGCGCCAAAGAATGGCAGAAGCGCTGGCCAATCATCGGCGACGTACGCGGCTTGGGCGGAATGCAGGCGATCGAACTGGTGAAGTCCTCCGACAAGCGCGAACCGGCCGCGGATGAAACCAAAGAAGTGACGCGGTACTGTTACGAGCACGGTTTAGTTACAATCACGGCAGGCTCATACTCCAACGTGATCCGCGTTCTGGTACCGCTGGTCGTAACCGACGAGCAGATGGACGAAGCCCTCGACGTGCTGGAGGCCGCGCTGCAAACGGTATCTGAGAAAAGAGGCGCCGTCGCGACCATGATCACGTAGACGCGGATCAGGCAAGCTGTAGGGACGTTGGTTGCAACGTCTCGCATCACATCGATTTCAATTCTTCGCGATCACAGAGGCCTTACGCAAATGACCATTGCAGCACCACCGCTCACCAAAGTTCCCAACTATGTCAACGGCCAATGGGTCGAATCCAATGCCGCTGAATGGTTCGACGTCACCAATCCCGCGACTGGTGAAACCATCGCCAAAGCCCCGCTTTCCGACGCGCACGAAGTCGCCGCTGCAGTCGAAGCCGCCGCCGCTGCTTATCCCGAATGGCGCCGCACTCCTCCCGAAGACCGCATCCAGCCACTGTTCAGGCTGAAGCAGCTTCTGGAAGTGCACATCGACGAACTGAGCCGCATCATCACCCAGGAAAACGGCAAGACTTTCACCGAGGCCAAAGCCGAGTGGCGCCGCGCCATCGAGAACGTCGAAGTCGCCTGCGGAATTCCGATGATGATGCAAGGCTACAACCTTGAGGACGTCGCCCGCGGCATCGACGAAATCATGATCCGCCAACCGCTCGGCGTAGTCGCGGCCATCACGCCATTCAATTTTCCCGGCATGGTCCCGTTCTGGTTTCTGCCCTACGCGATCGCCTGCGGCAACACATTCATCCTCAAGCCCTCGGAGCGCGTTCCTCTCACCATTCAGCGCACCTATGAATTGCTAGCTCAGACCGGCCTGCCCAAAGGTGTAGTCAATCTCGTGAACGGCGGAAAAGCCGTGGTCAACGCGTTGCTCGATCACTCCAAGGTGCGTGCCATCAGCTTCGTTGGGTCCACTCCGGTTGCGAAATATGTCTATGAACGCGCCGGCGCCGCCGGAAAACGCGCCCAGTGCCAAGGCGGAGCGAAAAATCACGTAGTCGTTCTCCCCGATGCCGATATGAAGATGGCCACCCAGATCATCAGCGACAGCGCCTTCGGCTGCGCGGGCCAGCGATGTCTCGCAGTGTCGGTCGCGGTCACGATCGGCCAGGCGCAGAAAACTTTTCGAGACGCGATCACCGACTCCGCCGCCAATCTCCGCGTGGGCAACGGCCTCGACGAAGGCATCCAGATGGGCCCTGTTATTTCTGGGGAGAGCAAATCGCGAATTCACTCTCTGATTGCCACGGGCGAAAAACAAGGCGCCAAAGTTCTGATTGACGGGCGCAATCCCAAGATCCCGAAACACGAAGCTGGAAACTTTGTGAGGCCGACCATCCTCGATGACGTGTCGCCTACCAGCGAGGTCGCCGATACGGAAATCTTCGGCCCGGTCCTGAGCCTGATTCACGCCCGCGATCTGGACGAAGCGCTTGCATTTCTCAAGCACAGCAAGTATGGCAATCAGGCTTCGTTGTTTACTTCGAGTGGCGCGGCGGCAAGATGCTTCCGCTACGAAGCTCCTGCAGGAAATATCGGAATCAACATCGGCGTAGCCGCGCCCATGGCCTATTTCCCCTTCAGCGGTTGGAAAGACAGCTTCTTCGGCATTCTGCATGGACAAGGCCGCGATGGCGTCGAGTTCTATACCGAGAAAAAAGTCGTCGTCGAACGCTGGGCCAAGGAACACTCGCGCAAGTTCTGATGATTGCTGTCCTCGTTAAAAGCTTTAACCACAAAGGACACGAAGGTACACAAAGGAAAATCTGGGAATCCCAATGTCCGAGACAATTCAGAAATATAAAGACTACGTAATGACCGGCTTCATGAAGCAGGTCGTCCCGATTGTCATCGACCATGCCAACGGAGCCACGGTCACCGACGAGAACGGCCGCGAGTATCTGGACTGCTTCGCAGGAATCTCGGTCGTGAACGCCGGACACTGCAATCCCGAAGTAATCGCCGCCGCCAAAGCCCAGATGGAAAAGCTGGTCCACTGTTCCTCCTACATTTATCACGTGAAACCAGTAGCCGATCTAGCCGAGAAGATCGCCCAAATCGCACCCCACGGACTGACCAAAACTTTCTTCGGCAACGGCGGAGCCGAAGCCATCGAAGGCGCCATGAAGCTGGCCCGCCTCTACACGGGCAAACACGAATACATCTCGCTCCACGCCAGCTTCCACGGACGCAGCTGGGGAACGTTAAGCATCACTGGCAACCAAGGCCGCAAGAAACGCGGAGGCCCCTACGCCCCCGGCGTAGCCTTCGCCCCCGCGCCCTATGCCTACCGTTCGCAATGGCGAAACGATCCTGAAGAATGCGGGCGCCAATGTGCCAAAGCCATCGACGACGTAATCCGCTTTGCCACCTCCGGCGACGTGGCTGCGTTCATCGCCGAGCCGGTCATGGGCGAAGGTGGCATCGTCGTTCCGCCTCCGAACTATTTCAGAGAGGTAAAGAAAGTCCTCGACCAGCACGGCATCCTGTTCATCGCCGACGAAGTCCAATCCGGCTTCGCCCGCACCGGCAAAATGTTCGCCATCGAGCACTACGGAGTCGTCCCCGACATCCTGGTCACCGCCAAGGGCATCGCCGACGGATTCCCCCTGAGCGCCTTCACCACGCGCCCCGAAATCGCCGCCGCCTTCAAACCCGGCGACCATCTCTCCACCTTCGGAGGCAATCCCATCTCCTGCGCCGCCGCCCTCGCCAACATCAAAGTCATGGAGAAAGAAAATCTCCCAGCCCGCGCCACCGAAACCGGCAACTACGCCATGACCAAACTCCGCGCCCTGCAAAAGCATCACCCACTCATAGGAGAAGTTCGCGGCCTCGGCCTGATGATCGGCGTAGAACTGGTGAAAGACGAAAAGTTAACCCCAGCCACCACCGAAGCCGAAGCCATCCGCGACGCCCTGCTACGCAACGGCGTCCTGGTCGGCGTAGGAGGCATCTACGGCAACGTGATCCGCTTCCAACCCCCGCTGATCATCACCCGCCAGCAAATCGATCAAGCCATCGAGGCATTCGCGGTTGCGTTGCTGGAAGTGGCGCAGCCAGCGGCGGTGTAAGGCGAGGGGATGCGTTCAGCCGAGGAAAATCCACACCCAAGCGGAACGTGGACGGGGTGCCTTGAGAGTAAAATGAACGCGGTAGCCGGGGCCACCTGCCGCAAGTGAGGGCTCGGAGAAACAGTTCCGAGTTGCAAAAAGCGCGAGACCTGGGATGCCCGTCGGGACTAGCCTCACAAAATCCTATGCGCTAGACTAGCGCATCCCGACAAACGAGGAATCTGAGTGCGGATTGACCATCTGACGATCAAGAACTTCAACGGATTTGACCTCCGCGAATTCGATTTTAACCCGGCTTTCAATCTTCTAGTAGGCGACAATGCCTCAGGAAAGACGTCTGTTCTGGATGCCCTTTCTGTCGCGGTCGGGAGCTGGTTCATTGGCCTTCGCGGGTATGCCTTCCCGCCTGGCATTACGCCGCAAGAGGTTCGCATCGTCGCACACCCGTATCAGGATGTTTACACGTTTGAGAAACAGTTTCCGTCTCGGATTGAGGCCCGTGGGTTGGTGATGGAGAAAGGCCTTGCCTGGACGAGAGAACTGAGTCGCGAAGGCGGACGAACCAGATCCCCAGACGTCAAGGGCATCAGCGATGCCGCGAGTGAGGCTGAGCGTCGCGTGCGAGCGGGAGAAGACATTACGCTCCCACTCATATGCACCTACGGTACTGAGAGACTATGGTTCGAGGCCAGCCATCGAAAACGAGCGAAAGAGGATGGTTCTAAACCTACATTGCCTTCTCGGCTCGACGGTTACCGTGACTGTTTCGACTTTACGATCCAGGAATCGTCGTTGCTCGCCTGGATTCGGGCCGAGGTCTCTGCCGGCCAGGAGCGTAGAGAAGAAACGACTACGTACAGGGTAGCGAGAGAGGCCATCATCAGTTGCGTGGAGGGAGCCGAATCGCTCTACTACGACGAGCGCTACAAAGACCTCGTCGTCAGCTTTGAGCAATTTGGACATCAGCTGTTCAAGAATCTGAGCGATGGACAGCGCATTGTGCTCACATTAGTGGGCGATTTGGTAAGACGGGCCACTACGCTTAACCCTAACCTTGCAGATCACGTATTAAGAAAAACACCGGGAGTGGTCCTGATCGATGAGCTTGATTTGCACCTACATCCGACGTGGCAGCGCCGTATTATTCACGACCTCAAGACAACCTTTCCTTCCATCCAGTTCATTGCGACGACTCACTCACCGCAATTGATCGGCGAAGCTCTGCCGGAAGAGGTTATTCGTCTCGGGGTCGACGATTCAACGAGCCCGGCACAGTCCTTTGGAATGGATTCAAACTGGATTCTGAAGAATGTGATGGGTGCAGATGAACGAGACAGTGGTGTCAAAGTGAAGCTGCAGGAAGTGGAGCAACTGATCAACGACATGAAGCTAGAAACAGCGCAGACAAAAGTCGATGAACTACGTTCCGAAATTGGCAACCATCCCGATTTGGTTCGCTTTTCGGCTCGGATTGACCGCTTTGCAGGGAAGGTTCCATGAGGCGAATAACCAAGGGTCAGGAACCGGAAGAGCTTCGTTTTTGGAAGGAACAGAACGCAGTCACGCCGCAGAATCTGACTTACAGCAATATGCCTAAGGCCGGGGTCAAGCTTCAGATGCTCGCGGAGCAGGGCTACCTCTGTGCGTACACTATGCAACGCATTCAGACAGTGACCGACTGCCATATCGAACATATCGTGCCCCAGAATCAGCCGAACCAGCCACCCCACCTGGATATCGATTACAGCAATCTGCTCGCATGCGTACCGAGTGACACCCCTGGACACAGGCCGACAAACGATCTTCCATATGGTGCAAGAAAAAAAGGGGGAACGCGTATTGATCAGGACACCTTTGTTTCGCCCCTTCACGAGGATGTTGAGAGCCGGTTCCTCTACCGCCCCAACGGATCCATCGGGTTCGTTACTGGCGACAACGCTGCGGAAAACACAATTAGGATCCTTGCATTGGATCATGGTCAGTTGGCCGACCTTCGTAAGGCCGCCCTGGAAGAGCGTGTTCTGGATGTTGGTCTATCGGCGGACGAAGCTAGGACGCTTTCCCAAACAATACTGGCTACCGACACAGCGGGAAGGATTGCGGAGTTTTGTTTGGCAATATCGCAGGTGGCTGCATGGTATGCTGACAAGATGCGCAACCTGAACTAACCGCTGGGGGTTGGCCATGCATTCACCCCACACAAAAAGCGGGTGCCCTGACCTTGGCAGGCCTTCGCTGCGCGCCGGCCTGCGCTTCCTCAGGATGACATTGAAAAAGGGAGGCTTCTAAAAGCCCCGGGTGGCTGGCCCATGCTTTCAGCGCACACCATTCCAGGGGTCGACGACATCAACGCCACAGTCCTTGAAGTCTGCAACGTTGCGGGTTGCGAGCTTGGCCGCTCGCACTTGGGTAATGGCGGCGATCTGCGCATCGGCGTGGCTGATCGGTTTGCCTAGGGCACGGCGGTGACCGGCAATTTTCGAAAAAGCTCGCGCTGCATCGCTGTCGAACCCGAGAACGCGGCCCGCCAAGTCCTCGGCAAACATAGCCTCTGCTGCTGCCAGCAATCCCTCGCGGCGCTTGCCTTTGGTCAGCAACTCAAGTCCATAAAAGATTTCCGCTTCGGTGATTGAGGTCGTAAAGAGTTCGGTTGCGGGCTGTTTGGCAACCCAGGCCACAACCCGAGGAGAGGGCGTGGGCCTCATTAGCTCCGAGAGCACATTCGTGTCGAGGATGATCATTCGCCAAATTCTGCGGCACGGCGCATCGGGTCGCGTCGCGGCAACTCAAGTTCGAGCCCGCCCAAGGCGGCAAAGCGCCGGTGAATGGTTTCCGCCAGGTTGCCCTTCGCCGGGGATGAAGTCGTTAGAGCGGAACGCAGGATCTCTCTGGCTTCTTCCTCCATCGAACGGCCGTGATGCGCCGCGCGGACCCGCAACCGAGTCTTGGTTTTCTCGTCAAGCTGTCGAATGGTTAATGTGGCCATGCTGTCAATGCTATCATTGCTAGCGAAGAATGCAAAGTGGATGCTTTTCGCTCTTATAGAAGGGCACCGCTCCTTTCGTGCATTGGCCATACCCCTGCGGAGCTTTGCTTCGCCTGGACGGGTCAGAAACCCTTCCCCACGTGACCCTTGCCACCGGAAACAACACCCGCAGGGCCTCTCGACTCCGCATCAGATTCGCGGCGCTCCGCTGATATTAGCCGGGTACAGTTTTTGGCCGCGGTTGGCTACTTTCTGCTTTCTAGCCGCCACCAGGCTTCGCGATATTTCTCGAAGCGGCCGCGTGAATTTGTGGAAGCGGGATAGAAGCGTAGATTACGGTGGTTTAGACAGGCCTTCACGGGAATTATGTACCAGAGCTTGAGAGGCACGATGTAGACGACCAGAAAATCGATCTCTTCCTCCGTGTAGAGCGTCCCATGGTGGTGGTTACAGATGCCGTACCTGTCTTTTACTGGGTATTCGTACTGGGTTGACTTCACCTGCACGCGCGACAAGCGCGACCCGGAGCCGACGATCAAGTCATAACGCTCGCTGTCGCCCCAGGGTTTGGACACGCTCAATCCGAGGCTGGTTGCCTTATTCAGGAAAGCCGCCTCGGCCTGCTCTCCGGCCCACTTCTGCGTGTTATGCGAGGCTTCTATTTCTTCTACCCACCCCGCAGCCGCAAATATAGAAATCCCCGATTCTTGCTCGATTTCCATCGCCATCCGAATGTCCTTTTGTCCCATTTTCTGCCAGCAACAAAAAAGCGCAGCCCGAAAGCTACGCCGGTTGTTATTAGCGAGAAGTTATGTCCTACCGTCGTAGGATATCACGAGTGGAAAGATAGGGGCCGGGCGATTCGTAGATTATTTTCAGTTATGTCCCAGTTCGGGAAAAAGGTCGGCACCCACCCCTCTTACGGCACCGGTACCAGCAGCGTCTTGCTGATCACGGTGGTCAGGCCGTCCAACGTGTCCATGAGCCCTGAGGCCAGCAAGGGAAGCGCCCGGAGTTGCCAAAGATGTTCGGCGTTTTGCCAGGCTGCCTCGCGCGCCGCGCTCACATTCCAGGCCGCGATCGTGTCCTCCAGACGCGAAACCGGCGGCAGCGCGTCTCCGAGCAGGCGGACGTTCAAAGTGCTCTTGGCAGATTCGACCAGGCCATCCAGCGTGGAGTTGAGAGCGGTGTAGTCGTTGTAGTTCGTGCCAGCGTGATCCGGAGTCGTGCCGGTGACCTGACAGGTGCTTACAATGGCCTCAGGAAGGTCGTGATTGATATGCGCGTTAATCCCGGCCAGCGCGAACTGGATGCGCGCAATTGCAGCTTGGTCGCGGTTATTAAACAAGGCCTGCCAACAATCGGGCGTGGCTTGTCCCGAGAGCGACGCTTCTAGCGCCGAGAAATAGAGCCGCGCGAATTGGACGTCGAGCTGTGCCAGCCATGCCGGATCGTTGAATCCGCCAGCGGCCACCCGCGCTTCAACCGCCTGCGTCACCTGCAGATAAAGCCAGTTGAACCATTTCAGCCCGTCTCCGTCAACACAAGTGCCGTCGATGGTCTGCATAATTTGCAGCACGTCCGGGATCGATTGCGGAGTGGCCTGAACGGTGCTAAGAAGCACAGCGTCGTAGGGAAACATGGCCGATTGTACACTGCGCAACTTTCGCCCTGCACAAGATTGGGCGCTGGCACATGCTCGCCCCCACCCCAAAAGCGGTTGCCGTGCATTTCTTGCGTTGACCACGAAAAGGGCAGAGCGCCAGTTTTTTATGCATTAGAGATCCTCGGCCGCCCGTTCCCAATTTGGGAAAAAGTGAGCCTATCGAGCCCCAACCTGCCCTTTCGAGTTTCCTGTGGAAAACTTCTGGGTGTACAATTCCGTGCTGCGGGGACAAGAATGGAGATTCCGGCTGCTAATGGCCGTATCCACAACTTAAATCGCGCTGATATAAAAAACGACGCTGCCGCTCCCCAGGGCTCGAACCCCGACGAGACCCTGGATCAGATCATTCGCAGTGCGCAGCACGTTACCGGCGCCGATGGAGCCGCTTTGGCTCTGTCTGACGGCAGAGTTATGTCCTGCCGCGCCTGCTCGGGTTACCTCGCGCCGCCGCTGGGCACGCACCTGAACACCGACAGTGGCCTCACCGCAACCTGCGTGCAGACTGCCGCCGTTATCCGCTGTGACGACACCGAGGCCGACCCCAGGATTGACAGCTCCAAATGCATCGGCATCCGCTCCATTCTCGCGGTGCCCATTTTCAACCATCCAAACGTCGGCGGAGTTCTGGAAGTGCTTTCCAGTCAGGCGAACCGCTTCACCGACCGGCATGCCACGGCGCTGCAACTCCTGGCCCGATTGGTCGAGACCCATGTCAACTATGCGTCTGCGCCGCTCTTAGCCCCGGCCCGCGAAGCAAAGCCGGTCAAAGAGTCTGCCACAGCGCCGGAGGCGCCCAAGACCCTCTGCCTCACCTGCGGACATCGCAATCCCCAGGGCAGCCAGTTCTGTAACCGTTGCGGCGTCGTCCTGCTGATCACCCTCGATCCAAACGCCGATCTCAGCCTGCCCGAGGGCGCGGACCCCACGGCCAATGAGGGCCTCAAAGATGTCTACAAACTGATCTCTGAAAACGTTGGTCTGGCCAGTTGGCAGGACGTCTCGTCCAAACTGCTTGCCAGCCTGCAGAATTCCCCGATGGCGGACAGGCCCCGCACAGCCGAAAAAGCAGCCAAGAGCGAAGAAACGGCGAATAAATTTGACAGAACCGAAGAGAAGAATCAGCTTGCGGCGGGGATGGGAAGCACCATACGTCGCCGCCTCTGGCTTTGAAGTGTAGGCGCGCGCGTTCCCCGCGCACGCTCCTGCGAAACAAATCTACTCCCCAGGGGCGCGGAAACCGCGCTATCGGAGGAGATCCGGCTGGTGATGAAAATAGGTTTGACCCCGTGGCTCAGGCAGTTCATAATGCTGACCTCGCCCACCCCCAGGGCAGCAAACCGAACTAAGGGAGCCAAGAGGAGTGAAAACAATGTTGGAAAAAGGCGATGGTTTTATGGCGACATATATGGGTGCAGTGGACGAGTTTCGTGAGTCCGCCACGGCGTTTATCCAGCACTTGAACCTTCTGGCTCAGGCTCGGGACGCCTATCAGCAGGCAATGACCGCTAGCGCCGAACTGCGCAGCGTCCTCGACGCCGGCGACGAGAACCTGCGAACCCTCATGTCCCAGTTGGATCAGGCTCTCGACCTCCACACCGGCAAGCCCGCCCTCGAGAAAAAGAAGCCCGAACCGGTGAAGGTCGAATCCGTCAAGGTGACCGAAAGCACCGGCGGCGTAAGATCCTTCCCCTGAGCATTGCGGGCGATAGCAAAAGTGTAGAGCGGACACTCCTGTCCGCTGCCGTTGGCTCTAAGCTTCTTCGAAGAAGACCGCTTAGAGAAGCTTGTGTGCAGGCGGGCGACTCGCCCGCCGACCGCGAGCCGAGCCGTCCTCTGTCTCTGCAAAACCCTGCTCTTGGCCCGTGAGTTCCGTGATATGATTCCGGCCCGGCGAGAGGATCTGCCGCGCTCCCTCCTGCAAGACCATCTCGATGAAAGGCGGTCTGCGAATGCGGCCACAACATCTTTCGTCTCCTTTGCGAACGGCGATCGCACTCGCCACAATGGCTGCGACACTCGCCACAACCGCCTTGGCTGGTCCCAAGTACAAAGTGCTACACGCCTTTGGGGCCGGCAAGGACGGCGGCGGCCTGTGGGGCAGCCTGGTTTTCGACATGAAAGGCAATCTCTACGGCACGACCAGCGGCGGTGGTCTCTATGGATACGGTACGGTCTTCGAACTAACGCCCCGTTCGGACCGCAAGTGGGCCGAGACCTTGCTCCACAGCTTTAAAAACGACGACTCGGACGGAGACGACCTCAACGGCGGACTAGCCTTCGACGCGGCTGGCAACCTGTATGGCACGACGTCGGCGGGCGGCGGCCCTGATACGTACGGCACAGTGTTCGAGATGAAATCGAGATCGCCTGGTTGGGTACTGAACGTGATCCACCGCTTTAGCCTCCACGACCGGGCGGGCGGCTCGCCCTACGCCGGCGTCTTAATGGATAAGGTGGGCGGCCTCTACGGAGTTGCTTACGGTGCCTTCGAGCTGTTACCCGGGCCCAACGGCTGGAGGGAGGCCGTGCTCCACCAGTTCACAGGTCGGAATGGCGATGGAGAAGATGCCTTCGCAGGATTGATCACGGACGCCGTCGGCGATCTCTACGGCACCACCGAACGTGGCGGCGCCTATGAGGCTGGCACTGTATACGAACTAAAGCACAACTCTGGCAGATGGAAGGAGCTACTGTTGCATAGCTTCCCGTCATTCCACGACGACGGCCAAGTCCCCGGAGGAGGAGCGCTGGTCTCGGACAGCTCCGGGAATCTTTACGGGGTGACCAGCCAGGGCGGCAGCCACACCTGCGTCGACGTTGGCTGCGGCACAGTCTTCAGGCTGAGCTCCGGCCCGAACGGCGATTGGCACGAGACCATCCTGTATAACTTCACCGGAAACGCAAACGGCAGTGGCCCTGGTGGCAGCGTGGTCATGGACAAAGCCGGAAACCTCTACGGCACGACCGTCAACGGCGGAACGACATCGTGCGACTGTGGCGTGGTCTACAAGCTGGCGCCACAGGCCAACGGCAAATGGAAATACACTGTCTTGCACACATTCGTCGGCTCGGACGGAGCCCAACCCGACGCCGTCCCCATATTTACCACCAGTCCCCATATTTACCACCAAGCTCTTGCAAGGAGGCAACCCCGCGATGGGCCAATCACTGAGACATGGAACCCGAGGTCTGGCCGCAGTGGCTGCCATGAGCCTGCTGTTGGCGCACGTAGGCTGGGCAGCATCTAAGTACAAAATCTTGCATGCGTTTGGCGCAAGCCACGACGGGGCTGGGTTGTGGTGCAGCCTTGTGCAGGACAAGAGTCTCAACCTCTACGGCACAACAAGTGGTGGAGGGGCCTACGGATATGGTACCGTTTTTGAGCTTGTGGCGGGGGCTGGGGGAAGGTGGGACGAGCGTGTGCTCCGTAATATGGCAAACGGCGACCCGAAGGGGGACGAGCCAAACGGCGGCCTGATCCTAGACCCGGCGGGAAACCTGTACGGAACGACGCTTCAGGGTGGACCCCGGCAGAACGGGGTTGTGTTCGAACTAACGGTGACTAGGGGGGGCTGGAAGGATACCGTGCTTCATGCCGGGGGCTCGTGGGCGAGTGTCGTAATGGACGGGGCGGGCAGACTCTACGGAACGACAGAGACCAACGTGTTCGAGCTGATTCGAGGATCTCATGGCTGGAACAAGACGGTTCTGCACCGCTTCGTCACCCAGGGCGACGGCGACGGCGCTTTTGCCCCCGTGATCCTGGACGCCTCCGGAAACCTGTATGGTACCACGAAGGGTGGTGGTATCGGCACCAGGTGCGGGGGCAACGGCTGCGGTACCGTGTACGAATTACGGCCTACGCAAAGCGGCTGGGAAGAGAAGATTGTGCACGATTTTACCAACGACGGCAAGGACGGCGCTGTGCCGGGATGGGGAGCCCTGTTCATGGACGCCAAGGGCAGCCTCTATGGCACGACCGCAAGTGGCGGGTGCTGCGGGGGCGTAGTGTTCAAGCTTACGCCGCAGACCGACGGACGCTGGAAAGAGACGATCCTATACGAGTTTCCCGGAGGCACGAACGGTTTCGAACCCAACGCTGGGGTGGTGATGGACAAAGCGGGTAACCTGTACGGCACCACCGACTATGGCGGGGATCCAAATTGCGGTTGCGGCATCATCTACAAGTTGTCTCCAGGCCCCAAGGGCAAATGGACGTACACGGTCCTGCACGAGTTCGGGATCGGCAACGACGGCGGCGTCCCCGAAGGCAATCTGGTGATCGACAGCCAAGGCAACCTCTACGGCGGCACCGTCCTCGGCGGCACCTACGGCGGCGGCGTCGTGTTCGAGCTCACACCGTAGCCCGCCGGCGTCCTCCGGGTTGCGAAAACTGTCGACCCCGAACCCGATCCCAATCCACCTTATTTCTCATTGACCGCGACCCTCAAATAAGATAACCTTAGCCATACTATATTATCCACAAGATAATAGCCGATCTTTGACAATCTGACCCGTGCGATCACGCAATTCCCGGCCAGGCGCCATCCTATCGCAGTTCCAAAATCGAACGTGAGCCCGTCGGGCACCCGCGTAACTCCCATGTTCTCTGGATTTTGCCCGTAACCCCTGAAAACTCAAAGATCTAGCAGGGAGTCGCAAAATAGATCGTTTCTTTTCAAGATTTTGCAGCCAAAGGGGGGAGGGGGGTACCCGGTACTAAACAGTAAACTCCGTCCCGAAATGGTCTAACGCGATCCGGGATTTCTCAGATCTCGTCGTCATCGTCGTCGCGATCATCCTGGTCGTCGTGGCTCAGGTCTCGGACCGAACTCATCGCGCGTCCGTCGTTGGCGTGACGGATTTCGATTCCTCCATTCACGTTGGAGAGCCGGATGCGCGTTCCGCCTCCGCCCAATTCGCCGCGCAAATCATGTCCGACAAAACGATGATGCTGCACATGCAGGCCAAAGTCATCGTCGATGCTGCCCGACACTGTCGCAGCCTCCAGTTCAGCCTTCGCGTCGGAAGGCAACACCAGGTCCAGACTGCCGTTCACCGAGGATAGTTCAACCGGAGAATTCGCCAGCCAGTCGAAACGCGCTTCCATCCGCCCATTGATGGTTTCAAGCTTGACTCTGCCCTGCAGACCCTCGGCGAGCAACTTGCCGTTGATGCAGGAAGCCCGCACCTCGGCAGCGACTCCGTGAATATCGAGTGGACCGTTGATCAGTTTGATCTCGTCAAGGCGCGCGCCACGAGGCACCATCAAAGTGTATTCAACTCCAGCAGGATCGTTCCAGCCGCCGTTGAAGGTGTGGTTGTGGTCCGGATACTTGGTGCGGATGGAAACAGAATCACTGCCAGCTTCGACCTCGATCCTGGCTTCATCAAGGCGCTCTTTTGTGCCGGCATATTTGACCGCGTCGACCTTCACCTGGTTCTGATCCCATGCGGTGATGTGAACTGCCCCGTTCATGTTGTCAAGTTCAACCCGGCCTCCCGCCGCAAGCGGATAAGTCTGGTGAAACTCCTCGGTGAACTGCCGATGGTCTGAGGCATGTCCTTGAGCAACGGCGAAGAACAAGGCGCAAAGGCTTCCGAGAATGGTTCCGGCCCAGGTGGCAAGGCGACGTGGTCGGTTCATGGGTTCCTCCGTTGAGACACGGATTAGACGGGGCACTTCGGAATTCGTGAGTGGCTTAAAGCAGAATAATCCCCCGGCGGATGCCCATAGTCACCGCCTCGGTCCGCGTCGCCGCTCCAATCTTGTCGAGGATGGAGCTGATGTGGAACTTGACGGTGTGATCGGAAATGCCGAGGCGAGACGCCATTTCCCGATTGCCCAAACCCTCGGCGAGCATGCGCAAGACTTCGACCTCGCGGGGAGTAAGGTCGTCCAAGGCGAGCGCAGGCCGGGCAGTCCGCGTGGGAATGTGGGCAGCCAGATTCTGCGACACTGCAGGATCGAGCAATACCAAACCGGCGTGGGCAGCCTGGATCGCCGAAAGAATTTCGTCCACGCCAGAGTCGCGGGGAAGAATTGCTTTTACCCCGGAGCGCAAGGCGTGCGCGGTCCAATCTGCGGAGGGCTCGTCGATCAGAGCAACGACGGGAAAGGTGCTTGGAATTCGCGGCAGCGCCGGTTGAGATTCGAGCTGTCGGTCTGAATTTTCCAGGTCGAGCAGGACGACATCCGGCTGGAGTTGTGCGGCGTATTGTGTAACCGCGAGCGTGGTCTGAAGGCTTCCTACGAGCTTGAGCAACGGAGCTTTTTTGATCAACGCTTCCAATCCGGCCCGCCGGATCGAGGAGGCAGCGGCCAACAACACACTGACGACCCTGCCTCCGTTTCTTTTTGTCATCTCAAAATCAGCTCGGTCACGAACGAGAGCTACTTCGCTGGGCGTTCTCCCAGAGTGATCGCCAGCTCGACAGGCACGCCGCCGCGAATGACAGTTGTTCCGATCTTCTGATCGACTTTGGTTGAAGACAGCACATCCTGAATGTCTTCTGTGTCCAGAGCTGGCTTACCTTGTAATTCGACGATCACATCACCCAGAACGATTCCGGCTTTGTCGGCTGGCCCACCCGGCTCTACATGGAGGACCATCAGGCCGCCCTCCGGCGACGACTTGAGTTTGGCGCGCAGCGCTTCAGGAATTGCGACCGGCTGCATGGCGATTCCGAGATAAGGACGAGCAATGTGTCCCTTCTCGAGAAGTTCGTCGACGGTGCGATTGATGGTTGAAACCGGAATAGTCACGGCGCGGCCGCGACCGAAGCCGTTGGTGTTGAGGCCGAGAACAGCGCCGTCGGCGCTGACCAAAGGACCTCCGCAAAAGCCGGGATAAAGCGCAAGATCGAGACGAATGCTTTGGTCGATTCGACCGCCGCGCCAGGTGCGCCATTCGCCGCCCAGTCCTCCGATGATTCCGGCGCTGGCCACCAAGTTTCCGAAGCGGGCGCGGCCCAGCGCGAGCACGAAGTTCGCCAGCTTCACGTTTGCGGGATCGCCGAATCGCGGTATGGGAAGGCCCGCATCCTGATCGAATTTCAGAATTGCGAGATCGGTGCCCGGATCGCGGCCCGCGAGTTTTGCCGACACACGCTTTCCACCGTGAACGAGCACGGTGATTTCATCCTCGCGGCGTACCGCGTGATTCGCGGTGACGACGACTCCTTTGCGCCAATGAATGCCGCTGGAAGGCACGCGATGCCTGGCCTGAACGGTTACGACGGATGATCCGACCTGCTCCACTGCGGCGGCGAGTTCTTGCGAAAAGCTGGCAATTATGGAAGCCATTGCACTCTCCCTGACTGAAGTCGCACGAACGATGATTTCGTCCATGTGAGTTTCATCATGCAAGAGGAGCGAGAATCACGCATCCGCCAAACGGGCAGGTGAGGCCTGGATGATTGGCTAGTACATGTCACGCTGCGTTCAGAGGGTTTGACACGCCGCAGTCGGCGATTACTTCCGTTACCTTTTCCGCGATCCGCAGCATAAAGCACAATGGCTCTAATCAAGCAGCGGGGAAGTGGGATGGTTTGTGAAGTCTTCTGCAAAAAAACCGGCGGACCGGTGGGTGCGAAATTCCGTTTTACCGCAGGCTACTTGCTTATTACTTCTCCTGTTGTTCATTCCTGCGTTCTTGCGTGCCCAGACTTCTTCATCCGATAAACCTGTTCCCATCCTCAGTGGCAGCGTTGGCTATTTCACGTTCGTGACGGGGGGACAAACTGAGCTTGACACCCAAGTCAACCCGGTTCTCTTAATTCCTTTGGGTGATCATTGGCTCGTGGAATCGAGAGCAGAGTTTGAAGGAGTGTTTCAGCGCCCTCCCGGAGGCGGCCCGTTCGGCGGCCCGGTAAGCAAGAATCTGGACTATGCTCAGCTGGACTACATTGCCAACCCTTACCTTACTGTCACCGTTGGGCGGTTTCTGACCCCCTTTAACATTTTCAACGAGCGCCTGTATCCGATCTGGATTCGCAGCTTGCAGCAGGACCCTTTGATCTTGCCGCTCTCCGCCGAATCGAGCGATGGCATGATGCTGCGCGGTGGGTTTCCAGTCAGAGCGACGACCAACCTGACCTACGCCGCGTATGTTTCGGCTATAAGCACGGGACACCCCAACCTTGAGTCAGATCGAAATGTCGGCGGACGCATGGGTGTGTTCCTGCCCCGGTCACGCATCGAGTTCGGAATCTCCTGGCAAAAACTGCTGCAAGATGGGCGTTCGAAAGCTTTTGGATTTTATTCTACCTGGCAAGCTCAACGCTTTCCGCTCAACATGCACTCTGAATACGAGCGGTCGAACCAGGGGAGCGGCTACTGGGTCGATGGAGCCTACCGGTTGAGCCAGGTCCGGTTCTGGCAGAGGGCAATGCACCGCCTCGAAGTTGCGGGAAGAGCGGAGCAATTCTTCAACGGCCAGATCAGCTCAGACGAAGCGCAAGCGCTTGGGATGCCCGGCGCGAATACCCGCGAAGGAGAGTTCGGACTGAACTATTACATTCACGACGGACTTAAAGCAGCGGCCAGTTACGGCCGCCAATTCAGCTCGGATGGAAATCTCAATCTCTGGACGCTAGGAATTGCTTATCGCTTCGCTCTGCCGCTGGGAAGGGTGGGGCAGCCTTGAGACTCACCATGATCATCGCGAGCGCAGCATTAGCGCTGTTATCGGTTCTAGGCGTAGCCGCGGATTCGCCGCGCAACAACAGTTCGACCGCGACTGTCGCGCAAAGCAGCGCGCAGGCCGATGCGATGCGCCTGGAAGGCGAAAAAAGGTTCCGGGCAAACTGTGGACGCTGTCACGCCGCGCCGCAGAAATTTCCGCCACGCATGATGGCAACCATTGTCCGCCACATGCGCGTACGCGCAACCATTACCGACGAGGATATGCGCCTCGTTCTCTACTACATGACCCGGTAGCGGTGACGAGGACACGTTGAAGAGAAATACAATGCGGTGTTTGTGCGGACTGATTTTGATGACCTGCACGATCGCTTGCGCCCAGGCGCCCGCTGCCCCCGTTCATGTGATTGAAGTGCTGGCCGATAAAGACAGCCGGTACAAGATCGCAGGTGAGAAGAAACCTGAAATCATGGTGAAAGCGAGCGAACCGATCCTGCTGCGGATCACGGCGCGCAAGGGGAAATCGTGGAACCGGGATGGATCGATCCACGGGTTCTCGCTGCTGCGCGCGAAAGATCGGTCAAGGGTGGAGGGATGGGATCTGCTGCTGAGGCCGGGCACGCAGCAATTTTCGATGACTGCTCCCGCCGAGGTTGGCGAGTACGTCGTAGTTTGTACCGTAATTTGTAGCGAAGAACACGAAGGAATGTTCATGAAGTTTGTGGTGACGCCGTAATTCTTAAGGAGAACGTATGAATCGAATTACTGTTTGGAGTGCGGTATGGGTGCTTGGGCTGTCGTTCGCTGCGTATGCGGGTGATGAAGAGTCCAAAACTTTTCGTGGCGAGATCACTGACAGCCAGTGTGCCCTCAACGTTCATTCCCTGACGCAGTCGCATCAGGAGATGATGAAGTTGAAGTCCGGGGACGCGGGCCACACGCCGGCTTCGTGTGCTCAGTATTGCATTGTGCACATGGGAGGTAAATTCGTGCTGGCAGCCAAAGGACACGTCTACCACCTCGACAACCAGGACCTGCCACGCGGATTCGTCGGCGAGAAGGTGAAGCTACGCGGCATATTGGATGCGCAGACTGGAATCATTCACGTGGCGGACATCGAGGCGGAGTAACTGTTCAGCGCACTCAAGACCGCTCCGCAAACCGTCCCGATCCGCTGACACTTGGCACCCGCTGACCGCGTGGGTTGCTTGTTCTGTCGCCTTTGCTCTGTAAGCTTCCGCTGCTATAGAATGTCGTCGGTTTAGAGGCTAGGGAGGGCGTGCGACATGGCTCACATGAATAAACTATCGTTGATTGCTGCGGCTTTGCTGGTAACGACATGCGCGGTTCAGTCGGCGAGGGCAAGAACCTCCCGCTGACCTTTGCTCGCTGCTGTCGGCGGCCGAAGTAAGCAAAACCTTGGGAAAGACCTACGATGCCCCGGAAAAGAGCGTCGCTCCCCGTCCTTACGCGAACACCGCTGAGGGAACGGATTGCAACTATCCTGCTAAGGGGAGCAAGCTCTGGTTCAGAGCATACGTTGATCCCTCGCCATCGGCTGCGGCGGAGCTGTTCGCCAAACTGGGCAAGTTTTATAGTCCGCAAACGCCGGTGGCCGGTCTTGGCGACGAAGCTTATTTTGACCCACAGCATGCACTCCATGTCCGCAAGGGCAAAGTTCGCTTCTATCTCAATCTTGATCCGGTGGATTCCGCTCCGACAGTTGAGAAACAGCTGAAGGATCTTGCCGCTCGGGTTGCTGGACGACTTTAATTCCGGCGGTAACGCTTCCATGAGCGACTCGGGCCGCAGTGTAAAAGGCTCCGCTCTGTGTAGCCGTTCCCTGACCCACATTGACGGGGTACTATGACCCGAGGGGATTTTGCTACACCTGCCGAAAACGAGGCTGGGGCGGGAATGAACCTGTGTGTGCGTGAGGAAAACCTTGGAAGCATTTGTGGTGGGGGTGCAACGCGCGCTCTCATGCGCGCGCGAGTGGCGAGGCACGACGCCTAAGCTTCGGGCGCTAGGGAGGACTGTTGGCTGGGACAGGATATAACGTTAATAACAGTTACAACGGTCTCAATCACATCACGACTGCAGGTTACGCCTACGATAAGGCTGGGAACGTGACTAACGACACGTTTCACACGTACACGTACGATGCCGAAGGGAGGCTTCTCACCGTGGATCGTGGTGTCGGCAACGGAGGCGAAACCTACAACTACAATTCCAGAGGTCTGCGTAATCTGACACACCAGGGTGTCTGGGAAGAAGTCCTGTACAACGTGGATGGCTACCAAGAGGCTACGGTTATGCCTGGCACAAACACGCTGGCGTGGAGCGAGTTTTACGCATACCGTCACATCGGTACATTTACCGCTGGAGGCTTAAACACAACTCTCTTTCTACTGCCTGACTGGCTCGGCACGAATCGGTATTGGATGACTCAGGCGGGAGCCTACTTCACCAGCAGCGCGACCCTCCCTTACGGGGAAATACTGAGTCCAGGAATAGGAGATGGATGGACTGGAATTAGCGGCCTGTTTCTGGATTATGCTGACGACACTGTGCATACAGATGCGAGGCAACTTTCACTGAACGCAGGCCGCTGGCTCACGCCTGACCCCACCATCATGATAGGTAACCGCTATGCCTACGTCGCGAACAACCCCGTGAGCTACATCGATCCGACTGGGCTGAACCTGGCGTTCCCCGGACAATGCAACGACGGCCAAGGCTTATGTGCAGACGAGGGCGGCGGAGCCGATCCTAGCACGATTGACAATGGAAACGGGGGCACTGATTTCAGTGCCATTGGCAATTCAAGTAGTGACTGTCCCATCTGTGGTGGCCTTTATGGCTCTTTTGGAACTGCTGGGATAGCTAACGGGTTTTTTGGAGCAGGTATGTTGTGGGGAGCGGGTTCCGGTCCGCCGATGGGAAACAATTTTGTATCCGCCGTTACTGGAGGTGGGACCGTTGATTCGCCGTATCTCATCTCTGTTTTGGTTCTTTCACCGTTCGGCAACCAGGGGAACTTATCCAGCGGCGCCGCAAACAACTGGGGTCCCTTATATCCCCCCAGCATGTTTACGCCAGTGAACAACATGCCCGTTGTGAGCCAGTGGCGGCCTCCGATGCCGTTCGTCACAGCGCCGTACAAGCCTCTGCCTTATAAGCCCTCAGTCGGGGAATGCTTCACTAATCCAGGCAATGCCGTCGAGCTGATGGCGGAGGGAAACGGAACCCCGCTGAACCCTGAGGAACACGATCCGTCTGCTCCGGTGCTCGTTTATCAGAACACGAATAGGGGAACGCAGTCCGTCAATGCCGAAGAGGCTGAGGCCACAGGGAACGGACTGGCTATTCTAGTTGCAGGAGCAGCTCATTGGTTTGGATGCATGGCCGGAGCTCTTTTTGGAAATTGAAGGTAAGAATCGTCACGACCGACCGATGCGGCCTAACGGTCACTCGCAGAGTTCCCCAAGACTGCGCAGTTATGGCCGGAAGGACATCATACTGTCGAAGGATTGGAGAGCAAGAGGAGCGGTACAGCGTGTCGGCGCGTGTATCCTTGCTACGGTCTTGCTCCTTGGTTCTGCAGCACTCTTTGTAGCTAGTGCTCTACTACGTGCGCAAGTTTCGAATGGGGTAGCCGGCGTTTTGGGTCAGGTGTCGGGAACTGCTCTGGCGCTGCTGCCCCTCTTTATCGCGTGTGCCTTGACGTTCTTTGCAGGGAGGCTGATCAAGGGTATAGCCCGGTCATTCCGTAAATGAAGCGCAGTTTCACAACCCTGATCTGGAAGGCACTGAGAGTTGGATGGGAATTGTTCGTCTCCACTTACGGATCAACTCTCGTGGCAGCGGAATCGATGTATTTTCTTTACCCGCTAGCGCGTCTACTTGACATGAACCTATCATTTCATCGGTTCAACCGGGTTCTGTCGGTGCCGTACTTTCCAGTGCAAATCGCCACCGGCCTCATGATAGGGTATTTGGGCCGGAGCCGCTTCGGTACTCGACTTTCTTTCTGGTTATGGGTTGTTCCACTCTCCAGTCTGATATGGCGTTTTCTTGCGTTCGAGCCTGGAGTCTTTGCAGATCGCTGGCTCTCTCGGTTTGACCACTTTATAGGTTCAGCTTGTCGACCGCCCTGTACCGACCAGTTGGTCTACACGGCACCGTTATACACATGTGTCGCGTATGGGTTGGGCGCGTTTGCAAGGAGGATGCCCGTTAATTCGTAGAAAGTAGCGACTCTCAACCGCGGTCATAATGATCGCGGTGGTTTTTTCTGCCAAGAAAAAAGGAGAGAGTCGCTATGAAGAGACGATACCAGATTGACCGTCATCGGGCGGTGCAAGAGTTCCGGCAACTGGCCCGCGAAGAGAATCCCAACCTACAGATGATCTGATGATCTTTCCCATGACCGAGGTTGTCGGTCTGCTGCAAGAAGGGGTGGGCCACCTGATGCGCGAAGCTGGGTTGGCGTTGATGAGCCTGGTGATGGAGGAAGAGGTGCGGCACCTGGCGGGGGAGCGGCACGAGCAGCATCCCGAGCGGCGGGCTCACCGCTGGGGGAAAGAAGCCGGCTACTGCGTGGTGGACGGGCAGAAGGTGCCGATGAAGCGCACGCGTCTGCGCACGCCGGAAAATCGCGAGCAGCGGTTGGGCAGTTACGAGATGTTTCAGCGCAGCGGGCCGATGGAGCACGCGGTGTGGGACAAGCTGATGCGCGGGTTGTCGACGCGCAACTACGGCGCGGTGGTGAAGGATTTTCGCGAGGCTTACGGGGTGGAGAAGTCGGCGGTGAGCGAGAACTTCATCGCCTCCAGCCGGGAAAAGTTGCAGGAGTTGATGGAGCGTCCGCTGGGCGAGTTGCGCTTGTGCGCGGTGCTGATCGACGGCACACCGTTCCGCGACCGGCAGATGATCGTGGCCCTGGGGATCAATGTTGACGGGCGTAAAACGGTGTTGGGCCTGCGCGAAGGGGCGACCGAGAATGCGGCCGTGGTGAGTGAGCTACTGGGCGATCTGGCCTCGCGCGGGCTGGACTTCAGCGTGCCGCGGCTTTATGTGCTCGACGGAGGCAAAGCGCTGGCCGCGGCCGTGCGCCGTCATGCCGGCGAGGCCGCGATGATCCAACGCTGTCAGGTGCACAAGCGGCGTAATGTGGTCGACCACCTACCCGAGGAACATAAGTCGGCGGTCAGGAAAAAACTGCAGAACGCCTACGCCCTGAGCGAATACACCGACGCCAAGCGCGCGCTCGACCGGCTGCATCGCGAACTGATGGAGCTGAATCCGAGCGCCGCCCGCAGCCTGGAGGAAGGCGTGGAAGAAACGCTCACCGTGCATCGCTTGCGCATGCCCGCGCAGTTGCGCCGCACCCTGGCGAGTACGAACGTGATCGAGTCGGCCTTCTCCATCGTCGAAACGGTTTGCCGCAACGTGAAACGCTGGCGTGCCGGAGACCACATAGAACGTTGGGTCGGTTCGGGGCTGCTGGTGGCCGAACGCCAGTTCCGCAAAGTGCAAGGCTATCGGGAGATTCCCGCGCTGTTGACTGCATTGGCGAACACGGTTTCCCAGAGGAGGGTTGCCGAGGAAGTGAAGGTTGCGTAGCCTATGATCGTCGAGAGTCGCTAACTTTCAACGGAGTTCCGGGCAATCTCTGGATGGCTACCAAGAGGCTACGGTTATGCCTGGCACAAACACGCTGGCGTGGAGCGAGTTTTACGCATACCGTCACATCGGTACATTTACCGCTGGAGGCTTAAACACAACTCTCTTTCTACTGCCTGACTGGCTCGGCACGAATCGGTATTGGATGACTCAGGCGGGAGCCTACTTCACCAGCAGCGCGACCCTCCCTTACGGGGAAATACTGAGTCCAGGAATAGGAGATGGATGGACTGGAATTAGCGGCCTGTTTCTGGATTATGCTGACGACACTGTGCATACAGATGCGAGGCAACTTTCACTGAACGCAGGCCGCTGGCTCACGCCTGACCCCACCATCATGATAGGTAACCGCTATGCCTACGTCGCGAACAACCCCGTGAGCTACATCGATCCGACTGGGCTGAACCTGGCGTTCCCCGGACAATGCAACGACGGCCAAGGCTTATGTGCAGACGAGGGCGGCGGAGCCGATCCTAGCACGATTGACAATGGAAACGGGGGCACTGATTTCAGTGCCATTGGCAATTCAAGTAGTGACTGTCCCATCTGTGGTGGCCTTTATGGCTCTTTTGGAACTGCTGGGATAGCTAACGGGTTTTTTGGAGCAGGTATGTTGTGGGGAGCGGGTTCCGGTCCGCCGATGGGAAACAATTTTGTATCCGCCGTTACTGGAGGTGGGACCGTTGATTCGCCGTATCTCATCTCTGTTTTGGTTCTTTCACCGTTCGGCAACCAGGGGAACTTATCCAGCGGCGCCGCAAACAACTGGAGCCTGTATCCCCCGAGCATGTTTACGCCGCCGAAGAATGGCGTCACAGCAGTAATCAAGGCGGGCCCCCCTAACGCAAAGAGTGACTTCTGTTCGCATCAGGCCAACCTGGCGGCTGCCGAGTCGGTCCTTCCAGGACTCGCCAATGCGATACAAGGGGACTATAGGCCCATAGCTGCGACTGGGGCGAGCATGGCAGTACAGGAATATGCTTCCGATGCGGCTGCGAACAGCACCTCGTTCCTTCTCACGGTGAGATCGTGGACGGGCATCCCAATGTCGGTAACCTCAAAGGCACTGAGCATAGTGGGGTATGTGGGAACGGCATACACTGCCTACAGCGCGCTGAAAGCGGCGCAGGCTGAGTACGCAGCTTGCATGCAATAGAAGGGCTAACGAAATGCGTGTCGCGGGCGGGAAAACGCTGAGCATCGGCGAATGGGTCGTCGCATTTGGGGTCGTCGCCCTTGCTGTGGCAATTGCCGAGTTTGTCGGCGTCAGTCAGAAATGGGAACATGCCATCGTCTTCACGGTCCTTGTGTTTACCGCCGTGGTCATAGCCCTGCGCCCTGCGTGGGGTCGAAGAACGTTCTGGCCAAGCCTGATAGCCATATTCCTCCTCCACTGCATTGCAATCGTTGTCGTTGAGCAAAGCCTGCCACCGGCCAGCGCGGGGCCTCACGGTCTTCCGCTGGTCGCGGTGGGAATGGCGGAGGCTGTTCTCATTGCTAGCGTTCTATGGAAGAGGTCGATGAAATCCAATTCCCACTCTTCTTAAATTGCAGACGGTGGGCGGCAGTTGCCGCAAACAACGGAAAGAGCGCTCCGCCCGGCGTGCCGAAGCCGCCCAACCCGATTCTACAGGAACCGTCAAAGGGCAGTTGCACCGACGCAGTCGGAGAATTTGGCCTCGGTGCGGGGGCGACGGTGATTGAGGGTGGGCTAGTAGTGGCAATGGTCCTCACAGATACAGAGGTGTTCGCGGGTATTGAAGGACTTGTGAATGTAGTGCACATAGGTGTTCCCGTTAGCATAGCGCCAACCATAATGGGGCACGGCGCTATACGGACAATAAACAACTGCTTCTAATCATGAGTCGTTGATCTTCATGGGAGCACGAAAATGGGGCGACTCGATTTAGGAACTGTTGGTTTGGGAGGGCAACGGTATGCCGGAGTTCAAAATTGAGCCCGACGCTTTGAACGAAAGGCGCGATGCCAAGCGTCGGCTCGTGTCGTGGAGTATAGTGCTGTTGCTGTTCGCAATGACTGTATCGATCTACACCCTTGGGTTCCTGGGACTGCTAAGTGTTGATTCAGATCTCCGTTGGTTGGCATGGTTATCAGTGCCCGCTCTTCTCGGTGTGGTTATCGGTACCTTTATTTTGGCATTCCGCGAAGCCCTGCGCTATGCCGAACGTGAAATGGTTTTTGCTCTGGATGATAATGGCATCGTCCGAAAGAGGAAAGGATTTCCGGAGGTGAGGATTCCCTTTTCTGATGTGGACACTCTAGGCGAGGAACTGCGGTGGCTGGTGGTTAAAAGTACTAAGCCCTATAGGAAAATTACAATCCCGAACAATGTTAAAGGGTACGAAGTGATTCGCGCTGAGCTTACAAAGCACCATGCTCTGGCGCCTCCGGTCAATAAACTACCGCTGAAGAGCGCGGCGCCGCTAATAATATCCCTTCTAAGCTGGGTTGCGGTTCTGTGGTTTCGCGATGTGAGGATTGTCATCCCCGCTGCTGTCATAGCGATGACGCTTCTTGCGTTAGAATCCCGTCGCCTGTGGACTCTGCTGCGTCGCGGGCCAAAACGATTATTTTCGGTAGTTTGCCTTGGTATTGTGTGGTTCGTAGCAATCCTACTGATCTACCACCGCGTGGTGCGGCCCTGAATCTGGCCGCGCGCGCAGAAGAGACAGCTGCCGCAAACAACGTGTGGGGGGCCATTTCCAGCTTTCTAAAGAACAACTGGTTTTCAGCCTCCATTTTCATCCCCGACCTTCCGATTATGGCGGGCGGAGTTCCAGTTGGCGTGGTAGGTCACCAATACTCGCTTCAGTGGAACTTTAGCCAGAAATCGGTTTGTGGCGGACTTTCGCTTGGGGTTGCATTTCCACCTGGGGGAAGGAGTTTCGCAATTGGGCCGTTAGACGTCGGCAACACTCAAGCGACGAAAAGTATCATCAGCGGCTGGAGTGTCAGCACGGGTGTGCAACCAACGCCGTATTTGGGGGGCCAGATGCAGACTAGCGGTCCTGGATCGGTTGGGGGACCAGCAGTCGGAACGCCTGGTGTGGCGATAACCGGAGGGTATTCGATATGCAACTGAAACTTATTATTCTCTCAGCATTTGAGTTTGTGTTGTGCGGGCTGGCGTTCCTGTGGGGTATGATTGCGACCTTTCGTCCCGATCGTCTTCGAAGGTACGAGTCGAGGATCACGCATCTTGATCGATTTGGTATATGTCCGGCAGAATATAAACGAGGGCCGGGCATAGCGATCGCTGGAGTGGCCGCTGTGCTGTTTTCGCTAGCCGGAATTATCCAAGCGGTCGATATGTGCTTAGAGCAACTATCGCCCGATGGGCTCGCGGTATCACTCGCTCGCCCGCATGGCGTAACCCTACTGCAGCCCATCGTTGGAGGTTGTCTCGTGCTGTTGGGTGCGGTATTGTTCACTGCACCGTCACTGTTACTCAGGGCGTTTTCCCGCGCGTATCCTGCCCAGGATCATCCTGTAGTAAAAGCACACCGGCCCTCAATCCCGGCAAAGATGGCGTCGATATTCCCGTTCGTCGTGGGCGTTTGGATGATCGTCTTGTGGCTGCGATCTTGACGGGATTGGCGGGCCTGCCTACCGTGTTAGCCGCAAACAACTGTCAACCGCCGTTCCTCTGCAACACCGGAACAGGGCCGCAAAAGACAATTGGTCGTAAGCGTACGGGCTACACCGTGTTGACGGAGGAGGTTAATCTCGGCGTTTGCGGGTGGCTCGGAAGGTGGATGAAACGGGAGGGTTGATCTCGTCGGTGTAGATTTCTTCGGTCCAGGCGCGTTCGATAGCATGGTCGAGCCGCGTGAGTAATTGCGCGAGCGTCTCGCCTGATCGGCGCTTGAGCATGGCCAGGCTATTGTGGCCGTCGGTAGCCACGGCCACACATCCCACGGGATTGAGCATACCCACGGTGATTTCGCCATCGGCGATCAGTTCTGCGATGTGCGGTAGACCAGCATGGTCGGAAACGCTCGCTCCGGCGTTGTTTTTTGGGCTGGGGTTGCGTTTGTAGGCGGCACGCTGGCGGCGAGATTCCAAGGCAATAGCTCCTCGATGCGGTTGATGGGATGGTCGGCGATACGGGTCAGCACCTCGCGCAAATAGGCTTCGGGGTCGAGGCCGTTCAGTTTCGCCGAACCGATCAGGCCGTAGATGGCTGCGGCACGGTCGCCGCCTCGGTCCGACCCGGCAAACAGGTAGTTCTTGCGGCCCAGAGCCACGCCACGCAGAGACCGCTCCGCGGCGTTGTTGTCGATCTCGATGTGGCCATCTTCTATATAGCGCAGCAGCGCGTCCCAGCGTGAAAGTGCATAGCGAATGGCCAGTGTCGTCTCCGACTTACGCGAGAGCTTCGATAACGTTGCCTCGAACCACTGGCGCAGAGCATCGAGCAGCGGCTTCGATTGTGCTTGGCGCACGGCGCGGCGCTGGTCCGGAGGCTTGCCGCGGATCTGTTCTTCGATCCCATACAGCGCTCCGATTCGTTCCAGTGCCTCGTGCGCTACCGGCGAAGCATGCGCCTGTTCCAGATCGTAGAAGTGACGCCGCACATGCGCCCAGCACGCGGCCGGCTGAATGCGGCCATCTTCGTAGAGCTGATTGAAGCCCGCATAGGCATCCGCCTGCAGCGTACCGCGAAACTTTGCCAGATGCTGCGCGGGATGTTCGCCTTTGCGATCCGGTGAGTAGGCGAACCATACGGCAGGCGCAGTGCTGTCGCCCGCAGGACGGTCATCGCGAACATAGGTCCACAGACGTCCCGTCTTGGTCTTGCCCTGACCGGGAGCCAGCACCGGCACGGGTGTGTCGTCGGCGTGCAACTTACTCGCGGTCGTCACGTAGCGGCGCAGCGCTTCCACCAGCGGTTCCAGCAACTGGGCACTTCCGCCCACCCAGTCGGCCAGCGTCGAGCGTTCCAGTTCCACATCCTGACGCGCGTACATCTCCGATTGCCGATACAGCGGAAGATGATCGCAGTACTTACTCACCAGAACGTGCGCCAGCAGCCCCGGCCCGGCCACGCCGCGCGCAATCGGTCGGCTCGGCGCTTCGGCCTGCACAATGCAGTCGCATTTCGTGCAGCTCAGCTTCGTGCGCACATGACGAATCACCACGAAACTAGCAGGCACGTACTCCAGTATCTCGGAAACATCTGCGCCCAGCTTCCGCAACTCGCCTTGGCATTGCGGACATACGGTTTCTTTCGGCGTATGGGTCTGCGTTTGCCGCGGCAGATGATCGGGCAAGGCGCGGCGCGCGGGTTTGACTGGAGTCGAGGAGACCGTAACGGGAGCCGGTTCGGGTAGGTTGGACTCTGGCTCTCGACGACTCGATTCCAACTCTTCCAGCCGCAACTCCAACTGCTCGATCCGCCGTTGCAGTTTTTCCGACTTGCGCCCAAACTGCATCCGGTGCAGCTTGACCAGCAGCAACTTCAGATGCTCGATCTCGCGCTCCCGCGACAGTAACTGCTCGTCCTGGGTCATCAGTTGCTGATACTGGGCCAGGATCAGTGTGCGCAGCGCCGCAGCAGGAAGGACGTTCAGATCCGGAAGCGCCGCGATCGACATGCGCGGAGTATCGCATGAACTCATGCGTTCTCATCCACGCTCATGCGAAAAAAGTTGTGGAAAGAATCTCGCCGGTTACACCGACAACTGCGGCTCCCAGGTGCGCTCGGGCCGCCGCCAGTCAATGCCTTCCAGCAACATCGAGAGCTGCGCTCGCGTCAGCGAAACCGTGCCAGACGTGGCTTGCGGCCACACGAAGCGTCCGCGCTCCAGCCGCTTGGAAAATAGGCACAACCCGTCGCCATCGAACCAAAGAACTTTGATCAAATCCCCTCGCCGTCCACGAAACACGAACACATGTCCGGAGAACGGACTCTGTTCCAGCTGGGTCTGCACCAGCGCGCTCAGCCCCGTGAAGCCGCGACGCAAGTCGGTCACGCCCGCCGCGATCCAGATCCGCGTGTTGGCTGGCAACGCCATCATGCTCGCAGGCACTCCAGCAACACGCGAACCAAAGCCGGATCGGCGCTGCCTTCGATGCGCACCTGCGCTTGGCGCAGTTCGATGTGAATGGTGCAGGGTTGCGTTTTTGGAAGATCGGCGACCGCTTGCTCGACCGCGATCGGTACGGGCAAACTCTCACTCACCCGAACCGGCAACAACTTCATTCCCGCCTTCTGCTCTCCAAGTCTTCCCGCCTGGTAGAGCCGACGCCAACCAAACACCTGGTTCGCATTCACCCCATGCGCCCGCGCCACCCTCGCTACTGAGGCGCCGGGCACCAGTGTCTCTTCGACGATCCGCCGCTTCTCGGCGATGCTCCGCCGCTGCCGCACTGGCGCGACCCGGCCCTGTTTGTCTCTGGAAATGACTGCTACTTGCTGGAAAGTGTCCATCTCCGCTCCAAGTGGACACCTGTCCGAAGTGTCCACTTCGCGAGAATGGCCCTCATTTATAGGGATGTCTAGACGGCCATCGGCGTACGCTTACGATTATGCGGATGACACCGTGCATACAGATGCGAGACAGCTTTCGCTGAATAGTGGCCGCTGGCTCACGCCTGACCCTGCCGTCTTGCTCGGCAACAGATATGCCTACGTAGGCAACAATCCGGTGACTTTCACCGATCCCACAGGCTTGGCACAGTGCCCTACCCCCAGCGCAGCCATTTGCCAGCCGGGTACCTTGGGAATTAACCTCTTGATGAACTTCGGAACCTGGAATGAATTTGAAGGGGGAGAAATCGCGACCACGCCGACGGCAACTTATCCATACATTGTGTTTGGCCAGGAAGGCGCCATTACGGACTTGGGCATTCTGTCGTACTACGGAAACATGGACATGCTCACCTTCTTTAATTTGATACAAGGCACTCAGGACGTTATCCCTGGGGCCCTCGCAGCGAGACAGAACGCACTACTAATTCTCGCGGGACGGAATGACTGCTCCTCACACTTTAACGATGCAACCGCAGCCTTCACGGAGGGGTCAAATTCTTCGGCGGCAAGTATTTTCGCCTCAGACATCATCCGCTTCGGCACTGAATTCCCCAGACCGACAATTGCCGCAGGGACACAAGAGGGTACGGGTACAGACACACTTATAAACTTGAACCCAAACGGGCAATTCTTCATGTCTTTTCCGGGTACCCCGCCTCTTCCCGGTATCGGCCCTTACGCGGGTGGCACGCCACAGGCGCAGAGCGCCATTCTGCTTCATGAATTTGCACATACCATTAACGACATTCCAGGGGACGCCAATAACGTCCCGCTATCCATGGCAAATACGACATCTGTGCTGGGGAATTGCGGGCAACAGATCAAGTGAGCAGAAAACATGAATTAGTGAGGAGGTGTCCTTTGCGTGCGAGTGGCTTAGTCGCTATCGTCGTTTGCGCGTCTCTTAGCTACTTGGTTGTGCCCGCAAATGCACAATCGAGTGTTTCCGATGGCGGTTTGGTTATAGAGGTCCACGATACAGCCGACGCTCCTATATCAAACGCTTACGTTCTGTTGCACAATTTTTTTGGCGCACGGGACCCGATCATAAAGAATGCAGGGGGCGGACGGTTTGAGGTTTCGCTAGCTCCCGGTTTGTACGATGTGTTCGTTGGCGCTAAAGGCTTTGCCCCAATGTGCAAGGCGGTGAGGGTTGAACCCGGCAAAAGCCTGCATATTCCGTTGCGATTGCATCTAGACTGGGAGCACATGGAGGAAAGCTCATATCGATGATCGACCCGACCATTCCATTGTAAGGGACTAGCCCACCTTTACGTTGTTGTTTGTAAAGGTGAGGTAGGCACTCTACGCCGACAGGGCCGCAGGGATTCTACAAGTGGCTAATCGGGTTATCTACGCTCATTCAGAATTGCTGGGTTTCTTTGGGACATATAAACTCCAACCCACTCCGCCTCCACTGCCGCGCTCGCTCGGGCCACTCCTCACCGCTCGGTTTACGTTTAAATCCTGAGTTCATACTAAGGATAGCTCGGGAGGCAGAAGGGTGTAGCAAAATCCCCTCAGGTCATAGTACCCCTGACCCACATTGACACTCACCCGGCGCATCCCTAGACTGGAAAGCGAATGGAAACGCTCCGGTCGCCCTGCAAGTGTGCCGGACGAGAATCCTTGTAACGGGAGCTCAAGGACACCCAATGGCTTGGCTGCAAAACAAGTTTGAGAAGAATTTTCTAATTACCACAGTCGATTACGTTTTTAACTGGGCGCGTAAGTCGGCGGTGTGGCCCATGACGTTTGGTCTGGCTTGCTGTGCGATCGAAATGATCGCATCTTCGACGGCGCGGTTTGACATTGCGCGGTTCGGTTCGGAAGTGTTTCGTCCCAGCCCGCGGCAGAGCGATTTGATGATCGTGGCTGGCACCGTCACCCTGAAGATGGCGCCCGTGGTGAAGCGCATTTATGACCAGATGCCCGATCCCAAGTGGGTGATTTCGATGGGAGCGTGCTCGTCGGTTGGCGGCCCGTTCAATACTTATGCTGTGTTACAGGGCGTGGACAAAATCGTACCTACCGATGTGTATGTGATCGGATGCCCGCCGCGTCCGGAGAATCTTTTTTATGCGCTGCTCAAACTGCAAGACAAGATCGATCAGATGACTCTGGCGAAAAAGCCCACCGAAGTGCGGCTGGATCAGAATATGGTGGAGAATTTCAAGCGGCAGGTCATGATCGCGCAGACGCTGCAGCCGAAGTAGAAATCAGCTCTTAGCACTTAGCACGCAGCCAAACCCGTAAGCGATCCCGCTTTGTTTTGGGGTCCCGTGGATATTGCAAACCAAATGCTAAGTGCCAAGTGCCAAATGCTGACTAAGCTCGCCACCCAATCCGAACTTCCTTCCGAAGGCGAAGCGAAAGAATTTCCTTGTGGCGATAAGGTCATCTGCGTCGCCAACGTGAACGGGACCATCACCGCCATGGATAACGTTTGCCTGCACCGGGGTGGGCCTCTGGGGCAGGGCGTCATCGAAGGCAACAAACTGGTCTGTCCGTGGCATGGTTGGCAATGGGATCCGAAGACTGGCGAGGCTGTGCATAATCCCGGTGCCAAGGTCGCTGTCTATCCGATAAGAATCGAAAATGGCGATGTGGTCGTTGAGGTGTAGGAGCTTGCTAAGGTTTCATCCCAAATACTTCAGGAACTTTCCTGGCTGATTCTCGAAGCCTGGGAACACCTGATCCAGCGCTTTGTTTCCCAGGTGCCGGTACACCGCTTCTCCTAAAACCTGACGGAAGTCGGTGGTCACCGCGAGGTCGCGGCCTTCGTAAAGTTGGGATTGGTCGAGGCCGGGCCAGCGTCCGTAGACCTTGCCGCCCTTGACTGGGCCACCCATTACGAACATGACGTTGGCGTGGCCGTGGTCGGTGCCGCGGTTTCCGTTTTCGCGGGCGGTGCGGCCGAATTCGGACATGGTCACGACCACGGTTTCTTCGGCTAGATCGCCGAGGTCGGTCCAGAAGGCCGCGAGGGATTGGGAGAACTCGTGTAGAACGTTGGCAATCTGGCCTTGGGTGTTCCCCTCGTTGACGTGATGGTCCCAGCCGCCAATGTCAGCGAACGCGAGTTGAACTCCGAGATTCGCTTTGATCAGTTGGGCGAGTTGCTTCAGGCTGTCGCCGAAGCGTCCGTTGGGATAATCGGCGCCGGTTGCGGGCTTGTACTTGCTTGGATCGGCGGACTTCAGCATTCTTAACGGCATCGAAGGTTTCCTGCCCGGTGCCTTGCAGCACAGAGTCGACGGAGTGCTCGTACATGGCTTCGAAGGTGTTGGCATTGGGCGCGCCTTTGGGATTGTTTCCGCCCACGGCGAAGTCGTTGATGTTGTTGATGGCGACCGCGCGTTCCTTGCCGGAAAGAATTCGCGGCAGTGAGGGTCCCAAGGCTAGGGCACGGAATGCAGACTGGTCCGGCGAAGACTGCGGTAAAGAATGCAGCGTACGGTTCAGCCAGCCATCTTCTGTGGCCTTCAAACCGGGCGTGCCGGATTCCATGAAGTCCTGCGCGTCAAAGTGGGAGCGGGATGGGTCGGGCGAGCCAGTGGCGTGAACGATTGCCAGGTGGCGCTGTTTCCAGAGTGGCTGAAAGGGCGCGAGGGAAGGGTGCAGTCCGAAGAAGCCGTCGAGATCGATGACTTGGTTGCGAGGGATGTTGATGGTTGGGCGCATGGCGTAGTAGGCGCGCTCGTGGTGCGGTACGACGATGTTGAGGCCGTCGGCCGCGCCGCGCTGGAAGATGACGACGAGGCGCTTGTTCTTTGTGGTCAGCGACTCGCCCGCGTAGGCGGCGCGAGTGAGAAACGCCGGAATGGCTGCGGTGCCTATGACGGCGAGGCTGCCGTTTCTCAGAAATATTCGCCTTGTGATTGACATTAGACTTCCCTCTGCTCAAAATCTGCGTCGTTCTATTTTACGAGCCCCAGTTTCCAGTTCTTAGTTCTCGGTTCCCAGTTATCTTCTTTGAAACTCTGGCGATCCTAACAGCAAACCCGCGATCAGGCCGGTGTTCGGCGGCCGGGCTGGATCATCCCGTTTGCCGTGGCTGATCTTGGAATCTTCCAAACGCGCGGTGATGACGTCATGCGTTTGTTTGGAAACATCTCCTGCCAGCAGACTGTTCTCCAATGCGGCCAGAGTTTGTTGCGGATCGTCATTTTGTCCGGCCACGGGGTCGGAACCGACTTGCACGCCTTTTACTTTTCCGGCGGTCAGCGCCAGGGCAAAATTCATGCGCCCCAAAAGTGCGGACGAATTCACCCAGGCGTCCGCCTTCATGGAATAGCCGGTTGGCGGCTGCATGCCGTAGAGCGGCATGCCCATGTTCTGAAGCTGGCGCGCAATCGGCATGGCGTCAGTGACTTCAGCTCCGCTGGCGCGCACGGCCGAGACTACGAACTCGAGTGGAGTTTTCACCTTGGCGCGATACGCGTCAGGCGCCCAGAACTCCGGCGACTCCAGCATGGTCATGAGCACCTCGCGAATGTTGCCGTCTTTCTTTAAGAATGTTTGTGCCATGCGATCAACCAAAGCCTGCGGCGGATCGTCGGAAACGAAGCGCATCGCCAGCTTGCTGCAAATAAACTTCGCCGTCGCCGGACGATGAGCCAGAATGTGCAACACTTCATGGCCTTCCTTCTCGCCTTTTGGTTTGATGCGGTGGCCGAGCACGGTTTTGTCGCCGGGCTCATGAGTGCGTTCTTCGAAAATGAAGCCGCCGCCCTGGTTGGGCTGCTTCAGCGTCCATCCCGTGAAGACGCGCGCGACCTCGGTGACATCTTGCTGGGTGTAACCCCCGTTGACGCCGAGAGTGTGCAGTTCCATCAACTCGCGTCCATAATTTTCGTTCAGGCCGTTGCGCTTGCCTTTAGATTGGTTCGTCTGCCCGTTATTCCGAACCCGCCGTCTCCAATTATTATTAGCTCGCTTAGGAATGCCGTTCGCGACGTCGGAGTTCGGCCCGACACTCAGCCAGTTGTCGAGATAAAACAGCATAGCTGGACTCTGTGCAGTCGCGACCAGCAAGTCCTCGAATTTGCCCAGGGCATGCGGGCGAATGACGTCGCGCTCGTAGCTGGTAAGCAGGTAGTGATCGGCGCCCTTGCCGAGGAACACGTTGAAGTGGTTGAACCAGAAATCGGTCATCACTTCCTGTAATTGGCGATTGCTGTAGATGGCGCGCAGTAATTTGCCTTCGATGAGCTCGTTATTGACGACCTGCTGGGGGTGGTTGATCGCGCCGACGGTTTCGCGCTGACGGGGATTCATTCCTTGCAGAAAATCATCCCGCTTGTCGCCCTGTAGAGAGTCGGTCACTACACGTTGATCCTCCGGCGGCATTTTGAGAAGTGTTTTCATGCGTTCATCTGGGGGCATATCGAGGAGGTCCTCGATCTTTTGATCGGCGTTGATGCGCTGTTGCAGGCGGAGGAAGCGTTCGTCCTCGGTCATCTTGTCGGATTTGACGGCGGCGGAACCTGTGCTGGCGGCGTCCTGTTTGCGTTGCTCTTTCTCCTGATAGCGCTCAAGCTGCGCCTGGTAGACGGCGCGTTTTTGGGGATCGGAGGGGAGCGACTGCCTTCCGTCGGCGATGGCCTTGATCATTTGGTCGGAGGGAAAGTTCTCAACAATCTCGTGCGTGTTCATGCGCAGCGTGCGGAGCGGAGTAAGCCGGGCTTCGAGCGCGGTATCGTCAATTTTGTCGGGATGAAGTTGCTGGTCGATCCAGGCGTCCACGCCGATCGCCATCACGTGATCAACGTCGCCCGGCTGCGGACCGAACGTCAGCCGGTTGAGCAAGTGTACGGCCTGCTTTCGCTGGTCCATCTGCGCAGCGGCAGAGGCTTGTTTCTCTTTCTTTTTGCCGAGTGCCACTTGGACAGAGGTGGCGAATCCCAGCAACGAGAGCAACAGCACGAAACCGATTTGGGGGCGTCCCACCTTCATATGGACACAGGGAGGTCGTCTAGAATTATGAACCCGGCGCAGGGAAAAAGTTGCTGGCAAGAGGGTTACCTTCGTACAGCGAGGAAAGAACAGACTCATGGACTTCGGTGGCGAGACATTGTTGCTGAAAAGTCGCGCTTCAGCCACGGCGTCTGAAGAGCCTGCGGAAAAACTGCCGGCGTCGGAGTTTTGAAGGGGCACGGCTTCCCAGCCGTGCCGTAAGTCTTGACGCAGGACTCGATGAACGACAAGCGGCAGAAGAACCAGCTACAGATGTTGCTGGCCTTTACCGGGGAGGGGAGGAGTGAAGCTCCAAGGGCTCCTGGGGAAGGGACCGAATCGCTCACGGCGAAATGCGAAACCGAAAGTCCGGCTGGAGAAGAGCAAGTGATGGAAGAAGTCTGCGGGCGGGAGAACTGCCAGCGGGCTTTACGACGAGTGAAGTCCAACAAGGGGAGTCCGGGGATCGACGGCATGAAAGTGTCGGAGTTGCCGGGCTACCTGAAGCAGCACTGGCCAGCAATACGGGAACAGCTGATGAGCGGAACGTATCGGCCGCGACCGGTGAGGCGAGTAGAGATCGCGAAGCCGGACGGAGGAGTGCGCAAGTTGGGCATTCCGACGGTGCTGGATCGATTTATCCAGCAGGCGGTGATGCAGGTTCTGCAGCGCAGATGGGACCCGACGTTTTCCGAACACAGTCACGGCTTTCGTCCGCAACGTTCGGCGCATCAGGCGGTGGCCCAGGCGCAGCAGTATATCGCCGAGGGCAACCGCTGGGTGGTGGACTTTGATCTGGAAAAGTTCTTCGATCGAGTGAACCACGACAAACTGATGGCGGCGATGGCGCGGCGGGTAAGCGACAAGAGAATGCTCAAGTTGATCCGAGCTTTCCTGGAGTCGGGCGTGATGGAGAACGGGCTGGTGAGTCCGGTGGAGGAAGGAACTCCGCAAGGAGGACCTCTGTCCCCGCTGCTGTCGAATCTCGTGCTCGACGAACTCGACCGGGAGTTAGAGCGGCGCCAACACCGTTTCGTGCGCTACGCGGATGATTGCAATATCTACGTGGCGAGCGAGCGGGCAGGAAAGCGAGTCATGCAAAGCGTGACCAGTTTCCTGCGACGGCGACTCAAGCTCAAGGTGAACGAGTCGAAGAGCGCGGTGGCACGACCGCAGGAGCGCAAGTTTCTGGGCTTTAGCTTTACGAGCGGGACCAGACCGAAACGGCGCATCGCGCCCAAGGCTCTGCTCCGCTGCAAGCAAAGAGTCCGGGAACTGACGCGACGAACACGGGGCATCAGTCTGGAGCAGATGACGAAGGAACTCGCCACCTATGTACGCGGATGGAAGAGTTACTTCGGCTTCAGCCAGACGCCCTCGGTGCTGCGAAAGCTAGAGGAATGGATGCGACGCAGGTTGCGCTCCGTGATCTGGAAGCAATGGAAGCGCAGCAAGGTGCGGTATGTTCGGCTACGCCAGCGAAACATCGGACATGACCTCGCGGCCCAAACCGCCGGTAGTCCCCATGGACCATGGCGCATCGCCAACAGTCCGGCCCTGTCGTCTGCGTTTCCGATTGCTTACTTCGATATGCTCGGTCTTCCTCGGTTGCTGGACGTACTCTAGCTCAACCGAACTGAACCGCCGGATGCGGACCCGCATGTCCGGTGGTGTGGCAGGGGAGAGTGGGTGACCACTCCCCCTATGCCGATTGAAAACGATGTACGGCGCGGCTGAAGCCGCGCCTCTTCAAGGCTTCCGGTCGTTGGCCTACGTTGCTCGATCGACCTTAATGATGACGGAGGTGATGTCGTCGTCCTGAGGATCGCCTTGCACGAACGTCCGAGCTGCTTGATAGATGCCATCCGCGATGTTCGAAGCTGAATCGTGGCTGTGGATTTGAACATAGTCAAGCACACGTTGGGCGCCAAATTGCTGGCCGTGCGGTGTCGCCGACTCCGTAACTCCATCGGTGAGGAACACCGCGACCTCTCCTGGGTCGAGGCGGATTGCAGGTTGAAGCAAGAACTTGCTCCCGGAAAACAGGCCGAGCGGTGGACCCGTGCTGTCTAGCGTGCACTTCACGCTGCCCGAATCGAGAAACACGAAGCCGGGGACGTGGCCGGCGCTGGCGTATGACAGAGTCCGATGATCGGGATCTAATCGAGCCAGCAAGAGGGTGACGAAGTGACCGTGTTCAAGGTCTTTCAGCAGCATCTGATTGACGCGAGCCAGAATGTCGTCGAGCTCCAGTTGCATGGCGGCGAAGCAGCGCACGTAGGCCCGTGTGAGGGTCATGACCAGAGCCGAGCTGAAACCATGGCCCTTGGCATCGGCGACGGCGATGGTAAGCGTGCCATCGGCCATGAAGACGAAATCGAAATAGTCGCCTCCGGTTTCGTCGGCGGGGTGGGCGGATGCGCCAATGTCGAATCCTGCTACCACCGGCGCGGCTATGTAAAAGCGTTGCTGCACAGCACGCGCCAGTTGCAGTTGGAATTCCTGCTCCTGTTTTTTCCTGAGTCCGGTGATGTCCTGAGACACGGAGACAAAATGAGCCAGATGACCGGATTCGTCGCGTATGGATGTGATGGTCTGTTGCGCCCAGAAGAGTTCGCCGGTCTTTTTGCGATTGATGACCATTCCTTTGAAGGGGAGTCCTTGAGCGAACTGCGCCCACATTTGCCGGTAGAACTCCGCGTCGTGCAGGCCCGACTTTAGGATTCGCGGGGTCTTGCCAATGGCTTCCTCTTTGTTGTAGCCAGTAGTCGCTTCGAACGCTGGATTCACGTATTGGATCACGCCCTGCGTATCGGTGAGCACGACGCTGTCGGCGGTTTGCTCCACAGCCCGGGAAAGCAGGACCAAGGTTTGCATAGCCTCGCGACCCTGGGTGAAATCGTGGAGCAGTAAGACTCCTCCCGAAATCATTCCGTACGGGTCCTTGAGAGGCCACGCGTTCACCCGGATCCACACTTCGGCTTGAGAGCTGCGCACGAAGATCAGTTCATCGACAACTTCTTGCCCGCGAATAGCGCGTACCAAGGGCAATTGATCAGGGGGCATCACCGAGATCTGGTCCGGAAGGTACCAGCCAGCGAGAGACGTGCAGGTGCCGGGTAAAGCCTCGTGAATGCCGATCCCTAATATCCGTTCTGCAGCGGGATTGGAGAATAAGAATCTGCCATCCTGATCGGCCACGATGACCCCCCAGGGCAGGCTTTCAAAGATAATCTGCAACGCATCCGATTGCTGTGCCAAAGCCTCATATCTACACTCCGTCGCTGTTGCCATGTCACCCCTTTGATTTTTGATCGAGCATTGGAAGGGAAAAAAATACTGGTTGGTACAAATCAACTATCGGCGAGTCTGGCACGAACTTTAGCCAGTGCGGGTGCTTTCTTGACTGTGCAAATTGTTCGTGCTGCAACCGGTGGAAAACCGAACCAACCCAAGCAGAGAGGGTCAAATCCAGAAACCGAAGGTAGACAAACCGCGAAAATGGAGTGATTCTTGCTAAGTCAAATACAACCGTCCGTGACTCATCTTGTGTTGCAGGCTGGCGGCGAGCTGATCGATGTCAGATGCGGCTATGTCGCCGCCCATACGATCCTGAAGGAAAGGTGTGCGATTACTGCCGACGGTATCGCGGCGGATTTGCAGTAGCAGAGCGTGCACCGCATTGGGATCAAATTTTTGCGGAGTCAAGCGCACGATTTCATTCAACGTTGTACCGAGCGAAAGACGCTCCCGGTAGGGGCGTTCGCTGGTCATGGCGTCGAAGGTGTCCGCCAAGCCCACGACGCGCACGTGCATAGGCAAGTCTTCGAGAAGCAATCCGTCGGGATAGCCTGAGCCGTCATTGCGCTCGTGATGCCAGCGCACGATCTCGGGGATACGCGGCCAGGGAAACTGGACGCCACTCACAATCTGATGTCCCACAATCGTGTGATCGGCCATTTCGCGAAATTCTTCGGCATCCAGAGACGTGGGTTTGCCGAAAAGACGCTTATCGACGGCAACCTTTCCAATGTCGTGCAAATAGCCAGCTGAACGAAGCGCCGCAGTTTCGCTTGGGTCCATATTCATGGCTTCGCCGATGGCGGAAGCATAGCGTCCGACGCGCAGCGAGTGTCCGTGAATATTGACGTGCTTCACGTCGATGGCGGTGGCAAAAGCTTCCAGCGCGTTGTCATAGAAACCGTGAACGGAGGCCATGAGGCGCAGGTTTTCCGAGACGCGCTGGGCCAGAGTCTGAGTGAGGGTGTGATTGTGGATGGCAAGCGCCACGTAGTGGGAGAGCAAGTCCAGGGCTTCGAGTTCGCCAGAATCGTAGAGACCATCGCCGTCGCGACGGCCCAGCGCGATGATGCCCACAAGCTTGCTGCCGACCTTTAAGGGAACAATACACTTAAACAGTTCAGGAGCGACGTTCCCATTTGCGCTCAGATAAAGGTCGTAGGAGCCCGGGTCCAAGACCACCGATTCACGCGAGGAAGTGAGAGCGTGCACATGCCGCGGCAGGAGCGGGATCACGGCGGGTTCCGGCATCAGAGTGAATCCCTCCGCTGCAACGGAGGTAAGCAACGAGGGTTTGTCGCTGTAAGTGAAGAGCGCGGCTTCACGAGCGCCGCCAGCCTCACGGGACGCGGACAGCATGGCACGAGCGGTCTGAGGGAACTCGCGCTCGGCCGTCATCTCAGGGCCGAGATCGGAGAGAGCTTCAACCGTTCGCAGAAGACGTCGAAAATTGTCTTTGTTCAATGCCACGCGCTCGGGGGAGCGAAACCAAGCAGCAAAAGAGTAACACGCACCGAGTTATCAAACTTGTTAGTTAGTTTGGTGCACAGTTGGTCGAGTCTCGCGGCGCTCAAACGACTTGCGGTCACATTGCGGCTGGATTAACGGTGGGGGGTTTTGGCGCGGATGGCGCCAAAAGTCATCTCGTTGGCCGGGCTCTTGGTCTGCCGCTTCCAGCGAAAGAATAAATCTGCGTAGGTTGAGGTGATGTAATCGCTCGGAGGGATTTGCAAGAGCTGCGCAGTTCGATCAATCCAGCGGGCAGGACCTTCGATCTCGCCAAAGTTCCCGATCGGGGTCTCGTCCACAACCACGTGCCCTTTGCCGTCACTCCATTCCGCACGGAACTTCTCATAGCGAAAGGTTGGGGAAAATTGGAGAGCGCGCAAGATGGCTTCCATCCTCGGGCCGTCGGCGACTCTGGTTTCGTTTTCTACGCGCGTCTTGTGACGTCCTGCCTTGCCCTTGGCCTTGTGAGTCAGGAGCCAATCGGATCCGTACTTCCGCAATCGAAGCAATTCTCCGCGCTGGCGTAGAAGCTGGCCAGGCAGGTCATAAAGAGTGTTCATTTCGCGAGTGCGTCGGGTGATCAGACGAAAACCCGATTTTCGCAGACGTCGATTGAGCGCTCGCACATCGTCGACGCGAAACTTTATTTCGACTTCGTTATGAGAGGCCATTGGAAGCAGTATAGAAGCCTTCAGGGGGTCGGAGACTATCACTACGCGAACGTCGGCAGTTTTACCAGGTCGTCGTGGGGAACTGGCTCCAGTGGCTGACCCGCTTTCTTCCACGCAGCCACGCCGCCGACTAGCACGAACGCGTTGAATCCGTGCTCTCGCAGTTGCAGCGCCACCCGGGCGCTGGTCGCTTCGCGTGCTCAAGTACAGTAGAGATATATGTCCTTATCCTTGGGAAGAGTCTTGAGTTCCTCGGTTAGGTTGTTGGGTTCAATGCGCATCGATCCTTTGATGCGCGCCGCGCCGGCATCGTAATAGCCGTGGCTGCGGACGTCGAGGATCAGAATCTTGTCTTTCTCTTCGGAAGCCAGCCTGCGGGCCAGTTCCTCGACCTGCACGCGCGGCACTACGCGGTACACTTTGTTTTTCTGGTAGAGCCAGACACGGTAGGCGAAGTAGGCGATCGCCGCTACAAGAAGAACTTCTCCAAATGTGTGGCTGGCGGCTTGGAATCCGCGCGTGATTGCGGCCAGAAAATCGCGAAACAGAAAACCCAGCCCCCCGTAAGCCAGGATATACAGGCACGCTCCGGCACAGTCGAGCCGGAGGAATTGCTGGGGACGCATCTTCATACTGCCGGCCAGCGGTGGGGCCATTGTATTGACGCCGGGAATAAACTTCGCGATCAAGAGTGTGGTCTTCCCGCGCTTGTAAAACGATTCGGCCGAGCGCAGGATGCAGGACTCAGGATTGACGGATACGCGGCACAGAAGCCCCAGCAGGCGCCAACCCATGTAGCGGCCGAGAACAAACAGCAGCGTGTCACCGATGAGCATTCCAACCAAGGCGAGAATTAGGACTTTGGGTATGCTCAGACTGCCAGCGGCGGCGGCCGCGCCTCCCGCCACCAGCGCCACGGCCGCCGGAACCGGCAGTCCGATGGCCTCGGCCAGCACCACCATGAAGATGAGAAGGTATCCGTGGTGCCCGATCATCGAGAGGAAATTGTTCATTTGTCGACGCTAGACTGAGATTATTAGATCGAGTGCCCCACCAAGGGGATTCAAAGTCACAGAGAGGAACGATAATCGAAATGCCAGCAAAAGCCAAAACTGCACGCCAGTATATTAATCTGCCGGGCCGCAAATCGTCTCTGCCATTCAGTGACGCGGTGCTGGTAGGCGACACCCTTTACCTTTCCGGGCGCATCGGCATTGACCCCCGGACCGGCGTGGCTCCAGACGACGTTGGCCAAGAGATTCGTCTGCTATTCGACGGTTTCGAGGCTGTCCTTGCCGCGGCCAAAATGAGTATGGACGATCTGGTCTGGGTGCAGGTGTACTCGCCGGATGTTTCGCTGTGGGAGCGCTTCAACGCCGCCTATGTGAAACGCTTCTCGAAAGAGTTGCCAGCGCGGGCTTTTATCGGGTCAGGACCGTTGTTGAAAGGCGGAAGGTTCGAGATGCTGGGAGTGGCGATTCGAAGGTCTTAAACTATTTTTCTCTCGCCACCACGAATTCCGGAGCCCACAACAAGGCTCGTTTAATCTCGCTGTCGGGGAAGCCGCAGATCGCATTTCGCGCCATCGCGGCGTATTGCGTGGCCCGAGCATTGGCAGCTTCGACCGAGCCGTAGCGATTTAGGATCTCGAGGATTTCTCCGTGGGTTACGCCATCGAAGGCTCGCTCGCGCACTACCCTGTCGATGCGCTCTCGCTCCTTCGGAGTGCAGCGTTCGAGCGCATGGATCACAGCCATGGTAACCTTACCCTCCCGCAGATCGCTGGCCACGGGTTTGCCCAGCACCTCCTCGGAAGCGGTTAAGTCAAGCACGTCATCCACAATCTGAAATGCCATGCCGAGATCACGACCGTACTGTGCCAAGTTCTCTTCCTGCTCTGGAGTTGCGCCGCCCAGAATCGCCCCAATTCGCATGCAGACGGAGAACAAGCACGCAGTTTTGCGAAAGATCAGATCGAAATGCTCGTCCGAGGAAATCAGCTTGCCCAATTTCTCCATCTGCAGCAGTTCGCCTTCGACCATCTGCTGGGTCAGGTCGATCAGCGTGTCGAGGATGCGAAAGTTGCGTTCCTGCACAGCGATCTTGAACGCCTGCATGTAGAGCCAATCGCCGGCCAGCACGCACTTGGAGTTTCCCCATTGCGTGTTGGCGGCGGGACGGCCGCGGCGGGTCTGGGCTTCGTCGATGATGTCGTCGTGGACGAGAGTCGCGGTATGAATAATTTCCACGACCGCGCCCAGCTTAATGGCTCCGCGTCCCGGATAGTCGAAAAGCTTGGCAGACAGCAGCAGCAGCATGGGACGAATGCGCTTGCCTCCACCGCTGCGCAAATACTCGCCGATCTCGGTGATCGCCTCCACGCCTGACACGGTGTCCCGCCCGAACTCGCGCTCAATGGCGGAGAGATCGCCACGCAGCAGTTCGAAGATTTCCTTGCCGTTGATGGTGGCCGGCGTACTCAATTGGTTTGTCCCCAAGTCCCAAACCTCGACCGTAGAATCGCGGAACCCTAATTTGTCCGGTAATTCGTAAACTGCGTATCGATGCCGAAATCCTGAGCGCGAAGCAGCGCGATAATTTCCTGCAACGAGTCACGATCCTTTCCGCTCACCCGCACCAAATCTCCCTGAATCGAAGCATTCACTTTCTTCTTGGAATCCTTGATCACCTTCACAATCTGGCGCGCCTTCTCGATGGGGATGCCTTGCTGCATGGTGATCTTTTGTTTAACCGTGCCCCCGGCGGCGGGCTCTACGGGTCCATACGTCAGCCCCTTGAGCGAAACGCCACGCTTCACCAGTTTCTGCTGAAAGATTTCGGTGACGGCTTTCAGTTTGTACTCGTCAATCGAGTGCAGATTGATGGCATCCTTGCCTTCGAGTTCGATGTTCGACTTTGAATCTTTCAGGTCGAAGCGGGTGTGAATCTCTTTCAGCGCCTGCTGCATGGCGTTCGAGACTTCCTGCAGATCGAGCTTACTTACGATGTCAAAAGTGTTCTCTGGCATGGTATTTGCGTCTACTTAATAGATTACGTAGTTTACAGGAAAGATGCTCTTAACAAGCTAAATGGAGTTAAGCTTTTCGTGAAGCGAAAAGAAGCGATAGAAGTTTTTCGCGGTTTGCAAGCCGATTTCTTCGGTTGAAAGCCCGCGCAATTCGCCCAGTTGCCGCGCTACCTCCTTTACGAACGACGGCTCGTTGCGTTTGCCACGATGCGGAACCGGAGCCAGAAATGGCGAATCGGTTTCGATCAACAAGCGGTCGAGGGGCGCTTGTTTGGCGGCTTCGCGTATTTGCTGCGCTTTCGGAAACGTAACGTTTCCGGCGAAGGAGATCATGAATCCCATGTCAAGGGCCCGCGCCGCATGCGCCCAGGTTCCGGTGAAGCAGTGCAGGATGCCTCCTTGTCGGCTTTGCGCCCAGTGCTCTTGCAGCAGCTTCAGGCAGTCGTGCCAAGCGTTTTCACTGTGGTCGGAGGGCCGGCAGTGGATCACGACAGGCAGTTCGGCCACCTTCGCCAGTTGCAATTGCCTCACAAATACTTGTTGTTGCACGTCTCGGGGTGAATGGTCGTAGAAGTAATCCAGTCCAATCTCGCCCCAGGCAAGGACTTTGGGCCGCTTTGCCAGTTGCGCCATCTCTTCGAAATCGGCATCGCTGGCGAGCTTGGCTTCGTGAGGATGAATTCCGATCGTTGCATAAATAAACTCGTGCTGTTCGGCGAGTTGGATGGCGCAGTCGAGGGAACCTGGGCCCGTACCGCTGCCGATGGCGAGGATGGTTTCAATTCCCGCATCCCTAGCCCGCTGCAGCGCAGCGGCGCGATCGGCATCGAACTGCTCCATCTCAAGATGTGCGTGGGAGTCGACGAAAATCGATCGCTGGTGGTTGGTCATCGGTCGTTGGCCGTGTGGTGACGGGCGACTCGCCCGTCCGTGTTGGATGTCCGGATTGAGAAGGTCCCCTTATTTCAATCTCGTTCCCACCGGCACATCTTCCAGAAAGCTCGCCAGTACAGCTTTCCCGCCCTCGGGCGAGGCCGCGACGATCATGCCGTTCGATTCCAGTCCCCGGAGTTTTCTGGGCGCGAGGTTGGCCACGATCACCACCTTCCGCCCGATCAACAACTCCGGCGCGTAGGATTCGGCGATCCCGGCCACTACCTGGCGAACTTCGGTGCCCAGATCGACTTCCAGGCGAAGCAGTTTGTCAGCGCCTTTCACCTTCTCTGCGGCTTTGACCTGACCGACGCGCAACTCCACCCTTGCGAAATCGTCAATGCTGATCTTGCCGTCAGGCAAAGGCGTAGCCGGCTTTGCTGTTGCGGCGGTCTGCGTAGCAACAGAAGTCACGACAGCGATTTGTTCCGCGGCAGGGGATGGCGCCTGGGGTGTGCTCGGTATGCTTCGTTGCTGCTCTTCCATCTGCTGCATCCTTTCGATTGCACTCTTGTCGGTGCGTGGGAACACCGGTTCGACACTGCCCAACTTAGCACCTAGTTCAAGTTGTCCCCATTTCAAATCCGATAGAGGAAATTTGCGAATATCCCCCAGCCCCAACTGCGCCCAGATCTTCGAAGTGGCGTCAGGAATCACCGGGTGCGCCAGCACGGTCACGATGCGTAGTGCTTCGGCGCTGGTGTAAAGAATCGTCGCCAGGCGCGAGCGACTTTCTTCATCCTGCTTCTCGCCCAGCGCCCACGGTTCATTCTCGACAATATATTTGTCGACGGCAGCCACCAGACTCCACGCAACTTCCAGCGCACGCGAGAACTGGTACTGCTCAAAAAGCGAGTTGTACTCAGCGATTACCCGACGCGCGCTTTCAGCGATCGCGCTATCCCCGGCCTTTTGCGAAATCGCGGCCGAGGGATAGGGCACCTCTCCGCGAAAGTATCTTGTGATCATGGTCAACGTCCGGCTGGCGAGGTTGCCGAGCCCATTGGCCAAATCCGCGTTATAACGCTGAACCAGCGCGTCGAACGAAAAAGAACCATCCTGCCCGAACACGACTTCACGCAAAAGGAAGTAGCGCAGTGCGTCTGCGCCGAGCACGTCCAGAATGGTTTCGGTGCGCACGATATTTCCGCGCGACTTCGACATTTTGCTTTCTTCGAATAGCAGCCAGCCATGCGCCATGATGCTCTTGGGCATGGGAAGCTCCGCCGCCATCAGAAACGCGGGCCAATACACACAGTGAAAGCGAACTATTTCCTTCCCGATCATATGCAGATTGGCCGGCCAATATTTCTGGAACGCTTCCTGTGCGCCTTTGTGCGAGGATCCATAGCCGATGGCCGTGATGTAGTTTGCCAGCGCATCCAACCAAACGTAGATCACGTGCTTGGCGTCGTCCGGTACCGGAATACCCCAGGAAAATGTTGAGCGGCTGATGGAAAGATCGCGCAGGCCGCCGCGCACGAACGACATCACTTCATTCCGCCTGGTCTCCGGCCGGATGAAGTCCGGTTGTTCCGTGTACAGTTGCAGCAGCCTTTCGGCAAAGGCGGAAAGCTTGAAGAAGTAATTCTCTTCTTTCACCGTTTCGGTTGGACGCCCACACTCCGGGCAAGGGGCGCCAGGCCCGACTGCGTCGACATACAGTTCGTCAGACACGCAGTATTGACCGGTGTACGTGCCCTTGTAGATATGGCCGTTGTCACGAATGCGCCGGAAGAGTTCCTGCACTCGCTTCTTGTGGCGATCCTCCGTCGTGCGGATAAAGTCGTCGTAGGTGATGCCCATCCGGTCCCACAAGGCGCGGAACTGTGTTGAAACTTCGTCGGTAAACTGTTGCGGTGTTTTACCTGCAGCTTGCGCAGCGCGCTCGATTTTTTGGCCGTGCTCGTCGGTGCCGGTGAGGAAATGCGTGTCCGCGCCCAGCATGCGCTGCCGGCGCGCGATCGCGTCGCAGGCGATTGTGGTGTAAGCGTGCCCGATGTGCGGCCGTGCGTTTACATAATAAATGGGCGTCGTGATGTAGAATTTCTTGCTCATTCGCGCAGTTAAGTTTGCGATGCAACACGAAGCGCCAGCGTCCAAGGTTTCCTTTGTAGACCTTCGTGTTCTTTGTGGTTGATGACTTTCAGTATTGGCCGTTCAAGTAAAGCCGCAGGGCCTCCTGCAACACTGTTTTCAGGGGCACGTGGCGCTCCGCCGCAATGCGGCGGCAATCCTCATATTCAGGGGCATAATTCGTAACGCTACCATTCAACCTCGCAATCTTCACCCGTACATCACCCCAGCGGGTGGCCACGGTTACAAACTCTCGAGCAAGGGCTAGCCGCTTTTCCTCGCGCTGCCTCACCCCTAGAGTGGTTGTTTCCGTGAAAATCAATTCGGTCAGTCTCGATGCATCCTCGACCCTGCATAAAACCGTGAGCAGCGTGCCCGGACGATTCTTCTTCATCTGCACCGGCATGCCAAAAGCATCGAGCGCGCCTTCCTCGAGCAAGCGATCCATTACGTAGCCGAAGACCTGAGGATTCAGGTCATCGAGGTTGGCTTCGAGCACGGTGATGGTGTCCGTCGGAACCGCTGCCGAAAGCGCTTCCTGAGCTTCACCGATAGCGAGCCGCACCACATTCGCATGCCCGGCGAAATCGCGAGTTCCGGCTCCGTAGCCGGTCTTTTCAATCTTCATGGCCGGGAAGGACCCGAATCGTTTTGCCAGCGTTTTGACAATTGCCGCGCCGGTTGGCGTCACCAATTCAGCCTGAATGCCGGATGAATACAGTGGGGCATCTTTCAGCAACTCCAAAGTCGCCGGTGCCGGAACCGGCAAGGTTCCATGGGCGCACTGCACGGTGCCTCCGCCCACATTCAGTCGCGAACACACGAATTCGTCGACGCCCAAGAACTCCGCGCCCACCGCCGCGCAGACAATATCCACCATGGCATCGACCGCTCCCACCTCGTGAAAATGAATCTCCTCAATGCTGGTGTCGTGGATCTTGGCTTCTGCCGCGCCTAGAGCTTCAAAGATAGCGATTGCAGTCTTTTTTTCGCCGTCGCCGATCGCGGCCTTGCAGATGAGGCCTCGGATTTCAATCAGTCCACGGCCATGTTCGTGCGAAGTGGGCTTCTGTGATGTTCCCTCTGCCTCCGGAACTGCCGGGTTCTGCAAAGCATAGTTGTGTTCCAACAACGCAACCGGTTGCGGTTCGTGAGAGTGAGAGTGTCCTTCGCCATGATCGTGGTGCGAATGTCCCGGTCGCCGTGTTGGCTGCTCCCAGTACATCTCCCGCGGCAAATCTTTTTCGCCATTTGAATAAACGTCTACCTTAGTCGCGCTTATCCCGCTGCGCTTAACTCGAGAAACCTCGAGCCTGGCCTCGATGTTCATGGCGGCGACCGCCTGCTCGAAGACTCGCGCTGGCACCCCGGCATCGACCAGCGCGCCAAGGAACATGTCACCGCTAATGCCAGAAAAACAATCGAGGTAGGCTATGCGCATAAGGCTGGTCGTTCGTCCTTGGTCTTTGGTCGTTGGCCATTCGTCTTGGCATCCGATCTGCAGTGATGGCCTACGGCCTACGACGAACGACCAGCAAACGACTGATTTTCATCATAGGGAAGCGTGCAGACTCCGTCAAACTGCCGCGTCTCGCGTCCTCTGCTACAATCACTCTTTTCCTCAACCGCCTAGAGGGACTCTTGTATCGTCATCTGGAACGCCGACTTATTCAGCAAATCCGCGATTTCTTGCATCGCACCTACGATCTCGATTTGCCAAAGATTGTGGTCGAGCAGCCGCCCCGGATCGAACTTGGCGAATATGCGCTGCCGCTTGCCTTTGAGTTGGCCAAGAAACTGCGCAAGCCTCCTCGGAAAATAGCCGAGGAGATTGTTGCCGGCATCGGGCCGATCGATGGTTTCGAAAAGCTGGAACTTGCTGGCGCGGGCTACATCAATGCACGAGTCAAGCGCGAACACCTTGCCGCCACGCTTGTCGCCGATGAAAAACCGACGGCCGACGTTCCAGCGGGCAAGGTTCTGGTCGAGCACTCCAGCATTAATCCGAACAAGGCTGCGCATATCGGGCATCTGCGTAATGCCATTCTCGGCGACACTTTTGTTCGCCTGCTGCATTTTGCGGGCAGGGAAGTGGATGTCCAGAATTACATCGACAACACCGGCGTGCAAGTCGCTGATGTGATTGTGGGATTTTTGCATATCGAGAAAAAGTCGCGTGCCGAAATCGAAGAACTCACCCGGCAGCCGCGTTTCGATTACTACTGTTGGGATTTGTACGCTCAGGTTTCGCGCTGGTATGAGCAGGACAAGGCGAACCGCGACGCACGCCAGCAGGTGTTGCACGCGCTCGAGGAAGGCGGGAACGAGACGGCTGCTATTGCCGACTTGATCTCGATTGCGGTGCTGCGCCGCCATCTCGAGACCATGGATCGGCTCGACATCGAATACGATTTCCTGCCCCGCGAAAGCGAAATACTTCATCTGCACTTCTGGGACGCGGCGTTTAGCAAGCTCAAGGACAGTGGTGTCCTCTCGTTCGAGAATGAGGGTAAAAACAAGGGCTGTTGGGTGATGCGGCGAGGAAAAGCAGCCGCCATAAAGGATACAGAAACCGGAGAAGTTGCCGGGGAAGTTGCAGAAGGGGACCAGAAAGTCATTGTACGTTCCAACGGGACCGTGGGCTACGTCGGCAAAGACATTGCCTATCACCTGTGGAAGTTTGGATTGCTGGGCCGCGACTTCGGATACCGCAAGTTCTATCGTTATCCCAATCAACACGACTGCTGGATCTCGACAACGAACGGCGAGCCCGACCATCCACATTTTGGCGACGTGGCAGAGATCTACAACGTGATTGACGCGCGGCAAGCCGAGGCGCAGAACACTGTCGTGGAAGCGTTGCGGGGACTCGGTTACAACGAGCAAGCTGATCACTACACGCATTTTTCTTATGAGATGGTCGCGCTTACCCCACGTTGCGCCGCCGACCTGGGCTATCAGTTGTCCGATGAGGACAAGACTCGTTCATACATCGAGGTTTCTGGCCGCAAGGGTTTCGGCGTGAAGGCCGACGATCTGATTGACACGCTCATTGCCTCGGCGAAGAAGGAAGTCGATCCGCGGCACCCACAATCAAGCGACGCCGAGCGCATGACCATTGCCACCCAGGTTGCGGTTGGCGCGTTGCGTTATTTCATGTTGAAGTTCACCAAGCCTTCCGTGATTGCCTTCGATTTCAAGGAGGCGTTGAGTTTTGAAGGTGAGACTGGGCCTTACGCACAGTATGCGGTGGTGCGCGCCGCAAATATTTTTCGCAAAGGCGGGCTGGAACCTGAGAACTTCTGTAGAGACGTAGCTAGCTACGTCTCTACAGAGGATTTCGCAAAGAACCTCAAAGGCGAAAATGCCAACGAAATCTGGGAGCTGTGGCTGGGGTCGGCGAAGACTTCGTACGTGATTGATCAGTGCATCGCGACTACCGAACCTGCTTATCTAGCGAAGCACGTATTCCAGTTAGCGCAATTGTTTAATGCCTTCTACCACCGTTACCCCATTCTTGCTGAACCAGATGAAGGCAAGAAGAAGTTTCTATTGGCGACGGTTGCGGTGGTGCGTCGCGAGTTGATCCGCGCTTTGGCAGTGATGGGAATCACCGTGCCATCGGCGATGTGAGAGAGCCCTGTGCTCGGCTAGACGGGCGAGTCGCCCGTCTCCACACCCGCTATTCCAGTTCTAGCTGTTAAATCCTCTCGCAAATTCCACTAGGCTGCGCACCGCAATCCCTGACGGACCCTTGGCGATCCAGGCTTTGTTCTCTTCCATCCATGCGGTGCCTGCGATGTCGAGGTGCAGCCATGGAGTGTCCTCGGCAAACTCCTTCAGGAACATAGCGGCGTTGACTGCGCCGCCCCAACGGCCGCCGGAATTGACGATGTCCGCGATGTTCGAGCGGATATTTTCTTTGTACTCATCGTCGAGCGGGAGACGCCAAAATTTCTCGCCAGCTTTATCCACTGCGCGACTAAAGCTTTCGTACATTTTGTCGTCGTTGGCAAAAACTCCGGCGTTTACATAACCAAGCGCGACCACGACCGCGCCGGTCAGCGTGGCTGCGTCAATCAGGTGGGTGCAACCGAGCTGGCGGGCGTAGCAGAGGCCATCGGCGAGCACCAGCCGGCCTTCAGCGTCGGTATTGATAATCTCGATTGACTTGCCAGACATCGCGATCTGTATGTCGCCCGGTTTCTGCGCCTTGCCAGAAGGCATATTCTCGGTGGCGCAGATAATCGCCGTGACTCGAACTTTCGGCTTGAGCAAAGCAATGCCACGCATCGCGCCGATCATGGCCGCGGCGCCGGCCATGTCATATTTCATCTTTTCCATGCCATCGGCGGGCTTGATGGAGATGCCACCGGTGTCAAACGTAACGCCTTTCCCCACCAGACCTAACACAGGAGTCGCGGGCGCATCCGACGGCTCATAGCGCAAGACAATCAGCGCGGGAGGTTCGTCGGAACCCTGGGCAACGCCCCAGAAAGCGCCCATTTTCAATTCTTTGATTTTGTCGGCGCCGTACGCTTCAAACTTGAGGCCCACTTCTTGTGCCATTTTGCGGGCGCGCTCTGCCAGGATAGTCGGAGTCATCCGATTGCCCGGTTCGTTCACCAGTTCGCGAGTAAAATTCTGGGACTCGCCAATGATGCGGGCTTCGTCCATCGCCTTCTGCAATTGAGCCTGGTCGCCGCGGGCCAGAACCGTCACAGAATCAATCTTCTGATCCTTACGGTCGCTTTTGTAGGTATCGGGATCGAAGTTGCCGACGAAAGCCCCTTCCACAATGGCCTTCACGGCTTCATCGCTGGTAACACTTTCGGGAGCGAGGAAGGCGAAGCTGCGAATCCCTTTCGGCTTCAGGAAGCGGACCACAGCGCCGGCCAGCTTGCGCAACTCGGAGCTGGTAAAGTTCTTGGCCTTGCCTCCGCCCAGCAGCAGCAGGCGTTTTGCCTTCAGTCTCGCAGGCCGATGAAGCAGCGTGGTTTCAAATATCTTGCCGCTAACTTCGCCGCTGGCGGTCACTTCAGCCGCGGCCTCTTTAATGGCGCTATCGCTGGCTTCGGCCTTGACTTCGGTTTTATCTTTTGAGCCGTAATCGAGCACCACCACGGCCAGGCATTCGGTTTCGACTTCTGCGGGGTTGGCAAAAGAAAGGTTCGTCTTCATAATTTGTGTAATTCCAGTATCGTCGGCAGCGGGGTAAAAGCGCAAGGGTCTGTTCCCTGGCCCATGAACTCCGACAGCTGCTTAGGTCGAGAACTCAGGCGAGTTCCTTTTCTGGTTGTCCCGCATCTTAGTTAGTAAGTGTAATCGATCGTCAGGATGGTCTTCGAGAATGAAAGGAGAAGTCCATGAACAGAACTTTCTTAGTGCTTGCGTTCCTCGCAGTCACCGCCGTTTTGGCTGGTGTACAACCGATTGCAGCGCAGGAGAACTCATCGCCCGCGGGGCCTGCCGTAAACCTTGTGGTGACAGTTGAAGCTCGTCACGGCTCCAATGCGCCCGACGTCACTCGCGACGACGTTATGGTGTATCAAGGCCGCGACCGGGACAAAGTGACCGGCTGGCTTCCGCTGCAGGGAGACCGCGCTGGACTGCAATTATTCGTCTTGCTCGACGATTCCTCAAACATCAGCCTTGGCTCACAGCTGGAAGATATCCGTCAGTTCATCATTGCCCAGCCCGCGACCACGAAGATCGGGGTCGGCTATATGCAGAACGGCACAGCACGGATCGCGCAGGAGCTCACCAGCGACCACGCGCTCGCGGCCAAGGCCTTGCGCCTTCCCTTGGGAAACCCAGGCGCCACCGCGAGTCCATATTTTTCGTTGGCTGATTTGATCAAGCGCTGGCCTGAAGGCAACGAACGCCGCGAGGTCCTGATGGCCACGGATGGCATTGACCGATACTGGGGCAGCGGTCCGGGAAACACATACGTCGATTCGGTGATCGAGCAGGCCCAGCGCGCTGGCGTCATCGTTTTTGCCATCTACACGCCGGGTGAGGGACACTATGGCCACAGCATGTGGCGGATGAACTGGGGCCAGAATTATCTTTCCCAGGTTGCCGACGAGACCGGCGGCGAGGCCTACTACCTCGGCTACGGCGCGCCAGTTTCGTTCGCCCCTTATCTTGACGACATAACGCGCCGGTTGGGCCGTCAGTATCTCCTGACATTTCTAGCCAAGCCCGAAAAGAAGGCGGGAATGCAGAAAGTCAAGCTTCAGACTGAGGTGCCCAATGCTGAACTGGTGAGCGCAGACATGGTTTACGTCCCCGCTACGCCGCAGTAATGCGCGCAGGAGCAGGGCCTACTCGCCAGCCGACTGGGAGTATCTGCGGAAGAAGCTATCCGGCTTCCACTGCGGCCGGTGAGGGTTCTGCGCGACCGCAATCATCAGCCCCCGGATCACTTCTTCGTAGGCTGCGGCCGCCGCCAGATTTACCGGCTGATTCAAGTCGTCGGAAGGTGCGTGATAGCGCTGCGTGTGCCAATCTTTCAGAATCTGTTGTTCCGGAGAGCCCTGCGCGGCACCAATTCCAATTGCCAGCGCTGGAATTCCGTGCCGAATGAAATTGTATTGATCGCTTCGAATAAAAAGATTCCGTTGCGGTTCCGGGTCGGCTTGCACGGCGATGCCATGGGCCTCCGCAACCTCACTCGCCATATTGCCGAGATCCGATTCTGCCAGCCCAAACACGGTGAGAAGCTTGAGCGGAATAATAGGCAGGAACATATCGACGTTGATATCCGCTACCATGGATGTCGGATCGACGGTCGGATGTGCGGTAAAATACTTTGAGCCAAGCAATCCTTTTTCCTCGCCGGTGACGAACACAAATAGAAGCGAGCGTTTAAGCTTCTCCGGTGAATTCTTCAGCGAAGACGCGACGTCGAGCAGCAAGGCGCTGCCGGACGCATTATCCATCGCTCCGTTGTAGATACGGTCCCGGTTGACAGGTTCGCCGATGCCGAGATGGTCGATGTGGGCGGTGAGCACGACATATTCATTCTTGAGCTCGGGATCGTTGCCCGGCAGCTTTGCGACTACATTGGCCGATTCCAGATCGCTCCTTTCGAGGGCTACTTTCGATTTGATAGAAGCCGTGAGCGGAAACCGTGGAAGCTGGCGCCGGTCCTTGGCCAAAGCCAAAAGTTCGTCGAATGTGTGACCGGAGCCGGCAAAGAGGCTGCTGGCTTTGGCCGGATTGATTATGGCCGAGAGCTTCTCGCCTTCGGTGTCATTGAATTCAGAACCAACCAAAGCCATGCTTGGAAGCGTGCGATTTCCCGCCATTCGAGACCACGGAATATCCATGGTTAAAGGATTGGCGATGCTGACGATCCCCACCGCGCCTGCTTTGCGGAGAGTTTTCCAACGCTCCGCGGCAGACTGGTAGTGAGAGGCAAGAGCCCCCGGAATGCCCGCCGGCGAACCGCTCAAGATCACGGCTACTTTGCCGTTCAAATCGAGACCAGCCAGATCGTCATAGTTTTTTTCAGGAATGCTCAGCCCGTATCCCACGAAGACCAGCGGCGCTTGCAATTCGGGCGCAAGGTCGACTCGGGTGCTCAAGATGGCATCCTCACCCAGTGTTAAAGGCTCGACGGTGCCGTTGCGGATCAGCGCGAGACTGGAATCTTTCTCGATGATTTGCCGGGACCGGAATTTCACTGGTTGATAGTAGCCGTCGCTCCCGGCGGGCTGAAGCCCTGCCTGCTTCAACTGATCGACAATGTAAGCCTCCGCTCTTCGCAGCCCCGCGCTGCCGGTCTCTCGACCCTCCATATTGTCGTCGGCAAGAACCTTGACGTAGTCCCACCAGGTCTTACCGTCGAAGTGGGCGGGGGCAGCCGCTTGGGAAAAGGCGGAGATTGCAACCAGCAAACCGAGGATGAGTAGCAGCTTTTTCAACATCGAAATGAATTCCTTAGTTAATTTGTGGGCGTCCGGCGTTAGAAACAAAACCGCTCAAGACCTACACCGATTGCGCCAAGAAGTCTAGCGCAATTTTGAAGAGTGCGCGTGGTGTTTGTGGAGCTTCACAGAATCCTCCTAACGCTTCCGCCTGCTCAATTGCGTACTCGTACGTCCCCGGACGGCATCTGCTGTGAGGACATCAGGAATACGAGGTGAGACTTTCGAACTCACAACTGGTTGGGTTGAAAAGCAGAGAGTCGAAAGCAGAAAAAATGAAAAATAGGGAGCTCTGCCCTCAAGCCAAGCTCCCTCAAGCGGTTCAGAGCGCCGCTTTAGCTCGCCGGACTGATGTCCGAAACGTGGATGGTGCTGGTGCTGCTATCGAGGCTTCCGCTCACTTTCACCTGCTGGCCGACAAACTGCTTGGCCTTCTTCTGGTCGTCTAACTGATAGTTCATGTCGGTAGTCTTCAACACATATTTGCCCGCAGCCTTTACGACGGTTCCCGTAAAAGATGAGCCTTGAGAACTCTCCATTGAAGTCGACGAATCCTGGGACGGCGAACTTGGCTGTTGTGCGCCTTGCTGGTCCGAGCTTGGCTGCTGTCCGTTCTGCATATCCGAGGTCGGTTGCTGGTTGCTGGGCTGGCCTGACTGATCTTGTTGGGCGAAGCTGACCATGGAGAGCGCCATAGCGAGCGCCATCGTGGCCATAACCGTAATTAGTTTCTTCATTTCCGACTCCTCCGTGTTTGAATACTTTGCCGCAGGCTGTGCAGAGCAAACGTCGTGCCAATTTCGCTAAACTTGCATCCCCAGCCACATAGCCGTGGGGTGCGCACACCCGGTAAAGGTGAACAGACGTTTTTTCCGAGCCAGGATGAAAGTTATTCGTACAGAGAAAACTGTAGATGGGTTTCAGGTTGTCACTACACGGGAAGCACCAACTACTCTTCTGGTGGAGTCAGCAATGCACTAGCGTCTCGAATTCCGGCGGCGATTTCAGGAATGATGCCCAGCTTTCGATAGATGGGGTGCACGATCTCTCGGATTGCACTCAAGTGGGAGGCGAACCAGGCCGCGCCCACAATGCAGATGCTTCCGCAGAGCATGACGGTCCGCGGCGCACCCACGCGGTTGGCCAACGCTCCAGCCAGAAGACTCCCGAACGGCGCCATTCCCAGGAACGCCATGGAATAAAAGCTCATCACCCGTCCGCGTTTGTCGTCCTGCACGATGGTTTGCAGAATCGTGTTGCTGGCTGCCATTTGAATCATCATCGCGCCGCCCACAAACAGCATCAGCATTAATGAAAGCAACAGAAAACGAGACAGGCCGAGGGCGATCAGTCCAACCCCAAAACCGGCAGCTGCGATTGGAACCATCCGGCCCAGGCCGAGCACGTTTTTTCTACTTGCCAGGAAGATCGCACCGACGAGCGCTCCGATACCTGACGCCCCCATAAGGAAGCCCAATGTGTGGGCTCCTCCGTGCAGCACTTGAGCTGCAAAAATCGGCATCAGCACCGTGTACTGCATACCGACGAGGCTGACCAGGGCGAGCAGGAGAAGAATCGACCGGATAGGCACGAAATGGGTGACATAACTCCAACCCTCGTCGAGTTCCTGCCAAATCGCTTTTTGCGTTTTTTTCTGCAGAGCCGGCGCGACCCTCATTGCCAGCAGAGAAGCGATGACCGCGAGATAGCTGAAGCCGTCGATCAGAAAACAATAACCTTCGCCAACTGCCGCGATGACTACTCCGGCAATCGACGGGCCGAGCAGTCGAGCCGCGTTCACCATGGAAGAGTTCAGCGCAATCGCGTTGCCCAAGTCGGCGCGGTCCTCCACCATCTGGATGACGAACGCCTGTCGGGCCGGCATATCAAAGGCATTGATGATGCCCTGGGCCAGTCCCAGCCAAATCACTTCGCGGATGGTGATGATCCCGGCCAGTGCCAGCTCGGCTAGCGCAAAGGATTGCAACATGGAAAGAATCTGGGTGACAACGAGGGTGCGGTGACGGTTCCATCGGTCCACCCAAACCCCAGCGAAGGGTCCCAAAAGAAATGTCGGTATTCGTGCCGCAAAGCCCACGATGCCCAGGATCCACGCCGAGCCGGTCAGCCGGTACACTAACCAACTCGTGGCCACCTGAGTCATCCAAGTACCGATCAGCGAAACCGTCTGGCCGGTGAAGAACAGGCGATAATTCCGGGACCGAAGCGCCCGCAGGGCGAACCTCCAGTTCCCGCCGCCAGCGCTCGGGAGCCGGTTCAATCCAGGACTTTCTGATTGGGGTCTGGGCATGGATGCAGATCCCACTGACTGAGCATAGCTGCTATGTTTGTGCGGTGAGAGAATTCAAGTCCCACGCGTTCATGATTGAGTCTAATTGTGTCCCGGCAAGAAGCTGATGCCAGCCAACGATTCAGTTCCTAGAGATATTAATCCCTGGCTGATTGCCATCGCGGTCATGTCCAGCACCTTCATGGAAGTGCTCGACACTACCGTGGTCAATGTCTCTCTGCCTCACATTGCTGGCAACCTTTCGGCCAGTACCGACGAGGCGACGTGGACGCTGACATCCTACCTCGTCGCGAACGCGATTATCTTGCCGATGACGGGATGGCTGGCCACCACGTTCGGGCGCAAACGCCTGCTCATGTTATCGGTAACCGGCTTCACCACAGCGTCTTTTTTCTGTGGACTGGCGCCGTCACTGCCTTTTCTGATCTTCTTCCGGGTCGTTCAAGGGGCATGCGGCGGAGGTCTGCAGCCTCTGTCACAGGCCATTTTGCTGGAATCGTTTCCTGCGGAAAAACGCGGTCAAGCCATGGCTTTCTGGGCGCTCGGCATTGTGGTTGCACCCATGCTGGGTCCGGTGGCTGGCGGCTGGCTCACCGACAACTACAGTTGGCGCTGGGTTTTCTACATCAACGTTCCGATTGGTGTGCTTGCGCTGCTCCTCACCCAGGCATTCGTTTTTGACCCCCACTATCTGCGCAAGGAGTCAAAAGGAATCGACTATTGGGGGATCGGTCTGCTGGTAGTGGGGATGGGCTCGCTGCAGATCATGCTCGACAAGGGCCAGGAAGATGATTGGTTCAGCTCGCAATTTATTGTCACCCTGGCCGTGCTCGCAGTCGTTGGTCTCGGTGGTCTGATCGTTCGCGAGCTCAAGGCCAAACATCCGATCATCGATCTCAGCGTATTCCGTTACCGGTCGTACGCCATCGGCACATTCATCATGACGGTCGTCGGATTCGTGCTCTATGGCAGCACCGTTTTACTGCCGCTTTTGATGCAGGAACTTCTGGGCTACACCGCGACTCACGCCGGCGTTACCAATTTGCCTCGCGGAATGGCGTCGTTCCTGTTCATGCCACTGATCGGGTTTCTCACGGGGAAAGTGGACTCCCGAAAGCTTCTCGCCGCGGGCTTTCTGACCACTGCCGTCGCCATGTACAAGATTTCCCTGTTCAGTTTGGGAGTAGCTTCATGGAATTTCTGGTTACCGCTGAGCATCCAGGGAGCTGGGTTGGCTCTGATTTTCGTTCCATTGACCACGGTCACCAACGACCCCATACCCAAGGAACGAATGGGCAACGCCACTAGCATCTTCAACCTGATGCGCAATATAGGCGCCAGCATCGGCATCTCGCTGGTCGAGACCATGCAGGTGCGGAAGGCGCAAATGCATGTCAACATTTTGGGCGAACACGTAAACGCCTCCAATCCGTTGGCGCGCCAGACCATCAATGGCTTGCGAGGCCTTTTCATGTCGCAGGGCAAAGATGGGGCTACTGCAACCCGGCAGGCGTATGGCACCGTTTGGGCAATGGTGCAGCAACAGGCGGCCATGCTCGCCTACAACGACGCATTCCGTTTTCTGGCATTGATGTTCATCGTCATGCTGCCACTTATTTTCCTGATGCGCAGGCCGAAGAAGGGCGGCGGGGCAGCGATGGCCCACTGAGATGCCCGGATCGAGAGGCAAAATCGGCGCCCATTCTTCGCCCACCGACTCGACCCCTTAGTGATTGAGTACAAGTGTGATTTCGTGGTTCGCCACGCTCGAGCGAGTGAAAGACATTGACTCGCAGCCTTCTACAATCCAGTCGGCGCCCGCAGCTTTGAGCGCAAGCTCCGGAGCCGTCGTTTTGCAAGCAATGACCTGGGCGCCGGCAGCTTTGCCCGCGCGAATTCCAGCAGGGGCATCTTCCACCACGACGCAATCCGACGGTGAGAATCCCAACAACGATGCACCTTTCAGGTAGGGCTCGGGATTCGGTTTTCCGTTCTTCACATCATCGGCTGTGACCAAGTGCTCGGGAATGGGCAGCCCGGCTGCTCGCAGACGAACCTTTGCCAAAGCCCTGGTGCACGATGTCACGATTGTCCAGCGATCTAAAGGGAGGTCGCTTAACAGTTCGCGGGCTCCCGGTAAAGGCACAACGCCACTCAGGTCCGTAAGCTCGCCGCGTTCTACTTCAAGGTTCTCGCCCTCATGGTCAGCGTGTGGAAGATAGTCGCGTATGGTTGCAATACTGGGACGCCCATGCGCTGTACGAACGACCTCGTCGGGATCCAAACCGCGCGCAAGCGCCCACCGGGACCAAACACGAATGACGGCGGGAGTGGAGTCAATGAGCACACCATCGAGATCAAACAGGAGCGCACTGCAAGTGATGAGGGCCATGTACCACGATAACAAAGAGCCCGCCCTACCTGCGGCTACTGCGGTTCCTGAGTAAGTTCAGGGTTTGGCATCGGTCCCGCCTCTAGTTCCTGGTGGCGTTTTTCACGGGCGGCGTTCGACATTTGCGTAAACATCTGCATCTCAGCCTTGGCCTCCTGGATGCGTCCCAGGCGCTGCAGAACTTGTCCCCGTAAATAATGAATGCTCGCACTGTCGGGATCCAGCTTCATGGCGGCGTCAATCTCGGTCAATGCTTCGGCGAATTTGTTCTGCCGCTGATACACCCTTGCCAGTTGAAAATGCGAACTTGCGAGTTGAGGATCGAGACGCAAGGCCTTGCGAAACATCTTTTCCGCTTCCAGATCTCGCTGCTGAAGGTAATAAACCTGTCCCAGTTGGTCGTAGTTGTAGGTGACATCGGGCTCGATGGCAATGTCTTTGAGGAACTCCGCCTTGGCCCGCTCCAGATCCTGCTTCTTCAAGTAAGCCATTCCGAGATTGAAGTGGACGAAGGGCAGGGCAGGATCCCCCTTAACCGCCAGGCCGAGCTCAGTGATCGCCTCATCGTATTCTTCGCGGTTGAGATGGGCTTTGCCCATCAGCAAATGAAACTCGGGAGAGTTCTGGCCGACCTCGACCAGGTGGGTCAAGGCCCGCTGCTCCAGATCGGCACGCCCGGCCTTGTTCGCCGCAATGCCCAGCACGTACAAATAATTCAATTGCCCCGAAGCCTGCGACCATAGGGGTTCCAGCGTGGTTGCGGCGTCGCTATAACGCTCGACAAAGAAGTAACACAACCCCAGCAAATAGCGCGCCTGAAAAGAATCTGGCACATCGTGCACGACCGACTCAAACGGAGGAATTGCACTTCGAAAATCGTTTTGGCGATAGTAGACCAGTCCAATATTCAATCGTATCCCTGCAATCTGCGGTGCTAGATGTTCAGCCTTGCGCAGCATTTCCAACGCCTGCGGCCACTGTTTACGCCGCATGTAGATCACTCCCAGATTTGCGTACGCGCCCGCAACGCCCGGATTGATCGCCAGCACAGCTCGAAACGCACGTTCGGATTCATCCAGATTGCCACTCTTGAGCGCCGCTTCACCTTGCTGAAAAAGCCGCTGAGGATCAGCGTTCTGCGGGGACGGTGCGGCGGGTGATTTTTGAGCTAGAGCCTGCTGGATGGCTTGCGGAAACGCCCCTCGGGACGAAATCAGCAACAGGAAAATGAGCAAGAATCGAATCGTCGAACTTGACACTGGGGTCACTCTCTGCTGTAGTGTCCGCCAGCAGCGGCATGAATTCAAGCTATCATCACTAGCGGTTGATCTGTCCCAGGCTGAAAAAGCCAGAATGAAAAGTGCTACGGTCACAATTCGGGACGTGGCGAAGGATAGCGGTTTTTCGTCGACTACGGTCTCCATTGTTCTGAACAACGCGCCGCTGGCGCGTTACATTCCAGCTGTTACCAAGAAGCGCATTGAGCAAGCGGCCAAGAAGCTGGGCTACCGCCCCAATCTGTTCGCCCGCTCGCTGCGCAGCAAGCGAAGCCACACGGTTGGAGTCATGGTTTTTGACATGACCGATCCCTTCTGCACTCTGGTGCTGCGGGGCATCGAGAATACTCTGTATCAATCCTCCTATCTTCCCATTCTCACCGATGTGCACAACGAACGCAGCCGTTTCGAGCGTTACCTGGAAATGTTACTGGACCGGCAGGTCGAGGCGCTCATCGTGGTGGCCAACTGGCTGTTCGTGGATATCGACGTTCTTGCCGATTTGCAAAAGAGCAGTATTCCCACCGTGATGATTGGACGCGAATTGCGGACCGACTCGGTCAGTTCCGTAATTGTCGATAACGAATTCGGAGCTCATGCCGCCGTCGAACATCTTCACTCCTTGGGACACCGCAAGATTGCTTTCATCCGCGGACCCAAGACTCTGGCGGATAGCGCTCCGCGCTGGAAGGGAATTCGCTCTTTCGCCAAGTCGAGCGGCCTCGATCTGGATCCCCGGCTGATTCTCGACTTGCCTGAATCCCGGGACCCGATTTCAAGTTTTGAAGCGGGCTACAGATTGACTGAGGACCTGCTCAAACAGAAACGGCCGTTTTCCGCCTTGATGGCCTTCGACGATATGACCGCCTTTGGAGCGATCCGTGCCCTGGCGAAAGCTGGCTTGCGCGTTCCCGAACACTGTTCCGTGATTGGTTTCGATGATGTCGCCGTTGCCACGTTGTACACGCCGTCCCTGACTACGATCCGCCAGCCAATGGAAGTTATGGGGACACTGGCGGTCAACATTGTTGTCGACGGAATCAATGCCGTTCAGGAGAAGCGAGAAGTTACCGCGGTACACCGCAAAGTAGCTCCCGAACTCGCTGTGCGGGAATCCACCAGCAGCCTGTCGTGACCCTGCAGCCCTGTGCTAAGGTTGTCTTTCCCGACATTTTTTGCTTGACACGGAGGTTGAGCTACATCACTATTAACACGTTTTAATAAAAGCTTTTTTACGATTTGTGGGTGTGCGTGGATTAGGTTTATCGGGCACTGCGTTCGCCGGCGGACTCGCAATCTGGTTCGGGAGTTAGGTCGCGAGTGTGGCCGCGCAAGCTGATGTGTTCGGGCCAGAGTGTGGGGCTAATCGCTGGGTTTCCGGGGTGAAACCTGGCCCGGTTTCGATTTGCGTGTCAAATTTCAGGGAGTTGCACATGAAATCCCGTCTCCTGTGGTCTTGCATCTTTGCCTTTACATTCTGCCTTCCGGTCGCGCTCTTTGCGCAGGATACCGCGTCCATTACTGGCTCCGTGACCGATCCCACGGGGGCGGCGATTCCTGGCGCTCAAGTGACTCTCACCAGTCAGGAGCACGGCATCAACCGCTCGGCCACAAGCAACGCCAGCGGAGATTACCTGTTCGCCGTGTTGCCCATCGGATCCTATAACCTCACGGTCTCCGCGCCCGGGTTCAAGAAATTCCAGGCAACGGGCATTATCTTGCGGGTAGCCCAGAAGGCTCGTGTCGACGTTGCCATGCAGGTGGGCGGGACCAACACCGAGGTGACTGTCGAAGGAACTACTGTCGCGCAGGTGGAAACGCAATCTTCCGATCTTGGGGGCACGGTTACCGGCAAAGAGATTACACAACTAGAACTGAACGGCAGAAATTTTACCCAGCTCATTACCCTGGTGCCCGGCGTTACCAATCAGAGTGGACAAGATGAAGCGGGCGTCGGCGTCTCGGGCAACGTGTCCTTCAGCGTTAACGGAGGCCGTACAGAATACAACAACTGGGAACTGGATGGCGGCGATGCTCTGGATAACGGCAGCAATACTACGCTAAACGTCTATCCCAGTGTGGATGCGATTGCCGAGTTCAAAGTCCTCACTTCCAACTACGGCGCCCAGTACGGCAGAAACGGGTCAGGCACGGTCGAGGTCGAAACCAAGTCGGGAACCAGCGCATTCCATGGCGATCTATACGAGTTCGTGCGCAATGACGCCTTCAACGCCACGCCTCAGTTTCTGACCTCTCCGCCGCCGTACAAGAAGAATGACTTCGGTTTCACCATCGGTGGGCCTGTCTTTATACCGGGACACTACAACACCAGCAAACAGAAAACGTTTTTCTTCTGGTCCGAGGAGTGGAGACGGGAGATCGTCCCGGCAACCGGTTTTTTCAGTTCCACCACTGTGCCGACTCTGCCGGAGCGAGTGGGGAATTTCAGCGACGTGTGTCCGGCCGCAGGCTCGGCCGTTGATAGCACCAACTTTCCAAACTGTCCGGTCAATCCGCAAACGGCTGTTTATTTCCCAAACAACCAGGTTCCAATCTCCAGTCCCGCAACGGTAAATGGACTCCTGGCAATGATTCCCACACCGAATGTGGGCGCGAACACCTGGTTTGCGACTCCCTCGCTGCCCACTAACTGGCGCGAAGAACTGTTCCGCGTCGACCAGAACTTTACCGATAAGATTCGCGGCACCTTCCGATACATTCACGATTCGTGGGTGGAAGACTATCCCGTGCCCTTGTGGACCAGCGGAACTACTTTCCCAACGATCCAAACTAACTTTCAAGGCCCGGGTGTGAGCATGGTGGCTCGCTTGACGGCCACTGCGTCGCCAACTCTCTTGAATGAGTTTGTTGCCAGCTATACGACAGATCACATCACAACCAACTTAATAGGCCCCTGGCAACGTCCCGCAGGCATGCTGCCGATTGGAATTTTTAACAATGGCTTTGGCGGCAGAGTGCCCGGAATCAGCCTCACCGGCGGACCGTACAGCTTTTCGGAAGATCCGGGCTATGTTCCCAATGGTCCGTTGAACTCCAATCCGACTTTCACTTACCGCGACAATGTCACCAAGATCATAGGGGCGCACAACCTGCAATTCGGCGGCTACGTCGTGATTGCTCACAAAAACGAAATACCCCAGCCCAGCTATGGTACCAACGGTTTTATCCAGTACAACACCGCGAGTACGGTTACCACGGGGAATGCGTTCGCTGATCTGCTGCTGGGCAACGTAGACACCTTCACGCAAGAGGCTAACGCGCTCAAGATGCACGAGCAATACAGAATCTTTGAGCCCTACTTCCAGGATGACTGGCACGCATTGCCTCGGCTGACCTTCAACTTCGGGCTGCGGCTGAGCTTTTTCGGAACGTATTCCGAGAAAAATAATCTTGCCTGGAACTTTGATCCGACCCGCTACGTACAGGGAGCAAGCGGGGTGAAGCAGGATCCGACGACTGGCTCCTATGTCGTGACAGGCAACCCCTACAACGGATGGGTCAATTGCGGTGTCACGGCCGGCGTCCCTGCCGGTTGCATGTCCAATCACTGGTTCAATCCGGCGCCGCGTATCGGCTTCGCCTGGGATCCGAAGGGCGATGGACGGTGGGCAGTTCGAGGTGGATATGGAATCTTCTTCGAGCACACCAATGGGAACGAATCCAATACCGAATCGCTTGAACAGTACAGTTTTCAGACGCAAACTGCCAGCGTCGTAAACGTTGCGGGCTACGCCAACATCACTCCAGCGCTTCTTGGTGGCGGCACGACGCCGCTGACCTTCGTATCCCTTCCCAACAAGGCTATATGGCCGTACGTGCAGCAGTGGCATTTGGATATCCAGCACGATATTGCCAAAAACATGGTTGCCACGCTCTCCTACGTCGGGAGTGAGGGCGTTCACCTCACCCGCTCCTACGAGTACAACCAGGTTCACTCGACGCCTCTAAGCCAAGATCCATACAAGCCGGGCGAGGCGATTGGGCCCAACGACTGTATTAGCATGACGACTCCAAGCGGCGTGCCGGTGACCGGTCAAGCTGCGATCAACCTGTCCATCGCCTGCGGAAACGATCCCAGCCCGTACCGTCCCTTCGCAGGCATCGGCGACATTACCCGGAAAGACCAAACTGGATCGTCGAACTACAACGCCTTCCAAGCGTCGCTGCGCCAAAGCGTGGGCAGCCTGCAACTAAACGTCGCGTACACCTACAGTCATTCCATCGACGATTCGTCCGACTATAACGACGCAGGTTTCGTCGATTCCTATAACCTGAACGCCTATCGCGCCAGTTCTAACTTCGACGAGCGCCATGTCTTCAACATCGGCTACGTTTACGATCTGCCGTTTTTCAAGAACAAAGGTCTCGCGAATAAAGTGCTTGGTGGGTGGGAATGGTCGGGCATCACCACACTCCAGAGCGGAACGCCGTTCAGCATCTACAACGGCGGAGTCGGCTCGATCCCCGGAGACAACGCTGGAGTGGGCAATGGTTTTGCCACCGCCGCTTCCTATCCTGACCTGGTGGGCGACCCGAGGTCTGGAGTACCAAATGTGAGCCAGCAGGGTTTCGGGCCCTTACTCTACAATCCTTCGGCCTTCGTAGCGCCCAGAGGACTGACCTTCGGAAATGCGGGACGAAACATTCTGACTAATCCCTGGCGTTCGAACTTCGACATGGCCCTGCTGAAGCACATTGCCGTGACCGAGAGCAAGTATTTTGAATTCAGGGCTGAGGCATTCAACGTCTTCAACCACAACGAGTGGTCCTGGCTTGGCGGCGATGCTGGTTCAGCCGCGGACAATGCCAACGGCGCAGGGGTAACTGGCGCCAACCAGATCGGCTGCTACGGCGCAAACAATTCCGCCGGCGATCCCTCGTGCATAACCACTACCGGCATTCTGCGTCCCGGCTCCGCTCATCTTCCTCGAATTCTACAGTTGGCGCTGAAGTTTATTTTCTAGGCGAGAGCAAGTGGTTCCTCCTCCTGGCCTCCGCGTGGGGCCAGGATTTTTCTGCGCGATGGGTGAGGTTAGAAAATCGTCCAAGATGGTTTCGGAGTGTTGGAGGCCGATCGGGAAGCTGGGCCTATCCAACTTGTGCGCGTTGGCGCGCCGAACTAACGGCGACGAAGGCCTGCTCCATGTCCGCGATTAAATCGTCGGCACTCTCGATTCCGACCGACAGACGGATCAGGCGGTCATTTACTCCCATTTTCTCCCGCTGCTCCTCGGAAATCATCGCGTGGGAGCTGTGAATCGGAAGTGTGACCAAGGAATCGACTCCGCCCAGGCTTACCGCGAGCGTGAACAGCCGCAAGGATTCAGCCAGCCGCCGGGCGTCTTCTCCTGAGCCCTCGATTTCAAAGCTCAACATCCCACCGCCGCCGCGCATCTGCGCCAAGGCAAGTTCGTATTGCGGGTGCGATTCGAGGAAAGGGTAGTGCACCTTCTGCACGCCCGCGTGTTCAGACAAGAACCTTGCAATCCGCAACGCGCTCTCGTTTTGCCGTTGCACTCGAACCGCCAACGTCTTAATCCCGCGTAGCAAGAGCCAGGCAGCGTGCGGATCCATAGTGACACCAAGAATCGTGCGGGTTTCATGAATTTCCTGAATCAGATCGACCCTGCCCGTTGCCACGCCACAAATGAGATCAGAGTGGCCTCCGAAATACTTGGTCCCGGAATGTATTACGAGATCAATCCCAAACTCGATGGGGCGTTGGTTGATAGGCGTGGCAAAGGTGCTGTCAATCGTGGTGATCAGATTGTGTTGTCTCGCCAAGCTCACAGCCTTTCGAAGGTCGATGATCTTCAGGGTTGGATTGGTTGGCGTTTCCAAATACAGCAACCGGGTATTGGGACGAATGGCTCGGGCGTACTCCTCGTAGTCGGTGCTATCTACAAATGTGGTCTCGACCCCAAGTTTGGGCAGCCAGGCGCTCAGAAACTTTGTCGCACCTCCATAGATATCGCGTTGTGCGACAATGTGGTCGCCACTCGCCACCAACGCCATAACCGATGTGCAAACCGCTCCCATGCCCGAAGCAAACAGCAACGCTCCATCCGCCCCCTCGAGTTCCGCAATCGCGCCCTCAGCAACCGTAGTTGTGGGATTGCCGTAGCGTGTGTAGAACATATCGGAAGTGGTGGATTCAATCGCCGTCGCAATGTCGGCGGATTCGAATGTTGATGTTTGGTAGATGGGCGTGGCCAGCGGCCCGTTCTTCTTGCTGAGATCAGTGCCCCCGCGCACAGCTTCGGTTTCGGGGCGGTATTGGTGTGGCTTCATCGTGCCTCCGTCGTGCTTAGGACGAACCAGGCGCCGCACAAGTCTCGGCAGCAACTCAGTAAGACTAGCGCCCGCAGCGAAGGTGAGCAAGAGCACAGAACACCCAGGTTCTGACCCATACAGCCCAGATCAGGTATTCTTTATAGTCCCAGCATCATGGATACAGGTTTGCAGAACCGGGTTGCAATTGTGGCTGCCTCCAGCCAGGGGATTGGCCGCGCCACGGCCGAGGCCTTCGCCGCCGAAGGGTGCCGGGTCGCGATGTGCGCACGCAACGCTCCAACGCTAAAGGCGGCCGCGGAGCATATCGAGAAGCAATACCGCGCCGAGGTGTTTACGCAAGCGCTGGATGTAACGGATGCAGCAGCGGTGCATCGCTTTGTCGAAGCCGTGGTGGCAAAATTCGGCGGCGTCGATATTTGTGTCACCAATGCCGGCGGCCCGCCCGCGAAGGGATTTCTTGCGGCCAGCATCGAAGAATGGCGGAAGGCCGTCGATCTCAATTTTCTCAGCACCGTCTATTTTGCCCGCGAAGTGATTCCTCACATGCAGCGCAAGCATTGGGGGCGGATCATCACGATTACTTCCATTACAACCAAGCAGCCGGTGGCGGATCTGGTGCTTTCCAACGCAGTGCGCGCCGCAGTGGTTGGACTGGTGAAAAGTCTCGCCAACGAGTTCGGCAAAGATGGCATACTCGTAAACAACGTAGGGCCGGGCTACACGGCTACCGATCGATTAAAGGAGTTGGCGAAAACCCGATCCGCAGCTACGGGGAAGAGTGAAAAAGAAATCTCCGAGGGATGGAGCGCGGATGCACCTCTGAAGCGTCTAGGTGAACCACGTGAGGTTGCGGATGCGATCGTGTGGCTAGCGTCTGATCGCGCGTCGTACGTCACCGGACAGACCGTGCTAGTCGATGGCGGCCTCTACAAAGGGTTGTAGTGTGTGGGACGTCCGCCCATGCTAGAAAGGCAAGAATGCGACCGTTAGCTTCTCGAATGGCTGTGATGACGGGCGAAGGCGCGTTGTCGGTTTATGCGCGCGCCAAAGAACTGGAGCGCGAAGGCCGCTCCATCATTCATCTCGAACTCGGCGAGCCCGACTTCCATCCCTCCGCATCCGTGAACAACGCGCTGAAACAGGCTCTGGACGAGGGTAAGGACCGTTACTGCGCAGTCGCCGGCGTCCTTACCCTGCGCGAGGCAATCGCCACTTATCTTCACGACACCCGCAGTCTGAAGGTTTCAGCGAATAACATTGTGATCGCGCCGGGCTGCAAAATCGCTCTCTTCATGGCGATGATGGCGCTGATCGATCCCGGAGACGAGGTGTTGTATCCCGACCCGGGGTTTCCAGGGTACCCGTCGATCACGCTTGGGTTGGGCGGCTTTCCCGTGCCATTTGAGCTTTCGGAACGCAACCATTTCCAGCCGGATGCTGACGAGATCACGGCGAAGATTACACCTCGTACGAAAATTTTAATCACGAACTCGCCGGGCAATCCGACCGGCACGGTCTACACCGACGAAGTGCAGCGTCGGCTGGCGGAGCTCGCGGTGCAACATGATTTGCTCGTGCTTTCCGACGAAATCTATGCCCGAGTCATTTATGGTGGACAGTATGTCTCCCTGATGAATTATCCGGGGATGGAGGAGCGCACCCTGATTATCGACGGCTTCTCCAAAAGCTTTGCTATGACTGGATGGCGGCTCGGATATACCGTTGCCCCGCCGCGTATCGTTCCTGCACTCGCGATGCTTGCGGTGAACAGCTATACCTGCGTCGCGGAGTTCAGTCAGTATGCAGCCATTGAAGCTCTCAAAGATCGCGAAGGAACAACCCCCCGTATGGTCGGCGAGTTTGCCAGGCGGCGTGACCAGTTCGTGCGTGACTTGAACCGGGTTCCCGGATTCCGCTGTTCTCAACCGGAAGGGGCGTTCTATGCCTGGGTGAACATTTCCGAAACAGGGATGAGCGCAGAGGAACTCTGCCGAATCATGTTGGAAGAGGCTGGTGTCGCAGCGATCCCTGGCGCGGCATTCGGGGCGGCTGGAGTCAATTTCATCCGTTTCTCGTTCGCATCTTCCACCGCTACATTGCAGGAAGCCGTGGAACGGATTCTGCGTGCCTCGGTAGTTTGGCAGCGAACTGTCGCAGCGCGGTAGCAGGCTTCGGTAGGATATTCATTGCGAAACTACGAAACAGAGCCTTGATGAGAAAAGCGTTTCTAGGTTTGTTGACAATAACCGGGCTGTCCGCGCTGGCCGTAGGTCAGGCGCGTCCACTGCCTGGACCTGACGTTCAGCAAATCTACCAACAGCTCCTGCCTCAGATCGAAAAGATCCCCATGTTTGACCATCATGCGCATCCCGGCTTCTCCGACGATTCCGACGTCGATGCCATGGCTGCGCCTCCCGGAAGCGCCGCACTTCGAGAACGCGACACCAACCCTGAACTCGTCGCGGCAGCAAAAGCGCTCTTCGGCTATCCCTTCGACGATCTCTCGCCAGAGCACGCCAAGTGGCTGGTCCAGAAGAAAGCAGAGCTTAAGAAGCAACGAGGCAATGCGTACTTTTCCGATATTCTTGACAAGTTGAACATCGAGCAAGGAGTCGCCAACCGCGCGATGATGGCCGACTACCTCGATCCCAAGCGGTTCGTCTGGGTTTTCTTCGCGGATTCGTTCATGTGGCCGTTCGACAATCAGCGGGAGCGCTCGCGCAACGCCGACGAAGAAGTTTACATCCCGCTGCAGGAGAAGATGCTGCATCGCTGGATGCAGCAGGAAGGTGTGAGCAAGATGCCTGCGGATTTTGCGGACTATCTGAAATTTGTCAGCCGTACTCTGGAAGACAATCAGAAGAAGGGCGCGATCGCCATGAAGTTCGAAGTGGCATATTTCCGCTCAACCAAGTTCAGCGATCCAGCCCGTGAGGATGCGCAGGACATTTATCAGCGATTCGTTGCCGGCGGCATTCCCAGCAAGGACGAATACCGTACCTTTCAGGATTTCATGTTCCGCTATTTGATCCGCGAAGGCGGCCGGCTTCATCTTCCGATTCACATTCACTCGGCGGTGGGCATCGGCGATTACTTCAATCTCTCCGAGAGCAACATCATGAATCTGGAAAGTATTCTGCGCGATCCGCGCTATTCGAACGTCACGTTTGTGATGATTCACGGCGGATATCCTTACGACCGGCAAGCAATCTGGCTGGCGTCGGCGAAAAACGTATATCTGGATTCGTCGGAAACCGAAATTCTGTTGTATCCGTCCGAGTTTAAACGCACACTAAAGCTGTGGCTCGAGACTTTCCCGGAAAAGATTACTTTTGGGACCGATTCCTTCCCGTATAACGAAGTCCTGGGTGCGGAGGAGAGCTACTGGCTGGGAGTGCAGTCCTCGCGTACGGCGCTGGCCGCCGCGTTGGCGGAAATGATTTCCATGGGCGAAGTCAGCGAGGCGCAGGCACTGCAGATGGCTCACGGTTATTTGCATGACAATGCAGTCGGAATCTACGGGGGGAAGGTGCACTGATGGCGAAGACGACAACAAAGCGGACGGCCCCAAAATCCAAGAAGAAAACGACAGCCCAGCGGTCAACGAAGAAGAGCGCCAAGAAGGCCGAGTTGAGGCATATTCCTTGGAGTTCGATCGAGCTTGAAGATCTGAACCCACTGCTGCAGCGCCATTTTGTTGTGGGGCAGAATGTGATGCTGGCGCGCGTTCTGCTAAAGAAGGGTTGCATCGTGCCAGAGCACAGTCATCACAACGAACAGATTACCTACGTTCTTGAAGGCGCATTGAAGTTTTGGATTGATGGCAAAGAGATCGTGGTGAATGCAGGCGAGGTCCTGACCATTCCTCCGCACATGCCGCACAAAGCCGAGGCGCTTGCCTATACGGTCGATCTAGATGTATTCAATCCGCCGCGTGCGGACTGGATTGATAAGACCGATAAATATCTACGCGGTGGGAAGTAAGTTGCTCCGGATCATGTTCCACCCACTTCAACCTGGATGACCGACCCCATTTCACCCGAGCCGAGTTCCGCACACTCTTCGCAACTACGTTGCATTGGTTGCGGTGTGGTGTGCGAGAAGGCAGAGCAGAACTTCCGCTGCGCCAGTTGCGGCGATTTGTTTGAGATCGTATATCCCGGTTGGAAGACATCTTTCGCAGAGGCCCCTGTGCTCAGAGCGCTCTGGCGTGAGCGCCGAACTTCCGGACTTCCCGTTGACGAAAGCGGCGTCTGGCGTTTTCGAGAAATGCTTCCCGGCTTTCACGACGGACAAGAAATCATTACCCTGCGCGAGGGGAATGTTCCTCTTTATGAAATGCCTGGCTGTGCCCGCATTGCCGGGGTGCAGCAGCTTTACGCCAAGCACCAGGGCATGAATCCCACGGGATCATTCAAGGACACGGGAATGACTGTGGCCGCTTCTGTGGCGCGGCGAGAGGGATTCCGTTGGGTAGCATGCGCTTCGACCGGCAACACGTCCGCTTCGATGGCGGCTTATGCAGCGCGTGGCGGAATGCGCAGCCTGGTACTGATCCCAGAGGGCAAAGTGTCATGGGGCAAACTTTCTCAGGCGCTCGACTATGGTGCTGTGACTTGCCAGTTGAAAACCGATTTCGATGGCTGCATGCGCCTGCTGAACGAAGTCGTGCAGAGAATGCCGGTTTACCTCCTGAATTCCGTCAACCCGTATCGTCTCGAAGGACAGAAGACGGCGGCGATTGAACTGATGGAACAGTTCGATTGGCGGGCGCCCGATCACGTCATCGTTCCGGGTGGAAACCTGGGAAACTCTTCGGCGCTTGGAAAGGCATTTCTGGAGATGAAGCAACTCGGCTTCATCTCGAGATTACCGAAGGTCTCGATCATTCAAGCGACGGGCGCCAATCCCCTGGTTCGGACGATGCGCGAAAATGGCGGCAAGAAACTGGTCTCCGTGCAGGCTGAAACTGCGGCCAGCGCGATTCGTATCGGAAATCCTGCATCGTGGAAGAAGGCGGTTCGCATACTGCAGGCCACAGATGGCGCCGTCGAACAAGTCAGCGAAGTTGAGATTGCTCTGGCCAAAGCCGAAATCGGCGCTGATGGTATTGGCTGTGAACCAGCATCCGCGGTAACTCTGGCTGGACTTAAGAAACTGGTGAAGCAGGGTTTCGTTAAGCCGGAGGAAAGTGTGGTCTTGATCTTGACCGGGCATCTGCTGAAAGATCCCGAGTTCACCTTGAAGTTTCATCGCGGCGATCTGTTTGCTGGCCATGAGTGTGAAAAAGAAGCTGGTATTCTTAAGGCTCAGCAACGCGCACCCATCGTACTTGACGACACGATGGAAGCAGTCATTCGAACCCTCAAAGAAGCTGACGACCGGCTAGAAACGTAGCAGGCTACGTTTCTACAATCGGAATCGCTTCTGTACAGACGTTGCTCGCAACGTCTTGTTTTTGTTTCATGACCGATCACACTGGCAAAAAGCGACCTAAACCACAGTCCCTGGAGTTGATTCTCCCGGCGACATCGGCGAATCTCGGCCCGGCCTTCGACGCTGCTGCGCTGGCTTTCTCAATGTTCCTTAAGGTTCGGGCCAGATCCGCAAATGAATTCGCGGTCACAGCGCGCGGTCGCGATCGCGAAATCTGCGGCCGAATCGAGAACCATCTTATTCTGGCGACTTATCGCGAGGTGCTGCAGGCGGAAAGAAAGCCGGTGCAGCCGGTTAGGCTTCGCATCGACAACCAGATTCCTATCGGAAGAGGCTGCGGGTCCTCAGCGGCCGCCCGGTTGGCGGGAATCGCTCTGGCAGTTCACTTCGGCCAATTGCGCTGGACCGATAGCCGGATCGTATACGAAGCATCCCGGCGCGAACACCATCCCGATAACGCCGCGGCCTGTTGGATGGGCGGTTTAGCCATCGCACGAATTTCAGCGAATGGCGAAATGCAAATGGCACATGTAAGGCCGAAAGGGAAGTGGCCACTGTTGCTCGCGGTTCCCAACGAAAGCCTTTCCACAGAGGATGCACGCCGGGTGTTGCCCAATGAATACTCGCGCGCCGATGCCGTGGCCAACATCCAGAATTCCATGCTGCTGCTGGCCGCGTTCCTTGAGGGACGCAAGGATCTGCTTGCGTCGGCACTGGAAGACCGCATCCACCAGCCCTACCGTGCGTCCCTGTGCCCTCTGCTGCCCGCATTGCAGGAGCTGACCGGAACTCGCGGAATATTGGGTAGTGCTCTAAGCGGAGCCGGGCCTTCTGTCCTGGTTTTTCTGGACCCGAAGTCGAGTGCGAACGCCGCAGGGATCCGGGTTCGTGCCTGTCTGCGTGCACACGGCCTTAACCCGGAACTGATCTCCACAGAGATTACGACGCGAGGGGTCAGCCGATCGATGAGCTGAAGACTGAGGGATAAACCTACACTCAACCCGCCGCTATTCGTCGGCCCTCGGTGAGTGAGTTGTGGTGACGATACTGGATAGATGCTGCTGGAAACTCAGGTAAGGTTCGCGGGCAAACCGGTCCGGATAAGAACGGATTGCCCGAAGAAAACTTTCGATTTCCTGCTGGACTTCGCTCTCCCGTGCGGGGTCAGATACGCGTGAATCTGTCGCGTCACGTCTCTTGGACTTCATTTACTTCTCCTACCATCGGGCTCGACTCGAAACGGCGAGTCCACGCACCCGAATTTCCAACGCGTCCTCACGACCCGTCAGGGATGTCCGTTTTTCTAAACACCGTTCTTTCAGAAAGTGGGGGAAGATGAGACTAATTTTCATCCCGGTAAGTGTAAATAGCACTTCCGTGCCATATGGAGAATTGAGACGGGAAAGACACAAAGGACCGGAAAAGCGCCGGCCCTCGGCGATGTGCTCGATTGATTAGCGGCTGGCGGGAGGCACAATGCTGTTCATCCGTAAATATTCCACCATTTGCCCGTAGTGGTCGAAACAGTGCCCCACGATCAAAGTAGCCATGCCCAGACGAGTGACCATATTCTGTCCGAAGGGACTTTTGATGGGGCTGAGCAGGTTTCCATCGTTAATGGTGCCAAAAGCTTTGTGAACATAGCTAAACGAGTCCTTGAGGAATTTCTCAATGTCTGCTTTGGTCTTCACTGAATCCGGGCCGTTCTCACTGCCCAGGTCGACGGGTGGTTTCTCTTCGAGGATTGCTGCTCCGACCATGTAGTTGACTGCGGCCACGTGCTTCACCTGCTGAGCGAAAGTACGGACGCCTTTGAATTCGCCGTTCGTGGGGGCAAATGAATATTTGTCCTCGGGCATGGCGCCCGCGGCCGAAACGAACTCGTTCTCCACACCGGCTACATTGCGATCCAGCACTTGAGCGACGGTGCGACGTTCCGTCGGCTTAGCGTCCTGGGCCAGCGCGAGACCGCCAGCAGCCAGCAGAAGCAGAAATGCAAACAGCCCCCTCGTTTTCTTCATGAGAAATCTCCTTGACCTAGGATTGGGATTTTAGGATCTCGCCCCGAATTAGTCTCGTACGACGGACGGCGCGTATTGTAGTTCCTGCGACGTCAGGGGATAGCGTCGCACACTCACCAGTCCAACTACAAGCGCGACTGCGGAACACAGCAACGCCGTTGGGATTCCGACCCGACTGGCCACCGCGCCCCAGACCGCGCTGCCGATCGCCATCCCTCCCTGCAGCACCAGTAGATACAACGATAACGCCCGTGCTCGAAGAAATGAAGGCGACATGGTTTGCGCCGCGACATTGAGACAAGCCAGAATTCCAATCCAAGCGGTGCCGCTGGTGAACAGGACCAGTTCCAACCAGCCGAAGGTTTGTACCCGTCCCGCGGCAAGCGTCATCGCCGCAAACACCAGGATGGCGACCGTTACCACTCCGTCGACAGAGAGCGTACTGCGCAGCCGGGGCAGGCCCGCCGCGCCCGCCAACGCTCCCAGGCCGAAGGACCCGAGCAGCAATCCGTAGCCGGTAGCTCCATGTGGACGGGCGACAATCGGCAAGAGAGCGAGCAGGGAACTCGCTCCCAAACTGAACGCGCCAGTGCGGATCAGGACACAACGCACGACTGGAGCGCCGCGCCCGTAACGCAGGCCGGTGAGGATGGCATCGGTGACGCGCCCGGTTTCGACGTCCTCGAAGTGAGGACGCTTCCAGCGATACAAAAAGAAGATGACACCGAAAAACGAAGCAGCATTCAGCAGGAAAGCCACGCCCGAACCCGCGATAGCGATCACGATTCCACCTAGCGCGGGACCCACGGCACGAGCCACGTTGTACCCAACCGAGTTCAAGGCTACTGCCGGCGCGTGCTGCCTTTGAGAAACGATTTCTGGGGTGATGGCTTGCCACGCCGGATCGTTCATTACCGCGCCGAGGCCCAGGACGAATGTGAAGATGAGCAGAATCCACGGGGTCACATGTCCCAGCAGGGTGAAGATGCCCAGCAAGGCCGCGGCTGCTACCATCCAACCTTGCGTGATCAGCAGGAAGCGCCGCCGATCCACCATGTCCGCCAGCGCTCCTGCTGGCAAGATGACTAAAAATACAGGAAGCGTTGTCGCCGCCTGCACCAGGCTCACCATCAGTGGAGACATCGTCAACTGGGTCATCAGCCAGCCCGCACCTACGTTCTGCATCCAGGTTCCCGTGTACGAGATTACAGAGGCTAACCAGAGCGAACGAAAGAGTGGCTCACCCAATGGAGCCCACGGCGAACTGTCTGGCTGGCGGGGCAGATTTCGTGGAATCGAGGTGTTCACCATGTCGGCCATGCTAGTTGCCTGTAATCTTCTCTGCGGCTGCATACTCTCCAAATGGCCACTCCCTATGCCGCCGGGCGTGCAGAAGATAAATGATGACTCCGCTGATCAGGATCAACACGGCGTAGCGAATCTGGGTGAGTGAGTTGGTGCGCGAGATAAGTACGAACAAGAATCCGACCGACGCGGCCAAGGCGGGGAGCGGGTAGAGCCACATGCGGAAAGGCCGCGGCAGATCGGGACGGCGAATCCGCAATACGATCAAGCCAATCGCTTGAAGCAGGAACTGCAGCATGATACGAATTACCACGAGCCCGGCGATTACGTCAGCCAACGACAGAAAACAAAACAGCGCTGCGCCCGCAGCGAGAGCGAGCAATGACACATACGGAAACCGTCCCTCTGGGTGCACGCGCGCGAACGCTTTGAAATAATTTCCGTCGAGAGCGGCAGCGTAGGGCACCCGCGAGTATCCCAGCATCACCGAAAACACCGAGGCGAAAGCTGTCCACATCACCAGCCCTGTCGCCAGATTCGCAGCCCATGGTCCGTAAATCTTTTGCATGAAAATGGACACAACATACAGGCCGCGGTTGTCTTGCCCTGCCTGCATCTCCCGCCACGGCACCACGCCCAGGATGCTGATGTTCATCACCACGTATAGACATGCCACCAAAAAAATGGATAGCAGTATTGCTCGAGGAATCGTTTTCCCCGGTTCTTTGACTTCATCGCCTAAAAAGGCGACGTTGGCATAGCCCCAATAGTCATAGGTAGCGATCAGCATGGCCGAGCCCAGTCCTAGAAAGAAATTGCGGGATAGGGCGAACGCTCCTGGCGGAAAACTGAAAGCTCGCGAAGCATCGAAGTGGCTGAGTCCCGCAATGATGATCCAGGACATGGTTCCGATCACTCCGGCCAAGAGCAGCTTTGAGATCCACCCAATGCTCGTGATTTTGCGATACAGAAGGAGCACCGCCAGAGCAACTGTGCCGATCGCCACAAACGTGGCTCCCGAAACCAGCCAGTGCAGTTGCAACCTCCCCAGCAGCGGCAAGGGTATGCTCCAATGGCGAGTGACATACGGCGTTTCCAGTCCGGGCCAGAGATAGGATGCATATCCCGCAAGGCCAATCGATCCCGAGGCGATAATGAGCGGTGCACTGAAAGAAAGCTGCCAGACAAAAAGAAAGGAAATCAGCCGGCCCAGTCGATTTCGTCCGTAAATCTCGCGCAGATAACCATAGGAACCACCCGACTGCGGCATGGCCGCGCCAAGTTCTGCCCAGACGAGGCCATCGCACATGGCAAAGACCGCGCCAAGAATCCACCCCAGCATCGCCTGCGGTCCACCCATCGCGCTCACGATCAGGGGTATGGTGATGAACGGTCCGACGCCGATCATGTCGATCATGTTGAGCGCGGTCGCGCTCCCCAGGCCCACTCCACGAATCAGGTGCGGGGAATTCGGATCGGAATGGGAGGCAGGCTGCATTGGCGAAAAGCCGAGAACCGAGAACTAAGAACTGGAAACTGAAACTTTGCCTCAGGGCTAAAGCCCTCGTCCTTTGCTGCTCCATCGGCACGGCTAAAGCCGTGCCCTCACGAAAGAGAGTTTAGGAACGCCTATTCAGTGAACGCCCTCTTCTCATGCCCCGCGCTCAGCAAGTTCACATAAAGACGAATTGCCCCTGGAACTCCCGCTGGTAACTGTCGGAAGAAAGCGTATCCCGTGTAGATATATGTCCCCTTGCCATACTGCGCGCGCAATAGCCCACCCTTCTGCGGCGCCTCTCCAGGGTCATGGCTCGCCAGCAGGGGCTTGAAATTGTTGTCCCATTGGTCCATGAAATAGAGTCCACGCTCCTGCACCCATCCATCGAAATCATGGTCGGTGATCTGGTTGGGATAGTGAAAGATGCCATCATCCGGAGCCAGAATTTCGACTGGAGCTTCTTCAACGGAAACGCGGGCGCGGCTGAGTTGTGCCGGGTAAGGCGTGAATTTTCCTTTGTTGAAATCGGCCACGCCAGTGTCGTATTGTCCGACAAGAGTCCCGCCGCCATAAACAAAATCCAGCAGCTTTTTATTGTTGGCCGCGAGATCCTTTTGCGTATCGTAAGTGCGGATTCCGAGCACGATCGTCTGGTACTGGCTCAGGTCCTCAGTGGCGATTTTGTCCGCCGGAACAAGAGTAACTTTCATTCCGATCTGGCTGAGCACGGTCGGAATGTCATCGCCCGCGCCCATGATGTAGCCAACCTTCAAATCTTTGGGCACCTTCACATCGACGATGCTGATGCGCTGCTGCGCCGGCTGATAATAATAAAAGCTGGCGAGGTCCTCGCGAGTAACCAGGCTGTAACCTTCGCTGTAGTTCACGCCGCCGGCTTCGAGAACGGCGCGGATCTTCGCCCGTCCCTCCTTGAGGCTAGCTGGAAATATCTTGAATTCGAACTCCTGCTTCTCGCCGCGCTTGTGAAACTCAACGGCTAGCGTGGAGGGTTCAACTCGCCAACCAGCCGGCACTTCCAGATGAAGTACCCCCTTGACGGCAACGTTCAAATTGCTCGAAACCCCGACTTTCACTCGGCATTCCTCATCGCCTCGTGTGGGGATCACCTGCTGTCCAGGTTCCAGCATGACGGAAAATGCGGGGACGACCGCGAGTGCGCGTCTGCGCTCGATGCCCTTGTCATCTAAGAACGGGGCGACTACCGGAGATGAAATCTCCGTTTGCGGTCCGTCTGATCCACCTAATTTATGCGCCCCACCAAAGAGGCTCAGGTCTAGCGCCGAGCGATGAGTGTGATACTGAACCGTTGCACGGAATGGAGACGGCGGGAAGGGAATGGTAACGTACCGTTCGTCGTCGACCGTATTAATACTTTCGGTTTCCGGATCAGCGCGATGCCAGTAGGGACGCGTATAAAAGCGGGCATCAGCGGCGTCAGCAGGAATCTGCACGACGAAGTTCGCGTACTGATCCTTGCCGGGAGCGACAACGAGGACAGCTTCTGCGTCAATCTGCCTGGTCCATCCTTGTGGAGCATCAAGGCGTATGCGGTCTACGACTAACTTGTACTTTGAGCCATTGTGAAACTTCACCCGTACCAGGAACTTCTGGCCGGGAGACACGGCGCTTAACGCCTCCCCCTCCTTGGGCAAGTTTGCTGCCGCACTTTGTGGAGGAGCGACCGTAGCTTCCACTGAGATCTGGAGGGCCAGGTTGATTGCTGTCTGCGCCTGTTGCTGTTTCTCTTCGAGTATCTCTAGCAAATCCCGCTTCAGCGGCGGGTCGATCTGGCTGCTGTCCATGCGGCTTATGAGCGAATCCAGGTTCTGTAAAACGACGAGTAGCGGTCCGGTCGCGTCGCTCGCTTCTTTTTGACTTCGTTGGGTTGCATCCTGAATGTGATTTGAAATTTCTACCAACTCCGGTCGCAGCCACGGTACATTTGGTTCTTCAGTTCCCAAGCGCGACGCCAATCCCTGCAGAGTTGTGTCAATGCCGTCAAACAAATCTTGCTCGTGACCATCCTTATCTACGGTGGACGGCAGAACTGAATCCACGAGTTTGTAGAACGTGTAACGAGGCCCAGAGTCGATCGAAAAGGCTCCCACGCCCTGAGACTGCTGATGCCGCAATCCCTCGATTGCGAATTGGGCGTACGACATTCCCAGCCTTGGACTCTGCTCTCCCGTATTCAGCTTGACGGTGTAGTTCTCCGCAGGACAAGTTTGAGCGCCAAATCCACACACGTTCCCTATGTAGAGTTTTTTAGCCTGCCACGGAAGCAGTCCTTCTTTGATCTGCTCTGGAAAACGATTGGGATCAGCCGCCGCGCGGAAGGCCTCGCGCGCAAGAATCGAAGAGGCCTGGTGATGGCCGTGTCCGTCACGATCGGTGCCTGAAAAGCGGGGGACGAGAACGTCAGGCCGAAAGGTGCGAATCACCCGCACCATATCGCCCAGTGCGATGTCGTGACCTTGCCACTTCTGAAAGGTTTCGTCGGCATTCTTGGAAAAGCCAAAATCCGCGACCCGGGTGAAGCGCTGCTCCACACCGTAGTACCGGTCCGCCCCGAGCAGTTCCAGGGTCCGCAAAACGCCCAAGACATCGAACAAATTACTGCCTACTTTGTTTTGCCCGCCCTCGCCACGATTCAGGGTCAAGAGCAAGACCGTCGCACCCTTTCCGCGCGACTCCAGCGTCAGCATGCCGCCGTCTTCGTCATCGGGATGGGCCACGGTTTGCATGAGGCGTGCAGTCGTGCGCAACCGCAGTAGCATTTCCTGTAGCCCTGCTGCGCCTGTGTCCTGCGGAAGAGGATCTACAAAACGGGGCGCCGGTGAAGTGGCTGGTTGTGGCGTGATCTGCGCAACAAATGCAGCGGTCAGCAGCAAAATCGGAAAAAGGACAAGGAAAAACAGCAGAGAGCCGGGCCGAACTCGTTGGTGCCCGACCCCACGGTCATCGTTCGTCATAGATAAAAGATGGTTCCTCTCGCGGACCGGAGCCAAGATTTTTCCTGAGACAGAGTCAGAGTCATCGACTGATGAAGACAGAAAAAGGATAGCGCAACCCACTACCAATCCTACCTGATTCACTGCCCCTGTGGGTTGCGCACGCTTTCCTGACATTGGTGGGCAGCGGTCAGCACGGCATCGAATTCCTTGGTGCTGCGCATCTTTGCCAGCAATGGATCGGACAGCAGAGCCGAGTAGGAACAATAATTCTGTTCCACTGCGGCGGTGAGCATATGGAGGGCAATGGCGGGCTTCCCGCAGAATGCCATGATCGTGCCCTGTTCGTACCAGGGTTCAGGATCAGGTTCTGCGAGCACCGAAGTTTCAGCCTCGGTAATGATTTCGTCCGACTCGGAAGCCGGGCGCATCCCGAGACACGCTTCCAGCAGATCGCGATGATACTGCGCATTGGCCGACATCTTCTTCACGCTGTCACGCGCTTCCGCCAGCTTCCCTTCGCGTAGTAGAACCGACGAGGTTGCGAAGGCCGCCCATTCCGAGCCGGCATCCAGACGGACAAAATCCATTGCGCGCTGGGTTTCGCCCAACTCCATGAACGCCCACGCACACGACCGGAACTGGAAGTTTCCCGGGGACAACTCGATCGCCGTGGCACACTCGCGCGCCGCGTCTTCTTGCATTCCAGCGTAGCGGAGCACGTAGGCCATGGTGAAATGAGCCTGGCCACTCTCCGGACGGCTCTTGACCAAAGCTTGTGCGGCCGCGTAGGCCTTGGCCAGCTCACCTCTCTCCACGCGATTTGTGATCAGCTGGCCGGCGGCCACGATGCGGTTGGGATCGAGCGCCACGGCACGTTCGGAGGCCTTGTTGGAACGCTGGAACATCTGCTCTCCGCCACTGGAATACTCCGCGTCATAGTAGGAGCGCACCCCGAGCTCCTCCCAGGCAGGAGCATAGTTCGGATCGGTTTGCACAACATGCTCCAGCACGGCGATTGCGTCTTTGTTCGGTCCGGCATCGTGAGGCAGAGCGAGACTGTGCAGGTAAAGATCGTAAGCTTCTTGGCTCTTCGGCCGAGTGCTGGTATCGAGAAAGCTGCCGGCTGCGCCGAGAATAGGCAATAAACCCTGGCGAACCTGATTCGCGAGTTGCGATTGTAAAGCGATCAGGTCCTCGCTCGACGAGGTGAAATTCGTCTGCCACAACATCCGGTTGCTCTTGGTTTCGGTGGCTTCCAGAGTCACCAGGAGGTGGTCGCCCTGACGCAAAAAATGCCCAGTCAGGACGCTGCCCACCCGCAGTTCCTTCCCCACCTGCTGCGGGTCGATATCCGGGCTCACGTATTTGCGGGTCGCTCCCGAAGGCCGCACATCGAGCGAGCGGCTATGGGTCAGCACATTGTCAATTTCGTCGGCCAGCGCAAAACGGAGATAGTCCACGCTGAAGTCGCCGTTCATATTTTGCAGCGGAAGCACCGCGATGGAACTTCCGCCGGCGTTCGCGGCTCCGCTCCGATGCTTGAACCACCATGCTCCCATGGCGGCCAGCACAGAAACCAGAAGCCCAGCCATTCCCAGGAGCAGATATTTCTGCCATGCACTCGAAGTCTCAAATGTATTTGTGACGACGCGCAGGGGCGCTTCTCGAGAATTGGTCTTGACCGATCCCGATTCGGTTTCCTTCTTCAGCCGCTGCAGGTCGCCTTTCATCTGGCTGGCGCTGGCGTAGCGTTTGTCGCGATCTTTTTCCATCGCCTTGCCGATGATGCCCTCGATTTGCGGAGGCAGAGCCGGGTTCAGCGACCGAGGCGGAGCCGGCTTGTGATGCAGCATTGCGTCCAGCGTGGTTACGACGTTCGCTCCCTGAAACGGCTTCTTGCCGGTAGCCATTTCGTAAAGCACCACGCCAAAAGAAAACAGATCGCTGCGCGGATCGAGGTCTTCGCTGCGCGCCTGTTCCGGCGACATATAGACTGCCGTCCCAGGAACCACGCCAATCGCGGTCAGTGAATCCTCGTAGGGAGTGTCTTCGTTGGCCGCTACGCCCTGGTCGCGGGACAGCTTGGCCAAACCAAAATCCAGAATCTTCACCTGCCCGGTATGGGTGATAAACAAGTTGGCCGGTTTGATATCGCGATGAATGATGCCCTTCGCGTGAAAGGCCTCCAGGGCCTCGACTACCTGCACCGCGACGTCGAGCAGTTCGTCAAACGCCAGCGGTTTCCCATGGATGCGCTGCTTCAGACTTTCGCCTTCCAGCCTTTCCATTACGATGAAAGGATGGCCGTCGTTATCCTCGATGTCGTGGATAGTGCAGACGTTAGGGTGGTTCAACCGCGACGCGGCGCGCGCCTCGCGCTCGAAGCGGTCCAGAGACTTACGGTCGCCGAGCAGATTGTCGGGAACGAACTTCAGGGCGACGTGACGGCCGAGGCGCACATCTTCCGCCTCATAGACAACGCCCATGCCTCCACCGCCGATTTTCCCCAGGATGCGATAGTGGGAGACTGTCTGGCCGACCATGAAGGCAAATCCGCCGTTCGCGGCTATGTTAGGCCGCGCCAAGGGGTAAGGTCAACCACTGGCCAGGAATTCGTCGACAAATGTTCTCAAGCGGCGCGGCGGCATGTTAACAATCGTTGTGTTCTGCGACAATTGGTTCTTTATGATCGAATGGGGCGAAATAGCGAAGTTGTTGGACTCCTGCCACACACTCTTCTTGCAAGAGATCGGCGAACCCCGGGAGAACGAACTCCGCCTACTCCTATTGGAAGGAATGCGCAGCGACGAAGCGGAATCACGGCAGGTAGGTGGGGTAACGTTTGAGGGCCTGCACCGAATAGGTTCGACCGAAGGGAGCCGGGTTTTCGAGTTAATTTGGAATCAGTATATCGCGTACGCCGTCACGAATGAGTCATTCGCCGTCGCCAATGGCTGCGAAAACGCTGATTCAGGCCGCCTGCTGCGCTTCTACTCACAATCTGCCTTTCTCGACTACGTGGCGCATGCGACTGTGGCAACGGCGAAGTTCCCCGGTCCGTACACCCACGCGCGTGTCCTCTCTGAGAGCCACATCATAGACGTTGTTTCGACGGCGGCACCGGCTTTTCGAGCTCTGCAGCGGCGGCAGTTACCGTAGCCTCGCATTTTCGCTCATCGGCCAGGTTCCGTCGCCCGCACGTCTACGGACTCTCATAAAACCCAGCGGAGGACCCGACCCATTCCATGTTCTTGTTGTGGTCGACGCCCATCATCAGGCCGCGTCCCATACGAATGATGGTCATGACCGGGAGCAGTTCGTCCAGCCAGATATACATGATGCGGATCTCCGCCTTGGTCCCGCCGAAGGGCGTTTCGATCACTGGCTCAAACTGCATCCGCTCCTGCAGGATGTACTGGGAGCGCTTTTCTTTTGAGATGTTTGCCAGATCGTCTTTCGTAGGATTCAAAATCACGCCCAACCCGGCGAAGGAGAACAGCGGCTTGATCACGTAGTTTTCCAGATCCGGGGGCAGCGGTTCCACGCGATCGAGGAACGATGTCTTGGGCACACACTGGTGGCGCAGGAAAGGCAGGGAAAACTTGCTCATGCGGAAATACCAGTTCGGATGTCCCGCCCACTCTACTTCAAGATCATCCGTGAAGTTAAACGAAAGCTTCAGCCTCTTGCGCACCAATTCGTCCACAATTGCGCGGTTGTAAATGCGCCGGATGGGAACGCGCCGGCCCGCGCTCTCGTAAAACAACTCCTTGCCTCTCTTCTCAATGTTGGCAATGTCGACTGTCGGAATTCCCAGCAGCTTTTCGGTAAGCAGAAAATCCGGCAATGTCTTCTGATGGCTTGGGTCAATCTCCATCAGAATCACATTCTGCGGGTCCTGATCGCCCACAATGGCACGCCGCAACAGCTTCTTATATCCTTCCCAATCCAACCCGCCCAGCAGATACTTCAAATTCTCATCGAGTTCGTACACTTCCATATACAGCTGCGACAGCATCGCCTGATAGGCGTAAAGAGAAGGGAAGCCCTGCAACTCAACCAGCTTGGGCTGCAGCTTGCCAGCATGCGTCGCGCACCAGGCCAAAGTCCACTTGAATGAACATGGGATGCGGCGCTTCGTGGGGAACATTGAAATCGGGCGGGATGGCCTCGAACGAGGCTTTGCGGTATTCCAGTCCACCCAGTTGCCGGATCAGCTCTTCGCCGTACTGCGACATCTGATCCAGCAAGGGCTTGGGGAAAAAGCAAGGCGTCTCGGAAATCTGGAACTTGACCGACGCGCCGCAGCGCTCTTCCATCAACTTCAGAAAAGCCTGGTATTTCTCCGGCGTGAAGTTCGAGTTGAACTGCTGTCGCAGTGCAGGAATCATGATTCTTAGAAGCCGTCGTGCTTGGCTTCAGCAGCTCATTAAACCAGACAAACTGTCATCCTGAGCGCAGTAGCTGGTGAGCGAAGCGAATCAGCTACGGAGTCGAAGGACCTCTACGCGCTCAACGTCTCGACACTGTTTCGAGGCATTCTCACCCGAAACCGTTGGCAGAATTCCCTGAAGCGTATTGCCAATCCAATCTGCGTCTGGTCCTTCGACTCCGGTGGTTCATCCGCGAGCGGATGAACCACCTCCGCTCAGGATGACAACTTCTTTATGCTTCCAGCAAACTTACGCCTCCAGCAAGAACTTGCCGTCGCGCATGATCTGTTCGCTGTCCACCCAGATGTCGAACTTCCGTCCTACCACATCGATGTGCGTGGACGAATACCATTCCGCTCCCGTATGCGCGCCGTAGGGATTGCCAAAGGCAATGTGTACTCCAGGATATTTCTCATCCTGGAGAATCTGCCCAATCACATCCTTTAATTCAATATTCGTGCCAATAGCAAATTCCCCGACGCGGTCGCTGTTCTCATCGGTATGGGTATAGCTCCAGAAATCGCTCTCCAAATCACGGTTGGCCGAGTGCGCCTCGACTACGCGGTTTCCCTTGACCCGGATGGTCAGCGGATGCTCCCGCAAACTGCCAAACTTGGCGCACAGCCAATCGCCCACAACGCCGTCAATCACGAACGTCCCATTGACCTCGCCCGGGGTGGTGAAAACTTCTCCGCCCGGCAGGTTCCCCCATTTGTCCGGGCTGATGATCCCGCTGGTCTTGACCCAGCGATAATTCGGATTCAAGTCCGCAACCAGGTCGGTTCCCGCTGGAGTTTTGGCTCGAACCTGCTTGGCCCGCTGCACCAACTCGACCACCTTGACGCTGATGCGGTCTACCTTAAGAAAGTCGGCTCGCATGCCTTCCAGCATGATCTGCCGGTTCACGTTCACCATGTGTGCATGGCGAATCTTGCGCCGGTTCACGATATCCGTCATCTGCATGCGCGAACGCAGTTCATTCGCTTGCGCCTGTACCGCGAAGATGCTGACCTGGCTGGTCTCGAGATCCTCAACAATCTCCTGCGGAAGATCGCCCAGCGGGCGCGGCGCCAGATCCTCCAATACCCACGCGCGGTAAGAAGCGCCTACAGACTCCAGTTCGCGCACCAGGCTGGCCGCGATTTCTTTGGTCGTCTCGTCGGTAATGACCGTGACCTTCTCGCTGGTTTGCACGCGCAAACATACCCTTACCGCGTTGCGGGCTCCAGGAGTAAGTTCAGGATCAAAGGGGATCGTATTAAACTGACGGTTGGTTTGACTGACAGGAACGCTCATTACCCTACTTTTCTAGCGGAAGCAGTGACCGGCGACTCGGTCACTCCCACTTCCGTCTCTTCAATGATGTAATCCACTACCTTTTTCAGGTCACCGGTCTTCTCATATATGCGCAACTGGCGATCTGCCCCAGTGCCCATTTCCAAAATCTCGTGAATGTAGTTCAGTTCTTCGCGCGAATCCAGTTCGTCGATCACATCGTCCACGAACTCCAGGTACTCCTGGATCAACTCGCGTGCTGCAACTTCTTGCTGCTTACCGAAATCAACCAGCTTTCCTTCCAGTCCATAACGTGCGGCGCGCCACTTGTTTTCCATCACCAGCGCGCGCCGATAAAGCCGGAACCCCTGATTCGCCGAGTGCAGCTTATAGAGCTTGGCAACTGTTGCCTGGATGAGGGCAGCCAGGGCAATGGTTTCGTCCACGCGCATCGGAATATCGCAGACGCGGAATTCCAAAGTATTGAAGAATGGATGTGGCCGAATATCCCACCAGATCTTTTTCGCGTTGTCGATGCAGTTGGTCTTGATCAGCAGCTTGATGAAATTTTCGTATTCGCCCCAACTGGGGAAATAATCGGGAATGTTGGTCCGCGGAAACTTGTCGAAAACCTTGCACCGATACGACTTCAAACCGGTGTTCATGCCGAGCCAGAACGGCGAGTTAGTCGAGAGCGCCAGGATGTGTGGCAGAAAATAGCGCGCATGGTTCATCAACTGGATGGCGGTTTCGCGATCCTCGATTCCGATATGGACGTGCAGACCAAAAATCAGGTTGGCGCGCGCCACCAATTGCATATCCTCGACAATGTTCTTATAACGCTCGTCGGGAGTAATCTCTTGTACTCTCCAGTCGGCAAAAGGATGGGTCGCGGCCGAGGCCAGACGCAGCCCATTTTGCTTGGCCAAGCCGATCATATCGTGGCGCAGCTTCTTGACTTCTTCCTTGGCTTCCTTGATGTTGGTGCAGACCGACGTCCCCACCTCGACCACGGCCTGGTGCATTTCCGCCTTCACTCGTTCTTGCAGGCGCATCCGCCCTTGTTCCATCATCTCGGTGTGGATGTGGGAGCGCAGGTCGCGCGTGACCGGATCAACGGTCTGATATTCCTCTTCGATCCCGATAGTGAAAGTCGGTCGCATCGTCAGCAGGGCACCCAGTCGAGCATCAGTATAACAATCTGACCGAAATTAAGCCCGATGTTTTCCTGTGCTAAGACCACGTGGGGACAGCCGCCCTCGGCTGTCCGGCCGAGCAAGGCTCGGATGCTCTTGCCGTCGTCCCCTAAGCCTTGGCTTTCCTTTTCGTCGGTGGCTTAGTTGTGGGCATCTCGACGACTTTCTCTCCAGCCAAGAACGCCGCCCATCTCAACTCCCGTGCGGGATTCTCATCGCTAAGCGCTTTTTTTACAGCCATTTCCGCGACAGCGTTCACCACCCACTCGAAGTTTGCCTGACCTACAGAAGTGACCTCGGCATCTGGTGCCGGATTCATAAAATCAATGGCGTACGGAATTCCATCCTCCACCGCAAACTCAACCGTATTCAGGTCGTACCCCAGCGCCCGGCACAAAGTCAGCGCGTCCTTCTCCACCCGGTCAAGCAGCTTAGGATCGGTCGGCGGAGGGTTCTTCACATAGCGTTCATGATGCGGAGCCCTCGGGTCGTAGTGCATGATATGTACTTTTTCCTGTCCCACCACATAGCAGCGGAAATATTCTTTGAATTCCACCCCATGCTGCAAAGTCATGCACAGGTCGCCGGTCTGGTTGTATTCCTTGAAGAACTCTTCCGGAGAATGAACTTTGTAAACGTGCTTCCAACCTCCACCCGCGTACGGTTTCAGGAAAGCAGGGAAGCCGACATAGTCAAAAATCTCCTCCCAGTTCAAGGGAAAGATCAAATTGCGCATAGACCGGTCGGTCGTGCCCTCGGGGTGCTTGTTATGAGGCAGGATCACGGTCGGTGGAATCGCCACACCCAGCTTGGTCGCCAGCGCGTAATTGAAGAATTTGTCGTCGGCCGTCCACCAGAACGGATTGTTGATCACGATCGTTCCGTTCAGTACGGCGTTCTTCAGATAAGCCCGGTAGAAAGGAATGTCCTGCGAAATCCGGTCGACGATCACCCGATACCCGCTAGGATCGGCCATCTTGACTCCGCCCAGCTTCACAAATTCGGCCGTCACGCCGTCGACTTTCATACTGTTGATCTTTTCCACTAGAGCCGGCGGAAAAGTATTTTCCATGCCAAACAAGATTCCGATTTTCTTCATCACTAATCTCCTGTACAGACGTTGCTTGCAACGTCTCTCTTTCCACCGGCAACAAAGACGTAGCAAGCTACGTCTCTACGGGGATTTACCCGAAGTATTTCACCGCCATCCGCTGCCACAACGGCCAATCGTGCTTCGAATTATCACCCCAAACATCCAGCCAATGCGGAATTGCCTTTTCATTCAGCATTGCCGACAGCTTCACATTCTGATCCAGACACATATCCCAGTCCGCCGATCCCAGCACGATCTTCATCTGCCGGTAACGGCTCAGAAACCAGTCGTCATTCATTTTCGGCAGGTAATCCGGCGGACAATTGAAATAGCAATCGTCGTCGTAGTACCCATCGAGAAACTGATGGATGTCATAAGCCCCGCTCATGCTAACGCAGTGCGTGACGACATCGGGATGCTTCAACGAAAAGTTGACCGCATGGTATCCACCGAAGCTGCATCCCGTCACAGCTAAGCTCGGCGCCTGGTTCTTCCAGCGAACGAATGGGAGGAATTCATGCAGGATGTACCGCTCATACTGCAAATGACGCAGCACGCGCTGTCGCGGATGAACAGTCTTGTTGTACCAACTCTCGGCATCGACGGAGTCTGGGCAGAACACCTGCAAGCCGCCACTTTCGATCTTGGGCGTTAGCGCCCGGATCATCCCCGCGTCCTCGTACTCGAAAAACCTTCCTTGCGACGACGGGAACACCACCAGCGGCGGCCCGCCGTGCCCGTAGACCAGCGCTTCCATCTGGCGGTGAAGTTCCCGACTGTATCCTTTGTGATATTCGCGGTTCATTGGTTGGGCAGCTTGGTTAGCCGAAGTATCTTACCTGATTCCGCTGACACAGGCCACGTCGGGGCGATCCCATCTCCGGTGACAAAGGAATTGCCTCGGTTTGATCTGAGTGAAGGTCGGCACAAGGAATGACCGAGAAAAAGCCCGCCTCTTGGGAAGCGGGCCCGAGCAAAAGCGTCAAACGCCTAACTGCCGTTCGAACAGACAGACAGCGAGGAATTCCCCTGGAAGCTCAACCACCCGTTGACCGATGTACTAGTCGGCGCCCCGAAGTAAGGCAGGGTGACCAGATCCTGCAAGTTGTACGTGAACCCGTTCAGGACATACGGGAATCCACCATAGTTCGCCTCGCCCTCCAACGGATCTCCCACTTCCAGAATCCCGCACGGGGTGTTGTTGCCGTTGATATTGACGACCAACGGATCGTCCGCCCACTCGCCCACTTCATGCGACAACGCGGAAACATCCTGGGCGAACACGCCCGGGTGATCCACATAAGTAGCGTGCGCGTAGGCTTGTGGATTGCTGATGCTACCTTCCGAGCTGTGGTAGCCGCCAATGCAGCATCCTCCTCCTTGTGTGAGGTAAACGTCGTAGGTCAGGAAGATCGGCAAGGTATTCGGCTGAATCTGAGTGAACCGGCTGATGATGCTTTGCAACTGCGCATCGAACCAGTTGATGTCAACCAATCCCGCCTTGAACCCGAATACCGTCCCCGTTGTCCCATAGCGTGAAGGTGGGCTCAGGGTTTGTTCCGTGAGTACCACTGGGCCGCCCAACGTTAAGTGGTAATTCGGATTGCTCTTCACCGTGCCCCAAAAATTAGCCCGTTGAAAAGCGTCGATATACTGAGTAGTGCCCACGTCGACTCCACCTTGAACGTAGGTCGTGCTCGAATTGAAAATCGGCGACGTGGTCGTGTTGTTGGTCACCGTCTTCCCATTCGAGAGCACGTGAGATGGGTCATACGTAGTCGGCGAACCCCTCCTTGGCGTAATCACAACCTTAAGTGGAATCACATAAACCTGAACCGTGGTTGTCGAATTGGTGGAAGGCGCTGTGCCTACCATGTTGTAAGTGTAGTTTGATCCCTGGTAGGTGAACGAACCATTCCAGGTTTGCAACGAAGCTGCCGGAGTCTTCAAGTCGTAGCGCAGCCGGGGCGGCAAAACTACGTATCTTCCCTTTTGCTGTGTCGTATTGTCCTGAGCTGAGGCAACGCCGATCAGGCACAGGCTGACCATCACCGTAAGCCCAACCAGCGAACTGAGGCGAACAAAACGTGTCTTCATAGGTCTTTCAGTCTCCTTTAAGAATTGGCTTAGTGGCGGCTCGAGTCTTTAGAAAGGGTCCCAGGGAAAGGCGCCGCTGCAACAACCGGCCACGATTTTCAAACTGATTGTTATGGATGTCAATGTTAATTCGCTGCCTGGCGCCGTTCTGATTTCAAAACAGGACACTTAGGATACTTTTTTGCCTGATCATGTTGTCTGAATATTAGACAAACGCCTATAGTTTTCGCGCGGAATTGAAGGTCGCAGGCTCGTGATCCACATGAAACATCGGAACCCCGCCCTCTTCGGAGAGGCGTCTTAGCGTTTGGCGACCGGTTCGCCGGCTTCGGCGGCTCGTCACGGATGTCTGCATCTGGCCCCATTTCAGTTGCATTGCGTCCAAACAAGTGGAATCATTCGACAGGCTAGGATTTCCTGCCGCGCTATGTATTGCGGGGAGCTATGAACCAAAGATTCCGTGTTGCCAAATTTGCGCTGCTATTGCTCGCGTCTTTGTCCCTGGAAGTGTTCTCGAGTTGCGGCGCGACTCCTGCGAATCAGTCAGCCGCTGCGCCCGGTACTATTCAGTTTCAGGGCAGCGAGTATCCCTATGCTGTTTTTGTCCCCTCCACCTACGACCACGTCCACGGCCTGCCAGCCATTCTGCTCGTGCATGGCGGCGGTGGGAACGGCCCTGATTTTCTGAAGTTCTGGCAAGATTTCGCGGAGAAGAACGGAATCATCCTGGTGGCCCCAACTCTGCCCCTGAGCGCGGCGATGGAGGCGCAAGTGCCCCAGCTGTTTCCCGCTCTCATGGATCTGGTGAAGAAACAATGGCAGGTGGATTCGCGGCGTATTTATGTTTTCGGGTATTCCGCGGGCGGCTATTCCACATTTGATGCTGCCACGCTGGACTCCACCTACTTCGCCGCCGTTGGCGTCTTCGCCGGCATCATTACCCCCGATTATTATTGGATTGTCCAGAAGGCGCAACGAAAGACGCCGATTGCCATCTACATTGGCGATCACGACCAGTTCTTTTCATTGGCGCAGACCCGGGCAACCCGCGACGTGCTGCTGAGAAACGGATTCATCGTGCACTACGTGGAGATCAAGAATCAGGATCACAACTACCCGGCAATTTCTAAATGGGTGAATCAAGATGTCTGGAACTTCATGAGCCAGTATTCACTGCCGCAGTGAGGGCTCTTTCCAAGCGTTGTCACGTGCCTGCTGCGAAGGGTACGACTTCAGTCACGCACCGCCGCTTTGCCGCAGCCTCTTTTAGCCCACACCAGGCTTCTGAGATTCTGCGGTTGATGGTATCCTTACTCCGTTATGGGGATTCCGAAGCTGCTTCGTAAAGTCTTCTTGCTGGACTTACTTCAGGGCCTGAAGGTCACCTTTCGCTACCAGGATCCGAGAGAGATTTACACCGAGCAGTACCCACTGCAGCGGCCGCAGGTGGCCGAACGCTATCGCGGCGCGCCGCGGCTGAACGTAAATCCCGATACCAACGAGACCATGTGCATTGCCTGCGACTTGTGCGCGCTGGCGTGTCCCGAGCATTTGATTGTGGTCACCAGCGCCCGCAACGAGCAGACCCGCCGCAAGGAACTTACCAACTTTACCTATGACCTGAGCCGCTGCATGTTCTGTGGACTCTGCGAGGACGCCTGTCCCGTCGACGCGCTCGAACTCACCCAGGACTTCGAACTCGCGAGCTACACCCGCGAAGGCGCGATCTGGAATCGCGAAATGCTGGAGAAGGGCCCGCAGCCGACGCAGTACAAGAAGTAGTCGCTGGCCGTCGGTCGTTCAGTCGTTGGTCAAACCCAACCCAGGTCGTTGGAGCTAACGACCAACGACTATCGACCAATGGCTGGTTGCTGCTGTGTCATGCAGTGCATCGCTCCGAATCCCCAGATCAAATCTCCTGAGTAGATTCCGACAATGTCGCGCTCGGGGAAGACGTCCGCGAGGATATCCAAAGCGATACGATCATTGGGATCGTTGAAGACCGGGACCAACACCACGCCATTCGCGATGTAGAAGTTGCCATAGGTCGCAGGCAGGCGGCGTCCTTCGAAGATCACCGGCGCGGGCATGGGCAGTTCGATAATAGCGAGGGGCTTTCCGTCTTGATCGGTAGCGGCGCGCAGCCGTCGAATATTCTCCCGCAGCGGCTCGTAGTTGGGATCGTCGGGATTGGACTCGACCGCGGTCACGACCGTGTCAGGGGCGACGAAGCGAGTGATGTCGTCGACGTGGCCGTGGGTGTCGTCGCCGGTAATTCCAGCAGCCCAGCCAGATCACGTTCTTAATGCCCAGATAGTCGGCGAAGACCTTCTCGTAATCTTTGCGTTTCATTGTTGGATTGCGTTGCTGGACTTTACTGAGCAGACACTCTTCGGTTGTAAGCAGAGTGCCTCGACCGTTGACGTCGATGGAGCCGCCTTCAAGCACGACGCGATGCTTGCCAAAAACAGGACGCAGTTCGCTGGCGTTGGCCGCTGTTGCCATGAGGCTGCCGATTTTTTCGTCGTGCTGGTAGTTCGAGTATTTGGCCCACGCGTTGAAACGCCATTTGGCGGCGACAAGTTCAGCATCGTTCGGCCCAGAAACACGTGGGGACCGCTCCCCAAGCCTGCCCTGAGCGAAGTCGAAGGGGCCGTCCGCCCGAGCGGAGCTCGGAGTCGTCACAAAAGTGCAGCCAGAATCGCGCGTCCACACCCGGTTCGTAGGCCATCGATGGAATCGAACGTTATCGCTGAGCGCGTTCGCAAGGTCGAGGACTTTGCGGGCGCGCTTTTCCGACGTCGCGTCGTTGACGATCAGTTCGACGCGTTCGTGCCGTGCCAGATGGCGGATGATTTCCGCGTAGACCCACGGAATGGGCTCAAACTTCCCGGGCCAGTCGTCGCGATAGTGAGGCCAAGCCAGCCAGGTGGCATCATGCGCCTCCCATTCGGCAGGCATACGGAGGCCGTCGGGGGGCTTCAATCCGGATTTGGAAGGTCTAGCGGGCATGGGCCTCGAGGACTAAACAAGTGCTGAAAAATGGTCGATTCGTATCAGGGCATCGCTTCAGCGATGCCGTAGCTTTCGCAGAATTAAGAGCGCCTTCAGGCGCTGCCGCCCAATCTACGCTGCCCAAGGCCACCGCGGAGCTTTGCTCCGCCCGGACAGGCGAAATCTCCCGTCCCCACACGACTCTCGCCCCTCAATCGATCAGCCGATTCGTGATTGGCGCGTAGGCATCGATTCTCCGGTCCCGCAGGAAAGGCCAGTTCCGGCGGATGTTCTCCAATGCTTTCAAATCAACTTCGCCCACCAGAATCTCTTCCTTGTCATGTGAGGCTTCGGCGATCACTCGGCCAAACGGATCGCATAAGAATGACCCACCCCAGAATTCCAGCCCAGCTCCGGGAGCTGATTTGCCGCGAATGTCTCCAGTCTCAAAACCGACGCGGTTGACCACGGCCACATACACCCCATTGGCGATGGCATGCGCCCGCTGAATAGTCCGCCACGCGTCGTGTTGGGCCACGCCGAACTCCGCTTTCTCGGCGGGATGCCAGCCAATCGCAGTCGGATAAAAGAGCACGTGAGCCCCCTGTAGAGCAGTCAGCCGAGCCCCCTCGGGATACCACTGATCCCAGCAGACCAGCGTGCCCACGCGGCCAACGTTGGTGTCAAAGGCCCGAAATCCAAGATCGCCCGGCGTGAAGTAAAATTTCTCGTAGTAGAGCGGATCGTCAGGGATGTGCATCTTGCGGTACAGACCGCGCAGGCTGCCGTCGGCGTCGAACATGGCTGCGGTGTTGTGGTAGACGCCAGCTGCGCGTTTTTCGAACAGCGACGCAATGAGGACAATCCGCAATTGCTTGGCAACTTGCCCTAACCTCAGCGACGTCGGTCCGGGGATCGGTTCGGCGAGATCGAAAAGGGCAGCATCCTCGCGCTGGCAGAAATACTGCGTCTGAAAAAGTTCCGGCAAACAGACGATCTGCGCGCCTTGGGCAGCGGCCTCGCGGACGCGTTCGATCGCGTGTTGCAGATTGTTTTCAGGGTCGGACGTCATCGACATCTGCACTAGTCCGACGCGGAATTTCTCAGGCAGCAAAACGAAGGCCCCTTTCCGAGACAAAATAGAATATCAGTTCCTGCTTCTCGGTTTTCCACGCCTGCGGTGGTAGCAGGAGCTTGCTGCGTTCTAGTAGAGTAGTGCTTCGACATAAATGGGGGTGGGACTTGAAGCATGGCAATCATGACGGCGCAGGAATCGACCGCAAGCTGCATAATCCGATCGAAGACCGCTTGATTCCACTTGAATCTCTGGATCTGAGTTCTGTGCGGTCGGTTAACGACCTCGTGCATGCGATGGGAAGGACGGCCTTCACCGGCCGGCAGGTTGGCGAGGCGGCCGACGTGCTCGAAGCCATGGCCCGCGACGAAGAATGCTTCGTGGTGATGACCCTGGCCGGCGCCATGACTGTAGCCAAGCAGAGCCTGATCATCGCTGACCTGATCGACCGGGGGATCGTCAACGCGATTGTCTCTACGGGCGCGCTGATGGCGCACGGCTTGGTCGAGGCCACGGGGCGCGCTCATTTCCGCTACAACCCGGAAGTCTCTGATACCGAACTCTACGAACAGGGTTACAACCGGGTCTACGACACCCTTGAGCCCGAACAAAATTTGGACGATGTGGAAGAAGTGATGTCGCAGATTCTGGAAAGCTGGGATCACAACGAAGTGATGTGCTCCTACAAACTGAATCATGCCATCGGAGCGCATCTGGCGAAACATGCGAAAGGACAACGAGGAATCCTGAAATCGGCTTTTGAAAAAGGCGTGCCGGTCTTTGTCCCGGCGTTTACGGATTCTGAGTTGGGTCTGGATGTCGCTCTGAACAACCGATTACGCGAATCGACTGGAAGACATAAAGTGCGTTTCGATCCTTTCGAGGATCTGGAGCATTTCGCGGCCACACTGTTGCGGCAGACCAGGCTTGGGATCCTCACCATCGGCGGAGGCGTCCCCCGCAACTGGGCCCAGCAGTTTGGGCCTTTCTGTGAGCTGCGGCACCGGCGCCTAGGGGAAAACGTTCCGCTGAAACGCTACCACTATGGTGTAAGAATCTGTCCTGAACCGGTCTATTGGGGCGGGCTCTCGGGCAGTCCGTATAGCGAGGCTATCTCGTGGGGAAAGTTCGTGCCTCCAGCGGAAGGCGGGAAATTCGGCGAGTTGTTCTTGGACGCGACGGTCGGCCTGCCATTGGTCGTGGCAGCAGTGCTGGAACGGCTAGGCAAGAAGAATCCAGTGGGGAAGAAGAAAGCGCGAGCAGGAAAGTAAGGCTCGGCCGGGTCGAAGACCCGGCCCTCACGATTCACTAATCAAAAATCAACACAGCCGAAGCAATCACGGTACTCCACAACCCGCGCTTATCCCCAACGGCGGACTGGGTAATGTTCGCCGTGCGCACGATCTTGTTCGAAATCCGGTAAATCTCTTTCTTCTCATCCCACGACCGGTCCGGATCGAATTCCACGTTCAGCGTGGTAGCCAGCATCTCCGCCGCAAGCTCCTCCGCATACTCTCCCGCCGAGTCGTCGGTCTCGCCAAAAGAGTGGTGCTCGCTGAGATATCCGTAAGTGTTGCGGTCAGCGGGAATAGCCACGCCAATGCTCGCCGCGAGCAGCCGATGCGGCTCACGAGTAGAGTTTTCGGCCACGACTGCAAACACAACTTCGCCCGGACTCAAATACTTCAGCCCCTGCGACCGCGGAACCAGCTTGCATTGTGGCGGAAAAATAGATGAGACGCGAACCAGATTTTGCGCGGCGATGCCGGCGTCCCGCAGCGCCAGCTCGAAAGATGTCAGACGTTCGCGATGTTTGCCGACCCCCTTGGTGAAGAAAATCTTCTTGGGGACCATGTCTTTGCCCAATTCGTTGTTCCTCCGGCGTTTAGGTGAGGGTCAAATCTAACATAGAGAATTGTAAAGGGAATATGAAAATTGGTTCGCGGGGCAAAAAAATTCGGCGGAAAGCCGGATTTCGGATTTCCGCCCAGTTAAACTCCAGAAAACCTACTTCGCTGCTGCTACGGACGTGACCTCAATCGTGTCGCCCTCAGCTTCGCCCTTCACCGTGGCCTTCCCAGCGGCCAACTTATCGAGCTTATCCAGCGTAGCCTTGTCCTTCGTATCTAATGTGTAAACTTTGTCGCCGACGACGAGGGCGTACTTCGAGCCCTTCTGGACGCAGGCGCGGAGGCAGGCCGCGTCGCCCTCCATCATGTGTTTCGCGCCGCACATGGCGTCGCTGACTGTGCCGGTGAAGCTTTCGGCCTTGCCCGCGAATGCGGCTGGAATCAGGGCTGCGCCCAACAAAGCGCCGGTCAGGGAAACTGCGAACTTCTGCGTCAATCTCATGAATCCTCTCTCCTTGGTATGCCAAATATGGTAGATCAAATGTGTCCGCTGCAGGTTAGATGGTTCCATTTGAAAGGCGATAGCAGAACGCGTCAAGCATTTTCCATCGACCGACTATCGCGGCTTGGGATTGAATCGCAACGTCACGTCCACCGTCTTCTCTTTAGCATTGAGCGATTCGCGAACACTCGTAGTCCAGTCCCCCATCAACGAGATCTCTTTGTTCACTTGCTCGAGGAATCGCCCAGCGTAGCTGGAATCATAAGTATCGCCGCCTCGCAGCTTCCATTCGTCCTCCAGACGGGCGGTAGTACGCGTGTCGAGGCCCCGGAATTCCAGATCTCCCATGGTGTATGCGTCGCCCTCCTGGACGTGCAGCACGTACCTCACGTCGGAGTTCGCGTCGTCCATCTCCGGCTCCGGCTCGATAGCGACTGTCATGTATCCGAGAGTGCCGTAGAGCTTTTTCATGGCGTCGATATCGGTATCGAGCTGGACCGCATTTGCCGGTTGTTCAAGTTGTGTGCGCATCAGGGCTCGCAGGGTTTCTGCAGGGAGATACTTGTATCCCGCTATCTCGAGCGCGACCAGTTTGTACTGGCCTCCGGGATCGACCGGGAACGTCACGTCCACAATTGTTTCCTGCGGACTGTCCTGGACAACCTTGGCCTGAGCATCGCCGAACGCGGCCTTCAGATATCCGCGCTCGAGGTAAATCGGAAGCAAATTCTTGTCCTCGTGTGCGCGCAGGATCGAGCGCAAGAACTCGGCGCCTTGCAGCTTTTTGGCCGCAGCTTCGAGCAATGGCAGTTCGGGCTCAACGGCTCCGGCGAATACGATGTTGCGAATGTGGATCTGCGGTCCCGTGACCGTGAAAACGAATGCTTCGATCGGACCATCTTCGTCGTGCGCTGCGCGAAGATAGTCGACCCGGCCCTGCAGATTCCGCGCGATCAGCAAGCCCTGCAAGGCATTGGAAACCTCGTCCGCGAGTTCGCCTGCGATCGGCAGCTGCCCTTGAAACAGCGGAACCTGGGCATGAAGCCGGTCGAGCAGTTCCTGATCCGAGAACCAAACCAGATTATCGAAGCGAACCGGAACGAACCGTTCAGCGTCCTGGACCTGCAACTCCAGCTTGGTGCCGTCGGCGGAGTATTGAAAGCTATAGAGAACATCGCCGAACGCGCCGGTTTCGCCCAGGTGCCGAGCGGCTTTTTTGAAATCGTCCTCGCTGACGGTTTCCCCGATCTGCAATCCGCTCGCGGCAATGACTTCTTCGGATTTGTATCGCTTCGTCCCGGTAGTCTTAACCGAAATAAGTTTGAACGCCGAGGGCGGGAGTTCTTTGGGCGACAGCTTGCGCGGAGTCTGGGCGAGCGCCGAGAATAAAGAAAGAAAAGCGAGGGACAGAACCAGCCGAACAGTCGAGATTCGCACGCGAAAAGATTCTAACCGAACCACAACGGGATGGCGTCGGAGTTTTGAAGGGGCACGGCTTCCAAGCCGTGCCGTAAGTCTTGTGTGCCGAACATGTTCGACAGCTTGGGGGTGAAAGTCCCCTGCCCAGCCTGGTGGAGGTGAAGGGCTAGAGAAGCGCAAGGGCGTCGTCGCGAGGCGGGGTCTGAAAGAAGCGTGGATCAAAGGCGCGAGCCGATGAACAAGAACCGGATGATGAGGCCTACGGTGTGGGGCGAGCTGGCAAAGGACAGCGAAGCCCAGGTCCACCAAGCACACTGGTGGTAAATCCGGCGGTTGCGCGTCGAAGGCGGTCGAACTTACTTCGGGAGACCCGCCGCACGTCACGGCATCGTGACTGAGGGTGGAGCGATCCATTCTGACCGTGGGGCGGGAGTCAGCAGCGGGCATAGTAGGCCGCGAGGTCGAAGGCCCGAACAGCAAGGAGCGGCGAGTAGGACGCAGGACTCGATGAACGACAAGCGGCAGAAGAACCAGCTACAGATGTTGCTGGCCTTTACCGGGGAGGGGAGGAGTGAAGCTCCAAGGGCTCCTGGGGAAGGGACCGAATCGCTCACGGCGAAATGCGAAACCGAAAGTCCGGCTGGAGAAGAGCAAGTGATGGAAGAAGTCTGCGGGCGGGAGAACTGCCAGCGGGCTTTACGACGAGTGAAGTCCAACAAGGGGAGTCCGGGGATCGACGGCATGAAAGTGTCGGAGTTGCCGGGCTACCTGAAGCAGCACTGGCCAGCAATACGGGAACAGCTGATGAGCGGAACGTATCGGCCGCGACCGGTGAGGCGAGTAGAGATCGCGAAGCCGGACGGAGGAGTGCGCAAGTTGGGCATTCCGACGGTGCTGGATCGATTTATCCAGCAGGCGGTGATGCAGGTTCTGCAGCGCAGATGGGACCCGACGTTTTCCGAACACAGTCACGGCTTTCGTCCGCAGCGTTCGGCGCATCAGGCGGTGGCCCAGGCGCAGCAGTATATCGCCGAGGGCAACCGCTGGGTGGTGGACTTTGATCTGGAAAAGTTCTTCGATCGAGTGAACCACGACAAACTGATGGCGGCGGTCGCGCGGCGGGTGAGCGACAAGAGAATGCTCAAGCTGATCCGAGCGTTCCTGGAGTCGGGCGTGATGGAAAACGGGCTGGTGAGTCCGGTGGAAGAAGGAACTCCGCAAGGAGGGCCTTTGTCACCGCTGCTGTCGAATCTCGTGCTCGACGAACTCGACCGCGAGTTAGAGCGGCGCCAGCACCGTTTCGTGCGCTACGCGGATGATTGCAATATCTACGTGGCGAGCGAGCGGGCAGGAAAGCGAGTCATGCAAAGCGTGACCAGTTTCCTGCGACGGCGACTCAAGCTCAAGGTGAACGAGTCGAAGAGCGCGGTGGCACGACCGCAGGAGCGCAAGTTTCTGGGCTTTAGCTTTACGAGCGGGACCAGACCGAAACGGCGCATCGCGCCCAAGGCTCTGCTCCGCTGCAAGCAAAGAGTCCGGGAACTGACGCGACGAACACGGGGCATCAGTCTGGAGCAGATGACGAAGGAACTCGCCACCTATGTACGCGGATGGAAGAGTTACTTCGGCTTCAGCCAGACGCCCTCGGTGCTGCGAAAGCTAGAGGAATGGATGCGACGCAGGTTGCGCTCCGTGATCTGGAAGCAATGGAAGCGCAGCAAGGTGCGGTATGTTCGGCTACGCCAGCGAAACATCGGACATGACCTCGCGGCCCAAACCGCCGGTAGTCCCCATGGACCATGGCGCATCGCCAACAGTCCGGCCCTGTCGTCTGCGTTTCCGATTGCTTACTTCGATATGCTCGGTCTTCCTCGGTTGCTGGACGTACTCTAGCTCAACCGAACTGAACCGCCGGATGCGGACCCGCATGTCCGGTGGTGTGGCAGGGGAGAGTGGGTGACCACTCCCCCTATGCCGATTGAAACCATGTACGGCGCGGCTGAAGCCGCGCCCCTTCAAGGCTCCAGTCGCTGATTTCGACCGTTTCAGCAACTTCTTAAAGCCGCGCTTTTCAAGCAGCCCTCCTATTCCACGAAACGCTTGCAATGCAGATTTGCCGAGCGAGCATGGCGCAACCCCCGTGGCTGGGGCAAGTCCGCTCCCGGCGCCATCAGATGCCAGGCTTCACGAAAGGCTTCGAAGCAACCGCCGCCGTCCCTGCAGCCGGAAGGATACAAGCGCAAAAAGTGGAGGCATGCGAGCTGGTTCACCGGGACTATATACCAAACGTCGACAGGAACGATGAAGGCTGCGAAGAAGTCAATCTCGTCCGCCTGATAAGTCTTAACCTGGCGTCCCTTGCCGATATGCGAGGCGTTGACCGTATAAGCGTTGCGGTCGGCATCGAAATAGGAGGTTGACCGCACCTGCACCCGCCAGAATCGCTCGCCAGAGTCGAGGATGAAATCGTAGTGCTCCTTGTCTCCATACGGCTTGGCTACGCCAAAGCCCAGACCTGCTGCCTTATGTAAGAAGGCAAGTTCTGCCAGGTCGCCCTTGGCTTTGCAGTTCAGAGGTCCGCGGACCAGGGGTGCCGTCTGCGCTGTGCGCCCGCGTAAATTGCCTGATTTCTTTTTCATTCGACTCCAATAAAAAAGGCGCGAGCCGGATTTCCGGTCGCGCCTGTTTATTTCGAGATTTACTCTCTAATTCTAGAATAGCAAATTGAAGGGGGTAACTATGACATGATTTCGATATTTATTTTCCGAGTCGAATCAGCAGCTTGGCAGGAATTTGGTGGTTTGGGGGGCTTGACAAGATTTCGGCAGAAAGGCGATTCTCGCGGTTTTGCCCGGCCAGCGCCAGACTTTGTCATCCCGAGCGGAGTCGAGGGACCCTGAGTTCGCCCGCAGCGCAACGAACCCGTCAGGGAATTCCCAGCATTCCGTGCGGGGACGGGCGCCCCGCCCGTCCAAGCGGAGCAAAGCTCCGCAGGTTTTGATCGCATGGGGACCAGCGTTTGAGTTTGGCAGGACTTGGGCGAAAGGACACTCTCTGGCTCCTTTGCCAGTCAGCCCGTCCCTTGGACCTGTCCACCCCAATCCCCCTTTTGTCATCCCGAGCGGAGCGATATCGTTCGCAAGGCGAACGATATCGCGGAGTCGAGGGACCCCGAGTTCGCCCGCAGCGCAACGAACATGTCAGGGAATTCTGACAGCGCCTGCCCGCGGTGCCCCGGGTTCGCGTCGCTCGTGTAGGGACGAGTGCCCGCCCGTCCAGCGGAGCAAAGCTCCGCGACGCCATTTTGCCCGCACGGGATATCTGTCGGGGGTCCCCGTTCACGCGTCGAACCATAACTTCATTGCGCGACTTCCATTTATGGCGTATGATTCGGGCCTTCCCCTAAATTTCTAGGTAGTAGTTTGCCCAGCAGCCAAGAGGCGGATGCGCCCTGTCGGCAGCGCTCACGACGAATTCCACCCATGGACCGCGCCGCCGGGGGTTGGCTTAAACGGAGATATCCGCTTAAGAGGAGACATCGGACTAGTCTATGCGAACGGCTAACACCAGGATGCCGAAAGACCCAGGGCTAAACGAAACGGGGGCGCTGCCGACCGTCCTCGCCCAAGTGGGGCTCATCGCGACTCCTGCCGGTCTAATTGCACTCTTCTGTCAGGTCTTGGACGTTTCCGCGCAATCTACCGCCGCAATGTCCCTCGCGTCGGTCTTCCTCACCTCAATCTGCGTTTACAGACGATTTATCAATCGCCATTTTCCATCCACTATTCTCACCGCTCTGTTGGTTGCATTAGCTACGGTGTTCTTCTTTAACTACAAGAACATCTTGTTGAAAGACACGGGCCTAATTAGGTATTACAAACACAGCAACGATTTCCTGGCAGTGGTCGACTCCGAGATCGAAAATTCGCGGGAGGAAGTGTGGTTTTTTGGAACGAACTTCAACGTCACTGCAGGACAGCGACGCGATCTCCTACTAAGAAAACTTGGACAGGGAGTGAAGGTCAAATTCCTGATATTCAACCCGCGAAGCCCTCATCTTGAGGATTTGGCACGGGACTTCAGCCAGTCCCCGGAGGAACTGAAGGCGGAATGCGACAAGGGGGGTTTCAAAGTATTTTGGAGCTCCAAAAGGAGTGGGAAATCAGATCCAAGGCGTCACAGAGCCCAGGCGAACTCGACGTGAGGATCTTCGATACTCATCCGCATGCCAGATTCTACGTGTTTGACCCAGGACGTACCGAGGGGAAAACCTATTTCATCCCATACGTGAACGATTTCGACTCACCCAACACCCCCGGATTTTTGCTCCAGATCGTGAAGAGCGGAGTCTTCACGGCATACTTCGACGGCATTCTAAAGCTATGGACTAGGGCCGAAAAATTCTCAGACTATCTGCAGAACCCGGCCGTAGATCATTGACGCGGGTGGCCAAGCCCGTCGCGCTTTGTGCGAAGGCCAGGTAGTTTAGCTGTCATTCAGGTGAGGTGATCCACCTTCTGCCGAAGAACGCCGAAAGGGTGGGGCACCCGGACAATCTGCGTGCCCAAGTGGGAATGCCTCGGGGCATCATCGTGGCTCGGAGCAGAAGCAGGTCCCTCGACTCCGTAGCTGATTCGCTTCGTGAACCAGCTACTTCGCTCGGGACGACAATTCGCGGGAGTTGGAGCGGCCCGAGTTCTGATTAGTGTTTCCCTGCAGCCTGCGCATCCATCCCTTTGATTTTTACTGCGATGTCGATGAACGCCAGCGCGGCGCGGCTTAGGGCTTTGTCTTTGCGGAAGACCAGGGCGAGGTCGCGGCGGATGGTGGCGTCGGAGATTGGAACGGCGACGAGCGCGTTGGCGCGCATATCTTCCAGCACATTGGAGCGGGCGATGAAGCCCACGCCGGCGTCCGCGGCTACGAAGCGCTTGAGCAGTTCGCTGGAATCGAGTTCCATGGTGAATCGCGGCTTGAGTTTGCGTTCGTAGAAAAGATTTTCCAGCGCGTCGCGGGTATGCCCGATTTTCGGTACGACCAGGGGAAACTTCGCCGCCTGGGCAATGGTCGCCGATTTCATCTTGGCCAGGGGATGCTGCGGGGGAGCGATGATCACCAGTTCGTCGCGATGAATCAGCACGACGGTCAACCGGGTGTCGGTGACGGGCAGGGAAACGACGCCGAAGTCGACGGAGTTGTCGACTACGGATTCGAGAATCTTGGCGTAGTCCGCGCGCTTGATGTTGACACCGACGTTTGGATATTGCTTTTTGAACTCGGCGAAAACTTCGGGCAGGATGTGCAGGCAGGTGCCTTCGTTGGCGCCGACGACGATCTCGCCCCGGGGCACGCGCTCGGTTTCGGCGATGGCGGTCAGCAAGGCTTTGCGCGATCCCACCATTTGTTCAGCGAATTTCTGGAAGAGCTTGCCCGAGGCGGTGACTGAAACTTTGCCGCCGGAGCGGTCCAACAACTTGGCTCCCACTTCCTCTTCTAGGGAGCGGATCTGCGACGAGACTGCGGGTTGGGTGCGGAAGCGCCTCTCTGCGGCGCGGGAGAAGGAGTTGAGCCGCACAACTTCGAGAAAAGTCTCTAGTTGGTCGAAGTCCATAGGAGCGGTTCTTGGGATCGCTCGGGGCGCGGGGGAATTGTAGCAGGATTGCCGGGCGCGCTATTTGTCATCGCGCATTGCTACCCGCACTTTGTCATCCCGAATGCTATCCCCACTGTGTCATCCCGAGCGAAGCGAGGGATCTGGGTTTCTCGTGGCCGGGCAAAACCCAGATTCCTCGTCGCTGCGCTCCTCGGAATGACAAAAGGCTGTTGGACTGGGAATGACAAAAGAGGGTGGGACTCGGAATGACAAAGGGTGTGCCTGTAGAGACGTACCTAGCTACGTCTCTACAGCGACAGTTATTGTTTCAGCAGTTTCTCAATCGCCGAAGTCACTTCCGGAGAATCCGGCGTGACGGCTGGCTCAAAGCGTTGGACCACATTGCCGTTGCGGTCGACCAGAAACTTGGTGAAGTTCCACTTGATGTCCCCGGTATGAGTTGGGTCGGCGTCTTTGGTGAGGTATTGATAGAGCGGCGACTGATCCGATCCTTTGACCGAAATCTTGGAGTACAAAGGGAAACTCACGCTGTACTTCCGCGAGCAGAACGTCTTGATCTCCTCGTTCGTTCCAGGCTCCTGCTGTCCAAAGTTGTTCGCCGGAAACCCGAGAATAACGAAGCCCTGTCCCTTATATTTCTCGTAAATAGCTTCAAGCGCGGAATACTGGGGCGTAAATCCGCATTGGCTGGCGACGTTGACCATTAAAATTACTTTTCCTTTGAAGTCGGCGAGGGGCATGGGTTTGCCGTCGATGTTCGGAAGGGTGAAATTGTAGAGGTTCGAAGCAGCGAAGGTTGAAGTAGCCATGAGGATCATCACTCCTAGCGAAAGATATTTGCGGACGGATCGATTGCGCACAACTGTCATTTTTTCTCCTTGGCGCTGCTGAGAGTTGCCCGACAAGATTGACGCAAGCATACGGGAGTGGAGTGGAGATTCGCAACTGGGCCGCTGGCACTGTCGATGACGCGCGCAGAAGTCAACATCCTAAAACGCAGAGAGCGCTGAGAAATGCCGCAGAGTGCGTGGAGATCAGGTCCGGGGTATGTTCGTATTCGGACACTTGCTTCCCATGAATGAACAGAACGAGCTGTTTGAACAGTGCTCTGTTTGGATGTAAACATATGGAGACACGCAACTTACGCAACCAGTACTGTGGCTGTGCGCGTGCCATTCTCTAAGGCAACATGGATATCGCTCGCCCATCGGCCGCAGGCCAACGACGTCGTCGCCAGATCATTTATATAGCGGTTGGCATCGTGCTGCTCGCTTTAGTGACCATGGGGTTGTCCCGTCTGAAGCCCGCCGCTCCTACCGTCGAGCGGTCTACGGTCTGGGTGGACACGGTTAAGCGCGGCTCGGTGCTGCGGCAGGTTCGCGGTCTGGGAACTCTGGTTCCGATGGAAGGGTCGATCCAGTTTCTTCCCGCAATTACAGAAGGGCGCGTGGACAAAATCCTGGCGCTTCCCGGAGCTCAAGTCAAGGCAGACACCATTCTGCTCGAGATGAGCAATCCACAATTGACGCAAGAGGCGCTCGATGCGCAGTGGAAGCTTAAGGCCTCTGAAGCGGATTACAAGAACCTGGAAGTGGCGCTGGCCAGCCAGGTGTTGGCGCAGAAATCGCTGTCGGCGCAAGCGCAGTCGGAATACAGCCAGGCCAAGATGCAGGCGGATATCGATTCTGAATTGGCCAAGCTCGGAGTGATCTCGCAACTGAGCATGAAGGTTTCCAACCAGAAAGCGGAGCAACTTTCCACTCAAAGCGATATCGAAAAACAGCGGCTGGTAAATAGCAGCGAAGTGCTGAAAGCGCAGCTGCAGGCGAAGCAGGCCGAGGTGGAAGAGTTTCGCGCCCTGGCGCAGTTGAAGCAAAGTCAACTCGACCGCTTGCGGGTGCGCGCCGGGATCGACGGAGTCTTGCAAGAACAGACGTTGAAGATTGGACAGTTTGTGACGCCGGGCACCACGCTGGCGAAAGTGGTGCAGCCGCAGCGGCTCAAGGCGGAATTGAAGATCGCCGAAACCCAGGCCAAAGACATTCAGATTGGACAGCCGGCCTCGGTGGATACACACAACGGAATAATTCCTGGTCACGTTGTGCGCATTGATCCGTCTGTAGTGAATGGGACGGTCACGGTGGATGTGACCCTGGACGCCAAGCTTCCGCAGGGAGCGCGGCCCGACCTGAGCGTGGACGGAACCATCGATCTGGAAAAAATGGACAACGTGTTGTACGTGGGACGTCCGGCCTTCGGGCAGGAACAGAGCACGGTGGGGATGTTCAAGCTGGATCCCGATGGAAACAACGCGGTGCGCGCGCAGGTGAAGCTGGGCCGCAGTTCAGTGAACACGGTTGAGATTCTGCAGGGGCTGAAGGAAGGCGATCAGGTCATTCTTTCTGACATGTCTCGCTGGGATTCGTATGATCGCGTTCGTCTGGAATAGGGCGGAGCGCCAGGGAATGTTCGCGAATAAATCTCTGTGGCGAGCATCGGATTTGAGCAAGGAGCGAGCCTCAGCGGCTGAAAAGATTGCGGAAAAACGCCGAAATCAGCGACCGGAAGCCTTGAAGGGGCGCAGCTTCAGCCGCGCCGCACATCGTTTTCAAGGACTTACGGCACGGCTACGAAGCCGTGCCCCTTCAAAACTTCCAACGCCGAGAGTTTTCCGCGGCTTGTTCCGCAGCGGCTGAAGGTGTGAATTTTATTGGGCGCGAGTGGCACGGCTGAAGCCGTGCTCTTGCCCATCCGAGCCAGAACCGACCTTAATCAGAGTTTCACAAAGAAAGGAACTTCGATGGCTGACGCGGGAACCATAATCAGCATGGAAAACATCACCAAGGTTTTTTTCACCGATGAGGTGGAGACCCATGCCTTGTCCGGGATTCACATGCAGATTCGCAAGGGGGAGTATGTGGCGATCGCCGGGCCGTCAGGCTCGGGCAAATCGACGCTGCTGGCGCTGATCGGATTGCTGGATTCGCCGACTGACGGGAATTACGTGTTGAACAGTCATCCGGTAGCCAACCTCAACATTAGCGAGCGTTCGCGCATCCGCAATCGCGAAATCGGATTCATCTTCCAGAGTTTCAACCTCATCGGCGATCTCAATGTGTATGAGAATGTCGAACTGCCGCTTACTTATCGCGGCATGCCGGCGAACGAGCGCAAGGAGCGCGTACACAATGCGCTTGAGCGCGTCGGGATGAACCACCGCACCAAGCACTATCCTTCGCAACTTTCCGGCGGCCAGCAGCAGCGCGTGGCCGTGGCTCGGGCATTGGCAGGTTCACCCGCCATTCTGCTGGCTGACGAACCCACCGGAAATCTGGATTCTCGCAATGCGGAAGCGGTGATGGACTTGTTGCGCGATCTGCACCGGGAAGGCGCGACCATCTGCATGGTGACGCACGACCCGCGCTTCTCGCGACACGCCGAACGCACCATCCACATGTTTGACGGACGAGTGGTCGAGGAGAGCGTCGAGGTGAGTTGATGGAGTCCCTGCTGCAGGACTTGCGCTACAGCTTGCGCTTGCTGCGCAAGAATCCGGGCTTTGCCGCCGTCGCTATTCTCACCATCGCCATTGGCATCGGGGCGAGCACAACCATCTTTAGTTGGGTTCGCTCGGTGCTGCTCAATCCGCTGCCGGGGGCGAGCGAGCCGGAGCGCGTAGTTGCGCTCGAAACCCTAACTCCCTCGGCCGAGTGGGTGCCGACTTCCTATCTTGACTTTCAGGATTTTCGGGACCACTCGAAGCTGCTCGAGTCTACGACTGTCTCTGCCCCGATGGATCTTGCAGTGGGCAATGAAAGGAGCGTCGAGCGAACCTGGGGCGAGTTGGTCTCGGGCAATTACTTCGACGTGCTTCGGGTCCGGCCGGAACTCGGCAGATTCTTTTCTAAAGCGGAGACTGGCGACGAGCAGAATGCCCACGCGGTGCTCATTATCAGCCATGCTCTTTGGACAAATCGCTTTCACTCCGATCCGGCGGCCATTGGCGCAACTCTGCGCATCAACCGATTTCCCTACACCATCATCGGCGTCGCTCCCGAGAATTTTCATGGTTCGATGCCGGGCCTTTCTTTTCAGATGTGGGCACCGGCAACGATGTTCGGCCAGCTGAGCTCAACTGGCGACTGGATGCTGCGCGACCGCAAGACTCGCATGTTCCGAGTGCTGGCCCGGCTCGCGCCCGGCGTCCAGATCGAGCAGGCCCGGGCTGAAGTGCAGTCGATAGCGAAAGTCATGGCTGAAGCGGACGCAGACACGAACGAAGGCATGAGCGCCACGCTCCTGCCGCTGTGGAAATCGCATTACGGAATTCAGGACTCTCTTCTGGCCCCGCTGAGCATTCTGATGGGGGCGTGCGGAGTTCTGCTCCTGATCGTCTGCGCAAACGTTGCAAACTTGCTTCTGGCCCGCGCGGTGGCTCGTCAGAAAGAGCTTAGTGTTCGTGCTGCCCTCGGAGCTCCGCGCTGGCGGCTGATCCGCCAGCTTCTGACTGAGAGTTTCCTGATCGCCGTTGCTGGAGCTCTTGTGGGCCTGTGGATTAGTTCATGGCTTGGAGGATCGCTGCGATGGCTGGCGCCGATATCCTCTTTGCCAGACATGATCAGGCCGCCGATTGACGCGGGCGTAGTGTTTTTCACGGGCGCAATCGCTTTTGTTGTTGCTGCGCTTGCTGGCATCGCTCCGGGGTTGCACTCCGCGCGGGGCGATGTCAACGACATGCTTAAGGAAGCCGGGCGAAGCGGAACCTCAAGTGCTCATTCGCGCCGTTTGCGCGGGCTGTTGGTTACGTCCGAAGTGGCCCTGGCCGTAGTTGCGTTGATTGGCGCGGGTCTCTTTGTCAAAAGTTTTCAGATGGCGCGAGATATCCATCCGGGCTTCGATCCCCATCAGGTTGCGATCGCGCAGATGAGCTTGTCCGCAGCGGGCTACGATTCGCGGCAGGCAGATGCGTTCTGCGTTCGGCTTCGCGAGGTGCTGGAGCGCCAGCCTGGAGTCACTGCAGTCAGCTACGCCGATTACATTCCGCTCAGCGTCGCTGGAGATTCCTGGGAAGACTTGCAGATTCAGGGGTACGTCCCCGGGCCCAACGAAAACATGAAAGTGTATCGCAATCTGGTTGCGCCCGGATATTTCGATTTGATGAAGATACCGCTGCTGCAGGGCCGGGACTTCAACCTGCGCGACGATCACGCCAACCAGCCGGTGATGATTGTCACGCGGGAATTCGTGCGCCGTTTTCTTCCGCATCAGAACCCGATTGGCCAGAAGGTTCAAGGCTGGGGCAGGTGGTTCACGATCGTTGGCGTGGCCGAGGACAGCAAGATCCACCACCTGACGGAGAATGCCCCACCCTATTTCTATGTTCCGATTCGCCAGATCTTTCGTCCGGAGATGGGCCTGAAGTTCTATGTGCGGTCATCGGCCCCCGTCGATGACGCTGTTACGGCGCTGCGTCGCGAGGCGCAAGCCATCGATCCGTCGGTCCCTGTGTTCAATGCCATGCCTTTGGAGGAATATATTGCCGCTTCGCTCTTTCCCCAAAGGATTGCCGCCAGCCTGCTGGGCACGCTCGGGTCGGTCGCGCTGTTGCTCGCGGCCATCGGTCTCTACGGCGTGATGGCGTACTCGGTGGCGCAGCGCACCAACGAGATCGGCATCCGCGTGGCGCTGGGTGCGCGACCGCCCGACGTGCTGCGAATGATTCTCCGGGAAAGCATGGTGCTCGCTGTTCCCGGTCTGGTTGTAGGTTCGCTGTTGGCGACAGTTCTGGCGCGCGTGGTTTCAGCGTCGCTGGTCGAGGTCAGCCCCAGAGATCCCGCGATCTATGCCGCAGCCGGTGTTTTCACGATGTTGATAACGCTGTGTGCAGCGGCAGGTCCGGCGCGGCGGGCTGCCAAGGTCGATCCCATGGTCGCGTTGCGCTACGAGTAGGAGGTTCCAAACTGATGATCGGAATACTGCAGGATTTGCGCTACGCACTTCGACAGCTCCGCAAGAGCCCCGGCTTCACAGCGGTGGCAATTGTAACGCTTGCTCTGGGCATCGGTGCGAACACCGCTATTTACAGCCTGTTGGATCAGGTGTTGCTGCGAAGCCTTCCGGTGAAGGATCCCAATCGTCTGGTCCAATTGCGATTTGCCGGATCGGACACCGGCAGGGTGAATGTGTACGGCGGCGACTCTCACGAATATTTTTCCTACCCTATGTATCGCGACGTACGCGATCAGAATTCCGTTTTCAGTGGAGTGCTGGCGACGGATTCGGTTCAGGTCGGAGTTCAGTGGCATAACCAGCCGGAGCTGGTTTCGGGTGAACTGGTTTCAGGCAATTATTTTGATGTGCTCGGCGTAACCCATGGATTGGGGCGGTTGTTTGTGCCTTCCGACGATCAGGTTCAAGAGGCCAATCCGGTTGTGGTGCTGAGCTTTGGATATTGGAAGCGCCGGTTTGGTTCTGATCCCCAGGTTCTTAATCAGAGCATCCAGATCAACGGCCATCCATTCACGGTGATTGGCGTGACTCCGCCCGGATTTCGCAGCGTGGTAGCGGGAAACGCCCCGGACGTATTTGCGCCGATGATGATGAAGCCGCAAGTCACGCCAGGCTGGAACGATCTTGATAACCGGCGCTCCCGCTGGCTGAATATTATCGGCCGGCTGAAGCCAGGATTCAGCCTTGGACAAGCGGAGGCGGGCATCAATCCGCTGTGGCATTCACTGCGCTCCGAGGAATTGAAGAGCATCCCGGGAAGGTCGGAACAGTTCCGTCAGAATTTTGTGGAGAAGAGTAGTTTGGTGCTTTTGGATGCGGCGAAAGGGTTCTCGCCGCTTCGTGACGATATTCAGGTGCCGCTGCTCATCATTATGGGGATGGTGGGGTTGGTCGCGTTGATGGCCTGCGCCAATGTCGGCAGCCTTCTGCTGGTCCGCGCTGCGGGACGAGTGCGAGAAATGTCGATTCGCTATGCTTTGGGAGCGAAGCGTGCACAGATCATTCGTCAACTCCTCGTCGAAGGATTGTTGCTTGGCCTTGGTGGCGGCGCGATCGGAGTTTTACTGGCGCCGCAGGCTTCGGCGCTGCTTGCGCGCATGATTGTGGGTCCGCTGGGTGATCTGCCGTTCACGACTGCCCCGGATTTGCGCATCCTGATGTTCAGCCTTGCTTTGTCGCTGGGGGTGAGCGTTATTTTCAGTCTCGCCCCCGCCGCGCAATTCTGGCGGCCAGATCTGGCGCCGACCCTGAAGCAGCAGACGATGACGGCTGCCGGCGGTGCATTGCGCTTTCGTCGGATCTCGGTTGCCGTGCAGATTGGACTGAGTCTTCTGCTGCTGCTGGGTGCGGGCCTTTTCGTTCGCACGCTTCGCAACCTGAAGTCATTGAACGTAGGATTTTCGACCGATCATCTGGTGACGTTTGGAATTGATCCGAGACTAGCTGGACACAAACCCGATCAAGCCTCGGCTCTTTATAAGCAAATTCTCGAGAAACTCCAAGCTTTGCCGGGGGTTCGTGCCGTGGCTGCGACCGACGACCCTGAATTGGCCGGAAACGACAACACCAGAAATATAACCGTGGCCGGTTATACGGCAAAAGACAATGAAGACATGGTGGTCGAGTGGCCGAGCGTAACGCCTAACTATTTCTCAGCGCTTGAAATGCCACTGGTTGCAGGGCGAGGTTTGTCGGAACAGGATGCTTCTGGAACGGCAAAGGTCGCGGTCGTGAATGAAACCTTCGTACGCCATTTCTTCGGAAGTCCCCAGCAAGCGATTGGGCACTATCTGGGGCCGGGCGGTCAGCTGGGGGCGAAGACCGATGTGCAAATCGTCGGGGTCGTAAAAGACGCCAGGCACATGAAGGTGCGCGACGACGTCAGGCAAGCGGTATTCAACTCATATCTGCAAGGTCCCGATCCTTTCTCCATGGTCTTTTATGTCCGCACATGGCAAGCGCCGCAGGCGGCTGAAGAGATGATTCGGCAGGCGCTGCACTCGCTGGATCCGAACCTGGTGCTCGATGGTCTGCGCACAATGGACGAACAGATCGACGAGAACCTGACGGCCGAACGCATCATTGCTCTGCTGGCTTCGAGTTTCGGCATTCTCGCTGCGCTGATGGCCGGAGTCGGCCTCTATGGTGTTCTGGCTTTTTCGACCGCACAACGGACAAAAGAAATCGGCATTCGGATGGCGCTCGGCGGTAGCCGGGCCACTGTTGTGCGCATGGTTTTGGTGGAAGTGTTGTGGCTGGCCGGGGTGAGCGTGGCTATTGCTTTGCCTCTCTCACTTCTCCTCGCGCGCGCGGTGCGGAGTCAACTCTTCGGAATTTCCAGCAGCGATCCACTGACGCTCAGCGTGGTCACGGTTCTGGTGGCCGGCGTGGCTCTTCTGTCAGCGCTGCTTCCGGCGTGGCGGGCGGCGAGGGTCGATCCGCTGGTGGCGTTGAGGTACGAGTAGGAACGGAATGTATGGAGAGCTTCATTCAGGATATTCGCTACGGCTTTCGAATGCTGGTTAAGAGCCCAGGATTCACTACCATCGCCGTGCTCACGCTAGCGCTGGGGATCGGGACGAATACGGCGATGTTCAGCGTTGTTAACTCAGTGCTGCTGCGTTCGCTGCCGTTCCACGATTCCAGCCGCGTGATGATTGTTTGGAAGACCATGTCGAACGGGGCTCCTAACGCTTTCTCGACCCCGGCGTTTCTTGAAATCAGGCAACAAGGCGGCCTGCTGGCCCACCTGGGTGCGTTCTCCAACATCAGCTACAACCTGGCGGGAAAAGAATTGCCGGAGCGGATCGCGGGCGGCAAGGTGAACTTCGATCTGTTTCCCGTGCTCGGAGTGCAACCGATCCTGGGACGAACCTTTGCGGCAGAAGAAGATCATCCTGGGGCCGGGCACGCGGTGATCTTGAGCCATGCGCTTTGGGAGACGCGCTTCGCGTCGGCGCACTCGATCTTGGGCAACGCGGTGATGCTGGACGGCGCTCCCTACACGATCGTGGGCGTGATGCCGGCCGGCTTCCATGTGCTCTCCGACAAAGAATTGTTTTGGGTGCCCTTGCAACTGGAGTCGGCGAATGCGCAAGCTTCGGCGCGCAGTGTGCATTGGCTCTTTGGCTTCACCCGGCTCGCTCCGGGAATCAGTCAGAAGCAGGCACAATCCGTTTTGGACGCGGTTGCCGTACGGTTGAAAGCGCAGGACGCGACGGGAGAAGGAGGTTTCGGAGCTACCCTGCAGCCCGTCGGTGATTTTGTCAACGGGAATGTGAAGCCGGCTTTGCTCTTGCTCATGGGCTCGGTGGGTTTTGTGTTGCTGATCGCCTGTTCGAATGTGGCCAACCTTCTGCTGGCACGGGGAACGATAAGGCGGCGGGAGATTTCCATCCGCACGGCGCTAGGCGCAGCCCGGGTGCGAGTGATCCGCCAGTTACTCACGGAGAGCGTGCTGCTCTCTCTGATCGGCGGAGTCCTGGGATTGGGGCTGGCATGGGTTGGGGTGAAAACCCTGGTCGCGTTGCACCCCTCGAGCATCCCCTCGGTGAATTCCATCGCGATTGATGCCACCGTGCTTGCCTACACGGCGTTGTTGTGCGGCATGGTCGGAATTCTGTTTGGGGTGGCCCCTGCTTTGGAAGGCTCAAGGGTCAACGTGAGCGAAGCGCTGAAGGAAGGAGCGCGGGGCAGCAGTGGAGGGTTCGGCAAGCATCGTGTGATCCTCGTCGTGACAGAGACTGCGTTGGCGTCGATCCTGTTGATCGGAGCCGGACTGTCGCTGAAGAGCTTATGGCGCGCGGAGAGCGTAGACCCAGGATTCAATCCGGCGGGCGAGTTGACATTCCGCATTGCGGCCCCATCTCAGTTCAAGGGCGAGCAGATTCCATTGTTCTATCAACAGGTGTTGGAACAGGCACGTGTGTTGCCGGGAGTGCAATCTGCGGTGCTGGCCCGGAATCTCCCGATGAGCGGCACCGATCCGTCGATGCCAATCGCGATCGAGGGCACGCCTCCGCCTCCATCGCAGGTTCCGGTGGTGACGCGATTTCGTGCTATCGGGCCGGATTACTTCAGCGGTTTGCAAACCTCGTTACTGGGTGGAAGGGAATTCACGGAACACGACACCGCTGCCGCGCCCAAAGTAGCAATCGTAAGCGAGAGCCTCGCCAAGCTCTATTGGCCCAAAGAAAATGCGCTCGGCAAACGCCTGAAACCGGAACTGACGGGAGGCGAGTGGTGCACGGTAGTCGGAGTCGCGGCGGATGTTCGCCACTGGGCGGCAGACGTCGATGTCGAACCCACTGCGTATTATCCCTACACGCAGGTGCCAGAAGCGTTCCTGCCGCTGCTTGAAGGCACTATGACCATCGCGGTCCGCAGCCGCAATGCCGTAGGCCTCCTGAGTTCGATTCGCGCGGCTGTGGCGGACGTGGATAAGACTGTCCCAATATACGACGTTAAGAGCATGGAGGAGATGGTTGCGGACTCCGGTGCGCTGCGGCGCTTCGGCATGTGGCTGATCGGGGCCTTCGCAGCACTGGCGTTGACCCTGGCGGGGCTTGGCATTTACGGGGTGATGGCTTACTCGGTTTCGCAACGGACGCGGGAGATTGGCATTCGCATCGCACTCGGCGCGCAGGGCTGGAACGTGCTTCGCCTGATTATGGAACAGGGGGCGAAACTGGCCTTGACAGGCGTGCTGGTGGGACTGGTTGGGGCTTTCGCACTGACCCGAGTCATGGCGAGTTTGCTTTTCGGAGTGAGTGCGACTGACTTAGGCACTTTCTCTGTGGTGCCCTTTATCGTGCTGGCTTTGATTTTGGTCGGGTGCTATATCCCCGCACGTCGGGCAACCAAGCTCGACCCGGTGGTCGCGCTGCGGGAGGAATAAGGCGGGGAGAAGGACGACAAGGGTCGTGGGGTCGAAAAAATGATTCAGCTGCGCAATGTCGAACGTACCTACAAGACCGGCGCAGGGGTGACTTATGTTTTGCGCCGCATCAATCTTGATATTCGTGAAGGTGAGTTCTTAACGATCATGGGGCCTTCGGGATCGGGGAAGTCTACGCTCATGAGCATTATCGGCATGCTCGATGACAGTTGGGCCGGAGAATATTTTCTGCTCGAGCACGCCGTGCATAAGCTTGACCGGAAGAAGCGCTCCGAGCTGAATCGGAAATACATTGGCTTCGTTTTTCAGAGCTATCACTTGCTGGACAACCTTACGGTGTACGAAAACCTGGATGTCCCTCTGTCCTACCGCAGCATATCCCGCTCGCAGCGCGCCAGCATGGTGGCGGAGATTCTGGATCGCTTTCAGATCGTGGGCAAGAAGGATCTGTATCCCAATCAGCTTTCCGGGGGACAGCAACAGTTAGTCGGAGTAGCACGAGCGGTGGTGGGGAATCCGAAGCTGATTCTCGCCGACGAGCCCACGGGCAACCTGCATTCCAGTCAGGCAAAAGAAATCATGGAGCTGTTTAAGAAACTGAATGATCAGGGAACAACCATCATTCAGGTGACGCACTCCGAGGCCAATGCCGCTTACAGTGACAGGACGATTCAGTTGCTCGATGGTTGGATTGCGAAAGATCCCGCGAATCCGGAAGCGAGCCCAGCAGCAGCTGTGACGAGATAACAAATGGAGACCTTGCTACAAGACATTCGATACGGTTGGCGCTTGCTGATGAGAAATCCCGGGTTCTCTGCGATTGCAGTGCTGACTCTGGCCATCGGCATTGGGGCGAGTACCGCGATCTTCAGCGTTGTCGATACCGTTCTTCTGCGGCCTCTGCCGTATCAGCAACCGGACCAACTTGTGGTCGTCACCGAAAGTTTGCCGGGAATGTCGACGGACGAAATCGGAGTCTCAGCGGCCGAATATCAGGACTATCGAGAGCGCAATCGATCTTTCTCCCAAGTTGCAGCATACGAGAGCGCCGGCTTCAATCTGACCGGGGTGGGCCAGCCTTCGCGCGTGAATGCAGCGGCCCTTTCGGCATCGGCTTTTCCTTTGCTGCGTGTTTCGCCGGAGTTGGGACGTGCCTTCACACAGGAAGAGGACAGGTACGGCTCGGGTAACGTCGTCGTACTCTCTCACGCACTATGGGATCATCAATACAGCAGAGATCCGAATATCCTCGGCAAGACGGTCAAGCTGGATGAGAAGCCGTTTACGGTGATCGGCGTAATGCCGGCTTCGTTCCGCTTTCCTTTCGATGGAGCGCCGCTTTCGGAAATGGCTGACTTGTGGGTGCCGATCGCGTTTGAGCCAGATCGTCTCAGTCCGGAGAATCGCACAAGAGAATTTGGCGTGGGCCTTATCGGACGCCTGAAGCCTGGAGTCAGCAGGGAACAGGCGCAGAAGGACGTCGAGAGTATCGCGACGGCGTTCATGCAGCAGTATGGCTATTCCGGGACGGGGCGGGTCGTGCCCCGAGCCTACGCCTTTTCCGGGCGCACCGTGGAGAAGGCAAGGACGCTGGTGATCCTGCTGACATTGGCAGTTGTGTGCGTGCTGGTAATCTCTTGCGCGAACGTCGCCAACTTGCTGCTAGCTCGTGCCAGCCATCGTGGCCCTGAGATGTCGATTCGCAGCGCAACTGGCGCTAACCCAGCTCGCATCGTGAGGCAATGCCTGGTGGAAAGCGTTTTGCTCTCTATCTGCGGGGCGGGTGCCGGAATCATTGTGGCGCAAGCGTCCGTCGCCGGGCTCAGGCGGTTTGGTCCGGCTGATGTTCCTCGTCTGCATGACGTGATGCTGCATCCCATCGTGCTGTTGTTCGCGCTGGTGCTTTCGGTCGTGACCGCCATTCTGTTCGGCTTTGTTCCCGCTTGGCGGTTGGCCCACGTTGCGCCCCAGGCGTGCTTGAAGGAGTCGACGCAGGCTGGTCCGGCGCGTGGTACGCAGCGGCTGCAGAATTCCGTGGCGACGATTGAGATTGCCGCAGCGCTGGTGCTGCTCGTCGCTGGGGGATTGTTGCTCAGAAGCCTCGTGCGCCTGCTGGACTCTCCGTTCGGATTTGATCCGAAGGGCGTGTTTGTGGTTCGTACTCTGTTCGACCGCGCTCGCTATCCCGACCCGGTTAAACGTCAGGCCGCACAAAAAGAGCTCCTCGACCGCCTTTCGCACTTGCCGGGAGTGGCCTCTGTGGCAGCGGCTAGTCATCTTCCCCTGAGTGACACTCGACAGATTGGTTTTCGTTTGGAGCATGCTGCGGCCGATGACTACCACTGGGCTGAGAATTCCATGGTCAGCCCCGGCTACTTCCGGTCGATGGGGATTTCACTAATCGAAGGCAGGGATTTTACCGAGCAGGATCGCCCCGACTCGCCGAGTGTTGCCATCATCAGCGAGAAGATGGCAAGGCAGTATTTCCCTGGCCGGAGCGCGGTTGGACAACGCTTCCAGTGGGGCAATCTGGCCTTCTTCACGATTGCCGGAGTGGCCGCGGATGTGCACATCTCAGCGCTCGATGCTGATCCGCCACCGATGATTTACACCTCGATGTTCCAGGTCGAAAGCGGCGCCAGCGGGCGTAACGCGTTTGTGTTGCGGGGCAAAGGCGAGGAGCAGGGGCTGTTCCAAGAAGTGCAGCAGCAGGTCTGGTCGGTCGACAAGGATCTGCCGATCTATGACACGACGACTTTGGAAAAACTGGTTTCAGAATCGCTGGCGCAGCGGCGCTTTACCGTATTGCTGCTTGGCTGCTTCGCCGTCATCGCAGTGCTCCTGGCCGCCGTTGGCCTTTTCGGCGTGATCTCCTACCTGGTTGCCGAGCGGACACGGGAGTTCGGCGTTCGCATGGCACTGGGCGCGGACCGAAGAAGCATTTATTGGCAGGTTCTGAGGCGGGCAGCGGAACTGGCGGTTGAAGGCTGTGGAATTGGTTTGCTGCTGTCCGTGTTTGCTTCGCGACTGCTGCAAGCGAGCCTTTATCAAGTCAGCCGCTTCGATTTGACGACACTTGTGCTGCTGCCATTGTTGCTGCTTAGCGTCGTGCTGTTCGCGGCTTACTGGCCGGCACGGCGGGCGACCAGGGTCGATCCCATGGTCGCATTGCGTTACGAATAGAATCCCGACTTCAGGAATTGGAGAGTCATGAACGCATTGTTTATCGGACAGGTACGGAAGATTTTGCAAGTAATGCCGGCGCTCGGATTATTTCTTTTGTCGCACGCGGCCACGGCACAGAATCTGGTGGACTATTCCAAGCCCGCATCGCATTTTCCTTATTTTGTTGGCCCTTACGTAGCTCATCAGGTACCACAACCCAGCTTCGGGAACACGGTGCGAATTGAGAGTTTGCTCAGGAATGGCAAGCTAAGGTTGTCACTGACTGACGCGGTCGCCCTGGCGCTGGAAAACAATCTCGACCTCGCCATTGCTCGCTTCAATCTTTCTATTGCCGATACCGACATCATGCGAGCCAAGTCTGGCGAGAGCGTGCGTGGCGTGGCCACAGGGTTGGTGCAGGGAACTCCCGGCGGGGGCGTGGGAGGTTTTGGCAGCGGTGCACCCGGCGCCGGAGCAGGTGGCACGTCGGGCGGCGCAGGCGGCGCGGGCGGTGGTGCTTCGGGACTGGTGCAGTCCACGCTGGGTGTGGGCACGAACATCGACAGCTTCGATCCGGTCGTAAGCGGTGGCATGGACATCGAGCACGCCACGTTTCCACAGTCGAGTAAAGTTCTGGCTGGCGTCCCGTCTTTGCAGCAAAACTCCGGCGTCGCCAATTTCAGTTACTCCCAAGGTTTTCATTGGGGCACGCTCATGACGGTGGGCTTTAATAATGACCGAATCACCAATAACAGTCTGTACAGCATCCTCTCTCCAGAATTGGACAGTGGCTTCCGTCTCACCCTGCGGCAGCATCTGCTGGCGGGGTTTGGCTCTGGACCGAACATGCGTTTTATCCGCATCGCGAACAACAACCGCGAGATTTCCGATGTCGCTTTTCGCGGGCAAGTCATCTCCACGGTCTCCCAGATCCAGAACATTTACTGGGATCTGGTGAATGCGTATGAAGATGTGAAAGTCAAGGAACGTTCCCTGGAGGTTGCCGAGAAGACACTTTCCGACGATCGCGAACAGGTCAAGATCGGCGCTATTGCTCCCATGGAAGTGATGAAGGCGGAGAGCGAAGAATCGGCCCGCAGCCAGGATCTGCTGCTCTCGCAGAACGGATTGCAGCTGCAGGAACTGCTGGTGAAGAATGCGATCACGCGAGATTTGAGCGATCCCGTTCTGGCTTCTGCTTCGGTAGTGCCAACCGACACTATGATCATTTCCGAAAAGGAGCCAGTCACGCCGATCCAGGATCTGATTGCCGATGCGCAGGCTCATCGACCGGAACTTTCCGAGGCGCGCATCGACCTCACCAATCGCGAGATCACCCGCAAAGCCGCAGCCAACGCCCTGAAGCCGCAGTTGGACCTGGTTGCGTTCTACGGAGCCTACGGTTTGGCTGGAGTGCAAAACGGAGCTTACGGAGGTCCTGCGCTTTGCGATCAGCCTCCTTGTCCGCCGCTGGCTCCGTCCGGCTACCCCAGTGCCTTTACCGATCTTTTTAAGAACAATTCGCCGGACTACGGAGTTGGGCTGAATCTCAACATTCCGCTGCGCAACCGCGGAGCCCAAGCCGACCAGATTCGCTCCCAGTTGGAATATCGGCAGGCCCAACTGCATCTGCAGCAGCTGCAGAATCAGATCGGGATCGAAGTTCGCAATGCACAATTTGCCCTGCTGCAGAATCGGTCGCGGGTCGAAGCCGCTCGCAAGGCACGGGATTTGGCCCAGCAGACCTTTGACGTCGAACAGAAGAAGAAAGCCCTCGGCGCTTCCACAAGTAATCTGGTGCTGCAGGCGGACCGCGATCTGGCGCAGGCGGAATCGAATTTCGTGGCGGCGATGTCCACTTATGAAAAATCGATCGTGGAACTCGACCGCGCTACGGGTCTGACACTGGCGCACTCTGGTATAGATATCGAAGAGGCCGTACGAGGTCAGGTGCAGCAGTTGCCCCACTTTGAAGGAGTTGCTCCCAGGAAAGATACTGCCGTTATTCAGGAGTCGCGGCCCGAGAACAATTGACCATTGAGCACGACAGTTGGACCGAGTAGAACGAGGTCCGCCAACTCAGGATTGAGACGACATGACCACGACCGCGTTATCCTCTATGACTATGCCGATGAGTTCGACTTCCGCCGCGCGGTTGCTGATTGCCGACGACCAGCGGGACGTGCTGGAAGCTTTGCGTTTGCTGTTGAAGCCGGAAGGTTTTGTTATCGAAGCGGTGACTTCGCCTTCGGGTGTGCTGGACGCGCTTCAGTCGCGGGAATTCGATGCGGTGCTGATCGATCTGAATTACACCCGCGACACCACCTCCGGCCAGGAAGGTCTCGACCTGCTCTCTCGAATTCAGGCCAACGACAGCACGCTGCCGGTGATCGTAATGACCGCGTGGGGAAGCGTCGACGTTGCAGTCGAGGCGATGCGGCGAGGTGCACGCGACTTTATCCAGAAACCCTGGGAGAATGCTCGCTTGCTGTCGGTATTGCGCACTCAAGTTGAGTTGAGTGGCGCACTGCGGAGGGGCCAGCGGCTCGAAGCCGAGAATCGCCTGCTGCGCGCGGAAGGACTGCCGAAGTTCATCGCCAACTCCGAGGCCATGCAACCGGTGTTGCGCCTGATCACCAGCGTCGGCCCCTCCGACGCCAACGTTCTGATCACGGGTGAACATGGCAGCGGGAAAGAGGTCGTGGCTCGGACCCTGCATGCGTTGTCCAGCCGGGCTTCTCGGCCACTGGTTGCGGTGAACACCGGAGGGTTGCCCGAGGGGATTTTTGAAAGCGAACTGTTTGGCCATGTGAAAGGCGCTTTCACCGACGCGAGGACGGATCGGATCGGACGATTCGAACTGGCTCACGGGGGAACACTTTTTCTGGACGAGATCGCCAACGTCCCGCTCTCCCAGCAAGCCAAGCTGTTGCGCGTCCTGGAAAGCGGCGAGATGGAGCGCGTTGGGTCTTCACAAACGCGCCGTGTGGATGTTCGAATCATCTCCGCGACGAACGCCGATCTGAACCAGGAAGTAAGTGCCGGTCACTTTCGGCAAGACCTTCTCTTCCGCCTGAACACGGTCGAGGTTCATGTCCCTCCGTTGCGGGAGCGGCGGCAAGACGTCTCGCAGCTGGCTATGTATTTCCTCAGCCGCTACGCCGAGCGCTATCGCAAGCCGGCGAAAACACTCGACCCCTCCGCCATGCAGGCGATGTTGGAGTATTCTTGGCCAGGGAACGTGCGCGAACTGGACCACGCGGTGGAGCGTGCGGTCCTGTTGTCGAGCGGGGACCTGGTTCGAGTCAGCGACTTGAGCCTGCGGGCTCCGCGCGAGAACACGCAGCGGATGGAGGATCTCAGCCTGGAAGAGGTCGAGTCCCTGCTGATCCGCAAAGCCATCGACCGTTACGGTGGCAATATCAGTCAGGCGGCCGACGCGCTGGGTCTCAGCCGGAGCGCACTCTACCGGCGGCTGCAGAAATATGGAATCGGAAGCAGCTAATCATGTGCAGGTCCCGGCGGCGGCCGCAAGCGCATCCCGGCCCGCGCCCGTAGCCCATTCTCGGCGAAAATCCAAGCGTCATCTGAGCCACGAGAACCGGATTCTGATCCTGACTCTGGCATCTGGTGCGGTCGGTGTCGTGCTCGCACTGGTTCTGCTCTGGACGGGCGATCACGATTTCAGCACCCGCTGGACCCTTACTTTCTTTGTGGTAATAGTTTGGATGGGCTTCGCGTTTGCCTTGCGCTCGGCTGTTATCCGCCCGTTGCAGACTCTTTCCAATATGCAGTCCGCCCTGCGCGAAGGTGATTTTTCCTTCCGTGTGCGCGGCGCGAAAATGGGAGACGCTCTCGGTGAGTTGATGCTTGAGGTCAATGCGCTTTCGGAAATGCTGCGCGAGCAACGACTCGGCGCAATGGAAGCCAGCGCCCTGCTCACGACAGTCATGACGGAAATCGAGGTCGCCGTGTTTGCCTTCGATGGCGATCGCAGGCTGCGACTGGTGAATCGTGCCGGCGAACGCGTGATGGCTCAGAACGCGGAACGTCTGCTGGGAAAAAGCGCCGAGGAACTTGGGCTGTCGGAATGCCTGGACGGAGAGTCAGCACGCACCCTGGAAAAGAATTTTCCCGGCCAATCGGGCCGCTGGGGCGTCCGCCGTTCGATATTCCGGCAGGGAGGAAAGCCTCACTATCTGGTAGTGATCGCGGACTTGAGCCGCGCTTTGAGAGAGGAAGAGAGGCAAGCCTGGCAGCGCCTGGTGCGGGTGCTCGGCCATGAGCTGAATAATTCTCTCGCTCCGATTTGTTCGATTGCCGGCAGTTTGGAAGACATCATGAAACGCGAAGTCCGGGCCTCCGATTGGGAAGACGATTTGCGTCGCGGCCTTCGCGTGATTGTCGACCGCTCCGATGCTCTGAGCCGCTTCATGCGCGACTACTCTCGCCTCACTCGACTGCCCAAGCCTCAACTTCGCCGCACAGAAATAAATTCGCTCGTCAGGGTTGCCGCTGGATTGGAGAGGCGGGTTGCCGTGGACATCGAGCCAGGGCCGGAAGTTGCGCTTGACGCTGACCCCGATCAACTACAGCAGTTGCTGATCAACTTAATCCGCAACGCGGTTGACGCGTCGCTCGACGGCGGGGGAAGGGTCAAAGTTGGCTGGTCGCGGAACGGAAGTTGGCTCCATCTGTTTGTGCAGGACGAGGGTCCGGGAATCGCAAATCCATCCAATTTGTTCGTGCCCTTCTTTACTACCAAGCCCGGGGGCTCCGGTATCGGCTTAGCCTTGAGCCGGCAGATCGCCGAGGCTCATGGAGGAAGTGTTTCGCTGCACAATCGCGCCGAAGGAAAGGGCTGCGAAGCGGTTGTCCAGTTGCCGCTTGAAAACTGACCACACACACCAACCCAGACTTCGTGGGGTACAATGTCTCTCTTTTTCAAATCAGCTGGGCGGGAGGCTCCGAGAATGACCTGCGATTCGTCGGAGGCCCCGCGATTAACGAGATTGAGATCTTTCGTCGCACGAAACAAGGAAAATCATTTTCGGAGGATACATGAAACGGCTGCTGCTGTGGACAGTCCTATGTCTGGTAATGCCCGGAGTTGTACAAGCACAGAGTGACTCCGTCACCGACACGACGGACCGCACCTTCTTTCCTCACGATACGCTATGGGGCTACGGGCAATTTGACCTGGCGCCGCCGCACAACGAGATCGATCCCAATCTGTGCGCGGGAAACGCTAAGGACTACGGGGGCGCGAATGCACCCTGCAGCCTCTTTGCCCGGTACATGTTCTCGGCGTACGTCGAAGCGCGTCCTTTTGGCAAAGGCCAGTTCCGCCGCTTCATGGTTTTCTATCAGCCCGCAGCTTTATTTGGCAAGACCGTCCCGCAGGCGCTCTACACTTGGTCGTTCGACGCCATCGGACTTGAGCAGGCCTGGGGTGTGGGAGCTTATCTTGGCCGGGGCATGGAATTCCGCTTTACCCAGCACTTCCTGTTCGACCGATGGGGCGCTCGCGATCGCAATCTGGGGCCAGCGGACTTGGGCAACAATGGCCCATGGGGAAGATACAACGCGATCGGAGTGAGGAAGTATTTCGGCACTCGAAGATGGTGAGCCCAGTGTAGGCGTGGGCGTCCTCGCCCGCAGCGGGCCGAGCGTCGGTGCATCAAGACCTATTGTGGAACATGCCGGGATTCCAGCGCGTAGTTACGGACATCGCCGAAGCCAGTCACCGCGATGTGGCCGATCGAAAGCCAACGCTCGAGCTTGTGATGGCCGGTTCGATGGAAGATGTAGGAGATGCCAATGGAGGTCATGGTTGCGGCCGCTTCCAGACTGGCGAATCCCACCGAATTGTTTACGACATCGTCGGGAAGCAGAATTTCCTGTCTCCCGCGGGCCTGGAAGTTGCGCGTGGACGCGTAGTCCATGCCTCGAGTAACGGCAATTCCGGAAAATAGCCACAGATTTGTACGGTCCCAAAAGGCGTGTTCCGGAGAAGTAGCGGGGGGCGTCGGCTGAACGGCCGAAGGCGAGGGCGTCGTCGCCAACACTGGCTTCGCGGAGTCAGTCAGTGGCGCTTTGGCTAGTGAAGAGTCATCGGTGAGAAACCGCTGAGCTGCTGCAGTCTGTGAGGCAAAGAGGCAGATCCCCCACACCGTCATCGCGACGACAAATGATTTGGTATGAGACCAGGTCGCGATTTCCGGACGCATTTCTGCATTGTAATGCCGATGCCACAAGTTGCCGAGTTACAGAAGTTCCCCAGCCAGGTCCGTCCGCGTTAGGAATGCCCTGGGTGCGCGCTGACATTCGATTTTGTGACTCTGAGCGTCTATTTCTCGCGCATCCCCCTGGAACCTTTATAATTGTTAGTTTTGATAATACGTTCGGGAGGATATGTGATGGCGGTTTCATACAACGGCTTTGCGGTGCCCGCGAACGGCGCCCGGATCAGTTACTGCAACGGTCGCTATCAGGTGCCTGACAACCCCATTGTTCCATTCATTGAAGGCGATGGTACCGGCAGGGACATCTGGAAAGCATCTATACGCGTATTTGATGCCGCGGTGCAGAAGGCTTACCAAGGCAAGCGCCGTGTGGTGTGGTACGAGGTGTTCGCGGGCGAGAAAGCAAAAGCCGAGTTCAATAATTGGCTACCAGATGACACTGTGGCCGCCATCCGCGAATTTCGTGTCGCGATCAAAGGTCCTTTGACCACGCCCGTAGGCGGCGGCATGCGTTCGCTGAATGTGGCGCTCCGTCAGATTCTCGATCTCTATGCCTGTGTGCGCCCGGTGAAGTACTACAAAGGCACGCCGTCACCGGTGAAGCATCCCGAACGCATGGACCTTGTGATCTATCGGGAGAATACTGAAGACGTTTACGCCGGAATCGAGTGGGAAGAAGGCACGCCCGAAGCTGCCCGGCTCATCGAGTTCCTGAACAAAGAAATGCTCAAGGGAAGCAAGAAGCAGGTCCGGCTGGATTCGGGCGTCGGAATCAAGCCGATGTCAGTGACTGGTAGTAAACGCCTGGTGCGCATGGCCATCCAATTCGCATTGGACAGCGGCCGCAAGACGGTTACCTTGATGCACAAAGGCAACATTCAGAAGTTCACCGAGGGCGCTTTCCGCAAATGGGGTTATGAGCTGGCTACGCAAGAATTTCGCGACCAGATCGTCACCGAACGAGAGAGCTGGATTCTTGACAACAAAGACAAGAAGCCGAACTTGACCGTTGAGGAAAACGCCAACCTGACCGAGCCTGGACTGGAGTTCGCCACTGAAGAGTTCAGGCAGACTATTTACCAGGAAGTGCGAGACGTACTAAGCGCGATCCATGCTACCCACGGCAAGGGTGCGTGGAAGAAGAAGTTGATGGTCAACGACCGTATCGCGGATTCGATCTTCCAGCAGGTGGTGACGCGAGCCGATGAATATTCGGTCCTCGCCACGCCCAACCTGAACGGTGACTACATCTCCGACGCTTGTGCCGCGCAGGTCGGTGGGCTGGGGATTGCGCCGGGCGCCAACATCGGCGATGGCTACGCGATTTTTGAGGCCACGCACGGCACGGCTCCCAAGTACGCCGATAAAGACGTGATCAATCCGGGGTCGGTGATCCTCTCGGGCGTCATGATGTTCCGTCTTATGGGCTGGAGCGAGGCCGCTGACTTGATCGAGCATGGTATGGAGCGCACCATCGAACAAAAGCAGGTCACCTACGATTTTGAGCGGCTGATGGAAGGCGCCACCAAGGTGAAGACCAGCCAGTTTGCCGGCCACATCATCGAAAACATGGGCGTAGCCGTATTGAGCGCGACGCGCTAGTAGCGAAAGGCGATAACCACGAAGGGCACAAAGGTACACAAAGGAATGCCGAACCAAATCGAATCGTTTCTCCTTTGTGTACCTTAGTGTCTTTTGTGGTTATTGAATTTGATCTTCTTACCGAGAAAGGACCTTATGCGTAAGAAAGTTACGGTTGTAGGCTCTGGAAACGTGGGCGCCACGGCTGCCCATTGGATTGCTGCCAAGGAATTGGCCGATGTGGTTTTAATCGACATCATCGAAGGCGTCCCGCAAGGCAAAGGCCTGGATCTGCTGGAGGCCATGCCGATTGAGAAACGCGATTCCCACATCATGGGCACGCAGGATTATGCCGATACGGCCGGTTCGGATATCGTTGTGATCACCGCCGGCATCCCGCGCAAGCCGGGCATGAGCCGCGATGATCTGCTCAACACCAACCACAAGATCATGAAAGATGTAGTGGGCAAGGCGGTGCAGCACTCGCCAAACTGCATCCTGATCATCGTATCGAATCCGCTCGATGCCATGGCGCAGGCCGCATACAAAATGAGCGGCTTTCCCCGTGAGCGCGTAATCGGCATGGCGGGCGTACTCGATTCTGCTCGCTTCCGCGCCTTCATTGCCGAGGAGTTGAAAGTCAGCGTGGAGAACGTGACCGCGTTTGTGCTCGGCGGCCACGGCGATACGATGGTCCCTCTGCCACGCTATTCCACCGTAGCCGGAATCCCGATCACCGAACTGATGGATGCAGCGACGCTAGCCCGCCTCGTCCAGCGCACCCGCGATGGCGGCGCCGAGATCGTGAAATATCTGAAGACCGGCAGCGCGTACTACGCCCCTTCAGCGGCGGTCGCGGAAATGGTCGAGGCTATCCTGAAAGACAAAAAGAAAATCCTGCCCTGCGCGGCTTACTTGGAAGGCGAATATGGCATCAAGGGCCTCTATGTCGGTGTACCAGTGAAGTTGGGCTCGAAGGGGATCGAACAGATCATTCAAATCAAACTCACGCCCGAAGAAAAGGCCGCCCTGGATAAGAGCGCGGAAGCAGTGAAGGAGTTGGTGGGAGTGATCGGAGTGTAGATGTACGAGAACATTAAACCATGATGCCCCAGCAAAAAGACATCGACCTGCCCCTCCTCAAAGCGCTCGTGTCTTTGGGCGGGAAAGCTCCCGCACGTGATGTTTACAAGGCAGTGGAGGAATTCTTTCCTCAACTCACTGATGCTGACAAGTCCGAGCCTTTACCGAGCGGCGGAACCAGATGGACAAACAGGATCCAATGGGTTCGGCAGGCCCTTGTAGACCGCGGCGAGCTGACGAGCGCGGGCCGCGGGATTTGGGCGATAACGGACAGAGGCAGGGATCGCCTCACGCGCGAGGCTGCAATGGTGGGCCCTGCCGCCCCCTCTACTCCAACGGAATCCTCTCCGAGCATTGGTTCGATTTCGCCGGAGGGAGCGGTGCCGACGGCATTTCCGGTCAACCTAGAGGATTTGGCCGAGGATTACGCAGATCTATTCGAACGTAAGGTGCTCCAAGAACTACTGGATCGGGAGCCGGCAGAATTCGAACTGTTCGCGGAAAAGCTATTAACGGCTTATGGCTTCCTGAGGGTGAGAGTAAAGAACAAGTGTACGGCGCCGGATGGCGGAATCGACGGCGACGGAGAGTTGAAAGTCGGATTGGCCACTTTGCACGCTGCTTTCCAATGCAAGAGGTGGCAGGGCAAAGTGGGCCGACCCGAAATTGACAGGTTTCGAGGCCAGATACAAGGGAAGTACGAGCATGGGTATTTCTTTACGACTTCGAAGTTCTCCGCCGATGCTCGCCAGGCATCGATTCAGGACGGTGCGGCCCCAATTTTTCTTTTCGACGGCCACGAGATCGTCAAGCTCATGGTTGAGAAAGGGCTGGGCGCAGCGCGAAGGCCAATCGAAATATACGAAGACCGCATCGACAGCCTATTTGAGAGTGACTAGGCCCGGGATCAAGGGTCCTGATGTCGGCGTGCCCGTGAAGTTGGGTTCAAAGAGATCGAGAGATCATCCAAATCAAACGTTGTCGAATCACAGGAATGGAGTTCGCGTTTTAATGTGTGACCATGGTCATTGACCATGGTACAATCTTAACCAATGAAGGAAGTCGCCATCTCCGAATTCAAGGCCAAGTGCCTGGGCATGTTGGAAGAAGTCCGCAAGACCCGCAAGCCCATCCGCGTCACCCGCTTCGGCGAGCCTGTGGCTGAGATCGTACCCCCCACTCCGAAACCCCGCTCAAAAAGCTGGCTAGGTTCGATGGCCGGCTCGGTCAAGATTCTCGGAGACATCGTAGGCCCGACCGGAAGTTTTGACGACTGGGACGCGTTCCGCGAATGAAGCTGCTTCTCGACACCCACATTTGGATTTGGAGTGTCAGTGAGCCGGAGAGACTGAGCCGGCGCGTGGCCCGGGAACTAGACAATTCCCAGAATCAACTCTGGCTGTCTCCCGTCAGCATCTGGGAAGCGATGCTTCTCCATCGCAAAGGGCGCATTGGGATACCAGAAGGCTTTTCCACATGGCTTTCGAGAGCGCTGACCATCGCTTCATTCACCGAGGCCTCTTTTACTTTTGAAGTTGCGCAAGCGCTCTCGACCATCAACTTGCCGCATGCGGATCCGGCCGACCTGTTTCTCGCAGGATCCGCAAAAGCATTTGGGCTGACTCTGGTTACGTCAGACCGTAATCTACTTCGGACGAAGGAGATTTCGGTTCTGGAAAATTGAAAATTTCCTATACCCGCTCGATCACGACCGACTTCACCACCACATCTTTGTTCGGTTTGTCTTGGCGATTGCGTGGGGCGCCGACGATCTTCTCGGCTATGTCTTGGCCTTCTACTACTTCGCCGAAAATTGTGTGTTTCCCGGTGAGCCACGTCGTAGGTGCTAGCGTGATGAAGAACTGCGATCCGTTGGTGTTGGGACCGGCGTTCGCCATAGCCAGCTTTCCCGGCTTGTCGAACTTGTGCGTCGAGCCTTTGGTTTCGTCCTCAAACTGGTAGCCGGGACCACCCATGCCGGTGCCCGCCGGATCTCCTCCCTGGATCATGAAATCGGGAATCACGCGATGGAAGATGGTTCCATCGTACAGGCGGTCTTTGCTTTTTTTGCGGCTGACGGGATGGGTCCACTCGCGTTTGCCCTCGGCGAGTTCCACAAAATTTGCGACTGTCTTGGGCGCTTCCTTTTCAAACAAGCGGCAGACAATGCTGCCTTCCGATGTATCGAAAATGGCGTAAGTGCCTGGCTGGCGGGTCATAAACAGATCCTTTCGATAGTTTTCGTTGTTGTCGAGATGCGAGGCAAGATGCCCTCGCGACAGCCGGCGGGACGCCGGCGCTACAAATGCAATATGCTACTTCGCCGCTGCTGCCCCGTTGATCGTGATGTGATTAATCTTGACCGGCTTGTAGGGTTTATCGTTCGAGTCGCGGCCCATCCTTGCGATTTCCTTAACCAAGGTTACGCTGGCTTCATCACATTGGCCAAAAATGGTATAGCCGCCATTCAAACTCGGGTAGGCAATCTCGGTGATGAAAAACTGGGAGCCATTGGTGTCGGGTCCGGCGTTGGCATAGGCCATACGCCCCGGACGGTCGAACTTCAGGTCAGGGGAAGTTTCGTTCTTGAATTGATAACCTGGGTCGCCGGTTCCGGTACCCATCGGGTCGCCACCCTGAATCATGAAGTTGGGGATCACGCGGTGAAAGATGGTGCCATCGTAAAGCGGAACGCCGTGCTTTTTCTGATGAGTGATGGGGCTGGTCCAATCCTTGGTTCCGGTAGCTAAGCCGATGAAATTGGCCACGCCGATCGGAGCTTTGTCTTGAAAAAGCACGCAGGTCAGTTTGCCCGCCGTGGTATCAATTACTGCCGTTGGCTGGCCCGAGGCAGCCGCTGGTTTGGCCTGTGACCACAAGGTGAGCGAGGACAGCAAAATGATCGAAAGCAGCATCAAGCACTTGCGCATGGTGACTCCTTGAGTTATGTAGGTGCGAATCTTGAATTGTACGACAGCAAGGGCCGAATTTACTTATCGGACAGAGTTTTTTGCGCCTGCAGTTCACGGCTGACCCGCTCCACTTCATTGAAGACTCGCAGGGTATTGCCGCCGAGAATTTTATGAATGTCCTCGGCACTGTAGCCACGGTCGAGCAAGGCCTGCGTAATCTTGGGTAGGTCGGCAGCGGAATTCATCCCTTCCGGAGTCGCCCCGCTCACGCCGTCGAAATCCGATCCCAGCCCCACGTGGTCCACGCCAGCGACTTTGGCGATGTGATCGATATGATCGATCAGCGTCGTGAATGGCGGGCGCGGGATTTTCGCCATCCACTCCCTGCTGATTCGGTCCTCATCCGTGAACGTTACCTGTTTTCCATCGGCTTTGAGCTTCTCCAGGTAGGCGCGAGTCGCGGCTTCTTGTTCTTTTTGTTGAGCCTGAGCCGCGTTCCAATAAGTTTGATCCAAAAAGCCGGCAAAGAAATTCACATCTACGACGCCACCGTTCTTGGCTACAGCCCTCAGCATGTCATCCGTCATATTTCGTGGCGCATTACACAAAGCGCGGGCCGATGAGTGTGACGCCATTACCGGAGCCTTGCTGGTGGCAATGGCATCCCAAAAAGTTTTATCGGCGACGTGTGAAATGTCGACCATCATGCCGAGACGATTCATTTCCAGAACGACTTGTCTGCCGAAGTCGGTGAGTCCGTTGTGGTGCTGGATCTTGGGATCGTCGATGTCGCCCGAGGAATCGGCCCATTCATTCGTGTTCGACCAAGTAAGCGTCATGTAGCGTACGCCGAGGCGATAGAAATCGCGCAGCAGATGAATATCGTTCTCGATGGAATGCCCGCCCTCGATCCCCAGGAGGGCAGCAAGCTTTTTCTGCTTTGTGGGCGTGCTCGATGTCTTCGACGGAGAACGCCATCATCATGCGGTCGGGATGATGCGATGCCTGCTCGTACACGGAATCGATCAAATCGAAGGTGTGCTGGGCAAAGTGTCCTTGATTGGTTTCAGGATCAACCCAGATGGAGAAAAATTCCGCACCCAGGTTGCCAGCGCGAGCTTTGTCGAGGCTGATGTGTCCGACGTCGGCTGGGTCAGTCGAGCCGATGTCAAAATTGCCGTCCAGAAAACGCTGCGGAGTGTCGGCATGTGTATCGACCACGATCGCCGACTCTTGAATGGCTCGAGCGCGAGCGCCGATAACGGACGTGGCATTGTTATTGCTTTGGGCCAGAGGCGGTGAGGTCGCAAGAGAAGATCCGATCAGAAAAACGGAAAGGAAGCAGACAAGTTCGGCCGTCTGCAGCGGCTTGAAGATCGTCATGACTTGTAAGGGAAAGATTGCATACGGTCTAGAGCTCGAGAAGAAATCTCTAGTGAAGCGGATTGGTTCCGCACCCGGAACTTCCAGCTGTGTCGGTGGCGGTGGTTAGATCAAAAGCCGACATGCCAGGGCAGAACTCAGGTTGCTGGTCGCGATTCGCGGACTCGTCGAGCGTGGCTGCACCTTCGTCGTATTGCTCGTCTTCGTGCTGATCGCTGGCCTGCGTTTTTGATTCGCGCCGGTCTCCGTAGCGACCGGAAACTGCCACGTGAAATACCCACTGGTGGCGTTCTTCTTCTGGTTCCACCAGGCCCTGATCCTTGAGCGGCATCATGTAGGCTTCCATCCACTGCACTTGCTGCCGGGTCATGCCTCGGCGTTGGATATCGACGGTAATGCCGGCAAGATGAGATGAGGCCGTTTCGCCTTTTTCGGGCGCGGCGTTGTGATTGTGCCGGCGAAGCTTTTTCTGTACTTGCACCGTCCGCACCGCCGAATTCACCTGAATCTGATCATGGAACTGCTTGTAGTAAGCCTCGCTCAGGTCGTCAAGAAAGTCGCGCGTCCAGGGACGGCAGTAACGGCGATCAGGATCCAGCCGCGGATCGAAGCGCAGGGTTTGACCGGCAACGATCGGAACCAGTTCCTGGCGAGCGATCAATTGATCGAGCTCAGCTTGATTCTGGATTCGCGGCAATTCCAGACGGTCAATTTCCTCGTTCTGGCGCAACAGGGAATCGCGGGAAGGGCGGAACACCGGGTTCCAAAGCAGGCGGCGAAAGCGAGTCCGGCGCTTGCTGGCGCGATGTGCGTGTTGCCTGGGCACGACCTGATGCAGCCCAAAAGCCTGTCCGCAAACGGCTACAGCCAGAAAGATCACCAGAAAAACTCGGCCTGTCTTATCCCTCACGAAGTGACCTCAAGTCCTTAAACACGATCGCGTTGACGCAGGCGGTTATTCTAAATCACAGACCTGGCATGGCAAGCCAGCTTTCGGCTGAAAAGTTACTAAAGAGTATCGCGGCCAGATTACCCTGATTACTCTTGCTCATACGCCCGCTCCGTTACTGACTGCAGGTGAGATGCCGTTCCCGGATGCTCGGTGGCCCCGGTGCATGTCTCCAAGAAACAAGCGGTTGCCAATTTGAAACTCAGAAATGAAGTGCGGACTATATCACGGTTTGGCAGCCATGGGACAGAAAAGGTCACCGATAGGCCATTTTGGCCCATTTCCGGTAATTTGCGGAACCAGTCACTTGCGGAAGAGGTCGCCAATGGCCTGTTTCATGACTTCGCCGCCGACCTCGGAAATAGATCGCGTGAGAGGAATGTCCTTGGGGCATACCTCGACGCAATTCTGGGCGTAGCCGCATTCCTGAATCCCGCCATCGCCCATCAGCGCCGCCAGGCGCTCGCGCTTCAAAGCTGCGCCGGTAGGATGAGTATTGAAAAGCCGCACCTGCGAAATGGTCGCAGCGCCTACAAAGCCGGTGTCCTCGTTGAACTGCGGGCACGCTTCCATGCAACAACAGCAGGAAATGCAGCGCGAAAGTGGATAGGCTGCCTCCTGTTCTTCAGCAGTCATGCGCGGACCAGATCCAAGATCGTAGGTGCCATCAATAGGAACCCAGGCCTTCACCGCTTTCAGGTTTTCAAACAGAACACTGCGGTCGACCGCCAGGTCGCGCACCACGGGGAACTTAGTAAACGGCTCCAGTCGGATGGGTTGCTCAAGTTTGTCCACCAGGGCAGAGCACGCCATACGGGCGCGGCCGTTGATCAGCATGGCGCAGGAGCCGCAAACTTCCTCCAGACAATTAGAGTCGTAGGTGATGGGAGTCGTGGCCTTGCCGTCACGAGTAACGGGATTCGCGGCAATCTCCATCAGGGAGGAGATAACGTTCATGCCGGGCTTGTGGGGTAGCTCGAACTCTTCCCAGTGGGACTGTGCCTTGGGATTGTCCTGGCGCTTGATTTTGATGATAACGGATTTGTTATTAGCCATTCGCGATTAGCCTTCAGTTCTTCAAACGCTTGTCATCCTGAGCGCAGCGAAGAACCTCTGCACCCTGTCGACGCTGGCAAACTGCAAGGATCCTTCGCTCAGGATGACAAACATTAAACCTGAGCGGTTCATTACTTGACCGCGTCGTACTTCCTCGGCCTCGGCGGGATCAGCGAAATATCCACTGGCTCGAACTCGAATTTGGGCTCGTCCGCGTCCGGGGCGAAGTATGCTTTCGTGGTCTTCAGCCAATTCTTGTCGTCGCGATCCGGAAAATCAGGCTTGTAGTGCGATCCTCGGGACTCGTCCCGCATCGTCGCTCCTTGCGCGATCACGCGTGAAAGTTGCAGCATGTTGTAAAGCTGGCGCGCAAAGACCACGGTCGTATTGGCCCACTGCGACTTGTCGCTCAGATTGATGTGCCGGAAGCGCTCCAACATCTCGCATAATTTGCCGTCGGTTTCTTTCAACTTATTGTTGTAGCGAATCACGGTGCAATTCGCGGTCATCAATTCGCCAAGTTCGCGCCATAGGCGGAACGGGTTTTCCTTGCCGTCCGACTTCATCAGCATTGCGTTGTTATCTTCCTCGTGCTTACGTTCCGCGTCGAAATGCCCGTTGCTCGGCGCTGCCTTCACATCGCGCGCATATTGAACCGCTGCCGGTCCCGCAGTGAATCCGCCGTAGATACAGGAGACCAGGGAATTCGCCCCCAGCCGGTTCGCGCCGTGATACTGATATTCACATTCGCCTGCCGCATAAATTCCTGGAATGTTGGTCGCCTGGTTGTAATCGACCCAGAGCCCGCCCATGGTGTAGTGCATGCCCGGGAAAATCTTCATGGGAACTTTGCGCGGGTCGTCGCCTACAAACTTCTCATAGATTTCCAGAATGCCTTCCAGTTTGCGATCGAGAATTTTGGCGTCGATGTGGGTCAGGTCCAGGTAGACCATCGGCTTTCCATCGATGCCCAGGTTGTGCTCGAATACGACTTTGAAAATTGCACGAGTGGCAATATCGCGAGGCACCAGGTTTCCGTATTTTGGATACCACTCTTCAAGGAAGTACCAGCGTTCGCTTTGCGGGATCGACAGCGGATCACGCTTGTCCCCCGGCGTCTTTGGAACCCAGACCCGTCCACCTTCGCCGCGCGCCGACTCTGACATCAGACGCAATTTGTCTTCACCGGGAATGCACGTGGGATGAACCTGGATGAACTCTCCGTTACCGTAAAAGCATCCCTGCTGATACAACGACGACTGCGCCGAGCCCGTGCAGACGACCGAATTGGTGGACTTGCCAAAGATCGCGCCATTGCCACCAGTCGCGACGATGATCGCATCTGCCGGGAAAGTTTGCACTTCCATGGAACGCAAATCCATAGCACAGATGCCGCGGCAGATTCTGTTGGAATCGAGCACGGCCGAGAGGAATTCCCAGTGCTCATACTTCTTGACCTTGCCTTCGGATTCGTAGCGGCGCACCTGCTCATCGAGCGCGTACAGAAGTTGCTGCCCGGTGGTGGCTCCGGCAAACGCGGTACGGTTGTAGAGTGTCCCGCCAAAGCGGCGGAAATCCAGCAGACCCTCGGGAGTGCGATTGAACGGCACACCCATGCGGTCCAGCAGATCAATGATGCCGGGCGCCGCTTCGCACATCGCTTTCACTGGGGGCTGATTAGCCAGGAAGTCGCCGCCATAAACGGTGTCGTCGAAATGTTTCCAGGTAGAATCGCCCTCACCTTTGAGGTTCTTGGCCGCATTGATGCCGCCCTGCGCGCAGACGGAATGAGAGCGCTTCACCGGGACAATGGAGAACAAATCAACCTGCCCGCCCATCTCCGCGATCTTAATGACGGCGGCAAGGCCCGCGAGGCCGCCGCCGATAACGATGATTTTCGTATTCGCTGCCATCTTTTAAAATACCGCTTTCCGTAAGCTTTATTGGTTTGCGCCCGATCCTGCTTCGACTATGCTTGCGCCCGCAGGGTCAGTTGGCTGCTGCGCGAAGCGCTCTCTGAACGTGTACAAACTGGTCAAGCCCACGGCACTCATGACCACGAAAAATGCGAGGCAAACTGCAAGGAATCTTTGCCGAGCCTTTTCGCCTGGAGTCAGTCCCCATTTGGCGGCAAACAACCAGATACCGTAAGCGAAATGCCACGACGCGCACACCAGACCGACAACGTAAAAAGCCAGCAACGCAGGCGAGAACAATTCCGCTTGAACTTTACCGAATGACGCGCCCGGATATTCGTGCAAGTCGATGCCGGTAAAACGCATCGTCCAGGTGTGCCAGAGGATGTAGGCGAACGCGATGATGCCGGTCCAGCGTTGCGCTGTGTACATCCAGTTTCCGGTCCAGGGATACTCCTTGATGTTGGTTTCTCCGCGGTACCAGATGTAGAAACCGTAGAGCGCATGAAACAGAATGGGCAGCCAGATGCCAAACAACTCGAGGATCGGTACTAATGGGAGGCTGGCCAGAAAGCGAACCTGGCGGGCGTAGGCGGCCGGACCGCCAATCGCCGCCGAGTTGGAAATCAAGACGTGTTCGAACAGGAACGCGCCTACCGGCACGATCCCGCTGAGCGAGTGCAGGCGACGCAGCCAAAACGAATATCCCTGGCCGGCCCGCAGCGGAGCCACGCCACCTTCGACCGGCATCGGAGATGCAGGACTGGCAGTTGCTGCCACAGAATGCTCCTTATGAGTTCAAGTATGAAGACGGAACCTTTTATTATGTTGTTGCGGGAGAAGGGAAGTCAAGAGAGCATGAAGACAATCGGAATCATTGGAGGCCTCGGGCCCGAGTCAACCATTGGATATTATCGCTTGATCATCGCGGCATACGCGGAGCGGACACCAGACGGAAGCTATCCCTCAATCATCATCAACAGCATCGATTTGAAGAAGGTGCTGGATATGGTGTCGGCGAACGAATTAGCTAAGCTGACCGAGTATCTGGTGAGTGAAATACAAAGGCTGGCAAGGGCGGGAGCGGAGTGCGGGTTGGTCGCTGCGAATACGCCGCACATTGTGTTTGACGAACTCCGCCGCCAGTCGAGCATTCCATTGATCAGTATTGTTGAGGCAACCTGCGCGGCAGCGAAGGCCTTGGGGCTGAGAAAACTTGGTTTGTTTGGCGCGCGCTTTACCATGCAAGGCCGATTCTATCCGGACGTTTTTTCTAAACAGGGGATTGAGCTTGCCGTCCCTGATGAGCATGACCAGGCTTACATCCATCACATCTATCTCAACGAGTTGGTGAAGGGAATAGTTCGTCCGGAAACACGAGAGCGACTATCCACCATCGTGGATCGTTTGAAAGCGCATGAGGACATCCAAGGGCTGATTCTCGGCGGCACGGAACTGTCTCTAATTTTGCGCGACCCCACGGTTCACGATATTCCAGTGCTCGATACGACCAAGATTCACGCCAAGGCGATCATTGCAGAAGCATTTTCTTAGCTGAAGCAAGGCGAGTCGAGACTGTGTTTTGTCATCCTGAGCGGAGTTGTCGTTCGCGAAGCGAACGACAACGCAGTCGAAGGACCCCGAGTTTGTTGATGCGGCGAGGACGACTCAGGGAATTTCCTCCAACAGTATCGCGAGAATTCCCTCTTGCGTTTATCTCGGTGCGAGCACCGCGGGGTCCTTCGACTCCGTAACTGCTTCGCTGCGCGAAGCAGTTACTGCGCTCAGGATGACAAGATCTCTTACGGCTCATGGAGCGGGAGATACTCACACTCCGGCTTTGGCCTGGTACCAACTCAGGAACTGCCGGAACGCGGCCCCACGATGGCTGTACTGAGCTTTTTCTTCCGCAGTCAATTCGGCGAAGGCTCTCTGAATCTGCGGAAAGTAAAACAGGGGGTCGTATCCGAAACCATTCGTCCCCTGAGGACGATTCAAGATGGTGCCTTCCGCCTCCCCGCGAAATACTTCCAAGGTTTGCCCGTCGCGAGCCGCGGCAATCACGCATACGAAGCGAGCGCCGCGCTTTTCTGCGGGGACATCTTTCAGTTCGCGCAGAAGCCGTGAGTTGTTGGCTTCGTCGTCAGTGTTGTTATTCATCAAGTGAGGAGCGTCGGCGGCGTAGCGCGCGGAATGCACTCCCGGAGCGCCCTTGAGTGCATCCACTTCCAGGCCAGAATCATCCGCAAGGACAAGCTCACCCGGAACCTCGCGACTGTAGCTCTCCGCTTTTTTACGCGCGTTTTCCTCGAAAGTCAGTCCGTCCTCGATCACTGCAGGCAGAGAGGCGAAGTTAGGAATGGAAATAATCTCAACGCCGAGGGACGCTGCAGCCCCGGCGAAATCGCGCAACTTCCCGGCGTTCGAGGTCGCGATGAGAATACGATTCATTGTCCGGCCAATCCGGAGAAACCTCTATGGCCAAAATACCACTTTTGAAAAACTCAGGCAGGCGAGTCGGCGTGGTCAGTTTTCAGCCGCCGACGCACCACGAAGCTTCCGAGGAAGAGAACCGTAACGAATGAGATGACCGCTCCGACGGTCCGGTCACGCGTACGCGTAAACTTGATTCGCACACGGTTCTCGCCCGCTTGAACCGGGATCAGCATTTGTCCAGTAACCTCGCGCGTGGCAGTCCCGACGACCATGCCATTTACTTCGACGCGCCAGGCAGGATAATTCAGTAAACGTAATACTAACTGTCCAGGATCACTGACTTCTGCTGTAAACGACTTCGATTCGGCGTTCCATTCTTGAATACGGATCTGCGGCGCCTGATTCGCCATTTGATCCAGAGCCACGCGGGGAGCATCCCGCGTGAGTTCGTATGGGTCCGCCCCAATGGGCACGTATTCATCGGTGCCCTCGTACCCGGCTCCGTTCTGCTGATTGCCCAGCATTTCGCTGATATCGGCAGCTTTCTCCCACCAGGGAGGTTGGACGCGATGCCAGCCGAAAGCTAGTACCGCGAGCAGGGCGGCACAGACCACAACGCGCACCATCCAACGCCGCGAAGCCATGATGATTAGCAGCGTCAAGGCCGCGTTCAGGCACAGCAGCCACCGCCACGGAAGTTGGAGATAGCGCAGTTCAGGCAGATGCTCCCATAGCGGAAACGTGAATGACAAAGTAAGCAGCGCAGCCAGCCAAGCCCATCCCAGGAGCGTCCACCAAACTCTTGGTTGTTTGCGTCGCCACGAGCGCGAAAAGAATGCGGCAATCGCGAGCACAACCAACTCCGCCGATGCCACGAGCGAGATCATCAAGTTGAAACGATTGTGATCGGGGTCATCGGTATTCACGAAAAGGAAATTATCCTGCGGACGCACGCCCGGAGACAGCACTTCGGCGATGTTCACCCACTTCTGCTCATACGCTGCCGGGACCAGGAAAAACGCAGCGAGACCTGCACCGAGCAAAACCGCAAGCACGCCGCGCAACAGGACCCGCGGCGAGCGCTTGAGAATAGCAAGGATTACGATTAAGAGCCCCAGAGAGTAGTTCAGCATGATCGCGGCGGGAATGTTCGTCAGCCATGAAGAGGCTACGATCAGGGCCAAAGGAATTACCGTTTCCCGCCGATCTTCTTCCGCTCGCAACACGTAGAGCAAAAGCAGAGGCAACAGCGCACCCGCCAACAGTTCCGCAAACGCGCTTCGCCAATACACGATCACAATGTAATAAGGATTGGCAGCATAAAACACCGCGGCAAAGATGGCATCGCGACGATCCAACCAACGCCTTGCCAGAAGAAACATGGAGCATCCCGAAAGCGTCAGCGCCAACCATACATAAGCGCCGGAAACCGCTTTCCACGGCAGCAGCTCTCCTAGGGCCGCCCCCAATGTCCATGAGACCGGTGGATAGAAAATGAATCGAGCCTCGCCGTATCCGTACTGCGCCAGGGCGGCCCATCGCGGGTAAACGATCCCCTGCCTCCATTGACCAAGAACTTCCATCCAGGAGTTCATGTGAAACTCGAAATCGTGTCCGGAAGGGTTGCCGAGAAAGAAGAACGGCAAAATCACTAGAAACGCGGTTGCCATCACCATGAGTAGAGGCAATGGGACGATGGGTCCACCGGCGAGATTGGTAGGAGCTTGCGGCCGCGTCGTGAGTCTTCGCTCCGAAGCAGACAAGTTCAGCAGGGAATGGCCTCCATCTTCAGGATGTGGTTGCAAACAGATTGTTGCTTATGCTACGCAAATGAGCAATCCGCAAGTTCGAGATCAACCGGTACGCCGGATGCGGCGCCCGTCTGTGGAAAATGTGCGCCGGATTTTCACGGGAAATTAACTTGGCTGCCACCTTCCGGAAATCCGTGGCCGCTAGACTTCGATTATTCGAGGTGGAACAAACCGGCGCCAAGAGGTCCGCGCGAGAGACGGCGCGCGGGCCTCTCAGCGTTTTGCGGGTCGTGGGCTGCTGAATCAGTCTTGCCAGAATTGGAGCGTCGGCCGGATCAGGCCGGCGTGACTTCTTCCGAGCCGCGTTGCTGCCGCAGTTTATGAAGAAATTCTTCCTGGCTGAGCGACTCGTGGCTGCGCAATAGTTCGAGCAGCGGGTCCTCAAGTTCTGGCGTGGGGAGCGGATCAGGCGAGTTGTAGGGATCGCCGGAAGCAAGGATGCGCGGAGTGATCAGCAAGGCGGGCATCGTCCCCGGACGGCTGGTCAGGAATCCGATGAACCTTGCCACTTGAGCGCGCTCGTCAGTGGTGCGTGCGGCGAACTCGATGCCCATGCCGAATCCCGGGTGCATCACGCGAACCGTGCCTTCCGCCTGGACTTCAACATCTTCCGCGTTCAGGCAAAGAGTAATGCCGGAGCGCTCCGGAAACGGCGATTCGGTTTCGACGTAACATCCGCCCAGACTGAGATCGGTTAGAGTGCACTGCGATACCGGTTCTGGATCTGGCGGAGGAATCTCCGGCGCGTTGGCCGAGACCCAGGTTTTCAGGGTGACGCGAAGGCTCTCCGGTAGATCGATAAAGCGCACGCCGGCTTGTCCGTTGGGACTTGCCCAGGCAATTTCGCCGCTGGCTTGAATTTCGGTAGTGCTCTCGGGAAGATTGAACTTCGCGCTGATGGTTGCGCCGGGACAAAGCGGCTGGGCTGCAAGCACGTCCATGCCATCTTCGCTGAGATCGAGAAGGATGCCTTCGAGCTCGGGTCCATTCTGCACTTGAAGCTGAATTGGAACCTGCACCGGAACTCGGAAGGAGCGCCGTCGCTCCCGCTTGATCAGGGAAGCTGCGGCACGCAGGCTGGCTTCGGCCTGCTCATCGGAAATCGGCTTGTAGAGAATGAAATTTGCGCCCGCGCCGAATACGTTGCGGACTTTTGTCTTATCGCTCAGCAAAGCTACGGTCACAACCTTGAAGCCCGAGGCAGCCTGGCTGGCGTTTTGCAGGACCAGCGAAGCGCTGTGCGGATCGTCGAAGTCGACAATTACAGAGTCAAACTTTTCTTCGGTCAGTCGGCACAGGGCTTCGGGATATCCGCAGCAGGAGACGGCAATGCCGCAACGGGACAGGACCGGAGTCAAGACCCCGGCTGCCTCTTCGTCCTTGGAAACCAAAAGTGCCTGAAACGTCATATTCCGCTCATAGGTGGCGAATCAAATCCCCACGGATTAAGGCCAGCGCGGAGCCACGCCGCGGGCCGGCTTGGCGGGGGCAGCCGAACTACTTGAAGAAGCCGACGCAGCCTTCGCCGTTGGGCTGGGCTGGTCATCCATCTCCACCTCGGCCAAAACCGCAGCGTCGTCATCTTCGATTTCAGCCAGCAGAGGAGCCACTTCACGCAGCTTGTCGGCCGCCTGCTGCAACATTTCAATCTGCTTGGCTAATTGCGCGTACCGGGCTTGCTTTCGCCGCAGAACCTCATGAATGTCCTTCATACAACCCCCTGTTGCGAATCTAAGGAGGCTGGCAGCAATCGTCAATCGTTATACCCTTCAGGCAGATTACTGCGGTAACCGGGAACGAGCCGGAGTCGGATGCAATGCCACTCCCGGAAGTCGCTCGGGATGTGATGTTTGGGGAGATGCATAGCCACTTCGTGCCAGCGGCTGGCACGAACGTGGAATTTACATCTCAGGGTCCTGAAAGTAGTCTGGCAATGAGCAGTTCTGGGGGAGGGCTGTTCGGGCGTCCCATGACTCGAAAGAGTCACGGGGCGCTTCTTATTTTGGGGATAGCCTCCCGCAGGTCCAGCCTCAATCCTGTTTGCACTGCACACATTCTGGTGCACAAAAACCCTGAAAAAAACGCTCTGTTTTCGCGCAAAATCTAGAAAACAAAGAGCCGGATATTTTTCTTCCTCCTAGATCTATGGTTCTAAAGGTAGTTACGGGCAAAATCTAGAAAACATGGAAGTTAGGCCGATGTCTGGCTGCCCGCAGTTCCGTTTAGGAACTGCACGCCGATGAACTGCGGGGAAGCGAAAGGTCGTCGTCTCCGCCGTGGTTGGGTCGGATCAGCGGTGGGGACGGCCCAAAGCTGCGCCGGTCGGATTGTCAAAGATCGGCTGTCTGAAATATTATCTTGCAGATAATATACGTGTTCATATCTTATCGTAAATGGAGGAGTGAGTGCAAGAAGAAAGTGAGCGTCTGGGCAGCCGGTTCCCAAATTGGGAATTCTTCGACGTTAGCGGATCACAATGTGATTCGAGTCAGTGCGTGACGGTGAAGACGCCTTCGCTCCAGGTCTTGCCGCCTGCCGTCGTGATCGCAATCTGCCCAGTTACCGCACCCGTAGGCACAGTCGCCGTCACCTGACTGTCCGAGTTCACCGCAACGTTGGTCGTCGGCACGCCGCCAAAGTGCACTTGTGTGGTCTGCGTGAGACTGTCTCCTGTGATGGTCACCGGGGTTCCGACTGGCCCACTGGTCGGACTGAAGCTGAAAATCTGTGGCCGCACCCGGAACGCTGGGTTGCTGGTCAAGGTTCCACCGGGCGTCATAACTCTCACCGGACCAGTGGTCGCCCCGTCGGGCACCGTAGCTTTCAGGTAGGTGTCGCTTTTCACTTGGAAACCTGCGGCAGTACCGTTGAACGAGACGCCGGTTGTCCCGGTGAACCCCTGGCCGAGAATGCCGATTACATGCCCGACCTTAGCCGTCGAGCGCACGAAGTTCACGAACGGGTCCAACCCTGCGGACAGGCTGAATACTGTGCCCAAGCCGTAGATCCCGTTCTCTCCGCTGGTTGTGCCGTAGAAGGTCCCGCTAGTGCCTTGAAGCAGCCCTGCGGTAGGATCCGCACCGTCGGCGCTATTGAGGCTGTATAGCATAGTGAATGCGCCGGCGGCTGTAATCCTGAAAATCGTTCCGCAGGGAACCTCGCAGGTGTTAGAGCTCCCTCCCCCAGAGGCTGTCCCGTAGAAGTCCCCGTCGGTACCTTGGACTAGACCTGCCATGGGCCGCATGCCGTCAGGGCAGCCGCTTTGCGTGCAAAAAGTGTGCAGCGTGTGGAACTTGCCGTCTGAGCCAATCTCGAAGAGGGTGCCGCAGCCACCACTATCGAAGCAGGTGCTGTTTGGGGGGCCTAGATGCCCGCCTGCTGACGTCGTCCCGTAAAAGTTCCCGTTGGCGTCCTGTATCAATCCTGCAAAGGGAGAACTGCCATCGGGGCAGTTGACCATAGAACAGAAGGCGTAGAGAGTGGTCAGCTTACCCTTTGGCGTAATCTTGAAGACGGTTCCGCAAGCGAGATAACCCCACGGTAAGCAAGAGGGGCCCCCGCCTTCTCCGGTCGTTCCGTAAAAGTCCCCGCGGGCGGATTGGATCAGCCCAGAGAAGGGATAAGCGCCATCATCGCAGTTTGGTCCTGGAGCAAAAGCTGTAGACGGTTGACAGTGCGCCTTCCGAGGTGATCTTGAAGACCGTGCCAGCGCCGTTGGCCCCTCCGTATTCAGTTGTCCCGTAGAAGTTGCCGTCGATGGCCTGAATCATCTGTCCCAGCGGGAACCGGCCATCGGTGCAGTTACTTTGGGAGCAGAAGCTGTACAGCGTCGTCAGCTTGCCAGCACGAGTAATCTTAAAGACCGTGCCGCAGCCGTATGATGAAGTGATGCCGCAGGCTGAGGCATTGGCTCCGCCATTGTACGTAGTTCCATAGAAATTCCCGTCCGTGCCAAGCACCAGCCCACCGTCTGGATTTTCGCCATCAGTGCAGCTCGATTGCGCGCAAAAACTGTAAAGCGCGGTCAGATTACCGGCGGGGGTAATTTTGAAGACCGTGCCGTAGTTGTGCTCCCCGCCGTCTAAGGCTGTCCCATAGAAGTTGCCGTCTGTGCCTTGAATGAGGGGTGCAGCAGGGGTTTCACCATTGATCCCGCCGAAATTCGCCAGCACGGTGAAGGTCTGGCCAGGCGAGGCAATCGTCGCCGTGGTGCAAAGGACAAATGTCAGGCACGCCACGTTCAATCCGACGAGCTTTCTCATAGTTGTTCCTTCCCCGGTCTGCCCGACGGGCAAGACAGACCCCGGTCCCGTAGCTTCCTATCAAAAGACGCTTCTCTCTGGGCTGGACCATGTGGCTTACCTCACACGGGAGATCACCGGCTGCTTGGGCCGGGCGAACGGAATTGATGCAGCCAATGCGAGCGCCACCAATTGTTCTGTGGCCGGGAGGGCTTGTCAACCCGAAAAGTCGCGCCGTTCGGCAGGAGGTTGTTGTTCCACTCATTTCTGTTTTCCAGGTGGCTGGCCCACCTTTACGCTTTGTGTAAAGGTGGGGACTCATGCAGACGGTGATATTAGCTTTTGATCTCCTTACCCCCAAAATCAAGTTCGAGCCTTTCTCGCCTCCCACCCTTCCGCAAAGAACGCGGAAGAATGGGGCACCCCTCATTTGTTTTTAATGTAGGTTGGGCCTTTTTTAGCAGATGGCCCAGCCAGCCGCAGCCGCTCCGCGCAGGGACCTCGGGCAGGATGCGTGTAAGCTATTCACGGAGCTTACGGTTTGAAGCTTAGAGATTTCTCGCTGCTTTTGCTCCTTACTTTGGGAGCTTTGCTGGTTCACGGCTACCATCCCTGGGCCGAGGATGCGGAGATTTATCTTCCTGGGGTCGAGAAAGTGCTGCATCCCGAGCTGTTTCCATTTAACGCGCAGTTCTTCGAATCGCATGCGCATCTGACGTTGTTTCCAAACTTCATTGCGACTTCGGTGCGCCTGAGTCATCTGCCGCTTGAGGTGGTGCTGTTTTTTTGGCAAATCGTTTCTATTTTTCTGTTTCTCCTGGCTTGCTGGCAGCTGGTTGGCAAGTGCTTTCCGGATCAAAGAGCACGTTGGGCTGGCGCGGCTTTGGTCGCGGCGCTTCTAACTTTGCCAGTCAGTGGAACGGGTTTGTATATTTTGGATCAGTACGTGAATCCGCGAAACCTGGTGGCTTGCGCCGGGATTTTCGCCATCGTCAAGGTCATCGACAGAAAATATTTGCAGGCCGGATTGATTCTGGCGGGTGCGGCGGTGATTCATCCGCTGATGCCGGTCTTTGCTTTTTCTTGTTGCCTTGTGCTGCTCTGCATCAGGGAATTCGATCGGCGGTCCGCCGCTCTCGCCTGCCTTTTGCCATTCGGCATTTTATCCACGCCAGCTTCGCAGGCCTATCATCAGGTGGCGCTCTCGCATCCCAATCACTACTTGCTGCAATGGCAGTGGTATGAATGGCTGGGCGTGGTGGCGCCACTGGTGCTGCTCTGGTGGTTCAGCCGGTTAGCGCGTGCTCGACAATTACGCAACCTGGACGTGCTATGCCGGGCGCTGATTGTTTATGAGCTTGTCTATTTGCCTGTGGGCGCGGTGCTGTCAATTCCTGCACTCGAAACCCTGGCACGATTTCAGCCCAACCGCAGCCTGTATCTGCTGTATGTGCTTTTCGTATTGTTCGCGGGCGGACTGCTTGGGGAATATGTGTTGAAGAATCGAGTATGGCGATGGGCTGCGCTGTTTGTGCCCTTGTGCGCCGGCATGTTTGTGGCTCAGCGTGCTTTGTTTCCCGCGAGCGCACATATTGAATGGCCGGGAGCCTCGCCGAAAAACCAATGGGTTCAGGCATTCGAGTGGATTCGAACCAATACGCCTCGCGATGCGGTCTTCGCGCTCGATCCTGTTTATATGCATTTTGCGGGGGAGGATGAGAACGGGTTTCGGGCCATCGCGCAACGGAGCATGTTGGCGGATGCGGTCAAGGATAGCGGGGCCGTGACCATGTTTCCTCCGATGGCGGAAGAGTGGCTGGCGCAGGTGCAGGCGCAGAGCGGATGGAAAACGTTTCAGGTTCAGGATTTTGAGCGCTTGCGAGCGGAGTATGGAGTCAGCTGGGTCGTCCTGCAACGGCCGGGTGTTGCGGGTCTTGAGTGTCCTTACCTGAATGCCGCGGTGCTGGTTTGCCGCGTAGAGTGACGAGCGAAGAGGTGTGATTTCCTGGAGCGCGGGATCGTTATTTCAATCCGCGTGGCTGGTGGCGGGAGACACTTGTCCCGGCAACTGGCCTGGCTTGCGGCTGGATCGCAGACGCAGCCGGTCCATGTAGAGGTAGACAACGGGTGTCGTGAACAGAGTTAGTGCCTGGCTGACGATCAGGCCGCCGACGATGGTGAGGCCGAGCGGCCGGCGCAGTTCGGAACCGGTTCCGGTGCCTAAGGCCAGCGGCAGCCCACCGAGTAAGGCCGCTGCGGTGGTCATCATGATCGGACGGAAGCGCAGGACGCAGGCTTCGTAAATCGCGTCGATCGGCGCTTTGCCTTCTCTCCTTTCAGCATCCAGAGCGAAGTCGATCATCATGATGGCGTTTTTCTTGACCAGGCCGATCAGCAGGATGATGCCAATCAGGCCGATGACGTTGAGTTCGTTGTGGGTTATTTTCAGCGCCAGCAGAGCGCCCACACCCGCAGAGGGAATCGTGGAAAGAATGGTTACGGGATGAATGTAGCTCTCGTAGAGAATCCCCAAAACGATGTAAACCGCCAGCAGCGCGGTCATAATCAAGACCGGTTCGTTGGCCAGAGACTCCTGAAAGGCGGCGGCGGTTCCCTGGTAACTGGCGTGAATGGTTGCAGGAAAATTAATAGACTTTTCGGCTTTATCGATAGCGGTGGTCGCCTGACCGAGCGAGACGCCAGGGGCCAGATTGAAGGAAATCGTCACCGCGGGCCATTGCCCCTGATGGCTGACGGCCAGTGAAGTATTGGCGGGTCCGAAATGCGCGAAGGCCGAAAGCGGGACCATGTTGCCGTTGGACGAGTGGACGTAGACACTCTGGAGTGTTTCAGGGCTTTGCTGGAACTGCGGCGCGACTTCCATGACCACGTGATACTGATTCAGCGGTTCGTAGATGGTCGAAACCTGGCGTTGTCCGAAAGCGTCGTAGAGCACGGAATCGATGTCGGCCGCGGCGACGCCGAGCCGCGAAGCGGTGTCGCGATCGATGATCACGTTGGCTTCCAGGCCTTTGTCCTGCTGGTCGGTGTTGACCTGCTGGAGTTGCGGAAGGGCGCGCATTTTCTGAAGCAACTGGGGCGCCCATGTGTTCAGCTCATTCAAATCCTCGCCCTGAAGGGTGTACTGATACTGGGCCTGACTCAAACGGCCGCCGATCTGGAGATCCTGCTGGGTCTGCATGTAGAGCGTGGCGCCCGGGACCTCGGCAAATTTCTTGCTCAGCTCTCGAATGACCTGATCGGCGGTGAGCTTGCGCTGACCCAGCGATTTCAAGGTGATGAACATGCGTCCCTGGTTCATGGCGGTGGTGCCACCGCAAAAGCCGATCATGCTCGAAACATTCGGATCTTTCATTCCGATGTCGACGTAGCGTCTCATCTTGCGGCTCATGGCGTCGAAAGAAATATCCTGGGCCGCCTGCACCGATCCCTGAATCCTCCCGGTGTCCTGCTGCGGAAAGAAACCTTTGGGAACCTGCTGAAACAGATAGACGCTGAGGCAGGCGGTGGCGATGGTGATCACCAACACCGCAAACTGATGGCGCAGCACCCAGCCTAGAGCGGTTCGGTAGAAGCTGAGGATGCCGTCGAATATCTTCTCACTGAAGCGATAGGCGCGTCCATGCTTCTCCTCATGAATAGGCTTCAGCAACTGCGCGCACATGGTCGGCGTGGTGGTCAGCGAGACCGCCAGCGACACGGCAATCGCGATGCTCAGCGTGACCGCGAATTCGCGGAAAAGGCGGCCGACAATTCCACCCATCATGAGAATCGGGATGAAGACCGCGACCAGGGACGTGCTCATCGAAAGCACGGTGAATCCAATCTCACGGGCTCCACGAAATGCGGCTTGGACTGGCGCAACTCCCTGTTCGAGATAACGGGTAATGTTCTCCAGCACAACGATGGCATCGTCCACTACGAATCCCGTGGAAATGGCTAATGCCATCAGGGATAGATTGTCGAGGGTGTATCCCAGAAGGTACATCACGCCGAATGTACCGATAAGCGACAGGGGCACGGCGATGCTGGGAATGATGGTGGCGCGCACGGTCCGCAGAAAAACGAAGACCACCAGAATGACCAGGACGACGGAAATCAGGAGGGTGATCTCAATGTCTCGCAGGGAAGCTCGCACTGTAGTGGTACGGTCCGAGACCACCTCCAGTTTGATGGCGGGAGAAATCGACGCTTGTAGCTGCGGCATCAGCCCAAGAACGTTGTCGACGGTCTGAATAATATTTGCGCCGGGCTGGCGGAAGATAATGATAATCACGGCCCGTTTGCCGTTGGAGAGACCGTAGATGTGGGCGTCTTCAACCGAATCCTGCACGTCTCCCACATCTTCGAGACGCACCGCGGCGCCGTTGTTCTTGTTGTAAGCCACGAGCAGCGGGCGATAGTCGTCCGCGCGCATGATTTGATCGTTATCGTTAACCGTCCAGGCGTTGACTCCGTTCGCGACTTGCCCTTTGGGGCGATTGGCATTGGCCGCGCCCAGAGCGGTGCGGACAGCGTCGAGCCCAACGCCCGTGTTGTTGAGCAGGTTCGGATCTAACTCCACGCGGACCGCAGGATTGGCGCCTCCGCCTACGTACACCTGCCCGACGCCACCCACCTGCGCCAGTTTCTGCGACAGGATGGAGTTCGCCTGATCGTAAATATTGGGCAAGGTGACGCTGTCGGAGGTGAGCGACATGAGCAAAATCGGCGCGTCCGCGGGATTTACCTTGCGATACCAGGGATTGCCCGGAAGGTACGACGGCAACTGGCTGCGTGCCGCATTGATCGCGGCTTGGACGTCGCGGGCGGCGGCGTCAATATTGCGGGTGAGATCGAACTGCAACACGATGCCCGTCGAACCAAGCTGGCTGACGGAAGTCATTTGATTGATGCCGGCGATCCGGCCGAATTGCCGCTCGAGAGGGGTCGCGACGGCGGAGGCCATGGTCTCCGGACTGGCTCCAGGCAAACTCGCCGACACCTGGATCACCGGAAATTCGACCTGCGGAAGGGGCGCGACGGGTAGCCTGGTGAAGGCGAGCACTCCCGACATCAACAGAGCCAAGGTCAGCAGCGAGGTTCCGATCGGCCGTTTAATGAAGGGGGCGGAGATATTCATGACTTAGTCTCCGGCCGCCGGCTCTTCCACGGGATTCACGAGCCCGAAGCGTTCGAATCGCTTGGCTAGCCGGTCGAACCACAAATAAACCACCGGAGTGGTGTACAGCGTGAGCGCCTGGCTCACTAACAAGCCGCCCACGATGGTGATTCCCAGCGGATGGCGAAGTTCCGACCCGGTCCCGCCGCCGAGTGCTAATGGCAGGCCGCCGAGCAGAGCCGCCATCGTGGTCATCATGATCGGACGGAAGCGCAACAAGCAGGCCTGGAAGATGGCTTCTTCGGGCGGCTTGTGCTCAACGCGCTCAGCTTCGAGCGCGAAGTCGATCATCATAATTGCGTTCTTTTTCACAATTCCAATCAGCAGGATGATTCCAATCAGTCCCACCACACCGAGATCGTTCCCGGTTATCAGCAACGCCAGAATTGCGCCGACACCGGCGGAGGGCAGAGTGGAGAGAATGGTGACGGGATGAATGTAGCTTTCATACAGAACTCCGAGCACGATGTATACGGTGACGATGGCGGCCACGATCAGCCAGGGCTCGGTGGAAAGAGAATTACGGAATGCGGCTGCGGTACCTTGAAATGCGGTATGAACGCTGGGCGGCATTCCAATTTCCGCTTCCGCTTGTTCGATCGCCTTGGTCGCGTCGCCCAGCGACATTCCCGGCGCGAGATTGAAAGACAAAGTCACAACCGGAAACTGACCCTGGTGATTGACCGCTAAGGATGTATTGGAGGTGTGGATCTGGGTGAAAGCCGAAAGCGGTACTTGCGTCCCGCTCATTGACTTCACATATAAATCTTTGAACGACCCAGGGTTCTGCTGAAATTGCGGATCAACCTCCAGAATGACGTGATACTGGTTCAACTGGGTAAAGATCGTCGAGACTTGTCGCTGCCCGAATGCGTCGTACAGCGTGTTGTCGATCTGCTGGGGCAGAATACCGAGCCGGGAAGCGGTGTCGCGATCGATCGTCAGATCCGCCTGCAAGCCTCCGGCCTGCTGATCGCTGGCTACGTCGCGCAGTTGGGGCAAGGTGCGCAACTTGTCCACCAACTGCGAAGACAACCTGGCCAGCTCGCGCGCGTCCGCATCTTCCATTGTGTACTGGAACTGGGTGCGGCTCACTCGGTCCTCCACCGTCAGGTCTTGCACCGGCTGCATGAACAAGGTGATTCCTTCGACCTCCGCAACCTGCGGTTGCAGCCGGCGAATGATATCCGACGCCGTGGCTGTGCGCTGATCGCGAGGTCTGAGGTTGATCTGGATGCGTCCGCTGTTGGGAGTAAGGTTGGTGCCGTCCACGCCGATGAAAGACGACAAGCTTTCCACGTCGGGATCTTTAAGAATGACACGGGCGAGCGCCTGTTGGCGCTCTGCCAGAGCCTTGAACGAGATATTCTGCGGAGCATCGGCAATCGCCAGGATCACGCCTGTATCCTGGACCGGGAAGAATCCTTTGGGCACGACTACGTAAAGAAATAAGGTGAGGACCAGTGTCCCGACCGTGACCAGCAACGTGATGGTCTGATGGCGAAGCACAACTTTCAGAGTGCGGCCGTAGAAGGCGATTACCCGATTGTAAAAGTCCTCCGAAAGGTTATAGAAGCGACTGCGTTTGCTTGGATCTCTATGCTTGAGCAGCTTGGCGCACATCATCGGAGTCAAGCTGAGCGATACCGCCGCTGAGACCAGAATGGTTACGGCCAGGGTGACCGCAAATTCGCGGAACAAGCGGCCGACGATGTCGCCCATGAACAAAAGAGGAATCAGCACGGCGATCAGAGAAACCGTCAGCGAGACGATCGTGAATCCGATCTGCCCGGCGCCTTTGAGAGCGGCGTCCAGCGGAGAATCGCCCTCCTCCAAATAGCGGTCGATGTTCTCGATCATGACGATGGCGTCGTCTACCACGAAACCCGTCGAGATCGTCAACGCCATGAGAGTGAGATTGTTCAGGCTGTAGCCGAGCAGGTACATGACCGCGAAAGTTCCCACGATCGAGAGCGGCACGGCAATGCTGGGAATCACGGTCGCGGAAAGATTGCGCAGGAACAGGAAAATGACCATTACCACCAGGGCAATGGTGAGCATCAACTCGAACTGAACGTCCTTCACCGAGGCACGAATCGTGACCGTGCGGTCGGTCAAAATCGAAACCCCGACGGCAGCGGGCAGTCCCGCCTGGAGCTGGGGCAGCAGTTTCTTGATTCTGTCGACCACACTGATAATGTTGGCGCCGGGCTGGCGCTGAATATTCACGATGACCGCTGGATCGAGATTCATCCACGCAGCCTGCATCACGTTTTCGATTCCGTCAGTCACCGTGGCCACATCGCCGAGGCGCACTGGAGAGCCGTTGCGATAGGCTACGACAATGGGACGATACTGATCGCCAGACATGAGCTGGTCGTTGGCGCTGATGGTGAAAGACTGGCGCGGGCCGTTGAGCGTCCCCTTGGCTTGATCGACGTTGGCGGCGGCCAGCGCGGTTCTCACATCTTCCAGGCTTAACCCGTAAGACGCCAATGCGGTGGGATTCGCCTGGATTCGCACCGCCGGCTTCTGCCCGCCGCTGATCGAGACCAGGCCCACGCCCACGACCTGGGAAATTTTCTGGGCCATGGCCGTGTCCGCGAGATCTTCGATCTGGGACAGCGGCAGGGTCTTCGAAGTAAGCGCCAAGGTGAGAATCGGCGAATCCGCCGGATTTACTTTGCTATAGATGGGTGGATTGGGCAGATCTGTTGGCAAATAGGTCTGAGCCGCGTTGATTGCAGCTTGTACCTGCTGCTCCCCGACGTCGATATTCTGATCGAGGTTGAACTGCAGCGTGATGACCGAGCTGCCAAACGAACTGGTCGAAGTCATCTGACTCAGGCCGGGCACCTGACCAAATTGCCGTTCGAGAGGCGCCGTCACTGAAGATGCCATTACGTCGGGGTCAGCGCCCGGATAGAAGGTCATCACCTGAATGGTCGGATAATCAACCTCGGGCAGCGCCGACACGGGAAGCTGCCGGTAGGCAACGATGCCCACCAGCATGATTGCCACCATCAGCAGTGCTGTGGCTACGGGCCGGAGAATGAACAGACGCGACGGATTCATTGCGTACCTGGACGGGGAGCAGTCGCGGAAGAACCGCCCGCGGGACTTCCCGAACCGTTGCTTCCCGCTGCTTGCTGCGGCTTGTTCGCGGGCTGACGAACTTCGATCTTGCTGCCCTGTTGCAACTTGTCCTGGCCGTCGGTCACCACCACTTCGCTCGGGGAGATTCCCGTGGCGATCACGGAAACGTTATCTTGGGTGAAGGCAACGGTGACGGGGCGGACGTCTACCGTGTTATCCGATTTCACGGTGAATACATAAGTGCCCTGCGGACCCCGTTGAATGGCGGCCGCCGGGATCGCAGTGCTGTTTTTCCGGAGGTCGAGGAGCAAGCGGATATTCACGAATTGGTTGGGCCAAAGAGCGTTGTCTTTGTTGTCGAATACGGCCTTGAGGCGCGCAGTTCCAGTGGTCTGGTCAATCTGGTTATCGATGGTCAACAATGTGCCCGTGGCCAGCTTTGTTTGATTGTCGCGGTCGTAGGCGTCGACCGACAGCGTGCCTTTTCCCATTTGCTTCGACACCGCTTGAAGATTGTCTTCGGGCAGTGTGAAAAGAACCGCGATGGGTTGAAGTTGGGTAATCACGAACATGGCATTCGCGTCAGCGGCGTGAACAATGTTTCCCGGATCGACTTGCCTCAACCCAATCCGTCCGGTAACCGGCGACGTGATATGGCAATACACGAGATTCAGCTTCGCACTTTCGATCGCGGCTTGATCGTTTCGGACTGTGCCCTCGAGCTGGTCGACTGTGGCCTGCTGTGTGTCCACTTGCTGCTGGGACATGGCTCCGGAATCGTTCAGCAGCTGTTTATAGCGTTCATAATTCAGCTTGGCGTCGCGTAGCGTTGCCTGATCCTTGAACAACATTGCCTGGGCCTGGTCCAGCGCAACCTGATAGGGACGCGGATCAATCAGAGCCAGAAGTTCGCCTTTCTGAACGTTCTGACCTTCCTTGAAATTCACCTGCATCAGCTCGCCATCAACCCGGCTCTTGACGCTGACCGTATAGTAGGCAGTCACCGATCCCAGACCACTAAGGTAGTAGGGTATGTCACGGCGTTCGGCGGTTGCCACTGACACCGGAACCACGACCGCGACGCTTGCGCGCGCGGAAGCAGGTCTGGGGTCGCTGCCTCCGCAGGCCGATAAGCACAGGCTCAGCAAAAGAATCCCTCCAAGCAAGGAGTTCGCTAGGTGGGGTTGCAGAAAGGCAGATCTTCGCCCTTCTTGTGCCGCCTCCGGCTTACGGGAAGCCGTTATCATTCGCAGACCCCCTTCTGTAGGACAGTATGATGTGGTTTCAACATAATTGTAGTCTTGCTCTGCGCCCAAGGGTTGGACGTTGAAAACCCAACTCAGGTTGCGGATTATTAGGCCCCGGACGGCTAGGTCCGGCTTCCATTTCTGTCGTGCACATTCAATCTTATCCGTAAACAAAAGAAGCACTTGAGACATTTACAAAAATTTACCTTCGTTGACCGGTTCTTTACGCTGCGCCACTTTTTTGCAATGCAACTCCCATATTTCGGGCCCGGATCGCATGGGCTGGCGCGATCCTACCTTCTCGCGTATATTTCCGACTCTAATGCAAGTCTTGCACATGGCTGAGACGAAATCGAAACCGGCAGTCACAATTCGCGATCTGCAAAGCCTCAAAGATCTGAAGCAGGTCGAAGAGGTGGAAAGGGAAGTCTGGGGACTCTCTGAGCTCGACAGCACGCCTCTCACTCTGGCCATCGCGACCAAAGAGGCGGGGAGCATCTGGGTGGGTGCTTTCGACGGCGCCAGGTTGGTCGGATTTGCGTTTGGTTTTCTGGGCACGGAGCATGGTCAGTTGATTGTGCACTCCCACATGCTGGCGGTGCGCGAGCCTTATCGAAATTCGCGCCTGGGCTACAAGCTGAAACTGGCACAACGCGAGCGAGCGCTGGCTTTGCGGATCAATGATGGTCGAGACGCTGATGTTCGCTTTGACGACGTTCGCGTGAACAACGCTCGCGCGAACGAGGTTCGCATTCACGAAATGACCTGGACCTTTGACCCGTTGCAAAGCCGAAACGCGCATCTGAATTTTGCCAAGTTGGGGGTAGTGTCGGACAGCTACAAAGTGGATTTTTACGGGCCGGAAACTTCCAGCGTTCTGCACCGCAATGGGACGGATCGCCTATGGGTCACCTGGCCTCTGGCGAGCCGCCGGGTGCAGGAGCGGTTGCAGGGAAAAGACGGCCGCGCCGAAATCCTGGACGCGCTTTCCACCTTGACTGCCTTAGTCAAGTTCAACGGCGAAGGAAAACCTGCAGCTACCGATCTGGTTGCGGCATTGAGTCGCCAAAGAATTGCAATCGAGATTCCCAGCGACATCGCGCAAGTCGAACAGAAGGATCCGATCTTGGCCAGAGAATGGCGTCAGCAAACCCGTTGGGCTTTCACTGCGGCGTTGCAGGCTGGATTCTTCGTCGCGGAATTCTGCCGTACAGTCCGAGGCCAGCAGGGACCCGGAGTCTATTTGCTGGAGAAAATGAACGTAGACGACTACGTGCCTGAGATGAGGCGAAAATCAGGCGGTTCACGCTGATCGGCTGAAGGTAATCGCTTGGGCTAGAAACGAAGAACCGACGCGTGTCTTCCCGTGTGTACCTTGATGTCCTTTGTGGTTGATGAAGATCAAAAGCTGGAACCACAAAGGACACGAAGGTACACAAAGGAAGTCGTACTTTTTAGGCTGCTGGCGAGTGAGCGGACACAGGGAGGGTGGTGGACAATCGACTCCGCGCCACCACCCGCTCGTGCCAGTTGAACAAAGGTTTGCGATCAGGCGAGGTTATTTCCTCGAACAAATCCCGGCACAGCTGCCGAAATTCCGGATAGCCTTCATGCAAGAAAGAACGCCATCCTTGTTCCAGTCTCTGCACATGCAAAGAACAAATCTGATACCGCCGCGAAAATCCGTATGAGATCGGGACGACAGCGCCATCCGCTTCGACAACGATCAAACCGAGCAGATCGGCTGGCGCAATCGCGTTCCAGCCGTGAGCCAATTCGTCGGCATAAACCAACGCCGGAGCCCGCATGACTTGATCGCGATGGAGCAAGTCCACTTGCACCGTCATCGTGCCACTATATTTTGCGGCCAGGGCGGTCGCCACCAAATACGCTTTGGCCAAGCCATCCTCTTCGGCGCACAGTGCTCCGAGCCGTCCCTCAGCGCGCCCGGCCATTTCCAGCGGATGCAGTTGCAGTAGTCGCGCCCCACTGGCCGCGGCGAACTCGGCGATCCACGATAGATGTTCCCAAGTTTCCTGGGTAAGAGTATGGATAAAGCCGAAGTTCAAGCCTGAAGTCCGGAGGCTCTTCAGACCCGCACAAAGCCGGTCAAACGCGCGCTCTGAACCCCGCAGCCGGTTGTGCAGCTCAGGTGGACCATCCAGGCTCACCGCCAGAACGTCGACGAAATTCCGCAAAGGCTCCAGCCGCCGAGGCTGGAGAAAATATCCGTTCGTCGTAACCGTTGTGCGCAGCCCCAACGATTTGGCATGTCGCAGCACTTCACGCAATCCAGAGTAAAGAAAAGGTTCACCGCCAGAAAATGAAATCACCTGATAGCCCATCCGGGCAGCATCCGACACCAAGCCGCAAAGCACGGCTGGATCCAACTCCCCTCGCACCTCAGGTCCCGAGCTGGAATAACAGTGCTCGCAGCACAAGTTGCAGCGCAGGGAAGGGTGCAGTTGGACGATTCGCTGCCCGGTTGGGCCACAGGTTTTCGAGCCAGTTGGTAAGGCTCCATTCATAACAAACCACAATTCAGTACTAAGCGGCGATGCCCGCTACTATGGCGCCAGCCGTTTGCACCGTTTCACCCAGGTCCACGTTGATCTGGAAAATCTCCGGGTTGGGGATGCCGTAGGGGAAGACCGACACGCCACGCAGTCGCGGGGTGTTCGTCAGAATTTGGTTCAGGACCGTGGCCAGTTCTTCCGTATCCACGAGAGCCTGGACCTGCAGCCCATCCACGATGGGAGGCTGGCCCTTGGGAAAAACTCGCATCTGATCCAGCCCTTCATCATTAAGCCCGACCACGATGCGTACCAGTTCGTTGAGGTTTTCTTTGTCGAGACCGCTGAAGCGTAGAGCGTGCGTCAACTCTTTTTCCAGAGAGTCCGAACGTTTGGTTGTTTTGTCTGTACCCATTGCAAAACTCCTTTTCGATTGCGGCGGCGTTGCGGGCGGGCGGCTTAAGATGAGCCGCGCGTTCTCCGCAAGCTCCATGGGTTTGGTTGATCCCGGATAATTCGGGCCCGATTGCAGATCCGGGAGGTAAGGTGAAGGCCATCGTAGCACGCACTGTCCCGGGCGCAGCGCGAATATCTTTTTGTCGTTCCGAAATGGAACAGAAGTGCGAATGAAGCGGTCCGTTCTTGTCTACGCCGAAGCGGATGGATACCACACGCCGCCATCCCAGCTCTTCAGCTTCGACTGCTGACTCTGTTCAAAGGCGCAGAGGCTGGCCATGCCCACCGATATTTCGTCTTCCGCCAGCGCCTGTCCGATCAATTCCTTGGAGCCGCCACTGGCATGCTCCAGCATGGTGCGCGCCAGCACCCGCACACCTTCGTCGGATGAAGCCAGCGCCCGAATTAATTCCCGCCCGGCATCTTCCTGACCGAACTGCGCCCAGACCATTCCGCATAAAACCAGATAATTTGCATCCATAAAATTGCCTCCTCCCAGCGGATTATTGCGAGTCTCATCTATAGAAGCGATGAAAGTGACACAAATGTGTCAATTTATTGTGAAAATCCGCTGACAAACGAATCACTGAATCCTTACCTTTGTGTACCTTTGCGTCCGGAGCCTGCCCTGAGCGCAGCCGAAGGGTGGTTAAGGCCTTTAAAAGCATCAACCACCCTTCGGCTGCGCTCAGGGCACGCTCCGGACACGAAGGTACATAAAGGACGGCTGAGCACTGTCATCCCTGGTAACCAACCGCCCATGCCGTTCGTAACTCGCCGAGTGCAGACTTAGAGAACTACTCTCTTTTCCGGGGGTTATCACAGATATGATCAACAAAATCTCGAACTCGCTCTTGATCCTGGCTCTCGGAGGGTTGATGTTTAGCGCTTCCGCCATTGCCCAAACCACAACTTCAGGCGCTGGACCGGGCGTTGTCGACCCTGGCCATCCCCGGGTGAATCAGGTGAACGGCCGCGAAACCCATCAGCAGAATCGCATCGCTAACGGGGTAAAGAACGGCTCCCTGACCCCGAAAGAAACCAGTCATCTGGAGAACCGCGAAGCCAGCGTGCAAAAGCGTGAGCAAAAAGATATGGCTGCGCACAACGGCCACCTCACAAAGGCGGAACAGAATGGGATTAACCGACAGCAGAACCGCATCAGCAAGAGCGTCTACAAGGACAAGCACAAATAGGTTTGTCCCCTATCCTACATTCTGCCAGGGCCGAGAGCCTGCCCTCACCGTAGAGACATAGCTAGCTATGTCTCTACGACGCTGAACCCGGCCGCCAGCTCACTCCCCGGCACCGACCATAATGATCGGCATGGTCGGCGTGGACGAGCCGCCTTCCGGCTCGACCGTGATCGCGAAAGCCTTAGCCTCGACGTGGCTGGGCAGCGGCGGATTGATGACGGTCGCGCTGCCGTGCGCATCAGGCTTGAAAACCCCGGCTGGAATCGGCGCGCCACTGGTCGGAATCAGCCACAGCTCATAAGCCTTCTGCGCCGGCAGACTTTGTAGATTGCTGGCCAGGAAAATCAGGCTCGATCGATCGCGAACATAGATCGCTTTGCCTTGGGGCTGAGGTGGAGTCTTCGCGGCGACCAGCGTGACTCGCATCGCATCGGTTGCGGTCAGTGTGGACACCACCTCCCGAGCCCGCTGCAACTCTGTCAATTGCTGGGCCGACTCATTCTGCAAGCTCGCAATCCGGCGTTCCAGATCCGAATTCTGCAGCCACAAAGCGATCAGCCCGATAGCCAAGGCCGCCGCCGCAACCCAAGGCACAAGAGTCCACCAACCCCGTCGAGGCGGAGCCTCTGCCCGTCGCGGTTCGCGACCTACAGCCTCGAGCAACCGCTGACGCGCCCGCCGCGGCGGCGTTGGCCCAGCCGTCGACAAAGCCATCAGGGCCATGTCCCCACGCAATTGCTCGAGCTCAAGGCGGCAAGCGGCGCACTCTTCCAGATGCTTCTCCAGCGCCACGCGCTCGTCACCCTGCAACACGCCGAGGGCGTGAAGCGCGAGATCCTCCGCGAATTGTTCGTGCACGCTCATGTCGCAAAAGCCTTGCGCAAGGCCAGTAATCCGGATCGAATGCGCGTCTTGATCGTTCCCAACGGCTCTCCTGTCTTGGCGGAAATCTCGCTGTGCGACAGTCCCTCGAAGTAAGCCATCTCCAAAGCCTGGCGCTGCGGCGACGGCATCGAGCCCAGCGTGCCGCGAACTTTCTCCATCGCGCGCGCCCGCTCGGCATCGCCCGCCATATCGGGTTCGACCGAAACCACCACATCCGCAATATCGGTCTCCGGACGCCGTTTGCGCAGCCCGTCAATCGCCCGATGCCGCGCAATCACAGCCAGCCAAGGCCCCAGGCTGCCGCGGCTCGAATCGAACAACCCCGGATTACGCCACAACTGCATGAACACTTCCTGCAAAACGTCCTCAGCCGCGCCAGTATCGCCCAGCACACGAAGAGCCACGGAGTAGACGACTGCAGAATAACGGTCATACAGAGCCGCCATCCCACTCTCGTCCCCCGAGCGGATCGCCGACACCACCGCGGCGTCGGTCCGATCTCCTTGTAGCTCAGTGCCGGCCAAGCAATTAGTCTCTTTCCCCTTTAAGTACGGACGGGCCACCCAAGATGGATTGCAAAACCATTCCCCGAGCCCAAATCCGCTTTCCTTCCCACTACTTACCAAAGCGAAAGAAGGCCAAAAAACCGACCCGCGAAACCATAACAGCATTGCGAATCCGGGACAAGCCCAACGCCCGTGTGGCGGGGAGCCCGCGCCCGCCAGAGGCTTGTGTCAGCGCATCAGCCCGCTCGTAGTGCCCCTCGCCTCGATCCAGGCGACAAACGGTCCAGAATTCAGACAGCATAGTTCAACGCATTTCTCACGGACGAGGATTCTGATGAATTGATAGGAATTCATTTGACATCGCCAGAGAAGCTGATAAAGTGCTGGCCGGATCGCGGTATTCTAAATCCATCGCATACCATAGGGAGAAATCCCATGCGTGTTTTCCGTAGTGCTGAGAGTTTCGTTCTCACCCTTCTGCTCACTCCAACACTCCTCAATGCGGCAAAGCCCGCGCCCAAACCGCAGGAAGCCTTCGCGCCCTATTGGACGGCTGAGCCGGGTTGGCGCACCGAGCTGCAGATGCGCAACAACCTTTCTCACGGGGATCTGACTGTCGTCCCTGTCCTGCGAGACCACGACGGAGCCGAAGTTTCCCCTCGCTCCGGTCACGATCTCGCCCAACGAGATCAAATCGGTGGACGTCTCGGAGGCGGTTGTCAAAGATGCGCCGCAATTGGCGGGGTTTTACGGTTCCGTGGTTTTCCGCTATACATCGCTGTCCAACAAGAACCTATACGCTGCGGTAATGGTTTTCGACGGTGGGCATCCCATCGCCTTCCACATGGACGCTTTTGCCGACGTACCTGAGTTCAATGTCGGCAGCCGCGAGGGCATCTGGTGGCTGCCGAGTGCGACGGTGCGAGACTATCTCGTGCTGACGAACAAGAGCCAGCGACCTCTCCTGACCACGCTGCGCCTTTATGACGCGAAGGGCAAAAGCTTCGCCCAGCCGATCATGCTGAAACCCCGTGCCATGGCGCGATATTCCGTGCGGGAACTGCTGCAAAAGGCGCGGCTAGCTGGGCAGTACGGCGGAATCCAGGTCGAAGCAAAGTCTGGCGCTGGTTCCCTGGACACGACCCACATCATGTTCGACGAGACAGCAGGGTTCTCTGCGCTGATGAAAATGTTTGACCGGGACCCAAACGAGCAAGTCGCGCCACGCTCTGATCCGCCGGCCGAGGAAGACAAGATTTGGACTACGCGCGCCCCGATGCTGGCCCTCACCAGCCCCGATGCCGCCCTCACATTCCCGGCAGAGACGGTGTTGCAGCCCAGGATCTTTGTGCGCAATACTACGTCGAAAGCGATAGCGGCTTCCGTGCGCTTCAATTGGCGAAGCGACGACAAATCGGGAAGCAGCAACCTGGCCACGCTGGCGGTGGCTGCGCACGAGACGCAGCTAGTAGATATCGCGGCATTGCAAAAGAACAAGTTGATTCCGGCAGAGGCGCATTGGGCCTCGGTGGAACTGTCCGCTCCGAGCCAGCCGAACGACCTGGTCGCGGTCGCTGCGAGCTACGATGCGGGCCTGCGCCACGGCACCCAAACCCCGTTTAACGATACGCTGTCCTTCATGTGGGAGGGCGGGCACTGGCAGGCCGACAGCACGCGCGATTCGATCATCACGGCGGGCAATGGCGGCAGGAAAACCATCCAGGCGCGGTTCACGCTTTATTATGATGAGGGAAGGCAGCACTATGATCTGGAGCAGGAACTGAAGCCGCACGAGCAAATTTGGATCGACGTGGGCAAACTGATTCGGAACCAGGTTGCGGATAAGAATGGGGCACTGTTGCCGCCGGGCCTGACCATGGGCGCATACGCGTTCCAGGACCTGACCGACCAGGGGGTGGGAAATCTGTTCGAGGGCAAAGTGATTTTGGACAAAACCTTCGGCCATGTGGCCTACGGCTGCGCGGGATGCTGTGGAATGGAGGGCCACCCGTTCATGTACTACGATCCCATCGCTGTGGCCGTGTCCGCGCAGGGCGACCAGGATGTGTGGGACTTCGATACCTGCACAGGACAGGCAAAGTCTGTGCTTGATAACTTTCTAAACGGGAGTTGGACAACCGACAACTCAGCCATAGCTACAGCCAGTTGGGCGGTCGTCACAGGAGTGGGGGCGGGCCAAGCGAACCATTCCGCGACCGGGCTGGAAGGAGTCACGGTGGGCAATAAGTATTATGTCGCGCACCCCCCCGTGGCGGGACCGGTAGGCGTGGGCCAGCACATGACCCTGGTTGGCGTGAACTGCCTTAGGAACCCGACGGTTCCGTATAGCGGGAACTATAACAACAGCGCGTGTTTTTTGTCGGCAGATATTTTAGTCCCCTCTGGGGGAGTTTGCGTCGATGTCGGACAAACACCCCAGGGAACGCCAAAGCAGTGTTATCAAACGAACATTAACGGCTGCCAAACTACATACTGCGTTGTCAACAATAGGGTAGCGGATTCAGCCTGCACCAAGTTCCTTGATCAGAACGGATACACGACGACCGCGTTTCCAGCCGGTTGCAAGTGATGTGAGCTAACCGTTGAAGGAGGGTCTCATGATTGGATGTCGAAACATTACCGGTGTCCGTAACCTAAGGGCAAGTGCCGTGCGGGTCGTGATTGGCACCTTTACGTCCGCTGCCGTGCTAGCATTCACTGCGCTCTTCCCCGCTGTCATCGGCGCGCAGACCAACTCTCGGTCCAATGCAAGAGCGTTCGTCGTGAGCATTAGCGAAGCCAGGGTGGACAACGAACATGGAGTGACCATCACCGACTGCGTGCTGGTTAGAACTGACGGGCGGTTGCACCTTGAGCGCCGACGGCAGGGGCCGACAAGCCCGACCGCAACGCTCAAAATCTTTGAATCCTCGCTCGACTCGTCCCAACTCGAACACCTTCAGAGTATCGTTAAGGGCGAGGAGACGAGCAGGTTACCTGAGTTCGAGAAGCAGTCTGTTTTCTTTCAAAATGCGCCCTGGTTTTCCTCCGTCACAGTAGACATCTCGATGGCAGAAGCGGTTCGGAGGCTCGGGTACTGGCTGTGGGACGAACGAAGTCCTGGACCCGCAGTGCCTGCCGACGTGAGGAAGCGCTGGCTAGAATCGGAGACTGGGTTGCGACCTATGGTTGAGTGGTTTCACGGAATCGTGGGCTTGGAGTTACCTCCATCGGCATCAGCGCCGACACAGTGCTCCCCCAACGAGCCCTGAGAGGGGAAACTCTAGCGGGTGGCCCACCCGTTCTAAGCCGCAATTCCAAGTCACACATAAGACCCGGTGGCGGGTGGCCCACCCATTCTGGATCGCAATTCTAAATCACACAGAATACCGGGTGCCCCATTCTTTCCGTGTTCTTTGCGGAAAGGGTGGGAGGCGAGAATGCAACCACTTCGATCCCGCTACATCTTCGTAATCGTGAATGTTCCCGATCCCGTGCATCCCCCGGTCCCGGTCAAGTTCCATGTACCGGTGATCGTATTGCGAAGCACGGTACCCCGCAGAGTAAGCGTGCTCCCGCTGGACGCCCTTCAACGATCAGCTGGCCTTTCACTGGGAGGCGGGAAAGTGGGAAGTCGATAGCGTGCACAACTCTCTGGTCACCGTGGGAAATGGCGGGAACCAGGCGGTGCGGACGGAGCTGACCATCCTCTACAATCAAGGACGGGAGCAATATCAGATGGAGCAGAAGCTGGCGCCCGAGGAACAGATGCTGGTGGATTTTGGCAAACTGATTCGTGAGCAGATTCCCGACAAATCCGGGCACGTCTTGCCGCCAGATGTGACTTCGGGGGCCTACCGGGTGCGCGACCTGACCGACCAGGCCTTGGGCAACCTGTATGAGGGCAAAGTGATTGTGGACAAAACCAACGGCCACGCCACCTCCGGCTGTGCGGTCTGTTGTGGGTATACGGGCCCGGCTGTGGTATACGATCCGTTGCCGGTCGCGGTCTCCGGCACGTCGGACCAGAAGATCACGGCCACGAACGGCTGCTCGGGGCAACGGGTGGATGTGACCTATGATTTCTTCGACTGGTGGACCGACAACACCGCCATCGCCACGGCCCAGGCGTACAAGATCACCGGGGTAGCCGCGGGCAGCACCAACCACCATGCGCAAAGCGTCCTAATGTCTTGGAGCGGCAAAACCTACGGACAATGCCCCCAAAGCAAAGGTGGTGCGGGCGGCGGGACCAACGTAGCACCAACCATCACCAGCATCGACCCGCCAATAGCCATGATCGGCAGTACTGGACTGTCGCTGACGATCAACGGCACCGGCTTCGGCAGCTCTCCAACGGTAAACCTTCCGCCGGGCCTCAGTTCTACGGGAAACGGGTACACCGATACCAAGATTGTGCTCACGGGCGTAAGCATCGCTTTCACGGCGACTGTGGGAAACAACAGCATTACGGTCACCGCAAACTCCCAGAAAAGCAACTCCGCAACGTTTCAAGTAAACGGGCCATACCACATGATCGTGGAGGGTGATCTTACTGACAAGTGCACTGGGTGCTCAACGACAGTGAGGCGTCGGGTGACTTATCAAGTCCAGAATTTCGACGGGACAAATGCAGGAGCAACGTGGATCGCTGAGGACATTGCCTTCAGCGGCTGGTCGTGTAACCAACAGGAAGGGCACCAATTCGCGCAGTGCTCCCAGAATGACCAGACGTCCTCCTCGGGAACGTTCACCGACGGGTGGACTATGTCCTCTGATGCGTACACGCCGACTGGATGCGGATTCAATGTTACGTATGACCACTGGCAATGGTGCCAGCACAGCCCTCCACAAACCCTAGGCACGCTGACGGGCTACGTCCACACAGACAAGGTTTCAATAAATGGCGTTGTAAGCCCGAGCCAGATCGCCACGGGCACAGTGATTCCCTTCTGAGGAGGTTCACATGAAAAGTTGGTCTGCTGTCTTGGCGACTTCGATGCTTGCCTCGCTCTTGGGTCTGTCATCCACTGCGCAACAGCCCGGAGCGATTCGTGGTAGTGTTGCCGACGAAAAGGGAATACCGATAGCGGGGGCACGAGTAAGTGTCGATCCTCTTAACGGTATTCCGAGGTCAGACCTTGTTCGCGAAGCCGAGAGTGATAAGGACGGCCGCTTCTCCATAACCAATCTCGAACTAGGCCCCTATGGAGTATTCGCCGGGAAGGAATCTTCTGGATACCCGGACACCTCCTCCTCCTTTTACGGCAACAACGCTTTCCCGACAGCTACGCTAACGCCGAGCGCTCCCGTGGTAGATCTGGTCCTGCAAGTTGGACCTAGGGCCGGAGTGCTCAAAGGTCAGATAACCGACGCAGCTACCAACAAGCCCCTCGACGTCGCATTCCTCCTGAGGCGGTCCGCGAATCCTAACAACTGGGTGTCTATCTCCAAGAGGGGAGAGTACCGGGTTCTAGTGCCGCCCTCGACGGACGTTTCGTTCGAGGTGTCCGCACAGGGCTACAAGACTTACTACTATGGCGGAACTTCGGATGCGCTAAAGAGGCCGCCTGTGCGGCTAGACTCGGGCCAAGAGATGAAGCTCGACATCCACCTCGATCCCGAGGAGAAAGTCGGAAAGTAGCCCTACAGGGCGTGTGGCCCATCCTAACGTCGTGCTTTTCGACGTTAGCGTAGAGATGTTTGACTTTGCCTTGCCCTGCCCGCTCAAACGCAATTCTAAAATCACACTGAAGACGGGTGCCCCATTCTTTCCGCGTTCTTTGCGGAAAGGGTGGGGAGGCGAAAACTCAACCAGTTCGATCGTGCTACATCCTCGTAATCGTGAAGGTCCCCGATCCCGTGCATCCCCCGGTCCCGGTCAAGTTCCATGTACCGGTGATCGTATTGCTAAGCACGGTACCCCGCAGAGTAAGCGTGCTCCCGCTGGACGCCCTTCAACGATCAGCTGGCCTTTCACTGGGAGGCGGGGAAGTGGGAAGTCGATAGCATGCACAACTCTCTGGTCACCGTGGGAAATGGCGGGAACCAGGCGGTGCGGGCGGAGCTGACCATCCTCTACAATCAAGGACGGGAGCAATATCAGATGGAGCAGAAGCTGGCGCCCGAGGAACAGATGCTGGTGGATTTTGGCAAACTGATTCGTGAGCAGATTCCCGACAAATCCGGGCGCGTCTTGCCGCCCGATCTGACTTCCGGGGCCTACCGGGTGCGCGACCTGACCGACGAGGCGGTAGGCAACTTGTACGAGGGCAAAGTGATTGTGGACAAGACCAACGGCCACGCCGCCTATGGTTGTGCGGTCTGTTGCGGGTATACCGGCCCGGCTGTGGTATTTGATCCGTTGCCGGTCACGGTTTCCGGCACGTCGGACCAGGAGATCACGGCCACGAACGGCTGCACCGGGCAACGGGTGGATGTGACCTATGATTTCTTTGACTGGTGGACCGACAACACCGCCATCGCCACGGCCCAGGCGTACAAGATCACCGGGGTAGCCGCGGGCAGCACCAACCACCATGCGCAAAGCGTCTAATGTCTTGGAGCGGCAAAACCTACGGACAATGCCCCAAAAGCAAGGGCGGTGCATCGGGCGGCACCAACGTTTGTCCAGGACTGCCTACGAACTTTTCCTCAACGGAGAAAAATCTTCCCGACGGTACACTGGATTTTCAGTACACATTCAGTTCGACGAGCGGCAATATGAATGACCTAGCGGCGTGTAAGGTGGGGGAAACCGTTTTCTATCCACAAATAACAATGCGTACGTGTGGCCGCTCCCCATGGCGCAGTCGACTCCCAACCCCGACGTTCACTATGGCGCGGGAAACAACGGTTTTATCGAAGACAAAAACGGGCCTCCCAGCAAGTACCAGCAACCCTACAGCTACGCGCACTTTCAGGCCACCCAGCGACTACAATGGGAGTGCCCTTGCTATCACAACGGGAACTTCAATAACTTTGTGCCGGACATAACGATTGACAGAAAGGTGTTTCTGGATACGGACAACGTCTGGAAGTACCAAATCACGAAGTCCGGGTATACGAACACGGTCGCGCTGCCCTAAGGGGATCGCATTTAAGACTTGGGAGGATGTCATGCGGGGTTACGCAGTCACAGTTGTTTTGCTATGTGGTCTGGCGGCTTGGCCTAGCGGGGCGCATCCGCAAGCCACGGATGGCGAATGCTCTTCCTGCGCCGTTGCTGAACAGGCGCTTCACGATCTCGAATCGATAAAAGTGGGGATGAGGAGAGCAGACGTTGAGCGATTCTTTATCCGCGCTGGCGGAATGACTTTCCGGGATCGAACCGACTACGTATATCAAAAGTGCGAGTATCTCAAAATCCAAGTCTCGTTCACCGCCGATCCTGAGGTGCAGCGAGGTCTCTCCTCAGCGGATACGATCACAGACGTTTCTCAGTTAGCAGTGGCCCACCCGTCTCGCGACTAACCGGGACGGGACGCGCCCGGAGTTGAAGGACTCAAGAAGACTACAACGCCAGTAAGGGTAAGGTTCAACTTTACGGCTTACGCCGTTGGCCCGGACGGAACAACGAAAATCTCGCCCGACGTAAACTATTACGTGCGAATCTCCTGCATGGACAATTCAGCGGGCGTCGCCCAATTGCAAACCGATGCCAGCAGCGATGACAACCAAATCGGACTTGGATCAACGAAAACGACATGGAATCTTCAATAGGAAGGCGCCTTATGTGCATTTCGATAAAAATGGTGGCACTTCTTCTCGCGCTGTCTTCGGTAGTTGCCGTCGGACAGGATTGTGACGCACTGAAGTCGGGCTCAGTGTCGGCGGCGGTCGAGTTCCTGCGACACGCTGGAGACGAAGCTGGCGCGCCATCTTGCGTTAATCAAGCGTTCCATGTAATCGCAAGCTCGCCGCCGGAGCAGGCCCTACCATTGCTAGTTGAGCGCCTTGGATAACAAGCGACCGCTCAGCGAGGGCGAGCGGCACGGTGTCTTCATGCAAGGCGATGGGCCGAGCGCTTTATACCCCGCCGTCCGTGAACTCTTCGTCCTAGGCAAGGTCGCGGAGCCCGCATTGGTGCATTTCATTGCGGAGCCCAGAGATGCGACGAGAATCGAGCGAGACAATGCTTTGTACACGATCCTTCTGATTCATCATGGCAATGCCATGGATGTAGTCCAGACCTTGACGAGGGAAAGCAAAGCATCGAAGGACACTGCCGCCGGCGATCACTTGCGAGATGCGGCTAAGGATGCCTCCAAGTGGTGCGATGATCGGATACGGGTGAAATGCGAGGACATTCAGAGGTAAGGCGGGCGTCCCCATCCTAACGTCGTGGTTTTCGAAGCGGATGGGCGGGTGGCCCGGACTATCGCGTCGACCTTACTCTAAAGGGTGGCCCGCCCAAGCGCAGCTTGGGCGGGGATTTTCTCCGGCAGAGCGAAAAATGGTCCATCCTTTAACATCGAAGGGCTAGCTAGCTTCTCCACTAGACAGCCTGTTCTCAACCTCACCGCGTGTCCTTCAGCGCTAGCTTCTGCTCTTCCGGGGTCATCTGGCTCCACAGGACTTTCAGGTCCTGTTCGATGCGCGTGTTGCCGGGGTCCTTTTGTAGTGATCGCCCGAACCACCGATACGCGGTGGGTAAATCGCGAGTGGCGCAGTGTCCCGTCGCATACATTGTGCCCAGAACGTTCTGCGCCTTGGCATTGTTGTGCTGAGCCGCGGCCAGTAAATTCTTTCTTGCGCGGGCGCAGTTTTCCGGCACTCCATTTCCGTAGAGATATTTCTCTCCCTCGGCTTCTATCGCATCGATCCCCGTAGCTTGCGTCGTTGAGGTCCGAGTCGGCGCTTTGGGTGCCGGCGCAGGCTGACTCGCAGCATCCGCAGAATCGTCTGGCTTCGAAGCGCCCGTCCCCGCAGAATCACCCGGTTGAGGCTGATTGGATGGCTGGGACTGATCCGGTTGCGACGGCTGCGCAGCATCCGGCGCATTGGGTGCCGCGGTTGCAGCCGGAGCCGAAGAAGCCGGAGTTTGCGCCTGCGCTGAGGTTGGCTTCTCCACCGGAGTTGCGGCATTGGCGCCGGGCGCCGCTGCAGGCTCCGCAGTCGACTGCGAAGCTGACTCTGGCGCGGAATTCGGCTGAGCACTCCCACCCGTAACGCGCCCCGAAAGTTTTGCAGCCAACGGACCTAGATCCTCTCGCCAGTACCAGCCCGCCGCCGCAATCCCTACCACCAGCACGAGCAATAACACGTACCGGCCACTGTGACTGGGAGCCGGTTCATCTTCCAGCAGGTAACTGACGCTGCGCGGATCAACCGGCTCACGCTCCAATGCGGCAGGCGAAGGACGACTCGGCGGTGTGGCGGGCGAAGGCCGAATCATTGGCTTCGGTGCCAGCGGCGGCTGGGGATTCGGTCGGGGAACGGACGGGCCCACGGGAGAAGTCAGCCCAGCGCCGCACATCCCGCAAAAGCGGTGCTGCGGGAAGTTTTCGTAACCGCACTTTTCACATTTAACCAGCATGCAATTTCCTAGGATACACCGCTCGGACCTGTGCGGGCGCGGCGTCGTCGCGCGCGGACCAGCGTCGATTTGTTCGTCGGCTCGTGTGACGAACGGCGACGCCGAGACTTCCCACCAAACCGTCCAATGATGTAAGATGCCCGACCAGACAAGCTGGGCGCGGCATATGGGCATCTGTGCGTGTACTTCCGTGATCTGTTGGAAGTTGGCAGGAAACAGAATAATGGCGAATCTGCACTTCAGTTTGCTTGCACCGCGGAGCAGATGCGGTCAGCAGCGGTGGTGCAGGTGGCTCTTCAAATCCCCCGCCGTGCGCGAGCACGGGCAAGAGAGGCGGTATCGTGATCTCCCTCACGACCCAGTCGAAGATAATTGTTCGCCAACTTTTTTTTCTGAGCTTTCTTTTCTTTCCAGTCCTCGCCGCTGCGCATACCGTCAATCTGTCGTGGGATGCCAGCACCACCCAGGGCGTAATCGGGTACAACGTATTTCGCGGCCCGACCGCCGGCGGACCGTACACCCAGATCAATTCAACTCTGGATCCAAACACCACTTACACCGACAGCACCGTCCAAGGCGGCCAAACTTATTTTTACGTAACCACAGCCGTTAACCAGGATAATACGCAAAGCGATTATTCCAACCAGACTGAAGCGGTTATTCCCAGCGGAGGATCTGGTTCGGAAAATATGTTGTACAACTTTGCGGGCGGTACTGACCCCAAGCTTCCTTACGCAGGCCTGGGGTTCGACAAAGCCGGCAACCTTTACGGCACCGCGGAAGTTGGCGGGGCCTACAATCAGGGTGCGGTCTTCGAGATAACTCCTAACCAGAACGGAACCTGGACCGAGAGTGTGCTCTACAGCTTCACTGGTGGAGCGGACGGAGCTCAGCCCGCGGGCGGCCTGATCTTCGATGTGGCCGGCAATCTCTACGGTACGACTAATTTCGGCGGGAACGTGAACTGCTCTCTGGGGTGCGGCACTGTCTTCAAGCTTGCGCCTGCTTCGGGCAGTTGGACCGAGACTGTGCTCTACACTTTCACCGGAGGCAGCGACGGACGCGAACCCAATGCCAGACTGCTCTTCGACGCCGCCGGCAATCTCTACGGCACAACCGTGTTCGGGGGCGATGTTGACAGCGCTTGCAGCTCGGGCTGCGGTACTGTGTTTAAGCTGACGCGCGGCTCCAGCAGTTGGACCGAGAGCGTTTTATATGCGTTCACCGGCGCAGCCGACGGAGCTTCGCCCTACGATGGCTTGACCTTTGACCCAAGCGGCAATCTTTACGGCTCGACCTACGGGGGCGGCGCTTCCGGATACGGCACCATCTTCAAGCTGGCACCCACTTCCGGCGGATGGAAAGAGACTGTCCTTCGCGCCTTCAAGGGCTACGACGGAAAGTATCCTTACGGCGACGTGATTCTTGATGCGGCTGGGAATGTCTACGGGACGACCTATCAAGGAAGCGGTACCGGATACGGCGTAGTCTTCCAACTGCAGCCCAACGGCAAAGGTGGGTGGCGGGAAAAGCTGCTCCACGGTTTCGGCGATGCTCCATCGGCGGATCCGGTTGCCGGTTTGGTCATGGACGCGGCCGGCAATCTTTACGGCACAACCATGGAGGGCGCCAGCCAGAGTCTCTGCGGCGGCGGCTGCGGCACGCTCTTCAAAATTGCGCCGACCACGAGTGGCGGCTGGACCTACAGCGTGATCCATAGCTTCGGTCACGAGACCGACGGATACCATCCCACCGGCGACCTGATCCTCGACGCCAGCGGCAATCTTTACGGCACCACGCAGGCGGGCGGAGCCGATGGCTCCGGCCTGGTGTTTGAAATCCTGCACTAAGTGTTGTCTAGAGTGGAGGACATCGTGAAGCCCGGCATTTGCTGCGTCCACCCAGGTAGATGCGCGGGATCAGTAACCTTCACGATTCACGAGGGTTTAGGGGGTTCGAACTGGTTGCATTCGCGCCTCCCACCCTTTCCGCAAAGAACGCGGAAAGAATGGGGCACCCAACCTCCTGTGTGGTTTAGAATTGCGACTCTGAATGGGTGGGCCACCCACGACTAAAACCCACGAACGACTGCGCTTTGATGCACGTGGGCGGGGGCGCCCGCGCCACACGGGCAGGCCGCCGAAATCACCGGTTAATGGGTGATCCTGAACACTGTGCCGTCATCAGGTACGCCGCCGTACAAGGTTGTGCCGTAGAGTTGTCCGCCCTTGCCGAAGATCAGGGCGGCGTTTGGCGCCCTGCCATCGTGGCCACCCTGAAAGTCGTAAAGTGTCGTCTCGGTCCAGGGATCGCCCGGCACGATGGGCGGCGAAAGCTCGAAGACCGAGCCATTGTTATTCTGGCCGCTAAACGTGGTTGTGCCGTAGAGGTTGCCGGCCTTGTCTTTCAGCAAACCCGCAGCCGGATTTGCACCATCGCTGCCGCCAGTGAATGTGTAGATTACGCTTTCCGCCCAGGTGCCGAACGCGATCTCGTAAATCACGCCGAAAGACTGCCCGCCTTTAAAGGTTGTGCCATAAAGATTTCCGGATTTGTCGACGACCAGAGCGGCATTCGGGAGTCCTCCGTCAGTACCACCCGTGAAACGGTAGAGTACCCCTTCGGTCCAGGGGCCACCTTGCGCGATGGGAGGCTTCAGCTTGAAGACTATGCCGTTCTTCGCCTTGTTGTTGCCGCTTGAGGTCGTCCCGAAAATCGCGCCCCGCAAGCCAAACGTTAAGCCGGCCGTGGGGTTGGCGCCGTCGCTGCCCTTGCCGAAGGCATGGAGCACGGATTCGGTCCAGGGGCCGCCCTGCGTGGCTGGCGGCGTGAGTTCGAAGATGGTGCCGCAGGTGGTTGTGCCGCAAACTACACCGCCGCCGTAAAGTGTGGTGCCATAGAGGTTGCCTTTGTTGTCCATGATCAGGCCCGCGTCGGGATTGGCGCCGTCGGTCAAGCCCGTGAAGCTGTAGAGCACAGTCTCCGTCCAAGGGGCTCCCTGGGTGGCTGGCGGCGCGAGTTGGAAAATGGTGCCGCATCCCGGTGTGGAACCGGTGCAATTTGCACTTCCCCCGCCGGCATAGGTGGTGCCATAAAGGTTGCCAGCTTTGTCTGCGACGAGGTTGCCGTTTAACGGGTTGGCGCCGTCACTGCCGCCGGCGAAGTTGTAGAGCACGGTCTCGGTCCAAACGGTCCCGGGCGGCGAAACCTCGAAAATAGTGCCAAGACCAGACGTCCCGCCGTGCACGGTGGTGCCATACAGATTGTGTGCCGCGTCCTCAAGCAGGCCGGCAGCGGGAACAGCTCCGTCGGCGCCGCCTTTGAAGCGGTAGAGCACGCTCTCCTTTGGAGTGATGGCGAAGGCGATGCACGCGAACAGGACAATTACAGCAAGGGCCGCGAGCCCTCGGACGGATGTGAGTGGGGATGCTTGGGGTTTCATCTGGTTAAACTCCTTAACGAATGATCTTGCCGAAACAGCCTCCCAGCGCGGGAAGCAGCGCAAAGCGGAGAGTATTCTACACCCGTTTTGGCCGATTTCCGCAGGGGAATTAAAGCTTCGAAATCCGAGTGGAGGCTCGATCGAGACCGTCGGGGTGTGAGCGCTTTAAGACCAAAAAGATTCCGACCGTTCCATCAGGATTTGACGGGGCGGTCGGAGCCATAGGCCAGGAGATGGACATCAAAGACGGTCAGTGGGTGATCCTGAACACCGTGCCTGCGCCTAAAGTGTTGCCAGACACGGTCGTGCCGTAGAGTTGTCCTCCCTTGCCGAAGGTCAGGCCGGCGTTGGGATCACTGCCATCGTGTCCACCCGCGAAGTCGTAGAGTGTAGTTTCGGTCCAGGGGCCGCCCTGCGCGGCGGGCGGGGAGAGTTCGAAGGCCGAGCCATTGTCATTGGCGCCGCCGAATGTAGTCGTGCCATAGAGGTTGCCCGCTTTGTCGATCAGTAGACGTGCGCACGGATTTGCTCCGTCGCTGCCGCCGGTAAAACTATAGAGCACTGTTTCTGTCCACGTGTTGAACGCAATCTCGAAGATGACTCCCGACCCAGAGGAGCCACCGCCTGCATCGGTCGTGCCGTAGAGATTCCCGGCTTTATCGATGATCAAAGCGGCACTCGGAAAGCCGCCGTCGCTACCACCTGTGAAACGGTAGAGCACTCCCTCGGTCCAGGAACCGCCTTGCGTGGCCGGTGGCTTCAACTTGAAGACTACGCCGGCATTCGCCCAGTTGCTGCTGTTTTGCGCCGTGCCGAAGATCGCTCCATGCAAACCAAAGGTTAAGCCGGCTACAGGATGTGCACCGTCAGGAGCCTTACCGAATGCCTGAAGCAGGGTCGGTCCAGGGACCGCCCTGCGTGGCTGGTGGAGAGAGTTCAAAGACAGTGCCAGCACCGAGGCTGCCTCCGAACATCGTGGTGCCGTAAAGGTTGCCTTTGCTGTCCATTATCAGGCCGGCCCAGGGATTCACACCGTCGCTCCCGCCGGTAAAACTGTAAAGCACAGTTTCCGTCCAAGGTGCGCCCTGCGTAGCTGGAGGCGCGAGTTGAAATACGGTGCCAAAATCTGCACCTCCGCCGGCTAACGTGGTGCCATAGAGATTGCCGGCCTTGTCAAAAATCAGGTCGCTGCGGGGATTGGCGCCATCACTGCCGCCAGCGAAGCTATAGAGCACAGCCTCGGTCCAAGCAGTGTTGGGCGGCGAGACTTCGAAGACAGTACCGCGGTTTGACGTTCCACCGCCCATGGTGGTGCCATAGAGATTGTGCGCCGAGTCCTCAACCAGATTCGCCGAGGGAATAGCTCCGTCGCTGCCGCCTTTGAAGTGGTAGAGCACGGTCTCCTTGGGGGTGACGGCGAAGGCAGCGCTCGCGAACACGATCATGGCAACAAATACGGTGAGAGACCCTGCGAAGGTGCGTGAGAGGTTTTGGGGTTTCATCTGGCTCATCTCCTGAACTCAACGAGTGATCTTGCCGGAACAGCAGCCCACCGGGGTAAACAGCACGAGGCCGCTATTCTACACCTGTTTGCTCCTAAACTCCGCGGGAAGCTGTTAACTGCAAAAATCTTTTTCTCGGTCTTTCGGGTGGGCCTAGTGGCATATTGTGGTCCTCACACGGTTGGCGTAGGCTGGTCTGCGGTCGGACGACCGAGCGGGTTCCAGGAATTTCGTAAAACCAGGAATTTCGTAAAACCCGGTCGAGGAGTTTTTCATGCGAACTGTACGCGCAATTTTTGTTTTCGCGTTCTTTTTACAGCTGTCATTGAGCGCCGGAGCGTCGGACCGGCCCGGCGCAGGTTTATCGAGTCTGCCGCCAACCGCGCAGTCGAGCATCTCGGCGGCGCTGGGTCGCGACATTGGCGATTATCGGGTGCAAGTTCAGGCCGCAGGCCTTCATGCGGAAAATTCGGAGCACAGGCTGGCTGCGGATTTCACCGCCGACGGAGTTGAGGTGCGAGGCGGCGGAGCGCATTGGCGAATGAAACTGTATGGCTACGGATACGGCGATGCAATAAGGGCAATCGAAACAGTCGCTCCGACAGCAGATCTCAATCGGGTGGAGTATCAGCACGAATCGCTGACGGAATGGTACGTGAATGGTCCTGCCGGACTGGAACAAGGCTTCACGGTGAATGATCGACCAGGGTCGGCGGAGGGCCAGCCCTTGACGGTGGCTGTGGATGATCTGGCAGATTCGATTACGACGATCGACGATGATCGCGCTGGCTTGACGCTGCGCGGACGCGAGGGGAAGGGAAGCTTGCGCTATCGCGGACTGGTCGCGTGCGACGCAAACGGCAGGCAGTTGTTCTCGTGGATGGAGCTTCGCGCCGGGCGGTTGCTGCTCAAAGTGGACGACGCCGGAGCGCGGTATCCCGTGGTAATCGATCCATGGGTGCAATTGGCCGAGCTTACCGCGTCGGATGGGCGGAGCTACGATGACTTGGGCTATAGCATCGCGGTCAGTGGAAGTACAGTGGTAGTGGGAGCGCCGGGCGCCAGCATCAACGGCGACCGATCCCAAGGAGCAGCTTATGTGTTTGTCGCGGCCGCGAACGGCTGGGCAAATATGACGCAAACTGCGAAGTTGACGGCCGCGGATGGGGACGGCCAGGACGATTTCGGCACCTCGGTGGGGATCGACGGTAACACGGTTGTGGTGGGAGCACCGTACAACAACCGGCTCGGTGCGGCGTACGTTTTCGTCGAGCCGAGTGGCGGCTGGGAGAACATGACTCAGACCGCTAAACTGACCGCATCGGACGCTGCCGCTTTCGATTATTTCGGCTATGCCGTGGCGATCAGCGGCAACACCGTGGTAGTGGGAGGACCGAGGGCGAATGTCGTTTTTGGTTTTCAGGGTGCGGCGTACGTTTTCGTCAAGCCTGGGAGCGGCTGGGTAAACAAGACGCAAAACGCCAAGCTGACTGCGTCCGACGGCGGTATTGACGATGCTCTTGGATTCTCTATAAGCATCAATGGGAACACAGTGATCGCCGGAGCTCCCGGCTGGCCCAGCGGACTAAGCCAGGGAGCGGCGTATCTATTCGTGCAGCCGGCCAAGGGCTGGACTAACGCCACACAAACCGCCAGACTGCTAGCCTCGAACGGCATCGCAGGAGACGAACTTGGATTCTCCACCTCAATCAGTGGCGCCGTCGCGGCGGCCGGTGCAAGATTCAAAAGGGTGAGTGGCAACGCGGCTCAAGGTGCTGCCTACGTTTTCCAAGCGCCGCCGAACGGATGGAGACCCCACGAATTCGAGAACGGCGAAATCACCACCTCGGACGGACAGGCGGGGGATGAGTTTGGCTATTCAGTTTCCATCAACGGCACCAGCCTTTTCGTCGGTGCGGCGGACGCCACCGTTAACGGCAATCGCGGGCAAGGCGCGGCATACCTTTATCTTCAACCGAAAGGATACTGGAAATCCACCAACGCATTTGCGGCCAAGCTGAGCGCGTCCGACGGAACAGCGGGTGCGTCGTTCGGAGCCTCGGTGGCCAACGGAAACAGCACGCTAATCGTCGGAGCCGCTACTGCCGCGATCAAGGGCGATGCTGCCCAAGGTGAGGCGTATGTGTTCGGCCCGTGAGGGAAAGTAAGCGAATCCAGCACACGAACGGACTTTGATAATTCTTGTTGACAGTCGATTCCTCGCGGAGGAGAATATTTTCGCCGTTGAGGAGGCCTTATGAAGCGTTCCTCCGGGCCCCGTCTGACCGCCAACCTTTCCGAGTCAACCAATCGCAAGCTCAACATGTATTCGGTCGCTGTCTGTTTTTTGAAAACTACCTTCCGGAGCTTCGCACTGTTATGGCGGCTTAACCGCCACGACGGCTTCTCAAGGCTTTGTAACGGTTCTTTCTTGAATTCCACTATCGGCTAGAGCGTTTCACATGGGTGCTGAACCCCGGCGCTCGGTGCCCTTTGGTTTCCCCAAGGCTTGAGGAAGTTTCAAAATCAAAAACGGAGGTCGTTATGAAAAAGCCTTCCGGGCTACGCAAGATAGTCACCCTTTCCGAGTTAACCCACCAGCAGCTCAACATGTACACACTCGCAGCCAGCACAGCGGGAGTGGGGATCTTGGCATTGGCGCAACCTGCCTCGGCGAAGATCATTTACACGCCCGCCAACATCCACCTCGGCCCCACGATGAGCTACAACCTCGATCTCAATCACGACGGCACACCGGATTTCAATGTGAGCATGTACTATACGGCCAATACGCAGAATGGCACCGGTACCCGCTTCTATGAAATGTGGGTTCACGGCCTACAGAAACCGAATGCGGCAGTAGTTGGTACCAAGGGGTTCGCCCGTGCTTTCCGTCCTGGTATAACCATCGGGCCCAAACAGGTTTTTGGACCCGCAACCTTAGGAACATTCATGGCGGGTTGCAAAATCGGCCCGCAGTCCCGCACCTCCAAAGGGCCTTGGCTAAACGTCAAGAACCACTATCTGGGATTGAGGTTTATGATCCACGGAAAGCTTCACTACGGCTGGGCGCGCTTCACTACCACGGCGTGTCCGATTAACGCCACTTTGACTGGTTACGCCTACGAGACGATCGCGAACAAGCCCATCCTCACAGGAAGGACAGAGGGCACAGATAAAGTCGGCAATCGTGTCGAGGTCCCGAGCGTTTCAACTCTGATCGCTCCTACCTCGTCGAGGTCAGCGAGCCTTGGACTGCTAGCCCTGGGATCGCCCGCGCTTTCCATCTGGCGGCGCGAAGAGTCTGTAGGGGCTGTAGCGATTTAACTTCGTTTTGCACGCCGCGCGACGCCAGCTTCGCGCGGCGTGCCGCTATTCATTTCTTGTAGCTGATCACACCGAACAGTCCGGCCTTTTCATTGTTTGGGCCAGCGGCGAAAAAAAGTTGATTGGTCTTGCCGTTTTGTGAACCCCCTCCGCCGAATGCAATCCCCCAAAGACCGATCTCAGTGATGACTTTTCCCTGCGGGTTCGTGAGTGGCCCGATGAGCTGGCCAGTGGTGGCGTTGAAGGCATTGATGCGGCCATCGTTCAAATTTCCCACCAGCAGGGTCTTGCTTGCCGTCCCGAAGTTGCGGGGCGCACGCGCCAATCCCCATGGGCCCTTGAGCTCGCTGCCCTGGGTGAGAGTCTTGATCAGGTTTCCCGCCATATCGAAAATATCGATGGCACCCCCCACTTTAGGATTGGTGAACGCCACGAACAACTGTCCGTTGATGGTCTGAACGTTAAAGGGAGCGGAGCCGGCGGGAAGGTTGGGATCGGTAAAAGACTTCACCAGGTTGAAGGCGCCGTCGTAGACATCTACCTTATTGTTATTGTGATCGGCCGCATAAATAAAATTGGCGCCCTGGCTCACCCCGATCGCGAGACCGGTGTAGGATGCGCCTTGGTTGGAATTATTGATGACCACGATTGCGTTGGTGGCGTTCACGCTCGAGTTCCAACCGCTGATCGTTCCGTCTATGGTGTCAAAAATAAACATTGCAGGACCGGAGTGTCCTGCCTGGGAAACCTGAAAGTCGGTGGTGCTGTTGTAAACGACTCCGGTCGGAGTTCCGTGGTGTTTGGAAATAGACGGGACCGTAATCACCTGCGACTGTTTCACACCTTGAGCGTCGTAGAAAGTTGCCAGGCCGGCGCCCGTGTCGGCGACGCAGAAAGGACCTGAAGGCGCATAGGCAATTCCCCAAGCGTTGAGCAGTTGGGCGTCCTGATGTTTTGCCTTTCCGGCTTGGCTCGATACCAGATTGGTGACCGCGTACTGAGCGGCAGATGGCACTGGAATCAGACCAACTCCAATTACCAGCAAAACGAGAAACGTGAGCGCGCGGCAGGCGACGTTTTGAGCAGGCATGGTGTTCTCCTTAAATGTCTGGTTATTTCTTATTCTTTTGATCCGAATTCTTTTGATCCGAAGGCGAGGGAGGGGCGGATGCAGCAGCGTCTGGACAGGCTTTTCCATGGGAGCACCCTCGAAAACCAACGAACTGGCGAAGCACGCAGTTCGACGGCTAATGTTGCCTCCGGCGTAGGACGGGTGTCAAGACCGAAAACTTCATCTGGTCTGGCATGGGTTTTCGCCCCCGAGCCGGCTCAGGCAGCCTGAAATGGCGCAGCGCATGCCTCGACGCCTTGGCCGTAGCGAGCTACGTTTCCTACAAAAAGTATTCGCCCTTTTCTGATCCAGACCCGTTCCTTTTGCCTTGGGGCGAAATCGCTGCCGAAAGAGAAGTGCTGGCAACCCCCAAAACAGCAGGTTTACCGGGTTTTTCCTACCGTAAGTGCTAGTGCAAACGCAGGCCCATCCGGCGATTCGGCCATGTCCGACGGTTATCTGTATCTCCGATTACAACAAGCTTAGATTCCGTTCTAGGACTTGGTCAGTGCGAGTCCACACCAGTTCGCAAAGGATACGCAATGTCCCCCTTTTTGTTGGTTGCGTCGAAGCGAAAGGTTCGTACCGCTGTCATCCAGTCCGTTGCCCTTCTTGTAGTCAGCCTTTTCTCGATCCAAGCTATCGCGCAGATCAGCGATACGACAGGCGCCGCCGGCTCCGCCGGAATGATGAAACAGTACGGCCAGCCCGCTGCGGATTTTTTTGTGTCTCTCGAGGGCAACGACGCCTGGAGCGGAACCCTGTCCGCGCCCAATTCCAAGAAAACGGATGGGCCTTTCGCGTCGATCGCGATGGCACAGATGGCAGTGCAGAAGCTTCTTCAAAGCAATCCGCGCCGACCCATTGTCGTTATGGTTCGGGGCGGAGCTTACTATCTGCCTTTGAGCCCGACCAACCCGGGGACTTTGAATTTCACCATCGATGACTCGGGAACGTCGCAGACGCCGGTGACCTGGGAAAACTATCCCGGAGAGGTGCCAATCGTAAGTGGCGCGGAGGCGATCAGAAAAGGAAACAAGCAGGTCGACCGCTACGGGCTGGGTCTGACTTGGACCAATGCTTCCGGCAATCTTTGGCAAGTGCAGTTGCCCGACAACACTCAGGCCTTTGAATCCCTGTTCTATATGGTAAAGGGTCGCCAGCGCCGGTTGCGCTCGCGCCTGCAGTCCGCCAGCGGCGTTGGGTATTACATGAACAGCGGTTCCTGCTACTCCACCGCTACCGGACAGGTGGTCGAGCTGAGCAACTGTAATCTGGGCACGTTCCTGAGAATCGCCGGCACCATTCCTCCGGGCAATACCGGCTGTCCGAGCGTGACGTTCGAAGGTCAGTCCAAGTGTTTGGATCGTTTCCAGTACAATCCGAGCGATCCGGTTACACGGTGGGCCAATTTGAACGGAGTCTACACCGGGGATCCCTCGAACCCTTGTCGTGCGGATAACTCGAATCCGTATCCCGCCGGTGATGTTGAAGTGACTCTCTTTGACTCCTGGACGGTCGACGTGCTGCGCGTCAATTGTGTGGACACCACTAACCACATCGTTTATTTCACCGGCTCGGCCAAGGGCAATCCCACCGACTACAATTGTTTCGGTCCTTCCGCTGGCCATCGCTACGTCGTCGAGAATACGTTAGAAGCATTCCAGCAGGAGCAGCAAGCCGGACAGACGGGACTCTGGTTTCTGGATCGCTCCAGCGTGCCGTGGACGCTGTCCTATGTTGCCAAGAGCGGAGAGAATCCCAATCAGGACAACGTGATCATTCCACAGCTTCAGCCGGTGAGTGCAACCGGGGGCAGCATCTTATCCGCGACCGAACTCAGCTACGTAACTTTTCAGGGCATCATCTTCGAGATGGATAATTTTGTTCCGCCCGCCGCCGGTTTCAACGACGACGAGAATGGGGAGAGCACCTTGCCCGCAGCGGTCGACTGCGAGAGTTGCCAGCATGTCACCTTCGACGGCATCAGCGTGAGGCATACTTCCGCTTCCGGTATCCAGATCGCTTCAGTCAACGGGCACTCTGGACCACCAGCGGCAAACGATGTGATCCAAAATTCGGCTTTCTATGACCTCGGCGACAGCGGCATTCATATTGGCCATTCGCCGCAGGGAAACGATGTCGCAGCCAGCGTCGTGCAATCGGTCAAAGTGCAAAATAACATCATCCAGGGCTATGGCCGCGTTTTCCCCGATGGCGAAGGCGTGGCACAAGGAAACGGCAACCACATCACCTACCAGCACAACGACATTAATGACGGATACCACGCTGGCATCTCCATCTGCGAGTACGGATGCGGCGGCGAAAACGGCAACGATGTCATCACCCAGTACAACCACATCTGGAACATTATGCAAGGCATTACCTCTGACGGCGGGACCCTGTATTACTACATCGGATCTTCGCAGAGGAGTGGAAGCGGCGACAAAATTCTCAACAATCTGGTCCACGATGTGACCGACAATTCGATCATCGATCGAGGAATCCTCGGAACCGGGTACGGCGGGCATGGCATCTATCTGGATGGGCAGACCGCAGGTGTGGATATAGAAAACAACGTCGTCTACCGCGTTTCCGCCGATAGCGCTTTCATGAGCGAGGCTCCCTCCCCGGGGCAGCCCGCGAATACGTTTAAGAACAACATCTTCGCCTACGGTCGCAAGGCCATGTTCGGGGAGAGCATAGCCTGGCCGCAGAACTGCGCCGGATCGACCCGCGTCAATTTGGTCAGCAACATCATGTACTTCGACCAGACCGACACCGCAGGCTTCTACGCGATTCAAGGTTGCGCTGACTCGTGCGGAATGACGTTCAACGAATACCAGAATTTTACACGGAACCTCTATTGGAGGACCGACGGCCAGTTCGCCACCTACCCGAAGGCGTTCCACGTCTTGACCAGTACGCCTCCGCCGGATCAGGCGAGTTCCTGCAGCCAACCGCAGAATCCGAAGACAGCCTGGACGTTCTTCGATTTCCCGACCTGGCAGGGCGGGCATCCGATGGTTGACGGACAGCCGTTGGCCTTGAATGAAGACCAGGAAGGAACCGTCAGCGTGGATCCCGGCTTCGGCAAGACTGGCCTTCCCGCCGACTTCTTGCTCGCCAAGTCGCCAGTCTCAGGATTCGATTTCACTCAAACCAACAACACAATCAGAACTGCGGGGCGAACCAATCCCTTGATCACGCCGCCACAAGTGCCACCCACTTTTCCCACGTACTATTACACAACCTTCTAGTCCGTTAACGTCGCCAAGAAGTAAGAAGGGCCCTCATACCGAGGGCCCTTCAAGCATATGGAACAATTGAACCGACGAGGATGGATTATGATCCTGGCATCTTGGTGATACTCTTGCTTCTGTTATTTGAGACCCAGACGCTCTTGCCGTCGAAAGCAAAGCTCTCGGGAGAAAATCCCACGGGGAAGGTTCGAATCACGCTGCCGTTGCTGCTTCGCAATTCGGTCACACTGTTGCCACCGTCATTCGCGATCCAGACGTTGGTTCCTATATAAGTTGAGCCGTAGGGCTTCACGCCGACGTTGAAAGTACTCAGCATGGCGCCGTCGCTGGCCCGGATCTCGGTCACGTTAGCGCGACCGTGACTTGTGACCCAAAGGTTCTGGCCGTCGAAAGTTGATGTAAGAGGAAAAATGCCGACGGGGAAAGTTCCGAGCACTGTGCCATCGCTGGCCCGCAGCTTGCTTACGGTGGCATCGCTGTAATTCGCTACCCAGATGTTGGTTCCGTCAAAAGTTACGCCATAGGGGAAATGTCCTACATTAAATGTTCCCATGAGCGCGCCGTCACTGGCCCTGAGTTTGGTAACAGCGTGGCCGTAGGTGTTCGCTATCCAGACATTGGCGCCGTCGAAAGCTGCGATGGAGGGACGTTTGCCCACCGGGAAGGTGCCAAGAACCGTGCCGTCGCTGACCCTCAGCTTGGTCACATTGTTGCTGCCCTGATTCACCACCCAGAGGTCCGTCCCATCAAAAACCACGCCATCGGGAGCGGTTCCCACCGGATAGGTTCCAAGTATGGCGCCATCCGTAATGCGCAACTTCATCACATCGTTGTCGCCGCCGTTCGCCACCCAGATGTAAGTCCCATCAAAGGCCACGCCCCGGGGCGAATTGCCAACGGTATAGGTCTGGGTCGGTCCCAATGCGGGATTCCCACTATGGACCGCAACAGTATCGGACTTCACTGCGGTACCCGGAGGACTCGAAGCTTCGCCCTCTCGCTGTCTTGCCCAGAGGCTTAAAACGAAGAAGAGCACCAGCGTAGCGACACACGCGTGCACGTGCATTTTTCTCATGGTATTTTCCTGCTGACTGGTTTTTCAGCGCGGCCTGTTGTTCGTACTTCCAATCCGTCCTCTGGCTCGGATTGCCCGAAACCGTAAACCACACACGGCTGTGGCTGATGAGCATAAGGTTGAAACCAGCCATTGTCAAGATTGTTGTAACTCGTCGCAGAGAAGCGGACTTTTCGTTCCTTCGATAGAGTGTGAAGGTAATTGCACACTATCTGTTATGTGTGCGGCTACGAAGATCATTTTCGCTTGTACCCAGGACCAAATTGGGATAATGTTGTGCGCGACTCTGGGTGGCACGCGGGACCAGAAGCTCTCGAAGCAACCTCCCTGGACTGAACTAAGGAATACGCCATGTTGACTTGCAAGGAGTTACGTCACTGGATTTCAGGGGTGCGCGTGCGCGCCGTGAAAGCAACCCTGGCGCTAGCGGTCGCACTGGCGCTGGCGATTCTGATGACACCGTCGATGCAAGCCCAAACTTTCACCATCCTCTACGGTTTCAAGCGAACCGGAGATGGGGGCAGTCCTCAAGCCAGCATGCTCTGGGGTCCGGGGAATAATCTGTACGGTACTACGTTCTTGGGAGGAGATCCGGTCTGCGCTTGTGGGACCATCTTCCAACTCGTTCCGAATGGCGCATATACAGTACTGCACACGTTCGCCGGGACGGACGGCGCTAATCCCAATTCGACTTTGATCGCCGATGCCAAGGGCAATCTTTATGGCACCAGCTCCCAAGGAGGGAATGGTCTGCCACACAACGGAACGATATTCAAACTGGCTCCGCCGGCTCAACAGGGTGGTAACTGGACAGAAACTGTGCTGCACACTTTTAAGGGAGGGGCGGACGGAGCAAATCCGTACGCTGGCTTGATTCAGGATGCGGCGGGCAACTTCTATGGCACGACGACCCGTGGAGGCCACGCAAGTGACGGAACGGTATTCGAGTTGGATGCGACCGGTAAGGAGACTGTGCTTTATAGCTTCCACGGATCGCCGGATGGGGCATATCCCTATGCGAGCTTGATCCGGGACGAGTCGGGCAACCTTTACGGCACTACGTTCGAGGGCGGCGTTTACGACTACGGAACTGTGTTCAAGCTGGATACGACTGGGAAAGAGACCGTGCTCCACAGCTTCGCCGGTGGGCGAGACGGAGCGTTTCCCAATGCAGGGTTGACTCTAGATGCGAACGGAAACTTTTTCGGAACTACCAACGAGGGCGGTGACGCCAATTCCGACGGAACGATTTTTAAAATAAACAGTGCCGGCACCTTCAGCGTGTTTTATACCTTCACGGGAGGTACAAGCGGGGCAAGTCCCGAATCCGGCTTGGTAGTGGACCCGGCGGGCAACCTTTACGGTGCCACCAACGAGGGCGGTGACCACGATAATGATGGGACGGTGTACTCGATCGATCAGACTGGCAGTTTAACCATCCTGCACAGATTCAGCGCGGGCCCAGGAGGAGCCTATCCATACGCCGGCTTGGCTATGGATCCGGCGGGCAACCTCTATGGCAACACTGTGGGCGTAGGTCCTTTCGGCAACGGCGAGGTGTACAAGGTAGTTCCCTAGGACACCAGGCGGGAAGTTCGTTTCCTTCGGTCCAGTGCACCGCTCCTGCCCAACACGCTTCTGCAGTTCTCATTCGTAAAAGCGGACAAATTGCATCTGCAACTGAAGCCTCAGAGCAGTCTAGCGCCTGCCCCTGAGGTTCAGTCCTGCGGATTGGTAGCGTCATTATCTGGATCTGACGGCCAGTTGGGAACCTTGCAACCCTTTGGGTTGAAGAAGCAGGTAGAGGGGTACTTCGCTCCCTGAATCCAGGTGAAGTTGTGAAACTCGGTCCCGAAGAAATCATAGAGTGAGTAATGCCCGGCGCCGGCGTCCATGACCAGCGAGTCCGCATAGGGGTAAACGCTTCCGTTGATGCTCGGCAGACCGAAGGTGTGCTCGATGAAGTTCAGGATGCTGCCAAAGTCGTGGCAGTGGTGGGTGCCGACACAGTTCGGATTATTTACAGGACCGGAAACATATGCAGGTTTTGCGTATGGAGACACGACCAGCAAGGGCACGCGAAAACCGTACACATAGGATCCGCCTGTTCCGTTGGAGTAGCCGCTGCAGAGCGGACCGGGCGGAGGGCAGCCCGGAGGCCGCGCATCATCGAAGAAACCGCCCCAGTCATCCCAGGTGATGAGGATGACGGTGTCCTGCCAATAGGGAACACCATTGTCGGTGCAGTGATGGGGCAGCGGGTTGTCGGAATTGTCAACCCCGCCAACGGCGTTAACAATGGCCGCTACCCAAGAAGGGCCGCCATCGATTACGAAGGCTGGATTCGTTTTTCCGGGATGGTCGGAGTTCCATCCGTCGGGAATCACCCAGCTTACCGCAGGGAGGCTGCATGGTTTTACGTTAGGGTCGGAGTGTGGGTTCGCACCGAGGGCAGTCAGCACCGGCGCCCCGTCTGTAGTGGTGGCAGGAATTACTTTGGCCCAGTCCGCGCCGGTGCATTGTCCGTTGGCAACGGGATCACAGATATCCTGGATGACGCCGGGTGCGGTCCACAGGTTGTTCGTATAAGTGTCGGCGTAATAAATCCATGAGAGACCGGCTGTGTCCAGCACGCTGGCGAGGGTCGGGTGGTCGTAGCAGGGGAAACCGGGAGTTTCGCCCGGTGGAGTATAGCCGGGGGACTCCGAGCCTTGAGGATCGATCTCCACGACCACTGCGTTTGCGGGCGAGGAGGCGCAACCCGTGGCGACTCCGGACTTCCCGTTCAGGGTGGTGCTGCCTGCGGCGAACCAGTCGAAGTAAGTCTGTGGCGATTGAATCGGCGCCGAAGTCCCGGCAAAAAGGAATTGATGAGCGGTAAAGCTCTCTCCCTGATTCGTTTGGAACATCCAGTTGGCGTAGCCGTAATTCTGGGCGATATTGAAGTAAGGGACCACATCAGCGTAGTTGATGTACGAATAGTTGGCATTCGGAATCGTGGTGCACTTCTTGTGGTCGATGGGGACGTTGCAAGCTCCGTCCATCTGTCCGTTATTCCACATGGGTGCCCAGCCTTGAGTGTGCCCATGGTTGGGGTCGAAACAGAAGTCGTTCAGGGGGACACCGGTCAGCTGTATTTGCTGTGTGCCGCCGCAAGCCCCGGACGAAACCAGGTGCGCTTTGGGCAAGAGACGCGGCTGGTTGTAAAGGTCGCTTCCGAACACGTTATCGGTTGAGCGGTTCTCTTGAATTACGATGATCACATGTTTGATAGTCTGGGCGGGCGCGAGCGTCTCCGCTGGAGAAAGTTCGCCGACCTCCGTGCCGGAGAAGTTTCTTCCCGGATCGAGAAGAGGGTCGGCGCTGCCCTCGAGCTTGTTTGGGGTTTTGTATTTGCTTTGCGCAACGGCGCTGGATGCCAACAGCAGAGTTACGACAATAACGATGATCACAGCCGAGCTTGAGGCTCTCAAGAATTTCTTATGGTTCACGACGCTTCTCCTCCCGCCGGTGAAATTTCATTCCTCTTTGGGTTTCGCGGAGACCGGAGAGCGTTCACAAACGCCATGACTCGGGTCGGGGGGAAACCCGAAATTTCTGAGTTGCCTTGATTTGATTCTTCGCGGGCCCACTTGCGAATGAGGAAGGGCTCAGGGAACCTCAATCCCAAAGTTTTTCCGCTTTGGCTACGCAGAGCAGTGACAGGCATCACGGTTCGGTGTGATGAGAGTCAGCCGCGGCCTGTCCTTGAGGCGGGACAGCGACGTCAGCACGAGCAGGTGGCAGCTTTTGTTAGACGCGTCCCGGGCAATGCGTCCTCCGCACGTGCTCCTTCGACAGCCCGATGCAGGGTCATCAAGCATGTCCTCCTTTCTTCACCAACCGTCACGGCCAGTTGATCAGGGACCAGTTCTCAGCCTCTTGCTGGCTGGATTGAAAATCAGGCCGGCGCGGGGATCGTAGCCATCCGCGCCCTTAGTGTGAAAGTCGTAGAGCACGGTTTCCGTCCATCCACCGCCCGCAGCGGGCGCCAACTCGAATACCGCACCGCAACCTCCTTTGCCGCAACCTTTTCCACTGCCGCCGCTGGAGGCTGTGCCATAGAGATTGCCAGCAGCATCGATGGTAAGACCGGCGTAGGGAAAATACATTTCCCCGACGGTGAAGTTGTACAGCACCGTCTCTGTCCAGCCTCCTCCGGTTACCGGTGTTAACGCGAAGACGGTCCCGCAGGCACCCTGGTACTGACCGCAGTTACCGGAACCGCCTCCGCCCGTGGTCCCGTAGAGATTGCCAGCAGTGTCGAAGATCAGGCCGGAGGAGGGCGTGGACCCGTCCTGGCCCACGAAGTTATGCAGCACCGTTTCCTTCCAGCCCCTACCCGTGACAGGCACCAACTCAAATACTGTACCCAGGTTGTAAGTACCGCCCTCGACCGCCGTGCCATAGAGATCGCCGGCGGAATCGAACATCAGGCTGGCGGACGGATATCTCCCGTCCAGATCACTGAAGTTGTGCAGAGTCTTCTCCGTCCAGTGCCCGCCCGCAGCGGGGCTCAACTCGAACACAGTGCCGTAGCCATGACTGCCTCCGGTTTGCGCCGTGCCGTAGAGATTGCCGGAGGCGTCGAAGATCAGGCCGGCATACGGATTGGAGCCGCGCGGTCCCGCGAAGCTGTACAGCACGTTCTCTGTCCAGTTCCCGCCCGTGGCGGGCGTTAACTCGAACACGGCCCCAAAGCCATGAGCGCCGCCGCCTTCGGTTGTGCCGTAGAGATTTCCGGAGGCATCGATAATCAGGCCGGCGCAGGGAATGGATCCGTCCGCACCCGCGAAGTTGTGCAGCACCTTTTCCGTCCAGCCTCCGCCAGCGACGGGCGTCAACTCGAAGACCGTACCGAAGTTGGATGTGCCACCTGCTTCGGTTGTCCCGTAGAGATTTCCGGCGGCATCAAAGATTACGCCAGCCTCGGGATAGTAAGGGTTCGGGGATTTTTCCGTGAAGTTATACAGCACCTTCTCGGTCCAGCCTCCACCGGATATTGGCGTCAACTCGAACACCGTACCGCTGCCGTGAGCGCCGCCTTCCCGGGTAGTGCCGTAGAGATTGCCAGTGGCCTCTGCGGCCCATCCGCCGAAGGCAGTGTTTCCGTCCTTGCCTGACTCGCCGAAGGCGTACAGCACCTTCTCCGCGGCGGCGCACGTATTCGCCGTGAGCAGGGTCAGAGCAAAAATTGCCAGCGTCGCCGTCAAGCGGATGGAAAATGTTTTAGGTCGCATGAGTCCTCCTTTGCGATCTGAAGCGGCCTTTTCATAGTCGAGAAAAGAGTTGCTCGGCGGCCGAACGCCGGGGGAGGCAAACCGAGCGCCCAATTGTACTCCGGTAGCAGCCGCCATGGGAACGAAGAAGTGTCGCAATCCGCAGAATTAGATCGCGGTTGGAGCGGGCGATGCAAAGAGCAATCGAAGTTGACTATTGGACGTTGAAACTGTAAGCCTCCCGGTCCTCCAGGCTTGCTGGTGGCCTCTTTCGCCGGGCAGAGGCTCGGATAATTCTTGACAAATCGAAACCTTAGCGATAAAGTTTCCCCGCGTTTCAAGGAGGGAAGACGAAACGCATGTCCGACCCCCGCAGGACTGCCAACCTGTTCGTGTCAATACATCAGGATCTCAACATGTGCAGATGCAGTTCCGGTCGTCGGAAGAGACAAACAGTCATGAATCCTGACAAGCCAGGGCGTGGCGAGAGTAAAGAAAAGCAAAGTATCGTGTTTTTCGATGCATCCAGATGTATTATCCGCTATCCCCTGGGTTCGGGGAGCAAGCCTGGGAGGATCTGATGAAGTTCGCCACAGTTGTTTTGCTGCTGACCCTATCCGGGGGTGCAACGCTCGCGCTCGCGCAAACCAACAACATTCCACAAGTGCAACATGTGATCATCGTCATCCAGGAAAACCGTTCGCCGGACAATCTGTTCGGGAGCGATGCCTTCAGGAAACATCCTCGATTACCACCCGGCGCCGACCTTGTCCAGCAGGGCAAGTGCTATAACACGATCACCCAAACCGACGTAGAGATTACTTTAACCCCTTGGACGCTGGATGCTTGCTTCGATCCCAATCACGGGCACAACCAGAGACCTCCCATCAACAATGCCTGGGTGGCGAGTTACAATAACGGGAACATGGACGGAGCCTGCAACGACTCCGTGATCAGACCCGATTGCGGCCCGAGCTGTCCGGTTGCAGGATATAAGCACTGTCCCCAATACACTTATGTTGACGATTCCACTGGAGTCCTGGAGCCTTACTACGAGATCGCCCAGCAGTACGGTTACGCCAACTACATGTTTCAGACGAACCAGGGTTCCAGCTTTACGGCGCACCAATTCCTGCTCTCGGGAACTTCGGCGCCGGTCCGCAAAGACAATGACCCTAACCAATTCTGGGAGTGGTTTGTAGCGGAAATCCCGTACGGAGTCGACGATACCGGGTGTGCAGCGAATGCGGGAGTCACGGCTGCGCAAGTTGACCCCTACGGGAACGAGTCCAACGGATACACGCCAGCGCCGCCGGTAAACAGCCCAGGGTTTCCCTGCTACGAGCACGACACCCTGCCCGATCTTTTGGAAGCGAACAACGTGAGCTGGAAATATTCCGGCGGAACAGCAGGCGATCCCAAGTCGTACTGGATCGCGCCTAACTCAATCCGTCATCTGTGCGGTACTCCGGGTTATGGCGGCACATGCCAGGGCGAAGAGTGGATCAACCATGTGGTGATTCCTCCGTACCCGCCGGTGGCGGGCCTGATGGCTCCTATATTGACGGATCTGGAGAATTGCACTCTTCCGGGTGTGACTTGGGTGATTCCCGACGGGAGTTACTCGGACCACGCGGGAGCCACTGCCGATATCAAGGGCCCCACTTGGGTCGCCAGTATTGTGAACGCCGTCGGTGGCTACGATAATTCGGGCAAGCGGTTGCCGAAGAATTGCAATTACTGGTCGAATACCGTTGTCCTCATCACCTGGGACGACTGGGGCGGCTGGTACGACCATGTTCTGCCCTGGAACTGCCAACCCGGACCGAATGGAAGCTGCCAGGGGTATTCCAATGGTACGGGGAACGAGTATGTGTATGGCTTCCGCGTGCCCTTGCTGGTGGTCTCGGCCTATGCCAAGCAGGGCTACATTTCCGGCGCGCTTCCCCCTAACGGACCCGGCGAGGTTGTGCCCTTCGTGCACGATTTTGGCAGCATATTGAATTTTACCGAATATGCTTTGGGACATAACGGCATTCCGCTGAGCTTTCCGGGATTCCCGGGCCAGGGAATCAGCCCCGCGTACCCTTACGCGGACTACCTGGCTCCCGATGGGCCTTTCAGCGATCACACGGTTACCCTTTACTCGCTTTCTGATTTCTTCGACTTCGGCAAACCGCCGCGGAAATTTCGGCCGATAGGAGTTGCTCCTCCGTATCAGCAGTACGACGCCAACTACTTCGAAAATTACGGACTGCATAAAGGGGACCGCGCTCCTGCCGACCCCGATGACGATGCCATCGAAGCAGAGGACCCAGATTAACGGGGGCTCTAAAACGCTGTGTAATAGTATGTGGGAAAAGTGGGTCGAACTTGTGGCGGCATGATCAAAGGATTGGTTCGCCCGGCAGTCTTGATCGTGTTGTTGGTTTGCATGAAATCGAAGCCCGAGACCGGGGACTTGGAGAGCAGGAAATCGGTGGCTTGACCAGTGTTCCCGAATCCGGGATCGACGGTTACGGTCCCCTCCGGATCTTCGTTCATGGGTAACGGTTGTCCGTTAACCAGGGGCTGTCCATTCTGCCAGGTCGGGAACGTGAAGAACGTCCAGGCTGTCTTCGGATCCTGAGGTTCGGTGCAGGAGCTTGCCTGATCCGGAGGTGGCGTGGTGGTCAAGACGTGGAACGCCTTCGGATAGTTGGCGAACTGGCCGTCCGTTCTCCAGTACAGGTTCCGTTGAAAATTCTGGTATTGATTGAACGCCATGCCGCAGGAGTCGGCACAGCCTTTAATAGCATAGAATCCCGTGGTATCGCTCTGGTCGAAATACATGATGTTGCTAATCAGGTTGACCCGGGTTGAGTTGCCACAGTTCTGGGGCCATCCCCAGTCCTCCTCGAACATGCCTTCGCGGCCATAGGCAAAGATGTTGTTGCGGAAGGTGTCGGGGGGGTGGGAATTGGCAGGCCCGTCGGTCATATAGGCGGTAGCGGCGGAAACGCGATAGACGACGTTGTTTTCTACGCTTACGCCCGCGGACTGCCCGTCCAGATAAATACCCCGTCCGCCATACCCGGTTCCGAGAATGCTTCGATCGATAATCGAGGAATCGGTCACATCGTGGACCAGGTTGTTGAGAATTTTGTTGCCAGTTCCACTCTTCTGAGAATTTCCGGCGAAGTAGTACAGCGCCCCACCGTCGGAGGTGATGCCTTGCATGACGTTCCAGATGTGGTTGTATTGACTGACGATATCGCTGCCGTTTTGGCCGAAGCATCCTTCTTCGCAGATGGAGATGCCGGAGTGGTATCCGTCATCAACATCGTTATGCTGGTACAGGATTTTGTTGCCGTTGCCCTGGGCCAGACCTCGGCCATCGGCGAAGACGCGGCCGTAGCCTTGGATGATGTTATTTTGCACGGTGACGGATTGCACGACACTGGTGGCAACATCGTTTCCCAGCGGAGTATGGCCAATATGAATGCCGCTGTCGCCGACGTCGTAGAACGCCGAGTTTTGGATCACGTCGTTAGCCGCCGGTGGCCCGGAGTGTCCATCGAGAGAAGCGATCTGGAGACCAGAGGCGGAGGTATGTCTCACGGTAATTCCGTCGAAGGTGACATGCTGACAACTCTCGCAGTCGATGGCTGCCGGCAAGGTATTTTCTCCAGCGTCGTCGTTGTCGAAACCGGTGGCCGGAGGGACAAAATTGTCTACCTCAAAGACGATGCCCTGAAAGGTTACGTAACTGAGTTGAGTCGCCGATAAGATGCTGCCTGCGGTCGCACCGGCGGGCTGAAGTTGAGGAATGACCACACTGTCCTGATTGGGATTCTCACCGCTGTTGGCGAGATAGGACAGTGTCCAAGGCACGCTGGAGCGATCCAAGAACCAGAGTCCGGACTGACCCGCTTGCTGTTCCTGCTGGAAGCTGTCCAAAGTGTTCTCGATGACGTAGCGGTGGCCGACTACGGGACCGAAAATATTGTATTCGCCGGTGAGGCCTCGGGTCGCGCCAGTGAGATAAATGATGTCGTTAGTGGTGTCCACACAGTTGATGCGCATAACGTCGACCGTCCAGCCATCGAAGAGAGTCAGTTCAATATCACCGGTCGGATAGGGGTTCGAGGCATCTGCCTGACAAGGATTCGAGGGATCTCCGGTGTAGATTCCATTCAAATTCACCCACCTTGTAACCGGATCTCTGGGGTCATACTGGAAACGATCCAGACACTTGGACTGACCTTCGTAGGTCACGCTCGGGCAGCCGGTATTGCCGGGGGGAACGGTCGCCGCGATTCTAAGAAAAGTGCCGAGATTGCAGTTAGAAATATCGACCACCTGTCCGGTGAAAGTGGAGTAGCAGGAACCGTTATTCATGTAGTAGCCGACGCCGCTTGCGGACTGCAAGCGCGACCGCAACCGGCGCTGCCGGCCCAGTGTCTTGTAAAACAGGTACTCAAAGGACTGGGTGTTGGCGGGCAACTGCACTTGCCAGAGATTGCCGGAGGGATTTGTCCAGGTCAGTCCCAGCTCACTGATTGCTTCTCCTCCGCTCACCATGGGATTTTCTCCGGGATAGCTTTCCCAGGTAACCGGCATCTGCGAGGTTCCCGAGTCGCTGGTGGTGAAATTCAGAGTGCCCGGATTGGTAGGGCTCAAGGACAAAGAGTAGATTCCCTGCCGGATCATAACGATGATGGGCCGGTTGGGATTGCTCTGAAGCAGTAACTGCACGGCGATCTGCGCTCTGGCGATCGAAGCGAAAGGTCCGTCGGTGTGTTGGGAGTTGGGGGCAGGCAGGGTGCCGCTCCAGGAGTCGTTGCCATTGGGAGCTACAAAAAAATCTGCCGTAGGATTGTCAGGCGCCCGCTTCAGCGTTCCGACGCCGTGGCCCGTGGCGTGATCGGCCATGCTCGCGACCGCTGCCACACTTTGGATTGCAAAAGAGCTGACCACAAGAACTATGAATATGAAGGATTGAAAGAAACCGGTCAGAGCTCTCCGGTTCGACCCAACAAACAAACAGCGGCGCATTCGCGTTTTCTCGAAATTGGATTGGGCTTTCCCGGCCAGGCCCTGGATTGGAACCTAAGCTTCATGGTCAGAGGAGGGATAGATCACAGTAGTACATGACGAAATTCATGACAGGAGTGTTCTATTACTTGCACCCCCGGGCCGGGATCGTCCGGTATTCACAGATTCGCCCCTTCAAAAGCAATTCCGGTGGGAGAAGACCCGTCAAGACGTCGAGCGGGCTGGCTGCACCGCAGTTGGAAATCTGCTTTGGGTTGCCAAGGCGGTTTTGCGGCGTGATGTTCTTCTACGTCAGACTCGTGGACTTGGAACCCAGTCGTTGCTTCAGCGCCTGCAGCATCACGGGCAATGCGAACATGTGGAGGTCCGCGTAGTGGCGCTTTTTCCAAAAAAGGCTTGGATCCTGGCTGATACGGTACCAGAATTCCAAACCGCGATGCTGCATCCAGCGCGGAGCACGTTTGCGCATTCCGATGTGGTAGTCAAACGCGCCGCCGACAGCGCCGGTAAAACGGGCCTCAATACGTTCGCGGTTCGTCCGTACCCAGCGTTCCTGAAGCGGCGCTCCCAGCCCTACCCAGAGGATGTCGGGCTGGGTTCGGGAAAGCTCGCGCAGAATGTATTCGTTATTCTGACCTTCGATCGGGCCCCAGGGAGGGGTCCAGGCTCCAACAATTTTCAGGTTCGGGTACATTGCCTGGAAAGCCGCCGCAGTCCGCTCCGCCTTCCTGTCGCCGCCGCACATGATATAGACGGTGTAACCCTTTTCTGCTGCGCGGGCGTTCATGCCCACCAGAAAGTCAGGTCCGCAACAGCGGCTGGCCACTGGCTGGCCGAGGACGCGGCTCGCCCACACGAGGGGGATACCGTCCGCCATGGGAAAGTCAGCGTCATTGAGAGCTTGCCGGTACTCCGCATCGCGCCGGGATTCAATCACGTTGTAGACATTGATGAACACGGCGTACGTGCGCTCGCGCCGTCTGATCGATTCTTCGACAGCGTCCAGGGTCTGGACCAGATTCGTCCGCCGAACCCGGACGCCCAGAATGTCTACACGGTCTTCACTACTGGCTAACGACGGCATCGTTTCCAAAAGCATTGTTCTGATAGCTCCCAACTTTGACTAGCTTCCATGGCTCCACTCGTGCGGCTGGCTTGCTATTTCGCTCCGCAAGTCGAAACCTTGAAGTTTGCAATCCGAGTCTGCCAATCCAGTTGCGTGGTCTGGTTCTGGGTGAAGTATTCGTTCACATACCAGAAAGTACAACCGTCTACCGGATCCACTGTCATGCTTGTGTAGTCGCCCCACTGAACCGAGTCCAGTTCGTCTCCAGAGCCACTCTGAATCAACAACTCGGTTGGCGCGGTGTTCTTCGCCAGGTTCCACCACGAAGCGCTAATGCCGGGATGGCTGGTGGTGCTGGATGTGCTGTAGCCAACCGCGGCGTTGCCATCCTGATCTTGCGCGATGCTGGGCATGAAACGGAAATTGTTGTGATCGGGACTAACTGTGCCACTCTGAAAAAGGGTCGGACGTCCGGTGCCTTTGCTGCGCAGCTCAAACCAGCCGATCCCGGTCTGCCTGCTCTTAATTCCGGTTCGGACCGTATGGCTGACGAGGAACGATTCGTAGGTGCCAAAATTCCGGTACGACATACGCGGCATGAGCCGGTCCCCCACAGAATCGATGACGTAGTGGTTGCCGTTGCCCAAGGTGGAAGGCTCCGGAACACACCACGTTTGAGCCGGACGGCCCGCTGTGTAGCATCCGGGAGTGTACGCCGGCACCGTCACCGTTGAATGCGTAAATGTCGAGTTCGTAGGCGTTACCCAATCCACATGGAACTGCCAGAGATTGATCGAAGTTGATGTGGTGGTTTTCTTGTCACGGGGAGGATTCTGAATACTCACCATGAACTCATCGCGACCGGCCGGAGGCGGCGTGGTGCCTTCAACATCCGCCGGAATCAGGCTGTGATAGAGGGAATAGCTGCCTTTGAGCGGAGGAATTTTGGGATCGGTAAAACACTGGATGGGGTTCGGCGTCCCATTGATAAGCATGTTCGTGCGGTCCAGAGCAACCGCGCCAATGCCGATGGGTATTGACTTGTTGTTCAGATCCAAAAGATCAAAAGTCAGGTAGTAAGCATCGTCCCAAGTGCCGAACTTAGGCCAGTCGGGGAAATACGTGTACCCGGCAGAGTTCGTAATACATGGGTTCAGATAGAACTGGTAGGTGTACCAGGCGAGCGTGGGGGAACTCAGATCGTCGGTGCTGGAGATTGCGACGCAATAATAGTATTGTCCGGGAGTCGGCAAGCCGTGCCCGGCAATAATCCAACGGGATGCGAGACGATCGAACATGACCAGCCCATCGCCACCGAAAGCGTTGCAATCCGGGAGTCCGTTGTGGCGGAACGGCAGAGTGCCAGGCACAGGCGGGGACAACGGAACGAAGGTCGTCTTGTCGAATGCCTGGTAAAAGTTGTTTACCCACTCCACGTACTGCTTGGTGCCGACGGCCCCGTTGGGATCAAGATCTAACTGCTGTTTTGAGAGTTCCGATACATCCATGCCTTCAAACGAGGTAACCGTCTGGGCCTGCAGGAAGCATGACCCGAAAAACAAGAGAGCGAGCGAGAGTTGGACTTTCATATTCGAATCTCCGTTAAATACCGATCGCGAGGCAACACATTTTGATGCCATCAACCTGCTTTGTCAATTGATTCGCCACTGACCGCCCTGGGCTTTTAGCTTCAATCAGTTTGCGAGCTCATCTTCACTGACATGTCGGAACTTTGAAGTTTGCGATCCGCGTCTTCCAATCAAGGGTTGTGGTCTGGTTCTGGGCGAAGTATTCGTTCACATACCAGAAAGTGCATCCGTCCACCGGATCCACCGTCATGCTTGTGTAATCACCCCACTGAGTTGAATTGAGCTCATCTCCCGTTCCAGCCTGTAGCAGCAACTCAGTCGGCTTGGTTTTGCTCGGTAAGTTCCACCATGCGGCTTTGATTTCGGGATGAATGGTTAGGCTGGAGACGCTATAGCCGATGGCCGCATTCCCGTTCTTGTCCTGCGCCATGCTAGGCATGAAACGAAAATTTGCGCTATCCGGGTGAATTGTGCCGCTCTGAAAAAGCGTCGGCAGCCCTTGGCCGGGGCTGCGAAGCTCATACCACCGGATACCAGTTTGCTTGGTCTTGGTGCTGGCCAGGATCGTTTGGCTCACCACGAATGACTCGTAAGTTCCAAAATTCCGGTACGACAGACGCGGCATGAGCCGGTCCCCTACGGAGTCGATGTCATAGTGATAACCAGTCGTCGGATGTGTGGAAGGTTCGGGAACACAAACCGTCACCAGTGGAGTCTTGACGTTGTAACACGCAGGACTGTAGGCCGCAACCGTGAGCGACGAATTTGTGAACGTTGAGTTGGCTGGGTTCACCCAGTCCACATGAAAGTCCCAAACGTTGATAGAGGTTGAAGTGGTGGTGTGCCCATCGTTGGGAGGATTCTGGATGCTGACCATGAACTCGTCCCGGCCGGCTGGCGGTAGGGTCGTACCTTCGATGTCCGCCGGGATCAGGCTGTGCTTGAGATATAAACTTCCGCTCGTCGGAATGGGAGCGGGATCGCTAAAACACTGCATTGGGTTCGGAGTCGATCCGGTCAGCATATTCGTCCGATCGAGAACGCACGCAACCACGCCGATCGGCAGATATTTGTTGTCGATATCGAGCAGATCGAAACTCACATAATAGCCATCCGCCCAAGTGCCCCACTTCGGCCAGTCGGGAAAATACGCGTGACCGTGAGAATTCGTTCCCAGCGCCGGGGTCAGAGGAAATTCGTAGGTATACCAACTGAGGGTCCTGGAAGTCAGGTCGTCGGTATTGGAAATGGCGACGCAATAGTAATATTGCCCTCCGCCTGGCATTCCGTGCGCCGCGATGATCCAGCGGGAGGCGACCCGATCGAACATGATCAGGCCGTCTCCGCTCAGGGTGTAGCAGTTCGGCATTAAGTTAATTCGCCATGGCAGGTTGCCCACTTGGGGGGTGGCCCACACCGGCGCGAAGGTCGTTTTGTCGTACGCCTGGTAAGCGACGTTTACCCACTCCATGTATTGCTTGGTCCCCACGGCTCCATTGGGATCAAAGTCGATCTGCTGGCGTGCCAGTTGCGAAACATCGATTCCTTCAAACGTGGTGACTGTCTGGGCCTGCAGAAAACAGGGAGCCAGTAGAACGAGCACTGCTACTAACGGTAACTTCATTCCGTGGGTGTCTCCGGTTGAGCCGCTGTGCGAACAAAGTCCTCGGGGGGCGAGGAAGGCTGTTGAAAGATAGCATAATCTCGATCCTTCGCAACAGAGACCAAAGTCTCCTCGCCCGAACGTATTCACTAGATAGATAACATGAAGAAATTTGCAGGTATGGAATGCCTGAAGTACCGATCAATCCCAGTTTCTTTCGTTAGCTTGGCTCAGGCGGTTGGCTAGGGTTCATGGGAGCTAACTCGGGCTGTAAATTGGTCATAAGGGAAGGGAATTTCTCTCGGCGGGTGCAAAGTCTTGCATCTTGACAGCGCTTGAATTGCGGTCCAAAATCATTTGATTCACGGTTGTCTCCCTCGGATGGCACACTTCTTTGTAAGGATCTGCATATGAATCGGAACATTCTTGGTGGATTTGCCCGCACCGGAGCGGTCTTGACGCTGGCAGTTGCCTGCCTCACGCCTGCGAATGCGCAAAGTTTTGCTGGGGTTTTGACTCAGCACAACGATAACGGTCGAAGCGGCCAAAATCTTCAGGAGACGATTCTCACTCCGCAAAACGTAAACTCCAAGAATTTCGGCAAGGTGTTCTCGTTTTCCGTGGACGGCCAAGTCTACAGCCAGCCGCTCTATGTTCCAGGTGTGAGCATCCCCGGCCAGGGGACGCACAACGTGATTTACGTGGAGACGCAATACGACAGCGTCTATGCCTTCGATGCGGACGGTCTCAGTGCCACACCGCTATGGCAGATCAGCTTCATTAATCTCGCCAAGGGAATCACGCCGGTGCCGTGCGGGTCCGACGGCAATACGGACATCAGCTGCGGAGTGTACCCGATGTACGGCATCAACTCGACGCCGGCCATTGATAACACCACGAACACGATGTATCTGGTTGCACGCACCGCCAACAATGGCAAGTACTTTCAGAGCCTGCATGCGATCGACATCACCACGGGCGCGGAGAAGTTCGGCGGTCCGGTGGTCATTACCGGTTCGGTTCCCGGGAACGGTGCTGGAAGTAAGAATGGCATTGTCCCCTTCAATCCCCTGGCGGATGTTCAGCGTTCAGGATTACTTCTGTTGAATGGCGTTGTCTACATCGGATGGGCGGGTGCCCAGCATGGATGGATCATGGGTTACAACGCGAAGACGTTGAAACAGACTGCGATTTTCAACACTGCTCCGAATGCTAAATTGGGCGGCGTGTGGGCGTCTGGCAATGGCATCGCAGCGGATGAGGCCGGAGACATTTATGCGGCGGTGGGAGACGCGCAGTTCGACGCGGACACCGGCGGAGTCGATTACGGCGATACCCTATTGAAATTTGACGCCCATCTCAATGTGCTGGATTACTTTACTCCAAACGATCAAGCTTGCCGAAAGTTGCATGACCTGGATCTGGGTTCGGCCGGTCCGATGATCTTACCCACGCAGCAAGGCAGCGTGCCTAACGAGTTGGTCGTAGCAGGGAAGGGCGGCGCACCCTGTGACGCGAATCCCGTGGCCAGTCGCATTTACCTGCTGAATCGAAGCAATCTGGGTAAATACAATGCAACCCAGGATCAGGCAGTAGAAGAAGTACCCGGCGCAGTAACGGGTTACTGGAGCAGTGCGGCTTATTGGCAAGGAGAGAGCGCCGCTAATATTTATTACGGGGGCGTGAAAGCGGAAGCCGGCAAGGGCGACTATCTGAAAATGTACAGTGTGACCAACGGACTTCTGTCGACCACTCCGGTTAGCCAAAGCGGCAATATCCTGCCGGTCGGAGCTACACCTTCCATTTCGGCCAACGGCACGTCGGATGGCATCGTGTGGGCGATGGTGCGTCAAGAAGCATTGGGCGCTCAGCCCGGCCAAAAGCCTGCCATTCTGTACGCGTACGATGCTACTAACCTGACTACTACGCTCTATAACAGCGCGTCTGCGCTCTCCCAGGGACTGCCGCGAGACCGCGGAGGCTGCGCCAACAAGTTTGCGGTTCCGACCGTCGCCAACGGCAGGGTTTATATGGGGACGCAGAACGAACTGGATGTGTTTGGGCTTTTGGGAACGACGAATGGTCCCAATGTTTACTTGTCGAACCCGTGCTGGACTTTCCCGGCTTCTACGATCGGCACCCCGGTCAAGAAAGTACTCGGGTTGAGCAACAGCGGAAACTCCACGTTGACCATCAGCAATGTCACGATCACGGGCCTGAACAAGGCCGATTTCACCGAAACCAATACTTGCAAGTCTCTGGCGCCGGGAGCGAAATGCAGCATTACCGTCACATTCACAGCCTCGGTCGCAGTGCCTGAAAGCGCGTACGCGATCATCACGGATAACGCCGTGGGAAGTCCGCACAACGTGTACTTCATCGGGGTAGGCAAGAAGTAGCCAGCGCCGTAGCTGGCGAGATCCAAAGCGAGCGTAACCTGCGACAAAGCGGGTTACGCTCTTGGTTTTTGGATTCCTTTGGTCGACCGGAAGGCCGAATTCCCCGAATCCAAACCGCCTTATCAGACTTTAACGTGGCCTGGCAGCGGAAGACCATCCGAATTAGCTAACGGCTTCTGGCTCTTAGGCTGCTGTCGATTATCGATTACGCGAGCGGGAACCCCGGCTGCGACCGAGTAGGGCGGAATATCTTTGGTGACCACCGCTCCGGCGCCTATGACGCAGCCGGTACCCACGTGTACACCATCCAGAAATGTTACGTTCGAACCAACCCAGCAATCATCGTCGATCACGATGCCCTTGTTGGTAACGCCCTGGTCTCTGATCGGACGATCCATCAGTTCGAAATTGTGGCTCTCGGCGTGAAAACTAATATGCTGACCCATGATGACACGGTCGCCAACCCAGACTCCGCCACTTGCGCCGACAAAGGAAAAGGCATCCAGGGCAGAGTGTTTTCCGAGGCGAAAACCCTTCCCTAGATGACTGAGCAAGCTGGCTCTTATCACGCAGTAGGGACCGATGGTGACGTCATCGCCTATCTCCACGCCCTCGGTCGAGAGGCCATCGATGGTTACGCCCCGTTCGATGGTGACACCTCGGCCAAAACGGATCATGGTCGCGTTTCGCAGATTCACACCCGGGCCCATGAACACAATGCCCAACCTTCGCTGCAAGAAGAGCAGCTTGACCAATCCACGCAGAGACCAGAACAATCGGCGCAGGATCACGGATAGCAGCGCTGACGGCGGTATGTTTGCGTCCACCGCGTGCTCAGATTTTTTGAGTTTTCTGATCAGCCTGGTCAGTTGCTGCGACAGCATGATCCCGGAATCTCCTTTGGTTCAAAAACGGATTTGATCATATCCCATCCCGCCTTTCCCCGACAGTGTGAAACAATTTTCCTCTCAAAGGCGCATGAATACTGGCGTTGGATCGATCCGGCTTCAAAAAGGAAATGTAAGGTGGTAGCAGGTCCACAGGCCGATAAAGGACGGATTCATGGTTCGCGCAGTGAGGGCCGCTGCACTTACAGAACATCAGTATCGGGCTGTGCTTTGGCTCACCATCTCGACGGATCCAGCCCAATCCGTGGACAAGGCCTGGAGATAACGCTGGCCGATGGACAGCGAATCATAATGATCACGAATGCGTTCGATTACCTCGGCTGGGTGTCGCGGTGTTTCGACAAGGGTGTCAAGGCGCTGCGCCCACTCGTCGGTATCACCGGGATCGTCTACGTACTCGGCCATGCCGAGGGTCACTTCGGGCAAGGACGTGCATCGCGTGGTCAGGGTTGGCAAGCCGAAGCCGAGAGCTTCCACCGCAGGCATGCCAAAACCTTCGAAGACCGATGGGAAGGCGAATGCCGCAGCATGGTGATACAGATCGCCGACTTCATGGTCACTGAGATAGCCGGTGATGCAAACGCGTTCCTTCAGTCCGAGGTCGGCGATCAGGCCGCGGAGTCCAGTAACGTCTTTCCCGATCGAAATGAGGCCTTCCGGTAATTGCCCGCATAGGACGAGAAGAAGATCTTTCTTTTTTTGCGCGATTTTGGAAAAGGCTTTGACCAAAACATCAAGCCGTTTGTGCGGATAATGGGCCGCTACCGACAACAGATACGGGCGGTTCCCGTAGGGATGAGGGCCAGGAGTTTTGCGGAAACGATCAAACGACACGGGGTTCGGGATAACCACAGCTTTCTCGGCGCATTGACCGTAGAGCCGGATGGCATCCCGGCGTACGAAATCGGAGACGACGATGACCTTAGTCGCGGTAGTGAAGGCGCGCCAATGGCAAAGACGGAGCCACGCCCGCTTTGTCGCCGAGAAATATTGAGGAAAGTGACGGTATTGGAAGTCGTGAATTACAACAGCAGTCTGTCCGAGCCTTTGAGGGACGATTGGAGGCAAATAGTATTGAGGAAAGAGGATTGCCGACGCGTGCAGCCGCTTATCGAAACATGCCTGTTGCTCGCTGACAAAACGTGAGCCCTTGCCACCGCATTCGATGATGGTCCGGTGAGCGATGCGACTATCTTCAAGGAATTCACACGAAAGATTGGCTCGATCTGCACAAAGGAAAGTGACCTCGACACCGAGATCGCTCAAACCGCGCGTGAGGTTGTACACCATGTGCTCGGAACCGCCCACGCGGCCAGTGTAGATAAAGTGCCCGGCAATCAAGATGCTCATCGCCCCATCCACCTCTCGAGTTCAAAATGGAGACAATTGGGGAGGAAATCAGCGGCTGGTGCTTCGTTCAAGCAGGTCACGCATTCCTGTCCGGGTTGCGGGAAACGGCTAAGGGCTGCGACGTCGAAAAAGCGGGGAGGAGTGAATGGATTTTGATCTTGAAGCAGGAAGTCTACGCCATCGAGTGTCCCCAGTCCGGGGTGTGCAAAACAGGCCCCCCCCGAAATGGAGCATATCTCCGACGCGTGGTTTGTTCTCCTGGGTACAACAGCCTTACTTTTCATGCTAAGGGAGCCCGCGAAATCTGCGGTTAAGCCGCATCAAACAGGACGATAAGCTTATCCCAGCACGACAACTATTGTCAACGAAAAACACCCTGTCGAATCATCCCAATATGGAACTCTTCCTTTTGATTGTGGACTCGGTGCGCAGGAGAAGATCGGCGCCGGAAACGGCCATGGTCGGGCGCCAGGGCGCACTGTGATCCTTTTCGCCAACTCATTCCAGCACTATTGCTTATGTTCGCCATTCGTGAAAACCGCATTAAAAGGTTGAGTAATAATATGTCGGGAAAGTGGGTAACACTTGTGGTGGCTTGATCCGTGGATTGGTCCGTCCCGCAGTCTTGATCGTTTTATTGGTTTGCATAAAATCGAAGCCCGAGACGGGCGACCTGGAGAGCAGAAAATCGGCAGCCTGACCAGTGTGGCCGAACCCGGGATCGACGGTTACGGTTCCTTCGGCGTCTTCATTCATGGACAGTTCACGTCCGTCGACCCGGGGATGTCCATTCTGCCAGGTGGGGAAGGTGAAGAACGTCCAGTGCGCATTCGGGTCCGGGGGTTGAGTGCATGAACTCGCCTGATCGGGCGGAGGCGTGGTTGTTAAGACGTGGAACGCCCTGTCATAGTTGGCGAATTGGCCGTCGGTTCTCCAATAGAGGTTGCGTTGAAAGTTCTGGAATTGATGGAACGCCATACCGCACGAATCGGCGCAGCCTTCAATTGCGTAGAATCCCGCCCTATCGTTCTGATCAAAATACATGATGTTGCTGATCAGGTTGGCCCGGGTGGAGTTGCCACAGTTCTGCGGCCAGGCCGTGTTTTCCCGGAACATGGCTCGGCGAGCATAGGCGAAGATATTGTTCTGAAACTTGTTTGGAGGCTGCCCATTGGCGGGACCCTCGGTCATAAAGACTGAGTCCTGCGAAGTGCGATAGACGACGTTGCTTTCAACACTCACGCCGGCAGACTGGCCGTCCAAGTAAATGCCGTGCCCGCCGTAGCCGGTCCCCAGAACGCCATTTTCGATGATCGAGGAATCGTTCACATCGTGAAGAAGATTGTTGAGAATCTTGTTTCCGGTGCCATTTTTCTGCGCACCTCCGGTTTGGTAATAGATCGCTCCGCCGTCCGAGGTGATGCCTTGCATGACGTTCCAGATGTGGTTGTACTGGCTGATAATGTTGCTGCCGTTCGCGCCGAAACACCCCAATTCGCAAACTGAAATGCCCGAGTGGTATCCGTCGTCAATGTCGTTGTGCTGATACGTGATCTTGTCGCCGTTGCCTTGAGCAATGCCTTCGCCATCGGGAAAGACGCGGGAATAGCCCTGCACGATGTTATTTTGCACGATGACAGACTGAATAACATTGGCGGCCACGTCATTGCCGAGCGGCGTGTGCCCGATGTGAATGCCGCTGGAGCCCAGGTCGTAGAAAGCCGAGTTTTGGATCACATCGTTGTTTGCGGGTGGTCCGGAGTGTCCGTTCAAGGTGGCCATCTGAAGGCCGGACGCGGAGGTATGCCTCACGGTTATGCTGTCGAAGGTGACATGCTGACAACTCTCGCAGTCGATGGCGGCGGGAAGGGTGTTTTCCCCATTGGTATCGTTGTTGAACCCATGCGGAGGCGGGATGAAGTTATCCGCCTCGAAGGTAATGCCCTGGAAGGTGACGTAGCTCAACTGCGTAGCTGCGATTATGCTGCCTCCTGTAGGAGTGGCAGGCAGAAGCTGAGGAATCACAACGTTGTCGACGTTGGGGTTCTCTCCATCATTGGCGATATACGACAACGTCCAGGGCACGCCGGAGCGATCCAGGAACCAGACTCCCGTCTGACCAGCCTGTTGCTCGTGCTGGAAGGCATCTTTGGCGTTCTCGATGATAAAGCGATGGCCGGCCGCAGGACCGAGACAATTGTAATCCCCAGAATTTCCCTGGGTGGGACCCGTTAGGTAAATGATGTGGTTGGTAGTGTCCACACAGTTGATGCGCATGACATCGACGGTCCAGGAATCGAAGAGGGTGAGTTCCACGTCGCCCGTGGGGTAAGGATTCGAGCCATCTGCTCGACAAGGGTTCGAGGGGTCTCCGGTGTAGACTCCGTTCAAGTTAACCCATCCGGTGATGGGATCTTTGGGGTCATATCGGAAACGATCCAGACACTTGGACTGACCCTGATAGGTCACGCTAGGGCAATGGGTGTGGCCGGGGGGAACCGTCCCCGCGACTTTCAGGAAAGTGCCGAGATTGCACTTTGAAATGTCGACCGCGTGTCCGGTGAGAGTGTCGTAGCAGGAACTGTCCTTGGTGTAAAATCCGATGCCCGACGAGGACTGCAAGCGGGAGCGGAAGCGGCGCTCGCGTTGCGTTTTCTTGTAGAACAGGTATTCAAAGGGCTCAGTGTTGGCGGGCAAATGTACTTGCCATAAATTGCCGGAGCGATTTGTCCAGGTCAGTCCCAGCGCGCTGATTGCTTCTCCTCCGCTCACCATTGGAGTTTCACCGGGATAGTTTTCCCAGGTAACCGGCATCTGCGAAGTTCCGGCGTCGCTGGAGGTGAAATTCAGGGTGCCGGGGTTGGTGGGACTTAAGGGCAGAGAATAGTTTCCCTGCCGGATCATGACGGTGATGCGCCGGTTGGGTTTGCTCTTAAGAAGTTTCTGCATTGCGATCTGGGCCCTCGCTATCGAAGCGAAAGGTCCGTCGGTGTGATGGGAATTGTGGGCAGGCAGGGTGCCACTCCAGGAGTCGTTGCCATCGACGGCCACAAAAAAATCCGCAATGGGATTGTCAGGACGTATTGCGCGGTCAGTGGCGTTGTCTGCCGTGTCTGCGACCCGTGCCATGCTCGGGATCGCGAAAAAGCTGATGACAAGAAATGCAACGGACTCGAACAAAACTGTACGGACTTTTCGGTTCGGCGCAGGCCAACAACAGAACATCGCGTTTCCCTCGACATTGGACGGAACTTCACGAGCTAAGTTCGTAGCTCGGACCCTATCGTTCTTGCTCAAGGGAATACAGATCACACTAGTACACGACAGTTATAGTTAGTACACCTCCCTGTGCTCGGTTCGTCCCATCGAACTTAATTCCACGAGATTCACGATTGAGTTTGAAGCGCACCTGTGCAAAGCAACCCAGGTTCAACCATCGCCATCGAAGAGCGCGCCTATCCACATAAGGGAGCAACTCTATGCCTAGGCCGCGAATGGGTGCCGTCGCTTGTTGTTTGACTTCGATATTCCTGATTGTTCTTTCCGGTTGCGGAGGTGGGGGAAGCCCTTCCAGTTTATCAACGGGTTCGTTTCAAGTCAGCGTCCAAGCCGCCGGCGTCGGCGCTGGAACCGTCAGCAGCAATCCTGCAGGCATAAACTGCGGTAAATCATGCACTGCCAGTTTTGCGAGCGGTTCTCAAGTGACGCTCACCGCTTCTCCGGCAACGAATTCTTTTTTTGCGGGGTGGTCCGGCGACTGCCACGGTACCGGCGTCTGTAATGTGACATTGACGCAAAATACCTCCGTCATGGCCAGTTTCAGCGATTTGCCAGTTTTGGGCGTGACCCTGGCTGGCCCCGGCAAAGGCAGTGTCGCCAGCAACCCGGCGGGCATTAGTTGCGGACAAGCGTGTAGCGCGAGCTTCAAGCCCGGAACTCCAGTGACACTGACCGCAACGGCGGAAGCGAACTCGCATTTCCTGGGATGGTCCGGGGCGTGCACCGGCAACAACCCCACTTGCACAGTGACGCTCAATCAGAGCGAGCAGGCGACCGCCACTTTTGATCCGGTGGAGGGCGCGCCTGTCTTAGCCGTAACCCTTGCGGGAACCGGTACGGGTACGGTCTCCAGCAATCCAGCCGGAATTAGTTGCAAACCAACCTGCAGTGCGAGCTTTGCCGCTGGAACTCAGGTAACACTGACCGAGACTCCGGGAACGACTTCTTATTTCGTTGGATGGGCAGGTGGCGGTTGCAGCGGCAATAATTCCACTTGCACGGTAACGCTCAGTCAAAGCCAGCAGGTAGTTGCCACCTTTGACATTCCTCAAAGTGCACCTGTGTTAACCGTGACTCTCGTCGGAACTGGCACGGGTTCGGTGTCCAGCAACCCGGCGGGAATTAGCTGCAAACCAACTTGCAATGCGACCTTCAACGCGGGGACCCAGGTAACGCTGACGGAAACGCCGGGGACGAACTCATCTTTTGCGGGATGGGGCGGAGCCTGCGCCAGTAGTGGCACCAACACTAGCTGCACAGTGACGCTGAGCGCCAGCCAGCAGGCGACTGCGGCCTTTAACACTATCCCGGTCGCGCCCGTGTTGACGGTAACGCTTGCGGGAACTGGAACGGGTTCGGTTTCCAGCAACCCTGCGGGAATTAGTTGCGCCCCAACGTGCAGCGCGAGCTTTAACGCTGGGACTCAGGTGACGCTCACCGAGACTCCGGGAACGGGCTCAAATTTCGTCGGATGGAGCGGAGCGTGTAGCGGCACCAATCCCACCTGCACGCTGACGCTCAATGCGAACCAGCAGGTGACGGCCACGTTCAATGTCCAGAACATCACCGCTCTGAATCACATCATTTTCCTGGCACAGGAGAATCGCTCTTTCGATCACTACTTTGGCGCCTTGCGAGGATACTGGGCGCAGAATGGTTTACCAGACCAATCGTTTGACGGATTGCCCCAGTTCAATCCGACGTCCGGACCGCCGCCGCTGTATGGGCCACCCCCGGCACTCCCCGGCTGCGATCCCAATTCGCCTCCGCCGGCCGCTTGCGTTTTTGACCCGAACAATCCGGTTACTTCGTTTCATCTGATTACTCTGTGTGTAGAAGACCCGAGCCCTTCCTGGAACGAGAGTCATGTGGATTGGGACTACAACGACCCGGTCGGGAATCTTCCAGCTACCATGAACGGATTTGTCTGGGCGGCAGGGCACTTTGCCAGGGACAAGAAGCCGATATTCTACGACGTCGATGGCATCCGGGCGATGGGTTACTACGATGGCAGCGACCTCAACTACTACTATTTCATGGCTTCGAACTTCGCCACTTCCGATCGATGGTTCAACCCGGCGATGACGCGAACGCCTTCGAACCGCGAGTATCTTGTGGCCGGCACCTCTCAGGGATATGTGCATCCCGTAGGCACAGATAGCCACGACAAGGCGCTGCTGACTGCGACGACAATCTTTCAGGAGCTTCAAGCCGCGAACATCAGCTGGAAGATTTATGTGGATCCCACGGGAAGCCAGTGTTCCGGGCCTCCCTACGATCCGACCTGCCTGCTCAACTTGACCTACGTGCAGTTTTTCACATGGGGGCAGACGATCCCGACCCTGTATCCGAATAACATCGCGCCCATATCCCAGTACTTCACGGACCTGGAGAACGGAACCCTTCCCCAGGTGGCCGAGATCGAACCGGCGTCAGACGCTGGTTTCGATGAGCATGGATCTCTCAATGACTCTGAGCCCAATGATATTCAAAAGGGAGCCAACTTCGTCTCCACGCTGATCAATGGGCTGATGACGAGCAGTTCGTGGAAAGATTCGGCGTTCGTTCTCACCTACGATGAATTCGGAGGTTACTACGACCACGTGCCGCCGCAAGCGACTGTGAGTCCGGATGGCATCAAGCCAGTAGATTTGCTTCCAGGCGATATTTGCACGCAAACCAGCGGGCCGACTTGCGACTTCGTCTACACCGGTTACCGGGTCCCTCTTATTGTGGTTTCGCCATACGCCCAAAAAAATTACGTTTCGCACACGCCGGCTGACACGACGGCGATTCTGAAGCTGATCGAGACTCGTTTCAACCTGTCTTCTCTTACCAAGCGGGACGCGGCCCAGATGGACATGACGGAGTTCTTTGATTTCAGCGATCCGGTTTGGCTGACTCCTCCGAGTCCGCCGGCGCAGGACCTCACCGGTGCCTGCTATTTGAATAAGTTGCCCTAGCAGGAAGGGATGAGCGGACACGTGGGCGCCTTCGGCGCCCACACCGCCCGCGATGTTCTGAAAATATTTCCCGTTGTGGCGGCTTGTCAGCACTCGAATTGACACAAAACAAGATTGGCGTTCGTAAATCCAATCACGGTGGTCGTCGTGGACGGAGTCTGCGAGCGCGAAACGCCGCCGCGGCTGTTCCAGAAGTTGGGTGTCGGCGAGCTCCGGCACTCGCCATCTTTGTATTCAACCCATCGTATTCAACCCATCCTGTTTCTTGAACACGACGAATCACCCATCGCCCTCCTATAGAATTAGTGGAATAGAAGCCTGGCACTGAGTTTTGCGATTTCCATGGACTTTATGAATCGCTGCATGCGGCAGAGCTATTTCTTTCCAGGCTGAAGGACGACACAATATGGCAAACGTAAACACGAAAAAGGGCGTAATCGGAATCCTTACTGGCGGCGGGGACGTTCCCGGTTTGAATCCTGCGATCCGCGCCGTCACCTTCAGGGCAATCCGCGAGGGTTGCCAGGTGATCGGCCTGCGTCGCGGATGGGGAGGCCTCGTCGACATCGTTCGCGAAAAGGATTACGACAACAGCGACAACTTTCAAACTTTGACGGAAGAGATCGTCAACCGCGCCGGCCGCACTGGTGGGACCTTCCTGCACAGTTCGCGTACTAACCCCGGCAAAGTGAAGAAGGCTAGCGTCCCCGAACACCTGCAGGCAACCTACAACGCTCCGATCAACGATCTGACGCCAGAGGTGCTGAAGAATCTGGCTTGGCTCGGCATCGATTTCCTAATCCCCATTGGTGGCGATGACACGCTGAGTTACGGCGTGCGCCTCTATCAGGAAGGCGTCAAGGTGGTCGCGATTCCCAAGACCATGGACAACGATGTTCCGGGAACGGATTACTGCGTTGGCTTCAGCACGGCGGTTACACGCACCATCCAAATGACCAACGATCTGCGAACTTCCGCGGGCTCGCACGAACGCTTCCTCGTCCTGGAGGTATTCGGCCGCTACGCCGGATTTACAGCCATGCTTCCGACCATGGCAGGAGCCGCCAACCGGTGTGTGATCCCCGAGCATCGCTTCAACATTGAGCAACTCACCGAACTGCTCGTGGCCGATCGCAATAAGAACCCAAGCCATTATTCGGTGGTTCTGGTTTCCGAAGGAGCCATGTTCGAAGGCGGAGACATGGTTTTTGAGGACCACGCTACCGATGCCTTCGGCCATAAAAAGCTAGGCGGCATCGGCGATCTGGTTTCGGAGAAACTGAAGGAGCTCTCGCCCAAATACAACAACGGCAAAGTGATCGAAGTGATCAATCAGAAGCTGGGATACCTGGTTCGTTGCGGCGATCCCGATGCCATCGATTCGATCGTGCCCATGGCCTACGGAAATCTTGCGCTCGACCTGCTTCTCAACAAGATTCACGGCCGGCTCGTGGTGCTAAAGAATGGCCGCTACGACAACATGCCGGTGGATGCCGTGATCGCCTCGAAGAAAGTCGTAAACGTAAAAGAGCACTACAACACGGCGCGGCTGCGGCCGCATTTCAGCAGCTTCGAAATGAAGCCGTTGTTCATCATGACCAGCGAAACCTGATGTTGGGAGTCGACAGCACATTGCCAGAGGGACGGAATGGAGGTAGAAAACTTTGACCGCCTGTTCGTTATCACGGGAGGACCGGGGTCAGGAAAAAGTATGCTGATCGAGGCTCTGGCAGAACGTGGTATCTGCAACATGCCTGAGGCCGGCCGGGCGATCATCCAGGATCAGGTCGCAATTGGCGGCGAGGCTCTGCCTTGGTCGGATCGGCGCGCTTTCGCTGAGTTGATGTTGAGTTGGGAAATACGATCATATCGGGCAGCGTTGAAACTCAACGGTCCAGTTATTTTCGATCGCGGTGTGCCTGATGTGGCCGGCTACATGCGCGTGAGCAACCTGCCAATCCCTTCGCATGTAGATAAGGCTGCACGGATGTTTCGCTATCATCGACGTGTGTTTGTCGCGCCACCCTGGCCAGAAATCTTCGCCCGCGACGTCGAGCGGAAACAGTCTTTCGAAGAAGCGCAGGCGACCTATAAGGCGATGACCGAAATCTATCCTGCGTTGGGCTATGAATTAATTCCGCTCCCGCTCGATACGGTCGAGAAGCGGGTGCAGTTCGTATTGGCAAGGATAAGCTGACCTATGCCGCGTCTGCCCGTTGCCGAAGTCTAATCCCCGACTTCAGTTGTCAGACGCTCTGGTTGGCCGCTAAACTGAACTGGCTGCGCCAGCTTTCAAGTCGGCGTTGAAACAGTCAGGTGCACCGAGGTATCTCAAGAGGCAAATTTGCCATGCAATCAGAAAACCGACCTGAGCCAAAGCAAAATCCGGAACACCCGCCCGCCGTGGAGCACCTGTCAAGCGCGCACGAACTCCTCAACGCCTTGCGAAAAAGAATCGGGGAGCATCCCGAGCTTGCCCAGGCGATCACGAAACTCGAGACCGCGTTGAACATGCTGACGGTGAAAACTGGCGGAATGCTGTAGTAAAGGTAGGGCTTCCCCACCCGGGCGCGGACGCCCGGCCTCCACTTGCTATGTAGAATAACGGCTACGATGACGAGCTACCGCAGTTCTGCTCAGGCCTTGATAGTTACCCTTCTGCTCTTGCTATCTGCAGTCGCAGCCGCGCAGCGCCCGGTGGACCTCATTCAGACCAGCAACATCAAGGCGGAGATGTTCTTTCTTTCGGCCGACGAAATGGCTGGCCGTAAGACCGGGAGTCACGAAGCCCAGATCGCAGCCAATTACATCGCCTCGGAATTCATGCGCTTCGGCCTCAAACCCATGGGCGATGACGGCACCTATTTCCAGGGCTTCGACCTGGTAACAGCCTGGCCCGACAAGCAGAACATGGAATTGATCGCACGCCAGAACGGAGTCGAAAAGAGCTATCAGTTCGACCACGATTTCGATTTCTCCGACCTTCTCGAAAGTGACAACTCCGCGACGGCTACCGGAGCGCTGGTTTTCCTGGGATACGGTGTCAACGCTCCGGAATATGGATACAACGATTTTGCCGGAATCGATCTGCGCGGCAAGATCGCTCTCGTTCTGACCCATGAGCCGCAGGAGTCCGATCCCAACTCCAAGTTCAAGGGCAAGTGGAACACGATACATGCCTACGATGTTTACAAGTACGAACAGATCCGCATGGCGGGCGCCTCCGGTTTGCTCATCGTCCGGGAGAGCACTCCGCATCGCCCGCCCGAAAGGCCCAGCGCTCCGCACGATTGGAGCGTGCCCACACCGATTGTTGCCCTGGCAGGAAGCATGTGGGATCTGCCGATTTTTGGAATCACCGAAGCAACAGCGAATGAACTGCTGGCGAACTCCGGGAAGACCATCGCCACATTGCAGAAGGCGATCGACCAAAGTTTCAAGCCGCAATCGCTTGCGATTCCGGGAGTCGAAATTACCATGAAGAAGGCGCTGAAGGACCGCGAGGTCGTCCGCGCTCGTAACGTGATCGGTCTTCTCGAAGGTTCAGATGCAAAACTGAAAGACGAATACGTCGTGATCTCCGGACACTACGATCACGTTGGCGTTGTGCAAGGGCGCATTTATCGCGGTGCTGACGACAATGCGTCTGGAACCATCGGGGTGCTGGAGAGTGCACGTGCTTACACCCTGGGCAAGGTCCGTCCGAGGCGCAGCATTTTGTTTCTTGCGTTCGACGCCGAGGAGGCAACCATGCTGGGCTCGGCATATTTCGCGGAGCATCCCGTTCTGCCCCTGGACAAGGCCATCGCGGACCTAAACATGGATATGATTGGGCGCGACGAAGACACCCCTACCTGGAAACTCGCTCCGGGCCAGTCCAGCAACAGCGTCAACCTGGTCGGTACGCTCTACAATCCTGACCTCCGGCGGATTATCGATCGGAGCAATCAATCGATCGGCCTCCGACTTGATTTCAAAACCGATACCACTGACCCGGAAGAATGGTTTGATCGCAGTGATCAAATCAATTTCGCCATCAAGTCGGTTCCCATGGTCTTGTTTAATACGGGCGAGCATCCCGACTACCACACCGAAAACGACACCTGGGACAAAATCAATTATCCGAAGATGGAAAGGATCATCCGCCTGATATTCCTGACCAGCGTGGAATTAGCTAACTCCGACACCCGGCCCCGCTTCACTCCCTAGTCGCTTCAGGCGTCACAGCCAGCCTTTAGTCCGGGCAATTCGCGCGGCTTCGACGCGGTTGTTCGCGCCCAACTTGCTGATCGCTTCAGAAAGATAATTTCTAACCGTTCCCTCGGACAAGCTGAGTTCGGCCGCGATATCACCGCTGGTCACACCATCGCCCGCAAGCCGCAGCACTTGCCGTTCGCGGTCGGTGAGCGGATCGGGTTCCGCCCAGGCTTCCGTGGCAAGTTCCGGGTCGATCACGCGCAATCCCTGCTGCACGCGGCGCACGGCTTCGGCTAGTTCTTCGGAGCGCATGTCTTTCAGGAGATATCCCGAGGCTCCGGCTTCGAGAGCGCGACGCAGATAACCGGCGCGTGCGAAGGTGGTCAGAATAATCACGCGAGTTCCGGTTCGCCGCCGTTTGAGTTCGCCGGCAACATCGAGTCCGGTCATCTCCGGCATTTCAATGTCGGTGATAAAGACATCGGGCTTGTGCTCAAGGACTGCTTGCAAAGCTTCTTTGCCATTGCGGGAGCGGGCGACGACGGCAATGTCACCTTCGATCTCGAGCAGGGCAGCGAGCGCGCCTAATACCATGCCCTGATCTTCCGCAATCACCACGCGAATCGCCTTGCGTCCGTTTTTGGGGGATGCGTTCAATGATTGCTGTTCGCTTTCGTTTCAGTCAGGGGGAATTCAATGCTAAGTTTGGTTCCGACGCTGTTCGTGCGCGCAAAAGTACCGCCCAGAGCTTCGATGCGCTCCCGCATGCCGCGCAGGCCATTGCCTTCGACCGTACCTCCGCCCCGGCCATCGTCGTGGATCTCTAGCCGGCAATTTCCGTTTACCGGTACGAGGCGCAAATGACAATTACGGGCGTGGGCATGGCGGACCACGTTGGTTACGGCCTCCCGCATTACGAGCGCAACCACGCTCTCCTGGGCCGGGGTGAGCCGAACCTCCTCGGATTCGGACTTCACAGTTACGCCCGCGGTTTCAAGGGTCGCCCTCGCCTGTTTGAGTTCGGCCTCGAGACTATGAGCGCGATATCCTCGGATCGTGCTCCTAACATCGGTCAAAGCCGCGCGGGAAGTCTGTTCCACGTCAGCGATCTCCGCTTTGGCGCGTTCCGGATCGTGGTCAATTAACTTCCGGGCTAGTTCAGATTTCAAAATGATCACCGAAAGTGTGTGGCCCAGCACGTCGTGGAGATCTCGAGCAATACGCTCGCGCTCCGCGACCTTCGCAAGATGCTCGATCTCCTGATTGGCTTTCTGCAAGCGGTTGTTGGCACGCTCCCGTTGCGCAAAGAAGATATTTCCGCAACCCACAACCATCGCAAGCCCGCCGCCATAGAACAAGAACCATCCCGAAAGGTGAAAGAGCCACCATTCCGCGGTGGCCACTGCGAGTACGGCCACCAGCAGCTTGAGCGCGGCCGATTCCGTTTCGACCGCGTAGGGACAGAAGGCAGCTGCAAAAACGAAAAGGGTGGCAGCTCCCTCGTTGAAGGGCGCAAAGCCAACGCCCAATAGCGTGAAGGCCGCAATGTTCAGGAGATTCCACGGACACTTGATCCAAAAGAAACTAAAGTAAATCGCCAGGAAGGCGATGGTACCCAGCCCGGTGGCAATCCACTCCTTCCAGCCGGCGTGATTCAGGATCGGATTGAGAAGAAAGAAACAAAAGTAAAAGAGCCAGGTGTAAGGCGCCCAGCCGTGGTCCTGATCTTTTGGTAGAAGCCTCATGGTGAAAATCTAGAAAGTTCAGCTCTAGGCTACCCCTTTTTTACGCCGTCCGTCAGCCTGGTTTTATTGTGCCCGGAACATCCGATTCCGTAGGCCAGCAGAAGCGACAGCGGAAGTAGAATTACAAGCAAGTCGAGCCTGCCGCCAGTGACTAGAAGAGCAATTGACCCGAGAACCAGTATCCACCCCGCGCATTGACCGATGTTCATGGTTTTTCTCCTTCGTAGCTCATTTTGCTGCTTCGGTTCTAGCCGTACATCTTTCCTTCGTCGCGCTGAAATCCGAGCCGGGCCACGCCCAGGCAGATGAGCGAGAATCCGATCAGTGCTTCCCAATGGGTCAGGTTCGATTCCTGTTGGCCCGCTCCGACCACGCCTAACGCAAGCTGGGCTAAATGATAAGGCGGCAGAAAGTGGGCGATCTGCTGCAAGAGCTTAGGCAGAAACATGATTGGAAACCAAAGGCCAGAACAAAACGACAACGGCAGATAAATCAGGTTAATGGTCGCCACTGCCGAGTTTGGACCGACGAAGTAGCCAACCGCCAACCCCATGGCGCAGAAGGGAAGGGAACCAGCGACCAGGATCGCGAGTAGCTTCGCGGCGTCGAGCAAAGGCATGTGCACCGCCCCAAAGGTGGAACCGAGCAGCAGAAGCAGGCACACGACAATCGCGCTGAAAATCATGCCCAGCGCGACCTTCGCCGTGAAGTAGGCGAACGGAGGCATGGGACTGGCGCGTTTCACCTGCAACCACCCCAAGCCGCGCTCCATCGCCAGTCCAGACGCCGTGCCAAACAAAGAAGCTCCCATAACTCCGAACGTGCCATAGGTCGCGATGAGATACGTCGTAATGTTTGTACCGCCGATGGGCGCATCTTTCGGATTCAAAACCAGACCGAACAGCACATAAAACATAACGGGAAATAGAATTGTCGAAAGCGAGTAGGCGCGAAGCCGAAGCCGGTTCAGAAACTCATATTTGGCTTCCTTGAGATAAATCACAAAGGTTCTGCCCAGCGGGCGGGCCCAGATTTCTTGTGCTGGTATGGTCGAAGCAGCAGCCATTTTCGTTTCCTCCGAGCAATTCAGGTTTTCTGCAATGTCCATCAGATGGCGTTGTTGTTCCCGTTGGTCAGCGCTAGAAATGCCTCTTCTAACCCGGCACTCGAAACCTCAACGCCGGAGAGTCCCGGATCGCGCATCAATAATTCACGGAGAATGGGCTCGGCGGAGGCTGCGCGGATTTTCATCGCATCGCGATCTCTAGTTACATCAAGCACTCCGGGAAGGGCGCGTACGGTCTCAGTGTCCAGCGAACTCACACAGCGAATACAACGTCCGGCGGTGCTGGCCTTGATCTCTGCAGGCGTCCCCTCGGCAATGATCTCGCCGCGATTGATTACCACCACGCGGTCGGCGAGCGCATCCGCTTCTTCGAGGTAGTGAGTAGTGAGGAGCACAGACTTGCCCCGCGCTATCAGCTTGCGAATTTCCTGCCACAGTATGTGGCGGGATTCCACGTCCAGGCCGACCGTGGGCTCATCGAGAAACAAGATGTCGGGATCGCCGCATAAAGCCAGCGCAAACAGCACGCGCTGCCGCTGGCCCCCGGAAAGTTCGCCGAACTCGCGGTCCCTGATTTCTTGCAGGCCCGCCAGAGCCAGAGTCTCGGCCAGGGGCAACGGTTTCGGATAGTAGGATGAGAACAAATCGATGTGTTCCTTTACGCGCAGCGTCTCTGGAACTTTAGCCACTTGCAGCATGGCCCCGATCCGCGTGCGCACTTCGGGATGGATCGGGTTTCCGCCAAATACACTTACCGTACCCGCGGTAGGTTTCGCCAACCCAAGAAACAGTTTGATGGCGGTAGTCTTGCCTGCGCCGTTCGGTCCGAGCAGCGCCACCAGTTCGCCGGCGCGGACGGCAAAATTCACCTGGCGCAAAGCCCGCACCTCGCCGAAGTCCTTGCTGGCGTCCTGCAACCGCGCAATCACCGCCCTGCCATTGCCAGATTCCTTGGGCGGATACGTCCCGGTTTCTTCTAATGCTGCGATCATTCTGTCCTCCCCGGTCTGCCAGATCAGGATCGATCCGACAGTGAAGCCATCATGCGGTCAGCGATCGGAACGTACCAGTGAAGATCATCATCTGCTGGCGGTGACAAATGTCATCCCGGCCCGGGCAGGGGCGGCCTTGTCCGGAATGCGTAACAAGCGTCCGCGTAGCGAACTAAAACCTTCCAGGTTGGGTATAATCCGAACGTTTGCCAGAGATCGACAGAAACCGCTCTCCACAGTTGAGGCCCACTATCCGCCTTAGATCGGATTTCTCTCGTTGAACTCACGTGACAGGGAGGCGGTTCTGAGCTTGCTCGAAACTAGCCCGCGAGGTGTGATGCGAATAAGGCCCGGAGTTGAACTGGCGGGCATGAGCGACATTGGCTGCCAGCGAGAAAATAACGAGGATCAGTACGCCTACTGGGAACCCGCCGACGACGAGGAATTCGCGCGCAAGGGCAGACTGGCTATGGTCGCAGATGGCATGGGCGGCCACGAGGGCGGACAGGAAGCCAGCCGCATCGCGGTTGAAACCATCCGTGAAGTTTTTGCTGAAACTCCCGGTGGAGATCCCCAATCCCTGCTGGTCACGGGGTTTCTGACCGCACATGAACGCATTCTGCGCTATGCGGAAGGACATCCGGAACTGCACGGGATGGGTACTACCGCTACCGCGATCGCTCTGGTCAATCACGAACTCTTCTACGCGCACATCGGCGATAGCCGCTTGTACCTGGTGCGCGGAGCCAACATCTCCCGCGTGACCCACGACCATTCCTATGTTGGTCGCCTGGTCGAGAATGGCATCATCAGTTCCGAGGAAGCTGAGACCCATCCCCAGAGACACATCCTGACGGCCGCTCTTGGGGCGGGCGAAGAGATTTCGCCCGAAACTCCCCCGCAGCCCATCGCGCTGGAGAAGGGCGATGTGCTGGTCCTTTGCACCGACGGGTTATGGAGTTTGCTAAGCGAGCACGAAATACAGAACGTCGTGGCTGGCGCTGAGCTACCCGAAGCCTGCCACGCCCTGATCAAAATGACGAAAGACCGTGGTGGCCCCGATAACATCACCCTCCAACTCTTACGGGTCAGGTGACATGATCTGCAGCTAAGATTTCCTCAGCTGAATCCCTGTGAGCCCTCTGCGGGTTCAGCGGTTTCGGTTAGAATAGCTTCGCAGTTCCTGCTCTCCAAGGCCGAGGTTGAAAACAATCCCCATTGGGAATGATTTGTCTGCGACCGTTAGCCCAACAACCGGCGTCAAACTGCAAAGCAATGCACACTGCCTCTAGGTCCCCGATGAAAGACAAAATAGCAAATATCTGATAATACGGTGCTTATCTTTGCCGATCGCGGGGGTTCGTCGTGGCAGCCGAGTTGCTAATGTCCCTGACGTCAAGAAACTCTATAATAACGATAGAGTTTGTGGCATAATTCGAAGCACCATGAAGATCTCCCAAAAAGGTTTGTACGCATTGCAGGCCATGATGATGTTGGCCCGGCACTACAACCAGGGCGCGATTCGCATCCGAGACATCGCCTACGAAGAAGCGCTGCCAGAAAAGTTTCTGGAGCTGATTCTATTGGAGCTCAAGAATGCACGCATGGTCGAAAGCGTGCGTGGCGCCAAGGGTGGATACCAGTTACGCCGGGCGCCGTCTGAGATCCAACTCAGCGAGATTATCCGGCTCATCGATGGTCCGCTGGCACCCTTCGGAGACGCCGAACAGTTGCGCACCCTGATTAGCCGCGATGCCGAACATCGTGCGCTTTACCAGGTCTTCCTTGCAGTGCGCGATGCCGCAGCCAAGATCCTGGAGCACACCACTCTGGCTGACATCATGAATGGCAAGGGCGCGGAGGATTCCAAATCCGGCAAGCGGCGTAAGAAAAAGGGTGAGCCGTCGAGCGTGTTGCCCATGGTGGTCCACGGAAACCCGAGCCGGAACAAAGATGATTAAGAGGTTCATCCCTGTTGTGGGGCTCATTTGCCCCATCTTGCTAACGGCTTAGCTGGCTCCCGTTTGGCCGTAGTGAATTCTGTGGTCTAAAGTACACGACTCTTAAGTGAGTCGAAAACGATAGGAGCGTCGACAAACTCAAATGAAATCAGGAACGAAGTGGTGGTCAATCTCTATTATGTTAATTATTATACTTAATATGATCCACGTAGCAGAGCTAGTGGCAGCCCAAACCAGCGCCCTGGCGCCAACCGCGACGAAGAAGCGCACCCCATCGACCAAGCAGGCAATTACAAGAGTCACGGTCAAAGAAGTCCAGGAGTTGAAAGAGGCTGTGACCGCTCAGCAACTGCAAATCAGACAGCAGAAGCAGTTGGTCGACCAGTTGAGATCGCAACTCCAGCAACTCCTGGATGCCACCCAACAGGCCAGCACTGCCGCCCAAAAGGCGGCGAGTGGCGTCGACCAGGCTCAGAGCACTGCCGCGCAAGCCCAGCAATCAGCCACAGAGGCGAAAAGCCTGGCCAATCAGGCCTCCACCAATGTTGCTCAGGTGGAGACAGCGCTCGCGGTAGTCGACACCAAGGCCCAGGACACAGGCAAGCAGTTGAGCGCGATTGAAGCTTTGGTCGGCCGTTTCCGGTTCAGCGGTGATGTCCGGATCCGCGGCGAGTCGTACTTCCAGCAGGGGGTCCCCGACGACAACCTGGCGCGCATTCGCGTGCGTTTTGGAATTGACGGCCAGCTCAACCAGGATTTCATCGCAGGCTTCGCCTTGGCGACAGGCGCCCTCGGCAACCCAACTTCGACCAATGAGACCTTTACCAATGTCTTCGATCGCAAGACCATCGCGCTGGATCGTGGGTTCATCACCTACAATCCGATCGCACGTCGTTGGCTTTCTCTCACTGGCGGGAAATTCGCCTACAGCTGGCAGCGGACCTCGGTTACCTTCGATCCCGATCTGAATCCAGAAGGCTTCAACGAAAAAGCCTCCTTCGATCTCTCCGGGCCGATCCAAAATGTAACCTTCCAGGCTATCGAACTGCTCTACAACCAGGCCAACGGAAAGCCGGGAATTCCGTCGCAGGATTCCTTCGCGGTCGGCGGACAGGCATCGGCCAGGGTGCAATTCGGCCCCTGGACGGCTACTCCTTCATTCCTGACCTTGAAGTGGAACCGTCCTGATGCGATTTTGCAGCAGAGCGCATTCGCAGTGGGAGCTACCACCACGGGCTACCAGCCGGCCACGCCGAAAGGAGGCACGGCTCCATCTCCTATTACCGGTATTCCCGTGCCTGGCGAGGGACAAGGCTGCGCTAAGGGATTGAACTTCAATAGCTTTTCTCCCTGCGTGTTTGCTCCCAATGGCATGACCAACGCCACCTATGTCGATTCCAAAGGCGCAGTCCACTTTTATTCCGGCTACAACTACGCGGATTTCATCCTCAACAACCAGATCCAGACCGGTTTCAACCGCTTGCCGGTCAACCTATTGCTTGAGTTCTTGGACAACCTCGATGCGGAAGCTCATCCTTTGGACACCAAAGGAAGGGTCCTCACCAACCTCGGCAGTCAAAACAAGGAGTATGGGTTCGATGCCAGCGTGGGCCAGACGAAGAACAAGAACGACATTCAGCTCGGCTACGCCTGGTACCGCGAAGAACAGGACGCTGCAATTGCGTCGTTCGTGGAAAGTGACCAGAGAGCGCCCACCAACATTCTGCAGAACCGCATTTATGCTCTGTGGAAACTGCGTGCCAACACCCTGGCGAGCTTTACCTGGTGGCGTGGACGCGCTCTGAACACGTATCTGGAAAACAACGTTGCCTTGTTCAACAACTACAACAGCAGCGTGCCAACCATCGCCAAGGCCGGACAGCAGGAGCCATACCTGAACCGTCTGCAGTTCGACCTGATCTACACGTTCTAGGCAGAAGGTGAACTTAGTCACAACAAGCTTAGGGTCGAGACGCTCCACCCTAACAGGCTGCGGAAAAACTCGTTTCGAAGCGAGTACTACAAGACTCTCTTGTTTCCACAAGACAACCTGATAAGAAGAAGGTATGCGTGGACAAGACGAGCAGCAGTTGGACGTGTTCAGCTACATCAGCCCGGAGCAGAGAGTGCCCCAAGACCACCCTTTGCGTGCTCTTCGTGTTATGACCGATGAGGCCTTGCGGGAACTGCAAGCACGGTTTCGCAAACTGTATGCCAAAACCGGGCGGCCGTCGATCGCGCCGGAGAAGTTGTTGCGAGCGCTGCTGCTGCAAGCGCTGTACTCGGTGCGCAGCGAACGGTTGTTGATGGAACAGCTCGACTATAACCTGCTGTTTCGTTGGTTTGTGGGGTTGAACATGGATGACGCCATCTGGGATGTAACGGTGTTCACCAAAAACCGTGAGCGCCTACTCGACGGGGACATTGCCGAAGCCTTCTTCCAAGCGGTGCTGCAGCAGGCGCGTGAGCGCAGGCTGCTCTCGGACGAGCACTTCACCGTGGATGGAACACTACTGGAAGCGTGGGCGAGTGTGAAGAGTTATCAGCGCAAGGATGCAAAAAACGCCGTTCCGCCGGACGATCCTGGCAATGCCACGGTGGACTTCCATGGGGAGAAGCGGTCCAACCAGACGCACCAATCGAAGACGGACCCGGATGCGAAGATGGCACGTAAAGGCAAGGGCAAAGAGGCCAAACTGAGTTACAACGGAAATCTGCTGGTGGAGAACCGCAACGGTCTAATCGTAAACACCCAGGTCTTCGAAGCCAACGGAACGGCGGAGCGCGATGCCGCGCTGGTGATGCTGGAACAGATTCCGGGAACGAAACAGGTGACCGTGGGCGGCGACAAGGCCTATGACACGGCGGATTTCGTGGCGGAGTGCAGAAACATGAAGGTCACGCCCCACGTGGCGCAAAATCTGGAACGGCCGGGTGGGAGTGCGATTGATGGGCGTACCACGCAGCACCCGGGATATGCCATCAGTCAGAGGAAGAGGAAGCGTATCGAAGAGTGCTTCGGCTGGCTGAAGACGATCGCGCTGTTGCGCAAGCTTCGGCATCGTGGCATCTTCAAGGTCGGATGGGTCTTCACCTTTGCCGCGGCTGCCTATAACTTAGTCCGCCTGCGGAATCTGACGATGCAAACGACGTGAACCAACGCCGAACTGTGTCGGTCGCGCTGGAAAAGAACCTCCAGGCCACAACGGGTACAACCAAAACTCTTCCCTTAGCCGCACAAATCATGAAACCTGAATAGCATTTTAGGTCGTACTGTCGTTTTTCCGCAGCCTGCTAAGGCTATCGGTCAGCCAAGGCTGAGAAGCCTTGGCTGGCCGCTTGGCTTTGCCAATGTAGCGAAGACCGTCGCCTCCTTAAAGTATGATTGCTGGAAAGCCTGAACATGATCTCGCGACGCGATTTTCTTAAACGAGTTTCTAACGCTGTTGCCGCCGCCGGGGTTTTTCCTCCACTGCTGACTTGGGCGGTCGATCAGCCGTCGACAGGTGGACACTACATGCGCCGCGGAGCTTTGCTCCGCCTGGGCGGGCGAGGGCGCCCGTCCCCACACAAACACGGGCTACGAACGAGCCAGTTTCTTGCGTAGCACTCCGGCTAAGGCCACCAAGCCGGTTCCCAATAACAGCAGAGTTCCGGGTTCGGGGACCGGGTTGTAGCCGATGAATTCCTGCGGGAGTCCGCACTTTTTGCAGGATTGCGTGCCGGCGATCGGGGTGTAGATCACGTAACTCATGAAAAAGCTTTTGGGCAGTTTTGGAGCGATTGCCAGGGCGGCGTTGTAGAGTGCCAAGGCGTCGGCATTGAAATGTTTATTGTTCTTCGCGCTCGGTGTGAACAGGGCCCAGATCGCCCAGTTGGCATCGCTGGCGTTGGCTCCGTGAAATAAGATGTCGCTGAAAATTACGGCGGCGGCCTCGTAATCAATCAGCGTGTTGCCCTTGAACAAGCCCTTGGTGGGGCCGTTGAGAATGTTGGTTTCGTTTGCCTGCCAGGTTTCTCCAACGACGTTCAAGTTGTTGAGGGTGTCGCAAATCAGCGTGGCCGGCACACCATTGACTTGCAAGTACCAGGGATAAACCGGGTTCTTGTCGGTGCCTCCGTGGCCGAGAAACTTTAAGGTCACCTGCGAATCGGCAAGGGCGGACCCGGCCAGCAGAATAACGACCAGGAAGGAAAGAACCGAACTATGCTGAATGCCACGTCCTACTTGCCTGCGAGCGAACATGCGGGTAGCTTACCACCAACCGAGGAGGAAATCGTTATTAAGTTTTGAGTGACGAGCTATGTGGAACCTCTGGCTGCAACCCAGGTTCCGCGCGGGTTTGGGCGCTCGGAGATTGTGCTTTAAGGTTTACCTTGCCCGGTGATAAGGATCACCGACGAGACGAAATAGTCGGAGACCCAGGGACTTACTCGACGACGAGGGGGTTGCTAGAAAGCATGGTTTTCAATGAGTGGAGGCAAGACTGCGAAACTGGGCAGCCTTGCCCCCACACTGTTCTGGTTGTCTACTTCATCGTCCTGTTGTTTCCAACACGCCAGCTTTACTGCTTCAATCCAGTGCGTCCGCTGTGGACGCCAGTGGCGGCGCAGTAGTCCTGGTCGCCCTGGATGGAAATGACGGCACCGCCCACATCGCCGCCTTGCTCAATTCCGGTGCACTGGCCCCCGGAGCCGTTGATTCCGAAAACATTGACCTGCTTGTAGTGCGAGCGCAACACGCCCATGGAACCGAGGGGAAGGAAATCCGGGATAGAAGTCACGACCTGGGTTTGTGCGCCCGCAATCAGAGCCTTAACTCCGGGAGGTACTGGCAAGTGGGTAGTCACACGTAAAATGTTCCATACCGGATAGTCGCCCGAGGCCACGTTGGCGAAACTGACGATGCCGGGGCATGGAGCGGTACAAGTGGGCAGAGTGCCGTCAACATAGCTTAGGTTGATCGGGTCGACTCCGTCGACTTGCATGTAGCGGATGTTAGGCGACTGGCCAGCAAGGTTGCCGACGCTCCAGAACGCGTAACCGAGAGAGTCGCCGTTAGAGGCGGTGCCAATCTCCTGAACCTCTTCACCGTTGCCGATGGCTCGCTTACGCCATCCGCCACCGTTTGAAAGGAACATGGGATTCCCGCAGGGTGCTCCGGGGCAAGTAGTGCCCTGGCCGGTTGCCGGATTCACGTTCAGTTCCTGGGTCGAGTTGGTTTCTAAGTTGCGCGGGATGTTGAACTCCGTCGTGGTGTAGGTTCCAGAAAGCGGTTCGCGAGCTACGACGTTGAGCGGCACGGTGCCTTGGCCCGGTATTGATGTCAGGTCTTTGGTGTAGGCGTAGCCGCCGTTGACGGCCAACGTCCAATCGCGGCGATTGATGTTGAAGAACGATGTCGAGTCGCCGAAGTGACCCGAATTCTGTGCGCTCCCCTGTTGAGCGTTGACAACGGCGACGATGACCTGTACGCCGACATTGGTGCTCCGGGTTGCGGGAACCGGCTGCCCCGTGATCGGGTCGTTGCCGCTGAGGGCAAAAAGAGCGGGCGTTGACGTCTTGGTGCTGAAAGCGCTCTTGATGGCGATTCCAACCGGGCCCGGCCCGTAGCCAAGACCGTTGTAGTGGACCGTATCCAGAGGAGCCAGAACACGTTGCTCTTCAAACAAAGCGTCTTCCGGGCGAATGTCCGACGGTGCCGCATTGAATGCCTTGCCTTGAAGAACATTGATCACGGCCTGCGGAATCGCGGTGTCGGTGAGAGTGGGGATCAGGTTGTCTCCCGGGGTCAGGGCAGGGAACAGAATGTTGAAAGTGGACGCCGGAACGGCATTGAACAGCTGCTGCCCGATAATGCTGTCGACGGCGATGTAACTGCAGACTTTCTTGGGAGTCACCGAGTTATCCCAAACGATCCAAACATTTCCGGTCTCGAGGAGGCCGGTACCGCGGTTGTCGACGCCCTGGGCCCCGTTTTTCTTGGTCCAGATGAATCCACCGCAGACCCCTCCACCCGAAGCCGGGCCCGCAGCCAATCCGAAGGAATTGAACGCGCCGCTCGAGCCCGCGGCATTAAAGTAGGGGGTGACTGCAAAGCAGTTCACACCAATCAACAGCATCAAGGCTAGCGATACAGCCGCCGCCATTTTTGTGGGTCTCTTTGTCATCTCAGTTAGTCCTCTCCGGCGCAGGAGGTTCGATCTAAGATCTTCCCAGCGCGGCCTCAAGGTTGCCTTCCGCCTGTTACACCTCGATGACCTGCGTGTGAATGTTCGGTTAAAATTCGCTGCAGACGGGCTTCAGATGCGCGGAGGGCGGGCATTTCGCAAGTAGGACTGACAAGGGATCACACTTGCAAACACTTCTCTTTCTGCGACCCTGATCATTTTCCCCGGTCCTTCCGGATCCATCCCCAATAAGCGCACTTCTGCGCCTATAAATCGACAAGCAGGTCATAGCTCCTCCGCCCCGACTTCTACTGCACTATCAACGTAAGTGAGATGGACTGAGTTTGCGATCCCGATGTCGCCTTAACCGTAAGCGGATAAGTCCCAGCCGGCGTGCCATTCGGATTTTGCTGCGTAGTCGTTGTGGTGCCGCTGCCACCGCCGCAGGAGCAGATAAGCAGCAGCAACAAGAATGGCAGAGTGCGGCCAACTCGCGATGCGGATCGGTTTCTCATCGGGTGCGGCAAAAGGATCAGTCCGAAGATTGCCACTGCCCAGTACCACGGTAAATGTCGGGAACGACTTGGAACCAAAGCGACCGTGGTTCTCGATGTGGTGCTCACGCTGACCTTTAATGGAGAGGCCGAAGTCGCGCTTAGGGTAACGCTCGAGGGTATTGCACAGTCCGCACCCGTGGGCGCCCCTGTGCATGTCAGGGTAGCGGTCCCACTGACGCCGCTGCCTCCGATGGAGAGGCTGTAATTCGCAGATTGTCCAGCCGGTACCGTGGCGGAAGCTGACCCGCCGGAGGCAATGCCTAATCCGAGACCGGCTCCTACCCCCAAAAGCATCGCGGTCTGCGGACTGCCGGTTGCGTCATCGGCAACACTCAACACGCCTGACCGATTCCCGGTGGCCGTCGGAATGAATGTCACCGAAATCTGGCAAGAGCCTCCCACCAGTAGCGGGACTGTGCAAGTGTTAGTTTCAGAGAAGTCGCCGGAGTAAGAGATTTGCGAGAAAGTAACCACAGTGGCGCTAGTATTGCTCACCGTCACGACCTGCGGCGTCGAGATTGTTCCCAGGTCCTGACTTGGAAACGTCAAACTTGCCGGGGTCAGGCTCACGGTAGGAATTGCGCCGATGCCGGAGAGCGCCACGGTCTGCGGGCTGCCGGGTGCGTTGTCGGCGATGGTGAGCGTGGCGTTTCGCGCGCCTAGTGCTGCGGCGGTAAAAACAACGGCAATTGAGCAGCTGTCGCCTGCAACCACACTGCTTCCGCAGGTGTTGGTCTCGGCGAACTCCTTGCTCTGCGGCCCGGTCACCGTGATGGAACTGACGGTCAACGCCGTCCGGCCCAGATTGGTGAGAGTGACTGTTTCCGGCGAGGTTGGAACACCCGGAATCTGATCGCCGAAGGCCAGCGCCGTGGGATTCAGAATCACATCCGCCCCCGCGGGGCGATTGAACAAGATTGAAACCGGGAAGCCTCCCACCGCTAGATCGGGAGTACCATCGCCATTAAAGTCAGCAACGGCAATGAACCCGAATGCCATACTGCCAAAATTTTCCGCTGCCTGAAAGGTTCCATCGCCATTGCCCAGCAAGATGGAAACATCTTCCCAACCATTATTAAACGCGGCGATGTCGCTCTTCTGATCTCCATTAAAGTCGCTGGCCGCAATAAAGTTTGGAGCGCCCCCGACCGGCAAGTTCGTTGCCGCGCCGAACGTGCCGTCGCCGTTGCCCAGCAAGATCGACACCGTATTCGACGTGGAATTCGCCGTAGCCAGGTCCATCTTGCCATCGTGGTTGAAGTCGCTGGCCGCCAGCGTGAAGCTTCCCGGATCCGTCGGGTAAGACACCGCAGTCCCGAAGCCTCCAGTGCCATTGCCCAAGAGAATCGCAACCCCAGTTCCAGTCGCTACGGCGAGATCGAGTTTGCCGTCACTGTTGAAGTCCGCGACCGCCAGAGCATTTGACGGCGCGCCTACCGGAAAACTGGTGGCATGGCCGAAGCTTCCATTGCCATTGCCCAGCAGGATCGAGACGTTGGTGCCTTCGGCAGTGACGATATCGAGGTTCCTGTCTCCGTTGAAGTCCCCCACCGCAACATCAGTCCCGCCGCCGGGGTAGTCCACTTCGGGTTGGAAGGTTCCATCGCCGTTGCCCAGGAACACTCCGATATTGCCGTTCACACTTACAGCGAGATCAAGTTTTCCGTCTTTATTGAAATCTCCGGCAACCGCGTAGCAGAGGTTGAAGCAGGGAGAATCCAGGAAAGTGACCAACGGTGGCTGGAAACTGCCATTTCCTCCTCCGACGAAAAGCGCAAACCAGCCGTTGAAATCCTGCTGCTCCGCTAGTTCGACGACGTCCATTTTTCCGTCCCCCGTGAAGTCGGCCGCGATGACCGAACTCGGTGTCCGCACTCCTTGACCCTGGGACGGGGGCAGCAGCGCCGTCCCCACTTGAAAAAATCCGTCCCCATTGCCCAGCGCAACCGACGCCAGTGGCACCGGAGTTGTAGATCGCGTGGTCGCCACATCCAGCTTACCGTCCCCGTTGAAGTCGCCAACCGCCAACTCGACTCCTGTCATAGTGGAAAACAAGGGCTGCTGAAAAGTTCCATCGCCATTGCCGAGCAGCACGACAGCCCCGGGCACAAGCAAATCCATCTTGCCGTCTCCGTTGAAGTCGCCTGCCGCCAGAGAATCGGAACTACCCAGCGATACAGTCGTCGAAACGAACGGCTGAAATGTTCCATCCCCGTTGCCGAGCAGAACCACAGTTCGGTTCTCCCCTTGGAATGCCAGATCAAGTTTCCCGTCGCCGTTGAAGTCGGCTAACACGAATCCGGACGCTTCCATCGCTATCGCCGAGCTCACCGGCGCCGCAAACGTGCCATCGCCTTTGCCCAGAAAAACTGAGACCGAGACTGAGTCGCTGGTTACCAGGTCGAGCTTTCCGTCGCCATTGAAATCGGCGGCTTGCATCGCAGCTGGAGTCGGAATCGGGCCAGGGTTCGCGCTCACGGCCGCCAGAAATGTGCCATCGCCTTTTCCCAGCATCACCGCCAATGCGGAACTCCCCGGCGGCGCGACCGCGACGGGCAGGGCCAGGTCCAGCTTTCCGTCGCCATTGAAATCGCCCACGGTGACATCGCTCAACTGATCGGTAACGATAGTGGTTGCCACCTGAGCTTGAAAAGTTCCGTCGCCGTTCCCCAGCAGGACGGAAACCGACGAGTCGCTGTTGACCACGAACATATCCGGCTTGCCATCTGCGTTGAAATCGGCAATCTTCACCGTGATCGGACTCGTTCCCACTGGGTAGCTCACGGCTGTCTGGAAGGTTCCATCCCCGTTTCCGAGAAGCACGGACACTGTATTCGAAAATCCATTCGCCACCACCAGATCGAGTTTGTGGTCGGCGTTAAGATCCGCCGTCGCGATTCCGGTGGGCCCCTGACCAACCGGGAGATCCATGCGGGCGACAAACGACACAGCCTGCGCAGATGAATCGACGGAGACCAACAGCATCAAAGCCGCGACCAAGCGCAACCGGTTTAAAGCTCGTAGGATCTTCGGCGATTGGATTCCTGCCATGGGGGACCTCTTTCGTTTTGTTATTGTTATTGTTTTGCCCGCAATCTACGGGGACTCGGAAAGCGACAGCAAAGTTCTGAAGCAAGGGAATCCGCCCTCGTTCAGATCAAGCAACCAGCAGCAAATAGAATGAGCCGGCATCTGGGTAACTTCGATCAGTCGGCGAGGTGGCGCAAACGGTTTTCCGCGATATCGCGTTATAAACACGCGTACCGACAGAAAGTTTCGCTGGCTTTGGAATGTTGTCTTGGGAAAAAGGTTGGCTCAGCTGCCTTGAAGAAGCGAGAGGCGAGTCAGGGCGTGATTTCGTACACCACGCCATAGATGTTATGACAGTTGAAGCCGACCCAGAGCCGAAGGTGGTATACTTCACGGCGCTGGGAGGGGATCTTTGCCCGAAGCGCTCGTCTTCCAAGGCTTTTATCCGTTTGAATAACTCCTTACGTGGGGAGAAACCACGATGCCAACCAAGAAATTCCCTGTTGCCCTCGTCGCAACCTTCCTTTTGATTTTGGGAGTGGTGAGCGCGGTGGTTCCCGTTTGGGCAGCCAGCCGAGAAAAGGTGGTTTACTCCTTCGACGGCAAGGCTGGCTCGTGTCCCTCCAGCAACTTGATTTTCGATGCTAAAGGGAACTTATACGGCACAACGCTCTCAGATGGCCTTGAGAATTGCTATACCGGCAACGGCACAGTCTCCAGGCTGTCTCCAGGAACGAACGGCAAATGGACGAAGACCGTGCTACATCGTTTTAACGGCAACGACGGGGCCTATCCCTACGCGGGCCTGATTTTCGACGCCAAAGGAAACTTGTACGGCACGACGTATAACGGCGGCAGCCTTAAAGACTGCGGGGGATGCGGCACTGTCTTCAGACTATCGCCGGGAGCAGATGGCACGTGGACCGAGACCGTGCTGCATTCCTTTAACGGCTATCCAGGCGGGTCCAACCCCTACGCCGCTGTCCTTTTCGACGCGGCAGGGAACTTGTATGGCACAACCTGGTCTGGCGGATTGTATGACTGCGGAAATGTCTTCAAACTGTCACCCGGAGCAGATGGCAAGTGGACTGAGACGGTGCTGCACACCTTTAATTGCAAGGACGGGTGGATCACTTACGCCGGTCTGATCTTCGACAAGAAAGGGAATTTGTACGGCGCGACGACCTCCGCTGGCGATTTGTCGGATTGCAACGGAAACGGCTGCGGCAGCGTATTCCGGCTGACGCCGGGCACTGGCAGCAAGTGGAGCTACACGGTCCTGCATTACTTTCACGGCAGCGACGGATCTGGTCCCGTTGGCAGCCTGGTCTTCGACGAGGTTGGAAGTTTGTATGGCACGACCCACGAGGGCGGCAAACTCGACGGCTGTAACAGTCTTGGCTGCGGCACTGTGTTCAAGCTGTCACTCGGGCCCGATGGCAAGTGGACGGAGGCTGTGTTGCATTATTTCAATGGCAAGGACGGAGCCCAGCCCGATGCCAACCTTATCTTTGACACGAGAGGCGCCTTGTACAGCACTACAACCGGTCGAAACGACTACGGTACGGTTTTCAGGCTCGCACCGAGTAGAAGCACGAACGGCAGGTGGACCGAAACGATATTGCACAGGTTTAACAACAAAGATGGTGCGTACCCCGATGCGGGCTTGGTCTTCGACGCAGCCGGGAATTTGTACGGCACGACTATCGCCGGAGGCGATTCGAATGCTTGTGGAGGCCCAGTCTCCCCAGGCTGCGGTGTTGTCTTTGAGATCAAGCCTTAAGCTGACGTGGCTGGCCCGCCCGACCAACCACCAACAATTTCAATCCAAAATGGGCCGCTGCTCGGGAAGAATCAACAGAGTGCACAGCAGGTTTTGTGCAAACAAATTCCTAACTCTGCTACCATGAGCCCACATTGAAAATTGGAACTCCAGCCGTAGCACCACTTTCGTGGTGGACCGTATGGCCAGAGTGTGGAATGACAAATGCCCTGGAAATGGTAGTCTTTCGCTTGACGTTCCCGGCTCAAGGGTCGGCTACAGGAGCTTGGTTTGAGTGATCCAACCAGACCCGTGCGGGTGCGCAGGAGCCGGTCTATCCGCCGTCAGCGGATTCGGCGAACTCTGCTTCTGTGCGCGGCGACGGTGATTCTGTTGGTTGCCGTCCGGCAGGTTCTTTCCTTTCGCTCTGCCTGGTCCTCGAACCCGGACAGCGCCGACCTCGAATGGGCGCAGGGAAACCTGAGCCAGCGCCTGGCTCTTCTGGCAACAAAATCGGTTTCATCGCCGCTCACGCTTCCGCGGCGGGTGGTGTATCCCTATTCCGTCATTCCGGGAGGAGTGCAAACTCCCGAGGACCTGCTACAGGTCAGTGAGCACGATCGCATTGTCGGCAGCCACTACGCCGGCTTCGATTTTCGTAATGCCAGAATCGTCGAACTGGATCAGCCCCACCCGGTCTATCTCTCGTACCGGCTCGGCGATAAGATTTTCTGGACTGCGAAAAGAGTCACCTTGCCTAAAGGCGAGAAGCTGATCACCGATGGCAAAATGACCGCGCGTGTCCGCTGCGCCAACCAGGTTTCAGAACAGCCGCAGCTCCCAATCTCGCCCGCGGAACCGCCCGCAGGAAATTTCGAAACGCCCTTCGACGGCACCGCCGGAGCGATCCCATTCCCCGGAGACCTCAACGGTCTTGGATCGGGCCGCGAGATTGGGTCCGTAGCCCCCCCCGTAATGCGGACTTCGACCGCCCCGTTTCCGGGAGGAGGTCTTCCGCCGGTTTTTTCCCCGCCGATTCCGTCCAAGAGTTGCGCACCGCCAGGCATCAAAGAGGACGACTTCGCGCGATCGGGAAATAACAATCCGTGCCATTCTCATAAGCCCCCGCCCCCGGTACCCGAACCCGCAACCCTGTTGCTGGTTTCTTCCGGGATCGCGGGAATCTACTGGCGCCGCAGAAAAGCTGCAACGAAAAACTAATCGGCAGAACATCCTTTGTGTACATTCGTGTCCGGAGCCTGCCTGAGCCGAGTCGAAGGGTGGTTAGCAGTTTTCGTCCCGACCGGAATTTCGCAAGTTGCGTCCGCGCCACCGTCTCCGATAAGCTCACTCCTCCTAGTTTCGCCGGAGGGAGTTTCAAGTGCACCGTTTCCTCTGTAATACATGCTTTATCATTCTTGTCTTTTCATTTCTGTCCACCGTCGCTCGATCGCAATCCATTCAGGTGTCGGTTGATCTCAGCGACGCGCCTCGCAACATCTACCACACGCGGCTGACCATCCCGGCGAAACCCGGCCCACTGACGCTGGTCTATCCCAAATGGATTCCGGGCAATCATCGTCCCTCGGGACCGATTACCAATCTCACCGGAATAAAAATGGAAGCCGCAGGCCAGACGCTGGCCTGGCAACGCGACTCCGTGGATATGTACGCCTTCCACGTCGACGTGCCTGCGGGAGCGACCGAGTTGCAAGTCTCGCTGGACACCATCACCAACGACGGCAGCGCGGGCGCGCGCGGACCTTCCGCGACCACGAATGTCCTCGATCTGAACTGGAACCAGGTCGTGCTCTATCCGCAAGGCGCGAGTTCGGATGAGGTGCAGGTCACTCCGTCGATCCAGTTGCCCAAGGGATGGAAATTCGGGACCGCGTTGATAATGTCGAATTATATCGACGGACACGATGCGAAGAACCCGGACATGAAAAGGTTCAAGCCGGTGTCGCTAACGACCCTGGTCGATTCGCCCGTCATTGCGGGGGAACACTACCGTCGAATCATTCTCAGCTCACTTCGCGATACACCCGTGCACGTCATCGACATGGTGAGCGAAAGCGAAGCGGGCTTGGCGATGACGGCTGCGGACGAGGCGGCTTACCGCAAGTTGGTCGCGGAGACTGGCGCGCTCTTCGGCGCGCGCCATTATCTCGAATATCATTTTTTGCTCACGCTCAGCGACGATGCCGGCCATCACGGTGTAGAACATCACCAGTCCAGCGACAACAGCGTGGGCGAGCGCACACTCATCGATCCCGACCGGCATCTGCTCGACGCGGACCTGCTTCCGCACGAGTTGACGCATTCGTGGAATGGCAAGTATCGGCGTCCCGCGGGATTGGCAACCCGCAATTATCAGGACCCGATGGCCGGCGATCTGCTCTGGGTCTACGAAGGCCTGACAGAATATTTGGGCCGATTGCTGACCGCGCGCTCCGGCCTGTGGTCCCCAGACCAATACCGCGAAGCCCTCGCGGAAACCGCGGCGAGTCTCGATCACCGCGCGGGGCGCACGTGGCGTCCGCTCGAAGATACGGCGCGGTCGGTGCAGATCTTGCGGTTGGAGGGGCCGGAGTGGGAGAGTTGGCGGCGCGGGCTCGATTATTATCCGGAGGGAGAACTGATTTGGCTGGAGGTGGACACGATCATCCGGCAACAGAGCCATGGGCAGAAGTCGCTCGACGATTTCTGCCGGTTGTTTCATGGCGGCGAAAGCGGGCCGCCCAAAGTTGTGCCTTATACGTTTGACGATCTGGTGCGGGCGCTGAATCAGGTGACGCCCTATGAGTGGGCTACCCTTTTGCAGGAGCGGGTGAATTCAACCAAGGCGGGTGCGCCGCTAGGTGGCATCGAACGAGGCGGATGGCGCCTGGTTTACAACGATCAGCCCAATGTTTTTATTCACACTGGAGAACAAATCGACGAGGATGTGAACGCCTCGTATTCCCTGGGCTTCGTGGTGACGAAAGAGGGCGAATTGAAAGATGTAACCTACGGGTCTCCGGCTTATGCGGCCGGGATTGGTCCGGGAATGCATCTGGTCGCGATCAATGGCCGAGCCTGGTCCAAGGATGTTCTGCACGATGTGCTGGCCGCGTCCAAGGGCAGCAACCAAGCGATCGAGTTGCTGGTCGAGAACGCCAAGTTCTACAAGACCTATTCCATTGCCTATCACGACGGGATCAGGAATCCTCATCTGGAGCGGAGCGACGGGTCGGATATTCTGGGAGAGATTCTGCAGCCGTTGACGAAGTAGATCTGCGGTTGGCATTTTTTCGGTACCTAAGGAAACGTCCCGCGTCTTCCCGTTTCGGGATGGAGTTTACTGTTTAGTACCGGGTACCCCCCTCCCCCCTTTGGCTGCAAAATATTGAAAACAACCGATCTATTTTGCGACTATGTGCTAGATCTTTGAGTTTGCAGGACTTACAGGCAAAATCTAGACAACATAGGAGTTAGGGCCGCAGGCTGCGGGTCACCGTCCCGTTTTGGAACTCCTGGACTCACCGAGTCTATTGCGCTAGCCGCTCTTTCGCCCCGCCGGGGCTCCGCAGCGGTTCCCGCGATTTCTACCCACAGCTTGCGCTGTGGGCTGCGTTCTTACGCCGCTTTGCGGCCGGAGGGATGCTTGCGCGGGGTCCGACATTTCGGAGCGCGGAGGCGAAGGCGCCGCCATTGCCTCGGTCGGATTGTCAAAGATCAGATATTATCCAATGGATAATATAGCTGTATACAGGTTATCTGTTTGGAAAAACAGAGTCAATGAGAAAGTCGTTGGGTGGAAAATGCGGAATTGGTATGCCCTGGAACGCGAGGAGCCACGGAAGGGTTCTTGAGGCACCAAACGCTTTCGAGTTGCTATGGGGGAGTGATCAGGCGGACGGGTACGGGAGAGGTGCCGGAGCCGCCAACGACCGATCTTGCGCCATTGTCGGTGTTGCTGCAGCCGGAGACGTTAAGCACGGTGACGTTTATGTCCCCTGGGGGAGGGTTCGGGCCAGGGTTGATCTGGTTGATGAAAGCCTGCATGAAACCCACCACCATGACCGCTCCGGGGCTCGGAGGAAGCGGGACGCTTGTATCGATAATCGGGATGGTCACGATAGAGCTCGAGGTCGTGACCAGATTCCCGAGCTGGGTGCCGCTTCCAGCGGTAATCTGTGCTGGAGTTGCGGGCCACGCAGGTGGGAAGTTGAGCTTGTCCTGGAGGTTAGTTGCTCCGTCCCAAGGCCCGGGACCGGCGGCGTGAATCAGACATTCTGTGCCTGTGGCGCTAAGTCCCGCTAGTCCGCGGGGGTTAAAAGTGTCGCTCCACACCGCATTAGCAGGGCCATTAGTGGCGCCGCCGCCGCAGGTGGGCGTTACGTAAGCGGTGGCGTCGGCACATGCAATACTCTGCTCATAGTCAGTCGTCCCACCCGCGCAAGCCGGGCACACGTTCCTGGTGTTGGGCGGGCTGGAGACCTGTAACGGGACATAGTCGACCTCATCGGGTGGATTCGCCTTGGGGGGGTTGCGGCCAGTTCTCAACTGGCAGTTAGGCTGCCCATTCTTGCAATCAGGGATGAGATTGAGTTGTTCTCCGGTTACGTTCTCCTCAACCGCTCCGGTTGCAACGTCGACGAATTGCGGGGTAATAGTGGAATTGTGTGGATCGACGTTGGCGACCAGCCATGGCTTCAGGCTCAATGGAGCGATGGGTGTGAAGGTTGGAAGGTTGGAGGGGTTGTACACTTCGGCCGTGGCGGTGGCGGTCACGCTGGGGGCACTTCGAGTCCAGATTTTCGAAAAAAAAGTCGGAAGATTGTTTCTCTGCAGGTTGATTGTCACATGGGGGTTGCCTTGGCGGGTCCAGTCCACGGGTATAGGCGTGGCGGTGACCAATGTTGGCGGCACTCCGGCCACTAAATTGAATGTGGAGTTTACGTTAACGAGTCCTGTGACCGCAGCCGTAGCCATGTTCTGGGCCAAGGTTTGCGCGGCCGGGAGATTCGGATCGGCCGCCTGCAAGGTAGTGGCTCCGGAATCCGCGATTGCCTTGCCGGCGGCGAGAGCGGCGGCATCGGCGGCTCGCTGAATCTCGCTGCGAGCTACGTACAGCGTCACGATATCAATCGCCAACATGGCCATGGCCAGCAAACTGACCATCGATATGGCGACGAGTATGATGGTCTGCCCTCGTTGGTTGTGGCGCTGGCGCGTGAGCAGGTTTTTCTCCATGAGCGGTCTCAATCCACGTTGACGGCGGTGGCGTCGCTGGCAAGGTTGGTCAATGAGTAATTGGCGCCGGGGACCAACAACTGAATTACGCTATTGAAATGCCATTGATATGGGTAAGAGATACTGACGGTAGTAGCCAGCATGTTTACCGGGGGTTGCCCGACGATGGTTTCCTGCACCGGAACTGCACGGCTGACGTCGAGGGTCATCGAACAGCCGTTCGCTGTGGCAGTGAAGTGCCAATCCAGATTCCCACCCGCGAAAGCCCAAGTGGTGGTAACGTCTGAACTAAGACCACAGTCGTTGATATTTGCGGTTCGCAGATAAGAGTCAACCAGATAGCGCACCGCGTTCACGGATGGCGGTTGAGCGAGTGCCAAGTCGTTGGTGGGCTGAGCGGCGGCGAAGCGCGCGCCCTCGCGTACCGCGTTGTTCAGTTCCTGTTTCAGGTTGAAGGCTCCTCCAAAATCGAAAATTCCCACGACTAAGACCACAAGCAGGGGAAGGGCAACCGCGAATTCGATGAGGGCAGCGGCCTGGGTGCCGCGTACCCGGGAGAAGCTTTGCCCGAGGCGCTGCCGGGGCACCGTTGCCTCGTCGTTCGAAATGCGCCCGGCGGCTAAAGGCGAATCCATTATTAGCGGCCTGCGGCATGCCTGAAGGCATGCCCTGATACGAATCGCGAGTTTTTCGGCGGGGATGGGTTGGCTCCGGCGGAACATTGACCTAGTATTCCCCCGTCATCTGCACGCCAGCATTTAACGTTATTGTCTCCATGTTCAGAGATGTGAACGGGACGAGGAACTGATACGGATATCGAAACTCCACAGCAGTACCGCAGGCGGGCGCTCCGGAACTGGCGGGTGAAGTAATGGGGAGTTGTACGTTGTAGTAAACGCAAATTTGAGGGTTGCCGGCCGCGGGTAAGGTACAGGAAGCCGATCCGCCGCCGCATGCCGTTCGGCTCGCCCCGAGATTAGTGACTTGACTAGGATCGAGGTGGGAAGCCTGGAGAGCTAGCGCGACTTGAGCAGCGATAGAATCCGCAGAGGGCGGCTGATTAGGGGTGGCACTACAGGTAGCGCAAGTCGACGCCGTGCCGAGTCGTGCACCCTCGCGCGCGGCATGATTGATAGTTGCGTAGACGTTGAAGGCGCGTCCGAACAGGTAGATGCCTAGCAGGAGCATGAAAAGAATGGGGAGGACCAAGGCGGCTTCGGCGATTTCGGAGCCGGTGGTTGCGGTCGCGATTTTTCTCAGCCGGGCCAGACTGATTGGACCCATTTTCATCGCACTCACTTCTGATTCACTCCTGTACGCGCGAGGACGCTGCGCGCCTGCATCACGCCAAGCCCCAAGCTTGCCGGCTGGCATAAATAATAACGGCGATGGCGACGGCCACGCCAAAGGGTACTTTCACCAAGTCTGGATTATCGAGGGTCAGGTCGGGTCCGGGCAAGTGCAGGGACAGGAACGCGGCCAGCATGCGTCCGAGGTTGCGGGCGGTCTCGCGCAGGCGCTTTTTCCTGACGATCATGATTAGAGCCATGGCGCCGTTCACCAGAATCCCGAGCAGCAGAACCGTGAGCAGATTTCGCGGGCCGAGAAAGGCTCCTAACGCGCCGACAAATTTCCAGTCTCCGGCGCCGAGGCTATTGATCAGGACGAAGGGCAGGAGCAGCGCCAAGCCCAGTCCAGCGCCGAGCAGGGAATCCTTGGCGCCCGGCCAGCCGCGCAGCCATGAATTGACAGCGATCCCGAGCAGCAAGCCGGGAACGGTCAGCCAGTTGGGAATGCGGCGGGAGCGCCAGTCGGTCCATCCGGCGGCGATGGCGAGTAGTGTGGGCAAGATCAGGGTTCCTTCTTTTGCGATGGCCATACGGTTATGGCTGCGGGACTGCACGAGTCGGCATTCAAGAGTCCGGATTGGCGGTCTGTCAATGCAAGCCGCCGCGAGCGATTCTGGGCGGATTGTCACACAGGGGTGGGGGCAAGTCAATGTTACCGGAGGTGAGTCTGGCAACGGCTGAAAGCGAATTTTATTGCGTCTGGTTGCGGTATGCCTGAAAGCATATCCTGATACGAATCCGATGCAATAAAAAAGGCCCGACGCGTCGGGCCTTTTTGAATTCATTACGGTTAGCGGGGTGGCAGAGAGGGGCTTGTGCGCTGGGCAACTATGTGACGGGCATTCTCGGCCAGCGCCTTTGCCTGCGGCAGGAGGTCGAGGGCTTTGAGCACCTCGGGATCGGCTTCCGCCTTGACCTTCAGCCCTTCTTCCTGGCCGAAAGCATTGACGAAGATTTCGCTCTTGATGCTGGAGCGGACCCAATCGTTGTTCTGCAACAATTCGGCTTCGGTGTAGGGAACTTTTTCGAGATCCAGGAATTTGCGGAACTCCTGCATGGTGGCATCGTCGACTTCCCAACTCTTGGTCGGATGGTGGCTCACCATGTAGTGTTTGGAGAAGTTGAAGAAAGCGTAGTGCTGCAGGAGCGATTCCTGGAAATGGTTGCTCTTAATGGGGTCGATCTTCACGTCAGGCATGATTCCGCCGCCACCGTAGACGGTGCGGCCGCTGTCGGTTAGTTTGACTTCGCGGTTGGCGGTGGGATTCTTGCTCTCTTCGTCGCGATCGAAATAATAATCATAGAGCGAGACGTTGGCGTAATCGCGCTGAATGAGGCGTCCACTGGGCGTGTAGTAGTGGGCGGTGGTCAGGGCTAGTCCGGTATTTTCGGAAAGCGGATACACGGTCTGCACCAGGCCCTTGCCGAAAGTGGTTTCGCCGACGATCAGACCGCGGTCGTGATCCTGAATGGCGCCTGCGACGATTTCAGCCGCTGAAGCTGTGCCGCGATTGACCAGGACAACCAGAGGATATTCTTTGCCGGCGTCGCCGTGGGTGGCGGTGTAACGCTTCTCCGGCGAATTGCGGCCGTGATGAGAAACGATTAACTGACCTTTGCGCAGGAATTTGTCGGCTACGCCAACGCCTTCGCTGAGCAGGCCTCCGGGATTCTGACGGAGGTCGAGAATCAGGCCTTTGAGGTCGCCCATCTGGTCGAGCGCATCACTAACTTCTTTTTCCGTAGTCTCGTTAAATCCAGTGATGTGGAGATAGCCAATTCCGGGCTTGATCAGGAAATGCAGGTCGACGCTGTAGCGTGGGATTTCGTCGCGAACGACAGCGAACTCGAGCGGCTTGTCATCGCCCTCACGCAGGATGGTGATGTGGACTGTCGTGCCCTTGGGTCCCTTGAGCAGGTCGGCTACGTCGCCGGTGCTCATGTTGTCGGTGGGCTTGCCATCGACGGCGACAATGATGTCGCCGGGACGAATGCCGGCGCGATACGCGGGAGTGCCAGCGAATGGGGCAATCACGATGACTTTGTTGTTGCGTGGGCCGACGGTCATGCCGACGCCGTAATACTTGCCGCGCTGATCTTCGCGCAGAAGTGCGTAGGACTTGGGATCAAAGAAATTCGAGTGCGGATCGAGGACGTGCAGCATCCCGGGAATGGCGCCGTTGTAAATAGCTTTGTCGGCATTCACGGGCTCGGCGTAGTTTTGCTCAACCAGACTGTACACGTCGGCGAACTGACGCAGGCTGTCACGAACATCGGAATCGCCGCCCGGGGCTGCCGCCGGGTTGATCTTCTGGCCGAAGACCATGCCGAGGAATCCGCAGGTAACGAGGACGAAGACTGCAAGGAAGAGTGTGCGACGAGAACTACGGGCCATCTTTTAATTTCCTTGGGTTCGGGCGTAGCGAAGGCCCGTTCACCGCATCTGAGCGCAGTATAGCACGTCCCGAAATGGCAAATACCAGCTTTGAGGCGATCTTAAGTAACCATCTGGATTAGGGAAGTCTGGACGCCCACTGCTCCTTAATTAGGATGCTTGCCGCGGGCCCGGGGTTCGGAATTTTCTCACGATATTTCGACGAGACGGGCCGCAGATGTAAAGCAATTGTCAAATAGAGGGCCTTGCGTTGCTGCCGTCGCGTGGGGGCAGTATGATGAGACGCATGGGCTTTTCGGAGACGCTCTTTCTGTTTTTCCTGGCCTTGCTGATCTTTGGGCCGAAGAAGTTGCCGGAAATCGCGCGCCAGGTGGGTAAGGTGCTCAATGAGGTGCGGCGCGCGTCGAATGAATTCAAGGCCCAAATCACGTCGGAGATTTCGCAGTTGGAGATGGAGAATCAACGGCAGATCCTGCCTCCGTCGGAGCCGCCTAAGGGGGCGATGGCTGCTTTGCCCACGACGCTGGAAGCTGCCGGGAGTCCCGAAGTATCCGTGGAAACCCCGCAACAGGGTATAGAAGCTGGCTCCGAGCAACATTCTTTGGCGAAGGCTCCCGATGCCTGAAATCGTGTCTGAAGGATCCCTTCCAAAGCCGCAGGAAGCCATGCCTGCGATGAGCTTTCTCGAACATCTTGAGGAGCTGCGGCGGCGAATCATTTACTGCATTGTCGCGATTGCGGTTGGCTTTTTCGCTTGCTGGAATTATGCCGACAGCATCTTTGGCCTGATGCAGCGGCCGATTATGGAAGCGCTGCGGCGGAATGGGATGGCGGAAAAGCTCGTCTATCTGAGCCCCACCGAGCCCTTCAACCTTTACTTGAAGATTGGGGCGTTGGCCGGTCTGTTCGTTGCGTCTCCGTTCGTGCTGTACCAGGTTTGGCTGTTCATTTCGCCGGGGTTGTACCGGAACGAGAAGCGCTACATTTTTCCCTTCATGTTTTCGACGGTGGGCCTGTTCCTGGCTGGAGGGCTATTCGGCTACAAGCTGGTTTATCCGGCGGCCTTGGATTTCCTGATCGGGTATGGCAAGCAGTTTCAGCCGATGATTACGATCCACGAGTATACAGATCTGTTTCTAACCGTGATTCTTGGGCTCGGCGTAGTTTTCGAACTGCCAATTCTGGTCTTCTTTCTGGCCCTGATGGGGGTGGTGAGCGCGGGTTGGATGTGGCGCAACGTGCGCTATTCAATTCTGGTGATTTTTATCATCGCGGCCATCATTACGCCGACGACCGACATCTTGAATATGTGTATCTTCGCCGCCCCCATGGTTGTGCTTTACCTGGGGAGCATTGGAATTGCCTGGCTGGTGCATCCAAAGCAGCGGAAGGCGAGGGCGGAGCGGAAGGGAAAATGACGGTCTTCAAGATTATCGGCTTGGTGTGTTTTCTAAGTCTGGTTGCGTGCTCCAGGCAGAAAGATGCGGCTGCCGTTCCGCAAGAGACGGCGAGCCCGGCCGGTCACATTGAAATCAGGGTGACGAACAATGCCGACGATGCGACTTCTTTCAACGAAATTCGCGCCATGCGATACGTGAAGGAAATTGTGGCCTTGGGTCCTCGTCCCATTGGGAGCGCGAATCACAAAAAAGTTGAGGACTATATTCACGCCCACTTGAAAGACGATTTGGTTGAAGACGACTCTTTTACGGTGGATACGACTGAAGGGAAATTCCCCGTCCACAACATCATTGCAAAGTTTCCGGGCACGAAAGATGGCATCATCGTGATCGCCAGCCATTACGACACCAATTATCCGCTGCGCGACACGAGCTACATCGGCGCAAACGATGGCGCATCATCGAGCGCGCTGCTGCTCGAAATCGCCAACCAGTTGCGCGGCACGAAGCGGGACGGCTACAGCGTGTGGTTGCTTTGGGATGATGCGGAAGAGTCCATGCGCCTGCCGTGGTTCGATCCGGAAAGCCTTTACGGTGTGCGCCACCTTGTCCAGAAATGGCAGGATGACGGTACGCTCAAGAAGATCAAAGCCTTCCTGCTGGAAGACATGATCGGTGACGCTGACTTGAACATTGAGCATGAGGAGAACTCGACTCCGTGGTTGGAGGATCTGATCTATCAGTCGGCCACGCGCCGGGGTTATCAATCCCACTTCTTTGGGCGAACCATCCCCATGGAAGACGACCACATGCCCTTTGTACAGAAGGGCGTTCCCAGCGCCGACCTGATCGATTTTGACTACGGCTACGACAACGTCTTCTGGCATACTACGCAAGATACAGTCGACAAACTCAGCTCCAAGAGCCTGGAAATTGTGGGAACCGTGACCCTCGACACGGTGCGGGCGTTGGACAAGAAGTAGAATTCGGGTGCCGCGACACGAAGGCCCGTGGGATTTTGAATCGGGAGCCTTCTGATCCTCAATGGCAACTGGACGAAGCATTGCTGATTTCGCGTCAGGCCAAGCCATGAAAACGCCGCACAGGTTCCCGCGTTTCTGGCGACGAATTCTTGCAGCTGCGACTCTCCTGTCGTTGTGGGTGCTGCTGGCTTGCGGTGGAGGCGCCCAGCCATCCGCGCAATCGTGCCCGCCGCTTCCCGCTCCGGCGTCGTCCGGTATCGGATCGATTGTCGACGGCTTAGTGGCAAACGAAATGAAGACACAGGGACTCGTGGGCATGTCCGTCGCCATTTCCAAGAAGGGAACTGTTCTCTATTCCAAAGGGTACGGTTACGCGGATCTAAGTACTTGCCAGACAATCCAGCCAGCGACCGAATTTCAGATTGGATCGGTTACGAAGCAGTTCACCGCAGCTGCGGTCTTGCAGTTGTGGAATGCGGGAGCCCTCAGCATCGACGCTCCGGTAGTGTCCTATCTGGGGAGCTACGGATTTGACGCACGGATTACCTTGCGCATGCTGCTGAACCAGACTTCTGGCCTGCCAGATTATCTCAGTTTCCCCGCGTCAAGTTCGTGGATCAACGGCGTGTCGGAGCCAACCGTTCTCAGCCAGATCGCGACGACTCCCCTGATATTCGCGCCGGGGACTGCGTACGCTTACAGCAACAGCAACTACTTTGTTCTGGGATCGGTCATCGAAGCGGTAAGTTCGACCACGTATGCAAATTTCATGACGACCGACGTTTTCCAGCTTGCGGGGCTACACCATACCTCCTACCTGCAGCCGGCTGGGTTTGCCCTTCCGTACACCGCCTCACAAGGCGCGGGACTGATTCCTGATCCATCGTTCTATTTCTCGGCCGGGGCGCTTTGGTCGAATGTTGAGGACTTGGCGACTTGGGATGCGGCGCTTCTGAACGGAAAGGTGATCCCCGCGCCAATATTTGCCATTATGGTCGCGCCACCGAACGTCCCCAGCTATCCCGGAGGCGGACCGTCCTATTACGCCATGGGTTGGGTGCGGACAACAGAGGTGGGCCACCCATTCGTTTGGCACAATGGCAGAACGGCGGGATACACGGCGTTCAATGGCATGTTTCTGGACGACGGTTTTTCCGTATCCTTGCTCACGAACGGGCTGGTAGTCGAAGACACTCCGTTCCTGAAGCTTGGGGAACAAATCATCCAGGAGATTTGCACGTCGCCGGGGACGGCGGGGAGTTGCTGAGCCTTTCGCTTTTTCGCGATTTGGTTTCTAATTCAAAACTTATGCGAACTGTGAAAGCTGTGTTTGTTCCTTCCTGTTTCTACTGGCGATGGCGTCCGCGCAGAATCCTGTCGACCAGGTGATCGCGGAAGCTCTGAAACCCTCGCCTCTTGAATCCAATCTGCAACGCCTCACCGACCAAATCGGAGGACGAGTGCCGGGGACGCTGGCCATGCGGCAAGCCGTGGATTGGGGCGTGGCAGCTTTCAAAGTCGCGGGCGCCGATAGCGTCCACACGGAAAACTTTACCATTCAGGCTTCCTGGGCAGAGGGATTCACCAGAATGAGCATCACCTCGCCCGAGCAATTCGACGTGCGGGTGGTCTCAATGGCCTGGGCTCCCGCATTGGCGTCTCGTCAAGACGTGCCGATCGTCGACGTGGGCGAGGGCAAGCCTGAAGATTTCGTCAAAGCCGGCAACGTTACGGGCGCCTTGCTGCTGGTGCACTCCCAGGAAATGACCAAGTGGGACGACCTGTTTGCGGAATATCTGAGGGCTCCGGGAATTATTCTCCGCGCTTTGCAAGCGAAGGCTTTGGCCATCGCCTTTCAGTCATCGCGTCCGCACGATCTGCTTTATCGCCATACCGACTCGCAGCAAGGCGAAATTGGCGAAATTCCCACTGTGCTGGTGGCGCGAGAGGATGCCGCTCGCATCGCGCGGCTTCTGGCTTCCGGGCAGAAACTCCGTGCCGACCTGGCAATTCCCAATCGCATTGGCGGGCCAATCACAGCGTCAAACGTAGTGGCGGAATTCCGGGGCAGCGAGAAGCCGGACGAGTTTGTGATTCTTGGTGCGCATCTCGATTCGTGGGAACTGGGCACAGGGGCGCTCGACAACGGATGCAACGCGGCGCTGGTGATCGACGCGCTTCGCGCTATCAAGAAGGCGGGATTGCGGCCGCGCCGCAGCATTCGCTTTATCCTGTTTTCCGGCGAAGAGGAAGGCCTGGTGGGATCGCACGCCTACGCGATCGCACATCGCGCTGAACTGGACAAGGCAGCGGGCGTCGTCATTTTCGACTCTGGAACGGGCAAGGTCACAGGCTTTTCTCTCGGTGGACGCAAGGATGTGGCCGATGCTGCAAATAATCTGGTTGCGCCTCTCAAGCAGTTTGACGCCGACAAGGTGACAACCGACGCAGAATGGGGCACGGACCATTGGGATTTCATGTTGGAAGGCGTGCCGACCTTCGTGGCCGATCAGGAGGAAGCCAATTACCTGATCAATTATCACGCGATGTCCGATACCTTCGACAAGGTTGACCTCGCGCAATTGAAGAAACATGTGGCGGAAGCGGCAGCGCTGACATTTGGCATCGCCAACGCTCCGCAAAGGCTTGGTCCCCGGCTGCATCACGCGCAAATCGACCAGACCTTGCACGAGACGCAGATCGATGGACTGATGAAGACGCTGGGCATGTGGCAGCCGTGGCAAGAGGGCAAGTGGGGAAGGGCGGACTAGAGCGAATTTCCGATTAGCGATTTTGCAACTTGAAATTGCTGGCAGTGGGCGAATTGGCAAATGGAATTTGCCATTTTTGAAAATTCCGGCGGTGGAACTCTATTGAGCCAGCTACTGTTCTGGATTCTCTTCAATCTGTTCGTGCTGGGCATGCTGGCCCTTGATCTGGGGTTCTTGCAGCGTCCGGGACACGCGGTGAAATTTCGCGAGGCGCTGGCCTGGAGCTTTACCTGGATCGTGCTGGCCTGCGCATTCGCCGTGTTGGTTTATTTCCGCTATGGGCACGCGACCGCCGTGGAGTTCGTCACTGGGTACGTGATTGAACTTTCGCTTAGCGTCGATAATCTTTTTATCTTTCTCCTGATTTTCCGCTACTTCCGTGTCGCTCCGGATCACCAACACAAGGTGCTGTTCTGGGGAATCGTTGGGGCCCTGGTCATGCGTGGCGTCTTCATTGTGGTCGGGATCGGCTTGATTCGAAGATTTCATTGGATCACGTACATCTTTGGTGCGTTTCTCGTCTATAGCGGAATCAAACTGTTGCGCCAGAAAGACGCGGGAATCGAACCGGAAAACAATCCCGTACTGCGTTGGTTTCGCCGCTGGGTGCCAGTGACGGAAGACTACGAGGGGGACAAATTTGTTGTGCGGCGCGCGGGCTTGTACGCGACACCCCTTTTAGCGGTGCTGGTGGTGGTCGAGACTACCGATCTGCTTTTCGCCACGGATTCGATCCCCGCGGTGTTGGCCATCACGCTGAAACCTTTTATTGTTTACACCTCCAACGTGTTTGCGATTTTAGGTTTACGCTCGATGTACTTCGTGCTGGCCGGCATGATGGAGCTCTTCCACTACCTGCACTATGGACTTTCCGTGGTTTTGATTTTCATCGGAGCAAAGATGTTGACTTCCGATTACTACCAGATTCCGACAGGCGTTGCGCTCGGAGTGGTGGCTGGGGTGTTGCTGATTTCAGTGTTGGCGTCGTTGCTCCATCCGCAGAGTCAAGATCATTAAACACCCTTCGACTCTGCTGAGAGCAGGCTCCGGACACGAAGGTCCACAAAGGAAGACCTGGAGAAGGCAAAGAGCCGCATGTTTTCCTTTGTGTACCTTCGTGTCCTTTGTGGTTAATGGTTTTATGCGAATCGGATGGAATCGCCCTTGATGATGGAATGCTTGAGGAATTTGGCGCCGTTGTGAACAGGGAAGTCGGTGCGATAGTGAGCGCCGCGGCTCTCTTCGCGGGCCAGCGCAGAACGGGCGACTAGCATGGCATCCGAGTGGATATTTTGCGCCTCGTGCGCGCGCCGCGTTTGGGGGTGGGCCACTCGGGGAGCTATGCCTTTCAAATGTTCGATGGCCGCCTTCAATCCAATACCGGTGCGCACAATGCCCACATCCCGCCACATCAGGTCTTGAACTTCGCGGATCACTTCTTCGGTCGCAGTGTCGACGGGTCCGTTGGAGACGGCGCGATTGGGTTTGGCGGAGTTGGTGGGCGCACGGCGCAATTCTTCCCGCATGGTCTTACCGGCTCTTGCTCCGAACACCAAGCCTTCAGGCAGGGAATTGCTGGCCAGTCGATTAGCACCATGGACGCCGGTAGTGGCTGCTTCTCCGGCGGCGTAGAGGCCGGCTAGCGTACAACGTCCCTCGAGGTCGGTGCGCACACCACCCATAGCGTAGTGCGCCGCGGGACGGATGGGGATTAGATCCTCTGTGATGTCGATGTTGAACTGCATGCAGGTGGCGTGAATGCGTGGGAAACGCTTTTTCACGTGGTCGGGCTTGAGATGGGTAAGGTCGAGATAAGCGATCGGGTCTTTGATGTGGCTGACCTCGAGCTCGTGGAGAATGGCTCGGGCTACAACATCGCGCGGCGCCAGTTCGCCCATGGGATGATACTTGGGCATGAAGCGGTCCATCTCGATGTTGCGCAGGTAAGCGCCTTCGCCTCGCAACGCCTCAGAGAGCAGAAAGCGGGGGGCATTCTTCAGGTAGAGTGCCGTGGGATGGAACTGGATGAACTCCATGTCACCGACTTCGGCGCCGGCACGAAATGCCATGGCGACTCCGTCCCCGGTGGCGACTGCGGGGTTGGTGGTGTTGCGGTAGAGTTGCCCCATGCCTCCGGTGGCGAGCAATACGGCAGAGGCAGTCATCAGTTGCTTCTCACCCTTCTCATTGATCAGTTCGATGCCGCAGACACGATCGTGTTCGACCATCAAATCGGTGGAGAACTCAAACTCGCGGACGGAGATGTTTTTCAGGGTTTTGGTTTTGGCGTAGAGAGCCCGGAGAATCTCCCTGCCCGTGGAATCACCGTGCGCGTGCAGGATGCGGTTGCGGCTGTGTGCGCCTTCGCGGCCGAAGGTGAGTTTGGTGCCCTGGCGATCGAATTCCGTGCCCCATTGAACCAGTTCGTCGATGCGCTCGGGGGCATCTTCCACCAGCACCTTGGCAGCTTCCGGATTGCACAGGCCGTCGCCGGCGAGGAGTGTGTCCTGGAGGTGGAGACTGATCTCGTCTTCGTCGCTGAGCGCGGCGGCGATGCCGCCCTGGGCCCACTGCGTGTTCGATTCGGTGACCTCGCGCTTGGCCAGTACGAGGACCGTGCCGGCGCTTGCCAGTTCAACTGCGGCGCGTAATCCCGCGACTCCGGCCCCAATCACCAGGAAATCGGTTTGGGACGGCGCGGACTGCATAGGCCGAAAATGTTATCACGCGGCAGCCTGCTGGCAGCGGGGATGATTACGTTATGATGAGATTCCATGACCCGAGTGACGATCGCAGTGCCGCCGCGTCCTTACGAGGCCATCATCGAGAATGGCTTGCTGGAGAGAGCGGGGGAGCAATTGCGTGACGCGGTTGGAGAGCGCCGACAGTTCTTCGTTGTAACCGTGCCTCCGGTGCGCCGCAGGTGGGGCAAGAAATTGATAAGGTCGCTGTCTGCTGCCGGGTTTAAAGCTCCGGTGGTAGAGATGCCTGACGGCGAGGGTTACAAGAAGCTGGCCACAGTCGAACGGTTGGCAGAGAAATTGACCCATTTTGGGGCGGATCGAAATGCTGTGATTGTGGCATTTGGTGGCGGAGTCGTGGGAGATGTGGCGGGTCTATTGGCATCGCTCTATATGCGCGGCGTCGACGTGGTGCAGATTCCTACCACGGTGCAGGCACAGTTGGACGCCGCCATTGGCGGCAAGACTGGCATCAATCTGCGCAGCGGGAAGAACCTGCTGGGGACCTTTCATCAGCCGCGCGTGGTGCTGATCGATCCCGCCGTGCTGTCGACTTTGCCGCAGCGCGAGTTTCGCGCTGGGCTGTATGAAGCTCTGAAGTGCGGAGTGATTGGGAAGCCTGCGCTTTTTGCCTGTCTCGAAAAAATCGAGGTGAATACGCTGCGCCACGATGCCGCCGCGTTGGACTGGGTGATTGCGGAATCTGTGCGTCTGAAGGCTGAGGTGGTGTCCTCCGACGAGCGGGAGGGCGGGTTGAGACGTGTGCTGAATTTCGGCCACACCATCGGGCACGCTCTGGAGGCTGAATCAGGTTATCGTCGCTTTCTTCATGGCGAGGCGGTGGCTTGGGGGATGATCGCAGCTACGCACATCGCGGCCGCGACCGATCGCATCGATAAAAATGCGGCGCAACGAATCTCCGACGCTGTGCTTGATCTTGGGCCCCTGCCAAGAGTCGAGGCTCGCAGCCTCGACATTGTCCGCTTGCTCAAGAGTGACAAGAAAACGCGCAACGGCGTCGTACATTTCGTGCTGCCACGCGAGATTGGGAAAGTTGAGATCGTTAACGATGTGCCAGAGAAAGTAGTTGTCGAGGCGGTGAACGAACTGCGGCGGTTGCCCGAATCTTGAAAGGAGATTTTCGAATTAGCAATTTCCAGTTGTCGATTGAGTTGAACCGTGACTGATTCATCCAAAGCGACGGTGATTGGCGCTTCTCCAGACGGAGCCACCGACCCGGCGTCGGCCGGGCGCGCGGTGCGGGAGATGTTTACCTCGATCGCGCCGCGCTACGACCTGCTGAATCATGTGCTTTCGTTAAACGTGGACCGTTTGTGGTGGTGGAGGACAGCGCGAAAGTTTGCTCCTATTCTGGCGCGTCCCGATGCCCGCGTGCTTGACTTGTGTTGCGGGACGGGCGACATGACTTTCGCATTGCGCCGACGGGCAGGGAAATCGCCGACAAAAATCCTGGGCGTGGATTTTTCGCATGCGATGCTTCAGCGGGCGGATGGCAAGTCGACTGAAAAGTCGCCACGCTGGGTCGAGGCGGATGCGCTGGCTCTTCCTTTTGGGGACCAGCAATTCGATTTGATCACCGCGGCGTTTGGCTTCCGCAATCTGGCGGACTACGATGCCGGACTGCGGGAGATGGCGCGTCTGCTGCGGCCGGGCGGTGAGTGCGGAATCCTCGATTTTGGCGAGCCCCGGGGTTTGATGGGAAAGATGTATCGGATTTACTTCAAGCGGGTGCTTCCGGCAATCGGGACCCTGATCTCGGGCGTGCGTGGGCCTTACGCTTACTTGCCCGCGTCGGTGGAGCGTTTTCCACCTCCCGACGAGATGCTTGAGCGGATGCGCTGCGCCGGGTTTCGAGAAGCTTCTTGGACGCCGTATACATTTGGGATTGCGGGATTGTATCGAGGGAAAAAGTAGGTCTAGAGACCCAGCACTGCAGATCCCTGCCTTTGCTAGGGATGACAACAACTATTTTGTCGGTCAAAAGAGACGCAGCAAGCTGCGTCTCTACGGAGCTTTCTTTAGTAACTCCGCGAGAGTTCGAATATCATCGGCGCTGGCATCTCCGATAACGAAGTAGCGCAAGCCGTCCTGGTTCCAGCTTTCGAGGTTGAACGACAATCCTCTCCGTGGCTGAGAACTCGATCCTAAATCGCTGCCGACGGCCCGATCCTGGAAGATAAAGACCGAAATCTGGTGCTTGCGAATCTGGTAGATCAGTTCCGCTCCGGGCGCCTGACCGAGATAGGCGACGCGGCCTCCAATCAAAGTGAATTCCGACTTTTGCAATTCCGGCAGGTTGAAAGTGAAGGGAATCTTTCCCTGGAACCATGGCTTCACCGTATGTCGATCGGTTGAAATCACGTCCACGGGATTGGCGCTGGCGAGTGTGGCCACGTGAAGGTCGGCAAGCTCGCTCAGGGTATGCTGTCGCAGCAGTTGTTGTTGCCGAGCTGAAATCGCGACGAATGTGACCATAAGCAGCAGCGCAACTGCGGCGCTTACCCCGAGCCACAGACGCATTGGAGACGCCTGGGGCTTGGCCGCGATACTCTTGCGTATCCGCTCACGGAAATCGGGACTCGGGCTGTATCGTTTACCGGCGGTGCTCACCGCACGCTTAAGCTGGACCCGGTTCAGTACATCTGCGGCACACGATGGGCAGCTTCGGACGTGAGCGTCCAAATCTCGCATCTCACTCGCGGAAAGTTCTCCGTCGAGGTAGGTCTCGAGCTTTGCGGTCCAGTGTTCCATTTTCAGGCTTTCACCAACTTCTGCTGCAGGCTTTCACGAAGCGCCTTGCGGGCGCGCGAAAGCCGTGACATCACGGTCCCGATAGGAATCGAAAGCGTTTCCGCGATTTCCTGATAAGACATTTCCTCTACCTCGCACAGCAGCAGCACCTCGCGAAAGTGCACCGGCAAAGATTCGATCGCAACCTGAAGGAGTTGGTGCTGGGAATTCTCGATGAGGATGGTTTCGGGCGTCTCCGGTCCTGCGGGCAATTCCGGACTGTCGTCAGCATCAAGGGTCACGGTCGCGGTCGCCTTCAAACCCGTGCGCGACGTAAGGAAAGTATTCCGCAAGATGCGATACATCCAGGCGCGGAAGTTCGTGCCGGCCTGAAACGAGGAAAAGCCCTTCAGCGCCTTGGCGTAGGTCTCCTGCACCAGGTCTTCCGCTTCCGTACGATCTTGGGCGAGCCAGTGCGCGAAATTGTAGAGCTGGTCAAAGAGGGGCATGGCCAGCTCTTCGAAGGTCGCCGCCGTCAAACGCTCTCCCGCCACTTCCATAAGGTAAACCAAGAATCGAGGAATTTATTCCATGACGAAAAATTGACAAATGCGCTCAAGGAATAAACCCATGATTTCTCAGTTATCCATAGTGCAAGCAAGACCCAAGGAGGGCGGAATGAAGGACGTGAATCGCAGGTCGTTTATGAAGATGGCGGGGACATCGTTGGGGATTGGCGTCCTTTACGCGGCGTTCCCGGCGGCCGCGGCTAGGGGCGAAGCTGGAGAATTGTTCCACCTCATGGGGCAGAAGAACGGCGAAAAGGTGACGCCTTTCAGTTTCGTTCAGCTCAGCGACGCGCACGTTGGTTTTAATGGGCCACCCGATCCGTTAGGCACAAAAGCCTTCGAACGGGCGGTGCAGATGGTGAACCAGTTGCCGCAGCGTCCCGACCTGATTCTATTTACCGGCGACCTGACGCACGACACTGAAGAAAAAGATGTGCATGCGCAACGCATGAAACAGTTCCTTGATATCTCGCGCGGGCTGAACGTGCCTCTGGTGAAGTGCGTCCCGGGCGAGCACGATGCGGGGCTGGATGGTGGGGCACTCTATCGCGACTTTTTGGGCGAGACCTACTACTCGTTCGACCATCGCGGAGTGCATTTTATCGCTCTGGACAACGTTTCACGAGCCAAGCCCGAAGTCGGCCCCGAGCAACTGGCGTGGCTCAAGAAAGATCTGGAGCGATTTCCCAAATCCGCCCCCATCGTAGTGTTTACGCACCGTCCGCTGTTCGATCTGAAACCGGAATGGGAGTGGTTCACTAGCGACGGCGATAAAGTGATGGATGTTCTTTCGCAATACGAAAATGTCACCGTACTCTACGGGCACATTCATCGCGACAATGAGCACGAAGAGCAGCACGTGCATCACTACGCGGCGCGTTCGTTGATCTTCGCTTTCCCTGATCCAACCGCGGGAGTTCCCAAGAAGCCCATCGCGTTCGACAAGGACAAGCCTTTCCAGAACCTGGGCATCCGGCTGGTGCACGAAGGCTTCGCCGGTAAACCCATGGTCAACACCGTGAATGTGGAAGATGTAGAACTCACCACCCGCGAGTACATGGGCATTAACGGCATCAACCAGATTCTTAGAAACCCAAACCTGTAAACGGAGAAACGGAACCAGAAATGGGAAGACCAATGAAATCATCCAAATGGCGTACTTATGTCCTGGCAGGCGTCTTGCCACTTGCTTTAGTTGCGGTTCTATCCTTCGTGGCACCCCGCAAGGCGCATGCTGACGCTGGTCCGAGAGTCATCGAAATCACCGCCAAGCGTTTTGCCTTTAGCCCCAACCAAATCACCATCAAGAAGGGAGAAACCGTCAAGCTGCGTCTCACCAGTGAAGATGTGACCCATGGCTTCTTCATGCGAGCGCTCAAGATTGACGAAGACATCCAGCCCGGAACGCCGACGGAAGTCACGTTGACTCCGCACACTGCGGGAACATTCATGACGATCTGCGATCATTTTTGCGGCGCCAACCACGGCAACATGAATATGACGATCACCGTGGTGGAGTAATGAGTGGACTCTGGCGGGCAATCTGGCAGAGCCGAGGGTTGGCTCTTGGTCTGCTCTTATTGCTCGCTGGATGTGGAGTTCGCGAACCGGGCAAACTGGAAACAGCCCTGGCAAGCGAGGTGAAGCAGAAGATCACGGTGCGCGGAAGGGGAGACGTGAATCCGCTACCCGCGAACGAAGAGAACATCCGTCGCGGTGGTAAAAGCTTTTCCAACTACTGCATGGTTTGCCATGGTTTGGACGGCCAAAACACAGGCGTTCCATTTGCTGAGCGAATGTCGCCACCGGTCCCGCTACTGACTTCACCCACCGTGCAGAATTACAGCGATGGCCAGTTGAAGTGGGTGATTGGCAACGGCATCTTTCCCTCGGGGATGCCCGCGTCCAAAGGCATTCTGAGCGACGACGAGATCTGGGAGATTGTGATCTACTTGCGCCATCTGCCCGCGAAGGGAAGTTTGGGAGAGCCTGCAGTTTACGGCGGCCAGCCGGTTGATGTGAAAGAAGGCAGCGGCCGGAATTAAGCCTGTTGCCCAGCCGAGGACGCTTGTGATGCAGCGGGAGCGGCCGAAACAAAGCAATCGGCGAAGGCATCGGCGACGGTGTAGCGGATCACACTCTCATAATCCTCCCCCAGGAATTTTCGCAGGCGATCGGTGTCCATGAGGTATTCGCCGGTGATGTAGGGCATGGCCTCCGGAGGAATCGCCGATATGCCAAACTTCCACATAAATTGCAGGACTGTTCGGAATGCCCACTTGCCGGGGACTCGAATCAACTTGGCTTGGGCCAGTTCAATGCAGCGCGCAAAGGTTAAAGGTTCGCCGCGTCCCGCGACGTTCAACACGGTGAGCCGTTGGGACTCAGGTTCGGTTTTGCGCAAAATGTGCGCCAGCAGTCGTGCCATGTCGTCCACGTGAACGAACTGCAAGCGGTGTTCAAGATATTGGCTTCCGTAGGGCAACAGGCAGGGAAGCCGTTTGCCACGGTCTCGCATCTTAGCTGCTCGCTGGCTGCGGCCGTTCGGTGTCCCGCGAAAAGCCCCGACCATATAGTTTTCCACGCTGGCGCCGGCAAAAATATGCGGACGCAGCATGTAAACGCTGCAGCCTCGCAGCGCAGGCGCCCTTTGCTGCACGACCTTGTCGGCTTCCATTTTGTGAATCGCGTAAGGCAGAGTGTGTGCGCCCAGAGGGAAGTCCTCGGTCACGAGGTCCGGCAGATCGGAACCATACGCGGAGACACTGCTGGGAAAAATGAACTTTCCCACGATCGCGTCATCACGATTGGCTTCGGTGATGGCCTCCATGACTCGGGCCGTGCCGGCCACATTGATCTGCCACATGCGGTCGAGGTCGAGCACGCGCGTGCGGACAGGATCGAGCACAAAAGCCAAGTGGATAAATGCAACCGGACGAGCTTCGCGCAACAGAAGAAACAATTCTCGGCAGGACTCTTCCAAGCCTAGGTCCATGCCTACAAACCGCAGGTGATGGCTGGTCTGGGGCGGATTCAGATCGACTCCGATGGTCTGATAGTCCGCAAGGAGCGGCAACAGCCGCAGCCCCAGGTTGCCAGCAATCCCCGTTACGATGACGCTTGGCTTCTCACTGCCCATTATTTAGGGCCAGGAGAAGCGGGCTTGGGTGACGGGCCGCCTGGTCCCGGCGGCGGCAATGGCATCCCGTGCGGAGGAGCCATTTCCGGACCGAAATAGGCTTCATCCAAGGTAGGAGTAGCAGACTCTTGGACGGATTTCATCTGGTCCTGCATGCGTTGTGTGCGCAACGCTCCGCGAATTTCCTCCTTTACCTTATCCAGGGGCTCTACTTCTTTTTTGCCGACCTTGTAAATGAAATACCCGCTTTGATCGGAGAGCACAGCCGAGATTTCGCCGGTCTCCAAATCCATGACGGAAACCTGGGTTGGAGGCAGGCCGTTGCGCCGGATCTCGCCCATCTTGGTGCTCGGAGCCTTGCCCTTCAGCCCAGCCAGTGCATAAGCTTCATCCTGCAGTTTGGCAAAGTCCTCTCCGGCAACGGCACGGGCATGAACTTTGTCGGCTTCTTTCTTCATGACGTCTTCCGCCAGTTTTTGCGCTGGGGCGGTCGGTTTGACCTTGGACGCGGGGAGTTGCTGGGCGCGTGGAATGAATATGCGCTGCAGGTCCGCTTCTTCATAGTCCGCGGACTTGCTCTTGTAATAGTCTTCGATGTCTTGATCGGAAATCTGCCCCGCTTTCTCCTGCACTGCCTGATTGAACATCTGGGTTAAAACCTGGATGCGCATGAGCTTCATTCGATCTTCGAATTTCGGTCCCTGATCTAAACCCATTTCGTGCGCCTTCTCGGCCATTACCAGGGCAGAGGAATAGCGCGTAGCGAATTGGCGCCGAACGCGCGGGGGCATATTAGGCTGGACCGAGTCCATGATTTTTTCGAATTCAGCGCGAGTGATTGTGGTTTTGCAATGAGGATCCGCCGTTTTGTCGGCGGGCGGATTGGGGCACAATCCGTTGATCGTGATCACTGGGGTATCGGGCGGAACTTCCTTAGTCTCGGCGGGATTCCCTGCCGGGTTGGTTGGCGTCCCCGCCTGGGGGGCCGCCGGAGTGGATGGTGAACTGGCAGCTTGGCCCCATGACAGGACCGCAAGCAGCAGACAGACTAATCCGTATCGCATCATAATCTAGTGCTTCCTCCAACGGAGATCGAAAGATCAGTGAAAATCCTAGCACAGAGTTCCGCTGCTGTCGGCAGGCGTGTGGAAATGTTCCCACGGCGATGGATTGGCGGAGGGAGTCAGGAGCGGCGATAATGCAGTCATGCCCGAGTCGACGCTATTGGGTAACCCCGAGTCCATGCGCGCGGAAAAACGTGCGGTGGCGGGAAATTCCGTGCTGGCGGCGATCGCCATTACCATGCTCAAGATTGTCGTCGGCGCTACCACGGGTAGTCTGGGCATCTTGTCCGAAGCTGCGCATTCCGGGCTCGATCTCATTGCGGCGATCGTGACTTTCTTTTCTGTCCGTGTCTCCGACAAACCTGCTGACGCCGACCATCAATACGGGCACGGCAAAGTAGAGAATTTTTCCGCTTTCATTGAGACCGGTCTGCTGCTTCTAACCTGCGTCTGGATCATCTACGAAGCCGTGAAGCGGCTGTTTTTCCGGCATGTGGAAATTGAACCGAGCATCGCGGCTTTCGCCGTTATGTTCATTTCCATGGCGGTAGATTTCTGGCGCTCGCGCGCTTTGGGAAAAATTGCCGCAAAGTACGATAGCCAGGCCTTGGAAGCAGATGCCTTGCACTTCTCCACCGACATCTATTCCAGCGGAGTGGTGGTGGTGGGGTTGGGTCTGGTGCTCCTAGGCCGACTATATGGTGTGGATCGGCTGCGTAACGCGGATCCGGTTGCTGCGCTGTTTGTCGCTGGAGTCGTCGTTTACGTTAGCTCAAGGCTGGCCCGCAGAACCGTCGACTCTTTGCTCGACGCTGCCCCTGCCGGTGTGCGCGGCAAGATCGTGGCAGCGGTCAACAAGGTCGATGGATTGATCGAAGTGGATCGGGTGCGAATCCGCCGCGCGGGCAACCGCTATTTCGCGGATCTTTCGGTTGGCTTGGCGCGCAATGTGACCTTCCAGCGCTCGGAGCAAGTCGCCGATGCCGTAACCTCGGCTGTGCAGAGCGTGCTGCCCGATGCCGATGTGGTGGTTCGTTCCGTGGCACGACCGGCGCGGCGAGAGAACATTTTCGATCGCGTTCGGGCTGTGGCCACACGCAACAATTTCAATGTGCACGACATCAGCGTGCAGGACCTGCGCGGGCGTTTGCACGTCGAACAGCATCTGGAGCTAGACGAGCAACTGAGTTTGAAGGATGCGCATGATCAGGTGACCAAGCTCGAATCGGATATCCGCGAGGAGGTGCCGGAGATTTCCACCATCCTGACTCACATTGAAAGCGAACCAGCCACCATCGAAACCGGCGATGAGGTGGTGCGAGATGCTCTCTTGGAGAAGAAACTAAAAGCGGTAGTCGCACACTTTCCGGAAGTTCTGGATGTGCATGACGTCGAGGTCAAGCACGTACGCGGGCGTCTCTATGTATCTTGCCACTGCACATTCTCCGACGAACTGCCGCTTTCGCGTGTGCACGATATTTCGACTGAGTTGGAGATCCACTTCAAGCAGGAAGCACCCGAGTTGTTTCGCGTGCTGATCCACCCGGAGCCACAGACGGACAACCGGCGATAGAGGAGAGATATGATCGAAGCGAAGGCGATCTGGACAGACAACCACCGTTTTCTGGGGCAGGCGAGCAGCGGCCATGCCATTGTCGTCGACGGCGACAGCAAAACCGGCAGCAGTCCCATGGAGTTGGTGTTGATCGGGTTGTGTGGGTGCACCGGCTACGACGTTGCCAGCATTCTGGCTAAGAAGCGCGAGCCTTTCACCAGCATTGAAGTGCGGGCCGAGGGCGAACGGGCGGCCACTCCACCGACTGTCTATACCGAGATCTGTCTGGTTTATCGAGTGGGAGGAAATGTCTCGCATAAGGCGGTCGAGGATGCGGTGCGACTGTCCGAAGAAAAGTACTGCTCGGTTGCGGCCATGCTGCAAAAGACGGCCAAGATCAGCTACGTAATCGAGTACGCCGAAAAATAATAAGTTGTCTGATCACTCCTTGCCCAGCCGAGCGCATCCCGTCCGCGGATATCTATACATTGCCAGTGCCACGTTTTTGTGGGGCGTGGCCGCGACGCTCGGTCGAGCAGCATTCACCGGGCGACTTCTGCCCAAGGGACAAACCCTTCGACCCATCGATCCGCTGATCCTGTCGCAGAGCCGCGCTACGTTTTCATTCGTCGTCCTTCTTTTCGCGCTGGTGCTGCTTCGGGGATGGAAACGATTGCGTCTACCCGCAGTCGATTTTGGCCGGATGTTCGTACTGGGCATTCTCGGCGTGGCAGCATCCAACTACTTCTATTACCTCGCGATCCAGCGAACCAACGTGGCTACCGCAATCATCGTGCAGTACACGGCGCCGGTTTGGGTTCTGCTTTACACGGTCGCGCGCGGGCTGCAAAAGCCAACCCTGCAACGGGTCGCAGCGGTGGGGTTGGCGGTGACGGGGATTGCCCTGGTGATCGGAATATTCGGCCCTGGGGGATTCCGTCTGGATGCGATTGGAGTTATGGGGGCTCTAGCGGCGGCGTTTTCTTTCGCCTTCTACAACGTCGGTGGCCACAGCATCCTTGCTCGTTATGATCGCTGGACCGTGCTTCTGTTCGTGATTTTCAGCGCAACCCTCTTTTGGATTATTGTGAATCCCCCGTGGAAAATTATCGCCGCTCACTACTCCGCGGACCAGTGGTTATTCCTATTTGTGTTTTCGCTCATTTCCGTGCTCGCGCCCTTTTCGCTTTATTTCGCCGGCTTGCAACATCTGGAACCGACTCGCGCCATCGTGGTTAGCTGCCTGGAGCCTGTATTCTCGATTGTGATTGCGGCTGTCGCCCTGGGTGAGGTGATGCGGCCACTACAGACGGTCGGAATCGTGCTCGTGCTGGTGGCCATTGTTGTCGTGCAATTGCCCGATCGCAGATTGCACGAGGAGATTACGCTGGTCGAGCCCATGGAATGACCAGCGGCAGATCACCAAGGTAACCTGCGCCGACCGCTTTCCACTAGGTTTTTGTAGGCAGAAGCGGGATTCTTTGATCAGGCGGTTCCTCGGACTCGGGGTGGAGTTTGCTATGAAGTTTTCTCGCATCGGCTGTCTGTTCGCTTTCATGATGGGTTCGTTGCTTCCGTGTTTTGCGCATCACATGGCGGTTGTGGTGAACAAGGACAACGGTCTGGCCGAGGTTGGCTCCGCGCATCTGGCCAAGATTTTTCGGTTGGAAGTTAAGAAGTGGCACGATGGCAAGGATGTGATTCTTGTTCTCCACAAGAATTCCAGCGGCGAAATGATCACCCTCGAGCGGCTCAACAAGATGTCGTCCAGTGAGCTGAAGTCGTTTATCGCAACCCACCAGGGGTCGATCACCACGGTTGATTCCGATGAAGACGTACTCAAGATGGTGGGGACGACGCCGGGCGCGGTGGGCTTAGTCGATGTCCGCTCGATCAACGATCAGGTCAATGTGGTCAGGGTCGACGGCAAACTTCCCATGGAGGATGGGTATCTGCCTCACTAGGCCCTTGACTTCAACAGCCGGAAATAACGCTGCGCCTTCCCCACATCCTTACCAATCTGCTCACGAAGCGCTTCCACCGAAGGGAACTTAACTTCATCCCGCAGCCTCTGCAGAAAATGAATTTCAACCTCTGTCTCTGGACTTAGTTCGATGGGATGGAAGTTGAGCAGATGTGTTTCGACCGCGAACGACTCCGTGCCGAACGTGGGACGATTCCCGACGTTGGTCACTGAATCGAAACATTCCTGGCCTACGCGCGTAAGAGTAATGTAGACGCCGTCCTTCGGGACAAGCTCCTCGTAGCGACTCAGATTGATCGTCGGCACGGTGTATTTGGAGCCGTACCCTCGACCGCGGCCTGGGGTCGACAAAATACTGAAAGGGCGGGCCAGGAGGTGACGTGCCCGGCTCACTTGTCCTGCGGCAAGCAGTTTGCGAATCTGAGTGCTCGAAACCGGCTCACCCCGCAGCCGCGACTCGGGATAGACCTTCACCTCGAAATCCATTTCGCGACCGAATTCAGCGAGCAGGCTTACGTCCCCTTTTGCCTTGTTGCCGAAATGGAAGTTGTAGCCTTCGTGTACTTCCCGGGCTTGCAAACCTTTTTTCAGGATGTCATGAGCGAAGTCTCGCGGAGTCATGAGAGACAGGTCGCGGGTAAAAGGGAGCAGGAGGACGGCGTCCAAGCCAGCGGCCGCGAGCAGGCGAACCTTTTCGGGAGTAGGCGTCAGTAGTTTCAGCCCGGAGTCGGGCCTGAGAATTCTCATGGGATGCGGCTCGAAAGTGACGACCACTGCCTTGTGGCCCGTCTCCCGCGCACACGGCACGATGTTGCCCAGCACTCGGGTATGGGCGCGATGCACGCCATCAAAGTTGCCCACGCTGAGCAGGGTGTGGCCAAAGCCGATGGGAACGTCTTCGAGTTTGTGCCAAACCTGCATTGTTTGTGCGGTGCGGGCGCCCTCGCCCGCGGCTCTCTAGTGTTAAAACCCACGGGCGAGGGCGCCCGCGCCACACAATCTAAATCTCAAACTCCAACTTCATCCCATCGTAGGAAAGCCGCACGTTTGACGGCAGGGATTCATTCGTAATCTCATGTGGCAAGTCGTGGCAAATATGAGTAAAAAAAGCTCGCTTCGGTTGGAGTCTTTCCACGACGCGCAAGGAATTCTCGACAGTCGAATGCGTGGGATGCGGGATGTGCCGCAACGCATCCAGAAACAAGATGTCGAGATTCTGCAGCTTCGCCAACGAAGCTTCAGGGACGCTGCTGTGATCCGTGAGGTAAGCGGCGCTGCCAAAGCGAAAGCCATCGATCTGGGCGTCACCGTGGATTACTGGGATGGGCTCAAAGCGCGCGCCGAACAACTCAACCGGACCCTCGAACGATTTAAGTTCGACCTGCGCCAGGCCGCCATATTTGTAATCGGCATCGAAAACGTAGCGGAAGGTGCTGCGGATAAAATCCGCCGCTTCCGGCCGAGCGTAGAGTGGGAGCTTATTGGGCTTGTGGCGATAACTGAGCGGCCGCAAGTCATCCAGGCCCAGAATGTGATCGGCGTGACTGTGGGTGAAGAGCACAGCATCAATCTTGCGAATATGTTCGCGGATGGCCTGTTGGCGAAAGTCAGGAGTAGTGTCGATCAGCACGGTTTTGCCGCCATACTCTACCAGAACCGAAGGCCTGGTACGGCGATCATGCGGATCGGAAGAATGGCATACGGCGCAGTCGCACCCGATGGTAGGCACTCCCATCGAGGTGCCGCTGCCCAGCACCGTGAGTGTGGCCTTCATCGCTTCGTGGTGGCGGCGCTCGAGACCGAAGTCTGCGTCGGACGGGCTAGCGCGTTGGTCACTTCAACGTACGCCATGCGAAGTTCGTACAGGCAGTTCTGCAGGAATCCTTCCTCGGTACCGGTAAGATTACCCTTGGTCTTTTCCGACAGAAGGCTTAGCGTATCGATGGTCTGACGAGCTCCGATGAGGTCGACCCGCGGTTGACCGCCTTGCTCGTGCATCAGACCGAGTTGCATCATGGCGCTCATATAGAGCGAAGCCATGAAGCGCTCAAAGGTCATTTCCAGTTCTTTGGAGGAATGTCCGCTGAGTTCCACGCGCGCGTCCAAATCCTTCGCCGATTTGCGATACGCATCTGCCTGTTCTCGCTGTTCGGCTGCGGTTGGAGGGGGAGGCGCGTCCAGTTCCGGTTGAGTGGGAGCGACGTCGGGTTGAGTCTGCCGCGGAGGCTGGGCGATGGCTGCCGCACTGGAGACTTCCTCTTGCGAAACCTCTTCCCGAATTTCGCCTTCTGCTGTAAACAAACGCCGGTCGGTTACGGTAAAGCTTTCCTGCTTCTTCTCAGGCATAAATTGTCCCTTCAATCCTTACAGGTTTTCACGCCGGAATACTTCTGAAAACGGAAGTGTCGCGATCAAAAGCTGAGTGCAGTCCGCTTGAACTTGCTTGCCCGGAGTTACGACTTCACGCCGGATATAACCCAGAGCCACCGGGCGGTCGCCGCTGGCCAGGGGGAGGGAAGCGGCACTGGTAATCTCACCAACATCTTTTCCATCCGCTTGAATCTTCGTCCCCTGGGCAGGCAACGGACCCTGCACCTCGAACCCCGTGAACTTGCGATGCACGTTGCCGCGGGAGCGAATACGCTCCACGATCTCCTGCCCGATGTAACACCCCTTGCTGAAATGCAAAGCACGCTGTTGCTCGGTTTCCTGTGGCAGATCACGCTCACGGATGTCCTGCCCGTAACGCGGGATCCCCGCAGCAATGCGAAGCAGTTCCAATGCGGCTGGGCCTACGCGTGTCGCACCGACCTTGGTGAGTGCGTCGTGAACGGGCGCCATCTGGTCGGGCGATAACCACAGTTCGTAGGATTCCACGCTCGTGTTATCTGCCCGCACGACCGTCACCGTCACATTTTGCCAGGTCACAGCTGCAAATTGCAGCGGCTCTAGCTCTGAGTTTTCAAATCCTGCTGCGCGGAGTACATCTCGCGCCTTCGGCCCGGCGATCCCGATGGCAGTCAACTTGCCGCTGAGGTTCGCGACCTCCACATCGTCCATGATGATGTAGTGGTCGAAGGTCGCCAGCAACTTTTCCAACTGCGACTGATCCGTTTCGATCAGCAGAGAGTCGCCACGGTTGTAGGCGTACATGTCCCCCAGAATGTGGCCTTGGGGGTTCAAGAGAAAAGCATAGAGCCCACGTCCAACCGCAAGGTCGCGGACATTGTTCGTGACCATGCCGTTGAGCCAGCGCACCCGATCTCCGCCGGTGAGCGCGATCTTGGCTCTTACGCCCAGGTCATACATGCCACAACCTGAAAGTAGCGCTTCAAATTCGGAGCGCAGGTCCCCGAAGTTAGGAGCAGGGTAAGCCGGATTGCCGCCGACGACAACAGAACTCATACGATGCTTCGATTATACAAGGCGGGGGGACGCCGGATTCGTCGATGGCGCCAATCCCCTTTGCATTCTTATTCTTAGCTGCACCCTTCAAACACAAGCGTCTTGGATGCGCTGCTGGCCCGGCCTAAAGTTTCTCCCCAGCAGGCCGATAGGTGCCCTGAAGGGGAGGTAACGATGAGCATCAATGCAGTTCACACTTCACCAGCAGCTCAGAACGAAGCAGCAGTAGCCGCAGCGCCGCGACAGAGTGCGGCACCACAACAAACGGCGCTCCCACAGGACAAAGTGACGCTTAGTCCCCAGGCGCAAGCCCACGCCCAGCAAGCAGCCCCCGTCGATAAGGACCACGACGGCGATAGCAAATAATTCGTTTACCGGTTTTCCCAAACTCCGCTTGTCAGATCGATTCACGCCGACCCGGGAGAATGAATCACCTTCCGGGATCGGCGATTCCGAACAATTCAGTCAGCCGACGGCGATATTGTGGCGTGCATCCCTTTCCTGTTGACATTCTATAGGACCGTATTTATTCTCTCTACAGAATCTCTATAGGAGCAGCGCAATGGCACAGAAACATTCGTTCCTTCGCGGACTTGCAATTCTCACGTTGTTGGTTGCCTCCACCGCGCTTATGGCGCAGTCCAGCGCACAGAAAACCCTTGACCGTTTCAAATCGATGGTCGGGACGTGGCAGGGGAAATCGCCGTCGGGTGGGACCTCCGAGGTCACGTATCGGCTGACCGCGGGCGGCACTGCCGTGATGGCCGACATGCACATGGCTGGAGAAGATATGGTCAGCATGTACTACGTCAATGGCGACGACTTGCTCATGACCCACTTTTGCCCGACGAATAATCAGCCGCGCATGAAGGCGGTGATCTCGCCCGATCTCAATACCGTTTCCTTCGACTTCATGGATGCAACCAACCTGGCAGGTCCCAATGCCGGCCATATGCACCGCGCGGTGTTTCTGTTCTCGGATGCCGACCACTACACCGAAGAGTGGACCTGGAAGCAAGAGGGAAAAGACACCAAAATGCATTTCGAAATGCAACGCAGGAAGTGATCGGCGCCTGGTGCGCGCTGGTATCGAAAGAGGCCGAGCCGAATCGGAAGTTCTCAGCGGCTGTTCTCGGCGAACTCTGCGATTCAGTGCTCTTAAGAAAATCTCACGACGACTGTGTTACCTTCTTCGCGTGAGTTCCAAGAAACGAATCGCAATTATTCCCGGTGACGGGATCGGAAAAGAAGTTATTCCAGAAGCCGTGAAGGCTATTACCGCTTCAGGAGCCAATGTCGAAACTTTCGACTTTGACTGGGGCGCGGACCGCTATCTGGCAGATGGCGTCACCGTCCCACCCGACGGTTTCGCCATGCTTGAGCGCGACTTCGACGCAGTCTTAGTCGGCGCTTTCGGCGATCCGCGCGTCGCCACGAACATTCACGCCAAAGAGATCCTTCTGGGCATGCGTTTCAAGATGGATCTCTACGCCAACGTGCGTCCGGTGCGCCTGCTGGATGCCGCGCTATGCCCGCTCAAAGGCATCGAGCCTAAGCACATCGATTTCGTAGTGCTCCGCGAAAATACCGAGGGCGTGTACACCGATGCGGGAGGAGTATTCAAGCAAGGCACGCCGGACGAGGTCGCAGTGCAGGAGGATATCAACACACGCAAGGGCGTGGAACGCATCATCCGCTATGCGTTCGAATACGCCGAGCGTCACCCCAAGCTGGATGGCAGCCAACGCAAGCGCGTGCTCATGTGCGACAAATCCAACGCCATGACTCATGCCGGAGGGCTCTGGCAGCGCGTGTTCAAAGAGGTAAGCGCCGAGTATCCGCAAATCAAACCCGAGCACATGTACGTGGATGCGCTCTGCATGCAGATGGTGCGCGATCCCCGCCAGTTCGACATTATCGTTACGAACAATATGTTCGGCGACATCATCACCGATCTCGCTGCTGGACTGCAGGGCGGACTGGGCATGGCCGCCAGCGGAAATATTCATCCGGGAAAGACTTCGATGTTCGAGCCAGTGCACGGTTCGGCCCCGCCGATTGCCGGGACGAATTTGGCCAACCCTTTCGGCGCAATTCTGACCGCCGCGATGATGCTTGGACACCTGGGCTTAACGGACGAAGCAAACAAGATCGAAGCCGCGGTGTTGGAAGCGGTCCAGCAGAAACGGACTACGCAAGACGTAGGCGGAGCTCTGGGAACGAAAGAAGCCGGCGAGTGGGTGGCAAGGAAGGTGGCAGGCTCGGAAATCCCCTAAACCGTCGTTGCGAGCGACGCTCTTCGCTTTGGACAATAGATGGTCGTGGCCGGAATCCGACACGAAGTTCGTTTGAAAAGATGATCGCGCAACCATGGAAGGGCACGGCTTCCAGCCGTGCCAATAGGATTCACTATGCGACTGGCTTTAGCCGCGGTGGCGCGTCGTCGAGAGAGGACGCGGGGTAAGCAGATGAATACGGATAACCTTGCGGTCCATCAACCAGTCCGGCGCGAACGGGATTCAGACGGATATAACTCCGATGCTTTTCGTAATCGAACGCATCTCGGATGCGATGGTTCGTAAAACTCCGTTCCCATATTTCCATTCTCGATCCAGTTTCTTTCATGAATCGATGGGAGTAGCCGCCCTTGATGAATTGCATGGCGCGCTCCAGCGCGAGGGCCGGTTTGGGAGCGAGAAGGAGATGGATGTGGTCGGGCATAACGACAAATTCGTAGAGCTGAAAGATTCCACGGTCCCGATATCCGAGAAGGGTTTCGACAAACAGTGTTGCTCCCCGTTCGGACCGGAAGATCGGCCGTCGTTCCCAAGTCACTGAGGTCACGAAAAACGTACGATCTGCAAGGTTGGCCATTCCACAGCGGCTGGAAGCCGTGCGCTTCCACGGTGTGGCCCGCGGTTGATTGTCGACCCTGAGCTAGCACGGGAGTTGTGATTGAGATCACACGGGGCGTTCAACGACTCCCAGAATGGGCCTACGCGACTCCCCGAATTGGATAACGGTTCCCTGGATCTTTCCGTGCTGATCCGTGGGAATCCGTGGCGAAGGGATTTTCAATTAAACGCCGCCCGCAATCTCCGCAACCCCGCCAGCGCCGCTAGATATCTCTTATCCAGCGAATAGGCGGTGGCGTAATATTCTTTCGCTTTCTCCCAATCGCGCTTGTGCTCATAGACGCGGCCTAGATTGAAATGGGGATAGGGACGCGCCTCGTACCGCGGTGCAACCATGGCCCTCTGAAACCAGGGGATGGCCTCGTCCCATTTCTCTTGTTCAATCAGGTAAGCCCCGATATCGTTGTAAGGATTGCCGAACTCCGGATCCAGCTTGATTGCCTGCAGGCACTCGGCGATGGCGCGATCGTAGTCGCCGAGGTAGGAATACGTCCAACCGCGGAAGGTGTAAGCCTCGGCGGTCGCGAAAGTCTCGATCGAACGGCTGTAGAGTTCGATGGCTTGCTGGTACTCGCCTTGCATCTGAAGTTCGTAAGCTTTTTGAAAGTACTCCGCTGCGGTTTGGCGAGGATCGTCGTCGGACATAAATGAACCCAATGACTGAATTGAAGAAATTGTATCGAAAATCCCTGCTTCTGCTTGTGATGGCCGCGTTCGCGGCCTCTTATGCGTGGGCACAAGCGCCCGCTTCATCGTCACAAACCAGTGTCGCAACTGCGCCCGCTCCCTCGGGCAGCGCTCCCCACTCTACGCCTGGCTCACAAGATCAAAAATCAGAAGCGAGCGCCCCCCCGGAGCAGAAAATCTCCCCCAAGGAAGCCGAAGAACTTTTTCACGATGTGGATCAGATTCTGCAGTTCGCCAGCAAGGATAGCGGCTTGCCCATCAAGAAAGAAGTCAAACGACGCCTCACCAGCCGCGACGAAGTTGTAGCCTATCTCGAAAAAAACATGGCTGAGGACAAGGACGCGCAGCGTTTGCGCCGCTCCGAACTGGTGCTGAAGAAATTCGGCCTTCTGCCGCGCGACTTCGATCTGCAAACTTTTCTCGTCGCTCTGCTGCGCGAGCAAGTGGCCGGCTATTACGATGCCAAGACTGCGACCGTCAATCTCCTCGACTGGATCGATGTGGAGCAGCAGCGTCCGGTGCTGGCGCATGAACTCACGCACGCCCTCCAGGACCAATATGTTGGACTGGAAAAATGGATGAAAGTGGGGGACACCGACCTGAATGACAAGAATCAGCCCACGGGCGCAGACATCGAGAACGACGAGATTAGCGAAGCTCGTCAGGCTGTGGTCGAAGGCCAGGCCATGGTGGTGCTGGTGGATTACATGCTTGCACCCACCGGGCAATCGATTCTGGTTTCGCCTCAAATTGCCGATGCTCTGAAGGAAGGCATGCTCGTGGGCACGGCGGATTCCGTGGAGTTTAAAAGCGCTCCCATTTTCCTGAAAGAGGAGTTGACGTTTCCTTATCGGTACGGCCTGGATTTTGAGACAGAACTGCTCCGCGCGCGCGGGAAAGAGAAAGCTTTTGCCGCGGCTCTCATTGATCCGCCGCGCACCACGCGCCAAATTATGGAGCCAAAGACATATCTTTCGGGTGAGGTTCTCGAACCGATGCGCGTACCCGACTTCGAGCGGGACTTCAAAAATTACGAACGTTTCGATGTGGGAGCAATCGGAGAATTCGACGTGGCCATTCTCGTCGATCAATATGCCGGCACTGAGGTTTCGCACAATTTGTATCCGCATTGGCGTGGCGGCTATTACTACGCGGCACGGCCGAAAGGAGATCCGTCGGCGCCGCTGGCGCTGCTCTATGTCTCGCGCTGGTCGAGCCACGAGAAAGCGGCTGCATTTGCCGCGATCTACGCTCAATCGCTGGCCAAACGATACAGGCACGTGCACGAAATGACCGCGGATGGCAAGGATTCGCACGACGATCTGCAGAAACTGGAGTCGCTTACGGGCACTCACACGTGGCTGACAGAGGAAGGGCCCGTGGTAATTGATGTAGAAGGGGACGGTGTGTTGATTACGGAAAGCGTGGACCAGTTGACGACAGGGCAACTGGAGCAGGAATTGTTCGGCGCATTCGTGGCAGCGGAAAGGTAAAGACGTTCTTGGTTTTCAGCGTTGCCCATCGCAAGAAAGCATATCGCTAAAAAGCGCTTCTGCAGCCACTTTTGTATAATCACCAGTTCACCACCATTCCAGGAAGCTGTTCTCGAGGGATATTTGGCGCAGGCGGAAATTGGCATTATCGGCGGCAGCGGGCTCTATTCGATGCCCGGCCTCGCCGACGTGCGGGAAGTGGAGCAGCAAACTCCGTTCGGCGAACCTTCCGACGCTTATGTTGTGGGCACACTCGAAGGCCGCAAAGTTGCGTTCCTCGCACGGCACGGACGCGGACACCGCATTCTTCCGACCGAATTGAATTTTCGCGCCAACATTTACGGCTTCAAACAACTCGGTGTTGAGCGAATCGTCTCCGTGTCTGCGGTTGGATCGTTGAAGGAAGAGCACAAGCCACTCGACTTCGTGATTCCCGATCAATTCTTCGATCGCACTCGCCATCGCGTGGATACTTTTTTCGGCGAAGGCGTTGTGGCGCACATCGCCTTTGCCGATCCGATCTGTCCCGAACTCGCCCGCACCGTGGAAGTGGCCTGCAAGAAATCCGGAGTGACCGGCAAGCGCGGCGGAACTTACTTGTGCATGGAAGGCCCGCAATTTTCAACCAAGGCGGAATCCAATGTGTACCGCAGTTGGGGCATGGACGTGATCGGCATGACCAACCTGCAAGAAGCCAAGCTTGCGCGCGAAGCCGAAATTTGCTACGTCACCGTCGCCATGGTGACCGATTACGATTGCTGGCATCCGCATCACGACTCCGTCACGGTCGATCAGGTTGTTGCCGTGCTGCTGAAAAATGCTGACAACGCCTGCCAGGTTGTGCGCCAGACCGTCGGCTCGATGCCGGCCAAGCGAAACTGCAAGTGTGGTGCGGCGTTGGCCCATGCGATCCTCACCGACCGCGATAAAATTCCCGCCGCCACTCGGGAGAAACTCAAACTCATCCTGGAAAAATACCTGGAGACCAAAACTTCATAATGAGCATTCTTGCTGTAGGTTCGATTGCTTTTGACACGATTGCCACGCCTTCCGGACGAGTGGAGAATGCATTGGGAGGCTCCTGCACATTCTTTTCACTCGCCGCCAGCTACTTCACCGATGTTCGCATCGTCGCAGTAGTCGGCGACGACTTCACTGCCGAGCATGAAAATGTTCTCAAAAAACGGAAGATTGATACCCGAGGCATCGAACATGCCCAAGGAAAGACTTTCCGCTGGGGCGGCCACTATCTCGACAACCTGAATGAAGCCAAGACCGATTTCACCGATTTGAACGTGTTCGAAAGCTTCCAGCCACAAATCCCGCCTGAGTATGCGGATTCACAATTCCTGTTCCTCGGCAACATTCATCCCACGTTGCAAACCTCAGTTCGTCAGAAAATGGATGGTGTCCGTCTCACCGGCGGCGACACCATGAATTACTGGATCAACGGTTTTCGCTCGGACTTGCTCGAGACCCTCAAACTGGTCAACGTGCTGTTGATTAATGACACCGAAGCCAAGGTGCTGGGCGGGGAAACCAATCTGCTTCGGGCCGCCCAAAAAGTTCTTGCTCTGGGACCGCAGGCGCTGGTTATCAAACACGGCGAGTACGGTGCGACGATTTTCTTTCGTGAAGGCGCTTTCGGCATCGGCCACCATCCGTTTCGCGCACCCGCTTTGCCCATCGAAGAAGTCAAGGATCCAACTGGGGCGGGTGACTCGTTTGCCGGCGGATTCATGGGATACATCGCCTCGCAAGAGCAGTTAAACCGCGAGGTCCTGAAACGGGGACTCTTCTACGGCGGCGTGATGGGGTCGTTTGCCGTGGAGCGTTTTGGCACCGAACGCCTGCAATCGCTTACGCGCGAGGAAATCGATGCCCGCTTTCAAGTCTTCCGCGAATTGACCCATTTGGAATGAGCCTCCGGCGAACCAGGTGCGACCGGCGAAAGTCCAGCCGATGAACGCCCAGCCCACTCGCTACTGGGATCGTGAAACCGCGCTCATAGCCCAGTTGGCCGCGTGTGTCTCGTTCATTTCCTTTGCCTACTATTTTCAGCATGGCGGCCTGCTGCTCTACGGCGATGCCGTGGCGCACATTAACATCGCCCGCCGGGTCTTCGACTCGCGCACGCCCGGCTTGCTGCAGCTCGGCACGGTGTGGCTACCACTGCCACATCTGTTGATGATTCCATTTCTGCTTTTCGACTCGGCCTGGCAGTCGGGAATTGGCGGCTCGATCCCTTCGATGGTCGCCTATGTTCTGGGAGCGGCTGGCATCTTCCGCCTGGTGCGTAGCGCGTTGAGCGCGAATGTCCAGCTCGATTCCCCCGCGAGAGTCGCCGCGTGGCTGGCGGCAATCATCTATGCCGCGAATCCAAATCTGATCTACCTGCAAATCACTGCGATGACTGAATCGCTGTACTTGGCTCTTTTCATCTGGGCTCTGGTGTATTTCAGCGACTTCGTGCAGGAATCATCTCGCACGGGCGAAGCTGCTCGGGGTGCAGCAGGCTCATTTTTGATGAAATGTGGTCTGTGCCTCGCGGCCGCCTGCCTCACCCGGTACGACGGATGGTTTCTCGCGGCCGCAATGTGCATCGGCGCCATCGCCGTGATGCTGAAGGCGAGCATGAATGATCAAACCATGCGCCGCAGTCTTGCGAAATTCTTTTTGCTCGCGGCAGCAGCTCCAGCGCTTTGGTTTGCCTACAACGCAATCATCTATCGAAATCCCCTGGAGTTTGCCAACGGGCCGTACTCAGCGCGTGCCATTGAGCAGAAGAGCGCATCTACGGGCTCCCCGTCACATCCCGGGTCCCATGATTTGCCGGTCGCTTTCAGTTACTTCCTGAAATCCTCCGAGCTGAACATGGCCGAGGGGAGCTGGCAGAGGCTGTGGGTGGTGCTGCTGTTGGCCGGGACTCTGGCGATTCTGATCCTTGACCGCCGGCTGTGGCCGCTTCTCCTGCTCTGGGTGCCGTTGCCGTTCTACATGCTCTCGATCGCCTATGGCGGCGTCCCGATTTTCCTGCCGGTTTGGTGGCCATTCTCTTTTTACAATCTGCGGTATGGACTGCAGCTTCTTCCCCTGTTCTCGGTCGCAGGCGCATTGCCCGCCTATTTTCTGCTCCGTCTTGCGCGCAACAAGCCCGCGAAGACAGCGATTGTTTCCGCTGTTTTGATCCTACTCACGGCGAGCTACGCCTCGGTCTGGCGGGCGCAGCCTGTCTGTTTCCGCGAAGCGTCGGTGAACTCTCGCTCCCGCATCGCGCTGGAAACTGAACTGGCGGCCGACTTGAAAAAGTTGCCACCCGACTCCGCCCTGCTTATGTATCTGGGCGACCACGTGGGCGCTCTCCAGCAAGCTGGCATCCCGCTGCGTCGCACCATCAACGAAGGCAATCATCGCCCATGGAAAGCGCCGATCGATAGCGAAGGTTTGTGGGAGCGGGCGCTGGCGAATCCGTCCCAATATGTTGACTTCGTAGTTGCATTCGATGGCGATCCGGCCGCTGCCAGCGTGCAGAAGCAGGGCCTGTCGTCCCTCATGGTGATTCGGACAACCGGCCAGCCTCCGGCCACAATTTATTGGACGCACGCTGCCTCCTCACCGAGTTCTCCCGGTAATCACCCCCGTTAACCTCGACGGTCACGAACGCGTTGAAGCAGCGTTTCCCGGTGATAAAATGCAGCCAACCTACGCTCTCATGCCCGACTCGCATCACATTTACGAGATTCTGCAAACCGAGATGAACACCCTCGTCGGGGTATCGATTGCTCGACTGATACTCGCGGCCATTCTGGGCGGTCTGATCGGACTCGAGCGTCAACTCAAGCATCGGCCAGCCGGGCTGCGTACAAATCTCTTCATCTGCCTCGGCGCAGCCATGTATACGCTTCTCTCGGACGAACTCGCCGTCGAGCACATCGGAGATCACACCCGCATTGCGGCCCAGATCATTCCAGGAATCGGTTTTATCGGAGCCGGTTCCATCCTTCATGCTCGCGACAAACTGGTCACCGGACTGACTACGGCGGCGACTCTCTTCGTCGTGGCCTCCGTCGGCATGGCAGTCGGTGGGGGGCTCTATCTCACGTCAATCTTTGCCACCGGACTCATCCTGCTTTGCCTTTTTCTGCTGGGACGCGGGGAAGAGCGATTTGGTTTGAAAGCCGCAGTCCACGGTTACGAGGTTGCCGGCCGGAGCGCCGATGAAATCACTCTTGAGATAAACCGGGTTCTCGAAAGCGTTCACGGCATGACGGACAACTTGCAGGTTGCAGCGACTCCGCAGCACGTGCGAGTGCAGTTTGAGCTGGAAGCGACCCGCAAGGATCAGCGCCAGGTTCTACAACTGCTAAAACAATCATCTGTTTTTGAAAGTGCGACTTGGCTCGGTCCGGTAAGCACGGAATGAATTCGTCTGCCACCGTTATTCCATTCGTCAAGGCGAGCGCCTGCGGGAATGATTTCCTGATCATCGATGGTATCCATGCCCCGTCGGACCTGGCGGGTTTCAGCCGGCGTCTCTGCGAACGGCACCAGGGTGTCGGCGCTGACGGCGTGGAGTGGCTTTTCCCTGCCCAGGACGCCGACGTGCAGGCTCGCCTGTTCAACGCTGATGGATCTGAGGCCGAAATTTCTGGCAATGGCACGCGTTGCGTGGCGGCCTATCTGTGCTCCGAGCAGGCCCGAGAAAAAGTCACGGTTAGCACGGGTGCTGGCCTGAAAACTTGCACCCTAACCTCCCGTAGCGATACGCAATACGAGTTCGAGATTGCCATGGGTGAGCCACTGGTCCAGGATGAGCTTGTCATCAAGCTGTATTCTCGTGAAGTGAGGGGCATCCCGGTCTCGATGGGCAACCCGCATTATGTAGTCTTTGTGGGAGAATTTCCTTCGGACTGGCAGGCGAGAGCTGCCGAGATCGGGCGAAGTTTTCACTTCAAGCATGGCGTTAACGTTGAGTTGGTTCTTCCTGTAGATAAGAGAAATATCGATGTCCGGTTCTTCGAGCGTGGAGTTGGCGAAACCCAGTCCTCCGGGACAGGATCGTGCGCTGCGGCGGTAGCCGCCATCGCCGTAAAAAAGGCTGAGTCGCCGCTCCGAGTTCACGCGCCCGGAGGAGTGCAAACAGTCCGCTGGGATGAGCAACTATTCCTTCGTGGGCCGGCCCAATTGATTTGTCGCGGCGAATTTTTTGTTTAACAAGCCAACGGACAAGTAGCCTCGAACGCCTCGTCCCCGGGGCCGAGCGGACTCAGCGGCGTCACTGAAGTAACAAATCGAGGCTTCGATCTGCCTGTTAAGATTGACCGTCGAACCCGTTGAAGCGATGCCGCCCACCCCATCTATTCCGCGCATCAAGCCGCCCGCGCTGCGGCGGGGTGACACCATCGGAATCGTTGCTCCTGCCAGCAACATTAAGCGCGAGTCGCTGGACGCTGGTTGCGACGCACTGCGAAATCTAGGATACGAACCTGTCTATCTCGATTCCATTCTCGAAAAGAATTTTTATTTTGCCGGCTCTGCTGAACGGCGAGCCCGCGAGTTGGACGAAATGTTCACCCGCGATGACGTCCGCGCCATTCTCTGCGCCCGCGGCGGATACGGCGCTAACTACCTTCTCGACACCCTGAACCTGGAAAACATCAAGGCCCATCCTAAGATTTTTGTCGGCTACAGCGATATCACCAGCCTGTTGACCTACGTCCTAGACTCAGTGGGCCTGGTGACTTTCCACGGTCCCATGGTCACAAAAGATTTCGATCATTCGGACGGCGTGGACATTGCCTCTTGGGAAGCAGCCCTCACCGGCGCTTCTGAATGGGTGTTGAACCTCGGACCGGAAACGGGCGCGAAGCCTCTGCTGGCCGGTTCCGCCGAGGGGATTCTCTACGGCGGTTGTCTTTCCATGCTGGTGGCGTCCTTGGGAACGCCTTATGAAATCCGCACAGCGGGAACGATAGTGTTTATCGAAGATGCGGCCGAGAAGCCTTATCAGATCGATCGCATGCTGATGCAGCTGAAATTGGCCGGTAAGCTCGCAGGAGTGCGTGGCATTGTATTCGGCGAGATGCTGGACTGCGTGCAAAACAGAAATCAGGATTACACGTTGGAAGAGGTTGTGTTACGAGTGATCGGGGACTTGGGCGTGCCAGTGGCCTACGGACTGCGATCCGGTCACGTTTCGCGTGGCAACATCACGCTCCCGTTCGGCGTCCACGCGGAGCTAAACGTGGGCGCGAAAGAAGGCAGCCTTCGGATTCTGGAATCCGCCACGACGCCCGTTGCGGTCCCATCGCGCGCCTCGAAATCGGGATGACGCATACAATTGGTCAATCCAAATCGCTGCCGTAATGTCTAACATAAATTAATCATGCCCGAGAACAAACACATCCATCTGATTGGGATCTGCGGCACGGCGATGGCGTCGCTGGCGGGCATGTTGCAGCGCCGAGGCCTTCGCGTAACCGGGTCGGATGCCGCCGCTTATCCACCGATGTCCGACTTCCTGGCTTCGCTCGATATTCCCTTGGCGCAGCCATTTGCCGCGCAAAATTTGCAACCGCAGCCAGATCTGGTGGTCGTGGGTAATGCCATCTCACGCGGTAACGTGGAACTGGAACATGTCCTCGATCAGCGCATCCCCTTCTGTTCGCTGCCCCAGATTTTGCACGATGAATTTCTGCGTGGCAAAGATGTGCTGGTGGTCGCGGGCACGCACGGGAAGACCACGACGACGTCCATGCTGGCGTGGATTTTTCACACGGCTGGCTTGCAACCCTCATTCCTGATCGGCGGGATCGCGGAAAACTTCGGCAGCAGCTTTCAACTGGGACAGGGCAAGCACTTCATCCTCGAAGGCGACGAATACGATACGGCTTTTTTCGACAAGGGACCGAAGTTCCTGCATTATTTTCCGGACTCCGTCATCCTGACCTCGGTGGAATTTGATCACGCGGATATCTACAAAGATCTCGATGCCGTGGAAACCGCCTTCAAACGGCTGGTGAATCTCGTGCCTCGCCGGGGACGCATCATCGCCTTCGACAACGGAGAGAGCCTCGATCGTTGTCTCGCCCGCGCCTTCTGCCCGGTGGAGCGCTATGGTTCCAGCGCAAATGCAACCTGGAAAATCACCGACTTGCATTTGGAGCCCGGGCGCACCGCATGGTCAGTGCTGCGCGATGGCAAGCCGTGGGCGGATTTTGAGTATGCCGTGGCCGGCGAGTACAACGTGTGGAATGCAACCGCCGCCGCCGCAATGGCCGCTGTTTGCGGCATTCCCAAAGAGGAGATTTCGGCTGCGCTGAAGACCTTCAAGAGCGTGAAGCGTCGCCTTGAAGTCCGCGCCAAGGTAAACGGCATTACTATTATCGATGACTTCGCCCATCACCCCACGGCCATTGCGGGCACGCTTACCGCGCTGCGCTCGAATTATCCAGAGGCCCGTCTGTGGGCGATCCTGGAGCCGCGCTCGAATACCATGCGGCGCAACGTGTTGCAGAACGAATTGGCGAAGAGCCTGGCGCTGGCGGATGAAGTTGTCGTGGCCAACGTATTCAAGTCGGAAGCGATTCCGGAAGCCGAGCGCTTGGATTTGGCGGCGGTGGCACAGGAGATCCAAAAGCACGGCCGGCGGGCGCGCATCGTTCCCACCGTCGATGGAATCGTGCAACTGGTTGCACCCGAGTTGCGTTCGGGGGATGTTGTCGCCATTCTCTCGAACGGAGGTTTTGGCGGTATTTACGAAAAACTACCGGAGCGCCTGAAGTCGTTCGGCGCCGGCAATCCGCAAGGTGCCGAGAACAAATTGATTTTGAGCTGAATGACATGGACAATATCACGCTCCAACAAAAAGCGTGCTGTGTTGCCGGGTGCGAACTGGCCTGGTCCCAAGGCGAATCCCAGTCCTTCGGAGACGCAGACGCATGATTCGCGCCCTGGTGATGTTGGGTTTCTGGGCTGCGCTGCTTCCGTTCGCGGCCTTGATCGGTTTTCCCTGGACGTTGCTTACTGGCGACGTCAGCTTTCTGTATCGCATAACGATGTGGGGCGCGTGGAACGGGGTTCGACTCGCTGGAATTCAGGTGGAGACAAAGGGTCTGGACAAAATCGATCCCGCTCGCACTTACATCTTTATGTCCAATCATGTTTCGAACGTCGATCCCCCAATCCTGATGCCGCTGATTCCGCGCCGCATGTCAATCATGGTTAAGAAAGAGTTGTTCCGTGTTCCTGTACTGGCAAGGCTTATGCGTTTCGGATCGCTAGTTCCTGTGGATCGCGGCAACCGGGAGTCGGGAATTTCGGCTGTCCGGGCCGCCGCAGATGTAATTCGGCAAGGCCTCAACATGACCATCTACGTCGAAGGACATCGTTCCTTCGATGGTAAGCTACTCCCGTTCAAGAAGGGGCCATTCTATTTGGCTGAGGAGTGCGGCGTGCCGATCGTGCCGGTAACCATCGTCGGCACACACTATGTCATGCCCAAGAAAAGATTTTCGATCAAGCCGGGGAGGGTGACGGTTATTTTTCACCGTCCTATCGAGCCTAAAGATTTCGGCGACCGCGATTGTCTGATGGCGAAAGTTCGCCGGGCCATCGACAGCGGACTCCCGGCCGAGCTCCAAGAGTCAACCCCATTAACCACAAAGGACACAAAGGTTCACGAAGGAACCGCCTTAGCCTGACTGTGTTTCCTTTGTGAGCCTTCGTGCCCGGAGCCCGCCCTGAGCGGAGTCGAAGGGTGGTTTAAGATTTCGCTTTTGCCCTGGCAGCCTTCGCGATTTCGGGCAAGCGGCTCATCAGCGCCGAGACCTTCAACCACAACTTGTGATCGATAGCAGGAGCGCCACTGACAATCGCTCCAGCATCAATGTCACCGGCCACGCCGCTTTGCGGGGTGACGATGGCGCCATCGCCGATCTTGCAATGACCGACGACGCCGACTTGCCCAGTTAAGATTACACGGTTGCCGATTTCGGTTGAGCCGGCAAGGCCCACCTGCGAAGCCAGCAGGGAATGCTCGCCGATGTGTGAACCATGACCAACCTGCACCAGATTGTCGATCTTCGTGCCGCGGGCAATGCGAGTTTCGCCAACGCTGGCGCGGTCGATGCAGGAGTTGGCCTGGATTTCCACGTCGTCCTCGATGACGACTGGCATCGGCTGCGGAATCTTTTGCCAGTGGCCGAAGTCGTCTTTAGCGAATCCGAAGCCATCAGCGCCAATGACCACGCCATTCTGCAGTAACACGTTATTTCCCAGGCGACAGCGCTCGCGTACGACAGCATGAGCGTGTGCCATGAAGTTGTTGCCGATTTTCACGTCGCGATAAATGACCACGTGCGCCAGCAGCGCCGCGTTCTTCCCGATTTCCACCCCTTCGCTGATCACGACGTACGGGCCGATGTGCGCAGCGTCGCCAATCCTGGCGGAAGGATGAATCACTGCCGTCGGATGAATGCCGGGCAAGTACTGCAGAGCCGGATGGAACAAAGCGATGGCGCGGGCGAAAGCCAGATACGGATTCTTGCTGCGCAACATTCCGGTCGCGATAGCAGGGAAGTCTTCGGCGACGATGACGGCCGATGCTTTCGTCTTTCGGGCCGCCGATGCATACTTTGGGTTGGCCACGAAGGTGAGTTGGCCTGAACTCGCTTCTTCAATGCCAGCAACTCCGGTGACCTCGGTATCGGGCGAGCCATTTTCCAGGCGTGCGCCCAGCGCAGAAGCAATCTGTGCAAGTTTCATTTGAGTGTTCGCAAGAACGAAGGTGATTGTAATTGAGCAGCACTCAAAGCGGAAAAGGATGGCGAACCACCTCTGGGATGCGAACCAGAACCGCCCACTGACCGAATGATCCCCCTCATTCGTAGCGTCAGGGCATCGGCGCGCATCCCGGATGGAAATACTCCCCTTATTCTCTAAAGCGCCAAAACGAGAGAAAAACTGTCATTCGATTAGAGAAAAGTTTTCGCAGTCAGGACGATAGGGCACTGGGAAAACGGGTCTGAAAGTCGAGCAAACCGACCCACTCCGGCGTGACCGTGATGCGTACCATGTTGGGAGTCAAAGAGCGAAGCTGTTCGACCCAGGCCCGGCCTTGATCGTGTCCGAAGTAACGCTCGGCAGCCATGGCGTACTCGGGCACGATTCCGTCGACGGTTTGCAGGCGTGCGCTGCCGCGGATCAACAGCACTTTGTGGGGAAAGACGTTGTCATCGATGGTGAGCGACACCTTCGTGTTTTTGGACAGCGCTTTGAGCTTCGGCGCATTGGGCGGAGTTGCCATTATGATTTCTCGTCCGTTCCAGTGGAACCAGATGGGGATGACTCTGGGAGTCCCATCAGTCCAGATGTAGGCCAGACGCGCGGGAATCTTCGACTCCAGGAGTTCCTTGGACGCGGGATGCTGCAGAAGTCCGACGTCTCCCTGCTTAACTTTGACCGGCATAATCCGCTCCTTTCTTCCGCTACGATCCGAGCAGTGACTGCTTTTGAGAGGGATTGTGCTCTTACTTATCGCAACGGTCAAGAGCGGGGAAGACGTCAATCATCATGAGTTCTGATATGACCAGCGCGAGCCGCGCAGAACGTTGTGCAAAATTCCTCACATTGTCAAGGAATTGTAGTTTCTTCGAAGCGGGGTTGGATTTTCGTTGACTACGGTTGGGGCATTTGCCAGACTACGCGCGCTCCTGCTGCGCTTGCGAATGGCGCAAGCATTCGCCACCCATCGACGGCGGAGGATCCGAAATGCAAAGCCCGCCCAACTCAAGTTTACGGCACGTTCTGATGTGGCAGGAGTGCAAGCCCATGCTGCAAAAGTGCATTTAGTAAGGGAGCGTTATGAAAAAATCTAGACGTCGCGCAGGGATGCCCGCAGAGCTTAGCGAATCGCTGCGTCGAGAGCTTGACGTGTACGCGCTCCTCGCTACCGCGGCCGGGGTGAGTTTGCTCGTGTTGGCTCCGGCTGCCAATGCCAGGATTATTTACACGCCAACCCACCACGTCATCGGGTACCCAGGCAGCTACAATCTTGATCTCAACAACGACGGCAAGGCCGACGTCACTATTTTCGAGACGAACCGCGCAACCAGCGAGGGTGGCCAAGAAACTCGCCTGATCGCAGCTGCCGCCGCAAACAACATGGTCAAGGGCTACCCCTGGTTTACCTCCATCGGTTCTGGGATCAGGTTTGCCTCCGCGCTACGGCCAAGTCAGAAGATCGGCGGCAGCCAAACCCGCTTTGGATATGGCGCCGCTCAGACGATGGCGGGAGCCGCTACAGTAGCCGGTGGGCCCGCATACTCATTCGCGGCCTGGGGTAACCTGCCTCTTATCCCTTACCGCTATCTCGGAGTCAAGTTTCAGATTGACGGAAAAACCCATTACGGTTGGGCGCGGATGATCGTCAAGGTTTCAGGCGTCGAAATTACTGCCACCCTCACCGGGTATGCCTATGAAACGGTCCCTAATAAAACGATCGTCGCGGGTAAGAAGAGCGATACCGGGGATGGCGCCGAGCTATCGCAATTACCGGATTCCGGCGACGCAGTTTCCGAACCGGCCAGCTTATGGCGCCTGGCTCAGGGCGCAACGGGCCTGGCGGCTTGGCGCAAAAGGGGTGCGGTGCAAGGCGTCAAAGCGACGGAATAACTTGATTGTCGCGCATGGTGCTTAGGAGATTATGGGTATGAAACGTACTCTCATGTTCATTGCCAGTCGGCTGATGATTCCTTTCGTCCTCTTAATTTCGGTGGCCACCGGGTTGGCCGCTGGGGCGACGTACAAAGTGATTTACCGTTTTCAGGGCGGCACGGATGGCGCTACTCCGGCCGCGCCCCTGATTGCTGACCAGGCCGGAAACCTCTACGGCACGACTCAGAATGGCGGGAGCAGCAAGAATTGTTACCAGGGCTGTGGCACCGTTTTCCAATTCAAACCGCCGGCGAAAAAGGGCGGCGCTTGGAAGAAAACCATACTCCACAGCTTCGACGGTACTGACGGAAATACGCCGTTTCTAGCCCCCTTGATTTTCGATCAGGACGGTAACTTGTACGGCACGGCCGGCAACATCGTCTTCCAATTATCCCCACCAAAAAAGGGCAGCGGTGAGTGGACCGAAACCGTGCTCTATACGTTCACCAATGGCGACGACGGAGGGCAGCCCAATGGCGTGATCTTCGACGGTGCAGGCAATTTGTTTGGGACAACTCAGACCGGTGGCCAGTACGGCCAGAAAGGCGCCGGCACAATCTTTGAACTCACGCTTACGAAAGGCGTCTGGAGCGAAACCACGCTTTACAGCTTCCAGCAAGTCGGCGATGGCAATCAACCGGGCGTCCTGGTCTTTGACAGCAAGGGCAATCTCTACGGCACCAATAAGGGAGATTCCGTCACTTGCACCCCGAAGTATCCGTTCAAGTGTGGCGATGTGTTTGAACTCACAGCTCCCGCTCAGAAGGGTGGGGCATGGGAATACGCGGTGATCCATACCTTCCAGGGCTTTAACGATGGCTCGTATCCATCATTTTCCGGTGTTGTCTTTGACCCGTCGGGAAATCTTTACGGCACGACCGAGGGCACGGGAGGCACCGGCAATATCAACTTCGAGGATTCCGAGGGTACGGTTTTTGAACTCAAGCCCCCCGCAACGTCGGGCGGTCCGTGGACCGAAACCTTCCTCCACGATTTTCCCAGACCCGGTGGCATCGATGGGAGCTATCCCATCGGCGGTGTGGTCTTCGATGCCTCTGGCAATGTCTATGGAGTAACGTTTCGCGGAGCCGGGCATACGAAAGCCCTTTGCGCGTACGAGGGCTGTGGGATCGCCTTCGAGCTGAAAACACCGGGCACGAAAGGAGGGCCGTGGAAAGAAGTCATACTTCACGCCTTCGCCGACGGAAGCGACGGTGCAGCTCCGACCAGTGCATTGCTGCTGGGGCAGGGGGGCGCGCTTTTTGGCACGACCGCTTTTGGCGGAGGCTCTTCGGCATGTCAGGACGGATGCGGTACAGTGTTTGAGGTCGTGCCCTGACTCTGCCTCGGCCCTGTGGAGGTGCTTCAAAAGCTACCGGGACTCTAGAACCACAGGCCCCAGATCCAATCTACGCTGGCGTGCGTGATGGTTGAGGCCGGCACTCGCCGATGTTCGCGCCACGCCCGTCCGTAGAAAATCCCGGCAATCGTGGCGAGCAATACATAGCGCCAATTGAAATGAGCCGAGCGCTTGTTGAAGTGCGATAGTCCGAACAGTGCAGACGCGATCACGAGCGCTGTCCGCCGGCCCACGCGGCGTTCGAGCAGATTCTGCACCCAGGCGCGGAAGAAGAGTTCTTCTGGCACGGCAGTGAAGAAGAAAATTAAGACCCATCTCAACGCTGCCGAGCCAACAGACGGACGGTTAGCGTGGGGATGGATGAATCCAAGACTCAATCCCAGGATCAAGACCAGTGGCGTGAAGAAGATCAGTTCGCGCAAGCCGCTTTTCCAGTCGCTCCAGCGCAGATGAAAGTCAAAGCCGTTTCCACTGAGTTGACGGATGGCAAGAAAGCTGTACAGGCCCATGTCCACGAGGAGTAATTCATTCAGCGCCCGCAGTCCTGTAGGCCAAGCTCCGTCGAACCACCGCAGGTCTACGGCCAGCCCTAGGGTCAGCAGGATGATGGCATCGCGCCAGTTGCCGCGCTGCTCTGGATCGGCGGTTGCCGCCTCCTCTAGCAGCCAGGAAATCACGACCGGCAAGGCGGCATAAAGGGCGAACCACTGCCATCGAAACAGGTGCTGGGAAATCGAAACAAAGGTGTAAGGCAGAACACATAGCGTCGGGAAAACGATGCGCATAGCGATCGGCCAGCGCTGGACCGTGCGTGTGACTCGCTCCGCGGCGAGGCCGAACGCCACGGCAGGGGCGAGCTCCATTACCAGGGCTGCGATCGCTGTCGGTGTCAGATTCTGCATGAACAGTTATCTTAACTTCAGCGTGGTATGTGCAGGATGGTCAAACATGCGGTACGTCCTGCGGGTTTCATTTAGCACTTATCGGCTATCATCGGAAAGACACGAGTATCGGAGAGACCGAAGAACTGCGCATGGGCAGCAACGGACAAACAGGGCCATATATCGAGTTCAAGGAGGTCTCCAAAGCCTTTGGCGGAAACCACGTCCTTGATCACGTCAGTTTCGATGTTATGCCGGGAGAGACGGTGTGCATCCTGGGACGCAGCGGTGTGGGCAAGTCGGTCACGCTGCAAAACATCATGGGTTTTCTCAAGCCCGACGCCGGTCGGGTCATCGTGGCTCGGGAGGATATCACCGATTATGCCGAGCCTGACCTGCAGCGCATCCGCAAGAAAGTGACGATGGTGTTTCAGAACGGAGCACTCTTCGACTCGCTGACCGTCGGCGAGAATGTGGCATTCCCGCTGCGTGAACGCGGTGATCTGAAGGAAGATCAGATTTTCCAGATCGTCGATGGGCTGCTGGAGATGGTGGGAGTGAAAGAAATGCGTGATCTGCTGCCTTCGGATTTGTCCACGGGGATGAAGCGATCGGTGGCGATAGCGCGAGCATTGGCGGCACAGCCAGAGTGTGTTCTATACGATGAACCAACGACTATGGTTGATCCGCTGATGGCCCAGTTGCTAGGCGATTTGATCAAGCGGCTCAAGACGCAGTTGCATCTGACCAGCGTAGTCGTGACCCATGACATGCGCCTGGCTCAGAAACTGGCGAACCGGATCGTATTTCTGCACGAGGCCAAAGTGGTTTTCTTTGGCACCTATGCCGAGATGGAAAAATGCGAAGAGCCGATTGTGCAGGAGTTCTTGGAACTGGATAAGCCGGGATTGGAAGCGTAATTCAGGTTGTCAGGCGTCGCCCTACAGGTTCCTGAGATCTGAAATCAAGTCCTGAACCTGCTCATCAACTCTGAACGCCTGTCGTCGGGCGGACTCGTATAGCTCCTGCAGCGCTTCGGGTTTTAGGCCTTCGATTTCGCTCGTCACCCGCAAAAGCTCGTGATCGGATGAGTCTTTGACAGTCAAACTCGGACCGCCCCGCCCGTTTCCCCAGGAATCCGTGGTGGTGTATGGCACGAGGAGAAGGCTGCGTTTCCCTTTGATCGCTGCGAGCAGGGTGTCGGAGCCAAGCGGTTCCCAAGGAATGCGGCCCTCCTTGGTCCTAGCTAGAATCTCATCGAACAGCGCTAGAGCTTGGTCGTTTTCCATGTTCTATACCTTTTTGTCCACTTCCCGTAATGCCACGCCATACTCTTCGACAAACGTCGTCGGAACTTCTCTGCAGAACCTAGCCACCGCCGTCTTGTCTCTGGGACTCAATTCAACCATCGGTGCGTTGCCAAGGAGATCGTGTACCAAATGGAGTTGCTCCCTAACCTTAAGCAGACGATTCTTTGATGACTCGGAAAGTTTCGCATCCCACCTAGCAATTATATAGCTGGTAGCGCCAATCAGCTCACCAATGCGCATCGTTGCCATTTCGGCCTTCTGGGAGCGGACATATGCAGTAATCTCAGATGCCGCCTTGCTCGCGTTATTCATGTCCTCGCCTAGCGAGCGCGTTAGTGCAACATCTTGCGCTTGTCTGGCTGCTCTCGATGCTCTCCTAGAGAAAATGAATGCGAGAAAACTGAACAACAGGCCCGCGACACTTGCGATGTTGCCCCAGTTTTGCGAAAGAAGTCTCTGCATAACGCTGGGTTGACAGCGGAACCTTCTGGCGAGAGGACTGTAAACTTTCAGAAGCCCTCGCGCACAAGCCTTTCTATCGTGATGGTACTCTTCGCTGAATCAGCGCGCATCATTTTCTGCACGTATTTTGCGATCATGTCCACTTCCAGGTTTACCGGATCGCCGGGCTTGAGCGATTTCAGATTGGTCATCTCGGTGGTGTGAGGGATTATGGCAACCGTCACTTGCGTTCCTTCCACCTTCGCAACCGTCAGGCTGATACCTTCAATCGAAAGTGAGCCTTTGAAGATGACGTAGCGCGCCAGTTCTGGCGGGATATCGATGCGCAGCCAATAGTTGTCGGCATCTGGGATTTCATCGAGCGCGAGAAACTTGCCGGTGCCGTCTACGTGGCCCTGGACGATGTGTCCGCCGAAGCGCCCGTCGGCGCGCATGGGAAGTTCGAGATTGACCAATGCGCCCAGTCGAATGCGGGAGAACGAAGTACGATTCCAGGTCTCCTCGGCCAGATCAGCGCCGAACGACTTGGGTGTGATTTCGACGGCCGTGAGGCAGACGCCGCTGACCGCGATGCTGTCGCCCTTTTTCAGTTCCTTAACAAGATGCGAAGCGGAGACGGTGAGACGGCGGTTGTCGTTCTCGCTGGTGATACTCGTGACACGTCCAACTTCTTCAATGATGCCGGTGAACATGGAATCTCCAAATCAGCAGTCAGCATTTGGCTTTGCGCGGTTCAACAAAGATCGACCGCCGTATTGATTGGCTAAAAGCCAAGCGCCAAATATTAAGTGTCCAATCATACGTATGGATCCTTCAAGTATCCCTCAACCGCGAAGTCTTCGCCAAAACGGTGCAGGCGTGCGGATTTCACATAGGGCGCGGCGCAGATGCTTTCGAAACCAGCGCCTCCGGCGAACGACACGGATGTGGTGCCTGCGAGAATTCTGGGTGCGTAGTACAGGAAAACCTTATCGATAATGCCGGCGGCGAGCGCGGCCCCGTTGACCATGGAGCCACCTTCGATCATCAGGCTGGTGACCTCCATTTGGCCGAGGAAGCTGACCACGGCGGCCATTTCAGGGCGGCTATCCGGGGCCGCGGGCAGTTGGTGCACGCGAATGCCGAGCTTCAGCAGTTGCTTCTTCTTGTCCTCTTCGGCAAAAGCGCAGAGCACCAGAACATCTTCATTAGCAGTTTTAACCAGGCGCGAGTCGAAAGGCAGACGCAGACGCGAATCCATGATCACGCGCAGAAGCGGGCGGCGGCGAGGATGGCCACTACGGTCCGTCAGGAGAGGATCATCGGCGATGACCGTGCCAACGCCGACCAGAATCGCGTCGTGCTGATGACGAAGTTCGTGCACGTGCGTGCGTGCGGATTCACCCGTGATCCACTCGGTGCGAGTTTCTCCTATCCGGGCGGCGGCTCTGGGCGATTTCCCCGGCGGCGGCGCGATTTTGCCGTCAAGCGTCATGGCCGCCTTTAACGTGACCAGGGGAGTGTGGTGGCGAATGTATTTGGCGAAAGACTCATTCAGCGCTTTCGCTTGTTCTTCGAGCATTCCGGAGGAGATGTCGATTCCAGCACTGCGGAGCTTGGCAAATCCCTGACCACTGACGAGCGGATTCGGATCCTGCATGCAAGCGACCACGCGACCGACGCCGGCGGCGATCAATGCATGGGCGCAAGGCGCTGTGCGTCCTTGGTGGGAGCAAGGTTCCAGGTTGATGTAGAGAGTCGCGCCATGAGCTTTTTCTCCGGCTTGTTCGAGCGCGAGGATCTCCGCATGCTTTAGGCCGTCGTAGGTGTGGCTACCAGTGCCGACGATCGTGCCCTTTTCGTCCACAATAACGGCTCCCACGCATGGATTGGGCGACGTCAAGCCAATGCCTTGCCGGGCCAGGTCGAGGGCTTGGCGGAGGAAGAGTTCGTCAGTGTCGTGATCCGGCATGAGTACAGTGGCGTTCAGGTTTTGTCGGACTCGCGAGCCTTCGCCTCCCCAAAAAGCGATAACCACAAAGGACACGAAGTATCACGAAGGAAATCACGCGAACAGTGAATCCACAAAATCCTTGGAATTAAAGGGCAGCAGATCGCCGGCCTTTTCGCCGACGCCGACGTAGCGCACCGGCAGACCCAGTTCTCGCGAGATGGCAACTACGACTCCGCCCTTGGCAGTGCCGTCTAATTTGGTCAGCACAATTCCGGTTACGCCCGCCGCTTCTGTGAACTGGCGCGCCTGTTGCAGACCATTCTGGCCCGTAGTGGCATCCATTACCAGCAAGGTCTCGTGCGGCGCGCCGGGAATGATCCGTTGCGCTGTGCGCCGCATCTTGTCCAGTTCGGCCATGAGGTTGGTCTTGGTGTGCAAACGGCCGGCGGTATCGACGATGACGTAATCGCTGTGACGCGCCGAAGCCGCTTGGAGCGCGTCGTAGAGTACGGCTGCGGGATCACCGCCGGCTTTGGTCCGGATGACTTCGGTTCCGGTGCGTTGTCCCCAGATTTCCAGTTGCTCGATGGCAGCCGCACGGAAAGTGTCAGCTGCGCACAGCAGCACAGTCTTGCCTTGCGAGCGAAACACTTGTGACAGCTTGCCGATGGTCGTCGTCTTGCCCGTGCCATTAACGCCAACCACGAGGATGACTTCGGGTGTGCCGTCGACCTTCTGTACGGGACGCGTATTGGCGGAATTCAGGATGGCGAGCAGTTCTTCTTTCAGGAGGCGCTTGAGTTCGTCGACATTCTTAATCTGCTTGCGGTCAGCTTTTTCTCGAAGCTTGCCCAGGACTTCGCGGGTGGTGGTATTGCCCAGATCGGCGCCGATGAGTGTGGCTTCCAGGTCGTCCAGCGTGGTGCGATCAATTTCCTTGCCGATGGAAACGACTTCCTCGATGCGCTGGCTGAGGTTTTCGCGGGTGCGCGTGACCGCTTCTTTCATGCGGTCGAAGAGGCCCGGCTTCTGCTTTTCGTCCAGGCTGCCAAAAAGGGTTTGAATCATAAATGTTGAGAGTCGCGCGCCAAACGTCAATTATAGCGGCAGGTAGCGATTTCGACGGGAAGCAGTCGTTCGAGCGGAACTGGCAGAATCGAAAGGAGTGAGCGATAAGAAGAAGTTTGTGCAAGTGCAGCCAGGGATTGGGGCGCGAAGTTCCGCTTGAGGCGACCAACTGATGCGAACCCTAGGTTGCTCAAAAGGGGTAGGGCGCGGAGATTGTCCGCGCCCACGATTGATAGCCGTCAACTACTATTGCGTATTCAAGGTAGGACGTCCCGCGTTAGGTCCTTGCGTGGTCGGAATCACGGTTACAGGGGCTTGCAGGGTGAAGTTCAGCACGGTTTCCGCGGGCAGCTTGATTTGCTGACTGTGGGTGACCGCTTGCGCCCCGGCGCCTAAGCCGCCACCGGCTGCGGCGCCAATCGCCGCGCCTTTGCCGCCGCCGGCAAGAGCACCGATGAGAGCTCCGATTCCAGCGCCCGCTCCCACCTTCTCGACGGTATTCTTGCCGCGCGAGCTACCCTGCTTCTTGTATTGATCGGTTTGGATGTTGTAGGTACTTCCAGCCGCCGAAATGCGATCCATTTGAAGCACGAGCAACGACTGTCCGGCGAATTTGCCCGCGCTTTGCACGGTCACGACGTGGCCTTCCACGGTGTAGCCAGCAGGAATCGCGGTGGCGCCATCCACGGCGAGGGGAGAGTTCAGCGTGGCGTGGAAGGTCTGGCCTTGGGTCGCGGTTTCTGAATCAACCGCATCCACCAATCTCACTGCAAAGGTCGTCCCTGAGGGAATCGTTACTTTCTGCGGTGGCGGTGGAGGTGGGGGGGGCGCGGGAGCTACGGGTGCCGGAGCCGGCGCGGGCTCTGGTGCCGGCGCTGCTTGCGCCACCTGGGCTGGGGTGTCATTCTCCTGTTTGGCTGCCTTACGGCGATGTTTCGCGACCGGGGCTGGTTGGGGCGGCTCTGGCGGCGGAGCCTGGGCCTCCGGCGCTGGCGGTGGAGCGACTTGTAAATTGTTCACGATCTGCTTCACGCCGGGTTCGGTGGACGCGTAGCGCGCGGCTGCGTCGCGCTGGGCATCGTTGTCCACCTGGCCGGAAAGCGTGACGCTTCCCTTGTCGGCTTGCACGATGAGCTGCTTGCCCTGGAGACCGGAATCGGTGTTCAGTTTGTTCTGAATATCGCTGGCAATCTGGGCGTCCGTCGGCGCCTTGGAGCAGCCCACGGCCGCCACCAAGATGCTGAGCAGGACCGCCGCGCTGAGATAGAGAGAAAGCCTCGCCTTCATAAGATCAACTCCTGGAAATGTAAGTCCGATGTAAATAGTTTAGATGCACAATCGATGACGTTTCGGCGAAGAAATGTCACCCAGAATCCTTTCTATCACTTGATCCGTAAATCTACAGCCTGAAAGAATTTAGCCGATCGACAAATCATTGGCCAGGCAAGCTCCGAAGGTTTTCGGCAAAGCTTGTTACGTCTGATGCAGGAACTTGTAATCCAGAATGCTGGCTGCGAGGCCAGAGTTTTCCGCTTTTTCCTCTTCCTGCGAGTCCTTGGTTCGAGTGATGCGTCCCTGGCAGAGAACAGTGCTGTTCTTCTGCCCGGAAATCTCTTCCGGCATTTCGAAAACCATCTCCACTAGTGTGTTCTCGGGAAAGCGTTGCGGACCTTTCAGAAGCACGCCCGACTGACTGAGGTTTTCGATAATACCTTCATACCAGCTCCCCAAATTCTTCACACGGTAGCGTACCGGAGTGTCCAACTTGAGGCGTCGGGCGCGAGGAACCCAGGTAGGTTTGCGGGTACGGCTGCGGCCGCGGCGCACGGCAGTACCCTCGGCCGAGCTGGCGGATTCGCTGCGATCCACGCGCTGGGTACGGCGCATGGTAGCCCAGTCATAACTGTATTCGACGGCGCACAGGAGGCAAACCTGATAGTACTGGCCATCAGCGGCACGCCGTGGCCAGGAAAACTCGTGGGAGCAACGGCCTAACATAAGAACGTCCATTAACTTCTGAGGCATGTTCGTCTTTCCGGAGTGGATCGCCGGAAAGGACATCATCTAACGGCGGCGTAATTTTGTGTAGGTTACTTTCGTGTCATTCGCTTCGTGCTGATTCGAAAAGCAGTTAAGCCACCTGCCAAGGCAATTTTCAGGCACTGACTTCGGCAGACAAGGCGGTAAAGTGTATGGAGGGCGCATACCCATTCTAGCAGCGAGAAGCATGATGTCAGGAAAAGTACGCGTCATCAATCTCGAAGAGGGATTTCCTACACGCGATCAGGCTTATCAGAAGCTTGAAGCGGCGCTGGCCCGCGCTAGAAAAGACGGCATCGCAGCGCTGAAAGTGATTCATGGTTACGGTTCGACCGGTGCGGGAGGAGTGTTGCGGTTTGCCATTCGGGGCTTCTTGCGGCAGCGAAAAGAGAAAGGCGAGATTACAGCTTTCGTCAACGGCGAGAGTTGGTCCAGTTTTGACGAGCGCAGCAAGGTGCTGTTCGCGAGAGTTCCGGAGCTGATATTGGACCGCGATGTGGGGCGCGGCAACAAGGGAATCACGCTAGTGCTCCTCTGATTCTTTCGTCGGTTGATGGCACTCCGCAGTTTCTTGCGGATCATTCACACTTGTCTGGCGTGTATGATCAGCGCGTGAAAGATGCGATCAAGTTCGCCGTCACCGCGTTCGTTCTTGCTGGTGGCAAAAGTTCTCGCATGGGAAGCGACAAGGCTTTCCTGAAGTTAGGAGACGAAACCCTTGTCTCGCGAGCATTGCAGGCGGCAAGCAGCATGGCCGGAGAAGTTCGCATCGTCGGCGATGCTCGGAAATTTGCAGCCTTTGGCGAAGTGATTGAAGATGTGTATCGCGGCCAGGGACCGCTGGGCGGAATTCATGCGGCGCTTTCCAGTTCCCGGACGGAGTTGAATCTGGTACTGGCAGTCGATCTGCCTTTCGTCGGGCGTGAGTTCTTGGAGTATCTTCTTTTGCGGGCGCGGGAATCGGATGCAATGGTCACGGTGCCGCGCGCGGGCGTGGGCTTGCAGCCGCTTTGCGCGGCTTATCGGCGTGGATTTGCTGAAGTGGCGGAACGGTCATTGCGCGTAGGGAATAATAAAATCGACTCGCTGTTTGCGACCGTCGCAACCTGCGTGATTGAAGAGCATGAGTTAGTTCGGGCCGGCTTCTCGGCCGAAACGTTTCGCAATCTGAATACCCCAGAGGAGTTGGAGAAAGCCAGGAGTGTGCGTTCGGGATGAAGAGTTAAGTTAAGACACGCAACCCTTCAACCGTTCCAGCACACGTAGGTCGACGGCTTCAGCATCATCGCCTCGGACCTGTTTTTGAGTCGTCAGTGAGGGTGTCCTTCGACAATACGGTTCCGAAGATGACCAGCACCAGCGGCCATGAGGGTAACAACGTCTGTTGGAAAAGACCCTCCAGAAATCGCTGGTGATCTACGGCATAGGTCTGTACGGCCTGCGAGAACACAAGGAGGGCAGCGGGCAGGATGCCTAGCGCGTGCGAGCCGTTCGCGCAAAGGATGTGGCTGAGCCGTACAATGGCGCCAGCCCCGTTCTCGTACAGAATAAACATTCCGAGCCCGGCGAGGATTGCTCCCGCGATCGGCTTAGAAATCCTAAAAATTGTCAGTTGTGGTTTCATATTTTCCTCCTCGGGCTTTCTTCTTGCTTCTACCTATTAGTCGAACGAGGACCCGCGAAATGGACAAGTCCAGTATCTTTTTGGGAAATATTTTGGAGGACATTCAGGAGCGAGCCAGCGTAGAAAAACTTCGCACGAGACAATGGGTGCTACACTACCGTCGCCCAGGCCAGGTCCCCCGCCATGGAGGTCCTGGGCTAAATCACGGAGGATGAAAAACATGAACAGGAAACTGTGGAGAGTTTTCGCAGGGCTGTGCGTGCTCGCGATGTCCGCCGTCTGGGCGTTGCCGGCAAGTGCACAGATGTCAGAGGTTAAAGAAAAACCAGCGATGTATTCGTATGTCTCGTTTTGGAGTATCCCCCGCGCGCAGTGGTCGGAGATGGCAAAGGACGACGCGGCGAACCAGAAGACCCTGGATAAGGCCATCGGCGGTGGAACGATCGTGGGGTACGGCAGCGACGTGAATTTAGTTCACCAGGCCGATGGTCCGTCTCACGACCAGTGGTGGTCGGCAATGTCGATGGCCGGAGTGCTCAATGTGCTGGAGCAGTTTTACAAATCCGGCAGCGCCACTTCTCCTGTCCTGAGCACTGCCACGAAGCACTGGGATAACATTTTCGTGTCCCGGTATTACAACTGGCATCCCGGATCATGGAAGGATCTGTACACTCACGGGTCGTCCTATAAATTGAAGGCGGACGCACCGAACGACGCGGTGGCAATGCTCAGCAAGAACATGATCGTGCCGCTGATGGAGAAGATGCTCGCCGACGGCGCGATCCACGAATACGAAGTCGATACTGAAGCAATCCACACCGCATCGCCTGGGACATTTTGGATTTTTTACCTCGCCGCGAACGCGGAAGGCCTGGACAAGGTCGACGCAGCGTTGCGGGAAACCCTGAAGGCAAACCCGCTGAACGGCCCGGCGTTCGGTTCCATGGTGGACTTCACCGATCACCGTGATTACCTGGCTCGCACCAGCGCTACCTACAAATAGATTGCCGCAATTGCCCTCTGTCTGCGAGCGGCCCGAAGCTGGCCGCTCGCGGACTTGCCATTTATTGGTAACGGAAAAAGGGGCGAGCGCTTACATCAACAACGCTGAAAGCGCTCGAAAGAATTCCGCGGGCGTGGCGAGCGACCATTTATAATGGTCACACGGGTGACCACATGAAGATCAGTACGGTGCGGGAGTTTCGGGACAAGGCGACAGGAATGCTGCGGTCGAAGGATCCCATTCTGGTGACCCGGCGCGGACGACTTGCGGGGGTGTTTTTTCCCTTACAGAAGGATTCCTTGCCGGGGGAGCTGAAGCACGAACTGTTTTCCATGTTGAGCAGCGAGATTGCGCGCCAGATCAAGCGCCGGGGGGTCTCGGCGAAGGACGTGCTGGCAGACTTTGAGGGTTGGCGGAAGGGCCGTCGTGAAGCTCGCCGCGGACGCTAACGTCCTGCTGGCGGCGGTACTCGGTGGGCGCGCCGGGTTGATTCTGGAAAGTGCTGAGATTGAAGAACTGCTCACGGCTGAAACGACCTTCGCGGAAGTAGAAGAATACGTGCCTGTCCTGGCGAGGAAGAAACACCTACCGATAGATCTCCTGCTTCTGGCGGTCGCTAACCTACCAGTGACCGTGGTCGGACGTGAGGTTTACGCCGATAGCATCTCCGAAGCCAAACGCCGGATCGCGCGCCGTGACCCGGACGACGTTGAGATCCTGGCGCTTGCCATCCAGTTTCACATTCCGATCTGGTCCAACGACAGGGATTTCGAAGATTCTGGGATTCAGCGCTACACGACCGAAGACTTGCTCAGAAAACTCCGAATGCTGGAAGGGAAGTAAGGGCCTGTCCGTTTGGTCGTCGCTACATCGATTATTTTGCCGCCACGCCCTCGGTAAGGATGCAACGATAATCTCCGCCCTGGACGCGGTGCTCGCATGCGGCTTGATACTCGGGACTGTGGTACCAGGCTTGCGCTGCTTCTTAGCTGGGGAATTCGAGGATGATAATTTCCTCGCATTTGGGGCCTTCCAAAACTTCGGAACGACCATGAAGGGCAAGAAAAGTTGCTGGGTGCTTCTCGAAACTGGCGGGAACTAGTTTTTTGTATTCGTCCAGTTTGGCGGGGTTGCGAGTCTTTTCACGAATAAATACGGCGTAGGCTGGCATTAGCTCCTCCAGCGGAATTATATGTGCAAAGAACGCGCGTGCGTCTGCACCCATACGGCAAACGCCTGCCAGATAGCGGAGTGCCCGAGCGGGTCCCTCACCTGCTGTAGCCCGACCACGAAGACGCTGGCCCAGGCCGTCGCGCGATGAACTTTGCCCCTCGACCAGTAGTCGTAGCCAATTATCAATAACAGAAACGGGACGGTACACAGGAGCGCCGCCGATCGTTCCCCCCACCATTTGGCGGGAATGGGCCAGCGTTCAAAGGCTGCATCCAGAATTGCGATTGTGGCGATCAGAAGGAGCCGCTTGTGCGCGACCGGATTAAAGCGGTTACGGAAGGCGAAATAAATCAGCGTCGAGAAGGCCAGCATAGTCGTGACGGTGACCGCGGAGAAGGCTCTTACTCGCATCCCCGCTTCGCCAGGGGCAAAGTGTCTGCCCAGCGAGTCGGTGGCCGCCAGCAGGCCCATGACAACCACCAGACATGCCAGCCCAAAGCCCAGCAGCCCCAGGCGGCGATGCACATCCACACGGCCGGCAGCGACCAGGGAAGTTTGCACGATCAGCAAAAGAATCCAGCAGGAAAGCACCGCGCCATGAATGTGAACCAGCAGGTTGGGCAGCGGAGCTTTGAACACTCCGGCTAAATAGTAGCTGTGCGCGAATCCCACGAAGACTGAAGCGAGAATCGCCAGAGCTATGCCGGAGAAAAAAAGATGGTCGAAGGCGTCGCTCCGGCGGGGAATTGCCCGGGTTGCCATGGTTCCTCCCAAACGAAGTACGCAGGCCCTTGGATTTTGGATGTTCTATTCGACGAAAAAAGGAGTAGGAGGTTAACACTAGCTTGCTTGGTCGGGGGATGAGCTCCCAGCAGAAGGTGGCGCCTCCCCGATCCGCGATGCGTTTAGCCGAAAACAAAAACCCCGCCCAAGCGAAGCTTGGACGGGGCACCCTTTAGAGTTACGCCACTGCACGCTCCTCCGTCCCTGCCTCTACGAAGGACGATATGGGCGCGGCAAATCGAGTGCTTACTTCGCTCGCGACTCCTTCCAGAAGCGACTTAAGCGCAACATCGTCGGTCATGTGTGAGAGTTGAGTTACGGTTGCGACTGTTGAGATGGCAACATCCCCGACTGAACTTACCGGATGAGGTCCTCCCGGGGGATTGTGAATGATCGCAACCAACTTACCATCCTTGTAGACAAGCGTGGTCGACGCCCCGTCGTCAAGGCCACCTAAAGTCCTCGTGTAGGTCCCAGGAAAAAACACCTTCGTAAAGTGCAGCGTCATAGTCTCGAATCCTTTCTTGAGTGTGTGAAATCACTCGCCTGACAGCTACGGTTTAGCGGCAATGTTGGAGTGTTCGCTCACAGCTATGCTTCCCGGAGGCTGGTGAGTTGCCGTTAACGTGCACTCGGAGAGCCAATCGGCAACGCCTGCGTAGTTCTCGCCGACTCTTTTAACATCAGAGAGTTGTGAGGATGTTGTGCTGTAAGCTGGAGGATGGGCAGGGGGAAAACGTAGCCGATCAGATAGCTGCCTATCCTTTCGGATAGGTGTCCCAGCCTAGAACCGGGCCTCCGTGAAAGAGTCCGAGGGCGATAAGGAAGAAAGGGTGGGTCAGCCCTCGCTTTGCCTATGCGGATGCGTTTAGCCGAGGAAGAAACCCCGCCCAAGCGAAGCTTGGACGGGGCACCCTTTAGAGTAAAACGGACACGATAGGTGGGCCAGCCCCCCAGTCTTGCGTCAAACGAACATTCCCGAATATTAATGTCTTAAATACATATACTTACGGAGTGTCATAGCTATTGTAGTACAAATTGCCCGTCATTATATGGCATAATGTCCCTAGGGGAACAAGCCATGGCGACATCAGTTCCGGTGGGTCGAAGTTTGGGGGAATATTTGCGGGAGTGGTTGGGGGCGCGGTTTGCTTCGGAGTTGGAATTGGCGGCTTTGGCGGAGCGCGGGTTGCCGCTGACTACCGTCAGCCGGATGACCAAGCATGGGTTGACGCGGGACGAAGTGCACGCGCTGGTGATCCATCGGCGGACGTTCAAGCATCGCAAGAGCAGCCATCAGAAGTTGTCGAGGGAGGAATCGGACCGGGCGATTCGGACCGCGCGGATTCTGGCGCGGGCGCAGGCTACGTTCGGCGATTCGGACGCGGCGCTCGAGTGGGTGCGTGCGCCGAAAGTGCGGTTTGAGGGGAAGAGTCCGATTCAGATGATGTCGACCGAGACTGGCGGCCGCTTGGTAGAGCAGATGTTGGTGCAGATTGATGAAGGCATGTTCGCGTAAAGGGTTGCGGGGATTGTGCCCTTCACAAATCGGATGCGAGTTTGCTGATGCGAACTCTGCATCGCCCTGCGGGGCCTGAGTCTTTCTTCGTTCCTTCCCCAGCGTTGAAACGCTGGGCTTTGATCGCGATGCCCTCCGGGGCTGATCCTGGCTGGTAGGAATTCTTCGGCAATCCTCGGCATGTTTCTTTGGAGAATCAGTAATCACGAGGGGTTGGACGGGCGCGGCGGATTGCTGGCGTCGGCGCGTTGGCATACGCAGGGGCGTCCCATTGTTTATTTGGCGGCGAGCCCGGCTGGCGCGCTCGTCGAGGTGCTGGTGAATCTGGAGTTGGATGCGGCACGTCTGCCGGGGAATTACACGATGCTCAAGGTGGAAGCGCCGGACGATATTGCAATCCGGCGCGTCGAAGTGGGGTCGCTGCCGGAAAGTTGGGCGAGTGATCTGGCGATCAGCAGGAGCTTGGGCGACGAGTGGCTGGCGAGTGGGGAATCGGCGCTGCTTGAGGTACCGTCGGCAATCCTGTCGGATACGTTTAACGTGTTGTTGAATCCGGAGCATCCGGATGCGGTGCGGATCAAAGTGGTGGGGCAGCGGGCTTATCCGTATGACAGGAGACTGTTCAAGGTCAGGAAATAAGGCCCTGGTTGAGCGGACAGGGTGTCCGCTCAATACGGGTGCTACTTGTCGGGGATGATCGGATATCGGTGTTCCTGATCGTAGAACTGGTGGCTGGGGTGGTCGGAGTGGGCGACGGCGACGGGTTGTTCGCCAGCAGAGATGAGCGCTCCGGCTTCTTGCGCCGTTGAAATTCCGGTGGTCGTCGTGTACATAGGTTCGTCGAATAGCGTTCCTGCGTTCGCTTGCGCGGTAGCGAATATGGCGAAGGCTTTGCCGCCGGAGTACGCGGTTGCAACGTAATCGCCCACCATCAAGCCGGAGAAAGTATTGGGCAGCCACGACGGGGACATGGGTCCCGCGAGCGTGACGGGAGTCGTCCACGTGTTGCCGCCATCGGGCGAAGAAATGAATCCGGCATACAGGGCGCAGGTAGATGCGTCGCAGTTGGCCGATCCGTAGAAATAATAAGTGAGCGCGAGGTGCGCAGTGCTGCCCGAAGTCGAGGGCTCGACGGCCAGTCCGGGGACGAAATGGTCCAGCGTGCTGGTGACGGCGTCGATGGGAATCCGGGCTGGCGTGCTCCAGGTGACGCCGTCGGTTGAGGTGCTCATCACCAGGTCGTTCGAGGAGCACGCGGTGCGGAAGCGGCAGTCTTGCCAGATTGTATAGACTGTGCCTGCCGCATCAATCGCAGCCGAGGGCAAGGCGGAAGTGCGCAGATTTGCGGCGACCACGTGATCGGTGATCGAAGATATGGTTACAGTCGCCTTCCAAGTCATTCCGCCGTCGGTCGAGATGAAGGCAAGCATCTCACCACCGGTGGCGTTCTCGATCGACACAATGACCGCTCCATTCGGCTGGACGATGGGCTGGCCTCCGATCCCGGTGGCGAAGTCGGCTGTGTTGCCGGGTGCGGACCAGGTGAGTCCGCCGTCGGACGAAGCGCTCATCCAGATGAGGTCGCGTGAGCTGGGATCGTCCCACTCCACATAGCAGTGGCCGTAGTAGGGGCTGGCGGGAGTGTTGTCGCAGGCAATCCAGTTCTTGTCCGAGTCCGGCGTGTTGCCGACGATGATTGGGTTGCCCCAGTTGATGCCGTCCGTGGAGCGGCTGACGGTAACCTGGTCAACGTTGCCGATGGCCAGCGACGAGATCATCCACATGGCGTGGGCGGCGTCGAAAGCCACCACAGGATCGCTGGCCGCGCTGAACGCGCCTTGTTTGTAGATGGTGATGCCGGGCAGGAAGCCGGTCGCCCAAATGGCGCCGTTGTCGGAAGTGGTGGCGAAGCCGATGTCAGATGCGCCGCCGCTGAAGATTCGCCCAACCTGGAATGCACTCACAATTGTCGAGCCCGAGGAAAAAGCGCTGGCTTCAACTTCGGTCGCATGCTGGCTGCTGGCGTTAGTAAAGATGTCGCGGCTAATCTGGGTAAGCGGCACCGAAGGCGGGGGAACCACGGGTGGCGGGGGCTGTTGAGACGACTGAGAATTGGATCCACCGCCGCAAGCGACGACGATCATAAGGATTCCCGATAGAGCGGCGGCTTGCAGGATTCTCATCGGACTCTTTATCAGATGCGCGGTCGGGCGATGTAGTAAGGGATTAATCCGTCGCCAGCATAATCTGAAAGCCTTACTCCCCGAACATGGGTACCTGCCCCGTATCGACAGTGACGCCACGGCGCTGTCGCCGGGTTGCGCCGATGACGGCCAGCACGGTCAGGGATTCGAGCGCACTGCGCGGCACAAATATTCGCTGAGTATTCGAGCGCAAGTCCGGCGGATTGATCAGAAAACCCTCGGCCGTGGTCAGAGATAGGTCGTTGGGCATCATGCCTTCGAGGACTTCGTTGTCTTTGAAGCGCAGACGGACCCACAATCCCTCGGTGCGCGGTCGCGTGGTGAAGGTTTTGCGGCTGGGCGAGTCGGCGTCTCCAAATTCGCGGACGAAATAGACAACCTTGATATCCTTCAGGTCGATTGTGACCACGTTGCCCGCAGTGTTTAGTAATTCCAGCTTGCCTTCCCGCACAAAGTCGGTGGACGCGACGTAGCCGTTCATGGAATCGCGATCCATTTTCCGGACTACCACCTTTTTGTGCGTGGAAGGCATAAGGGATGGCCAAAGTTGGCCCGGGCAGCGGTTTCCCGCAGCGGGGCTTGATTCAGATTCTCACACTTTTGCCTCGAACATAGTGAGTCATCTCATTCACAGTAGCCAAATTGTTAACATTGTGTTATTTTCTGTAGTTTGCTGCCGTCCATCTCAAATCGTCTAAGTCTCGTCTACAGAGCAGTTTACGTTGATGGTGCCGGAGACTGCGGGGCGGGCTGTATTGGACCCTGTGGAAATCTTGTTCCGGCCGACCTTGGGGAATTGCAGGCTGGTAACTCTGAATTCTGAATAAGGCATGGCTGATTACATTTACACCATGGAAATCCGGCTGACCCCCAACCAGCAACGGGGGGTCACGCTGGTACAGGACATCGCCCGCGATGCCGGCATGAACATTTACCTGACCGGTGGCGCGGTTCGCGACATCATCAGCGGTTTCCCCATTCGTGATCTGGACTTCACGGTTCAGGGCAATCCCCTTAAGCTGCAAAAGCAACTCGAACACGCCGGGGCGCTGGTCGCGTCGACCGACGACGACCTGAAAACCGTGTACCTGGTGCTGCCCGGCAATGTGCGCGCGGAGATCAGCACGGCTCGCACCGAACGCTACGAGAAAACGGGGAAGCCCCCGATCATTGCACCGGGAACGATCATCGAAGACTTGCGGCGGCGGGATTTCACTATCAACGCCATGGCGTTGTCGCTGAATCCAGGGTCGCGTGGTTTGCTGATGGACCCGTTCAACGGCGCGGCGGATATTGAAGCCAAGCTGATCCGCATCCTGCATAACTATTCGTTCATGGAAGACCCGTCGCGGCTGATTCGCGCCACCCGTTTTGCGGCGCGCTTTCATTGGCCGCTCGAGGAGCGCACGTTGGCTCGGGTCCAGTCGGCGAAAGAAAACAACTATATCGAGTACATCACCGACCGCGCTATCGGGCAGGAGATCGAGCAGTTGGCTTACGAGGACGATCCGCTGCATATCGTTCGCGTACTGGAAAAAGAAGAGTGGCTCAAGGTACTGAATCCCCACTGGACTACGGCAAAGGTGGATGCGGCGGGGCTGTCGGAGCTGATGAAGACTCGGCAGCAAATGAATCAGCTGGGCTACACGCCCGATCCCTCGCCTGCTGTGTTGTACTTCCTGACAGCGCGACTGGGCGACAAAGATATTGCGGACATGCGCAAGCTGATTCCGCGTAAGGATCTGGTGGCGGCGTGGAAGGATCTGGAAGACAACGCCAAGGATCTCGCCAAGCGCCTGACCGGCAAAGAAGCAGCGACGCCTTCCCGGACGTGGAAGTTGCTGTCGGAAGCGCGGCCGGAGATGGTCCTTTTCCTGGATGTGACCGCAAAGCAGCAGGCGGTGGCGCAGAAGATCAAGAACTTCTTGGGCAAATGGAGGCAAGTCCAACAGAAGCTACCGTTGCTGGAGATGACGGAGCTGCGCATCACCCCGCAAATGCCCGAGTATCCCAAGATTGCTCACGATGTATTCATGTTGTTGCTGGACGGAAAGCTGCATTCGCGGACGGAGATTCTGAAATTCCTGAAACCGCTGGCGCCGCCTCCACCGCCTCCACCGCCGCCTCCACCTAAACGCGGGCGCGCAGCCAAGGCTGCGGCGGGTGCGGCTCAATCTGCTACTGTGGCTGCTCCGGTTGCAGGCAAGAAGAAAGGGAAGGGCGCGCCTGCAGTCGCGCCGATACCACAGCCCGTGGCGAAAGCCGAAGTTGCGAAAGCCCCCAATCCGCCTAAAGTCGAGAAGCACAAGTCGCCAAAGAAGGTCGAGCACTCCTCGAAAAAGAAACCCAGCGGGAAGACGAAAACAAAAGGGAAGAAAAAGCGGTAAGACTCGACTCGCCCCGCCACTCTCTGATTAAGTTGCCGACTCTAGGCGCAGACGGTCCGCACGTGCGCTGTTTTCCTTTGTGGACCTTCGTGTCCTTTGTGGTTCAGGCATTTGCACTTCGTCAACCACAAAGGACACAAAGGTGCACGAAGGAAAGCGTCTTCGCCTTGATCTTTTCAGTTCCTACCAAGACATACTAGAATGGCTCGCTGCAATGCGCTGCGCCGAGGCATGCAATGAAAAAACTGGGAAAAGTTCTGCTTGTTGCCGGAAGCGCCGGTGCAGTCCTCCTGATTGCGGGCATCAGCCTGACCATTGGCTGGCGGCCTTTTATTGGTCCAAAGGCGCGTCCTCTCACCTCGCGGAAATTCGAGGCGACACCACAACGCCTGGAGCGCGGACGATATCTCTTCGAATTCACCGGGTGTGGAGGATGCCATTCTCCGCACGACTGGAATACGCACGGGGCGCCGGAGATTCCCGGCATGGCAGGCGGTGGGCAGTGGTTGAATATGCCCGACCTGCCGGGGCATGTTGTCGCGGCGAACTTGACTCCCGACCCACAAACCGGCGCTGGTGCTTGGACCGACGATCAACTGGCTCGGGCGATCCGCGAAGGCATTGGGCACGACGGGCGCGCCCTGTTTCCTATGATGCCTTACCAAGACTTTCGCAAGATGTCGGACGAGGATCTTGCCTCGATTATCGTTTATCTCCGGTCGCTGCCTCCGGTCCGTAGTCAATTGGACGGGACGCAAATCATCTTTCCGGTGAAGTACTTGATTCGCAGTGTGCCTGAGCCTCTCGAAACTCCGGTTGCGAGCCCAGACCCAGCCGATCGCCTGAAGTACGGCCAATATCTGGTGACCCTCGGCGGTTGCGCAGACTGCCATACGCCGCAAGTGCGCGGCCAACCCGTCGCTGGGTTCGATTACGCAGGCGGATGGCTGATGAGAGGTCCATGGGGAGAAGTCAGCACCGCCAACATCACACCCGATCCGTCAGGCATCAGCTACTATGACGAAGCGCTGTTCCTCGAAGTGATGCGCACCGGCTATGTGAAGGCGAGAAAGCTGAACTCGATCATGCCGTTCGGAGCATTCAAAAATCTCACCGATGACGATCTGAAAGCTATCTTTGCGTATCTGCGCGCCGTGAAGCCGGTGAAACATCGAGTGGATAACACCGCGCCACCAACGTATTGCAAGCTCTGCCGGTTGAAGCACGGGGGCGGGGATCAGAACTAGAGGCAGCGGAAGGGCTGGCGATCATGCTCGAGCGACTAAGGATTACTTGCAGACAAAGTTCGCCGCATCGTTAGGGTTGCCGCTGCCCTTATACACAGCCTCCTGTGGATAGGGGCACAAGGGACGCGTAAACTCGACGCCGTGAGCTGGCGCGCTGTTGATATGCGTTGCAATGATTCTCTCTGGCGCAATGTCCCTCTCAACCCAATCGACCAGCGGAGTGAGCATGTCGAACAGGTTTGCGCCGGGGCCACCCTTGCAATGGTTCATCCCCGGCACCATGAAGAGCCGGTAAAACTCCTGCGTATGCTCCACTGACTCGGCAGGAAGTGACTCGCCCGGATACGATCCGCCCGAAAGATTCACCACGCTCTCGAAGTAGTTGATGCTGGTCAGCGGCGGTACTTCCGGGTCGCTAAACCCGTGATACTGGATAAGCTTGCCGCCCCGCGCTCGGAACCCGCTCAGATCGGGGTTGATCGAGTTCAGAACCGATGCCAACGTCTGCCCGGGAAGCACTATCTTGTTGTCCACGTAAGCGGGGTCGGTGTTCCAGTCAAAAGTTCGGTAATCCCAGTTGGGATTGTCGAAGACGAAATACTCGAAAAAGGGAATGCCAATCGCAGCGTGATTGTCGGTTTGCGGGGCGGGCGGCGGTAGTGGAGAAATCGTGTAGGGCCAGCCATCCGCCTCGCCGCCCCGCTCAAAGGGCGGGTAATAATCGTGCTGGTGCACCATCTGATCAGGACCAGTCCAGATATTTCTGACCGCTTCCACCTGCTCTGCGGTAAGGCAGTTCGCGGTTTTTTCGGACCCCTTGCAGAGAAGCTTTTCGGGATTGTAGTGGCAGCGTCGTGGATCATTCAGGACGCCATCCACAACGCCGTCAAGGCCGTCGCATGCTGCGTCGACGGCGTTCCCGAGCAGCGCGTCCTGAGTGGTGAAAACCGTGCTGGCGGAATTGTTGAACATCTGCCAAACGACCCACAGATTCCCGCCGACGTGATGATGCGTGTAGAAAGCAACGGGATCACCGGCCACGATGCCGTCGTAGTCGTCCGAGAATCGCTGCGCTTCCATCAACGCCTGTCGTCCGCCCGTTGAGCAACCGGTGAAGTACGAATGCTGCGGATTCTCGCCATAAAATGCGGCGGCAATCTGCTTGCCGATGACGGTCATCAGATGGATCGAGCGATATCCAAAATCAATAATTTTTTGCGGGTGTCCAAGCGCAAAGGATCCATCCGTGGAGGACCCAATGTGGCCAGTGTCGGTACTCACGGTGGCGTATCCAAGTTGGACGCCAGGCGCCAGGGCGCTGTAGTCGATCGATCCCGCAAAGCCGCCATTCCCGACGCCTTCGAACTTCCCGTTCCAGCTTGAGGCCGGCATCCATACTTCGATTCCGATGTCCGAGTCGCTGGTCGGCGTCAGGGTAGCTGCCACGCGGCAGAATGCAGGCATGTTGGTGAACACTTGGCCATCGGGTGCTGTATAAGTGCCTGCGGGAATCGACTGGGCCGCCGTGATCGTGGTTTCGGGGAGCTTGAGGGAACCCAGACTCTCGCAGGTCGCCGCAGTGGCCCAATCGAGCGCGAATGTAGCAAACACGACTGCCAACACTATCTTCTGGAGGGACCTGTCGGCTCGTCCTTTTGTCATCGCAACCTAATTATAAAGTCTTGCCAAGCGCCCAGAAACAACTTGATAGACAAAAGAACGCCATTGCACAACGACCGCTAAACAGCACATCCAATGAGATTAAGCCGCTGATCTGAGACCTGGAACAGTAGCGAAATTAGTTCTGGCTTACCTTCCCTTGTGCCTGGCGCTATAATATGGCTATGCGTCAGTGGCTGGCAGTTGCGGCCTTGGGCGCGGCTTTCCTCACGCTGCCGGCGTGGGGACAACGCCGTGGAGGAGCCTCGGGAGGCTTCGCGGGACACGCCGGGTTTTCCGGTGGGCACTCCATGGTTGGCGGCCGCGGCCCGGCGATGGTGAGTCACTCCCCTGGCGTCGCAGGCGCTTCACGTGGCCAGCACTTTGGGAATGGTTTTGGCTGGGGAAACGGTTTTGGCCATCCCGGCTCGTCGCCATTTTTCTTCCATCACCATCATCACTACTTCTACCGCTCGTGGCCCTACGCTGGGTATTACGGCTATCCGTATTACAGCGATCCTGGGTACTACGGGGACGATTCTTATTCTGCAGATTCTTATCAGAGCTACCCAGCCCCTGATTATTCAACTGCTTACGTCGACAACAGCGCGGAGCAGGCGGAGATCGACCGTCTGGAGAATGAGGTGGACCGTCTGCGCGAGGAGCGACAGGCTCGGGAATCCCAGGCATCCGGAGCGTCGCAATCCCGCCCCAAGACAGATTTGCCGCCTACTCAATTGGTTTTCCGTGACAAGCGTACCGAAGAGGTACAGAACTACGCCATCGTCGGCCAGACATTTTGGGTACTCGGTGAGCAGCGGGCACGGAAGATTCCACTCGCCGATCTCGATATTCCTGCCACCAAGAAAGCCAACGACGATCGCGGCGTGGAGTTTCAGTTACCTGAATAATTCCTGTCATTCCGAGGAGCGAACGCGACGAGGAATCTGGGTTTTCGAGGCTCCGCGAAGAACCGAGATCCCTAGCTTCGCTCGGGATGACAACAAGGGCGTTCAGCAGGAGGCGGAGACGTAGCTAGCTACGTCTCCACGGTCTGTGGATAACTCGTCGTCTTCACCTATCAATCTCCAATTAGAATGCCCATGATTTAGAATCAACCTCGAACCCCATGTCCCAATTCGTCCATCTTCATCTCCACACTGACTATTCGATGCTCGACGGCGCCTGCGACGTCGATAAACTCTGCGAGCGCGCAAAACAGTTGGGCATGCCCGCCGTTGCCATGACCGATCACGGCAATATCTTCGGCGCGGTGCATTTCGTGAATGCGGCCAAGCAAGCCGGGATCAAGCCGATCATCGGCTGCGAACTCTATATCTGCAAAAAGGACGATCACAACATCCAGCGCACTCCGCCCGACGGCGACACCTACAACCATCTCCTGGTGCTAGCGGAAAACGAAGAAGGCTATCGCAATCTGGTGAAGATTACCTCGGAAGCTTCATTGCATGGTTTCTACTACAAACCACGCGTGAGCAAGAGGTTTCTGGCGGAACACTCGAAGGGATTGATCGGACTCTCCGGCTGCCTCAAGGGCGAGGTCGCCGAAAGATTGATGGAAGAAAAGTACGAAGCCGCTCGGGATGCGGCCGTGTTCTATCGCGACATTTTCGGTAAAGACAATTTCTTTCTTGAGATTCAGGATCAAGGTTTGGAGATGGAACACCGCATCCATTCGAACCTGTTTCGGCTGGAAAAGGAATTGGGCATTCCCATGGTGGCTACGAATGACAGCCACTACCTCTGCGAAGACGACGCCCACGCCCAGGATGTGATGCTCTGCATCCAGACCGGCAAGTCCATCCAGGACACCAACCGCATGAAGTTCCAGGGCACGGACTTTTACGTCAAGAGCCACGACGAAATGTTTCGCGTGTTCAAAGATGCGCCCGATGTGCTTTCGCGCACCCTTGCCATCGCCGAGCGCTGCAGCACGCGGCTGGAAAAGGTCAGCAATCCCTTTCCGCATTTTGACGTACCCGCGGGTTACACGCTGGATAGTTATTTCGAGCACGTCACGCGGGAAGGCTTCGCGCGCCGCTTAGAGTTGCTGCGAAACTTGCAGGCGCAAGGTCGGGTGAAGCACAGCATTGCAGAATACGAGCAACGCCTGGCGCGGGAACTCGCCATCATCCAGCAAATGCAGTTCTCAGGATATTTCCTGATCGTTTGGGACTTCATCCGTTACGCGAAGGAAAACAACATTCCGGTGGGACCGGGCCGTGGCTCGGCGGCAGGATCACTGGTGTCGTACTCAATGAACATCACCGATCTTGATCCGCTGCAGCACGAGCTATTCTTCGAACGCTTTCTGAATCCCGAACGCATTTCGATGCCCGACATCGACATCGATTTCTGCATGAACCGCCGCGACGAGGTGATCGATTACGTCACCCGGAAATACGGACGGGAGAACGTTGCCCAGATCATCACTTTCGGCACGATGGCGGCCAAGGCGGCGATCAAAGATGTTGGCCGCGCGATGGATATTCCGTACGCCGATGTGGATCGCATCGCCAAGATGGTTCCGACCACGCTCAACATCAAGCTGGAGCAGGCGATTAAAGATTCTCCCGCGCTACAGCAGGCTTACGAGAGTGAGCCGCAAGTGCGCCAGTTGCTCGATACCGCGCGCAAGCTGGAGGGCCTGGTGCGAAACGCGGGCGTCCATGCGGCTGGCGTAGTCATTTCCCCGCGGCCGCTTACTGAGCTTGTCCCATTGTTCAGAACCAAGAACGACGAAATTGTTACCGCCTTCGACATGGTGGCCATCGAGAAAATGGGCCTGTTGAAGATGGACTTTCTCGGCCTGACCACGCTCACCATTCTTGATGACACGCTGAAGCTGATCGAGCAGACACGCAACCAGAAGATCTCCCTGATCGAGATCCCGCTCGAAGACAAAGAGACCTATGAGAGTGTCTTTCACAAGGGCCTGACTTCCGGCGTGTTCCAGTTTGAATCCCACGGCATGCGCGACGTGCTGCGCCGTTACCAACCAAACTCAATCGAGGACCTGACCGCGTTGAACGCGCTCTACCGTCCCGGACCGATCCAGGGCGGAATGATCGACCATTTCATCGATCGTAAGCACGGAAGAAAAAGCATCGAATACGAACTGCCAGAGCTGAAGGAAATGCTCGAAGAAACCTGGGGCGTGATCGTTTACCAGGAGCAGGTGATGCAGATCGCCAACCGCCTGGCGGGATACTCGCTGGGTGAAGCCGATCTGCTGCGCCGCGCCATGGGCAAAAAGAAGCCCGAAGAAATGGCCAAGCAGCGTGAGCGCTTCGTCGAAGGTGCCGTGCAGCGGGGTTACCCGCCCAAGAAGATCGAGAGGATTTTCGACCTGCTGGCCAAGTTTGCCGAATACGGTTTCCCCAAGGCGCACTCGGCAGCGTATGCGCTGCTGGCCTATCACACCGCGTATCTCAAGACTCATTACTCGGTTGAATTCATGGCCGCGCTGCTGACTTCGGTGACCGGCAACACCGATGACGTCGTGAAGTACATCAACGAATGCCGTGAGATGGGGATCGCCGTGGAACCGCCCGACATCAACGTAAGCGATGCCAACTTCACGCCGCATGGCAGCGCCATCCGCTTTGGTTTAGCGGCGGTGAAAAACGTGGGCCACAACGCTATCCAGTCGATCGTGGCCGGGCGCAAGGAACTGGGACGATATCGTTCCATTTACGAATTCTGCGAGAAGGTGGATTTGCGGCTGCTCAACAAACGGGTTCTGGAATCTTTGATCAAGAGCGGCGCCATGGATTCGTTGGGGCATCGGGCACAGTTGATGCACGTGCTGGATAAGGCCGTGGAGCGCGCGGAAAAAGCCCAGCGTGACGCCGAATTTGGCCAGCATGGCTTGTTTGGTGTGTTCCCGCAGGATGAGATGCCGGGCAACAATGACAACTTGCCGGAAATACCGGATTGGGATGAGCACACCCGCCTTGCCGCGGAAAAAGAAATTCTCGGTTTCTTTATCACCGGCCATCCCCTGGAAAAATTCAAAGACAAGTTGGAAGATCTGCGCGCTTTGAGCATGGCTGACATTGCTGGTATCAAGGCTTCTACTGGAAAAGATGAAAACATCTGCACCGCCGGCATCATCACGAACCTGCGCGTGTTGAAGTCGAAAAAGGGAGACTTCTACGCTCAAGGCGCGCTCGAAGATATGACGGGCTCGGTGGAAATGATTGTGTTTCCCGAGGCGTACCGGAAGCTGCAGGATAAGGTGAAGCTCGAAGTCCCGGTGCTTGTACGCGGCGGCTTGCGGATCGAGGAAGGTGTGAATCCCAAGTTGATGGCCAACGACATCATTCCGCTCGAAGATGCCAAGGTTCCGTTGCCGCGCTCGCTGCGCATCCGCATTCCTCTGGAGACCGCCAATGAGGCCATGGTCGATGAGCTGCACACGCTTTGTTCCCATCGCAAAGGTGAGGCAAAAGTATTGTTTGACGTGGAACGCCAGGGCGATTTCATGGTGGTGATGGAGGCGGAGGGCTATAATGTCCATCCAGACCGCAACTTCGTGGCCCGGGTCGAGGAGTTGTGTGGCCGCGGCGCAGTAAGGGTCATTGATTGAGATGTGTGTAGAAACGTAGCTAGCTACGTTTCTACAAAGGGACTTAAATGTGCGGCGGATGAGAGCTTCCATTCACAGGAGTGCGGCTTTGCAATCGGCGACGGCCCCAGCGGCCACAAATGCGATGCTGGTCATGACCGGCACGGAGTTTCTCCTTTCGATGGTAGAGGCCGGGTGGGCCGCCAGGAACGGCGATGGCAGGAAGATGGAGTCCAAACTAAAGGCGCAGCAGGAGCTGGGAAGAATTGAGCAGCAGCTTGAGAGGTTGCAAGCCTTGCCGGGGCAGGACCAGGACATCCGCAGCCAGATCCAGCAGCTGCATGATCGTATTCACGATTTGCGAGCTCAGGTGTCGGCACATTTCAGTGCTTGGCAGAAAGCGGAACTGGCGAGGAATCCGCAACGTCCGCTCATGCTCGAGTACGTCGAACGCATCTTCACCAATTGGACCGAGATTCACGGCGATCGCGGCTTCGCCGATGACCACGCCATGGTATGTGGCATGGCCCGTTTTCACGGCCACGAAGTTGCGGTCATCGGCCACCAGAAGGCGCGTGATACCAAGCAGAATGTTTATCGCAACTGGGGCATGACCAATCCCGAGGGCTACCGCAAGGCCCTGCGGGTGATGAAGATTGCGGAAAAATTTAAGCGGCCGGTTTTTACCTTCGTGGATACGGTCGGCGCCTATCCGGGCTTGAGCGCGGAGGAACGTGGCCAGGCTGAAGCCATCGCCAGAAACTTGCGGGAGATGGCGCGCCTGCAAGTACCGATTATTACGACGATCACGGGAGAAGGCGGCAGCGGTGGCGCGTTGGCGATTGCCGTCGCGGATCGCGTGCTGATGATGGAGAATGCCATTTACTCGGTGATTTCTCCCGAGTCCTGCGCCGCCATTATGTGGCGCGATGCCACCAAGAAAGAACTCGCCGCTCAGGCACTGCGCATTACCGCGGCGGACTTGGCCGAATTCGGTTGCATTGACGGCATCGTGCCCGAACCCGAAGGGGGCGCCCACACCGATCACGACGCGGCGGCGGCTCTGCTCGATGCGGCGTTGCAGAAACATTTCGCCGAGCTCACAAAATTAACCACCCAGGAATTGGTCGCATCACGATATAATAAGTTTCGCAACATGGCGCAGTTCCTGCGTTTGGAATAAGGGGAATAGGGCAACGGGTATTTCCCATACAGGTACCTTCGTGCTTCATTTCCGCTGCCCGCGCCGGTTCGCAACTGCTCCATGCCGTATAATCAAAAGTTCGCCCCATTACTCCAAAAACACGCCGAGCGGGCCCAAACTCGCTCCAGTCAAAGGAAGGATTAAGGAATGGCCACCACGGATGTAGCGCTCCACGAAGCCCGCGGGCAGCGGGAGCCGAAACGTGTCGTCAACAACATGAGCATTCAGGTTGCGACCGTGAACGGGTCGGGCTCGCAGAGCTCCAATATGGTCCTTCTGCGCAGTATTTTTCAGATGGGCGTCCCCGTTTCAGGCAAAAACTTGTTTCCCTCAAATATCGCGGGACTGCCGACCTGGTACACCATCAGAGCCAATAAGGACGGATACATTGCGCGCAAGAAGGAAATCGACTTCGTCATTGCCATGAACGCGGAGACGGCGCAGGAAGACGTGATGTCCCTGGCGCCAGGCGCGGCTGTGCTTTACGACGAGCCTTTGAAGTTGAATGCGCTTCGTAGTGATTTGATTTTTTATCCGGTTCCCTACGACAAGCTGGTTGCGCCGGTCTGTCCGGAAGCCAAGCTGCGCAAGCTGGTCAAAAACATGATTTATGTCGGCGTGGCCGCGCAATTGCTCGGCGTGGATATGGCCGAGGTGGAAAAGGCGTTGCGCAAGCAGTTTGCCAAGAAAGTAAAAGCCGCCAACCTGAACCTGGCGGCGGTCCGCGCCGGCTTCGACTACGCAACGGCCAATCTGACCAAGCAGGATCCCTACTTCATTCAGCGCATGGACAAGAACCAGGGAATGATCATCATCGACGGGAACTCGGCGGCCGCGCTGGGCTGCATGTTTGCCGGGGTCACAGTGGTCACTTGGTATCCGATCACGCCGTCGTCGTCGCTGGTCGAGACTCTGATCGACTACATGAAGGAGTATCGGATCGGTCCTGACGGCAAGGCCACATTCGCCATCGTGCAAGCCGAAGATGAACTCGCTGCCATCGGCATGGTCCTGGGCGCAGGCTGGGCGGGTGCGCGTTCGATGACCGCGACGGCCGGGCCGGGCATCTCGCTGATGGCCGAGTTCGCCGGACTTTCCTACTACGCGGAAGTGCCTGGCGTGGTGTGGGACATCCAGCGCGTCGGCCCTTCTACGGGCTTGCCCACCCGCACTTCGCAGGGTGACATTCTCTCGACCGCGTTTCTTTCACACGGCGATACTAAAAACATCCTACTCATCCCCAATTCCGTGGCCGAATGTTTCACCATGGCGCAGGACGCCTTCAACCTCGCCGAGCAGTTCCAGACGCTGGTGTTTGTGATGTCGGATCTCGATCTCGGCATGAATAACTGGGCATCTGATCCGTTCGAGTATCCGAAAGAACCGATCAACCGTGGCAAGGTGCTCACGAAAGAGGATCTGGACAGGATGGGAGGGTTTGCCCGCTACAAGGATGTCGACGGCGACGGCATTGGCTATCGCACGCTGCCCGGCACCGAGCACCCGGCTGCCGCCTACTTCACGCGCGGCACCGGACACAACGAGAAATCAGGCTACAGCGAGCGTCCCGACGACTTCGAAAAGAACATGGAGCGCATCAACAAGAAGTTCGAAACGGCGCGATCTTTTGTACCGCGGCCTGAGTTAATCAACAGCAAGTCCAAGTCGAAGATTGGCATTATTGCCTACGGCACGTCGCACTGGGCGATCGTCGAATCGCGCGATCAGTTGCGTGACGAATACAACATCGAAACCGATTACCTCCGTCTAAAAGCCTATCCATTTTCGCGCGAAGTTCACGAATTCATCGAACAGCATGACCGGGTTTACGTGGTCGAACAAAACCGCGACGCCCAGATGCTCAGCATGATCAAGCTCGACGTAAAACCGGAACTGGTTACACGGCTCCGCAGCATCGCGCACATTCATGGCCTGCCCCTGGACGCGCGCTCCGTCACCGACGAACTCATCAGCATGGAGGGCAAATAACATGGCGACCACGACGACCACACCCACGCCCGCACCCAAAATTAACCGTATCGGCCTGACCGTTCTCGACTACCGCGGCGGCAAGACCACCCTCTGCGCCGGATGCGGCCACAACGCGATTTCCGAGCGCATCATCGACGCCATGTATGAAATGGGTGTGCAGCCCGAGCGCGTCATCAAGCCCAGCGGCATCGGCTGCTCCTCCAAAAGTCCGGCATATTTCATGAGCCGCTCCCACAGCTTCAACGCCGTGCACGGCCGCATGCCTTCAGTCGCAACCGGCGCCATGTTGGCCAACCATAAGCTGATCGCCCTCGGCGTCAGCGGCGACGGCGACACCGCCTCCATCGGCATCGGGCAGTTCGTCCACCTGATGCGCCGCAATCTGCCAATCATTTACATCATCGAGGACAACGGCGTCTACGGCTTGACCAAAGGCCAATTCTCCGCCACGGCTGACCTCGGCTCCAAGCTGAAGAGTGGCGTGCTCAATGATCTTCCGCCGATCGATACTTGCGCCATGGCCATTACTCTGGGCGCCACACTTGTTGGCCGCTCTTTCTCCGGCGACAAGCGCCAACTGCACAGTCTGTTGAAGGCCGCGATCGCCCACAAGGGCACGGTCATGCTCGACGTGGTTTCACCCTGCACCACTTTCAACGACCACGAGGGTTCGACCAAGTCCTACAAATACATGAAAGACCACGAGGAGCCGTTGCAGGACATCAGCTTCGTTCCCGCATTCGAGGAAATCAACGTGGAGTACGATCCAGGAACCACTGTCGAAGTGACCATGCACGACGGATCGCACCTGCGCCTCAGCAAGCTAGAAGAAGACTACGACGCCACCAATCGAATCAAAGCCATCAGCCGTTTGCACGAAGCTCACGACAAAGGCGAAGTACTGACCGGGTTGTTTTATGTCAACCCCGAAGCCCCGAGTTTCATCGACATGCTCAACATCACCGAACAGCCGCTGGCTACGCTGCCAGAGTCGGTAACCCGCCCGGGAAGGCAAGTGCTCGAGCAGGTGATGGAAGAGCTGCGGTGAAGCACTCAGGCGGCATTGCTGCCATCTTCCGGTTCCCCCGTATGCTCGGGCCTTCCTCCGGGCTCCGGAAAATCCGTGTCAGCGTCTTTAATCATCGGATCCTGGTCCCGGTGTCCGAGTTGTCCCTGCATCGAGGTGTTATCGGCGCCACCCTTTTCTTCCTCTTCCACAGCGCCCTTAAAACGGTCTTGATCCTTTGTAGCAGACATAATAAAGTCTCCAATCAGGCAATGAACCATGCCTGTCATTAGCCTACTCTGAAACTCTCAAAGCGCGCACCGTTTTCCTTTGTATATAGTAGAAAGAAATTTCGTATGGAATTGGAGGACGCATGAAGCGAATGATCCTGGCCGCGACAGCACTTTTGTTCCCAACTTTGACCGTGTGGGGGCAAACTTCAACCACCGCTCCCGCGTCCTCATCAGCGCCGGCTGCGGCTACGCACACTCAGGCTGCGTCCAGCGGCAAGCACTCGCAGCACCATCATCAAAAGCAACATAGCCATCAGCCGCCGCATCATCACAGCGGCGTCAACGCCATGCGCTGACCTCGCCCGGTCCACAATGACTGCTCCCTCCACGCTGTTCCGCCCGTTTGCCCGGCTAGTCAGGATCGCGATTCTAGGCCGTGAGTTCGAAGTGCCGGAGAACAATCCGCTGTTACGTTGCTTTCAGTATCTGGCCCCGGAAGAGATCTCCTACGGACGTTTCTGCTGGAACGAGGATTGCCAGTACTGCCGCGTGACTTTCGATTTAGGAGCAGGAAGCGCGAGTCGAGCTGCTCTTTCCTGCAAATTGATGGTCCAGGAAGACATGCGTGTGGAAGAGGTAGCCACGGAAATCCGCTACTGCCTGAGAATGCTCGACCTGCCGAAGGGAGAATAGACCAGGCTGATTTTCCTTTGGCATTTGCCAAAGGAGAATCGCTTGTCATTCGCCAGGCGCACGCGTAGCCGTCGCCGGCACGCCTAACTTGCGCAACCGATCCTTGGCCTGCAGTGCCTCGGTCGAACGTGGATAGCGCTGAATCACGTGCCGCAACTGCGCGATTCCATCGTCTTTCTTCCCCAGTTCGATCAGCGCCAGTCCCTTCTTTAACTCGGATGAGGCAGCCTTGTTGCCGGTGGGGAAGTTCTGCACCACCTGGTCGTAGTTAGTAACCGCTTCCTGAAAATTTCCCTGCTTGTAAGCGATCTCTGCCAAATAGAAATAAGAATTCCCCGCGAGATCGGTGTTCGGATAGAACCTTACGTAGTCCGAGAACTCCTGCTTCGCCAGATCACTCTTCGCCGCGTTGTAATCCCGCAGCGCGTTGTTGTACAAAACGTCGGGTGGAGGAGCCTGCGCCAACGCCTGTTGTTGCGCCTCCTTCGCCGCCTGACCCGCCGCCACACTTTGCTGGGAGGCCTGCATATCCTCCAGTTGCTTGCTGACCTTGGCCAGGCGCGCCTTCAATTCGTCAAGAGAATCGTTGAGTGCCTGAATCTGGCCGGACAGTTGGTCCACCTTCGCGCCATTGTCGGTCTGTAGCTTTTGCAGGTCGGTCTGAATCCCGCTCATGGACGCAGCCACCTTGTTCATGCTGTCGGTATTCTGGTCCATCAGGTTTTTCATGACGCCCATGCGCTCGTTGAACGACTGCACCATCTGCGTCATCTGATCCTGCAGAGCCTGCACTTGAGTCTGCAGTTGAATCATCTCTTTGCTCACGCCCCAAGCCGGCGTCAGGCTTGTCCCGAAGGCGATCAGCAGAACTACCAAGGTCGAAAGTCGCTGGATTTTCATAAGCTGGTTCCCTTAGATGCAAAACACACGAAAAGAATGGCGCCGTCCAGACATAGCTATCCCGGAAGGTCCCGCGCCGCGGGCGCTTGGCCGGGAAGACACCAAAATCGTCAAAAACCGAAATCTCAACAACGAGAAGAATCCGAGGTGCGGAGCCTCCCAGCTCCGCACCTCAACTGGCTATTTCTGATACACGAAATGGCCACGCCGGTTCTGTTGCCAACAAGCTTCGTTGGATTCGGTGCAGAACGGCTTCTCCTTGCCGTAGCTGATCGTCTTGATGTTGCCGGCGCTGACGCCACCGCTAGTCAAGGCACTCTGCACGGATCCCGCGCGGCTGTCGCCCAGAGCCAGGTTGTACTCGGTCGAACCACGCTCGTCGCAGTGTCCCTCGACAACGAAATGAATGTTGGGATGCTGCGAGAGGAAAGCGATATCGGCCTGCAGCGAACTTTGCTGGTCAGCGCGAATATCGGATTTGTCGTAATCGAAGTAGACGTCCTTCACGTTCTGTGCGAACAGTTCCTCATCCGTCGGTCCTGGCGCCGGCGGAGGCGGTGGTGGAGGCGGTTGGGTCACGGTCACCCGGGCCGTAGCCGTCTGCGTGCCTCCGGCTCCCTTCGCCGTCAAGGTGTAGGTGGTCGAATCGGACGGACTCGCCTGTTGCGAGCCGCTGGCCTGCACGGCTCCAATGCCGTCGATGCTCACATCGGTGGCATTCGCGGTTCGCCAGCTCAGCGTAGTCGATTGTCCCTTCTCGACGGTGTTGGGGCTGGCGGTGAGTGATGCCGTCGGCGCTGGTGGCGGTGGCGGCGGTGGTGGTGGCGGCGGTGGCGTCTTTTTATGGCAGGCGCCCAGGAACAGAATAGCGCCCAAGGCGAATACAAGCGTAATCCATTTCAGTCTTTGCTGCTTCACTTTTCCTCCCTGCGTAGTCGCGCCCTGTTGCCCTCCAGCGCGCGCTTCAAAATCTAATACGGGGCGGGTTCACTTCTCCGCCTCCTTCGGGCTGTGGTAAATCGAAGAACTCGCCAAAAGCATGTGCTGCAAACTCAACCTTAACTCCAAACGGTCGAACTCCAATGTTAAACCGCGACGTTAATCCCTGTTAAGACCATTCTTTCTTGTCCCCTCCCATCGAGAGAACTGTCACTACTTACAGTTCGCAAAAAGCAAAAATGACCTATCCTTCGCCAGTTTGACGCACCGCAAACCCTACTTCCAACTCCAGTTCGGCTGAGTGTTCTTCCCGGCAAAGGTCAACTGCTTCTGATTAGTCCCATCGGCCAGCATGGACCATATCTGCTCGCTCCCCGAACGGCTGGACTGGAAAACAATATGGCGCCCGTCTGGCGACCACGACGGGAAGTCATTTTGCCCGCCATCGTGCGTCAGTTGCACCCACTGCTTGCTGGCAACGTCCATGAGGTAGACATCCTCTGAACCGGGCTCTCCCGGCCCGTAACGCCGCGTCCAGGAGAGCGCCAGAAATTGTCCATTAGGCGACCAGTTCGGCGATACCGCATAACCCTGGTCCGTAAGCCGCTGGACATTGGTGCCGTCCGCTTCCATGGTGTAAACCTGCGGCAGACCGGTGCGCCCGCTGACCCACGCAATTTGCGCTCCCGTCTTGCGATTCCACACTGGCGAAACGTCCGGGCCTTTGGATGCGGTGATGCGCTTCAGATTTCCACCCGATTGATCTACCGTGCAAATCTCAGAGTCCCCCGAGCGTGAGGAAGAGAACGCCAACTTCGTTCCATCGGGCGACCATGAGGGCGAGAGATTGGTGCCGCCAAATTTGGGGAAGGAAACCAGGCGATTGAGGTCCATGGAGTACATCAGGATGTCCCAGCCCGATTTCGTCACGGAACTGAAAGCCAGACGCGAACCGTCCGGCGAAATCCGCGGAGACAGCGAAATCGAATTCAGATGCGTGATCTGCCGCTGGTTTGCCCCGTCGTAGTCCATCGCCCAAATTTCTTTGCGTCCGCTGCGGCTGCTCACAAAGTAAATCTGGCTCTCCGCGATGCCGGGAATGCCGCCGCCCAAGCGAAAAATAATCTCGTCCGCGAACTTATGCGCGATCACACGTGCCGCATCGCTGGTTGCCGTATCCTGATATTGTTTTCCCAGCACCTGCGGCGAGGTAATGTTCTTTACGTCGTACAGCCAGCCCTGCACGGTCACGTTGTTGCCCGTTACCCCCAAGTTGCCGAACGCCAGCATCGCCGCGTTAACAGGAGGAGAACTCCAAGCTCCGAACTGTACATCCGCCGGATTGCCCGGAATCGCGAGGGGATAAAAGCTCTTCGAAGCCATGTCGAAGATGCCGGCACTGTTCAGGTCATTCCATAGAGTGTCGTTGAAAACCTTTAGCAGATCGGGATTCTTGGGGTCCGCAGTGGAAGGCTTGAAGTCGGGGATCGCGAGACGAACCTTCTCCATCCCCAAGCCCGTGCCCGTCTTGATCCAGTCCTGCTGAGCCAGACAAGGAATGGCGGCGAGAACCGCAGCCAGTAGGAGAATAAATACCGCTGCGACCGTGCGAGATGTGCTTTTGTAGTAGTGCGTGCCGGTCGTCCTCTTGCCGATACCAGCCTTCAGACCTCTACCCATCGTATGATGACCAACATCGAAGTGCAAGTTGCCCTCGCGCATTCCCCCACCATTCTTGTAAACAAACTGAGAACCGAGAACCGGCAACTGAAAACTGGCTTTTCATACCCCACTTGCTTCTGTTGCCCGTTCCTGCCCGCCGGCCCCTCTGCTCTGCCGTGAGCTGTTTCTTAGAAATCCAAATCTACCAAGCGAAGAGCTAGAAGCTGCTCCTATCTTTTGTAATCGAACCAGAACTCCACCGAAACCTTGCTCTCGGAATAATCCGACGGCAGGGGACCAAACGTATCAATGCGCTGCAAGGCTCGCACCGCCGACTGATCCAGCGAGGGCACGCCGCTCGACTGCTCGACCTGCACGTTCGTAGGGTGCCCGTCCCGCTTGATGTCAAACGTCACATAAACTCTGCGCGCGTCCGTGACGCCTGGATCTACCTCATACTTGAGCCAGTTCTCGGAAACTTTCTGTTGCACCACCCGCACATACCAGGCATAACGCGAACCAAAGTCCCCTCCTCCGCCGGTGAAACCGAAGCCACCTTTTGCCCCGCCCGCGTTGAACACCCCGTAAGGACCGCTTACCGGGCCGCCTTCTCCGAATGGAACGACGTTGTTCTCTTCTTCCGGTTTAGCCTTTTGATTCTCGCTGCTCCGCGGCTTGGGCTTAATTTTTGCATTCTTCCCCGGAATCGCGATCGCGTCTGGTTCCTTCTCGTCGGCCTTGGGCTGCGACTGGGTGAGCCCCTTGGATTCGTTCGCCAGAACGTTCTGCGTCTGCACCGCGCTCGCGGGAAGCGGAACCGAACTGACCAGCGTCACTCCCATGGCGTCGCCACCACCGCCCGCGCCCCAGGTGCTGCCATGGCCACCGGGCCCGATCACGGCGTATAGAACGATGAAGCCTGCAATCGCAATGTGCAGCCCCGCCGACCACGCCAGGTTCCGGCCCCAACGGTCGTGTTCGAAAAATATCTCAGCGTTGGCTTGCATGGCTTTCGAGCGGTTGCGTAACGATGCTGACGTTCGTGATCCCGGATCGCTTGACCGAATCCATTACCGTAGCAAACGCGCCAAACGGAATATTCTCGTCCGCGCGGATGAAAATGGATTGATGCTGGGGATCGCGGATCTTCTGCCGCAGCTTGGCGGCAATCTCATTGATGTTGACGGGATCGTTCCCGAGAAACACGCGCTGCTGCTTGTCGATGCTGATGACCAGCCGCTCTTCGGTGATCTCTTTCACGGTGCGCGTCTTGGGAACACTCACTTCGATGCCCGATTGCAGCACCGGCGCGGTCACCATGAAAATGATCAGAAGCACCAATACCACGTCCACCAGCGGAGTGATGTTGATGTCGGCTAGAGAACTTTGCGTCCGTCCGTTCGAAGCCGTAAAGGCCATTACCTCCGCACCTCCGGAACCGCGGGCTGCGACCGCTCCACCGCGTTCAGCATCTCCAAAGCGAAGTCGTCCCCCCGCGCTGCAAACTCCCGGATGGAACTCCCCAAAAGGTTATACGCAATCACCGCCGGAATGGCCGCCGCCAACCCCGCCGCTGTAGTAATCAGAGCTTCCGAAATGCCCGGTGCCACAGCCCGCAAAGTAGCCGCCCCCGCCGTCCCAAGTCCATGGAAGGCATCGATAATTCCCCAGACGGTGCCGAAGAGGCCTACGAATGGGGTTACGGCGGCGGTGATTGCCAGCCATGGCATGTTGCGCTCCAGGCGCGTCACCTCTTCAGAGCAGGCAATCTGCATGGCGCGCTGCATCGCGATGCTGGTCCCTTGGCGGCGGTGCTCCGCGAACCCGCCTTCAAATACCGCGACCAGCGGGCTGGGTTTGAACTGTTCGGCTACAGCCGAGACATCCTGCAGGCGCTGCGCTTTGCGGAATGCGCGCACGAAGCGTCCGCTCTGGACGCGGGCGCGCCGCACCAGGCTCCACTTGGAAAGAATGATGGCCCACGAAATCACGCTGAAGGCCAACAGGGACAAGAGCACGACCTTGGCGACGGGACCGGTTTCCACCACCAAGTCGACGATCTCCCCGCCAACCACCGCTGCCAGTAGAGAGGGAAAATGCATGTGGGTTTTCGCTGATTAATTATAGACGAACATTGCGGACCGCTTGCAGAGACGTACCGTATGCATTAACGGGAGTTTGCTGTAGGCGGCCTCTGCCGATCTGACAAGCCTCTTGATCCCCGCTGAGTTTCCTTTGTGCACCTTTGTGTCCTTTGTGGTTGATAGAGTTCAAAAGCTGGAACCACAATGGACACGAAGGTACACGGAGGAAAACACTTGAATCTCGCGATTCGGCAATTTTAATCAGAGGGGAGAGACCTGCGTTTCATGTTATTCTGCGCTCAACTTCTAGCTTCCCAGGACAGCCCGTGCTTGCGGAATTGCGACTTGAAAATTACGCGGTCATTGACAATCTGGCGGTCGAGTTTGCGGTTGGCTTGAATCTCCTGACTGGCGAGACCGGAGCCGGGAAATCCATCCTGATTGACGCGCTCGCGCTTCTTCTTGGCGAGAAGGCTTCCGCCGACGTTATCCGCACGGGCGCGGATCGGGCGACAATGACGGCGGTTTTCGAAATCGACGAGCGCACGGAAAAGATCGTTGCCCGAATTCTCGAAGCCAACGGCATTGATCCCAACGACGAAGACGAGTCCATTATCCTGCGCCGCGAAATTGCGGCGGGAGGGAAGGGCCGAGTCTTCATCAACAACCAACCGGCCACGGTGGGCGTGCTGCGCCAGCTTGCGCCGTATCTAGCCACCATCCACGCGCAAAACGAATCCATCGTGTCGTTCGATGCCGCGGCTCGGCTGGAATTGCTGGATGCGTTTGCTGGCGTTCAGTTCGAGGCCACCGGCGTGGCCTTCGCAAGCTGGAAGAGCATTGCCCGCCGCATCGAAGAACTGGAGCACGGCGAGCAAGACCGGTTGCGGCTGCTCGATTTGTGGACTTTTCAGAAACGCGAGATTGCCGATGCCAAATTACAAGCCGGCGAAGACGAACGCCTCGAGACTGAGAAGCGCGTTTTGGCGAACGCGGAGAAGATTTACGGCGCAGCGATGAATGCCTTCGATCTTCTCTATGAGGGCAGCGCTTCGACCTCGTCTTCGCTGCGAACGGCGCAGAAGCACATCGAAGAGCTGTCGCGCTACGAGCCGAAATTCCGCGAAGCCCTGGCTGCGATCGAAACCGCGCGCATCAGCGTCGAAGACGTGGGCGCGACCCTCCGCGATTACGCCGGCGGAATTCAGGCATCCCCCGAGCACCTTGCCGAAGTCGAAGATCGGCTCGCCCTCCTCGATCGCTTGAAACGCAAGTACGGGCCTACTGTCGAAGAGGTGATCCATCACGGTGAAGAAGTCAGCCGCAAGCTTTCGGAGATGGAAAACAAAGACGAAATTCTGGCGCAGCTTCGCCGAGAGCTGGCGGATGCGGCCGGGGAGTATCTTCGCGCGGCTCGTGCCATGTCGAAGAAGCGCTACGAGGCCGCCCGCAAACTGGAGAAGCTGGTCGAAGCCGAGATCAACGATCTCGCCATGAAATCGGACTTTCACATTGAAGTCAGCGGGACGGATGAAGAAGGGAACTGGACTGCGTCCGGCTTCGATCAAGTTGTGTATTTAATTTCAACCAACCCGGGCGAACCGCTGCGACGGCTGGAGCACATCGCGTCCGGCGGAGAATTGTCGCGAGTGATGCTGGCGCTCAAGGCCAGCGTGGAAGCCGGACAGGTCAAAAAGACAAGTGTGGCGCGGGCGCCCTCGCCCGCGCACCGAACCCTTATCTTCGACGAAATCGATACCGGCATTGGCGGACGCGCGGCTGAGGCCGTGGGCAAAAAGCTGAAAGCGCTGTCGAGAGCCAATCAGGTGCTCTGCGTAACTCACCTGCCGCAGATCGCGACCTTCGCGGATCATCACTACCTGATCGAAAAGAAAAGCTCTGCCGACCGAACTCGCACGGCAGTCCGCCTCATCAGCGGCGAGGAGCGCACGGAAGAAGTCGCCCGCATGTTGAGCGGGGCCAAGCTGACTGAGACTTCGCGCAAACACGCCGAGCAGATGCTGAAGACCAACGCGTAGGCGTGACCCGACCGTCGAAGTCCCCTCTCTAACGTCCAAGAGCGCGACGTTAGGGTGGGCCACCTGTCCAGCACCCGCCGATTTTGTCCATAAATTGTGATATGTTTGGCGGTCGCGGACGTCGGTCTCCCGTAACCGCGCCAGCAAAGGTGCTCGCGTATGTGCGCAAGATTTTTCCTGTTACCTCCTCTCCTCTTTTTGGCATCATTTAGCTCCGAAGCCCAATACCATTTTCGCGTGCTACACGCTTTCGGCCAAAGCAGGGATGGCGTTGGCGTGCACTCCAGCGTAATCCTGAACGGACAAGGCAACGTATACGGCACCGCGGTCGGCGGTCGACCCCGTACGGCGGAAGTGGCACTGGCTGCACCGCCCAGTTCGGACTGCGGCACCGTCTTCGAACTTACACCGGACACCAACGGCAAGTGGACCGAGAAAATACTGCACAGCTTCGTCGGTAACGGCTCCGACGGCGTAGGGCCGTATGCCGGCCTGATCTTCGACTCCGCGGGGAACCTGTACAACACCTCCTTTGCCGGTGGTGCTGGCCTCGGCCTCTACGGCACGGTCTTCGAGATCATTCCATAAATTCAGCCCTCCGGGATCAACGTATATTGTCGGATGGCGAAACCCGCCTGCGGACGCGCCATTACAACATTTCAATAGTTGTCATTCCGGGCAGAGCGAGGAATCTGCTGTCCTTTGGAAGCGCGAAGTGCACGCCGAGAATCAGCGCGCGCGATGATGAGAGGGAGGAGCCCCGCTGATGAGAGTGAGCACCAGAAACGTGGCGATCGCGATGGCCAGCAGCAGCAGCAAGTCGGCGAATGCCTTTTTCAGCCACTGCGTCCGAATCCTTCCCGACCGGAACAGAACCTCGTGGAAGTAGAGAATCCAGCACGTAACCGCAACACAAAGTAAGACTATGCGGAAAATGGTATAGGCGTGCAAAGCCACGTAATCATACACGATAGCCAAACTCTGTTGATACCTTCACTGCGAGAACGCAAGCTACCTCGCAGGAGCTAAACCCTCTCGCCATCAACTTTGCGATCGATCATTTCGAAACCGCCCCGATGTAAACCGCAAAAGGCTCCAACGACAAATGCGAAAGTGACCCCGCCTTCGCGCTCGAACCCATCAGAGTGCGCGCATTCTTGGCAGGGAAGCCATGCGCAGCCAGATCGAAGCTCACTTCCTGCGGCTGCGGCGACATGTTCAGCACCACCAGCACAGCCTGATTCTTATAGCGTCTCAGATAAGACAGCACATTCGCATCATTCTCGTTGAGGGCCACGTAATCGCCGTCCAGCAGCGCCCGATTGTGATGCCGCAGCGCCAGCAGCCGCCGATAAACCTGCAGAATCGAAGACTGATCTTTGAGCTCGCTGGCAACGTTGACCGTCTTATAACTCGGCGGAACCGGCAGCCACGGCGTGCCCCGCGTAAATCCGGCGTTCGCGCTGTCGTCCCACTGCATCGGAGTGCGCTCGCCGTCGCGTCCTTTTTCTTGCGGCCAGCCCACGCGCCCGATCGGATCCTTCACATCTTCCTTCCGTGCCGGATCGTTATTCTCCATCCCAATCTCTTCGCCGTAATACATGATCGGAGTCCCGCGCAGCGTCAAGTAAAGCGAAGCCATCAATTTGGCGATAGCCACGTTGTGCTGCCCATTGCCGTAACGAACATAAGACCGCACGATATCGTGATTGCTGAGCACAAACACCGGCCAGCCTCCAGCCGAATCGACCGCCGCGATCTGGCGCCGGAATTCCGCCGGCGAAAGTTTGTTGACCTGCGCGAACATCATATCCATCGGCATTTGCAGCTCATTGCTATGATCGCCGTAATATTGCTTCAGCTGGCCAATATCGTCGGTATAGGTTTCGCCAATGAGCACGGCGCCGTTTTCGTCCGCAACTTTTCGCAAATCCCGCAGGACGTCGTGCACTTCCGGCAGCTTGAGGTTGTAAACATTCCGCTCCCGCGGATCGCCATACTTGTTCAAGCCCGGAAGCACCGGGTTATCGTGCAGCGCCGGGTCTTCAAACAAAGTATCCACGGCATCGAGCCGGAACCCAGCCACTCCGCGCTTGTACCACCACCGGGTCACATCGAACATGGCGTCGTGCACCGCGGGATTGCGCCAGTTCAAGTCCGGCTGCTGCACATAAAAATAGTGATAATAAAATTGCCCGGTCTTCTCATCCCAGGTCCAGGCAGGCCCTCCAAATAGCGAAACCCAATTATTCGGAGGCCCTCCCGCAGCTTTGCCGTCGTGCCACATGTACCAGTCTCGCTTCGCCGCCGTCCGCGACGATCGCGAATCGATGAACCACGGATGCTCATCCGAAGTGTGATTCATCACAAAATCCAAAATAACGCGAATCCCGCGTTTCTTCGCCGCCTTCTCCAGTCGATCGAAATCCGCGAGCGTTCCGTACATGGGATCGATATTCTCGTAATCCGAAACGTCATACCCAAAATCCACCTGCGGCGACGGAAAGCAAGGCGTAATCCAAATCGCATCCACACCAAGTTTTTTCAAATAATCCAGCTTCGACGCAATCCCATTCAAATCGCCAACGCCATCATTATTACTGTCCATGAAACTGCGCGGATAAATCTCATAAAACACCGCATGCTGCCACCACTGATGCCCCTCAGCGTCGACGGCCTGGGTCTGAGAGCGCACTACACAACAGAAACCAGCCACAAATAAAATCAAAGCCGCTAATCTGAGCCACATAGGAAACGCACTCCTTTATCCAGGACCTACATTGTAAGGCGTCCCCGCGCTCGATTCGGATGCACGAAGTCTTCGTTCCCTCATTATTGACCAGGAGCACAGGTAAAAGGATAATGGACGCTCGTTCTAAGGAGTCCTTGTGAAGCCGTTTTTCAAGCTATCGCTGTTGTCGCTGATCTGTGTATTCGTGTTTGCAGGCGCGGCTCGGTTAGCCGCGGCGCCCGCGCTGACCTTCAAATTCGCTGCGTTTAACATCCCAGGATCCTTAGAGGTTTTTACCGGTGGAGTCAGCGAAGCCGGTGTGATCGTCGGAGAATACTTGGATTCGGGTGGGGGCATTCACGGTTTTGCGCTCAACGGTACAACCGTTACCACTATCGATGATCCGAAAGGCATGGCCACCAGCTGCAGAAGTATCAGTCCGAACGGACTCGCCATCGTTGGCACCTACATCAACTCAAACGGCACCGATGTGGGATTTCTATTAAAGAACAACCAGTTCACCGATATTCCCGGTCCCGCAGGTGCGACATCTGATTTTGCCAATGGTATTAACGACCCCGGCGAGATCGTCGGCCTCTACACCGACTCCAACAATCTCACCCATGGATTCACCTTGAAGGGCGGAACCTACACCACGCTCGACGCGCCCAAGGCCGTCGTAACGGAAGCTACCGGGATCAACAATCACGGCATCATCGTCGTGAACGGACAGAACTCGAAGAAGCTTTTTTCAGCTTACCTCTACAACGGTTCGACCTACACCGCCATCAACGTACCCGGAGCCGCGAGTTCGGGGGCGACCAACATCGATAACCACGGCGACGTCGTCTATGACTGGATGGATTCCGCCAAGAAAAACCATGGCGCGCTTCGCCAGAACGGCAAGTACTTCAAGTTCAACGATCCGCAAGGCTCACAAAGTTACGGCAGCGGAATCAACGACCACCGCGAAATCGTCGGCTCCTACTTCGGCGGGACAGCATTCACGGGCTTCCGAGCGACCTACTGACGCGATTGGGCAGGCTCCAACAAATCCTGTCGTGCCCAGCCAGTCGAGGGATATTGCGTCTCCCCGGGGAGCCAGCCCACCCAATCCCACCATCGCCACGCAAAAGGGTGCCCCATCTTTCCGCGTCCTTTGCGGAAAGGTGGGAAACCAGAATCTCCACGAGCGCCCGGCATTCACCTCTCGCTTCCCAACCGCCACCACGCCTCGCGATACTTTTCGTACTGCCCGCCCCCTCCCGGATAAAACCGCAAACACTTTCGCGGGGCAAACGCCTTCACCGGGATTATGTACCACAGATCCAGCGGAACAATGTACACCGCCAGAAAATCGATCTCTTCCGCCGTATACGCTGCCGTGCACCCCCGCGCCGTGATGCTGTATCGCCGCTCGCCCACATACCGCGTCGACTTCACCTGCACCCGTAACAACCGTTTTCCCGAACCCACCACCAGGTCATAACGCTCGCTGTCTCCCCAGGGCGTCAACACGCTCAACCCCAGGCTCGTCGCCTTGTGCAAAAAAGCCGCCTCTGCCTGCTCCCCCGACCACTTCCGCGTGTCCCCCGCCGCCGCAATGTCCCCCACCCAAGTCGCACTCTGTAACTCCATGTTTACTCCATCCCCCAGCAACAAAAAAGGGTCCGGCCGAAGCCGCACCCAGATTCTCAGACAGTTATAAACTGAACAATTCATTATATCACACTCAACCAAATCCCCGACTTCCAACAAACTTTGGGTAGTGTGTTTTGAACAACCCACTACCAAGCTTTGTCATCCCGAGCGGAGCCGAGGGATCTGCTGTTCTCCACCCGAGCCAGGAGAAAGGGTGCCCCATCTGTCCGCGTCCTCTGCGGAAAGGTGGGACACGAGAATCGCGACGACCGCACGCATTCACTTCTGAGATAGGATGAGGACGTGCGCTTCTCACCTTTGCGTGCGTATTTGAGGGAAACAAGCTCGCTGCGGCAGGGTGTCGGACTGCTCAAGCGGCGGCGCTGGCCCTGATTTCTTTAAGCTTCACCTGCGCCTCGGCCCCTAGGCGGTCGGCATAAAGCAGCAATCGGGCAACGCTCAATGTGGAAAATTTACCGCGCATCAACTCGCTCACCCGCGGCTGCTGTATCTGCAGAATTCGTTCCAGATCGCGAGCTTTGTATCTGCGCCGCTTGACCAACTCCAGAATCTTCTGATGCAAACTTGCTTTCAGTTTTAGTTCGAGAGCCCCTTGCCGGTCCAACCCGAGTTCATCCAATACGCTCCCCGCGATTCTGTATTCACCTTCTGCGGACCGCTTGTTTGGCATTTCTCTTCTCCTCGCGTTCGGCTTCCAGAACACTTGAGGCGTGTCTTGGCGGTCTCGATGTCTTTCTGCTCTATGCTGTTCGACCGCTTCTCGAAGCAATGGAGAACCTGGATTGTGTTCGCCCTGCGTACGTACAAAACCCGATACCACGTTTTCGCATCCTCTTCCCGGAGTTCATAAACCCCAGCGCCCACCTCCCGAACCGCTTTCCTGTCGGGAGGAATTTGACCAAGTTGCGACCGGTACAAAGCATATCCGAGATCGTGCTTGACCCCATCGGGGAACCCTCGCAGCCGCTGGTGTGAATCGCCTTGAAAAACGAGGCCAACTAATGTTTGGGCGCCCCTCGGATCAGCAACATTATCTGATTTCTTGTTACTTGTATACACGTTTCGCGTATGCCTTGTCACATGACCTCCGTAATCGGGGGTAACCGTCTGCCACGATTTGAATTGTGTCCGAGAACACAGACGGAAACAAGCCTCTGGACTATTCGGGACGAGGGTCGGGACAAGAGCAACGATAAAATATCCAGGAATTATGCGGGGTTCGCCGACGCCCTAGAAAGTTGTCCTTGCTTGGTTCGTGGACAAACTTCTAGCCGGCAGGGTTGGCCTTTCTATATTTGTCGCGCGCGACATACAGCCTTCTACGAACACATCGAATAAACTTGCTGTTTTCGACAGCCTTCTCGAAGGTCTTTATTGCTCTGGTGGAATAAGTCTGGTTATATCTTGCGATTGGTTTCCATTGTGCGGGTTGAAGTTCCTTTTGCAACGTGTATCCGGCTTCATCGATTGCCTTAGCAATCTCCAATACAGCGTCCTTGGAGAGCCTGCCGTTTTTCTCCTTCGACATCGCGGGCCCTCCAGATAACCTGTTGAAATCCGAAAGTTGCGCCGCTTCGGGCGTAACGACAGCCATATTCAGACCATTCCCTGAAATCCACCACTGCATGTTGGTGTAGTTGGCGGCAATTTGGTCGAATTGGTCACCTGGAGAGCCGAAGATCGTCTTCCCGCGCAGTAGAACCGGTTGGTTAAGCTCGTCAGATAGCGACTCGATAGGAATACGATTTCGAGATTGCTTGGCGATTTGCTCCACTACGTCGCGAAGCGTACAAGGGGCTGGGACCGTCAAAGACGCGAAATTGTCGAGGATCAAGCTACGAGATTTGGGCGGGGTTTTCTCGGTACTGAAGTGCTCCCAAAGCAGCGGATTCCATTGCCGTCCTCTCATTCCTGGCTCCAGTAGCCTCCTCCTAGTGCAAAGCCCCGCTCTCGCGAGCGGGGCCTCTAATCGAACTGAAAACTGACGGCCGCCTCTACTTCGAGTGAACCGACGCCTTTGGCGCAGGCGCGCCACGGAGCAATCCTTCCGTGCTCAAATCTTCGTCCAGGTCAGGCCAGTGAATCCCGTAGCCCCCGCCGGCGATCTTCCAATTCTTGCGTTGAGCTGGCGTAGCGTTGAGCAGGCGAGGATACGAGACAAGAGGCACAGCGATGACGCGGCCATCCCGCAGACCCACGCTGAGCGTATCGTCCGTGGATCGTGCGTCCAGCACGCGCTCATCTGCCGCCGATGCCGAAAAACTCATTTTGCACCCTCCAGCAACCCCCAATATACCCGATTCGCAGCCTATCTAGGCTCCCGCTTATCCCTAGCGCTGCGCAGCAGATTTCGCTAAACTCATGCCATGGCCAACGGTTCCACGGACGAGAAGCAGCACGCGCACGAATTGATCGATCGCATGGCTCCTGGCCAAGTCTCCGCCGTGGTCAGTCTCCTGGAGATCATTCTCGATCCGCTTGCGCGCACCCTGGCCAGCGCGCCGTATGACGACGAGCCGGTCAGCCCGGAAGAAGCGCGGGAGGTTGAGGCATCCAAGGCAGCGCTCGCCCGTGGCGAAGGCATCCCTCACGAGAAAGTTCTCGCGGAATTCGAACTCAACGCTGAAGACTTCGAGCGCATGGGTCAAACGCCGTCCGACCTACCCGGCTCGGACCGCTAAGCCATGTCAAAGAAAATCGTTTGGAGCGATCGGGCCAAGGCCAACCTCCGTGCTATCGAACAAGCCGCGGCTCTACGAATTCTCCATGCGCTGGCCCGGATGCTCGCCACTGGCGAAGGCGACGTAAAACGGCTCCAAGACGTTGAGCCACCGGAGTTCCGTCTTCGAGTGGGGGACTACCGGGTTCGCTTCCGCGAATTTGACGACACTACCGAAATCCTCTCTGTGAAACACCGCCGGGAAGCTTACCGCTGAACTAAATTGTTGCGGCCAACAAAAAAGGCCCCGCTCTTGCGAACGGGGCCTTTGATCTAGCTAAGAGCTAGCAGCTAAAAGCTGCTCTTAGTACATCCCTTCCATCCCGCCGCCGTGTCCGCCGCCCATTGGAGCACCCTTCTTCTCCTCGGGAATTTCGGCGATCAGGGCTTCGGTGGTCAGCATCAACGAGGCAATCGATCCGGCATTCTGCAGCGCGGTCCGCACAACTTTGGTCGGATCGAGCACGCCCGCCTTGACCAGATCTTCGTACTCGCCGGTCAGGGCGTTGTAGCCGTAGTTGTTGTCTTTCGAGTCGTTGACTTTGCCCAGGACGATGGCGCCTTCTTCGCCGGCGTTCTCGGCGATCTGGCGCAGCGGTTCCTGGATGGCGCGTCGCACGATGTTCACGCCGATCTGCTCATCGCCCTCGAGTTTCAACTTGTCGAGTGCGGGGACGCAGCGAGCCAAAGCCACTCCGCCGCCGGGGACAATGCCTTCCTCGACTGCGGCGCGGGTTGCGTGCATGGCATCTTCGACGCGAGCCTTCTTCTCTTTCATTTCAGTCTCGGTCGCAGCGCCAACCTTGATTACAGCCACGCCACCAACCAGCTTCGCCAACCGCTCTTGCAGCTTTTCCTTGTCGTAGTCGCTGGTGGTCTTCTCGATCTGGGCACGAATTTCTTCGACACGGCCCTTGATCTCGTTGGGCTTACCTTTGCCTTCGATGATCGTAGTGTTGTCCTTGTCGATGGTGATCTTCTTCGCTTGGCCCAGGTCCTTGATCTCGACCTTCTCCAGCTTAATGCCAAGATCTTCAGTGATCGACGTGCCGCCGGTAAGTTTCGCGATGTCATCCAGCATAGCCTTGCGGCGATCGCCGAAGCCCGGAGCCTTGACGGCCGCGACTTGCAGCGTGCCACGCAGCTTGTTCACGACGAGAGTGGCCAGAGCTTCGCCGTCCACATCCTCAGCAATGATGAGCAGGGGCTTGCTGCTCTTGGCGATGTTTTCGAGCAGCGGGATTAGATCCTTCATCGAGCTGATCTTCTTTTCGTGAATCAGGACGTAGGCGTTCTCGAGAACCGCTTCCATGCGCTCGGGATCGGTGACGAAGTACGGCGAGAGATAGCCGCGGTCGAACTGCATGCCTTCGACCACGTCAAGTTGCGTCTCGAGCGTCTTGGCTTCTTCCACGGTGATCACGCCATCTTTGCCAACCTTCTTCATGGCCTCGGCGATGATCTTGCCGATGGTCTCGTCGTTGTTGGCGCTAATGGTGCCGACTTGTCCGATCATGTCTCCGGTCACGGGCTTGGAGAACTTGTCGAGTTCGCCCTTGATGCGGTTGCCTTCCTTGTCGAGGCTGCCGCAAATGGCGACAACGGCCTTCTCGATGCCGCGCTTCATCGCCATCGGATTGGCGCCAGCAGCAACGGTCTTGACGCCTTCGCGATAGATGGCCTGGGCCAGAACGGTAGCAGTGGTGGTGCCGTCTCCCGCGATGTCCGAGGTCTTCGATGCCACTTCACGCACCATCTGCGCGCCCATGTTTTCCTGCGCGTCCTTCAGCTCGATTTCTTTCGCGACGGTGACGCCGTCCTTGGTGATCGTCGGCGAACCGAATTTCTTTTCAATCACAACGTTGCGGCCCTTGGGGCCAAGAGTGACTTTTACCGCATCGGCGAGAATATTCACGCCGCGAAGAATCGCCTGCCGCGACTCCTCCCCGTGTACGATTTGCTTTGCCATAATTTCTTTTCTCCTGAAGTTTTAGAGTTTGATGTCATCCTGAGCGACGCGCTTTTTGCGTCGCGAAGGATCTGAGTTCGTCACCGCGCGCAATCGCGTTTAGCGATTGCAATAAAGCGCGAGACGAACATCCTTATTGGTGTTACTTGCGCGATCCAGCCAGCTCCTTCTTGGCTGCACCCGTCACCACGCCGAGAACTTCTTCCTCGCGCATGATGATGAAATCCTCACCATCCAGTTTGATCTCCGTGCCGGAGTACTTGCCAAACAGAATGTGGTCGCCTTCCTTTACCGCCAGAGGGAACACCTTCCCCTCATCATTCGATTTGCCGCGACCCACGGAGATAACTTCGCCCTCCGAAGGCTTATCCTTAGCACTGTCCGGGATAATAATGCCGCCTCGGGTGGTGCCTACTTCTTCTACGCGGCGGACCAGGATACGGTCGTGCAGTGGGGTAAATTTCGTAGCCATGCTTGCAGACTCCTTTCGTTGCTATTTAGGATTTAGGGTAAATTGCTTAGAGATACTAAGCCGCCAACTGGTTCGCTGTTTCTTGTTAGCACTCATGGTTGGCGAGTGCTAAGTATAGGACAAGGGGTGATTTCTTGTCAAGGGCCCGATTTAAATATCTTGTTAACAATTACTTGTGGCGATGTGCTAAAGTTTTCGCAATGGAGGTGCGGACCGTGAAAAGGGTTTTGTTGGCAGGGGCAATCGCGATATTTCTTGCTGGAACATTCCCGCTTAGGGTTGAGGCGAGTGATAAAAAATCCCAGTACGATGTCCCCGTGTCGGTGTTGAATTTCCTGGTGGTGAGGGACTACAACGGCAAACCGGTGCGCAACGCTGGTGTAGTCATGCATACGGTGGGCAAGCATGACAAGCAGGATCGGGGCGGGCTCGAACTGAAAACTGACGCGGAGGGCAAGGCCAGTTTTGACGGCGTCCCTTACGGCAAGTTGCGGATTCAGGTTCTCGCTTCCGGATTCCAGACATTTGGGGAAGACTACGAAATCAACCAGCCGACGATGGACATTACCATCAAGCTGAAGCGTCCTGAAGGCCAATATTCGATTTACGAGAATCAGCAGAATGAGAAGAAGCCGGCACCGCCCGCTCCGAATGATGCGCCGAAGCCGTAGCGCCTTGAAGGCGCTCCTTGTTTCTGCGGCGGTTACGGCATCGCTGAAGCGATGCCCTGATACGAATCGCGCATTCTTCAACTAGCCTTGGGTTCCCTTGTGGTTCATTTGTACATCATTACCACAAAGGACACGAAGGTACACAAAGGAAAGCACCGGCGGGTGGTCTTCTCGCGTCGTATTGAACTAATTCCTAAGGAGTGAGATGGCTGATTCCGGATTGACTGTAGATGTCGGTGAGGCTCCCTCGCGGGTGAATCCGGGGCGTCGGATTTGGCGGAATACATTCCTGGTTACATTGGCCTCCGTCTTACTTCTTGCTCCTTGTTTTTGGCAATCACGGATTCAGGCTGGAGATCTATCCAGCCATTTGTACAACGCGTGGCTCGCGACCTTAATCGACCAGGGAAAAGCTCCGGGGCTTTGGATCGAGCATCGATCCAACAACATTTTGTCTGATGTTGCCTTGCAGTGGCTGCTGCAGCACGGAGGAACCGGAGTCGCTCAAAGAATTGTGGTCTCGGCGGCGGTGCTCATTTTCGGTTGGGGAGCAATCGCATTCATCTCGGCTGTAGGCGGCAGAAAAAACTGGTGGCTGATCCTACCCTGGGTCTGGATGTTGAGCTACGGATTTTTCTACCAGATGGGTTTCTTCAATTTCTATCTTTCATTCGGGCTTTGCCTTTGGTATTTGACGATTTTCTGGCGGTTCGGGTGGCGGATGGGCCTGGCTTGCAGTCCACTCCTGATTCTGGCCTGGACGGCGCAGCCATTTCCGGTGGTGTGGGCGGTCGGTATTGCTGCATATCTCGCGGTCGCACGGAACCAGCAGCCACGGCAACGGCTGATCACCCTGGGTTTGGGCGTGGTTGTTCTTGGGGTTGCGCGGTACATCCTGATGAGCCGCTTCCAGTGTCGTTGGTTCTGGGGACAGGCATTGCTGGTAAGCGGAGCCGACCAGTTACTGATTTTCGGGTTGAAATATCTGTATATCGTTGTGCCAGTTTTGCTGATTGCGATCCTGCTTTTGATTCAATTGATCAAAACCGGCGACTGGAGGAACCTTCCCTTCAGTATGCCGTTCCAGCTTTGGGTACTTAATGCGGCTGCGGTTTTGCTGATCCCGAACGATGTGGTTTTTCCGGCGTACTCGGTGGCGTTTGGTTACGTCGCCAATCGTTTCTCCTTGCCGGCGGGCGTTATGGCCTGTGCATTGCTCGCCCAGGTTCCGCTTCGAAGGTACGAGAAGATTGCGATGGCCGTGATTGTGGCGGGTTTTTCCGTCATGCTGTACGCGGACACGCGGGAACTCAACCGGTGGGAAGATAGCGTGGATGCCAGGATTGCGCAGCTCCCAACCGGGCAGCGGGTGGTCAGTTCGCTTCCGGTGTTGTCGGTTCCGGTGGATCCGCTGTCGCATATGGTTGACCGGGCTTGTGTGGGCCACTGTTACAGCTACGCGAATTACGAGCCATCGACGCGGCAATTTCGGGTTCGAGCCGAGGCTGGGAATGGAATTGTGTTCTCGGAGTATGCGGATGTTTATGGCGTCGAAAAAGCGCAATACGTTGTGCAGCCTCGGGATCTGCCGTTGTCCTTGATCTATGCCTGCCACCCCAAGCAGTGGGAGGCGTGTGTGCGTCCGCTGAGCGCGGGCGAGGTGGTATACAGGGGCCTGGGGGCTGCGGTCTCGACGGAAGGTGCTCCGTCAGCGGTTACTCCGGCGCCCAATAGTCCGGCGCCCGGCGCTCCGCCGAAACCGGACTCGCAATGGGACAGTCCCGCGCGCAGGAAGGTGGCGGCGGAAGGCGTGCACCGCAGATTTGGCGGAGACATCTACGGGACGGTCGATGAACACTACGAAGGCGGGCCCGCCCTGGTCGTGCACAACAAGAAGGCGAATGAGGCATGGGTGGAGAGATTCTTCACCGAGGGCATGAGCACCCCAGCCAATGAATTCCTGTGGAAGATTGGATTTCGCAACTATCTGGTAACGAATGGAACGGATGACTGGCACATGGACATCGAAGAGGATCCTAAATATCGTTCGCTGTTCGAGGGTCCGCCTCCGCCGGTGAAGCGGTGATCGCGGAGCAGCGAAACTCTGAGGCTGCCCCTACTTCAGCAGAGGATTAGGGGCGGGTACCCGCGGCGGGAGATTGATTCCGGTACTGTTGTCGCTCGTGCAACTTACTGCGAAAATTCCAGACCCTGGCAGTTGCCGTGAAGGCAACGACGCCGACACCGACGGCCATTAGGAGCGGGAAAGCTAGTTCACTTGCGGCCAAGGCCAGTGCGATGCCCGCCATTGCAACAAGTCCACTCCACGCATCCAGCTTATTTTCCCTGGTTAGGTTCATAGAGAGCCCTTCAGTTTGAACCACGCAAACAGGAAAGACGGAGCAAGACCAATAAAATTAGCTAGGAAGCCCATTCCTGTTCCTGCTCGCTGCCGCCTTCTTGCGGCCTCAGATTGTGCATTCAATTGTCGCTTTTCAATATTTTGGTGCATACAAAGCACAACCATATAGATGCCGATGGTAATCACCACGTACCCGACTGTCCAGTAGATTTTCGGTGGCACATCCGTAACCTCAAGAAAATTAAGGAGTCCAGCAGCTATTCCGGCCAGAGCAAAATCCGTCCCTAGGTAAAAATTACTCCACCTAAGCTCCGAAATGATGAGGGTTCTTCCGAGTCCACCGATAACCAGCAGCGCGACCGGCACTGCAAGAGACAATAAAAACCGCACACCCGTAGCGCCAATATTCACTCGGGCACCGTCCTTTTGGGGGAAGGACTTATAGGTAACCGCTGGAAGTTTTGCACTCTCACTCTGCTGCTGTCAAGCTTAGAAACCGGCAGGAGCCGGTCACGGCGGGGAGGAACAGGGAAACCACAAAGCAAACGGGATTACAAAAAGCCAGTTGTCAGTTCTCAGTTCTCGGTTTTCAGTTGTGCCCTAGAAGAAGGTGGGCGGCTAGTTCCGGGCCGGTATCGGAGATTTCCGATATACTGTTGGGCGTTTTTGAGGTCGGGAATAACCCTCACATCCTCGTTTCAGCCCCGAGGGGAAAGAATATGGCCAAGAGAACTGTCCGTTGGATGGTGGTGCTTGCTGCGCTGGTTCCGCTGCTCGGCGGGTGGTTGGCAGCGCAGGGCGCTTCGCAGAAAACGCACACTCCGCCCGCTTACTGCCAGCCTTGCCTTTTCTACGGAGGCGATTTTGATGCCCTGGACGCCGCTGCGAACGCGTTGATCAATGACAACGATTCCTACATCAACGGTAAAGTCTATGTGCCGTTTACGGTTCCGGAGCAACAGAAGTGGGAGGTGACCGGCCTCTTCGTCAACCTTATCGATGGCAGCGGGGGAACGGCGGTGCCTGCGAAGATCAAGTGGGAGATCCGCAAGGGCGTAGTCGCGGGTCATGCTGGGACTCTGCTGGCATCCGGGACGGCGAACTCGAGCTTTGGGGGAAACGTCGATTGCGCTCCGATTGATAGTTTCTGCTTCGCGCTGGCGATGAAAGGAATCAAGGTGTCACTGCCGACCGGCCGATACTGGCTGGCGGTGGTGCCGCAATGCAAGAAGACGAGCTGTGACGGCCAGTGGTACGCCATGCTGGACGCGGAAGACCATCCTCCCAAGAATCACTTCGGGCCGCTCGAGCCTTGGGACGATTCGTTCTTTAGTTCGAGGTCGATTGCAGGGTACTTCTTTGCACCCACGTGGGGAGCGTGCGCGGCAAGTGGCGGAATAGGATGCGACCGGTTTTCGGCGGGCGTGCTGGGAAACGAAGGCGAGAAGTACGGAGTAGGATTCCTCGCTACGCAACAAATGACAGCGGACTACTGAACAGGACCTACTGCATGGAGGATAATTCATGGACTACTTATTGAAGACCGAACCGACGGTATATTCTTTTGCCGATCTCGAACGGGAGCAGAGCACAGTTTGGGACGGCGTCACCAATCCTGTCGCGGTCAAACACCTGCGCGAGATGAAAGCGGGAGAGCGTCTGGTGATCTACGAAACCGGCGACCACAAGAGCGCGGTGGGAGCTGCGGCCGTGGTGTCAGTCGATGCCACTGATCCCAGGATTCCGCTGGTGAAGATCAAAGCAGGGAAGCGGCTGGCCACGCCCGTCACCTTGGCTGAGGTCAAAGCCAACAAGCTCTTCGCGGACTCGCCGCTAGTCCGGCAGGGAAGACTGAGCGTAGTCCCGTTGAACAGAGAGCAGTACAAATTTCTGACCGGCGAGTGAGGCGGGGTAGATTCCGGATCTTGCAGCGGACCCGGGCTCGCGGCTGGCCGGGTCAAAGACCCGGCCCCATACAACCAATCCACCGCCATCACGCGTGCAGGTCGCGGCGGATTAACGCAGAGTCAACGAAGAAACCAACGCCGACGCTGAGCGGGATGATGCCGAAAGCCGCTGCGACCCAGGCGTCCGACTCCATGCGCGCGATGAGCGCGAAGGTAAGCATGTAGCCGAGAGCCCCGGTGACCAGCAGGATGCCGGAGCGCCGCGAACGCGCTGCTTCGGAAAGCTCGGGCTGCATGGGGACATTCGCTCCCCGCGCAATCGCCGCCAGTCGTTCTTCGGTGCGCAGCTTGCGCACGTGATAAAAGGTGTACATCGCGCCCAGCGGAATCCCGAAGATCATAATCACCGCTGTCAGGCCGATCAACTGTCCATCCATAGTGTGCTCCTTTTGGGTGCGCCGTTTGCGCTCCGGCGGCTGAGGGCCGCTGTCAGGATAAGGTACGGAAAGCGCGCGACAGAAGTTCCGGGAAGGCAAAGCTGAATTGGAAATCCCGACAAGCGTCGGTGGCCCAAGTAAGTACCGGCTTGCCGTTCTAAATCGAGCCGTTCGCGATTGTAATCCTGTTACAATCGAGCAAATTTTGGGGCCTCGGAAATGTTGGTGTGTTATGTCGTGTAGATCGTGCGGATCGAGCAAGCAAAGCCAGTTTGGTTCAGAGATCAACATCCACTTCTCCAGCCTGGACAAGCCCACGGTGATGGTTTTCCCGATGCTCGTGGTTTGCCTGGATTGCGGTTTTACAGAGTTCAGCATTCCAGAAGCCGAGGCGCGCCTGCTAGAGGAAGGTGGCGCGGCGTCTACGGCCGCGTAATCGTTCACTGCGAGTAGTGGTCAGCGGAATTGTGATTCGATCCGTTACTGACAAACTTCCTGCCTTCACGCACTGCATCCACAGCAGGCAGTAGTTCGCGCCCGGCCTGCGCTTTGACGACATAACCCATTGCGCCCAGATTCAGAGCCGCTTCGATTACATCGGCGGAGGACTCCTGGCTCACGAATAAGATCTTGGATTCAGGGGCGAGCATGCGGATTTGGCGGGCAGCTTCAATTCCATTCAGCGTGGGCAGACCAATGTCCAGCAGAATCAGGTCGGGCCGCAGGTCCGCCGCCATCTGAACCGCTTCTTGTCCGTCGGACACTTCGCCGACGACCTGCAATTCGGGTTTTTCCCCCAGTGCAGAGCAGATAAATCGCCGAAACGGCAAGAAGTCCTCTACCACCAGAACGCGGAATGGTGACATGCCGAAACCGGCTCTCCTAAGGGGCTTTCACCCATGATGCTTCTTTTATATCACGCCTGGTCCGACAACTATACCGCCAGTTTTGCGCGTGCGGAGCTTGCCAATGGAGCGAGACAACCTGAAGGATTCGTCGCGAGTGTTCAGCCTGACGTTCCTCACCGCGACGAGAAAGCCTTGCGCAATTCTCTTCGCAGGATCTTGCCTGACGGCGTCCTCGGGAGCGCGTCCACAAAATGGATTTGACGGGGCTGCTTGTAAGAGGTTAGGCGCTCGGCCACGAATCCGCAGAGGTCTTCTTCTAGTTTCTTTGAGGCGACCGAGCCTTCGCGCAGGACGATGAATGCTACCGGGATCTCGCCTGCTGCTGGGTCGGCGCGTCCGACCACGCCGCAGTCGCGCACCGCGGGATGCTCGAGCAGCAGAGCTTCCACCTCGGCGGGAGCGACCGGGAAGCCTTTGTACTTGATCATCTCCTTGCGGCGATCGACCACAAAATAAAAGTCGTCGGCGTCACGGGTTACGATATCGCCGGACCAGAACCATCCGTCGCGAAGCACGGCCGCTGTGGCTTGCGGATCTCTCCAGTAGCCCATCATGAATTGCGGGCCGCGCATGACCAACTCTCCGGCCTCGCCGAGGGCGGCTTCGCTTTCGCTGCTGTCCGTCGCACTCACGACGCGGCATTCAGTTTGGGCCAGCGGCTGGCCGATGGAGTCGGGGCGGTAGAGTTCGGGCTCGAGAAATCCCACGTGGGTAACCGGAGAAGCCTCGGTCATGCCGTAGCCCTGGCACACCAGAACTCCAGTCAGGTCGGTGAAGCGGCGTGCAAGTTCGGGAGCGAGGGGCGCTGCGCCGGACTTCACCCAGCGCAGGCGATGGTTTCGGGGAAACTGTCCCGCTTCTGCGGCCTGGCACATCGCGTTCAGAGCGGGCGGCACGGTTGGCATCATCGTCACACCTTCGTCCACGATGAGGGAAAGCAGTTGCGTGGGGTTGAAGCGCGGCATCAGCAGCAGCGTTCCTCCCAGCGTGAGCACTGGATTCAGGATCACGTTAAGGCCGTAGATGTGATAAAGCGGCAGGAAGCAGAGGGCCACATCGTTGGTCGACAGTTCGCTGGCATGTGGTCCGATGAATTGAAAAACATTCGCGACCAGGTTGAAGTGCGAAAGCATTACGCCCTTGGGAAGGCCGGTGGTTCCGCTGGAGTAGGGAAGCGCGCCCAGAGTTTGATCGGATGGCTCGTCATGGGTGGGCCACCCATTCGTAACCGGGTGCAGCAGGTTGGCAAATGGCTCAGACCCAGCGGCAGCCAGCCGCGCCGTGTAGACGCGGCGCAGGCGCGGAAGGCCGGCAAGATTGATACCTTCAAGCAAAGGACCGTCGGTGATGAGAAAGGTCGCTCCTGAGTTCTCCAACTGGTAGCGGACCTCGCGCTCGCGATAGCTCGGGTTCAGCAACGTGGGCGCTGCTCCAGCGAGGGTCGAGGCGTGATAGGCAGCGCAGAACTCCCAGCTGTTGGGCAGATAGATGGCGACGATCTCGTCAGACTGCAAGCCTGCGGCCACGAGTCCGCGTGCGAGCCTATCGACCAGGTCGGCGTACTCCGCGTATGTAATGCGGCGGCCGCATGAGCTGGCGTCACAAGATGAATCGATGAGGGCAGTCTTATGCGGGAAGCGGGCGCAGGATTCGAGAATAACGTTGTGGATGAAGCGGCCGTGGGGGTCGGCGTAGAGTTGAGTGCGGAGCATGCGCTTGTGATTCTAGCGCGAAGTGCTAAAGTGTTCCACGTGGAACACTTTGTGCTGGCGAAATTGTACAGGCGGTTGTATACATATATCTAAATGAAACGACGCACACGAGTTACGAAAGCAGGAAAGATCGCACGGCTGAGGGCTTCAGCGGAAAAGGCGAAGGGCTCGAAGGATTGGATGGCGGACATTGGGAGATTCTACAAGCCGATCAAGCGGCCGGTCACGCTGCGTTTGGACGCGGACGTTTTGGCCTGGTTCAAGAAGCAAGGTCGCGGGCTACCAGACACGGATCAATCGGGCATTGCGGAGCTTGATGATGGAGGCGCGGAAGGAATCCGGGGAGTGAAGCAGGAAAGCGCAACGTCCATTGCGGACTCAAAACAGCATAGGCATGAGCTCATGCTTGTGCCTGAGAACTGCCCCACTCAAGCCAGAAGACGGCTTGAGTGGGCCACCCGCCCTTCAGCACGAACAATCAACGCAGCTTTACCTCTATTTCAACCCCGTATCCACCCAGCAAATTCACGACCTACTACACAACACCTCAGAACGGAGTCTTGCCGGTGCCCACCGGCCCGGACGGCACTTCCGGGGAGGAGGACGAGTAGCTGAATAGATCGCGCGGACGCCAGTCATAGCAGCACTCCGCGAGAGCCGCAATGCTGCCTCGCAAGTTGCCAAACGTGGTATAGTGACGGGCGGCGGGGATCGCTTCTCCTCTGCCGCCCACTCTGGGCGGGCTGGCCGGTTCGCAGCAAGGCGGTGTCGCTTGAAATCGAGTTTTTGGATGACCCTAGCCGGACGCACCTTCGCAGTCGCGTTCGCGTTCACTACGCTTCTTGCACCCTCAGCTGCCGGGGCCAGCAAATATAAGATCCTGCACACTTTCGGCTCCGGCAGGGACGGCAGTCTTCCTTCAGGTCCCTTGCTTCTGAGCGGAAACGCGGAGCTCTTTGGGAGTACGTACAACGGTGGCACGGGTTCTTGCGGTGATTACGGTTGCGGCATGACCTTCGAGTTACAGCATCGGGCCGATGGACACTGGAACGAGATAGTCCTGCACGATTTTACCGGTGGGCAGGATGGAGCCATACCAGTTGGCAATATGGTTTCAAATGGGACGGGACGCATGTACGGTACGCTGTCAGGAGATATTTCAGGCCAGGGAGCGATTTTTGAACTGAAGCAGGTGTCCAAGCGATGGACTTTAGGCTTGATTTATCAGCATCAGGAGTTCTCCCCGGGACTACTATTGGACGATTCTGGCGACCTCATTGGGTTCATAGGTGCGGGCGACTACGGATCGGGCGCTGTTGGCAAGCTGTCCCCAGGCCCCAAGGGTTGGACGTATACGCAGTTCTACAGTTTCTGCAATCCGCATAGCTGCCCCGACGGGGACGATCCCGAATTTCCCCTGAGCTGGGATGCCCACGGCAATCTCTATGGCACCACGTTTTTCGGCGGCAATGGTCCGCCCCAGTGCCCTGGCTCTCTCGGTTGCGGGGTGGCATTTCAGATGACGCCTAACTCGGACGGTACTTGGACTTATCATGTGATGCATCGCTTTGCCAACTTTCCTACTGACGGCCAATACCCGGATGGCGGCCTCGCAGTGGACGCCTCTGGCGCGACCTACGGAGTGACAGGATACGGCGGCGTTCATGGCCAGGGAACCGTCTTCAAGATGACGCCTTCCACTGGCGGCCACTGGAAGCAGAGTGTACTGTACGATTTTCCGAACTGCGCCGACGGTTGCTTTCCCGGACGCACGCTGGTGTTCGATAAGCTGGGCAGCCTTTACGGCGTTGCCAGTGGCGGCCTACAAGATTGTGGCAACACCTGTGGAGTCGTTTTCAAACTCGCGCCGCAGAAGAACGGGAAATGGAACTACAGCGTGATGCACAAATTCACGGGCAAGGACGGCAACTCTCCCTGGGGCGTGATCGTGGACGACAAAGGAAACATCTTCGGTACCACCAGCGCGGGCGGCACCTATAACTCCGGCGTTGCCTTTGAGATCACGCCGTAACCGCCCGTCCCTTTGCGGTTCTTGAAAAGGCCCTTTGGTTTGTCAACTGGCGAAACATCCCGATTTCACTCATTGACCCGCCCGGCCAATTTCTCAAAACGCGTGCTGGCCTTCCATGAGAATGCCGGTCTGTGTCAAGTTAGATTTTGATTTTGCCTTCCTTAAAATCCACCTTCCATCCGCACTCTTGGTTGAGCGATTTATTCGCTCGGTGCCAGTTGGGTGTTCTCGTTTCAGCCGGTGCTGCCACCTGATTGTCGACCTCCGCTTCCATCTCGCGACGGAAGTTGGGCCAGGCCATAGACGCAGTCACCGGAACTCGGCGCTTTGGGCTCGGTGCTCCCGATTCGATGAATCTGAAACTATGCGGCTGCCGGCAATCGCATCGGGCGGCTGTTGCGCAGCGGCTCGTAAGCCTCTCCGCTCACCCACAAGCGATGCAGCAACACCGCCAGCTTGCGTGCGGTCGCGATCACCGCTCGTTTCTTGCCATTCTTCCCGCCACGCTCCGCCAGCTTCAGACCCCAGCGTCGCAGATCGCTGTCCGCTCCAAACGGCCCCAGAATGTGGTGCGCACCCTGCACCAGCAACGTTCGCAAATACGGATCGCCTTCCTTGCTGATGTGCAGCTGCGGCTCGCTTTGCCCCGAGTTTCGCCGTCCTGGCTGCAACCCCACATAGCAGCCCACGTCGCGGCTCTTGCGAAAACGCTGCGCATCTTCCAGCGTCAGCATGTAAGTCAGCGCGATCAGCGTTCCTACTCCCTTCACCTGTTTCAGCCGCGCCACTTGCGGATAACTTTCCCCGGCGATCTTCTCGATCTGTTGGTTGTATTCGTAAATCCGCTCGCTCAGCGACTCGATGGCCGTCAGCAACGGTTCCAGGGCCGCTTGCAGTTCCGGGCTCAGCTGTCGTGCTTTCTCGGCATTCATATTGCGCGGACTGCAGCCGCGCAGCCGCTCCCCATAGGATTTCGTCAACCCGCGCGCCGTATTGATCAACGACGTCCGTGCCCGCACCAGTCCGGCACGCGCTCGGATCACCATCAGATGCGATTGGGCTTGCGCACTTCGATGCTTCACCGGCGCCAGCAACTGCGGATCGATCCTTGCCAACCGAGCCAGAGTCCGAGCGTCGAACCGATCATCTTTCTTTCGACTTTCTCCGATCAAACGCACGTTACGGGCATGCGCCACGATCACTTCGTGCCCCAACTCGCTCAACACCCGGCTCACCCACGGCGAATGCGTTCCCGTCTCCAACGCGATTCGGCTCCGCGGCATTCCTCCGAACCCTTCTTTCATCGCCTTCGGAGTCGTGCCCAGCTTCTGTTCCAGCAGCACTTCCCCCGCTTCATCCAGCACGCAATACCAGCTCGATCGATCGCCCAGATCCAGGCCAATCGTCAGTTTCTGATCTCGAAAATTCCTGATCTGCTTTGCCTCTACAGTGCTAACCTTCTTCATTGCCGGTCTCCTTTATCTTTTGCGCTTCGAGCGCGTCGATACCTTGGGAGCGTACAGCATCCCGCCGGAGACCGGCATTCTCATCCCATCTGGTTTAAGAAACAGGGGCGCGGGTACCAGACACGGATCAATCGGGCGTTGCGGAGCGTGATGATGGGGGAGCGGAAGTCCGGATGGTGAAGCATGGGAGGGCAACGCTCTTCACTTTGGGGAGGCTTTCAGGACTGCGGTGTTGCGTTCGTCGCTGGCTATGGCTCGGTAGAAGGTCTTGAGGTCTTCGGCTCGGTTTACGGGGACGCTTAGCTCTTTTATTTCGAAGGTGCGGGTGTAGCGGACCATGCCCTCCTTTGATTCGGTTTTGGAGTGATAACTGGCGAAGCTATAGTCGGCGTCGACAGGGAGTGGCAGATCGTCTACCTGGTAGCCCGTGGGCAGGGCGATCTCGAAGGTGTCGGTGTCGCGGGCCGGGCCGTCGAATTCGATGGGAAACTTTCGCGGCTCTTTGGTTTCCAACAGCGGGCTGGATTTGACTCCGATTACGCGCGGGCGCACTAGAAGCAAATCGCCGGCGGATTTGGCATAATTCTCCGACTCGAAGGAATAATTAAAGCCGAAGGGCCGGTCCATCTGTTGAAGGTTGACCACGCTGGCGCGGGTGATGTGAAAGCTGGAAAGAGAGCCAGACAGCAGGGTCTCAATCGGTTTGATCCTGTCGTCAACGTTGGTTACGTTGAGCAGGGAGTGCCGCTCTGAGCGGGCGCGATCACCCACACGGATCTCTTTGACGTCGCCTTGCAGTTTGCCGGTGGCGTCCAAGGTCAGTTTGGCCGTCCGTTCGATACTGTTGGTTGTGGCCGGTTGTTTCGGAAGTTCCACGAGTTCGCTGCCGTCGGGACTCACCAGCAGGCCGTAGTTGGATTGCAGATAGCCTCCGATCTGGCCGAAGGGAGTGAGTTCGTTGGTGGGGTCGAAGTATAAGAGCGTCCCAAGTTTCGGATGCTGGACGGTGGCGATCAGGCTTGGATCGTTTATGCCACTGGACAATTTGATCGCCAGAATCATGTGGTTAAATTCGCCCACGCTGGCAGGCGCATCAGGCCCAACTGACCCACGCCGGGCATTGATCACGACGTAGTAAGAATCCACCCCGATTTCTTGCAGCATGGAGGACATGAGAGTCGCCTTGTCTTTGCAGTCTCCGTAGTGGTGCGCGAATACATCGGGAGCGGGATGCGGCTGAAACCCGCCGATGCCTAACTCGATGGCGACGTAACGGATGTCGTGCTGAACGAACTGCGCCAGGGCTTTCATTTTGTCGACAGGGGTGGCGGCGGAGGCGGTCAGAGCAACCACTTTTTGTTTGATCTCTGGCGAAGGGTCACGCCGATCCCGGGTCAGGTTCAAATACCAATTGCCCATACCCTGCCAATTGGAAAATTCATTGGGCAGCGGACCGCCTGGGGGGAAAAAGGAAACCATCATCTGAGCTGCAATCCCTTGAAGGGGGGGCATTTCGTTCTCTCTGCGGATGGCTTCGACGTTGCTGACTGCCCAGTCCCACTGATTGCTTGCGGCCGGCGTGGGTTTCACTTCCGGATGATTGAGCCACGAGACCTTGTACTCCCAGCTGGCCGGAAGCAGCAGTGAGTAATGGCCTTCCTTCACGGGCACGGTCTCCTGGAAATACCAGATGTCCTGCAGAACCAAGGGCTGCTCCTCGACCTCATATTCGTAGCCGATGAGGTTGCCGGGATCAGGGGCGGGGATATGGAGAACCTTGACCTTGACGTCCAAGATCAGTTCACTGCCGGCAACGTTGGGCAGAGAAGCTTCGGTCGCGTCCTTGTCCTTCACCTCAAAGTCTTTGCCTTGCGCGGGAATACACCAGCCGTGCAGGCTGGTGACTTTTTTGTGGGAATTGAAGTAGACGATCGCGGTCCCGTGGTAGCGTCCCTCAGGCCGCAGAATTTTGTAGGCCGCGCGGACGCGGGTTTTGATCTTGTCGGCGGACAGGACGGTGACGTTGGTTTCCGAATACAAAAGTACGGCCTCGGTCTTCTCGTCGTAAGAGGGAAGCGGTACATTGACCAGAGAATGCATCCATTGGGGCGCATCGCCCGCCAGAGCTTGCGGTGCGGACAACAGGAGGACGACGGCACAGGCCAGAAGTAGTGGCACCGGCCAGTTCGCTACGCGCGGCTGCTTACATGGGTTGCAGGACAATTTGTTGCTCATCGGTGGTCCTTACCGTCTGAAAGAAATTTCGCAGAGCCGGGTAGTACTTCACATCCAAGAGCAAAAAATCCACGCTTAAGTTCCGCTGGAGGTGCAATGTGTTTTTGGCACTGTCGACTTTCAAGCTGTAAGCAACGACGTGGCCATCGTCGGACAGGGGCTTGGGCACGGTGCTGGCTTGCCAGCCTAAGGGGAGATCGATGGTGACATCGTCAACTTTTTCGAAGGGATACTTGAAATAGACGGGGTGGACGCGGTTGGTGTGCTCAAACATAGATTTCTCCCCCGCGGTAAATACACCGGCAAGCATGACGGCGCGCTTGCCGGCGCCGGCCGCCCATCCCGGAACCTTGATCTGAAAATCCGCAACCATCGGGGTTTCCGAACCGGTCCAATCCGGTTTATTCGTCAGATCCACTTCGACAGCGGCGGGGATTTGCCCTTTCACTTCGTCTTCGAGGAATTTCTTCCGGCTAACGTCGTCGGAGTTGCGGAACTCGAGCCGCCGGTACATGCCTTCGAGACCGGTGAAGGTGACGGTGAGTGTGCCTTCGAGGTCGCCCCCGTCGGACAGCTTCAGGTTCGCGTGGCGATCGATCTGGGATTCGGAGCTGAGCGGAAGCGTGGTCGTGATCCAGGATCCGCCGTCCTTGTCCAGCCGCAATCCCAGAGTCCCGGTTTCGTACCAGGTCAGCAAGCCGTAGGGCGTAAACGGCGCGCCGGGGTCGAAATAGAGATCTTTCCCGTTGAGCTTGACGAGCACCACGTTAGCATCCAGCTTGTTGTTTTGCATGGTTTTGGCGGAAAAAAAATAGTTACTGCGGTCGGAGATCCAGCATCCGTAAGCTTCCAGCCCCGTAGCGCGGACCAGGGCGAGGAATAGCCAATTCAGTTGCGTGCCGCTGCCGGAACCTCGCTTCCAAACGTCCTCGACGTTGTCCACGATCTTGGCTTTATCGCGCTTCTCCTCCTGTTCAGTTTTCTGTATTTCGAAGGAGGTGTTGCGGAGTTGTTGCACGCGATCGTAGATTTTCCGCAGCTTGGTTTCGGGAGAATCGTTCGGAGAAACGATCTGGGCCACGCCTTCTTCCATGGCCTTGCGTTTTCCGATGAAGCTTTCCAACTGACTGTTTCGCTCCTTGCCTATTCTTTTCCAATAGGTGTCGGAGTCCTTAGCGTAGAGCTCGCGATCGTAGATGAAGTCGACGCGTGACTTCAGTTCGTTTTCCGGAGGCATGAAATCTTCGGTCTGGAAGGCGGCAATATTGGTGGCTTCCATGCGTACGATGTGAAAGCGGTCCGCGGGGTCCTGTTTGGGTTCGGAACCGGGCTGCAAGCCCTGCCAGCTCCAGCGTAGATTCAAAGCGACGTTGATCCCGGAAGTCGAAGTGCTAATGAATGGTTTCAGAGAAAATCTGGCTCTCTTGGTAAACAGATCCTGGCTGAGAATCCAGTGCGAGTCGTAGATGAAATTCTCTCTCATGTCCACGGTGAAGTAGTACTCGATGATGCCGCCGACCTGGACGTCGGAGAGAGTAAAGGTCTTTGCCAGGTACTTGGCTCCCCTTGCCTTGACGATGGTCTTCTCGAAAATCTGGCCATCGAAATCGACGATGGAGCCATCGGGCCTGATGGTCCGCGCTCGGAGATGGACTACATTCTGGTTGGCATTGAAAAACGGGATCTCGATGTCGGCGTACTTGCGGCCCTCTTCGGTCAGAATTTTGATCCGGAAATAATTGTCTTCGTGAGGAGTGTGCGAGTTGTCGTCGCGGTCGACCTGGCGATAGAGGATGACCGCGGGGGCGCCTGGCGCCAGAGGTTCACTGGTCATCCTCAGTTCGTCCGGCGAGACTGGCTGGAAACCTTGTTGGGCGCGCGCTTGGAGAGGGTAAGCGACCATACCCAGGACAATAACCAGAGAACAAGCGGAAGCCGCAAGGAAACTTCGAAGGGGCATAGGGGGTCTCATTGGGAAACTACCATGTGGTGCGCCGCGCTCACGAGTGCGGGGGCCGGTCGGGCTGTGACGTTGGTAATCCGGGCTGGTGGTGTTGAGCCGACGGTGCGGCCGGGAGCGAGGGAGCGCAACCTCGCGACTGAAGCAATCATTATCAGCCTCCTCCGTTGAACATGACCAGCGTTTTTCGAACTGCTGAGAGCCGGGCGCGCTCAGGCACGGACACGCATGGCGACGCGCGTACGAATGCCCTGACGCAATCTCTCAGCGTTTCACGGGGAAGTAGCGATAAGGACCACAGACGGAACTGAGACTCCGCCGCCCCCCAGGCGAATCCTGATCGCTCAATCGCAGACACATTACGGCATTCGACATTGGCCGTCAAGGAGTCTTGTCACCATTCATTGTTCATTGTGACGAGGTGGGTCCGCGCGATCCAGCGTCCTTGGCGCCTGTTAGCTGGCGAGCTTGCGGAGGAAGTCGGATTCGTCCATGCGGTATTTGAAGGCTTTGCGGCCGTCGATGAAGACGACGGGGACTTCGTCGGTGAACTGGCGGCGGAGTTGGTCGTCGCTGTCGACGTCGACGTCTTGCCAGGTGAAACCGCCGCGGCGGTGGAGTTTGGTGAGGGTTTCTTTGACGATCTCACAGAGGTGACATCCCTTGCGGGAGTAGAGGACGACCTTGCGGGGTTCGGACATTGGGGTGAGTTTAGCAAGGGTTGGTGGGTTTCTGCCAGTGGCTGCCGAGCTTTGCACGGCTGGACAGCCGGGGCGGCTGTCCCCACGCGAGTTACGCGGGTACAATCCTTCTTATGCGGGTGACTTCGGACAAACCTTTGCAAGGGAAGACGGTTCTGATTACTGGCGGGGCGCGGCGGCTGGGGCGGGCGACGGCGTTGGCTATGGCGGAGGCCGGGGCGGACGTGGCAATTACTTTTCTGCACTCGGGGCGCGACGCGCAGCACACCGTCATTGATCTTTGCAGCTTCGGGGTGCGGGCGTTGGCGTTACGCTGCGATATTACGGACGAGAAGAGCGTGCGGGCCGCGATTCAAGAAGTGGGCAGGGAATTGGGTGGGCTGGACGTTCTGGTCAATAATGCTGCGAATTACGAAACAGTCGAGTTCGAGAAGCTGAGCGTGAAACAGTGGGACGCTATTTTTGCCTCGAATGCGCGAGGGCCGTTTCTGGTCTCGCGGGAAGCTTTGAAATTGCTGCGCGAGCGGCGGGGGAAGATTATCAACATGGGTTCGCTGGGCGGCTTGCGGCCTTGGGCTGACCATGCACACTATTGTTCGTCGAAAGCTGCGGTGCATATGTTGACCAAGGTGATGGCGAAGGCTTTGGCTCCGGCGATTGCGGTGAACTGTGTGGCGCCGGGGATGATCGATCTGGGCGAGAAGTCGGCGGCTGGGTTTATGAAGCGCATGGCGAAGCAGACTCCGATGCGGCGGAACGGGACTGGGGAGGAGATTGCGGCGGCGGTTTTGTTCTTTGCTAGCGCGCCTCATTTCATTACGGGGCAGATTATGGCAGTGGATGGTGGGCTGGGTTTGTAGTGGCCCCGGGCGAGGCGTCCGCGGCTACGGGATTGACTACGCTTCGGCGGTTGTGGGATCGATGATCGTGGAGATTTCCGAGATTCGATTTGCGGGGAAGCCGCCCTGGGTGGCGTGTTCTCGGATCAGGGCCTCGTTGGGTGCGTTGTAGATGCAGTAGATTTTGTCCTGGGTCACGTAGCTGTGGACCCATTGAATCTCGGGGCCGAGTTTGCGCAGGACACCGCAGGACGTTTGCGAGACGGCTTGCAATTGCTGCGGGGTGAGATTTCCGGCGCCGGGTAGCTCGCGTTCGATCACGTACTTGGGCATGGCATCCTCTTTTATGTTGGTTTAGAGAGTTTCGATGGCCGCATCAGTTTGCCCGATCTGTGTGCTTTAATCAAGCGTTGGCATCGGGCTGGTTCCGTGGGGCTCCGAATGTGGATGGGGTTTGAAATAGCCGTGGCTACACTCATCGTGGGGATTGTTGTGGTTGCAGTCGTGATACGCGGCATTGTAGATAAGAGTTAGCTGTTATCTGATCGACGGCGACGCAATACGTGATTTGTCGGTCGCCAGGCTTTCCTGTATGGTCTTGATCCGGATGAAAAAGCTTTTCATCGCAGTAGCGATGGTGTGCCTGAGTTCAGTGGTCTGGGCACAGACTCGGCCCGAAGATGGTGGTCAGGAATTCCAGGTATGGACGGGTGGCGGATATTCGGTTCCTGGAGGCACTTCTGACACTGGCGTTTGGAATGTGGGGGTACGCTATGGCTGGATCCTGACGCGGCCGCATGGTCCCGGATTCCTCAATGGAAGATTTGAATACGTGCTGGACGCTGTCCCTGTTTTTATGGTCTTCCAGCGCTACAACACGGCTTACGGCGGTGGCTTCAGTCCTCTCGGTTTGAAGTGGGATTTTGCGGCTCGCGGGCGGTTTGAGCCTTATCTTGAGTTGAATGGCGGGACTCTATTTACCAACCATCAAGTGCCTACGGGAACCTCGGCTGTGAATTTTACTGATGCGGCTGCGCTCGGCATGCATATCCTCGGCGAGAGGCATGCTTTCAGCGTGGAGGTTCGGTATATGCATATTTCGAATGCGGGATTGAGTTCGCCGAATCCGGGAATCAACACGGTGCAGGTGCGGATCGGGATTGGGAAGTTCTTCGGGAAGTGAAACACGTGACGCCGACGCCGAACCGTGGTAAAAGACGACTTAACCAGCTACGATAAAGCGGAGGGTACGAACATGGCAATCCTTGATTGGTCGCAATGCCCCGCCGTGGAGAGCATCCCCGGAAAGGTCAGCGGCGCCTGGGTGTTCAAAGACACACGACTGCCGGTTGCGACGGTGTTTGAGAATTTGGAAGCTGGCTTGACTGTGGAGGAAGTGATGGAGGAATTCGCCGTCACGCGCGAACAAATTAACGCGGTGTTGCATTTCGCGGCAAAGAGCTTAGCAGCACCTTTCTCGCCGCCGGTGCATACAACTGCCGATAATGCTCTCCGGCTGACACAGCCTTAGCACGTGACGCCGAGCCGTGGTAAAACATTGCCTAACCAGCTACGATGAAGGGAGGGTAAGACCATGTCAAATCTCGATTGGTCCCAATGCCAGGCCGTGGAGAGCATTCCCGGCAAGCGCAGTGGCGCGTGGGTGTTCCGTAACTCCCGGATGCCCGTGGCTACGGTTTTCGAAAATCTTGAAGCAGGTTCGAGCATAGAGGAAATCATCGAGCAGTTTCATGTGACGCGGGAGCAGATTCAAGCTGTACTCGAATTCGCCGCCCGCAGCCTCGACATGCCGCCGATCCCGCCGAATGCAGCCACTTCGACCGATGCGCATTCTCTTTGATCATGGTACCCCAAGCGGCATTGCCGGGGCGCTTTCGGGCCACGATGTCACAGAGGCGATCGAACGTGGGTGGGACAGGATTTCTAACGGCGAACTGCTCAACCTCGCCGAGGCGGCAGGCTTCGACGTTTTGCTCACTACCGACAAACAAATCCGCTATCAGCAAAACTTAACGGGCCGAAGAATAGCCATTGTTGTACTTGGAAACTCGACATGGCGGGTTGTGCGGCTGCACCTTGACCGCATTGCGATGGTACTGGCCGAGGCCACACCGGGCAGCTATGCCGAGGTGGACATCCCATTCCAGTAACGCCCTCCAGTGTATGCAAAAGGAATAAAGGCGAAAATCGCCTCATTGACCAGCCAAAACGTGTAATCGTCCTGGTTTCGTCAACTATGATATGAACGCGATGAACACGCAAAGAAATCCGTTGACCAAGCCCGGCGTAATAGCTGTGGTGGCAATTGTGGTAGTCGGCAATCTGATCATGGATTGGCGATTGTTCCGACCCACGAACTGGGCGCTCTTCGTCGTCGTAGAGACCATCATTTTGGGCGGCATGATTGCATGGGGCTTCAGTCGAGGTAATCGCCCGTAGTTGGTGTAAATGGCCTGGTTTCGCCACTCGACCATTTGAGCCATAATCGATTCGATGGAAATCTGGACTGGTCTCGTGTGCCTTGTTCCCGATCCCGCTTGCAAGGACTTCGAGCGGTTTGGCGATGGGAAAGGCGCTTACGTGAATGTCGTCGCGTGGGCCGAATCTGTCACTCATTTTGAAAGGCGGGTGACTGCAATCGCTGCGGAGCAACTTGATTGCATCGTTCGCGAAATCGAACAGATCGAATTGCTGGAAGCCGCTTTGCAGCGCGAGGAGTGTCCAGAGGAATTCTTCACGATGCGAGCGACAGCCGAAAGACAGCCGGATGACGTGTTGTTCGGAACTTTTCACACCTGGGATCAAGACGATGTGAGTTGAGCGTCGGTCTCCTGCCTCTGGTTGGTCCGTAAGTGGCGAAAAATCGCCATTTCACATCGACCACAGTCGGCCAGTTCTCAGCCCGGCGACCTCGGCGAAAATCAATGGCTTTTCGTGTCTCACAAAATCAGTCTTAAATCCCGATCCGCTCTCAAAGACACTTCTCCGCTGCGCACTCATTTCCGAGTTGCGTAAACGAATTGGCCACGGAGAAGTTTATTCACGAAGTTGCAGCTTAACCAGCCCGCCGGATATTCTTCTCCCTTATGTCAACTCTAGTGGAATGTGTTCCTAATTTTTCTGAGGGGCGCGATAAGGCGAAGGTCGATGCCATTCTCGCGGCCATGAAGATGGATGGCGTGTACTTGCTCGACCGCGAAATGGACGCCGATCACAATCGTTGCGTCATCACTCTGGTGGGCGAGCGCGAGGCGATTCAGGAGGCCGCGATTCGCGGCGTGGGCAAAGCCTCGGAGTTGATTGATCTGAATCAGCATCAGGGAGCGCATCCGCGGATGGGCGCGGCGGATGTGGTGCCGTTTATCCCGATTGATGGTGTGACCATCGAGGATTGCGTGGCTATGGCTCGGCATGTGGGCGCGGAGATTTGGAAGCGATATCAGATTCCGGTTTACCTGTACGAGGCGGCCGCGACTTCTCCGGAGCGGCAGGGTTTGGAGAATATTCGGCGGGGACAGTTCGAGGGCATACGCGCCGATATCGCGACTAATCCTGCAAGAAAGCCGGATTTCGGCGATCCCAGAGTGCATCCGACGGCTGGGGCGACGGTGGTAGGCGCTCGCAAGTTCCTGATCGCTTACAACGTTTTCCTCAGCACGCCGGATGTCCAGATTGCGAAAAATATTGCGAAGGCGGTGCGGTTCTCGAATGGCGGATTACGTTTTGTAAAAGGTGCGGGATTCCTGGTGCGCGGGATGGCGCAGGTGTCAATGAATCTGACCGATTTCGAGCAGACACCGATTCATCGTGCGTTTGAATTGGTAAAACGCGAGGCGGCGCGGTATGGAGTTTCGCCGGTGAGCAGCGAGATCGTGGGATTGATTCCGAAGAAGGCTCTCGAATCGGCGGCGGAATGGTTTTTGCAAGTGGAGAATTTTGATTCATCTTTGATTCTGGAAAACCGGTTAAGCGCAGTGATGGGCGGTAAGGCCGCGGTTGGTGGCTTGCGGGCAGGCGTTGAGCCATTCGTGGAACAGTTAGCGGCGCCTACGGCCACGCCCGGAGGCGGCAGCGCCTCCGCGGCGAGCGGAGCGATGGCTGCGGGACTGGCTTCGATGGTGGCCTCGATGTCGAGGGGCAAGAAAGCTTATCAGCAATACGAACGTGAATTGAGCGCAGCGATTGCGCGGCTTTCGCAATTGCGTGAGGAATTGAAGGCGGCGATCGACGCGGACGCCGAGTCTTACAATGCGGTGATGAAGGCTTACAAGCAGGCAAAGGAATCGGCTAATGCGGATGGCATGATTGATGCCGCGCTGAAGCAGGCTACCAGCGTGCCATTGAGCGTAGCCGAGCGGGCCAGGGAAGTAGCGGGAATCGCGGAGAAGCTGAAACCGATCACCAATCCGAATATGAAATCCGATTTGACGACGGCGTTGGCGTTGGCGCGAGCTGCCATTGAGGGGGCGCTGGCGAATGTGGAGATCAATCTGGAGTCGCTGAAAGACGCGGCGTTCGCGACCGAAGTAAGAAAGAAGGTCGCGCTTTTGTCGGCTTCATAGAGCATTTCGGATTGCTGCAGCCCCCGCGAAACAGCAAGTCCCTCTGCTCCGTTTCCCATCCCCTTCAGGCATGGAAAACTCCGGTCGGGATGACAATCTTTGATGGGGTACCTCTAGAGGTAGCCACACGATCAGGTACGTGGCCGTACTTTCGTTCCGTATCTTATTGGTCCTATTGGCATACAATAGATCTCTGATGCAAGTTTGCGGATGGGGTCCGTTCTGCATCTAAGTACCTTATTATTCAGAGGCGCGTAACTTATGAAGCAATTGCAAGGAGTTTTGTGGGTTCTGTTGCTTGCGACGGCGGCAGCGTGGGCGACCGCAATGGGCAGTTCCGCCCGGGGTGTGATTCCGTCGGATGTGCAACAGGTGATCACGGTGGACTATCGCACGCTGAAGAACTCCAGCACTGCGATGGCGCTGAAGGACCAGGTGCTACCACCGAGCCTGAAGGAATTTGAAGGATCGCTGAAGGGCGTGGGAATCGACCCCGACAAAGATGTCGATCAACTCACCTTCGCTTCTTACCGGCATGGTAAGGAGGGGGTGAAAGTAGTGGGGATTGCCCAGGGCTCGTTTTCGAGCAAAACGTTCCTCAAAAAGGCGAAATTGAATAAGGTAAAACCGATCAAGTATCGAGACACCGACATTTACCCCATGTCGGGCGGGATGGAGATGACCTTTCTGGATGACAGCTCGCTGCTGTTTGGCGATGGCGCGGCGGTCAAGGGTGCGCTGGATGCGCGCGATGGTTACACGCCCGCACTAGACTCCAACAGCCAGGTCACGGATATGATCGGCTCGGTCGAATCGGGCACGGTGTGGAGCGTGCTCGACCAGAAGGGAACGCAGAACATGCTGCTCTCGGCGCTGGGAGACGCTGGCAAGCTGGCGGATTTCGAGACCATCAAAAAGCATGTGCTGGGTTCGCGCTATGCCATGAACTTTGCCAATGGAGTGAACTTCGATCTGGACGTGGTGACTTCGGACTCGGTGACAGCAGCAACTCTTTCGTCGCTGGTGAAGGCGGGAGTGCTCTATCGCAAGATGACGGCGACTCCGGTTGAAAAACTGGCGTTGGAAAATGTTTCGATAAACTCGGACAGTTCCAATTTGCAGATGCACTTCAAAGCCGATGACAAGCAGTTTCAGTCGCTGATGCACTCGGACTTGTTTGCGGCGGTGTCGAAGTAGGGGTCGGCCTGATTGCGGACGGCTTGGAGATTCGCTAGGGCCGTTGGCGGAAAAGCTGATAGGTTGGGGTAGGGTTTGAAAGGGCGCGGCTTCCAGCCGCGCCGACACCTGCTAACGGCTCGCGGCACGGCTAAAGCCGTGCCCTTTCAAAACTCAACCGCTTTCAAAAGTTTCCCCGCGGCCAAGACAACTGCTCCTTTGATCATGTAAAATTGATGGCGGCGAATATAGATTCCCAACCCTAGACAGTACTCCCAAATTCTTGTCAGGATTTGATTTCGTCCGGGCTTATGGCCCGTGGGAGAATTTTGCCAGGAGATGAACGATGGCCAAGATTGCAAAGACAGCAGACCGCAAGAAAGTCATGGACACATCCAAGAGCACAGACTGTCCAAAGTGTGGCAAGGCCACTCGCATCGTGAAACGTGTGAAAGACCGCGAGCGCGGCGTGCCCGGCGGAGTGTTTATTTCGTGTTCGGCCTGCGAATTTTTCGAGAAGCTGTGAAAAAACCGCTATTAGCTTCTGCCTCCTAGCTTTTGGCTTGGAGCCACCGGGAACGGCCGCGATGGGCGATTTGTTCGCCCACGCGGCCTTTTTCTTGAGCATCAGAAGCTGATTTGCCCAAGGATGGCGCGGGCTTCGCTGGCGGGATCGGCGGCTGCGGTAATTGGACGGCCCACTACGATGTGGGTGGCACCTGCGGCGATGGCCTCCGCCGGCGTAGCTACTCTTGCTTGATCGCCGGGTTCAGCACCTGCGGGACGCACGCCCGGAGTCACGATGGCGAAGTCCCCCTCCAACTGGCTACGCAGTGCCGCAGCTTCACGAGCCGATGCAACCACGCCGTGGCATCCATCGGCGAGGGCAAGCGCAGACAGGCGCAGCACTTGATCCTTGACTCGGCCGTGCACCCCTATTTTGTCGAGATCGTTGTCATCGAGGCTGGTCAGGACCGTAACGGCCAGGACCAACAGGGCAGCATTCTGATTTCGTGCAGCTTCGGTTGCCGCGCGCATCATTTTGCCTCCGCCGGAGGCGTGTATCGTGAGCATACTTATCCCCAAGCTTGCGGCTTCACGGACAGCAGCGGCGACGGTGTTGGGAATGTCGTGGTATTTCAGATCAAGAAAAACCCTGCGTCCCGAGGCTACAAGATCGCGAACTACCTTGGGGCCTTCCGCGGTGTAGAGTTGCATCCCTACCTTGTAGCAAGAGGCGGAGTCGCCCACGGCCGCCACAATCTTCTGGGCGGCGGCCGCGGACGAGACATCCAATGCGACGATCAGACGCTGGCGCGGATCGTACATCCTTCAGGAGTGTAAAAGGAACGGAGCTAATTCGCCAGTGGCTCGAGCATGGCTAGCTGCTCGGGTTGGGCGTCTCTGGGCGAGACCAGGTCCAGGCGGACGCGCTGGAGACCCCGATTCTGGAAATGTAGCACCTGAGCGGCGCCGTACGAGAGGTCGATAATCCGGCCTGGAATGATCGGTCCGCGATCATTGATCCGGACGTAGACGACTCGTCCATTGTGGAGATTGGTTACGCGTACCCAGCTGCCGAGAGGCAGGGTCGGGTGCGCCGCGGTCAGCTCGCGCATCCGGTAGGGCTCGCCGCTGGCCGTAGCCCGGCCTTCAAAGTATTCTCCATACCATGATGCGGTTCCTACCTGATACGGCTGATGGTGGGTTGCCTTAGCCCGAGACCCGGATTCGGATCCCGCGACTGTGTTGCTGGGAGTTGTATTTTGGGTGTCTTTCGACCCTGAGCTGGTTGGCCCCTGAGCCGCCCCCAGGCTGACGACCACTAAAACGCTCGCCAGTCCATGAGCAATTCGATTCTGCATTCAGTGTCACCTCGTCTCTAAAGTCTTTTCATCCGAAAGTCGTCCTCCAGCGACCCAGTCCGGTAATGATTTGAAGATGCTATAGGCCGGGCTATGACCGTGTCAATCCGAAATTACCAGTAACAATGTAACTAGATAGTTATGGATATCTTACGTAACTTACTGTACAACTTGAGAAACAATACAGATGTTACTGTAGTAGCAGCAAGTTAGATGTTTGTATAGTGGTAAATAACCACTCTTTAGAGTCGGTGTGCAGTTTTTTCACGGCCTCTATTTTCAGTTACTTAGAATGGTTTTTGCCTCGCACCCGTAGTTTCAAGTACTTACACCTGACTACGCCCTATATCGACGATAGAAGGCCATCTCGCGCGACCTAGGGCATCTCGAAACAAATTTGCAAAGGATGAAGTTTCCGCTACATTTCGACTATGGCTGTGGTGCCGCCGGTGGTTCTGACGATCGCAGGTTTTGACCCTGGTTCGGGCGCTGGGGTTACCGCCGATATAAAAACCATCGCTGCCCACGGATGCTACGGGGTGGCGTGCATCACGGCCTTGACGGTGCAATCGACGACCGGCGTTCGCCGGGTAGAGTCGGTCGACGCCGGACTCGTGGCCGAAACTCTCGCCGAACTCGCAGCTGACCTTGACATTGCGGCGGTGCATATCGGAATGCTGGGTTCGGGGAAGGTGGCCCGGACGGTTGCAGACTTTCTTACGGCTAAGAAATTGCCGAACGTCGTGGTCGATCCAATCTTGAAGAGTTCCTCTGGAGCTGGCTTAGTGGACGCAGCGGGAGTGCGCTTGCTGATCGAGGAATTGCTTCCCCTGGCTGCGGTGATGACTCCAAATATTGACGAAGCTTCGGCCTTGACCGGATTGGCGGTCACTGATCCCGATCAGATGCGTGCGGCGGCTAGAAGACTCCACGAGATGGGTGCTTCAGCAGTGGTCGTGACCGGAGGGCATCTCGAAAAGGCGATCGATTTATTGAGCTTTACCACGAAACGGGGGGTCGAGCAGGAATTGTTCAAGTCGGTTCGGCTGAAGTCGAACTCCACGCATGGGACGGGTTGCGCCTTTGCCACCGCCCTGGCCTGTCATCTGGCCATGGGACGAGGATTGCCCGAGGCAGTCTTGCTGGCTAAGGCATATGTTTCGGCAGCGATCAGCAATGCCCATCCGCTGGGGCATGGCACGGGCCCGGTTCATCATCTCTATCGCATGCATCAGCAGCGGCGAGTGATCGTGGGAGATCCGGAACCGGTTGGCTGAGCAGAAATCCTAAATCGCAGAGGACACTGAGGAGAGCAGCAGAGATCGCGGACAGACTGTTGGGACGGTTGACTTGGCGGCTGCGGGAAGAGAATCTGGGGAGGATCTCAAACCGTCATCACTTCTGGGCAGAACCGGCCTGCTTCAACAATATGCCGGCGACGAAAGCGACCAAAGCGGCCAACAACCACTGCATCCGCCACCACTGAATGGCTTGAAAATCGGCGAGGCTTTGGACCGTGTAAATGACTCCCACGGCGATCGCGGCCAGGAGGCAGCCCAACCCAGCGAAAAAAGCGATGAGCGAGGCCATGGGAAGGCCAAGCCATTCCTTGACGTTATGGAATTCCAAGACCTTCAGAAACTCCAAGTGGTGCATCCAGCCAAGTTCGCCGGACGGGTGGGATATAGGTTGACGGGCAGCCCCGCAGTCATGGCAAAATTTGGCCCCGACCATAAATTCGGTATCACAACGGTCGCAAACCTCGACCATGGCGGGAACCGCCGCTTCGGGCTGGGCAACCGGAGGACGCCAGAATTCCTGCGGTGCGTTATCGATGACCTCGGACATGTGAGCTCTCCCCAAGCCATTCAATCGCAAGCCAGTGACCAAACCAACCTATGGCAACTTATTGCAAAAGAACAATGTTGGGAAGTCTTAAGCCGCTCCCTAACCCTCAGACCGGCAAGAATTACCGCGTTGCCTGCAAAGATAACCATTTTGGCGATTATGCCGGTTCCTGGGGACGTTTCTAACGGACAAATGTCTTTGGTAATGATCCTCTTGGTTCCATCTCTCCAAGGGCGTGAGCATCGGATAGACTCAAAGATACAAGACCAAGCCAAAGGAACCCCATTTGTTTCCGCGCCTGACGGCCCATTGCAATCTGCTTCTCTGCCTGGTGTTTCTGCTGCTTCCAGCCTCGTCGGCCTGCCCTCAGGCGGCTAAAGCAGCCGATTCGCCCGCGAGTTTATCGTTTCGTCCCAACGATCCGCTGAACCGTTCGGCCTTCGACCATTTTTACAATCTCGATTACGATCGCGCGGTTCAGGAGTTCGATCAGGTGCTGCAGAGGCATCCTGACGACCCGTTTGCGGTCAATCACTACCTGACGGCGGTCCTGTTTCGCGAGCTTTACCGCATGGGAGCGTTGAACACGGGGGAATACGCCAACGATACTTTCATCCGCGCCGCGCATCAACCGGCGGATCCCAGGGTCAAACAGCAGATCAAGGACTTGGTGCAAAGGGCTCTGCAACTCGAGGAAAAGAGCTTGAGCGCAAATTCCCAGGATGTGGACGCTCTCTATGCCCGCGGGGTGACTCGCGCCCAGTTTGCGACCTATACGGCGATGGTGGAGCGCGCGTGGTTCTCCGCTTTGCGAAGCGCGGTGGGAGCGCGACGCGATCATGAACGCGTGCTCGAACTTGCTCCAGCCGACACGCAAGCGAAACTGATTGTTGGAGCACACAACTACGTAATGGGGAGCCTGCCTCTGGCCCTGCGAGCTGGCGTGACCATGTTGGGAATCGGGGGAAACAAAGAGAAGGGACTTCAGTACCTAAGCGAGTGCGCCCAGGGAACGGGGGAGACCAGCACCGACGCGAAGATCCTGCTGGTTCTGTTCTTGCGGCGCGAGCATCGTTATCCGGAAGCTCTACCCATTGCCCGTGGCCTGATTCAGAGCTACCCGCACGATGTGCTTATGGGGTTGGAGGAAGGCAACCTGCTTCGAGCGGAGGGACAGAATCAGGAAGCTGCGGCGGTGTATCGAAGAGTATGGCAGGCGGGTCGGGAAGGATTCTATGACAGCTTGCACTACGAGATTGCCGCGCTGAGTCTAGGCGATCTGCTTCGCAGCCAGAACAAATACGCCGATGCCGTAGCGGCGTACGAACAAGTCAGCGAGGTTCCGCAGCCCGATCCGGAGATACTGCAGAAGGCAAATCTGGGTGCTGGTCAGATGTTCGACTTACTGGGAAAGCGTGATCTGGCGGTGAAAAAATACAACGCGGTAGTGGCGACGGATGCCACGACACCTTACGCCGAGAGCGCCATCCAGTACTTGAAAGAAGCTTACCGGGGAGAGTAACCGAGAGGCGCAGTCTTTGGCCGCGCCGAGAGGTAGCAAGCCACGTCTCTACAGACGATCTGTAGAATTGTTGCTTACAACGTTTTTGTCTCGCTGCTAATCCGTGCGCAGTGCTCGGATGGGTTCGATTGACGCTGCCCGACGCGCGGGCAGCACTGCCGCCGCAAAGGCCGCGAGGGTCAGAGCCGCCGTGGTCAGCAGCAAAATATTTGGATCATAGGGCTTCACGCCGAAAAGCTGCGTCGCCATGACCCGCCCTCCGAGGATAGTTGCTGGGATGCCAATTGCCAGGCCAATTCCAACTTGCAGAAACGCTCCCCGTAGCACGAGTTTTAGAACATTGAGCCGGTCCGCGCCCAGGGCCATGCGGATTCCAATCTCGCTGGTTCGGCGCTCGACCGAATAAGCGGTCACGCCGTAGAGTCCGACTGAGGCCAGCGCCAGAGCCAGCAATCCGAACAGCGAGGTCAGTTTCGCGATCATCGCCTGCTGGTTGAAGTTTTGCTCTACCTGATCTGCGAAGCTTACGAAGTCGATCACCGCAAGGTCGGGATTTACCCGTGCCAAAGCGCGCCGCACCTGCGGCTCCAACCCCGGGACGTTGCCCAGCGTCTCCACGATGATTGCATTCAGGTAATGATTCCGGTTTTCGAAGGTGATGAAGCGCGGATTTTCGTAACTGACGCTCTGCGCCTCCGACAAAAAGAACGTCGGCCGAATCGGGCGGGTTGGCCCTTGGTAGTGAGTGTCTTCGGTTACGCCAACAATCTCAAAGCTCCCGGCGTACCGTGGTTCAATGTTGCCGAAGTGCTTTCCGATCGGGCTTTCGCCTTTAAAGAACTTGTTGGCAAACACCTGGTTCACTACCGCTACGCGCTGGGAAGCCGCGGTGTCCTGATCCGTGATGGTGCGCCCCTGCACGATTTTCGTGCCGATGCTTTCAAAGTAGCCATCGCTTACGCGCAGCCACGACGCCGTGTTCTGATCGCTGTCGGGCGGAGGCGGAGCCTGACCTTCGACGTAAACCGTTTCGCCCCAGTTGTCTCCTTCCATCGGGGTGTACAAAGAAAAACTTACACGACGTACGCCGGGGATCGCCGCCAGGGTATCGTGCAGTTGGCGGTAGAACGCGGCCAGTTGGTCCGGTTTGTAGCCAGCCATCTGGGGATCGATGTGCGAAATATAGCGGTTCGCGGTTTCGAACCCGAAGTGTTGATGATGCATATTTCTTAGGCTCTGGGTCAGCAATCCGGCCGCACACAGCAGCACGAGTGACAATGCTGCCTGAGCCACAACCAATGACTTTTGGGTCCAGCCCGCGCTCTGTCCCGTGGAACGATTGGCGCCGCGCAACGCGTCGGCGGGGTTTGCCGTAGCCGTGATCCACGCAGGAGCAACGCCGAACAGGATTCCAGTCAGCAGGGCGACAACAAAGGTGAAAGCCAGAACCGGCAACGATGGCGTGGCTTGAATGGGAATATATTCCTGTTGAAACGCCAGGTGGAGGATAAGTTTTGTCCCGGCAAATGCCAGGCCAACTCCGGCCATCCCGCCCAGCAACGCCAGTAGAGTACTTTCCGTGAGTGCCTGCCCGATTTGCCGCGATCGCGGCGCACCCAGGGCCGCGCGAACTGAAGTCTGCTGCTTGCGAGTCGTCGCCCGCACCAGGGTCAGGTTGGCTACATTGGCGCAAGCGATCATCAGAACGAAGACGGAAATTGCCATCAGCAAATGGAGGCCGCTCTGGTATTCGTCGCGCATCATCTGCACACCGGCGCCGCCATAGGACAAATGCAGCACCTGCTTCGGCACTGCGGCCTGCTCTCCGGGTTGGAGCTTACTTACTGGGCTCAGGAGCCACTGCTGCAACTCCACTTGCATGCGAGCTTCAATGTTCTTCACGTTCGCGCCGGGCGCGACCCGGCCGATCACATTGAGCCAGTCTTGTTCCGGAAAGTCGAGGATGCTGCTCGATGATTCGATCAACGGTTCGTCCGCCAGCGGAATCCAGAACGCCGGCGGACTCTCCAGTCGATCACCGAAGAAACCGGGCGGCGCGATTCCTACAACCGTAAACGGCTGACCGTTCATGGTGAAGCTTGCACCAATGACCGATGGATCCATTCCATACTTCTGCTGCCAGGTGCGATAGCTCACGACCGCGACTGGATCCGCTCCCTTGTGATCGTCCTGAGGCGTAAGTACGCGTCCGGCGTAAGCACCGATGCCAAACGTGGAGAAGTAGTTTCCGGAGACAAACTCGCTGCGCTGCGACTCCGCCGGTTGACTGCTTCCGTTGCGCCGCACACCGATCAGGGCCCGCCCGGCCTGGAATCCGGCAAGTTCGATGAAGCCCGGGGTTCCGTCGCGGAAAGTCTTGTATTTGTCATAGGAGAAAAGGGACCAGTCGTCTTGCAGGCCGCCGTTCACGCAGCAATTCTCCACATCACCCACTCGATAGAGTTCACTGGGCTTGGTCACCGGCAAGGACTTGAGTAAGACCGCATGCACCAGCGTGAAGATCGCCGTGGTGGCTCCGATTCCCAAAGCGAGGGTCAGTACCGCGGTCGCGGTGAAGCCGGGGGCGTTAGCGAACTGTCTCAGCGCGTAGCGGACGTCTTCTCTAAGCCACATCATTTCTCCCCATTTGTCAGAATCGGTCTTGCTCTCTATCTACGATTGGCTATCGCTGTTTGTTCCCATCCCAGCGAGATGCGACAAAGCGTCCAGGCAGTTACCAATCATTCTCTTGCTTGCGGTGTCCCTGTTAATGGACGCGGACTCGCGCCCTTCGTGAGCGTGTTTTCGACCTCCGGGATCAGTGAGGGAACGTTTTTTTCCTGAAACGCGTATCCTAGTGGAGGGAGGCAGACCATGTATTGCAATTACTGTGGGAAAGTAATTCAGGACGACGCCTATGTCTGTGCCTACTGCGGCAAACGGGTGGGGGCGGTGATTGGTCGCAAACGTCTGGTACGCCCCCGGGTTGACCGCAAAATTGCGGGCGTGTGCGCTGGTTTCGCGGAGTATTTTGACATCGACGTCACAGTGGTGCGATTGGTATGGCTCATTGTCTCGGTCATGACCGGAGTCGGTCTGCTTGCATATCCGGTGGCGTGGATTGTGATGCCGGAGGAACCGTTGAGGCTCGCCGCACCAGCGGGCCAGCAGGTAACCAATCCTTAACAGTGCAGCTCTACGGTAAGAATTAGTCGCTCCGCTCTTGGCTGTGTTTAAATCTGGCGATGCCCCGAATCACGAGCGGCGACGCGGACATATTCTATGAAGTCTTAGGCTGTGGCCCGCCAGTCGTGTTGCTCCATCCTTTCCCGGCTAATCATGACCTTTGGAAGCCGGCGGCTCAAGCTCTAGTCTCACACTACCTTGTCATTCTGCCCGATATGCGCGGCCACGGAGACTCCGGCATTGGCGAAGGTCCGGCAACCATGGAAAAGCATGCGGCGGACCTCGCTCGAGTTCTGGACCATGAGGCGGTAGGACGGGTTCCGTTGGTTGGAGTCTCAATCGGCGGCTATGTGTTGTTCGAATTCTGGCGAAAGTACCGTGAGCGGGTGGCGGCATTGGCCCTGTGCAACACCAAGGCTTCGGCGGATGCTCCCGAGGTACGGGCGGGACGCTTGCAGGCTGCGGCCGAAGTGATGGAGCGCGGGACGGAGCCGTTCTTTCAAAGCATGCTTCCCAAGCTGATGGGGAAGACGACACACAGCAGTCGCCCGGATCTGGTCGAAGGGGCGCTACGCATGATGCGCAAGATGTCCGCCGAGGATGTTGCCATGGTGCAGCGGGGCATGGCGGAACGCCCCGATTCGGTGGGGACGCTGAAGACGATCAACGTGCCCACCCTGCTTGTGACGGGCGACGAGGATATTCTTACCGGCGTTGCCGAAGCGGAGTTGATGCGGCAAAACCTTCCGGGCAGTCAGATGCGAGTGATCGCAAAAGCAGGGCATTATTCGCCGTGGGAGCAGCCTGAAGAAGTAGGGAAATTGTTGCGGCAGTTTCTGGATGCGGTGGGCGGAATCTAGATCGCACTTAAGGTAATGTATGCAGTGCCTTTCTTGCCCGGTTTCTCCGCAGAGAACTGCAAGCGGCCCCGGGCGACGAAATTTAGACACCGCCGCAATTCTGAGCAGGCACGCCTCAAGGATTATTTTGTTACAATGCTCGCGGCATGATTGATAGCTTCCTGGTTCCAGAAAAAACGGTGGTCAACGCTAAAGGTGATGGGCCAGTAGTGGACGTCAGCACCGCGACGAACCGCGTTTTCCTTTTGAGTCTGAATATTACCGGCATTGTCGAGCAGGAATCGTTGGACGTTGGCATTTACGGATCGACAGACGGAGTAACCTGGGGTCCGAAACCGGTCACGAACTTTCCCCAGAAGTTCTATCAGGCGCAGCATCCTCTGCTGCTGGATTTGAGCGGACATCCTGAAATCAAGTTTCTGCGCGCTCACTGGGAAGTGAGCCGCTGGGGCCGCGGCAGCGAGACTCCGATGTTCGAATTCAATGTGACCATCAAGGAAGTGCCAATCGACATCCTCAAAGAAGCGACTGCCGAGGCGAAGGCGATGGTGTAGATTGGCGATTTGGGCAGCGCCTGATTGCTGATTTAATTAGCTCTGCTTTGCCGCTCGCATTTGTTTCATGTCCATCCCCCGAAGGGTCGAAGCCTAGCCCTTTGTTCCGCTATATTAAATGACAGATGCCTCAAGAAACGAAAGATTCCACAGTCGTGATTCGCCCGGCGCGGAACATCGGGGGAGCGCTGCGCCTGCCTGGAGACAAGTCTATCTGTCATCGCTACGCCATGCTGGCAGCCATCGCCGAAGGAACGACGCGACTGGAGAATTTTTCTACTGGGGCAGATTGTGCGAGCACGCTGAATTGTCTCACTGAACTGGGAGTGGAGTTGGAGCGAAACGAAAATGCGGTTTTGATTCGCGGGCGCGGGCCCAAGCTGCAACCGCCGAAAACTGCGTTGGACTGCGGCAATTCAGGATCAACCATGCGCATGCTGAGCGGCATTCTTGCGGGGCAGGGATTCACCAGTGAACTCATAGGCGACGAATCGCTGTCGCGGCGTCCCATGGCGCGAATCATCGCGCCGCTGGAAGCGATGGGCGGGAAGATTGCCGCCAACGATGGCGGCCGTCCGCCACTACGCATTACGGGCAAACATCTGAAGGCGGTTGACCACGCCATGCCGATGGCAAGCGCACAGGTGAAATCCGCGTTGTTGTTCGCGGGATTGTTCGCCGCGGGAGAAACTCGCGTCGAGGAACCAGTCCGCACCCGCGATCACGGGGAACTTGCGCTACGCGCGTTCGGTGCCGAGGTGACCCAGCATGGCAATCAGGCACGAATCGCCGGCGGACAAAAGCTGCATTCCATTGAGGCGGAGATTCCGGGTGACCTGTCCAGCGCGGCCTTTTTTCTATGTGCAGCGGCGTTGTTCCCCAGATCCCGGATGTTGATCAGCGGCTTGCTGATGAATCCTACGCGCGCCCGATTGCTCGACATATTGATACTGATGGGGGTAGGAATCTCCGTGGCGGAATTGGAAGACCACCACGGAGAACTAGTAGGCACCGTCGAAGTCGACGGACGAGATTTGCGAGGAGCAAAGATTGCAGACGCGGATACTGCGGCCCTGATTGACGAGATCCCGGTACTGGCCGCTATTGCCCCTTACACTGCGAACGGCATTGAAGTCCGCGACGCCGGAGAATTGCGGGTAAAAGAGTCGGACCGCATTGCCTCGATTGTGACCAATCTCCGGTTCATGGGAGCAGAGGTCGAGGAACATGCGGATGGACTGAAAATCCCTGGCGGACAAACCCTGCATGGCGCAGAGATCGATTCTTTTGGCGATCACAGAATCGCGATGGCATTCGCGGTCGCGGCGCTGCGTGCCGAAGGCGAAACTACGATTCACCGGGCCGATGCCGCGGTGATCTCATGCCCAGGCTTCTATGGGGCGCTGGAAGCCCTGTCCCAACGGTGAAGTCCATGCGCTTCGGCTGGGACACGCTCAAGGCGCGAGAGCAATCCTTTGTGTACGTTGCGTCCTTTGTGGTTCCAGGATTTGAACTTCATAAACCACAAAGGACACGAAGGCACACAAAGGAAATTTCTACAGAAGAACCACCCCTGCTCAGAGATGTTCGGTCTTTCCGCGGTACTTCACCGTGCCATTCTTCTGATTGACCTGGTCGACATCCTGGTTGCTGTAACTCCGTGATGCTTTCCTTGCACCCGTCGAACTCGCCATCAGGTGGGCCGCACTCTGGTTGCTCTGCCACGACGCGATACCGACGTCAAATCCGTGTGCTCGCTGCCCATGCCTGGCCTCGGAAATCGACTCTGCAGGCGTCTCGGCGGTCGCAGACGGACCGTACCAGACGGGCTGCGTATACACGCCGACTGGAGGTTGGGACACGATCGAAAGGGTGGAGTTGCTGGCGCCGGCCACGTTTCCAAAAGTGGCGTTGCTGGCTCCTGCTCCCGAAGGCGATACGGTTGCGAGAGTCACGGAGGGAGTCGTAACCAACGGCACGAACGGTGCCGCATAAACGCCGTATCCAGGAGCCCAGTTGCCGGCGGTGCCCCCAATGATCACTTGAGCGGTAGCCAATCCGGACAGCAATAGAACCAGGCAAAAAGTGTTCAGTAAACGCATAGAATCCTCCACAAGCCTTGGGTTAATCCGATTCCACCGCTGCCATACTCAGGCGCATTCTTGTGGTGAAAACAATTTACAGTCTGATTCTTTCACCGCAAACAAAAGCGCTCCGCCAGGCGGTCGCGCCGGAATCGGCACAAGAGCATCATAACCCGAAACCTGGCTCTGGACGCGGGTTTTATTAGGATCCGACGTAGCGGGCGTAGAGACTTCGGGCTACAGTCTTATCGGTCGTGCCTTTGATGATAGCCCTGCCGTCGGGGAACAGTGTCATTTCATAGGGTTCGCGCCAGAACTTCAGAACGAAGTCGTTGTGGCGAACCGCGCCATGCGGTTTGAGGAGTTCGCTCATCAGGGCCAAATCGACCGGACGGTGGCGTTCGTGAATCTGCACCGAGTTGCGCCCACACAACGTAATATGCGGGCGGCCTTCTCCGGCCAGATGAGGGAACTCGTGTTCCCCACAGGTTCGGCAGCCGGTGCGGGGCTTGTCCGCTGCCACCTCGGCACGCTCATTCCTCCACACGTTGAAGGATAGAAGCGTGCGCCGTAGCCACTCATCGGCTCCGACCAGCAGTTTTGTGGCTTCGGTCGCCGCGATCGAAGCGGCGAGATTTACCGCCGAGTTCAAAATCCCTGCCGTCTCGCAGGTTTCAAAAGTGCCTTGCGGAGGATCAGCGAAAATACACGCCAGACATGCGGTCTTGCCGGGCAACACATTTAATGTCACGCCGTAACTGCCGACGGCTGCGGTGTAAATCCAGGGAACAGAATTCTTGACGGCGAAATCGTTGATGAGATAACGCGTTTCGAAGTTGTCGGTACCATCGAGGATGAGCTGAACCCCGTCTAGCAGGACTCCGGCATTTGCCGGGGTCAGATCAGCGACGTGGGGCTCGATTACGATTTCGGAGTTGAAGGCTGCAATTTTCCGGGTAGCGGCAATTGCTTTGGGCAGGGATTCGGCGGCATCCGCTTCGTCGAACAGAGACTGCCGTTGTAGATTGCTGGGCTCGACGTAATCCCGGTCGATGATGCGGATTGTGCCGACACCCGCGCGCGCAAGCAGGGAAGCCAGCGCCGAGCCGGTGGCGCCGCACCCGACAATGGCAACGTGCGAAGCCGTCAGCTTGCGCTGGCCTTCTCTTCCGATTTCGCGAAAAAGCACCTGCCGCGAATATCTCTCTTCCAGTTCCAAAGACGTCACCAGTTCTCCGCTCACAAACCATTATGATAGGTGCGACGCTGTTTTCAAAACGGAAGGGGAGGCGTGTTCCCGCAACGCTTCCCCAGTCAGAGGGAAAAGACAAGCGCTGCGATCCAGGGGCAGCATACAACATTGTTCTGTAGCGTTTCATCGAGCGGATTAACCCGCTACACTTTTAGAGGAGCCTGATTGCAACTGAGGGGGACTTTGCTCAAAGCCCTGATTGCGCTGGCGCTCACGGCGATGTGTGCCGTGCAAGCGTCTGCCGACTCTTCTTCAGCCCTGGGAGCAATTCAAGAACAGGGTCAATCCATCCAAGCGCAGTCCCCAGCCCTGCCAGCCGAGGACGCTATGGCCCAGTACCAGGGTCTGGCGGTAGAAAGCATCAGCTGGCCAGACGTTGCCTCCGAGGTCGATCAAAAGCGCTGGCGCGCGCTCATTCCTCAAAAAGCGGGCGAACCTCTTGACCGTGACCTCGTCCGCCAAAGCATTCACAAGCTCCACGACACTGGGCGCTTTGCGGATGTTCGCGTAGAAGCTGAACGCACTCAAGACGGGAAAGTTTCTCTCTCATTCTTCACCACCCCGAATTACTTTGTCGGCGATGTTGAAGTGCAGGGTGTTCCTAACCGTCCCACCGCCGGACAGGTAGTCAACGCTTCGAAGTTTCAACTGGGAGAGTTATTCACTCCCGACCAGGTCGAGCGGGCTATCGCCAATATCAAGCGACTTATGCAGGAGAACGGATACTACCGTTCTTCGGTCAGCGAGAGCGAGCACAAGGATCCCTCGAGGCAGCAGATTGACATCTCTTTTCAAATCAGTCCCGGACCTCAAGCCAGACTGGGGGCCGTGACCGTGACTGGCAATCCGCGATACTTGCAGGCGCAGATTCAGGACATCGCGAAAATGCATCCCGGCGATCTGGTTTCGGTGCTGCGGGTGAGCAACGCACTGGATCGTTTGCGCAAGAAATACTCGAAGCAGAACCGTTTGCTGGCCCAGGTTTCGATTTCCAAGAAGGTCTACCGCGAGGAGGCTAACGCGGTGGATTACAACTTTGACATTACCCCGGGCCCCAAGGTGCAGGTTACGACAGAGGGTTTCAAGATCAGGCGGGGAGTGCTGAAACAAAACGTGCCGATTTTTGAGGAGAACGCGGTGGACGAGGATCTGCTGAACGAAGGCCGCCGCAATTTGCTCAATTATCTTCAGAGCCGCGGCTACTTTGACGCTAAAGTTGGGATTAAGCAGCGTTCCGAGGGGGCAGGAAACGAACTACAAATTACTTACGTGATTGATCCGGGCGCACGGCACAAGTTAGTGAAAGTTGAGATTATCGGAAATAAATACTTTTTGACGGAAAGGTTGCGCTCCCGCATGCAGGTGCGTCCGTCCGAGCGGTTCGAATCGCGAGGCCACTACAGCCAGGGATTAGTCAACAGTGATATTCACGGGCTCGAGGACCTCTACCGGGCGAACGGCTTCCAACAGATCAAGATCAGTAGCAGGGTCATCGATGATTACGCAGGGCGCGAAAATAACCTTGAGCTCGAAATCTCTGTCGAAGAAGGTCCGCAAACCATCGTGGGCGCGTTTCACATGGAGGGCGTGCATGCGTTCTCCGAAGATCAGCTTTCGGCTCACATCAACACTGCAAAGGACCAGCCCTTTTCTGAGTTCGACATTGCCCAGGACCGGGACAATCTCCTGAACTATTATTTCAATCACGGATTTCCTAACGCCACTTTCGAGGCGGCGGCAAAACCCATGCCTGGCGAGCCCAATCGCATGGACGTCACGTTCAAGATTCACGAAGGAGACCAGGTTTTCGTCGATCAGGTATATGTCTCGGGATTGAACTTCACCAAACCATTTATCGTGCAGCGCGAGCTGCAAACCAAATCCGGCGATCCCCTTAGCCAGATCGATATGCTGCAGACCCAGCAGCGTCTCTACGATCTCAGTATCTTCAGCCAGGTAGGTACGGCAGTGCAAAATCCAGATGGCGACGAGCCGAAAAAAAACGTCTTAGTCGATGTTGAGGAAGCCAAGCGCTACACATTCAACTACGGCGTGGGATTGGAATTCCAGACCGGCCAGCCTTCGGCGGTTGGCAATAATCAGGCGAAGGGCCAAACTGGAGTGAGCCCGCGAGTCTCTCTCGGCATCACCCGTCTGAATTTCCGCGGCCGCAACCACACCATCACCTTCAAGGCTGACGTAGGAAGTTTGCAACAGCGGGGCCTTCTCAGCTACACCGCTCCGCGTTGGTTCAACAGTCCCAATTGGAAGTTATCTTTGACCGCCTTCTACGACAATACGCTTGATGTCACCACGTTCACCTCGCAACGTCTGGAAGGATCGGTGCAAGCGGAGCAAATAGTCAGCAAAGCCACCACCATGGCTTATCGCTTCACGTATCGGCGGGTGAAGGCCAGCAACATAAACATTAGCCCTGCCGAAATTCCACTGCTTTCCCTGCCGGTACGCGTGGGTGAGCCCGGATTCAGCTACATTCGCAACAAGCGTGACAACAACCTGGAAACGACCAAGGGCAGCTACACCACCGTCGACGCCGCAGTCGCATCCAGTTACTTCGGTTCGGAAGCAGATTTCAGCAGCATCCTCGCGCAAAATTCTACCTACCACGCTTTCGGCAAGGACCGGCCAACAGAGAAGAAATTCGTGTTTGCCCGTTCCACGCGAATCGGTCTGGAAACTGTTTTTGGCAATACTTTGATCCTCCCACCCGGGCAAGCCTGTCCGAACCTGGGCGACACCAACTGCCCGTCGACAACCGTGATTCCGCTCGCCGAGCGTTTTCTGACCGGCGGAGGAAACTCACATCGAGGATTCGGTTTGAACCAGGCAGGTCCCCGAGATCCTGTGACCGGGTTCCCAGTGGGCGGAAGCGCGCTTTTCCTGAATAATGTGGAATTGCGTTTCCCACCGACGAACCTCCCTTACGTGCAAGACAACCTTAGCTTCGCTATTTTCGAAGATGCTGGGAACGTTTTTACCGATGGCCGGGGCATGCTCGACAACCTGCTTCGTTGGCGCCAGAAGAACCCTCAACTCTGTTTGCAGCCAGCCACGGCCAGCCAGTGCGATTACAGCTACATCTCTCACGCGGTGGGGGTCGGAGTCCGCTATAAGACACCGATCGGTCCGGTGCGCTTCGATTTCGGATACAATTTAAATCCGCCAGCGTTTCCAAGTTGCCAAGCGGTCGCCAGCTACAGTGGCCAGGTACAATCATCCTATTGTGTGAGCAACACAACGAGTACCGGTGGGACGTCCACGCTGCCGTATTTCGTGCCGCAGCACGCGCCTCATTTCAACGTTTACTTTAGTATTGGACAGAGTTTCTGATGAATAAAAAGCGTTCGACTATTGCCGGCATTGCAGTTTTGCTCGCGATTTCCTTGCTTGCCCGGGCGAGCGACGTTCTGGACCGCATCGTTGCTACCGTGAACCGTCAGATCATTCTGCAGAGCGAATGGCAGGATGCTATACGCTACGAGGCTTTCGTCGATGGCCGCTCCCTAGACCAGGTGCAAGCCGTGGATCGAAAAGCTGCGTTGGACCACCTGATCGACCAGGAATTATTGCTCGAGCAAATGCGCTCTTCAGGTTATCCCCACGCCAGCGACGGAGAAGTCGCAAAGCGAGTGCAGGAGATTCGTAAACAGTATCCCGAGGCGGAAACTGAAACCGGTTGGCAAACTGCGCTTGCTCGCTACGGACTAACCGAGGGTGAACTGAAACAGCGAGTCGCCTTGCAAGTCGACTTACTGGGCCTGGTGGATGCCAGGCTGCGGCCCAACATTGTCATCGATTCCAAGAGCATCGAGAGCTACTACAATCAGGAACTCCTCCCCAAGCTGCGGCAATCCGGCGCCGACCAGGTTGCCCTCGCCGAAGTTACCCCGAAAATCAAGGAGTTGCTGACTCAGCAGAAGATGAATCAGATGCTGGTTGCCTGGCTGCAAGATCTGCGGGCTGGAAGCGAAATCAGCACCGAAACAGGCGGAGACCAGCGCCGATGAGCGAGCCTCGCGCCAAATCGCGCTGGCGCAGGTTCCGAAGGTATCTGGTAGCGACCGGAGCGGTAGTGTTGCTCCTGATCGGTTGTCTGGGTTGGTACGCGACCACCGATTCTTTCCAAGCCTTCGTACGGCGTCGCGTGGTGGCTGAATTAGAACGGATTACCGGCGGGCGCGTGGATTTGGGCGGAATCCACACCGTACCCTTCCGATTCCAGGTGGAGATTCGCGACCTGACCATCCACGGGCGCGAAGCCGCTGGTGATGTTCCTTACGCCCACGTTGACCGGCTGATTGCGCACATCAAACTGATCTCTGCATTGGGCGCTGAAGTCGGTTTCTCGTCCCTCGTACTTGACCGTCCCGTCGTTCACTTCGTCCTCTATCCTGACGGCACGACCAATCAACCGGCGCCAAAATTGAAAAAGACATCAGCCGGAACATCGATCAATCAATTGTTCTCACTTTCCATTGGTGAGCTTGAGGTGCGCCGCGGCGAATTACTCTGGAATGACGAGGGCACTCCGCTGGACTTCATCGCTAATGATGTGTCGGCAAGTATGAGCTATTCTTTGCTGCACCGGCATTACGACGGTGATCTCCTGCTGGGGAAAATTGACACCAAGCTCAAAGCCTTCCGTCCTGTGGCTTGGATGACAGAGGCGCATTTCAGCTTCAGCCCGGACAGTCTCGAAATCAAGGCGTTTAAGGCAACTTCCGGACGTTCCCGTCTGCAAGCCAGTGGCCGCCTGGACAATTTTCGCCAGCCGAAAGTGGTCGCGAAGTACGATCTCACGCTTGATCTGGCCGAAGCCAGCGCGGTCGCACGTCGGCCTGAAATACGGCAGGGTGTTTTGCAGGCTATCGGCGAAGGTTCGTGGTCCGCAGCGGCCTTTTCTTCTTCCGGCAAACTTTCGGTGAAAAACTTGGATTGGCGCGATGCGTCGCTCGCGTTGCGTGGAGCAACGCTGAACAGCGACTACACGATCAACTCGCAACGGGCAGCATTCTCTCAACTGCAGGCGACGCTTTTGGGCGGCGAACTTAACGGTGACGCCGAAATCGTCAACTGGCTCAAGTCGCCGCCGACCGGGAAGCTGACAAAGGCGAACACTTCCGAGGAGCAGAAAGGGATTGTTCGGCTGCGGTTGAAGAATCTTTCCGCTGCGGAGGTCGCAACCGCTCTAGGTTCGTCGGATCGTCCGCTTCAGCGCATGAACCTGGCGGGTGTCGCTAGTGGAAATGTCGAGGCCCGATGGCAGGGCTCTCCGCACAACGCCGAGGCAGACTTTACGTTGGACGTGGCCCCACCGGCTGGCGTGACCGCGGCACAACTGCCGGTTACCGCACACGCTCGTGCGAAGTACCGCGTGTCCTCCGGCGAGCTGGAAGTTGCCGAGTTCAGCGCCGCTACTCGCACCACTCAGGTTCGTGCCACCGGTACACTTTCCTCCAGGTCGGCTCTAAGTCTCTCGGTCGCCACTACCGACCTTCGCGAGTGGCAACCGGTCGTGAAGGCCGTCGGCTACGAAGAACAAATTCCAGTCACTCTGCGAGGACATGCCTCTTTCAACGGAACGGCTACTGGCAGAATCTCGGCCATCGACTTTGCCGGCAAGCTGCAGTCAGAAGATTTCGATGTTCTGGTCCCCGCCACATTGCGCACTCCCAGGAAAGATGTGCATTGCGATTCCCTGATCGCCGAGGTCCAACTCTCGCCTTCTGTCTTTGCGCTGCACCACGGAATGTTGCAACACGGTGATACTTCGGTCACCTTCGATTTCAGCGCCGGCCTGCAGCAAAGACAGCTGACCGATTTTAGCCCTATCGCGGTTCGTCTCGACATACGCAACGCCGACGTTGAGGAGATTCTGGCGCTCACTGGATTTGACTTCCCAGTCAGCGGAACTGCGAACCTTTTTGTGCAGATCGATGGCACCAAGGGAGACCCGCGCGGAAGCGGCCGCGTCGAGCTTTCGGATGCGCTGTTCCGCGGCGAGCCGGTCCAGCATCTGGACTCCAAATTGGCATTCAGCCTCGACGAACTTTCTCTTGACGACTTTCATCTCTCATATCACGACGCTCAGGTCGCCGGCGCCGGCACCTACGCGTTTTCTAGCCGCGCTTTCCGCGTCAAGCTGACCGGAGATAACTTTAATCTGGCTCGCATTCCTCGGCTTCAGGCCAGCCGCGTTAGTGTGGACGGCCGCATGGATTTTACCGCTCAAGCTTCGGGCACGCTGGAGCAGCCGGTTATCAATGCGAACATCCGCTTGCGCGACCTTGCCTTTGACCATGAAGTCGTGGGTGACTATATCCTCGATGCTGTGACCCAGGGTTCCGAGCTGCGTGTGAACGGGCACTCGCAGTTCAAGACCGCCGAACTGAACATCGACGGCGCGGCTCAGTTGCGCGGAGAGTGGCCTTCCACGATCAATCTCCATTTCAACCATTTCAATGTTGATTCCGTCGTCAGGACCTACCTGAAGGCGCGTGTGACCGGCCATTCCGCGGTCGCGGGGGATCTGCAGTTGCGCGGCCCGCTGCGCAATCCTCGCGAACTGGAACTTATCGGCAATCTCCACGATTTCTTCGCCGATGTTGAGAACATCAAAGTCCGCAACAACGGCCCCATCAGTTTTGCTGTTGCCAACCAAGCGCTCAAGATTGATCAGTTCCATCTGATCGGGGAAGGCACCGACCTCACAGTAGGCGGTACGGTGCAGCTGGGTGGTGGAAACGAACTCGATTTGCGAGCCCAAGGTCACGCGAATCTCCTGCTCATTCAGAATTTCAATCCTGACTTCACCACGTCCGGCGAGGTCGCCGTTGACCTGGCCGTTGGGGGTACGATCCACAAACCTACGACCCAGGGAAGATTGCAGATCACCAATGGCTCAATCGCTTATAGCGATCTCCCCAGTGCACTGAGTGCAATTAACGGATCCTTGGTGTTCAATCAGGACCGGCTGCAAATTGAAACTCTTACGGCGCACGTCGGGGGAGGCGTCGTCACTTTTGGCGGATACGCCACTGCGTATAACCGTCAGCTCAATTTCGACCTGACCCTGCAAACCCAGGACGTGCGTTTGCGCTATCCGCCAGGGGTCAGTTCCATGGCGAATGCTGAACTGCGCTGGGCAGGAACTTCCGCGACTTCCGTGTTGTCCGGAGACGTTACGGTCACCAGACTGGCGATGACTCCCGGATTCGACTTCGGCGCGAGTCTGGCGCGCAGCTCCCAGAGTTCGTCGCTGCCCCAAACCAACCCCCTGCTGAACCGTATCCGCATGGATGTGCACATCGTGACTACGCCGGAGCTGCAGATGCAGACGGCCGTGGTCCGGCTTTCTGGGGATGCCGACCTGCATCTCCGGGGCACCCTGGCCAAGCCGGTTCTGCTGGGACGTGCCGATGTGACCGAGGGCGAGGTGTATTTCAACGGAACCAAATACCGCATGGAACGCGGCGATGTAACCTTTACCAACCCGGTTACGACGACGCCGGTGCTCGACCTGCAAGCATCCACGCACGTTCGCGATTACGACATCACCGTCAACCTGAACGGCGGTGTGGACAAACTGAATCTGACTTATCATTCCGAGCCGCCTCTGCCGGTGGCGGATATCATAAGCCTGCTTGCCCTGGGCCAAACCCAGCAGCAGTCTGCCCAATTGCAGCAGGCTGGACAGTCGCCGTTTGCCCAACAGGCCTCCAGTGCGATCCTTGCGGAGGCGCTGAACTCCGCCATCAGCAACCGCGCCCGTAGTCTGTTTGGGATTAGCCACATCCGTGTTGACCCTCAAGGTATGAACACGGAAACTTCTCCCACTACCAGCGCGCCTGCGGTCACGATCGAGCAGCAGGTTAAGGACAACCTCACCCTGACCTACACCACCAACGTTTCCCAAACCTCGCAGCAGATCATTCAAGCGGAATATAACGTGACTCGCAATGTATCTATTCTGGCGCTGCGCGACTACAACGGCGTTATCAGCTTTGAAGTGAGAATTCGCCGGCTCAAGAAATAGGCGCCACGCGGGTCCCGTCAAGTCTTGCTTAGCAGAAAAATGTGCAAGCTTGCGGACCCTCCACGTTCAAACAACGAATGGGGAGCGGGACAACTCCATCTCAGCGGAGGAAAGTCGGATGCGGATGCAAAGAGGTTTCTCCCTGATCGAACTGCTGATTGTGGTGTCGATCATTCTGATCATCGCGGCCATCGCGATTCCGAGCCTGGTGGGGGCAAAGATGGCGGCCAATGAGGCGTCGGCAGCGAATTCAATTCGCACCATCAACACCGCCCAAGTCACTTATCAGTCCGTCTACGCCGCGATTGGCTATTCGAATTCTCTTACGGCGTTGGGACCTCCGGCGTCGACGGGTTGTCCGGCCACAGGTCCGGCCTCTGGAAATGCGTGCCTGATTGATTTCGCGCTGGCGAACGCCACGACTCCAGCAAGAGCCAAGTCCGGATACTATCTTCGGCGTAGATGTGCCGGCGGCGATCCCCCAAACGCGGGTTACACGGCAGGCGGGGCTCCGGCTGCGTTCAACCGAACAGGCGTGCGCGGATTCTGTTCCAACGAAGACGGCGCGATCCGCGTTGCGCCAGCTTGGAATGCTCCGCCTCCGACGGTGAACGCGACTTGCCTCAATGTACCGTACGTGCACCTGCAGTAATTACTTCAGGCTGTCCTCTTCTGCTAGCGCTGGCATCCTGCTGGCTGAAGCGAGGGAATCCCTCATAACAGCCGCCGGGACGGCCCTGGCTTCGAATCGGCTAGTCCTTCTTTTGGTGGTCGGCGCGCTTTGCCTTGATCCACCCTTCCTTTACGATCTGTCGCGCCCGGCCGATGGCGAGAGAATCTGGCGGAACGTCGTCGGTAATACACGAGCCAGCCCCGACGTACGCACCCTGCCCGATCTTCACCGGCGCAACCAAGGTCGAGTCACTGCCGATGAATGCACCATCTTCAATCATGGTGGTGTGTTTGTGCTGTCCGTCATAATTGCAGGTGATGGTACCGGCTCCGATGTTCACGTCTTCGCCGATCTCGGCGTCTCCAAGATAGGTGAGGTGGTTGGCCTTCGAACCTTTGCCTATGCGTGTCTTCTTGGTCTCGACGAAATTTCCGACGTGCGCGCCCTCGCCGATTTCGCTCCCGGGACGAAGATGCGAGTAGGGTCCAAGTACCGCGTCCTTCATCACGCGGGCCTCGTCGAGGATGCAGCCCGTGCGAATGAGCACCCCGTCTCCGATCACCGAGTTGCTAATGACAGTGTAGGAGCGGATGCGGCAATCACTGCCAATGCGCGTCTTGCCAAGAATCTGCACGAACGGTTCGACGAGGGTGTCCGGGCCAATCTCGACGTCGCCATCGATCACGCAGGTTTGGGGATAGAAAATCGTGACCCCATCGGCTATGAGTTGCCGGCACTTGGCCATGCGCATGCGCCAGTCGATCTCCACCAGTTCGGCGCGTGTGTTGCTGCCTAGGATCTCGTAGGGATCGCTCGCTGCCACCGCCATCACGCGCTTCTTTGCTTTGACCAGGACCGCCGCCATGTCGGTGAGATAGAACTCGCCATGAGGATTGTCGTTGCTGAGCTTGTCGATGTGTTCGAAAAGAAGCTTCGCATCGAAAGCGTAAAAGCCGGAGTTGATCTCGCGAATCTTGCGTTGCGCCGGCGTGGCGGATTTCTCCTCGACGATGGCCTTCACGTCGGGACTCTTCTGGTTCTTGCGGATCACTCTGCCATATCCCGTCGGCTCCTGCAGTTGCGCAGTAAGGATGGTCATCGCGGGGCGCTCGGAGCTGTGGAAGTCGGCTAGTTTCTTGATGGTTTGGCCACTGATCAACGGAGCGTCCCCGGAGAGCACGATGATCTGGTCGTATGGCGATAACGCTTCGCGCGCCACCATCAGCGCGTGCCCCGTTCCCCGCTGCGCGACCTGCAGCACGCAGTTGACTCCTGTGTGAGCAACCGCTTGGCGCACGCGGTCTGCTTCATGTCCAACGATGGCGTACACATCCTGTGCCGGGACGACGTTGGTGGCGGCAGTAATTACATGGGCCAACAGCGGCTTTCCCCCAACTTCGTGCAACACTTTGGGATGTTTGGATTTCAGGCGCGTCCCTTTGCCCGCCGCCATAATCGCGATGGCAACGCGTGGGATGGGATGTGAGGGGCTGCTCTGAGGCTTCGGCATTTGATCAATATACCGCGACTGAGCGTAGCAGCGGGCGTCCCACGCAGAGGCGTCGCTAGATGAAATCCTTTGTGTACCCTTGTGTCCTTTGTGGTTCTAGCATTTGCACTTCCTCAACCACAAAGGACACAAAGTTCCACAAAGGAAAGAACTGCACAAGTGGACATTCGCAGGCAGCTTCATCAGAGATTCCTTCAGGTGCTGGTGGTGTGGCTCTTCGAGGCCGTCCGCTCTTTGGACCGCGCCTGCAGCGCCAGTTCCAGCAGATCGCGGGCAATCCGATCCGTCGAGTGACGGGCCACCTCGCCCTCATCCAGATAATCCCCGATCACGGGGGTAACGCCCAACTCTTTAATGGCCTTCTGGTCGATCACGACCTGGGTTGCCCCTTCCAGAGCATATTTGGCTTTTAACTGTGCCGAGATATGGGTGTGATTGAGAAGAGCGTAGTCGAAGATGCGCGTCTGCGCGTGGCCATTGAGTGCCCGGATGTGGTCGGCAGCGGTGCGTCCCAGACTCTCATTGGCTTGGGTCATCAGGTTGCAAATATAAACCTTAGTGGCCGCGGAGGATGCAATCGCCTGTGCGATGCCGCGAACTAACAGGTTAGGAATAAGGCTGGTAAACAGCGATCCGGGACCGATCGTGATCAGATCGGCGCGGGCAATCGCCTCCAAGGTTTGGGGAAGCGGCTCCACATCGTGCGGAACCAGGAAAAGCTCTTTGATACGGACTTTGCTGGCGGTAATTTTGGTCTCCCCGCGTACTCGCGTTCCGTCCTCCATGAGAGCTTCCAATTCAACATTGGCGGTCGTGGCGGGGTGGATGTGCCCGCGAGTAACGAGAATTTCAGACGACAGACGCACGGCTTCGCTGAAATCTTTGGTGATCGAGGTAAGGGCCGCGAGAAACAGATTGCCAAAGCTGTGGCCTTCAAGTCCGGAGCCTTTGACAAATCGGTGCTGAAACAACCGGGACAGCAAAGCTTCATCTTCAGAAAGCGCGACGATGCAGTTACGGATGTCGCCCGGAGGCAACATGTTCAGTTCCTTGCGCAGACGGCCGCTGGAACCGCCGTCATCACTGACCGTAACTACCGCACAAAGATCAGAAATCTCTGGCGTACCGGAGTTCGTGGAAGATCGCTCCACGGATGAACTGACATACCGCTTCAGGCCCTTGAGTAGGGTGGAAAGGCCCGTGCCGCCTCCGATCGCGACCACCCGCAAACCACCGCTCACAGCGGCAGAAGGCCGGCGTTGCAAGGCCTCGGTGTGGTCGTTGGAGTAGCCCATCGGGGCTGTTTAACCGTCCTCGCTGGCATCCGCTGGGGAAGGCAATTCAGCCCCAGGGTCGGGATACAGCAGCTCGGTAAAACGCGGGTCTTCGGACAGATTCTGGAAGTCGGAGTCGTTTCGCGCTTGAAAGCGAAGCCCGGGATTCAGGCGAATCGCTTCGTCCAGATGGCGCAGTGAATCTTCGACGTGGCCGGTAAGGCAATCCAAAGCCGCTAAGCCGTACGCGACGTAGTCAGACTTTGGCGTCTGCTTCGACAGCTTGTCCAAGTGCTCGCGGGCGCTTACGTAATCGCCAACGTTCATCAGCGAGATGGCGTAGTCGTAGTGCTCTTCGGAGCTCTTGAACTGGGTCACGGCACGCTCGGTTTGCTGATTGCAAGCGTTTAAGTGAACCGAGGCGCGATCCGCCAGTTCCTTGCTAGGCCCGACGGCAACTTTCTGCAGGTAGGACTTGGCTTTGTCGAACTTATGCTCTTGCATGGCGCGTAAACCCGCCTCGTAATTTTGCACAGCCTGTGCAAAACGAGGATCGTCGCCGACGGACTTCTTGGGTGTGGTCTTTTGTGCCATCTGCAAAATTCTTCCTGTACTCTTCGTAAGTATTCCTCTTATCTTAATCTTAGACGTAGATTCGTTAACCGCTGCTCTGAGTTTTCGTCCCACCCAGCTTGGCCTTTGTGACCGGCGGTTCTGAGTGCCGCTATTGGGGCTGTGGAAAACCCTCTTTCCGGTGCGAGCAGCTTATACCCTGGATTCCGGGCGTCCGTCAATCTGGTTACGCCCTTAGCAGGTGCCAGCAGCGAACCATACGAACTCGCGCTCCATTCCGTTAATTGATCGAGGTCGCTGTTTCCAAGTTTACCTGCCGCCACTCACCTTGCATAATCCCTTTACGGATCTGGGACGCGGTCTTACCCTTCTGGTGCTCGGAATAAGAATAATACAGTTCCTTCAGACAGATGTCGCAGCGGGCGCCGTGCGTGTTTTCGAAACAGGTGTGCAAACTTTTATGCCCCATTCGATCGCAGTAGCAATAGCAGGGCTGCTGATGCAACACGGCAGGTATCTTCGCCGCCAGGTCGTAGGCATGCGTCTGATATGGAAACTGGGCATTTTCGGCCCACAGTTGCTCCCTGCCGAGAATTGGGGCGAGTTTGATACCTTTCGCCGGTGGACCCGGATTGTAAGCAGGGACTGCGCCTTCCTGCTGGGAAATGGCCCATGGGGCCGACACGGTCAGGGTGAGCAAGAAGAGAGAAGCCAGTACCAATGCCCGCTTCAACATAATCCGGTTCCTCGGTCTCAATAATGTAATATTGTAACCCGAATCCTCCCGTCGTAGTAGTTAGGGAGCGCTGCCGTGATCATGGTTAAGCAATCCCTAACACGGGAAGCCCGATCCGTATAGAATTAGAGATCATGTCCGGACAAGCGGATGCTACAGAACCCGGCGCTGTACACGATGGCAAGCCGGTTCTTTTTCCACCGTCCCGTGCTATGGTGCTCTCCGTCTGGCTACGGGACCTGATCATCTCGCTGGCCATTTCCTGCTTCATCATTATCTTTTTGTACCAACCGGTAAAAGTGGAAGGCACCAGCATGATGCCTTCGCTGGAAGATCAGGAACGGATCTTCGTCAACAAGTTCGTTTACCGGTTGGAGCCGATTCAGCGCGGCGACATTATCGTGTTCCGTTATCCGCGTGACCCGTCGAAGAGCTTCATCAAGCGGGTGATTGGCTTGGCGGGCGATCGCATTCAGATCGAAGCCGGTCGGGTTTTTGTGAACGGCACGCCGATCGACGAAGAGTATGTGCCTCGTGCCTACGAAGACGAGCGGTCGTATGCTGAACTGGTGGTTCCGCCGGACAGCTACTTTGTGTTGGGCGATCATCGCAGCTTGTCGAATGACAGCCGCGACTTTGGACCGGTGGGTCAGAGCTACATCTACGGCAAAGCGGTGTTCGGATACTGGCCCGTGGACAAGATGGGCCGCGTGAGGTGAGCTAAGCGGGGTCTCTCCATGCGTTTGCACTTTCATCTTCGGCGTCACGCCACGGAAGGCAAAGTTGAGGTCAATCCTCAGAGTTGGTTTCGCCTGAAATTCGAGGCGCAGGATGCGGCCCAGGCCGCAAATTCTTCCCGTGGCGCCGATGAGTTGTTCTTCGACGTGGTCGAGTGCACCTCCGACGCCTGCGAACGCCGCCGCACTCCGCGCAAACCTGGCGACGCGTACTGGCGCTCGGCTTAGTTCCGAGACCAAGCAGGCTCGAGGATTTTCACAGACATTTCCGTTGCGCATTTCCGCATCCCTGCTAGAATCTTTAAAATCCACTCCCTGGAGCACGAATGCAGGCGATCCTTGCGCTGGAAGATGGCCGAGTCTTCCGAGGCAAAGGCTACGGAGCTAAAGGCGAATGTTACGGGGAAGTAGTTTTTAATACTTCCATCACCGGCTATCAGGAAATCTTCACCGATCCTTCCTACGCTGGCCAGATCGTCGTTCTCACCAATCCTGAAATCGGTAACTACGGCACCAACCCTGAAGACAGCGAAGCCACGCGGCCCTACATCGAAGGGCTGATCGTGCGCGAGTTCTCCCGCGTCAGTTCCAACTGGCGCTCGCAGCAGGTGGCGGAAGAGTATCTCGAACAATTCAAGATTCCGGTGCTCGGCGATATTGACACGCGCGCTCTGGTACGCCACTTGCGCGACAACGGCGTGATGCGCGGAGTGATTTCGACGCTTGAGACTGACACCGAGAAGCTGATCGCAAAGGCGCTGGCACTTCCGAAAATGGATGGCACCGACCTGGCGAAGGTCGTCAGCACCAAGCACACTTATGTTTGGGAAACGGGGGAGCGTTCCCATATTCCAGAAGAAGTGGTCGGGGTCAAGGACCAGCCTGAACGCTTCCACGTGGTCGCCTACGACTACGGCATCAAACACAGCATTCTACGCAAGCTGCGCGGCGAAGGCTGCAAGGTCACGGTCGTTCCCGCTGAGACGAAGGCCGAAGATGTGTTAGCCCTGAAACCACACGGCGTTTTTCTCTCGAACGGCCCCGGCGATCCCGAACCCTGTGCCTACGCAGTAGATAACATCAGGCGGCTCATGGGGCGTTTGCCGATTTTTGGCATCTGCCTGGGACACCAACTTGTGGGAATCGCATTGGGCGGAAAAACTTTCAAGCTGAAATTCGGCCACCACGGCGGCAATCATCCGGTAAAGCAACTGAACAGCGGCAAGATTGAGATCACGGCGCACAACCATAATTTTGCCGTCGACCCAGATTCGCTACCGCAAAGCGAGGTCGAACTGACCCACATCGATCTCAACGACAACACGCTCGAAGGCATGCGCCACCGGAATCTCCCGCTGTTCACGGTGCAGTACCACCCTGAAGCCTCGCCAGGTCCGCATGACTCGCATTACTTGTTCAAGGATTTCGTGAAGCTGATGGAGGAGTGGAAAGGGTGAGAGCTTCGCCAGTCGCAAACGTCCAGTCTAGGGAACGAACCTTCGGTTGGGTTGTGCGACGAATCCTGACTTATATCGGTTTGGCTTTAGCCGCCCTTACGGGATTTGCACTGTTTTTCGCGCTTACGGTTCACTTCGGCATCACCGACAAGGTGAATAGTTGGTTTAACGGCGGATGGGTAGGATTCGTTGCGTTTACCGCCTTGCTCTTCTGGATCACGGTGCGCCAATCGCGACGACGGTGGCGCCACTGGAGTTTCTGGTTTGCCATCGGCTGTCTGCTGACGATCCACTGCCTTGCATTCGTTGCCATCTTACGAACATATCGGTACTGGCGGGTAATTTGGTTCTGGCCTATTACCGTTGTTGAGGCGGGAATATTCGGTGCGTCTCTCGCGTGGCTGTTTCCCGAGAGACGCACGAAACAGAAAAGGAATGAAGAGCCTTGAAGGGGCGCGCCTTCAGGCGCGCCGTAAGAAGTCAAAAAGAGACGGGCTTTAGCCCCTGAGGTAATCCGTTGAGGCCGACGCGAGAACACGCGACCAACAACCGTCAGACTTACATGATCACAACCGAAACTTGGCAGCGGCGCGCACTATTCCGCAACGAACCCTGGGCCAAGCTTCTAATCGATACGCTCTATCACTATCGCGGCTCAGCCTACCTGCTCCACGAATTCGTAATCATGCCGGACCACATCCACCTATTGATCACTCCCACCACGAGCCTGGAAAAGGCGGTTCAATTCATCAAAGGCGGCTTTTCCTACCGAGCGAAGAAGGAGCTCGGCTCGAACACGGAAATCTGGCAAAAGGGCTTTCAGGATCAACGCATCCGCGATGCGGCGGACTGCGATGTCCACGTGAACTACATTCGTCAGAATCCAGTGAGAAAGAGTTTGTGCGGGCGGGCAGAGGAGTATCCGTATTCCTCGGCCCACGTCGGTTTCGCGTTGGACGTAGTCCCTCAGGGGCTAAAGCCCATCGCCTTGGGGGCAGCGGCCGGCGCGCCTGAAGGCGCGCCCCTTCAAAGCGGTCCGATCGAGCCGAGCCTTGGTAATTCGTCTGAAGACACGCCCTTTCAAAGCGTAGTCAATCAGGGCCACATCGGTGACCCGACCAAGGTCACATCGAAATTTTCACATATCCATCGAGACAAGGAAAAGACTGCATAAATATGGCATTGTCGCCGACGACTAATGACGAACGACCAACGACTAACTTTTCATGCCAAAACGCACTGACATCTCGAAAATCCTGATCCTCGGCTCTGGCCCCATCATTATTGGCCAGTCGGCGGAATTTGATTATTCCGGCACGCAGGCATGCAAGGCGCTCAAGTCGGAAGGTTTTGAAGTGGTGCTGGCGAACTCAAACCCGGCCACCATCATGACCGACCCGGAAGTTGCCGACCGGACTTACATCGAGCCACTCACCCGCGAATACCTGGAAGAAATCATTCGCGTTGAGCGCGAACTCTCGCCCAGCGCAGGATTCGCCGTTCTGCCCACGGTCGGGGGCCAAACCGCTCTCAACCTCGCCATCGAGCTTTCCGACGGCGGCGTGCTGGAAAAATACAACGTCCAACTGATCGGCGCGCAAATCAGCGCCATCAACAAAGCCGAAGATCGCCTGGTCTTCAAAGATGCGATGCAGAAGATCGGCCTCGACGTTCCCAAATCCGCGCTGGTGAACAACCTGAAAGACGGCTTGGAGTTCGCCGGCAAGATCGGCTTCCCGGTCATCGTGCGCCCATCCTTCACACTGGGCGGCAGCGGCGGCGGCATCGGCTACAACCGCGAAGAGTTGATGGAAGTTCTGGCTCGCGGTCTCGATTTCTCTCCCGTCCACGAAGCCTTGATCGAAGAGTCTGTGCTCGGCTGGAAGGAATACGAACTCGAGGTAATGCGCGACCTCAAGGATAACGTCATCATTATCTGCTCAATCGAGAACTTCGATCCCATGGGTGTCCACACCGGTGATTCGATCACAGTTGCCCCGGCGCAGACTCTTACTGACCGCGAGTATCAGACCATGCGGGACGCCGCCATCGCCGTGATTCGCGAGATCGGCGTGGAGACTGGCGGATCGAATATTCAGTTCGGCATTCATCCCGTCACGGGCCGCATGGTGGTGATCGAGATGAATCCGCGCGTCTCCCGGTCTTCGGCGTTGGCCTCGAAGGCGACTGGATTCCCCATCGCCAAGATTGCCGCTAAGCTGGCTGTGGGTTACACGCTGGACGAAATCCCCAACGACATCACCCGCAAGACGCCAGCCTGCTTTGAGCCTACGCTCGATTACGTCGTGGTAAAGATTCCCAAGTGGCAGTTCGAAAAATTTCCTGGGGCAGATGAAAGCTTGGGTCCGCAGATGAAATCCGTTGGCGAAGTCATGGCCATCGGCCGCACCTTCAAAGAGGCGTTGATGAAGGGAGTGCGCGCACTGGACACGGGCAAGCGCATCGGCGGAGAAAAGATCGAGCCTAAGATTCTTACCCAGCGGTTGGTAACGCCGCATCCCGAGCGGCTTTCCTACATTCGCTATGCACTGCGCCAGGGCCATACCGTCAAGCAAATTGCGAAGATGACCTCGATTGATCCCTGGTTCCTCTACCAACTGAAAGAAATTAACGACATGCAGTTGGAGCTGGAAAAGCATCCCATGGAGTCGATTCCAACGGAGGTGCTGCGCGAGGCCAAGCGCATGGGCTTCTCCGACGGGCGGCTGGCGGCAACATGGCGGTTGAGCGGCAAAGGCGACCAGGAAAAAGTCCGACATCAGCGAAAAAAGCACGGCGTAAAGCCTGTGTACAAGCGCGTCGACACCTGTGCCGCCGAATTCGAAAGCCACACGCCTTATCTTTACTCAACCTACGAAGAAGAAGACGAGGCGGCTCCGACCCAGAAGAAGAAGGTCATCATTCTGGGCAGCGGACCCAACCGCATCGGGCAGGGAATTGAGTTCGATTACTGCTGCTGCCATGCGGCCTTCGCTCTGCACGACGACGGCTACGAGACGATCATGATTAACTGCAATCCCGAGACTGTCTCGACCGACTACGACACCAGCGACCGCCTGTACTTCGAACCGCTAACTTTCGAAGACGTATTTGCCGTCTGCGAACACGAGGCTTCGTCGGGCGCGCCGGTCGGTGTGATCGTGCAGTTCGGCGGGCAGACGCCGCTGAACCTTTCGTTACCGCTGAAGGCTGCCGGCGTGAACATTATCGGGACCTCGCCAGAATGCATCGATCTCGCGGAAGACCGCAAGCGCTTCGGCAAACTGCTTGAGGAACTCGATATTCCGCAGGCTCCGGGTGCGATGGCAGCCTCGATCGAAGAAGCCGTTGCAGGCGCAAACCGGGTTGGCTATCCCGTGCTGGTGCGCCCTTCCTACGTGCTCGGTGGACGCGCCATGGTGATTGCCTACGATGAAGAAACCGTCATCCGTTACATGAAGGAGGCGGTCGAATATTCGCAGGATCGCCCGGTGCTGATCGATCATTTCCTCGAGGATGCGATAGAAGTGGACGTTGACGCCCTTTCGGACGGCGAGGACGTCGTCATCGGCGGGATCATGCAACACATCGAGGAGGCCGGCATTCACTCCGGCGATTCTTCCTGCGTGCTTCCAGCCGTCGATATCCCTCAGCCCTTGATGGCGCATATGCGCGACTATACCTTCAAGCTGGCGCGGGCGTTGAAAGTCATCGGGTTGATGAACGTTCAGTTTGCGATTCCGCGGAGCAACGGCAATTCGAAGGCGAACGGCGATGGCGGGATCGTTTATGTGCTGGAGGTCAATCCCCGAGCCTCGCGCACGGTTCCGTATGTTTCGAAGGCCACGGGCGTGCCGATGGCGAAGATCGCCGCTCGCCTGATGACCGGACGCAAGCTGCGCGAATTCCTGCCAGAATTTATTGAACGCCGCGCCGACCTCGACACCGGACACTGCTATTACGTGAAGTCCCCGGTTTTCCCCTGGAACAAGTTTCCCGGCGTGGATACGGTGCTCGGCCCAGAGATGAAATCCACCGGCGAGGTTATGGGAGTGGCCGACAACTTCGGAGAAGCGTTTGCCAAGGCGCAGACCGCAGCGGGACAAAAATTGCCGATACAAGGCACGGTTTTCGTCAGTGTCACCGACCATGACAAGCCGCAGGTGGCGGACGTCGCCCGCAAGTTTGTCGACATGGGTTTCAAGCTGGTAGCCACCGCCGGCACCGCCGATGTGCTGGAAAACGCTGGCATGGCGGTGGAGCGCGTGTACAAGGTGAAGGAAGGCCGTCCCAATGTAGTCGATCTCATCAAAGGCACGCGCATTCAGCTAATCATCAACACGCCGCATGGCGTCGATCCTTTCTTCGATGAGAAAGCTATCCGCCGCGCCGCGGTCAGTGCGCGCATTCCCACGATTACGACTCTGGCCGCGGCGCGCGCTGCCGCCGAAGGGATTGCCGCATTGCAGCGCGGAGAGATCAGAGTTCAGGCTCTGCAAAAGTTGCACGCAGAAAGAGTTGTAAGGCGATAGCGAGATCCGCGAACGGCTGATCCTACCGAATCTGATTGGCCAGGAGTTGATATCTGAGGGCTCTTTTATGCTACTTCACGGCATTTTTCCACCCATCACGACCCCGTTCTACCCCGACGGAAACGTCTACTTCAAAAAGCTCGAAGCCAACGTCGAGCATTACTCGAAGACTCCGGTGGCCGGGATCGTCGCCCTCGGCTCGACCGGCGAGGCCATCTTGCTCTCAGATCAAGAGCAGCGAGATGTGCTCAAGACCACCCGCGACGCGGCAACACCAAGCAAGGTTCTGATCGCGGGAACCGGCGATGAGTCTGCGCTTAGCACCCTGAAGCTCACGGAGTACGCGGCTGAACTGGGATACGACGTCGCCCTCGTGCGTACGCCCTACTATTTCAAGAAGCAGATGCAACCCGCGAACATCCTGGCGTTTTATCGCACCGTGGCCGACCGAGCGCCGTTGCCGGTGATGATTTACAGTGTCCCGCCATTCACTGGATACGACATGCCGGCGGAACTGGTCATCGAGCTAGCCGAGCATCCGAATATTATCGGAATAAAGGAATCGAGTGGCGACGTGGAAAAGGTCCGCCGCATGGTCGAGGGCACTCGGCACGTAAAGCGCACCGCTACAGTCACGGAGACGTTCGACGCGGTCACGCCACGGATGCTAAAAGCTGCCAGCCAAGGCAACGGAGGAGGTGGGGAACTGGTTCCGGTAGGTGTGTTAGCAGGGCCTTCGAACCCGTCTTCCTCATCCGTGAGCGTGGTCGCAGGCCTGAAAACGCGACAGAAAGAAGTTGGATTTCAAGTGCTTGTCGGAGCCGCACAGAAGCTTGAACCATCCTTGCAAGTGGGTGCAGTGGGCGCGATTCTGGCCTTTGCCGATGTGGCTCCTACCGCCTGCTATGAGATTTGCGCCGCATGGAAGGAAGGCGACATCGAGCTGGCCCGCCTGAAACAAGAGCGGATCACCAAGGCTGCCCAGCAAGTCGTCAGCGAGTTTGGAATTCCCGGCGTGAAGCACGCCATGGATTTCAACGGCTATTTCGGCGGCCCGGTGCGCCTGCCGCTACTGCCTTTAACCGCTGATCTGAAAGCAGAGGTCGAGCGCTCGATGGCCGACATCCGCAACTAACCTGGCCTTGTGATTCTCGTCACTCTGCGTTAAGATAATTTGAACGAACGTTCGAACTTTCATGGCATCGTCCTCTGCAATGACTTCACCGGGTCCAGCGCGCCGCCGTGGCTCCAGCTTCGCGCCCGCTTCTGAAACCCGTTTTGATCGCCGCCTTGGCAAGATTCTGCTGCACGCGACCGAAGTCTTCTACGAAAAAGGATACGAAGGCGCATCCATGCGCGATCTTGCCCGTGCGAGTGGCATGTCCTTGTCCGGGCTTTACTATTATTTCGAGTCCAAAGAGAAGCTGCTCTATCTGATCCAGAAGCATACATTCAGCACCATCGTCGAGCGTCTCCGCGAGCGCCTCGACGATGTTGCCGATCCAGAACAGCGCATTCGCTTTTTTATCCTGAACCATCTGGAATACTTTCTTGCGAACAAGAAAGCCATGAAAGTTCTTTCGCACGAAGCGGACGTTCTGGAGAACGGTTTCGGGGCTGAGATTGCCGCTATTAAGCGCGAGTATTACCGCATCTGCGTCGAACTGCTGGACGACTTTAAGCGGGCTAAGAGACTAGAATTCTCTAGTCGGACGGCGGTATTGAGTTTGTTTGGCATGATGAACTGGATTTACACCTGGTACAACCCGAGGGCAGACGCCGAGGCGGAGGATTTGTCGCGGGGAATGGGCGACATTTTCTTGCGGGGAATCAGTGGTGCAGCTCAGCGTACGACCCGGAACAAGAAACCACAGAGACGGAAGTCGAACTGAATTCGGACCTGACTATTACAAAAGGAGTTTGAACATGGCAACTACACTGCAGCCGGCAGCGGGCGAAACCACGAAGCAACTGGTCAACTACCGCGCGGATGGCGGCGTCGCGGTGATCGAGATGTTCGATCCCCCCGCCAACACCTACACCTACGAAATGAACCGCCAGCTCGATGAGGCCATCCTGAAAGCGCGCATGGACAACGGCGTTTACGTCATCGTCCTCACCGGCTCCGGCGATAAATTTTTCTCCGCCGGCGCCAACATCAAGATGCTGGCCAGCGTCGATCCAACCTTCAAGTATTACTTCTGCCTGCACGCGAACGAGATGCTGCTTCGGCTGGAGCACACTCCGAAACTGGTGATCGCGGCGATCAACGGACACTGCGTTGGCGGTGGGCTCGAGATCGCCATGGCCGCGGATATTCGCATCGCACGTCAAGATGCGGGCAAGATCGGCCTGCCAGAAGTAAATCTTGGCGTGCTTCCCGGAACTGGGGGCACGCAACGGTTATCGCGGATGGTGGGGAAGAGCAAGGCGATCGAGTTGATGGTAACCGGGAATACGTTCTCCTTTGAAGAAGCGAAGGAATTCGGGATTATCAACGACATTTTCGATCGCGACAACTTCATGGACAACATCATGGAGTATGCTCGCCAGTTCTGTCCTCCGAACAAAGCGGCGAAAGCCGTAGGTCGCATTAAGCGCGCAGTGCAGACCGGCTGGGAGATTCCGATGGAGTCCGCACTGGCGGTTGAGCGCGAAAACCAACAGTTGCTCTTCCAGAGCGAAGACGCCAAAGAAGGCCTGGCGGCATACGTAGAAAAGCGGCCAGCAGTTTTCAAAGCGAAATAGCAAACAAGATGGAGGACGGGCGTCTCGCCCGTTTAGCCGGGCGGGGACGCCCGGCCTCCACTGTTCGTTCCATTGATTGGAAGACAAATGATTGCTGCGACCAAAACCAAACTCTCTCCCGGACGATTGCTCATCGACGGGCAGTGGACCGACGCTTCGAAAAGTTTCGCCACTACGAACCCGGCAACGGGCGAGGTTCTGACGCAAATCGCGGAAGCGTCCGCCGCCGACGTGGATCGTGCAATTCAAGCAGCTCGCCGCGCTTTCGAAGACCGCAGCGGACCGTGGCGAAAAATGTCCGCCAGCGAGCGCGGGCGGCTGATTTGGCGTCTCGCGGATATACTCGAAAAAAACATCGATGAATTCGCCGAACTCGAAACCCTCGATAACGGCAAACCGATTTTCGAATCCCGCTATGTCGACATGCCGATGGTGATCGACGTTCTCCGGTATTACGCGGGCTGGGCAACGAAGATTCATGGAGAGACCGTCAACACGGTTGAGACTGCTTTTACCTACACGCTGCGCGAGCCAGTGGGCGTCGTCGGAATGATCGTTCCGTGGAACTTCCCGCTGCTACTGGCTTCGTGGAAGCTTGGCCCAGCCTTGGCGTGCGGAAACACGATCGTATGGAAGCCCGCCAGCCTAACCTCGCTAACCGCGCTGCGGTTTGGTGAATTGTCGGTTGAGGCTGGATTACCCGCAGGCGTGCTCAACATTGTTACGGGTCGGGCCGAAATTGGACGAGCGATGGTCCGGCATCCCGGAATCGACAAGATTGCATTCACCGGATCGACTGACGTCGGCAAGGAAATCATGCGCAGCGCGGCCGACAGCATGAAGCGGCTGACGCTCGAGCTTGGCGGCAAATCCCCCAACATCGTCTTTGCCGATTCCGACATTGATAACGCCGTCAAAGGAGCGATCACCGGAATCTTTTACGGCAAGGGTGAAGTCTGCAACGCAGGTTCGCGGTTGTTTGTCGAGAGCAAAGTGCAGGCCGAGTTTCTCGAAAAACTAGTGGCTCGCGCCAAGAAGTTGCAGCCTGCCGACCCGCTCGATCCCAAGACTCGCATGGGCGCAATCGTCAGCCACGATCAGATGCAAACCGTTCTCGGCTACATCGAGGCGGGCAAGAAGGAAGGCGCGAAGCTGATCGCAGGGGGTAACCGTGTTTCCGTGGATGGTGGCAACGGCTTCTTCATTGAACCCACGATCTTCGGCGGCGTGAAGAACGACATGAAGATTGCCCAGGAAGAAATCTTTGGCCCCGTGCTGGCGACGCTCAGCTTCGATGATATCGATGAAGTCATCAAGCAGGCGAACAACAATCCGTATGGTCTAGCGGCGGCGGTCTGGACTCGCGATGTGAAAAAAGCGCACTCCGTTTCACGGCAGCTCAAGGCCGGGACGGTGTGGATTAACACTTATGGGTTGATGGACGCGTCCTTGCCCTTCGGCGGCTACAAGAGTTCGGGCTTCGGCAGGGAACTGGGAGTTCATGCCATCGAGCACTACACGGAGCTGAAAACAGTTTGGCTGAATATGGCTTAGAGCCGTTGCTAGCAACGTCTCTACAGTCGCGCGTCATTTATCTTACAGAGGTCTTATGCCAGGTAAAGTTGCAAAAATCGGAACCTTCAGTGACTGGGTCGGGTTGTTTGATGATTGGCGAAAAGACATCGGCGTCAATCACGACGAGATTGCCAATTTCAAATTCGACACACTTTACGGCGCAATCGAAACCGAGGAGATCCAGTTCGGTGCGTTCAAAGGCCGGCGAAAGTGGGAAAACCTGCGCCAGGTGCCCACCCAGCAGATGCGCGATGCCTTGATCAACCTGATCGTCTATCAGGGCGACACCGAGTTTGCCAGCGTGGAGCAACAACGGCATTTGTTCGAGATGGCTCCGACGGATTGGGATCGCAAGGCGCTCACCCGCGTGATGATCGAAGAAATGCGCCACGGTTGGCAAATGTGCGCATTGCTGGTCGAGCATTTCGGATACTCCGGAAAGGTCGAAGCGCAAAAGATGCTCGAACGCCGAGCGTTCGAAAACAAACGCCTGCTGGGCGCGTTCAACGTCGATGTGGACAACTGGATGGACTTCTTCACCTACACCGATTTTGTCGACCGCGACGGCAAGTTTCAATTGCAGATGCTGAAGTATTCAGCCTTCGCTCCGCTCGGCCGCTCAATGTCCTACATGCTGCGGGAAGAGGCTTTCCACATGGGCACAGGTAATGACGGACTCCGCCGGATTGTCGAGGCTGGCGTGATCCCGGCATGGCTGGTCCAGAAATATCTGAATAAATGGATTTCGAGTTCCTACGATTTGTTTGGCACCGATAATTCATCGTCCGCACACTGGGCATATGTCTGGGGAGTCAAAGGTCGTTACGACGAGCCCAAAAATCCGCTAGAAGCCAAGGTCGATGAGTTGAACGATTACAACCGTCACTTATATCGCGACGAAGTAGCCGGGCTGATCGAGCGGTTCAATTCTGTCTTGAAGTCGGGCGAGCCCAAGCTGTATGCGCCAAATATCAAGTTCAATCGCAACATCGGCCGCTGGGCGGGACAGAAGTTTCACGCGCAAAGCGGCGAACCGTTAGACGATAAGGGCTACGAACAACATGTAAAAGATTTCATGCCGACGGCGGAAGACAAGAAGTTGTTGCTGGACATCATCGCCAACGAAAAGAAATGGATTGCACCAAAAGAAGGTGCGCGCGATCCGCTTTCGTCGATCGGAGAAGTCCGTAAGTCGGCGATCAACTTGTAGCTCCACAGGGCGTGTACGACGACCTTGCCGGCCCAGGTCCATATGGAGGATGGTCGTTGACCTGTCCCGGCCGGCATCGGTCGACAGTTTTTCTTCGCTATGGGCACGACTGCCGCTGACGTTTCGAAACACGAGCCTACCTCGGTGCGCCCCTACACAATGGGCGAACTGATGGTTGTCACGGCTGCCCGTGAAATCCACGATGGAGAAATTGTTTTCGTTGGAATGCGGTTGCCGCTGATCGCATTTGTAGTTGCCAAGAAAACCCACGCTCCCAATGCCGTGGGGTGGTTTGAGAATGGCGTGATCCGAAGCACCCCAGCTCCAGAATTGATCTACACCATGGCCGATCCGCCCAACATCTTGGGCGCGACGCAATGCCTGGACATGCTCGGCGTGATGAGCCTGCTGCAATCCGGCCGCGTCGATCTGGGATTTCTCGGTGCCGCGGAAGTCGACCGGTTCGGCAATTTAAATTCCACAGAGGTGCGCGGAACAAAAGGCAACATTCGCTTACCTGGGTCCGGCGGCGCTTGCGACATCGCATCCCTCGCCCATCGATTTGTAGTTCTTCTGGAACACAGCAAAGAGCGCTTGCCCGAGCGAGTTTCGTATGTGACGAGCCCGGGAAACGGGGATGGCCCGAGATGGCGAAAACGTGTGGGCCTGCCGCGCGGTGGGCCGTCCGCCGTCATTACGACGAAAGCCGTACTGCGTTTTGGCGACGACGGAGAAGCGTATCTGGCTTCCGTTCATCCGGGAATTCAAGTGGACGAGGTGCTAACTAACACCGGTTGGAAGTTGCGTTTTGGTGAGAATGTTGCGAAAACGCCGGAGCCCACAGATGAAGAGCGGAAAGCGATTCGTGAGTACGATAAGCAAGGTTTCTGGACACGATAAGACTGTGTAGTGCGGGGGCCCTCGCCCGCAAGAGTGCGACCAATGGCGACACAACCAGCTACGAAATATTCCCGCATTGCCCTGGAGCTTCATGCTCCGATCGCGCGTATTACTTTGCAGCGACCACCGCTGAACATTATCGATATTCCGATGATGGAAGAGCTGGCTGAGGCGTTGACCGAAATCGAGGCGCGGCCTGAAGCCTCCATTCTGATTATCGGCGGATCTCAAAAAGCGTTTTCTGCCGGTGTCGACGTCGCAGCTCACATCCCCGACAAGGTCGAGCAGATGCTCGCTAAGTTTCACGCAGTCATCCGAATGTTGGTTGGCTCGAAGAAGGTAAGCATTGCCGCTGTGCACGGCAATTGCCTGGGCGGAGGCGCCGAGCTCGCCATGGTCTGCGATCTGGCATACACCTCGGAGCTCGCCACTTGGGGATTTCCTGAGATCAAGCTGGGATGTTATCCGCCGGTCGCCGTCACCGCGCTGGCCGCGCTCGTGGGGCAGAAACACGCAGCTGACCTTGTGCTTACCGGGCGCAGCATCACGGGCAGGGAAGCGGCCAGCATCGGCCTGGCCAATGCCGTTGTGCCTGAAGTCGATCTCGAACACGCCGTGCAGGACGCCGTTCATCATCTTTCTCAGCTTAGCCCGGCCGCGCTGGCTATCACTAAGAAAGCGATCTACGCCTGGGATTCAATCCATTTCGACAAAGGCCTCGCCCGCGCGGAGAAAACTTACTTCGACGAATTGATGAAGACGGAAGATGCGCAGGAGGGGATCAACGCGTTTCTCGATAAACGGTCGCCGGTGTGGAAAGGGAAGTGATGGCCGAATCCCTGACAGAGCCGAAGAAGCACCTTGCGCTCGATACAGACTGGACGAGCGCTACAGGGGCGGTGGGTCTTTTTGTCATCTGTACTTTTCTTGGAGTAGCCACCAGTTGGACGACTTTGCGAGGAACGTTCAAAGCTCCCTCGCCTTCGTGGTGGACCCCGTTGCTTGCGGGCGGAATTATTTACTGCGGGATTACGATTTCAGACAAACTGTTTAAGACTGCAGTTTTTGTGTTCGCCATCGGGCCGGTCTCTCGAATAGTCTTGTGGTCCTTCCGAGCATCGACCGAGACTCGGTGGATTAATGAGATTTTCGTCAGATGGATAGACACCGTGCTCTACTTCGGCGTTTCCCTCTACGTTGTCTTTTGGCTTGGGTCAAAGATCAAGCATGTCTAAGATCGTAACAATGCGCGAAGCGATTGCCGAGTTGGTCCCAGACGGCGCCTCGGTCGCGCTCGGCCTGCAGATGGAGCAGATGATTCCTTTCGCTGCCGGACACGAAATCATGCGTCAGAAGAAGCGGGGCCTGACGCTAATCGGACCGATCTCCGACCTTCTTTTTGATCAGATCATCGCTGCAGGTTGTGTCGAGCAAGTCATCGCCGCCTGGGTCGGAAACGTGATGATGGGATCGGCCTACAATTTCCGGCGAGCTGTAGAGCAGGATGGCCTAAAGCTTTTCAACATGACGAACTTCGCGGTGGCTCTGGCTCTGCAGGCGGGTGCCATGGGCGTGCCATTCCTTCCGACGCGAACGGCGCTGGGCAGTGATGTGGCGAAGGGCAACCATTTCTTCTACCAGGTTTTCTCGCCTTTCGAGCCGAAAGAATCCTTGCACGCGGTACGCGCTCTGAATCCCGATGTGACCATCGTCCACGTGCAGCGAGCGGATCGTGAAGGTAACGCGCACTGTTGGGGCAATTTCGGCGTGATGATCGAAGGCGTTCGAGCCGCGAAGCGCGTGATCGTGGTCGCGGAAGAAATCGTCGAGCCCGAAGTGATTGCCAGCGATCCCAATCGCACCGTGATTCCCGGCTTTCTCGTGAACGCTGTGGTCGAGTGTCGCTACGGCGCGCATCCCTCGCCGGTCCAGGGATATTACAAGCGCGACGACGCATTCTTTCGTCAATACCACGAGCAGACCAAGACGAAAGCCGACAGTGACGCATGGCTCGATCGCTGGGTGTACGGCACGGCGGATCGACGCGCTTACATGAACCAACTTGGAGCGTGCCGCGTGGACGAGTTGGGCGTGAAGCAGCACGCGTACGCGGCGCGCGCGGATTTTGGATACTGAAAGGCTGCTAGCTTCTAGCTTTATTCTAGGCTAGAAGCTAGCAGCTAGAAGCTAGAAGCTGAGCTATGAAAAAAGAACTCATCGAACTTCGCGTCAACGGCCGCGCTCACGAGCTCGCTTTCGAGCCCAGCAAGCTGCTGCTCGACGTGTTGCGTCAGGATCTCGATCTGACCGGATCGAAACGCGGCTGTGACGATTCCTCCTGCGGCGCATGCACCGTGCTGGTGGACGGCGTTCCGATGATGTCATGCACCATGCTCGCTGCCAGTTGTGAAGGGCAGGAGATTACAACGGTCGAAGGCGTGAGCGAACATGGAAGCTTGGCTGCCATTCAGAAAGCTTACGGCGACTGGGGCGGAGCGCAGTGCGGATATTGCACTCCGGGATTCATCATGACCGTCAAGCATCTGCTGGCAGAAAATCCGGAGCCGACGGAGCAAGACATTCGTGGCGCGCTAAGCGGAAATCTCTGCCGCTGCACCGGCTACAGCCAGATGTACCAAGCCATCAAAGCCGCGATTGATGCCGAGCAGAAGGGAATGGCGGTGTCGAAGTGAAGTTCATTGTGGCGTTCATCCACGTCCTCGTATTCGTTGGAAACGCTGTCGCCGTTGACGAGTGCCCGAAGGCTGCCACGTACAACTTTTTCTCCAACGCATTTCTTTCCGAGGAAACGGGGGACGTTGGGGGCGTTGAGCTTGCGCTCACAGAGGCGAAGGGACACGGCTACGAAGCGCTGCTGTACGTATATGAGGGTGTGGCAAACAAAGAGGGCATCTCGCTCATGGGTGACCGCGAAGGTTCGGGGGTTTCGCTTCATGGGGACTGGCGCGAGGAACTGGTGGAATACCCCAGCAAACGACACATTACGCAGACTAGACCAGTCAAACTGGACGGCAAAGTGTCGGAGGATGGTTTTCGTGGCAAGATACAAATTGGAAGCGACTCGCGTCGGATATCGCTGCACAGAGTGAGGCAGATCTGGCTGTGCAAACACTCGAACTGAAACCGAGCAGGGCAATGGATAAACCAACGACAAACGACTTCTCTATAATCGGCAGACCCACCGCCATGGTCGACGCCGCCGGCAAGACCACCGGTTCCGGCAAATACACCGACGACCTCAGCCTGCCCGGAATGCTCGTCGGCCGAATTCTGCATTCGCCGTATCCGCACGCCCGTGTCAAACGCATCGACACCAGCCGCGCCGAGAAACTGGAAGGCGTCGTCGCCGTAGTCGTCGGCAAGGACGCGCCCAATCCCTACGGCATCCTTCCCGTCGGCCACGACGAGTATGCGCTGGCGCTCGACAAAGTCCGCTACGTCGGAGACAACGTCGCTTGCGTCGCCGCGGTCGACGAGGCCACGGCAGATCAGGCGCTGGAACTGATCGAGGTCGAATACGAGATCTTGCCAGCCTACTTCGATCCCGAAGATTCGATGAAGGCGGAGACCAACCTCATCCACGACAACAAGCCGCACAACCTGGAAAAAGATTACCACCACGTATTCGGGGATCCCGAGAAAGGTTTTGCCGAGGCCGACCAGATAGCCGAAGCTCGATTCATCGCGAACGAAGTCACCCATGCGGCGATGGAGCCGCACTCGACGTTAGCCGCGTTCGAAATCGACCCCCACACCGGCAACCGCGGACGCCTGACGGTTCAGTCATCAACGCAGGTTCCTTACTACCTGCAGCATAAACTGTCACTCGTCCTTGAAATGCCAATGGCGCAAATTCGGGTCATCAAGCCGCTCGTGGGCGGCGGTTTCGGCGGAAAGAGTGAAGTTATCCCGCTCGAAATCATCGCGGCCATCGCCGCCCGAAAAGCCTTAGCCCCTGTAAAGATCACATACACCCGTGAGGAAGTTTTCTGGGCGCACCGCGGACGCCCGCGCACAATTATCGATCTGAAAACTGGGATCAAGGACGATGGCCGCATCACCGCCGTCAAGGCGCGCGTAGTCCAGGATGGCGGAGCCTATTGCTCTTACGGCGTCGTAACCATTCTTTATTCCGGCGCGTTGTTGGGCGCGCTCTACGACATTCCGAACATTCAATATGACGGCTACCGGGTCCTGACCAACAAGCCCGTTTGCGGCGCGATGCGAGGTCACGGCACCGTGAACGTGAGGTTCGCCTTCGAATCGCAACTCGACGAACTTGCAGCCAAGGTGGGGATTGATCCCGCCGAGATTCGCCAGCGCAATCTCCTGCAACCGCCCTGTATCACGGTGAACGGCCTGCGCGTACAAAGTTACGGATTGCCAGAGTGTATTGAGAAAACCGTCGAGCGCTCAGGGTGGAAACAGCGCAAAGGAAAATTGCCCAAAGGCCGCGGTCTGGGCATTGCCTGCAGCCACTACGTGAGCGGAGCCGCCAATTCGATCATCCGCTCTGACATGCCGCACTCCACGGTGAACATCAAGATCGATCGTGACGGCGGAGTCGTCGTGTACACCGGGGCTTCGGAAATCGGGCAGGGCTCTGACACTATGACAGCTCAAATTGCCGCCGAAGTTCTGGGCTGCACTCTGGGACGGATCAGGGTCATCGCCGCCGACACCGACCTCACTCCCATTGACATCGGCTCCTACTCCAGCCGCGTTACCTTCATGGCGGGCAATGCCACGCTGCGGGCCGCAGCGGAAGTAAAAAAGCAAATCGCTTTGGCCGCCGCGCGCAAGATGAACTGCGCGCCCGAAGATCTGATCTTCCGCGAAGATATCGCTTACAAAAAGGGAAGTGCTCCCCCTGCCGTTTCGAAGGCTGGCGATGACGAAGTCACTCAGTCCGGCGCCTCTGTCAGCGGCCGGGTCGAAGGGCAGATCCTTCGTGGATCACTTCAGCAAAAACGCAAAGACGAAGGCCCGAAGGATTGGATGACCTTTGAAGAAGCCGTAGTTGCCGCTATCGATTTCCACGGCGCTCTCACCGGAACTGGTTCCTACGCACCGCCGCCCGATGCCCGCGGTGGCAAACATAAAGGCGCAGGAGTCGGGCCGTCTCCCGCGTACTCTTACTCTGCCCAGGTAGCTGAAGTCAGCGTGGACGAGGACACAGGCGAAGTGACCGTCCACAAAGTTTGGGCCGCGCATGACTGCGGCCGCGCGCTCAATCCAGTTTCAGTCGAAGGCCAGATCATTGGCTCGGTTTGGATGGGCATGGGCCAGGCGCTGACCGAAGAAATGGTTTGGAAAGATGGCATGCTGATGAACCCAGGTTTGCTCGAGTATCGAAGCCCTTCGTCGGTGGAATCGCCGGAGGTCGAACCGATCATTGTAGAGAGCATTGATCCGGAGGGGCCGTTCGGAGCGAAAGAGTGCAGCGAAGGCTCACTGGCGGCGACCATCCCGGCGATTGCGAACGCGATCTACGACGCTGTAGGAGTCCGCCTGCACGAATCTCCGTTTACACCGGAGCGTGTTCTGTCAGCCCTGCGTGCGAAGAAGAACGCGAAATACATAAATCTGACCGAAGGAATCGACCCAACCTCGCCAATAAAGTTTCGCGAGCATGGCGGCTCGCTGTGGTATCGAGGCAAGGGACCGGAGCGGCATCCGCTGGATCCCTCGCGGCGCGAAACACAAGCTCAAGCGGGAGGCGACGATTGAGTCTTCCGCAATTCAAGCTGTTGCGGCCGCGCACGCTGGAAGATGCGTTGTTGCTGCTGGCGAAACACAGCCATCGTGTGGCCGCAGGCGACTCGCCGCTGCCCGCCGTCCGAATCGTTGCCGGGGGCACTGATCTCATTCCGTCCATGCGGCAAAAGCTATTCGAGCCCCAGTATGTGCTCGACATCCGGAATATCGCCGAATTGAATGGCATTCGCGAGACGCGGGGAAGTGGTGTCGAAATCGGAGCTCTGACTTCGCTGACCAGCATCGAGCACTCCGATCTGCTACGACGACGCTACCCGGTTCTGACTGAAGCGGCCGCGACTGTCGCGTCGCCTCTGCTCCGCAACATGGGCACGATCGGTGGAAACATTTGCCTGGACACACGCTGCCTGTGGTACAACCAATCGCTAACCTGGCGGAAAGGCTGCGGCTTCTGCATTAAGAAGGACGGCGACTTATGCCACGTCGCCCCCGGTGGAACCCGGTGCTGGGCCGCGTTCTCCGGCGACACGCCCCCGGCCTTGCTTTGTTTGAAAGCAGAGATTGAAATTGCCAGTCCGTCCGGTTTGCGGCGGATGCCACTGCGCGAGTTCTACACCGGCGACGGCATCGCCTATCGCAACTTGCAGCCCAATGAACTGGTGACGCGAGTGTTCCTGCCCGAATCGTCTGCGGACTATCGCGGCGTTTATCGCAAGCTTCGGGTTCGCGGATCGATTGATTATCCGCTGGCCGGAGTCGCTGTCGTCGTCAAACGCTCGAATGGACACGTCGCCGATGCACGTCTGGCGATCACCGCGGTCAATCCCGCGCCGCTTCTGGTTAAGGGGGCGACCGAACTGCTCGCTGGAAAAATAGTAGACGAAACCCTGGCGGACGCGGTGGGCGATCTGGCGGCGAAAACCGCCAAGCCGCTAACCACCTCGGCTCTGACGCCAGAGTATCGCCGCGAAATGATCCGGGTATTTACGAAGCGCGTGGTGCTGGCAGCGGCGAGCAACTGAAGAGGTGTGCGTTGGCGCGAACTCTTGCTGTTATCCTTTCCGTTATTACTCTGTGTGCCTGTTCAATAGGCATCAGCTCTCCTGAACGTTCTAAGGGTATTTCGATGCATATGCTCCCAAAGCGCGTGGCTGACCTGGGCGGAAGAAAATGGGGGTTCGCTGTTACTTACGCTAAATATCTGAAGATAGAGGCAGACCCGCCAACCCTGCAAACTACTAAAGAATTCCTGTCGTTCGTTCGAAAACAGGATCAAGCGGTACAGGAGAACGGTGCATGGATTGTAATCACTGATCCGGACGCCTATTCGGAAACGGAGAAAGCACTATTGGAAAACATCAAGGCTCTCTGCCAAAAGGAACTCATTCCGCTTTTTGTCTGTCGAGGAATTGATCTACCGAATGGATGGAAGCGTTACGACAAGCCGCACTAAAATATGCTGTTGACTCGATATCGCTTGGCATACCACTTGGGACCAAAGGCCAAAGACCAACTTGATTACTGACTGCCACATCCACATTCAGCCGCTTGAAATGTTCAAGCCTCATGCCCTTGAACTGATGAAGAAGAAGCGCGCGAATTTCGATGAAATCGCCGAGTTCTGCCGCTCTCCAAAAGCGTTCCTCAAGTATCTGGACAGGGCCGGGGTCGATCGGGCGATGCTCATCAACTACGTTGCTCCCGAGGTCATCGGCTTCACTTCCGGCGTGAACCAGTTCGTCGCCGACTACGTCAAAGAGAATCCAAAGCGGCTGCTCTCCTGCGGCAGCCTGCACCCTCGGCACACTTCAAACATCATGGCCGACGTGGAACAGCTTCTGCGCCTGGGCATCCAGATGATCAAGATTCATCCGCCGCACCAGCTTCTTTTTCCCAACGATTACCTGACCGGCGTGAAGGAGTTGGAGATCATCTATCGTGCCGCCGAGGCCAACGGTATTCCAGTCATGTTTCATACTGGAACCTCGATCTTTCCCGGCGCCCGCAACAAGTACGGCGATCCCATTTACATTGACGACGTCGCCGTCGATTTCCCCAAGCTGAAGATCCTGCTCGCCCACGGCGGACGCCCGTTATGGATGCACACGGCATTCTTCCTGGTACGCCGCCACCCCAACGTATTTCTCGACATCAGTGGAATTCCGCCTAAGACGCTGTTGAAATACTTCCCACGCCTGCAGGAGATTGCCGACAAAACCTTGTTCGGCACAGACTGGCCGGGGCCAGGAGTCCCCGACATCAAGCAGAATCTCGACGAGTTTCGTTCGCTGTCATTACCACAAGAAACACAACAGCAGATTCTGAGCCGAACGGCGTTGGGGATTTGGCCAGGCGCGCGAGAATCTTAAATCGCGGAGGACCCGGAGAACCGCTCCAAACCATCCCCACTTACCGCGACGTAAACAGGTGCCCCATCTTTTCTTTCTTGGTCTTCAGGTAGTCTTCCGCATGGCTGCTGGGAGTCACTTCGCAGGGAACCCGTTCAACCACTTCAATTCCGCCGCGTTCGAGAGCCGCTACTTTGTCAGGGTTGTTTGACAGCAATCGCACCTGGGAAACGCCCAGCGCCTTCAGTATTCCCGCTGGCATGGCGAACGCACGGAGATCAGCCTTGAAACCCAGGCGTTCATTCGCTTCGACCGTATCCAGTCCGGCGTCCTGCAACTCGTAGGCCTGCAGCTTGGCCATCAGACCAATGCCGCGCCCCTCCTGTTGTTCGTAGATCAGCACTCCCGCGCCTTGCTCAGCAATCATGGCCAGCGCCATCTCCAACTGCTGACGGCAATCGCAGCGCAGCGAGCCGAAAACATCTCCCGTGAGGCATTGCGAATGGATACGAACCAGCGGCGGCGCGGAGCGCACATCGCCCATCACCAGGGCCACGGCTTCTTCCTTGCTCGCGGCACCTTTCGGCAAATTTGTGCCTTTACCGAACTCTCCCTGAAATCCGAAGATGCGGAACTTGCCCCACCGGGTAGGGAACTCCGCCGACGCAACCTGCTGCACTGAGTGGACACTCACCACTTCATTATAGCGGGATGCGGGGTACAGCTAATGTCACCAGTTTGTAAAGCCGATGCAGGCGTGGGCGTCCCGCCCGTGCGTCTAGTCCGCAAGGTTTGCGCCATTTCGCGATTAACTACCTGTCACCTGCCATCTGCATCTAGCGGCGCGTCCGCGGACTATTTGGTGCCCAGCACGCCGGCGGACATCCGGCCGCAACCGTTGCCGGTGGCGCGCGTGCACTTTGACCCGAAAAACTTCGAATCCAAGTAACCCTGATTACAAGGTTCCGGAGGCCCGAAAGGATCAAGGGGTTTTCCTGTGAATGTACTCACAAAATACCGCGCGGCGGTACAGTTCGAAACGTTGGTGCATATGGGCACCGTGGTCAGCCAATATCTCCCGGGTGTGAGTTGAACGGGCTTGATCTTCACCAGGGTCGTGTATTCGGTAAAACCGAATCCGCTTCGGCCTGTCGGCTTAAAGCTTGCGTGACTCTTGCCAGAAACCATGGCTGGCCCGCACTTTCCCTCAGTGATATCGGTTGAGATTGACCATGCGGCCTGCTGAGGATCGAGCACGTCCATGTTGGAAAAATCGTTGGTGAACAACCCGATGGCATTCCACTGCTGCGTCTTGGGGACATCGAACGGAACCAACACCTCAGCCTTCGAAACGATAACGTCCTCCTCGTTGGCCAAGCCATTCGCTTTCAGGGAATCGCCGCCGTAGAACAGGCAGGGATTGCAATATTTGGGCGGGTTGGATGTCTTTGCGTCTTGCGCCAAAGCTGGCAGTTGCAGCAGAACCAGCAGGATTCCGGACAAAAGAAATGTTCGTGTCATATACCCTCCGTACGGATCAGGGTTTCCTTTTTGGATCCCCAAGCGGAACGAATTGTACTACCGGGCGCGTTTGTTTTCGACCCCGATTTATCTTCCTCTCGAGGCTCGCCGGCGTGGAGGGTGAAACGTACGGCCGACCTACCAGGCGGCGTAGCGATACCGCCGCGGGCGTTCCGGCAACACTTTGATCAACACGATGCCCGCAACGAAGCCCCCAACGTGGGCCCAGAACGCGATGCCACCGCTGGTCTGGCTGGTTTCCGCAATCGACGTCGCCGCTCCGCTCAGGAACTGCACGAAGAACCAGTATCCCAGCACCAGCCACGCAGGTAGGTGGAAAAAGAAAATGGGAGGAAACCAAATCAGCACGCGGGCTCGCGGATAGAGCACAAAATATGCCCCCATTACGCCGGCAATGGCACCGCTCGCCCCCACGCTAGGCACGTTCGATCCCGCATTCAGAAGGATGTGAGCCACCGCCGCCGCGAAGCCGCTGACCAGGTAAAAAATCAGATAAGTGAAGTGTCCTAGATAGTCTTCAATGTTGTCACCGAAGATCCAAAGCACCCACATGTTGCCGATGATGTGCAGCCACGAGGCATGCAGGAACATCGATGTAAGAATGGGAAGAAATAGTCCGGCCAGCGAAGCAGTAGACCCACTCGTTAATGCTCGTTCGAAATGGAGGGGCACGACACCAAACTGATACATCAGGCTGTTCAAAGCCCGATGACTCTGTCCGCCCACCGTCAGCTCAAACAGAAAGACCAGCGTGTTCAGAGCGATAATGAAGTACGTGACGAATGGCGTGCTGAACCGGGGCGTGTCATCGCGGATGGGAATCATGCGAAATCAGTGATCGGCTTATTTGGACGGACAGACTTGAACGCTATCGGAGTTCGCCTACGTCGCTCTCAGCCCCGTTCTCATGGCGATACTTCCAGATCTGATGCCTGACGACTTCCAAGCCACTGCCGCCCCACAAATTCGCAGGCTCGATATCGTCGTTGGTGTCGGCGTCGAATCCCTCGTCGGGCATGGTGAATTCATTGAACTGATGGATCCACAGAAAAATAGGGTTAAGCTTCCGCGCGTATCCCATGAAGGAATCGAACGTGGCGTATGTTCCATTCTCCGCGAAACGCAGAGCGTCATCCGGACAGTAGGGAAGTTGCGTGCGCAGACCGCTCGGGCATCCCCATCCGTCCTGCCCGGCCGTGGCGATCGAAGCGGTAAAGTTCTCCACTCTCGAACCGACTTGGTTGTACGAAGGATAGTACGGGCACAATGCTATCGTGCACGAAGGATTGAGCCGGTCGACCCAACTCCAGAATCCGTACGCGGGATTAATTTTCACCGGCGCGTGGGGCGTTCCCTGTGTAGCCCAAAGGTCGGGCTGACTGTCGAGGTATCCCGCCATCATCTTGAAAGTGTATTTGGAACTGATCTCCGGATGTTTTCGCAGGAATTGCCTGAGCTGAAACCAGAGTGGGTCATCGTTGCGATTCGGATCCTGTGCCGCTCCCAGGAAAATCACCATGAGCGGCTTGCCTTGATAAATCACCGCCCGATCGGGGTATTTCTCCAGCAGCGATCCAAAATACTCGGTTTCCTTTTCGAAAGCGGTCTTTCCGTCTCGATCCTTGAACAAAACATCCTGATCGATGCCACCCAGGAGAGGAATCAGTTTGAGCCGCGTCCCCAGCTTTGACCATGTGGGATAAAGATTGCCGGTATTGTCGCGAATGTTTTGGTTTTGAATGCGAAATGCAGGAGTGCAGTTGGGCAAATATTTCTTGACGAACCACTGGCTGTTGAAAATACAGCTCACGTTGTTGGTTACTTCGCTGGTCGCCGCGTCAACTCCCAACTGCTCCATCCACGCAACGTGTTGTTTGATGACAGCCGGGTCGGCGCTGTCGTAGCCGCCTCCGACCGGTTTCATGTCCTTCGACTGCAACCGCGGCATGGCCGCGCTCCCTTGAAACGTCACCGCGTTGGGCCCGAACCAAGCCTCATACTCCATAACCACGACTCGGGTGTTCTTGCTTACAACCAGAGGGCCGCGATTGCCATCTGATTGCGGAGCCGCGAGTCCAGCCAGGGGCAGAAGAATGAAAATGGTTACTGCCGGCAGACACTTAAAAACCGGTACCTTCATGCAGACGGTATTATAAACTCGGTTGCATTTTCGGACCGAGCTGCGTGCTGGGGTGGAGTCGAGCGTCGAATTGTTTCAAGACCTGCAAGAGAACATGAGCAAAGTCGCATGAACGCAATCCTCATCATCGACAAGCCTGCCGGGCTGACCTCGCACGACGTGGTCAATCGCGTGCGCCGCATCCTGCACGAGCGGTCGGTCGGACATCTGGGCACTCTCGATCCGCTCGCCACCGGAGTGTTGCCGTTGGTCATTGGCAACCTGACTCGCCTGGCGCAGTTCTATACCTCATCCGAGAAAACCTACGAAGGCACCATCCGCTTCGGATTCGCCACCGACACCTACGATTCCGATGGCGAACCCATCGGCCCGGCCCAAGCGGTTAACCTTTCCCTGGAACAAGTACGCGAACTCGCGTCCCGATTCCAGGGTGTGCTCGAGCAGATACCACCGCCGTTCTCAGCCAAGAAAATTCAAGGCGTCCCCGCCTATAAGTTGGCTCGCAAGCGCGCCGAGGTTGCGCTAAAGCCAGTTCAAGTCGAGATTAAGGAATTCGAGATTCTACGGTTAGAGAATGACCGAGCCACTTTTCGCGCCCGGGTCGCCTCCGGAACCTACATGCGTTCCGTTGCTCACGACATGGGTCAAATCGCGGCCTGCGGCGCCCACCTGGCATCGTTACGGCGCACGGCAGTCGGTGAATTCGAGCTAGCGGATGCTCACGCCTTAGAAGATCTGGATGCAGCTTTTAAGGCGGATCAGACGGAGGATCTGTGTATTCATCCCCGAAAACTGCTGCCGCAATTTCCGTCTGTCACCGTCAATGAAGAAATAGCCGCTCGCATCCGCACCGGCCGCCCGGTAAATTTGCCTGAACTTTCCCAAGCCAGGCTCGTGAAAGTCTTTGCGGGGCAAAGGGAACTGATCGCCATCGCGACCCGAGTGGCGGGCACATTGTTTCACGCCAGGATCGTGTTTGCAGGAACCGCGCACCCCGCAACCGACGCCGTTCCCGGATCGCAGAGCGATCGGGTAAAATGTCTCTAATGACGGGAGCAGTAGATGGTGTTTGAGTTTTAAAACTGAGACGCTACGACGAGCACAAGGCCTTGACAAGGGTTGATTTGAGCCTTATGCTCGGCACCCACAGGCTGGTTTCGGGCAATCCGAAACAGCGGCCGTATCGGAACCGCGAACAAAAGGCTGCGCTGAAAAGCAGCCGGAGTTGTCAGTCCGCGGCCTCAACGACGAAGACGGTCTTCACCGCGAATCCATCCTCGTCGGTTTGATTCTTGATTTTCAAACTTCTGGAGGTAGCATGTTCACCACGACCCTCACTTCTTCCACTCTCTCACACGCGACAATCACCAGCCAATCCACTTTTAGCAAACGCTTCCGGCCCTTCAGAATGCGGAAAAGTCCGTGCTTCGTTCCTGCGCTAACGGCACTGCTGACTCTTTGCTGTTTCGCGCTGCTATCGTCATCGCCGCTGCAAGCTGCGGACAACACCATCAACACGGTGGCAGGCCAAGCTCCGCCGCCCACGGTAGCAACTCAAGCCGACCTGCCGGGTCCACTTGCAGTTGTAGAGGACGCGAGCGGCAATCTCTACATCAGCGCCCCGGCCACGTATTACATTTTTAAGATGACTCCGGCCGGCAGCCTCAGTATCTATGCGGGGATAGGTGTTTTTGGCACCAGCGGTGATAACGGTCCTGCTGTGAAGGCGGGCTTGGGCGGAGTCTCGGCCTTGGCTCTCAACGGTCAAGGGGATCTCTACCTGGCAGACAAAGGAGCCAATAGAATTCGCTGCATCATCGCCGTAAGCGGCGGCTGCGGCGGTTCCGCGCTGCCGGTCGGCGACATTATCCAGATTGTGAACGCACCCGGAAACACCTGTTTTCCAACCACCGCCGTTTGCGGCGATGGTGGCCCTGCGATTGACGCGCAGATCGGTGAACCGGAAGGCTTGTTCGTCGACAGCGCAAACAACGTTTGGATCTCCGACACCTTCGACTACCGGATTCGCTGCGTAGTCGGGACAGCTGGCGGTTGCGATCAAGCGATTTTCAACAAAAACATCCCGGTCGGCGACATCATGACCGTGGCGGGTATAGGCAGTGTCTGCGATGGTCCCAAGTTCGCGTGCGGCAACGATGGTCCGGCACTCCAGGCCAAATTTGATTTGGCCAACGGCGTGGTCGTGGACGCCGCGGGCAACTTCTACATCGCCGACACCCGAGACTTTACGGTTCGCTGCGTCATTGCCGTCGCGGGTGGTTGCGGCGGCTCGACCGAGGCGCTCGGCAACATCATCATCTTTGCGGGCGACGGGAACCCCTGCGCGAATCCACCAAAGGGCTGCGGTGATGGCGGTCCTGCGACGAAAGGTACCCTATGGAATCCCGCTGGCCTTTCTCTTGATAAGGCTGGCGATCTGTACATCGCTGACGCTTCGGACAACCGCATCCGCTGCGTCGTCGCCGGCACCCGCGGCTGCGGCGGTTCACCGCTAGCAGTCGGCGACATCACCACCGTGGCCGGCGATGGCATCGAAGGTTTCGAGGGCGATACCGGCAAGGCGCGCAGCGCCTGGCTGAATCTGCCCGGTGCCGTGTTCGTCGATTCCAAGGGAAACATCTTCATCGCCGATACCGGCAATCAACGCATCCGCGAGGTCGTGAGCGAGCACATTAAAACTATCGCGGGAGGCGGCTCCAACGGCGATGGCGGCAATCCCAAAAAAGCCACGCTTGCCAATCCCAACGCTATAGTGTGGGACAGTTCCGGCAACTACTATTTCACGGACGCCGCCAATAACCAGGTTCGCAAGGTAACGTCGGCCGGGACCATTTCGACCATTGCCGGCACTGGCCTCGCAGGACCACCGAATCCGACCCCGATCGCGGCCACCAGCGCTACTCTGAACGACCCCGAGGGAATCGCGCTCGACGCTTCCAACAACATCTACATCGCGGACTCCGGGAATCAGGTGATCCGCTGCATCGTTGCCGTCAACGGAGGCTGCGGCTCGACGGCGGCCGTCGGCGACATTGTGACCGTGGCAGGGAACGGATTTTCCTGTGTCCCGAATAACGGGGTTTGCGGGAACGGCGGGCCGGCGACCTCGGCGCAGCTGACAGAGCCAACCTCCGTGGCCGTTGATCGGAACGGCAACCTTTACATAGCGGATCATGGCGCCCACCGCATCCGCTGCGTCCTCGGCGTCAGCGGCGGTTGTGGCGGGTCTCCGTACGCGGTTGGCGACATTACTAACACGGCCGGAACCGGCCACAAGGGTTTCACCGGCAACGGCGGTCCAGCCGTCAAGGCCAGGATCAGTCGAGCCTACGGAGTTGCCGTCGATAGCTCCGGGAACGTCTACATCGCAGATTCGCCAAACAATCAGGTTCGCTGCGTGATCGAGGTCAAGGGCGGGTGCGGAGGGTCGAAGTATCCCGTCGGCGATATCGTTGCCTTTGCCTTCACCGGGCAGGCGAGCTGCAAAGGAGATGGCGGATCGGCAATGGCCGCAACCATGAATAATCCACTCGAAGTCGAAGTCGATCCTTCCAACAACGTCTTTGTGAGCGGAGGGGCGGACCACATCGTGCGGCGCATCGATGCGGGCAGCCTGACCGTGGAAACTGTCGCCGGCAATATTGAGCATTGCAAGGTCGCCGGATTCGCTGGTGACGGCGGTCCCGCTACCAAGGCCCTATTGGACAATGTCGGCTCAGCCATCGACAGTAACGGAGATCTGCTGATTGCGGATTTTGCCAACAATCGCATCCGCGAGGTGACTCTGGCTCCGGTGGTGAAGCTCTCGACGACGAAGCTCACATTCCCAACTGAAGCCGTCGGACAGGCCAGCCAACCCGTGCCAGTCACGCTGCAAAACACGGGCTACGCCGATCTCCTGATCAGCGGAGAACAGATCGAAGGCTACAACACCGCAGACTTTGCCATCTCCGGCAACAGTTGCGGCGCGCAGCTTGCGCCGGCTCAAAGCTGTTCCATCAGCATTGTCTTCACCCCCTCAAAGGCCGGGAAACGGACGGCCAAGTTGGTCATCAGCGACAGTCTTGGACAGCAAACCGTCTACTTGGTAGGAACCGGCCAGTAGGCGGAAGGGTAGGATCCGGCAGGTGCAGGGGTGGATTCGGAAGTCGAGTCCACCTCTATTTTTTTGGCGGGTGTAGCCGCGGGAAATGGTGGCTTGGCAAGCAGGAAGGTGCAAAAGGCGCGCGGTAAAGGCAAAGTGTAGTAATGTCCGATAATAGGTATTATGTAAACTACAGTGAATGTACTGCCCGGCTCCTTATTTGCGTCCCCTAGAAACTCTTAGGGATTATAACAACCCGATCCTGTTCTCCACTCTTTAAACCTAGTAGCTCACCCATGCTCTCATCCAGGGTCGCCAGTTTGGCACGTTTGTGCATTGCCAAGCCGAGCAAGTAACCGTCGGTTACCTGATTGTGTCCCACGAGACGACCTTGGAAGCCGCGAACGGCATCATCAATGGGCAGTTCGTCTGCCCAAAAATGGTGCGCCGGGTGGTTGACGTTGAGCGTTAACAGACGAACTGCTTCCGGAACAGTTAGGAAGTCCGGGGAAAAGGCCGGATTCGACACGATTCTGACGAACCCGCATTCGGTGAACGGGCAGGTTGCCCATCCCTGTCCAGCATTTCGGGAAAACCAAGTCTGCACCCTCTCATGGGCGCGATGAGTTGGCCATGCCAAGGCTATCAAAGCACTTACGTCCAGCAGGAAAGCAGTCACTCCAACTCGTTCTCCAGTTCCTTGATCCGCTCCGTGGTCACCTCAGGAGAACCCGGTGGCAAAACGACCACATGGATTCCATTGACAACTCTTGTGGCCATCGGCGCGTTCAACCCCCGTCGCACCAGTTCCGACACGGCCTTTCCCAAAGCCACAGAGCGGCTTTCGGCATACCTCCGGACCACCTGAAAGACATCATCATCGAGGTTGACAGTCGTTCGCATTACAATATGATGCCATATCTATGATATGATGTCAATTGTTAACATAAGCATCATATTGCTGCGAGACGCTCGCGCTGCTCATGATCTCGGCTTTAGCAATCGATCGAGATCCTCGCGGAAGCGCCTCAGCGCGTCTAATCTTGCTGGCGTAGCTTCAACGATTTCTTGTTTGGATTGGAATACCCGACGACCTCCGGTTTCAAGCAGAACGCCGATCGCTTCCCCCAGTTGCCACCCCGGAGTGCCCAGCATCTGCAATCCGTCGACGGAGGGTACCAGCAACGCAATGCAATTATCCCGCACGACTCCAACACATTTAGGAAAGCGGTCGAACACTTTAAGTTCGAATCCCGCCACATAGATTCGCTGGAGTTGTTCTGCCGGATCAGGCACAGGCTAGTCTTTGCAGGTAGATTTCCTTTATGAACCCTTGTGTCCTCTGTGGTTGAAGCCCTTTGTTCGCCCTGCCTACATCTTATAACGTCCCAAATCCTCGTCATTCAAGCCTTCCAGCCACTTGCGCAACTCTTCACTCGTGACCCGGTCGGAAGCAGTAGTAGCCAACTTGGAATTCTTCAAAACCTCATCTTCCACGAAGATGGGGCAATCGACCCGCAAAGCCAGCGCCAGCGCGTCCGACGGCCGCGAATCAATGCTGACGATGCGCCCCTCCCGCTCCAGCCAGATCACCGCATAAAACGTGTCTTCCCGCAACTCGGTCACCACGACCTTATGAACGTTCGTGTCGAGTCCGACCAATACGTTCTTAATCAAATCGTGGGTCATAGGACGTGGCGTGCTCACCTTCTCAATCTCCAGCGCAATCGCGTTCGCCTCATAAATTCCCACCCAGATCGGCAGCACCGTGTCCGTCCCCGCATCCTTCAGGATCACGATCGGCATATTCGTTACAGGGTCCATCAGAAGCCCGCGAATTTTCATCTCAACTTCCATCGTGATCTCCGGAATTACTCCGCTCCTTATACCACTAATTCGCCCAAAAGGCTGTTGGGAAAAGTGCCTGTGGTCACCACCGTCACATATCCGCCTGTGTCCAGTTTCACTCCGTCGGGCGCGGTAAAGTTGAAAACTTTATTTTGTGACGTCCGGCCGCTCCACTGGCCTCGCGCCTGGTTCCTGCTTTCAACCATTACTTCAAGAATGGCTCCCAGATATCTTTGGTTGCACCGCTTCTGGATCTCGCGCTGCCTTTCGTTAACCACCGCCAAACGGCGAACTTTCTCATCGTCAGGGATCGCGTCCTCCAGACTCAAAGCAGGAGTATTGGGACGCGGCGAATACTTGAACCCGAAGATGGCATCGTATTCGACCTCATCAAGTAGCGCCAGAGTTTCCTCGAACTCAACTTCAGTCTCTCCCGGAAAGCCAACGATGATGTCGCTGGTGATGCTGATCTCCCTTCGCGCCGCCTTGATCCACGAGATGCGTTCCAGGTACTGCTCGCGAGTGTACAGCCGCTGCATTGCGTCCAGCACACGAGGGGAACCGCTCTGCACCGGCAGATGAACGTGATCGCACAGAGTGGAAACGGCATCGATGGCTTCGATAATGTCGCGGCCAAAGTCTCTCGGATGGGAAGTCGTGAACCGCACCCGCTTGATGCCCGGAACTTCGCCAACCGTTGCCAGCAGCTCCGCGAAGCTACGCTTGCCGGTCGGATCCTTGTAGGAGTTCACGTTCTGCCCCAACAACTGAATCTCGCTGTAGCCCAGGTCGGCCATCTGTCGAGCTTCGAAGAGCACGGATTCCGACGTCCGGCTGCGCTCCTTGCCGCGCGTGAATGGGACCACGCAATAAGCACAAAACTTGTCGCAGCCTTCAATGATAGTGATGTATCCGCGATGAGGATTGGTGCGGGCAGTGAATTCAGTCTCGAAACACTCGTCGGTCTGGCGGTCGTCCAATCCGGTGACGCGCTGCTTCCCTGCCTCGATCTGAATCAGCATCTCAGGCAAATTCCGATACGACGCCGACCCGCAGACCAGCGAAACATACGGAGCGCGCTCGAAAATCTTTTCGCCTTCCTGTTGTGCCACGCACCCCAGCACGCCAAAGCGTTTACCCTGCTTGTAGAATTTCTTGTAATCCGAGAGCCGATTGAAGACTTTCTGCTCCGCTTTGTCGCGAATTGAACAAGTGTTGTAGAGCACCAGTTCGGCCTCTTCGACGGTCTGAACCTGCCGATAACCTTCCGACACAAGCGTGCCCACAACCTTTTCGGAGTCATGCGCATTCATCTGGCAACCGAAGGTTTCGAGGTAAAAAGTCTTTTGAGGCTCACCCACCATATCTCGATTCAGTATAACGCAGGGGCCTCACCGCGTTTTCAGGCGTAGCAGACTCGCGTATTCGGGTCAGGCGGGGAGAGCGCGGAGACAACACCACGACGGAGGAAGCAACGGAACGACTGCACTCACTGCCCCACGGCAGCCTTAAGTCGAAGACGCGCCGCGGCCTGATTCCATGCAGTCGCACGCCACAAGTAAACCTCATCAACGGAAAGCCCACCGCCAGCCATCGGCTCGCCCTGCGCAATAATCAATTGTCCGACATCGGCACGAAATGGAAAAGGCCCTTTGTCATTGAGGTCGATGAAGAAAGCCGCTTTGGCGGCATTGAATATCGGCCGGTTTCTATCAAAAAAATCACTTCGCAGCGATTCAAAGGACGGCTTGGGATCGGCTTTCCAAGTCCGATACGCCGTCTCGAGAGCGATGGACATATCCCCTTGCACGTGAGCGGCTACTCCGGTGCGGATGCTGAACTTCGCTCCTTCCATGGTACCGGGTTCGATCGGTTCGCCCCTTTCCCGCAAACCATCCATGTGCGTGCGCCAGAGCTGACTGACCTTGCCTCCGTTCTGATAATTCTGCAGAGCACCATGGTACAGCCCATAGAAAACAGGAATGAAGTGCATCACAAACCCGGGATTATCAAATTTTTCGCAGTCACGCACCTCATAGTAAGTAATGAGTTCGTACAGCTTCGCGAACCAATACTTGTCGTCCAAAATTGTGGCCTGGAATCCCGGACGCCGGCCGATGTGGGCCTGAAGCGGAATAGGCGGAACGATAATCGGGGCAAGGGCCCCCAGTTGGGCGACGAAAGACGATGCCACGCGTCTGCTCAGGCTCAAAGTTGCCTTGGCTTCGCCGAGTTCTGCCCTATAATTCAACACGGCGCGGATTATACGCCGACGTCCTGGAAAAGCAAGTCACACCTTTCGAATCCTTGCAGGCACGGCGGGCCTGATTTGACTGTGTAGAGAGCGCAAAGGCGTGAGCTCGATTCCCTCCCGCCGCTGCCCACTTCTTGCAGAAAAGGAGCCATGCCGCACCCGGCGAGCGGCCGAGCCTACGCTGGCAGCCTATCGAAAGTCCCAATAACAGCTTGTTCACAACTGTTTACGTGTTTTTACTCTGGATTCACACATTCGCTCGCCTCTTCCATTATGTTTGCAGAACAGAAAATAGGCGAAAACCGGACAGGCAAATTACGGAGGGCAGTGATGAACTTCAGGAACATTCAAGCGTCTCTCATGTTGTGCATCCTGGCTGTCGTCTTGCACGCGCCGCAGGGATTCGCGCTGCAGACTTCGGACGCGTCGAAGCCAAGCGTTCAAAACCTGGAACGGGATGGGCAGCGTGATTTCGATTTCGAAATTGGCACCTGGAAAACTCATCTGAAGCGCCTCGTGCATCCTCTAACCGGATCGACTACCTGGGTCGAGTATGACGGCACGACGGTCGTCCGCAAGATCTGGGATGGCCGCGCCAACCTTGTGGAACTCGAGGCCGATGGTCCGCAGGGGCACTTCGAAGGTTTGAACCTGCGTCTCTACCGTCCGCAATCCCACCAGTGGAGTCTCAATTTTGCGAACAGCAACGACGGCATTCTTTCGGAACCTACTGTCGGAGCCTTCAACAATGGCCGCGGAGAGTTTTACGATCAGGAAACGGTGAATGGCCGGGCCGTCTATGTTCGCTTCGTCATATCGGGCGTAGCCGCGAATTCGTGTCACTTTGAGCAAGCTTTCTCGGTCGATGGGGGCAAGACCTGGGAAGTAAACTGGACCGCCGATGACACGCGAGTCAAAGATGGATCGAGCGACGGCGTTCGATCACCTTCCGCGCCAACGGATGTGCAACACGACTTTGACTTCGAACTCGGCAGTTGGAAAATTCACCTGAAGCGCCTCGCTGGTCGCTTAACCGGTTCGACCACGTGGGTCGAATTCGATGGCACTTCGGTCACCCGAAAAATCTGGGGCGGACGCGCTCAGATTGAGCAGTTCGAAACCGACAGCCCTGTGGCGGGTCACATCGAAGGTCTCACCCTCCGTACTTACAATCCTCAATCGCACCAATGGAGCCTCTACTGGGCCAACAGCAAGGACGGCCTCCTCGTCCCGCCCCAGATTGGCGAGTTCAAAAATGGCCACGGCGAGTTTTACGCCCAGGACACATTGAACGCCAGAATTATTTTTGTTCGATTCATTTGGTCGAACACCGCGACGAATGTGCCCCACTTTGAACAGGCATTCACCGATGACGGAGGCAAGACCTGGGAAGTGAACTGGATTACGGATCAGACGCGGGTGCAGGATGAATCTGACAAAGCACACTAAACCCGCCAGGTAACGATGAACCTAATTTCGGACCGCCAACTCTACGAATTCAGAACTTGGCTGCGCCGGCTGAGTTCACACCCGCGTAGTATCCTCGGCGCGCGTACACGTGCAATTTGTGTCCCGATTTCTGCGCCGTGATGTCAATCGTGCGATATTGGCCATCGTGTTTGAACGCGGCGGGTTTGTAGGAAATCAGATAGCGGCTGCGAATCACCTGCTGCAGTTCGTTCAGACCGCGGTTGAGACCTGTGACCGAACCCGGCATAAAGGCGGCTCCGCCGCTGTGCTCTGCCAACACTTTCAAGGCACGGTCGCCGATCAGAACGCGATCGCCAGTCAGGGTATAGTCATCGGTATCGTTCGACTCGCGCGTGCTCACGGTGTATACAAAGACCTCTCCACGTTCCGCGCTCGCGATCGCTTCTTTAAGAGTCGTGCTGCTGGAGTTGTCGTTTCCGTCGCTGATCACCACCAGCATTCTGGCCACAGGCTGAGTTTCCGCCCGGCTGGCCACTTTGTCCGCGGCGAAGGCGACCGCATCCCACAGCGCGGTACCTCCCGCCGGCGCAAGTTGGTTGACGGCATGGGCCATCTGCTGCTGGTCGTTGGTGAAGTCCTGCACCAGCAGAACCGAGTTGGCCACGCCCACTACAAACGCGAGATCATTCTTGTCGGTAAGAACTTTCTGCAGAAAGTTGGTGGCAGCTTTTTGCTCGAAGGAGAATCTGCTGGTAATGGATTCGCTGGTATCGATGACGATCCCTAGGCGTAATGGCAATTGCGCCTCGTTCCGGAATCCGGTCACCGCCACCGGAGACTTCAAATCATCATGGATTCCGACCTCTTCGCGGGTGAGGTCGGGCACCGACTTCCCGTGATCGGTGGCCGCAAAGAATACTGCGACCTCATCAACCACGCTGCGCAAGGTGAAAGCGGCGTTGGAACCCGATCGCTCCGCGACCGCACTGGGACGGCTAGGAACTCCTGGTCCGGCTGCCGAGGCAAGTGAAGTGCAATTCGCGCACATCGGCGCCGGCTCCACGTCTGCTTCCGCGATCTCCTTCTGCTCATTGGCGTCTTGCTTAGCCAATTGGATTTGCGCCTGAATCTGCGCCGCCACCTGCTCCGGTGTAGGGCCGGTCTCAACCGGCTTGGCCGCTTCCACCGCTGGCGCCGGAGGCTGTTTCTTCTGTGCCTCTTTCCTAAGCAACTCCACCTTGATCTGCGCCAGAACTTGACGGGCCTGCTCCGCTGCCGGTGATTTTGGATCTTCCTGCAAGAGAGTTTGCAACTCGTTTTGCTCTTCCTCCAGATTGTTCTGGCTATCGAACGCCGCTGCGGCGTAGAAATGAACGATGGCCGCACCCTCGTGCTTGCGACTATGCACCTGCTGGGCCGAGGTGAGCACCGCGCCGTAATCCTGATTCATAAACTGGGCGTAGGTCAGCGCCGTCGCCAGTTGGAGATCGAGTGGCGCGATCGACGAAGCTTTCTGCACCGATGCTTGCGCGGAGCGATAGTCCTTGAGAGCCAGCTGAGCGCAGCCCAGATTTAGGTAAGAAGTAGGCAGGTGATCATCGAGCGAAACCGCCTTGGCAAACTGATCCTTTGCCTGATCGTTTTGCCCCAGAGCCAAATAGGCGGAGCCCAGCGCGTTATGCGCCGCCACGAAGTCCGGATACAGAGTGACCGCGGCTCCCAGCTGTTCAATCGCACCTTTATAGTCCTTCTTCATCAGGAGCTGATAACCCTTCTCAAACTCCCGCCGCGCCTTGCCCGGAGCCTTGAGGTCCAGCTTTGAGACGGAACCGGAGGGGCCCTCCAACGGGCTGCGGCTGGCTTCGTTTGCCGCTGACCACATCGTCTGCGCCCCGCTGACCGTGCTCAGGTCGCCCGCGACCGGAATACCAAACCCGTTCGTAGCACCCCCAATGTGCATGGGCCCCTGCTGCTTCGCAACCACGGCATAGGGAAGGAACGCGAAGTGCCCCGCACTCCACTGAGGAGCCGCGGTATACGTAAGAAACACGAGAAACGTGAAAAGAAAAGCCGCTTGCCACGCCCGTTTGCACATTGAACTCACCCGTTTACCGACAATTTACGGAACAGTTAGTGGAAGGGAGCCACCGTCGACATGACTGTGGCCCACATCATAGGCCAATTCTGAATTTTGGACAAGATATTTTGCCGGATCTGTTTTGCCGGATCAGGCAACCTTTTTCGGCCCCCGCCCCTCCACCGCCCGCGAATACCGAGTTTCACCTCACCGCAGCGCCTTTAGCGGACAAATCAACATCTGCACCGGCCCTTTGTCCCGGCAGCGCGGGGTCACAATCTTGCTCGGCCCGGTCTCATCGTGAGGACAAGCCATCTGGCACCACCCTTCGCGAAACTTCTCCCACTTCGACTTCCCTCGACCCCGTGGGCAGAAATGCAAAGCGCTCCGTCCTTTCAGCATCTTGACCGGAATCACGTACCACACATCCTCCAGCGATATGTACGCTACCAGAAAGTCAATCTGCGTCTCGTCGTATTGCGCCACGGTGGCACTGGAAATTGTTACCGAATATCCACGCGGTCCGCGCTTCCGCGTCGACTTCACCTGCACCCGCCAGAAGCAATAACCCGAGTCCAGGATGAAGTCATAGCGCTCATCTCCCCACGGTTTGGCTACGCTAAAGCCCATGCTGCAAGCTTTGGCCAGAAACCTCGCCTCCGCCACATCCCCATGGCGTTTCTGGGTATCGAGGCCAATGGCGTGAATATCAAAGCGCGTTGCTGAGGGCTGTCCCAGTTCATGATCGGTTTTGTGATTTTCAATTTGCATGACGACGAAGGCGCAGCCAGTTAAGCTGCGCCATGGTTCCTTTCGTAAATTTGTGGCAAAAGAAAAACGCGGCCCAAAGCCTCGCCAGAAAGTCGCGAGACCACGGCCGCGCCTGATCTACCACCTACAGCCTAACCTGCACCGAGCCGTTTGGAACAACAAAATCCACTCCGCTTCCCATTTCGGGAATCGAAACGCAAGCGGTCATCCTGAGGGCGAGCGACTCCCACGTTTTTGGGAAGGGCCCAGCTTTGTCGGGCCGCTAAGTCCTTAACAATGTGTCGGCTCTCTAGCGCCAGGCGAGCTCTTAGCGTCCCTCGACGATCTTACCCGCGGCCTCGTAAGCCGCGGGTAAGCAGGGTACAAAACAACCCCCAGCGGGGCGAAAGACCAGTGGGCAGTTTTACGCCCACAGAGCTGCATTTCCCCTGTGAAAAGTTCTCAGGTCCACCTCACCGCGACACCTTCAGGACGCTCTTCGTGCAGACTGGCAGTTTTGCCAGTGGCGATTCCTAGAATATGCCCTCAACATCTAAGGTTCTTAATCCATCAGCGTCAGAGCGATGAGTGCGCTTCCCCGCACCCTAGCGAGCCGAGCATCCGGAAGCGAGCAACAAATGAGGGGCAAGGAAATGAAATCAAAGAGCATTGCGAAGTTGTCAGTGAGTCTGAGTCTGCTTTCAATGGCCTTGGCCGGAAGCGTCTCGGCGCAGGATGTCCTGCCGCGACCCGATCCTAAGTTCAAGGGGATCATTGGCCGGACATACAAGGATTCCACGCCAGACAAGATCCCTCTGATCAAGGCACCTGTGGGCGCACCTAATGTGTTGTTCATCATGATTGACGATGCCGGATTCGGCGACTGGGGCACTTTTGGCGGACAGATTCCGACGCCCAATCTCGACCGGCTTGCGCAAGCGGGCTTGCGCTATACCCGTTTCCACACCACGGCGCTTTGTTCCCCCACGCGAGCCGCGCTGTTGACAGGCCGCAACCACCACTCCGCAGCGACGGGGGTTATCACGGAAATCGGCAGTGGTTATCCCGGCTACAGTGGCCAGATTCCGAAAAGCGAAGCCATGTTCGCCGAAGTACTGCGCCAAAACGGTTACAGTACCGCGTTTTTTGGCAAGAACCACAACATCCCGGACTGGGAGACGAGCGTGTCAGGTCCATTTGATCGCTGGCCCACGATGCAGGGTTTTGACCACTTCTACGGATTCATCGGCGGAGAGGCTAACCAGTGGCAACCGGCGCTTTACGAGGGCAACCAGCCGGTCGAAATGGAAGTACCGAAGGGCCGGGAAAAGGACTACACGCTGACCGAGAACTTGACCGACAAGGCGATCAAGTACGTTCATCAAGAGAAGTCGGTTACTCCCGACCGTCCGTTTTTTATTTACTACGCTCCCGGTGCGACCCACGCGCCGCATCACGTTCCGCAGGCCTGGATGGCGAAGTTCAAAGGCCAGTTCGACCAGGGCTGGGACAAGTATCGGGAAGAGACCTATCAGCGCCAGCTCAAGATGGGTGTCATCCCGGCCGATACGAAGTTGACCCCGAGGCCGCAGGAAATCCCAGCGTTCGATTCCTTAACTCCGGACGAAAAAAAGGTTGCATCCCGCCTGATGGAAGCGTTCGCGGGAATGACGGCGCAGACCGACTACGAGGCAGGCCGCTTGATCGATTCCATCCGCGACATCGGACAGCTCGACAACACGCTAATCATGTTTGAGGTTGGCGACAACGGCGCTTCCATGGAGGGGACGTTGAGCGGCGTGTTTAACGAAATGGTTTCCCTCAACGGGCAGAAGGAAGATACGTCTTACATAATTCAGCATCTCGACGAAGTCGGCGGCCCGCAGTCATACACCCATTTCCCGGTTGGCTGGGCGTGGGCAATGAATACTCCGTTCCAATGGGGCAAGCAGGTGGCTTCGCATTTCGGAGGTACCCGCAACCCCCTCGTAGTTTCGTGGCCCAAGCGGATCAAAGATAAGGGCGGTATCAGGACCCAGTTCCACGATGTCATCGATGTTGCGCCGACCATCCTCGAAGCCGCTGGCGTTCCCGAGCCTGTCGAGGTGAACGGCGTCTGGCAGAAGCCGATTGAGGGCGTGAGCATGACGTATTCCTTCGACGACGCGAAGGCCAAGGGCACACGCGGAACTCAGTACTTCGAGATGCTCGGCAACCGGGCTCTCTATCACGATGGCTGGATCGCGGTCTGCCGCCATGGCCGTTTGCCCTGGGTGACCAGCGGTTCGTTCTCCTTCGACGATGACAAATGGGAACTCTACAACCTGGAAGACGATTTCAGCGAAGCGAATGACCTGTCCGCGAAGAACCCCGACAAGTTGCGGGAGTTACAAGACCTGTTCTGGGCTGAAGCGGCTAAATATGACGTGCTGCCTCTGGACGACCGGTTTATCGAACGTGCCGATCCAAGCTTGCGGCCGAGCCTGATCGCAGGTCGAACTAAGTTCACGTATTTTGGGGGAGCCTACCGGATTCCGGAGAGTTCTTCGGCCAACATCAAGAACCGGTCACACGTAATCACCGCATACCTGGATCAGCCTGGGGACGGAGTTCTGGTAGCTGCTGGCGGGACCGTTGGCGGATATACGCTGTTCGTGAAGGACGGAAAGCCTACCTACGAGTACAACTGGTTCGGGATGTCCCGCTACCGTGTAACCGGTTCCGAGAAACTGCCGACCGGCAAGAGCGTGGTTCGCGTCGAGTTCAAGTACGACGGCGGTGGATTGGCCAAAGGTGGGACGGTCACGATGTTCGTCAACGACAAGAAAGTTGGCGAAGGCCGCGTGGACAAGACCATCCTCGGGCGCTTTTCCGCGGACGAAACCTTCGACACCGGCCTCGACACCGGCTCGCCCGTGAGCAACCTGTATCCGTCCCCATTCAGATTTACGGGCACTCTCAACAAGATTGAGATCGACATCGCCCCTGCGAATCTGAAGGCGGAAGAACTGAAGCAGATCGATGAGGCTAACAAGGCGGTTGCAGCGGCAGCAGAGTAGTAATGGTGCGCGGGTGCCCCAGGTCTCGCGCCTTTCGAGACCTGGGTTCCCATGCTCCAAGTTAACCTTCGCGCGTGTCGACCGTCTCTCCCCTCTCGACGAACGCCTGCATCCAGCCAAGAACCCGCGTCCATCCCTGGGCGTGATCGGCTGCTGCCTTTTGATCGGCGCCAAAGCCTTCGTGACGGACCCTCACAACCGTGCCTGTCCCCATCTTCTGCGGGCCTTGATGATGCAAGCCGTGCACGTTGCGAGGCTCGAGTTCCCACCGCACCACGGTCTTCTGCGGGCCACACCAGCTTGAGACCCAGGTGTGAACCAGCAAGCGCGGCGGATCGATTTCCAAATACTCGCCCTCCACTCGAAACGACTTACCGTCAGCGCCGACGCCGACGCTCGAATATTTCCCGCCCACGCGAAAATCAGCCTTTCGCTCCGTGATGCGGTACATGCCTTTCTGTCCCCACCACTGCGATGCCTGGGCGGGGTCGGTCATCGCCTGGAACACGCGTTCCGGCGGCGCGGCGATGAAGATTTCGACGACCACCGCGTCCTGACCGGGAGTAGTTGCAATTGTAGCCATAGGATCTCCTTTCTATTTCTCGACGAATTTCTTGAGCATTTCAACCACGCCGGGCCAGCCTCCGCTGTAATCCTTGCGAGCCACGGCTTCCTGAGCCAGACCGCTATGCGTGACCTTAACGTGGGTGCCGTCTTTGGTAGGCGTCAACTCCCAGCGAACAATCGGTTCTGCGAGTTTTGTCGTCGTGCCAGTTCGCAATCCAGGTGTAGGCCAGCAGCCGAGGCGGATCAAATTCCAGCACTTCACCCTGGCAAAAAAACTGGTTCACGCCGTTGACTTTCAAGGCGCTTTTCCTGGTTACAAAGCGCCATTGGCCTCCGCACCGCGCGTCCATTTCATAGAACTCCGTCGTGCACTCATCACTGTTCCACCAGAGCATTAGTTGTTTAGGATCGATGAGCGCCTGGAATACTTTTTCCGCGGGCGCGTTGATGTGAACTTCGCTGACGATTGCGTCTTGATCGGGCGTTACGAGGGCTTGTGCCATAGCTGGCTCCTGGATTGAGTTGTCTCACTGCTTCGAATCACACGTCAATTCTTTCGTTTTAAATCGAAGAACTCCTTGATCTCTTTACCACTCCCGCTAAAAGTCCATTCCTCGGTGTGATGATTAGGATCGAGCATTGCGATTACCACATGATCCATGTGCCCCGACTGCGGGTTGCCGAGATTCGTGGCATCGAGAAACGAGAAAGTGATGGTCTTGCCGTCAGCAGAAGCGCTAGCCAGCATGCGCGGCTGATTTCCGACAGCACAATAGTGAGTCAAGAGCAGGCGATTGGCGCCGTCGAAGTGGAACATAGAAATCATGTCCTCGCCGTGGCCCATGATTTCGCTCATCAAAGCGGACCCTCCTGAGGTCATCCGATAGGAAACCTGCACAGGCTCGCCCATCGAGTTCTTCCCTTCCCATGAACCCGCGAGCGATTTCAGCTGGTCGAACGATTTCTGCGCGTCCGACTGCGCGAATGCGACAGTCGTAGACACGATCATCAGAATGCAGGCTGCAAGTGCTTTCATTTTCATTTCCTCCTAGAGAGTTATTTGTGTTTCGATCGTTGAGTCGTTTCCTTCGCATATTCAGCTTCTACAAAAGTTTTCAAACTGGCCAGGTTCGTCTGCCAGAAGGCGCGATACTGCTCCAGCCATGAATCGACCGCTCTTAGCGGCTCGGGATTGAGTTGATAAAGGCGGTGACGGCCTTCCCGCCGTTCTTCCACCAAATGAGCTCTGCGCAGTAAACGGAGGTGTTTGGAAATTGCGGGACGGGAAATTGGAAAGGCGTCAGCAATTCGGCCCGCCGGCTGAATCCCCTTTCGCAGCAAATCCAATACAGCGCGCCTGGTGGGATCGGCCAGGGCGCTGAACGTGGCCTCCGCCGAGTGGGTATATGTAACCGAACGGTTCCGCATAATGTGTAACTATACGGTTACGTAATTCGGGATGTCAAGAACTTTTTTCAGAATTTTTTGCGAACTTCCCTCGGGCGGTTTGCCGAGTGGGATTTAGTTTCCGTTGCGGACCATATCCAGAAAAGATTGATGCACGCGCGGGTCGTCGCTGAGTTCGGGATGGAACGTCGCGGCCATGACTCTTCCCTGCTGGACGGCGACCGGGGCGTTATCTTTGCCTTCTGTCGCGATTACTTCGACTCCGGGGCCAATGCGTTCTATCTTGGGGGCGCGAATGAAGACCATCTCCAGCGGCTCCTCGCCAAATCGGCCTTCGCGGATCGAGCTGTCGATCTGGCGGCCGTAGGCGTTGCGGCGGATGCGGATGTCGAGAGCGCCCAGTCCAGTCTGCTTCGGGTTCTCTACTTCATTCGCTAATAGGATTGCGCCCGCGCACGTACCAAAGGTTGGCTTGGCATGAACGAACTGCTTCAGCTTTTCGAATCCGGCTTCTCCCAGGAGTTTGAGAAATGTGCCTGACTCCCCGCCGGGTATGACAAGGCCGTCGATCTCGTCGAGTTGCTCGGGCTTCTTGACCAGCACAACTTCAGCGCCCAGCTCTTCGAGCCGTTTGCGGTGCGCGTCAAAATCGCCCTGGAGAGCCAGAACACCAATTTTCATCATAGTAGTCGTTGGTCGTTCGTCGTTGGCAAGACTGGCACGATTTCTTACCGCCGAGCACAGGCCTACAATTGTAAGAGCGTCGGAAGTTTGCTATCGAGCCATCCCACAATGTCATCCGTCAGCAACTTAGCAGAGGCAATGGCGCGCACCTCTTCCATTCCGATCTCCAGATAACGGCAGGCGTATCGGTTCGAGGAGTTTCTAGTTCCACCCACGGGTCGAAAACAGAGCTGGTATCCGCTCGCATCAGAGTTTGGGAACATTTCAGCCAGGAAACAGGCATGCTGATTTCTCGAATACTCATCAAAAAGTTCAAAGCAGCACTTTTCCGTAGCAGTCATCGTCTGGGCTGAAAACGGCTACGGCTGTTCACCAACCTCGCGTTTGCAGCATGTGAGCTTCATCCATTCCAGCCACGGCTAGGCCCTTCATGGCTCCGACCAGGTCTTCGCTGACTTCGAGTAATACTTTAGGGTCGTCGTAGTGCGTCGCGGCTTGCACAATTGCCTTGGCACGCTTCTCTGCTTCTTGCGGACTGGCGAACGTCGTTGAATCTTGCATGAAGATGCCCGAGCCCACGAATACGGATTCGGCGCCGAGTTGCATGACCAGCGACGCGTCGGCGGGGGTGGCGATTCCTCCGGCGGAGAAATTGGGGACGGGCAGCTTCCCTTCTTTCGCAACCAACCTCACCAGTTCATACGGCGCCTGATGTTCTTTCGCTTTGGCGTAGAGTTCTTCTTCGCTCAGCACGGTCAGGATCTTCATTTCTTGCATGATCTGCCGCATGTGTTTCACGGCGTGGACTACGTCTCCGGTGCCGGCTTCGCCCTTGGTGCGAATCATGGCTGCGCCCTCGGCGATGCGGCGCAGGGCTTCTCCGAGATTGCGGGCGCCGCAGACGAACGGAACCGTGAAAGCGTGTTTGTCGACGTGGTGGGCTTCGTCGGCGGGAGTGAGCACTTCGGATTCGTCGATGTAGTCGACGCCCAGTTCTTGGAGAATCTGGGCTTCGGCAAAATGTCCGATGCGGCACTTGGCCATTACGGGGATCGAGACTGCGGCCATGATCTCGCGAATCTTTTTCGGCGATGCCATGCGGGCTACGCCGCCTTCCGCGCGGATTTGGGCGGGGACGCGCTCGAGGGCCATTACCGAGACGGCGCCGGCTTTTTCGGCGATGACCGCTTGCTCGGCGTTGGTGACGTCCATGATGACGCCGCCCTTCAGCATTTCCGCCAGGCCAGTCTTCAGGCGCAGGCTGATCGATCTTCCGTTGTTGTTCGACATGGGTCCTCTTTTCTGATGCAGGCGTTGTGGCGTCCCTAAACAGCTGCGTTAAAGCTCTCGTCAATGCATACGCTCAGAGTTTGGCAGTACAAACAGAATTGCATAGATCCTTCGCTTCGCTCAGGATGACAGCGTGAGATTTCGGGACGCGAACTAGCTTACGATACAGAAGTATTGGCTAGATTGGAATATCCATTTTCGTATATTCTTTCCATACCACTTATGGACGCTTGTCATCCTGAACGAAACGAGGAGTCTGCATTTTCGTGACGCAGGCGAACTGCAGATTCCTCGCTTCGCTCGGAATGACAAACTTCGGAGGGTGACGTCAGCGAGGCATGGCAAAGAAATCCAGCACTTTACCCTTGAACCTGCGCGGGCCGAAGCCGCGAATGCCGCTGTATCGCTGGCTGTATGAAGAATTGCGCTCGTCGATCCTGGATGGACGATTGCATCCGGGGGTGCGGCTGCCGGCCACGCGGGATTTGGCGGTGCAGTACGGAATTTCGCGTCCGACGATCGTCACTGCTTTCGAGCAGTTGCGGTCCGAGGGCTATGTCGAGGGGAAGGTAGGCTCGGGGACGTTCGTCAGCAAAACGCTTCCCGACGAGCTGTTGCAGGCGCCTCCGGCGAAGTCAGTGGTGGGCGCGCGGAGGCGCGGCATTCCTCTTTCTGATTATGCGCGGAGGTTACGGCCGTTGGCTCGATCCGAATCGCGTCCAACACGGGCATTTCGCGCCAGCCAACCGGCGCTCGATGCGTTTCCTACCGGCCTTTGGGCGCAAGTGGCAGCGCGGCGTTTGCGGCGTGTGTCGGCGAAGTTGCTGGCTGGTGGCGAAGCTCTTGGATATCGCCCACTTCGCGAAGCCGTGGCGGAATATCTGAATACATCTCGCGGAGTAAAGTGCGCGGCGGACCAGGTGTTGATCATCTCGGGCGTACAGCAGGCGCTGGACCGCACGGCGCACCTGCTGCTGGATGCGGGCGATCCCGTTTGGATGGAGGAACCGGGATATCCCGGCGCTGCCGTCGTGTTTCGAGCTGTGGGCGCGAAAATCTGCCCCGTCCCGGTCGATTCTGAAGGCTTGAACCTCGAAGCCGCGCGAAGCCGTTGGCCGCGCCCACGGCTGGTCTACGTAACTCCAGCGCATCAGTTTCCTCTCGGCGTGACCATGAGTCTGCGCCGGAGGTTGTCGCTGCTCGAATGGGCGCGGCGGTCGCGAACGATCATCTTCGAAGACGATTACGACAGCGAATATCGTTACTCGGGGCGACCGATCCCTGCGCTGCAGGGTTTGGATCGGGCGGCTGTGGTGATTTTCGCGGGTAGTTTCACGGACGTTCTCTTCCCTGCTTTGCGGCTTGCTTATCTCGTGGTTCCATCGGACATGGTGGACATTTTTGCGGCGGCGGAATCGGTGAGCACGCATCATCCGCCGCTGATCGATCAGGCTATTCTTTGCGATTTCATTCGCGAGGGTCACTTTGCGAGGCATGTCCGGCGGATGCGGGAGTTGTACTCCGAACGCTTGGGGGTATTGGTTGAAACGGCTCACCAACGGTTGGCCGGGCTATTGGAAATTCCTTTTGTCGAGGCAGGCCTGAGGACCGTCGGCTGGCTGCAAGGCGGAATCCTTGCGGAGGAAGCGGCGCAGGCCGCGGCCAAGTACGATGTCGAAGTGCTTCCTCTGAGCCGTTACGCATATGGCCGTTCGCGGCGCAACGGGCTCGTGCTGGGTTTCGCGGCGGTGGGCGCGTCGGAACTTCGGCGAGGAGCTGAGCAGTTGGCTAGAGCGCTGGAAAAGCTCAAGGGTGGGTTTTGAGTGCTATGGCTTGTTAACGGAAGTTGACCGATCTCCCGCACGCTTATCACGGAATACCTTGCCCAACGGGGCTATAATGGCGGCGTTCGGCGGGAGGGATATTATGAAATCGTCGTCGCAGCCGTTCAAAACGCCTTCCGACTTTTTTAATTCCTGTGCCTTTCTTTTCGTTGCGTGTTTGTTGCTCTCTGGTGTATCCAGCGCCGCGCCTTCCGTCACTCTCTCCAAGAAAAGTGGCCCACCCACGAGCCAGATTCTGGTTTCGGGTCGGGGCTTCGAGCCGAACGTTGGCGTTGACATTTACTTCGACACCAAAGACGAAGCGCTGGTGGTCACCAACAGCAGAGGGGAGCTCAAGGCCGCCAGAGCTTATGCGCCGCGCAGTGCGCGTCCGGGCCATCATTGGGTGACGGTGCTGGAACGAAATAACGACAAAGGCGCACAGAAACCGTTTCTAGTGCAGACCAATTGGAGTCAATTCCACTTCGACGCGGATGGTACGCGCTGGAACCCATACGAAAACGTGCTCAACCCCAAGAATGTTGTAAACCTCGCCGAGAAGTGGATTTATCACCTCGGGGAGCCTAATGGCTCCTCGCCCGCGGTCGTGGACGGAGTGGTCTACGTTGCTGGCGGTCCGTTGTATGCGATCGACGCCTACACAGGCACCCTGCTGTGGAGTTATGTCGTGAATGGGTCAAGTGTTCCTCCTGCCGTGGCCGACGGGATAGTTTACTTCGGCTCTGCGGATGACAACGTGTACGCTCTGAACGCCCAGAACGGTGCACCACTTTGGACCTTCAAAACCGGAGCCTTGGTGAGCTCCTCGCCCGCCGTTGTAGACGGCGTGCTTTACATAGGCTCCGCTGATGGCAAGCTCTATGCGCTGAACGCCCTCACTGGCGCCAAACTATGGAGCTACACCACTGGCGGCTACGTGAGTTCGCCGGTCATCACGGATGGGGTGGTTTATATCGGCTCCGACGACGACAACGTTTACGCCGTGCATGCCAGTAACGGTGCACTACTGTGGAAGTATAAAACCGGAAGCTACGCGGGGGATGTGGCCGTGACGACTAATGTAGTTTATGCCACCTCGCAGGACGGTAACACATACGCTCTGCTCGTTGTCGATGGTGAAAAGTTGTGGAGCTACCCCGCCGGGAGTGGAACTGCGCCAGCGTTTGCCTATAATGCGGTCTATGTCAGCTCGGGTCGCAATATCTATGCGCTGAATGCCCGCACGGGCGCTGAGTTGTGGAGTTTCGTGACAGGCAACCCCGTGGTGGGTTCCCCGGCAGTGGCGAATGGAGTGGTCTACGCAACTTCGACCGACGCTAATGTTTACGCGCTGGATGCGCACACTGGCGTCGAACTCTGGAACTACACAACCGGTGACGTAGTTCCGGGCTCGCCGACGGTGGTGAATGGAGTGCTGTACTTCACCTCCTATGATGATAACGTTTACGCTTTCAGCCTGTCTGGGCGGGCGAATCAAGACGGCGTGAGCCCTCCCGACATTAGTACGCTTCGCCCCGACCGCAGTCTAAAGGTGTCCAATTAGGTCGCCACCGTCGCGGCTCATGCAAGCGGTGTTCGCATGGCCTTAGCGGATCAGCGACGGCAGCAGACGCGTAACTGGCGCAAAATCCCCAATTACACTCATTGATAAGGTTCTTGCGTTCCGTGATGTCTATCTTTCGACGAACTTGGCGAACATTTTCTGGGGATCGATGGCGATGAACAGACCCCGGCTTCGTGCCAGTACTTCGTCCTTGGGATTGAGGATTTCCGCCATGTTAATGTGCTGCCGTCCGCGGACGCGCACTTCGCGGGATTCCACGCGCAGCGGCTTGTTCAGCGGCACAGGCTTCAGATAGTCCACGGTGATCTGCGAGGTCAGCGCGATAACGTGACGCAACTTGTTCACCTTGCCCATGGCTTCGTCGAGGATCGTCGCAATAATTCCTCCGTGAGCGTGGCCCGGCGGTCCGGTGTAGCGCTTGCCCAGGCGGAAGCGACAGACGAAGCCGTCGCGCTCTTCGTCGTAGGTGAACTTCAGGCGCATGCCTTCGGGATTATTCTTGCCGCATGCGAAGCAGTGGTTCTTCTGCAGGCGGATGTAAGCGGTACCGTGGCCTTGGCCGTGGGATTTCTTTGGCATCGGATCAAAGGCATTAAACCACAAAGGACACGAAGGTTCACAAAGGAAACCTTTCGTGAGGAAGCAATGCCTAGCACACTGGTTCGCCTGCAGAAGCGATTCTGAGGTCGCCTAACAGGAAATTTTGTAGATAACTCCTCCGTTGTACGCGCCTCCGAGAGTGGTCGTTCCGTAAAGATTTCCATGGGAATCGAGAGCTAGGCTGCCATCGGGAATCCTACCGTCGGTTCCTTGGAAGCGATGCAGCACGGTCCGTTTTCTGTCCGCGTGATTTCCACAGAGATAGCCAGGCCGCCCGGCCTGTGGGAAACTGAGGAATGGAAAAGCGCAATCTTCGCGTTGCCAAGTGGATTGGAACCACACCGGCCGTTGGCTTTTGCACCAGTTGCGCTGCGACCTTTAAAGTTCCGCTCGATTCTCTTAAGAGAACTCCTGACGCACAAGAAAGCCTTCGCAAGCAGTTCGACAATCACAAGTGCAAACTGCTGGACGGCAGTCAGAATGCCTCGCAGAACGTGCAAGAGCCCACGCCGGAGACCAACAAAGAGAAGTAGGTTTCCCGCAAGCGGCGTGTTTTGCGGCGAGCTCCCCTGAAACTTTGCAATCTGTGCAGTTTCCCGAATCGGTTCTTCCACAACAAGTGCTTGCACGCATGACGCGCGCCTGTGATAAACTTCGGGGCCAACCGCAGCTTCTGGTTTTTTTGAACAGGATATGACAATGCGCAAACCACGACCCCTGGAGGTCTCGTAGATGGGCCTCGCTCTTCTTGCGATTATCTGGCTGATCACCTTTGTTAGCACTTACTTCTTCGCAGCGAAAACCTGGTGGCTCCCGCATGGCGCATCGACGTCAACGGTCTGGATCGACCATCAGTTCGCGTTGACTTACGTGCTCATGGGGATCGTTTTCGTGGCCGCTCAAGGCGCTCTCGGCCTCTTTGTTTGGCAGTACCGCGATCAAGGAAAGGCTACCAAAGTTACTTACTCACACGGCAACACCACCATGGAGGTGGTGTGGACGGCCTTGACGGCGGTCCTGTTCATTGGGCTGAACCTGATGGGCAGTCCCATCTGGGCGTCCGAGCGCTTTGCGCCCGCGGAGACCGGCTCGGTTCCCGTGGAAGTCACGGGAATGCAGTTTGCCTGGTACTTCCGCTATCCGGGAGCCGACGGAAAATTCGGCCGCACCGATCCGAAACTTATGGATCCGTCAGCAGGAAACGAGGCTGCGCTCGGGTTGGATACGACGGACCCCGCTGCCAAAGATGACGTCGTCACCGGCACCATGTACCTTCCGGTGAACCGGCAGGTCGATCTCACCTTGCGAGCGGTGGATGTGATCCACAGCTTTTTCGTTCCGCAGATGCGCTTCAAACAAGACGCGGTTCCCGGACTTGCAATCCATATGCACTTCACGCCAACCGAGGTTGGGGATTACGAAATCGCCTGCGCCGAACTTTGCGGACTCGGGCATTACAAAATGCACGGCATGTTGCACGTGGTGAGCCAGGCAGACTTCGACAAGTGGCTAGCGACTCGGGAGGCGGAGAAACAGTAATGGCGACTTCGGCTACAATCCACTCACACGCTCCTCAGGGGTTTATTCGCAAGTACATTTTCAGCCTTGATCACAAGGTCATCGGGCTTCAGTACTACTTTCTCGCGCTGGTGGCGGTGTTTGTCGGCATGTTCCTGTCGCTGCTCATGCGGATTCACATGATCTGGCCAACTGCCGTCCTGCCGCTGGTCGGCGAGATCAAGCCGGAAACCTATCTCAGCCTGCTCACCATGCACGGCACGATTATGGTCTTCTTCGTGTTGACCACGGCGCCGCAGGGCGGGTTCGGAAATTATTTTCTCCCCATACAAATCGGAGCGCCGGATATGGCGTTTCCGGTGCTCAACATGCTTTCGTTCTGGACGACGTTCGTGGCGTTCGTGACGATACTGGCTGCGTTCTTTGTGACGGGCGGCGCTCCACTTCACGGCTGGACCGGCTACGCTCCACTTAGTGCGCTGACCAATTCCGGCCCCGGCGAACAACTGGGTGCGGATTTGTGGATCACCAGCATCGCGATTTTCTGCATCGCATCATTGATGGGCGCGCTGAACTTCATCACCACTACCTTGGACCTCCGCGCCAAGGGCATGACCATGATGCGCATGCCGCTGACGGTTTGGGCATGGTTCATTACCGCGATTCTCGGGCTGCTGGCCTTCGGTGTGTTGCTCTCTGCCGGCATTCTTTTGCTGCTGGATCGCAACCTTGGAACCAGCTTCTACGTTCCTCTGGTGGTCGTGAACGGCCAGATCATGGGCCACAAAGGCGGTTCGCCGCTCTTGTGGCAACATTTGTTCTGGTTCTTCGGACATCCCGAGGTCTACATCGCTATTCTGCCGGGCATGGGCGTGGCTTCGCAGCTGCTTTCGACTTTCTCGCGCAAACCGATTTTTGGCTATAGGGCCATGGTGTACGCGATTATGGCGATTGGTTTCCTGGGATTCATGGTGTGGGGCCATCACATGTTCATGAGCGGCATGAGTCCTTACACGGCCTTTGCCTTTTCGATCATGACCATGGCCATCGGCGTTCCTTCCGCGATTAAGACTTTCAACTGGCTGGGAACCATCCATGGCGGACGGGTGCGCTTCCAGACGCCGATGCTTTATGCCATTGGCTTCGTTTCCCTGTTCGTCTCCGGCGGATTGAGCGGGCCATTTCTGGCGCAGCCGGTGCTCGATATTCCGTTGCATGACACGGCGTTCGTCGTCGGCCACTTCCACCTGATCATGGGCGTGGCGGCGATCTTTGGCATGTTCGCCGGAACGTACTACTGGTTCCCCAAAATGTTCGGGCGCATGATGAATGAGACTTGGGGAAGGGTTCACTTCTTCATCACCTTGGTCGGGACCTATTCCATCTTCATGCCCATGCACTATCTGGGCATGGCGGGCCAGCCACGGCGCTACTCCCAGTTCACGGAGTTGGCTTACCTGCAAAATTTGATTCCGCTTAACCGCTTCATCACTTACGCAGCGATCATAACTATTTCGGCCCAGTTCATCTTCGTGATCAATTTGTTCTGGAGCATGTTCAAAGGTCCGAAGGCGAGCGATAATCCTTGGGAATCGACAACTTTGGAATGGACCACGGCGACGCCGCCTCCGCATGATAACTTCGGAGGCCATACGCCGGTGGTGAATCACGGGCCGTATGAATACAGCGTTCCCGGCGCGCCGCGGGATTACGTCATGCAGACGGACCCGGCAACGGTGGCATCGCACTAGAAAAGTTCACGGGCGAGGCCGCCCGCGCTACACAATCGACGCATCTATCAGTCATGGCGACTTTCAGTTCTCCAGTTTCGATCGACGTACCGAGTTCAGGCCAGGGTGGCGGCGGCGTACGTCCGCCTGCCTACGGTGGTGGTGGCGACGGACGCGGCGATGGTTCTCCCGACTATGGGCAGCGTTTGCGCCGGGTTCGCCTGGGGCTCGCCATCGGGCTCACTTCGGTCACCATGATTTTCGTTTCCCTGACCAGTGCGTATGTCGTTCGCCGGGGCTTGCCTACTCTCGATGAACGCACCAACGCGTATGTTCGCGATTGGATTCCAGTCGATCTCCCGATTGCTCTGTTGCTCGTGAACACGGCCCTCTTGCTGGCGAGCAGCGTTACGGCAGAACTGGCTCGGCGGCAGATCACACGGCAGGCGGCGCTGGCTCCGGTTCGTTCCATCCCAGGCGTTTCTCTGGGAGAAGAGAAAGGCTTTCCCTGGCTCGCCGTCACCGTGGTGCTGGGAGGCGGCTTCCTGACCGGCCAGTGGATGGCTTGGCGTGAGCTCGCCGACCGGGGCTTTTACATGACTACCAGTGCCAGCAGTTCGTTCGTTTACCTGTTGACTGCGACCCACGCTGTCCATCTTATGGGAGGCATTTTGGTGCTGCTGTACGCGGCCGCAGTTTCGCTGCTGCAGAAGCCCGTCGAAGCTCGGCGCATTGTGGTCGACGTTACGGCCTGGTACTGGCATTTCATGTTTTTGTTGTGGCTCTACATCTTTGGCTTGGTTTGGTTTGTGCGGTAAACGCGGGCGAGGGCGCCCGCGCCACATGAACATTTAAGGAGACATCAAACATGTCTGAAGTCGCGGTGCAACACGGGATGGCGGATGTTTACGAGCCGTCGCTGTTTGGCACCTATTCGAAGAAGATCGGGATGTGGCTGTTCCTGCTCTCCGACACGCTGACCTTCGGAGCCCTGCTTTTCGCCTACAGCTACGGACGCATTTCGAATCCCGACTGGCCCACGCCTTTCGGCAAGGAAAGCATCACCAACGCGACCATTATGACGGGCTGCTTGCTTTCCAGTTCGCTGACCATGGTATTGGCTGTGCTCGCGGCCCGCCGCGGCGATCGCAGTTGGACCCGCAACTGGATTCTCTTCACCATGTTTTTCGGTACGGCGTTCATCGTGCTTCACGGGATGGAATGGACCAAGCTCATTGGCGAGGGCATGACTCCATTCAAGAATCCCTGGTCGGCTAATGTTCCGCAGTTCGGCGGGACATTTTTTACTCTAACCGGCATGCACATGCTGCACGTGACTATCGGCGTCATCTATCTGGGTGTGGTTTCCCTACGGAAAACATTTCTGCCTATCCTGCTGGCGATCTGGGCGATCGCCTGGTGGCTTATTCCAGCAGACAGCGTGTTTCACTACGGGGTGCACGCACTGCTGGCAGGGTTCATCGTGGCTTTGGTGATTCTGATTTTGAAACCGAAAGTTTACGACGCGCATGACGTGGAAATCGCGGGCCTGTATTGGCACTTCGTGGACCTGGTCTGGATGTTCATTTTTCCACTGGTCTATTTGATGTCCACGCGCGTGTGACCTGGAAATACATTTGACGTCATCCTGAGGGGCTCCGAGCCCCGAAGGATCTCGCGAGCAGTACGACAAGTCTCGAAGTCGAACGGGAGAAATTCTAGAATGCACACCGCCGCTGCAACGCACGATGAAGGCAAGGGACAATATTTCTGGGTCTGGGGAGTGCTGCTGCTCCTGACTGCGGTCGAAGTCGTGCTCGCCTACAGACAGGTCTTTCAGCCGGTGCAGATGCTCGAAGCCCTCATGATTCTTTCGATCATCAAGTCCGCGCTGATCATCGGCTATTTCATGCACCTGAAGTATGAAATCGCCGCCATGAAGTGGGTCATGATGACCGCCGTGACGGCATGTCTGTGCCTCATGTGTATTTTCTTTCCCGACGCTTTTCGAATTGTTCACCTGGGGGTCCGATGAAGCTGCGACTGGCGATACTCGCATTGTTGGTCGCACTGTGGACGGGGCCGGCTTGGGCTCAGAGTTGCGCCATGTGCTATAGCACCGCGCGTGCTCTCAACAAAGAGGGCCAGAACGCGATCACGCGAGGAGTTGTGGTCCTGCTCGCTCCTCCGATTGGATTCATGACCATTGGGGTTGGTTTGGCTCTGCGCTATGGCAAAAAGCGTGATGAAGAAGCGGAGTAGGGCAGCTCAATGCCTCCGCTTAGAACTGTATTCTTCGACGTCGGCAATACCCTTCTCTTCCCTGACCGCACCCATATTCTCGCTCCCCTTCGCCAGCGAAAGCTGACCCCGAGTCTCGAACAATGGCACACCATCGAGCGCAAAACCAAGAAAGAATTCGACGAGATTCTGCAGCACGATGGCAAGGCCGATCATGGCTTCTGGTATCTGTTCTATTCGCACCTGCTCCAAGAGCTTGGCGTCAACGATTCTGCCTTACGGGACGAAATGGTTGAGGCCACGCGCATTTCCGCGAACTGGTGCGATATCCGACCGGGCACGCGCGAAATTCTGCAGCGGCTTGGGCAACGCTACCCGCTTGCGGTTATCTCGAATGCCGATGGCAAGATTGCTGACGTACTGGAACGTTGCGGGATTGTCGATTGTTTCCGAACCATCACCGATTCGGGCTTGGTCGGATGCGAAAAGCCGCATCCTGCCATTTTCGAAGAGGCTCTCCGTGGCATGGGAGCGGTCGCGGAGCAAAGTTTGTACGTAGGCGATGTCTACTCTGTCGATTATCTGGGTGCAACCCGCGCGGGAATGCAGGCAATTTTGTTCGACGTATCCGGGGCGTATCTGGAATCGGGATTGCCGCGAGTGGAATCGCTGGAGGAATTGGAAGGAAAACTGTAAGGCCCTCTCGCGCTAGGCGTCATTCTGACTGGGCCGCACGAGCGAGGACACTCGAGCCTACATAAAGATTACCTGGTGATCGAGGCAATCGGGGTGGATGGCGTCGTATAGACCGCTGAGAAATTCTCTCCCGTGACGCGCAATGAAATGGATGCCCGCGATCTCCCGTTCCTGCAACGTCTTGTTCGGATACAACGAATTGCACAGCAAGTCGGCGTGCCGGCCCAGAACCTCGGTCTGCCGTAACTCAGCTCGCGCGGCTTTAGCGCGTAGTTGAGTGAGCTGGTGCTGCATCTTGGATGCCGCATTGGTGGCCGAATCAACTAGGGTTGAATCCAGCCGGGCCAGCGCCTCGCGAATCGTAGCCAAAGATTTTTCCAATGAGCCTTCCGCATGGTCGAACGCCGACTGCAATTCCTTGGGCAGGGTGCGAGTGGCCATCTGTTCGCGCAACGCTTCTGGACCCTGGAAAAGATCGGGTACACGCAGTCCGTAGCGCTCAAGCAATCCCTTAGGCTTCGCCTCGACGACAGTAGCCGAAAACCGCGGGACAACCGGAGTAACCCTCCCCAAGAGCGCTTCATAGACTACGGCCACCTGCGCGAAGTAAGCGACTTCGGCGGAGCCCCCCGTGTAAGCCACAGTCGGCAGCAGGTAATCCTGAATCACTGGCCGTAGTAATACATTGGCGCTGAAATCCTGCGGCGACGACGATATACGGCTCAGCAGCTCCACCTGACTAATGCGCTCCTCTTCAATCAGGAAATCAGTACTACCATTGCCGTTGAGCCGTCGATGCACTGGTACCCGGGCTCCATTTCGTAGAGCGAATAACAGCGTCGACGACGGCGTAACCTTGACCTGCTGATGATAGCCCGCGGCTTCGAGCATTTTGCCCCGGGACAAAAGGGCTTCGTCTAGTTCCTCGGCCCGTTCGATCGCAGCCCGGTAGATGGGTTCCGCAATCTGGTGGAACTCCGCATCTGCCGCGTCCAGAAGAATCACACCCCAGTCCGCAAACAGGCGAGCGAATAGGCGCGCAAAGGCGCTGCCGAAGGTTTCGCCCGGGCGGTAGGCTTCGCGCAGAAACTCAGAGGCTTCAGAAGGGCCCAATAAGCCCATGGCCGCTTCTACGACCGACTCAATTTCGGGACCGAACCGTACTGTCCCCACCGGCGCGTTTGTCGATCCCTGGGTCGGCGCCGTCAACTTCTGGAGAGAATAATCGGATCCGGGAAGCGAGACGTCATTCGCCTCGGCTAGATCATGATCCTCGGTGGCCAGCCAGAATATAGGCACGCAGTCTGTTCCCGATCGAGTAGCCTGCTCGGCCAGTTTGATCGCAGTGAGAGCCTTTAAGACCGAGAACAATGGGCCGCCGAAAAGCCCTACTTGCTGGCCGGTTACCACCGCCGCCGCGCCGGCGCGAAGTCGACCTATATTTTCGAGAGTTTTCCCGGACGCGCCCCACGATTGATTCTGGCGTTCGAGGATTGACGAAACACGTTGCCGTCGCTCAGCGTCGTAGTGCAAACCCGATGCTTCGTCCTTGAACCATTGGTTGAAATATGCGGATCGGGGATAAAACTGCAAGACTTTCGAATGGCCGGAAAGGAAGTCGGCGAAAAGCCGCGTCGTATGCGGGATTTGGCTGAAAGGCAAACACTCCGACTTCACAGGCAGTTCTCCTGACAGCGTTGGACGATGAAATTCATGTTAGGTCAACGCCCTCATTCTAAAGGCGAGTGTCCTAAATGAGATGTGAGCGATAGCGGGAAGATGCAAAAAACAGGGTACGCCGCTAAAGATAAATCGAACTCCCGCCGATGTTCCAGCAAGACGTGAGATTCGCCTATGCAGACTGATCTTTTTGCCGGGAAGATGTCCGAGACCATGCCTGACCGGAGGCGGCATCCGCGATACCGGTTCAGCGTCCCCCTCAACATTTACGCCGCTGACGGCGTGGCAATACCAAGTATTAGCATGGAAATAAGTGAAAGCGGAATGTCAGCGGTTACTGCCGCACCGTTGCAACTGGGTGCTACTGTCGAACTGGATTCGATTCTTGGAAGCAAGGTTTTGGCACTGGTACGGCGCAATATTGGAAAAATCTATGGTTTTGAGTTCCTCAATATAACAGCAGAGCAAATAAGGAAGATTAACGAGAGTTGCAAAAAGCGCGCCCGCTATCAGAGCGGGGCCCTGGGTATTTAGAACCGTGGGTCCGGATCCGATTGGGAGCCTCCAGCGGTGTTCGCCCGTGATTTCGGGAGCGCATCGGAATCTGGCACATGCGACCCGGTTTGACTTCCCATCGCCTGCCGCCTAGATTAGAACTAGTTCTTTGCAGGGCCCATCCCACCAGTGGGGGCGTCACGGCTTCGACGGAGATGCTTGCGGCCAAGAGGCATGCCGGGGTGCACACACCCGTAATCGTGGGCAAAATGATAATTGCCAATCAACCAATGGCATACGCAGCCTAATTAATTAGGCAGCCGCTTTCCACCGCTTCGCCCTTGGGCGGTGAGCGAGCGTCACACAGAGGGCTGGTCTTCCCGGCTACGTCTGGGTCGGGAGGGCGAGATCTTCAGGCTAGCGGCTGGCGTTTCTTGTCCGTTCTGAGCGACGGCCGCGAACGTCCCAGGGTAATGCCTGGGGCATGAACCGGAATAAGCATGTAGTCTCTTGACCAGTAACATTTTCGGACGCGGGTTCGACTCCCGCCGCCTCCACCATACCACTCTGTCCGCGATTCTTGTGAGTTCCTGTCCGCACCATGGCTTTCATTGACTTGGCCGTTTCAGAAACGTAGGATTCTGCTCCAGTGATCGGACAGACCATTTCGCGCTACCGCATCGTCGAAAGGCTAGGTGGCGGCGGTATGGGCGTGGTTTACAAGGCTGAGGACACCGAGTTGGGTCGCTTCGTCGCGCTCAAGTTTTTGCCGGAGGACGTATCGCAAGACCCGCAGGCACTCGAACGATTCCGGCGTGAAGCTCGTGCCGCATCCTCTCTGAATCATCCCAACATCTGCACCATTTACGACATCGGCAAGCATGGCGACCAGTCGTATATCGCCATGGAGTTTCTGGAGGGCGTCACCCTGAAACACCGCATCGCTGGCCGGCCCATGGAAACCGAGTTGATTCTATCGCTCGCCATCGAAATCGCCGACGCTCTGGACGCTGCCCACTCCAAGGGCATCGTTCATCGCGACATCAAGCCTGCCAATATTTTTGTGACCGACCGCGGGCACGCCAAGGTCCTCGACTTTGGGCTGGCGAAAGTCAGTCTCGAACGCGCTTCTTCGAGCAACATTGCGGCCCTTAATACACAAACCGACGCGGCCAACACGGAGCATCTGACCAGCCCGGGCACAATGCTGGGAACGGCCGCTTATATGTCGCCGGAGCAGGTGCGGGCGAAAGAGTTGGATGCGCGCAGCGATCTGTTCTCGTTCGGGGCCGTGCTTTACGAGATGGCGACTGGCGATCTGCCGTTTCACGGAGAGAGTTCGGCGATGATCTGTGAGGCCATCGTGAACCGCGCCCCCGTGGCCGTGGTTCGGCTGAATCACGATGTGCCGGTCAAGCTGGAAGACATCATCAACCGGGCGCTGGAGAAAGATCGGGAGTTGCGGTATCAGCACGCCTCCGACATGCGTTCGGAATTGCAGCGCCTGAAGCGGGACACGGAGTCGGGACGGATGGTGTTGCCAGCTTCGACAGGAAGTGAACAAACCAGCGTCGCGGCAGGAAATTCCAGTCGACGCAGCGCTGTAAGCACTGTTGTCACAACCGTGCCTTCAGAAACGAAATATCCCTCCAGATTGATCATCGGAGGAATTGTGGCGGTTCTGATCCTGGCTCTCGCGATTGTCTTTTGGTTTTTCCGGCAGCGCCCGGCTCCGGTTACGAGCACGTCCAGCCAGAAAACCGTTGCCGTGCTGCCTCTGCAGAATCTGGGAGCCGACAAGGATCTGGATTTTCTGCGCCTTGCGCTGGCGGACGAAATCGCTACCTCGCTCAGTTATGTTCGCTCGCTGTCCATCCGTCCATTCGCGACGACCAGCAAATACGATTCGCCCGCGCTCGACTTGCAGGAGGCTGGTCGCGCCATGCACGTTACGGATGTCGTCACCGGGCACTATATGAAGGAAGGCTCCCAGCTTCAGATCACTCTGGAAGCGGTAGACGTTGAGAACAACCGGACCTTGTGGCGCGACACGATGACCGTTGCCGCTCCCGATATGATCGCCATGCGCGGCCAGATCACGGCGAAAGTTCGCCAGGGGCTCGTCCCCGCCCTTGGCGCCGGAGCCGACTCCGGGGAAACGGGCACACATCCTAAGAATGAAGAAGCCTACGATCTGTATCTGCGCAGCGTCTCGTTGCCGCACGATCGTCTTCCCAACAAAGATGCGATCGCCATGCTGGAGCGGGCGGTGGGGCTGGACCCGAGCTATGCGCCGGCATGGGGCGCTCTTGGCCTTCGCTACCACTACGACGCGGCCTATTCGGACGGTGGTGAGCCAGTGCGTCAACGCGCATATGCCGCCTTGGAACGAGCTCTCACTCTCGACCCTAACCTCATCACCGCTTCGGGTGAGTTGATTGGAGCGCGGGTGGAAGCGGGTGAACTGGTAAAGGCCTACATGGACGCCAAGGCGCTCGTGGACCGGCATCCCGAGAACGCAACTGCCCACTTCGCACTGGGCTACGTCCTTCGCTACGGGGGAGCCATCGAGGAATCAGCCCGCGAGTGCGAGACGGCGCTGGCTCTGGATCCGGGCAACTATACTTTGCGCTCGTGCTCTTTGACCTTCGACCAATTGGGCAACTATCCGCGGGCGCTCGATTTTCTTCAGCTCGATGCCGGATCCGAGTGGTCATCGGGGAACGCTATGCGGCATTACGTTCAGGAAGGAAAGCTGGCGCAAGCGAGGGAGATCGCCCAGAAAGCCACCGGCGACATGGAAGTCAGATTGATGGCGGCCTGCATGGACAACCCCTCGTCGGCAGATGCGGCCAGCCTCGCGCGCAAAACGGCGGCCCTGTTTTCGGCCGATCCCGACCCCGAGGTTCGTTACGTGGTGGCGCCCGTTTTTCTTTTCTGCGGGCAGAACGATACCGCTCTTCGGATGGCCCGGAGTTCAGTCACGGGAAGCTTTTGCCCCTATACCGGATTGCAGAACGATCCCATTTGGGCGAAGCTGAGAGGCACACCCGAGTTCAGTGAGATCCTCTCCGCCGCCAAGAAATGCCAGTCCGATTTCCTCGCTGCGAGAGCCCAAGCCGCGCCCTGATCAGCCTGGTTGGCCGTCCTCGCCTCGGAACACAACGTTGTGGTCTTTCCGGTGACGACCTTCTCGCCATCTCTGATCGACAGCTTGCCGGCCAGCTTCGCGCACAAAGAGATCCAGTGCCGTTATTCGCGCTCCCCTGAACGATGTTTCCGACCGCCCGCCGTCGACCAGATGTTAGCCGTGCAAAAAGCAGAAGCCACGTAGAGTGTGTACATACGGGCAGGGTTTGCATTTTCGGGTTTAGAATTACCACTGACGGCCTGGTTCGCCCATTGCTCTGGCGATTCCGACGGCCACGCTACAGCTTTCACGCTAGGTTCGCGCCATGTCCCAATCTCCAAACCCAGCCGTGCTGCAGCAGGTGGCGGCTCTCTTTGCGTTGGCCGCTAAGTCGCTCGGGGCCGGGCGACCGGCCGATGCGATCGCGCCGTTGCGCGATGCGGCGCTGCTGCAACCGTCCAATGCCATTATCCAGCACGATCTCGGCCTCGCCTGCCTTGAGATCGGCCGCGTACCGGATGCCATCGCGGCATTGCAGCGGGCCGTCGCCATCAACCCGCGCTACGCCGATGCATATTTCCGCCTGGGAATCGCCTTGGAGACACTGGGCGACATCGGCGGGGCAATCGTTGCGTACGACGGCGCCACTCAGCTGCTCCCATCCCTGACCGAGGCGTGGTTCCGCGCCGGCGCCCTGGTCTACACACTTGGCCATCGCGACGAGGCGATCGGCTGTTTCCGCCGCGCGGCGGCGACCGGAGGTAAGACTAGTTTCGGCCGCCTCGGCAAGGCGCGGGCTCTGCTGACCGAGGATCGCGATCAGGAAGCCGAACGGGTGCTGCGACAGACGCTCGGGCTCGATCCGAGGAACGCCATGGCGCATGATCTGCTGGGCAATCTGCTCTCTGAGTTCGGCCGTTTCGACGAGGCCCGCGAATGCTTCCAACGCGCAATTGCCATCGCGCCGCTGTTGGCGGGAAGTTACTACGATCTGGTCCGGTGTCGCCCGGTCACGAATGATGACAACGGTCTGCTTCAAGCGATGCAAGCCGCCCTGGCCACGCCGGGGCTGGAAGCGGTGCAACGCCTGCGGCTTCACCTCGCGATCGGCAAGGCGGCGGAGGATCTTGGCGACTACGCCTTGGCCATGCAGCATTTCGACGCTGCAGACGCTGTGCGCCGGGGCTCTGTGTCGTTCGACTCGGCCGCGTTCTCCATCGAGATCGACCGCCTGATTGCCCGCTGCACACCGGAATTAATCGCGCGCGCGTCCGAACTTGGCAGCCGCGACGCGACGCCAGTGATGATCATCGGCATGCCGCGGTCCGGCACAACTCTGGTCGAGCAGATCATCTCCATGCATCCCGAGGTCGAGGCAGGCGACGAGTTGCATTTCTGGATCGAGCGCGGGGCAGCGTGGCACCGTGCGGGCGCGGCCGGGAACGAGACGCAGTTCCTGGCCAAGGCGGCGGCAGATTACCTTGGCGTGCTGCGCGCGATGGCGCCGACGGCGGCACGAGTGACCGACAAGATGCCGTTCAACTTCCTCTGGGCCGGGTTGATCCACGTGGCATTCCCGCGCGCAACCATCATCCATTGCCGCCGCGCTACGGTCGATACGGCGCTGTCGATCCATCAAACTCATTTCCGTCCGGGCCTGGCGTTTCCGACTGGAGGCGTCGAACTGGTCGCGTATTTCCGCAGCTACCAGCGGCTCAGCGACCATTGGCGAAACGTACTGCCAGCGGATCGCTTCATCGAGGTCGATTACGAGGACCTTACCGGCGCGCCCGAACCAGCCATCCGGCGGATCATCGCGGCTTGCGGCTTGGCGTGGGACGACGCCTGTCTGCGCCCCGAATCCAATCCGAGGGCAGTGAAGACCCCCAGCAAGTGGCAGACCCGGCAGCCGATCTATCGCACCTCCGTCGCGCGCTGGCGACGCTACGAACCCTGGCTGGGTCCCCTGCGCGCGCTCGTCGATGACTGATTTCGAAAACTGCACATATTCTGGTGCAGAATTTCTCTCAAAAAAAACGCTCAATTTCGCCCAAAATCCAGAAAACAAAGGATCGGAATTTTTCTTACCTTGTAGATCTATGGTTCTTAAGGTAGTTACAGGCAAAATATTCTAAACATTGGACTTAGCGCGTCTGTCGGGCCGGTTGCGCCTACACGCTCTCGGGACAACAGCGAAGCGCCGGACGAAGGTTTTCGCCTTCGTCTGCTTGGTCGGACTCAGCAGTTGGCACTGGGCCATGAACTGCGCCCTTGTCAGATTGTCAAAGAACGCGGTTATCTTGTAGATAACCTGTGTCGCTCTATAATATCGCGGGCGATGGGATGAGATCAAGGGGAAAGTGGATGGGCCCTGAAGACAGTTCCCGAATTGGGAAACGTAAAGTGCGCGAACTGTGTGGGCCTGATGGCGCGAGACGACCTATAGCTATGACGCCTGGGGCTGTCTCTTCGGAATATGGCGAAGCCCAGGTCAGCGCCCGAAGAACGGGTGTTGCGAGCCTGAATATGCACGAAACGGGCGCGAGCATGGGCCACCTGCCTGCTTACAGAAACAACGCCGGTGAAACCTTAAACCGCTTCCCCAACCTGCGGATATGCTCGGTCGTCAAACTCCGCTTCCCCTTCAAGACCTCCGACGCCACACTCGCCGTCTCAAACACTCCCACCAAGTCTTTCTGCTTAAGCCCGTTCGCTGCCATCAGTTCCTGAATCGCCTCGATCGGTGACGCCGCCCGGCTCGGATAAGTTTTCTTCTCGAAGTCCTCTATCAACACCGCCAGCGTCTCGTAAAGATCGCGCTCCGCCTTTGTCAAATCGTCCCAGCGTGCATTCATCTCATCGATCTTGTCCAAGTAATAACGATTTTCCTTCTCGCTGTGGATCACCTTTGGAGGAACTTCTGCGATCAGCTGTTTATACTCCCCCACTGGGCTCATGATTGCCACCCTCCGCTGCTGTACTCCGCGTGTGTCAACAACATTTTCACGACGATAGTCTGGCTCGCATAATTAACCACAGCGAGCAACCGGTAGCGGTTCCCTTTGATATTGAATATCGTTTGTCCCTTTACACAATCGGTGCCCACCTGTTGGTTAACGAGCCCTGAGGAAATCCTGATTAAGTCCGGCATGGGCAAAACAGGTTTCTCGACACCGCAGGATCATCCGCATTCGCGGACGATCCCGCATCGCTCGAAGTGACAATGGGAAATTGAAAATCGCAATGGTATGCGACGCACAGATGGCATGCAACACACGATGGTCAACGAACCGGAGGGCGCTACCCTGGCTGGTTGGGGTCGGCCTCCGACATCCCCACCCTAAATTTCGCAAACAACGCGAAATTTAGAATGGGGCACCCCGCAATCCACTTTCTGAAATTGTCGTTTTGTTGTGTTCTAGGCTACTTGTTCGATGCTTGTCGAACAGGTCGCGTGACCGCATTCGCAAGCGATCTCCACCTCACCCGATCCGGCATCGCTGCAAGATTCGCTGCAGAATTTTTTGCCACTTTCCACCACACAGGTGCAGGGAACGTGGGCACAGGTGTTTTGTTCATGTGTTGTCATAGTTTCTTGCTCCGTTCAACCGGAATTAAAGAACGCTCGTCATTATAGCGCCCCGGAACGTTAGAAAGTAGCGCTCCCGAAACACTGGAAAACGATTAACTCTCGTTAACAACCATAGCGCTCAAAACTGCGTCAATGAGCGTTATCGGAGATTTTGCAACGGTTGAGATCAGAGGCTATTTTCTTCCTCGCGCCAACCCTCCTAGCGTGTCCGGTTGGAACATGATTACATCTTGGCCTTTCGGGCCTGGCCCACCTTTACGCTCCTTGTAAAGGTGGGGACGATGAGGTCGGCGGTCCCGGGTGGAAAATGGGGACACAGGCTGCTTTAGTCCCCACCTTTGCAAACCCGCAAAGGTGGGCCAGCCACCCTAATTGGTTCGAAGGAAGCCATGCTGGACGCCTTGGGTGTAGCTTTTGGCATAGCCTCCGGTGATCGCACCGTGGTTGTTGATACCGAGTTCCAGCACCCAACCCGATTGGTGAGGATCGAAGATCGTGATCTTGCCGTCTGGCGCGCGCACAAACCCGATATAGTCGTCCGTGCCTTTGCCGTCCAGGTAACCCCCGGTGATCAAGCCGTTGTCGTTGACGACGTAGCCCTGCGTGCCCTTCGATCCTTTGGGGTCGAAGGTCGTGATGGTTCCGTCGGCAGCGCGCACAAAGCCATGGAACACGCCTTTGGCATCCACATAAGTGCCGGTGATGACGCCCAGATTGTTGATACCCTGAGGCTGGGTTCGCGTTGAGCCCGGCGCATCGAAGGTGGTGATGGTTCCATCCGCTGCCCGCACGAAGCCGTGGGTATTAGACTGCGAGCCGTCCTCGGCATAGCCTGTGACCACTCCCTGGTTATTAATGAACTGCGGCATGGTTGCCGTCGCGTTCTGAACGTCAAAGGTCCTAAACTTTCCATGCGCCGAACGCAGGAACCCGTGAAATCCACTCGCGTCAGCCCAAGTGCCCACAATCACACCCTTATCGTTGATACAGACGGGTTCGGTCATAGTCGCGCCCGGCGGGTCGAACGCTGTGATCGTTCCGTTGGCGCTGCGCACATAACCGTGTTCATAATAGGCGAACCAGATACCGGTGATGACGTTCTTGCGGTTGATGCTGTTGCCGAAAGTGTCAGTCGCGCCGGAGACATTGAAGATCGTGATGGTCCCGTCGGGCGCGCGCAGAAGCCCGTGGTTCCTCTGGGAGGAATCCATGGTCCAACCGGCTATATAGCCATTATCGTTGATGCTGCCGCCGGTAGTTTGAACCGCGTTCGGGACATCGAACGTCACATACTTCGCCTGGGCGCTCGCCGAGCCGATCAACCCGCCCGCGCACAGCGCCACGCACAAAACCAGGGCTCCGCTTGTTGCAAGCGCCGCCCTATAACGCACAATCCGATCTTGCATGATATTTCCTCCCAATTTGACTTCAAAAGCGGCATCATTCTATAAGCCATCTTGCCAGTTCGCAACGTGTGCAGCAATCTTCATCTGAAGTGCAGCGGTTTGGTCTGCGACCCGCGCCAAGACCGCACAAATTGTCCCATGTTCTGTCCCACTGCAAGGGTAAAGCTGAAAGGCTACTCTCTTCCGCGCGCCAACTCGCCTAATGTTTCGGGCTGCACCGTAATCACATCCGGGCCAGTGATCTTGCCTGCGATGATTGGCTTGTTGGGGACGGTCTCGTAAGCGTAGCCAGTCAGGATGCCGCTCACATCGTCGTATTGCCGATGGTGCCCAAGCGTGACGCTGAGTCTGGCCCAAGCGTAGTGAACTTTGCCATGAATGACGAACTTTAGTCCCAGATATCGATTCCTGACACCCTTACCTTTGCCGGCCCACGGGCCTACGTCGGAATACTGGCTGGTGTGGACACGATTGAAAAGCTCCGCTGCCATGAATGGGTGATGAACGGGGAATTTGCGTTCTGGTCCGATTCGGGCGCCTGCGGGCAAAGCAGAAGCAGCAGAAAAAAAATAGCTGCTGCGACTAAAACGTCTCCCGGCAACTGCGTTGTTGAAGTTGTGGTATCCGGATGCGTCGAGCCCTGCCTCGGAGTACGAGCCTCGGTAATACATCGTGCGCAGTACAAAATCCTTGATGCCGTCGTGGTTGAGATCAATGTATAGGGGAACGCGTGCCCGCGTCACTTGATGCGTTTCCGTATAGACAACTTTCGCGTCGGAGGCCCGGGCCAGCGCCAGCACGCTCACTCCGGCTGCGCTTGCCACCAGCGCATACGTATTGAGTTGCCGGTTAAGGGAATCGAAAATTTTAAATGTCTTACGGGACTGGGGAGCGCTGGACATAAGTCTTCCTCCAAAGGCGTTTCATTATCCGTCCGTCGCGCACAATCTGCGAGAAATGTTCCGCCCAATTAACGGAAAATTTACCGGATGGTCACAGAGCCGTCGTAGGTCGTCTGTAAAGATTAGCGCTGGCAAGTTCACCCCAAATTTCAACCCTGATGTCACACAGCAGATCCCAGTTTGCGTGATGAAAAAAATCCAAAGAGGAGAACGGTACATGTCCCGAAAAACGGTTCAAAATAACTCTCGAAAAAAACCTCGAAATAAATCTCGGATCAACCGTTTGCGTCCGCTCGCCGGTTTGCTGGCGGCGGGGCTGAGCTTTCCGGCGCTCGCCGCTGCTCAGTCCAAGGAGTTCCCGACCTACTTCACCGGCCCGCAGCCGAACGGCTCGTGGGTTGTCAGCAGTGGCCAGGTCCTCACCCCAGCCGGCATCCAAGTCAACCTCGGCGATCAGGTGCGCGCGAAGGCCATCGCGCTGAACCCCAATGTCCGCAGTCACACCGCGGCCGTCCTTACCCTGGGCGCGGCGGAGGCCGTCGAAGTGTTCGACACCAACACCGGCACTGTTCTGCAGGACTACATCACGTTCGGATCGGATTCGAGCGGTAGCTATAGCGGCATAGCCTATTCGGCGGACGGCAAGCACCTGGTCTTCAGCCAGGACAGTAGCAATGTCACCATCGCCAACGTCAATGCAGAAGGCTTGCTGGAAGACGACGCACAGGTCAGCGTGCCGCCGGACAATTCCTTCATCACCTGCTTTCCGAACAGCCCTCCGGGCGCTTACGCCGTACCCTGCGGCACGTTCTACACTCCGCGCACTTCTTATCCCGGCGGCATCGCGCTCTCGAAGGATGGCAAGAGCGCATACGCCCTGCTGAACCAGAACGATACACTAGCCCAGATCGACCTGACCACGAACACCGAGGGTGAGCAGATCCGCGTCGGCAACGCGCCGCACAGTGTTGTGATCGACAGCAAGGGCACGACTGCTTACGTCAGCAACGAGGGTGGCCGGGCCGCTACGGAAGCGGACTTCCAGATCTGGTCCGCTGGCACTGAAATCGTCGCCGACCCAGTGGTTGGCGCCGCAGTCACCGGTACCGTATCTGTAGTTGATCTGCCCTCGATGACGGTCACGGGTAACATCTCGACGGGTCTGCACCCGACCGGGATGGCATTCTTCGGACGGTATCTCTTGGTCGCCAATACCTATAGCGACAGCATCTCGGTGATCGACACAGCCACCAACGAGGTGGCCTGGACGATCGACCTTGGGCTGCCGATCGGAGTGCCCGGCGAAGGCCAACCCGCCTATGGCGCCGCCCCGAACTCGATCGCAGTCGATGTCGACAAAGCCGTCGCCTACGTCGCTCTGTACAATGCCAACGCGATCGGAGTGGTCAACCTTACCAAGGGCGTGAAGAATCCTGTCATGGGCATGATCCCGGTGGCCTATGCGCCGTCCTCGGTCGTGCTGGACCATAACGTGCTCATCGTTGCCAACGACAAGGGCATCGGCACGCGTTATTCGTTCGAGTGCGACTACGGGGTCTGCGACTACAATACCCACCAGGACAATGGCACCGTCAACATCGTTCCCGTGCCCGATCGCGCGACGCTGGAGACGATGTCGAAACAGGTGTTCGAGAACAACCACTGGGATCTGACGGAAAATATCCAGTCTGCCTCCGGTGGCAACCCGAATACCAAGCCGGTCGCAATCCCGGCCAAGATCGGCGATCCGTCGCTGATCAAGCACGTATTCCTGATCGTCCGTGAAAACCGTACCTATGATCAGATCCTGGGCGACGTGGCCGCCGGCAATGGCGACGCCAAGTTGGCAGTGTTCGGCGGCAAGGACACGCCCAACGTGCACCAGTTGGTGAAGCGCTTCCCTCTCTTCGATAATTTCTACGACCCCAGCCGCCAGTCGGCTGACGGTCACCAGTGGATTACCGAGGGCATGGCGCCCTACGCCGACGACATCCAGTCACCAGACTGGGTCCGCAGCTATCCCGGCGGGAACGCCGGCGATGCACTCGCCTATCAGAACAAGGGCTTCCTGTTCTCGGAAGCGGCGGCCGCCGGTCTGTCGCTGAAGGTCTACGGAGAATACGTCGAAAACGATACCTTCCTGCAGCCGAACGGGTCGAAAACCGAACCGACCTGGTCACAGTTCTTCGCCGACGCGAAGCGCTTCGAGCGTGGGAAAGAGAAGACACTGTACTATCAGAACACGGTCCAGGCAGAGTCCTCTCTCCCAGCCGTGTATGACCACCTCATCAAGAACTTCCCGCAGTTCGATCTGAACATCCCCGACCAGTTCCGCGTCGATCTGTGGGTGCAGGACTTCAACAATGACGTCGCCAACGGCACCGTGCCCACGTTGAGCATCCTATGGATCATGTGCGACCACACCGGCGGCCCGCCGACCGTGGACGCCGAACAGGCCGATAACGACTTGGCCGTTGGGCGCATTATCGACTACATCAGCCACAGCAACGTGTGGTCCACGTCGGCGATCTTCATCGAGGAAGACGACGCGCAGAACGGAGTCGACCACATCGACGGTCACCGCAGCCCAGGCTATATCGTCAGCCCATACGCCGTGCAGAACGGACCCACCCAACACTACTACTACACCCAGGTCAACATGACTCGGACGATGGAGCAAATCCTCGGTCTGACGCCCATGAACCAATTCGACCTCGTGGCGTCGCCGATGCGGACGGCTTTCGTCAAGGGTCAGCCGCCCACGTCCAATTTCAAGCCCTGGACGCACGTGCCAAACCAGGTCCCGCTGAACCAGGGCGTTGGAGAGAACGAAGCCAACACCAAGGGCAGCGCTACAATCAAGGCCCTGAGGGCGGCTTGGCTCGAGAAGAAGGAGGAGATCTTCGCCGGTAAAATGACCAAGCCGGACGCCGAAGACCCGGACACCGTCAACCATCTGAACTGGTACGAGGCCACCGGGTATAAGCGGCCCTATCCCGGTGAGAAGACGGTTCGCCCTCCGAGCGAATTCAACAACCCGGCACCCGCTGGTGACGACGACGGGGACGAATAGAAGACGCTCCGATTGCAACGGCCCTCTCCCCGATAACCGGGGAGAGGGTTTTTTGTTCATGCCTCAAACCCAAAATCAGATGGCGGACCACCAGCTCGCGGAACCGGACGCGTGAAGCGGACGGTCGAAGAAGAAACCAACACAATTAATGACCTTCGACCGGCAGGAACCCGGAATCTTCCACGTCCACCTCGGCTCATCCGCCGTAGGACTCGACGGCACCGCTTACAACACCTGGTAACACCCCCGCGCCACCGCCGGGGGTTCGCCCAGGTCCAAACCGATCGTCAGTTTCTGCTCTCGAAAATTCCTGATCTGCTTTGCCTCTACAGTGCTAATCTTCTTCATTGCCGGTCTCCTTTATCTCTTGCGCTTCGAGCGCGTCGATAACTTGGGAGCCTATCGCATCCCGCCGGAGACCGGCATTCTCATCCCATCTCGTTTCGTCAGTTATCCCTGCAACACGTCAGAATTGCGACACCAGACAGTGTTGCAACCCGCGTCAGTCGTGCCTTTCGGCTGGCGTTCGGGATTTTGAATCTCAATACCGAGAAATCAGAGATCTGCCCGCCCGGACGCATCCCTTGAGGCAAGAGTTCTGAAAAGGCGTTGGTTGAACGCGCGGTTCGCGCGTCATCATTTTGTTTTGTGAAAAAGCACGCCTTGACAGACGCGCAACCCACGCTTACTTTGTCTTCGACAGCCTCCGAGGGGGAAAGCTGTGGACATTTGGAGGCAGCCGATGGCTCGCCTGGTCGCTGTTCTATTTCCTTCTCGCGTCGTCGCTTCTTCCGCTCTCGCTAGCCAGCCTGGTTCGCCCAATCCTTGCTCGAACTCTATTATGCCTCGGTGTCCTCGGGGCTACTTTCGCCTACACCCAAACCAACAACATCCCGCAAGTCCAACATGCGATCCTCGTCATCCAGGAAAACCGCACCCCCGACAATCTGTTTCAGCAAGACCAAACTCTGATCACCAATGGCGCCCACATCGTGTCCCCAAGGATCGTGCGGTCACGGTTCGTTTGCTCTGCAGCCTGAGTCGTTGGGGGTATGCTGGGATACGGACCACGGTCATTCATCATGGACCAAAATGTGGGCCAAGGGCGCGATGACCGGTGCCTGTCAGATTCCAGCGTACACCGTCGGATGCCCCCTAAATCCACCGCCCGCATGCCCCGACCCAAACTATTCCTACTGCCCTTCCATGGACTATGTCCAGAACACCATGTGGGAGTCCAACCCTCCCCACTACATCCTCGACTCCTATTTCCAGATCGCCAACCAGTACGGCTGGGCCAATTACATGTTTCAAACGAGCCAGGGCCCGAGTTTTCCAGCGCATCAATTCCTCTTCAGCGGAACCTCAGCACCGATCCAATACGGCGACATCAACGATCCGTGCGAGAGCATCGGCAACAAATATCCCTGCTGGGAGTGGTTCGACGCCGAGAACGTCGGCGGCGGCAAAAGCAACGATACGACAACTGGATGTATCGCCAATACCGGCCGCACCTCCAAGCAGATCGATCCCGACTCGACCGAAACCTTCCCGCCAAACCCGCTTGGCTTTGCCAACGGATACCCGTGCTACGACCACCCCACCCTATCCGACCTGCTATCGAGTAACTCGCCCCAAAGCTTGTGGAAATACTACGCCCGCTCGCGCGCGGATCTGTGGAACGCCCCGACCGCCGTCAACCACATATGCGTGACGAACGGAGGTGGAAACGGTGGATCGTGCGCGGGCACAGAGTGGCAGACTAACGTCGGCGCGGTCTTGCCGACCTCAAATGATGCAGCTCCTTTTCTCACCGACATCGCCAACTGCAACCTGGCTGATATGAGCTGGGTGATTCCCGACGGAAACTGGTCGGATCACAGCAGCTTCGTCCAACCCGGCGACGGCGGACCGTCCTGGGTCGCCGCCATCGTGAATGCCGTCGGCCAAAGCTCGTGCACAGACATGGTCAACGGCCAACCCGTGTCCTATTGGCACGACACAGTCATCCTGATCACTTGGGATGATTGGGGAGGGCTCTACGACGATGTCGTACCCCCCAACTGCCCTGGGCCCCTGCCCTGCACCGGGTACTCGAACAGCGGCACCACGAATGGCCAGCAGTACGTTTACGGCTTCCGCGTGCCGTTGCTCGTGGTCTCCGCCTACGCGAAGCCGAGCTACATTTCGGGTGGTCCGAGCCAAGGCGAGGTCGCACCTTACACCCACGACTTCGGCAGCATCCTGAACTTCATCGAGTATGCGTTCGGGACCGGTGGGCAGCCATTGGGCGGGCAGTATGGCATTGGCGATCCGCACTGGCCCTACGCGGACCACTTTGCTCCCGACGGCAATCTTGAATACCCAGGCAATCCGTATTCTCTTTACGATTTCTTCAACTTCAAGCAAATACAAACACCGACCTTTACGCCGATCACCGGCGCGAAGTATCCGCCCAGTTGCTTCCATACCCCCACGGGTGCAGGTTGTTTCCCAACCTACCCAGTGGACCCCGACAACGACGCTAACGAAGACTGAAAATCTTTGGACAACGGCGGCGGGCGCTGAATCGACGAGATCCAGCACCCGCTCGCTGGCCCGCCAGCTGGTCTGGTGATATAGTTCGCGAAGAAGAACGACACTTTAAGGGCTGGGCCACCCGACTGGTTCAACGCTCCGTTCAGTGGCCGTTTGGAAGAGGTAGGACTTATGCTGCGGGCGATAAGGAAACCGAAGGTACTGGGAGTGGTAATCATCGTGGTCACCGCCTTGGCCGCAGGCGCTACTCCCAAGTACAAAGTACTGCACAAATTTTCCGGAACCGACGGAGTGGGGCCTTACGGTGGCGTCGTTGTCGGACAGGACGGCAGCTTGTACGGGACTACGGTGGGAGGTGGCACCGGGCACTGTGGGCTTTATGCCTGCGGAACCGTTTTCCGCCTGACGCCGCAGGCAAACGGAGAATGGAGCGAGAGCGTGCTCCACAGTTTCGAAAGCGACGGCCATGGCGGAGCAGGCCCTTATAGCAGCCTCGTCTTCGACGCGGCTGGCAATCTGTATGGCACGACCAGCGCTGGTGGCACCCACTTCAGCGGCGTCGTTTTCGAGCTCACGCCCACCGCTGGAAGATGGGAAGAGACCGTACTCCACAACTTTTGCTCCTGGCAGAATTGCAACGACGGGGGCTCGTCCACGGCCGGCGTGATCATGGACCAAGCCGGCAACCTATACGGCACCGCGCACTTGGTCTTCGAGCTCTCCGACGATGCCGGCGGCTGGAAAGAGATCGTGCTGCACCATTTCACCGCGCGCGGGACGGGGGCGGTGCCGAATCTGGACTCATCTTTGATGCCTCAGGGAATCTCTATGGCGTCGCGGAGGGCGGCGGCGACTGCTCCTCCTGCGGGATTGTCTTTGAAGTTATGCCAACTTCCGGGGGCGGCTGGAAAGAAGTTGTGCTCCACAGATTCGACAATAACGGCGAGGACGGGTACACGCCCGGAGGCGAAGCCTTGACGATGGACGGCTCAGGCAGCCTCTACGGCACGACTGAGGTCGGGGGCGCGCTCGGCTACGGCACGGTGTTTAAGTTGACGCCAGGCTCCAACGGCCACTGGAAGGAAACCATAGTCCATAACTTCAAGCCCGATGCGGGCGGATCGTTCCCCGGCGGCCTGGTCATGGACAAGACAGGCAATCTCTACGGTACGGCCGGCAACGGAGGAGGGTCGTGCGACTGCGGCGTGGTTTACAAACTGGCGCCCGGGGCGAAAGGAAAGTGGACCTACACCATCCTGCACCGCTTCAACAACATCGACGGAGCCGTGCCCGCGGGCAACCTGACCCTCGACGACAAGGGCAACCTCTACGGAGGAACCGTCCTCGGCGGCGCTACGGGCAACGGCGTCATCTTCGAACTCACCCCGTAGATTCGGCGGCGCTGATGGGAGCACCCTCAATGCCTCAGAAGAGAATCACCGCCGCAACGGTTGAGGCTTATACGACCGCCCCATCGCACTGATCTGGTGAGCGACCCTGTTTCATCCCAAGAGTATTATCCTTTCCGAATCTGCGCTGAACTGGGATAACTGTCGTAACATTGCGATTGCACTCACGGTCCGCGTTTCTCTGTAAAACGGTCCGCCAGCAACACTCATGGGGATTGGCCCACGTTTCGCCAACTACCCGCAGCGCATACAGATTAAGCCGCTTTTGGACTGACTCGGAAAGGTTAGCTGTCTTGCGAGCCACTGGAGAGCGTTTCATAGGGACCTCCTAGTCTAGAAGAGACGCCCATTATCCGTACGCTCGGGGTCGGGGGTCCGCTGCTATCTCAGGTGACGTAAACACGATTTCATAAACTGACAATCGGCTGACCACGTTCAATGACCATTTTTGGCCTTCTTGGGTTTCAAGCTGATCGCTATCTTTATGACTGCGCCATCCACGGGATCAATCTCGAACAGTGCCTTGCTGGTGTAATCGGCGCTGTCCAGCCGGTACTTGAAGACGCTATACCACTGAGAGATCGTCGTGTCATACGGCGCGCCGTACTTGGCCTGCACCTGCGCAGCAGTGTAGCTGCGGTCGGCAAGCGCAAGCATGAAATAGGCATCCGGGTGATTCTCGCTTTTCACCGCAGCGATTTCGGAGAAAGGAAAAGGCTGCCGCGCCAGTTTGTAGTCAACGATTGCGTTCTTGCGCTGACTGAAAATCCCTTCGCGGACGACGTCATCAATCCTTTTGCTGACTTCTCGCTCCAGCATATCGCCCATGGCGGCGCAGGAATTCTTGTCCGGCTTGCAGTCTGCTCGAACCTCGTTCGCGACGTAGGCGCGGAGCACCTTGGAGTTTTCCAACACCGTCTGCATGCCTTGCTCTCCGGGCTGGGTTGCCGCCGCGAAAAGGTAGGGAGCCATCTCGCGCCAGTCGAAGTCGTCGGCAATGAACACAGCCTGGGCACTGGCGCCGGGGGGCGGGTTGCCGCCCGATGCGCTCGACAGTGACGGAGCGAAAACGCGGAGCAACAACGACAGCATCACCAGGAGAGTAGCGGCTTTCATTTGAGCGAGGCTCAGATCATAGCGAATGCGCACAAAAACAGCTAGCCACGAATGGCAGCAACCGCGCAGCCGCTATTGTGGAAGGCCGCCACCGCGTCAAGGAGAGATTCGTGAACGCAATTGCTTGGACAGTTTTTCGATTCTCTTGAGTTTCTTATCCAGATCCTTGGGCAGGATTCCCCTGGTCGTCTGGTCCACGTCGGGCGGGATGGATTGTGCCAGACTGGCCAGTTCATCGGCATCCTGTTTGAGCTTTGCCAGATCAGCACCCTTTAGTTGCTGGACTGCCGGGGTTACGCGCTGCCCCGACTGGACCTTGGCCATCTCGAACTGAGCGGAGGGCGTGGGGCTCATCGGCGGCTCCGGGGGACTGTTGTGGGGGCTAAAGCCGGCGCGTTGCGCCTCGGCGAACGAAGCCGAGGTCAAGAGGGCAAACAGGAGAATTGATGCCTTCATCGAGAACCTCCAAGGCGAGGAGCGTTTGTTGAATTCTACCCTCGGCCTCGACGAAGTCAAGCCAATTGCAGAAGACCGTTCGATCTTGAGTTGACAGGGTAAGCTGGAAGGCACAGACTACGCGGCATGCGGCTAGCCATCCTCTGTCTGTTCGTGTCCGCTGTGTTTCCGTTAGTCAGTCAAGCGCAGGCTCCTGTTTTCAAGATTACGCCGGAAGACAGTTCGATTAAGTTCTCGGTGAAGGCATCGGTGGCTATCGGCGGTACTTTCGACAAGTGGGATGCTGCTCTGACTTTTGCGTCTCCTGATGTGACGACCGGTGTTTTCGAAATCAAGATTCAGGCAGACAGTGTGGATACCGGAAGCGGCATGAAGGACGGCAAGCTGAAGGGCAAGGACTTCTTCGACGTGAAGCACGATCCGCTGATCACGTTTGTGTCGAAGAAGCTGGTACAGACCGGTCCCAACACCTTTGACCTCCAGGGCGACTTCACGATACGCGGAGTGACGAAACCTGAGACTTTGAAGCTAACGGTTTCCGGCATGGGGACCGGCATTGGTGCGGTTCAAGGGACCATGGCCTTCGATCGTAAGGACTACGGGCTGAATAGCGGCATTCCCTTCATCAAGATCGCCGATCGCGTCGAGGTCACTGTCGACATCACGGGGAAGCGAGTCAGCGGGCCTTCCTTGGTCTTTAAACAATAGCCATTGTAGGCTCTATAATTCGTCGCACTCCGGACGGCGTTGCGCTCACCGCTTCTGCTGATCAACCTAAACCTTTCGCGTGTAGCCCGGACAAGAGAGCACAGGCAGTCGAGGATATTTGGGGAAGCTCGAGTCGGCGTCCGAGAGTTTGCAGCGATAGAAGGTTGATCCTCGTGCGGACTGAATCCGGTGAGCGTGCAGGCAGTCGAAGCACAGCCCAACGCGGTGCAGTTCCCTTCCCGCGTCTTCTTTTCCGGTTTGATCCGCTTCCGTCACACAGGCAGGATAGCGCATCGTAATAGCGGCTTTCGCTGCGACATCGTTCCAGGACCTTCTGTCAGCCTGGCGATAAATACCTTGTGCGTTTTCAGCTATACTAAAGCGTTTTCCTAGTGGACCTCATCGCAGGTGGATCGCGTTCGCGCGAAAGAAAGGCACACAGCCATGGCTTCCCCAGCAGTGGATTACGCTCGTTCGAATCAGCAACGCTTCTTAAACGAACTTAAAGATCTGCTTCGTATCCCCAGCATCAGCACCCTGGAGGAGCACAAGCCCGACGTGCAGAAGGCCGCCGACGTTGTAGCCAGCGAACTCCGCCGAATTGGCATGGAGAACGTGGAACTCATCGCCACCAAGGGCCATCCGTTAGTCTACGCGGATTGGCTGCACGCTCCCGGCAAGCCGACTGTGCTCTGCTACGCGCATTACGATGTGCAGCCGCCCGATCCCCTCGACGAATGGATCAGCCCGCCGTTCGAGCCTACGGAACGCAACAACAACATCTACGCCCGCGGCGCAGTGGACGACAAAGGGCAGCTCTGGATGGAGATCAAAGCCATCGAAGCCTTGATGAAGGGTCACGACGGCAAGCTGCCCCTGAATGTGAAGTTCATCATCGAAGGTGAAGAAGAAGTTGGCGGCGAATCGATTGCCGAATATGTTCGCAAGCAAAAAAGCAAACTCAAAGCCGACTTCGCTCTGGTCTGCGATACCGAACTGTTCGCGCCCGATCTTCCAACTCTATGTGTCGGGTTGCGTGGGCTTGTGTACACCGAGATCGAAGCGTTTGGAGCAAAGAGCGATCTGCACTCCGGCATGTACGGCGGCGCGGCTCCCAATCCATTTTTTGCTTTGATCGAGATCATCAGCAAGCTCAAAGATGCGAAAGGCAAGATACTGATTCCCGGCTTCTACAAGAACGTGAAAGCCCCGACCGCAGCCGAGTTGAAGGCGTGGAAGCGGCTGCCCTTCAATGAAGAACATTATCGCAAGACGGAAGTCGGCTCCAAGGTGCTTACCGGGGAGCCGGGCTTCTCGGTGCTCTATCGCACCTGGGCGCGTCCCACGCTTGAAGTTCACGGCATGCCCGGCGGATTCACCGCACCCGGCGCTAAGACCGTGATCCCGGCGAAAGCGTCGGCCAAAGTTTCTATGCGCATGGTTCCAAACCAGGATCCGGACGACATCCTTAAGCGCTACACGGCCTACGTGAAGAAGCTCACGCCGAAGGGGATTGAAACCAAAATTAAAGTGTGGAGCAAAGGCCCCGCGTGCGTGGTGGGCACGGACAACAAGTATGTGAAAGCGTCGACCGAGGCCATGCACGACGTGTTCAAGAAAGACACAGTCTTTATTCGTTCCGGCGGATCGATTCCCATCGTCACCGACTTTCAGGATGTGCTGAAGATTCCCTCAGTGATGATGGGTTTCGGTTTGCCGGACGACAATCTGCACGCTCCCAACGAGAAGTTCCACATCCCGAACTTCCATCGCGGGATTGAATCGATTTGTTTGTTCTTCGAGAAACTGGGCGAGTAGTCAGCTATGCGACGAGAATTGTGTGGGGCCGGGTCTTCGACCCGGCCCCGAGTGGAGCTCGGCAGTGGTTACCTGATAGCTTTCTCAATCTTCGAACATCGTTGTCTTCCGCAGCCTTTTGCGCTAGGCTAATTCCGCTCTCGCGATTCTCCCTTCCTTCCTCTTTCCGCACCCGTTTCACACGCCGATGCTGCATTGTGTGTGCAAAATGACGTGGTTGTGCAAAAGGGGGCCCTATATATGGTGTTTTCTTGCTTGACCCCGGTACAATTTCGCCGTTACAGTAGCTTGCATCTGTGTAGGACTCTGTCCAGCCGAGGGGAGGGTTTTTCGGTGTTTTTCGGAGTGAACGGTGGAGGAATCTAACTGGTTAACACGGGACGGACACCAGGTCCCTCGACTCCGCATTCCAATTCGCGAGCGAATTGGAACGCTCCGCTCGGGATGACAGAGTTAGGAACGGGTGCGCATGACAGAGTTAGGGACGGTGCGCTCAGGATGCGAGAGTAGGAGCGCTCGGCTTGGGATGACAAGGTTGGGATTGGTACCGCCAAGGAGTAAACGTTGCTCAAACTGAAAAAGCTTCAGATTCTCGGTTTCAAATCTTTTTGCGACCGCACCGAACTCAAGTTTCACGGGGACGGCATTGCGGCCATCATCGGTCCCAACGGATGCGGGAAGTCCAACATTGCGGATGCGATCTCGTGGGTGCTCGGTGAGCAGTCGGCCAAGACGCTGCGCGGTTCGCGCATGGAGGATGTCATCTTCGCCGGCACGCGCGATCGAAAGCCTACCGGCATGGCCGAGGTTGCGCTCACCTTGATCGATCCCGAAGTTTACGACGGGCCCGACGCGCACGATCCCACCGAGATCGAAGTGCAGAATGATTTGCCCGGGGACGCGGGTGATTGGGACGAAGCTGAGGTGCGAGCCAAGGCGGCAGAAGAAGTTGAGCGGTTAACCGAAGAAGCGCAACCAGGGATTTCCGATGGAGAGACGGGCGTCTCGCCCGTAGCGCCGGGCGAGGACGCCCGGACCGCCATCGAATCGGGAACGCAGGTGGTTCTGAAGATCCGTCGCCGAAAATTTCAGCAACACTTCCGGGCGGGGGAGATCGTGGTTACCCGCCGTCTGTTCCGCTCCGGAGACAGCGAGTATTTGCTGAACGGCAAGCTTTGCCGCCTGCGTGACATTCAGGAATTGTTCATGGGCACCGGGCTCGGGCCCGAGTCTTATGCGCTCATCGAGCAGGGACGTATTGGGCAGATTCTGAGCAGCCGTCCAACGGATCGACGCGCGATCCTCGAAGAAGCTGCAGGGATTACTAAATTCAAGACGAAGAAGCGTCTTGCTGAAGCACGCTTGGAAGACGCCAAGCAGAACCTTTCGCGGGTGAACGATATTTTCGAGGAAGTCACGCGGCAGATGAATTCTCTTAAGCGGCAGGCGTCGAAGGCCGAGCGTTACGCCAAACTTCGGGAAGAGATGAGGGCCAAGCTGCGTCTGGTGCTGGCCAGCAAGTTTGCGCAACTCGACCGCGAGAGCCTTGAACTGGACGAACGGATCAACGCGCTCTCGGAAGAGATGCGCCAACGGACCGAGACCGTCCAGCAACTCGAAGCCGAGCACGCCGACCGCACGCAGCGCGGCTACGCCATCGAAACCGAGATTCGCGAAAATCGCGAGCGGCTCAATCAGATCAAGTTGGAGAGTGAGCGGGCATATGCGCAGCGCCGTCACAACGAAGAGCGCTGCGCGGAACTGGTGGTGCGTTCGGCCGCGTCCGAGGCTGAATTGGCGCAGGCACAGCATCGGTTGACGGCTCTCGAAGCGGAGCGTGACTCGAATCGCCAGTTGCTGGAATCGGCAGCGGCGGATTTCGCCACGGCACAGCAGGAACTGGCGCAATGCCAGCAAGACGCCGCGGACGCAGCCAACGCATTGGCGGAGTTGGAGCATCAACAGGAGGCGTCTCGCGGCGCCATCATCGAAGTGGTCGCGTCCGCGTCTAACCTGCGCAACCTGCTCACCCAGGCCGAAGAACGTTTGGCGGCGGTAGGCCGTGAAGCGCAACGCTTGCAGATTGAAGTGGCGGCAGCGGACTCTCAGGTCGAAGCATTCGGCGGGCAGCGCGGGCAGTTTGCCCTCGAATTTGAGTCTGTCTCGCAGCGCGTCGCAGGCTTAACTGCAGAAATTTCCCAGGCTCGTGAATCGATCGAATCCAAGCGTCGAGAAGAAACCGAAGCCAAGACCCGTCTCGACAGCCTCGAGCAGAATATGCTTCTGCAATTGGAAAGAAGGGATCGCTCGAAGCGGTCATCGCTGAACATGGTTACTCGACGGAGTCGGTGCGACGCCTGTTCCAATCAGATGTGATGAACGGTGGATTGGCTCCCGCAGGGGTGCTGGCCGATTTCCTCGAAGTTGAACCGCGCTTCGAAGGCGTGGTCGAGGACTTTCTCCGCGACGAGTTGAATTACGTGGTCGTGAAATCCTGGGACGCGGCTGATGAAGGTTTGCGCTTGCTGCGAACTGACGTGGACGGACGCGCAACCTTCCTGGTGCATCCTGAGGACTCGCAAGCCAAGTTTTCCTTCGCTGTGGACGAGGTGGCACGTGCGACGACGCCCGGCCACTCCATCGTCCCACTGAAGCATGCCATCCGGGTGCTGAACGGCTTTGGGCGGTCTCTGGAGGTCATCCTGCCCAAGCTGCGCGACGGCTACATCGTTCCGGAACCGGCGGCCGCGCGTGAGCTTGCCTTGTCGAATCCGGACGCATTTTTCCTTTCGCAATCGGGCGAATGCTTTCACAACGTGACCGTCACCGGCGGCAAGCAGCGCGCCGAGGGCCCGCTGTCGATGAAACGCGAGCTGCGCGACGTAATGCGCATGCTCAACGAGTTGGAGGCGGCACTTCGCAATGACGAGCTTCGCGTACTGACCTTAGGACGCGAGATCAAGGAGCTGTCTTCGCGACTCGATCGGCTCGAGGCGGAAAAACGTGAAGCCGAAAAGCAGGCGATGACTTCTGGTCACATGCTGCAACAGCTCGATTCTGAGATGGCTCGGGTGAGCGAGCGACTGGACACCTGTCGTCACGAGATCCAGCGTTTGGCTTCCGAACGCGCCGAACAGGAGGCGTTGATCAGTTCGCGGCAAAGAGAATTGGCGACTCTTCAAACGCAGCGCGAGGAATTGGAAGCGCTCGCGGCTACGGCGAACGAAGAACTTGCAGACACGCGCACGCGGCGCGATTCGGCTGCGCAGAACGCTTCTCAGCAACTGGCCCGCGTGGCGACGCTCGAGGAACGGCATCGGTCCGCAACCGCCGTGCTGGAGAAAATCGAAGCATTGGTCGCTGATATGAGCGGACGAGCCGATTCTCTGCAGAAGCAGATCGAGGCTTCAGTTGTCGAAAAACTGCAACGCGAGGCCGAGAATCTGCAGATGATTGCCCAACTGGAAGAACTCGAAGCCGAGCGTAATACCACCGAGGCCCGGGACGGGTTGCTGCAATTTGAGTCCGACCAAGTGCGCGCCCGGCTGGCGGAGATCGAGGACGCCCTGCGCGACGCCCGGCAGTTACTCGATCAGGCTCGCGACCGGCGTGGTGAGCTCTCGGCAGCTGCAGCCAAGTTGCAGTCGGACGCGCAGTACATGGCCGAAACCTGCCTGAACGAATTGGGCATACAACGTCACGAATTGGCCGCCGACATGACAATATCGATCGTCAGCGGGGACCAACTGGCCGCGGAAGACCAGGTCTACCGCGAGATGCGCACCCGGCTCGATGCCATGGGCCCGGTAAATATGATGGCTTTGGAGGAATACAAGGAAACCGCCGAGCGCCATGCATTTCTGGACACCCAAAGAAAAGATTTGCTGGATTCGATTCAGAACACGCAGGCGACCATCAAGGAGATCGATACTTTCTCGCGGCAGAAGTTCGAAGAGGCGTTCCACAGAATCAACGAGAACTTCCAGACTACGTTCCGCAAACTGTTCGGGGGTGGGCATGCCTTCATGCGCCTAACCGATGAAGAGAACAGCGCGGAGAGCGGCATCGACGTTGTCGCTTCCCCTCCCGGCAAGAAGCTGCAGAACGTGCTGCTGCTCTCGGGCGGTGAAAAGGCCCTGACTGCATTGGCACTGCTCGTCGGAATCTTCCAGTATCAGCCCAGCCCGTTCTGCATCCTCGATGAGGTCGACGCACCGTTGGACGAAGCCAACATCGGGCGCTTCACCGAACTGGTGAGAGAGATGAGCATTCAAACCCAGTTCGTGCTGATCACCCACAGCAAAAAGACGATGAGTATTGCTCCGGTGCTTTATGGTGTCACCATGCAGGAGCCGGGAGTTTCCAAGCTGGTTTCGGTGCGCTTCGGAGCCACCGCGTGATGGGCCCGCCCCAATCGCCGACAGAAGCACAGATGATTCAGGAAAACGTTGCCTTGAACGACTGGCAAATTGCGGAAATCAAGAAAGGACTGGCGGAAGCCGATCGTGGAAACTTTGCAACTGAAAAGGAAGTGAAACAAACGGTGGAGAAATGGAAGCGCCGCGAAGGCTAGTTGTTTGCATGCCCGGCATTTTCCGTCTCTACCCAGTTATCCTCTGCCATCCTCAGCTTTTCCACAAACCGAATACCCCGAAAAGCCGCACTAGAAGCCGATTCGAGCCAGTCTCCCGCTGTCAACACTTTTTCTTTCAAGGGAATGCAAATCCTCGACGTTCTATTGTGACTTATGCGGTTGACAAATATTTCTGGCAGGTTAGAATACGCCACGTTTTCTAACTGTAGAATTTCAACATGAGCCCCCAACTTCTCGACTCCGTTCTTTTGCGCACTGACTTCCCTGAACTGAAACTCCACACCAGCGGCAAGGTCCGCGATGTATACCAACTGGACAGTGAACATCTTCTCTTTGTCGCCACCGATCGCATCTCCGCCTTCGACTATGTGCTGGCCACAGGCATCCCTCATAAGGGTCGTGTGCTGACCCAGATTTCTCTCTTCTGGTTCGATTTCCTCCGCGACGTCGTGCCCAACCATGTGGTCACAGCCGATGTGACACGGTATCCCGTGGCCGCGCAGAAATATGCCGACCAACTGCAGGGACGATCGACCCTGGTGATGCGCGCGGAGATGATTCCGGTCGAGTGCGTGGTGCGAGGCTATATTTCCGGATCCGCCTGGAAAGAGTACAAAGCCAGCGGCCGCGTGTGCGGGATCGAACTGCCTGCAGGACTCAAGGAGTCAAGCAGGCTGCCACAGCCCATTTTCACTCCCGCCACCAAGGCGACGACTGGCCACGACGAGAACATTCCCTTCGAGGAGATGACGCGGATCGTGGGAGTGGAACTGAGCCGCCAGCTTCGCGACATCAGTCTGAAGATCTACGGCAAAGCATCGGACTACGCACAGCAGAAAGGCATCATCATTGCCGACACCAAGTTTGAATTCGGGATGACGTCCAAGGGCATCACACTCGCCGATGAGGTGCTGACTCCCGACTCATCTCGTTTCTGGCCTGCGGATAAGTACCAGCCGGGGCGGGCGCAGGAATCCTACGACAAGCAATACGTTCGTGACTACCTGGAACAAATTCGCTGGAATAAGCAGCCGCCCGCTCCCGCTCTGCCCGCGGACGTGGCGCGCCACACCAGCGAGAAATATCTGGAAGCTTTCCGCCAGCTCACCGGGCAGGACCTGGATGTTTAGTGAAGAAGTAGACGGTTGGAGAAAACGGTGACAGCAGCCGACTGGGTCATCGTGGCAGTCATAGCAGTGTCAGTGATTCAGGCGGCGATCTCGGGCTTCTTTCACGAAGCCTTTGGCATCGCCGGCTTGGTGCTTGGGTACTTGCTGGCGGCGTGGAACTACCAGCGGCTGGCGGCACGGTTTGCGCCTCACATGAAATCCATGTGGCTGGGCGAAATCGCCGCTTTTCTTATTATTTTTCTGGCAGTGCTGTTCCTCGCCGGAATCGCGGGGAGGATTGCCCGCCATATTGTAAAAGAAGCGGGACTCAGTTTTGTGGACCGGATTTTGGGCGCGGCGCTGGGGCTGCTGCGAGGATGTTTGATTGCGGCAGTGGTCCTGATGAGCATGGCAGCGTTCGTGCCGACGTCGACGTGGCTGGAAGGTTCGGAACTGGCGCCGTATTTCCTGGTAGTTGGGCGCGCCGCCATTTGGGTGGCGCCGTCGGAATTGCGGTCGCGCTTTTATCAAGGACTCGACTTGCTGCGCCATGAACGGCAACACATGTAGACGCCGCACGCGGCGGCGGCGAAACGAAATCGGCAAACAGAGGAAAGCGCCCTTGGCAGCTTTTCAATGCAGCTTTCCAAGAGAAAGAGGGATGCCCCGTGAGAGATCAGCTCGAAGCACTCATCCTGCAGATGTACAAAAGCAATATTCTGTATTCTGAAGCGGTACGTGAATTCAAGAAGCGGTTCATTCTGACAGTGCTGCAGGAAAACAACGGAAACCAATGCCGGGCCGCGCGCCAGCTGGGGATGCATCGCAACACTCTGAGCCGCACCATCGCTGAATTGAAGATTGATATCCGGCAATTGCGGGCCGGGGTCAAACGTCCTCCCCGCAGTGCCCGCCCCGCCGCTTACGATAAAAAGGCGGTCCGCTGAGAATTCGGTTGTAACTTCCTTTGGGAAATCACAAACAAAAAAATCAGGGCAGCGTTCAGACGCTGCCCTGTTAAATCGTTAACCCTCGCCCACCTTCAATTTGTGGAGTGGTGATGGACGGGTGGTTTCTTGGCTGGCGGAGCTTTGGTCAGCAATGCGCCCTTTTCCATAGTCATGACAAACGGGCTCGGCGTGTAGGAGACCGGCGTCCCTTCAAAGTCCAGAGTGGCTCCCACCTGCGGCATCAGTTTGGCAGGAATAGTTCCACCCATAGTCACGACGATATCCGCCCGCTTGGCATCGATGTCGTCCTGACTGGCTGCCATTTCCAGTTCGGTAGGACCCGCCTTCATAACGGTACCTTCCATCTGCAAGGGTACGCCCTTAATCACAGACCAAACTTTGTCCGCGTCTGCCGGAGCACCAGCGGAAAGCACCAGTTCCCATTCGGCGAAGCTCATATCCTTCGGAGCTTTGGTTTTTACGAGATCCGCAGCTTGCTCGGCCGGCGTGGGAGGCACGTACTGCTTGATGGTGAACCCTGCTGGCGGCAGCGGTGTGGTTGCGGTTTGCGCCAGAAGCTCGTTCCAACCATCCTCGGAACCGTGGTATTTCACGTACTTGCTGTGGCCGAATTTGATAATCTGAGCCTTGCCGGCTGGGTCCTTGACCAGATTCGCAGCCCGGGCAATGAAGAAGAGCCCGTTGACGTCATCCTCGGGAGTCGCGGTCAGGCTGGCGAGCGCCAGGGGATAAACATTTTCGACGTTGTTCGGATCGGCGTCCACGGCGGCCCGCAAATACTTCTCGGCAGCCGCGTTGTCTTTCATCTGCAGGGCGGAAAAACCCGCCACGCTGTTTAGCAGTCCGCCCAACTGGGTCTTTTGTTTGGCGAAGTCCGCGTCCGAGACTCCGTCCGGCTTGGACATGTTGGGAAGAGCTTGCAATCCCTTTTCAGCGTGCTGCCTGGCATCCGCCCACTTTTGCGCGGCGCGCTCGTTAAAAGCCAGCAACACCAGTGCGCGAACGTTATTCGGATTCGCCGCCAACAACCGGTTCGCGGTGTCCATTACCTTAGCTTGGTTTCCTGCCTGCTGGTAGGTTCCCATTAACAATTCCAGCGCGTCTTCCTTCATCACGCTGTTGGGATACTGGTTGAGGAAAGCCTCCAGGCCGCTGATTTTCGCGGCGGCATCCGTCTGCTGTACTGCTCCGACATAGGCGTTGTATTCCGCTGGATCCTTGATCTCTTTCTTTTGCGGTTGAGCCGCGGCAGGCGCCCCGGCTGGTGTTTGCGGTTGCGTTGTGGCTTGCTGCCCCGAGGCTAATCCAGCAAACGTAAGCACAATCGCTACTAGACTCTTCTTCATTTTGAAATGGCTCCTTGAATTTGTCGGGAAATCAGACGGCACTCTTACCCGGGTATACCCAAGCCCAACACCCGGTCTTGCAGAACATGAGCCTATGCTCATGCGACAGGCCCAGAACCCAGCACTCGCCGGTTAACCTCAACAGGACCAGACTATTTCCGGTGAGCCGGATTATAAGTATGTAGCTCAACTAAGGCAAGCTTACTTTCGCAGACTCTCTTGCCAATCCTGTAAGATGTGACGTGGCACACGCTGGTTGTGCATGCCAACATAACAATCATAGCCTAGGGGGCCCATGGAAGAGACTGGTAATATTGCCAGTCTGGCCGGACAGGTAGCTGTTGTCACTGGTGCGGGGCGCGGCATCGGCGCCGCCATCGCGGCCAGACTGGCCAGTATCGGAGCCGCGGTCGTGCTCTGTGGACGCACCCGCGCGCCGCTGGAGTCCACCGCGAAGGCAATCTCGAGGGCCGGCGGGCGAGCCGAAGTACTGCAGTGCGACGTGACCGACCTCCGCTCCATCGAAGCCGTAGCCGCGCAAGTGGACCACACGCTGGGCCGAATCGACATTCTGGTGAACAACGCGGGCGTGGGCGGCTTTGGAGGCCCCCTGCACCAACTGCCTCCCGAGTCTTGGGAGCAGGTTTTGAATACGAACTTGCGAGGAGTCTATTACTGCATTCGCGCATTCGCGCCCATGATGATTCGCGCCCGTGGCGGACACATCATCAACATCTCTTCGCTCGCCGGCAAGAACGCGCTGCCGAATGGCGCGGCCTACGCCGCTTCGAAATGGGGTCTGAACGGATTAAGCTATTCCGCGGCGGAGGAACTCCGGGTTCACAACATTCGAGTGTCGGTGGTTTGTCCCGGTTCGGTCGACACCGAATTGAGCCCGCACGCCGGAAAAGATAAAACCAAGATGCTGCAACCCGACGACGTAGCTCACGCGGTAGCGATGTTGGTAACGCAAGCTCCGCAATCGTTTGTCAGCGAGATTCTGCTGCGTCCAACCCAAAAGCCGTAACGCGCGTGCAGGTCTTGGGCCGTCGCTTTAGTTATGACACGCCGATTTCTGACGTTAATCGTCGCCGCAAGTCTGTGTCTGAGCGGATGCAACCGGGCGGGAAGACAGCCTCGAATGGAAATCTCCCCACAGGTGAAGCAAGACATAGACGCGCTTCGCGCCGCGTACGCGGCCTTCAATCGCGGTGATATCGATGCGGCCGTGAAACCCCTTGATGCGCAAATCGAATGGAGCGAACCCGCGGAATTTCCCGGAGGTGGCACGTACCACGGACGCGACGACGTGAAGCGCTATCTCACACAGTCGCGAGCCGCCTGGGCCGAAGTAAGCAGCGAACCGGAGCAATTGATCCCTGTCGGCAACCGGATCGTCGTATTTGTTCATGCGCGGGTTCGACCCAAGGATAGCAACAAGTGGCAGGACGTGCGCCTCGCGGACGTTTATGCTGTCCGTGACGGCAAAGCAACCCAGATGCGGGCATTCGCCGACCGGCAGGAAGCGCTGCGCTGGGCCAGAGTACAGAGCCGCTAACTCGTCGATCAACTAAAGGCGAGGTTCCTGGGAATCGTTACTTCTTGAACAAGTTCTCGAATGCCGCCCGCGCGTCCATGGGCCGGGCCGTGCTTGGCGTGGAAGTTTCCTTTTCCACCCGGACCCGCATGGAATAGAACGTACATTGATTGCGCTCGTCCTTGCGTGTGACGCGCTCCGGAATCGGCTGAGTGCATTCAAACCGGCTCGAAGTATCGAAGTAGGTACACTGCCGGCAAGAGTGAAGTTCGAAGCCGCACTTCGGACATTGCCCGACGGGTTCGGATATCGACGTCAGCAGAGTGCCGCATTGCGCACACCGCGAAACCGTGTGCGTCCCCGGCATCTGCACCGCCCGCGGGCCAAACGTTTCCTTCTTGACCGGCTTTTCCCCAGACTGTTTTTCCCGCTTCTCGCCGCTGTCCTGATACCCGTGTTGGCGATACTTCCGGTCGGACACGAACCGCCTCCTATATGATCGGATATTGTCTCGCTTCGTCGCCATCTCCACAAGCCCGTCGCAAACTCGGTGTAGGCGCGGGCGTCCGCGCCCGTGCTGGGCCTTTGTGTGCCGAACATGTTCGACAGCTTGGGGGTGAAAGTCCCCTGCCCAGCCTGGTGGAGGTGAAGGGCTAGAGAAGCGCAAGGGCGTCGTCGCGAGGCGGGGTCTGAAAGAAGCGTGGATCAAAGGCGCGAGCCGATGAACAAGAACCGGATGATGAGGCCTACGGTGTGGGGCGAGCTGGCAAAGGACAGCGAAGCCCAGGTCCACCAAGCACACTGGTGGTAAATCCGGCGGTTGCGCGTCGAAGGCGGTCGAACTTACTTCGGGAGACCCGCCGCATGTCACGGCATCGTGACTGAGGATGGAGCGATCCATCTCTGACCGTGGGGCGGGAGTCAGCAGCGGGCATAGTAGGCCGCAAGGTCGAAGGCCCAAACAGCAAGGAGCGGCGAGTAGGACGCAGGACTCGATGAACGACAAGCGGCAGAAGAACCAGCTACAGATGTTGCTGGCCTTTACCGGGGAGGGGAGGAGTGAAGCTCCAAGGGCTCCTGGGGAAGGGACCGAATCGCTCACGGCGAAATGCGAAACCGAAAGTCCGGCTGGAGAAGAGCAAGTGATGGAAGAAGTCTGCGGGCGGGAGAACTGCCAGCGGGCTTTACGACGAGTGAAGTCCAACAAGGGGAGTCCGGGGATCGACGGCATGAAAGTGTCGGAGTTGCCGGGCTACCTGAAGCAGCACTGGCCAGCAATACGGGAACAGCTGATGAGCGGAACGTATCGGCCGCGACCGGTGAGGCGAGTAGAGATCGCGAAGCCGGACGGAGGAGTGCGCAAGTTGGGCATTCCGACGGTGCTGGATCGATTTATCCAGCAGGCGGTGATGCAGGTTCTGCAGCGCAGATGGGACCCGACGTTTTCCGAACACAGTCACGGCTTTCGTCCGCAGCGTTCGGCGCATCAGGCGGTGGCCCAGGCGCAGCAGTATATCGCCGAGGGCAACCGCTGGGTGGTGGACTTTGATCTGGAAAAGTTCTTCGATCGAGTGAACCACGACAAACTGATGGCGGCGGTCGCGCGGCGGGTGAGCGACAAGAGAATGCTCAAGTTGATCCGAGCGTTCCTGGAGTCGGGCGTGATGGAAAACGGGCTGGTGAGTCCGGTGGAAGAAGGAACTCCGCAAGGAGGGCCTTTGTCACCGCTGCTGTCGAATCTCGTGCTCGACGAACTCGACCGCGAGTTAGAGCGGCGCCAGCACCGTTTCGTGCGCTACGCGGATGATTGCAATATCTACGTGGCGAGCGAGCGGGCAGGAAAGCGAGTCATGCAAAGCGTGACCAGTTTCCTGCGACGGCGACTCAAGCTCAAGGTGAACGAGTCGAAGAGCGCGGTGGCACGACCGCAGGAGCGCAAGTTTCTGGGCTTTAGCTTTACGAGCGGGACCAGACCGAAACGGCGCATCGCGCCCAAGGCTCTGCTCCGCTGCAAGCAAAGAGTCCGGGAACTGACGCGACGAACACGGGGCATCAGTCTGGAGCAGATGACGAAGGAACTCGCCACCTATGTACGCGGATGGAAGAGTTACTTCGGCTTCAGCCAGACGCCCTCGGTGCTGCGAAAGCTAGAGGAATGGATGCGACGCAGGTTGCGCTCCGTGATCTGGAAGCAATGGAAGCGCAGCAAGGTGCGGTATGTTCGGCTACGCCAGCGAAACATCGGACATGACCTCGCGGCCCAAACCGCCGGTAGTCCCCATGGACCATGGCGCATCGCCAACAGTCCGGCCCTGTCGTCTGCGTTTCCGATTGCTTACTTCGATATGCTCGGTCTTCCTCGGTTGCTGGACGTACTCTAGCTCAACCGAACTGAACCGCCGGATGCGGACCCGCATGTCCGGTGGTGTGGCAGGGGAGAGTGGGTGACCACTCCCCCTATGCCGATTGACTTCACACTTAGAGTTCCCCTGCCTTCACAAGTGGCGCCCTCTGAATTGTAATTCGCCATAACGGGTGCTACCATCCGATTAGCGGCAACAGAGTGGGAGGTTTTATTTATGTCGGAAAACAATAGCAATAGTTTTCTTTGGTTTCTGGCGGGGCTCGGTTTCGGCGCGATCGCCGGCGTCCTTTATGCTCCACGTTCCGGTGACGAAACCCGGCAGGCGCTGCGGTCCCGAGCCGAAGAGGGTCAGGCGTTCGTTCGCGAGCGCGCGCGGCAGGCTCGCGAGCAAGCCACGACTTGGGCTGACCGTGGTCGGGAAGTACTGAACCAGCAAAAAGAACAGTTTCGGTCCGCCTACGAAGCCGGAAAGCAGGCGTATCACGAAACCACAGCTGCGGAGCCAGGCAGTTCGCACACTCCGTGATGCATCCGATCTCCGCGGCGCACGGGAATTAGCGAGCTGAGCGGAGCAAGGCTTATGGACTATCTACCTATTTTCATCGCCTGTACTGCGGCGGCAGTGGTGATCCAGGCCGGGATCCTGGTGGCCATGTACCTGGCCGTTCGCCAAACCGCTGCCCGCATGGAAACGCTGGCCAGTGAGGTCCGAACCAAGGTTCTGCCCGCGGCGGAGATCGTGCACGCCATGCTGGTCCAATTTCGCCCTCACCTCGAGACTCTGGTCACCAATGTGAGCGAGTCGAGTACTGTAGTGCGCACCCAAATCGAGCGCCTCGATGCCACCGTCAGCGACGCCATCGACCGCACCCGCCTGCAGGTCATCCGCGCCGACGAACTGCTGAATCGCACCCTAGACCGCGTGGAGAACACAACCGACCTGGTCCACAAGACCGTGATCTCCCCGGTGCGACAGCTCTCAGGATTGGTCCAGGGAATCACCACCGGACTGGAATTCCTGATTGGATCGAAACGCCGCCAGCGCAACGGAGTTCCCGTACCCCAGGACGAAATGTTCATCTAGCGGTTGTAGCATCCACTGGAATCAACGGCATCGCAGTGACGCTGCTTGGGTTGGCCCACCCTTACGGAATGACGCGAAGAATCATCTGCGTTCCGCTGTCCAACTTTACATTGTGCTTTTGAGAACTGAGCACCGAATCCTGTGCCGCTCCGGTCGTCAGCGACACTCCTGACATTCCCACCACGCCTTGAGCCTTGGGCGTCAGCTGTCCATTGATCGCAGTCGCCGAACCTGCATCCGAGGCTGATCCGGTGGTGTCCCCGCTCCGGGGTGTCGCGGCCCCGGAGCTCGGAGCGGAACCTCCGTAGCCACCGCGACCTGAGGGCATTGACGACCCCGCACCCGATCCTCCCGGCCTGCCCATGGGCTCATAGGTCGTTCCGGAATTCGACTCTGGCCGGCCAATCGCCTGAATGGAAGCCTTGAGCGGGACTTCGGTCCCATTTTTCAGGACCATTTTGTCGAAGGCGATTCCCAGCGTAGATGCCGACTCGCCCTCGTGCGGCGAGACCTCAGCGACGTGAGCCAGGACTTTCGACCCGCTGGGCGCGAGCACCTCGTTGCTGTCCCCAAGAAAGTCGTCCATGGTTTTGCCAATCACCTCATCACCCACTTTGGCCTTCTTGGCATCGACCGACTTCGCCAGCTCCACGCGAATGATTGTGCCCGGTGCAAACTGCACTTTCGCATTCTGAGAGTCCGATCCGCCACTTGGTTTGGCGAGGCTCTGCGCTAGCCCAACCCATGCTAACAATGCCGCAATCAGCACGAGATTCATTAGTTCTTTCATACGTGTCCCTTTCTTTAATTCTGCAATAATGAAGCGTGAGGCTTGGCAAAGGTTTCCTCGAAGGCTCAATCTCTCGCGAGAAAAGAATCGTTCGCTAGCTGGTTATTTATTTCAGATCTGCAAGGACGGCTATGACTTAAACAATCCAGCCGCCGCCGACCACCACATCTCCGTCATAGAACACGGCGGCTTGCCCTGGCGTAATCGCGCGCTGCGGCTCATCGAAAGTCACCAGCACTTCGTCGTCACCTGCCTTCTCCAAGCAAGCGAGAGCTCCTTCGTGGCGATGCCGGATCTTTACCCGAACCCGCATCGGTTCGCGCAGATCGTCCACCGCGACCAGATTCACCCGCCGTGCGCGCAGGGTTCGCAAGTATAGATCTTCCTGATTGCCGACCACAACCTGGCGCTGGTCACCCTTGATCTGGATGACATATAACGGCGAGCCCGTTGCTACACCCAAGCCCTTGCGCTGGCCTACGGTGAAGTTGTGGATGCCGCCGTGCTCGCCAATCACCTGTCCGTCTGCGGTCACGAGTTCACCAGCGGTATCGGGCAGAGACTCACCCTGCTCGGCCAAATATGCGTCGAGGAACTTCTTGTAATCGCCTCCAGGGACGAAGCAGATTTCCTGCGAATCCGGCTTCGCAGCGAGAGCCAGCCCGTGATGCCGCGCCAGATCGCGAACCTGTGGCTTGGTCATTTCGCCGAGCGGAAAAAGTGTGCGGCTGAGCTGATCCTGCGTAAGACCGAACAGGAAATAAGTTTGGTCCTTGGAGGAATCAGCCGGACGCTTCAACAGCCAGCGTCCACGCTGCTCATCGAATTCAACCCGGGCGTAATGACCCGTCGCCAAAGCATCGGCGCCAATCTGCTGCGCCACGATCAGCAACTGATCAAACTTCAGATGGTTGTTGCACAAGCTGCAAGGGATGGGCGTGCGTCCTGACAGATATTCCTCGACGAAGGGCTGCACCACATCACGCTCGAAACGGTCTTCGTGATTAACCACGTAATACGGAATGCCTAGAGTCTCAGCCACGCGACGCGCGTCATAAACATCGTCGAGCGAGCAGCAGCGCCCCTGCACCGATTCAGGCATGCCAGCGTGCCCAGACAGGCGCCGCTGGTTCCAGAGCTGCATGGTCAAGCCGATGACGTCGTGACCCTCCGCGCGCAGCATGGCCGCGACGGTCGACGAATCTACTCCGCCTGACATGGCTACGGCGATGGTCTTAGAAGACATAGGTACTAGCTTCTGGCTACTAGCTCCTAGCAAAGATATCGACGCCTCTTCAGCGTCCGGAATGTTGCTTGTTGATCTGAAAAAATCAGAGCGACGGTGCAAGCTATAAGCCAGGAGCTAGGAGCTTACAGCTGCTCTATTGTAAACCGGCGACAGTTCCCTTAGTCGCGCCACGGTTTGCGGCACGAGGTTCAAGGCAAATTCAACATCCTCGGGCGTGTTTTGTTTGCCCAGACTGAAGCGAAGGCTGGCTCGCGCTATTGCTGGTGGCAAGCCCATGGCGGTGAGCACGTGGGAAGGCTCGATGGCGCCTGATGAGCACGCTGCTCCCGTCGAAACTGCGAGTCCCTTCAAATCGAGGGCGATCACCAGGGCTTCTCCCTCAATGTAATCGAAGTGAATGTTCGTCGTGTTGGGGACACGCGGAGCGCCTTCCCCGTTCACGCCGGTAGCTTCGACTTCGGAAAGAATGGTTTGCTCGATGCGATCGCGCATCGCCGACATTCGTGCCAGATCGCCTCGCTCCAAGGCCTCCCTAGCCAGTTCCGCCGCTTTGCCTAGACCGATGATTCCGGGAACGTTTTCCGTGCCAGCGCGCCGCGATCTCTCGTGGCTTCCGCCATAAAACATCGGCTGCAGGATGGTTCCCTTCTGCACGTAGAGCGCCCCGACTCCTTGCGGCGCATGCAGCTTGTGTCCGGAAATCGAAAGCAGATCACATCCGAGACGCTTCACGTCGATCGGCACTTTCCCTGCCGCCTGTACCGCGTCGGTGTGGAAATTCACATCCGCCTCGGCCGCGATCCTGCCAATCTCCTCGACGGGCTGCAGAACGCCGGTTTCGTTGTTCGCCATCATGATCGTGATGAGCTTGGTCTGCGGGCGCACAGCGCGGCGAACGTCATCGGGATCGACCAACCCGCGGCCATCCACGGGAACGTAGGTCACTTCGCAGCGTATCGCTTCCAGGTGCTTGCAGGAGTTCAGCACCGCGTGATGTTCGATGGTCGAACTGATTACGTGGTCTCCGGCACGAGTCAATCCCGAGATTGCGAGATTGTCGCCCTCGGTGCCGCCGCTGGTGAAAACGATTTCAGACGCCCGGCACCCGAGCAGCGCCGCCACCGATTCCCGCGCACGCTCGACCGCCGCTCGCGTCTCCTGCCCATGATGATGGATGGAAGATGCGTTGCCAAAGTGCTCTGCGAAGTACGGCTGCATGGCCTCGAAGACCTCGGGCAGCACCGGAGTGGTCGCGTTATTGTCGAGATAGATACGGCGCATGGAATTCCCGCTTTTATTCTACGCCCGCTGGCAGGCGGCGCACGGCTCGGGCTGCAAGCATTGGGACCTCAAGGCCAGCAGGACAACGAGAAGGCAGTTGTCAGTGCTCAGTTCTCGGTTCTCAGTTTGTCGAGGCCTGCGTTCTCGAAAAAGTATCCTTCTTAGGGAGTCAGCTTGTAGCGATCGCGGGGATACAGTACCGCTTGCCGGACGTTGGGCAGATTCAGGACCTGGGCAGTCAGGCGTTCGAGTCCGATGGCGAAGCCTCCGTGTGGGGGCATTCCCGTGTCGAACATTCGGAGATGGCTTTCGAACTTCTCGGGATCGATGCCTCGTACGCGCAGGGCATTCTCGAGCTCTTCACGGCGATGCAATCTTTGGCCGCCGGTGGTGATTTCGACCCCGTGAAACAGGAGATCGAAGCTGTTGGCAGCGCCTTCGGTTCCTCGCGGAGCGGTGTAGAACGGGCGGCCGGATAGGGGGAAGCCGAGAACGAACACGGCCGGGACGCCAGTCTCCGCCTCTGCCAGGCGGCACAGTTGCCGTTCTGCTTTGGGATCCAGATCGTCGATCAGGTCAGCGCGTTCGAACTTGCTCTTTAGCAGTTCGAGGCAACGGCTGAACTCCCAGCATGGAACTTCCAGCATGGACGGTAAGGGTTGCTCTCGATAGGTTCGTAGCATGAGCCCATAGTCTTCGTTCAAGCGCTTGAAGATGTAAGTCAGCAGTTCACGCTCCAGCTGGATGACTTCTTCGGGGCCGTCGATGAAACCAAATTCGAGATCGAGCGAATAATATTCGGTCAAGTGGCGACTGGTGGCGTGGGGTTCGGCGCGATAGACATGTCCGGTTTCATAGACGCGCTCGAATCCGGCTACGCCATGCTCTTTGTAAAACTGCGGGCTCTGCGCCAGGTACGCCACGCGATCAAAGTATTTCACCTCGAAGAGATTGGTCCCGCCTTCGGTTCCGGAAGCGACGATCTTAGAAGTGATGATTTCGGTGAACCGGTTCTGCGTCAAGTATTCTCGGAAGAATCTGAGCAGCGCGGCTTGGACCCGGAATACGTTGCCGATAGCGTCATTGCGCAGAGCCAGCGGGCGGTATTCGATCAGGGTTTCTGAGCCGACCGACTCGAGATTAGAAGCCGAATTGAATGGGAGGTTTTGCCCGGAGCGGTTCAGTGCCCGGCACTGCAGGACATCCACTTCGTATCCAGCCTTGGCGCGCTCGTCGGGGCGCACTCGTCCGCGGACTTCGATGGCGTCGTCCGATTTAAGATGAAGCTCCTTAAGCGACTCGGATGCGGCGACGCATTGCGCTTCCCCGGAACAGTCTTTCAGAACTACGAAGGTAGTCTTCCCGAGCACGCGAAGGCGGTAAACCCAGCCTCGAAGAATGACTTCCCTCCCGATGGATTCTGCAAGAGATGCGATGAAGATGCGTCGGCTGGCGGTTGTGGCGAGCATGGGCAGAAACTCCTGGTAACGAGAATTTCCGCTGGAACCACAATTCGCGGCGGTGCCATCCAGCTTCCAGCCGGGGGGCTGGCGCTCAATCCATCCCGTTTCGTGGGTTAACGTTTCCCTCTAATAAGGCCTACCGGATGCCCAGTTTCCGGTTCAAGGGAACCTCTCAGAGGGGTCTGTCCTCTTCGGGGAGTTAAGTAGTTTTATCATCCATCGGGAAATGAGGGCAAGGTGTGCCTAGTGGCGTTTCCAACCACCTTACTTCTCCGCGCATTTACCCGGAAAAATGAGGGCCAACCAACTCCTCCTACAATCCGAGCCAGCTCCAGAATCGTTCCTTCAGACTCAGCAACGCGTAGGGCAACCAACTTCTGTATCGAAGGAGCACGGTGGCGTGAACGGTCTTGGCGCGAGCTGAGCTCTTGTTGCTGAAGACCAGATGATAAACTCCAGCACCATCCGGAAGCGGGGCGTCAATGCTGCCCGCGGCTAGCGGACCGCTCTCGTACTGCGTGGGCGCGGAATATCCACTGCTCCAGACCGCGAAGGCAGTGTCGGTCAGCACGTAGGCTTCTACGCCGGGGTCGCGGTCTTTGTCCTTGTCATTACTATTACCGTTGCGCGGACTGCTTGCGGTTGCGCTGAATTCCCCGGTGATGCTGACCTTCAGGGCGCCGGGAGGAACCGTAAACTCGCGGGCGGAAAAGCTGTGCGGGTTCACTGAAAGCGTAGTGTCGACGATGCTTTGGGTCTGCGACCAGTGGATGAAGTCCTGAACCTGCTGTGCCTCGGGACTGTCGCTGGTTGCAGCCCACAACCCGGCCCCGAGCAAAATCAGGAAAAGCAACAATAACAGGATAAGTCGGCGTTGCCGTGGCGCCCCCAACGGCTGAGTCCCACTTGGCTCCGCGGCTGCCACGGGTGGAAGGATCTCGCCCTTCGACGCGGAAATCACGGGCTGTCCGCAGTTCAAGCAGAACTGGGAACCACCCGGCAGGTTCGTTCTGCACCGGCTGCACAACACATCGGCCTCGCTGCAGGGGAAATTTCACACGATATTAGCACGGGTTTCGCGTCCCCCTCGCGGGGAGGCGCTTCTGGCCGTTCATGCGAGCACCCAGACTAACGCTTCTCCATGGGAACCCAGTGTTGCGGATAGGCAGGCCCGATGTAGTCGGCGCGGGGGCGGATCAGCCGGTTGTCGTCGAGTTGTTCGATCACGTGGGCGGTCCATCCGCTAATGCGCGAGACCGCAAACACTGGCGTAAAAAGGTCCAGGTCAATTCCCAGTATGTGGTAGGTCGAGGCGGAATAGAAGTCGACATTGGCGTTGAGCTTCTTTTCGGCCTTCACGAACTGTTCGATGGCCTGTGACATTTCGTACCACTTACCCTGTCCATTGGAGTTCCCCAGATCCTGCGACATTTTGCGCAGATGGGTGGCTCGCGGATCTTCGGTGTGATAAACGCGATGGCCGAATCCGGGGACCTTCTTTTTTTCCGCCAGCATTTTCTTGATGTGCTCCACGGGATCGGCGCCCGCGCGGTCGATGGCTTGCAGGATGGTGAAGACAGCCTCGTTGGCTCCGCCATGCAACGGGCCTTTCAGGCAACCGATGGCGGAGACAATGGCGGAATGCATGTCCGAAAGAGTGGCCGCGGTAACTCGCGCAGCGAAGGTGGAAGCATTCAATTCGTGATCGGCGTGCAGGATGAGTGCGATGTCCAGAGCTCGCTCAGCCGTTGGCGACGGCCGGGTACCGTTCAGCATCAGAAGAAAGTTCGCGGCGTGCGAAAGCGACCGGTCAGGCTCTACAATCGGCTTCCCTTTCCGGATGCGATCGTAGGCGGCGACGATCATCGCGATCTGCGAAGTCAGGCGAATCGACTTGCGGATATTGGCGTCGTGGTCATTGCTCCGCTCGTCCGCATCGTAGAACGAGAGCGCCGATACCGCGGTGCGCAAGACGTCCATGGGTATAACGTGCTTGGGCGCCGTCCGGAGCAACTTGACGACCGCCGGGTCCAGCTTACGTTCTTCCGCGAGGCGGTCGCGGATTTCCTTGAGTTCAGCGTGCGAGGGCAACCGGCCCGACCAAAGGAGATAACAGGTCTCTTCGAAGGTAGAATGATCGGCCAGTTCGTGGATATCAATGCCGCGGTAAGCCAGAACACCCTGGTCTCCGTCGATGTAACAGATGCCGGAGGTGGTGGCGACCACTCCCTCCAAACCTTTGGGGGGTTGCGCGGTAGTCACACTGGACATGCTTCCTCGCTTGCGTATGGGATGCGTTGTGACTGCACGGCAGGGAGATGATGCGCGAGTCGCAACTAACTTTTATACGCCAAAATGATTAACTTTCCAACCGGAGGAGCAGTTAACCATTTAGCAGCTGGCACTTAGTATCCGCGAATTTTCGGCGGGCCCGACGAGAATCAATGGCTGAATGCTGAGCCCTAAGTGCTGAATCATGCTTTCTTCGCAAGAACCACCGCTCCGACCGTTCCAAAGAGTTAACCCGAAGGTACACGACCCTGCTGGATGTAGGTCAAGGGTATCTATTCCCGGTTACAATCGGAGCATGCGCATGAGTTGGGGATGGTCCGCGGTGGCCATTGCGATACTCGCGGTAGCGGCTTTCGCTGCCGACGAGCCGCAAAATCTCACGCTGCTGCCTTGTCCGCAAGCGACGTCCAGCGACTCCGCGTGCAATCCATCGAAGGAGGATCTAAAGAAATCCAAGGCGGCTTTTTCCAAAGCGCTGAAGCTGCAGAAGGCCGACCGCTTTGATGAGGCCTACGAGGAATTTGATACCGCGGCCCGGCTGGTTCCGAGAAATGTTGAATACGTAACATCGCTGGCCATGGTTCGACAGCAACTGGTCTTCAATCATTTGCAGAACGGAAATGACGATCTGACAAACGGGAAGCTGGTGGAAGCGCAGGCCGAGTTTCTCAGTGCTTCCAATCTCGATCCGCAAAATGAGTTCGCCCAACAGCGGCTTCGGGATTCACTCGCAGAATGGGCGCCGAAGCCAACCGGCACGCCACAAGTGGTGGCCGAGTCGCCGGTGTTGCGGGTCGTTCCTAACCCGGTCGTCCACGAATTCCACTTTCGCGGAGATTCGCATGCGCTGCTGACACAGGTGGCTGGGAGCTACGGCGTAAGCGTGGAATTCGACGAATCCGTGCCCTCACGCCGCGTCCATTTCGATATCGAGGGCGTCGACTTCTACATGGCAATGAAGGAGGCTTGCGCCGTAACTGGGGCTTTCTGGGTGCCACTGTCGGAAAAGCAGATCTACGTGGTCAAGGAGAACCCCGAATTTCATCGCCAGTTCGACCACATGGGCTTGCGCACGTTCTACCTACCAGGAGTTAGCACGCCGCAAGAACTGAACGAAATGGTCACTCTGCTGCGGACCATCTTCGATATTCGGTTTGTTTCCCAGGCCCAGGCAGGGATGCTTGCGGTACGCGCGCCGGCGAGTATCCTGGATGGGGTTACGAAGTTGCTAGAGAGCTTCGGGACAACTCGTCCGCAAGTCATTCTGGATGTCCAGGTATTCGAGATCAATCACCAGCTAACGCGGGACATGGGACTTCAGATCCCCAACCAGTTCACGCTGTATAACATTCCCGCGGCTGCAGTGCTCGCGCTCACCGGGCTTGGCGGACAGAATATTCAGAGCTTGATTAATCAGTTGATCTCGAGCGGTGGCATCAATGCAGCCAGTTCCCAGGGCATCGCCGGTTTGCTCGCGCAACTGGGAGGGCAGCAGAATTCGATTTTCAACACGCCGCTGGCCACCTTTGGCGGTGGTCTGACCTTCATGGGGTTGAGTTTAGGAACGCTGGGCGCCGAACTGTCAATGAACGAAAGTTGGGTCAAAACACTGGAACACGCAAGCTTGCGAGCGGCCCAGGGGAATGAGGCGACGTTTCGTATCGGCTCGCGTTATCCCATTCTCAACGCGAGTTTCGCGCCTGTGTTTAACACGCCGGCGATTTCGCAGGTACTGCAGAACGGCAGCTTTCAGGCTCCTTTCCCCTCGTTCACCTATGAGGATCTGGGTCTGACCTTCAAAGCGAAGCCGGTTGTGTACACCAACTCGGATGTGGGCCTCACGTTCGAAATGGACTTCCGCACTTTGGCGGGGCAGAGTTTGAATGGTGTGCCCGTGATCGCGAACCGCGAATACAAAGGCAGCATCACGCTGGTGGATGGAGAACCAGCCGTGGTAGCCGGCTCGCTAAGTCAGAGCGAACAACTCACCCTGACCGGAATCCCCGGGCTCGGGGCGGTTCCGGGGCTGAACAAAGTAATGGCTTCCAACAGCAAGATGGTTGAAACCGATGAACTGCTGCTGGTGGTCACGCCGCACGTGATCAACCTCAGTCCGGGCCAGAGCACGGAAGTGTGGCTGCCCAAGAACTCACAGTAAAGATCGATGGCCGCGACCGGCCTTTTTTGCTCTGTCGTTTCGAGAGAGCGAAGCGACCAGGAATCTGATCGTCGTCGCTGACGCGAAGAACCTAGATCCCTCGCTTCGCTCGGGATGACAGAACGATTTCTAGAGACAAGCCCTTACTTTGCAGCCGCGGTAGCTTCCTTGGCGGCGAAGTCCACGAGTTTCTGCAGAACTTCGTACGGGACCGAGGGAAGTTTGCGACCGTTAATGAATAACGTCGGGGTGCTGTCGACATTCAGCGCCTGACCCAGAGCCAACGATTTTTCCACTCGAGACGTGGTTTCGGGTTTAGCCGCACAGACGGCGATGTCGGCGCCCTTCACCCCTGCGGCGTCGGCAAATCCGGTTAGTTTCTCGTCTGCATTTGCTGCGGTAATGTCGGTTTGCGCGGCGAAAACACTCGCGATGAACTTCCAGAAAGCGTCGTTGGAACTACGGCTGACGCAGTCAGCGTAATCCGCCGCCTTGGCGGCCCAATCGTGCATGGGAAGCGGATAGTTCTCGAATACCACGCGGACATTCTTGTTTTCGGCCATCAGCTTCTCGACGGTTGGATGGAGATCCTTGCAGTGCGGACACTGCAGGTCACTGAAATCAACCACGGTCACCGGAGCATCGGCGGGGCCGCGCGAAGGTCCAGTGGCGTCTCGATTGAGTTGCTTGCGGGCGGCTTCGAAGGGATGGACGCCGAAGGGAATAATTTCTCCGGAGATCGCATGATGTCCGTCCGCGGAGACGTAGAATTTTTGGACTTGCTTTCCCTGAGCGCCGCTAATCAACACGTTCACTTCGGATAGTCCTTCGGCTGGCGATGGCTTGATGCTCAGGATTTTCCAGGTCAACGAAGCGTCGTGGCCGAACATTTCGTGCAGGAATCCGTTGACCGCTTCTTCGGAAGGAAGATTCGTGCTGGTCGCGGTTTTAGCCGCGGCATGAGGCGCGGCAGGCTCTTGTTGCGCACCCGCCAGCGTGACCAGCAGGGGCAGGATCAACAGATATTTCAATAGACGATGCATGCGTTCCTTTCAATTGACATCAAAATCAGAATGCTGCACTACGGAGCTCATGAGCTTGCGGATTCTGACGCCCGTTACGCAACTGAGATTCGTATCAGGGCATGCCTTCAGGCATGCCGTCAGCAGCGCGCTTTTACCGCGCCTTCAGGCGCCAAACGTCGCGATCGAACTCCACAAAACCAAGAATCCTCGTCCCATCCGCCGATAGAGTTTAACAGGCTGGCGGAGAACGCAGCTTCGGGGAGGAGCATCGAACTCCAGCGGCTGAAGCCGAACTCATTCTCGGACGATTTTATGGTATGCCTGAAGGCATACCCTGATACGAATCGCGAGTTTTCAAAACAGCAACTGCATCACCGGATTAGAATCGCGCTCTCTACCTAAGTATTTGCTAAACATCCGACTTGGCGGCAATGGGAAAACGACGGCCATAGCCAAAAGCCTTCGGTGAAATCTTGAGCCCCGGCGCGGCCTGTTGCCGCTTGTATTCGGCTCGTTCCACCATGCGGATGACGCGCCGAACCAGACTAACATCGAAGCCGCGTTCGGCCGCAATCTGGTCAGCGGTGTGCGATTCCTCGACGAAGTCTTCGAGGATCGCATCCAGCACATCGTAGGGCGGAAGGGTGTCGCTATCTTTTTGATCGGGACGCAATTCCGCCGATGGCGGCTTCTCCAGCGTGGCCTGCGGAATTACCGGGCGGCGCGAATTCACGTAATGGCTGAGACGGTAAACCATGGTCTTGGGCACATCGGAAATTACCGCCAGCCCGCCGACCATATCCCCATACAACGTGCAATAACCCACGCCCAGTTCGCTCTTGTTGCCGGTGCTGAGCACGATGGCTCCGAATTTATTCGACAACGCCATCAGCAGCGTGCCCCGGGCTCGGGATTGGATATTTTCTTCGGTCTCATCCTCTTTGCGACCGGCGAAGACCTTGGTCAGACTCTTCTTGTAGCTTGCGAAAATATCGGCGATACAAAGCAATTCGAAGCGGATACCGAGATTTTCTGCGAGCGCGCGTGCGTCATCAAGCGAGCCCTGCGATGAATACGGTCCAGGCATGCCAACGCCGATCACATTTTCGGATCCAAGCGCGTCGACGGCGATGGCCGCAGTGAGCGCCGAATCAATGCCGCCGCTCAGCCCGACAATCACCTGGCGAAAGCCGCACTTGCGAACGTAATCCCGCGTCCCCAAAACAAGCGCGGAATATACGCTGGCTTCGTCGCCTTCGATTTGAAAATGGATTTCACCGGTCAACCGATCGGAATCGAAATAAATGAGGTCTTCTTCAAAGGATTTTCCCTGCGCGATCACCTCTCCCGCCGGGCTCAACACCAGGCTCGAACCGTCGAAGATCAGGCTGTCGTTGCCTCCGACCTGATTGACCATGGCGACCGGAACCTTGTAGCTGCGCGCGATGGTGGCCAGCATGTCCCGGCGCAATTCACGTTTGCCCATCCAGAAAGGCGAAGCCGAGATGTTCAGCACGAAGTTGCCCCCCGCATGGACTAAAGCTTCGACTGGGTCGAAGGTGTACAGACGCTTGTTCCAAAAGTGTTTGTCGTTCCACGCGTCTTCGCAGATGGTAAGCGCCATCTGCTTCCCGCAAAAGGGAAACAGCACCTGACTTTTTCCCGGTGCGAAGTTGCGCATCTCGTCGAAAACGTCGTAGGTGGGCAACAACATCTTGGATTGCAGAAAGGCGACTCTGCCATCTTTCAGCAGCGCGGCAGAGTTCATCACCGACTTGCCGCTTTCCGCGTGAGCCGGAGTCACCACTCCGCAGATGACAGCGATGTCGCGGGTTCCGGCGGCGATGCGATCCAAACTCTCGCGGTTATGCTGGACAAAAGAGGTGCGCTCCACCAAGTCGCGGGGCGGATAGCCACAGACGGAGAGTTCAGGAAAAAGAATTAATCCTGCGCCATCGGCTTGAGCGCGGCGGGAAAATTCAATGATCTTCGCGGCGTTCCCCGCGAAATCCCCAACGGTGGGATTAATCTGTCCCAGCGCGATCTTCACACTTCCAGTTTAACTGATCAACCCGGATGACGGTGCCGTCTCCGATTTTTAGCCTTTACTGGCGCACAAAGCCGTGATTCACGCCGTTCGAGTCCACATAGTTGCCGGTGATCGTTCCTGCCGAGTTGCTGGAGTTGGCCGAGGCGCCCTGACCGCCGCCCGTGCCCGCCCCGGCGACGTTAAACTCAGTGAAGTGACCGGCGAGGGTGCGCACATAAGGGTGCGTCACGCCACTCGAGTCAAAATACTCTCCCTCGATCGTCCCCTCCGGATTGATGTTATTAGCAGTTGTGGCGGCGGACTTCGGGGCGTTAACGGCGATGTACGTACCGTCGGCTTTGCGTAGAAAACAGCGGACGGAACCCGTCGAATCAAAGTAGATTCCTGTCACCGCGTCCCCGGAACTGAGCCCTACAACGTAAGTTTTAACGCTGCCCATCGGGTCGATAGTGGCAAATTTGCCATGGGCGGGGAGCAGGAAGCCATGAAACACACCGTTCGAATCGACGTAGCCTCCGGCCATTCCTCCCGTATCGGTAAGGCCTGAAAAAAAGGCCGGAAACGTTCCTTGGCCGGAACCTGTGCCTGCTCCCGGAGCATCGAACTTGCTGAATTTTCCCTCGGGCGTGCGTTGGAAGACGTGATACACCCCGTTTGAGTCCACATAAAAGCCCGTGATCTCTCCGGTTGCATTGATATTCCCAGCGGAGGTGCCTTGGCCTGAACCTTTACCAGCGCCCGGATAATTGAGCGGGGTGTATTGACCGCTCGGAGAACGGATGAAGCCATGGGACACACCATTTGTGTCCAAATAGTACCCCGTAATTGTGAGCGCCGAGTTCATGCCAGCGGGGAACGTAGCCTGGCTGCCGGGATAGTTGATCTTGGTGATATGGCCAGTTGTGGGATTGCGCAGGAAGCCGTGAGTCAAGTTATTTGAATCAATATACTGTCCCACGATCGAACCGTCGTCTACGATGCCGAAGGGGCTTGTACCTTGGCCTGCGCTATTGCCGGCACCTGCAACATTGAACTTAGTGATGGTGTGCGCTTCCTGAGTTTGCACCCGCGCCACCAAAACAAAACACGCGCTGAGAACCAACATCCCAATGCTGATGCGTTTCATCGCCACCCTCCTGAAATACGTCGGTTTTGGCTTTAACGAACCGAGTCGCAACGGGGGACCGGCATCTGGCCGGGCGCGATCGGGTTCCATTGGTGGTCGCCGTCCTGTAGGAGCAACCCACAATAGTCGCGAAAGTATACTCGCCTTCGGCTATTTTCCGCAACGCTTAAATAAGCTCTACGGAGGCAACCTCAAAGCCAAGCGGCCGTCACGCGGGGTTGTAACCAGCTAGATGGAAAAGTTCGGTCCGCCGGAGGGCGGAGGAGGAGGGATATTAACAGGGGTGGCCTGGCCGCTGGGTCTCGGCGGCTCCGCCGGCACCTCTCCTGGACGCCGCAGGCTGGGAGCATTTGCCGGCCTTTCCTCGTTTGACGCTTTGGCAACACTCGGCTGCGGCCCGAGATCGACTTCTTTTTCCGCACGGAGCGTCTTGGTGCCGTCAACCTTCATGGTCTCGACGCGCACGACTTCGTCGCCGACCAGACGCACGAAATCCACATCCTGAGGAGGCTCGCCGTAGATCCACTCTTCGTATTCGGTCTCCCCGTCTTTTTCGCGAATCTTTTTGGGTGGGCGACCCTTGGCACGGATCAACATTTCGCGGTTCATTCCGACCAGGACCTGATGGTTCTCGATGGCTTCCTTGACTTTGGGCGGAAGGGTATCGAGATAAGCCTCAAGCGCAGACTTGGCGTTGAAATCAAGCACCGGACGGAGCAGGTCTTTGAACTTCTCCGGAGTCAGGTCGGGAACGTAGTGATCGAACACCAGATCCACATACGTGCCCCGCGGGTTCGCATTCTGGTCGCTGGGAGCAACCGGAGTCACGCCTCCGGCACCGCTCACTTGAATGTGCTCGTACCATTTCTGTTTCTTGATTGGGCCGCCGTTGATTTCGAAGTGAATGCGGTCATCCTTGATCACGACGGCGGTTATGCGCGCCTCATCGCCCGGTTTCACCGCAGGACCCCACAGGGCCATCAGCCGTTGCAGGTCGTCTCCGCTGGGTGAGACCACGCCATTTTTTAAGGTTAGCCCTACTTTGCCCATGGGGAAGGGCGTGCGGATGTAAACCAGTTCCGCGTTGAATCCGCGGATCAAATCTTCGCGCGTCTGCTTGGAAAGACGAGGGATTTGAGAATCTGCTTGGCTGGAGGATTTCTGATCAGAAGCGCCCGCAGTCAGGCAGCCGCAAAGCAACAGAACCAGAGCCGGAATACGGTGTGGCTTCAAAGGGCACCCAAGACGCTAACAGGCTGATTATAGCGCCGTCTGGGCTGGACCGGCAGGGATTTTACTGTGGCGATGTAGGCGCGGGCGTCTCGCCCGTGCGGGCTGAGCATTGCCATCCGGATGCCGGCGCTACAGTTCTTTGGCTGCTGCCAGCACTTCCGGGATCACGTCGTCGACATCTTCCGGCGTGGTGCGGTGATTGACGAGGCATGCCCGCAGGCAGAACTTCCCGCGCAGGGTTGCGTTGGACAGATACACGCGGCCCCGCTGGACGACGCGCTTGAGAATGGCAGCATTCCGTAGATTGAGTTCGTGCTCCGGCAAGGATTCAGTCCCTCGGTAGCGGAAGCAAACTGCACTCAGGTCGCCACGCCCTAACAGTTCCAACTCAGGCTGCCCGGCGACGGCTGTTGCCAGGCTCTGCGCAAGGTCCAAGTCCTTCTGGATGGCGGCGCGAAATGCCTGCAAACCGTGATAGCGAAGCGAAAGCCAAAGTCTCAACGCGCGGAAACGTCGCGAGAGTTCCAAGGATTCCTCGAAGAACGCGAATCCCTCGACCGGATCGCCGGTGTGCGTCTTGGCATAGTCCCCGGTGTGGGCGAAGGCGGCGTGGGCGGCGTTCACATCGCGATACAGCAGGCAGCCGCAGTCCAGAGGCTGATAGAGCCATTTATGTGGGTCGAGAGAAAGCGAATCCGCGAGATCCATGTCGGTAAACTTGCCGGGCGCAGCGATCGCGGCCAAAGCGCCATAGGCTCCGTCGACGTGCATCCAAAGGTTGTGACGGCGGGCGATCGCGGCAATTTCCCGCAGCGGATCAATCGTGCCCGTGTTGACCGTACCCGCGGACGCGACTATTGCGATGGGGATTTTTCCGTCCTTTTTGTCGCGCTCGATCGCCTTCTCTAGTTCCGCCGGGATCAGACGAAAATTGTTGTCCGTTGCAATCAGTCGCAGATTTTTTCTGCCGATTCCCAGGAGAGCAATGCTCTTGGGGATCGACATGTGAACTTCTTCCGAAGCATAGACAACACCCCGCGGCACGCTCGGCACCCCAGCTTCATTTGCCGGCATTTTGCTTTCGCGCGCCATCGCCAGGCCCATCAGGTTGGCTGAGGAACCACCGCCGGTAAGGCTTCCGCGAAATCCCGGGCAACCGATTGCCTGGGCGAGCCAACTGACTACGGTGCGTTCTAACGTCGTTGCGGCGGGGCCGGAACGCCATGCCGTCACGTTCTGGTTCAGGACGCTCGCCAACAGATCCGCGACGGCAGCCACGGGTTCGCCTGAACCCAAGACATATCCGAAGAAACGACCGTTCTGCGCGCGCGAATGCTCAATCACATCCTGCAGCCCAGCCAGCGCTTCCGCACCCACACCCTTCTCGCTGAGCGGCGCCCGGAACAGACGTTCTGTCTCTTCGCCGGTGGTGGATGGAGAGATGGAGCGAGAGTCCAGTTCACGAAGGTAGTCGGCTGTGAGCTGCGTGACTTTTTCCGCCAGTCGGCGGAACTCATCGGGCGAGATCTCCAAGGATTTCATGATGCAGGAATTGTATTTTATGTAGGCGCGGGCGTCCTCGCCTGTGCTCTGGGGCAAGAGACTCCAAACCCGCTGACGAGATGTCGTCCCGAGTTAAGCGAGGGATGACTAGCGTGCGTTGAGTTCGGGCGATGTCGGAAGATGCTCTAACGCTGTCGAGATTTGCTCAACCGGGCAGCCGAGGGCGGCTGCCCCCACATGTTCTAGGAAATATTCAGCGCCCGCTTGATCGTGCCGCGCTCGTTCTGGATTTTTTCCTGCAGCAGAGTGATGGCGTAGATCAACTGCTCTGGCCGCGGCGGGCAGCCCGGGACATATACGTCGACGGGAATGACCTGATTCACGCTCTGCACCAGAGCGTAATTGTTGAACACCCCGCCCGAGGTCGCGCAGGCTCCCATCGAAATCACCCACTTCGGTTCGGGCATTTGCTCCCAGAGCTGGCGAATGACCGGGGCCATTTTGTTGGACACGCGTCCGGCAATAATGATGAGGTCGGATTGCCGCGGCGATGGACGAAACACCTCAGCGCCGAAGCGCGCAATATCGAATCGCGAAGCACCCATGGACATCATTTCTATCGCGCAGCAGGCCAAGCCGAAAGTCATCGGCCAAATGGAATTCTTGCGCATCCAGTTGACCGCGTTGTCCATGGTCGTGAGCACGACCCCCTCGGGCGTGGGATTCCCGTAAGTCAGGTCTTTGACCACGTGCTTGCCGTTTTCAGTGGTGACGTAGGGGCCGAAGCTGAGTTCGTTGCTCATGGTTCCATTTTACTTGCCAGCTCATCTTCCGTCCAAGTTCAAGATCAACGGTGTGCCGCGGTTTGCTCCCGCGGGCGACTCCGCGTACTCTGCGACGGTTCTCAGCGACCTCTGCGATTTAAGACCTTGAATTCTTATCAAGATCTTAAAACGCTGAGAGCGCCGAAGTACGCAGAGATCGCAGAATCACTCTTGAATCTGGGCCTCACAAAATCGCTTGACATAGAAAATGTTTGGACTAAGCTTGTTCGCGTCTTCCCTCTGATTTCGGGCCCCGAGGAAAACCCTGAAACGCTTCTACGGCGGCGTTCACCATCCGTCATGGATATTTGTCATGATTGCCGTCCGTCAATGACGATGTAATAACAATCTTCCAAGGAGGTGCCAAGTGCCAGTGCAAAGAATGATGGGTCCACAGGGACAGTTCTACGCTGACCCCAAGCCCAGCCCCGACGAAACCTCTTTCCGCCAGGACAATAATAGCGCGGCTTACTACAACTCGCCGTACTATCTCCAGCACAAGAATCAGGTGCAACCCATTCCGCAGATACGGCAGAACGCGGCGCCGAACATTAATCTGGCCGATTACATTCCCACTGACATCGCCGACGCCATCGATCAGGCTGGAAAGATCACCTTCCATGCCGTCGGCGACACCGGCGGTGCCAAGGTAAGCCGGTCGCAAACCGCGGCCACTGCGATTCAGCACGAGGCTGGAGTCGCCGACGCCATGGCAGCGGAAGTGCAGTCGCAAGGCGTGAATGGCCCTGCGTTTTTCTTTAACCTGGGCGACATCATCTACAACTTCGGCGAAGGGCAATATTATTACGACCAGTTCTACGAGCCCTTTCGCGAGTACGATCGGCCGATTTTCGCCATTCCCGGAAACCACGACGGAATGATTTTCGGCGCATCTTCAAGCGCCCCACAGGTTCCGACGCTGGCGGCGTTTCTGACAAATTTCTGCGCCCCTGAGCCCGGTCCCTCACCGGACTCAGGTGGGCTGGTGCGCAGCGTTATGACCCAGCCCGGCGTTTATTTCACGCTCGACGCTCCGTTCGTCTCGATCATCGGGTTGTACAGCAATGTCTTGGATAGCGGGGCTGGCGTGATCTCCTCACAGAAAGGCCATTTCCCGCTGGTGGACGATCAACTATCCTTTCTGAAGAGTGAGTTGACGCGGCTGAAACCCGACCGCCAAGCCGGCAAGCGGGCGGTCCTGCTCGCAGTTCACCATCCGCCGCTTTCGGCCGACGCCCGGCATGGCGGATCGAGCGGCGAACTGGCTGACATCGACGCCTGCTGCACCGCGGCGGGCCTCTGGCCAGACGCCGTTCTCTCCGGACACGCCCACCTCTACCAGCGTTTCACGCGGGTCATCCAGGGGAAGGAAACCCCGTATATAGTCGCAGGGTCGGGCGGCTATGCGGCAACAGCGCCGCTTGGCGGCTTACCCAACGCCCCGGTAAAGATCGGGAACTATACGCTAGTCGTCAACCCCATCGTCGAATTCGGCTACCTGACGATCGCCACTGACGCGAAAACTCTGACCATCACCTTCAAGACCGCCACCAATAAGCAAGTGATGCAGCGAGACACGGTCACGGTAGATCTGAAGAGCAGCACCATCATGTCCGACCCGTCCGGAGTAGTGGCCAACCCGCTGCCCGGGACAAAGAAGGGAACCAAAAAAGGCAAACGGGCGACTTCGGCGACTCCGAAGCACCACATTCCCAAGCGAGGAAAAAAGAAATAAAGGTTATCAGGGAGTCAGCACAACCTTGCCAAACATTTGGCTGGCTTCCATGTACTCGTGCGCCGCGCGGGCATCTTTCAGGGGGAACGTGCGGTCCACGACCGGTTTCAAGCGTCCGGCAAACACCTGGCTCAAAACATCGTTCAATTCCCCCATCGTGCCCATATATGAGCCGAGGAAATTGAGCTGCCGCGAAAACAGAAAGCGCAGATCGAACGAGACGTCGTGCCCGGTCGTCGCTCCGCAGGTGACAATCGTTCCTCCCGGCTTGAGCGATTTCATACTCTCATCCCAGGTCGCAGTCCCGACGTGCTCGACCACAATGTCGACGCCCTCTTTTCCGGTAATTTTTCTGACCTCCTGCGAGATCTTCTGCTTGTAATGGTCGATCCCGTAATCCGCGCCCAACGCACGCGCTTTCTCCAGCTTCTTTTCATCGCCCGCGGTAGTGATTACGCGCGCATGAAACAGTTTGGCAATCTGAATGGCAGCGATGCCTACGCCGGAACCGGCACCGAGAACCAACACGGTTTGACCCAGACGAATGCCCGCGCGACCGACCAGCATGTGCCAGGCAGTGAGAAATACAAGAGGAACGCTGGCGGCTTGGATGAAATCCAAACTGTCAGGGATGGGAATCACATTCACTGCAGGAACGGCCATCAATTCGCAGTAGCCACCGTCAACGCCATTACCGAGCGCGGTAAATTCGCGACAATGATTCTGAAGTCCGGCGACACACTTGGCGCAGTGATTGCAAAAGTGCATGGGCGCTAAGAGCACACGTTGCCCCGGTTTGAACCCGGTGATGTACTCGCCGACTTCAACAATTTCGCCAGCGATGTCGCTGCCGAGGATGTGCGGCAAGTTCACGCCCGGCAATCCCTTACGAACCCAGATGTCGAGGTGGTTCAGGGCGCAGGCTTTGACCCGGATCAAAACTTGGTCTTTGCGCGGCTGCGGGTCGGGGACGTCCTCATAGCGAAGAACTTCTGGACCACCGAATTCGTGAAGGCGAACGGCTTTCATGAAACAGTCTCCTGAGGAACTTAGAAAGCTACCACAAATCCTCACCCTGATTCCCATTTCGGGCCAGGTTCGAACGCGATGTGACGGACCTCACAAGGCTTAGATCTTCGCGAGAGCTAGTATCTGTTTGACGGGCCGAGATCTGGAGGGTGTTGCCAGTGGGTACTGGACCCGGCCCGCGAAGCCGGTGAGTGGCCTCATCAGCCACTTGCAGTTCGAATCTGCCGCCCTCCGTGGGTTTCACTCACCAAACTAAAGCTTGACATCGGCTCATCGGAGCGGGACGATGGTGATGCGGGCCGGATTCCGTATCTACTGGTTTACGCAAACAAGCCCCGGAGTGATGACCCGGGGCTTTTGCTTTTGGCGGTAAATGTCAACTACTCACTTCTGCCCGAGCGAACAATCGTCGTTCACATTTTGGATGTAAATCCCATTGTTGCCGATACGGTCATCCTCGAAGGCAAGCGCTGCCAGACTCGTAGTGGTCACGATGCCCGCGACCGGCCTTCCCTTGTTCGACATCGCCGTAGACACGGGAAACTGCGAGCACTTGATCTTGCCATCGTGCTGCAGACGCACCGCCTGAATGCTTGCGTTTCCAAAGGTTTTCATATCGATCCAGAACCCCAGCGCACCGCTGCCGACCTGCACGTTGCTGGGCAGAATCTCCGAATCCGTTCCCAAAGGCACAATCACCAGCCCAGTCTGTCCCCACTGGCGTCCACCTTTTGGGCCAAACTTCTGCGCGTAGATTCCGTTGAGCGACTGGGTAGAATCCTCTTCTGTCCAAAATAGAAACACCTCGTCCGTCGCCTGCCGGTACGATGCCGCGGGATCAACCCTCACGTTCGTGGTATCGGTCGAAGCCACCGAACCATTGTGCGGAAAAGCCTCGCTGCCGTCGGCAAGGATATGCTGGGCAAAGCACTGCAGTGCGGGACTGCTGCTATACCAGGCAAAAACCGCGCCGCCGTTTCCATCCGTGCTGAACCCGGGGAACGCGCCGAATTGGAGCGAGCCTCCATCGAACACCTTCACATGCTTCCCCCAAAGAAGAGTTCCTGTGGACGACAGCTTGTTGGCGTAGATGTAGCGGTTGCTGCCAAAACCCTGCTCGCGAATCCACGAAACAATCACTGATCCGTCGTCCGCAGCGTGCAAGTCGGCCAGTCCATAGTTGTAGCTGGCTTCATGGAATACGATTCCCTTCCCCCACAGCGGATGCCCCGTCGGATCAAGCTTTTGCAGCACGACCTCATTGAGATTGTTGCTGTCAGTCACCGTCCAGGCGACCACAACATCGCCATCGCTGGTGCCAGCAATCTTGGGGGCGGAATGGGTCGCGGGTCCCTTAGTCAGTTGCACGCCGAGCGTTCCCCACAAAGCTTTCCCCGAAGGACTCATCTTGGCCGCAGTCACCTGCTGGTTAGACCCTTCACGCGTATCGAGGAAGGCCAGTAAAGCATTGCCGCTCGTGTCGATATCCAAGCCGTAGTCTTCCGTGGAGCTATTGGTCAGGGCGGCAACCTTCAAACCGTCGTGCCGGAACTGCTCCACCCCGGCAGGGCTGAGGCGCTGCAAATACACGCTGTAGCCAACCGGCGGCGCAAACCAACTCACATACCATCCCCCACTCGGCAGCGGCTTCACTTTGGGTTGGACCTGGTCGGAGCCAACTTTGTCCGCCAGAGCCAGGTTCGTCGAAGGATCGGACGACCACTGGGCCCACGCGCTGGTCGCAAGTATAAGAACGAGAGCAAACGCAAAAGCATACCGGATGCAGTTTTTCATGATTTCTCCTGAAAGGATTAGGCAGGCGAGCAGCCCGGAAAACAACGCACGTCCCTTATACTCCGCGCGTACGACGCCGGTCAATTCATTAAAATGGGGAGCAATCCCGCTCCTGGCTTGCGTTTTGACGGGAGCTGGCGTATTTAGGTCGAAGCTTCTAGCGGTACCCGGTGGACTCAACACAACTAGCCCAACGGCGAATCAGCCTCCGAATTGACTTGCCCCCCGGAAAACCCAATAATCAGACTTGCGATGGACATCTACGAGGAGATCGTCAAGCTGCGGCGCGAGGGACGCCGGGGCGCGGTCGCGACCATCGTCAACGTGCGCGGCTCCATTCCCTCCTTCGAGACTGCGAAGATGCTGGTGCGCGACGACGGCTCCATCGCGGGTACGATCGGCGGCGGCTGTGTCGAGGCCGAGGTCTGGCAGGCCGCCCGCGAAGTCATGGAAACTGAGAAGCCCCGCAGCCTGACTTTCAACCTCAACCAGAATCCTAAATACGACACCGGCCTGGTCTGCGGTGGAACGCTCGACATTTTCATCGAGCCCGTGTTACCTCCAGCGTTACTTTATATTTTCGGCGCAGGCCATGTGTCTGTAAATCTTTATAAAGTTGCCAAGGGCGCTGGTTTTGACGTGTCCGTAATCGACGACCGCGAAACCTACGCCAGCCGCGAACGCTTTCCCGACGCCAAGGAGGTGATCGCGGAAGATTTCGAGCAAGCGATGGCTCGGCTCACGCCGAATGAATCGTCGTACATCGTGATCGTCACCCGCGGACACCGCGACGACATGCGCGTGCTGCGCTGGGCGGTCCAGACTCGGGCGCAGTACATTGGCATGATCGGTTCCAGGCGCAAGACGATTACCATCTTCCGCGAGCTGACGAAGGAAGGCATTTCTGCGGAACTGTTCGAACGCGTTCACGCCCCCGTCGGCCTGGACATTGGAGCCATCACGCCGGAAGAGATAGCCGTAGCCATCACGGCAGAACTGATCGCCGTCCGCCGCCATGCCGAACGTGCCCTGCCGCATATGAGTTGGTTCAAGAGCCACAAGAGTGAGCCGGAAGGGGACGATGCTGCGGCCGAGGCTCACCAAGAAAGCGAGAGCCATCGCTGACTCGCAATCGGAAATTGACATTCGAACTTCCCTGCTTTCTGCTATCTTCGCCTCATGCCTCGCGCCTCCGGCCTCTACGCAGTGATTCTCGCCGCTGGCGACTCCACACGCATGGGCACGGACAAAGCATTGCTCCCCTGGCCTCCCACTGCACCTGGCTCTCCGCCAACCGGCCAGACTTTTCTTTCAGCGGCCATCCGGGCTCTCGTGCCTTTTAGCGAAAAGGTAATCGTGGTTGCGGGCAGGAATGAGACCGCTGTTGCACCGGTGGTATACGCCAATGGCGCGTCTCTGGTATCGAACCCGCAGCCCGACCGGGGACAGTTCAGTTCCCTGCAAGTCGGCTTGCAGCAAGTTCTGAATGATGGCCGCGACGCCGCCATGGTCACCTTGGTGGATCGGCCTCCGGTCAAGGCAGAGACGCTGAAGTCTCTGTGCTCAGCATTTACCGAGGCAGCCAGCAGCGTCTGGGCGGTTGTTCCCGAATACAACGGGAAGCATGGGCATCCCTTTCTGTTAGCCCGAGAAATGATCGAAGCCTTTTTGAAGGCTCCCTCGGGCGCAAATGCGCAGGATGTCGAACACCAGAACCTGCAACACATTGCCTATGTTGCCGTCGATGATCCTCTGGTGACATTCAATGTCGACACGCCCGAGCAGTATGCGGCATTATCTCAATAGCCTCGTCGAGCAGAAAACTTGATTGCACCGGGATTCGTGAGGATCTGTTGCGAAAACCGACTTCGTTGTCATCCCGAGCGAAACGAGGGATCTGCAGTGCTGGACCATCCAAGAGAAACTGCAGATTCCTCGTCGCTACGCTCCTCGGAATGACAACAGCCTGACTTTCTTAGCTAGGCCCTTTGACAAGGACAAATATTCGTGACCACAACCACAACGCCCAAATCCGCTGCCTTCCTCGAATCCGTTCTCCACCTTCAACCTCAACTCGCCGTCTTCGATTGCGATGGCACCTTATGGGCAGGCGATGCCGGGGAACGTTTCTTCGACTGGGAACTCAAGCAAGGCCTGCTTTCCGATGACGTCGCACGCTGGGCGCGCACCCGATATACCGACTACAAAGCCGGCAAGGTCAGCGAAGACGACATGTGCGGCGAGATGGTGACGATACATAGCGGCCTCGCCGAATCCGAAGTGCAACAGGCCGCCAGACAATTCTTTGATGAGAACTTCGTAGGCCAGATTTTTCCCGAGATGCGCGAACTGATTCGCCGCCTGCAAGGCTCCGGTTGCGATGTCTGGGCGGTATCGTCCACCAATGAGTGGGTAATTCGAGCAGCTATGAAGCACTTTGGAATCGACGAGGAGAAGATTCTGGCCGCGGCCGTGAAGATTGAAAACAGACGCATCACCGATCAGCTAATTCGAGTCCCATCCGGCGGAGGAAAGCCAAAAGCCATCCGCGAGGTCATCAGGAAAGCCCCGGACGCAGCGTTCGGCAACTCCCGCTGGGATGCAGACATGCTTGCCATCGCCCGGCACGCCTTCGCGGTGAACCCCAACCCCGATCTGGAAAAAATGGCGCAGACGCGCGGCTGGACCGTCTACTGGCCACATGCGATGTAGGCGCGGCCGTGGCTAGCCTTTGACCTGCTTTAGCACGGCCCCAAGCGCATCCATAGCGAGATGGCTGGCATGGGCAGAGGCCTCCGGCAAACCGCCTACAGCCTGCACTAATTGTTCCCGGCGCAATCGACTGGCTGCTTCAACGGTTCTTCCCTTCACCAACTCCGTAAGCGCCGAACCGCAAGCCATCGCGGGAACGCATCCTTTGGCCAGAAAACAAATTTCTGCAATCTCTCCGTGCTTAACCCTCATGCTCAATTTCAAAATATCACCGCAGGCCGGATTCTCGAGTTGCACGATTGCGTCGGGATCGGCAACTTCACCCGGGTTGCGCGGATTCTGAAAGTGATCGAGAAGCTGCGGAGAATACATCCCAAGAATTGTAACTTCCGAAGAAAAAACTGAGAACCGAGAACTGCCAACTGAGAACCGGTTTTTCGTTATCCTGCTTGCCTAAGACTCCCAGTTCCCGCACATTGATTCCAAACCCTTGTAAGATTGGTCAATCGTGGCTTCCGATCATACTCCGCAACGGGTTGTCTCCTTGCAGCCCAGCGCGACCGTAATCCTCGCGGCCATTGGCAAACTCGATCGCCTCGTCGCGTGCACGAAATATTGCACCGATGTTTGTCCGGAGATCACCAACCGTGGAATCACCATCGTCTCCGACTCCTGGACCGCGAGCGCCAGCCAGATCGTCGGAGCCCAGCCGGACTTGGTCATCGCCGCGATCCCGTACCAGGAAAAAGCAGTGACTGAAATCCTGAAGTCCGGCGCCCGCTTCCTCGGACTGGCCCCGAAGACGCTCGCCGACATCTATACCGACATTGCAGCGGTCGCCGGAATCATGGGCGCGCTCGAACGCGGAGAGCAAGCGATTCGCGACATGCAGCGGGAGATCGAAGCCGTCCGCCAGCAAACCAATGGCGCGAAGTGTCCACGCGTATTCTGCGAGGAATGGGGCAAGCCCTTGATTGCGTCCCAGCCCTGGGTGGCCGAGTTGGTCGTGGCAGCAGGCGGAGAATTTGTGGGCACGCCGGGAAAACAAACATCCGCACCAGCCGTTCTGTCGGAGAATCCCGACGTAGTCGTCGCCTCGTGGTGCGGTGCAGGCGACCGGGTTCCTCTGGAAAAAATAATTCGCGATCGCGGCTGGGAAGAAATCCGCGCCGCGAAGGAAGGCCGCGTTTACTGCATTCGCGACGAATTTCTGAATACCCCCGCTCCCACGCTCGTTCACGGTCTTCGGGCGCTGGCTTCGGCCATTCATCCCGAAGATTTTCCACAACCTGAGGGTCTAAGATGCATTGACAAGACCGCTCTCTCCGAGAAATTGACATCCCAGTGAACAGATCGAATCACACCGCCATCAGCGCCTCTTCTGCAAGAACGTTGGCTCACCCATGAAGCGAGTCGTAGCGGCGGTGATTTTCAAGGATGGCAAAATTCTCGTGTGCCAGCGCACCCGCCACCAAAGCATGCCCCTGAAATGGGAGTTCCCCGGCGGCAAGATTGAGGAAGGCGAACAACCGCGCGACGCGCTGCGGCGTGAATTGGAAGAGGAACTCGGCATCGACGCCAAGATTGGCCAGGAAGTGTCGCGTCTTCGCCATGAGTATCCCGGCGGCGGGGCTGTGGAATTACGCTTCTTCGTGGTCCACGAGTACCAGGGGAAAATCGAAAATAAAATTTTTCGCGATGTCCAATGGTCTCCGCGATCAGAATTATCTCAGTTCGATTTCCTGGAAGCCGATCTACCCTTGGTGCGGGATATCGCGGATGGGAAGATCGTCTAGCTTACTGCGAGTCGGACGTACTATCCCTGCGTTTGAGCGTAGGGTGCTCATTTGGTTCATCGGTGCTGCCAGTACCGGCATCGTTCGGGTCGGTGTGCGCAGCGCGGCGCAAGGTGGGACCATCTCCTCCGTGGGTCATGTCGATTTTATGGCGATTCTGCAGTTGCGCCAGCCTATCCTTCACCTCCTGAAACTCGGAAGTGTCGACCTTGTATTCCGGCTCTGGCGGCAACAGCGTATTGATCTCCTGTTGCGTCTTGGCAATGCGGTCCGGGGTTTGGGGATGCGTGTCGAAAGTCTTGGCGAGAGTGCCGGGTTGGTGTTTTTCCATCGCCTTAACTTTTTCGAAAAATGAGGTTAGGGCCTGCGGATCGTATCCCGCCTTGTACAAGTATTCAACCCCGAGAAAATCTGCCTCTGACTCGAAGTTGCGGGTGAACCTCAGAAAGCCCATGGGTATGGCGATGCTGGCTAGGCTCTGCGCGGCATAGCCGATTCCGCCTCCGACGAAAATCAGCGGGATGGAAGCCAGTTGCATCAGTTGTCCGCGCGTGTTTTCGCGAGCCAGATGGCAGGCTGCGACGTGCGCAATTTCGTGGGACATCACGCCCGCTAACTCAGCTTCGTTGTCCGCCGCCAGGATCAGCCCGGAATCTACATAGAAAAAGCCGCCCGGCAGCGCAAACGCATTGATGTCGTCGGTGTCGACCACCTTGATCGTGAAAGGCACTTGGGCGTCGGAATTGCGCACCAGATTCTGACCGATGCGGTTAACGTACTCGGTTATCACCGGATCAGTAATTAACTTTGTGCCAGACTCTACCTGTTGGGCGTACCCGCGTCCCATCTCGATCTGTTTTTCCAGGCTATACCAGTTGCCCAAACCGCGATCGCAACCCACCTTGCGGTTCCCGATGGCGTCGATGTCGCGCAGGCTCCCATCGTGGTATGTCTTGGGCGCCTTGGGAAGTGGTGTAACCGCGGCGCTGCTGACAGCCGGAGGTACGACAACCGGAGAAGCACTCGCTTCCAGGGAAGATTGGTCCTGCGCAATCGCCACCCCCCCGAACATAAGCAGCAAACCCGCGGCAATCGGGACGAATCGACGACGCATAACCCACCACCAACAGGGAATTCTTGCACAGTTCAGGCCAAAAAAGTAGCTGAAAAACTGCCAGTCCCAGTGTCGTTTTAGGGAAACTCGGATTAAGGTCCGTTCCGCCTCGGCTCAGGAAGGGTACGGCTTCAGAGGTTGCGGAAAAACTCCTATCGACGCAGGTTTTTGGGAAGGGCCCGACTTCAGTCGGGCCGCTAAGTCGCTGAAAAGGTGTCGCGCTTTAGCGCCTGTGGCAAGCTCTTTACGTCCTCGACGACTTTTTCCGCAGCCTCCCAGATAGCTCCCGGTTTGTCTCGCCAGCTATCCAGCCCAACTATCCGCCGCGCAGCGTCCAGAACCAGGCGATGCTAAGCACGGTCATAATTATGGTGGTAGCCCACGCAGTCGCGTTGTAGATACGCGAGTTTACGTACTCGCCCATCAACTCTTTCTTATTCACCAGCAGCAGCATGAAAACGAGCACGGGGGGCACCGCCACTCCATTCACCACCTGGGAAAGAATCGAAATCTTCACCAAGGGAAGGTTTGGCACAAGAATCACCCCAGCGCCGGCTACAATCAGGATGGTGTAGAGCCAATAGAACACCGGAGCCTCCGAGAATTTCTTCCCTACTCCTGATTCGAATCCCAAACCCTCGCAAACCGTATACGCGGTAGAGAGCGGCAGAATCGAAGCCGCAAACAGCGAAGCATTAAACAACCCCATGGCAAACAGGATATACGCGTAAGGTCCTGCCAACGGGTGCAGAGCCTCGGCGGCGTCTTTGGCGTCGGAAATGTTGTGGTAGCCGTGGACGTAGAGAGTCGCGGCGCAGGCCACGATGATGAACCACGCCACGATGTCGGTGAAAATGCAGCCGGCAATGACGTCGATCTGCGAGGCCTTGTATTGGCGCTTGGTTACGCCTTTCTCCACGATCGAGGACTGCAGGTAGAACTGCATCCAGGGGGCAATCGTGGTTCCGACGACGCCAATCGTCATGTAGAGATATCCGGGGAGCATGAACGCGGCCTTCGGCGGAGGTTTCACCGTGGCTACCAGGGCCTCGACCCACGCCGGCTTGGCGAAAAAACCCGCGAAAATATAGGTGACGTAAAAGAAGGACGCGACCAGAAAAATCTTTTCCACGCTCTTGTACTGGCCTTTGACCACGATCAGCCAGACGATCACGGCGCAGACCGGCACCGTGATGTATTTAGACAGGCCGAAAAGTTCAAGGCTGCCGGCGATTCCGGCGAACTCACCGACCACGTTGCCGAAGTTGATGATCAGGATTCCGATCATCATGAAAAACGTAATGCGAAAGCCGAATTCCTCCCGGATCAGATCGCTGAGGCCCTTGCCGGTGACCGCCCCCATGCGCGCGGAAATTTCCTGAACCACGATGAGCGCCAACGTGATCGGGATCAACGTCCACAGCAACAAATGCCCGAACTGCGCCCCGGCAGCCGAGTAGGTGTAGATGCCATTGGCATCATTGTCGACGTTCGCGGTGATAAAGCCCGGTCCGACTACGGCGAAAAACAGCACCAACCGGGTCTTCCAGCGTTTCAGGAATCTCATGCGTCCAATTCGCAGACATACGATGAGGCATTGTCAAACGATCAGACAGAATAAACGGAGAAGCGAAATCTGAACAGGCGAAAAGTCACAAGAAGCGGGGATTGAGGTATCCCGGGCGAGCGCGTCCGTTTTGCCAGTGGGCGGAGAGGAATGAAGCGTCCGAAGTTTGTGGGGCCATGAGGCTCCAGGCTTCGCGGTATTGTTCGTAGTGGCCGCAGCGGTCTCCCCCGTAGGGATAGAAGAGCAGGTTCTTCTTTTTGATTTCATCGACCGGGATTATGTACCAGACGTCGATGGGGACGAGGTAAGCGACAAATATATCGATTTCCTCGGATGTGTACTGGCTCTTCTCCCGATTGCCGCATCTTCCATGGAGATCGTAGCAGCGCTTGCGATGGTGGCATCCCGATTTGACTTGCACACGCCACAGGCGCTGGCCGGAGTCGAGGATGAAGTCGTAGCGTTCGCTATCGCCCCAGGGCCTGGCGACCCCGAAACCGAGGCCGGCAGCTTTGTAAAAGAAAGCGAGTTCGGAGACTTCGCCGCGACGCTTGGTCCAGAGGGGTCCGCGCACCATGGTGGTTTTCATGCCGAGCCGGGCCTCGGCGTCGGCTTGCCGATCGCGTTCGAGGTTGGCCAGAGCCAAGGTGGTTTGGTTAGCCCTGCGCTGATACCAAGGCGATTGCGGAGTTGGATTTTGTAACACTGGAATTTCCTTTTGGGGCATTGGTGGGGACTCCAATAAAAAAGCGCGCTGTCATCCGGAGCCTGGTCGAGCGCCCCGTTGAGGGGTTTTAAGTGCTATGGCCAGATTACGACAGCTACGAGTTCCCGCGCGTTAAACGCTGCAGGGCTTTCTGAGACTTTTCATGCCCCTGCTTCGTAATACGTATGAGCGGGAGGTATTGCCGATGAAACCATTTTTGACCTTGCTTGTGGTTGTCCTCCTGGTGCTGGGCGTTCTGGCCGGATGCGCGTCCGGCCCTAACCCGTCCAAAGGAACGGCCAGCGAGCACGGTGGAGTTGCGGGCTTCTGGCTCGGTCTCTGGCAAGGCTTTATTGCGCCCCTTGTGTTCATGGTCTCGCTGTTCCGGAGAGACCTCAGTATCTACGAGGTCCACAACAACGGCGCTTGGTACAACTTCGGCTACCTGTTCGGTCTAGCCTGCTTCTTCGGCGGCAGCGGCAACCGGACGCCGCGGCGGGCGGTGAAGTCTGGCACTCCTCGCGGAGGCGCGGGTCAATGAGTGAAATGGCCTGTTTGCGGAAGTTATCCCCTGTGCCCCTCGGAGACTCCGCGCCTGACGGTCTTGGCGGCCTGCTCGAACCGCTCGTCCCTGCCTTCCGGCTTTCCTTCACTTCAGGCCGAAGGCATAAACACTAGAGCCGCCACCGACATAAACCATACCGTTCACGACAACAGGCGAGGAGTACCCCCCTCCCGTAGAGTAGCTCCACAGCTTGGCGCCCGTCTTAGCGTTGAGGGCGTAAACGTTGTTGTCCGAGGAGCCGATGTAAACTACGCCATTCGCCACGGCAGGCGATGAATCTATAAGATTACCGGTGGCGTAGGACCACTGCTTCCTACCCGTTTTCGCGTTCAGCGCGTATACCTTGCCGTCTTCGGAGCCGACATAAACTACGCCATTCACTACGGCAGGCGAGGAAAATACATTGCCTCCGGTTGTGTAGCTCCAGAGTGTGTTGCCGGTGCTGACATCCAGTGCGTACAGTCTGTAGTCATCCGCGCCGAAATACACTACGCCACCGGCAACAGCGGGCGAGGAATATGCCCAATAGTCCAAGGGATCCCTCCACAGCAGGGCGCCGGAGGTGGCATTCAGGGCGTAAAAAACATCGTCCCCACCGCTGATATAAACTTTCCCATTCGCCACAGCGGGCGAGGAACCGACATATTGGCCTGATTCGGTGAGGTAGCTCCAAAGCAGAGCGCCGGTATTGCCATTCAGCGCGTAAACCTTACTGTCATCCGAAGCGACATAGACTACCCCATTTTCTACGGCAGGCGAGGAAAAAACCCAATAGCCAGTGGAATAGTCCCACAGCTTGGAGCCGGTCTTTGCGTTCAGCGCGTATACCTTGTAGTCCAAGGAGCCGACATATACCATCCCGCTCGCCACGGCGGGCGACGAAAATATACCCGCGCCGGCGGTGTAGGTCCACAACAGAGCTCCGGTGCTGGCATTCAACGCGTAAACCTCACCGTCATCAGAGCCGATGTAAACTACGCCATTCGTCACGGCAGGTGAAGAACGTACGGAATTACCGGTGGCGTAACTCCACTTCAACACGAGGTTCCCGACATTGTCGACGCCAAGGATGTTCTCGCAGTGGTTCCATCGCCTCATGTTGTACTTGTGGAATTGGGCCCACAACGGCGAGAACGCGCACTGTTGCTGCTGACCTGGTGCAACGGACACGAAGCACCCACACAGAATTAAGGTCAAGATAAGGATTCGTTTCATGACCAACCTCCGAAACACAAACTGGATTTGATGAAAATACGGTTTCCCGAGAAGTTCGGGTCATGCGCCTCAGGGTGTGCTGCGTTCGCAAGCGGCGGGACAGCGCTCGGGGAGGCAAAAGTATTTTGACATCATCAATCAGAAACCGTTGAGGGCGTTCCGTCAGTGACAGGGGTCACATTTTGATGTGCGGTGATGGCAAGGTCAGAGGTAACTGGCGATAAATCCCCATTACACTCATCAGACCCCGATCTTGAGCGCTGTGGCGCGTTCTCGGGGCTGGTCCACCTTCCCCTTCGCTGTAAAGGCGGGAGACGACGATGTCAGATCGCTACAGCTTGGCGCGCAGCAAACTAATCACGTCATCTGAAGTAATCACGCCCGTCAACTTGCTATGCTCATCGATCACGGGGAGAGTAAGCAGATTGTATTTGTCGAACAGTTCCGCATACTCCTTCTCGTCCGCGTCCGCATGGCAGGAGATCAGCGGCTCTTTGGTGAGCGAGAGCAGCGGCGTTTCGGGCGAGGCCAGCACCAGCTTCGCCAGGGGAACGGCGCCCGCGAGAGTGCCGTGGGAATCGACCAGATAAATCGTACTCACAGTTTCGACGCCGCCTTCAAACCGGCGCAAGGTTTCGATCGCGTCGTGAGCGGTCGCGCCCACGGCTAGAGCAAGGTAATCGGTATTCATGCGGCCGGCAGCGGTATTCTCTTTATGCTCGAGAAGTTCGACCATCTCCTGGCGTTCTTCGGGAGCCATTTCCTGGAGGATGTCGGCAGAAGTCTCCGCGGGCAGGTCGGCGAGCAGGTCGGCGGCGGCGTCCGGATCCATTTCCTCCACGATGTCCGCCGCGCGGTCGGAATCGAGCGACTCCACAATCGCCTTTTGCACCTTGGGCTCGACTTCTTCCAAAGCTTCGGCTGCAACGTCCTCATCCAGCGTCTCAAATACGGCTTCGCGTTCGTCGGGGGCGAGGTCTTCCACGATGTCGGCGATGTCGGCAGGATGGAGGCGGGCCAGACGTTCGTGGGAGATCTTCAGCTTCACCCGGCGGGCAGGATCGGTTTCGATGAGATCCACGAAATCCCAGGGAATGGGACGCTCGGGGATCTGGCGCAGCAAAGCCCGTAGTGCGGCAATTGGAACCACCCCCTTGAGCAGGCGACGGACCGCACCCCGCGCACCTACATCCACTGAACCGACGCGGAGCACGGGATGACGGCTGCCGGCGTCCTGGTAAAGTTCGACGTCATTGACGCGAACCACCTTGCGTCCGTGGACGTCGATGATTTGCTGGTCGAGCAGGTCGCGAGCCAGCAGAAACAAACCTTCGGACCCGTCGGCAATCGGCCAGGTCGAGGCCGCGCTATCAATGCGCAGGCCGCCGTTGATTGAGTTGACGGCACTGAAGGGCATCACGCGATCACCGGACTTGGTGCGCACGATAAGCACTGCAATCCGCGCTCGATCCTCCTGGGGCGCAACCGCCACTTCACGCACACGCCCGCATTGGCCTCCTGCCGGATCAAACACGGGCAGGCCCAGCAATTCGGTAAGCGCCAGCGAGGACATCGCTCTGAGAGAATACCCAACTGCGGGGCAGGAAGCCAGAAAGGTTTTACCTGTTTTTCGGCCTGGCGGTGTCTACTCCTTGGTTGGGTACGTGTTCAGAAGGCAAAGGTCCGCGTGTATAATCCGCGCGTTGACATTTCCACAGGGGAAGGGCAAACTACCAAATCCGCTGATTGGGAGCTTATTTCGCACGCGTGAACTGAAGGCGCGGCGGTGGCTAACCCGGATTGGCGGATGTTTCGGGTCTGCGGACTGGTTGAAAAACACTTTGCCATGACCGAACTCCGGGTCTCTTATACGCTCGATTCGACGCTGGAGACCGTCGACAACGCCGAGCAAGCAGCCAGTCGGATCGCCACTGAAACCGGATTCGACGAAGATGAAGTCATGCAGATTTCCATGGCGGTGCGCGAGGCAGCCGTGAACGCCGTGCTGCATGGCAATGCCTATGACCCGGGCAAAAAGGTTAAACTGGATTTTGAACGCAGCGCGAGCGATTTAATCATCACCATTCGCGATCAGGGCAATGGCTTAGACTTGGACAAGATTCCCGATCCCCTGGCTCCGGAGAATCTTTTGAAGACTTCAGGCCGGGGAATTTTTCTGATTCGCTCGTTCATGGACGAAGTACAAATCCTCCCGTCCCAAACGGGCACCGAAATTAAACTCGTAAAACACGTCCACGGACCATCCGGGGACGTTAAGGAGGCTTCTCAGTGAGCATGAAGACCAGTACTCGTCAGGTTGATGGCGTAACCATTGTGGATTGCAGCGGCCGTATCACCCTCGGCGAAGGCAGCGTGATCCTGCGGGACACCGTCCGTGAGCTGCTGTCCAAGGGCCAAAAAAAGGTTCTGCTGAATCTTGGCGAGGTAACCTATATAGACAGCTCGGGGATTGGTGAGCTGGTCAGCGCCTTTACCACGGTGCGCAACCAGGGCGGCGAACTCAAACTGCTGAACCTGACCAAGAAAGTTCACGACCTGCTGCAGATCACCAAGCTGTACACCGTCTTCGACGTGAGAGATGACGAAGCCGGAGCGGTAAAGGCGTTTAACTAACGACATCCCCCTTTTGCTTTTGGGCGACGAGGGCCGGGCCAACTGAGACCGGCTCTTTGTCCGTCTTTTTCTGTTTTGGGAAAACTCGGTCTTTATTCTGCTCTGGTCCCTCGTTACGCACGCTGACCGCCATACAATGATTCTTTACAGGGCGGTTTCGCTCGGCTTGGTTTCTGTGCTCATTTTCCCAACCCACCTTCGCACCGGATTCCGCACAACATTCCTCCGTGGAATCGCGCTGTTCCTGCTGACGCTGTTCCTCCCCGCCCTGTCGACTGCCGATTGCATTCCCATATCCGAGGCCCGGCAGCATGTAGGCGAAGACCAATGCGTCACCGGCAAGGTCGTCCGCGTAAAGCACGCCGGCAGAGGTCTCACACTTTTCGATTTCTGTCAGGATTCCATGGTCTGTCCGTTCACCGTGGTGGTTTTCGCTCACGACTTGAAACATGTCGGCGACGTCAGCCAGTTGCAGAACAGGGTGATCGAGATCCATGGTCCGGTGAAAGAGTACGACGGACGCGCCGAGATTGTGCTCCAACAATCAAGGCAACTCGGCGGAGAGGGAATACGGATTCCGCCGTTGGCGAGGAATTACGATGTCGAGAATAAAGGCCACTACAGCGCTGGAACTTTCAGCCTGCCGAAGCCCGCATACAAAGCCTCGAAAAAGCGGCAGGTGACGAAGATTCCGATAGCGATCCCAAACGATCCCGACTCGGTCGAAAGCTCAGGCCCGCCACAGTAATCTGGTTCTGCAGTTTTTCTTCGCCCGCACAGTTCTCCGCTCGGCGACTGGGAATATCGGCCACTCCGCCTATCCACGCCTGCGTGTCCCTTTTACACCATTCCTTTTCTCAACTCTTCGAGTGGATAGAACGTGCCTCGCCACACGATCCCGCCGCGCGCCAAGGTCAGCCCCATCGAACGCAGCATGGTGTAGACGAAAAGCGACGTGCTGATGGGATGCAGCACGAAATAATATGCCGGAACGTCGGATGCCCACGACATTCCCAGGTAAATCGCGAACATCGACGCGAGAGCCACGGCGTAAGGAAGGCGCGCCCATCCGTGGGCAAGCCAGATTCCGAGGAACGGCATCAGGTTCAGGAACGCCAGCGCGAACGCCGAGAGCAACGCACGCCACCACTGGAATGACAGGATGGCAAAGAAATTCTTAGTGAGATTATTTACCACGCCCATCGCCCCCCTCGCCCATCGCAGAGAAATCAGGTCGGCACCGTAAACGTTGCGCTGCGCGAATCCGGCATTCTTCACGATTTTTCCCAGCTTCATATCATCGAGCACTTCGAAACGCAGCGCCTGGTAGGTCCCGACCGCGTCGTAAACCCTGCGCCTGATCAGGTTGAACGCGCCCACTCCCATATGGTCTTTCGTCTTCGGGTCTGCCACTTTCCACGGACGATGGCCAAAGACAAAGAGCGTCTGGAAGAATGCAATCATCATTTTTTCGCCGGGGCTGTGCATGATCATACGGGGAAACAAAACGAGGTGATCTGCCGATTCGGCCTCCGCGTAAGCCAAGGCTCGAGTCAAAACGTCGGGCCGGAAATGCACGTCCGCATCGGTAAACAACAGCCAATCGCCACTCGCCTCATTGGCCGCGCTCCACATCGCATGAACCTTCCCCAACCAACCTGGAGGCAACTCGGCAACGTGAATGATTTTTAAGCGCTCGCTGGCTTCCGGAGCGAGCGCAATCCGATCCATGACTTCGCCGGTGCGATCGGTGGAACGATCGTTGACCGCGATGACCTCGTAGTTGTCGTAATCGAGTTTCAGCAGCGTGGTTAGAGCTGGTCCGATATGTTCCTCTTCGTTACGGGCTGGAACAATAATGCTGACGCGCGGGTTCCCTTTTGCAGTGGCGGGCTTCCGATCCCACTCCGGCAACGAAATGTCGGCTACCTTGGGCATGCCCAACGCGGCATCCAGCAGGCGTGAAAACCAAGTCAGTCCGAGAATTGCGCCCAAAATCCAATGGAGAACGCTCCAATGAAAATGCATCATCCCAGCTTGCCGCCGAGAGCGTCGGGCTCGTTCTGTGTGCGTACCGCAGGAGCGAAGCGCATGCCGTGAAACAGTATGGCAGAAGAAACGGCCATTGCGATGACCGGCAGAATGAAAGCAGCTTGCAGCGAGCGCCGGTCGGCGACGTATCCCATGAGCGTTGGCGAAGGAACGTCGCCCAGAAGATGGAAGATGAAAATATTCACTGCGATGGCGGTAGCGCGGATGTGCGCACCGACCGAGTTAACCAGCGCCGTATTGAGTGGCGACGTGTTCAACAAAAGCAGGAACGCCGCCACCGCGATTGCGGGCAGCATCAGTGGCCCCCGGCTGAACAGCCCGACGATCATGACTGGCACGCCAAGACCCATGCTCAAGGCGGAGACAAAATAGTATGAACTCTTCATGCGGGGGAGCAAGCGGTCGCCCAGCCAGCCTCCCGCCAGAGACGCGAGGATGCCATCGACGACGACAATCTTTCCAAACATCAAGTTTGCCGACTCGAGAGTGTAGCCCCGCGCGCGCGACAAAAATGTCGGCATCCAAACTTGTATTCCTCCGAGCGAAAACGTTCCCGCAGCCATTCCCAGCGTGACCGTCCAGAAGGCGGGATTGCGCGCTAAACCGAGAAGCGTCCCGCGATCCGGAGTCTCTTTCAGCGAGTCGAATTGGCCACGCGGCGGCTCGGGAATGAACAACAGAGCAAGCGCAAGCAGGAAGCCGGGAAAGGCCGCGATATAAAACGGAAATCGCCACCCGAAATGAGGGCCGAGCTTCCCTCCCAGCAGATACCCGGCGGCCGTGCCCACTGGAATCGCCAGATAAAATATCCCGAAGATCCGGCCTCGTTTGTTCTCCGGAAAAAGATCGGCGACGAAGGTGGGCGCGATAGTAACGAACGTGGCCTCCCCTACTCCGACCAGAGTATGGCGAACCAGCAACTCCCAATACGTGTGCGTGACCGCGGTGAGCAGCGTAAGCGCACTCCAGAAGATGGCTCCCAAAATGATGATCGTCTTGCGCGAATAGCGGTCGGCAAGCGGCCCCGTAAACGGCGCTGCGATCATGTAAAAGCCGAGAAAAGCGCTTGTGAGATATCCAACTTGTGTGTTGCTGAGATGGAATTCGCTCTGCACCAGCGGCTGCACCGCGAACAGGACCGAGCGGTCGATGTAGTTGAGCAGGTTCAGCGCCGTGAGGAGGGTAAGCGCCGTCCAGGGATAAAGTTTCGTCTGGGTCACTTGGCGAAGGAATATATCACGGCGGCTTGAGCGGCATTGTGGATTGTTCTGCCTCACTCGATCGATGTTAATAACACTTGACGTTATTAACGATATTCGTTATGCTCGATATCGTGATCAGGAGCTTCGCCAACCGTGCGACTGCGGAGATCTGGCGAACTGGCAAGACGCGAGGCTCTCCCCCAGCAGATGTGACAAAACGAAAACTGGGAATGCTCGATGCGGCGGTGGAACTGCATGATTTGAAATATCCGCCGGGCGACCGGCTGGAGAAACTACACGCTGACCGCCGAGGACAGCACAGCATTCGCATCAACGATCAATATCGGATTTGCTTCGTTTGGCGCGATCACGATGCGCACGATGTCGAAGTGACCGACTATCACTGATCCGGGGTATCTGGCCTGGATTTGATGTACGGAGAAAGCGATGGGCATTGCGAGAAGGGGCACGCCAAACTGGACACTTCATCCCGGCGAAGTCTTGCGCGAGGAATTCTTGAAGCCCATGGCAATGTCTCCGTATGCCCTGGCAAAACGACTTCGGGTCCCCCCACCCCGCATCAATGACATTGTCCTGGAACGACGCGGTATCACCGCAGACACGGCGCTTAGGCTCTCCCGGTTCTTCGGAACCACCGAGCAATTTTGGCTGAATCTGCAGGATGCTTATGACATCGCTCGCGTGAAGGCCGAACTGGCGCAGGAATTAAAGCAGATCGAACCGCTGAACACGACCGAAGCCATCCCTTAGTCCCCGACAAGAAAGAGGTTTTTCTCAGCGCCCTTTGCGGCTCTTCTCGGCAAGCTCCGCGACAGGCCCTTGACCTTGTTTCTCGTTCTCTAAGAATCTCACTTCCCCCTTTTTCGCTTTGGCCGAGGCCATCGAGCGACAATCACGGTAGAAATCCCACCCCGCGGACGAAAGTCCCCTTTGACCTCGGCCCACACCGGACGCGCCCACCGCACCACATCGTCCAATACCCGGTTCACAATGTTTTCCTGAAAGATTCCCAGATTCCGGTAAGCCTGCAGATACTCCTTTAGCGACTTCAATTCGAGGCAGCGTTTATCGGGCATGTAACGAATGGTAAGCACGCCGAAGTCAGGCAATCCGGTTTTCGGGCAGACCGAGGTAAACTCCGGGTCATCGACCACGATTTCGTATCCGGCAAACTGATTCGGCCAGGCCTCGATCTCCGGAAACTCCGCATCCAGGCCTGCCTGGGCGTGTTCCGGCGTGTAACGATGTGGTTTGGGCATGAAACTATTGTAACCAGCGGCCATGCAAAACCGCTAAATTCTCCAAGGATTTGCGCTTCATCGGCCAAACTCGCGCATCTAATTCGATAGGTGCTCCTACAGCTTCCAGAGCCAGCAGGTGGTAACATTTATGCCATCAGCAATTCTGGTGTCATTAACAAAGAATAATGAATATGAATAATGACCAACAATAATGCCAGCTTCTGGACGCGGCACCGCTGGATCGTAGCGACGATCGCGATCGCGGCAGCGGTCGTGTTGTTCGCGTCCTTGTCCCGAGACCCGGCCGTTCCTGTGCGCGCGGTGACCGCGCAGCGCAGCACTATTCGCAGCGTCGTCTCCACCAACGGGAAGGTCGAGCCGCTGCAGAACTTCGAGGCTCATACTCCGATCGGGACCACAGTTAAGAAAATACTGGTGCGCGAGGGGGATCACGTCAAGAAGGGTCAACTCCTGGTGCAGTTGAATGACGCCGAAGCGCGCAGCCAGGCCGCCCGAGCCAAAGCTCAAGTTCTGGCCGCAGATGCCGATCTCAGCGCTGTGGAGAAGGGTGGAAATCGCGAGGAAGTCTTGACCCTGGATTCGCAAATACTCAAGGCGCGAACCGACGCTGACACGGCGCAGCGCAACCTGGACGCGTTGCGGCGTCTACGGCAGCAGGGCGCCGCTTCCCCGGGTGAAATAAAAAACGCTGAGGATCAGGACAAACGTGCGAATGCCGATCTCAATCTTCTTCTGCAGAAGCAGAAGAATCGTTATTCGCAGCCGGAAATAATCCGGGTAGAAGCTCAGAAATCGGAGGCTCAAGCCGCCTATGCCGCAGCCGAAGATGTGCTCAATCAGTTGAACATCCGCGCGCCGTATGATGGGATCGTGTATTCCCTGCCAGTGCTGCCGGGGGCTTATCTCAATCCCGGCGACCTGGTCTTGCAGGAAGCGGACCTGTCCAAAGTCCGCGTGCGGGCCTTTGTGGATGAACCCGATGTCGGACGTCTCGCGCCTGGAGACAAAATCGACGTAACCTGGGACGCGATGCCGGAACGCACCTGGCAAGGCACAGTTAGCGTGATCCCGGCCGTCATAAAACTGCACGGAACGCGCAACGTCGGAGAGACGACCTGCGTCGTCGACAACCAGGATTTCAAGCTGCTTCCGAACGTGAACGTTGGAGTCACGATCATTACTGCTGAGCATCGCGACGTTCTCACCGTGCCCCGTGAAGCTGTGCATCAGGATGACAGCAAGGCCTACGTTTACCAGATCGTCGACAACGAATTGCAACGCCGATATGTGCAGACTTCCATCTCGAATCTCACCCAGGTGGAAGTTACTGGAGGCCTGCCGGAAAACGCCCTGGTCGCTCTGGGACCGGCCAATTCCAAGCCCTTGCGCAACGGTTTACCAGTCAAGGTGGTCCACTAAGAAATGTTTGTAATGAAAAAGATTCCAATCTTATTTCTGCTTGCACTTCTTCCTTCGCTGTCAGCCGCTGATTCTGCGGACAGCAAATTACTCGCCGAGGGCCGCGTAGACGATGCCATCGCGTCCCTCCAACACCGAATCAGCCACCTTCCCAACGACGCTGAATCCTACAATCTGCTTTGTCGAGCGCACTTCACGCTGAGCGACTGGGACCGAGGCATTTCGGCGTGCGAGAAAGCGGTGTCTCTCGATCCGGGCAACGCTCAATATCATCTTTGGCTGGGACGCATCTACGGAGAAAAGGCTGACCATGTGGGCTTCTTTAGCGCGGCCGGCTTGGCCAGGAAGGTTCACAACGAATTTGAAACTGCGGTTCGGCTGGACCCGAATAGCGCCGAGGCGCGTACCGATCTGGCTGAGTTCTACATGGAAGCTCCGGGAATCATGGGCGGCGGACGCGATAAGGCTGAGGCGGAAGCGCAACAAATAGCCGCCCTGGACCCCGTCAGAGCCGGCTGGGTCAAGGGGCGCCTCGCCGAAAAGAAAAAGGACACGGTCTCCGCCGAGAACGAATATCGTGCCGCTATCGAAGCTAGCCATGGCGCGGCCCTTGCCTGGTTGAATTTGGCATTCTTCTATCGGCAAACCGGGCGCCTGGATGCAATGGAAGATGCCATCCGGCACGCCAGTGCCGCCCCGCTTGATCAACCCGAGGTGCTGATGGAGAGCGCCGCTATGCTGCTCCGCGCCAATCGCGATCTTCCTCAAGCTACCCGTTTGCTCCGTCGATATCTGTCATCCGGTCCCACCGTGGAAGCGGCGCCGGCATTCAAGGCGCACTACCTGCTGGGGACGGCACTCGAGCAGCAGGGCGACAAGCCGGCAGCGGCTCAGCAATATCGCACGTCGCTTTCCCTGGCCAAAAGCTTCACCCTCGCTCAGACCGCCATCGACCGGGTGAATGGCGAAGTGGCCGAAGTAGTGAATTCCAACTAGATGCTTGTGTAGTGGGACACTGTTGTCCCGAGCCTGTGCCGAGTGAACGGCGAACGCCAACCGCCTCTGTAAAAGCTTTGTATGACCGAACCGATGGAGTACGGTCCTTCTCGCTGCCGGGGAGAACGCTGGCTTCCAGCGTCAACGTTTTCATGCCGGTCTACAATCGAGTCTGTGAGCTCCGCAACTTCTCTTGAGGATGAAGACATGAAACCTGCTTCCCGTGTCGCATCACGCATTTTTGTTTCTCTCTCCGTATTCCTGATTTGCTTTTGCGGAATCCTGTCAGCCGAGCAATTGCCGCTCAAGCGAGCTGTGGAGTTGGCACTGGCCCACAGCACTACGATGGAAGCGTCCCACATCGATGAGCAGCGCGCGTTCGCTTCCTACCATGAAGCCCGCAATCAATATCTGCCGCAGTTGAGTGTTGGTTCGGGACTGGGCAAGTCGTACGGTTATCCGCTTAGCCTGGAAGGGTCGGCGCCGTCGATCGTCAATACTACCGCGCAATTCGCGCTCATCAATCCTGCCCTGCGGGAGTTCGTGCGGGCCGCCCGGTCCGAATACCAGGAAAGCACGGTTCAGACCAAGGACCAACGCAATCAGGTGATTCAAGACACGGTCTTGAGTTATGCCGAGCTCAGTAAATGGGAAACGCTCATGACCCACCTGAGCCATGATTACGAGGACGCGCTTAAGATGGAGCAAGTCGTCAATCAGCGGGTTGTGGCGGGAGTGGACAATCCGTTGATCCGGAACCAGGCACGGCTGAACGCAGCTCGCGTCTACTTCCACATCTCCCAGGCTCAGGGCGCAATCGATGTGCTGCGCAACCGGCTTTCGCAATTGACCGGCCTTCCCGCCACTGCGATCGAGACCGTGCCCGAATCGATTCCCGACTTGCCCGAAGTGCAACAGGAAGAAAATCTCGCAGCCAAAGCCACCCAGGAAAGTCCATTGATCCAGATTGCCGACATCCGCGCCACTGCGATGGCTTTCCGGGCCCGTGGCGAACATCGGGCCATGTGGCCAAGCATCGATTTTGCCGCTCAGTATGCGCTGCTGGCTACGTTCAACAACTATCAACACTATTTTCAGCCGAACAGCTTCCAGCAAAACAACGCCACGGTTGGCGTGGAGATCCGCTTCCCTTTCCTGAACCCGCCCCAACGTGCTCGCGCACAAGCTGCAGACGCGACCGCGCTGCATGCCAGAAAAGATGTTGAGGCAACCAAGAACCAGGTATCAGAACAAACTTTGAAGCTGCAACGTTCGGTCGCGCAGCTCGCTGCCTTGCAGCAAGTCGTCGACCTGGAATACCAGATCGCTAGATCCAACCTCGACGCCACGCAAACCCGAGTCGATGCCGGAAGCGCGACTCTGCATGACTTGGACGATGCCCGCAATCAAGCCAACGAGCGTTATGACGCGCTGCAGGACACGAATTTCGAACTACAGCGGTCGCGAATCAGCCTGCTTCGCGCGACGGGTGAACTGGAAGCATGGGTTGGAGTTGGCAAGTAACGACAAGGGCGTAAACCACAAAGGACACGAAGCCTACACAAAGGTCGCCGTGGTCCCGTTTCCTGTGTGTACCTTTGTGTTCTTTATGGTTGAAGGGTTCGTACTGAAAATACGACGACAGCGGCAAGGACCTCGGCGAAATACCACCCAATTCGAGGCCCAGTTTCCCTGTTGGACGCATCAAACCATCCATTCGGCGTAAGCGCTTTGCCTTGGGACGGTCGGTCTATTAGACTGTCTTTGCATACACTTATCCGGAATCACGTGCGCTGCCCAACTGCTGTCAAAAGGCGGCCCTGAAGGTACCCGAAGTGTACCTGGGGACTCTCAGAAAACGTTGCGAAATGTTAGTATTAGGTTACACACATATGCCTTTAAAAACTTTGTTTCTGAATCCACCGTCGTTCGAGAATTTCGACGGAGGCGCCGGATCGCGTTGGCCGGCCACCCGCGAGATTGAAAGTTATTGGTACCCGGTTTGGCTGGCCTACCCTGCCGGAATGCTCGAGGGCGCGCGCCTGCTGGACGCCCCGTCTCATCACGTCTCAGCGGAAGAAACCATCAACATCGCCCGCGACTACGAGTTCCTGGTGCTGTTCACCAGCACTCCCGGCTTCCCCGGCGACATTCGCCTGGCCAAGAAGATCCGGGAGGTCAATCCCAAGATCAAGATCGCCTTCGTGGGACCGCATGTCAGCGTGTTGCCGGAAAGATCTTTGAAGGATTGTCCAGAAATCGATTTCGTAGTCCGCAAAGAATTTGATTTTGCCGCTTACGAGTTCGCCAATGGCAAGCCACTGGAAGAAATCCTCGGTATCTCGTTTCTGAAAAATGGATCGGTCGTGCACACTCCGGACCGTCCTGAGGTTCAGGATCTCGATTCCCTGCCCCACGTCACGGAAGTCTATCGCCGCGATCTGGACGTGACCAGGTACAACGTCCCGTTCCTGCTCTACCCGTACGTTTCTCTGTACACCACCCGCGGCTGTCCGGCGCAATGCACATTCTGCCTGTGGCCGCAAACCTTGAGCGGTCACCCGTGGCGAAAACGTTCTACCGACGACGTCGCCCGCGAAATGGCCAAGGCCAAGGAATTCTGGCCGGATGTCAGAGAGTTTTTCTTCGACGACGACACTTTCAACATTCAGAAGGTGCGAACCATCGAGCTTTGCTCCAAGCTGAAGCCTCTGAAACTCACTTGGTCCTGCACCTCGCGAGTCACCACCGATTACGAAACTCTGAAGGCGATGAAGGAAGCCGGCTGCCGTCTGCTGATCGTGGGATACGAATCCGGCGATCCGCAGATTCTGAAGAACATCAAGAAGGGCGCAACCGTCGAGCGCGCCCGCCAGTTCACCAAGGATTGTCACAAGCTGGGCCTGGTGGTTCACGGCGATTTCATCCTCGGCCTGCCCGGCGAAACTCACGACACTATTCGCACCACCGTAGCATTCGCCAAGGAACTGGACGTAGAAACCATTCAGGTTTCCGTGGCCCATGCTTATCCCGGAACCGAACTCTACGATTACGCGGTGAAAAACGGCTTCATGGTCGGCGACAACAAGATGGTGGACGAGGGCGGACATCAACTCGCGCACATCCAATATCCCGGCCTGCCGGCGGACGAAATCCTGGAGGCGGTGCACCGATTTTACGACGAGTATTATTTCCGGCCCAAGGCGGTATTCCGCATCCTGCGAAAAGCGGCCTTCAACAGTGTGGATCGCAAGCGCCTCTACAAAGAAGCGAAGACCTTCCTCAAAGTTCGCGCCATGCGCCACAAGTGGGTGAAAGACAAACGCGAGAAGGACGATTCCGCCGCGGCCATCGCACCGGCCAAGGCCTAGCGGGTTGCTAAGTTCTCGATTCGTATCAGGGCATCGCTTTTAGCGATGCCGTAGACCGCCTAAATCAGTAGCGCCTTCAGGCGCTGAGCTTTGCAATATGACTTTTCAGCAGCCTGCCAGGGAATAACCGTGTGACCTTTCGCAAGTATCTAGTGCTAGCCGGCGTGACCCTGTGCGCGTCCATCGGCGATTCGTTGCTCTCGCGGGGCATGAAGCAGGTGGGCAGCATCTCCCTGAATCACTTGTCGCATGTGATCCTGGCCGTGCTGAATCCCTCGGTCGCTTTGGGAATTTTGCTTTTGCTCGGATTCTTCGCTTCCTACATGACCGCCCTTTCCTGGGCCGATCTGACCTACGTTCTTCCCGCTACATCGCTGGGCTACGTGCTGCTCACGCTGATTGCGAAGTTCTATTTACACGAGACGGTGACGACCTCGCGTTGGATCGGAGTTCTTCTGATCTCGGCAGGCGTGGGATTCGTCACCCAAGGTCCAGCGCTGACGCACCATCCACCGAAAGCTCAGCCCCATGAGGCAACATACGAACCGGCGGCATCGAGGGATGAGCGATGAGAGGTGAGCGATGAAGCAAGCCTACACTTGGGGCGCGATCGCCGTCATTGTATTGGCGTCGACCACCGGCGATGTTCTGCTTTCCCACGCCATGAAACAGGTGGGAGACGTAGGCGCGCTCTGGCGGCGCAGCGGCCTGTGGACGGTGCTCAGCCGAGTCCTGCGCAATCCAAACTTTCTGCTCGGCGTTCTCGCCATGACCACCGCCTTCTACAGCCTGCTGTTCGGACTCTCCTGGGGCGACGTCAGCCTGATCGCCCCCGCTTCGGCTTCTCTTACCTTTGTGACCAATGCAGTCGCGGCCAAGATTTTTCTCCACGAACGCGTAGATCACCGCCGCTGGATGGCCGCGGTGTTGGTCGCAGGTGGCGTGGTGCTGCTGGCCGCGTAGTCAGGGAGTATTGCCACAAGGCCGCTTTGAAGGGGCGCGGCTTCAGCCGTGCCGCAAATTTGCAGATTCGATCCGGGCCCCGCAGCGAACCAACCACTCTCACTTGCATCGGGATCGTCGAAGTGAGTTCCAGGCGGACAACAGGCGCTCTATTGTTGCTCCAAGCCCACCCGTGTACCATCACCAACACAATGATGTTTTCTGACCTCTCCCTATCGAGACGATTGGAGCGCGCGGAAGGCCGCGCCTGCGTCGAGTTCGCCGAGGCCCAGCGTCGGTTGCGTCCTGAAAGCGGCGCCGACTGGATCGAATGCGCCGGGGCCTACGCCGCCTTCAATGGCGTCGACTCTCCTGTCACGCAGAGTTTTGGGCTGGGGATATTCGAGGAACTCAGCCCGGCCTCGCTCGACGTGATCGAGGGCTTCTTTCTTGACCGGGCAGCGCCCGTCTTTCATGAAGTAAGCCCTTTCGCGGGAGTCGCTGCGCTCGACTTGCTCTGTATGCGCAATTACCGGCCGATCGAGATCAGCAACATCCTGTACCGGTCGGTCGAGAAACCCGCGACTGAACACCAGAGTCATATAAGCGTGCGCGTCATCGACTCGACAGAGTCCCAACTTTGGACGGAGGTAAGCACTGCAGGCTGGGCGCACGAACATCCTGAACTTCGCGAGACTCTGTTACAACTCGGAGCCATCTTTTCTGCACGCCAGCAGAGTCCATGCTTTCTCGCCGAGGTCGACGGCAAGCCCGGCGCCGCCGGCGTGTTGAGTATGCACGACAATGTTGCGCTATTTGGCGGTGCCTCGACCGTTCCCGAGCTTCGGCGTCGCGGTCTGCAAACCGCCCTTCTGCATGAACGCATGCGCTACGCCTTCGATCACGGATGCGATCTGGCAATGATGGTGGCCGTCCCCGGCAGTGATTCCCAGCGCAATGCCGAACGTAAGGGGTTCCGGATCGCCTACACCCGCACGAAGTGGAAGTTGTGCTCGTAAGTACAGTCGATTTGATTGGGCAGTGATCCCGAGCGCGGCCTCGCATGTTGACGAACGTGATGATTGCTGCCCAGGTTCTGACCTTGATCGGGCTCTCGCGTTTGGGCAGAGTCTGGGCTATCCGAACAACCGCATGAATCCGCGAGCGGGCAGGTTCGGCACAAGAAACGACGCATCTCGTACTCCCGCGACTCGGGCCACGGATTCCGCCGCCATGTAGCCGCTGCGGACCGCGCCTTCCATGGTGGCGGGCCAGCCGGTCGCGGTCCAGTCGCCGGCTAGAAAGATTCTTGGCCAGACCGTCTCCGGCCGGGGACGGAAGACATCCACCCCGGGTCGTGGCGAATATGTGGCGTGGACTTCCTTGATCACCGTCGACTTCACCAGGTTCGCATTCCGAGCGACGGGAAAAAACTCGCGTAGTTCCCCGAGCGCGAGTTCGACGATTTCAGCTCGTGACTTCTCGACTAGAGTCTTTGACGAGCTCACGACGAGTTCCACGTAGCTGCCGTTACCGCTCTCACTGCGGCCCAGCAGCTTGGATTTGTGGAACATCCATTGAATGGTTCGATCCAACAGCACGGCATGATCGAGATCGGTGATCTGGCGATCGAACCACAGGTGAATGCCAGTGATCGGCGAGGTTTCAAATCGCGCAAGCGCCTGCCCCAACGGATGTGCAGCCTGCGTCCGAGGAAGTGTGCGCGATAAAACATCGAAAGGCACGGCAAAGACAACGAAGTCAAAGCTCACTTCCTCGCCCGACGCCAGCAGTTTCACCTGATCGTGCTCACTCAGAAAGGATTCCACGCTGCTTCGGAACCGAATCTCGCCGCCGCGTGCGGTGATGTAGTCCCCGGCAACGCTGTAGAGCTCAGTCAAAGGCACGGTGGGCACGCCCATCCGTCCTGCCGCAGCCGACTTCATGAAAGATTCCCGCACGACTTGCGCTGCGTAAGGCACCGACATTCGATCCAGCTCTTCGTTCAAAGCGCTCACCAGCACCGGCTTCCAAAAGCGCTCGATGGCCTGCTTGGTCTGTTCGTGCCGGCGAAGCCACGCCAGAAATGTTTCGCCGTCGTCTCGTGGTGTGCTGGGCGCGAGCGCCGCCATAGCCATGCCAATGGCAAGCTTGTCGGACAAGTCCAGACACGCGGCTCGCAGGAAAGCGGGGGCGTTGTGAAGCGGGGCAGGCAGCTTCGATGGCGCGATCACCGAGGCGCGTCCACCCGGCTCGAGGAAGGTGAGCCGGTCGTACCAGCGAATCTTGTCCCCGACGCCTAGCCGTTGGTAGAACTGGATCAGGTTAGTGCAGCAGCCAAGCAACACGTGCTGGCAGTTGTCCACGACTTCGCCAGTGCCGGGATGCTGATAAGAAGAAGCGCGTCCGCCCAGATAAGGCCGGCGCTCGAACACGGTCACGTGAAAGCCGCTGCCAGCAAGGGCGCAACCGGCGGCAAGGCCCGCCAATCCGCCTCCCACCACGGCGACTCGGAAACCTTGTGGCGGACTCTGGTTCATCAGGAAAGGCGTTTCAGGAAGCCTCTAAGCAAAATGCCGACCTTCTCGCGCACGGTGAGGCTGACCTTCTCGCTGAAGACGTCGTATTGGCGCAGGGCAATCTTGTCGAGCAGCCGCTGGTAGATCGTCATCAGCACCCAAAGTGCGGGCTGACTGTCCTCGTCGACGAGCGGGATGAGTTCCTCTCCAGCGCGGTAATACTCGCGGGCCCGATCCGCTTCCATGGCTAGAAGCGGGCGAAACATAGCCGGGTCCGCGACAGAGCCAAATGCAGAAAGTGTAATCCCAAACTTGTCCAGATCTTCTTCCGGCAAATAAACGCGGCCCATGCCAGCGTCTTCTTTTACATCGCGAATGATGTTGGTGAGTTGAAACGCAAGCCCGAGCCGCTCGGCCAGCGGTTCTGCAGCCGGATCGCGGTAACCGAAGACATGAATGCAAACCAGACCGACGACCGAAGCGACACGGTAACAGTACTGATAGAGGTCGTCAAAAGTTCGGTAGTGAACGCTAAGCTCCCGCGGCACAGGCGACTCGTTTGCGTCCCCGCCCGGACCTCCCCCAACATCCATCGCGGTGCCGTAGGCCAACTGATCCAGCAGCCCGACGCGAATGTTGTATCGGCGCTGTGCGTCAGTCAGAGCCAGCAGCACGGGCTCGTCTGTCGGATGGCCGGACTGGGTGCGGTGAAACGCGTCCAGCCACGCCGTAAGCTTCTGCCGCCGGTCGTATTGTGAAAGGGACTCATCGTCGGCAATGTCGTCACAGCGCCGCATGAAGGCGTAAACAGCGCACAGGGCCTGGCGTTTGGCCCGCGGCAGCACCAGAAACGCATAGTAAAAATTCTTGGCCGCGGAACGCGTAATGCTGCGGCAAACCGAGTATGCAACCGCGAGTTGCGATTCGGTGGGCGCGAAGGGTGTGGGAGCCGGTTGCACAGCCGTACTCATACCCTTTTTCCCCGCAGGAACTTTCCCCAGACCGCACGCGCCACCAGTGTCAGTTTGCGCGATTTCGAAATCACCGGACGTCGGCCCAGCACGTTGTACCCTTGGGATTCGATGGCGTTTAGAATCTCCTGCCCGCCTCGGCTGAACAGCTCGATGTCGATAGCCAGTTCGCGGTCGACTTTCTCAATCAACGGTAAACCCCGATGGAACCAATCGCGGGCGCGCCCCACCTCGAAGCGCATCAGATCGCAGAAAGCGGATGTGTTGCGTCGCGCCGCAATGTCATCTTCGGTGACTCCGAACCCGTGAAGGTCTTCGAGTGGAAGATAGACGCGGCCGTTGGCATAGTCCACGCTCACATCTTGCCAGAAATTTGCCAGCTGCAGCCCAGTGCAAGTGAAATCGGAAAGCTCCTGACGCTCCGCATCGCGGTAGCCGCAAACATACAGCACCAGATGTCCAACAGGATTGGCGGAGTAATGGCAATAACCGACAACATCGTCAAATGTGGCATAGCGCGAAACCCGCTGGTCCTGGCGAAACGCCGTCAGCAGATCGACAAACGCTTGCTTCGGAATCTCGCATTTCCGGACTGTTTCCGCTAAAGCCACGAACACCGGATGCCGCGGGCTTCCGGCGTAGCAGGCATCGAGCTCCGCTTCCCACTGATCGAGCAATTGCAAAGAGGCATTCGCGTCGCCGACCTCGTCACCGAGGTCATCCGAGATGCGGCAATAGGCATAAACATTGAAAAAATCCTGCCTCAGCCTTTCAGGAAGAAACCAGGACGCGACCGAAAAATTCTCGTAATGCGTGCGGGCCAGACGACGGCAGTACTCTTGAGCCTCAGTCGTCGTCGGAGCTTGTTCAGGGATGGCATACTCGGGCGGGAGACTGCCCCACCCCGGCAATGCGGAGGAAACAGTCCGGGAGTGGCTGGCAACAGATGACATGGTCAGTTCGATGTAGGCGCGGGCGTCCACGCCGGTGCAGCTACCGGAAACTCCTCAGTGCCCGGGAATAATGGCAGTCTTGATGTCCCCGTTGCGGTTCAGCATATGATGGAAAACCTGCTGCAGCCGGGAAAGCGGCGCCTCGCCGGTGATGTAATCGGTCGAGCGAATTTTCTTTTCGGCAATCAGGGCGAATGCTCTACGCACGGTTTCCGGCGTGTGATGGAAGGTCGCTTTCAACGTGACCTCGGAATAATGCAGCCGGTTGGTATCGAGCTGCACTTTTGTTCCAGCGGCGCAACCGCCGAAGAAATTCACCGTCCCACCCTTGCGCACCATGTCGATGGCCATCTCCCAGGCATCGGGACGTCCCACTGCCTCGACCACCACATCGCTGCCTCGGGCTTCCGGGGAAAGTCTCCGTACCGCTTCGATCGGGTCCTTTACCTTGGTGATCTGCACTACTTCATGCGCGCCCATGTGCTTCGCGGCCTGAACCTGACCATCCCGTTTCACCACGGAAATCACGTTGCAACCCACGGCTTTAGCCACCTGCACGAACATCAAGCCGATGGGACCGCCTCCGATCACGGTAACCGTATCGCCAATCTCCACCCCAGTCTCGTGCAACCCACGGAGCACGCACGCCAGGGGCTCAACCATGGCGGCTTCCTCGTAGCTCACATCCGGCGGGATCGCCAGCATGTTGATCTCGACAATTCGCCGCGGAATTCGAATGTATTCCGCATACGCTCCATTGTTGAACAACAAATCTTCGCAAAGATTGGCTTGATGTTTCGAACAATAAAAACACATCTGGCAGGGCGCGGAGTTCAATGCGACCACCCGCATCCCCTTCTTGAAGGTGCGCACACCCGGCCCGACTTCCTCGATCACGCCGGCTAGTTCATGTCCGAACAACGCGGGAGGAACGATCATGCGCGCGTGGTAGCCGCGTTGGTAGACCTTCAGGTCAGTTCCACAGGTCAGCGCGACTTGCACCTTTACCAACACTTCCCCCTCGCCGACGCGGGGAATCGGAACTCTCTCGATTTTTACGTCCTCTTTGCCATAGAGGACCGCCGCTGTCATCTTTCCGTTCACTATTTATTTCCTTCCCACGAACCGCCCGCTTGAATCACAATCTTCATCGAATCCGGCTGCGGATGGGCCGCAAGCTTCAGCGCTTCCACACTGTTCGCCAAAGGAAAGCGGTGACTGATCAAACCTTCCAGGTCCATCTCACGGCTCATCACAAAGCGAACCGAATCTTCTTGTAATTCGACAGATGCGCTATAGGACCCCAACACGGTTTTCTCATCCACGCAGATCGCGGCCGGATCAATCGTAGCCTCCCCACGAACCGTCTGCGCGAACAGCAAAACCCGGCCGCCCGGACGAACCGCATCCATAGCAGTCCGAATCAGGCCGTTGCCACCCACTGCAACAATCGCTGCGTCAGCGCCGCGACCTTCTGTCTGCTCCCGCACCGCTTTCACCGTGTCGGTGCGCGAAGCATCTATCAAATTGGTTAAACCGTACCTTTTAGATATTGTAAGCCTCTCGGGATACAAATCGGAAGTTACTACTGTAGCGCCTGAGCGTCTGGCCAATGTGCTCAATACAATCCCGATAGGCCCCTGTCCAATAACGAGAACACTTTCGCCCGGCAGAAGTTGCAGGGTCGCGATCCCCTTCATGCAGGTATTTACCGGCTCCACAAAGCATGCCTGCTCGAACGAGACTCCATCCGGAATGCGCACCGTACCACGATCGACAATCCAATCCATCACTCGAACATACTCGGCAAATCCTCCGCCAGCCGGTTCGAATCCTGCCGTACAGCCAACTTTTTTGTAAGTTTCGCATTGGGCAAAAGTCTGGTGACGGCAGTAGTAACAATCACGGCACGGAATGTGATGGAAAACCACCACCCGATCGCCGGCCTGGAACTGGCTGACTCCCTGGCCCACTGCGGCCACCATGCCGGAAGTTTCATGCCCAAAGATGCGCGGTGCCGAGTGCGAGCCGCTGGCAATCTTCTTGAGATCGGTTCCGCAGATTCCGCAAGTGTGCACCCGGACCAGCAACTCTCCCGGCCCGACCTTCGGCACTGGGACCGTCTCCACGCGAACATCGTCCACGCCGTGGTAGACCGCCGCCCGCATGGTGGTCGGGATCGAACGCTTGGTTTCTTCAATGCTGAATTGTCCTGCTATCGCCATGTATTAGTTCACTACCTTGGTGATTGGATGCAACTCCGGTCGTGAAACCTCTAGTTTCTTTGGCTGGTTGAGGTACCGATCCAACTCAGCGCACAATGCCGCGGATGCTCTCGCACTGTTTCTGGCGAGTTGGATCACACTTGCCCAAAGCCACGGGCGCGCCGCTGCAAAAGCTGCAAACCTTCCCGTGCGAAATTGACCCCTTCCATCGACGAAGCCATCCATCGATGGCATGGCAAAAGTGCTCTCATCGGAAATTGCTTTCACGGCCATGAAGCGCACGCCGCGCGCCTGCGCGCCGCGGGCCACTGCGGCTGCTTCCATATCGACCGCTTGCGCACCGTAGGATTGGGCCAACTTCATTTTTTGCTCCGCGCCCGCAATCATGGCAGCGCTGACGAGTATGCCACGGCCCGACCCAGTTTCGACGCTGCTGCCATCCCGGGCGTCGACGACCAGACTCGGTGAAAAAATCTCGCCGACCTTCAAACCAGGGTCAAGCGCTCCGGCGAAGCCCACGGATTGCACAAGCCCCGGCTGATACAACGCAATCACAGCTTCCGTCGCCCGGCGAGCAGCTTCGGCTCCGATGCCGCCACACACCAGCACGGCCTGCCCACTCTCGAAAAACGTGAAACTCCGACCCTCGTGTTCGCGCACAACCCGGCGCCAGCGTTTCAGCAGCAAACGCACTTCGCGCTCAAGAGCGGCAACCATCGCGACTGCTGTCAACCTATCCTCCTGTCATTCCGAGGAGCGAATGCGACGAGAAATCTGGGTTTCGACGGCGGAGCAAGAACCCAGATCCCTCGCTTCGCGAGGGATGCCAACAAACGGAGACTGCATCAACTGAAGTTCAGCCCTTCGCGGCGTACCCATTCGCCAGAAACCACTCCACAGCCCTTCGCAATGCGCCATCCACCGGAACCGTCTTCCATCCCAGTTCGCGCTCCGCCTTTGCGCAAGACACAAACATTTTTTTCCGTCCCATGCGCACCGCGTCAATCGTCGCCCGCGGCTCCCGGCCCAGCATGCGTCCGGTCACAACTTCGTCCACAACGCCAGTCGCCAGCGCCAGCACGTAAGGAACTCTCACTTTGGGCGACGGCAATCCCGTAATCGCAGCCAGCTTGTCTAGAATCTGCTTCAGCGTCAGATTCTCTCCGCCCAGAATATAGCGCTCCCCGCTTCTTCCCTTCTCCAGCGCAGCCACATGTCCGCGAGCGCATTCCGCGACGTCCACCAGATTCAAGCCCGTATCCACATAAGCAGGAAACTTCTTTTTCAGGAAGTCTACGACGATTCGCCCCGTGGGAGTCGGCTTAATATCCCGCTCGCCCACTGGAGTGCTGGGATTCACTACCACCACATCCATCCCGCTGCGTCCCGCCTCCAGCGCCACTTCTTCCGCCATGAATTTCGACCGCTTGTAGTGGCCGATCATCCGGTCGAGGGAAACAGGGGAATCCTCATCCGCCGGACGCCCGTTCGAAGTAAATCCCATGGTCGCGACGCTCGACGTGTACACCACTCTGCGAACGCCGTTTTTTCGTGCAGCTTCCAGAATCGCCCGCGTCCCTTCCACATTCGCGCGATACATCTGCTCCGGCTCGCGAACCCAGAGCCGGTAATCGGCTGCGACGTGAAATACCACATCGCAGCCTTCCATCCCTTTCTCAATGGACATCGGATCGCGCAGATCGCCGACCACCCGATCCGCTTTCAATACCTGGACATTCCTAAGATCGCTGCTGGATCGAACCAGCAACCGCAGGTCCGCGCCCTTTTCGGCCAGCACCTGAGCCACGTGGCTTCCTACAAAACCGGTTGCTCCTGTAACGAAGGCCTTCATAAGGAGCTGTCAGCCGCCGGCTGACAACTGAGAACCGGGACCGACAACCGAGAACCGCCGGGACGCTAGTCGAGCTTTTCCGGCTGCAGCGAGATGTCGCGCTCCCCTGCCGCCTTCCTTTCCCAATATTGGCGCACCCAGTTCTCCCAGCTCTTGCCTGCAGCCATATCGCGCCCGGTAAAAGCCAGAGCCGCAATCTCTGCATACGAGATCTTCATCTTGGGAGAACCGTCTTTCGGCAGCAATCGCACAAAGCTGCCGGCGAGCCCGGATGGCCTATTTCGATCCACACCGCGATCGAAGATGTAGCCTTCAATCTTCGTGCCATCTTTGCGTGTGATCGATACATCACCGCGATAATCAAACGCCCGCTCCAGCGCTTTGCGAAGATCCTCCTCGTTCGCCAGTGACGGAACCGACCCTTCGAGCTGTTCGTGAGCGGTTCCCGGCGCTAGCTCTAGCGAGTCGGGATCGACCGAGGCGGAAGGCCCGTGTCCCGATTCCCGCCCGCTCAAACCCGCGTCTCCTCGCCCGCCGGAGCACCGATCTGCACCAGGGGACCGACGGCATGCGCCGGCTGGGCGAACTCATCGAGCAGCCGGTGCGCGGACGGATCCTCGTACTCGCCAAACATGCGTGCTTTCACTTCCTGCCACATCCCGCTCACCGAGCCAAACAATTCGTTCACCGCAGACGCTTCATATCCGCTGTGCACCATGCAATTCGCGCACTTCGGATTGCCCGACTCGGTGCCGTAATTTTCCCAAGCCGTCGTCTCCAGCAACTCAGCAAAGGTGTCTGCGTAACCATCCTGCAGCAGATAGCAGGGCTTCTGCCATCCGAAGACGTTGAAGGTCGGCATCCCCCAGGGCGTGCAGACGTAGTCGCGCTTACCCATGAGGAACTCGAGAAACAGCGCCGACTGATTAAAGCGCCACTTCTTGCTGCGATTGGAGAGCATGGCGCGAAACATCCGCCGCGTGCGAGCCCGTCCCAGGAAGCGCTGCTGATCCGGCGCCTTGTCGTAAGAGTATCCGGGCGAGAGCATCATGCCCTCAACCCCCAACTGCATCATTTCGTCGAAAAAAGCGCGCACGCTCTTGGGATCGGCCCCATCAAACAGTGTCGTATTGGTGGTGACCCGGAAACCGCCAGCCAGCGCCGCTTTGATCCCCTCGATTGCCTTGTCGTATCCGCCGTCCAGGCAAACCGAAAAGTCGTGATGCTCGCGCTGTCCATCCATGTGGACGGAGAAAGTCAAATACTTGCTGGGCTTGAATAAATGAATCTTCTCCTTGAGCAGCAGTGCGTTGGTGCAGAGATAAATGTATTTCTTGCGCGCCACCAGCCCTTCCACAATCTCGCCGATCTGTGGATGCAGCAGGGGCTCGCCGCCAGGGATGGAAATCGTCGGCGCACCGCACTCATCGGCCGCCCGGAAACATTCTTCGGGAGTGAGCTGCGACTTCAACACATGCGCGGGATACTGAATCTTGCCGCACCCGGCACACGCCAGATTGCACCGAAAAAGCGGCTCCAACATCAGCACCAGCGGATACTGCTTACGTCCCTTGAGCTTCTGCTTCAGAACGTAAGTTGCCACCGTCCACATCTGAGAAATTGGTACCGCCATTCGTCTGTCTCCAGTGCAACCCTAAACTTTTGTCATCCCGAGCGAAGCGAGGGATCTGCAGTGCTTGTCATTCAGGCAAACTGCAGATTCCTCGTCGCTTTCGCTCCTCGGAATGACAAAGGGAAGAATTTGTCCACGCCCTGCAGCTACGAACTACCCAATACGCCGCACGCCCGTTCCCTGCGTCGCTCCAGCCATCGCCTTGGCATAAGTAGTCAAAGCGATCAGCGGGAAATACTGCCGGTACAGCGTGTAAACCAGATAAAACACCCGCGGGAAACCCGTGCCGGTAGTCTGCGGCTCATCCCATGCCCCATCTTTTTTTTGCGTACGAAGCAAATACGCAATGCCGCGCGCCACCGAATCACTGCGCGTGTCATTCGCCGCCAGCAGCCCCATCACTGCCCAAGCAGTTTGCGATGGTGTGCTCGGACCGACGCCCCGCGTGCTGGGATCGTCGTAGGAACCGCATGTTTCGCCCCAGCCTCCGTCCGGATTCTGCACCATGCGCAACCACTCCGCGCCCTGCTGCACATACGGCTCATGATGATCGATGCCCATCGCTTCCAGCCCGCGCAACACCTGCATGGTTCCGTAAATATAGTTCACGCCCCAGCGCCCAAACCACGAGCCATCAGGCTCCTGCTCCTCGCGGATGAACTTGAGCGCCTTCTGCACGCGCGGGTCATTCTTGTCGTATCCGTACGCGGCCAGCATCTCGAAAATTCGCCCGGTAATGTCGACCGTCGGCGGATCCAGCATGGCGTTGTGGTCAGCGAACGGAATGTGCTGGAATACCATCCGCGTATTGTCTTTGTCGAACGACGCCCACCCGCCAGATTTGCATTGCATGGAAAAGATCCAGTCAATGGCCCGCTGCACCGATTCTCTCTGGTAGCGTCCATTGGGATGCTCGACCTGACCCAAGGCGAGGCAAACCATCGCGCTATCGTCAACATCTGGATAGAATTCGTTGTTGAACTCGAAGTACCACCCGCCCGGCTGCCCTTTCGGGTTCTTCACTTTCCAGTCGCCGACGGTGCGCACCTGCTTCTGCAGAATCCAATCGGCACACTTGATCATCCTCGGATCGTTAGCCGGGACACCAGCTTCTCCCAGAGCAAACAGCGCATACGCCGTGTCCCAGATCGGCGACATGCAGGGCTGCATCCGGAAAGTATCGCCTTCTTCAATCCCCAGCTTTTCGAATTCATCCAATGCGCGGATCACCTGCGGATCGTCCAGCGAATAGCCCAGGCAGCGCAGCGCAATAATCGCATTTAACATCGAGGGATAGATCGCGCCCAACCCGTCGCTCATCTCGAAGCGCTGCAGCATCCACTGCTCCGCCCGTTTCAGGGCCAGCCAACGCAGTGGACGAATGTGCACGAGCTCGAACCAGTGGGTCAGGCGGTCGAAAACCAGAAAGAAGTTGCGCCAGGAGATAAGCTTGTCGCTCCAGTGCAGGCGCATGCGTGACTTGTCGCGTCCGCCGACGAATAATTCTTCCACTCCCATCTCATCGGGAATTTTCTTGAACGGCTTTTTCGCGTAGCAGATCGAGAGCGGAACCAGAATCGCCCGCGACCACGAAGAAATCTCGTAAATATTGAACCAGAACCATTTCGGAAACAGCACAATCTCCGGTGGAATCGCCGGCACCGCGTCGTAATCGAACTGCCCCAGAAAACATAAATAGATTTTGGTGAAGGTATTAACTTCGGTCACGCCACCCAGTTCGAGGATTCTCTTCCGAGCCCGCACCAGCGCCGGGTGTTCTGGAGAATAGCCGGTAAGCTTCAGCGCAAAGTAGGCCTTTACCGAGGCGCTAACGTTCGAGGGAGCGTCGACATAGATGCCCCACCCCCCATCTTGATTCTGATGTTTAAGTATCCAATTGCAGCATTTCTGGAAGCGCTCTGCGTTGCCCGTGCCGAGCAACGTGTGCAGCAGAATGTAGTCGGATTCGAGGGTAGTGTCGGCTACCAGTTCGCCACACCAGTAGCCTGCTTCGTGCTGCTGGGAGAATAGACATTTACGGGCGGCATCAACCGCGGCGGCGACCCGGCTGGCCAAGTCGTCGATTTTTCCAAAACGCAACTGTGGCGCGCTCGACGCCGAAAACGAGGGGGAGATCTCGTCCATTTATTTTTTACTCCGCACTGACTGCGCTGGGGGCGCTGGCAATCGCCTCCACAATTTCTGGAGGCAAGCCAAAGCGCACGTTTTCCGGCATTACTTCGACTTCTTGCACGTTACCGAAACCCTTCGTACCCAGGAACTTCACCACTTCTTCCACCAGACATTCCGGAGCCGATGCCCCGGCGGTCAGAGCAATCGTCTTCACACCCTCCAACCACTCTGGCCTGATGTTCTGGTAGCTATCAATCAGATGCGAACCGGTGCCCAGATTACGCGCCACTTCCACCAACCGGTTCGAATTCGAGCTGTTATCCGAACCCACCACCAGCAGCAGATCGGCATCCGAGGCCACATGCTTCACAGCGACTTGCCGGTTCTCGGTCGCATAGCAGATGTCCTGAGCCGCCGGCCCTTTGATTTTCGGGAACTTCTCGCGCAGCGCCGCGATGATGTCCTTAGTCTCGTCCAGACTCAGCGTAGTTTGGGTGAGGTAAGCCACCCGGTCAGGATTCGGCACAGTCAGCGACCCAACCTGCTCCGGCGACCCCACGACCTGGGTCACGATGGGAGCCTCGCCCAGCGTCCCAATCACTTCATCGTGATCGTGATGCCCAATGAGAATCAGCGAATACCCTTCCTTGGCAAACTTGACGGCCTCCACGTGGACCTTCGTGACCAGAGGACAGGTCGCATCAATCACCCGCAAATTGCGCGCCTGGCTGGCCTCCCGCACCTCCGGCGAGACTCCGTGCGCGCTGTAAATCACCCGTTCGCCATGCGGAACCTCATCGACGTTGTCCACGAAAATCGCGCCCTTGCCTTGCAGTTCCTCGACTACAAAGCGGTTGTGCACGATCTCCTTGCGGACATAAATCGGCGGCCCAAACGCCTCCAGGGCGATCCGGACGATATCAATCGCCCGCACCACCCCCGCGCAGAAGCCTCGAGGTTTCAATAAAAGCAGCGTCTTGCCGTTGCTATTAGGCACGATAAGGTTCCTGTTAGAGTACACTTCCCCACTATCGTTTTATTTATTAAAGCTACCTGAAAGAACCATTTTGGTCAATGTAAGCTCAAGCACCGCATAGGATTAGCAGTGATTGGCGATATTCGCACAGCGAACGGGCAGTAGTAGGATCGACCCCCAAAATAGTTGACCACCAAGGACACGTCGGGCCCTTCGCGGTTAACCGGGTTGAATCTGGAATCGCCTAGAATCTTGTCAAGCGCCCCGAACACCATTTTCCCCATAACCTGCTCATTCGATGGGAACAATAAAGTTGGAAATCGTGTCGTAGTTACCCTATTCGATCCTGCTATTCTAAAAGAGTAGGCAATATCCAGGAGAAGCGTATAATTCGCTGGCCAGAAGTCCAATCGGAAATTCTGGGTTCAATCTCAATCTCATCTAATACGAGGAAAAACCATGTCCCACCATTATTCCGGCCCCGACTTTGGATTCCCCCACGGCGATGCCCGCCTGGACTTCACCGACCTGTTTGCTTTCCCGAAGCCTGGGGATGCTAGCAAATCGATTCTGATTATGGACGTGCATCCGTCCGCCGGCGTGAACCCGCCAGGGCCCACCACCGACGTCGCCTTCTCGCCCGAGGCGATTTATGAACTTAGGATTGATACGAACGGCGATAACGTAGCCGATATCGCGTACCGGGTGCGCTTCACGTCCTCCGAGGACGGGGCGCAGACGGCGACACTTCGCCGCGCTGAGGGCGCGCAGGCCGCTGGGATGGGCGATGAAGGGCAAGTCATCGTCGAGGGAGTGCCGGTCTCGACGGGAACGGAGACACGGGTGGCGGAGGCCGGTGATTACCGCTTCTTCGCCGGCTGGCGCGGAGATCCTTTTTTCTTCGACGTCCAGGGAGCCCTGAACAACCTGCAATTCACCGGTGACGATTACTTCGCCGACAAAGACGTGTGCAGTATCGTGCTGGAAGTGCCCAACTCTGCCCTCGGCAGTGGAAAGATCGGCCTGTGGGCTCGCACACTGGACGGCACAACTGGGAAATGGGTTCAGGCGGATCGCGGTGCGCGGTCCAATCAAACTCCCTTCCTCGCTGGCGAACAGAACGCCGCCTATCTGGCTGCGGAACCGGCGGACGACGCCCGTTTCGTCCCCGTTTTCGCGCACGCGCTGGAGCACGCCGGTGGATATACGCCAGCGGAAGCAACCCGGGTCGCAGGGAACTTGCTGCCGGACGTCCTACACTATAGCCCCACGGCGCCGGCAGTCTACCCGACCAATGGCCGGACACTCACGGACGACGTTGTGGATTTCTTCCTTCCTCTCCTTTCAAATGGAAAGGTGACGGAAGATAAGGTCGGGCCCCACAAAGACCTGCTTGCGCAATTCCCGTACGTGGGAGCGCCGCACCGGGCCCGGGCTAAGGAACGAGTTGCCGCTTAACCCATTGGGCGGATGGCCCCGCTTTCGGCCATCGCAACCAGACCGCGCGGGCGGTTTTTCTTTTGCCTTACGCGGAAGGGTTGCAGTAGTTGTGGTTGACATAGCGCTGATTGACCCAGACGCGCGGCCCAGCCCCTCCGGCTCGTCACGAAGGGCCAGCAGTTCGTCCCCTCAGCCTCACCTCCTCTTGCAATCCGGGTGAAGCGGTTTGCTAGCCACGATCTGTTCCACTTCTTCGAATCCTGTCGGGAACGCATAGTCAAAACGCGGTGGAAGGGCGAAGACGTACTTGCGGTTGCGCCCAAGTTCACCCGGTCCGATAGGGGCTGCGCTCACGATGAATTCGTCCTTGTCGAGTGCGTTCCACTGCGCGATCGTGAAGACCATGATTGGAATATCTTGACGTGGGTCCGCCGATGTCCATTGCGGGTGCCGGATGGAAATCATGGGACCTGTCGTGACAGTCTCCGCACCGTGCGGGCCATTTTGATCGAGACCTTTCCACTGATCGGTCACGATGGAATATCCTTTCCAGCTTTTGGGTAAGGAAAAGCAGAAGCCGTATTGCGCGTTCTTGTACTCGACCGACGGACCTTGTGGTTGCTGCGGGTTAGTTTTCTGTGGCCGTTGCTCCGCAGAGCTATCGCCCTTTTGTTGGGCACTGATTGGCGCCGGTAGAGACAATTGCAGTCCGAGCAGCGCCGTCACCACGATCACAGTTCGAGTTAGGCCGGAACGTCGCATCACCGGAATCATACGCGCCCCTTACAAGCGCCGCTTTACGTCGTACTGGTCGAGAACCGTGTCGGCGCTCAGAATCGGCGAAGTCAGCGCCTGCGCCTGAGCCACCAGCAGGCGGTCAAAAGGATCGCGATGATGCAAGGGCAGCAGACCCGCCCTGAGGGCTTGCTCCATGCTGATTGTTCTTGGCCACCTTGACCTGGACGAGGCTCCGAATCAAGCGCCGTTCATCCACGTAAGCGCGAGTTTGTTGTCAGGGCGTTCACTTGTAGTCCATGATGTTAATCAAGTTCCATGAATTCTGATTGAGAACGAATTGGAACTCTCCTTGTTTGTCGATTATGAGCTGGGCAGCCGGATAAATGAACCCGTTGCTCTTCTTCTTATTGTTGTCGACGTTGATCTCACCCGCCGTTAAGTTGTAAGCCTGGGTCTGACTGTTAGTGGCAACTTCAACGTTTCTCAGTTGGCGGTTGGTGATGAAACGGATCTGCCGCCCGGTTGGAGTGTCAATCGCGCGGATGAAGCTGACGTCGTAACCCATCGTACCCGCCATATCGCAGTGGCCCACGGCTTTCATCTTGTTAAGGGCGTTGGCTAGCCCTTGACTCTGGCCTTGCTGAAATGCCTGGAGCAGCGTCTGCTTATCCTCGGGAGTGGAGTAATTGAAGATAATCAACCTTACATTAGCGTTCTGTCCCATCTGGGTGCCTGTGCCCATGGCGGTGGCCCGAATGGTCTCTGGCTTCTTCTTATCCGCAGCGAAACCAAAACTGCTACCGAGTGCCAGTAAACTAATTAGCAGCAGACTGCCGAACCGAAGCCTGCAAGTTCTTAGAGTCGTACTCGTTGATTGCGCCATTTCAACTCCTCCAGCAAGTGCAAAGGTACTCATTTAGCCCTCACAACTCGCTCAATCGCCAGACTACGACTCGGTGCTGCTGCCGTCCACTGTCAAAAGGGATAGTCTTTCTACGACACCGTATGCAGGCCGTCTTTCCGTATTTTGGGTAGAGGGTTGAGACATACGTTGAAGTTTTGAGACTCGGGTGTACCGTGGCAAAGGGAACAATAGCAACGCACAAGCAAGTCGCATGGCCGCCGCTCAGTGCCGGCCTTTGTACATGGTGCGCGTGTTGCAGTGCAGCATAACTGACGAAAACATCGCGATTACATTCATTGAGCCGGTTATGAGTGCCGGGTTTGATCTGGTTTACATCAACTCGTGTTGATTTCTTGATTTGTCTTTGTAGGGCTACACCCGCGCGGAACCCGCAGAATTTCCTATCTCGCAACTAAGCGGCAATTCGATCGTTGGAGGGTCGCAGCGTGCCGTGGCTCAACACATTAATTTCAGGGAAATGAGATGGAGGCCCCGGGCGGAGTCGAACCGCCGACCAACGGTTTAGGAAACCGCTGCTCTATCCAACTGAGCTACGGGGCCTCGAAACTTGCTTGCCACTTCAGTCTACAACGAGGCCGGGAGCAGCAACCATCTCGTTCATGCCGCTCGACGCTTTACCGGAACTGGTATCCGGGCTTGAGTTCGCAGCGATAGGTTTTGGATTGGTCCTTGTCGACTCCGATGTGGCAGGCTGCCCAGCGCAGGAAGAGATTTGGTCCGAGGGGAAAGACAATGTCTTCGCCATCGACTTCGGCTTCGATGCTTGGGCCTTCGGCCGCGGGCGGCAGACTGAAATTGAGTGCACGCCCGAAAATCACCGGGTAAGATTCCCGCACGACGTCGCCGGTCATGGGGTGGACGACCTCGGCTTCCAACAAAAACGTGGTTGTGTCGGACCAATTGCGAATTGACAGGTTAAAATGACGGCGATCCTGCGAGAGATCTTCGAGTTCGATTTTGGTGAAAGGGCAGGGTCCGGCGATGCAGGAGACTCTTGCGTTCCGGAACTGGTTCCCTTCCCCGGCGTCGAGGGAGGTGGAACTGATCGCGGCCTTCCACTTGCCGTCGGGCGAGCACGGAGGCTGTTTGGCACAAGGCGTGTCCCCCGTATTGGCAATCTGGAACGTCTTAACGGCACTGCCAACATCGGCCTCGGTTGTAGCCTTTACCGAATACCTTACCCGAGCGTGGGAGATGGCGACCTCGGGAGATTGAGTCTGAGCGCTCGTTTCCTGACGAATTGGTACCATGCGGGCGATGTAAATCTTATCTCCGACATATTCGTTCCAGTCCAGCGGTTGATAGTCCTTGTGCCGGAATTGGAGGGTGACGGGTTGCCGCCGCCTGAGTCCCTTGGGGAGCGTTATGGTGAAGAAACCTGACGAATCGGACGTGGCGGTCCCCGTCCCCAAACCGTCGAACGCAGTGATCGCAACGTCGGCAATCGGTAACTGCTTGTTTGGATCGCTGTCTTGTCGCAGAACAGCGCCTCTGAGAGTGATTGGTTGCCGCCGGTGCAGGAGAACAATGGTCAAGGCTGTCCCCAGAACCCCGAGAACCAGAATTGCCCACAGAGCTATCGTCTTTCCAGCACTCATTTAAGTCACCGCGGATTAACATTATGACGCGTTTTGTGGATTGCAGGTTTGCTGATTGTCCGGGTGAAGACCACTCGGGCAATGTATACCAGTCCAAAAGCATCTAAAATTCTACTGATGAGCCAGGAAGAGAATATCCGTTTTTGTGCAACTCCCCTCACACGACGGGCCTTGCTGCTAGGGATCGCGGGCGCGGGCCTGTGGGGCCTGTTCGACGAGTCGAGAATGTTTTCTCCGCTAACCTTGGCGGAGGAACAACGCGCTCTTCCACAGCCTATCCCGGCCCCAACCTCTCTTTCGCCGGAAGATGAGCAGTTCCTCGATGACCTGGAAAAACTAAACTTCCAATATTTTTGGGATCAAGCCAGCCCGCAAACCGGGCTGGTTAAGGATCGCTGCAACGTGGTGGCGAAGGACGCTACGGTGGTTGCGAGTATTGCGGCAACGGGCTTTGGGCTGACCGCTCTTTGTATCGCGCAAAAACGCGGCTTCGTTTCGCTTTCCGACGCGCGCGAGCGGGTGTTAGCGACCCTGCGCTTCCTGTGGAAGAAAATGCCCACGCATCGAGGATTCTTCTATCACTTCGCCGACCTGAACACTGGCGAGAGGGTGTGGGATTCCGAAGTTTCTTCTGTCGACACGGCCATCCTGCTCTGCGGAATTCTTACTTGCCGGCGGCACTTCGATGAGCATTCCGAAATCAGCCTGCTGGCCTACGATATCTTCAACCGGGTAGATTGGAGCTGGTTGTCGGAAGACACATCGTTATTGCCGCACGGCTGGACGCCCGAGATCGGATTCCTCCCCTTCCGCTGGGATTACTACAGCGAAATGATGATGACGTATCTGCTCGGATTGGGATCGCTCACTCATCCCTTGGCGGCGGAGGCCTGGAACGCATGGAAACGAACCAATTTTGAATACGACGGCATTCGGTATATCGGTTCGTTCGCTCCTTTATTTGTGCATCAGTACTCCCATGCCTGGTTCGATTTCCGCAACAAACGCGACAAGTATGCCGACTACTTTCAGAACTCGATAATGGCCACGGAGGCGCACCGCCATTTTTGTTTGGAGTTGGCCAAGCAGTTTCCCGACTATAGCGAGGACTTGTGGGGCATCAGCGCTTCCGATTCGCAGAAAGGTTACGTGATTTGGGGAGGGCCGCCCTCGATTGGACCGATTGATGGCACGGTTGTCCCCAGTGCCTCCGCGGGTTCGCTGCCGTTTCTGCCTCAGCCAGTGATGCGTGTCCTTAAAAACATCAAAGATCATTACGGACCAGCGTGGAGCCGGTATGGATTCGTAAATGCGTTTAATCCACTGAAGAATTGGTACGACAGCGATGTAATTGGGATTGACGTCGGAATCACGATGCTGATGGCGGAAAACGCTCGCACTTCTTTCGTCTGGGATACTTTCATGAAGAATCCCGAAGCACAACGTGGTATGCAACGCGCCGGGTTCAAGAAGTATCAGCCGTCGGGTACGCAGCAAGCCCGGTAATGAACGGCTTCGCTACTTCAACTCAATCAATGCCAGGCCGTGCCCGGGCAGAGTCACGGTAAGCTCGCCATTCTTGATTTTGCCGGCTTCTGGTGGCGGCAGTCCCGCGAATCTGCGCAGCTCTTGAATCTGGGCTTGGGTGGGATAACGCGGTGCGCCCATCTTTTCATACGCAGAGTGAAAATCTCCATGATCATGGTCCACTCGCCAGATGGAAGCATGTTTTGCACTGGTACTTTTGAGGCGCAAGGTTACAGTTCGCGGAGAACCGGCTTGCTCCGGCGGTGCGTAGTTCCATAACGCGAGCACCAGGGTGCCATCGTTTCTCCGAGTCAGCAGCGCGGAGTCGGAGTCGAGCTGGATCCGTTCCTCTCCCAGCTTGTGTAGGACTTTGAAGGCGTTGAACGCCGGTTTGGGAATGCCATTTACCGCGATCAGTCCGTATCCGCCATAGAATGGCGTTTTTATCACGCCCTGTTCTTCAAACACATCGGAGAAAGTCCAGTAAGACATGCTGTCCACCAGACCGTCACACTGGCGGATGGTATCAGCGAGCCATGGGCCCATGTAGATCGAATCGGTGACTTCAGGCTCGTTCTTGTAACTGGCATTGAACTCGCTCCAGATGAGTGGCAAGTTGGGCATGGTCGAGGTCTTGATCTGATTGTGAACCTTGTTCACCGCACGGCAGACCATCTGATTGCGAGGAATGTCTTCTTGCGAGCCGAACACGTCCTGTGCCGTGTCGTTGGCATAGACGTGCGTCGACACGAAATCCACTGGAATATTTTTCTCGGCACAATGGCGGATAAATGCGTCAACCCACGCGGCTTGGGCGGTTGCCGGTCCTCCCACGCGCAATCGCGGACTAATTTGTTTGATGACGAGCGAGGTGTGGTCGTAGAGGTCCCAGTAGGTGGACTGCTTTGGTTCTCCCGCCCAGAAGTCGAGGTTGGGCTCGTTCCAAACTTCGAAATACCACTGCGCAACTTCATCGATGCCATAGCGATCGACCAAGTGTTGAGTGAATGCGGCGATCAGGCCGTTCCAGTCGGTCCAATCTTTTGGCGGAGAAACATTGGGTTTGTACCAGAAGGGGTGCAGGATGTTTTTTGCCGCAAGCTTGTTGGGCATGAAGCTGATCTCAACAAAGGGCCGCACACCGTTTGCGAGTAAACCGTCGTAGATTTGGTCGACGTAGGAGAAGTTGTATACCGCGTGCCCTGCGCTATCCAAGTTGTAGACGCTGACTTCATCGTGGAAAATGCCGTGGAAGCGAGCGTAGCGGAAGTCGGTGACCTGTTTGACCGCGCGCAAGTCGTCGCGATAACTGTCCCGCAAGGTCAGGATCGCTCTTCCCGAGCCAAACATTTTCTCCCAGAAGTGCGGAAAAGGATGTGCGGCGGCCTTGGCGTCGATGACGATCACATTCGATTGCGGGGGGAGTTGCGCGCTGTGCACAGGTTCATTTAGCCACAACGTCAAGAGAACTGCGAGACCGATGAGGCGGCAATCATGTATTCTCGTCACTCGCTCCAATCACGCTGCCCCCGGCACTGGAGTGCCTCTGCGTACCGGGCGAGGGTGAGCCGCCGGTTTCTCCTGCAGGAGCAGTTCCGTCGCCTGGACTCGTGGATGGCTGTGGAACCAGCGCTGCACTACGTCATCGTGCAGGAAGTTTGCTATGGAGAGCAAGCTCATGCCCTGGTGATGTGCCATCCAGCAAGGCACGATTTCGAAACGATGGAACCAGGAGCGGCGCCGCGAACGGGTGAAGTCGATAGCCTCATAAAATCCGTAGGTCCCTTGCCATTTTTTATTTTTCATTTCGCGCAAGTTTCGCAGGGCGGCTGGAGAATCAACATGCAGTGCCAGGAACGATGAATACGGCGAGATTACGATGGCCTCACGATCGAGTTTGCGCAGTGCCAACTGAGGAACACCAAAAGCGTAATACTGATAGTTGCCAGACTCGTCCATTCTGAAATAGGCCGACTCGGAGATGCCCCAGGGAATTTGCCGGTCCGCCACATATGCCTGCTGGGTGCGCACTGCCGTGACTAACGAACGCTCCAGGAGCGTGTTTGGGTAGATGCGCATCCAGAGGGCTGGCATTAAGTACTCGAACATGGTTCCTGTCCAGGACAGGAGTATGGCCCTGCCCTTATCCAAGGCATGAGGCCGGCCGAGCAGAAACCAAATCTCCTGGGGGATATCGTCTTTGGCGACGGCAGCAAACACCGCGATGCGCGATTCGGTGGCGAGCAAGTCATAACAAGCGGGATGCAGCCGCTGGGCATCGACGTCGAAACCGACCGACAGCAAATGCCTTTTGTGGTTCAGTAGGAAACCAAAATCCATTTCACTCGCGAACGTGCCCGATTGGTCGACGATTTTGCGGAGATCCTTTATGAGCTCGGCCACCCGGGAGCGCGTCTGCGGCAGCAATGACAGGAGCCGCTGAAGGGTCGCAGCCGACTCTCCGGGAGACATCGAATCCAGCGCCGACTGCAGACGAGTGGTAAGACCGTCGATGAAGTCTGGCATCCGTTGCAGCGATAAGCTGTCAGCCGGGCCCTGCAACTGCATCGCCACATCTTTCCTAACCACGGCGAACTCTGGAAGCATCCACGGAGCATAGAGCTCCACGGTCCGCCTGAGCTGGCGAATGCGTTGTTGCGCCTGATCTCCGAACCACCGGGCTTCCACCCGTTTGGAAGTGGAAGCCCGCTGATCGATATCCTTGAGAAGGGCGTCCGGAAGAGCTAAAAGGTTCTGCAGCCAATCTCGTTTTTTTAGTTCCTTGTTCAAAGCGACAAACCGACGTCGTCGCAGGACACGAAGGCTGGTGAGCACATGTAGACAATCCAGAAATCCATCCGCCAATTCCGGCTGCAACAGGGGCCGATCTAATAGTTCTAGACATCCGCGCTGAAGGGTCCAGAGCGAAGCCAATAAATTGCCGCTATCGACGCTTGACACGTCGGCGGGGGAAAGCGGGGTCAGCGATCGTGTGTCGTACCAGTTGAACAAGTGACCTCTGTATCTTCGCAACTGCGAGACCGTTGCGAGGGTGCGGAGGGTCTGCTCGGCAAATTCCGGCGTTGTGAGATAACCGAATTCGCAAGCCACCTGGCGCGCATTGAGAAGAAAGCCGAGATTGGTCGGCGAAATACGAGCTGCGACTTTGGCTAGTTCCTCCTGCACATTGTCTGGAATCAGCCAATGATGTTCTTCGGTGCTGAACTCAGAGAAGTATCTCCAGATATGCAGCGCTTCGAGACGGAGGAACCATTGATCTTTCTGCGACGGCTGTTTACGCAGCGCCCGAGGCGGCCGGTTCAGCCAAAAGGAAATTGGAACGCTACACGCCCAGAGCACAAGGATTGGAAGCGCGGCGGAAAGCGCCCCGCGGCGCGCAAACCAAACCAGAAGAAATAATCCCAGCGAGAGCGCAGGGGTGCAATCCAGGTAAATATCCAGCACAGTGCGCTTGTAGCCTGCAAGCTCCGCCTGAGCCGCCGTTTCCCATTGCAAAAGTCTCTGGCGCGTGATGACGCGACGAACCATGGTTCGCACCACGGCATCGATAGATAACAGCGCCTGGTGCGCCAGAAACGTAAGCGTTAACCAGTCAGTGATACTCTCGTCAAAAAACGCACTTAGAGCGTCAAGAGCACGCGGACCTCGCTTCAACAGTGCGGAGCGGGCCAGCCCAATGGTCAACTGGAACCATGCCGGAAGAAACAAAATTCCGAGAGTCGCAAGCGTCCAAAAGATCGGCCTGCCGGGAAGCGCGAGCCATCCCAGCACCAGCAAAAGGAAGGTTGCCGGTTCCACCAGGCTACGGCGAAGATTGTCGAGAATTTTCCACTGGGAAATAATCGATAGCGGATTGTGGACTTGCTCTCCCGACTCGTCTGGAACGCGCGGGCGCAACCATCCCGCAACCTGCCAGTCGCCCCTGAGCCAACGATGTTTACGTCGATTAAAGGCGCTGTAGTGCGAAGGGTAGTCCTCGATCACTTCAACATCGCTCAGAAGGCCTGCGCGGGCGTAAGCACCTTCGACGAGGTCGTGGCTCAGCAAGGTATTGCGTGGGAATCGACGATCCAGAACCCGGTGAAGGGTTACCACCTCATAGATTCCCTTGCCTACAAAAATGCCCTCTCCATACAGGTCTTGATACACATCCGATACGGCGCGGGAGTAAATATCGAATCCGGTTTCGCCTGAATAAATGCTCGCCAGCCAGGAACGCGCTGTGCTTTGAACGCTGATTCCAACCCGAGGTTGCAGGATGCCATAGCCCTTGACCACGACGCCCCGTTCAGGATCAATGATCGCCTGATTCAAAGGATGGGCCATCGCCCCAACCATCCGATGGGCCGATCCGCGGGGAAGCTCGGTATCGGCATCGAGGGTGATTACGAACCGTACGCTTGACAGCAAGGAGAGATCGCCAACCTTAACTGGAAAGCTGTCATGCGTACCTCGCAGCAGGTTGTTCAGGTCCATCAATTTGCCGCGCTTGCGTTCCCAACCCATCCAGAGTCTTTCACGCGGGTTGTAAATGCGGCGTCGATGAAATAAGAAAAACGACCCCATCCCCTGTCCCGCATACCGCTCGTTTAGACCCCGAATCAGATCCGCGCACAGTTCCACCAGAGAGTTGTCCTCCCGTGGTTCCCACGCCGAATCGGGGAGGTCGGTGAGCAGAGCGAAATGCAGGTTTGGATCGTGGTTTCCCAGGAAGCGAATTTCCAGGTCTTCCGCCAACTTGTGGACCTGTTTTTCATTTAAGAGAACGGCTGGGATGGATACCAACGTGACGCAATCGTTCGGAAGTCCCTCGGAAAGGTCAATCTTGGGCAGGATCTGCGCAGGTAGCAGCAGCGTGACCACGTAGTTCACGATCTGGACAGCACTCTGCGAACTGGGCAACAACACTGCCAGCGTTGCCAGAAGAATGAGACCCAGCGAACTTCGCGGATCCGTCAAAAGCACGACGACGCCCGACATAATGGCGAAGGTGAGCACGGCGATTCCGGACAGATAGAGTTCGTCCGGGTGAGTGCGCAGGAAGGAACGCAGACGGTGGGTGATCGGCGAATGGAAACCGACGCTTTGCTCAAGCATCGTCGTTCCTTCCGCAATCAGATACCAGCCGACATGCGAGCGGCGAAGAGTCACTCGCGGATCCTCGTGGGGCTGTTTCTGGGCCTCGCACGCAAGCTCCATCGTTTTGCGGGCAACCCCTATTTCGTTGCAGTCGGAGCGGTCCGCGATCTCTACTAACTTCTTCCGGTATAGTTCACGGCTGTCGAAGTCCATCCGAGGATAAGCCCCGGCAGGGTCTTCACGCAAAACGTGGTCGAAAAGAATCAGAGGCTCGATCACATCCTTCCAGGATGTTTGCACAACATCCCGAAGGCTGCGGACGAGGACGTCGACACCGAACGATCCCGTTGGATCCTTAAGCAGACGAACGCCACGCAGTGCAATCTGTTCGAGGAGAACCAGTTTGAGAACCGGGACGAGCGTCCACAACTCCGTCATTTTGAGGACGGTGACTTCCTGAAAGGCTTGAATATAGCCAGCGAAGCTTGGTTCGCCAAACTGGTACGAAGTGGCACCGAGAAAGTCTTCAGCCAGAGCCGTTATTCTAGGAACAACGGTGCCGTTGGGAGCGCGAACCTGAGGAACGCTGCGAGGCAGGTCAAAGGCTTCACGGACATCTTCCTGTTCCGCCTCAAGCAGGCGAGTATTGTCGTGCAGCCAGCGGAAATCATCCGAGATAGTTCGCGGAGGCGCAGATTCCAGCGCTTTCAACAGCGGTTTAAGCGCGTGAGACAGAGTTCGGCAACGACTTCGAAAGGGTCGCGACGCATCCTGACCCGGCAGCCACGCCAGGTTACCGGCCAGTTCCGCTGCGCTCGCACGCACAGTTAGCAGATCGGGCACCGCTGCTTCCCCGGGTTGGCGCTGGCCGTCAGGGTTGGCATTCATGATTTCGAGATGAGCACTCGGTGGCATCTTCTATGTTCCTAGCGATAGCTTGAGGCCTGCATCTCAAACATTTCGGCGTAGCGACCTCCCAGGCTTGCCAGTCGATCGTGACTACCTTCCTCGACAATCCTGCCATTGTCGAGTACTACGATGCGATCGGCCATACGCACGGTGGAGAATCGGTGTGAAATAAAGAGCGCAGTCTTGCCGGCGGTGAGTTCGGAAAACCGGCGAAAGACCTCAAACTCGCTGAGGGCGTCGAGTGCGGCTGTCGGCTCGTCGAGAATAAGGAGTTGGGCATCGCGCAAATAGGCCCGGGCCAGCGCGACCTTTTGCCACTCGCCACCGGAAAGGTCTATCCCTCGGTCGAAACGCCGGCCCAACATTTGTTCGTAGCGCTCGGGCAGTCGTCCGATAATATGATCCGCCATGCTCTTCCGTGCCGCTCCCTGCAAAAGTTCCAGATTGTCAATTTCCTCGACCCGGCCCACCGCGATGTTGTCGCGGGCGGTCATTTCATAGCGCATGAAATCCTGAAAGATGACGCCCATCTCACGATGGAGATCTTCAAGGTCATACTCGCGAAGGTCGATGCCATCGAGCAGGATGCGCCCCTCCGAGGGATCGTACAAACGGGTAATCAACTTTACGATGGTGGTCTTGCCCTGGCCGTTTTCGCCAATCAGCGCCACCCGCTCTCCCGGACGCAACTGAAAGTTCAGGTGGTTAAGAACCAGCCGTGAGCTTCCTGGATACTGGAAAGAAACGTTTTGAAACTCGAAACCGCGCAAGATGGGTCTAGGGGCTGGCAGCGCATTAGGTTTGGAGCGAATGGTCGCCTGCATCTCAAAGAATGCGAGCAGGTCTGTAAGGAACAGCGCCTGATCGGCAATGCCGGTAAGGGTTGAAAAGATCTGCTCGATGTTGCTGCTGGCCTGCTGAATTGCTCCCGCGAGAAACGTTAACGTACCAATGCTTAATGCGCCGTTGACTGTGCGCCAGATCACGAATACATACGCGGAGTAGTACCCCATGGTGCCGACCACGGACAACAATGTTCCTGCGATCAGCTTGCGTCGAGATAAGGCGACGTTCTCTTCGTAAATTGCGTCCGACAAGCGGGCAAAACGCTCGCGCAGGAAGTCTCGCAACCCGAAGAGCTTCAACTCCTTCGCAGCTTCCTTGCTCCCGCCGAGGACGCGCAAGTAATCCAGTTGCCGCCGGATCGGCGTCTGCCGGAAGTTCTTGGCGTATCCCAGAAAAGCAAAATGGCTTTCCCCGAGAAACGCTGGAAGCACGCCCGCGATGAGCAGAAGCATCAGCCAGGGAGAGAACAACATGATCGAGACCGAGAGCGTCAGGGTGGTAATCGCCTGCTGGATCAGCCGCCCGATGGCCTGAATCATGCCCAGCCGGTCGGTGGCCTGCACTCGCGCCCGCTCCAGACGGTCGTAGAAAACCGGATCTTCATACGCCAGCAGATCCAGTCCAGCCGCATGATTCATGACCCGAATACTGACGTGGCGAGTGTACTTGTCAGCCAGCAAGGAATCCGAATAGTCGGTCGCGCGTATGAGAGCGCTGTTTAAGACTGCAAGCGAAAATTCTGCCGCGACCAGCCACCAGAAGTGAGGCGGCACCGGTTGATGCGTCGAGACGGCATGGACAATGCCATCGATGATCAGCTTGGTAATCCACAGAAGCACAACCGGCAGAAGGGATGAGAGCAGGCGAGACACCAGCCCAAATACCACGACCGTTGGGCCGGAGTCCCATACAATTTTCAGAACGGCAGGCACGTTTCGGAGCGCCGAGAGACGCTCCCGCCATCCGGTCCAGAAGCTTTCCTGCTCTACCATGACTGGGCTCTACCGTCTTCGAAAAGTTTTCAAAATGCCAGATGGGCGAAGTGGCACGGAGTGTCAGAGTTTGATAGTGTCGTCCCGGCTCACTTAGATTGCCCCAATCAAAGATGCCGAAACCGTTTCCAGGGTTTGTCGCGGCACAGTTCTGAGCGCTGCATCGTTTGCGCCAGCGTGACAACTCCTGGACGGATTGCTTACCCATATCGTAGCACATCTGCGAAACGGTTCCGCGCGAGCGATTGTTCGCGAGCAAGGACCCAACCGTGCGCCAAAGCCGCGTTATCCCAGCAAACTTGTAGCCCGTTTACTGGCTTCGTGTAGGGAGCAAACCTGCGGACGATGAATCTCATCTTTGCGCACAACGGAATGGAACGTTGTGACTATTCCGTCGGCCTCGAAAATAAGGAGGTAGGGATGTGGGAAAGAGTTGGTCTGCCCTGCTTGCCGTTACCGTTGCTTCTGCTGTTCTTGGCCTACCAGCGATGGGACAAACATCGGAACTTGCAGAGCCTGGTCTCAAGGCTGCGTTCGTCGGGGGGACTCTGACGTGTTCGCAACCTTCGCAACCGGAGAAGCTTCCCATCCCCGAATCTCTCGCGTACCGGGCAATACTCAAAGCCCGGCTCGCAACCATATTGCGAGAAAGTCTTTACGACGACTCAAAAGGAATCGTGAACGCAGCGCGAGAAAAAGAGATAAAGAATCTTGCAAGTAAGGTGGCTGGAAAACTGAAAGGCGAAAAAGCGCCGGGGATGCCGAGCCAGTGACTCTCCTTAAGACGCGACGCCCGCGGGCCCGGGATCTTACCGTCCGAATTTAGAAGTTGGTTGTCCAGTTGAACTGGCACGCCTCGGCGTGAGGCGCGCGGCCCCGAGACCTTACATCGTGCTGATCTTGACACAACGACCAACGTCGGGAATCGAAGTCAGAAAGACGTACCCGATGAGCAGCAAACCTGCAGTACCCACGATATTGCGCACCGCAACCAAAGTTCTTTTCACACAGCCTCCTTCCCTAAATGCAGACGGGTGGATGCTGTTCTGAGCGCTGCGTATTGCAACCGAGAATAGACAAAGTGCAGATATTCGTTTGGAAATAGAAGGAGCGGTCGTGAGGGTCCGAACGTCAGCATTTGCCGACACTAACCCATGACCGCCCCAGCCCGGCGTCGAGACCCATTCGCGACAAGGCTCATCGCAAAATTTAGCGTATGCCGCTTTGCCGGACAATCAGGTGAACACTGTATGGCTTTCAGATTTCGAACTTGCCTTACCGCTGCTCACTTCCCACCTACAACCTGCAGACTGCCGGAACTCACTCTGATTGTGTCCCCATCGAGAACACCGGTGAGGCTGACTCGCTCACCAGCGAATCGATCGAACTGCCCCAGATTACCCGCTAACTCGTACTTCCTGTCGCCGTCCACCATGACGTACTTCGAGCCGTTCCGCACGCACATGCGGGCACATCCCGATGCGCTCTGTTCCGAATCAGTATGCCTCGGGCCGCAGCGTGCATCGGTGATGATCCCGGAAAAAGTCTGGCCAGGCACAATTGGGTCCACGTTCTGGCCGTTGTTCTGATCGTTCGATATTTGCGGAGGTTCGCCGCCCGCGATCGCAACGGTAAAGCCAGCGAGCACGGCGGCAACAACCAAAGATGATGCGAGCGTAGTAATAGAAAAAAAGGCCAACAGTCTGAACCACGAACGATCATGCTTTTTCACAATGCCCCCGATTCCGCCCGGCTTTTGGTTGTACGCATCGTTGGTTGTGCACATCGGTGCCAGGGTTGTACGGAGCGGTTGGAATTGCTGTCCCCGCAATAGTACGCAAACTACGGCGTGCGCCTACAGCATCAACTCGATAGCGGTGGAAGGATTCAAATGCTACGCTGCTCGGGATAGGAATCGTCGTTCCATTCGAAAGGATCGTTTATGAACAAACTCGTCAAGCTACTCCTCGGCACCGGACTCTATCTCCTGGAACAGTCGGACAACACTACGAAGAACGTGCGGGACCGTGCCGTCCAGCAGATGGATGATCTGCGCAACGCCGCCCAGCAGAAATATGAAACTGCGGCCGGACGAATGGCGAGGGCGTCCAGAGCGATCCGCGGAGATGACACTGACCTACTCCGCAGCGCTCTTTTCTTTGCCGCTGGGGCAGGGATCGGCATTGGGGTTGGCTTGATTCTCGCTCCTGCCAGCGGTGAAGAAACTCGCGGCGAAATCGCAGGCAGAGTGCGCGAGATCGGCGACAAAGTCCGTAGACAATTCTCGGACGAAGATGTTGCCGCGACCGGCACATAGCGGAGAGTCGTGAATTAGGATCTCGCGGCGAGGAGGCAGCTCATTTCTCGGCACGGCAAACTGTCAGCCATTGAAACAAGAACTTTACTAACTCCTCCGGAGGCCGCAGCCACACATCGGCGCCGGTTTCGCGCCACTCCGGTCGGACCAGCACGCGAAGGCCACGATTCTGCAAAACACGGAAAGCATCCTCGTCAGCCTGATCATCGCCGAGGTAGGCGACCGAGGTCGCAGAATCCAATTCCGCCACGAATTTACGCACTGCGTCTCCTTTGTCGGAGGTCGCCAGCTTCATCTCCACACCGCCGTCGAACTCCTGCAAAGTCATGCGTGCACGGTCGGCGATAGGCAGCCATCCCAACAGGACGTTGCCGCGAATGCGGGTGGCCAGGGATTCTTCCAGTCCACGCCAGTGCACCGCCACGCTGCCCGGCTTGCGTTCTACCAGGTTGCCAAACTCTAACTCGTTCACCCACTGCGCCGCAGCGGTCAAAGCCTGAACTACGTTTTCGTCCAGCCGGGGCATTTCGCAGGTTCCATCCGGCTTCAGCCGTTGCAAACCATAGACGCCCCAGATCTCCGGATGCGGGACAAGGCCAAGCAGGGGAATGACATCCTGGGCACGACGCCCCGTAATCACCACGACCTGGGTGTGGCCCGTATTCATGATCTCCTGCAGGAGAGCAGAAACACCCGGGTATGGAAATGCGCGATCGCGTTCCACCTGAAAGGGTGCCAGAGTGCCGTCATAGTCCAGCAGAAGCGCGCCCGCGGGGGATTGTGCCAGTTCTTCTAGGAAGTGCTCTACGGTCAGTTTGGCATCTGTCTCAAGCAACCAAGCCTCCTTCATCTTGCGAGTGGGTCTGATGCGCTACCGCAACGTCGAGGTTGGATGCTTCTGGCACCTTGGCAGATGGGTCGACGCGGATGTCGCACAGCGCGCCAATCAGATTGCCAGCCCATCGGTAGACATTGTGCTCCTTCACGATTTTCCGCATACGCTGCATTCGTTCTTTTTTCTCCTCTGGATCCATTTCAAGAGCAAAGCGAATTGCTTCCGCAGTTTGGTCGATGTCGTAAGGATTGACCAGAAGCGCGTCGCGCAGTTCTCGCGCCGCGCCGGTGAACCGACTCAGAATCAGGGCGCCCTGCTCATCGTTGCGCGCCGCCAGGAATTCCTTGGCAACCAGGTTCATGCCGTCATGGAGAGAGGTAACCAAACACAGATCGGCGGCCTGGTAGTAACGTTGGATCTCGCGGTGGCTGTGCTGACGGTTCAAGAGAATAATCGGTTTCCATCGGCTGTTCTGGAAGCGCCAGTTAATGCGATCCGCTTCCGACTCGACTTCTCCCAGAAAATCGTGATAGCGCTTGATGTGAGTCCGGCTGGGCGCCCCGATCTGCACCAGCGTGAACTGTCCCTGGTACACCGGATGTATCTCCATGAGCCGCTCGACGGCCAGAAGGCGTTCAAGAATGCCCTTGGTGTAGTCCATGCGATCCACTCCCACACCCATGAAGATGGCCTCCACGCCATGTTCTTTCAGAAGCGCGGCGCGTTCTGTGTAGGGGTCAGTAGTTCCATCCGGCACCGCGTTGAAATCGTTGAAGTCCACGCTAATGGGGAAAGGTTGCACCATGGTGAAATGACCGTGACGTCTGACCGAGAAGTGTTCCCAGTCGATCTGCGATTCCAGAGAGCGGTCCACGGTTTGCAGGAAGTTGTTGCAATGCGACTGGACATGCAAACCAATCAGGTCGGCGCCCAGCAAGCCATCCAGTAATTTCCGTTGCCACGGGCAGATCCCAAAGGCTTCGGGATTCGGCCAGGGAATATGCCAGAAGATGGCCACACGCGCGTCGGGCCGTTTCTCCTTGATCAGGCGCGGCGCCAAAGCAAAATGATAATCCTGAACCAATACTACTGGCTGTTGGACGCCTTCCATTTCCTCCAGAACGGCATTGGCGAACTTGCGATTCACCTCCTGGTAGTATTCCCAGTCCGACGCTCGGAAAAGCGGGCGGGTGTGAGCAATATGGCACAGCGGCCACAACCCCTCGTTGGCAAAGCCGTAATAGTAGCCTTCTTCTTCCTCCTTGGTCAGCCACACGCGACGCAAGGTATAACGCTGATCGTCTGGCGGGACGCGCAGCCGGTCATTCTGGTCCACGACCTCGCGATCGGCATCGCTACTGCCGTGTGCGATCCAAGTACCGTCGCAGGCACGCAAAACCGGTTCCAGTGCCGTCACCAGGCCGCTCGCGGGAACAGTCACCTCCAACGACTTGTGCTGACGCGTATGCATATACGGCTCGCGGTTCGAGAGCACGAACAAGCGGCCATCTCCCAACTTGCCGCGTACATGCACAGCCAGGCGATCTGCGGTCCACGTGGACTCCGCCGCATCGCGCAGCCGGGCTTCGTTCTCCGCCGCAGAGCGCGCATGAATCAAACTCTTGGCGAAGGTGGTCATCTCGTTGGCCAGCGGTCCGAAGAATTCCCAATCCGGAATCGCCTGGGGCGAGATGCGACCGATGCGAAGCGCGCGCATCCACTGCGCCGCGCGGACGACCGGTCGAGTCAGGCTCCAACGCACAATCAGGAGCGTGACCAGCACGATGATGACCATCTCTTCAAGTATGCGAAAGAAGGTCTCACGCCAAAGGCGATGGCTTTGGGTACCGATGTATGCCGCATCGTGAACAATTGCCAGCCCACCCGCGACTTCTCCATGCTGATAAAGAGGTAGAGCGTAAGTGTGTACCGAAGTTCCGCGAAGTGGACCGAACTCACCTGCGCCCTGATCCTCGGCTTCTGCTTTTCCTACCACCGCCGGTGCATGTGAAAACTGCTCCGCCAGACCAGGAGTGATCGCAACAGGCTCGCCTTGCCGGTTGTAGATGGCGATACCAGAAAGGTGTTGGCGATTACCAAATCGCTCGACAATCCGCTGAAGTTCTTTATAGGAGCCTTTTTCGAAATAAGGTTCAATGTTTTCCGCGAGGCTTTCTCCTAATACCTCCGCTCGACGCTCCAGTTCTCGCCGTTGACCTCGGATTTCGGCGCTGACCTCGAAATACGATGACAGCAGCGAGACCAGAGTGATTCCCAGAATCAGCGAACCTATGAGACGAACACTCAGGAGGCGCATGACGCTCTTGGATGCAAATCGAGTACCGCTCGTCTGCTCACAATTAAAATGTGGGGTGTCAATAACTTGAACCAGTATGCGGCCTCGAGCTGAACATTCACAAGGTAAAAAACTCCATGTTCGATTGTGCTGTAACGCTGGAGCAAGTCAATAGTTGTTGCGCCAGAATCATTGAGGCTGAACTGACTTGCTTCGCCAGCGGTGAACTTCGCAGGAGATTTAAACCATCGCAGGCATCTTTTGCGATACGGCAACAGGGGAAGGAATAGCGACCTCCACAAGGGTGCCTGGATCGGTGTTGGTCAGCCGCAAATCGCCGCCGAATTCTTTGGCTCGCTGGCTCATTCCTCCGATGCCGATGCCAATACTCCCAGGGCGCAACTCCGCGACCGGGTCTTCGACTCCCTTACCGTCGTCTCGGATGGTCACCACCACATGGCTTTCTCGCTGCGTAAGCGTGACCCACGTTCTGTGCGCTCCCGAATGCCGATAAACATTGGTGAGAGCCTCTTGAATGATACGGAAGAAGGCAGTTTCCAACTCGACCGCGAGTCGCGGGAAGTCACGTGGTTGAACTTCCAGTGAAGTTTGAATGCCGCTGCGCTGGGTCAGACCGTCCAAGTACCAGCGAAGCGCTGAGAGCAACCCCACTTCATCCAGCAAGGGTGGATGCAAAAGATGAGATAGACTGCGAACTTGCTGGATCGCGCGATCGATAGTTTCACTCGCATCCAAGGCAGCTCGCCGGTTTGATTGGGCTGATTTTTTTTCCAGAATGCCATCCATCATCATTTTTGCCGCGGCCAGTTCCTGCCCTAAACCGTCATGCAGTTCGCGGGCGATGCGGCGCCGCTCGTCATCCTGCATGGTGAGCAGGCGACCCGATAGCCGCCGCAGAGCGGCTGTCCGGTCATCGACCAGTCTTTCTAGTTCGGTGGCGCTGTCGCGAATCGATTGTTCCAACACTTTACTGTCATGAATGTCGGAGCAGGTCCCATACCATTTCATGATCTTTCCTTCGAGATCGCGAATGGGAACGGCACGAGCCCGGAACCAACGGTACTGTCCATCCCGCGCGCGAATGCGGTATTCCGATTCGTAGTTGTCGCCTGACTGGACGCAGTGCAGCCAATGGGCCATAGTGCGCTCCCGGTCCTCGGAATGCACGAAGTCCAGCCAACCAAAACCATTCGCGGAACCTGAGTCAGCTCCTGTGTATTCGTAAAATCGATCGCTGATGTAGTCCCTGGCGCCGTCGGCCTGCCGGCTGAAAATGATGTCTGGGGCAGTACGCACGATGGCATCGAGTTCCTGGTTCTTGCGCGCGAGTTCAAGGTTAAGCTGTTGCAGCATCTCCGCTCTTCTTTCCAATTCAGCGGTGCGCTCGGCGACCCGTGCCTCCAATTCACGATTGAGGATTTCCAGTTGATGCGCCTGGCGATGAAGCTCCGCGAATATGCTGACCTTCGCCCGCAGTAGCTCCGGAACGACTGGAACGGAAATGTAGTCCACTGCCCCCCGTTGGTATCCTTTAAGCCGGTCTAGGTCGGTCAGGTACACAGCAGAAATAAAGATGATGGCTGTCCGTTGAAAGCGGGGATGCTGGCGAATCAGGTCGGCCAATTCAAAACCGTCGAGATCCGGCATGCTTACGTCCATCAGTACGACAGCGATATCGGTCTTCAGCAGGTGTTCCAGAGCTTCCTTCCCCGAGGTCGCCTTGATCAGATTCTCCCCTAGCTCAGCCAGGATCGCTTCATAACTGAGCAACTTGGCCGGTGAATCGTCCACCATGAGAATGTTGATCTTTTCGTTTGCCGTCATTTTCTTGTGCTCCCAAGCGCCTTTTAACGAAACCGCTCCGGACAATCAGCAAGCTATCTGTGCAGCCACATACGAAGCGCGGAAAGTAATTGTTCTGTATTGACCGGCTTGGCCAGATACTCGGATGCGCCGGCTTCGAGACACTTCTCGCGATCGCCCTTCATGGCCTTCGCGGTCAGCGCGATGATTGGCAAGCGCCGGAACAAGGCGTTCTGCCGAATCACCTGCATGGTCTCGTATCCATCCATTTCTGGCATCATGATGTCCATCAGCACAATCGCCAGGTCAGGAGTCGACTCAAGAGTTGCGATCGCTTCGCGTCCCGTTCCCGCGGTCAGCACCGTCATTCCACGGCGTTCAAGCACGCTGCTGAGGGCAAAGATGTTTCGGACATCGTCGTCCACCACCAGCACCTTTTTCCCCACCAGAGCATCATCGGAGCGATGCAACCGGTCGAGCATCTTCTGCTTCTCGGGCGGCAGATCGGCGACGACGCGATGCAGGAATAGCGCGGTCTCATCGAGAAGCCGTTCCGGCGACTCGACTCCTTTCACAACTACGCTGCGGGCGAGTGTGTGCAGGCGGGCGTCTTCTTCGGACGAGAGCTCCTTTCCGGTGAACACTACAACCGGCAGATCGCTGAGCCCTTCGGTGTCGCGCAGACGCTCCAAAACGTCGAAGCCCGACATATCAGGAAGGCGCAAGTCGAGCACAACGCAATCGAACGGCTGCTTACTAAGGGCGCTGAGCGCATCGTTACCACTGGCGGCCACCGAGACGTCGATGTCGTCATAACCGAGCAGTTCGCGGATACTGAGTTGTTCAGCTGGATTATCTTCGACCACCAACAACCGCTTCCGGCGTGGCGTGGTGTACTCCTTGATGCGGGTCAAAGCCGCTCCCAGCCCCTCGGGCGTCGTCGGCTTGGTCACGAAAGCGAAGGCTCCGCGAGCCAGGCCGTGGTGCCGGTCTTCGTCCAGGGTCAACATCTGGACAGGGATGTGGCGAGTGGCGGGATCCTGTTTCAGGTGATTGAGCACAGTCCACCCCAGCATGTCCGGCAGGAAGACATCCAGCGATACGGCTGTGGGGTGGAACTCGCGGGCGAGCGCCAGTGCTTCTGCGCCCTTCATAGCGACCAGCACCTTGAAGCCGGTATCGCGAGAAAGATCGCACAACACTCGCGCGTAGTGCGGATCATCTTCGACAATCAGCAAAATCGCATCGTCGGGTTGCAGCTTCTCGCGGTCGTCGGGAACGTGCTCAACCGCAGCTTCCGTGGTCCTCACTGCGGACAACTGAAGCGGCGGAGTCGTCGACCGAGCTTTTCGGTCCACCATAGCGACATTGGCGACAGAGGGTCCCACATAGGTTTGAGGCAAATACAGGGTGAAGGTGCTTCCCTTGCCCGGGGCGCTGCGCAATTGAATCTCGCCGCCCAGCAGGCTGGCCAGTTCGCGGCTGATCGCCAGCCCCAAGCCGGTTCCGCCGTACTTACGGCTGGTGCCGGCATCCGCCTGCTGGAAGGCCTCGAAGATGATGCGTTGTTTCTCCGACGGAATGCCGATACCCGTATCGGACACTTCGAACGCGACCACCGATGCCGCCGAGTTAAGGATCGGGTGGTCGTCACTCCAGCCCCCTGCGGCAAGCGATACATTCAGCTGCACGCCTCCCTGTTCGGTGAACTTAAATGCATTGGACAATAGATTCTTCAGCACCTGCTGCAAACGTTTCGAGTCCGTGACCAGGCTGCGGGTAAGGTGAGGATCGGAATGAACCTCGAATCCCAGCCGGCGATTTTCCGCCTCGTGACGGAATGGACGAGCGACCATGTCCAGAAGGCTGGCGAAGAAAACCTCCTCGGCCTCCACCGAAACCGTTCCGGATTCGATCTTCGATAGATCGAGAATGTCGCTGATCAGGTTGAGGAGATCGGTTCCCGCGCCATGGATGGTGCGGGCGAACTCGACTTGCTTCGGCGTCAAGTTGCCGTCGGGATTGTCCGTGAGTTGTTGACCAAGCACAAGAATGCTGTTCAACGGTGTGCGCAACTCGTGAGACATGTTGGCCAGGAACTCGGATTTGTACTTGGAGGTCAAGGCAAGTTCTTTGGCTTTTTCTTCCAACGCTCCGCGGGCCTGCTCAATTTCCTGGTTCTTGCGTTCCACTTCTACGTTCTGTTCGGCGAGTTGCTGAGCTTTTTGTGCAAGCTGCTCGTTGGTCTGCTGCAATTCTCGTTGCTGCGTCTGCAACTCGGTGGCCAGCTGCTGCGACTGCTTCAACAGGCCTTCGGTCTGCATCGTTGCCTCAATGCTGTTCAGCACAATGCCAATGCTGGCAGTCAATTGTTCAAGAAAGGCCAGATGCGAAGCAGTGAAGCTGCTCAACGAAGCCAGTTCAATCACTGCTTTGACGTGATCCTCGAAGAGTACCGGCAGCACAATGACATTTCGCGGAACCGCGTCGAACAATCCGGAACGGATGGGGACCGTGTTCTTGGGGAGGTCGGTAATCAACATGCGTTTTTTCTCAGCCGCGCATTGTCCGATGAGGCCCTCTCCCAACTTTATTCGTCGGAGGTGCCCATCCTGGCCGTCCGCAGCGAAGGCCGAGAGCAGCACCATGCCCGCCGATTCTTCCGTTTCCATCTGATAGATCACGCCCTGCTGGGCACTTACGAGGGGCGCCAACTCTGAGAGCAGCTTTCGACCGACCGTGCCCAAATCGCGCTGGCCTTGCAACATGCTGGTGAAGCGCGCCAGATTAGTTTTAAGCCAGTCTTGTTCCGTGTTGCGGTCCGTGGTGAGCCGCAGGTTGTCGATCATGGTATTGATGTTGTCTTTCAGCTCGGCGACTTCGCCGCTCGCTTCCACCTGAATCGATCGGGTCAAGTCACCCTTGGTGACGGCGGTCGCGACCTCCGCAATCGCCCGCACTTGGTTAGTGAGATTATCGGCAAGCAGGTTCACGTTACCGGTTAGATCTTTCCATGTGCCGGCCGCGCCGGGCACATTGGCCTGACCACCCAGACGGCCTTCCACGCCGACTTCGCGCGCAACCGTCGTCACCTGATCAGCAAACGTGGCCAATGTGCCGGTCATGTTGTTGATCGTTTCGGCGAGAGCTGCCACTTCGCCCTTGGCATTCACGGTCAGCTTCTGCGTGAGTTCTCCGTCCGCGACAGCCGTCACCACTTTGACGATGCCGCGAACTTGCTCGGTGAGGTTGGCGGCCATCACGTTGACGTTGTCGGTAAGATCCTTCCACGTCCCCGCTACTCCAGGCACCTGCGCCTGACCTCCGAGCTTGCCTTCCGTACCGACTTCGCGGGCCACGCGCGTAACCTCGGCCGCGAATGCGTTCAGTTGGTCCACCATCGTATTGATCGTGTTCTTCAGCTCGAGAATTTCGCCTTTAACGTCGACGGTGATCTTGCGCGACAAATCACCACGGGCCACCGCGGTCGTTACCTCGGCGATGTTGCGTACCTGCGCGGTTAGATTCCCGGCCATCGCGTTCACCGAGTCGGTGAGATCTTTCCACGTACCGGCGACGCCGGGCACATTGGCCTGTCCGCCCAATCGGCCCTCGCTGCCCACTTCGCGGGCCACACGCGTGACTTCCGCTGCGAATGATCGCAATTGCTCAACCATGGTGTTGAGCGTTTCTTTAAGTTGCAAGATTTCACCGCGAACGTCGACAGTGATCTTCTTGGAAAGATCCCCGGTGGCAATGGCAGTCGCGACCTCGGCAATGTTGCGAACTTGCCCGGTCAGGTTGCTGGCCATGAAATTCACGTTGTCGGTAAGATCCTTCCACGTGCCCGCCACCCCTGGGACCTGCGCCTGGCCGCCAAGCTTGCCGTCGGTGCCGACTTCGCGGGCTACACGCGTCACCTCGCCCGCGAAGGCGTTTAGCTGGTCGACCATCGTGTTGATCGTGTTCTTCAATTCGAGAATTTCGCCTTTCACGTCCACCGTGATTTTCCGGGACAAATCGCCGCGGGCTACGGCCGTAGTCACCTCGGCAATATTGCGCACCTGACCGGTAAGGTTTCCGGCCATGGAATTCACGGAGTCAGTGAGATCCTTCCAAGTGCCGGCCACGCCCGGCACGTTGGCTTGACCGCCCAGTCGACCTTCGGAGCCTACCTCGCGGGCTACACGAGTCACTTCGCCGGCGAACGCATTAAGTTGATCCACCATCGTGTTGATGGTTTCCTTGAGCAGAAGAATCTCGCCGCTGACATTTACGGTAATTTTCTTGGACAAGTTACCGGTCGCGATGGCCGTGGACACTTCAGCAATGTTGCGCACCTGCCCGGTCAAGTTGCTGGCCATCGAGTTCACGGAGTCGGTAAGATCCTTCCAGGTGCCGCCCACGCCCGGAACCTGCGCCTGGCCGCCCAACCGGCCATCGGTGCCGACTTCGCGTGCCACGCGGGTTACTTCCGAAGCGAATGACCTCAACTGGTCCACCATGGTGTTGATGGTGTCCTTGAGTTCGAGAATTTCGCCTTTTACATCGACCGTGATCTTGCGCGACAAGTCACCGCGCGCCACAGCCGTTGCTACTTCGGCAATGTTGCGCACCTGTCCGGTCAGGTTGCTGGCCATGAAGTTCACATTGTCGGTGAGATCTTTCCACGTGCCCGCCACACCGGGTACCTGCGCTTGACCGCCGAGCTTGCCTTCGGTACCAACCTCTCGGGCAACTCGCGTCACTTCGCCAGCGAAGGCGTTTAGCTGGTCCACCATCGTGTTAATTGTGTTCTTGAGCTCGAGGATTTCGCCCTTTACGTCCACCGTGATCTTGCGCGACAAATCGCCGCGAGCCACCGCAGTCGTGACTTCGGCGATGTTGCGCACTTGACCAGTGAGGTTTCCGGCCATGGAGTTGACCGAGTCAGTGAGGTCTTTCCAGGTGCCGGCCACGCCCGGCACATTGGCTTGTCCGCCCAATCGCCCCTCTGTACCCACTTCGCGGGCCACACGCGTTACCTCACCAGCAAAGCGGTTCAACTGATCCACCATGGTGTTGAGGGTTTCTTTTAGCTGCAAAATCTCACCGCGCACGTCCACGGTGATCTTGCGGGAAAGGTCGCCACTGGCGATGGCCGTTGCGACTTCGGCAATGTTGCGCACCTGTCCGGTCAGGTTGCTGGCCATGAAGTTCACGTTGTCAGTGAGATCTTTCCATGTTCCGCCCACGCCGGGCACCTGCGCCTGGCCACCCAGCTTGCCTTCGGTACCCACTTCACGCGCCACGCGGGTCACCTCGCCAGCGAAGGCGTTGAGTTGATCCACCATCGTATTGATGGTGTCCTTGAGCTCGAGAATTTCGCCTTTCACATCGACCGTAATCTTGCGTGACAGGTCTCCGCGCGCAACGGCAGTCGTTACTTCGGCAATGTTTCGCACCTGCGCCGTGAGGTTTCCGGCCATAGCATTTACGGAATCGGTGAGATCTTTCCAAGTACCGGCTACACCGGGCACCACCGCCTGACCGCCAAGTTTTCCGTCAGTGCCAACCTCGCGGGCGACGCGCGTCACTTCCGACGCGAATGAACGTAACTGGTCGACCATTGTGTTGATGGCTTCTTTGAGTTGTAGAATTTCGCCGCGCACATCCACGGTGATCTTGCGGGAAAGATCGCCGCTGGCCACGGCGGTCGCGACCTCGGCGATGTTGCGCACTTGTCCGGTCAGGTTACTGGCCATCGAATTAACGGAGTCAGTCAAATCTTTCCATGTACCAGCCACTCCGGGCACCTGCGCCTGGCCGCCCAGTTTGCCGTCGGTACCCACCTCACGAGCCACGCGCGTGACCTCAGCCGTGAACACGCCGAGTTGCTGAATCATGGTGTTCACGATGTTGGCCGAACGCAAGAACTCGCCTTCCAGCGGTCGTCCGTCCACGTCGAGCCGCACAGTTTGGGTTAAGTTGCCTTGGGCAACGGCCGCGATGGCGCGAGTCACTTCCGTAGTCGGGCGAAGCAGATCCTCTACCAGTGTGTTGACCGAGACTTCCATTTCGCCCCAAGCGCCCCTCGACTCGTGAAATCGCGTGCGCTCGCGGGTTCTGCCTTCTTTGCCTACGACCTGTCCTACGCGCTTTAACTCCTGCGCCATTTGCTGATTGGCGGCGACAATCTCGTTAAATGTGTCTGCGATTTTACCGGCGAGACCCGTCCATGAGCCGGGGAGCCGCACCGAAAAGTCTCCGTCCCGCATGGTTTGGAGGCTCGCCAGGATCGCGGTGAAATCAGCCGCCGCAGGTTCGGCCGTCAAATGCGAATGCCCATTGTTCTTTACACTCGCCTTGGTTGCACCATCTATCGTCGCGGTCAGCGTGTTACGGTCGTTTCTTTTCATGGTCGTCCTTTAAATGAACGAGGAGTTCGCCGCTTCGTGCAGCCTCCTTCAACATTTTCCCCGTCCCTTATTCCTGGCAGCCCGAAGCCCCTAGTCGGTCTAATCCTTGGCCTTCAAATTCCCTACCCAATTTAACCTGTAAGAATAAAGACGAAACCTCGGCCATGCACGAGTTTTTATCACGAAAGCTACTGCGATCGCTCTAGGGTGTTTCCTGTATGGAGGAGTGCAGGTTTGCTGTAATGAAAAGAGCCCGGTCGGGAACGCCAAAAAAATCCCCCCAGCAGGTTCGCTGGGGGATTGGTGCTCAACGGTGACAAGCAATTAAGACGCGCGGCGCTTTTCAACCTGCTCCGAACCTGCTTCACCATCTCGCTCACGGGAATCACCGTGTGATGGGTTCTTCTTGGAAGGGTCCTGCTGATTTGGGATATGTCCACCTTGGTGGGCCGGGTCCTTTCTGGACTGATCCACAGTTCCAGGGGGATTTGGTTGCCGGTTTCGGAAGTCCTTTTCAGTTTCGTTTCCCATGAATTGCTCCTATATAAATTAGGTTCCTGATCGCGGCACACGCTTGCAGATTTGTGCAACGTCGGAACTTTAGTTGCGAGAATGGACTGACAGGTAGCCTGCCGGCCATGAGATTCTTTCCATTTGACGAACGTTGAACATCCTGGTTTTCGGGATAACTGGCAAAAGAAGAAGAATCACAATGGGGTGGAAGGCAAGCGCCGGTTTCAAAGGGAGGATACACTCCAACGCCTGCCTTCCGCCCCTCGCGTTGGGGCTGACTTCACAAGTAAATTAGTTGTAGCCAAGTACCCATCAGGCTGATGCTGTATTTCCCCAAAGCAGTTCCCCTATTCAGGTTGTCGGGGCCGGTTTCGAGTTCTCGTTGTCCGCATGACAGCGAGCATCAAGACAAAAGTTGACCCGGGCCGGGACTTAACTTCCAACGCCGGGTCATCAGTTTTGATTCGAGCTTCCGCGATTCTAAATTCGGGATCCCGTACGTGTCAGATGTGTCGCGAACGTGATCACGAACAACACCAGGAAGATGAAGAACAGCAGCTTCGCTATCCCCGCAGCGGCGAGAGCTATGCCGGTGAAGCCGAAGACTGCAGCGACGACCGCAACCAGCAGAAACATCAATGCCCAATAGATCATAGTGCCTCCGTTTGACTTTATGTGATTTCTACCTCTTTCTTCTGCGTCGTCTTCAAGCCTAGACTGTGGCGGACACCGTTACGATCCAGATGAGTCTGTAAGCTCAAGTTGAAATTCCTGTAGCAACGAAACTTCCATGGCCTTGCATTTTTGGCCCTTTGCCTTATCTCCTTTCCTTTGAAAATGGTTTCAATTCGTTGAGCATGTTCCTTGGTCTTTTCAATGTGCTCCTCAAGAGCACCTCGCAATTCAGGCGAACTGGACGAACCCCGGCGGCGCGCTACCGCTCCTCCTCGGAGATGCGGGGGCGAGAAGCAGGAGCCGGCGTCGTTCGACCAGCTCCTGCTCGAGAGGTAGGCACGTTGAGGGAACATTCCATGGGGGCAGCATAGGTTGATAAGTGAGCCGCAACAATCCCACCGACTCTGTACTGATCGTCAGGATTCTCTGTAGCAATTTGTGCCGATGACTGGGCAAGCCAGCGCCAGGTGCCACAAAAACGAAGGCACAAACAAAATGGCGTGGGAACAAAGGAACAACAAGAAGGATGATCACGAAGGAACTACTAAGGAAAGAAAACACGGCGATTCCGCGTAACACTGTGCGGTATTGGCCATCGACACGATACAGCAACAACCGGAAACGCCTACAGGCTGCACTGGATAGACCACTGACGCTTTCCACTTTACTCTCGCCACTGTGATTGCGACGAAGCTCGGTTTTACTTTCGCCGCACATGCGAACAGAGATTGAAAGGAGACTCCGGTGAACAGCGATTCTGCTACCGCGGGAACGGTTCCTCTGGATTCTGACGTGGTTAAGCGCGCTCAACAAGGCGATTCCGATGCGTTTGCTGCCCTATTTCATGCCCACAAGGCACGGATCTATTCTGTGTGCTTACGCATGACCAACAATGCCGCAGAGGCGGAAGATCTAACTCAGGACGCGTTCCTGCAAGTGTTTCGCAAGATCGCAACCTTTCGCGGAGACTCCGCATTTTCCACATGGCTTCACCGCATTGCGGTCAACACGGTGCTCATGCATTTTCGCAAGAAGTCGCTGTGCCAGGTTTCGCTGGATGAACCGTTCAGTAACGGAGACGGCGCCAAGATTCGTCGCGAGTACGGAACCAAGGACAATCGCCTGGCGGGTTGCGTGGACCGGGTGGCGCTAGCCAGCGCAATCAAGGAGCTTCCTCCCGGGTACAGGACAATTTTCCTGTTACATGAAGTGGAAGGCTACGAACACCAGGAAATCGCAGAGATGCTCGGCTGTTCGGTCGGAAACTCGAAGTCGCAACTGCACAAAGCAAAGCTGCGCATTCGCGAGTTCCTGGCGCAGACGCCGGTAGCTCAACCCGTAACCGCGCGAGATGAGCAGCCGCAGACGAACCGCGCGATACCTCTATTTGAAGAGTGGGAGCTGGCAGTCGGGCAGGCTGTGGCCATGTCGGCTCAAAACGTGCCGCAGTTAGCAGGACCGGCTTTCTGATCCGCGCCTCACTAAGGCATGCCTTCGCCGCATATACGGCGCAGACCGGATAGGACGGAACTTGCTGCACGAATAAAGTCAACAAGTAGGAAATCCTGGGTACCCGCATAGGGTACAGAAGAGGTTCAGATGAGAATAGGAAATGGCGCAGCAGCAAAATGTCTTCTGACGCTCGGCAGCGTGGCCCTGATTCTGGTAAGTATGAGCTGGGCCGCCGATGATGAAAAAGATCAATCCGACATAAGCAAGCGCATCGTGAAATCGGCTGAAGTCCTCAACGAAATTATGGCAACTCCTGATAAAGCAATTCCCGACAAAGTCATGGACCACTCAAAATGCATAGCGGTGGTGCCATCCATCATCAAGCTTGCAGTCGGCTTCGGCGGTGAGCACGGCAAGGGTGTAGTTACCTGCAGGACAGCCAAGGGATGGAGCGCCCCTGCTCCAATCAGCATTACCGGCGGCAGTTGGGGTCTGCAACTAGGCGGGCAGGCCATTGATTTGGTGATGGTGGTCACCAATGATCAGGGAATGCAGCACTTGCTCTCCAGCAAGTTCAAGCTCGGGGCGGACGCATCAGCTGCCGCGGGACCGGTTGGCCGCGACACTGCCGCCGATACTGACGCATCGATGCGGGCAGAAGTATTGACTTACTCCCGCGCACGAGGTGTTTTTGCCGGGATCGATTTGCACGGCGCCGTCGTCAAGCAGGATAAGGACGAGACGGCTCTGCTTTATGGCAAAACGATTCCCTTCAACGAAATTCTGGACGGCAAGGTTACTCCTACTGCTTCAAGCGAGCCTTTTTTGACGGCGGTAAGAAAATACTCCGGCCAGGCACGAGAACAGGGTGAGTCAACAGCGCCGGCGACGGCTACCACTGCCAGCACAAAAACCAAGTAGCACGAAGGCACAGTTTGACACCACGGCCAGGCCCGGTTGCGGTCTGGCCGTTATTTGTTTTTCCGAGCATATCGAGCAGCGCACGTTTTCCGGCTCTCGTCCGCAAGGACGCAGATGTCTTGTTGGAGGGTGACGGGAGACAACGCCAAGAAAGGCAGGTTTCAAACGTGGCCGGACAAGGCGAGAATACACCCGATAGCCTTCCCGTAACTTCCTCTGTGCCAGCGGAGCTTCCCGAAAAGCAAGAGGCACTGGCTCAGGAAGTGCTCATGGCCCTCGAGAGGCAACGTATTCCGTACGCGATCGGTGGGGCCCTTGCCCTGCTGCAGCACACCGGGATATGCCGCACCACGAAAGACCTCGATCTCTTTCTGACCTCCGAGAACTCGTCCGCTGCCCTCAGATACCTGGAGCGTTACGGATTCCAATGCGAGGTATGCGATCCTGTGTGGCTTGCCAAGGTGCATCGGGATAATTTTTTCGTGGATTTGATCACTGGCATGAGCAATGCGGCGGTCAGCGTGGATGAGTCGTGGATTCGATATGCGCAGCCGGTGTCGGTCCTGGGCATCCAGACCCGAGTGCTCGCTCCGGAGGAGTTGCTGGTGTCCAAGCTGTTTGTTACGCGGCGCGAGAGGTTTGACGGCGCAGACATTGTCCACATTATTTACGGCACGGCTGGGAACCTGGATTGGGGCCGCGTCCTTCACCGTGCCGGTGAGCATTGGGAAATCCTGCTGTGGGCCCTGGTCTTATTCCGCTACGTCTATCCGGCACAAACGCATTATGTGCCCGCGGTTTTGTGGCAAGACCTGCTCGCGCGATTTCACAAGTTAGTTGTACAACCGGATGGGGAAGGCAAGTTTCGTGGCAGCCTGATCGATGACAATATGTTCGCGATCGATGTGAAAGAGTGGGGACTCGACGATGTACTGGGAGAATATCGCGCTCGCCGACTATCCGAGATCGGCGCTCCTGCTGGGCGTCGTGCCGGTTAGGGACGACGAGGAATGGGAGATATGAGGATTGCTGCAACTGCCGATTTGCATTTTGTCCCCCAGAGCGCCACGCTGTTGCGCAATCAGCTTGACAAAGTTCGCGATGAAGCCGACCTGTTGATCCTTGCCGGAGATCTTACCAACTATGGCCGGCCCACAGAGATGGAACCGCTTCTCAATACTCTGGTGCGTTTACGAATTCCGACCGTGGCCGTACTGGGGAACCATGACTACGAAAGCGAACAACAAGCCGAACTGATGCGTATGCTGACGGCGGAAGGAATCAAGGTGCTGGATGGAAGTGCCTACGAGCGCGACGGAGTCGGCTTTGCCGGGACCAAAGGCTTTGTCGGAGGCTTTGGTCGAGGAGTTTTGACCGCGTTCGGCGAGCCTGAAATCAAAACTTTTGTGAGGGCATCGATCGATGAAGCTTTGAAACTGGAACGTGCCATGTCGCAGTTGCGCACCACGAAACGCGTCGTCGTTTTGCATTACGCGCCTATAGCGGCAACTACGGAAGGAGAAGCGCCGGAGATTTCTCCTTTTCTTGGAACTTCGCGCCTGGCAGAAGTAATTGATCGACATGGCGCCGATCTGGTGGTGCACGGACATGCGCACAACGGGAAGTTAAACGGGCACACTACCGCTGGAATTCCCGTCCACAACGTTGCTATCACGTTGCTTCAATCACAACAACCACCGGCTGCATATCGCGTATTTGATGTCTAGGCGAGCCAATCAATTCGCGCACCGGTTGTCCGTTGTCTAGAGGATTTTCGGGGGCAGCGCTTATCCGGCCAGATCGCGCTCTGTCGACGGTACAGCACGAAATGCAACGACGTACCCAATTAACCCGATGCAAAGCTCGTTCGTGAATCTGTAGCTTTGCTTTGTGCCCGGCGGTGGCCCCATGCATCAGAGCCTTCCCGCCAGCACTCCCGTGAACGCGAGTCCGGAACCCGGGAAATCAGAATGCGCACCGGCTTCGCGTGCCAGGTGACTTTTGCGAATGGAGTTTCTATGTCAACTATTTTGCTCATCCTTCTAGTGCTACTCGTGGTCGGTGCGTTACCAACCTGGCCGTACAGCACTGGTTGGGGTTACTACCCCAGCGGTGGCCTGGGTCTGGTGGTGATCATCGTGCTTGTCATGGTACTGATGGGTCGGATCTAGCGCAGTGGTTGCAGGGACGGCGTGGACTCTGCCATCGTCAAGGTATAAGCGAGTTTCGGGGATTGCTTTCCTAACGGTGGCAGGGCATCTTTTGTCGGGCTGGCCTCACGGCTCGCTAGCTGGCTCCAACCGCCTGGACGACCTTGCGCTGCGCTCGTCTAAGGCTCTGATAATCTCATCCACCAAATCGGCCAACTTCTTAGAGTTAGGTTCCGCACTGGCGGCCGCGCAAAGGTCCCGCCAATCTCTTTGACTGCTTTCAGCCATGCGTCACGCTCCGATCGCTTGTGTGAGCTACGCAATCACGGAAAGCAAGTTCTATGCCAGACCATTAAGTTATTCATTGCAAAAAGCGGAGGTAAGAGTGTGGTGTGTAAATCTTGCCCAATAGGAGCGGGATGGCGTCCCCCGTTACGCCATTGCCTGATGAACGTTTTGTTTCGTTAACGTATCGAAACACGGCTTAGTCGTTCCCGTTGTGTTCTCCAAGATCCGCAAGAAGTATCTGGCGTTTTCCATGGCTTGTTGTTCGTGAAATTGATTGCCGTCGGCGTCGAACAATTCAAGCGCCCGCGCCGCCAGTGCGCTTTCCGCCTCAGCAATGCGTTGTGGGAGCTTGGCATTGTCATCCTCGAAAAGTGCCGCCATGTAGACTTCTTTCCAGCCTCTGCTATTCGGAGATTTGTGCACCCGAGCTTCCATGTCCACCCTCGACTAAAACTACGAAGTACGAGTCATCTTTCTAGAAGATCGCAGAATAGGGAATACAGTAAATCCTGTAATCGCGTGAAAATCTTGCACACTCCGTGAAGATCCCGATGGCAGTGGTTTCCTTTTGCTGTTAGGCTTACCGAGTTCTAGCCGGGAGTGGAGAGCGGCCCAGGTTTTTGTCGTTTCCCTGGCTTGGATTCGGCCGAAGCGGAACGACTGTCAGGCCAATCACGCTTTCCCTCCCCTCACAATTCCTGCCTGCCAACAAAGTCTGATCTTTCCATAATGTGCGATATCTGCCTAGGAGCGCTCTTACCACGTGCGTGGTAGGGGCATCCCTCGGGACAAAATTACACTTGACTGCGTTCTGGGCGGCATCTAAGTGTCGCGAGATCAGGTGGAGTCATATGACTTCCGTTTGGCAAACCTTTTGCACAGCTTTTCGACGTCGGGCGGGTAGCGAAAGTGGTCTGCCTTCGAATGGAGCGAGGAAATGAAGGCTTTTCGAATTCTGATCGCGGATGACCATGAGGTTGTGCGGCGAGGAATTCGTACCATGCTCGAGAATCATACCGGATGGGAAGTGAGTGGCGAGGCCGGGGACGGGCGCGAGGCAGTGGAACGAGCCAGAGAGTTGAAGCCGGATCTCGTTCTGCTCGATATTGGCATGCCGAATCTCAACGGCATAGATGCAGCCCGGCAAATTCTCGCGAACTGTCCTGCAACCCACATCCTTATCCTCACCATGCACTGTTCAAAGCAAGTCGTGCGGGAGGTATTGGGCGTGGGTGCTCGCGGCTTTCTTTTGAAATCGGACGCTGGCCGTGATCTTATAACCGCTGTCGAGGCCGTGCAACAGCATCAGACCTTCTTCACCAGCCAGGTCACCGAAGTTGTGGTTGACAGCTACTTGAACCGAGGCCGAGAAGAAGAACCGTCGGTCAAAGATCGTCTAACTCCCCGCGAGCGCGAGGTCGTCCAACTTCTGGCGGAGGGGAAAACCAGCAAGGAAGTGGCTGTAGCCTTGCATCTTAGCGTAAAGACGGCTGAAACCCACCGCACGAACATCATGCGCAAGCTTGGTCTGCATTCCGTCGTCGACCTCACCCTCTACGCTCTCCGCAATGGAATCGCACAGGTTTACTAGCTGACCCTGTAATCCTTCCATAGCAGTTTGTCCTTGGTTTGGGCTGGCATACCGCCATTTCTTTCACGGCATACTGTGCCGGCAGGATGTTGAGAGATGGGTCTGGGAAGTATTCTTGGTTCAGGCGAACCATCTGCCAGGAGGAAATGCATGCCAGGGAAAAAACATCTGCGGGGTGTGAATCCAAAGGAACAGCGCGAATACGAGCACATCAAGGAGAGCGCCGAGCGTTCCGGTCGTTATGGCAATCGAGCCAAAGAAGTCGCAGCGCGGACGGTTCTCAAGCAGCACAAAGCCAAGGGTCACAGTAAGGGACATTGAGCGAGACCGGATCGCACAATCGGCAACTTTCTTGCGCAGTAAGGTGTCTGTTGTATTGCTCGACACCGGTCGGAGCGATACTCTCCAGAGGGTGCTCGAAACGTGCCCGGTGGCTGGACAGGAGAGTTTTCGGTGGTTCGGATCCTTGTAGCAGACGACAGCCCGGCGATTCGACGCTGCCTTCGCGGTTTGCTCGACCATCATGACGATTGGCTCGTCTGTGATGAAGCTACCAACGGCAAGGAGGCAATCGAGCGGTTCCAGCAGGCGAAACCTGACTTGATCGTGATTGACTTCCAGATGCCTGAGATGAACGGGTTGGACGCCGCTCGTCGCATCGTTGATCTATCGCCGAAGACTCCGATTCTGATGGTAACCATACATCTATCGAAACAGTTAAGCGATGAAGCCCGAAGAGTTGGGATCCGCGGCACTTGCGCAAAAGCAGACATCAGCAGCGTGGTTGAAGCAGTGGGGGCTTTGCTTCGGGAAGAAACCTACTTCCCGAATTAAGCTCAGTCGGCAGCTGCGTCGACAACCTGGTCTGGCTGTGTGAGCGGCAGCGTTACTGAAATCAGGGTACCGGGTGCCTTAGACTGAATGTCGAGCTGACCGCCAAGTTCGCGCAGGCGTTCCCGCATTCCTGCCAGTCCAACACCGAAATTCGTCCCTCTGGCTTGAAAATTCTGTAGCAAGTCACGGGGGATGCCTTTTCCGTAATCTCTCACCTCAAGGGTGACATTGTCGGGAAAAAGCTTGAGTGCAATTTCGGCTCGTGAACTCCCGGAGTGGCGGTGAATGTTGGTCAGGCTCTCCTGCAATGCGCGGAAAAGGCCGAGCTCGATTGATCTGGGCAAACGGTCATTGTCGGCGGGCAAATCCATCTTCACTTCGATTCCGCTGCGTTGCGCAAATCCTTCCAGATACCATTTCGCCGCGGAGGAAAACCCGGCCTCGTCCAAGAGCGGTGGATGCAGCAAATGCGAAATCGTCCGGGTTTCAGCAATGGACTGATCCAACAAATGAATGGCTTCCGACAAGAGTCTGTCGGACGGCTGGGAACTGGAGAACATGTCCAGATTCATTTTCACGCCCGCCAGGTACTGTCCCAGACTATCGTGGAGCTCGCGGGAAAATCTCCGTCGTTCCTCATCCTGCAGCTGCAGCAAGCGGCCGGTGAGGCTCCGTAGTGACTTTTCACTGTCACGAAGTGAGCGCTCCGCCTGTTCGCGGGCATCAAGCTCAGCGGCGAGGAGTCGATAATGCACGGAAAACATAAACAGCGCCAGAATGAATGTAACCATCAGGACAACGACCGCCAGAGTAAACAATCGCCTGGAAGCTCTCGCGCGGATATCCAGTAATTTTTGTTCCTCATCCCGCATTTGCTGCATGGTGGAAGTCACATCGGAGATAATTACCAGGCCTTGACGGGATATGTCGTCTTGTCCTTGGTGGTCCTGCGGCGCGGACTTTCTAAGCTCGATCGACGCTCGATAGAGGGCGACTCTTCGTGCCATCGATTCTTCCAGACGCGTGCAGAGTCTCTGCTGCTCGGGGTTATCCTTAGTCAGTTCTCGCAGGTGCCGGAGAGCCTGATAAATTGTAGGAACCGCATCACCAAAGCTGTTCGAGAAGTCAGAACTGCCGGTAATTACGTAGCCGGAGCGGGCTCGTCCAGCATCCACCGCCGCTGAATCCATATTTCCCAGAGCGGCCTGCACTTCATAAGTGTGGACCACCCATTTCTCACTTTCCATAAGGCGCACGATAGTGAGATAGGTGGCCAGTCCGCTAAGGCAAAGCAGAATGACAGCCGAGGCGAATGCCACTTGGACTTTCTTCCTCGCCGGCATCGTTGGCTGGGACATTACTTCGCACCCACGGGGCTCTGATGTTTAATCTGCCTTGTGTTGGCCAATAACATTCTGGGTTAGCGGCTTCTCCAATCGGCTATAAGTTTCGCCAACTTCTGTGGATCTCTCTCAATCGTTACGTGCCGGCGGAGTTCCCGCCACTGTCGATCAAAGTCCTCTGCCATCAACTGTCTTCTAACCCGCGACGTCACAATCAAGTTGCGGCAATTCCGCGTTTTGAAACCACCGGGTCGATTCACGGTGCCACCTCATCCTGCGCTCTGCCGGTCTTTGGTAACGGATGGGATCTGCTTTCGCTCTTGGCCAACACCCGCAGCCCCCGCAGTGCATCGTCGATCGCACAGCGCTCTTCGCACACTGTGACTCCGGCATACTTCAACTCTTCGATTCGTTGATAGATGGCTTTTTCCGCAGCATCGATTCGCCGTGGCAACTCTTCTTGGCTAAGCTCGAGCAAGGCCTCAGCGTATTTTTCCTGCCAAACAAATTTCGTGGTCACGCATTGCCTCTCTTCCTTTGCAGTCTGGAACATACACGTTCCACTAAAAAAGGGTGGAAATACTGCATCCGCAAGAATTAAAGAAACAGGCATATCGACGCGAGAATTAAAGACCGCAAGGAATATCGGCCTACCCTCCGGGATCGCCGGAGATTTGCTGAATATGACAAAAGTATCGTGCGTGCAATTAAACAATGCTTGACAAGCGTTCATAAGAATCATATAAGGTTGTCTTAACAATTCTTTGGAGTATGCATAAGGTATGACTAAAGACAATCTAAAGAATCAAAGACCATCGTTGAACTATGACCGGGTCAATCTGGCGAATGTTCGGAGGAATCGCCGCGGAAAACACCACGATCTGATCCAGGGAGTCTTCCAGGATCTGGAAACCTTGCCCAACGGGTCAGCCATAAAAATCCCGCTGGCGAGCGTGGACGGAATTACGTTGGCCAACCTGCGATCGGCCGTTCATCGTGCGTCAACGGCGAGAGGCCTGGAAATCGAAACTTTGTCCGATGAAGACAATTTCTATATATGGAAGGGCGCGAGATAGCTGGATTAAGCTGGTTCGCCTTGTCTTCGGCGGATTGCTTTGTAGTCAGGCTGTTCAAGGCTCTGCAGACTTTCCGCGAGGGGCGTACAGGATTCCCTGTATTTCAGAGGGAAGAAGGTCCGGAATAGTATCACGTAGGTTAAACAGGTTCTTGTCCTGTTCCCGTCCAGACGCGCGGAATGTACTCTGCGGCAAAGATTTAGAGAATTAACATGGGCATGCCCAACACTTCGAGCTTGAATGTGGCTCCATGCGCGAACTGGACCGACCACGACCACTCCGCTCACGTAGTCCAGTTCTACGGGGAAGCTGAGTTCCTGCTCGATGAATTGAGCCGATTCATTGGAACCGCCCTCGGGGCCGGGGAAGCCGCCGTAGTTATCGCCACCCGGGAACACCGTGAGGGACTGGCCGCAAGACTGAATGCGTGGGGCCTGGACACAACCAGAGCGATTGCGCAAGGCCGGTACATCGCTTTGGACGCGGCTGAGACTCTGGCGAAGATAACGCCAGGTGGATGGCCGGACGCGGTGCGCTTCGCCGAGGTTATAGGCGGCGTGATTGCGCGAGTCAGCGCCCTCAGTCATGGCGAACCTCGCCATATTGCCGCCTTTGGTGAAATGGTAGCTCTGTTGTGCGCGGCGGGAAAAGCTGATGCCGCGATTCGCCTCGAACAACTGTGGAATGAGTTAGCTCAAACCTACTGTTTCTCTCTTCGCTGCGCATATCCCATGTCCAGTTTTTGTCGCGAGGAGCACGGGGAACTACTGCTTAAAGTCTGCGCCGAGCATTCCGCTGTAATCCCCGGCGAGAGCTACACAGCGCTGCTCAGTCAGGACGAACGCCTGCGCAGCATCGTTCACTTGCAGCAGAAGGCACAGGCGCTCGAGACCGAGATCGCGGAGCGCCGGCGGGTCGAGGAACAACTTCGCCGCAGCCAGGCCGAACTCGAATCCCTGGTGGAACAGCGCACCGCCGCGTTGCGTCAGCTCTCTTCAAGGTTGCTCAGTTTGCAGGACTCTGAGCGTCGCCGCATTGCCCGCGAGTTGCACGACAGTCTAGGGCAGTACCTGGTGGCGTTGAAACTCAATGTCGACATGCTCCGAAAGTCTCCGGAACGCGCGGAGTTGTGGTCCCAGTCCGAAGAGTTGACGGAGCGATGCATCGCCGAGGTCCGGACCCTTTCCTATTTGCTGCACCCCCCTACGATGGACGCGGTGGGAATCGCTTCTGCGGCCCGGTGGTATGTCGAGGGCTTTGGTCTTCGGAGTGGACTCAAGTTGACATTGGATGCCCCCGAGGATCCAGTCCGTTTGCCCGATGCGATCGAACTCGCGCTCTTCCGCGTGTTGCAGGAAGCTTTGACCAATGTCCATCGCCATTCCGGTGCTTCGGCCGCTAATGTCCTGATCCGGCGATCTTCAGGATGCGTGATTTTGGAAGTTAGCGACAACGGCCGTGGAATGGATCAAGAAGTCCTCAATCGTTTTCGTGAGACGGGGGCAGGCACCGGTATCGGACTCATGAGCATGCACGAGAGGGCACGTGAACTGGGAGGAAAGATTGAGCTGGAATCAGACGGCGCAGGTACGGCCGTGCGAATAACCATTCCCATCCCTCCCGATTGCGCTCCCGAGGACCTCAAGTAACTGGCAATGTCCGCGGCGATTGGAAACGATATTGGCGAGGATTTGGGCTAAAAGCCACACGATGTCATAGAGGCATAATAAGATCGCGACATTCTGAAATCGTGTTAGCAGCGCCCCTCCCTCAGAGGCATAAGTAATTTATGACTGTTCGGATCTTGGTTGTAGACGACCACCCTGTTGTGCGGCACGGGCTGAGGACATTGTTGGGGGGGCATCCCCAGTGGGAAATCGTTGACGAAGCGGCAGATGGATTGGAAGCCGTGGATAAGGCGGATCGCTTGAAACCCGACGTGGTAGTACTCGACATTACGATGCCTAAGATGAGTGGGCTGGAAGCATGCCGGCGCATCCGCAAAGCGGCGCCGTCGTCTGAAATCCTGATCGTGACGCAACACGATTCTCCGCACATGATGCGGGAAGCATTGGAAGCGGGAGCGCGCGGCTACGTTGTGAAGTCGAACGCATCTCGCGATTTATTGGCTGCCGTGGAAGCGGTAAGCCGGCATTTGCCATTTACAGCTCTGAATGGGCAGTCCGCAGATTCTGCCTGAACTTCGACTTGCCGGGATCGATTGCAAGCCCCGGAGAGTCAGCGGTTTTGGTCGGGGATTGACTTGTTGCAATACTCATGGGAGGTGAGTAATGAAGTTGCGAATCCTGATAGCTGACGATCACGAGGTTGTGCGGCGTGGATTGTGTGCGCTCCTGCAGGCGCATGATGGTTGGGAAATTTGCGCGGAGGCGAAAGACGGGCGCGAGGCTCTCGAAAAGGCTGCGCAATTGAAACCCGATGTCGTGATCCTGGATGTCGGCATGCCCAATCTCAACGGTTTGGCCGCAACCCGGCAGTTGACGCAGCATGACCCTCATTGCAAGGTTATCGTGCTGACCATTACGGATTCAGACCAGGTGATACGCGAGGCTCTCGACGCCGGTGCTCGCGGGTTTGTTTTGAAATCCGATGCCGCCCGGGATCTGGTGTCTGCTGTGGAAGCCCTGCAGCGAAACCGGATGTTTTTCACTCCCCGGGTGAACGATATGGTGCTGGCGGGTTTTCTGGACAAAGGACATAACGGTTCAGGTAAAGAACCTCCAAGATTGCCGAAATTAACCACGCGGGAACGGGAGGTTATTCAGCTCTTGGCCGAGGGGAAAAGCTCGAAAGAAGTAGCCTGTGTCCTCAATCTCAGCACCAAGACTGCCGAGACACATCGCAGTAACATCATGAGAAAACTTGGCTTTCACTCAATCAGAGATCTGGTTGTGTATGCAGTGAAGAACAACATTATCCAGGTGCAAGTACCGTCCAACTTCCAAAGTCCAACCGAGGGGTCGGCGGCGTAGCGACGAAATGCGGCTTGTCCGCAGAGCGGCAGGCCGCATAGTCCAGATGAAGATTGTAACGAATCAGATCTAGCGCGACTGCGGAGGTATGCTCCCCGAACCGCATCGCTTCGAAATCCCAGCTCGCAGTTTCCGTCCGATCCATTTAGACAGCCTTACATCGCGTTGCTTTAAGCTTCGCTGACCTCGTCGGACTCTGCATTTTCACCTTCACCCCTCTACAGCAAACACTGTAGAAAAACTTGGCATCGGGACCGGGTAGAAACTTCATCGAAGCTGCCGTGGCGGAACAGTATGTGTTGAGAAAAAGGATCGAGCTTGTGATGGCAATCCGTTTGCCTGTGGTGATTTGTGCGTGCGAGCCGCTGCTTCGTCTTGAGGAGGCTCGGAGATGAAACGCGAATCAAACATCCTGCTTGTGCTGGCTTTCTCTCTGGTGCTCGCGCCCTTGGCATTCACCCAGGACCGAAGTCCGCAGCCCTGTCCCGATGTCACAGCACAAACTCTGGGATGCGAATTGGTAGCGTGGTCCCATTTGCAGGAACCGGTACCGTTGCCCGAGCCTGATGCAAGGCCGGCGCCTCCCGATCAGCAACCCGATCCCCAGCAATCGCCAAGCTCTCAATCGCGGCCGCCGGCGCCCAAGCAAAGCATTACCGGCATAGTCGTGAAGCAGGACGACAAGTATGTTCTCAGGGCCGGCGACAACACAACCTACCAACTCGATGACCAGAACCGCGCCATGCAGTTTCAAGATAAACAAGTAAAGATCGTGGGCAAACTGGATGTCGATAGCAATACTCTTCACATTGAAAGCATTGAACTCGCTTCGTGACGTGGAGCGGTAGGTTCTGGCGTGGACTCCGCGGAGTAACGAGGACGTTCTCTCGTCCAAAGAAATAAGGGGAGCTGCAAAGCAGCTCCCCTTGACAAGATCCAACTGACCCTGGTTTAGCTGGCCTTGCGTCGATCCAGGTCGGATTGTTTGGACTCGACTGCGTTCCACTCATCAACTTGCTTTTGAGCCATGTCTCGTGCGATGCCGTACCGCTCTTGAATCTTTCCGATCAGTTGATCGTGCTTCCCGTTGATGATGTCGATATCATCGTCGGTCAGCTTGCCCCAGCGTTCTTTCACCGAACCTTTGATCTGCTTCCATTTGCCCTGCATTTGATCCGAGTTCATTCGATTTTCTCCTTAGTTGTTATGAACGATTATGTTTCTATCAAGTCCGCTGACAGCCCGCATGATCACGGGGCAGCCAACGGGAAGGGTTGCGCCTAGACTGCGCGTGGCAGATGTCTGGTCATTGCCTTGTCGTCGTCGGAGGTAGCCTCGCTGGACGACGAAACATCTTGCGCGCCTGTCTGTTCGAGAACTAGCTTCGCCCGCTTCACCCACTCCGAGCTGTCACAGTGAACGGAAAGCAGGATGCCGCCGTCTTTGACCCTACCTTCATAGCGCTTGGCCTCGTATTCCGGAATTCCCATGCCAATCAAGGCTCCGGTAATTCCACCAACGGCACCGCCGACGCCCGCTCCCGCGAGAGCCGCCATGATCGGACCAGCGGCGATGAAAGGCCCCAGCCCTGGTATCGCCAACGCTCCTACGCCTAACAACCATCCCATTGCGCCACCGAGCACAACTCCTGTTCCCGCGCCTGCTGTAGCTCCTTCGGGCGCTTTGGTGCCTTTTTCGTGAGCGAAATCCTTGGTTCCCGCACTCTCCGGGAGCAGGGCGGAAATGTCCCGATTGCTGAATCCTGCGGCCTTCAGGCCATCGACACCCATTTCTACGGTTGTGTAGCTCGGGTAGATGCCAAAAACTGCTGTCTTTCCTGACATAGTGAACTCTCCTCTTTATTTAATTAGTTATTGTTTCGGTTTGATGTCCAACTCGCTGTTTACCTTGTTGTCGCCCGCCTGATGTCCAACTCGCTGTTTACCTTGTTGTCGCCCGCCTGATGTCCAACTCGCTGTTTACCTTGTTGTCGCCCGCCACCCCGGCTGCCTTGGCCTCGACCGCGCGCTTCTCGTCGTCTGAACGCACCGGTCCCTTCAAGGTGACTTGACCATTTTGCGTAATGATCTTTACGTTGTGCGCGTAGGTCGACAGAGATTTATCTTTCACGATGGCTTGTCGGATCTGCCGCGTGATGTCCCGGTCTGAGCGGTTGTCTTTCTGTTGATCCGCCGTGGGCTGGTTTACGCTCTGATCCCGCTGATTGACTTTGGTGTTATCAGCAGGAACAGGAGCCGCTGAGTCCTGGGCAAGTACCCAGGCACTGCCCAACAGCGAGGTTATGAGTAGAAAAATCCTTATGTCGCTTCTGAGATTCATGGAAACACTCCTTACTTGACATCGGGATTGGCCGACAGAGTTGATTCAGTGTTTGACGGATCTCGTCCGTTAACCTGGACTGAATCGCAAACTCAATCTGGACCGAGCCGCCAACCGTCTGCATGTGTGAACCTTAGTGGGTACGACAGTGCCTGCCAATCGAGTATGTGCCGTAGTTCAACCGTGGATTGCCAGTAGAGTTTCAAGAAGCGAAATTGCCGCAACATTCTGCTTTGCATCCAAAGACGGAGCCATGCAGCCCACTCGAAATCTCCTCAACAAGACCACGCTCTTCTTGGTGTTCGTGCTCCTTGGTTCGGGAATCGGAAACGGATACTCGGTCCTCACCCACGAAGAGATGATTGATCTGCTGTGGAAAGATCAGCTTCGCCCATTGCTGCTGGAGCGTTTCCCCCAGGCCAGCGAGGAGGATCTGAAACAAGCTCACGCTTACGCGTATGGTGGCAGCGTGGTTCAGGACATGGGTTACTATCCGTTTGGTAACAAATATTTCAGCGACTTGGTGCACTACGTACGCACCGGGGATTTCGTTTCGGCTCTCATTCAGGATTCATCTGATATCAATGAGTACGCCTTCGCGCTGGGAGCGCTCGCGCACTACGCCTCCGACAACAGCGGGCATCCCACGATCAATCACGTCGTCGCCGTGACTTTCCCCAAGTTACGAAAAAAGTACGGCGACGAAGTTACCTACGCAGACGACCCCAAAGCCCACATCCGCACCGAGTTCGGCTTCGACATGGTTCAAGTGGCGAAGAACCGTTACACGTCCGACAATTTCCACGACTTTATTGGCTTCAATGTCTCCAAGCCTCTTCTCGAACGGGCGTTTGCCGAGACTTACGGCATCCAGTTGCAAGACGTCATACATAACGAAGACCTGGCGATCGGGACTTTTCGACGCGCCATCAGCAAGGTCATCCCGGAGATGACTCGCGTCGCCCTATTGTCCCGGCGCAAGGAGATCGTTCGCGATACTCCCAATTTCAATGAAAAGGAATTCCTCTATCACCTTTCCCGGGCGAAATATCAGAAGGAATGGGGGGACGGATATCGCAAGCCAGGAACCGGAACGCGAGTGTTGGCCTTCTTTCTGAAGCTCGTCCCAAAAGTGGGCCCGTTTAAGGCGCTGGCCTTCCAGATTCCCAGTACGCAGACTGAGGACATGTACATCAAGAGCATCAACAAAACTGTAGACGATTACGGCGCCTTGTTGCGCGAACAAAAAGCAGGCCAGCTCATCATTGCGGATCTGGACTTCGATACTGGCCGCGCGACCCGCGCAGGCGAGTATTCGCTGGCGGACAAAACCTACGCCCGCCTGCTCGACGATCTGGCGAAGCGCGATTTCGATCAGGCGCCAGCAGAACTTCGTCAGAATATTCTCAGCTTCTACGCCGATCTCAATGCACCGATCGCAACGAAAAAAAATGCAAAGCTCTGGAGGACAACACAAGAGGAGTTGGACAAGCTCAAACAGAGCAACGCGAACTACTCGGCCGACAGTGCCGCGAAAGCCAATTAAACTCCCAATCGTACTTCGGAAAGACCGGCCATCCCTGCCCGCCAGTGCGACTTAACGTCGCTGCAAATCGGGGTTGAAGAGCCGACAGTCGTGTGGGCTTCGGCCAGACACGATTCATGTCCGCCTGTCCATGACTTATTTCACGAACCTAAGGTGTCTCCCCGATTGGGTGCAGCGTCAAGTTCATTCATTGTTGTCGTGCGAAGGCTTATTGCCACGCGCTGGAACCGGTGGTTGACGAAGAAAGGACCTTGTCATGCTTTGGACCATTTTCGTGATTTTGCTGGTTCTGTGGTTGCTCGGAATCGTCAGTTCTTACACGCTGGGCGGCTTCATCCATCTCCTGCTCGTGTTGGCGGTGGTTGTGCTGCTCATTCGCATCATTGAAGGCCGCAGGCCCGTAGTATGACGGACCGCATGCCAAACCGATCAGCATGATCCTAATTGTGCTATTGCCTTGGAGGCTCTTGTGACCACATTCGGAAAATACGCGGCACTTCTAATTTCTCTGACGTTCACAGGTCTGGTGTCATCGGCAGTTTCACAGCAGGGCACCGCGGTGACGGGGGACCAGGCTTCCGGATACCACATGAGGGTGGTCTCGCGCAGCACTCAAGCGGTCGACTATCGCCACAAAGGCTCGACCAAAGTCGACCTTAAAGGCACTGATCTGTCATCCGACGTACGAGGAGATGCCAAGGTTGAAGGCAAAGCTGGAGGACTGAAAATTGAAGCTAACGTGGAGTACTTGCGTCCGGCAAACAGTTTTGGCTTGGCTTATCTGACCTATGTACTTTGGGCGATCACTCCCGAAGGACGGCCGCGGAACCTGGGCGAGTTGATTGTGAATGACGGTAAGAGTTCGGTGCACACAACCACCGATTTGCAGGCATTTGCTTTGATCGTGACGGCCGAACCGTATTTCGCAGTCACCCAACCCAGCGACCTGGTGGTGGCGCAGAACGTCATTCGCCATGACACAAAGGGTGGGGTCGAACCCGTGGACGTGAAGTTCGAACTCATTTCTCGCGACACCTACAACTCCCAGGTTCAGCCGATCAACTCACCGGTTTACGAGGTTAGCAACAAGACGCCGCTGGATTTGCTCGAGGCCAGGAATGCCCTGCGAATTGCCAAGGATTCTGGTGCCGATCAATTCGCCGCCTCCGAATTGCAAAAGGCACAGGATCTCCTGAACCAGGCTGAGGACTATTATCGCCGCAAGCAAGGCAGCGGTCCGATTGGAACGGTTGCTCGCGAAGCAACCCAGACCGCGGAAGAAGCGCGGGTGATGTCCATCAAGCGCGAGCAGGACGCGCAAATCGAACAGGAGCGCAAAGCCGCGGCGGACCAGACCGCGCAGGCCCAGGCCGATGCGCAACAACAGCAGGCTGCCGCTGCCCAAGCTCAGAGTCAGGCCGCGCAGGCGGAACAAGCGCGGCAACAGGCTGAGTTAGCGCAACGACAGGCCGCCCAGCAAGCCCAGCAAGCGGAACAGGGGCGACAGCAGGCGGAAAATGATAAGGCTCAAATGCGCGCCCGCATGTTGCAACAGTTGAATCAGGTTCTGGAGACGAAGGATACTGCGCGGGGACTGATCGTGAATATGCCCGACGTTCTGTTCGACACGGGAAAAGCCGATCTGAAGTCGACCGCCCGTGAACGCTTGGCAAAAGTTGCCGGCATTCTGATCGCATATCCCGACATTCATGTGGAGATCGATGGGTACACGGACAGCACCGGTAGCCTCGAATTCAATGAGCGGCTCTCGCAGCAAAGAGCAGAGTCCGTTCGGAGCTATTTGTCGGGCCAGGGCGTGAACTCAACTGCGATAACCACACAAGGCTTCGGGCCCAGTCAGCCGATTGCCTCAAACGACACGGCGGCGGGACGGCAGCAGAATCGGCGCGTAGAACTCGTGGTGTCAGGATCGTCAATCGGTCAGGCCGTCGACCAAAATGTTCCCAATCAAAATGCGCCCTCTGTTGCGCCTGCGAGCACGCCTGACCAAGCTTCGCCAGCGCAGCCCGCGGCACCCAATCAGACCCCCGTCCCGGCAGGCCAGTCGACAATACCTCGGCCGTGAGATGGTATTTCGATCTCCGCTCGCGGGGCGAAGGCATGACTGCGGCTGCAAAAGCGCGCTACTGGCTTGAAGGGGAGGATGCCGGCTCCTTGCCGCGAGTGTTGGTCATGGGCAAGCCAACTTCGCGTCGCAACACTCGCAAGTTAGCCAACGCATCAGCCAAAGCCTGTTGCTCGGCGGGATCCAAGTTGTGCTTCGCGAAATCCATCCTCGTTTGGATGGCTTTGTAAGCCTGCTCAATCCGCTCGGCCAGTTTGGCTGGATCCAGTTCAAGCAGCGCCGCTTGATAGAGAACGCACCAGTCGCCTTGCTGATCTACATTCATAAGATCACCTCGAAACAAAACAACACGGCAGTTTTTCTGTGGACCCTGCTGTAGAAACGGTTCTCTTACCGGAACCGTTATAACGGGCAGGATAGTGTGCGCTGGAACAGATGTCTGTTCGGTACCGGACAATTGACCTCTGCTCAGGGCGTTCGAGATCCTCCGTCGAAGTGTTTCATGGCAACGTAGCATTCGCAGGCGGCGGCCTCGAGGCCCGGGCGATTCAGAATGGTTACGGTTCCGCGCCCGTTCTCGATCAGCCCGCCGCGTTGAAGAATCCCCGCCGCCAGACTCACGCTTGGCCGCCCCGTTCCTAGCATCTGAGCCAGAAATTCGTGAGTTACCAGGAGTGTTTCCGACCCGATCCGGTCCTGGCACATCAGCAGCCAGCGCGCCAACCGCTGTTCAATTTCGTGCAGACGGTTGCAAGCGGCGATCTGCGCAACCTGAAGCCCCTGAATGAGCACGTAGCGGTTCCATATCAGCCGCGTTTCCGGCACGGAACGCAGAGTATCAATCAAGATCGCTGATTTCACCCTCAGCCCGCTCCCGACGATTTGCATCACCGCCCGATGCGGTCCACGGTTTAGTCCAACCACAAGGGGCGTACCCACGATGCCCTCCTTGCCCACAATCGCCACCTCTACGCTTCTGCCGTCGCTGGTGAGCACCACCAGAGAGGCCATACCGTCATTCAGGAAATATGCGAAGTCGATCTTCGCACCCGCTTCGTGGAGAATGTGCTGCGAGGGTAGATCCAGCGGTTCGAGGTGTTCGCGCAGTAAATCGTACTCACCTTCTGGAATGGACCTCAGGATGGAGTTCTGGACCGGCCTTCCTGTCGAATCAGTTCGCGCGCTTCTTTGTTGTTCTTTACGGCTGGTTGTGCGTTCCACACCCCTCCCTTGCAAGCTTTCGCAAGCTTCGGACATGTTTGGACAGGTGGGCGTAGGCTAGCGGTCGAAGGGGAAGTTTGTCTGTTCGACACCGAACGAAGGTTGGCAGAGGATTATTTTAGGCCCAGCCCGCCGTTAAAGTGCTGGATGACGCCATAGCACTCACAGGCAGCCTCTTCAAGGCTTTTGCGGTTCAATATCTTTACCGTGCCGCGCAGGTTTTCAATCAGCCCGGTATTTTCCAGAACTCCCGCAGCCAAAGTTACGCTGGGACGTCCGGTGCCGAGCATCTGTGCCAGGAATTCGTGGGTCAAGGGGAGCATCTGCGAATCCACGCGGTCCTGACACATCAGCAGCCAGCGCGCCAGGCGCTGGGGAATTTCGTGCAGACGGTTGCAAGCTGCCAACTGGGCGACCTGCATGCCATGCATCAGGGCGAAGCGGCTAAGTTCGAGCCGGAGCGCGGAAGCGCACTGCAGTATCTCCTGCAGGATCTCCGCTCGTATCCGCACTCCGCATCCGGACATCTGCATGATCGCCCGAAAAGTTCCTCGCAGTATGCCCACTGTGAGGGACATCCCCACCATCCCTTCCCTGCCGACAATGCCAACTTCGACGCTTCTACCATCAACGCTGAGTGCTACGAGCGAAGTCATGCCGTCATTCAAGAAATAGCCAAAGTCGATCTTCTCCCCGGGCTCATGCAGGATGTCGTACTGCGGCAATTCAGCGGTCTCCAGGTGAGGCCGAAGCAGGTTGTACTCCGCATCGGGAAGCGACAACAGGATTACATTGGTCACCGCCCTCCCGGCCGCATCGGTGCGGGCGCCGGGAAGCAACGGAGTCAGCTTTACTGGCCGCGCGGCCCTGTCGACAATTACATTTCCATTCGCCAAAGTAACCTCCTGTCCAGCCAGATTGGATGCGACAGGAAATGCCACTCCGACTCAGAGAGCCTGTAGTTCGGGAGGGAACTTCACCGATATTCGAAGAGAAATCAAAGAGCGAACACTGGGAGAAAGTTTGGAAGTGCGTTGACTCTTGCGGCGATTGCGGATCGACAAGGGGCCCGTAACGACCTGGCGAACGGTCATGTGCGGGGCCGGTTGACCAGCGCAGGATCCACCGGCTGCGGAAGTCCACGGGGGCTGTGATAGCGAGCAGGTCATGAGTCAGAACTCATCCGCGAGCCGTGCAGGAGCTTGATACCGGTCAGCGTCTGAATGGGCTTTCGTTGCTTCCGATTTTTGCCGGCGGCGATTCGAAAGCTCGGTTGCTTGGGAGCTTCTTCCTGTCCCTATGAGGTCGTCGTGACCATTCTTCCCGCCTCCATTCTCGGCAAACGATTCTGCGCGCGAAGTCCGCCCTGCGGAAAAGGCGACGAAGCGCCGCCAAAAAGAACGCTGGGGTGCAAATAGTGGTGCGCCCTCGACGGCGTTTTTTAACCGGTTGAGCTCAAACCAACGAAGATAGTTGCGGACCACGCTGGGCATGGTCATCTGGACGGCCGCCGAAAAATTATGCTCGGCCATTCGATGTTGCTGCTCCGGAGACTGCAGAATCGCAGCCAACCGGCCAGCGAGATCGGTTGCATCGCCGACCTTGTAGAAGCTGACAGCCATATCTTCATCGGTCGCCATATCGCGAAAATCACCGATGTCCGCACACACGATCGGAACTCCATACTCACACGCCTGATGGGCGGGACCACTGGACCCGGTTGCCGAATCGTAAGGCATGACTACCACGCTGGCGGTACGAAAAAGATCAGGGATGGCCTCTTCCGGAACGTATCCCCGGAACTCAACTCTTGAACCCATATTGTGCGATTCGCGTATCGATTCCCAATATCCCGGTCGAGTGTGATGATTGGCTCCAGCCACGATCAGCCTGGCATTCGGCACTTTCTCCAAGACAGCGGGGAAAGCTTCCATTAGCGTCTCCAGCCGTTTGTAGGTTCCCCAGTGTCCAATTGCCAGAACGCGATGTTCCGGATTAGCACGCTTCGAAAAGTCAGGCGGACTGGGGCGATGCGCGAATGTCCCATGTGTGCCCAGGAGAACGTTGTGAGCCGAATATTTCTCAATCAGAGTTCGCCGGTACCCTGAAAGCAAGACGGAAACGGAATTTGCTTTCAGCAGCGTTCTGGTGGCGATGTCACTGCCCAGACGGAACATCTTTTCCTGACGCACTCCCGCACTCGCAAAATCGACGTGTTCAATGATGTGGTGGAGGGTGATATGAGTGTAATAGCCAAGGGCCCGAGTCAGAGCGGGCACACACAGTCCCGCAAAGGCTGCGACCGGATATTCTGGAGTTGCGAAACTCGAGAATACCAGGTTGAACCAGACTACATCGGGCTTCAATTCCCGTATGGTGTTTAGCAGACGCGCCGGAGTGGCCACACTGTTGAACTTCCAGCAGCGGATCACGTCGAAGCCGGGGAGTTCCTCCTGTTCATGGGCGTTCAGAGAGTTTCCGTTCTCGTCGGTGGCAAATTCATAGTCGGTCAACTCGTCGGCGAGAATGGTCAGACGGATGTGTGGATTGCGCTGGAGCTCGCGCGCAATATAAAAGGCGTACTCGTTCAACTGCCGGCCACTGGGAGGAAAAGTCGCAACTAAACAAATTTTCATCAAACTCCGATCTCAAAACAGACTGATTTGTACATAAGGTCTAAGCTGCTGACTCTGGCTTCCAGGGAAATTAAAGAAGGTCTCCTGCTGCATGCCGGCCGAGAAGCGAATGGGATAACGCAGTTCGACTTCCCCAGCCTCATCCTTGAAGCTGCGGTGGATCGGCATCGCATAAGAAATAGCAAAGCCGCTCTGCACCGCGTCATAAACGTGGAAACCCATGTTCCGGGAATAGGCGGCCGACGCCTGCACGGTCCAGTTACGGGTGGGGGAAAACTGAACGCTTCCCGCCGGACGAACCGCCTGAGCGATCGCGAATCTGTTTTCTTCCACCCGCCATGCCCTCAGGTCTTCCGCGACCACCCTAAAGCTGAGCCGCTCAGACACTCGATGCTCGACGCCGACGTAGGCGGAGGTGTAATAAAACTCCCGGATCACCGGAAAGAACTGCTCATCGCGAGCGCCCCATCCAGTCACCAGAGCGGTCTTCCCCCATGGCCGACCTACCCGGAAGTCGAGCGCGCCAGCCAAGTCCCGCGAACGCAGGTTGCTTTCGGTAAACGGCCCAGCTTCACGAATGGCATAACCATTCACCGAAACCATGTTGAAAAATGAACTAGTCGACATGTACAGAAATTGCCGAAAGAGGTTCTGATTCATTTCAACCGGAGAGAGCGAGTCCCTGCGAATGGTTTCCTGGATACCTGTGTTGAAGGTGAACACGTTGTTGCCCAGATGAAACGTCGGGTTCAAGCCAAAATTAAACGAGTAGTCGGTCGTGTCCCGGTTCACGATCGAGTCCGCGCTGGGCAGCGATATTTGCCCACGGGCGTTGCGCACCTGAAAGAATCCGCTCGCGTCGGGGAACGCGCCGAAGTGCAGATGATATGCGCCTGTCCATTGCGTCTCGATTGAAGAGCGGGGTGGAGGCAGCAATCCCTGCCGGCCGGGTATGGGGTTTGGAACGTCCAACTTGGCGTCCAGGGGATAAACCGTCGTATTTTCAAAAATGGGCGCGACCGAAAAATCCGACAGAAAGCTGAGTCTGCTGTTAATCCTCAGGCCTTCGTTCGCCGCTGCCTGCAGCAGATCCTGCTCGGCGGTTTGATCTTCGCCCGCTGCATTAGCGGCTTGGGCGAAGGCGGTAAGTGCCTGCGTGTTTTGGTGCTCCTGGCGGAGCACACTGGCTTTGGCCAGCAGATACTGATAGCTGGGCTCATTGTCAGCTGAACTACTGATCGCGGACAGCTGACCCTGCGCTCTCGCAGTATCTCCTAGCGCCAGGTAAGTGTTAGCCAGACCGATTCGCACAGATGTATCGGGGGCGCCTGCTGCCAGAGCAAGTTGGAGGTACTTCTGCGCCAGTTGATACTCGTGCAGATCGAGGAATACGTCCGCAGCCTCCATCATCTGCTCGCCCGTAGGCGGCAAGGTCTCGCCCGTGTGAGCTTCCATAAGAGCCAGCGCAATCTGCCGCTGGGCGTCATTCGGATGATCCTGACTCGCCATGAGTCGGGCGATTGCGAGACGTACGCTCACGCGATCACTGTTCGGTGCATTGAGCGCCTTTTCAAATCGCTCCATGGCAGCCTTCTGGTCTCCTAGCGCGCTCAAAGCTTGTCCGGTAGACACAAATACGGCGCTCTCACTTCGCTTCTGATCTTTCGCGGCTGGCATCGATTCGGCCTTCTGCTCGGCCAGTTGCACGTATTGCAGAGTTTGTTCCCGGTCGTGCAGTTCGGCGTAGGAGCGGGCCAGTTGTGCATAGACGAGAGGATCCTCCGGGGAGAACTTTTGCGCGGTTTGCAACTCCTCGATGGCCTCATGGTACTGGCGGAGACCGTACAGCGTGTCCGCCAATGCCAGGTGGAGGGCTCCATCATCGGGCGCCAATTTTATGGCGACGCGATACTCGCCGGCTGACTTCATCAACATTCCGTTTTGCCCATACGCAGTTGCGCGGACTAGGTGTATGGGAAGGGAGTCGCCCATTTCTTCCTCCGCAAGTTGCACTTGACGCAGTGCTATCCGAGGGCGATGCATATCCAGGCTGGCATAGGCGAGTCCCAGGTGAGCCTCGCCATTCTTTGGTTCCAGCTTAAGAGCGGCTTCGAAATCTGACGTGGCGGGCGCCGGTTGATGAAGGTCCTTCAGCACGTATCCCCGGTTCACGTGGGCTGTAACCACGTTTGGATCCCGGGCTAGGGCCTCGGTGAAATCCTTCTGTGCCTGATCCAGTTGCCCAGCCTCTTTGTGCGCATAACCGGCCAACAGTGGAATGTCAGGCTCATTTGGCAGAACCTGATCGTACTGCGACGTTAGCTGCAGAAGCTCGTCGTATTGTTTGAGATTGAGCAGATCGTAGCCAAGGTAGACAACCACGTCCCTGTCCTTCGGGAGTTCCTTGATCGCATCTCGGCCGATGGCAGCGGATTGCTCATAGTCGCCCTTAAAGCTCAGGTATCGCTCTTTCTCTCGCATGAGGTGAGGTTCCCGTTGCATTTCGTTCGTCGCCCGGCTCAACCACTCTGCCGCCAGAGTAAAATGGTGCGCTTCGATGGCAGCGTTCATCCCACCGGCGACGATGAGGGCATTGCAGGGAGCCAGTTCGTAACCCTTCTTGTAAGCGGCTTCAGCTTTTGCGAAGTCCTTGCGCGCGGCGTACATATCGCCAAGCGCGAGGTACGGGATATACAAGGTTGGATAGGCCGCCTCGAGTTTCTGAAAGTATTTTTCGGCGTCCTGATCGTGCCCCGCTTCGCGGGACACATAACCCAGGGAGGTAAGAGCGAATCGGTTCACCGGATCAATCGCGAGGATCTTCTTATATACGGCGATCGCGTCATCGGGCCGGCCGAGCTTTACCAGCAAATCTCCGTCGAGTTGAAGGCTGTTGGGATCCTGAGAGTTGATCGCGAGCGCTTCCTTAATATCGCTTCCTGCGCCATCAAGATCGCCCTCGTTCAACTTGATCAGGGCTCGCAAGCGGAGAAACTGTGGCCGGCTGGGTCCGCGATCATCCACTGCGGCGATCTGCGTCTGGGCAATCTCAAGATTTTGATGAGCTGCGCTTTCATCCTTCAAGCTCTTATAGAGCTCGACTAAATTCATGTGCAACTGAATTCCGTAAAGCGGCCCCTCAGCGGGGCTTTCGGGCAAATGAGCGACGGCCGCGTTGTACTCGCGAACCGCTTCTTCGTTGTGCTCCTGCAGACGCGCAATTTCCCCCAGAACCGCGTGCAGCCGATAGTGTTCCGGATCGATAGTGGCAGCACGCTGAAGAAACGGTTTCGCACGGTCGATGGAGCCAACAGTCACCTGAGCCTGCGCTGCCGAAAGTTGCAAAGCCAAATCGGCTGGTGCGGCGTTAGCAGCTTGTGAGTACAGCTTGGCGGCCTCATCCTGCTTGCCATCAAGCTGGTAGGTGTAAGCGATCTCGGCTCTCACGTCCGGTTTCGGATTGCGAATCGACTTGAGGGCGGCGATCGCCGCGGGATAGTTTCCGGTTTCGCGATAGTACCCCCCTAGCGATCGCTGAACTTCGGGGTTGTTCGGATCATGCTGTTTCGCCAACTCGATGTACCGGTTTGCCTGTTCGAACTGCTTCAGATGTTGGTACGACAACGCCATCAGCAACTCCGACCGCGTTCCGGGCTGGATCCGTTCCGCTCGCCCCAGCACATCGAGGGCAGCGTCGTAATTCCCGGATCGCATGAGCAATTCTCCGAGCAACACCGAATCGTTAACTCGCTTTGGATCGGCCGCGATCACTTGGTTGAGCAGATGTTCGGCTTCCTCGGTCCGGCCCATGTTGCCGTAGGTCTGGGCGAGTCCGGAGATCCCATCCAACGCGGATGGATTCAGCTGAAGGCCTCGATTATAGGAATCGACAGCCAGCTGAAACTTTCCGTCGAGCCGAGCCGCATAGCCCAGGAGAAACCATAGTTGGGGATCATTAGGAGCCGCTTGCGCAGCCCGCTGAGCGTATTCAACAGCGGCTGCGTAGTTATGGTTTTTCAGTGCTTGTTCTGCGGCGCGGGCAAGACGCGTGTTTTGAATATTCGATCCCCAGCCCAGCGATTTGTTCGCAGATGAAGTTTGATCGGCGGTTTTGTTTTGCGGTATTTGTGAAGAACTGTCACCGACTTTGTAGGTCTGTGCTGTGACTAAACACGCAAGCGCGACGATCTGCAAACAGACGATCTGCAAGCACACCAGCGCGGTCTTCAGGCGTCCCAGCGCGGAGCTCAAAGTGTCACCATCGAAGAGTTCGATTCCAAGGCTCTTCGATTCTGAAAGGACTTCAGATGTTGGCTGAATTTTTTTCGGCGGGTGGCTTCGAGCGCACTAAATGAGCAACCCGAAATAGAAGCATGGAATCCAAGGCTTCTCGGGAGGGCGCTGTGCAGAGAGCTGAATCCGTTTCGTCTACAACACAGCCGGTACCACTGAGCATGATCTTTCTAGCAGCGCTCGCTGTTCACTCGCCGCTGCTGCTCATGAAGTTGCCGCTGAAAACATACGACGCGAACTTCCATATTTTCTTCGCATCGCATTACCTGCACAATTGGTTCGATCCCTGGAACCCAAAGTGGTATGCGGGTTTTTCACAGACCACCTATCCTCCTTTGCCGCAGCAGTGGCTGGCGCTGGTATCGCGGGTCATCGGTTTGGACATGGCCTACATGGCAGTCCAGTTCGTCGCCATTTTGCTTCTGGCACTTGGCGTCTATCGTTTTTCCCTGCTTTGGGTGAACCGGCGTGCTGCCTCGCTCGCGGCCTTAGCCAGTGTCTTGCTCGGTTCAGAATGCTTTCTGGTCTATTCCGCTGGTCAGTTGTCCACTACGTTTGCCGCTCCACTTTACTTAAACGCCCTGCCTTATCTTTTCAGCTGGGTCCGGCATGGCAACTGGCGCTCCTTTATTAAAGGCGGAGTACTCTTCGTGGCCGCCGCCGCCGCACATCACGCTACATTGCTCTTCGGATCTTTTCTATTCGCGTTGCCCGTGCTCGCCCTGGCAATTATCGATCGACAAGATAATGATCGAGTTTCAAAGTCGGCCCTCCTTCTTCGCACGGCTGGCATTGCGCTCTTTACGGGGATTGCAATCGGCGTGGTCCTTCTGCCGTTCTGGATTGCTCTGATTCACTATCCAGTTACGCAGGTTCCAATTCCACACCCCAGTCGCGCTAACTATATATTGAGCCCCGAATGGGGCTTGAACTATTTCGTGGTTCCTTACGGAGCTTTGATTCTTGCTTTGCCTTTCATCTTTTTGCGGGGTTCTTCAAGCACTCGACTACGCCCGCTGCTCCTGGGTTTCTGGCTGGCATTTTTGTTGGGTCTGGGCGGAACCACCCCGGTAGGACGGCTGGTGTTAGGCCGCGCTTTTGAAGTGCTGACTATGGAGCGCTTCAGCTATTGGGCGACTCTGCTCGCACTACCCTTTGTCGGGCTGCTGGCCACGGAACTTATCGACCGATTTCACACGCCTGCAGTCGTTGGCTTAACCATGGCAGCAACCCTCAGCTGTGCTCTGGCGGTGGCATGGGCCACCTATAAACCGGCAGACGCTGTGGATTTCAATGTAGACTCGGTAGCCGCATGGCTTAACCGCGACGGCCACGACAAGTATCGGTATGTCACGCTTGGTTTCGGCAACAAGATTTCGCGGCTGGCCGTTCTCACCGACGCCAGCAGCGTCGACGGTGAATGGAATTCCGGCCGCATGCTGCCCGAACTGACTCAGCACGGCGCAGGAGCCCTCACTAGTTCCAAGTATTTTGGTAAATCGGGCATCGATGCTCTGAACGCAATCCTTCACCACGCGGATCGGTACGGGCTGAAATGGGTATTCCTCCGCGATCCCTACTACGAGCCGCTGCTGGTTTTTGCTGGCTGGCGCAAGGTAGATGACCTCGAAGACAAGACCATCAGCGTGTGGAGCAAAGAGGATGTCCCGCCTGCCACGCCAGTCAATGCCCCGCAGATCCCCCCGCATTGGCAGGGGTTGCTGTGGGGCATTCTTCCCATCTCCAGCAGTATCCTCGCCATGTTGCTGACGCTGATCCCGGAGAAACGACGCGAAAGAATCCGGGTCGTGCAACCCTCTCCCACTCGTGAGGATATCGTCCTCGGGAGGATGATCTCGTGATCAGTGGACGCCTTCTTGCTTTCTTGCTTGCGCTTGCTACAGTCGCGTTGATCGTGGTGGGCACGCTTTGGCCGGTTCAATCTGCACTCGCCATGGCTGGAGCCGGTTCAGGAGCAGATTTGCTTCGACCTTCGTCTTCACCGCAAGCAGCAGTCGAGAATCTGGCGGATGAAATCGCCCGCCGCGACTGGGACACAGCCTACTCCAATCTCGCTAACAAGAATGAATTCACGGAAACGGATTTTGTGCGCGATTTGGCCGGAGGTTATCCCAGCCTTCGCAGTCACGCAAGTCTCGATAGCTTCGACGTCCGGCCGCAGCATGCTTCCGCGAACGACGCGCAGGTTAGGCTCAACCTGCGGTGGTCGACCGTAGTCGGAACCTTTCTCGACACCCGCAACTTGCAGGTCACAAAAAATGGAGACCGTTGGGGAGTGGTGTGGCCCATCGTTAAAGAGCCTCGCGTACCCCCGCAAGTAATTCCGGTCAACTACCTGCGCTGGGACGTGATCTACCGCGGCGCCGAAGATGACTGGGGAGCGCAGGACGTCGAGTCACCTCACGTGCGCATCGTGGACATGCATCCCGTGGACCGCGGCGGGGGAGTGGTCATATTGGGCGAACTTCTAAATGAAGATGTAGTTCCCGCCTTTGTGACGGTTAAAGCAACTCTATTGGCGAAAGACGGGTCTGCGATCGCAACCGAAGACAGCTTCGACAAGATTTCTCACATTCTCTTGCCCAGGCAAGTCACTCCATTTCTCATCGAGTTTCATAATGTCGCGCTGTCGCAGGTGGAGAGCGTTCGCATGCAGCCCTCATCAACCCTCATTGCGACGTCAGCCGATCCGGTCATCGAAATTGAGGATCAGCACATGAACTCAGGGCCCCAACCTTCGTTGACTGGAAAGCTGCTTAACCAAAGCGGCCAGGTCGTCAATGTGGCACACGTTTTGGGAACGTTTTACGACAATAGCGGCCAATTGATCTGGGTCTCGGACGGATACGTCGAGCGCGCACTATTGCCCGAAACGCCGGTTTCGTTTGCTGTCTCCCTTCCACCCGACATCGCCAGCAAAGTCAAGACCGAGCGAGCGGTAACGACAACATACAGCTCGAACCGATTCCAATGAAATCGAGACTTCCATTATTGTTGAGCGGGCTGATTTGGGTTGCGAGCGCCCAGTTCGCTGTGACCCAAACCAGCAGCTTGCGTTTGCCCAGGAGTGTCGAAGCGGGAGCTGCATTCTCGATTCAAACCGCAGGCAGTGGCAACGCACTCCTCTACATCGTAGGGCCGGGCCAGGTCTTGCGGCGTGATGTGCGACTGGGAGAAGCAATCTCGTTTGCTCCCGGGGAAATCCACAATGCCGGTCACTACCTGGTGACTCTTATGGGAGCCATCTCCAACGAGAACGGCGCGTTCGATGTCACAGCCGCGCATCAACCAGCGACCTTGAGCTTTATCGCCAAACCTTCTCGTCTGCCAGTTGACTCGCATGATGGCATCAGCGGCGTTGCTTTTGTCTTCGATGCCTTTCAGAACTTGGTCCTGCAACCCTTACAAGTTTCGTTCCAGTTGTCCGGCGTGGCGGGCGCTCCGCAGGAGCGGACCGTACTCACGCACAATGGCGTTGCCTGGACGAAGATGGATTCCGCATCCAAGGAGGGCGCCGCTCAGTTTGAGGCTCGGGCTGGAAGTATCGCCGACACGCGCGTGATCCAACAGGTTCCGGGCGATCCTTGCAGTCTAAGAATGATCGCTCGGCCGTCGGGCCAGAGGCTTGCGCTGGAGACTGAACCGGTACGCGATTGCCGCGGCAATGCCGTTCCCGACGGGACGATCGTTACTTTCACGGAAATGTACAACGGTGGTGAAGCCACAGTGGACGTTCCCCTCAAGCGTGGAGTCGCACGGACCGAAATGCCTGCGTACAGCGGAGCCACAATCTCCGTCGCAACTGGGGTAGTTTTGGGGAATGAAATTCATTGGGGGAAAGAGTGAACCCAACGGTTGGTCAAAGAGCAGCGATTGGAAAGCCGTTCCTCATCGTCTGCTCAGTCTTCGCGACGCTCTTCGTCTGGGGGTCAAACCAACCCGGAGTACGCGTCGAGCCTACAAATTCAGTCGGCCCACGGCCTCTTGAGAAACAAACCGAGACCGCGGTGATTCGTGATTATCTGCAGGCCTGGCGAAGTTTAAGTGGTGCACTCGAGCAGAACCGGGAGGATCTGCTTAGCGCCGATTTTGTTGGTACAGCGAAAGAAAAACTGGCGAACACAGTTCGGGAGCAAGCAAAACTAGGGATTCAGACACGCTATCGAGACGGTGCGCACGATATTCAATTAGTCTTCTACTCGCCGGAAGGCCTCTCGATTCAACTGGTGGACACAGTTGAATACGACGTGCAAATCCTCGATCACGAAAAGGTTCAGGCAACGCAGCACGTCCGCGCACGCTACGTTGCGGTCTTGACCCCTACCGAAGTGCAGTGGAAGGTGCGCGTCTTCCAGGCAGAGCCCGAATGACGGACCTGTTTCGAACTCTCGTATTACGAGAGAGTCGACATAGCAAGAAAGCGGCAAGCGCTATTGTGGTTTTGCCGAACTTAAGGAGCCTCAAATGATTTCGGTCATCGTGCCAATTTTTAATGAGGAAGAGATCGTACGTATGTTTCATGCAGCGGTTGCTGACGCCATGAACGACCTTGGCGAAGCCTGGGAGGTGGTGTACGTAAATGATGGCTCCAAGGATTCATCTCTGACATTGTTGCGCGAACTGCAAGCCGAGGATATGCATGTGGTGGTCGTAGATCTGTCCCGCAACTGGGGGCACATGGGAGCGATCTCTGCAGGCTTGCAGACTGCGCGCGGTGACGCGGTCGTGTTGATGGACGGAGATTTCCAGGACCCGCCCGAAGTTCTGCCGCAATTGGTAGCCGCCTGGCGCGGCGGCGCGCAAGTTGTAACCGCGGTGAGGAGAAGCCGGCAGGAGCGGCGCAAGGTTCTGGCTAAACTGTTTCCGCTCTTTTATCGCTTGCTCGGCGCCCTCTCTGACTTTCCCATTCCCCTGAACGCGGGAATTTTCGGTCTCCTCGATCGACAGGCCGTGGATTCGATCAATTCTTTGCGCGAAGGCAACCGATACCTTCCCGGGCTGCGGGCCTGGGTAGGTTACAAGACCGGCGTAGTTTTCTACGACCGGCAGGACCGGGCAGGTGGCGACGGCAAACTCACGTTTGTAAGCCGGATTAAGTACGCAATGGACGCGATCACAAGTTTCAGTTACAAGCCGCTCCGCCTGAGCTTTGTGTTGGCGGGATTTTCGATCTCTTTAGCAGCCGTTCTTACACTCTCCGCTCTTTTGTCAAACAGCTCAGTGAATCCGTTGGTATACGGCGTAACTGCTGCAATATTCCTGATGGGAGCTCTTCTGCTTTTATGCGTGGGTGTACTGGGCGAATACCTTGGACGGGTGTACGACGAGGTACGCAGTCGACCGCTTTCTATCATCAACAAGGTTTACCACGCTTCGCAACTGAACTCCGTTCCTGTAAATCTTGACCGCCAGGATAATGATCGGGAAAGGGTATTTCGAGTAGCCTGAGGTTTGTTTTATTTAGGCCATGCCTTCGCTTCGTGTCCTTTGCGGTCGATGAAGTTCAGAGCCAGAAACCGAAGACGACGGTGCAGCGGCGGGTTTACTGCCCAGGCTGCGCTTGCGACTCCGACCCGCACTTGGCCAAGCCGCGCTCAATCGCCGTGCCTTCTTCGTAGTCATTCCAGGTAGCAATCAGTAAGAACGGCAACGGCTCGTCAGGCGGATAATACTGTCGCCACAACTTCATCGTGTCAGAAAACGTTTCGCCGCAACGCTGAGACATATGTCGATTAAGGCTCCAGGAAGCCTTGCTGTCATCGAAACCCGCCCAAGCCGCCCCCACGGCGATCTTATCGGGATAGCTCGAGCGCATTTTGTGATAGAAATCGCGCAGGTACTCTTCTCCCCAATTGCTGCCGTCTGCAGCCCATCCCTTTTTCCCAGGGTTGATCCACGCGTAAAAACCATCAAACGCAGCCGCGAAAGAGGTCGAGTGATCTTCATAGATCAGCAAGGGTGTCGGGTTCCATTTGTCGGTGGCCTCTCGCACTCGGTTCCAGTCGGTGTGTCCGCCCTTAGGAAAAATAAAGATGACGGGCCGGTCGTTGTACGTGAGATAAGCCTCACGCCCGGATGCGTTCGGGGAAAGATAGGTTTGCGCGAACTTCTTAAAAGACGCAAGCGCGTCGTCCGTCGCTTGCGCAGTTTCATCGTCGATTTCGTCATACATCATCGAAACATGGAAGTTCTTTTCGGATGCGATAGTTTGCATCAGCGCATAGCTGTGATCCAGAAACGGCTCACGATCGCCATACCAGTCGACTACGAAGCCAGAAATTCCCAACGCTTTGGCTTGGTCAATCTGCTTTCGTATCACGACCGGGTCTTGAGAAGAATAGCCGACGGAAATGTGCCTAGGATGCCCAAACCAAGGTTCGTACACCGCCAGCAGTTGAGGCGACGCCTCCGGTGCCGGAACACCCTGCCGTAAAGCCTGCCGTACACCGGGGTGAATGCATCCCGCCAAGAACATGAGAAACACCAATGCAGAAGTCACCCGGTGACGTTTCATATAGAAGGCAGCTGGTCTCGTTAGAGGCTGTAAGAGCACCTTAAGGTTGTCGCAAGATCGAGAAGCAAACCAAAGACCTCCTCGCCGGCCTTTGAGCAGCCTGATTCTCACTTACCGCATCAGAATGGGTGCCGGCGGAGGACAATCCTCTAGCGAAGGTGTCGCAGTAGTATGCGCCAAATGCTGCGAAGCCGTACTGATTCCTGCTATTTCCCGGTTAGTTGGCTTGGAGCCCAAAGAACGTGCAGAATGGTCCGAACCCGGAATCGAAAACTCTACAGGCCCGCGTTCTTTATGGAAGTTTCGTATTGCTCACCGGTTCGGGGCTCGTCACCGCGATCAATTTCGCTTACAACATTGCGGTCGCGCGATTTCTTGGTCCGACTGCCTTTGGTCACGCTACCGCTGTTTACACTCTACTCATTCTGATATCAGCAGTAACCCTTTCCTTCCAAATCGTTTCCGCAAAGGTTGTCGCGCAGCAGGGTTCGCTGGAAGGAAAAAGCACGGCTTATCGGGAATTTCACCGAAGCGCATGGAAGTGCGGCATCATTGTCGCGCTGTTGTTGCTGGTATTCCAGAAAGCCATTGCCGGCTATCTTAATTTGCCGAGCCCAGTGCTGGTTGTCCTCCTCGGAGTCGGAGTCGCCTTCTATGTTCCGCTGGGAGCCCGCCGGGGCTACATTCAAGGCGCTTACGGCTTCGATCGTTTGGCCACTAATCTCGTTTTGGAGGGACTGGTACGACTCGGCGGATCTTTGCTGTGCATCGAGCTGGGATTCGGCGTCCGCGGAGTGATCGCGGCGAATGCTGCCGCAGTGGCAGTGGCCTACTTTGCCGCCGCGCCCAAACTAGCGCCCACGGCCGCCGCGCAACTGCACCTCCCCGACGCGTTTCGCGAAGCACTGCAGGCAATCGTGTTTTTCGCCGGCCAGGTGCTCATCAACAATTGTGACATCGTGCTGGTAAAGCATTTCTTTCCCTCCACCGCGGCGGGCTTGTACGCGGCGGTGGCATTGGTGGGTCGCGTGGTGTTTGCATTTTCCTCAGCGGTGATAAATACCATGTTCCCCGTTATGGCAGGCACTCGCAGTGAACAGCGAAAAGGTCACAGCGTCCTGGCAATCTCGCTGCTGTTTGTCTTAGGAATTGGCTCAGTAATCGCTCTCGGGCTCCGGTTGGCTCCGGCCTGGATTTGGACCACGCTCTTCGGCTCCCAGTTCTCCATCGCAGGCAAGTACGGCCTTCCGTATTTACTGGCCTTGTATGCAGCCACGACCGTCGTCTATTGCCTTAGCGTTGTGATTATTGCTTATGAGATGTCTTACAAGATTGCGAACACTAGCTGGGTACAGTTGGCCTTCAGCGGGGTTCTGTTCGCGGGTATTTGCCGTTTCCATTCCTCGCTGCAGGAAGTCATTTGGATACAGCTGGTGCTGATGTTGGCTCTGCTTATTGTTCTCGCGGTGCCATTTCTCTGGAAGATGCTCCTCGATTCCGAAGATGTGCCGGGCACGCCCAGCGCTCAGGGGATAAGGACAATTCGACGGGTCTCGGAAGACGAGGTCATTGCGGAATTTCTCAAGAGTGATTTCGAGAACGCTGCATTTGAAGAGTACCAGGAATCGCTCCGTGAGCTGGTGATGAAACCACGCCTCGACGACGCTGGTGAAAATGCAAAGCGGCGGGCCCTGCTGTTCATTCGACATTTTCCCTTGTGGAGAGAGCTGCCCAGGGGAACAGAATGGTTTGAGGTGGAAGTCCGGCCGGCGGACCTGGGCCAGATCCGGGTATTCCCACGCGCGGTATGGCGGAAACTCGCGCGCGGCAATTTTTCCATCACAGCCGTGGTAGAACGCATTCGTACGTATCGTGGCCGCGACATCTCCATACGAGCATTCCTCAGAAAGATTAGCTCGCTGCGCGATTGGCTCAGCAAGAATACCGAACCGGGAGCCGTGCTTCTAATTGGCCTTAACGAGAGCGAACCGTTTACCATCCTGGATGGAAACCACCGGCTAGTGGCGGCGACGCTCACATCCCCAGCCACCATGCAAAAGCTTCGTTTCCTCTGCGGAATGTCACCAAGGATGACCGAGTGCTGTTGGTATGAAACCAATTTTGCGACTCTCTGCCGCTATGGCGCCAACCGGCTGACCAATCTAGTTCGTGATCCTGAGGCTGAACTCGAACGTCTCTTGCAAAACTCTTGATGGAGTAGAAGTTCCACCTACGTCCTAATGCAAAACCTGATCTCCTCTACAGGTAGCACTGGATAGACCCTCGGCCCCGGCGAATATAAATTAAACATCGTGTAGGAAAAACCATTTTGCCCCCTCTTAGGGACGCGAGAATGGCATTTTGGAGCCCTGGTGGATAAACATGAGAAGTGAGAGAACCGTGATAGTGAAGCAATTACCTGAAAAACTGAGCTCGGAGCAAGGCCGAGTATTTCTCCGCGAAATTGAGCATTCCTTGACGACGGACCGGCCCCGTGTAGTGCTTGATTTTTCCGAAGTACGCCAGCTCGACAGTGCGGGAATCCACGTCCTGTTGCATTGCCTGGAAGAAGCCATGAAGCGGAATGGCGACGTCAAACTTGCAGCCGTTCCGCCTGCGGCAACGGTGATTCTCGAACTAACAAAAGTAGATAGCCTGTTCGAGACTTTCGATACTGCCTCTGAAGCGGTGAACAGCTTTTACCAGTTCCCGAGACCTGCATTTCAGCCGGCCTTGCAACCAGAGTATTCGACTCCCGCATCCGAGAGTGCACCGTAACTGGCTTTGAAGGTAAGCGGACTGTAAGAGTACTGGGGTCTCGAGCCAGCGCGGTTTGGAGCTGACAACGATGAAAAATTCGGGGCGTTGGCTGGTGCGGCAGATTGCGGGTTGCCTGGTGCTGCTGTTGATTGTCCCGTTTGAGGCGGCGGCCAATTCGCGGGACCAAGAAACAAGTCCCGATGGGCAAGCAGGGGCGGTGACCTCTACTCAGGCTCAGGGGCAGAACTCAACTAGCGGTGTCAACAACGTGAACTCTGGAGTATCGCGCCCGGAAAGTCTTCCCAACAGCCCAGGCGTGGTGCGTTCCGAAAATGTGGGCAACAACTGGCAGCCAAGCGGCCAACAGCCTTCCGCGAAGCAAGAGGCCTTACAGGAACCCGTAGGAACAGCTGCGGCAAAGTCGGTCGAAACGACCGGGGTTGCGGGTTCCAATCCCGCCGGAGCGGCCATCGCGCCCGCTAAACAAAGACGAACGCGGGCTTTCTTTATTAAGGTCGGAGCCATCGTCGGCGCCGGCGTCGCTGTCGGAACTGTTATGGCGTTGTCGAGTGCCAGCCCCAGCCGGCCGCCCGGAGCACGCTGACAAAAGAAAGCACACGAAAGAAACCCTCAGAGCATGGTCAACAAAACATCAGGAAATCGCCGTCCTGGATTTGTGAGCTTCTCGGGAATCGACGGCGCTGGGAAAAGTACTCAGATCGAAGCTCTTCGCACCCATTTGAACGAAAATGGCCTCCGGGTTTTGCTAGTCACCTTCTGGGACGATGTTGCCCGATTAACGTGGGTCCGCGAGCTCAGCGGCCACACCTTATTTAAAGGAGAAAAGGGTGTTGGAACTCCCGACAAACCGGTAAATCGACGAGACAAGAACGTCCAATCCTGGTACATGACCGCGGTGCGGTTCTGGCTCTATTTCGTGGATGCTATCTCGCTCAGCATCGTTGTGGCAAAAACACGAAGAACCGATGTAGACGTAGTAATCTTTGACCGATATCTCTACGACGAACTGGCGAACCTGTCCTTGCGCAACAGAATCGCGCGAGCCTACATTCGCATGCTGCTGACGTTTGTTCCGCAACCAGATGTGATCTACTTGCTGGACGCAGACCCCGTTCGGGCCCGGGCGCGAAAGCCCGAATACCCTATCGAGTTCCTCCACAGCAGCCGCGCCTCATATCTGGCTCTGAGCAAACTGGTGGGAGGAATGACGATCATCAATCCACAGCCAGTCCAGGATGTCGAGCGCCAGGTGCTCCAGAAATTTCGGGACGCGTGTGAGCGTTTCAATACTGGTCCGATCGCTGGGCCTCGCGTTCAGAGTGACGTGGGCTAAATCGCTCAACTGAGACTCGACAACACGGGGCGCAGCGACCCTGCGCCCCGTGTGTTCTCTTACCGGTAGGTAAAGCTGAAGTCGTCCAGGAACGTCGTATACGCCGCCTGCTGATAGTTTCCGTCCATCTGATAGTTGACGGTGATGCCCCACCAGCCGCCGGGCGCGGAGCCGGGAGCATAGCGCTGGTTGAGGGGTGCGGTCACTCCATTCAGCGTAATGGACTGGAACAGCAACGAATTGTCCGATTCCCGCTCCACTTGAATGGTCACATGGTTCCACGAATTGTTTATTGGATTACAAGCGACGCCGGTGGGTACCCAGTGCTGGTTGACGTTGTCCCAAATATCCCATTCGTGTCCGCCCGCCACACGGCACTGGTTACCCCAAATCAATCCAAGGCTATTGAAGTACATGCTGATGTCAAACTCGAGGACCTGTGTTACCCCGAGGTTGGTTGGGTAAAAATAAGCGTCATAAGTGAAGTTGTGCAGGGTCGGAAGGAGTGTATGACCAGAGTCGGGCAGGCCTTGGGTCGACCCCTGGCCGATCAGAGGATTGCTCCACAGCACATCCGCATACGGCGTAGTGCCGCCGATATTAAACTGCGTCGAATCTCCGCTCATGGAGGGTGTTTTGATCCCCTGCTGCATCGACCACGTAACCCCCGCGCACGGCCACGAACAGATGGCATAGTCTGGAGGAATCTCGCCCCAACTCTTCCATCCGCCGCCAGCCTGCAAGTTGGAGAGTACTTTTCCACCTCCGCCTCCTCCCTGCACCGTGATGTTGACGGGAGTGTACGCGGCCCCGCCACAATAATCCCATTCTTCCACCACGGTGTGGTAGTTCCCGGCACTCAGGTTCAGTTTGGTGTTCAGGCTCGCTCCACCCACCACGTAAACCAGTTGGTTATTTACGTAGATTCCCATGGAGGCTACACCCTTCGAACAAGTGTTCGTGCTCGCCCTTGCCACATAGTTCACTGGGGAGCTCACTTGGCCGTTGTTCGCCGGCGATGTCACCCATACGCCCGTCTGCTTGGTAACCGTGATCGCTATCGGGGTGAAAGTCGCACCGCCGCAGTAGTCCCACTCTTCCACGACAGTGTTGTAGTTTCCCGGGCTGAATTCCATGTCCTTGTTCAGGCTTGCTCCATTGACGACGTACTCCAGTTGATCGTCCACGTAAATTCCCATGGAGGCAACCCCCTTTGAACAAGTGTTCGTAGTTGCCGTTGCCATGTAATGCACCGGCGAACTGACTCGGCTGCCGTTCTGTGGACTGCTTACATTCACATTTGCGAATGCCGATGCCCCCAAAATCACAAGCAGGATAAGAGTGCGATAGAAAGTCTTCATCCCCATGTCCTCCGACTTGATTTGGAAACGCGTACTTGCGGAATCGCAAGTTCTGACTTGCCTTAACAAATGGACCAAGCCCGACGCGAACGGGACATTGCCCCAGGAATCCGCTGAATCTAAGGAATTCAGTGGTGTGTTGACCGAACAGTAATACAGGATTCGTTGCAGGGTCAACCGGGAAATGCCGTAGATCCTACTCGAAAGTACATCGGCCCAGTTGCCCTCAAGCCAACGGTACTTGCCAGACTTCATTTCCTGCAGGCCGTGGCCAACGCTTGGGCTGCCGAGGTCATCTCAAAGCCACCTGCGATGCTGCAGCGCCAAGTAATAGCCCGGACGCGTGATCACAAAGCCAAGCTTCCGGCTTCATCATTGGCGTCACTTCTTGCTTTGTTGGTTCTACTGAGCGGGTGCCGAGGATTAGTTCAAAGTCAGGACAGCCCGGACAACAGCCTGCAGAGCATCAATCACATTATTTTCATGGCCCAGGAAAACCGTGGCCTCGATCACTACTTCGGAGCCATGCGCCAGTACTGGGCCGCCAATCATATTCCCGATCAGTCGTTTGATGGCCTGCCTCAATTCAATCCAGCTTCAGGCCCCGCGCCGCTTCAAGGTCCCACACCGACGAATCCCGGCTGCGACCCTGGGTTTGTTTTCCCTCCGAATGACTGCACGATCGACGGGAATAGCCCGCAGGTTCGGTCTTTTTCGATGGTCTCCATGTGCGAGGAGAACCCGAGTCCCTCCTGGAACGAGGATCACGTGGATTGGAATTTCAATAATCCGGTCTCGTCCACTGCGACTTTGGATGGGTTTGTCTGGACCGCGGCTCACGACGCCAGAACCAATCAACCGCCGTTCACCGATGTGGATGGCGTGCGCGCCATGTCTTACTACAACGGAACGGACTTGCCGTACGACTATTTCATGGCGTCAAGTTTCGCTACGTCGGATCGCTGGTTTTCGCCCGTGATGTCGCGAACCCAGCCTAATCGACTCTACATGCTGGCTGCCACTTCGGCCGGGCATGTGTATCCGCCAACAGCAGGCGCGCCTCCGCTGGCTAATCAGACTATTTTTGATTTGCTCCAGAATGCAGGAGTCACATGGAAGGTTTACGTCACCGATCTGACTTATGCCACGCCTCCGATACAGAACAGCACGCTCAACATGTTCACCGCTGCCAGCAAATATCCGAAAAACATTGTTCCGGTTTCGCAGTTCTTGACCGATGTGGCGAACGCCGCGCTGCCATCAGCGGCATTCATCGATCCCGGCTTCGCCAGCGGGCTCGACGAACATCCTGGGCTGGACGACGGTGCGCCCGGCGGAAGCGTGCAGATTGGATCACACTACGTTTCCACCCTGATCAACGCCTTGATGCAGAGCTCTTCCTGGCAGGATTCTGCGTTTATCCTCACCTTCGATGAGTTCGGCGGGTTCTACGATCATGTCCCTCCACAACCTGCCGTAAGCCCGGATGGCATCAAGCCGGTGGATTTGCTTCCCGGTGATATTTGCACGAAAACAACCGGACCCACGTGTGACTTCGTATACACGGGCTATCGTGTGCCGCTGATTGTGATTTCGCCTTTCGCGAAGAAGAACTACGTTTCGCACACCGTCGCCGACTACACCGCATGGCTCAAGCTAGTGGAAACCCGCTTCAACCTCCCAAGCCTCACCAAACGCGATGCAGCGCAGATGGATATGACGGAATTCTTTGACTTTGTAAACGTACCCTGGAGCACCCCACCCACTCCCCCGGCGCAACCGACCGATGGGCCGTGTTATTTGAATAAGCTTCCATAGGTTTTCGCGCGTAGATAACCCGAGTGGAATTACAGCCCTCTCGCTTTCGTTGCGGGGTCTACTTGCCAGCAGGCGGATTCACCGTAACTGCACTCGCCGAATAACGTGCGCCGTCGAAGCTGGCAGTCACCGTGACATCTGTACCCTCATGCACATCACGGCTAATCGCGAGGCGGGCTGGGTCAAAAACTATCTCGTAGCGTTTGTTGTCGCCCGGATTAACCAGAACCAGCAACCCTGTATGCAAGTCGAGAAAGGTAACGTTTCCAGAAAACACAAACGCGCTTCCCGGAGTCGCAAGCACCGCAATCTTATTGGCAACATTCTGGCCGTCACGATCGGCTTGGAAGTGGATGGAAATCAGCATTCCCGCGATGATATCCCCAGCGGAAGATTGCTGACCTTGGCGGAGAATTGTCGTTGTGGAAGAAACCCGCAGCTTGATCGGCTCGGGAGAAAGCAAATCGCGCACGATCAGTTCGCCCTTGCCGCGATCGTACCTCAGCACCTGACCCTGACACTCCCCTTCCGGCAGTTGCGACAGCATGTGAATACTGCGGGCAAAGACTGTCGTTCCATCCAGCACCGTTTCTACCGACACGTGGTCTCCCGCGCGTAGATCGCGCAGCGGAGCTTGAAGTCCGTCACGATAGACTTGGGTACGTTCGTCGAATAGAACTTTCATCGGCCGCCCGCCGAAGACATTCAGCGTGAGTTGGTCGCGAACGCCGTCGACCTCGCGAATCGATCCCCCAATGACGGTGCTCTTCCCCCGGGGCATGGCGGGAAGGTCAGGCATCACCACCGAAGGCGCCTCCAGTTTGGAAGCTGTCTGGTCATCCGGCTCTTGCACTGACTTCGAGTCTGCGGACGATGGCAACTGCGCAAGCGCCGCGCCGCTGAGAATGGCTAAGATTAGGAATCGACGCATTAGGCCACCTTTCCCGCAATCTGAATTTCTAGAATGTCTATCGGCATCTTTGATGGTGTCAGGGGAACAACGGTGGCCTGTTCTCCGCTAAGAATGTGCCCATTCGGCGGGCAACGCCGTCCTCTCCGCTGCATCCAACCTCACGTTTAAGGGAGCTCTGCCCGCATATTCGAAAAGGCGAATGATGTTTGCTAAACGACTTAACTTGCTCGCAATAATTGCCGTCGCCGTCATCGCGGGCCTCACTCCTCGAAATGCCTCGGCCGGGGACCTCAAAATCACTCTTCCTAAACGAAGCCAGCTAACTCCCGTGCAGCGTCTCAATCGTGAAGGAGTCGAGGCCATTCAGAAGGAAAACTATGAGAAGGCGGAGGCACTTTTTTACCAGGCATATCTCTTCGATCCCGCCGATCCTTTCACCCTGTATAACCTGGGCTACGTTTCTGAGTTGAAGGGCCAACTGGAACGCGCGCAAAAGCTTTACAGACTGGCGTCTGAACAGGCCACGGATGCCGTCATCGACCGCACCAGCGCACAGCAGTTAGAAGGAAAGCCGATGAAAGATGCATTCGGCAATCTCAAAGACGTACCCATGCAGGTTAACCGCATGAACGTGGAAGCGATTCGGCTTTTATCGCAGGATAGGGCTCCGGAGGCGCTGGCTGTCCTGCAAACAGCTCTGGCCCTGGATCCGCAAAACGCTTACACGTTGAACAATTTGGGAGTTGCCAAGGAGTCTCGGGGAGATTACGACGAAGCCTTGAAGTACTACACGGCGGCAGCGCAGACACATTCCTCGGAGCCGGTCGTCGTCACCCTGGACCGGTCGTGGCGCGGAAAATCCGTTAGCGATATGGCTGCGGACAGCGCAGGAAAACTGCGACAGCGCATGCAAAATGCCGCCACGGCCCAGGCGCAAGCAGCCTTGCTCAACGTGCGGGGAGTGTCAGCGACCAATCACAACGATTGGCCCGCTGCGAGGCAAGACTTCCTCAAGGCTTACTCGCTGGATCCCAACAGCGCATTTTCGCTCAACAACATCGGCTATCTCGCGGAAAAAGATGGCGACCTTGAAACCGCTCAGTTCTTTTACGAGAGAGCCCGCACGGCCGAGGACGCCAGAGTTCCCGTTGGACTTGCAACTCGACAGTCTGCCGAGGGGATGCCCCTTTTCGCGGTTGCGGCCGATAGCGACCAGAAGGTTGACGGCACGATCACGCAGGAAAACCGAGCCAGACGTCAGCAGCACGCCCCAATCGAACTGAAGCACCGCGATAACACACCTGTGGTTGAATCAACCCCGTCGCCGGAAGCGCCGCAATCACCAAGTGCTCCACCACCCGGGTCCCAACTACCAGATTCGCAACCACCGCAATAACGCTTATGGGATTATTTCCAATATGACTGCTAAGACATCTTCTCCCTTCGGTTCGAGCAACTCTCTATCCATGCTTTCCCGCCTCCTGCTGGGCCAACGCGAAACATCCTTGACTGCAGCCACCGAGCCGGGCTTGGACCTCACGGAAATCAGCCGCCAAGAATTTGAAAATATGTTGGCACTGGCTAACTCCAATCACGTGGTGGTGCGCGGATTCGAGGTCTTTCAGCAAATCGCAAAGAATGCTGGCAAAGACGACCGCGCAGATTGGGCAGCAGGCGCAATCGCGGCCGAGCGTGCGCGTATCGACAACGCAATCTCGTTCTTGCAGGCGATTTGCGACGCGTTTCAAGCCGAAGGATATAACGTTACGGTAATCAAATCGCTGGATCACTGGCCCGATCTCGGCAGCGATTTGGATCTGTACACAAATACCAGCCCATCCGATGTTCTGCGGCTTATGAAGCAGCGTTTCGCAGCTCAACTCGCGCCTCGCAGCTGGGGAGATCGTCTGGCCAACAAATGGAACTTCCTGATCCCCGGGTTACCCGAGGCGGTTGAGATTCACATGGGCCGCCTGGGCCAGACCGGAGAGCAGATCACAATCGCCCGTTCGTTGCCCAGGCGTGCGCGAACGGTCCTCCTCGGCGGTCATGTGTTTCGCGTGCCTGCAATCGCGGACCGCTTAATGATCTCCACCTTGCAGCGAATGTACCGTCATTTTTATTTCCGGCTGTGCGACATCGTCGATACGGCGCGGCTATCTGAGGCCGACATCATCGATTACGAAGACCTGCCCTCATCGGCCAAAGCAGCCGGTATCTGGGAAGGTGTGGCGACCTACCTTGCGATCGTTTCGGACTACGTGGAACACTATCGGGGTAAGGGTCTCGATCTCCCATCATTCGTCAAAGCCTCTGCCCGATTTGGCGGCGACAAGATCCACTTCCGCCGTGAGTTTCTGCGGGTCCCTATTTTGCCGCAATCCGCCGCGCTCTACGCGTCCCAGCTCAAGACCCTGCTGCTCCACCGAGAATTAAAGAGCACCGCCCGGCTCAGTTTGCTGCCGTGCCTCGCGACAGCGGCAGCCGTGGGTCAGAAAATCACTGGAAGTGACAAGGGAATTTGGTAGTCGGACGACCCTGGCAAAGCGGATCGTGCGCCGTTGCGAGCCTGTGCGCATTTTCTGACACAGCCAAGAGAATGGCATTCCCATGTGCGATGATGATGCCCGGCTTGGTTTTCAGTACACTATTCACTTTCGATCGTCCAAGACCAGAAATCAAGAAGGCGACGCCCTCATGAAAATGCGGATCGCGCTGTTCATACTGCTTGCGGCTATGACAGCGCAAGCCTGTGCGGCAGCCACGCGGCATTACTACATCACCGCTGAAGATGTTAGCTGGGATTACGCGCCCGGCGGCCAGGATGTTCTGCATGGCCGGCAAATTCCAATGCCATGGGCCGCTCGGACCCGATGGAACAAAACCCGTTACTTCGAATATACCGATGCCACATTCTCCGTCCGCAAACCCCAACCTGACTGGTTAGGCATTTTAGGACCTGTCATACGCGCCGAGGTCGGCGACACCGTCATTGTGGATTTTCTGAATCGCAGTCAACTCCCTCATAGCATCCACCCTCATGGTCTTCGCTATGACAAGGCGAACGAAGGCGCGCTTTACCTACCCTTTGGCGCTGGCGCTCGAGTGCCTCCGGGCGGCCGTTTCACCTATCAGTGGTTCGCCGATGAAGGCAGTGGTCCGGGCAAAGACGGTTCCAATTCCGTGGTTTGGTGGTATCACGCACACATCGACGAACCAACCGAAACCAACGCAGGACTTCTGGGGCCGATCATCATCACTGCCAAGGGAGAAGCCAAGCCGGACGGAACGCCGAAGGGCGTAGATCGCGAGTTCGTCACTGCGTTCATGATTTTTGATGAGCTGCGAGGAAAAAATGCCGGCCTCTTTTACAGCATAAACGGATACGTTTTCGGAAACCTGCCCGGCCTGGTTATGAAACAGGGCGAACGGGTCCGCTGGTATCTGCTCGCCATGGGCAATGAAACCGATCTCCATTCGCCTCACTGGCACGGCAAAACCGTCCTGTACGGAACCCGACATGCAGATGTCATCGAGCTGCTGCCGGGCAGCATGGCCACTGCGGATATGGTCGCCGATAATCCGGGTACGTGGCTCTTTCACTGCCATGTTTCAGACCACATGGAAGCCGGAATGATGGCGACCTACACCATCTATCAGCCATCGGCAAGATCTTGTCCTGTGCAATTTGTTTCGGCGGATTTCTGGAAAACCCCGGGCAAGTTCACCGTTACCGTAAAGAATGTTGGGCGTGAGACCATTGAGAAACTGGTGGTTGGGTTCGATCATTTTACCTCGCCGCTGTCTCGACGCCGGCCCTATGAAAACTCGTGGACCTGGACGCAGCCCATTGAACCAGGCCAGGAGCGGACGTTCGAGACGCAGGGTTATCTGCCTGACTCGGCCCAGGGGATTTACGCCTGGGCGCTATCTCCCCGGGCAATCGTCTATAAGGGTGGCAAGAACTGGAGCCCGCAAGAAGACAGTGACTGCTTTGAAATCTTCTGGCGGGATAAAGATCATCCGCAATTGACTGTGTTGCCACCATTGCAGCTCGAAATGAACGAAGACTAGCTTCTGCCGTTGGTCCAACAACCGTCAGTGAACAGCCTCTCCCGCGTAGTACCCACTCCGAGTGCGTACCGTCAGTGTGCGATAGCCCGGCGCCTGGGCTCTGACCTCGATGGTCCTGTATCCCGCATTTTGCCTGGGGTTGGTGGGTTTGTAACCAATCGTGTACTGGCTGCGAATGTCCCGGGCCACGGTTCTCGTGATCTCGTCAACCTCGTCCAGGCCTCTTGGAAAAAAAGCGACTCCGCCCGTGCTGTCGGCCAGACTCTGCAAGGCCTGAGTCCCCGATTGCTGAAGTTCGTCGCCAAGCAGGCCGATGGCATAAAGGGTGGGCCCGTTTTCCTGCTGCAACCGGTGCGCAGCTTCCTGCAAGGTTTCCTGGCTGGCATTGTCACGGCCATCGGTGATGACCAGCAGAACCTTGCGGTCGATGCGAGTGTTGTTCTTCAAATGAACCGCGGACGCCACAATCGCGTCATACAGCGCCGTACTGCCCTGCGCGGATACTTTCTGCAGCGCTTGCTGAAGAAGATTGATATCGGAGGTGAAGTCCTGATCGAGATAGGAGTCCTGGCTGAAGTTCACCACGAATATTTCGTCATTCGGATTGCTGGCTCGAATCAGGTTAATCGCGGATTTTGCGGTAGCATCTATATTCTTTATTCCTGAGGTGCACGCGACACTTAGGCCGTCTCTTGAGAGTGACCCATCTTTTCGCACTTGAACGCGAATCACCACCGTCCCTTCTTCTGCACTCGCCACGGATCCGGGCAATCTCAAACGAAGGTTGCCAGCAATTGAAGCAATCAGTCTACCCATATAGGGTAAGAGATTCGCGTCTGGAGTGCCCGGGACCTCGACCTGAATATCGACCGGAGATTCTGGCAGGTGTTGCCGTGAGGGTGGAATTGGCTCCACCGCTTGGCAGCCGGGGGGATCCTTTGCCAGCGCTGGATGTAGGCAAATCACTAGAGCGAGAAGTATAAATAATCCGTTGTATGCAGCAATTCGTCGGCGCGGCATTGAAACGTCCCTGACCGAAAAGCATGATAACTGTACTGCACGTTGGATTGTCAAAGCCATGATGAACGTTGCCCACCGCCTGGGAAACGCGGTAACCGGACAAGTGGTTTCAAGGATCGATCCGCCACGCGGGCTTATGCCCGCTGAAGAAAGTGGATCAAGCGTTGCACCTTTGCAGCGCATATTTTAAGGCCCAATCGATTTCTTCGAATCTGTCCTGACGCCAAACAAGTGGATCATCTCGATGGTAGATTGGACGGGCTCTTGAGGCCCGGCCAGGTGACTGACGATTGAACCGACGACCTGATGAAGGAGTTCGTTGTAAGCGCGTAGTGTTTGAGGGTCGAGAACATTTTCTGTTCCGAATTCATAAGTGTCTCGCGCACAGATAGTCAGAGTGTGTGCGACACGAGCCAAGTACGCGGTCTTCGCGTCATCTGAAAGTGATTCTAGATTTAGAGGCATCCCATTCTTCCTTTCTTGTCTGCGACATGATTCAGTGTGAATAGGGTTTCGCCCGAAACAAGTTAATTCCTTGTTACAAGGCCGACCGAGTCGCGGACGGCAGCCTCCTCCGCTGAGAATTAGTCCTTGCATCCAAGTCCCTTGGGTGTAGGCTCAAGAGATCAATACACAATCTCCCGCCAAGCCCAAGCAGGGCCACGGCACCTTGTGCATAAGATGCTCACGCCAAGGGGCCGGAAAACCGCATTTCTATTTTTCATCTCACAGCGTGGACAATGAAACCGCTCCGAAGAGGGTGTTGCCCATCGGTCCGGGTTGGCTGGCCGAGAAGGAAACACAATGAGCGATTTAGTTCTGAAATATCCGAACTGGCAGGAATCTTATCGAGCAGCGGTATTAGAAACAAATCCTAAACTGCTCAAACAGAAAGTAGCAGCAGCGGAGCAAGCCATCGAATTGCGATTCAACGAACTGGAACACAGCCCAGATCACCATGATGAACGGATAGCACTAACAAATGCGCTGACGGCATTGAAAATACTCGGAGAACCAGACTGAGCAGAGTGAGATATCACGCCCCTTGAAAGAAGGTCCCATGAACAACGCGATTTATTCGTGGCAGACGGCCTACAGGTCTGCGGTTTTAGAGACAAGTCCTACGCAATTGTCCATCCGTATTGATGAGGCACGAAGGGCTATCAACGAGAGGCTTCACAGGCCGATCCTAATGGCCAGTCCTGAACATAATGCGATTGAAGATGCCAGGCGCGGGCTTGATGAGCTTGAAGCTGAGCGAGTTGAGAGGAACGTTCCCCCGTCATAGCTCCTAGGCGATTCCAGAGGAATAGGATTTACTTGCGTTTTGTTCGGCTCAATGACGTTCTGCACTTTGCCCAGAAGGAGACATCAATGGTCATCTCCGACCGCTTACGTGAGTTGCGCGAGAGCAAGAAGCTCTCCCAAGGCGACATCGAAAAGAGAACAGGATTGTTACGCGCCTACATCTCACGCGTCGAGAATGGCCATACGGTTCCTGCCTTCGAAACGTTGGAAAAGTTGGCGCGGGCGTTGGAAGTGCCGCTCTATCAACTGTTTTACGATGGCGACAAGCCCCCTCAGCTCCCGAATCTGCTGAAGCGGAAGACCTCGGACGACATTGTTTGGGGAAGCTCGGGCAAGAACGCGCTGTATCTTCACAAACTGAGAAGGTGCCTCGGCAAGGCAGCGGAGCGGGATCGTAAGACTTCTGCTGTCGTTCGCTCAGAAACTAGCTGGAGGTCGGAATCGCGTCGCGCAAGCCTCGCGCGCTTAGGCTTCAGAAGAACAATTCATAGGCATCGGAACTGATGCACCCGTTCTGGCCGTTGCTCTCATCCAATCTGGTCGAAGCCCAAAATCATGGACACGGAATATCTCGACCAGCTTGCTCATCAATTGAAGATCGACAAGACACCTGCGTGCCGCCGCGCTATCAACCGAATTCTGGAAGAGATTAGAAAACGATGTGAAAGAGGCGAATACAGTGACCCTACGGAAGCAGAATCAGCATTCAGGAAATTCGTAGAGGATGAACGACCCTGTCAGAAGGCCAAAGCGGTCTAGGCCAGGAAGCTTTGCTAGGATCAGGCGGCCTGCAGCAGACTCCGAACGCATTCAACTAGCTTCCACCCGCCGTCAGGCTTAGAAAGCACCGCGTCGATGCCAATCTTTGAAGTAAGGGAGTTGCCCAACGATTCTTTATACAGCGTAAACATGACTATCGGCACCCATGGCATCAGGCCTTTAAGCACCGATGCTGCTTCCACGCCGTTCATCCGAGGCATTGCCGAGTCCAATAGAATTAGGTCCGGTTTCAGTTCCTTTGCTTTTTCGATGGCATCCACGCCATCAACAGCTTCGCCGCAAACTTTCAAGTCTATTTGGCTCTCCAGGAAAAGACGAGTGACCCTCCGAACGGTATCGCTGTCATCGACGATCAGGATGGATTTTGGCATCGTTTTTCCAAAGTAAGTGCCAACGCTCGAAGACCGCGCATAGTTGCCAGCAGACTCTGCAGACTCCAATCTAGGGCTGCTCGTCAGTCACATTCAATACCGTGATTACGGTAGGGTGGATCGTTTGACCGTGGTCCCTCGGTATATCGACGTGCGATTTTCGCGACTCCAGCCCCGGTTTGAGGGAGAACACCCACGCACCTAAGCAAGTTCAAGTACCTCGCAGGCGGATGCTTACGCAGGGTTCGATACTATTGCGGTTGTTTGATTTCCGGGCTTGCTTGCTGGATACTGCCTTTTACGAGTTCGGTCTTCACTTCGGATTTCTGTCCAGCTAGCAGATTGACTTCCGTTTCAAACGTTCGATAACCCGGCAGTCCAACCTTAATTCGGTGCTTTCCCAGGACTAATTAACATGGAATGGAGGCCGCCGAATTCGCTCGCATGGCCGACGTACTTATCATCGAGAAACACTGCTGCGCGTCCGGGTTCCACGTTCAGTTTCAACTCGGCCGTAACGTCAGGAGTCACAGCGCGAGGGCTGAGGTGCATGGCCACCTGAAGCGTTTGTACTTGCCCAGGTTCCACTACTATTTTGCTCAGAAAGTCATCGTAACCAGACTGACGCACGGATATCTCATGCTCACCCGGAAGGAGCATCACTTTTTTGTTCCCGTGCAGTTCCTTGAGAAATCCCACATAGTCGCCATCGACCCACACGCCTGAGTCTTTTGCTACCTTTGTTGTGCCTTCAAACCGAACTTCTCCCATCACCTTGTTCTCCTGTGCGGAGCAGACTGCAACCATGATGAGGAGACAAAAGTGAACGACGTAGACGATCTTGGATCGGAAGATCAGTAGTTTGGACATATTGCCTCCAAAACCTACGGAACAGGAAGCTGTTTCACCCTCAAATAGAAGTACTGCTCTAGACAGCTTGTGTCACGCTAAACGCAAACTCCTCAACGATGCCCGAGCTTCACGGTCAGCCTTGTCAGGCACAATAATCAACTCAAGTACTGCCACTTCGGACAGATCAACAGTGTAGTCCTCGATCTCCCGGACGGAACCGGACGGGCTGAAATTCCACTGTTGGCGCACGATTTCTCGGAAAGAATGGTCAGTACCCGGCGACCATCGTAGGACGAACTCTTGCGTGCGGGTGTTTTCAGTATCCTCGAAAATTAACCAAATACGTCTGAGCGTTTGAGGCTCATCGAAGACAAGCCGGATTATTTGAGTGCCTGGATTGGCTGCACGCCAACCACGGTTTTCATTTTCATCTGGTAGGAGGGCAGCTTCGATTGGGCACGCTTTTTCTTCCGATGTGACTTCAACCGAAACATTGCGGTCCATGTCCAGCCAAGCTTGATCAGAAAGTTCAGCACCCTGTAGCGTCGGGATAATCTGTCGTTTGCGCATGTCAATCCTGCTTGTAAAGAGTCAACGAATCATGACCCTTGCTGCGGTCGGAAGGGCCGATGATTCTTTCCACGATCTGATGATTTTGTTGATCCATTTTTTGAAACTCTCCCTCGTCGATCCTGGCTTCAGCGGTTCAGGTCGTGAGCGGCCTCAAGCCAAATCGACGATTTGTTATCCTCTTTTCTTACGATGTCATAGTGATGCGATCTCATGGTAGTGTCTGTCGGGCTCGATCGTGCTTATCAGGCGTGTCGATACCTGTTGGGTGCGTAGGTTGAAAACAAAATATTCGCCGGGACTGACCGAGGCTAATTGGCTTAAGCGAAGGTTCGCGGTTCCAAGGTCCGCTGCTGCTTCAAAGCCACACCGGATTTCCACGATTATCCGTACTGAAAAGATGGAACATCGGCAGGTGCATGCAATCCACCTCGTGTTGTTACTGCATTCTGTGTGCCATCGTTACTAAACCCTGCACTTTATATAGCTTGGTGAACCAGTTGCCTTACCGCATGCGAGTGCCGGTATCGAAATAGTGCCCACTTTCGTCCAAGGTTTGTAGGATTTACCTGCGACCGACGATCTTTCGTTCCTGACTTGGATTGCAGCGGATCGGTTGTCAGTTCGTGAAACGTAAACCTTTCAGCGAAAGATACCAAGAAAACTGTATATCCCAGTACAAGCGGAACCGGTAAAAACGTCAGACAGGTGGATTTATGCAACTAAGAGTCTTGATCGTTGATGATTCCAAGCTCACGCGACGGGTACTCTCCGCGTTGGTTAGCTCTCGATGGACGGTGTGCGGGGAAGCCGAAAACGGCTGCTCCGCCGTCAAGAGATTCCGTGAACTGAAGCCGGACTTGGTCTTGTTGGACCTCGCGATGCCTGATATTGACGGCATTGAGGCTGGTAGGCAGATGCACGCTATCGACCCCTCCGTGCCGCTCATACTGTTTACGCTGTTGGACCCGTGGGGCTTGGAAGGGCCCGCTCGTAAGGCAGGCATCAACCAGATAGTTCGCAAGTCGGAAAGCTGGAAGTTGATGGAAAGTATCGACAGAAGTATTTCCAGTCGAAGCACAGAAAAGAAGGTCAGGTCAAGGCAACCTGAGAGGACGAAAATCTAAATCGGCAGCCCACTAGCCCCCACTGGAGTGTTGTATGGCAAGAATTCTAATTGCGGATGACCGCAAATCAATACGCATGGAAGTCAGGGCGTCATTTAGGATGCATACAGACTGGCAAGTTTGCGGTGAAGCAGAAGATGGCCATGAGGCCATGGCGAAAGCGGCGGAGCTACAACCCGACCTAATCGTCATGGATTTCAAAATGCCGCTGGCGGACGGACTCAAGGCGGGTAGTGAGATTGGCCTGTCCATGCCCAACGTCCCAATCGTGATGTACACGTTGTATAAGACTCGTGAACTGGAAGTAGGCAGCAAAGATGGTAGGCATTCGACAGGTCGTTGGAAAGGAAGACGGCGCGAACCAACTCCTCAGTGCGATTGAGGCCGAGCTAGCGGGCAAAAAATATCGTCATGTCTAGTCCTAGGACCCCACTTGTCCGGTTAGCGCGGTGGTCTCAACCGGTCGATGCAACACCATCTGATATAAGTCTGCTCTCTAAAGGTGGTGTTATATGAGGCCAGGGAAACGGTTTGGACTTTCTGCGATCGAGAAGAACGAAATCTGGCGTCGTTGGAAGGCCGGGCAGACGCTGCATGAGATCGGGCGCGCTTTTGACAAGCCACATAGTTCCATTCGCTGTTTGTTGTTGCCTCGTGGAGGGATTCCTCCCAAAGCGCGCCGACGCTCCCGGCTAGCCCTCACACGGGCCGAGCGCGAGGACATCTCGCGCGGGATTGCTTCCGGCTCGTCGATTCGCGAGATAGCTAGACACCTGGATCGAGCGGCTTCGACGGTGGGCCGGGAGGTCACACGCCATGGTGGCCGTCCCGCCTATCGGGCGCATGAGGCGGATGACCACGCCTGGGAGTCGGCTTTGCGGCCCAAGAAGTGCCTTCTTGCCCTGCACCCGCGGTTGCGAGAGGTGGTTACGAGTAAACTGATCTTGGACTGGTCGCCCAAGCAGATTTCCGGATGGCTGAAGACGGAGTATCCCAAGGGCGAGGGGATGCGCGTGTCCCACGAGACCATTTACCGTAGCCTGTTCATCCAAGCGCGCGGAGTGCTGAAAAAAGAGCTGATGGACCACCTGCGAACCAAGCGGCGCATGCGTCGCTCGCAGCACTCTGGTATCTTCAAGGACTCGCGCGGTCAAATCCCAGATGCCATCTCGATCCGGGAAAGACCCGCTGAAGTTGCGGACCGCGCGGTCCCTGGTCATTGGGAGGGCGATCTGCTAAGCGGCTCACGGAACAGTCACATCGTGACGTTAGTGGAGCGTCATTCACGCTTTGCCATGCTGATCAAGGTGCCCAGCAAAGACACCGCAGTGGTGGTGACGGCACTGAGTCGGCATATTCGTAAACTCCCTGCTACCCTGCGGCGCTCGCTGACGTGGGATCGCGGACTGGAGATGGCGAGACACCAGGACTTTACGGTAGCTACGGATGTGCAGGTCTATTTCTGCGATCCGCAAAGTCCCTGGCAGCGCGGCACGAACGAAAACACCAACCTCCTTTTAAGGCAATACTTCCCGCGAGGAACCGACCTATCTGTCTACTCTCAAGCACAGCTCGACCGGGTCGCACTGCGCTTGAATCAACGCCCTAGACAGACTTTAGGTTTTCAGACTCCGGCGAGTAAACTTCATACAAGTGTTGCGTCGACCGTCTGAGCTGGCACGACTTACCAGGCACTTGCAGAAAAACCACGCTAAACTCAGAAATCTCTTCGCGGTGTACTGGTGTCTAAGCAATTGAGGTCCACGTGAGAACGCTTCGTATTCGTGGATGGCTTCTGATAGCGGGCTGCCTTGCGGTTACGGTAGTTGTGTACGGCACTATTCATCTCAGGTCACGAGCCCATGCCAACCCTCGGGCCATTGCCTCTGCTGAGGATGAAGTTTACGAAGCCGTGGTCCGCGACATGGTTACACCAATCCACGGGCAGCAACCTATAAGCCAACTTGTTTTTGAGGACTCCGTGTCAACCGAGCTTAGGACTGGAGAGGATGTAAAATCCTGCCAGGAAAGGGCGGGCACGAATCTGCGGTTAGAAAGCGGCACGCCTCCGTACAATTCTCTCGCTGACAAGCTCTATCGCCTCCTTACCCTCAGCAAATATGATGAACCTTTAGAAGCCGACGCAATTCAAGATTTTATTGAGAAGTCTTGCAGTGTCGGTCGCCTCTCCCAGACTTTCCGTACTGACTTACGGCGGACTTTCAGACCGGCGGAGAGCTTGCGCTTTAATCGGCCAATTGAGGACACCGGGCCGAAATCGTTTCAGCAGCTGTTTCCCGGGGCCAGTGGGGTTATCTCGCTTTCGCATGTAGGTTTTGATTCGACCCTGCACAAGGCAATCGTATCCACTGCTTTTGTTTGTGGAATCCTTTGTGGGAGTGGTAGCCGTTACGTTCTTAGGAAAAGATGGGGACGCTGGGAAGTCGTTAGTAAACGGGAGGTCTGGGTATCATAGCGAGTCCTTTCATTCTGTCCTGACGGTCACCTGGTACGGGACTTGTCCGGTTACGCGGCTAATCAGGACTTCGGCCGACTCAGCATCAATTTGTATTACTCTAGCTTACGCGAGGACAGGCGAATATCTACGCTCGCCAGCTCCTCAACGATATTTTCACTCGACGATAATCCGGTCCGCCCATTCCACAATCGAGACAAAGATTGGTGGACTGCCGAATTTTGCTCCCCATCGATTCAAGTCCGCTTCCGTGACGTCACGGGCGCGGGAGCACGCTCCGCAGGAATAAATCGGAATATGTTTTGCGACAACTTTTGCGAGTGTCTCGCTCAATGGCGGCCAGCCAACTGGAAAAATCGCGTTCACCGTGGACGTTCGCATCAAAGACGTGGCGTCCGAGAGTAAGTAGATTTGCACGTTGTGGCCGGCTTCCGCGAGTGCGAGTCCGTGGAGAAATGGAAATGACGCCCTTGTCGGGTCATCGGGTCCCCACGCGCCCTTCATCATGATCTTCAGAGGTCTTTTAGACTCCTGCGCCCTCGTGCCTAACGCCAGAAAGGGAAGCCCGCCAGCTGAGCCAAGAACGTGCGTCGTGCCATATTTTTCTCTCCTGAGTTGGGATTTCCCCGGGTCAAGCGTCGCCAGTCTACTCCTGTCGGTCAGCCAGTGCCTGATAAACGCA
>CAWIFC010000009.1:0-219341 GCA_963835275.1 uncultured Acidobacteriota bacterium | reverse complement strand
TGGAAGCCGATCCGTCGGATGTCATCCGCAGCCCCGGGGCCCTGGCCTGAGCAAGGCTATGACCCGGCGGCTCAGATGACGGTCGACCCTGCTGAGTACGTGACCGAGTTGTTCCGGGCGCACCACCTGGAACTGGTCCGGCTGGCCGTGCTGATCGTGGGTGATCTGGCCACCGCCGAAGACGTGGTGCAGGACGCCTTCGAGCAGCTTCACCGGCGGTGGCGGACCCTGCGCAAGCAGTCGAGTGCTTTGGACTACGCGCGGTCCGCCGTGCTGAACGGCAGCCGGTCCGTGCTGCGTCGGCGGTCAGTCGCCCGCAGGCACGCGGCCCGGATCTCCGCGTCCAGTCATCAGGACGCCGACGCCGCCGTCGGTTTCGAGCAGCGCAGCGAGCTCATCGAGGCGTTCCGCAGGCTGCCCGCCAGGCAGCGCGAGGTACTCGCCCTGCGCTACTACGTGGACATGAGCGTGGCCGACGCAGCGGCCACGCTGCACATCAGCGAAGGCGCCGTCCGCTCGACCGCCTCCCGTGGCCTCGATGCGCTGGCCCGGATCCTCCCGTCCCGTTCCTCGAAGGAGGCGTGAGGCATGCCTGACCTCGAGAACCTGCTCCGCGAGGAGCTGCAGCACGAGGCCCAGAAGGTCCAGCCCGAACTGCTCAGGCCGCTCCAGGTCCCCACCCGACGGCCCAGTTGGCGTCCGCGCCTGCTCCCGTTCACGGCCGCGGCTACGGTGATCGCCGTCATCACGGCGGGCGCGCTTGTCGCGGGCCTGACCGCGGCCCACAAGCCCGCCGCCCACAAGCCCGCCGTCTCCGGATCAGCCTCGGCCAGCCTGCCGCGCTTCTACGTCACGACCAGCGCCGCCCCCGGCGGCCGCGGGATACAGGCGGTGGTCCGCGCGTCCGGCAGCGGGCAGGTCACCGGTACCGTCCCTGTGCCGTCGGCTATCCCGGTGGAGTGGGCCGACTCTGGCGGTACCTTCGTCACCGCCGCCGCCGATGACCGCAGCTTCATCATCGGAGTCCAAGGAGGCCAGGCACCAACCAAAAGCGGCTTGGACCTCCGCCTGTTCCGGTTTGCTATCTCCGCTGCCGGTAAGCCCGGCCACCTGACCGAGCTGGCACCCGCTCCGATGCGCAACGAGACCACGGAGGGCATCGCGCTGTCGCCCGACGGCAAGCTGCTCGCGGTCTCGCTGCAGAACGACTCCTCGCCGGACCCCGTCGGCGTCATTCAGGTCCTTAACCTGGCCACCGGGGCCATCCGGACCTGGACCGCGCCGGCCCGCAGCGTGTATATTCCCGGGCCGCCCTCCTGGGCGGACGGCAGCCGGGTAATCGCGTTCACCTGGCTGCGCTCCACCCAATCTGGCCTTATGTCCGCGCCGCGGGGAATCCGGCTGCTCGACACCGCCGCGCCAGGCGACAACCTGGTGGCGGGGACGGTGATCGTCCCGCGCGGCATGGTCGCCGCCGGTTCCCTCGTGAGCGCGCTGATCACGCCCGACGGGCGCGATGTCATCGTGGTCACCTGGCGTGATCTGACTCCGCGGGCCAGTACCCACACCGTCGTCGTGCAGTTCGCCGAGCTCCAGGCCGCCACCGGCAGGCTGGTCCGGCTGCTCCACACCGAGACGGCGCGGTACGACCAGGTCAGCGTCGTCACCGTGGAGGACAGCCTCGGTGTGCTGTCGCTGGGGTCGCAGGGACGGTACGCCCTGGTCCAGGGCGTCAAGTTCGGCTGGCTTGACGTCGGCGGCCCCGACCTGGGCCGGTTCACGCCGCTGCCCGCGGTCCCGGCCGGCCAGTACGTCAACTTTGCCGCCTGGTAACCGGGAGGTCATTCGCCGGTCGCGCCGTCGATCTGCTCGCGGAGAAAGTCGGCGTGGCCGATATGCCGCGCGTACTCCTCGATCATGTGCAGGTAGATCAGGCGCAGCGACATGACCTCGCCGGCGTGGGTGAACGTATCGTCCAGCGACGCATTGGCCACGGCCGCGTCGGCCAGCTTGAACTCCTCGGTCAGCCGGGCGTAGTCGGCCGCCGCCCGATCCGGGTCGGTCCGCTCGAAATCAGCGCTCTTGTCGTCCCCGAACGGGTTGTCGACCGGCTCGCCCGCGAACCGCTGGCGGAACCAGGTGCGCTCCACCTTGGTCATGTGGCGCACCAGCCCGAGCAGGGACAGCCCCGACGGCGGCACGGTCCGCTCGGCGAGCTGCTCACCGGTTAGGCCGGCGCACTTGAACAGCAGCGTGGCCCGGTGCCAGTCCAGGAACGCCTGCAGCAGCGGGCGCTCGGGCCGGCCGTCGGCCCGCCGGGCCGCTCTACATCTGGAGCTTTCCATGTCACGGCGCCTATCCTGCCACGCTGTCGACCAGGCTCAGCCGCTCCGGGTCGGCCAGCACGTCGATCGCGACGATCTTGCCGTGCGTGATCGTGAACCCGAGCGCCGCGACCATCCGGCCGTCCCGCCGGTGACCACGCCCGCCGCCCCGTTGACGGGCACCTGCTCTCCGAGGACCCCCCGGGCTGCGCGAACAGCAGCGCACCAAGATTTTTGAGCGTTTGGATAAGGCGGGACACGAGCGCCCGATTACCCTCCGGCAATGGCACCGATGACGATAAAGGGTTCGGCCCCCGACGTCACCGCGTCGGGCAGTGGAGCGTCCGGGGGCTGATGAGACAGATCTTCCTCGCAGGCGAAGAAGCGTAAGAACGGCCGCCGCTGTTGCGTGACGTGGTCGCGGATCGTCCCGCGCAGCATGGGATAGCGGGCCTCGATCGCGTCGAGGACGGAGCGCTGCGTGGCGGGATCGTCGACCTCGATTGCTACCTCGAAGCCGACGTTCGCGAGCGTTCGCAGATGTTGCGGAAGTATGACGCGGATTGTCATGGTTGCCGATTTCCTCCCGGGTCGGACGCCTAAGCTTAAATCGGCCGTCATCGAAACGGATTCCGAATCGTCAGTTGCCGATTGATGATCTGCCCATCCTGCAAGTCTTCGGAGTAGAGCGTCTTGCAGCCAGACTCCAGGGCGGCGGAAGCGATTAGCGCATCGTAGATGCCATATCCGTACTTTTGTGCAATGGCCACTGCCGCTTTATGGGTATCGAGCGAAATCGGAACCGGGTCGGGGCAGAGGATGCAAATGAGGTCCACAAATTCTCTTACTTCTTTCCACGGCATGCTCAGCTTGCGATGCGCCACGGAGACAAACTCATTCAACGACTGAATACTTACGAGCCCGCGGTTTGCGAGTAGTGCCTCGGCTTTGACCGCGCGGGGATCGTTCTTTGCCACCGCGTAGATCAACACGTTTGTATCGAGGAAGTCCCTAGCGGGCATTGGCCTCTGCCCGGTCGAATACAAACCCGGCCGGCAAAGGACGACGCAGTCGGCGCAAGCGGTTAAGGGCTCGCTGCCGGGCAGGATCGCGGCGCAATTCAAATTCCCGAGTGCCCACGATCCTGATTTCGATCTGGTCGCCCTCTTTCAAATTGAGAGCTTCGACAACTTCCGACGGCAGCCGCACCGCCAGACTGTTGCCCCACTTTGAAACCTGCATATGGCCTCCAATCAAGCCTGATCTACATTATCATTGTATATCTTTAGCAAACGAGGAGGCAATGACTTTCGTTTGGCGCTTCTCAGGATAGCGTCTGCACCTCCACGCTCAGTACCGCCGGAAGATCGCGCACAATCGGATTCCAGCTGTCTCCGGCGTCGGAGGAAGCGTAGACCTGGCCGCCGCTGGTGCCGAAATAGATGCCGCATTTGTCGAGCGAGTCGACGGCCATGGCGTCGCGCAGCACGTTGACGTAACAGTCTTTTTGCGGCAGGCCTTTGGTGAGTGGCTCCCACTCGTTGCCTCCGGTGCGACTGCGGAAGACGCGCAGCTTGCCTTCGTGAACGTAGTGCTCGGAGTCGCTCTTGATGGGGACAACGTAAATCGTCTCCGGTTCGTGAGCGTGAACGTCGATGGCGAATCCGAAGTCGGTGGGCAGGTTTCCGCTGACCTCGACCCACTGGTCGCCGGCGTTGTCGCTGCGCATGACGTCCCAGTGCTTTTGCATGAAGAGGACGCCCGGACGCGACGGGTTCATCGCGATGTGGTGAACGCAGTGGCCGACCTCGGCATCGTGGTCAGGGATGTATTGCGAACGCAGTCCGCGGTTGATTGGCTTCCAGGTTTTGCCGCCGTCATCGGTACGAAATGCGCCTGCGGCTGAGATGGCGATGAACATCCGCTGGGATTTGCTGGGATCGAGAATGATAGTGTGCAGACACATACCGCCAGCGCCAGGCTGCCACTTGGGGCCAGTGCCATGTCCGCGCAGACCCGAAAGTTCCTTCCAACTCTCGCCGCCGTCGGTCGAGCGGAAGATAGCGGCATCCTCCACGCCAGCGTAAACCGTGCCGGGGTCGTCGAGCGACGGCTCGAGATGCCACACGCGCTTGAACTCCCACGGATGCTGTGTCCCGTCGTAAAACTCATGCGTGGTAAGCGGCTTGCCGCTTTCGGCCGATGTGTCGTAGACGAACTTGTTGCTCGCCTTAGCAGGCCATTGTGGGAGCGGTTCTCCCGGCGGTGTACCCGGCTGATGCCAGGTTTTGCCTCCGTCGTCGGAGCGCTGAATGATTTGCCCGAACCAATCACTTGACTGTGATGCATACAGCCGATTCGGGTCAGCAGGCGATCCCTTGAGGTGGTAGATTTCCCAGCCCGCAAAATGGGGGCCGCTGACTTCCCACTTTTCGCGCTTGCCGTCCGCTGTGAGAACGAATGCTCCCTTGTGTGTGCCAACCAGAACCCGTACCTGGCTCATCGTTACGCTCTCCTTCCGTGATTTTCTAATTTAGCTCTTTCTCTGCTCGGATATTCTATAGGCGCTCCGCCAACTACAAACAAGCCTCCCGAACATAATGAGCGCCGGATGCTTACTGTGTATCCGCGGGCGCAGGCGTGCCGTCCGACCACTTGGACACCGAAATGATGAATTCGGTGATCGGCTCCGGAGAATATTGATGCACATACACCGGGGAGCCGGGGAGACCTGCGCCCCAAAACGTATCGTCTGTTTTGGGAAACCAGAACATCAGGTGGGGATCCGCATTCCCAACCTTGCGGCTAAAGTACTGTTGCTTCGACGTCATATAGCACATCGCCCCCGGTTCCGGCAGCGGCAGTTCCTTCTTGTCGTATGCGGCTTTGATACTGTCGAACATCTGAGTTTTGGACAGTCCAGCCATTGCCAACTCTGTCGCTTTGAAAGTGAGTGGCAGATGGGTTCGTACCGCCGGCGGATTGAGGCAAAGTGGAAGCCGCTGATCGGGGTTCAAGAACTCCGGGTCGTCGAACGGGGCCATCCACGATCGCTCCACGACACAGACGAAACCGTTCTTGCCTTTGACCGCGGTTTCGTAACCGTGGCGCCCGAGGACCAAGACCTCTGCATCGCGCGAAATCGATGCCGGAGCAGCACTCCGGGCCAGTTGGATCTCGGCATTTCGAGCCATCAGATATTGATCTAACGGAGCTATGCTTTGATATAGCGCGTTGGCGTCCCGTGCTTCCCCTGGCGACGCGCCCAGCAAGGCAGCGAGCGCGAGGGCTCCCCACGCGATTGTCTTGGCTGCTCCAGTTTTCATCGATCGCTCCGTCGGTCTTTCGACACAGGCTACCTCTTATAAAATGTGTGCCTGCGCCGCAGAAGCACGGTTGTGTATCCTGGGCGCAGGCTCGAGTGCGATCTAGTCTCGCTGCTTCATCGCTCTACGCGGCCTTTTGCTGAGGCCACGCATTTGCTTCATGAACTCGCGCATTTTGGTGATGTGACCGGGTGAGCGCTTATCCATCCAAGCCTCAAAGCGTTGCGCGGCCTTTTCCAGATGCGCGAGGAACTGCTGATTCGCCCATTGGTTTCGTCCCTCGGCGATAGTCGGCTTGATGCGTTCCCAAACACCGAAGAATTCGCCGCTGGTTTCAAAGAACAGGTCTTCGTGAAGCAGGCCGTAGTTCAGCAGAGCGCAGGTCTGCTCCCAATAGCTGGCCACCATCATGAAGTTTGTGCCGCCTTCGGTGCCGGGCGCAGCGGCGCGCATGGCGTCGGCCCAGGTGTCCGCAAAGTAGTTCTTGAAGAACCAGTCACGGGCCTGCCGAAGCCGAGCCTCGCGGCGCTGTTCAAAAACCTGCATGTGGAGTTGCGCTTGTTCGTGCGTAGGTTTTGTTTCCATGATTTTTCTCCTTTTATTGTTTGCTGTGAATCGATTAAATTTTGCCAGAGTGCGCCTGTTGCCAAGCATTCCCTGAACTAAGAAATCACGCTGCCTGCTCACAGTTGACCATCCAGGGTATGCCGAAGCGATCGACAACCATGCCGAAACGGACGGACCAAAAGGTTTCTTGGATCGGCATTTGCACCGTCCCGTTTTCTGCCAAGGCGTGAAACTTGCGTTCTGCCTCCTGTGGGTCCTGGACGTGGAGCGCGACAGAGAAGCCCTGAGGTTTCTGATAGTGTTCCGGAGGAACGTCGCAACCCATTAAGGTCTCGTTGTCGAGGGATAGGCTAGCATGGAGCACCTGATCGCGTCGTTCCGATGGCACCTGAGATGCGATTGGGGAATCCCGGTTAGTGAGCAGGGTCACGATCTTCCCGCCCAGACACTGCTCGTAGAATTTGAAGGCGGCTTCGCATTGGCCGTTGAACGTTAGATGTGAATTCAGTTTCATCGCGTACTCCTTAGGGTTAGACGAAGTCAGCGTCGTTTTGCTCCTGGTTTTGTTCGGTGGTGGTCATGCGCTTCAGTTCGCCGGCAAGTCCGGAATCTCAACCACCGGCCGGATTTCGACGGTGCCTTTACGCGCACCCGGAATTCGTCCGGCGATGCCGATGGCCTCGTCGAGGTCCTTGGCCTCGACCAGGAAGTAGCCGCCGAGTTGTTCGCGGGTCTCCGCGAATGGACCGTCGGTCACCAGACGTTTGCCCCCGCGCACCTTGACGCTGGTCGCGGTCGACACCGGTTGCAGCGGGGAGGCGGCCAGGTACTGGCCATTCGATTTGAGCGCATGCGCAAGCTGGGTGGATTCATCGTAACAGTGCTCGCGCTCGGGCTCGGTCCAGGCATTCTCGTCGGCGTAGATCAGCAACATGTACTTCATTTTGTGCGCCTCCATTAGTAAGTCGAACGGCGAACGTCGAGTTCGACAGCCTTTACGCTAACGCCAGCTCCGAACTGCTTTTATCCCTTCCCTGCAAGCTGGGAGCGCAAACGTTCTTCGCGCGCTCCGATCTCCGGAGCAAGTACCGGAGTGAAGTCGTCGGCTTCGAACAGCTGGCGAATCTCGACCTCGGTTCCGCCGTCGAAGGGAGCACGCTTGAGCCATTCGATCGCCTCTTCCCTTGACTTCACTTGCCAGAGCCAGAAGCCGCCGACCAGTTCCTTGGTTTCGGCAAAAGGTCCATCAATTACGGTGCGCTTTTGCCCCGAGAACCGGACGCGAGCACCCTTGGAACTCGCGTGCAGTCCCTCGGCTGCAAGCATCACTCCCGCCTTCACCAGTTCTTCGTTGAACTTTCCCATCTCGGTGAGGAGTTCCTGGCTGGGGAGAATGCCTGCCTCTGAATCCTTGTTAGCCTTCACGATCACCATGAATCGCAAGTTATGTCTCCTTAATGATTTAATTGCAAGCGTTCTATCTTGGATGCTTCTACCAGTATGTCGAATGGGAATGGGCGAAATCGACACCCCATCGGAAAGATTTTACAATCAGGTATGGCGCTCGATGCCGCTGAAGCAGTTGAAGCAGTCTATCGCTCGGACTGGGGCCGGATCGTCGCCACCCTGATCGGGCTTATCGGCGACTTTGACCTGGCGGAAGAGTCCGCGCAGGAGGCTTTCGCCGCGGCGGTGGATCAGTGGCGAGTTTCGGGCGTCCCCGAGTTCCCCCGGGCATGGATCGTTCAGACTGCCCGGCACAAGGCGATCGACCGAATCCGTCGCAAAGCGCGGTTCGAGGAAAAACTTGAATCATATGCCACCTCCGGGTTGGTCCGCGAAGTCGAAGAGCCAAACTACGATACCAACGAAATTCCCGACGATCGTCTTCGCCTGATTTTCACCTGCTGCCATCCCGGCTTGGCTCCGGAAGCGCAGGTGGCGCTGACCTTGCGCACCCTGTGTGGTCTTGAGACCGATGAAATTGCGCGGGCATTTCTCGTGCCCGAAGCGACTATGGCGCAGCGGTTGGTGCGCGCGAAGCGCAAGATTCGCGATGCCGCTATTCCCTATGTTGTGCCGGAGACGAACGACATGGCCGCTCGGCTGGAGGCGGTGCTGACCGTCATCTATCTTGTCTTCAACGAAGGCTATTCGGCTACTCGAGGTGGGCCACTGCTGAGGACAGATCTTTGCGCCGAAGCCATCCGCCTGGGGCGCCTGGTGAGATCGCTAATAAGACCGCACTCTCCCGCGGAATCGACGGCTCTGCTCGCCCTGATGCTGCTTCAAGACGCGCGCCGCGATGCCCGTATCGATGAGGCCGGCGATCTCGTCGTTCTAGAAGAGCAAGATCGAAGCCGCTGGGATCATCGGCAGATCGCCGAGGCGTTGCCGCTGGTCGAGGAGGCTTTCAGTGGCGGTCCCGGCGTCTTTGCGCTGCAAGCGGGAATCGCTGCGCTGCATTGTCAAGCGGCGCGAGCTGAAGATACGGACTGGCGGCAAATTGTAATTCTCTACGATCTGCTGGGGCGCATGCAGCCTTCTCCCATTGTGTCGCTCAACCGGGCGGTGGCCGTGGCGATGGCGGACGGCCCTCGGCAGGGACTGGCGCTGATTGACGAACTGGCGGCCGGGGATGATCTTGCCGACTATCATCTGCTGCACGCAGCGCGTGCCGACCTGCTGCGCCGGCTTGGTTCTCCGATCGAAGCGGCAAAGAGCTATGTGCAGGCCCTGGCGCTGGTCACCAATGACAGCGAGCGTCGATTTTTGGAGGGCCGGTTGCGTGAAGTTCAGTCGCAGGCGGTGTGACTTGCAGAGACGAACCGTGTAGTGCGGACACTCTTGTCCGCTGACTACGATCAAGCGGAGATCAAAAGCAGCGGACAAGAGTGCCCGCCCTACACGAATCAGAATTCTGCAGCTCATCTCTCGACGGCCATGGCTACCGCGTTACCGCCGCCCAGGCACAGAGCCGCGATGCCGCGATGAACGTCGCGGCGGATCATTTCATAGATGAGCGTGACCAGCACGCGAGCTCCGCTGGCACCGATGGGATGTCCAATGGCGACGGCACCGCCGTTGACGTTTACTTTGCTGGGATCGAGGCCGAGTTCGCGCATGACGCCCAGAGCCTGCACGGAAAAGGCTTCGTTCAATTCGTAGAGGTCGACGTCTTCATTCTTCCAGCCGGTCTTCTCCCAAATTTTGCGGACTGCGCCCACAGGAGCCATCATGACCCATTTGGGCTCGACGCCGCTGGTGGCTTGGGCCATGATCCGGACCATGGGCTTCGCGCCGAGTTCCTTCGCAAGTGTGGCGCTGGTGACTACGACGGCGGCGGCCCCGTCGTTTACTCCGGGAGCGTTGCCGGCTGTGACTGTACCGTCTTTCTTGAATGCTGGCTTCAGAGAGCGTAAGACCTCGATCGTAGTATCTTCGCGCGGGGATTCGTCCTTATCGAAGATGACTGGCGCTTCGCCCTTTTTCTTGGATGGCAGTTCAACCGGGACGATCTGTGATTTGAAGCGGCATTCTTTGATAGCGGCAAGGGCCTTACGATGAGAATTCACGGCGAACTGGTCTTGCTCTTCGCGCGTGATGCCGTATTTTTCAGCAACGTTCTCCCCCGTGATGCCCATGTGGTAGTTGTTGTAGATGTCCCAGAGGCCGTCGTTGACCATCGAATCGACGATCTGCGCGTTTCCGAGGCGATATCCTTTGCGCGCCTGCGGCAGCAGATAGGGAGCGTTGGTCATCGATTCCATGCCGCCTGCGACTACAACTGAACTGTTTCCAGTTTGAATCGCTTGCGCCGCGAGCGCGACCGCTTTAAGTCCCGAGCCACAGACTTTGTTTACGGTCATGGCACCTACCTCAGGATCGAGACCGCCGAAGATCGCGGCCTGCCGCGCGGGATTCTGGCCGAGGCCAGCAGAGACGACGTTGCCCATGATGCATTCGTCGACCAACTTCGGAATCGATGCTGGCGCGCTTTACGGCTTCGCGAACTGTGATCGCTCCGAATTGCGTGGCGCTCAGATCTGACAGGCTTCCCTGAAATTTTCCCACCGGCGTCCGGCAGCCTGAAATGATGACTACATCGTCGAAAGCAGCCATTTATGTGCTCCTCTGATAATCTCGTGCCTGCTAATTATAGATGTCTCAGCGAAAAAAAGGATGAATTCGGTTGGAGCGCTGCCTGCGGCTTATGTGGCAGATTGCGTCGAGGCCGATGTTGAGAAGAGGTGGTTGCAGACAGAATTCTGTCGCGCTTCGCGGAAAAATTCTTTCGGATGCGAACGCTGAATGCGTTTCACGCTTAGAAATTTTCTTGTTGAGCGTACTTCAGTGACTTTGGTGTGGGGGGCGTATGCCCATCCAACATCATTTTTTTCTTGACTTCACTTTTCAATGACTCTATACATCAATCAGTTGCAACAAACGACCGTTGCATTTCAATCCATGAAAAATGGAAAGGGAGAATAGATCAATGGCAACCAAAAAGAAAGCAAAGAAGGCCGCAAAGAAGAAACACTAAGAGCCTTCAACAAAGTAAAACCGCGGGGACGCTAAAAGCGTCCCCTAAGTTTTGTGTGCCGAACATGTTCGACAGCTAGGGGGTGCAAGTCCCCTGCCCAGCCTGGTGGAGGTGAAGGGCTAGAGAAGCGCAAGGGCGTCGTCGCGAGGCGGGGTCTGAAAGAAGCGTGGATCAAAGGCGCGAGCCGATGAACAAGAACCGGATGATGAGGCCTACGGTGTGGGGCGAGCTGGCAAGCGACAGCGAAGCCCACTTCCACCAAGCGCATCGGTGGTAAATCCGGCGGTTGCGCGGCGAAGGCGGTCGAACTTACTTCGGGAGACCCGCCGCACGTCACGGCATCGTGACTGAGGGTGGAGCGATCCATTCTGACCGTGGGGCGGGAGTCAGCAGCGGGCATAGTAGGCCGCAAGGTCGAAGGCCCAAACAGTAAGGCGAGGCGAGTAGGACGCAGGACTCGATGAACGACAAGCGGCAGAAGAACCAGCTACAGATGTTGCTGGCCTTTACCGGGGAGGGGAGGAGTGAAGCTCCAAGGGCTCCTGGGGAAGGGACCGAATCGCTCACGGCGAAATGCGAAACCGAAAGTCCGGCTGGAGAAGAGCAAGTGATGGAAGAAGTCTGCGGGCGGGAGAACTGCCAGCGGGCTTTACGACGAGTGAAGTCCAACAAGGGGAGTCCGGGGATCGACGGCATGAAAGTGTCGGAGTTGCCGGGCTACCTGAAGCAGCACTGGCCAGCTTTGCGGGAACAACTGCTGAGCGGGACCTACGGCCACAACCGGTGAGACGAGTCGAGATCGCGAAGCCGGACGGAGGAGTGCGCAAGTTGGGCATTCCGACGGTGCTGGATCGATTTATCCAGCAGGCGGTGATGCAGGTTCTGCAGCGCAGATGGGACCCGACGTTTTCCGAACACAGTCACGGCTTTCGTCCGCAGCGTTCGGCGCATCAGGCGGTGGCCCAGGCGCAGCAGTATATCGCCGAGGGCAACCGCTGGGTGGTGGACTTTGATCTGGAAAAGTTCTTCGATCGAGTGAACCACGACAAACTGATGGCGGCGGTCGCGCGGCGGGTGAGCGACAAGAGAATGCTCAAGTTGATCCGAGCGTTCCTGGAGTCGGGCGTGATGGAAAACGGGCTGGTGAGTCCGGTGGAAGAAGGAACTCCGCAAGGAGGGCCTTTGTCACCGCTGCTGTCGAATCTCGTGCTCGACGAACTCGACCGCGAGTTAGAGCGGCGCCAGCACCGTTTCGTGCGCTACGCGGATGATTGCAATATCTACGTGGCGAGCGAGCGGGCAGGAAAGCGAGTCATGCAAAGCGTGACCAGTTTCCTGCGACGGCGACTCAAGCTCAAGGTGAACGAGTCGAAGAGCGCGGTGGCACGACCGCAGGAGCGCAAGTTTCTGGGCTTTAGCTTTACGAGCGGGACCAGACCGAAACGGCGCATCGCGCCCAAGGCTCTGCTCCGGTGCAAGCAAAGAGTCCGGGAACTGACGCGACGAACGCGGGGCATCAGTCTGGAGCAGATGACGAAGGAACTCGCCACCTATGTACGCGGATGGAAGAGTTACTTCGGCTTCAGCCAGACGCCCTCGGTGCTGCGAAAGCTAGAGGCATGGATGCGACGCAGGTTGCGCTCCGTGATCTGGAAGCAATGGAAGCGCAGCAAGGTGCGGTATGTTCGGCTACGCCAGCGAAACATCGGACATGACCTCGCGGCCCAAACCGCCGGTAGTCCCCATGGACCATGGCGCATCGCCAACAGTCCGGCCCTGTCGTCTGCGTTTCCGATTGCTTACTTCGATATGCTCGGTCTTCCTCGGTTGCTGGACGTACTCTAGCTCACCGAACTGAACCGCCGGATGCGGACCCGCATGTCCGGTGGTGTGGCAGGGGAGAGTGGGTGACCACTCCCCCTATGCCGATTGTGGCTAGTTTCGGCGGTTCGCATTTTTGTCGGCTGTGAATAGGCGCTTCTCAGTTGCTGGGCACAGCGAGCGGTACGCGCAGAAAGCGCAATGGAAGCCGGGCTTGGGGTCGAAATGCCCGGCCGCAACGTTTCGCGCGACTTCTTCTATCTTCAGTTTGGCTTCTTGAATTTGAGTTTCGCTGCGGCGGGTGATCACCGAGCTGTTTTCGCGGAGATTGTAAAAGACCAGGCGATCGGCCCGATACTTCCACTTTTCCCGGGCGGCCAAAGCATAGATCGACAATTGTACGCTCTCGTCCGCGTCGTCCTGGGATTGCGGTTTGCCGGTCTTGTAGTCGGTGATGACAACGGTACCGTCGGGCAGCCGGTCGACTCGATCAATGCGTCCAACCACGGTTACGCCGCCGATCTTCACTTCGAACCATTCTTCCGTCTGCAACACATCTGGGGCCGGAGTCTGGCGGAAGAGGGCAAGAAACTCGGTTAGCTGATCGACTCCCTGCCGCTGATAAAGATCGTGCTGGTATTTGTCTTGTAATCCGGCCTCGGCGAGATCGGTGCGGAAGGAATCGATTAGAGTGTCGTCCGCAATCGGCCTGTCGAAACGGACGGAGTCGTAGAAGGTCCGCAGCAGGCGGTGCATGGACGCGCCGTACTGCATGGCGGCGCCGACGTCGCCGGGAATTCTCCAGTCCCGCTCCAGCTTAAACTGCAGCGGACAGATGTCGTACCTTTGCACGGCGCTGGCGCTGAGTCTGGCCGCGAGATCGGAAGCCGGCGGCAGATCGAGCCATTGCGTGGTCCGGGAAGGCATCTGCGGGGCAGCCGCTTCCGCGAACATGTCGGTCTGGAATCCGCGCGGCTCAACCTGCCGGAACCACTGCGCCAGCCTGGAATCTTTCAGAAGATCACGCAGGAATCCGGGCGGCGTAGGATCTTTTTTCCCTTTTCCTTTCCGGGCGTAGATGGTCAGCGAGTCGCGGGCGCGCGTCATCGCAACGTAAAACAGGCGCCGCTCCTCCTGTTCGTTCACAGCCTTGTCATCCTGTGGGCCGACAGAATCCGGTGCCCGCAACTCGCGGGGGAATTCGACAAGCGGCTCTTTGAAGGGCGCGGGGAAAGACGGGGAAACGGCGCGGATGATGAAAACGTGATCGAACTCAAGTCCCTTGGCGGCATGTGGGGTCATCAGGCGGACGGCGTCTTCGTCGCGCGTGGGAAGACAAATCACACCGCCAGCTTCGCGGAAATAGTCGAGATACTCGAGCAGTTCGCCGAGTTGGCCGGTTTTGGTGATGGCCTTTGGCTTGGCCTCCCAGGTGCCGACGAAATCGAGCACGGCTGCGACCGGAGGCGTGACGCGGTTGAGTTGAAACCGGCGAAGAATGGTTTCCAAGGCGGCTTTGGCCTTGGCGTTGGCTTGGGCAATTTCATCGCGTGTCTGCTGCAGCAACTCGAGGACGGCGGGGCCTCCAGCTATATTTTTCAACACCAGTTCGATTCCCGTGCTGCTCTGTTCTCTCGGAAGCGCTTTCAGGCCGGCGCGCAACTGATGCGGGTCAATGGAAAATTGCGGCAAGGCGGCAACCCGGAACAAACTGACATTGTCGTTGGCAGCGACGACGGCCCCCACACAAGCCAGCAGGTCGCGGGCCTCGGGAGTGTCCATGACGTCCATGTTCTCGATCGAAAACGGAATGCCCCGCTCGGCCAATTCCGTCGGGAGTTCGTTTCGATGAGAATGCGCACGGTAGAGAACGGCAAAGTCCTTCCATCGGCAGCGCAGTTGGCGTTGGCGCTGGCGGATGGTCGTTGCCACTTCGGAGCACTCGATATCGTTGGCCGAAAGCACAACGGCTTCGACCGGACGGTCCGGCGTGGCTTGGGCTTCTTCATCGCGAGCGGAAACCAACGGAGAACGCTGGTACGCGGACGCCAGTCCCAGACCGCGAGGGAATACGTCGGGGTTTTTGGAAATCAGCGCGAAGGCGGTTCTCAGGATGGGGGTGGTGGAACGGCGATTCTTTTCGAGCACCACCATCTTCGCATCCGGAAATTGCCGGTGAAAAAGGGTGAATGCGGCGCTCGATGCTCCCCGGAAACGGTAGATTGCTTGATCGGGATCGCCGACGGCAAAGATGTTGCGTTCTTCTCCTGCCAGTTGCTTGAGAATTCGCACCTGGGCGAAGTTCACATCCTGGAATTCATCGGCAAGAATAAAACGGGCATGGGCGCGCTCGTTGGAAAGCAATTCTGAATTCTCCGCCAGCAGCGCATGGGCATTGGTGATCATGTGGCTGAAGGTGCCCAGGTTGTCCGCTTGCAGCATATGCTCGACGGTGGCAAACACGCGCGCAATTTCCTGGCATCGTTCGATGACTTCCTGATCCGACAACCCGGCGACGTCTTTTGACTTGCTCACCCGCGGGATAGCGACCTCGCCGCGTTCGAGCTGGCGCACATATTCCGCGTACTTCTCCGGAGAGACAAGATCGTCATGGCAACGCCGCATGAAGTCGAGAAGGTCACGAAGAAACTGGCCCAGGTTGGCAGGGCGAATGAAATGCTTCAGGTGAAGCTCGGAAATGCGTTTGCGCAAATAGATCCAAAGATCCTGATCGTCAAGCACCTCGAATCGTTGACCGCACCGACCGAGAAGGTCGTTGCAATATTCGTGAAAGGTCGCAATCTGCAAACCTGACACATCGGTGCCACGCAGTTCTTCGCGCACACGCTCGCGCATTTCCCGAACTGCATTTTTTGTGTAAGTGACAGCCAGAATCTCGTTGGGCCGGGCGTGGCCTAGCTGGACGAGCCGCGCGATCCGCCGAGTGAGCACGGTGGTCTTGCCGGTGCCGGCGCCGGCGACGACGAGCATCGGGCCATGCACATGTTCGATACCTTCGCGCTGGCGCTCGTCGGGTTCGAAGGTTCGTGCAGCCGGGATGGGTTTCGTAGCAGCCACTGAGCTGGAGCATATCAGAGATAGTTGAGGATAATTCGCTTAGGTCTGCAGTTCCGCGAGAACCACGGCCAGGCTGGCGATTGCTGCTGTCTCGGCGCGGAGGATTGTGTTCCCTAGCGATGTTGGAATCCAGCCTGCTTCCTCAAATAAACCAAGTTCCTCGTCCGTCCACCCGCCTTCGGGGCCGAGAGCAAGAATCACCTCACCGTCGCTCGAGCGAGCTTGAAGAACATCTTTCAGCATCACCTCGGTTTCGTTTTCGGAGAGGACGATGCGCAAATCTCCTGGGAGGGCGGTGGCGTCCTTCAGCTTCAATGGAAGGGAGATCTCAGGCGGGGAGATTCGACGGGACTGTTCGGCGGATTGTAGAGCAATCCGCCGCCAGCGATCCACGCGCCTGGCAGCGGCAGCCTCGAGATGAGCTTCGGTTCGCCGTGCAATCAATGGGACGATACGAGCCGCGCCTAGCTCCGTGCACTTCTCGATTGCCCATTCCATGCGATCAAACTTGAAGATGGAGAGAACGAGCGTAACCTGAACCGAAATTGGAATAGGGATTTCGTCTCCCAGTTCGAATTCGACACGCTCAGGGGTTATCGCGGTGACGTGTCCGCGGCGAACTTTGTTTCCAGTGGCGATATCGAATTCCTGACCGATGTGGGCGCGAAGAACCTGGGATAAGTGCTGTGCGTGAGCGCCGACCAGAAATGCGCGGGTACCAGAGACTTCATCGGCTATCCAGCGTCGGCGGGTCATGGAGCTACGGACAAGAGCTTAAACCACCTTTCGACTACGCTCAAGGCAGGCGCCGGGCACGAGGGTACACAAAGGAAATTGTGCAGAAGGGAATTAGGAATCGTTATTGGCCGACCGAACGGCTATCCAAAAATATCTTTTACCTTGCCGAATAGCGTCCGGCGCTGGGGTTTGTTTTCCACGCGCGCCATTCCTTCCAACTCCTGCAACAACTCACGCTGGCGCTTATTGAGCTTGTTAGGTGTCTGTACGCGAACCTCGACGAACAGGTCGCCCTTGCCGTGACCATTCAGCACAGGCACGCCCTTGCCACGTATGCGCATCGTGGCCCCGGACTGCGTGCCTTCCGGCACTTTCAATGCGTGTTCGCCCTCCAGGGTCGGTACTCGAATCTCAGTTCCTAATGCAGCCTGGGTAAATGATACTGGGATTACGCAGTGCAGGTCGTTGCCTTCGCGTTCGAAGAACGGATGCTCTTTGACGTGCAACACAACATAAAGATCGCCTGCTGGTCCGCCATGCGCCCCCGCCTCGCCGAACCCCGAAAAACGGATGCGGGTTCCGTCTTCGACTCCGGCCGGGACCTTGGCGTCCACCGTCCTCTGCCGCAGCACGCGGCCCTCGCCTTTGCACTTCAAGCACGGATCGGTAATCACGCTGCCTGCGCCCTGGCAAGTGGGACAAGTGCGGGCCATGCTGAAGAATCCCTGCTGATACCGCACTTGACCGCGCCCTCCGCAGGATCGACATGGGACGGGCGCTTTGCCGGGAGCTGCGCCGGAGCCGCGGCAGTCCTCGCAAGTCTCGTGGCGACGAACCGTAACGTTGGTTTCCGTGCCGAACACTGCCTCTTCGAATTCCAGCGTCACATCCTCACGCAGATCGGGACCGCGCTGGGCGCGGCTGCCCCGGCGGGTACCGCCACCGAAAAGATCTCCAAAGCCGAAAAAGTCCCCGAAGATCTCGCTGACATCCTGGAAAACCGTGGGGTCGAACCCGCCCGCTCCTCCACCGCTCACTGCGGCGTGTCCAAAGCGGTCGTAGGCGGCGCGTTTGTCGGCGTCAGCCAGGATCGCGTAGGCTTCGCTGCATTCTTTGAATTTCTCTTCCGCGTCGGGATTGTTCGGATTGCGATCAGGATGAAATTGCAGCGCCAGCTTGCGATAGGCGCTCTTGATCTCCTGCTCGTTGGCTTCGCGGGCAACTCCGAGCACTTCGTAATAGTCGCGTTTTACGTTGCTGGCCAGAATGGTTCCAAATCCTTTCGAGATGCGTGAGTGTTAGTGCTTTGGGTTGCGCGCAACCCTGACCATCGAGGGACGCAGCAGGCGGTCCTTCAGCTTGTAACCACGCTGCAGCTCTTCCAGTATTTGATGATCCGGAGCGGCCGAGGTATCTACCATCTCGATAGCCTCGTGAAGGTGGGGATCGAAGGGCTCACCTTTGGCCGGGATGGGGCGCAGGCCCAATTTCACCAGCGCATCTTGCAATTGCTTGTAGATGAGTTCGATTCCGCCGTGGAGTTCGGATTTCTCGGCTGAACTTATCTGCAGTGCGCGTTCGAAGCTGTCGAGAACGGGCAGTAGAGTCTTGATCGCGTCGGTCAAGGCATAGTCGCGAAAATCCTGTTGTTCGCGGGCCGTGCGCTTGCGGGCATTCTCAAACTCAGCCTGCAGACGGGCGAGGCGGTCGATCAGGGTATCCCGCTCGACTTTAAGTTTCTGCAACTCGCTGCTTTCGGCGGATGCGCGTGAGGGAGCGATGCTTGCGGGATCGTCCTCTGCATTTTCTGATGCAGGCAATTCGTGCGTTGCATCCAGTTCCTGCGGGTCCATTTCCGATTTTCCGTTTGTTCTTGCCATAAATTTTGCTAGGAAATCCTTACTCAGTGTCATTCAAGATTTTGTCAAACATGCGGGCGATATAGGAAACTGCGGTCATCGTGTGTTCGTAATCAATGCGGGTCGGTCCTATGACCGCGAGCGATCCCATCACTTCGCCGCCGACGCGGGCCGGCGCACCGATGAGCACGAAGTTGCGCATGGACGGCAGCGTCTGATCGAGTCCTATGACCACGCGCACTGCCTCCTGCTTGGCGTCGAGATACGCGCCCAGCAGTCCGACTATTTTCTGTTTCTCTTCCAGAGTCTTCAACAATTCCTGCAAGCGCTGCCGGTCCTGCTCTCCGGCAACGAGATTGGCCGCGCCTTCAACATAGACGGTCTGAGCGCTGTCGTCCGCCGCTAGCGCGCCCTGCTTATAGAGTTTTTCGACTGAGGACATCAGGCGGTCGTATTCGCTGCGTTCCTGTTCCAGCCTCCGGGCCAACTCGATCCGCATAGCTTCCATCGTCCAGCCACGGAAGTTCTCGTTGAGGAAGCGAGCCGCCTCGTCCAAATCAGCTTGCGAAATATCCAGACGCAGCACGCGATCACGAACTAAGCCCGACCGCGTGACCAACACTGCCAGCACCTTCTGATCGCCGAGCCGCGAAAAATAAACGTGTTCAAGCGCGTTCTTCGGTCCTCCCAGGGCTACCGCGACGCCAACGTTGTGCGAAATGAGAGAGAGCACATGCGAAGTGCGCTCCATGAATTCCTGCACATCGGAGACGCCGTGAAACGACTCCTGGATAATATTCTCATCGCTGTTCGACAGCCGTGCTTTGCCCGTGAGTTGCTCCACGTAATAACGATAGGCCTCAGTGCTGGGCACACGGCCAGCAGAGGTATGTGGCTGCTCGAGAAAACCCGAGTCCGCCAGATCCGACATCACATTGCGAATAGTCGCCGGGCTCAATCCTTCGCGGTTAGCGCGCGCAAGCGTGCGCGACCCCACCGGCTCACCTGTGGCAATAAAAGTCTCCACAATAGCGGTGAGGATTTCACGTTCGCGCTCGCCAATGGGCGGTCCCGGAGGCATATACTCCCTTGTATCACACTGAGCCGACGGGGCCTGCCGGCTCCGGTGCCTGTCTGTCACTAAGCTATTTAGATGCAACACTTACGTTGGGGGATACAAAAACGGTCAACTAGGATTTTAGGAAGCTCGGCGAGGGGTGTTCAAGCGCAGTCCCGGTCGACGATACTGATGGTCACGCCTTTCCTCTTAATATCGAGACCGCGCTTCTTCAGATGATCCTTGGAGCATTCGTCAGAATCAATATGCAATCGAAATCTCGTGTCGCGGTAATCGGTGCGGGCGCGTTCGGAGGATGGACTGCCCTTTATCTGCTGCGCCGGGGTGCACACGTGACCCTGCTGGATGCGTGGGGGCCAGGCAACTTGCGATCATCTTCGGGTGGCGAAACTCGTATCCTCCGGGGAACTTATGGACCCGGCCAGCCTTATACCAAGATGGCAGCACGCGCCATGCGATTGTGGGGGGAACATGAGACGCGTTGGGATCGGAGGCTTTTCCACCGCACCGGCGTTTTGTGGATGGTGACATCCGGTGACGACCAGTTCGAACGCTCTTCTTTGGCCGAGCTGCGCGACGCTGGCATCGCTTATCAAGAACTCTCGGGAAGGGAAGTTGGGAGGTACTGGCCGCAAATCAATGTGGAAGACGTGCGCTGGGCGATCCACGAGCCTGACGGCGGGTTCTTAGCCGCGCGGGTTGCATGCCGGGCGGTCGTGAAGGGATTTCTGGCGGAGGGTGGCGAGTACAAACAAGTAGCTGTCATGCCGCATGGTCTCGAGACGCGCGTCCGCGATGGGCTGATGCTTTCAGATGGTTCCAAGTTCGTTGCCGACCAATATGTTTTCGCCTGCGGTCCGTGGTTGGGCAAGTTGTTTCCGGAGACAATCGGCTATCGAATTCGTCCGACGAAGCAGGATGTATTTTTCTTCGGTACGCCCGACGGCGATGATAGGTTTTCGGAGTCGAGGTTGCCAGTCTGGGCCGATCATCGCGACCGGTTTGTCTACGGCATTCCAACCACCGATGGGCGCGGATTCAAAGTTGCCGACGATACGCGAGGGATCGAATTCGATCCGACTTCGGGGGAACGAGTCGTGAGCGAGGATGGGCTGAAAATGATTCGTGATTATGTCGAGTTCCGATTTCCCGCGATGAAAGGTGCGCCGTTAGTCGAGACCCGAGTTTGCCAATATGAAAACACTGCGGATAATCATCTGATCGTCGATCGGCATCCGGGGGCACACAACGTCTGGACGGTGGGAGGCGGTTCAGGGCACGGCTTCAAACATGGGCCGGCAGTGGGCGAGATGGTTGCGGACTTGGTGATGGAAGGCAAAGATCCGGAGCCGACCTTTCGGTTGGCGCGATTCACGACGTAAGGCTGACGCGACTACGGATTGATGAGCCGCGTTCAAACCTGAAAGGCTTCGCGTCCGACTGATCACTCATTAAATAGCCCAGGCCTAGTTTCGTGTCCTCGAAGTTCCGGAATGTCGGAGTCGAGACCAATTTTAGCAAATAGGGCGCAGATTTCTGTGCCTAATCCACCGGCCGGGACGTCGCGTTCGTTCGCTGCGTTCCGCAAGATATCTGGTTCCTCTTTCTCCAACTCGGGCCACTCCGCTCAACCGGGATTCTCGCTGAAGCTGAGACGTTGCGAGCAACGTCTCTACTGGATCTGGATTACGCTTTCCCCGGCGGTTGATTTGATCTCGTCGACCCGCGCTGTTACCTTGCGGGCGAACTCGTAGAGTGATTTGGCATGGACAGAAGCTTCGCCCTCGAGAACCGTCGGTTTGCCGCTGTCTCCAGATTTGCGAATGTCGGGGTCGAGTTGGATGTTTCCCAGGAATGCCACGTCGAACTGCTTCGCCGTCTTCTCTGCGCCGCCGCGGGAAAAAATGTCGATCTCGTGATTGCAGTGCGGGCAGACGAAGTAGCTCATGTTCTCTACCATGCCCACGATGTCCACCTTCATCTGGCGAAACATTTCGATGGCTTTGCGGGCGTCCTGCAACGAAACATCCGATGGAGTCGAAACCACGATTGCCCCGGTGAGCGGGACGGTCTGAATGAGCGACAGCGAAACATCTCCCGTGCCCGGCGGCAGGTCCACGACCAGATAGTCGAGTTGGCCCCACACCACCGATCCCAAAAACTGCTTGATGATGGAGTGCAGCATCGGCCCGCGCCAGATCAGCGGCTTGTCTCCGGGATTCAGCAGGCCGACGGAGATCACTTTGAGCCCGTGAGCATCAATGGGCTCGATGCGATTGTCTCCGAGCACCTTGGGTTGCGTATTGATCCCGAGCATGAGCGGGACGTTGGGGCCGTAAACGTCAGCGTCGAGCAGGCCGACTCTGTGCCCGAGTTTGGCCAGGGCGAGCGCCAGATTCACTGCCAGCGTGGTCTTTCCTACTCCGCCCTTGCCGGAGCCTACGGCAACAATCGTGTCTACGCCGGGAAGAGGTTGCGGGCCTTGGGGTTGTCCGGGACGGGGAGACATGGGTGTGTTCAAGAGATCACCTTCCTGATGAGCTGGATGAGGCCTAATTCATGATTATACAGGGGCACTCGGAATCGAATCAGCCGCGTCTGCCAAGGTAGTGGTGCTTCACACTACCACACCACACCACCACCGTTTGCCGCCCGCACGGGCGCGGACGCCCGCGCCTGCATTGGAATGACGGTTATCGTGGCTTGATAATCTCCGTCAGCACATCGGGCTTGGATTCGTCCCGCACCAGGTGTGGATATCGCTCTCCCCCGTGATAGTCAACTTCATAGATTTTGAAATATTCTGCATTCTCAACCAGCAGTTCGATTGCGTCGGAGCTGTTCTTCGCCGCCCTCAGCACGTCGCTTAAAGCGTCTTCCGAGAAGCGTTTTCCATTCACCGCTGCAACCTTCATGCCGGGCCCGACGCCCGCTTTCGCGGCTGGCATTCCTTCGACGGTGTCGACGATGTTTCCGTTCTCATCGAGCAGGAGGCCAATCGAGTACTCGACATTGATCTCCTTGCGCTCGCGCTTGCGCACCTTTATCAGCTCCGATTGAGTCTCGTTATAGACCAATTTCCATCCGCTCCGCTCGATGCCGGTGAGCGGCGCGCCCGGCCCGTGGTTGGTGAGTCGCTCCGTCCAGAATCCGCGCCAGTCATAAGGAGCAACCTGATTCAGCGTGTTTACCACATCGTCGAAGGTGTAAGTTTTTATCTCCGGCGGTCCGCTCTGCCCGCCGTGAAAGAGATGGCAGAAATCATCCATCGACTTCGCACCGTGCGTTTGCTCGCGAATGATCGTGTCAACCCACAGCCAATTCAGAACATCTTCGTCGTAATAATCCACCGTTCGTCGCCAGGACTCCCACTCATGCGGCGCACCCTGCATGGAGGGCACTCCGTCCGCCGTATCCTGCAGATTGCGCCAGGCGCGGCCGGGAACGTGATCGAGGCGGGCAGCCATCGAGGCCAGGTTTTCGCGGAACTGATCCGGCGTGCGTATGCCGCTGCGAGCGGCCAGCGTATCGCCAAGATACGAAGTCAGCCCTTCGTACACCCAGAGCAGATCGTCCTGCATCGGCTTCTCATAATCAGGTGTGCTCAGGTCTGCAGGGCGGCGGTATTTTCCATTCCACGAGTGCACATATTCGTGCGACAGCAGGCCGGAAGCCAGAAGGCGCGGGTCTTCGTCCACCAAAGAGCGCTCGGAACTCCGGCTGTCATTCGATTCGTGGTGCTCCAGCCCGAAGTGCGCTACGTGGTTGCTTAGGCTGTAAAGAAAGTGGTAGTCGCGGAAATGCTGCGCTCCGAAAAGCTTCGAGGCCTGCTCGGTTAAGGCTTTGTAGTGGTCGAGAACTTCTTGCGGTGCATCCAGATCGCCGGCAGTATCCGCGGCGATGTCCATTTCCTGGCGGGGGTTCTCGCTCAGCGGCACCACGCGCAGGTATTGGCCAGCGATTACGGGAGAATCCACCAGCGTGGTCAAGGATGCCGGTTTGAAACTGATCTCGGCTCCAGACTGCGACGCAATTGGCAGAGGCGTGCCAAATTTCCATCCCTGCGGCAGACGCAGGCTCGCCTGGTAGGTGAGTTCATCGGTGGTGTAGCCGGCGGGATACAGCAATACCGTGTTCCAGCTCAGGACCGTCATTTTGTCCGTCGCGGAAGCGGCTGCCGTGAACATTCCCTCGTATCCCGCGGGAGAAATGAAATCCAGCGATGCGTTCACGGCCGAGGCCCCAGCGGGCACGTCGACATGGATCGTCCATCCATCCAACAGGTCGCGCCGCCATTTCAACGTTTGTCCGTTGGCCGTGAACTTCAAGCCCGCCAAGTCTTCGATCGGGCCGGTCGGTCCGTGCTCGCCGGGAATCCATTTGGGATAGTAGAGAGTGAGCGTGCCGGGCGTGGCCGGGATCGTCAGCTGAGCATGGAAAATCTTGCGGGGAGCTTCGCTCGCATCTACGGCAATCGTGATTGTGGGGGCTGGCGGTTTTGGCGCTGCCTTGGTTTTTTGTGCCACACTCGCCATTGCCATCGTGCAAACCACAATTATCGACAACCAGAGATTGCGAGACAGTAGAGTCATTTAGCTCCTTGCTGGAACAGAGAGGTTAATAAAACATCGAAAGAACAATGACTATAACAGTCGCATGTGAACCAGTCACGCGTGTGTTTCCGAAGGATGCTTTGCTATGATCTCCCCGTGCCATCTCACGCTCATCGCGGCAGGTTCGTTACTTTCGAAGGTCTCGACGGATGTGGCAAAAGCACCCAGCTCGAAAAGCTGGCCGCGGTATTGCGCTCTCAGAACCTGCCGGTAGTGGTCACCCGGGAGCCAGGGGGCACACCTACCGGAGATAAGATTCGCCACCTTTTGCTTGATAGCAGTACCTCTGCGCTGGCTCCGCTGGCAGAGTTGGCGCTGATGTTTGCTTCGCGGGCGCAGCACATTCGTGAAGTGATCGAGCCCGCGCTCGCCGAGGGTCGAATCGTACTCTGCGATCGTTTCACCGATTCGACGGAGGCCTACCAAGGCGGCGGACGCAAACTCGGCCATGAGCCAGTCCTGGCGCTGCATAGAATCCTATGCGGCGGTCTGTGGCCTGAAGTTACCATCCTGATGGATTCGGACGTGGCAAAGAGCGTGGATCGCGCTCGCCGCCGCAATCAGGCTCAAGCTGGCAAGGATAACCGTGCGAAAAGTGACGAGAACCGGTTCGAACAGGAAAGCCGGGCGTTTTTTGGCCGGGTACGAAATGCGTATCTGGCGATCGCGGCCCGCGAGCCGGAGCGCGTGGTTCTCGTGGATGCTCGGGGCACTCCCGACGAGACGCACAGGCGAATCGTAGAGGTTGTGCGGCATAAGCTGAAGCTGGCAAATGCGAGCACTCAGCAATCGGCATTCCGCAATCGGCTTCAGACCCGATTGCCTGCCGCACGCAAGGGATAAACGCCGGTGCCGACTGCGTCTGCAGACGGTTTTCAGCCAGCGGGAAGTATCCTGATCTGGCTGAATGAGATAGCGGATAGCTGACACATGCCCTTTTCTGACTTTTACGGCAACGCGGATGCTGTCCGTCAATTGCGCGACATGCTCGCGCGCAACCGCTTTCCCCAAGCCGTTATTCTGGGTGGTCCGGCCGGTTCCGGCAAATACACTCTCGCCCTGATGATTGCCAAGGCCATGAACTGCCTGGCACCGGTTACCACGGATGGCCTGCCCGACTTTTGCGGCAAGTGCTCGAATTGTGTTCGGATTTCGCAGGCGGAAGATCTCGATGCGCGTTTTGCCGAGGCCGTTGAAGCCCGCGAAGGTCTACGCGACGCTGACAAGAAAGACACGCGACTGTTCGTCCAGACGCATCCCGATGTGCTGGTGATTCCGCCTGACCCGCCGCAGATGATGATCAAAGTGGATCAGGTGCGGCGCGTGATTGAAACCATCTATTACCGTCCCGGCGAGGCCAAGGAGCGGGTCTACATCTTTACTGACTCGGCGTTCATGAAAGAGGCAGCCAACTCTTTGCTGAAGGTGCTGGAAGAACCGCCCGAGTTCGCCACCATCTTTCTGTTGACGGAGAATGCGGGCGAGTTGTTGCCGACGATCCGCTCGCGTTCGATGATCATCACGCTGAATGCACTACCTGCCGCGGAGGTCGAAGAGTATCTGGCGACAAATCGTCCGGACTGGAGCCCGAAGCAGCGCGCCCTGCTGGCCCGGCTTTCAGAAGGCGCCGTAGGCCGCGCCCGCAGCTTCGATCTGGCGGCCTATACGGCGGCGCGCGCGCACGCGCTCGCCATCCTGAATTCGGCTTTGCGCGCTGGGGATCACAGCGAGCTTTTCAAAATCACGGAGAGCTATCGCGCCGGCGCTGAAGGTCGCGATAAGACCGAGAAGCTGATCCGTGCAATCTACTCCTTGCTGCAGGATTTGACCTTTCTGAATTCCGGGGCTCCGGAACTGGTCCGCAATACTGATATCCAGCCCGAGCTGAAAACGCTCGCTGAAGCCGCCGACTTCGCGTGGATTACCCTTGCCTCCGACCGTCTGGCCGAGGTCGAGCGCGGGATGCGCCGCAACCTGCTGCGCTCGCTGTCCCTTGATGCTTTTGCCACGGCGCTGGAGCGAGGGTGATTTTGGCGGGGAGCACAAAAGGCTGGCACTTCCCCGGGCTCTGCCAACATTTTTGTAGCGCCGCCGTCCTGGCGGCTGTCGTGGGGCGTCCCGTGCGCAAGGCGAGGGCAGGATGCCGGCTCTACCAGAGGTCAACAGCCTTTGGTGCCAAGTCGCAAATGCTGAGCTGAGTGCCGACTGCTCCTCCAAGTTGAGGATTGTCATCTCTGGGCTCCTGTGCTACGGTATTGGAAAGTTCACGCCTCAAGAATCCACAATCATTGTCGCGCCAGATTGTGGTCCGCGTAAAAAAGCGTGTCCAACAGGTGGTGCTATGGCTATGAAAGATGCGATTGATTCACTGCCCGTTCAGAGGGCCATCGAACCGGAAGGTTTTGGCAACCGAAAACTGATTCGCCCATCGTTGAGCCGCCCCGACCACAACCACAGCCACCTATCCCCCCCGATGGGAGAGCGGCGCGACCGTCCCGAACGCTCCGGCGACCGGAACGACCGCAACGACCGCGGTGATCGCAATGGCGGGGGCCGCAAAGCCGCGCCGCCGGAGCAGACTAACGCCGAGAATTTCTATTACCAGAAGCAGATGCAGGCGAAAACCCCGATGGTCATCGTGCTCCGCGATGGCGAAGAAGTCCACGGCTTCATCGAGTGGTACGACAAGAGCTGCCTCAAGGTGAGCTGCAACGGTTCGCCCAACCTGATGATCTACAAGCCCTCGATCAAATACATGTATAAGGAAGGCGAGAACGCGGGGAAGTAGTTGTAAGACTTCAGGTTCTTGGACTTCGATCGTTGGTGTGCAATGCAAGGCCCTCCGCTTCCTACAACTTGACTGAGGAGATAACTCCCGTTGACAATCTCCAATATCTCCCTTAGCATCAATGACTTGGTGCAACCATACTGACTCCATCGCTTGGGGGAGCCGCCTGTGATCAAGCTGGACATCATCAACGAAGTGGTCAACAAGACAGGAATCACGAAAACCAAGGCCGAACTGGCCGTGGAAACGGTGTTCGGGAGCATGAAGCGATCGCTCGCTAAGGGCGATCGCATTGAGCTGCGCGGGTTTGGCGTGTTCAACGTCAGGCCGCGCAAGACCGGCATCGGGCGCAACCCGCGCACCGGCGCCGAGGTTTCGATTCCGCCGGGCAAGGCGGTACGTTTCAAGCCGGGCAAGGAGTTGCAGTCCATCGACTGAAAGCCTGCCTCTCGGGTACGATGGAGATACGGGCGTTCCCGCCCGCATTTGCTCTAACCCTGACAGCGCGGAATCCTGATGCCTGAATTCCTTCCCCCGGTTTCTTCTTCGACCACAGATTATTACCGTCCTGTCGAAGTCTTTGTGGTACAGCCTCCGAAGCAGCGCTACTGGCTGCATATCGTCTTGCTCCTGGCCACGATCTTCACGACCCTGGTGGTTGGGGCGCGCATGGAGTTTAATTTCCAGCATAACCAGCCGGCGTTTTCGTTAAATGATGACGAAGGCCCTTTTTTCCCCTGGCACTGGATCAAGGCGGAGCCGTCCAGGCTATTGCTGGGTGTGCCGTTCGCATCCACGCTGATGCTGATCCTTCTGGCGCACGAGATGGGGCACTACCTCTGTTGCCGCTACTACGGTGTGAATGCGACGCTGCCCTTCTTCATCCCCGCGCCGACGTTGATCGGGACCTTGGGCGCATTCATTCGCATTCGTTCCCCGATTCGCTCCCGTGCCGCGCTGTTTGACATTGGAATCGCCGGGCCAATCGCGGGATTTGTGGTGGCAGTGACCGTGCTTTTATTTGCCATGCCACTCTCCAAGGCCATGCCGTCGGCGATGGCAGGCCCCGATATTCAACTGGGGTACCCGCTGATTTTTCGATTGGCCTGGTACGTTCTTCCGCCTGCGCCGGTTAAGGCGAGTGCACTGCACTCGATTTATTTCCATCCCACTGCGATTGCGGCTTGGGTTGGGATGTTCGCAACGGCATTGAATCTTCTGCCCGGCGGCCAACTCGATGGTGGGCACATCGTCTTCTCGCTCGCTCCCCGCGCGCACAAGACAGTTTCGCGGCTTACGATCCTGGCGCTCATTCCGATGGCGCTTTATTTTTGGGCCGGATGGCTCATCTGGGCGATCCTGCTGAGGATCAGCGGCATGCGCCATCCCATGGTAGCGGAGTGGCCGGGAGTGACAGGCATCCGGCGCTGGCTTGCTGTCTTCGGCCTGGTTATGCTGATCCTCACCCTGGCGCCGGCGCCTTTCGCTCATAGCTCATTGCTGCAAGTTCTGCGCGACCTGCGGGGACAATAGCCGCTTGAAGATACAATCAATCGGATGTGTTGTTGCATGACGCCGCTCAGAGGGCATAGACGCAACAATTTGCACATTGACACGCCCGCAACAAATGAACATAATTCTTCGCGCGTCACTTCCCCCGGCGGACCCGCGCCTCATACAGGCCAGCAAGATTTCCGGACTCGCAAAAACATCACACGGAGCAAATCTTGAATGAACTTGAAAAACCAATTCGCCGCCGGGCTGTTCTCAATTGCGTTTTCTAGCTTGCTGGTTGCCGGACAGACCTATCAGGTGACTGACCTCGGCGTTTTGCAGGGGGACACAGGGAGCGCTGCCTTTAGCGTTAATGCCTCAGGCCAAGTCACGGGCTGTTCCGATACCTCGACTTCGCAAAGCAACTTGTGCGCATTTGTCTTGCCTTCGCATGCTTTCCTGTGGAGCGGCGGCGACATGCGGGATCTCGGCACTTTACAGGGCGACGATCTCAGCATCGGTTTCTACGTCAGTGACTCCGACGATGTTGTCGGCTTCTCGGGAAACACTCAAAGTGGCGATGGGCACGGCTTTCTATGGACCAAGAAGAGCGGAAAGATGATCGACCTTGGCACGCTGCCTGGCGGGGACGCGTACAGCGATGCGGACGCGATTAACTCCAAAGGGGTAATTGTTGGCGAATCGCTTGTCAGCAACGGTAACGTGCACGGGGTTGTTTGGAAGAAGAACGGGGGCAAGTACCATATTCGTGATATTGGCGGCCTGCCTCATGCTCTGTATACGGTTCCCTATTACATCAATAACGAGAACCAGGTTGTGGGCGTTGCCTACTTTAATAAAAACGAAACCAATTGCCACGGTGTTCTCTGGAGTCAGACTGGAAGATGGAAGGATCTGGGGACGCTGCCTGGAGGCAAGAATAGTTTTGCCGCGTGGATCAACGATTCAGGAGTAATTGCCGGGATGGCCACTTCGGCCAGGTTCCCCAAAGGAGAAGCCATTTATTGGGACGCGTCAGGGAAGATTCAACCAATCGGTACGCTGAAGGGTGGCACCTCCAGTTTTGCCGATATGATCACGGATACGGGTGAGGTCGTCGGACACTCGACCGTCAAAGGCGGCGACAACCACGCCTTCCTCTGGAGCAGCACGACCGGCTTGAAGGACTTAAATGATCTGATCCCCTCCAATTCTGGTTGGGTTCTGAATGCCGCGTATTCGATTAACAAGTCGGGGCAAATTGTGGGCTACGGCACGATCGGCGGAGCGAACCACGCATTCTTGTTGATGCCCTAATCGTCAGCAGAGTGCTCGTGTTTTCATCGGAGCGAGGGCTCGCGTCCTACTGTGTGCACCGTTCTTGTTCCTTTGAGCGGAGAGCCGTCAGCGATTGCTGATTCCCGCAAACAGATCCGTCTCCTGCTCAATCAACCCCGGAATCACCCTGGCGGCGAGATGGAACATCTCCTGCCGCCCTCGCAGGCGAACGTGGGATTCGAACAGAGGCCATAGTGGGGCTTGGCTGGTGTGAGCTTTGAATGCGGCAATTTTGGTTTCGAGATAATCTCCGATTTCGATGATCGCGGTGGCGGGCGGCAGCGTGACCGGTTGGCGGTTCGGTAGCGTGAAGTTGGTTGTGCTGTAGTAGAGCTTCTGGGCTTGGTGCGGAGCGATTTCGCCTGCGAGCTGGTCGGGATACCGGTTGGTTCGTCCCGCCCAGTGAAAAGCCAGCGTGGCAAAAACCGAAGCCATGGAATGATCGGTATGCCCGGTAACCGAGCCGTCCGGGCCGAAGGTGAGCAGCACTTGCGGACGGAACCGGCGAATGTGAAGCGTCAGTTCGCAGACCACCTTGTGAAGATCCTGGCGGTGAAGCTGGCCGTCGGGATAATCCAGCACGATCCCTTGCGAAACTTTCAGGACTTCACAAGCGGCGGCAAACTCCTTCCGCCGCATGGCTGCCAATTCCTGATCGTTGGCAGCCCCAGCCCGATGACTCGCCGCCTGCCCGGGCGTAAGGCAGACTACGCAGGTCTCGATGCCGCGATCATGGCTGAGGCGCAGTGAGCCGCCAAAGCTTGCGGCTTCGTCGTCGGGATGGGCGGTCACGCACATCAGGCGAAGCATGGATTCATTGTAGCTTGACCATTGTGGCTCAACTGCTTGCGACAAGGGTGCAAGATCTTGCACTCTCACGGTCAACCTCACCTGAAAAGAAGTGCTTCAATCTGGGACCATTCCGAAATAGAATAGGGCGCTACCGAGCACGGGCGTGACGCCCGCGCCTACATTGGCAGGAGACGCTTGTGCACATTCTTGTGACCACCGATACGTTGAGCGGGGTGTGGACTTACACACAAGAACTCGTCACCGGCCTGGTGAGTCGCGGAGTGCGAGTCACGCTGGTTAGCCTTGGCGATATCCCCCTGCCCAAGCAAACTTCCTGGATGGACGAGCTGCATGGTCTGGACTACCGTCCCACTGCGTTTCGCCTGGACTGGATGCAGGAAGCCGAACAGGATCTGAAAGAGTCGTCCGCATATCTCACGGCGCTAGTTAAGGAAGTCAAACCCGATCTGCTGCACTTGAATCAGTTGTGCTATGGCAACCTTGCAGTCGAGACTCCACGCGTGGTCGTCGCTCACGGCGATTTAATCAGTTGGTGGAAAGAAGTCCACGGGAAGGAACCCAACGAGACGCGCTGGATGAAGTGGTATCGGGAGGCCGTGACGCGTGGCTTGTGGCATGCCAGCGCGGTGGTTGCCCCGTCGGTGTGGATGCTGGATGTGATTCGCGCCTGCTACACGCGCCCACGGCGGGATGCGGTGATCTACAACGGCCGCAATCCGGTCTCTTTCAATCCATATGTGAGCAAGGATGATTCTGTGTTGTCCGTGGGACGCTTGTGTGACGCCAGCAAGCAGGTAAATTTGTTGACCCAACACACCCACCCGCTCCCTGTTTGTATCGTGGGCTCAGAGACGCAGGTTGCCGATTGCGAGGTTCCGATCCGCACCGATGTGAAACTTGCAATCGATCAGATCTCCGTAGCGATAAGAGGGCCGCAGACGCAGGCACAGCTCCGCACGCTGTACAGCCGCGCCTCGATCTACGCGGCGACCTCGAGGTACGAGGCTTTCGGCATGGCGCCGCTCGAAGCCGCGTTTTCTCGCTGCGCCATTATCGCCAATGACATTCCCTGCTTCCGCGAGATTTGGGGCGATGCCGCGATCTACTTTCAAGCCAATGATGCCGATAGCCTGGCCGACGTGATTCGACGATTGCATGAGCATCGCGATCTGTGCCGCGGCTACGCCACTCGTGCCTATCAGCGAGCCCGCGAATGCTTCACCGCCAAGCGCATGATCGACGAGTATGTCAGGCTTTATCACAGTTTGATTGGGGCGAAGTTGGCGGTGGCTTGAAAAACGCTTCTAGCTTCTAGCTTTTGGCTTCAAGCTCTCCGTGCCTGGCTGTAGCCAACCCCACCCGCGTTGTCATTCCGAGGGAGCTTTATCCCCGAGGAATCTGCAGTTTTTCCTTGAGCTAGAAGCTAGAGGCCAGAAGCTGTTATCTTCATAACTCGGACACAATTCAATCGGAGGTCTCATGGCCACAGTTAAAATCACCGTCCGACCCAACGGTCCCTATCGCGTCGAAGCTCCTGAAGGTTCGATCGAACTGGTGGACGTCAACGGAACCGCGTATGACCTCACCGGCAAGCCAGCCTTTTCGCTCTGCCGCTGCGGCGGATCAGTCAACAAACCGTTTTGCGATGGAACACACAGCAAGATCGGATTCCAGGGCGCGGAGCTAGCGGTGAAGAAAGCGGATAGCCCGAGCTGAACAGAGGCAGTCGGCGCCTCTCTACGGACTGAAGTGAAAAACCAGCCTGGCCTTGGTTTTTGAATCAAGGGGTGCGTATTTCCATTTCTTAACCGCCCTGACGGCCGCTTCGGCGAGAACAGGGTTTCCCCCCGATATCGTAGCGTCTTCAACCGCCCCACTCGGGGAGATGGTAGCTTCTACGCGCACGTAACCGCCAATGCCAATGCGCTTCAAATCCGCAGGGTATTCCGGTTCAACCCGGTAAATAAGTTTTCTCGCGTTGTTTTCGGTTTGAGCGTGCAGAGCCGGCGCAGTGGTCGTTAGCACAAAGAGGCTCGCCAGCAACATAAAGCAAAGCGCCTCCGACGCACGACGGATCCGTGGCCATCTTCTAGATGAACGTTTCTTGCGCACAAAGACTCCGATGGTAAGCTGATGACCCGAGGCCACATCTGGGGAGTATCTAATCTAGAGGATATCGCGACCGACACACAAGATTACCAAGGTAAGGAAGGACGTCTGGGTGAACGTCGCGTAAGAGAACTCGAACTCAGTGGATGGTCTTGGTTTTTCGCGACATGTAATCCATCAACAGGTATTGTCCCAGCGTGTAAGGCGTTGTGAAGTAGGCTTTGCCGCGGCACATTTCCGTGACCTTCTGCACGAACTGTACCAGGCCATAATCCGATGCCAGCATGAAAGTATTGATCATGACGCCGGCGCGTTTGCATTTGGAAACTTCTTCGAGCGTCTGGCTCACGACCAGCGGATCGAGGCCGAAGGCGTTCTTGTAAATGCGTCCGTCTTCCAGCGTCAGCGCGGACGGCTTGCCGTCGGTGATCATCACAATCTGCTTCATGTCTTTGCGCTGGCGCTGCAGAATGCGCTGCGCCAGCCGCAGACCCTCGCGCGTGTTGGTGTAATACGGTCCCACTTTCACCCGCGCCAGTTGCGAGAGCGGTACTTCTTCCGCGGAATCATGAAATAGGATCAACGACAGAGAATCGCCCGGATACTGCGTGCGGATCAGATGCGAGAGCGCCATCGCGACCTTCTTCGCCGGGGTGAAACGATCTTCTCCGTACAGAATCATGGAATGCGAGCAGTCAAGCATGAGCACAGTCGCGCACGAAGACTGGTATTCGCACTGATGTACTTGCAAGTCGGAATATTCGATGTTCAGCGGCAGGTTCATCCCTTCGCGCTGGATGGCGCTGGAGAGCGTTGCGGTAATGTCGAGGTTAAGCGTATCGCCGAATTCATACTGTCTCGACGCGCCACTGGCCTCGATGCCGGTGGCTAGATCGCGCGTGTCGTGCCGCCCGAAGCTCGACTTGCCCAGCGATCCCATCAGATCGCGCAGCGTCTTGAAGCCAAGAAAATCCAGGCTCTTGTCGGTGATTTCGAACTTTACTTGCTGTTGTGCCTCGCCCACCTGCCCGCCCACACTCGATTGCCGCGAAGGATCGTGGGGCTGATCGATGCTGATGTAATCCTCCTGCTGCATGCGCTGAATCAGTTGCTCGATGAGTTCATCCAGCGTGCCTTCCATCTGCATCTGCTGCAGTTGCTGGCGCATTTGTTCATCGAGCAAATCGCTGTCGAGCAAAGCCTGCTCAATCGCGCGGCGCAGATCGTCCAACGTCTGCTCGCCATCCCCAAAATCGTCATAGAGATAATTCTGAAACCCGCTCTGCAGCAGGTAGTCGGAGAGCGCGCTGAGCAGGTCTTCCATGCTCATCTCGCCGGCCGGGTCGGGCACGTATTTGGAATAGCGAATGCGTTTCATAAAAGAAGTCGTTGGTCGTTCGTCATTGGTCGTTGGCAGCGCAACAGCAGGTTCCTCGCTTCGCTCGGAATGACAATTATTATTTTGATAGTTGGGGCCGACGACCAACGACGGACAGCCAACGACCAACGACTAATTAAACGGTCTCCTGCCGCGAAACGGAGGATCCTCGCGCTCGAACGGCTTCTCCGCAACTTTCTGGGGTTTTTCTCCAGCGCTGAACAAACGTTCCTCGTTTCGTCCGATTCGTTTGTGTGCGTGCAGGCCTTCGAGCACAAACTCCGCTGCCGAGACTTGCGATTCCGGGCTCTCTTTCGGTCCCACGTTCAACTTTACCAATTTTTCCATCAAGCCTTGAATCCCGCGAAGAGCCTGCAGGGCTTCTCCTGCACCAGCAGCGTCCGCCAATTGAATCTCGCCACCCAGGTCGAACCACTGCACGACCTGATTCATGTCCGTGCCTTTGAAGTATCCGTCGTAAGTCTTGGCGATGGCGGTTCGGATCAGTTCTCGTCCTACCTGGTCGGCGCCCTTCATCTCACCTTCATATTCCAATTCAAGCTTGCCAGTGATGGCCGGCATGGCCGCGTACACATCCCCGATGCGCGGTACCACCAGCTTTTCCTCATGCCGGATGGCGCGGCGTTCGGCGTTCGAGATCACATTCTCCATGCACGAAATGGGCAGACGCTGACTTACTCCCGAGCGCTTGTCAACTTTCTTATCCTCGCGGGCGGCAAAGGCAATTCGCTCGATGACTTCTTGTACATATTTCGGAATGTGCAGCTTGTATCCGTCTCTCTTGGTCCAGGCTTCTTGCGTGGTGATGGCGATGCCTTCTTCGATGGAAGCCGGATAGTGCGTGCGAATCTCTGACCCGATTCGATCCTTCAGCGGGGTAATGATTTTTCCGCGAGCCGTGTAGTCCTCCGGGTTGGCGCTAAATACCAGCGCAACATCGAGCGGAAGGCGAATGGGATAACCCTTAATCTGCACATCACCTTCCTGCATGATGTTGAACAGGCCGACCTGGATTTTGCCGGCCAGGTCGGGCAGTTCGTTGATGGCGAAGATGCCGCGATTGGCGCGCGGCAGCAATCCGTAATGCACGGTCATCTCGCTGCCCAGTTCGTGGCCTCCCCGCGCCGCCTTGATGGGATCGATGTCGCCGATCAGGTCCGCGATGGTCACATCGGGCGTGGCCAGCTTTTCCACGTAGCGCTCTTCCTGCGTGAGATAAGCGATGGGCGTCTGGTCACCAAGCTGCGCAACCCCGTCCCGGCAGCGGCGGCAGATCGGCGAGTAGGGATTGTCGTGAATCTCACAGCCGGCCACGTAGGGCATGTGCGCATCCAGCAACGTGGTCAGAGCTCGCAGGATGCGGCTCTTGGCCTGGCCGCGAAGTCCGAGCAGGATAAAGTTATGCCGCGAAAGAATGGCATTGATGATTTGCGGCACCACGGTATCGTCGTAGCCGACAATTCCGGGAAAAATCGGCCCACCCTGGCGAAGTTTCGCCATCAGGTTGTCGCGTAATTCGTCCTTCACACGCCGACTTCGCAGTTGTGCTTCGGAGAATGGACTGTGGCGCAACTCGCCGAGCGTCCGAGGAAGACTCATGATCGCAAAACCCCCACAGAGAACAGCTTCTGGCCAGATTATACGCCCGCCTCCGGTTTTATCCGGCGTGCCCATTGCCGCCGGCTTTGCGACGGACGTGGACGGTGCGGCGCATCGTGGGAAGGATGGTATCAAAGAACGAAATCAGGGCGCGCAGGCGTTCAGCCTCGGATTTCATTCCCAGCAAATTTTGTTTGAAGTCGAGATCAAGGGGGAGCGATCCCGCGAGGTGAAAGGAGAGTTGCCCTTCGTCAATCTCCGACGATTTCTCCGGTTCTGCCCCTGCCAGCGTCATGATTTCGCCATGCAGTTTCATGGCTTGCGCAATTTCCTCTGTCGAGGCGATCTCAGGCTCGTCGTGCAAATAGAGCACCTCGGCCTGCAAGAACGAGCGCTCCTGGTTTAGTTGGATAACCTCGAAGCGCGCACGGCCTTCGGTGACGATGTCCATGCGTCCGTCGGGATATTTCTTGGTGACCGTAAGGATTTCCGCCGTGCAGCCAATCTCAGCAAGTTCCTGATCCTTAGCTCGTACCACGCCAAAATGCTGGTTGCGGTCGAGGCATTCGGAAATCATCTCCCGGTAACGTGGTTCAAAAATATGCAGCGGCAAGGGCGTGCCGGGAAGCAGAACCAGGTCCAAGGGAAACAGCGGCAGCAATGTACTCAAGAACAGCCTCCGAGATCCTTCGCGGCACGAATTTTAGGATTGTACGCCAGACTTGATCTTCCTCCGGCTTGACTTGAGAGCGGCAGAAGAATACAAGCACGAAATGGGGTTGAACAAAGCGGACCTTTCAGGGAAGGTCGTTGTCGTGACTGGCGCATCCATGGGCATCGGCGAGGCGATTGCCAAAATCTTTGCCGATCGGGGTGCAAGTGTAGTGCTGCTCTCACGCGATGCGGAACGGGCGGAAGCCGCTCGCGGGCGGATCGGTTACGGCGAGCGCACGCTGGGACTCGCTTGCGATGTACGCAATCGCGAGGAGATTGATCGGGTTGTGGGCCTGACCCTCCACCATTTCCAGCGCATCGATGTCTGGATAAACAACGCCGGTCACGGAATCTTGGACTCGATCGCGAATGTGGATATGGCGGGGTGCCGGGAGACCTTCGAGACCAATTTCTTCGGGACCGTCGAAGCCATGCAGGCGGTGATTCCCGTGATGAAGCAGCAAGCCTCAGGCACAATCATCAATGTATCGAGCGTTGCCGGGCATATTCCGCTGCCCTTTCATGCGGTTTACAGCGCTACCAAATTTGCCATGAACGCTATTGGCAAGGGAGCGCGCATCGAGTTGAAGAGCTCCGGGATCAACGTGTTGACCGTGTGCCCCGGCTACGTGCGCACGGATTTCACCGCAAATGCACTCAAAGGCAAAGAACAAAAACAAGTGCGTCCGGCCCGGGTTCGAGGGATCACCGCCGAACGCGTCGCCCAGGCCGTGCTTCGCGGGTACTTGAAACAAAAGCGGGAAGTCGTTGTACCCTGGACTATGCATCCTGTGATCAAGCTGTATCAATTGTTCCCGGGGTTGGTGGAATGGTCGATGGTGAAAATGGCGCGGGAGCGGGGATAAGAAGCACGGAGCAGGATCTGTCTTCCTTTGTGTCCCTTTGTGTCCTTCGTGGTTCACGCTTTTTGTTTTGATTGTATCTAGGATTTCAACTCGTCCAACATGGCAGTCATCTCCGACTGCGCATGAGCATTGCCGGTTCGGCTCGCCGACGAGATTCCGTCCACCAGCATTTTCTTGGCTTCCTCCACTCGATTCGCATTCGCCAGGGTCTGCGCAGCCATAAAGTATCCAGCGGTGTAGTCGGGATGCGTGGACAGCAGTTTCCCGAACTCTTCCAGGGCGCGTTCAATCTCGCCGGTTTTTGAATACTCCATAGCGAGGCCGTAACGTGCGAAGGCATCGTCGGGGCTCTGCGATAGAATTTCGTTCAGCATTGCGAGTCGGTCCATAGAGGCAGCTCTCAGCTTTCGGTTCTCAGCTCTCAGCCAAGCATCCGGATAAGAGATTACTACAACTCCAGTGTGAACCATTTGAAGCGGAATTCTCGTGAGCACTGGCGATCGATCCTCCTGCTGAGTACAATGCCCTCATCCTCAAAAGGAGTTTCTGCGAGTGGCTTGTCCATTTTTTGTGCCGACGAGCAAGTTGGACGATGGCGGTTGGCTTCACCCTTCGCGGCTGCCTCTGGGCGGCGGATGGACTGGCCATTGCTCCGCACCCGGCCATGAAGGTACACAGCCAACGAATGAAGAGCTGCGGGAACTCTGCAACCTGGGCTATGCGGCGCGCTGTCCGCGACTGCCGGAGGAACGTGCTTACGATGCGGTGAGATTTTCGATCGCCAGCGACCGTGGCGCTCGACTGACGATGTGGTTCATCTGCGAGTCTGGTCATTGTCCGGCGGGCCATGGGATGCTGGAATACGATCTCCCCCTCCGCCAGTGGATCTCTTCTCATCCCGAAGCTCGCATTCAGAAGATGGCAGAATGCTATTTGCAATCGTACTTGCTGCGCAGAACCCAACCTGCGTCGGCGAGCTTCCCTTCGAGCACAACCCATGAACCAGAACAATGATTTGACGCTGCCACGACCGGTCCGGGATTCACAGTCCGAGATGGCCGAGATCGTCCTACCCAACGACGCTAATCCGCTCGGAGCTTTACTCGGCGGACGCCTCATGCACTGGATCGACCTCGCCGGAGCCATGGCTGCACATCGCCATTCCCGGAACTACGTCGTGACCGCCGCGATCGACCATATGGATTTTTGGGTTCAAGTGCACGTTGGAGATCTGGTAATCCTCCGCTCCTCGGTGAATCGCGTGTTCCGCAGTTCGATGGAGGTCGGTGTGAAAGTCTGGGTGGAGAACTACCTTCTGGACGACTGCAAGCACGTAAGTTCTGCCTACTTGACCTTCGTGGCCATCGACGCGGGCGGACGCCGGGTACAAGTCCCAGCCGTCATTCCCGAGACCGAAGACCAGCGACGCCGCTACGACGATGCGGGCAAGAGACGTCAAATGCGCCAGGAACATCTCGAACGCCACAAGACTTCGCGCTAGCGAAGGGTCAGCGGTGTGACCGGCGTCACAGCGGGTGCTCGCGCTTTTTGAGATATTTTTTCTTCACATACCCAAACGAGATTTCTTCATGGATAGCGCGCTTCTAGTTCATCGCCTGCACTTTGCCTTCACCGTCACGTTTCACTACTTGTTTCCCCAACTCACCATGGGGCTTGCGCCACTGATCGTGGTGCTGAAGACGCTGGGTCTGCGCCGCAACGACGAAATCTACAACCAGGCAGCCCGTTTCTGGGTTCGCATTTTTGGCATCAACTTCGTGATCGGCGTGGTCACGGGCATTCCCATGGAGTTTCAGTTCGGCACCAATTGGTCACACTTCTCTCGTTTTGCCGGGGGCGTGATTGGCCAGACGCTGGCGATGGAAGGCATGTTCGCATTCTTCCTGGAGTCGGCGTTCCTGGGGCTCTTCCTATATGGGGAGAAGAGGCTGAGCCCGCGCGCACATTGGTGGTCGGCGGTCGCGGTGTTTCTCGGCTCATGGCTTTCCGGATACTTCATCATCGCTACCGATGCCTGGATGCAGAATCCCGTGGGCTACGAACGAGCCCCCGATGGTTCCGTCCAACTGAGCAGCTTCTGGGAGTTGGTGCTGAACCCCTGGGCCTGGTGGCAATACGCGCATAACATGAGCGGTGCGGCGATCACTGGCGCCTTCGTCATGGCTTCAGTTGGCGCCTTCTATCTGCTATCTGGCAAATACAAAGAGCACGGACAGATCTTCGTGCGTACCGGAGTCTGGGCAGGTTGCATCTTCAGCATCCTCCAGCTTTTCCCCACCGGCGATGGGCAGGGCCGGATGGTGGCGCACAATCAACCCGTCACCCTGGCTGCGATGGAAGCTTTGTTTACCAGTCAACCTGGCGCTCCATTAGTGATCATCGGCCAGCCTGATGTCCCCGGACGAAAGATTGACAATCCGCTGCTCGTGCCCAAAGCGCTCAGCTTTCTGACCTACCGGCGGTGGCAGGCGCGAGTGGAGGGCCTGGATTCGTTCCCTGAGAAGTTTTGGCCGCAGAACATCCCCTTGCTCTATTTCAGCTACCACATCATGGTGGGGCTGGGCACGGTGTTCATCGCAATCATGGTCGTGTCCGTCTTTCTGTTGTGGCGGGGCACGCTGTTCGATGCACGCTGGATGCTGTGGATTCTCCTGCTGAGCTTGCCCTTCCCTTATATCGCCAACACCGCCGGATGGATGACCGCGGAGTTGGGCCGTCAACCCTGGTTGGTTTACGGCTTGATGCTCACGGCGGATGGATACTCAAAGACCGTGTCGGCAGGGAATGGCATGTTCACACTGTTGGGATTCATGGGCATTTACATGGTGCTTGGAATTCTTTTCCTGTTTTTGGTTCGCCGAGAGATTGAGAACGGACCGGTCGCGGAACCGGCTTCTGCGCATTAGAGGATATTGAGGATTTATGGAAACCCTCTGGTTCATGGTTGTAGCATTGATGGTCGCCGCTTACGTGGTGCTGGATGGTTTTGACCTCGGTGCCGGCGTGATCTATTTTTTCGTTGCCAAGAGCAGCACGGAACGTCGCATGATTTTGCGTGCGATTGGGCCCGTGTGGGACGGAAACGAAGTCTGGCTGCTCGCCGCGGGTGGCACGCTCTACTTTGCTTTCCCACAACTCTACGCCTCTAGCTTCAGCGGTTTTTACCTGCCCTTGATGATGGTGCTTTGGCTGCTCATGCTGCGCGGCATCGGCATCGAATTCCGCGCGCACATGGATAGCCCCGTGTGGCAGGGCTTCTTCGACGTGGTTTTCTTCGCCTCGAGCGCTCTGCTGACAATCTTCCTCGGCGCTGCTCTGGGCAACGTGATCCGCGGAGTTCCACTCGGGCCGGACGGCTACTTCTTCGAGCCGCTCTGGACCGATTTTCGTGTGGGCGCACATCCTGGGATTCTGGACTGGTACACCGTGATGGCAGGCGTGATCGCCTTGGTGACCTTAACGGCTCACGGGGCGCTCTACGTCGTAACCAAGACGGAAGGCGAATTGAGCCTTCGCGCCCGTGCAGTGGCCTTGACCATGTGGCCGATCCAACTGCTTCTGACGATCGTCAGTTTGATTGCAACCTATTCCATAAAGCCACTGGTCATGAACAACTATCGCGAGCATCCGATCGGCATTCTGATACCGCTGGCAGTGCTCGCGAGCTTGGCGGCTATGATTTTGTACACAAAGAAAGGTAAAGAAAAGCCCGCGTTTGTGGCTTCCAGCGTTTACATTGTCAGCATGTTGGTGGGCGCCGCTTTTGCCTTATACCCGGTCGTGCTGCCGGCCAGCACCGATCCCAATTACAGCTTGACGATTTACAACTCCGCCGCCGGACATCACGGCCTGGTTGTCGGAATTACCTGGTGGAGCCTCGGGTTTGTGCTCGCACTCGCGTACTTCGTCTTCATCTTCCGCATGTTCCGTGGCAAAGTACGTCTTGAGGGCGGAGGCTACTAAGGCGTTCTTCCGCCCTCATTTCCATGCCATGAAGGATTTCGGCAGTCCGAGCCAGCGCTCGGTTTTGATCTTGCACCCGGGAAACAGTTGCTGCAGCTCCGCCCGGGTCAGCAATCGTATCGAGTCAATAAGAGCGGCGGAAGTTGCCGCATCCGGCTTATATCTCCATCCGTGTAGCGTCAGGTAACGATCCACGAAGTTGGTGAACCATTTTCGCGGCAACCAGTGAACGCAAAGACCCAGGAAATGAGGCTCGATTGGGAACCATCTGTTCGGCGTTTGACAATAAACGCGGCGGCCAATGCGCAGCAGTTCATTCGCGAAGCGCCGCTGATCTTCGAAGCTGCCAACGTGTTCGATGGCAGAGTTCGAAAATGCCAGATCAAATCCGGAGTCGGGCAAGCCGGTATTTCTTCCATCTCCTTGGACGTAGGCGATTGCGGGCGGCAGATCCATGGGAGGCCGACCGACGTTTAAGAGCGTGATGTGTTCGGCAAAATCGATGCCGCTCCACATTTCCGCAGTGCCCCCAACATCGACGACCGAGTGGCAGTCCTGATATTCGGACTTAAACCATTGCTCTCGCTTCCGTCGGAAATGTCCTCCGATCACGCGGTAGATATTGTGCACAGTGTTCAAGATTTGCCCCCTGCCCACTACTGTACTTCGAAAGTCGCGAAGATAATCAAGGCAAGAGAGATTTCGTCTAGACTTATTCCCAATATGAAGCAAAGGTTAGAAGGCAAGATCGCTATCGTTACGGGTGCAGGCAGCGGTATTGGACGCGCGTGCGCTCTTGCCCTGGCGCGGGAAGGTGCAAGAATTGCGCTTGTGGGCCGGCGCAAGAGGCTTCTTGAGGAAGTCGCCAGCGACATTGGCGACGCCGCTCTGGTTCTTGCCGCGGATGTGTCTAAGCGAGACGAGATTGACCGAGTCGTCGAGCAAACCGTGGCCCGCTTCGGAGGCCTCAATGTTCTGCTCAACAATGCGGGCGTTCTTCACATCGGAACTGCAGAACAGGTCACGGAAGAACAGTGGGACGAAACCTTCAATATCAATGTGCGTGGACTCTGGCTGCTTTCCCGCGCCGTGCTTCCTCAGATGCGCAAGGCTGGAGTTGGCTCAATCATCAACATGGCCTCCGTCCTCGGTGTCAACGGAGCGCGCAACCGGGCTTCGTATGCCCCATCCAAAGGCGCAGTGGTCCTGCTCACCAAGTGCATGGCCATCGACCACGGGCAAGAACATATTCGGGTGAACGCCATTTGCCCATCGTTTGTCGAAACCGACCTCACTGCTGCTGTTATCAGCAAAGCTCCCGACCCGAAATCGGTTCGGTCGGAACGAATCGCGGTGCATCCCATAGGCCGCCTCGGCCAGCCGGAGGATATCGCCGGACTTGCCGTCTATCTTGCCAGCGACGAGTCTTCTTGGGTGACGGGGGCGGTATTTCCAGTTGACGGAGGATACCTCGCAGTGTGAGCCGTGAAGGAACTCGGCTCTGGAAACTTTCCAGCGGCCCCGGTAGTCTAATAGGCATGGGATTTTCTGTTCCCTGTCTGTTCCGTCCTGATGAAGCTCTCTAAGCTGATCCCCGTTTTTATGCTGGCAATATCATTGGCCGGGTTCGCCTCGGCAAACGAGGCTGCTCCCTCGGCATCTGTTCTTCCCAAACAGTTTGCCGGTTGGGGTGCCTCGGGCCCGTCGCGTACCAGCAACGACCCTGCGGCCGCCGATCCTGTGAATGCGGCCGTTCTCAAAGAGTACGGCTTCACCACCTTCGAATCCATCACCTATACCCGCGATGACGGCCGCAAGGTCACCCTCAAAGCGGCCCGCTTTGGTGACGCCAGCGGCGCCTATGGTGCTTACACCTACTACAAAACGCCAGCCATGCTCACCGAAAAGATCGGCGATGGCGCCGCCTCGATGAACGAGCGCGTGCTGTTTTATCGGGGCAACATTCTGGTGGACGCTGCATTTCAGAAGCTGTCCGCGATGTCGGCTGCCGAGTTGCGCGAACTGGCCGACGGCCTTCCGTTGCCATCCGGCAATACCCGCAATTTGCCAGGGTTGCCCGCCTACCTGCCAACCCAATCCTACGTAAAGAACACCGCCAAATACATGGTCGGACCCGCAGCTCTGAGCAACTTGGATACTCCGGTTCCGGCCGACTTAGTGGACTTCGCTGCTGGGGCGGAAGTGGTTGTCGGAAATTACAACAGCTCGGGCGGAGAAGCTACCTTGATGTTGATCGCCTATCCGACCCCGCAGATAGCAGCCGATCATCTCCGGCGCATCGAAGCTGCACGCCCGCAGAGTACGCCACCTGCCAACGGCGCGCCCGAGAATGTCATTCTTCGAGGACCAATCTTTGACAAGCGCACCGGTCCGATCGTGGCGGTCGTGGCCGGTCCACTTTCGCAAGCCGAAGCGAAATCGCTGCTGGCGTCGGTGAATTACGATGCCAATGTGACTTGGAACGAAAACACGTTTTTCACCAAGAGGGACAATCTCGCAAACCTTTTGGTGAACGTCATCATTCTCTGTTTCATCATTATTGGGTTCGCGCTGGTCGCCGGAATTGCCTTCGGAGGCATTCGCATCCTCGCCAAGCGCCTGCTTCCAGAGCGGGTATTCGACCAGGCTCAGAATCGGGAATTTATCTCGCTACACCTGTCGGAAAAGCCCTCAGAGCCCGGAAATGACAATGTAAGCCACTCAATTAAAGCGATTTAACCCGATTTAAGCTTACATTCGTCTCACAATGAGGAACCGACAGGGACTATTAACCTATTTTCTAAGGTATTGAAACTAAAGCTATTTATTTCCTAGAAATTTCTTGACACCCCCCTTTTTCGGCTCATAAGATTTCGCCAGAAAGTTTTGACGGTTTGATCTTCCGTTAGAACTATTCTCCCTTGAAAGAAAAGGCTACCCAAGTTGCCGGGTGGCCTTTTCATTTTTCAGCTCGCGGGACGGTGTGCTGTGTGCGCCTCGCACACCCATGCGTCGATCAGTGTTTCAGTGGAACGGCCTCGCGACATAGTTCGTATCATCTACAGGACCAGGGGCCGTCCCATCAGGAGGAATCATGTTCTGCGACAAATGCGGTACTGCAGTACAAGCAGATCAGCGTTTCTGCAGTCGCTGCGGAAGGGAATTCACCGGAACCATGGTCGTGGGCTATCCGCGCCGCAGCCGTGTGCAAGAACATATTCGCCTGCTGGGCATTCTCTGGCTGGCCCTCTCGGCGTTCAATGCCGTGGGTGCAGTGGGCCTGTATATCGTCGCCAATACCTTATTCCTTCACCTGCACGAGTCCAGCGGCCCCCCCGTGTGGTTGCATCCCTTCCTGGGTTTTATGGCAATCATTGTCCTGGCGAAGGCTGCAGCTGGCTTTCTGGTCGGATGGGGTTTGCTGCATCGCGAGCCCTGGGCACGCATTCTGACCATCATTCTCGCCTTCCTCGCGTTGTTCAACGTCCCATTCGGTACCGCGCTCGGAATTTACACTCTCTGGGTCCTTCTGCCAGCCGAGTCCGACGAGGAGTACGAAAAAGAAGTGCGAAGCATAAGCGCCGCTTGAGCGTGTGAAGCTGCATAGTGTGGGGACGGGCGCCCTCGCGAGCCTGCCCTGAGCGCAGTCGAAGAGTCCACGCGGAGCAAAGCTCCGCAGCGCATGAGGAGGGGCTCACTTCTAGCATTCTAGAAAAGTCTGAAATGCAACTTGGCAGAATCGCCCCCGCCCTTTACGCTGCTCCCGCCCCCATTTAGAATCGAACCAGAAGCCGACGTAGCTCAGTTGGTAGAGCAGCCGATTCGTAATCGGCAGGTCACCAGTTCAACTCTGGTCGTCGGCTCCAGCCTCTTGTGATCGAAATAGACCCTGATTCAATTTGAATTTCTGCGTCCGCACGCGCGTGGACGCCCGCGCCTACATTTGCTCGCTCACGCTTCCTCCCGCACCCGCGATCTCGACCGTTTGGGTTCGTGCCGCACGCTGCGGCCTTCCACCAGATGGACCAACTCTTCGCCCAGGTTCTTGGTGTGATCTCCGGCGCGTTCGAAGGCTTGGGCCATCAGCAGGAGGTTGGTGCTGTAGTCTCGGCGTCGGTCTTTGCTCTCCAGGTGCCGCTTAAAGACTGCTCGGCAGACCTGGTCAATCTGCGAGTCGGTTTTCAATATCCAATTTGCTGTTTCCAGATCGCGGTTCACAAACCCCTTGTGCACCGCTTCTAACATTTTTTCCAGGATGTCCGCCATCGCGATCAAATCCCGGCGATCGTCACGCAGGATTTTTGGCGTCAAGCGCTGCAGGCGCTGGGTCACCGACCATGTCAAATCTCCGATGCGCTCCAGATCGATGATGAATTTAAGGCAGGCGAGCAGTTCGCGCGCCTCCACTTCAGTGACTTGGGTGATGGCGCGGGTGATCCCGTCGTCAATCTTGCGTTCTGCGCGGTCCAATTCTTTCTCGCAGTCCTGCACGGCGATGAACGCCATGTTGGACGAATTCTCGAGGAAGTCCCGCAGATTGAATGCGGCATCCTTCGCCACCAAACAGGCCTGTTGCACCAGTCCGGTCATCTCCTTCGTGGACTCCAACTCTTGAACGGTTTTGCGTCTCATGGTTGTTGTTTGCAACGCTCTGGGGAACGATTCATGATATCGCTGGATTATCATCTTTTCCGGCTCGCCGAAGATTAAAAGTTCGTGACACTTTTGGCCAGCTTTGGCGAATTACGTCTCAGCGCGAGTCCTGGCGTGCATTGCGCGACCCCTCCAAACGAGGCGTCCGGGGCTATGTGCGCATCGACTTTTCCGCGAAAATTGCACCAGCCTCGATGCAAGTTGCTGTTTCAGATTCCTTTAGAGCCTTATTTCCACTTGCCAACACCGCCCCAACTTCGGATAATGAGCACGGAACGTTCCTATCACCGTGTACCGCTATAGTCGAGCAGACTTGCTTCGGATTCTTCGGCTCACGGCGCGTCAGTTGGCAGCATGGGAAAAAGCCGAACTGGTAGCCGCCGCCGAAAGCTATTCCTTTTTTGATCTCCTGCAAATCAAGAAAGTGCGTGACTTGTGCGCGCAAAAAGTGCGGCCCGCGGTAATCCGGCAGTCTCTCGAGGCTATGCAGAAGCAGGCAGCCGGGATGGAAAATCCTTTGCTCGAGGCTGGTTCTTTCAGCGCCGGACATCGTGTCGCTTTCCGCCACCAAGGCAGAGTCGTCGAGCCCATCGCGGGCCAGTTCATGTTTGATTTCTCCGCCCGAGACAATGTGGTCGCCAGTACCGCGATCCCGATGGTCAAGCCGGGGCCGATTCCCGCCGATGTCGCCGGGCTTTTCGCGCAGGGAATTGCGCTTGAGGAAGATCCCAATACTCAAGGCCAGGCGATCGCTGCTTATCAAAGAGTGCTGGAACTGGATCCCGAGCACGCGGCCGCGCACATCAACCTGGGCACGCTGCATTACAACCGGCAGGATTACACGCTGGCGGAAAAGCATTACCGCGCCGCAGTTGCGATTGATCCCCGCTATGCCTTGGCCTATTTCGATCTGGGGAATGTGTTGGATGAAACTGGCCGGGTGACTGAGGCAATCCAGGCTTACAACACTGCTCTGCAACTCGCCCCCACCTACGGCGACGCCCACTACAATGTGGCGCTGGCCTATGAGAAGGTTCGCGAACCCCGCAAGGCTTTAAAGCATTGGCGTGCCTATGTGAAGTTGGATACCTCAGGCCCGTGGGCCGTGCATGCTCGCAATCAGATCCAGCGAATCATGCAGGCGGATGGCCTCCGGCTTGTCTACAAACAAAGCTCGTAATCGTCCGCCGTCCAGTCCCGCAAGATGCGGGCGCTACGAAATTCCCTCCTTAAAGATGCTAGAATTCTTGGTTCGTCATACTCTTCTGAAGGTGCTCTCATGCCCGAAACTACGTTGCAATTGCCGTCACCGACTCCTCTAACCAGCTTCACGGAAGACGAGATTCTTTTCCGCGACAACATCCGCCAGTTCGCTGAAGAGAAGGTTCGGCCGCTGGTGAAAGAGATGGACGAAAAAGGTGTCTTCGAGAAAGACCTCATTCACCAGTTCTTCCAGTTGGGACTGATGGGGATTGAGGTGCCTGAACAATACGGCGGTGCTGGCGGCAAATTCTTTGAGGCGATTCTGGCGGTTGAAGAACTTTCCCGCGTGGACGCTTCCGCGGGCGTGATCGTGGACGTGCAAAACACGCTGGTCAACAACGCCTTGCTGCGCTGGACCACCGAGGAACAGAGGAAGCGATATCTACCGCGAATGGTTGCGGACCTGTGCGGTGCCTACGCATTGAGCGAAGCGGGTTCGGGATCGGACGCGTTTGCGCTGCAGACGAAAGCCGAACTGAAGGGCAGCGATTACGTCCTGAATGGACGCAAGCTGTGGATCACGAATGGCAAAGAAGCCGGTGTCTTTATTCTGTTTGCCACAGTCGATCCGGCGGCGGGGTACAAAGGTATCACCGCTTTTATTATCGAGAAAGAATTCCCCGGATTCACCGTCGGCAAGAAAGAAGACAAACTTGGCATTCGCGCTTCCTCGACCTGCGAGTTGATTCTGGAGGATTGCCGCGTTCCCAAGTCGAACGTTCTCGGCGAGGTGGGCAAGGGATACAAAATCGCGATTGAAACTCTGAACGAAGGCCGAATCGGGATCGGCGCGCAGATGGCGGGTGTTGCTCGCGGCGCCTGGGAATGTGCTGCGAAATACGCGCAAGAACGTAAGCAGTTTGGTAAAGCCATCGCCGACTTTCAGGGCATCCAGTTCCAGATCGCGCAGATGGCCACCGAAATCGAAGCCGCCCGGCTGATGGTCTACAATGCCGCTCGCATGAAGGATGCCGGCATTCCGTTCGTCAAGGAAGCCGCCATGGCCAAGCTATTCTGCTCCCAGGTGGCCGAGCGAGTTACATCGCTGGCCATCGAGATTTACGGCGGCTACGGCTTCACCAAAGATTATCCCGTGGAGAAGTACTGGCGCGATTCGAAGATTGGAAAAATCTACGAAGGCACTTCGAACATGCAGTTGGCCACCATCGCGAAGCTAGTCATGAGCGGGAAGTAGGTGTGGCTCGGGCCGAGTCAGTCTTCGCCCACGCCATACTCTGACAGCAGGAAATCCATGGCGCCTCCGACGCCGTAGCCAAAATTGTGGCTAACGTGGCGCACGCGATCGAGTCTCGCGACAAACGCATCCCGCTGGCCGTGCGGCAAGGTGTTTGCGAGCTTGATGGCCAGTTCAAACATGCGCACCAGAGCGCCGAAGTATCCCTCGTCTTGCATCCCAAACTCATTACAGAAGTCGGTCGCCATTTCGCAGTAGAAAACCATCAACTCAACTAATCCCTCGGGATGGTCAACCGCTTTCTTGTAATCGGAGATGGCTTTCTTTGCCTTGGAGACTGAGATGTCCCCTTGCCCAAAGACGTCAGGATAAAGCCACCGCTCAATCGTTTTCTTGTAAGGCTGGAGCACATCGTCGGCAAGGCCAAAGCGCGCATGAAGAAATGCGCGATTGCCCTCGTCAGCGTCGTAGAGGTTCTGGATCAACCCCAGCAAGCCGGCGCGGTCGAAGTCCGCAAGCTTCGCCTTGACATCGGTCCAGGTGGGACGAGATTTTCGCTTCCGCTCAGCCTTCTGCATTCCCGATGAGTCTACCGGATACCTGCAAACCGTCAAAACCTTAACGACGCGGTGACGGTTTTTCCCTCGCTTTTGCGTAATGCGTAGTGAAGGCCCGGTGCGGTATCAGCCGACCGGCCTCGCAACGACAGGCATCGGAGCGCAGCCGTGCGTTATGCCGCCACTTCAAGACAAGGAGAATGTGAGATGAATTCAATTCCATCGGCTTTTCGATTTCTTGGTGTCGTGACCATCCTGCTGGCACTCGGTGCGTTCGCAATGGCCCAGGCTCAAACCGCCGCGCCCGCCGCGAGCCCTGCCCAGAACACGTTCTGCGGCAGCCAGCCCCTCTGCTACGAAAGTGGAGACTTTGCCGCGACTGTCACGGACTTTCGCACCAGTACCTCTGGCTATTACAAGGTCATCGATGTCGGTGTGCGGTTCCAGAACAAGACCAATCAGCCGCTGATCCTTGCCTACGTGGCGGGCTCCGGCACTGCGTTGGACGACCGGGGAAACCGCTACGCAGTGGGCGGGGGCAACGCTTTCCGCGGGATCGGCCAGTCGTACGGCGGAAATAACTTTGATCCCAAGTTCAACATCCGGCCGGGCTCGTTCGGCGACGCCCAGTTCGAACTGATATGGGCCCCCGGCCAGACAGCTTACGGCCTAACCTTTGAACTCAATCTGACGGTGGACGAAATCAATACGATCGAGGCCAACCAGCATACGCTGGGTGGAGAATTCCCGCTGCACTACCGGGGTCTGACCAACGGCGTGTCTACTGCCGCCCCAGGACAAGCCACTGCCTTCATGCCTCAGGGCCTACCTCCGTGCGGCCCCGCCAACACCGCCGTGGCCGGCGCTGCAAGTTCCGCCAGCGGTCAGGCACCCGCAGGTACGAACGCTGCAGTCTCAAGCGCCGCAGCCGCAATCTCCAATTTCGGATCGCTCTTCGGAAAGAAGAAAACTGCCGCGCCTGCTGCGCCGAACACTGCCAGCACCGCTCCCTGTGCTCCGGTGGCGACCGGCGGTGGGAGCGTCGCGACCACTTCGGCCACGCCGGTATCCACTGCCAGCGGGAGCGCGCCGCAAACTGTTAGCACCGCCTCTACCACGAGTGCCGCACCTGTGCCTGCAGCGAAAACCGCCACAACGACAACCGCCAAGCCCGTCGCGGTCGTGGCCAAGGCGCCCGCGCCAGCGGCACAATCCACTGCCACGGCCAAGAAGCCCGCACTCATACCGCCCGCTCAGAAGACGGCACAGAAACCCGTGGCTGCGAATCAATGACTGCGAGTGCAGGGAATTCGCCCGAACTTGGATGAATAACCAAGGACGTTGAGACGGAATCGCCAGAAGGGCTGCAAAACACTTCTGAAAGAAGTGGGCAGCCCCCATTTGTCCAGGAACAACGCCCAAAACCGCTCACGCAACCGTCAGGACGTCACGAACGACGTTGGCCAGAGCTCTTCCCAGCACTGCATGGTGTTCGGCATCGAGATGGACGCCATCGACGAGGCTCGACGTGACCACGCTGGAGGCATCGAAAAAATGGCAGTCGAGTTCCCTGGCCACCTGTTCGTACGCCTCGGCTACACCGACGCTCTTGGTTTCAGCCCCTCGAAACTTGGGCGCAATCGACCCCCTTAGGAGAGCCGACGGGCGGTGGTGCGATGACCACGACATCCGGAATTGGCATATCTGGCTCAATCGGCGCTTGCCGAATGGCGCGCACAAGCGTGGCAATACCCTGCGCCGAGTGCCAGGCATTGTGCTCGTGCATGGACTGAAAATCGTTGCGGCCAAGCATGAGCAGAACTGCAGACAGAGGAGAGTTGATCTCAATGCGCTGCTCCAGGCCCAGCAGCCCGTTGCGACCTGGTTTATAAGGGTCTTCCCAAACCGTCCGGCGGCCGTTCAGGGCGTCCTCGATCACACGTACGGAGTGTCCAGCCGCGGCTAACTTTGCTTCCATCACCCCCGGCCATCGCTCATGGAACGGTAGCCGTCGCCGAGTGCCCGGAATGATTCCCCAGGTCAGCGAATCCGCATACACAAGCACTTGATGCATCGGGTTGCCGGCTTAAGGACGGGTTATACCGCATGCCAAAGAAAACAGCGTCCCTGCAGACTAAATCAGGTATCGGATGATGGTCACGCCGAGCGCAGCACTCGCTCCGCTCGGCATGACGGACGGTCGGGAATCGACGCGATCGTTTCTAGTTGACCGTGACGCTGACCGCCTTCGATGGAATCCCATTGGCCACCACCACCAGCGTGCTGGCTCCAGTTTCCATTCCCGCGGGAACGTCGAAGTTCGTCGAGACAATCGCTTTGCCCGTGGCGACGCCCATGGTGCTGTGGCCGTGCGTCTTAGCGTAGAAAACGTGGCCGGTAGCCGTGTTTGTGATTCGTACCAGGGGATAATTGGTCGCCGAGGTCAGTTCATCGCCAAATGCCTGGGCTTCCGACAAGCCATTGAATTGTTTGCCGGAAATCTTGTAAGTGGAACCACGTGTAACCGAGTGCGGATAAGTTGTGATCGCCGGAGCCCAAGCAGCGTTCGGCTTACCGGTTGGAGTATAGACTTGAGACCCAGCAACAATCACTTCGCCAGTTGGCAAAACCAGCAGGTGGCTGAAGTAACCGAGGAAGGGACCGGACTTCAGATTCTTCCCGTCAAACTCGTAGGACGCCCCGGAGACGCCCACCACCAAGGGATGGCCGTTGGGCAGCAGAACGGAATAGGAGTCGCCCGCGTTATCGTTGTTGGGGAAGTCCGGGCCCACCGTCCACTTGCCCGTGGATGGACTGTAGATAGCGGTGTGTCCAGGGCCGTTGCCGCCGTTTGATCCCGAGCCAGTGGCGAACAGCGTGCCGTCCGGTTGAAGCATGCCCGGGCCGACTTCTCCAGGCGGATAATAGCACCCGGTTTTTCCGTAAGGGATGCAGCCTTGAACGGTGGTTGGCGAGTGCAAATCGACAATCGTGCTACCCAAGCTGATCCATTTTTGTTGGGTGGAGTCGTACTTCTCCGAGTGCGGAGCTTTGGTCACATCGTAGGTCGCGACCGTGCCGTCCGGCATGAGCGTCCAGCCCTCTTCGGCATTGCGATCGAACTTGCCCGCGGAACTGACGTTAGTCCACGTTAGGGTAGCCGGATCCAACTCGGCATCGCGCTTGTCAAACTTGCTTCCTAACAGAAACTTTCCATTGGGCAAAACCGCCGACGGAGAATCCCCAATGAACCCCCAACCGTTGGGAGGCTTCTGCATGGTCCAGGTATTTTTCACCGGATCGTAAACCGCACCTTGGTTGGTGAAGGCATAGTTGCCAAAATTGTATTCGCCGCCTTCAATGATCAGGCGGCCATCGGCCAGCACGGCGGCGGCGAAATAAAGCGGCACGTATCCGGAAGGCAGACTTGGCAGTTGTTTCCAGGTTCCTTTGACGTAGCTTCCAGTTTTGTCTGGAGTGAGCCTCCACCAATCGGACTGTGCATTCCCCTGGTACATCACCGTACCGTCGGTCAAAAGGAATCCCACGATGGCGCCGTCCGGCGGCTGGTTCACAAGGTTTTGCAGTTGCTGGGCCAGAGAGACACCGCAGGCCGCAATCAGAAGCATGACTACTACAAACAGTTTTCTCGGCAAGATAGATCCCCTTTTTTTGAACGATGGTCATGCGAAATGAAGCGAAGATGTTCCTTCGACTCTAACCGCAGTTTCAGGAATTCCTCGCTTCGCTCGCAATGATTTAGCTCGACATCGAAGCTTCTAGTTGACTGTGACGTTTACTGCCTTCGACGGAATCCCGTTCGCCACCACTACTAGCGTGCTGGCTCCGGTTTCCGCTCCGGCGGGAACGTCGAAGTTTGTCGACACGATGGCCTTGCCCGTAGCCACCCCCATGGTGCTATGGTCATGTGTTTTTGCGTAGAACACATGATGGCTGGCCTTGTTGGTGATTCGCACCAGGGGATAGTTCGTCGCGGTCTGATATTCGTCCCCGAATGCGGCGGCCTGCGACAAGCCATTAAACTGCTGACCAGAGATTTTGTACGTAGACCCGCGCGTCACACTCTTCGGCGACGCGGTTATCACGGGCGCCCACGCCTGCTGATAGGTCCCTTTTGGGTTGTAAACCTCTGCGCTGAACCCGGCGGCGAGCACCTGCCCCGTAGGCAGCATTAGGATTGGAGAGACACCGCCCACCGGGTCGATCGTGAGTTTTGTCCCGTCGTATTCATAAAGCGCTCCCGATACTCCTAACACAAGCACATTCCCATTGGGCAACAGTACCGCGAACGAATCGCCAGCATTGTCATCGTTCGGGAAGTCGGGACCTGGAGTCCACTTCCCGGTTGACGGATCATAAACAGAAGTGTGTCCCGGACCATTCCCGCCATTCGATCCCGAGCCGGTGGCGAGTACTGTGCCGTCCGGCCGAAGGATTCCTGGGCCGACTTCTCCCGGCGGATAGTAGCACCCGGTTTTTCCGTAAGGGATGCAGCCTTGGACAGTGGTTGGCGAATGCAAATCGACAATCGTGCTGCCTAAGCTGATCCATTTTTGTTGTGTGGAATCGTACTTCTCCGAGTGTGGAGCTTTGGTCACATCGTAGGTCAAGACTGTCCCGTCCGGCATGAGCGTCCAGCCCTCTTCAGCGTTGCGGTCGAACTTGCCCGCCGAACTGACGCTGGTCCACGTTAGCGTGGTGGGATCCAACTCGGCATCGCGCTTATCGAACTTGCTTCCCAATAAAAATTTTCCGTTCGGCAAAACTGCAGCCGGAGAATCCCCAATAAAGCCCCACCCGGCAGGCGGCTTCTGCGCCGTCCAGGTATTTTTCACCGGATCGTAAACCGCACCCAGGTTAGTAAATGCAAAAGCGCCATTGTTGTATTCGCCGCCTTCAATGATTACTCGGCCATCGGCAAGCACGGCCGAAGCGAACGCATCGGGCACGTATCCAGCGGGCAAGCTGGCAATCGACTTCCAGGTTCCATTAACGTAGCTTCCCTTCTTGTCGGGAGTGAGCATGGCCCAGTCGGACTCGGCGTTGCCCTGGGTTATCACCGTGCCATCGGTCAACAGAAAACTTATTCCGATGCCATCCGGCGGCTGGTGAACAAGTGTCTGCAACGTCTGTGCGTGTAAAACGCCGGAGGCTGAGAGCAGAAGAATGAGTATCGCTAGAGATAGTTTCCTTGGCATAGATCACCTTTCTTGGAGTGCTGCAACCGATAGCTTTACGGCGCTGGGAGCAAGGCGCAGGGTGCCAATCGTAGCAAATTCCAACCGCTGTTGGCAATTGAAATACTGCGCCCGTGCCCTAAACAAACTGCAAGACTTTTAGGTGGAGTAGTAGTTCGTTTCTTGGTGTATAGTGTTGCGACTAGTTTGCGGTCCCGCCGGAGGCTTGGGGCCACCCAGCACCGGTTGAATAGCGGACAGTTTGCCGCTTTTCCGCAAATATTTTCAACCGTGAAGTTGATTCTCACGGAGGCAGGTATTGGTGATCGAACTGCAGGACTCCCTCCTGGCTGGATTGATCGGGCCGCCACGTTTGGCACGCAAGGCAAAATTATGAGGATATCCATTTCTTGGTTGTCGCGCGTGACCGCGGTGTTGGTCGGGCTTTGCTTGGCAGGTGGAATTGTCGAAGGTGCGGGCAAGACACATTACCTTGTGACCAATGATGACGCGCCCGGACTCTTTTCTTCCGGAATTACTTTCTACACGGTCGGGACGGATGGCCTGCTGACCATGAAGAAAAGGGTAGCCAGCGGTGGCAGGGGCATTGCGGGCGGCTATTTTGCGGCGAACCGAGTGAGGATACTTAACAGTGGGAAGTCAGAGTGCGTTTACGGTTCGAATGCCGCCAGCGGCAATATCGCGGGGATTGTCCTGCAGACTTTAAAACTGAGTGGCAATGCAAGAGGCTCCAGCAACGACGGCGGCACCTCCAACGGCATCGGCCTGGCGATGAATTCACAATACCTGTATGCCAGCTTCACCGACTCCAATACCATCGGAACTTTTCAAGTAAAGCCGGGCTGCAAACTTACTTTTGTCGGCGACACGGCAGTTGGCGGATTGCAAGGCGGGGTGATCGACGGAATGGTCATCCACGGGAGCATCATGGTTGTCACTTATGGTGACGGCTCCATAGAGTCTTTCAACATCTCAGCGGGGACGCCGGTATCGAACGGCGATGAACAGAATTCCACCGGTTCGCGCACTGGCAACACTTATCCCAATGGCATTGACATCACCCAGGACGGACATTACGCAATTTTCGGAGACACGGCCACATCCACGGTCGTTGAGGTCTCCGATATTTCCTCAGGCAAGCTGACTCCGACGGTTGTCTATCGTTTGGGAAACGGAATTAGTTCCAGCAACATCATGCTGAGCCCGGATGAAACTCTGCTCTACATCAGCAACACGCAAGGCGATCACATCACCGCCGCCTTCTTTGACAAAAGCACGGGCATACTTACCAAAGGTTGTACCTCAGGAAGCATGAAGGGCTATGTGACGGACTGGTCCTATCTCGGCTCGCTGGCTCTGGAGGGAACGACAGGGACCGGTGGGGTCGTGTACGTCGCGGAGTACGGCGCGCCGTCCTCGATCGGAATGATTAACGTGAAATCAACTGGCGGGAAGTGCACGCTGAAGGAATCCTCCAAATCACCAGTTGCCGATTTTGACAGTCCTGGGCTGCTGTCGATTGGAGTGTTCCCGCCGCGACCCTTCTAGCAAGGAGTATGACTATGCGTTCCAGATATTTGCTTGCGATTCTGACCTGTGGATTCGCCTTCTTAAGATCAGCGGCGCAGTGTCCCGCGCGCCCCGACCTCGGTGCCGTGGTCCAGGATGCTCTGAGTCTCAACAGCGTGAACGGCGTTCTCGACGCCGAGTTGACCATGCGGCACTCCGTCGATACTAGCGGCTACACGCACTATTGCTACAACTACAAAACCGACAAGGGGGATGTGGAAGCCCCGACATTGCGGCTCAATCAGGGCGATCAACTGCTTCTCAAAGTAAAAGACGAAATCGAGAGCGATGACTCCGGAGGGATGGGCCCCATGGGTGTCATGTCCCCGTCCGGCCAGACTTGCGGGGATACTGGAATGCCCACGGTGTCTTCGACCAACGTTCACTTCCACGGTCTGAATGTTCCCCCGATCTGCCATCAGGATGATGTGCTCACGACATTGATTCAGCCGGGCAAGCCGGCATTTGAATTCAAGATCCAGATTCCGAAGAACGAACCGCCGGGGCTGTATTGGTACCATCCGCACGTCCACGGGTTTACCGAGTTTCAGGTAAATGGCGGGGCCGCGGGCGCGCTGATTGTCGAGGGGATGGATAAGATACGCCCCGAGGTGGCGGGACTTACCGAGCGCGTGCTCGTGATTCGCCAGCAATACCTGGTTCCCTGGGTGCCCGGACCCTACGAGTTAAGCACTAACTTCGATACCGCGGGCTTCGGCAGATCTCCTTCGCCGATCATCAAAATGAAGCCTAACGAAAAGCAGTTCTGGCGGGTGGCGAATGCGACCATCCAGGATTTCATGCCGTTGCAAGTGCAGTTTGATGGTGTGCCACAGAAGCTGCAATTGATTGCTCTCGACGGCTACCCCTTGGCCAAGCCCCGGTTTGAAACCACCATTCTGGTGCCTCCGGCTGGGCGGGCGGAATTTATCGTGCAAGGCCCGCCTAAAGGACCGGCGGCTTTGTTCCTGACGAATTTTTATTCAACTGGCCCGACCGGCAACCCAGATCTGGAAATGAAACTTGGCACTATCGATGTATACGGCGACGGAGATGAAACGGAAGAGGCGAAGTCCACCGAACCCGTAACTCCAATCTCGCCTCGCATGTCGATGAGCAGCATTAAATTCGCCGGTTTGACGAAACAGAAGCCAACCGCGCTGCGGAAACTCTTCTTCTCGGAGGAATTCGGCGGGACCAACGGCCCCATTCAGTTCTACATCACGGTGGACGGACAGAAGCAGAAGGTGTTTGAAGCAGACGAAAAGCCCGTGATCACGACTCACGTCGGAGCGGTGGAAGACTGGATCGTGGAAAATCGCGCGCTTGAAACTCACGCATTCCACATACACCAAATCCATTTTCTAATAACGGAGATCGACGGAAAGCCGGTGAAGGATCAGGACCTACGCGACACCATCGAGATTCCTTTCTGGGAGGGGCCGGGTCATCCCTACCACAGCGTGAAGATGCGCATGGATTTCCGTGATCCGACCATTGCAGGCACTTTTGTTTTTCACTGCCACATCCTGCTGCACGAGGATCTGGGCATGATGCACAAGATCCTGGTCTTGCCAAAATGACTGGTGCCGCGGAGTTTGAGGGGGGCCGGATCTCAGCCGTTCTTGGCTGCTGATTCCGGTCGCGGCTTATGCTCGCAGTTCGGCGTGTTGATGCAGGAATCGCGCAGCATCAGCCGTTCGACTGGTTTCCCTCCCACAATGTGAGACTCGATGATTTCATCCACGTCGGCGAGCGTCACTCCGCCATACCACACACCTTCAGGATAAACCACGACGTTCGGGCCATGTTCGCACTGGTCCAGGCAACCGGATTGATTCGCCCGCACTTTTCCTTTCAGTCCGCGCTCCGTCAGCTTTTGCTTGAAGAGTTTCTGCAGTTCCGCATTGGCCGACGGATCGCAACATCCCCGCGGATGTCCCGGTGGCCGCTGGTTCCCGCAGATGAAAATATGTTTCTCAAACTTTGGCATGGGAACAATGTACAGGATGAGGTGAAATTCCTGCGCTGCCCGAAAACCCGATAACACAAAGGACACGAAAGTTCACAAAGGAGGAACCAGCAAGGTTTCCTTTGTGTACCTTTGTGTCCTTTGTGTCCTTTGTGGTTGCCGACTTTAAGCCACTACGAACCAGATTCAGTCTCTCAACGGCACAATCGTCTGATCGCCCCGGCAGAAGGTGGCCACATGCTGTAAGTCTCCATTCGGCTGTTTCACCAGCATGACCGGGCCATAACAGAACACGGCATGGCCGCTCTCCGCCATGTACCACGTACCGCCGCTCCGCGCCTTGTGGGTCAAGGGAAGATCAAGGGGAAGGCGCGGCGGTGCGGCGAGCTTCGAACCAGGCAACGACAAAGCCAGTAATAATGCTGCCAGAGTTTTCATGACTTTGCCGGGCCCTGGAAATTCAGATACTCTTTACGATCCTGCGACCGTCCACGACGTCCGCAATTCCCAAAGGTGGGTTTTTCGGGAGCGGCTTTCGCAGCTTGCTCGCACTGTGGCTGTTTTGAGCGTTGCCTCCCGGCGTGTCCTGGTTCATTGGAGCCTGGGTCGATGGAGGTTGCGCCTGGGAGCGGGTTCCTGCCCCAGCCTGAGGCTGGGAACGTTCCTTTTGAAAAATCTTGCCCTTAAGGGTGGTCAATTCGGTGCTGTCGCTGAACAGAGACGTGATCAGCGTGCGCTGGGAAGCAATGGTTCGGTCCTGTTCCACGGCCAGTAGGGCCATCAAACCATAGGAAACCAGGAACAGCACGATTAGAACCGGGAGCAGCGTGTGCTTGCGCTTGGGTTTCGGTGCGGGAAGAGCTTGCGGAACTGTGATCGTCGTATCTTGCGTCCAGCTTAACAATGGAAACCCCGATCTGCGCCCCAAGGCGGCGGGCATCAAGGGAAATGCAGCTTGAACGCCATCGCGTCAATCTTTTCCAAACTGCTGGAAACCCGCCACTTAGCGCCGGGTGGGTGCCGTTGCCCGGCTATGGCAGGTGCAACCCGATGCACATTATAGGTAACCGAAGTGGGTTACGACCGTGACTTGCACCCCCCGGGCGCAGCACTGAGCCAGGACGGGGACGTTTGCGTCTGGCTAAACCGCTGTATCACGCCCCTGTCCTCGCCTTGCACTTATTGCTTCGAGACCATTACTCCCACGGTGTTCGAAGCTGGGAGCTGCTCAATCACCCTGTCGATTACTGTGTCGATCACCGCCGCCTGGCCCTGGACCACGGAAACATAGGCCATCGAACCATCCGGTGTGAACCCCACGTTCTGGGGCGTACCAGAAATCGGAATCGTCCCGGCGACCGTGTTCGAAGCAAGATCGAAAACCAGCACGCCAGTATTGGCAACCACATAGGCGGTCATCCCGTTGGGCTGAATCGCGATGCAGGCTGGATTCACGCCGGAGCCGACACTCACGGTTTCCAGCAATTGCTGGTGAACCAGGTCCACGATGGCAATGGCGCTCTGGCTCATCAAGGTCACATATCCATGCGTACCGTCCGGACTGATCGCCAGGAAGGGACCCACGGAAGATGCGGTGCCACCAAGAGAGATGGTTCCAGTGACCATGTTGGTGGAAGTCGAAATTACGGACAGCATGTTGCCGCCATTGGTTTGCGTGTACGCCGCGTAGAGGCTTTTATTGTCCGGTGACGCCGCCAAGGAAGCTGCCCCAGCGGTCGATCCCAGCATAATCGTGCGCAGGAGAGCGCCGTTGCCGGTGTTGACGGCTGAAATCGAGCCATTGGAACTCGCCACGTAAATTCTTTTGCCGTCGGGCCGAAGCGCCGCACTCGAGGCGCCGGCAATCTCAACACCCCATGGCCGCTGTCCCATCATCATGGTGTCCACCGCCACGAAGCCGCTGCCATTGCCGGAACCGGGTGTGCCCTGATCGACGACGTAAGCCATCGACCCATCCGGCGAGAGCGCCAGCCCCGTGGGGGCGGTTCCACCCTCAAGGTCCATGAGCCATTGGCCCGTCACAGAGTCAAATTGATGAACCGCTGTGGTGTACATAGTACCGACCAGCGACGTCATTTCGTTTTTCGAAACTACCAGGCGCTCTGGCATCGCGCCGGTCGGAATTTGAGAGCAGAGTCGGCCGTCCGTATTGTCAATGACCGCAACAACGGCGTCGTCGACGCTGGCCACTGCCACTCGCATTCCTCCCATGAAGGCGGCAACTCCACCCTTGCCCGAACTGCCCAGACTGGTGGTCCCCTGAATCTTGCCGGTCTCGGCATCGATGTAATTCAGCACGCCAGCGCCCGACGAAAACAGTACCTGCGGCATCATCGGATCGACCGCCAAACCGTAGCTCATACTCGGCAACGCGAAGAAATGCAGAACGCGCTGCGCTGTAAGATCGATTGCCGCAAACCCGGTCTTTTTCTGGGTAGATATGCCTGCTACGTAAGCGCGCGTTCCATCAGGTGTGATCGCCAGCAGATTGTTTCCCGGAAACGGTTGCGAACCGGGAAGGGCGATCGACTTGACGACTTGATTGTTCGCAATAATGGCGAGAACGCTGTGAGACGCCTTTCCCTTTGGCGTTATTTGGCACACGACATATGCCATCGACCCGTCGGGCGAGATACCAGCGTCAAGACATGCGCCTCCCGGCAAGACCAGTAGATTGGCTTTGATCGATCCCGTCGCAGTGTCGAATATGGTCACGCTGCCGTCGTTCTTGTTGGCGATATAGCCGGTGGAACCGTCCGGAGTAATGGCAATGGCCGCAGCCCCGTTCCCCGCCGGGAACGTCATCATCACGGTTCCCATCATCGCGTCGATGACTTCTACGATGCCAGCTTGGCCTCGGGGAGACAGGCCGATGTATCCAGTCATGCTGTCGGGCCCAATCGCAACGGCGGTCGTTCCAGCCCCGGCAGGAACGAAGCTCATCTCCATGAGCATCATGCTGTCGAGGATGGAAACTGTCGCGCCATCACCACAGCAAGTCGTCAGATAGACTTTTGGGTTCGCCAGCGAAATCGAAGGGATCAGCAGGAAAACTAAAATCCCCAGAATGGCCACAACGGAGGGTTTCCGGAAAGCAGCGCACATAAAATTTCTCCTCTTGAAGCGGGGAACATTTTATACCAATTGCGGTCGAAGCGACCGAATTAAAAATCGAGTCAAGTGCGCAAACGCGCACGATGTCAGGGCGAAATGCGTATAAGACGCGCTGTAGCCGCGGTACAAAAGAAATGCCGCCTGATTGCAGGCGGCTTTTCTGTCGAGGCGACGCCGGACTGTAAGAGTGCGGCGTGCATTTTTTGTTTACCCTCTCAAATCGTAATGGTGCGGCCGTTGAATTTGGTCAACTGCCAACCAGCGAACGGTTCCCAATAATTGGCCTTCAGATCCTTCAGGATCCTGATGGCGAGAGACTCACCCAGCAGAAGACCATTCATGCCATCGCTGTGCCAGTGCACGCCCGCCGCATCCCGTGCCCGGGCGATATTGGCTGCCAGTTTGTTCAATTCATTACCAACCGTAAGCTGAGCTCCTTTGTAAGGAACGAGCGATAAGCCGTCAGAGCTGGCTACCATTGGATTGGGAATCACGAAAGACTCATCGTAGAACGCCTTTAGAACCGTCGCCGTAGCTCCTGCAAGAGTGCCATGCGCCTGAGGGTAGGACGGGTGCGCCGGACAACCCTCGGGGTAGGCCATCGGCAACAGGTAGCTTCCAAACTTAGAAAAGATTGCCTCCAGCACTGGGGACGAGAGCAGCCGGGGAGGAATCGGGTAGCTTCCTTGTCCGGTTATCTGGTTCTGAACATTTCCAGCGTATCCTTCTGGACGCACGCGCCGATGCACCAGCCACTTCTGATACCAGGCACAGCGCAGGGCCTTAGCCGCGACTCTACCGACCATATCGAACGAATCGTTGGCCCCAAAGGTCCCGAACGCAGACTGCTTGGTGTAACCGAGGTAGGGATTGTTGGGGTCGACCGTCGCTGCCATGCCGTTCAAAATCAGGGCCGCGGTCAAGCCGGCGTCATATTCGAAATCCCGGTGCACGTAGACCGTCAGATCGCGCAGGTTGCGCATGTAACGCGGGGTTGGATCGGACACGTTCTTGTCCGTGGGAGCGCCGCCATTCTGAATGTTCAGCCACGCGAGATACGACGTCATATGATCGTCGCCCGCCACAGCGGTCACAAACTGCTGGTTAACGGGTATGCACCCGAACGGAATGGGCAGCGTCAAGAATTGCGAGACGTAGGGTCCGATCAAATCGCCCGGTGTGAAACCCCGGAAGATGTTGTCCGCCGTGACAGGTTGCGGACCCTGGTAATCCGGGAAGGTGCTTAGATCCGAAACGGCTGCTGCGATGGTTGAGTCGGAATCATAGTTGGCGAACGCGACATCCCGCGCCAGCGCCATCCAGTAATTCTCGGTCATCTCGCTGCCCTGCTCACTGCTCGCGAACGTAGGCGGCGAGGCAATCACTTCCACGTGGGAATCAGCGCCCTCAAGAGAATAGGCGTATGCGGCTTGAGGATTGACAAGCTTTAGCGTGCCTCCGAGTTGGACGGCCTCGAAATCAGCGGGAGAGCCTGACTTCAAGGCAGTGATCAATCCGGCATAAGCGGTCAGGTTTACTTCCCCCAGAACATCGTGCGGCAATCCCTTGGAGTAGTTCCCGATCTTGTTGAAATATTTTGTCTCGTCGCCGTTCGTTTTATGTGTAGGAGGGAGAATGTTTTCGGCGACGCAGTCGCCGTTGCGCCGGCTGAATTCATCGCTTCGCCGCTGCGCCGGAGTTTCCGGCCCGATCTCTTTCGCTTGAGCAACTGTCGGCAATCCCAGGATACCCGCCGCGACCGTAGCCGCTGTTACGCCACCGAGAAAGGAACGCCGGTTGACGTGGCCTGCAGGGTTGGGCGTCTCATTCATAATTGGCTCTATCTGCGGGCTGGGCTGGCCGCTCCCGTCACCCGATGCCTTTTTCGACTTCTTCACGAGGTTTCTCCTTTAGGAATTCATTCTGAGCCAGCGCCAAGCTGCTCCCTTTGTGTGGCCTACCGCTCATGCTCACGGCCATTGGCAAACCGGCAGGAACAATTGCTATGCGGACAGAGGATCAACTCCAAGCGTGTTCACCCTCGGGGTCTACCCGCACTGGACCGAGACTTTGAGCTAATAGCGGCCCGTTGTCAAGATGAAAGAGTTTGCAATGTCACGGCGCCGGGCGGGCCGGAAACGCTTCATTCACACTTCTCAATTGCGGGTTAGTTCTCCCTCTTTCTTGCCGGTAATCGTGACAAACCGAATGACGCCCTCGCTGTCCTCAAACACGAGACCGGTTCCGTCGGAGTTTACGACTGCCGCTACCAGATGGCCATACGACTTTGGAATGCCGCCGTGAGTCGGGGTTTGGTCATAGCGCGCGAGTTCTCCCTCTTTCATGCCAGTCATAGCGACGAAGCGAATGACTCCCTCGCTGTCCTCGAAAACCAGGCCGGTTCCGATCTGATCCGGGATCGCTGTAATCAAACGGCCATACGATTTGGGAACGGTGCCCTGTCTCGGGGTCCCGGCATAGGCAACCGTCGCGTTCCGATTCCCAGCCAGGTACCCAGCGACGAATAGAAGCGCGGTACCGATAATGAGCAAAATCCTCTTTCGCATCCCTAATCCTTTCCGTGCCTTCCTGCCGCCACCACAGATCATTTTTCGACCAGAATCTTGTGCATCATGCCTAGATCCTCGTGCAGCAGGATGTGGCAGTGAAACACGAACGTCCCCGCGATCGTGGGATCGCGGAAATCAAACCTGCCCTTGAAGCTGTGGTAGGGATGCCCCGGACCTTCCCAGAAGGGAACCTCAATGGTGTCGCGGAGGTCGGGGGGGACCGGCTTCCCGTCCACTTCCATGAGCATGAAATGGATCTGGTGTATGTGGAAGGCATGAGTCTCCAGGGCGTGGTTTTCGACGATCCAGTCTTCCACCGCACCAACCTTGGTTGTGATCACGGGCTTCTCGTTTGGTTCAAAGACTTTTTGTTTCTGTCCGTCGACCGTGATGTAGAACTGGATGGGACCGTTAGTCCCGCCAAACTCCTCGGAGAAGTAGATCTTCCGCAGCGTGGTTGGCTTCTGCTTGGCTAAATCGGCGAATTTAAGACTCCCCATCGAAATGCGAGGCTCTGGTTCGGTGGTGCTTTTGGTTTCTTGCTTTGCCGCTTCCGTTTCATTTGCATCACCGCTGACTTCGATTTTCGCCAGTTCCTGTTGGATATCCGGGTTGCCAGTCGGACCGGTTGAATAGCCAAGGGAAATGAAAATCGCTTCGTTGTCTTGAGGAGGTGCCTGCACAATAAACTCGGCGCGTCCGGCGGGAGGCACCAGGATGGTCGTTTCATACCTGGGTTTAGCCAGAGGATACCCATCGAAAGCGATCAGTTGGAGTTTTTGCGCCTTCCCGTTGAACTGAACCTGCAACGGCATGAAATCCTGGATGGTCGCGTTGGCCACTCGCCAGAATTGCTTCTCGTTGGGCTTCATCTGGATAATCGGATCAGGGAAGGTCGGGGCCGCCGCAACCTGATAGTTGATGGATAATTGGTAGGGTCCGGGCACCCAGGGAACCAGATACTGTTGGCGGATGACAAACACGCGCTCGGTCAGTCCAGCTACCTCGGGACGTACTTTGTCCATCCCCTCGACTACCAGCGCTCCAGCCGCACCGCCATTGACCTGGAACTCGGTAAACCCGTGCACGTGCGGATGGTACCAATACAGGCCGGGCGGTTCATTCTTCGGAATCTGCATATCAAAACGAAACGCCGGTTTGCCCGGTTGGATCAGGGTCGTGAGCACGTCATCCTGATGGCAAGAGGGCGGAACATTCAGCCCGTGAAAGTGCATGTTGGTCGAAGACAAAGTCGGAGTTCCGGTATCGCCGCAAACCGGCAGGCCGGACATATCCATTTCCATCCCTGCTGAGTCAATCTCGCTTTCGATGCGGTCTTTGACGTCAAGGACAAGGCGGTCGCCCTGGTTGAGGCGCAACGTCGGAGCCTCGACTTCGTCTTTACCATTCGGGTAGTTGAGACAATAGTGATTGTATCCACCAGAATCGACCGAGTGCTTCATGGTCAATTCGGCGTTGAGAACGCCATTCATGCTACTGAGACTCAGAGCATCCTGGACTACAGTACCAGGATTGGGGCGCGCGGGACACTGTGCCGCCAGCCTTAGAAAGGCAAAGCCGCAGGTCAGAATCGCAAGCAAACATCTGGATGCAGAGCGCATAGTCAACTCCTTAAATAGATAAATCAAAAATCGTGCTTCTGGTTAGAACGGCCGCGGGGGAAAAACTCCAATCGACAACAACCCCTGACTGTTTGGGTCAGCAACTGGCGATTTGGAAGACTCCTTCAGCGTGCATTTGCCGCCCGAAGATTTCACGTTAATCATTCCGATCGAGGACGGCGCGCCGTACTCCGCGACGTACACGACCCCACCGGTCCCTGTCGTTCCCTCCAGAGCCAGCGAGCCGAGATAGGACCAGTCCGTCACATAGCCCTTCAGGCGGCCCGACTTGCAACCTTTGGTAAGTACGCCGGTGCTCTTGTCAAAGAACGCAGCCGTAATTCGATCCCCTTGGGTGTTGCTGATGTAGAGCAGTGTTTCATCCGGGCTCAGCATAATGTTGCTGGAACTGATCCCGGTTCCGAGGCGATAGACGACCGTGGCAGTCAACTTACCCGAAGAAATATCGGAAACCTCGACCACCGTGGATGTGGCCGTGTCTCCGAAAATTGCGTAATGTCCGTCCTGAGTGACGTCAATGCCATTGGGATAGGTGTTGCCAGTGCGCGAGCCGGTGGAATTCTGTTCGTCACCGTTCGATACCGGCGTCCCCGCCGAGATATTGAAAGACTCGATGGAACCGTCACCATAAGTGACAACCATCATGTTTCCATGGAGGACCATTCCGTCGATCACTCCGCCTTGCAGGCCACCGACGCTGGTGTCACCGACAAAGGTCAGTTTGCAGCCCGGCTTTACTAGAAAAGTTCCGATGGTATTGGAGTCGGTGAAGCTGGCGTAGAGGTAATGGGAATTCATCGCCAAGCCGATGCCATTGGAGGTGCCACCGTCGTTGCTGGAGCCTTTCGCATTGCCAGCAAGTTTTAGAGTCTGAATGACAATGCTCGCGATATCGCCGCTGCCGGCGTCGGAAGCGTAGATGCACTCTGACTTCCCACTGTTAAGCACGTTCACCCGGTTCGCCGCAAAATAGCCGCCCACAATACCCTTGCCGCCGGTTGACACTGGCCCTTTCAGGGTCAGCAGACCATCCGCCCCCACCGTGTAGATAGTGACAGTGGAAGAAGAAAACCCCGCCGAATCATCATTGGTGACCAAATAGTGAGGTTTGCCCGCACCAACTGCAAACCCGCTCGCGACACAAACCACAGCGATCACCGCTGTCACCCGCGATAACCAAGAAACCGACATGCTCATAATTTTTCCTTACGTGCCAAGAAATGGCGTCCAACCGATCTGACCTTGGGGGGAACACCGCAGTTCAATCACCAATGCCTACCCGCGTGTGACTCAACTCATGGTTGCAAATGTTTGCGGAAAAGTGGAAACCCTTTGTACCCTCGTACGGCGCTCGGGTAGCCTCACGGCTCCCTGCGAGCGCAAACTAAAGCGGCCAACAATATACACCAGAAAACGAAGTACTACTCCATTTAGTTTTGTCAAATTTTTGTATTCTCGCGAAGCAGTTCAGTCGTAGCCTGCAGCGCTTTCCTTCGATTTGTTCCAACACTTTCGCAGTGCAGAAACGCATTCTCGGGCCTGATCGGAGTTCATCTGCCGCAACTTGAATCGACTGGCGCTACAATATGAGCAGAGGTTCTCAGGGTGTCGACCCTTCGCGATATCGTCTATCAGCACGTGCGCGAGGGCGAACTATACGAGAAGCTCGACCGCAATCGCGTACGCTGTTATGCTTGTGGGCATTGCTGTCCAATTCCGGAGGGACAGCCCGGTGTCTGCAAGGTTCGCTACAATCGCGGCGGCACGCTCTACGTGCCTTGGGGATACGTCGGCGGCGTGCAGTGCGATCCCATCGAGAAGAAGCCGTTCTTCCATGCTTACCCCGGTGCGCTGGCGTATAGCTTCGGAATGCTGGGATGCGATCTGCACTGTGGCTACTGCCAGAACTGGGTCACGTCGCAAGCCTTGCGCGATCCCAATGCTGTTTCGCCTCCGCTCGAAGCATCGCCCGAAGCGTTGGTGCGCGACGCGCTTCGCCAAGGCGCGAAGGTTTTGGTCAGCACTTACAACGAGCCTTTAATTACCAGCGAGTGGGCGGTCGCCGTATTCAAAGAGGCCAAGGCTGCCGGTTTGATCACTGGATTTGTTTCCAACGGCAATGGCACGCCGCAGGTGCTTGAATACCTGCGTCCGTGGATCGATTTATACAAGGTTGACCTGAAGAGTTTCGACGACCGCCACTATCACGAACTGGGCGGACGCATCGGGCCTATTCTCGATACCATCCGAAGCCTGCACCAGATGCGCGTTTGGCTGGAGATTGTCACGTTACTAATCCCCGGCTTCAACGATTCCGAGCACGAATTGCGTGGATTGACGGATTTTCTTGCTGGCATCTCACCCGACATTCCCTGGCACGTGACCGCGTTTCATAAAGATTACAAAATGGAAGATCCTGACGACACCCGGCCGAAGGACTTGCTGCGCGCGGCCGAGATCGGGAAGCAGGCGGGATTGCGCTACGTCTACGCCGGAAACCTGCCCGGCATGGTGGGAGATCACGAGAACACTCGTTGCCACGACTGCGGACATACGTTAATCAAGCGCCGCAGTTATTTCGTCGAGGAATACGATTTAACCGAAGATGGTCACTGTCCATCCTGCAAAAGCGCAATTCCGGGCCGCTGGGCTTCTAAGTTTGAAGGACAGATTACCGACCGTCCTTTCCTGCCACGCCGCAGCTCTCGTTTAGTTACAATCCTCAGTTAGGTCACATCCAACTTCATGCGGAAATTGCGAATCGCGTTCGCGCTCGGATTGCTGTTGTTCGCGGCCGCCTGCTCGCCTCGCGACTTTCTGACGCGGCGCCTTGCCGCGGATCTGATTGCCGCGTCGGATGCCTTCAAGAGCACTCAACAATTCTGGCTGCGAACCGGTGTCGTCTCGAACAAGGACTACGTTTCCCCCGAGTATCTGGTACTGCAGCGCCGCGGCTGGATCACGGGGGCAGTCACCCCCTGCCCACCCGATGTTGCTCCTCCTCCATGTTGGGAGGCTGCGTTGACTCCGATGGGAGTTGAAACCTTTCACGATTTGATCTCCGGCAGTTCAGCAAATTCTCAGCACGTCAGCGTGCCCGTGGCCCGCAGACAACTGACCGGAATCACCGGAATCAGCCGAAGTGGCACCGCCGCCGATGTCGACTTCCTGTGGAAATGGATTCCGCTGAATGAAGTGGGAGCCGCGCTCTACGCTGGCGGGGTGCAGTACAAATCCACGGTTGGATTCCGTCAATACGACGACGGCTGGCGAATCATTGAAGGCAGCGCGCCCAGGAGCAACCAGGGTCTCGACGACGCCTTGAAGAACTCTGAACCCGCGCCCTGAGGCTTGGCCGGCTGGCATTGATTCCGGCGTTGATAAATGGGCCGCTTCGTTAAAGGATTAAGCGAGTGAATGTCTTGCTGTTCGGCGCGACGGGAATGATAGGGCAAGGAGTGTTGCGCGAATGCTTGCTCGACCCGGATGTCGAGCGTGTGCTAGCGATCGGGCGCACCGGTTCCGGACAACAACACGAAAAGTTGCGTGAGGTTCTGCGCAAAGATTTATCCGACTATTCGGGCGTGGAGAACGAACTCCGCGGATTTGACGCTTGCTTCTTTTGCCTGGGTGTGAGTTCGGCGGGAATGAAGGAGGAAGCCTATCGCCGCGTGACCTACGACCTCACGCTGGCTGTGGCGACGACGTTGGCGAAACTCAATCCTGGCATGACCTTCATCTATGTTTCGGGAGCTGGCACGGATAGCTCAGAACGCGGCCGAACCATGTGGGCTCGCGTCAAAGGCAAGACCGAGAATGATCTTCTGCGATTGCCGTTCAAGGCGGTATATATTTTCCGACCTGCGGCAATTCAGCCGCTGCATGGCATCACATCAAGGACGAAACTTTATCGCCTTTTCTACTCGCTCTTCGGTTGGACGCTGCCGGTTTTAAAACCGCTTTTCCCAAAATACATCACGACCACGGAGCAGATTGGTCTTGCCATGTTGAACGTGGCTAAACACGGCTATGCGAAGCACATCCTCGAAAACGACGACATCAATCGCCTGAGGAATCCAGGTCAGAACACGTGAAGCTGTGCACACAGATGAAGTAGAGCCGGAGTTGTCCTCTCGGCGTCGGAGCGTGCGATTCGGGTTTACAAGTTCCACATGCTCGGGATATACCTCTGTTTTAGCCCATGACAAAAAGAAGGATTTGGCGCGTTTCTCTTCTTGCTTTCCTTACCCTCAGTTTCGCTCACGCTTCCGACAAACCCAAGCTCACCTTCGACGAGTTCTTCAATTGGGTCGAATTTGACTCGGTCAAGCTTTCTCCCGATGGGGGCTCGGTGGTCATCGTCACCGACCGCCCCGATTGGGAACAGAGCATCAATCGCACCGACCTCTGGCTGTACCGGGATGACGGCCGCGGTGGAGGCTCTTTGTCGCAGCTCACGCAATCCGGGCGGAATAGGTCTCCCGAGTGGTCTCCCGATGGACGTTGGATCGCGTTCTTCTCCGAGCGCAGCACCGGTGCCACGGAAGAACCGGTCGCGCAGCTCTTTCTGATTTCGCTCGCGGGTGGGGAAGCGTTTCCGGTGACCGAAGGTGATGAGGAAGTGCATTCGTTTTCCTGGTCTCCGGATTCTCGCACGCTCTACTTCGCCACGCGCACGCCGTGGACGAAAGCTCAGAACGACGCTTACAAGCAAGAGTGGAAGGACGTCTTGCAATACCGCGGAGCCGAGCGCGGAGACATGATTTTCAGCATCAATGTAGCAGACGCGATCGCACGGCGTGCGGCTGCCGGAACTGCACCAGACAATCCATCTGCGGAGTCCGGTGCGACGCCCGGTTCCCGACCTCTGGCCAGCACGCCCTGGCGCGTTTATGAGTTGCTGGCCGCGCCGGACGGTCGCCGCCTGGCTTTTGCGTCGGGACCGATTTCCGGACGTGAGGAAAAGATAAGCGAGTACGAGGTCTATACCGTCGACCTGGCCAGCGCAACCCTCGACCGTCCGCCGCGGCAGATCACGCACAATCAGGCCGAGGAACAATATCTGCAATGGGCGAACGACAGCAGGCACATCTTCTTCCAGGTGCAATACGGTGCGGTGGAAGGCGAGTACAAAGATACCCAGATCCGCCTGTACTGGGTCGACGCCGATACAGGGGAAACCCAGCGCTGGGCCGGCGACTTCGATGGCGCTGTCTATGAGTTTGACGTTGCCTCAGGCGTAGGAGTCGTAGCCGCTGGCAGGGTGGGAACAGAACAACAACTGTATGCGGCGCCGAAAGCGTCCGCACCTTTCTCCCAGGCAGCAGGGTGGAGTGGCACCTACGAAAAGATCGCCACTGCTGCGCACTCGCCCCGCCTGGCGTTCGTGCACTCAACCCTGGAAAAACCGAACGAGGTCTACATCGCCGACAGTATCGATAAATTGCAGGAAGCTCGACCAATTACTTCGTTCAATAAGCTCTTCACCGAGCGCGATCTGCCCAAGGGCAAGCCCTACCGATGGACCGCCGATGACGGCGCCAGCGTCGAAGGCATGCTGATGTATCCGCCAGGAAAATTTGAGGCTCCGAATCTGCCACTGTTCGTCGACATCCACGGAGGTCCGGACGATGCCGACGGCAATCATTTCGAGGCCGACTGGTATGTGTGGGATCGTTTGGCCGCGACCCAGGGATGGCTCGTTTTTGAACCGAACTACCGGGGATCGGAGGGCTACGGCGACAAGTTCCTCATGGGCATCGTCCCTGCCATGAACTCCCGCCCGGGAAAAGATATTCTGGAGGGCGTAGATGCTCTGGTCAAAGCTGGCATCGCCGATCCCGCGCATCTGACCATCGGAGGTTACAGCGCCGGGGGCTTTTTGACCAACTGGTTGATCACGCAGACCACTCGCTTCAGGGCCGCTGTGACCGGAGCCGGCGCGGTCGAGAACGTTGCCGATTGGGGCAACGACGACACGACCTTTGACGACACGTATTTCCTCGGGGGAACGCCTTGGGCGGCTCCGCAGCGCTATCACAGTGAAGCCGCGATCTACCAGATCAACAAAGTCCGCACTCCGACTCATATCGTTGCCGGCGGAGAAGACATCAGGGTTTCCGTAGCCGAAGCTTATCTCCTCGATCGCGCGTTACACGCCTTGGGCGTTCCCAGTTCACTGTTGATATTTCCCGGCGAAGATCACTCTCTGTCGAAGAATCCCTGGCACGGGAAGATCAAGGTGCGGGAAGAGTTGAAGTGGCTGGAAAAATATGGCGGGATCACCGCTTCACACTGAACCCGTCATTCTGAAAGGACCCTAGAATTTCTTCGCTCTGCCACAGAGCGGGATCTTCGGATAGCTGCAGGAATAAGTCACAAAAAAAAAGCGCGCGTCCCATGGTGCTTGCGGGAACGCGCGCCAGAAAGACCATTCCGGACCGACAAAGCCTATTTGAAGGTTGCCAAAAGACCGTGAATGCTGCCCGAGGAAGTGGTCGCGTAACCTCCCACAATCGTGCTCTTGTCATTCACAGCGCCAGCATAGGTCAGAGCGCTCTTTTTGTAGTTGTAGACGTAATACTTGCCCTTGTGAAACAGAGCGCCGTGGCTGTTGCCGGCGGAATCGATCGCTTGATAAGTAACGTCGCCCTCGGTGTTGATGTCCGTTACAAACGAGCCCGACTCGTTGGGTACATTGATCGTCTTGAACTTCTTGGTTTTGGCAGTGTACAGATATGCGGTAAAAGCCGGGTTGGTCCCACCAACAATGACGACATTGCCACTGTTGTTGATGCCGTTGCCAGAAGGAGTGGTAGAGCCGGGCGGGTCGATAGTGGTATATTTCGTCCCCACCAGAACGTATGCGTGCTGAACGGCAGCTGAGTCAACGTAGGCGCCCACGATGTTTCCATGGTCGTTGATCGCGTTGGCAGTAGAGGCTAGAGAGCCTTTCGGACCAGGGACATCTGTAAACTTGCCGCCCTTGTACAGGAATCCGACAGAACCGCCGGTCTTAGCACTCGTGTAGGTGCCGACCACTGCAATCGGGCCATTGAGTGCAAGGTTGCTGGCGCCGGTGGTGCCCGCTGTTCCTTTCGGGTCATCCAACTTGGTCAGCTTCTTGCCGTTGAGAATAAATCCGTGGTTCACAAGCGCGCTGTCGGTGTACTGCCCGACGATCACGCCTGTGTTGTTGATTCCCCCAGAGTTGGTCGCTGTTGCCCCTGGTACATCGAACGCTTTGAATGTGAAAGTGAGTGGTGGAGCAACAGCCGCAGTTGCCGCGATGACGATGAACGCCAGCACAAATCCCAACATGCAGGCCTTTGACTTGAAATTCTTCATTGGTTTTTTCTCCCGTAGTGAAATGATTAAAGACTTGACGCCCGTCAGTGAATCGCTATTGTCGAACCTAAAGCCTCGCCAGACGGCTTCAATCCAATCGAGATCGGATCTGGGCCTGCCGAAAGCGAGAATCCAAGTGGCTTTGACGGACTGCCAACTGGCGCGGGAAAGATTATGTCTGTGGGGTGCAGGCCTGTCAACATGCAAATTGTTGCAACGTTGTGGTGATGAGAGCCGCGTTGGAGTGGAGCCTGACGGCTTAACACTTCCTACTCACACCCTCGGGAATACTTCGGCGTGATGTTGTTATCTTCCGGTGGGTTTCGCGGAAGCGCTGGCGACTTTCACATCGCGACTGGACGCTTCGTAGCGCGCAATGCCTTCAAAGAGCGCCTCGGCAATCTGCTGGCGGTAGGTTGAACTCTGCAGATTATTCTCGTCGGTGGGACTGCTGACGAACGAAACTTCAGCCAGGATGGCGGGCATAGACGTTCCGGTCAGCACGACGTAGTGAGCTTCCTTCACCCCTCGATTCCGAAGACCGGGATTCTTCGCGGCCAGCATCCGATACAATGCCCGCTGCACGCTGGCGGCGACGCGTCGCGACTCGTGCACCTTTTCACGAATATCGACATTCGTCCAATTCACCGTCTGCAGTCCTGCGGCCGCAGCTTCATCCGCTTCCTCGGTTCGCGCCTTCACCGATGAATAGGTGTTGGTGTAATAAGTTTCCACACCGCGAGCCGAAGGATAGTCGCTGTAATTCGCATGCACCGAAACGAAGAGGTTGGCTTGAGACAGATTCGCGATCTCGGCCCGCTTTTCGAGCGCGAGATAGCTGTCATCTCTCCGTGTCAGAATTACCTCGGCCCCGAGGCGGCTCTCGACCAATTGCCCGAGGCGTTCCACGATATCAAGTACCAGATCCTTTTCCAGTAGACCCTTGCGCCCGACCGTTCCGAGGTCCCAGCCGCCATGTCCGGCGTCGAGCACGATGCGCAGCTTCGGCGGAGATATAGGCGTGTGTATTTGCCCCGTGTCCAGCGGTTTCACAGATACCGCTGACTCTTTTCCCTTATCGATTGCCGGAGAACTTTGCGGATTCGATGCCGGCGGAATCGGGTTGAGTGGTTTCTGGCTCACGGCAACCTGATCCGTTTGAGGCGGGTGCGATGCAGCTTGGCCCGCGGGAGGGGAATTCGGTGATGCGAAAAGATCGATCTTCGCCCGGTCGCGCGGCCTGGTTCCAACTTTGCGGACTTCGACCACCAGACGGTAGGGATTCGGCTCCAGGCTCACCGAGAAATCCGAAGCGCCATTTGTTTCCAGCACCACCCGCGTTACCCCCGCAACCGGTTGCGCCACGCGAACGCGGCGCAGCAGCGCATCATTTACGGCAATGATCTTGTTGGAGAATTCCGGGGCTAGGGCCGTGTCGTGCAGATCGAAATAAATCCGCTCTGGATTCGGCAGCCGATGAGCTTCGTACTGCACCTGATCTTGTATATCAATCACTACCGTGCTGGACTCTGCCGACGACCAATGGCGGATGCCCGTTATCTGAGGCAACACGCCGGCCTCTTCCGCAGTGACCGCCGAGGCATCGCTCTCGTCTTCTGTAACCGCGAGCGCGGCCGGGGCAACCGGCACGGCTGGTACGATTGTCGGTTCGGTTGACGACGCCAACACCGGCGTCGTCGCGCGCGCACTTGCCTTTACCGAGCGCGCACGATGCCCAAGGGTCCACCACACTCCTGTCCCCAAGGCCACGGCGAAAAACACGACCGCAGCAACAACCGCAAGCCCGGGTCGGGAGCGACGGAGTCTTTCGCATTCCGCCACGGCGAGGGGAACCCCGCTCGATTCCGAAGTCTCCTCTGAAACCAATTCCACATTCCGGGTTGAGCGCCCTGGCGAACTCTCTACTGAACTTTCCGGGTCGAGCTTCTCTTCCAACTTTTCCGTCGGTGGTTTGGCCTGCACCTTCACAATCTCAGGACCGACAGGAATTGGTTCTGGTTCAACTGGAACCGTGCGGACGACGTGCCGCGAAATCTCGGTCAGGCGATCTTCTTCTTCCGGCCTCAGCGCCGACAGCACCAGCTCCGCGAGCAGGTTCAGACTGCGAACATCGCTGTCATTAAATCCGTAGGGTTCGTTGGAGAAGGCTTCCAACAAACCGATGACGCTTTGTCTTGCGGAAAGCGGCACCGCCAGCATGGAACGCACGCCGAGACGGCGGCAGGCGAGCAGGTCCACTCGGGAGTCGGTATTAACATCATCACAGCGCACGACGCGCCCGGATACCAGGCATTCTCCGGAGAACCCCGAGTTCGGATCGAGACGAATGCCTGCATCCGGCGCGATACTTCCCGCCGAAGCCCGGCAAACGATGGCATTGCCCTCCGCCAGAGCGATAGCGACACCGTCAGCGCCAGTGATTGCCAGCGCGCGCTCCGCCACCAGTTGCAACACTTCGTCCAGCACGAATTGCTCGAGCCGCCAATCATCCGGCGGGCTCACGCGCTCGCCATCGCGCAGCTGCCGGGCGCGGCGATTCCGTATCTGTTGGTGCAGGGCTGAGAATGCCAGAAGAGCCTGTAAGGCTTCGTGGCCTAAGTTGTCCGTCGGCGACGTTGTTCGCTCGACGCGAGGAACTGCTGCGGTTTCTTCCTGAACTAACTCCAAACCCGCATTGTTCAGACTCGCGCTCACGCAATCCCTGGAAAGCCTGGTCTCGAGACGGTCAATCGTACAGGCGAACTGTTGTTTTCAATTTATCTACTTAGCCACTCCGGCAAATGGATCTCTGCAGAGTCTGGATAACCTCGGCCGCGGTATTACTTCGTAAGTTACAGTGGTTTGGTCGTAATCGCAATATTCCGAACGCACGAAGGTAAGCAGCGGCGTCCTGTTCTTTGGTAAGCCGATGCGAAAACCGTTCTGATTCATGCACTTCCGAAACCCGTTGCGCGCCCCTGGGATTGAGCATATCCTTGGCTTTTGGAAGGACTTACTGGTTGTCGCAGGTGGAAGAGAAAAAGAAGTCGGGTTGGCTGAGGCCTCTGTTCGTGGTTGCTACGGGTTTGGGAGCAGCCGGAGTAGTGATTTTTCGCGGCTGCTGGCACGGCAAGATGAGTTGGCCGGTTCGCTTCCAGGATCGCTCCTATCAAGTTTGCCTGGGCTGCGGCATCAAGCGCCTGTTCGATGAGCAAACCTTCCGCGCTTACGGTCCCTACAGTTACGACCTCAATAAGCTGATGGCCCGCGACCGCGCACGACGGAACGAGATTCATCCCGAAACTGAGCCCACCGTTCACCGCACTGCCTCCTGAACCTGGGTTTCCGATACCGGAACCACTAAGGTTACTGAGATCTCCCTCATCCAAAGCTAAGATTTGAAGATGGAGTCTCGGTCGAACTTGATTGAACGCCCGGAGATCGACTGCGCCACAGTCACCCGCCTCCGACGCCGTCCTTACCGCCACAAGATTCGTGCCCTATCGCAGATCACTCTGGATGCCAGGAACGGGGCCATCCTTCGCGACCTCAGCGAATTCGGAGTCGCTATGCAGACCGTCGCTCCCCTGGCTCCAAACCAACAAGTTCATCTTCGCTTTGAATTGCCAGCTTCACGCGTGCGCGTCGAAACCGCCGGTCGAATCGTGTGGACCGATTCGTGGGGACAAGCCGGAGTCCAGTTCCTCAATCTGCCGCAGCGCTCCGAACGCTCGCTGAAAGAATGGATCTTCGCCCAGATTCTTTCCTCTGCGTATCTATTCTCTCCTTGCGAATCGGCAACGGTCGAAGGCACTCGCGCCGAGGGCGCCAGCGAACTGCTGTTTTCCGCAGCTCCGCGGCCAGCCATCCAGCTGGAGCCGCCTCCGGCGAAGCCAGCCACAGTGCCGCATCCGCAAGCTCGTCCTCGACACCTTCGCCTACTCTGGTGCCCAATTCCAATTTCGCTGAGCGTGCTCGCGAAACTGCTGGACGCTCTGATCTTGTTGTGCGCCGTTCTGCTCTTCGCCGTGATGGCGATTGCCATGACCAACGTTCTTCCCTCGTGGCCAGTGACGTTAGCGCTCGCGACCGGAGTCACGGCGGTCTTCGTAGGGGTGTACTGGTTTCTATTCGTATTCTGGTTCAGCAGCACGCCCGGAGAACACCTGGCGACCCTAGCGTACTCGGAGAGAAACGGCAAGCGCAGCAAAGAAGAAGACCAAGCCCGATTCCGCTGATGAGGCGCGGGCGTCCTCGCCGGTGCGGGGTCTGTTGAGAGTGGCCTTGGTCTGCGTAACGACCAACGACTAGCGACTAACGACTGCTTCTTAGTGCGCAAGGTACTGCTGAGCCAGCCAGAGCTTTAGATCGCGCTTAACGTCCGGACTCATGTCGAGGAAGCGTATTCCGGCGTTGCCCATTTTGTCGATCCAGGCAACTTCGCCTTGAAGCTTCAGCTGAACTTTGCTCTCTGGAAGTTGAAAGCTGACTCGCACCGGGCCGGGCAGCGTCACCGGGCGATACAGGCGGATCCCCACGCCTCCCTGGCTGAGGTTCATCAGGTGAGCCTCAACTTTCTTTCTGGACCCATAGGCAAGCGACACCGGGAGGTCGAGGGCATGGCGGTTGTAGCGTAGCCTGCCATCGAGAATCATGTTGCGTGCCGCGGAGAGCGTTCGCACCGCCTGCTCCACCGAGATCGGCTTTTTGAAAACAAAGGTCGCGACTGTATCCTGCACGTTCGTGCTTCCATTCGAACCGCTGACAATCACCAGCGGCACCGAGTTCAATCCAGTTCCGAGACCACGCAGAAAACTTGTTGACCCATCCAGGTCGCAGTCGACGATCAAAGCATCGATTTTTGATTTGGCCAGTTTGGCCCGCGCCCGCGCCGGTTCCGGCTCCACATCTACGCCGATGTGCAGACCGCCAAGAATGCACTCCAACACACTGACTTCAGCCCAATCGCGAGAGACCACCATGGATGAGAGTGTCATACAGCAACTCTAGTCTGGCGTGTAACCCGGCCACAGATAACCAAGGTAATGAAGCGAGAACGGGGCTTCAGGGCAACAGGCTTCAGCAAAGAGCTTCAGTTCAAGCCGCCGAGTCGACTCGTGCCGAATAGAACTTCTGACTACCAGCGAGGCGAAGAAAGAATGGGCCACCGAACGCAGGAGTTTGGTCGGACTTGCAACGAAGACCAAAAAGAAAATCAGGAACACGGTATACAACGTCGTCCGATGCAAATATGCCCAAGGTGGCCCAGCCGTGGCCGTTAGCGTCACGACTAGAACAAGCAGGAATCCGCCTGATACCACAGCGACGGCGCGGCCCGGGTGTTGCGATACGTGGGAGAATTCAAATCTCGTAAGCAAAACGACAACCGCCGCAAAGTGAACGGCGTGGGCCGCGAAGAACGAGTAAACCAGAGTCGCCGGTGCCGGCAGGCTGCGGAAGAAGCGCACCACTCCTGGCCCTGCGAAGGCAAACGCGAACCAGAGCGCAGAAAAGCCTCGCAGTATTCCGGGCTGCCCCGTGCGCCCCAGTGACGTTTCAGCCGTGCGCCAGGTATGTGCCTGCCACCACTGCAAGGTTGCAGGCGGCCGCCCTCAAGACCATGCTTCGCGTACTCACCATGCTCTCCGTTCACGCCCTCGCCGACTTTTCCTGACTGCGGTACCACTCGACCGTGCGCCGCAAGCCTTCTTCGAAGTTCACCTGCGGGCGGTATCCCAGATGCTTTTCCGACCGCGACAGATCGGCCAGCGAGTGCTTCACATCCCCCGCGCGATCCGGGCCATGTTTCACTTCGCCGGGATACCCGGTCAGTTTCTTGAGCACGCGGAACATTTCATTCAGATCGATGCGCGTGCCGGTCGCCACATTGAATACCCGTCCGGCTACTTCAATCGCAGGCGCTTTGCAAGCCAGCAAATTCGCATGAACCACATTGTCCACATACGTGAAATCGCGGCTCTGTGTGCCATCGCCATGAATGGTTGGCTGTTCTCCCTTCAGCATCTGTGTGATGAACTTGGCCAGTACTCCGGAATACGGCGAAGTCGGATCCTGGCGCGGCCCAAAGATATTGAAATACCGCAGCGCCACCGTCTCCAATCCGTAGCAGCGAAAAAAAGATGCCATGTAGTACTCGCTGGCCAGCTTGGCCACGGCGTAAGGAGAGATCGGATTGGGACACATGTCCTCGCGTTTGGGCAGCGTAGGAGTATCTCCGTAAGCCGAAGACGAAGCCGCATAAATAACTCGCTTCACTTTCGCATCTCGAGCCGCGACCAGCACGTTGACAGTACCATCGACGTTGGCCCGATTGCTCTCCAGAGGATTGAGCACAGACCTGGGCACCGACGGAATCGCGGCCTCATGCAAAACGTAATCGACACCCTTGCAAGCCGACAGCATCGCCTCGAGGTCGAGCAAGTCGGCCTCCCGAAGATCAATCCGATCGAGCAACTCGGCGATGTTACCTCGCTTGCCGGTGGAAAAATTGTCCACCCCGCGTACCTCATCGCCCTGCGCCAAAATCGCTCGCGCCAGCCCCGATCCAATAAAGCCCGCAATCCCCGTAACCAGATAGATGGACATAGATAGCTAGATCATAACGGAAGGTCCCCGATTGAGTAATAGATCGTCGGGAACCGCACAAGCATGAGCTACGCGCGATGCCTCTCGGCCGCTGCCCGGATTTCCTTCCACAACTCTTCCCGCCCCGCGCTGCTCTTAGCCGAGAACGGAAGAATCCGCGAATGCGGAAAATCTCGACTCATGGTCTGCAGTGAATTGCGCAACTGGTTTCCCGACAGCCGGTCACTTTTCGTGCCAACGATCAGAAACGGGCGTCCGCTCGAAGTCAGAAAATCCAGCAACACCTTATCACTCTCCTGCGGAGGCACATTCACGTCCACCAGCACGAGGCACAACGCCAGCGAAGGACGATGCTCGAGATAAGGTTCGATAAAGCTGGGCCACTGGCTGGAAATCTCCCGCGAAATCTTGGCATACCCGTAGCCCGGCAGATCCGTGAAGATCAGTTCCGGCTGTGGCTTCCCGGCCCAGCGCAGCTCGAAAAAATTAATGCTTCGTGTCCGCCCCGGCGTGGAACTGGTCTTGGCCAGTTTCGCCCCGACCAGCGAATTGATCACGCTCGACTTGCCCACATTCGATCGTCCCAGAAACGCAACCTCTGGAAGGCTGGGAGCAGGGAAGTGGCTGGCGTCCATCGCCGACATCATGAATCGCGCTAACACACGCATGAAACAGTGTGCAGTCGGAGCGGGTAAAGTTGCAAGCAGGAACGCGGGCGCCAGCCCACGTGAACCTTACCCCAACCCGAGCGGCCGTTTGTTTTCGACGTCCTCGTCCCGGATAGGCCTCAGCGCGTGCCACAGAAAAAGCATCCCCGCAACCACCAGCCCAATGCCAAGACTAATCAGGAAAAACCAGCGGTAAGCGGGAAACGCGACAAGAAGAATCACCACGACGGCCACAGCCACGATCAACCCCGTCGCCTCAGAGAACGACCTGTTGGGCCGGGCGGGCTGAAGATTGGGTTCCACGCAACACCCCCGCGGACGCCTCTATTCTAAAACCGACCCCGTAGAAACGTAGCTTGCTACGTTTGGTTTTTTTCCGAGCTCACAAGACGCAGACATTGCAAGCGCAGCGTCTCTACGGCGCCTCCCGCCGAAACTGCTTACTCAACGTCAACGCCTGCTGCTGATACGACGAACCAATCTGCAGCCCATAAATCTTTTCCGGCTTCGAAAGCAAAGGCATATAAGTCAGCCGCCCCACAAACTGCTCGTGTTCAATCAAAAACGGCACTTCATGAGCCCGCACTTCCAGCACCGCGCGCGTACCCTTGATGTCGCTCGCGCCATATCCAAATCCCGGATCAAAAAAACCCGCATAGTGAATCCGAAACTCGCCTACCGAAGGATCAAACGGTACCATCTCCGCCGCAAACTCCGGAGGCACGCGAACCCGTTCCTTCGAAGCCAGAATATAAAAATCCCCCGGCTCCAGAATCAAACGCTGATGAGCCCCGTGGCGGCGAGTTTCCCAGAATTCGTCAGGCGCATAGTAATTGAGCCGATCCAGTTCAATCGCGGGAGCATGCTTGCGAGCCTTGTAAGCAATGACCTCCTCCGGAGAAGCCCCTTCCAGATTCACCGTGATTCGCAACCCGCGATCCACCGACGCCTTCACCGGACTTTCCTCGTCCATGTAGATAAGCTGCTCTTCATCATCCAACCGCCGAATCCGGCTGTCCGAAGAGACCGGGTTCCCCCGCACAAAACGCAATTGATTAAGCCGCATCCCGGCCCGCACGGCGACAGTAAAAGTACGCGAAACGATTTCAGCGTAGAGTCTTCCTTTATACCCGGGCGGTACGCGCTCGAATTCCACTCCATCATCCGTAATCAGGCGAATGAAAACGTCCAGTCGCCCGGTCGTGCTTTTCGGATTCGCCTTCCCGGAAATGTCCCGAGGCAAATCGAGTTCCTCGAGCAAAGGAACAATGTAAACGCATCCCTTTTCGAAAACCGCCGCGCTGGTGAGGTCGACGCGCGCCATTCGCAGCTCTTTGACCTTGGCTTCGACCTTGCCGCCGGGGCCCGGAAGGAAACTAGCTTGTACCCGATGCGCAATGTCTCCGAGGCGCAGATCAAGGCTCGCCGGCTGGATCTGTTCCTCGCTGATCGCGCGGTTGCCGACCACGCGTCCCTTGGCAATCAAATCCCGGATCGCCTGCGACGGAAGAATCCCCGTAGTCCGCTCGTCACTCCCCGCAGTTGGCAACTCCGGAAACAACCCGACTTCTCCGTTCCTCAACTCGGAACTGGACATAGTGCGACACTCCTGATATTGCTCGATGGTCTCCGAAGGGCGGTCTGCCCCTCGGTTCATTCTAGGCTGGAAAGTGTTGTCAATCTACGAATGTTTCGAACCCGCTGTCAAGCTCTGTGGTCCCCGCACTTTACTGATGCGCGGTCGATCCTTCCGCCGGAGGCGCCAGGGGCGGCGTAATCGTCTCCGCACTCTCCGCTTCCGCTGGTGGCACGGGCAGCGGACGCTCCAATGCCACAGCCAGCACCTGATCCATGGTATCGACGAAGTGCAGCTTCATCGCGGTGCGCAGGTTTTCCGGCACTTCCGCGACATCCTTCTCGTTGTCCTGCGGCAGAATGATCTCGAACAAGCCCGCCCGATGGGCAGCCAGAAGCTTTTCCTTCAACCCGCCGATCGGCAACACCTTGCCGCGAAGCGTGATTTCACCAGTCATCGCCAGATCGCGGCGCACCGGAATCTTGCTCAGAGCGCTGGCGATCGCGGTAGCAATCGTGATGCCCGCGGATGGCCCATCCTTCGGGATCGCGCCTTCCGGCACATGCACGTGAATGTCGATGTTCCGGTAGAAGTCGCGCGACAACCCCATTCGCAGCGCCCGCGAGCGTATGTAAGACATCGCTGCCTGAGCTGACTCCTGCATCACGTCGCCCAGCTTGCCGGTCAAAGTGAGCTTGCCCTTGCCATCGACCACAGTGGCTTCCGTGCTGAGAATCGAACCACCAACTTCAGTCCAGGCCAGGCCCGTAACCAATCCGATCTTCGCTTCTTTCGTGAGCCAGCGTATCGCGGAACTTGATCACGCCCAGATAGTCATTTACATTCTCCGCCGTGACCGCGATGTTGTAAGTCTCGCCTTCCTTGACCACCTTGCGCGCGATCTTGCGGCACACGTTGCCGATTTCGCGTTCCAGATTGCGCACCCCCGCCTCGCGCGTGTAGGAACGGATCAGCCCGGCGATGGCTTCGTCAGAAAACTTGATGTTCTTGTCGGTGAGCCCGGCCTGCACCATCTGCTTCTTCACCAGAAACTGCTTGGCGATCTCGACTTTTTCTTCTTCCGTGTAGCCGTGCAGTCGCAGCACTTCCATGCGGTCCTGCAGCGCGGGAGGGATGGTGTGGATGACGTTCGCAGTCGCGATAAAAAATACCTGCGAGAGGTCATACTCGACGTCTAGATAATGATCCACGAACATGAAATTCTGTTCCGGATCGAGCACTTCGAGCAGCGCCGCCGACGGGTCCCCACGAAAATCCATCGACATCTTGTCGACTTCGTCCAGCATGAAGACAGGATTTTTTGTCCCCGCCTTCTTCATCATCTGAATAATCTGTCCCGGCAAAGCGCCGATGTAGGTCCGACGATGGCCGCGAATTTCCGCCTCGTCGCGAACTCCACCCAGTGACATGCGCACGAACTTCCGTCCGGTAGCCTTCGCAATCGACATCCCCAGCGAAGTCTTGCCCACGCCCGGAGGTCCGACAAAGCAAAGAATCGACCCTTTGGGATTCTTCACCAACTGGCGCACAGCGAGAAACTCAAGAATGCGCTCCTTGATTTTCTCGAGGCCATAGTGATCTTCGTTAAGAACTTTTTCGGCGCGCGAGATGTTGCGGATTTCCTTCGACCGTTTTTTCCACGGAACTGCCAGCAGCCAATCCAGATAATTGCGCGAGACCGTAGACTCCGCCGACATCGGCGGCATGGCTTCCAGCTTCTTCAGTTCCTGCACCGCCTTGTCGCGCACATCTTTCGGCATACCGGCAGCGTCGATCTTCTTTTTCAGTTCGTCAAACTCACTCTTTTCGCCGCGCCCCAATTCCTTCTGAATGGCTTTGATCTTCTCGTTGAGGTAATACTCTTTCTGCGCCCGCTCCATCTGCCGCTTCACCCGCGACTGGATGGTGCGATCCATGTTCAGCTTTTCAATCTCGATGTCGAGCACATCGCCAATCCGGTTTAGACGCTCGGCGGGATCGAAGATCTCCAGCAGTTCCTGCTTCTCTTCGATCGAGAGCTGCAGGTTTGCGGCAATCGTATCCGTGAGCTTGGCAGGATCTTCCATGCGCACAGCCGCGATCATGGTTTCGTAATTCAGCGACTGGCAAAGCTTCACATACTGCTCGAACAAGCCAGTAACCCGCTGCATGCCCGCTTCGATCTGCGGATTGGTCTCGGTGGCGTAACGCGCCAGACGAACCGTGGCCTGCATGAAGCCTTCGCTCTCGGTAACCTGCAGAATTTTGCCGCGCTCAATGCCCTCGACCAGCACCTTAATATTGCCGTCAGGCAGTTTGAGGCTCTGCACAATATTGACCACTGTGCCCACCTGATAAATTTCGTTAGGCTTGGGTTCGTCAATGCTGGCGTCGTGCTGCGTCGCCAGAAAAATCTTCTTGTCCGCGGCCAGCGCCTCTTCGAGGGCATGCACGCTCGACTCCCGCCCCACGACGAACGGCGTCATCATGTAAGGGAAGATGACCACATCCCGGATGGGCATCATGGGCAACTTCTTAGTCTCGAATTTTTCCTTCGATGTGGTCACTGATTCTCCCAAAAACAGCTCTTAGCCTTTTGCTCTTGGCCTTTAGCTCGCAAACCTAACCTCAGGCCGTGCTGGCCCGAGACATTCTTCCTTTGTGTACCTTCGTGTCCTTTGTGGTTAACGAATTTGAAATTCCCGCCCAACCAAGCCCCCGGCTTTTGAATGGAGGCAGCAAAAGCTAAAGGCCAAAAGCTTCCCTACCCCGCTTTCTCCATCACGAACGACGCTGTGTGCTTCTCTACCATTTGCTGCGTCACTTCGAATTCCTTTACTTTCTTCTGACTGGGCAGATGGTACATCAAATCGAGCATCAGTTCCTCTAAAATCATGCGGAGACCACGTGCGCCAACTTTGCGAGCCATGGCCTGGCGTGAGACCGCCCGCAGCGCGTCCTCGCTGAATTTCAGGCGAACATTCTCAAACTCGAACAACCTCTGATATTGCTTGACGATAGCGTTCTTCGGCCGGGTCAAGATCTCGATCAACGCAAACTCGTCCAGATCTTCCAGCACTCCCACGACTGGCAACCGTCCAACGAATTCCGGAATCAGCCCAAACTTGATCAAGTCCTCGGGCTGGACGTCGCTGAGCATCTCGAAATTCCGCTTACGCGCTACGGCCGGCTCTTCAGTTTCAGTCTCTTCTCCCAGTTTGAAGCCGAGCGATTTCTTGCCCGCTCGCCGTCCGATAATCTTTTCCAGGCCGACGAACGCGCCCCCGCAAATGAAGAGGATGTTGGTGGTGTCGACGGGCGTGAATTCCTGATGCGGATGCTTGCGTCCACCTTGCGGCGGAACATTGGCAACGGTGCCTTCGAGAATCTTCAGCAGCGCCTGCTGCACGCCCTCCCCGGAAACATCGCGGGTGATGGATGGGTTCTCATCCTTGCGACCTATCTTATCCACTTCGTCGATATAAATGATGCCGGTCTGAGCCCGTCCCACATCACCATCCGCCGCCTGCAGCAGCTTAAGAATAATGTTCTCCACGTCCTCGCCGACGTACCCGGCCTCGGTTAAGGTGGTCGCATCCACGATCGCGAAAGGAACGTCCAGCATTCGAGCCAGTGTTTGCGCCAGCAGCGTCTTACCTGTCCCGGTCGGACCAATCAGCATGATGTTCGACTTGGTCAGTTCGATCCCGTCGCTGGTTCGCTGGCGGTTCATGTAGATCCGCTTGTAGTGGTTGTAGACCGCAACTGCCAGCTTCTTCTTGGTCTGCTCTTGACCGATCACATACTCATCGAGAAAGGTTTTAACTTCTTGTGGCTTGGGCAGCGTGTTCGGTGTGCTGGCGGGAGGTGTGGCGGCGCGGTCATCTTCCAGAATCGAATTACAGACCGCTACACACTCGTCGCAAATGTAGGCCCGCGGATAGTCGCTGGGGGACGAAATCAGCTTGGCCACAGCGTCCTGCGATTTATGGCAGAACGAACAGCGTAGGATCTCCTCAGTGCCTGTTCTGTTTTTCACTCGGCTCAACTCCTTAGCGTTTCTACCTTACCCCCCAGATCCGTGGCGCTGATTGCCCGTGGGCAACCGGGAGAAAACTTGTTTGCGCCGAAACCTCCTGCATTGCAATCGGCGAATGCCGATCATACCCTCATCTGGTCTTATAGATGATATCGTCTATGATTCCATATTCCTTAGCCTGCTGCGCGTTCATGATGAAGTCGCGCTCTACATCCTTTTCTACCTTGTCCAGCTTCTGTCCGCTATGTTTCGCAAGTAACTGGTTTGTAATCTCCCGCATACGCAGGATTTCGCGCGCGTGAATATCGATGTCGGTAGCCTGACCCGATAGCCCTCCCATCGAAGGCTGATGGATCAAGATGCGCGAATTGGGCAAAGCCAGCCGTTTCTTATTTTCTCCGGCCGCCAGCAAAAGCGCAGCCATCGAAGCCGCCTGGCCAATGCAAATCGTGGTCACGTCGTTCTTCACGTACTGCATGGTGTCGTAAATCGCCATGCCCGCCGTAATCGACCCGCCCGGAGAATTCACGTACAACTGAATGTCCTTCTCCGGATCCTCCTGCGCCAGAAACAGCATCTGCGCGATCACCAGATTGGCAATGTTGTCGTCAATCGGCGTCCCAATAAAAATAATGTTGTCCCGCAAAAGGCGCGAGTAAATGTCATAAGCCCGCTCCCCTCTTCCAGTCTGTTCTATTACCATCGGAACCAGCACGCGTTCACCTTTGCCTTTCTACACTTCCGCACTGACGTTTTTGGCTTCTGTTGGGGAGTCGGAAGCTGCTTACGCGGATTGATGATACAGAAAATCGAGGGTCTTCTCGTTGCGGATTCTATTCCGGATTCTATCCAGCGCCCCATCGCGTGTCAAACGCGACCGGATAATTTCCAGAGGCTGTTTCGATTGCTCGGCCAGAGCTTCGACCTCGCGATCGATTTCCGCATCGCTGACCTCGATCTTTTCCTCCTCGGCGATTTTTTCCAGCAACAGCGCTGCTTTTACTTCCTGTACGGCCTGATCTCGCTGGCCTCCGCGCAAACGGTGGAGATCCATTTTCTTCATGTCTTCGGATTTCATTCCCCGAGCCGCGAGCGCCCGCAATCCGCGCTCGAGGCGGACATCGATCTGATTTTCTACCAACGCTTCCGGCACCTCAAAGTCGTTGCGCTTGACCAGTTCGGCGACCAGTTTGTCTTTGGCTTCGCGCTCGGCGGTGTTTTTCTTCTCCGCTTCCATGTCCTCGCGAATCCGTTTGCGCAATGCGCCGAGGTCCTCAAACTCTCCCAAGCCTTTGGCGAACTCGTCGTTCAGTTCGGGCAACGCTTTCTGTTTGACCGCTTTGACTTTTACCGTGTAGGTAAATGTCTTGCCAGCGAGGCGCTGATCGGAGAAGTCCTGGGGGTAATGCACATCGAACGTCCGCTCATCGCCCACGGACGCGCCGCGCAAGTTCTCGGTGAACTCCGGCATTGTGCCCTGGCCACCGATTTCTACCAGAATGTCGTCCATGTGTACGGGGTTCGATCCGGCCGGGCCAGGCGTCGCTGGGTTCGCGGTAGCGCCTTCCACGTCTTTCGGTTTTCCATCCAGCGAAACCTGGGCAAAGTCGCCATCTCCCAGCGGACTCCCCTCGATCGCGGTAAAGGTGGCGCGCTGCTCTTGAAGGCTTTTCAGCGACTGCTCGACTTCCTCGTCGGTCACAGAAATATCCGGCTTGTCGGCGCGCAATTCCTTATAGTCTTCGACCCGGATGGTCGGCATCACTTCAAAGCTGGCTTTGAAGGTCAGGGGTTCGCCGTCGTGGACGTGGAGATCGGTTACCTGGGGCTGCGACACGGGCAGCAGGCCAAGTTTCTCGGCTTCCTTGCGGAAATATCGCGGCACCAGCGCTTCCACCACATCGCTCTTGATGCCCTCGGCAAAGCGCTGCTTAATAATGGAGGCCGGGGCATGGCCGGTGCGGAATCCGGGAATGCGAGCCAGTTTCTGGTACTTCTGGATCAGGGTATCGGTTTCGCGGGCAACTTCGGCCGCCGGGATCTCCACCTGGATTTCCCGCTTGGTGTTGCTACTGGTTTCAGTGGGGCTCACGTTTGCCTTTCGGTGTGTCCGCCCGCGGCTCAGGAGTCCGTCTCCAATTCGGACCGCCCTAAGACCACCGGCGTACAGTTTGAGTGTAAAGACAGAAGGAGAGCACCGTCAAACGCCGGAAGGTATTTTTCAAGCCCATTTTGGGACTTTAGTAACTGGGTGGGATCGTGTGGTCGCGGGCGACTCGCCCGCACAGGAGGAGACCGTTCGCAGGTCCGGCTGGTCCTATGGCCTAGCCTTTTTCTAAACTCCTATTGGCTGTTAGACCCGCAGCCGCTAGAATCCGGTGACGGACAGGTGTCAGAATCGCCGTGGGTCCTGCAGGGCCTGACTCTCGCCTGCCATGGAGATTTCGTGATCACTGAAGTTGTTATTGAGAACTTCAAGAAGTTCCGAAAGCAGTCCTTTTCGCTTGAGGACTCTATAGTTCTTGCTGGGCCGAACAACACCGGCAAGTCTACTCTCCTCCAGGCACTTGCCACCTGGTCGATGTCACTTGACAGATGGCGGCAGGCTAAAGGGAGGACGGGGAAGGCCAAGAAGCGCGCTGGAACTCCGCTCACACGGAAGGACTTTACGGCTCTTCCGCTGCGAGAGTTCGACCTGCTTTGGCGAGAGAGGAGCACAGCGCTATTAACGGACGAGCTCGGCCCCGAGCAAAAGCCAGGAGAGCCTCGCCTCATTCACATCACTGTGAAGGGCGCTGCCGGGTTCCAAAGGACGGATCCTTGGAGCTTGACCATGGAACTTCGATACCAAGGGCCAGAACAGATCTACGTAAAGCCGCTACCAGCCGAAGGGGATGTGCCGCCGCAGGCCTTGGATCTCACAATCGTTCATTGTCCGCCCTTTTCTGGCATCGGGTCGGAGGAGAGGAGATTGGATAGAGGAGCTCAGAACCTGGAGATCGGGCGAGGTAAACCTGGTGAGATTATCCGGAATCTTCTTTTTGAGGTTTCTGAACAGGAGGAGAACTGGAATGAACTTGTCAGGGATATCAAAGAACTGTTTCACGCAACCCTCCTAAAGCCAGAATACGACTCACAGTTCACTCCGTTTATCAGATGCGAGTACCTCGATGGAATCCCACAAGGCAAGGGAAAGAACGGCCTCACTACTCTCGACATCTCTTCGGGCGGCAGCGGCCTCCTTCAGGTTCTGCTGTTGTTATCCTATTTTTACGCTCGCCCTGCTTCGGTCCTCATGTTGGACGAGCCCGACGCTCATCTGCACGTAATACTGCAAAGACAGATCTACGACCGCTTGCGGCAAGTTGCCGCTAGGCGACAGTGCCAGCTGATTATTGCCACTCACTCGGAAGTTATTCTCGATGGTACATCCCCTTCGCGCGTCATCTCATTCCTTGGCGACCCGCACAAGTTAGTTCGTGAAGACCAAAGGAACCAGGTGAGGGAAGCAATGAAAAGGCTCACGACGCTCGACCTCCTACTGGCGGAGCAGGACCGGCGGATTCTCTACTGCGAAGGCGAGTCGGACTTCAAAATCTTGAAGGCTTGGGCTAGGGTTTTGAACCACCCAGCGAAGACATTCTTTGACGAGCCTTTCTTCCATTCGAATGAAGGACGCAATCCTCGGGAAGCCAGGGAGCATCTGTTCGCACTTCGCGCCATACTCCCCGGCGCACAGGGACTCTTGCTGTTGGATGGAGACAATCGGGGGCTGCCCGAACACGAAGTCTCGGGCGAGGGGCTAACGATCCATCGCTGGATAAGATACGAGATTGAAAACTATCTGCTAGTTCCGGGAGCACTCCGACGTTTCATCGCCAACGATGATTTGTTTTCGGCCGCACAGGCGGAAAGGGCTATGGATTACCTCCGCCAGCAATTACCTCCACAGACATTTGTCAACCCGCTCGTAGACAACGCGACCGTTGATACGGTTCGGGCTTCGAAGGATATTCTTCCGCAGGCTTTTTCTGCCGCTGGACTTTTGCTCGAGAAGGAAGACTATTTCCTAATTGCCGAGAAGATGCTCCCCGAGGAAATCCATCCTGAGGTGCGCACGGTTCTAGGAAATATTGAAGCTCTCCTTCCCCGTGCGTAGCGCCGATGTGGGCTAACGCTCATATTCCGCGAGATGATGCCGTGCGGCTCGCGGAGTCCTAGAAGATGGCATCGCGCACTGCGGGGCCTGAATCGAAATAGAGTCGTGGCGGCATGGCTCCGGAATTCCCCGTTGGCATTATTTTTGACTCAGCAGCGGGTAGGGATCTTTCGACTGCGTAGCTTTTTCGCTTCGCGACGAAGCTACTGCGCTCAAGATGACGGTGAATGGGAGGAAATAGGGTTGGCTTCGGTGAAGTCGCGCCCTGCGGGGCCTGATCAAATCGAGGCGCTGTGGCATGGCTGAAGCCATGCCCTGATACGAATCGAGCATTTTCCCGCTGCCTGTGAAGCCATGCCCTTCTAAGCCTCACGGGCGAGGGTGCCCTCGCTACACGATGGTCGGCTTTCCTCGGGTGCTCCGCTGCGGGCGAGTCGCGAGGACTTTTTCTGGCGCTCAGCGAGAAGCTCTTGCAGGCGTTTTCTTTCAATGGCTACCCCCGCGCGGGCCGCCTGGGGCATCTTTTGCGCTACTTCTGTCCAGTTCACGGCCATGGCTTGAGAATACTCCAATCCGACGTTTTGCTGGACAACTTTGGTCCTCCTAGGATCAACAACTTTGCGGGCTGGGCCCTGGATGACGGGAGTGAAGTCACGCCCTGCGGGGCCTGAATCGACATAAGGGTCGTGGCGGCATGGCTGAAGCCATGCCCTTTCAAAGCTCGCGGGCTCGGGTCTCTCCGACTACGCTCAGGGCGGGTCCGCGTCTCATTGGGCCGGGGCGGGGCAGGCTAGACGCCCGGTCCTGCATCGACGTTGCGGCATCCTGAGTTGAGCGGTTGTCGGCGTTCGTGGCTGTTGCGAAGGGAGCGCAGGGATCCTTCGTTGGGAGTCCGCGGCTTTGCCGCGAACTCCGCTGCCTCCAGGATGACGGGGGGGTGGGGATGTATTCGCCCTCTGCTGTGCTGGAGTTTTGCCGGAATTCCCTCATGCGTTATTTTGATTCGCCAGCGGGTAGGGATCTTTCGACTGCGTAGCTTCTTCGCTTCGCGACGAAGCTACTGCGCTCAAGATGACAGCGCCTGGGGGTGGGTGCGTAGCGGTCGCGCCCTGCGGAGCCTGAATCGAACTTAGAGTTGTGACGGCATGGCTGAAGCCATGCCCCTTCAAATCTCGCGGGTAGGGTGCCCGCGCCACACTTGCATGGTCAAAGCGCGGGGCCGGCGGGTTTGCCCAGGAGGTGCCAGGCTTCCTGGTACTGGGCGAGGGGGTGCCGCTAAACCCATGATTCAGCAGATAAAATAAATCCTAAAATCATGTCAGGAATTTGATGGTTTGGGGGGCTTGACAAGATTTTGGGCGAATGGGAGTTTTCGGCTCTAGCAGCTCGCGGGTGTGGGCGTCCGCGCCACATGGGCCCTTGTGCCACGTGTCTTTATGGGTTCGGTTACCAAGGTTCGTTGCCCGGGCTTCTGGGGGCCGCATATAATTTTGACACTCCCGCTCGAATTCGAGGCTGCTGTTCATGACCAAGGCCACCGAGGCCGACCACAATCGGCAGAGTCAGGAACTGACGATCTTTCACGATGTGGCCAAGGCGCTGACCTCGTCGCTGGATCTCGACTCCATTCTGCAGACCATCATGGAAAAGATGGCGGAATATTTCCGTCCGGATACCTGGTCGTTGCTGATGGTGGATCATGAGCGGGAAGAGTTGTATTTCGCGATTGCCGTCGGGAGTGCGTCGGAGGCTTTGAAAAACCTGCGGCTGAAAGTGGGCGAAGGGATTGCCGGCTATGTGGCGAAGCATGGCGAGCGGCTGATTGTGCCGGACGTGATGAGCGATCCACGGTTTGCCAAACGCATTGATGAGATGACCAAGTGGGAGACGCGGTCGATCGTGTGCTTTCCGGTGAGCTCGCGGCTGCGCGTGCTGGGAGTGATTCAGCTGGTGAATCTGGATATGGAACACTTTGGGCAACAGGAGATATTTTTCCTGCAGTCGCTATGCGACTATGCGGCGATCGCGATTGAGAATGCGCGCGCGGTCGAGAAGATCCAGGAATTGACGATCACGGATGACTGCACCGGGCTTTACAATGCGCGGCATCTTTATAAGACGCTGGAGACGGAGGTTTACCGTTCGTCGCGGTTTGGGTATGAGTTCACGGTGGTGTTTATCGATCTTGATCATTTCAAGCAGGTCAATGACACGCATGGGCATTTGATTGGGAGCAAGCTGCTGGCGGAGATTGGGTATTTGATAAAAGCTCAGCTGCGGTTGATTGATTACGCGTTCCGCTATGGGGGCGATGAATTTGTTGTGCTTTTGCCGCAGACGGGGAAAGATTCGGCGTTGGTGGTGGCGAGACGGTTGCGCGACAGCCTGCGGACCAGCATGTTCTGCAGAGAAGAAGGACTGAATCTGAATGTGCGGGCTTCGATGGGCGTAGCGACCTATCCGCACGATGCGAAGACGCCGCATGACATCATTCGGCAGGCGGATGAGATGATGTATCTGGTGAAGAATACCTCGCGGGATAATATTGGGATTGCGCAGCGCGGGGTGATGAAGTAACGCTTTTGGCTGTGGTCGACCACAAGCAGGTTCCTCGCTCCACTCGGAATGACAAACTTCGGGTTTTGGAATGACAATCTAGTTTTGGAATGACATGGGCGCCACGCGCAAAAAGATCAATCTGCGGGGAAGAGGGCGGCTTGGGCTGTGCGGATGGCTGTCTGACGGTGGGTTTCGGGTTGCAGCCATTTCTTGATTTCTGGGAGAGCGGCGCGGGTGGCTAGTTCGCCGGCTTTCACCAGGGCGGCGCTGTGCTCGAAGGCATCGTATTTATAGCCGCTCACGTCAGGCTCGATTACGAGGTCGGCTGCCTGCTTCCACTGGGCGCTGTTCATCTCCTGAGCGATGGCGAAGCATTGCCCGATGACATCGAATAAATGGCGGGGGCCATCTTTATCGGTCCATTTGCCTTTGAGATGAATCGCCAGCACGCGGTCCGCTCCCATTTGCCGCAACGGGCGGGTGGGAACGGTATGCGACAGCATGCCGTCGATCAGGAGGCGTCCGCGAATCTTTACGGGCAGGAACATTCCGGGATAGGCGCAACTGGCGCGCACGGGATCGATCAGCGGGCCGGAATGAAAGATCACGCCCTCTCCGGTGGAGAAATCAGTTGCTGTCACGGCCAGCGGGATGCGCAACTCTTCGAATGATTTGACCTTCAGGAGTTGGTTGAGGAATCCGATCATGCGCTGGTTACTGGCAAAGCCGTAGCGTGAAAGCGTCCAACTGGCAATGTGTTTGAAGCGTACGCGCGAGGCAACTTGCTCGAGGTCGGCTGCCGAGAGTCCGCTGCAATAGGCGGCGCCGATGAGCGCGCCCACGCTGGTGCCAGCAATGTAGCGGATGGGGATGTTTTCTTCTTCGAGGACTTTGAGAACACCGATATGGGCCATGCCGCGAGCAAAGCCGCCGCCCAAGGCCAGACCGATCCCCACTTGCGGGTGCGGCGCGAGGCCGGAAGAAGGCGCAGAGAGCCCGCGTCCAAACGCCTGCACCGAACGAATAATCTTTCCCAGACTCTTCACGGGAACCCCACCTCTCCCGGTTTTGCCCGGCCAATCTTTGCCCTACATCAGGGCCCACGTCAGGCTAAACCTAGCAAGTAAGATGCCAGCCCAGAAGCAAGTGTTACATGGCGAACATTGCCCTACCAGATTACGGAGGCAAGGTTACCGTCAGTTACTGAGCTGACGGGCGATCCGTGACTAACTCCTGTGTTTCTGATAGCTTGAGAGGTATGGTACGAGAGATTTCCGCCGGGGGCGTGGTAGTACGGCAGACGCCGGAGGGTTGGCAGATGGCAGTGATTGAACCTCAGAAGGAGTCGGGTTCGACGGTTTCGGGCAAAGGGCGACAGAAAAGATCGCAAAAAATGTTACTTGCCCTGCCCAAGGGTCTGGTCGATCCCGGTGAAAAACCCGAGCAAACTGCCGTCCGCGAAGTCCTGGAGGAGACGGGGCTCACCGCCGTTCCGGTGACGAAGCTGGGCGACACTAAGTATGCCTATGTGCGTGCGTGGGGAGATGGGGAGCGGGTTTTCAAGATTGTCAGCTTCTACCTCTTTCGCTACCAGTCTGGGCAGATCGACGAAATCGCGGCGGAGATGCGCATCGAGGTCAAACGAGCGCTTTGGATTCCGCTGGAAGAAGCTGTTGGCCGGCTGGCGTACAGGGGCGAAAAGGACATGGTTCGCCGGGCGCAGGCTTATGTGAAAGATCACCCAGAATTTTAGCGATGTCGGCCGCCCACACATCACGCACATCTGTGATTTGTAACCTTGACTCTCACAGGTTACGAAGCCTATCGTGAAACCAACTTGATTGGGCGCGTGCTGCTGCCATCCTCACCCCACATCTAATGCGGCACGCGCCTGCGGTGTTTTTGGGGCTTTCTCTGAGGCCCTCTGCTTGTGATCAAGGCTGGCAAAGACGACGGGGTGGTGGATACACTGCTGGGACAAATCTTTTTTCTTTTTTGGCGCGCGCTGGCTGCGATCGTGGGTAAGTCAAGCTCGGACGTCAGAAAGAGTATCGGTTGAAGAGTGCTGCGGAACGCAGCACCTGAAGGCGCCGCCGGTTGCATCGCAGTTACAGGATTCGCTGAAGAGGTTGCGGAAAACTCTCGGCGTTGGAAGTTTGAAAGGGCACGGCTTCTAGCCGTGCCGCAAGATCTTGAAAACGATGTGCGGCGCGGCTTGAAGCCGCGCCCCTTCAAGGCTTCCAACCGCTGATTTCGGCGTCTGTCCGCAAGCTCCAAAGCGATGCCCTGATACGAGTTGTGAGCCGAATTATTTCTAGCTTACATACGATATGGCTGAAGCCATATCCTGATACGAATCGGGATCGGACTGTTGGAATGATGAAATCTATTCATAAAGTTGCTGTCCTCGGTGCCGGGACCATGGGTGCCCGCATCGCTGCGCACTTCGCTAACGCGAGTGTTCCCAGTTACCTGTTTGACATCGTTCCCCCGGACGCCGACGTGCCCGCACGAAACAAGATTGCCGCAGCGGGGCTCGACGCCGCCAAGAAATCCAAGCCCGCCGCTTTCATGGATGCTTCGCTGGGGCAACTGATTACGGTCGGCAACTTCGACGATGATCTCAAGCGGCTCGGTGAAGTGGATTGGATCATCGAGGCCGTGGTTGAAAACCTTGATCTCAAGCGGGCTCTATTAAGAAAGGTGGAGGCTGTCCGCAAGCCCGGAACCATCATCACGACGAATACCAGCGGTTTGCCGGTGGGGAAAATTGCAGAGGGTTTCTCCGAGGATTTTCGCCGTTCGTGGTTTGGCACGCACTTTTTCAACCCTCCTCGTTACATGCGTCTGCTTGAACTTATTCCTACACCTGACACCGATCGTGCCGCCATGGATGCGGTTGCGCACTTCTGTGATCTTCATCTCGGCAAGGGAATCGTACTGGCCAAGGACACACCGAATTTCATTGGGAATCGCATCGGAACTTTTTCCGTGTTGAATGTCATGCGGCTGATGCAGGAGATGGACCTGAGCATTGAAGATGTGGATGCGCTTACCGGGCAGGCGGTGGGCTGGCCGCGATCTGCGACTTTTCGCACGATTGATTTGGTTGGGCTGGATATTTTGGGGCACGTGGTCAGCAACATGATCGAGGAATCGCCGGATGGGCGAGTCGCCCGTCAGCACACGAACTCGCTGCCGGATTTCTTCAAGCAGATGTTGGAACGCAAATGGCTGGGCGACAAAACAAAGGGGGGATTTTATAAGAAGGTGAAGGGCGGCAAGGGCGGAGAGGACGAGCGGCTCGCCCTCGATTGGAAGACACTGGAATATCATCCGCGGCAAAAGCCCAAATTCCCGGCTCTCGACATGGCTAAGAATGTTGAGGAGACCGGAGCGCGAGTGAAGATGCTGCTGGGCCTCGACGGCGGTGGTCCGCAGAAGAATGACCGCGCGGGGGCTTTTCTGTGGTCGGCATTATCCGATCTATGGACTTACTCGGCGAACCGCATTCCGGAGATTTCTGATTCTGTTGTTGAGATTGATCGCGCCATGCGCATGGGCTTCAATTGGGAGCTTGGCCCGTTTGAGCTGTGGGATGCAGCCGGCGTCGACGCCACGGTTGAGCGCATGAAGAGAGAAAATCGGCCGGTCGCAGCGAACGTGGAACATCTGCTCGCTTCCGGCAAGAAAGCCTGGTATCACGACGATCCCAAGGCGGCTTCTGGCCGCGCCTATTGGGACTTGGAAGAAGGGCAGTATGAGCCAGTGAAAGTTCCGAGCGGCGTCTGGTCGGTCGACGTTGCGAAGAAATCGAATGGAGTGGTGAAGAAGAACTCGGGGGCGTCGCTGGTCGATCTCGGCGACGGCGTGGCCTGCATCGAGTTTCACTCCAAGATGAACACGATCGGCACCGACATCGTGCAGCTTATCTCGCAAACTTTGAAGCCCGGTGGTCCTGGCGATGCGTTTGACGCGTTCGTCATCACCAACGACGCCACGAATTTCTCGGTCGGGGCCAATCTCATGCTGCTGCTTATGTCGGTTCAGGAAGAAGAATGGGACGACGTCGATCTCGCCATTCGCACTTTCCAGGGCATGACCCAGGCGATCAAGTTCTCTCCTAAACCGGTTGTGGCTGCGCCTTTCGGGCTGACGCTCGGCGGAGGGACAGAGATCTCTCTGCACGCTCCCGCACTTCAACCTCACGCCGAGCTTTACATGGGATTGGTCGAGGTCGGAGTTGGCCTGCTTCCCGGAGCCGGCGGCTGCAAAGAGATGCTGCTGCGCGCCGTCGATAGCGCGGAATCGATTCGGCCCGGAGGGCGCGGCGAATCCGTCGAACTGATGGAAGCGATGAAGAAAACTTTCGAGACTATCGCCACTGCGAAGGTTGCGACGTCGGCTCACGAGGCTCGAGGCCTCGGCTTCCTGAGAAATTCGGACAATATCAGCATGAACCGCGAACGCGTTCTCTCCGATGCCAAAGCGCGCGCCCTTGAACTGGTGCGCGCCGGATACGAGCCTCCGCAGCCCCGCACCGCCATTCCCGCTCCCGGAGAAAATATCCTGGCAGCGCTCAAAATGGGGGTGCACCTCATGCGCCAGGGCGATTACATCACCGAATACGAGGTAAAGCTCGCGACTAAAGTCGCCGAAGTCCTGTGCGGGGGAAATGTGACTTCAGGCACGCCGGTAAGTGAGCAGTACATTCTCGACCTGGAGCGCGAGGGATTCAAATCGCTGTGCGGAGAAAAGAAGACGCAGGAGCGGATTCAGTACACGCTGAAGACCGGGAAGACGCTGCGAAACTAGTCGCCGTTAGCTCTTACATAGAGCTATTGTAATTAGTTATTGACAATAACTACTCTTAAGAGCTACTCTATCTAACAGGAGGACAATGAAAATGGCATATGTTCGTCCGGAAGAGGTCCTGTCTCCCAAGAACCATATGGGTGGCGTGCTGGAGGTAATCTACGCTGGCGGAGAGAGTGAAATGAGCGTTGCGCGCATTCTTTGGGACAAGAATGAACGCGTAGCGTGTCGCTGGAACGGAGATGACGAACACCCCAAGGGAAATCCCCTGTCTCGGGGGCAATCCACTTGGTTTGTGGTCGATCCGTATGCTGCGTCGGCGGTCGAAGAGGCCGCGCGCGCTGCCGCAGGGCGCGATCCGAACAGCATGATCGCCCAGTATCGCGAAATGGCGAACGACGAGGCTCGGGAGCGCGAAGCCGAGGAGTGGTCGGAAGGACTGATTGGCGATGCATCCGCGGAGGGGTGAAGTCTGGTGGGTGGCATTCGACCCGTCCGTGGGCGGCGAAATTCAAAAGACTCGACCGGCGGTGATCGTCAGCAACAATGCGGCGAACACAGTCCTCAATCGCGTGATCGTGGTTCCGCTGACTAGCCAGAGCGCGAAGGTCTATCCCGGAGAAGCTTTGGTCACGCTGAATGGCGAACTGCGAAAGGCGATGGCCGATCAACTGACGACGGCTTCGAAGAAACGTTTGCGCTCCAAGTTGGGCGAATTGTCCGTCTCCGATGTAGTCGCCGTGGAAAGTGCAATCCTTCTGCAGTTGGGCATCCGACATTGAACAATGTCCTCAAGCAGGCTGGTCTGAAATGAAGTATCTGGTTATCTACGAGAAGTCCGCAACAGGTTAGGGCGACTACGTTCCCGATTTGCCGGGTCTGGGCGTCGCCGCCAAGACATTGGACGAGGCAAGAGACTTGATCCGCGAAGCGATTGAATTTCTTCTCGAAGGTATGCGCGAGCATGGGGAGCCGATACCCGCCCCTAGCGCGACCACGGAGTACATCACGGTTTGAAGGGCGGCGCGACTTGCCTTTGATAGCTGGACAGGCTGATCCCCGGACCGGAAACGGTCCGGGTTTTGCTTGTGTGCACAATGCTGTGTTGTCGTCCCTGTGGATAGTCGTCCTTGCTCCACTTATACGGGCTGTAACCCTATGTGACAGCGCCGCGAGCTCAGCCAATCGCCACATGCGCAAACCGGCGGACTGCCGGCTGCCGGGTTTGCCTCGCGCGCCAGAGGTCGTACTGGGACTGCATGTTCATCCACAGTTCCGGGGAGGTGTCCAGGGCGGCGGCGAGGCGGAGGGCCATGGCGGCGGATATTCCCGATTTGCCGTTCAGCACGCGCGACAGGGTCACACGCGTGACCCGCAGATGCGCCGCTGCTGTGGATACGGCCGTTTCTCCCAGATACTCGCGTAGGACTAAGCCGGGATGAGGCGGATTGTGCATGCGCATGGTAATCCCCTTAGTGATAATCCTGATAATCGACGAGGGTTGCGTCCTCGCCTTCGAACTTGGACGTCAGACGCCAGTTTCCGCTGACGCTGACCGCCCAGCGATCTTTGAACTCCCCGGCTAACGGATGAAGTTTCCATCCCGGAGCGTTCATGTCGCCGGGCCGGCTGGCATTGTCCAGGGCAAATAGTTGCAAGCGTAGCTTACCGGCATGCTTCGGTTGAATCCCAGCTTTCGATCCGGTGCGGAAGAATTTCTCCACGCCCCGATGCCGGAAGCTTTTGATCACTCGTATAGTGTAACGCTACGTGTTACAGATATCAAACGGGTTCCCCGACCGCAGCCTATGGAACCGGGGGCAAGTCAATCGGAGGGTATCGACCCAGGACTTGGTCTGTGGTTGAGTGTCCTTCCCTCGCCATCGAGGGCGAGGAGTTCTGGGGACAGCCGACGGGATGCCGGCGCTACGGGGCTGATCAGTTTGGGTCACCCGCCGTTTCCTCTGTTGACAGGAATTTATGCCGGGGAGTAGCTTTGCGCCAAGTCAACGCACAGGATTTCTAGCTCGCGCGCACGGGAGGACGTCATGTTTTCCAAGCTATTCTGGGCGGTGGTGTGTCTGGGGCTCGCTCTACCGGTCGCTCTGGCACAGGATCCCACCAAGGTCGAATCGAAGCACTACAGGCTCGCCTTTGAGAACGAATGGGTGCAGGTAGTGGACGTCCACTACGGGCCCCACGAGAAGTCGGGTTTGCACGACCATCCCGGGGGCGTAGTCGTCGTTCTCACTGCGGGACACCTCCGGTTCACCGACCAGGATGGAAAAACCAAGGAAGTCTATGCCAAGCCGGGTGAGTCCCGGTGGTATCCGGCATTCAAGCACAAGGTCGAGAACCTGGGCGATACCTCCTATAACGCGGTCTACATTGGGATTAAGAGCAAGGCCGTCGCAGGCAAATCCGACGGCAAAGGGGACCACCCCCCCTTGGATGCCCAGGCGAAAACCTTGATCGATTATCTCTTAGCTTCAGCCGGGCACCATTGAGCTGAAAAGACCCAATTCCGACTGAACCAACCGGGCACCTCCGGAAAGGTTGCCTGCATCCTACAACTTAGTTTGGGGCGTGCGGGTTAGCCTTGCCTTCGGTAACCCGAAGACATAGAATGTGTTAATAAGTAGTGTGTGCGCGAGGAGTACCCTTTCTATGTTCCAGGTAGGTATACGTCGCTACCTTCTTTCGTCATCAGTGGTGTTTTTCTGTTTCGGGATTGGTTTGTCCGCTGTAGCCCAGCAGGACGCTAAGCCTTCCAGCAGCGATCAGGCCGCTCCCGCGGCTACTCCGGCTCAAGCGGGTCAGACAGGGGATCCGCTGAAGCGTCCCATCAGCGACAAGCAGAAAAAAGAGAACGCCAAAGCGCTGAAGCAGGAACTCAGCAAGACCTACAAGAAATGGCTCGACGAGGACGTCATCTACATTATCTCGGACGAGGAACGTAAGGCCTTCAAGCAACTTTCCAACGACGAGGAGCGTGATCAGTTCATCGAAGCTTTCTGGCAGCGCCGCGATCCCACTCCAGACACGGAAGAAAACGAGTTCAAGGAAGAGCACTACCGGCGCATTGAGTACGCCAACGAGCACTTCGCTGCGGGCATCCCCGGGTGGAAGAGCGATCGCGGCCAGATGTACATCAAGTTCGGGCCGGCCGACGAGATTGAGTCCCATCCCAGCGGTGGCACCTATGAACGCCCCATGGAGGAAGGCGGCGGCGAGACTTCGACTTTCCCCTTCGAGCAATGGCGGTATCGCTACATCGAAGGTATTGGACAAGAGGTCATTATCGAGTTCGTGGATACCTGCATGTGCGGCGAGTATCACATGACCATGGACCGCTCAGAGAAAGATGCGTTGCTGGAAACGCCGAACGCCGGGCCCACCCTTTATGAGCAGATGGGGCTGACCGACAAATCGATGCGTTTTAACAACGGACTGGAGCGGTTAGGCAGTGGGCCCGGAACCGCGATGAACGCGAGCATCGAGTTCGATCGCCTGGAACAGTTTTCCAAGCTGCAGGCCCCGCCGCCGGTGAAATTCAAGGACCTGGAGGAAGTGGTTCGCCACAAGATCAGCTACAACCTGATGCCGTTCGATGTCCGCGCCGATTTCGTCAAGGTGACGGGCGAGACTGTTCTTGTTCCGTTCACCGTGCAGTTGAAGAATCGTGATATCACTTTCGTCAACAAGGATGGTATTCAGCGCGGGGTCGTTAACATCTTCGGACGGGTCACGACGCTGACTGGGCACATCGCGCAGACTTTTGAAGATACGGTGCAGGCGGATATTCCAGCCGAGTTGCTGGCGAAAGCGGCGGAAGGTTCGCAGGTGTACTGGAAGGCGATTCCTCTGCGGTCCGGGCGTTATCGTGTGGATATCGTGGTCAAGGACGTGAATGGGGACCGGGTGGGAACCTGGAGCAAAGGCATACAAGTTCCGGATTTCGCGGATGACCGCCTGGAGGCTTCCTCGCTGATCGTCGCCGATTTGATGGAACCGGTTGCGGCAAAGAACGTGGGCACGGGAAGCTTCGTGATTGGCGCGACTAAAGTCCGTCCGCGGGTTCCGCCAGCCGACGGCAAGCCGATGAAGTTCAAGCGCGATCAGAAGCTGAATTTCTGGATGCAAGTTTACAATCTCGGCGTGGACGACAAGACGCACAAGCCTTCGGCTACAGTCGAGTACAATGTGGTGAATGAAGCGACGAATAAGGCCGTGATTCATACCATCGAATCCACGGATCAGATGGGCAACGTTGGCGACCAAGTGACCCTGCAGAAAACTCTCTCGGCCGCCAACCTTGATCCGGGTGTTTATCGCATTCAGATCAAGGTGAACGACAACATCTCCAAGCAGACGTTGGACCCCTCGGTAACTTTTGCCGTGGAGTAAAACGGAAGGCTTGGTTTCCCTCGAGGTGGTGGGTTGCTGATACTCCGCAAGCTTGGGTTCTCGGTGCTCCTGCTGGGCCTCGCGCTTCCGGGGTGGAGTGCGGAAAGGCCAGCAACGATTTCCGGATACGTACGCGCTGCCAGCGGCATCCCGCAAATGGGAGCCATGGTGGAAGTTCTGGGCGCGGCCGCGCATAGCCTCAAAGTATTTACCGACGAGAATGGTTTCTACTCCGCCGCCGGACTTTTGCCCGGAGTTTACAATCTCAAGGTTTCCGCACCTGCTTTTCTGCCCACTTTGCGCGAGCACGTGGGACTGCGGGCCGGCGGGAACACCATCGTAAATGTTACGTTGAGCACGCTCTTCGAGGCCGTCCAGATGGTTCCCGGGCGCGGTCCCGCCGAGGAAGACGACTGGAAGTGGGTGCTGCGCTCTGTATCCAACCGGCCCATTCTGCGCCTGGTTGACGATCCTCCAAACGTTCTGGTTGCCGAATCCGGAAAGAGCGATCGCGATTTGAAGGGAACGCTCTCGTTTTTAGCCGGGTCGCCGTCGGAGGGATTCGGCAGCGACTCCGATATGAGCACTGGCTTCTCCATGGAGAAGTCCATCTTCTCCTCGAGCACGATCGGCTTGCGCGGCAACCTGGGATACGGCAGCAGTTCTCCGGCTTCGGTTCTGCGAGCCACGTTCCGGCAGAAGATGGACAACGGATCCGAGCCGATCTTCGCCATCACCATGCGGAATCTGCCCGCGCCTGACATCACCCTGCACAGTTTCCAGGCGCTGGCGCTGACCACCGCCGACACCTTCAGCTTGGGCGATGTTGTGGAACTCAAGTTTGGCAGTGAACTACAGACCATTCAGTTCATGGGACGCGTTACCACTTTCCGACCCTTCGGGACGGTCGATCTGCATCTCTCCCCGAACACCGTGCTGGAGTATGGCTACGCCACCACCGAGCCGGATAGCCGCATGGACAAGGGCTTCGATTCAGCGCCTACGGATATCAACGAATCCGGGCCGCGCGTCAGCATGACTGGATACTCGGCCACTGTGGAACATGCGCATCATCAGGAGCTTTCGCTCTCGCACCGCTTTGGCAAGAACAACCTGCAGGTGGCCGCGTACACTGACCGCGTGTCCGACCCGGCGCTAACCGGGGTGGGCGAACTTACCACCGACAACGGAAATGCGCTTCCCGATCTCTATTCCGGGACCTTTACCTATCAGGGAAACGATTTCCACACGCAAGGCTTGCGATTCGTGCTGCAACGCAAGTTGACCTCGGACATGACTGGTACGGTGGACTTCGATTACGGCGGCGTGCTGGATTTGCCGACTCCGAATGTGAGTCTGGAGAACGTGTCGGAATCGAGTCTGGTACGCAATCGCCACAGTGCGGCGGGAAAGGTTACCGGCATAGTTCCAAAATCCAAGACCCACTGGATGGCGTCCTATCGCTGGATCAACGGGCAAGCTCTTACCCCGGTGGATATGTTTAATGCGTCGCCGGGACAAGCGGATCCGTACCTGAATCTCTTCTTCCGCCAGCCCATCCCAGGAAACAGATTCTTCCCTGGGCATCTGGAAGCCATCGTCGACCTGCGCAATCTTCTGGCGCAGGGGTACGTTCCCGTCCTCGGACATGACGGGCACACCGTGTATCTGGTGCAGTCGGCACGGGCGGTAAGAGGCGGCGTGGCGTTCACCTTCTAGTGTGGTTGCGGAAAACGCCGAAACCAGCGGCTGAAAGCCTTGAAGGGGCGCGGCTTCAAGCCGCGCCCCTTCAAGACTGCATTCGCCGATTTCGGTGTTTTTCCGCAACCACTGAAGGCCGTGCCCCTTCAAAGCTCCCAACGCCGAGAGTCTTTCTGCAGCTGAATCTGTTCTTCCGTCGCGGCCGTGGTTCGCGTAGGAGATCCGGTCCGTCCGGCAGCAGGAGCGACCAATTTCGTTCGGCTTACCAGCGTCTAGCCGGGCAACACAAAGGGCGCCCGCGACGGGCGCCCTTTGTATATCAAACAGATTGTTCTAACTAACTAGTACACGTTGTTGCAAGTGCCCGGGACGTTCCCTGTCCGGCTCTTGCTTGTCAGTTTAAACATCTCCTGCATGGCGTATTCCTTCGTGCCAATCTTGTTGGTGTAGAAGTGGCCATGCGAGTCCTTCTTAACGGTGCCGAAAATCCAAGCGCAGCAGTCGCCGTTTTCGCCGCAGAAATTGCCGGCCCAAGCGGTGTTGAGGTTAACTTCCGGATCGCTAGCAGATTCCGAGAACTCGTGCCACATGATGGCCGTGGTTCCATCGGCTCCGGGGTCGTTGTTCGGACTGCCGGGATCGCCAAGAATGTGGCTGGTTTCGCAGCCGCTCGGGCACTGGTCAGGATCGCCGACCATCGAGTACTTGATGACCTTGCCGCTGACGATGGAGGTGGACGGGCCATGGTATCCGCAGAATTGGCTGCAGAAGCCTGGATCGGTCACATCCTTGTAGGTCAGAACGAAATAGATTCCGTTGGTGTTGGTGGGCAGATGTTTGGCCTTGAGAGCGTTGGCCACGATCTGTTGAATCTGGCCGTCGCCGCTCAGGCTCTTTCCCAGCGAGTAGTTGTCGTGGTAGTCGTTCGCTGCCGTATGGGTTACCTTGTTGAGGATGAACTTGCCGGTGCTGTCGCTGTAGGTGGTGTTGATCTTCATCTGAGTCGAACCACCCAGGTGCTGGAAGTAGTAGTCGATAATGCTCTTGTCCTTGGCGCTCCAGTTTCCGTACCAGATAATGTAAACGGTGGGCGCGGTCTCAAACACTGGGCCGCCGTTGTAGTTGATCAGACAGGAACCGTTGCACGGTGCCACCGGCTTATTCTTGTCGAAAGGCCGCAATGCGTTTGCATCGTTCGTCTGGGCGAAAGCGACGGATGCCAGGCACATGGTCAACACGATGCCAAGCCATTGTTTCTTCATCAAATTTTTCCTCATTTCAGATTGTTTGGGTCGAGATGGCTAATCCCCCCGCGTGGTTTGGGGGCGGATCATTCTTGGCCAAATACGGCTGCAAGTCAAGATGAAAGAAATTGCAACATGCGTACGGCGAAGGCTTGGGCTTAAAGACTCGAAACGAATGTCTCTAGTGAAGGATGCGACTCGTACAACGGCACGGCTTTGAAGGGGCGCGGCTTCCCAGCCGCGCCGCGCCCGTGTCCCCAGAGTCAGAGGGTTCAGCCAGGTGGCGAAGGTTTCATCCGGATGTCAGAATTTGGTCAGTCCATTCAGCGAATTTACGGCACACTACTAAGGCCTTGCAGAAAAATTCTCGGCGCGCCGGGAGTTTTTGAAGGAGTACGGCTAAGCCGTGCCGTAAATCCTTGAAAAACGATGTACGGCGCGGCTTGAAGCCGCGCCCCTTCAAAGCTCGGCGTCCGATTCCCAAGTTTCTGCCGAAAATGCTGTAGAAGGCGTGCCCTTTTAAAGCGTCTAATGTGCGAACGAACGTCTGATTCAGGACACCCGTTTACTGCGGGGTTCCGAGATGGTTCACAGTGGCGGTGTCTGCCGGGAGTGTAGGTTTTGCAATGAAGAAGTTGTGGTCGTAGAGGTCGCGATACATGCGTCCGGCGATTTCCGCGGCTTTAGGGCCGAAAGTCGGACGGCCGCCTTCGAGGAAAACCACCACGACGATGTGACCGACATCGGTCTTGGCGTAGGAAGCAAACCAGCCAAAGCGGGTGCCCGCGTGCGAACAGGTGCCGGTCTTGCCCAGAACTTCTTCCTCATTGAAATTCGCGCGCAGGCGGCGGGCGGTGCCAAACTGTACTGCGCCTTGCATGCCGTCAGAAATTTCCGGGATTAAGGGAGCAATGTCCAGGCGACGCTTCACCACCGGCTGGAAATTCGCAATCTCTTCCGGAGCCGTGGGATGTTGCAGGTAATAGAGCGTGCCGCCGTTGGCGATAGCTGAGACCAGGGCGCCAAGCTGCAGCGGGGTCACGGAGACGCCTTCTCCGAAAGAGCACATCTTTCCAACGCCGCCGAGTTTGGTCGGAATTTCCTCGTTGGGATAAATCCCCAACTGCTCGCCAGCGATGCCGTATCCAGCCAATTCTCCGAGCCCGTACTGATGCGCGTAGTAGCTAACTTTTTCGAAGCCGAGTTGGCGGCCGAGCGCTTCGAAATACGCATTGTTCGAATGCGCCAGCGCCATGGTCAGATTCATGTGATAGCGGCCACCTAAACGAACCTCGGTTTCCTTGGTGATCAGGCCCTCATTCAGAGCGGCCAGCGCAACTGAAAGCTTGATGGTGGAGCAGGGCTGCGCCCCGCTTGAAAGCGCGAGCTTCTGATTGACCATGGCGAGAACGCGGCCACTGGTGGGCTCGATTGCTACGACTGTGCCATTCATGCCGCCCAAAGCGTCGATGGCGGCGTCGCGCACGATGGGATCTTCGCCGGCAGTGACGTCGCCCTCGGTAACGTCCTGGGCGAAGGAACTGGTGGAGAAGCGCTCGTAATAGTGATGTCGGCGATGCAGGCTGGCGGTAGTCGCGGGAGTTACAGCGGCGCGGCTGCGAGCCAACCGGCGCATGCGCCTGCGCGCCTGCTGACTTTCACTGATTCGTTGCGATTTGGATTTGTGCGATGTCAGGGCATGGGGAGTGACGGTGGCAGCAATGCCGGTTTGGCAGAGCGCGAGAAAAAAGACGAATGCGACAATCGGACCAAAGCCAGCGGAACGCTTCCCTGAATTCAATTTACTGTACCTATCCCCGGAGTTCACCCCTACTACGCAGCACGAAACTGGCCAATGATCGTCGCCACCGGCTAAGTTCCAACTAATCTAGATGTTATGAAACTTCACTTGGATAAGCAATCTAAAACGTATTTTTGTGCGGCCTGCGATCAACTGATCTAACCCATTGTTAACAAATGAGTTGTAGTCGGCTTGAAGTTGGGCATGCCCCTTTCGTAATCTCGGCGCGGTTACTGGAACGATACTGCCGCATAGTGGCAAGGATTTTCCCTCCTCAGTCACATCGTCTCCCCACGTTTGCGCAGGAACGCCGGCACATCAAGATCAGACTGCTCGAAATTGGCGATCATGGCATTGCGCATGCTGTCGATCGAAATCGAATCGCTCGCAGTCACGGCGGCGACGGCTTGCGGGGCGGATTGCTCCATCACCATCGGCGGAGGCGGCGGCTCGGGGTCAAACTCAGGTTCCGCTTGGGGCTGGTCAAAAAAATCATCGTGGCGCGAGACGTTCTCCCGCGAGACAACGAAACCGGTTCGCTCTTCCGGATGGCGGTGGCGGCGATCCGAGTCTTTGAACCCGGTGGCGATGACTGTGATCTTAACTGAATCTTTCATCTTTTCGTCGAGTACCGCGCCAAAAATGATGTTGGCATCTTCGTGCGCGGCGCTCTGGATAATTGTGCACGCTTCCTGCACCTCGGCAAGTTTGAGCGAAGCGGACCCGGTAATGTTGATGAGGATGCCGCGAGCCCCGTCGATGGCTCCGGCTTCGAGCAATGGAGAGGCAATCGCCTTTTGCGCGGCTTCGGTGGCCCGGCGCGCCCCGCTGGCCGTGGCTGCGCCCATGACCGCGTAACCCATGCCGGCCATGATGGCTTTCACATCGGCGAAGTCGCGATTGATGATTCCGGGAATGGTGATGATGTCGGAGATGCCCTGCACGCCTTGCCGTAGAATGTCGTCGGCGATGCGGAAAGATTCGAAGAAGCCGGCATCCTGCGCCACCGCCAGCAGCTTTTCGTTGGGGATGACGATGGTGGTGTCGACGGACTCCATCAACTCCGCGATGCCGCGCTCCGCCTGCTGCATGCGGCGTTTGCCTTCAAAGGCAAATGGCTTGGTGACGACGGCAACCGTAAGCGCGCCCATCTCACTTGCCAGTGATGCGATGATGGGGGCAGCTCCAGTCCCAGTGCCGCCGCCCAGGCCGGTCGTGACAAAAACCATGTCGGAGCCTTCGAGCGCTTCGATGATTTTGTCGGAATCTTCGAGTGCGGCTTTGCGCCCGACTTCAGGATTGGCGCCTGCGCCCAGACCGTTGGTCAGCTTTACGCCAAGCTGAATTTTCAAAGGCGCTCGCGACATTCGCAGCGCCTGCAGATCGGTGTTCGCGACTACGAACTCAATGCCCTCCATGCCCGCGTCGATCATGCGGTTCACGGCGTTGCCGCCGCCTCCGCCCACACCGATGACTTTGATTTTGGCGTCGTTGCGGGCCTCTTCATTGAAGCTGATACGAATGTCATTTTCGTTTTTCATGGCTTACTGCACCTCAGTAGATTTTCGTTTCGATTGCTGAAACCGTTAACCACAAAGGACACAAAGGTACACAAAGGTACACAAAGGAAACCCGGTCAACGGCCTCCTTTGTGGACCTTGTGTCCGGAGCCTGCCCTGAGCAAAGCCGAAGGGTGGTTCAAGATTTTATGCTCCCTTTTTTGCGAACAATCCCATAAGACGCGAACTCCAGCGAGTATCCTGCAACCCGCGAGCTATTCGCGATCGATGGCCGTAAAAGATCATCCCCAGAACCGTGGCATACTCGGGCTCCGCCAATGTGGATGGCATTTTTGCCAGCGCCGTCGGCCAGGACAAACGCAGGGGACGCCGCAATACCGATTCGGCGATATCCATAATCCCCGCCAGCCGCGACGTGCCTCCACTCAACACGATGCCGCCCACGCAAACATCCAACATGCCGCTGTGGCGCAAGTTGTCGCGCAGCATCTCGAATAGTTCGCGGGCCCGTGGCTCCAGAATCTCTCCCACCATGCGTTGCGAAATCAACCGCGAAGGCCGGTCACCGACCGAGGGAACCTCGACTTCATTGCCCTCAGGAATTAGAGTCACGATCACATTCCCATACAGCTTTTTGATCTTCTCTGCCTCGGCCAAGGGAGTGCACAACCCAACCGAAAGGTCACTGGTGAAGTGGTCACCGCCAATCGGAATCACGGCGGTATGAATCACGGCGCCTTCCTGGAAGACAATCAGACTCGTAGACCCAGCGCCCAAATCCATCAGGCAGACGCCCAGTTCGCGTTCATCGGCGCGCAACACAGCGTCGGCGCAGGCCAGCGGTTCGAAGACGGTATCGTCGACGTGCACGCCCGCGCGGTTCACCGCGGTGACCACGTTCTGCGTGGCGCTCGAACCGGCCGTGACCATGTGCACTCGCACTTCGAGGCGCATCGCCATCATTCCCAGCGGATCGTGCACTCCGCTCTGATCGTCGAGGATGAATTCCTGGGGCAGCAAGTGCAGAATTTCGCGGTCAGCCGGTATCGGAATGGCGCGAGCTTTGTCGACTGCAAGGCGAATCTCATCCCGCGCAATCTCCCGCGCCCGCGTGCCCAGGCTGAGCCCGCCGTGGCTGTTCATCCCGCGCACATGCGAGCCGGCAACTCCCAGCAGCGCATGCTCGATGGGAGCGCCGCAAATGTCCTCCGCCTGCTCCACCGCTTTCTGAATAGAAGCCACGGCTTTTTCAAGATCGACAATCACGCCCTTACGCGAGCCGCGCGATTCAGAAATTCCATGCCCGCGATAGCGCAGCCCGGAGTCGCCGATCTCAGCCACCAACACACAGGTCTTGGAGCTGCCTACATCGATTGCCGTCAGAAGATTTTGCTGCTGATTCGCCATGCCTATGGATGATCCTCTCCCTTGGCAATCGCTGGACTCGGTTTGCTCCCTGGTTTCACGGCAACTGTTCCCGTTACCGGGGCTGCGGTTGGACTTGTTTTTCCTGATGTAGTCTGAGCTGGCGCCACCTGTACACCCGTGGTCGGCGCGGGTGCGGATTGAATCGCAGGAGGATTGGACTTCGCCACATTCTTGTCAGCGGCAGGCGCAGCATCCGGTTTTGCCTTCACCGCTACTTTAGGGTGCGCTTTCTTAGCAGCCTTCTTCTTGGCCGAAACGTTAGCCTGCGGCTTCAATGGCGGAATCGAATTCGACTTCGGAGCTGTGACCTCGTGCGTGATCAGCGCGGCAGGCTTCATTCCGGCAGCCAGGGCGGCATTAGCCGACAACTTTGAAACTGGCGGCTGCTTCGCTGTTCCCTGCAAATCCGGATTCACAATAATCTGCCGATCATAGCGCAGGTCCACGGATTCCAGTTTGTCGAACTGCTGCCGCCACTCCCGCACGTGGCTGACGTAAACCTTGTAGCGCTCAAGATAGTTTCCCGATCCCAGATGCACCAGCACTTCGCCCTGAGGATCACTGGGAAGGACTTTCACGTCCTCGGCATCGGAAAGATCGACCTCGCTGAGATCCTGCGAATAGTGTGCCCCACCCGCATCCAGTTGACTCACCAGGTCGTTGTAGATCTTCATGCGCGCCGCTCGGGTCGAAGGCGGTTCGCCCGGATTCATTCCTAAGATCACCGGGAAGGAAAACTTTTTCTTGCCTGCGGTTGGCAGATCCATAAGCGTGCCCACCGAGTCGACCAGCAGGATTTTGGACCCGACCCGCGCGAACCCCAGCGGCGTGCGTTCGTGGATTTCGATCCTCAGATGATTGGGAACGAACCGCATGACGCTGGCCGATTCCACCCACGGAATCTTTTCCAGACTCTGCTTGCGTTCGGCCAGCGGAACGAAGAAGATGTTGCGCCCGATGTCCCCGCCCATGACCTCCATGATCTGGGAGCGAGTGACATTCTGCAGGCCGGTGATCTCAATGTTGTCGCTGGAGTCGATGCGGAAACGCCAGGAACATTCGGCGTAGTGATACAAGGCCGCAACCGCCGCGCTGCAAAGCACGACGACTCCCAAGGCGAGGACACCCCAAGTCAGGCCAGTGGCAGCTTTCCTAGGCAGAGTTCCGCGGCGAACGGAGACACGCTTTTGTCCGCGCAGGAAGGGCGATTCCTGTTCCGCATCCAAATCGAGCAGTCGCGCATCGTCCAATGCGCCATCGGGCGCCGGGCGCGCCGGCCCGTGGGACGGTGGATACAACTCCTCCTGCGAGATGGTGGAACCGCTTTTTCGCGCCATCAACCCAGGTCAATTGTCGTCAGTGAATCGCTGAGCGCAATAACTATAACGGCTTTTTAGGAATTGAGGTAGATGAAAGTTGGTGCCTTTTGCATAAAAAATCTCGCGGGTCAGCCTCGGCTCCGGCTTTCGCCTCCACACCGACGGGTTCAGAGCCGCTTGATTTGATGTAAAATGCCTCCCCGAAGTTAAAACTTGAGAATCAGGGCTACCCAAGGAGGTTCGAGATGCGCAAGGTACTAGCACCAACTGTTTGCTTGGCACTGGGAATTTTGTTTGCCGTCCAACTGTCCGCCGAGGAGGCCTCTCCGCCGAAAGGAAATGAGTCAAGAGTTGCCGACAACCGCGCGACGACCGACGTGGTTCCGGCGAAGTCGGTGAAGGTGGTCTTGCTGAAATCGTGGGGCGTGACCAGCGTTTGGGAGGCCATGAAGACTAACTGGCAGAATTTTGGAAAAATCCCCGTAACCATCGACGACTCGACCTACATCGACAGCGACTTCACTTACCAGAATCTGGTTGCCTCAAAAGCGAACGTGATCGTCATCAGCGATCCCTCAGGGGGCATCAAGCAATATTCGCCGGCGGAGATCGCCGCTGTCGCCAAGTACGCCCAGAAAGGGCATACCGTCGTCGGAACGTATGCGGTATTCCAGTGGGCGGGCGTCGACAATCGTGGGCTGGCGCCGGTTTTCGGACTGAATGCAAAAATTGAATACAACACAACGCCGGTCGGCATTTCCAACCTGTTCAAGAAGACGAAGCAGAACCAGTGTCTGCTCAAACGAATCTCCGGAGCGTCCTGGCAGTCGGACGGTTACCCGTTCACGCAAGCACCCGCGACTGGAAGCTGGACAGGCCATCTGGCAAAAGCAACGGCCATTGCGGAGTCCGACAAGTACGTTGGAGTCATCACCCTGTACACAGCCGCCACGTACACCGGCGTATTTATTTCCAATTTTCCGGAATACAACGGCGGCACAGACGACGAGCAACTGCTCTACAACGCCGTCACCTGTTATTAAAGTAAGTGACGAAGGCCTGCTTTCGGGGCCCTCGCGCCGAGGGCCCTCGACCTTTGTGTGCCGAACATGTTCGACAGCTTGGGGGTGAAAGTCCCCTGCCCAGCCTGGTGGAGGTGAAGGGCTAGAGAAGCGCAAGGGCGTCGTCGCGAGGCGGGGTCTGAAAGAAGCGTGGATCAAAGGCGCGAGCCGATGAACAAGAACCGGATGATGAGGCCTACGGTGTGGGGCGAGCTGGCAAAGGACAGCGAAGCCCAGGTCCACCAAGCACACTGGTGGTAAATCCGGCGGTTGCGCGGCGAAGGCGGTCGAACTTACTTCGGGAGACCCGCCGCATGTCACGGCATCGTGACTGAGGATGGAGCGATCCATCTTGACCGTGGGGCGGGAGTCAGCAGCGGGCATAGTAGGCCGCAAGGTCGAAGGCCCAAACAGCAAGGAGCGGCGAGTAGGACGCAGGACTCGATGAACGACAAGCGGCAGAAGAACCAGCTACAGATGTTGCTGGCCTTTACCGGGGAGGGGAGGAGTGAAGCTCCAAGGGCTCCTGGGGAAGGGACCGAATCGCTCACGGCGAAATGCGAAACCGAAAGTCCGGCTGGAGAAGAGCAAGTGATGGAAGAAGTCTGCGGGCGGGAGAACTGCCAGCGGGCTTTACGACGAGTGAAGTCCAACAAGGGGAGTCCGGGGATCGACGGCATGAAAGTGTCGGAGTTGCCGGGCTACCTGAAGCAGCACTGGCCAGCAATACGGGAACAGCTGATGAGCGGAACGTATCGGCCGCGACCGGTGAGGCGAGTAGAGATCGCGAAGCCGGACGGAGGAGTGCGCAAGTTGGGCATTCCGACGGTGCTGGATCGATTTATCCAGCAGGCGGTGATGCAGGTTCTGCAGCGCAGATGGGACCCGACGTTTTCCGAACACAGTCACGGCTTTCGTCCGCAGCGTTCGGCGCATCAGGCGGTGGCCCAGGCGCAGCAGTATATCGCCGAGGGCAACCGCTGGGTGGTGGACTTTGATCTGGAAAAGTTCTTCGATCGAGTGAACCACGACAAACTGATGGCGGCGGTCGCGCGGCGGGTGAGCGACAAGAGAATGCTCAAGTTGATCCGAGCGTTCCTGGAGTCGGGCGTGATGGAAAACGGGCTGGTGAGTCCGGTGGAAGAAGGAACTCCGCAAGGAGGGCCTTTGTCACCGCTGCTGTCGAATCTCGTGCTCGACGAACTCGACCGCGAGTTAGAGCGGCGCCAGCACCGTTTCGTGCGCTACGCGGATGATTGCAATATCTACGTGGCGAGCGAGCGGGCAGGAAAGCGAGTCATGCAAAGCGTGACCAGTTTCCTGCGACGGCGACTCAAGCTCAAGGTGAACGAGTCGAAGAGCGCGGTGGCACGACCGCAGGAGCGCAAGTTTCTGGGCTTTAGCTTTACGAGCGGGACCAGACCGAAACGGCGCATCGCGCCCAAGGCTCTGCTCCGCTGCAAGCAAAGAGTCCGGGAACTGACGCGACGAACACGGGGCATCAGTCTGGAGCAGATGACGAAGGAACTCGCCACCTATGTACGCGGATGGAAGAGTTACTTCGGCTTCAGCCAGACGCCCTCGGTGCTGCGAAAGCTAGAGGAATGGATGCGACGCAGGTTGCGCTCCGTGATCTGGAAGCAATGGAAGCGCAGCAAGGTGCGGTATGTTCGGCTACGCCAGCGAAACATCGGACATGACCTCGCGGCCCAAACCGCCGGTAGTCCCCATGGACCATGGCGCATCGCCAACAGTCCGGCCCTGTCGTCTGCGTTTCCGATTGCTTACTTCGATATGCTCGGTCTTCCTCGGTTGCTGGACGTACTCTAGCTCAACCGAACTGAACCGCCGGATGCGGACCCGCATGTCCGGTGGTGTGGCAGGGGAGAGTGGGTGACCACTCCCCCTATGCCGATTTTCTTTGCTCATACAACTCCTAAGCCCGAGCGGCGGTAGATCAAGCCGCGCGCTTGCTTTGGCCGCCTTTTCTGATGCTCTCCACCTGCGCCAGATGATTCAGGTCGTGCCCGGCGAACATCCGCACGATGTGCGCAATCGTCTCCTTGCCGCGCTCCTGATGCATGCCATAGTTGTCCCAGAGATTCTTGGGCAATGACTTCAGCATGGCCAGGTTGGCCTCCCGCAGCACGCGAAAGGTCTCAAGAGAAACCTTGGGATCGCGCCGCGAATAGCCTAGAGTGTCGGCCCAGACGTCCTGATCAAAAGGCTGAACGGTCACGCCGTTGCTGCCCAGAATCAGACGCATGCGCCAGCCGCCGACCAGTTCGGCGTCGGCCAGATGAGCCAGAATTTCCGTGATCGACCACTTGCCGGGCTCCGGCCGCTGGGTCAGTTGTTTCTTGGTCAGCGGCTTGATTAGCTGTTGCAGCTTCTTTGGGGTTTCTCGTTGCACCCGCAGCGGATCTTTGCCATCGATGAAGCCCAGAATCCGCTGGATGTATTGTTGCGGAGTTTCCTGCATGAAATCCTCCTGTCAGAGAAGTGGGACGTTGGTTTTGACTATGGAAGCCGGGAAAAGGAAGCAGAAAATTTGGACCAGACTTGGCTTAGTCTTGGTCTTGTACCCGGTCTTGTACGCGGGGCCGGCTGATTCCGTAAAATGGCCGAACCGGTGCTCATGAATTTCAATCCATCGAACTACTGGCTGGATACGGTCCACATGCCTGGCGGCACTGCGGGTGGCGTGCCCGAACACACGGGTGTCGCCGTTGTGGGCGCGGGTTTCACCGGGCTCTCCGCGGCTCGGATCCTGGCCCAACGCGGAGCCAAGGTCGCAGTTCTTGAAACCAACACGATCGGATGGGGAGCCAGCTCCCGCAATGGTGGCATGGTGCTTACCGGTATGAAGCTTGGGGTTGAAACACTCGCCGCGCGCTATGGCATGGAGGCGACCAGGCGAATGTATGCCGCTTCCCTGGCATCAATCGATCTGGTCGAGCAAATTGTCACCGAAGAGAAGATCGAGTGCGATTTCTCGCGCCGTGGCCACCTCGAAGTTGCCTGCAAGCAATCGCATTTCGATACCTATGCCCGTTCGGTTGAAGTCATTGCGCGCGAATTCAACCACCGGCTTCGCATTATTCCGAGAAACGAACTCGGCAGCGAGATTGGATCCGCCATCTACTATGGCGGCATCGTCGATGAAGTCAGTGCCGGCGTGAACCCTGCGCGCTATGTAGCCGGGCTTGGCCGGGCGGCTCTTAAGGCAGGAGCTTGCATCTTCGAAAACGCGCGCGTGGAGCGCATCGAACGCGCCTCCCGCAATGGCGCTCCGAGTTTCCAGCTGATTACCTCTCGCGGAGCTCTTTTTGCGAAGGAGGTGTTCATCGCTACCAGCGGTTACACTTCAGGTGTCACGCCAACCTTGCGGAAGAAAATTATTCCCATCGGTTCTTTTATTATTGCCACGGAACCGCTGCCGGAAGCGCTGGCCCACGAACTCAGCCCACGGAATCGCATGATCTACGATTCCAAGCATTATCTCTACTATTACCGCCTTACGCCGGATAATCGCATGTTGTTCGGAGGCCGTGCTGCGTTCTTTCCCGAAACCAGCAACACGATCCGGCGCAGCGCTGAAATCCTGCGGCGGGGGATGATCAGCGTCTATCCTCAGTTGCGCGATGCGAAAGTGGAATACGCCTGGGGCGGGACGCTGGATTTCTGTTTCGATACCATGCCTCACGCCGGCCGCATGGATGGAATGTACTACGCCGTGGGATATGCTGGACATGGCGTGGCGATGGCGACTTACCTGGGAGCAAAGATCGCGGAACAGATCATCGGTGGCCCGGAAGAAAACCCTTACGCGAATGTTCCGTTCCCCGGCGCGCCCCTCGGTCTCTACAACGGTCGTCCGTGGTTCCTGCCCTTCGCTGGTGCATACTACAAGGTTCTCGACTGGATCAGCTGAAACCAAACTGTGTCACGATTTAGTTCAGGCTGGGGAACGTCTTCGAAAAAAGAAATAGGCCACCGGTCCCAGGACCAGCATCAGCGGTCCATACTTGAGACCGAACTTATCGCTGGCGATCAGCGCGACTCCACTCATAACTAAGGGAGCGACAACCGCATACGCCAGGCCTTTGTTTCCCCATGGGATACGGAAAGCTCGCTCCAGTTCAGGGCGTTTGCGGCGTAGTTGCCATGCCGAAAGCACGGTCAGCACTGAAGTTGCAATTCGGAGCCAGATGTAAATGGAAATAAGCTGAGTGAGACTATTCCACGCCAGCAGCGCGTAGATCGTTGCGGAGATCAGGATGGCCAGCCAGGGGGTTCCGAACTTAGGATGCAAGCGGGTTAGAAAAGGCGACAAGTATCCATCTTCGGCCATGGCGAAAGGCATACGCGTCGAAGAGAGCACGGTGCTGTTGAGAATGGAGATGAAGGTAATAGCTGCGGCCAAGGTCATGGCGAATCCCAACCAGGGCCCACCAATCAATTGGGCCGCATCGGAAAAGTATCGGGTGTGCCAGTCCTGCCAGTTTCCCAGCGCTGCCAAGGCGCATGCCGTAGGAACAAAGTAGGTCGCCATGGAAAGTGGCACCACCCAGGCCAACGCCCGCGGATAACTTCTTTGCGGCTCCTCAACCTCCTCCGCCACGGTCGAAAGTTGTTCGTAACCTGAGTACAGCCACAATCCCAGCGCGAGTCCTACGCCGAAAACCTGGAATACGGGCTGACGCGGAGGAACTAACGGCACGAATGGATTGTGATGCCACATGCGCACGCTCATCACGCACATGGCCGCTACCGGCAAGAAGATAAGGGTCTCCAGCAGAGTGGCGACATTTCCGACCGTCTTGATACCGCGAACATTGACATAGGCGATGACCCCAATCATGGAAACTGCAACAACGTAGTGTTTCCATCCTGCGATCGACGGAAAGAAAAAGCTGACGTAGTCGGTGAACAACACGGCATAGGCGCTGCCCAGCAAAAACGATGCGCACCAATTCCACCAGCCTGCAAGGAATCCCCAGAAGTCACCGAAAGCGGCGCGCGTCCAGCGATAGAAACCGCCCTGCACCGGCATTGCGGTGGTCAACTCGGCAGCAACCAGCGAAATCGGAATACACCAGAAGAACGGCAGGACAAGATGGTAGATGAGCGTCATGCCCGGCCCCGACGTCGTCACCTGATCTTCCAGCCCGAACGGTCCCGCCGTCGTGTAGGAATACATCACGAAAACAAACGAGAACAGTCCGGCTTTACTCACCGCCGTTGTGCTGCCCCCGTTCCTTTTGGCGTTGGTCACAGCTTTCCTCACTGCGGATCGCGACACACAATCTACTTGCCCGGGAGGTAGAACGCTTCAGGAGCGGGCCGATACACCCGAATCATCCACAGGGGGCGGCGGAGATTGCCGGGACCGGGAGCGGCGCGAGTCATTTGCAGCCAACGGCGATACTCTTCGTGCGCAAGATTCGTATCCACAAAAACATCTCCATAGCGATCGTCGGCGCGGGCCTTGTTCACTGTGACTTTTTGATGCCAGCAGTGCTGTCCGCTAATCGGATCTGGCTGGACGGGGAAGGTTAGGTTCTGATGTACGCCCGCATCCTCCCAGTGAATGCGTGATGAATCGGGATCGGTACTCTCGAAAGGCTGAATGCCGTGGATGGTGCGCATCATCCACTTTCCGGGTTCAACTTGCTTCAAGTCGACCAGCGCGGTGGACCAACGCTCACCGCCAAAATCTTCTTTCAGACGCCAGCGCCCCAGGTGATGGGAGCACGCCATGACGCCAGGACGCATTCCTTCTGTCGCCCAGACTCGGTCTACGAAATAGCCGATGGCGGTTTGCACGCGCACGAGATCGCCGGTGCAAACTCCCAAGCGCTCGGCGTCTTCGTGGTGCATCCAGACTGGATTCTTGTGCGAGATTTCGTAGAGCCACTTCGCATTGCCCGACCGCGTATGGATGAGCGTCGGCAGCCGAAAGGTGGGAAGGAGAAGCATCTCGCCTTTGTTGGCGTCAATATTATCGCGATGAACGTGGCTCTTGATGTAACCGGGAATCGAATGTTCCGGCCAGTGCCATTCTTTCAGCGTCTTCGAATAAAATTCGAGTTTGCGCGACGGCGTGGGAAAGCCGGCGACTGCACTGCCATCGATCTCGATTCCAATTGACGTTCCGTTCTTCTTTACGACGTGCGTGATTGGATCGACCGTACTACCTTGCAGCTCTTCTGGCTTGAGAACCTTCCGGTGCAATTCGTAGACGTTGTTTTCAACCAGGAAGGCGCCATACTTCCGCATGTAATCGAGCGGTGTGAGCCCTTCGCTGGACGCCGCCTGGGGCAGGCCCGGCACGCTGTTCTCAAAGATCCATCGGTAATACTCATCGATTCTGATCTTCTCCCCGGGCCAGTAGGGCGACTCAAAATAGCGGCGGATGCCCATCGATCCGTCCGGGTCGACGCGCCACGACAACTCAATCCAGAATTCGTCTTCCTCCCAAACTTCGCCCAACCCGGCTTCGCGATGTGCTTCGTAGGTGAAGTTGAATTTCTTGCCCTGTCTCTCCAACGCCAAACGCAACACGGGTTGGCGAAATCCAATCCAGCGCGCGGCATGAGTCTCCTGGCTCATCAGATCGTGACGCTCGGAAGCATGGCCCATGGGAAGAACATAATCGGCAAACCATGCGGTTTCGCTCCAGGTCGGAGTGAGGCAGGCGTGCCGCGCAACCTTGCTCTCGTCGGTCAGCGCCTCAATCCAACTCAGCCCGTCGGGATTGGTCCACACCGGGTTATAGACGCGTGAAAAATATACAGCGAGCTTGCCCCGGCCTTCTTTCAGAAAATGCGGCAGCAGGAAACTCATCTCGAAAAATGCCAGCGGATACTCGCGCGCCCACATTAATTCGTTCCACGCGTTGGGCGGCGGCGGCATCATTGGCGGTGTGGGAATGTATTTGTTCCAGGCGCTGGGAGCGGTTCCGCCCGGAGTTCCCACCGCGCCCACCAACACAGCGAGAAACTCCAACGCCCGCGCCACCTGCCATCCTCCGAGATTGCCGGCTGCGGCGTTTCGCCATACGTGTGTGCTCAACGCGGGCCCAGCGCGGCCTACTTCGCGGGCAACCTCGACAATCATGCGAGGATCGGCCCCCGACTCTTGCGCGGCGAATTCCGGCGTATACCGCGCGTAAGTTTGCTTGAGAACTTCTAAGAACGTCTCGAATGTTTGTGATTTGGCGGAATGCTCCTCGCGCAGATATTCTTCCCAATTTACCCAGCGGCGAACGAACTCGCGATCAAACAGGTTCTCCTGAAGCAGCACGTTACACATCGCGAGCAGTACCGCCGACTCACTCCCGGGCCAGGTCGAGAGCCAATAGTCGGCCTTTGAAGCTGTGTTCGATAGGCGAGTATCGATGACGCACACTTTTGCCCCGTCCATTTTGCCGTCGATGATTCGCTGCGCGTGGGGATTGAAATAGTGTCCCGCCTCCAGATGCGAACTCAGAAGAAGAATGAATCGGGCCTTGGAGTGATCGGGAGACGGGCGGTCGAAGCCGTGCCAAAAGGCATACCCAGTGCGCGCGCCAGCCGAGCAAACATTGGTGTGGCTGTTGTGTCCGTCGATGCCCCAGGCGTGCAGCACGCGCTGGTTGTAAATCAACTCGTGCCCCGGACGCCCGACGTGATACATGATTTCGTTCTTGCGCCCTTCCTGCAAAGCCAGTCGAATACGCGAGGCCAGGTCGTCCAGAACTTCGTCCCAGGTGACGCGCTCCCACTTTCCTTCTCCTCTTTTGCCGGTTCGCCGCAGGGGATACAGAATGCGCTCGGGATCGGTTATCTGGTTGAGGGTCGCCGGACCCTTGGCGCAGTTTCTTCCACGGCTGCCCGGATGCGCGGGATTGCCTTCAAACTTCTGCACCCGCATCCTGTCTTTGTCGACATAGGCCAACAGTCCGCAGGCAGCTTCGCAATTGAAGCAGATGGTCGGGATCAGAGAATAGTGCTTTTCGACTTTTTCCGGCCACCGCGCGGGATCGTATTCCGTCCAGTCTTCCCAACGATCGAATGGAGGATAACTCGATAGCCCTCCCGCGGGCTCGTCCAAATCTAACGCTTGCGGGTTCAAAGGAAGATCATTTTTCATAAATGTCTAACTGAGCGGAACGGTTTGCCCTGCCTTGACCCAAAGCTCTTCAAACCACCACAACCCAGCAAGCGCTAACAGCGCCGCCACCAGCTCCACCGTGATGGGAACGATCGACGCCACCACCAGCGCGGTAAGAACAATTGGAGCCACCAGTCCCACACCAACTACCAGTCCCCAGAATCGTTTACTCAGCCGCCCCTTCGTCAGCACCCGCGTGGCAATCCTTACGTCTTCACTGACATGAGGCAGCGCGATCTCACCCATGTTCATAGCGAAACTGACGATCAGGGAGATTAATAGGATCAGAAGTGCCGATCTGAGAATTCCCGACGAGGTATCGGTAAGGATGCCCGCGATCAATATCGTGGCGGAGCCGGCAACCAAAGCCTGAACCAACAAATGCCATAGAAAAAGCGGGCTTTGCCACAAGTCGCGGCCTTTGGCCTGAGCAAACAGAAATGCTGAATAACACGCACTGGCAATTGCGAATCCAGCGGAGGACCATTGCAACACAACTGGCACGGAGTTCTTCAGTATTCCGCACAGTAACCACACGGCTCCGAGCACGCCGTAGCCAAGCAAGAAGTAAGTTCCGATGACCAGCCAGGAGCGGAAATTGGGCTTAGTGATCAAGTAGAAAAAACGGTCGGGACGCTTCAGATCAAGAATGAGCAGGAGCGAAGTAACTGCCAGGCCAACGAGCGCCACGATCGGACAGAGGATGTTCAACAAAGGCATGGCGGTCTGGCCCGTGAAACTTAACAAGATCGCCGCGACCAGCAGCACTCCCGCTGCAATCGCCTTGGTCCACAGATAAGCGGCGATCTTCCAGCCCCAAGGTGCCGGGTGCGGTACATCGTAGACTTCGCGGGCGAGAGCACCAGCAAGATTACTCACATCACTGGCGGTCGCTTGGGCCGTCGCATCGCACCGGTCCGCTGCGAAATACGTGTCCTTCCGCGAGATTCGAGTCGGTTCGAGCAAGTCGCCCTCAATGCCAACATAAAACAGTTTGGGCTGCGTGCCTTTCTGTGGTTTGCGCACCGAAACTTTCCTGGTCGCAATAACACGGCTGACGTTGCTGCCGGAGTTGTCCAGATCTCCGGCGAGAATCGCCTGCGTGGGACAGACGATTACGCACGCGGGTTCAAGGCTCATCTCCACCCGATGGGCGCAGAAATTGCACTTAGCCGCGGTGTTGTGATTGGGATCGATGTAGAGAGCATCGTACGGACAGGCTTGCATGCAAGCCTTGCACCCTATGCAGCGCCGGTTGTCGAAATCGACGATGCCGTCCGCCCGCCGGTACAGCGCGCTGGTGGGACAGATTTCCGTGCACGGAGCGTCATCGCAGTGGTTGCACCGCATCACCCCGAAGTGGCGCGACGTGTGCGGGAACTCTCCCTTTTCGATATGCTTCACCCAGGTGCGAAAGACGCCAACCGGCACCTGGTGTTCTTCTTTGCACGCGACCGTGCAGGCATGGCACCCGATACAACGGTCCTGATCGATGACAAATCCGTATCGCATCTATGGACGTTCACTCTCCTGCCGCGCCTGAAAAAGATTTCGGCTTCGACATCATAGCTGATCCTTCTCCGTGCTACTTGCTTAGCTCACATCTTGCCAACGCCGGTCGGCGCTTTTCGTATTTTCTTGAGTGTCCGTTACCGTGACCACAAGTCTATGATCTAAGTGAGGACTTGCGTCCCCCGCCTGCAGAAACTCACGCTCGAAAGAAACGCAGGGCGGATCGACTTCGTCGTCGCCAATGTCAAAACCATCGAGATTGGTTGTAACGTGAGAGATCACTTCATTCGCTTCAGCTTCGATTCCGACGGTAATGTTGTTTCCTGCGATCGCTCGATTTCTCTGAATCGTAAACTTCATAAATTGGTCACCTCCTGGCTGATGGAGAAATATATCAGTCTGCGATGACACCCGATGAGTGTTGCCTGCGGCTGCCCTGAATTCGTATTCCAACTCGCTGTGTTGGTTTTCATCGCGCTAAAACTCGACTAAGATTAAGACCGCCCGATAATCGACACAACGGAGGAAAATGTGATGAAGAGATTGGGTTCGACGGGGTTACTCATTTTGACTGCGGCCCTTCTGAGCTTGCCAGCATACCCGCAGCAAATGGCCAAGAAAGATGCGGCGCCCAAGCCGGCGCTGAGTCCATCGCAGAGTGTGCTTGAGTCGTGGAACGATATTGGACGGAAACTGATCGCCATGGCGGAAGATTTTCCTGAAGACAAATATGACTTCAAGCCCACTCCGGCGCAGCGCGGCTTTGCCGAACAACTGCTCCACGCGGCGGGGGCGAACTATTTCTTTACCACTCTCGCTCTGGGCCAGAAACCGCCCGCCGAGGAAGATCCGAAACGCGAGCAATACAAAACCAAGGCGGATGTAGTCGCCTTTGTGAAAAAGTCATTTGCGGACGGCGTGGCGGCGATCAAGACGAAGGGCGACAAGGGCATGGCCGACCTGGTAACCGACCCTGACAGCAATCAGCAGGTCCGCGTGTCCGACATGGCATACGGGTTCATCGAGCACTCAGGAGAGCACTACGGCCAGCTCGCGGTCTACTACCGCGTGGCGGGTTTGGTACCGCCGGAGTCGCGTCCAAAGAAGTAGGCCGCGCATCATTCCCGCACTCGTCTGAGCAAAAGGGTGAGACTGGCCCACCCGCAACGAAGAGCCGGGATCAGCCTCACACCCAGAGCTTTTTGTTGACTTCCAGTCCGTGCTCGCGGCAATAGCTCACGTAATGATCGATAAACCAGAAAACGTCCAAGGTCTCGAGGAGGCTGTCGTTATCGTCGACGAACTCAATTGAGCCGTTGAGAAGGAAAATGGTCTTCATGCCGTTGGGATCGTCCGAAACCAGCGTATGAACCGCACCCGGGCTTTCCAGAACAAAACTACCCGGCCCGGCCACCCAGTCATATTCCAGGTAGCGCCAACTACCTTCCAGCGTGCAGGCGAGGATTCGTCCGCGGTGGCGATGGCGTCCCAGGGATCCACCCTTCTTGACCCAGAGAATGTTGGCATACATATTGTGGGCAACGTCGAAAGCCAAGTGGCGGATGAAGACATTTTCTTTAAACGGCACGTACGGGGATTCGTCCTCGCTTGCGCCAATGTGGACATCAGGAAATGCGTATTCACGAACCACCGCGTCGAGATCGCCCCTGACTGCAACATTGCTCTTTGCTTCGATGATGGACATATGCCCCTCCGGATTAAGCCGTTTTGACGCCACAAATCTAACATAGCGTCAGATCAGCGTGATGTTCCCATCTTCCGATTTTTATAGTTGGGCACAGACAGCTTTGGTTTCGGTATACAGCTCCAGCGCATCGTGGCCCATCTCGCGGCCCCAGCCGGACTGCTTGTACCCTCCAAATGGAAGCGCCGGATCGAACACGTTGTAGCAGTTGATCCAGACAGTCCCGGCGCGGAGTTTGGCAGCAACCTTATGGGCCTTGCTGATGTCACGAGTCCAGACCGCAGCCGCGAGGCCGTAGACCGTGTGGTTTGCGGATCTGACCACTTCCTCCGGCTCACTGAATGGAATCGCAGTCACGACTGGCCCGAAGATTTCTTCCCTGACGACTTTCATTTCCGGCTTCACGTCAACCAAAACTGTCGGTTCGACGAAATATCCGCCACCGCTGCGTTTGTGTCCACCAACCACGGCCTTAGCGCCGTCCTTGATCCCAGACTCGAGGTAACCACAAACCCGATCCAGTTGCGCTTTCGACACCACCGGCCCCAGGTTCGTGGAAGGATCGAGGCCGGGCCCGATGGTAAAGTTCTTGGCCGCTTGTGCCACCCCGTCCACTACTTCGTCGATAATACTCTTGTGCACAAAAAGCCGGGAGCCGGCGGTGCAACACTGCCCCTGGTTGAAGAAAATGGCGTTGGCAGCTCCCGGAATTGCAGTTTGCAAATCGGCATCCGGGAAGACGATGTTCGGGGATTTGCCGCCGAGCTCGAGTGAGACTTTCTTCAAATTTCCAGTCGCCGCGCTCAGAATCAGCTTACCGACCTCGGTCGAGCCAGTAAACGCGACTTTGTCTACGTCAGGGTGCGCCGCAAGAGCTGCCCCGGCGGTCTCGCCGAGCCCAGTCACAATGTTGATGACGCCGTCGGGGAATCCGGCTTCCAGAGCCAGTTCACCGAGTCGCAACGCCGTGAGCGGCGTCTGCTCGGCAGGTTTCAAAACCACGGTGCATCCCACCGCGAGTGCCGGAGCTAATTTCCATGCCGCCATAATCATGGGAAAATTCCAGGGAATGATCTGGCCCACCACTCCCACCGGCTCCCGCAACGTATACGCAAAGTACTGTCCGCCGTGGGCCGAAATCGGAATGGTGCTGCCCTCGACTTTGGTAGCCCATCCCGCCATGTAGCGAAAGACCTCGACGGCGCTGGGAATGTCCACGATGCGCGAAAAGAACACTGGCTTGCCGTTGTCGAGCGTTTCCAGTTCGGCAAATTCTTCGAGATGACTCTCCAACAAGTCGGCGAGTTTCAGGAGAAGGCGACCCCTTTGCGAGGGTGACATGTCCGGCCACGGTCCGCTTTCGAAAGCCCTGCGCGCTGCTTTGACGGCACGGTCTATATCTTCATGATCGCCCTCGGCTACATGAGCCAGGACTTCGCCAGTCGCCGGATTATAGGTTTCGAATGTCTTGCCGGATGCAGCTTCCACCCATTTCCCGTCGATCAGCATCTTCCTGGGTTTGCTGAGAAATTCAGTGACGCTCTTTTGCAGGTTCGGCGGTGCCGCAGTGATTGCCATGTCGCCCCCCTTTGGTTATAGCAGGACCAATCCGACGATCGGGATGATGAATTGCGCGTTACCCTGGGCAATTTTAGGCTAAAGTTCCGTTCTGGCTAGTAGGCACTTCTAAGTGACTTAGTACCCTGCGTGGATATATTTATTCCGATTTCATTACCAATACCAGGTTACAGAAAGGTGCCTACTAGCATTAAAGATACTTTCGCCTAGAATCGCCTCGGGCCGCAATGGAAGCGCGGAACTCGACCAGATGCGAAGAGGGTGAATAACGCGCTGTCGAAGAGTTCCAGCCCTCCCCAGCTGCCGGACCATGCGATCTCGGAGCCGCGGCGCGATCGCACATGAGGGGTAGGTCCGGCAGCATCAAATTCAGTTGTTCCTGGAACTAAGCTGTTGGGGCGGATCTGGTGAGCGGTCGCTGTGTTCGGCGATTTGGCCATCCGCATTGCATGAGAGGAAGCCCATGAAGAGCAAGCGGTCAGTGGTTTTATATGGAGCCAGTGGTTTTTCGGGGCGTCTGGTCGCCGAGTTCCTGCGCGAGTACAACGTCCCTTTCATTGCGGCGGGCCGGAGCCGGACCAAAATCCAGGAAGTGATGAACCACGTCCCGGGCATCGAAACCGCGAACTACGAAATTGTCGAGGTTGGCGGCTCGGTGGATGAACTCACCGAATTGTTCACTGGCGCTAAAGTCGTCTGCAACACGGTCGGCCCATTTATCTACAACGGCCCGCGCGTGCTTGAAGCCAGCTTGAAAGCGGGATGCCACTACCTCGACATCAGCGGCGAGCAGGCGTGGATACGCGAGATTGCGGAGAAGTGGGGCGCGAAGTTCGCAGCCAATGGGCTGCTGGCCGCGCCGGGAACGGCATTTATGTCGGCAGTCAGCGACGCGGCTGCCCGCCTGTGTCTCGAGTCGGGAGCGATTGACACATTCGAGACTCTCACCATGTTCAAGGGCATTCCCACCTTCGGCTCCACGCAGACTATCTTCGCGGTTATCCAAACCGACGGCTTTTATCTGGAACAGAACCAGTACAAGCCCTGGCCTCGTGCCACTCGCTATGACGCGGCTGTTCCAGGTTATATTCAAACTCAGCTCGCGCTTGCTTGGGGAGGCTTCCCGCAACCCGTCTGGTTTAAGGATCATCCCCAGGTGGCAAATGTCCGATCTATTGGAGGGCTTCTCGATCGGCAAATCATGGAGGGAGTCGCAGCAACCGAAAAAATGTTTGAAGAGCAAATCCGTCCGTTACCCAAGCCGGAACAGGAGCGCAAGCTCGCTGAAATGGCCAGCTCGGTTCAAGGCAGCACGCCGCCGCGAGAGAACACACGCGAACAACGAACGATTGACGTTGTGGTGGGGCGCGGCAGCACGGACTTCGTTCAGTGTGTCATCTTCGGGACCTGTTGCTATCGGCAGACCGGCCTGATTCAGGCGTTCGCCGCGCACAATTTGGTGCACACACCGCCGCGAAAGGTAGGCTTCGCTTCGGCGGCGGAAGCATTTGGACATCGCGAACTGCTCAGGGTAGTCGAAAGCCACGGCCTGGCCAAGGCGAGGATTTACTCGTAAACGTCGACCGATGAGTCCCTGCATGAGAGCAATCGACTACTTCGACAAGGGTGCTGACAGCTGTCCCGATCGAGCCGCAATCGTCGATGGCGACACTCGCTATACGTATCGGGACACGCAGGCGATTACGGAGCGGATCGCGCGAGCTATGTGGTCGACCGGCTTAAGCGGCGAGGAACGCGCCGCAATCTACTCACACAACGACACGCGAGTTCTGTTCTGCATGTTAGGAATCATGCGTGCCGGAGCGGCCTGGGTCCCGATCAATTACCGGAGCGCCATCGACGCCAACGTGGAGTACATGAACTATTCCAAGACGGCGTGGCTTTTCTATCACAGCAATTTTAGAGACAGTGTTCGAGAGCTTCGCGCGCGCGTCCCGTCGTTGATCCACGCGGTCTGCATTGATCGCGAGGATGACGGTAATCCCTCGTTGGAGACTTTCATGCAACGGGGAACTGATGCGGAAAGAGTCGACTGGGCTGATGAGTACGGCAATCTGGATCGTCTCGTAGGGCTGGTTCCCACCGGCGGAACGACCGGACCCGCAAAGGGCGTAAGGGTGACGAGTCTGGCTTGGGGAACCATGACCGAAATGGCCTGTCACTATTGGCGGGGCGGTGCAGCCGATCCGGTGTGCCTCAACGTCGCGCCACTTTCGCATGCGGCTGGCGTGGTGGCCTTCACAATGTTTACTCTGGGAGCGACCAACATCATCCTGCCGAAGTTTGACGCGCTCGAAGCGATGCGCAATATCGAGCGCTTTCGGTGCACGCATTTGTTTTTGCCGCCGACCGCGTTCTACGCATTGCTCGCCCATCCGGATGTCGGCAAATTCGATTATTCGAGTTTACGTGTGTTTCTGCTGGCAGGATCGCCGGTTTCACCGGACAAACTCAAGCAGGGTATCGAGATTTTTGGCCCGTGCATGTGTCAGTCCTACGGGCAAACCGAAGCGCCTATGCTGCTGACTTTCCTGGATGCCAAGACCCTCGCGGCTGCTGCTGCCGGAGATCACCCCGAGCGGCTACGAAGCTGCGGTAAGCCTACATCCGCAGTTCGTCTGGCCATAATGGATGATCGTGGACATATCCTTTCCGCCAACGAGCGGGGCGAAATCGTAGCGCGCGGTACGCTGGTGACTGCCGGCTACCACAACATGCCCGAGGCCACGGCGGAGATACGGGCGTATGGCTGGCATCACACGGGTGACGTGGGCTACATGGACGAAGACGGCTACGTCTATATCGTCGACCGCAAGAAAGACATGATCATCACGGGCGGCTTCAACGTTTATTGCGCGGAGGTCGAGGCCGGAATCATGGCGCTCCCTCAAGTTCAGGAATGTGCCGTGATCGGAGTTCCCGACGACACTTGGGGCGAAGCGGTTAAAGCTGTCGTCGTGATCAGGGATGGGGAATCTTTGACTGAATCTGCCGTCCTCGCCCACTGTAAAGCGAAACTTGGCGGCGTAAAATCACCGAAGTCGATCGAGTTCCGGCCGGAAATCCCGAAAACTCCCGCAGGCAAGACCGACCGGAAATCGCTCCGCGCGCCTTACTGGGCGCAGACTGACCGGAGTGTCCATTGACCTTCGACTTCCTTATGTACACAAAGGTGCTCTCTTGCGATTGATATCCATGCAGAATTTCTAAGACGCCTTTGGAACCGCAACTTCGAACGGATAGTGCCTTGCCTTGTGTTGCACGGAGATCCACTTCAACGTGGTGAATTCCTCGAGCGCCCATTTGCCATTGAGGCGGCCAACTCCCGACGCTTTTTCTCCGCCGAACGCGATGAGAGGATCGTCATTGATCGTGCCATCGTTCACGTGCACCATCCCTGACTCAATCTGCTTCGCTAGTTCGGCGCCGTATTCGACGTCTTGCGTATGGATCGCGCCGCTTAACCCGTACGGGCTGTCATTGGCGATCCGGATTGCGTCCCACGGCGTGTCAAACGGCATAACGCAAACTGCGGGCCCGAACATTTCATTCTGCGCGATCCACATATCAGGTTTCACATCGGCGAAGATCGTCGGCGTAGCTACATTGCCTTCCACCCTTCCGCGCAGAACGGTTCGGGCACCCTCGTCGATTCCTTTCTGCACTTGCTCGGAAAATGTCTCGGCCTGCCGCTGATTGATGAGCGGGCCAAGATCGGTTTGCGGATCACGGGGATCGCCCGCCTTCAGTCTGGAAACCTGGTTTACGAATTTATCCAGGAACCTGTCGTAGACACCGCGCTGCACCAGGATGCGGTTGGCACACATGCAGACCTGTCCCTGATGGGCAAATCGGCTGAAAACCGCGGCATTGATCGCGGTTTGCAGGTCGGCATCTTCCAGAACGATAAGTGCGCTGTTCCCGCCCAGTTCGAGAATGGCTTTCTTCAAAGCACGGCCGGCGACGCCGCCAATGTGGCGGCCCACGGCCTCCGACCCGGTGAACGAGATGATGCGTGGAATCGGATGTTCGACGAAGGCATCGCCGATTTCGCCGATGTCAGCTACGATCACATTCAACAGTCCCTTGGGGATTCCTGCTTCTTCAAAAATTTTCGCGACCAGCGTTCCACCCATGATTGGCGTGTCGTCATGCGGCTTCAGCACTACGCCGTTACCACACGCCAGCGCCGGAGCAACCGACCGCATGCTGAGATTGAATGGGAAATTAAAGGGACTGATCACTCCCACTACGCCAGCAGGAATCCGGTACAGCCGATTTTCCTTGCCATCCACTGTCGAGGGAAGGATTTCGCCGGTCATCCGCAGCGGATAGGTGGACGCCTCCTTGATGAAGCTCTTCACCAGCATAATCTCGATGAAAGCCTTGAGATGCGTGCCGCCTAATTCGCCGATGATGATGTCGGTGATGTCGGCTTCGTTTTGTTCGACCCATGCGATCGCTTTTTCCATGACCGCGCGCTTCTCAAACGGATTTACCTCGGCCCATATCTTCTGGGCGGCTGCCGCTGAGCGATAGGCCTCATCCAGATCCGACAGGCTTGCCAGCTTGAAGTCGGCAATCGTTTTTCCGTTGTAAGGGTTCTTGTCGGTGAGCGTCTTTTTGCTCGACCCGTCACGCCACACTCCGCCGATATACTGCTGGTTCAGCTTTGCGAATTGGTTCATGTGAGAACTCCCCAGAAATCCGGTTGCGGCTGAAAAACCCTAACAGGCTACCATTAGAGCTTGAGTTGAGGGAACGCTTGGGCCCCTCTGCGCACTCCACGTCCGCCCTCCGCGGGCTGTGACTCAAGAACCTCAAAGCGCAGAGTGCGCGGAGGCAGCGGTGACAAACGACTGGGTGCTGGGATATGATGCGACGGTCTACAGGGATCTCTCAGAGAAGTAGGTGGCGGAGGAAGTAAGGATGGATCGTCTGACAAATGAACGGTCGATCGCGCAGTATCACCGGATGCCGCCTGGCAGCCAGCCGCCTTCTCTCTATGAACCGTATGGATCGACGGTGCGCCGTGCGCCCACCAAGCCGTTGATTGTTCTGCCCCACTCTTTGTCGGAGGTTACCGGGCCGCTGTATGGACACGAGAACATCGGCGAGACCGACAACGATCTCACTCGCCAGCACGCCGCCGAGCCAATTGGCGAGCGAATTATCGTGAACGGGCGCGTGCTGGACGACAATGGGCGGCCGGTTCCTAAAGCTCTGATTGAGATTTGGCAAGCCAACGCCACCGGCCGCTACCGTCACCATAAAGATCAACATCCGGCGCCGCTCGACCCCAACTTCACCGGCGCTGGGCGCACGCTCACCGATGAGAATGGCGCTTATCGATTCGTGACCATCAAGCCCGGTGCATACCCTTGGCTTAATCATTACAACGCGTGGCGGCCGGCGCATATTCACTTCTCTATTTTCGGAAGAGCGTTTATCACACGTCTGGTGACGCAGATGTATTTCCCGGGTGATCCACTCTTTGCTTTTGATCCGGTGTTTCAATCGATCCCGGACGAAAAAGCACGGCAGCGTTTGATTTCCAGGTTTGACCTGGAGACGACACAACCGCAGTGGGCGCTGGGCTTTCGTTTTGATATCGTGCTGCGCGGCCGCGACGCCACACCGTTCGAGGCTTGACATGGACCTGATACCAACTGCTTCGCAGACCGCCGGCCCATACTTCCATCTGGGGATGACCGAAACGCGTTCGGTCTCGCGTATCGCCGGGCCGCAGACAAAAGGCGAGCGCGTCTGGCTAACCTGCCGTGTCATCGATGGTGACGGTGTGCCAGTCAACGACGCAATGGTCGAGATCTGGCAGGCTGATGCGGAAGGCAAGTACAACCATCCCGACGATGCGCGCGAGAAGACCGCTGATCCCGCTTGGCTTGGTTTCGGGCGGATGGCAACGTCAGAGGATGGCGGCTGCGAGTTTGAGACCATCCGGCCCGGCCGCGTGCCCGGGTCCGGGAACACACTAGAAGCACCGCATCTCAATCTGGCCATTTTCGCCCGTGGCATGCTCAAGCAGCTCTACACACGAGTTTATTTCGCAGGCGACCCAGCTAACGCCGAAGACGCAGTGATCGCGCTCGTGCCGCCGGCGCGACGCGACACACTTCTCGCGCAACCTGATCCCGCACGTCCGGGACGCTGGCTTTTTGATATTCACCTGCAGGGCGAACACGAAACCGTGTTCTTTGACGTGTAACAGCGGACCGTTGTACCACGCGGGTTTTCCACTTTCTTTCCCGTATTTTCGGACCACTCTCCGATCCAACATTTCCGCCAGGCCAGATCTGTGTTGAGGTACCCTTTTCGTTCCCTCGTGTCTCCGGTCGCACGAGATGGTAGACTCGCGAGCCGAACGTACTTGCTCTGCTGGTCTGCGAGGATTCCGGTTCGCGTGGAGGCGTCATGGGCTGGCCAAAGATACTGTTTTTCTTTAGCGTCGTTGTTCTGGGGACGTTCGGCGGCTGCGAACGCAAAGACAGTAAATACGGAACCGGCAAGCCGGCGAACGTGAGCGAGGCTCGCATCATCGCAGCCGATGGCGAACCAGAAAACTGGATGGCCCACGGCCGCACCTATAACGAACAACGATTCAGTCCGCTAAAACAGATCAACGATAAGAATGTCTCCCAGCTTAAGCTGGCGTGGTATTTCGATCTCGACACGCACCGCGGTCAGGAAGCCACGCCGCTGATCGTCGATGGTGTCATGTACTTCACCAGCGCCTGGAGCAAAGTTTTTGCGCTGAATGCTGGAACTGGCACCCTGCTCTGGTCTTACGATCCGAAAGTTCCTGGCGACTGGGGAGTGAACGCCTGCTGTGACGTGGTCAACCGCGGCGTCGCGGTTTGGAACGGAAAGGTTTTTGTTGGCACCCTCGATGGCCGCCTCATCGCACTTGATGCGGCAACCGGCAAGCCGCTTTGGGAGACACTGACCATCGACCGTAACTTTCGCTACAGCATTACTGGAGCTCCACGCGTGGTGAAGGGGAAAGTGATCATCGGCAACGGCGGCGGGGAATTCGGCGTCCGCGGCTATGTCTCAGCGTACGACGCCGAGACTGGCAAACTGGCTTGGCGTTTTTATACCGTGCCCGGCGATCCTTCGAAGCCCTTCGAGAGCCCCATTCTGGCGCGAGCCGCCGCGACCTGGAGCGGCGATTGGTGGAAGTCTGGCGGTGGCGGTACGGTATGGGATGCGATCGTCTATGATCCCGATCTCGATCTTCTGTACGTAGGAACCGGCAACGGAGGACCTTGGAATGAAAAGTATCGCAGCCCGAAAGGTGGGGACAATCTTCTCACCTGCTCGATCACCGCACTGAGGCCGGATACCGGCGAGTACGTCTGGCATTATCAGCAGGACGCCGCCGACGACTGGGACTACGATTCCGCGGAGCAGATCATCCTGGCCGATCTATCGATCAATGGCCAGCCGCGCAAGGTCCTGCTGCAGGCTCCCAAGAACGGATTTTTCTATGTGATTGATCGCACCAACGGCACGCTGATTTCCGCCCAGCCTTTCACCTACATCAACTGGGCAACCGGCGTTGACACGAAAACCGGACGACCGATCGAGACTGCGCTTGCACGATACCCGGGCAGCGATCCTGCGCCGGTGGTTCCCGGGCCTCTGGGCGCGCACAGTTGGCAGCCGATGTCTTACAGCCCGCTGACGGGTTTGGTTTACATTCCGGTGAACGATGTGGGCTTCAAATACAAATCCGCAGAAACTTTTGAAGCCAAGAAATTGGCCGCGAACTACGGAATCGATGTGGTCGCTGCGGGGATGCCGCAGGATCCTAAAATCAAGAAGGCAATTCTTGGGACGGTGAAGGGAAAACTGGTGGCGTGGGATCCGGTGCAACAAAGACAGGCATGGGTCGCGGAACGGCCAGGCCCGTGGAACGGCGGCACGCTCTCAACCGCGGGAAATCTTGTTTTCGAGGGCACAGCTGGCGGAAATTTTGAAGCGTATCGCGCGAGCACGGGTGAGAAGCTCTGGTCCTTCGCCGCTCAGACCGGCGTGATGGCCGGCCCGGTGACTTACGCCATCGATGGCGAACAGTACGTTGCTGTGCTTGCGGGCTGGGGTGGGGTGTTCCCGCTGGCCGCCGGAGAGGTCTCGTTCAAGTCGGGACGCGTGAGGAACATCAGCCGCATGCTGGTTTTCAACTTAGGAGGGACCGCAGCCCTGCCAGCCATTGAGCCACCCGAAGAGCCTTTGCTTACTCCTCTGCCGAACCGCGCCAGTGATGCAACGATCCACAAGGGCGAGCAACTGTTTCAGCGCTATTGCGCCGCCTGCCACGGCGACGTCGCCGTCAGCGGCGGAGTCCTGCCAGATCTGCGGCACTCGGGCACTCTCGACAACAACGAGTGGTTTTCCGACGTGCTTGGAGGAATGTTGCAATCTGAAGGAATGGTTTCGTTTGCCAAGGAGTTGTCGCATGACGATGCCGCTGCGGTCCGTGCTTACGTGATTTTCCGCAGGAACCAGAGCGTGGCGGAGAGAAAGAACGCGACAAACAAGAACTAAGCCTGACTCTTTTGTCATTCCGAGGAGCAAAGCGACGAGGAATCTCGGTTTTTGCCGGCCCCGCAAGAGCCCAGATCCTTCGCTTCGCTCGTGATGACAACAAGAAAACAACAACGTCCTCGCTAAGAGTCGACGCTTACCTCCCCGCAATGCGCTCTACTTCTCGCTCTATGATCCTTCGAGCATGCACTCCGCCAGCGTCGATCTTCAAGTTCAGCAGCGTGCGGTCGGGTCGCCGCAGAAGGTTTTCTTGCTGCGCTTCTAAAATCTCGAGGTCTTCGGCAAACACTGCGGCTTGACCATCGCGAATACGGAATGTCAGACCGCGATCGTCAATCTGGAAATTTCGTGCCATGCCCCAGTGATACCAGGTCGACGTTTCCGTTTCCGGAGTCATCAAATCCACAACAATTCCAGTGACTCCCTTCGAGCGGTCACCCTGCGGAGCACCGCTCCCAGCCAACGCGACGCCGACGTCGATCATGACGTTGGCAGGCAGAGAGAAATTACAAATCTGCCAGCGATCGCATTTTTCGAACGACCGTAGGTTCGAGGCCCAGAACGGCGGCGGATCGATGTTGTACATCCAGCGGGTCACTGTCACCGAACCTTCATCCGATGTGACTTTGATCGGAGCTTCAAGAATTTCGTGCTGTCCGATGCTGGAAGGGTGAACGAAGGTCTCGTGCGATAGGTCCATCAAGTTATCGACCAACAGTTGATAGTTGCACTTGATGTGGTAAGTACTGCCCTCGAAGACCCAATCGGGATTGGAACACCAATGCAGGTTGGGAATCTTATCTTCCCTAGCCAACGCGGGATCACCGATCCACACCCAGACGAAACGATGCTTCTCGGTCACGGGATAGGTCCTGATCTTTGTGTCCTTGTGAATGCCTTCCTGGCCGGGCATCCAGACGCACTCCCCGCCTGCATTGAATTTCAGTCCGTGATACTTGCAGACCAGAATGTCACCCTGCAGAAAACCCTTGGAGAGCGGCAGCAGACGGTGTGGGCAGCAATCTTCAAACGCCGACAACGCTCCACTGGTCTGGCGATAGAGCACGATCGGTTCGCCACACACGACTCTGCCAAAGGGCGCACTCTTGATTTCGTGATCCCACGCCACCGCGTACCAGTAATTCTTAAGAAACATGACTGCCCTCCCTGATGTTCGCTTCTCTTGAGCCAACGGGTTCGTACTCGTGATTCGGGAAAAGATCATACTCCCGGTCTGCAAGTTTGCTTTTCTGAGTGTTCGAAAAAAGTTTGTTCGACGATTATTTGCCCGAAAATCTCGGCTTGTAACCCGCTGATGCCAAATGGTTACAGGCGGATTCCGCAGTCTGCTGTTCGAATTTCCAGTGCGGATTTCACTTGTGGCCGGTTCTTGCCGGGAGTAATCTGATGCGCGCTCAAGGCAGTTGAGTTTCAAAGGCAGGTCTCGTAACCGCCGCTGCTGCGCGGCAGGACCGGACCCCGAGGCATGGTCCCACAGGGTCTGTTGCCGGTGAGAATGGAATCCGAGGAGGCTCAGGTGTATCGAAGCGATGTTATCGGAAGTCTCTTGCGCCCTGTTTATCTGAAAGAGGCGCGCGAACGTCATGACGCGGGCAAACTCAGCGAGGCAGAATTCAAGCGGATCGAAGACCGAGCTGTGGATGAAGCGATTGCTCTGCAGGAACGGACTGGCGTCGAGGTCATCACCGACGGAGAGATGCGGCGCTACGCATTCTACGGCCACTTGATTGATGCGGTTGAAGGCTTCGATAAACTCGGTGGCTGGGCGATTCCATTCCGTAATGAAAAGGGAGAGGAGCTGGTTTTGTCGAGGCCTGTGGTGGTTTCCAAGCTACGACGCAAACGGCCGTTGTGCGCGGAGGAATTCACCTATGTGCGGGCGCGCACCAATCATCCTGCCAAGACAACCATGATCAGCGCGCAGCAGGCGGCGGCTTATTACGACAGCAAGAAATCCGCCGGAGCGTATCCCAGGATCGATGCTTACCTCGCGGATATGGTGGATATTCTCCGTGACGAGGTGCAGGAGTTGATCCGCCTGGGCTGCACCTACATCCAGATTGATTCGCCCCAATACGCAGCGCTGCTCGACCCGCAGCTGCGGGAAGGATATCGTCAACGCGGCAATGACCCGGATCGACTGCTCGATCTCTCGACTGAAATGGACAATGCGGTGATCGGAAATCATCCCGGTATTACCTTTGGTTTGCACCTTTGCCGGGGAAACAATCAGAGCAAGTTTTATGCCTCCGGCGATTACGGGCCCATCACCCGCGTCTTCCGCCAGACTCGCTTCCAACGTTTCCTGCTCGAATACGATGACGAACGCTCCGGTGGTTTCGAACCGCTGCGTCAGGTTCCGGAAGATCGCACCGTGGTCCTTGGGCTGGTTAGTTCCAAGAAGGCTGCACTCGAAAGCAAGAACGAATTGAAACAGCGTATCGAGCAAGCCTCGGCATTCATCCCGCTGGAGCGGCTGGCGCTGAGTCCGCAATGTGGATTCGCTTCAACCATGGAAGGCAATCTGTTAACACCTGCCGACCAGGAAGCGAAACTCCACCTGGTGGCCGAGACCGCGACGGAAGTTTGGGGCAAACCCGCGGTTGCGACGCGCTTACGTGCCTGAAACGGTCCTGGAAAATGGGGTCGGAAGACATCGACGCTTTCCGCAAACGCGAGTTCGGGCGGAGCCCTAACGAAGCGACTCGAGGCGACGCTAGCCAGGAAATCGATTCTCGACATTGATTTTTATCTTGACACCCGACCGATATTGTGAAAAATACTCGGGCTTAGGAAAGTGAACGGACGTTCGATAGGGTATCAAAAAGGGAACCTAGTTCCGTTCGGAAGTCAGCGCTCATTGCCTGTCGGGTGGTTAGAACGGACGTCCGCTCTAGAAAGGCTGTCTATGAGACCGCGCTGGAACTTGACTGCCGTAGTTTTGCTGCTGGCGAATGTTGTGTCGACTCCATTTGCCTTCTCTCAGGCCACGATCAGCTTCGCACAACTGAATGGCACGGTGCTCGACTCGAGTGGCCAAGCCGTCGCCGCAGCTCCTGTCACCGCCCGAAATGTGGACACGAATACTACGTTTACGGCGACTACGACCGGCGCGGGATTCTACGTGATACCCAACCTTCCACCCGGACGGTACGACGTCTCGGCGTCTTACACCGGATTCTCGAAGACCACGCAGACCGGGATAGTGCTGACGGTTGGCCAAACCGCAACCGTCAACCTGCCTTTGAAGGTCGCGGCGGCCGGGGAAACTGTCGTAGTAACGGCGGAGGCTCCCATCATTGAGCCCACGAAAACTGAGATCAGCCAGGTGATCGAGACCAAACAGATCCAGGCCTTGCCCATCAGCGGCCGGCTATTCACCGACTTTGCCCTGCTAACGCCCAGCGTTGCCAAAAGCCGAACCAGCCTGGGCACCACCTTCACCGAGTTCGAGGTAACCCAAATCTCTTTTGGGGGCATGCGCTCGTTCAGCAACGAGATCACCGTGGACGGCGCCGATTTCGTGAACACCATCAGCGGAGTGCAGCGCGCCACGCCGCCGCAAGATTCGGTGCAGGAATTTCGCGTGGTCAACAACAGCTTCGGCGCCGAGTATGGCCGGGCGCTCGGGGGAATTGTCAATATCGTCACCAAGTCCGGCACCAACGATTTTCACGGTTCGATTTACGACTACCTGCAGAACAGCGCCACTGACGCGCGTTCTCTTCTGCAGCCGGCGCCGCTGCCCCATGCACTGCGGCAAAACCAGTTCGGCGGTACTCTCGGAGGCCCGATCCGCAAGGACAAGATGTTTTTCTTCATGAATTATGAGGGCAGGCGGAGCGCTCAGTCTCCCACTTACGCTCCTGACCTTTTTAGCAATATTGCGAACATCGATCAGGCCAAAGGTTACCTGGGACTCTCCCCTGAGGGCTGCAATCTTCCCCCTGCGCAATGTATTCTCTCGCCGACTCAATATCTCCAGTCGGTTCTGAAGACGGTGAACAACGACTATGGGTTCGCCAGATTCGACGACCAGGTCAGCGCGAACAACCGTCTCGCGATTCGCTACGTGGTCGAGGATGCTCGAGACACGGGTGAACTGATCGGCAACACGGAAGATGGCGGCGGCATCGGTAGTCCGAGCGGCGCGCGCAATCTCTTTATTCGCGATCAATCGGTTGTGACCACGCTCAATTCGGTTCTGAAGCCCAATCTCGTCAACACCGTCCTGGGGCAATATGCGCGGCGACACTACAATTTTCCTGGCGCCACCGGTGAACCCGATCTTAGTGTGGTGAACGACCTGGAATTCGGACACAACTTCGGCACCTACGATGCAATCTACGAGAGCCGGGTGCAGGGATCCGATTCGCTATCCTGGGTCAAAGGCAATCACGTTGCTCAGTTTGGGTTCGACGGGAACTACGTCTGGAGCTATAACAACTATCCGGGGTTCACCCCGGAGCGCATTCTATTTCCGAACCTTGATTGCGTGTATGCGTTCGCCGACGCAGTAAGTCTCTTGACAACCGGCAGTTATGGAACGGTCCCCGGAGCCTCGAACTGCCCGCTCGCGCCGCAAGCGGACGGCGTTTCTTTCCTCTACTGGGGAGTGGCGCTGCCCAGGACTGGGTTTACGAATGGCTACGTTCCTTCCCCCGCGACCGGAGGCGGCTTCGGCAGCGGCTGGCCGAATGCATTCCCCACAAATCAATATTCCAATTACGCATACAAATTGAATCATGGCTACTGGGGATTTTTCGCGCAAGATCAATGGCGCATCACTCATAGCTTTACCCTGAACTATGGGCTGCGGTGGGATTTCGAATCGGGCTTGGGAAGCACGGTCAATCCCGACTACCGCGCCTTCCAGCCGCGAGTTGGGTTTGCCTGGTCGCCGGACTCGAAGACGGTCATCCGCGCCGGAACCGGAATATTTTACGATCGCAACAATCTGACTTTCTTCTTCACCACAGGAAACCAGAAGACGCTTCCCGGATACTTCTGCCAACCTCCGACTGCCGGGTGCGCCGGCCTCACGCCCATCACCGTTCCGATGATTCACAACGGGGCGGCCAACGGCGGCTGGCAACTGTCCGCCAACCCAGGGTATCCCGGTACGCCATCGCTCCCCTGCGTGGCTTTAGGCATACCCAGTAGTATTTGCGCGAGCGCTCCTGGCGGAACCCTAAGCGTCGCTGCTCTGCAGGCTCTTAGCATCCTCGGGGATGGGCCCAACGCTTACCCTCCTGTGTCGCTAACCGGGCCTTGCACGGCTAACCCGATAACGGGCGCGCCGACTGGGGCTTGCGGCGTTGGCTCCGGCGGCATCCAGCGGGACGGCCGGCTTCCGTATGCGGAGCAAGCGAGCCTCGAGATTGATCGGCAGTTCGGCGGAGGCCTTACTCTTGAGGTGGGCTACCTTTTCGTGGGGGCACACAAACTTGTTCGCGGCAATAACATCAATGTCCCCTGTCCTGTGGGCACCAGCAAGCCCGGGAATCCTTCGGATGCTCAAGGCATACTCGATCCGAGTGGCAGCCTCACGCCTTGCCAGGGAGCGCCGACGCTTGGGCCATTCGGTTTGGGCCCCTTCTTCGGTACGCTATCGAACCCCGCGGGATTAGAGTTCGGCGTGCCCAATCCCGCCGTGCCTGCAACCATCAGCGGCGGCCTCCTTGACTACAACAACAACGTAGCCAATGCGAACTACAATGGCTTGACTGTAACCGTGCTTGAGCGGTTGGGCCAGTTGTTCAACCTCACCGCCAACTACACTTATTCTCACACCATCGACAATGGCAATTTCACCACCTTCATCAATCTGCCGCCCAACCAGTTCGATTACGCATCGGAACGGGCCAACTCAAACCAGGACATTCGCAACAATTTAGTTGTCAACTTTACGGCGCAGGGACCCAAGCACAGTTTTGTGCGGAATTTCCAGTTCAGCAGCATTGTGACTCTGCAGTCCGGCCGGCCCTTCACCTTGTTCGCCGGACAAAACACCTTTGGTGACGTGGCCGGCCTGAGCACGGACCGCGTCGGCGGCGCGCCCATCCAGAGCGCCTGCCCTTCCGTCACCAATTGCACCACGACCATCGGACGGAACACCTACGTTGGCGATGCACTGTATTCCTGGGATCTGCGTATTTCGCGATATTTCCAGCTTACCGAGCGCATGCGGATGGATTTTTCGGTCGATGCATTCAACGTGCTCAACCGGCCGAACGTGGACGAAGTGAATTCCATCTACGGCTCGCCTGTCTTCTGTGGAAACATTCCACAGCACTATAGAGACGCGACAACGATGGCCATTCAGAGCGGCGCAGGCTCCGTGGCCTGCCCTGCAGCGCCACCGCCGGTCTGGCTGGCTGACGGACTTTTGCCGGTAACGGTCCCGGGGACTCCGAATGCGACCTTCGGACAGCCGAGAACAATGCTCAATCCGCGTCAGTTTCAATTTGCCATGAAGTTTTCGTTCTAGCATCGCCCGCTCCAAGCGCGGGTGTATGCTTTGTCTCACGCAGTCAGGGACAAGTTTTAGAACAGGAGAAAATCATGAGCGTAGGTCGCACGTTATGCTTGACGGCATTTTGCTTTGCAGTCGCGATGTTTCCCCAGGCCCAAGCCCAAGCTCAGGACCAACCCCAGACGCCCGTAATCAAACACGCTCCAGCGCCAGTCACCTCACCCGCTTCCGGAAAAGAAATGTTCAACGCCTACTGCGCCTCGTGTCACGGGACAGACGCCAGAGGCGACGGTCCCGCCGCACCCGCCCTGAAGAATGCGCCGGCTGATCTGACCATGCTTGCCAAGAAAAATGGAGGCAAGTATCCGGCCGACAAGGTGACTGCAGTACTTCGCGGCGAAGCGACGTTGATGGCGCACGGCAACCAGGAAATGCCTGTCTGGGGACCGGTGTTCTGGAAGGTGAGCCACGGTCACGAGGGCGAGGTGCAACAGCGTATCGCCAATCTGAATCGGTATATCGAGTCACTCCAGGCGAAGTAATATCCGTTCTCCGGCTCCGGGTTTGGCGTAGACGAGAACATCGGTATCGAAGAAGCTACGGGCGCTCATGAATTTCGTTTCGATTGAAGCGCCAGCCGCGCGAGTGGCCACGGCCCGAGAGGTTTCTGAACTCCTCGATGCTGCCTTCTGGGTCGTCGTCGCCAGCCAGCTTTTGCAGGTAGTCGCGGATCAACAGATTGAGACTCTTGCCCAAGGCATCCGCCTTCTTCCGGGCACGAGCGACAAGTTGTTCATCGATGGATAGGGTGATCTTCATGGAACACAGTATATGTGCGGGGATAAGGCATGGGCCACCACCTTGACGGACTTTTGTCGATAACGCTTCCCGCTGCATAGCGAGACTCGGGGGACCTTTTACGTGGGGCTGGAAGGATCGCAGGCAAGCCCTTCTTGTGCGCAAAGAAGTCGGACCACGCCTGAGTGGATTCAATTGGCCGCTGTCCCCTGAGCTACTCCGGGCCCAATCGGTGCGGACAGGACTAGTTATAGATGTAGCCTGAAGCGCCAACGACCGTCACGCCCTTTATCACTCTGCCATTCGCATCTACGACAGACGCCTGTACATCGGCTAGGTGAATCTCGACCACGGTCACGACCTTCGCACCTTGCGCTCCGTGGACTACATTGGTTTTGGCTTGGAGATTTAAGCCTCGGGCGATTTGAACTGGGAGCGGCTGTCCATTTGCACCGTAGATAATCGGAATTTTCAACGTACAGCGTACCGAATGATTGAGTGTGCAATCGTTGAAGCCATGTCCTCCGTCCCACCACGCTAGCAAGGTATATATAGCGAAGCCAGTAGGGCCTTGATAATTGGGACATTCGGGACATCCGATGTATACCTTTAAGAATGCTGTAGGCTCATTCTTCAGCCCAAGAATGGACAACGAGTCGTTGATTTTGAGCACCGACAGAGCTTCATCTTTATCCGAACAATCATCGACGGCACATGTCACCCCGGCTCGGACCGAACCACCCATGACACCGAAACCGTTCTTGGCGACAGCCATCTCCCATCCGGTTGCCACTGAATCAATCCATGAAGCAGTACAGAAAATGTCCAGCTTCGTATCGCTCTCCGTGGAGCACGACCCGGAGCCAGCGTGGGCACCTAAAACCTCTTCGTCGAAGTACGCTTGCCCCTGCGCAACTGCGGGTGAACAAAGGAAGAAGCAAACGAGAAAAAGGTAATTCAACCGTGGCGGCATACCGTCCTCCCTAGCAGGCTGCGGAAAAACGACAGTACGACCTAAAATGCTATTCAGGTTTCATGATTTGTGCGGCTAAGGGAAGAGTTTTGGTTGTACCCGTTGTGGCCTGGAGGTTCTTTTCCAGCGCGACCGACACAGTTCGGCGTTGGTTCACGTCGTTTGCATCGTCAGATTCCGCAGGCGGACTAAGTTATAGGCAGCCGCGGCAAAGGTGAAGACCCATCCGACCTTGAAGATGCCACGATGCCGAAGCTTGCGCAACAGCGCGATCGTCTTCAGCCAGCCGAAGCACTCTTCGATACGCTTCCTCTTCCTCTGACTGATGGCATATCCCGGGTGCTGCGTGGTACGCCCATCAATCGCACTCCCACCCGGCCGTTCCAGATTTTGCGCCACGTGGGGCGTGACCTTCATGTTTCTGCACTCCGCCACGAAATCCGCCGTGTCATAGGCCTTGTCGCCGCCCACGGTCACCTGTTTCGTTCCCGGAATCTGTTCCAGCATCACCAGCGCGGCATCGCGCTCCGCCGTTCCGTTGGCTTCGAAGACCTGGGTGTTTACGATTAGACCGTTGCGGTTCTCCACCAGCAGATTTCCGTTGTAACTCAGTTTGGCCTCTTTGCCCTTGCCTTTACGTGCCATCTTCGCATCCGGGTCCGTCTTCGATTGGTGCGTCTGGTTGGACCGCTTCTCCCCATGGAAGTCCACCGTGGCATTGCCAGGATCGTCCGGCGGAACGGCGTTTTTTGCATCCTTGCGCTGATAACTCTTCACACTCGCCCACGCTTCCAGTAGTGTTCCATCCACGGTGAAGTGCTCGTCCGAGAGCAGCCTGCGCTCACGCGCCTGCTGCAGCACCGCTTGGAAGAAGGCTTCGGCAATGTCCCCGTCGAGTAGGCGCTCACGGTTTTTGGTGAACACCGTTACATCCCAGATGGCGTCATCCATGTTCAACCCCACAAACCAACGAAACAGCAGGTTATAGTCGAGCTGTTCCATCAACAACCGTTCGCTGCGCACCGAGTACAGCGCTTGCAGCAGCAGCGCTCGCAACAACTTCTCCGGCGCGATCGACGGCCGCCCGGTTTTGGCATACAGTTTGCGAAACCGTGCTTGCAGTTCCCGCAAGGCCTCATCGGTCATAACACGAAGAGCACGCAAAGGGTGGTCTTGGGGCACTCTCTGCTCCGGGCTGATGTAGCTGAACACGTCCAACTGCTGCTCGTCTTGTCCACGCATACCTTCTTCTTATCAGGTTGTCTTGTGGAAACAAGAGAGTCTTGTAGTACTCGCTTCGAAACGAGTTTTTCCGCAGCCTGCTAGTACCGGAACGATTTGAAAGCGGGCCGGTGGAAAATCGCCCGGGTTTTCTCATCGTTTCAGCGGCATGTCAACAACGTCTCAAAATACGGACGGCTAGCCTGGCCTTTCGCGTTCTTTGCGAAGGCTGGGACTGTTCGACCGCCACCGCCAGGACGTTCTTTGGACGCTAGACTAGGTTTCGACGTGTTCCCGCGAGATGGCGTAGAGTTTCTCCATGCCGACAGCTTCCGCGTTCACCGTGTCCCATTTTGGGAATCAGCCTTGGAACGCGCTCACTTTTCCTTTGAACTCCGTCTATCATTCACGATAATATATGGTAGTAGATGTTATCTACAAGATAATAATCGATCATTGACAACCTGACAACGGGCGCAGCCCCTCTGCCGCTGAACCCGCTGAGTCCGACCAAGCCTTGACCCGACCAATCATGGCGAAGATGAATACTCCTGTCCGGCTTTACTGTTGTTTCAAAACGGAACCGCAGGTAGTTGGGAGCACGATAACTCCCATGTTTCCAAGAGTTTGCCTCTAACTATCTTAAGAACCATAGATCTAGGAGGCAAGAAAAATTGCGATCCTTTGTTTTCTAGATTTTGCGCAGGAATGAGAGTTTTTTTGAAGAAGATCCTGCACCAGAATATGTCCATACGAAATCCCGGGAAGCAGCATCGCGGTCCTAGCATCACCGTTCCCACCGCCAATCCTGGTAATGCCGGCGTAGCTCTGCTTTGAGAAGTTTTCCGGTTGATGTGTGCGGCAACTCATCTACGAAAACAAAGGCATCGGGCAATTGCCACTTCGCGAATTTGCCGGCCAGGAATTCGCGCAGGTCTTCAGCAGACGTCTTGACTCCTTCTTTGGGAACAATTACAGCCACCGGCCGCTCTTGCCATTTCGGGTGGGGGACCGCAATGACTGCGGCTTCACGCACGTCCGGATGGGCCACCAAAGCGTTCTCGAGATCGACCGAGCTGATCCACTCGCCGCCCGACTTGATCAGGTCTTTCGTCCGGTCCACGATCGCCAAATATCCCTGCGGATCAACCGTTCCGACATCGCCGGTGCGGAACCAGCCATCCTCGGTCCATTTGTCTTTTTCTTCTGGAAGCTCGTAGTAAGAGGCAGCCACCCAGGGTCCGCGCAGCTGCACCTCGCCCATCGTCTTGCCGTCCCGCGGAACCTCGCCGGAAGGGTGGACCACCCTTAAATCGACCAGCGGAACTGGAATGCCAGCCTTGGATTGAACTTCCTGCTTTCTCTCGGTGGGCCAATCCTTCATATGTGCTTTCAGCTGGTTGGTGGTGGCCTGCGGACTGCTTTCTGTCAGGCCCCAGCCTTGCTGCACCTTCATGCCGTATTGTTCCAGCTTGCGAATCAGCGCCAGGGGCAGCGGCGCGCCACCCATGATGATTCGCATCCGAGGCAGCTTCCACCGGCCCGGATGCTTTTCCAGGCAGTCGACCACGTTCAGCCAAATTGTGGGCACGCCGGCCGCAGCGGTGGTGTTCTCTCTTTCAAACAGTTCCAGGAGACTTTCCGCATCGAGATAGGGTCCGGGCAATACCAGTTTGCAACCCACCATTGCCGCTGCGTAGGGAAACCCCCAGCCGTTTACGTGGAACATCGAAACCACGGGCGCGACCACGTCCGCGTGACTAACCGCAAAATTGTCCACCGTGGTCAGAAGGAATGTGTGCAGGAAGACTGAGCGATGCGTGTAAGCGACGCCCTTGGGTACGCCCGTTGTGCCGGAGGTGTAGCACAAAGTTGCAGCTTCGTTTTCCTCGATCTGCGGATACTGGAAGTCGCCGGTGGCTGTGGCAAGAAATGTTTCGTAGTTCTCGGTGCCCGGCGGAACTGCACGCCCGCTCAGAGCCACCACGAATACCCGCTCAAATCGAGTCGACTCGCGGACTTGTTCATACAGCGGCAAGAGAGAGTCATCCACGATTAGAAAGCGATCTCCCGCATGATTGGCGATGTATGCGATCTCTCGCGGCGCCAGCCGCAGATTCAACGTATGCATCACCCCACCGGAGGCCGGAATTCCCAGGTAGGCTTCGACATGCGCGTAATGATTCCACATTAGCGTGGCCACGCGGTCCCCGCGCTTGAGACCGGCCTTGTGCAAGGCTTCCGCCAAGCGGCGAGCCCGGCGGTAAATGTCGGAGTAGGTGCAACGATGCAGGGAATGATCCGGCAGACGCGAAACGATTTCTTGTTCCGGGAAGATCCGGCCCGCACGCTCAAGAATGTGCGCGAGCGTCAGCGGGTAGTTCATCATTGTGCCTTGCATCAGGAGCCTCTATCACCGCAGCACTAATTAAGGAGGAACGGCGGTTCTCGACTTGCAAATTATAACGGACGTTCGATAGTGTGTTTACGGCAGTCATTGATCGGAGGGCGCCATCAGGGGGCGTTTCCATCCGATCCGAGGCGCTTGCTCGGTCAGACTAGTTTCGATTAAGATTAACGAACGTTCGATAGATGAGCAGCGGTCCTGTCACCCCCGATTTCCCCAATCCGCGTTCCGTTACGCGCTTTGACCGACGACTGTCCAAAATTCTCGACCATGCCACCGCCGTGTTTTACGAGAAGGGCTACGAGGGCGCGTCCATGCGCGATTTGTCGCGAGTCACTGGTCTCTCGCTGGCGGGGCTGTACTACTACTTCGAATCCAAAGAAGAGCTGCTTTACCTGATTCAGAAACATTACTTCACTGTGGTTGTGGAGCGGCTGCAAAAGCACCTGGAAAATGTGAGCGATTCCGAGGCGCGAGTACGAGCCTTCATCCTGAACCACTTTGAGTATTTCCTCGCCGAAAACTACAAGGCGACGAAGGTACTTTCGAAAGAAGATGACGTGCTCGCGGGCAACCTCGGCACTGAGGTGACGGCTCTCAAGCGCCGCTACTACCGTAGTTGCGCGGAGCTGGTTGATGCGCTCAAGCAGGAAAAGAAATTGGAGTTCAATACCCGTGTTGCCGTGCTCAGTCTGTTCGGCATGATGAATTGGATCTACACCTGGTACAAGCCCCAGGTTGACCCTGAGGCTGACGCTCTGGCCCGCCAGGTTGGCGACATCTTTCTGGCGGGAATTAAGTCCTCGGTAAAACGACACTGAACGAAAGTTGTATGCGTTACCTTGGAGCAGGTATTGCGTTGTTGAATTTTCTTCTCAGAGCTGACAAAGAACTTGATCACCGACTGCCACATCCACATCGCGCCCATGGAGATGTTCCATCCCGACGCTCTGGAGTTGATCCGCCGGAAGCGGCACAATTACGAGCAGATCGCCGAGTTCTGCCGCTCGCCGAAGTCGTTCCTCAAACACATGGACGCCGTGGGCATCGATCGCGGCGTGCTCATCAATTACGTCGCGCCTGAAGTCATCGGCTTTACCGCCGAGGTCAATCAGTGGATCGCCGATTACGTGAAGGAAAATCCCAGGCGTTTGATCTCCTGCGGTGGTCTGCACCCCCGTCAGAGCCAGAACATTCTGGCTGACGTCGAGCACCTTTTGCACCTCAAGATTCGCATGATCAAGATTCATCCTCCCCACCAGCTTCTGTTTCCCAACGACTACCAGAATGGCGTGACGGAATTGGAGGTCATCTATCGAGCAGCCGAGGCCAACGGAGTCCCAGTCATGTTTCACACCGGCACGTCGATTTTTCACGGTGCTCGCAATCGTTACGGCGATCCCATCTTCATTGACGATGTAGCCGTTGACTTTCCGAAGATGAAGATCCTGCTCGCCCACGGCGGCCGCCCGCTGTGGATGCACACTGCGTTCTTCCTGCTGCGACGCCATCCCAACGTGTACTTGGACATCAGCGGCATTCCACCCAAAGCTTTGCTGAAATATTTCCCGCGCCTGGAGGAAATCGCGCACAAGACGCTGTTCGGCACGGACTGGCCTGGGCCGGGCGTTCCCGATATCAAAAAGAATCTCGATGATTTTCGCGCACTGCCGCTGAAAGAAGAAATCAAGCAGCAGATTCTTAGCAGGACGGCGCTGAGTATATGGCCGGAGTAGCGGCTTCCGATAGTTACTCTGATCGGGCCTATCCGCGTTCGTGGTCAGCAGCTGCGTTTTCCACTAGCAAAGCGATGCCTTGTCCTCCACCGATGCAGGCTGACGCGATCCCGTAGCGTCCGTTCGAGCGCTTCAGTTCGCGGGCCAGCGTGACCGCTAAACGCACGCCCGTCGCCGCCAGTGGATGCCCGATCGCGATGGCGCCGCCGTTAACGTTCACCTTGGCATCATCCAAGCCAAGTTCGCGCGCACAGGCTAATGTTTGCGCCGCGAAGGCCTCATTGATTTCGACGCGATCAATCTGATCCAGGCGCAGCCCGGTCATTTCGAGAACTGATTGAATCGCTGGAACCGGCCCGATTCCCATAATTTCCGGGGGAACGCCCACAACCACTCCTGCAATCACCTTCGCCAGTGGCAGCTTGTTGTGCTTGCGGACGAATTCGTGGGAAGCGACCAGAGTCGCAGCCGCGCCGTCGACAATGCCCGAGCTGTTGCCTCCGGTTTGCACGCCGCCGAACGCAGGAGGCAGCTTGGCGAGCACCTCAAACGGCGACGGTCGAACGTGACTGTCCTGGCTGAATGATTCGACTCGCTTCGGAAGGCGGATGCTGCGCGGATTGTATCCCTCGCGTTCGAAAGTTTCGTTTACGACCGGAACAATTTCTCCGCTGAGGAAGCAGCTCTTCTGGGCGGCGAGCGCGCGGCTGAAACTCTCGGCCGCGAAGTGATCCGCTTCCTCCCGCGAAATCTTGTATCGTTTCGCCAGCGTTTCCGCCGAGCCTCCCATCGTCACTCCAGGGCAGGGATCGAGCAGCGCCTCCCACAAGAAATCTTTGAATTCCACCTGTCCCATGCGAAACCCGCCGCGGTGCGTGTAAGCGGCAATGGGATTCCTTGACATCGATTCGGTTCCCACGACCAGAGCCAACTCCGTCTTGCCCAGCTTGATGGAATCTGCAGCTTGCAGAATCGCTTCGATCCCGGTTCCGCAAACTCGCTGCACCAAGTGTGCGGGCACTTCGATGGGGACGCCGGAATAGATTCCAATGTGGCGCGGCAACACATAGGCATCGAAGGAGGCCTGCGCCATGTTTCCGGCGATAACGGTACCAACCGACTCCGAAGAAACACCAGAACGGCGGAAGATTTCACGGGCAACCTTAATGCCCAAATCAATCGGAGAGACCAACCCAAGCGCCGTGTTGTATTCCGCAAAAGGTGTGCGGACTCCATCCACGAGCCAGATGTCATCGTATTGCGACAGCAGTCCTCGAGCAGTAGTGCGCATGCGACTCCTTACGCTGTGCGGAGAATCAATTGGCAAGCACTTCCTCCACAGATGCAGGCAAGCGTTTGATAGTCGCGGAAGTCTTTGGAGCACGGATCTGGGCCTTTGGGATGCCATAGCGGGCGCGATGCTTCGTACCCCATGCGGACATGAGCTTGAGAATCGGCTTCAGGCTTTCCCCGTGGCGGGTAAGCGAATACTCCACCTTGGGCGGCACGACGGCGTACACTTTGCGATGAATTACCTGGTCACGTTCCAATTCCCGAAGATGTTGCGTGAGCATTTTCTTGGTCAGGCCGGGGATTCGTTTTCGCAGCTCGCCAAAACGTTTCGTCCCGCCCTCGAGGTAAAACAGAATCAGCGGTTTCCATTTGCCACCGATGACGTCGGCGGTCAACTTTACTGGACAATAGAATTCTTCCATCCTAAGACTCCAAAGGAACGCCAAGTTACAAAAAGGTACCTACCGGCAACAAAGATACTTTAGCCTAACATCACCCTCGTGGCCTAGACTTAGATTCGCTTGGGGTCTAAGTCAGAATCTAAGAGCGGAGATTCCAACGTCCTTGATCGCTCTGCCGAAAACGTTCAACGTCGCGACCTATTTCGTCGATCGTAACGTCCTCGAAGGACGAGGGGACAAAACTGCCATCGAGTGTGGCGACGAGCAGGTCAGCTATCGGCAACTCCTGGAGCGAACGAACCGGGCGGGCAGTGCGCTTCGAAAGCTGGGCGTACGTCGCGAGGAGCGCGTGCTCCTCTTTCTCCAGGACAGCCCTGAGTTTTTGTATTGTTTTTTTGGAGCGATCAGAGCCGGAGCTGTCGCCGTGCCTGCCAATCCGCTGTTGAAGTCGCACGAATACGAATATCTCTTCAATGACACACGAGCGCGCGTGGTTTTCGTAGGTGAGACGTCGCTGCCGCAACTGCAGGCGATCCCTCGGGGACGACTTCCATACTTGCAGGAAATTGTTGTGGTCGGGGGACCGAATCCCCAGTACCCCTGCTTGCGCGACTTGATGGAGGCGGCATCGCCGGACCTGGAGGCAGAACCGACCAGCCGCGATGACGCAGCTTTCTGGCTTTACTCCTCGGGAAGCACCGGCGCTCCCAAAGGGTGTGTTCACCTTCATCACGACATGGTGGTTTCCTCCGAGTTGTACGCCAGGAATATTCTGCGGATGAACCAGGATGACCGCTGCTACAGCGTGGCCCGATTGTTCTTCGCCTACGGCTTGGGAAACGCTGGTTATTTTCCGTTGTACTGTGGTGCCACGACGATTCTTTCCCCGGCTCGTCCTACTCCCGCGGGCATCTATTCGGATATCGAGCGCTACCGGCCAACTTTATTTTTTTCCGTGCCCACCAACTACGTGGCGTTATTGGCGCACATGAGCGGAAGTGGAAGGGATTTCGATCTCGGCAGCATCCGGCACGCGATTTCGGCCGGCGAGGCTCTTCCTGCCCCACTATTCGAGCGCTTCAAGCAGCGCTTTGGCGTCGAGATCCTGGATTCGCTCGGCTCAACGGAAACTTTGCAGATGGTGATCGCCAACCGCCCGGGCGAGGCTAGGCCAGGGTCCAGCGGAAAAATCATACCGGGCTTCGAGGCCAGGATCGTTGACGACGAAGGGCGAGCAGTAGCTCAGGGAGAAATCGGCAATCTGCTGATCAAAGCTGACTCGACTTGCTCCGAGTACTGGAACCAGCACGAGAAAAGCAAAGCTACCTTCGAAGGCCATTGGTTCCGTACCGGCGACAACTACTACCAGGATGCGGATGGATACTTCTGGTATGCGGGACGCGGAGATGACCTGTTCAAGGTCAACGGGCGCTGGCTGGGGCCGGCTGAGGTCGAAAGCGCGCTGATCGCGCATCCGGCCATCCGGGAAGCCGCGGTCATCGCACGTGACGATGAAAGCGGCCTCACCAAGCCGGCGGCATACGTTGTCGTGAGCCCGACTTTTGTTGCCGGAGAAGAACTAGCCCGCGATCTGCAAAACTGGGTTGCCGAGAGGATTGGCGGATACAAGCGTCCGCAGTGGGTTGAGTTCTTGCCAGAGCTGCCCAAGACGGCCACGGGGAAGTTGCAGCGATTTAAGTTACGCGAGCTGCAAGCCAACCAAATGCGGGATTCATCTGGCTCCGACAATTCTTAAACATCCTATGAGTAGAAAGATCGCTTAGTTCTTGAGGAACTCCCCAACAGGTTTCCCGCCGCACTTTCACGACTATCAATCACCGGCAACCCAGGGCCATGAGACGCAGCTTACGATCCGATCGACCCGAGGAGATATCCATCTTCTCCCACTGAAGTCGTGTTTGGCGGCGGGAGCGGCGGTCCCTGGGCAAAGATGCTTCTCAAATGAATCAAGCTGCGCATGGTGTCTAGTAATTCGTCCAAGGTTGCTCCGCGGCCTACATGAGCATCGACGAAAATCAATTCAAAAGGAGGAAGAGCGTAAAAACCGGAGATTAGCACCACGGGAATGTTCGGCTTCGCGCCCTTGATTTTTTGCGCCAACTGCGAACCGGTCAAACGTGGCATCTGATAGTCGAGCAAGGCCAGATCGAAAGAGCAATTCCTAATTCGTGATAATGCCTCGATCGGATCTCCGGCACTCATCACTTCGAATCCGCAACTGTGCATCACACTGCTTAGCAGTCGTCGCGACTTGGGATTGTCGTCAACATAGAATATTGTTCCGTGGTTCACCATGACCCCCCATTCTGGTTTCGCGAGCTTGGTTGCTGCGCACACTTGAGGAACGGCAAGCGTCCTCTGAGCTTGCGGGGAGTCTTGTAAAGAGTCTGTCAGTGTTGAGTAAAGCTTCGTAAAGAACGTATTTACGAGCTGAGGGGAGGTTCACAGAACAGCGCGCAGTTGTGTGCGGGCTCCTGAAGGAAAAGAGTTACTAGAAGAAGCAGAGCGCTTCCACCTGCTGATAACAACACGGTTAAGGCGAGCCCGTTTTTCTCAGCGAGGCTGCCCGCCCGGACATTAGCGGTCCACCGCATTCGTCGTGACAACCATGTTAGTATTACCCAAGGCCATCGCGTCGAGACCTTGTCCATTACGATCGTCGCTGCGATGGAGCAATTCGAGCATGCAGTTTAAGACAGCTTTGCGACTGCACTCGCGCCCGCGACGAGCAGTCGGATGTAAGTGCTGATTTGACAAACGCCGGAGAGGTGGCCGAGTGGCTGAAGGCGGCGGTTTGCTAAACCGTTATACGGGCTAACACCTGTATCGGGGGTTCGAATCCCCCCCTCTCCGCCAGATTCCCTTAACCCCTGTAGTTTCTGTGTGGGTACCAAAGACTTTACAACTAGCCTTTACAATTTGCGAGACTCTCCTCGTCCATTCGCCGTCCGGTGGCTACCACGCTGCTCACGGTGGCGATTGCCTTGGCGGGGGCGATTGCGTTTGAGGTGCTGCCGGTGGCGCCCCTGCCGGAGGTCGACTTTCCGACTATCTCAGTGAGTGCCGGATTGCCAGGGGCAAGCGCCGATATTATGGCGTCATCCGTCGCAACTCCCCTGGAGCGGCAGTTTGGTCATATTGCCGGGGTGACGGAGATGACCTCAGCCAGCACGCTCGGCAGTACATCGGTCACCATTCAGTTCGACCTCAGTCGCGACATTGATGGCGCGGCGCGCGACGTCGAGGCCACGATCAATGCGGCGCGAAGCTATCTGCCCGCCAACTTGCCGGGCAATCCGACCTATCGCAAGGTCAATCCCGCCGATTCGCCAATCATGATTCTCGGTCTTACATCAGACAAATACGGTCCCGATAAACTGTATGACGAAGCTTCCACCGTCGTAGAGCAGAAGTTGTCGCAGATCCAGGGAGTTGGGCAAGTCACGGCCGGAGGTGGCGCGTTGCCGTCCGTGCGTGTGGATGCGAATCCGACACAATTGGCCAACTATGGACTTTCCCTGGCGAATTTGCAGTCCGTCCTGAGCCTGCAGAACGCTGACCTGGCCAAAGGCCAAATTTCCGATGGCATGGTAACTGCGGACATCCTTGCCAACGACCAGATCTCGCACGCCGAGGGCTACAAGCCACTAGTCGTCGGATACAACAACGGCGCGGCCGTCCATCTGTCCGATGTCGCTCAGGTGACGGACTCGGTGCAAAATGTTCGTGCTGCTGGCTACTTGAACGGCAAGCGCGCGGTTACGGTCATCATCTTCCGCCAGCCCGGCGCCAACATCATTAACACTGTCAACCGCATCCGCGCGCAACTTCCGTTTATCGAGGCATCCATTCCGCTGGGCATCGATACCACCATCGTTCTGGATCGCACCACCACCATCCGCGCCTCGGTCAGTGACGTCGAGAGGACGCTGCTCATTTCCATCGGTCTCGTCATCGTGGTGGTGTTCGTCTTTCTGCGTAACGGCCGCGCTACGCTCATTCCCGCTGTCGCGGTGCCGGTCTCGCTGATCGGTACGTTCGCGGTGATGTATCTGTTCGGATATAGCCTCGACAATCTCTCACTCATGGCCATTACCATTGCGACGGGATTTGTGGTCGACGATGCCATCGTGGTGATGGAAAATATCGCGCGCCATCTGGAAAACGGCATGCAGCCCTTTGCCGCGGCGCTGAAGGGCGCTGAAGAAATCGGTTTCACGGTCCTCAGCATCAGCATTTCGCTCATTGCCGTCTTTATCCCTCTTCTGTTGATGGGCGGAATCGTTGGCCGTCTCTTCCGCGAATTTGCCGTCACTCTCTCGACGGCCGTTTTCGTGTCGATGCTCATCTCACTGACCACCACGCCCATGATGTGCGCCTATCTGTTGAGGAACGAGCGCGCAGAAAAACATGGCCGCGTCTACATGGCGAGCGAAAGGTTCTTTGACGGTATGCTGTCCCTGTATCGCGCCAGTCTGCATTGGGTGCTAGACCATCCGACGCTCACCCTCGTCGTACTCTTTGTCGCCATAGCGCTCAATGTGGTGCTGATCGTCAAAATACCCAAGGGCTTTTTCGCGGTGGAGGATACGGGAGCGATCTCCGGTAGTGTGCGCGGGCCGCAGGATTCATCCTTTCCGGCGATGGACAATTCCATCCGGCAGGTCGGTGCTGTAATCAAGAAGGATCCCGCGGTCGAGAATGTGATTGCATTCACCGGCGGCAGCGGAGCTACCAATACCGGCTCCCTCTACATTGCACTCAAACCATTGGCGGAGCGTAAGGTCAGCGCCGCTCAGATCATCGATCGCTTGCGCCCCCAGTTGAACCGTCTGCCGGTGGCTTCCGCGTTTCTTCAAGCCGCGCAAGATCTTCGCATCGGCGGCCGGTCCAGTAATGCGATGTACCAGTACACGATTCAATCCGACAACGTGAAGGATCTATCCAAGTGGGCACCAATCCTGCTAAGTCAGATGCAACACCTTCCCGGCCTGCAGGACGTGAGCTCAGACCATCAGAATGGCGGTCTTGATGAGCTGATGAACTTTGATCGCGTTACTGCGGCGAAGCTCGGCCTTACCGTACAGTCGCTGGACTCGACGCTATACAGCGCATTCGGCCAATCGGAAGTTTCGATCATTTATACGCAGTTGAATCAGTATTACGTGGTGCTGGAAGTGGCTCCCCAATATTGGCAAAGCCCGGAAGGACTGAAAGATATCTACCTTCATACGTCCAGCAGCGGTAACATTCCGCTACTCGCGGTGGCCAAGGGCCAAGCCAACACAACCCCACTGGCCATCAACCATACGGGTTTGTTCCCCTCGGTCACCGTGTCCTTTAACCTCGCGCCGAACGTATCGTTGAGCGATGCCACATTGAGCATTGGCCAGATACAAAAGCGGCTCGGCGCTCCTTCCACGCTGCAGGGCTTTTTTGCCGGCACGCTGCTGGCCTACCAGCAATCTCTTGGCACCGAGCCCGTGCTGATAGTGACGGCGCTGCTGGCGGTATACATCGTTCTCGGTATTTTGTATGAAAGCTTGGTCCATCCCTTGACCATCATCTCGACCCTACCGTCGGCAAGCGCGGGCGCGATGCTCGCATTACTGCTGTTTAAAGAGGATCTGAACATCATCTCCATCATTGGTATTGTGCTGCTGATCGGAATAGTAAAAAAGAACGCCATAATGATGATCGATTTCGCTCTTCAGGCAGAGCGCGAGGAGGGAAAGAGCACAACCGACGCGATTTTTGAAGCGTGCATGTTGCGCTTCCGTCCCATCCTGATGACGACGATGGCCGCATTATTGGGCGCTCTGCCGTTGGCACTAGGGACGGGAACGGGGTATGAGCTCCGTCGGCCCCTTGGCATCACGATTGTGGGCGGGCTTATCTTGAGTCAGCTGCTCACACTCTATACAACGCCGGTCGTCTATTTGGCGTTCGACCGGCTGCGGCTGCGCATGGAAGCGAAAACGGCACGGCATTCCTTCCTGGCTCCGGAGGCCAGCTAGCGCTGTGTACTGAGATGAACGGGTGGTGAGGTGGAAATCGAGAATCGACCCGGGTTAGTTCTCCGCAAACACGACTCGCTCACTTCCTTCGGCAGTGCCGTGCAGAATCGCTCACTCTGCGAACAAGGTGTGCCACTGGATCCTCCGGGATCTCTTGACAATTTGCTTTTTGCGCTGCTCCCACACTTTTGCCAAATAAAATTTCGATTGTTAAGAAGACGGTCAATTCTGACCAGTATTCTGAACCGCAAAGTTTGATACTGGCCACTCACAAAGTTCTGACGGCACTGAGATCGGAAAGGCGACAAACGACTCGAACTTGGAAGTCTCGGGAAATGCCGAGAAGAGAGCTGGCAAGTTCAAGCATGAGTTGGCCGCGCTGAAAAGGCTCAGAAAATAAAGGTATATCAACATTGACTCACAAAACACGAAGGAGGGTTACCATGTCACAAACTGTACTGGAAAGAACGGCTGACCACATCGCCGAATCAGCTCATCAGGCCTCTCGCGCAACCAGCGCGGTTGCGGACGCAATTGAGGATGGGGTAGGAGTAGTGAGACGTGCCGCAAAACAGGGTGGCGATGCCGCTGAAGAATTCTTGAATGACACAACTCAGCGCCTCCAGCGACACCTTGTGCTAACTGTTGCGACGACGTTTGCGGCAGGCCTCACTGCGGGAACATTGATCGGCTGGGTGATGAAACGAAGGTAGATCAGGCAAATTGAACCGGACGGTATGCAGTGTCGGCAGCGACCGAAGTCAGCGCCTCGAGGAAATACGACCGTATTCAGCCTCCCCTTTCCGGAGTCGTCACGCGTGATAAAAATGCGCGAAGCTGCGTAAGCAGCTCGGCCCATGAAGCTCCCGCCGCTGGAAGGTGATAGCGCAGGCTCTGGCTGAGCGACTCCAGGTACAGGTGCTTACCAAAGAAAGTGCTGGCCTCCCTTTGGGTAAACACCGCTTTATGGAGAGCGGTAAAGCTGGGCTGCCGTCCGGGAGTGACGTTTCTCAGTTCTGTTTCGCCCATTGCGCCGGTTCACGGCATGGACCGAGTTTCTGCTTGCTACACGGCGTCGAGCAATTTGCGCTGGCCGGCTAAGCGCTGCTCACGATCTTCCGCGAACCGCTGAATGCCGGCGAAAATCGACGCTTGATCCAAATGGGCTTCCGCAATCACGTCCGACTCTAAACCGCCGCTCAGCCATTGATTGTCCTGGTCGGAGGTAAGGGAATATTTGTCAGTGAGAGGGCCGACGTCGCGTATGGGCCAAACACGGCGTGTGCCGGTGCTGATCACCATCAGGTCAAAAAGAGCCTCGGGAGGCAGCACCATTCGGCGGTAGCTGTCGGGCTGCCGATCGAACAAATCTTCGCTTACGACGGAAATGATTTTCACGTTGATTCCGCGCTCGTCCAAGTGCGGCAGCTCTTTCAGGACATTCACGGTCGCACTGGCGCCTTGAACAATCACGTAGCCCTGACGAGGCCGGTCCGGGGCAAAATCGCGAATCACGTAAAGCCCCTTGGCGGCGGCTTTTAGATCGGCATCAGCAAAACGGCTGCGGTCGGCCACCGGAGAATCGGGCCGTGCCACCTCAAGAATGATGATGCCGACGTTGGGGTCACGCGCAGCAATCTCCGCTGCGGCAAAGTATCCTGGCGCGACATCATTGTAATCCCAGAAACTTAAGTGAATTGTTTGTCCGCGCGGAAAAAGCTTCCATACCTGTGGCGCGAAAATGCCGAAGTGCGTGCGTGCGTCCGCCGCCGTTTCCGGTCCGGAGTGCGCTGCCAGAATGTGCAGCACCCCCATGCGAAACTTGCTATCCTGGTTCTGTTGGCTCCAGACGCGAGCGGGCGTGTACATCAGCGGAGTGAAGGCGCCGTAGGTACCACTGAGTGCCCACACTCCCGCAAATTTGGCGGGGTCGACTGAGGCACTCTGGCTCACCAGCCCAATCGCGGTAGAGACGTTTCCTGCTTCCTGAATGGCAGCTTTCAAGCGGGTGCCGAGCGGGTTTTTCTCGGGATCGTAATGACCCCACAAGCTGCCGTGCTCGACGTTGATCGACTCGGACAGATCGGCGGCTATGGTGAAGAACCGGTTATCGGTCACATAGTTCATCCACTTGATAATCTCCGAAATGGCCCGTCGCGCTCCCATAGCTTCCCCCGGTTTGCGAAAGAGCGTAATCCCGACTTCCTTCTGTTTTCCAGAAATTGGATTCGTTACAGAAACTTTCTGTGGCTCGCGCGGCAGATTTGCCACTCGCAAGCGATCATCGAGAAAAGGATCGTGCTGGACATCGACGCGAACGGGAACCTCGTCCTTAACTGTATCGCCGATCTCGACCAACCGGTCCGCCAGCCAGTCGCCCAAGCCGTTGTGATCGAGCACCGACATGACGATGTCCATGCTGGTTTTGAACTGGATCAGGCGCTCTCTCGGATCGGTCACGGGCCCCTGGCGGATGCCTTTGAATTCGACACCGTACTGGCGCTCGAAGGTCCCTGCCAGAGCGACAAAATAGTCCGAGTTCATCTTCAGCGAATAAGGATGGCTGGCATAGCCAACTACCTGGGGACCGTAGTTGGGAATCTCGCCGCGAATCGCCGCGGGCCAGTAGCCCTTGATGGTCTTGCCAATCGCTATCATCGGGCGCCGATCCGCCGGGTCCCATTCCTCCATGGCTTTCAGCACGGCGACGATCTCCGCGTAGTCGTTGCCGTCGTCCATTGTGAACACGTTCCAGCCATAGGAAGTCCACTGATCGATGATCCGGTAGCCATCATATTTTTCGGCAATAACGCCGCCGAGCAGGGAATCGTCGATGCCGCTGTTGTTAAGGGAGAAGAGAACCCGCAAGCGCTTGCCGACTTGCAGCGCGAGCGCCTGGGTCTTCAACTCCTGGGCATGGCCCTCGGTCAGGGCAAATTCGCCTTCGAAAGCGATCACCTTGGGGGAGCTTGGGGCACCGATGAAATCCCAGAATGCAGCTTTCCCCGCGGCGGTCGCGATGCCAATACCGGACGGGCCTCCGTTCACATCATTGGTAAGATCTGTCGATTCGGCGTGGCCAGCCAAAGCGCGGATGCCGCGCTTCTTGGCCTGGGCAAACAGTGGATGATCTTCCAATCCCAAGCTTTGCAAGAGCGTTCTTAGCGCTCCCGCGCCCCTGCGGAACCCAAGCGCATCCACCGGGAGCATGGCGACATGCGGATCGACTTTATAGCGCTGGTCGCCGGTCATCTCGAACTTCCGCTCCAAGGCCTGACCCATGATCATCCACAAGGCATAGCAGGTCGGAATACAATGGCCGCCGGCTAGCATGAATTTATCCCCATAAGGATGTTTAGGGCGACGGTAGTCGTAGCGCAAACCGCCTAGCTCCGGTCCCGCGAGGTGCACGGCAACGTTATACGGTGTGTAGGCGAGGGGCCCGCCGAAATGACCCGTTTGCGAATAGTTGCCGAGCAGCACCAGGGTCATGCAGGTCATGTACCCGATATCTTCGATACGGTGGTCATACGCCGCGGGAACCCGAGAAATGGGCGATAATTGTGTCTCGATAGTTGTCAAGCTTAGCTCCTAAGTTTTGGAATCATCCGATGACCGCGGCCAACGAGACGCTGCAATCTGACGCCTGAGTTGGGAGTTGCTGCTGTACTCCGTACGAGAAGTCTACAATTACTCACACCAAAATACCTCCCGTGCTGCTGAATAGTACCAGCAGGAATTGCTATGGCCAAACGATTCAGCACGATCCGACACTTCCTCTACGGCGGCCCGGCGGTAAAGCGGCGCTTGAAATTGCTCGCCCCCGGAATCTAGCGTAACCAGCATGTTGTTCCTAACGTGATCTTCCCCGTCCGGGCCACTCACAGTACATTGTGATTGAACAGACTTCGGGGGAGGGCTGTTCGACTTAACGTCCCACGACTCGTAAGGAGTCTGGGGCGTTTTGTTTTTGCCTATTTCGGTTTTAGCTTTTCCAATCGACGCAGCCACAAGTGGGCTAGGGAGAGCAGATCACTCGGAAACGCGGCGCCAGGCTGGCGAGCCGAGACCGTTGAGCACTGCCAATTTGCAATGATCCAGATCCGGTAGGCGAAGCACTCGAGCGACGGTAATTCGGCCTAATTCTCTGTTTGCCCATGGCCACGGCCTCCCATGCCCCAGCATTGGAACTGCTGCCGACCGTATGGGCAGCATGGGCACTAGGTACGGGTTAGAGGGTCTTGGATTGCGCCGAGCCTTTCTCCGAAGGTTGCGGCGTTGCACGCGCGAATAGCTTATTGCGAAATGCTCTTCCTGGCCAAGCGAAACGCCTTCCCCAAATCGGAAACGAATTCTTTTGCTGACAGCGGTCGAGCCGCGGTTTTGGGTGACTGAGAGCCCGCTCGAAAAATTGCTGCCATTCAGCGGGCGCATCAGGCAAATGCGTGGAAAGCGGGGTGAACCCGCCGCTGACTATGGCATAGTGCGTCTGGCCCACTGAGCCTGCAGGAAAAGGATGGGCCCCGGTTAACATCTCGTAAGTAATCACTGCCAAAGCCCAGATATCCCACACAGCAGATGCGACATCACCTTTAAGGTGATCTGGTGACATGTACTGTGGCGTTCCATCAGCACACCTGGGAGAGTGTCGACTGTAGCACGCGGCCGAGTTGACCGTCGAAACCAGAAACTTGGCCAGGCCGAAGTCCAGTATCTTGGGTACTTCACCTTCGCCGCTTTGGGCCAGGAAAATGTTCTCCGGTTTCAAATCGCGATGGACTAAGCCGTTCTCGTGGGCAGCTTGAAGACCAGCGCATACGCCTCCAAGAATCTGCAAAATTTGTTGGGGCGCAAATTTCTTTTGCTGCTCGAATCGTTGGCGCAGGGTGAAGCCTTCCAGCAACTATCACGAGAAACACGCGCGTCTCCGAATCCACACCAAAGTCGTAGACGGTAACCAGATTGGGGTGAGCGAACGCCGCTGCCGCTTTAGCTTCCCGCCGGAAGCGTTCCGCCGCTCCGCTACTGGCGACGAGGTCTTCACAGAACGGAAAGCGCGGCATGGGCTGAGGTAGAGAATCAGCGACTGCTTCAGCAGATCAATCAACCAAACTCTCGGGGCCGCATCACCTTCTCAGACATAAGTCTGCACTACATTAAGAATGAACTGCCACAGCGAGCGCCTTCAACCGCATACTTGCATCGGCATATCGTGCACGATTTCCTGATTCCGCGATGGGCAAACAACATCGCAGTCGGCATCAAACCGCTCGACGTAAAGAATTGGCTCAAAGCTCTCCACGGAGAGTTAGGGTATGCCAATCCGAGTTGTGCCAAGATCCGCCAGGTTATGGTCTGCGTCCACAAACATGCTCAGCGGCACGGTTTAATTCCGCGCACCGAAGACGCGAACCCGATGAAATGGGTTCGCTGCAAGACGACCAGCGATTATGAGGCAATCATTCTCACTCCCCGCAGGACTTTCACTTGGTGGGTGACTTTCCTCCATTGGAACGAACCTTAACCATGCTGGCGGCGGCAACCGGACTTCGTATCAGCGAGTGCTTAGGTCTTCAGTGGCTGGACTGGGATTTTGAGCATGAGCAGATTCATGTAAGGCGGACATGGCTTGGCGGTCAGATTGGTGAACCCAAAACCAAGGCGAGCAAACAGCCCGTAGCTATGGGCGCAATGTTGGCCGACATCATGCGAGAGTGGCAAAACGAAACGCCACACCCCAAACCTCAAGATTGGGATTTCCCTTCGTCCCGGTTGCATGGCCGAAAGCCACGCACGGGTTCCGTGATGGCGCAGCATTACCTTCGTCCGGCGGCGGTGAGGCTAGGAATCCTTGCTGCAGAAGCTCGGCGTCGTTTTGGGTTCCACAATCTCCGCCATTCATTGGCATCCTACTTGGTCACCCAGACTAAGACGGACGTGAAGACGGTTCAATCAATGCTGGGGGGCCTCTATACGCATGCGATAAACAAGGACAAATTGGTCGCCCAGAATCAGATGATGGAGGCGATAAGGAAGCCGGGGCTGGTGAACTGAGAATGCGGAATTACGAGATGCCCTCCCTGCATCGCCCGGCCATACGAGAATCGGAAGTCGCCGACCAGCGTTGCCCTAATCACCCGCCACCGGTAGAATTGAAAAGCAGCCATCCATGTAGGCCCGTAGCTCAGTCTGGTTAGAGCGCATCCTTGACACGGATGAGGTCGATGGTTCGAGTCCATTCGGGCCTACCATTTTTCAATCCCGCGAATTTTTTACCTTTGATTTCCTGCCTGTATTCACCATTGCGGACACCGCCTTTGCGCTCCGTGATCAAAAAGAGCATTCTGCCAACGTGCAACACCAACAACCGATTATCAGACGCCCGAAGAGTGACGGCAGATGTATCCATTGCCGGAACCCGCTAACCGGGAGGAGCACAAGACGATCCCCTGTCCGTACTCTACGAGCTCGCGATGTGGGATACACTGACCGCCACGCCAGCATTCTGCCGCCACCAACGGTGCGATCAACCGAGTGCGTTATCTCACACGAGAAGATCGCCGTCCACGCTTACTATCATTGGGAAAGACGGGGTAGGCCGTTCGGGTCACCCGAATCCCCGGGGGCCGGCTGCATTTTGGGTGCAGTTGCAAACTGGCCATGTCCCGGCGACAATCGCTGGGTGGAGAATGTGAACCGGAGCGACGCACCTATACACGCCGGCGATAACCCGTTTCGTGCCGGTATCATGGTGCTGGTTACGCTCGGCAATCCGAGGGAAAAGTTTTGGGGGGCCATCCTTTCTCTGACTCCTGAAGGATTGAGTCTATGCGGAGTCGAACTGGCTTCGTTCGACGACTTGGTATCCCTGGTCAAGGATGGCGAGCCGTTTTCTTCCGGCGTGGTGTTCTTTCCGATGCACCGTTTAGAACGCATGGAGCTCGATCTGCCCGACGGCAATATCCCATCGCTGTCCCAACGATTCACCAGCAAGACGGGGCTCAATCCCGCCACGGCGCTCATCCATCATAGTGCGGTGCCGCAAGCGCTCGAGGAGCAGACGTGAAAGTTTCGCAACTCCTGACCGCTCCCAACCAACTCACCCTGCTGCGGATGATGTTTCTGCCCTTCATCGTGATTAAGCTGGTGGAAGGTCACTATCCATCGGCGCTGATTCTGTTTGTGCTGGCCGGGCTGAGCGACGGGCTGGACGGCTTGCTGGCCCGCACGCTCAAGCAGCAAACCGTGTTGGGACAGTATCTTGATCCGATCGCCGACAAACTCCTGCTGAGCACCATGTTTCTTGTGCTTTCGATCCTCCACAGGATTCCGTGGAAATTCACGGTTCTGGTTTTCAGCCGCGACATTTCTATCCTGGCTGCGAGCGCGGTGCTCTACGCGATCGCCGGGCTTCGTGATTTTCGCCCCAGCATCTTTGGCAAGGCAAACACGTTCGCGCAGGTTGCCGCCGTCCTTTTTGTTCTTCTGTTCGAAATAAACCGGTCGCGATGGGTTGCCATTGCTCGACTTTCATTTTTGCGCGCGACTTTTGCCTTTACGATTATCTCTGCAATGCACTACGTTCTGGTCGTCGGACAGCGCCTGCGAGCCACTCATCAGGTGCTAACTGTACCCTCCGCGAGCGGCAAGATTTGACCCTCATTCTTTCGTACCCCTAGAATGAACGGTTCTGTTTTCGGTTCGGCTCTCACTATGGCGCTTCATCTTTACAACACACTTTCTGGCAAGATCGAGGACTTCCAGCCGCTTCAGGACAACGAAGTCCGCATGTATTCTTGCGGGCCCACGGTTTACGATTACGGCCACATTGGCAACTTCCGGACATTCATTGCAGTGGATATTCTGCGGCGATTTTTGCGGCAAAGCGGGCACAAGATCCGCCACGTGATGAATATCACCGACGTCGATGACAAGATCATTCGCAATTCAGCCCTGGCTGGTGTGAGTGTGAAGCAATATACCGCGAAGTACGAAAAGGCTTTCCTCGAAGATGCCTCTGCATTGAACATCGAGCAGCCGATTCTGGTGCGGGCCACAGAGCACATTGCAGAGATGGCGGAATTCATCGCCGAATTGCAGAAGAAAGGATTCGCTTATCGCACGGAGGATGGGTCCTACTATTTCAGGATCGCGAAATTTCCTGGCTACGGGAAACTTTCCAAGAAAGATTTTGCCGGCATGGAGGACGGAGCGCGCGTGGATGTGGACGAATACGAAAAGGACAGCGCCCGCGATTTTGCCCTATGGAAGGCGCCGAAACCTGGCGAGACTTCCTGGGAGACAGCGATCGGTCCCGGACGGCCGGGCTGGCACATCGAGTGTTCTGTGATGGCGATGCAAGAATTGGGCGATACCTTCGATCTGCACGCGGGCGGCGAAGACCTGATCTTTCCGCATCACGAAAATGAAATCGCGCAGTCCGAGTCGCTTAGCGGAAAAACGTTCGCCCACTTCTGGTTCCACGTCCGGTTTCTGCTGGTCGAGGGCGAGAAGATGTCGAAGAGCCTTGGCAACTTCTTTACGCTGCGCGACCTGGTGCTCAAAGGACATAAGCCGTCGTCGATCCGGTATCTCTTGGCGTCGGTTCCATACCGCAATCAGCTCAACTTCACTTTCGATGGACTCAAGCAGGCCGCCGTGTCAGTGGAGCGCTTGCGGAACTTTCAACTGCGGTTGAGCGCTGGACAGTTTCCCGCGGGCGCGACTCCAGGCATGGCCGAACTGGCGCGCGAGACCGCGGAACGCATGCGGGCGGGCATGGACGACGACCTCAACACAGCGCGGGCTCAGGCGGCGATCTTCGACATGGTGCGGAAGGCGAATGCTGCGATGGACGCCGGACAATTCAAGAAAGACGACATACCTGCGTTGCTCGCGGCTCTGCAGAGCTTCGACGAACTGTTCGCAGTTCTGAAAGATGACGATGCGTCGAAGATTCGAAGCATTGTGGAATGGGCGAAAGCTGAAGGTCGCGAAAGCGAGATCAGTAAAGAATTGCTGGAAACTGCCGGCGCCCAGCAACTCTCCGACATCGAAATTGAAAAGAAAGTCGCAGAGATGGAGGCTTCGCGCCGATCGCGCAATTTCAAGGCGTCGGATGCGATCCGCGCTGAACTCGGCGCCAGCGGCATCGTTGTGGAAATCACAAAAGACGGTGCACGCTGGAAACGAAGGTAAAAAGAGCGCCTCTACCTGCACATCTTTTATGTGAAGGCAGGTAGAGGCATCCGGGTTGCGCTGCTCGCTTCAGCTTGGGGATTGTTATCTGAGTGCGCAGCCTGCCGTGCCGAAGTCCAACGTGGGATTATTCGTGGGTCCGCACACCTGCTGATTCCACTGTTTTTTCAAATCGCTGGCTTTGGGGATGGCGACCTCCTGGCGAGCCGTCTTTTGTGCCGTGGCTGGCGTTGAGGTTTGTGGGATCAGGGCAGCAAAGCTGGCCACCGTGGTCAGAATCAAGTTGACTCCTGCCGCGACTCGGGCCGACAGAACCGGATCAGCGATGTGGGCCGCCTGCAACAGTGCGGGCAGGCTTTGATTGATGTCAGCGATCACGCTCTCGATTTTCTGCAGGGCGCTCGCCGTCGGATTCGATTTGTATTCGTTGTAGAGCGTTTGCAGCAGATTCAGATCTTTGCTGGCCTGGGTCGAGATGTTCTGGATGGCAGCGGCGTCGGCGGAGCTGATCTGCTGGCCGGATTGCAGCGTAGTCATGATGGTGCCGATGTTGAGGGCCATCTGGGTTAAGACCGGCAGGTCGGCGAGAGCGATGCTGATCCAATTGGCGTTGCAGCCGGTTGCGAGCAGCGAAATGGATAGCACAATCGCGAGGACCGTTCTGGATTTCGAGATTGCACTTAGGATTGGGTTTGAGCTCGACTTCATGATGAAACTTCTCCTTAGTTTTGGTTGGTGTTGGTTTCTAGTCCTGACTCTTTGCTGGTTCGCGGACTACAATGCAATGCAGCCGGCAACCGGCAACTGACAGCTGAAATGAAATCTTTTGACCAATATCTGGAGGAGGCGGAACAGGCGCATGGTCATCTCTGCGCCGGACAAGTTCTCGGTGTCCGCCTGGCCATGCTTGGCCTGACGAAGCTTGGCATTGATGATCCCCGCGGCAAGGATCGAAAACGTCTGGTGACTTTTGTGGAGATCGACCGCTGCGCGACGGATGCAGTCGCTGTGGTTACTGGCTGCCGTCTCGGCAAACGTGCTCTGAAATTTCGCGACTGGGGCAAGATGGCTGCCACCTTCGTCGACGTGAGCACCGGCAAAGCTGTGCGCATCGCGGCCAAAGAGTCATCGAAGGCTCTGGCCCGCCAGATGCATCCTGAGCTCGAAAACAAAAATAGCCAGCAGATGCTGGCTTATCGAGAAATGCCCGAGGACGATCTATTCACCACGCAATGGGTGAAAGTTGAGTTGCCCCCCGAAGAATTTCCCGGGTACAAGGGTGATCGAATTGTTTGCAAAGTCTGCGGCGAAGGAATCAACTTTCGCCGTGAAGTGCATCGTGATGGAGAATTGCTCTGCCGCGGCTGCGCCGGCGAGCGGTATTACGAACCACTATAAGAGAGCCGGCAGAGCCTAAGCCGCCTGCTCGCAGGCCTGTGCCACTCGAAGAATCGTGCTCTCGTCGAAGTGCTTGCCTAGAATCTGCAATCCGATTGGCAGATTTTCCCTTGTCTCCCCGCAGGGGACGGAGATTCCGGGAATCCCCGCGAGGTCCGCGGTAACCGTGAAAATGTCTGCGAGGTACATGGACAAAGGATCATCGACCTTCTCCCCCAGCTTGAAGGCGGCCGTTGGACTGGTCGGAGTCACAATCGCATCTACTTTTGTGAACGCGTCTTCGAAGTCGCGGACGAGCAGGGTGCGTACTTTCTGCGCCTTCAGATAGTACGCGTCGTAGTATCCGGCGCTCAATGCGTACGTACCCAGCATGATGCGGCGCTTCACCTCGGCGCCAAACCCGTGATCGCGGCTGCGACGGTACATCTCGGAAAGAGTGCGTGCATCGCCAGCCCGGTAGCCATAGCGAACGCCGTCGAAGCGGGCCAGGTTCGATGACGCCTCCGCCGTGGCCACGATGTAGTACGTGGGAATCGCATATTCCGTGTGCGGCAGCGAGACTGGAACGATCTCGCAGCCTGATTGCGCCAGCTTTTGAATCGCGCCTTCCACGGACTTCCGAACTTCGGAGTCGAGTCCCTCTCCAAAATATTCTTTTGCCACACCAAGCTTGAGCCCACGCACTGGCTTCGTGAGTTCGGCCACGTAGTCGGGAACCGGCACGTCGGCGGAAGTGGAATCCATGGGATCGCGGCCGGCGATGGTGCGCAGCACAGCGGCCGCATCGTTCACGGTTTTAGTAAGCGGCCCGATGCGATCGAGCGACGAGGCAAATGCGATCAGCCCATAGCGCGATACTCGGCCATACGTCGGCATCAACCCGACCACTCCGCAAAACGATGCGGGTTGCCGGATCGAGCCCCCTGTGTCCGAACCCAGCGTTGCCACCGCCATGTCTGCGGCCACTGCTGCCGCAGATCCTCCCGAGGAGCCTCCGGGCACACGGCTCGGATCGCGGGGGTTATGAACCGGACGCCAGGCTGAGTTCTCGTTTGACGACCCCATGGCAAATTCGTCGCAGTTCAGCTTGCCTAGCACAACCGCACCAGCGGCTTCCATCCGGGCTACTGCAGTGCAGTCATACGGTGGAATATAATTGCCCAGCATCTTCGACCCGGCCGTGGTACGCACGCCGCGCGTCACCATCACATCTTTGATGCCTACTGGAACACCGCCTAGGGGCGGCAGTTTCTCTCCCCGCGAGGCCAGCGAATCCATTCGGGTCGCCTGTTGCAGCGCGCGCTCTTTCGAGAGCGTGAGATATGCTCCAATCTGTGGATCGTCTTTTTCGATTTTGGAATAGAATGCCTCAGCCAGCGACGTGGCTGTGGTCTTACGCTCTTGTACTGCGGAACGGATTGCGTCGATCGTCAGTAAATGCAAGTCCATAAACGAAGTCGCGGTCGTCGATGCTGTTCATCGCGGGTTCAACCTAACCCTACGCTATCTTTCTATGACCTTGGGTACTTTGAAAAACGTTCCGTCTGAATCGGGAGCGTTTTGCAGCGCGACATCGTGCGGAAGCGATTTTCGAAGGCCTTCGAGAATGTCCTCGCGGCTGGCGTACGAAAAACGCGCGCTCCCGGTGTTCGACTGGGTCGCTCCATATCTATCCGATACTTGTGCCATCGGCGGCACATCTGTTGTATCCAACTGGTTCAGCCGATCGATGTAATCAAGAATCGAGTTTAGATCGCGAAGTAAAAGACCGCATTCGTCCTCCGTCAACTCCAGGTTCGCGAGATCGGCGACGTAGGCGACATCTTTTTCGGTGACTTTCATCTGGCGTGTGGCGGACTACTTGTGTCGTCTTTCGGCAGGTCCTACCGCTGGGACTCGATTGGATTGGCGCTTTGTTCTGCCCCTATTTTTAGGATAGCAGTTTCGACAGGGTAAGTATGACACGCTTTTCAACAATATATTTCTTTTGTTTACAGCGACTTAGACAAATTATGCCCTCCGAGGGGGCTTGACAAGATTTCAGCTCAAAGCACATTTTGCACTGTTTTTGGTGCATTTCTGTTATTTGACTTGCCGAGTGGTTCCGCTACTCTGCTTTCGGGAACTCGCTCCCGACAAACGCCATAGCTTCGTCCTTACTGCTCAGACGTCCTTCCAATTGCCCATCCTCGACCGCCGAAAGAATTTTCTTGAATTGCGGACCGGGCAAGTAGCCGGCTGCGATCAAGTCGTCGCCGGTGATCAGTGGTGCAGGACGCATAATTTCCGGTGACATGGAAGCTATCTTCTCGCGTGTGAAATTGTAGGACGTAAGATCCCCATGGCTGGCCTGGCAATCGATGCGGTGCAACTGCAGGTGCTCGTCGAAGCGTGGCATCCGCACAAATCTCTTGAACGTGGATTGATTCATCCGCTGCACGTGCGCGAAGCGCATGTGGTTGTCGACGAGGGCGAGGATCTGGTCGGTGTCGTCGTTGGAAAAGCGCAGCCGCTCGCAGATTCCTTCGGCGATTTTGACTCCTACGTCGACGTGCCCATCAAAGCGGATGCGGTCGGGCGCAACTCGGAATGTCGCCGGCTTGCCGACATCGTGCAGGAGCGCGCCCCACGCCAGAGTGATCGGACAGGGATGTGGCAGCTTGTCGAGCAAAAGCAGCGTGTGTACAAACACATCGCCCTCGGGGTGAAACTGCGGCGGTTGTTCAACTCCCTTCATTGCTTCGATCTCGGGCAGGATTTCATGAAGCAGTCCGGTTTCGTCGAGGAGAACAAAAGCCTGACCAGCGTGGCCTTCAGTCAGCATTTTGCTGAGCTCATCGCGAACGCGCTCCCGCGAGACTTGATCAATTTGCGATGCCAGTTTTTGGATCGCCTGAAAAGTTTCGGGGGCAATGGAGTAGCTGAAGCGCGCCGCAAAGCGGACGGCGCGAAGCATGCGGAGCTTGTCTTCGGCAAAACGCCGCTCTGGATCGCCAATAGTTCTGATGATCCCGGCTTCGAGATCTTTGCGCCCACCGACAAAATCCAGCACCTCGTTCGTGGTTGGATCGAGCAGCAATCCGTTGACCGTGAAATCGCGCCGCTCCACATCCTCCCGCGGATCTTTGCTGAAGCGAACCTGGTCCGGATGGCGCCCATCACTGTATCCGAGATCGCTGCGAAAGGTGGCAACCTCAACCGCGTTTGCCTTGGGCGAGACATAACCAGTTACGTCTCTACAGGTTTCTGTAGAGGCGTTGCTTGCAACGTCTCGTTCTAGCGACGGCACGAGCACGACTCCGAACAACGCACCCACGGCGTAGGTCTCGGGAAAAATGCGCATGACGTCGTCGGGGGTGGCATCGGTGGCAACGTCATAATCGGCGGGCTCGCGACAAAGCAGCAGGTCGCGCACGCAGCCGCCAACGAGGTAGGCTTTGTGGCCTCGTTCCCGCAAGGTGCGGACAATCGATGTGGCAAAGTCTTTGAGCATGGCAGCCAGAATCGCTCTAGCAGATAATATATGGCTTATGCCCGACGCCTACATCCTCGGCATCGAGAGTTCCTGCGACGAGACTGCGGCGGCGGTGGTGCGCTCGGGTGAGCAGATGGTTTCCAATGTCGTGTTCTCGCAGATCGCCACGCACCAGCCTTACGGAGGAGTCGTGCCTGAGTTGGCGTCTCGAGAGCATTTGCGCGCGATCGTCCCCGTCGTCCGCAAGGCGCTGGCCGATGCCGGACAGACTTATCGATCTGTCGACGCTGTGGCCGTCACGCAAGGACCCGGGCTCGCAGGCGCCTTGCTGGTAGGCATCAGCTATGCCAAGGCCCTGGCCTTTGCTCTCGACAAGCCGCTCATCGCAGTGAACCATCTTGAAGGCCACATTCATGCTGTTTTGCTGGAGGAACGTCAGAGGGGAAATCGGGAGCTGCGTTTCCCCGTACTGGCGCTGGTCGTCTCCGGCGGCCACACTCATCTCTATCTGTGCAAACGGCAAGGCGATAGTTGGTCCTATCAAAACATTGGCCACACCCGCGATGATGCCGCCGGGGAAGCTTTCGACAAAGTTGCAAAGCTGCTCGGTCTGGGATACCCCGGTGGACCGATCATTGACAAGCTCTTTGCCCACGGCAATCCTGAGGCTGTGAAGTTTCCACCGTCGCAGCTCAAACACAGAGACCGCAACGATCGAAATGCTGAGCGAACTTATGATGGCCCACGCTTTGATTTTTCCTATAGCGGGATCAAGACCGCCGTCCTGCGCTTCGTCGAAACTCACAACATGCAAAACTCGATCGCCGAGCGGCGTAAAGCACTCTCGGCGATCCTGCAACCAAAGCTTGAAGACTACCGATCTCGTTGTGACCAGCCAACACTCGACCTTGTGGCTTCTTTCCAGCGAGCCATGGTAGAGGACTTGTCCGAAAAGACTCTCGCCGCGGCGCGTGCTTATGATGTTGCTACGTTGTTTGTGACCGGGGGTGTAGCGGCGAATCAGGAGTTGCGCCTGCAATTCGAGAAGGACGCGGCCCGAGAAGGCCTGTCCGTATATTTCCCTTCACGCCCGCTGTCCACGGACAACGCCGCGATGATTGCAGCCGCAGCCTATCCTAAGTTTCTGGCTCGCGATTTTGCGTCGATGGATTTCTCTGCGGAAGCGGGAATGGCATTGAAGTGAAGTAGCATTCAGCACTCAGACTGGAAAGATCGTCGCGCCAGCCCAGGAGTTTCAAGATCCATGCCGAAGGCTGAGTGCTCAGTGCTAAGTGCTGCTTTTGGTGCCCAAGACCACCTGGAGCGCCTTGCTAAGTTGATCCTCGATATCGATGTCTTTGAAGATGGTGTAATCGGCGCGCTTTTCCGTGTGCTCGAAGCCGCTCTGCTTGCCCGCGACGATGACGATCGGAATGCCAGCAAGAGCAGGATCGCTCTTCACCGCTGTGATCAGTTCGGTACCGCTCATCTTGGGCATCTGGATATCGGTGATAAGAATGTCCGGCCGCACCCTTTTCAGCGCTTCAATCGCCTCTTGTCCGTTGGTGGCGGACTCCACGGCAAAGCCGCGCTCCTCAAGAAATCGGCATACGGTGTGCCGAATGAGCATGGAGTCGTCGACAACCAGAGCCACAACTGACATGACCTCTCCGTGGACAATTGTTCCCAGGTTGACACTAGCAAACTGGAAATAGGGCAAACAAGGCGAAAGGTACGAAAGAAGATTACCTTCGTCACCGTTCGTCGTATCGGCCTGCGAAGAGGTGCTTTCCTCCCGCGCACACGGGCGGAGCAAGACAACCAACATCCGACAAATGAGGAGCCCCGATCTTCAGGAATCGTTCTTCAGGCGGGTGTCTTCGATCATCATGTCTTTGAACTCGCTGGACTCAAAGATGTCGCCGCACTCCAGGCATTCGACGAATTCGGCGTCTTCCTCGCGAGCTACAATCTGCACACGCGGATGCTTACACTCATTCATGTTACTTCTCTTCTCGGGTGGTTGCGACGGCGGGATTGAAGTCATAAACCCGGGCGATCACGGTCAACCTGGTGAGGCTGTTGTGAAGTTTGCCCGAAATTGGCAGGTATTTTAGCTTGACTGGTTGGCTTGTCAAGTCTTTTCGGAGAAAAATTCGCTTCTGGCCCGACTTCCAACATCTCGACGGCGCTTAGAGAAGGTCGCCGGAATGCGGCCGGAAGGGTTGCCTGCGGAATGAAATACGACTGAAAAGATCGCCATCTTTAAACCACTAAATACAATATAGTTACCGTTAGATTGTAAATTCGACCGCTCCCTGTGAAGGGTTGCAATTCCAAGTCAATGAGCCCTATAATAACGATATCCGACTGAAAAGGTCGGATTTACCAACCGGACTCGAATGCTGAAGCTAACCAAGAAAGCGGATTACGGCTTGATGGCCATGAAGCACCTGGCCGAGCGTGCGCCTCACGGTGCATGTAGTGCCAAGGATGTCGCCGACGCATACGGCATTCCCCAAGAGGCTCTGGCGAAGATTCTGCAGCGACTGGTCAAGGCCGGGTTGCTGCACTCACAGCACGGCATGAACGGCGGCTACACGCTGGCGCGCGATCCGGCAAGGATCAGCGCCTTCGAGGTGATTCGGGCGATTGACGGTCCGTTGTTCATCACTTCGTGCATAACCGTGCGCGGCGAATGCGATCAAACGGATCGCTGCACCATTCGCGAACCGCTGCGCCGGGTTAACGAGAGCATCGAACAGGTATTGCGTCGCATCAGTATCTCAGAGATGAGAGAAGAGACCCATTCGCACGAAGAAACAGAAACCAAGAAACCGGCTGAGCTGGTGACGATTACATAAAGGTAGGAGAGCAATCATGAGCACCGATGTTAAGACGATCCCCCAGGAAGAACACGTAGCACCAAACGGAGTTAAGCTGCCGGTTTACATGGACAACCACGCCACCACGCCGATGGATCCGCGGGTGCTGGAAGAAATGCTGCCTTATTTCATGGAGAAGTTCGGAAATGCCGCTAGCCGGAATCACTCGTTTGGCTGGGCGGGCGAAGAAGGCGTGGAGACCGCGCGCGAGCGGATTGCCAAGCTCGTCGGCGCAACTACCAAGGAAATTATTTTCACCTCGGGTGCGACCGAGAGCGACAACCTGGCCATCAAGGGCGTGGCCGAGATGTACAAGGAAAAGGGCAATCACATCATCACGGCTGTGACCGAGCACAAAGCTGTGCTCGATACCTGCAAGCGTCTGGAGAAATACGGCTATCGCGTCACCTATCTGCCGGTTCAAAAAGACGGCTTGGTCGATCTTGACGATCTCAAGCGTGCCATGGACGACAAGACGATCCTGGTCACGATCATGTGGGCCAACAACGAAATAGGCGTGCTGCAGCCCGTCGCAGAGATTGGCAAGCTTTGCCGCGAACGCGGAATCATTTTTCACACCGATGCGACCCAGGCTGTCGGCAAGGTTCCGGTCGATGTGAACAAGAACAACATCGATGTAATGTCGATCTCGGCTCACAAAATGTACGGGCCGAAGGGTGTTGGCGCGCTGTATGTGCGGCGCAAGAATCCTCGAGTGCAGATTTCGGCAATTATCGACGGCGGCGGCCACGAGCGCGGCATGCGGTCGGGAACTCTCAATGTGCCCGGAATTGTGGGTCTGGGCAAGGCATGCGCGATCGCATCGGAAGAAATGGCGAAAGAAGCCTGCCATCTGGCGGGGCTCCGCAACCGGCTCCGCGACAAGATCATGGGCCGGCTTGACGAGGTCTACATCAACGGCTCGTGGGAACATCGTCTGCCCGGTAACCTGAATATCAGCTTCGCCTACGTGGAAGGCGAATCGTTGCTGATGGGCATCAATGATATTGCGGTTTCGAGTGGTTCGGCCTGCACCTCGGCGACGCTGGAGCCATCTTATGTGTTAAAGGCTCTGGGCACCGGGGACGATTTGGCGCACAGTTCCATCCGCTTCGGCCTTGGACGTTTCAATACCGAGGCCGAGGTTGATTATGTAGCCGATCGCGTGGTGGAGACGGTATCGCGGTTGCGTGAACTCTCGCCGCTGTATGAGATGGCGAAAGAAGGCGTGGATTTGAAGAGTGTGAAGTGGGCAGCAGAGTAGGTTGCCCCCGAGAGACGTAACAAGCTACGTCTCTACAGAGATTGGCAGGCTGGTGGTAGAAACATTGCTTGCAATGTTTCTTTAGCGGATAAATTCTGAGGAGAAAGCAGATTATGGCATACAGCGATAAAGTTCTCGACCATTATTCCAACCCGCGCAACGTAGGATCGATGGACAAGAACAGTTCTGAAGTCGGAACTGGACTCGTCGGCGCGCCTGAATGCGGCGACGTGATGAAGCTGCAGATCAAGGTCAATCCGCAAACCAATATCATTGAAGATGCGAAATTCAAAACGTTCGGATGCGGCTCGGCCATTGCGTCCTCGTCCCTGGCCACTGAATGGGTAAAGGGCAAGACCGTGGACGAGGCTCTGCAAATCAAGAACACCGAAATTGTGAAGGAGCTTTCGCTGCCTCCAGTGAAGATTCACTGCTCGGTGCTCGCAGAAGACGCGATCCGCGCGGCCATCCACGACTGGAAGAAGAAGCAGGACGTCGCTAAGCCAGCAGAGGTCGCAGCGCAGTAGTCCTGGTTGTGGAGGACGGGCGTCCCGCCCGGCAGCGAGTTGGACGGATCATGATCGAGACAGAAACCAAAGCAGTGGTGCCGAAAGTTCCGGCGAAGGGCGTCCTGGTAACGGATAAAGCCCTGGCGCGAATCCGCACCGCCATCGTGAAAGAAGGCATTTCGCCCGAGCAGGGCGGATTGCGTCTTGGCGTGCAAGGCGGCGGATGTTCTGGCCTGAGCTACAACATTCGCTTCGACACGCAAGCGCGCGAGCGTGACCGCATCTTCCAGTTTGGCGATGTGCGAGTCTTCGTCGATCCGAAATCGTTCATCTACCTGCACGGCATGACCCTGGATTATCAGGAGACGCTCATGCAGCAAGGCTTCGTGTTCGTGAACCCGAATTCATCGAAGACCTGCGGATGCGGCACGTCGTTCTCGGGTTGATTATGTGGAGCGGGCGTCCTCGCCCGCGATGCCTCTCTTCGCTGCGCCGCTCCTCTGGCATTGCGAGCCCACGCGAACTGTAATAGCTGACGTGGCGAGTGTGTTTATGGCAAATCTGGAATCCAACACGAGTTCTTCGCTGGTAATGCCCGGTGACGCCACCGCCACCTGCTGGTCGTGCGGCACCATGCGCGCGGTCCACTTTTGCAGCGCATGTGGCAAAGTCCAGCCCCCGGTGCCGGTGGATTACTTTACCTTTTTCGCTCTGCCTCGCAAGCTGAATCTTGACATCGCTGTGCTGGAGCGGGAGTTTTACGAGTTGAGCCGCAAGCTTCATCCCGACCTGTGCGCCCGGGCCGACAAGCGCGAACAGGAATGGAGCCTGGAGCAGAGCTCGCTCCTGAACGACGCCTACCGGACCTTGAAGGATCCCATCAAGCGCACGGAATATTTGCTGCGGTTGGAGGGCGTGGAACTCGAAGAGCAGTCGAAAACTGCAACGGAAAAGGCGCGCACCACGGGCGAGATCAAGAAACAAGTGGTTCCTCCAGACCTGCTGGAAGAAGTTTTTGAACTCAACCTGCAACTGGAAGAGCTTCGCGCACAGAAAAAGCTCGGCGAGGACGACCCGGCGCTGATCGAAGAAATAGGGAAACAGAAGCTGGAACTGGAAGAGAAATACGACTCGCTTTCGGAAGAACTGAAAACATATTGGAATGATTGGGACCGTCTTTCCGGCGACGCGGATGAAGAGAGTCGCCGCAAGGTCCGCGACAACATGGTGGACCTGTTAAACCGCCGGTCGTACATCAGGAATTTGGTTCGGGATGTGAATGAAGTGCTGGAGAATTGAGCAACTGTGTCATCGGGTAATGGAGTAATTGTTCACTCGCCTGACTTTGGCGCAAATGCCCAGGTTTTCGAATTACACAATTACCCGATTACAAAATTACAAAATGGCTACTGATCGCATCGTCGGCATCGACCTCGGAACCACCAACTCCCTGGTGGCTTTCATGCAAGGGGAAAGTCCCGTCGTGATCCCGGGGGAGGATGGGCTGAACCTCGTCCCCTCGGTCGTCGCGCTGGATGAACGCGATCAGATCATCGTCGGCAGTGCCGCGCGCAAGTATCTGATCGAAACCCCGGAACGCGCGGTGTACTCGATCAAACGTCTCATGGGGCGAGGCCTTGAGGATATTCGCGAAGAGCTCCAGTTGTTTCCATTTCGTCTCGCACAAGATCTGCAAGCCGGAGAAGTTCTGCGTATCACCCTGGGTGAAAAGACTTTCACCCCACCGGAGATCTCCGCTTTTATTCTGCGCCAGCTCAAACGCAACGCCGAGCGCTTTTTCAATGCACCGGTCACCAAGGCCGTGATCACAGTGCCGGCGTACTTCAACGACGCGCAGCGGCAGGCCACCAAGGACGCAGGCCGTATTGCGGGACTCGAAGTCCTGCGCCTGGTAAACGAACCCACAGCCGCGTCCCTGGCCTACGGGCTGGACAAGAAGCAGAACGGTATCGTTGCGGTTTACGATCTCGGCGGCGGAACCTTTGACATTTCCATCCTCAAGCTGCACGACGGAATTTTCGAAGTCATCGCGACTAACGGCGACACGCACCTCGGCGGCGATGACATTGACAATCTTCTAATCAGAATCGCCATCGACGACATTCGCGGCGATGCTAACCTCGATATCTCGCGCAACGGTGAAGTCGTCGCCACCATTCGCAAAGCGGTCATCGAGGCCAAGATTGCGTTGTCTTCCAGTCCGGAAACAACCCTGGACATCGAGTTACCACAAGGCAAGCGCTACCAGCGCGAAATCACCCGCGAGCAGTTCGAGCAACTGATTCAGCCCATCATCGATCGCACTGTCGGGCCTTGCAAGCAAGCGCTGAAAGACGCTGGTCTGAAGCCGCAGCAGATTGACGAAGTCGTGCTTGTCGGCGGATCGACGCGCATTCCCAAGGTTCGCGCGCTGGTCGAGGAATTATTCCAGCGCAAGCCACATACCGACCTCAATCCCGATGAAGTCGTGGCTCTAGGGGCGGCGGTGCAGGCCAACATTCTCGGCGGCGGATCTGAAGCCACGGAGAACATGCTGCTGCTTGACGTCACTCCGTTGTCGCTGGGCATTGAAGTCGCGGGCGGCGTGACCGACAAAATCATTTTGCGCAACTCGACGATTCCCGCCTCGGCGACCCAATACTACACCACGCAGATCGATGGCCAGGCCAACGTTGCCATCCATGTTTTGCAGGGCGAACGTGAACTAGCGAAGGATTGCCGTTCGCTTGCTCGCTTCGATCTCAAAGGAATTCCGCCGATGACCGCCGGCATGCCGCGCATTGAGGTTAAGTTTCTGATCGACGCCAACGGCATTCTGCACGTTTCCGCACGCGAACAGCGCAGCGGCAAAGAATCCGAAATCGAAGTGCAGCCCAGCTACGGACTCACCGATGAGCAAGTCGAAGGCATGATCCTCGATTCCTTCGACTATGCCGAAGAAGACTTCCGGCAGCGCCAGGTAATCGAGGCACGCAACGAAGCAGAAACGATTTTGGCGGCTCTGGAAAAAGGCAAAAAGAGTCCAGCCTGGGGCCAGCTCACCAGCGATGAGAAGAAGAAAATCGCCAAGTTGGAAAAGGCATTGATCGAGGTCAAAGGTGAAGACGACCACCCAGCCATCCGAAAAGCGATTGACATCCTGAACCAGGGCACGATGCGTCTCGCGGAACTGATGATGGACACCGCCGTCAGCGCCGCGCTCAAAGGCAAGACCATGGACGAAGCCGACATGGGCGAGGGATCGGAAACAGGTCATCCCGTAGCCAGAGCAGATTTTGAGTAGCGAAACGCCCGCGTAGCCCCGGACGCCTCGTCCGGGCAGGTTTGGGGCATGGATTGAAGGAGCAGTCATGGCAGATGAAAAGGATCAACGATCAGGCACGGCGACCGTGGATGCACCCGGCGAAAACTCCGTCCAGCTAACTTTCTTGCCCGAGGGCAAAACCGTCGAGTTCGAACACGACAAGCTTCCCTACAAGGATCACGGAAAAGAGCAGTCGATCCTCGATGTGGCGCTCAACTACGGAGTCCGCCTGGACCACGCCTGCGGCGGCAACTGCGCCTGCACCACCTGCCACATCTGGGTAAAGGAAGGCGCTGAAAATCTCTCCGCAATGGACGACGACGAAGCTGATCGTCTGGACATGGCCGCCGATTTACAGTTAAACTCCCGTCTCGGGTGCCAGGCCGTCATCACCAAGCCCGGCAAAGTCGTAGTCGAAATCCCGTCGTGGAATCGCAACTACGTTTCGGAAGAACACTAGAATGCGGGCGTTGGTCGTTCGTCGTAGGCCAGCGACCAAAGGCCAAGGACCAACGACGAGAGGAGCCAAATGCCAAAAGACCTAACCTGGGACGACGCCGAAGATATCGGCATCCTGCTTTCAGAGGTTCACCCTGAACTCGAGCCGCTGTCGGTCCGTTTCACCGATCTGCACACCTATGTAACCGCACTGCCCGAGTTCAAAGACGATCCCAAGCGCTCCACCGAGGGCAAACTCGAAGCCATCCAAATGGCCTGGCACGACGAGTTCCTCGACCGCACCCAAGCTTAATCCGGCCCAAAGACCCGGTTTTGACATTCCTTTTACGTCCTAGTGACACCCCTCTGCCGGCCTGGTCCTATCCTGTCGTTACCTCCTGAGTTTCGCTGGGTTGGAGATTACGCAATAATCTTTCCGCTCATGTGAAAAGGGCACGGCGCAAGCCGTGCCCTAATTTTTCGTTGCGTTGCTAGAATCTACCCCACGCTGGCCGGCAATGGTTCTTCCACGCTGGCTTCGCGCAAAAACTTCGCAGCTTCCTCCGGCGGCGTCGGATTGATGTAGAACCCGGTCCCCCATTCGAATCCCGCTGTCTTGGTCAGCTTGGGCATGAATTCGATGTGCCAGTGATAGTGATCGTTGGTCGGATCCTGCACCGGCGAAGTATGAATCACCAAATTGTACGGCGGATTATCCAGCACCCGATCCGCCTTCAGCAGTAGCGTCTTGAGCGCCTTCGCCAGGTTCTCAAATAATTGCGACGAAGAATTCTCAAACGCCGACTCATGCTGCTTTGGCAAAATCCACGTCTCGAACGGGAACCGCGGCGCATACGGAGCCAAGGTGAGAAAGTCCTCGTTCTCGGCGACCACGCGAGTACTCGTCTCCGTTTCCTGCCGGATCACGTCGCAAAATACGCAGCGCTCTTTGTAAATGTAATATTGTTTCGCTCCCTCAATCTCTTCCACCACATAGATCGGAAGAATGGGCAACGCGATCAGTTGCGAGTGAGCATGTTCGAGCGAAGCCCCGGCTGCCTCCCCGTGATTCTTGAAAATCAGAATGTACTTGAACCGCCGGTCCTTCTTCAGATCAAGAATACGGTCGCGGAAGGTCCAAAGCACATCTTCGATTCTCTTGGGAGGTAGCGTGGCCAGGCTGGCGCTATGGTCGGGAGTTTCAATAATGACTTCGTGGGCTCCAACTCCATTCATCCGGTCGAACATGCCCTCGGCCTGGCGGTTCAGGTTGCCTTCGATCCCCAGAGCGGGGAATTTATTAGGAACCACGCGTACCGTCCATCCCGGCGAGTCGCGCTGCGGCGGAGGCCCCCCGTTCGGGTTCGGCCGATAGGCCTGAATCTCCGGTGGCGTCTTGCTCTCGTTCCCATAGCAGAACGGGCAAAAACCCCCTTTCAGTTTCACTCCATCCCGCGCGAAGTCAGTTGGACGCTTGGCGCGGTCCGTCGAAATAATCACCCAGCGGCCTACAATCGGGTCTTTTCTAAGCTCAGGCAAAGACTAAATCCTTTCGATAAGGGCGCTATGAATCTGATCAAAGCCAAACCTTTATCTTACGCCACGGGGAAGGCATTCCGAAACAGCTCGATCAATGGTTGGCTGGACTGAGGTTCATAATACACGGTCACCACGTCGAAGCGCCACCGGCACGAAGGTGCCACATGACGGAGGTACTCGTCAGCCACCGTCGCTAACCCACACTGTTTATCGCGGTCCACCGCCGCCTCGGCCGGCTTCACATCTCGCGTCGTGCGCGTCTTGACCTCAATGAAACACAACACGTCATGGTCCCAACCAATCAGGTCGATCTCGCCCCGCCGCCGCGACGAACGAAAGTTCCGCGCTACCATCACGTAACCAAGGCGTCGCAGGTAGAAGTACGCATCCTCCTCGCCCTGCCGCCCCGTTCGCTGATGCCTGGGAGCATTATCCGGAGCAAGCGTGCGCTCCGCCACCCAGTCCAGCGTTCGCACCGCCATTTGCGTGACTCGCCCTGAGAACCCCGACAACATGATTGGCCTAATCGATTTATCCTAAAGACCCGAAGGCCCGCATAGATGTGACATCCGTCACATCAAAGCGGAGAACCTCAGCAGGGACCGGATCGAAACAGTCGTCTTTCTTTTTCATCGACGTCAAGATGACAAATCTTTTGCGTGGCCGTGACAACCTGCAAAGCCACAAAGGCAAGAATGCCCGAAAGGTCAGATTCAGCGATGCCCCAAACGGCGCTGCCGAATCGACCGAGATCTCAAAGAGGAAAAATGAAAACCATTCTCAAGAAGTTCGCAGGCAATTTCCTGTCGACAAGACTGTCGCGCCTTGTCGTTTGCGCGGCTCTGGTTAGCGCGTCAACCCTAACCCTGGCCCAGGCGGGGCATCTCGATAAGACCTTTGCAAAAGGAGGAATCTTTAGCTTTCAGTTGAACGGCAACGACGGTAACAACTGCATTGCCAATGCGGTTGCGCTGCAGAGTGACGGCAAGATCGTGGCGGCAGGGCAACTAGGAGATCAGAGTGGCCTGATCCGTCTCAACCCTAACGGAACTCTGGATACCAGCTTCGGAAACGGTGGCGTGGTCGTCACCAAAATCGGCGGGGATATCGAACAAGTCTTCGGCGGGTTAGCCATCCAGTCGGACGGAAAAATTGTAGCCGTGGCTACCGCTGTCCCTCAGGGGGAGCAGGGGCCCGCTTCAATACGGACGGCAGTCTTGATACCACATTTGGCACCGCCGGTATCGCCAACTTGTCGCTCAACGGCGACCACCTGGCCTTGCAGCCGGATGGCAAGATTATCGTGGCTGGGCAAGGACCAGTGTTCTCTTCTTCTTCCCTCGCGCGCCTCAACAGTAACGGCCAACTGGATACTACATTCGGTAGCGGTGGCCTCGCACCCCTGCAGGGTTTTGGCCCCGGCGCCATCACACTGCAATCCGATGGCAAAATCCTCGTCGCATCCGGCGGGGGTTCGTTGGGCAGATACAACCAGGACGGCAGCGTCGACAAGACCTTCGGGATTTTCGGCCAGGCAGCCTCGATCGCCTCGCCCTCCGCCATCGCCGTGCAAAGCGACGGCAAGATCCTGGCCGCCGGAGCCGACACCAGCAAAGTGTCCACCACTGGAAACTCCACCGGCTTCGCCGTGGTTCGCTTCAACTCGGATGGAAGCATCGACACCACCTTCGGCACGCACGGTGGCGCCATCACGGGCTTCCCGAACACTACGGTTACAGCCGCCTTCGCGGCTGCTGTCCAGCCCAATGGGGATATCGTCGCGGCCGGAGAGGCCGGAAATAGTAACCCGCTCACCGAAGCTTTCGCGCTGGCTCGTTACGCTGGCAGCGGGAAGTTGGATCCCACGTTTGGTAACGGAGGTCGCGCCACGACCAGTTTCGGCAGCACCGCGAACGCCTTCATTACCTCCATCGTGTTCCAAAGCGACGGCAAGATTGTCGTAGCCGGAACCAATGGAGGAACCAGCTTGGAGGTGGCTCGCTACCTCGGTCAATAGCAATCTGCATACTATCGCCCTACCAGCGTTCCACGTGGAACACTTCTCAGAAGATAAACAAACTCAAGAAAAATGGGGCGGGTCAACTGAATGACCCGCCCCACGCAGCCAGCGCAAGGGAGGAGATCCCGCCCGGCTGTCTAAGCTCCATGGCTCACAATCGAAATGGATTCTTCAAGCACATCCATAGCGACGTCGGCTTCCTCTTTGGTCACGATGAGTGGCGGCGCGATGCGAATGGTGCTCGGGCCGCATCCCAGGAAGAGAATGCCATGCTCGAAGGCATGTTGAATGATGCGGTCGCGTTCGGCCGCGCCATACTCTTTGGTCTTTTTGTCCTTGACGATCTCGACGCCGATCATCAGGCCGCGCCCGCGAACGTCCCCGACCAGCTTGTGCTTCGCGGGCCAGCCGGCCATGCGCTTCAGCATGTAGCTGCCAACCTCGGCTGCGTTCTCGATCAAGTGATCGTGCTCGATCACGTCAAGCGTGGCGAGTGCGGCAGCGTTGCAGACCGGATTGCCTCCGAAGGTGGAGGCATGCGAGCCGGGAACCCAATCCATGATTTCGGCTTTGCTGATGGTTACGCCGAGGGGCATGCCCGAGGCAATGCCTTTCGCCGAGCAGACGATGTCGGGATGCACGCCGGTGTGTTCGATGGCCCACCATTTCCCGGTGCGTCCGATTCCGCTCTGCACTTCGTCAACCACCAGCAGGATGCCGTGGCGATCGCAGATGCGACGGAGTTCCTGCATGAAGACGGTGGGAGCAACCACATATCCACCTTCGCCCTGCACCGGCTCGACGAAGATCGCGGCCACTTCCTCGGGCGCGAGCGTGGTCTTGAAGAGCTTGTCTTCGATGAAGCGGGCACAGCCAAGTGCAAAGGCTTCGGCATCCTGCGGCCCGCCTTCGCATCCGCGATACACGTCGGGATAGCGAATGTGGGTTACGCCCGGAACCAATGGACCGAAGCGCCGCTTCTGTTGCGGCTTGGAGGCGGTTAGTGAAAGCGCTCCCATGGTGCGTCCGTGGAATGCGCCGTAAAACGCGATCACGTTCTGCCGCTTGGTGTGATAGCGGGCGAGTTTGAGGGCGCACTCGATGGCTTCCGTCCCCGAGTTGCCGTAATAGATTTTGTGCGGGCCGGGCATGGGCGCGATCTTCGACAGACGCTCCGCGAGCGTCACCATATTTTCGTAATAGAAATCGGTGCCGGACATGTGAATCAGTTCGGCTGCCTGCTTTTGAATGGCCGCGACCACGTGGGGATGGCAATGGCCGGTCGAGGTGACGGCGATGCCCGCGGAGAAATCGAAGAATTCATTTCCGTCGACGTCTGTGACTACGATCCCGCGTCCGCACTCGGCGACCAGCGGGTAGGAGCGGGTATAGGACGGTGAAATATATTTTTTGTCGCCGTCCAGAACGCGTTTCGCATTCGGACCCGGCAGAGCCGTTTTGATCTTGGGACCGATGAGAGTTTGGGTTGACATGGCATCCTCCAAAAATGGTCGTAGGTCGTTCGTCTTTGGTCGTTGGCCTCGGGCGGAGTTCAGCCCTCAAGCCAGAATCGGACGAGGAGGATGGGTAGAGTTAGTCGCTACCGAATAAGCTGGGACGCGCCTGCGAAGGCAGCACTGCCAGATAGCGGCGCGGGCATACCAGGAAATGCAGCCAGCACTCGGGCAGATGCGAATTGGGATTTTGGCGGCGCATCGGGAATCATTCCAAGATTATTATAGCGCGCCGCGAGCGCTGGCGTAACCCCCATTCGACGATGGCCGTTGGTGACTGTTACCGGTCGCCCGTAAATTGTCGGGCAAGAGGGAGTTCTGCGGCGAGCTATAATGGCTGGTGCTGCGGGTGATGCCATGCTCCGACGCTGCCTGGTCTGTTGCTGTCTATTCGTTTCTGTATCCTTGCCAGGCCAATCCCGAGCCCAGCCTCAGCGATCCGGTTCACCTCCAGCGGCGAAGACTGTGGTCCGGCGGGTCATTTTCGAAAACGGTGGATTACTTTCGGCTCAGGAGCGGAAGGATCTGACAGAACAGATCCGCCGGGACGGCACAAGAGTTCGCTTAGATCAAAGGTACGGCGACCCGTCCGGCGTCGCCGATCTGGCTGAAGGACGGGTGCGCACCGCGTGCCAGGACGACGGCTACTCTAAAGTCGAGGTCAACGCCGTGGCTAAGCCCGTTGCCGATAGCTCAACGAATCGGCAATTCGACATTGAGATCAGCATTCTCCGCTACGGGCATCGGTACTCGCTCCGAGAGATCCACTTCCGCAACAGGGGGGAATTCTCGGAGGCGCACCTGTGGAAGGTCCTGCCGATCCATCGAGGTGAAATCTTCAGTCGAGCCAAGTTCATGCAAGGCCTTGAGAACCTGCAACAGCTTTACCAATCAGAGGGCTACGTGAACTTCACCGAGATTCCAATGATTGAGTTTGATGAAGCCAACGCCACCGTGGGCGTAACGATCGACCTTTTTGAGGAAAAGTTGTTTCATTGGGGAGAGCTTTACGTCATTGGTTTGGATGCCCAGAGGACCCAGGAACTGACCGACGGGTGGCAGGTTATGCGCGGAAAGGTTTACTCCCCGAAGTCGCTGCGGGAATTCTGCTCCCGATTTTTTCGGTCAGTACCCATCGACGCAGATCCAGCTAAGTACACTGAGAAACGCTTAAATCAAAGCATGGGCACGGTCGACATCTGGATCTTTTTTATAACGCCGCCGTGGGTCCCCGACTTGTAATCAACACTGATTCGACCCGTTTCTTGTCCCGCGCGGTACAGAACAATTCGGCTGTTAACGCTCCGGTACAGTTTCGAATAAGTCGCATCGCGGCTCGCCTTTGGTGTGTCTGATAGTTAGAGGCGACAGGAATTTTGCCTCAGGGGCTGAAGCCCGTTTTTTGGCGAGCGGAGCGGCACGGCTGAAGCCGTGCCCTTCCCGGAAAATATTCAATGCGGCTAAGAGAGCGTTTATTAAGCCGGAGCCAGTTGTTGATTTTAGAAACCCATGACTAATGTCCAACGCTCGAGCCGGTTTGCTGTGATCCTTGCTTTTGGGTTGGTGTATTTCTTTTGGGGATCGACTTATCTGGCGATTGACATTGCGGTGGAGCGCATTCCCCCGGCGCTTATGTGTGGGGCACGCTTTCTGATTGCCGGAGTGTTCATGCTGGCATTTTGCGGAGCGCGGGGGCGCAACATCCGCTTCAACCTGGGGCAGCTTGGGCAAATGGCGACGGTCGGCGTGCTCCTGCTCATGGGCGGCAACCTGACGCTTTCGTATGCGGAGAAGTATGTGGCGTCGGGTTTGGCGGCGCTGATCGTTGCGGTGACGCCGCTGTGGTTCCTGGTGCTGGATACGCTCTTGCTGGGCGATCATCATGTTTCGGTGCGGGGCAAGGCTGGGCTTGGCTTGGGCGTCGTCGGGTTGGTGGTATTGTTGTGGCCCGATCTGACCACTACGACTTCGTTTGGGCGGGTTCAGTTGTGGTCTTCGATCAGCTTGCTCGGCGGGTCGTTTAGCTGGGCGCTGGGATCGGTACTGGCTAAGAAATGGAAGTCGGCGGACGTGGATCCGTTCTCGGCCACAGCCTGGCAGATGATCGCCGCAGGCCTGGCGAACCTGTTGTTCGCGGTTGGCGCCGGAGACTTATCGCGAGTAGTGTGGACGGCACGCGGGATCGGGGCCACTCTGTATCTTGTCGTCTGTGGATCGTGGATTGGTTATACCGCATACATCTGGCTGCTGAACCATGTGCCCACCGCGAAGGTTTCCACCTACGCCTACGTAAACCCGGTAGTGGCGGTTTTTCTGGGATGGCTGGTGCTGCATGAGCGGGTGGATGGTTACATCCTCGCCGGAAGTGCGGTCGTGGTAGCGTCCGTGATTCTGGTGACCAGCGCGCAGGTAACGAAGAAGCCGACGGTGGAAGCGATGGCGATGGTGGAGACGACTGGAGATTAGTTCGATGGCGATGTGGAAAACCCACGCTTGTTCGAGATTCGTAACGGGTAAAGTATTTGCTTGACAGGCAAACGGATCTTCGCGTACGTTCTGCCCGTGACCAGCTTCTGAGGGGGAACTGGAACTGTTCGGAGGCATCCGATGGTTCGCTCCTCTCCGCCTGGATCGGGTTGGATATCGTTGTACGCGTCAATTGCGTTACTCCTAGTTCTGCCCTCTTCAATTGGGCACGTTGAGGCGCAACAGTGCTGCCAGCCGCCTCCCGGGGGATGCGGCGCACATGACGAGTGGGACCCTGTCCTGTGCACGTGTATACCTGCTTCCCCGATAATCATTGACACTACCGGCAAGGGTTTTCGTTTGACCTCTGCCCCGGAAGGTGTTGTCTTCGACATCGCCGGCAATGGACATCCTGGGCAGATTGCTTGGACGGCAGCGGCCTCGGGCAATGCCTTCCTGGCGTTGGACCGCAACCACAACGGAAAGATCGACAACGGTGAGGAACTCTTCGGCAACTTCACCGCGCAGCCGCCATGCCCCGGCGGAGGTCTTGCCTGCCGCAACGGCTTCCGCGCCTTGGCCGAATTTGATAAGTCGGGAAACGGCGGCAATGGAGATGGAATCATCGACCGGCGAGATGCAGTATTCTCCCAGCTGCTGCTTTGGATCGACGAGAACCACGACGGTGTCTCCCAACCCGATGAACTGCACACCCTGCCGGAGTTGGGCGTCTCTTCGCTGGCGCTGACGTACAAGGAGTCCAGGCGCACTGACGAATTCGGCAACCAGTTCCGCTACAAGGCCGCCGTCAATCCCGATCCAAAGGACGGCCAGTCCAAAGATGGCCGTTGGACCTACGACGTTTTTTTTTCGACTATAGGCCAGCACGGGAGCGGAGTCCAACCGTCGCGGGAAGAGGGAATAAACCCATTTCCGCCAAAATGAACACAACGTTCGCGACAAACGCAGAACGGGTATCGTAGGTTGCTCGGAAGGGAGATTCTGGAGGATTCGTTATGAGGAAAGGTCTTTCACGCGATTGCGGCATCTCACTTTCTGTGGTATTGAGTCTTGCCATCACGGGCCTTATCGCAATTACGCCGCGCTTGCACGCGGCATCAAACGAGCACATGATTACATCCTTGGGGCAAACGATCCCATCCATCTTCGATGGCCTGGTGCCCAGCCAGTTTCGTCCAAATTCTGTTCTAAAGCGAAGTCGATCACGCAACAGCCTTTGGAAGGAAAACCTGTCAGATGCACACCTTGGGGCACGTTACTTGAAGGCCTGCACCCTGTGCTCGCCCGGAGGGTGTTTTGGCTCGTTCGAGCGCGCCACGCCCTGCAGCGGTTGCTGCACCGATTCGACAGGCTGCCCAGGCATTAACAATTACACGACAGACTCGAAAAACTATGATCAGGATGACCAAGTGAAAGATGAACCGTGCGGCGTAGACTGCTGTGACGACTTTGCAAACTGCCCGGACTAGTGTTCCGCACCGGCGATTCACGCCTGTTGCAGATAGGAGTTGAAGAATGAAAAGCCCGAGGTCCGCTACACTTCTGTTGGCGGCGTTCTCGCTGCTATTATTGCCGGCATATCTGCTCAGTCAGCATATGCCAGATGCAACTCGCCTTTCCGATCCCTACTACCAAGCGCAGCTCCCACCGCCCGTGAACTCCTATCCATTTAGATATTGGGACAAGGGGTATCTCGTTACCTATTCGGCCGACGATATAAGCCCGAATAGGCCAGCTGCAATTCTCTACGGTCGGGACGGACGAGTTGCACGCGATGTCACCGCTTGGCTTAAGGGCGCCGATAGCGTGGCAATTGTCGATGTGGCGGTCAGTAAGCTTGGCAACATCGTGGTTGCCGGCGGCACCGAGAGCTCGACAGGGGCGATAGCGAACTTTATCGCTTCGATCGGCGAAGATGGTCGCGTCCGTCAAGTTATCCGTACGACTCCCTTCACACCCGCCTATGTCTGCGCTGGGGAGGACGGGACGGTTTGGGCTTACGGACACGACCGGGATGAGAACGGTAAGCGTGCGGAAGGTTCGCTGCGACTGCGCCAGTATAGCTTTGAAAAGGGTCAGATCAGGGCGGTGCTGGACGCTTCTGCTCTCGGATCCCCCGGTTGGAAATTGTCCCACGGCCACTATCCGGGCGAGGTCGTCCTCAGATGCACCGCGGATAAGGTTGGCCTTCTGAACGGTGCAAGCAGCGAGTGGGTGGAATTCGACATTCCAGGTAATAAGCTGAAGGTGTCAAAGATAGAGCCCCTGCCTCCGATTAACGAAATGAGGATCACCGGATTTGCCCTGACCGAGTCAGGGCAGGTGTTCATCAGCCTGCATGACCGCTCAAGCCAGCCGCCTCGTTCCGGCCTCTTCAGATTAAGTTTTACTGACTCCGACGCTGGGAAGTGGATCCCAGTCCAAGACACTGTCGGTCCGTTCCTCCATGGAGCGAAAGTGGGGCAGCTTCTCGGCACAGACGGGACAGATCTGATCTACACGCGTGATCTGGACGGCACGGCCTACTGGTCGAAGATCGCGAAGTAGTCCCGGCGGGCGGCCAGACGCCGCCCCGGTAAACCCTAGCGTCCTGTCAAACAGAATCGTCCTCCCGATGGATTCATGTTTCATTGCACTGCGGGAACCATGTGCGGAAAGCGACATCGAATGGGGTGAGATTCGCCTCGGCGGGCGGTTCAGCGGCTTGAAACCGGGCACGTTTTGAGCTCCCAGTATGCCTGAAGGCATAACCTGATCGCGAGTTTCCCCGCAAACCGTCACGGTTTCGTTGCCGGAACACTCGGTCCTTGCGGCGCAGTTTGTGCGGGTGGTTGTGGGGCTGGGCGGTAGAGGGCGGTCTTCACAGACTCGGGCAATTTGTCGGCGTGCGCGGCCAGCAGGCTGACCTGCCACATTTGGGTTTGCGAGAGCGACTCGCTGAAGCCTGGCATTCCCGTGAGGCGGATGCCGTTTGCGACTTTCCAATAGGTCTCGCCGGGTTCATCGTCGGTCACGCCTTTGCCTTCGAGCAGCTTCGGTGGCTTGGGAAACATCCCTCGGGAGATTGCGGTTGGAGTGCCTCCCGGAGAGCCGTGGCAGACTGCGCAATTTTCGCGATAAACGTCGGCGCCGGCGAGGAGGTTTGGTTCATCGGCGGGAACCGGAACGGACTTGGGCATCTCTTTGGCGATGCGGGCACTCAGCGCGCTGTGGGCCAGGGTTTTCTCAAAGGGCATGGGTGGTGCGGAAGTGGCGACCGGTGCGCTTCCGGTGACGAAGTAGATGTACACGCAGATCGGTATCGCGATCAAACCGATGACCAGGCCGATTAGGAAATTTTTCACTGGCTTCTCCTTGGGGTGAAGTTTGCAGTATACACATTGGAGACTCGGGTGAGTTTGTGCGCTGCGGAGAAAGGACTCAAAGGTACACAAAGGAAAACGCCGCCCGAATGGCAGGCGGCGTTTCAAACTAGATTTAAATCAGTTTCAGCGATGGCCGCCGTGGCCGCCGCCGTGGGAACTCGAGCCTCCGCCGGAGCTGTGGGATCCTGAGCTGCCGTGCGATCCGGAACTTCCGTGGTAGCCTCCGTAGGAGGCCGAGCTATGCGAGGATGGCGCCGAATAGCTGCGGCCACCGTACGATCCGCCGTAGGGTGATGGGCTGTAGCCACGATAGCCGCCGTAGCTGCTGCGGCCGCCGTAGCCGTAGGAGCGGGCCGAGTAGTTCCCGCGGTTCTGGGCGGACGGATAGTCACGCGGAGCCGGCATGATTCGCCCCGAGGGACGTGGCACGCTGCTGGGTGTGCCCCGTCCGAAATACGGGGTTGAGTAGGAACGTGGCGCAGCCGACGTATTCGGGACCGTGTTGTGGGCAGTCATGGTTGGCCGGTTCACGCTGCTCTCTGGCGGACGAGGCACCGACCGTGACATAGATGAGCTCGAGGGTGCCGCTCCTCCAGATCTGGCGCTGTTTGAAGGTTGGGACAACGAACCCACGCTGCTCTGCGGCGGACGGGGCACGTAGCGACCGGCCGGCGCAGGCGAGGACAAGCCGGCTGTCGGACGAGCCTGAGGCGTGTGATTTGCCACGGGGCTCTCGGGGTTATGCGAGGCAGCCTGACTTGTAGCCGGCCTCGAAGAGCTTGCCGGTGGAGTCATGTGGCTGACCGTTGGCCGCGAAGCCACGGCGGCGGACGGGTGCGCGGCAGGCAGACCTGCTTTTGGTCCAAGCATGCTGGCGCGGGTCGGACCTACATCCGGCTTGCCGATACTGGCGCTGGACAGATTTCGCAAAGCACTGGACGGAACCTTGGCGCGGTTAGACGCAACGGGCAGCCCGTGCTCCAGAGTGTTTCGCGAAACTGCTGTCAGCGCTCCGGGGCGCGTGGCGTAGCGCGGCATGGCAACGCCGTTCCTTCCATAGAATCCGCCGCGCGTCCGGTTGTTGTAATAGTTGTTGGTAACGTTCCTGATATTCACGATGCGCGTGTTGCTGATGTTGACGTTGCGGAAATAGCCGCGGCTCGCGCCATACCACGGAAAGAATGGCTCACCCCAACCTAGTGGGCACCAGCCAAAACCTCCGCCGAAACCGAATCCGAAACCAACGCCCCAGCGCGGGCCTCCAAACCATGCCACCAGAGCGGGAGCGTAATAAGGTTGAACCCAGTAGGGTCCGGGCGCCCAGCCCCAGTTGCCGCCAAAGGCTACCCAGCGGCCGTAGTGGAAGGGAGCGAATCCCCAGGGAGCGTCGTCGACCCAGGTCCATCCCCAGGGAGCGACCCAAGCCCAGTTTCCGTCACTATAAGGAGCCCAACCCGGAGCCACTGCCGTGGGAACCCAGACATTTCCATAGTCCGGAGTGTTGCGCCAGCTTCCGTACTCATCGAGATCGCTGGCCCCAACCACGCCGGGGGCAACGTAGCGCGCGGAGACCGAGTTGTCCTCGCGCTTGTCGCGGACCTGACACCACTCATCGAAACCGTCGGGCGGGGGGGCGGGGTTCAGCTGATGAGAGAGGGAGTTTCCATTGGTGAAACGCGCCTGTTGGCCTTCGTGAACTTTAACCGCAGGGCCCTGGCCGGTGGCTTCGCCTTCGCCCTTCCACACCGTGACCAGAGTTGTGTCTCCGTTGGGATCGACGTCGAAACGGTAGTCGCCGTCTTTGGTGACGGTGAATGCCTGGTTCGGACTGTCGACCTCGTAGACTTCGTGACCGTAAAGTTTGTGGATATGGACATTCAACGTACCCTGGTGCAACTCCACCTGCACGGCATCATTGCTGACATTGGTCACGGTCAGGCTGGTTTCGGAGCTGATTCGCAGCTGACCGGTGCCGACATTCAGTTCGGCGCGGGAATCCTTGTCCGCCCAGACGTTGTCTCCGTTTGTAAGCGGACGATTCAGTGAGCCTTGAACCCAATCGCCGGTCCCTTGCGGCTGGACAGAAACGGATCCGGTCATATATCCCAGACGAGCCACCCGGCCTGAAGGATCGGCTTGCTGTCCTGCGGAAGGTGACTGGCCGTCGGGAGGGGGAGGCGCCTGCTGGTTCGACGGATAAGCCGATTGGTCCCCGGTCGATGGAGATCCCTGGTCCGCGGGGTATGGCGGCAGATCCTGAACTGAAGGCCCAGAGTTGCTTGCGGGGGGAGGAGGCGCCTGGTCCGATGGATACGCTGATTGAGGATACGCTGATTGCTGGTCCGGCGCGGGCGGTGCGTCCTGCGCCGCTGCCGAAACCGTTGCCGTGCTTGCCGCCAACAGTGCAACGAATAAACTAACTGCAAACAAGCGCTGGAAAGTTTTCATAATCGATTCTCCCCGGAACACCGCCAGTTTCTGCGATGTTCCTACAGCCACTCTTGCCAACGCCAAGTTCAGCGAGGCGCAGGTGACTGATACCTCTGCCTCTGTCATTATGAACCCTAAATTGGCCAAAGAGTTGCGCGCCCATTACTGACGTGCGATGACGTAAGTAGGGTTGCTTTTAGCGAGATACGGCTGGCTGGGGAATGTCCTATGGGAACACTGAAAGGCAATTGGATAGGTTATACAGTTCCGGTGGTAAAAACAGGGCGCGTATGTCCTTCAGGATGGGCGTTTTCACTCCCCTTAACTCCATCCGACTGCCGCTCAGGGCGAGATCTGGACACGAAGGGTTATGCAAAGGAACGCGCCAAACGTTAGGCGGAACGCCAGACGTCGCGATTCCGTTGCGGGTCCGCTGGCCGCAGCCTTAGGACGTTGTGGAATCCTTCCACTCGGGCAAGTTAGTCCTCAACGTTGAACTGGTCGTCGCAGCGGTCCAGCCCGGTGGCTTCGACTGGCCTGATCCTTTTCCTCCCCATACTGCCGAGAGGACAATTGGGTTAACTTGCGGCTTTTCTCGAGGGACAAGCTGAAGCTCGTCGGCGTAAGTCAGCACATACAACTCGGGGTTCATTTTCATAGTTTGGAATGCCCTCAAATTCACAGGTCTTAGCTCGCTCTGCTCTTAGAGCATGTGATCCGCCAGTTGGTAATCGCGGCAAGTGATTAACGGCAAATGGCTCGGGAGCGCGATAGGGAGGCATAGGAGTGGGACAAGATGTCCCAGCCAGCCGTGAGGGAGACAGTTTGGCGTTTATGTTCTGGCGGAAATGGATTTTCGTGACAATAACGAATACGCCTGTGAGCCAATTCTTGGCTTGGTGAGGGAATCGTTTCTAAAAAGTCGCTTTTACCAGTAAGGGGCAGTGTTCAGTGACCCGAGTTGAAAGTTTCGCAGAAATACACCCTGGAGAGAACCATGTTTCGCATGAAATTCCTCGTCTTCATCATTACCGCCATCCTGCTGAGCGCGTCTGCCTTCGCAGGCTCAGTTCCCACGTTCACCACCATCGATAACTTCGCGGATCCCACTTTCAACCAACTGCTTGGCATGAACAACGCCGGTGTTATCTCCGGCTACTACGGCAGCGGGGCTCAAGGGCACCCCAATCAGGGCTACACGATCGCCCCGCCCTATACCACATTCGTCCCCGAGAATCTTCCGGGTTCGGTGCAGACGCAGGCGACGGGTATTGCCGGCAACGCAGTTACCGTTGGATTCTGGTCGCCCACCAACACCGGAACTGACTCGAATTTCGGCTTTGTTCGCCTGGCCAATGGTTTCACCTACGTCAGCGTGAACAATACGCTGGTTGCCAGCAACCCTGAGGTAAACCGGTTGCTGGGTGTTAACGGGGGCGAAATTGCCGTCGGCTTCTACAACGATGCCACCAACGCGCCGCAGGGCTACGCCTATGCCGTCAAGACCGGCACAATCACGCCGGTCACCGTTTCCGGGGCGACCTCGAGTGCGGCCACCGGGATCAACAACAAGAACCTGATCTGCGGATTTTTCACCAATGGCAGCGGCCTAACCCAAGGCTTCGTGCAGTCGCTGGCGGGAGGGTCGCTGATCACCCTCTCAATACCTGGAAGTACGACGACGCAGTTGCTGGGCATCAACGACTTTGGCATTGCCGTCGGCTTCTATATCGGGTCGGACGGCTTTGCACACGGCATAAGGTACAACATAGCCACTGGCAAAGTGACCTTCCTCGACGACCCTGAGGGGGTGATGGGCACGGTGCTGAATGGCATCAACGACAAGGGCGAGATCGTCGGCTTCTACACCGACGCCGCAGGCAACACCCATGGCGTGCTGGTCACGGGAGCGGAGTAAGCGGAGTAAAGAGATGCCGGGCCACGCGCTGCCGTAGCGGATTACTTTCGTCACCGCGGGGACCGGGCGTTACCAATGAGTTCCCTCCCGGCTGTGCTAGTTTTTTCTTTGGCCCGACTCGGGATCAAGCGCGGCCGCAGGGTGCTGACGCTCGACGTGCATTCAGGGAGTCGTTGGGGGACGCATTGGAAGCAGGTGCGGCGGCGGTTCAGCGCGAGCGCGAGATCCATGGCACGAAGTTCATCGTGGCCAGTGGCGCGATGCAGCGCTTCATGGCCATGGTCGAGCGCGTCGCGGGGCACACCGAGACCGTCCTGATCACCGGGGAAACTGGCAGTGGCAAGGAACTCATCGCCTGCAGCGTCCACGAATTATCGTATCGAAATAGCAAGCCTTGGATCGACATCAACTGCGCGGCCCTGCCCGAACACCTCGTCGAAAGCGAACTGTTCGGGTACGAGAAAGGCGCCTTCAGCGGCGCTGATAATTCCAAACCAGGACTTTTCGAACTTGCCGACAAGGGAACCCTCTTCCTCGACGAAATCGGCGAACTGCCATCGCACATTCAGGTAAAGCTGCTGCGCGTGCTGGACGGCGCCGCCTACTATCGCCTGGGAGGGCACCGAAAGATTACCGTCGATGTCCGGATCGTGGCTGCGACCAATCAGGATCTTGAAGCGGCGGTGCGGGAAGGGCGTTTCCGCAAGGATCTTTTCCATCGCCTGAGCCAGTTTCAGCTAAGAGTTCCGCCACTGCGAGAGCGGCCGGAAGACATCGTGGCCCTCGCCCACCATTTCCTGCAGCTGAAATCGGCGACATTGACGTTCAGCGCGGAGGCACTGCGCGCCTTGCAATCGCACTCGTGGCCGGGGAACGTTCGCGAACTGCGAAACGTGATTGCCAAGGTTGCGATGGCAGCCTCAGGCCCAGAGATTGGCGCGGACGGCGTGCTTGCCGAACTCTCGGCGGAACAGCAAAAGACCACGATCCCCTTGCCCACCGGCGATCTCCAGGACATGGAACGACAGATGGTGATGAAGGCGCTCGAAAATACCGGGGGCCATCGGGCGAAAGCAGCGGAGAAACTGGGGATCTCCCGCAGGACTCTGACCCGGAAGCTGGGCGAGTACAAGATCACGGCACCGTTCAGCGACAGGAGCATCGACAAGAGCGGCGACAAGAGCCGGGCGCTGGGCGCGCTCAGCCTCAAGCAAAAGAAATTTTTCCGGGCAAAGGTGAAACTCCCGGTAATGCTCAGGAACGGCGAAGGCCAGGAGATGCAGGTCACAGCCGTGAATTTGAGCGTCGGCGGCATGGGACTGGAAGGATTGCCCGATCCGCGTCGATCAGAAGGGCTCATGGACATCATTTTTGCCCTGCCAGACAGCCAAACCCGCATCGAAGCAAAAGTGCAGATCGTGTGGGCGGACCTCGAAGGGCGCGCGGGGGCCACTTTCGTGGTCATCGATCCCGCCGTCTACAAAGAGCTGCAGGAGTGGACCAATCAGAGGATGAAGGAAGAAGGTTGGGAACTGCCGCTGTAGGGACGTACGTTTTGCAAATCTCGACTCGCTACGGCGAGACCTCAAATACCGTCCCGCACCCGCCTTGGCAAGACTGCCCCGAGCCGCCCCACTGAGTAGTACCGTAGAGATTTCCAGTTTTGTCGAGGACTAGCCCGGCGGTCGGATGTGCACCATCGGGGCTACCTAGGAAGCCGTGAAGGATCTTGAGGGGCCAGCTGCCCCCCTTTCGGCTTGGCGGCTTCAACTGGAATACGTTGCCACCGGGAGATTGGTCGCCGCCGGTTGCGGTGCCATACAGATCACCTTTGGCGTCGAAAACCAGACCCGCTATTGGATAGGCGCCGTTGCTGCCATTGTTGAAAAGGCACAGCACCGTTTCCATCCAATAGTGGACTCTTTCTGACGGCTTTCTCAATTCAAAAACTAGCCCAAACCCATTTTGGGGCCCTGCCGATGTTGTACCGTAGAGATTGCCGTTTCCATCGAAAACCACGCCTGCGGCGGAGTTAGAGCCGTCCTGGCCATTAAAGCGGTGGACCAGTTTCTCCGTCCACCTGCCGCCCTTCTTGGTCGGCGGCTCGAGCGCGAACACTATGCCGCAACCAGTCCCTCCGGCCCCACCCAGGCATTGGCCCTTCAGGTTATTGCCGCCGAAATTTGTCGTTCCGTAAATCGAGCCTGTCTTGTCGAGAACCAAGCCGCCGTTGGGATTAGCTCCATCGCCAGAGTTCTTTCCGTCCGCAACTCCCTTAAAGCTGTACAGCACCTTCTCCGCCCAGTGGCCGCCCTTCGTTGTTGGTGGACTCAACTCAAACACCGTTCCGCAGTACTGGTAATAGGGGGCATTGCAGCTTCCGTAGCCGCCGCCGTAAGCGGTTGCCCCATACAGGTTGCCCGCGCTGCCGAGCACCAGGTTTCCATTGGGTAGATAGCCGTCCGATCCGCTTTGAAAACTGTGGAGGATGGTCTCGGTCCACTGCCCCTCCTTCTCCCCTGGAGGCGATATCTCATATACAACTCCGCACCCCATCGGGATTCCCAACAGTTGGCAGCCACCGGTCCCGCCATAGGCTGTTACTCCATAGAGGTTGCCCGAACCGTCGATCACTAGGCCTCCGCTGGGCCACTCACCGTCGTTTTTCAGGTTGCCCAGAAAGCTGTAGAGCAAGGTCTCGGTCCACGCGCCACCCTTCTGCGCGGGAGGCGACAGTTTAAAAACCCCTCCGTTGCCGTCTGAACCGCCCGTTTGCGTGGCTCCGTAGAGGTTTCCCGTTGTGTCGAAAACTGCTCCGCCAGCTGGCGTCGCCCCATCGGGGAAACCCTGGAAGCCATACAGCACCTTCTCGTTCCACTGCGCCGAAGCAACCGAAGCGAGCGCAAGAACCACAATGAACAGCGCCAACAATCGGATTGTCGACCAGGGTGCTCCTTGCGGTCCATTAGCGAGTAACTAACTCTCATTTCTTGGATTCCAACGTGCCGGGGCTACGGCAGAGGTTCCGGCGATAGTACCTCCGACTCCCGGCGAACGTCCACATAGAAACCCTCCTCAGACGGCGTCAGTCGCGGGTGGTGTAGTTCAAATCCTGCCGAGCTTTTGCTCGGCTCCCCGGACGTAGCGTCCGAGGCTACGTGTTCTTCGCACACCCGTCGAAGCGGCCAAAATGGCCTCCTCCGTGGCTCGGGGACAAATTGTCCCCCTAAGGGTGTCCGCCACATCAGTCTAAGTCTTTTAACAGTAGCGTTTTAGCCTTTAATCTCCGTGGTGATCGGCTTGCATCCGATAACCCGAACTCCAAGTGTCAATTGGCACGAGGGGTCGTGAATCTATATGGCGAGAGCTTGCAAGACCGGTTCGATGCTTCGACACCTGGCACTGTGCTGCCTGATTCTGGGTACGACTTTGGGCTTTGCCCAGTCGCGCAAGATGTCCCGGGATTTGCGGCAGCAATCGGGGCAGTGGGTGAACGTCATTGTCCAGTATCGGACCCCGCTCAACCAGGCTCATCTCGCCGGAGTGATTGGCAATCGGGGCAGGCTCCAGCAGAACTTCTCCGTGATCAACGGCAGCGCGATGACGGTAAAACGCAGTTCTCTGTCGGCGCTGGCGAATAATCCCAACGTCGTTTACATTTCGCCGGACCGCGCGGTCAGAGCCACAGCAACTGTAACCGACCTCTACGATCAAGCTGTGCTGGCTCCCTACGCATGGTCGAAAAATCTTAGCGGAAGCGGGATCGGGATCGCGGTCATCGATAGCGGGATTACCAGCGGCAAAGATTTCACTCTATCGAACGGCACCGGATCGCGGATCGTCTACAACCAGAACTTTGCCGGCGGTCCGAATACTGTCGCCGACTTGTACGGACACGGCACCCATGTTGCCGGCATCCTCGCGGGCAATGGCACAAACTCGCGGGGCGCGAGTTTCCGCAAAACCTTTGTGGGCATTGCGGACGGCGCGAACCTGATCAACTTACGGGTGCTCGACCATAACGGATCGGGCCACGACAGCGCGGTAATTGCGGCGATCCAGAAGGCCATCAGCCTTAAGAGCAGGTACAACATTCGCGTCATCAACCTCTCGCTGGGCCGTGGGACTTACGAAGACTACAAGCTTGACCCACTCTGCCAGGCGGTCGAGGCGGCGTGGAAGGCAGGGATTGTCGTAGTGGTTGCGGCCGGCAATGAAGGGCGCAACGATTCAGCACGCACCGATGGGTACGGCACGATCGCCGCGCCTGGGGACGATCCTTATGTTATCACTGTGGGCGCCATGAAACCCATGGGCACAGTAACGCGAGCTGATGATCTGATTGCGAGCTATAGCTCCAAAGGGCCAACGCTCTACGATCACATTGTGAAGCCGGATATTGTTGCGCCGGGCAACATGTTGATTTCGGTATTGTCCTCTTCGAGCTCGACGCTCGCCAAGGCTGCGCCTGGCAACGTCGTTGCGCTGAGTTCGTATAGCACCAACGCGAAGGGCTCTTCGTCCTACTTCACGCTGAGCGGCACCAGCATGGCCACACCGGTAGTAAGCGGAGCTGTGGCTTTGCTGCTTCAGAAAAATGCCGGCCTCACGCCTGACCAGGTCAAGGCGCGGCTGATGAAGAGCGCGTACAAAACTTTCCCGCGGTACAGCACCGCGACCGATCCTACGACCGGCAAGCACTACACCAGCCAGTACGACATTTTCACCGTGGGCGCGGGATATCTCGACATCCAGGCGGCTCTGTCCAGCACGGATCTGGCGCCATCGACATCTGGAAGCGCCAAGTCGCCAGCCGTCGGCCGCGACAAGAGCGGGAACGTGTACCTGGTGAAGGGTTCCTCGATACTTTGGGGCGGCTCGATCATGTGGGGAGCGTCCGTGGTGTGGGGTACATCGGTTTTGTGGGGAACGAACACGGGCGGCGAATCCGTCCTGTGGGGATCTTCGGCACCCTGGGGCTCCAACAGCGACAACGGCTACAGCGTGCTCTGGGGAACGTCGATTATCTGGGGGACATCGGACGAAAACGACCCCGAAGCCATTCCAATCGAAATCGAAGGCGAAAAATAACCTCAAGTAGACTTGCAATCGACCTTCCCGACAGCATCGATTTGCATTACTTAAGTTTGCAGCATCTGCTGTAAGCGATTCCCGCCACGCCAGTTAGCTGATATCACTAACCTACGCAGCAGTTTGGAGTCCCCGCCTGGGGAAGTGGTGTATAGCAGGGCATGGCCCGGCCCGCGAACTGGAATCCCTGGCACGAGGATATCGACACGTTATCCGCATTGCCAAAACTCGCAGTCAAGATCCTGATCACCGTCCTGATTGGCGGTTTTCTGGGCGCGACCCTGGTGCGCCTCGCCCCCGGCTTCGGCGTGGACGAAGAGGAGTTGGATGCGCGCCTCAACGCCACTAGCATTCAGGCCCTGCGGGAAACTCGCTCCGGCGACAGCAATCTGTTCGTTTTCTATTTTCATTATCTCAACCGGATGCTGCATGGTGATCTGGGGAATTCGCGGACCCTGCAACGGCCGGTTCTGCAACTCGTCGCAGAGCGCCTTCCGGAGACTTTGAAGTCAGTCGCCCTGGGACTGGTTCTAGGCTGGAGTGCTGGATTCTTGCTGGCGGTCGCGATCGTGATGTCGAGAGCCTGGTATCTCGATCTTTTGGGTAGCTTGCTCGTCGGAATCTTGCTCTGCCTGCCCGCGGCTGTGCTGGCATTGCTGTTTGTGCTGGCACAAGCGCCGGCGCGCTTGCTGCTCGGGTTGGTTGTCTTCCCAAAGATCTTTCGTTATTCGCGCAATCTTTTATCGAGGAGTTCAGCCTTGCCCCACGTGCTGACCGCGCGAGCAAAAGGCTTGGGCAACATGCGGGTGCTGGTCTGGCACATCCTGCCGACAGCCGCGCCACAGCTTCTGGCGCTGCTCGGAGTGACGGTCAGTTTCGCCTTCACCGCCGCGATCCCCATGGAAGCTTTGTGCGACCTTCCCGGCATCGGCCAACTGGCATGGAAAGCGGCTCTGGGGCGCGACGTAGCTTTGCTGGTGAATCTGACCATGATCGTCACTCTGGTCACATTGGTAGCCAATTCTGCTTCCGACATCGTAGGCAGAACTTTTCGTACGAGCGAAGCATGAAGTGGGCGCGCACAGTGGCGATCGTCTTCCTGTTGGCGGTCTCCGCCGCATGTTTGCTGGCGAAGGTCCTGGCTCCCGTCTCGTATGCTCACCAGTTTCGAGAGGAGCCCAACGCCGCGCCTTCGCAACAACACTTACTCGGCACCGACGATTTAGGACGAGACCGCTTTGCCCGGGTGCTCTACGGCACGCGCGTGTCGCTCCTGCTGGCGCCGGCGGCGGCTCTGCTCTCCAGTTTGTTGGCGGCTTTCATCGGCGGCATCGCGGGATTCGCAGGCGGCCGGGTGGAACGCTTTGTGATGGCGGGCACGGATCTTTTTCTGTCGCTGCCCTGGCTTTTCCTGCTGATTACAGTTCGCGCACTTTTGCCTTTGAACGTTTCTCCAATGGTTTCGGTCTTGATCACATTTGCGATGTTGGGATGCCTGGGCTGGGCGGGCGCAGCTCGCATCATTTGCGCCGACGCAAGGTCGATCTCACAATCAGATTTCATCCTTCTGGCACGAGCTTCGGGCAGCAGCGGCTTTCGGCTGTTGTGGCGCCATCTGGTGCCCAACCTGAAGCCCGTGCTCTACGCGCAATTCTGGATTTCCGTGCCGGTTTTTATTTTGACCGAAGCCAACCTTGGGATTCTCGGTCTTGGAGTTGCAGAGCCTCTGCCTTCGTGGGGCAGCCTGCTGCGCGAACTGGAAAGCTTTTCTACGGTCTCTGGCCAAGCCTGGCAGTTGGTACCGCTTGTTCTGTTCATCCTGGTGGTAAGTAGCTTTCATCTCGTCCTGACGAAAGAGGAGTTGGTGGCATGAAAAAGATTCTTGCAAGTTTCGTTTTACTAACCCTGGTCGCTTTCGGTTCCAGTCGCGTGCTGGCGCAGTCCGGCGGCGAATTACATTTTTGTTTACGATCGGAGCCCAAAACTCTCAACCCGCTGCTGGCGGCGGACGACTCTTCGGAAACCATCCGCTACCTGACTGGCGGCGTGCTGGTTCGTGTCAACCGGCTCACGCAGGATCTCGAGCCGGAACTCGCAACCTCCTGGAAAGTTACAAACGGAGGGAATACAATCACGTTCCAACTGCGCGATGGGCTGCGCTTCTCCGATGGAACTCCATTTTCCGCTGATGACGTAGCTTCCACCATGCAGCAGCTTATGGACCCCGCGATGCACTCGCCGACCGGTGATGCGTTCCGTTCGTCAGAAGGCAAAGTAACCACGGAAGTCCTGCCGAAGAATCGTGTACGCATCACATTTCCTGCGCCCATCGCCGGACTCGACAGACTTTTTGATCAAGTAGCGATTATGTCCGCCAAATCGCCGCAAAAAGAGATGGCCGTGCTCGGACCCTACTATGTCGGGGAAAACAAAGCTGGATCGTACCTGATTCTCAAGCGCAATCCGAACTACTGGGAAAAAGATCCTGCAGGCCGCCCGCTGCCTTACATCGAATCGGTGCGGCTCGACATTCAGCAAAACCGTGACATCGAAATGCTGCGCCTGACCCGCGGCGAAATTCATTTCATTAACACACTCGACGCAGAGTACTTCGACAAAATAGCGGCACAGGATCCAGCCATGGCGCACGATGCCGGCGCGTCCCTTGATTCCGAGGAGATGTGGTTCAATCAAGTCGCCAACTCTCCGCTGCCGTCTTACAAGAAAGTCTGGTTCACCTCGACGAACTTCCGGCGAGCGATTTCGGAAGCCATCAATCGCGAAGACATCGCCCGGATCGTATTCCGGGGACATGCGCATCCTGCGGTCGGTCCGGTATCCCCTGCCAACAAATTCTGGTTCAACGCTAAGCTGCAAGCGCATCCGTTTGACCAGAAATCCGCACTCCAGCGCCTGGCGCAGGATGGATTCCGCCTTCAAGACGGCGTCTTGCGTGATCACGACGGACACACTGTCGAGTTTTCCGTCATCACGAATGCAGGCAACAAGTATCGCGAACGCATGGCGACGATGATCCAGCAGGATCTGTCCGGCGTCGGAATCAAACTGAATGTGGTCACGCTCGATTTTCCGTCGCTCATCGAGCGCATTACCCATACTTTCGATTACGAGGCTTGCCTGCTTGGCTTGGTGAACGACGAACTCGACCCCAATGCGCAGATGACTGTGTGGCTCAGTTCCGGCGACAGCCACCAGTGGAATCCCAGTCAGAAAACTCCAGTCACCGCGTGGGAAGCCGAAATCGACAAATTAATGCGCGCGCAGGCCTCCACTCTGGACCCGAAAAAGCGCAAAGAAGATTACGACAAAGTGCAGGAAATCGCTTGGCAGCAGGAGCCGTTCATTTATCTGGTGAACAAGAACGCCCTGTCGGCCGTGTCGCCGAACCTACGCAACGCGCACCCGGTGGTGCTGAGGCCGCAGGTGTACTGGAACATTGATCAGCTCTCATTGACCAGCGAGGTCGCCAGGAGTCGCTGATGGACGCCCAGCCGCTGCTGTCTCTGCGACTCTCCGTCGATTATCCCGGGAAGCCCGGGGTGCTGCGCGAGCTTTCGCTGGACCTCGGCAAGCAGGAAATTCTTGGGCTGGTGGGGCAAAGTGGTTGCGGGAAGAGCACGCTCGCACTGGCTATCTTGAAACTTCTTTATCTCAAGAGAGGCCAGGCTCGCGGTTCGATTCACTTCAACGGCCGCGACCTGATGGCCTTAAGTGAACGCGAAGTGCGAGCTCTTCGCGGCAAAGAAATCGGCCTCATCCTGCAGAGTCCGATGTCCTCGCTGAATCCCGCGCTTCGCATCGTCACACAATTAGAAGAAGCCTGGAAGGTCCATCGGCGCGGCTCACGAGACGAGTGCCAAGCAGCGTTGCGGGAAGCTTTGGAGAATGTCAGCCTCCCCGGTGACTCGGATTTCCTGCGACGATATCCGTCGCAACTAAGCGTGGGCCAGGCGCAGCGCGTTCTGATTGCGATGGCGGTTTTGCATCGCCCCGCGTTGCTCATTGCCGACGAGCCCACCAGCGCTCTCGACCTGATTACTCAGGCTGAAATTTTGCAGTTGTTCGCCAGCCTCAGCTCCAGGTTCGGCATCAGCATCCTCTACATTTCTCACGACCTGCTTTCGGTCGCGACTATCGCGCACCGGGTGGCAGTCATGCACCAGGGAGAAATTGTCGAGTGCCGCAGAACGGCTGAACTGTTCCAGAATCCCGAACATCCCTATACCCGCCAACTGATTCGTGCCCTTCCGGTGGTGCCGCAGTTTGCAGCGGCGAGCGCTTCCGTTCGCTAAGTTTGTCGGCCTTCCTTTGTGTACCTTCGTGTCCTATGTGGTTATTGCTCTTTGTAAATGAACCAATAACCACAAAGGACACGAACGGTACACAAAGAAAAAAACTCAGGATCATTTGCCGGCTTTCGCGGGTATCGCCGTCGGCGTCGTAATCTCCACCGAGTCCGGCGTGGTCCAACTGGCCTTCCCGTTTGCCAACTCCAAACGGTTCATCGTGACCTTCATCTTGCCGTGATCGACTTCAACCAACAGGAAATGGTAGTTCACGTCCTTCCCAAACAAGGGATCGCCAGGCTTCCGCGGGATCATGTACGGCCGTGCCGCGCCTCCGCCGGTGACGAAGTATATGACGCCGCCGTGTTCATGCCGCTCATAGTTGTGGACGTGTCCCGCGATCACGACAAAACGGGCGCGGGTATGCGGTTGCCGCTCCTCCAGCATCCTGGCCAAGGCTTGCTCAGAAGGCCGTGCCGCGTGCCCGCCTCCGAAAAACTGATCTGCGGAATCGGTGTAAGGCGGGTGATGGAGAACGATGCAGACAAAATCCACATCTGCTGGCAGCGTATCCAGTTCGTGCGCCAACCATTCACCCTGTGCCCCGGAGGTTTCATCCTGCGAACTGTCGAGCATCAGCAGGAGGGTGTTGGCAGCGTGCGCCGAGTAGAAGCGATTGTTCTGCAAATCCGGGAAGCGCTGGAAGTAGTTTCCGAGGGCGATCTTCTGATCGCCGTGCAGATCGTGATTCCCCAGCGCCGGGTAAATAGGAATCTTGCTTTCGGTCCACACCGCAGTTTCCTTATCCCAGATCTTCCAGTCATTCACATCGTAGCCGTTGTAAGCAATGTCCCCGCCGATGGAAATAAACGCGGGATGAGCGTCCGCGATGGCTTGCACCAGCGTCTGGCGTACGGCGGGATTGGCCGCATCGGTGTTCTTGGGATCGGTGAACCGGGTATCGCCGTACGCAACGAACCGGAACGGCACACTGATTTGTGTTCGCAGTTCTACCGGCTGAGTTTGGCCGAGTAAGCCCAAGGCCGCTCCGGCGATTAAAACGCAATGTGTGAGAAGTTTTCCTGCTGTCATATGAAAGCGTCCTTGTAGGCACGAGCGTCCTCGCTCGTGCTGTCCTAATTTTGTGGCACGCCGCAAGGCACGGACGCCCGCGCCAACATCAGCTAGCTGTCCTCGCCCACTTTTAGCACGGCGAGGAATGCCTCTTGTGGAATGTCGACTCGCCCGATCCGCTTCATGCGCTTTTTGCCCTCTTTTTGTTTTTCCAGCAGCTTGCGTTTGCGGCTGATGTCGCCGCCATAGCACTTGGCTAGCACATTCTTGCGAATCGCGTGCACGGTTTCGCGGGCGATGATCTTGGCGCCGATGGAGGCCTGGATTGCCACCTCGAACATCTGCCGGGGAATCAGTTCTCGCATTTTGGAAACCAGCGCTTTGCCTCGTTCATAGGCGAAGTCGCGGTGCACGATGATGGAAAGCGCGTCTACCGGCTCGCCCGCTACCAGAATGTCCAGCTTGACCATGGGCGATTCCCAATAGTCGGCCAGATGATAATCCAGCGATGCGTAACCCCTGGACACGGACTTCAAGCGATCATAAAAGTCCAGCACGATTTCGTTAAGCGGCAGTTCGTAGTGCAGCATCACCCGCGACGAACTTACGTATTCGAAAGTTTTCTGCTTGCCCCGCTTCTCTTCCACCAGCTTGAGGATTCCGCCAACGTACTCCTCATTAGTGAGAATCGTGGCCAGAATCACCGGCTCTTCGATTTTGGCGATCTCGCTCGGCGGAAGCCAGCGCGACGGATTATCCACTTCGACCATTTCACCGTCGGTCTTGTAAATCTTGTAGCGGACGCTGGGTGCCGTGGTGATCAGCTCAAGATTGAATTCGCGCTCCAAACGTTCCTGAATGATCTCCATGTGCAGCAGACCGAGGAAGCCACAGCGGAAGCCGAAGCCCAGGGCAACGGAACTTTCAGGATCGAAGAAAAAAGATGAATCGTTGAGCCGAAGTTTTTCCAGCGCCTCGCGCAGTTGCGTGTGTTCGTGCGCGTCCACAGTATAGATTCCAGCGAAGACCATGGGCTTGATTTCTTCAAACCCGGGCAGAGGTTCGATAGCAGGATTGTTTTCTTCCGTGATGGTGTCGCCGATCTTTGTGTCGGCGACATTCTTGATGTTGGCAATGAGAAAGCCGACTTCGCCGGCGCGCAGTTCGTCGATCTCGACCGGTTTGGGGGTCAGCACGCCCAGTGTTTCCACATCCAGGACGCGCCCGTTCCACATCAGTCGAATCTTTTGTCCTTTGCGGAGCGTACCCTGAAAGACGCGGGTCAGCACAATCACGCCGCGGTAAGGATCGAACCAGGAGTCAAAGATGAGCGCCTGCAGCCGCTTTTCGGGATCACCCTTCGGCGGCGGAACACGTTTGACGATGGCTTCCAATACATCGGGTACACCCTGGCCGGTCTTGGCGCTGATCAGAACCGCGTCGGTTGCATCCAGCCCGACGGCGCCTTCGATCATTTCCTTGGTACGGGGAATGTCGGCGCTGGGCAGGTCGATCTTGTTGATGACCGGAATAATCTCCAACCCGTGGTTGATGGCGAGATAAGCATTCGCCAGAGTCTGCGCTTCGACGCCTTGAGAAGCGTCCACGATCAGCAAAGCCCCCTCGCAAGACGCGAGCGCGCGTGAAACTTCGTAGGAAAAATCGACGTGGCCCGGCGTGTCAATCAGATTGAGCTGGTAGGTATGACCATCCTGCGCCTGGTACATCATGCGCACGGCATGGGCTTTGATCGTAATGCCGCGCTCGCGCTCCAGATCCATGGAATCGAGCACCTGGGCTTGCATCTCGCGAGCCGTGAGCGATCCGGTCAACTCCAGCAGGCGGTCGGCCAGCGTGGATTTCCCGTGGTCGATGTGCGCAATGATGGCAAAATTGCGGAGAAACGCGGCGTCCATGGCTACAGGGGTCAAGAATTGATTTTAGCAGGCAGTTCTCGGATGTCGGTTGCCAGTTCTCGGCGTTCGGCTAGAATCAGGCTTCATGCTCGTGCTTGCCTCTGCCTCTCCGCGCCGCCAGGAACTTCTGCGCAATGCGGGTATTCCGTTCGTAGTCCAGTCGACCGGCATTCCAGAAATTCCTGACGAAAAAGAAGCGCCGCGAACTTTCGCCGAACGCATGGCACGGGAAAAGGCTTCAGCAGTGTTTCGCCAACGGCCGGATGACTTCATCCTCGGCGCTGATACGATCGTAGTCGTCGACGAAAAGATCCTGGGCAAGCCTCGCGACGACTCCGATGCATTCAGCATGTTGCGCTTGCTCTCAGGCCGCACCCATCAAGTAATGACCGGAGTTTGTCTGCTCGGTCCGCAACCGAGAACTGACAACTGGCAACCGGTAACTGGTTTTGAAGACGCTCGGTCTGAAACTACTCTCGTCACAGTGGACGCTCTCACCGACGAAGATATCCGCTCCTACATTTCAACTGGCGAACCCATGGACAAAGCTGGAGCCTATGCCATTCAGGGCAGAGCTTCGCGCTGGATTTCGCGGATCGAAGGAGATTACTTCAATGTGGTGGGATTGCCGGTGTCGCTCGTCTACAAAATGTTACGAGAGCACGGAGTGCCCTAAACTGAGACGTAAGGAGCTGCGTCCCTACAGTTGCAGCTTACGACTTTTTGTCTTTTTCGTCCTCGTCGTGCTTCACGGCTGACTTGAAATTCTTGATGCCTTCGCCTAGCCCTTTGCCCAAATCCGCCAGCTTGCTCGGACCGAAGATCAGCAGCGCAATAGCTAGGATCAGCAGAATCTCAGGCAAACCCAATTTGCCGCCCATAGTGAAATTCTCCTTGCGGGGCTTGCCGAGTTCTCAGCGAACATCGAAACCGTACGCCAACACCCCTGTAGAAAGTCTAGGCTTCCCCACCTGCGTAGTCAAAGAATGGTTAACCGTGACCGCCTCGCAAACTATTCGGCTCCGATATTCTTCAGCGTATAGATCAAACCGCTGAACGAACCGTTGTATCCCGCGCACCACACTTGGAATTTGGTCCCGACGGGTTTGCTGTCACAGGCATCCATTTCCGCGCCAGTGCTAGCATCGAGCGACCAGGTCTTGCCGCCGTTGCTGCTGAAGTACATACCGCCAATATTGGAAGAATAGTTTCCACCTGTCGCCCAGCCGATCTTCGGAGTCACAAAGAGAATTTCGCGGATTGGCCAGGGATCATCCAGGGTGCGGCCGCTCCAGGTCTTCCCGCCATCGGTGGTGCGATGCACCCAGCCTTCTACGTTAGGGGAGATCTCGCCCCCGCCCACCCAGCCGGACTCATCATTGGAAAAGAACACGGGACCATCGAATACCGAGTCAATGGATGGACGACAAGTCCACTTCGCGCCGCCGTCGGAACTGTCGCAATAAGTAATTCCGGAAGCGCGGGCGTGCAGGTTGCCGAGCAGGCTGAACTCGTTGCCAAACCAGCCGCCACTCGGGTCGGGAACCACCTCGGTCCAGTCTGACGCTTGCGCGCCACCATCGGTGGTGTAGTGCGCCGCGTTAGCGGCTTTGAGGTCCAGGCCGTCCATCACCAGCCCGTCCTTGTGGTTCGCGAAGCGAACGCGATACGACCAACCGTTTGTCGTCAAAACGATGTTGGGCATCCAAGTCTTCCCACCATCGTGGCTCCAGCGTAGGATGCCCTCATAGTTGGAATCGTCGAAGCCGGAAATAACCACGTCAGCAGCAGTCAGCGCTTTCACCCCAAACCAGTAATAAGGAAATCCCAGATTCATGATTTCCGTCCACGTCGAACCGCCGTTGGTCGTCTTCCACACTTGGCCGAGTTCGGCAGCGGCGTAGCCTACCAACGCCGTCGGAAAAGAAATGTCGTGGATGACCGCTCCCGGAAGAGTGGCCTGCAGCTTCCAGGGATTGGCCTTAGGGCTGACGGAGGCGATTCGAGGCTGGCCATTCCCGCCCGCCGGCCGGTCAGCGGACAGCTCGTGGCCGAGGCCCACGACCGGAATCCTGCCGGCAACATGTCGCACATTATCCGTCTGGGCGGATGCCGCAATCGAGATTATGCAGGCCGCCGTTGTAATCAGCAGATGAAATAGTCGGAAAGTTTTCATGATTGGGAACCTTTTAGGCCGGAAAACCGCGCCGGGTCAGGATTTTAGCATGGCAGAGGATTAGATACTCGCGATCATTTCCGCGAGCAGCGCGGCCCGCCTCGGCAACTCGGAAATCTGAATCGACTCATGAGTTGCGTGCGCACCTTCGCCGACTCCACCCAATCCATCCAGAGTCGGAATACCGAGCCCAGCCGTGAAGTTGCCGTCCGACCCGCCGCCGACCGCCGCTTCTTCCAGCTTCCATCCCATCTGTCTGGCGATCTCCGCAGCTTTCTCGTAAAGCGCAGCCACGCCCGGAGTCCGTTCCATCGGCGGACGATTCATGCCACCGCTGATTTCGAGCTTGCACTTGCGGTTGATCGGTTTCAGAGAACGAAGCTTGCGGTCGATGCCACCTGCATCCTGTTTCCGGACAACTCTCACGTCGAGCACCGCGCTTGCTTCTGCAGGGATCACGTTCACTCGCGTTCCACCTTGCACCGTTCCCACGTTGAGCGTTAGCCCGCGTTTCAAGTCGATCAGCTTCGAAATCGCGATAATCTGCCGAGCCAATTCCAGAATCGCGCTCTGGCCTTTTTCGAAATCGAGCCCCGAGTGTGCCGCCTTTCCCGTAACTTTCAGAACATATTCTCCGATGCCTTTGCGGGCTGTCTTCACAGCTCCTTTTGGTCCATGAGAAGGTTCAAGCACCAGCACTGCCGCGGATTTCTTCGCCAGATTCTCTGTAATCAGCCGCGAAGTTTCGCTGCCCACTTCTTCATCGGAAACCAGCAATATCGTCACTGGCCGCGGCAGCGTGTCTTCGTGCCAGGCTCGTAGCGCCTCAATCGCATGCAACATCAGTGCGATGCCCGATTTCATATCGAAGGCGCCGGGCCCCCACAAACGTCCATCGGTCACACGGCACGGCATGGTCGCCAGCGCGCCCATCGGATAAACCGTGTCCATGTGTCCCAGAAGCATCACCGGCTTCCCGCCGCGAGCGCCGGCGAAATCCACCTGCAAGTGATCGCCAAAGCTCCGCACCCGGTGGAACTTCGCATGTCCGCCGAGTCCCTCGAATCTGCCGGCGAGCAGCGCTCCCAGCCGGTCCACCGCCTCCTTGTTATCGCTGGGCGACTCCGTCTCCACCAGTTGGCGGACGGTCTGAACCATCTGATCCTGACGCTCTTGGAAGTACGCCAACCGGTTCGAGATTTCGCTTGAGGGAACGGCTTTACTCGGCTGTGCTTTCAGAGCTTTCTTTTTTGAGGCTTTCTTGGGCATGCAATCCTTTTCTGGAAGGGTTTAACAACGCGCGGTACAGTATAATCTTCGCTCTCCACCTTTCGCTCTTCGCATTGACGAAAAGACGAGAAACAGAATGACCGATACCGCTCAACCTGCGACCGAAGCTCCCGCATCGGCCAAGACTACGTTGGATGTTATTGACATCCAGCGCATCCTGCCGCACCGTTTCCCTTTCCTGCTGATCGACCGCGTGCTTGAGCTCACGCGCCGCCAGCGGATTGTGGCCATCAAGAACGTCACCATCAATGAGCCGTTCTTTGCCGGACATTTTCCCGGCCTCCCCGTGATGCCCGGCGTCCTCATCGTCGAAGCCATGGCCCAGGCCGGCGGCGTCCTGCTGTTCACCGAAGTGGAAGACCGCGAGACCAAGCTGGTACTGTTCACCGGAATCGAGCGCGCCCGGTTTCGCCGCCCTGTGGTTCCCGGCGATCAACTTCGCATCGAGGTCGTGGTGAAAGTCTGGCGTGGCAATGCCGGGCGTATGCAAGGGACCGCTTACGTCGGCGACACGCTCGCCGCCGAAGCCCTCGTGACTTGCAGGCTGGTCGATAGGTTGCGCGCCGAAAGATGAAAGCCCATCCCACAGCCATCGTCAATCCCGGCGCCAAAGTTCACCCCAGTTGCGAGATCGGTCCTTATTGTGTGATCGGTCCCGAGGTTGAACTGGGAGAAGAATGCCGCCTGATTTCTCACGTAGCCATTGAAGGACCCACCAAAATTGGCGCCAGCAACACCTTCTTTCCATTCTGCTCAATCGGCTTGGCGCCGCAGGATCTGACTTACGCCGGCGAACCCACGCGCCTCGAAATTGGCGACCACAATACGATTCGCGAGTTCGTGACCATCAATCGCGGCACGGTCAAGGGCGGCGGACTGACCCGCGTGGGCAACCACATCCTGATCATGGCTTACACCCACGTCGCCCATGATTGCGAAATCGGAGACCACGTCATCCTGGCCAATGCGGCCACTCTCGGCGGCCACGTCACGGTCGGCGAGTGGGCTCAGGTCGGCGCGCTCTGTCCCGTGCACCACTTCGTTCGCATCGGCGCGCACTCTTTTGTCGGTGGCGGAACCACCATCACCCGCGACGTTCTTCCTTTTTCCAAAACTTCCGCCGCCCGCGATGTGCAAGCCTACGGACTGAATGCGGTTGGCCTCGAACGCCGCGGTTTCAGCAAGGAACGGATCCGCAAGATTCATCACGCCTACAAAGTCCTGCTGGCATCGAAGCTCAACACCTCGCAAGCGTTAGAAAAGCTAAAGTCAGAGCCAGACAACGGAGAAGATGTCGAAGCGCTGATCAACTTCATCGAACAATCCGAACGGGGAGTGATTAAGTAGCACTCAGCACTCAGAGTGCTGAATGCTAAAACTACCGCCTCATCCACCCAATCACATACAGCAAAATCGAAAGCACAATACTGACCACGATCGAAGTCGCCAGCGGAAAATAGAAAGTCGTATTCTTCCCGCGATAAACAATGTCCCCAGGGAACCGCCCAATCGGAAGGCCGGTCCGCCCCAGGAGAATGAGCCCCAGCCCAACGATGACGATAACCCCGCCCAGCACCACCAGCATCTTGCCCAAGTCGGTCACCCAAAAAGTCTAAATCATGCCTTGCACCCCGAATGAATTCTCTTCTCGCAGACAGTGCTAGAATCGGCTCTCATGAAAAGCCACTTGCTATTTCCCGCGCTCTTAATCGCCGCCATCGCCCTGTCTGCACAACAGACCGCCGAGGTCGAGATCACCGCCGAGCCGCGTCATCACCTGGCGATCGAAAACGGATATGTGCGCGTCTTCCAGGTCGAGGTCGCGCCGCACGATGCCACGCTGATGCACATCCATCACCATGACTATGTCTTCGTCACGCTCGGCGCCGCGGATCTCTCGAATGAAGTCAAGGGAAAGCCGCCCGTCGAAGTGAAATTGCAAGATGGCGAAACCCGATTTTCTCCCGGCAACTTCGCCCACATCGCGCGCAATCTTTCCGACCAGCCATTCCGCAATGTCACCATCGAAATCATGCAGGACGAAGCCGCCCACAAAACCCCTCCGCCCGCCTGGGACGAAGACCGCGGCCTCCACATCTTCACCGGCGGAACTCAGCACATCATGTTCGTGCAAGACGGCGTCCGCGTATCCGAGATCGACCTGCAGCCCGGCGCAACCATACCCAGCCACCACCACACCGGCCCGCATCTCGTAGTAGCGGTCACGGATCTCGAAATCCGCAGCGACGTCGAAGGCAAAGGCCCCATGCCCGGACACCTCAAATCCGGCGACGTGAAATGGCTCCCCGGCGGCTACACCCACACCCTCACCAACACAGGCAAGCAGGAAGCCAAGTTCGTCACCCTGGAATTCCACTGATCGTGTGGCTCGGGCGGGTGCCCCACATCTCGCGGTTTTCGAGATGTGGGTCCTGCAAGCGGGCAAATCTCCCGCCATCAGACGAGATCAACGTGTCGGCCATCAGCCGCCAATTCCCAATTCGGGAAATTCTTGTCAATACCCAAAAACGACCAGATTCCCCGCAACCCCATGCAGCCCATACAAATATAAATCTCGAAATCATGTCATAGTCACCCATTGCCGCGTGATATAATGAATTTATAGTTAAATAGCTAACCTAACGCGGCCCTCCAGGGCCGCGTTTTTCATTAACAGCAAGTGTGGCGCGGACGCCCCCGTCCCGGCTTGTGACTTTTTCGGAAGAACTTCCAGGCAAACATGACCAACAAAGGAATCGACATTCAACACCCCAAGCTCCGGGGCGAGTGGGCCGAACTCCGTTTCATGGCCCGCGCCGCCGAGCACGGACTCTGCATCGCCAAGCCCTGGGGAGACATGGCTCGCTACGACTTCGCCGTCGAACATAACGGCCGCTTCCTCCGCATCCAGGTCAAATGCACCAAATACAAACGCGGACGCTCCTACCAATGCCACGTAACCCACAACAAACTCCCCTACGCCCCGAGCCAGGTCGACTTCATAGCCGCCTACGTAATCGAAACCGACACCTGGTACATAATCCCAACCGCCGCGCTCAACAACCAAATCCACATCACGCTCTCGCCGCATCTAGAAGAATCGAAATACTCCCGATACAGAGAAGCCTGGTACCAACTCCGCCGCCAGTAGTGCCGCCCGTGCGGAGGCGACGACCCCGTCCGCTGCCGCCGTCGGTCACCCCAACAAACTGTCACTCCACCAAATGATTGTCATCCCACCCTATAAACTGTCATCCCGAGCGAAGTCGAGGGACCCGCTGTTCTCTTACGTCAAAGAAGCCGCATCAAGGCATTCTCACAATAAATGTTAGTCAGACTGATTCGGCCCCCGCCAAACCCAGCCGCGAAGGGGCAACAGACAATAGCCCAGGACGAAAGTCCAGGACGCCAGTCCGGACGAAGTCCTGGGTAAGCCCAGAAAAAGATTCAGGCCCCGCAGGGACCTCAAGAGCCCGAGCCGGAGCTGATGCCGAACCGTCCGTTACGATTCCGGAACAATTGCACTGCGTAGTAGACACGGACGCTTGTTCGAACGTAAACTTTGTTGCATAATGCGGCGGTCTTTGCTTTCTCTCAGACAAGGGTGGTCGGGGAGCAGCATCGGGACTGAGTCCACTCTCCACCAACTGGCGCCCTACATCGGCAAGCTTAAGACTTCCATAGCCGGTGCCTTGGTCTCCGCATACTCAAGTCCAGGGGACACAATTCTTGAGCCCTTCTCTGGTTCTGGGGCAGTGGCTTTGGAAGCTCTTTCCCAGGGACGCAACATAATCGCGAACGACGTCAGTCCGTACGCCGCCGTCCTTACGCGAGCCAAGCTATTCCCGCCCCGATCGGAGACCGACGCCGTTCGAAGAGCACTGCGGTATGTGCAAATGGCAAAGCGAGTGGCCAAAGGTCGGGGGTACCGAACCGACGCACCCAAGTGGGTCCGACAGTTTTTTCATCGTAAGACGCTTGCGGAAACCCACGCCCTAACTCAAATGCTGATGCTGCACAAGGAGTGGTTCCTGCTGGCCTGCGTCCTCGGAATACTGCACCATCAGCGACCCGGATTTCTCTCGTACCCATCGAGTCACCTTGTTCCATACCTTCGACTTAAGAAATTCCCCAAGCTGCACTTTCCCAGTATGTACAAGTATCGCGATCTAGAGCCGCGCCTCTTGGCAAAGATACATCGCGCGTACAAGCGGACAACTCCAATCCGGAAAGATCTTATGCGCCGGTTTACAACTCAAGACATCCGGCGGCTGAAGATTCGCGAGCCAATTGACTTACTGCTCACGAGCCCTCCCTACATGAACGCGCTTGACTACGGACGTGATAATCGCCTCCGGCTCTGGTTCCTTGGCGTGGACAACTATCGTGAACTAGACCAGAGAAACTGCCGGACACCAGAGGAATTTGCGCGATTGATACGCAGCTTGGCGCGCATGGCAGACGAATGTCTCTCGCCATCCGGAAAGGTAGTTTTAGTCATTGGAGAGGTGCGGCGAAAAAGCCAGAACATAAATACCGCGGAGATTGTTACGCGCACGCTAACTGAGGGCGGAGGCTTTCGATTGGTGGATTCCATTCAGGATTTAGTCCCCGACCTCCGGCGCTGTCGTCGCAGCTACTGTGCCACCAAACGTGAGTGGATATTGGTCTTTTCTAGCAGGCTGCGGAAAAACGACAGTACGACCTAAAATGCTATTCAGGTTTCATGATTTGTGCGGCTAAGGGAAGAGTTTTGGTTGTACCCGTTGTGGCCTGGAGGTTCTTTTCCAGCGCGACCGACACAGTTCGGCGTTGGTTCACGTCGTTTGCATCGTCAGATTCCGCAGGCGGACTAAGTTATAGGCAGCCGCGGCAAAGGTGAAGACCCATCCGACCTTGAAGATGCCACGATGCCGAAGCTTGCGCAACAGCGCGATCGTCTTCAGCCAGCCGAAGCACTCTTCGATACGCTTCCTCTTCCTCTGACTGATGGCATATCCCGGGTGCTGCGTGGTACGCCCATCAATCGCACTCCCACCCGGCCGTTCCAGATTTTGCGCCACGTGGGGCGTGACCTTCATGTTTCTGCACTCCGCCACGAAATCCGCCGTGTCATAGGCCTTGTCGCCGCCCACGGTCACCTGTTTCGTTCCCGGAATCTGTTCCAGCATCACCAGCGCGGCATCGCGCTCCGCCGTTCCGTTGGCTTCGAAGACCTGGGTGTTTACGATTAGACCGTTGCGGTTCTCCACCAGCAGATTTCCGTTGTAACTCAGTTTGGCCTCTTTGCCCTTGCCTTTACGTGCCATCTTCGCATCCGGGTCCGTCTTCGATTGGTGCGTCTGGTTGGACCGCTTCTCCCCATGGAAGTCCACCGTGGCATTGCCAGGATCGTCCGGCGGAACGGCGTTTTTTGCATCCTTGCGCTGATAACTCTTCACACTCGCCCACGCTTCCAGTAGTGTTCCATCCACGGTGAAGTGCTCGTCCGAGAGCAGCCTGCGCTCACGCGCCTGCTGCAGCACCGCTTGGAAGAAGGCTTCGGCAATGTCCCCGTCGAGTAGGCGCTCACGGTTTTTGGTGAACACCGTTACATCCCAGATGGCGTCATCCATGTTCAACCCCACAAACCAACGAAACAGCAGGTTATAGTCGAGCTGTTCCATCAACAACCGTTCGCTGCGCACCGAGTACAGCGCTTGCAGCAGCAGCGCTCGCAACAACTTCTCCGGCGCGATCGACGGCCGCCCGGTTTTGGCATACAGTTTGCGAAACCGTGCTTGCAGTTCCCGCAAGGCCTCATCGGTCATAACACGAAGAGCACGCAAAGGGTGGTCTTGGGGCACTCTCTGCTCCGGGCTGATGTAGCTGAACACGTCCAACTGCTGCTCGTCTTGTCCACGCATACCTTCTTCTTATCAGGTTGTCTTGTGGAAACAAGAGAGTCTTGTAGTACTCGCTTCGAAACGAGTTTTTCCGCAGCCTGCTAGGAACTGAGGGCCTATGAATACGCAGGAGTTTACAGGAAACCCGGAAAGAATACCGCTACAGCAAATTGAGCCCAGCCCGGACAATCCTCGCGGAATTGTGGAGAAGGATGCAAGTTTCGATCGCCTAGTCTCATCCATTTCAGAGGTGGGAGACGTCCTCGTTCCCATTGTCGTGCGAAAACTTGGCGCCCGAAAGTACCAACTGGTGGACGGCGAAAGACGTTTCCTTGCCGCAAAGCAACTTCGGAAGGACGACATACCCGCGCACGTCATTAGCCACGCCGTCGGTAGTGGCGACCTCCGAAAGTGGATGTTCCATCTTCACATGACTAGGGAGCAGTGGGGCGCTCTCGCGCAGTGCCGCTCGCTTGCGGAAATGTATCCACAACTGGAAAGAGGGATATCGTTTCGAGAGAAACCAGACTGGGTTAAAAAACTCTCCGGCGAGACATGGATGAGCTCCCGGACGGCGTCTGACCGCGTCCATGTGCTGGCCTGGCCAAAGACGCTCAAAGACAAGATTTATTCCTTTGAAGCACAAAATCCTGATAGTGAAATCTATTCGTACGTGCTCGCGATTGAGGCGAACGTCGTAGAACCGTCAGTTAGGGCCTTCCCGGAGTACTACGGGCAGCATCCAGACAAGAGTGCGAATGGTGTCCGCTCTAGCCTCTTTGCAAAAACGACGTCAGGAATCGAAAACAGGGCCATTACAAGCCGAGATCAAGTTCGCAGCGTTGGTCCGCTTTTTGAGGCGGGCCTTGATCCAAGCCAATCCAAAATTGCCCTCAAAATATTCTCGACGCTCGTCGAGCGAAACGACATGTCCTTCGACGACGCGATGACGCAACTTCAGAGCCGACTCCCCGAACTATTAGCTGAACGACCTCCAAAACCTCAAAAACTGATCGGCTTGGTTAAGTCGCTAACAGAAACGATTAAAGCGTACAAGGTCCAGTATATCGACGACTCTATAACGCGTGAAACGACCCGCAAGGAGGTTAAGAAAAACCTGTCTGCGGCCTTAGACGAAATGATCCAAACCGCGAAGTCGCTGAGAGGCGAGCTGTAATGACCAAGCGACGCAACCCGCATAAAGAGCCCCTTCTCAGGGCGCTGCTGGTCTCAATAGGTGCGGGCTCCGCCGAAGGCTCACTCGACTCCTTCATTAAAGAGCGCACGGTTCCGAAGAACCTAGACTGGGAGCCATCCTTCTGCATCGCGCGCGGTGACCAACGAATCCTTGTTCACGTACTTGCGTCGCCCGAGTTCCCAATTTACGTTGAGAAGGCCGTGGGCAAGCTGGAGCATTACCCAAAAACCAAAGTTCTTTTAGTCGCGCGGGACCTTATAGCGGAGCGGCGCGAGGGGGAATCACGTGTTCGAATTTTCGCGTCCAAGGTGACCTCCGGGGTGGCGGAACGGGCACTCTCATTAGGGTGTGGCTTGTTGGTTGAGTCAGAAGGAGCATTGCATTTCGTTTTCGACGCGGGGTATAAGCCACGACCCGCATGCGCGCACGGGGAGGAAACAGGCCATATTCCCAAATGGCTCTATAAATCACTGGCAAATAGCAAGCTCTTCAGCCCACACCTGACTGCCTGCTTCAAGAAGTTCGAGAAGGATTACGATCGAGCAACGCGAAAGAAGTCGATACCCGACAGTCGTGAGTCTGATCTGCTGCTACGATTCGCTACAGAGGCGGCAGCAGGCGATCCGCGGCTATTCTTTCCTGTCGATCACCTACGCACACTCAAGCAATACGAATCATCCGGAGCGAACAAGCACACACGAGACCACTTCTTTCACACCTTCAATAATCTGTTCTTGGGTTTATTGATTCTAGGCCATCTCGCTCAAGGGAAGCGCGCCATCGCGGACGTTGATCGATTTATCAAAACCAGCTCAGGCAAAGTCAAGCTGCATTATTGGGAGAGTCTATGGCTACTTACCTGCCTTTTTCACGATCCGGCATACATGGCCGAGCATTTCTGGGCGAACCTACGGTTCGCCTTTGGTGTTCCCCAAAGAGAGGGGATAGAGGACGAGGAAATCCCGCCACAGGTGTTGGACATGATTCGAGACCTATGGGACGGCGAGTTCGCTGGTCCCCGTAAAGAACTTCAGGGCCTCTATAGTAAGACAGTTCGGAAGTGGGTGCCCTCCTCCGTTGCACAGAAGGGACCGGATGTTCTTGATAAGGCCATGCAAAGAGCTTACTTCGACGGGACCGGAACCACGCATAGTCTAGTGTCAGGCCTGCGCCTGATAAGCCTCTGCCGAACTCAAGAGAAGATGGTCCGGGCGCTTTTATGACCCAGACGTTGCGGAAGCTGCATGCTACATATCCTATATATTTTACATATTCATCTAAATCATTAATTTTTACATTTTATTATTACTCATTCTCCAAAACTATAGCACCATTCAATCAGATAATTACCATTATCCTCAAAGTCTACCACTAGAACGTAAGATGAAGATTGCCTGCGCATTAAATCAATCAAATTAATACAATTATAATATAACTAATAAAATTTTTTATTATTAAACCTAAACCCATTTATTTAATACTTCTCAAAATTGCTCGGCGAACTCCGTTGAAAGTTAGCGACTCTCGACGATCATAGGCTACGCAACCTTCACTTGCTCGGCAACCCTCCTCTGGGAAACCGTGTTCGCCAATGCAGTCAACAGCGCGGGAATCTACCCGATAGCCTTGCACTTTGCGGAACTGGCGTTCGGCCACCAGCAGCCCCGAACCGACCCAACGTTCTATGTGGTCTCCGGCACGCCAGCGTTTCACGTTGCGGCAAACCGTTTCGACGATGGAGAAGGCCGACTCGATCACGTTCGTACTCGCCAGGGTGCGGCGCAACTGCGCGGGCATGCGCAAGCGATGCACGGTGAGCGTTTCTTCCACGCCTTCCTCCAGGCTGCGGGCGGCGCTCGGATTCAGCTCCATCAGTTCGCGATGCAGCCGGTCGAGCGCGCGCTTGGCGTCGGTGTATTCGCTCAGGGCGTAGGCGTTCTGCAGTTTTTTCCTGACCGCCGACTTATGTTCCTCGGGTAGGTGGTCGACCACATTACGCCGCTTGTGCACCTGACAGCGTTGGATCATCGCGGCCTCGCCGGCATGACGGCGCACGGCCGCGGCCAGCGCTTTGCCTCCGTCGAGCACATAAAGCCGCGGCACGCTGAAGTCCAGCCCGCGCGAGGCCAGATCGCCCAGTAGCTCACTCACCACGGCCGCATTCTCGGTCGCCCCTTCGCGCAGGCCCAACACCGTTTTACGCCCGTCAACATTGATCCCCAGGGCCACGATCATCTGCCGGTCGCGGAACGGTGTGCCGTCGATCAGCACCGCGCACAAGCGCAACTCGCCCAGCGGACGCTCCATCAACTCCTGCAACTTTTCCCGGCTGGAGGCGATGAAGTTCTCGCTCACCGCCGACTTCTCCACCCCGTAAGCCTCGCGAAAATCCTTCACCACCGCGCCGTAGTTGCGCGTCGACAACCCGCGCATCAGCTTGTCCCACACCGCGTGCTCCATCGGCCCGCTGCGCTGAAACATCTCGTAACTGCCCAACCGCTGCTCGCGATTTTCCGGCGTGCGCAGACGCGTGCGCTTCATCGGCACCTTCTGCCCGTCCACCACGCAGTAGCCGGCTTCTTTCCCCCAGCGGTGAGCCCGCCGCTCGGGATGCTGCTCGTGCCGCTCCCCCGCCAGGTGCCGCACCTCTTCCTCCATCACCAGGCTCATCAACGCCAACCCAGCTTCGCGCATCAGGTGGCCCACCCCTTCTTGCAGCAGACCGACGACCTCGGTCATGGGAAAGATCATCTGTAGGTTGGGATTCTCTTCGCGGGCCAGTTGCCGGAACTCTTGCACCGCCCGATGACGGTCAATCTGGTATCGTCTCTTCATAGCGACTCTCTCCTTTTTTCTTGGCAGAAAAAACCACCGCGATCATTATGACCGCGGTTGAGAGTCGCTACTTTCTACGAATTAACGGGCATCCTCGGATTACGATCGAGCAACGCGAAAGAAGTCGATACCCGACAGTCGTGAGTCTGATCTGCTGCTACGATTCGCTACAGAGGCGGCAGCAGGCGATCCGCGGCTATTCTTTCCTGTCGATCACCTACGCACACTCAAGCAATACGAATCATCCGGAGCGAACAAGCACACACGAGACCACTTCTTTCACACCTTCAATAATCTGTTCTTGGGTTTATTGATTCTAGGCCATCTCGCTCAAGGGAAGCGCGCCATCGCGGACGTTGATCGATTTATCAAAACCAGCTCAGGCAAAGTCAAGCTGCATTATTGGGAGAGTCTATGGCTACTTACCTGCCTTTTTCACGATCCGGCATACATGGCCGAGCATTTCTGGGCGAACCTACGGTTCGCCTTTGGTGTTCCCCAAAGAGAGGGGATAGAGGACGAGGAAATCCCGCCACAGGTGTTGGACATGATTCGAGACCTATGGGACGGCGAGTTCGCTGGTCCCCGTAAAGAACTTCAGGGCCTCTATAGTAAGACAGTTCGGAAGTGGGTGCCCTCCTCCGTTGCACAGAAGGGACCGGATGTTCTTGATAAGGCCATGCAAAGAGCTTACTTCGACGGGACCGGAACCACGCATAGTCTAGTGTCAGGCCTGCGCCTGATAAGCCTCTGCCGAACTCAAGAGAAGATGGTCCGGGGGCGCTTTTATGACCCAGACGTTGCGGAAGCTGCATGCTACATAGCTGCGCTATGCATGATGTTTCACGACCAGCGGTGCCGCGAGGCGCTCAAATCGGCCGGCATTCCCCCAATTGCTTTCGAGCATTTGCCCTACGCCGCCGTGCTGATGTACGTCGATTCGCTCCAAGACGATAGGCGCACCATTCAAACCAGCAGGTTCTCAGATCACGGCATCCTCACCTCGCTCAAAGTCTCACCCGACGGTAGGACGGTAACGGCTGAAGTTTGCCTGCGCGAGTTGAAAGTCGGCGAATGGGCCAAGCGGATCGTGGAATACGAGAGTGTCATGGAATGGATCAACGCTGAATCAGAAATCCGTTTCGTTATTGATTACCGAACGCGTACGGAACGCCGGCGCATTCTGGATTTGAAACCCCCAAAGCGCCGTCGCGTCTAGCCCCCAAGCGCGCGGGCGACCTGAAACCGCGAATCTCATAAACTCTCCCTTGCATTTCCCAAATTCATCTGGTATAAACAATTCACCGAGAGCAGTGTGCGTGGCTAGCCGGACGTTTTTCTGAAACTCTCGTCGCAGACCCGGCATCGAATCAGCAGTACAGTAATTTAGCCCCGGCCACGGGGTTTCATTCGGGAACGAAGCTTCTCGAAGGGTTTAAGCGTTTTTCGCAAGAACCTCCAAAAGATCTTTTATCAAGTGAATGGTCTTCCGCGTCGGCGCGTGCCGAAATGGCACTTGTGTTGGACCGGAAGATACGTTCTGTTGCGTGCTCAGAAAGAGCTTATCTAAGGTGACTAGCTGGCACGGTTTTGGGAAGGGCACGACTTCAGTCGTGCCGCACGGATCCCGAATCGACGGCTTTAGCCGCTGAGGCTGAAAGCTCCCCGCATGTGCATAAACAGTGGAAATCCTGTTGGCATCGCGGGTTGACAGTTCGCAACGGAGCTAGTAACTTAAACGGGTTTCCGTACAAGTTTCGAGGACAGTCGGTTTGCACTTCGGTGCCGATCGCCTGGACAGAAAGCGCGCCGCTCAGGCGGAA
>CAWIFC010000008.1:0-240981 GCA_963835275.1 uncultured Acidobacteriota bacterium | reverse complement strand
TCTCGTGGGGCATCGGGCTCCTGATAAATTGACTACGGGTAGACCATACACGCTTATCGCCCCAGGCCAATTTGCCATCTTAACGACACACGAATCAATTAGGATGCCAAACGACCTGATCGCGTTCATCGCGATCAGGACTCAATTCAAGATGCAGGGATTGGTAAACATCTCAGGTTTTCATGTGGATCCCTCTTTTCGGGGCAAGCTCCTCTTCGCTGTCCAAAATGTTGGTCCGTCCGACATTCGATTGCGACTGGGGGAGCCGACTTTCTCTATCTTCTTTTCGACCCTCGCTGAGGGGGACATTGGGGGAGACCGAGATAAAGAAGAGGTACATTTCACGCAGAACTTAAGAGGCATCCGTTTGCAAGATGTGCAACTGCTTGGGGGCAATAGTCTCACTTTGTCAAAGATTCAAAAAGACGTAGATCGGCTTCGAACTCTGATTCTGATATACGGACCATTTGCGGTGGCCGCCTTTTTGACGATGTTGGCCGTAATGGCAAAGTTAATCAGGCCCTGATGCTAACCCATTTGAGGCTAAGCAGGGTGAACAACGAATGGTTCTGTGGCTCTGGCAGCAAGCGGTGCGACTTCAGTTCATAGTTTTTTCGACTCTCTCACTAGTGTGCGGTAATATCTTGAGTATGGTGGAGGGGGTCTAGTGCATTCGTTTGAAGGCGACTCTGCCGATCAGGTCTGGCAGAAGGCCGCTAGCGAATTCGGCGGGGGCAAACAGTACGGAATTCAACCGAGTCGCGATGGCGGCACGAGTGAGATCCTGCACGCAGCGTTTTCCATTCGCTACCCTCAGCAACGATGGGTCGTGAGTAGACGACCATCGATGAATCCAGCGTTCGCCATAGCCGAGATCGTCTGGATCTTACGTGGCCGCCAGGATTCGACTTTCCTAAATTTCTGGAACCCACAGCTTCCAAGATTTTCTGGCACTGGACTGCAATACGATGGCGCTTATGGATATCGTCTTCGTCACCGATTTGCGATAGATCAAATCGAGAGAGCGTATTCTGCACTCCGCTCCGCTCCTGACAGCAGACAGGTGGTGCTTCAAATTTGGGACCCAAAAACAGACCTTCCGGACGCATTGGGAATGCCCGCATCGTCGGATATTCCGTGCAACATTTGCTCCCTTTTGAAGGTCAGAAAAGGTCGACTGGAGTGGACTCAAATCTTGAGAAGCAACGACCTGTTCCTAGGAGTACCGTACAATTTTGTGCAATTCACGTCCCTCCAGGAAATTCTTGCGGGATGGCTCGAATTGGAAGCTGGAAACTATGTGCAGTTTAGTGACAGCTTGCATGTGTACGACAGGGATTTGGTGCGGCTGGCAAAATCACGCAGCACAGAGACCGCGCAAAACACTGATAGCCTCGCGTTACCGAAATGTGAGTCCGACGAGGTTTTTGCTGACCTCGAAGCGGACATGCTGATTCTAATGCGTGAGTCACTCACGCAAGTTGAATTGGAGAAAATCGCTAGTCGTGCTAGACCCCCTGCCTTTCGAAATTTCTCTTTTGTTGTCACAGCTTACGCTGCGAGGAAGAGAGGCTGGGCGGGAACGGTGCGAGAGATGTTGGCGGAATGCGGCAATCCGGTGTTCAAGGAACTCTGTTCCAAGTGGTGTCAATCTCCCGCCTTGGCAAGCATCTGATCTTCGGTGGTTCTGATTTTCCACTTCGCAGGATACAAGTAGGTCAGTGGGTGCAAATTCAACCGGTACCTCTGTTTGATCCTAGTCCGCCCCGTGATCCCGGTCACGTCAGGGTGGGCAATTCGTGCATATTTATCCACCTCGCAGAAGAGGTTCTGGCAATCTATCAGCTGTAGCCTCCTACCCCACAGCGATTTGAAGTCTAGCTCCAAACGGCCGAATTCCTCCTCTTGCATGTCTACCATCATTCGGATCAATTCGGCATGTGTGAGTCCACCAGTGTCCGAAAAACATTTGCTGATGCCGTCCTTTGCGCCTGGTCCTGGAACCACAAACTCCATTTCTGAAAAATCGATCAGCGTGCTGTAGTTCAAATCTGTTATGAACTGATAGGCTAGAAAGTTGCCGATCATTGGGTACGATCGAAGGATTTCAAAAGCACGCTTCATCGAACCGGACTGCTGCAACTGCGAGGGCACGCCATCTCGGACCATCTGCTCAATCAGACGCAAATGACTGCGGTGTTTCCTCTCACCCCCGGTTGATCCCCCGGATGGCATGATGTAAGCAGCAGAGTAGATTCGAGTTCCTGACAGCATTGCTTCCGTCAGTGTCGAGTCGTAGCGTCTGAAATCGTAGTTTGCGAGGGAAATACGACCCAGCTCGCGTTCCAGCAACTCCCAAGTCTCGATACGATTGAAAACCTTGAAAACCAAGATTCGGAAGAACAAGTCCTCAGGGCTCTGGTTGTGCCCGTAAATCACATTGCGAATCAAATACTGACTGACCCGATCTGAAGCGCGATATGCGTTCGTAAACTTGAATTCCAGAAGAATCGGATCGTTAGTCCATGGTGGGAGCACTCCAGTGAGTCGGCGAAAGAAGATCTCTTGCCGTTTGGCTGCAAATTTCCAATATGTGTCGAAAACTTTTGTCTGGCGTACGCCTCTCGGGAGACTGGGGGCTGGGAAGTGCCCTACGCTATTTTGAACTGAACTAATATCGAGGGTTAGTTGGGTGGGCACGGGCATGCCTCATCATACCTAGACTCGAAGGTCCAGTCACCGTTTTAAGATTCCTCGGAGCACTTGCGTTATTGTCGCCAAAGATGCCTCCAGTTCCGAGTTCTCAACATCGTGTATGACACCCGAAGCCTGTTCACGAGTAGCCATTTGCTTGTAGAGAAATGACAAGCGACCAAAGGTCTCCTGCGCGTGCTCCCGGCGGATTGCCTCCTTCCGCCCTACCAAAAAAATAGCACTAGGTACGACATCGCCCCAATAATGTCGTTCCGCCTCAATGATCAACTCTAGGCACCTCTGATTCGCGTTATCCAACATTCCGTAGACCCAGGTTGACCACCAGAATCGGTTCAGAATGACCCAGGTGCCAACCGTGATAGCCGGTTTTATGAAACGGTCGATTTCGTCGATATGCGCGGCCACATGGAGCATTTGAAGGCTGAGAGGATTTATCGCGGGGATGTGAAAGTGGTCGCGATGGCCGTGATGAAGATCATAAACGAGTTCCCCAAGGGTGTTGTCAGCATTTCCAGGAAAGGAGGCCTCCACCGCATCCACCCCGCGACTGTTTAGCCATTGGCACGTCTCTCCCGACAAGTGCGACTTTCCGATGCCATCTGGTCCTTCGAAAACGATCAGCTTTCCTTGATCCATGAGGGGCTCGCAATGGTTAGAAATGTTGAGTTTGGAACATTTTATTCGGCAATCCATTCTGCCTGGGCATAGAAAACAGGACCAGAACATTCGTGTCGGCCGGCATTTACTTCGGCAACCAAGTCGTTTTCGGCCCGTCAGACTGCACTGTACGGACGAGGCCCACAAGCGCGTACTCCTGATTGCGGCGAGCATTTTCGTTGCGCGACCCCTGAATCCCGAAAACTTCGAACGAAAGCCGACCGAGTCCGCGGACGATGCCTCAACGCGATCTCGCTCTTCATAGATCGCCAAAGCCGAGTTCGGGGTGGGAGAAGGGTCTCAGATCTACTCGATGTTTGCGGATTTTTCGAGGTTATGCTTCATGCACAACAATCGAACATTCTTGGCCGTCAGGCTGGTGCCGCCCTTCGAAAACGGGAGGTCGTGATCAAAATGCAGGTTCTTCCTGTCACCGCATAGAACACATTGACCCTTATCACGCTTCCATACTTCCTTCTTGACTTCGGAGGGGATGAGTCGGGTGTGCACCATCTCCGATGGAGCCTGGCCGACTTCATCCATGTTTCGATCAGACAATCGTAAAATGAATCGAAACACGTTTCGCTTGCCGTCGTGCACGGTCGTGTAATCAATGAGATCAAAGTAGCCTTTGAGGGACCACACGCCGGGGAAAAGTTTCTCGTAAACTTTCACTGTCTCAGCGGGTCGACGTCGGTTCTTGTAGTCGTCGACGGCCTTTATAAAAAAACCGTTCTGCGTGAGGCGGCCTGACGGTAAAGTGTCGGGCTGGTCCTCGTTTTTCGGGTTGTGCTCGTAGGATTTCTTCGTAACGTCGTGACCCTCGTATTCGATCCTTACGCCGTCGTCAAAAATCCTATCCCGATAAGGCGCGCTGGAACGCTGAGACATCAAGATAACCGAATAGTTCGGACGGAGCCGATAGTTCATGCCCCGCTGAAGCGTCTGCACGCCCTCGGCGTCGCACATCTCGCGGTAGCTCGATATGTCGTCCTGAATTCTGGTCATAGACATGCGGCTGCGATGACAACTGTAGCAGTGGTAAGGGGAATGTCAAAAGCCGACCCGGAAATGCGAACCACTAACCGCCTTGAAGCGAGAGTTGTCGCCCCTTTACCCATACCTGCAACATGCGCTCACCTACTTCCTTGAAGTCGGGATGTTCCTTGATGTATGAGCGAAGATCGATCTCGGTTTGCGAGAGGGCGTCTGAGACACGCTCAAGAATTTCGCGAATTTTAGCGGGCGTGCCTGTCATCCGCGTTTCACCGAGCCGACGGAGCACTTTGTTGTCCGGCCATTGGGTTGTTCCGTTGAGCGTGAGCGCCAGACTATCCTTCGGCAGGTAAATGGCAGTCGTCACGAGGTCATAGACCGGTGCGAGACGAGCTTCACCAAGCACGTCGTCATAGACGATGCCGAAATTCTTAAGGTGAGCATCGCCGTTGCGCAGCGCGCAATTGAGCACGATCAGCGTGAATAGTTTTTCGACATCTGCGAGTACGGAGGGTGAGTTTGCGAACTGCTGAAATCGCTTGATGACTGAAGTTACGTAGCTGCCGAGATACTTCTCGTCAGTTCTTCTCGCGTTCAGGACGCAAAAATCTTCAAATCCCCGGGCGGGGGAAACTTTCGCTGGTGATACAGATGTTGAAGCAGATTACATCCCGAAAGTTGAAGGCGCCCGATCAGCCGCCATTCTGGCAAGTTCGCTATTACGATTTCCCAGTGTGGAGCGAGGCGAAACGGATCGAGAAGCTGCGCTACATCCACCGCAATCCTGTGAAGCGTGGATTGGCGGAGCGCCATGAGAATTGGAAATGGAGCAGCTTCACACACTACGCGACCGGAGTGGAAGGCCCAGTGGAAATCGAGTCGCAGTGGACGGCGCGTCGCCGCGAACGGCTGGGGGATATACCAACAGGGTCAAAAGCCCACCCTCCCGCACAGAACGCGGGAAGGGTGGGGCAACCCCAAGTTCAGAACTTATGAAAGGCTGGGCCAGCCCCCTTGGGAGAACTCACATTCTAGATGGTCCAGTTTTCGGGGGCTAGCTCAGCAGCAGATGGCGGTTTTAGGCGCGGTCGAACCCAACGTGAACCCAGAATCAACGCGAACGACCTTCTTTCCACCCGATTTATCCTCTGATACTCTCAACCACGTATGCCGGCAGACAAATCCGCTCCGGCCGCCCCGGTAGGCGAAGTTTTCATCAGCTACAGCTGGGACTGTGAGAGCCACGTCCAGGCGGTCCTTGAGCTTTCGAATCGGCTGCGCTCTGAAGGAATTGACTGTGTGCTGGATCAGTATGAAGAGTCCCCACCTGAAGGGTGGCCGCTTTGGATGGACAAAAAGATTCGTGACTCGCGCTTGGTTCTTACAGTTTGTACCGAGACTTATTACAAGCGAGTCATGAAGGACGAGAAGGACCCCGACACGGGGCGAGGTGTGAAGTGGGAAGGCGGTCTTGTCTATCAGCACCTCTACAATACGGGTACAAATCAAAAGTTCATCCCCATTTTGTTTCGAGATTCAGACAAGAGATTCATTCCGACTCCGCTTCAATCCGCAACTCACTACAGAGTTGACACCGAAGAAGGTTACGAAAAACTTTACGCACGTCTGCTTGGCAGGCCCGGCGTCTCGAAGCCCGATTTAGGGGCAGTGCGCCCCATGCCCAAGAAGGAAGTCAAGACAGACCTGTCGATGTACGTCACGGGGCCGATCAATGTCGATTTATGGAACGCAGCGCGATGGAGTGGCATTCTAGTTTTGCAGTATGAGGGGCAGCCACCGATGTTGGGACTCGGGTTTCTTAATGAAAAGCCAGCACGGCAGATCTTTGAGGAATGGCACAAAAGATACGGAGATCGCGACACCTTTGAGGAGCTACGGGTGTCAATCGTTGAGGGTGAGATCAAAGGAGAACTCCCCGGCTACACGGTTCACATCGGCATTGATTTTGAGAACACGATCAAGAGATACAAAGATGCTGGGCTTAAGATTGATTTAGAAAACTCGATGTTCATGATGGTGAGCCGTCTGCACCGCATGAATCCGGCTCCCGGATCGAAAAACCTTGAGCTATTCAAGTCTCTGTACCGTCACTACAAGACCTACTCATTGATCCCAGCCGTAATGAGACCGGACGGCTCTCAATGGAAACCGATAGTCGATCTGGCGATCATCAAAAACACTGTCCACTTTCGGCAGGCTGAGGAGATTGACCCAAAGCACGACCCTGATGCTCCCGCTCTCGGAATGGGTCGAGTGAAGAGGCCTCTCTCAGACTATGGGAAAAGTCAGAAGCGCAGGAAGCGCAAGAAGGCGGGTGGCCGAGGCTTTTGATCTCGATGGCGTCACCAACGCAGTGGGTGCCCCGTCCTTCGCGTCGCGCCCGAGAGTCTGAATAATGCGAGCGCGCGGGCGGAACTTCACCTGTCCCTCGCTGGCAATTTCCGGCTGAATGTTCGATTGATCCATTTGAGTATTGGGACTTATACCATCCGGAAGCCCGAGGTGCTCACCTGTTCGTATGGAGTCAAAACTTTCTCCTGGTGGTCAGACATTCTACGCTGTCGTTTCATGAAGGGCACCTGTTCCCCTAGCCGGGCTCTTTCTCTTCTCCGAACCCGTGATGGAAGTTATCCAATAAACGGGTGCAATTGTCGGCGAAGGATTCATCTGACCTGTTCGCGCTCTGGACCATCTGGTTGACGAGGTCCCGTTTGATTCTGTCACTCTCGAAGATATTTGCAAGAGTCGCCGCGGTCTCTTCTTTTGCGATGCGGCGGGCGTCTTTACCCAAAAGTCGCGCACCGGCAATTGTGACGTCAAATCCGGCTGCCTCAAGCAATTGGATGTGGTCGGTGTACAAACGCTCTTCATTACCTGCATCTGCATACTCGGAGATTATCTTCAAAATGTCAGGCGCGTCGCGTCTTTCGTACTTACGATCTGCCCATGCGAACAACTTGAGAATGATGAGACCCGGCAGTGAGGCGACAGGAATCACCAGATTGGCGTCGATTCGTACGAGGATAGCTGATTCGAAAGCTTCACTAAAACCGGCCACGTTCATACACAAACCTTGAGAGCGGTATCCGGGTACAACTCCAGCAGTTCCGCGTTGCTCGTGTCTGGACTCTCGTCGGCGATTATTGTCGGCTGAAATTCCGCGATCACGTCTCTAACGTAATCCCTAAACTGCTGGCGTTGCGCTCGCTCCAACGGCGAAGCATTGATTGCTTGTTTGTACTGGTAGATGTGGTTCAGACCGATCAGAAAAATAGAGCGATCCAAGTTCATGCGCCTCTTAACATCCCTGTCGCAATTCTTTGTTATTCCGCATCACACAGCTTTCGGCAAAACTTGCCTGCCGACTCAATGGCACGGAGTTTCGATTCATGGCTGTGTGTTCTTGCCAAGCTCACGAGGCACCCACGTTGTTGCTCCGATCCGCTTTAGAACATGCGCATCAACACTCGCTGCCAGTTCGACCAATCTGCGTGCAAAGGAGGTCACTTCTCTGTCCGAGAAACAAATTCGCTGCCCAGCTACAAGCTGCTGAGTTGTTCCATCATTCGCAATGACAGAAAAGTTCTTTGCTCCAGCCATCTTGAGGCTCTCATCGGTCACTTCCCGCTCGTGATGCTGGATGCAGTTTCGGAGTTGAACGTGCTTCACGAGTTCGCTCTTGAGAGCATGCTCTATTTTGTACTCACACGCATTGAACAGCATAGCCATTTTGTTACTGAATGGCTCAAACTTGTAAGACATCCAGATGTCCCGGATGAGGCCTTGGATGGTGAACCACTCTGAGGCATCTCCGGCATCTGTCTCAGTTGCTTGGCATTCAGGTATGTATCGGGCAGGATCAAGCTTCGCTTTGAATTTTCCCAGTGCCAAGCGACTGCGATTGCCGTTATTGAGAACCTCTTCCAGTACCCTCAGATAACAATCGTGCAAGAATTCATTGAGTTGTGAGACCAATTCGCCCTGTGCAACAACGAGAAGTTCTTCTGTGATCTCCGCAGCAATGGGATCGACAGACCGCGCTAGAAACTGTATTCGATGGACTAAATCATCCATGCGTGATTCAGTGATGTTCTTCAGACCAAGACAATCCGTGTACACGATGCTCGCAGGAATGTGCGTGTCCCACCAATGACGTTCGTTCTGCTCGCTGAGATGTTTGAAATTCAGCGGCGAATCGCTAGCGATCCAAGACATTCCGTTGTTCGACTGCTTTACGTGCCAGACGTAGGTTCCCCAAGTGTCCTCAAGTCCTGTTCCAACGAAAGGTGGCAACCAGATCACGCCAATTTCGCCGTCTCCTTCCCAACCAGCCGCTGCAAATTGGTCACGTACAGAAGAGACAAGCTGATCGAGGCGGTCGGTTTTCAGGTCGCCAAACAGCGGGAAAGCAGGAGGTTGTCGAACAAAGCTGAGGTCGTCGAGAAACTGGTAGTGATAAACGAACAGTTGATTCTTCGGTTGCGAGGAGTCGTCGCCGCTCGTCATGGACTGCACCTTTGCAAATACACGGAATTTTGCGCGATTGGGAGCGCAAGTTGATTCGGATGTGCCCTATCAATCTATCCCAGTAATTCTTTCACGATGCCGAGCCATTCAGTATCGAGCGGCTCACGACAAACAGGTTTGCCAGCCCGCGAATACCAATAAGCCGCGTTCCCCTGATCGGCTTCTTTGCGATGGAGGTAGGCATGAACCCACGAACCCTCGATACCTTCATCCTGCTGAGCGCATTCGTGCGCCTGCGTCCAATCACCCTTCGCATCCCACCAAAGTCCAGCGAGGGCGTGCGAGAGTCCGGTTGGCGGTTCAGTCTCGGTGAGCGACTGGCGGAATTCGTCCAAGGTCATAACGTCGTAAATTGTATCGATGAGGCTGTCGCCTCGTCCGGGTTAAATTTCGCGTGCAAACGTCAAGAGAGAGCTATGAAGCAAACAAAAGGTTTCGAATTACCCGCATCATTTGTCGTCACGGTATCGCTCGCGGGGACAGAAATTGTTCCAGCGCCACCAGCGGAGAACGACATCCTTACGGTTGCTGAAGTTGCCGAACTCCTCAAATGCAAGAAATCCTCAATTTACAACCTGACACGTAATCGAGGTCAGGCCAGATACGACAATCCGATTCCAATCCTGAAGCTGCCGATGGGTCTTCGATTCCGTAGTCGTCTGTACTCGCGTGGCTGAGATCGCAAGAGAGAACGAGCGCGGCGTGAATATCGCTTCATCGGTTGTGGACAGCGTTCGCAGGCCATCTGCTGTCGATCCTCGCCATGATTCGCTCTGCAATGGTGATCGCGTCGGCGATGGCTGATTCGAATGCAGGAGACGGTCGTCCATCCCAGTTCGCAAGTTTGCGGACCGCGAGTATGCTGGCGGCGATCAGCAGAACGCGCTTGCGACCCTCGTCCACCGGGACAGTCTAGCATGTTCGCCATTTGTTCGCCACGGGCTATCTAACCCGTGCACTTGAGGCGAAAAACGGGGCTGCCCTGAGCAGAGTGCCTGCAAACAACCTCGCCAAGGTGGTCACAAAGGCGTTGTGCAGTAACGAGACGATTGACCCCACCGAAGCCCTCTGGAATAGAAAACCGCTCCCAGCGGACTCTGTTACGTCACTCGTTTCCTGTACAGAAAGCGATTTAATACAGCGGCGGGAATCCTCAGAATTCGACGGCGTCGTTTGTAGCGGCGGGTTGGCGTTCCAAGATCAATCACGCCGGGTTCGTTTTTGAATCGGCGGGTGATCGTGTCTCGGCTGACCTTCAGCATTTTTGGCGACCTCCACCACCATGAACCATTCTTGTTCTCGCATCGCAGTCTCCCTCAAATGCCGCTAACCTCGATACAGCACCTTCTCGCATTGACGAAGCGCCCCCAAGCTGACGAACCTGACCTTCCGTCGATCTTTCGTCAGTATGGTCTCGCCATTGAATGGAATCTTCCTGAGGATTCCCGGCTTGTGTCGCACTGAGAATTTCCCGAAACTGCCGAGCTTGAGCGTGAAACCGTCCATAGCCAGATTGTTGAGCAACGTGGCTTCTAGACTATCCACTACCACGCCCACGATCTGTTCGGCCTGCTTCTTCGTCGGCAGCATCAACGCCTGTTGAACCCTTGCCGTTAGTTCGTCTCGACCTCCCACGCTTGCCCGCATGTAGTTCAATTTCCTTTCGAGGAGTTTGTACATGCAGGCCAATACCAGCAAACTTGCAAATCAGACTGTGAATTTCGACAATTTTTCTGTTGAAAAACGCGATCCATTCTCGGTCAGGAATGGTCGGTTCGTAGGAGATGATGGCTTCGTTGTCCCGAAGGACTTTGCTGAGTTCCACGAACGGTTCCCAAAATACGTCCGCAACTGGGTCAGGAGGCACACGGGAGCATCGGCCTCACGGGAGGACGTTGAGGACTGGACGCAAGACCTGCTGATTCACCTGCGATACCTGCCACTTAATTCGAAACACCGGAAGGCTGGCAAAGAAGACGTGATTCAGACGTTCGATCCACAGAAGCATTTCGGGGCAAACCAAGCCCGGTTTCAGAACTACATCAATCTGTGCCTCACAAATAAATTCAGGTCTCTGCACTCGAAGCGAATGAAAGATGCACTGTCGCGCCCCGGAAATATGTCGCTTGACACTCAAAGGGAATGGAACGACGCACGCGCTGTGGATGATGAGTTCTGCCACTCGCACTCGGTTCACCTGCGAAGGGCTGCCAATGCTTCCGAGAAACGGGATCAAGATAGAGCTTTTGTCGGCGAGTTCGTGGATTTTGTACGCTGCGAGAATCCGAGAAACTTGTTCGCGCTGGAAGGGATTGCCGTAACGAGCACACTGGAAGAGGCTGCTCGAACACTCGAAAACACTCGTGCAGATTTCAGACGTGCCTATCGACAGCTTCGGAAGCTGGGGCGCACGTTCTTGACTCAAAAAGCGCGACCGCAGTTGCAGAAATGCATTATGGTAGAGCAAAGAACCCGCGAAACCAGTGCTTGTGCCGCTGAGAATCTCAGATACGCTCAACCCAGTCGCATCTCATGGAACCGCCTTGATTTGTACAACGAGGTCTGGAATCAGCCGCTCGTCAAACTATCACGGAGGTATGGAATCTCCGATGTCAGGCTGGGGAAGGTGTGTCGCAAACTGAAGATACCCCACCCCGGACGAGGCTATTGGGCGAAGAAGAAGGCGGGCTCAGCCGTTGAACGAATGCCCCTGCCGAACTTCAAGGATGCGCCCGTTGTGCAGCGAATGAAAACGAGGTCGTGGCGGCAAAGGCGGTTTGAACGGGATCAAGCCATACCTTAGGTCGGCGGCTCAAATCCGCCATTCGGGTGAGAAGGTATTGGAATCAATCGGATACGGCGACGAACAGCCAATCGGTAGCGGAATGACAGATTGGGCGGCTTGAGGGCGCTGCAAGCCCCCGCAACCAGCGCCATCATACGATTACGGGTTTTTGACCTGAACGGATTTGGGTTCGTTTGGCGCAATACCGCAAGCCGTCAGTCCCTGCACACTCCCTAATAGAGCTTGCGCAACGCGATTGGCGGCTTCCCTTTGTCCTTCTCCATGGCGCCCGTGTAGATGTTCATAGTGGTTTTGAATGTCAGCATGGCGCACCAGCGCCAGGAACGAACCTGGTTACCGGTAGGCCGCCACCTGAAGGTTGCGTTCGCGTAGCAACAACGTTGAGATGGCTTCTGGTTCGACCGGTTTGGAGAAAAAATAGCCTTGCGCCATTTCGCACGTGAGTTGCTTTACCTGATCCACTTGTTCCGCCGTCTCGGTACCCTCGGCAACAACGCTTAGGCCCAGGTTGTGCGCCAGCGTGATGATGATACGGACTATCTCGCGGCTTCCAGAGTTGGTTTCCATTTTGGAGATGAACGTGCGGTCAATCTTGAGGGAATCGACCGGAAGGCCTTGCAAGCGGCTCAACGAGGAATAACCAGTGCCAAAATCATCGATACTTATACGCACTCCAAGCGCTTTCAACTCAGAAAGCACGCGGCTGGCCCTGGCGCCGTCGGCCATCGTAACCGTTTCGGTGATCTCGAGTTGCAGAACGGATGGATCCATACCCTTCTGCTTCAGAATAAGGCCGATGTCGGCTGCTAGTTCGGGCTGTGCGAATTCCTTAGGGCTAACGTTCACGCTTAGGTATAGGGGGGTCTCGAAAGGAAATTCGGCGTGCCATAATCGAAGTTGATCGAGGCCTTCCTCCAACAACAGTCGATTCATGGGCAGAATCAGGCCGGTTTCATCCGCCACCGGAATGAAGTCTGCCGGCACGACCATGCCCGAGGGACGCGGCCACCGGGTGAGAGCTTCAACCCCGACCATCCGGCCACTCTGCAGCGAAATGATCGGTTGGTAGTAGACGCGGAACTCCCGCAGTTGGAGTGCCTTGCGGAGATCAGTTTCCAGCCGCAAACGCTTGACCGCGGCTGCGTGCATGCCGGGATCAAACAGCTCGCAGCGTGCCTTTCCGGCTTGCTTAGCGCGATACATGGCGATTTCCGCATCGCGTAGTAGGTCGTCGGCCTCGGCGCATGAAGTCGTGCTCAGCGCAATCCCCACACTTGCGGTGGTAACTACCTCTTGCCCGTCGATGATGAACGGAGACGTCCATCTTCCCTGAATGCGTTGTGCGACGCGAATGGCATCGCTGGGGTCGTGGATCTCATCCAGGAGAACGGTGAATTCATCGCCGCCCAGTCTTGCTACGGTGTTATCGGCTTCGGGTGCGTCAGCGGTTCGGGCCGCATGCGGTCGCGAAATCATATCCCCGCCCCGTAATGAGGCTGTTAGTCTCTTCGCCATTTCAACCAGGATTCGATCGCCGGCCGCATGTCCGAGACTATCATTCAGCACCTTGAATTCGTCGACATCAATGAACAATACTGCGAACTTGTAGTCCCGGTGACGATTGGCCAAAGCTAACGCGTGCTGCACGCGATCGATGAACAGGGCGCGGTTGGGCAGGTTCGTCAGATGGTCGTGGAGCGCATTATGGGCCAGCGCCTCCTCCGCCCGCTTCCTTTCGGTGATGTCACGATTTACGATGACCAGCCGAGTGGTCTCACCCTTCACGTTTCGAACCGCGCTGGCTGTGGATTCCAGAATGCGCCAAGAGCCGTTCTTATGACAAATGCGATATTCCAGTCGTTCCCCCCGACCGGTTATGCGGGCTTTTTCCGCCGCCTCCATCACTCGCTGGCAATCATCGGGATGAATTTGCGCGAGCGACGACGAGTTCAATTCTTCCGCAGAATATCCCAGCACCGTCTGGTAGGAGGGGCTGTTATAGAGACGGCGGCCTTCAGCATCGACCACGGCGATCATGTCCGCGGCATTCTCAGTAATGAGCTGAAAGAGCTGATCGCGTTCAGCCAGCTCGCGCCGCATGTGCTGAAGCTGGAGATGCTGAAAAAGAGTGTAGATGTCAAAAAGCAGCACTAAGGCGGCCAATGCACGAGCCCATTCTTTGAGACTAAGCCAATCGGAAGCAGGCAGGTGGAATCCAGGAAAGGTTAACGCCACGATGCCCAGGGTCAGCCCCAGGGTTACGGTTACAGCGAAGCCCCAGAGCCACCATTCTCGGCCCTCAATTTCCCGTAGCCGGCTAATGGGAGCCAAAGCGGGAGCAGGACTGGATTGTTGCACTTCTTCGTTCTTCATAAATGACGCTGACAAATTCCCGATCTAGAGAGCCGACGCGTGAACGTCGCCGTTTTCGCAAGAACCTGTGAGGGCCTGAAAGGTTTTCAAAACCCGCTCCGGAAAACTGCTTTCCAACTGCCGGGCCAGCCAACCCTGGAGTTCAACTCTTTGTAGTGCGGTCTGGGACAAGAATCGGATACCCACTCGCCCGCCGTCGTCGCACCAGACAATCTCGGACTTCACAATTTGACGGGAGAGCTGGTTGGGTATTTCGAATCCGACATCCGCAAGAAGCTTCAGGCGCAACCTTGCACGCGTGTTCAATGCCATTCCGCCTTCACTAATGTTTGTGACCCGACACGAAACATTGCCAAACTCATCGCTGCGCAGGGTTGCCGGAATTGAAATTGGGCATCGAAAATACCTTCGCCGTTCGCGCACGATAAGTCCGAAAGATACCTTCAACATTTTTTGGAGCGCTTCCTTGGAAAGCGGGGATTCGAGGAGAAAATTCGGTCCGTCGCCGTAAGCGAGATTCTGCGTACCGCCGGCGGACACTGCAAAAGTGACCGCGCTCCGATTGGAAGGCGAAGAGCGCACGATGTCGAGGAAACGCACCGAGGCGCTGGCGCGAGGCGAATCAATGATTATCGCTTCAACTTTTTTCCGGTTGAGAAGGCGGTAAAAATCCGCATTACAGGCACACACGTCCGTGGATATCGCCAGTTCCTCTAAGCACTGGGTGACGATAGCGACGGTGGGCCCATCCTCCGACAGCAGCAGCGCCGTGGCAATCGATGCAGTATTTGTCTCCAGTTTTTCACTCATGATGCCCTCAATGTTTTCATGCGCAAGTGCCTTTTCTGGATAATTCGCCATACTTCGCTCAGTGCAAGGCAAGTTGGCCCTTAATCGCCGCGGGACCCATATGCTCAACCCGGTCGCGGCCTTTCCTTTTGGCTTCGTACAGCCCCATGTCCGCTTGTTGGAGGAGGCTTTCAACTTCACCTTCGCCCAAGCCTTGTGATACGGCGAGGCCAATGCTGACTGTGGCGCAACGTTCCATGCCATTCTTGCTCACCGGGGTGCTGGAAACGCGTTCGCGAATCTGATCGGCGCGGATGAAGGCCCGAGTGAGATCGCACCCCGGAAGAACAAACAAGAACTCTTCTCCGCCGTACCTCCCGACGCTATCGTAGTCACGGACACCGTCTCGAAAACGGCGCCCGAGTTCTCTCAGCATCTCATCTCCAAAGAGGTGTCCGTTTTCGTCGTTCACCGCTTTGAAGTGATCCAAGTCGACCAGCATGACGGTGACCGGCGACTTATCACGCTTGGCGCGGGAAAGTTCCAATCGGAGCGCTTCCAGCGTCTCCTTCCGATTCAGCAAGCCGGTTAGGGAATCGTGGGTAGCAGCATGCCGCATCGTTTCTCGAGCGGAAATCAACTCGCGATGCAGATCCAGAATTCGACTGCCCACCAGAAGGCGAGCCTTGAGTTCCAGTTCGTCAAACGGTTTGACCAGATAGTCGTCAGCACCGGCTTCCATCGCCTTGAGTAGGTCCCCTTTGCCGTCTTTTCCGGTGAGAAGTACGGTGTAGACATAAGTCTCCTGGGAAGACCGTTCGCGCAGTTTCTTGCACACCTCGAGGCCATCCATTTTCGGCATGACCCAATCCATGAGGGCAAGGCTCGGGCTGTCCGGTTGCTGGAATAACGTCCAGGCCTGAAAACCATCATTCGCGACAACCACGTCGAATCCCCAATCTCGAAGGTGGAGTGAGATCAATCGCTGATATACAGGGGAGTCTTCGACCAGCAGTACCCGGTTATCGATGTTTTTCAAGGTCTTTCGCGACGGCTCCTCGCAGCAAGCTTGCACTTGTCGTTCCCTTCTGTTGCCCGGTTCGACTTCCACAGAATGTTACGGTTGGAAAATCGTGGCCGAGTCTGAGGGTCTCAGAATCAGACAATTTTCCAAACCCTGGATCCACAGCTCGACACTGCTCCTATCCACTTCCGACTCAGTGCGAATTGTGGAGTCGACCATCGCTACTGCACGACGAGCGTTACGTTCGCAGAAGACCGCACCGAGCCGCTGGTTCCGCTAACTGTGATCCCATAGCTTTGAGGCTGCCCTTTGGCTGCCGTCAACCCCTGGCACCCGGTCATCATCAGAGTGCCTCCTACCAGGATTACAAATGCGAACAGCGGGAATATCTGCTTGCGCCTGCGGCCCATCAAACATATGCCGGCCGCCACGCTCGTCGATGCCAGCAGGAACAGCGAATTGGGCGTAGGCGGAAGACTTGAGGTTTGGGTCGCGGTTTGGATGGTCATCACGGTCGCCTGGCCTGCGCTTCCCGGAGTGACCGTTGCCGGCGTGAAGGAGACGGTTGCCCCTGGAGGCAGCCCGGAAGCCGACATCGTGACGATCCCGCTAAACGCACCACCTGCTGGTGCCACGCGGACTGTGACTTTCGCCGAACCACCTGGAGTTACCGTCAGGGGTGTTGATGGGGCCGTAAGCGTAAAGGTCGGGGCGGTCTGGACCGTTAAGGCCAAAGCAGACGAAGACGAAGCCGCAAAGATGACATTGCCGGAGTAGGCGGCGCTGAAAGTGTGGGGCCCTAAAGGAAGACTGCTGGTTACAAACGTTGCGATTCCCGACGATTTAACTGCCGCTCTCCCAAGCAGCGTCGCGCCGTTATAAAAGCTTACGGTTCCGGTCGGGCTGCCGGTCGGCGTGGGCGTTATGGCCGCAGTTAGAGTCACCGCCTGCCCCACAGTTGCCGGACTGGGCGAACCTTTCAGAGTAGTGGAGGTAGGGGTCTGCAGTTCGACGAAGGGCAAAGAAGATGAAGTCGAAGCCGCAAAGATGACATTTCCGGAGTAGGCCGCCAGGAGCGTGTCCGACCCTGCTGGAAGACTGCTGGTTACAAATTTTGCGATTCCCGCCGAGTTAACTGCTGTCGTCCCGAGCAGCGTCTTGCTGTTATAGAAGCTCACCGTGCCGGTCGGGGTGCCAGTCGGCGTGGGTGTTATGGTCGCGGTAAGGGTCACCGCCTGCCCCACAGAGGCTGGATTGGGTGAAGCGCTAAGAATTGTCGAGGTCGCGGTCTGCACTCCGATAAGGGGTACGCTACTCGACTGACTCCCCGCCCGGTTGATGTCGCCAGAATAGCTGGCCAGCACATTGTGCGTTCCCCGGCCCAACACCGAAATGCCGACCGCAGTCGCAGTCTCCGTGAACCCTGCCAGTAGAGCACTAATGGTGCCGGCGGTGTAATTTGCCGCGGCCAGATCCTGCAATCCGTCTCCATTAAAGTCGCCGCTGGCCAGGCCGCTGGCACCGTGACCGACCGGGTACACCACCTGCGGCTGCAGGGTTCCATCTCCGTTGCCCAAATACACGCTAACCGTGTTGTCGTTGAAATTCGTGACCGCTAGATCGTCCTTTCCGTCGGCGTTAAAGTCTCCTAAAGCCAGGATATAGGCTCCGGATCCAGCTGCGTAGGTCACCTGAGTCTGAAACGTTCCGTCGCCGTTCCCCAGCAGCACGCTTATTGTGTCGTCTTTGTAATTTGCGGCGACAAGGTCAGGGATCCCATCTTCGTTAAGGTCCAACGCCACAGTGTAGAGAGGATCGTTGCCGACCGGGACGAGTATCTGAGGCTGGAAGGTTCCGTCTCCGTTCCCCAGCAACACGCTAAGTGAGTTGTTTGAGGAACTCGCCACGGCCACGTCCGAAGTTGCGTCGCCGTTGAAATCGGCCACCGCGATTCCGTAAGGGAGAGAACCAGTTGGGTAGGCTACTTGTGGCTGGAGGGTTCCGTCTCCGTTGCCCAGCAGTATGCTGACCGTGTTATCACTGGCGTTCGCGACGACCACGTCTGCATTGCCATCAAGGTTGAAGTCTGCAATCGCGATCCCAAGTGGACCGTTGCCGACAGCATAAGCAGTCTGCGCGCGGAAGGTTCCATCGCCGTTTCCCAGAAGGACACTCACAGTGTTATCGTCGCGGTTGGTCACCGCCACGTCGAGGTTGCCGTCTCCGTTGAAATCGCCCGCGGCAATCGCATAAGGAGACCTGCCAGCAGATAATTTTACCGGCGGTTGAAATGTGCCGTTTCCTTTACCTAACAGGACACTGATGGTGTTTTCGCTGGAATTTGCCACCACCAAGTCTGCTACGCCGTCGTTATTGAAGTCTCCGCCTGCTACCAAATCCGGTTGTATCCCAACCACGGTCGGCGAGCCTGGTGCGGGAATCAGTTTCGACACAAGACTAAGGGGATTGAGTGCGGCGCTTCCGACAACGGAATTGCTGTCGCTGGTATCGAGAAACGAAACCGTTCCGACAGGCACCTCGCGTCCGAAGACGCTCACAGTTCCCGTCAGCGTGTAATCACCCGCAGTCCCACTGGCCTTGATTGTGGTTGCCGACGGGTAGCTCGCATTGCCAGACACCGTCAAGGGCTGTGGTGAGGATGTGATCGAATCTTGAAATATTGCCTGAATGCTGTAGCTGCCGACGCCAAATACCTGCCTCAAGGTTGCCGACCCGCTCCCAGTCAGCTGCGCCGTTCCAAAAATTGCCGCGCCCTCGCAGCGTGTGGCATTGGCGTCGCAGAACACGACCACCCCATGGGTCACCGGGATGGTGCCATCCATAACCGTCGCAGTTAGGGTCACCGTCGAGCCCGCGACAACGGAATTACTGGGCGCAATGCTGAGGGTGCTCGTGACTCGGGTAATCGACGCCCACCCAGGTTGCGGCGAGATCCCGACGACGACAGCCAATATTAGCCCGGCGATACGTGTTCTGATGACCCAGAGCAGGCCAGCGGAAGAACCCTTTCCCCCGAGATCCATGACGTTGTCCTCTGGAGAGGTGAGTAACCTTCGACGAAATGCGCTAGTTCACAAGAAACGAAGAAGGAACAAGCGCGGAGCTTCCTCACCACTCCTGAAGCTAAAGGCACGTGACTTGCCAAGGATCCTAAGATTCCGATGTGTCTGATATCAGGGCGCATGGCATGCGGTGGAACAGGGATTTACACCGCGAGCTGTCCGGAATTGAGAGAGGAATCCAAAATTCAGAAATCTGTCGTGCGGAATGCCATCCAGTGTTCGCCTATGATGGCGTCAACGAGTTAACGAAAGCGTTAACCAATGGGGTTCCCGAATGGGCGGCTGCGTCAGCAACTCGCTCGTTTCTGGAGAGTTCCGTTTTTCGTAACAAGCGTGCAAGGGCAGTGTCGTGGAGGTAGAATGCGTGTATACGGAGTATAAGGGTTGCGTTTACCCGGTAAACGCGCCTCGTTCGTCTTGATTTGGGGGGGAGAATGGCTCGCGGGCGGTTGTGGATGATGTTGACTATGCTCTTCAGGCTGAAAGGAACCAACTGAAAGACAAGTCGCGCATCTGACCGTTCCGAAGGTGTAGTGATGGCCGTACCGAGTAGGAGCCCTGGACTGGTCGGGGAAACGCCTCAGCGAACCCTTCTGCGTGCGACCGTCTGGTTTATGTTCGAGCCCGGCGTCGCGTGGTATTCGTTTTCCTCAGGTCCCCCGCTCTACCGCTACCTTTCCAACTCCGGTTCGACGTCGACGCACATCACAGCTCATGGTGTTGTCGGCCTGTCTTGCTCCACCATCTCAGGAGGTCACGCCGCCAAAGCGATTTTGTGCGAGCGGCACGCAGCGGTTGAAGCGGTCAACGATGTGCGAAAAACGCCTGATCTGCAGGGTCGAGAGCACACGGCGCTCGGATGGCGACCATGAAGAATTCTGCGCAAGCGGCGACCAAAGCAAGGAAGCGAACCGAGCAAGAGATTGCCGAGTTGGCGGCGATCGTCGAGTCCTCCAGAGACGCGATCATAGGCATGACCCTGGATTGCACGATTACCAACTGGAACCGAGGAGCCGAGCAGATGTACGGCTACGTCGCTGAGGATGTAGTTGGCAGAAATGTCTCTGTGCTGACGCCATCTGGTCAGAACCAGCTCGCGTCCGAGATCTTGACCAAAATAGGACGAGGACAAGCGGAGAGCAGTTACGAAGCCGTCACCGTCACAAAACAAGGCAAGCGCTTAACCACTTCTTTTACCATATCGCCGGTAAGGAATCGGTCAGGACAAATTGTGGGAGTTTCAGCCGTTGGCCGGGACCTTACCTCCCAGAGGCTGGCCGAAGCAGCGCTTGGTCGATCGCGAGAGCAGTACCGCTTGTTATTCGATAGCAGCCCCATTCCCATGTGGGTCCTCGACCGCCGGACTCTGGCCTTCTTGGAGATCAACGAGGCGGCGATCCGGCTTTATGGATTTTCGCGCGAAGAGTTCCTGGCGCGCACCATCCTCGATATACAGGTGGAAAGGGAGATCCCCGGTTTGCTGGAGAACACGGCGCACCAACTTCAAGATGTAGAGATCTGGCGGCACCGCAAAAAGGATGGAAGTGTCATCGGAGTGGAGATCACTGGTCATGACATAAATCTTGGGGGTGTCGAAGCGAAGCTTGTTGTGGCCCAAGACGTTACCATCAGGCGGGAAAATGAAAGAAAGCTGGTGCAATCCGAGGAAAGATTCTCCAAATCGTTCCATTGTTGCCCGATGCCCGTTACCGTCAGCACGAAGGCGGAGGGTCGATACATCGATGTTAACGAGGGATTCGTCAAAATGCTGGGGTATGAGTGCCAGGAAGTGATTGGCCGTACGGCTCATGAATTGGGTATCTGGGTAGTACCCGAGCAACGAACGGCCCTCGTGGAGCGACTCACCCAGTCTGGGCGGATCAATGGTTTCGACTGCCAGTTCAGGACAAAATCTGGAGAAGTCAGGGACACCCAGGTTTTCGCGGAGCTGATCACTCTGAGCGACACCAGTTGCATGTTGGGAATCACCATCGACGTTACTGAGGCCAAGCGATTGCAGGAACAATATCTGCAAGCGCAGAAGATGGAAGCGGTCGGCCGCCTGGCGGACGGCGTGGCGCATGATTTTAACAATATGCTGGGCGTCATCATGGGCTACTGCGACATGTCCACCGAGCTATTGGATCCGACGAGTCGTGTTCTGAACTCCATCCATCAAATCAGGAAAGCCGCTGAACGGGCCTCCGACCTAACTCGCCAGCTTCTGGCTTTCAGCCGGCACGAAGTTCTGCACCCAAGCGTGCTGAATCTGAACGCGGTTGTAAACAACGTGAGCAAGATGTTGTTACGGATGGTAGGTGAGGACATCGCCTTGAAGTTCGTTCCCGGGGTTGCGCTGGGCACGGTCCGTGCCGATCTGAGGCAGGTGGAACAGATTTTGATGAATCTCGCCGTCAATTCCCGTGACGCCATGCCCAAGGGAGGGACAATTCTGGTTGCAACGTCGAATGTGGAACTGGATGAATCCTATTCACGCCGGCAGCCCGAAGTGACCCCAGGCTCGTATGTGATGCTTTCGGTCAGCGACACCGGGTGCGGCATGGACGCCAAGACTATGGCTCGAGTTTTTGAGCCGTTCTTTACTACCAAAGGCCCGGGCGAGGGAACAGGATTGGGGCTCTCGATGGTTGACGGGACGATGAAGCGGATCGGAGGGCACGTTCGCGTGGAGAGCGAACCAGGAAAAGGAACGATTTTCAAACTGTATTTCCCTCGGATCAATGAGCCCGCGATCTCTCTCATTCCGCCCTCGTCGGACGTAATGCCGCTGGGAGGGTCCGAGACGATCCTGGTAGTGGAGGATGACGATGCACTTCGCGAGCTCACCGTTGGCTTGCTGGAGAGCGGTGGCTACACGGTGTTGGCCGCGAAAGATGGCCCATCCGCAATTGAGATCGCGCAAGCGTATACGGAGAACATCGATCTCGTGCTGACCGATGTCATCATGCCTGCCATGGGAGGTGGAACACTGGTGGCCCAACTCAAGGCGTCGCGGCCAGACCTGAGAGGAACCTACATGTCGGGCTATGCGGGCAATCTGATTGCTAACTACGGAGTGCTGGATTCCGGAAAAACGCTGCTGCACAAGCCTTTCACCAAGAAATCGTTGCTGAGGCACGTACGCAAAATGCTCGACACGGCTGAAGCTTGACCTGCATTGGATGGGAATTGGCGGCCTGCGTCTTTTATATAGTTACTTCAGGCTGGTTTTCGGGAACCTCGCCGTTCGTGATCCCGTACTGCTTGATCTTACTGTAGAGGGAGCTCTTGGGAATGCCGAGCTTGTCTGCCGCCTCGCGAACTCGTCCCCGAGTGAGGTTTAGAACCTTCTTAATATGTAGGATCTCTAGTTCTTCAAGTTTTTGTATCGGCCAGACATCCGCTGCGCTTGCTTCCGTTTGGATATCAAACTGGAGATCCTTCGCGTTGAGCAGCCTGTGATCGCCTAGTAAAACTGCGCGTTCCAGAACATTCCGCAACTCGCGAATATTCCCGGGCCAGGGGTATGCTTGTAAGGCTCCCGCTGACTCGGAAGAGACTTCCACCTGCGGCAACCCTAACTCTGCAGTTATATCGCCGAGTAATTCGCCAGCTAGTCCCGGTATGTCCTCAACGCGATCCCGAAGTGGCGGAATGGTCAGTTTGATGGCGCTTACCCGAAAATATAGATCTTGCCGAAACGTGCCCTGCTGTGCGGCACGCTGCAAGTTATGGTGAGTAGCCGTGATCAGGTGAATATCGACCGTGCGCTCGCGAACATCTCCCAACCGGCGGAAGGTTTTCTCCTCCAGAACCTTCAAGAGCTTGGCTTGTACCTGAAGGTCCATATCCCCTATTTCATCCAGAAAAATCGTGCCTTTGTGTCCGACTTCGAGGAGGCCGTGTTTCGCCTGCACCGCGCCCGTGAACGCACCCTTCTCGTGGCCGAAGAGCTCAGTTTCGAGCAACTCGCGAGTTAATCCTGCACAATTCAAATCCACGAAAGGTCGCTCCGACCTTGGACCATGACTATGAAACCAGCGGGCTAGAACACTCTTCCCTGTTCCGGTTTCACCCTGGATGAGAATCGGGCTGTTGCAATGCAGCACCCGTTTGGCGGTTTCCTCCAGATCGCCAATACTCCCGCTCTGCCCAAAGAAGGGATTGACCGCACGGCGATTTGTTTTCATCTTGTCCGCGGCGTGCACCTGTCGTCCGCGCAGATTCTCCAGGCTACGCCGAAGAACCGCGTAAACAGTTTCAAATTCGGCTGGCTTCGTCAGGAATTGATCGGCTCCCAGTTTGATGGCCTCGACCGCTAATTGAATGGAACCATAACCTGTTAGGAAAATCGTGGGTAAAGCAGGATCGATTGCTTTCAGTCGGCTGAGTAACTCTAGTCCATTACCGTCTGGCAACTCGTAATCGAGGATTGCAGCATCAGGCTTTTGCGAACGGCAGATATGCTCTGCTTCCGAACAATTCCGTGCGGCTAATACTTTCATCCCCCGCCCGGAAAAGAACTCGCACATGGCTTCGAGAAGGCCGGGTTCATCTTCAACAACCAAAACCGAATCTACATACATTGTTCCGTCCCAACCGATTCCGCCTACCATTTGACGAACACATCCTGTCTTGCATGAAATCGAGCTCTTGGCTGAAGGGTCTTGGTGAAGAGATTCTAATCTTGTTGTCCGTGTTCTCAAGCAACAGGCGTGGGTTGCTAGTAACCTCAGTAACCGGCGTCTGCGACCCGAATCATCGAGGATCGAAGAGCGTGATTTCCTGAAAGAACTACCAAATGTGGGAGCCCAACGAAGCCAGGAGGCAGTTGCCGCAATGATGCGGCATACGTGATGATGCACGGCGGCAGGAACTATTAGCGAATCGCAATGATGTTGTTGGCGACGAAGCCACTTTCGCCGACCACTATCATCCGCATCGCGATGCGTTCCGCTTTGTAGTGGTTGGTCCGATGCAACAGGTAGACAAGGCCAACGCCTGCGCCAAAACCGAGAGCCGACCCGGCAGCCTCTCCGCCTGCACCACGCGTCACGAAGGGGCGCATGATGGGGTTGGTTTCGCGCAGACCCTGGTTCAGGCCGCGCTGGGTGGTGATGGCATCGGCCGCGATCAGCCCCGCCAGAATACTCACGTTCGCCTTGTTCTCAAGCGTCCAGAAATGACGCTGCTGACTGGGTGCGTCGGGAAGCGCAAATTTGCTCACCGCAAAAGTCTGCGCCTGCATCGCCGCGGTTAGTAGGAGAATCGAGAATAAGTATTTCATTGTGGTCTCCTGTCACTTCTTGGTGTTGGTAGGCTCAGAATAGGCGAGATAGACGCGGTAGTACATGGCCCAATCTCGTAGGACGAGTGGCCCTCCGGTAAGGGTAACCGTGCGGGGCTGGAAGGTTACTTTCGGCACTCCGACAGTTTTAAATCCGCCGTTTTGGGCGGCCAGTCAATTGATTCTGAGGCGCTTATAGAACGAATGGCGGGTAATTTCGCCGGTGGGCGGAGTTTTGGGGACAGTGTGTTTCGATCACCCACGATCCCTTTTCTCGGTCGCCGCACGGAGGAGTATGGTCTGTCCGACTGCCAGTCGACCGATGCGAGCGGCTCGTCGGTGACCGATCCCCAGTTCTGGGCATAGTCTTTGATCAACGCGAGTTTCGCGTCACCAACTTTCTATCTCGGCCTGGTATTGATCGTAGACACGGCCCGAATTTTGTTGCTTCGGTATCCGTCACCACCCGATTGCTGGCGATCAACTGCTGTCCGATGCGAGATCCTGCCCAGCAATTGGAGCGCCTATCCGACCCGTACGCAAGGCGGATAGCCGGTGAGCGGAGCGAACCCGTACGAATGCGGGTCCGTTTTCCGGTACTATCCAATGCTTGGTCTGCCAGGTTTAGACAGAAAGTCCGAATTCAGTGCCAGATTGGGTGGAACTCGCAATTCGGGGCCATCCGTCAAAACGACCGCCCGCTCGATCAAGTTCTCCAGTTGCCTGACGTTGCCTGGCCAATCGAAATTCATGAGAGAAGTCATCGTCTCGGCCGGAATACTCTCGATCTGTTTGTTCATGCGGCGGGCGAACTTCTGCATGAAATAGCGCGCGAGCGAGGGAATATCGGCTCGCCGTTCGCGCAGCGGCGGAACCCGGATGGGGAATGTATTCAGTGGTTCGTACAGATCGCCAAGAAACATGCGGTCAGCCACCCGCTCTCCCAAGTCGTACTTGGTGCTCGCGATCAAACGCACATTCACCGGAATGCGTTGCATGCTGCCGAATGGTTCAAACGCCCGGCCCTGCAGCATTCGAAGCAGCGTGGCTTGAAGATCCAGGGGCAGGTGTGCGATCTCATCCAAAAAGAGTATTCCGTTCTGGGCCAGTTCGACATAGCCGATCCTCCCGCGCTCGACCCCGCCGGTCCCACGGCTGGCTGGGTCGTCCAAGGCATCCTTCGCTTCTCCGAATAACTCAGGCCCGAGCCTTCCTCCGGCAGCCCTGACACAATTGACTTTCACGAAACTCTCGTTTCTTCGGAAGCTGATACGGTGGATGGCTCGGGCAATCGACTCCTTGCCCGATCCGGCTTCGCCCAGAATCAAAACAGGAAAATCGTTGGCGCCCACTTTCATTGCTAACTGCAGCAAGCGCTTCAGCGCGGGGCTGTCTCCCACGATTTCTTGCAAGCTACTGTCGGAGCGCTCGTCTTCCATCCGGGGATTCACCTCCGGCCATTTTTCCCACCTCGATAGGTTGATGGATGCCATGACGTTCTTGACAACCGAAAATCTCACGGTTCAGTGGCGAAAGTAGCACCGAGAGCGACTAGGAGTCTATTCTCTGTTCGTACTGGAGGAGTGTACGTTTGTACCGATAGCCTTCACCAAGGTTTAGGCATTCGCGTGAAATCGCTTGCTCTGTGAACACGATGCACTCCCAACTTAGTCCCACGCCTCGATCACATGGATATTCCCGCCAGCAACGCCGTGGTAATTGGTTTCGACCGCCGGGGCCACTAACGTGTTGGCTGAGTGTGATGACGGAGTGCCAAACGCGCGGTAATCGCAAAAACACCACCCATCGCACGGCTCGCCCCAAGTCCTCACGGCACAAACAGCGCTTGTTCGGAATTACAACCAAACCGAACCACTACCGGCCACAAGAAATCCTTGACAACTGAAGCTTTAGGTGTAGATTAGCGGCACATTCAGGGGCAGCCAGTCGGTTGATGTTTAAGTCCGACTGGATACCTGAATTAGGGTTAATGTTGTTAAAAACCGGTTGCCGCGAGGGGGGAAATGGCTCCGGAACTATGCCGGCATTCCAATAGGGTCAGCGGTCTCGTGAGATTAGACTTTGCTCGCCCAGATGCCCCTGACGGTCCAATGTACTCGGGGGTGGTCTCGGTGGGCGTGTGCGACGAATGCGGACACATCGAACTGTACGCGAAGCTCAACCACCTGCTGTGTGATTGGCTACGAAAGACCTGAAGTTCTGCAGGTGATTGCCAGTCGGGCGGCAGAGGCGGTTTGTAGTCTGAATCGCTGGCGGTGAAGCTCGGCCTTGGTCACGCATTCCAGCGCCAGAGTCCGTTGGTACGGGCGTTAAGTTTGAAAGGGCCCAGAACGCCGGCGGGAGATTCTTCTGACAATCTCCGCAAGCGCGCCGATGGCGGATCTCTACGGCCACCCTCAGGCCGCGCTCATCGTGTTGACCGCGGCGTCCGCACCCCACAACGGGCTCCAACTCGCGGGCCGCCATCGCTACCGAATCGTTCCCATCGACTTTTTCTTCATGAACGGTTGGAAGCCCGCGACAGCGCGAGCGACCCATCGGCAGGAGGTCGTATGTCAACTCCCGCAATCGGCTCTGGACTGTTTGAACCGCCGCAATTCCCCACGCGCCTAGTGCTCTACGGGGCGGCCGCGGTGTTGATGCTTGCGATGGTTCCATTCCTGATCTGGCCAGCCCTTGCAAGCCGGATGCTGGCTTCCAATTTTCTGCCTCACCTCTACTGCTACCTCGGCAGGACGACGTTAATCTGGACCCACGTGATTGCTGATTCGCTCATTGGTCTGGCGTACTTCACGATCTCTGGAACCCTTGTTTATTTGGTGCACAAAGGACGCCGCGACATACCGTTCCACTGGATGTTTCTGGCGTTCGGCTCGTTCATCCTGGCCTGTGGCGGCACGCATTTCATGGAGGCGGTTACCGTCTGGGTTCCGGTTTACGTGCTTTCCGCAAGCGTCAAGATCTTTACCGCTTTGGCATCGATCACGACGGCCGTGCTGCTTCCTTTCACGGTTCCACAAATCCTCTCTTTGATTCAAACCGCGAAGGCTTCGGAAGCAGCGGAAGGCAGGTTCCGGGGGTTGCTGGAGGCTGCCCCGGACGCGATGGTGGTGGTGAATCGCGAGGGCAAGATTGTGCTCGTTAATGCCCAGGTGGAGAGGCTGTTCGGCTATCGGAAGGAGGAATTGTTGGATCACGAGATTGAGATGCTGGCACCGGAGCGTTTCCGGGACCAGCATCCGCAACACCGAATGGACTTCTTCGGCGAGCCTCGAGTACGACCCATGGGGGCGGGCATGGAGCTTTTTGGCCTGCACAAGGACGGGCACGAGTTCCCGGTAGAGATCAGCCTGAGCCCGCTGGAAACGGAAGCAGGCGTCCTGGTTTCGAGTGCGATCCGCGACATCACCGCGCGAAAAAAGGTGGAAGAAGCCCTGCAGCGAAGCGAAGCCGAGGCCAAGGCCCGGGCCGAAGAATTGGCGGTCATTTTAGATGCAATCCCGGGGATGGCGCTCATTTCCCGAGACGCCGCCTGCCGGGAGATAACCGGCAGCCGTGCCGCTTACGAAATGATGCGGCTGCCCTATGGCACCAATATTTCCAAGTCCGCGCCAGAAGGGGAGGGGCCCTCGAACTTCCGCGTGATTAGAAACGGACAGGATGTTCCTCCGGACGAGTTGCCGGTGCAGAAGGCCGCGGCTACGGGACGGGAGGTTCGTGAGTCCGAGATCACTCTGCTATTCAACGATGGGATGACACGTGACTTTTTCGGCAATGCGGCGCCACTTCTGGATCGCGAAGGCAGCGTCAGAGGGGCTGTAGGCGTTTTTGTCGACATCACGGAGCGCAAGCGTGCTGAAGCAAAATTCCGGGGATTGCTGGAAGCTGCCCCGGACGCAGTGGTCGTGGTAAATCGAGAAGGCAAGATTGTGCTCGTCAATGCCCAGGTGGAGAGGTTGTTCGGGTATCGACGCGAGGAACTGTTGGATCGAGAAATCGAGGCGCTGGTGCCCGCGCGTTTTCGAGGTCAGCACCCTGGCCACCGAACGGATTTCGTTACCGAGCCTCGAGTTCGGCCGATGGGGGCTGGCCTGGAATTGTACGGATTGCACAAAAAAGGGCACGAGTTTCCGGTGGAGATCAGCCTGAGTCCGCTGGTAACGGAAGAGGGCGTACTGGTTTCGAGCGCCATCCGTGACATCACCGAGCGGAAACGCGCGGAACAAGCTCTGCGCGACAGCGAGGACCGTTACCGCGACTTGGTCGAGAACAGCCAGGATCTCTTGTGCACGCATGATCTGGAGGGGAAACTGCTGTCGGCGAATCCGGCTCCCGCGCGCATCCTGGGGTATCAAGTCGCCGAACTGCTGGAAATCCCGATGCGCAGCTTGGTCGCTCCCGAATATCGCGAAGAGTTCGACCGTTATTTGGCGAGAATCAGGACGTCCGGCGCGGACCAGGGCATGATGGCAGTCATCACACGCACGGGAGAGCGCAGGATCTGGGAATATCACAACACCCTTCGTACCGAAGGCGTCCCTTTCCCCATCGTCCGCGGCATGGCTCACGATGTTACCGAGCGCAAGCGAGCCGAAAAATCGCTGCAGCTTTTCCGCATGTTAGTTGACCAGTCCAATGATGCCATCGAGGTGATTGATCCGAAAACGCTTCGTTTTATCGATATCAATGGAAGAGCCTGCTTGGACCTGGGCTATACCCGCGAAGAACTTCTGTCCATGTCGGCTTACGATATCGATCCCAATGTCGATGAATCTGTGCACGCAAGGGTTAACGACCAGTTGCGGGATGCAGGCTTCGCAATCTTCGAGGGACTTCACCGGCGGAAGGACGGATCGACGTTCCCGGTGGAAGTCAGTATCAAGCAGGTTCACCTTGACCGAACCTACCGGGTATCCCTGGCGCGCGATATCACCGAACGCAAACGCGCCGAACAGGAACTGCAGGAATCGCAGGCTGCACTGGCTCGAGTGACTCGAATCGTCGCCATGGGTGAGTTGACGGCATCCATCGCCCACGAGATTAACCAACCCCTGGCCGCTGTGGCCACGAATGCGAGCGCCTCGTTGCACTGGCTCGATGCGAACCCTCCCAACCTGGACGAGGCTCGAAAGGCGGTGACGGGTGCGGTTCGAGAGGCAAACCGCGCCAGCGACGTGATTGCGAGGGTCCGCTCGTTGCTGACAAAGGCCACGCCTCAGATGGGGTCACTGGATGTGAATGAAGTCATCCGGGAGGTATTGGCTCTGGTCCGCAGCGAACTGACCAGGGGCGGGGTTGTGGCAAGGACCAGGCTGGCTGCCGGTGTCCCCCCTGTGCTTGGCGACCGGGTTCAATTGCAGCAAGTAATTCTGAACCTGATCATGAACGCAATCGACGCCATGATGACGGTTACCGACCGGCCAAGAACGCTGCTCATCAAGTCAGGGAGGGACGCGGAGGGCGTGCTGATCCAACTGCAAGATTCTGGAAGGGGCCTTGATCCGGAACAGACGGCCCGCATTTTCGAACCGTTCTTTACCACCAAGCCGGAGGGTATTGGAATGGGACTGGCGATCAGCCGCTCCATCGTGGAATCTCATGGTGGCCGCATGTGGGCTACCCGGGCGTCGCCATACGGGGCAGTTTTTCAATTCATCTTACCCAAAGCAGATTACGTATGACGGAACCGCAATCCATCGTTTTTGTTGTCGACGACGATGCCGAGGTGCGCAAGGCGCTCGACAGCTTGATCCGCTCGGTGGGTTTACGCGTTGAACTCTTCGGCTCGGCGCAGGCGTTCCTGGACAGGAAACCGCCGGATGTGGCCAGTTGCATGATCCTCGATATCAGATTGCCAGGAATCAGTGGTCTGGATTTCCAGCGCAAGTTGGCTGACGCCCACATTCTCATTCCGATCATTTTTATTACGGGGCACGGTGATATCCCGATGTCGGTCCGGGCCATGAAGGCGGGTGCCGTCGAGTTCCTGACCAAACCGTTTCGCGATCAAGATCTGCTGGACGCGATTCATCAGGCGCTGGAGCGCGACGGCAAGAGACGCCGACAAGAGGCCGAGATTGCCATATTGAGGGAGCGCTTTGAATGGCTGACGCCTCGTGAGCGGGAACTGTTGCCACTTGTGGTGTCCGGCCTTCCCAATAAGCAAATCGCTGCCGAGATTGGAACCAGCGAAACCACGGTGAAGGTTCATCGTGGTCAACTTATGCGAAAGATGAGTGCGGACTCCTTGCCGGAGTTAGTGAGAATGGCTGAGAAGATTGGAATTCGAGTATTGCGCAATATTGGATAGGTCGCGAAAAATATCGTTGGCAGCAGCATGCAAAAGCATACGTTTTGACAAAATGGCATATTAGATATAATCTAACTTCTTCATGGACGCTACGGCGATTACAAGGTCATTGGAAGGCAGCGGGTTGCGGTGCACTCCGCAGCGCTACGCCGTGATGGCGTTCTTGATGGAACACAACCGGCATCCCACGGCTGCGGAAATCTTCGAAGCCGTGAATCGAGTGGATCCGCGCTCTTCAAGGGCCACAACTTATAACAATTTGCGGGACCTTGTGGAGGCGGGTTTGGTGCGTGAAGTGGCCGTCGAGGGCCGCGCCGCGCGATTCGATGCGAAAGGCATGCGCCATCACCACTTCATCTGCGACCGCTGCGGCAATGTTGAGGACATCGAGTGGTACGACGTGCCCAGGCCTGCCACGCGCTCTCTCGGTAAGCGGATTCTTCGCGAATGCGAACTCATTTTCAGGGGACTTTGCACGAAGTGCGCTCCGCGGCGCGCTTCCCGTTAAGTCTGGAGTTGTGAGGATACTTTTTGGGAACCAATCAAGCGCGCACGCAGGCACTCTAAATTGTGCGAACCGCAGTCTGATGGGTTCGTAAATCATGACAGTTTTGAACTAATTCAAAGGAAAAGCAAATGGAAAATCTAAAACATAAGGAAAACACACTTGCCTCTTCATCGGGGACTGTTTCCCCCGAGGATCAGCGTAAAAACAAGTCAACCGAATCCAAGTGCCCATTCCACCACGGAGCCTCCGGTCCGACGAACCGCGACTGGTGGCCCAACCAGGTGAATTTGAACGTCCTGCACCAGCACTCGGAGCTGTCCGATCCGATGGGCGAGGAGTTCGACTACGCCAAGGAGTTCAAGAGTCTTGACCTGAATGCCGTGATCAAGGATCTTCATGCCTTGATGACCGACTCGCAGGACTGGTGGCCGGCCGATTTTGGCCACTATGGCGGGCTGTTCATTCGCATGGCATGGCACAGCGCAGGCACCTACCGCATTGGCGACGGCCGCGGCGGGGCCGGATCCGGGCAGCAGCGCTTCGCGCCGCTCAATAGCTGGCCGGACAATGTGAACCTCGACAAGGCACGCCGGCTGCTATGGCCGATCAAGCAGAAATACGGCCGGAAAATCTCCTGGGCCGACCTTATGATTCTTGCCGGCAATGTCGCCCTCGAGTCGATGGGCTTCAAGACTTTCGGTTTCGGCGGCGGGCGCGAGGATGTCTGGGAACCCGAAGAGGACATCTACTGGGGCCCCGAAGGCAAGTGGCTGGCGGACGAGCGCTACAGCGGCGACCGCGATCTTAGCAATCCTCTCGCGGCCGTGCAAATGGGTCTGATCTACGTGAACCCGGAAGGGCCGAATGGAAAGCCCGATCCGATTGCCGCGGCACGGGATATCCGGGAGACCTTCGCCCGCATGGCGATGAATGACGAGGAAACGGTTGCGCTCATTGCCGGCGGCCACACCTTCGGCAAGACCCACGGCGCTGGCATTCCCGCTGACTACGTGGGCCCAGAACCAGAAGGTGCCGACATCCAGGACCAAGGCCTCGGGTGGAAGAATAAACTTGGCAAAGGGTGTGGTGGTGACACCATCGGCAGCGGCCTGGAAGTCATTTGGACCACCACGCCTACGAAATGGAGCAACAACTTCTTCACCAACCTGTTCAGCTACGAATGGGAACTGACGAAGAGTCCCGCCGGGGCGCACCAGTGGACACCGAAAAATGGCGCAGGCAACGGTACGGTGCCGGATGCGCACGATCCGTCGAAGCGTCACTCGCCATCCATGCTGACCACGGACCTCTCCTTGCGGTTCGATCCGGCTTACGAAAAGATTTCACGGCGTTTCTACGAACATCCGGATCGGTTCGCAGACGCGTTTGCGCGGGCGTGGTTCAAGCTGACGCACCGCGACATGGGGCCGATCGCGCGCTACCTCGGCCCGCTCGTTCCGAAGGAGACTTTGGTCTGGCAAGACCCGATTCCCGCAGTGGATCATAAATTGATCGGGGAGAAGGACATTGCCGCTCTGAAGGCGAAGATCCTTGCATCCGGACTGTCGATATCCCAACTGGTCACGACTGCCTGGGCATCGGCGTCGTCGTTCCGCGGCTCCGACAAGCGGGGTGGGGCGAACGGGGCGCGCATTCGCCTCACGCCGCAAAAGGATTGGGAAGTGAACCAACCGGCCGCGCTGGCGAAGGTTCTCAAAAAGCTGGAGGCGATCCAAAAGGAGTTCAACAGCGCCCAGACGAACGGCAGTAAGGGAAAGAAGATCTCGCTCGCCGACCTGATTGTGCTGGGTGGCGACGCAGCCATCGAGGAAGCTGCGAAAAGGGCCGGGCACAAAGTGAAGATTCCCTTCTCGCCGGGGCGCACGGATGCTTCGCAGAAGCAGACCGACGTACACTCATTCGCCGTAATGGAGCCGATCGCGGACGGGTTCCGCAACTATCTCCGCAGCGGGCAGGTCCTGTCGGCTGAGGAATTGCTGGTAGATCGGGCGCAGTTGCTGACACTGACTGCCCCCGAGATGACAGTACTCATCGGCGGCATGCGCGCCTTGAATGCCAACTTCGGGCAGGCCAAACACGGCGTCTTCACCAAGCGGCCCGAGACGCTGACGAATGATTTCTTCGTCAACCTGCTGGACATGAATACGACGTGGGAACCCTCCTCTACATCTGAAGGCGTGTATGAGGGACGCGATCGGACGACGGGCAAAACCAAGTGGACTGGCACGCGCGTCGATCTCCTCTTCGGTTCGAACTCCCAGCTCCGAGCACTTGCAGAAGTTTATGCGAGTGACGACTCGAAGGAGTCGTTTGTGAAGGACTTCGCGGCTGCGTGGAACAAGGTGATGAACCTTGATCGCTACGACCGTGCCTGAGCTCGGCGAAAAGCGAGCTGTCAACTTGGCACTAGCCGCTGTTCCCGTTGTTTGGATCGGCAAGAACGGAGGTGGCGCTTTTCTTGGCTAGCACGGGCCGGATCGCGCCCTCCTTTGATTCTGCCAGGGTCTCAATCAATCGCTGAAGTCACCGATTGGCTTGACAGCTTTCGGTCGAAGCACTCGTCTGCGCATCCGTGGCCACGATGCTAATGAGGAATGGCCGATTAGCGCCTCGTTTCGGTGCGCGCCGCGTCCAATCGAGCCGCGAGTGCGGCAAAGGTGGTCGTGGGACCGTTCCAGCGCAACTGATCCACATCGTCGAAGAGCGCGATGTCGGTCCGAAGTGTGGCAAGAGTGCGAAAGAGTAGTGCATGTTCCCGCTCGCGCGCGAGAGTGGCTGCGAGGGCACTCGCGTTGGCAGCGTTCACGCGCCATTCGCGACTATCCACAGGGATGGATTCGAGATGGACAAACTTGGCCAGGACCGCCGCCGACGACTTCGCACCCCAGCCTGGCAGCCCCGGATATCCGTCTGCCGCATCGCCCACTAGCGCCAGATAGTCGGGAATCGATACCGGCGGGACCCCAAACTTCTTAATCACACCGGCCTCATCTAAAGTGACGCGCGTCCGGCGGTTCAGTTGGACGATGCGCGTGCCGCGCACACATTGGGCGAGATCCTTGTCCGGCGTGCAGATGATCACGCGTTCGACACGCGCATCTCGAGCAGCCGCGGCGGCTGCCGCAGCCAGCGCGTCGTCCGCCTCGAATTCCACCATCGGCCAGACGACAATGCCGGCTGCCAAGAGGACGTCTTCGAGCAGCGGGAATTGTGCCCAGAGGTCCGGTTCGATGCCTTCGCCCGTCTTGTACCCTGGCCATAGTTCGTTGCGAAACGATTCGATGACGTGATCAGTCGCAACCGCGATGTGCATCGCTCCGCCTTTGATCATGCCCAGCACCGAAGCGAGGACGCCGCGGACGGCGGCGACCTCTCGTCCGTCCGAATCCTTTGCGGACGGCAGAGCGTAGTAGTGCCGGAACAACTCGTATGTGCCGTCGACTAGATAGATGTCCAGGGGGGCAGCTCCAACCCAAACTTATAGGACCACTGCCGTCTCAATCAACTGAGATCAGACCATGAGCAATGAGCCAGTCCGCCGTCGAGCCGCTGAGTTGATTTCTGGTCAGGCCGCGGCTCTTCGTGTGCTGTGGATTAAAGTGTGGAGAAGTCGGAATAATTTATTCGTTAGGCACTAAGCATCAAACAATACAACGGATTGCATGCTCGGTGGGCGCGCTCGTAAATTCCACACTTTGCACCGAAAACGGGCGTTGACAATTTTCGAGCGAATCTCTAAGGTGTCGTTCGTCGACGGCTGAAAGGGTTGGCTTAATTAAACTTTTGCCAGTCCGAAGTAGGCTGAGTGATCAGCTCGGCGGGGCAACCCGCGGGGTAGCCAGACCTGAAAAAACCGACGGCTCTGCGAGGGGCAGTTGGGGTTTGGGACCGCGAAAGCGGTGGTCGCATCAAGGGCTGTGACGGTGCATGCTTCCATGCTGTGGGCTCCCTCGCAGGAGCTGACGGCTAGAGCATAACCAATGTCACAGCCTTTAACTTTTCCCCGCGTTGTCTGCAAGGCTTGTCTCGCAGAATATGTTCCCGCCCGAGATCTGCGTCAATTCACGTAGAGCCGCTTGAAATTCCTGCAGATTTGCTGGAATCTGTCGAATGGACCGACTCCCATCCGTCATACATACGGGCGCACAAAAGGCGCTCAAATTGTTGCCAAAGGAGAAAAGCTGATGCAATTCGCCCTGCTAATCTACGAATCACCGGAAGCTTTTACTACACGAAACAACGACGGGACTGACCCCTACACGGGTGCTTGGCGCGCATACCACAAGGCGCTGGTCGAGGCTGGCATCTACGTCGCTGGCGATCCACTGCAAGTGCCGGAGACAGGGACCACGGTTCGGCTGAAAGAAGGGAAGCGGCGCGTACAGGATGGCCCCTTCGCCGACACCAAGGAGCAACTGGGGGGATTCACAATCTTGGAACTGCCCTCGCTCGACGCAGCCCTCGATTGGGCAGCGCGCTGCCCGGCAGCCGCGGCTGGTGCCGTGGAGGTCCGGGCGCTCGCGCCAGAACTGAAGCGGCGGATCACGGGATGAGCGGAAGCGGCCAGGAAGATACTCATCGGGCGATCGAGCGAGTGGCCCGCGAGTCATACGGTCGTCTGGTGGCTTACCTTTCCTCGCACACGCACGACCTGGCCACCGCCGAGGACGCTCTCAGCAATGCATTGGTCGCAGCACTCACGGCCTGGCCGCGAGACGGCGTGCCGCAGAATCCGGAGGCCTGGCTGCTGACGGCGGCGCGCCGATCCTTTATCGATCTTGTACGGCATCGACGAGTAGCTGAAGCGAGTGAGCCCACACTCCTGCTCCTCACGGAAGAACATAAGGAGGCGAAGTTGTCGACCGAGTTTCCCGATGAAAGGTTGAAATTGCTCTTCGTGTGCGCCCACCCGGCGATTGATCCAGCCATGCACACGCCCCTTATGCTCCAAACCGTTCTGGGCTTGGACGCGGCGCGCATTGCCCAGGCCTTCCTGGTCTCATCGGCGACAATGGGGCAGCGCCTGGTGCGTGCCAAGACGAAGATCCGCGACGGCGGCATTCAATTCGAAGTCCCGCAAGAGGGCGAGCTAGCCCAGCGGCTCGACGCTGTGCTTGAAGCTATCTATGCCGCCTTCGGGATCGGATGGGACGACATGGCAGGCGTCGACCAGCGCTGGCGGGATTTGGCCGAGGAAGCGATCTGGCTTGCTCGTGTCCTTCTGCAGCTAATGCCGCGCGAGGCGGAAGTTCGGGGTCTGCTGGCTCTTATGCTCCACTGCGAAGCCCGTAGACCGGCGCGGCGGGGGCCGAACGGTCGATACGTTCCACTTTCGGAGCAGGACTCACGGCAATGGTCGCTCCCTTTAATAGAAGAAGCTGAACGCCATCTGGCCGAAGCTGCGGGTCGCGGCCGCACTGGCCGGTTTCAACTCGAGGCTGCGATTCAATCGGTACACGCTGAGCGGGCACGCAGCGGCCGGACCGAGTGGAAAGCGATCGCGCTGTTCTACGAACAACTCGTCCGCTTATCCCCGACGCTCGGCACGCGAACTGGATACGCCGCGGCCGTTGGCGAAGCGAATGGACCTCAATCCGGTTTGGCGGTACTGGATAGGATCGACTTGGACGTGGTCTCCGCTTATCAACCCTACTGGGCGGTCCGAGCCCACCTCTTGCAACTGCTAGGGAGAAGATCCGAGGCCGTGGATGCTTTTGACCGGGCGATTGGCCTGGCCGAGGACCCGGCAGTGAGACAGTTCCTACTGCAAAGGCGGGGCTAATTTTTTCCTGTCCGCCCTGTCGAAATGAACGCCCTCCACGCGCGCACTCATGAAATTCTGCAATCCTTTAGTGAACTTGTGCTAGCTGCTCCGGCGCTGACTTCAGAGTCACGTTCTTCACGTTGTCGTCGGGGACTCGGTCGATTAGCAGCGCGAAGGGATCGATTCCTGCTTTGTCCGGCAGTTGAGCGGTGGTGAACGTAAACGTGGAATTGCGCTTTGTGATATGCATACGTTCGCGGTAGAGCGTGTCACCATATTGTTTTCCGCTTGCGGGCTTGGCGAAGGCCCCGATGTCGATCCAGTCATCCACCGGCACTTCGCTTTCGCTGCCCTTGGCATCGGCTTTGAATTTGCGGGCTTCCACCTGAATGGTGACGTCATATTTTCCATCCGCGCGCTTCACCGCTGTGGCTTCCAGAGTGCGATTTGAGAACAGGGTGATATCTTCAAACAAATCCTTGATCAGGTATTGCAGGTCAGGCGGAGTCTGTTCCCGCAACGCATCCACCAAAGCGTAAGACGTGGGATACGGTGGAGGGGCATACGCGTACTGGTGAATCAGCTTGCGCAAGGCTCGATTGACGGCATCTTCGCCGATCATCTCCTTCATGTAATAGAGCACCACGCTGCCCTTTCGATAGTGAATGTACCCTTGGCTGGACTCGACCGTCAGCAGCGGTCGTTCCTTTAGCAGTTCCTGGCCACGAGAGCGCAGGTACTCGTCCATCTCATGAGTGAGAAACTTTCTCATCATGTCGCGGCCAAACTCTTTCTCCATGACCATGAGCGCGGAGTATTGCGCCAAGGTCTCAGAAAGCAGCGTCGCTCCTTCCATGTTTGCGCCCATCACCTGATGCGCCCACCACTGGTGCGCCATTTCGTGAGCCACGACATAGAACACGGTATCGATGTCGTCGGGATGATTCAAATTGGCAATGAAGCCGATGGATTCGGAGTAAGGCATGGTGCCGGGAAATGACTGGGCAAAGTTGGCGACACGCGGGAACTCAATGATGCGGGCTTCCTTGTGCTCGTATGGGCCGAAGTTCTTGATGTAGTAATCCAGAGACTTCTTCATGGAGTTCATCATTCGCGGGACGTTCCAAGGCTGTTCCTTGAGGTAATAGACCTCTAACTGGATACCGTTCCATTCCTCGCGGGCAATTTCATAGCGGCCAGAAACGAAGCAGTACATATCCATTGACGGATGATCAAGTTTGTATTCGAAATAGCGGCGGCCATCCTGCTGCCATTCGCGCATCAGCGATCCCGGGGCGATGGCGGTTTGGTCGAGCGTCGTGCTGATGACGGCGCTGACGTCTACCCAATCTGAGTGCCCGGGAAGATGAGAATCGCGGCAATCGTCAGTGCAGTTGCGTTCCAGCTTAGGCATGAGGTCAACTTCTTGAAGGCCATACTTTTTGCGCTCCACAGCATCAGTTAGTTCGGCAAGGTAGTTGTATCCGATGACCGGCGCAACGAAGTTGTCGATGAACGTTCCGTTCTGAACGATTTCCGGATTGCTCACGTTGTTTTCGAAGCCGCGATTCTTGCTCTGCACGGTGACGTGCAGGGTGCGTTCTTCGCCGGGCCGCAGGGGTGAGGCAAAGCGATAAATACGATAGGCCAGCCGGGTGTCGTCTTTAGTGAGCGCGGCTCCCGGAATGTCAATCGAAGTATCGTAACGTGAATCCATCGAGAAATGAATTCCCTCGAGGGGATGGGAGTATGGATTGTAGATGACCTCGTCGGCGCGGATGTTGACGTTGCGGCTCGAGGGGAAAACGTCGACTACGTACTTCACGCTGCGCAGGCGGGGTTGGGGAAGCTTGTCCAACGACTTATAGGTCTTTTCATATTCAGCTTGGACACGTTCCACGTCTTTCGGTCCCTGAAGGTGATTCAATATCCTGGTGTTGTACCAGATCCAGCCTCCGCAGGCTGCAAATGCCAGCAGCGAGAACGCAGTCGTTGTTTTCCACCCGGAACTAAACCGTAAGGCGGCGTTGCGACGGCGGTCCTGCCATCTGTCTTGCTTCCCACGCGGCCAGAACATTACGGTGGCGATGGCCAGCAGCACACAGAAAAGGAGCCAATAGAGAGTGAACCAGTTCCACGCCGAGCGATAAGGCGCATCTCCGAAGAAGTCCGAATAAACGACGTTAGGCCTGCCCGCAAATTGAACGAGGTTTGTCGCCACATTCAACGGACGCCACAGAAAATCGTTGGCGAAGTAGAAGGCTATGAAAACGAAATATCCCACGTACTTGTTGGGCGCCAGGACGTGGATAAGGAAAGCCAGAACCGCCAGAAAAACGAACCAGGAGCCGTCTCGCACCAGCAGTTCGTGAAAATAAAGACCGAACTGGAAACGATAGTAACCTTGAACTACCTGGTCGACGATGCCGGCCGCAAGCGCCGCGGCCTGAATCACCATCACCATGGCGATGAGCGTAGCCAGCCGGGTCGCATAGGATAGCCACTCCGGCGTGGGCGTAGCGTCGGCGATTTCGTCCATGCGCTCGTCGCGATCCTGCCAAACCAGAGCGCCGGCAAAAGTAAGTGATGACGACGATAAGAAAGAAGGAAAGATTGTCCCGAATTACATCGATGATCTGGTAAGTGACGGGAAATGTGTGATTGTTGATGAGCGTGGAATTCACAGCCAGGGCTGCAATGCAAAACAGACCCGCGATCATGACAATTACGAGAAAGGCTGTGTTCTTGGCCATTCCACGGAAATGGACTCTGAACGATCCCAGGAATTTTGCCCAAGGCGAATCCTCGAGTTGCGGATGGACCAGGGGAGCCGCAACTGGACTGGGCTCCCGTTGCTCGTCTGGTTCGAGCGCTTGGCTTTTCGTCCGCCTCTCGGCGAAGCTGAAGCGGGAGTATGCGAAAGCAAAAACCACACACCCAACTCCCATCCAAAGCAAGCGGTTCCACAGCAGCAAGCCACTAAGGCTGGCAGAGAGGGTGTTCTTGTCGGCCACGGTCCAATACTTGGTGACCGCGTTAAGTGTGGCCACCCCAAAAGGGTCGAGCAGAGATACCAGGCTTTGCCGCTGTGAATCCTGGAGAAGTGCAAAGGTCACAGCGCGGATTGTTAACAGGAGAATCACGGCAACGAACGAAGCGATCTCCTTGCGCCACACAACTGCCACAGCAAACATGATCGCAGCGGTTAGAAAGGTGTCGGGCAGGGCGAAGAGCAGAATGCTTTTCAAATGGGCGGTCCAATTCACTGCTTGCCATCGTTCCGCATCCGCCCAGGGCATGTACTTTGCCAGCAGAATGCCAAGCGAGATTCCCAGCATGGGGATCGCCGAGATTAGAGTGGCCCCGAAAAATCGCCCCAGCAGAAGGTCACGGCGGCGTATGGGCGTGGAGAATATCATTTGGTAGGTGTTGTAGCTGAAGTCGCGAAGCGCCGCAAAATTGACGAAGGCGATGGTCACGAGCACCGAGAACACACCCATGGCAGCATAGAGGAACGTGATGGCGTACGGCGCATTCCGGTAAATATTGGAAAGACTGGAGCCCGCAACGATCTGATCGGAGCTGACCACGCCGCCAATTACGAGGCCGACGACAAGCAGGAAGATCCATAGCATCCAGGAGCGAAACCAGTAGCGGATTTCAAACCACGCGATCTGCCAGAACATGATCGTCTTCTAGTTCCACGAACGAATTTTGGTGAAGAAAACGTCTTCGAGGTTGGGAGCACTGGGAGCAAATCCATCGCTGAGAGGCAAGGCGCTATAAACGTGGAGAAGGCGGCGTCCGCCGACCAGCCTGCTGGAGACCACCTGGTAACGCTGCTCGTAATCAGCCAGTTCGTTTTTAGCGATGGAGATTTGCCAGATTCGCCCGTTCAATTCCGCGATGGCATCCTGCGGACGCCCCTGATATAGCACTTGGCCCTTGTTAATAATCGCCGTGTTGGTGCACAGGTCGGTTACATCTTCCACGATATGCGTGGAGAGAATCACGATCACCTGCTCACCAATCTCAGCCAGCAGATTGTAGAAACGATTTCGCTCTCCGGGATCTAGACCGGCGGTGGGTTCATCCACGATCAGCAGTTGCGGATTGGCAATCAGCGCCTGGGCAATACCGAAGCGCTGGCGCATGCCTCCGGAAAAGCTGGTGAGCGCCTTCTTGCGGTCGTCGTAAAGATTGACGCGCTTGAGCATCCGCCCGACTACTTCTTTTCTTTCCTTGGCCCGCGTGATGCCTTTGAGCAAGGCGATGTAGCTGAGCATGTCCTGGGCGGAGGTGCGCGGATAAACCCCGAATTCCTGGGGCAGGTAGCCGAGGCGGTGCCGCACTTCGTCCTTTTGCTTCAGTACGTCGATGTCACCGAGCATGGCGCTGCCGCTGTCTGGTTCCTGCAAAGTTGCCAGCGTGCGCATGAGGGTGGATTTGCCGGCGCCATTCGGGCCGAGCAGACCGTACATGCCTGCGGGAATAGTCAGCGAGACGTTATCCAGCGCCCGAACGCCATTCTTGTAGGTCTTCGATAGGTTCTCAATGCGAAGTTCTATGCTCATGCTGTCACTCCTAAGAACCGGGAGGTCGACGCACTATTCCTCCAAGAAGGAATCTCTTGCAGGATTTTGCTGATGCGGACACGGGAGGCACGATCAAACGTACCCTTTAACAAATATTGCGTCAATTTCATAATATGCAACATGAACTTGCTTTCGGTGCAATATATGCTAGGCTTGATGCCCGGTGAGCTCTGATCATGTTTGCAGAACTCCAAGCTCTTATTGCCTTGGCTGAAACTGGCTCGATGGAACGAGCCGCCAACGATCTATACCTTACGCCCTCGGCATTGAGTCGAAGGATTCAGCGCCTGGAGGTCGAACTTGGTGTTGTTCTGCTTGACCGCCATTTCAAGCCTCCAAAGCTGACGCAAGCGGGCTTCGAAGTTCTAGAGAAGAGCCGCGCTATTCTTTCGTCTCTGAGCGATTTGAGAGCTTCCACGTCCGGGAACACAATCCCGATTGGACCTTTTCGTCTGGGCCTCTCTCATGCTCTGGCGCGGCCGGACATATCCAAGGTCATTATTGAACTGGGCAAGCAATTTCCTCTCCTGCAACCCAGCATTTGCAATGATGTAAGTTGCCAGTTATTGGCACGCCTGCATGCTGGCGAGTTGGACGGAGCGCTTGTCGTCTTGCCGGTTGAAATGGCATTGCCGCATGACCTGGAGGGAACAACGCTCGCGCATGAAGGCATGCGACTGGTGCAAGCTCGAACTTCGGCCCAACCGAAGTCCGCGAAATGCTTGGAGTTTTACCGGCGGAATTGGGTTCTCAATCCAGCCGGATGTTCCGTGCGAGAAGAGATAAAGAACCGGGTTGAACGATTGGGTGGCCCACTCATTGTTGCCGCCGAGTTGCATAATCCGGACTTGCAACTCTCGCTCATTGCTGGGAATGTGGGTGTGGGAATGTCACGAGCCAGCTTTCTACGGACCCACCCTCTGCGCACTCGACTAAGCATTATTGAGCATCCGAATTTCAATATTTCAATCAGGATCGCTTTCTTTCGCGGCAGGCATTTGGGCACACGAGAGCAAGTAGCGCTCGAACTTCAGCGGATCCTGGTGAAACACTTCGAGAGCGGCAGCGAGACTCCGGTAAGAGTCATTCGCCGGATCATGGCGCGCAGGGCTTCTTAGGGCATCGAGCGAATCCAACTATACGCTGCGAAAAACGAGGTGAGCGCTTATGAATGCTGGGCGAGGATGATGTTCGAGATCAGTCTTGCTCTGACGCATCAACGGATCAGCTTCGGAGTGCTGGCCGAGCGATGATAAACATTCTCCGAGTGCTCCCTCGGCTTCGCCCACCTGCCAGCGCACAAGTGGAAAAGGGCTTCCGACTGCGGACTTAAGTGCCTGCCGCAGAATGGGCTCGGCTTCTGCGGCGCGTCCTTGGGCGGTGAGCGATTCGCCTAGGCGTACTTGCGTAATCATGATTGCGGGATGGCCCGGGTTCAATTTTTTCTCGCGAATGCTCAAAGCTTGGCGCAGCAATGGTTCAGCATCGGCGCTGTGACCTTCAAACATTTTGGCTTCGGCGAGCGCGATCAACGAAGCAGCTACTTGCGGGTGATCCTCTCCGCCGAGCTTTCGCGTCAGAGCCAAGATGCCGGTGAATTCGGCATCGGCTCCTGCGTAGTCGCGCTCGTCAAACTTTAATTGGCCAAGGTTCAAACGCACCTTTGCAGCCTGCCAACTTTCAGGGCCGCGAAGTTCCAACATCTTCCTCAAGGCTTCGCCGTAGAATGTAGAAGCGCCGGCGTAGTCATGTTTCTCCTGCAAGTAATGTCCCCAGTTGTTTTTTGCGGTGGCAATGCGATCGCTCTTGCTGCCCAGTTTACTGGTGAGGTCCAGATTCTCGCGAAGAAAGGGCTCTGCCTCCTGCCAGTTTCCTTCTTCGAGAAGAATCCAGCCCAGGTTGTTCAACGAATATCCGATGTCGGGATGACCGGGGTCGATCTTGCGTCGCAGCGCAAGCACTTGACGCTCGCCCTTTTCAGCATCCAATAAATCGCCGCTGTCGATCAGGGAAGCGGCGAGATTATGCATCGTCGTGAGATAGTCGGGGGTATCAGTGCCTTGCGTTTGACGATAAATCTCTGCTGTTTCTTGCAGGAGAGCAGCCGCTTCTGGGTAGTTGCCTGCGCGGGTGGCGATCTCGGCGAGATAGCCACGCGTCACCGCCCCGCGGGGATCGTTAGCTTTGCGGAAGACGACGAGTGCGCGCCGGAGGGCGGGTTCGGCCTCACGCTCGCGATTTTCCCGGATCAAACAATCGCCCAAGTCGGTCAGCGTTTCTGCCACGGCGGGATCGTCGGGACCAAGCTTCTTTTCGCGCACGGCCAGCGTGGAGCGCAACAACTTCTCCGCGTCGGCATACTCAGACTTCATGCGATGTGCCGACGCTAGATCTTCTGCCGCTTCGGCGGTCCTCAAGTCATCGTCGCCGAACAGGCCTTTGCGCAGTTCGTAGGCGCGTTGCAGCAGGGGCTTCGCCTGATCAAAGAGACCCAGAAAGTAGTATGAGCGTCCGATGCTCCCGAGCATTGCGGCCTGAGCTTCGGGTTGACCGGAGAGTTCGCGATCCACGCGTTGCACTCCGGCGTCCAGCAGATCACGCGCCATGACTTGCTTTCCGCGCGCTTGCAACGGAGTGGACGCTTCAAAAATGCTGGATAAAAACTTGGACTCCGTTTCCGCAATGGCTTGTTGACTGCGAGCACGTTTTGCCAGAAGAGCCATGCCGATGACAAATCCCACCAGAACCACCACCGCCAGCGTGGCGAAGCCTACGGCGGCTCGGTTGCGGCGGATGAATTTGCTTGAGCGGTAGCCCAGTGTCGCCGTTTTCGCCCGCACCGGATATCCGCTCAGGTACGCGTTGATATCGTCCGCGAACTCGCGCACCGAGCGATATCGCTGCGTTGGTTCCTTGCGCATCGCCATCAGAACAATGTTGTCGAGTTCACTGCCGATTTTTTCTGCGTCGGAAGAAGCAGGTCCCTGCGACTTCGAAGCGCGCGTGCTCGGGGCTTCCGGATCGCGCTCGCAAATCACTCGATACAGCTCAACCGGAGTGGTTGTTTCCAGGTTGAACGGCCGCGACCCGGCTAGCAATTCGTAGAGCAGCACACCGAGCGCATAGACATCGGTCGCAGTAGTTACGGCGGCGCCTGTGATTTGCTCGGGGCTGGCATACTCCGGGGTCATCAGTCGATCTGCAGTCCGCGTCTGTACGGCGGTTCCTTGCTCCGCATCCACCAGCTTAGCAATGCCGAAATCCAACAGCTTCGGCTCACCCTCTTTCGTAACCAGAATATTGGCGGGCTTGATGTCGCGGTGAACCACGAGGTGCTTGTGGGCGTAGTCCACAGCCGCGCACACCGTCATAAACAGACGGAGGCGCTGTTCGATAGTCAACTGGTTCCGGCGGCAGTATTCGTGAATCGGGATGCCGTCGACGTATTCCATGGCCAGGAACGGCAATCCGCTTGGGGTCACTCCTCCGTCGAGAAGGCGAGCGATATTGGGATGGTCGAGATCAGCCAGGATCTGGCGTTCGCTGCGGAAGCGCAACAACATCGCTGTGGTTTGGGCGAAACCCGCCCGCAGCAGTTTGATTGCGACTTGCTTGCTGTACTGATCGTCGGCGCGGGCCGCGAGATAGACTTTGCCCATCCCCCCTTCGCCGATCACCTTGAGCAGTTGATAGGCCTGGATGCGGCTGCCGGGGCCCTCGCTGCCTTCGGCGAGTTGCTGCGCCACTTGGTGCAGCGGTTGCTCGATAAAGCCCACACTCTTGTCGACGGATGCGAGCAGCGACTCTACTTCGCGGCGCAGATCCGAATCGCCGGCGCACGCACTGTCGAGGAACGCCGGCCTTTCCTCGGCGCGAAGATCAAGGGCATCATTCAGAATGGACTCGACGCGCCGCCAGGAATCAAAGGCCGGAGTGCTCATGCTGACCCTGCGCCGTCCGGACGAAGTTCTCGATGCAGCCACGCTTTCGCCACTCTCAGCTCGCGGTGAACGGTTTTGTCAGAGATATTGAGAACTGCCGCGATGTCTTCGAGCGTCATCCCGCCGAAAAATGTGAGCTCGACAATCTGACTCTTCCGAGCATCGGTTACAGCCAGCCGCTTCAGAGCATCATCCAGGTGCATGACCTCTGAGGATGCCTGTGGGCCGATGACAACGGCTTCATCAAGCGGGATCTTCTCCGCGTCTCCGCCACGTTTCTGCCGCCGGTTTGCCTTCGCATGGTCAACCAGGATGTGCCGGAGCACAGTAGCCGCCACCGCATAGAAATGGACGCGGCTCTGCCAGGGGGTATCCGAGCCGACTAGCTTGAGGTAGGCTTCGTGGACTAACTCGGTCGCACGCAGGGTGTGGTTGGGACGCTCACCCCTTAAGGAATGGGCCGCGAGCTTGCGCAGTTGCGCATAAACGAGCGGCATCAACTGGTCGAGCGCTTCCTTGTTTCCCTCGCTCCACCGCTGGAGGAGAATCGTGACCGGTGCCGCCGAGGACATAAGGTTGATTCGCCCTCACTTCCAGGAAACGGCACTGTGGCCGCTTTCGTGCACAAATTGTACCGCAGGAGGGAAAATTGCCAGACAGGAATCTGAAGGAAGGCGAAATCAATTATCACGCAAAAGTTAATAAGAGAAACAGGGATGGAAAACAGCGGCGGGCAGGGTTGACCCGCCCGCCGCTGGAAGAGACGTGCCGACTATTTGATAGTCGATAGAAGGACTCCCTGGGTGCTGTAGACCTGGATCTCATTGCCCTGAAAATTGGCGATGTAGACGCGACCGCGCGTGTTGTCAACCACCATTCCCCTGGAGATGAAACCCACGTTCTTGAAGAGCGTTGACGTTTTGGTAGTAGCGTTGTAATAGTCGACCGTACCGTCGAGGTTAGCGCAGTAAATGTTTCCAGACCCGTCAAATGCCACGGCGGATCCTGTGGTGCCGGAGACAGGATTTTCGGTGTTGCCGACCAGAAAGAAGATGTCCAGGCGAGACGGCTCAAACCCCTGATCGGTTCCAAGCGCCCAGATTGCTCCGCGGGTCGCGATTCCGGACACGGTGGTAACCCCAAGCGTACTGGCATTCACACTCTGGATCAGTTGGTTGTCGAGCGGGAGCGAGATCAGGGTGACATTCTGGAAGCTGTTGTTGACGAACAAATCGCCCACGCCATCAATCGCGATCGCGACCGGGCCGCCGATGCCGTTGGCGCTGCTGAGTTGCTGCAGGAGTTTGTGCGCGGGCGAATATTCGTTGACGGTGTTGTAACTTTCGTCCGACACCCACAAGTTGTTGTTGATATCGAATGCCACGCCAGTAGGCGCACGGAGTGCGTTAGTGATGGTTTTCGCAGGGATCTGCTGATAGCTCGGGTTATAGACGAGGACCTGTCCGACCTGGAAGTTGGCAACGTACAGGTTGCCTTTTGAGTCCAGAGTAAGTCCGAAAGGCTCTGCCAGAGGTTGGGTGGCGGCAACGCTGACAGCTGCGAAAAGGAACAGGCTCATCAGCACGGATGCGATAGTGCGAGCGAACGTCGAATGTAGTGCTTTCATGGTGGTTCTCCTTATTTATGTGTTCTTGAACTTTCTAAGTTCGTGAGATTGCGGGCGTGATCGATCGCGATTTGCGATTCGACTTCGTCCGCTCACTTTCATAAGCGACACTGCGCGGAAAAAGTGGACACGAATCCAGAATGTTTCCGGCTGCGTCACGCTTTTCACCAAAAAATTCGCTCCCCATAAACTCACCATCCGTGACGGCCGCTTTTCATGTCCAGATTTGCCTGGGGTTGTCGCTTATACGAGTGGAAGGCTTTGACGGCGGCGCAAACGAAGTGGCGAGGCGCTCACGTTGGCCAATTCATAAAACTGGGGAAAACCATGTCGCGCCTTAAACTTTCGATTTCAGCTCTTCTACTAGCCGCCTGCTCGGTCCTGCCGAGCGCGGCCCAACAATCCATAGTCGTGCCTTCTTCAAACATCGTGGTACCGGCAGTTACCAAGTTCGCGGGTGTATTAATGGATGGGAACGGCAAACCCATTTCCGGCATCACCGGCGTCACATTCAGCCTCTATAAAGATGAGCAAGGCGGCGCCGCGCTTTGGATGGAAACTCAGAATGTCACTCCGGACAAGAACGGACACTATTCGGTGGTGCTCGGTTCGACTTCTGCCCACGGTCTGCCCTCGGACCTCTTCGCTTCCGGGGAAGCGCGTTGGTTAGGTATTCAGCCTCAAGGACAAAGCGAAAGTCCGCGAGTGCTGCTGGCAAGCGTGCCGTATGCGCTCAAAGCGGCAGACGCTCAGACCCTCGGCGGACTGCCGGCATCAGCGTTTCTCAAAGCCAATGCTAACGGGAGCAAGCTCTCATCGAACGGCCCTGCGAACTCGTCCTCTACAGGTACTGGAAAAGCTCATTACATCCCACTCTGGTTAAGCCCGACCAAGCAGGGCGATTCGCAGATTTTCCAAAGCCCCGCAGACAACGTCGGCGTCGGCACCACCGCCCCTGCGGCTACGCTCGATGTAAATGGCACCGGGGATTTCCGCAACACGCTGACGCTATTTCCTTCGGGAACTTCGCCGGCGCTCACACTCTCGGGAACGGCTTTCGGAATCACGAACACCGGTGTGGTGAACTTTGTCTCCGGGCAGGCGTTCCCCGGCGCTGGCACTATCAGCGCGGTAACTGCAGGCACGGGGCTTACCGGCGGCGGAACCAGCGGCAGCGTCACCCTAAACATTGACACCACCAAAGTTCCGCAACTGGCCACCGCAAACACGTTTACCAACAATCAGACAATCACCGGCAATCTGGCCGCCAGTGGAATCATCACCGGCGGCACGGGGAGCTTCAGCGGCGCCGTGGCTGCCAACGCCTTCGCGCTGCCCAGCACTACCGGCGCGGGCACTGGCGTTCTATCCATCGCAGGATCGCCGTTCTTCCACGCTGCCGGAGGCACGTCCAATGTTTGGGTGGGAAACACCACCGGAAATTTCGCCACTACCGGCACCTTCAACACGGGAGTAGGATACGGCGCTGGAGGCGCAAACACCACCGGCACGCAGAACACGTTCGTGGGATCTGTCGCCGGAGCGTCGACTACAACCGGATACGACAATACCGCAGTCGGAACTGGCGCCGGAAAAACCAATACTACTGGATTTTGGAATACTTTTTTGGGAATCGGAGCGGACGCTAATTCGGGCAATCTGAGCAATGCAACAGCGATCGGCTTTGCCGCCCGGGTGGGGGCCAGCAACGCGTTAGTGCTCGGAGGAACCGGATCAAGTGCCGTCAACGTCGGCATCGGTACCCCCACGCCGGTCGAACCACTCACGATCCAGGCCGACGACAGCGGCGGTTCGCGAGGTACACCTGCCCAGATCGAGATACAGGGCAGTTCAGACCCAACCAAACAGCTGCTGGTTGGCTACCTGTCAGACGGTGGGAAAGATGACGGCTACGGGGCGATTCAGGCGACTCATCAGAGCGTTAAGAACACTTCACTTTCATTGAATCCGCTTGGCGGAAACGTCGGCATCGGCACGATCACGCCCGGCGCCGGTCTCGACGTAAACGGAACCGCCAATTTCAGAGGCATCGTTTCATTTGCTTCCGGTCAAACATTTCCAGGAGTCGGTACGATCACTGGAATCACTGCGGGGTCTGATTTGACCGGGGGAGGGACCAGCGGCGGCGTCACCCTGAATCTTGACACGACCAAGGTTCCGCAGCTGAACACGGCCAACGCTTTTATCGGCAATCAAAGTGTCACCGGCAATCTCACCAGCAGTGGAACTGTCGCCGGAGGCACAGGCAGCTTCACCGGCGCTGCATCCGCCAGCGTCTTCGCTCTGCCCGTCACTACCAGTTCAGGCACTGGTGTTCTGTCCATTGCGGGCTCGCCGTTCTTCCACGCCGCCGGAGGTACTTCCAACACTTGGGTTGGAAATGGCGCAGGCAATTTCACCACCACCGGCACGCTAAACACGGGATTGGGAAACGGTTCCGGAACTCGTATCACCACTGGAATGCAAAACACCTTTGTGGGAGTTTCCGCCGGAGCAGCCACCACGACCGGAGCAAACAGCACCTTCCTGGGAACTGGAGCGGGAGGATCGAACACGACTGGGTCTGGCAATACCTTTGTAGGAGTGAACGCAGATGCTGTTTCGGGTAATCTCATCAACGCAACGGCCATAGGGCTCTCCGCCAAAGTGGCAGCCAGCAATGCCTTGGTGCTGGGAGGAACCGGATCTTTTGCCGTCAACGTCGGAATCGGAACGCCAGCTCCCGTCGAACCCCTGACGGTCCAAGCGGACGACAACGGCGTTAACCGAGGCACGCCGGCCCAACTTCAGATACAAGGGAGTTCAGACCCAACCAAACAACTGTTGATTGGTTACCTCTCAGACGGCGGGGGCGACGACGGCTATGGAGCGATCCAGGCTACTCATGACAACGTCAAGAACACCCCGTTGGTGCTCAATCCAGCTGGCGCTCCAGTTCTAATTGGCACCAAAACGAGCGTCGGAAACCCTTTCCAGGTGGGACAGGGTGTGGGATCGGCGCTGGCTGACGGATGGGCAACTTACAGCTCACGGCGCTGGAAGACCAACATTCAGACGCTGCACGGTGCGCTCGACAAGGTCGAGGAATTGCGCGGTGTTTCCTACGATCTGAAGTCGAACGGCAAACACGAAGTCGGCGTTATCGCCGAGGAAGTGGGAGCCGTGGTCCCGGAGATTGTGCAATGGGAGAAGAACGGTAAGGACGCTGCGGGCGTGGATTATTCTCGCCTGACTGCGCTTCTGATCGAAGCTGTCAAGGAACAACAGACACAGATCAAGCAAGAACGGGCAGAAATAGCGAAAACCCGGCTCGAGCTTCGTCGCGCGCAAGCATTGCTACGAACTCAAGCCGTCGCCGTGAAAGAGCTCAAGGCCGAAATCGGAACCTCGCATTCGATTTCGAAGGTGGTCACCTCTGCCCTTGATGTTCGAGGTGTGGCTGAGCAGAGAGTAACTCGATAGTGGTGTCATTACTTCGCCGTAAACTGCGCAAGCAGGGCAGCTGGAACCGGGTCCCGGAGGTTCATATGATCTTCCGGGGCCAATTTTTCATCAGCGCGAGCGGCCACTAGGTGCTGGCGTTTAGCGTTCTATCTCTGGGAGTTGGCTAGACAATGAGTAACCCAGGCGGACGAGTGCAGGGCCGGCGTACCGCTCAATCAACTGTACCTGAGCTGGCGTTAACTTCGAACGCCATCCCTGTACCAAACCATCGCCGACAAAACGTCCTTTCACCGACGCTTTTACCGGTTCCCGCAGTTCCTTCTCCCGCATTTTCTCCAGGGAGCTATTGGCCACGGCGCTCCGAATCGTTTCAGGAGTCGCGTTGACTCCCAGGAAGTTGACGATTCGAGTAAACCCGGCTACCGGATCCTGCTTCAGATCTTCAAATCGCACCAGCAAGAAGTTGGAAGTGGCGGCGAGGGAAGAATCCAGCCAACTTGTTATATTGTCCTGCCAGGGCCCGAAGCCGCTCACCGCCGTTGTGAGAAAGTGCTTCACAAATTCATCCTGGTTACCATAAAAGAATTCCAGGTTGGTCAGATAGACGAACTCGGAAAGTACGACGTCCCTGCCGTCTCGTACCAGGTAGATTGCCTTGTGATACTTTTTCCAGTCCCGATACTGCTCGTGAGTGGAGACGAGCTTGCCGGCTCCTGGCAAGACTGGTCTCGCCAGCCCATGTTTGGCAAATCCACGCAAGTTGGCGTCCACTACTCTGAATCCCGATTTCTCACCGGTAAGGATTTCGAACAGCGTGTGACGTGACCACGTCATCCCGGATCGGGGATAGCCAGCAATAAACACGTCCTCAGGACGGAAGCCATGATGCCGGTACCAAATGACAGGGAGGCGCAGCGGACTCCGCGATAACTTGCGGCGGAGTTTTCGAAGCAGCGTGGTCGGCCGACGCGGTTTCCCTCCCTCGCCGGTCTGCGGTTTCTCATTCGGGTTTCCCGGCTGTTCCGTCATGTCTGCAGCTTTCCTTAAACCCTTACGCCGCGCTTCCTATTTACATCTGATTTTATTTCCTGGGTTCCTGCGGCCAGTTCACCACCAGGGTCAGGTTGGACGAATTCTGTACCGGCGCTTGCATCATGAGGAAGCGCTCGCCGTCGGGGGTGGCCTCGAACAGTCCCGGTCCGACAGGCTGTGTAGGAAACAGAATTTGCGGTTTGCCCAGTTCCACGCTATCGCCGTGCGCCGTGACTTCCACCGATGCAATGCGCGAGTGATCATCCAGGAAGAGAATCTCCTTGCCGTTGCGGCCCCATACGGCTCCGAAACCGTCACCTACCAGGAACTTGCCTCCGGGGTTGGGAAAGGCAACGACGTAAACCTGGCTGTGTCCGGCCTCGAACGATGTGTAGGCCAGCCATTTTCCATCTGGCGAAAACACCGGGTAGCGGGTGTTGTACTTTTCGTGCAGGAAGGCGTAGGGTTTGCGGTCGCCGGACATGGGCATCACCCACGAATCGTAGTGGGAGCCGCTTAAGGCTTCGTAGGCGATGTATTTCCCGTCCGAGGACCAACTGCTGGGGTACTTGTCTAAATCGTCGTGATACAGCAATTCCTCCTGGCGAGCGCCATTGGCTGGCCTCGTGTAGAGGTCAATCTTCCCGCTGCGTCCGGAGTCAAAAACAATGGTGTTCCCGTCTGGAGACCAAACTGGATCGTCATCTCTTGACTGCGAGAAACTGAACTGTGACTTGGTGCCGCGGGCCACGTCGTAGATGTAAATCTCCAGGTGTCCTCCGGCGTCGGCGCGGGCAGCCGAGATCTTCTTTCCGTCGGGCGAGATGTGGGCGTCCTGGAATGTTCCGCTGTCAATGATGTCGCCCTTCTTTCCGCTGCGGTCGTACCAGGCCAGGTCGAGACTGGTGGATTGTCCACCCGAGAACACTAGCTTGCCCTCATTCGAAAGGGAGAACGCTGCCGCTCCCACATCGTTACCGCGGACCTGCTCGGCGATGGGCACAGGATTTCCGGATAATTTCAGCTTCTTTTCATCGAAGCTCTGGGTCATCAGATTCCCGTCGCGTACGAACACCAGATGTCCGCTGGCATATTGGCCACGGTAATCCGAGCCCACCAGGATTGTGTCCTGCTGCGAATCGAGCGCGCCCAGATGAATGTCTCCCCTGGCGCCTGCGCGGGTGTCACGTGCAAACTTGAAGAAGATAAAGTGCCGGCCATCGGGCAGAAACGCAGGCCAGCGCTGCGAACCCGCGAGCGTGGCTGGGGATAGGGGCGCCTGTTCTTTGCCGACCGCCGGTGACGGTGTTCCCCCAGCTGCCGGGATGCGGAACAAAGGAGATGTGGGATTAGGGGAGTACAGAATCGTGCCGTCGGCTCCCCAGGCGCCGCCACGAGGCTGGGGCGCGTCGGCCAGAGTTTGCACTGCTCCTCCGCTGGCATCAATGATCCGCAGTTTGCTTTGCGCAAAGAATCCCAGGCTGCGGCTGTCCGCCGACCAGAAAGGGAGACTGGCCTCGTCCGTCCCGGCTAACGGCTGCGCCGCGGTTGAATCCAGAGGGCGCACCCAAAGTTGGGGCGCCAATCCGGCCACCGTCGCCACAAACGCCAGCTTGGTTCCATCGGGAGAAAGGGCAATGCTCAGCGGATCAAAGGAATGTTGATCGGGTGGAAGAATGCTGACTCGCAAAGGGTGGGCAGTCACCGGCGCACGCAACACAAATCCGACAGCAAATGCGATGGCGGCTGCTGCGGCCACCGCCGCTAGTGCCCACGCTAGTCTCTGCGAAGTCCGCCGCCTTGCCACGACGGGTGCGGGGATCCCGGCCTGCGAGCCGGCCTCGGCAATCCACTGTAGTTGCAGCTTGACGTCGTGGGCGCTCTGGATGCGGTCTTCGCGCTCCTTGGCCATGCACGATCCCACTATCCGCTCCAGTGCGGGCGGAGTCATAGGCGCCAGTCGCGAGAGCGGTGGTGGCTCGATTGCCAGAATCGAAGCAATTACGCTGGCCTGAGTCTTGCCCGCAAATGCCCGCTTGCCAGTCGCCATCTCGTATAGCACGCAGCCCAAAGCAAAGATGTCTGAGCGCGCGTCGGCCTCGTTGCCTTCAATCTGCTCCGGGGCCATGTACTGATAGGTTCCGACGATCGTGCCCTCCACCGTCAATGGCTTGCCCTCGGTCATGGCGGTCAGGGCGCTGCCGCTGCCGGTTTTTGTCTGCGCCTGCTTGGCCAGCCCGAAATCCAGCACCTTGGCTCCAGCCTTGGTCAACATAATGTTGCCCGGCTTCAAGTCGCGATGAATCACTCCCTGCTGATGGGCTTTATCCAACGCATCCGCTACTTGGGCTCCGTAACGCAACACCTCTTCCAACGGCAGCGGCCCCCGCAGCAAACGCTCGCTCAGGGTCTCGCCCTCCAGACACTCCATTACCAGGTAGTCGATGCCATCCTGAGATCCGACGTCGTAAAGCAGGCAGATGTTGGGATGAGAAAGCTGGGAGATGGTGCGCGCTTCACGCTCGAACCGCTCCTTCAGGCTTGGACTGGAGACGAAGTGTCCGGAGAGGACTTTAATGGCGACATCACGGTCCAGGCGAGTATCGCGAGCACGATACACCTCACCCATGCCGCCTGCGCCGAGCGGCGACTGAATTTCATACGGCCCGAGTTTTGTGCCAGAGACTATAGCCATCGTGCGCGCAATTATAGCCCACGAAGACCGAGTCTGTAATTTCAAACGATAGTGTTCCGGTACTTGGATCACGACTATGTCAGAGGCTTACACGAGCACGACTATGCTGACATCGACGAGTGATTAAGATCACTGACGCAAGGTACCAATTCAGGTGATAACGAATTTTGTTTAGTCCCAGAATGTTGCCGGCTGGAAGGGACGTTGGGAATCAGACCGGGCATTCTTCCGGCTCCTCTCTACGAATGGCACGACATGGCCAGCTACTTCCGGCTCCGCAGGCCGTACATTCGCTGGACCGGATATTTCAAGTATGGATATTTCGGCGAAAACGAACCTGAAACAACACACTCCGATTAACAGCAGGCACTATGGCAAAGCGAATTACGATTGACCCCATCACCAGAATTGAAGGCCACCTTCGCATCGATGTTGAAGTGGACAACAACGCGGTCAGCAATGCATGGGCTTCGTGCAACATGTGGCGCAGTATCGCCCAACGCTTTGCGGCGTGTGCACCACGGTGCATGCGATGGCGAGCGTGCCCGCGGTGGAAGATGCCTTGAAACTCGAAGTGCCTCTCAACGCGCAATACATTCGCAATCTCATCCTGATTGCGCACGCGTTGCACGACCACGTTGTTCACTTCTATCAACTGTCAGCGCTCGACTGGGTGGACATTCTGCAGATCCCCAAGGCTGATCCGGCGGCGACGGCAAAATTGGCGGAAAGCCTCTCGCCCTGGACGCGCAATTCCCGCAACGAGCTTGAGGCGGCACAGGACCGCGTGAATGCCGTCGCGAGCAGCGGCCAGCTTGGGATTTTCATGAACGGCTACTGGGGACATCCCGCGATGCGGCTCTCGCCTGAGGTGAACCTGCTGACCTTCACCCACTATGTGCAGGCACTCGAGTATCAGCGCAAAGCTCTGCAGGTGGTCGGAATCCTGGGATCGAAGACACCGCACATTCAGAATCTGACGGTCGGAGGCGTGGCCAACGCCATCGATTTGGACAGCCCCAGCGCCCTCGGCATGGCTGGCCTGGAAAATATCCGCGTGCTACTGGATGAGGTTGTGCGTTTCATTAATGAGGTCTACTTCGTCGATGTCTGCGCCGTCGCTGCAATGTATCCCGACTGGTTCAAGATCGGCAGCGGTGTACGCAACTACCTTGCGGTTCCCGATCTGCCCCTGGACTCCGCGGGCACTCCCTACGATCTTCCCGGTGGTTACATCGAGCGGAAACATCGCCGGCGTGCACCCGTTCAAGAGCGCATCGGACAGGGAGTTTCGAGATTCAGTAAGCGAAGATGTAACTCACGCCTACTATCAAGGTAGCAAACCTCTCCATCCATGGGTGGGAGAGACCGAACCCGCCTTCACCGACTGGGACGGCGAACAGAAATATTCCTGGGTCAAGGCGCCTCGCTTTAAGGGCGACCCGATGCAGGTCGGCCCCCTGGCGCCGGTGCTCATCGGTTACGCCCAGGGCCATCCGCTGACTCGCAAGTATACGGATCTCGCGATTGGCAAGGTCCAGGCCATCGGCTGGATTCACGCGACTCCAGAGATGCTGCATTCCACACTGGGCCGCCATGCTGCGCGCGCGATTCGGGCCGCTATGCTAGCGGAGTTGGCACAGAAACACTGGCAGTTGCTGGTGGACAACATCGCCAAGGGCGACTTTACGACGATGGTCGACACGCTACTGAGCGCCGAGTTTTTCGGAATCGCGCCCGCCGACGTATTGCTGGTGGGCATTCAAGCCGGATCGTACGAAACGGGGTGTAGATTGAGCCAGCCTGTGCAGGCGTCGGTGGATCAGGCGATCGCCGAGGTCCTCGGCGAACTGGACCGGTTGGGTGTCGAGTACCTACGCCGGGAACTTCCCACCGAACTTGGTGCCTGGTGGACAGACGACGAGCAGATAGAGTCTCCACTGACCACGTAGACGCAGACGTAACTACCTTTTTGGGTATTCGCGCTTGTTTTCCTTGCGATGTTCCTTTTCCCAGATCGCCAACAGGTCCGGCCCTTCCGCCAAACAGCCCATGACGCGATCGATGTATTCTTCCGTGATGGGCAACTGCAGGACGATGCGACCGAACTGATCTTCCAAAAACTTAACCTTGGTGCCAGCCTTGATTGCATGTTTGCGGCGAAGCTCTGCCGGAACCACAAGCCGACCTTGAGAATTGAAAGTGGAACATGGGTCCTTCATGTCTCAGAGCGTATCATCAGGAAGATGTCAGATCTCGATCCTGACCGCTTCCAGCACTTTTCCTCAACAGATGCGTGGCAACTGATCGCCCGCAAGCATGTCCACAATGCGGGTTGTACCCAGCAGCGTTCGGATGATTACCAGTCCAGGATTTTCCTCCTTGACCGTGCCAATAATCTGCGCCTCCGCTCCCAGCGGATGACGTCTCATCGCTTGCAGGACTGCTTCGGCGGCTTCGGGCGCCACGATTGCGATCAGCTTGCCTTCGTTGGCCACGTAGAGCGGATCCAGGCCGAGCAACTCGCACGCACCGTGAACCTCTTCGTGGATCGGAAGAGAGCGTTCCTCGATTTCTATGCCAACCCGCGAACGCTCGGCAATTTCGTTTAGTGCGCTGGACACGCCGCCTCGGGTCGGATCGCGCATACAGCGAATCTCACGCGTTACGCCGAGCATGTCGGACACCAGCGTGTGCAATGCGGCGCTGTCGCTTTGGATCTGAGTTTCGAATTCCAGCCCCTCGCGCTGTGCCAAAATCGCAATGCCGTGATCGCCGATCGAACCGCTCAAGAGCACCTTGTCCCCGAACCGGGCACGGTCGGCGGAGAGGTCGACACCATCCGGCACGAGTCCAATCCCGGTCGTGTTGATGAACAGCCCGTCGCCCTTGCCTTTCTCGACGACTTTCGTGTCGCCAGTGACAACTTGCACTCTTGCCGCCGCTGCGGCTTTCTGCATCGAATTCACCACGCGTCGGAGTTCGTCCATCGAAAACCCCTCTTCGATGATGAAGGCCGCGCTCAGAAATAGAGGCGTTGCCCCGCCCATCGCCAAATCGTTCACCGTGCCATGAACACTAAGAGATCCGATATCGCCGCCTGGAAAGAAGAGTGGCTTCACTACAAAGGAATCTGTAGTGATGGCCAGACGCTGGCCATTCACATTCACGATTGCCTGATCATCGAGGCGGGACAGTACGGGATTCCGCAACGCTGACAGGAACACATCTCGAATCAACTCGGCGCTTAGTTTGCCGCCGCTGCCGTGCCCGAGCAGGATTGTGTCCTTAGCCGGGAGCGGCACCGGGCAACTCATTTCGAAATTTGTTTCGCTGCGGGCTTTCGTTGGCACAGGTTCTCCTAACTCGCGACCTTATGCCGCCGATAGCGATAGTAGGCCGCACATGCCCCCTCGGTTGAGACCATAGGCGCTCCCAATGGATTTTCGGGCGTACAGCGCATGCCGAACGCGGGACAATCCGTCGGCTTCTTCAATCCCTGCAAAACCTGGGCGCTGACGCACTCTGCCGGTTCGTCCACCGAAAGTCCTCCCAAGTCGAAGACTCGCTCGGCGTCAAAGGCGGCGTATTCCTCGCGCAGACGCAAACCACCTTGCGGGATCGGTCCGATCCCGCGCCACTTTTGGTCTGCGACTTCGAACACTTCGGCCATGATCTGCTGTGCCAGCAAGTTCCCCTGGTAGCTCACCGATCTCACATACTGATTCTCCAGCCGAGCCTCCCCCGCCTCGAGTTGCCGGACGAGCATTAGAACGGCTTGCAGAATATCTACCGGTTCGAATCCCCCGACCACGATCGGCACGCGAAAATCACCAACCAAGTCCTCATATTCCTTACAGCCCACGACCGTGCAGACATGGCCTGGCGCAATGAAAGCCTGAATGCGGTTCGTCTGAGAAACCATCAAGGCTCGAATCACCGGCGGAACCAGTACATGTGAAACCAGCATGGAAAAGTTACTGAGACCTTCGCGCTTGGCCTGCCAGGCGGCCATCGCATTGGCGGGAGCTGTGGTCTCGAAACCAATCGCCAGAAACACAACTTTGCGATCAGGATTCGCGCGGGCGATCTTCACTGCCTCGGTCGAGGCGTAGGCTATGCGAACGTCCGCACCCTGGGCCTTAGCGCGCAGCAGATCAGAGCGCGACCCTGGCACTCGCAGCATGTCTCCATAAGAAACCAGGGTGACGTCCGGCCGCAGCGCTAGTTCAATCGCTTTATCAACCGTCTCCAACGGTGTGACGCAGACAGGGCAGCCAGGCCCATGCACCAGTTCGATCCCGCGGGGCAGCAGTTCATCGATTCCGTAACGCATGATCGTGTGCGTCTGGCCGCCGCAGATCTCCATTAGCACCCAGGGCCGGGTTGTGTGTCGATCAATCTCGGCGGCGAGGGTCCGGACGATGCGCTCATCGCGGTACTCATTGAGATATTTCATATATCGCCGCTCTGTCCCCCGTTAACCGAGAGATTTGACGAACTCTACGGGCAAAACTCTAGCCACTGACGAATGCTGATTTGGAAGAAAGGTCAGGAATCCTCAGAATCGCTTGAGGCCAGTTCCGCCTCCAGCATCCCCATCTCTTCGAGGAGTCTGTATGTGCGGTCGGCTTCGACCCGATCGACGCAGCTGATGGCGAAGCCGACATGAACCATCACGTAATCACCCAGGCCGGCCTCAGGGACAAAGTCGAGAGAAACCTGGCGCACAATCCCACCAAACTGCACGCGGGCGACTCGCATCTGCCCCTGCTCCCGAATTTCAAGGACTTTTCCCGGTATCGCGAGGCACACGGCAGCTCTCCCCGGCACTCAGTAGACCATTGCTTATTACGGCGAGATGTGACAAGCATCACAGCTCAGGGTGACATCACTGCACCGGTATTCGGTATTCGTCCTCGATTCCCGGCGGCCCATCCGCTCAGAGGCGCATAGCATCCCAGAGGGCGAGTATTTTTCCGATCTGCTCGTCTAACCTCTCGATGAGAGGGCTGGCTCTTATTTAGCTTGGGTTCGCGCTCCTTGCCGTCGCGGCGTTTGAAAAGACCAAAAAGAATCCGTCAGTGACGCGAAATTCCAGAGGTATGTCAATCGGACGGTCGAGAATGCATCCCGAGAGGCCCGAGGGGGAGAAAATTCGAGTACTGGTTAGCCCCGCAAGAACCATCTCTGCTAACCGTGCCACCCGGGTCCCGTCTATCGGGACCAGAGGTGAGGTAGGTGCATCTCGAAATGAAAGTGCGCTGTGTGATGTGTGCAGCCACGCTGGCGGCAGACGGCGAAGCCTACATCTGCTCCCACGAATGCACGTTCTGCCCCGGGTGCGCTGTCAATGCGCGCAACCTGTGCCCGCGCTGCGGCGGCGAGTTAGTTCGGCGTCCTCTGCGGAAAAGCACGCCTGCGATCGCCGACAATCCCGGCGTCGCACGCCGATTCAGCAAACGCGGGCTCCTGGTGTGGGGGTTGAGCTTCGGGGTCTGGACGTTCATCGCACTCGTCGAAAGTATCTCCGCATACCGGTTCCAGGGTTCGCCTATGAGCCTCATGAAGGCTCTGAGTATGGAGTTTAGCCAGTTGCTACCCTTTGCTTTCCTGACTCCTCTTGCCTTCGCTTTCGCGCTCCGGCATCCGATTCAACGAGGCAATTGGATACGGCTTGCACTGGTGCATCTCGTGGGAGGCGTCCTCTTTACCGTGGGGCACGTAGCTCTCAGGGGCATGACTCCCTACGGAGCTTGGGATGGGCAGATTCATGATTGGGTGGCCGCGATTGCCTTTTCGCAAGGCCACTTTTTGATTCGATGGTCCGTTTTCGAGACCATGTTCTTTAACAGCCTGGTTGACGACATTTCCAGCGTCTATGTGCCGATCGTCGTAATCGCACAAGCCGTATCGTATCACCAGAGATTTCGGGAGCGGGATCTCCGTGCCTCGCAGCTTGAAGCGCAGCTCGCCAAGGCGCATCTGCAGGCGCTGAAAAGTCAGCTGCAACCGCATTTTCTATTCAATACTTTGCATTCGATTTCAGCGCTGATGCTGACCGATGTGATCGCAGCCGATCGAATGATGAGCCGGCTCAGTGACCTGCTGCGCATGAGTCTTGAAGGCAATTCAGCCCAGACAACCACTCTCAGCCGTGAACTCGAATTTGCAAACGGGTATCTGGAAATCGAGAAGATTCGTTTCGAGGATCGGCTTACAGTCGTTCTCGCCATTGCTCCGGACACGCTGGATGCTCAGGTTCCGCATTTGCTGCTGCAGCCCCTGGTTGAAAATGCGGTGCGACATGGGATTGCCAGACTGTCGTCCGGGGGTGAGATCCGAATCTCTGCCAATCACTACACCGGCGCCCTTCACCTGCAGGTGAGGGATAACGGGCCCGGCTTGGTTGAACATGCCGAAATGCGATCCAAAGGCGGCCTAGGCCTGGGAGCGACTCGGGAACGCCTCCGAACGCTCTACGGCGACGACCAACAGATCGAGATCAGGAACGCGGCGAGCGGCGGGGTAGAAGTCAACGTGCGGATACCCTTTTGCGCCGACCCACGTCCATCCCCATACGAGGTGTCTTCTTTTGGGTACGGAATCGGACTGGGTGAAAAACCGCACGATCATTCCCTCAATTCGCACGGTCATCGCGGATGACGAACGCTTGGCGCGGAAGAAGTTGCGTGTCCTCCTGAGCGCCGAAGTCGGAATCCACGTGGTCGCGGAATGCCGCGACGGCAAACAGGCGCTCGCCGCGGTGCATGCTCATAACCCCGACTTGTTGTTGCTTGATATTAGGATGCCTGACCTCGATGGCTTTGAGGTGCTTGGCAAGATTCCCTCGGACCAGATGCCTGTAGTCGTCTTCACCACCGCGTACGATCATTACGCCATTCGAGCGTTTGAAGCTCATGCCTTGGATTACTTGCTGAAGCCGTTCGACGGGGAACGTCTTCATCACGCTATTGAGCGAGCTCGGGCCGAGCTTCTGAAGCTCCACGATCAGAATCTGACTGGACGAATTCTTGACTTGTTGGCCGAAGTCAAGCCTGCGCCACAGCAAGTTGATAATCGCTTGGTCATTCGAGCGGGAGGTCGAGTCGTGTTCTTGGACTTGGATGAGGTTGACTGGATCGAAGCGGCTGCAAACTACGTTAAGTTGAATGTTGGCCCACACTCGTATTTATTGCGCGAAGGAATTGGTTCTATCTCCAAAAGGCTCAATCCCGGACGCTTCGTGCGCATCCACCGCTCCACCATCGCGAATGTCCGCAAAATCAAGGAATTGCAACCCTGCGACAGCGGCGAATACATTGCAGTTCTGAAAAATGGAAAAGAGCTTTCCTGCAGCCGGGGCTACCGTGCAGAGTTGCAGCGGCTCATCGACGAGAATTGATAGCCGGTTTGAATTGTCGAGGACTATTGCGCTGTCGAGCGCATAAGAAAAAAGGGAGCCGGGAAAACCGGCTCCTTGGTAAATCCTAAGCAACTCCCTCGCTAGAAGGTGAACTTCACCCCCAGACGGATGGTTCGGGCAACCTGGTACAGATAGGGTTGACCGTAGTTGCTGTTCACGGTAATCGGACCATTCTTGTTGACGATGTTGGTGGGGGCGGCGTTCATCAGAGCCGCTATGTTGTATGGCCGTTCAGCTGCCGCGTAAAACGCTTGGCCGGCAAACAGATTCTGCCCGTTCGGTGCAATGAAATTTTGCGCGTAGGCGGAATCCATCTGCTGGTTGTAGGCCACTACAGAACGCTGATTGAGCAAATTGGCCAGGGTCGCGGAGAAGCTGATAATTTTCTGCTCACGCAACTTGTAGTTTTGGGTGAAGTTGAAGTCAGTCTGGGTATACCACGGCGTGCGGTAAGTGGTTGTGGGGCCGACGGCGATGGCCCCGGTCGTCGGATCCTGGGTGAGGCTGACCCACTTTCCGCGGTCGACCACGTCCGTCGGGAAACCGCTGGGAAACGCGTAGCCCACATCCAGGTAGCTGGTCTGCGGCGTGCCGCTGTACGCATACTGAAAGATGCCCAAGTCGGTAGTGAGTTTGTTGGAGAACTTGGACCAAGGCAGTTCGTAGTACGCGTAACCCTTGAACGCATTGGGGCGATCAGTGGGCAGTAGTCCGCTGGAAGACCCGCCTTGGGCGTTCCATTGGAAGAACGGTTCGTCGAAAGAACGGCTGTTATTGGGAGCATTGCGTCCGCCAAAGCCATCGGCAATGTCGGTGCTGGTCAAGCCCGTGTAATTACCGCGCAGGTGGCTATAGGTGTAGGAGAACATGCCGAACCAATGCTGACTGACGCTCTTGGTCAAACGCATTTCCACACCATCGTAACTGCGAGCTGCGGGAATCAGGGTCTGAGGTGGGCAACCGTTTCCTGAACACGACGGCGGCGCAGCTCCGTAAAGGAAGTTCCAGAAGCTGTTGAAGGTTGCACCTATACCCTGACCGGGGTTGTTGATGACGAAGGTCTCGCCAATCGTCGGATTGAAAAGAGCCGAGTCTTCAATTACGTGATCGAGACGGCGGCGATCCCAGCGCGCTTCAAACGCAAGGTTCTTGGCCAACTGGTAGTCAACTCCAAACACCGACTCGTGCTGCTCGTAGGGCTTCAGGCCCGGGGCAACCCCTTCCTGGGTCACGCTGCAAGTCGAACACGTCGTCGGAAAGGCGCGGATATTCTGGTTCTCCAGGAAGATCAATCCCGGAGGCGTTGCACCAGAGAAATTAGCCTGGCTTGCGGAGTTGGGTCCGACGCAATAACGACCCGAGCTGTTGAAAACTGGATTAACGGAGGACAGGTCCGGCGTCATCAAAGCGTACCAGCACTCCTGCCAATACTGTCCGCCAAAGGAGCTAATCGCCACATTCAGTTTCATCTGATCGTAGAACTGGCCGTAGCTGCCGAAGACCTTCATCCTTCCGTCCTTGAAGACGTCCCAGGCAACTCCGATACGGGGAGCAATCTTGTCCCCCCAACCAAAGTTGATGGGATTGCTGGTTGCGCTTCTGCTGCCTGCCGGCTGATTCTCTGCTGGCAGGTATTCGTGCTCCAGGCGAACCCCCGCGTTGATGGTAACGCCATGGCCAACCGTCCAGGCGTCCTGGACGAAGAAGGCATGATTGAAGCTGGTCACCTTTCCCAGGGAGCCGTAGTCGTAGATGTCAGCGTTGCCGTAGGTGCCCACGCAATTCGGGTTTCCAGTGATCCCCTCGACGGCAGCGCAATTGACGCCACCGACGGCGGGGTTCTGGAAGGAATAAGGAGTTGACGTCCCCGCCCAAAACTGAATGTACGGCGTGTTGTAATGCTGGTCGATGTCGTTCGAGAGACGGTTGAGCTGGTAGCCGAATTTGAAGTTGTGCGTGCCCATCCATCCACTCTTGAACCAGGCCAGATCCTGATCAAACTGGATCGCTTTACTCGAGTTCCTTACAGTGAAGTTCGGATTGAAGGCCAGGTTGAAATACAGATACCCTTGTTGCAAATTAGAGGGAAGGGCGTTGCCGTTGGTATCTGTGCCGCCGATGCCGCTATTGAGCCACTGAGTAATCGTTCCCGTGCTTGGGAAGCCGAAATCGTGGTAGTTCTCGAAGTAATATCCGAAGCGGGTGGTGGCGACCAGGCGCGGTGTGATGGTGAAGTCCGCGCCCACGTTGGTGGTGCTGTTGGGAGCCGAATAACCCAAGCCGTGCCCGAATCCGCTTTGTGGCACTCCGCTGTTGAGGCACGGGGTGCTGGCCGAACCATAACATCCCGTACTCGTATTGAAAAAACCCGTGGTTGAGTCAGCGAAAGGCTGGGTTTCACCGGCCTGGCGCTGATATTGGTAGAGCCACGAACCGAAGACTCGGATCTTTTGCGAAACACTCGCATCAATCCGGGCCGTCGTGTAGTAGGTCTGGGTGTTGCGGCTGAAAGGAACAAGCCCACCGTTGGTGGGGCCGTAATTCACCGTGTTCTCCAGTTGGTTGAGTTCTGGATTGAATGCCAGGAAGCCGAAGATCCGATCCTTCAGGATGGGACCCCCAATCGTGAAGCCCGGGAAAACATCGCTGCTGTGGGGCTTAACCGGCTGATAGCCCTGGTAGGTCGGATCGAGGGCGCCCCAGCTTGTTGGCGTGCCCGAGGAACTCGGATCGTAGCGGGAGTATGCCACCGGCGATCCATCCATGGCCTGATTCTCGAACTGAGCAAATACAGAACCGTGCACTGCGTTGCTGCCTTTTTTCATCACTACGTTGACCACGCCGCCCAATGCGCCGCCGTGTTCAGCTTCGACGCCGGAGCTCTTTACCTGGACTTCATCGATGAAGTCGAAAGGTACGTTGGTGTGGGAAAAGCCGCCGATAAGGTTAGCCGTTTCCTGACCTTCGACCAAGTATGAGTTCTCCGAGTCGGAGCCGCCAGCCACCGAGAAGCCGTGGTCGCCGCCATTTGACCCGCTGCCGGGGGTCGAGCCGCCATTTCCCTGGTTCCCGCCGCCAGTATTGTAGATATTGCTTCCGGCTAAAGGTTCATTGCGGGCGGAGGGAGCAAACTGAATCACCGATTGGAAGGAGCGTCCATGAGGAACATCCTGAATCACATCCGTGGTGATGTTGGTCTGGGTGGTGTTCTGCGTAACGTCGATGGCAGGAGTTGCGCCGCTGACCTCGACGACGGTTTCAGTGCCGCCGACCTCGAGCGTAAGATCGACCGTGGGAAGGTGGCCCACCTCGATCACTAAGCCGTCCCGCTTGGATGTCCGGAATCCCTTCGCGGTCACCGTAATGAGATACGATCCCGGCGGAAGATTGGCGAAGCGGTAGTAACCGCTTGCATCTGTGTTTACGGTCTTATTGCCCGTCAGGATATTGCTGGTGGCAACCACCTGAGCATTGGCTACGACAGCGCCCGAGGGATCTTTGACTGTGCCCTGAAGACCACCCGTCGTTTCCTGGGCGAACATCTGAGTGCTGACCAGCAGGCAATATCCCGCTGTCAGCAAAAACATAACAAGCAAACAACGTCTAAGACTCATTTGGATTTCCTCCTTAGAGTGACTGATCACGCGGTGGCTTTCGGGAGCGAACCGATTGCCACACAATCTCGTGGCAAGCCGAACGCCGTGGTGTTGAACCAGAGGAGGAATCGGGACGGGCACCACGAAATCAGGGACGAAAGCATGCCCCACTCATCATGTGTGCATTATTCGGTTACAAGACTACGGTAGACAATCGAAGTCACGAGGAACGAAAAATACAGGATTGAGTAGACTATGCCGCAGCGGCAGAGGTGTTCGTACCGCAAGCGACAGCGTTCATCCCTACACAGCACTGCCCGGTGTTTCTTTTAGAACAGTTGATAGTTTTTCGTAGACAACAGCCTCGTACTATATGTGAATCCATAATGCGGTTGCACTGGATAAACTGCTCAGTGTTTAGCGTGCTGTTGTTGAGACCTGCAGCTTTACCAGCCAATTCGCGGGCTCGGGAAGAATTGCGAACTTGGGCAGTTCCCCGCGAACCATGGCGACTTCATCACAATTGTGAAACCTGGGGCAAACATGACAGTCCTTGTTGATCTTGTCTGGCAGGTCTTCACGCTGGGCCAATGAAAATCCCAGAGTGGCGAAAAACTGAGGTTTACGGGTGAAGAGACAAGTACATTTGACGCGATGACGTTTGGCTTCCGCGAGCAACGCTTTTACCAGTCGTCCGCCGCCACCCATTCCTTGTCTTGAAGGCGAAACCGTGATCGAACGAATCTCAGCCAGATGCAGACCGTATAGATGAAGCGCGCCGCAACCGATCAACTGACCATGGTCTTCCAGGACCACGAAGTCCCGTATGTTTTCGCAGATTTCCGCCAAGGTTCGTGGCAGAAGCGTGCCGTCACCAGAATAGCTGGCGATCAGGGAGTGGATTTGCTCCGCATCTTGCAGCTTGGCTTTACGCGTGCGCATGAACTTCCTCCGAGAGGGATTCGATTTTGTGCTTTGCCACAGCAATCGCCTGCCGAACCCTGGCGAGCGCCGTACCGCCGGGGACGTCATGGATGGATAGCACTGACGCGAGCTTCAGACAGTCGGGGAAATCACGATCGAACGCCAGATTCAGCGTCCGCAGGTCGTCGAGCGGCAAATCCTCGAGTTCACATTCTCGTTCCAGGCACAACTGCACTGCCTTCCCGACCTGCTCATGGGCGAGGCGGGAAGGCACTCCTTTCTGAACCAGATAAGTGGCGGCCGCCCACGCATTCATGAATCCCGATTGCGCTGCGTCCTGCATGCGCTCGTAATTGAATTCCACAGCCTGCATCCATCCCGCTGCCAGCGGAACCAGACTCATCACGGTTTCGGTGGCTTCGAAGAGAGGTTCCTGCGTTTCTTGCAGGTCTTTGTTGTAAGCGAGAGGCAATCCTTTGAGCGTGATCAACAGCGTAGTTGCGTTTCCGATCACCCGCGCAGCTTTGCCTCGGGTCAACTCCAGGAAATCAGGGTTTTTCTTTTGCGGCATGGCGCTGCTGCCGGTCGAGTAGGTCTCCGGCAAGCGAACTAGTCCGAACTCTTGCGAGGAAAACAAAATCATCTCCTCTGCCCAGCGGCTCAGATGCAACGCAAGCAAACATAGTGTGTTCACAAACTCCAAAGCGAAATCGCGATCGCTGGTGGCGTCGATACTGTTGGCCGTCGAGCCGTCAAAGCCGAGAGCGGCCGCCATGGCAGAACGATCGAGTGGCAGCGTGGCGCCGGCTACCGCGCCCGATCCTAAGGGACAAACGTTCACCCGCTTGCGGCAATCGGACAGCCGCTCCGCATCGCGCAGCAACATTTCGACGTAAGCCAGCAGCCAATGCGCAACCAAAACTGGTTCCGCGCGCTGCAGGTGCGTATAGGCGGGCATGGCGGCGTTCCCGGAATTCTCGACCTGCTTCAGCAGAGCCTGTGCAAACTTAGCCAGTTCACTGCGCAACTGATCAATCGCATCCCGAACGTATAACCGGAGATCGGTGGCGATCTGCTCGTTTCGGCTGCGTCCACTGTGCAGCTTGTAGCCGGTTTCCCCGATGAGTTCGACCAACCGCTTTTCGACGAAATGGTGTACGTCTTCCGCTTCATTGTCGACAAGAAACTCAGGCGACGTGCTGGCTAGCTCGGCAATCTTCTGGAAGCCTTGAAGAATCGCGATCAGTTCGCTCGAGGAAAGAACCCCAGCCTCCTTCAGGGCACGTGCGTGAGCGCCACTCGCCGCAAGTTCATGCTGCAAGAGCCGGCGGTCGAAATCGAACGATCTCTGCCAGCGTTCGAACTCCGGATTCAGCTTCTCCCGAAAACGACCCGACCACATTTTCATCCCGCCACCTCCGTCCGCGAACGAGCGCGAGAGCGGGAAGGAAGCCCTAGGATTCGAATGAACCCGGCTGCATCTTTCTGGTCGTAGCCATCGCCCATGGTGAAGGATGAAAGATCGGTGCGATAGAGAGAATGCTCAGACTGCCGGCTCATGACCGCGATGTTTCCTTTATATAAGGACAGCGTGACCGTCCCGGTCAAATCCTTTTGCGTGGCCTCGACGAACGCATCGAGGGCTTCCCGCAGCGGCGTGAACCACAGGCCAAAGTATGTGAGCTCCGCGTATTTCAGCCCAATGTGCTGCTTGAAATGCGTCACTTCACGCTCCAGGCATAGGGACTCGAGCTCGCGGTGTGCGCTGATCAGCAAAGTTCCGCCCGGAGTTTCGTAACATCCACGGGACTTGATTCCCACGAAACGGTTCTCTACCAGATCGATCCGCCCAATCGCATTGCGAGCGCCAATTTCATTCAGCAACTCAACCAACGACACTGGATCGAGTTTCAAGTCGTTTACTGAGACTGGAATTCCACTTTCAAAACCAATTTTTACCTGCTCCTCGCGATCCGGTGCATCCTGAGGTGAGCGGGTCCATTGCCATGTGGTGGGGAGCGGTGCATTGGCGGCATCTTCCAGTTCGCCGCCTTCGTGGCTGACGTGCCAGAGATTACGGTCGCGACTGTGGATTTTCTGCCGGCTCGCCTCCACCGGGATGTGGTGCTGTTCGGCGTAATCGAGACAGTCTTCGCGCGACTTCAACGACCACTCACGCCACGGCGCAATCACCTTCAACTCCGGAGCGAGCGCCTGGTACGCCATTTCAAAGCGCACCTGGTCGTTGCCTTTGCCGGTGCATCCATGGGCAAGCGCGGTTGCGCCTTCTCGCAAGGCGACTTCCACTTGATGTTTTGCCAAGACTGGGCGAGCCAGTGATGTCCCCAGCAAATACTTGTGTTCGTAAACCGCGCCCGCCTTGAGAGCGGGGAACACGTATCCAGTGAGAAATTCTTCGCGAAGATCCTCTACCACGACCTTGCTTGCGCCAGTCGCGTACGCTTTCTGCACCACCGCCCCGATGTCGTCTTCCTGGCCAACATCGCCCACCATCGCGATCACGTCACAATCGTAATTTTCTTTCAACCACGGGATGATGATCGAAGTATCCAAGCCTCCTGAATAGGCAAGCACAACTTTCTCACGCATGGGCGCTCCTTACGGGCAGGCGGCGATTCCCGCTACCCAGCAACAGATAAAGAATTGCTTTCTGCACATGCAGGCGGTTCTCCGCTTGATCGAAAACCACGGATCGCTCTGAATCCATCACGCCATCGGTGATCTCTTCACCTCGATGCGCCGGCAGGCAGTGCATGAAAACGGCATGTGGCGCGGCCTCCGCTGCCAGCGCTTCGTTCAACTGATAGGGCGGGAAAATCTGCGCTCGTTTTTCCGTCTCATGTTCCTGTCCCATGCTTGCCCACGCATCCGTGTAAATTGCGTCGGCGCCAGCAACCGCTTCATGCGGGTCCGAAAGCAGTTCGATTACAGCACCTGTATGCCTCGCGATTTCCTGAGCATCGCTGACAATCGCGCTGTTGGGTTCGTACCCCGCCGGGGTGGCAATACGAATTTTGGATCCCAGGCATGCTGCCGTGAGCAGGAGCGAATGCGCCACATTGTTGCCGTCTCCGACGTAGGCCAGGCAAAGATTCGCGACATCGCCAAAGCGGTTCTGCAGGGTAAAGTAATCCGCGAGAGCCTGACATGGATGCTCGAGATCGCTCAAGGCATTGATCACCGGGACGGAAGCGTACTCCGCCATACCCTCAATCGTTTCCTGCGCGAAAGTACGGAGCACAATGCCGTCCACCCAGCGCTCCAGATTGTGAGCGATATCACTCAGCTTTTCGCGAGCGTCGAGGCGACTCTGAGTCTGGTCGACGAAATAGGCAGCGCCACCCAGGCTCCCGATGCCGGTTTCGAACGTGAGCCGGGTTCGCAGAGAAGGCTTTTCAAAAAACATGACGATCTGCTTGCCCGCAAGTGCTTTGCGAAAATCTCCCGGACGAGACTGCATGCGCCCGGCGAGATGAAGCACGGCCTTAACTCCTTCCGGACCGAGATCGCGAGTCGATACCAAGTCCGGGCAGCACAAAGTCTTGGGAACCCGCGGCGGTTCGACGTGTTTGGTGGTTACAAGTTGAGTATTCAATTCCGGCTCCTTGCGGTGGATTCTTGCTTCTTGTCCGTCATTCGATCGGAGCCAGCGGAACGCAAAGCTGAATCCAATTCCCGAACGACTTCGTCAACGTGCTTTTCGCGAATGATGTAAGGCGGCAGAAAACGCAGCACCGTCTCATTGGTGCGGTTAATCAGAATGTGGCGTTTCATCAACTGGTTTACAACCAGTTTGGCTGGATCGGCCGAGTCCAATTCCATGCCCAGCATCAAACCCATCCCCCGAATTTCGCGGACGCATGCGTGCTTGTCTTTCAGCCATTCGAGTCGCGCGCGGAAATAGGCTCCAACCTTGCGAACATCAGGCAACAACTTTCCGGCCGCGTGTAAGAATTCGATCGCAACCGCGCACGCCAGCGGCCCGCCGCCGAACGTGGTGCCGTGCATTCCGGGATGAAAAGCGGTTGCCACGCGGCTCGTGGTAAGGATCGCTCCCAACGGCAAGCCTGCTGCGAGCGGCTTGGCGACAGTAACGATGTCGGGCTTTACTCCGTAGTGTTGATAAGCGAACCAACGCCCGGTTCGCCCCAGGCCGCACTGGATTTCGTCCAGAATCAGCAAAGCCCCCGTGCTCTCCGTCAGTTTTCGCGCGAGTTGCAAAAACTCGGGCGCGACGGGACGAATTCCACCTTCACCCTGAATCGTTTCCATGCAGATGGCGCAAACGCTGCCATCGAACTTTCGCTTGAGATCTTCGGTGTCATTGAATGCAACAAAGCTGACTCCGGGCAGAAGAGGCGCAAAGGGAACGCGATACTTGGTCTGGCCCGTGGTGGCCAGCGAACCAAAGGTCCGGCCGTGGAAAGAATTGTCCAGAGCAAGAATGCGCCATTTGGGTTTGTGACCGTTGCTATTGTTCACGCGCGCGTACGCGCGGGCGAGTTTGAGCGCTCCTTCCCACGCTTCAGTTCCACTGTTGCAGAAAAAAGCACGATCCAATCCTGAAATTCTCGTTAGCCGCTTCGCCAGCTCGGACTGATATTCGTGAAAAAACAAATTCGACACATGAATCAATCGCGACAGCCTGGCGCTTGATGACTGCTTGAATCCTGGGGTGTCCATAGCCGAGCGCATTCACGCCAATGCCGCTTAGGAAATCAAGGTAGCGATCGCCGCTCGCATCCCAAAGGTAGACGCCGCGGCCGCGGTCGAGCAGGATCTTGTGGCGATCGTACGTCGGAAGCAGCAGTTTCTGTTCAGAACGAATGACGGACGCCAGGCTCACGCGGTCACCTCCGTACCCCATGGAATCGAGGTGAAATAAAAGTCAGACAGATCTTGCGCCTGCGCTGCCGGAAGAATGCGCACTCTTCCTACTCCTTTGTGCAGGGCCAGGCTGCAGGCCTCGAGTTTGGGCAACATTCCACCCGCGACGACGGAATCCGCGATCAGCGTGCTTACTTCCTTCGTGTTGAGACAACGGATCACCGCACCTGCAGCATCCTTGACTCCGGGAACATCCGTTAAGAAGATCAGCAAATCTGCATGGCAGGCGGACGCACAGGCCGCCGCCATCTGGTCGGCATTGATGTTGTAGTACTCGCCGTCGGAGCCCAGCGCGAGCGAAGACAACACAGGAATCCCTCCCCCGCCCCAGATCGCCTCCATCCATCGCGGTTCGACGGAACAGATCTCCCCGACAAATCCGAGATCATGATCTGGCACTTTTTTCTTGCGCGCACGAAATGTCATGCCATCTCCACCGCAAAGGCCGATCGCCGGAAGCCCGGCCGCAACGATGGCAGCGACCAGGCTCTTATTCACGATCCCCGCCAACACCATCAGTGCGACATCTCGCGTCTCCGCATCCGTAACCCGCAACCCGTTCACGAAATCACTTTCCTTGCCCAATAGTTTCAATGTGCGGGTCAGCGCGCCTCCCCCGCCATGTACCACCGCTACGCGGTGACCATCCTGCGCCAGTTGCACCACCGACCGGCAACACTTGCGCAGAGTCGATCGGTCCTCGAGCGCCGCGCCCCCGATTTTGACCACGATCTTCACTGCAAGCCTTCTTCCTCGTTCCATCCGTACATGAGGTTCATGTTCTGCACGGCTTGCCCAGCAGCGCCTTTCAGTAGATTGTCCACGCACGAGACAACCACCAGGCGGCGTAAGTCGTCCGCCAGGCAAAAGCCCAGGTCGCAAAAGTTCGTACGCAGAGAAAACTGAATCTGCGGCAGTTGAGGCGTAGGAAAAATCCTTACCCAGCGCTTGCCCGAGTAAAAGCTACGGAAGCAGGATTCGACTTCCGCCGATTCCATCGGATGATTGAGGTACACATAAACGGTCGACAGAATCCCTCGAGGAATCGGCAGCAGATGAGGAGTGAACGTCATCTGGCCTGCATCCAGTTTCAATTGCTCCATCATCTCTCCTACGTGACGGTGGTGAAACACCGAGTAAGCAGACAGATTGTCGGCAACCGACACAAAATGGGTGCGCGACGTCGGTTCCTTGCCCGCCCCGGATACGCCGGACTTCGAGTCCGAAATAATTCCATGCTGCCGGTCGACGATACCCGCATTCAGCAACGGTGCCAAAGCCAGAATCACCGAGGTCGCGTAGCATCCCGGATTCGCGACTAGAACGGCGTCCGGAATCTGATTGCCGTTCAATTCGGGCAATCCATAGACCGCTTTTTCCGTGAGTTCGGCAGCCGTGACCGAGTCCGCATCCTCGAAGCCGTAAATCGCCTGATGTTGCGCCTGCTTAAGCCGCCACGCTCCACTCAGATCAATGACACGCAATCCTCGCGCGATGGCTTCCGGTACCAGCGAACGCGATGCCGCATGTGGCGTTGCGAGAAAAAGAAGCTCAACGCCCTGTTGCGTCAGTGTTGGCCACGACAGCGGCTGCAGCGGATAGCTTCCGTTTCCTGAGAACGATGGAAAAATCTTTGCCAGGTCGGCGACACAGTCATCGCCTTTCTCCCGGGACAGCAGGAGCGGCGTATGCAGCCGTGGGTGACGGAGTAGAAGCCGCATCAATTCAGACCCTGAATAACCTGTGGCTCCGAGCAGAGCGGTCTTGAGTTTGGCAGGCATCAGGCGAGCATCTCCTGAACCCGCTCCGCTAACTTCGTAGCATCGCCTTGATCAGGACAAACCATCAGAATCGTGTCATCTCCCGCAATCGTTCCTATCGCTTCTGCCCAATCTTCTTCGTCCAATGCGGCCGCCACTGGTTGCGCACTGCCAACAATCGTTTTGATTACCAGCAAGTTCTGCGCGGCTCGAACTTCAAGCACGAATTCCCGGACCAGGCGCGAGACCGGCGGCAGCGCCGGAGATGAACCATCCCCATGAGGCAGTGCGTATCCGTTGGCCGTCTTGCTGAGACCCAGATCGCGGATATCGCGAGAAAGCGTCGCTTGCCCCACTCTAATTCCGCGCTTGCGCAGCGCCCGCTGCAGGTCTTCCTGGCTGGCCACCGACCCCTGCTTCAGAAGATCCAGGATGGCCCGTTGCCGCAGAGTTTTATTCATTATGCATATTTATCCACACTTATGAATAAGTATTCGTTTATATTAAAGACTTTGCGGGGTCTGTCAAGCAGAAATTAGCCCCGAGCAAGAAGTGAAAACGCGCCCTCGGGGCTCAAAAGGGCAATTTCAGAAACCAATCTCTCAGTATTCCCGCTGAAAGCGGTATCTCCCGTGGTGCTCCCGCGCAATCGTTTCCGCTACGGTGAGGAATGCGCGCGCTGCGTGGGAAAGGCTCGCGGATTTGCGATAGATCAATCGCAGCTTGCGGTGCAGACGCAGTTCGCGCACCGGAATGCGAATCAGTTCACCGCGCGCCAGTTCATTTTCCACGCTGATCTCGGGTACCAGCGCGACTCCGTTGCCCATGGCGACAAAGCGCTTGATGGCCTGCAGAGTGGGCAGTTCGATGTCCATGTGAAGCGGCGTCTTGTGGCGCTTGAAAGCTTGAATCACTTTCTCGCGATAAGGCGACGCAACATTGTGCGCGACGAACGACTCCGCCCCCAGTTGCCGGATGCTGACTTGACGCGCCGTAGCCAGAGGATGGCTCGGTGGAACCACGAAAATCAACTCGTCCAGATACACCACCGTGGAACACAACTGCGGTTCCTGCGGATCATAGGTGAGGACTCCGAGTTCAGCGCTGTGGCGCAGCACGTCGTCCGGGATGCGGCTGCCCAGCGAGCGCCGCACCGTGATTCTGATCATGGGATGCAGACGGCGAAATTCCGCCAGCACCGGCAGTAAATAGAGCGCGGTGAATTCGTTGGCCGCGATTGCCAGTTTGCCTTTCTGCAATTCCCTGAGTTCTACCAGCGCCTCCTGTGCGTCTCCGCGTAGGTTCAACAACCGCTCCGCATATTCCTGCAGGACGCGCCCTGCGTCGGTCAGCACGCCCTCCCGTGAGGACCGGTCAAAGAGCGACTCTCCTAATTCGTCTTCGAGCTTGCGAATCGATTGACTGACCGCAGACTGTGTGCGGTAAAGCTTCTCGGCCGCGCGCGAGAATCGTCCCTCTCTCGCCACTGCCAGAAACACTTCAAGTTGCGCCAGGTCCATGGCCACTCCCTTCAGCAAAACTTAGGAGCTTATTAGTCCTGCTTATGATGTTAAGTACAACTAATGATAATCGTAGGATTATAAGCTTGCTTAATATCTCTGTCTACATAAGATGAAGTTCTGACCCCAATTAGGAGGGCCCCGGACATGGAACGCGTCACAATTTTCGACACGACTCTGCGCGACGGCGAACAATCACCCGGCTGCAGCATGAATGTGCCCGAGAAGTTGCGCATGGCGCACCAACTCGACCGACTGGGAGTCGATGTAATCGAGGCCGGCTTCCCAATTGCTTCGGAAGGTGATTTCACGGCCGTGCAGGCCATCGCCGCAGTCGTGCGGCGCCCCATCATCGCGGGCCTTGCCCGCGCCTGTGCCCAGGACATCGAACGGGCCTGGCAAGCCCTCCAAGGCGCAGCCCGCCCGCGGATTCATGTGTTCCTGGCCACTTCTGACATCCACCTGAAATACAAACTTCGCATCTCGCGGGAGCAATGTCTGAGACAAGCCGCCGAAGCGGTGCGTTTAGCCAAGGGTTTGTGCGACGATGTTGAATTTTCGCCTGAAGACGCCACCCGCACCGATCCCGATTTCCTGTGCCAGGTCGTCGAAGCGGTTGTAGCCGCCGGCGCCACCACGGTGAATATCCCCGACACAGTTGGATATACCACTCCGGTGGAATTTGGCGAACTGATTCGCACCATCCGTGACAACGTACCCGGACTCGCCGAGGTCACCATCTCCGCCCACTGCCACGACGATCTCGGACTTGCCGTAGCAAATTCGCTGGCCGCCATCGCCGCTGGGGCACGGCAAGTGGAATGCACCATCAACGGCATCGGGGAACGCGCCGGGAATGCGTCACTCGAAGAAATCGTCATGGCTATGCGCGTGCGTCCCGATCGACTCGCCTACCACACCGGTGTCGTGAGCGAACAACTATTTCCTGCAAGCCAGATGCTCAGCGAGATCACCGGAGTCGCGGTCCAGCCCAACAAGGCAATTATCGGGCGCAACGCCTTTGCCCATGAAGCCGGCATTCACCAGGACGGCATGCTCAAGAATCCTCTGACCTACGAAATCATGACCCCGCAATCGGTCGGAGTGCCGGATTCCAAACTCGTGCTTGGCAAACATTCGGGGCGGCACGCGCTCGGCCTGCGCTGCGAACAACTGGGCCACCATTTCGATCGGCACCAGCTTGATGAAATCTACCGGCGCTTCGTCGTCCTCGCGGATCAGATCAAGCAGGTCGAGGACCACCATCTGCTGGAACTGATTGCCGCGATTCAGAAGGGACCAACGCTACAAGCAAGTGACGAACCTCCAGTAAAAGCGAGAACCTTCGCCATCGCCACCGGTGTGGCGGGACGGAAAGGCAGCAGCGGCGGGCATTCTCAGCTCATGCTTTCGATGCCTTTCTCAACCGACGCAAGTCCTGCCCTCAGTCCGATGATCGAACATCGCAGCGAACAGGAAGACTACCTTTGGGGAGTGTGAAACCTGCCAGTCTTTACTTGTCTAAGTGCAGTTCCACGATATCTTCCTTTGTGTGACTTCGTGTCCTTTGTGGTTGATGAAGTAGAAAATGCTAGAACAACTTCGCATTAAAATAGACCCGCATGCTCCTGAACATAGCCATCCTCCCCGGAGACGGCATCGGTCCTGAAGTAATCGATGAAGCGGTCCACGTCCTCGAAGCCATCTGCGCGACGTTCGGACACCAACTCAGTCTGAAGAAAAAAGATGTCGGCGGCGCTGCCCTTACCAGCAGCCAGAATCCGCTGCCGCCGGATACTCTGCAAACTTGCCTGACCTCTGGCGCCGTCCTGTTAGGTGCCGTCGGGGGTCCCGCGTTCGACAATGTGCCCCGCGATCTGCGCCCCGAGCGAGGACTGCTTCGGCTGCGGCGGGAGCTCGGGGCCTTCGCCAATCTGCGGCCGGCCGTATGTTTCCCGGCGCTGGAAGACTGCTCACCACTTCGGCCCGAAATTGTTCGAGCCGCCGACATCCTGATCGTGCGTGAACTCCTGGGAGGAATTTATTTCGGCGAACCCCGCTCGACCGAGGGTACTGCCGGCAGCCGCATTGCGATCGACACCATGCGCTACAGCGAACCGGAAATCGAGCGCATTGCCCGCCTGGCTTTTGAGTTGGCACAATCGCGCCGACGCCAGGTTACTTCCGTCGACAAAGCCAACGTCCTCGACTGCTCCCGCCTCTGGCGCGAGGTAGTCACCCGCGTTTCGCAACATTATCCCGACGTGCAGCTCCGGCACACTTACGTGGATTCCGCCGCCATGGCGCTGGTCTCGCATCCCACCAGTTTCGATGTCCTGCTCACCGAAAACATGTTTGGCGACATACTTTCCGACCAGGCAGGAGCCATAGCGGGCTCGATCGGAGTCCTGGCATCTGCCAGCATCGGAGGCCCGGTAGCGCTCTACGAACCGGTGCACGGCTCCGCCCCGGACATTGCCGGGCAGGGCATTGCGAACCCAGTGGGGGCCATCCTTTCAGTTGCGATGATGCTGCGCCACTCGTTCCTTTTGGACGCGGAAGCGGATTGCATCGAAGCCGCGGTTGCTTCGGTTCTGGGCGCTGGTCATCGCACGCGAGATCTGGCCAAACCAGCTCAGCCCGTGCTGGCCACCGCGGAAATGGGAAGCAAGATCGTGGCCGCGATAAAGAACACGCAGAGCAGGTCAAGCATTCGCGGTTGGTTTCAACAAAGTGTGTAAAAAAGTTGTTAGAGGGTGACGCAGGTCACATGCAGCTGCGATCTCAATCACTGCCGAACGCGCCGAATCCATTTAAACACAGAGCAGCCATAAAACACTGGGGTCATTGCACGAGAGATGCTGGGAGGTGCAAGGCTCTCTGTGGACGTAATCTGTGGTAGGCTGCGTGACTGACTGGCAACAGGAAACTCGCAGCCTTTCTTCGTTGTGGGAACAAGATTACCCGCCTGGAGGGTGCGGCCTTTCTAGAAACGCCCAGCGTTCCGCGATTTTTCTGGCCGCAATTCTCCAAATCACAATTTCACAAACCTCGATTTTCTGATTCGTCTGGCGTCCGTTCCCGTCGAGCGGTTTCGCACCACGACCCTGTCCTCCTCTGCGATCATGTCTTCGTTCGAAGATATTGATCAACAGCGCGGCGACGGCAAGCGCGGACACTGCGGCTAGAACAATGACGGCGACGAAGAGACGCCGCGAACCACGCGGCTCGGGATCAGTCGGGGACATAGGCATGGCTCCGTGTTTGAGGACTGTTCAGATGGGCCGCATCCGATTCCGAATGGCCCACGGAATTATGGCACCGAGTGCATTGCAACCCTTCGGCCTTGCCGTGCACGACATTGCCGTCGATTTCCGCCGTAATGTTTTCGTGACAGCGACGGCAGGCGTTCTCCGTCAATTTGTGATCGAACTTGGTGATCTCGATGGTGTCGGGATAGCGTCCGCTGGTGAAGTAGAACGAGTGCCAGAATCCGTTGTTAGCTTTCACTGCATACTTGCCGATGATGTTATGCGGTGTATGGCAGTCGTTGCAGGTCGCTGCCGAGTGATGGCTCGACTTCAGCCATCCTTCGTATTGTGCTTGCATCACATGACAATTGGCGCATGCCTCGGGATCATTGGTCAGGTAGGAATACCCTTTGGCGTAGACAAAAGTGTAGATGCACAGGCCGATCACAACTCCCAGAAGAACCGCTACCGCGATGAACACCGCCGAGGATCGTCTCATCAGAGGTTAGAACTCCAAGCATACCTCAGATCTGAGGGCGGACAATTCTCGAAAGGGGACTTCACCATTAGTGCTCGCTCGGTATTGGGTGCTCCTTCTCATTAGCATTCGGTACGAGTTGCAGAAAGACCTGCTTCGGCAGATTCGTGTTCCACCGGCCGGTGACCTTCGTGTAGCCGACCACGCCAAGAAACAAAATCGCGATTCCCGCAGCCATACTCCATACTCGGATTGCACGACCTAAACTTTACCGGAGACGTTGCATGAAAATCGTCGTGCTGATTTTGAGATTGCTGCTCGGGCTGGTGTTTTTTGTCTTCGGCCTGAATGCCTTTCTGCAATTCTTCAAGGGCCCTATACCCGGCGGCCTCGCCGGACAGTTTCTTCAGGCTCTATTCCAGTCGCACTATGGGTTGGCGATCGGCGCAGTGCAGGCGGTTGGCGGCGCGCTGCTGCTGATCAATCGCTATGTTCCGCTGGCGCTGACGATTCTTGGGCCGGTAATCGTAAATATTTTGCTCTACCATCTGCTGCTCAATCACGAAGGCATCGGGGGCGCGCTGATCGTGGCGGTGTTCTGGTTTGTGTTGTTCTTCCACTATCGCCAGTATTTTTCCGGGATCTTTACCGCAAAGGCTTCGTCTGCGTCGTGACAGCGAACGATTGCGGGTTTGCCCGCCGTCCGAAGCCGTTTTGCGTGGACCTCACCGAACTGATGGGCTTGCGGTGAGCACGCGCGGGCGCGCGATTGGAGGGGCTGGCTCACTTTTGGAGTAGCTGTCGATTTTCGGTCTCCCCGAACGACTATCTGATAACAGAGCGATGAGCTACGGCTCCCTGAGTCACAGAAAACGAGTCACAGGAAACAAGGGGGAATCAATGAAATACATCTGTTTGGGATACATCGAGCCCGGCAAGTTCGAGAGCATGTCTGAGAGCCACCGCAAGACCGTGCTCGACGATTGCTTTGAATACAACGACCTTCTGCGCGCCAACGGACATCTTGTTGCCGAAGTACCTCTTCAGCCTCCGGAGACCGCGTTGACCCTGTACTGGAAAAAAGGCAAAGTCATGACGACCGACGGCCCCTATGCGGAAACCAAGGAACAGGTCGGCGGCATTCAGATCCTTGAGGCGCGAGACCTCAATCATGCCGTTCAGCTTATCTCGCAGCTCCCGGGCTTTAAGTATGGACTCGGACCGGTTGAGATACGGCCGGTCGTGGATTTGACCGAAATGATTAAGGAGAGCGAGCGGCGACGGCGAAAGGATACCTCGCGATGAGGGCGGCCCACGAGGGAAAGAATAATCAGAATCACGGGCAGGGGCTAGCCTGGTGGCAATCCTGTTTTTCAAGCTGGCTTGATCCGGCTGCCGCTGGTGCGCGGACTGCTTCACGGCCGGCCTGATCTTCGACGCGCCCGGGAGCTTGTACGGCACCACCGGCGGGGGTGGCACTTCCGGAACAGGCTGCGACGGCCAGGGCTGCGGGGCCGTCTTTGAGATAACGCCGAAAGTGAGACCAACGGAGGGATAACTTCTGAAACCAGGCCACAGCGCCCACAACCCCCGGGCAACGAGCGATAAGTTTGCGTAATATTACGCCAACTGACTTTCTCCCATAAGCCAACTCGTTGCCGTGATTGACTTCGCGATTGCTCGATCCTAAGATTGCAGCCTGAGTTCCGGCGCCACTCATGATCGGCCAGACCATCTCCCACTATCACGTCGTCGAAAAACTCGGCGGCGGGGGGATGGGTGTCGTCTACAAAGCCGAGGACGTGAAGCTGCACCGCTTTGTTGCCCTGAAGTTCCTGCCGGACAAAGTAGCCAGGGATGCACAAGCGCTGGCACGCTTCCAGCGCGAGGCGCAAGCGGCGTCGGCGTTGAACCACCCCAATATCTGCATGGTCTTCGAGATCGACGAGCGCGAGGGCCGGCACTTCATCGTCATGGAATATCTCAACGGCATGACGCTGAAGCACCGCATCGCCGGCCGGCCGCTGGAAACGGAATTGTTTCTCTCGCTTGCCATCGAAATTGCCGATGCCCTCGATGCCGCGCATTCGGAAGGGATCATCCACCGCGACATTAAGCCCGGGAACATTTTCGTCACCAAGCGGGGTCACGCCAAAATTCTGGACTTCGGATTGGCGAAGGTAACGAATCCCACGACTTCGTCGAGCCAGGCCGGCTCTGCGAATACAGAAGTGGACACCGTGGACGACCAGCACCTGACCAGTCCCGGCGCAACTTTAGGAACTGTCGCCTACATGTCGCCCGAGCAAGTGCGAGGGAAGGAACTGGATGTTCGAACCGATTTGTTTTCCTTCGGGGCCGTGCTGTATGAGATGGCCACCGGGGCTTTACCTTTTCACGGCGAAACCTCCGGCGTTATTTTCAAAGCGATACTCGATTCTGAGCCTCCGGCCCCGATCCGTTTCAATCGGGAGATTCCGCCGAAGCTGGAAGACATCATTAATCGTGCGCTGGAGAAAGACCGCAACCTGCGCTATCAGCATGCTTCGGAGATGCGGGCGGAACTGCAAAGGCTGAAGCGAGACATGGAGTCGGGAAGGGTCCCCGTCGATCAGACGGGAGCGGACTTGGCAGCTGCGGAGCAGCGCTCTACCCGGACGGGCGAGGCGCCCGTCCCCACACAAACTCGGACGCAAGTAGAGGTGCCCCCGACCGGACGGACAAGTGCGTCCGCCGCTACTTGGTTCGCCGTGGCCAGCGTCGTTGTTATCGTCGCTGCAGTCGTCGCTGGCGGGCTCTACTATCGTTCCCATCGAAGCAAGGCGCTGACCGACAAGGACACCATCGTGCTCGCTGATTTTGCCAATAGCACGGGCGATGTGGTATTCGACGGCACGCTGAAGACAGCGCTCAACGTTTCCCTGCGGCAGTCGCCTTTCCTGAATGTGCTCTCCGACAGCCAGGTGGCGAAGACTTTGAAATTGATGACCCGTCCGGCCGGCACCAAACTCACAGCCGAGGTAGCCCGCGAGCTGTGCCTGCGGACACAGAGCGAAGCATACATTGCCGGAGCGATTGGCAGTCTGGGCAGCGAATATGTGTTGGAGTTGAAGGCGGTGAATTGCCAGAGCGGAGACACGCTGGCGCAGGAGCAGATCACAGCGGCGTCCAAGGAAAAGGTTTTGGGCACGCTCGGCGAAGTGGCGTCCAAGCTGCGCGCCGAACTTGGCGAGTCGCTGGCTTCGGTGCAGAAGTTTGACGTTCCTCTGGCCGAGGCCACCACGTCTTCGCTCGAAGCTCTGAAAGCGTACAGCCTGGGCAAGCAGGCCCTGGGTGAGAAAGGCGCGGCCGCCGCGCTGCCATACCATCAACGCGCCATCGAGCTCGATCCAAATTTTGCCATCGCCTACCGGGCGTTGGGCGGCGACTACAACAGTCTTGGACAGTTAGGGCGAGCCAGCGAGTATTTCACCAAGGCATTTCAGTTGCGGCAGCATGCTAGCGAGCGGGAAAAGCTGGACATCACTGCCGACTACTATTCGAATGTGACCGGCGAAGTGGATAAAGCGATCCAGACCTATCAGGAGGCGATTGAGAGTTACCCGCGCGTAGTCGGCGCGTACACCGAGTTGGGAGGAGTGTTCGTCCTGCTGGGAAAGTATGAGCCGGCCGCGGAGGTAACGAGGCAAGCCGTACGGCTTGCGCCGGATCATGTAAGTTCGTATGAGAATCTCGCCAACTGTGCCCTGGCCTTGCAGCGATTGGACGAAGCGCGGCAGATGATCCACGAGGCGCAGGCGCGAAAATTGAACGATAACGTAATGCACAACCTCCTTTACGCGCTTGCCTTTCTCGGAGCGGACTCCGCGGCGATGACGGAACAGTTGCAGTGGTTCGCGGGCCAGCCCGATTTTGAGAATTGGGGACTCGCACTGGCATCCGACACCGAGGCGTATGGCGGCCATCTTGGCAAGGCGCGGGAACTGACCAAGCGGTCGGTAGACTCGGCAATCCGCGCGGACAGCAAGGAAAATGGAGCGATATCGCAAGCGATTGCGGCGCAGCGAGAAGCTGCGTTCGGCAATCCAGCGGAAGCGCGGAAGTCAGCGGCGGAGGCTTTGAAGCTGGCTCCCACGAGTCAGGGCGTCGAGAGCGAAGCTGCGCTGGCGTTTGCGCTGGCGGGCGATACCGCGCGGAGCGAGCCTGTGGCACAAGATTTGGGGAAGCGCTTCCCGCTGGACACGCAGATGCAATCGCTTTGGCTTCCCACGATTCAGGCGCAATTGGCGCTGGACAGAAAAAATCCCGCTCTCGCCCTGAATGCTCTGCAAGCTGCGTCCCCCATCGAGTTAGGGCAAATCGGGTTCGTCATCAATCTTTCCTGCCTCTATCACGTATACATACGCGGAGAGGCGTACCTGGCAGCCGGACAAGGCAGCGCTGCCGCCGCCGAGTTCCAGAAGGTTCTCGACCACAGTGGCATCGTCTGGAACTGCTGGACGGGAGCATTGGCGCATTTGGGGGTGGCGCGGGCAAATGCGCTGCAAGCGAAAACTTCACAAGGCGCAGACGCCGATGCCGCCCGCGTCCGCGCACTCGCCGCCTATAAGGATTTCTTCACGCTCTGGAAAGACGCGGACCCTGACATCCCCATCCTCAAGCAGGCCAAGACGGAATACGCGAAGTTGCACTAGCTGGGTTGTTGCAAGGTGGCGTTTGCACTACCTGCGATGCAAAAAAGCGGCGGAGTCGCAATTTCGATCTCCGCCGCGGTTACCCGTCAACGATAATTTCCTACGGTTTCGCGCTGTCGCCGAACATATCTTCAGCCTGAGTGCCGGTCCGCGAATCCGTCCAGGACAGGCGGAACGTGCCGGTAGAGTCGACGGAACTGTTTTGGTAATCGCCGTCCTGATTGCCGTCACTTTGTTCGATGGATTGAGCGGTAGTGATTCTCTTATTCTTCTGCCAAGTGTTCCCGCCGTCCGTTGAAATCGTCATGAAGCGATCGGTCTTCATGCTGTTCGGATCGCGGCGTGTGTCATAAAACGAGACGGCCACGATTCCCTTGCTTGAAACAGAAATTGAATCGTGGAAGTGATAAGCATTGTTGGTGTCATCATTGACTCTGGTCGCTTTCGACCAGGTCACACCGCCGTCGTCGGAATGGGTCACATTGATGATGGTGTTGCTGCCCTTGGGATTCTGATCGGTGTAGCTGACATACAGCCGGCCGGCGTGGGCAGCTCCTGCGGGAGCTACCTTTGAAAACGGGAATGGAACGATGCCACGGATGTTTTGCGGAGGAATCGAGACGAAGAACGTCGAGGTGTTGAGGACGTAAGTCGCAGCGACATGAGCCGTTCCCCAGGTAGCACCGCCATTAGTCGATCTCGCGGTCCATATCTTGCCACCGCTGTAATCCTCCCAGGTGGCGTAAACCTCGCCCTTGGGGCCGGTCGCGACATTCACGCCGATGGTCGGAACGCCTTGAGTGGAGATCTGCGGACTCAGCTTCCAATTATGGACGCCGTCACGCGAGTACAGCACGTAGGGAGTGTTGTTATTGCCATTGTCATCGTAGCCGACATATACGCTGCCCTTGAATTTGCTACTGGAGTTGTCGACGGTCACCATGTCGCGGTCGGGATTTTGCCCGTTGGTCGGCAACACAATCTCCGTCCACTTCGACTGCCCCTTCTTCTTGTAGGAGATCACCTGATCGCCGAAGCATTCGTAGGAGAAGAAAGCAGTGCCCTGAGAATTGAACGCGTCCCAGGTGTCATAGCACCCGGAGCCGTGGGCAACGCGCTCCTTGTTATTAAAGGTTTTGCCTCCGTCAACGGATTCGTACAACGAGGCGACAAACGGATTGCCGCCGAGATCGTTTACGCTGTAGGTCATGTGTTTCGGATTGGTCGGATCCACAGCGACGCTGGTTTCGCTCTGCGGACCGGCCTCATTGGTGATGTTGACGTTTGGTCCCGTTACGATCGCAGGCCAGAACGCGGCATTAAAAAAATCTGCTGAAGTTGGCGCAGGAATCGTATTGTACGGACCGGCTTGCATGCGTTGCGCGGCGGCAGTTGATACCGCAGCGCCGAAGGCGAGCAATCCGAGGACAAGTGCGCAGGCAACCACGAGCGGTCGAGTAATTGGCTTCATCTTTGCGATTCTCCTAGTGAAATGATTTCTGGCGACGCATGGAGCGAAGCGTCTCGCAACCGAGGGAGCCCGAGGCAAGAAACTTCAAGCTGACCAGAGCAGGCTGCACAACTTTATAAAGGCATGCAGGCGTGAGTCAAGCTGCAAAGTTTTGCATTAGCCGATCGGCAGGTCGATCAAAGAATTGGTCTCATCCGGAAACCCTTGATACGCACAGAACGGCATTCTGTTCGACTAGGTACTCGCGCACTGTGTGGTTCACCTTAGCTATCTCTGGTAGTTGCTCGCGGGAAAGCGCCTGTGATAATCAAACCGGAAACGTAGAGGAGAGGGAAACCCGAGACGTTCGATTTTCTGGGCTTCAAACATATTAGTGGGAAGAACCGGATCGCGCGATTCACCGTGCGACGAACGACGATCCGCAAGCGCATGCGAGCCAAGCTGCGATCGACCACTCACTAACTCTAGAGACCCTTTCTGCAGAATTGAACTTTTGGTCCGGCCTTTTCGTTTTCAGTTTGGTTCCTTCCCATTGTTGACGAAATATCCTCGATACACTCAATGACCAGCGGTCGAAACGTGTATTGGCCTGGACTATGTAATCCAGTCGCAAAAAACTCTGCAAATCTTTACAAGACCCTGGGCAACCCGGATCAATCGACAAAGGCTCTGATTCTATAGAAGACTGTCTTAGTCCCGACAAGAGGGCTAAGGAGGAAGTCATGAAACGGTCTGGAGTTAGCCTGCTTCTTTTTGCGGCTGTTGCATTTCGGTTATGGGCCCTTCCAAGTGGTCAGGCGCGATCGAGCACAGACGGGAGTTCCTCATCAGCAGGCGTACACCGTCCCATCATCTACGTGATGCCGAATGCCGTCACGAATCCAGGGTCGAACGATAGTTCGCCGGTGGTCGTGGACTCTTCGCATAACGGCAGGGAACCGCAGGTAGCGAAGATTTACCAGGAGCTCCAGCACCGAAAGGAGTGCCAGCCCTTCTCTCAAAACATGATTAACCAGAAGGCAGACTATTTCCTCCTTCTGCAGCACGGCGGCGGCAAGGGTAACCGGTGGGCAGTTTCCGATAGAAACGGGGACGTGATTGCCTCTGGCGACTCACTGATGCTCGGGAACTCTGTGAAGGATGCGTGCTTGGCGATAGGCAAGAACTGGCAGCAGCGCGGAGTTCCAGCGGGAAACTAGAAGGCTAGGTGGTCGACGTCGTAGAGGCTCATAAGCCCAAGGCCTTCACTTGCTCCTCGGTTTCGTAGCCGAGCCAGTGCGCCACCTCATGCCAGACCACCCGTTTCACCTCGGTCCGCAAGTCTCCTTTTGAACACCGCAGAATGGGGCCGCGAAAGACAAATATCAAGTCGGGGGCATACTTCACCTGGGCGTAAGACTGTTTTGTTCTAAACGTGCCGCTGTACAACCCCAATAACTCGGTTCCATGGCGCCATTTCTTTTCGTTCGATATATCGTGCAATACGTCCGCAGGAGGCTCGTCAACCACTTGAATCCCGGGGAAATCTGGCAGTTTCCTGATCTTCTGAGGTAGGGTGCGGTATGCCCACTCCACAATCTCCTCAAAGCTTTCGGGATTTACGGTGTCGGCCATGAGGCCAACTTTACCACCAGGACAATTCGCGAGACATGGGGTACCCGGCAGGTTTCGCTGGAAAAAGCGAATGCTCCAGGCGACAACTCTGGATAGGCCAATGAAAGAAGGGTTGGATGGACATAGGATCGTGTGCCACGGAGCGTACACGCTCAAGGCCCGTCCCGGCACCGCAAAAAATTCAAGGCGAGACATAGAGCAGAGTCTCGCCTTTTCACGCGTTCCTGCCGCACCATTGTCAGGTGCGGTTCTGGCTGCGAATCCGCCAGCCAGCGCAAGATGGACATCCCAGAATCACTGTACCTGTTGCAACCCCTGGTAAACTGCCAGGCCGGCAATCACGAGGAGCAGCACTCCCGACGCAGCTCCCATCCACTTTACCAAGGGAGTGATCTTGTTTACCTTGGCCATGATCTCAATCTGTTCCTTTTCCATGTGCGACTCAGATTCACCCAGGAACAGCTGGTCATCCTCTTGCATGGTGAGAGTGCTGCGGTAGATGAGGAGGATGACTAGGACAGTAGTCACAACTCCCCATGCAACGAACGGCCACATCAGCTTTTCCATCATAAGCCACCTCGGTGCTGATTCTCGCGCGGACCCCGAAGCTTTGCCGGTGTATGGTTGTGTGGGCCACAACCGAAACAGGTACGGGGCCCCACGGCCAGATTATATCCCCGAAAGGCAAGACCCGACAGGTTTTGTTTTGGGACGCGACCACGAGCGCCTTTCGCTCATCTACCAAGTGTCAGGCTTGGGGCGGGAAACGAATTCTTGGCTCGGCCCGGGTTGGCTTTGTTATAATAGTTAAGTCGTAATTTCAAGGAGATACCAATGGCCACAACCACCGTTCCGACCAGCGTTCCAGAAGTAGCGCCCAAGACGCCTCCGGTTAGCTTGACTCCCAATGCAGTGGCAAAAGTTAAGGAAATCATGGCGCAACAGAATCCCGTCCCTGCCGGCCTGCGCGTGGGGGTTGTGGGCGGCGGTTGCTCCGGTTTCTCCTACTCGATGTCGTTTGAAAACGGCGCGGGCATAATGGACAAGGTGTTCGACATGGACGGCCTTAAGGTCTATGTGGACGCCACCTCGCTAATGTACCTGAATAACTGCATCGTCGATTATGTCGAGACCCTCGAGGGCGCGGGCTTCAAGTTCGAGAACCCGAATGTGAAGAGCACCTGCGGTTGCGGATCTTCGTTCAGCGTGTAAGCTGGGTATTGTTGCAGAGTTTAGAAAGGCCTCATCGCCATGTGCGATGAGGCTTTTGTTTGTGTGCCGAACATGTTCGACAGCTAGGGGGTGCAAGTCCCCTGCCCAGCCTGGTGGAGGTGAAGGGCTAGAGAAGCGCAAGGGCGTCGTCGTGAGGCGGGGTCTGAAAGAAGCGTGGATCAAAGGCGCGAGCCGATGAACAAGAACCGGATGATGAGGCCTACGGTGTGGGGCGAGCTGGCAAGCGACAGCGAAGCCCAGGTCCACCAAGCACACTGGTGGTAAATCCGGCGGTTGCGCGGCGAAGGCGGTCGAACTTACTTCGGGAGACCCGCCGCACGTCACGGCATCGTGACTGAGGGTGGAGCGATCCATTCTGACCGTGGGGCGGGAGTCAGCAGAGGGCATAGTAGGCCGCGAGGTCGAAGGCCCGAACAGCAAGGAGCGGCGAGTAGGACGCAGGACTCGATGAACGACAAGCGGCAGAAGAACCAGCTACAGATGTTGCTGGCCTTTACCGGGGAGGGGAGGAGTGAAGCTCCAAGGGCTCCTGGGGAAGGGACCGAATCGCTCACGGCGAAATGCGAAACCGAAAGTCCGGCTGGAGAAGAGCAAGTGATGGAAGAAGTCTGCGGGCGGGAGAACTGCCAGCGGGCTTTACGACGAGTGAAGTCCAACAAGGGGAGTCCGGGGATCGACGGCATGAAAGTGTCGGAGTTGCCGGGCTACCTGAAGCAGCACTGGCCAGCTTTGCGGGAACAACTGCTGAGCGGGACCTACAAACCACAACCGGTGAGACGAGTCGAGATCGCGAAGCCGGACGGAGGAGTGCGCAAGTTGGGCATTCCGACGGTGCTGGATCGATTTATCCAGCAGGCGGTGATGCAGGTTCTGCAGCGCAGATGGGACCCGACGTTTTCCGAACACAGTCACGGCTTTCGTCCGCAGCGTTCGGCGCATCAGGCGGTGGCCCAGGCGCAGCAGTATATCGCCGAGGGCAACCGCTGGGTGGTGGACTTTGATCTGGAAAAGTTCTTCGATCGAGTGAACCACGACAAACTGATGGCGGCGGTCGCGCGGCGGGTGAGCGACAAGAGAATGCTCAAGTTGATCCGAGCGTTCCTGGAGTCGGGCGTGATGGAAAACGGGCTGGTGAGTCCGGTGGAAGAAGGAACTCCGCAAGGAGGGCCTTTGTCACCGCTGCTGTCGAATCTCGTGCTCGACGAACTCGACCGCGAGTTAGAGCGGCGCCAGCACCGTTTCGTGCGCTACGCGGATGATTGCAATATCTACGTGGCGAGCGAGCGGGCAGGAAAGCGAGTCATGCAAAGCGTGACCAGTTTCCTGCGACGGCGACTCAAGCTCAAGGTGAACGAGTCGAAGAGCGCGGTGGCACGACCGCAGGAGCGCAAGTTTCTGGGCTTTAGCTTTACGAGCGGGACCAGACCGAAACGGCGCATCGCGCCCAAGGCTCTGCTCCGCTGCAAGCAAAGAGTCCGGGAACTGACGCGACGAACACGGGGCATCAGTCTGGAGCAGATGACGAAGGAACTCGCCACCTATGTACGCGGATGGAAGAGTTACTTCGGCTTCAGCCAGACGCCCTCGGTGCTGCGAAAGCTAGAGGAATGGATGCGACGCAGGTTGCGCTCCGTGATCTGGAAGCAATGGAAGCGCAGCAAGGTGCGGTATGTTCGGCTACGCCAGCGAAACATCGGACATGACCTCGCGGCCCAAACCGCCGGTAGTCCCCATGGACCATGGCGCATCGCCAACAGTCCGGCCCTGTCGTCTGCGTTTCCGATTGCTTACTTCGATATGCTCGGTCTTCCTCGGTTGCTGGACGTACTCTAGCTCAACCGAACTGAACCGCCGGATGCGGACCCGCATGTCCGGTGGTGTGGCAGGGGAGAGTGGGTGACCACTCCCCCTATGCCGATTGTGTGCCGAACATGTTCGACAGCTTGGGGGTGAAAGTCCCCTGCCCAGCCTGGTGGAGGTGAAGGGCTAGAGAAGCGCAAGGGCGTCGTCGCGAGGCGGGGTCTGAAAGAAGCGTGGATCAAAGGCGCGAGCCGATGAACAAGAACCGGATGATGAGGCCTACGGTGTGGGGCGAGCTGGCAAAGGACAGCGAAGCCCAGGTCCACCAAGCACACTGGTGGTAAATCCGGCGGTTGCGCGTCGAAGGCGGTCGAACTTACTTCGGGAGACCCGCCGCATGTCACGGCATCGTGACTGAGGGTGGAGCGATCCATTCTGACCGTGGGGCGGGAGTCAGCAGCGGGCATAGTAGGCCGCGAGGTCGAAGGCCCGAACAGCAAGGAGCGGCGAGTAGGACGCAGGACTCGATGAACGACAAGCGGCAGAAGAACCAGCTACAGATGTTGCTGGCCTTTACCGGGGAGGGGAGGAGTGAAGCTCCAAGGGCTCCTGGGGAAGGGACCGAATCGCTCACGGCGAAATGCGAAACCGAAAGTCCGGCTGGAGAAGAGCAAGTGATGGAAGAAGTCTGCGGGCGGGAGAACTGCCAGCGGGCTTTACGACGAGTGAAGTCCAACAAGGGGAGTCCGGGGATCGACGGCATGAAAGTGTCGGAGTTGCCGGGCTACCTGAAGCAGCACTGGCCAGCAATACGGGAACAGCTGATGAGCGGAACGTATCGGCCGCGACCGGTGAGGCGAGTAGAGATCGCGAAGCCGGACGGAGGAGTGCGCAAGTTGGGCATTCCGACGGTGCTGGATCGATTTATCCAGCAGGCGGTGATGCAGGTTCTGCAGCGCAGATGGGACCCGACGTTTTCCGAACACAGTCACGGCTTTCGTCCGCAGCGTTCGGCGCATCAGGCGGTGGCCCAGGCGCAGCAGTATATCGCCGAGGGCAACCGCTGGGTGGTGGATCTTGATCTGGAAAAGTTCTTCGATCGAGTGAACCACGACAAGCTGATGGCGGCGATCGCGCGGCGGGTGAACGACAAGAGAATGCTCAAGTTGATCCGAGCGTTCCTGGAGTCGGGCGTGATGGAGAACGGGCTGGTGAGTCCGGTGGAGGAGGGAACTCCACAAGGAGGGCCTTTGTCACCGCTGCTGTCGAACCTCGTGCTCGACGAACTCGACCGCGAGTTGGAGCGACGTCAACACCGTTTCGTGCGCTACGCGGATGATTGCAATATCTACGTGGCCAGCGAGCGGGCGGGGAAGCGAGTCATGCAAAGCGTGACCAGTTTCCTGCGACGGCGACTCAAGCTCAAGGTGAACGAGACCGAAGAGCGCGGTGGCACGACCGCAGGAGCGAAAGTTTCTGGGCTTTAGCTTTACGGCGGGACCAGACCGAAACGGCGCATCGCGCCCAAGGCTCTGCTCCGGTGTAAGCAAAGAGTACGGGAACTGACGCGCCGGACGCGGGGCATCAGTCTGGAACAGATGACGAAGGAACTCGCCACCTATATACGAGGATGGAAGAGTTACTTCGGCTTCAGCCAGACGCCCTCGGTGCTGCGAAAGCTAGAGGAATGGATGCGACGCAGGTTGCGCTCCGTGATCTGGAAGCAATGGAAGCGCAGCAAGGTGCGGTATGTTCGGCTACGCCAGCGAAACATCGGACATGACCTCGCGGCCCAAACCGCCGGTAGTCCCCATGGACCATGGCGCATCGCCAACAGTCCGGCCCTGTCGTCTGCGTTTCCGATTGCTTACTTCGATATGCTCGGTCTTCCTCGGTTGCTGGACGTACTCTAGCTCAACCGAACTGAACCGCCGGATGCGGACCCGCATGTCCGGTGGTGTGGCAGGGGAGAGTGGGTGACCACTCCCCCTATGCCGATTGTGGACTTTTCCCCGCAGGTGTTCGGGAAGGCGTACCAGTTTCAGTAGGTCGCTATGAAGCCTCCGCCGTAATTGTTATCGGGAGTGAAGGAACCCACTACGACGCCGTGGTCATTGATTCCGGCGCCGTACGTGTCCATGCTCTTGGGGTGACTAAACTTGTAGTACTTTCCGTTATGGAGCAGCGCACCCCATGCAGCGAAGTCGGTTGGGAACCATTGATAGACCACGTCGCCCGCGCTATCAATGTCCTCGGCATACGACTCCAGCGAGCCGGGAACATTAATCGTCTTGTAGGTCTTGCCGTTGTACAAAGAGGATTGGGTAGGGCCCGCTCCGTTTACCCAATACAGGACGATATCGCCCTTGATATTGATCCCGCTCGCCACGCTCGCGGTGGCGGTGGGCACGTCCAGCGTCTTGTACTTTTTCCCGTTCAGCAGGAATCCATGCACCACGCCGCTCGAATCGCTGTAGGAACCGACCACCAGTCCGTTGTCGTTGATCCCGTTGGCTGCCGAGGACGTTGCTCCCGAGGGACCGGGGATGTCCGTAAACTTGCCGTTCTGATATCGAAATCCCTTCGTGGTGCCAGTGGAATCCAAGTAGTTGCCCACGATCACGTTATTGGAATTGATCTGTCTGCAAATCGTCTGGGAACCGTTTGGGTGATCGATGCGGGTCAGTTTATCGCCATCTCGCATAAAGCCGCGCGTGATTCCTTTGCCAGCCTGGTACTGTCCGACGATCACACCCGCGTTGTTGATTCCTCCGAGCGAGGTGGTCAGCGCTCCCGGCACTCTGACCGTAGTGAACTTGAAAGTCAAAGTTGGCGCGTCGGCCGCAGTTGCAACGATCATGAACATCAACACGAATCCCGATACTAGCAATAGCGTTTTGCAGGCTTTCATTGTTTTCCCCTTGGTAGATTTGCGCCGGGCACACTTTTACCCAGGCGTCAGGAACGGCAGCCGATTCTACACCCATTCCGCCGGTTCGCAGCACAGTGAAACGATTTTGGCGTTCGGGCAGGCGTTCCGTGGGGAATACACCGGTTTATGATTTTGGATGGAAGCTACTATTACTGGTCGGGTGGCATTTGCGGCATGCCGGGAGGCGTGGGTTGCCCGGGCTGTCCGCCGGGTCCGGAGATGCCGCCGCCGAATGCGCCGGGCGCGACGGCACTACCCGGAGTGCCTGGAGCCCCGGGAGCGCCGGGCTGGGTTGCAGTCGCGGCCCCTTGCAGTGACGGCTGATTCGGCGTGGCCAGCAGGCCACCGGTGTCAGTGCTGGGGTCGTAAATGAACTGCCATTGATAGTAGTGATCTTTCTTGTTAAAGATCCGGATGGATTTGTCCTTGCTGGTGCTGGCAACTCCAACCATCGGACCTCCGCCAAAGACTTGACCGCCGGTGGCAGAGTTTCCCTGGCCCACCGCTCCGAAGCTGCCTGGAGGACCTGGGCCCGCTGCTGCGAAACTCGAGCCTTGGTTGGGTGCAGCGCCTCCTGTAGCGTTCGCACTTCCATCTGGGTTCTGCCCTGCTGTTGCGTCAGGTCCAGTTGGTGTGCCTACCCCGGGAGTTTGGCCGCCTGGGTTCACCCCGCCGGCCACACCACCGGCGGCTGTGAGTGTACTCAGGATACCTTTGGTTGCCATGGCCCCGCCGCTCGCTAGCCCGGCTGCTGCTGCTTGGTTCAGGCCTCCGGCCGGAGTCGCTCCCGCGATTCCTCCTCCGAACGCCATTTGTACGTCTCCCATATGCAGGATCTTGAAATCTTTTCCTGTAATTGGGTCTTTGTAGCGCCGGCGCAAGAAGCGGACCTGGTTGGTGTTTTCCAGTTCTTCGAGGCCCATTGGATAGCGGCCGAATTTCTTGACGAAGTGTTTCATCGCCCGCGAGTACTGCACTCCGCGATGGATTAGTTCTTCCTCGCGATCACGTTTTACCTGGAAGGCGATGACCGGAGCCATGATTACGGCCGCGATCGCAACGAGTGACACAAACAGGATAATCGTGATCAGGATGTATCCGTGTTCGGAGCGGCGGTGGAGAGCGGATTTTCGAGGGTGGGAGATCATCGGACATTTGTAATTGAGTAATTTTGTAATTGGGCAATTTATGCAAAGGGTTTTTCAATTGCTAAATTACGAAATTCCTCAATTACTCGATTGCCTCACCCCAAGGTCAGCGGGATGCTCTGGCGGTTGTTGTTGAGTACGTCTTCTATCTCCACGGACGTGGGCGAGATGCGCACGACTTTGTAATGGCGATTGACGACGTCCCCTTCAGCCGCGATGAAGACATCCTCGCCCTCCGACAGAAAAATCTTCTTGCCTTCACCCGGTTTGCTGGCGAATCCGAAAAACTTCAGGTTGATGGGCGGCGGCGGTGGAGGTGGGGGCGGGGTATTTTCGGCCGCTTTATCCTCGTCCGTCTTTCCCGTCGCTATCGGCTGCGGAATCTCTGCCTGAAGCTGGAAGATGTTCCGGCCATTGCCTTCGTACTTGGTATCTTCACTGGCTTTGAGCCAGTCATAGCGCAGGGTCGGATCAAGCGAGCGAGGTGCGCCGGACTTTTTGCCGTGAGCCTTCGTGGGCGGCGCCGGTCGGGAAGTCGAAACTGGCTGAACGCTCGCAACTGGACCAACTGCCGTCGCCGGCGTCGTCGGAGTTGGAGACGAGCCCCCGAAACTGAACAGCAACACCACGACGGCCACCACCATCAGCCCGACGGCGGCAAACAGCTTCGTCTGATTTTCCGTTCCGAGTTTCACTTACGCAACACCCGTCTTCAGATAAGTTTCCAGTTTGAGCTGCAGCTTGACTACGCCGCCCTGCTCTCCGCCGAGCACCACGCTATCCACCAGAAAAAACAACTGGTCGCGTTCCAGCGCGTTAATGAATCGCACCAATTGCAGATAATCACCGGCAAGGTCAGCCTCAATTTCTACCCGCCGCGTGCCCGCCGTTTCTATGTCCTTGTTCTTCATCGAGTACTTAATGCTTCCAATTCTCACGCCGCTCTCTGCTGCCACCTTGCCGAGATCGGCGGAAATCGCGGAGTCCTGCGCAGGCAGCCTTTGCGCATAGAAGTCGTCAATCTGCTTGCGGGCGAGGGGAATCTTCTTATCCAGACCGCGCAGGGGTTCGACCTCCCGCGTCTTCTGCTGCAATTCTTTCCAGTTTTGAGCGAGCTGTTCGCGCCTCGAGGTTTCCGATCCGACCAGGGGAGAAAAAAACACTGCGATCGCAAGCACATCCACCACTGCCAGGGCGGCGAGCGCGATCTTCACCTTCCGCCGTGTGTCTCTGAGATCAGGCATTACTGCGCTCCTCCCGGGCTGGCAATCGAACCTTCGGGCACGTAAAGAGCGCTGATGTGGAACTGCACCGTATCTCCTGCCGAGGCCCCGCCGCCAACCGCGGTAGTTTCTTCCTCGATGTAGGTGTCGTGGAAGTGTTGCGAAGCCTCCATCTTGCTGACCAGATCGAGCGCGTGTTCGCGGGAGTCTCCGGCCACGATCAGCTTGATCTCCAACTCATTATCGGGCGCCAGTTCAGGATGAATCGAGACCACATGCAGCCGGTTCGGCATGACCTTTTCCAAGTCTTCGAATGCCTTGGTCCAGGAAAAGGCCTTGCGCTGGAAAAGATCGTTGAGAAACTGGGAGCGGTCGCGTGTGGTGCTGTTCTGGGGTAGATTCAACAAGGCTTGCGCATCGGCTTTTTCCTTGTCGCGGGCGGCACTCTGTTCTTCGTATTGTCTGATGAGTCGCCGGTCTTTGCGTGCGCCGATCCACCCGTTCACGGTCAGGATGAGCAGCATCAAAGTCAGAAGCCCGAGTGCGGCCAGCGCTCCGCCCCAGCGCAGCCAAAAGCGCCGCACATCCTCATAGGCCTGACTCGCGAGATTGATGTCGACGCGCATTTAAGAGAGCAGAGCTCCCACTACTCCAGCCATTCTCCACTTCGGAATCGAACCGACGCCAGAACCCAATTGCGAAGCCGCTACCAATTCGGTTACTTCCGCTCCCGTTTGAGCGCGCAGCGCAGGCACGGCTCCGCCTGCGTCGGCAAGCCCAGCGACAAAAATGTGCTCAATATTCAGGTGGTAAGTATCCTGGAAAAAGACCACCGACGGATAAACCTCTTCCGCAAGTTGCTCCCCGGTGATAGTCGCCCCACGGGGATTTTCCAAAGTCCGGAACAACAGCAGTTGATTCTTATCGAGAATCGCAATGCTGGTAGTGCGGGCGTCGACTTTTACGACCAGCGTTGGTCGGTCTGCATTGGCCGCGCCTAAAGCTGCCAGCATGGAAGGCAGCACAATGCCGGGACTGTATCCCGCTTCACGGAACACGGACTCATAATCTTCAATCACACTGGTCAGGGCCACGGCTGCCACGACTTTGAGCCCACTCGCGGCGGTCTGCGCGTGGTAGGAAATCTTGGCTTTGTCGAGATCAAACGGGAGCGATTTCTTGAGCCGGAACCGGACCACACTTTCTGCTTCGGTGCGGTTGGCCGGGAGAGTGTCAAAATCCAGCAGCATGACCCGAACCGCGGCATCGGGCAGCACGGCAATGACATCGCGCGACCGGCTGTTCAGGTTGGCGAGAGTGTCCCGGACGGTATCGAAAACGCTCTTGCGCTCGCGCAGGTTCGCTTCCATCAAGTCGGGCACAACGCTGCCCTTGGCCAGTTCTCCAGCCGCGCACACCTCGACCATGTCGCCGTGGTCCGAAACCCGTCCCGCGAACACGCGATCTGGGGTAATCTCGCAGGCCAACTTGGGCTTGGAACTCGAATTGAAACTAGAACGCATTCTCGACACTACTCCCTGCAGCGATACTACAAGTAAAACGCTGTCCCGCTGCCAAATGCAATAGCTGGAAGAGCACCAGAGTCACTGGCCGAAAGGTCAGCCACCTTTGCGAATCCAACGCCGTGCATGGGGCTCTATCGCATGCTTTCGATGAAGGTGACCTTGTTAATCTCTTTCAACGTAGTCAGCCCGTTTCGTACCTTGTCCAGGGCGGACTCACGCAGGAACCGCATGCCCTCATCGCGGGCGGCTCGCCGGATCTCGGAAGTCGGCTTCTTCAGCAGAATCATCTCGCGGATGCGGTCGCTCAAATCCAGCAACTCGTGGATGGCGGTTCGACCGCGGAACCCCGTCCCGGCACATTCAATGCAGCCTTGCCCTTCGTAGAAGTTCACTTCCGACCAGGTCTTCGGATCGAGGCCGCTGGCCTCCAGAACCTGCGGCGTATATTGCGTTGCCGTCCGGCAGGACTCGCAAATCAACCGCACCAGCCGCTGCGCCAGAATGCAGTTCAACGCGGAAACAAAGTTGTAGGGTTCGACGCCCATGTTGAGGAAGCGCCCGATAACATCGACCACGTTATTCGCGTGGACGGTGGTGAACACTAAGTGACCGGTAAGTGCGGACTGAATCGCGATCTGCGCCGTTTCAGTGTCGCGGATTTCGCCGACCATGATCTTGTCAGGATCGTGACGCAAGATGGAGCGCAATCCGCGAGCAAAAGTCAGGCCTTTTTTCTCGTTGACCGGGATCTGGGTGATGCCGCGAATCTGATATTCGACCGGATCTTCAATGGTGATGATTTTGTCTTCGTCGGTCTTGATCTCGCTGACGGCCGCGTACAGAGTCGTGGTTTTGCCGCTTCCCGTCGGTCCCGTCACCAGTACCATGCCGTACGGTTCCTTAATGTAGCGGCGAAATTTGCGCAGATCGTCTTCGTCGAATCCCACAACATCGAGAGTGAGCTTGTGGAACTTCTCGCTCATCGATTCTTTATCGAGCACGCGGAGTACGGCATCTTCTCCGTGAATCGACGGCATTACCGAAACGCGGAAGTCGATCGGCCGCTCCGGGCTGCCATAGCGCACGCGAAAACGTCCGTCCTGCGGAACCCGGCGTTCGGAGATGTCCAACTCACTCATCACTTTGATACGCGAGATGATCGTCGAGTGGTGCTCCTTGGCGATGGGCGGCATGGCTTGCGTCAGCACGCCGTCGATGCGGAACTTGATGCATACGGAATCGTCGCGGGTCTCGATGTGAATATCGCTGGCCCGCCGCTGCAGCGCGGTGAAGATCGTAGTGTCGACTAAACGAATGATGGGGCTGATGTCGCCCTGCTGTGTGGCCAGCCGATCGATCGAAATGCTCTCTTCGGTTCCGCTTTCGTCTTCCCGGATCACATCCAGGGCAAAGCCTTCGCTGGCGTCTTCGAGAACGCGCTTCGACTGTTCCGTCTTCTTGAGGATTTCGGTGATCTGCGCCAGGGTCGAAACTTTCGTGACAATGCGCTTGCCCAAGAGCAGGCTGATCTCGTCGATCATCATCAGCTGGCTGGGGTCGGCGATGGCGATAGCCAACCGGCCGTCCTCTGTCTCTTCGAGCGGAACGAAGTTGTAGCGGAACATCAAGTGAACAGGAATTGTCTTGAACAGATCGTGGTGAAGGTTGAAGTTATGCAGGTCGACGAACTGGCAGCGATAGCGCCGCGCGATATCCTGAGCCTTTTCCAATTCCTCAGCGTGGGTGCCGGGTGCTGCCGTCCCGTTCCCGCCCACGAATACTGCTTTGTTTTCCGTCGTTGTTGCCATTTCTAAACCTACCTAACACAGGCCAGAGCCGATTTCTCGTCTAATATTCGCCAATCAGTGAATCGTAGATCCTAAAGTGAAGATGGGTAAATACAGCGAGATAAGTATTCCACCCACAATCACAGCCATGAAAATGAGGATGACGGGCTCGATCAAAGCCATGGCCGCTCCGAGCGCATTCTGCACGTCCTCCTCATAGAATTCTGCCACCGAGTTCAGCATCGCCGGCAACGCTCCGGTCGATTCTCCCACTTCGATCATTTCCACCGACAGCTCGGGAAACATCTTTTGTTCTTCCAGGCTCTTGGCCAACGGCTGCCCTTCGCGAACCCGAATGGCGGCATCCGAAATGCCAACCAGGATGCGCCGGCTGCTCATCGAAGCTCCCGCGGTTTGCAGCGACGGCACCAGCGGCATTCCGCCCGCAAGCAGGGTCGAAAGCATGCGGGAAAAGTTTGCCACCTGATACTTCAACCATATCTGGCCTAGCAGCGGGAGCGCCAGAATGGCGCGGTCGATGCGTTCGGCGCCGCGATCGGTTTTCTTCCACTGCCAGAAAGCCAGTGCTGCGACGATCAAAGCGATGAAGAAAACCGGGAAATACTTCTGTGCGTGGTTGCCGATGTTCAGCATGATCAGCGTGATCACCGGCAGCTGCGCATTCATATCCTGATAAAGCTTGGCGAACTGCGGGACCACGTACGTCACCAGGAACACCAGCATCAACGAAACCACCGTCACCAGCAGCGTCGGATACACCAGCGAGACCGCCAACTTCTTCTTGAAGGTCAGCGCCATCCGCTGGAAGGCAATGTAGCGGGTGAGCACTTCTTCCATGTTGCCGCTCTTTTCTCCCGCCATCAACGTGCTGGTGTAAATCTTCGGAAAAGCTCCCTGGCCCGAAAACGCGTCGGAGAGCAACTCTCCGGCTTTGACCCGGTCGCGCACATTCTGCAACAGGCTTTGCAGATACTTGTCGCGCTGCCGCTTGATCAGCAAATCCAAAGAATTCAGAATCGGCAGTCCGGCCTTGATCAAGGTAAGGAATTGCGAGTTGAAGATAAGAAATTGCCCTTGCTTGACCTTGCCGCTCCGGTTGAAGCCTCCGGAGAGAACACCCCGCGGCTTGACCCAGTACACCAGGAAGCCCTGCTGCACGAAGCGGTCGCGCACCTCGGCCTCGGAGTAGCCGCTCTCGACTTGCTCTAACAAGTGTCCGCGCTCGTCTGCGATTTTGATTACGAATTCGGCCATGCCGTCCGCTTACCGTTGTCCACCTCAGTCTAGCATTCCCAACTGTCAGCCATTTGTTAATTGCCGGTCAAACTGTACCGGGAGTAATGCCGCGTTCCACCCAGTCCTGATTAGCTTGGATACATCGCAATTCACTGATAGACAGACATTTAACAACGATTGTCATCCCGAGCGAAGCGAGGGATCTAGGTTCTTGGCGTTGCTGGCGAAACCCAGATTTCTCGTCGCCTTCGCTCCTCGGAATGACAAAGAGGACGGGTTCACTGCCCCAAGTCCCCATCAATTACCTCAACCCCATCCGGCACCGCAAACCGAAACTGCTGATCAGGTACTGCCACATCTTCCCTTTGACTATTAAAGCGATATTCCGTGACCGATCCGTCCACTTCCTCGATTAAAATTCTGCTAATCCAGTGCTCGGGCGTGATCTCCAGCAAAACCTGGCTAACCCGGTCCGCCAAACTCTTCGGGACGCCCCTAAGAACCAAATCCCCCGCCGCCACGGGAGCTACATCGGGAGCCAACGACAAACCCTGCAATTCCTTCTCCAACTTGGTCTTACCTAGAAGAAAGGCCAGCGGAGACCGCAAATCATCCAGCTTCTTCACCGCCGTCCGCCGTACCTGGCGCTCGCCCGGCACGTAAAACCAGGCATCCTTGCCGTCGCTCAGGAACAGCTTATCTCTTGGGGAACGGTACTCCCACCGCATCTTGCCAGGTTTTTTTAACCAAACTGTCCCTGATTCAGTGCGTTCCATTCCGGCCCCCCGGTAAATCTCCGTGAACTCAGCCTGCAGGGAGCGCAAATGGTTGTAACGCTCGTCGACAGCCTGAGCGATCACATGGACGTCGGGCGCAGGGCTGGCGGCTAGTGACGCACTCGCCAGGAGTGGAACAACAAGTTTCAGCAGAATGGAAGTTAGCTTCACAAATTGAAGTGACGGAATCACCCAAAAAGAGGTTGCCCCATCCTTGCGCACTTTGCAAGGGTGGGAAACGATAATCCCAATCAGCCGATCTTTTGATCTCCACGCTCCGAAATAGTCCGAATCCTCAGATCCGCGCGAAGCGGCTCGTTCACTAACACCGGGCCGAGCTCGTCGACGGCATTGCAAGGGTGGGCGGCGATAGCCCAAATCAACCAGTCCTTTTGATCGCCTTGGTGGACCAGGCACAAAACAGGTGGGCCAGCCCCGGACTGTACTGCACGGTAACGCAGATGCAGAGATTAAATAGGCGACCGCCCCAACGATAAGGGCGATAGCAGATAGCTTTTGACCTGAGCCGCCGAGCATCTTACGATGGGGCTGAGGGAAACCGAGGCTAGCCATGGATATGATCCCACTCAAGCCGGAGCGTAAGGCGCAATTGGAAGAGTACGCCAAACGGCGTGGCCACCCTGCCGCCGCTCTCGCTGATGCCCCGGCAATGGGAGCGTCCCGGATTTCCGAGGCCGCAGTTGAGAGGATCCATGCGAAGCGATAGACCTCTGATCGCTTGGGTCGTGGCGCTACTCGTAACTGTTCTGCTCCGCCTGCCTCCAGTCGCGGCCGCCACTCACCATCAGGTGCTCTACGCGTTTCCCACCGCCAACGACGGGGCCATCCCTTGGGCTGGCTTGGTTGCCGACGCGGCGGGAATTCTGTACGGGACGACGAGTGCCGGGGGAACATATGGGTACGGCACTGTCTTCAGGCTTACGCCCGGAGCGCACAGCACGTGGAGCGAGACGGTGTTGCACAGCTTTAATTCCGACGGCGCGGATGGGAGCCAACCCGAAGGTGGGTTAATCCTCGACGAGGCAGGGAATCTGTATGGAACCACGACCTTCGGCGGTTCTTATTACCAAGGTACAGTCTTCGAGCTCAGTCCCGGAAAGAATGATACCTGGGTTGAGTCGGTGCTCCACTCATTTAACGGCACCGACGGAGGCCGTCCCGCTGGTTGCTTGATCTTCGACGCGGCGGGCAATCTGTATGGCACAACTACCGGAACTCCTCCCAGCCGTGGCAGCGTCTTCAAGCTGACGTCCGGCAGCGATGGCAAATGGACTGAGACCGTGTTGCATTCCTTTACCGGTGGCAAGGACGGAGGCATCCCGTTTGGCGGCCTGATCTTCGACGCCGCTGGGAATCTGTACGGCACGACCAGCGTGGGCGGAGCCTACCTGTACTTCGGCAGTGTGTTCAAGCTGACACCCGGCCCGCACGGCAAATGGAGGGAGACGGTGCTGCATGCCTTTAGCAGCAAGAACGGCGATGGCGCCTATCCTTACGATAGCCTGGCCCTCGACGCAGCCGGAAATTTGTACGGCACCGCGTATGCGGGCGGCCAAATGCCTTGCTTCGGGGGGTGTGGCATTGTCTTCAAGCTGGCGCCTGAAACCCACGGCCAGTGGACCGAAACCATTCTGTATTCCTTTACTGGAGGTGCGGACGGAGGCGAACCCTACGCCGGCCTCACCTTTGACCAGGGGGGAAACCTGTACGGAACCACGAACTTTGGCGGCGAGCAGCAGGTATGTTCAAGCGGTTGCGGCGTGGTCTTTAAATTGACGCCCGTCAAAAAAGGCAAGTGGAGCGAAACCGTGCTGCACGCGTTTAGCGGCAACGATGGAGAAGTGCCCGACGGTAACCTGATCTTCGACGCGGATGGGAACCTCTACGGCACAACGCTTAATGGTGGCGATTTCAATTGCCACATCGATGGCGGGAACAGCTGTGGCGTGGTCTTCAAACTCAAACCATAGCCTAAGTCACCGAGTTTCTCGCAGCCCTGCGCCGCAAGCATGACCTTCCTCGTTGAGACAACGCCGCCAACCGGGTACCCCATTTCTCGCGCGCTCCTTGCGCAAGAAGTGGGAAGACCGCGAAGACCATCCCCAACGATAGCGCATCGTCGCAGTGTCAATATACGACCGGGCCTGACCCGCCTTTTTCCCTGTACATCTTGTTCCCAATAAGATATCGTATTGCAATCATCCTTAGCTCTTTGACAACCAACGAATCCTGAACCTGATGCCAATTTGGGAAGGGGAGGCGCTAACTCCCTATTCCGGAATATTTTACGTATAAGTCCTTATTCCTCAAAGATCTGAGTGGTGGTCTGGCTCTAACTCCATCATTCCAAAAGATCAGGGGCGAGGGGGGATACCCCGGGAGACGCTGCACCAATTCGGGAAAAGATTGAATACTGATGCGTGTCACCGATCCTCTTGAAGGCCGCACTCCGCGTCAGCACATGCTGCAGCAGAGGATTGTGATAGAGCACAAACACCGGTCTGGGATATTCCAGCAACGAACGCTCCAAGTTGCTGATCATCTTCGCCAATCCGGATTCGGGCAAAGGGTTGAACAGGTAAAGCACGGTCGGCTCTGGCGGAAGGACGAGCTCGCTGGCGTCGCCCAGGAGGCAGTCGATGGCGAAGCACTGCTGCGAATCGCTTTTGTACTTGCCGATATTCTCGAGCGCTACGCGGTGCAGTTCAGGCAGCAATTCGACTCCCAGAATACGGCGGAAGGGATAATCCGCCGCCATCAGCAGGGCCCGGCCCTTGCCCGAGCCGATGTCGATGAAGGTAAATTCGCGGAGGTCAATTCCCGGACTCGCTCGCATCAGGCTCTCGATCATTTCGCGAAACAGCGCAGGCTCGGTCGGTTGGTAAGGCGAGTGAAAATGTCCCAGTAGCCGATCGTGCCAGCCAACGGTCGCGCCGGTCGTATCCACGCGATAGTTCCAGTCGTACTCGACGTCGCCGTAGCGCTGCCGTCGTATCGAGGGAGTCGATTCGCGAACAAAGTCCCACAGCGTGGAGATGAAACGCCTCGCGGTGGACAAGAATCCATCGTGTGCAGAGTTCTCCTTCCACCAATCGTGAATGGTGGCAACGAGGCCTGGTCCGGGATGGAGAACTGCTGGCATCGAAGATCATGGTAAATGCGTCGTCACTGCGAAGTGTGCCAACTAGAGGCGAATGACGCTGCTGGCACACGGGCGAGGGCGCCCGCGCCACCCGAGCTAAACGAGGACTTTCGACATTCTCACCAGATGGCACGGTTGGTTTGCTTGCTGGTCTGAAGGAAAAGACAGGGTGCCGCTTTCGGTGTAGCCGAGACGGTGATAAAACCCGGGCAACTCGGTGCGCAAATTCACGATGGTGAGGTCCATGAAACGACAGTCCGCGGCACGACAGTATTCCTCGGCGGCGGCGACCAGGCGAGATCCCAACCCAGAACGTTGAAACCCGGGATCGACCGCGAGTAGGCCAAAATATCCACGTTCGCCGCGTAATTCCACGTAGACGCAGCCGGCAAGCGCGCCCGCTTGCTCGACCAGCAGGAACTTTCCCTTTTGTAGCAACTCGCGCACTTTGTCTGGATTGGTACGGTCGGCATCGATGAAAAAACGTTCCGGTCGGAAGGCAGCATTCACCAGACGCGCAATGTCTTCGGCATCTTGGGGATCAGCCACGCGGGTCTTCATCGGTTGGCTTTGTACGGGCGAGAACGCCCGCGGCTGCACTTACCAATTCTAGTCTACGGGCTTGAACTTCGGCTTGGGCGCGATATATCCGGGGGGCGTTCCTTTTCGGATGAAGGGCAGATCGTCGGGTACTCGTACTTCCACGTGGCCATCGGGCATCAATTTGTACGGATTGCCGATGGGATCGATGGGAGTGCCGCGCATCAGGTTCGCCGCTTCCAGATCGGAAAAAGACTGCGGGAGATGTCCGGCCTTGTCGCGGTAGTGCGCCACCAGTTTCTCCAGGATGGTGACATCTTCATCCACTTGCAGGGCGCGCAAGTGGGCGGCGGCGTTGCCTCGGATATCGCGGTCTTTGGTGGTCTGGTAAGTCGTGGTCCAAAGCATGCGAGCGGTTTGGATGTCGCCTCCCCGCTCCGCCATTTGTGCGGCCAGCACTTTCAAAAAGGGATGTGCATCCGGCACCCGGGAGCCGCGCAAAAAGGATTCCGAGGCCTTGGCATAGTCCTTGAAGTCCAGGTAATAAATAAAGCCCAGATCGTAATAGAGACGCCACTCGTTGGGATTGTTGCGAATTCCGAATTCCACTAATTGAACGGCGCGTTCCGGTTGGCCTCCATTAGCAGCCAGGAAGTTGGAACCATACTCATAGGCAACAAACAAATGCGGATCGAGCGTAGTGGTGATCTCAAGCAGCGGGCCAAGCAGGTCGTAGTGCTCGGCGCCCTTGTCGAGTTTATCCCCGAAATATTGCACCACGCGGGTCCAATAAATGTCGGCGAGCAATCCGTCATATCCCAGGCTCAAGTGCTTCAGCAGTTTGGGCGAGGAAATGTACAGCACCTCATCCAACGTGGCTCCCGTTCGCTGGCGATCGATGCTCCGCAGCAGCAACACCGATCCCGCCAGGCAACTCAAAAGCAGGATGCTGGCTGTAATGGTGATTCGGATCGACGGCTTCATTTCAGATTCCGGCGCTCGAAAATGAGCACCGCCCCGCACAGAGCCATACTGGCGTAAACCAGGGCATACGCCGTATTGGACAAGATGAGTTGCCCCGGGACTGGTTGCTCGTGCGCTACCGAGCTGATGACATTCAGAGCGGAAAAATTCGGCACGAGATAAGCTGCGCCTGTGGCCAGCCAGCGCGTAAGGCCGTGAGTCATGCCCGCGAATCCTCGCAGATCTTCGGCGAAGGTGCCAATCACGAATAAGGCAAACGCAAATACAGCCGACAGCAGCGGAGAAGAAAACGAGGAAAACAGGAGCGCCAGCGCGGTTATGATCAGGAACTGGAGGATGATGAAATACAACGCCACCAGCACCCAGCCGTCTGAGGCATGGAAGCGTTGGGAAACGTAGAGCAACGCCGCGAACACGCCGAGGGCCATGAAAAACGTGTTGACCACCAGCGTTCCCGCGAGGCCGAAGAATTTGCCGACAATGAATTCCCAACGCTGGACCGGACGGGAAAGAACCGTGTAGAGGGTTCGTTTGTCAATCTCCTTGGAGACCAGCCCGATGCCGATGAAAATGGCAATCACTACGCCAAACAATGAAACCGCCGTGAGACCGAGGTTGACTACCACCAGGTGCTCAATGCCAATGGAAATCTGCCCCACCAGAATGGCCGCTCCGGACATCAGCAGGGCGAACGCGATCAGGTTATAGAGAACGCGATCGCGTACCGCTTCGCGGAATGTGTTGGAGGCGATGTGTACGATTCGTCCGTTCATTGCGTCACCCCGGCGGCCGCCTTCGACGGTTGCAGCTTGCGCACGAAATACTCTTCTAGCGAAGTGCGAACGGGAATCAGCGAGATAATCCGCAACTGTTCGCGGCGCAGGGCTTCCAGGGCGGCTTCCTGATTGCCTTCAAGAAGAACGGCACGGACGGTATCACCGGTCACGTGGCAATCGGCGCCCAGCGCATTCATTGCGGCCGGTATTTTGTTCCCGTGCCAGACCAGTTCCACGTTGCCTTCGATGCTCGAGGTGAGATCCACTACCGCACCTACACTGCGCAGTTCGCCCAAATGAATGATGGCCACGCGATCGCAGAGCGCCTCGGCGTCGGAAAGGATGTGCGTGGAGAAGAAAACTGTTTTGCCTTCGTGCTTCAATTGCTCCATCAGATCGCGCACTTCGCGGCGACCCATGGGATCGAGTCCAGACATCGGTTCGTCGAAGAATACAATTCTGGGATCGTGCAGGATGGCTTGCGCGATGCCGACTCGCTGCAGCATGCCTTTGGAAAACTTCCGCAACTGGACCCGGATCACGTCCGCCAGCCCCACCCGTTCGAGAACCTCGCGGACTTTGCGCGAGCGCTCTTTGGAAGCCACTCCAGACAGCTGCCCGTAGTAATCGAGCAACTCGCCGGCAGTGAGGTAATCGTAGAAATAGGGTTGTTCGGGAAGAAAACCGATCTGTGCCTTCATGCGCGGATCGTTGATCTCCATGCCCAGAATCCGCGCCGATCCCGCAGTTGGGTAGACCAGGCCCATGAGCATCTTGAGCGTGGTGGTTTTTCCCGCGCCGTTGGGGCCGAGGAAACCGAAAATTTCTCCTTCCTCCACCCGCAGGTGCAGCGGCCGCAAAGCGCACTTCGGCTTTTTGCGCCAGAAGCCCACGCTGTAGGTTTTTTCCAGACCAAGGATATCGATGGCGGTCATAACAATAGAAGCTGGATTCCCCCTTTATCGCCGGTAAGAAAATTATATGCAAAACCTGGGCCGGCGGGTGAAGGCGATCTGGTTACTAGATTACGAAAGTAAAGCGGTGTGGGCACGCATCTTGCCCTTGCCTGTTCGGGCCCCACGACTTCGCCGACTTTGACTTACTGCAAAGACGTGAAAGCTACGCAGGCCGCTGTCGTTACGGGTGGCACCACGGGAGCCGCGTTATAACGGATTACGGCTTCGTCGGTGGAGCAGAAGCTACGGACACCGGTCTGGTTGGGAGCCGCGGCAGCACCGCCAACCAAGTAGCTTTGGTTGGGTACGCCCGGGAAAGCCGTATCGACAAAATAATAGCCGCTCTTGGGGTTGGCCATCGTGGACTGCGCCAACACCCAGTCAATCAGGCACGCGCTGGCTTGAGTAGGAAAATCCCTAAACAGCCGGTCGCGGCCGGCGGTCCCAGGGCAGGCATTGATCCGCATGACCTTGGCTGGGTAGGTCGTTTGATAGGAAATTTCGGCGGTGTTGGCGGTGCGAACCGAACTGGCCGCTGACGACTCGTGGCTGCAATGCGTGCCCGCAACAGGCTCGGAATCGCGATAGCAGCAATGATCAGAATAATCGCCACCACGATAAGCAACTCAATCAATGAAAAACCTTCTTGTTTCTGCATGTACGTTCCCTCCCTCGTGTCTCAAAGCTGCCAGAACTCGAAATTGGCATGGCGCAGGTCCGGATTTCCGGGTGCAGTTTGATTTCAGTCTCCATAAGGATTGTGCCGGAAGCGTGGAACGTGGGAAGGACAGTTCCCATCAGATCGACTCGGTCGTGTTGTGCCATTTTGGGATGTGGGAATGATTGGATCTTTACTCGGACTGGAAGCAGCGGGAATTTGAGGAGTCGACATTTTTCAGAAAAAAACAAAAGGAGCAACGGATTTCTCCGTTGCTCCCCGGCTGGTACCCTCCCCCAGGTACTTCGCCAAATTCAAACTACTGCAAGGCTAGGAAAGCTACGCAGCCCGCAATCGTGACCGGCGGAACCACCGGAGCCGCGTTGTAGCGGATCACGCCTTCTTCTGTGGAGCAGAAGCTGCGTACGCCAGTCTGGTTCGCCGCAGCGGCAGCGCCGCCAACCACGTAGCTCTGGTTGGGAACGGCCGGGAATGCGGTCAGAGCAAAGTAGTATCCGCTCTTAGGAGTGGCCGGTGCGATGGCATTGGCCAGAACCCAGTCGATCAAGCAAGCGCTCGCCTGCGTGGGAAGAATACCAGAGCAGCCGGTGATGGCTGGCGGGCCCAGGACGAGCATGGCGCCTGCATAACCCTGTGTCGGATAAGTCGTTTGATAAGAAACCTGGGCGGTGTTCACGGTACGAACCGAGCTAGCCGCAGACGATTCGTTGGCCGCAATACGCGCACGTAACAGGTTCGGGATGGCGATAGCAGCGATGATCAGAATAATCGCCACCACGATAAGCAACTCAATCAGTGAAAAACCCTTTTGTTTCCGCATGTGTGTTCCCTTCTTCTCCGTTATCAGATGTGGTCTCAGTAGACCCAATTGCCGATTATGTTCGCATTTTAGCGGCCAGAACCAGAAGTTACTATGGGGTAGGTCCGGATTCCTAGGCGCACTTTGTTTTCAAGGGCTCAGCAATCTTCAGTAACTATTGTGCCTGAAACGGGTTGGACTCGGAACGCCGTTTCTATCAGATTTTGTCGGACCTCATGACAAGTTGTGTCATTTTGGCATAACAGCAATTAGATGCGAGCGACCCATGTATGCAGTGTGTTTTTGACTAGGGGTGGCCAGGATTGGCGCGAAAGCATTGCATGGCCTCAGGTTCCCGGCGTTCCTAATGGTCTTGAACTCCGGAATCGGGGCCGGCTGAAGGTGAGTTAATTCGAGTCCACTTGCGGTATGGCTAAAGCCCTACCCCGAAGCCAAATCGCGAGTGTGCCATGAGCTTGCCACGACAGGTGATTCCGTTCCCCCGCGCTTCCCTCGGCACCTCGTTAAAATTCAAGTTATTGCAACTGGATGTACGGAGCGCTTAGGCAGGCTGCAGACGTCGTGGTCGGGGGAGCATTGTGTGTTGGGTCGTAGTAGATCACGCCGTCTTCGATAGAGCAGAAGCCGCGTACACCGCTCTGGCTGAATCCCGCGGCCGCAGCGCCGACAGTATAGCCCTGGTTTGGCGGGCCACCGGCTGGGTTTCCCATACCGAAATAGTATCCGCTCTTTGGAGCGGCTACGGCTGTGGCATTTGCCAGCAGCCAATCGATCAAACATGCATTGACCGAAGTGGGAGTGATGCCGGAGCAGCCAGTGGCAGCTGGCGGCCCCAGAGAAAGCATGGTGGTCGCAAAGCCGACTGTCGGATAGGAGGTTTGGTAGGTAACCTGAGCTGTGTTCACCAGGCGAACCGATTCGACTGCGGAGGACTCATTAGCAGAAATCCGTGCCCGCAGAAGGTTTGGAATAGCGATAGCGGCAATCGCCAGAATGATGGCCACCACAATCAGCAACTCGATTAACGAGAAACCTTTTTGTCGCCGCATCTTCTTCCGCCTTATTTCGGTTAGAGGGCCTTCTGAACCCTCCTCTAGGCCTCTGGCAATTTGATTGCCCATCTTTGATGACATCGTGGCGGAAGGTAACCATCGACTAAGTCTTATTCCTGCCACGCACTGGAAACCAGGACTGGGACTCTGAGTTTCTAAAGCAGACCAAACGCAGGCCGTCAAGAACGCGACAGCTGACAAATTTTGTCAACCAGGCCTTTTTTTGGTGAGATCTCGATTTAGAATGCGGCGTACCCATGGCGGCTTTCATCCCTACTCTGCGCATCGATCCAGACATCGGCGAAGCTTGGTCGCTTCCGGCTCCTTTTTACACCGATCCGTCTGTGCCTGCACTGGAACGGGGGAAGATCTTCGATAGAACCTGGCAGGCAGTGGGCCATTGCCATCAACTGGCGAATCCGGGGGATTTCTTCACCGTGGAACTTCAGGGAGAGCCCCTCTTGCTGGTGCGCGGCGCTGGCGGCGAGTTGCGTGGCTTTTACAATGTCTGCCGGCATCGCGCCGGACCACCCGCGGAAGGCTGCGGTTCCCGCAAGGTCTTTCGCTGCGCATACCACGGATGGACCTACGGCCTGGATGGATCGCTGATCAGCGCTCCCGAGTTTGAAGGCCAGCAGAATTTCTCGCCGGACCGCTTCGCGCTTGCACCGGTGCGCGCGGAGCAGTGGTTCAACCTGATCTTTGTCAACTTTGATCCGAATGCCGACTCGTTGGGGAAGAGCCTGGGCGCTCTCCCAAAGCAGGTGGAGGGTTTCGATTTCTCCCGCATGAAGCTTTTCCAGCGCCGCACTTACGACATGAAATGCAATTGGAAGACTTACGTGGACAACTATCTTGAGGGGTACCACCTGCCAAGCGTGCATCCCGGACTGAATCGCGAATTGGACTACGGCGCTTATACGGTCGAAGCCTATGCGCGTCACGTGCGGCAATTCAGTCCGATCCGGGGCGCGCAGCCGGGAGATGCTTCTCCGCGGCGCTACCGGGAAGCCCGCGAAGATCTGACCACGGAGTATTTCTGGATTTTCCCCAACTGGATGCTCAACTGCTATCCCGACAATGTTTCGTTGAATATCGTTCTGCCGCTGGAGGCCGAGCGGTCGCTGGCGATTTTCGAATGGTACGTGCTGGAGAAAGATCTCGAGAGCAAAGTTGCAAGCGACTCAGTTGAGTTCAGCCATCAGATTCAGATGGAAGATGTCGCGATTTGCGAGACCGTGCAGAAGAACTTGCATTCCCGCAGCTACCAGCGCGGGCGTTACAGCGTGAAGCAGGAGAAAGGGGTGCACGCCTTTCATCGGATGTACGCTGAGGCGATGAAAGCCTAGTTTGTGTGGCGCGGACACGCTTGTCCGCGGCCATTGAGCCTGCTTTTTCTGGAGAGGGCGGTTTGACGGTTCGCGAAGAATTTCACGGACTTCGCATTTACTCACCGCATTCGCGGGCGGAGGGCAGCCAAACTGTCTACGCTGCCTTTACCAGCATGCACGTGATGTCGTCGTGCTGAGGGGTTGTACCAACGAAGGCGTCGAGATCGCTCATCACGCGGCGAAGCAGTTCCTCGGGAGTGGCCGCTGCTCCGGCTTGCAAAAGGTTCAGCATCCGCTGTTCACCGTACTCTTCATCCCGACCATTCACCGCTTCCACCACGCCATCGGTGAAGATCACCAGCCAATCTCCGGGTTGCAGAATCACACTGCCGGCTTCGTAGGATTTGTCCGCCCACATTCCCAAGGGCAGTCCGCCGTTCGTCAGACGCTCGATTGCGCCCGAAGTGCGTCGCAGGATTGGCGCGTTGTGACCGGCATTGATGTAGGTGAGAGCGCGTCTGGCTGGGTCGAACTCGGCCAGGAAGGCGGTAGTGAAGCGGAGACCGCTTTGGCTATTCGTGCAGGCGTAGTGATTCATGCCTGTAACCAAATCTGCAAGGGAGTAGGCAGTCTCCGAAAGAGTTTTGAGACTGGCCTGGAAGGTGGCCATGAGCAGCGCGGCCGGAATGCTCTTGCCCGCGACGTCGGCGACTGCCAGCAGGAAATGAGGTTCGCCGGAATTTATCGTTGGGCGGGCGAAGACATCATAGAAATCGCCGGCGACGGTGTTCGCGGGGCGGGTGGTGAAAGCGATGTTCAGGCCGGGCACTTGCGGCGGCGTCGCGGGGAGCAGCCATCTTTGAATGTCGCGCGCGATTTCAAGATCTCGTTTCATCACCACGCGGTCGGCGATCTCGAGCATCAACAGGATGAACAGAGAGGCCCCGCCGAGAAAACGGAGATCGAATTCGACAAATTCTACGTGTCCCTCTTCATCGCGATGGGTGTAGCCTCCCGCGGGCAGGAGTAACAACACCATGCCCAGCAGCAGAAGCACGCGCCGCGCGGGCGTTAGCTTTTCGAGGATTGCCCAAGCGAACTCTTGCGCCGTCCGCCAGAAGCCGCGCTTCTTTGCCTCAGGAGCGCGGGCTTTGAAGTCGCGCTCGTAAAATCGATAGCTGGTGCGGGCATCGGTGCTGAATTGTTTCCAGAGTTGGCTAAGTTCGAGGCCTTCGGTAACGCGATGCCAAAATTGCTGGAGATGGGCGACCACACCTTGATGCGGTTGGACCGGAGCCGGCGCGGCTGGAGTGGCGGAAGAGTTCATGCAGGAATTGACATTATAAGCTCCCACGGCATGCGATCGGATTTTCGTTGAGAGACATGAAAGCCAGCGCCGCCGTCACGGACGGAGGGCTACAAGGGCGCATTCTCCGCCTGGGCCTGCAGCACGACCAGTGTCATGTCATCGTGCTGTTTCGCCCCGGCAACGAAAGCATCAGCGGCTTGCATCAGCCGGACGATGGTTTCGGATGGGCTCAGGCCGGTGCAACTCCCGATCGTCGCAATCATCCGCTCTTCGCCCCACTCTTCGTCGGCAGCGTTCATGGCTTCGCTCATGCCATCGGTGAAAGCAATAAACACGTCTCCCGGGGAAATCGTCACGGTCGCTTGCACGTAGGGAAATTTCTCGAGCAAGCCAACTACGGTCCCACCAGTTTCGAGCCGGGACAGCTGCCATTCCCCTGCCGAGCGATGGAATAGCATGGGCGGGTTGTGCCCGGCGTTTACATAAGTGAACTGGCGCGACGCTGGATTGTACTGTCCGTAGAAGAATGTCGCGTAACGATTGGCTGACGAAGCTTCATAGACGAGCCGGTTTACGTTACTCACCAGCGCTGCAAGGTCGTCGGTCATACGAGTGGCTTCGCCCCGCAAAGACGCTTGTAAGCTGGCCATGGTCAGCGCCGCGGCGATGCCTTTGCCGGAAACATCGCCAATCGCGATTCCCAACTGCCCGCCGGGCAGTGCCAGAAAATCGTAGTAGTCGCCTCCCACGCCGAGCGCGGGGCGGCAGGCGCCGGCATAGTCAATGCCTAAGATCGGAGGCAAGGTTTGCGGGAAGAGTCGCTCTTGCACTTCGCGCGCGATTTCCACTTCGCGGTTCAAGCGCTCGCGCTGGGCGACCTCATCGGCAATGGCGAACATGAGGCGCGCATTTTCCAACGCCAAACCAGTTTGCGCCGCGACTGACTTCAACAAGCGCAGGTCGCTCCCCGAATAGGGTTCGTCGGACCGCTTGGGACCGAGGCTGATAAACCCCAGTAGCTTGTCTCGCGCGCTCAAAGGGAGCAGCAATTCGGTTTGGAGTTGAGCCAGCCTGCCGCGATCTTCCTCACTCACGTCTGGTTCGCGATAGAGCCAGGAATCGGGATCGTCGAAGTAAACCCGGGCCGGTTCCTTGTGCGTCTGCAGGAGTTTGACCGGACCCGAACTTGCTGGAAAGGCGAGGTCGAGCGGCGTCGCGAAGCCCAGTGCGTACGCTGGCTGATAAGGTCCGCCCCCCAACAGAACAGCCACGTTGGGGATGTGCAGAGTGTCGGCAATTCTTGTGGCCACGGTCTCGATCAGAGGGCGCGTCTCTACCATGCTACGCACCTGATCGATAAGTTCACTGAGTATCTGCTCGGCGTCGTAAGCCTCGCGGAAGAAGCGGCGGTCTGTCCAAGTCCGCAGGTGTTCTCCCAAGCGCGGAATGCTGAACATCGCGGTGACGGCCAGCGCGATCACGATCATTTTCCCGGGAAGATTGGATTTGGTTGCGAGCGCCAAGGCTGTGCCAATGACAATCGCGATGGCAACGAACTGAAGAGCGAGGATGCTGCCCTTGGCCAATCCGTACTGCAGGCCCTGCCGGATGACCACCCGCACATCCATTGCCCGCTGCACCACGATCACGTAAGCCAGCGTGAGCGGGAAGATCATCAGCATGAGCAAGGCGACCGAGACTATCCATTCGGGGAAAATTTCCTGCGCGTTCTTGCCGCGAATCCAATCGGCTATGGTGAGGACAAGCAGGGGACTCATAGCGGCCGTAGTCCCCCAGTACAGCAGGCTGAGGCGCCGCCGCGCATCTGCAGAGATTGCCATAGCAGACTTCGTGAAAATCGCGCTAAAAAAGCCGAACCCCACCACGCAGTATGCGTAGAGCCGGACGAAAGTCTGGAACCGGGCGGCGGTTTGATAGACGGATTCGACCGCCGAGTAGTTGGTCATCTCACCCACGGATACCTTGACATTGACTATCGCCTGCACCGCGAGCGGGGCGATCACGATCCACAGAAGCCACTTTCGCCAGGCGCCAGCGCGCTGCCAGAAGGGAAACGGTTCGGGAAAGAAGAAGCCAAACAGAAACATGAAAATGGGCCAGGCAGCTCCGAGGGCCGCGTGATAGCCCATTGCGGCTTCGCGCACCCCGGACGGCCAGCCCTCGACTCCGTGCGCGTCCAGCAGTTGAGAGAAAGACAGGAGCAAACCCAACAACAGCCAAGCCAGCCGATCCCGAGGACGGACCAGCACCACCCAGAATCCAAGCAGGATGCTGCCCATCGGCATGACAACGTTGAGCAGCCGATTGTATGTGATCGCGGAGAGCGAACGAGCACCCGAAGTGACGGGAAGTGCCACGGTACGCGTGCCCGACTGCGATCGCACGGTCAGTTCGATGGAATCTCCCGGCTGTGCCTTTGCCACGGCTTGGCCCAGAACGCTGGTTCCGGTGTAGGGGGTTCCGTCCACTGCGAGCAGAACATCGCCCGCACGCAGCCCTGCACGCTCGGCGGGGGAGGGCACAACATCCAGCGACCCGCTAGCCGTGGCGGCCGTGATGCGAGGAGTGTCTACCCGCTCACTTCGTACAATGTCATGCGTGAGTCGTATCTGGTAGTACATCGCGGCAACGAATAGCACAGCCAAACACGCGTACTGCATTGTCGGGGGCTTTCGTTCTCCGAAGCTTTTGGGCTGCAGATTGGGCATGGATTCGTAGGCTGGCCTTCGAGTCCATGATTTTACCTGCTATTGGGCAAAGTGAAACGCTCAGGTCGCGGGTTGCCGTTATCGCTGGCTGGAGAACAGGTCCATTTGTTCTTGCGGCTGAGCATGAACGACGGGGTGGTTGCGTTCACTGTAGCGGTCGTAATCGGTGCGCATCCCATATTTCCGACGCAGGCGGGCCATGAGTTGCGAAAGCGGCTTGCGATAAGAAGCCGAAAGAAACGCACGGTCTTTGTATCGTTGCCGGTAGCTTTCGACCAGTTGAGGAAATTCTTTTTCCAGAAATGGCAGGAACACAGCCGCCGAGCAGGGTTTCAGGAACAGGGGATTGGCAAAGATGTGTTTTCCACCTGCAGCGGCTGTCGCTCGGACCAGCGCTTCGAGGTCGCGCGGGGAATCAGTAATGCCGGGTAGCACAGGCGCGCAGATCACCCCTGCTGCAATCCCTGCCTCATTCAGCTTTTGCATGGCTTCGAGCCGCAGGTCGGGTCGCGGCGCGCGCGGTTCCAGAATGCGAGCCAGATTCGCGTTCAGAGTCGTTATCGTGATGTTGACGAACAGGCGATTGTTTTTTGCAATCTGCTGGAGCACGTCGATGTCCCGCAGAACGAGATTGGATTTAGTCACAATGCCGATTTCCAGTCCGCGATGCCGCGACGAATTCTTCCAGGATCGCCCGCGTCACCTCGAAGCGCCGCTCCGCGGGTTGATAGGGATCGGTTGCCGTCCCAAGCGCGATTTCTTCCCCCGGTTTGACGTGGCGAAGTTCCTGCCGCAGAAGGTCCGCGGCGTGTTGCTTCACGAAAATCTTCTGCTCGAAATCGACGCCGTCGCGCATCTCCATGAACTCGTGAGTGTAGCGGGCATAACAATATTTGCAGGCAAACTCGCATCCGCGGTAAGGATTGATCGTCCAAGTGAAGGGCATGCGCACGCCAGTGCATCGGTTCAGCAGAGAGCGCACGGGAAGCGTGAAATATTCAACTTCGTGCCCCTGTCGTAGCGATTCCCCCTCCGACGCGAGGCGGGCAATGCCTATGAGTTTAGGCGTGAGGTCGGGAAGAAAGGGAAGAGAAGCCATTGGAAATATTCGCTTTTTATTCGCTCATGAGTTTAATTGTGAGGATGGGAGCGAGTCAAGTTAGCTTTTACTTTTGACAAACACGCGATTCACGTGCTACACGTAATTAGCGTGAAGGCTATGAAAACAGACAACACCTCTAATAAGATGAACGTCACGGTGAGTCTCAGCCGACAGACCCTGCAGAAAGCAAGGGAGTTGGCCGCCCGGCGGGCTACGTCCATCAGCAAACTTCTTGCTCAGCAGATCGAAACCTTGGTCGGCGAGGACGAAGCCTACCAGCGTGCAGAGCGGCGGGCGTTGGCACTGCTCGACAAAGGATTCTCCCTTGGTGGCGTGATTCAGGGGACGAGAGACGAATGGCATGAGCGATAGAACATTCGTCGACACCAACGTCCTGATTTATGCCCATGACGTTGACGCAAAGGCAAAGCACGAGATTGCGAAGGGCCTTCTGAGTGAACTCTGGGCCTTGCGAACCGGCGCTCTGAGTATGCAGGTACTGCAAGAATTTTACGTCAACGTGACACGCAAGATTCAGTCTCCGCTTTCTAAACGTGACGCTCGTCCGGTGGTTGAGAGCTACGCGGCCTGGTGCATCGAAACCACCCGGGAGGAAATCGCGACGGCCTTTCGCCTTGAGGACGACTGCCGCATCGGTTTCTGGGATGCGCTGATTCTGGCCGCGGCCATCAAGTGCGGCGCCTCCCGCATCCTTTCAGAGGACCTAAACGCCGGCCAGAGAATCGCCGGCATACAAATCGAAAATCCATTCGCTGCCCGGACATGAAGATCACTTCAATCCATCCACCACATAAAGGTCCGACAGCATCCGGCGATACCCATACACGTAAGACTTCCCATCCGGCGTAGGCAGAATCGGCCCAACGTACTCCACCCCGGCAGGATCGGGAGGCATGAGTTGCTTCCACAACGTCCGTTGGCCGGTTTCGATGTTCAAGCGATAGACCTTGGCAGGAAGATCGCTCGGCCGATCGACATAGATGCTATTGGAATCCGAAGTCCAGCCCGCCGGAACTTCTCCATCGTTCAATCCCTTAATCGGGCGCGGCTCCCCCGCAGGAATGGGATAGAAGTAACCCTTGCCATCCGGTCCAACCGCGGCGACGGTTCGCCCATCCGGCGACAGGGAAAAGGTCAGCGAGTCGGTGCCTTCCGGGCTGATGGGCTGCGGATTTCCCCCGTTCAAATCTTGCACGTAAAGCCGTCCGCCCTGTCCCGGTTCGCTGCCTGACAACAGAAACCGCTTGCCGTCGGGAAACCAGGCCGCCCGCGCATTATTGATTTGGCCGAGCGCACCGTGTGGGAGGGCTTTAGCTTCGCCGGCCTTGGTTGGCAAGAGAAAGAGATCGGTCAGCGAATCCACGCGAGTACACAAGACCCACTTCTCATCCGGAGACAAAGCCAGCGGCGCGCCATCGCCCAGACGCACGGCGGGCGAACCGTCAGTCTGCCGCAGATAAACCGCGTAACTTGGCCCACCGCCTTCGCCCTGCTCGACAAACAGCAGCGTCTTTCCGTCCGCAGAAACCGAGACGGGATACGACCAGTCCAGCCAGGTAAAATCTCGCTCCGACGTCTGGCCCGGAGCAATCACCGTCATGCCTCGACGCCAGTTGTCCCGGGTCAACAGCACCCGCCCGTCGCGCCAGGTATCCTGCAAACTCAAATCCGCAGGCACGCGCGCCACCATCCGCTCCTTGCCTGACAAACTTACGGCATACAGAGACCGATCCAACCCGACCTTGGCGGCGGTGAACCAGACCTCATCGCCTTTAGGAGACCAGGCCAGACCGATCGTGCCGCCGGGCTGCTGGCTGGAGATATTCCTCTCATGCCCGGCGAGATCGACGACAGCAACGGTCCCGATAGTGTCGCCCTGCAAAGAGTGGTCCAGAAACGCAATCAAATCGCCTTTGGGAGAAATCCGCGGATTGCTGATCCAACCCCCCGTCTCGTAGAGAACTTTTCCGATGGGATATTCCAGTCGAATGCGCCCTCCCACCTCGCGCACCACCGCGAGATTGTTGCCGTCCGGAGACCAGTCGGCCCACTGCACATTTTCCAGAACCTCCCGCGGCGCGCCACCGACCTGCGGCACTCGCGCCAAAGTCCCGGTGTGATACATCGACTTAACCTGTCGGCTGTTGAGCAGGACGGCCATCTCTCCGGATGGAGAAACCGCCAGAATCTCGGCGCCAGACAGCCCCAAACTCCGCGACTCCGGACTCTCCGGCCGGGTACTGAAAACCTCGACCGGCCCGCCCTCCCAGGCAGCACTGTAAATCACGGTTTGCCCGTCAGGCGCGAGGCGAGCCATGCGGATGGTCCCGCGGCGATACGTCAGCAAGTGATACGTGGGCAGTTGTGCCGTCGCCATCCGCTGCCCCATGAAGAACGCAACGCCCAAGCCAGCCAGCAAGACGACCGCGCCCACCGCCAACATCCATCGCAACCGTTTTCTTGGAGCCGCTGGCCCGGCAGCAGCCTCTGCCGTTGAAGGCGGCACAATCGGAATTGAAGTAGATACTCGCCCCGCAGTCGCTCCCGCATTGCGCGCCGAGTCCGTCTCCCGCTTGAGGCGCTTGAGATCGCCGCGAATTTCCGCCGCACTCTGATAGCGCGTCTCCAGATCCTTGTCGAGCGCCTTGTTGATGATCTCATCCAGCTTCGGGGGAAGCGCCGGGTTCAAGACGCGAGGCGCGGTCGGCATACCTTCCAAAATTGCGTGAAAAATCACCGCCGAAGTATTGCCGTCGAACGCTCTCCGCCCCGTGCTCATCTCATAAAGCACCACGCCCAGCGAAAAAAGATCGGTGCGCGCGTCCAACTCTTCTCCGCGTGCCTGCTCCGGCGACATATAAGCGGCAGTGCCAACCGCCGATCCGATACTGGTAAGCTGCGCCTGCGAAACCGCTGTCGCCGCATCATGTTCCACGCCAGCCTTGCTTTTATCCCAGAGCTTAGCCAAACCGAAGTCGAGCACTTTCACCTGGCCCCGTGGAGTCAGGAACAAGTTGGCGGGTTTGATGTCGCGATGAATAATGCCTTTAGCGTGCGCAGCGTCCAAAGCGTCGGCGATCTGAATCCCATACTCCATCACCTGCTCGATCTTCAGCGGCCTGCCCTCAATGCGATGTTTCAGAGTCTCGCCTTCAAGCAACTCCATGGCGATGAACGCCTGCCCATTCTCCTCCCCTACGTCGTAAATGATGCAGATGTTCGGATGATTAAGCGCCGAAGCAGATTGAGCCTCGCGCTGAAAGCGGATAAGGGCCTGAGGATCTCGCGCTACATCCTCGGGCAAGAACTTAAGCGCGACGAAACGGTGCAGCCGCGTGTCTTCGGCTTTGTACACCACGCCCATCCCGCCACCGCCGAGCTTCTCCAGAATCCGGTAATGGGATACGGTTTGACCGATCATGAGCGGCGCGCAGCCAAGTGACTGGCTGCCATGGTAGGGGCGATCGCCTCGGAAGTCAACGGAGTTGAGAGGAACCTCATATATTGACGGAGACGCGGGTGCCCCAGGTCTCGCGATTTCGAGACCTGGGTTCCCACGAGGCCTGTCTGTCTTCACTCACCATATTCTGGAAAATCAACCAGCCTCCTGCCCACATCAAGCATCAAATCGCATAGCGAGATTCGGGCAAACAATCCAAGGCCATGCAAGAAAGCAGCGAAAGCCGCTGCCCAGCCTCGGTCAGACTGCTGGAACGGGAACGCAACACCTTTGGTGATTTGGATACAACTGCAAGACAGGATAAAGTTAAATTATTCATGGCCCGCCAGTTCAAGTCTGGATTCATAGGTCTCGCCTTTGTCGCTTTGACTTGGACGTCGCTTTGCTTAGGGCAGACTTCCCAGCCGGCGCCTGCTCCCGAAAATAGTGCCGGCCAGCCGCAGACACCCTCAGCCAGCCAGCAACCGTCCGCGCAACAATTACCCGGCAGCATCAGCGGAACCGTCGCCGATCAAAGTGGAGCCGTCATCGCCGGAGCTCACGTGAAGCTCACTCGCACGGGCGCAGATCAACCCCTGAACCAGGAGGCCCTCTCCGGCGGCGATGGTCAATTCTCCTTCGCCAACATTGCACCCGGACCTTTTCAGCTCACCATCACCTCCGCCGGCTTTGCCACGCAAACATTCTCTGGAATCCTGCATTCGGGCGAGATCTGCGTCGTTCCTCAGATCGCCCTGGCGGTTGCGACCGACGTCACGCAGGTGCAGGTCGGACTTTCCCCGGTCGAAGTCGCGGAAGAGCAGATCAAGGTTGAGGAGAAGCAGCGCGTGCTCGGCGTTCTCCCAAATTTCTATGTCAGCTACATTCCCAATGCCGCTCCCCTCACCTCGAAACAAAAGTTCAAGCTTGCCTTCAGGACCGTGATCGATCCTTTCACCTTCGTGATTGTGGCTGGCGCTGCGGGAGTTGAGCAGGCGCAAAATCACTTCGAGGAGTACGGGCAAGGCGCGCAAGGTTATGCCAAGCGCTTCGGCGCAGGTTATGCCGACACTGTTGCAGGCACCTTTATCGGAGCCGCCATCCTGCCATCGCTTCTGAAACAAGATCCGCGCTATTTCTACAAGGGCAGCGGCAGCATGTCGTATCGGGCTTTGTATGCGGTCGCGAATTCCGTGATCTGCAAGGGCGACAATGGACGCTGGCAGCCCAACTACTCGAATATCCTCGGAAGCCTGGCGGCAGGCGGCATTTCAAACCTCTACTATCCCGACCAGGATCGCGATGGAGCGGGGCTGACCTTCGAAAATGCGGCCATCGGAATTGGCACAACGGCGATTGCCAATCTGTTCCAGGAATTCGTCCTCCGCAAGTTAACCCCAAAACTTCCCAACAAATCTCCGAACAACCCTCCAGCCAAACCCTGAAACCGCGTGCCGAAGGGTTGGCCCACCCTTTCCGCCAAGTAAGCCTTGGTTGCCCCGCCTTTCACGGAACATGCCCTGATCTTTCTGCAACCATCGGTTAGAGTTAAACGCCCATCGGCGATGGGAACGATACACGAGGGTGTCGGACATTTATGATATAATGTCTGACGTGGCTCTCGACCGCATCACCATTCGCATCCCCGAGGCTCTTGGGCAGCGCCTGCGCCACCACTCGCGGATGCGCGGCCAGCCCGAGTCGGCACTTGTCCGCGAAGCTCTGGAGACCCATCTTGGACAGCCCACCGAGGCGCGGTCAGCCCACGAATTGGCAGAAGAAGCGGGATTGATTGGCTGCATAGGGCGCGGCCCGAAATCTCCCGCAAAAGATCTCAGCACCAATCCCCGCCACCTGGAAGGTTTCGGGAAAACAAAATGAAGCGCCGCGTGCTGGTAGACACCGGTCCGCTGGTTGCCATTCTCTCCAGTGTGGACGAGCACCACGCCTCTTGCGTCAAAGCCCTGCATCAACTGCCCGGCCCTCTATTTTCCTGCTGGCCGGTGATCACCGAGGCCGTATGGCTGTTGCGTTCCCATCCTCCCGCCGTCCAGCGGCTTCTCAGAAGCTGCTTCTCCGAAGGGACCGGCGGCTTTCTCGAACTGCTTCCCTTCGCCGGCGCAGAGGCCAGCGCCATCGCCGACGTGATGAAGGAATACCAGGACATTCGTCCTCAACTGGCCGACGCTGCACTGGTTCACTTGGCTGATCGCGAAGGGATCGACACCATCTTCACCCTCGACCGCCGAGACTTTGGCGTGTATCGCACCACCCACAAGCGCCCTTTTCGCATCGTGCCGTGATTTCCGATTCCGCGTCCGAGACTGTGCTCATCACGCGGCGCCAGCCGCGCGTCAGTCGCCTTCCTTCCGCCGCCACAGAGACAATCCCTGAGATCCGAGTGCCAGCATCCCGACTGTTGCCGGTTGGGGCGCAGGAGTTGCCGAGGGTCCGCTCGGACTCACACTTCCAGCGCGCTCCTTCGAACCCGGCCGGACGTGGCGCGAAGCCTCCGAAGAACACTGGCCGGCTTTAATCGCCGTGTTCGCCGTGGTCTCATATCCATATTTCCAAATTTGCATTGTTTCGCCGGGGGTGACCCTTACCTCCAGCCGGACCCAGCCGTAGTGATTTTCGCCAGAGAGGGAGAACTTGAATCCAAGGTAATTAAACTGCCCCAACCGAAGATTGCCCAGGTGATGACGATAGGTCCCGCCATTGGCCGGCCCATAGGTAAAGAGCATGCCATAAGACTTTCCATTGCCAAAGTCACCGCCTGGCCCGATCGTTGCTCCGGCGGCCAGTGCAGCGGGATAACCTTTCGAAAGCAACGCCTTTGCTCCGGCAGAATTGGGAGTCAGAAAACCGCGAATCCATAAGGTCATGCTCTGGGATGAAACTTCCTTGTTGGTTTCAGCTAGATTGAACGGCGCAACCAGTTGGCCGCCGGGGTTCAAAGCGTAGGTGTCCGTACCGACGAGTTTGACGAAGACATTCTTACAGATGGGCGCGCAGTTCGCAGGGACGGAGCAAGCCAGCGCCGCGACTCCCGCCGCGCTTGCAGCCAGGGCGTAGCTGTTCAGATGTTGCCGAACTCGTGCAGGAAGCTCTGAAGGGTTTCGGGCAGAGTCGACGCGTCCTGTCTGCTTCACTTCATTCTGTGCCATAAATTCCCCTCCTGAATATCGATTTCAGCCTCGGTCACGTCCCTCAGCTCTTCCAACGGTTCTAGGGCCGACCGAAGATGTACGCCCAGCCATCGGTCCTGCCAGCGAGTGGCGCCCCGGTTACGATTGTATTTCCGTCGACCGCAACCGACGAGCCTAAGTAAGAAGCATATCTGGCGTCCGAGCCGGTCGCTTTGATCTTGCTGGTCGCAGTCTTCCAGCCGCCGCTCGGCTCGGTGAACACAAAAACTGCTCCTTCATCCCAAAATGCTGGCTCACCACCTACAGCGAACCCACGCGAATAGGCGGCCGCGCCAGCCGCTATCACACTTCCACGAATTGCAACGGATGAACCCAATCCGTCGCCCGCTGATTCACCCTTGCCGCCACCAGCCTCCGTCAGCCTGGCAGTCTGCGTCATGCTCTTCCAGCCGCCCGACGGCTCGACGAAGACGTCGGCGGCGCCTGCATTCGAACTCTGACCCACGGTAGCGTTCGGTGCCCCGGCCACTGCCGTTTTGCCGTCAATGGAAACGGAATAACCCAACCAATCGTTAGCCGCTCCATGATCAGCCGTCAGCTTTGCGGTTTGGGTCGCGTTCTTCCAACCATCCGGCGGTTTCACGAAGACGTAGGCTGCACCTTGGTTCTGATTCGAACCTATCGAGGCGTAAGGCGCTCCCGCGACAACGGTTTCTCCGTCGAGCGACACGGAATAGCCAAGCTCGTCGCCGTTTAGGCCATCGGACGAAGTCAGCTTGGCAGTTTCGTTTTCATTCTTCCAGCCGCTTGCTGGCTTTACGAAGACGTAGGCCGCGCCCGGAGTGCCTTGGGGATTTGCGCCAGGCGCTCCCACCACGACGGTGTCGCCGCTGATCGATATCGAGTTTCCCAGCGCAGCAGTCTGAGATTCGCGCGACGAGAGGGTCAGCTCGGCGGTCTGGTTCAGTGTTCCTCTCCAACCTCCCGCCGGTTTCACAAATACATAGGCCTTCCCGGGGAGATTGGTATTACAAAGGGTTTGCGGGGCTCCGACGACGATCGTGTCCCCGCTCATCGCGACCGAAGTTCCAAAGGAATCGCAATAAGTACCATCGGACGGGATCAGCAGCGCGGTTTGGGTCATGTTGCCCCAGCCGCCCGCTGGCTTGACATAGACGTACGCCCCTCCCGTATCGCCGCTGGCCGCGTAAAGCGCTCCGACCACCACCGTTTCTCCACTAATCGCCACGGAAAGCCCAAGACGAAGCGGATAGTCTACCCCCGACAGCTTGGCCAGTTGATAGACGTGCAGCGGAGTTTGTTGGCTATGAGAGTTTGTGCCCAAGAGGAAAACTAGAAAGACCGCGGAGATACAACGTAAGAACCGTTCCCGCATAGCAACCTCCAAACCACGCGAATCAGCAGGGGCCCCGGTTCGGTCCGAGTCCCCGCCACCGGCAGCGAAGGGACCGAGGATCGCAATTATCCTACGCCGCAGAATCAAGATCAAGCGAAATGCCAGCGCCGCCAACCATGAGGGTGCCCGGCTCCTTGCGCCTTTTGCAAGGGGCGGGTGCCACGTGAATCGCGCTGAGAAGAGACGGGCGAGACGCCCGTCCTCCAAGCTATTTTGGCTTCTCGAACAGAGTGGGATCGACTGTCGGATTGAGTTGAATCGAGGTGTACTTCACCGTGCTTGAATCTTTTCCGTTCTGTTTGTTCTGGTGCAGATACGGAAACGTAAGACCATCCGCAGTTCGCCAGTCGCTGAGTTCAGTCTCGCCTTGAAATGGGCCGGACAGGGTCATTCCCTTGTAGTCCTCGCGTAGAATTCGCCCGCTCTTCGGATCGACGTACCAGCGAATCCAGGGCACTGCGCCGCCCACGTCGACGACGGCAGCCTCAACGTCGCCGATCTTTTCCGTGCCCGCGGCGGTGAACGTGATCGCGGGATCATTCACATGCTGGGCAAGATACACAGGATCGTGAAGAATCTGGGTCAAGCTGTCGGCTTTCTGCGGCGCAGGCAGGTCCGTCCCGCCTCTGCCTTCGACCGACATGAACCCTGCCTCGGGGGAAACGATAATGCTCAGCGTTCCATCAGGTGTTTGCACGTTCACATGCATGCGATCTGGAAATACGATGGTGGCCTCCATCGGCGTAACTGTTGGATCTCCGGGATCGCTTTCGGTGAAGTTTGCTCGCAGGGACTTCACCGGCTGGAGCTTATCTATACCCATAGCATGGGCCACCCTTGAAGCTATGGCTTTACCTTCTGGATTTGAGGCGGACGGTTTCGCGGGCGCTTCTTCTTTCTCGCCTTTCTCGCCAGGAGGCGGCGGAATGGTGATGTCCACGTTGTTGACTGGACCGAGTGAGGACAGCGGCTTGTCGAAGTCCGAGGTATTGCCGACGACCAGCACTGCCAGTTTGTCCTTGTGCAAATACTTAGCCGCGGCGCGGGCTACATCGTCCTTGCCAACTTTTTCGATTCCGGCGCGATAGCGTTCCAGGTAATCCGCGGGATATCCGTAAAATTCATACGACATGCGTTCGCGCAGAACCTTGTCTGGCGAATCAAAATTGAAGACGAACGAGTTCAGGATGGAATCCTTGGCGCGCTTGATCTCGTCGTCCGAAATCGGATTCGTCGCGAGGTTGTCGATCTCTTTGTACAGAGCCTGAATGGATTCCACCGTACTCGCGCTCTTGGTGCTCATGGAAATGCGCACGATTCCAGGATGGTCAAAGGCCGAGCCCACACCGCCGCCGACGCCATATGCCAGCCCTTGCGCGGTGCGGATGCTCTTGAACAAACGGGAAGAAAAGCCGCCGCCGAATGCTTCGTTGAAAACTTGAGTCGCGTAGTAATCGGGATTGTCGCGGCGGATGCCCAGATCCGTCATGTCAATGGAAGTCTGATTCACGTCTTCTTTCGGAATCAGGTAGTAACCGGGCTTGGCGGGCTGGAATTTGATTTCGTCGTCTTTTACAGGCGTTCCTTTGGGCCAATCGCCAAAGACCTTGCGGAGTTTGGCTTCCATGGCGGCGGAATCGAAGTCGCCGACGATCCCCAGAATGATGTTGTTGGGAGATACGTGGGCGTGATGCCAATCGAGCAGGTCTTGCCGGGTGACAGCGGCCACTGTTCCGTATTCGGGCTCGCGAGTGTAGGGATTATTCGCACCGTATGCGAGTTTGTTTGACTCACGGGACGCGATCGCGCTCACGTCGTCGTTGCGGCGCGAGATGGAGTCGGCCATTTCCTTCTGCGCCAGATCCAGCTTGTCCGCGCGAAATTCGGGCTGGCGCAACAGTTCATCGAACGCCTTGAATACATCGTCGAAATCGCCTTTCAGGCAAGACCACGAAATCGTAGTCGAGTCGGCACGGCTGCCGGTTTCGAGTTTGGCGGCGCGAATTTCGAGGTAATCGTCGAGTTGATCGCCAGTTTGCGTTTTGGTTCCACCAGTGCGCCAGACTTCGCCGTAAATATCCAGCATCCCGGTTTTGCTCGTGGGTTCGGAACGTGAGCCGCCGCGGATGCGGGCGCTGCCATCAATGAGCGGAAGTTCATGATCTTCCTGAAGGAAAATCACCATGCCGTTCTTGAAGTTCGATCCGCTTTGGTTCCTGCGGATGAAATGCGGGCAGCGGGGGAACGGGTATCTGCTGCCAATCGGTGGCCTGAGCAGTGGCTGGCGGAGCGGCGGCGCCTGCGAGAATTACGATTGAGAGGAGAAGCAGCGTGAGACGCTTCATTGCGCTCCCCCTTTCTGGTCGGCTCCGGGGGCAGCAGTTTTGGTTTCGATAATTCCAACGGTGCGGTTGGTTGGAACAAAAGTTTGATTGGCGACGCGGCGAATGTCCGCTTTGGTCACTTTGTCGATGCGGTCGACCGAACGGAACAGTTCACGCCAGTCGTCGTAGCGAGCCTGGTACAGAGCCAGACTGTTGGCCAGGCCTTCGTTGCTGCCCAGGCCGCGGATCAGGTTAGCCTTGGCTCGCGTTTTAATCATCTTCAGTTCCTCGTCGCTGATGTCTTCAGTCTTCAGCTTCTCGATCTCGACGTGGATGGCGTCCGCCATTTCGTCCGGCTTATGGCCCGGGAGCGGGAAGGCGTAGAAAGCAAAAAGATGCGGATACTTGTTTCCCGGCAGTCCGGTGAAGCCCGCCGAGAACGACGCGATTTTCTTGTCGCGCACCAGCGCTCGATACAGTCGCGAAGTGCGGCCCTCGGACATGAGATCGGCAATCGCGTCGTACACCGCGTCATCCGGACTGCGATAGTCGGGCCGGTGATAGCCCTCGAGATACAGTGGTTGCGACATCTCCTGCAGCACGACACGGCGCTCGGCGTTCTGCGGCGGTTCGGTCGTCGTGCGCTCGTCCGGCTTGGGGCGCGAAGGGATGCGGCCAAAATACTTTTCGACAATCGGCATCGTCTCGGCCGCCTTTACATCGCCGACGACGGTCACAACCATGTTGGATGGAATGTAATACTTGTCGAAAAATTGCTTGGCGTCGGTGGCGGAAAAAGAATTCAAGTCCGACATCCAACCGATGGTTGGGCGATGGTAAGGATGCGCCTGAAACGCCGCCGTGGTGAACTGTTCCAGCAATCGCCCGATGGGGTTGCTGTCGGTGCGCATTCGGCGCTCCTCGATCACGACATTTCGCTCTTTGTAGAACTCGCGCATGACCGGGTGCAGAAAGCGCTCCGACTCCAGATAGGCCCACAACTCCAGCCGGTTTTCGGGGAACGAATAGAAGTAGTTGGTCTCGTCGTCGCTGGTGTTGGCGTTCAAGTCCTCGCCGCCGTTGCTCTCGACAATCTGGGGAAATTCGTTAGGCTTGACGTATTTGTTGGCGTCGGTGACGGCGTCTTTCCAGGCCTTCTCCAGATCCTTCAACTTTTGCTGGTCGCGGCCAACAGGCTTATCGCGTTCGGCGATGTAGGCCGCGTAGGCCTGCTCCACTTTTTCCAGAGCAACTTTTTCGGCGGCGTAATCCGTGGTACCGATTTTGTCGGTGCCTTTGAAAGCCATGTGCTCAAACATGTGGGCTAGTCCGGTCTGGCCGAGTGGATCCTGCACCGAACCGGCGTCCACGTGGGTGAAGAAGGAGAAAACCGGCGCCTCCGGACGCTCGCAGATCACCACGGTTAATCCATTGTCCAGTTTCTTGACCGTGGTGCGCTTTTCGAAAGAAGCAATATCCTGGGCGGCGGCCAGCGCGGCGAGTACGAGAACAATAGCGAACGACTTGAGAGCACGGTAGCTCATTGGACCTCCATGAGGTTGGACGTGAATGAAGGGCAGAAGTTTGAAATTACGTGGCGGAAGGGGGGGTTGTCAAACGCGAGCGAGCGCAATGCAGACGTTCCAAGACGTGTCGTTATCGGTTCCTGCGTTGTCTCCCTGGGCACAGGGGCGGTACATTGATCGGTTACGAATTCCGAGGAGAACAAGATGTTGCTACGAACACTTCATTCCACCAGGAGTGCCACGTTGGCGATTCTCGCAGTGAGCCTATTGCTGGGCATTGCACGGGCGCAGACAGAAACCGTGCTGCACAGCTTCACCGGGAACTCAGACGGACTTTTTCCGCTCGGAGGTGTAGTCTTCGACGCGCAGGGAAACCTCTACGGGACCACCTACGAGGGAGGCGATTACTATTCTGCCTGCAACCCGGGCCGCTGTGGGACAGTGTTCAAGGTGACTCCATCGGGTACGGAGACTGTACTCTACGGCTTTGCTGGAGGAGGGGACGGCGCTTTTCCTTCGGGTGGGCTCGTCCTCGACAAGAGCGGAAATCTCTACGGGACGACATGGGAGGGCGGGGCTTATAACGTCGGCACCGTCTTCAGGGTGACGCCATCGGGTACGGAGACAGTGCTCTACAGCTTCACCGGCGAACCGGATGCAGCCCTTCCTTCGGCCGGACTCGTCCTCGACAAGAAGGGAAACCTCTATGGGACGACCACTAAGGGCGGGGCTTACAACGGTGGGACCGTTTTCAGGGTGACTCTGTCGGGCGAGGAGTCAGTGCTACACAGCTTCGGCGCAGGGACGGACGGGGCCTTCCCTTCGGGCGGGCTCGTCCGCGACAAGACGGATAACCTCTACGGGGCAACTGGACGGGGTGGCGCTAACGACCTCGGCATTGTCTTCAAGGTGGTTCCGTCGGGCGAGGAGACAGTACTCTATAGCTTCGCGGGCCAACCGGACGGGGCTCATCCCGACGCAGGACTTGTTTTCGACAAGAAGGGAAATCTCTATGGGACGACCATCGAGGGCGGGACTTACAAGGGCGGCGCCGTCTTCAAAGTGACCCCGTGGGGCAAGGAGAGAGTGCTTTACAGCTTTGGCGCGGCAGTGTCGGACGGTACTCATCCTCAAGCAGGACTTGTCTTCGACACGAAGGGGAACCTCTACGGGACGACCGTGAATGGCGGGACTTCCAACCTCGGCACCGCCTTTAAGGTGAGTCCTTCGGGCGCCGAGAGGGTGCTTCACAGCTTCGGCGCTTATCCAGACGGTGTTTTTCCTGAGGCGGAGCTCGTATTCGACGCTAAGGGAACCCTCTACGGCACAAGCGAGCAAGGCGGTGCTAACGGTGGCGGGACCGTGTTCAAGCTAGTCCCGTAGCCCCGACGCATGGATGCGACTAGACCACTGCTGGCCTTAGAAACCCGTCGCCAACGCGAGCACGGTCCAACTTTTTTTCTCCTTTCCGGGATCCAGAATGGCAGCATAAATTACGGGCTACATTCGGTGGTATCGGCGAAAAAGCAGGTTCCCTCCACTTCGCTCGCACTATAATCCTGACTGCCATGGCGGGCAAACCATCGGTAGTTGAAATCGAAGGCAAACACCTGAGCCTGACTAACCTGGACAAGATCCTCTATCCCGCAACTGGGTTTACTAAGGGACAGGTTGTCGATTACTACGCGCGCATTGCGCCTGTGCTCGTGCCCCATCTTGCAGGACGACCGCTGACCCTGAAGCGGTACCCCGAGGGCGTGGACAAAGAATATTTCTTTGAAAAGAACGCGACCAAGCACCGGCCTGACTGGGTCAAAACGGCGCCCATCTGGAGCGAAGGCAACCAGCGCGATGTGAATTACATTCTGTGCAACGACCTCGCCACGCTCGTCTGGATTGCGAATCTTGCTTCGATTGAACTTCATCCTTCACTTTCGTTGGCGAAAGATATTGCCTCGCCACGCAGCATGGTCTTCGATCTCGATCCCGGGCCGCCGGCGGACATCGTGCAATGCTGCCAGGTGGGATTGTGGCTGCGCGACATTTTTGAGCACTTCGGATTGCAGAGTTTCCCGAAGACGTCGGGCTCCAAAGGACTACAAATTTACGTCCCCCTCAACACGCCCACTAGTTACGACGCGACCAAGACATTCTCCCATGCGCTGGCCCGCTTGCTGGAAAACGAGCATCGGGATCTGGTTGTTTCCGATATGAAGAAGCAGTTGCGCGTCGGCAAAATATTTGTCGACTGGAGCCAGAACGATGAGCACAAGACCACGATCGGCGTGTACTCGCTGCGAGCGCGCGAACATCCCACAGTCTCTACTCCGGTGAAATGGGCGGAAGTAGAGCAGGTGCTGAAGAAGAAAGACGCAGCCCTGTTGGTGTTCGAAGCCGGTCAGGTTCTTGAGCGAGTGCAGGAAATGGGAGACTTGTTCGAGCCCGTGCTCACGCTCAAGCAGAAGCTGCCCAAGCTGGCGGGGATTGCAGAAGCCGCGCCACCGACGATGGAAGAGGGGGTGGAACTGGCGGCGCAAGCAGACAGCGCTGGCGTCAAAAAGAAGAAGGCGAAGCCTGGTTCCAAACGCTCCACCTGGAAGAAGAAGCGTCGAAGGGTATAATCCGGCTAATTTCTAATTTCGAGGAGCTTTTCGATCCATGGCGCAACTCTACGCGGGTACATCGGGATGGGCCTATCCAAGCTGGAAGCCTGATTTTTATCCCGCCAAGCTTGCCCAGGCAAAATTCCTGCAGTACTACGCCACGCAACTGAATGCGGTTGAGGTTAACTTCACCTTTCGCCAACTGCTGAAAGATACAACGGCGCAGAAGTGGATTGAAGCCACGCCCGCCGGATTTCGTCTCAGCATCAAGGCGCACCAGGTCATCACGCATATTAAGCGACTGAAGAATACTGAAGATTTCGTTCCGCGCTTTTTGGGCACCATCGAACCCATCGCGCGCGCGGAAAGGCTGGGGCCACTCTTGTTTCAACTACCACCAAACATGAAAGCGGACGCCAAGCTGTTGGGGGAATTTCTGGCAACGCTTCCGCGCGCGGTTTCTGCCGCGTTTGAGTTTCGCCATGCTTCCTGGTTCACGGGCGAGATTTTCGATCTTCTCAAGAACAGCAACCGTGCGCTTTGCGTCGCTGAAACCGAAGAGCGGATCACGCCCGACGTTGTTACCGCCGATTTCTGTTATTACCGCTATCGCAAGCCGTCCTACACGGCTGATGAACGGCGTGCCATGGTGGACCGCATCCGTGAGCACTTGGCGCAAGGGCGGAACGTATTTGCTTATTTCAAGCATGAGGAAACGCCTGAGGGTGCGATTTATGCGGTTGAGGTTTTGCGGGAAGTGAATCACACGTAGCTCAGCCAGACGCCGCGCCGCTAGACGTAGCAAGCTACGTCTTTACAGCATCTGTTTCGTTACTTTCCTCAATGTCCGATAACAGGCACACTTGGTTGTGGCTTCTGAAGCGAATTCGCGCGTGATCTCCGGATTTCTCGACTACCTGAAAGTTGAAAAGGGACTGGCGCCGCTCACGGTTGCCGCATATACCACCGACGTCGGCCAGTTCACTGGATTTCTAGGGAAGCGCAAGCGCACGCTGCTGAACGCGCGTCGTGATGAGGTGCGGGATTTCATTCAGGAATTGTTCGCCAACTCAGTCGATGGAAGATCGGTTGGAAGAAAACTCTCGGCGCTGCGCCATTTATATCGTTATCTGCTGCTCGACAAACTGATCCAGCACGATCCCACGCTGAACATCGACTCGCCGAAACAGTGGAAGGTTTTGCCCAAGTCTTTGGCCCGCGACGAAATGGAAATCATGTTGCGTGCGCCGCGGCCTGCTTCGAAGGGAAAACACGGTGAAGCGATCGCCCTTCGTGATCGTGCCATGCTGGAAGTCTTTTACGCTGCCGCTCTCCGTGTTTCGGAGATGATCGCAGTCAAACTGGAAGACCTGAAACTCGATCTTGGATGCGTGCTGGTGCGTGGCAAGGGCGACAAGGAACGAATCGTGCCATTGGGAAAATCGGCGCAGAAAATACTTGCCGAGTACATGAAACACGGGCGCCCGGTGCTGGCGGGAGAGCGAACGTCGCCACTTTTGTTTCTGGGACGCGGAGCGCGCAAGTTGAGCCGTCAGCGGGTTTGGCAAATGGTGCGGGCGGCATCAGCGAGCATGGGACGCAGTGCTAGTCCGCACATGTTGCGCCACAGTTGCGCCACGCACATGGTCGAAAATGGCGCCGACCTGCGCACGGTTCAGACGATTCTGGGGCATGCTGACATTGCGACCACGCAGGTCTACACGCATCTCGCGCTCGATCGGCTGAAGATCGTTTATCAGAAGCATCATCCGAGGGCGAAGGCGAGGTAAAGAATGATTTTCGATTTGGCAATGGACGATGGTAAATCAGCAACTGCGGATTTCCACCAATGACCTCGGCCGCGAAATCGGCCCGTAGTCAGGTCGAGAAGGCCATCGACAAGTTCCTCCTTTCTCTGCGGCAGCGCAACGCGTCGGTTCACACCATCAAGGCATACACCTTCGACTTGGACAATTTCTCTGCATTCGTGGGCTCACGAAGTTGGCGAAGCATCGATCACGTGACGATTCGCGGTTTTCTTTCGCATCTTTACGAAAAGCAACTGGACAAAACTTCGGTGGCCCGCGCTTTGGCCGCGGTCCGTTCTCTCTATCGCTGGCTGGCGCAGGAGGGCGTGGTAGAACAGAATCCTGCCGCGCTGGTCTCCACACCGAAGCTGGCTAAAAGGCTGCCCCGCGTGCCCACGATCGAGGAAATGAATACTGTGCTCGACGGGCAGATGTCCGAGGTCGCTTCGTTCCCCGCGCGCGACGCGCTCATGCTCGAATTGCTTTATGGATGCGGCATCCGCAATTCCGAGTTGATTGGCATCAACCTCGACGATATCCGCCTGAGCCCCGAAGCCATTCTGATTCGCGGCAAAGGTAAGAAGGAACGCTACGTACCTTTCGGAGATTCGGTAAAAGCCGCGCTTGCCAGTTACCTGCCAGTGCGGCAGCAAATGTTAGTTGAGCGCAAAAAGAACACGACCGCTTTGCTGATCAACCAGCGTGGCGGGCGGCTTACGACGCGCAGCGTGGGACGCATCATTAAGAAGATCGCGGTAGCCAAGGGTCTTTCGCCGGATGTGCATCCGCACACTCTGCGTCATGCCTTCGGCACACACATGCTTGAGGAAGGCGCCGACTTGCGCTCCATTCAGGAAATGCTCGGCCACGAACGCCTTTCGACCACTCAGCGCTATACCCAACTCTCCATGAAGCACGTGCTGGAGGCCTACGACCAGACGCATCCGCGAGCCAAATAAATAATCGCCGTGAGACGTTGTTTGCAATGTCTGTCGACTGGGGCATTCGCTGTAGAGACGTTGCAAGCTACGTCTCTACGGGACGCGCGTTCGCAACGCTTCCCACATCTCCACCACGTTCCCCCTCAGCCTGGCAGTGAGTTCCTCGTAAGCCGCCTCAGATGCTTCCGCTTCGAGTGGCGGATAAATCGCTTCGCCAAAGGTTATTTCCAGCGGCGCAAATCTCTGAAACTGCTTTCCCCGTGGCCAGGCTTCATGAAAACCTTCGATGGCCACGGGAACAATTGGAACCTGCAAGTGGATAGAGAGAATCGCAGCGCCCTTCTTGAATGTCTTCGGCGTGCCATCAATCGAGCGTTCGCCCTCGGGATAAAGAATGAGCACTCCCCCGTGCCGCAGACCGAAAGCCCCGGCGCGCATGGCGGGAATCAGGTTCGCATCCGGATCGACCACCACTACGCGCACCCATCGTGCCAGCATCCGCATAAAACCTTGGCCGAAAATATCGCTTGTCCCCACGGCAAAACTCTTGCGGAATATCTGCCAGGGCAGAACGCTGGCCAGGACGAGCGGATCGATGTAGCTCTGGTGATTAGAGCAAATGATGAAGGGCCCACGGACGGGAAGCTTCTCCAATCCGGCGACACGCAGGTGAAAACGATCGCGCGCGATGAGCTGTAATAACCGGCTGAAAACATACAAGAACGTTTCCTTGAACGGCTCGGGCCGCTCCAAAGCACGGAACTCGGGATCTGCGGGCTCCTCTTGCAGCACGACTTTCCAGCCGGCGAAGTGCGCGCGGGATGGGCCAGCCTTACCGCCAGCCGCACTTGCGCGAACCGTGTCTACCAATTCGCGAACCGTGTAAATTTCAGATAAGCGCGACTCCTCGACATCTCCGCCGATTTCCTGCTCCAGCGCGACCAGCAGTTCGACGCGCTGCATCGAGTCCAGCCCGAGATCAAGTTCCAAATTGTTTCCAGGACGGATGGTTTGAGGCTGGCCCCTCGCCGCCTCCCGGACGATCTTGAGCGCACGGCGCACGTCCGGTTCTTCCACCCAAGCCAGATCTTCCGCGCTGAGAGGCTTCTCTGGGCTAGCCTCCGCATCGCAAGAGCGGCCTTCCGCCTGTTCCGCTCGCACCCGCTTTTCGATCTCAAATCGCTTCAACTTTCGCGTGGTCGTCCGCGGCAAGCCGTCCTGCCAGATTTCGTAGCTCGCAATCCGTTTTGTCGAAGGCAGTGACACCGAGAGAGTTTCGATGTCGTAGCGCAGCACCTCTTTCGCGTTGACGATCTTGTGTTCTTTCAACATCGCAAAATTCGGAACCACCACTGCATGCAAGCGCTCTGAGCCCGCCTCTCCCGGTCGGCCCTCCAGCCCGAGAACAGCAATCTCGCTGATGTAGGGCGACTTGAGGTAATGCCCTTCGACCTCCTCTGGATAAATATTTTTCCCGTTGCTCAGAACGATGACTTCCTTCTTGCGGCCAGTGATAAACAGATTTCCACCCGCATCGAAATAGCCGAGATCCCCCGTGTAGAGCCATCCGTCTCTCAGGACAGCCGCCGTAGCCTCAGGCCGGTTCCAGTATCCCTTCATCACGATGGCCCCGCGAATTGCGATTTCACCAACCGCTTGTCCGTCCTCTTCTCGCGGCTGCGCATCGATGATTTGCGGATGCAGGATTTTTCCCTCCACGCCCTCTAACGGCTTGCCTACGGAGCCAATGACGTTGTCGTCGATGGAAGTGGCGAAAGCGGCAGCGCTGGTTTCTGTGAGGCCGTACGCCTGCAGGATGTCAATTCCCAACGCATGGAAATCACGCCCGATCTGCGGATCGAAGCGTGACCCGCCCGTCACTAAGTAACGCATCTTGCGGCCGAAAGTATTGTGGATTTTAGGAAAGAAAATCCGGCCAGGATTCCATCCGACTCTTCGGCTGAAGCGTGTGATTGCCATCAGAGTCCGAATCGCCCTAGCCGTCAGCTTTCCACGCTGCGCCACTTCTTTGAAAATGCGCTCGTGGATCAGGTAGAAAAACTGCGGCACCACCGCGAAAGCCGTGATTTCCCGCTCCACCAGGGCCCGAAGCAGTTCCGCGGTATTCAGGGTTTCGAGATAAACGACGCGCGCGCCCTTGACTAGCGGCAACAGGAGATTGGCCATTTGTGACAGCACGTGAAACAGCGGCAGCACGCCGAGCACCGCATCCTCAGGGCCGATCTGTGCCCAGCTAAATACGGCCCGTACTTCGCCCATAATGTTGGCGTGGGTGAGCATCACCCCTTTAGGATCGGCGGTGGTGCCAGAGGTGTAGAGCAGGGAAGCGAGGCTTTCGTCGTTGACCGATCCTGCTACAAAGTTTCCCGGCCCTGCCGCAAAGATGCTATCGAGGTCAGCTTCAACTCGTGTGGAGACGGGCGACTCGCCCGTCCGAATCGTGCGAGGCTCTGCAGCCTGTGTGGCGCGGACACTCCTGTCCGCGTAAGGAGCATCAATTAGAACAATTCCGATTGCTGATTCACCAATGGCTTCCTCCGCGACTGCCAGATGCCTCGCATCGCAAAACAGCAGGGAACTGCCACTATCCCGAAGAAGCTTCGCAAACTGATCGGCATGAAACGCCGTGTCCAGCGGAACTGCCGCGCAACCGGCAGCGATAATGCCAAGGTAAGCAGTGATCCAACGAGGATGATTATCGGCCAGGATCGCAGCCCTGGTACCCGGCTGAAATCCTTTTTCTGTCAGCCAGCGGCCGATGCTCTCCGCCATCCGCCGCGCTTCGGCGTAGGTGTGGCTCTCCACCCGATCACGCCGCTGAATCTCCAGCGCAACATTCTCAGGCCAGCGCTCAGCGCATTCGCAGAAGAGTTCGTAGAAGGTCGGCATGGATCAGCGGGAAAATATACCTGAAAACGAGCCTCAGCGCTGTGATGGCGGAGGTCGCGAGTGTAGGCGCGGGCGTCCACGCCGTGCGGCGGCCAAGGGAAAGCTCGCTCGCGACTTACGCGCCGCGCACGCATCTAATATACTAACCTTCTGGGATAGCGGGTGCAGTGCCCCTCCAAGGACTTTCATTTTGATTAATGCGATAGTAGCCAAAGTTTTCGGGACCAAGAACGAGCGCGAGATCAAGCGCCTGATGCCGCGTGTCGCGGCCATTAATTCGTTCGAGCCCGCCATTCAAAAGCTCACCGATGAGCAACTGCGCGCCAAGACCGACGAATTTCGCCAGCGAATAAAAGAACGCCTAACCATTATTCCGGACGAGCCCGACGCGGACCAGGATCGTCGCAAAGAGCTCGACGCCGAGCGCTTCAAGCTGATCAACGAGATACTGGATGAACTTCTTCCCGAAGCCTTCGCCGTGGTTCGTGAAGGCGGCCGCCGCGTGTTGAACATGCGCCACTTCGATGTGCAGTTGATCGGCGGCATGGTTCTGCACCAGGGCAAGATCGCGGAAATGAAGACCGGCGAAGGAAAAACTCTGGTCGCCACTTTGCCAGTCTATCTGAATGCTTTGAGCGGACGCGGCGTGCACGTGGTCACGGTCAACGACTATCTCGCCAAACGCGATTCCGAGTGGATGGGCAAGTTGTATAGTTTCCTCGGCCTCACCGTGGGCGTGATCGTGCACGATCTCGACGACCAGCAACGCCGCGAGGCCTACGCCGCCGACGTTACCTACGGCACTAACAACGAGTTTGGTTTCGACTACCTGCGCGACAACATGAAGTTCGATCTGCGCGATTGCGTGCAGCGCGGCCACAACTTTTCCATCGTCGACGAAGTCGATTCCATCCTGATCGACGAAGCCCGTACCCCGCTCATTATTTCCGGCGCCAGCGAGGAATCCACCGACAAGTACGCCAAGGTCAATCGCATTATCCCCAAACTCGAAAAGGGTGAAGAGATTGACGTCGCTCCCGGCGAACCCGTTCAATACACCGGCGATTATGTCGTGGATGAAAAACATCGCAACATCACAGTCACCGACGAAGGCTGGGAAAAAATCGAAGGATTGCTCGGCATCGGCAATATTGCCGACCCCGAGAACTGGGATATCAAGCATCACGTCGAGACCGCCGTCAAGGCCCACGCCCTTTACCACCGCGATGTCGAATATGTAGTGAAAGATGGCGAAGTCATTATCGTGGACGAGTTCACCGGTCGTTTGATGCCGGGCCGCCGCTGGTCCGATGGCCTGCACCAGTCGGTCGAGGCCAAGGAAAACGTCAAGATCGAGCGCGAGAATCAGACCCTCGCCACCATCACCTTCCAGAACTATTTCCGCATGTACAAGAAGCTGGCCGGCATGACCGGCACGGCGGAAACTGAAGCGCCCGAGTTCGACAAGATCTATCGCTTGGAAGTGATGGTTATCCCTACCAATAAGCCGATGCTGCGGCTAGAGAATCCCGACGTCGTTTACCGCACCGAAAAAGAAAAGTACTTCGCCGCGGCTGATGAAATCCAAAGGCTCCATGCCACCGATCAGCCAGTGCTGGTCGGCACTACGTCGATTGAAAAATCGGAGCGCCTTTCCGAGTTGCTGAAAAAGAAAGGCGTCAAGCACTGGGTCTTGAACGCCAAGCAGCATGAGAAGGAAGCGGAAATCGTGGCTCAAGCCGGCAGCAAGGGCATGGTCACGATCGCCACGAATATGGCTGGCCGCGGTACCGACATTCTGCTTGGGGGCAACCCGGAGTTCATGGCCAAGCAGGAATGCGTGAAGAAAGGAATCGCGCAACCCCTGCGAGCCGCACAAGGCAAGGTCCAAGCTGTAGTCGATGACACCAAGAGCACCGTCTGGTACTACGCCGGTAGCGAATATGTGGTCCCCACCGAGCAGTGGACAGAAATTTTCAATCGTCACAAAGCAGAGACCGACAAGGAACACGACGAAGTAATCGCAGCTGGAGGCTTGCATATCTTCGGCACCGAGCGTCACGAGGCCCGCCGTATCGACAATCAGCTTCGCGGTCGCGCCGGCCGCCAGGGCGATCCCGGTTCGTCTCGCTTTTATCTTTCGCTCGAAGATGACTTGATGCGCATTTTCGCCAAGGAGTGGGTTTCGAATCTGCTCCAGCGATTGGGCATGGAAGAGGGAGTCCCTATCGAATCAAAGTTGATCAGCCGCCGGATCGAGGCCGCACAGAAGGCTGTGGAAGCGCAAAACTTCGAAGCCCGCAAACATTTGCTGGAATACGACGACGTAATGAACAAGCAGCGCGAGGCCGTCTATGGCCTCCGCCATCAACTGCTGGAAGGCGTGGAACAGAAAGAAATGATCCTCGAGGACTACGTCTCCGGCATCCTCAGCGATTTGATGGATAAGCACTGCGCGGTCAAAGTTCACGCCGCCGATTGGGATCTTAAAGGCTTGAAGGACGCAATTTTCACGCGCTTCGGCGTGGATATTCTCGCGGAAGGCGTGAACCCCGAGACCCTGAACCGCCAGGAACTCGGCGATGCGATTTTCGATAAACTCAAAGCCCGTTACGACGCCAAGGAAAAACTGATTGGCCCTGACGCCATGCGCTATCACGAGCGCATGATCATGTTAAGCGTGCTCGACGCACAGTGGAAGGACCACCTCCGCGACATGGACCACCTGAAAGAGGGCATTGGTCTGCGTGGCTACGGGCAGCACGACCCGCTGGTCGAGTACAAGCGCGAATCCTTCGACATGTTTGAAGCCATGATGCAGCGCTCGCAGGAGGACACAGTCCGCTATCTCTACCTGATGCAGATTTTAGAGCGGCCCAGCGAAGGCGGAGCCCCGAGGCCTGTAGACGGTGGTGGTCCCGGCGGAGCTGGTCCAGATGCGGGCGTGCCGGTTCCGCGAATGGGTGGGGACGGCAACGGCCGCAAGCCACCACGGCAGGTCGCCACGTCTGTCGACGAAATCGAAGAAGCTTTCCAGCGCAAGAAACGCCGCGAGCTCGAACAGGCTCGCATGGCCGGCTCCGGCGACCTGCAGGCGGTGCAGCAGGTAGTGCGTGGCACAGCTAAGATCGGCCGCAACGACCCCTGTCCGTGTGGCTCCGGAAAAAAATACAAAAAGTGCTGCGGCGCCAAAGGGTAAAACGAGGATAAGACGCATCACGCACCCATTGTCATCCTGAGCTCAGCGTCTGCTTCGCAAGGCGAAGCAGATGCGGAGTCGAAGGACCCCGAGTTCGCCAATTCTGCCGTCAGTGCATCAGGGAATTCTTGCCGGAGCACCGCGTGCGTGAAGAGAATGCCTCGCATCGGCAATGGAGCACTCTGCCGCGCGACTCCACTTGTCCCGTGCGTTGCCCGGAACAAATTGCGCCCAGGATGACAGCTTACTTGGATGCTGGCTTAGCCAACACGAACGACTTCACCACGATATTGTTGGGCTGAACCCCAACCGGGATCATGGTTAGTAGCGAATATTCGCCCGGCTCGAATTTCTTCTTGGGCGTGCGCTTCTGGATGACCGTCACATCTCCTGACGCCGAATTCAGAACCAGCAAGTAATTCTGGCTCTGCGAAAGCGCCAGCCCATCCGGGTGGCTGCCAACCGGCAACGTCGCGATCATTTTTCCAATATCAATGTCGTAAACCGATACGGTATTCGATCCAAAATTGCTGATGTAGAGACGTGAATTATCCGCGGTCACCAACCCACGCGCGGGATGAGTGCCAATCAGATAACTACCGCCGACTTCGTTAGTCGTGGTCTCGATGATCGAAATATCGTCCGAATCGAAGTTGCTGACCATGAGTTCGCCACCATCAGGCTTGAGTGCAAGATGCACCGGAGTTTTGCCGACATCCAGCAGGGCCAGCAATTTGCCACTTTTCAGATCAATCGATGCGACCTGTCCCGACGCCGCACAAGCCACAAACGCCTTGCTGTTGTCCGGCAGGATGGCGATATCTTCGGGCTGCTGGCACGCCGGAATCGTGCCGCGAACCGTGAGAAGCTTCGCATCGATCAGCGAAATCGTATTGTCACCGCGATTGCTGACCACCACAGTCTCGCCATCGGGAGAAACTCTGGCCAGCCCCGGCGAAGCTCCCACGCGAATGTTTCCGAGCACCATTCGCTTGCCCAAATCAATCACGGAAACATTCGCTGAGCCGGAGTTAGCTACGTATCCACGTTTGCCATCCGTCGAAACATCGATGAAGTAGGGCCTGCCGTGTACGCCGATGGTAGCAACCACCGTGTTGCGTTCAGCATCAATCACGCTGATATTGCTCGATCCCGCGTTCACAACGTAAATTTCGTTCTGCTTGTCGTTCGCAGCAACACCAGTCGGCTCGCCCCCAACTTTGATCGTCTTGGCAAGCTGGAACGTGCGCAGGTCGATGACACTGACCGTGTTGCTCTTGCCATTGGTGATGTAGGCGTACTCGTGGTAAGCCGGACCGTAGTCGGTGAGCTGCCGCTCGTGGAAATACAACCACCCCATGGCCACGGCAATGGGACAGAGAACAACGATGAAAAGAAGCTTTCTCAAGTTAGCGGAGCAACGGAAGATCCGAGTATCGGTCCTGGGGAAACTGATCGATGCGTGCCAGCTACAATCCCCGCCACCGTCCGGCCCACCACCGGCGCGATCTGCCGCACCTGAGCCATCAACTCGTCAAACTGATCGGGATAAAGCGACTGCATGCCATCCGACAGCGCCTTGTCCGGCTGATGATGGACTTCGATAATCAAACCATCCGCCCCGACCGCGACCGAGGCTCGCGAAAGCGGAGTAACTTTATTCCGTTTGCCAGTGCCGTGGCTGGGATCGACGACGATGGGCAAATGGCTAAGCCGCTGCACCGCCGGAATGAGACTTAAGTCCAGCGTGTTGCGCGTGTGATCGGCGAATGTCCGCACACCGCGCTCGCAAAGAATCACATTGTAATTGCCTTCGCTCATCACATACTCGGCCGCCATCAGAAATTCTTCGAGCGTCGCCGACATGCCGCGCTTCAGCAAGACCGGCTTGCGAGCCCGCCCAGCGCGCTTCAGCAGCGAAAAATTCTGCATGTTGCGAGCGCCAATCTGGATGACGTCCGCATACTCCTCGACCAGTTCGAGAGACTCGTTATCGATCGCTTCGGTCACAATCCTCATGCCAAATTGTTCGCGAACCTCGGCCATAATGCGCAAGCCTTCTTCGCCCAAACCTTGAAAAGAATAAGGAGAAGTCCGCGGTTTATAAGCTCCCCCGCGAAAAAACTGCGCCCCCGCACGACTGACGCGCTCCGCCACGGCAAACGCCTGCTCCCGGCTCTCAATCGCGCAAGGCCCAGCCATGATCGCTAGCGCAGGCCCGCCAATCGTGGCCTCGCTCCCGGCGAAGCGAACCACGGTATTCTCTTCCTTAATATCCCGGCTGACCAGCTTGTAAGGCTTGGTGACGCGAATAACTTCCTGCACGCCCGACATCTCTTCCAGGGTGCCGGGCTCGACCTCGCCCTTGTTTCCGGTAATCCCAATCGCAGTTCGCTCCGCTCCCGGGATGGAATGGGCGCGATAGCCGAGCGCTTCGATCTTCTGGCAGACCGCCCGCACCTGCGCTTCCGTAGCGTGCGCCTGCATGACCACTAACATGAACCACCTCGAAAGCTTCAAGTCTATCGTCGAAGCCGCATGCATCGCAAACCCGCGTCCCGTTGGCAACGGGCGCCTGCGCTCGGCCACTCGCTATACTTCCCTCATGCCCCGTTCTATCGCGCAGGAGCAAGACATCCTCAAGCTCCCTGTGCTCAAGCGCCGACCCCGCTTGACCTCGCGCCGTATCGGCATTCATACCTCGACCGCCGGCGGCGTCCAAAATGCGGCCGAACGCGCCTACCGGCTGGGCTGCAACACCTTCCAGATTTTCTCCTCCAGCCCGCGCCAGTGGACCCCGTACGAACTAAGCCGTCCGCAATGCGACGAAATGATGCACTTGCGCGCAAAATACGACCTCAAGCCCATGGCGATTCACGTCAACTATCTGGTGAATCTGGCCAGCACGACCCCGCTGTTTTTGGAAAAGTCGATCGCCGCGTTTCGCGGCGAAGTGGAGCGCGCCCTCGCCTTGTGTGCGGATTATCTCGTGCTGCATCCCGGCTCATTTCGTGGTGCGGATCGAGAAGCCGGCTTGATTCAAACCTCGGCAGCAATTGCCGCGGCAACTCGAGGACTCGACCTTGCCAAAGGCAATCTGACCATCCTGATCGAAAACACCGCCGGCTCGGAGTACTCGCTCGGCGGAAGCTTCGAACAAGTAGCCGAAGTGTTGCAGCGCCTTCGCAACCAGGTTCCCATCGCGGCCTGCATCGATACTTGTCACACTCATGTCGCCGGGTACGACATCGTGAGCGAGCAAGGAATGCTCCAGACACTCACGCATCTCGACGAGACCGTGGGGCTAAGCAATGTGCGAGTCTGGCATTGCAACGATGCCAAAGCAGCCCGGGGATCGAAGCTGGACCGCCATCAGCACATCGGGAAGGGAAGCATTGGCCTTGAACCATTTCGCCGTCTACTGAACGATCCCCGCCTGGCCCACGCCGCCTTCATCGCCGAAACTCCGATTGACCAGCCCGGAGATGACAAAAGAAACATTGCAACGCTGAAGAAGTTGGTAACAAGATGATCATGTGGGGACAGCCGCCACGGCTGTCCGGCGGAGCAAAGCTCGCACCCTTGCTGGTCGATGCCGAATGTGTCACCTTAGACGTGTCAACGACCATGTTCAGCATTCGCCTCAAACCCGGGCTCGAAGAAAAGCTAGACGCCCTCGCCAAAGAGACGGGCCGCACTAAGAGCTACCATGCTTGCGAGGCCATTCGGCAGTATCTGGAAGACCGCGAGGATTACCTGAAAGGCATTGCCGCTCTGGAGCGTCGCGAACCGACCATCACTCTCGAAGAGTTGGAGGGCAGGCTTAGCTCAGCCGCGATCGCCGCCCGGAAACCCCTGCGTCCCGCGCCTCTATTGTAAAATCTAAGGTTTATCCATTACTCAAATTTTCCTTACTATGCCGCAGCAAGAAAAAGCCACCACGGTCCGCGAAGACCGCTACGACGCCCAGCAAATCGAAGCCAAATGGTTCGAGCGCTGGCAGCAGGACCCGTCTCTCTACGCCGCCGAGCCCAACTCCACCAAGCCAAAATATTACTGCCTCGAAATGTTGCCCTATCCCTCGGGCGCGCTGCATATGGGACACGTGCGCAACTACGCCATCGGTGACGCCCTCGCCCGCTACATGTGGATGAACGGTTACAACGTGCTCCATCCCATGGGCTGGGATTCGTTCGGCCTCCCCGCGGAAAATGCAGCCATCGCCAACAACACGCCCCCGCGCGAGTGGACCCTCCGCAACATCGCCAACATGAAGGCGCAGATGAAGCGCCTCGGTTTCGCCTACGACTGGTCGCGCGAAGTTACCACCTGCTTGCCGGAATATTATCGATGGAATCAGTGGTTTTTCCTGAAGCTCTTCGAAAAAGGATTGGCCTATCGCAAGAAGAGCAAAGTGAACTGGTGTCCGAAGTGCGCCACGGTTCTCGCCAATGAGCAGGTCGTAAACGGATGCTGCTGGCGCCACGAAGACACGCTGGTGGAACAGCGCGAACTCGAGCAGTGGTTCTTGCGCATCACGAAGTATGCCGAAGAGTTGCTCCGCGACCTTGACAAGCTCACCGACTGGCCCGAGAAAGTCCGTACCATGCAACGCAACTGGATCGGACGCAGCGAGGGCGCGCTTGTCGATTTCAAACTCGACGGCGCAACCGATTCGGAATCGACAATCACAGTTTTTACCACCCGCGTTGACACGATTTACGGAGCGACGTCGATCCAGCTTGCCCCGCAGCATCCACTGGTTGCGCGTCTAACCAAAAACAATGACCCGCTACGCGCGCAGGTCGAGCAGTTGATTGCCGAACAGCGCAAGGCCAAAGAAGTGGGCGACCTCGGCGCCATCGAAAAGCACGGCGTCAATACCCACCACTTCGCGGTCAACCCCTTCAACGGCCAGCCAATTCCCATCTGGGTGGCGAACTACATTCTCATCGACTACGGCACCGGCGCGATCATGAGTGTGCCCGCCCATGATGGGCGCGATTACGAATTTGCCCGCAAGTACAACCTTAAGATTCGCATCGTGATCGTTCCCCGAGCCGGCGATCCCGAAGAAACCAGCGTCGAACCAACCCTTCCGTTCACCACGTTGGACGGCACGCTGGTAAACTCTGGCCCATTTAATGGGCTCAATTGCGAAGAAGCGCTCCAGACGATGTCCGCCTATGCCGAGCAGCACGGCTTCGGCAAACCCACCGTCACCTTTCGTCTGAAAGACTGGGGCATCTCTCGCCAGCGTTATTGGGGCACGCCCATCCCCATGCTTTATTGCGAGAAAGATGGGATCGTCCCGGTGCCCGAAAAAGATTTGCCGGTGATCTTGCCCGAAAATGTGGACATCACCTTGACGGGTGGCTCACCCTTAGGCCGTGTGCCGGAATTCGCGAATGTGACCTGTCCGAAATGCGGAGGCCCCGCCCGCCGCGAGACCGATACCATGGACACGTTCGTCGATTCCTCCTGGTACTTCTATCGCTACACCGACGCCCACAACGACCACGCGCCATTCGATCCCAAGACGGTAGCGTACTGGTTCCCCATCGATCAGTACATCGGCGGCATCGAGCATGCGATTCTTCATCTCATCTACTCGCGCTTCTGGACCAAGTTCATGCGCGACATGGGCCTGGTAAAAAACGACGAACCCGTCGAGCGCCTGTTCACCCAGGGCATGATCATTAAGAGTGGTGCGAAAATGTCCAAGAGCCTGGGCAACGTAGTCTCACCGGACGAAATGATCGCCCGCTTTGGCGCCGACAGCACCAGAATGTACACCCTGTTCGCGACCTCGCCAGACCGCGAACTAGACTGGCAAGACGAAGGAGTAGAAGGCATCCGCCGTACGCTCGGGAGGATATACCGCTTCGTCGCAAGAAATGCCCCCGTACAGACGCAGCTAGCTGCGTCTCAGCGAGCGGCATTGCCACCGGCCTTTCTACCGCCAGAAGCGCGCAAAATCCAACGCAAGCTTCACCAGACAATAAAGCGCGTAAGCGACGACTTTCAGGGACGCTGGCATTTCAACACTTCGATCGCCGCAATCATGGAGTTAGTAAACGAACTCTACGCCGCCGAAGAACGCGTGGCGCGGGCGCCCTCGCCCGCGGAAGCAGTTCCACAAGAACTGTTATTCGACGCGCAGCGCAGTCTAGTGCTCCTGCTTGCGCCCTTCGCGCCACATCTAGCCCACGAGCTCTGGGAAATATTAGGCGAGAAGGGAAGCCTGCTACGCTCACCGTGGCCGAAATACGATCCCGCCTTGGCCAAGGAAGAAGAAATTGAAATCCCGGTGCAGGTCAACGGCAAGCTCCGCGGCCTGATCGTAGTCCCCGCGGATTCATCGGAGACCGTAATCCGCGAGAGCGCCCTGTCCGCCGAAAAGGTAAAAGCAGCGACAGCCGGTAAACAGGTTGTGAAAGTGATTGTGGTGCCAGGCAAGCTGGTCAATATAGTCGTGCGGTGAACCCGGAACGCGCTGTCATCTTGAGCGGAGTAACTGGTTCGCGAAGCGAATCAGCTACGCGGTCGAAGGACCCCGACGAAGCACCCGGCGTGAGATAGCGTCGAGGCATTCTATCTGCGCGCGTGCTCGCAACCCTCAGGCTGAATCGAATTGCGCAATCCTACAGCCCGACTTCAAACCGCATTCCCCAACGGCCGATTCGAATCCTGCCCGGGCTGCAACCTGTCAGCGCTGCGATAAAGTTTTTTTCTGCGCAACTTCACTGACTGCTGAAGAAGACTCGATTCGTATCAGGGCATCGCTTCAGCGATGCCGTAACCGCCGCAACATCAATCGCGCCTTCAGGCGCTGCGCCTTGTGGTATGCCTTTTTCAGCAACCGCTTCAGCCCCTGAGGTTACCAAAGCGAGTTTTTCAGTAAACTGTTCAAGCCGCGCCGTACATCGTTTCAGGACTTACGGCACGGCTAGAAATAGTCTGCGGAAAACGTATAATTCTCGCAGGTTTTGGGAAGGGCTCGACTTCAGTCGGGCCGCTAAGACGTTGAAAATGTGTCCGCGCTTCAGCGCCTGAGGCCAGCTTTGTTGTCCCTCGACGACTTTTCCCGCAAGCTGGAGTGGTCGAATCTCAGGATGGAGATATAATCGTGAAGACCATATTGTTCTGGGCGGGCGTCGCTGTTCTTCAAGTGTGCTCGCTGTTCCGAATACCCCTCCCAATGAATTCACCCTTGCGTCCCCACAATCTGGGCAAGTTAAGACCCGCGAATTTCCCTCCGAAGATAATCGTCAAAGTCTGGTCCCCTCCGCCGCGTTAGCCGCGTGTCTTTCTCCGCAGTTCCCCTTTCGCGCTTCGCCCAAAAGGCCGAGGCCTTGAACCTGCAATCCCCAAATTCACTGTTTGACTAGCAACCCATAATTGGCATAAACGCCATCCGCTGCGTTGTCGTCGAACACTTGAATGGAATTAGCAGCCCCAGTGTACGTACCGCTGCTGTCAAAATACCCAAACAACGAAAACTCGTTCCCATTCACCGAACCGGAAACAAACATTACGTTCGCCACCGCCGAACCGGAGAAAGCAAAGTTTCCATTGTCCGTTCCGGTCAAGGTTGTTTGCACCGTCAGGGAATTGCCCGTGCCCTCCGTGAGCGTAGCTGTCACCACGTCCGGACCGGAAGGAAAGTTCAAGGTCCCCGAGAACGTCCCCGCGAGACTCGGCACTTGGGTCCCGACGAACGTCCCCGAATCGGAACAATTCGAGTTCGTCCCCGAATACGTCCCCGAGATCGTGCTTCCATTCATAGTCCCCTGGCCCGAATAGATGTTTCCACCTTCGTTAAAAGTAAGAGTGACGTTGCTCCCGGACGCCATCCCCATAAGGCTGTTCTGTCCCGGTGAAGGATTGGGACACTCGCCATCGCCATTCACATACCAGACGCCGTTCAAGCGAGTTGCGGTTTGTACCTGATTCGGTCCGTTGGCGCTGCTCTGCGCCCCGTTCGACGATAGATTCGCTTCGATCAGAGTGATCCATCCGCTCGTGGTATTCGACGTAGCCACAAACTCATAAGGCCCCGAAATCGATCCCGAACTGCTGCTCCCGCCCCCGCATCCAATAGCGAGCAGAAGCACCAGCACGAAGCCGACGCAAGCGGCTCCCCTCATTCGTCTTTTCCCGCAAGATCCCTGTTCTCGATTCCGAATCACCAAAAATTCCAAGTAAGATCATCAGCCTAGCGCAAGCCGCGCCCCCCTGTCTGTGACGCGCAAGGCAGCTCAAAAGCCGGCAGACTGTGCAAATAAAATGGGACCAATCCTCAACAACCATCGTCTTTGGACTCATCGACGACCGTCGCTTTGGTTTACAATTGCCTGTTCTCAGAATTTATCGAATAAATATTCACGGAGGAATCCCATGAAACTAACTCCCGGAAAGCTGTCTGGCCTCAAAAAAGTCTCCACCGCCCAAGGCATCATCCGCGCAGCGGCTATGGACCAGCGGGGGTCTTTGCAGAAATCTCTTTCCAAGGAAAAAGGTGGGGAAATCGGCGATGCCATGATGGAAGAATTTAAATCGCTGGTGGCTGAGGTTCTTACTCCATATGCGAGCGCAATCCTGCTTGATCCCGAGTGGGGGTTGCCCGCGTCCAAGCGGCGGGCTAAGAATGCCGGGTTGCTGTTGGCTTACGAGAAGACTGGATATGACAAGACCGGCCCGGGCCGGTTGGGCGACTTGCTTGATCATTGGTCGGCGCGCCGGCTGAAAGAAGCGGGGGCGGACTGCGTCAAAATTTTGCTTTACTACACGCCGTTCGATCCGAAGGACGTCAACGACAAGAAACATGCATGGGTGGAGCGCATCGGCGATGAATGCCGCGCCAACGACACCCCATTTTTTCTGGAATTCGTCGGCTACGAAGAAGGCGCGGACGAAAAAGGCTTCGAGTATGCGAAGAAAAAACCGCAGATCGTCATCGAGAGTATGCGCGAGTTCACCAAGCCACGTTACGGCGTCGACGTGCTCAAGGTTGAAGTGCCGGTGAACATGAAGTTCGTCGAAGGCGCGAAGGCTTACGCTGGACAGAAAGCCTACAGCAAGAAAGAAGCCGCGGATCTGTTTCTGAAAGCCGCGTCGGTCGTCACCAAGCCGTTTATTTATTTGTCCGCGGGCGTGAGCAACGCCGAGTTCACGGAAGCCCTTGAACTCGCCGGTGAATCGGGCGTGAAGTTCAACGGAGTGCTCTGCGGACGCGCAACGTGGAAAGACGGAATCCCGATCTACGCCAAACAAGGCGCAGAGGCTTTCCGCAAATGGCTGCAGACCGAGGGCGTGAAGAATATCAACAACGTGAACGCCTGCCTGAAAGCGGCAACATCGTGGCACTCGATCTACGAGGTCGAACCGGCGATGGCTGGTGTGTAGAGACGTAGCTGGCTACGTTGGTTTGTTTTCAGTTGTTGTCATCCCGAGCCAAGCGAGGAATTGGGAGCGCCTAGCAGTTTGCTGAAAAAGTGTCGTTGCCCGTCCTCAGCGCCTGAAGGCGCCACGGATTCTACAGCAGATACGGCATGGCTAAAGCGATGCTCTGATACGAATCGCGAGTTTTTCAGCCTGCTAGTTCTTCAAAGCAAACTGCAGATTCCTCGTCGCCTTCGCTCCTCGGAATGACAATAGGATGGATTTGTCAGCGGTCAACGCTGGCCTCGGTGGCACAATTCTCAAGGAGATATGATGAATGACGGCAAGACCGCCCTCATCACCGGCGCATCCGGCGGCATCGGATACGAACTGGCCAAGCTCTTTGCCAAAGATCATCGCAATGTCGTTCTGGTTGCCCGCAGCGCGCCCAAGCTCACGCAATTCGCCGACGAACTCCAGCGCCAGTTTGGAATCTCCGCCAAAGCCGTCCCGCTCGACCTCACTGCTGCGCCTGCCCCGCAATTCCTTTTCGACCAACTGCAGCGCGAGGGCATTGCTGTGGAAATTCTGGTGAACAACGCAGGGTATGGCGTGCTTGGCGAGTTCGCTAAGACTTCGCTCGAAGAAAGCCTGGGACAGATTCAGCTCAACCTCAGCGCGCTCACTCACCTCACCAAACTTTTTCTCGGCCCGATGATCGAGGGTCACTCCGGCAAGATCATGAACGTGGCTTCGACGGCAGGATTTCAGCCCGGTCCGCTGATGGCGGTTTACTACGCGACGAAGGCCTACGTGATCTCGTTCTCCGAAGCGCTGGCCAATGAGTTGAGCGGAACGGGGGTGACCGTGACTTGCCTGTGTCCTGGCGCCACCGACACCGGATTCCAAGGGCGCGCGGGCGTGGCGGATACAAAGCTCTTCAAAACAATTCGCCCCATGGATGCGAAGACTGTCGCCCGCGACGGCTATCGCGGCCTGATGGCGGGAAAGACGATGGTGATTTCGGGATTTCGAAATTGGTTGCTGGCCGAGTCCCTGCGATTCAGCCCGCGCAAATTGGTCACAGCGATTTCGCGCAAGGTGCTGGATAAGGCGGAATAGACCTCTGGAAGTTTTCCGGTTTGGTCCCATTGCTTTATGCACATAAATGTGATATGTTTACACATCGAAAAATTGATGGGTTATGCGAACCAATATTGAAATCGACGACCGGTTGATGCGGCAAGCGATGCGATGCAGCGGCGCCCGGACCAAGAAAGCTGCCGTGGAAACTGCACTACAGTTGCTGGTTAGAACCTATGCCCAGGGGGCGATTGCCCGGCATCGCGGCAAGGTGCAATGGGAAGGCGATCTTAATCAATCACGTCTGGGCCGGGTTGCGACCTAGCAGACCGCCGAAGAATGTCGCTTGATGGGGAAAGCCAACCCCAGCGGCTAAAGCCGAAGTCGTTTTCAGCGACTTACGGTATGCCTGAAGGTATACCCTGATACGAATCGAGAGTTGTTTCGCAGGCTCCCATGGTGCCAACTAAATGGTGATCGTCGATACAACGGTCTGGATCGATTACCTGCGGGGTACGGAAAATCCTGAGGCCAGTTGGCTGGTCTGGCAGTTGCAGCGGCAGTCGCTGGGGTTGACCGATCTGATCCTTTGCGAGGTGTTGCAAGGGATCCGCGACGCAAGAACCCTCGCGCAAGTTCGGGACGACCTGCTACAGTTTCACATGTTTCATGCGGGCGGGACGGAATTAGCCATCGTAGCGGCCCAGAACTACCAGATCCTGCGGGCGCACGGTCATACTGTTCGCAAGACCATCGATTGCCTGATTGCCGCCTTTTGCCTGGAATCGGGCCACGAACTGCTGCACCGTGACCGCGATTTCGATGTTTTTGAGACGGAGTTGGGGTTGAGGGTGGTGCATGCGTGAGAAGGTCGGAGCAGGAGGGCGGTGCGGGCGCCAGCCCCGGCGAGACTCTGTGCAGGGGCGGAACTCAATGAGTTGAGCGGAACGGGGTTGACCGTGACTTGCCTGTGTCCTGGCGCCACTGACACCGGATTCCAGGGGCGCGCGGGCGTGGCGGATACCAAGCTTTTCAAAACAATTCGCCCCATGGACGCAAAGACCGTCACCCGCGATGGCTATCGCGGCCTGATGGCGGGAAAGAGATTTCGAAAATTGGCTGCTGGCCGAGTCGTTGCGATTCAGTCCGCGCAAGCTGGTCACGGCGGTTTCGCGCAAGGTGCTGGACAGGGAGTAGGCTCCAGCTACCAGATCGGTTGATAGATCAAGTGATACGGGCGCGGACCGGAAAGGTTATGGAAGATAGGCTTACGGCCATCGGCGGAAACGCCCACGCCCGAAAGCGTCGTACTGTCCTAGAGGATAGCGCCTTGAGTGTCTCGCATGAGCGTGCCTCCTTAGTATAGCAAATATTTTACACGCTTAGATGCCAATTCAAACGTATGAGATTCAGCGCCCGACTACGGCCCGAACCGCAAAGCTGCTTGCAAGTGACTGTGCGCTAAAGAATAGCGCCTTGTGTATCCATCATAATGCGCCTCGCCACATTTCTATGATAGTGGTCTTGGATCGAGCTGTCAATTTCCAGTCATCGGACTTGCGTCTCGCGTCGGTTTGAATCTTGATTTTATTGATGCATACTATTGATTACACTACACTTAACTTTTACCTGATATTCCGGAACCACCGACTGACCTAAGTAACTCCACGAGCTCGGGCACATCGGCCAGTGATGCAAAGTCGGGATCTTCCCTTGCTGACTTGGCGAGTTCCGGCTTTAGTCTGATCGCCGCAGCCAGGTCACGTGCGGCCTCGTCTTTGGAATGTTTGAGCAGAACCGAACACGAAGCTCGTTTATATAGAGCGCCGGGGTCGTTGGCCTTAATTCGCAAGGCCTGGTTGGTCGCCGCGAACGCATCGTCCAGCCGCCCCAGACGCTTTAAAGCATTCGCCCTGGCGATATGGCCTTCAAAATAGTCATGGTCCGCCTCAGTGGCACGGGTTGCTCCCTGGAGGACCAATTCGGCGAAGCGGGGGTTGCCCCGCAACGAGGCAAAATCATTATCAGAGTCCGCGACAACTGCAAACTTAGGTAGCGCGTTTATCGCCTGCTCCAAGTCTGCCAAAACGGAATCAGCAGGACGGGCCAAGAGTGCGCCGTAGCATGCTCGATTGTATAGGGCGTACGGATAGCCCGGTTCCACTGAGAGGGCCTTATTCATGACTTCAATCGCCTCTGAAAGCTTATTCAGCCTCTTCAAGGCGCGTCCCTGGGTAATGTATGCCTTAATATAGGTCGAATCAGCCTCGATTGCAGCCTGACTCATCTCCAGGGCACGATCGATGCCTACGCCCTTCTCGATATTGTCTTCGGCATCCTGAGTGAGGGATTGGGCTCTCGCTTTCCCGGTGACCGCCCGGGCTTGTTCGGCGGAGATGTTCTTAACATCGTCCTCCGTAAGTTTTTCGCCTGCCTTGCGTATTATTTTTCTGCCGAAGACCCCCGCGACCAGGCTAAGTCCAATGATGGTAATCGCCTCTTGAGCGTCCGGGGTTGGCTTGAAATGGAGTTCGAGGGTTTTGCCAAACACGAAAGCCGCACTGACCGCGCCGGCGAGACCCATAATGACGTCGGCGACGATACCCATATGGAACGATGGAAATGATTTGGTGTTGCCGTTTGAAGCTGGCGAGGGACGCGACGACCCGGAGGAAAACTCAAAAGTAACGAGGTAGAGCTGATTCTCATTATCCATCAAACTTCCAACTACACCGCCCACACCACCGAATATAGGAATTAACCAAAAGGAGCCTGGCAACTGCAGTCGGTACACGAGGAAAGCCATGGTCCAGCTCACAACACCACAAACGATGCCCAGAGTCAAAATGGTGAAGATTACAGCCGACGCTCGGTTCATGAACCATCCCTCCAAGCGGTCATTCGAGGCGGAAACTATACCATAAAAGCAACCATGGCAAGGGGCGATGACGTAACCGGGTGGGCCCGCCCCGTTGTTCTCATCCAAAGACTCGGCCGTCGGGTTGGCGGAGGAAGTGCCAGGCTTCGCGGTAGTGGGCGTAGGGGTCGCGGCGGTGGTATCCCTTTGGGCGAAAGAGCAATTGCCGGTGTTCGGTCACCTCGCGGACGGGCAGGATGTACCGGGTTTGTTCGGGCAGAATGCAGACGGCTACGAAATCAATCTCCGAGGCGGTGTAGGCGCGGGACCTGCGGTTGGCGCGATGGTGGACGCCGACCAGATAGAGGCCGTGCAACATGTGATTTGTGGTTTTGACCTGTACGCGCCAGATTTTTTTGCCGGTGGTCGACCACGAAGTCGTAGCGCTGCATGTGTCCGTAGGGCAGCGAGAGAGCGAAGCCAAGGCTTGAGGCCTTGGATAAGGAAGCCAGTTCGTCTTGTTCGCCTTCTTTTGGTTTGGCGCTCCCTTTTTTGGATGCTTGCCGGGCGCGGCTTTCCTCGGACGCTGAGGTGCGTCCGCGGTTGGCGCGCCTGGGTTTGTCCATTTGTCGGGGGAAACGTCCTTGGAGCTATAGCAAAAGAAAAGGCGCAAGCCCGGAAGCCTGCGCCTTATTTGATCTCTATTTTTAGACTAGCATATTCGATGGGGTAACTATGACATGATTTGCAGATTTATTTTGTCTGCTGAATCAGGGGGGTGGGAGGAATTTGGTGCTTTGGGGGGCTTGACAAGATTTTGGGGCGAGCTGGCTCTTAAGTAAAATCCCCGCTGCCGAGCCTTGCTCGGCCTGGACGGGCGAGGGCGCCCGTCCCCACATTGATTTACTCCCACTCGATTGTGCCTGGGGGCTTTGAGGTGATGTCGTAGACTACGCGGTTCACGCCTTTCACTTCGTTGACGATGCGGCTGGAGATGGTTTTCAGGACTTCGTGGGGGAGCGGGACCCAGTCGGCGGTCATGCCGTCTTCGGAGTGGACGGCGCGGATGGCGCAGGTGTTGGCGTAGGTGCGCTGGTCGCCCATTACCCCGACCGACATCACAGGGAGCAGAACGGCGAACGATTGCCAGATTTTCTGGTAGAGGCCGGCTTGCTTGATTTCAGTTACGACGATGTCGTCGCACTCGCGCAGGATGGTTAGCCGCTCGGGCGTGACTTCGCCGAGGATGCGAACTGCGAGGCCCGGTCCGGGGAACGGTTGGCGTTGCAGGATTTCTTCGGGCATGCCGAGGTCGCGCCCGATTTTGCGGACTTCGTCTTTGAATAATTCTTTTAGCGGCTCGATTAGTTTGAGCTTCATCTTTTCGGGGAGTCCGCCGACGTTGTGGTGTGACTTGATGATTTGCGAGGGTCCGCGGACCGAGCGGGATTCGATGACGTCGGGATAGAGCGTGCCCTGGACCAGCCACTCGACTTTGCCTTCTTCTTTTTCGATGCGATGGGCTTGCTCGTCGAAGACGGCGATGAATTCGTTGCCGATGATTTTCCGTTTTTTCTCGGGGTCGGTGACACCTGCGAGTTTGCTCAGGAAGCGATCGGTGGCGTCGACTGCGACTACGTGCAGGCCCAGTTTGTCGCGCAGGCTCTGCTGGACTTTTTCGAATTCGTTTTTGCGCAGCACGCCGTTGTTTACGAATACAGACGTCAGGCGGGACGGACGTTTGTCATCCCGCAGAGCGTGATCGACGAGGGTGGCGGCGACGGCGGAATCGACGCCGCCGGAGAGCGCGCAAATGGCGCGGCCCGCGCCGACGGTTTGCTTTACGTTGGCGATGGTTGCGTCGATGAAGTGTTGCGGAGTCCAGGTAGGCTTGGCGCCGCAGATCGCGAGGGCGAAGTTGCGCAGGATGTCGGTGCCGTGCTGGGTGTGGCGCACTTCGGGATGGAACTGAACTGCGTACATTTGCTTTTCGAGGTTCTCGATGGCCGCGACGGCGTTGGGGGAGCTAGCAGTCAGGCGGAAACCGGCGGGCAAGTCTACCGCTTCGTCACCGTGGGACATCCAGACGGAAAGCTTCCTGGGCACGGTGTGAAATAAGTGCGAGTCGTGTTTGATTTCAACATTCGCGTGGCCGTATTCGCGTTTGTCGGCGGCGAGGACTTTGCCGCCTAGCACGTGCACCATCAACTGCAATCCGTAGCAAATGCCGAGTACGGGCAGGCCGAGTTCGAAGACGCGGCGGTCGGTGTTGGGAGCGTCTTGATCGTAGACTGAGCAGGGGCCTCCGGACAGGACGATGCCCAACGGCGAATAGCTGCGGATTTCGTCAATCGTGGCGGTGCAAGGTAAGACTACCGAGAAGACGTTTTGTTCGCGGATGCGGCGAGCGATGAGTTGGGAGTATTGGGCGCCGAAGTCGAGGACAACGATAGATTGGGTTTCCACGGACGAGTGTCTCAAATCGAGGGGGAAGTGTAAAGAGGAAGTGGCTTCTAGCTGCTGGCTAATAGCTGCGAGCTGGAACGTCGCTGAGAATTAGTTCGGTGGGGTCGACGGCGGGACTCGAGTGAGCATTTGGATCGAGGTGCGCGCCGCCGTGGGGCAATTGCGGCGGTGCAATCTCAACGCTCGCTGGCGGGTTGGGCATTTCTACGATGGCCAGGTACGCCGCCAGACGTCCGATGTGCAAGAAATCTGCGATGGCGAAATAGATCAGGGTTACCAGGAGCACGCCGCCCAGGATTACGCCTGCGGGCAGGATCGTGGCGAAGCCCAGGGGAAATGCGGCGATCGAACTGCCTATGACGAATGCGGTCAGTTGGGCCAAGCCAAACCACGTTCCGGCGGCAAAGATTGATCCCGCGCGAGTCTGGCAGAGATCGACTGCGGCTGCGATTGCGCCGAAGGTGTCCTGGCCATCGGCAAGCACGAAGATCGCCGCGAGCGAGAGGAGCCAGTTCAACGTGGACCACGCGAGCCACACCAACATGGCGAGGGTGAGGGTCAGCAGCACGGCGGTGCCGGGTGCGGGATTGGCCGGCCGCGACGCGGCTCCGCCCAGAAGAATGGCGGCGACGAAACCCACGGTGCCTGCGAGTGCTGCGCCCAGCCGGAAAAGGTTTAGCGCGACAAGAGAATGCAACTGCCAGTTCGCCGGCGAATGTTCGCGGATTGAAATACCGCTTTCGCGGAAGTAGCCAAGCAGTGCCTTCATGGTCGCGGCACGCGCCAACGAAGCGACAACAACCCAGGCAACTCCCAGCGTAAGCAGCAGAACCACGGCGGTTTCCACCAGGCGAAATCCGCTGCCCCGAAGAATGTGCAGAAGGGCTCGGGAAATGAGGACCGGCTGTGTGGTCCGCAACAAAAGCAGGTCACCCTTGTTGACAGGCAAGGTGTCCAGATACTCAACGAAGGAAAAAACGAGCAGGAGGCCGGCTGCGGCGCCGAAGCTCCAGCGCCAGGCAATTTCCGCCAGTCCAAAGGAGGGGCGGTGGAAGATGGCGCGGAAGCCTTCCAGGGTGGGCGAGCGTGGTTTCATGCAAGGTTTAGAATAGCGCAATTCAGCGGCGATCATTCTGAGCGTCGGCGTGGCTCGGTCGGAATCCGGTACATGTGGCGATACTTTTTCCACGCCGAACGTCTAAGCAGAAAGAACCGGCAGTGGCTGGTTACGGGCGGGAAGAACAGGGAAACCATACAGCAAAACGGGATCACAAAAGCCCGGTTGTCAGTTCCCGGTTCTCTGTTCTCAGTTTGTTGCCGAGAGCTTTCAGCCATTCCCTTGGGCTATGGGCAAAGGACGGTATAATGTTAAAAGCACTGATCCTACGGAGCACGAAGCTATTGGAGGAAGTCTTATGGACCCGCTTGCCAGCGGTTTCTGGGCGCGCCTGAAAGCGAACCGCCCAGCATACACGCTCACGATTTTGGTCACGTTGACTCTCGGCATTCTTATCGGAACCGTTATTTCGAAGGGAGTGAAAGGCCAGGAAAAAAAGGGATCGGATGCGACGCCGCTGACCATCCCTTCACCGCAGCAGCTCTCGAACCAGTTCTCGCAAATCTCGAAGCAACTGGAACCGACGGTGGTCAATATCAACACCGAGTCGACGATCAAGAACCCGCATCGCCGGCGCGGCGGAGGCAACCCCGATCAGCCGGATGATCAGAATCCTTTCGATGATTTCTTCGATAAGTTTTTCGGCGGGCAGCAGGGCAATGGGCCGATTCGCGAGCACTCGCTCGGATCGGGAGTCATTGTCGATCCCAAGGGCTACATCGTCACCAATCGACACGTGGTCGAGAAAGCCGACCGCATACGCGTCAAGCTGATGGACGATCCGCCGGGAGTTTTGCACGATGCCAAGGTGATCGGTTCTGACCAGGAAACGGATCTGGCCGTGATCAAAATCGAATCCGACAAGCCACTGCCTGTCGCCAAACTGGGCAACTCTGACAGCATGGAAGTGGGAGATTGGGTGCTGGCCGTGGGCAGTCCGTTTGGGCTGTCAGAGACGGTAACCGCCGGCATTGTTTCGGCGAAGGGCCGGAATATTGTGCCTAACCGGCAATTCCAATCGTTCATTCAAACCGACGCAGCCATCAATCCCGGCAACTCCGGAGGACCGCTAGTCAACATGGCCGGCGAAGTGATTGGCATTAACACTGCGATTCTCACCGACACAAATGCCTACGCTGGGGTAGGTTTCGCGATGCCTTCGAACACGGTCGCGACTGTCTACAACCAGCTCATCGCCCCCGATCACCGGGTTGCTCGCGGCTCGATCGGGATCATGTTCAACGCGCAGGAAAATCCGGCAATCGCACGCGTCTACGGTGCGGGTGCGGGTGGCGTGACTGTGTCAGCGGTCACGGCGGGAAGTCCTGCCGAGCAGGCCGGGTTGAAAGTGGGTGACACAATCGTCTCCGTGGATGGCAAGCCGGTAAAGAATGGCGACGAACTGGTTTCCGACATCGCCAGCCGCAAGCCTGGCAGCAAAGTGCCGATCGGCTACGTTCGCAACGGCAAGAAACTGGACACCACAGTGACGGTTGCAGATCGTGCCAAGTTATTTGCCGCGCGCCTGGGTGATGATGAAGAAGGTGCCGAGGAAGCAGCGCCCAAAGAGAGCAAGCTGGGCCTGACGGTTCGCGCCGTCACTTCCGAGATGGCGGACCGGTTGGACATTCCTGCCGGCAAAGGCGTGATCGTGCAGGATATCAAGCCGTCGTCCTTCGCCGATGACGTCGGAGTTACGCGCGGAGACGTCATCCTGGAAATTAACAAACAACCGGTGAATTCCGAGGACGACTTCAACCGAATCTCTTCCTCGCTGAAGAGCGGACAGGATGTTGTGTTCCTGGTACGCCAGCGGGGCACGGGCCGACAGGAGGGCACCATTTTCCTGGCCGGTACACTTCCGTAACCTGACTACAAACGATGAAACTGGCACTGGGAGGCCCCAATCGGGGATCATTACTCAGTGCCGGTTTTGGTTTGAGAGGATAATGTTTGGGTTTGCTTGACTTGGCGATGACAAGACTTTCGGCGGTGGGCTGCATGGTTCTTCTTGCAGCCGCGCTGTCGTCCGCCCAGGAGAGCAAGGCGGCGAGCGATCCCGCGACCCCGCCGGCAAAATCTTCTGCGTCCAAGCCTCATAGCTCGACGAGTGCGCACTCTCACGCGAAGAGCTCAAATTCCGCTGACACCCACTCCACCAGCAAGGGCAAGAAGTCGAAGAAATCAGCCTCTAGCCGGCACGGACAACAGAAGATTGATGCGCAGCGGACTTTGCAAATCCAGGAAGCCCTGATCCGCGAACACTACCTGACGGGAAAACCTTCGGGCGTGTGGAATGACGCCACGCAGCAAGCCATGCAGCGTTATCAGGCGGACAACAATTGGCAATCAAAGACCACACCGGATGCTCGCGCGCTGATCAAACTGGGATTGGGCCCCGATCATCAACATCTGCTGAATCCGGAAAGCGCCATGACCACGCAGCCGCAGGGAACGCACGACGCCTCGATCTCATCTCAACCCAGCACATCTGCACCCGGCAAGCAGCAAAGATAGAATCAAAGCCTCGCCACGGATTAGCGCGGATACCCCTTTTTTTTCTTTTTCTTTTTCTTAATCCGTGTTTATCCGTGAAATCCGTGGCGAAGGCTTTTGATTACGCCTTCATCAGTGGATCAGGAAAGTAGGGGAGCGGTTGACCGCTGACGATGGCGCGCGGGTTGCCATCGACCAATGCAGTTGCCACTTCTTTGCCGCATATTTCCGCGGCCGCGTTGCGGGCAGTGGAAAGTACTGGCGGACGGCGCTGGGTGTCATGGGCATCGGTAGCCAGCACGTGAACGGCGTCGCGTTTGAGCAGCCATTGCGCGGTTTGCCACGCTGCTTCGCCCCAGCGTCCGGTTAGCGCCGATCCGGTTACCTGGATCACGCAGCCCAGTTCCACCCAGTGCAGAATCCGCAACGGGGTGCGCTGCATAATCGGATTGCGCTCCGGATGCGTGATCACTGGAGTGATTCCTTTCTCCAGCAGGTTGGTGAAGCTTTCTTCGATCTGAGCCGGAACACCGTAATTGCTTAGTTCCGCCAGCAGGTAGCGGGTGCCTTCGATAGTGTAGCGATCCGGAAACAGCATCACGTCCTGCAGATTTTCGTAAGAGAGATGGAAGTCGCAGCCCAGGCTGAGGCGAGGCGCTGCGCCGATCCGTTGGCGCAGATAGTCGAGCAATCGGCTCAGGAACTCGCGGTCGTAGTGATAGCGGTCGTTGGCGTGCGGAGTAGCGACAATGTGTTCGATGCCATCGGCAACCGCCATGCGGCACATCTCTTCGGCTACGTCCCAGGTCTTAGGGCCGTCATCCACCTCGGCGAGGATGTGACAGTGAATGTCGATCATGTTTGATTTCTTAAATTAATTCAGGCGTGGAAGTCTCCGCCGGTGCTCCTCTGGCTTTGATGTGATTTAAGCAGATTTCGCGATAAAGACCAAGCGCGGCGTCAGCTGTTAATTAGAACTGATGGTAGGACTCAGCCCCATCCGCTTCAGCAGGGAGGCAAACCTCGGGTCCGAGCGCAACGGGTCCATGCGTCGCGTGATGTTTAGAAACGCCATTTGACTTTCGCGTTCGGCAAACGCTTTCTCCAGCCAATGGAATGCGGTATCCGCGTCGCCAAGGCCGGCGAACACAGTGGCCATGTCGAAAGCCGATACGTAGTGGTGCTTGGATACTTCCTGCAATCGGGCTATCACTTTCCGGGCTGCGTCTCGATCGCCCGAGTGCCCGTACGCAGAGCCCAGCGAAGATAACGCAATGGGGTTGTCCTGGGAGAGGGCAACTGCCTTCTGGTATTCGCTGATCGCGTCTGGCCAGATTCCCTGGTCTTCGAGCGCAGCCCCCATGGCAATGTGCGCGGGCATAAAGTTCGGATCCATTTCGAGGGTTCGGCGGTTCAGATCGATGGCCTCAGCATATTGATGCAGATCCCGATAGCGCCCCGCTAAGGTCGTATTGATCGACAAAGAGAGAGGATCGATCTGCTGGGCCTTTCTGGCTTCGTCCAGCGCCTCGGGAAAACGGCTCATCGCGGCGAGATAGTAGCCGTACCACTGGTGCGCAGTCGCGTAGTTCGGGTTCAACTCGATGGCGCGGTGAAACTCCTGCTCCGCCTGCTTCCAGTCCCAGTCGTAATAAAATTCAACCAAGCCGAGTTCGGCGTGGCCTTCGGCGATGGTTGGATCCAATTCCAATGCCTTATTGGCGGCCAGATGGGCTTTTGAACTTGCGACTCTCGCCGGCAGAACATCGGAGCCCAGGATAGAGTAGCTACCGGCCAGCCCCGCATAGGCCGCGGCGAATTTCGGGTCCTGGGAAATGGCCTGCTGGAAATATTCGATACTTTTTGTCAGTCCATCCTCGGTCCGCTTATTCCAAAAATAACGGCCCTTCAGATAGGCTTCGTATGCGTCCGGCTGAACGGGGTGCTGATTGACGGCCGCTGGCGGGACGGCTACTTTTCCTTGAACTTCTTCAGCGATGTCACGCGCCGCGGAACTCTGCAGCACCAGTACATTTTCGAGGTCATGATCGTAGGTGCGGGCCCACAGATGACGATCGCTGGCCGAGTCGATCAACTGGACCCGAATTCTGACCCGGTCTCCCACGCGTTGCACGGTGCCTTCAATCAGGGTATCGACGCCAAGCTCGCGGCCAATTTCCGGAGCTGTTTTACTTGCACCCTTGTAGTGCATGGCGGAAGTCCGGGAGATCACGCGCAGACTTCCGAACTGGGCGAGGTCGGTGGTGAGTTCGTCGGTCATGCCGTCGGCGAAATAATCTTCGGCCGCGTTATTGGAAAGATTCTGCAGGGGCAGGACGGCGATCGAGCGCGGCGGTCTGGCAGCGGATGCGGCTGCCACCGATGCATTTCTGGTCGACCGAAACAGAGCCAGGAACCAATCTCGCGTTGTCGCTAAGCTGAAAATCAGGGCCAGTCCGGCCAGCATTGCGATGGCTGGTATGAAAAAGTGGAGGCGGGGGCGTCCGCGGCCGTGCTCCTCTCCAAGAAGTGCCGGGGCCACCGAACTTTGATCCGCCGTATCTCCAGGTTCACCGGCTGCAGGAACCCCATCTGCACCCTTGGTTGCTTTCTTCGCGTTGGGATCGACGATAGTCTCGACCGGGGCGATAAAGCGATAACCAAGCCGTGGCAAGGTCTCAATATAGCGGGGCCCTGTGGCGGAATCGCATAACACTTGCCGAAGCTTCTTGATTGAAGTATTTAGCCCGTGTTCGAAGTCGACGAAAGTGTCGGCGGGCCAAAGTTTCTGCTGGATCTCCTCCCGGGTCACAACTTCGCCCGCCCGGCGAAGCAATAGTTCCAGGATCAGAAAGGGTTGGCCGCGCAGCCTGAGCTTTGTCCCATTTTTGGACAACTCCTGGGCACACGTCTTCGCCTCAAATGGTCCAAAGCGGAAGATCGACGAAGGGGTATCCATTGGCATGCCCCGGCCACGGGCAAGGGTTTTGACCGGGCAGGATTCTATCATTATCTCGTCAAAAACGCAGCAATCGAAATTATCTATCTATATTCTCAACGACTTAAGAGCTCACCGACGATTCACCAGCAATTCACCCAGGTTGCATTGCTGCACGACCGGGAGTAGGTACAGAGTGCGCAACACAGGGAGACGGCAGCAGCGTGATCAAGCTGCCGGAGTGAACCGCTCTTGAGCGGGGTTTTTTGCACCGTGCCGAGCGCGGGTTGTGGTTTTGTAGTTTGTGAGTGGGGCCTTCGGCGCGAGCGACACGCGGACAAAAGAGTGGCACAAATTTTTTTCGCTGGGTGACACTTTTCTGGTTAGTTTCCCGCTTGAGAGGGTGAGGCGGCTTTGACGGGACAGTCACGCATGCTGGTTAGTGGGCGTGCAGGTCATCCGAGTGAAACGGAATCGGTGCCCACTGCACTATGCACACGAAAGCGGATTGAGTTCCTACACAAAGGGGAGGATCCAAGTTCCGATGAGTCCGGCTAAAGAGTTCCGCAAGCTGGCACTCGACGGTCGATTGTGAAATTGACTTTCCGGGATACAAGCTCTCGGGGGAGAGGTTTCGTTTCCCGGACTCAATACGGCCCCAGGTGTTCCAGACCCGGGGCCGTCATTCTGAAACGGTGGATGCACTGGATCTCCGATGTAGAAGGGCAAGAATCCAGTGCGGCGATGATGCTCATTGAAAGTCAGTGGTAGCAGTTCCATTGAGGGCGCTCTGTCTAATGTGAGCCAGGTCGTCAATAGCCTCGCCCTTCGGTACTAGCTCGTAAATCGAGACAGGTTAACAAATCAAAAATCAAGGAGAAACGAATGTTCCGCATCAGCGTTTGTGTAGTTGCGCTTTTTGTACTTGCTTGCTGTGTTCTGCCCCTGGCTGCCCAGCCAACGGACAACCCAATGGTGACCACCTTTTATGGCTGCGTTAACAATACAAGCGGCGCGATCAGGATCGTAACCGCGACCACGACTTGTAAGGCGACCGAGCACAAGATTCACTGGAACCAAGTCGGACCCCAGGGACCAAAAGGACCCGCCGGACCCCAAGGACCAAAAGGACCCCAGGGACCGCAGGGAGTCCAGGGACCTGCCGGACCCGCTGGACCTCAGGGACCGCAAGGACCTGCTGGGATCTCAGTGGGCTACTCGTGGACAGGTAACGCTGGCGGCGCGGCCATCGCAGGCTACCCGGGCTCGGTAGTCGCGCAAAGCAATCCCGTCGGCACCACAGGAGAGTATTACATCAATGCCACGGTGATGGTGATCGATCAACCGGCTGACGGCATTTACTGCTACACCAGTACGGTAAACAATGGCGGCGGCTTCTTCGGCAACCAAGTGGGAACGAATGTTGCCGCCAGTACCAACTCTACCGTCTACGCGTCGGCGTCCGTTGCCGATACGTGGTTTATCGGCGCTGGCGATGCTTTCCAACTGTGGTGCTACACTGCCGGCAGCAACACCTCTTCCGTTTTTGGCTCATTGAGCACGGCGACGCTGATCGACAGTCCAGGCGCCATGCCCAAGAAGCACAGACACTCGGGAGAGTCGACTGTACTCACTGGTCCAGTAAAGTAGAGCTGTTTCGTCGTTTCACGAACCTATTGTTAGGTGTCCCACCCAGGCCTTTGTGCTTGGGTGGGTTTTTATTGATCGGAACCTTCCAGCGCGCGTTGACCTTCACTTCAGCGGATCTGCTGCAGAAAGCCTTGCAAATCCTCGGGCAGCGACCACGCAAACGACAGCGCCTCCCTCCGAGGTTGCTGCAACGGCAGTGCAGCGGCGCAAGAAAATTTCTCGACACGAAAATCTGTGTTCCATTCTTCCCGCTCATCTCGCGTTGCGCCTCACATCATCTATCGTTTGCGCGCCGATTCGGTTCCGGCTCGTTGAAAGATTAAGAAGGCGCTACCCGACTCGGCGGAAACAAGGGCCCATCCGGCGGATTGCCTGAAACGAAATCGGTGTTGGCGACACTATGCAGATGAAACCGAGATTGAGTACCTATCAAAAGGGGAGAACCCTGGTTCCGATGCGTCGGCTACCCAGTTCCGCCGGCCGGCGCTCACCTGTTCGTAATGAAATTGGCTTTCCGGGAAAACAAGCTCTCGGGGGAGAGGTTTAGTTTCCCGGATTCAATACGGCCCCAGGTGTTTCCAACCCGGGGCCGTGATTCTGAACCCGAACCATTCGCCCCCAATGCACGGGCCCTTGATCTTCAGGGAATTAAAACAAAACAAAAATTAAAAGGAGAAGTTTTTCAAATGAAAGCAAATGCATACATTCGTATCTTCGCGTTGACGTTTCTATTCTGCAGCGTGTCGGCCATCGCGCAACAAAACCCCGCTGTGAATGTTACTGGCAGCGGTACCACGGATTTCATTCCCCGCTGGACTTCCGCCCATGTGTTGGGAAACTCCAACATCTTTGAGAGTGCCGGCGGAAATGTCGGCATCGGTACAAACGCTCCATCGGCCAAATTGGACCTCAGTGGCGCCTTCAAAATTCACGGGACTGCCTTCAGCATCGCCAACACTGGACACGTCACCTTTGTTGCCGGCCAGACCTTTCCTGGCGCGGGAACCATCACTGGGGTGACTGCGCAGACGGGCATCGTAGGCGGCGGCACGCACGGCAATGTGAACATCGGCCTGGACACTTCCTTCACCGATGGCCGTTACGCACAGCTGGGTGTTTCCAACACCTTCTCGCCCGATCAATTCTTCAATGCGGGCGTTTTCGCAGGGAGCGTCAGCTCCAATGGCAATGTCGATGCGCTCGGCAACCTTGATGCGTTCATTGGTACTGTGAACGGTCAAGTCGGGTCTTTTGGCTTTTCCACCGTGCCCGGACAGAGTCTTTTCTCGGTCACGGGTAGCGCCACTCAGGCGCTGCAGGTGCAGAGCTTCTTCCCGCCGGCTAACAACGCCTTCACCGAGGCGCAGTTTGATACCAACGGCAATCCAACCTTCTGGACGGATTCACTGGGAGACACGACCGCCGTCGGAACCAAGAACGCCGCGGTTCCGCTGAAGAACGGAAAGATGGTGAAAGTGTTTTCGATGGAGTCTCCGGAAGTTTGGTTCGAGGACTTCGGTGCCGGCCAGTTGATGGGCGGCATCACCACGGTTGCTCTGGATCAGAAGTTCACCCAGACCGTGAATTTGGCCAAGGGTTATCACGTGTTTGTGACCCCCAAGGGTGACTGCAAAGGACTGTACGTCAGCAACGAGACCAAGACTGGTTTTGAAGTGCGGGAACTTGGCGGAGGCCAATCCAGCGTCGCTTTTGACTATCGCATCGTAGCGCATCGCAACGGATATGAAGCCACGCGTTTGCCAGTAGCTCCTCTGCCGAGTGCGAAAGTCGTACACACTCAGCTCCACAGCAAGCCGTAATTACCTCGTAAGAGACTCTGCTGATTTGCACGAAAAGGACTCGCGCCGTCCCCGAGAATTCTCGGGACGGCGCGGGGCCTCAGATCGAATGCTTCGCCCCTACTCTGATCTGCTCTAGGAACAATTGCAATTCCTCCGGCAGTGGCCGCGCAAACGATAGCGCCTCGCCGCTCCGAGGATGCTGCAGCTGCAGGGCAGCCGCGTGGAGAAAATTTCTTGGCAGGGAGATAGCAGCTTCATTCTTGCCGCTCATCTCGCGCGGGGCCCCATACAGTGTGTCGCCTACCACGGGATGCCGGAGCGAAGCCAGATGCACGCGGATCTGGTGCGTTCGCCCGGTATCGATGCGCACTTCTAGAAGCGTAAACTTTCCATACGTAGAATCAATCCGCTCTTGCACCGTGTAGTGAGTGATAGCTTCTCGCCCGCCGGAACTCTTGGTCGTCATCCTCGTCCGCCGCACCCGGTCCCGGCTGATAGTGCTGCTGATCGTCCCGCGATCCTGCTTGATCCAGCCGTGTACCAGCGCGATATAGGTTTTCTTGACCACCCGCCGGGCGAACTGTGCTGCCAGCTTGCGATGCGATTGGTCATTTTTTGCCACCACGATCAGACCACTGGTGGCTTTGTCCAGGCGGTGCACAATCCCGGGCCGCAGCTCTCCTCCGACGCCCGACAACTGTCCGAACCGGTGCAGGAGTGCATTTACCAGGGTGCCGCGATTGCGCTCGTCCTCGGTCGCCCCCGCTCCCGCATGCACCATCATGCCCGCGGCCTTGTTGACCACCGCTAAATCATCGTCCTCGTAGACGATGTCCAGCGGAATCTCCTCGGCGATCGCTCGCAAAGGTGGCGAGTTCACTTCGCCGAAAATCGCGATTCGTTCTCCTCCGCGCAATCGCAACGAGGCTTTCACTCCACGATCGTCCACAAGCACTTTTTTTTCGTCGATCAATTGCTGGACGCGAGCCCGGCTGGTATCGTCAATCTGGCTGACCAGAAATTGGTCCAGACGCTTGCCGGCATCCTCGGTTGTTGCGATGAAGTGTTTGGGAAATGTCTCCACACGTGGAAAAGTCGTACCCGCCAAGGATACAGTGCCCAATACAATGCGGACAGTCCTTCTTTGAGGTCGATTTGTGGATTAGCCTCCGCTCCCATTGGTGGAACTTTTTCATTTGTACGATCGCTTGTGTGGATTCGGCACCGGCTAGCGATAGTAGCCGCGCCTTGTGCGCACTAGGAGGGATTTTCTTAGATCGGGATGCGTTTTGTAGAAGTCGGACACGAGTTCCACTAGCAACTTGCAGAACGTTCCGTCGGGCTTCGACGTGGTTGGCTTATACCCAAGCGTGTAACGGTCGCGAATCTGGTCGATCAACAAAGCGAGCCGGGCCGCGACTTCTTTCTTACTGGTATTGAGCACAGGGCCGCCAGTCATTGCGGCATATTTCCTGACGTCGCCGATCCGAGCTCCAATGACGAAGGAAAATGGATTAAGATCCGCAGCTGCGATCACCGCATCGGTCTTCGCGGACCTGTCAATCAGCGCGGAAACGACAACTCCGGAGTGGAGGAGTTCGTTGGTCGCTTGCTCTTTGCTGTGCAGTTGAGCCGGGGCGTGCTTTCCGATCACCTTTTGGGTGAAGGAGTTTTCCAGGTTGGCCGTACCATCCGTAAGCCAGATCAGGATGCGGCGGCTTCCCGGCACAGTTGATTTCATGGCCTGCTCGACCGCCTCATACATATCCTCGTGAATAAAAGTGCCTTCCTCGCTCTTCATTGCTGATGCTTTCTCGACAGCTGCGGCGGCGACCGCGCGGTCAGTGGTGAAATCCTGCAATAGCTCTGTACGCGAGGAAAAGACCATGATGGCGGTCTCATCCTGCGGCTTCAGATACCCCAGGATCTCGCGGGCCGCTTCAGCAAGCGGCTTGAGGATTGGACGTACCGTATCCGTCAGGTCAAACAGAAAGACGACGGACAGAGGCAGTTGATCATGGCTGAAATAGTTGACCGGTTGCGGAATGCCATCCTCGGAGACTTGAAAATCTCGCAATCCCAAAGTGCCGATCAGGGTCCCCGTCTTCTTGTTTTCTACGAGCGCATCGAGAGCAACAAATTCCGTGGATACCCGAAACACGGGCGTGTCATCGAAAGATGAAGGCTGCGGAGCCTGGGCAAAGGCATTGCAGGAGGCAAGCAGCAAAAAGAGAGACAGGAAAATACGCATCTATCAGTCTTTCCGTTTACTGGGGATGAGCTTATTCTTCGAACTTACCGCGCCGCTTGTGCCGGAACCGCCTTCAACCCCGGCCGCAGCCACCAGATCAGCCCGGCCATCACGACCAATCCAATCGAGATCAACTGCGTCCCCGTCATGATTCCTCCGAACACCGACCCTCGTCCGGGATCGTCGCGCAGAAACTCAAGAAAATAGCGGGCCACACCATACAGGAAGAAGTAAGCCGCCACCACTTGCCCATCGAATTTCTTCCGCTTCAGCAACCACATCAAAATGAAGAAATTCGCCAGTTCAACCGCAGCCTCGAAAAGCTGTGTCGGCTCCAGCGGATGCCCCAGCGGGGTGCCCACCCACGCCTGGGCAATAGGACTGGTGAAGGTCACGCCCCAGAAGTGATCCGTTGGTTTTCCATAACAGCAGCCCGCGGCAAAACAACCCACACGTCCCAGCGCGTGTCCAAATGCCAACCCAGGCGAGAACGCATCACAAGTGGCTAGCGCGGGCATGTGCCGCTTGCGAACATACCAGGCCGCAGCCAAGAAACCCGCAATCAGCCCGCCGGAAAAAACTCCACCGGCCTGCAAAGTGCCAAAACTGAAAATCTCTCCCACATGAGCGCTGTAGTAGGTCCAGTCGTTCACGATATAGAGAATCTTGGCGCCCAGAATTCCACACAGCACCACCAGGATGCCAAGATTCCACGCATCTTCCGGGTTGATCCCCTGCTTCTCCGAATTGCGCACGCTGATCCACAATCCGATCAGCACGCCCAACGAAACCAGAAGCCCGTAGGTGGGCAGACTGAAGTTGCCAATGTGAAAGAGTCGAGGAAACACTGTTTGTTAGATGCAGATCACTGGGAATTAGTAACCGCCAGTGTAGCAGGGAAACGCGTGAAGGAGAATCAAGCCGACCCACTTAGCCGTGTGGTGGGCCGAGAATGAACCCGTCGTTAGACAGTGGGAACCCGCCGCGACCCTTTAGGCATCTCCGCGTGGCGGAGCGTTGCACACCGGATCTAATTTAACGAGTCAGGCCCCCGTTCATTCGGTGTTGGTTCAAAAATCGGTTACCACCATCACCAACTCTGCAGGCCGGCTTTCATCTTGAATGCTAGGGAAATCGCAGCCGATTCGCAAGGGGGACGACGCAAATAGTTGGCACTCGGGTTGCCAGCAACTTTCGTAAGGGGGAACGCAGGACAATTCTTTACCCCGCCCGCCGCTTCTCCTCCAGCACCTCATCCAACGCGTCCGAAAGATGATGCGCCCGCTTTATATAATCCACGGCGCCAACGTCCTGATTCCGTTTCAGCAGGTGATATTCATCGGCAATATTGAGCGCCGCCAGCACCGCCAATCGCGCCGTGTCGACGGTGTGAGTCTGCTCCGCCACCGCCCGCATTTTGGCATCCACGTACTCCGCCAATTTGACGATGTACTCGGCATCCGATCCGCGAAGATTGTAGGCTTGATCGAAAATCTCCACTCGCACACTGTTTTCACCGGCGCTCTTGGCTGCCGGTTGCTTGGTGGCGCTCGCCATAGCTTATTCTGCTCCTAACCGTCCCCTAGAATTGATGCGCCTTAGCTCGCCGCCTGCTCGTCCGCCAACGTATCGATTTGCTGCAGCATCTTTTCCACGCGGCCGCGAATCTCCTCGCGTTCCCGGCGCAGCTGCACCATTTCGCGGCGGAGGCCTTCGACCTCCTCCTCGCGCTCCTCCAATTGCTCGCGCAGCCGCTGCGCATCGCGATCCGCCGCCGCGCGCGCCTCCCGAGCCGCCTTGTACATTTCGATTGTGCGATAAACCTTCTGTTCAAGCGCCTGAAAATCGTCAGAAGGAACCTGCGCCGATACCTCTTCTTCCATTCTCACCGCCATAATTACACTTCTTCCCCAAAAGATTTTCGATCTTCAGCGCAGTATACCGCACAACCCTGTGGACGGATTAGATTGATGGATCTGCTGTTGCTCACGTGGCGACAGCCGGCCTCGGCTCTCCGGCCGAGCAAGGCTTGGCTGGGATCTCGACAACTCGCGGTTCGTATCAGGATATGGCTTCAGCCATATCGCATCCCAGCCCTATTGTTTCTGCAACTTCTTCAAACGCTTCCCAGCCTCGTCCAGCGTCGCATCCCGTTTGCAGAACGCAAATCGCACCTGCTTCGCGCCATCACGCGGATCATTATAGAAACTCGATCCCGGAACCGCCGCCACCCCGATCTCTTTCACCAGATACTTCGTGAAAGTCACATCATCGGCGAACCCAAACGCGCTGATGTCCGTCATGACGTAGTACGCTCCGCGCGGCCGGAAGCACCGAAATCCCGCCTCGGTCAACGCGGGCATCAGCCGGTCCCTCCGCGCCTTATATCCATTGGCGAGATTTTCATAGTAAGCACGCGGCAACCCCAGAGCTGCCGCGCCCGCCTCCTGCAAAGGAGCCGGAGCGCCGACGGTAAGAAAATCATGAACTTTACGAATCGCATTCGTGATGGCTGGAGGTGCCACGGCCCACCCCACTCGCCATCCCGTTACGCTGTAGCTCTTCGACAACCCATTGATCGTGACCGTCCGCTCGCTCATGCCGTCCAGACGCGCCATCGAAATGTGTTGCGTGCCGTCGTAAAGAATGTGCTCGTAAATTTCATCCGTGATGGCAAGAACGTTGAACTCGACACACAGATCGCGAATCAATTCCAGTTCGGCCCGAGTGAAAACTTTGCCCGTAGGGTTATTGGGTGTATTAAGAATGATCGCTTTGGTCTGATGATGAAACGCCGCCCGCAGTTCGCGTTCGTCGAAAGTCCATTCACCATCCGCAGCGGTAGGCGGGCGCAGTTTCACGAACACCGGCTTGGCTCCGGAAAGCACTGCATCGGGCCCATAATTCTCGTAGAACGGCTCGAAGATCACCACTTCGTCGCCTTTATTGCAAACCGCCAACAGGGTCGAAATCATCGCCTCGGTCGAGCCGCAACACACCGTGATCTGCGTCTCGGGATCAACCGCGATCCCCTGCCATTCCTGCATCTGCCGTGCAATCGCATTCCGCAGACTCTTCGCGCCCCAGGTGATCGCATACTGATTCACATCCGCCGCAACCGCCTCTTGCGCTGCCCGCTTGATCTCTGCGGGAGCAGGAAAATCCGGAAAACCCTGCGCCAGGTTCACGGCCCCATGCAGCATTGCCTGCCGCGTCATCTCGCGAATGACCGACTCGGTAAAATGTTCAACTTTGTCGCTGAGGAAATGTTTAGGTTGGACGACCACATCAGCCATAATTGGCCCAGACTAGCACACCGGCAAGAATCGCGTAGCGACGGACGCCTCGTCCGTCCAGGCGAGCAAATCTCGGCTAGCATACCGAAGAATTGTCATCCTGAGCGGAACCGTTGCATTCGCGAAGCGATTGCAATGGTGGAGTCGAAGGACCCAGCGCCGACGGCATCAGAAGAATGCAAAAGGGAATTTCAACCCACATTGATGTGAGAAGTCGGATCGCGGCCAGTCACGACGTCCGCCGGCAATCACTACGCCCGCAGCGTCCCGCCCAGACTCTCAAGGGCCTTAACGATCTCCGCCGACCACCGCGCAACTTCACCTTCAAGCAAAGTCCGCTCGCCAGATTGAAACGTCGCTCGAAGCAGCAAAGAATACTTACCCGCAGGAATCGCCCCGCCGCGGAAAATCTCCACTGGAACGAAACTTCGCAGCTCGGTCAACGCCAATCCCGACACGGCCCGCGCTACCGTCGCGAACTCAACCGAATCGTCGAAGACAAAAGAAAAATCCCGCTCCACGGCCGGGTAACGCGGCAACGCCTGCATACCGTACCGCACGCAGCCCACGTTTAAACAGCCGATCCAAATAAAGCTCAGCAACAAAAACATCCTGCTTGACCTTGCGCCCTGCCGCAACCTCCGGATGGATCTGCCCGAACTGAGCCACAACTTCGCCGTCCATCACAGCGCAAGCCGAACGCCCAGGATGGTAATATTCCGCGGCGTCCGCTTTGTACGTCGATCCCGCCATGCTGGAAGGCCGACAGCAAAGTTTCCAGATCGCCCTTAAGATCGAAGAACGACAAAGGCCGTGCCGGCTGATGCACACTCGCGTTCAGAGCGCTTCCAGTCGCGCCCATGCAGACGCGCTTGAATTCCGCCGTCTTCTCGCCCGCCGCCTCGAACACATTCCCCGCCTCGAACAAACGAACGTTGTCGCTGCCCCGGTTCAGGTTATAAGCCAGCATGTTCAACATGCCCGGCACCATCGAGGTGCGCATCACCGAAGCTTCCTCACTCAGTGGATTCGCCAACTCAATCACCGGCACCGCCGAGAATTGTTCCGCATCCGCGTGCGAGATGAAACGTCAGGGAAATTGCCTCGTCGTAACCCAGCCCCAGCAGCGAAGTCCGCAGCTTCCTGTCTTTCTCCGCATCGGGTAGCTCGATCACCGATCCAACATAGGCCGGCAGCGTGTTGGCAAACTTGTCGTAACCATGCAAGCGCGCGATCTCTTCGATCACATCGATCTCGCGTTCCACATCGAGCCGCCAGCTTGGAACCTGCACCGTGAACTCTAGATCTTCACCCGGCTCAGGAATCAACTCAAAACCCAGCCGCCGCAGAATGCGCAGGATCTCGGCAGCCCCCAGCTTCTCCCCGAGAATGCGATCCACTTCGGAAAGGTGCAGCGCGATCGGCGCAAGATCCAGCCGCCGCGCGATCACATCCACCGGCCCGCCAACCAGTTCACCACCACCCGACTGCAAAATGAGTTCAGCCACGCGATTGCAGGAAAGAACCGTAGACTCATAATCCGCGCCGCGCTCGAACCGATGCGATGCATCGGTATGCAGCCCGTGCCGCCGCGACATCTTGCGAACCGTTACCGGATCCCACCACGCCGATTCAATCAGGATGTTCCGCGTCTTCTCCGTAATCATCGTGTCGAAGCCGCCCATCGTTCCCGCCAATCCGACCGGCTTTTTCGCGTCCGCCACCACGAGGTCCTCGGAAGTCAGCTTGCGCTCCACTCCGTCGAGAGTCTTGAGCATCTCGCCATCCCGCGCTCGCCGCACTACGATCTTGCCGCCTCCCAGCAAATCCAAATCGAATACATGCGTGGGCTTTCCCATCTCCCAAAGCGTGTAGTTGGTTGCGTCGACGGCATTGTTGATAGCCCGCTGATCCAGCAACCCAAGCCGTCGCACAATGTTCGCAGGCGAGGCCTTGATAGCTACATTTCGGATGACGCGCCCAGTAAACCGCGCACACAGTTCCGGTTCCGTTATTTCAATCGGGAAGGGCACGACTTCAGTCGTGCCGCCAAGAGTCCCCGAAGAACCGGCTTTAGCCGCTGAGGCTGTGGGCAATTGAGGCTCAATCGCCCTCAACGGAAGGTCATAAATCGCCGAACACTCCCGCGCCACGCCATAATGATTCATAGCGTCAGGACGATTGGTGGTGATCTCCATCTCGAAGATCGCATCATCACCTTCGCCGCTGACCGACTCGACCGCAATCCCGGCCAAAGTCAGATCGTCAGCAAGCTGATGGAAGTTGACGTCAAGGTCAACGAAATCGCGCAACCATTGAGGAGAAATTTTCATTCCTTATTCGTGTGGTACAGGCGCCGCCGCCCGCTAAAGGGTTTTCCTTTGTGTACCTTAGTGTCCTTTGTGGTTAAAGCCCTTTGACCTTTATCCAAACTGCTGCAAAAACCGCACATCCCCGTTGAAAAACAACTGAATATCATCCACGCCATACTTCAGAATCGCAATTCTTTCCACGCCCATGCCGAATGCAAATCCGCTGACTTTCTTCGCGTCGTAATCCACAAACCCATAAACATTCGGATCCACCATGCCGCAACCCAGCAACTCAATCCACCCGCTGGCCTTGCAGTTCCGGCAAGGACCGCCATCGCGATATCCCCGCCCCCCGCAAAAAATGCAGCTGATCTGCACATCCGCGCTGGGCTCGGTGAAAGGGAAAGAACGACGGATAAAACCGCGTCTTCACGCTCGATCCAAACAAAGCCTTCATGGCGTGGTCAAGCGTCCCCTTCAAATCGCAAAACGTAATGTTCGTATCGACAGCCAGCCCTTCGACCTGATGGAAGATCGGAGAGTGCGTAGCGTCCAGCGCATCGTTGCGATGCACTTTCCCCGGACAAACCACGCGCACCGGAGGCTTCATCTTTTCCATGGTGCGAATCTGCACCGGAGAAGTATGCGTGCGCAGCAGCAGCCGATCCCGCAGCGGCTTCGATTCCTGATTGGCGATGAACAGAGTATCCTGTGTATCCCGTGCCGGATGGTTGGGAGGAAAATTCAGCGCCTCGAAGTTGTAATAATCCGTCTCAATCTCCGGCCCTTCCTCAACCGAATACCCAAGATTGCGAAACACCCCTACAATCTCATTCATCGTCTTGATGACAGGGTGCTCCGCCCCGAGCGGACGCCGAATGCCAGGAAGGGTTACGTCGACACGCTCAAGGGTGACGGCAAGCTCCGCCGCGCCTCCGTCGACGAACTCACGCGCTTTTGAGATTTCTTGCTCGACAAATTGCTTCAGTTCGTTGACCAGCTGTCCGGCCTCACGCTTGCTCTCTTTGGGAGCAGCCTTCAGCCACAAGTCATTGATCTGAGTGAGCACGCCGTTCTTGCGCGCCATCCAGCGGTCTCGGAAAACCTTCCAACTGGCATCGGAGTTTGCCTTAAGGAGTTCTTCATTGAAGGCAATCTTTGCCTCGATCAGCACTTTGTTCAAAGAGTTCCCCGAGAAATCCTTCAGCTTGGGAACCGCGTACTCCGATTTTTTCTTCGGACTCATATCAAGAACCTGCCATCGCGAACCACGCCATCCCCCCTGTCATCCTGAGCGAAGTTGTCGGCGCAAAGCGCGGACAACGCAGTCGAAGGACCCCGAGTCAGGCAGTTCCAGCGATAGCGAATCAGGGAGTTCTCCCTCCGACCAAGACACGGTGCGAATACCTTTTCAGGTTCTTGGTCGCAACGTGCATCTTCGGGGGTCCTTCGACTCCGCGGTTGTCGCGCTCTGCGCGGCAACCACCACGCTCAGGATGACAGTCTTCTGATTGCGGAATCTGAATTGGCTAAATGCTAACTGCCAAAGGCTGGTTTTCTAAGCCGCCGCACCGAGAGCAGCCTTCGCCTGCTCGGCGAGGCTCTTAAAGGCGGCAGCGTCCCTGACCGCGAGGTCCGCCAGAATCTTGCGATCCAGTTCCACGCCCGCCTTCTTCAGCCCGTGGATGAACGTGTTGTAGCTCATCCCATTCAGTTTGGCGGCGGCGCCGATGCGCACGATCCACAGCGAGCGGTATTGCCGCTTGCGCTGTTTGCGCCCGCTGTAGGCGAACTTCAGACCGCGCTCGACGGCCTCTTTAGCCGACCGGTACAGTTTGGATTTTGTGAGGAAGTAACCACTCGCGCGCTCTAATATCTTCTTGCGCTTGGCGCGCCGTTTAGTTCCACGCTTTACACGAGGCATTGATCTGCTCCTTTTTATTTCGATCTACGGTGGCTGGAGGTAGGAGACTGAAGCAGTCCTAAATACCTCTTCACACACCGGGAGCCACAGAATCGGATAGCATTCGCGGCCCACAAATGCGGGCGAGTCGCCCGCTACCACACAAGCTTACTAGTACGGAATCATCCGCTTGATTTTCGGGGTGTCCGCATCGCTGACCAGCACGGCATGGCCCAGCTTCTTTTTGCGCTTGTGCGACTTGGAAGTCAGCATGTGGCGCAAATGCGAATGCCCGCGTTTCACTTTTCCGGTTGCAGTTTTCTTGAAGCGCTTGGCGGCGCCTTTATGTGTTTTCAGCTTTGGCATAAGTCCTCGAAATCGGCAGTCAGCAGTCAGCATTGAGCCCGAAACCTTCAGGGCTGAATGCTAAGTGCTGACTGCTTGGTTTATCTACGCCTGTCCCGCGCGGCTCTGCGCTGGGGGCGCGGCGTGCGCCTTTGGTCCCGTTTCCTTCTTCGGCGCCAGGATCGCATGAAGTGTATTACCTTCTTGGCGGGGGCGGAACTCTACTATGCTTTTGTCCTGGACATCTTTAATCAGGCGCTCCAGAATCTGGCGTCCTAACCCGGTTCGCGTCATCTCGCGTCCGCGGAAAAAAATCGTTGCCTTGACCTTGTCGCCTTCGTCGAGGAAGCGCAGCACGTGATTCTTCTTGGTCTCGTAATCATGGTCGTCCACGTTGATGCGGAACTTGACTTCTTTGACCGTGATCGTCTTCTGGTGTTTCTTGGCCTCGCGTTCTTTTTTCTCCTGCTGGTAGAGAAATTTCCCGTAGTCCATAATGCGGCATACAGGAGGCACAGCGGTGGGAGAAATCTCAACCAGGTCCAGATTTTTCTCGCGAGCCAACTTGAGCGCTTCATACGGCGGCATTACACCGATCTGCTCGCCTTCATCCCCAATTACTCGGATCTCACGCGCTCGAATACGGTCGTTCGTGCGGATAAAACGTTTATCGATACAATCCTCCGTCGGCCGAAGCTACAACTAAGATGCAAGATTATAGCATGTCAGGATGCGCATCCGGCGCACACCCGCGACGTGCCGACGATGCGGCACGCCGTTTAAGACTTCTTCTTCGTGGGTTTGGGCTTTAATGTCTTGACATATTCGTAGCTCAATTCGAGATACTTCCGCAGCTCTTTCGTATTCTTCAACAATGCATCGGGAACCGCGACGTATTCAGGCATGACGGTTCCATACGCCTCAAACAGCGTGGTCTTGTATTTCTTCAGGAATTCTTCCCGTTACCCTCGGGAAGCCTGATGGCCAAATGAGATTGATGCAGCAACGTAAACATGTTGCCATTCAGCGAGGTGTAAGGATTGGCCGCGCCCTTGCGCTGGATATCGGGGATGGTCCCGATGAGCTTGTCGTACAGAACTTCTTGATCGGAGGGCACGGCAGACTTTTTCGGTGGGCTCATGGTTGTTCCTTGGGGCCTTGAATGCTCAATCTTGATAATGGCCGACTCAAAGCTCCTGCCCTCTGGCCAGTTGGCCTGGCAGAAGGAATGTCTTGGGATACCTGCCTTCTCCGCAAAGCTTGAATGACCCAAACTGTTTGTACCACGCGCCGTCTGGAACGTCCGGGTTGGATTCCATCCAAAGTCGCAACTGGTTGAGGTCCTCGAGACTGATGTTGCGGTCGTGCATGCGCTCGACTAAGTGATTTCGAACTGCGGCAGGGAGGCGTGCCCATGTCTCGATCTTCACTCGGTCAGCCCAGACATTTATTCACCAAATACGAAACGTCCCAACTGATCTCCCAACTGCTTGACCTGCTCCGGGTCGCTGGCGGCGCGGAAGCGTTCGGCCAAATTGAAGAATTCTCTTTCTTTTTGCTGCTGGGCTTCGATTCCCTGCTCGATGAGTTCCACCAGCACGCGATTGTCGCTGAGAGCGCGCTGCCGAGCCAAGGTCTCGACCTGTCTGGCGATCTTGGGCGGCAGGGTCACACTTCGCCGGACATGCTTTGCGCGGGCTGATTTTGTATGAGCTCGTTTTGCAGTTGGCATATTAGCACCAGTATACACCATTGTGGTGCACGGAAAGGCCCCACTCAAGCCAAAGAACGGCTTGAATGGGCCACCCGCCCGATGCGGGAGAACGAGCCCCCATTGCGGGGTATCGCTATTGGGGGCTATACTTGGGGTCGTTTCTCGCCACCGCCCGCCGGTTCATCGGGAGCTGTGGCGGCCCTGCCTCCGCGGACCCGACGGGAGGGAATGATGAAATCTGTCCTGCTCTTGCTGGCCGTGATCGCTGTTTCAGCGCTCCCTGCTCCCGGACAACTTGATCGATCGGGCATAACGCTCCTGAACACGCCGCCATATTCGCTTGAAGTAAGCAACCCAGGCTCTGGCCAAGCGCAGCGGACCATGGGGATCACGCGTGCGAGCCACAACCGTCTGTTTGTGGATGCTCCAGAATTCGCCACCGGATACAGGTCCCTCTCGGTGGCGGTCGGTGACTTCAACGGCGACAGCAATCCTGATCTTGCTGTGGCTAACTATTGTGGAAAGGACCCGACTTGCGGAAGCGACGGCACGGTCTCGATTCTGCTGGGCAACGGCGACGGGACTTTCCGGAAAGTGGCGGATTATGCGACGCAGGGAGGGTCCAGCGCGGTTGCGATAGCTGACTTCAACGGCGACGGCAAGTTGGATCTGGCCGTGGTCAACCGTTGCAATTCCGCCCCCTGTAATGACTACTCGACGCAGGGAACGGTTTCAATTCTGCTGGGCAGGGGGGACGGCAGCTTCCGACCCGCCGTCAGCTACGAAACCGGCGTGAACTCTAATTCCGTGGCTGTGGGTGACTTCAACGGAGATGGAATCGCCGACTTGGCGGTCGCGAACTCTGGCGACGATTCAGTGAGCATCCTGCTGGGTAATGGCAACGGCACGTTCCGGGGCCACAATTTCCAGAACCTCTACACTTACGACGCGGCGTCGAACCGGACGGGGCTGACCGCGCCCGACAACTCGACCAACACGTATCAGTACGACACGCTGAACCGGCTGACCACGCTGGGGACTGGAGACCTACCCGCAGCAGTTGCTGTCGGCGATTTTAACAACGATGGCAAGCTGGATCTAGCAACAGCCAACGAATTCTCCGGCGATCCAAGCGGTATTGGTAAGGTAAGCGTCCTCTTGGGAAAAAGTAATAAAACCTTCGTGGCACGCCGAGAATTTGGCGCAGGAGTCGGGCCTCTTGGAGTTGCACTAGGGGACTTCGACAGCGACGGCGATATCGATGTCGCAGTGGTTAATGGGTGCGGGAGCGGCGCCGCACTCAATTGCGGGGCGAACGGCTACCCCCGAGGGACCGTTTCCATTCTACTGGGGAAGGGCAATGGAACGTTTCGACACCAGGTGGATTACCCTGCGGCGTGGCTTCCCATCGCAGTTGTGGCGGCAGATTTTAACGGGGATGGCAACCTCGACCTTGCAGTGGTTAACTGGTGTGGCCACGACCCCACCTGCGGAATTCCTGGGGGACCACCCGTGAAGGGAACAGGCGTGCTTTCTATTCTGCTGGGGAAGGGTGATGGCACGTTTCAGCCTCGAGTGGACTACCAGACTGGTTGGCATCCCGCATCCTTGGCGGTGGCAGACTTTAATCGTGATGGTAACCTCGACTTAGTTGTGGTGAATCAATGCGGCGAAAACACGAAATGTGAGAACGAAGGGCTGCCTGGTACGGTTTCCATTCTGCTAGGCAATGGGGACGGGACGTTTCGTCCACGCATGGACTTTGCCACCGGCAAAGGCCCTGAGTCGGTTGTAGTAGGGGACTTCAACCGTGACAGCAAGGTCGATCTGGCTGTGACGAACAATGGCGACAACACGGTATCCATTCTTCTCGGCAAGGGCGATGGTACGTTCCAGACGCATATGGACTATGGGACAGGAAGCCAACCTTGGGGCATTGCTGCTGGAGATTTCAACGGAGATGGGCAGCTAGACCTGGCAGTGGCAGATATTTACCCAGACTCGACCGTCAGCTTGTTGCTGGGGAATGGCGATGGCACGTTCCGTGCCCGTGTGGACTATCCAACGGGAAGCCAACCTGAAGGCGTCGTTGCGGCGGATTTTAACGATGATGGCAAGGTGGATCTGGCAGTCACTGCCAGCCAAAGCGACGCTGTGAGTGTGTTGTTGGGCAATGGCGACGGCACATTCCGGACCTATGTGGATTACAGCGCCGGGTCTGGACCTTATTCCTTGGCTGTGGCGGACGTTAACCGAGACGGCAAACCAGACTTGGTGATCGCGGCACCCGGTGACAACGCAGCTAGCGTGCTGTTGAACACTGGGGCGAAGTGAATCAAGTCGGGGAGTTCCCGGGGAGTTTGGGGAGTCAAGGGGCAGAGCGGCTGGGGAGAGGGTTGGTCCCTGCGGGGCCTAAGTCGAATCTACGGCCTTTCGGCACCACTGAGCCGTGCCCTTTCACGAATCTTCGTGGGAAAGGCGCCCGCTCGAAGCAATGCTGGCGAGCTTCGCTTGCTGGACAGTGAGGGCGGCTGTCTCCACGTGAATCTATACTAGTTCTTGACGGTCATGGTTTCGGAGTCGACGGCGATACGCCTTCTAGTCCGGCGAGGATGCCGCGGTAGTCGTTTTTATCGCACTCTGTCCCACTTCTCGCAAAGAACGCGAGAAATGGGGCACCCGACCTCAGGATGACAGTTGTCGGATTTGCAAAGGACAGGGTGCCCGTCCCCACACTGGAATGCGGCCGTCCCGGTGGCTTGGGTTGGGATTTGCTAATTTCTTGTCAATAGGTAAAAAGTAGAGAAATCGGCGTATGTGTATGCAGGCATGGCGAAAATAAAGTTGGAAATCATGTCATAGTTACCTATTTCAGTGTGATATAATAGGATTATAACGATTAACTTAGGCGCGGCCCTCGGGTCGCGCCTTTTCTTTGCTTCAAAAAATCTGTGGTTGGGGCTCATTGACATGACAAGTCCGGGAAAATTCAAGACTTACAAGCAGCGTGGAGAATGGGTCGAGCTTCTTTTCATGACGCGGGCGGCGGAGCAAGGGTACAGCGTTTCCAAGCCGTTCGGGGATTCGACCCGTTACGATGTGTCGGTCGAAAACGAGGGACGCTTCCGGCGGGTGCAGGTGAAATCGACCAGCTCGTCGCGCGGCGAACTGGGGTTCATCTGCACGCTGAAAAGGACGGGGATTCACTACTATCGGCTCGATGAGGTTGATTTCTTCGCGATTTACGTGCTGCCGGAAAAGGTGTGGTACATCCTGCCGGCGCGGGTTGTCTTGCGGCTGGTTAGCAATATCCGGCTGGCTCCGCGTGACAAAACGCAAAAATATACGGCTTATATTGAGGCCTGGCATCTTCTGGGCGGGCGAACGCGGGCTCGCAAGGGCCGGGCGCGGGTGTGCAAGTGAGTTTCAGGGCCAGGAGTGGCCCACCTTTGTTTACTCCGGCGGAACGAGAGCCGTGTCGCCGTTACCGTAGAGAACTTCTGCGGCCCTATGCAGGAAACGCGCGCTACAGCTACCATGGAACCGTCACGGCTGGAAGCGCATGCGGTCCGGTGATCGTCCCGGTCTTCAAAACCGGCGGACGGCATCTTTGATGTCGTCGGTGGGTTCGACTCCCACTCGCTTCCGCCAATTTGTTTTGAACAAGTTCACTGTCCATCGTGCAGATCTCAGAGTGGGGGCTCTAAGCCTCAGAATCGGGGTGCTGTGATAAAAACTTGGTAAAAGTGTCGCGGACCTCATCCATTGTTTGGCACTCGCAGGTTGAATTCGCCCGCGCTTTGCGAAAGCGAGAAAAATCCTCGACGCGTCCTTCGCAGTGCCGTCTTCGAGTTGACGCCAGGATCGAATGGCTGGACGGAGAGCCTGCTAACACTTTTCCGGCCTGCGAGGATGGCAAAAGCTGACGACGCGCTGAGGTTCCCGCTTGTCTTCAACTCGTCCTTGATCTGGTCCGCGATCTCATCTGCCGTGGCCGGCCCGAGCTTCTGCATTGCGTCCCTGATCAGGAGTTGCGCGGGCTCTTTTGGCCAAACGCGTGGAACGAGAAACCAAGGAGGAGCAGCGGCAAAAACCGCGAGACGAAGACTGTAGCCTCTCGCAGCAATGGCAACACGGCTGGCGCAATTAATCCAACAAGAATTCATAGCCACACTCCGGAGGTGCGTGTCGGGTTTGCGTTCGTTAACGTTCACGACTCACAGCAGCAGCGTGTATCGTCTTTGAGGAATGTTTGTCAAGCAATCTGAATCAATCCAATCGGAATCCTGAATATGGCCCGTTTCGCTGCATGATTGGAGTGACGTCACCCCGGCAAAATGCTACGACAGAGTAATCCCGAAAATCGGTTCGTGCGTGCCACTTGTCATAAGGATCAAACGAGCGGAAGTTCTTTCAAAAATCAGGCTGAGTCAAGAGTTGACCGGCTGGATGGGCGTGGCGTACTTATTGAATCTCAAGTTTCAAATGTTCTTACTCCTTTCGCATGGCTCGGCATGCTCAGAAGCGAATCGTCAAACTTTGCGGTGGACAGTTTTATCTCGCGGAACAAATGCAGGTTGGACGACATCACGACGCCGGGGCTCAGATGGACGGTGGGCGGGAAAGGTATCTTGTTGGTGAGGTGGTCCGCCATCAACCGCACCGCCATTTGGCCCTGGCGATGTGGCTGCTGGTAAATAGATGCCGTGATTGTCCCCTTTTGGAAGTAGGGAGACATCTCTGCAAAGAGATCGGTCGTGATCAATTTAACTTTCCCGGCGAGACCTCGCGCTCCGAGAGCGCGGCACACAGGCAGACAATTGACGGTGTTTACGTAAAGTCCGGCGAGAGTTGGAACACCGCCCAAAAGATCAAACGTCTTCTGGAAACTCTCGTCTTCGTCCTCGTGTCCTTCGATAACATTGGCAATCTTTCCGCCGACGCAGTGACGCGGGAATGCCTCCGAAAAACCATCGGTTTTCTTCCGATGATCCTCCGCCGCCAGCATACCCGCGACCACGGCGACTTTCGAGCCCGACGGCACAAACTTGCCCATCAACTCTCCCGCGAGGCAGCCATTTAACCGTGGCTCCACACAAACGATACTTGAACGCCGGCTCTCGGGAGCATCCGTAGATACGCAGACCACGCGAATGCCTTTTTCCTCCGCGTCGTCAATAAGGGGCTTGAGACCTTCCGGGTTTCCCGCGGTCAGAATAATTCCATTGACGCCGCTTTGCGCAAGTTCCTTGAATGCTTTGGTGTCGTCTTCTCCAAGCGCATGAACCGGGCGGTTGACAAACTGGATTCCCAACTGCGCGACCCGGCGAGCTTCGTCCAAAACACCGCTCCAAAGCTGGTCGTAGAAAAAACGGATTTCTCTAGGTATGCAAACTCCAATCCGGGCAGTAGCTTTGGAAACTGACAAAGCTCGCGCCGCCAGATTGGGGGTATACGATATTTGTCGAGCAATCCGCAAAATGCGTAGGCGCGTAGCTTCGTTGATTCCGTCGCGTCCATGCAGGGCACGATCCACCGTCCCGATCGAGACGTTCGCCAGTTCGGCGATAAAGTGGATTCCGCGCCTTTGCTTCTTCATCCTCTAACTCCAGTTACTCATGCGGTAGCGGTACAACACTCGCAGCTACCTTCGATGGGCGATCCTGCTTCAACGATTCCAACGAATCTCTCCTTGACCAGCGACTTGGCCAGCCAACATGTTACGCCACGCAGCCGCCAGAACACATAACTCCGAGGAATCGTCAAATCAGAATTAGGCCAGTCGTGTACGTTGACGATGCTATACTTCAACCCGCTCTTGCGCGCAAGGAATCCGCAACCGGTTTGTGATGCCACCTATTCCAGAGCCCCTGAAAGCCGACCGCTCAGAGTCGCACTTTGCAACGACCATGGAGCTTACGACGAAAGTGACAAGCCAGCCATTTGGAAAGCTGCCGGACGGAACTCCGGTGGAGATTTATATGCTGACTGACGGTGCGTACGAAGCTCGAATCGCGACCTATGGCGGGATTGTAGTCAACCTGCAAGCTCCGGACCGCAATGGCAAAGCAGCGGACGTTGTGCTTGGATTCGATGATTTGAACGGGTATTCGGCGAACTTTAACGGTCCTTCAAACGCGTTTTTCGGGGCGATTATTGGCCGCTATGCGAATCGAATCGCGCACGGCAGTTTTGCGCTGAACGGCCAGAAATACTCGCTACCGCTGAACAACGGCAAACACAGTCTGCATGGCGGGCCGCACGGTTTCAATAACGTGGACTGGAAAGCGAAGGCGGTGGCGAATGGCGTGGAACTCAGTTATCTGAGCAAGGACGGCGAGGCCGGATTCCCAGGCAACCTGTTGGCCCTAGTTCGGTACACGTTGGCGAAAGGAAGCTTGCGGATTGAGTGTTCGGCTACGGCGGACAAAGACACCGTGGTTAATCTGACCAATCACTCCTACTTCAATCTCGCTGGACAGGGCGACGTCCTCAACCATGAACTCATCCTTCGTGCCTCCCGCTTTACCGCGATAGATGCTGAGCTAATTCCGACCGGTGAACTTAGATCTGTAGAATCGACACCTTTTGATTTTCGCAAAGCAACTGTGGTTGGCGCACGGATAAACACAGACGATGAACAGCTCCATCGTGGTCGCGGGTACGATCACACCTGGGTGGTGGATAGCGGCGGAGGAAAATTGGCCGAGGCCGCCGAGCTCTACGACCCGGGCAGCGGGCGCGTGCTGAGGGTTCTGACGGATCAGCCGGGGATCCATCTTTACACCGGAAATTTCCTGGATGGCTCTATCAGGGGCAAGGGTAATAAACCGTACGAGCTGCGTTCGGCATTGTGCCTGGAGACGCAGCACTTCGCCGACTCGCCGAATCATCCGGATTTCCCGACCACCGAGTTGAAGGCCGGCAAGCGGTATCACACTGTTACCATCTACGCCCTCTCCGTACGCTGACGGATGATGGAACCAGGGCACGCCGCAACTCCGCCCCTGATCCCAGACGCTATGATTTAGCTGGACTCGTTCACACCGATGGGCACCCGCGGTTTGTCGTAGGGATCGAGCGCGAAAAGGCACGCTGAGCCGGAGTGTCTGCCATTGCCTGTCGCACCACTCGGCATCAAGGCCGCCGCGGCTTGCGAAAAGCAGGCCGCGGATCTTTCTGGAGATCGGCTCGGCTCGCTTTCAACAACTCTTCCGCTTCGAGAGAACGTCCGAGCGCAATGAGGCAAGTCCCCAACGCACTTTGGGCCTCGGCAATCTGCCAGGGAAACAGCGGAAATGGTGCGGACTGTGCAGAGGCAAGGGCCTCGCGCAACAGAGGCTCCGCTTCCAGGGCCTTGCTCTCGGCCGTCAGCACATCGCCCAAACGCACCTCGGCGGCGATGACATTCGGATGTCCGGGCGAGGACTCTTTCTTGCGAATGGCCAGCGCCTGGCGCAGCAACGGTTCCGCACTCGCTGCATCGCCCTGGAAGGTTCTCGCATTGGCAAGATCGATGAGCGCAGCTACTGCCTGAGGATTCTTGTCGCCACCCAGCTTGTGAGCGATGTCGAGCACCTGGCGCGCATACCGCTCGGCGCCGGCATAATCTCCGCGGTCGAATTGCAATACTCCCAGACTGGCGGTCACTCTGGCGGTCAACCAGTCTGCCGGTCCGTTGGCTTTAACGACGGTTTCGAGTGCCTGTTTGAATCCTTTTTCCGCTCCCTCGTAGTCGCCTTTTTCCTGCAACAGGCGTCCCCAATTGTTAAGCGCGAGTCCGAACAAAGGACTCTTTTCTCCCACGGTCGTGCGCCGAATTTCCATGCTTTCCCGAAACAAAGGCTCCGCGCCCTGCCAGTCGCCTTTCAACAGCAGCAAATTTCCCAGATTATTCAACGGATACGCGAGATCGGGATGATTGTTGCCGAGAACCTTGCGTTGCACTTCGAGAACCTGGCGTTCGGTTGTTTCCGCTCCGGCAAAATCGCCGGCATCTATCAATGTGCCGCCTAAGTTGTGCAGTGCAAGGGCATACTCTGGGTTGTCGGTGCCAACGTGTTGCCGGTAATACTCGACTTGCTCTCGCAGCAACTGCAACGCCTCCGGGTAATCGCCTTTGCGCTTTAGCAGGAGAGCCTGGTATTGTCGCGAGATGGAATCACTGTTGAGTTCTCTATCAAGAGTTACCGCCCTGCGCATTAACGGTTCGGCATCGGCATCCCGGTTCTCCAAATAAAGGCATTCGCCGAGTTGAGAAAGACTCTCGGCGACGGCCGTGTTATGTTCGCCAAGATTCCGCTCGCGAATGGCGAGTGATTTCCGGTAGAACGGTTCCGCCTTCTTGTACTGGCCTTGCTGCCGGATCGCCACCGCCAACTTAAAGAGAGTGTCGGCGACGTCCGTGTTCTCGTCACCTAACGTTTTACTTCGCAGCGCGTAGGCGCGTTCCAGCAAGAGTTCGGCTTGGTCGTACGCTCCCAGGGTGGAATAAGCGTTGCCGATAGTATCCAGCAACGTGCCCTGCAACTCAGGATCGTCAGCCAGTTCACGGTCCACGCGTTTGACGCCCTGGTCGAGTAACTGGCGCGGCGTGATCTGCTGTCCGTGACTCCGATCGGGCGTAGCTGCCTCGAAAATGCCCTTGAGGAATTGCGACTCGCGTTGGGCGGCGAGTCGTTCCCGTGTGGCGCGCTTGGCGAGCAAGCCCATGCCTATGCTGAAGGCAATCAACGCCAGCGTGACGATAGCCGCCGCAGAGACCCCCGCTTTATGCCGGCGGACAAACTTGCTCGAGCGGTATTTCCACGTGTCGGTGCGGGCGTGGACCGGATAGCCGGTGAGATACGCTTTCACATCACCAGCGAGCGCGGATACAGAGACGTACCGGCGGGGAGGTTCCTTGCGCATCGCCATCAGGACAATGTTGTCCAGATCGCCGCTGACTGTTCGCGCAGCGTCAGGAGGGGCCGATTCCGGATTCGTAGCGCTCACCACGCTCGGCGCTTGCGGATCCTGCTCGCAGATGACCCTTACCATCTCGAAAGGATTCGTCGTGTCTAACTGGAAAGGGCGCTTGCCGGCCAGCAGTTCATAGAGCAAAACACCTAAGGCGTAGACATCGGTGGACGTGGTGACTTGATCGCCGCGCACCTGCTCGGGGCTGGCATACTCGGGTGTCATGATCCGTTCGGTGGTCCGCGTCTCGGCGATCTGTCCTGCGCCTGGGTCGAGTAGCTTGGCGATACCGAAATCCAGCAGCTTGGGAAAGCCTTCGGCCGAGACCAGAATGTTGGCGGGCTTGATATCGCGATGAACCACGAGATTCTTGTGCGCATACTCTACGGCCGCGCACACCGCGCAGAAAAGCTGTAAGCGCTGTTCTGTTCCGAGCTTGTTGATCCGGCAATAATCGTCGACCCGAATGCCATTCACATATTCCATTACGAGATAGGGCAGGCCGTCTTCGGTGATTCCGCCATCCAGAAGGCGCGCGATGGCAGGGTGATCGAGGTTCGCGAGAATCTGCCGCTCACTGCGAAAACGGAGCAGCATCGCCCGGTTTTGTCCAAGCCCGCCTTGGACCGTCTTAATGGCGACTTCTTTTCGATAAAGATCGTCGGCGCGGGCGGCCAAATAAACCTTCCCCATTCCGCCTTCACCCAGCAGCCGCAACAACTGGTAAGCACCGATGCGTTTGCCAGAAAGCTGTTCTTTCGCGGCGATCTGTTGCGCCGCGTCCAGCACAGGTTTACGGAGAAAACCCATGGTCTGGCCTTCCAACTGGAGTAGGGAGTCCACCTCCTTTCGCAACTCGGCATCGTCGCGACAAGCTTGGTCGAGGAACGCGGCTCGGCTGTCCAGGTCCAGTTCGAGAGCCGCGTAGAAGAGGTTCTCCAGGCGGACCCACCGATCGGATCGTGGAGAGGTTGCCATGCTTGCGCACTCCTAGGCCGAGGCTGAGTCTTGAGTGAGTTCACGGCGCAACCAGGCTTTGGCCATTTTCAATTCGCGGTGTACGGTGGCCGGAGAGATCTTGAGGGCAGCGGCGGCTTCGTCATACGTGAGCCCACCGAAGCAAAGCAACTCGATGATCTCGCTCTTGCGCCGATCATGAGTGGCAAGACGCTGCAGGGCCTCATCCAGCGACACGATTTCAGCTGCGGTTTGCGGTCCTATAATGATGGCGTCGTCCAGCGAAATTGTTTCCGCGCCGCCGCCGCGTTTCTGCCGGCGATGTACTCTCGCATGGTCCACGAGGATGCGGCGCAACAGGCGGGCAGAGACCGCGAAGAAGTGAACTCTATCCTGCCAGGCTACGTCCGCATCCACCAGCCGTATATAGGCCTCATGGACCAGAGCGGTGGCGCGCAGAGTATGGTCGGGACGCTCGGCATTCAAGCATATTGACGCCAGCTTGCGAAGCTGCTGGTAGACGAGCGGCATAAGTTCGTCTAGCGCCGCTTTGTTCCCGCTGCCCCACTCCTTTAGGAGGCGCGTGACCAACTGCCGCTCCGAAGGATTTTCCATCATTTGCGCCCCAAGCTATGCCCATTTCGTGGGCGGTGTTTCAAAGGGCAGCCTGAAAATTTGCTGGGCCGGCGAATGGCGTCGATGCGGGGAATGCGGATCAAGATTCCACCCGTTAAGCGAGCGGAAAACGGCCCGCCAGATCTATGGTTTCCGAAGGTGGATTATAACGCAGATTCCTGGATGGTCGCGTGGTTCGCCCAAATGCCTGTGTTTGTTCGCCAAATGGCCGTCGTCGCTCTACCTCTTTCATCTGTCGAAACAGGCCACTGGAGTGGCAATGCGGAGAAGTTCTATGCCGCCTCAGTCCCGGCAGGCTTCGCAATGTCGCGATTACTGTCGGCGCCCCTCACACCCCCGGGACTGCGGGGAATAGAAAATGAGAACGTGGCTCCCGGGCCATGGTTCGGTGTGGCCCATAAACGGCCACCATGACTTTCGATAATCGAACGACTGACGGATAATCCGATTCCCATACCGTCATTCTTGGTTGTGTAGAACGTTTCGAAGAGTCTGTCCGCGGTCTGAGGGGCGAAGCCGATTCCCGCATCTTGCACGGTCAGGCGCACACGATCGCCTTCGTCTCGTTCGGTTCTGATCAGCAACTGCCTCGGACGATCGTCGACAGCGCTCATGGCATCGGAGGCGTTCCGGAGCAGGTTCAAAATGACCTGCTGAAGCTGCACACGATCGCCGGTGACAAGCGGGAGATCATCGGCAAGGTCAAGCTGCAAAATCACGCTGTTTCTCTGGAGTTCACTCAACGACAGGGCCACTACCTCGCGTGTAGCCTCATTCAAGGCCATCGGTTCCGTGGTGGCGCCCTTCTTGGTATAAAGCGCGCGCAACCGTGTGATCACGTCAGACGCGCGATTACCATCGCGAATCGTGCGCCGCGCGGTTTCGCGAGCGCCATCGACGTTTGGAGGATCGGCGGCCAGCATGCGCAGACAGGTGTTGGCATTGGTGATGATGCCCGATAGCGGCTGGTTGACTTCGTGCGCGATCGACGCGGTAAGTTCCCCCATCGTCGTCACGCGCGTCATATGCGCGAGTTCCGCCTGCGTGTTGCGTAGCTTTTCCTGCGCTTGCTTCCAATCGTGCATGTCCACAACCGTGCCGTACCACTTTAGGATGCGTCCTTGTTGGTCCCGCAACGAGAGCGCATTCGTTACGCACAATCGGTATGCGCGATCCGCAGCGTGGAAGGTGCGCACCTCAACCCGGTAGGGGGCACCGGTTGCGACACAGGACATCCACTCGCGAGCCGCCAGATCAACGTCGTCTGGATGAACAAGTTTCCTCCACCCGTTACCCATTATTTCCTCGGCTGGGAAGCCGGTGTAATCGAGCACGCGAGCATTGCAGTAATCGATCGCTCCTTCCGGGGTAGCGCTCCACAGCATCTCCGGAATGGTTTCGGTCATCTGGCGTAAATTCTCTTGGGACTGTTTCAGATCTTCAATGTCGGTGGATGTGCCGACAAACCTAAGTATTTTTCCTTCCGTGTCACGTAACGCCACGGCTCGATTGAGATGCCAGTGATGTGTGCCGTCGTGCCGGCGAAACCGAGCTTCCATCGTAAAACCCTGCCCTGAGCGTATTCCGTCCCAAAAGCTTCTTGACGCTCTTTCTCGATCCTCAGGGTGGATCGCGGTCATCCAGGCCTCCGGATCTGACTGGAGGTAATCGAGTGTTTGACCGGTGTAGTCCAGCCAGTTTTGGTTCACAAAATCCGGTGTCCCATCCGGCCTGACCGTCCAGGCCGCTACAGGAATATGTTGCAGCAGGCCAACCTGGAGTTTCAGTTCTTCGTTGGCTGCGGCAAGTTCTCGAGTCCGTTGCGCGACCCGTCGATCGAGTTCGTTGGCGACTCGCTTCTGCGCGTTTAGGAGCCATGCTTCCTGCAGTCCGATCGACGCCTGGTTCGCCGCTACGCTCAGAAGAAGTTTTTCGGTCTGACCGGGGAAATCGGTTCGCTGAGACCCGGCAACGATGGCGCCAATTTCACCCTGCAGTCCCAACCGCAAGGGCACGATCGAAATGTCTTCGTCTCCAATACGATCCCGCACCAGCGGAGGCCATTTCTGTGGGTCATCTCCAAACCAGCGGTTGAGCACCTCGCAGATCGCTTGCGGCCGGGGCATCGGTTTTCGCGATTGAGCGACCCGCACCATCTCGATGGGCGCCTCGCCGACGGGGTCTTTCAAACGCACATAGACGAGATCCAGGTGGAGCATTCCCAGAAGAGCGTCGAGCAAGGTATGAACGATCTGTGATGGCTCGCAACCGCTCCACATGGCAGGAAGAGCGAGGACGCTGACCAAATCGTTAAGGCAGCGGTGAAGGCGCTTGATTTCGTCGGCAGGGTGCTCGATTTGTGCTTCCATGCGCATGTCAGGCCGCCGTCGAAGATGGTGTCGTCCGCCTGGCCCGCCGTTCGCGAACTTCACGCACGAACTCCTCCGGCGGTACAAAGAACGGATTCTGCTGAAGAATGCCGCCGATAATGACCATCGGATGCGTCCGCATGATGTCGATCACTGTGTCTCCCCCAAATTTCGCCAGATGGTAGGTGCAGATGACCGCGTCGTCGTGGCGTCGCCACACATCGTTTACACGCGATTCGAACTCGACGAGATCGTCGACGTACGATCGATCTTGAACTGCCCAGTCCATGCGGCAGCAAATGCGACTGAGTGGAAATCCTCCGTTGGTGTTGCCGCTGGCCAACTGCTCGAACACATCGAGCATGCGATCCTGATCGAAACGGCCGTCCCGAAGGTATGCTTCGGTGTTGATCCGAAGCTCGAATTGGCCACTCTGCTGGGCGGCCGTCGGATCAATTCCAACCGCAGCCAACCGTTGCAGATGGTCACGACGTTGATCGGGGTTTACGACGTGGACCGCTTTGTCGCCACACTCGAACCCATCCTTAATGAACGGAAGCAGCACGCGATACTCTTCATCATCGTTGTTGAAAAACGCGCATACATGGCGTGTTTCGCCGAGTTGAGAGCCGGCAAGGGAGATGGGTGCTGGGGCCTTCTTCATGGTGTGTTCCTCACGCGTAGATATCCTGCAGCGCGGGGCTCTACGCAGCCGTGGTCCACTGAACGGTTCGAACGGTTGGTCGCTTGGCCGCAGCCTCGGCGACGCGAGCGGCCTTGTCCGGCAGCACTCCATGAGTGCTAGAAACCCGCTCGACTGATATGCGTCCATTGTACCTCCGACCGAGTAACTCGCCACCATGCCTGCCGATGCCAAAGTACCGACCGATACCAACGTCCAATAGACTCGTCTCCTCAATTCTGGCCTAATGCGAGTGTTGATCGCATCCGAAACTAAGCGGGAACCATCAGTTTCTTATCAAGGAGAACATACCATGGCCCCAGTCGAACAGATGCACACCATAACCCCAATTCAAGAGGTGCTCTACACCGCCAAAGCGCACACCACGGGCGGACGCGACGGCGGATCATCCCGAACCTCCGATGGCCGCCTGGACGTCAAGCTTACGGTCCCCGGCACTCCCGGTACCGGCACCAACCCTGAGCAGTTGTTTGCCGTCGGTTGGTCGGCGTGCTTCCTATCGGCGATCAAAATCGTCGCTGCCAGAATGAAAGTCAAGCTGCCGGCTGAACTTGCGGTTGACGCCGAAGTGGACTTGGGCACGAACGGCGGCGGCTACCTCATTCAATCTCGCCTAAGCGTCAACCTGCCGGGTATAGAGCGCGAAGTCGCCCAGAAACTGGTGGATAGCGCGCACCTGGAGTGTCCGTATTCGAAAGCCACACACGGCAACATCAACGTCGTGACTAACGTCGAAACGAAACCTGCCACACACGCGGCGTGATTGCATTTGCGGGGAAGACTGGCTGTCATCTTGTAGAGCCTCGTCTTCTAATGTGCGAGCTGAAATGAGGGGGTATCCAATGAACACGAAGGAATCGTTTTGCAATTCGACTTACAAAGAGCAGATGCATCTGGAGGAGCGTGAGTTGTCGGCGTTCATCCGCGCGGTGACGGAATTGTTCGGTCCAGAGCAGGCCCGACTCTCGGCGGAGGACTGGCTCGAGGAGGCGGAGTTAATGGATAGCCCACCTCGATCGACGAGCCGTGATTGGCGAGCGGTCACTATTGCGGCTTCGGCGAAACTGGCAAATCGGCTCAGCGACACTCTGCATCATCGAACGCCACTCGTCGCGCCGACTGACACCAGACAAGGCAGATTGCCAGTCTGCACGGCTTTGACATAGGTACCGAACGGCTGCGGCGCAAGTGGTACCGCCAGAGGAAAGGCTTACCGTCCGCAAATGAGAAATAAGGAGGGTAATAGAGATGCGGACTACGAACATCCAGGCTTTTGCGATCAGTGCGGTATTCCTCTTCGTCAAAGTTCCCCCAATACTATCGTCCAATTTTTCCGTTTTGGGGTAGTTCGTGAAAAGGTAGTCTCCGTCCTTTAATATCGAAGCCGGTGAAGTAGATTTCCGACACGCTGGCAAACAATCATAGGAGGATTTATGGCAACGAGCAGAGTGGTACCGATGAAGATGACGCAGATGAAGGCGGCGCAAGTCTCCAAACCGGGAGCAGATTTCGAAATCGTCGAGCGCGAGATTCCTACGCCGGATGCAGGGCAAGTCCGGATCAAGGTGCAGGCCTGCGGAGTTTGCCACAGTGACGTGCTCACAAAGGAAGGCTTGTGGCCCGGCATTCAGTATCCCCGCGTTCCAGGGCACGAAGTCGCGGGCATCGTCGATGAAGTGGGCGCCGGTGTTTCCGCGTGGAAAAAGGGGCAGCGTGTCGGAGTCGGCTGGCATGGCGGCCAGGACAACACGTGCCGGGAGTGCCGGCGCGGAGATTTTCGCAATTGCCAGAATCTGAAGATTTGCGGCATCAGCTACGATGGCGGATACCAGCAATACATGGTGGCTCCCATCGAGGCACTGGTGGCGATCCCGGATAGCCTGAGCGACGTAGACGCAGCCCCGCTGCTATGCGCCGGAATTACAACCTACAACGCATTGCGGCACAGTGGTGCGTTACCGGGCGATCTGGTTGTAGTGCAGGGCGTCGGCGGTTTGGGTCACCTCGGGATTCAATTCGCGAACAAGTTTGGTTACAAAGTCGTGGCTATTGGACGTGGGTCCGAAAACGCCGCGCTCGCAAAGAAACTGGGAGCGAGCGTGTTTATCGACAGCCAATCGACGAAGCCAGCCGAGGAATTGCAAAAACTGGGCGGAGCGCAGGTGGTTCTCGCCACCGCCCCAAGCTCGAAAGCCATGTCTGAACTGATCGACGGTCTGGGGCCGAACGGCAAGCTCATGGTTGTTGGTGCGACATTCGATCCCATTGAGGTCACGCCGATACAGCTCATTAGTGGAAGTCGAGCGATTCAAGGCTGGTCGTCGGGAACACCCAGCGATTCCGAGGACACACTGCGCTTCGCCGAACTAACCGGCGTGCGTCCGATGATTGAAACTTATCCGCTCGAAAGAGCGGCCGAGGCTTATGCCCGTATGCTGAGCGGCAAGGCAGAGTTCCGCGTCGTTCTGACGATGTGACGTTGACCGGCAACGATAAGAGGCTGCGAGTGCTGGTTCGACGCGCGTGCAGAAGCGGAGCTATGCATGCGTCTTTTCAGATTGGCCCGTCGGGCCCGGTGCTTGCAGGTTTCCTCCGCAGCCGTGATGGCGGTTTCTGTAACGCTCGGATCACCGCAATTGCTTGCCCAAACCAAGGAAAAGGAACGTCCGATGGAGCACGCGACTTTCTATCGCACCATACAGATTGATGGACTTTCCATCTTCTACAGAGAGGCCGGCCCGAAAGATGCCCCAACGATTCTCCTACTGCACGGCCTGCCGTCTTCGTCGCGAATGTTCGAGCCGCTCTTCACCCGGCTTTCCGATCGATATCACCTGGTCGCGCCCGATTACCCAGGCTTCGGCCACAGCGATTGGCCGGACCCGAAAAAATTCGCATACACCTTCGATCACATCGCCGAAATCATGAATCATTTCACCGCGGCGCTCGGGCTTTCGCGCTACACGCTTTACATGCAGGATTACGGTGGCCCTGTGGGTTTTCGGATGGTATTGGTGCACCCGGAGCGTGTAGAAGCGCTTATCGTTCAGGATGCGGTCGCGCACAACGAAGGCCTGGGGGCGAATTGGAAGACGCGGCGAGCCTTTTGGGCCGATCGCGCTCCAAACGAAAGCGCGTTGCGCACGAATCTCCTGTCGCTGGCTACGACGCGGACGCGCCACGTCGGAAACGATCCCAACGTCGAACGCTATGCCCCGGATCTCTGGACCGATGAATTCTACTTTCTCAGCCAGCCCGGCCAGGCCGAGATCCAAAGCGATCTGTTCTACGACTATCGAACCAATGTGGACTCCTATCCGAAATGGCAAGCATGGATGCGCGAGAAGCAGCCGCGCCTGCTGGTGATCTGGGGCAAGTATGAGCTCTCGTTTGATCCCTCGGAGCCGGAGGCCTATCGCCGCGACGTGCCGAAAGCCGAAGTGTACATCGTGGATGGAGGGCATTTTGCCCTGGATACCGCAGCGGATGAGATCGCGCGGCTCGTCCGGGGCTTCATGAACCAGGGCTCCATGAACCAGGTTCCATGAACCAGGGCTTCATGAAGTAGACGTTTTCACCATCCCAGTTGGAGGCGATCAACTGCAACGCCAGCTTGTGGAAATTCGGCTGAAGCGGGGATACTCGTTCGAAATGACGACTAAACTGCACTGAATGGTCGCTACACCGCCGCGGTCTCGGAGGGTTACCATTGTTCCTCCATCGTCGAATGCCGCTTGTCAGGCCGACCGATACCGAGGTATCGACCAATACCTTCGTCCAATAGATTCGCCTTTGCGCTTGTTGTGTAATCCGTATTGCGTATCGCATCCGAACGAATCGGATGAGAAATAACAGATCCGCATGGAGGACAAGAAAATGCTTAAGTACACGGTTCTACTCGCAGTGGCAGGAATGCTCGCGGGGGGCGCCCCCAGCAAGTCTGCTTTTTCCGGTGGGTCCTGGCAGGTGGACACGCGCCATTCCGATGCCCAGCTCATTACCGACGCGACCACGGATTACGGGAAAACAAAAATAGACATAACCCTCGGCTTCGCCCGGGTAAACGGTCGAGTCGAAGTCGACAACGACGACCTCGCGAAGTCCTCTTTCGATTTCAGGGTCTATCCAGCCACCTCGATGGTGCCCTCTATTAATGAGGATGGAAAATTCCTGAGTCAGTGGCTAGCCGATGTATCGAATAACACGTTGGTATGTTTCCACTCCAAGGGAGCTGTCCGGACGGCGGATGGGCGGCTTCAAACCACAGGAACTCTGGTCCTGACGCGTGTGGATCGTAACGTCGATGCGACCCCGAATGAGTCCTACGCGGGACCTGTGTATGGCCCGCCGATGGTGCATCGGGTTTCGCACGAAGCGACTTTCGTCTTCGATCTCCCGGCGGCCGACGGGAAGGGGCAGAAAGACGGCAGTATCCTAGCGACAGGATCGACGCGTATGCTCCGCGAGACTTATCCCCAATTGGTGAAGGCTGTGGTCAGTACCTACTGGCCGCCCGTGGTCCTGGATAAGAATTGCGAAATGCAAGCCGGGGTGAGTGAGGATTATCGCGGTTCCCAGTGCACCGGAACACTTTTGATGGCTCCTGGTCTTCCCGAAGCGCCGAGCGCAGGCAACGCCGAGGACATCGGTGCCGCGCAGAATTTCAACGCCGTGGTCGGGAATCACTTGAACATTCTGGTTCACTTGCGTCTGGCGGCGAAAGCCCCAGGCGAACGAGCGGCAGCAGGAAACTAGGCGGAGCACCTGGCTGATCTGGGGAAGTTTTTTTTTCATAATGCTACCCACCTGCGAAGTGTGGTCTTCTTCAGAAAGCGAGTCGCGCTGTATGGAGATGCGAGTAACTCATCTTGAACGGTTTTCCGGTTGGGCCGCATAAGTCCTGATCGAACTCGTGAACGCGAACCATCAGACCCTCCACAAGGGTGTGGTCAGGTTTGCGATTCCGCTAGCGCGAAGTGTGCGGTCGCGCAGAGGAAGGACTTCTTTGCGGAGAGGTCCCCAATCGATCGAGCGCCTCGTCAAGCACGGCCCGAACTTTCTCGGTTGAGCATTCTTGGTCGGGGGTCGTGCTTGTCGGCGCTCGCGCCCAGGCGCAAGCAATCAGTTATCAGAAATCAACGCGTGGCAGCCTCGCTCCCGCGCATCGCCACCCGGTATCCAGCTCCGGCGGATACGACGCGGACTATCCAAAAACGCTGGCAAGCCAGTTTCATACATCTGCCGACACGGCCCGCCACCTGGCCGAAAAGTTTGGGCCTTGGCCGCCAGAGTTTTGGCACCTACTTTAGAGAATCCTCGCCTATTATTGCCCATTGTGCCAGCTCTCAGTCCATCTTCGCGGAGGCTGTGTAGACCGTTCACTCTGAGGCGGCAGTATCGATGGAAGAATCGCTGCTCCGATTGCGGCGGTTGGAATTGAGTTGCGCGGTATAAGGAGGCGACGAGAGCGAAAAGCCTGAGGAGGAAACTTGGCAAATTATATTGGCGCAATTGATCAAGGAACTACCAGCACGCGATTCATCGTATTTGACCGCTCTGGCCGGGTCGTCACAATGGCCCAGAAGGAACACGTGCAGATCTATCCTCATCCGGGATGGGTAGAGCATGACCCCGAGGAGATCTGGCAACGCACGCGCGAGGTTATTGCGGAGGCGATGGCCAAGGGAAGGCTTCATCCGTCGGACCTGGCGGCGATTGGAATTACTAACCAGCGCGAAACGGCCGTGGTGTGGAATCGAAAGACGGGCAAGCCGGTTGCGAATGCGCTGGTCTGGCAGGACACGCGCGTTGCGGACTACGTCGGTGAACTGGCGAAAGCTGGCGGGCAGGATCGCTTTCGCAACAAGACCGGACTACCGCTCACCACCTACTTTAGCGGTCTGAAAATCCGGTGGATTCTAGAGCACGTGAAAGGTGTCCGCGAGATGGCTGAAGCCGGAGACGTGCTGTTTGGCAACATTGATGCTTTTCTCGCTTGGCATCTGACTGGAGGTCCCGATGGCGGCATTCACATCACCGATGTTACCAACGCCAGCCGCACCCAGTTGCTGAACCTCGAAACTCTGGCGTGGGATCCTGAGATGCTCGAAGCTTTCGATATACCAGAGGCGATGCTGCCGCGCATCCGCTCGAGCAGCGAGGTTTACGCACAGATTAAAGACCCTTCGTTGAAAGACGTGGCCATTGCGGGAATTCTCGGAGATCAGCAAGCAGCCCTCGTGGGACAGACTTGTTTCCGTCCCGGAGAGGCCAAGAACACTTACGGTACCGGATGCTTTCTCCTGATGAACACCGGCGACCGCGTATGCCATTCGAGTTGCGGCCTGCTTACAACGCTGGCTTACAAACTTGGCGACCAACCCGCTCAATATGCACTCGAAGGCAGCGTCGCGATCACCGGCGCGTTGGTGCAGTGGATCCGCGACAATCTTGGACTGATTCAGAAGAGTTCCGACATTGAGGCGCTGGCGCAATCGGTTCCCGACAACGGCGGCGTATATTTTGTACCCGCTTTTTCAGGCCTCTATGCGCCTTACTGGAAAAATAACGCGCGCGGGGTAATCGCCGGCCTTACGCGCTACGCCAACAAAGGGCACCTGGCACGCGCTGTGCTGGAAGCGACCGCGTTTCAGACGCGCGATGTGGTCGAGGCGATGGAGAAAGATACGAACATCAAGCTGGATGTGCTGCGGACGGACGGCGGCATGGTCGAAAACGATCTGCTGATGCAGTTCCAATCTGACATTCTCAATCTGCCGGTGGTCCGTCCCGTGTCGCGTGATGCCACTACTGCACTGGGGTCGGCGTATGCCGCGGGTTTAGCGGTTGGCTACTTCAAGGATCTCGACGATCTCCGCTCCAACTGGGCGGTCGATCATACCTGGAAACCAAATCTGACCGATAGCAAACGGAATGAACTGTACAGCATGTGGAAACGAGCGGTCAGCAAGTCGTTTGATTGGGTGGATTAGTTGAAAAGAAGTGTGAATCAAGAAAAGGAGTTTCCCATGCTTGCGAAGTGTTTTGGTGAATTCATGGGTACGGTGGTGCTGATCTTGTTGGGCGATGGAGTGGTTGCGAACGTCTTGCTCAAGCGCTCGAAAGCTGAAGGCGCCGGATGGATGGTGATCACAGGCGGCTGGGCGTTCGCTGTGATGGCGGGCGTATTCACGGCCATCGCGTGCGGCAGCAGCGATGCCCACATCAACCCGGCTGTGACCCTAGGCTTCGCGGTGCAGTCGGGAAGCTTCGCGAAACTCGCGCCATACATCGGGGCGCAGATGGCGGGCGCGTTCGTAGGAGCCACTCTCGTCTGGCTGCACTTCCTGCCTCATTGGAAAGAAACGGAAAACCAAGACTTCAAATTGCTCTGTTTCTGCACCATGCCCGCTATACCTAAACTCGCTGCCAATTTGATCAGCGAGATTATCGGAACCCTGGTTTTGGTTTTTGTGGTGGGCGCCATTTTTTCCAAAGCGGTTGCTGGGTCTGGCCTGGTAGCGGGCTTGGGCGCGTATCTGGTTGCGGCTCTGGTGTGGGGAATCGGACTCTCGCTGGGCGGAACCACTGGTTATGCTATCAATCCTGCTCGCGACCTCGGGCCGCGCATCGCGCATGCGTTGCTTCCAGTGGCTGGCAAAGGCCCGTCCGGCTGGGGCTACGCGATCATCCCGGTTCTCGGACCACTCATCGGCGGCGGCTTGGCCGGAATGCTTATGCGAGCGATTGGTTTCTAGCTCGAAGCTGGCTTGGGTTCAACTCGTTGCTTGAGAGCGGAATGAATTGAACTGCCTGGCAGCTAGCAACGGCCAGCGTGAGAACCACCATCCACGTGGAGTATTTCTGTTTGACACCCCTTTGCGACGGCTCCTATACTTTTCTCCACGCCACGAATTCCTGTCTTGAGAGGCTTCCTATGCTGAAACGTTCGCTGGCTGTTTTCCTGATTGCCGCTTCCGCAACTTTCGCCTTTGCGGAAGAGCATTGGAAAGGACATCAACCCAAACTGACTCCGCAAAACAGCGGCACTACGCAGTTGCTGATTGCGGTCAGTCCGGTAAACCCTCATGTGGTCTGGGCGGCCGGGACCGGCGGTACGTATGTGGTCACAACCGATGGCGGAGAAACCTGGAAAGCCGCGGTCGTGCCGGGAGCGGAGAGCCTGCAATTCCGCGATGTGCAAGGCGTAAGCGATAAGGTCGCGTATCTGTTGTCCGTCCCCAGTACAACGGGCACTACGGATTTCCGTATCTACAAAACGGTCGATGGCGGTACAACGTGGACAATCGAGTTCGAGAACCAGCTGCAGAATGCGTTCTACGATTGTTTCGCCTTCTGGACTCCGGACCGGGGCATTGCGCATAGCGACTCCGTGAACGGAGTATTCCCCGATATTCGCACGACTGATGGAATGACCTGGCAGTCAATCAGCGGCAATATGCCGCCGGCGTTGCCCGGGGAAGCCTCGTTCGCGGCAAGCGGAACCTGCGTGGCAACCCAGGGTGGAAGAAACGCGTGGATTGCCACCGGTGGCTCGACCATCGCGAGGATCCTGGCCACGAGAGATGGAGGCGACACCTGGAACGCATATGACACGCCGCTGGTCAGTTCGCCCACCGCCGGCGCGGTCACCGTGGCCTTCCGCGATCCATGGAATGGCATCGTCGGTGGCGGTGACTTGGCCGCAAACGATAGCGCGGACATGGCTACGTCGAGCGATGGCGGCAAAACCTGGCAGTTAACCAACAAGCCCCCTGTGAAGGGAGCCATTTTCTGCCTGAGCTACGTGCGTGGCCGCGGCGATGTGAAAGAGGGAGACGATCACGGCGGCCGCACGGTTGTCATCACCGCCGAGACGGAGCCGAACTTTACCTCAGGGTCGGCGGCCTGGACGCCAGATGAAGGACGCACCTGGTTCAAACTGCCCAAATCAGTGAGCGGGTACTGGGCGGTGGCTTTTGCCAGTCCGAGAGCTGGGTGGTTCGTGGGCAATGGAGGGAACATCCTGAAGATCAGCTTCTAACCACATGGGATTTCGCGTCGCAAGCGACCGGCGATCTCGATCTACTGGCGGCGGGCCTCTGGCTGGGATGCATCGGTCACGGCTCAATACAGCAGGACACAACAATCGCCGGGATCGCAAAGAATCGCCGTGAGAGCTTTGGTCTCTAGTTCACCCGCAACAGCATTCCGCTGCCTCCCTGCAGCTTCAGGTCACCTTTGCTCGATCCCAAAGTGATCTCGCCAACTGGATTGCTCCGTCCGGCGTGGATTATCGCTAAGTCGGGGAGATCGTAAATTCCGCAAGCATCGGAGGAAAACACCCAAAGCGCTTGCAGTCGATCATTGCCGTCGATTTCGCCTCGGCACTCTGTGCCGGGTTTGCCAGAGACGTGAACCAGTACGCCGTCGGTCGTGGGCTTCCCGACCGTCCGTAGTCCGTCGGCAACGGGCCCGCCGCCGCGGTAAACGACCTCACCTCCGATCTGATCCGTGGTCCATGCGTTCTGCGACGTTCCCCGGTCGGGGCCGGCCTCCGGAAGTTGGGCTGCCTCGACTGCCATCATCGATGCCAATGCCCTTAAGTTGGTAATGATTGGCAACTGCCGCTTGGAAAACACGAGTGTGTCGAACCGGAAGGACATTTGCGCACCGCCGGCGCCATTGGCTGGCTTGACCGCAATCACGTGGCCCGTGACTTTAGCGCCGGCATGAATGGTTGATCCCGGCGATAGCGGCACGTCCTGCATAACTCGCGCCGCAATTACTTGCCCCGCTTTGACCTTTCGCATATTCAGAGACGAGTTCAAAGCAACGGGAAGAATCGTGCCTGCAGGAATTGCGCTCTGAGCAAACAGTTCCGCTGTGCACAGGAGCAAGCTGATCCACAATATGGGTTTCACAGAAATCACCTCGCGAGGATTATGTCGTCGCTCGTCGCCTCGTGAACTACCGACGAACGCTCTACTCCTTATGGACGCTTAGCGACTCAAGCATATACAAGTCACTGTGCCGCGGTGAGATGCCTGACAAATGATTGATTCGGGGGCGCAAAGAGCCTCGTACAACCAACTCCCGGAGTTCGGTATCGAACTTGATGAGATGTCCGTGACCGAGGTAATGTCTGTGTCCTTGTGCCCTATGTTGTATAATCCCACACAGCAGGGATGTCGTTTCGCCGAAACATGCAATCTTTGACACATCGTGGATTCGGTGGGCGCTGGTCGCAGCGTGTGCTGATTGCTGTTGCCGTGTGCTCGTTGACCTTCAGTGTCGCTACGCGTTTTTGGACTCCGTGCAGTAATCAGTCTCACACCGTAAAATCTGTGAACCGCCGGTCGGGCGAACCTAAACGGCAACATCTCGATCAAGACGCTTCGCGATGGGCGGCTCCGGTTGCAGATTTCAGCATCATCGAGCCCGGCACGATCGAAACCCGACTGGCTCCTGCCGGTCCTCTGCTTCCGAAGCATGTTTTCAGCGACAGCCTGTACAACAGGCCCCCTCCATCGTCTGATTTCTACCTTTAATTTTGTCCCGTAATTCTGTATTGGCTTTTAATCCCGTTGTGGGTCGTGACAGGCGGTTTCTTGGCTGCCCTGACGGCATTTTGGTGGCGCGATTGACTGCGACCGCATAGGGTCAAACTGAAAGTTCGTGGAAAGGATCCGCATGGCTCTTGAGCGTGCTATACCCGTCGAGGAACTGAATGCTCTGCGGCGTTTGGACTCCTGCACGGTCTCGAACGCGATCGAGACCTTTCAGATCAGGCTGCGCAACGCCGGCTTTGCCGACGCGCGCGTTCGCTGCATCTTCGAAGATCTTCCTCCGATGGTCGGCTACGCGGCCACGGCCCGCCTTCGTAGCGGTGAGCCCCCAATCACGGGTTTTTACCACGACCGCACCGACTGGTGGAACAGTATTCTCGAGGTGCCTGCACCGCGAATTGCGGTTTTGGAGGATCTGGACGAATCGCCGGGTGTCGGAGCCTTTCTGGGCGACGTGCACGCCGCCATCTTGAGAGCTCTCGGTTGCGTTGGCTATGTGACCAATGGTGCGGTAAGGGATCTGCCACGTGTGAAGGATATCGGGTTGCACCTGTTTGCAGGGAACGTGGCGGTCTCGCATGCCTATGCCCATATCTTCGATTTTGGATCGAAGGTCAAGGTTGGGGGCGTTGAGGTGCGACCGGGGGACCTCTTGCACGGGGATCGCCACGGAGTTCTGACTGTTCCCAAGGAGATTGTTTCAGAAATCCCCGCGGTCGCAGCCAGATTAGAGCAGGCAGAGAGAAAAGTAATCGACTTTTGCAGCTCGCAAGAATTTTCAGTGGACAAGCTACGGCATGTAGTCAAGGGATTGAGTTAGCCGCAAATTGCTGGCCGGGTGCCAGAGAAGGCTGGTGTTAGCAAACTGATGAATTCAAATGGCCACCTTCACAGGAGTAGTTGTCTGCGCGCGGTTTCATTCAACGCTTTCGGTTACGCAGCGGTTGGACTCGCCACGATGTTGGCGCTCGGGCTGTCGTCGTGCAGCGGTCGCAATGAAAAAGTTGAGGCGAGCGCTCAACAGCCGGTCACGGTCGGTGTAACCCGCGTGTTGAAAAAAACATTGAGCCGGCAAATTACTTTGTCATCCGAGTTAGTGCCTTTTCAAGAGATCGATGTTTATGCAAAGGAGTCGGGGTATGTGCAGAACTTGAGCGTCGACTACGGGACTCATGTAAAGGCAGGCCAGGCGATGGCCACGCTGGAGATTCCGGAACTACAAGCGCAATTGCAGCAGGATCAAGCGGAGATCAGAAATGCTGTTGATCAAGTGAACCGCGCAGATCACGAACTGAAGCGCTACGATGCACAGTACAACGCCCTTCACCTTCAATACACGCGATTGAACGGGGTTTTCGAAAATCAGCCAGGTATCGTGGCGCAGCAGGAAGTGGACGACGCGCAAGGCAAGGACCTCGCCGCTGCCTCTCAAGTCGATGCGGGGAAGGCAGCGCTGGAAGCGGCCCAGAGCCAACTGGCAGCGTCCAAAGCGAAACTCGCCCACGATCAGACGCTTTTCGACTATTCGAAGATTACGGCGCCCTTTTCCGGAGTAGTAACGGAACGGTATGCGAACCTGGGCACTCTGGTCCAAGCGGGTACGAGTTCGAGCACGCAGGCCATGCCCATCGTGCGCTTGTCCCAGGACGACCTCTTCCGTCTGGTGATTCCTATTCCTGAGTCCTACGTTCGCTACATTCGTATCGGAGATCCGGTGAAAGTGCACGTGCCTTCATTGAACCGGACCTTTCCGGGCAAGGTTGCCCGCTTCTCCGTGGATGTGAGGGCGGACACTCGCACCATGCACACTGAAGTGGATGTTCCGAATCCCGAGCGTGTGATGATGCCAGGTCTTTACGCCGAAGCCGAAGTAGGGCTCGACGAAAAAGAAAATGTTCCCACCGTGCCCTTGCAGGCTCTAAGCCACCAGGGCAATAAGACAACTGTTTTTGTGGTGAATCACGATGGGGAACTGGAAAACCGCGCGGTAGAGGTTGGACTGCAGACCACCAGCGATGCGGAAATTCTTTCCGGAGTAAACGAGGGAGAACAGGTCGTAGTAAGCGACCGTAGCGGCCTGAAACCCGGTCAAAAAGTTCATGCGCAAGCGGTGGCCGTAATGCAATACCAGGAACAGAACGCACAATAGAAAAGCCGTGTCGGCAGCAGCCGACCAGCTGACGAAAATTGGATAACGCTCATGCCAGGATTTTCAATTCGCAATCCGTACTTCATCATCGTGATCTGCCTGGTGCTCCTGGTGATTGGCGTGACCAGTATCGCGCGCATGCCGGTGGATTTATTTCCGCCCATCAATCTGCCGGAAGTGGTGGTCGCTACTTTCTATTCCGGGATGCCACCGGAAGATATCGAGACCGATATCACGGATCCTCTGGAGCGCTTCTTTACGCTGGCTGCCGGCGTCGATCACATGGAGTCTCGATCGCTGCTGGGAGTGAGCATCATCCGGGTCTACTTTCAGCCGGGGACGAGCCCTGACGCCGACGTCACAGAGCTGTCGAACTTAGCCCTTGCAGACTTGAAGCGACTGCCGCCGGGAACGCTGCCCCCGGTTGTGCTGAAGTTCGATGCCTCCAGCCTGCCGGTGGCGCTGGTCACAGTCAAAGGAGAAGGCCTCAACGAAACTCAACTTCACGATTACGGGCAGTTTCAGATTCGCAACCAGATCGCGGTTGTCCCGGGCGCAGAGATCCCCGGCGTGTTCGGCGGAACGTACCGTCAGATCATGGTGTATGTCGATCCGTACAAATTGCTTTCCCGGCAATTGAGCCCGATGGATGTGGTGGGAGCAGTCAATGACTCGAACCTCATTCTCCCGGCCGGCGATGTAAAGATAGGCCCCTACGACTACTTCGTTTATTCCAACAGCCTGGTCGACAACATGGACCAACTGGGCAAGGTTCCGCTCAAGGTCAAAGGGCACTCCTGGGTTACGGTGAGCGATGTTGGGAAAGCCGAAGATGCGCACCAGATTCAAACCAACATCGTACGGATTGATGGCCAGAAATCGGTATATATCCCGGTCATGAAGCAGGGCGGCGATACCAATACCATCGCGGTGGTGGATGGGCTTCGCGAACTAACCAAACATCTGTATGACATTCCCAAGCAGATGGTCACCAGCATCGTGTTCGATCAGTCTGTGTATGTGAAGGAGGCAATCGACACCGTATTGCACGAGGGATTTCTAGGACTGATTCTCACCAGTCTGATGATTCTGATTTTTCTGGGAAGCTTTCGAGCCACATCGGCCGTGTTGCTCTCCATTCCTCTATCCGCGCTGGCCGCGTTTGTCGTGCTGGCTCTGATGGGAGGCACGGTGAACACGATGATCCTGGGTGGAATGGCTCTGGCTTTCTCGCGCGTGATCGACAACTCGGTGATTTCGCTCGAGAACATTTTCCGCCATCTGGAAATGGGAGCCGTGCCCATGGTCGCCGCCGAAGTTGGCGGCGCGGAGGTGAATCTGGCGGTGCTGGCGGCTACCCTGGTAGATGTGGTCGATTTCTTTCCCGTGGTTTTTCTCTACGGTGTGTCCAAGTTTCTGTTTTCGGCGTTAGCTTTGGCATTTTGCTTGTCGCTGCTCGCGTCGTTTGTTGTTGCCATGACGGTGATTCCTTTGTTCTGTTCCCGGTTCTTGAAATCTGTGCCGCATGCTGCCGAGCATCGCCATGAGGGCTACGAGATTGAGCCGGCAAAGGCGGTAAGCCAATCGTGGATGGACAAGTTCAACGCCGGCTTTAACCGGATGTTCAACAAGGTTCTGGACTATTACGAGCACTGGGTAAGGCGGGCCCTGGTGCGCCCCGGCCTGACCGTGGCCGTGCTCAGCGGCGTGTTTTTAGTCAGCTTGGCGATCTATCCACTGCTGGGCTTGGCTTTATTCCCGAAGACCGATGCAGGCCAGTTCACCATCAATCTGAAAGTCCCGACTGGCACCAGAATCGAGATGACAGATCAATACGTCGCTCAAGTGGAAGACTTGATTCGCCATACCGTGGAAGCGAAAGACCTGAAACTGATTGTGTCCAACATTGGCGTGGTCCCGGATTTCTCCGCGCTCTACACCACCAACGCCGGCGCCTATACCGCGACGGTCCAGGTGCAGTTGAATGAACCCCACCGCTTGAGCAGTTTTGACTACATGGACCAGGTCCAGAGCCGGATGGCGAAGCAGTTTCCCGATATTCGGACATTCTTCTCCAGTGGTTCGATGGTGGACGCAATTTTGAATGCCGGCATGCCAGCCCCGATTGACGTGCAGGTGAGCAGCCCCGATTTGACGCAGATTTATGGCATCGCGCAGAACTTGGCCACACAGATTCGCCAAGTTCACGGGGTGGGCCAGGTTTACATTCCGCAGGACATGAATTACCCCACCTTGCGCCTCGATGTTGACCGAGTGCATGCGGGAGAGATGGGCCTGACCCAGAAAGACGTGGTGGACAACGTGATCACCGCGCTCAATTCCAACTACATGATTGCTCCCAACTACTGGGTGGATCGCAAGAGCGGAAATGATTATTACCTGACGGTGCAGTTCTTCGAGAAGGGTCAATCGGCCATTCACGACATGGCTGAGTTCGGTCAGATTCCCTTGCGCGATCCGAGCAATGCAGCGGGAATGGGCTGCGGCCCGTCCCGTCCTACAACATCTGGAGGAGCGCAGCCGTCATGGGCCTGCGGTGGACAGGGCAGGCCGATTACGGTGCTTAACAATGTTGTGAACGTGAGGCAGGTTCAGACTCCGACCGAAGTCGACCACTATCAGATTCAGCGAGCCATGGATGTTTACGTGACCCCAACTGGAGAAGACCTGGGCCGCGTCACCAGTTCCATACGCGACATTCTGGCGAAGACCAGCATCCCCGGCAACGTGCGTGTGAATTTGCGGGGAATGGTCCAAGGCATGGAGGCATCGTTCAAGAGTTTTGCACTTGGCTTTCTGATTTCCTTCCTCCTGCTATTTCTGATTCTGACGGCTCAATTCAAGTCTTTCATCGATCCTTTCCTGATCATGCTGGCGATCCCGATGGGATTTGTCGGTGTGCTGATCATCCTTCCGCTGACCCACAGCACATTGAACGTAATGTCGCTGATGGGCGTGTTGATGCTGGTGGGCATTGCGGACTCGAACAGCATTCTTATCGTTGACTTCGCCCACAATCTGGAGCGGCAAGGCTTGTCGGCAGCCGATGCCGTCATTACCGCGTGCCGCGTGCGTTTGCGGCCGATCTTGATGACTTCGCTGGCGACCATAATCGGCATGATTCCCATGGCGTTGAAGCTGGGAACTGGTGCCGAGCAGTACACACCCATGGCCCGCGCGATCATCGGAGGACTCACTTCGTCGGTTCTTCTGACTATTTTTATCGTGCCCGCAGCTTACATGCTGGTTTACGGCAAACCCAAGGAGCAGCCCGCAGAGGCGCTTCCGACGGAGCCCACAGAATGAGAAGCCACTCTCAGATTGCTGACTATGTCTCAGTTGTCATCCCGAGCGGAGCGAGGGATCCACGTTCTTCTCGGTCGCGACGGAAACCTGGGTTCCTCGCCGCCGTCCCTCTTCGGAATGGCAAAGGACGGGGCTGCCAGCAATCTTTCCGGCGTATAGCGCTGATTCTTGGTGCGGTTCTTTCTCCCACGATTAGCCTCGCAACCCGTTACAGCACGCTAGTGCGAACTGCGGCGCCCGCGACGAAGAGCGTCAGGTCATTGCCTCTCGATAGCGAGCGACAGCGTCTGCTGAACGACGGCCTTCACTGGTCTGCCCCCGCTGCGACGTTTGTTTTGTTCGAGCCATCGGAAGTTTCCGCTGCCGTGTTGCGTGCCGTTCCTCCCACGATTCAGCCTTATTCCGAAGATCTCCTATACAGTCGGCCTCCTCCTTCTTGCTGAATGGCCTTCTTGAAAGGTCTGTGAACAGGTTCCACGTGGGAACGCGTTCGAATCAGCGGTTGTCGTGCCATTCGATTTCGGCAGTCGATTCCAGCGGGAAGATCATGAACAAAAATATCTGTGTCGGCCTCGCGGTGCTGGTTATCGTACCAATCCTGAATGCCTCTCCGACTCGAAATAACTCCAATGCATACGTGCGGGGAGTTGTGACGGAGGTACAGAAGCGCAAAGTCGATTGCCCTGATTACACGATCGGGGGGAGCGACCCGTCCGATGCGCCACTGACCTCGCGGTATTACGCTTACCAGGTTTTCGTGCGCGTCGATTGCAAAACCTATGTAGGCCGGTACGAAACGCCGTTTAAGTATTTGCCTTCAGAGTTTACTCCCGATCAGCCGATTCAGGTGCGCTTGACCAAGCATGTCATGTACTTTGATCTGCCGAATGCCCCGGATATGAGAATGGGCATTGTCCACCGCAGTTCGACCTGCGGCCAGAATCGCTAGTCGCAATGGGCGGGAGGGTCTTGCGGAGGAAGGCACGGCGACTTCGTCCGGCTTCTGCGTGAAGCAGTACGAGCCCTCGCCTTCGTGGATGCGTGTAACGACGGCCAGGGATTTCGATGAATTGCTTCGAAAAAGGCTAACTGATGAAGCGAAGATACAACTACATCGTTCCGTCCTTGCTGTTCCTGGCCATGCCGTGGTTTGGCTTTTCCCAAGTGTCCATCAATGTGCAAACGGCGGAGGGTCTGCCTCCCGCGCCGCTGCCGCAGGCCGTTCCTACACAAAATACCTCTAACTCGCAGACGAGTGCGCAGCCGCCCTCCGGTCCTCCGCCGTCCGGTGCGTCGATGTCTCTGACATTGAAACAAGCCGAAGCATTGGCGATAAAAAACAACCCACAGGTTTCAGTTGCCCGGTTGCTTTCTCTCGCTTCCCAGCAGGTTACACGGGAGGTGAGGTCGAGCCTCTGGCCTACGGCCACAGGGGATATTACTGGCGTCGATGCGCAGTCCGGCAGCCGCATTACGGCGGGCGCGCTGAACAATCCGATCATCTATGAACGTGCCGCCGCCGGCGTCGTGGTCACGCAACTGATCACCGATTTTGGGCGCACCACGAACCTGGTCTCGAGCGCGAACTACGCAGCCAAAGCCGAAAATCAGAATGCCATGGCTACGAAGGAGCAGATCCTTCTGGCCGTGGACAAAGCTTTCTACAATGCGTTGCAAACCCACGCCGTACTGACCGTTGCCCAGCAAACCGTGAGCGAACGGCAAACCGTTGCCAACCAGGTGGAAGCGCTTTTCAAGAGCAAGCTGAAATCCGAACTGGATTTCAGTTTTGCCAGCGTCAACCTGGCGCAGGCCAAGCTTTTGCTGCTGGACGCTCAAAACAACGAGAACGCCGCTCAAGCCACGCTCGCGATGGTGCTCGGCTTCCCAAGCTTGCAGGACTTCCAACTCATCGAAGAAACAAGCCCGCTGACACCGCCGCCAGGAAATGTGGATGATTTAATTTCCCAAGCCTTTTCCGCGCGGCCGGAAATACTCTCGCTGCAGTTCCAGTATCAGTCCGCCCGGAAATTCCAGACCGCGGAACGAGACTTGCTCTTTCCCAGCGTCCGCGCCCTCGGGGCGGTGGGAGACACGCCGGTCGGAAATTCCGCAGTGGCGCCGAATCCCGGCGCTCTGAGCAACACCTACGGCGCCGTTGGCGCAAACATCGACATCCCGCTCTTCAATGGTTTCCTTTATACGGCGAGGGCCCGTGAAGCGAACCTTAGAGCTCAGGCCACACAGGAACGGCTGCGCGACATGCGCAACCTGATTTCCCGCGATGTGCGCACCAGTTGGCTGAATGCGAACACATCCTATCAGCGACTCGCTGTAACCCAGCAATTGTTACAGCAGGCCAACCTGGCACTGAGTCTTGCCCAGTCTCGCTACAACCTGGGACTTGGTTCCATTGTCGAATTGAGCCAGGCACAACTCCAGCAGACCCAGGCTGAAATCGCTTACGCGCAGGCTGGCTATGATTACCGCCTGAGCCTGGCAGTTTTGACTTACGAGACCACGGGAATCTAGTCATGGTCCGCTCTTTGATTCGACAAGCTTTGGGCATTTACAGAAAGAGGCACAACCCATCATTCATTCACAGGCGCCGTAGGAGAAAGCTACCGCTCAGTACCCGCCAGGGGCTTTTGCTTATTTTTGGTATCGGCACCTTCGTGGCCTTGGTTTTTATCCTTATTTACTACATCTGGTATCTGCCGATGGAGAAGTCAATGCGGCAAGGCTCTGGCGCGCAAAGCCCAGCGTCGGGAGGTATGACTCAGTTTCAGACTGTCTCGACGAAAATCCTGCCGCTGCTCCTCTGCGAGCACGGGACTATACTTACGACGTCGGGATTCGGTTAGCCGACAACGGATATTTGCACCTGCTTGAAGCGTTTGCATGGAGCGTCAGCGCTGAAAGTGATCGTTCACACGGTTGAACAAACCGATTCTATAAAGGAGAATTGGAATGAAGAACATGATGACTTTGGCTGCAGTGCTGATATTTCTGCTCTCCGCTCTTGGAGCAGTCGCCCAACAATCCGCCAACCCGCCAGCAGCCGCCGGCGGTGACACAGCACAGGTTCGTCCCCCGTCCACAGTTCGCGGATGCCTCAACGGTCAACGCGGAAACTACATCCTCATCGAAAACAACACCGGCCTGGTGTATGTGTTGAAGGGAGTAGGGAACAAACTCGACAGTTATCGAAACCATGAAGTCGAAGTGAAAGGGCGGACGCTGCCTGGAACGATCAAGACGGGAGTGACTCCGGAAAAAGCGGGAAGCAATCCCAGCGATACGGCGCACGGTGTGGATGGCGTTCCATTTCAGGTCGCGGATGTGCAGACCGATGTGCGCACCGTCTCGAAGCACTGCAAGGCCGCTGACCAGCAATGATGTCGTCGCTCGACGGTAGGTTGACAGGCCTCTGGCTCCGGAGAATCGGAGCCCGGGGCCGTCGGGCCGACTAATTCAGGGATACAAGACTGAAGAATCTGACTGGTGCGTAAACGATAGATCGCGGGCCGACGCTCAAAACCAATCCGGGAAGATCAGCTCTATCAGGCCGGGGACCCAGTAAGAATAAAATCGCTCATCACAGATTTTGTACTTTCCGTATTTCTTCCTCGCATAGTTGCCCCAGTGGGGACGGGTGCCGTCGAGATCAGTAAATCCATACTCCCGCGCCAGAGCCCAGGAACTGAAGACGCGTCCACTTTTGTTTTTTACTTTCGGATCTGCCGCTAGCGCCACCACCGCCCGGCCGATGTAGCGCGGCGATTCTGACACCATGAAATCCTGGGGAGCGTCGTTCTGATCGCCGCTGTTCCCGCCCTTTCTTTTCCCTACGTCCTTCCAATTGGCCTCGCTGACTCCGAAATGTTCCAGCACCGCTTCCGAACGCAAGAAACCCGGAGTCAACGCCACTGAAACAATGTCTCGTTTGCGCAGCTCGCGAGCCATGGCGAAGGCCAGCCGTATGACGGAAATTTTCACCAGGTCATAGAAAATATTGCCACGGTAGTAAAAAGCATCTCCGTCGGTGATTTCGAAAATTATTCCCCTGCTTCGTCCCAGCATCAGCGGCACAGCGTAATGCGAAGTGATGATGTGGGAATGAATTGCCTGTTTCAACATGCGCAGGCCGTCCTCGAGGTTGACCTTCCAGAATGGTTTTCCCCATTCGGTGAGCGCGTCGCCACCCCACACGTCGTTGACCAGAATATCCAGACCCTTGTGTCGCCGTTTGATCGTGGCGACCAGTTTTTTCACCTCTGCGGGCTCGGTGTGGTCCACCCTTACCGCGATGCCGTGTCCGCCGGCGACGGTGACCAGTTCAGCAGTTTCTTCAATGGTCTCGGGCCGGCCGGGTGTCGTGGGCCGCCGTCCGCGCGAACTTCGGCCGGTGCAGTAAACCGTGGCCCCCGCCTCGCCCAGTGCGATGGCAATCCCTCGGCCGGCCCCGCGAGTCGCTCCTGCGACCAGCGCGATCTTGCCATGCAATATTTTTCCCGCTGATTTCTTCGACCTTTTCTTTGTCGCTCCAGTCACTGCTGTTTACCTCCGCGCAAAAGCTTCAACCGCTCATGTCTTCCCGGAGCCAGACAGCAATCCTTCGACCAGCGCCGCCCATTCGGCGTCGAGCGTGGGCCGGTAAAAGCCGCGCCCGGCGCGCCCGTACCAGTAATCGGCATTCGAGGCAGAACCCTCCTTGCGATGCAGGTACGCGTGGACCGCCATCCCATCGACGCTTTCCAGTTCGTCAACCAGCGCGTGGGCATGGGTCCAATCTCCCTTTGCATCCCACCACAGCGCTGCGAGCGGCGGCGACAGCTCCGCTCGCGGCGCTTCTTGTGCAACGGATGTTCTGAATTCTTCGGGGTTCATCTTCTCCTCCGCGGTCACGGCCGCCGTCCTGAGTTTAGCTGCCGGGTAGTTGCAGGGGCACCGGGGACGAGGGCTTCACGGTTTCGAGGGCGAAGCTGCTGTGCAGATCTTTGATTCCCGGAATTCTGCGCAACCGCTTCAGCACAAATTCTGAGTAGTCATTGAGATCTGCAATCACAATTTCGAGGAGGAAATCGGCCTCGCCCGAGATTGCGTGGCAGGAAACCACCTGCGGCAGTTTCATGACGACCCTGCGAAAGCGTTCGGCTTCTTCCTCCCGGTGACGATCCAGTCCCACGGCGACAAATACGGTCACACCCAACCCGATTTTGGTGCGGTTGATTTTTGCGGAATAGCCTTCGATCACGCCTTCCGCTTCGAGGCGCTTCACCCGCCGCAGGCACGGCGACGGAGAAAGCCCGATGCGATTGGCCAAATCAACGTTCGACAGGCGGCCGTCTTCCTGCAGCAGGTTCAGAATTTTCAGGTCAAAGGCATCAAGCGCAATATTTGGCATAAAGGAGCACATCCTTGGCATTCATTGGCAGTTTATGCCTATTCGCTACGATATTTCCGGCAAAAACGCAATCAATCGATGGTGAATTGAATGATAGAATCCCCGCCTATTGCCGCAAGACGGGCACAGCAAAGATTTTGACACACTGCAATATGCCACACGGGAGCCGAACCAGCCAAGGAGACCCATGCGACCCAAGACCCTAGCAATTCTGACAATGAGTTTGATGCTGCTGCCTGTAAGTGCCGCAGCCGCCAGTAACGAGAAAGTGCTCCACACCTTCATCGGCGGCAGCGACGGAAGCTATCCGGTTGCCGGACTGATTGCGGACGCCGCGGGAAATATGTACGGCACGACCCGCTACGGAGGCGCCAACGGCTCTGGAACCGTTTTCAAACTTACGCCATCGGGCGGAACTTGGAACGAAACCGTGATTTACAGCTTTGCTGGTGGCAACGACGGAAGCTCGCCTGCGGCAGGCTTGATCATGGATAAGTCCGGGAATCTCTACGGCACCACGCGGCTGGGCGGCCCCGCAGGCGCCGGCACGGTTTTCGAATTGTCTCCCTCGGGGAATTCCTGGACCGAAACTGTGCTGTACAGCTTCACCGGTGGCGCCGATGGCGGCAGCCCGCAAGGCGCTTTGACTTTGAGGGCAGGTTCGCTGTTTGGTACGACTCCGGGAGGTGGGGCTTCGGGCAACGGTGCGGTTTTTCGCTTGGGTCAGGTGAACGGTAAGTGGCAGGAACATGTTCTTTACAGCTTTGCGGGAGGCAGCAGCGACGGGGCTTACCCCTACGGTGCAGTTGTTTTCGATAAGGCCGGCAACATGTACGGCACAACTGAATCTGGCGGTCCCAATCAGGCTGGATCGGTTTTCGAATTGCAGCATTCCGGCGGTGCCTGGGCGGAAAAAGTCTTGTACTTCTTTACCGGCAATTTGGACGGAGGCACGCTCGACGCCGGAGTCATTTTCGATTCTTCTGGAAATCTTTACGGCACGACCGCTTCTGGCGGCAAGAACTCGGTGGGCACGGTGTTCGAACTCGTTTCTACGAACGGCGCCTGGACCGAGCAGGTGCTTTACAGCTTCACCGGCGCCACGGATGGAGGCTTCCCATCCGCGGGATTGGCGATGGATAAGAATGGCAATCTTTTCAGCACCACGTACGTCGGTGGAACGAATTCGTCAGGTACTGTTTTCCAACTCACACCCTCGGCGGGCGGCTGGACTGAAACCGTGCTGTACAGTTTCAGCGGGGGCAACGATGGCGCCTTTCCCCTCGCAGGCGTGCTAGTAAGAAATGGGCATGTGTTTGGAACGACCGTGGAGGGCGGATCTTCGCAGAGTGGAGTTGCGTTTGAAGTGACTCATCCGCAATCCCGCCCCGCCTATTGCAAGCCGTGCCTGTTCTACGGCGGCGACTTTGATACCTCGAGCCCCGCCGCTGATACCTTCGCCAACGAGAACATTCTCCCCGGCGGGTCTGCGACGTTGTCCCAAATCTATTCGCCCTTCGAGGTACCAGCCGGTGAAACCTGGAAGGTCACCGGCCTGTTCGTCAATTCGATTGCTTATCCCATCAAGCTCGATCCGGCGACGACGCCCTGGGAAATACGCACGGGTATTCCCCAAGCCGGAGGCAATGGGGGAACGCTGGTCGCGAGCGGCAAAGCCAAGGCCACAATGAACGCGACCGGGCGCAGCCTGGATGGAGTGCCCGAATACACCATCCTCGTAACCTGGAAAACGCCGGTAGTGTTGGAGACTGGGACTTATTGGGAAAACGTAACCCCGCAATGCACCAACCCGAACAACTCCCAGTGTACGGCTCAGGGACTCACTGGTTTTCTCGAATCCGATATGGAGACTATGTATGGCTTCAACGGCTATGGACCGGCAGAGCCGTGGCAGGATTCATTCTGGAATGCGCCCGATTTCGGGCTCACTTGGGCAAATACCTATCAGGTTCATCTGCAGAGAGGAGAACCGGGAGGAGACGCGTTCTCCGCGGGGGTGATTGGAACGAAATAAAAGCCTTCTCCCCCAGACGCCCCTGCCAGGTCGTGTTTCATAGTATTTCTCAACGGCGACCTGGCAGGGTGATTTTTCGATCGGCTAACGCGTCGCGGCCAAGGCTGGGGTGCGTTTTTCAGCGGGCACAAACTGCCGTACTTCGTGTCCGGTATAGATCTGCCTTGGACGCGCAATCTTCTGCTCCGGGTCGGTCACCATTTCCTGCCATTGCGCGAGCCAGCCTGCGGTGCGCGGGATGGCAAACAGCACGGTAAACATCTCCGGTTTGAAGCCCATGGCCTGATAGATGATTCCCGAGTAGAAGTCCACGTTGGGATACAGTTTGCGAGTGATGAAATATTCATCCTCAAGAGCGATCCGCTCCAGTTCGAGCGCGATGTCGAGTTTGGGATTTCCGCCCGTGACCGCGAATACTTTTTCCGCAGCCCACTTGATGATCTTGGCGCGTGGATCGTAGTTCTTGTAGACGCGGTGGCCAAAGCCCATCAGCTTGCCGTGCCCTTCTTTAATTTTTTTAACGTAGGCAGGGACGTTGGCTTTGTCGCCGATTTCATCGAGCATTTCCAGAACGGCTTCATTGGCTCCGCCGTGCAAAGGTCCAGCCAGGGCTGCAGCCGCAGCGGCGGTGGCCAGGTACGGATCGGCGTGCGAGCTGCCCACCGCACGCATGGTGCTGGTGCTGCAGTTCTGCTCGTGGTCGGCATGCAGAATGAAGAGAATGTCCAAGGCGCGGGCGATGACGGGATTGGCCACGTACTTCGGTTCCACCATCCGCCACAACATGTTCATGAAATTTTCGGGATAGCTGAGGTCATTGTCCGGATAAATATAAGGAAGGCCGAGACTGTGCCGGTACGACATCGCAGCGATCGAAGGCATCTTGCCAATCAGCCGCTTGACCTGCAGCAGCCGGTTGGCGGGATCGTGAATGTCCCTGGCCTGGGGGTAGACCGTGGATAAGGCTGCCACCGTGCTCACCAGCATGGCCATGGGATGGGCGTCGTGGAGAAAACCCTCCATCAACTTCTTGGTGGTTTCGTGCAGCATAGTGTGATGGGTGATTTCGTTGACCCAGCTTTTCAGTTCTGGCGGGCTGGGCAGATCTCCGAACAGCAGGAGGTAAGCCACTTCGAGGAAGGTGCAATGTTCCGCGAGCACTTCGATGGGGTAGCCGCGATAGCGCAGGATGCCGCGATCGCCGTCAATGAAGGTGATGCTGCTGTGGCAGGACGCAGTATTCATAAACGCGGGATCATAGGTCATGAGTCCAAATTCGTCCGGGCTGGTCTTGATCTTGCGCAGATCCATAGCTCGGATGGTCTCATTTTCAATCGGCACGGTGTAGTTTGTGGCGTTGCGATTATCGGTAATGGTCAGAGTGTTGGATGGCACGATGAAGCCTCCTTTTGCCGGTGCCCTTCGGGCGAATCACGGGGAACCTGAAACTGCAAAAGCCGAGAACTTCCCCCGAGACCATTCTGTGCCGCTCTGGGGAGGGTTGCTGTGCCCTTCCTCACACTGACCTGTGATGGAAGTCACTCGACAGGGCAGCGATTCGGCATGTTTGATTGTAGCGCCTTCGGGGATGGCGAAGCCAAGTAAGCAACCCCGTCCTCGATTTCCCAAACTGGGACAATGTGTACTGGTTAGTACTGGGGATCCCCCTCCCCCCTTTGGCTGCAAAATATTGAAAACAATGGATCAATTTCGCGACTATGTGCTAGATCTTTGAGTTTGCAGAACTTACACGCAAAATCTAGAGAACATGGGAGTTAGGGCGGACGCGACGACCATTTGGGGACGAGGTCAGCATCGGTGCCGGATTGGTGGGAGCCTCTTTCGCCCCAGCGCACACGCTTCGCCTGGTCAGATTGTCAAAGATCGATGATTATCTTGTAGATAATCTATATTGCAGTAGATTATCGTATTTGGGCCGATAGTCAACGATAAAGAGCGGTTAGAAGCCTTGCCCCTGGAAAACATTTCCGCGAGAGTTTTCTCAGCAGAGTTTTCTCAACCCAGGTTAGCGTCCGAGGAGCGGATGTCATGACACTGAACATTTAAAGAACGGACGCGAACCTGGGGCACCGGCGCAAGTGCGAGCAGAGCACAATGGTACACTTCAGCCGTCAACTCCGGAGGCAGGACATGAAGGCGTCTCTGTTTTATCGAATCGCCGCTGTTCTTCTGCTGTTTTTTGCTGTCGCACATACATTTGGTTTTCGCCAGTCCGACCCCAGTTGGGGAGTTGACACGCTTCTGGGCTCCATGCGGTCGATTCACTTTGACGTGCAGGGCTCTAGCCGGACCTATTGGGACCTTTTTGTTGCGGCTGGATTTTCTGTCGGCGTGTTTTATTGTTTCGCGGCGATATTAGCCTGGCAACTGGGTGGCCTTCCGGCACAGACTTTGGCGCTCATGCGCGGCACTGCGTGGGCGTTCGCTGTTTGTTTTGCCGCCATCACGGTGGTGAGCTGGAGATACCTGTTTATCCTCCCTGTCGTTTTCTCGCTGGCGATTACCGTGTGTTTGGCTGCGGCAGCATGGCTTTCAGCGCGGCCAATCTGAAGTGGTTGGTTCGCGTGTGTTCCAGTTTTCCTGGTGAACCCCACCCTCAGCTTTCCGGCGGTTCCAGCACCATTACTGGCGGATAGTCGCCAACCCAGAATAGATCTCGTGGTTGGCGAAATATTCGCCATCGCATTCATTCACCATCGGTCAAAACGCGTAAATGGCCTAATAGCAAAATTACCAATTTCACGACTGACATTTTTGCCAGTTACATGGGGCTGCGCGACGCCTATAGACTTCGTTCGCTCGTACTGGTATGTCTGGTGATCCCAAAAATGAAAATGACAAAACGAATCTCTTTCGGTCGAGGGTTGGCTGTTGTCGTTGCGGTGCTGTTTGTCGCCGGGTGCTCATCGAAGAACGATGCTATTTCCAACGCTGAGAAAAAGGAAAACGGACGCCCTAGCATCGAAGAAACCAAAGCTATCGCCCAAGAAGGCTTCGTTTTCGGTCTTCCCATCGTGATGTACTACACCTCGGTATACGAATTGTTCGTGGATACAACCTCGTCCCAATACAAAGCGCCTGTCGGCACACTCTTCAACGAAGCGCGGGTGTTTACGCCCAAGGACACGGCGGTCATCACGCCCAACAGCGATACGCCGTACTCCTTAATGGAAGTGGACCTGCGCGCCGAACCAACTGTGGTGTCGGTTCCTGCGGTTCCGAAGCCACGCTACTACTCCGTACAGTTGACCGATGCGAATACCTTCAACTACGGCTACATCGGGAGCCGGATCACGGGCACGGGTCCGGGCGACTACATGATTGTTGGCCCTGATTGGACAGGCGCGACGCCCCCACACATCAAGCAGGTCTTCCATTCGACGACGCCATTCTCGGCCTTAATTTTTCGCACCCAACTCTTCAATGCGGCGGACATGCCGAACGTTGTAAAAGTTCAGGCCGGATACAAGGTGCGACCTCTCTCCGCGTATCTCAAGCAACCGGCGCCTGCCGCACCGCCCGCAATTAACTACATGAAATCCGATGGTGACATAGCAAAATCACAGTTCTTTGAGGTGCTCGATTTTGCGTTGCAGTATATTCCGCCGAGCCCTGAAGAGGCGGCGATCCGCGCCAAGCTGGCCAGCATCGGCATCGGACCGGGCAAAACATTTGCGATGAAGGATCTCTCCGTCGAACACAAGGCCGCCGTTTTGCTCGGAATGAAGGCCGGCGACGACGCGGTTGACAAATACATCACAAGCGGAGGGGCGGTAATCAATGGCTGGAACGTGGGTTCGTTCTTCGGCGACCGCGCATTCTACAACGGGGACTGGCTCAAGCGGGCCGCCGCGGCCAAGGGAGGTATTTTCGGCAATAGCGCTATTGAGGCGATGTATCCTTTGACCCGCGTCACCGCCGACGGAGAGACACTCGACGGCAGCAAGCACAACTACACGCTGACTTTCGCCAAGGGCAGTCTACCGCCAGTGAACGCTTTCTGGTCGGTGACCATGTATGACGGAAAAACCCAGTTCCTGATCGACAACCCAATCAACCGCTACCTGATCAATTCGCCGATGCTGCCGGGAATGAAGATCAACCCAGACGGCTCCCTGACGCTCTACATCCAGAAGGCCTCGCCCGGCAAGGCGAAGGAGTCGAACTGGCTACCCGCCCCCGACGGCCCAATCTATCTCGTGATGCGCTTGTACTGGCCAAAAGAAACGCCTCCGTCGATCCTGCCTGCGGGCCGAGGCGACTGGAAACCACCGGCTGCGATGCAGGTGCCGTAAAACCGTTTCGGTTACGGTTTGCCTGAAAAGCGACATTGAAAAAAGACGACCGGCGATAAATTGCCATTACACTCGTTAACCCCGAGCGGGGTCGGCCTCCACCCGCCAGGTTTGACGAAGACTGCCGCTATTTGATTGTCGTCAGAAGCGTTCCGCTGGTGTTGTAGACCAGAATGTGATTGTTGAAGAAGTCCGAGATGTACACGCGACCGCGTGCATTATCGACGGCGATGCCTTTGGGGTATCCCACGGTGGTGAAAAGTTTCGCACTGTGGGTGGAAGGATTGAAGTAATCGACGGTGCCGTCGAGGTTCCCCGAGTAGATGTTCCCGGCGGCGTCGAAGGCTAAAGAGTTTCCCGTCAGAGTCGGGTCGGGGCTGCCTCCGACGGTAGCGTTCTGGAGAACCAGGTCGATGGTTGACAGTTGAAAGCCTTGATCGGTTCCGATTGCCACTTGCGAATTATGGGTTGCCATCTCCAGAAAAAAGTTGAAACCAAGGTTGCCGGCGATGAGGACCTGAACCTGCTGGTAGAAAAGGCTGGGAGCACAAACGGTGATGTACCCGTCATTATTCTGCACCCAGACGTTGCCGATCGCGTCGGTGGCGATGGCGGCCGGGTTGAGGATATTGGAATTAAACACGCCCAGATAGGCGCCGGCCGACGTGTACCAAGTGACGGCGCTGGAGTTGATGTTGCTGACGTAGAGAACTCCGTACGGATCGAACGCCACGCCGGTAGGCCCATCGACGGAGTTGGTAATGACTCGGACTTGCTTGTAGCTTGGGTTGTAGACCAGGACTTGGTTCCCGCCGTAGTTGGCAACCCAGAGATTGCCCTTGGAATCCAGCGTGATTCCCCAGGGCCCGTTCACAGGTTTGGTGGCGGCGAAGCTGGCCACGGTGAGAATGGTAAGGCTTATCAGCAGCGACGTAAGAGTGCGGGTGATCTTAGAATTGCGTTTCATGATCTTCTCCTTGATCTACGGAACCGTTAAGGTTCAGGAATAGCGGAGGCTCACAGATCGAGTGGATCGTTTGCGCCCGCTCACTTTCATAAGCGACGCCACGGGACAGAAGTGGACATAGTTTTGCAGTTTCTCAGAAGAAAAGTCGGGGGTTAGGTTGCGGCCTGAGGCAATGCTGTCCGGATATTACTGGGCGGATTGTGGTTGACGCTTGCGCAAATTGATATCGAGCCCGACCATGGGGCCGTAGACGTTGATGCCGTAGTTCGTGGACTTCCCGGATAAACCGGCATTGGATATGTGCATGTAATTCAGGCCCGCGGAAACTGCGTAGCGAGGGTTGAAGTTATAGCGGACTCCGCTTCCCATATTGGCGGTGAAGGTGAAGTCCTGCCCTTGCGCATATTTCACGCCATCGGGTCCCTTGGCGTCGATGTCGCCGAGGCCGAGGCGGATGTCCCAGTAGGGTGCGACTCTCCAGTTACGCGGGACAAAGTTGCGTCGAATGCCCATGATGTAGGAGTAATACCGGGTCTCAGGTCCCTGCGGAATCGCGGTATACGACCCGCTGCAGGTAAGGTCCCAATTGCCGCGCAGAATCCAGGGCCCGCCGACGTCGGTCATGTGCCATCGCAGAGAAGCGATGACCGGTACCAGCGTGTAACGAAGCGGGTATAGCTTGTAGGGATCGCCTTCGAAAACGTCGAAAGGGAAAGGGATATTGATGGGAAGCCATCCTACCTCCAGGGAGAATTCGAGTTTGTTTTTGTAATAGATGTCGCGGTTGAAGTCAGCCGGTTTCGAGCGGCGGAATTTTTCGTCGGGCGTTTGTTTTCTTAAATCTTCTCCAGGCTTGTTGCCTGTCGTTGCTGGCGACTCCGGCTCGCAGTTGGTGTTCGTGTCCTTGTCACATGCGATGACACTACTATCCGGTGTGCCCGCGCTGATGTTGTCGTGGCCGGATGTCGCCAAATCACAGTTGCCGTATATCGCATTGATAGTAAGATTCGCCGGTGCGTAGCCACACTGCTGGGCTTTGGCAGGAGGAGCGAGAATTGCGAGACCAGCGAAGAATAAGGCTGAGCAGAGCATGATTCCGCGCAGTCTCCTGTTTCCAGACGTAGGCGCAAAGTAGGGTTTGTCATCCACAAGGGTCGTCAAAGAGTGTAGCGGAATCTTTCCCGAAGAGCACTAGCCGGGATCGACGTTGATACCGTTTCCGTACGGACCTACACTGAACGCGGAGAACCTGCCGGCGGGGAACATAGGCAATTGTTAAGAGCGCGTCCAGCGGATCGTGGGCTGGCCTTTAGACTTCAAAGAGCTGTCCAAGTTGCCGACGAATGATGACGACGGGAGATAAGGCCGCGAACGAGTCGGGCACGGCGGAGGCGCACGGGACTCTGGGGAGGGCGCTGCGCGACCAGGGCAAACTGGAAGAGGCTGCTGCTGCGTACCGCAAAGCTACGGCTCTCGATCCGCGGAATGCCGTGTTCCACAACGATCTTGGCAATGTGCTGGCGGAGCAGTGCAAGTTGGAGGAAGCGATTGTGTCCTATCACAAGGCTCTTGAAATCTGTCCGGAGTATGCCGAGGCGCACAACAATCTGGCCAATCTGTTTCAGATGACGGGCAGGCTGGAAGAAGCGGCGGCGGAATACGAGAAGGCGATCGGTCTCCGTCCGGAATATGCGGAGGCACGTCGCAATCTGGGAAGTTTGCTGTATCGGCAGGGCAGAGTGTCCGAAGCGATTGCTTCATTGCGGACCGCAGTGGAGCTCAATCCTGGATATGAGGAAGCCGCGGCTCTTCTGGAACACCAGATGCGTCACATGTGCGAGTGGAAAGGACTCGATGCGCTTTCGGGGAGTTTGATCCGCATGGTGGAGCAAGGTTCGGGAAAGGTGAATCCGTTTGGGTTTCTGTGCCTGGAGAGCACTGCGTCGCAGCAGTTATTGTGTGCACGGCAGTGGGCGGCTCAAAACGCGCAGTACGCCAGCGAAGGGACGCCGTTCAGCTTCCAGGATGATGGCCGGATTACGGTGGGATATTTGTCAGCAGATTTTCATGAGCACGCGACTGCGCATTTGATTTCGGAACTTTTTTCGCTGCACGACCGGAAACGATTTCGGATCGTGGGGTACTCTTACGGGCCGGATGATGGTAGTGCGGCCCGCGAAAGGTTGAAACGGTCATTCGATTGCTTTGTGGATGTCAGGGGTGAATCGTTTGTCACGTCGGCAGCCCGAATCCGGGCGGACGGAGTGCAGATTCTCGTGGACCTCAAGGGTTACACCGCCGATGCGCGGCCAAAGATTATGGCGCTCCGGCCCGCGCCCATTCAGGTGAGCTATCTCGGTTATCCGGGCACGATGGGCAGCGACGCCATCGACTATGTAATCGTAGATCGCATCGTGGTTCCAGTGGAGGAGCAGACCTTCTTCAGCGAGAAACTGGTGCACCTGCCTGACTGCTATCAAGTGAACGACGCGACACGCAGGATTTCCGAGCGTATTCCTTTGCGGCAAGAGTGCGGGTTGCCGGAGAGCGGATTCATTTTCTGCTGCTTCAATGCCTCTTACAAGATCACTCCGAAGGTGTTTAACGTTTGGACGCGGCTGCTCAAAGCAGTTCCCGGGAGCGTGCTGTTGTTGCTTGACTCCAACCCTTATGCGACTGCCAACCTGAAGCGGGAAGCGGAGGATCGAGGGGTTGCGGCTGAGCGTTTAGTTTTCGCCGACCATTTACCCTACGCTGATCACCTCGCGAGATTCGGGGTTGCCGATCTCTTCCTGGATACGTTTCCTTACAATGCCCACACCTTGGCTAGCGACGCGTTGTGGGGAGGTTGTCCGGTGGTTACTTGTTCTGGCCGGACTTTTCCGTCGCGCGTGGCTGCCAGCTTGCTGCATTCCGTAGGATTGCCGGAATTGGTTTGCCGGTCGCTGGCGGATTATGAGAAGTTGGCGCTCGCTCTGGCGCGTGATCATGGGCGTTTGCGTGGTGTTCGCCAGAAACTCCGGACGATACGGTTAACCGCGCCAGTTTTTGATACGCGGCGGTTTACCCGTCATCTGGAGGCAGCGTTTGAAATTATGTGGGAGCGGTATCGTCGGGGCAAACCAGTTCAGCGGTTTGCGGTTTCAACAGAAGGGTAGGGCACCCTATCGCGGGGGATGCACTTGGACTGGAACAGTGGGCTAGTTGGGGCAGCCTCCGGCCGTGAATGACCCCGTAACCAAAAGCCTGCGGAGCGTTGCTGCGCCTGGACGGGCGAGGGCGCCCGTCCCTACACGAGCAAGGTTAACGCAGCTTCAGCTCGCTGTAGTGGGTGAAATTCGAGAGCTCGACCTCGTCGCTACCGGGGAGGTAGAAACCAAATTTGCCCGAGCTCACATTGACACCCGATGGGTTCCAGGAGTCGAGCAGGGCCCAAGCGTTGCCTTGCTGGATCTGGTGCACGATCCGGTTGGGTGTAACCACGATCTGGAAGGTGCGTGATTTTTTCTTATCCGTCTTGAACGGAACCTTGGCTTCTTCGGTGGTCTTGCCTCCACGCACCTCGCTGCGATAGAAGTAATTCTCATCCATCTGGAACAACGCGTAGTTGTTGTCATCGGTGTAATTGAACACCCATTGGAGACGGTGCCCCTTGTCGAGCATGGCGCTAAAGACAAAAGTCCCCGAGGTGGGAGAAGTCTTATACAGCACGAAACCGCCGCCGCGGTGGACGAACCAGCTCTGGTTCGACTTCCATCCCGCCGGATCGTCAAAGTCCTGAATGCCGCCCGGGGCCAGCGAGAGCGGACCAATCGTGCGGGATTCTCCGGCAGCTATTTCGAGTGGAACCGAGCGGGGGAGATTCCCGACGCTCGCGGTGAGTTGGTAGTTCCCCGGCGCTACAGGGAGTGGAGTCCCGCTGGCAATTTTGATTGGGGGCTCTCCGTTTTTCACGATGGTGACGACCGCGTCGGCAGGCGTGAAGGAGATCTTCAACTGGGCAGCCGCCACATCCATCGCTGCTTCCGCACCGCTCACGGGAACGGTTGAACCGGCGGCGAAATGTTTTCGCAGGACTTTGGGGGTGAAGCCGGGCTTGCGAAATTCAATCACGTGATCGCCCGGGTTGACGGTTGCAGACTGAAATTTGCCGTCCGGTTGGATGGTTCCAATCTGTTCTCCACTGAGCAGGACGGCGGCTCCGGCGGCCCCGCCCTCGATGGTGAGAGAAGCCAAATGCGGAACGGGCTGCAGCGTGAAATTGACCCGGGAAACGTCTCCTTTGTGAATCGTAGCCTGCTGTTCGGGGACGTTTTGAAATCCGTTTTTGGCTACGCGGACGACGTAATCTTTGGGCGCGAGGTTGGGAATTCGCAGTTGTCCACCCTGCGTGGATCTTTTTTGGAGTTGGTTGTTCAGGAATACCTGAACGTTGTCCTCGCCGGTGACAATCAGAAGTGTGCCAATGTCCTGATCCGATACCAGGAAGGCCGTGAGCGTGGGGGCGGATCCGACATCGATGGGCACGGTATGGCGGTCACTGCCCTGTCGCAGGCTCAACTGGTGCGGGCCGAGGGAGACGTTGGGAAAATCAATACCATCGGCTCCTACCTCAGCGTCGGACTGGCTATCCAAACTGAGCCTGGCGTGAGCATCGCTGTAGTAGACGTGGAGGCGGTTTCCCCAATTGCTCACTACCACCGCGTGCACACCCTTGGCGGTTAGCGGACCACTGATCGCCGGGAGAGCTCCCGGCTGCGACGTAAAAGCAAACGAGGCTTCGGCTTGTGATCCGGAGAACTTTAGCTGGTGAGTCCCAGGTGCCAGACTGTCCGTGGACCATTGTGCACCGTCCAGATCGGAAGCAGGTTTGTCATCGAGCAAAACCTTGCCGGCACCAGTGTCTGCGGTGAGCTTCACCACGGGAAGCACAGGCTGCAGCGTGAGGTCGACAGACCCGGGTGGGGCACCCGCACGGGCCTCAAAGGAACCGCTGGCGGTTTGGTAGCCATCCAATTGTGCCTCGATCTGGTGATTTCCTATTGGCAAGCGAATGTCGAGGTCGGACACGCCGCGAGCTTCGTTGTCGATCCGAATGGTGGCGCCCGGAGGTGAAACGTGGACGTGAACCATCGGCAGAGTGACTTGAGCTTTGGGCTGGGGCTGAAGGATCTTCACCAGTACCAACATCATCGCCAACAACAGCAAAACGCTGCAGGCGATGATCGCTACGATCTTTATGGGGAGCGCTTTCAATCGACCGACGATCGGCGCGAGACTCGGCTTGGCAAGCCATAGTCGTTGCACAGAACCACGAAGATTGGCGAAAAACTTTGATGCCGCCGAAGGCGCGCTGGGGCGAGGACTGGGCAGCGTGCCTGGTGGCATAGTCCCAGTTGCAGTCCGCGGCACTTTTTGTGACGGGCTTGCAGGCGGCAATTCGGCGGTCGGAGCAGATTGAATCACCCTGGTTGCGGAGGGGCCTTCGGGCGAAAAAAGCAGAGTCGCATTGGGCTCGCTGGCTTTGCGATTTGCCGCAACGACTGGTGTTTCCCGATTCCCGGGCGGCTTTGAGATCTGCCCCAGACCATTCGCCAGCGACCGGAATTCCTCATCATTCGGATGATTTGCTGCCAGAACCTGGGCGCGATCGCGATAGGATTTTATGACCTTGATGTCTGTCGCTTGTTCGGCTTCGCGCTTCAGTTTTCGCAGTTCTTCCAGATCGCGTCGGCGAGCTTTATCGCGTTCTGCCTGCGCGATTTCCTTTTGCAGCGCATCGCGCATCTGCAGCAGCCGATTCTCATTTGGATACGTCGCGAGAGCTGCTTGGACGGGCGTCAATGCGCCAGCCAGGTCGGCTGCGGCGCGAAGTCTTCGCGCCCGCGAAAGGCATTCATCGACCAGTTGCTCGCGCTTCCGATCGAGGATCGCGGTTCGCAAATTTCTGGCCAAAGGGTGGCCCGGGTTCAGGTCGAGTGCCTGCTGGATAAAGTCTTCCGCAGCCTGCAAATCCTTGTCCACAAAAAGCTGGGCCTGTTCAGCCAAGGCATTGCACAGGACACCCCGAGCAGTCGGATTGTTCTCATCCAGTTCATGCGCTCGATGGAGGAGTGGAATGCCTTCGGTGAACTGGTGCTGCGCGCAGAGATCATGCCCCTCGGTGATGAGGCGTTGCACTTCCGTGGCCCGGTGGAGACCGGCGTCCGCGGCCTTTTTCAATTCGGCCAGCTCAGCGTCGTTGGGAAATTCGGGTTCCGCTTGCTGCAACAACTCCAGGGCTCGCGAATAGGCAGCGGACTTGAGGCAAGCGTCGATCTGTTCCGCCCAGCGAGCTTTGGCCTCGGTGCGAGATTGATTCTCGCGCCGTTTCTCGAGGCGTTCGATCTCGAACTTCAACCCCGGATAGCGGCCGTAAATCGTGCGGAGGATTTCCCAATCGGCGAGCGCATCGCTGAGCTGTCCCTGCTCCTCGTGGAAGTGAGCTCGGGCGACGATCGAGTTGACCAAGTCGCGCTTATCCTCGACCAGCCGGAGTGCACGCTGAAAATGGGTCTCGTCGGGATGAAGCGCGAGCGCTTCTTTGAGGATGCCCACGCGCTTGTCGAGGTCGGGTTCGCCTTCCACCTGGCGGTCCACTGTGGCGATATAAGCGGACAGCTCTTGCCGTTTCTGTTCCTCAAGGTCGAATTTCAGAGCCTGGAGAAGAGCGTTGCTGGGGTACTTTGACAACCAAGTGTCGCAGACGTCGATGGCGCTGTTGAGATTTCCGTCGGCCCGATGCTTGCGCGCTTCCGCGTAGGCATTGTTGAGGGCGTCGTGCTCGGAGCGAACCTGATCGTAAAGGTTCTGGTAGCTGGTTCGCTCTGGGCTGGAAGAATCGGGCGCGCGGCGATCCAGTTCCAATACCTGTGCCAGCTTGGTCAGGGCGTTGCTGATTTCTCCCTGGTGCCATGCATCCATTGCGGCCAGATGGAGTTGTTTTTTTTCCTGGCGCAGCTTGTTATATTCCTGTTCCTGGCGATCCACTTCGCTCAGCAATTGCATGGCGCGTGCTTCGGTGGGCTTCAGGTGAAGCACATTCTGCAGAGCTTCGCGGGCCTTGATGTAGGTATGATTCTCGATGTGCTGTTGCGCCAGCCGGTACCAGCTATCGATCTGCCGCTCGCTGCGCCGGCTTTCGATCTTGCTCTTTAATCCCATCGCGGCAGCGTTGCCCGGTTCCAGCTGCAGAATTTCCTGAATTTTCTGCAACGCGAGGGGGTCCTCATCTTCCTCGAAGCGGGCCTTGGCGCTGCTCAGTAACTGGGCAATGTTTTTCTGCCGGACCGAACGATCGAGTTGCCGCCGCAGCAGCGAGATCGAGGAGTCGATGTGACCTTCCGCTTCCAACCCCGTCAGAAGTTCTCCGGCGAACTGATAATCGCCTTCATCCAGCGCACGGGTGGCGCGTTCCAGCCTGGGCCGAAGCAGGGCTGCGTCGAAACACTCGATGGGTTCGTTGCGCAGCGCTTTGTTGAGAGTCTCGCCGAAATCACGCGCGGTGGAGAAGCGATGGTAGGGCTGCTTCGCCATCGCTTTGTGAACTACGCGGCTCACCGGCTGACTGACCGCAGCATTGAGTTCCGACGCCGGAGGAGGCGTTTGGTGCAGGATGGCGTCGATGATTTCGTCTTCAGTCGCGCGGCGGAAGGGGTGCCGGCCAGTCAAAGCTTCGTAGCACACCACGCTCAGAGAAAACAGATCCGAGAGTGCGGAGATGGGCTTCGACTCAATCTGCTCCGGTGACATGTAGACCAAAGTGCCCTTCAATCCCACAGTGGTGTGCGTGTTGGTCATGTGGGCCACGCCAAAATCGATGATCTTTACGGAGTCATCTTCCATGACGAAGATGTTGCTGGGCTTGAGATCGCGGTGCACGAGACCGCGTTCGTGCGCGGCTTGCAATCCACGGCAGACTTGAGAAATGATCTCGCAGGTGCGCTGCGTGGTCAGGCGATGACTGGCATTGCGGATCAGATTATCGAGGGTCGTGCCCGGCAACAAGGGCATGACAAAGTAAGGCTTCTGCTTGCCGTTTTCTTCAAACTCGCCAATGTCGAAAATCTCGACGATGTTGGGATGGCTCATCGAAGCCAGTACGCCGGATTCTTTGTAGAAAAGCTGAAGGGAACTGGGGTCGGGGATGTCGCGCAGAGTCTTGAGGGCAACGTCCCGCCGAATCACGGTGTCATAGGCGCGATAGACCAGACCCATACCGCCCTGGCCTAGGACGTCCTTGACCTCGTAACGGCCCGCTAATTTCTGCGGCAACACGTGCGCAACCATTGATCCCCCCTCGAGGAGATATGAAGCATTAGACGAGATGCAGGGGGAGATGCCGTCTCAAGGAATTGCCCACAACGCCTGGACGGGAGTCTTCAAGGGCTGGCAGGCCCCTTGAAAGAGACACTGATCGACATTTTACTGCAAAAAGTGCAAATTTGAACGTGAAAATAACCTGTTCTGTTAGAGAGACATAGCGGGGAGCAGGCAGAATGGGGCTGGGCCTCAGGGTAGGAATTTTGGCTTTCCCTGTATTCTCTTCGGGCTAATTCAAGCCCGAGCGAGAAAACTATTCAGGTCCGTGCCCATGGCCCGGGGAATGAAAGGCAGCACAGTTTGCTTGACTCCGCCGGGGAAATACTTGGCAAAACTTGGCCAGTAATCTTTGCTGAGCACCTTCCCTTGGGGGATGGCCGCTGACGAATATACCGGCCTTCTCGCGCCCCTGCCTTCGATCGCCGGTATCTCTTCGGCGGGAGTAAGCGAGATCAGATCGATTCGGTTCATGCTGCTCCAGTCGATCGAAACCGCCAAATGACTCCGCAGCCAATCCTTGCGATCAGCAGCCGAGCGCCCGGCGTGTTGTTTGCAGGTTTCGATAATGCTGCTGTCGAACCACCAAATTCCCTCGCGCCGGTGTGGCGCAGTGGAATCCCAAAAGCGGCAGAGGAGTGCTGGCCCTTTGAGCAGTTTGGCGCAAGTGCAGTCTTCGTCGAGCCCTCCAGTCTTTTCGACCTCAGCCACGATGATGTGGGCACGAAGTTTTGCAACCACCTCAAAATTGGGACGCAGAGCAACCGGGGCGGGACCAGGTTCAAGGGAATTGGGCCCCAAGCCGGCAAACATCAAAAAATGACGGTATACGGCATCGCTGAGTAGCAGAGGATAAATCTTGGCAGAGAGCAGGCGTTCGAGATCGGTTTGGACCTGGGACCACATGGCGGAACTCCATTGAAATCTATGCCGACTATACCGCTCAGCAACAGCCGCTGCAAGAGAGCGGAAGTCAGGATGTCGGCACGGCACGACCGTTTTTCTGCGAGCACAGCAGCACATTCTGGTTGAAACAAAATATGATTTTCCTACACAATTATAGTGCGGAGAGCGAGAGCGATAACCGGAGAGCTGACTGACTGTGCTATACTCCCGCCGCGCTATGCCATGGAGCCTTGTATGTACTACATTCACTCGTTTCCAGAAACCTTGATCAAGCCTGAAGAAGTCGACAACGGTCAGTGCGCCCGTTTAGTGCAGGTCACGGTGGGAGCACCGCAGGCAAAACATTGGAGAAGAGGTCCTCAGGTGCGCGGGAATCCAGACATTCCTCGCGGCATTGCCATCGCGACCTTTGAACTGGGCGGCACCTTCGACGAGATGAGGATTTCCGGGAACGTCCGCTACACCAATATGATGAACTACACTGCCCACGCGGGCATCTATTACGATCAGGACGAGTACGGCATACGAATGATTGATCAGTACGTGGGGCGGGGGAAAGTGGATTTCAGCTACTATAAGTTCGCGCCGGCGGATTCACTGGCAATTCACGACGGGAAAAAGTACTACATTATTGATGGTCCGCCGTATCTGAACCAGAGACTTTCGCGTGACAGTTCAGCCGCGTAACGGCTGGGCGGTGGTGCCGAACGTTTTCTTCTGATGCTGGTTTTGCCCGCAGTCCGATTGCGGCTTCCGGCGCTTCCGCTTATCCGAGCAATCCGCTCTCCTTTAACTGCGCTTCGGTGCGCTCAATTCCCGGAATGAGGATAACGTCTGACCGGGCTCGTCCGGCCCAGCGGGCGGCCTCATCCTCGCTGATCTTGATTCCCATCAGGAAAGCGACTAGATCATCGTGAGTGTCCACTCGCACGATTTGGGTGTTCAGGCGGCCTGCGTATGGCACGAATACGACTTCAAAATGTGGCCGCAAGGTTGCGGACCCAGGGTTGGGTGTGACCCGGATAGTGCCCATTAGCTTTGTCATACGGAGACTTCCCCATTCTTCTTCATGCCTTGTTTCTCCGTGACCAGATGTATTGCAGATGTTGTACCAATTTGCCAGCGATTATGAAAGTACCATGGCATGGGAGTCAACAGGACCTTCCCTTTGACCCTCCCGCCACAGGCTGATTTGGCAGCCATGTTGGCTTTTTTCCTCACCCGTCTTAGTGTGCTTTGCCGTTCCAGTTCTGCCTTGAAACTTGGGTTAACGCCGTCCAACGAAAAAATAATTAAGAAACGTGACCATCCTCGGCCCGAAATCTCGCTTTCTAAGGTAGGCGAGAAAAGTCTGTACCGTGCGCCTCACGGGCGGGCAACACGGCGGCTGTGGATGCGCCCGCCGGTTGCACCCTGGGCCGGTCGTGAAGCAGGGCAGTAAGACTGGGGGAGTCAGGGGCGAGTGAATTCATTTAGGGCAGCGGGCCATTTGCAAACTGGTCTCGGGACCTGGAGGCCGGCATGGCCAACCGCCATGGCGCTGTAACGTTTTACTCATCTTGATCACTATTTTGCTGCAACAAGCCACACGGGGTGGAATTGCCGACGATTTTCAGGCTGGGAAACGGGCTCTGGCGTGCAGATACATGGAGTGGGTAGGTTTGAAATACCCATCAGATCCCTCGCCCCGCCGGCGGAGCGCGGGTTTCGGGATGAGCTCCAAGGAACCGGAGCCAGACTGATCCAAGCGCCGCTAGAGCTTGATCTTGACACGGGTTGCAGCTTGTGATAAACCGAAGCACCACCTTGGCTTAGGTCAGGGGAGTCTCCGTCGTCAGCGGCCTTTTCATTGTACTTGTCTCAACGATCAGTTTTCCGCAGGACCGGTACCGTTTGCAGGAGTGCCCGACCGAGAGCTTCTGAGAGCTGAGGGAGTCTGAGAGTCCAGGAAGAAGGAGAACACATGGCTAGACAAAGCGCGCAGCACAAGTTGGATCGTGTGCGCCCGCCCCGCGTGCAGATCACGTACGACGTGGAGATTGGCGGCGCAATTGAAATCAAGGAACTACCGTTTGTCGTGGGCGTCCTCGGCGATTTCACCGGCCAACCGGAGCAGCCGCTGCCGCGGCTGAAAGATCGCAAGTTCGTGGAAGTCAACCCCGACAACTTCGACACGGTGCTTGAGGGTATGAAGCCGCACCTGTCTTTCGCTGTGGAGAACAAGCTCAGCGACGATCCCAACGCGCCTCAGTTGAAAGTGGATCTCCACTTCAAAAAGATGGAAGATTTTGAGCCCGGGAACGTTGCCAAGCAGGTAAAGCCACTCAAGGAACTGCTTGCCCTGCGCACCCGGCTGGCGGACTTGCGAGGGACTCTTCAGGGTAACGACAAGCTGGAAGAACTGCTGCTCGACGCGGTCGGCAACACCGAGAAGCTCGACAAGCTGAAGGGCGAAATGGGCAATAAAGAAGGAGGGTCCAATGGCTGAGCGAGCGACGGCTCAACCCGCGGGGGCGGAAACCCTTTCAACCCAGGAAAAGGGGTTGCTCGACCAGATCGTCGAACAGGGGCGATTTGGGGCCGACACCACTTCACGGGAGCGCGGCAAGAATCTGGTAAAAGAATTTGTGGCACAGGTCCTGGAAGGTTCCATGACCGTAGCCAAAGACGCAGAGATGATGATCAATGCGCGCATCGCGCAGATCGATCATCTTCTATCCATCCAGTTGAACGAGATCATTCATCATGCGGCCTTTCAGAAGCTTGAAGGCTCCTGGCGCGGCCTGAAGCACCTCATGGACAACAGCGAGACCGGCGTGGGACTGAAGATCAAGGTCCTGAACGTGAGCAAGAAGGAACTTTTGCGGGATATCGAGAAGGCTCCGGAATTCGATCAGAGCGCGCTGTTCAAGAAGGTATACGAGGAAGAGTACGGCGTCTTTGGCGGAGCTCCCTTCGGTACGCTGATTGGAGATTACGAGTTCGGCAAGCATCCCGAGGACATGGCTTTGCTGGAAGGCATTTCCCACGTGGCAGCGCAGGCCCACGCCCCGTTCGTCAGCGCGGCTGCTCCGGACTTGCTCAACCTGGAGAGCTTTACCCAACTCGGTGCACCTCGAGATCTGGCCAAGATTTTCGACAGCACGGAGTACGCCAAGTGGAAGTCCTTCCGGCAGAGTGAAGACTCCCGCTACGTAGCTCTGTGCTTGCCCAGGACCCTGGCGCGCATTCCCTACGGCAAAGACACCAAGCCGATCGACGATTTCAGCTACGAAGAGCATGTCGACGGGACCGACCATTCCAAATACCTGTGGATGAATGCGGCTTACTCGCTGGGCACGAGGATGACGAACTCATACTCGCTGTACGGCATGTGCGTCGCCATGCGCGGAGTCGAAGGCGGCGGGTTAGTCGAAGGTCTCCCGGTTCACAACTTCTATACCGACGAAGGCGATCTGGCGCTGAAGTGCCCGACCGAGATTCCGATTACCGATCGCCGCGAAAAAGAACTGGCGGACCTCGGTTTTGTCCCTCTGGTGCACTGCAAGGACACGGACTACGCCGCATTCTTCAGCGTCCAGACGTGCCAGAAACCCAAGACGTACGACACGGATTCGGCAAATGCCAATGCACGGCTTTCGGCCCAACTGCCTTACATTATGGCGGTCTCCCGCTTCGCCCACTATCTCAAGGCGATGATGCGAGACAAGATTGGCAGCTTCATGTCGCGCGAGGAAGCGGAAATCTTCCTTAACCGTTGGATCAGTAAGTACGTGATCCCGGACGACACCGCGTCGCCTGCCGCCAAGGCCAAAGCGCCACTGCGGGAGGCCCGCATTGATGTAAGCGAGGTTCCGGGTAAGCCGGGCGTCTATCGCGCCGTGGCATTCCTGAGACCGCACTTCCAGTTGGATGAACTGACAGTCTCCCTCCGCCTGGTGGCGGAATTGCCTGCTCCCGCGAAATAGTCGCGGGCTGGCACGACGATGAATTGCACGGCTTGGGCTGTGCCAAAACAGATCGAACGACAGAAGTTAAAAAAACAAGCGCTACAGCGACAAGGAGAAACCCAATGGCAGTAAATGCGTATTTGATAGTTAACGGTATTAACGGACCGAGCACGAGCAAGACCAATGCGATCGACGTTCTGTCGTTTAGTTTTGGCACCAGCCAGACCGCGACCTACGGCGTCGGCGCTTCGGGCAAGGAGTCCAAGGCTGGCCGGGCCGACTTTTCCAACCTCAGCATCATGAAGGTGCTGGATATGACATCACCGTTTCTGTTCGAAGCTTGCGTGAAGGCGACTGTCATACCCACGGTTCAGCTCCTTTATGACAAGCCGGTACAAGGAACCCAGCAAGACTACTTCAAGATTACTTTGGGAGATGCGATCGTGACCAGCCACCAGCAATCGGGCTCGTCAGAGAATCCGACCGAGTCCATTTCGTTCGCGTTCCAAAGCATCGAGATCGCGTATGCTGCGGAAAACGACGACGGCACTCTGGCTTCGTTCGTGCCCAAGGGCTTCAGTCTGGAAACGCTGGCAGCCTGGGCTGCGTAAGGCCGGAAGATCGTTTTGAAGAAATAGTGGATTCACCCAGCGCGTGGTGGCTTTGCGGGGCTGGTCGCTCCCGAAGTTGGCTTCGCGCTGGACCTCCGCTTGGTTGCTTATTCCAATCGAGAATTGTTGGTGTGTCCGGATTCTCGGCCCGGGAGGGGCAACACAACGAATCCTTGGGTCGTGCCTGAAGCGACCGGTTCAAGCGGGGCGAGGAAGTGTCTTTACTTGTGCGCAGAAGCTGCGAAGATGACAGCCAAACAACTTTTCGACGCAGGCAAGGTACGGGAGGCGCAGCAGGCCCTGACTGCGCACCTCCGTGAACACCCTACCGACCTCGCGCAGCGTACATTCCTGTTCGAACTTCTGTGTTTCTCTGGCGACTTTGCGCGAGCTGAAAAGCAATTGAGCGTCCTGGCACAGGGGAATGCGGAGACTGAGTTGGGAGCCGTGCTTTATTATTCTGTACTGCACGGCGAGAAGACCCGGCATGAGGTTTTCGAGAAGCAGCAGTTTTCCCACGATAATCTCGCGAGTCCGCCCGGGCAGGTAAACGGACGGCCGTTCCAATCCTTGCGTGACGCTGATCCTGATATCGGGGCCCGCTTGGAGGTGTTCGCGGCGGGCGCCTATCTATGGATTCCTTTCGAACATATTGCTTCCCTGGAAATGCAGCCCCCGCGGCGGCTGCGCGACACGCTCTGGGCCCCGGCATTGGTTCGCACCGGGCCGTCGTTTAAAGGCACGGAACTCGGGGAAGTACTGATCCCGGCAATTTATCCCTTTTCCTGGAAGGATCCGGATGAAGCCGTCTGGCTTGGACGGGTTACCAGTTGGGCGGCTGACGAAGCGGGAAGGGAATATCCGTCGGGAGAGAAAATTTGGCTTGTAGATGGCGAGGAGATTCCGTTCCTGGAAATTCGCTCGCTGGAGTTTTCCAATACGCAAGCGGCCACTCCGGCCGCAGACTGACCTGGACACCGTCCCATGCCGCTGCAAGAAGATCTCTTAAATCCCATCGCCGGTGATAATCCGAGTGGGCAGGACGTCCGCTACGATACCAAGCTGTTGGTCTACGACAAGATTAAAGAGGCCCGGCGGGAAGACGACAATCTCGCGCAGGGAGCTTGGGAGCACGAGCGGAAAGTTGCCGATTTCGCGTCGGTCCGTAAGTTGGCCCAGGAAGCTCTCGCTACGCGGACGAAGGACCTTCAACTGGCAGCCTGGCTGACCGAGGCGGCGTTGCGCACGGAAGGCTTTCCCGGTCTTCGCCAGGGCCTGGTGTTGTGCCATGGATTAATAGATAAGTTCTGGGACACTGTTTACCCTCCGCTCGAAGATGGCGATCCTGAGCTGCGGGCTGCGCCCCTGGATTGGCTGGGATCAGCGCTTGAGATCCCACTGAAGAATACGCCTCTGGTTAGCGCGGGGTACGACTGGCTCAAGTTAAGAGAGTCCCGGGTGGTCGGATACGAGGACCAGGCCAAGAGCGACAAAGATAAGAAGGCGCGGGCCAAGCTTCTGGCTGAAGGGAAATTGGCGCCCGAGGCATTTGATAAAGCCTTCGTGGAAACTCCCAAGGCGTTTTACCTCCAGGCGGAAAAGGATCTGGACAGCTGCCTGGTGGCGCTTAAGAGCCTCGACGAGTTGTGCACGGCAAAATTCGGTGATGCTGCTCCTTCTCTCGGCAAGCTTCAGATAGCGATCGAGGAGGTTCGTCACGCGGTCCACACGCTGCTGGAGAAGAAGAGAGAGACGGAGCCGGATCCTGTGGAAGAAACGCCGGCGGCTGCACCGGCTGACGGAGCCGGACCGGCCGGAGCGGCGGATGGAAGCGTGGCCCACTCTGGCGCTCCTGCGATCGTGATCTCGGTGATGAACAGCTCCGAGCCCGCGGATCGGCGGGAGGTCATTGCCAGCGTGGCCAGAGCGGCTGCCTTTCTTCGCAAGCGCGAACCGCATAGTCCCGCTCCTTATCTGATGATGCGAGGGCTGCGCTGGGGCGAGCTGCGCGCGGCCGCGAAGCTTGCCGATGCGACACTTCTTGAAGCGCCGCCCACTGAGCTGCGCCAGCAGGTCAAGCGGCTTGCGCTTTCCCAGAAATGGGGCGAACTGCTGGAGATGGCGGAGAATGCGATGTCTTTGCCCTGCAGCCGCGCCTGGCTGGATCTGCAGCGTCTGGTGGTTGAGGCCTGCACTGGCCTCGGGAGCGAATACGAGACGGTGGCTGCCGCAATCCGTTCGGAACTGCTGAGCCTTTTGAATGACGTGCCGCAGTTGTTGGATGCGAGCCTGCTCGATGACACGCCCGCGGCGAACAGCGAAACTAAAGCATGGCTGAAACAACTGAGCGAGAGGCCAGCAGCCGTGCCAGCATCCGAGCAGGCCGCGGGAGAGAATGCCGCACCGCCCTCCGCTGGTCAAGGTCCGACGCCTTCCTGGCCAGCGAAGGCAACTGATGCTTATGCGTTGGCGCAAGAAGCGCTGAAGGCGGGGCAGGCGGAGACGGCCTTCGAAATCATGCAGAGAGAAATCGCAAGTCAACGGTCGGGAAGGGGACGATTTGAACGCAAGCTGCAGCTCGTCCAGCTCTGTGTGGCGGCGGGAAAGGATGCCATCGCTCAACCCCTGCTGGACGATCTTGCCGTGGCCATTGACACCCACAAGCTGGAGGAGTGGGAAGACAAAGAGATGGTCGCCTCTGCTCTGATGACGGTGATGACGCTGAGCAAGAAGATCCAAGGGAATGCCGTGGAAAAGCAGAAGCTGTTCGAGCGCATCTGCCGGCTCGATCCCGTGCGGGCACTGAGCGCAGGATAACCCGATGGCGCGTTCCCAAGGCAACATCACGGTCACGCTCTCGGTTTTGGATCGGCTGATCGACCTGGAGCCCAAGACTCAGGTTGAGGCTCCGCTGAGCCGTTCTCAGTCTGTGCGCCTGTTAAAAGCTGCGGTTCACCGCGACCTGGAATGGCTGCTGAACACTCGCCGCATTTTCCTGGAGCCCGACGAGTCGCTCAAGGAGGTAAACCGCTCCCTGTTTGTCTATGGGCTGGCGGACCTCTCCACTTACACCATGGGTTCAGCGGCGGATCAATCCAAGCTGGTGCGGCATTTGATTGGAGTGGTCAAGCTCTTCGAGCCACGGCTGGCAAACGTGCGCGTGACTCCTCTCGAATCGTCGGGAGGGACGGGGCTGCAGGAACTCAGGCTTCGCATTGACGGCATGTTGCTGATGGATCCATCTCCGGAACCGGTTTCGTTCGACACGCTGATTGAGTTGAAGAGCGGCGTCTGCCGTCTTGCTGGAGGCGCCAATGAGAGATGATCTTCTGCTCTACTACGAGCGCGAACTGGATTACCTGCGAAAGATGGCGGTGCAGTTCGCGGAGAAGAATCCCAAGGTTGCTTCCCGCCTCGTCCTCGAACCCACGAAGTGTGAGGATCCGCACGTGGAGCGGTTGCTGGAGGCTTTCGCTTTCCTGGCGGCGCGCGTCCATCTAAAGATTGACGACGAGTTTCCGGAAATCAGCGAAGCCCTGCTCACAGTTATTTATCCCCAACTGGTCCGTCCGACTCCATCGATGTCGATTGCCGAGTTTCAACCGGATCCGGAGAAAGGGAAGCTGAGCAGCGGTTTGCCGATCCCACGGAACTCGGTGCTGTATTCTCGTCCGATTGGCGGCGTACCTTGTACGTTTCGGACCTGTTACGACACGACGTTGTGGCCGGTTTCGGTCGCGTCTGCCGAGTGGAAAGCCCCGAGCCGGCTGCAGCCGGCGGTGAAGGCGAGCGATTCCTCCGGTGCGGTGCGCGTCGAACTGCGCTGCGCTCCGGACGTGACCTTCCGCGATTTGAAGATCGACCGGCTGCGCTTTTACCTCGACGGTGAAGGCGGGTTCATCAACACGCTCTACGAACTGCTGTTCAGCCGACTGAATCGTATCCTGGTGCGCGATCCCAATCCGGGTTCCAAGGTGAGTCCGATCACGCTTCCAGCATCCGCGCTGCACGCTGTGGGATTCGGTGAGGACGAGGGAATGCTGCCGTATTCGCATCGTTCCTTCGTCGGACATCGGCTGCTGATGGAGTACTTCACTTTTCCCGAGAAGTTCTTTTTTGTCGATTTGACCGGTCTGGCTCCCGTATGGCAATCGGGTTTCAAAGACGCCGCAGAGATCGTATTTCTGATTTCGGATGTTGAGGGAGACGACCGCCGCCAGCGGCTGGAACTGGAGCTCTCGAAAAAGACTTTTCGTCTGGGGTGCACGCCGATCGTCAATTTGTTCGCCCAGGTTGCGGAGCCGATTCAGCTGAGCCAACGCCGGTATGAATATCCGCTCACCCCGGATGTCCGCCGGCCCTATGCAACAGAGGTCTATTCCGTCGACGAGGTGAGTTGCATCAACACCGCGACCCAGCAGACCGCGACCTTCGAACCCTTCTATTCTCTGCGGCATTCCAGCCTGAGTGGAAAACAGGAATGCTTTTGGATTGCGCGCCGGCGGCCGTCGAATCGTCCGAACGACGAAGGCACGGATATGTTCTTGTCGTTGATCGACCTATCGATGCGGACGTTAAGCCCTGACGGCAACATCCTCTCTGTCCGAACCACTTGCACTAATCGCGACCTTCCGTCCCGCCTTCCCTTCGGCAACGAGGATGGTGATTTCGAACTCGAAGGCTCCTCATCGTTGAAGCGGATTGTGGCTCTGCGCAAGCCTACGCCGCCGGTGCGGCCTTCGACGGGCAAGGGCACACTTTGGCGTCTGATCTCGCATCTCTCGCTCAATTATCTTTCGCTGGTTGAGGAAGGCAGGGAAGCTCTGCAACAGATTCTGCGGTTATACGACATTGGACGCTCCGCCTATTCGCAGAACGTGATCGACAGTATTATCCGGGTGCAGAGCCGTCGCCACTTCGCGCGAGTGTCGTCTGAAAGCGGCATCAACTTCGCGCGCGGAATGCGCGTGGAAATGGAACTCGACGAGGATCAGTTCGTAGGCGGAGGTGTTTTTCTCTTCGCCAGCGTCCTCGAACGGTTTCTCGGCCTCAGCGCATCGCTGAACAGCTTCACTCAGTTGGTTGTGACCACTCCTCAAAGGAAGGAACTGCTGCACGAATGGCAACCGCGGGCCGGACGGAGGGTTCTGGTGTGAAAGAGTCTCCACTCGAACTCGTGTTGCAGGAGGACGCCTGTTCATTCGAGTTTTTCCAGGCGGTCACGCTGCTGCAGCGCTTGCACGGTGATCGCCAGCCGGTGGGCAGGTTTTCCAAGCCGGAGGACGAAGCCGTTCATTTCCACGTGAACAATACGCTGGCTTTCCCTGCCAGTCAGATTCAGGAAATTGAATATCCGGAGAACGTTCCGCCGCAGATGCTGGTCAACTTCATGGGCCTCACCGGCCCGATGGGGGTCCTTCCTTACTGTTACACCGAACTGATCCTCGAACGCGTGAGAGCCAAGGATCGGACTCTGCCGGCTTTCCTGGATATTTTCAATCATCGGATGATTTCTTTTTTTTATCGGGCGTGGGAGAAGCATCGCTTTCCCGTTACTTACTACTTGGGAGATGAAGACCTCTTCACTCATCATCTCCTCGACCTGATCGGGTTGGGTACACCGGGATTGCAGGATCGGCAAGCGGTGCCGGATGACGCACTCCTGCACTTCTCCGGGCTTCTCGGAACGCAGTCGCGTTCGGCGGCGGCCCTGGAAGCGATTCTTGGTGATTACTTTGAGGTTCCCGTGGAGGTCGAACAATTCTCCGGCGCCTGGTATCGCCTCGATCGCGCGACACAAACTTGCATGGAAGAGGATGACAACGACTCCCAACAACTCGGCGGAGGAGCGGTGGTGGGCGATGAGATCTGGGACCAGCGTTCGCGGGTGCGCGTCAAACTGGGTCCGCTCACGCTTGCACAGTACCGCGATTTTCTGCCCGAGGGCACGGCTTTCGAGCCGCTTCGGGCTCTGACGAAATTTTTTTCCGATGATGAATTTGATTTTGAAGTTCAGCTCATACTGGAGCGCGACGAAGCTCCGCGTTGCGAGGTTGGTTTTGAGGGCGACGCGGCCCCTCGTCTGGGTTGGGTTTCTTGGCTGAAGTCGATACCGCTTGACCGTGATCCTGGCGACACGATCCTGAACCTGTAGTGGGAGGACGAAGATGGGCCTGAATCTGAAGTCACTGATTGGGAAACTAAATGACGCCTCGCGTTCGGCGCTCGAAGCTGCCGCCGGGTTATGTCTATCCCGTACGCACTATGACATCGAAATCGAGCACTACCTGTCGAAGCTGGTGGATTCGCCGGATGGTGACTTCGCGCGGATAGCGAAGTTCTTCGAAATCGACAAGTCACGCTTCACGGCGGAACTCAGTCGCAGCCTGGACAAATTGAAGTCGGGAAATGCGCGCACTCCCGCCCTCAGCCCGACCCTTCTGAAGATGCTGACCGAGGCCTGGACGATCGGATCGATCGATTTCAACGCCGGTCAAATCCGCACCGGCTTCACCGTTCTGGCGCTCGCATCGAACGAAGAATTAGCTCGCATCATGCGGGATACCAGTAAGGAGTTTCAGAAAATCCAGGCTGATGCGCTGCGAAAAGACTTCTTGAATATCGTGGCCGAGTCCCATGAGGAAGCGCTTCCTGCTGCCACTGCCGCGCCCGGTGCGGCCTCGCCGGGGAAAGCGGCGAGCGGTAAGACTCCTAATCTCGATCAATACACGGTGAATTTGACCGAGAGCGCCAAGCGGGGGAAAATCGACCCGGTCTTAGGCAGAGATTTTGAAATTCGTCAGGTGATCGACATCCTGACGCGGCGCCGCCAGAACAATCCCATTCTGACCGGTGAGGCGGGAGTCGGAAAGACCGCTGTGGTCGAGGGATTTGCCCTGCGAGTTTCGCAAGGCGATGTGCCGCCGTCGTTGAAGAACGTGATGGTCCGAACCCTGGACCTCGCTCTTCTGCAGGCCGGCGCGGGCGTTAAAGGCGAGTTCGAAAACCGTCTAAAGGGTTTGATCGAAGAAGTGAAAGCGTCGCCGACGCCGATCATTCTTTTTATCGACGAAGCTCACACCATGATCGGAGCCGGTGGGCAAGCGGGACAGAACGACGCCGCCAACCTCCTGAAGCCCGCTCTGGCGCGCGGCGAGTTGCGCACCATTGCCGCGACTACATGGTCCGAGTACAAGAAGTATTTCGAAAAAGATGCAGCGCTCGCCCGGCGTTTCCAGGTGGTGAAGGTGGAAGAGCCGAGCGAAACGCAGTGCATGGTAATGATGCGCGGCCTTGTAGGTTCACTCGAGAAACATCACAAGGTACGCATTCTGGATGAGGCAGTGAATGCGGGCGTTCGCCTGTCGCACCGGTATCTGGCTGGACGCCAGCTTCCGGATAAAGCCGTCAGCATCCTGGATACGTCGTGTGCGCGCTTGTCGCTCGGACAGAATGCCACGCCTCCAGCGATAGAAGACGCGACGCGGCAGATCGATGATCTCGAAGTGCAGCAGCGCATCTTGCGGCGCGAGACTGCGGTGGGCGTCGATCACAGCGAACGACTAACGGAAATCGAGAAGCATAAGGCGGATGCGCAAGCGTACCTCGCAACGCTGCGAGAGCGCTGGGACAAGGAGCGCGATCTGGTCGTCCAGATTCGTGACCTCCGGACGAAACTGGAGGGCGTTGCCGATGGCGATGGACATGCCGCCGGAGTAATTGCGTGGCCGAGCCAACATGCGGATGGCCCCGCCGCGGCAACCGCGAGCGTCGCTTCCGGAAACACGATGCTGGCTGCAGTCCCTGAGTCACAGGCCGAACTCAATCCCGTGGAACTGCGAATTCAACTCGCCGAACTGGAGAAGCAGCTTGCCTTGCTGCAAGGTGAAGCTGGCCTGATTCGCGTTTGCGTCGACGCGCAGATCGTGGGCGAAGTAATCTCCGGCTGGACCGGGATTCCAGTTGGCAAGATGATGAAGGATGAGATTGCCACGGTCCTTGCTCTGCAAAGTCTGTTGGGTAATCGCGTGATCGGGCAATCGTATGCGCTGGATGTCATCAGCCAGAGAATCCAAACGTCGCGGGCTACGCTGGACGATCCCAACAAGCCGGTAGGCGTTTTCATGCTGGTCGGACCCAGCGGCGTGGGCAAGACCGAAACCGCACTCGCGTTGTCCGATCTGCTCTATGGCGGCGAGCACAACCTGATCACGATTAACATGTCAGAATTTCAGGAAGCTCACACCGTCTCGACTCTGAAAGGTTCGCCGCCCGGATATGTCGGCTACGGAGAAGGTGGAGTCTTAACCGAGGCTGTGCGCCGTCGTCCTTATTCGGTGGTGTTATTAGATGAAGTCGAGAAGGCCCATCCCGACGTGCTCGAACTCTTCTATCAAGTATTCGACAAGGGACATATGGAGGATGGCGAAGGCCGCGTGATCGATTTCAAAAACAACATCATCATTCTGACCACCAATGCCTGCACCGACCAGATGATGAAGCTGTGCGCCGATCCCGAGACCGCGCCCAGCCCTCAAGCTCTGGTGCAAGCTCTGAAGCCAGAAATGAACAAGATTTTCAAGCCTGCTTTCCTGGGCCGCATGGTCGTGGTTCCGTATTATCCAGTGCGAGATGAAGCCTTGAAGAAAATCATCGTGCTGAAGTTAGGCAAGATTCAGCGGCGCATTCAGGAGAACCACAAAATCAACTTGACCTACGATGATAAATTCATTGACGCAGTCGCCTCTCGTTGCACCGAAGTCGAGAGTGGGGCGCGAAACGTAGACAACAT
>CAWIFC010000007.1:0-360915 GCA_963835275.1 uncultured Acidobacteriota bacterium | reverse complement strand
GAGTTGAACCGCCGACGCCAGCCTTTTCAGACCTAGTTCAACTTGTACATACAACTACTTACAGGTTTGCGGGAGACTGCCAAGTACCCGCAAATACGTGGAAGTCCGAGCAATCATGGGCTGGAATCGTGGGCTAGGTTTTCAAACAAGTGGCATTGGTCGGAACATCCGCGATAGGGATAAATAGGAGATGTGTTTCATCGGTCCCAAATCGAACATCGATTCGACAACCAGTCCCCGCGTCTGCCCCGAATATATGCTGGTCCACATCGTAAATAAGATGTGAAGTTGGCGGCGCGTCAGACATGCGACGCTTGGTCAACCGGTTGATGAACGGGACAACTTGAGTTTCGCTTACTTGATTCCCGTCCAGGTCACACTTGGCGCCGGGCAGCCCCAAAGCGCATAACCCTGGCAGTCGGATGATGTTTTACTCGTACAGCTATACAGACTACCTAGCGCACAGTTTCCACTTGGGTAGACTGTACCTGCCGCCCATGTGGGGGCGTTCGGACTCGTGGTGAACCGCGAATAGCCGCCGCTCTTGGATTCGCCCAAGGCATAGAGGGCCACTGAGGAGTCCGCCAGGAGAGTTGAGGTCACGGCATCATCGATTGTATATTGTCCAGACCCATTCATCGAGTTGTGAACCCCCATGATGCTGAGATCGGTCACCGGATTATTGTTTGAAATCTGAACAACATAAACCGGAAGGCCACTAGCTGCCGTGTCGCCAAAGATGTTGGTAAGAACGTTGCTGTGCGCTGGTGCGTTGGAGCCAACCATGACGCCAGTATAAAAGCCATCAATTCTGACATCTTCTAGCGTGTTATTGGAAGCGTCCAGCAACACCGCCACGTTCCTGCCAGCAGTGCTGGCAGTGCAACTCAGGCCATGAATTCCGTAGGTTCCGGTGAAGCCAAGGCTCGCCAGCGCAAAAATCTGGGCACATACCGCCGAACTCCCGCTATAGCTGCCGGTATTAAACGCAATGTTGGTGTATGGTCCAGAGCCACTAGCTATGCCAGAAACGAGCAACCCAGTACCCAAAATCTGGTAGAGGAGAACGTGATCCACATAACTGAGATTGCCTGCCCAATCGTTGACGATTCCGTTGACCGCCAGCCCGTTTCCGTCCAGCACCAGATTCTCGACTGCGATTCCGCTATATGTGAAGCCAGGATAGTTTGGGGGAGGCGAAGACGAGTAAAAGGAAATCATATTGCCGACGTTGCTCGCTGCCTTGATGACGGTGTTGGAGTAAGTACTCATGTTTGCCGTCACGATGTTGTCTCCCTGGCCGATCAGATGCGTATTCGCGGGCAACACCCATCCAGTGGAGATGACGATTGGGGTGTAGTTGCTCCCCGCTCCGGTGGCGGGCAGCAGGATGGTCGAGGGCTTGCTCACGTAGTTGTTACCTTCTGTCCACGGGCTGCCGTGGGTGCATGTCAGGTTGGCAACTCCACTGATGCCACGCGCGTCGACGACCGCGCCAGCAGACGGGTAGGTGTTACCGAAAAGGTTATTGAAAATGCCATAGATCGTGTCGCATAGGTCCCGACCTTGGCCGTTCCCAAGAAACTTGCTGGCATCGATGAACGCCGAGGAGGCCGCACACGTCGGCGAGCACGTTCCCGAAGAATTGTAGACAGCGTTGTTCCCCTGCGCCTGGGCCACTGACAAAGCGGGGAAAAAGCAGAGAATAACCACAGTCGCAAGCAACATCCGCGGGGTTAGGTACAAGCGCTGCATGATCTTTCCTCCTAGTAGCTGGGACTGAGTTTCCCGTTGCCTTCCTGTTAATCGAGTTCAAAGAGTTATCGTCTTTACGGGTCGAACTCGAACACGGTGCCGCAGCCGCCCTGACATTCCTGCCCGGTTCCGCCGCCTTGGGTAGTGCTGTAGATCCTTCCGAGCTGGTGAATAAGGCTAGCCGACGGATAAGATCCATCTGGAGGTCCCGCGAAACTATAAGTGTCGGAAAAAACCCAGCCTCCTCCGGTCCGCGGACTCAAGCGAAATAGAACACCGCGAAAATGTTCGCCCCCCAACGCGGAACCGCAGAGATTGCCGAGTCCGTCGAAGGCTAGGGGGCTCGCCGGACCCCTCCCGTGAATGTTATCTGTAAAATTGTGCAATACCGACTCTATCCATCGACCTCCGGAGTGAGCCGCAAGCTGGAAAACAACGCCCAGCCCCTGACTTCCCCCACCTCCCGCCGTGCCGGACAGGTCACTGTTTTTGCCGAGGGTCAGACCTGCGAGCGGAGAGCCTCCGTCAGCTCTACCAGTGAAGCGGTGCAGCATCATCTCTCGCCACATGCTTTGGCCATTGGCTGGAGGCATGAGCTCGTACGCCGTACCGCAACCGATACCATAGCTGTTCTTGCATCCTTGGTTTCCACCGGTGAGGGTGGTTCCGTAAGCTGCGCCTTGGCTGTCCAAGACCAGACCGCCATTGGGGACGGCACCGTCTGTGCCGCCAGCAAAGCTGTGCAGTACCTTCTCCGTCCACTTGCCGCCCTTCGTCTTCGGCGGGCTCAGCTTGAACACCGTCCCGCAATTGCCGCCGTAGAATATGTCGCAGGTCGTTCCTTTGCCCCCACCAAACTCCGTCGCGCCGTACAAATTGCCTGCGCTGTCAAACACCAACGGTCCGGCGGGAAGATCGCCGTCATTTCCGCCTTGGAAGTTGTACAGCAGCTTTTCTGTCCACTTGCCGCCCTTTGTCTTCGGCGGAGTCAGTTCAAACACGGTGCCGCATCCCGTCGCCGTCCCGAACAACACGCATGGACCGCTGCCCCCGTAGCCCGTGACTCCGTAAAAGTTCCCCGCGCTGTCGGCGATCAGACCGCCCGAGGGACTCGATCCGTCGTTTTGGTTGTGCCCCTTGAAGACGTACAATACCGTTTCTGTCCACTTGCCGCCGTCCTGTGGCGTCGGGCTCAGTTGATAGAACGTGCCGCACCATCCCGGAGGACAAGCCGTCGAACCGCCGTAGATGGTTAGACCGTAAAGGTTGCCTTCCCTGTCGAAGATCACGCCGCCTGCTGGAGTTGAGCCGTCCGTCCCACCCTGAAAGCTGTAGAGCACTTTTTCCTTCCCCTCCGCCAAAGCAGTGGAAACGAAGACAAAAACCAAGAGGGAAAGGATCAACCCCCTTGACGGTCGGAAGCAACGTTTGCGAGTCATAGCGAGGAACCTATCCTACAGCTAGTTTTGCGTTGTGGCCCTGGAGAAGGCAGGAACAGCGCGGCTTCTCGCGATGTTACCTCTAACCCTCGGGCATGTCCACATACTGCCATTAGACACCGACCAAACGCCATCCTCCCTATTGAATCTTCTGCCAGCCACCGTTTCCTCCCAGGCATTGCCATAGGGTTGCCGATTGCCCCCCCGACGTACACGAACTCCCAGTACAGCTATACAGATCGCCCGGCGTGCAACTGCTGGTGCTGGAAGGTCCGAATGCGCCAACTAGCCAAGTGGGTACGCTTGGGCTGGTCGTGAACCGTGTGTACCCAAAGTTCGTTGGAGTGGCTGGTGGCCCACTCAAGCCGTTCTTTGGCTTGAGTGGGGATGTTTGCATGCGAACGCTGGCCTTGTGCCTCTGGGAACTGAAAACAATTCTACGTGTCCGGGCAAGTTACTCGCTTCATTACCTTCTGCCGCGGGAACTGCCCCACTCAAGCCAAAGAACGGCTTGAATGGGCCACCCAGCCAAGCAAGGGCGATTTGAAATGGCGGCCACGCTGGGCGAGAAATAAGTAGGTGTTTCCTGGAATCCCGCGTACAACCTGTGGGGGAATTGCTACAATCGGTCCCAAAGCAAATGGCAGAGAAGATCCTAAGCGACCGTATGCTCGATGTTGAAAGGGCTATTCACACATCTCATGGGTGGGTTAAGGGTGTTGCTGTAGTAGGCGGCGTTGTCGTTGCGATTGTAGGCTGGTGGCTGACTCAGGAACTCATGCCTGCAATTCACAAAGTTCAAGGCGATGTGGAATCCCACAATACGCGTATCAGCACGATAGAGGGCCAACTCAAGGACCTAATTCCGAAGACGGTTGATAACCTCTTGAATTCGCGGCCGGGAGTTACTAGAGACGTGCTTGCGCGAAATGGGCAACTCGCCACATCTGTTGTGGCATCTGCTCGTCAAAATCGTACGCCATCGAATAGCATCAAGTTACAAGAGTCAGGCCAACGATTACGTACGCTCTTAATCGACTACCCGGATGTCACCGAACTCTGGGGCGCTAGCGGAGAATTGGCATCATACAGGCTGGGCTGGTGGCCCACTCAAGCCGTTCTTTGGCTTGAGTGGGGATGTTTGCATGCGAACGCTGGCCTTGTGCCTCTGGGAACTGAAAACAATTCTACGTGTCCGGGCAAGTTACTCGCTTCATTACCTTCTGCCGCGGGAACTGCCCCACTCAAGCCAAAGAACGGCTTGAATGGGCCACCCAGCCCACCCGGCCGTTCCAGATTTTGCGCCACGTGGGGCGTGACCTTCATGTTTCTGCACTCCGCCACGAAATCCGCCGTGTCATAGGCCTTGTCGCCGCCCACGGTCACCTGTTTCGTTCCCGGAATCTGTTCCAGCATCACCAGCGCGGCATCGCGCTCCGCCGTTCCGTTGGCTTCGAAGACCTGGGTGTTTACGATTAGACCGTTGCGGTTCTCCACCAGCAGATTTCCGTTGTAACTCAGTTTGGCCTCTTTGCCCTTGCCTTTACGTGCCATCTTCGCATCCGGGTCCGTCTTCGATTGGTGCGTCTGGTTGGACCGCTTCTCCCCATGGAAGTCCACCGTGGCATTGCCAGGATCGTCCGGCGGAACGGCGTTTTTTGCATCCTTGCGCTGATAACTCTTCACACTCGCCCACGCTTCCAGTAGTGTTCCATCCACGGTGAAGTGCTCGTCCGAGAGCAGCCTGCGCTCACGCGCCTGCTGCAGCACCGCTTGGAAGAAGGCTTCGGCAATGTCCCCGTCGAGTAGGCGCTCACGGTTTTTGGTGAACACCGTTACATCCCAGATGGCGTCATCCATGTTCAACCCCACAAACCAACGAAACAGCAGGTTATAGTCGAGCTGTTCCATCAACAACCGTTCGCTGCGCACCGAGTACAGCGCTTGCAGCAGCAGCGCTCGCAACAACTTCTCCGGCGCGATCGACGGCCGCCCGGTTTTGGCATACAGTTTGCGAAACCGTGCTTGCAGTTCCCGCAAGGCCTCATCGGTCATAACACGAAGAGCACGCAAAGGGTGGTCTTGGGGCACTCTCTGCTCCGGGCTGATGTAGCTGAACACGTCCAACTGCTGCTCGTCTTGTCCACGCATACCTTCTTCTTATCAGGTTGTCTTGTGGAAACAAGAGAGTCTTGTAGTACTCGCTTCGAAACGAGTTTTTCCGCAGCCTGCTAGGCCTCGAATCTACTTCCTAGGGTGCCCCGCTCAAGCGTCGCTTGGGCGGGGTTTTGGATGTCGGAACGAATGCGAACCGTTGGAATAATTCCCAGTCTCTCCCGTCGCTGTGTTCCCCACCCTGATTCGATCTCGACCACTCCGTATGCACCTGTGAAATGGTGACGGAAGCTGCTGCACAGCCAATCCTCGGGCCGCTCCACCAATTCGCGTGAAAGTGTTTGAGTCCCCAAGCATGGGGGCACGTTTAGTTGCCAGTGGAGGAACTCTCTGTGATAGGAGAACATCCCCGCCCAAGCAAAGCTTGAAGGGGGCACCCGGGAGAGTTGGTTTAGATGTTTCGGATTGTTTTCGTGCCGTGTTTGATGGAGTTTTTGCGGGTAAGTGGTTGGCGCCCTGCGGGGCCTGAATCTTTTTTTCTGGCGGGACCCAGGACTTCGTCCTGGGCTATTATCGGTCGCCCCTGCCGGGGCTTGGGGTTGGGTTTGTCGCGTATCTTCTCGCTCTGGAATGCGCGACTGGGCATCCGTGGTTCTGCGGGATGCGTAAAATACGGCACTGCCAGACGCGGTACATAGATCCTTCGCGTTGCTCAGGATGACGGCTGAGGTAGTTGGTCGGGCCGGCGGGATACATAGATCCTTCGCGTTGCTCAGGATGACAGCGTGGCGGTTGGCGGGCTGGTCGCCCGCCTCCACACTTCCCCTTTACATCCTCAGGTCAACGGCAGCGGGTGGGGCGCCCGCTCTACACTAGTGGCGCCAGTGGTAGCCTACGGTTAGCTGGATTCCGTTGAATTCGGTGTTTCTTACGCCTAGGTTGGCGTTGGAGATGTGGTACCAGCGGACGCCGATGTCGAGAGATTGGCGGCCCGTGGTGGATAGCTGAATGCCGCCGCCGCCGCGGGCGGTGAAGTTGAAGTCCGATGTATCTCCCTTGGGAAGGTTGGTGTTGGTGCGCACGGCGCCGCCCGCCAATTCGATGTAGGGGGCGACCCGTCCGGCGCGCAGGCTGGAGTTCCAGCGCAGAATGACCGGCTCGAAACCTCCGCCATAGATGGATTGCGGACTGAACTGGCGAAATAGCGGGATCAGGCTGAATCCATATTGCAGGCGGCCGCGCCTCCAGCTGCTGCCGACTTCGCCGGTCAGGTCTGTGCCTACGACGAATCCGGCGGACAAAATCTGGGCTTCGGAGAAAGAGTTGGTGTTCTCTTCGCCGGTGGCTCCTGCCGCCCAGACGCTGAAATCCCAAGTGCGATGCTGGGGGTCGGGGTGGTCAGCCTGCGCATGAACTGGGCTGGCAAGCAACGCCGATAACACAGCTGCCATGGTGAATCGCACAATCGCTTTCCATGGCACCATCAATGGCTCTGACCCACGGCGGAGCCATGGCTGATGGCGGGATCGAGCGGCTTGGGCTGATTGGCGAGATTAACGTCGTTGGCGTCGCGAGGACGATACCACGGGCGCTTGCCGTGGAGCATGTTGGTTCCGCAGCGAATGGGATCCAGGCCGATCCGGGTGGTGTCGATCAGAAAACGGTTGGGGGTGGCGTGCTCCACGCGGCGGGCCACATACCTGTCCAGAATATCCTCGCCTACCAGCCAGCCCAGGCCGCCCAAGGGCGTCATGACGATGTCAATCTGTCCCACGCCGGTGTAGCAGTGGTTGGTGTTGCAGGGCCAGCTCCCGTCCGAATTCCATGGTGAGCGGTGGTGCGTGCCATACTTCTCGACGGTCACTTCGCTGACTGGGCCGAGATTCCATTGCGTGCTGTAGACGGCGTTCCACACGGTGGCCATGAAGCGGCTGTGCCAGTATGCCTTGGTTTTGGAAAACTCCAAGTTCTCGCTTTTGGGATCGTTCTGGAGGTAGATGTAACTCACCGCGACTCCCTGGATGGGATGGCCGACGTAGCCGTACATGTTGGGATCGCCATCGCTCCATCCGGAATGCACCCAGGCCGAGAGCGACTGCTTGTAATCGCGCCAATAGTGATTGAAGGGGATGCCGTTCTCACTGTATTTGCCGGCGACCCAATCCCAGTCATCGTGGACCACGTAGGCCTGCTCGATGGAAAGCAGGGTGAAGCACTCAAACAGGGCGCGACCCCAACGGAATCCCTGCTTCGGCGCGCCATTGTCCGGAGTGGAAACGAGTGCGTTGACACTCTTGTTGGGGACGACGTTTGATGGATTGCTGGAATCTTCGGTAAACAAGCTGGCGGAGGCGGAGGCCCAGGTGGGAGCAGGCTGGTTGTTGGCGGGACTATTGCTGTCGTCCGGAGTCAGGTACGCACAGACGGCCAGCGGGCTGTTGACAGCGTCACAGCGAGATGAGGGAACCTGGCAAACTGCCGTCACACTCAACAACAAAATTAATAGCACACAACCGAACGTGCGCATGGGCTTTCTGGGCTGGCGGCTGGGGCCACCAGGGTTATGACGCTTATAGTAACAAACTCGGTTGCAATGAGACTGGAAAATCGACTCGTGGTTAGTGGCTTCTTCGATAAGGCAGCGGACAGGAATGTCGGGTCTACACGAGGCTAACTTGCGCTGGCGGCTTGGGCCTTTTGCATGAGGCGGCGGGCGTGGGCGATGAGGTCGGCTACTTCGAAGGGTTTCACCAGATAGGGGACGCTTTGTTCCTGGAGGAAGCTGCGCACTTCAGGCTCGGCGACACTGGAGAAGGTGAATAGCAAATGCTTCTCCATTCCCGGGCAGTTTTCTACGAGCCAGCCGTGGACTTCCCGGGCGCTGCCGTTGCCCTGGGCCTTGCCGTCGATGATGATGGCGTCGAAGGACTGCTTGCGCAACAGGGTTTGCATTTCCTCGACGTTCATGGAGGTGACCACTTCGGCTCCGGCGCCGGTCAGGACGTCGCGCTCGAACTCGAGGACGGCTTCTTCGTTCTCGATCAGCAAGACGCGTCCTTGGAGAGCGGATTCACGACGCGCGGTGGGCGCCGCCTGCGCCGGGGTTGCGCTCTCTCCAGCGGAGGGCAGGACGACTTCGAGGATGCCGCCGCCGCTCGATGCGTTCTGGGCGCGGATTTGTCCGCCATGCTCCTGAATAATGCCGTAGCAGATGCTTAGGCCGAGGCCAGTTCCCTTGCCGACGCCTTTGGTGGTATAGAAGGGTTCGAAGATGCGATGCGGCTCCTTGATGCCGGGACCGGAATCGTGGAATTCGGTGTGGACGTTGCCATCCTTGGTGTAGACACGCACCTTCAAGGAGCCGCCGTGGCCAGCTTCCAGCATGGCGTCCACGGCGTTGTTGATGATGTTGAGAAATACCTGCTCCAGTTGGTGAGGGTCAGCGGTGACCGCGGGCGACTGAGTTTCGAATTCTCGCTGCAGGTTAATGTCATTCACCTTGAGGTCGTAATCGCGCAGGGCGAGAGTTTCGTCCAGCACTTTGCAAATGTCGACGTGCTCCTTTTGCGGCTTGCGCTGGCGGGCGAATGACAAGAGGCTTTGCACCACGCGATGAGTACGCTGAGCTTGCTTGAAGAGCTTGCTGACAAAATCGGAGGCGCGGTCGTTCAGCCCCTCGCTTTCGAGGAGTTGGGCGTAGCCCAGAATCGCGGTCAGCGGATTGTTGAGTTCGTGAGCGACGCCCGCGATTAACTGTCCGACTGCCGACATCTTCTCGCTTTGCAGCAACTGTTCCTGAGTCTTTCGCAGGTCTTCGTAGGCACGGCAGGTTTCTTCGTAGAGGCGGACTTTCTCGATGGTGGTGGCCAACTGGCGGCCGATCGCGACTAACAGATTTTCATCGTTGCTGGTGTAAACACGATTCTCGCGGCTGCTGATGCCCATCATGCCAATGGGCGTATCCTTGCTCCACAAAAGGACCCAGATCCAGGAACTGTGGCCGTCGGCGCGAATGAACTCGGCGACCAGTGGAGGAAGGTGCGGGAGGTATTCCGGCGTGATCACTTCGGTGCGGGAGCGGGTGACCAGATCGCCGAAGCCTCCGTGGAACCGGACTTCGGATAAGCGGGCGCGATCCACGCTGCGCTGTCCCCAGCCGGCACGGCGACGGAATGTGGTTTGGTCGGCGTCGCCTAGATAGATCGAACCAGTCTCCGCGCCCAGCAGAGAAATGACCTGGCGCAAGGTCAGGTTCAGGATCTCGTCCAAATCGAAAGATTGGGTTGCGATGACGGCCATCGCGTTCAACGCGTTTAGCTCGCGATTGCGTTTCCGGATTTCGTCTTCGGCGCGTTTCTTTTCGGTGATGTCGAGAAGGAATCCCTGGTAGCGTTCGATTTTGCCGAGGGCATTGCGGGTGGCGAAGCTGCTCTCCAGCACCGTCACCAAGACGTTGTCTTTCCGGCGCAGCGTTACTTCAAAGTTGCGAACGTAGCTGTGAGTTTCGATCTCGCGGTGAAACGCATCCGTCTGGTCGGCGAAGGCGCAGATCTCAGTGTCGAGATCCATGGCCATCAGTTCGGCGCGACTGTCGTAGCCGAGCATGCGCACGAACGCGTCGTTGCAATCGAGGAGTTTGCCGCCGGGAGTGGCTACGAAGACGCCCTCCTGGGCTTGCTCGAAAATCAGCCGGTACTTTTCTTCCGCATCGTGGCGGTCGGTGGTATCGTGCACCACGTGGATGGTGCCTTTTTGCTGGCTTCCGTGCTCGCTGTAGGATGAGGTGGAAATCATGCAATTGCCACCGAAGCAAGGGTCCTGGGCTTCCTGAATACCTTCGTCGGCAGCGACGCAGTAGGGACAACCGGCCCATTCTCCCTTGCGCGGCAGCACGGATTCGCAGGGCTGGCCGATCACGTCCGCGGGCGCTTGCCCGAGGCGTTGCAGCAGCGCCATATTGGCTTTCATGACCACGAATTCGGCATCGTGCACGAGGACGAGGTCTTGAATGGAATCGAAGGTGTTTGCCCACTGGCGATGGGAGCGGAGAATCTGCTCTACGAGCCGCAGGTTCTCGACGGCCAGCCCCAGCTGATGGGCGCTGGTCACCAGAAATTCCATGTCGTCGGGAGTGTAGCGAAGGCGGTGGCGGCTGCCCAGGGACAAAGTCCCAATCACTGACTTCTTCCCCAACACTGGCAGCGTCACGACGTGATGAAAGCGTTCCCGCTTCAGATGAGGCCGGGTGCTGTCGGCTGCGCTCGAGGTTTCGATCACCATGGGCACGCTTTCCGTTAGCATGCCCTTTAGAGATTCATCCAGCGGTACAGAGGCGCGATCCCGTACATAGTCCGCCGAAAGCCCGATATGGCTGGTGAGAACCAACTTGTCGCCTTCCAGCAGACGGAACCAGGCGGCTTGAGTCCCCATCAGAGTCTTCAGTTCGCCCAGCGCGGTTTCGGTCATGGGTCCGTGCTGCTGCGAGCGGGAGATGGTGGTGGTCAGGGCATTAAGCACACCCAGTCGCCGGGTGCGCATTCTGGAGTCGTCGAAGACCATCAGCAGCATGCTCAACCCAAGAAGCAGGTCGACTGCCAGGCTGAAACCGGGCGGAAGGTGGATATTCAGCGGAGCCCAGTCGAGATGCACTGCAAGCAAGCTGATACTCAACAGCCAGGGACCGATTTCCCAGCGTGCCCAGCGGAAGCGGATCAGCTGCAGAGCAGCGCCAAACGTGATGACCCGATAGGAAACTTCCAGAACTACACGAAGAGCGAATGAATCCGGCCACCACAGGGCTCGCACTGCCGAATAAGTGATGACTGCGACGGAAAACGCCAGCAGGGGAACCAGCACCTTGCGGGCATGGCAATAAACAAAGACTGCGGCGGAGAACAGACACAGGGCCAGTACGAATTGCGATTGGGAAACTGCTCCAGCATAGCGAGAACTGGCATCGACGCCAGGGTGGTGAATGGTCCAACTGGAGACGAAATAGGCTAGCCAGCCCAGGATCCAGATGAGCAGGTAACGCTCGCGAAAGGTGCGAAACACCAGCAGACCCGCGGCCAGGATGACCAGCGCGGCCGATTCCACCGCTACAAACCTCGGGACCGGGAGGTCCACCAAGGCGTACCAGGCAAATAAGGCAGAGCTATTCATGGCGATAAGGGGGCAAGCGCTCCCTATCTTAATAACATGCCTGTACACGTGGCCGATGAGCTTTCCCCTTACGGGTGATTACTTTCGGAACTTGGATTTGAGAAAGTCCTAATCTTGGCACTCCGAATTCGGGCACGATTCGAGGTACACTGGGAAAGCTATGGCAGCAGAGCGCATCCTGGTAGTCGACGACGAAGACGCCATCCGAGAAATCGTGTGTTCCATGCTGGCCGCCGCCAACTATAAGACGCGGCAGGCTTCTTCTGGCCTGAAAGCCCTGGCCATTCTGGACGCCGGCGAAGAATTCGAGCTCATGCTTTCCGATCTGATGATGGCCGATCTGGATGGAATCGGCCTGCTGGAACGCACTAAAGAAGGTTACCCGGACATGCCCGTGGTGATGGTAACTGCGGTGCATGACATTTCGGTTGCCCTGGCCGCCATCCGCAACGGCGCGTACGACTATCTGCTGAAACCTTTTGAGCGCGAACAATTGCTGGCGACAGTGCGCCGGGCTTTGGAAAATCGCCGCCTCAAGATGGAGAACCGCAAGTATCAGACCGAGCTTGAGAGTCTGGTCGATGCCCGCACCGAGCAGTTGCAGAAGACCATGAATAACTTGGAGCGTTCTTACGACATTACGCTCGAAGCTCTGGGCGATGCTCTGGACGCGAAAGACGCCGAAACCGAGGGACACTCGAGACGGGTCACTGCGTTCACGATGGCCATTGCCAAGGCCATGGGCTTAGCGAGAGATCAGATTGCGGTGATTGCGCGGGGCGCGTTTCTCCACGATATCGGGAAAATGGCGATTCCCGATGCGATCCTGAATAAACCGGGCAAGCTGGACACGGATGAAATCACCATCATGCGGGAGCACGCGTACCGCGGCTACCTGATCGTGAGGAAGATTCCCTTCCTGACCGAGGCAGCGGAGATCGTTTATTCGCATCAGGAAAAATACGATGGCACGGGTTACCCGCGAGGGCTAAAGGGTAAGGAGATTCCTCTTGGAGCACGCATTTTCGCGGTGGCTGACACTCTGGACGCGATGGTTAACGACCGCCCCTATCGCGCCGCGCAAACTCTGGGCGCCGCCCGTAAGGAAATCGAACTCTTCTCTGGAAAGCAGTTCGATCCCGAAGTGGTCAAAGTGTTTCTCTCGATGCCGGAGAACATGTGGGGAGAACTGTGCAAGGATATCGACTCCCAAATCAACCGCTTCGCCTACTCCACAGCGAAAACTTCATCCTGAGCCTGGTGTGGGGGACACTCTTGTCGGCCGCGTGTGTTGCAGGCTAGCCGTGATTGATTGCATTTTGAAAGAAGCGGACAAGAGTGTTCGCTCTACACGCGGCGGGCTTCTTCGATTTGCTGCCCTTCCCTTTCCCTGTTAACATTTTGTGTTCCCGGCCCCACATTTTTCAGGCGTATCTTCATCATCCTCACGGAGGCAAGATGGCTATCAAAGTAGGTATTAACGGTTTCGGACGCATCGGACGCAACGTGATGCGCGCCTCACTCAAAGATCCCGACATCGAATTCGTTGCAGTCAACGATCTCACTGATCCCAAAACGCTCGCGCACCTGTTGAAATACGACTCCATTCTGGGCAATTTGCATAACCAGATTTCGGCCGGTCCTGACAGCATCACCGTCGATGGCAAGAGCTTCAAGGTTTTCGCGGAGAAAGACCCGGCCAAGCTTCCCTGGGAATCTGTCGGCGCCCAGGTGGTGCTCGAATCTACCGGCCGGTTCACGGATGCCAATGACGCCAAGAAACATCTTCGCGGGCCGGTCAAGAAGGTCATCATCTCGGCTCCTGCCAAGAATGAAGACGTGACCCTGGTGCTGGGCGTCAACGAACAGGTTTACGATCCGGCGAAGCATCACATCATTTCGAACGCGTCCTGCACCACCAACTGCCTGGCGCCTATCGTTAAAGTCGTGAATGACAATTTCAAGATAATCGTCGGCTCAATGACGACCATCCACTCCTACACCAATGACCAGGTGATTCTGGATTTCCCTCATAAAGATCTGCGCCGCGCCCGTGCGGCCGCGCTCTCCATGATTCCAACCTCCACGGGTGCAGCCAAGGCGCTGAAACTTGTCATTCCTGAGATGGCGGGCAAGCTTGATGGTTTCGCCATGCGGGTTCCAACTCCGAACGTCTCGGTTGTCGACTTGGTCGTGTTGGTCGAGAAAAAGACTTCCAAGGAAGAAGTCAATGCCGCCCTGAAGAAAGCATCGCAGGACGGACCGCTCAAGGGGTATCTTGGATATGAAGAAAATGAATTGGTCTCGGCTGATTTCCGTGGAGACTCCCGCTCCTCGATCGTGGACGCAGGAATGACGCTCGTGATCGGGGGAACCTTGGTCAAGGTGATTTCCTGGTACGACAATGAGTGGGGCTACTCTTGCCGTGTCCGCGACCTGATCAACTATCTCGGCAAGAAAGGCTTGTAGCAGCGCCGGCGTCTCGCCGGCTGTCAAGAGAGCGTCTGCGCCCTCGCGTAGGAACGACGCTGCCGGACAGTTGTGCAGCGCCAAGGATCACTTAATGTCGAAGCTTTCCATCCGCGATCTGGATATCAACGATCACCGCGTTCTTATGCGCGTCGATTTCAACGTGCCCATGGAAGACGGCCGGGTCATGGACGATACCCGCATCCGTGAAACTCTTCCGACGATTGAGTACGCGCTCCGTCATGGAGCGCGGCTCATTCTGGCTTCCCACCTCGGCCGCCCCAAGGGGAAACCCAATCCCAAGATGAGCCTGAAGCCCGTGGCCGAGCGCCTGCGCATGCTCCTCGACCGGGAACTGGCCCGCGGCGAAAACGTTGGGTTTTCTCCCGACTGCGTGGGAGCTGACGCCGAAGAGATAGCCGGCAAGCTGGAAAAAGGACAAACTCTGCTGCTCGAAAACCTCCGCTTTCACGCCGAAGAAGAAGCCAACGACGAGAAATTCTCCAAGCAACTCGCGAGCCTTGCCGACTACTATGTGAACGACGCCTTCGGGACCGCGCATCGCGCCCATGCCTCCACGGTTGGCGTCACCAAGTTTGTCAAAAAGTCTGCAGCCGGGCTGCTGATGGAAAAGGAACTTCGCTATCTGGGCAAAGCCCTGCAGCATCCCGAGCAGCCGTTTATCGCCATCCTGGGCGGAGCCAAAGTCAGCGACAAGATTGCCGTCATCCAGAATCTGATGAGCAAAGTGGATACGCTCCTCATCGGCGGCGCCATGGCTTATACATTCCTGAAAGCTCAGGGCGAGAATGTCGGCAAGTCGCGCGTGGAGGAAGACAAACTCGACCTCGCCCGCCAGCTTCTGCAGGAAGCCAAGACTCACAAGTTGAAGTTCCTGTTGCCGGTCGATCACATTGTCGCGGACCGGATTGAGGTCAACGCCGTGGTTCACATTGTGAACAGCGGACACCCGATTCCGTCCAACATGATGGGGCTCGATATCGGACCGCAAACCATCGAACTTTTCTCGGAAGAAGTTTCCCGCGCCCGCACCATCGTCTGGAACGGTCCCATGGGCGTATTCGAGGTCTCACCATTCAGCAAGGGAACTTATAAGATCGCTCAGGCAATCGCGGAAAACGTGGGTGCGATCTCGATTGTGGGCGGCGGCGATTCGGTATCCGCAGTGCACGCGGCCGGGGTTGCCGACAAGATGACGCACATATCCACCGGCGGAGGCGCCTCGCTTGAATTCCTGGAAGGCAAGAAATTACCCGGTGTGGAAGCGCTGACCGAAAAGAGGTAGATTTCCAGGTGTGGTTGATTGCAATGCACCACACAGGCGCGGATAGCTGCGCCTGCATTGCTCAAAGGCTATCTCCGAGGGGACTTCTATGGCCCGCAAGAAAGTAATCGCTGCTAACTGGAAGATGTACAAAACTCCGGACCAGACCCGAGACTTCTTTCGCGACTTTCTTCCCCTGGTAGCGAATCATGATCGCGACGAGATCGTGATCTGCCCGCCGTCCATCGATCTCTGCGTCGCGGTGGAAGCGGTGAAAGGGTCGAGCGTCGCCATCGGCGCACAAAACCTCTACTGGGAAAGAGAAGGCGCGTATACCGGCGAAGTCTGCCCCAGCATGCTGCTTGCCGTTGGCTGCACTCATGCCATCATTGGCCACTCTGAGCGGCGGCAGTATTTCGGGGAGACGGATGACATCGTGAATTTCAAACTAAAAGCCGCACTCGAAGCCGGCCTTACCCCGATCGTCTGCGTGGGCGAGGTCCTGGAAGAACGCGAAGCCGGACTTACCGAGGACGTGCTGCGCCGTCAATGCCTGCGCGCCTTCCACGCCGTCTCTGCCAAGAAAGCGGGAAAACTGGTGGTCGCTTACGAGCCAGTCTGGGCGATTGGAACTGGCAAGACGGCTACGCCGCAGCTCGCGGCCGAAGCCCACAGCTTGATCCGCGGAGAAGCTGCCAAGTCATTCAGCCAGCCATTCGCTGACGGCCTTCGCATCCTGTATGGCGGTTCCGTGAAGCCCGAAAATGCCAAAGCACTGATGGCGGAAGAAGAAATCGACGGCGCTTTGGTGGGTGGGGCGAGCCTCGATCCAAAATCGTTCGCCGCAATCGTGAAGTACTGACGCCGCGGCCGGGCCTTTCGCGATCTGCCAGCTTTGCTATAATCGTTGAGCCTCCAAGTGTTTTTCGCGGTTCGTGCGGAAGTGGTGGAACTGGCAGACACACCATCTTGAGGGGGTGGCGCCGAAAGGCGTGGGGGTTCAAATCCCCCCTTCCGCACCAATTTAACTACTTTAAATTTAATAGTTTATAGGCAGCTACCTAGTTTCGTACAATTATCGTACAATGCTTCTGGCGGACTCACCTTCTCCCGGAGGCATTTATGTTGAGCGTCTACACTCGTCACTATCCTCCTTGCGCGCAGGCTGATCCCCACTACAGACGTTGCCACTGCCCGAAATGGATTATGGGCACCGTCGAAACTACGGGTGCCTTTGTGCGCGTCAGCGCCCGCACTCGCGCCTGGGAGAAGGCGGAAAAGAAGGCGCGGCTGATGGACGCGGAGGCGACCGACCCCTCGCCGGCACGCGTGACCATAGAGGACGCGCTCGTCGCATTCATCGCAAGGAAGCAGGGACAGCGGCTATCGCATGGCTGGCTCTACAAATTTTCGTTGATGCAGCGTGAGTTGGTTAGCTTTGCGCACGGTCGAGGCCTGACCTACATTGACGAATTCAGCGACGATGAACTCGGCCTGCTCAGTCGATCTTGGAAGGTCGCACCCATCACCGCCCAGAAACGGCAGGAACGCTGGCATTCGTTTTTCTCCTATTGTGTTCGTAAACGCTGGGTGAAACAGAACCCCGTTGAAGAATTGGGCCCAATCAAGGTCCGACCGGTGCCCACGGATTATTTTTCGCAAGAAGAATTTCAGAAGTTGGTGAACGTAACCTACGATCTGTCGCATTGGAGCACGAATCCCGGACACCGCGTCCGGGTGCGGGGTCTCTTGCTTCTCATGCGCTACAGCGGACTGCGCCTGAATGATGCGGTAACATTTGAGCGGGCACGCCTGACGGAAAACCGCGTGTTTCTGTACCAGCAGAAAACAGGGTTGCCAGTATATGTGCCCCTGCCGCCTCACGTAGTCGAGCTTCTGCGCACGCTGCCGAACAGCAACTCGCGATACTTCTTCTGGACTGGAAATGGGCTGCATTATCGCGCCAGCAATTGCTGGCACGCCAGTTTGCAGCGCCTCTTCAAGTGGGCAAAACTCGACAAAAGGGCACACCCCCACATGCTCCGGGACACCTTTGCCGTAGAACTGCTGTTGGCGGGCGTTCCCATTGACCAAGTGTCCATTCTGCTGGGACACGCCAGCGTGAAGACCACCGAGCGGCATTACGCTCCTTTCGTCAAAGCCCGCCAGGAGCAATTAGTTTCGTCCGTGGAAAAGAGCTGGCGGCTCCAGGGACTGCGCCTCATGAAGAAGTACGCTTAGCAACTCTCAGAGCTTTGCAGCAACCGTCGAAACTGTCAGCTTGCTTTGCGGAGCCTACGATGTACACGATGAAGAACGGTTTCTGGCACGCGCAACGTTCGATATCCTCGCTTGTGCAGCGTTTCTTCCCTGCTCCAGCGGATCACGCCTGGTTCCCGCTCAAAAATCCTTCGAACTGTCTTCTCGCTGAGCGCCCAAAGTCTGGCGATCTCGATAACCGAGTAGTGCTTCTCATTAGCCAAATCGACAGGGCCTAAGGGTGAGCCCACTGAACCCGGACGGAAGCCGTCAGATGGCTCTATTGCTCTTCTAGCGGAGTCAGACATGGTACGAACCCAACCGCGGCTGGATGTTACCAACTTGATTCCAGGTGCTTGAATTGTCCAATGAATTCTCGGGGGACAGCTATTCCCACCAGGAATAGGCGGCGGCAAGCAGCCATTCTGCTGGCCGTTCTGGCCGGGGATTCGTAGGTCGACTACGTGAACCTCGTCCTTTCGAACCTGAAAGCATTCCAGGACTAAAATCACAGGAAGGGTTCGACTCGGGACGACGATGGCGCGTCAACGCCGCGTCTGCGGGTTTGCCTTTTTCATGCTGACAACTCGCGCGGATACCGAGAATTCAGTTGGCTTTGGTGGACGGCGCTGGTAAGCATATCTGCGGAGGAAAGACCGGGCGAACTCATTTGCCAATCGCGAATCATCGTCGGTTCTCATAATCACACACGTTTGGAAACACAATGAGGCATCAGAAAGAGGCTTCATCACTACACCTTCAGCGTGAAAGCCAAGGGCCGTCGTTTTAGCAAAAATGGCCACGCCAGCGTGCTCAGATACCAAGTGAACCGCCTCTTGCGGCGTAATAATATCGTGCGCGCGTTTCGGAACGATTCCCTCACGTTGTGCCGCGTCCATGATTGCGTCATGAACAATAGGGTGAACTCGTCGAGCGAACAGAATCCATTCATCTTTTGCCAGATCTTGGAGCACGACCTGTTCTTTTTGAGTAGCGGCATGGCTCTCTGGAAGAGCCGCATAGAGCGGCGTCAGGGCGAACGGTGCAGCCGTGATCTGAGCGTCCTCCGGCGGTGCAGTCACCAGGGCCAGATTCAGTTCTCCTGCCAAAACACTTCGGACCAACTCGATTGAGAACTGACTGACCAGTCGAATAGCGAGCTTGGGGTACAGGGGCAGACGAATTGCAAGAAGGTCCGAAATCCAGCCTTGATCGGCTTCGTGCGAGTGTCCAATCGTCAAAACGTTGTCTGCTCCCGTCATGGATGGCACGAGCAAGATGAACAGCACGGTCCATATGCAAGAGCGAAGAGCGAGCCTCCTCAACGAAGACTCGTCCCGCGTCGGTGAGCTCCACGCGGACAACCCGTCGATTATTGCGAGTGAACAGGCGAAATCTATGTTGTTCTTCGATCTCAGTGATCTGTCTGCTGAGCGCAGATTGGGTGAGGTGCAATCTGTGGGCGGCCTTGGTGAAGTTCAGCTCTTCGCCCAAGACAATGACCGCGTGCAAGTGGCGTACTTCGACGTTGGGGAACACTGGTCCAAGCCCCGTTCAAGAGTTGGTTATACCGAGAGTTTAGTTCTGTCATTTGCGCGTGAAACGACGAGTGGTTACGAGTTTGGAACCCGGCCAGTTCTGAAAAGTTTCTTGACAAGCCCACAAATCTTTAAATCACGCGCATCTGAAACCCGCCCCAGATGGAGATTCTCAGGTGCACCGTGCTGGTGCCTTCCCCCGGCACCTGTGGCGCAAACTGCGCACCGGCAACGTGATCGAACGCTGCTTTGTCGAGGAGCGCCGCCGCACGCGGCCCATGGTTTGCTTTGTCAACGTAGAAAGCGTGGACCGCATCATCTACTCCATCTTCCAGAGATTCAACTTAGAATGGAAAACTCGCACCCTCAACCTATTTACACAAGCAGCTTGACGTTCACCTAGGGATTTTCCTAGTTGTGCAGGCCAAATTAGGTCGGATACGTTAAGGAGACTACTCTTGATCTGTCCTCAACCAGTTCGTGCGTCTCTGGGGCAACAAGCAAGAAGTGAACTGCCGGCCAACAAGGAGCTTTGAACGATAATGAGAGCAACTGAGAGATTCGGTATCCTTATTTGGCTGGCTCTGTTGCTTGCATTTCATGTCTCTGCACAGAGCACTCAGCCGACGCTCAAAGACACGATGACCTTCATCGCAAATACGTTGAATAGCCGTGGAATTGTTTCTTGGACTACTACTGATCAAGATCTCTGTGGCGCCAAATGGACGACCACCAATAGCCTGGCACAGGTAAACGCGGATCCGTCAACCTGTTCACTCGCTTGGACAAATATCAAAATACAATCTCCCGACAAGACGGTGGAAACCTACTTAGTGCAGCTCCGAGCTGTTGCCGGTGTAACTGTTCAGTCCCATTCACGGAGTAGGGCATCGCAAAGTGGTGACAAATTACAGTTCTCGCCCGACACCTACCTGATCCAGATAAAAACGACTACAGCAATTAGCGGACACCGCCAGTCGTACAAAAAAGATAAGTTGAAGTCCACAGCGAACTTGCCGAACGATCATGCGGCAGAAATTCAATTCGCGGATGAGCAGACCGCCACAAGAGTTGCGGACGCCATTCGCCAGGCGGCTGGTCTTTGCGGTGCAACATTCACGCCCTAATTCGGTCCGTTAACCGGAAACTCTCATTCGGATTGGTGCTAGAAAAAAGGGCACTCCATGATCAAGGTCACCGACTCTTGCCCCCGGGGACTGCTACGTAAAGTTGGTAGCTCTTGATTGATGACCTGCCACCGTCCAGTGGGGAAATGACAAAACAAAAAACAAACCTGGAGGCATACACAGACGAGGAGCTGGAGGTGGCTCTGGCTCACTTGCTCGCGCAGGCTCGGGGAGAAGTGCTTAACGACGCCGAAGTGCTGCAATTTCCGTCAGCTCTACAAAGGGATTGAGCGGCGGACGGCTGAAAAGCTGCGACTGTGCCAGAACAGAAGCTGATAGTGCAGCGGATAATCGCGCAGGGCTGGCACTGGCCTGCGCGACCATCCGGCTGTTTCTGTGGGATCGCGGCCGTATGATTGCTGCTCGTACGGCGAAGGCGACACAGCTCACTTGGGCATGAACGTAAGAATACCGACGCCCGCGCTGGCCAGCACTAGCAGAGTCGGATTTACTTTGTACTGCAGCAGGATCAGCAGTACAGCAACCGCGATGGCTGCGGTTTCGGTTCCGGTAACGGCGCCTTTGGCCATGCTGAAACAGCCGGCCAGCAGCAACCCGATCGATACTGGCGCTAGTCCCTGTTGAATCGACGTTCTCCACGGCCATTTCTCGAGCTTTTTCCACGCTTTGGCAACGATGAACGCGAGCACAGCAGTCGGCCCAAAAAAGGCAGCCAGGACAGCGATCGCGCCGAGGATTCCGCCAGCCCATTGTCCAATCGACACGATCATCATCATGTTGGGGCCGGGCGCCATCTGGCCAACGCTGTACAAGTGAATTAACTGCGGGAACGTAAGCCAGTTGTGCACATCGACGGTCAGGATCTTCATTTCGGGGAAAGCCGCCATGCCACCGCCGACAGTGAGGATGGATAGATAGGCAAACACGCGAATCAGGGCTGGAATCTGATTCATGGCTTCACACTCTCTTTTTGCGCCTTGCGCGGATGGTGGAAGAGAATGGCTAGAGCCCCGACCGCGACCAGCGTACGTGGCACTCCCAGGTGCAACCGGTTCACCGCAATCACAGTTGCTGCCATGAACACGAAATCGAAATTATGGGAGAGCGACTTTTTGCTGAGGCTTACAACGGTGGCCAAGATCAGCCCAACCGCCGCCGCCGCCACCCCTTTCAACGCCGCCGTGATAAACGTGTGGTCACCGTGGTGGTGGTAAAAGACGCCCACCGCGAACATTAGCAACCCACCAGGAAGGCAGATGCCGATAATCCCGGCAATTGAACCCATGACACCGCGCAGCTTCTCTCCCACCAGGACCGCCATGTTGGTGGCGTTGAGTCCTGGCAGGCTCTGGCTGATGGACAGCATTTCAACGAATTCTTTGTCGTCGATCCACTGCCGCTTCGTCACCAGGCTGCCGCGCAAATAGGGCACGACACCCCCGAAGCTGGTGGCGCCGATGATAAGAAATTCCAGGAATATCTCCCAGATGGAAACCGCTGCCGCCTTGGCAGCAGTTTCGCCAGGTTGAAGTGCGGGTTTCGCAGCAGTATCAGCCATGGCTCACGACCATGATCCCTTCATTCGGACAGGAGGCTTGCGGTTCATTCATGGGACTTGGGCGGATTGCCCAGCAGCCGGTACACGGTGGCGGTCTTCGTCGCATTCAGCGCGATGTAGTCCTCGGCTGCATACTGCAGAGCGATAAAGAAGGCTTCCGTTCGGCGCAATGCCTCCGGGCTGAGCTGCGCACGGTCTTTGAACTTGAACTGGTAAGCGAACTCCCCGATGAGCGGACGGTGCTCACCGCGGGTACGCCAGATCGCCACGTTTGCCTTGCAGGTGAGGCCCGAACCGAAATCAAGCAGGCCGATGTCCTGAAGCACCTCCTCGACGATGGTATTACTGACCAAATGGATCTCTTCTTTCGGGGTCTTCCTGACACGCGCGAGCACCGGGAGCATCTCGACCAAAGAGTCCATGTCGCGGATATTCTCGCGGCCTAGTCCAACGGCTCCGCGGGTGAATTGCACGTTGTGCGAGAAGAGCAGACGGATGCCGCCCAGCTTTTCCTTCAAGGGCAGGGCCTGGACCTTGAACTTGACACGGTGATCGCCGAGGATATTCGGCCGGACGTCGGTCTCGGCCGCGGCCTGCAATTCGGGATGCCTGTACTTGAAGACGATCTCGGGCTCGCCGACTGGGAAACCGTCCTTGTACGGGATCCGGCGGCGCAGAATGAAGGCGTTGTTGTAGAGGCGGAAGTCATCCGTGTCAATAAACAGCACTTCGCGGATTTTGACCGGCTGCTCCAAGAAGCCATCGGTCGTGTATTTCACGCCGTGCTCTTTAGCTGGCTCGCGCATGACCTTGCCGAAGTCAAAGAAGCTCTCTCGCGAATGGAACTTGTTGGGCCGCAGAATCAGCTTGCAGCAGATGTATTCGGGCGAATGGATGGGCATGCCATCGGCGTACTGGCCCGGCTTGAGTTGGGGGACGCGCCCGACCCAGCTGGGGGTAACCGGCTCGCGGCCCTTCTGCGGATGCGTGTTTTTTTTCTTTTGACGGCTTAGTACGGATGCGGTGGCGGCTGGCATATTCGCCCTCCCAAAGCGCTGACTCCTTGGTTTTCGAGTTGATCGGAGTGTAATAGAGGTCAGACCGAGTTAGTACTGTAAGAATTACTAGGGTGAGCAAATCACCTTAGAGATTTCATGTTTCCTCGTTCAGCGGAACATCGGCTAGCGCCGCTATCACGTATCAAAAAGGCATAGTCCGCTTTCTGCGAATCGTGATGCTGATTTCGTCAGTTAAGAATTCGCCCACGGGTGACTCAAGCAGCCACGATGTGCCTCAGGATGGCATACTTGACCAGTTCGGCGTTGCTGTTGACGCCTAAAATCCCCATCATCCGGTACTTGTGATACGCAACCGTCCGGGGTGTCATGTTCAGGATGGCACCAACCTCCTTCATCACCTTGCCTTCCACCAGCAACTGCAGCACTTCCCGCTGCCGCTCGGTTAGGCGGTCGGCTTCCTCGACCAGTTTCGTACCTTGTCGCCGCAAGAGTGTGATGGAATCTCGCGGCAGAGTCCGTGAGATATACGACTTACCCCGTAACACCTCACGCATCGCGGTCAGCATCTCCGCCGCGGCGCAAGTCTTCAGCAAGTACCCCGACGCTCCACAGCGGAAGGCTTCGGCGGCCACTTCGGCGTCGGGATTCATAGTCAAATAAACCAATCGGACGGCGGGCAGCATTTCCTTCACCTGCCGCCCCGCGTCCAAGCCATTCAGGGCGGGCATGGCGATATCGAGCACGATTGCGTCAGGCTTTAATTCGCCGGCAGCACGCACTAGAGCGCGGCCATCGCCCACTACTCCGACTACATCAAACTCCTTTTCCAAAAGTCGCTTGCACAGCTCTGCCACGAGATTGTGATCATCGGCGATCAGAATGCGGGAGCGGGTAGTCATGGTGTTAACCTTCTAATGCGCTGTCTTCCTTACCCTCTTGTGCCAAGTGGGGGGTGTGCTAGCAGACCTAGCTCCACAATTATTCATAGGACAGTATCCAGCGTCTTGCTACTAGGCAAATCCCTAGGTGGGCGAAAAATCGCCTCATTACGAGAGGGTCGGCCATTTCTCAACTTGTATAATTGGCTTGGTTACATCAACAATCAATTTGCCTTGTCGTCCGGCAAGCCTTCCCGACACGCCTTGCCCGATCCATACTCAAAAATTGAAACCCAGCGTTAGAACCTCGGTCGGCGTGGTCCACCCGAAATTGAATACGTTGGTTGTGAAGTTCACTCTCTTATAGGTGAAACCCGCCAGGACCCCGCGCTGCACGTCGAGGCTTGTATGGTAGGCCCGGGTTCGTTGCGATACCAGGCCCAGTTGCAGCCATTTCAGCGGTGCGTACGTCAGTTGGTTCCAGTTGTAGAAAAAGTTGCCGCCACGGTTCTGGACATCGAAAACGTACTCACCGCTACTGTAGAGCTGAACCTTCTTGTAAGCGAGTGTGAGCAGGTAGCCGGGGGCGACGCCGTTCAGATTGCCAAAGACGGCGCCCACCATCGGAGTCACATCCAACATCAGTTTCTTTCCTGCGCTGAAGTTGTACCCCGCCCACAGCGACCCGGTCTCCGGAGCCTCGTAGTTGTAACGAGCTTCCAAGTGTAACCAGCCACGGTCGGCGGAGAAGTCCGGAGATACATAGGATTGGCCATCGGGCACAATGTAGCCGCTGGTGGTGAGAGAGAATGCCCACGGATTCGGAGAGGCGCTGGAGGAAATAGCGGGCGCGGTGTCCTGGGCTACGACTGGGCTCGTGAGCAGAGCCACCAGTGCGAGCGCCCCAAGATGTTGCTTGAATGTCGTCTTCTCGGCGCGATGGCGCATCGGATTTGCAATGGGCAGTCTGGGTGCCGCGATTCGAGCCTTTTCAGTCGACTGGTTCCCAGGTGTCGTCGGGGTTGTACTCTTTCAGGGCAGCAGCCGTTTCCGACGTTTGCGGACCAAGATCGTTCTGATACACAACGCCGGTCTGGTTCACGATGAAAGTCATGACGCCGGAATTGCGGTACTCGGCAGGGTAGGCCACAAATGCGAAGCCGCGAACGAGCTTGCCGTCAACCACGTAATCGCGCGCGCCGCCTTTCGCCGCCGATCCCTGCTTGGTGAGAATGCGATAGTAATATCCGTGGAAGGGACTCGCTTTGCCCGGTTGTGGGTTGTAGCCTTCGCCGGTAGCGGAAACGAGCAGCGGCCCGATGGGACTCTGGGGAGCGTTGTCGTCGGTTTTCCAATACAGTCCGTTTTGCTTGCCTTCATCGCTCAGGAACTTTAACGCGTAGTGTTTTGTCTTGTCGCCATCATGCCTCTCGGAAGCATAGTCGTGTTGGGCGTCAACCAGGGCGTGCAGGATTTCAATTGCGTCGTTCTCATTGGTGCCCACGCGCCGCTGAAGAATTTCCTTCTTGCCGCTCTCAGTGTCGAAATACCAGGCGCCGCTGCTGTTCTTGATTATCGAAATAGGAAGAGGCCAGTTTTCCGCGCCGATATACAGCGTGACGGTCTGATCAGGTTCGATGACGACGCGGTGCATTTGCTCGTAGCGACGGATGAAATTGTCCGCCATGTTCTTATCGGCGACGTCGTCGCCAGTGTGGAGAATATCGTTTGAATTGGAACCGAAGATTGCAGCCACGGTCTGACTATCGTTGGATTTGACGGCGTTGTAAAGAGCCAGGGTGGCCTCGCCGGGCGTGGCAAAGGTTTTTTCATTTCCCTGCTGCGCAAAAGAGGATGGAACAATCAGCACAAACAGCAGGATGGCTGCGAACGAGCCCAACTGACGCAATATCGGGACGGAGCGCCATTGAAGCCGTGTCTGGAAGAGCTGTATAGATTGCATAAGGGTATTCTCCTGCTCCTGAACTCGTAACCCGCACCTTACTGCGGCGAAGCTATCGGCGGCGTCCGCCGTTCGCTTGCGGCTGCGGCTGAGGCCGCGCCCCGCCGCCACGATTCCCACCCCCGCCCGCTGGAGCCCGATTCTCCGTCAGGCTTTGCTGGCCGCGGGCGCTGTTGGTCCGGGCATTTCCGCCCGGGCTGTAGTTGCTGAAGGCGCCGTTGCTGTTGCCTCGATTTGGCTGTTGTCCGTAACCGCGGGCGGATTCGCGCTGGGCTTGATTCAGATTGTTGGGACGGCTCTGATTCTGATTGGAATTCGCACGGTTCGGTTGATTCACGCTCGGACGATTCTGCTGATTCGCGGTCGGACGGTTCAGTTGATTTACGCCCGCGCGGTTCTGCTGGTTCAAGTTGGGCTGATTGGCGGCTCCGGGTCGGCTGCTCTGTCCCAGATTTCCCCGGTCATTCTTGAACTGAGGCTGATCGTATTTCTGGTTGAAAGTCGGGGTAGCGACGTTGCTGTTGCGAGAGTTGTTGTTGAAATTGTTGGCGCGGTAATTGTTCGCGTTGACGCTATTGCGATTAACGTTGTTCTGGTTGATGTTGTTGGTGTTGATATTGTTCCGATTGACGTTGTTCACGTTCACGTTGTTTATGTTGCGATTGTAGTAATTGTTGCGATTGACGAAGGTATTGGATGTAGAGACGTAAACGTTGCGGTTGTAGACAACGGTAGAGTTGTGCCAAGCGCATCCCCAAGAATTCCAGCCCCATCCGCAGCAACTGTTGTTGTTGGCGATAGCGGCGCCCACGGCGATGCCGACGCCGAAAGAGAGAACGCTGGCGAGCGCCATATTCCCGGACGAGTATCCGGGATACGCGGGAACGGGCGTGCCATACACGACAGTCGGATTGTAGGTCGGGACGTACACCACCTGCGGCTGGGCTGGTTGAATGATGATGGTTTGCGGCGGAGGCTGGACAATCGTGGGCGCTGGCGCACTCGAAGTGTCAGGCGGCGGGGCGGCACCGGGGGCTTGATTCTCAACCGTGACATTCTGCTGCTGGTTGCTTTTCAGGTTGCCCGCTTGCTGGGCGCGCTGGCGCATGACTTGCACGGCATTCATCACATCTTGCGGAACGTTGAAATAGGCGTCTCCAAGAGCCGAAGTCCATGACAGGCTGGTCGCCATCTGATTCAGGACGTCGGGAAACTGCGTGAGACCCTTGACGCTGGCATCCCAGGATTGCTGGTCGGCGGCTTGCATAAGTTGACCATCTCTTAGACTTGAGTTCTGTTGGATCCATGTGTTTGCGCCCGTGACTTGATCGGGATAGGTGGAGGCGGCGAGAACCTGTGCAACCAGATTATCGGGAAAGAGGGCGATGGGCGCGACAAGCTGGTAAAGCTGATCGGCGGTGGGCACGGCGTAGGTTGTGGCGGGCGCCTGAGTTTGCGGACTCACGGTCAGGGGCGCCAACTCTTTTTCCTTCTTGCATCCGTCCAAGGGCCAGGTTACAAGGGCCAAGTTCACGCTCAAGAGGATCGAAAGAAACTGCTTGTTGTTCGCCATGATCAGCCTCCAGCAGGTTGCGTCGGCGCTTGCGTAAGACTTGTTGAGTCAATTCACCTTTGGATTGTTGGCGTAATATCGCGGTACACTCACAATCCCAGTATGACCATTAACGGCTCGAAATTCGAAGCCATTGCAGATCTGCCGGTGAACCCGTTTACATACGAATAGCTCTCCTTGGCCTCTGTTAATTCGTGGCCGCGACCGCACTTTCAATGGAGATGCCTGACTCATCGTAGTTCCTGCCGGCACGACGACACTGGAAGAGGCAGTAACTCCAAGGTTGTAATTCGACATACAGCCCCGATGCCGCCATCTCATCTCCGGCGCGGTCGTACCTCGCATCCGAAAAAGCGTCGGTCAAACTCCAGGTTTCCCCTTGTATTTCTTCCCACGGCACATGCACACGGGCTTGCACAGCGCTCTCGCTGAGATTCACTACAATGAGACGCCGATCATCGTCCTTAACCCAGCTCCAGGCCACCAGGTTTTGACAACTTTGATTGTCGGGCCAGCCGTTACGCTCGCACAGCTTCCATTCCCCATCGCGAAATACCGGGGCATTGATGGCTGCCAGGAGCTTGTCGTAGAACGCCTGCAATGCTTTGTCTACGGGCTCCGCGGGGCGTCTGCCTAGAAAGACCGGGAGCCTTACCTTCCGGCCTTCGAATTGTCCTTCATGGAAGAGTCTTGCCCCCGGAAGGGAGGCTATGGTGACTGCGGCGGCCCGCTCCTTTGCAGGCGAAAAGGTCGCGGCAGCCCGAGGCTCATCGTGATTCTCGAGGAAGCGAAGCAGCTTCTTCTGATAAGCAAGGTCGGCACAGAGATGAAGCCGAACCGTCTCTGCATTGTCATGCTCCAGGCGATCATAGAGCCGCTTGTCGTAGCAGAAGTCGAACCCCTGCTGTTGCAGCTCCCATTCCAGGTCCCAGTAAGCCTCAGCAATGAAGCGGAAGTTTGCATACTCTCTCTTGACGGCAGGAATTACGTCACCCCAATATTCCGTCCACGGCCGTTGCCCCGCCCGACTGCCCCATGTGCGTTCGAAGATCTGGTTCAGCAGAAGCATGGCCATGTCGCAACGGACGCCATCACACTGAGCCGCGATACTGGAGACGGTTTCAATCACTGCTCGCCGAAGCCCCGGCTGAAACGCATTGAGCTGCAGAACATCGGGCCATGCCGGGAAGTAAGGGTCCCGTCCGCATGCGCAGACGCTTCCTTGTACCTCAACGTAGGATGCGGGATCACTCCTAGCGTCCTCGGCATTCCCGCGAATGAAGTACTCGGGGTGCTCTGTAACCCACGGGTGGTCCGGCGCTACATGGTTTGGCACGAAGTCCAGAAGCAGCTTCATGCCTCGCTTCGCGAGCTCTCGCCGGGCAATGGCGAGGCCTTCAGGACCGCCGAGGTGTTCATCAACCACGTAGCGTCTGATGCAGTAGGGAGATCCGACATTGTCTTCGGGCTTGAAATCGGGTAGAGCTCGACGGAAATCATCGAGCAGACCTTTGTTCTTATTGGCAATTGCAATGCCCGCAGGACTTCGTTCCCACACCCCCATGAACCAGACGGCATCGAAACCGAATTTGGCGATGGCGTCCCATTCGGCGGAGGGCACGGAACGCAAGTCAACGGACGTTCCAGTTTTCAGGCTGAGCTCGGAGAGCCAAACCCAAGTATTGATTTCGTACAACGTGGGATATTGCGGCCAGGTGGACATAGTTATCATCTCTTTCGGTTTCTCGCTTGCAAATGCGTGCTGCAATTGCGGCGGTGAATCCGTTCGCACGAATACGTAAGCAGAAGTGACCCGACGGCGTCGATCCCGCGCGCTCCCCAACAAATCTGTCCGCGATTGCTAGGCTGCGGGTTTCGCGACAGGCACCGCTTTTTTCGAGAGCGCAACCTTCTCCGGACCCGCTAGAGCATCGGTTTTCGTCAAGTGTCCGAAAAGCTGGATCGCCTTGGCGATCGTGCCGGTCCAGCCGGTCTGGTGGCTTGCCCCGATCCCGGCGCCGTTGTCGCCATGGAAATACTCGTAGAACTGGATGCAATCCTTCCAGTAGGGATCGTTCTGAAATTTATCCGTTCCGCCAAAGACCGGGCGGCGGCCATTCGCATTGCGCACGAAAATGCGCTCCAGGCGGGAGTTGATCTCCTGGGCAACCTCAAACAGGTTCATCAACTTCCCAGAACCCGTCGGGCATTCCACCCGGAAATCGTCCCCGTAGTATTGGTACAGGTTTAGCAGGGACCGGATCAGCAGCACGTTGATCGGCATCCAGACCGGTCCACGCCAGTTCGAGTTGCCGCCGAACATGCCGCTGTCCGATTCCGCTGGCGCATATTGCACCCGGAATTCCTGGCCGCCCGCGGTGAAGACATAGGGGTGCTCCAGATGGTAGCGGGAGATTGACCGAATGCCGTACGGACTCAGGAACTCCGACTCGTCCAGCATCCTCGACAATACGCGGCGGTACTTCTGTTCCGTCATCAAGTCGAACAGGCGGTTGCCACCCACGCCATCCTTCAGTGCAGATTCGAGAGACATCGATGTCGCCATCTGGGGATGCTTTTCCAGGAAGCTGTCCATCTTCCGGACAACATCCGGCATGTGTTTCCTGACTTCCCCGCGGAATATCGTTGCGGCGCAGATCGGTAACAGGCCAACCAGCGACCGCACCTTCAAACGGGTTGAGGTCCCGTCCGGCAGCCGGAGAATGTCGTAATAGAACCCATCTTCCTCGTCCCACATGCTCTCGTTCTCATCCCCCATATGGTCCATGGCCGAGGCGATCGAAACGAACTGTTTGCAGAACGTCACGACCATGGGCTCATAGGCTGGATCGTGCATCGCCAGTTCGATGGCGATCTGCACCATGCACTGGCAGAAAAAGGCCATCCACGCCGTGCCATCCGCCTGTTCCAGATGACCGCCCGTGGGGAGCGGGGCACTCCGGTCGAACACGCCGATGTTGTCAAGCCCGAGGAAGCCTCCGCCGAAGATGTTCTTCCCGCTGGGGTCTTTGCGGTTCACCCACCAGTTGAAATTCACCACCAGCTTTTGAAACACCTCCTTGAGAAACGTTATGTCGCCCTGGCCCTGGGCGCTCTTCTCAGTTTCGTAGACGTTCCACGCGGCCCACGCATGCACCGGCGGGTTGACGTCGCTAAAGTTCCACTCGTAGGCCGGAAGCTGGCCATTCGGATGCAGGTAGTCATCGTCCAGTATCAGGAGCATCTGCTGCTTCGCGAAGTCCAGGTCCACCATGGCGAGCGCGATGTTGTGAAATGCCAGATCCCAAGCTGCGTACCATGGGTACTCCCACTTATCCGGCATGGAAATTACGTGAGAATTCTCGAGGTGGGCCCACTCACGATTCCGGCCCTGGTATTTGTGTCCGGGATGTTCCCTCATCCAATGCTCGACGTCGTAACCGTAATACTGCTTGCTCCACAACATGCCGGATAATGCTTGTCGCATCACCATGGCAGCATCTTCGCTCACCGACTCCGGCGTGATCGATGCATAGAACTCGTCGGCTTCTTTCAAGCGCAAAGCCATGAGCTGGTCGAAGCGGTTTCCGAACGCTCCCGAGTCCTTCCCCGCGTCTGGGGCGACCGGTGTCAGGCGCAGCCGGATCACCCGACTTTCTCCGGGCGGCACCTCCAGCCGGTAATGCGCGCATGCCTTGGTCCCGGTCTTCTTCGGATTCACCTTGTCGGCATGGCCCTGCACGACGTATTCGTTGATTCCATCCTTTACGTACGGAGTGGGGTTGGGCTGGCCAAACACGCGCTCCTGATTGGTCTCGTTCTCGGTGAAGAGCAGAGGCACGGAAGCTTCGCAATAGAGATAGCGGACGCCCAGGTCGGGATGGGAAGCGGCAATCACCGCCGTATCCCGCGACCCGGCTATCTGCTCCAACAGCGGCTTGGTAGAACTCTTCCCCCACGACCAGGTGTTGCGGAACCAGAGAGTCGGCAACACGGCGAGGCTGGCCTTTTGCGGCCCTCGGTTCGCAACTGTAATCCGAATCAGGATGTCTTCAGGCGATTCCTTGGCGTACTCGACAAACACATCAAAGTAGCGATCTTCGTTGAAGACACCCGTATCCAGGAGCTCATATTCCATCTCATTGCGATTGCGCCGCTTGTTCGTGTCAATCAGATCGCCGTAGGGGAACGCCGCTTGAGGATACTTATACAGGTACTTCATGTAGGAGTGCGTAGGCGTACTGTCGAGATAGAAGTAATATTCCTTCACATCCTCGCCATGGTTACCTTCGCTGTTGGTGAGTCCGAACATGCGCTCTTTAAGGATCGGATCGGCACCATTCCACAGCCCCACGGCAAAGCAGAGGATCTGATTTTCGTCGCTAAGGCCAGCGATGCCGTCCTCACCCCAGTGATAGGCACGAGAGCGTGCCTGGTCATGGGTGAAGTAGTCCCAGGCATTTCCATCCTGGCTATAGTCCTCTCGGACCGTCCCCCACTGCCGTTCGCTGAGGTAGGGCCCCCACTTTTTCCAGTTCGAAGTGCCCTTGCGGGCTTCCTGCAAGCGTAACGTTTCTTGTGTCATGGTCGACTCTTTCTCATTTCTTCATGCGGATTTGACTGCTGCTTCGTTAATAGGCTGCGTCTCCGGAACCGGCGTTTTGAGCAATGCCTGCACACCGGTCTCGCGGGAAGAGAAAGGCGCGGAGAGCTGTAGGTTCTGCCCCGGAAGGGCAATCTGAACTCCATTCGACTCGATACACTCCATCATGTGGAGTTGAAGTTCTTCCTGGATCTCGAGGAAGTGGCTCCAGTCCCGTGCCAGCACGTATGCGAAAACCTCCACGTCCAGTGAAGCGGGACCGAAACGAAGGAAGCGGACGCGAACCGAGTCGGGTTCGACATGCCCACATTCCTTCAGCAGGTTTCGGATGCCGTCGAGGAGGGCATGCATCTGCAGCGAAGTGGTGTCGTAACGCAGGCCGAGGATGGGGTGTAGCCAGAACTTATCTCTGGCGGAAAGAGTTTCGAGGGTCATGTTGGCGATCTGCCCATTCGGAACACTGACCAAGGTTCGGTCGAGAGTTCGGATGCGGGTCGACCGGAAGCCGATTTCCCTGACTGTCCCCACCGTGTCACCCACCTTCAGAAAGTCACCCACGTGCAGCGCTTGGTCAAAGATGAGGGAGACGCCGCCGAGCACGTTTTCCAGGGTCTTCTGCGCGGCGAGGGCGACGGCCACGCCGCCAACGCCGAGGCCGGCCAGTGCGCCGGTTGGGTTCACTCCGAAGTAGTGCAGGGTCACCAGCAAGCCCACGAAAATGATCAGCAGGTTGACGCCCCAGCGGGCAAGCCGCAGCATCGAAGTGGCTCCGGTAAGGTTGCGACTTTGGAGAGACCGACTGATATATGCTTCGGCCCAGCCAGCGAAAAGTATCAACAGCCAGACGCTTGCAGCGATGGTAATGATTGCGGCAGTGCCGGCCCAGAACTGCCGTGCCAACAAAGAAAGGCTGACCTTGGAAGTCATCCAGTGAATTGCCCAAGCCAGAAGTAACAGGCGAACCGGCTGGGGCAAGATTTCGGGGACATGCAGATCTGGCTTCCTCTGCACGCGTCGGCGAAACCAGCTGACCAGGAAGCGGAGGAGGCGGTTCAACAGAACTGTGAGGAAATACAAGAGCGGCATGCCCACAATCACGGCAAGCCATTCAAACAAGGGAATACCCGCGAATCGAGTATTCACCAGGACTTCCGGGAGAAACCTGTCCACCGGTATGACGTTGATTTCCTCGTATAGGTCCGGAATGGCGTCGAGGGTCTTGCTGGAGAACAGCCACACAGATCCGGACTTCCCGCGATCCACGCGTTCGACGAATATGTTCAGGTTGCGACTTTCGCTGCTGATGGTTCCCACGAGCTCCTGCTCGGGGTTCAACGGATCTGTGACCGAGCCTTCGGGCTTGTCGCTGAGCTGATTGAGTCTCGGGGGCAGGCGGCGATCGAGAACGGTGTAGAGCTGACGAGCGAGGGTCGTGGCCGGTTCGCCCCGAAGGCGAGTGTTCAGATACCGAACGGCGAGCTCGTCATCGCCCTTGCGACCGGCAATCAGGAAGCCAAGGACTGCACCTTGTGGGGTAGTGCGGCCAAGGGCGTCTTTGGGAAGCTCCGGTTGAGCAGCAGGTGGTGCAGGGGCTGGAGCGCCAAGCTGCGTCCAGGCAGGGATGACGCACAACAGCAAGACCAGAGAAAGTAAGCAGATGCCAGTGCATAGACGCGGCCCGTGCTTCCGTGACCAGAAAATTGGCGGGCGAGGCACTTTATCGCGATGCAAGCAATGCCCTCCTTCCCGACCTTGCGAGAAATTGGACTTGAGCGTGAGCGTAGCCTGGAACCGAATTCCGTCCCTCGACGTGCCCTATATCAAGTCAACAGACAACCAAGCAGCCTGTGAACTGGCAGTACTAACAGTCTGCTCGATTTGAAAGTTACTGTTCTTGCCGCGCAGAATCTACTGGGGATTTCCCTAGTTGTGCAGATATCGAGTCAAGCACAGGGTCTTCTTAGAGACGGCCTCTGGTTTCAGCACCAGATTCAATGGATATGGGATCTGCGCGGCTGGAGTGACAGCGGCCATGCAAGATCGGATCGATCAGCGGGGCATCGATCGGCAACATGATGTCGCATACCTCACTGGTTATCGCGCTGGTGCATACTCCGCGGGTGGAGACCTGGCTGGGAGGCGCAGGAATGAAAAGGCTACAGGTTGTTTTCTGGATGATTGTCCTATTTGCCTCGACGCTGTTTGCGAGGGACAAATCGGATGTACTGGTGATGAGGAACGGCGATCGGTTGACGTGTGAAATCAAACGCCTTAGCGCGGATGTTCTTTATGTCGGACTTGACTATGCGCTGGGCACTGTTTCCATCAATTGGTTCAAAGTGGATCACCTCGAGAGTCCTCAACTTTTTGTAGTCAAAACGCAAGATGGCGGGGTCTATTCCGGAAAACTTTCCATGTCAAACACGGCGGGCGAACGGCCGGTTTCGATCGACGTAATCGAAGAGCCGGGTGAGAGCGTGGAACTAGAACGAAGTCAGATCGCGAAGGTGGATCAGTCTTCCCAGAAGTTTTGGAATCGTTTCAACGGCAGCATCGGTCTTGGTGCCAGTTATAACAAAGGAAATCAATCCACCCAATATAACCTTTCCTCCGATGTTAATTACCCACGGGACCGCTGGAGTGCGTCCGCCAGCTACAATTCGACTCTAGCCTCCAACCAAGGAACGTCCGCATCCTCACGCAATCAGATTGATGTGTCTGCACAACGCCTGATGCCGTGGAATAATTGGTATTACACAGGTTTTGGCAGCTTCTTGCAGAGTACAGTGCAGAGCATCAACTTATCCTCGTCATATGGTGGAGGGGCCGGCCGGTATTTAAAAAACAGCAATCACTTTTTTATTTCCGTCGCAGGAGGTTTCGCCTTTCAGCGTATTGACTATGGGCACAATGTCCTCGCGGCTTCGACTCAGAATGTGAGCGCCGCATGGCTCAACACACAAGTGAAGTTGTTCCAATTCGACCAGACCAATCTTAGCGTCACAGCAAGCCTTCTACCCGCCATTTCTGATCCGGGGCGCGTGCACTTTAATCTGAATACCGCCTACTACATCAAAATCTTGGGAAAATTCAATTTCAACTTAAGCTTCTACGGCAACTGGGACAATCAACCTCCGCCAGGTTTCTCTGGAAGCGATTACGGTAGCAGTGCCGGAGTGAACTGGAGCTTCGGAAACCACTAGCAGCACTCAAAAAGTATTAATCCCGCCCTTGCTTTGGGCATCTTTACGTCAGATTTCCCTCTCCGGCCCAGGCAAGGTTGCGCTGAGCTCTACTAGGGAATTCCCTAGTTGTGGGTGATGTCTCCTTAATCTACAAACAATTCATGATCCTGGTCCGCTGCCTCGGGTAGCGGATCGAGAGTCAGCGCCCAAACTTGTTTCGGTTCTCCAAGATGCCGAGCCGTGTTTGGCGAAAACGGTCCAAGGAGCAAGCGCTCATGAAATTCAATGGCTCACACGTATCACAACGACTTCTGATTCCGTTCATAGCATGTCTGCTTTTCTCACTCCTCGGCGGAATTCCTGCTCGAGCGCAGGGCCAAGCTTCTCAGTCGCCAGAGATGGAACAAATGCAGAAGAAGGTGGACCAGCTCGAAAATGAGATCCAGGATCTGAAGAAACAGATGAGTGCCTCCGCGCAGCCCGCAAAGCCGGCTCCTGCGGCATCCGAGGCCGGGGTCAGTATTCCAGAACTCAGCGTTACAACCCCGAGTGGCCAGGCGGGGCAGCCACCTGAAAAAGCGCCGTCACAAAGCACGGTGGATTTTTACGGCTACGTGATGCTCGACTCTGGAAATAACTTCGGTTCCATCGACCCCAACTGGTACGACGTGATGCGGCCCACGAAGCTGCCTGCGTATTCCAAACAGTTTGGTCCTAACGGCAACGTGTTCTTCGGTGTGCGGCAAACCAGATTTGGCGTGAAGACACTCACACCCACCGCTCTCGGGGACCTCAAGACCATCTTTGAATTCGAATTGTTTGGCACTGGCGTCGACGCCGGGCAAACGACCTTTCGTTTGCGTCATGCCTACGGCGAATTGGGTCATTTCGGCGCGGGACAGACGTGGAGCGCGTTTATGGACATCGACGTGTTCCCCAACTCTCTCGAGTATTGGGGGCCAAACGGGATGGTCTTTTTCCGGAACGTGCAGCTTCGTTGGATCCCCATAAAAGGGCAACAACAACATCGTAGTCGCACTGGAACGGCCAGGAGCCAGTGCTGACGGAGGAATTTATTCCGGCCGTGTCGAACTACAGAACGTCAGCACGCAGTTCAAGTGGCCTGATCTGACGGGTCACGCCCGTCTTGCGAGAAGCTGGGGTTATGTCCAAGTGGGAGGCATTGTCAGAAAGATTGCCTGGGTTGACAACGCCGGAAGTACCTCTCCTTACAACTTCAGCGGCGGGGCGGTGGGTTGGGGTGTGAATGTCAGTTCAAATCTTAAGGTCACGAAGAAAGACGTCGCTAAATTGTCGGTGGTGTATGGCGAAGCTATCCAGAATTACATGAATGACGCGCCCATCGACATAGGCGCAAAAAATAACTTTTCAAATGCCATCAGCCCGGTCAAAGGCGTGCCGTTGCCCGTGCTGGGAGTGGTTGCCTTCCTGGATCACAACTGGAGTGACAAGTTCAGTACTTCGACCGGCTATTCGATGGTAAACATCGACAATTCGAACGCCGAGTTGACGAGTGATTACCACCAGGGTGATTACGCCTTGACTAATCTTCTCTACCACCCTGTAAAGCAAGTCACCATGGGCGGAGAATTCCAGTTCGGGAGACGTGTCAATTTCAGGGACGGCTTCAATGTGAACGACTACAAAATGCAGTTTTCGTTCCGCTATGACTGGTCGAAAGGATTTGCGGTTGGGTTTTGAGTATGGCACACGGTCCTATGTACGGACTTAGAGCCAAGAAGAATTTTGTGACGGTTATTCAAGACATACAAAAATTCAGGAGGCATTCATGTTGAACACACGCAATCGGTTCCGAATACTGCTGGTCACGGTCTGCCTGTTTGCAACCAGCATAGGCACACTGTCTTCAGTCGCCCAAACCACTCAAACGTAAGCCCCGTAGCTCCAACCCGCGAGCGTGCCCAGGCCGTGGTACGGGAGGCCTATGAAAAATTCAAGAACGACACCAACGGAAAGAACGCTGACTATATCCCTTATCTGGCTCACGTTGATTCAAAACTCTTCGGCATCGCCTTTGTGACGACAGACGGCTACGTGTTTGAACTGGGCGACGTCAAATATTCCTTCTCCATTCAGTCCATCTCCAAGGTCTATTCGCTTGCCCTCGCGATGGAGGAATTGGGGCCGGAACAAGTCTTTCAAAAAGTGGGGTCCGAACCGACTGGAAGACCGTTCAACTCCCCAAGCGCAGTTGTGGACATGCCCACACACACCGGTAATCCTCTGGTGAATGCCGGCGCCATTGCGACGGTAAGCCTCATTTCCGCGAAGAACGCGGATGAGAAGTGGAACAAGATCCTCGACTTTTACAGCAAAGCCGCAGGAGAAAAACTTTCCCTCATCGATGAGGTCTACAAATCGGAAGCAGCGACGAATACGGGAAACAAGGCGCTGTCCTACCTTTTGGCCAAGTACGAGCGCATTTACGCTGATCCCTTTGAGTCGGTCGATGTCTACACGAAGCAATGTTCCGTCGGCATTAATGCGACCCAACTCGCTCGCATGGGAGCCACCCTCGCCAACAACGGGATTAATCCCACGACTGGGCAACAGGTGATTAAGAAGGAAGACATTCCGTACATTCTGGCGACGATGACCATGGCTGGACTCTACGATTCATCCGGGTTTTGGGCATGGCATGTTGGTCTTCCTGCAAAGAGCGGCGTTGGTGGAGGAATCGTGGCTATCGTCCCAGGCAAGGGAGCGATTGCCGTTTTTGCGCCTCCGCTTGATGAAGCGGGAAACAGTGTCAAAGCGCAGCGAGTGATCGAGTACGTTGCCAATAAACTCGATTTCAACCTTTATTCGCCTGCATCTGTTGGCCTCAAGTAAAGGAGGCCATATCTGGGCCGGAGCTGCGAATTCGTAGTCCTTACGCGTCCGGCCTAGCCAGTTAACTGGAGGCCAACTCAGGGTGAAATAGGCCAACTCCGAAAGGTGAGCTATGTGGCAAGTAATTCTTGGAAAATTCTGGCCCAGAGTTCCCGCGTTTGTATTGTTGTTGGTCTGCGGGGCGGGAGCAGCATTTTCCCAAACAACTGGTTCAGAGGCAGTTGGCGTGAGCAACTCGCCTCAAGCAGTTGCTGAAACACTCGCCAAGCTGGACTCGCTTGTCGAACAAAACAAACTACTGGAGAAACAGAACAAGGAATTGCTGGACCAGATTGCGGCATTGCGTCACACCCTGGCTGGGCCGAATTCAGGAGAGCCCACATCCGCCGGCACAGCAGCCGTAGCCATCGCGACAGTGCCGGGTGCAGAAAACGCCCCTGAACTAAAGGTAGAGAATAACGCTGTCAGCAGCGACTCCACGGCCCAGCCAGAGAAGAAAACTTTCGGCACTTATACGCCAGGTTTTGGATTCAGAGTGGCAGAGACTGAGTACGGCAACCTTAACATCAGCATATTTACGTACGCGCGCTACTTGAACCAGCTTGACCTCGCCCCAACCTATACGAATTCGTTCGGCGTTACTTCGACGGTCAAGCAACGGCAGGATTTCCAGCTTAACAAGGTACTAATAAAGTTCCACGGGTGGGTGATCGACCCGAAGTTCCGCTACTACTTGTACGTCTGGACCTCCAACGCCACAATGGGCCAGGGCGCGCAGACCGTCGTCGCTGGAAACCTCCGTTACATATTTAATAAGCACTTTACTCTAGGGGCAGGGATCAATGGCCTTCCGGGCGTGCGATCCGTGGAGGGCAACTTTCCATACTGGCTGCCAGTCGACAACCGTCAGATTGCTGACGAGTTCTTCCGAACCTCTTACACTAGCGGAATCTGGGGCATGGGCGAAATCACGTCCAAGCTCAAGTACCAGGCGATGATCGGCAACAATCTGAGTCAGTTGGGTGTAAACGCTAACCAACTCCCCAATCACTTCAACACGATTGCCACCGCGCTGGTTTGGATGCCGACCACGGGTGAATTTGGCGCAGGCTTTGGCGACTACGAAAATCACGCCCAGTTGGCTACCCGCCTGGGAGCCCACTTCAGCCGAAGCGATGAAAACAAGCAGAGCCAGCCGAACACCCAGAATTTCGAGAACACCCAAATTCGGCTCTCGGACGGTACGATCGTCTTCACCCCAAACCTCTTCGGTCCGGGCCTTACGGTTACAGACGTCAACTACAAAATGACCTCGTTCGACGGCGGTATCAAGCGTCACGGCTACGCGCTGGAGGGGGAATACTATATGCGGTGGCTCAGCAACTTCCGTGACCCAGCCCCCATGGGGTTGCCTACGATCTTCAATAACGGCTTCCAGGTGCTAGCTTCCGCCATGGTCGTGCCCAAGGCCTTCCAGGTCTACGTTGGAGGATCAAAAGTATTTGGTAAGTACGGCAATCCGTGGGATTCCAGGGTAGGCGTGAACTATTACCCATTTAAGAACCGAGTCGTCTGGTGGAACAACGAAATGATCTACCTGTCCAGATCCCCTGTGGGCTACACATCCGTTCCCTTTGCCTTTGGCGGGAAAGGCTGGGTCTACGACTCGAATATGGTATTGAACTTTTGAGAAGGTGCGGATTAATCAGTTGTTTCAGAAAGTGAGGTCCCCATGTGGAACATCATCTGCATTTCGCGTCACAGGAGACGCAAGTTCTTTTTGCTTGCTGCCATACTCGTGCTCTTCAGTGTCAATCCGGCGGTGGGACAATCCACTTCTGAACAACCTGAAGTCAATGACACCCACTTCCATCTGACCAATTACATCCAACAGGGCACGGATATTCACGCTTTTCTGGATATCATGGGCACGAAAGTCGGGCGAGTTGCGCTTTTCGGGATTCCGCTGCAGCAGGAATGGTCCTACCAAAATTCCGGAGACTTTGCTCCAACTTACTATTTGCAGACCGACGCGCCTCTTTACTATTACTCCTTCACGGACGCTTATATCGCGATGGCTTATCGCTCCCTCTCTCCTGAGCAACAAGATCGTTTGGACCCCATGATCACCGGCTTCAATCCCGCTGATATGTACGCGGTGGATCATATTCGGCGGGTGCTTCACACCTTTCCTGGCGTTTTCTCGGGAATTGGTGAATTCAGCATTCACAAAGAGTTTGTTTCCGCAAAGGTCGCGGGGGAAACGGCCAGTCTGACGAATCCGGCTTTGGACCGCATTGTGGATTTTGCCGCGGAATCAGGTCTGGTGGTGCTAATCCACAATGACGTGGATGTACCCTTTCCAAAAGAAGGCGCCGAGCCCGTTTATCTTGCTCAGATGAAAACTTTCTTGAGGCGTCATCCCGATGCTCCGATCATTTGGGCACACTGCGGCGTTGGCCGGGTGGTTCGTCCGGTGAAAAGCCATGTGGCTATGCTGGAATCGATTCTTAGCGACCCCGCGATGAAGCACGTGTATTTTGATATTTCCTGGGATGAAGTTGCCAAATACATTGTCTCTAGTCCGGAGACCGTTCGAATTACAGCCGACCTGATCAATCGATATCCGGACCGTTTTCTGTTCGGGACCGATGAAGTTGCGCCTGCAACACAAGAAAAGTATCTAAAGATCTACTACATGTATGACCCTTTGTGGAAGGCGCTGACTCCGCAAGCGAGTTCCATGGTCCGGAAGGGCAATTATCAGCGAATTTTTGATAATGCCAGGCGAAAAGTTCGCTCCTGGGAAGCGACTCACCCAAAATAGCTTCTCATGCCGCCTTGGGCCGCAGATTCGCAAGGAGGACAAACACGCTGATCACGAGCGTCCACAGCGGAAAGACCAGCGGAGCCCAGTAGAAACGTCCGGGGCTCAGTAGCAGGAAAAGCGCCAGCGCGTACCCAAGGAATGCCATCCAGCGCGGGAATATTCGGATGCGAATCGCGAGTGTGCAGGTCGAAATCATGAAAACGCCCGCCATCCTTATCGCGTAGACGTTGACGATCTGGTAGGCCAGGGTGCGGGCGAAGGTGTAGATGCCAGAGCCCATCAGTTGGGTCGGAATCGCTCCGTAGGCCATCATGAGACCACCCGTAACCGCCGAAGAGACAAAGATCATGGCGAGAAACAGGAGCCCGCTGCCGAGGAACACGGTGGCGAAGAATTGGTCTTCCGCTGCCCCCATCCGGTCGCGCAGCACGCCCATGAACCACAGGAAGGCAATCCCTGCGAACGGTAGCAGGTCCAGGGCGAGACGGACGGACTTCGCGCTATCGGAAAGCCACGTCCCGGAATCCCCAGGAGTGGCGGGGACGGAAACCCGCATGAGCACCAGACTGGTGATGAGCAGGATCGAGAACACAATACCGGCGATCCCGCCGGCACGCGGGGCCTTCAATTCGCGGATCACAGTTCCGCTCTTCTCTTCCATCGTTTGGTTCATGCTCGAGCGACTCACTTCGCTCTTTCGACTACGGCCTTGACCTTTCCGTCGCGGATCGCCCGTTTGAGCACGGCGTGGTCCTTTTCGTTCTGATCGGCATACGCGATCGAGAAAGCAGCGATAGCTTTGTCGAACGCGTCGCTCTTGCCCAGGTAACCGCTGATCATCGCGGCGTCCCCGGAGCGCGCGTGGGAGAGCGCCAGCGAGTAACCGCAAAACTGGCCGAAGAGAATCATCCTGGCGCTTTCGAACGTCTCGACGGCAAACTTGATCTTGACGTCGCGGAGCTGGCGGACATAGAAGTGACGCCCTCCCTTAGCCTCGGTCCAGCCGAGGAAGATGTCGCTCGCCGGCTGCATAAGCCGGTGGCCGTTCACGACACGTTGTCCGTGGTTCGAGAAAATGCTCTTTCCCGCGTAGGCCTCGAGAACCGAGGCGCGCGCCTCTTTGACCTGCAAAATGAGAGGATCTCCTTCGCCGGCCACAAAGAGCATCATCCAGCATAAGGTGCCGACGCTCCCGACGCCGACGACCTTGACGGCGGCGTCTTTGAGTTCGTAGCGGTCGAGCAACATGCGATAGCTAGGCGCCAGGCTTTCGTGGTACTTGACGAAGGCGTACCTGACGTCTGGGTGGATATGCCCGGCGGTGTGACCTTTCCAGTGGAAGATCGCCGGAAGTTGGTCTTTGATGATCGGCGACGCGCCCGAGGCGCCGACCAGCTTCGGGAAGAGGCCTTCCGAGGTGCTGCTCTCACGCGCCTTCGCCAGCCTCTTTATCGCGCCGTGGCGGATCCCAGTATCCTTGACGCTCGCGATTAGCATCTCGGCCTCGACGGCGAAGTACCACAGGTCCAGCACCTTCATGTCGGCGAATTCGGCCATGCGCTCGCGGTAGGACCGGACACAGCTGAGGACGGCATCCTTGGCGACGGATTCGCTGAGACCGTTGTCGCGGCAGGCGATCACAAAACTTGTCGCGAGACGCTTGAGGTCCCACTCCCAAGGTGCCGGGAGAGTCTCATCGAGATCGTTGATGGCGAAGATGACTTGCCGCTCTGGGGTGGCGAGGCCTCGGAAGTTGACCAGGTGGGAGTCTCCGCCGCATTGCACGCGGATGCCGGTAGACGGAATGCCCGCCAGATCCACCGCCATTGCAAAAGCCGAGCCGCGGTAGAAAGTAAAGGGAGACGCCACCATGCGCCCGTGGCGAAGAGGAAGGAGCTCGGTAAGACGCCCCTCGTCGGCCTGCAGTACCAGGCGGACCGGGTCCGGCCGGTTGTGCGGCGGCTTCCACTCGGCGTGCGAGGTTCGCGGACATTTGTCCCGCAACGCTTTGCCCATCGCATGTTGCTCGGCTCGCGAGTGGTGTGCCATGAAAGCCGGGATCTTGTTGCTCACGGGTTGATAGGATTTTGACTTTGCAACTGTGGCTGCTGATTTCAAGATGCCCCTTCATCACTACGAGACTTCGAGAAACTGATGCGTTCAATAGCCAAGAACCGACTACCCGTAACATACTCATCGATGTGCACGTCTCGCGCGGGCCGCCGTGTGTGGAAAAACCAGTTCCGGACCCGAAGGCCCGGAGCCGGCTCCAGATTAGTTGCTGCCTTTAGGGGGTGCGGTCACCGCTTCCATCACTCGGTCGAGGCTGAAGCTGCCGGGCTTCATGCGCGGTGGGAATTCGCGGAAGCTCTGCAGCCACTGTCCGACGTAGGCGCCTGCGGGTGCTAGCATGAACATGCGAGGTCCGACCCAGTCGATGTAGCTGGTGGATTCGTCGTTGGCGCGCTCAAACGGATCCATGCGCAGATTTTCCAGCATTGGCCATCGCAGCTCCTCGAACGGGGTTTCCCAGACTTTGAATCCTATGGAGTTTTGCCGCAGAAACGTCATCTTCCAGTTGTTGTAGCGCAGTGCCGCCACACTGCCGCCGTCGGTCCAGTAAATGAACTCGTGACGCGGAGATTCGGCCACCTCGCCTTTAAAGAACGGCATTAGGTTGTAGCCGTCGAGGTGGACCTTGTAGGTCATGTCGCCGATCGTCTTGCCCTTCAACAGGTCTTCCTTGACGGTGGGATCACCCGCCGCCGCGAGCACTGTCGGCATCATGTCCTCATGGGCGCCAATGTCGTTGATAACCGTGCCGGGCTTGATGATGCCGGGCCATCGAATCATGCAGGGGACGCGGTAGCCGCCTTCCCATTGCGTATTCTTCTCGCCGCGGAACATCGTGGTGCCGCCGTCGGGCCAGAGGAAGAACTCCGCACCATTGTCGCTGGAATACATGACGATGGTGTTGTCTTCAACACCGAGCTTCTTCAACTCGTCGAGCAATTCGCCAACATCACTGTCGTGCTCCAGCATGCCATCCGCCTCAATACCCAGGCCGGACTTGCCTTCCCACTTCGGGCTGAGGTGTGTGTAGGTGTGCATGCGGGAGGAGTTATACCAAACGAAGAACAGCTTGTCGGCCTTCGCCGCCTGGTCCATGAACTGGATCGCCCCGGCGGTGACTTCGTCGTCAATCGTCTCCATGCGCTTGCGCGTCAGCGGGCCGGTGTCTTCACACTTCTGTCTACCCATCTTGCCGAAGCGCGGGTCATCGGTGGTGTCGTCCTTGTCGGTCGCGAAGCAATGCAAGACGCCGCGTGGGCCGAACTTCGCTCTGAAGGCTGGATTCTTTGGGTAGTCCGAATTCTCCGGCTCTTCCTCCGCATTCAAGTGATAGAGGTTGCCCAACCACTCATCGAACCCGTGCACCGTGGGCAGCATCTCGTTGCGGTCACCGAGGTGGTTCTTGCCGAACTGGCCGGTCGTGTAGCCGAACGGCTTGAGCAACTCAGCGAGAGTCGGGTCATCCTTGGTCAGACCTTCCTTTGCGCCGGGCAGGCCGACCTTGGTGAGGCCGGTGCGGATGGGCGACTGCCCCGTGATGAACGCCGCGCGGCCCGCGGTACAACTCTGCTGGCCGTACCAATCCGTGAATAGCGCTCCCTCGTGGGCGATGCGGTCAAGGTTGGGCGTCTTGTAGCCCATCATGCCCAAGTTGTAGGCACTGATGTTGAACTGGCCGATGTCATCCCCCCAGATAACGAGGATGTTGGGTTTGCTTGGTATGCGTCGGGCTTGTGCCATTACGCCCGAGCCCGTCAGAAAACTCGAAGCGGCAAGCGCTCCGAGCATTAGTTTGGGAACATAGGAACTGAAATCCATGCTTTTCTCCTTGAAGGCGCTAAAGAAGCCGACCTATTAGGGGTTGGCCTTGTTCATACAATCCTTCACAAACGACCGACGATCCCCGCCCTTCAGGCCTTTTTTATCCGCGAGGTTCTTGCAGGTAGTTGCCTTGTCCTGTTCACTGACGTTGCCACCGGAGCTTGTGGCCTGGTTGAGGCAGTTCTGCATGAAGGTCTTGCGCTCGGGGTCTTTAAGGCCCTTCTTGTCGGCGGCATCGTTGCAGGCTTTCGCTTTGTCCTGCGAAGACGCGGTTGAAGGCTGCGGTGGGCTGTACGGCGGAGTTTTAGCGGCGACTACAGAGGTAAGGCTCGTCGCCAACAAGAGCGACATCATCGCCGCTCCTACGTAGTGTGAAATTCTTGTCATGTAGATTCTCCTTCGTTCGGAATTTGTTGCGACATTTTGCACCTGTCACTGCCCTCCAAGCGGCTTGTAGTCGGAACTTGTGGTCGTCACCACGAGCTTTTTGGCGGTGGCATTGAGGACGGTCTGCTGTACATAGTTCGTGCCGTCCGGCAGGCTGGCAAACTGTATCGCCAATGTGACCACATCTTTCGGATCATCCATGTATGTGTTCACGTTCACCGACGAAATCCTTTTTGCGGCAGCGTCGAAAGAGATTGTCATCTGGTCGCCGGGCAGAGCGTAGTCTTTGAACACCATCTGCGGGGGATTCAACGAGACTTTCCCGGCTTGGAAAGCCTGTTGCATGCTTTGCGGATCGGGTGGAACGTACTTGGCGAGCAGGACCTTTACCTGTCCCATGTAGTCCTTCATCTCTTCCTTCTTGTTCGCGATCACTTTCTGCTTCATTCTTCCTCCGCTCGGAGGTGGGGGCGGCGCAGTTAGCGGTGTTTTCTGAACCTTCCCGTCCGGACCATACTGGCAGGCTGATTGGCTGGGAGGTTTAGCGTCGCCCTTCAGTGTGAGTTGGGTAGTTTCCTTCCATTGATACTGGTGCAGTTTCTGCTGGTTTTCTGCAACCGATTGCTTCACCGCTGCCAATTTCTGCTGTAGCTCTGCGCCTCCGCCACCGGTTTGGGCGATCGCAGAAACAATAGCCGCCAGAATCACGGCAGCGATGAGTAAGGTGCGTGGATTGCCAGCGCGAGGCGTGCTGCCAGCAATGCGGGTCTCAGCGATCCACCACTGTGCTTGCGTAACGGTCGTTTTCATATGAAGTCCTCTCTAGTTTCAATTGGTTACGGCTATTTCACTTTCTCAGAGTCCGGCAGAATCCTCCCGATATCATGGGCCGGTCCCGCGTTCAATTCAGGTCATCGTCTTTGTAGTATTTGGTGCTCTTAGCGGTGATTTCGAGGGCGAGGCCCTTGTCCGTGAGTTGATACATCCAGACGCCGTCCGAAACCGAAACCGCTCCCGCCAGCGCTGCTCCCTTGTCTCCGTTTTTGGCAGCGGCTGTGGTTTGTCCGCCGAACTGCCATCCGGAATTCACGAAGCCGTTAAAAACCTTGTCGTTGTCGAAAACAAAGATCACGCTGAATTTCTTCACGCCCATACCGAGCCCGGCCTGGAGTTCGATCATCTTCATGAAGGTCTCATGCTTGGTCCTGTTGTTGACGGCAACGCCTTTTCCGTTGCCGGAACCGGCGATCAGAATTTTTACGCCCATGTTGCTGAAGACCGCATACCCCGCGGCTCCTTCGACCGCGGCCTTGGCCTTTGGCTCTGCTTTGTAGAGGCGCTGAAGGGTACTCTGCGCCATCGTGCGGATATCTTGCTGCTTCTTTGCGATCTGGGTGTCGGCAGCGTGCGCCATCCCAGCCAGCGCAAAAACCAGCGTGGCGACGAGGAGATTTTGCAGTTTTGTTTTCATGGTTGCCCTCTGTACTGGCCGGCGAGCGCGCCGGCAGCGCCAGCGCGGACACTCGAACCCTGTACCTTATGAGCGCCGTGTCGCCTCGGTAACTGGCAGAACTGCCAGTTACGCGGTTTGAAAAAGAGATCTCTGAACAGCAATCCATGGACTTGCTACTGTATTAGCTCTTTCGCACAGCTGGGGTGCAGGAGCGAGGGGAATCGCGCGCCGATCCGCGCGGCAGATTGCGCAGCGGGTCGGCGCGACTCAATCACTTCAATGGACTGTTAGGCTGCTCGCTCAGCCACCTTCTTGGCCACCTTGGCCTCGATGATGTTCCGGATCAGGCGCCGGTTTCGTTCAACAAACGCGAGTTTGTCCGCCAAGCAGCTTTCCAGCAGGACGCCGACGCCATAGTGGCCGGTTACATCCGCTGCCGCGACTAGAGCTACGTACTCCGCAATGCGAAGGTGAGTCAGGTGGATGGCTTTCACGAGGATGAAAAGGTGCCTTGCGGCTGGATTTTGTATCTCAGCCACCTCCTTGCGAAAGTCCTCGAAAAACGTCTCATGGAGGCGTGAGTTCACCTTCACGGGCTGTTCGCCGATGAGTTTGAAGCACTGGTCCAGTGTGGCCAGGACTTTCCCTGAGACGAAAGCCCGCGCTTCGAGGGCTTCCTTGATGTCCGGATTCTCGGCCATCTGACTAATTTCCTGGTAGAAGTTTCCACTCCGCTCTGTGCCCTGGCGGAGGTTGCTAAGCAACTGTACGAAAAGCTCTCCTTGATTTCTAACTGGCATGACGATCTCCTTTTTGTAATTCGGGTTACGTTCATGGGGTTATGGTTGTTGGTGAACGAACTCCATTCACTTAACTGACACTGTATGGAACCAACCCTAGTTGTTGACTCGAGGCCTGCACAACTAGGGAAATCCCTAGTGCCCGGAGCGCCGGTCGATAACGCAGCTGGGTTCGCTGCTTTTAAAGTGATCACTGAAGCATGGGATTTGCCACTGGAATTCCCTTCAGCCTAGCGTGCACGCAGGGTCTGAGAGAGCCTAACCAGGTTTTGCGGATGCACGCGAATCACGCCTCCACGCGGGCTATCAATGTCGGCGATCAGAAAGAAGGAAAGAGACACAGCCAGGGGCAAGACGATGAACAGGGCGCTAGTTCGATGGGCTCCATACCCGATCAACAGGTTGCAGCCGATGGCGATCCCTGCCAACAGGGCCCAGCTCTCCAATGGAATGCGGTTCCACCAGGCGGCCTGAGTGTATCCCTCGGAGTTCAACACATCGTTCATGCCGGAGGCGACTAACGATGTCAGGATTGTCGGTTGGGCCACCGCGCGATCCTGGACGGTGGACCACAGTTCGTTCTGCAGTTGGGCCGTATCGGCGGCAATTTGCTGGAGGTGTTGTGCATCGCGGGTGGCGTAGAACAGTACACGCTGATCGAGATAGTTCCTCAGTAGATCATGCAGTCTGGTAACATCTGCGGCAGGCAGCAGACCGGCGCGGGAATACTCCGTACCAATCGCATTGGCCTCTGACTCTTCGTAGTTCTTGCGCTGCTCGTACCGCGTCATGGCCATCGAGAAGGTGAATCCGATAAGCAGGCCCAGTAGTGTCAGAGCGGTACCTTGGACAACACCGAAATCTTGCCGCCCGTCTGCATCTAACTGTCCCAGTTTCTTGCGCGTGAGGTTGCCAATAAATGCCGAGAGCCAGAGTGCGACGAAGGTGAAGGTGAAAAGGAGAATTGGAAAATCAACGACGTTATTCATGTTTCCCTCCGTGGTCGGAGGGAGCAACGGGCCTTCTTCACGGAAGATCCTCCGACATCGCAAGAGTGGGAGAGACAAACAGTTTGCCAGCCATGGCCGCATTGATAGCGGGAACAAGATCATCCTTCATATGAGCCTTAATCACGTAGCCCAATGCCCCTTCCTCGAGGCATGCGCGAATGAACTCGTTCTCGCTGTGAATCGTCAGAAACACGAGCCGTGCGGCTAGCCCAGCCTTTCGAAGCTGCTGCGCTGCCTCGATTCCGGTCATAACGGGCATGGTGATGTCTACAACAATGACGTCCGGAGCAAGGAGCAATGCTTTAGAAACCAGATCCTGTCCATCGTGTGCCATACCCACGACGTCGAAAGATGAAGCCAGCATTTTCGCTGTCACTTTCAGAACTGGTGTATTGTCGTCGGCTAGCAAAATACGGGCACGATTCACGGCTGGTCCCCGCTGAAGTACCCTTTGACGATGACCCCTGCGCTGGTATGACACAACTAGGGATATCCCTAGTTCAATCGGTAGAAATGACCCCGTCTTTTCAGCGAACGGGAGGCTTAGAGAGGATCCTGTCACAATTGACAGTGTTCGGGCTGGGAAATATTTTGTAGGCTTCTCTGCGAACACTTATGGACCCGTGCGACCTGTCGTAATTTGCTCACGTACAAGAAGTGTGTCACAAGAAAGAGCATGACACGATGGGGTGACAAGGCCCGCCCATCCCTTCTCATCGCCGACGACCACGTGATTTTCTCGGACTCGATTTGCGCAGAGATGGGGCATTGCGCCTTCCGATCACAAGACGTGGTGATGTGCGTCACAGATGGACCGGTGCGATCTGTTGTAATTTGCTCACGTCCAACAAATGTGTCACAGGAGAGAGCATTGACACCGTGGTGTGAAAAGGCCCGCCCATGCCTTCTGATCGCCGACGACCACGCCATTTTCTTGGAAGCGCTCCGATCCCTTCTGGAGAAAACCTATGTGGTAATCGGTACGGTGGCGGACGGGCGCGCGCTAGTGACCGAAGCCATCAGACTCAAGCCTGACGTGATCATAGTCGACGTCGGTATGCCACTTCTGAATGGGTTCGACGCGGCCTGCCGAATCCGGGAACAACTCCCAAAGGTTGCTCTGGTGTTTCTGACGATGCAGGACGATCCTAACCTGGCAGCCGCTGCACTGGAGTTGGGAAACGTGGGTTTCGTCCTCAAGCACTCGGCAGCTAAGGAGTTGCTGACCGCCATCGACCAGGTGTGGCACGGAAAGTCTTTCGTCTCTCCGAAGCTCCGGTCGCATGATTGGGTGGAACAGCGATCGCGAGTCGTGCAATTCTCCAAGGATCTGACTCCACGCCAGTGCGACATTGTGCAGCTTTTCGCGGAAGGCCACTCGATGAAAGAGATGGCAGCACGCCTGAACCTGAGTCCGAAAACGATCGAATTTCACAAGCACCACATCATGACAGCTTTCAACCTGAGGACGAACGCAGATCTTGTCTTGTTCGCCATCAAGGAGCGGCTCATCTCGATCGCGCCCGGAGTCGGTCGCGCTTCGTGAGACGAACTGTCAAAGTCGCGCGGCTAATGCGTTTCTTTCAACACTAAGCCTTCGATGCCGGTAGTTTTGGTTGCAGCGGCAAGCACGCGTCGACCTTCGTGCCCATTCCAGGTTCTGAATAAATCTCGAAGTGCCCGCCCAGCCAGCGGGCGCGCTCTTCCATGCTCGGGATGCCAAGACCTTCGCTCTTCGTATGCTCCTTGCGATTGAAGCCTGCACCCTGATCACACACAGTCAAGTGAATCGTGTTGTCCACCAAGTGGAGGATGACTTGGGCTCTGGTTGCGCCGCTATGTTTTTTCACATTGCGAAGGGCTTCCTGCACGATCCGAAAAATGCAAAGCGCTACGTCCGGGTTTACCGATCGAGGAAGGATGTCAAGCTTGTGTTCAATCTGGATACCTTGTTGAACGGCGAACTCTTTGCACAGCGCACTAAGGCCCGCCGTAAGGCCCAGGTTCTCGAGACTGGCTGAGTGCAGGCGACGCGAGAGCGTGTGAAGGTCCGCGCCGAGTTCGCCGGCGGCGTTGGAAAGATCATGCAATTGACGGTTTGCTTCCTGAGGCGACTCCGGAATGATCTCGGCGGCGTTTTCCATACCGATAGTCAGCATTGCCAGCCTCTGGCTGAAATCATCATGAAGCTCAGACGCGATCCGGCGGCGCTCCTCTTCCTGGGCATTGATCAGCATGCCGCTGAGTTGCTCTGGAGCCTTCCGGGCCAGTTTGAGCTGCCGCTGCTTGTAGAGGAGGTAGACGATCAGCAAAGCCAGGCTCACAATGGATAGCAATCCTGTGAGCACGGTTAACTTGTATCGTTGCCAAAGAGTCGGCTCGCGAAAAAGAATAGTGCTCCCGGCCGGGAGCTTGCCTTCATTCAGATTCCATCGTCGTAATGCGCGCCAGTCGAACATGTAAAAACTCGGACCATGCGCGACGGGAATGTCCTGTGGCGGCTTTCCTCCCAAGATCTCCAGGACATCGCGGCCCGCGATTTTGCCTTGCTCGTCTATGTTAACCACGAATCCGCCGACGATGCCGCGGCCGAGATAGGTGTCAGACACACCAAATACCGGAGCATTCGACGCCGCTACGACCATAGGAAGGACATCTGTCGTGCTGAGGAACTGCCGCCCCTGCACATCCTTGAAAAAGGTAAGAAAAAGAACGATGGAATGGCTCGGAAGATGACTTAGCTTTTCTTGCAGTTCCTTCATCGGAAGGTCGGTCAAGTACGTGACATCAAGCCTAGCCTCATAGGAAGTCAGCCCCGCCTTCGCGAGTGCTGCGACACCCTTGTCAAATCTGGATTGCCCGGTGACGACGAAGACTTGGCGCGTTTCCGGCAGCAAACGGAGGGCAGCGTCCAGTGTCTTCGCGGGCTCGAATTGCAACCACGACCCCGTAGATCGGGAATCGGCGACGGGTTGCCCAGGCTGACCTTGACCGGCGCAACAGAAAACTACGGGGACATCGGGGTAAAACGCCTTCGACGGGTCTGTCAGGAGTCGGATCGGGTCCGGCCCCACCAGCACAATCAGGTCTAGCTTTTGCCCGAGATACCTCTGGGCAACCACGGCACGCTGTTCGTTCAGCGAATCATTCGAGAGATCAACCGCGTCCAGGTTCTCCCAGTAAAACTGGACCTGGAAACGGGGGTCGGAGTGCACCGCCGAACGGATCTGATTGGCCACGAGCACCGAAACGGGAGCGGACTGTCCAAACTCGTTGATCACAAGAATTGTTTTCTTGACCTGCGCTTGGGACGCCGGGGCAAAAATGACCAGCCCGAGCAATGCCACGGCCAGACAATTCTTCGTGCATCGTTTAAAGAGACGAATTGTCGGGGCGAAGCGTCGGTTTAAATCCATGCGTTGCATAAGGCATTGTTGTGTGCCGATAGGGCAACGGAGTGAGCCTACCTATACTCCCCAGCCTGTTAAAAGGACAAGCGACCGAATATCGGTCCTCGTGGCACAAACCGAGTCATTTTGTTTCCCGTTTCAACAGATACTTCGCTGGGGACACTCGTCCTCCACCATTTTCATTTCCGCGAGGAACCCAGTCGACTGTCAATTCCAACAGTGTTCCGCTCTTAGGGATTTCCCTAGTTGTGTAGGCCTCGAGTCGGGCCTAGGGTTGTCTCTAGAAAAGAACCGCTTGCGCAGGCTTCGCTTCGGTCGGAAAAGAGTCGGGAGCGAGCCTTAATTCACTTGTCTTATGTTCTCGTCGACCTTCTCCGAGCTCCACGGGAGCGGAAGATTCTGCGTCGTCGCTGCCTGGTCGATCCGGAAATTCCGCCAAAGACAGGAGCGTGTAATGAATTCCCTTCCTTCTTACAAGTGTGTCCGGCCCTTGCTCATGACTCTGGCCGCGATATCCGGCCTTGCGTTAGCAGCTGGTTGCGGCTCGAACGGCGGGTCGCACACGCCCAACGGCAGCGGTTTCGGCAATAGCAACCTGAGCGGTGTCTACGTTGTGTCCATATCGGGCAAGGATGTAAACACCACTACAGGCGATGTGGTCTCATTTGCAATCGTAGGGACGATAACGGCCAATGGCAGCGGTGGTATCACGGGAGGCACGGTTGACATCAACGATCCGGGTAACACCGGCGTGAATCTCGGCCAAGCGGTCAGCGGGACATATGGCATTACCCCAGATGGTCGTGGCGCCGGCACGCTTAAGACTTCGGTAGGAAGTTTTGGCATTGATTTTGTTCTCACGTCCAACAGCCACGGGCTGATCACCCGCTTCGACGGCAACGGGACCGGCAGCGGCACTTTTGACCGGCAGGGCAGCGCCTCCCAAAGCTCGCTGGGCTCTCTCGCCTTCTCTCTTTCCGGCACTGACCCGAGCGGAAATCCCCTTGGGACAGTAGGAGCGTTCACGCTCGATTCCTCGGGGAGCGTCAGCTCTGGCACTCAGGATTTCAACGATGACGGCAGTTCCAGCGGCTCTTTAGCGGGGCCTGAAAGTCTCGTCGCACCCTCGTCTTTGGTCTTGACTAGCACCACTAATGGGACGGTGCGCCTGACCACCAAATTCGGCTCGTTTGGCTTTGACGTCTGGGTGATCGATTCAACCCACCTGAAATTAATCGAGAACGACACTAAGAGTTCGGGATTCATTCTTGCCGGCGACGCTTTCACGCAGCAGACCTCCTTTCCCGCCGGTCAGTTGGTATTTACGCTTGCTGGTCTCGACTCTAGTCAGGGTCCCTTCGTCGCCGGTGGTTACGCAACTGCGACTTCCAACGGCGGCCTCAGCAACGGCGTTGAAGATTACAACGATGCTGGCACCGCCGACAGACAGACCAGCGTTGCCGGTAGCTGCACTACATTTGTTGCGGGACGATGTCAACTGGCCTTGACCGGCTTTAGCAACGGCATCGCACACCCGGTGTTCGGGTTTGCCGCCTATCCCTCCAGCGGCGGGATTCTGTTGCTGGAAGACGACAGTCTGGGGTTAGCCCAAGGTGCTGCCTATGCCCAAAGTGCAACGTCATTCACTACCACAGCGAGCTACGGGATGAATCTCTCCGGTGTCAATGCCAACCCCAAGGCTGCTTGGTCCGAAGTCGACGACATTGCCCAGTTCAATGTCATCAGCACTGGCACCGGCATGAGCGGCATACTGGATGAAAATGACCTTACCGATCTGGTTCCGGATGCACCGTTGTCCGGTAACTACATTCCGCGGGCCGTTGCGAACGGCAGCGGCTCGATTTCTGTGACCACAAACGGAACGCTTATCGGCGGTCTGTCCCTCGTGTACTACGTGGTCGACAGCTCAACTGTGCTGTTCATCGAGAACGACTCAAGCCAGGTCGCGGTGGGTGTCTTCCAGGCCCAGACATCCGGGTCCGGGGAGAAATGAAAATGAAAAACAGTTTTCTCTTGTTGGCTGCACTATTCTTCACAACGGTAGGCAGTGCAGTGAGCCAGTACGTGAGCTTCAACTTCGACAAAAACACGGATTTCTTGAAGTTCAAGACGTACAGGTGGGTTCCGAGCGGAGAATCCGCACCAACTGGCGAACCCATGGACAAGCAGATTAAGGATGCAGTCGACTCTGAATTCGCAAAAAAGGGGCTTACCAAAACCGACGCTGACCCCGCCGATTTGTATATCGGATATCAGGCGGGTGTAGGTAATGAAAAGCAATTCGCGTCCTGCAATGCCCGTTGGGCATGCTTTTCGGGTTTCTATACGGGCGGGTGTTTCAGTCTTGGCGGAAGCTTTACGAGGAGAGCAGAGACAATGATGCTCGACAAAGGCGAGCTGCTTTTGCACATGTATGATCAGCTGAACCACGAACTTGTTTGGTGCGGCGTCGCCAGCAAAACCCTCGATCCGAAAGTGCAACCGGACAAGCAACAGAAAACTCTGCAAAAAGCAGTGGCCAGGCTCTTAAAGCACTATCCGCCTCGAAAAAAATGACTGGCGGCGGAAACTCGGTCAATCAAGTACAGGCCTCCCTCCATTAAAAAACCGGCGGAGTGCGAGTTCGCCCACCGCCGGACATCTTAGGGGATTGGCCTATGCGACCGTCTTGCGGTCTTTGGCCTTCGTCTTTTTATCTCGTTTCGCGACCAGTTCCCCGGCGACGGCCTTTTGGAGCTTCTCAGTATCCACTCGATAGCGTTTGGCGGCGTCCATGAGAACGTCGTCGCGGCTTGCGGTGGATCGCTGATACGCCGAATCCAGCAGGCTGATTTCGAGAAGCAGCTTGCAAAGTTCGGCCTCGTCGTAGGTGCCCACTTGCTTGGCCAGAAGCTCCTGTGCGGACGCCGAGTCCTTCTTTGCCTCTACCTTGTGCCGCTTCGCCAGAGCCGGGACTTGGCTGTAGGAGAGATGGCCGATCAGGTAGTGGGCGACCGCCAGCAAGTCGGCCTTCTTTAACGGAGCCGATACACGTTGGAGGATCGTGGCCAAGATACGATGGCGAGTCGTAATGGCCAGTTTCTCCTTTTCGATGCGCTTCCGTTCCTCTGCCCGCTCCCGCTCGACTTGCTGCGGAGAAGGCGTGTTGGGATGGTGGACACGGCAAGCTGGATCGGCACAAACCTTGACCACCTGTCCGCGCTTACCGCCGTCCATGACGATGGCCTCGGTCATCTTGTCACAGGGTTTCTGAACGGGTGAGAGCTTGCTGCTTGCGCCGTTCGGCTTGGCTTTCTTGATCTCCAACTCCACATAGTGATTCCGTCCCAAGGGAGCGCCGTCGCGGGAATTCCACGCCGCCGAAATCTGGATTAGCTGCGGCTTGGTTTCCAGAGTCTTTTTCACGGAAGCGTCGATCTTGGCCCGAAAACAGTCGGGCGAAGTGCAGGAATCCTTACGCACGTCGGGAAAGAGTAGCTTGTTGAATCCGGTTCGCTTCGGACAGTTGGCGCACGAACCTGCTTCGGGAACGAGTGTCTCATCCTGCTTGTCAAACGGCGCAGACGCCAGTTGTAGCAAGATGTTCGATTCAATCCACGCGGCCAACTCCCGCACTGGAATCAGGACTTGGGTGTTGCCTTCGCTTGTCCACAAGCCCCGAAAAGCAGCCGAGAATGCCTCCTGCTGTTGCGAAGCCGGGAGCTTGGCGATCAGCAAAGCGTGGCCGATGGTGATCTGGTCTTTCAGAAATGCCTCGGCCACGGGCGGTATGAGGTCAGCGAGTCGAATGCGACCGTAGACATACGCCTCGCTCTTGCCAGCGCGTGAGGCGATGGTGGCGATGGTGTAGGCAGGCTCTCCGAGTTCCAAGAGTGACTTGAAACCCAGAGCTTCCTCAAGCGGGTGGATGTCCTCGCGTTGCAGGTTCTCAACGCACTGGGCCTCGATGGCCTCGGCATCGGTCAGCTTGACTACGCGGACGGGAAGTTTTTCGAGTTCCGCCAGTTTCGCCGCTCTCAGGCGACGTGCTCCGGCGACAACCTCATACTTGCTTTCCTCCAGTTCGCGTACCAGAAGAGGCGCTAGAATCCCTTGCGTCTTGAAGCTGGCCGCCAGTTCTTCGAGGCTCTTGGCATCAAATCGTTTGCGGGGATTGGTTGCGGACTCCGCAAGCGCGGTGATAGGAACGCTGCGATATTCATGGTTGTTGACTGCATTTTGCGTACTCGGCATGATCTTTTCTCCTCTCATGTGTCTTTGGTTATGTGTTCGTGGACTCAGCGCACACGTCGGGCCTAAAAACCAAACGGTGCAGGTGTTGGCGTGTTATGCGGCTGCCGCGAGTGCCGCTGGCTCGGGGGCAATGCCCCCGAGGATCACGGCAGCGGTTTGTTGAACGGCTTCCAAGCTCTCGCGCAGGAGACTGGCGTCTCCGTGCCAAAGCTGGATGTAGTCCTGGGATGCGGTTCCGTTCTGAAGTCCGACCGATTGGCAAACCACAAAGGCCACGGCTTCGGCCTCGGTTTCGCGGACTTGTTTGGTGGTCAGGGTGCGGCGGTCGCCACGATGCAACATTTCGTGAGCAATCTCATGCACGAGCGTGGAAAACTCCTCGGCGGGCTGCATCCCTGAAAGCAGCGTGATCTTCCCGCCATGCGAAAGACCCTTTGCGGGAGCAATTCGCTCGGAGAAGCTAAGCTCGACGCTTTGCGCTTCCACGAACTTGAACAGACGTTCGCGGTATCCGCTCACGTCGCCATTGACTTCGGTCAGTGTTGGGAGTTCTTTGCCTTCGGTCTGACTGATGTCAAAAACGTAGACGGCCCGGAATCCGTACAGCGTCCGCTGACCCTCCGTTGTTGCGTCTTCACTTCGGCTCGTCGGTCGCTACATCCTTCGTGCTTCGTCTTCCGACCATCGGGGCGAGAATGAAAATGCCTTTTTCTCCCCGTTTAACGAAGCGGCCAAGCGAGTTCCATGTCCGAAGTCCGGCAACGTTGGTAGCATCGGGCTTCTGACGTGCGATGAGCATGATGTTGCCGAAGCTGTAGGTGTGAAACTTCGCCATTGCTCCGAGGTATGCGGTGAGGACTTCACTGTGACCGGACTCCAATGCTGCAACGAGGAAATCCACGGCCTCTTTGGTTCGTGTGTTGACTTCTTCTAATTTCATGTTTTGCCACTGCCTGTCATCCCGAGAATCAGCGTATGGGCAACGTCGCGGGTGTGCAGGTTGAGAAAGTAGGGCGTGCTGTTGTCGGTTTCGACGACTGCCAGGTACTCCGTGCCGAGATGCGCGTTCGTCTTCTCGCCGGGAAGGATCGTAAACAGAAAAGACAGGTCGGCGTAGTTCGTGTTCAGCAGATACAGCTGGCGGAGGTTCAGCGCATAGTTGCCCGGCACGGTGGCGAAATAGGCGTTCAGCTGGTTGTAGGTTTCCGCAAACAGATTGCCGTCTGCGTTGGTGAAGACGCCAGTAAACTCAGCGACGAGCTGATCGAGTTCCGTTCGTGACCGGCCATAGAGCACAATCGTGAGCGAGAAATCACCAAGCGATTGACCGTCACCCAAGGCGCAAAGGCAATCACCAAGATTCTCAATGTCGGCCTGCTTGGACTCGTCCACCAGCACGTCGCGTGGGTTCGTCTTCGTCGCATCGTTGCCCATCTGGGAGACAAAGCCTGTCTTCGACATATTGAAGTGGCGACGGCGCTTGTTCACTTCCTTGCGGGCCTTGTCCGCGGGGAGCGGCGTCCACTCCGTGACGACGTAGAAGTTGGCCGGGATCTTCAGCAGCGCGTCCAGTACCAGGGGCCTCGTCTCGGTGATGGCCTCTTTCATCGTCAGGACGCGGACGATGTGATCGCCTACCCGCAGATGATCGCGCTCCGCTTCGATGTCGGAGTTGACCACCTGATAGTCGAGAAACTGCGTTGACTGCGCTTGCCGGCAACACGCCAGTCGTCATAATTCAGCAAGCGGCGGAAAAACGTGAATTGCCCCTGCCGATTCAAGACCTCGACTTGCATGAAATCTGCGAGCTGCCGAGCGAATGCCTGTACGTTCTGGTCCAGACGTTGAAGATCGCGCTCGATATGCGTCCGCAACAACTTCTTCATGCTGTCGTTGGTGAACTGCGATTTGAGTTCGGCAATCGCGCCCTCTGGATCGCGTAACAGGCGAGCTAGCGCCGTGCCGACGCCGGTCTTCGACCGGGCGCCTTCGAGCAGGATGCAGTAGAAGATTTCAACTTGATAGAGATGGTCCCGCTTAGCTTCAAAGAACTTCCGTCGCTGGTCGATGGCCGCTTCGACAATGGGGTCATCATATGTGGCGAATGGAATGTCGGGCCGATTCGACTTAAAGAGGTACTGGTAAACATGGAAGCCTGGGCCAAACGCTTTGAGCGCTGCCTCCAATCGCTTGACCGCGTATTCCTGCTGCGAGCGGTCGAGACTTTCATAGTCCACGCCGGGAATGCTGAGAATCATGCCGACATCGCCGCTCTTCGTAAGGAAGGCCGTCTCATTCCAGAAGCCGTAGAGATTGATGTGGTCGTTGAGAGCCGCGCTCTCTTTCCAGGGCTTGATGACTTTATCGAGACGCAGCATCACACTACCTCCACGCGTGGAACTTGCTGCTTCGCGGCGTCATAGCGCAGCTTGTACCGTTCGGACTTTGCGAGGATGCGGAGGAATGCTGGATCGCTGTTCGTTACCCAATGGCCGAAGGCAAAGCCGCCAATGAAGACAGCGATACCTGCGAGGATGGAATTGAAGAGGTTGAAGGCACCCACGGCGCTCACACAGACGAAGTAGAAGAGCGTCCGTTCCACCCCCAAGTAAGTGAGTGGCTTGTGCAGGCTCTTGAAGACTCGATTTGTGCGATGTTTCTGCTGTGGTTTGTCTGGCATAAATCCCTCATCTAAGCGCGGGCTGAAGGTGGCGCTATACACCCCAGAGCCAACTCAGCACATTCACCGCGAGAACAGCAATGCCGGTTCCGGCGGCTACGCCTGCGAGCGCCTTCTTTGCACCGGGTTCGCCGTGCGCAAAGCTGTACCCGCCGATCACGATTGCAACCAAACTTGCCACCTTCGCAATGGTGCCGGTGAAAAGAGCTTGAATAGCATTAAAGCCGGTGTCGAACGGTGAACCCTGTCCCAGAGCGACCACGGGCATCGCAAAGAATAGGGTGAGGACAACGGCGGTTGGACGCGCCCACTTTAACCGAACAAGGCGCTGGATTTGACGGACTAAAGGGACTTGCGACCAACGGGACATATGCACCTCCGGCAGCACCCGAAATCGTCTGCTTTTGGCGCAAAGCTAACCTCACTCAATCGCGATGTCCAATGAATGTTCGGCGGATAGCTATTCCTGGCAGGAATAGCTGGGGAAAAGGAATAATTTCCGAGTCGCTCGTCATCCGCCCAGAATTTGAAACCAACCAGTCCGGGTTGTGAGCGCTATCTGGTTATCTCAACTACCTTTGGTTTCGGGGGCTGACCGGTTAATAGAATGAGGCCGATTACTTTCGTGTTGCCGGTGACTCAGGAAGGAACCAAGCGTTCGGCATTCCGCTCGCAATTTCAGTGAAAGCTCCTGTCACTCTTGACAGTGTTCGACGAATCATCCATCACTTAGCATTAGTCTCCCAAACACGGGCCAAACGCGCGGTGATCACTGATGATCCGCGAGGGCGTGGTTGTGGGCCACACGGAAAACGGGAAGGAGATGGAATATGAAGGTGTTTGCAGCGATTTTCTGCGTTTCTATTGCGGTGGTCCCATGGGCTCAGGCCCAGGAAGCGAAACCTGCTCATGAATGGTCTTATTCAGGAGCAGAAGGCCCCAAGCATTGGGGTTCCATTAAGTCTGACTACGCAACCTGCAAGCTCGGGCACCGGCAATCGCCCATTGACATCCGCGATGCGAAGCATCATGCGCTGCCACCGATCCAATTCGATTACAAATCGGCTCCGCTCAAAGTCATCAACAACGGACATACCATCCAGGTCAACATTCCGCCCGGCAGCTTCATCACGGTCGGGGACAAGAAGTACGAGCTTAAGCAATTTCACTTTCATCACCCGAGTGAGGAGCACGTCAATGGCAGGCCGTACGACATGGTCGCCCATCTCGTCCATGCCGACAGCGATGGCAAGCTTGCCGTGGTTGCCGTTTTGCTGGACGAGGGAAGCGCCAACAGCCTCGTTCAAAAGATTTGGGAGAATATGCCCAAGACCGAGGGCCATGAGCAAGTTGTTTCCGGTGTCGAAATCAATCCCTCCGCCTTGCTGCCCATGACCACCGGCTACTACACCTTTCCCGGATCGCTGACGACACCTCCCTGCAGCGAGGAAGTGACATGGTTTGTTCTTAAGAAGCCCTCAGAACTCTCGGCGGCAGAGATCGCGGCGTTTGCCAAGATCTATCCGCACAACGCGCGCCCAATCCAGCCTACAAATGGCCGCACGATCGTGGAAAGTCAATAGTTCTCCGTTGATGGCCGAAGGATTGCGAAGGAAGGGACGAATGCCAACGTGTTGCTGGCAGGATTGAGAGAAACGCTTCGGCGCGGCTTTCTCTTCTGCGGTGCGTTCGCCGTACAATGCGAAGCTAGGCCTTCACTGGTAAAGCTCCTCTCCCCGTTTGATTCCACTGCTCTTGAATGAAGCTGAACAATGTGTTGTGATCGCGAAACGCTTCCGTGCCTCCGTGCTTCGTGACCGAGTACGCGGCCACGATGTTGGCGAAGGCCAGGCAGTCCTCCAGTTTCGCCCCTAGCAAGTAGGTGTGAATGAAACCGGAATCGAATGTGTCTCCGGCGCCGACGTCGTCAACCATCTGGACGGCCGGCGGCGCCAGGCTCCATTGCTCGTCGCCCTGGCGACAGATCGCGGGATTCGAGCCGCGTTTTACGGCTACAACTTTGCACAGCCCTGCCAGAAGATTGAGCGCGTGCGAGAAGTCTTCCGTGCGTGCGATCTTTTTCGCCTCACGCTCATTGGGTAGGAAGACATCAACATATTTCAAGACATCCAGCAGATCCGGGGCCCATTCATTTTCCGGATCGTCGTTGGTGTCGAGCGAAGTGGTGAGGCCCGCTTCCTTCGCTTGTCGAAACAAGTCTAGAATGCGCGGCCGGAGGGCGCGGTGCAAGAAGAAAGAGGAAAGATGGAAGTGGCGAGCGGTCCGGAAATAATCCATGTCGATGTCTGAATATTGCATCTCAAACATGGTTCCCGGATACGTCAGCATGTATCGCTGTTTGGGATACGGCAGCACGACGGTGAGTCCGGTAGAAGTCTTCCCGCTGCCTCGCTTCATCCGGCTGGTATCGACGCCGATCGCGGCCAGTCGCTCTGCGGCCATGGCGCCCAGAGGGTCAGGGCCGATTCTTGATATGAAACCGACTTGCGTGCCCAGCGCGTGCAGATTGTGCGCGAAGATCGCCGACGAGCTTCCCAACGTGAAGGCCATATTGCTGGCCAGGTGCTCCTGATCGAGCACGAGTTCTTTCGGCAAACCGTAGAGAATGAGATCCAGGTTGAGCTCGCCGACGACGCAGACTTCAATCATCCGAACTTTCCTCTCGCAAATTGCTTACCAGTCGGTCAGCAATGGATCGCGACATCCTGTACTACGCGGCTAATGGCCCCATTGGGACTTGGACAATCGGGCCGCAGTTTCCATCGCAGCGAGAAAAACAAGCCGAGCACTTGCCCGAAGATCACGTCCACCGTCGCGCGGTAGTCATCGGCAACCGCGAGGTCCCCGGCTGGGGAGAGAGTGTGTTCGGCGAGAGAATTCGTCGCCCGAGTTCCACTCCCGGCAACGACCACCCGGGTCTTGACCAGTCGCTTGTTTCCGATCTCTTCAAGTAGATCGCGCTCGTACTGCTGAACCCGGCGATTGCCCGAAAGAAAACACACGAACAGGGTGTCCTCGCCCAACGCAGCCATGGGACCGTGGCGCAGGCCCAGGGCAGATTCTGACATAGTGAGGGTCTTGCCCGCCGTCAATTCTAATAGTTTGAGGGCGGATTCCTTCGCGACGGCACGCAGCGGTCCTGATCCGACAAAACAGGCCTTTGCGTATGGCTCTCGGGCCAGCGCCGCAGCGCAATCCACGGCAATCGGGAGGAAACTCTTTCCGGCATGAACCAGTTGTGACAGGATGGGCTCGTATCTTCCCAAATCGTTGGTGTGAGCCAGGCACTGCCCGAAGACTACCATGTTGGAGAAAGAACTGGTCATCGCCAACCCGCGGTCATTGACGGCATCGTCTAAACAGATGCTTAGGACCTGAGGGTTGCCAGCATTGGCGCGGATCATGCGACCGTTGGCGTTGCAAGAAATTACGAGATGGTAAATGTCGGGGCGACGCTTGCAAGCTCTCTCTAACACGGCAACGCCCTCTGGACTGTCGCCCGAGCGGGAGAAGGAAATCCAAAGATATTTCCTTTCAGGAGTGCAAATCTCATCCATGTGGGTCAGAAGATCCGTACTGGGGACAGCGACTACTTCGCTCAGCCACGCTTTGCGAAACAAATACGCCAGAGAATGCCCAATGTAGTCGGAGGTTCCGGCGCCAACCAGGAAAACAGTTGGTCTGACGCGAGGGTCCACCGCCAAACCGGCGGACGCCAAAAAATCCCTGATCTGCGCGTGTTTCTTGTTGAACAGTTCGAAGGTGGACTGCCAGGTACCAGGCTGCTGCGCGATCTCTGCAGGGGTATGAACCAACCCACGGCTTTTCTTCTCGCTGTCCGGCAAGCTCAACAATTCAGAAAGGGCATTCACATTAATCACTCCTCGATCGATTCAGCGGATTCATCGATCCATGAAACGGCTAATCTGAGTTGACGGCCCGTCTGCCCCGGCGGCGTCGCGGAGTGCAAGAAGAACGCAAACGGCGGAAATCAAGTGCAGGCGAAATCCGCGACACTCAGTGCGCGGGACTCGCACGGACGGCCCCCAGGGAAGGTGCACGCAGCGTTTCGTAAGCTTGCGTTTAATAACTTTTACTTTCGTTGATCTTGCCTGTCAAGGGTAAAATACGACCTTAACTCCAGGACCTTGAGTAAGCCTGTGCTGAACGAAGAGCGCCGCAGACTGATTCTGGTGATCTTGAATCGCGACGGACGTGTGTTGGTCGGCGATCTGGCCAAACAATTCCGGACTTCCCAGGTCACCATCCGAAAAGACCTGGATATTCTCCAGGCGCAAGGCCGCGTCCATCGGACTCACGGCGGCGCGTTACCGGCGCAGGATGGCGCCCTGGACGATCCCACCTTGCGGGAAAAAGAAAAGCTGCACCGCAAGGAAAAGTTGCGGATTGCGGACGCTGCCGTGCGCATGGTGAGAAAGGGGCAGGTGGTGATTCTTGATTCTGGAACTACAACCACTGCCATCGCGCGGGCTCTGCGCGAGTTCGAGAATCTCACCATCATTACCAACGCGGTGAATATCGCTGCCGAGCTTTCGGGCTCTCCCGTCGAAGTTATTCTGACTGGCGGCACTCTGCGAAAGAATTCATTCTCGCTGGTGGGACCGATCGCGGAAGAGACGCTGCGGCGCTTGAACGCAGATATTCTTTTTCTGGGAGTGGATGGCTTCGATGTGCAATACGGATTGAGCACGCCGAACTTGCTCGAGGCCAAAGTCAACCGTGCCATGATGGAGGTTGCCAGGGTCGTGGTCGCAGTATGTGACTCCAGCAAATTCGGGCGACGGAGCCTGTCATCGATTGCGCCGCTCTCCGCCGTACATCACCTGATCACTGACCGAGGAATTCCCAAGCCGGAGCTGGCGGCGCTGAATAAGGCGGGAATCCAGGTAACGCTCGTCTAGTTCCAGCCGCAAATTTTATCTGTTCTTGCCAGTCTCGATTCCCCGGAACTGTCCAAAGATGCGCTCTGCGTTCTTGTGATAGACCTTTTCAAGGACGCTGTCCGGGAGTTCCATGCCATAAATCTTCCAGCGTCCCTGACCTGGATATCCCCAGTAGTCAAAGTATTCGTCCGAGGTTTCCAGCCAACGAAAATGGTTGCGATACATGGCTTCGTCCATGCCATTGTCGGTGCCGAACATGATGCGATCCTGATATTTGAGGAAGAACTCGCGGGCTCGGTGAGGCTGGCGTCCGAGTTCGGCTTCGCGAGCCCCGAATTCGACCATCACGTTAGGCAGGGTATCGAGCAAATGAGAAACGTAGTCGAGATTTTCCGGCCAGTTCGCCATGTGCAGCGCAACAAACGTCGTATGCGGATGCTTGGCGAACATGCGATCGCGAGCCGCCAGGATCGACTCCTTGCTGGGGAATTGCGGACCATAGAAACTCCAGTCCGGATGCTCGATCAGTTCCTCATAGCGCTCGTTCGTGTTATCGAGAGGATGAAAGAAGGCTTCGGGATCGGTGACATGGATAGAAACGGGAATGCCGAGCCGCCCGCATTCTTCCCAGATGGGATCGAGTCGAGGGTCATCGACGGCGACCAGCTTTCCCGACTTGTCGCGCACGCTTAAACCGAGGTCCTTTAACTGTTTCAAACCGCGAGCGCCTCGCGCGACCGCATCGTCCAGCTGTGCCACCATTTCCTGGCTAAAGTTTGGATCGTCGATCTTGCTCCAGTCAATTTGGCTAAAGACCATGAAGCGTCCGGGATACGGCTTAACCATTTCGTCAATTACTTTCTGAAGTTTGTCGCCCCACATGCCAGTCAGAATCACGACCGTTTTCACGTTGGTGTTGTTCATAACTTCGAGCACGCGCTCGGGCGGCATGTGGTCGTCGATTCGCATGGCGTCGTTGACGTGATTGTGAACGTCGATCACGTAGTATTTGGCCCGGTCCACGTTGTGCACCGGGGCGTGCAACATGGAGGCAGGCTGAAAGTCCTTAAGTAGAAGGGTCTTCTTCTGTTCGGCATCGGCGGCGGGCTTGTAGCTGATCTGCTCTTTGGGTTGATCCTGCTGTGGGGGGACGCTTTGCGCGGCCGACCACAACGCGACGCTCAAGCATACGAAGCAAACCGCCCTCAGTTTCATCGGCATCGAGTTCACCCTCCATACGCACCTGTTTTGCTGTTGACAATCCTGGACAAACGAAAGTAAAAGTAATTGATCGCAATATATCGCAATCTATGCGTTTATCCAAATTGATCAGTGGTACCCTTCGATGATGAGGTTCTCGCGGGTAATCGCGCTAGCCTGGTGCGTTGTGCTTGGCCTCGTGTTGGCTGGCCGGGACTCAGGGCAAAACAGTCCGGCCCCAAAGCATGTCCCGGCAGGTGCCGACAAACCTGCAACTGATCTTGGGATCCAAAGTTCAGTCTTGCGGATCGAATTTGACCACAATCTGCACAGCCAGGTGGTCGCGCTGTTTGGCCAGGCTCCAAAATCCTTGACTCCACTTTCCGCGTCGGAAACGGTCGCCGGCGTTGGCCGCACCTGGAGTGACTTTGCGGTGACCTCGGCTCACCGCGAGACTGTCTCTGACGCTTTTGGCACGGGAGAGCGGCTTTCGCTGACAGGCCAGTCTGGAGAATTGCGTAAGAGCGTCTCAGTGACGATATATGCCGACTTCCCTTCCCTCGCCATCTTTGACGTTGAGTATTCGAATGAAGGCGCGACCCAACTCACAATTCGCGGTTGGACGAACCACCAATACTCGCTGACTTCAGTGGCCACTGCGCGAGGCTCCGCGTTCTGGTCCTACCAGAGCGGTTCCTATGAGAAGCGGCCGGATTGGGTTCTTCCGTTGCGGCCCGGATTCCGGCAGGAAAATTATCTCGGCATGAATGCCAGCGACTACGGCGGAGGCACTCCCATTGTCGATGTGTGGCGCAAAGATGTCGGCCTTGCGGTCGGTCACGTCGAGCCTGGTCCACGCCTTATATCGCTTCCGGTTTCCATGCCCGATGCGCGCCACGCTCGCCTGGCTGTGCGCTCGACTCGGGACCGAACGCTGGAGCCGGGAGAAAGTTTCCATACTCTGCGCACGTTTGTGTCCGTGCATCAGGGCGATTATTTTCGCACGCTGACCGAATATCGCCGTCTTATGGTGCGCCAGGGATTTCAAATGGCGACGGCGCCCGACAGCGCCTACGGTCCCATCTGGTGCGCTTGGGGTTACGGACGCTCGATGAAGCTCAAACAGGTGTACGACACTCTGCCCACGGTCAAGAAGATGGGATTTGCCTGGGTCACCTTGGATGACGGCTGGCAGAACAACTATGGCGACTGGGAGGTCGATCCGAAGAAATTCCCGCACGGCGATGCGGACATGAAAGCATTTGTTGATCGCATCCACGAAGAAGGCTTCAAAGCGCAACTGTGGTGGTCGCCGTTAAGCGCGGTTCCAGATTCGCAACTGCTTAAAGACCACCCCGAATTCCTGCTTCTGAATCGCGACGGATCGAAGCGGAAAATTTCCTGGTGGAATTCGTTTTATCTTTGCCCGGCCGACCGCGCAGTTGTCGAATATCACAAAGCTCTGGTTCGGAAAATCCTGGTCGATTGGGGATTCGATGGTCTCAAGCTGGATGGCCAGCACATGAATGCCGTTCCGCCTTGCTACAATCCCGCGCACCATCACAAACGCCCCGAGGACTCCGTAGAAGCGCTGCCTGATTTCTTTCGTGAGATTTACGAAACGGCTCACAGCTTGAAACCGGACGCTCTGGTAGAGTTTTGTCCTTGCGGTACGGCATACTCGTTTTTTACAATGCCCCATTTCAATATGTCGGTTGCATCCGATCCCGAAAGCTCGTTTCAGATCCGATCCAAGGGCAAGACGCTGAAAGCGCTCATGGGCGACAACATTCCCTATTTCGGCGATCACGTGGAACTGAGTGACGGGGCGACGGACTTTGCTTCCACCGTAGGCGTTGGCGGAGTCGTGGGCACGCAGTTTGTTCTTCCCGAACTGGTGAAAAAACACGACAGGTTTGACCTGACACCGGAGCATCGAAAGATATTTGATAAATGGATCGGCATCTACAAGGAAAAGATGCTCTCGCGCGGGGAATATCTTGGCGACCTCTACGACATCGGCTTCGACCTTCCTGAGACCCACGCGATCCGCAAGGGCGGAGAAATGTATTATGCATTCTTCGCCCGGCATTGGAGCGGGCCGATTGAACTGCGTGGTTTGCAGAATCGCGCTTATCACATCGTGGATTACGTAAACCATAAGGATCTCGGAAACGTACGCGGCCCCCAAGCTACAATTTCTGCCGAGTTCGATAAACATTTGCTCATTGAGGCTCAGCCCGAATAACGCGCGTAACCGTGGAGCCACAGCCCAAGAACGCAAGCCAGCGATTGCAGGAGGTCATCCGTCGCAATCGCCAGTCCGAAAAAGTTGGTGTGTATGCTGTGTGCTCGGCTCATCCCAGCGTCATTGCGGCGTCGGTTCGGCAGGCGATCGAAGATGGATCCGTTCTGCACGTCGAATCTACATCGAGCCAAGTGAATCAAGCGGGAGGATACACCGGACAAACTCCGTCCCAGTTCGCCGAGTTCGTTCACTCCTCCGCGGAACACGCCGGACTTCAGCGGGAGCGAGTGTTGCTTGGAGCCGACCACCTCGGCCCATATCCCTGGCGAGAACAGCCAGCGGAAGTGGCGATTCAGCACGCCTGTGAACTGGCTCGCGCCTGTGTACTCGCGGGATACAACAAGATTCACCTCGACGCGAGCATGGCCTGTGCCGACGACAGCCAGAGCGGCCCGGATGAAAGAACCATCGCGCAACGAGCCGCAGTTCTCTGCCGCGCAGCCGAAAGTGCGTTTAAGAATTTGCCGGCAGGTTCTTCGCCTCTGCTTTACGTCATCGGTACCGAGGTTCCCCCTCCTGGCGGCGAGTCGCTTCCGGGAGCGGCTCCGGCCGTCACCTCGGCCGATCAGGTTGATCACACTTTGAAACTCTTCCGCTCGGCGTTCGAGGAGCAGAAGGTGTCGCCAGCGTGGGGAAGAGTGATCGGCATGGTCGTGCAGCCGGGAGTGGAATTCGGCGAAAACGCGATTCTCGATTACGACCGGCAGAAGGCGAAGGCACTTTCGACCGCCTTGCCGAAACATCCTACTCTGGTTTACGAAGCACATTCCACGGACTATCAACTGCCCACAGCCCTTGGCCAGATGGTCGAGGATCATTTCGCGATCTTGAAAGTGGGGCCGTGGCTGACATTCGCATTCCGGGAAGCTGTCTTCGCTTTGGGCGCAATGGAGCGAGAATTAGTTGGACATCGAAAGGGAGTTCGCCTCTCGCAAGTCAGGGAAGCGCTCGACGCCGCCATGCTGCGAAATCCAACCTACTGGCGTTCGTACTATCACGGAAGTGCAGACGAGATTCGTCTGGCCCGCTTTTACAGTTACAGCGACCGATGCCGCTATTACTGGGGCGGTGCCGCGGTTCAGCACGAACTGGGGCAACTGCACGCCAACATTGATGCTTTCCCTCCGCCTGCGACGCTCGTGAGCCAGCATTTGCCGTCGCAATACGAAGCCATTCGCTCAGGACGTCTCCGAGCCCACGCTGAAGAAATGATTCAGGAGCATATCCAGAACGTTCTGCGAATCTATGCCGCGGCGTGCGGCGAGTAAACGGGGTCGCTGAATCTAGAAAGTCAACCTCAGCGAGAGCTGGATAATGCGCGGATCATACGTCGACAGGATTCTGCCAAAGGTGGGACTGTTTATATTTGTGTCTGGGTTCAGAAATTCCGCATGATTGAGAAGATTGAAGAAATCGGCCCGAGTCTCGACCTGAAGCCGATCGCTGATCGGGGTGGTTTTTGAAAGAGCGAGATTGATGTTAAACACCCCGGGGCCGCGAAGATAGTTTCGCGGCAGCGTTCCATAGGTGCGCAGTGCTGGATCGCTGACGGCCTGGTTATCGTTGGGAAACATGGTGCTACTGGCAGAGCAAGGCTGATTTTGACCCGGCACCGGGGGAGGACATTGCGCATTTGAAAAGCTCGTCGGATTGAACCAGTAGTGACCGCTTTGCCCTGCAATGGTCTGCACCGTTCGCGGATCGAAGGTCTGGATTGGGGCGACGAGGTTGGCTCGTACCAGTCCCGAGTCACCCGCGCCGGAAGGTCCCGGGCTGGCAAAATTAAAGCTGCTGGGAAGATTCGCCAGCACATCGAGCGGAAATCCCGTTCTGAAGCTTAGGATGGGAAACAGGTTCCATCCTCTGGTGAGGCGTTTTGGAGCGGAGTTCTTAAGCTTATCAAAGGGAAGCTCCCAGCCTCCACTGAACACGATTCGCTGGCGAACATCCATATCCGCGGAGCTGCGAAAAAGATCGGGCTGGTAATAGGGGACAACGTTGTTGCGGTTCTGGAAGCCCGAAGCGTTGTCGATGTTGTGGGAATAAGTGTAGGCAAAGGTGAAATAGGAGCGGCCGAAGATCCCGTCCCCGGAAAGTTGTTTCTGCAGGCTGAGAAGCAGGCCGTTATAACTGGCTGTGGTCGCATTTCTGAACTCTTCCAGATTGGCGAAGCTGCACTGGTAAGCATTGTTCACAGTGCAAGTCTGATTCCCGGGGGTCAAGTTCAATACGCGATCAAAGGTTCCAAGCACGAAGGGATTGACGTCCATGAGCGCAGTAAGCCCGTGTGAACTGCTGCCGACGTAGCTCCCTTCAAACACCGTGGCCCTTGCCAACTCCCGCTGCAGGGTCAGATGGTACTGGTAGGTATACGGCGTCCGCAGGCGGGGATCGACCACAAACACACTGCTGGACGCGCCAATCGGCAAATATCCAGTCGCAGCGAAGTCGAGGTTTGCAGGCGGCCGTCGCGAAGGAAACGGATTGATGGCGCCAGCCGCCTCAAAGGGCTGGGCGAGGTCATTGACGCTGAGGTTTGGGCTAACGGGAGGAAAGGCAAAACCGGCACTGGCGTAGAACGGAGGCTGCCCGTTGAACTGCAGATTATCTTCGGCTTTCAGAATGTCATAGAAAACACCGAAAGCGCCGCGCAGACTGCTCTTGCCGTTTCCCTGAGGATCCCAGGCAAAACCAATCCGCGGAGCCCAATCGTTGGTGTCAGGAAAATTAACCCCACGCGGAGCGCCCGGGTCACCGGGAAACACCATGCCGACCGGCGCGTGGATGAACACTCGCGATTGCTCGCCGGGAATAATGGAAAAGGTTCGGCCCTCGGTATCTGACTTCGGTGTGCTGTATTCGTAGCGAAGGCCCAGGCTCAAAACCAGGTTCTGGCGCACCCGCCACTCGTCCTGCGCAAACCCGTAGGTAAACTTGGTGCGTACATTGGACGGCGCGGCGGAAGACTGGGTGTACTGCGCGGGTAGACCGAGAAGGAAATCAGCGAACGAGTTTTGCGAGAAAGGCCCGTTTGCCCCTACGAATTGAAATTGTCCGTCCACGGTGAAGGCAAAAAACGTGTTGTTCTGAAAAGTCGAGAAACCTCCTCCGAACTTGAAGTTGTGCCTTCCCCGAACCCAGGTGAGCGTGTCCGCGTAAGTGTAAGTGTTGTCCGTCAGCCGCTGCGGTCCGATTGTGCTAAAGCCAATCTGCAATCCTGTGTCGAAGACCAGGTTGGTCGGGCCCACCGGGAGATCGGGAGTAATCCCGATGCCCAAAGCAGACGGCTTAGGCAATTGGACTGCGGGATTCAGGGAAGGATTGTCGGTGCGCTCAGCGGTTGCGCGAGCCTCGTTCAGGAGATTTGGAGAAAAGATATGGGTGTAGGCAAAATTACCGAAATAATCGTTGAAGTGTGAAGTCTCCGGAAAGCCGGGAACGTTGGCGGCAAAATTATTGATTGGGCTGAAGTCGTCCTCGCGGCTCCATCCCAACGTGACCGCGAGTTTGTTCTTGTCGTTGATCTCAAAATCGAATTTCTCCGTCAGTTCGTCATAGCCGATGGTCAGACGTCCCTGCCAACTCAGTTGCCCAGTAGGTGAGGTCGGAATCAGGCCCGCGGCAATGTAATTGTGCGCGACATTATTGATCCGGGTTGGGTCGATGATTGCCTGTCCGGCCAGGTTGCTGTTGGGTTGAAAGATCGGATTCGCGAGCAAAAAGGCGGCAACGCCGGGATCAGGGACACCTCCAGGACCGGCCTGCGAGAAATTTCCCGCCAGTTCGGCTAGGGTAAACGTTGGCACGTTGTGCAGAGAGAGAACCTCACTCTGCCGCTCTCCCTGATAACCCACAAAAAAGAAAAAGCGGTTCCTGCCGTTGACCACGCCGGGAATCGTGATGGGACCGCCCAGCGTCCCGCCAAACTGGTTTCGCTTCAGGATGTCGCGTGGGAGGCCCTCATTTTTGTTGAAGTAGCTGTTGGCATCCAGCGCGTCGTTGCGCAGGAAGTCGAACGCGCTGCCGTGCAATTGATTCGTTCCCGACCGGGTCAGCATGCTGACCACGCCCCCGGCATTGCGGCCGTATTCCGCCGGATAATTGCTGGTCAGAATACGAAACTCGGCGATAGTGTCGGGATTGGGAGTGAATACCGCTCCGTTATTGATCAAGTCGTTGTTGAGCCCGCCGTCGAGCAGATAGGTGACGGAATCGGCTCGATTGCCTGCGACGTTAAAACTCCCGGCTTCGTTCGAATCAAGGTCAACGGGCGTTACTCCTGGCTGGAGGAACGCCAAGGCGCGCACGTCACGGCCGTTCAGAGGCGCGTTCCGAATCACATCACCGGTCACAACCTGCCCCAGCGATGCGCTCGCGGTTTCGATGTCTTGCGATCTTTCCGATACCTGGATCTCCACCGGGGCCGCGCTGACCTGCAACTTGATGTCGAGGCCATGCACATCCGCGACATGGAGGATCACGTCTTTAACTTCCGCCACCGCAAAGCCCTGCTTCTGCGCGGTGACCAGGTAGCGTCCAGGCTGCAACAGAGGAATCGTGAAATAGCCGTTTTCGTTGGTGCTCGCTTCGCGTTTCAGCCCCTGGTCCAGGTTCAACAAAGTGATGTTGACTCCCGGGACTACGGCACCGGCTTGATCGGTAATCGTACCCAGAAGGGTCGCACGCTGAGCATTCGCAATTCCAGGCAAGACGAGGCACGCCCAAAGAAGAAGCGCCGCGTGGGCACGGACCGAAAGCTTCTGTCGCCGGGGCTTCATGCGCAGTGCGAAAAGGATAACCGATACAACCGGTTCCAATGAAAATGCCAAGGCAGGCTACGCACGGGGAGCCCGTTCCCAGCCTTCAGCACAACAAGATATCGCGCATTGGCAGTTCCCCACAACAACCGGCTTGACTAACTGCCGAGATGTCGAAGCACAACCATCAGGCGGGTCAGGCTGGTGGCGGTCTCCGGAGTTCGCTGGGAAGTTGTGAACAGAGAGCGGACAAGCTCGTTCTGTTCCTGCGCCCAGCGCAGCAAAGCATCGCTGCTCTCTCGGCCGGCCACAGCTTGCGCCACGCCCGCTGTGATGTCCGGGCCAGCGATGGGAGAAAGCATGTCGGTCTGACGACGGGTAATCGATGAAATCCATCGATCATGATCGCGCCGCATCTGTTCGACCTTCTGCAGCACGGCAGCCGGCAGTCCTGAGGTGCGCTCAGCCGAAAACTCCCGGTCCAGCCGCTTCAGAGCCCAGGCATGCAGAAACGTCTCCCGCGCTAAGGTAACAATTTCATCGGAAAACAACGCCACCTGCTTGTTGACATCCTCCGCGGAACTTCCCGGCTTGTAGAAGTGTGCGTACAGAGTTTCGTGAAGCGGCATAGTCGCGCCGGAGAGATCGGCGAGCGTGGCGGATGGAGAACCGCTTGCGCCGGGAGATTCCGGTACGGACGGGTCGGGAGATGGATACAGTTCAGACCCGCTCTTGAGTTCGCGAGGCACATACACCTCGACACGAAGGGGACCCGGCACGGATCTCAAAGCCTGCCGGATAATGTCGCGGCGAGCGCTGCTGTCGACCAGTCCCTGAACCAGAAGCGAACCATCCGACATGGGAAAGAGGTAGACTTCTTCGCCCAGGCAAGCGTCAACCCTGTGCAGCGCTTCGGCAACCGAAACTTCGGCTTCGCTGGCATGAGAATTTGCGTAGGAGAGAGGAACCGGCCGTTTTACTTCGGGCAGGGCGCGGCCGGCGCTGGGCGGCAATTTCGCAATCTCACTCGGCGCAAACAGTCGAGCCATCTCGGTGGTACGGGGTTCCGGCGAGAACGAGGTCCGCGTAAAACGGTACTCGCTGCCATCTCCCCTGGTAAAGATGCTGAGGCTCATCAGAGAGTAGCTGCTAGCATCCACCCGCAAAAGCGCCGCTGCGATGCCTGAAGGATGGTTGGGCGCGAATGGATAGTACAGCTCGAAGGTTCCACCCTGGCGCCGGGCAAGGGCTTCACCGCCAATCCCCCATCCTGAAAGCTGGCGAAACTCGGCTACAGAAACATCCGGAACCCATTGCTGAGAGCCCAGGTACTGACCCAACGGCGAAGCCACGTTGCCATCGGACATGAGAACCTCAAGCAGGGGTTTCGCCATCTGCTTTACATCTTTGACCGTTGCCGTTTGTACCTCGCCCGAAATAGATTGGGCGCTCACGTATGTCAGGGAGCTTTCCGAGTCGCGCACCAGGGTGAAGGTTCCGAGTTGCTTTTCCACATTATTCTTGTGATCCAAATTCTTGTGATCGAAGCGCTCGACGCGAACCGAAGTTCGCGTCACCGTCCCAGCTTCCGGCAGATGGACGGTTTCGTAATTCTGAGCCCGAAGCAACACGGTATCGGCGGAAACACGCGTGTTGAGGGAGTCGGTGAACATCGCCACGAGCAGGCAGACAACGACCACCGAAGCCAAAACTACTTGCCGGTGCTGTAAGAGCGCATCGACCCGCCCGCGAAAGCGACTGCCCCAATTTTCAATTCGCTCCGGGAGAGGTGGTAGTTCGGCTTCGACGGCGATGGCGTGTCGCGCCAATCGTTGGCGGAACTGTTCGACCCTCGAATCTGCCAGGAAAGACTCGTCTGGCATCACCTCCGCACGCGCCTGCATGAACTTGTCGATGCCCGCCTGAACTTCGGCCGCGCGCGTGCGGCAACTCCAACAACTGCCCAGGTGGGAACGCGCCGCTTCCATCTCCGCGCGAGGTAATTCTCCGTCCAGATAGGCAACCAGTTTGTCGTCGGTAAGGTGCGGGGGAATCAGGAAGTGCTTGCCCGACGCACTCATCGTGCGCCTCCAAACTTCTTCAGACCCCGGGAAAGATAAACACTCACCGACTTTTGGCTCAGCCCCAGAACATCCCCAATCTCCACGTAACTCAATCCCTCCGCCCGCAACATCAGGCAATGCCGTTCCCGCTCGTTGAGAGCCTTCAGCGATCCGGCAATGCGTTGCTTTTGAATCAAATCGTATTCCGCGGAATGGACGGTTTCCGTCAGGCTGCGCAGCGCCAGCCATTCCGCCTGCGTACTCTCCCGGCTTCCCTTCCGGCGCACATGATCGATGGCAAGGTTGTGCACCACGCGATACAGCCAACTCCGCAGATTTTGGATGTTTGCGTCCCGCTTTAGCTGATCAAAGAGTTTGAGAAACGCGTTCTGCACCAGGTCTTCCGCGTCCCCAGTGGAGCCGACGACGTGGTAGGCATAGCCCAGCAACGAAGGACGCATGGTCGCGTATAATTCCACGACCCTGTCCTCCAACTGCTGACTTCTACGCAGGTTGTCGGTCTGCTCCGCTCCGAACACCCGCGACAGATTCAGGATGTGTTCCTGTGCCATCTTCAAGTTCCAGTTGTTCGCCTTCGTCCCCGGCCACCGCTCATTGCGAAAGCAATCAACGAGCCAAGAGTTTATACACCGGAAAATGCCATTTTAGTCTTTCCCAAAGAAATATTTTTTCTTGGCAAATTTTGTTAGTAAATCGCGTTTCTGAGCGTCACCGGTTGGCAGGACTGCGCGTAAGGATTTTACAGTCACTAAGTTAGCCCGATCTCCGCCAGCGATCGGCAATCGGCCTTTCCCCGGCCGGGATGCGAAATCACGGTCAACAAACTGCATACCTTTGTTAGTAAAGTTGCACCCTCTTGCGTCCTTACATTAGTTGGTAAGGGAGAGAAATGGCCGCCGGTGTTTTTGGCTGGCGGCCTTTCACTAGCCTCAAGATTATCTCCTCCTGAGGTTTTTCCTTCGTTCTCCCCTCTGGAGGCTGGGCCGCCTCTTCGAGGGGAGTTTTAGCTTCCGACCTCACCGATCCGTTCCCAGTCCTCTATAAACTCGTGAGCTGACGCGTCTTACCTGCCTCCAATCCCAAGGTCCCATAACGAATTTCTGACCCAGAGCACTGGCATCTTTGACAGAACAAAGCAAGACTGCACAAACCTGCTGACATCACAGTTTCACACATTCTGTTAGTAAACAAATGTCTCGGTGCGTCATAGCAAAAGGGGACTTTCACTCGTCCAATTGAATTAAGCTCTGTACGCCTCGCCAGCCCGCTCCCCGTGGAGCGGGCCTTTTTTCCTGCAGAAATTCCCGTGTTGCGGGAGGATGCCGAACCATCCTGCTACCGATTTTCTGGTCACCTCGTCTACCTGTTCGAGTCTTAAGACAAATCACACCGAGAGCGGGGGACTCCTACGCAAATGATTACTCGACGAGCAGCAGTTCGTCTGTTGGGTTCGGCTTCAGCCGGAGCGTGGCTTGCCGCGGCCCAGATAGGTCTCATTTTTTCGACTGCCTCCGCTGCCGTCGCAAAGGACGATCCTATGCCTCCGCTCGCACCCGGTGCCCCGATGTCGCCGCAGAGGATCGCTCTGATTGAAACGTTCAAGAAACAATCCGAGGGGCTGGAAAAGAAATACGAGGCGCGCACCTACAAGAGTGATTGGGTCATGCCCTATCGCCTGTTCCGTCCGCAAGCAACCGGGAAACTGCCACTGGTTATGTATCTGCATGGCAGTGGCGGCCTGGGCGACGATAACCTGAAGCAACTCGGCTTCGGCAATATTTTCGGTACACGCGTCTGGTTGCTTCCGGAGAACCAGAAGGCTTTCCCCTGCTACGTCCTCGTGCCGCAGACGGACCGCGGATGGTGCCGCTACGATTTATCGCAAACCGAGGGGCCGGCGAAAGTGCTGCCCGGCTTAGGCGACGGGTCGCGACTGGCACTGGGGATCGTCGACGCCTTGTGCCACGAGTTCCCAATTGATGAGCGCCGCATCTACGTCATGGGCCAATCGATGGGAGGCGCGGGCACGTGGAATGTAATCACGAATCGTCCACATTTTTTCGCCGCTGCCGTAATCTGTTGTGGAAGCGTCTCGCCGGAGGATGGCACGGGATCCATTGATACCCCGCTCTGGAACTTCCACGGAGACTCCGACCAGACTGTTCCGGTATCCACGTCGCGTGACCGTATGGCGGCCAGACGCAAAGCGGGTGGACACCCGCTCTACACCGAGTACTCCGGCGTAGACCACGAAGTATATGAATGGGCTTTCACCGAACCGGAACTGCCGAAGTGGGTGTTCGCCCAACGCCGTGCGTGACCCGCCGGTTGTTCGCGATGGACCATTCGGCTTCAAAATGCGCTGTCGGCAGTTTCTAGTTGGACTTTGGCTAACCTAATGTCTACTCTGTCTACTTTTCAAGCCGAGAACCAAACCGCAACCCGGCAGTCCAACTGTGTTGACATCTGGCGGCCCCGCGAATTCGATGCAATAGAACTGCAGCGGGGCTTAGAAGTCACTGTCGAATATCCCCGCCACTGGCACGATGAGTTTTATCTTTCTGCAACCCTCGCCGGAGCCAGTTACATGGATTGTTCGCGCACTTCTTTCCTGGTTCCTCCGGGCCAGCTGGTAATAGTGCCTCCCGGCGAGGTCCACGCCAACAGGAAGGTAGCATGCAGCTCTCGCACCCTATTCCTGGAATTTAAAGCATTACGAGACGCGGTCGAGCAATTCGTGGAGCGGAGTATTCCCGGGCTCGACTTTCGCCCGGCACTGATCGACAACAAACGCACTGCAAATGACTTCCTGCAGCTCCACCGGTCTTTCGAGGGTCCATGGTTCGAACTGGAGCAGGAGAACTCTCTCTTCTTCTTTCTCTATCAACTTGCGACCAGCCATGGCGCTGCGCAAGTCAATGTGTCGCGCGGAGTGAATGAGGACTTCGCGGTTCAGCGAGCGAAGCTCTTCCTGGAAGAGCACTATGCCGATCGCGTATCGATCCACGACCTCGCCCGGTTAACGCGTTTAAGTCCTTATCATTTCAATCGTTCGTTTTGCCAAAAGGTAGGCATGCCTCCGCACGCCTACCATCTGCACCTGCGCATTGCTCATGCCAAGCATTTTCTGCGACTCGGCCGCCTGGTTTCCGATACAGCTTGTCTGGTCGGATTTTTCGATCAGAGTCATTTCGTGCATTCCTTCAAACGGTTCGAAGGCGTAACTCCCAGCCAGTACGTACGTTTCAGCAAAAATTTACAAGACGGCAAGCTCCATACCCACTATTTTGGGTGTGGCCTTACGCGATGAACCGTCCCTTCTTTTTGTCATTCATAGCCCTGTTGATTGCCTCCAGTCCGGTATTCGGCGATACCAACGAGCGCCAAGTCACCCGGCTGGCGGAGGGCGTCTACGGAATCCGGCACAAGTATTTGAATGACGGCAACCCCAGCGGCAATACCACCGTGATTATTGGTGACCGCGAGGTTTTCGTCGTGGACTCGTGCTTCTTGCCCTCCTCGGCGCGCGAGGATATCGCACAAATTCGCCAGTGGACGAACAAACCCGTCGGTTATCTGCTCAACACCCATACCCACAACGACCACAATAACGGGAATAAAACCTACCTCGATGCATTCCCCTCCCTAGCCATCATCGCGCAGGAGGAAACCAAGAAAAACATGGACCTCCTGCAACCGGGGAACATCGAGCGAGGCCCCGGGGAATTTGCAGCGACAATTGCCGCCTTCAGGCAGGGAAAGGATCAGAGTGGCCGGGCGCTAACCGAGGACGAGAAAAAACAAGTCCAGGATCTTCTGCCGGGCTTGGAACGGATGGAAGCGGAATTCAAGACTATGGTTTACCAGTCTCCCACTCTCACCTTTATCGATAAGCTGGATATTGATATTGGCAACCGCGAGGTGCAAGTGAAGTTTCTGGGACGGGGTAATACCATCGGAGATGCCATCGTCTATCTACCTAAGGAGAAAATCCTCGTCACGGGCGACCTGCTGGTTCATCCCATCCCGTACACCTACGATGGCTATCCCGCCGAATGGGTTCAGACACTGCGGAGAATGGCTCAACTGGACGCGGGAATCATTGTTCCCGGACACGGAGCGGTCCTGCGTGACAAGAGCTATCTTTATCTGGTTACGGACCTGCTGCAAAGCGCGGTGGATCAAATGCACGCACAGATGCGCCGCATAGGCCCTCTCGCATTCCACTCGCTGGACGAGGTAACGGGCTCGGTGGACCTGACCCCGTTCCGGCAAAAATTCGCCGGCGACGACAAAGATATTCAAGCTGAGTTCGACGATATGGCGGTCCACCTGTTGACCATCACATTCAACGAAGCTGCATTGCGCTAAGCAACAAACCACTTACAACCTCAAAATCGAGAAAGGTGACTCATGGGCAACGCCGTTTCGAAACTTTCCTCACTGGCTCTCCTTGTTTTCTCAGTCGTGGTTGTTGCTTCCAGCCAGGAAACGCCGCAGACACTCTCCGTCCCTACGGATTCACCGCGCTGGGACCTCGAAGGACAAGCCAAGGCAGCTGAATATCAAGGCCGCAAGTGCCTCCTCATGGACAGTGGCGCGGCAGTTTTGAAAGACTTTGAAATGCGCGACGGCGTTCTTGATGTCGATGTCGCAACCTCCGCCAAGCGCGGCTTCTTCGGCTTTGACTTTCGGCTCGACAAAGACGGCATCAACTACGAAGAAGTCTATCTCCGCCCGCACAAGTCCGGGCTGCCGGACGCCATGCAGTACACGCCCGTCCTCAACACCGGCCGCAACTGGCAAATCTACAACGGACCGGGCTTTACCGGGGCAGTGGATATTCCAAGAGATGAATGGTTCCACCTGCGCCTGGAAGTAACGGGTGCGCAGGCCAAGCTCTACGTCAAGGACATGAATAAACCCGCGCTGGTGATGAGCGACCTGAAAAGCGGCAATCAGAAAGGTCAAGTGGCCCTGTATGACCTGATCGGCGCAACCTGCTTCTCGAATTTCGAAATTCGGACAACCCCCGATGCGCCTTGGGAGCGGCATCCGCCGCCCATGCCACCGAACACTCTGACCAAGTGGAGCATTTCGCCTTCGTATGACGCGCTCGCGCGCAATCTCGAGCGTCCGCTCCCGTCCTCTGAAAGCGATGCCATGCATTGGCAGGATGTTGAGGCGGAACCGCCCGGCTTTGTAGTTCTCTATCGTTACCTCGAGGCCCCGCATCCGGCGGTCACGTTTCAGACCAACTTTTCGACCCGCCTGCAGCCCCAGCCGGGAATGAAGGTCGTCTATGCGCGGACCACTATCCATTCTGACCGCGATCAGGTGAAAAAGCTCTACATCGGCTATAGCGACGACGTCAGCGTGTTCCTGAACGGCCAGATTCTCTATCGTGGCCGAAGCGCACAGGGTTTCCGCGACCCCGGATTCCTTGGGATCATGAACCCGGAAAACGATGCCGTCTACCTTCCTTTGAACAAGGGCAGCAATGAACTGATGCTCGCAGTCAGCGAACTGGGCGGCGGATGGGGATTCATTTGCCGCTTAGCGGACCCGGAAAACTAAGCTCGCGTTCGCGGGATTGTGTTTCGCTGCCCGCGCATCGTACAATAAACCTGCAACAGGGGCGGGATTCAGACTATGGGCTGGTTCAAGCCCAGCGGAAACTGAACAACATCCGTTTTACCAACGCCATAGTATAGTTCAATCGCAGTCCGCACCGATTTTTCCGGATGAACCATCCCCGGCAAGGAATTACTGATTTCATGATCATATTAATCACCATCGTCCACATCGCAGTTTGTTTCTTCATCATCGTGGTAGTGCTGCTGCAGAGCGGCAAGAGCGGCGACGTTGCTGCGGCCTTCGGCGGCATGGGCAGCCAGACCGCCTTCGGCCCGCGCGGCGCCGCCTCTGTTCTCTCGAAAGCTACCACCTGGTCGGCTATCATCTTCATGGTGACTTCGATCACCCTCTCGGTCGCCGCCTCCCGCCACACCGGCACGAGCTCGGTACTGCAGGGAGTCAAGGCCTCGCCAGCCAAATCTCAGCCAGCGCAGCCTGCCACGCCGCCGCAAAAATAGTCGTGGTTCGTCCTAGTCGTTGGCCATCGACGGACGACCTATGGCCAACGAATCACATGCTATGATCCACGAAATCCTTCCCGTAGGCCCGCTGCAGTGCAACTGCTCCATCATCGGAGACGAAACCACGCACGAAGCCATGGTCATCGATCCAGGCGACGAGATCGAAAGCATCCTCGCCCTGGTCCGCAAACATAACCTCCAGGTAAAACAGATCGTCATCACTCACGCGCACATCGACCACGTCGGCGGTGCCATGAAACTCCGCGCCGCCACCGGCGCCCCCATCCTGCTAAATCAGAATGATTACGAACTGCTCAAGATGCTGGATGTCCAAGCCGCGTGGATCCGAGTCCCCTCCCCGGGCAAAGTGCAGATCGATCAAAACATCGGACAAGCCGACACGGTAAAAGCCGGTTCCCTCACCGCCAACGTAATCTTCACTCCCGGACACACCGAGGGCAGCGTCTGTCTCTATTTCCCCGCGGAGAAAAAACTCATCGCGGGCGACACCCTGTTTGCCGGCAGCATCGGCCGCACCGACCTGCCGGGCGGCTCCTTCGAAAAAATCATCGACTCCCTGCACCACAAACTGCTAGCTCTGCCAGATGAAACCGTCGTAATCCCCGGCCACGGCCCCCAAACCACCATCGGCGAAGAGCGCGAGCACAACCCATTCCTGAAAAGCTAGCGTTTTGGGATGAGGAATCCAATGTGCACGCTTACCCTCGATTTAGCAGCAGAAGTTCCGGTGAAGGCCACCTGCCAGACGGCATTTTCGTTTTGACCTCCCGTGGTATAATCTGACTAGTCGGTCTAGTCTATGAAAAGAAGTGCACATCCAAAGAATGGGCGGCCCGGGCGCAACATGCCACGCTGGCAGTTGCAGACCGCCAAGGCGCAGTTCAGCGAAGTGGTGCGCCGCGCGCGGAACGAGGGTCCACAGTACGTAACCCTTCAGGGAAAAGATGCGGTCGTCATCGTGCCCGCGGAGGAGTTTGAACGCCTGACCGCGCGAACCCGCCAGCCGCCGAGCCTGGCAAAGTTCTTCGCCGAATCGCCTCTGGCGGGAGCCGCTCTCGACCTCAAGCGCGAACCCGACTACGGACGGGACATCAAGTTGTGACCACGCGCGGTGAGCGAAAATCGTGAACGGCTTCCTGCTCGATACCAATGTCATCTCGGAACTCATCAAAGCGCGGCCCCACCCGCGCGTGGTCGCCTGGATCGACGCCACTGACGAAAGTCTGCTCTACCTGAGCGTCCTAACGCTGGGAGAAATTCGCAAAGGCGTAGTCGCGCTGGCCGATGCGTCACGCCGAGTCGCGCTTGAGGCCTGGCTCGACCATGACCTGGCGCTGCGCTTCTCGGGACGCATTCTTCCCATCGATCTCGGCGTGGCCGATCGCTGGGGAAGAATCAGCGGAAGCGCCGCAGCCAGGAAATCCCCTATCCCGGTCATCGATGCACTGCTGGCCGCAACTGCCCTGCATCACAACCTGACCCTCGTGACCCGCGACACCAGCCATGCCGCGGCCAGCGGCGTCGCGGTGTTTAATCCGTGGCCGGCGTAAAAGCGGCCAGATCTCGACCGAGCTTTTCTGCAATTGCCGCAGGTCGCTAATTCTTCTTCTTGGCCAGCCGTTGGACCAGAACTCTAAGCGTAGTCTGGGCCTCGGGACTCCACCAGTTGGCGGTGACCTGGTCAAGTTCGGGATCGAAGGAAGCAGCAAAGAGTTCGAACAGATCAGCGCGAGCCCGACGACGGGTTGCAGCCATGGCATCGACTGGCAACGCCAGCAGTCCGCGGCTCCACTCGATCGCGCGGCTGACCACTTGATCAAGCGGAACCAGTTCGTCGACCAGTCCGATTCTTGCGGCTTCAACCGGAGAGATCAAAAGACCTCCGACCGCGAGCCGCTCCGCCTGATGCGCACCAACCAAGCGTCGCAGGCCGGCAAAAATCACAGGCGGAAGCATGAGTCCGACCTGCACTTCGTTAAGCCCCAGCTTCCAATCGCCCTGGGCCGCGACCCGGAAGTCACAAAAAATCGGAAGCACAGTTCCACCCGCAGTCGCGTGGCCAGTGATCGCGGCAGCAATGGGAATAGGTGAGAGCGCCAGAGCGCGCAGCAGTGCGTAGAACTCGCGCCACAGAGCAGTCATGGCCGGACGATTAAGGGTCAACAGCAGCGGAACGTCAAGGCCCGCGGAGAATCGCCCCGCCGCGCCGGAAAGCACGAGCGCCCGAGCCCCGTCCGGCGCCGCCGATTCGACAGCTTGCTTGAGCGCGACGATCAACTCCGGTGAGAGCGCATTCGCCGGCGGCCGCTGCAGCTGCAACTCGCGAACCGCTCCGTGATCGATAGTAAGGATCATAGCGGTTAGAAAGACCCAAGCCTCTGCTTGCCTATGGAAAGCAGAGGCGCAAGTATAAGCGGTTTGGGACGCGCAGAGGAGTCCAATTTTTCCACACCTCCCCCCGGACACTGGAACGCTGTCTAGTGAAGCATCTTACCGATTCAAAAGCTCCAGCACTTGCGTAATTCCGTGACGAAAATTCCGCGGCGGCGAGATCAGACTGGCGATCAGGTATCCATCGCTTGGAAAATCATAAAAAAGTCCCGGATGCACGAGCACGAAAAGCTTGCGCAGGATCTCAATAGCAAGCTCTTCATCGGACTGCGTCACCGGAACCCGCAGGACCGCGTACCACCCTCCCTCGACGTCCAAGCGGCGACAGGTTTTCTGTTGAGCCAATCCACGATCCAGTTCGCTCAGGTTCGCCCGTGCCCGATCCAGCAGCAACGCCTGCATGGAATGACGCTGCTCCAAAAGCACGGGGGCAGCCCATTGTATGGGCGCATTCATCGATAGATAAGTATCGGCAATCACCTCCAGGCGCGCCAGCGCCGCAGACGTCGCTTCACCCGGGCCACTGGTCACGATCCATGCCAGCTTCATCTGCGGCAACCCGGAAATCTTCGACAAGCCACTCAGGGTGAAGGTCAAAACTTCTTGGTTGATCGCAAATGTCGAACGAGCCACGCCGTCGTGAGCGTAGTCGAGGAATACTTCATCGACAATGAGCGATAGATTGTACTCGCGGCAGAAAGTGTTCAGAGCACTTCGTTCCTGCTCCGCGACAAATGATCCCGTGGGATTATTCGGATGAACCAACACGACGGCGCGGGTGCGATGGTTCACCGCCTTATATAAAGATGGAAAATCGATCTGCCAGCCGTGATCGTAGAGCAGCGGATATGGGATCAGCTTCACATCGTGCAGGTCGGCAAGAAACTCGAACAGCGGATAGCTGGGCTTGGGCACCAGGATTTCGTCGCCCGCATTGCACAGTAGACGAAAGACGTAGGAATAACCCTCGCTGGTGCTGGCGGTGAGGACGACGGACTCGGGATCGATCTCGTCGCGTTGCTCGCGGTAGTAGCCAGCAACCGCCTCGCGCGCGCTAAGCAAGCCCTTGGGTTGAGGGTCGTAATCCATCGCCTGAGGATTGACCAGAGATTGCAAGATAGTTTCCGCGTCGTAATGCAACTCGGCGCGGGTGGGATTCGAGATCGTCAGGTCGAGCACTTCCCTGCCCTCGGCCTGTAACTCTCGCTGCGCCTGGGTGAAGCGGTTGGGTGTGAGTTTCCAGTCGGTGCGATGGGAGAACATACCGCGACCATGATACGCAAAAGCAAAGACGCGCGTATGGGATGGACGAAGACGCTCCCATTTTTCCGCAAAACCGCGAAAGAATGGGGCACCACGACCAGATCACATCCCGCTTGGGCCAACCCGAAGCGGGACGTGACCTTTGTCCTAGAGATTTTAATCTTAGAGATCTACTTTGCGATGTTCCCTAAGACGTCGACTCCCGCAGGCGGCTTCGCGCCATTCTCCGGCGGCGTAGGGCAAGTAATTTGGGTCCACGTGCCTGAGTTTCCGAAGTTGGTCCTCTGGTTGAACAGTTGGAACGGGCCGGAAAGAGGCTTACCCTTCAGGGTACCAATCCAATCCGTCGCGCCACAAGTGTTGGCATCGACCGTAAACGCGCGGAACGCGAGCACCAAGCCGTCGGTCTTGCTGTGGTACGAGTTGCCGACCACTGGCCAGGAGGAAAGCCCGGCGCACGAGGACAGAGCTCCCCAGATCCGGCCGTTCCTCGCCACCGTCGAGTCGGTCACAGGTTCTTCGAACCGAACGTAAACTCCGCTGAATGGCGAAAAGCACTGCGGCGCTGCCGCTGCCAAGCCAGGCGCGAGCAGCGCCACCCCCACAAGAACCGCTATCGATCGAATAATCCTCATCATGATCCTCCAGAGCTTTTTTTCTCTTCCACGGATCCGCATGGTCCAGGAGAGGCCCCCATTCTCCTCTCGCATATAAAAGGCGTCAAGATGCAAACTGTTGCGGCGTGAACGGTAGCCCAATTCAACCATTGTCATTCCGAGCGAAGCGAGGAATCTGCAGTTGTTTTGGGCGGGTGGCCCAGACGAACACCGCCATTTTACTCCGAACGGTGGCCGGTCCAAGCTCCCGCTTGGCGGTCATGTTCCTCGCTCTCAGCTCATCGTTCGGTCAGGAGTCCCAACGTCCTCCCGGCACCGCACCGTCCGCCGCCGTTCATCCGTGATACAGCCTGCGTTTCGTTTTTGAGAAATCGTCACCCGCACAGGTTTCCTCGATCAACTTCGATGCCGGCGCAGTATGGAATGAGAGGCTCACAAAGGTCTCCGGTCCAATCGCGATCCGGTGCCACACGTTCGGCGGGATTGATACTGTCCTGGCCCCAAGATCAGAGTCCAAGGCAGCTACCGGCCGAGGTTGCCAGCGGCCATCTTCATAAATTTCGAAGAGCGCGCTTCCGCGGACTCCGATCGAGCGCTGCCAGCTATTAGGATGGCGCTCGTTGGTGAACTTCCCTCCGCCTCGGAGCGCGAACGCCCAACACGAAAGGATCCCACCGGGTAGCAGTTCCCCGAACAAATTCTCCGGTAGTGGCTCCCACGCTTGCGGCTGATCGGGAGAATTGCCCAGCGCATGCACGAGCCGGGTCAGCACCGGGCTCACCTTTTGCAAACCACCACGTTCCTGAAGGAATCGCTCAAGTTCTACGATGACCGGATCATTCATGCTTCATAGATGTGCCGGCTAGCCTACCGTCGCGGATATTTTCACTTGCGTTCCTCGACAAGGCTTGCTCATCACCGTGCAATGTGATCTGTGAGCGTGACTCGCGGTCGTTGGCAGAGAGACAATAAATGCTGGCGGAACGTGGCATACTATTGTGCGGGGCTTACAACCCGACTGCACCGCGCCGACGCACTCGACCACGGAGGGGATATAATGACAACTTTCGCGACCATGGAAAAAGCTACGCAGTATGAACTCCGTCTGGCCGAGCGCATGTCGCGGCTGGGCACTGAGACTGCCTTTGAAGTGCTCAACAAGGCGCGCGCCCTGGAACGTCAGGGCAAAGATATCGTTCACCTGGAAATTGGCGAACCCGACTTTGATACGCCCAAGGACATTGTTGAGGCCGGAGTCGAAGCCCTCAAAGCCGGATGGACGCACTACGGCCCGTCGGCGGGACTGCCCGAATTGCGCCAAGCCATTGCCGAGGATGTGGAGCGCAGCCGTGGAGTTAAAGTCACCAGCGATTGGGTGGTCGTGGTCCCGGGCGGCAAGCCAATTATTTTCTTTTCGATGCTGGCACTAGCCGATGTTGGGGATGAAGTCATTTATCCCAACCCCGGCTTTCCGATTTACGAGTCGATGATTCACTACGTCGGCGCCAAGGCCGTTCCCATCCAACTGCACGAGGAGAAGGATTTCAGTCTGGATGTGGAAGAACTGGACCATCTGATTACGGATCGCACCAGGCTGATCATTTTGAATTCCCCTCACAATCCCACAGGCGGCACGACCAGTAAGCGCGACATCGCGGCCATCGCCAAAATAATCGGCGATCGCAACATCATGGTTCTCTCCGATGAAATCTACAGCCGTCTGATGTTCGACGGCGCCCGCCACCACTCCATTATGTCCGAACCCGGCTTCAAAGAGCGCACCATCCTGCTAGACGGCTTCTCCAAGACTTATGCGATGACTGGCTGGAGGATGGGGTATGGAGTTATGCGGCCGGACCTCGCTACGCACATGACACGGTTGATGACGAACTCGAATTCGTGTACGGCTAGCTTTACTCAGGTTGCGGGTATTGAGGCCATTCGAGGCAACCAGTCGCCAGTCGACAGGATGCGGACGGAATTTCAAAAACGCCGCGACGTGTTTGTGGCAGGGCTGAACCGCATCAAAGGCTTTTCCTGCCGCGTGCCCAAGGGTGCGTTTTACGTCTTCCCCAATATCACCAAAACGGGATGGAAGTCGAAGAAACTGGCTGATGCTTTGCTCGAAGAAGCCGGAGTGGCGTGCCTTTCGGGAACAGCATTTGGAGATTATGGAGAAGGTTATCTGCGCTTCAGCGTGGCCAATTCGTTGGAGAATCTGAATAAGGCCCTGGCGCGGGTGGATCAGTGGACCAAGCAGAATCTGTAGCCGCATCTGTCATTCGAACGAGACACCGCTAAGCTGCGACTCTGCGGAAACGGCTTTATTTCCAACCAATTCATCAGTGGCCATCTTCTGCGGCCGCGTCACATCCCCTTGTGATTTGCCGCACTGAGCGGGCACATATCCCGGTCTAGACTCGATTTGTGGATACTAGCGCCGGCTGTGCTCTGTCCAGCCGGGCGGAAGGATGGATCACATGGCTATCATAAATTCCAGCACCGGCAAAACACTTCCGGAATACTCAATCGAGGAACTCAAGGACGCCGCGAACCGGATGCGCGGCTATGACCTGGTCGCGTTGTGTGCGGCGGGCTCGGGGCACGCGGGCGGAACACTTTCCATCATGGACATTACGGCAGCGCTCTATCTGAGAGTTGCCGACCACGATCCCGATAACCCCTCTTGGCGAGACCGCGACCGGATTATTTGGTCCACCGGACACAAGGCGCCAAGTTTGTATCTAGGCCTGGCCTTTGCCGGCTTCTGTCACGTGGATGACGTCGTGCTCCTGCGCAAGCTGTCTTCGCCGTTTCAAGGTCATCCTCATTGGCTGAAGCTCCCAGGCGTGGAGGTTTCCACTGGATCGCTGGGGCAAGGACTCAGCATTGCGGTGGGGATTGCGCTGGCCGGTAAGCTCGACAGAAAGAATTACCGGACTTTTTGCATCATGGGTGACGGGGAACAGCAGGAGGGGCAGATCTGGGAAGCCGCCATGGAAGCCGGGCATCACAAGCTCGACAACTTGATTGGCATCATTGACTACAACCGGCTGCAGATCGATGGCTGGGTGAAGGACGTCATGAATGTGGATCCGCTGGCGGAAAAATACCGCAGCTTTGGTTGGGAGGTTCTCTCGATCGACGGCCACGATATGAAGCAAGTGGTCGGCGCGCTGGAGAAAGCCAAGGCGGGTTTGGGAAAGCCGACTGTCATAATCGCCACGACGGTCAAGGGCAAAGGCGTGAGCTTCATCGAAAATGTGGCGGGCTGGCATGGCCGTTCGCCGAACTACGAAGAGCTGATGAAAGGTCTGGCGGAACTGGGCCTGACCGAACAAATTCCGGTGCACGCGCTGCTCAAGAAAGCAAAGCAATACCAAAGCGAAGTGGACCGCAGGCTCGATAACAAGCTGCCTCACTTCAGCCGCAACTACTGGTGGAATGCGGCGGAAAACATGAAAGCCAGGATGGAGCCGACGCGCAAAGGCTTTGGCCAGTCGCTGGCCGCAAACGGAGGCGATGAGCGCGTGGTTTGCCTGGGGCTGGATATTTCCGGCTCAATCACGATCAGCGACTTCTATGCTGCGAACCCGGAGCGCAAACGGCGCTGGATCAGCATGGGGATCGCGGAGCAGTCGGCCACGTCGGCCGCTGCGGGTCTGGCTAAAGAAGGCAAACTGCCGGTGCTGGGCACGTACGCGACGTTCGCGGCGGCCCGCAATCTCGACCAGATTCGCACCTCGGTGTGTTATGGCAATTTCAATGTGCTCATCGCGGGCGCGCACGGTGGGGTTTCGGTCGGTCCCGATGGAGCCACGCACCAGGCTCTGGAGGACCTGTTCGCCGTGTGCGGTCTGCCAAACATGTCGGTGGTCGTTCCCTGCGATGCGATTGAGACTCGCAAAGCTACCGATTACCTGCTGCTTCAACACCAGGGACCGAAGTACATCCGCTTCGCCCGCGAGGCCACCCCCGTAGTCACGGACGAGGACACTCCATTCGTGTTCGGCCATGCCAATGTCATCCGCCTCCGCCAGCCAGCCGCCAATTTTGCGGATGCATTCGAGACGGTGCTGGCTTCTGAATACGCCGATGAGCAAGAAGATCTGACCATCATTGCTTGTGGTCCGATGGTACCCGAGGCCATGCGCGCGGCGTGGATATTGAAAACAGATTTCGGCTACGAAAGCCGCATTGTGAATCTGCACACCCTGAAACCAATCGACGCTGACGCCATTGTTCGCGCGGCCGGGGAGACTGGCGTCGTCATTACGGCGGAAGAGCACCAGATCGGCGCGCTGGCCTGGCGAGTGAGTGGAGTGATCACGGAAACGCCTCTGCTCTATGGTGTGCCCATCATCACCGGCGCGATCGGGGTGAAGGACCGGTTCGGCGACTCCGGCGCCCCCTGGGAACTGATCAAGGAATTCGAGGTCAGCGCCGAGCACATCGCCGCGAAGGCAGTCGAGTTAATGGAAATCAAAAGGACCGGCGTAGCCACCGAGGAGCAACTGCTGGTGGGGCTGCAAGATCGCTAGCACGAACCCTCGTGGCGATGGGAGCCCCAGGATTGTCGATCTGCAAGCGCGAAGAGTCCGTGGCCGCTACAATCCCACGTAGCTGATTTTTGCGAAATCCATTCTCGCCGTAAATCGTCCTATCGCTCGTTGACCGGGTTTTGAGTGCCATGGCCTGGTTTCGGAAATTGACTTGTGCTAATGGCGGGAGGATACTTGGAGCCGCAATTTTGGGAGTAGCCATGCCACCTACACCGAAGAAACCTGCTGATTTTTCTCAGTCATTCCATCAACGCCTCAACTCATACGCGCTGGCGGCGAGCGCGGCCGGAGTGGGAGTGCTAGCGTTAGCCCCGCCCTCTGAGGCCAAGGTTATTTACACGCCGATGTCGGTCACAATTTGGTCGAACGGCAGTTACAACCTCAGCCTCAACCATGATGGCAGGGCCGATTTCACTATCTATAACAACGTGCGCCACTTCACCTCCGGCAAAGCCAGCTCACTCTTCGTCTCAGCCGCCCCAACGAACGAAGTGGAGGGTGCCGAAGGGATTGGCAGCCACTCGTTCCTTGCTGCGGCACTAAAATCTGGCGCGCGCATACCCACGGGTCGGTTTTCCTATAACGCGCGAATGGCATTCCAGTGCAGCGGCTCCGGCTGCTATCCCGTCAGCAGCACCAGAAAAGGTCACTGGTTCAACGTCACCAACCGGTACCTCGGACTAAAGTTCAAGATTCACGGCCAGACCCATTATGGCTGGGCGCGGCTGAGCGTCTCTGCTGAACAGTATGTGTACGTTGCCGCCACCCTGACCGGCTACGCCTACGAGACGATCCCCAACAAGGCAATCATCGCGGGCAAGGAGAAGGGCGCGGACGTAATCACCGTTCAACCCGCCAGCCTCGGGCATCTGGCGGCAGGGGCTCCGGCGATTCCGGCGTGGCGATCAGGAAAGTAACAATGCGCTCGTACGACACTACCGCGCTGGTGGCCAGTAACTGTCGATAAATCCCGATTACGCTCGTTGACCCCGGACGCAGGTCGGCCAATTCTCAAAGAGCGCCATGGCCTGATAGCGGAAGCTACCGCTCCAGCGGCGTCTGCGCAGAAAAGGAAGGCTTGCCAGACATCAGGCCGCCTTTCTACTCCCGAACAGCTCATAGCATCACTCCGTCACCCGAAAAACTACGTTGCTCTTGAGCGTCTTCTTGGGTGTCGTTACCTTCACAAATCCTGTAGTCGCCCCGGTTGGAACGCTTGCCTTAATGAAAGTATTCGACACGACGGTGAAGCTTGCGACCGTGCCCTTGAAGCTAACCTTCGTCGTGCCGGTGAGATTGTTGGCGACGTTTCCACCCCCGCTTGTCGAACTGCAGAGGCGCAGTTACGGCATCCAGCTCTCGGAGAAAGGTTGACGTTGTCGCCCACAAAGACGTAGCTACGTCTCGTTTGTGAAGAGCGAACAGTTCAAATTACTTTCCCACCACCAGCACTTCGAATTGGCCTGCCTCCGCTGTGGACAGAAAAAGCTGGTGGGTCTTGGGATCCAGAGCCATCGTCTTTGCCTTAGGTAGCGTCTTCACGTTCTCGACGACGGAATACTTGTCTGGACTGTCCTGGTGAATCATGGTGATGGTGCCTTCGCCGTTGGAGTTGAAGATATACGGATGAAGACCTCGACGAGATGATCGCCGCTCAAGACAAATTCATTGACGCGGTGGGATTCGAGAGGGAGACCGTCCAGTGAAGGGTGTGGGTGGAATTGTGGGTAGGCTTACGTGGGAGCACCATTCATTAACAGCTTTAGAATGAATGGCGGGGACGACGGGACTCGAACCCGCGGCCTCTGCCGTGACAGGGCAGCGTTCTAACCAACTGAACTACGTCCCCGCGTGAGCGGTGTGTACCCGGGCAGCGACAACCTATTGTGCGTTTCGGAAGCGGTTAGCCAATTCCCGATGTCGCCGCTGTGGTTACTTGCTCCGCGTGTAGCGATCAACAGTATATCAGGTGGGGCGGGATTTCGGATTTCTACGGCGATGCCTTTTGCCGAGAATCAGTTTGCACGAAGCCAATAAAGGTAAGAACGTTGTCTCACGCAGCGGACTTGTCGGCGGAGCAGGCCATTCTCACTTATCCGTCGGCGGTCGATTAGGATCAACCTTGATTTCTGTTGCTCCCATTCACAATCGAAAGCAACCCGAGATTCGCGTCTTGTCTGGCGTATACTTTGTCCTTCACGCATACCGCGGGACGAACTTCCTCGAAGAGCGCAGATGGGTTGGCTGCTCTCATGGTTGCTTTTGTGACCCAACTCTCGGGGATGGCTTGGCCTTATACAGTGGTTGGTGCTATCGCGCGTCGGGCTTTCTGGAACTTATGTCCGGGACGCTTTTCTCGGCAGAAAGGTGGCCTTCATGTCCTGCCGCTACAATCAACTGCTTTTGATTGCGCTGGCTTCGGTTATTGCAGGGTTTGTCTACGCTTCGAGCGACTCTGCGCCCCAGGTTCGCTATCCTGATCCGGACGTCGGCGTCGATTCACTTGCTGCGCGAGCTAAGGCGCAACAGCAGACGGCGGATCAGTTCAAGGTTTTCCACCAGTTTCATTTCACCGACAAGGTAAAAGAAAGTGAAATCACTTTCGTCGAACATGTTGTGGACGATGCCGCCATCGATTACAAACCGGTTCATTATGATCACGGAACCGGTATTGCGGTTGCGGATGTCGACGACGACGGGCTTTATGACGTCTACTTCGTGAATCAAGTTGGGGGGAATGAACTCTGGAAGAACCTGGGGGACGGCAAGTTCAAGAACGTCACGAAGGAAGCAGGAGTTGGGCTGCCCGGCCGGATCAGCGTTACCGCATCGTTCGCCGACATCGACAATGACGGCGATCAGGATTTGTTTGTCACTACCGTTCTTGGCGGAAATGCGCTGTTCGAAAATGATGGGCATGGGCATTTCAAGGACATCACTAAGGCGTCTGGCCTCGACCTTGTGGCCCATTCTTCTGGTGCTGTCTTTTTCGATTACAACAACGATGGTTTGCTCGATCTTCTCGTCTGCAACGTTGGGAGGTATACGAACAGTCAAAAAGGCGCTCAGGGTCAGTACGTCGGATTGGCCGATGCATTTTCAGGTCACCTGCATCCGGATCGGTATGAGTATCCCGTGCTTTACAAGAACATGGGCCACAACCGATTTAAGGATGTGACCGCCGAAGTTGGCTTGCGGCCGGCCGGATGGTGCGGGGACGCTAGTTTTACTGACCTGAATGGTGACGGATTTCCTGACGTGTTCTTTCTGAACATGCAGGGACACGACCACTATTATGAAAACGTCGGCGGCAAGAAGTTCGTTGACAAGACTGAGCAGTACTTTCCGAAAACTCCGTGGGGAGCGATGGGGATCAAGTTTTTTGACTTCGATAACGACGGGCGCATGGATTTGATCGTGACCGACATGCACTCGGATATGAGCGAGGCGGTCGCGCCTCAACGCGAGAATCTGAAATCCACCATGCGCTGGCCGGAGTCGTATCTGCAAGCTTCGTTGTCGGACTATATCTGGGGCAATGCCTTTTATCACAACTTAGGGAATGGAAAATTCGAAGAGGTCTCAGACCGGTTGGGTGTGGAGAATTACTGGCCGTGGGGCGTGAGCGTGGGCGACATCAATGCCGACGGCTGGGATGACATATTCATTGCATCAGGAATGAGTTTTCCATTCCGCTACGGAATCAACTCCATGCTTTTGAATAATCGTGGAGAGAAGTTTTTGGATGCTGAGTTTCTGCTCGGAATCGAGCCGCGCAAAGAGATTTATACGCCGTGGTTCACGTTGGACTGCTCACAGGCGGGATTGAGTGAATTGAATCAGAAAGTCTGCGCAGGACGAAAAGGCAAAATTACCGTGATGGCTCCGCGCTCCAGCCGATCTTCGGCCATGTTCGATCTCGATAATGACGGCGACCTCGATATCGTGACCAACGATTTCAATTCCGAGCCTCAGGTGCTCATCAGCGATCTGGCTCAGACCAAGGCTATTCACTGGCTGAAGGTTGTTCTTGTAGGGACTGCATCGAATCGCAATGGACTCGGCGCAACCGTGCGCGTGCACGCGGGCGGGCAAGTCTACACGAAATATAACGACGGCAAATCAGGCTACTTGTCGCAGAGCGTTCTGCCACTTTATTTCGGTCTGGGTGATGCGGACAAAATCGAGCGCGTCGAGGTGGACTGGCCTTCGGGGCGCAAGCAGGTCGTGACGCAAGGGCTGCGGGAGAATCAGGTTCTACAGATCACCGAACCGAGGTAGGGGAAGTCGGTTCGGCATACTTTGGCAAACCACAGTGGACGCATCGCCGCGCAAATCCGTTGTGATACCACCACTTTGCGAAAAACGATTTCCCGCATCTCGGACAGGGAAAACCCAGAGACAGATTGCCCGCTATAACCAAGAATGCCATCCAAACGAAGGCAAGCACGAAGGCGGGGGTGAACGTTGAGAATAGGCGCGTCGACAGCACTCCAACACTGAATACCACGGGTACGTAGCCCACGAACGCGAACAGCCAAATATTCCGTCGCTTTCGATACACGCTCCAACTGTCAAAAGGCTTCGCCATTCAAAACGATTCTAGCGTCGCACTGCGCGGCTGTCGATACAACTCGTTAGCGCGCCAAGATTCGGTCTCAGCTCCATTTCTCCTGGCCTTCCACGATCGTGATGTAACGGCTGAGTGGAAGATCGGTGAAACGCTGCGTTAGATTGCTGGGCTGCGGCCACTTGACCTCGACCCAGTCGAACTTGGTTCGCTTTCCGATGCCTAGCACCACGCGGGGATCGTGGGATGACAAGAAGCCGCCTCCACCTACTTTCATCCGGCTTCTCTTCAAATCGCCAGCTTGATACGTGATGCGGGCGCCAATCGCGTCCGGGTTTGCCTTCTTTCCGACCAGACGCAGGCCCAGCCAGTTGTTCTGTGCTCCGACTTCATTGCGGAGCAGGAGCGGGGCTTCGTCGTTGTTTGCTATCAGCACGTCGACCGCGCCATCATTGTTGAAGTCGCCAAGAGCGAGGCCTCGGCTGGCCATCGATTTTGCGAAGACTGGGCCACTCTCCGGGCTGACGTTCTTCAGTTCCGTGCCCGTGTTATGGAAGAGCAGGAGCGGTTCGCGAAAGGTTACCTGCGGCTTGATCTTGTCGATGAGGTCGTTGGGATGACCGTTTACGATGAACAGATCGAGTTCGCCATCGTTGTCGTAATCGAAGAACTTCACGCCCCAGCCGCTCATGAATTCCGTGACCCGTCCGATGCCTGACGATATGGCTTTGTCGTCAAAGGTCTCATCGTGTTTGTTCTGGTAGAGCGAATACATTTCGTGATCGATGTTGGTCACGAAAAGGTCCATCCAGCCGTCCTGGTTAAAGTCGGCGGAATCCACGCCCATGCCTGACCTGACTTTGCCGCCCTCGCCATATCCCACGCCGGAGGTGAAGCCGATCTCTTCGAAACGTTTGCCCTCGCGGTTGGCGAAGAGAAAGTTAGGCACGGTATCGTTAGAGACGAAAAGGTCCATCCAGCCATCGTTGTTGATGTCCGTGGCCACCACTCCCCAGGCTTTGCCGCGATTGTCGGCGATGCCAGTCTTCTCGCTGACATCGGTGAAGGTGCCGTCTCCGTTGTTGTGAAAGAGCCAACTGGGCAGCGGATCGTAGACTTTGGGATAGCAATATTCGTTCATGCCAACGATCTGCGGATAGTTGGGATCTCCGCATTTATGGTTCCTTAACTTGTCGTAGTCGGCGAACTGGCAGACGAACAGATCGAGCCGGCCGTCGTTGTCATAATCGAACCAAACCGCGCTTGAAGCCCAGCCCGGAGCGGCCACACCGGCTTTTTCGGTGACGTCGGTGAAAGTGCCGTCTCCGTTGTTGCGATACAGAATGCTACGGTCGTATTGAGTTACGTAGATGTCGGGGAAACCGTCGCCGTTGAAATCGCCGACGGCAACACCCATTCCATAGCCGCCTCCGCCGACGCCGGCTTTTTCGGTCACATCGGTAAAGGTGCCGTCGCGATTGTTGCGGTAGAGTGCATTGCGCAACGGTTGCTTGGGAGTGAAGAAGTCGGCGCGGCCGCTGTTCACCAGGTAAATATCCATCCAGCCGTCGTTGTCGTAGTCGAGGAAGGCGCAACCCGCCCCGCTGACTTCCGGCAAATACTTGTCGGGAGACTTGCCGGCGGTGTGCGTCCAGGTAATGCCGCTGAGCGACGGCGGGACTTCGGAGAAGGGGTAAACGGGTTTGTCAGCCGCGCGGACGAGACGGGGGAATCCAGTGAAGGCCGTAGCGCCGGCTAGCATTCTGAGAAAATCTCTGCGGCGGAAGGACGACCAACTAGTGGGTGATCCCGTTTTCGTTGGCATCTGAAAGACGATCTCGGCTGCTCCGGATGTTGCTTTCAAGGTTGGCTGGGCTGCATGCTCAACTGCGCCTTGCGCTTTGCCTGTTCGAGGCTCTCCGCGCTTTGCCGTTGCAGAGCCGCTTCCCGGTTGGCATCGTCTTTGCGGCCTACTCCAGCATAGGCCAGCGCCAGTTGAAAATGACCGGTTGGACTATCGGGAGCTAGCTTCTCGTAGGTCTCAAGCGGCGGAATCGCCTCGCTGAAGCGCTTGGATGCAACCAGCGCAGAGCCTAGACCCAAATAAGCGTCGGCGAAATCGACATCCAGCTTCACCGCTTGAGAATAATGACGAATGGCAGTGGGCAAGTCATTCTCATCCTTCGCTAATTCTCCGAGAACGTATTCCGCGCTGGCATTGCGAGGATCGATCTCGAGTTCCTGCTCGAAATTCCTTTTCACTTCCGCAATGACCTCAGGCGTGGGGTTTGGCATGGACAACAAAGCGCGGCCGAGGCGAGCGTGGATGCCCGGCAACAGCGGGTTGATCTCCAGGATCTTGCGATATTCCGCCGCTGCCTGATCCCATTTTCCCTGCCCCTCCAGTGCCTCTGCCTTGAGCAGGTGAACTTGATAAGAGAAAGGCGCCTCACGCATCAGATCCTCAGAGACGCGAACCGACAAGTCGGAGTAAGCGTGAGTCGAGGCGTAGAGGATTTCCGGGTCGTTGGGGAAGTCGCGGTCCAGTACCTGAAGGAACTCCAGCGAATCCAAAGGAGTGTTGCCGGTCATGGCGCAATGCAAGCCGTCGAGTCCAATCCGCTTCTTAAGGTCCCGATCCGTGACTTGATGAATGGATTTCTTCAGCAAGGGCAGCGCCTCGGCGCAATGGCCGCTCTCCGCAAGGCTGGTGGCCCGTTGGGCCGCGTCTGGCGGAGGAGCTGAACTTTTTTTAGCCACCTGCGCGGATGCGGAACCAGCCAAGAGGAAAACCGGCAGAAAAATGGAAAGAATTGCGGGGCTGACGACTCTCACCATGACGCGATTGTAAACCCAAACAACCTGGTCGAAGTTGGAAACCCGGAGCTGAAAAATCTTCAACCCGCCCTCGCGAAGAAAAATCAACAACCCATTCGAGACCAAAACATAGCGGTCATCTTGAGCGGAGCGAGGGATCTAGGTTCTCGCCTGCACCACCGGTAGCAGGGCCGCAGACGACACCCAGATCCCTCGCTTTGCGGGGGATAACAATAACAGGGAATTTCGCTCAGAAGTAGAACTTCAGAGCCAACTGCAGCTGCCGTGCTCCTTGCGACCCGGTGATGTTGCCAAAGTTCGAATTACTCGAGCCCGCTCCACCTGCGGGTCCTCCCGGCGCACCCGGATCGAATGAGCCGTTCGCAGGCCCTCCTGAGAAGGTCCATACCGGATGGTTGAAAGCGTTCAGCGCTTCGAAGCGGAATTCCAACCTCGTGCCTTCGGTGATGGGGAAGCCCTTGTGGAGACTCAGATCCACATCCGCATAGTTTGGACCACGAATGTTGCCCACCGAACAGGTTCCGAAAGAGCCCGTTGCCCCAGCGATGCCTTCTGCCTGGAGCTGAGCGCCGGTTAGAGGATTGGAGATGTTGCTGGTATCAAACCACTGGATATACGCCGGGGTGGTAGACGTGGCGTTCACCTTCTTATTAAGCACGTGCACTGGACCGTTGCAACTCGGCAGTCCAGCCAGGGTGTAGGGATCGACTCCATTCGTATTGTCAGCATTGCCGCCCAAGCCCCAGCCGCCGAACTCGTTCAGGGTCAAAGCATTTCCAGTATGGAAAGTCACAATCGCCCCGATCTCCCAGTTGCCCACGACTTGATTCAGCACTGGGTTCAGGTCGTGTCCAAACTGCTTTCCGCGGCCCACCGGAAGCTGATAGGTCACGTAGCTGCTGAGAATGTGGGTCTGGTCGTAGTAGCAGGGTCCCCAATTCATACGCGGGTTGTAGATATTTTGGAATCCAGGCTGCCCTCCCGAACTAGTCGCGTTGGTGCTGCCGAATCCAGTTCCGAAGTAACCCGGCGAGTTGCTCATGCATTTTGACCAAGTGTATGCGAGCTGGCCTTGCAGACCGTTACTCATGCGCTTTTGCAGGACCGCTTGCAACGCGTCGTACTTCTGGTCCGAGTTGGACATGTTGGTTCCGGCAAGAGCCTCGTGGCCGCACGGCGGGTTGGTGGTGATGGTAGTTCCACAGCCCGGCTGATTGAATTGGGGATTGTCTGCCAGATACAACGAACCGGGAGTTCCACCGCCGAGAAGTGGCGCCGGAAGCAGCTTCACGATCGGTTGGCCGGGGCCGGCAATCTGCCCTTGAGCGTTCAAAGGTATGGATTGGGCTTCATCTTGGAAGTTCAGCAAGTGCGCACCGCGCTGGCCAACGTATCCCAACTGGAACGTTGTTGAATTGCTAAGCTGTTTCTGAATCGACAGGTTCCACTGGTTGATCATTGCCGGTTTGAAGTTCTGATCATAGATCCTGACCCGCAATCCGGCGTAGCAGGCAAAGTTAACTGTCGCGCAATTGGGCGCCGGGCCGAACCCCTGGGTAATGGCGCCAATTCCAGCGGCGGCAGACTGTTGCACGATCCCGTAAGGCAGGTTTTGTGTGAGCTCCTCGTTGCCGCCGCCGCCCTCGGTGAAGGTGGAGATTCCGAAGCCGCCGCGGATCACAGTCTTGCTGCCCATGAAAGCCGGCGACCAGGCAAAACCAACTCGAGGCTGCCAGTCGCCGATGCCCAGGTAATTGTTGTAGAGGGCCGGGTTGCCGAACTTCGTCGTCCCGTCGATGCCCGTCGGAGTGTAGATCGTCCCCGTGTAAAGACCGAAGTTGACCAGCCGATTGTGCACCTCGGAAAGCGGCGTGTGATCCTCAAAGCGCAGGCCCAGGTTCAGGGTGAGTGTACTGGTGACGCGCCAGTCGTCTTGTCCGTACGCGCCCCAGATATTGCCGCGAAGCTCGTCCAGCGTGCTGGCACCTCCGGTGTCGCGATTGGACTGGCTACCCACGTTGCCCATCCAGAAATCCGCCAGCCCCGAGCCCGTCAAAGTGCTGATGTTCAGGCTGCCCAGTGCCCCGTTGTTGCCGGGATAAATATAATTTTGCCGTTCCCGGACGTACAAAAAGCCGGTTTTGAAAGTGTGCCGGCCGTGGCTGATGATCACATTGTCTTCGGCCTGGATCTGGGTGTCATGGAAGATCTGGACAATGTTCTGCTGTCCGATGCCTGCGTTCGCGCCCACACCAACTCCTGGGATATTGATATAGATCAATCCCGGTGACTGGCTGTTGGCGCCGGTGATGCCCAACTGATCGCTGATGTCCCCCAGCCCGGTTGTCGGCGTCGAATTCTGCGTAAACTTTACGGCGTTGAACCCGACTCGAGCTTCATTGAGCAGATTGGCGCTCAAGGTGTGCGTCCAGTCCAGAACTACGTTGGTGACTGGCTCGCCCGATCCACCCTTTATCAGACCTCCATCCCCAACCGCCGCGAAGGGCAGGCCGGTCGTAGGAATCTGCTGCAGGTTCATCTGCGAATAGCGGCCGAACAGATGATCTTTGTTCGAAATGTTGTAATCAATCTTGAGATCGCCCTGATTATTGTTGAGCGCGTGGCCGCTGTTGAAGAAGTCATTGTTGCCGTTAAGGCTGTCGACCTGCGGAAGCGGATATCCCGAATTCTTGAACAGGTTTGCGGCCACGGGGCTGATCGGGATCCCAGCCGCAGCCAGATTATTGTTGGGGATAGGAATCGGTTGTCCTCCCGGATTGGGGTTCTGGGCCGGATTCACATAGTACGGATATCCTCCACCTGTGCCCGGCACAACTAACTGGTTGGTGTAGAAAAGATTTCCCTTGGTGTCTGCGGCAGTGTCCTGGCAGATCCCCCCGACAAAACTAGACTTGCAGAGCTGCCCGAAGTTGCCGGCGCGCGCGCTGGCGGTCAACAACTGCGCCCCGGTGGGACCGCCGGTTACGAAGCGTTGGCCCTGGTAGTCGGCGAAAAAGAACAGCTTGTCCTTAATAATCGGACCGCCGATGGTGCCGCCGAACTGGTTATAGCGAAGCTCCGGCTTGTTGGCCACGCCGCTCGAACTAAAACCTAGAAGACCTTGGTCAGCGGTTACTCCCCGCGACCATCCTGCGGAGGCGTTATTGGCATCGAACCAGTCGTTTCGAAAAAACTCGAATACGTCTCCGTGAAACCTGTTGGTGCCTGACTTGATGCTGGCGCTCACGATAGCGCCCTGGTAATTGCCGAATTCCGCGGACGCGTTCTGCGTGATCAGGTTGAATTCCTGAATTGCATCGACGCTCGGAGTGTAGGCGGTTTCGTTGTTCTTATCTTCGCTGTTGAGTTGCCCATCAAGCAGGACCTCATTGGCCTGCTCGCGATTGCCGTTAACGTAGGGCCGGCCAGAGTCGAGCATGTTCTGCGGCTGCCTCATGCCATCAGGATTAACGTTGGTCACCCCCGGCGCCAGCAGCGTCAACTGCAGGTAGTTGCGCGAAGCCAGCGGCAAGCTCACGTTCGTGTTCGCATCGATCAGCGTGCTGACGTCGGTGGTCTGGGTTTGCAGAATCGGAGCGGCACCCGTAACCTCCACGGTGCTCGAAACCGACCCCACTTTTAATTGGAAGTTCAAGCTCGCCGTCTGGTTGAGGGTCAAGATGAACGACGGGTACACAGCTTTTTCAAAACCGGGAGCCTCCACTGAGACGGAATAAGTCCCCACGGGAATGCGCGTTATCGTGAAAATACCCGAGTTATCGGTGCGCGTTGTCCAGACAGTTCCCCGGTCGACATCTCTGGCGGTGACCGGCGCATCCTTCACGGCCGCTCCGCTCGGGTCAACCACGGTCCCGGTGATGCCTGCGGTTACTTCCTGACCCAACGCAGGCTCCAGCACGCCCACGAGTCCGATCAACAGCAGAAGGGCAAAGCCAACGCTCATCCACTTTCGCATCACAGAACCTCCTGGAAAACACTCCCACACGGAACCCAAGGCACAATTCAACTAATGCAAAACTAGTAGAAGAATGCTATATAGTAGTTGGAGCACGGTCGTCAAGAAAAAAATGCAAGGAGTTGTAATTTTTCCCGTTGTGGAGACGTCGTATTGATCTATAGCAGAGCTGGAGCGAGTTTTTCTCTGGCAGTCCGCGCCTAGACCGGCGGTGAGCGGAGGCTCGGCGGCTGTATCCAACATTTGGATTGTTATGTCCAAAACATCATATAGTTTGCCATTTCCTCACACGGTCCCCCACTTATGCTCTTTACAAGTCTGGGCAATAAGATTAAGGTGTGGGCTTTTGCACATGTTCATCAGCTCTATAGCGTTTGACGGGAAAGAAAGAAGCGGCAATTTGACGCATGTTGTTGTTTCGACAATTACTAGCTCTATAGCACAGGAACGATGCAATAGAATAGCCAGTCAATTCGGGGATCCTTAATGTCGAACAGCCGCCACAATGGAATGCCCGCGTACCGGAAGATTCAGGCCACGATTCTGAAGCGCATCGAGAGTGGGGAGTTGCAGCCGGGCGACGCGGTCGAGTCCGAACGAGAGTTGGCCAAGATTCACGGGGTCAGTCTGATGACCGCCCGCCACGCCTTGACTACGCTCGAGCGGGAGGGAGTGGTGCAGCGCAGGCGCGGCGCTGGAACGTTTGTGGCTCCGCCCAAAATTCACTTTAACAAGCTGATGGGTTTCACCGAGCTGATGGCAGGACGAAACCTGACGGCTCGCTCAAAAATTCTGATGTTCAACGTTGTCGATAACGAGCGCGAGGTTGCCGCCCGCCTGGCGTTGCTAGACAACTCGCGCCTTAATAAAGTCGCGCGGCTCCGTTTGGGAAATGACGAACCGTTCGCCATGGAAACCTGCTACTTCTCAGCCGAGGAGTATCCCGATCTGACTCGCGCCTCGCTGGGACGGGGATCGCTGTTTTCGATTTTGGAACGCGACTACGAAATCCAACTCGCGTATGCCGACGAAGAGGTCGACGCCATCGCCGCCGATTCCACGACTGCGAATCTTCTCCAAGTCCCGCGCGGGCATCCGCTGCTACGGATGCGCCAGCTCATCTATTCGACAAAAGGGAAAGCCACGATTTATGTGCTCGGCCTCTATCGATCGGACCGATACAATCTGCTGATCCGCAGGTTTCGCTAGAGTATGGTAAAGAAGGCTAACGCCGGGTGCCCCAGGTCTCGCGGTTTTCGAGACCTGGGAGCCCCGCTCAGCGTTTTCGGCGCAGGCTTTAGGCTTCTGAAAAATACTCGATCCGTATCAGGGCATCGCTTCAGCGATGCCGTAACCTACGCAGAATCAGTTGCGCCTTCAGGCGCTGAGGCTAGCGAGATAACTTCACACCAACACATTGCGGCAGAATTCAGTTTTCAGATGGAGCCACGCTGAGGAGCGCCCGATAGGCAGCCCCCCACATCGGTGCATCCTCATTCATCACAACCCATATTGGAATGCGCGCCAGCACCGATGCAAGTTTGCTCTTTCCGCAAAAAGCCTGAAAAAAACTTCCCTCCCGAAGCTTGGGCAGAATCTTGGTGGCGATGCCGCCAGCTACGTAGAGCCCTCCCAGAGCCAAAGTCTGCAACGCAAAGTTCCCCGCCATCGCGCCGTACAGTTCGATCCAGAACGCCAGTGTCTCCACGCAAACGGGGCAGGATTCGGCTAACCCTTTCTGCGTGATCTCGCCGGCGGCATTGCCTTCGGGGCTATCGAACGAAGCATGATGAACGGAAGGGTTCAGGAACTCGTGAATCCTACGGAAACCCCGCCCGGAGATAATCTCCTCACAGGATACGTTGGACAACCGGCTCTTCAAGTGTCGGAGCAGTTGGATTTCACGCTCGTTTCTTGGGGCAAAATCTGCTTGTCCTCCTTCCGCCCGCTCCACTCGATATTCGTGGCCGTCCCAGAAAAGAATGGCCTCTCCCAAACCCGTTCCCGCCGCAATCACTGCCCGCGTCGCATTTTGCTCGGCAGTTCCCTGATTCAGCACGACGAAATCATTCGCAGCAAGCCGATCCAAACTCAAAGCAGTTGCGAACAAATCGTTCAGCAAAACTACATTCTTCAGGTTCAGCGTCTTCGTCAGAGCTGGCACATCCAAAGCCCACTGCAAATTCTCAGAGTGAAGACACCCATCTACAACCACTCCAGCCAGACCGAAACCGGCGGCGTCAATCGCTTGCCGTCGCGTGTTCGTACCCGGTGCGGCTGCCGCTTGTTCGAGAAAATCAGTGATCAGACTTTCAAACCCCGAATAGTCCCGCGTCGCAAGCCGGCGTTGGAAAACTGCACGAAGCTGAGTTCCTTCTTTAAGGAACAATCCAAGGTTGCATTTCGTGCCTCCAACATCGCCTGCAAGAATCATTGTCATGGTTGTACAAAAACACTTCGCATGATCATCTTCAACGCGTTCCGCTCATTTGTGTTCCGCTCATTATACAAATATGTTTCTGGGTGTCGGCGTATTGTGATCCCGAAGCGAAGAGAGCTGTCAACGAGCAGCGGTCGCGCTGGCGTTTGACGCTACGACTGCAACTTGCATTGCCCCTTGAGCATCTACTGGCAAGGACGGGAAGAACGGCTTAAGATGTCCACTCCCTTTCTTCCCGTCGCAAACCGGCGCCTACGGATTAGGTTCGAGGTTCACGATGATGACGAATGCAAGCCCGACGCAAAATGTGACCAACCAACTTTCCGCCGCAAACGGCCTGGCAATCGTGCGCGTGACGATTGGCGCGATGCTCGTGTGGGTCTTTTTTGAGAATCTGGGGAAAGGCCTCTACAGACCGGCGGGCTACGCAGGCCTGATCAGTTACTACATCAAGAATAGTCATTCGCCGGCGATATGGAAGTCGGTCATGGCGCTGGCGGCAAGCCATGCCGCGATGGCGGCTCCCATGCAGGCGCTGACCGAGATCTCTCTCGGCATCTTGCTCATCATCGGTTTGCTTACCCGGCCGGCCGCATTTGTGGCTTTTCTGTATCTCGGCAGCCTTTGGGTTTCAGAGTGGGGCACCGCGTGGATCTGGGAGTTGCTGGTTCCAGTGATGGCATCGCTCGGGCTCGCCATCGGAAGCGCCGGTCGGGGATGGGGCGTTGACGCGTGGCTGTCCGAACGCTGGCCATCTTCTCCGTGGTGGTTGGTTTGAGCTAACGCCCGTGCGAGTGTCCGTCATCATTCCTACCCACAATGAAGCGCAGGCGATTGAGCGCGTCTTAGCGGATATCCCGTCCGATCTCACGACCGAGGTCATCGTTGTCGACAGCAACTCGAATGACGGGACGCCCGAGATCGCCGCAAGAATGGGAGCCCGCGTCCTTCAGGAACCGCGCCGCGGCTATGGACGAGCGTGCCTCACGGGTCTGGCCGCGGCAAATTCCCCCGACGTGGTTGTCTTCCTCGATGGCGACTACAGCGATCGACCCTCTGAACTGCCGATTCTTTTGGCGCCAATCACAGAGGGGCGTGCGGACATCACGCTCGGTTCCCGAGTGCGTTCCGCTGGGGCGTTGCCTTGGCACCAGGCGTTTGGTAATCGTCTCGCCGCCAGCCTGATCAACATGCTTTATGGTTTAAGAATTAGCGATCTCGGCCCGTTTCGCGCTGCCCGCGCAGCTACGCTACGCGCGCTCGCCCTCGAAGAGACCACCTATGGCTGGGCGGTTGAGATGATCCTCAAAGGTGTCCTCGCCGGATTCCGCGTGGTTGAAGTCCCGGTGAGCTACCACCCGCGCATCGGAAAGTCGAAGATCAGCGGTACGCTGAAGGGCACGGTCGGCGCCGCCTGGTTCATTCTCAGCTTGATCGTGCGCTATTATTTCCGGCGAAAAAGAGCTGGGACACCGCGGCCAGTGTAGGTCCGCGTCAAACATTTTTATGAAATTGTCACGCAGTGAGCGCGTGCTCGTAATTATGGCGAAAGCACCGAGGCCAGGCGCGGTGAAGACTCGCCTCGCGTCCAGCCTTTCTCCTGCGGCTGTCACTGCTTTCTATTGCTGTCTTCTGGACGACACGCTGGCGCTCGCGCGGTCTTTGACATTGGGCGGTGTGGAAGTTGCCATCATGTGCCCGGAATCGGACGTAGACGAGTTGGCGCGGTTGGCAGGCGACCAAGCGGGCGTAATTGCGCAGAAAGGTGAAGGTCTTGCCGCGGGCCTTACGTCGGTGTTTGCGCACTTCGCAGAAGGTCAGGAACGACGCGTGATTGCCTTCAACAGCGACAGCCCACACCTGCCGCGTTCGGTTCTCGAAGACGCGTTCGAAACGCTGGCCGCACATGACGTAGTCGTTGGACCGACGCACGACGGAGGCTACTATTTGGTAGGGGCAAATGCATCTCATCCTACGCTCTTCGCGGGCGACGGAATGGGCACCAGCAGCGCGCTGGAGAGACTCCTATCGCGCGCCCGAGCGCTTGAGCTGTCCGTGGGTTTCGCAGCTCCTTTTTACGATATTGATGTAGCTGACGACCTGACTCGCCTGGCAGAGGAGTTGCGGCTGGCTCCGGCAAGGGCGCCGCGTACGGCTGCGTGGCTGAAAGAGTGGGATTCAACCGCTCATTGACCCGCACGGTGAGTCGGCCAATTCTCAATGAGCGCTGTGCCTGATTGCAACAGTTATCCTCGATTCGCACTATAATGTTGACCTTCGTAAGCCTTTGAGGAGCGGCTGAATGGTCGGGGTCGTGTTCTTGGCACTCGTGATACAGGCTCTCGTCAACATCGTCTTCTGGTGGGTGATGCGAATCCGCCTGATGAGGATGGATTCAGCTAGGGACAGAATCGAATGGCTGAGTTTCCGTAGTGGCGACGATGTTTTGGACACGTATGCAGCTCTGTTTCCCCACAGCGTGCTCCCACGTTACTGTCGGTTTGCGTTCTGGACGGTTCTTGTGTCCGCCGCCATTGTCCTGTGCGCGATGACCATGCTGAAAGCATTTGGCAAGTAATTGATGAAGACCACTCCCGCGCAAAGAGTGTACGTGCTCGGCGCTGCGTTGTGCGTGGCGCTGACGATCTGCTCGCGCAATTTCGGCGATAGGGGTGGGCCATGCTTCATGACCTCTTTGACGGTTGCGGGCATCGTGTACCTCTTAGCGATCCGTGAGTTTTTCGTTACGCCAAGATTCTCCCGGCGAGTTGTCGTCGTTGGGCTCGTCCTGGCGGCTGTGTGGCACATTGCATTTCTTCGGGTGCCCTCGGGCGCCGATGATGATATCCATCGATATGTTTGGGATGGTCGCCTGCAGAGGCTCGGCTACAACCCGTATCTTGTCGTTCCCAGCGATCCTGGCGCTAAGGGGCTGCATACTCCGGAAACACGCAACTTGAACAACCCGGATCTACCTAGCCCATATCCGGCAGGAGCGCAGCTTTTTTTTCGCGCTGTAACCGCCATTCACGAATCTTCATTTGCAATGAAAGTCGCATTTGTAATTTGCGAGTTCGCAATTGTTTTCGTGTTGTTCGATGCCTTGCGTCGCACCGGGCAGGGAGCGTATCTGGTTCTGGCGTTCGCATGGAACCCATTGTTGGCCATTGAGGTGGCGGGAAGCGGTCACATTGACATCGTTGGCGCGCTATTGTTGGTCGTGTCCGCCGCTGCGCTACTCCGCCGCTGGCGGGCGACTGCGGCCGTCGCACTTGGGTTAGCTATAGCGGTGAAATTTCTGCCAGTCGTACTCTTGCCCCTCTACTGGAAGCGGGTTCGCATTCGCGACGCGGTGCTGGCGGCAGCCGTGGTCGGACTACTGTACGTGCCATTTCTCGATGGTTCATTTTTCAGCCATCCATTTTCTAATCACGGCCGCATTCCGACCGGCTCGCTGGGTACCTATGTGCAGACTTTTCGCTTTAATGGTCCCGTGTTTGCGGCATTCGATCGGGTAGTGCCTCCGCAGTTGCTGGCAGGCCTAGCAGTGCTCGTCGGGTTAGCGACTGCAACCTGGCTAAGAATAAGAACCGCAACGCCTGAGTTGTCTCCGGACGTATTTGCCTGGTCCGTGTTCGCATGGCCCATGGCAGCATCTCTATTGTGCGCACCCGTCGTATTCCCGTGGTATCTGCTCTGGCTGCTGCCATTTCTGACGTCGGCCTCGACGCTACTGATCATCGTCTGGACTGTGAGCATTTTCCCGACTTACGTTATGTGGCACTTGCGCACACTTGGGCATCCGTGGGGGGTGCTTCCTGATTGGGTAATGCTGCTGGAATACGGATGCGTGGCAGTTGCTGGCGCAATTCTCGCGTTTCGCCGTATCGGTGAAGTCGACCACACCACTGACGATTTGTGAATCAAGAAGTGTTGGTTCCTCGGCATCATCCTGACTCATACCAAGGTATCGATCAATACCTTCGTCCAATGTGCGCGTCCCGTTAGTTATGGCTTAATCGTGAGTGTCATGAAATCGAAAACTACCCAAAGGGAGGACGCCATGACCCAAACCATCAATAAACAACAAGACGGCAAGCAGACGGAAAAGAATGCCATTCGTCCGTTTCACGTGAATGTTCCGGAAGTCGACCTGACCGAATTGCGCAGGCGCATCAACGCGACAAAGTGGCCTGAACGCGAAACGGTCGCGGACGCATCCCAAGGCGTGCGGCTAGCGACCACTCAGGCACTAGCGCGCTATTGGGCGACAGACTATGACTGGCGCAAGGTTGAAGCAAGACTGAACGCCCTGCCGCAGTTCATCACCGAGATCGATGGGCTCGACATTCATTTCATTCACGTCCGTTCGAAACACGAAAATGCGTTGCCGCTGATCGTGACGCACGGATGGCCGGGCTCGATCATCGAGCAGATGAAGATCATCGATCCGCTGACCAATCCCACCGCACACGGCGGGAGCGCAGCGGACGCTTTCGATGTGGTGATTCCGTCAATGCCGGGCTACGGATACTCCGGAAAACCGACCACCACCGGGTGGGATGTTGCCCATATCGCCCGTGCCTGGGTCGCGCTGATGAAGCGCCTCGGATACACGAAATTCGTGGCGCAAGGCGGCGATTGGGGCGCGGTCGTCGTCGATCAGATGGGCCTGGATGCGCCTCCCGAACTGCTCGGCATTCACAGCAACATGCCTGGCATCTTTCCAAACGACATCGACAAAGCGGCCTTTTCCGCGGCGCCGGCGCCATCGGGTCTGTCAGCCGATGAGAAGGTCGCTTATGAGCGTTTGCAGTTCGTATATCAAAAGGGCATCGCATACGGGTTCCAGATGGGGTTGCGACCGCAGACGTTATACGGAATCGCGGATTCACCCGTCGGCCTGGCGGCTTATTTCCTCGATCACGACGCGCGCAGCTACGAGCTGATCTCACGCGTGTTCGCGGGAAAATCCTCAGGTCTCACGCGCGACGACGTCCTCGACAACATCACAATCGCCTGGTTGACGAACACGGCGCTTTCGGGCGCCCGTCTCTATTGGGAGAACTGGGGCAAACTCGGGTATTTCAACGCCAAGGGCGTCAACATCCCGGTGGCCGTGAGCGTGTTTCCTGACGAGCTGTATCCAGCTCCGCGGAGTTGGACAGAGCGGGCGTATCCCAAACTGATCCATTACAACAAGGTTGCGAAAGGCGGCCACTTTGCTGCGTTTGAACAACCGCAACTCCTTTCAGAAGAAGTTCGCGTGGGCTTCCGATCACTGCGGTCAGGCATGGCGAAGTCGGATGTGCCCTTCGCTAAAGCCAGCTAACTGTTCGCAAAGTAGGAGAGCTTCGAGGGTAGAGGCTCTCCTGTTTTGACTCCGGAAGGGTGCGCGGTCGACACCTGTATCCGAAAGGTTTTTCCCGTCATCCAATGCAACATCCGTTCAATTCACCGAGGAGCGAACTCTATGAGAAATGCCTGCCGTTTAACCATGATAGGTCTTCTGCTTTGCGCAGTGCTGGCCCCCGCTCAAAACCCGCCCGCGCCGACGCGCGCGCCAATTCTCGATCAAGTCGCCAAGACCTACGGAATTGATTCGTGGGACAAGGTTGAAGCCATCCGCTACACCTGGAACGGGGAAATTACCGGACTCTTCAAAGCTGCTCACAAGTGGGAGTGGGAGCCTAAGACCGGAAAAATCAGCTACGAAGGAACGGATAAAGCCGGCAAGCCGGTCAAGGTCACCTACGACGGTTCTCACCTCGGCAGTCAATCCGACCAAGTGAAGAATGAAATCGAACGGCCTTTCGTCAACGATAATTATTGGCTTCTGTTCGTTTTCCACGCTTACTGGGACAAGAGCGCGACGGTTACCGATGAAGGCATGAAGAAACTGCCAGTGGGCGCCGGTTCGGCCGAACTTGTCTCAGTAAAGTATCCCCCGGAAGCCGGCGGTTACACGCCCGGCGACACCTGGGACCTCTACGTTGGCAAAGACAACCGCGTTGAGTACCTTGTTTTCCGCCACGGCGGGACCGCGAAGCCCAGCCTCGTCAACGCCTCCTGGGTAGGCTACAAAAAGGCAGGTCCCATTTTGTTCTCAACCGAGCACCGCGGCACCGCCGATGGCAAGCCGCTGCACATCTCCATTACGGATCTGGCAGTTAAGCTGACGGGGTCAGACAACTGGATGGACGCAAAATAACATGGAAGCAACCGTTCGCTTCGCAGTTGAGCTAGGCTACCAGATCAGTTCGGCTGCCGCAGAGCGCTTCGAACGCGTGACTGTGGAGGGCGAACGGTGACGCTCAAGAATCCAGAAGGAGGAACACGATGAGACGGATCGTTTTCTTGCTGGTTGCAGTTGCAGCGGTGGCCGGTGTTGTCGCCTTCACGGCCCCCGCAGCTGGACGCGCCGATGAAGGGGCCGCCCCACCGAACTTCGTTACCAAAATTCCCTCTGGATACCGCGACTGGAAGTTGGTGTCCGTGGCCCACGAAGAGGGCAATCTCAACGATATTCGCGCGATTCTGGGCAATGACAACGCGATCAAAGCGTATCGGGACGGGAATCTTCCATTCCCGGAAGGCGCGATCATTGCCCGAATCGCCTGGAGTTACGTCGCCTCGAAGGAAAACAACAAAATCTTCGGCCGTGCCCAATCATTCGTTCCAGGGCCACCACCCGCTTGGTACCTGCAGTTCATGGTCAAGGACTCGAAAAAGTATGCTGCGACGGGCGGCTGGGGATACGCTCAATTCGATAAGGATGGTAAACCTGCCGACGAGGTGGCGCTCAAAACCTGCTTTCCCTGCCACGAGGCTATCAAGGCTCGCGACTTTGTCTTCACCCATTACGCACCTTAACACCGAGAACCAAATCATTAATTGTCGTGTCGTCCGTCCAGGATAAACAGCAGGCTGGCTCATTACAGGAATTGATAGTCGTTCTTCACGAATCAGCCTACCTTGCAATCACGACGGTCGTGCAGGAACTGCTCAGTTTGGGCAGATCGCGATTTGCAGCCATGCGGATTTCAAGTCGTGGACGCTCGCCGCGAATGATCGGACAATAACAATCAGGTTGCAGTAATGCGCCTTGCAAGCGTCGTCTTCCAGCACATCCACCGTGGCAGGAGTCACGGAACTCGCAAGGCTGGCATGCCTCGGGAAGCGTGCGGGCTTGGTGGAAGGGCGCGGACTCTAGAATGTCGAGTCCCATCGAGATGAAATCCGATAGCGGCTCCCCGGTTCCGGGCCAATAAACGCAGGGCTGTGTCGTGGCGCGCGGTGTAACTCTGACGGTGCTTACGCCACATCCTCCGCGGAGCGGTGGGAGGCCCGCCATAGCGCGAACCAGCGGCTCGCCAATGGCGATTACATCGGTTTCTTCAAAGAGGCGGCGGAATCCTTCCCAGTACTCTTCGTAGCTCAAAGCATAGATGTCCGATCGCACGGATTGGTAGACATTCATGCGCAACGGAGCGTCAAACTGTTTGGCTACTCGCGCCACATCCGCTAAACGCAAGTAGTTTGACTTCATCATTACCGCGACGATGGTTGCTGGAATACGCAGCCTGAGACACCGTTCTGCCTGCTGGTGGATGAGTGCCCAATTGCCGCCTCCGCGCTGTGCATCCTGTTCGGCTTGCGTCGGGTAATCGAGAGAGAACTCAATATCGTGAAAGTCGCACAACTCGCTGTCTTCCAACACAGCAACACTATGACCATTGGAAGTGATCGTAAGCTTGACCGGTTTCGTTCGCAGATAGGCCAGTATTGCTTTGAAGTCGGGATGCATGCCGTTCTCACCGGTGCCGAGATTCACCGACCGTACGGGCAAGCGTTCCATAACTGCCTTCACTTGATCCAGGGAAAGACGATCCGCGCGAGTTGGATCGCGGTAGCAGAAGGAACACGAAAGATTACACTCGTTGGTCAGCCCGAGCCCGAGCGAAATCGCGGCATCAGGCGCCTTCGCGGGGAATGGGGTGGATGAAGATTTGCCGGCAACGTTATTCATGCATTCTCCATCAGCCATCAAGGCAACCGCGCGAAGCATTGTGTGTAGCGGGCGATGGCGGCATATTCTGGCCGGCTCCCCAGTTTGCGCTCCAGCGCAAGAATCTGTTCATACTCGGCGCTGCGAGAAATCCGCGACGGCAAGTAATCCGCCAGGACGCGTACACCCCGCTCGGCAAACACTCCGAGCGACGCCGCTTTCAGCGTGGCTTGCAGGTGCTCCGGCGTAAATAGTCGAACCCGGCCTCCGTACAGAGACTCCTGCCCCCACTCAGCGGTGAGATTATTTTCCGCAGCCGCCAAATCGCCGGCTTGGATGGCGGCCTTGAATACTTCGCCGGCCCGGTTCCTCACAAGGACAGACAGTATCGCTGCTGAATCCTTCAAGGCGCGAGCCGCGCCGCGCAACATCGAAATCGGCTCGTCGAGATATTCCAGTACGTTGTGGCACAGAATCACATCGAACGATGCAGTCAAGTTCGTCAACTGGGTAGCGTCGCCATTTTGCAGTACGACTTTGTCCGTAACTCCTGCTTCCTGTGCAGCGCGTTTCGCTATGTCCAGCATCGCCTCAGAGGAATCCAGCAGCGTGACGCGAAAGCCAAGTAGTGCCAGGCGAACGGCCGTCACTCCTGTGCCGCACCCGAGGTCCAGTGCGCACAACGAGTCTCTAGCCTGCTGCGGCGGAAGAAAATCCTCCAGGTTGGCAAAGGCCAAGTCAGATCGTAACCGCCCCTCGGGCGTAGCGAGATAAGCGGCGTACTGGTTCGCACCGCTCTGGAAGCGTTCTCTGTCGGCCTTCGCAGGCGTCTTCATGCGATCCTTAAGCGAAGTCGTTCCCCAATCCCAACCGGATGTGGTCCTTACAGCTATGTCCCGGTAGGGTGGGCACCACGAGAAATCGACAGCGCAGGATAACAGCAACAATGCTCGGCTATTCGATTGATTGCACGAGAAATTAAGTGGTGGGCAGTGCAGGACTCGAACCTGCGACCTCCTGCTTGTAAGGCAGGCGCTCTAACCAGCTGAGCTAACCGCCCCTGGCCCTCTGGGACTTCTTTTGCAGTATACGTGAGCAAAGAAAGAGCGATCAACGAGAACCCAGAAACTCAGCATTCAGCATGCGGCCTTGGAGGCTTCCGGTTACAGCCTGAAGGTGATCGCAAAACGCCAATGCAAAATGTTAAGTATGAATGCTGAGTGCTAATTGCGAACTGCTCCCTGCTAGACTGTCGCGTGCGACGCTTGATCGTCAATGCGGATGATTTCGGGCTCACGCAGGGTGTTAATCGCGCCATTGTGGAGGCCCACGACCGCGGCATCGTGACCTCGACCACACTGATGGCCAACGGCCCGGCATTCGAGGACGCGATCCAACGCGCAAGCTCTGCGGCGCGGCTCAGCGTCGGTTGCCACGTGGTGCTCGTGGACGGCCTCCCTGTGCTGAAAGTAAAGACCCCAACTCTCTCCGCCAAGAAAGCTCACGACGGACACTTTTACGAAAGCCTGGGCAGCTTCGCCGTGCAAGCGGTGAGCGGCCGCATTCATGCAGATGAGATCGAGGCCGAAGCCACAGCGCAAATTCGCAAACTGCAAGCCGCCGGAATTGCGGTCTCTCATTTCGACACGCACAAACACACTCACATATTTCCGCCGGTGCTGCGACCACTGTTGCGTGCGGCCCGGACCTGCGGAGTAACCGCAGTGCGCAATCCATTCGGGCCAATTCATCTCTCAGGCGTGGCAGAACGCCCGAGTTTGTGGAAGCGGCACAGTCAGGTCATGCTTCTCGCGCCCCTGGGCAGGACATTTCGGGAGTCCGTCGCCCAGCGCAGGTCTGCTGACGCCCGACGGAACTGTCGGCATAGTGGCTACTGGCGCGCTCGACGTCCGCCTGTTTGAAAGTATCGTCGAGAGCCTTCCCGAAGGCACTTGGGAATTGGTTTGTCATCCCGGATACAACGACGCAGATCTGGGGCAGCATCCGAACTCGGCTGCGCGAGTCCCGCGCCATCGAATTGCAGATCCTGACCTCGCCTGAAGTCCGTCAAATAATCGCTCGGAGTGGGGTTCAGCTCATTTCATACCGCGATCTCATCTGAGCCCGCTTTCCTCCGTGACCCCGAACGTACACGGCCTTTGGATAGGCACAACTCACGAAATTGCTGAAGCACCGGCTGAAGCCCCGAGTTATGATAGGCCAGCCGCTGAGAATACAGCCGAAGGCGCCCAGAAACATGGACAAAAGACCGGAAACCCGGGTCGCAACCGTAATCTTAGTACGAGTGTGGGGCATGGATTCGGACGGCCGCCCCTTCTTTCAGAACGCCAATGCCACCAATATCAGCAGCGAAGGCGCGATGCTCTCCGGAATCAGTCACCCGCTGAAAGCGGGGGATGTCGTCGGTGTGCAACACGGCGAAAAGAAAGCCCGGTTCAAAGTGGTTTGGGTGGTTGATAGTGGCGTGGCCAGAAAGATTGAGCTCGGCTTACAGATTCTCCCGAATCAGCAAAGCCCCTGGCTTGCTCTGGCCAAGCAAGACAAAGCTGAAGTCGCTCCCGCGAAGAACAAGCGGAAATATGTCCGGCACAAGGTCTTGTTCCCGCTGGAGATCGGTTTCGAAGATGCCCGGCGCACCCACATGCAGACCAATGCCACTGACATTGGCGGCCGCGGGTGTTATGTAGAGACGCTGCTTCCCTTGCAGCTCGGCACCAAAGTGAAGATTACCTTCTGGATGGATTCTGAAAAGGTTCAAACCAGCGGCGTGGTGCGGGCCAGCGATGGCGGCGTGGGCATGGGAATTGAGTTTACTCAACTAGACAACGAAGTTCAGGACCGGCTGCAGAAGCATCTCGATAAACTGGACGCCGGGCTTACGCGCCATGATGCCGCGAAGAGCGCCGCTAACGCTGATTCTTAGTCTCCTCTCGTCTCTCCGCTTTCAAAATCTGAATCCAAGTGCACCGGTCACCATCGAATCAGAGAGCCGAACCGGCTGTCTGCGAAAGGACCGGGGATGAAGATCGGAATCACCTGCTATCCGACTTACGGTGGCAGCGGAGTCGTGGCCACCGAACTCGGCGTCGAACTGGCCGAGCGCGGGCACGAAATTCATTTCATCTCTTACGCGCAGCCGATTCGCCTGACTGAACTCCATCCCAACATTCACTACCACGAAGTCGACGTTTCGCGATATCCGCTATTCGAATATCCGCCATACGATTTGGCATTGGCGACGCGCATGGCGGAAGTCTCGGAGCTTTACGCTCTCGACCTGTTGCACGTCCACTACGCGATTCCTCATTCCGTGAGCGCCTTGTTAGCGCGCCAGATGCTGGCTGCGAAGCCGAGGGGACAGAAGTTGCCTTTTGTGACCACGCTTCATGGCACCGACATTACGCTGGTCGGCCTGGATCGGTCCTATTTACCGATCACTCGTTTTTCGATCGAACAAAGCGACGGTGTGACCGCGATCTCGCAATATTTGCGGGAGCGCACCATGCGCGAGTTCGACGTTAAGAACAATATCCAGGTGATTTACAACTTCGTGAACTGCGACGTTTATCTGCGTGATGCCGGGGCGGCGCAGCGGCGGGTCGAGTATGCTCCGAACGGTGAACGCTTCTGGTGCATCTGTCCAACTTTCGCCCAGTGAAGCGCATTACCGATACCATCGAGATCTTCGATCGCGTCCGCAAGAAGATTCCTTCGCGGCTGTTGCTGATTGGCGACGGTCCAGACCGCTCGCGCGCGGAATGGCTGGCCGTGCAGAAGGGGATTCACAACGACGTTTTATTTTTGGGCAAGCAGGATAATGTGCACGAAAAACTGGCGCTTACCGACCTCATCCTGATGCCCAGCGAATTGGAATCGTTCGGGCTGGCCGCGCTGGAAGCCATGGCTTGCGAGGTCGTTCCCATCGCAACCCGCGTGGGCGGTGTGCCCGAGGTGATCGAGCACGGAAAGAGCGGTTACCTGGCGGACGTCGGCGATGTCGACACGATGGCGCGCTACGCAATCGAATTGCTGAGCGACGAGAACCGACTGCAGGAAATGGGAAAGGCTTGCCGCGCAGTCGCGAAATCCAGATTTTGCAGCTCCAAGATCATTCCGCAATATGAAGAGTTTTACCGGCGCGTGCTGGAGCGTTCTTCGTAGAGTGCGGCTGGAATCGAGCCTTCGCTCTGCAGGACAGGCAGGCGCAAACGAATCAGGGTTCCCTTCCCTTCGTGGCTGTCGATGGTCATGCGCGCCGTTTCTCCATACAATACTTTCAATCGTTCGGCGACGTTGGCCATGCCGATTCCGGTTCCGCCAAGTCCGCTCGGTCTTTCCAAAAGATTCGCAGCGCCCATGCCCACGCCATCATCTTCCACTTCGATGATCAACTGCGAGTCCGTCAGCCGGCTACGCAGAAAGATGCTACCCCCTTCAATTTTGGAGGCCAGACCGTGCTTGATCGAGTTTTCGACCAGCGGCTGAAGAAGCATGCTGGGCACCATAATATCGAGCGATGCGGGCTCCAGTTCCTTCACGACCTGCAGTTTGTCGCGACCGAAACGGACTACTTCGATGTCGAGGTAATTGTCGATGAACTCCAGTTCCTCGCGTAGAGGCACGAAGGCGTCACCGCTGCTCAGTAATCGTCGCAGAATTGTGGCCAGCTTGATAATCAGTTCACGCGCCGTATCGGGATCAAAGCGCACCAGCGAGGAAACTGAATTCAGCGTATTGAACAGGAAGTGCGGGTTGATCTGATTTTGCAGCGCTTCCATGCGAGCCTGCAGCAGCAGGCGTTCTTGTTCCTCCAGCTTGATCTGGATGCGTACGCTATTCCAGATCTTCAACTCCGTTCCGATAGTGATGATTGAGGTTGCGTAGATCGCAATCCAGACCCAGGGATTCAGGCTTTCAGGGCTTAGGCTTTCCAGTGTGAAGGTGGCATGCGGAAGGAATCGAGAGAGCTCCGTCTGCATCAGGCGCAGGGCCACGATGGTGACGAAAAACATCACCTGCCAATCGAACAACCGGGGAGTGGGCAGGTTGCGGCGGATCATGCGATAAACACTGAGATCGATAAATGGAGAGAACGACCAGATGTCGTCCCGGTCGGGTGCCAGAGTACGCAGTTGTCCGGCAATGAAACCGCAGAGGACATTGAACGGAAGCGTTGCCCATTCTCCATGCAACAGGGCTGGCAGCGCGAGAAAAGCTCCGCCCAGCATTCCAGTAAATCGTCCGGCGATGACCCCAAACAGAATCGTAGTTTCGAATGATAAATCGCCGGCCAGAAAACTTTTCTGAATAAACCGAATCCATACCCCGACACTCAACGGAATGCCAATCCAGAGCACCAGATAAATCTGCTGCTTCAGCGAGCGATCTTCCCGGAACAACAAGGTCTTGAATTCGAGGGAGCGAACCAACGTACTGGCCACGGCGGCGGCCACGCCGAGCTTGACCAGCAGATTGACGAGGATGAGGCGCTGTTCCATTTTGCTTGAACGATCAGATCCGCTGAGGAGAATGTAGCACGCCGCTGCATGTGGGAACAGCCGCCTCAGCTGCCTGGAGACGTTGCAAGCAACTTCTCTACAGCGAGAATCAAACCGTAGAAACGTAGCTTGCTACGTTTCTGGCCGGAATGCGGAACTCGGTTCGGTCGTCACTCGCGCAGCCGCGCCGCGAGTTCCGTAAGTGCCGCTTCCATCCCATCAATTTGTGCGGGGCCACCTTGCGCCATATCCTTAGTTCCACCGCCACGCCCGCCGAGGCGCACGAGGATTTCTTTCATCAGTGCTCCCATGTCGAACGGCTGACCCGAGGACTGGGCAAATACCAACGCAGGTGGATCAGAGGTGATTCCGAGAAACCCGACCACGCCCACACTCTGGCGAGTCAGCCTTTGCGCCAGCAGTTTGATGAATGCCAGATCCCGGTCGGGGAATATGCGGACTATGATTTTGCTTCGTCCAATTTCCGGAGTCTCTCCCAGCAAGCGGCTGGCGTACAAGTCGGCTAATTCTTCCAGCAACTGTTCGCGTGATTTACGCGAGGCTCGCGATTCCTCCTGCAACTTTCGTATCTGTTGCGGAATATCCCGGATGTGGCTCGAAAGCAAACCGCCCGACTCCGCCAGGATTGCGTAATCTCGCCGCGCCGTGGCCACTGAGCGCTTGCCGCAAACGAACTCCACTCGCCATCCCTGCCGGGTCTTTTCTGTTTTGCGAAGCAGGATGCAACCGATCTCCCCAGTCGCAGAAACGTGCGTACCCCCGCACGCGGTCAGATCGAAGTCATGCACGTCGATCAGCCTGAGCTGGTCGCGCTCCACCGGCGGAATTTTGCGTAGTCCCAATCCGCGCGCTTCTTCCTGGGTCACAAAACGAACGCTGACAGCCCGGTTCTGCATAACGACGTCGTTTGCCAACGCTTCGGCGGCTTCGACTTGGGCGGCGGTCAGGTCTTAGTATCCAAGTCAATCGAACACGCTTCCGCGCCCATATGAAAAGAAACCGTCGGCAAGTCGAACAAGCGCACGAATGCTGCGGAGAGAACATGCTGGCCAGAATGCTGTTGCATGTGATCACGTCGTCGCTCCACGTCGATCACACCGTGAATGCGGCTGCCCTTCTGGATCGACCCTGGACTTTCGAGAAAGTGGAGGATCTGTCCGTCATCTCTTTCCGTCACGTCGGCTACGCGAACTCGGCCTTTCGCGTCTGTCGTCGTGGCGGGAAGGATCCATCCCGTATCAAAGACCTGCCCGCCGCTGGTGGGATAGAAGGCGGTCCGATCCAGAATGATAGTGGGACGAGAATCGGAATTCGACGCAGAAAGATCCAACACTTCCGCGTCGAATTCGTGAAGAAAAGAATCGTGGTAATAGAGGCGTTCGGTCATATCCGGATAGCTCGCGGCAGACGGATGTTGAGTGCTGAATGCTGATGCCTTCAATACGGTCCAATGATTCCGCCGATTTGGCGCGAGGCGGGAGCCAGTTTATGCTCAGACTGCGTCTGACCCTCGATCACATCGAGATACTTCAAGCCCGATCCCGTGTTGAACAGCACCACCGTGTCGTCCGGGCCGAAGAATGTGTTGGCGCGCAACTTTCGATACGCAGCCAGCGCCGCCGCTCCTTCGGGAGCGGCAAACACACCTTCCACCCGAGCCCATTGCCGCAACGCGTCCATGATTTCGTCGTCCGTCACGGCTAAGGCCACGCCGCCGCTCTTCTTCAGAATATCGAGAATCAAATAATCGCCGTACGCTTTGGGCACACGAAGCCCTGCGGCTAAGGTCGAGGCGTTCGGCCAGAATTCCGCCGTGGGCGTCGCGTCATCCCATGCTTTCGCGATCGGGGCGCAGCCTGCCGCTTGGACTGCAATCATCTGCGGACGCTCGGCGCCGATCCAGCCCAGATCCTGCATTTCCTCAAATGCTTTCCACATCCCAATTAAGCCGACTCCCCCTCCGGTGGGATAAATGATTCCCTGCGGCATTCGCCATCCTAACTGTTCCGCGACCTCGTAGCCCATGGTTTTCTTGCCTTCCACACGGAAAGGCTCTTTGAGCGTGGATACATCGAACCAACCTTGTTTTTCTTTCCTCTCGGCAACCATGCGCGCACAATCGCTGATCAAGCCGTCCACCAAGGTGACGTTTGCTCCATAGCTCTCACACTCGATTCGATTCGCGAGCGGCACATCTTTGGGCATGAAGATGTGAGCCTCAAGGCCGGCTGCGGCTGCATAGGCTGCCAGCGCGCTTCCTGCGTTTCCCGCCGACGGCGCGGCCAACTTTTTCAAACCGTATGACTTCGCCATGGTAACCGCAGCCGACATGCCGCGAGCCTTGAACGAGCCGGTTGGGTTCAACCCTTCATCCTTTATATAGACGTTCGGAAACTCGCGGGAGGGCAGCATGGGAGTGAAACCCTCGCCCAGAGAGACGGGTTCGGCCTCGGGCAGAACTTCGGCGTAGCGCCACATCGTGGGCGTGCGTCCGGCGAGCGAGGCAGTCGTAAACTTAGGTTTTAGCGCGGAGAGCTTGTAGCGGACGTAGAGTACGCCGCCGTCTTTCGGGCAAACCGTCTGCGGACGAGCGGCATCCATTGATGCGCCACATTTTGTGCATTCCAGATGATCGATGCGGGCCACGCTTGCAAGTTTAGCAAACTTTTTAGTGGGGGCCGGGCGTCCTCCGTCTGTTCTACTTCCGTTGGAACTTCGCGTCCAAATCCAAATTCAGCTCGAGCACGTTGACTCGCGGCTCGCCCAGGAAGCCTAACTGGCGCGATTGAGTGTGTTCTTGCACCAGCCGTTTTACCTGATCCTCAGAAATCCCTCGCTGCTTTGCGATTCGTGAAACCTGAAACTCAGCCGCGGCAGGAGAAATATCAGGGTCGAGCCCCGAAGCCGACGCCGTCACCAAGTCAACCGGCACCGACTGGCCCGGATTGTACGCCTGATTGCTGGCGACATCCGTCTTCACCCGGTCAATCAAATGCTGATTGGTAGGACCGAGTTGGGAGCCATTGGAATTTGCAGCATCGTATCCGTTGCCCGCTGCAGAAGGCCGCGAGTGGAAATATCCGGGCCCGACGAACGCCTGGCCAATGATGCGCGAACCCACGACTTTGCCGTTTTGCACAATCAGTTGGCCATTGGCTTTGTCTCTGAAAAACAACTGCGCCAGTCCGGTGACCACCAATGGATAGACGACTCCCAAAAGAATCGTGGTGGCAATCGTCATCAACACCGAAATTATCAAATTCTTTTTCATAACAAACCTCTCAGGCCATCCCCACGCGAGTAATGAGCATATCGATCAGCTTGATCCCAACGAACGGCACAATGATGCCGCCGACACCGTAGATCCAGAGGTTGCGGCGCAGCAGGATGGCAGCTCCCATGGGCCGATACTTCACGCCGCGCAAGGCTAGCGGAATCAGGGCAACGATGATCAGTGCGTTAAAAATCACCGCTGACAGAATTGCCGACTGCGGAGTCTTGAGCTGCATGATGTTCAGCGTATTCAGAACAGGGAAAGTCGCGGCAAACATCGCCGGAATAATAGCGAAGTACTTGGCTACATCATTGGCAATCGAAAATGTGGTCAGAGCGCCGCGAGTCATCAACAGTTGCTTGCCGATTTCCACGATTTCGATGAGCTTGGTCGGATTGGAGTCAAGATCGACCATATTTCCCGCTTCTTTTGCCGCCTGGGTGCCGGTGTTCATGGCCACACCAACATCGGCTTGCGCCAGGGCGGGGGCGTCGTTGGTGCCGTCGCCGGTCATCGCCACCAGCTTGCCCTGCTTCTGTTCGCCCCGGATCAGATCCATCTTGTCTTTCGGAGTTGCCTCGGCTAGGAAGTCGTCCACACCCGCTTCGCGCGCGATCGCAGCTGCGGTCAGCGGATTGTCCCCTGTAATCATCACGGTCTTGATTCCCATGGCGCGCAACTGATCGAAGCGCTCGCGCATTCCACCTTTGACGATGTCTTTGAGGTGGATCACGCCGAGGGCGCGGCGATTCTCGGCGACGACCAGCGGAGTTCCCCCGGAGCGGGCGATGGTCTCGACCGCAGCTTGGATTTCCTTGGGCAGAACGGTGCCGTGCTGGGTGAGATATTTCGTAATGGCGTCCACCGCGCCCTTGCGAATCTCGCGGCCATCCATGTCCACGCCCGACATGCGGGTTTGCGCGGTGAAGGGAATGAATGTGGCTTCCTGCGAGGCTAATTCCCTGCCCCGAAGCCCGTAGCGCTCCTTGGCCAGCACAACGATTGAGCGGCCTTCCGGAGTTTCATCCGCCAGCGAAGAAAGTTGCGCCGCGTCCGCCATCTGCGCTTCCGTGATTCCGGGCGCCGGAACAAATTCCGAGGCTTGCCGATTCCCCAGCGTGATGGTTCCAGTTTTGTCGAGGAGAAGCGTGTTGACGTCGCCGGCAGCCTCAACCGCTCGCCCGGACATCGCCAACACGTTGTGTTGCACCAAACGGTCCATGCCGGCAATTCCGATGGCGGAGAGAAGTCCGCCGATGGTTGTCGGGATCAGACATACCAGCAACGACACCAGCACGAAAACCGTTTGCGGCGAACCGGAGTAAATCGCGAACGGCTGCAATGTCACGACGGCGAGCAGAAAGATGATGGTCAACCCCGCCAGCAAAATGTTGAGTGCGATTTCATTCGGCGTCTTCTGGCGCTCGGCTCCTTCCACCAGCGCGATCATGCGATCCAGAAAAGTTTCGCCAGGGTTGGACGTAATCTTGATCTTTAGCCAGTCCGAGAGCACACGCGTGCCGCCAGTTACGGCTGATCGGTCGCCACCGGCCTCGCGGATTACCGGCGCAGATTCTCCGGTGATTGCGGATTCATCGACCGAGGCGACGCCCTCGAGAATCTCACCATCACTGGGGATGAACTCGCTCGCAACAACTTTCACCAAGTCGCCGGAACGCAGTTTGGAACTTGCAATCTGTTCCGTCGTCCCATCAGGCAGGAGGCGAGTAGCAATCGTCTCGGCTCGGGCTTTGCGCAGGGAGTCGGCTTGCGCTTTGCCTCGGCCCTCCGCCATGGCCTCGGCAAAATTTGCGAACAGGACCGTGAACCACAGCCAGAGCGTGATCTGGAGGTTGAAGCCGAACGCTCCCTGATGCCTCAATACGTCACGGGTCAACAAAATGGTCGTGGCCACGCTACCAACTTCGACCACGAACATCACGGGATTCTTCATCATGTTTCGCGGATCCAGCTTCACCAGGGAATCCAAGAGCGCGCGGCGCACGATTTTCATGTCCCAGATCGATTTCGATTTTCTTTCTGCCATAGCTCCTCAAAAGGTCTTGCCGACGGACATCAACAAGTGCTCAAGTATGGGCCCCAGGCTTAATGCGGGGAAAAAGGTCAGCGCGCCGACGATCAGAATCACGCCTACCAGCAACACGCTGAACAACGGCGTGGTCACCGGAAACGTGCCCAGTGACGGCGGAACATATTTCTTCTTCGCCAAATTGCCAGCAATGGCCAGCATGGGAATGATCATGAAGAATCGGCCGACCAGCATGGTCATCGCGCCTGCGGTGTTGTACCAGAGAGTGTTTCCGTTCAACCCTCCGAAGGCCGAACCGTTATTGCCTGCCATGGATGTGAAGGCATACAGAATCTGGGTTAAACCATGAGGGCCCGGATTGCTGATGCTGGACGTCCCGAATCCTCGCACGGACGAAATGCCGGTAAGCACGAGAATCACCAGAGGGAAAACAAGCGTGACCAGCATTGCCATTTTTACGTCGTAGGCTTCGATCTTCTTGCCCAGATACTCCGGAGTGCGCCCCACCATCAGTCCGGCAATAAAAACCGCCAGGACAACATAGATAAGGATGCCGTAGAGGCCAGCGCCCACGCCTCCGAAAACGGTTTCGCTGAGCATGATGTTAGCCAGTGGAACCATTCCACCGAGTGGAGTGAAAGAATCGTGCCAACTGTTGATCGCTCCGCAACTGGCATCGGTGGTGACCGTAGCAAAGAGAGCAGAGTCGGCGATTCCGAAGCGAACTTCTTTGCCTTCCATGTTGCCGCCGGAGTGCAACGCGCTAACATGCTGATCCGCTCCCGGCAGCAGCGGATTGCCCCGCGCCTCCGCCCAGTATGCGGTTGTGACTCCGCCAAGGAATAAGAAAGCCATCGCCGCCCACACTGCCCATCCATGGCGTTGCGATCCAGTCATGCGGCCAAGAGTGTAGGTCAAGCCTGCGGGAATGACGAAAATGGAAAGCATCTGCAAATAGTTGCTGAGCGGCGTGGGATTCTCAAAAGGATGCGCGCTGTTGGCCGCAAAAAAACCGCCGCCGTTCGTGCCCAGCATCTTGATGGCTTCCTGGGACGCGACCGGGCCTTGCGCAACCGTTTGATCGGTCACGGTATCCATCACCGGCTTGCCGTCCCGGGCGACCATCGGCTTGCCGTCCGCTCCGGTCTTCTGCACCTGCTGCGGCTCAACCAGTTTCACTGTGTCGTAGGGCTTGAGGTTCTGCACGACTCCCTCGGAAACCAGGGCCATTGCGTAGACGATGCACATCGGCAGCAGCAGCCAGAGCGTTGCGCGCGTCATGTCTACCCAGAAGTTGCCGATGGTTTCTTTTTCCCGCCGCGCAATTCCACGGACAAAGGCGATGGCCAGCGCGATGCCAACGGCCGCCGACGCGAAGTTGTGATACGCCAGCCCGGCCATCTGGGTGAGATAGCTCATCGTGGCCTCGCCCGCATAGTTCTGCCAGTTGGTGTTGGTAGTGAAAGACGAAGCGGTATTGAAAGCCAAGTCCTGAGCGACGGCCCCGAATTTTTGCGGATTCCACGGCAGCCACTGCTGAATCCGCTCGATCAAATACAGCAGCGACATGGAGACGCCGCTGAACATCAGCATGGCAACGGCATACTCCGTCCAGCGCATCTCGTGGTTTTCGTCGACCCCGGTCACGCGGTACAGTAGACGCTCGAGAGGACGGGCTACCGGATCAAGGAACGTGCGCTCGCGGTTGAACACCCGTACCATGAATATGCCCAGCGGCTTGGTGACCGCAAAAATCAGCACTAGAAATACGAGTATCTGAATCCAGCCATTTACCGTCATCAGAACTTCTCCGGCATCAACAACGCGTACAGCAAATAGACCATCAGCAAACCGCTGACGATCAGCATGAGGATCGATTCAATCGTCATTTACAGTTCACCTCAGCGAATCCGATCACAAAATCGTACGTAGCCGATAGCGATGGTAAAAAATGCCAGCGCTAGGACTATGAAGACGATGTCTTTCATGGACGTTCTCCCATACCAATTTCTCCAATCGCTAGACTCACCACGCACCCTGCTTGCGGCCCCACCACAGGACCAGGCCGAGTGTCGCCGTATTTTGTTGTTTGCTCAGCACGCCTTGCACGTCGGTCAGGAATGACGGCTGATTCGAGAAATCACGACGCCATTCATAACGCATCAGAAAACCATCCGCGACGTTGTAGTCGAATGTTGCAGTCGTTTCCTTTAACGCCTGATTCCGACCGCTGAAAAGGCCGCCCCGATCGGAGAGATACTCAGCGCGGGCGGCGAATGCGAATTTGGAAGTGAGTTGATATTTCACATAGGCTGCGCCTCCATCGGCGTGAGACGGCGCTGACGATTCTCCCGGCGCAGAATTTCTCCAAAGCCGTTCGATGACGTAGTCGCCCTCGATCGCCAAGGTGAGCCGCGGTGTACTCTGCCAACTCACATAGCTATCAAAAATGTGAAGTCGACCGTCGGGAGCTGGAATAATCGGCGCAAAACTGAGGCCGGGTTGTACCGGAATCGTAGAAGTGGGTGGCACACTGATCCGATCGGGATGCTCTTGACCAAGGTAGTAACTCGTCGTCCAGCTAATCGTTTTGCGTGGTGTCGCGGTAAAACCGAACAACTCATCTTTGAAGCCGTTCGTGGCTTCGACCTGGTTGGTGCCGTTAATCAGCCAGTAGTTCAGGGCAAGCTTTTCGTTGACCGGGTAACTCACGCGGAAGCCCATGTGGTAGAAGGGCAGGAAATCGAACCAATAGGACCGCGAATAATTTATCTGATCCTTGGTGTAATTTCCTTCAATGCCAAGCGAACTTGCCCACTTTCCGAAATCCACATTCAACCCGCGGCCAATCGGAACCACATAGGTACCGTAGGCCTGGAAAATGTTGCGATAAATATCCGGCCGCGGTTCGTTCGCAGGATTTCCCTGCAACGAATCCGTTGCTTGACCAAATTGCAGATCCAGACGGCCGCCAAAACGTCGTCCCGCAGCCACATCCGGCGGGTTGTCAAAGATCACGCTCGCCTGGCTCAAATTGAAATTGTTGCTGAGCACGTCATAGGCGCGTAGCAGATTGACCCGCCCGATGGGAGCGTTGAAATTGTAAGAGTAATAACCATCCAGCCCAATGTTGATGCTCGTGTCGCGCAGAAAGCCGAGGCTCTTTCTGTCTTGTGACGTGAGCGTCGCTTGCTCCACCGCAACGGACTGCGGTTGCGCCGCGGACGTCAACTGCACGTTCGGAACGCTTTGAGAACCGCTTGTTACCTGCGAATTGGATTGCAGTTCTTTCACGATACGCTTCAACTCGGCCACCTCGCCCTCAAGCTCTCCCACTCTCTGTTGCAGCCCTTCACTTGTCGGGACTCTGGCGGAAGCATCCGTGGCGTCGGTTCCTGCCTGACCCTGTGCTCGTGCCGGCAATACACATGGAAACCCGATCATCAGAAGCACCAGTAAGCCTTCAGCGAATCTGTACGCCGTAAAGATACGAACGGCAACGACCACTTCCGCAAACGAATGAGTCATAGCTCCACGCCCCCGTCGAAGAATCGGCAGAAGCCATAAATACTAGAACTTGACCAGTATCGCCAGATCAAACCGGTTCTCGTCTTTCACCAGGTCCGGCGTCCAGCCTGAAACCATCGATCCGGGCGCCCCCGTGTTGCCTCCCGGAGGCGTGATGCCGCCAGATCCTGAAAAATACGGGACGTTAGCCGCGCGATGATCGAACTCCGTGCGGAAAGTAATGTATTGGCTGGGCATGTAATCAAAGGTCGCGGATGCATCCCACGCCTTGTACGGATCGCCGGGGTTCTCGGTGAAATAGTTGGTCCCGGAAGCCGCATTTGCACCGTTGATGGGCGGCAACAGCACCAGATAGCGTCCCGGATTGTTAATCTTGCCACCGCCCAGCGTGAAGCCGTAAATATCCTTGTGGAACCACAGGCGGTTGTAGAGCATGAAGCCGAGGAAATCCTGCTTGGGTCCTTTGGCGGAATTGCCCGCGCAGCTCACGCCACCGCCGTGTTCGCATCCCATGTCGCCGGTGAGCGAGAAGGCGGCCTTGCTCAAGAGGTTCTCCGGATGGTCGTAGTATTTGATCTCGAGGCTATCGTCGGTGTGATAGCGAACCCGACCGGGGGTGTTGAGCGCATCCTCGCCCAATGCGTACTGATTGCCGAGAACTGACAGCCACCCATTTGGACGCCACAAGATCTGCCCGCCAATTCCCAATCGACCGTTGAATCGCCCGTAAGACTGCCATCCATTGATAATCCAGGGTTCAATCTTCAAATGCTCGGTGGGGAAAATTTGTACTCGCATGCCATTAAAAAACCACGGTGTATTCGAGGAGACGTAAGAGGGCTGATACGCCCAGTTGTCGAAGTTGTAATAGCTGAACAGACCGATGTAGGACATAAAAATTCCTGCGTCGACGTTAATTCCATGCAGGGCGTCGAAGTGGTATCCGCCATAGGCTTCCGAAATGTAGCGGTAAGCGTCGGCCAAATCCCACTGTCCGCGGGCGGGGCTGGCGTCGTTGCGCGGCGTCGTCGTCGAATACATGCCAAACTGCGTCATCAGCCGGGCGCGAACGTTGTCATAGTGGAAGTCTCCACCGACGCCCAATTGCGTCACCTGGAATTCGTTCGATCGAAAGACCTCGCTGGATCCGCCGATGGTGTCATCTTTGGGATGGTTGAGATCGTAGATATAGTCGATATCGGCGCGGATCTCCGGGGTAAAGAATTTTGAATCGAAGGCGGGTGTTTTGGTCCGCGCGTTGCCGTTGAGCCACGTCCAATCGGCGAAGGCGAACGGCTCCGCCTTAGCGGGCTTTCCGGGCGCGGGCAGTACAGCCTCGGCTTGCAGGGGAGTGACGTCTGCAACTGCAGCGCTGGGAGTAACGCCCACCGGCGTGTTTGCCTTTGCGGTATGAACCACCGTGTTCGGCTGCTCCGCCGCTTCATGCTGTTTCAGCGCGAGTTCGAGTTGCTCGATGCGCTTTTTCATCGCAGCAAGCTCTTGGACGATCTGCTCGTCGGTTTGCGGAGCAGCCGCATTCGCCTGCGGGTTGGGCGACACTGACTCGACCGTCGGAACACTGTTCGGCGTATGTTGGCCATAAAGAGGTAGCGTCAGTAACACTGCGGCCACGACGACGAAGGCCGCACGCTTGCCAGTTTCTACGGCAGACTTGCGCATATCATTCTTGGAATTCATAACTATCGGTTTCTCCACGTCGCATAGATGGCTTGAATTTCGCGAAATAGATTTTTAGCGGCTGCGGCGGCCTGCGCCTCGCTTCTTTCACAAGGGCAATCGCAAAGCGCAGCATGAAAAGCACTGCGCCTGCACACAAGAATGTGAAGATCAGTTTCATTCTGACCGTCCAGGCACAATTGTCAGGAAGCCGCCGCGAAAGTCATTTCACAACTTCGGGCGTAAAGGTGAGCTAAACAATTCGTAAAGAGTTCGTAAAGATACTCACCACGGTAACTGAACCCCAGCCTAGCAGCCCCAGTCCGCCTCACCCGGCTTTGCGAAATACTGACGAGTGGCTGGCTCTCCCTCGGAGGCTGCACCTAGTTCGAGCAACGTCAACCGGGCTGCTGCGATCATCAATTTGCGTTCGTTTTGCGGAGCCTGCTCCCAGGAATATTTTGCCTGCGGGCTCGAATGACCGTGAAAGTCAGTTGCGAGAGCTTCGTGGTAATGATGAAAAACTTTTGCCAAATCTTCCGCAGATACGTTGTGAATCGAAGACATAAACTCCTAACCTTTCTGTTCGACTTCATTTTGAGTTAACTGAAGCATGTCTGGTTTGCCGCGAATCGCCCCCCGTTCACCGGTTGGCGGCTCGGCTTTTCTTGAGCAGTCCAGGCAGAAATCCGATCAGCAAAAGCAACATATTTACGATTGCAAGCACGGCCATTGATTCCCCCCTTCGACTCAACCGATTAGATACCGTGGGCCGTAAAGATTGAATAAAGAGTTCGTAGAATGTTCGTTAGGAAGGATCAAGTTGAAAACAGGGATCTATTCGCCCGGCTCGAAGCGGTATCCAACCCAGGGTTCGGTCACAATGTAGCGCGGTGACGCGGCTTCAGGTTCCAGCTTCTTGCGCAACTGGCCAACGAACACGCGCAGATACTCGACCTGTTCGGTACTCTGCCCACCCCAGATAGCGCTCAGAAGATTGCGATGGGTGACTACTTTACCGGGATGGCGCGCCAGATAGGTCAAGAGATCGAATTCCTTGGGGGTGAGGTGGACTTCGCGGCGGCAGACTGTGACTTTGTGGGCCGCCAGATCGATCCGGAAATCGCCGATCTCAACCAGCGACGCTTGTTCGCTTTCCGCAGCCGGAGCGCGGCGCAGATTGGCACGCACCCGCGCCAGCAATTCTTCGATCCCGAACGGCTTGGTCACGTAGTCGTCGGCGCCCGCATCCAGCGCCTGGACTTTGGTTCTTTCCTCCCCCTTGACTGAAAGCACGATGATGGGAATCTTGGTTAAGAGCCGCAACTGACGGCACAATCCCAGCCCATCCATGTTGGGCATGGACAGATCGGTGATCACCAGATCCGGGGTCCAATCCTTCATGATCTCAAGCGCGGTCTCGCCGTCATTGGCCACGCGAATGTCGTAGCCTTGGCTGGAGAGACTGGTCCGCAGCACGCGCGTGATCTGGGACTCATCGTCTACGACGAGAATGCGGCGATGTTCATTCATGGAGAATCAGGAAGGCTCTTGCGTAACAATGTGCACGTCCACCGGGGGCGCATCGCGCAGGAATTTGTTAATGGCTGTGAGGTACAAGTATTTTCTCCATCCACCCGTGGCCGACCGCCCAAACACAACCTGGGTGATGTGTTTTTCGCGAACGAAATCAGCTACCGCACCGGCCACGCTGCTGGCCTTCAGCCTGGTTGTCTGCGCACCAACGTTTTCCGCGAACTGGAGATTCGCCGCCAGCGATTTCTGGTTGGCGTCGTTATCGTCCTGTCCCAGATCCACGTAGACAATGTGCAGTTCGCCGCCCATAGCTTGAGCCATACGGGCGCCGCGTGCAATTAAGTACTGGGCCGCGGGGTTGGAGCTGATGCAGACCGCAATTCGTTCCCGCACCGCAACCGTTCCGCTGGCTTCGTCTTTCTCGCGATAGGACTCCAGACTCTGGTCCACGGCTTGCGCCACTTGGCGCAGAGCCAACTCGCGAAGCGCAATGAGATTGCCCGGGCGGAAGAAATTCCCCAGAGCACGTCCGACCCGGTCCAGCGGATAAATATCTCCGCGACGCATGCGGCTCTGCAACGCCTCGGGCGTGAGGTCCGACATCACCACTTCATTCACGCGCTTGAGAACCCAGTCCGGCACCGTTTCCCGCACCGTGATTCCGGTAAGGCTCTGCACCGTGGGCGTGACACTCTCCAGATGCTGGATGTTCATGGTCGAAAGCACATCAATGCCGGCATCGAGCAACTCAAGCACGTCCTGATATCGCTTTGTGTGTTTGCTGCCCTCCACGTTGGTGTGTGCCAGTTCGTCCACCAAGACGACGCTCGGCTTTCGGGTTAGGATGGCATCGATGTCCATTTCCTCGAACAACGTGCCTTTGTACTCCAGCTTCTTTCGCGGCACGGTTTCGAGCTGCGCCGCCAGTTCGGCGGTCGCCTTCCGTCCGTGGGTTTCGATCACTCCGATGACCACGTCCTCGCCCCGGCTATGGCGGCGGATGGCTTCACTCAACATGCTGAAAGTTTTTCCGACACCTGGCGCGTAGCCCAGAAAAAGTTTGAACACACCGCCCTTTTTCGTGGGATCAGCCTCTTCCAGCCATTGCTCAGGTGTTTTTGGCATCGCGGCTATTGTCGTCGAGCAGATCGAAATTGTCGATAATCCTTTATGCCAGATTCGTCTGCCACAACCTTTGTGTACCTTTGTGTCATTTGTGGTCCAAGCATTTGAACTTCACGAACCACAAAGGACACAAAGGTACACAAAGGAATTACAATCAGCGGCGTGAACCAACCACTGCTCAGGACGGCCCTCCGCTATGCCGCGACTGCGGCCGTTGTGATGGTCGTCGTTGTTATCTACCGCGTTGTGCCCGGCGTGAACCCCACCACGGTCGCGCTCACTTTTCTGGTCGGCGTATTGATCGTGTCCGCAAACTGGGGCCTGCAGCCCGCCGTTTTCATGGCGCTGGTCGCCACCCTGGCTTTCAACTACTACTTTCTCCCTCCGGTCGGTACGCTGACCATTGCCGATCCCCAGAATTGGGTCGCCTTGTTCGCTTTCCTGGTCACTGCAATCATCGCCAGTCAACTGGCAGAGCGGGCGCGCCGGGAGGCTCAACGAGCGAACGAACGCCGCGTCGAGTCTGAACGCCTTTACAAGTTCAGCCAGCAACTTCTTTCCAGCGATAACGTGGTCGAACTTCTGAATGCGATCCCGCGATACATTGTGGAGCGTTTCGCGGTCAAAGCTGCCGCCATCGCGTTGCCCAACCGCCCCGATGTCTACCGTTCGAGCTCCGCCATCCATGACCTGGAGCTCCACGATCTCCAACTGGTCTGCATGCGCGGCGAACCCATGACCGACCCTGAGAAAAAGACAGTGTTCATGCCTTTGCGAATGGGCGTCCGGGTCGTCGGCAGTATGGGTGTTTCCGGTGCCATGCTTTCCCGTGAAACCCTGGAGGCGATGAGCAGCTTGATCGCGATCGCGATTGAGCGCGCGGGAGCAGTCGAAAAGCTCGGCCGCGCCGAGGCCGCCCGTGAAAGCGAACAACTGCGTTCCGCTCTGCTCGATTCCGTGACTCACGAATTTCGTACGCCCTTGACCGCCATCAAGGCTTCGGCAACTTCGCTGCTCTCGAATCCTGCGCTTGACGCCGCGCAACGCCTCGAACTCCTCACCGTGATCAATGAGGAGAGCGATCGCTTGAATCGCCTGGTCGGAGAGGCCGCCGAGATGGCGCAACTCGATGCCAACCAGTTCGAGCTTCTACTCGGAAAGCATGCGATCCAGGAAGCCGTTGAGCACGCGCTTGAAAAGGCCAAACCGGCGTTGGGACAGCATCCCGTCGATGTTCGGCTACCCAGCGACCTGCCGCTGGTCCGGATGGATGTGGACCGCATCACGGAAGTCATAACCCAGTTGCTCGAAAACGCCGCCAAGTATTCTTCGCCCGAATCTCCAATCCAGATCACCGGAGAACTTGGCCATCGCATGGTTATGACCAGCGTCGCCGACCGCGGACCCGGAATCGATGATTTCGAGCAGTCTTTGATCTTCGAAAAATTCTATCGTGGTCGAGATCAAAGACTGCAGGTCCAGGGCACAGGCATGGGCTTGGCGATTGCCAAGGCAATCGTCGAAGCCCACGGCGGCAAAATTGGCGTCACCAGCCAGCTAGGCCATGGGTCGGTGTTCTATTTCACCCTTCCGGTGGCTTAGACGAATGTAGACGCGGGCGTCCGCGCCCGTGCAGCGTCCTCGCGAACTTCGTACTCAACCGCAGCCTCCCACCTCAGGAGAAGGCGGCCTCGCCCCCGCAAGGCACCAGCCCGGCGAAGGCGAGGGGGAAGGCCCGTTTACGGCAAGTAGTAGCGGAACGAGGTCAGGAACATATTCTCTGTCGCGTTCGGATTTCCACCCACACCACTCCACGTATTGCGGTCGATGTAGGAGTACTGGGGTCCCCATTGAATCCTGCCCTTCGGGCCACTGTAAATCCGGTACCAGAACCCTATCGTGCCCTCAATGATGTTGCGCGTGTCTCCGTTGCAGTTGGACAGCCCGCCGGGATTAAACCCGCCGGTCAGCGGCGTACCAACCGAGCCCGGAACAGGAATCGTAGCGGTGCCCCCAGTGGGATTGGCGGTGGTGATGGGAGTGGCAACGGTGGTACTCGTGGCAGCTGGGGGCGTCTCGGTGCCGCAACCTGAGTTGTTGAACAGCGGCGATCCGTACCCAACGCCCTTCTTCGAGGAATTGACCAGCGCAACCCGGTCTTCATATTCGGCGCCAACGTTGGAGTAAACATCCAACCTTGAGGAATGCCATTCCACAGTGCCCAGCATCTGATAGTTCCTCACCGGAACCACGACGCCATCGGGACGGGCAACTACATCCGCGAGCCCAGCGGTGCCGTAGCGTCCGATGCCGTTTCCGCCCAGGAAATGCAACCCAACATCGTAGTGCTTGGCGATGGTCCCACGCATGTTTGCGCCGATACCGCCGTCGGGCGCAGAGTTGCTAAAGGCGCCGGTCGCCGAAGGCTTCGTTGCCGCCCCCAGCGGGTAGATCCGGTCGCGGAAGTCGGTGATCACCCCGAATACCTCGAAGTGCCCCCATCCTGGCTCGAAAGCAAGCTTGCCGACGAAATCAGGCGAGGGATTGAAAGAGTAGTTTGCGGTTGGGTTGTAAAGACCGGCGCTGGCTCCTTGCTGGCCCAGGACGAAGTTGTTGCTGGCGCCGTGGCCACCAAGTGTCGCCTCCGCGTTTTCAACCGAGAAAGCCAGCCAGGCCTTATTGCTTAGGTTCTTGGCTACCCGGAAACCGTACTGCCGGGCCCAGCTAAAGCCCACGCTGTACTGTGGGTCGATGGTCATGGGTAATGCTTCGGTGCGGTTGTCGACACCTTTCTTGGTCTCCGTCACCAGGCTCCACATTTGACCGCCGGTGAAGGTCCAGCCACTGTTCAACGCTGCCTGAGCCCATGCCTGTCTCACACGAAGAACATAACTGTTGCTCTCGTTGTTGTTCGACGTAATACCGGTCCCCAGGAAGTCCGACTCATAGTAGCCAGTCAGCTTGGCGGTATTCAGTTTGCCTTCCGCCAACATCGAAATGCGGGACTGGCGGCCGGACCCAAAGAATTCCCCCATGTGACTCTGTGCCGCGCCATCGAACGGAATCGAGTTGAACGGGGTGTTAATGTCGGAACCGGTTGCATGTGAACGCCACACGGTTTCTGCCGCCAGGAAGCCGCCCGGAGTAATTGTGATCCCTTTGTAGTGGATCGCCAGCGGACTCTCCAGGCTCGACTGGATGTTCTTCTGCGTCTCCTGTAAGGAAAGAGCAGCATTGGTGGCATTTTGTTTCAGATCAGTCACATCGGTGCGCACCGCGGCCACGTCCTGTTGCTGCTGGGCGCTTTGCGAAGCAGCCGTAGCAGCCTGCTGCGCAGCCTGACTCGCAGCAGTTTGGACTTGACCCACCTGCTGCTGCAACTGCTGGATCACCGCATCGCGACTCTGTACCTGCTGCGTCAGTTGTTGAATCTGCCGCTGTTGCGCATCGATCGCCAGCTTCATTTCACTAAGCTGGGTCGAAACGCTGGGTGCAGCCGTCTTGGCAACCGCCTTCTTCTTCGTGCTCGTGCTGCCTGCGGCCGTATTTTGTGCTACTGGCGCCGCGACAGCGCCAAATAACAGCGCAAACGACACCGCCAAAGCCATTGCGTGCTTCATTTCTCCTCCCGAACCTTTCTTAAGGTGAACTGCCGGCAAAAAATGTGTGCGCGATCTTCCTTGCTACTCGTGTGCAGGGTTTGTGGGACCGTTCATGCTATCCGCCCTTTATTAATAATTGATGAATATTTGGTGAATGCTAGGTAAATTGACACCCCACTAGGCGAACCAATCGCACTCGCTTTCAGGGTTGATCCCGCAGCCACCTGCTTTCCCATACGCCGCAAATCTGCAGCAGTATTCAAGCGGACCACGGCCAGCACTCTTCGCGTTACACTTCTAACTCACCGGATGTGGCAAACTCTTTCTTCGGGGGTGCGATGAATATTCTCGAATTCACGATCCTGGTCGCAGCCGGATCGTTCGTGGCCGGTCTCCTCGGATCCCTCACCGGCCTGGGCGGCGGCGTCGTCCTCGTTCCCCTGCTCACCCTCTTTTTCAAAGTCGATATCCGCTACGCCATCGGAGCTTCCCTGGTTTCCGTGATTGCCACTTCTTCCGGCGCCGCCGCTGCCTATGTGAAAGAGGGATTCTCCAACATCCGCATCGGCATGTTTCTCGAGATCGCAACCACCCTGGGCGCTCTGGCGGGAGCATTTCTCGCCGCTTTCATTTCCACCAAGGCGCTAGCCGTGATCTTCGGCGTAATGCTCCTCTATTCGGCCTATCTCTCCCGCAAACCGCGACCCCGAGCCGAACGCAATTTGCCGCCCGACCTACAGGCCACCCGGCTGCGGTTGAACGGAGACTTCCCCTCAGATGAGGGAGGCCTGCGTCACTACAACGTGCAACGCGTGCCGGTGGGTTTCAGCCTGATGTTCGGCGCGGGCGCGCTTTCCGGACTCCTCGGCATCGGTTCCGGAGCGGTGAAGGTCCTCGCCATGGACCAGGCCATGAAGATCCCTTTCAAGGTCTCGACCACTACCAGCAATTTCATGATCGGAGTCACCGCCGCCGCCAGCGCGGGCGTGTACCTCAACCGCGGCTACGTCGATCCCGGCCTGGCCATGCCGGTCATGCTGGGTGTCCTCGCCGGTTCTCTGCTGGGAGTTCGCATTCTGATGAAGGCCGAAACCAAGATGTTGCGGCTGGTCTTCAGCCTCGTCATCGTCGTGCTGGGCGTGCAAATGCTTTACAAGGGATTAACCGGAGGAATCTGAATTGGCGGAAACCGTGCCCCATCATGACTTGACCGATCAGCGCTTTGAAAACATGATTGGCAATCTTCTGCGCGTCGGCGTGTCGCTCTCCGCTTTCGTCGTCGCATTCGGAGCCGTAATTTATCTGGCCCGCCACGGCCGTTCCCCCGCCGACTACCGCGTCTTCCGCGGTGAACCTTCCGAATTTAGAAGCTTAAGCGGAATCGTCCAGAGCGCCTTCACCTTTCACGGCCGCGGCATCATCCAGTTGGGATTACTGCTTCTGATCGCCACTCCAGTAGCCCGCGTAGCCTTCGCCATCTGGGGCTTTGCCGCCGAACACGATCGCCTGTACATGATCTTCACCGGCATAGTCCTGGTAGTCCTGCTCTACAGCCTCCTGGGCTCCGGCTCAGCCTTCTAAAAGCGCGCGTACGAGTGTGGTGACGGGCGCCCCGCCCGTCAGGCGGAGCAAAGCTCCGCAGGATCTTTGGGAGGGAACGGCCTCGGTGGCTGCGGAAAAACTCCGGACGTCGAAGTTTTGAAAGGGCACGGCCGGGTGCCCCATTTCTCGCGTTCTTTGCGAGAAGTGGGATAGCGTGCGATAAGAACGACGCGGCATCCTCGCCGGACTAGAAGGCGTATCCGGCCGGGTGCCCCATTTCTCGCGTCCTGTGCGAGAAGTGGGATAGCGTGCGACAAGGACGACTACCGCGGCATCCTCGCCGGACTAGAAGGCATATCCAGCAAGAAAGCCGTCGACTCCGAAACCATGACGGTCAAGAACTGAACGGATGACAGGCACTGCCCAAGCCGAGGGAAGGCCATGATTAGCGGGAGTGGAAGGGCACGACTTCAGTCGTGCCGCCAAGCCCTCAAATTCGATCCAGGCCCCGCACGGAACCAACGCTCTCACCGACACCAGGTACTGTCCTAATTTGGGGCCAAAATCCACGAAAAGAAGGAGGGGATTGGAATGAGACTTGCCTCATCAGGAAAAATTTAAATTCACTACATTAGAGGCCCTCTCGCTTCTGCGTCCTCTTCGGCTGCTAGAAATTCATGCCGATTGGACACGTGGATGCAATGACTCAGGCAGCAGCCGTCTTTTTCTACCCTTAGAAAGCCTGCGGTTAGCACTATTCCGCCTTTGTCGTCCCACATCTTCTTGTAGGCAACTCTTTCAATCGCTGGGATTGAGAGAAGGAAATCGCTGGCGTGAGGATAGCCGGGTACTGATTCTTGTTGGAGAAGAATGCTCCCTTGTTCATCGACCTTGGCGCGAGTCAGTTTTGCACGGATTTGGCTCTGACCAAAGTCTACGCGCAAGAAGAGTGCTCCTGCGCTCGCTAGTGAAGTCATTTCTTCCGCCCACTCGAAATGGTCCAATTCGTTCTCGCGATGTATTGCCATTGCCACCACCTTCAGAAATGGAGAAGCGTCTTTACAAATGGTTGCGATGAATCATAAGTGAAAAAGGAGAAATAAATGGCTGAGAAACGCGAATCAAACACAAAACCGGAGATTCGTTCGGTGCCCGGTGACATCTACAAGATGGCTACGCGAGGTGCTGAGGCGGTACGAAAGTGGTCCGACAGCCGCAAGCCGAAGGCAAAGAGAGCGGCCAGCGGGAGACGCGGTTAAGGCGTGCTAGAATCGCGCGGTGTCCGCAGCTATCCGGCTCGTTGTAACGGCGATTCTCGTGATCTGGGCCTTAGTGGATGCCGTTTTGTCGGCCAAGCAAATGCCGACTTTGTTGTCGGGTATCGCTGCGTTCGGTATCAGCGCATTTGAATCGCTGGTGTTTATTGCTGTGGTGCAGATCGTTTGGGAGTGGATAGAACGGCGATTTAAGCGCAAGAAGAAGATTGCATGACAGCGAAATCGCAACGCTGGGAGAGATTGGGATTGCGGTGGTTTGCCGTTGCTTGGGTTGGAGTTGGGATCGTTATTGGTGCGGCCCTGTCGCTAGGACTTCTAAGATTCTGGCGTCTGGATACGATCTTGAGCGTGTGCGGATTTGTCGGTTTCGTGGTCTTTTTGGTGGGCGGGTGGCCCATTCAAGCCGTTCTTTGGCTTGAGTGGGGCAGTGGGGGGCTGGCTCACCCGCTCCCGCCGGTTTCCCAACCAGCCTGGGTGCCCTGCCCTTATTCGCGTTCCTTGCGAATAGGGCGGGTGCCACATTCCCAAAATGGGAACGGACCGGCAGCCCCGACCGCTTTTCTCTTGATCTCATGCCCCAAATTGCGATAACATATAGAGACATAGATTATCTATAAGATAACCTACGATCTTTGACAACCTGACCATGCAGCTTCCAGGGACCGAGGCACGAATCGTCACGCAGGCGAAAGATATGCTTCGGGCGCATCCAGGCGCAGTTCCAAAACGGAACTGCGAGCACCCGGATACGACCATAACTCCTATCTCTTCAAGATTTTGCCTGTAACTACCTTAAGAACCATAGATCTAGGAGGCAAGAAAAATTCCGATCCTTTGTTTTCTAGATTTTGCGCAGAAATGAGAGTTTTTTTTGCGGTCTGCACCACAAAGTGTGCATCAGGACCGGCAGCGGCGTCCTTTCCCCCGGCGAAAGCCACCCGCATCAGCCCTAACTCCCATGTTCTCTAGATTTTGCGTGTAAGTCCTTAAAACTCAAAGATCTAGCACATAGTCCCAAAACAGATCGATTGTTTTCAAGATTTTGCAGCCAAACGGGGGAGGGGGGGTACCCGGTACCAAACAGTAAACTTCCCAACTTGGGAAAAACCGCGAGGGCACCTTCGCTCTCCAATCCGGTGAGCGCTGGATGCCCTCGCAAGACAACCTGTTGTTCGTCTCGTGGCTACGAACCCTCAGGAGCATGCAGCACGCGGAAGGTGTTGCCGCCGTTCGACCACACCAGCAAGAGTGCGTCCTGTCCTTTAGGAACGTTCGCTAACGCCTTCTGCACATCGGACGCGCTTTCGACATCGTGCCGGTTGACCTGCACGATGACGTCGCCGCGTTGCAGTCCGGCGTTGTCCGCGGAGCTGCCTGGCAGCACGCGCTCAATCACCGCGCCGTGAATGTCGCCCGGCGCTTGCAGTTGCCCGCGCAGGTCAGGAGTGAGATCGCTGAGACCGACTCCCCAGTGCGGCTTGCCATGATCGGCGTCGCTGGTTTCATTTCCTTCTTTGTCGCGGCTGCCCATGGCTTCGAGCGTGACTGGAATGTCGACGCTCTTGCCCTCGCGCAGCACGTGCAGTTTGATGGTGGTGTCGGGACGCTTCTGTCCGACCTCGACTTGAAGCTGGCCAGCGTCGCTCACTTTTTGTCCGTTGATTTCGGTGATGACGTCGCCAACCTTCAAGCCAGCTTTGGCCGCCGGCGAGCCGGGCTCGACCTGACTCACGACCGCACCGCTGGCGTCGCTCACATCGAAGAACTTGGAGTTCTCAGGCGTGACGTCGGTGATGCCGATTCCCATGTAGCCGTGCGTCACTTTGCCATCGCGGATCAGCGTGTCGACAGTAGGCCGCACGATCTGCGTCGGGATGGCGAAACCCATTCCGGAAAACTGGCCGGTAGAAGAGACGAGGAAGGTGTTGATCCCAATCACTTCGCCGTGAGCGTTGACCAAAGGCCCGCCGGAATTTCCGGGATTGATGGCAGCGTCGGTCTGAATGAATTCGCCGGGCTTGCGTGCGTTGTCAGAGAAAGGATTGGGACGATTCAACGCGCTGACAATGCCGCGCGTCACGGTGAAGCGAAAGCCAAACGGATTTCCGAACGCGAGCACAGTCTGTCCGGGATGGAGTTCCGTCGAGTCGCCCCAGGGAATGCTGGGAAGACTGCCACCATCGACTTTGATCACAGCTAAGTCGGTCAGCGGATCGGCGCCGACCAGTTTGGCCTTGAGTATCTTGCGATTGCTCATGGTCACGCGGATGTCGACGGCGCCATCGACGACGTGGTTGTTGGTGACGATATATCCATCAGGCGAAATGATGACTCCGCTGCCGATGCCATGTTCGATCTGCGGCTGAGGCCGGCCGCGCGGGCCGAAGAACTGGCCAAAGCCAGGGCCGAAGAATTGCTGCATGTCGTCAGGTGATTGTTGTTGTTCCGCCATGTCTGGTTTGCTTCGCGAGGTAACTGCGACGTTAACGATGGCCGGGGTTACTCTGGCGGCCAAGGTTTCCATTGCCTGATCGAGCGAGAGCAACGCTCCTATGCTGCTGTCGTCGAGAGGTGCGGCGGCCGCGGCTGCGGTTGCGGCTCGCGCGGCCATTGGCTTTGCGGTTTCGTAGGTTACCAGGGACGCGAGGGCTGCGATGGCGACTGCCGACACAGCGATGCGGCCTAGCGTTTTTTTCCAAGTGGTGAATTGCGTGTTCATTGTTTTCTTCCTCTCCTTGACGAACTAATTATTTAGTTGCTAAATCGACGTTTGTGGTTGCCAAAAACCGTTTCTCGGTTGCATTAATTGTTTAAATAGTGGCCCACCCTATGGGATGTTGGTACTTATTCTGTGTCGAAGCTGACTGCCGTCCTTGGAGGGACGAGGACCTCCTCCACTTTGTTCGCGGCACTGACGTGCGGGGCTTTCCTGTGCCGCCGCTGCGCGGCCTGGAGGGATGGTTGTCCCACCAGGGGCGGCGAGGGTTGATGGCCATCGAAGGTGTGACCACCGCCTGTCGGAGACGCGCTTGGTTGTTGTTCATTGCTTAGCTACTGCTTTGTGAAATCGGCAGTGCAGCCGAAAGCATTTTGGGCGCTGCCTCCCGCCCTCTCGCACAGAACGCGAGAAGGACGGGGCACCCCGGACCTGATTTGTTGGACCGTCCAAAGCCTGGACTGAACTCCCAGGTCTCGAACGGCGCGAGACCTGGGGCACCCGCGGAATGACAATGGTTAACGAATATTGCAAACCTCGCTCGGCCCGCACACCGGGGCCAAATCGACGATCAATATGATTCGCTTCATAGTTCATAAGCTTGCTTCGCCTCAATGCGTATGCGGCCGCGTGGGGAACGGCGTAGTATTCAGCAGAATGCTGATCGTGGAGTCGCCTCCGTTGATGGTCGCGATGTCCGGCTTGCCGTCGTGGGTAAAATCGGCAACAACAAGCTGCAATGGATTCAAACCCACGCGGAAACGCACGGGCGACTGGAAACTCCCGTCACCGTTTCCTAATAATACCGATACGTGGCACGACTCAGTAATACTGCAGGTCCCGACCGCCAGATCGAGAATGCCATCCCCGTTGAAATCGGCAGTCACAATCTCGCCCGCCCCGGCGGAATTGACGAAGAAAGACTTCGGCGGCCAGAAGGTACCATCGCCTTTGCCCAAGAAGATATATACCGAATTGCTGTGATAAGTGGCGACGGCCATGTCGACATTCCCATCGCCGTTGAAGTCCCCCAGCGCCACGCTGAAAGGATCGTGGTACTTACCCAGGCTATAGGGCACGGGCTCGGCGAAAGTTCCATGTCCCTTCCCCAATAGCACCGACACGTTTCCGTAGGGCGGCTGTTTTCCGTTATTGACCACGACCAGGTCGGGAATGTTGTCATGGTTCAGGTCAGCAACCGCGATCGCCAAAGGCTCATATCCGCCGCTGCTGATGTTCACTGCTTTGGCGAACTGTCTGCTCCCCTTGCCCATCAGGATGAAAATGTTGCCGGGATTGCCCGCCACTCCCGACGATGTTCCCACCAGATCGGGAATGCCATCGCCGTTCAGATCGGCCACCGCGACCTGCTGTGTAGCGAATCCTCTGCCCGTGTGCGGCTGCACACCACGGCTGAGGTGTCCCTTGCCGTCACCGAAGGCCACGGTAACAAAGGGCTGGTCACCGTCGGTGGTGACCGCGTCGAGATTGCCGTCCAAGTCAACGTCGGCAAAAATCACAGAATTCGGAGCGTCGCCCGTGCCGCCTTCATTGCTCCAGCGGCCGAACGTGCCGTTCCCCTTGCCCAGGGCGTGTAACAGGGCCGACTCCTCGACGCCTACCACAGCCAGGTCTGGAATTCCATTGTGAGTGAGATCCCCGGCTGCAAGGGAGTAGGGGAAAAGCACTGGGCTCTTGATGGTGATGGCCTTGGCGAATGAAAGAGAACCGACGGGACGGCTCGGGATGCCGTGGGCGCCATTCCGCGCCCGCACCAGCGACGTTCCGACAAGTGCCAGCAATACCAAACAAGAAACTACTGTTTTCATACCCACCTCTACCGCGCTAATGCAAGATAGTCAATTGGCCAGGGCAAGACGGAAAGTTTGCTGATCGCAGGCACTTTCCACCCGACACCGCTGGTCGATGCTCGATTGGGTGGCGAAGTACTTTGGCGCTCCGCCACCGATAAAAATGTTGCGTAGGATCCGGTGTCGAACGTGATATTGGAATAGGGGCCGGAATTGTTCGCACTTCCCGAAACCGACAACCCAGTTCCAAGAATCTGGTATAGGCTGACATGGTCAACATAGCTAAGGTCCTGAGAGAGTACGTTGACTATCCCGTTGATCGCTTGCCCTTGCCCGTCGAGGTTCAAGTTTTCCACCGCGATTCCCGTGCAGGCAGTTGTGCAAAGCGAGGACAAACCAAACTGAAGCATTGCTGTGTCTGTGAACGAGCAGCCGTTGACCGACGACTTGCACGCCTGCAGCGTTGTGCCGAAACCAACGTTGTCACCTTGACCGATCACGTGCGTGTTAGGCGGCAGGACCCAAGCGCTGGGGATAACGATGGGTGCGGTAGCCGTCGTGGCGGGCAGCAGGATGACCGAGGGCGGCGGAACGTTAATTCCTGACCACGGACTGGCAGAGCACGTCATGTTGACGTTGGCGCTGTTGAGACCACGGGCGTCGACGACGCCACCGGTGGACGTAAGGAACCCGTTCGACGTAGTCAGAATATCGTTCAGCACGCTGCAGAAATTAGGACTCGAAAGTTTCGTGGAAACCACGTAGGCATCAACGAACGCCCAGGTCCCCACCGTCTGAGAGGCCTGAGAGCACGGTGTCGTCGTGCAAACAGCATTCTGACCCAGTTTCCCAGTTTGTCCTCCGGCTGAGATTGGGAGGCCCAAGAGCCAGCAGAGTGCAACAAAAACTGCCAGCGACATCGACCCCAAAGCTAACTCTGTCAACTTTCGCATACGCGCTCTCCTTGTGCAGATCGTTCGTGTGCCCATTTCGTCAATTCCAGCAAACGGTGAGCCTTCATGGTTTGACCTCAAACACCATTCCGCAACCGGTCTGGCACGCAGTGCCCCCGCCACCGTACTGCGTCGTGCCGTAAAGATCGCCGCTATGGTCAAAGACCAGATATGGGTTGGGGTTGACGCCGTCAGGTTGACCTGCGAAGTAATAAAGGAAATTAATGACCCACCTATCATCCGTTCGACTCGGCGGCTTGAGTCGGAAAACGCTGCCCGAGGCCGAATCGGGAACATCGGCGGTGATTCCGTAAAGGTTACCTCTGGTATCGAAGATTGCAACGGAGGGATTGTAGCCGTATGTGTCGCTGCTGAATTCGTAAAGGATGGCTTCCTTCCATGGCCCGTTGGCGGCTGGCGTCAACCGAAAGATGACGCCACCTCCTTTGGCGCCACCGCCTGCCCCTCCGTAGAGTAAGCCGTCGACGCCGAAAACCACGCCCGCGCCCGGTTGCGTTCCGTCGTCCCCGTTCTTGAAGACATGAATCTGTCTCTCGATCCACCCCCCTCCCTTCTTGGTTGGAGGCTTAAGCTGGAATACAGTCCCGCAGCCCTGATCTGACCTATGAGGGCAATTGTAGCCGCCGTTGAACGTGGTTCCGTACACTGCGTCCTCGCTATCGAGTACGAGCCCGCCGTTTGGGCTAGCTCCATCGCCAAACTCCTGTCCCGGCTGGACGCCTGCGAACCTGTGCAGCACTCTCTCCGTCCACTTGCCACCCTTTGTCTTCGGTGGACTCAGCTTGAAGACCGACCCACATTGGCCACCGTAGAGGGAGTCGCACGTGGTGCCCTTGCCTCCGCCAAACAAGGTCACACCGTACAAGTTACCTGCCTTATCGAATACCAGATCACCGAACGCCACATAGCCGTCCTTGCCGCCTTGAAAACTGTAGAGCACGTTTTCCTTCCAGGGATCGCCTTGCTTGGCCGGTGGAGAAAGCTCATACACCGTGCCACAACCGACTGCCCCGCCTAGCAGCGTGCACGGCCCGCTCCCGCCGTAGCCGGTTACGCCGTAGAGATTCCCGGCCTGATCGATAACCAACCCGCTCTCCGGCGTCGCGCCGTCGTTTTGGGCATGGCCCTTGAAGACGTACAGCACGGTCTCCGCCCACGCTCCGCCCTTCTGTGTCGGCGGCTTGAGCTGGTACACCGTGCCGCATTGACCCGGCCCCTCGCATGTAGACGCGCCTCCATCTCCGGTTGCGCCGTAGAGATTGCCTGCCTTGTCAAAGACCAACCCGCCAGCGGGCACGGCTCCGTCGGGAACGCCTTGAAAACTGTAAAGGACCTTTTCGTTCCACTCGGCGGAGGCGGTTGAAGCGAAGGGAAGGATTAGGACAAACAATAGCAACGGGCCACTGGCGCGGGAGAAACGCTCTTTGGAAGTCATGGCCGCCATCTCCTTAGCCGGGATTCCAGCGTGCCGGGGGCAAGCGCAGCGCGGGTTCCGGCGATCGTACATCCGATTCGGGCTGGCGTCCAGATCGAAGACTTCGGGGAGTTGGCGGGATCTTGGACGAGAGGTTTGGTCCCTGCGGGGACTTGGATCGAAAATCCAGATTTGGCGGCGCGGCTGAAAGCCGTTACCGAAAAACTCATATTGCAGGGCGCAGCGCCTGAAGGCGCTATTGATTTTGCGGCGGCCACGGCATCGCTGAAGCGATGCCCTGATACGGATCGACCGTTTTTCGGCAGTCTGTGAAAGCCGTGTCCTTTCAAATCTTTGGGTCCGTTTCGCTCCGCATCGACGAGCGAGTTGCTGGTTTCCGCACGAGCGATGGGGCACTGGCACGCGGACAGGAGTGTCCGCGCCAAGCGAATGCGGGGCCGAATCGAATCTCGGCGCGGCGGGACGGCTGAACATTGACATTGGCCGCGCCGCGGCTAAGCGTGTGGCATTTTCTAAGGCGGCCACAACTAATTCTTTAGTTTTACGAAGCGAATTCATCGTCATTGCTAAGGTCGAAGCTTCTCCTAAATTTGTTTTGCGGGAATTCTGGTTTCTGCCGGGATGCGGCTGGAATCCAGGACGGTTACGTGCCAGACGCAGACGGTCCAAACTATGGGCCCTGCTTCATCGTACTGCGCGGTTTGCATCACTACAAAGATCGCTTCTGGGGCTGGGTTGTGGTCCATCGTTGTCGACGCATGAGCGAACTTGCCAGCGTCGGGCAGAACAAAGTGGGCTTCCAAGAGGAGCGCGGAATCTTGCCCTGAGTTGTAGGGGCGATCAAGCTCGGCCTCCGCTAAAGAACTGGATACGCTTGAAATTCTTTGCCTCAGGGGCTGACGCCCAGAGTTGTTATTGGTCTTTTGCGGCACGAGTGAACTGGTGCCCTCCCGAGGTCGATACTCGGCGTTTTGCGGGAGAGCCGTCCCCGCTCGCATTCCGTACTCGGTGTTTTGCGGGGTGGCGGAACTCGTGTCCTCCGCACTTCGATGCGTTTGGGTTTCAGTGGCGGATTGGGTGCGGAAGGTCACGGGAATCGCGACTGCCTGGTTCTCGCGAAAATTTGCGTTGGCGGATGAGGCCAGCATTTCATCCGCAGCGGGTGCCGAGGCAACGGTCACTTCCGGTATGCGATCTTTAAACGCCACGATTTCGGGCGCGTGCGACGAGGAAACCAAGCATGCAACGAAAAACGCCGCCACAGAATATAAGGCTGGCTTCCAGACTCGGGTTGCGCGGGAACGGTTGGCGTCGAGAATCTGCGAAACGCGGAGCGATGTCTGATGCACTCGGTTGACCGCAGCTTGGGCAAGCGCCAGGCTGCGCCGCAGGAAACTCTTTTCGGCCATCGAGATCAGGCATTGCGCGTAGCCGCGGGGATTGGCAGTCTCGGCCAGGACGGCGTCATCGCAGGCCATCTCACGCTCCAAAGCGAGTTTGCTCTCAATCCACCAGACTGCGGGATGAAAGAACAGAAGCGCCTTTACGACCTGCTGAGCAAGATTGGTCCAATCGTCGCGACGGCGCAGGTGAGCCAACTCGTGAATGAGAATCGCGTTTAATTCTGTGGTGGAAAGCTCCTGCATCGCCCAGGTTGGAAGCACCACTGCGGGCTTCAGAAAACCTATGGCGGTGGGGACCTGCAAGCGGTCGGACTGACAAAGGTCAACGGATCGGACGGCCTGGAACGTCTGCAAAGTGGTCCGCAATAGTGGATCGAGAGTTGCTGCATCGATCGCTGGGCAACTGGCACGCAGTTTTCTTAGTTGCCAAAGACCCAGACCCACTCGGGCCATCAACAAGGCCGCGACCGCGGCCCAAACAACAAAAATGGCAAGCGCCCATGAAACCGGTATGGTGATGGCAGAGTTTGCTACCTTGGCTGGGCCGGTGCTCGAACCCGCGCCGCCGATTAAGGGGAGCGCAGCTATCGCGAGTAACGCGGAGAACCACACAGCGAAGCGAGTGCTGGAACTTCGCCGTTCCACAACCTGCAATAGGATCCAGGCAAAGAGACCAATGGCGATGCCCTCGAGCATGGAGTTCAGCATTCGCTCGGCGGAGATCTGCGCTAGTTGTTTGAGGATGAGCGCTGCGGTCATTGTTTGTTCCCCTCAGGGTTGTTCCCTTCCGGCTGGGTTTGTTCGAGAAGGTGGCGGAGGCGCATCAGTTCGTCGGCATCGACGCCACGGTCCTGCAAAATGTTCAACGCCAACATTTCATGGGAATTCTCAAAGAAACGATGAGCGAGGTGGCGAATTTCAGAGCGTGACGCTTCAGCGCGCTGAACCAGCGGCCGGTAAACGTGGGCGCGGCCATCCTTTATATGTCGGAGGTAACCCTTTTTTTCGAGGATGCGAATTGTGGTCAGCACGGAGTTGTACGCCAGCTGCGACTTCTTGGGAAGCGCATTCAGCACTTGCTGGACAGTCGACGGCCCTTGCTGCCAGAGCACATCCATAAGCCGGAGTTCAGCTTCAGTTAGAGTTGCGGACTTGCTGGGCGGCACGAGCCATCCTCCATTTTCAAAGTATTAGACGCGAGAAAAGCTAAAACGTCAACTAATTATTTAGTTGCGAGAAGGAAGCCCTTGGGTTGCCCGCCTTGCAGTCGACCGCCAACGAAAGCGGCATTCCTTTCTGGCGCCGCCGACTTCCCCTAACTTCAAAGTCGATTCCGACTACACCCCGAGACCCAAGCATGCGAACAAACCTTGACGAATTATTGTTTTTACGGTATTTTCTGTATTAACAGAAGTTACAGAATACACTATGCCGCTTACACCGATCGAACAGCGATTCATCCTGCACTGGGGCGAAATGGGTACGCGTTGGGGCATTAATCGCACCGTGGCCCAGGTGCACGCTTTGCTGTTCGTTTCGCCAAAGCCTTTGCATGCGGAGGAAATCGCCAACACCCTGTCGGTAGCACGGTCCAACGTGAGTACCAGCCTGCGTGAGCTGCAGGGCTGGGGGATTGTCCGGGTAGCGCACGTGCTGGGCGACCGGCGGGATCATTTTGAATCGGTGAAGGATGTATGGGAGATTTTCCGGATCGTCTCGCAGGAACGGAAACGGCGGGAGATTGACCCAACCCTGCGGGTGCTGGAGGAGTGCGTAGGGGAATTGAAGCGGGCCGGGGCGGGAAGCGCGTACATCCGGGAACGTTTGGAACAGATGCTGGAATTCCTTACTACAACCTCGGGTTTGTTCGAGGAATTCGTCAGCATCCCGACCGGCGCACTCAAGGGGATGGCCCGTCTGCGCGGGAAACTGAAGTTGCTTTTGGCAGGGAAAAAACCTGCAGTGAAATGAGGCGGTGGTGATCTCGCTGGCGTCGGACATGACGGATCGCAAGGGGCGGCACGCGCGGGGATGGCTTTTCTATGATGCAGAGTGCGAGTTCTGCACGGCGATTGCCCGATGGCTGGTCGGTCCGATGAAGCGCCGCGACTTGGCCTTGGCCCCTTTGCAGGATCCGCGAGTCGGGATGCTGCTGGGGCTTTCGCCGGCGGAATTACGGCGTACGATCCGCTTCGTGCTCGCAGATGGAAAACATTACGCCGGCGCGGACGCGGTGCTCGCCGTAGCTCGAGAGTTGTGGTGGGCGCGGCCTTTGGTGTGGGTGGCGAAGCTTCCTGGAATGCCGGCAGCGATGGGCGCGGGATATCGCTGGGTCGCTCAGCGCCGGAAATGCCCTGCTGAGCATTGTGCTACAGGCGAAGTTGCCAGCCACACCTGACGAGAGCTTGCAGATGGAGCTTTTATGAAAATCACATTTGCCGACCTTTGGCGTTCGAGTGAAACGATCGACCGCGGGCCGTATGCGGTTGTGGGGTTGGTTGGATTTGCTCTGAAACACAATCTTGATCGCGTCGTCGCCACGTTGGTCTTTCATCGTCCTTGGGGGCTGTTCAACTATTGGGTTCCGGTGCGGGACGTGGCACGGGTCACGGCGCTGCGTACTGGGGACGCCTTGTTCCTCTCGACCATGCTGGGGTTGGCCCTTCCTTTCGTCTGGGTCGGGGTAGCGCTCACCACCCGGCGGCTTCGCAGCGCGAACCTGCCATCCTCGCTGGCTCTGCTTTTCTTTGTGCCGTTTCTGAATCTGCTGTTCCTTCTTTTGCTTTGTTTGGTGCCAGCTCGGGACCCAGCTAGCACAGAACATTCAGGACAGTGGCCCAGGAGTTCATCCTTCGCGCGAATCATCCCTGAAAGCGTGCTGGGAAGCGCGGCGATTTCCCTCGTCTTTCCCGGCTGGATTAGTGATGGTGTGGATCGGGGTAAGGTTGCTGACGAATTATGGCTGGGGCCTGTTCGTTGCTTTGCCATTCGCCATGGGATTCGCGGCGGCCCTCATCTACGGAGTCCGCCAGTCGCGTAGCCTCCGCGGTTGCGTCGGGGTTGCGTGTCTGTCCATTGCGCTTCTCGGCTTGGCGCTGTTGGCGCTGGCGATTGACGGCATATTCTGCATGGTAATGGCAGTGCCGGTCGCCCTTCCGCTGGCCGCTATCGGAGGTAGTTTCGGCTATCTGGTGCAGCGGCGGCGCTGGCTCCAGGAAGGAACGCCTGCGTTCCTTTCTGTAATGCTCGTGTTTGTTCCGGGGATGCAGTGGGTGGAGCACGTTGGCGCGCCGGTGCCTGCGATGTACGAGGTTCGCACGGCCGTCGACATTCAGGCTTCGCCCGAAAAAGTGTGGCGGCAGGTGGTTGCCTTCGCGGAGATTCCGCCGCCCAAGGAATGGATGTTCCGAGCCGGGATCGCCTATCCCATACGAGCCGAAATACTGGGAAGCGGGACGGCAGCCGAACGGCATTGCGTGTTCTCTACGGGAGCGTTTGTTGAACCCATCGAAGTTTGGGACGAGCCTCACCTGCTGAAGTTTTCCGTAACTTCAAACCCCGCGCCCATGGAAGAATGGACGCCCTACTCTCATATCGAACCGCCTCATCTGCATGGGTTCATGGTTTCGAATGGCGGGCAATTCCTGCTGACCGCGCTGCCAAATGGAGAGACGCGGCTCGAAGGCACGACCTGGTACCGGCACACACTTTGGCCAGCCCCGTATTGGCGGCTGTGGTCTGACGCCGTCATTCATCGGATTCATTTGCGGGTTCTGAAGCACTTTCGGGATGAGGTGGAGAATCGCGTGCAATGAACCGCAAGCGCTCGGACGCGGTGACGTGCGGTTCATGCCAGTCCTGATTCAGCGGCTGTAACTACGCAGCCATTTTGTTCCGCGAGAGCGGCAGTTCGCGGAGGCGCTTTCCCGTGGCTGCGAAGATGGCGTTGCAAAGAGCGGGGGCGAACGGCGGGACGCCGGGTTCTCCTACGCCCGCTGGCGGGGCGCTGCTCTCGACAATGTAAACGTTGGTTTGGTACGGAGCTTCGTTTATCCGCGTCACGGGATAAGTATCGAAGTTGGATTGATCGATGACTCCGTTGGTGGCGGTGATTTCTCCGAAGCGCGCCAAGCTGGTGCCGAACACGGCGGCGCCTTCGAACTGGGAGCGCGTGGCCGCCGGATTGACGACCAGTCCGGCGTCCACGGCAGTGTCGACGCGTGGGATTCGCACTTCTCCCTGACGATTCACTTCGACCTGGACGACGGTCGCTACGTAGGTGAGGAAACTTCTGTGGACGGCAATGCCCATGCCTTGTCCCTTGCCGAGCTTTCGTTTTCCCCAGCCGGATTTTTCCGCGGCTAGTTCGATCACGCGGCGGTAGCGGGCGGTGTCGATTGGGTAGGCTTCGAGCGATCCGCCGTAGTTGGGGTAGTCGGGAGCAGATTTCTTTATATCGACAATTCGGGGCGGGCCGATCAGGGCCATGAGGTATTCGAGCGAGTCGCGGCCCGCGGCGTGGGCGCATTCGTCGGCAAAGGACTGCGCAGCGAAAGCATGGTAAATATTGGCAACCGAACGGAGCCAACCGATGCGCACATGAGCGGCGGCACCGCTGTTCTCCGCGCGGAGGTCGGGAATGTTGAAGGGCAGGTCCATCCAACCCTGTTGCAGTTCATGGGCGGTGGCGGCGGTCGCGTTCACATCAAATGTGGAATCGATGGTGGGGAAGACGGAACGCTGCAGCCATGCGGTGGGAAGGCCGTCGGACCCCAGCGCCGCTTTCATGTACATGGCAGAGACGGTGTGGTAGTAATCGAAGCGGATGTCGTCTTCGCGGCTCCAGACGACCTTTACCGGGTGGCCCACCTTTTTTGACAGAATGGCGGCTTCGGCAGCGTAGTCCGGTTTCGATTTGCGGCCGAAGCCTCCGCCCAGCAACGGGACGTAGCAGGTGACTGCCTCCTTGGGAATGCCGAGTTTCCCGGAGATGACCTCCTGCACGGCCTGCGGATTCTGAGTGGACGCCCAGACCGTGACCTTGCCATCGCGATAGTCGGCGAGGGCGACGGGCGGCTCCATCGAAGCGTGCGCCAGGTGAGGAACGTAGTACTCGGCTTCGATCGTCTTGCCGCCCTGGGCAAAAGCGGCGTACACGTCTCCCTGATTGCGTGCGGCCTTGCCGGGCTTGCGTGCGGTCTCCTGCAATTCTTTCTTAAATTGGTCAGAGTTGTAGACGGCATTCGCACCGTTGTCCCAGACCGGATTGAGCTTCTGGCGTCCTTTCATCGCCGACCAGGTGTTGTCGGCGATGACGGCGATTCCGCCCAGCGGTTGGAAGTGGTGAGGCGGCGTGAACGTGTCGATGGTCACGATTTGGCGTACGCCTTTTACTTGGAGCGGAGCCTTTTCATCGAACGACTTTAACTTGCCACCGAGCACCGGCGGGTGCTCGATGGAGGCGTAGAGCATGCCATCGATGCTAGCATCCATGCCAAATTTTGCTTTGCCGGTGCAGATATCCTCGATATCGTAGCTAGTCTGGCCCTTGCCGACGTAGCGCCAGGCAGACGGCGGTTTGAACTTGAGATCTTCTTTCTTGGGGACAGGGAGCTTGGCGGCGGCCGCCGCTAATTCTCCGTAGCCGGCTTTCTTGCCGGTACCTTTGTGAACGACCACGTGCGGTTCCGTCGTACACTCGGCTTCGGGCACGCCCCACTGCTGCGCGGCGGCGCGGATCAGCATCAATCGAGCTGTGGCGCCAGCTTCCCGCATAGGTTGATAGAATTCGCGAATGGAGTGGGATCCGTCGGTATCCTGCGAGCCGTAGCGCGGATCGCCGATCGCCTGCTGCACTTTCACCCGAGCCCAATCGGCATCGAGTTCGTCGGCGAGCACGAGTGGAAGCGAGGTGCGGCTGGTCGTGCCCATCTCCGACCGGTGGGCAATTAGGTAGACGGTGCCATCGGTGTCGACGCCCACGTACACGCTGGGATGGAGAACCGATTGATCGGCGCGGGAGCCGGACCCAGCGTCGATCGCCCAGAGAGTCTCGGGGACGAAGCGCACGCAGAGAACCAGCGCTCCCGCGGAGAGAACGCCTTCGAGGAAGCTGCGACGGCTGACATTCGTCAAGGTGCTCATGCGTGTTCTCCAGCGGCAGCTTTGATGGCTGCACGAATACGTTGATAGGTTCCACAGCGGCAGATGTTGCCGGACATGACGTCATCAATGTCGTCGTCTGTGGGTTTCGGCTTCTGGTTGAGCAGGGCGATTGCCTGCATGATCTGTCCGGACTGGCAGTACCCGCACTGCGGAACGTTGATTTCCATCCAAGACTTCTGTACCGGATGCAGGCCATTCGCGCCGATGTCTTCGATGGTACGAATCTCACTGCCGGCGGCGGTTTGCATGGTCGTGATGCAGGAGCGGATGGCCTTGCCATTCTTGTGTACGGTGCAAGCGCCGCACAACGCCATGCCGCAGCCAAACTTGGTTCCGGTCAAAGCGAGGACGTCGCGCAGGTACCAAAGAAGGGGCATGTCGGGTTCGCCATCAAAGGAGCGTTGGACACCGTTGACCTTGAGCTGGATCATGGGTTTGATCTCCGGACGAATGTGAATGTTTGGATTGTGGAATTCTAACGCAGGGCGCAAAACAATTGCGAGAGCCACTCTCGGCTCGCTTCCTTCCCACATAGCCTCGCCCACTCGCTAGCCTATTAAATGCGGGGCAACAAGGCTAATGAATTCTCGGGGAGTTATGACTTTAGTCTTCTTCCAGAATTTAGGGAAATGCTTCTGATTACCCGTGATTAAATAGTCCGCTCGGGCTGCGTCGGCGCATTCCATGAACATATTGTCATCGGGGTCTCGGGTCACTTCAAGGCGCCGGGTTGGAACCACGGTGTGACTGTGTTGCTTCATAAGCTGCAACAGTTGCTGACGAAGACCCTTACGAATGCGAAGTTCGGGACGGCCAAGCACATCGCCGTATTCCTCAAGAATGGGAGGCGATACGTAGAGGCGAGCTGGCTTGGTGATGGCCAGGAGGAGAACAGTGCGCTGAAGGCCAGCCGGCTTTATGGCGGCGGAAATCAGGATGTTCGTATCGATCACCAGACGGAGGGCAACCATTACCGCTTCGGCTTCTGGGACCGGGAAGCCTTGATGATCTGGTTAATCCGGCGCGAGCTCAACCTACTCGTGCCACTGCGCTCCGACTCCTCGCCAATGACTCTTAAGACCTCCGGTTCTGGCGCCGCAAGCCGAACGTAGTCACGGATGCTGAGCAGTACGGCTTTGGGCGTACCGCGCTTTTCGATGACCAGAGACCGCCGTTCGTGATCGACCCGGCGTAGAAGCTCCCCGAAATGCGCTCGTACGCGCAAGGCGGAAACTACAATCGCGCCGTTCTTGCCCGTAGCTGTGGTCGCCATGAACTCTCCATTTCAGCTACATGAACTCTACAGTTCCAAGGGGCTGCAGTCAATGAGGTTAATTTTGGCTCGGCCGGAATCTGAATTGATTTGTTCGCCCGGCAGGCTCGTCCGTTGTATGCTATTTGTAGGCCGTTTATGTGGGGTTTTGACTTTAGAACGATCAAGTCTCCGGAGCACCGGCTGGCGTGGTTGGTTGCCATCGCCGCGGATACCGTTCAGATCGTCGGCTTGCCGTTCTTTGCTGAGGGTGGACTGTCTCCGGCGGACACCGTGCTCGATCTCGCTGTAGCAGCGGTTCTCATTCGATGCCTCGGATGGCACTGGGCTTTTCTGCCGACACTGGTTGCGGAACTGATCCCCGGTTTTGATCTTTTTCCAACTTGGACCGCTGCTGTGTTCTTTGTAACCCACCAGCAGGTTCGCGCCGGAGAACCGGAGATTCTTCCTCCCGGCCCTGCTCCTGCGCGACGGCCCTGATCAAACAAACGCTGCCCCAACATCTGCTAGCGCTAACCCGCTTTGCGGAATGTGAGGTTCACGCGGTGTTCGCCAAGTAGCGAATGACTGCCTTCCTTCAGGGGCAGCACACCGTGATAACGAAGTCTCGCGGGTCCACCCCACACGACAACATCTCCGTGCGTCACGGGTACGCGCTTCGTTTTGTCGGATCGATTCAATCCGCCGAGGAGGAATACCGCGGGAACTCCGAGCGAGACAGAAACTATTGGCGCGCCGAAATCTCGCTCGTCCTTGTCTTGATGTAGCGAAAGCTTGGTTCCCACTTCGTAGCGATTGATGAGACAGGCATCGGGCATAAAGTCAGGGAACCCTGCCTCGGCAGCCGCGTTCTTCGCCAGGTTTAGAAAACAAGTCGGCATGGCAGGCCAAGGTTGGCCGTTCTCAGGGTCGATGGCGTCATACCGATAGCCCGTCCTGTCCGTGATCCAACCAAGGGAGCCGCAGTTCGTCATCGCCACAGACATGCGGAAGCCACCCGGCGTGACCATGCAGCGGAACGGCGCTCTAGCGGCCACCTCGCGTATCGCATTCAGTAGAGCCACTTCGTCCTGCGAAGCGAAACCGCGCAAGACGGACGCACCCGGACACAAATCTTCCTTGTAAGGCTCTGCGCTTTCCGTGTGCTCGAACAGGCTCATCGTCATCGTAATCCTACTTTGCATCGTGAAAGATGATCCCGAGCGTATGACGATGCCCCGAGCGCACACGGCTGACGCCGTGCCGGAGGTTGACGCGATAGATGCCACGAGTGCCCTGCACCGGACGGTGATGCACGGCGAAGGCTACTGCGTCACCCTGACGAAGCGGAACCACTTCCGGCCGTGATTGCATGCGCGGACGCTGCTCGGTAAGTATAAATTCGCCGCCGGTAAAATCCCTCCCCGGGTCAGATAGCAGGATGGTCACCTGTATGGGGAAAACATGCTCGCCGTAAAGGTCCTGGTGCAGACAATTGTAGTCACCCTCTCCGTACTGCAGGAGCAAGGGCGTTGGCCTTAGTTGCGCAGCGTCGTGACAGCGATCGATGAATCCCGCGTGCGTTTCCGGATAGCGGGCGTCGACGCCCATTGCCGTGTTCCAGCGATTCGCAATCGGCGCGAGGCGCGGATAGATTACGGTGCGGAGGTCCGCAACGATTTCAGGCAGAGGATAGTTGAAATACTTGTACTCGCCCCGTCCAAAACCATGCCGTGACATGACTACGCGGCTTCGAAAAAGGCCATCCTCTGGATAAAGCGTGGCCAGCGCCTGGCACTCGTCCTCGGACAAGACGTGTTCGAGAATCGCATTCCCGTGAGCATCAAGGTTCTGCGAAACGCGCTCCCAGTCGAGTGTGTTGATGCGCTCGACGGCGTCGGTCGCTGGACTTGGGTCTTTTGCTGATGTATGCATGCGTGCGTCTCACGTTCGAGATGCCATCACAGGGCTTCTTGTTGGGATCTCCTTATGAGCAATCTAACAAACGACGCGAGTTCGCCACACTCCGATCCTTGCTTTCAAACTCCCTTCCACATTTACACCTCGATTGAAGATTCGTAAACCCATCGAACTTCATCTAAGATTTCGAGCGTATGGCAGACGGCCCTGAAACCAACGGCGCGCGCCCGGAGGCTACCGCACTTGCGGACCAGCCAGCGTCGTCGGCTCCCGTACCGTGGCGTCCCAAGTACAACCCTTGGCTGATTGCGGTTGTAGTCGCGCTGGCGGCGTTCATGGAGGTGCTCGACACCAGTATCGCCAACGTCGCCCTGCCCTACATCGCAGGAAACCTTGGAGCAAGCAACGACCAGAGCACTTGGGTGCTCACTTCTTATTTGGTATCGAACGCCGTCGTTCTTCCCATCAGCGGATGGTTTGCCAGCGTGCTCGGCCGCAAGTGGTTTTTCATGACGTGCCTGGCGATCTTCACCGTGAGTTCCCTGTTGTGCGGGATCGCGCCCAGCCTGGGAGCAATCATTGTGTTTCGCATCCTGCAGGGCACCGGCGGGGGCGGACTTCAACCGATGGCGCAGGCGATCCTGGCCGACACATTTCCTCCCGAAAAGCGCGGCCTGGCGTTCGCACTCTATGGCGTCACGGTCATCGTCGCGCCCACGGTCGGCCCAACCTTGGGCGGCTGGATCACCGATAACTACACCTGGCGCTGGATCTTCTTCATCAACGTGCCGGTAGGAATTCTGGCGTTATTCCTGGTTTACCGGTTGATTGAGGATCCGCCCTGGGCGAAGCGCGTTAAGGGCGCGCTTGCGCGGTTCGATTACGTCGGTGTGTCTTTGCTTATCCTGGGTGTGGGCGCCTTGCAAATCATGCTCGACAAGGGGCAAGAGGATGATTGGTTCGGGTCGCGTTTCATTGTGACGCTCGCCATCCTTACGGTGGTAGGCCTTGTATCGGTGGTCGTCTGGGAGTGGTTTTACAAGAGTCCTATCATCGATGTTCGCCTGTTCAAGAACTTGAACTTCCTGAGCGCGAACGGGATGATGTTCGTGCTGGGGCTCATGCTGTTCTCTACCCTGGTGATGATGCCGCTGTTCCTGCAATCGCTTATGGGTTACACAGCGGAGTCGGCGGGCTTGGTGCTTTCGGGGGGCGGCCTTCTGCTGTTTTGTCTGATGCCCATCGTCGGGGTTCTCTCTTCCAAGGTCCAGGCCCGCTATCTGGTTGCGTTTGGCTGGCTGACTCTGTCTGTCGGCTTGTACTATTCCACCCAACAGCTCGACCTCCAAATCAGTTTCTTCAGCGCGAGCATGTTGCGACTGGCTCAAGTGTTTGGGCTGGGCTTTCTGTTCGTCCCTATCAATCTGACCTCGTACGTCGGAATGCCCATCGAGAAGAGCAGCAGCGTGGCCGGTCTTGTCAACTTTATGCGCAACATCGGCAGCAGCGTCGGAACCTCGATGGTCACCACTCTCATTGCGCGCCGAGCTCAGTTTCATCAAGTGTACCTGGTGGCCAATGTCACCGCCGGACGCCCTAGCGTTGCCGGTGCGGCCGCGGGCTTGGCCGCACATCTGGTCGCATCGGGGGTAAACGCCGAACTGGCGGCCAAGCAGGCCTATGGAGTGATTTACCGGACGGTGATTGCGCAGGCGAGTACCTTGGCCTACATTGACACTTACCGCGTGCTGGCGATCGGAGCGGCGATCATGTTTGTGCTTTCCTTTGCGTTGAAGAAAAATGAGCCCGGCGGACGCCGTGTCGTGGTGGAGTAACGGCCATTTGCGTGGGGCGAATAAGGAGTAAAGAAATATCGATGATCCGAATAATTACGATCGAGCGCGAATACGGGAGCGGTGGCGCTGAGATCGCGAAAAGAGTCGCGGGACGCTTGGGCTGGAAGCTCTGGGACCACCTGCTGACGAACGAAATTGCCCGGCTGATGGAGTGCGATTGCCGAATCGTGGAGGAACACGAAGAGAAGAAAGATCCCTTGTTTTACAGGCTCTTCAAGGCCTTCCTGCGGGGCAGCCACGAAGGCAGTCTGAACGCTCCACGGCTGAAGATGGCAGATACGGATTGCATCAGGGAAGTCACGGAGCAAGTGGTAAAAGGCGCTGCCAAAGGCGGCGAATGCGTCATCGTGGGGCGCGGCTCTGCCTACTATCTTCAAGATCGTAAAGACGCCTTTCACGTATTTGTCTACGCTCCATTTGCCGCGAAGGTTCGACGGCTGCAGGCTGGTGGAAAGAGCGAAAGTGAAGCCGTTCACCTTGCCGAAACTGTGGACCGCGACCGGGCGGCTTTCATTAAGCAATATTTCGGCGTCGAATGGCCGGATCGGCACCGCTTTCATCTCATGATCAACTCGATGATTGGCGAGGAAGCCGCGGTGGACGCCATACTCAACAGCATGTCCATGTTGGAGAAGCACACGACAGAACCCTAGCTTAGCAACGTGACGTGCCCTGATTTGGCATGGCAAACCTTCGATCTCGAGGCCGCCCTCAGCTTTCCGATGATGTGCGCTCTTTTGCCGAAGTCACGGCACTCGCAAGGAACACGGAACCGAGTCTACCCAAATCGCGTAATACGGAAGGACAGCGATGGGGTTCAACACAGATGCTGATTCCTACGCTATGATTTCAGATTCGCGCGTAATCCATTAGGTTCTTGCAGAGGGAGTTTTATCCATGCCCACGTGTCGGAGACTAACGGTCTGCCTGCTTGCCGTGTCACTAGCTGTGCGCGTCTTGGCGCAGACCAGCAGCCCGAACGGGTTGACGATTCCTTCTACGACATCCGCTATCAACTCTCTCACGCCGCTGTCGCAGCGAGTCGTGGCCTACGATATAGACGCCCGGTACGATGCCAAGTCTCATACTCTCGACGCCGATGAGACCCTCACTTACCACAATCTCACCGGGCAACCGCTGGATACGTTCCCCTTCCATCTTTATTTGAATGCTTTTCAACCCACCTCCACGTGGCTGCGGGAAGGAAAACGCGAGAGTACTCGCGGGCAGACTTTTGAAACCTGGGACAGCAAGAGTTACGGCGCGGAGGAGATCAAGAAATTTGAGGTCGTGGGCCAGGGCGATTTCACTTCTCAACTGCAATACATCCATCCGGATGACGACAACAAGGACGATCGCACCGTAGTTCAGGTGCACTTGCCGCAGCCGATCCCGCCCGATGGGTACGTCCAATTCAAGATCAAGTTCCACGATCAATTCCCCGAAACTTTGGAGCGGACCGGTTGGAATCGCGATTTTGTCTTGGGCGGACAGTGGTTTCCCAAGGTTGGGGTTTGGTGGCACGGCGCCTGGAATTGCCATCAGTTTCATGCGTACACAGAGTTCTTCGCGGACTTCGGTGTTTATGACGTGAAGCTGACAGTGCCTCAGTACGAAGTGGTAGGTGCCGCCGGGGTTGAAGTAAGCAGCACAAATAACGCGGACGGCACTAAGACTGTCGCCTATCACGCGGAAGACATTCATGATTTCGCCTGGACCGCCAGCCCTCACTATTTGATCCATGACGACGTCTTTCAAGGCAGCATGGGCCCGGTGAAGTTGCGAATCATGATGCAGCCAGCGCACTGGAGTCAGTTAGGGCGGCAGGTCCGCGCTCTCAAAGAGAGCATGGACCGCTTTGATCGCTGGTACGGACCGTATCCTTATAGGACTCTCACCCTTGTGGATGTGGACCCGGGTTCGCCGGCGTATGGCATGGAATATCCAACCTTCATCACGGGAGGGACGTTCTGGTGGGAGCCGGGAGGCTTTCGCATGGGCTCTGTGGAAACCATCGAACATGAATTCGGCCATCAGTACTGGTACGGCATGGTAGCCACCAACGAATTCGAAGATGCCTGGATGGACGAGGGCATCAATCAATACACGCAAATCAAGGTGATGGATTCCATGTTTGACCCATCAACTTCGGCTCTCAACATACTGGGAGTCACTGTCGGAGAGCGCGACGCAGACAGGGTCTTCTATATAGGTGTAGCCGATCTCGATCCCATGGCCCGCGACGGCTGGAAGTATGCAGATTTCCGTTCTTACGAAGCAATCACCTACAGCAAGACCGCCCTGATGCTTCTCACTCTTGAAAGCGTGATCGGCGAAGACACCATGCGGCAAGCCATGCGCGTATATTTCACACGCTACCGCTTCACCCATCCCACCAAGGAAGACTTCCTGAAGACCATTGAAGAAGTCTCCGGCAAGAACCTGCGCTGGTACTTTGATCAAACGGTGTACGGGACGCAGGTGCTGGACTATCAGGTGCTGAGGATCGATTCGACGCCGGTGGATTGGTACAAAGAAGATCTGAAGGAGAAAAGAGGCGAGACGGAATATACCGACAATGTCTGGATTCGCCGTAGAGGGGAGTTCATCATCCCGATCGATGTCGAGGTCAAGTTCGACAATGGCAGCAAGGTCCGCGAGCACTGGGACGGGCAAGATCGCTGGGTAAGATACACGTATCAGAAGAAGGCGAAAATAGAATCGGTCGAAATCGATCCCGACCACAAAATTCAATTCGATCGCAACAACTTTGATAACAGCCGGACCGCGGAAGCAAACGGCGCGCCGGCCCGCAAACTGGCAAATTACTGGACCTGCCTCTGGCAGTTCTGTGCGCAGTTCCTGGCCTGGTGGCTGGTGTAAGAGGAGGTTTAATGGGCGAAAATACAAACTTGGTTTCCGCGGGCGCCAGCATCGCAAGCCGCAACAAGCGTTACATCGTTTGGTTTTATCTACTCAACCTGGCATTTGCCCACTTCGGGGCGACAGCCTTCAGCGATAGTGCGCACAAGATTCTCGACCACAGCCTGTACGCTGACAGACTGCTTCATGGATTCGATCTGGGAGTGTTCACCGAACTGTTGAAGCGTCCAGAGTTCGGTCCGCTGCCCGGCGCAAGTCATCCTGCCATGATGTTTGGCGTCGTATTCTTCCTGGCGAGTTTGCTGTTCATGCCCGGTGTGCTGCTCGGCTATGCCTCCGACCACCGGCTTCCACGGGATGAGTTCTATCGCGCTTGCGGGCGGAATGTTTGGCGATTCGTTCGCTTGTGTTTGTTCTTCACCGTGATCGCGGGCGTCATCGCCGGTATTCTATTCGGGGCGTTGAACGCGCTGATCACAGCCGCCGACAAGACTTCGCATGAAAGGCTGCCTTTCTTCGTCCAACTCCTTGGTACAGGGATCATTTTTCTGTTGCTCACAGTCATCCGCATCTGGTTTGATCTTGCGCAGACTGACGTCGTCCTACGCGACCAGCCTGCTGTGCGGAAATCGGTTGTCGCTGGATTCCGCAAGACGCGGCGCAATCTGGGACGCCTGTTGGGCAGCTACGTGGTGATTGCGATCGTGGCGCTGGCCGTTCTGGTGATTGGATTCTCGCTGTGGTATGCGATTGTCCCGCCGAGCAGCGTTGTCGGCGCGTTCATCATCGGCGAAGCGACCTTACTTCTGCTTCTCGCAACGCGTTTTTGGCAGCGCGCAACCGCGGTGGCATTTTATGTACGAGAGCTGGCTGAGCCAATGGTCGAAGAGGTGCGGCCGATTCCCTCGTTCGCGGCGCCAGCAATTCCGTAGGACGCAAAATCAACACAGTTATTCCCCCTGCCTAAGTTGAGCGCCATCCTCCCGGAGTTGCGTGTGGTCGAACCCACACAGTGTCTGTAACCGGACACCCTCCAGAGTGACCCTCGCCTTCCTAAATTACTCGCCATCAACAATATAGACGCTGGCCTGCGAACTGCTATTTGATTTGCCGCCAGCGCACGACGGGAGGACGCAATGCAAACCTTAACGACAGCGATCACAGTGGCGGCGGGAATGGCCTTCTCGTTGGCGATCGCGATCTTGGTCGAGGAGTGGATTTTCGGAAAAGTGTTCGGCCTGTTCTTTGCCCCGCAGGCCGTGCGAGTCAAATCTGGGCAAGAGCGCTGAAGCGCGCGAGGAGGATCTATGTTGTTCTTGAAGTATTTGCTGATGCTGGGCGGCGTCGGGATGATTGCGGTCGCCGCTGGAATCCTGGCTTACGACATTTACCTTGAAATGAAATACCGGCAGGCGCAGGCCGTGGCCGGTGCGGGGCCGCTGCCGCCGGTTCCACAGGTGCGCTGGCGAAGCTCGCTGGCCTTGGCACTTCTGGCGTGGGGTCCACTTATCTTGGCGCTGGGCATCGTGGTTGTGCCCAGCGGCATGGCTGGAGTTCGGGTCAGCCAATCCAGTGGCACGTTGCCGAGCACGCTCTATCCGGGAGCACATTTTCTAGTTCCGCTCGCGGAGAACGTCGTTCTCTTCGACACCCGCGACCAGTTGTTCACTACAGGCGGTTTGGAGAACGCGGGCAATGCCGGCGCTGGTAAAGGCACGAAATCGGAGCCTTTGAATGTGCAGGCGAAAGAAGGGCTCACCCTTGGCCTCTCCATCACCGTGCGATACCGGCTCGATCCCAGGCACCTGGATTACATTCAGAGCAACTTGCCACAGCCCGTGGAAAAAGAAATTGTGCCTGCGGTGGTTGCAAGCGCGTGGCGCGAACTGGTGCCCAATTACACTGTCCGGGACGTGTTTGCTGCGAAGCGCGAAGAAGTGCGCAAGCGCGCGTCGGACGTTATCACGCAGAAGCTGGCAGCAGACGGAATTATCGTGAAAGAAGTGATGTTGCGCGATATCCAACTGCCGCCCGAATATGCGAAGGGGTTGGAGAGCCTGTTGCTCAAGGAACAGGAAAGTGACCGAATGGCAGTGCAGACCGACATCCAGCAGAAGCAGGTAAGGATCTCCGAACTTGAAGCCGAGGCCACAAAGGCCCAGCAGGTAAAGCAGGCGGAGGGAGAAGCGCAGGTGCGCGTGCTGCAGGCAAAGAGCGAGGCCGACGCCATGCAGTATACGTTGCCCCTCAAACAGAAGCAGATCGAGCAATCGAAGCTGGAAGCCGAGGCGCGCAAGGAAACCACGGTCAAGGGCGCTGAGGCGCAGGCCGAGGCCAAAGTGATCGACAGCAAGGCCGAGATGGAGCGGCGAAAGTTGCTGGCCGAAGCCGAGGCGGATCGCATCCGCGTGACCGCGGCAGCGGATGCGGTGCGAATGCAGAGTGAAGGCGCGATTCTGAAGCAGAACCCATTGCTGATTAACAAGATCGTGGCCGAACGGCTTTCGGATAAGCTGCAAATCATGATGGTGCCAGCGGATGGAAAGTTCTTTTTCGCCAATGACGTGCTTCGCAGCATGAGCGTAGCCAACCACGCCAGTCAGGCGGAGGAACCGGAAGAGCAGCAGCCGAAGTAGGCCGTGTGGCGCTGGCATTGCCAGCAAGATGCCAGCGCTCCGCTATCGAGGATTGGTGTCTACAAACAGTACAGGGCCATATGCCAGGCGCTAGCGACAATGCGATTTATAATGCGCGCATCCTGCACATGCGTACTTCATCATCACGGTGGCTGGGTGTTGTCTACTTTCTCGTTCTGATGTTGATGCGCGCGCCGATGATCCAGGCGACTAACTGGCGTGAGCCCGAAGCGCAGTTGGCAAGAAAAATTGCAACGGCCACGGGTCCGGGAGCGGTGGCGCTCGACGTTGTGAACCGATCTTCTCTGTCCCGCGCGGATGTCGAGGAGATTCGTAGAGGGCTCGTGACGGAGCTAGCCGCGCTTGGCGTTCGATTCGTGAGTGCAGACCAGGCTGCTGCCACGGTGAAGATTACGTTCTCCGAGAGTCTGCAGAATTACGTTTGGCTTGCCGAGATACAGCAGGGAAACAACGAAGCTTCCGTTGCCATGGTAACCGCACCGAGGTCGGGTCTGGCGGCGGTGGGGCACCCGGCGGCGGCGCTCATGATTCACAAGACGCTGCTGTGGACGGACGAGAAGCGCGTTCTGGATGTTGCGCTGGTGAATAGCAGTCCGCAGCACATGATTGTGCTCGAACCAGAGAGCGTCGTGCTCGCCAAATTCCAGGATGGCCGCTGGCAGCAGGAACAATCGCTGTCGTTATCGCACTCGCGCCCGTGGCCGTGCGACCTGCGGGGCCGATTGATTTTGCGGAAGGATCACCTGTTCGATGCGTACTTGCCGGGGATTTTCTGCCGGAGCACAGCGGCCGCTCCTCTGGCTATCAGTTGTTTTGAAAGTGATGATCCCTGGCCATTGAGGACGGACGAACCCGGTCTGAGTGCGTTCTACACTCCGACCAAGAACTTTTTTACCGGAGCACTTTCGCCGGGTATCGAGAAGCAAACCGCGGTGAAAGCTTTTTATTCGGCGGCAGTCCTGCCCAGAGATAAGTATTGGCTATGGATTTTTGCCACCGTCGACGGTCAAGTCCACTTGCTGGATGGCGTCACGGACCAAACTGCGGCCAAGTTGGCATGGGGCAGCGACATCGCGAGTGTGCGGAGCGGTTGTGGACTGGGTTGGCAGATCTTGGCTACCGGCAACGGAGGTAACACTGGCGAGAATGTGCGCGCCTTTGAAATTGCGGATCGCGAGCCGGTCGCAGTGAGCCAACCGGTGGAGTTCGATGGCAACATCGTGGAGCTTTGGGCCGATGCGGACGGAACCGGCGCCATTGCAGTTTTACAGAATTCAGAAACGGGGAGATATGAGGCTTACCGGCTTTCTATTACTTGCGGCCAGTAGCGTGCTGTGCGCTCTGAGCGCCCGCGCCGCCACGCGACCGCACTACGGCGGGACCCTGCATATCGAGATGCGGTCCGCCCCCACATCTCTGGACCCTGCCGATTCGAATCAGTCCGATTGGTTCGGATCCCGCAATTTGTCTAGCCTGCTGTTTAACACGCTAGTTTCATTGGATGAGCAGGGCAAACCTGAGCCGGCATTGGCGAGTTCCTGGCGGCCCGAACCGGGCAACCAGCGTTGGCAATTCTTCCTGCGGCACGCAGTCACTTTCCAGGACGGAGCCGCAATTACTCCGGAGGTGGTCGCCACTTCTCTGCGAAGAACGAATCCAACCTGGAAGGTTTTTTCTGAAGGCGAAGCGGTCATCATTGAGCGTGATTCTTCGACTCCCGATCTTCCAGTCGAGCTGACTCTGCCGCGCAACAGCATTGTCAAACGCGAGGGTGGCAAGGTTTCCGGCACTGGGCCCTTTGCCGTACTCCAGTGGGATCCGGGAAAGAAGCTTGTGCTGGCTGCACGCGACGATTATTGGGACGGTCGAGCCTTTCTGGACACGATTGAAATTGCAATGGGAAAAAGTTTTCGCGAGCAGATGATCTCATTCGATCTCGGAAAAGCACAGGTGATAGAAGTCGCGCCGGAACAAGCTCATCGTGCAACTGCCGAAGGCCGCCTAGTGGCGGCTTCAGCGCCGGTGGAACTGATCGCGTTAGTCTTTACCCGCGACCCGCAGTCGCCGGCCGATGGACGACAACGTCAGGCGCTTGCTCTCAGCATTGATCGCGAGCTGCTCAGTACGGTGGTTCTGCAAGGCGGAGGAGAGCCAACCGGCGGACTTCTGCCGAATTGGATGACCGGCTACGGCTTTCTTTTTCCGGCATCCATGAATTTGGAGCTCGCACGGCAGGTGCGCAGCGAGATTCCGCATACCACGTCCTGGACTCTTGCCTACGACCCCGCCGACCCCACGGCGCGCGTGATCGCGGAGAGGATCGTGCTCAATGCCCGAGATGCTGGGTTGGGGATACAGATCGCAAGCGCGAGTAGGGTCGATTTGCGGATCGTTCGAATCCCGTTGATCTCGCTGGACGCCCGAATCGCTCTCGGCGAACTGGCTGCCGGACTTGGACTTCCGCTACCCAAATTCGCTTCCAGTTCCATCGACGATCTCTATGGCGCGGAAAACAAGCTGCTGCAATCGCAGCGGGTGATTCCTTTGCTGCATGTGCGGGCAGAATACGGGGTCGCTGGTACCGTGAAGAACTGGAGGACGGCCCACGACGGGAGTTGGCATTTGCCCAGCATTTGGCTGGCGGAGAAACCATGATTTTCCGGCGCAGACTCCTGGCTGTGTTCGCACTCACCGTCCTCGTGTGCGTGGCGGCGGTTGCCTGGAGTATTTCGTGGCTAGCGCGCAGGGCCTTCGAAAAGGTAAATGAAGAACGTACTGCGGCTTTGGTCGCGCAATTTCGCCACGAGTTCAACCGTCGCGGTGAAGAAGTCGCGCATCGTGTGGAAACCGTTGCCGCGAGCGAGGGTACCACTCGCATGGCGCTCGCCTTGAGCCACGGTTCTCCCGACTATGGCGAATATCTCAACGAAGCAAGGACGATTGCAGACAATCAACAGCTGGATTTTCTGGAGTTCGTCGACAGCCAGGCCACCATCATCTCGTCCGCTCAGTGGCCAGCCAAGTTTGGGTATAAGGAGACTTTGACCCTCATATCCGCAGCCCCCAAGGGCGCTTTCTTGAAACAGGAAGAACTGCCGGACGGCGCGGCATTGGGAGTGTTCGCGGTGACAGAGGTGAACCCGGGCGAGAAGTCGCTCTTCGTGGTCGGTGGCCGCCGAATTGATAAGGACTTCCTCGCCAGCCTGGAGCTTCCTGCCGGAATGCGAGCCATGTTTTATCAGAACTTGGGGAGTGGCTTTTCTCCACAATTCTTGATTGACACTTCAGGCACGGTTCAGCAACCCGACAGGATCGCTTCCATCATTCAGCGGCTTCAGCAACAGCAACGTGAGACCACGACGCTGGTGCATTGGTCCTCCAATGCGGCGGATGATGAAACCATCGATGCCATCCCGCTTGCTGGGCAGGACAACCAACTGCTCGGCGTCCTGCTGATTGGCAACTCACGTCGCCCTTATGTTGATCTTCGGCAACAAATCCGCTCAGCGGCACTGTTGTCCGCAGGCGCGGGGATCGTGCTGGCCATCTTGCTCAGCGGATGGGCGGCCGCGCGAGTCACGCGCCCGGTGGAACAACTGGCTCGCGCAGCGCGGGAAGTCGCCTCCGGCAACTGGAACACCCAAGTGGCCATCACTTCTTCCGACGAACTGGGAGAGTTGGCGGAGACATTCAACCGCATGACCAGTGAACTGCTGGCCCAAAAAGAGCATCTGATGCAGGCAGAACGGGTTGCCGCATGGCGGGAGTTGGCTCGCCGCCTGGCGCACGAACTGAAGAATCCACTCTTCCCGCTGCAATTGACGGTCGAGAACTTGCTGCGAGCGCGGCAGCAGAGTCCTCAACAGTTCGAAGAGATTTTTCAGGAGAGCTCTTCCACGTTGTTGGCGGAGATTGCAAATCTGAAAGCTATTATCTCGCGCTTCAGCGAATTCTCCAGGATGCCGCAACCGCAGTTCCAGCAGATCCAACTCAATGAGGTTGTTCAAAATGTGGGCCGGTTGTTTCAGGCGCAACTCCATGCTCCGGAGCGCGCACCCATTGAATGTAAACTGGAATTAGCCGACCCCATGAAGCCAATCGCCGTCGATCCTGACCTGCTGCACCGCGCGCTCTCGAATCTGGTTCTGAATGCGATGGATGCCATGCCTCACGGCGGCACCCTTACGCTGCGCACACACGAGAACAATGATCTCAGCTACGTCGAGGTTTCGGATACGGGGACCGGGCTCACGCCAGAAGAGTGCGAGCGCTTGTTCACTCCTTATTACACCAGCAAGCCCTATGGCACGGGACTCGGGCTCGCGATCGTGCAGTCGGTGATCAGCGACCACGGTGGCAGAATCAAGGTTCGAAGTGAGCCGGGGCACGGGACGACATTCGTGATTGAACTACCGCGCAATGCAGACAAGCTGCAAACAAGCGATCAGTCAAGAGATGCAACGGCGAGGAGTTACTAGTGGCACAGAAAGCAAACCTCTTGATCGTGGATGACGAGCCCAACACTCTGGCCTCGCTTTCACGCGCCTTTCGCCTGGCGGGCCACGAGGCGACGGTTTGTGACAACGCGTCGAAGGCACTCGAATTTGCCAGGACGCAGAACTTTGATCTGATTTTCTCCGACGTAGTCATGCCAGGCAAAGATGGTCTTTCTTTTCTCGAAGACCTCAAGTCGCAGGGAATCGCGGTTCCGGTGGTCATGATGTCGGGCCAGGCCCACATTGAAATGGCGGTTCGCGCCACTCGGCTCGGGGCTCTCGACTTTCTGGAGAAGCCGGTGTCTACCGAGAAGCTGCTGCTCACCGTAGAGAACGTTCTAAGACTCCGGCGTCTGGAATCGGAGAACCGGCAGCTTCGGCAACGCCTGGGAAAGCACGAAATCGTTTGGACCGCCGAAGTCATGCGCAAGCTTATGGCGCAGGTCGAGCGCGTAGCGGCAAGCGAGTCGCGAGTTTGCATTCTGGGAGAAACTGGTACCGGAAAAGAGCTGGTTGCGCGCACTCTGCATGAACGCAGTCCGCGATCGTCAGGCCCCTTTGTTACTCTGAACTGCGCAGCGGTTCCGGCTGACCTGATAGAGTCGGAACTCTTCGGACATGAGAAGGGCTCTTTTACGGGCGCCGCGGCGCGCCACGCCGGAAAGTTCGAACAGGCCGAACGCGGCACAATCTTCCTGGATGAAATCGGCGATATGCCTCTATCCATGCAAGCCAAGCTGTTGCGAGTGCTGGAGGAAGGCGAAGTGGAGCGCATTGGCGGAGATAAACCCATTTCCGTCGACGTGCGCGTCCTGGTTGCAACCCATCGGAACTTGGAGAGTCTGGTACGCGAAGGCAAGTTTCGTCAGGATCTTTTTCACCGCGTATACGTGTTCCCGTTGCTGCTGCCTCCTCTGCGCGAACGCCGGGAGGACATTCCTGCGCTGGTAGAACACTTTGCCCGGCAAGTCTGCGCTCAGAATAATTGGAAGCCGATTCCCTTCACTCCAGATGCGATTGAAGCATTTGGGGATTATCCGTGGCCCGGCAACGTCCGCGAACTGCGGAACGTGGTGGAGAGGTTAATGCTATTGGCAACCGACGGCGAGGTCACGCTGGAAACGGTCCAATCCGCCCTGCCTTCTGCTCCAGCCACCTTTTTATCAACGGGAGCAAGCTCAGGAATCCTCGCCGAGCGAGTGCAGAATTTCGAGCGCGAAGTGATTTTCGCTGAGCTCAAGCGAAGCAATTATCACATCACGAATGCGGCCAAAGCTCTTGGTCTGGAGCGCAGCCATCTTTACAAGAAAGCGGAGCAGCTTGGAATCGATATTCAGAAGCAGCGACGCGAAGAAGAGTCAGACCATTCCTAGGGTCAGACAAGCAGCCATTCTCCTAGAGCCTCATTTTGATTTATGCTTTTCGGTTTGAACATTTCGCTGGAGGCCAATGTGATTCGATTTCCCCGTCTTATCCTGATTTTGTTAACAAGCAGTCTCATCTTATTGTTCCTCGGGTTTAGCGAGGGACAGCAGTACCCGGAGAGCATGTATCAGGAGATGCGGTGGCGCCTGATTGGGCCTTTTCGTGGCGGCCGGACCCGGGCGGCCACCGGTGTACCGAGCCTGCCGAATCTGTTTTACATCGGCGCGGTGAATGGCGGGGTGTGGAGGTCTGATGATTATGGCCGTACTTGGACGTCCATCTTTGATCAGCAGCCCACGCAATCAATCGGCGCGATCGCAGTGGCTCCATCGGATCTCAACATCATTTATGTCGCGAGTGGGGAAGGGCTGCGCCGCCCTGACCTCTCGGTTGGCAATGGAATTTACAAATCCACGGACGCGGGCAAGACGTGGACTCATCTCGGATTGCGTGACGGGCAACAGATTCCCGCACTCGTTGTCGACCCGCGGGATCCCAATCGGCTGTTCGCCGCCGTGCTCGGGCATCCCTACGGTGCGAACGAAGAGCGCGGTATTTTTCGCTCGACCGACGGCGGAATGACTTGGCTGAATGTTCTTTCCGTGGATGAGAACACCGGCGGTTCCGACATTGAAATGGATCCGTCAAATCCCGACGTGCTCTACGCATCGTTGTGGGAAATCCGGGAAGGGCCGTGGGAGGACAACAACCAGTTTCAGGGAACCAGCGGAGGCCTTTTCAAATCTATCGACGGCGGTAATACCTGGCATCCGTTGACGAAAGGATTGCCCAACAACCTCATCCAAATCAATGTTGCAATCGCGGCGAGTCAGCCGAGCCGGCTCTATGCGACTGTGGCCACGACGGAACGCGGAGAATACGGTTCTGGCGCGGGTTTGGGCGTGTACCGCTCCGATGACGCCGGCGAAAATTGGCATGTGGCGACGAATGATCCTCGCCCCGCTATGCGAATCGGCGGCGGCGATCTCCCTGTGCCTAAGGTGAATCCTAAGAATCCCGACGTGGTGTATAGCGTGAGCATCGTGACCGTACGCTCGACCGATGGTGGCAAGACTTGGATGAGTCTTCGCGGTTCACCCGGAGGGGATGACTACCAGAACCTTTGGATCAATCCCAATAACCCAAACATCATTCTTGTGGTCAGCGACCAGGGTGCGATCGTCACCGTGAATGGCGGTGAAACATGGAGTTCGTGGTACAACCAGCCGACCGCGCAACTGTACCACGTAGCCGTCACCAACACTTTTCCCTATAAGGTTTGTGCCGGACAGCAGGAGAGCGGTTCAGTGTGCATTTTGAGCCGCGGCAACGACGGCGAAATCACTCTCCGCGACTGGCATCCGGTTGCCACCATCGAGTACGGTTACGTCGCGCCGGACCCGCTTGATCCCGACATTATTTACGGAGGTGGAAGGAACGAAGTTTCGAAGTATCACTGGTCGACTGGCCAGGCGCAAAACGTAACCCCCATCCCCGTGCGTGGTGACAAGTACCGCACCGACCGCACCGAGCCTACTCTGTTCTCGCCGATCGATCCCCACACTCTTTACTTCGCTTCGAACATTTTGTTCAAAACCGTTGACGGAGGAAACGCCTGGCAAGCCATCAGCCCTGATCTCACTCGGGAAAGTCCCGGAGTACCGCCAAGCGTGGGCACGCTAATCTCCAAGAATCCGGACGCGGGTAAGCAGCGAGGAGTAATTTACGCGCTCGCTCCATCATTCAAAAGCGTCGACACTCTGTGGGCCGGGACGGACGACGGCCTGATTTGGATGACGCGGGACGATGGAAAGAATTGGAACAACATCACACCGCCGGAATTGACCGCCTGGAGCAAAGTCACGCAGATCCAAGCTTCTCATTTCGACGACCAATCCGCCTATGCGTCCGTAAGCCGCTTCCGCATCGACGACCTGCATCCTTATATTTATCGCACGCACGATAGCGGGAAGACGTGGAAACTGATCTCCGGCACCTTGCCGGCGGATGCGCCGGTCGACTCGGTGCGCGAGGATCCGGTTCGCAAAGGCCTGCTGTTTGCAGGCACCGAAACCAGCGTCTGGGTTTCGTTTGATGATGGCGATCACTGGCAGTCTCTGCAATTGAATCTGCCACACACCTCCATGCGCGACTTGTGGATTCATGAAAGCGATCTGATCGTCGCGACTCACGGCCGATCGTTCTGGATCCTCGATGACATCACGCCCTTGCGGCAGCTTTCCGATTCGATGGCAAATTCGGACGCCTATCTTTTCAAACCCGAACCAGCTTACCGCGTCCGGCGCAGCACCAATCCTGATACTCCAATCCAGCCCGACGAGCCACTTGGGCAGAATCCTCCCGATGGTGCGATGCTCGATTACTTCCTCGTACACCCTGCTTCCAGCCCAATCACGCTTGAGATACTCGATGCGCAAGGAAAACTAGTGCGCCATTATTCCAGCACAGACGAGCCGGAAATAAGTCAGGAGGAACTCGAGAAGCAATTGATTCCTCTGTACTGGATCCGTATGCCAAAGATTCTCCCGGCCAGCGCCGGCATGCACCGCTGGGTGTGGGATTTGCACTACCCATCGCCCGCGTCGCCGCGGCACGAGTATCCGATTTCGGCGGTTCCCCACGATACGCCCAGATCACCGCTTGGCCCACTCGCGGTGCCCGGAGAATACACCGCAAAGCTCACCGTCAACGGACACACTTCCACAGCACCGCTCACAATAAAGATCGATCCACGCGTGCGCGCGACACAGAGTGACCTCGAACAACAATTCAATTTGGAAACGCGTCTAGCCTCTGAGTTGACCGCAAGCACGGAAGCGCTCGCACAAGCGCATTCGCTCCTCGATCAACTCCGCAAGATTGGAACTCAGGCCACCGGCACGCTCGCAGAATCGATCAAAGCCCTCGATCAGAAAGTGGGAACGATTATGCGCGAGTCGACGCCCGCCGGTTCTTCGCCGAAACCAACTCTGGCTGGTGAGAATAGCGCGATTGGCACGCTCTACGGCAGTGTGGGACAAGCCGATGCTGCGCCGACAGCAGCCCAGATCAACGCGGCAACTGATGCCGAACGTGACCTTTCCGCGGTAATGAAGCGATGGAAGGAAGTTAAGAAGTCCGATTTGCCAGCGCTCAATCGCGAACTCAAGAGCGCCAATTTACTTGAGATTAATCTGGAATCAAAGGTTCAGATGAAGGAACAGCAAACCGATCTGGAATAAAAGCTGGACCAGTTTCACAGTTGCCGTAGTCTGAACTGTCATCACGAGCGAAGCGAGGGATCTGGGTGTTTGCCTGCGCGGCGTTAATGGTGGTGCAGGCGAACATCTATTTCCTCGCTTCGGCTCGCGATGACGAGCGCTTCTTATTGCTCCGCAGGTCACTCAGCGATGAAGAGGTTCTCGGCGAACGGCCATTCCTCGTCAATCCACTGAGCATCGCAGCGGAAGCCTGCGTTCTTGGCGATGCGCAACACTTCTCCGAGAGCGTACTTATGACTGCTTTCTGTCCAGATGGTTTCACCTTCAAGGAATGTGACTGAGAGAGCTGCTGCAGGGAGGGTAACAGTTTGTTCACGCAAGGAACGAATGTGCATCTCCATGCTGCCCGCGTTCTGATTGAACCTGGCGACGTGCTCGAACTGCTGCATTACGAAGTCGGCATTCAGTTCACGATTAATTCGTGCCAGCAGATTCAAATTAAACGCCGCGGTCACGCCCAACGGATCATCATAGGCATCGAGAAGCTGATGCATCGGTTTCTCCAGGTCAGTGCCCAGCAACAGCGCGTCGCCGGTTTGAAGAATCATCCGCATTTGACGCAGGAACTTTACGTCCGCGGGATGTTCGAAGTTGCCAATCGTGCTGCCCAGGAACAGCACCAGCAACTGCTCTCCCTTTTGGCGGCGAGCCGCGACTTCCAACAGTCCATCAAGATACTCGCGCTCGAAGCCGACGATGCTGACCGAATCAATGTCTCCGAGTTCACGCTCGCACATGGTGAGCGCCGTCCGCGAAATCTCGATGGGGCAATACGAAACATGTTGATGCCGGCTCAGCGCTTCTAGCATCCAGCGGGTCTTCTTGCCGCTGCCACTGCCCAATTCGGCCACAACGGTCGGCGGCGTAAGTCTCGCCACGATGTCCTCCGAGTACCGCCTCAGAAGACGTTCGTCGGCACGCGTCAGCCCGTATTCCGGAAGAACACTGATGACCTCGAAAAGCGCGGACCCGACGCTGTCGTACAAATACTTTGAAGGCAGTTCTTTCTGTCCGGGCTTGGTCAAACCGAGACGGACGTCGTTTATGAGTTCGGAACTGGTGGCGGTGGCAACGGCCTGGGTCAGCATGCTGTCCTCCGAAGTTAATCAGTTGCTCACGCAGCGAAATCCTGCGTAGACGTACTGGTAGTGGGACTGGAACCAGTTGCGAAACGAGCGCCGCAACATGCAGGCGGCAGTCCGCGCCGAGGCGCCTTTCATCACATAGTGGTTGCCGTCGAAAAAATCTGCAGAGTATCCAGGATAGAACGAAAACCGCTGGAAACCAGGAAATGGCTCGAACCGGCTCGATGTCCACTCCCACCCGTTGCCCAGCAAATCGGCAACGCCGAATGCGCTCTGGCCATCAGGGAACGCGCCTACTGGAGTGGGACCCCAGTGATGGAAATCGAAATTTCCCATGGTCGGATTCGGAGCTTTGGAGCCCCACGGAAAGGGTCGCTCCGTACCGTTCCCGACTCCATAGGCCGCCCGATGCCACTGCGTTTCCGTGGGAAGCGCCTTCCCCGCCCAGCGCGCATAGGCGCTGGCTTCCGCATGGCTCACATACACCGGCCAGTCCAGGGGCAGCGGGATTTCATCGAACATTGTTCGGTAACGCCAGCGATCGCCGGTCCGCGCCCAGAACACAGGATGGCGAATATCCTGCGCGGTTCGCCAATTCCAATCTTCTTCTGTCCAGCAGGCTGGATTCTCGTACCCCCCAGCGGCTACGAAGTCAAGGTACTCGCCGTTCGTTACTTTGTATTTGTCGATCGCGAATGCCGGGACATCAACGGTCAGCGCTTCGAATTCGTTGTCCCAACCAAAGACATTTTCATCGCTACGCGAGAGTCCAAGCGTTGCCCGCCCGGAGGGAATCTCGATCATTCTCGGCGACGCCGCTGGAACAATCAGTTCGGGCTTGGGCGGTCTTCGGACCTTGCGATCAAGCGGCAACTGGTGCAGCATGTACGCCAAGGTTTCCCCATGCATCATTCGATGTTCTATCGCCACATTGAGCAATGTACTGGCGTTAAAATCTGCCCCGACCGGATTGGAATCCCAGTCAGAAGACTCAAGCAGTGCTAGTCCCCTATCAATCGTTGCCCTGACTCGTTTGACGTACTGGCGCGCATCCGCCACGGAAGGCCAGTCGACCGGCTGGTCCGAGGGAAGACCTCCATCGACCGGATCAATCCCGAAGGCGAATAGTTTGTCGAATTCCGGATGGAAAGCCTCCAAACCCAGAACCCGCTCTCGCAAAAGATTCCAATCGAATGCTTCCAAATGGCCGAGATAGAAAATGATCCGGTGTCGTTCTGGAATCGGCCGCTCGTAGAGAGAGTCGGGCCTGACAATGTCGAAAATCTCGTCCGTTCGAGCCCGAGCCTCGGACAAATGCTCGAGCAGTTGGTGCCGAACCTCGACTTTCTTCTGAGCGACTGGCATCTTTCCCTCCAAAGTCGATTGTGTTCACTGCATGCACGTCTGTTGGCGGCACGATTGATTCCAATCAACCGTAGCGCAGGCATTCCCTGCAGCTGACTCTGTCTAGATGGGTTACCGGCACCCCGACCGCCAAGCGCGCAGGGAAATGCTGGACGGATTCTAACCTTTCGTCCCACAATCCGGTAAATTCGCCTCACCCTTAGATGCCCGAGGCGGCAGGTTGGTACAATGATTTTCCAGTCGCGGCGAAGCTTTCCCAAACCGTCCGCAAATGAGCCAGATAGGTGTCGAAAGCTGTCATCAGGAGTCTGCCATGAATGTCGAGAACATCAACCCCAGCCTCTGGCCGGAATTACCCCTTGACGCATGGAAGGACACCTACGCAACCCTCCACATGTGGACACAGAGCGTGGGCAAAATCAGGCTGGCGCTCAGTCCGAAGATTAATCACTGGTGGGAGGTTCCGCTCTACGTTAATGCACTCGGACTCACAACCTCTCCCATTCCGTACGAGGGTGGGATTTTCGAGATTCAGTTCGATTTCATCCATCACAAACTGGTTATTCAGACGAACTGGGGCATGGAGCGAGTAATCGCGCTGGTGCCGCGATCGGTCGCCGAGTTTTACAAAGAATTCATGGATTGCCTGGCATCGTTAGGGATTCAGGTGAAAATCTGGAAGATGCCCTGCGAAGTTCTCAACCCGATCCCGTTCGACCAGGATACCCAACATGCTTCATACGACCGTGAATACGCAAGTCGCTTCTGGCGGATCCTAGTAATTACAGACGAGATCTTCAAAGAGTTTCGGGCCCGATTCATCGGCAAGAACAGCCCAGTACATTTCTTCTGGGGCAGCTTCGATCTGGCAGTGACGCGCTTCTCAGGACGTCGGGCGCCCGCGCGACAAGGGGCAGATTCGATTACGCGGGAAGCGTATTCGCATGAAGTAATCAGCGCAGGCTTCTGGCCTGGTGGCGGTGACATACAGGGTCCTGCATTCTACGCCTACGCGGCTCCGGAACCAGCAGGATTTGCCGAGGCGCATGTCAGCCCCGCAAAGGCCTTCTATCATCCGCAGGTACACGAGTTCTTTTTGATGTACGAAGACGTACGGCTAGCCTCATCGCCAAGGAGCGCTCTCCTGGAGTTCTTGCAGAGCACCTACGACGTCGGCGCCAACCTGGGAAACTGGAATCGTGGGGAACTGGAGAGGCCCGCAGCCTGAACTGCCTCATCCCCAGACAGGCGATTATTTTTGCGCGCCCTGAACATCCCCCTGAACATCCAACGTGCGCACGAGCCAAGGGATAGTGACCTGTTTGAAAATAATTGGATCAGGCCACACTCCAACTTGTCGCCCCAGATGGCCTCCCTGGGGATTGATCCACGCATCTTTCGGAACGTCGCCTTTGCTGAGCAGCAAGTAGACATCTGAGATTGGCACTTGGGTATCGAGGACTCCAGCAATGACGAGCATCGGCGTGGTCGGTTTGCCGAGAAGATTTTCCTTCACCAGCGACACCTTTGCCAAGCTTGCCGCCAACTCGTCGACGGTCTCGACTCCATCGAAAACGCTCATCAGCGCTGGCACCTGATCGAACAAATACTCTCTGTTCCCCAGGAGCGAATTCATCAGGAAATCTTTTTGAAAGAAAGTGTCCACCGGCGGAGACTGGGCGCTCGCACCCCTCAACCTCGCCCGCTCGACGATCGCAAGCTTGGCCGCCCAATACGCTCCCCAACTGACGCCATGGATGGCGATTCGAGTTTTATCCACTTCTGGCCTGGTTTGAGCGTAGTCAATCACGCGCGATAGCATCCGATCGGCAGTCTCGCTTACTTTGATCGGCGCCTGACCTGTACCCGGCCCATCCACTGCTAGAAAACCTATGCCATAAGGCAGGATCGCGGCGAAGCTTTCCGACAGATCCTCTTTGCGGCTGTCCAAACCGTTGACCGCGATCACGAGAGGCACCGGGCCCTTTCGGTCCTTCGGCAAGCGCAAATATGCGATGATTTCAGATCCTTCGAAAGGTATTTGAACTACTTCTAACGGCGGATCCCAGAAGCGAGCGTGCGCGAGAAATGCTTCAATGGCCTTGGCGTAAGCGCGCTGCTTCCCTGGAGACGCCGGTATGGGCCAGCGGCCGAAAGAGTACAGCCGCCATGCCCGGATGTAGTCAGCGTTGGCTTTGGCCGGGTCGATGTTCTCCAGCGACTTGGCTTCGTTGAAGTAACGGTCGGCTACGCCCATGAAGGCCGCAGCCCACTCGTCTTTATCCTTAGTGTGGATTTTGTCGAAAGCTTCCTTCACATCGCCGGGATCAAGCCCGATCAGCGGATATCGGCCGACCTCGGCGCGATGAATGGCCTCAGCCTTGATTTCGTCAATCGTGCGCTCGGGCCGTTGCTGTGCGTAAACAGCCAATGGGGTTAGAGCGGCGTACACCACTAGAGATATAAACGCGGAATGAGTTTTCTCCATGATTCCTTTCCATGCTGGTTTGGTGGTCGAACGAGTTTTTACGAAAAAGGGCCGGACGGTCGATCCCGTCCGGCCCCGGTATACCTGTCAAAACTAGACTCCGACCTAGAATGCGAACTTCAACCCCAACTGGATGGAACGGGGACCTCCTGAACCCACGGCTGGATTGGCCGCCGCGATGTCAGGCGTGGCACATCCGCATCCAAACGTTCCCGACGCCCCAGGGTCGTTCAACCCATAGCCGTTCTGTCCGCCATACGGGTTGGCGAAATTCGGGTGGTTGAAAATATTGAAGAACTCGGCGCGGAACTGAGCGTTCAAGCGTTCCCCCAAATGCCAGTTCTTGGCCAGGGAAAAATCCAGGTTCCGGAAGCCAGAATCGGGGAAAAGATTCCGCCCCATGGTACCGAAGCTTCCATAGGCGGGAGGAACCATGATCGAGTTGCCCTTCGCGTAACAACCCCACGTCCCGAGTGCAGTGAGCATGCCAGCCGTCGTGGCCTTCGCCACACAAGCCGGATTGCTGGTGCCTGCGAAAAAGGGGATCGACTGCGGTCCCGACTTGAAGTCGTTGGGATTGCCAAAAAAGTCCCAGCGTTGCGGAGTGCCCTGCGGCGGGCTCACGGGAAGCCCACCCAGGCCGGTGAGATCGGTGGTCAAATCGATCGGCCCCCAATACTGCGGACTAGAAACGGTCACGATTGAATTGATCTCCCAGCCCTCCAGCATCTGACCGTAACCTTTTTTCCCGGGCAGGGCGTAGGTCAGCGACACCGTTAGCCGTTGGCGAGCATCGAAATCGCTATTGGCATATTCCTTGCCAACATTGGTCGAATCCTGGGGCAGGCCATATCCAGCGCCGAAATCCCAGTTCGCACTCACATCGTCGAGCGCATGCGCCCACGTGTAACCGGCGACCATGCTCAACCCATGGAAATTTCGCGCGGTCAATGTCGTCTGCAAGGCGTTGTAGTTCGATTTATAGAAGTTCCCCATCTGGAAGATGTTGCTCAGGTAGGGAAACTTCGCGTTGAAAGGACGGGTGGCCTGCGAGTCGGTGCCGGGCTGCTCCTGGTTGATGTCCCGAATCCCGGTCAGATTCACTCCGCGGTTGCCCACGTACCCAACCTCCAGAGTCACATTGGATGCGATGGCATGCTGCACGTCCAATGTCCAGTTCCACACGTAAGGGGTAGTGAGATTGCGATTGACCCCCATGATGGCACACGGACCTGACCCGTTGGGATCGCAGTTGATCGTGCTGCTGCTCAGGTTGCCATAGAGCGGCGTGCTACTGTCCCATTGAGGAGGGGTTGGAGGAATCGTCAGGTTGCCGGCGGTAATTGTGCCTCCAGCGGTAACGGGATTGGCAGTGCCCGTACCGGATATGACTGCCCCTGTAGGAATGCTGGGTAACCCGAAGCTGTTGTTGAAGGCCAGGAAGCTTTGCCAGTTCACGACCTCAAAGATCAAGCCGCCACCACCCCGGAGCACAGTCTTCCCGTTGCCATTGAGATCCCATGCAAAACCAAAGCGAGGAGCGACGTTCTTGGGATCGGAGTTATAGGCACTGCTGATCTGTTTCCCCACCTGCACGATTCCGAGGTTCGGATCGAAGTTGCCAAGCAAGTTGTGATCTTCTTTGAGCACGGTGTTGAACTCGTAGCGTAACCCGAAGTTGAGCGTCAGCGTCCGGGTCACCCGCCAGTCATCCTGAACGAATCCCGCATAAGACCAGCTATGGGACTGCCGAATCGGGTTGCCAGTGAGCACGGATGCCTTGAAAGGGTCGCCCGCGAAAAAATCTTCCAACGCCGTAGATCCGTTGGGTGTCGCTGCGGTCGGAGCCAGGGCAACTCCTCCCAGGAAAGTGATGCTGCCTCGGGCATTGCCAAGAGCGCCACCGCTCACGTAGTTGCGATGGACCTCGCCGCCGAACTTCAGAGCATGTTTGCCGGCAGTGTAGGAAACATGATCGATAAACTGCGTGATCGAGTCGGGCCCTTGAAACTTTGGCCACTTGAAGCCGCCCAGTCCGGGGAAGAAGTATCCGCCAAAGCCGATGCGAGGCAACCCACCAGTGTTCGGACCGCTCACACCAGTATTAAGGCCGTAAGCTGACGCCGGAGTATTCAGATCGCCGGGCAGGGTGGGTTGGTAAAGTCGGTTGTAACCGAATCTGGCTTCATTGACCCATCTTGAACTAGGAGTGAAAATCCAGCTTCCTCCGCCTACCTGAGCCCGGGTATGGATATCAGAACGCCACTTGTTTTGCAGTTCAGGAAAATCCTCGACCGTTCCCGAGTTGTTGCCGAAAAAGTACATGCCGCTCAAGCTCTGCCGCTGACTGATGTTGTAATCCACCTTGGCGACCACATTGTCGACTCCGACCTGATTGGGAAATCCGTTCACTACGTTAATGGTCGGAGTATTGTTGGTGGGAAATCCAGTTCCGTTGCAAGTGACGGTGGAACCCGACAGGGCGCAACCAGAAATGTTCAGGCTGGCCGCGCTGATCGGAACGTGGTTTGCCAGCAGATCGGCAATCGCATTCGGAATGCTGCCCGCACAGTCGCCCGAAACCGTTGGGGAAGTGCAGTTCGGGGTTGCCGGCGTTGGCATCGCTATCATCGACGGACTGGTTACGCCACCGTACTGGTTGCCCACGTCATAGCGTTGTCCTTCATACGCTCCGAAGAAGAAGGCCTTGTCCTTGATGATGGGCCCGCCGACCGAACCTCCAAACTGCTCCAGAGTGCGGGGATTCTTCGGGCTTGGAATCTGACTGAAGGCGCATGGCTCGCTGGCGCAGTTAAAGTAGTTGCGTGCGTCAAACACATCGCCGTCGCGGCCGAAGGCGAACGCGGTGCCATGAAGACCATTGGTGCCCGACTTCAACCCTACATTGACCACAGCGCCGGGCTTCCAGCCATATTCCGCCGGAGGATTCTCCTGCAGGTTGAATTCCTGAATGGCGTCGATGGGCAGGATAGTCGCTGAATCTCCCGCAATGCCCGCCCCATTGATGATTCCCTGCCCAGAGTAGGGTTCACTGTTGTAAAGGCCGTCTACGACATAATTGTTGTCTTCCGCGCGAAGTCCATTAGTGCTGGTCGTGGAGAAGCCGCCGCCCGGGTAGCGGACCACGCCCGGACGCAGTTGAAGCAGGTTCTCATAGTTCCGTCCGTTCAGCGGCAGGTCATTGATCGTCTTGTTGCTGAGGGTCCCACCCAGAGTGGCCGAGGTTGTATCTAGCATCGGAACCTCGCTGCTCACCACTACCGTTTCAGAAACTTGGCCGGGCTGGAGTGAAAGGTCGATCCGTATATCCTTCGCCACTTCCAACTGGATGTTAGTCCGCTCTACGGCCTTAAATCCCTTGGCCGCGGCGCGAACCTTATACATGCCCGGAGAAAGGTCGGGAGCCACATATTCCCCAGCTTGGTCCGTGGTCAGAGTGCGGGTCAGGCCTCTCTGCACATCCGTGATGACCACTTCGGCGCCGGTCAGCGCAGCCCCGGTCTGGTCCGTGACCGTGCCCGAGATACGGCCGTTGTAGGTCTGTCCGAACAGCGGTAGACAAGCGAGAAAAATGCCAGCGCTGAAAACCATCAGCCGAACGGCGAGGGAACGCATGGGGGCCTCCGTTGAAGTTTGCATGTACGATAATCGCTAGTTTGTACAGCCACGAAACTATCTGAAGTTCGCAAACGCCCGCTACCAAGTTACCTATTGCACGGTTACGGTAGTCACACACAAGCTCAAAAAACAGTGGTCTGACAGCTCTACCACCATATGCCATTGATGTCAAGATACTTCGCATCGATCTTGTTAATCCAAGGGGTTCGGCGGTTGGCAAGAATGAGCCCAACCGCGTCGCTTCCCCGCCGTTTCCCTAAGAATCGTCCAACACCTCGGCACCGATGTGAAAACCCGTATTTGCCGCGGGCACACCCGCGTAAACCGCCACCTGCAAAAGGACTTCCTTCAGATCGCACGGCTCTAACTCGTGCGCCAGACCCGCCCTCAAATGCAGGCGAAACTCCTCCCAGCGGCCGAGAGCGGCCGTCATGCTCAGCACCAGCAGACGTCGTGTCCTCCGGCTGAGCCCCGGCCGGGTCCAGATCGTTCCCCATGCGAAGCGTGTGATCAATTCCTGAAACTCGCGATTGAACTCCGTGGTTGCCGCGATAGAACGGTCGACGTGTTCAGCCCCGAGCACCGCGCGGCGTACTTCGAATCCAGCCTGTAGCGGATCGCTCCTGGTCTCGGACTGGGGTTGCAGAAAGTTGAGCAAAGCCGCGGTGAATGATCGTGGCCGTTCAAGGTTTGAGAGATGCGCGGCCGGCAAATGAACGGGTTGAGCATTGGGTATCTCTCGAGCCAGTATCTCGCCGTGTCCTGACCAGGGGGTTGCCACGTCGCGGTCACCCACGATCACCAAGGTCGGAACACGGACTTGACTAAGCATCTGGGTCGTATCCAGGTCGCGCAGCGCGACACAACAACCCGCATATCCGACCGGATCGGTGCCCAGAATTACTGAGCGGACAGCTTGCGCATAGGCGTCTCCCCGTGCCAGCGTTTCGGACGAGAAAAAACGTTGCATCACGAGATCAATGACCGCCGCCATTCCTCCCTCAAGGACTGCTTTCCTGCGCGCATCCCAGTTGGCTCGCGGTCCGAACTGCGGCGAAGTACTGGCAAGGACCAAGCGACTTACACGACCCGGCGCATGAATTGCGAGCCATTGGCCGATTGCGCCCCCAAGCGAAAGACCGCAGAAAGCGAACTCGGAAAGCTGGAGCTCATCCATCAGGCCAACCACTTCGCGCCCCAAGTCCTCAATCGAGTAATCGCCCTTGGGTGCGTCCGACGCACCATGGCCTCGAATGTCGTAGCGGAGAACGCGAAAATGCGAAATAAGACCCGGGACCTGCGAGTCCCACATGGCATGATCGGCGCCGATCGAATGGGACAAAACCAGCACTGGCTTTCCCTCGCTGCCCTCGATGCGATAAAACAGCCGTTTGTTGTCAATGGTCGCGAACGGCACGATAGTCGCTCCTTTTCATTTTTTCTTGGACGTCGCCCGCTGCTTCGTTCCCCGTCGGTTTCTCCTGGACCGACCCGTCTCAGCTCGCCCGAGCTTTCGTTCCTGCCCTGAAGCAAGCAGAGCTCCTCGAAATTCCTCGGCCACGCCGAGATATTGTTCTGGTACATCGAGTTGACGGATAGTTGCGGGATCGAGATGATGCACAACCTCGGGCATTCCGGCGAGCACGTCAACCAGGGTGCATCGCTCCCCGATGCTCTGCCGTGTGGCCTCTTCCAGCAACTTGTGGGCGACATCCCGGCCCAGTTTCTCCCCCAACAACATCATGGCTCGCTCTGCGAAAATGACACCGCGAGTGGCTTCGATGTTGCCGCGCATTCGCACCGGATCCACAGTAAGTCCTTCAGCCACTTCGGCCATGGATGCAACCGCTAACCCAACCCCTTGAATGATTCCGGAAACAGCGGGCCACTCTGCTTGCCAGCCACCCACCGCGCGCTCATGCTCTTGCACCATCGCGGAAAGAAAAGTAGCCACCAGACCTGGCACGCGAACCGCCGCAGCCAGCGTTAGCGAACAACCAATCGGGTTGCGCTTGTGTGGCATGGTCGAGGAACCACCGCGGCCTTGTCCACCCGGTTCATTCGCCTCGGCGACTTCGCTTTGCATCAGCAAGCTGATGTCCCGCGCTATCTTGCCCAGCGAACCGGTTAGAACGCCGCACGTACACAACAAGTCAGCCAGGCGATCGCGGTGGGTATGCCAGGGTGCACCGGGAAATCCGAGGCCGAGTTCGTCCGCCAGGGCGCGACCGACCGCTATTCCCTGCTTTCCGAGCGTCGCGAGCGTGCCGCTCGCCCCACCAAACTGTACGATCAAAGCTTCGGCAAATGATTCGTTGAGACGTTCGTGACTCCGGCTGATCGCACCTAGCCAACCTGCAGCCTTGAGCCCAAAAGTAGTCGGCGGCGCGGGCTGCAAAAGCGTTCGACCCAGCATCACGGCGCCACGATGTTCCGTCGCCAGCCGGCGCAACGCTTTCTCCAGGCGCGTGATGTCAGAGTTTAAGATGGGCTGCGCGCGCTTGAGCAGTAGCACCAGGGCTGTGTCGCAAAAATCCTGACTGGTTGCGCCCCAGTGCACGAATCCCGCAGCCGCCGAATCGACTCCGCGCACCCGCTCGGTGAGAGCTCTCACCAACGGTATGCCTGGCGTCCCGGCTCGCAACGTGGCATCTGCAAGAGCTGCCGGATCGAAAGCTTCTGCGTTGGCTGCTGATGCTATCGCCTTGGCTGCCGATTGAGGCACGATTTTCAGGCGCGCTTGAGCGCGGGCCAGCGCGACCTCAAAGTCCAGCATCGCCTGCAGAATTGATCGGTCCGAAAACAGCTCGGCGAACGGCCCCGTGGTCGCGAGACTCTCAATCAGCCGCGAAGGCATGCCGACCTCCTCACACAGTTGGGTCGGCCGTCGCCTTCCACTTGCCAATGAGGTCTCGCCTTCATTTGCTCTTCTTTGCTCCTGACTCTGGATTCAACAGCGGAATACTCTTTGGATCAGGTGGCTGCGGCAGGGATTGAAGAAACGCGTAGATGTCCGCCAGTTCCGCGTCCGAAACAACTTTCTCGGTGTAGGGCGGCATCTGGCCCTTGGGTTGGCGGATGTATTTGACGAACGCTGAGAACTGAGTCGGATGCGGTCCAATGCTCGGTCCACTTAATATCGAGCCTTGTCCCTCACGACCGTGGCACTCGTAGCAGCCGTAGCTTGTGTAAATCTGCTTGCCGTTCTTGGCATTTTCGCTGGATACCTGGGCACCCGCACGCCGGGGCACCATAATCAGCAGCGCCACGACCGCGAGTGCAACGATGAATCGCGTGATTCGCCTCCCAGGCAGAATCCCGACTACACCACGATGTGAAACGCCCCGATTCACTCTGGTCTCCTTAGCGCGGCTGCGTGACCACATCCACCAGCGCCGGCTCGCCGCGCTCGACTACCTCAATCGCCTGCCGGATGGCCGGTCCAAGATCCTTGGGATCAGAAATCGGTCCCTCGCCATGCACGCCCATGCTCTGCGCCAGTTTCGCAAAATCGATGTTCGGATCATTCATGGTCGTCCCGACGCCGGCGCGCCTGATCCCACGGTTGTGCCGGTTCGCCATGCGTTGCAGATGCATTACTTCCTGATGATAGGCGCGGTTGTTGTGCATGATGTTTAGCAATGGGATTCGGTGATGAGCGGCGGTCCACAATACTCCCGGGGCGTACATCAAATCACCGTCGCACTGGATATTGACCGACAACCGTCCGTGCTTCCGGTTCGCCATCGCGGCCCCGACCGCGGCCGGCGCGCCATAACCGACGCCGTACCCGCCAGCGCCTCCAATGAACTGGTAGTGCTTGTCAATTGCCCACAGCCGCAATGGCCATTTGCTCATGCCAGGGGCAACGTCAGAGACCAGAGACCAATCTTTCTCTTTGATCTGGGCCCACAACTCCGCCGATAGCCGGGCCGTGGAGATCGGGCTCGCATCCCAGGCGTATGTGGCATCAGTGCGCGTCTGCTCGAAGGCATCCTGCTGCAACGCCGCCAGCTTGCTGCCGCGATCCTGAAACATGCGCTTGCGATCGTCATTGATCAAACGCTTTACGGCTTCAATCAATGATGGCAGCGTCGCTTCCGCGTCGGCTGCGATGGCCAGATCAACTTCGGGGTAGCGCTGAAGGTCCTGATAATTGCCTTTCACGTAAAGATCGCCCGCAGTAATGCTGATCAGTTTCACTCCATCCGCGGCGATGAAGCGCGAACTCCGCTGCAGTTGATCACGGAACGAGTTCACCACTCCCCAGAAGTCGGTAAGTTCAAGACCCAAAATCACGTCCGCTTCCGCAACGATCTCGCGGCTACGCTGGGAATGGTTGAGCGGATGACGCGTGGGAAAGTTGAGACGCGCTGCCTGGTCAATGACTGGCGCCTGCAGCGTTTCCGCGAGTTCGATCAAGTACCTCATGCCCGCGGGAGTACGAGCAGCGCGGTCGGCGACGATCACCGGATTTTCAGCTGCAACTAAAAGTCGCGCCGCTTCGGCGACTGCGCCCGAATCGCCCTGCGGTGGCGCCGCCAAAGTAAGCTTCGGAATTCGCAACCCGGCGTTATCAGCAACTGGATTCTCTTGCAACTCAGCGTCCGCCACCAGCAACACCGGCATCATCGGCGGAGTCATCGCGATCTTGTAGGCGCGTACTGCGGACTCAGCAAAGTGCGGCAACGAAATCGGAAGATCGTCCCACTTCGTGTAATCGCGGACCATCGCCGCTGCGTCTTGGACGCTGTGGTCCCACTCCACGCCTGGGCGGCGCATGGTTGCGTCAATCGTATTGCCGAGAACGATGTACACCGGCACCCGGTCGCAATACGCGTTGAAGATCGCCATGGCAGCGTGCTGCAGGCCCACGGTGCTATGCGCAAACACTCCAAGCGGTTTGCCTTCGATCTTGGCGTAACCATGGGCCATCCCGACTGCAGACTCCTCGTGACAGCAGGTAATGAACTCAGGCGCCTTGTTCCCGCCGTAGTTGACGACTGATTCCTGCAGTCCGCGAAAACTTGACCCTGGATTAGCGCAGATGTACTCGAGCCCTAATGACTTGAATACGTCAATCATGAAATCGGACCCGGGGCGATCCGTCGTCAAAACTTCGACACTTGCAGGATTGCCGGTCTCGGCACCCTTCGACATCATCGGCGCTGAAGTTCGAACGGGAATGGAGGGCTGCGCGGGCGCCGCCGCGGTGCCAGCGACCAGCGTAGCCACGCTGCCCGCAGCGGCCGTCTTTAAGAAGTTGCGCCGATCAACCGAAGTTGCTTTGAACTTTGCCATACGATGTAGGCGCGGACGTCCTCGCCCGTGCGGTTTCACGCGAACTCCAGAGTCTCTCTAACTATCGATCTTCCGCACCCACCCGTAAGCCATGTTGCTGCGGTCCTGACCGGACGCCAAATAAACCGCCTTTCGCTCCGCCATGGGATCCCTCTTCCATGCGGCCTTCGCGCCAGTATCCAGCCCAAACAAACGAGCGCTGTTCAAACCAAAAATCGCTCTCTTGATGGCGCCGTCCGGTGGACCGAGCAGCGGATATCCATACTTCTTCTGCATGTCCTCTGGAATTTCCAGCCTGCGCAACGCCTCGATCTGCCACTGCGGCGAACCAAACCAAAGCGAATCCGTACCCCAGATCACGTGGTCCGCTCCCAAGCCTTTCACCAGCATCCCTATCATCGCGGCGGCGAGCCGGGGATAGGTGATGCAGCAGTTCGCGAACACTGCTCCCACGTCCGCATATACGTTGCTGACTCCGTACTTTTGAGGAACTTCCACGAGATCGGACACCCAGTCAATGCGGCCCGTCTGCTCGAATTGCGCCGCCCCAACCTCCGGAGCACCCTGCATGGGTGGGCCCCCCGCGTAGCGATAGCCTGCGTGGTAGACAAAAAAATTCAATCGCGGCCAGTCCTTCGCCGCCTTGCCCACGTCGTCCACCTTGGCATATTGCTTGAGATTGGGTACTTCCGCTTCCATGCCCGGAGGATAGAGCCCTTTATGGACCGCGACATTCCGGATCCCTGACTTCATGAATTTCTCGTATGCGGGATACACCAATTTCTCGTCATCCATGCGCCAGGGGTATTTGCTGATGGTCGGATTGGTATTGTCGCCGATGGTGTAACCCTTCCAGCCTTCCGGCTTAAGCTGGATCGCGCGATCGATGTCGTCGAGCCAGCCCTTCTGCCCAGGAGCAAAAACCGCATGGGTCAGCAACCGCCGCGAACCCGCGAATGCGTTTAGTTTGCGGCGCGCATCCGCCTTCATTTCGTTGGTCAGAAACCAGTCGGTCGGAATATCGGAAGGCGCGCCACTTAGAAGCGCAACTTTCGTATCGCTATCGAGGAACATCTCCTTCACATAATTGCCGAATTTCAGGTGCTCCAGGGTTTGCGGCTCTTTGGCCAGATCAGGATTGAAACCCACCCGCCCAGTCCACTCGCGGAGTTTGACGAATATCGTTAGCCGCGTGTCGTCCCTGAGGAAGTGAGTGTGAAGATCGCAGACGAACTCGCCGGAATATTTCTGCGCACGCTCAGCTGCCATCTCCGGAGTGGCAGCTTCAACCGGGCTCACATCGAACAGCCGCCCATAGACTTTATTCATTGCCAGGAATGCTGCCGCCATGCCGGCGGCTGTCTTGAGGAACTGCCGACGCTCCATGCCGAGTTTCTTGCCGAGCGAGTCCCCGTACTCCTTGATGAGGGCTTCCACTTGCGCTTGCTCTTTGCTCTGGTGTGCTGGAAAAAATTCACCGTTCGAAATGGGTTGGGTTGGAACTGGAGACTCAAAAGCGTGAGTCTCCGCCGGATCCAGCCTCTTCAACTCCTCGTCAGACAGAAACTCGCTCAATTTTTCCTCTCCGGTTTGCTGTTTCAAGTCCACAGAATTGGGTGCCATCTGAAACAACCCGGTCAGCCCAGCACGTGGACAAACATGTTGGCGTTCTCCCGCAGCACTGGAAGAAAGCGATCCATCATTTCCGTGGCCGACACCCGGGCAGCATGGACACCGATGTTCATCGCCGCAACCACGCGACTCTGCCGGTTCCTCACTGGGACCGCAATGGATCGGAGCCCCAGTTCTAGTTCTTCATCCGTCAGGGCGAATCCATCGGTCCGCACTCGCCCTACGATTTCCGCCACGCGAGCCCTGTCAGTGACTGTTTTCGGAGTCAGAGCCTTGATCTCAACCCGCTCCAGGTAAGCAGCAAGCTCTGTCTCCGGCAGCGCCGCGAGCAGCACCCTTCCCATCGAAGTACAATAAGCCGGCAACCGGCTGCCCACGGAGAGACCAACTGACATCACGCGCTTCGCCGCTGCCCGCGCCAGATAGACGATTTGATCTCCATCAAGCACGCTCAATGAACTCGATTCGTGCACGGCTTCCGTCACCTGTTCCAGAATCGGTTGCGCGATTGCCGGAAGAGAAGTTGACGACAGATAGGAAAATCCCAGCTTGAGGACGCGCGTCTTAAGCCGGTAGACCCGCCCCGTACACTCCGCGTACCCCAGCGATTCCAGCGTCATCAACAGCCGACGGACCGCCGCGCGAGAAAGTCCAGTCCGACGAGCCACATCTGCGACCGATTGCCCCTCCATATGCCCTTCAAAGGTCTCAATCACCCTCAGGCCACGAGCGAGGGACAAAACGTAATTCGGGTCGCCCTCGAGTTCCGAGAACTCTCCTACTGGATCTACCCCGGCCCCATCCGTCCCGCGATCGGTTAGTAGTTGCGACTTTGTCATTCGGATCCGAGCAACGAACCCTTTCGCGGCACGATTGGGCGCTTTCATCCGACTTGCCGCGCTGGCGATATTCGCACATTTGTACTAAAGGCGCAAATCCAAACTGGAGGACCGGCTCCAAACTTGACAACCAGATGTGCATAAGGGTATGTTTCCCCGCACGAATTAGCGATTATCGCACGCAAGATAAATTGCTACGCAATAGGGGCATCCTTCGCACGATCGGCGGAAAAGACAGAATGTCCAAGCTTAGGCTGTCCATCGCATGTTGGAATTACGACCGCACCCGCGCCCTTCTAGAGGATCGCATTCCGGTCGACGGAATCGACCTCACCTACCTGAACCTTCCGGTGGAAGAAACATTTTTCCGGATGTTACGGCATCGTGAATTCGATGTCGCCGAAATGTCATTGTCGTCGTATGTGATGTCTCTCTTCGCGGAGGAACCCCCGTTCATTGCCATCCCAGTATTCCCTTCGCGATTCTTCCGCCATTCTTGCATCTACATCAACCGCGACAGCGGAATTCGTCAGCCGAAAGATCTCGTCGGAAAGCGCGTGGGAACCCCCGAGTACCAAATGACCGCTGGGGTTTGGATTCGGGGAATCCTAAGCGATGAGTACCAAGTTCCTGTAACCAGCGTCCGATACTTTACCGGTGGAGAAGAGGAACCCGGACGTTCCGAAAAGTTGAGACTCTCCCTGCCGCCGGAAATTCAACTGGAGGCGATCCCTCCGACCAAAACCCTCGCGGCGATGCTCGATTCAGGGGAGATCGATGCGCTTTACACGGCGCGGATGCCTTCCACGTTTGAGTGCGGTTCCGGCAAAGTCCGCCGCTTATTCGAGGACTACCAGAGCGTCGAGCGCGAATACTACATCCGAACCAAAATATTTCCGATCATGCATACGGTTGTGATTCGCCGTGAAGTTTACGATCAGCATCCATGGGTCGCGCAATCGCTGTGTAAAGCCTTCGCACAAGCGCAGCGCGAGGTCTATCAGGAACTGTACCAAACAGCGGCGCTCAAATACATGCTGCCCTGGCTCATCCGGCATGTGGAAGAGACGCGAGCCGTCATGGGGCAAGATTTCTGGCCCTATGGGTTCGAGCCGAACCTGCATACTTTGAGCACGTTCCTGCGCTACTCCCATGAGCAGGGCCTCGCGCAGCGCCTGCTAACGCCACAACAGCTCTTCGCTCCGGAATCGCTGGAGTCATTCAAAATCTGAGAGATCCCGATTCCCCCAGCATGACGCCAGCAGCGGCAAACCCGAGTTCGTCCCAGTGGTGGCTGCCGGCGCGCGGCGATGTCGACGCCACCATCGCTCAAGTCGGCTTCAACATCGCTCAGATGATTATTCCCGTCTTTCTGCTTGCGCCCCTCGGGATCCCGCTGGCATTTAGCGTGGGCCATCTTTTGCCCGGATACGCCTTGGGTTTTCTGATCGGCTCCGCTGGCCTCACTGGCCTCGCGGTTCGGCTGCGAGGACGGGAAAATCGCGCCGACGTCGCCGCCCACGTTTACGGAAACAATGTGCCGGCGATTATCGCCTACACATTGGGCATTATGGTGCCGGTTTATCTCCAGACTCATGACGAGCTTCGGGCGTGGCAGATCGCAGCGGCGGCCGTAGTGTGGACGGGGATCATCAAATTGCTGGCTGCGCCTTTCGCAGATGCGTTTCGGCGCTTCATCCCGGTTCCCGCTTCCATGACGGTGTTCGGCGCAGCCATGTATAGCTATCTCGCCCTCGTGCTGCTGCAACGCGTTTTCGATCAACCCCTCGTCGGCATCATCGCCTTGACTATTGTCGCGGTCAGCGTTTTTGCGAACGTGCCCATCACGCGCTGGAGAATCCCGCCCTTCATCGTGGCCTGGACGGTTCCTCTTTTCGTGGGATTGAGCATCGGATATGTGCATCCCGTGTGGCAAGGCCTGTCGCTCGGGCTTCCCTTCGTCGCATCCCTGGGTCCGTTGCGCGCGATGAGTCTGGCCTTGCCGTATTTGTCCGTGATCGCTCCGATCGCCATTTATCAAGTCCTGCAAGATATTGCTTCGGTGGAAGGCGCGAACGCTGCGGGAGATAACTATGACGCCCGCAGCGTGGTGGCATGGGATGGCTTGGGCACATTGGTTTGCGGCGTAGCCGGGAGCGTGATCACGCCTGTCGTCTATGCCATGCATCCACCCTACAAGGCTATGGGAGCACGAATCAGTTTCGCGCTGTGGACTCCGATCATCTTCATCCTAGTGGTCGTGAGCGGATTAACCATCTTCATGGCTCAGCTTTTTCCCTGGCCGATTCTGGCAGCGATGATTGCGTATGTCTCCGTCGGCGTGGGCATGGCAACCTTGCGCCGCGTCGATCCCAAGTATCGCAGCGCGGTACTGCTGGGATTCGTTCTCCCGACCGGCGCGGTGGTCGCGGCCGCAGTGAACTCTGCCTTGCCAGCGCTGAAGCTTTCGGCGGGAAGTCCTGACGTCCAGGCTGCATTGAATCGCACGATTTACTGGTCGTCGCTGCAGGGACTCGGCAACGGTTTCCTTTTTCTCGTGCTGGTCGTCGCTTCGCTGATTACGGAACTGATCGATCGGAACTTCGGCCGCGCGGCCATTTGGTGTTTGGTCGCAGCTGCATTCTCCTGGCTCGGGATGATGCATTCGGCAATTTTTCGCTGGGGAGCACAACCCATGTACGCCGCCGGATGGTTAGCCGCCGCCGTGATTGTCTATTCCGCCCGCTGGTGGAGAGGCGATGAGGGTATTGCAGGATAGGCCGATTCACCGTTTGTGCGAGCCGCTTTCAGTGGTGGCCTGACCTCAGCGCGCGCAGATGGTCGATGGCATCGCTCAATCGCTGACGCTCTTCCGCTGATTCCGGGCCTGGGACAGCAAGTCCAGTCCACCGCTGTTTTATACTTCTTTCCGCCAGTTCGATTTTTGGCAGCCTTTTCTCTGCATCTTGCTCCGACATCGCGGCGCGATATAGGGCTACCCAGTTCTGGCCTTCCATCCGGGCGCTCAAACTCGGCGAAGAATCTGTGGCGCCTGAGTTGGCAGCCAGTGGAACCTCTTCCGTAGAATTCGGCGCGGGGTCGAGGGGCCGAAACTTGTCGGCGACGGACTCGGGGAGGCTCTCTTCCAATCGCTGCGAGAGCCACTCTTGTAATTCCGAGGTCAACTGCGGAGAAAGGGAGGTGAACTGAAATCCGAGGTATCCCTCTTTGGACCAGCAGACCGTCGCCTCGGCTTCGACGTGGATTTCACCATTCGGAAGAGTGAATTGCACCTTCACTTGGACGCCGGGTTTCAGCGAAAGTGAGGTATTAATTGCGACCCCGCCTTCGCTGATGTTCAATGTCTTTCCGTGAACCGGCGGAATGCCTGGACCGGAAATCTCGGCCGGCATCTCGACCGGACACCGAAAGTAGCGGCGCCGCTCCCGTACGATCAAACCATAAGCCACCTTTAAACTTCGGTCGATGGAAGCCCGGGAAAGAGGTCTTCTGAGCACAAAATTCGTACCTGCCTTGAAGGCAACAGCGGTTTCGGCGTCGCTGTCACTGATGGTGAACAGCACGGCAGTCCGATTGGAAGGGGAGAGCCGTATTTTTTCGAGAATCGCCTTCGCGTGATCTCCCAACTGGAGATCAACCACTACAGCTTCGAACTTTCGCTGGTTCAACAGATCCAGTGCGGTGGGAACCTCGAAACGTACCTCCGGAGACATGGCGAGTTGTTGCATCGATGCTGCGAGTTGCTTGATGGTGGCCGCATCGTTGGATACAACCAGCGCACTGCCAATAGTCTCAGAGGGTGCTTGCGCAGTTGCATTCGCGTTACTCATGCCGTAGCCTCTTGGTTAGCGATCCACGTTTGGCACTTGAACGCCAAGCCTTACGGAAGCCGGCTCGCAGTGATGTGCTGTTCGGCCCTCACCGTATTGGCATTGCTCAGGGCACCTTTCACGGCTGCAATTAGATCTGCAGAGTCGTTGTCCAGCATTTTCTCTGATTTCTCGAAGAAGGCGGCCGCACCTTCTTTCAGGAGCTTGGCGGCATTGGCCTGCGATAGGCCGCTCAGCACGATGACAGGAATGTTTCTCGTCCGCTCATCGCTCTTCAGACCTTTCAGTACATCGAGCCCGGTGATCTTGGGTAAAAGCATGTCGAGCAGGATGAGCTCAGGAATGGTCTCCCGAGCGCTGCGTAAGCCCTCTTCTCCATCGCCGACACCGATCACTTGATAGCCGGCCTTGACGAGGGCTCGTGCATTCGCGGTCCGCAATAGCTTGCTGTCTTCGATCAGAAGTATAGTCATGATTTCCTGGAGTTCCAAAGGAGAATAGCGATGCGAAGCGATCGGGATTTTCGTTGCTTAGAGCCGGGACGGGAATGGAGAAACACGAGTGTAGGGGAAGTCACGCGGGTCTCCGTTGCGGGCCTTTGTCCTTCGAATCTGGAATAATCTGCGATGTGCCTGGGGAACCGGGCGAGGCTGTTTGCAGTTCGGTTTTCACCTTCCTAAGTTGGGCTAAATAGAAACCCGCCGTCAGCAGGGCTCCCACGCCGCAACCCGCTAATAGAAGTCCGAAGCCAAACCCGTAATCCATTCCGCAGCTCCATTCCACACAGACACGAGCAGCAGAAATTGCCGCACCCCCCTCAAAGTGCCACAAAGCTTCCCGCGATCCTCAGTGTTTCATTTGGGAGTGCTTTGGCTCATTCTCCTCCAATTCAACCAGATGTCAAGACAAAGCCCATTTTGTCTGCGTCACAGACAATGCCGGACTCGAAGAGAACTCGCCAGCCACCTGGATGGCATCATTTTCGATTCGTCGAGAACTCGGACGAGCCGAGTCGCTAGGCTGCCGACTTCTGCATGAGTTTCATGTAGCTGTCCATCGACTGGGTCAGCTGCGCATCCACCTCGTCCGCGATGGTCATAACATCGGGCAACAGCAAGCTGAAATCCAGAGAATTCAGATTGCTCTGCAGCATCCCGAAGATGGTCACTTGTAGGATTCGCGATTCGTGCACCAGCATTGCGGGAGTGTAACCCTGCAGATACCGCAGCTTGCCATGGGCCACGGCGGCCGCAGAAAAAATGGCATCGCTGTCATGGCTGGTGGCGCTGGGCTTGCTTAGGCGGACAGCCAGGTCTTCGACCAGTTTTGAAAGATGTCCCGTGCGCTCGTGATGGCTAAGTGGGACGCAGTTCAGTTCACTGGCCTGTTCCACCCGCGCCAGCCAATCTGCAACGATGCTGCTGACGCAGCGCTGCAGAATTACGCCCACTCTCTCCTTGTTCAAGCGTTTGGTGGGTTTGCGCTCCTGCATTTTTTGGCTAACCAGTTCGGTGAATCGCCCGATCTCGAATGGTTTCACCACAACCTCGTCCGCCTCCAGAAGGATGGCGGCCATGGCGCTTTGCACGTCGGGGTAGCCGCTGACCAGCATGGTCAGGGCGTTTGGTTGGGTGTGGCGCATGGCCGAAACTACCGTGAATCCATCCCCGGGATCGGGCATGTGCAGGTCAGTGATGAGCACATCAAAGGCTTGTGTAGTAATACACGCCAGCGCTTCGGTTACACTGCAGGCGGTGACCACATCAAATCCCTTGCGTCGAAGCGCCTCATTCATCATGGCGCGAACCGCGCCATCGTCATCCACCAGCAGAACTCTGTGTGCCGCCCCCGGTTCGCTCGGAGTCATACAGCACCGCCTCTCGTCACGAACAGTGCCAGTCTAGCACCGCCCCCTCGTCACGAACAATGACAGTTTAGTTCCTGGGCTATCTTCAAAACTGTGCAATTTTGAACAGGTGCCCTCACAGGCAGGGTGTACGATCAGGTTTAGAAAACACAGAGGAAAGTCACGAAGGGGCCGTCTCCGGAAGGAACGGCATCCTATACGGTGCGCTGGCAACACCCCATCCCGGCGCACCGTCTCCACCCGGAGCCATCGCAGTGTGGGGTAGGCAAAAACCTAGATCCCTCGGTTTGCTTGGGATGACAAATGGGTTTAGGCAGATCGGCACGGCTGCCGTGCCCTTCCGAAGCCCGTTTATGAAACGAGTTTTGATCACGCCATGCCTGAAAAAGAGGCTAGTCGTGAAGAACGACGTTCAGGAGCGAACTGTGGACTCGCAGCCCACCGTTGTAGTGGATGAAGCCCAGCTTCCTGAAGCGGTTCATGAAAAAGTTCACGCGGGAACGTGTCGTACCCACCATCTCCGCCAAAGTGGTCTGGCTTATCTCCGGGACAACACTCTCGGGTGCTCTTTCCTTGCCGAAATGAGCCAGCAACAGGAGAATTCGCGCCAGTCGCTTTTCGCTCGAGTTGAAAAGCTGGTCAACCAGATCTTCTTCGTACCGGATGTTCCGCGCTAACAAATAGGCCACGAACATATCGGACAGCTTGTGTTCCCGGTGCAGCGCTTGCATCATGGCTTTCTTGTCGATTCGCAGAATGTCACAACCGGTGATTGCACTCGCTGACCCCATGCGGAACGGCTGACCAGCCAGACAGCCTTCGCCAAAAAAGTCGCCCTCTCCCAATATGCCGATGGTTGCTTCCTTGCCGTTGCCGGATAGAACAGTGAGTTTGATTTTGCCTCGCTGGATATAGAACACTGCGTCGGTGGCGTCACCCTGTGCGAAGACGGTTTGTTTCTTGTCAACACGCAGGGCTCTTCTGCCCTCGCCAATGGTGGAGAGGAAGGTATCCGGATCGAAACTGCGTCTTTTCTGTCGCACTTTTCTGCAGTGGAAGGTTAGCAGAAAAACCAGACGGAGTCACGATTAGTGACATGTTGTTACGATTTCGGAACGGCGGGGACGACATCTCTATCTTACTGCAGCGCCTGGCTTGGCCTCATCTCCGGTCGGCCGCCGATGTTATAGCGTTTGAGCTTGCGATACAGGGTGGCCCGGCTGATGCCGAGCATCTTGCCCGCCATTGCCTTGTCGCCTTTGACCTGTTCGAAGACGCGCTCAATGGTCGCCCGTTCTATGTCCTCCAAGTCGGTGGAGGAAACGGCGTCCGTCATCATTCCGGTCACTGGCTCGGCGGAAGGCGAGGCCGAAGCGATGGTGGGCGGTAAATCACCGAGATCGATAGTTTTGCCGTCTCCCAGGGCCACGGCACGTTCGATGCAGTTTTCCAGTTCGCGTACGTTTCCTGGCCAATCGTACTGCAGCAGGCATTTCATCGCCGCGTGGGTGACCTGCATCGAACTGTCGGGGGCGTGCCGGTCGAGAAACCAGTGGGTCAGCATGGGGATGTCGGAGCGACGCTCACGCAGCGATGGCAAATGAACCGTGACCACGTTCAAGCGAAAGTAAAGATCCTTGCGGAAGGTTCCGTTGCGGTATTCCGTCTCGAGATCGCGATTGGTCGCGGCCACCACGCGGACATCGACTTTTACTTTTTGATTGCTTCCTACCGGACGGATTTCCTTTTCCTGCAAAACCCGCAACAGCTTGGCTTGCATTTCGAGCGGCAACTCTCCGATTTCGTCGAGGAAAATGGTGCCTCCGCTGGCGGACTGGAACAATCCCGTCTTCGAGCGTAGCGCGCCCGTGAACGCCCCTTTTTCGTAGCCGAACAGTTCGCTCTCAATCAGGGTGGGGACGAGCGAACCACAGTCCACAGCCACGAAGGGGCGATTAGCGAAGGAACCGCGGAAGTGAATGGCGCGCGCCACCAATTCCTTGCCGGTGCCGCTCTCGCCGGAAATCAGCACGGGGGTGCGGGTGTCTTTCAGCCGCGAGACCATGCGCAGCACGTCTTGAATCTTCGCGGACGAGCCGACGATGCCGTGCAGGTCGCTCTCGGTGTCCACGCGCTCGCGGAGAAACTGGTTCTCTTCCACCAGATGGACTTTTTCCGCCATCCTGCGCAGAAAAAGGCGCAGTTCTTCCAGCGGAGAAAAGGGCTTGCTGATGTAGTCGTAGGCACCCAGCTTCATCGCCTGAACGGCGGTTTCGATGGAGCCATGGCCGGTCATGACCGCCACTTCGCTGCGCGGAAGCAGCTTCTTCACCTTCTCCAGAAACTCAAGGCCGGACATATTGGGCATAACCATGTCGGTGAGAATCATGTGCGCGGGCTGCTCTTCGAGCAGGGCCAGCGCGGTTTCGCCGCTGTTGGCCTCCATGCAGGTGAAACCCAGGGCCTCACCCACGGTCATGCACAGCCGGCGAATGCTTTGTTCGTCGTCGACAATCAGCAAGCGAATCCGTAAATCGTCACTCACAATGCCTTCCCTATCGTCTTCTCGATGACCGAAATAAATTGTTGAACCCGGAAGGGTTTCTCTACGCAAGGCGCCCCGGTCTTGCGCAAGGTGGCGACCGTTTCTTCATTGGCGATATCGCCAGTAATGAAGACGATGCGCGCCGCCATATCTGGGCGGTACCGGCTTAGCCAAGCGTGTACATCGGCGCCGTCTACGCCGCCGGGGGTACGCATATCCGAGACCACGCCCAGAAATTGCCCGGACTCGAGGAGTCGCAGTCCCTCAACTCCGGACTCAGTGGAGACAACCGCGTAACCGCTGCGCTCCAGCGCCGCGCGGACATACGCCATGACGGCGGGTTCGTCCTCGATGAGCAACACCGGCAACGCGTCGGGCTTGATGGCAGGCGGTGTCGTTGTCATGGCTGGGCAACTCCCGCTGCCGCCCCGGATGAAGCCGCCTCCGAAATGGCGGGCAGGCGCACGATAAACGTGGCGCCGTCTCCTCCTGTGTTGTTGTGACAAAGAATCTCCCCAGCGTGTTCGCGCACGATGCCGTAGCAGATGCTCAGGCCCAAGCCCGTGCCTTTGCCAATTTCCTTGGTGGTAAAGAACGGGTCGAAGATTCGCTCGGGAAAGGAGATGCCGTACCCGTTATCACGAAATAAGATCTCTACGAAGTCTCCCCGGTTGGTAGTCCTGATTTCGATGCGAGCGGGACGCCCGCTATCGCGGACCGCGTCATAGGCATTGTTCAAAATATTCAGGAACACTTGTTGCAACTGGTGAGCATCGCCGATGACCTGATGCAAGTCCGGATCGAATTGCTCAACCACTTGAACTCCGCGGCTGTGGAAGTCGTAGGCGCGCAACTGCACGGTACGGCTGAGAATCGCATTGATCTGAACCGGCCGGGGCTGCGGTGGCATCTGGCGGGCGAAACTTAAAAGATTTTGCACGATCTGCTTGGTGCGCTGCGCTTCCTGCAAAATGATACGCAGATCCTTACGAGCGCTGTCCGGAACTTCGGGATTTTCCATGAGCAGGTCGGCAAAACCGAGAATCGCGGTGAGCGGGTTGTTGACTTCGTGAGCGACCCCAGCGACCAACTGCCCCACCGCCGCCATTTTTTCCGCATGCAGCAGTTTGGCCTGCAGTGTTGCCGCATCGCTGATGTCGCTCATGACGACGACAATGCTTGTGACATTGCCTTGCTCGTCGCGCATGGGACTTAAATTCATCGAGAAATATCCGACTCGGCCTTCCCCATGCACGATCTGCACTTCGAGATTGTCGACTTGCTGGCCGGCCAGGGTCGCCGCGAATGCCTCATGAAGAGCCAGTCGACGGGCAGGAACGATGAGTTCCTCCAAGGGGCGGCTCAAGAGTTGGTTCTGCTGGTAGCCCATGTCATACCAGCGCCGGTTGGCGTAGCTGACCAGCCCGGCGGCGTCCGCCACCAGAATCAGGCTTTGAGTGTTGTTCAGAATTTTGCCGGAGAAGTCGCGCTCGCGCTGCAATTCGGATTGAAAAGTCCTCAGGCCGCTGATATCAAGCATCACGCCGCGGTACTGCACGATGCGCTGCTGTGCGTCGCGTACCGCAAAAGCATTGATCAGAACATGGACAGACGATCCGTCCCGGCGGCGCAGCGTCTGCTCGTGATTCCGCACCGCGCCGTATTGCTGCATCTGCCCGGCAAGTTCCTCGTACTGTTCGGCTGAAAAACATACCTGGGTCCTCACATCGGCTTGCAGCAGATCCTCCCGGCTGTGGTACCCGAGTATGCGGACCAGAGCGTCGTTGACTTCGATGAAACGCCCATCTGGGGTCGAGAAAAACACTCCTTCTTGAATATTGTCAAAGAGTTCGCGATAGCGACGCTCGGCCTCGCGGCGATCGGTGATGTCCTTAAGCACATGGATGGTCTGCAAACCCTCACTATTGGCTCCATGAACTCGTGACGTCGACACCAGATAAGTTCGGTCGAGCACCGGCAAAACATACTCATCCGTGGCTGCATCCGTGGTGGAGCGGCAGAAGGGACACGACTGCAGGGGAGCATCGTTTCCCATGGCCAACAGAGCGCCCATGTTGACGCCGATGAGTTCGTGCGGCTGAACGCCGATGAAATCGGCCAGTGAACGGTTTACCCGGAGAATGTGATCGGATTGATCGTGCGCGACAATGAAGTCGGTGATGGCATCAAAAATCTCTATCCAATGCCGGTTAGCCTGGTCCATGCGGGTGAAAAGCCGGGCATTCTCCAGAGCAACTGAGGCTTGAGCAGCAACGGCCTGCAAGAGTTGCTCGTCTTCCTCCTGCAAAGGCTTGCCGCGATTGGCGAGGCACAGCACGCCCACCAGATCACCCGACGAACCCAGCAGCCGGACGAGTGTGCAGTCGCGCCAATCAAGGAGCGAGCTTAGTTCCGAACCAAACAGCTCCGCCGCACTCGCGGAGACAACTGTGGCCGTGTGCTGGGCCAGCGCATCGACCAGAGCGTGATCAAAACGGCGCAGTAAGGAGCTTGATTCGCGGCCAGGAGTTGACGCCCCATGCAGCACGAGGGTTTCCAGCTCTGAGCCATGCTGGACGGCGAATGCGGCACCCTGCGCGCCCATCAGGTCCACGGCACGGGTTACGAAGTTCTTGGCACACTCAGGAAGCCGGAGGTGAGAGTTCAGTTCCAGTGCGAGTCCCATCAACGATTCCGCGCGGCGGCGGTGTTGCTCGGACAGGTGTAGATTGCGAGTGGCCTCCAGGGTGACAGCGACGTGGGCTGCCAAAGCCTGTGCTGAACGTACGTTCTCCCGAGAAATTGCCGCGCCGTCCAACCGGTCAAGGACACCGAGCAAACCCAACAGCCGTCCCCCGGCTCCCAGGAGCGGTACGGCCAGGAGTTGACGCACCTTGAATTGCGAAATCATCTCCAGGTTCGCACCTGGGATCTTGGAGGGATCGTTGGACCAGAAGGGTTCTTTGTTCAGTAGCGCGCGGCTGGCGGTGCCGTCGGGAAAAATCTGGTCCACCGGGCCGGGCTTGCCATTTTCTGCGCCCCACCGAACGTGAAATGCTCCCCCCTCGAGCAACCCCACAAAGGCTCGGCCAAAACCCAGGAAGTCGGCGGCCCGAACTACGAACTGTCGTAGGAACTCGTCGAGATTTCCGACCGAACTGAGTTCCGAAAGGATGTCGAGCAGTTGGTGCAGTTCGTGCGCCTGAGCACGGGCGGTACCGTAAAGCTCGGCATTGGCGATGGCGACGGCTCCAAACCCAGCCACCGCCGTGAGCAGCAACTTCTCCTCGTGGCTGAAAGCGCCTTCCTCGCGTGGATAGACGAGAACAGCGCCCTCGGCGCGCGAAGTGCGAATGGGCGCGGCCAACAGCATTCCGGCCGGGACCAGGTCGCCGAGGGCGTGGGTGACGGGATCGATGGCAACTACGATTGGCTCACCGGCTGCAACCGCCCGGGCCGCGAGATCGGCGGCGAATTGCAGACCCTTACGGTCAAATCGGGCGCGGGCGGAAGTCGCCAGGTGCGGAGATTCGGCGGCCACCGCATGAAGTCCTACGGTCGTCCCCTGGCGTAGCAGAATGCACACCAACCGGGTGCGCAACAGAACTCGCAAGCGATCCGCCACAGCCTTCGCCACCGCCGAAGCGTCAGGCACGGCGTGCACTGCCTGGGCGACCTCAACCAGGATTTCAGCCCGCCGATGCTCCTGTCGCGATACCTGAGTCAAACGGCTGGCTTCCAACAAACTGCCTAATTGGCCAGCAAGAATGGTCGCTTTGGCAGCCAGATCGTCGTTGAAATAATCCGCTTCCGAGGCCTGCAGGAAGACGGCCGCCCCGATGACTTCGTTGGACACCACAAGCGGCGCTGCCATCAGCGATTTGGCGCGAAACTCAGCTGCAACCGGATACCGGTTGGGAAGCGGATCGCTCATATACAAAGTTCTGCGCTGACGAATCGCCTCCATGGCAACCGCACTCTCGCGGGCCTTCAGCCGCCGGCCGGAAAAATCGGCGGCCATCAGTCCGTCGGCTTCGGCGCCCACCAACTCTTCAGGGGAATCACAACGCCAGAAGTATGTGCCATCCACGCGAAAGAACCTGCGCGTCGCCTGGCAGAAGAGACGGATCAAAGCCGGGGCTGAAATCCCTTGGGCAGCCGCCTCGGAGAATCGTAGGAGAACGTTCTGGAAAGCATCGTCCGAACGAGGGCCGGCTTTCTCCAGCACTGTCGAATCTCCGGCATGAATGGTCAGAAAGGCACCGCCTCGCACCGTCACACTACAAGTAATTGAATATACAGGAAAAATAGACTGCCATCTCAATTTGAGTCAAGAGAATAACGTTTGGAGTGCCAAACTGGGAAATCTTGGTAAAAGCCGATGGCGTCGTCTCAGTCTGAGAGCCAGCAGAGCGAATGAGACGAATCCGCCCCCTGGAACCCTAACTGCAGAGCCACGTAAAGCCAACCTAACTCACTGATTAAAGAGTTCTTATGGAGCAATTGACCGAGGATGCAGCAGTCCTCCGCAAGGTGGCAACGGCATTGCTGTTGCATCAGCAGGTGTGTCACAAGGAGGAGCAGTGTCTTTCCAAAAGATACGGCAGTGGGCCATGACTGGCCTCTTGGCGTTTGTGGCGACTGCGGCGGCGACATTCCGTCCCATGCCCGCTGTGGCGCAAGGAGAACTGGTACGTAAGACGAAAACCAAAGTAGCCCCCGCTTATCCGGATCTCGCGCGGCGGATGAACATCACCGGTACCGTCAAAGTGCTGGTGGTGGTTTCCCCCAATGGGACTTTGAAAGACACCAAGGTTGTCGGCGGGAACCCTCTCCTAGTGAACGCCGCGATGGACGCATTGAAGAAGTGGAAGTTTGAACCGGCCGACAATGAGAGCAGCGGCACCGTAGAGTTCAAGTTCCAGCCACAAAATTAAATGGCCAGGGTTCCGGGGAAGACTGAACCGACTGAAAGGTTTCGCCCGACTTCGATCTGATTGAACCATGGGCTCGGGGCGAACCGCAAGAAAAACGCAGACGAGCGGAGGCACAGCAAATGACGATCGGCAAGAAACTCTACCTAAACTTCGGAGCCGTCCTTGCGATGGTCGTGGTGCTGTTCCTGATCAATCTCATCGTCGTGCAACGTGAGCATAGCGCCAAGGCCGCAGCTTCCCAGGCATTGCAAATGGCGGCCACGACCGACAAGATCCGCTTTCAGATGATGCAGAACCGCCTGTCTCTGAGCAACTACCTGCTTAGCGGCGACACCCGCGAGGTCGAGCGCTTGAATGACGGGATGCGGGTGCTGGAAGAGAAACTGCAGACCGGACAGAACCTTACCACATCCGATCAGCAGCGGAACGCGCTCGAGAGAGTACAGACCAGCGAGCAAAATTGGGCCCGCGAATTTGCCGCGCCGCTGATGGATAAGCGGAAAGAAGTCGACAGCGGCAACGCCACCGTGGCCGAACTGCAAATTTTCTATCTGCAGAAAGACGCTTCTTCCTGGGTGAAGAACGCCAGCGAATATCTGGACGCGGCCGACCTCGAAAACACCAAGGTGCTTGAGGCCAGGCGAAAGTCCGACGAGACCGCGGGAACCGCGACCTTCGTGATCGCTCTGCTCAGCACACTGGTGGCGTTGACGCTCGGAGTGGTCATCGCTTACACCACGGCCAAATCCATCACTTCGTCGCTCAATGATCTGATGAGGATCGCGCGGCAGATCGCCGATGCCGGCGATCTGGACCACGAAATTGACATCCATCGCAGCGATGAGATAGGCGAACTGGCGCGGACCTTTGCCAACATGGTCACTTACCTGCGAGAGATGGCAGCAGTTTCTGAAGCCATCGCGGGTGGAAACCTGGGCGTCGACGTCCAGCCTCGATCCAAGAATGACACCCTGGGCAAAGCCTTCGCGCGCATGATCGAGGGCTTGCGAAAGCTGGTACGCAACGGGCGCGATGCCGCGCAGCAGGTGGCCAGCGCCTCCAATCAGGTCGCGGGAGCGTCCGACGAATCGGCCAAGATCAGCCTGCAAACCTCGTCTGCCATCGATGAAGTCACCAGCACCATGCACGAAATGAGCGTCAACGTGCAGAACATGGTGAAGAGCACGAAGGTGCAGGCTTCGAGCGTAAGCGAGACTTCCGCTTCCATCGATCAGATGGTGGCCTCGATCCAGCGCGTTGCGGACACTGCCAAAGTTCTGCTGGACATCTCCAACCGCTCGCGTGAAGAAGTGCACAACGGGATCGCCACCATGGAAAAAGCGACCGACGGACTGAATCGCATCAACACCACCATCCACTCCTCGGGGGAGATCATCGATGTACTCGGTCAAAGAGCGGATGACATTGGCAAGATCATCGAAGTGATCGACGATCTGGCGGAGCAAACCAATCTGCTGGCGCTGAACGCCGCGATTGAAGCAGCGCGCGCCGGAGAGCATGGACTAGGCTTCGCCGTAGTCGCTGATGAAGTCAGAAAGCTGGCGGAAAAATCCGCCCAGTCCACCAAGGAAATTTCCGAACTCATCCAAAGCATCCAGAAAGAGTCCCGCAAAGCAGTCGAGAACATGGACCAGAGCACTTCGATCGTGAACGAAGGGCTGGGGCATGGAGAGGAACTGAATACGGCGCTACGCAAGATCTCGAATGTGGTCACGGAAGTCTACAAGTTCGCCCAGGAGATCGGCGCCGCCACCAACGAACAGTCGCACGGCTCTTCGCAGATCGCCCGGGCCACCACGCGTTTGAATGAGATTACTCATGAAATCAATTCGGCCGTCGAGGAGCAGGCTTCGGGCGCCCATGCCGTAGTCAAAGCTATGGAGCGGATGCGCGAGTTGGTGCAGAACACTACCTCGGGCTCGACCGAATTGGCCGCCTCAGCGGAACAGATGTCGAAGATGTCGCGTGATCTGCTGGATTCCATGGGCAGGTTCGCGCTGGACCAGACGGAAGCGGGCGTATCCCACCGCGAAGAAAAGGCTGGCGCCAGAGGCAGGGTGCGGCAAGCCGCAGCTGGCTCGGAAAACTAACCCGGAGGTCCAGAGATGAGCCGCGAACTGCACATTGTCGGATTCAAAGTAGGGCGCGAGACCTACGGCGTACCCATTACTGCTCTGCATGAAATCGTGCGCGTGCCCGAGATAACTGCCGTGCCGGACGCCCCGGATTACGTCGAGGGCGTGATCAATCTGCGCGGGAAGATTGTCTCTGTCCTCGATCTGCGGAAGCGGCTGGGGGAAGCTGCCATCGCTCCCAGCAAGCGCAATCGAATTCTTGTGGTCGAGCACCGAGGACGCCTTTGCGGCCTGATCGTGGATTCCGCCTCTGACGTGCTCAAGATCCCGGCCGAGGACATTGATCCTTCTCCCACCGAGTTTGTGGAAGGCGGGCTGAACTGCGTGACCGGACTGGGCAAGTACCAGGGCCGGCTGATCGTTTTGCTGGATATCGTCAAGGTGCTTGACTTCAGCGGAACCCGGCAGCAACGCGAGGCGGCTCCGAGCACGGGCCCGGCCGCTTCGGCGGAAAACGCACGAGGCGCGGCGGCCTCGAAATAGCAGCAGGACAGGTGACATAAACGCATGGGGACAGCAGGCGTGCAAGCGCCACTCACCGAACCCGAACTGAAACTCCTGCAGGCTCTGGTCTATCAGGAGTGCGGAATGCATTTTGATTCGCGGCGCGCCGATTTCCTCCAGGACCGTTTGCAACGCCGCCTGAAGGAGTGCCAATTGGACTCCTTTTACAGTTATTACCGCCTCTTGATCAGCAAGGAAGGAAAAGAGGAATTAGCCCGGCTGCTGGAGAATCTCACGGTCAACGAGACCAGCTTTTTCCGCAACAAGGCGCAGCTCGAGCTGTTTCATAAACACGTTCTCGACGACATCCTTCGCCGCAAGCAGGAGCGCCGCGACTTTTCCCTGCGCCTGTGGAGCGCCGGCTGCTCGACCGGCCAGGAAGCGTACACCATGGCGATGCAGGTTGCCGACGCTCTTTCTTACCACGCTCTGCGTAATCCTTCGAGCCACGAGACGTCTTTTCCCAAGCCTTTGATTCCTCCGCCCTGGAGGCTGGAAATTCTGGCCAGCGATATCAGCTATTCGGTGCTGCGAGCCGGCCAGGAAGGAATGTACACGGAGAATCAAATGGCTTCCGTGGACTACAGTTATCGCCTTCGTCATTTCGACAAGGTTGGCGACCGCTATGCCGTCAAGAAGGCGCTCAAGGAACTGGTGCACTTCGATTTTCACAACCTGAAAACGGAATATCTGCCGCAGCGCAACGACATTATCTTCTGCCGCAACGTCATGATGTATTTCGACGAAGCCGAGCAGAAACGTCTGATCGAGAAGTTTTCCCGCTGCCTGAATCCGGGAGGCTACCTGTTTGTGGGGCACGCGGAAAGCCTTTTGGGCCTGACCGATAAATTCAACATGATTTACCGCGAGACCGGGACCGCCTACCAGCATATCGAGGTGACGTCGTGAGCCAGTTCCCGGACGAACGCGCGGAGGAGTTGAAGGAACTCTTCTTTGAGTCTGCTTCGGAGTTGCTGCAGTCGCTCAATGAAGAGACGCTGAAGCTCGAAAAGCAGCCGGGCGATCTCGAAGCGGTGCGCACCATCCGGAGAATCGTGCACACCCTGAAAGGGGACTCGGCCGCGGTTGGTTATGCCGAACTCAGCGAACTGGCGCACGAATTCGAAGATGCATTGGCTCTGGAAGCGGGCGAAGCGCCCACCGCCCTCGCGGAAGTAGCTTTCGCCGCAGCGGATACATTCAGCGAGATGCTGAGTTGCTATCGCGAAGGAACCAAGCTGCCCTCGGCGGAACCGGTGCGGAAAATGATTCGCAAACTGGCGCGAGATCCGAAGACCCGGAAACCGCGCCGACCGAAAGGCCAGGCAGCCTCTGCGCCTGAAGTCGACTGGACCGAGTATGAAAAGCTCGCCATGCAAGGGGCGCTGCAGCAAGGCAAGCAGGTGTACCACGTCACGGCGCAGATCGATCCCAACTGCGCGATGCCTATCGCGGCCCAGCAACTGCTCCTCAAGGCGCTGACCGAAACCGGCGAAGTGCTGGGCACCCGGCCGGAAGCGGGATCCGCCAAGAACGCGATGCAGTTCCAGTTGCTGGTGGCGAGCGACCAGACCGTGGAGTTCTTGACCGCAAAGTGCCGCATCCCAACCATCATTTCGCAGGTAAAAGTCGAGAGCATCGGAACCCCAGCGCAGAAGCCGGCTCAGAAGTCTAACGGTAGCGAGGCTGGGCCGAAGCCTTCTGCAACCCAAGGCCCCGTAGCCCAGTCGCCCGCAGCCTTCGCCGAAGAAAAACTGGAAGCCAAGGCTCCGGTGGAACCGATCGAGGAAATTGAAACCCCCATCGCACCTTCCCTCGAACGCGCTGCCGCAGCCAAACCCAGCACTGCTCCTGCAGAAAATCTCTTGAGAGTGGATGCGGAGCGGATTGACACCGTACTGAATCTCGTAGGCGAACTGATCATTGGAAAGTCCATGTTGCAGCAGGCACTCAACGAATTCGCTCTGCACTATCCCAAGGAAGCCATGCGTGGCCGCTTCGCCGATGCCATGGCCTTTCAATCGCGGGTATTGAACGACCTGCAGCGCTCGGTCATGAAGGTCCGCATGGTTCCGGTGGAGCAACTGTTCCGCCGATTTCCCCGCATGGTTCGCGACGTCGCCAAACAATGCGGCAAGCAGGTCAACCTGGCGCTGAGTGGGCAAGACACGGCCCTGGACAAGAGCTTGCTGGATGCCATCGCGGAGCCGCTCACCCATTTGGTTCGCAACGCCATTGGACACGGCATTGAAAGCGCCGAGGAGCGTGCTCGCACCGGCAAAACGGCGCACGGAACCATCCGCCTTGAGGCCTACCACCAAGGCAATCAGGTCATCGTGGAAATCAGTGACGATGGGCGCGGTATCGATGTGCAGAAGGTCAAAACTCGGGCCATCGAGCGCCGCCTCTTGAAGCGCGAGGAAGCGGAACGGCTCAGCGAAGCCGACATTCTGGATTTTATCTTCCGTCCGGGATTCAGCACCGCCGATGAGATTACCGAAATTTCCGGTCGCGGCGTGGGGCTGGACGTAGTGCAAAGCGTCTTGCATCGTCTGAAGGGCACGGTCCACCTGATGAGCCATCCAGGGCAAGGATCCACGTTCCGGCTGCAGTTGCCTCTAACCCTGGCGATCATTAAGGCCCTACTTTTCCGCGTAGAGCAACGCCTGTATGCCATTCCGTTGAATGCTGTGGCGGAGATCGCCCGTGCCCATGAATCCGACATCCATCAGGTTGATGGCTGCGAAGTTCTGCAATTGCGGAATCGCGTCCTGCCGGTAGCTCGCTTGGGGCGTCCTCCGGAACAGCGGACGGATGGCCGGCCGGAAAAAGTCTTCGTGCTGGTGATCGCCGTGGGCGAACGCAAACTCGGGCTCCTGGTAAACGCGCTCGAAGGCGAAGAGGAATTAGTCATCAAGGCGTTGGATGATCAGACCGCGGAAACCGATTTGGTGAGCGGCGCTTCGATTCTAGGCGATGGTCACGTGGTACTGATTCTGAATCTCGCAGCCATCGTGGAACGCTTTTCCAAGTCACGTCCCGATACAGTTGGCGGACCGAGTGTGGGCCTGTTGCTATCGCAGGCCGAGCGGGCGCGAATCTCGCAGACTGCGGCAGGAGGACGGCCATGACGACTCCCGTACGGGTATTGGTGGTGGATGATTCCGCGCTCATGCGCAAGCTGATTCCACAAATCCTGCAAACCGACAGCTCGATTCAGGTCGTCGGCACCGCCATGGATGGGAACTTCGGTCTGAAGAAGATCGAGGACATGAAGCCGCAGGTGGTGACACTGGATCTCGAGATGCCGGGCATGGGTGGGCTGGACATGCTGAAAGAAATCATGTTGCGCTACCAACTTCCGGTCATCGTAGTCAGTTCCCACAGCACCCAGGGGGCATCGGTTACGCTGCAAGCGCTATCCATGGGAGCGTTCGATTTTGTAGCCAAGCCCAGCGATGTATCGGCGAACATGCCGGAAATCGCGCGGGAACTCATTGCTAAGATCAAGGCTGCGGCACAGAGCCGAAGGGTTGCAGTGGCAGCACCTGTCGAACCTCCGAAACCGTCCCCCAAAACTAGCCCTGACACCAAGACTCGAGCCACGCGAATCGTGGCCATTGGGGTTTCCACCGGCGGACCCCAGGCGCTGCAATACGTATTGCCGCAGCTGCCCAAGAATTTTCCAGGAACCATCCTGATCGTGCAGCACATGCCTGAAGGATTTACCGAAATGTTTTCTCGGCGTTTGGAGGAAATCTGCCCCCTCACGGTCAAGGAAGCGCAGTCAGGGGACCTTCTGCTGGCCGGACGAGTCCTGATCTGCCCCGGAAACCGGCACCTCAAGGTGAAGCGATTGCCACTGGGCGACGTTGCTGTACTCAATGACGAACCGCGGGTGAATGGCCATCGCCCTTCGGTCGATGTGCTGTTTAAGAGTGTCGCAGAGGAATTCGGAGAAAAGGGTATCGCGGTGCTCATGACTGGAATGGGCGAGGACGGAGCGCAAGGCATGGGCTTGGTTAAGGCGGCCGGAGGAATGACCATCGCTCAGAGCGAACAATCCTGCGTGGTGTACGGCATGCCGAAGGCCGCGATCGAGCGTGGTTATGCGGTGCGAGTAGTCGCACTCGATGCGCTTGCCAACACTTTGCAAGCCCAGTGCATGCAGGACCGGAAAACCGGGGGTAAGGTGGAACCCGAAGACGGCGGCAAAGCCGCCGGAGTCGGCAAGAACTGATTTTGTCCGGCAGGCAAGAACACGATGCCGGAACTTTGAAGCGGTGGGAGGTTGTATATGGAACAGTTTGCGCCAGTGAAACGCAGTAAGGACGGTCAACCGGTCCGCTACCTGGTAGTGGACGATTCCGTCTTCGCGCGCAAGAATCTGGCCCGGATGATCGAAACATTCGGAGGCCAGGTGGCAGGCGAAGCGGGAGACGGTGTGACCGCCATAACCGAATATGTGCGGCTCAAGCCGGACATTGTTCTGATGGACATCACCATGCCTCAAATGGAGGGCATCGAGGCTGCCGAGAAAATTGTGCAGCAACATCCCGAAGCGCGCATTGTCATGGTGTCTTCCGTCGGATATCAGGAAAACATCGTGGCGGCGCTGCAGCGCGGCGCCCGTCATTTCGTGCAGAAGCCGGTGAAGCCGGAGGTCTTGTACGAAGTGATCAAGTACGTGATGGGTGAGGATGGCACTGCGGCTCAGGCTGCGGGCGCGGGGGCCTGAAATGAGAATGGAGCTGATCCAGCCTTTCATCAACGCGGCGGATGCCGTGTTGGCGCAGGGACTGCAATGTCCCACGTCCATTGCCAACCTCAGCATGGAGCAAGAGGCTTACCGCCGCAAAGGCGTGGCAGCACTGATTTGGGTAACCGGCGACATTGAAGGACGCATCGTCATCGATCTGGACCCGGAAACCGCACTGCGCGTGGCCAGCCGGTTCGCGGGAAGCGATCTGCCCGAATCTGACGAACTGGTGCGGGAAACCGTATGCGAGTTGGCAAACCTCGTGATTGGCAATGCAGTCACCTCGCTCAACGACCAGGGATTCCATTTCCGCGTACACCCACCAGTGCTGCACACCTCCGAACACGGGCCCAAAAGCAGTGAAGACACCGAGGCCCTGGTGATGTGTTTCGAGACCTGCATCGGCAACGTATTCCTGAACATCGCCCTGCGACACAAGGGCTCGCGACAGCCCGAACAGGCCGCAGCGGTCGGGCAGTAGGACAGGGAATCAACGGAAGCTTGCTATTCTAGGCGCGGGCGCCCTCGCCCGTGCAGGTCGGATTCAGCCTTAGATTTCCCAGCACCGAGAACCAGAAAATAAACCCACACGGCTATGGTCCAGCCACCGCAAACACCGGGTTCTGCGGAAGCGGAGTCCCGCCGGAAAGCGTCGCGCTCTGGGGCGCAGGCATCTGCAGCACCAGTGTGTCGCTCAGTGTCTGAATAATCGCTACATTCCCGGCATCACAATTCCCCACATACACTCTCAAGCTGTCCGCCGAGGCGGCGATCGACAACTCAGACGGGTTCGCAGCGCACACCTTTGAGGCTGTGGTCAACGGAATCGTGGTTTTGATACTTCCGTCCAAGGCGTTGATGACGGTGACGCTGGAGGTCACACTCTTCCCGTTGATCAACGCGCTGGATACATAAGCCCGGCTGCCATCGGGCAAGGCGGCCACCGAGACCGGGTTCGCCACAGCGACAGTCACAGCCGAAAGCGTGTCATTCGACGCATCCAGATAGATCACCTTGTTCTGGACCGGGTTCGATACATACAGGCGATTTCGCATCGGATCGTAGAGCATGAAGTTTGCCCCTACGCCGACCGAAAAGCTATTGACCACCGTGTCGACGGCGGTATCGATCGCCGAAATCATGCCGCTTCCCTGGTCGAGCACATACACTCGGTTGCTGTCCGACCGCGCGGCGACGGAAACAGGGGAAATCCAAGTCACGTTTGCGATGGGCGGGTTCACGCTTCGGTCGAGAGTGTTGATACTGGTCACTGAACCACCACCCCCGCCACTGCCCCGACTGGCCGCGTAGAGCTTCTGTTGATTGGGAGTCTCTGCCAACCACACTGGATCGGCGCCAACCGGAATTCCATAGATAGGTGGCATGACCACGTTATTGGCGGTATTGATCGCGGAGACCGTGTTGTTACCGGAGTTGGCGACGTAAATGGTTCCGGTCTCGGTCGTCGCTACGAAGCTGGGAGTCGAGCCTGCGGGCAGACTGATAGTTGTCACCGGCGTGGGGTTGGAGGAACTGAACGAGGAAACTGTGTCATCCCCGCTGTTGGCTGCATAGACCCGGTCGCCGCCCTGCGCAAACGCCGCATGCACGGGCATGAGGCCCACAGTCGCTTGCGATAAGGCAGCGTCACCGGAAACATCAATCGTAGTGCTGGCGCCGGGGTTATTGGAACCGTTGCCGCTGATCACCAGCACCAGATGAGAAAAACCCGGATTCGGTGGATTGGGTATGATCGGAGTAGCAACCGGCCGGTAAACATCCCCGCAGCTGGTACAAATAAGCGTGAGAACGAAAATGGCCGCGGCCCGCACGCCCGTCATCGGCACCTCCGCCACAAGATAATTTTCTGCATAGGATCCCGCAGGAATTCACTATTCTAACGGCTGGCTGCGATCTGCGCCAGAGAAGCAGGTCCTCATATTCGCTCCCTAGCAGTTCCAACTTTCAGTTTCTTGCAATGGATGCCCGTGCACGAGCATTGGTTGGACGGTCCGCCGACTGCCGAACCAGGGAGTGATCCGATAGCGAAGCTCCGAGAAGCAACTCTCCCTCTGAGCAGCGCCCTCGTCCATGGCCGAAAGTCCCTTCCCGGCATTTTGACATTCTTTTTACATTGTGCGGAAGCAACGTATGTTACCTTGGCTCGCCGTTCAGGACCTTGCATCCCAAACGGCTGTGCGTGGTGTTCAAGCTCACGCCGTAGCGACGCTTTCGTGAGAACAAGCTCTCTTACTACGACATCCGAAAAACAGGAAAGGTAAATCCTTAAATGATGAGTAAAAGGCAACTTCAGCAGCCGACGTTCAAAATCAATTCGCGAATCACACAGGCCATGTTGGCATTGACGTTTGCGCTTACCGTTGCGGTCGTCCCGACGCCGCAGGCGCATGCGCAAACTTACGCCGTACTGTACACCTTCACCGGCCAGAACGACGGCGCCTATCCTTACGGCGGTGTGATCCTCGACGCAGCGGGCAATGTATATGGCACTACATTCCAAGGCGGCGACCTCAAGGGCTGTGGTCTGTTTAAAGGCTGTGGCGTGGTCTACAAGGTCGATCCTTCCGGTAAGCAAACACTGCTTCACACTTTCAGGGGCAATTCTGACGGAAGGCAACCCTACTTCGGCAATCTGCTGCTGGACACCGCCGGTAACCTCTTCGGCACAACCGTGTATGGCGGTATGAAGGGGAACATAGGCCTGGGTACGGCATTCGAGGTGGCCACAACTGGCCGGGAGACGGTGCTCCATCGCTTCATTGGCGGTGCAAACGATGGCCAACAGCCGAGCCAGGGGTTAATCCAGGATGCGAACGGGGATTTCTACGGGACGACAGTTGCGGGAGGAAACGGCCCGTACGGCGGTTACGGCACCGTGTACCGGATGAGCAAGTCCGGGAAAGTGACTGTATTGCACAGCTTCACCGGCAACGACGGGGTTGAGCCGACGGGATGGTTAACGCAGGACGCAGCCGGAAACTTCTATGGCACGGCCATTACCGGTGGCTCTACCGGCGCTGGGACGGTGTTCAAGATAACCAAGACCGGCAAGTTCACCCTTCTCTACACCTTCAAGGGTGCGCCGGATGGATTTCTGCCGCAAGGCGCCCTGGCGGTCGACAAAGCTGGCAATGTGTACGGCGCGACCCCCGAGGGCGGCAACGCCAACGCTTGCCCCGCATTCGGCTGCGGAGTCATATTCAAAATAAGCAAGAAGGGCAAGGACACGATACTGCATACCTTTGTTGGGCCGGATGGCGCTGCCCCATCAGGCGGGGTTCTTCTGGATGCAGCCGGCAATCTTTATGGCACCACATGGGCAGGCGGAGCCCATGACAATGGGAGCATCTTTAAGGTGGATAAAACCGGCAAGCTCACCACGCTGTATAGCTTCACCGGCGGAACGGACGGAGGACTCCCGTTTGCAGGCTTGACCCAGGATCAGGCGGGCAATTTTTACGGCACCACCAACCTGGGCGGGATCACCAAGTGTGAAAGTGGCTGCGGCGTTGTGTTCAAGCTGACGCCCTAATCGCGAGCAAAACGGGCGGCTGGGCTCAGGACCTTCCGCCCGATTTCTTTCTTGCAGCAGCGGCCTCGCCGGCAGCGGCCGCCGGCTTCTTCTTCCCTTCCATCTCCGCCAGGCTGGCCTTCAAAGCGGACATCAAATCGACCACCGGAGCCAGCTTCTTCGGTTTTTCCACTTCGGCAATCTTGCCGCCTTCTAGTTTGGTCTGAATCAGGTTCTTGAGATTGTCCTGAAAGCTGTCGTGATACTTCTCCGGATCCCAATCGGCCGCCAGCGCTTCAATCAACTGATGCGCGACCTTCACTTCCGCATCTTTAAGTTCAACGTCAGGCGCACCGAATCCCTCCAGCTTCCGTACTTCCTCGGCATAGTACATCGTGTGCAACATCATTCCGCCTTCATGCGGACGTAGAAAAACCGTGTACTCGCGGTTGTGCATGGTGAGTTGGGCGATGGCAACGTACTCACTCTCCTCCATGGCTTTGGTCAGCAGGGCGTAGGGCCGGCGTCCAGCTTCGTCCGGAACCATGTAGTAGGACGACTCGAAGAAAACCGGATCGACCTCGCTGGTTTTGACGAATTCCAGAATCTCCATCGTCTTGGCGGTCTTGGGTTCGATCTTCTTGATCTCCTCGGGTTCGATGACGACGTACTCGTCCTTGCGAAACTCGTAGCCCTTCACGATATCGCTGCGCTCCACCACCTTGCCGTCGGCGAGACAAACATATTGCTGCTTCAGCCGCGACATATCCTCGCGGTGCAGCATGTTGAAGGAAATGCCCGAACTGCGCGCGCCGGAAAACAGCTTCACCGGCATCGAAATTAATCCGAAAGTCAGATAGCCAGACCAAACCGAAGCTGCCATAGTTCACCTTGTCTCGGAAAATGTAGGCGCGGGCGTCCACGCCCGTGCTGTACCAATCACGTCCGCTCCACAAGCTTGCGCTCGTGAGTTTAAACTACAACCAACCGTTTGATGCACAAAGGTCGCGCCGGTAACCCAGAGTGAAAGCACGATACACTGGGGCGGAGCAGGGCGCAACCCAATCCATTGTAGTATCGGCCTTGGTACCTGCATCTGAGTACGCGATTCGGAGCGAGAATCGTCCACTGTGTCTGACCTGACCCGAACCGTCGAGGCTTTGGCGAAACTGGACCCGGCGCTTCCCCTCTGGTCCGCCCTGGTCGTCACCGTGGTATTCGCCGCCTTAGCACGCTGGGTGCGGGGGGTGAGTTTTTCGGGCGCCATCGCAGGGGCGGCGGTCTGCTTTCTGTTGTATGCAGGAGTCGGACTCGGCGCATTCGTCGCTCTGGTCTCGGTGTTCGTCCTGACTTGGATTTCGACTCGCTTCGGTCATCGCCGCAAAGAGAGGTTAGGAACCGCCGAGCGGCTGGACGGCAGAAGCGCCTTGCAGGTTCTCGCCAACCTCGCGGTGGCTGCGGGTTGTGCCGGGTTGTGGACGCTCACGGAAGGGAAAGGAGTCACTCTGCTCGCCCTTTCCGCTGCGCTGTCGGAAGCCGCGGCGGACACGGTGTCGAGCGAACTGGGTCAGGCGCGAAGCACGAGAGCACGGCTGATCACTACCTGGGAAGAAGTGCCTGCGGGAACGGACGGGGGAGTAAGTTGGGTTGGAACCCTGGCCGGCATCGGGGCGGCGACCGTCGTGAGTCTAGTGTGTGTGTTCGCCGGTTTGGTGCCCTTCCGCTGGTTGGGCATTTCGATCACTGCTGCAGTTGCCGGCATGATCGCGGACAGCTTCCTGGGCGCTCTGCTCGAACGCCGCAACCTGCTCAACAACGATGCAGTAAACTTCCTCGGCACCCTAATCGCCGCAACCACCGCTTCCCTGCTCGTCGCGCCGTAGAAACATTGCTTGCAATGTTTCAGGCTGCTGCTGGGGTGCTGACAAAATTCCGTCGTATTTAGGATATGGCCTCAGCCATATCCAAGGTAACCAAGAACCCAACCGGCTTGAGCCGCCGATGTTTCTGAAACTTGGGATCAGTCTCTGTCAACAAGCCCACAAAGCACGTCCATTAGTGCATGTCCCGCGGTTCCTTGAAGGTTTCTTGCTTTGCGCGGGAGAATGAAAGGAGCACCTCTGGAACGAGCGCTCGCATCCAAATGGGTTAATTGCATTTTGTGGCGAGCGGAGCACCTCTGAAGCAGCAGTCGATGTTGATTGATGAAGGTTAGAACGCTAATTATCGGATATGCACTGGCACTGGCGCTGTTTCTCTTTGCGCAGCATCGCCCCTCCCAGTCATCGCCCTCGGGATTTCATTCCGTCGTAGACTTGACGCATTCGCTCAATGCTCGAGCACTGGCTAACAAAACGCCAGCTTATCAAGTGAAGACGGTCGCCAGCGTCGAGAAAACCCACAACATTTCTTCCTTCGAACCTTTCGAGACTCGTATTGAAGCTCCCGCTCATTTTGCTCGCGGGCTCTGGACCGTCGACCAGATCCCAACCGAACGCTTGATCGCACCCCTGGTCGTGCTGGATGTGAGCCCGAAGGTTGCAAATCATCCCGACTACGAGATTTCGATCGAAGACATTGCCCAATGGGAACATGTTCACGACCAGATCCCGCTGGGTTCGGTCGTCATCGCACGCACTGGATGGGATTCCCGCTGGAACTCAGCCCGGAGCTATCGCAACGCGGACCCAAACGGCGTGATGCACTTCCCCGGCTATTCCGCGGATGCGGCGAAGTTCCTGGTTGAGGCGCGCAACACGTTGGGCCTCGGCATTGACACCATGAGCATCGACTACGGTCCGTCGAAAGGCTTTCCAGTGCGTCAATACACGCTGGCGCATAGCGTCTACCAACTCGAAAACGTTGCCAACCTGGATCGAGCTCCGACGACCGGTGGAATGGTCGTGGTCGCTCCAACCAAACTGGAAAGCGGCTCCAGCGGCCCGGTGCGAATCTTAGCGCTGGTGAGGTAGCGCTCTGCGGCGTCTGCGCCGGCTCGGCGCCCTCTGCGATTTAAGACTTGCTCCTAAGCACTTTCTGCAGCTTATCCCCGTTCACTTTCATCTGACTTCTGTAAGCAATCCGTGCCCGAGGACAACATGAGCGACCCACGATATCCGATCGGCAAATTCACCTTCGACGGCCCACCCAGCGAAGCGCAACGAAACAAACTCATCGACGACATCGAGCGAGCCCCAGCGGCCCTCCGCACCGCGATTAGGAATCTTTCCCCAGAGCAAATCGAAACCCCTTATCGTGACGGCGGCTGGACCGTTCGCCAGGTCGTTCATCATGTGCCGGAAAGCCACATGAACGCATACATACGTTTTAAGCTGGCGCTCACCGAGGACGAACCCACTATCAAACCGTACATGGAAGACCTCTGGGCAAGCACGGGCGAAGTCCAGTCGACGCCACTGGAGGTTTCACTGGCGCTGCTGGAGTCATTGCACGACCGATGGGTTCGCCTGTTGCACACCCTGAAGCCAGCCGACTGGAAACGGATGTTCCGCCATCCTGAAATGGGGCTCATGCCTCTGGAAAAGAATCTGGCACTTTATTCCTGGCACGGCAAGCATCACGTGGCGCACATCACTGAACTTCGGAAAAGGATGGGCTGGTAGGCGCTTCCTTCACACCGGCGCATGCAGTCGCCACACCATGTAGCTGATCGCCTCGCGCAGCACGGCCTCCGCGCGTTGCCACAGCGAGCGCGGTCGCGAATCGGGCCGCGGCGAAACATACACCTCCAGCCCTTCGTGCTGCAGCAGTTTGCGAATCCGGAAGACGTGATACGCATCGCTCACTGCCACGCAACTGTGCATGTGATTGGTGCGCATGATGACTCCAATCCGTGCAGCGGATTGCGCTGTATCCGAACCATGGGTTTCCGCAATCAGGTTGGAGTCAGGAATCCCGCGACGCATCAGGTAATCGTGGCCCACCCCGCCTTCGTTGTATGTGGGATCCGCCGCAGCCCCGCCCGTCGTGATGACCACCGGAGCCACGCCTCGATGAAACAGGTCGAAAGCGTGATCGAGGCGGGCGCGGTATACCGGGGAAGGGCGTCCGGAATACTCGGCGGCGCCGAAGACCACAATCGCGTCCGCGGGCTGAATTTCCTGTCGCGAGGCCTCGCTTGCAATTCCCTCACAAATTGCAGCCAGCCAAATCAGTACGGCGGCCGCAGCCAGTGCCGCCAGCCACAGCGTCCAATGGCGTCGCGAAGACCGTTTCGCATCTGCTTCGCTCATCCTTGTGCGAAGAATTCGGAAATATCCTGGGCAGAAATCGCGCCCTCGCGCATGATGCGCCAGCGGGCTTCTTCATCAGTGAGGTCGACGATGGTCGAAGCCGTTTCGCGCGGCGAGGTGCCGCCATCCACGATGATCGAGATGCGGTTCTGCAGTTGATCCCGCACCGCTTCCGCCGTCGTGCACTCTGACTCCCCGCTCAAATTCGCCGAGGTCGCAGTGATTGGAATTCCCGCAGCCTGCACCACGGCCAGCGGAATCTTGGCGCTTGGTATGCGCAGCGCGACGTTGCCGGTGTTCGCGGTAACTTTCAATGGAAGCCGCGATGCCGCTTTAACAATGATCGTCAGCGGCCCCGGCCAGAAGCGCCGCGCCAACCGGTAGAACTCGTCGGGCAGCGGCTTGGCCAATTCCTCGGCTTGCTCTTCGTTTTCGATCAAGAGTGATAGCGGCTTGTGCCGCGAACGCGACTTGATCTCGTACACCCGGTCCACGGCGCGCAAGTTAAAGGGGTCGGCAGCCAGTCCGTAAAACGTATCGGTAGGCATGCCCAGCACCTCGCCCGCCCGAATCTGGTCGGCCGCATACCGGATGAGCGACGCCTCCGGCTTCTCGCTGTTTATCTTGACAATTTCGGCGCGCACACACTTCCTTCCCCAGAATGGTCTGAATCCGCGAAAGCTAACATACCACGACCCCCAACTGCAAGGAGAGATAAACGCGTATGATTTTGTCCAGACCAGCACGCCCGTGAAGAAAACCGCGACTACCCACGACCCGGCTGTCCACAACCGCCTGCGACGCATCGAAGGCCGCCATAACGCCCTGGTCAAGGAGCTGCGGGCAGCTTTCGCCCACGGCGAACTTACGCGCGACGGCTATTGCGCCATTGAAGGCATGCGCATTCTGGAAGAAGCCATCCGCAGTGGCCTGAAGTTCAAGGCTGTGTTCTTCCGCGCCTCCGCTGAAAACCGCGCCGAGCGCCTGCTTCCCCAAATCGCCGCCCACGTGGAGACTCTGCTGCTCCCCGACAAGCTTTTTGCCAGCGCCGTCCCCAGCGAGACTCCGCAAGGCGTCGCCGCGTTGGTGCGCTGCAAGCCTTTCAAGTTGGAAGACGTCCTGGCCAAGTCACAAGCCGGACCGTTGCTCGCGATTGCTGGAGTGCAAGACCCGGGAAACCTGGGCACGATTCTGCGCTCGGCGGAGGCCTTTGAAGCCGGAGGCGTACTGCTGGGAGAAGGGACGGTCAGCCCGTTCAACTCCAAAGTGGTGCGTGCTTCGGCTGGCTCAGTGTTTCGGCTTCCCATCGCCCAGACAAAGTTGTCAGGAATTTTGGACCAGATGCGGGAACTCAGCCTCCGCCTCATAGCAACTTCGTCGCACAAAGGCACACCGCTCGATCAAGCCGCGTTGACTGGACCTCTGGCCATCTTCATCGGCAGCGAAGGCGCTGGCCTACCCCGCGATCTGCTGGCGCAAATGACCGAGACCGTGGCCATCCCGCACTCGCCAACCGTCGAATCCCTAAACGCGGGCGTAGCGGCGAGTATCGTGTTGTATGAAGCAGCCCGGCAGAGGAAATCAAGAATTTCACCAGAGCCATAGGAAGAGTCAAGAACCAGCTTTCGTCAGCTGTCTTACGCAACCAGCGGAGCGTTCGTCATCCCCGCTGTGCCGAACACGCGCCGATAGCGTTCTACTTCCGATGCCGGGCCGAGGGCCTTCGCATAATTGTCGGAGAGCTTTACCGCCGGCCGCCCTTCGACGTCGGATACCTTGCAGATCAGGCTGATCGGATCAAATTCAGTGCCGCCCTTGGGATTACAGCCACGGAAATCGTTGGTCAGCAAAGTTCCCCACCCTGCGCTGAAACGAATGCGCCGGCCCGGCATCCATTTTTTTCGATCCTGGAAGTCGGCGGCGCTGCGGAATTCCTGGGCAGTCGCGCCGCTCTGCAGCGTTCCTCCGAAATAAGCGTGCAGACCGATGATTTCATCGACGTCGAGAGCGTCCGACGCGATGACGAGTTTGTCATGCGGGTTTCGGCCTCGCCCCTTCAGCCATTCGATGTATTCGTCGCCTGCCACGTACGGATTCTTACTGTCCATGCGCTGGCCAGTCCAATCGGCCGCCCAGTCAGGCGCATCTTTTAAGAATTGGGTGGTTCCAAAAGTGTCGGGGAGCATGATCCGCAGCGCTCCATCGTAGGTACTCTGCCACAGATCGAGTGCATGGTATTGAGAAGCTCTCAGGGCTTCGTCGCCGTTCGCCAGCGCGGCGAGCACCATGGGGATTTCGTGCGCATTCGTTCCGATCGCCTCCACGTCGTGCTTGTGGGCGAGAAAAGCGTTCGACGTTCCAATAAAGCCGCTACCCAGATTCGAAGCCATCGCCTTGACCACGTACTCCTGCCACAGGAAACTGTGCCGGCGACGGGTTCCGAAATCCGCCACGCTCAGAGCAGGCACGCCGCGCAGGCGCTCAATTTTGTTCCAGAGTTTCGTTTTCGCCTGGGCGTACAAAATATCGAGATCGAACTCGCTCAGCTTCTTCATATGGGCCCTCGTCCGCAACTCATCGAAGATGGAGAGCGCATACAGTTCCCACATCGTGGTTTCAGGCCAGTAACCATCGAAGGACAAATGGAACTGGCCGTCCTTAACCGATAACGCATAGTCCGACACCTTAAAATCCTGCTCCAGCCATTCGAGAAACGCCCGTTCGAAAATTCCGCGCCGGCCATAGAACGTATTACCGGCCAGCCAGACCAATTCTGATTTTCGAAACCGGAGTTTCCGAACATGTTCCAACTGCGCCACTATTTCCTGGGTTGCGAACATGTCGGCCAGACGCACCGAGGAGGTGCGGTTAAACAGCGAAAACGACACCCGTGTTTTTGCGTAGTGTTTCCAAATGAACTGCAACATCAGCAGCTTGTAGAAATCGGTATCAAGCAAGGATCGAATGACCGGGTCCAGTTCCCAGTTGTGGTTGTGCGCCCGCTCGGCAAAGTTCACAATCATCGGAAAAGAGGTTTAGATTGGCCGACTTATTCTACCTTTGCTGTGGGATTCCCGCGACTATTGTGCTTGGAGAATGCGCCATCAAGGCGCTTCAACCGCTATCAGCGAGGTCCGTTCGCGTAGCTCAATGGGATGTCCGGAACGAGCTTCACTAGAACTCGGACGCTTATCAAGAAATTCGATCCTCACGAAAAACCGCTTGGCACGCGGGACTGTACAATCTACAGGGTGCAAATCCAAACAAAGAAATCCAAATAACTAAGGAGAACCGCAATGGCGCAAAAAGTTATCGATGTAGTAGGAACTTCGAAAGAGAGCTTTGCGAAGGCAGCGGAGAACGCAGTGGAGCAAGCCGCGAAGACGGTTCGAGGCATGAGATGGGCGCGAGTGTCGGAACTAGAAGTAGAAATCGATGGCAAGAAGATCGCGCAATACCGCGCCACCACAAAAATTTACTTCGACATCGAAAAGTAGCGTATCCATGAAGCGCAGATAGAGACGGCAGGAAGCGATTCTTCAAATGTCAGACCAGGCTCGCGCGGAACTGAGAAATCAGTGCCTAGGCGAGCCCGTCTTGATTCTGGGATTACGCAAGCCGGTCCTCGATGTATCTCTACTCACGAACCGCTCTCACATCCAAATATTCCGCTTCGATTCTCGTGCGCCCATCGGTTGCGAGGTTGTGCTCTACCCACAAAGATTCTAACCGGGAAGCCAACTGCGACTGGCCTGGTTGGTCGAGTCTTGCAAACGTTGCCTGGGTAGGTCCGAAATATTGCCGGAAGAATTCCACCACTTCTCTTGGAGCAAAGGGGTAATCGAATAGCGCTCGCTGCCGAGTGAAGCTCAGCTTCGAAATTCCGCTGGAGAACCGCTCCCGAACTACCGGTTCGCTCCCCCAAAGCGAAGGAGCGGGGAGCCCTACGCTAGGCGGCACCATCTCGGCGGTCAATTGAAAGGACTTTCCTACAAATCCTTCCGGCGTCCAGTTCGCCATCGCAATGAGTCCTCCCGGCTTGCATACCCGGATTAATTCGGCGGCTACCAGCTCGGGGCGGGGCGCGAACATGCCGCCGAACATCGTCAGGACAACATCGAATTCCTGATCACCGACCGGAAGATCCTCCGCGTCACCCTCCTGAAACCGTATCTCCAACTGTTCTGCCGCGGCGCGCTTTCTGGCCTGCTCAAGCAAATTCGATGCGATATCCACGCCTGTGACCAAGGCGCCCGCTCGTGCAGCCGGGACAGCAGTATTCCCCGTGCCGCAGGCAACGTCGAGGACGCGAGTACCGGGCGAGATTTTGGTTCGTGCAACAAACTCCTCGGCAGCTTTGACTGTGAAGTTGGCGATCTGGCCGAAATCCCCAGCCATCCAGCTCGCTTTCATGTTGGACTTCAGATGAGCAAAATCGGGAGACGTTAATTGCATTCAAACTCCTCAACGCGTACAGGCAAATTATTCCAAGTCTCGACAATAACGCGAATGACGGGCAGACGCTGGCGGGGAGCATTGCAATGCGCTCCCCGCCACGCTCTACTGGATGAGTAGCAAAGCCTCGAAGCGATCTCGCAGACGGAGTAGTCCCCAAGCAAAGAGGATCTTTGCTTGGGGGCCGGGCCCTAATTGCCGGAACTCAATCCGACTCTTTGCGAATCTTTTTGCGAGCGCGCTTTCGCGCCAAAGCTTGCTTGACTCGGCGCTTTTCGCCCGGCTTCAGGTAGAAGGAGTGCCGCTTCACGTCCTTAATGATGTCTTCGGTTTGAACCTTGCGTTTGAACCGACGAAGAGCGTTCTCCAGTGACTCGCCCTCTTGCAACCGAACCTCTGCCATGCTCATTACCCCCAAGCTATAAGGTTATCCCATTTGTGCCGCGTGCGGTCGAAGCAATTGCCACTGAGCGTCTTAGTTGGTCGGTCCCCGACGAAGCTCCGGCTCACGGATTCAGCACAAACGAGCTTTTCATCCGGATGTCCCGCGACGAGGATCCAACCAGCACGTCGAACTGACCCGGCTCCGCCACCCAGTCTTTCTTCGCGGTGCTGTAGAAAGACATTGCGTCCCGGTCCAGCGTGAAGCGCACGAGCTTTGATTCTCCAGGCCCAAGCTCAACTCGGCGAAAGCCTTTCAGTTCCTGCACAGGCCGATCCACGCTCGCGTGCCCGTCATGTACGTAAAGCTCCACCACCTCTGCGCCCGAGCGGGACCCGCTGTTGCGAATCCGGAGGCTCACTTCGACAGGCGTTCCAGACGATGCCTGGTTCGGCGAAACCTTCAGATCGCTGTAGTCGAACTTGGTATAAGAAAGACCGTAGCCAAAGGGAAAAAGCGGCTCTACCTTTTTCGTGTCGAAATATCGGTACCCAACATAAATGCCTTCGGCGTACTCGACTTGCAGATTCTCACCGGGATAGTGTCCGTAGGCTGGGGAATCCTTCCACGCCTTCACAAAAGAAACGGGCAGCTTCCCCGAGGGATTTGCCTCCCCAAAGAGCACATCAGCGATTGCATTTCCGCCTTCCTGCCCTCCATACCACATGTCCACGATGGCGGGAACTTGAGCGATCCACTTCGACATAATGACAGGGCCACCGGCGTTGATCACTACGACGGTGTGCGGATTGACTTTTGCCACGGCCTGGATGAGATCGTCCTGCCCGGAGGGCAGATCGAGCGATTTGATGTCAAAATCCTCCGATTCAAGCTTCGGGGATCTGCCCACTACGACGATGGCAGCATCGGCTTTTGCCGCGGCTTTGACGGCATCATTTCTGAGCTGCTCTGCCGATTCCGAAGTCTCTTTGCCCGGGTCGTCGCCCTCCATCGCGGCGCCCAGCGCATAACTCACTTGCAGGCGTTGACCCGCCCGATCCTGAATACCCTTCAGCGGAGCTATCGAATATTTTGGAGTCACCAGCGAACTACCGCCGCCACCGGTTCTGGCAACTGCCGCGTTGGGTCCGATGACAACGATCGAGTGAACCTTCGATGGATCGAGGGGGAGTAAATCGCCGGCGTTCTTGAGAAGGACGATGCTCTCAGTCGCCGCCTTGCGCGCCACGGCCCGCTGCTCAGGCGTATCGATCACGCCGGTTGCGGTGTGCGGCTTATCGAATTGTCCGCTGATGAATATCACGCGCAGCATGCGGCTTACGTTGTCATCAATCGTAGCGGTGGAGATTTTGCCAGCCGATATTTCCGGAAGCACCTTCTCCGGGACCAGCCAACCGCCGCCGTTTCCCGCCGCTTGGGTCTTCGGCTTGATGAGCCATTTCTTCATGGGTTCGCCGCCGGGCATCTCGATATCCATGCCGGCATTCACCGTACCCGCGGTGCTGTACGTACTGCCCCAATCGGAGACCACGAATCCTTTAAAACCCCACCGTTTCTGCAGCACGTCTCTTAACAGCTCAGGATTTTCGGCACAGTACACACCGTTGAGTTTGTTGTATGCGGACATTAATGACCAGACGCCAGCCTCTTGCACCGCCGCTTTGAATGCGGGGAAATAGATTTCGTACAAGGCGCGCTCGTCAACCACCGCATTGATGCGATGCCGTTCGAACTCCTGGTTGTTCGCAGCAAAGTGCTTGACAGTCGCGATGACACCCTCACCCTGAACTCCTTTGATGTAAGCCACCGCCAGGCGGCTGGTGAGATAAGGATCTTCGCCGAAACCCTCGAAATTTCTACCCCAGAGAGGCGTGCGGTTAATGTTGACCGTCGGTCCCAGAATCATGTCTCGTCCGAGAGCCTTTAACTCCTGCCCGATCGCCTGCCCCTCGCTTTGCAAGAGGTCGGTATCCCAAGTCGCGGCCATGGCCACTCCAGCGGGAAAGGCGGTCGTGGTGACTTGCTTCTCAGCTACTTCCGCGCCGGTCTCTGCGGAAGGCCCAGCCCACGACCTGATGCCGATCGGGCCGTCAGACATTTTTATCGAAGGAATGCCGAGCCGTTCATTGGCAACGCTCTGCATCCAATCGGCCCCGCTTAGCATTGCAACCTTTTCCTGCAGCGTCATGCGGCCCAGCAGGTCCTGAACCCGTTGGTCAACTGGCAGGCTGGGGTTCTTGTACGGCGGGAGGTCAGAACCACTCGGGTTCTGGGCAATGGCAAGTTCGGCCGCAAAGACGATCAAGACCAGACAAAGTACACGCCTCATTCAGTTATGCCTCCACAAAATTCGGGTCGTGCGCGGGTCAATCGGAAGATCTAATCTGCCAAGCGGGTTCAAGGTTCGGCCTTCCCTCGACACTGCAAATGGAATTTGTTCGCGGTAAAGGTTTGGGTTCGCGTAGACAACTTGCGAGAAACGCCTGCATCAGCATCGCCGTTGGTGAGCTCCGTGGCAGCTTCTCCGCGCGTTAAGCTTTCGTTGAAGATATTCGGCACGCATCCCCAATCATCCCTCGTTGCCGAATCAACGAGCTCTTAGCCCAGGAGCAATCAAGCTCCCGGACGAAACACGCTCAAAACTTACTGTCTCTACTTGTGATGGCCCTCAACCGCGCGGCAAGCCTGAACATCGCTCTGACTGACGGGAACGCTAATGGACTTTCCATCTCGGGTGGGACTGCCCCCGCCCTTTACGACCGGGTCAAAGCAATCTTTCCAGAGACCATTATCTTTTTTCCACTGCCCCTGAATGAACCCCAGTTTCTTGCACTCGCTGATTATGCGCTGGCAAGCCGGGTTACTTTCAACGGCGGCGTGATTCTGTCCGCCCTTGGAGGGTTGAGTTTGAGTTTGCGGGCTCATGCCGGTGGTCGCGGGGTGCGTCACCGTCTGCGCCGTCGTGTCCGCCACCATCATGGCCGACACGAGAAATGTGCCCAACATTGAAATCCGACTGATTGTCCGCCAATTCATCGTGCATCCTCCGGGTTAGAAATTAACACCAATCTCCCAGACGAAGAAGATTAGATCAACCCCGGCGAAGACGCAAGATCACAAAGGCAGCCACGGCCCGCGGACCAACAGGTCCTCTGCTCTGGATGTTGCGGCGGAGATGCCGAAGCGTAATCTGAAAGCATATCCGGTTCTTTCGACCCAAGGCCACGGGACACCTCGAGATCTCGGACTTGCCTCAGTTATCACATTGCTATGAGGCATAGGTCACTGACAAACATCAGCCGAAAGATGGATGATCTCATCAGTAGTTCGGAGAGGATCCCCCACCCTCTTGGTTTATTTCATTTCGGACCGCATGGGAGGAGACGAGCCCCATGCCCAGCAAGCAGCGGTTTTGCAGGTTCTCTTTCCGATCAGGAGCGCGCACAGCAAAGGCTGAACTGCGGATTCTGGTTGAGCTTGCCCTGTTGGTCTTCGTGAGCCAGTCCATGTTCGGCAAACCTCCTGAGGAGCCTTCTCCGTCTGCCATAAGCGCGTACGGGACATTGCGCCTCGAACCGCCCACGCAAAATGTCCGCGCCTTCCCACAGGTGCCCCTGGGAGGCGATCGCAAACTGGAATATCTGGGTACGTTTTGCGCCAACGCGAAATACAGGAAGTCATCAAAGTTCACACGTACTCTTGAAAAGCTGGGTGCAACCTCCCGATCCACTTCAGTCCTCGACGAAGATGCGACAAGGCAGTCCGAGGTTCCCCGGTGGATGACTCTTCCCGCAGGCAGAGTTATAGAAGACCTCGAGCCGCCGGCCCGAGCCGCGAGAGTCGCCCAACCAACCTCCAGCCTGGAAAGTATTCGCGATGAACTCGTGACCTTCGCCTATGGGCCAGCCAGGGTGATGGCGGCGCCGCGTCAGGTGACCACCGACTCCAGGCTGAGGGTCATCATCAGCGATCCGGAGTTGCGGGCCGTGCATGTGTTTGACCCGAAAGGCAACACTTCGTTCACCATTCTCGGCGATCAAGGTCACCGACTGCGGATACCGGCGGGAGTTGCGGTAGATGCCGAAGACAACATTTACATCGCTGATTCTGAGCGCGGATTGGTGCTGGTCTATAACCAGTACGGGCAATTTGTCCGCTACATCGGGAACCTCTATGGCGAGAGTATGTATGAACGTCCAACCGGAATTGCAATTGACCGGAAGGCAGGCCGTCTATATCTTGCCGATACTCCACGCAATGCAGTTTTTATCCTCGACCTGCAAGGCAACATTTTGAAACGTGTGGGCAAGGATAGGAATGGCCACGGCAGCGGAGAATTCGTCTCTCCGACTCAGATCGCCGTGAGCAATCACGGAATTGTGGTTCTGGAGGCAGGGCAGTCACGTATTCAAGCCCTGGATCTCGAAGGCAACCGCTTTGGCTATCACGGCGTTGTAGTCGGAGTCCACAGCGATAACGGGCTGGCCGTGGACAGCGACGGAAACATCTACATCAGTTATGGCGCCAAGTCCATCATCGGCGTGTACAAACCGGATGGAACAACGATAGGTACATTTGGACAACCCGGCAGCAGAATTGGAGAGTTTCTCGCTCCGAGTGGATTGTGGGTCGATGCCAGCAACCGCATCTACGTAGCTGATGTGGTGAACGCGCGGGTGCAAGTCTTCCAGGTCAGCACCGGGGCAACTTCCCCACGTTAGCTATGAACGTCTCGCTACATCCCGAGTGGCGCCCGACCTTCACCACACACGGCAATAGTTGGCTGGCATCATCGGCTGGCCCACTTTGCACCCGAATGCCTGGCCAAACTCCGGCATGTTTTGCACGACTCCGTCCACGCGAAATTGCCGCGGGGAATGCGGATCGGTCTGCACCTGCGTCCGAAGTTGTTCGGGGCGCGTCGCTCCGCACCAATTCTGACCGAATCCGAGAAAGAATTGCTGCACCGGAGTGTAGCCGTCCTGTTTCTGGCTTAGGTCAATATTCTTGCGCTTGGCGTCCGACAGAAAGGCGATGTAGGCAAGGCGCAGGCCTCCGTTATCCGCCGTGTTCTCACCCAGGGTCAGCTTGCCGTTCACCTTGGCATCGTCGACCGCGGTGAAAGCGCTGTATTCTTTTACCTCACAATCTGCTTTTTCCTCGAACTTCTTGGCATCCTCGGCTGTCCACCAGTCGGAGAGATTCCCGTTCGCGTCAAACTGTCGCCCCTGATCGTCAAAGCCGTGGGTGAGTTCATGGCCTACAATTGCGCCGATATGACCGTAGTCTTCGGCGTCGGTTGCGTTAGGGTCATAAAACGGGGGCTGAAGGATGCCGGCTGGAAAGTTGATGTCGTTCATGCTGGGATTGTAGTAGGCGTTTACCGTCGGCGGACTCATGCCAAATTCCCCGCGATCCACGGGCTTGCCAACCTTTGCCAATTGCCGCCGGTTTTCAAAATCAGCCGCGCGCACAGCGTTTCCATAGGCATCCGCGCGCACGACAACGAGCTTGGAATAGTCCCGCCAACGGTCCGGGTAGCCAATCTTGTCAGCCACGGCATGCAGCTTTTCTTTGGCGCGCACTTTGGTGGCTGAACTCATCCAATCCAGAGTATCGATGTCCTGGTCCATCGCCGCCTCAATGTCATGCACCATTTGGAGCGTTGCGTGCTTGCTCGAGGGGGGAAATTCCTGCGCCGTGTAAACCTGGCCCAGCGCCTCACCCAGCGCTCCATCTGTAGCTTGCACACACCTCTTCCAACGGGCCAGTTGTTCCGGTTGGCCTCTCAGCTTACGGCTGTAGAAATCAAAGTGTTCATCGTCAAACGCTTTGGGTAAGACCTCGCTTGGAGTTGAGTTAATCAGTTGCCATCGCAAATAGGTCTGGATCACGGACAGGCTGGTCGAACCGAGCAATGTGTTTAGCCCCTTGAAGAAATCCGGATTCGTAACGTTCAGCTCGGTAATCGGAGGGGTTCCCGTATCCTGAAAGAACTGGGTCCATGTCAGGTCAGGAGTCAGACCAGCGAGGTCCGTGACTGGTATCAAGTGGTACACATTTTTCGGATTGCGCTGCGAGGTAATGTCCATCGAAACTTTGGCCAGCGAGGTCTCAAGTTGAATGATTGCCTGGGCGTTGCTCGCCGCTTGACCTTCCGGCTCGCCCATCAGTTTCAGCGTATTGGTAATGTGCTGGACATATTCTTTCCGAGTCTTTTCAGCCGCCTCGCCGGTGCGGAAATAGTAATCGCGTTCTGGCAATCCCATTCCGCCCTGGTCGAGGACGGCGATCTGCTTTCGCGCGTCTTTGAAATCCTGTTGCTCTCCATAGTTCAAAAAAGAATTGACGCCGATCAATTGATGCAGCGCCAGTAGCGGCGTAAGTTGGTCCTTGCTCTTGAGCGCCGCGATCCGATCAAGCTCCGGCTGCAATGGCGCAAGCCCCTTGCGGTCAATCGCCTCCTGGTCCATACAAGAAGCATAGTAGTCGCCGATTTTTTGTTCGTTGGCGCTACGATCGGGGCCGCCATCCGCAGCTTTTTCCAAAAGCCCGCGGAGCACATGCTGGTTGTATTCCGCAACCATCGCACCCGGACCAAACCCTGATCGGTCGTTTGGGATCGGATACAGTTTGCTGAAATTCCCGCACGCGTACTGGGAGAAATCGGCGCACGGGTCGGCCGTCGTGTCGATGAGTTGCTTGTCCAATCCCGGCAGACGTGGGTAGATCTTCTCCGTGTCAGGAGATCCCTTGCTTTGCCCCTGTGCCATGAGGCTGGTGCAGATTGCCGTCGCCGCTAATGCCCTTACTAGGAATGTCGTCCACTTGGCCATCCGTTGTCCTTTCGACGCACCGGTACTATTTAAGAAGAATGCACCAATATTTTAACCGAAGGTTGGAGGCGACAGTCCGAACACCCGAAACACTGAGAGGATCGAGTGCTTCCGGGATCCCTGCTTGCCCTGGGCTGTCAATAAGACAGAGGCTTCTTGATTTTATTGTCTTGATTATCTCGCTGCTGGTAGGGTTTCATGACGTGCTGCTCGAGGCTCCGGCCAGGCCGCCTCGATAAACAGAACTCGCGACCCGCGATGGTGCTCTAATCGGCGTCGCCGTGCTGGCGCTCGACCGACCAGATGCTCGCCTGATCTTTCTCGAAAGGATAGATGTGAACCATCCAGTTGAAGATTACGGGACGAAACGTTCCACCGGCGGCGTCGCAGGCTTCCTGGGTCGTGATTGATCCCCGCAGACCGAACTGCGGATGCGCCGTCATCATTTCCTGCTTCTTGTCGGCAGGAGGGGCACAGAAATTCACGTGCTCGTGCCATTGGGCAATGCTGAGAGGAATGCGCTGGTCGAGGTCATCTTCGTTATAACGCTTGGGTGCCGTGTACATAACTCCAATCAACTTGTAATCGTCGCCATGCTTTTCGTAGAGCAACGACGTGGGATGCTCAGGATTGAAGTGAAAGAACGCTTCCTTGGCAAATCCGCGGTTGGTGAAGTGATACATCTTCTGCCGGACTTCGGGGTGGAATATCTGGTAACCATCCGTCAACGCGGCGTGATAGTCCGTGTACTTCTCTGAGGCCTTGCGCGCGGTCTCGACGATTCGCTGGGCGCGGTCGGCGTCACCTGGCCTCGATGGGCGCAGGGCGGTCATCTTCATGTGCGGCCCCATATCCATATGGCCTTCCATGGAGTGCATCGCGTGAGCGCTGGCGTCGCTATCGTTATCGTTGCCGTTGTCCGCATCCTTGTCAGTGGCTGCGGGCATGCCTTTCATGCCTGACATATCCATGCCCGGCATGCTCGATTGTCCCGGCTGGGCGCTACCCTGGGATTGTTGTCCCCAAGCCGCGCTGGCCAGCATGCTGAAAGCGATAAGAACCGCGAGTCGGTTGCGCATAAAATCCCCACTTTCTCTCATACTAACCTCTCGCAGTGGCGTCGTTTCTGCAACAAGTCGCTCGCCACCGGCGATTACAGAAGTAACCGGTAGCTTGATCGTCCCCGGAACCAAGACGCAAGCGCGGCGCACGGCAGGTGGTTCAGCCAGAGTATCTGCAAATCGAATGCCTGCGATGCCACCTGTTTGATTAACTACCCAGGCGTGCCGAAGGACGCCGACACCGACTGAGGTGAACGATTCCGCTGGGCGGGGGCCGGGCAACGGCCCCCCGCCTCACGTGCGGGTCCTCGTACCGCCGAGTATCGGGTAAAGCGGCCCAACAAAGTCAGTGAGGTGCCTGGACCGGGCGACACGGATTTGGATCGAAATCATGATGGACCGCGCCCGACGCGATTTATGACATTTGCCAGCCCAATGGCGACTCGCCGCGGCCGACCTGCGTGGGCGCGGACTGGATTAACGACGTTGTGTTCAATCCGTCGCAGATACTGATTGACTTGGGCGCGACGGGCGTGCAGGGAGACTGCGCCCTGAGGGGCGTGAGCTGGGTGATTCCCAACAACGACCGCTCGGACCATCCCGGCACCAAGGGCCCCTCCACCGTCATCGAGGACGGGCCGGGTTGGGTCGCCGACATTATCAACACCCTCCGCAACGATCCCGGCCATTGCGGCTACTGGAACAATACCGCCGTCTTTGTCGTCTGGGATGACTGGGGCGGCTTCTGGGACCACATTCAACCCTATGAAGTGCTGATCCAAAATCAGACGCAGAACTGCGACCCGCTCATAACGTTCGGCTGCGGCTACGTCTCGGGCTTCCGGGTGCCGTTTCTGGTGGTCTCGGCCTACACTGGCGTACTAAACCAAAACGGCACCTACAGTGGTTACGTCTCTGGTGCCTGCGGCGCATCTCCCCTGCCCGCCTGCCCCAACGAGGCCTTCCCCTACCAGCACGATTTCGGAAGCATTCTCGCGTTTATCGAGAACAACTTCCTCGGATCCGACCAGATCGGGGCTATCAATCCACAATACCGGTTCGCCGACGCCTTCGCGCCGGACTATCAGGCGCCCCCAAACCTCCACGTTCCACTCTCTGATTTCTTCCCGCTTACGACGCCGCGTCAGTTCCAGGCAATTACGCTTCCGACTGGAGCCCCCGATGCGAACTACTTCCTCAACTACAACGGTCCCCTCGGGGATCCGGACAACGACGTTATTGACAATGACTAGATCGGTCTGGTGCCGCGCGGCCAGTGCGGGCCTCTCCGGAGGCCCGTATTGGCGGGATCACCCGGATTCGGTGCTATAATCTGACGCCGGAAAGCTCGGCGGACCTCACTTATTACGTCGGCGTGACAGTTAGGCGGTGTTTTATGCGATGGACTCGGCTCTTGGGGGGCAAAGCTCTCCCCATTTCGCTTCTTGTGATTACGGCTGCCCTCAGCAGCACTGGTTGGGCAGGGAGCAGGTACCAGGTGCTGTACTCCTTCAAGGGCGGCAGCGACGGAGGAGGGGTTTTCGCCGGCGTCGCGTTTGATACGAAAGGCAACCTCTATGGGACAACGACCGGCGGTGGCGCTTACGGCGAGGGTACGGTCTTTGAGCTGAGTCCCGGCACTGGCGGGAAGTGGTCTAAGAGCATCTTGCACAGCTTCTGTCGCAATCACTCTCGCTGCACTGACGGGGCACTGCCCCAGAGTACTCCGGTTTTCGACGCGGCTGGCAACCTATATGGAACGAGCAATGTAGCCACATTTGAGCTATCCCCTGACTCCGGGAATTGGAGCTTCAAGGTAATTTCCGACAACGCAGGTGGCAGCAGCCTCATCATCGACGATGCCGGTAACCTCTACGGGGCAGGCGGCTCAGTATGGGAGCTCGTTCGTGCTTCGGGATGGAGGGTCAAGCTGTTTCATGTCTTCTGCCGCACGAACTGCCGCGACGGAGAAAACGCGCTGGCTCCGCCGACATTCGATGCTGCGGGCAATCTCTACGGTACCACAGAGTTCGGCGGGAACTTTCCGCCCGAGTGCCCGGGCTCGGCGGGCTGCGGTGTGGTTTACCAACTAGAATCATTCGACGGCGGGAAATGGAGGTATCGCGTGCTACATCGCTTCGCCGCCTTCCCGGACGACGGCCAGCTCCCCTATGCGGGTGTGACCTTGAACAGCAAGGGCAATGTCTATGGCACGACGCTCTACAGCGGCACGTCCAGTGGCACGGTTTTCGAGCTGTCACCGCAACAGGACGGCAGCTGGAAAGAAACCATTCTGTACAACTTTCCGAACGCTGGCAAGAACGGAGGCGCGCCGACTGGTGGCGTGACCTTCGACAATCTGGGCAACCTCTACGGCACGGCGTCGGCGGGAGGGGATCCCACCTGTTCCTGCGGCGTGGTCTTCAAAATCACGCCGGAGGCCAACGGCAAATGGAGCTACAGCGTGCTGCACCGCTTCAAAGGCACGGACGGATACGGCCCCGGGTACAATCTGATCTTCGACAAAGACTTCAAACATCTGTACGGTACAACCGTTGCCGGCGGTTCGGGCGGCTATGGAGTGGTGTACGAGATATAGTTCCTGACCGGGCGGCCTAGACCGTCTCCCGGTCGCGGTTCGCGATGAGGAAATTTGGCCATGCGGCGAAAGCATTTTCCCTTCCTTTTGCGTCAAGTCTTAGCGATCCTGACCCTAACCTCCACGCTGGTAGCTACAACCCGGGCCGAACCCAAGTTCAAGATTCTGGCGACATTTGCTGGCGGCGGGCTGTGGAGTGGTCTGACGCTCGGCGCCAAGGGCAATCTTTACGGTGTCACGACAGGAGGCGGCGACAACGGCGTCGGTGCCGTCTTCGAGATGTCCCGCAACGCGAGGGGCCAGTGGACGGTGACTACGTTGCACAGCTTCAATGGAAAGGACGGAGCGGGGCCAAACGGAGACCTGATCTTTGATGCATCGGGAAACCTGTATGGCACCGCGTCTACCGGCGGAGCTCACGATAGCGGCACGATTTTTGAGATGTCGCCCGGTTCGGGCGGCTGGAGCTTTACCACCCTGTACGACTTTTGTCACGAATACGGTTGTCCCGACGGAGGGGGACCATCAGCCGGGTTGGGCAAGGACAAGGCCGGACGCCTTTTAGGAACCGCTGGGGGGGCCTTTACGGCATGGGGGTGGTCTTCGAGCTGACGGAGGAGTCAAAAGGTTGGACCTATAGTGTTCTCTACGACTTCGGCACCCTGAACCACGACGGATCCGAACCCATGGGAGCGCCAGCGTTTGACGCAAAAGGCAATCCCTACGGAACCACCTATTTCGGTGGCCTTTACGCCTCGGGTACCGTCTTCGAGCTGACCCACGGATGCAAGGGTTGGTGCGAAAGGCGGCTGCACAGCTTCTGCCCAGGAGGGAATCCCTGCAAGGATGGATCAGCTCCTGTCGGTGGGGTGGTGTTCGACGCAAAGGGGAATTTGTACGGCGCGGCCAATGGCGCCATTAATAATGTGTTCGAACTCACGCCCACAATGAAGGGTACGTGGAAGGAGACTGTACTCTACGATTTTTCAGACCCGAAAAACGGGTTCGCACCGATAACTGGCCCGGTGCTCGGGCCAGGTGGAACTCTCTACGGCACAACAGCGCTGGGCGGAACTGGGTCATGCTACGAGGGCTGTGGAGTCGTGTACCGCTTGTCACCCCGTGCTGGCGGAAAATGGCAATACACTGTCCTATATAATTTCCCCAATCCCAACGTGAGTCCACCTGATGGCCGACTAGTTCTCGACTCAAAGGGAAACCTCTACGGCACGGCCTTCAGCGTTGTGTACGAAATCACTCCGTAGGAAACGCCTGGTGCCGGGGTGCTCTTAACCCCGGAGTGAAGTCTGAGCCCATCGACGCTGGAACCGCACGTGGTGGCGGCTATTGGCCAGCCCCCGCACAGTGATGGATGTATTCACTTTGCGAGGATTGCAGTCTCGGTCGCAGCATTTCTTGCGATGAGGCCAAATCCTTTCGCTGCCGCCCGGGTATTGAGATCTTCAAAGCATAGGGCGCCACGCGACCGATCTTTTTTCGCACGCAAGTCGCACTGCGAAAACTGGGCTTTAAACTCGCAAGCTACGCACCCTGATTGGGAGGCTCGCTGCAGAGCGGAGTTGATCATTCGATCGGCTTGTGTCCAGTCCCTTGACGCTGCGGCGGATTGGGCCACCACCACAGCGGCTGACAGTTGCAGTTCGAGCCGCTCACTCTGCAGGGAGAGCGCCTGGGCTCGCGCAGAAGTCTTGAGGGCGGCGTCATTCTGGTGGTCGAGAAATTCAAGTTCAGATTGCAGAATTAAACACTCCAGCTCGGTATCGATGTCATGCCTGCGTCCGAGATCCTCGCGCAAGAGTTGCAGCATCTCGTTCGCGTCTGAAGTGCGGTTTTCCTCGATCGCAAGCTCCCCCAGAAGGTAGTGCGTTTCCTTCTGCTCCATGCCTGCGTCGGCGCTTTCCTCGAGGGCAAGCGCCTGCTTATAGTTCTCGCGCGCTTTGGTTGTGTCCCCTTGCTTCATCAGAATAAGACCGAGCAGGATTCGGCTTCCAGCCTGAAGACTCTTGGCCGCAAGCGCATCCGCATTGGTGATGGCTTGCTGCGCAATCGATTGCCCCTCCTTGAGGGCGCCCTGCGCGGCCAGAACCTGGCTGAGATATACCAGCGCAGTGGTTTCGGTAGTTTTATCCCCGCTGGCTTGTGCAACCGTTAGAGCTTCCTCCGCAGTTCGTTTGGCCTGCGCCAGATCCCCATGGTCTGCCAGAACTCCGGCCAGGGATTCCAAGGCTTCTCCCCTGATTTCCTGGTTTGCGATTTGCGTCGCCATCCGCAAAGCCTGCTTGTAGTAGTTTTCCGCTCGCGACAAATGGCATTCCTCCTGGTACGCGTCGCCGATGGTCAGGAGGGAAAAAGCTTCACCAGTCTTGTCGTCAACTTCGCGCGACAGTTCGTAGGAGCGTTGGTAAGTGATTCTGGCTTTTTCTGTTTCGCCGCGGGTCAGAAAAATATTTCCCAGGTTGTCGGACGCGGTCGCTTCCTTTCGCTTGTTTCCCGTGCTGCGCGCCAGAGCCAGGGACTTGTTCCATTTACTTTCAGCCTGGTTCATGTCTCCCAGATCGCTGAATACGTTGCCTTGATCGAGCAACACTTCGACCAGGCCTCCGGGATCATTCAAAGTCTCAAATGTCTTTTCCGCTGTCCGGAGCTGATTCAGCGCCTGTGTGTTGTCGCCAAGATGCTGAAGCGCTAATCCCTGCGCCCGCAGAGCTCTGGCAGTCACTAGCGGAGCATTCGCGATTTGTCCTTGAGCGGCGGCGGCCCTGGCCGCGGCCAGTTCTTTCATGAAGTCTCCAGCGCGGTCTTCAGCTGAAACTTCTGCGAGGTAGATGCGGGCTTCATCGCGAGCCGGCCGAGAAAGCGGATGTAGCCGATCCAGGGTTGCTATTGCTTCCTGTGGCTTTCCTTCTTTGGCCTGAATGTCTGCCAGGTGCACGGGATAGTCAATGGTTTGCGGCGAGAGGCTCGCCAGCCGACGGTAGGTCTCCTCGGCTCGATCCCATTCGTGTCTGGTGTCGTAGTAACGACCCTCGATCTGTAATCCTTGTTCATAACTCAGACTCTTGGCAAGTTCAAAGGCTAGTTGGGCCTCGCGCGCGGCCTGCGTCTCAAAACCGCTGGCGTTGTAAGCCACGCTCAACGCCTCGTGGGAAAGAGAATCATCGGGGGCGGCAGCAACCGCCTGCAACAGAACTTGCTTCGCGCCCAGATAGTCAAATTCGCGAAGTTTCTGAAGGCCAGAGAAATAAAGACGCTGAGCCGCATCGTTGGCTGGCAACCCGCGTCGTATCTCCGTTTTCGCGGAACTGGAGAGTGGCGCCACTCCCAGTTGGTCCCGCAATTGCACGCCCGCGTCAGAGATGAGATCGAACAGCTGCGAGACCGTGCCCGTCTCCGACAGCGACGCCAGAGTTTCACCCGTGTTTGCGTTCTGAAGATGTATATCGAAGCGGACGCGGTCTTTCGGACTGCCGCTGCCAATTCGCATCAACGATCCCGCGACCACTAACTCAGCTCCCAGGTTTTGCTGAATTTTCTTGAGAGTCTGTTGAGCGTAGGAGTCAGCATCCGCAATCGCCAGTTCGCGCTTCATCTGGGCCACATCTTCGCCGGAAACGGGTTGCAGACCGGCGCTTGTTCCCAGTTCGGTCGACAACATTTCAGCGAAAGCGGTAGAGAGCCAGGTGCTGTCACTACGACTGGACAGGTCTTTGAAACCGACGATGGCAACTCTGCGCGGCAGCGGAGGTAGAGGCTGTGAGGGTGAGTTTGCCGCCTCCAGAACCAAACCAGAGCGCCAGGACGATGCCAAATGTGAGCTTTCCGGTAGTCGCGTTTCGAGCCAGCTCGATCGTGATTCCGCTCAACAGTTGGAATGCTGCGGACGGAAGGAAATGGGCGATGTGAGACAGCAGGCTGCTTTGCAGCTGGGAACTGCGCGACGCAAAAAGGCCAAACAACGCGAGCATGAACAACAGCAGGGGAAAGAGCGCAAGCAGGAAACTAAAGGCCAGTTCAGAAGCCCGCCCGAGAAGCTCATCTTCATCGATCCCACGCACCACCCTCCTCGTAAACTGCCAAAAGCTCAGGCCGTCCAGTTTCCAAATCGATGCGAGTTGTCGACTCGTACTGGGTCGGGAAGATGCCATACACTCTATCCGACAAAATGTTGAGGGCATTCTAACGTACAATCGCGCATCGTTTGCAGTTGCCACTCGCGTGGCATCGCAAGAAAGGGTAAAAGAAATTCGTGTAGACTCCGTAGGGCTAAAACCTCGAAGTATTAAGGCTGGAACCAACTCTTCTAAACTTTTGTCCGGGAGGAAACCAGATGGACGGCCCCGTAGAAACCAGGCAGCCGGCCGACTTACGCGATTCTCTGGCGGCAGAGCGGACTTTTCTTGCATGGATTCGTACCGGTCTCGCCCTGATGGGCTTCGGTTTCGTGGTCGCCCGGTTCGGGCTCTTCCTGCAGCAACTCCAACTCATCCAGCACGCTCCCACAGCCCAGTCTTACGGACTGTCGCTGTGGTTCGGCACTGCGCTGATCGCCGCTGGAGTCGCCGTGAATCTTCTCTCCGCATGGCATCATCTTCGTCTCATGCGGGAACTGGAGCAAGGAGCGGTCACGCACTCCCGCCCCTCGACTCAGGGCGTCATGGTAGCTGTCTTTCTGGCCTTGGTCGGACTGGCCATGGCGATCTACCTGGTTTCCGTGCGCAGTTCCGCGAGTCTTCATCCCGAAAACAATGAGAATAGAGGAGGTACCCATGGCACTAGCGAGCAACAAGGGAATCATCGACAAGCCAAGCAATCACTCCGTCGACCAGACAGTCGAAAAACTAAAGAACATTCTGCAATCCAAAGGAGTCGCCCTGTTTGCGCTGGTCGATCACAGTGGCGAAGCAGAAAAGGTAGGAATGAAGATGCGCCCGACCAAACTGCTCATCTTCGGCAGCCCCAAGGCGGGCACTCCGCTCATGCTGGCCGCGCCCAGCAGCGCCATCGACCTTCCTCTCAAGATTTTGATCTGGGAAGATGCCCAGGGAAAAGTTTGGCTCTCATATAACAGCCCGGCATATTTGCAGGAACGCCACAGCCTGCCGCCCGAGCTGCTGCAAAATATTGCCGTAGTCGAAACCCTGGCCACCAAGGCCGGAGAGTAGAGCCATCACTCGACCGCATTGCGCGAAATCACTTCGCGGTACCATTCCGCGCTGAGCTTCGGTGTGCGCGCTTGCGTTTTGAAGTCGACGTAGTGCAGGCCGAATCGCTTGCTATAACCGTCGGCCCACTCAAAATTATCGAGCAAGCTCCACAGAAAATACCCCTTGATCGGATAGCCCTCCGAGGCCGCGCGATGCAGATGCGTGAGGTGATTGCGCAAATACATCACGCGATCAGTATCCTCGACCCGCCCGTCAGCGGTGACCACATCGTCCGCCGAGCAACCATTCTCCGTAATGTACAGGGCCCGAGGCTTCCAGATATCGCTGGCGTTGCGAACCGCCCAATAGATTACTTCCGGGGCAACGTACAGCCAATCCGAAGCCATGCGCGGAAACGAAGTCTGCCGCTTTTCCACCACGTAGCCGGCCGGCGAGGCATCCGCGCGAACATACTCCGGCGTGTACACGTTGAGTCCGACGAAATCCAGCGGACTGCCGATGATCTTCATGTCGCCGGCCTCCACCTTGGGAGCGTTCGCCCCCTCGCGCTGCAGATAACCGTCCGTGTACTTGCCCTCCATCACCGCCGTGAGAAACTGTGCGTTGCCCTCGCGAGTCGCGCTCCGCGCCGCTGTGATTTGCTCGTGATTCTCGATCACCGGCACATACACCGTCGCATTTTCCGCCAAACCGATCTGCGTCCCAGCCTTCGCATTAGCTCGAATTGCCTGCACCGCCATGCCGTGCGCCAGCACCGCGTGATGACGAATCTGATTTACCTGCGCATCCGGCAACTTCATGCCCGGCGCAAACTTCCCCGTCTTGTAGCCAAGGTCGGTAAAGCACGTGAACTCATTGATGGTGAAAAAGTGGCCCACCCGATCCGAAAGTTGCCGCGAAACATACCCTGCGTAATCCGCGAACGCTTTCGCCGTGTCGCGGGACTGCCAGCCTCCGGGCAAAGCCTGCGGCAGGTCCCAGTGGAAGAGTGTGACGTACGGAGCAATATTGTTCTTGAGCAGTTCGTCGAGCACGCGCTGGTAGTACGCGAGGCCTTTTTCATTCGGCTGACCGGTGCCGTCGGGAAAGATGCGTGACCACGAAATGGAAAAGCGGTAGCTGCTCACCCCCAGGTTCTTAAGCAGCTTCACATCCTCTTTATAGAGATGGTACGAATCGTCGGCGACATCGCCCGTGTCTCCCTGAAAAGTCTTGCCCGGCGTGTGCGAAAAAATATCCCAGACCGACGGCTTCCGTCCATCTTCATTCACCGCGCCCTCAATCTGATAAGCCGCAGTAGAGCATCCCCACACAAAGTTGGGCGGGAATCGCAACAACCCAGCCGTAGCCAACTGCGCGAGCGCGATCCGCGGCAAAGAAGCGCTGGCAAAAGCGGCCGCGGCGGTGCCGGCCAAAGTCTGACCAAATCGGCGACGCGTGAGATTTTTCATGGACCTCAGCAGATTATCACTAGCGCAACTCAAAACGAAGCGAAGTGACAAGCCGCCTCGTCGCGGGCCAGCGTCGCGGTCAGCGTGAACCGGCACAGAGTGCGTAGAGACATAAACGTTCTCCTTCGCGGAAAATTGTAGTCTTTCGTCGAGATTCTTTCCCAGTTGGCTGGCGCATCATCACGAGTGGAGCCCCGTGTGCCGTGCCCGCTCAGGTCGTTGGCGGCGGGACATCGGTGCGAAGCTTGAGCGTCGGCGCGCCCTGTCCCGTTGATTTTTGCTGGCTATCCTTGGCCAGCGCGTCCAGCAGATCTCGCGTAATCCTGTCATCGATCTCAGTCGCGCTCCCCAAAGTTACGGGATAGCGGATGACCGCCTCAAGACCACTCGCGGTGAAACGCAGGCGGGTTCGCGGGCGAAATTCCCCAGTCGAAACGTAGCCCAGCGCGCGCTCCATCTGGCGACGCTGGCCTTCGATGTCGTCCTTGTAATCCGCAAAAACCTTTTCTACTACTTCCGTTAGGTTTTTCTCGACCTTGTGATAATCGCTGTCACCGGGCAGCGTCACCGTGATCTCGTGCCACATGAAGTTGGTTCCGGGAATTTGTTTGAACAGGCCGGAGGTGGGCTGGAACACGATCGAGTTGGAAAATGCGACCACGCGACCAGTGGGAATCTCCGATCCACTGCTGCTCAGTTCCATGAGGTGCAGCCGTACCAGCCCGACTTCGACGACTTCGCCTGTAACCCCGGAAATCTGCACGCGGTCGCCCACGCGAATGCCGAATTTGCCAATCAGAAAAAAGTAACCCGCGACGGAGAGAATAACATTCTGCAGGGCAACCGCGACCCCAGCGGTGATCAGCCCTGCGAAAGTGGCGATCGAACCAAGCTGGCTGGCAAAAGCGAAGGCCACGACCATCGTAATGGAAAACCACAGCACGATCTTGCGGATTAACAGAAACTGGTAGCGACGGCGGGGTTCCGGCACGTAGCGGAAAATCGCCTTGCGCCAAAGCTCAGCCGCGCCCAATACGATTCCCAATGCTAAGGCGAGCAGAAGCAGTCGGACCAAAAGTCCCTTCAGATCCGAACGGTACCGGGATTTCACGGAACTCTGCCAGGTCAGCAGGTTTCTTCTGTAAAGGTCCAACAATACAGATTGCTTGCTCAGGGGGAGCATGGCGGCAGAGATCTGCTTGAATTGGGCGGTAAGTGAATCCAGATCTTTTTTCTGTTGGGCCAGAGTATTGGCATCGGCGGTGTCCGCTTGTTTCGCGATGACATCGCTTTGCTTTGTCAATTCTTTGAGGCGAGCGACCAGCGGGGCGAGAAGTTGTTTGCCCGCGTCTGCCAGAGAATCTGTATTCTTTATGCGGCTACCGATGGTGTTAACCTTGCTGTTAAGAGAGAAAAGATCGGCGCTCAGACCCCAAATGCCGCTCGGTTCTGGCTTGCTGACAGATACTGCCGGCGCAGACGGCAGGTTCCCCGGGGGGTTGGATGACGCAACAGTGGATAAGCCAGCCAGTTCAGGAGGTACGGACCGGGCAAGCGCGTCGATCTGTCCGCGCAGACTGCTCGTTCCCATGCCGCTACTCGAGCCTCCCACAAAATCGGCCATATTGCGCACAATGTCGCGGCGGGCGCTGGCGAGATCGATTTCGCTTTGCAGTTCGCCAATAGTGGCTTGCAGGTCACGGCTCTTCTTGCCGGTTAACCCTTCCAGCTTCTGGCGATCGGATAGCAACTCCGCCTGCCCCTGCTTGACCTGCTGGTCAAGATTTGCGGCCAGTTGCAGAAGTGACTGATAACGTCCACCCTCGGGGTTCTGCGCCTGCGCGGTTCCCGTCGATGCTTGCGCGGTAGAGTCCGCTTCTGTCCTCGCAAAAACAAAAGCAAGACGCACGATGTCGTCGGCAAGGGAGCGATTTTCGTTTGCCGCGATGACATCGTCAGGCTCGGTGGCAACCTGTCGTTCGACGTCGATCTGGCGGTACCAATTGAGAGCCTGATCGAGAAACGCCAGGATGCCAGCGCCATCGGAAGTGTTCGTGCCACTGTTCTGTGAGAATGACAGTCCGATGCGGAAAATTAACACTAGAGAAACGGTTGCGATTCGCAGGATCGGCCGAAGCGTCGTAGAGGCTTTCTTCGCCTTCCGCCGTCTCGCAGTATTTTGGGTAGGAATGACCTTCATCTCTCTAAGCGTTACCGGAAGCTCCAAGTGTAATTGATTCCGCTGCCGCGAATGGAGCCCCAGACGCCAGGTACTTTGATGAGGAAAGTAGTTTGCACGACCAGGCGGCCGGTGAAAAAGAATACCGGCGTCGAGGACTATTGGCGAAGTGGAATTGCACCGGCGGATTCGAGGCGAAGGCTATGCGGTTTCGCGTTGCTCAGGCGATTGAATCTGGACTAACGAGCTTCCCTGCCCAACGAAGCCCGCTTCGGGCTCCCAGCGGTTGGTACGATGTCGATCCCCGCGCAGTCGACTCACGGCCGATCCGACGCTCAGCGATGCGTTCGCCATGTGGCCGACGCGGAGCGGTCCAGCGATTTTCACGTTCTCAATCCAGTGGAGAGCGCTGCTGATGCTGCATCCACACTGGCTGCAGTCGGGATTGCCGCCGAACACGCAGGGTTCGACTCGCGTTTTTAGATCGGCGGAATAGTTAACCGACATTTTTGCGAACAGGCAATGCTGGGGATCTGGCGGCGGATTCACGAATGCACGCGCCATGCCTTCGGGGATCAGTAGCTTGGGATAGATCGCGCTCAAGGGCGGCAATTCTCTCGCAATTCGATCGCGATCTTCCTTGGTAAGCCGCTCTGCGCTTTTTTCGCCAATCTGCGGACTGTACAGACTCACCCAGATGCGATCGACCTCGGGTCGCCCGCTCCAGAATGCGACGTACTCTTCCAGATAGCCGATCCGCGCCAGCATGGGTCGGGTGATGACCCAATGCACATTGATTTTGCAGCCACCAATGTTCTTGAGAATGCGTTCGTAGGTTGCCGGCTTGCGGCGAATGTCATGATGCTCGGGCAAACCGTCGACGGAGAGGGCGACCCGTGTGCGCGGGATCTCCATCCACCGGGCAGGAATCGCAATCACGCCGCTTGTGACTACCATGGTGAAGACACCCATTTCGCTGAGTGCGGGAAGAATGCTATCCAATTCACGATGGCGAATCATGGGTTCGCCGCCGACCAGGGAGACGTGCAGAGGCCGATGGCGACGCACCAACTTCACCACGCCTTCGACCAATTCATCTCCACGCAGATCGCTGAGTTCGCGCAGCGTAAGCTCGTTGCCGAGGTGGCTCTCGCCGTAGGCATAACAGCCTGGACAACTCAACGGGCACTCACGGGTAATCTCAATGGAAAGCAGCGGAACGCCGCCACCTAATACACGCCACCAGGCACGAACCAGGTCGCGCGGGGTAAGACTGGGCCGGGCTCCCACAAACTGCATCCTTGCTTGGATGCAAATTAGCGGCCAGAGGTTCGCGAACATGCACTGTTAGATTTCGACGGACTTCAATCGACCCGACAAACTTTCACCGTCTGATTCTCATAGGGACATTGCAGTTCCGCCACGCCCGGTTGCCGCAGCACGACCCAGTTCACTCTGTACTGCGCCTGCAAGCGGCGGAAGTCCTGAATCTGAAAACTCTGCCAGCCGCTCTGGGCCTGCACTTGCGCAAGCCATTCGTCTGCCAAGAGAGGAAACATGGCGACGGCGCCGCTGTCAGTGACTACGTCGGCCAGCATGCTGCGCTGGGCGATGGCGCGAAAGCCATTCTCATCTTCTCCTGGAAGATCCATGTAGTTAGGATCCAGAGCGAAGATCGCCTCGGGCGCCGTGTTGTCCCGCGCCCATTCGAAAGCCTGCACCCAGGGATTCCGCGGCCTCGAACCCGGCCACTCGATGTGCGCGCTGGCGGGGAAAAGAGCTCTTTGAGCGTAAAACATCCCCGCGCACAGAGGCAGAAACAAGGCCATCCATCGCCACCAGCGATCCTTCAAGACGAATTCTCCCAGCAGACCTCCAGAGCACAAAACAAAAAGGATGTAGAGCAGGTGAAGACTCCGCATGGGCTGCAGGCGTGCAAGGCCTTCGAAACGGGCAGGAACGGAAACAGCGAAGGCAGCGATTACGAAGACGATCTCGTACAGCACCAGCGTCAGGGATATCAGTTCCAGATTCCTCATCTGTCGCGTCCGAGCGATCCACAGAAACCCGCAAAGTATTACGAGGGGACCGATCACGCCCAACCACTCGTACCAGTGCCATTGCATCACGTAAAAGTAAGAGTGAATCACGGCCGCCTGATGATAGGCAGTCGATGGCGGATCGAGAAGGTCGAAAGGCAGCAGGCAAGCAACCATCGCCCAGCGCGGTTCGAACTTTTCCACGCACAATAGCAGGAAGCAGAAGGAGACGGCAAAGATCGACATGAGGGGATGAATCGCTGCTCCAAAAAGAAGGAGCAATCCCGCCGTGACATACTTTCGATCGAGGACCTTCGCAATCGCCAAAATACCCACGAAGGCCGTCAGGTTCCGTGGGTTCAGGTATTGATCCATGATGTAAAGGGCGGTTCCCGCGACCGGCAGAGTCAGAAGGGCCGTCACCAAGGCCACGCCCGCATAGCGCGAACTCCTCCGTCTGAAGAGCTTTCCGGCCACTTCCCAGCAGGCGAAGAGCAGGAGAAATATGGAAAGCAGATGCCAGAAAAATAACGCGTAGGTTAGAGGCAAATGGCTGAGGCGCACCGAAGCAGCAATCAGGTCAGGGAAAAGAGTGAGATGCGCATGTGACTCAAAAAACCGGGCATTGAAGGGAAATAATCGCGGGTTCAGAAGCTTTTCCACGCCCGGGAGATAGATCGCGGAGTCTTCTGCTCCGGGGTGATATCCATGGACAAACAACGCCGCTACCGTCAGCAGAACGAGAGCAACAGAGTCCTTGAGCCAGTCGCGAGCGTTCGACCCGCCTGATTGAAGTACGTGCCGGGCTGACAAGTGAACCGCGATGGTGGTCATTCTAACATTGGACGCGTAGCATCTAATTCAGGATGGCTACGACCACGGAGACGGCGAACCGCTCGCCTAAACTGGCGTTTGGGGAGATCTTCAGCTTCGCCTACGACACGTTCTGCAGCAACAAGGTGCGTTTCTCTCTCACCGCGTTGGGAATGGTGATTGGGACGGCTTCCCTCATCCTGGTGGTCACAATCGGCCTGACCGGGAAGCAGTACGTCCTAAATCAGATTCAATCGATCGGCGCCAATATGATCGACGCGGAGTACGAAGGGGGAGCACAGCGCAGCACGGCGCCCGATCTATTGACGATCGATGACATGCACGCGGTGCTGCAACGCGTCTCTGGAATCGTGGCCGCTTCTCCCGTGGTTCCATTGGATGAGCGCATTCCAATTGCCGGAGGCAAGGAGCGTGATCTGCGCGTACTTGGTGTTCTTCCCGAATACAGTTCCGTGCGCAATCTGGTACTTCTTTCAGGAAGATTCTTTGACGCTGATGACGAGCACGCACGCAACAAAGTCGGCGTGATCCAGCAAAAACTTGCACAAGAACTTTATGGGTCGGTCGAGGAGGCTGTCGGCAAGGTTGTCAAGCTGGGCGGATTGCCCTTCACGATTGTGGGGACGTTCCGGGAACGGGTGGATACCTTCGGGCAGTCGGAAGTCACCGACAACTCCATGGTGATTCCCTACAGCGTAAGCCGCTATTTTACCAACACGCCATTCGTCCGGCAGCTCTACTTTTCGGCGTCTGACCCTTCCATGGTGGTTCCGGTGACGGAACAGATTCGCGGAGTCATTCAGTCCCGCCATCGGCCGGAATCGAATTATGACGTACAGAATCTCACCGAGTTGGTTAACGTGGCCGATCGCACGGCAAATGCTCTTACGCTGGTATTGCTGCTGATTGCGACCGTGACATTGCTGGTAAGCGGGATCGGCATTATGAATATCATGCTGGCGACGGTTAGTTCGCGAATTCACGAGATTGGAATTCGCAAAGCGATAGGAGCGACCAATGCTGAGATCAGGTTTCAGTTTCTGTCCGAGGCGATACTGATTTCTCTGATTGGAGGCATAGGCGGAGTCTTAATCGGGCTGGCGCTGCCGTTTTCCGTGCGTTTCCTTACCGAGTACCGCATCCCAATCTCAGGATTATCCGCGATTGTGGCTATCGTCGTCTCCGCGATAGTAGGCATTCTGTTCGGAACCGTGCCTGCCGCACGCGCCGCGAAGCTGGATCCGGTGGAGAGTTTGCGGTTCGAGTGAACCCGGTTTGCGCTGCTGACCAATCAGGTCGAGACCTTGGGCCGACCCACAAAATCAAGTAAGATTAATTCATGATTCGTCTTTCGTGGATGATTGTTCCTGAGGAAAATGCCCGGTGGTCCAGGCGTCGCGCGCGAGCGGAGGGGCTTCACTTCAGCCAAACGGAAGGTCCCTATCCCGCATGAAGTCCTCTGCAAGTTTGCACTTCAAGACTTATCTGTTGATCCTGTTGATGGTGATGTTTGGTCCTTTGGGCAATGTGCTGCTGGGCAAAGGGATGAGGCGAATTGGCACGGTGAGCATCGGAACACCAGCCGAGGCGCTTGATCTTCTTGCTCGGGTGCTCACGTCGGGCACGATTTGGCTGGGCATTGGTTCTCTCATCACCTTCTTTGTCGCTTACATGCTGGTGCTCTCATGGGCGGATTACAGCTATGTACAACCGGCCTCGTCGGTGGCTTATGGCATGGTTGCTCTGCTGGCTCACTTCATGCTGCGCGAAGTGGTCACACCGATGCGCTGGCTGGGAGTACTGGTCATTTGCCTCGGTGTTCTCGTGGTGGGACACACACCACCGCGTACAACGGAGCCCCGCTAGGTGCGCGAGCTTATCTTTTATCTTCTGATTATTGGCGCCGGGACCGGAGGCGAGCTGTGCGTTAGCCGCGCCATGAAGGTCGTGGGTGAGGTGAAAGACTTTCGCCCGGCTGCTCTGATCGGGGTTGCGGCCCGCGCGCTGCGAGTTTCGTGGATGTGGCTTGGTCTGACCCTTATGGGGACCGCGTTCTTCGCGTTGCTTGCCGTGCTGTCGATGGAGAACGTAAGTTTGGTGGTTCCGGTTACAGCGCTCAGCTACGCTGCCGGCGCCTTGGGCGGGAAATTCTTTCTCGGCGAACAGGTTACTAGAAGAAGATGGGCGGGCGTATTGCTGGTTTGCCTCGGCGTCGCATTGGTAATCGTGGGCCGGCGGTGACCCCGCGGGGCACGGCTTGATCATGGCCGCAAGTCCGTGACTTTTGCTTGTGCGTCGGCAAAAAGGGTAGGATTGCTTTTCAATCTGAGCATCTGGCATCGCTCCGGTTCTGCGGAGTAATCGACTCTGCGAACTGATCTGCAAAGCGGCTGGCGGCTGATTTTCAATAAAACGGGAGAGGTGCACGCACTTGTGTGGAATCGCCGGTTTCACCCACCAACGTTGGGTGCCTGATTCCGATCGCATTCGCAAAGCGACCGCCACGCTGATTCACCGCGGGCCGGACCAGCAAGGGGTGTTCCAGTCGACCTTCTGCTCGATGGGGGCGACGCGGCTCAAGATTATCGACCTCAGTTCCGGCGACCAACCCATCCTGTCAGACGATGGCGACGTAGCCATCGTGTTCAACGGCGAAATCTACAATCACCTGGACCTGCGACGCGAACTGGAAGAATTGGGCCATCGCTTTTACTCGCAGTGCGACACCGAAACGGTTCTTCACGCATTTCTCGAATGGGATACAGATTGTTTTGCACGTTTGCGAGGTATGTTCGCGATCGCACTTTGGACGAAATCGACGAAGCGGCTGGTGCTGGCACGAGATCGGATGGGAATCAAGCCTCTCTATTTCGCCCAACGCGCAGGCGACTTATTCTTCGGCTCCGAATTAAAGGCCATTCTGATCCATCCCGAGATGGAGCGGCGATTGAGTTTGGATGGCCTCGATTGCTATCTGTCGCTGAACTATGTGCCCTGTCCGTGGACGTTGGTGGAAGGCATCGAGAAACTTCCTCCCGGACAGTGGCTGGAGTGGCGGGATGGCAAGATTTCTGCCCAGCCCTACTGGCGCCTGCCGCTAGGCGGCGTCCGCGATTGGACACTGGAGTCCGCCCGCGAGGAATTGGACGCTCTTTTGCGGCAGTCGATCCGCGAACACCTGATTTCCGATGTCCCTCTGGGCATGTGGCTCAGCGGAGGTATTGATTCTTCTACGATCCTGCACTACGCGGCGACCGAATCCGGCGCGCCGCTCAAGACATTTTCGATTTCATTCCAGGGACGGAGTTTTGACGAAACCGCATACATTCGCGAGGTCGCGCAGCTTTACGGCACGGAGCACGAGGAACTGGATCTGAATCCGGAAGTCGACCTGCGGGGCGCGATCGAAGAGTTTGCATATTATTCAGATGAGCCTTCGGCGGATGCAGGAGCGCTTCCCGTCTGGTTCCTGTCCAAGTTGAGCCGAACCCGGACGACGGTTAGCCTCAGTGGCGAAGGCGCGGATGAACTGTTTGGCGGCTATCTCACGCACCGGGCAAACCGTCTGGCTGCGCTTGCCCGGAGACTGCCGCGAAAGGCTCTCCAACTGGCGCTGGACGCATTGCGAGCCTGGCCGGTTTCAGATGAAAAGATCAGTTTCGAATACCAACTGAAGCGATTTCTCGAAGGCTCCCTGTTGCCCGCCGATCAGGCGCATGTCTACTGGAACGGAACCTTCTCCGAAGAGCAAAAGTCGGAGATGCTGCGCCTGGAACTTCCGCGCGCTCTTCACGGCATTCTGGGTGAACTGCGCCATCGGTCCCAGGCAGGCGATGATCTGGCTCCGTATTTGTGGTTCGATCAGAGATATTTTCTTCCCGACGACATTCTCAACAAAGCGGATCGCATGAGCATGGCGCATTCGCTGGAAGTACGACCGCCGTTTCTCGATCATCGCATCGTCGAATTCGCTGCCACTCTGCCCGCATCTCTGAAGATTCGCGGTTCGCGGCAGAAAATTCTGCTGAAGGAATTGATGCGAGATAAGCTGCCGCCTTCCGTTCTTCGACGAAAGAAGATTGGATTCGACATCCCCGCGCACGATTGGCTTCGGGGCTGCCTGCGGCCGCTGATGCTGGAGGTTTTGATGGACGGTTCGTCTGAGCATGCGAGACTCTTCCGGCGGGACGTGATCGAGACCCAGATTCGAGAACACATGGAGAGACGAATCAATGTTGGATATCACCTATGGGGCTTGATGGTGCTGTTTCTGTGGATGAAAAAATGGGGGATTCAATCAGCAGTTTCCCGAGAGACGAGCGTTTGGATGCCGCAAAAAACTGGCACCTATACCTAGGAGTTCTGCTGGTCGCGGCAGCCGTCTACCTGGGGTGCATCGTTTCTCCGCCATCCCTCATGGATGACGTTGACGCCGTGCAGGCCCAGATTGCTCGCAACATGCTGACTTCGGGCGACTGGGTGACGGCGCGGTTGGATGGCGTCGTGTACCTGGAAAAGGCTCCCCTGATTTACTGGGCCATGGCGGTAGGCTATGCGATCCTGGGGACGCACGACTGGGTGGCACGCATTCCGATTGCGTTGTCGGCCATTGCGCTTTGCTGGTTGACCGCTGCTTTTGGCATTTGGGCCTTCGATCAGCGAGCGGGATTCTATGCGGGGCTGTGCATGGCCACGTGCATTGGGCTTTTCTTGTTCACCCGAATCTTGATCCCCGATGTCATGCTGACCTTCACCGTCGCCCTGGGCATGTGGGCGTTTCTTCGCGCCTTGGACGCTGAGGAACCGCATCCGCGATTTTGGGCTTTTATGCTGGCCGCAAACCTCGGGGTCGGTCTCCTGCTAAAGAGCTTGATCGGCGTTCTATTTCCGCTTGCCGCGGGCGCAATTTATCTTTGGCTCACACACCAGTTGTTTTCTGCCACCACATGGCGGCGACTGCGTCCCTTCAGTGGACTGCTCATCATCCTGCTCATTGCCGCGCCCTGGCACATTCTGGCCACCTTGCGCAATCCACCTTACTTCGCTTTCACTCTTCACAGCGGGCCGGGACAATATCACGGTTTTTTTTGGTTCTTCTTCATCAATGAGCAATTGCTGCGTTTTCTGAACTTGCGCTATCCGCGGGACTACGACACCGTGCCGCGCCTTTACTTCTGGTTGCTGCACCTGGTCTGGCTATTTCCCTGGAGCGTCTATTTACCCGCCGTTGCCAGGCTCTCTTTCGCACCCACCGATCGCGCCGGCCGGACCCGGCTTCTGGCGCTGGTTTGGGTGGGCTTTGTGCTGGTCTTCTTTACTTTCTCCACCACGCAGGAATATTACTCGATGCCTTGCTATCCGGCGCTCGCGCTGCTTTTGGGGTCGGCGATCGCGATGGGAGGCCATTGGATACGGCGTGGCACGCTCGTGCTTTCAGTGATTGCGGCGTGTGCTGGACTGGGGACGTTAACTCTTTTTTTCCTCACCCGCAACCTTCCCGCGCCGGGGGACATTTCACAGGCATTGAGCCAGCATCCGGGCGCTTATACGCTCTCCTTAGGACACATGCAAGATCTCACGCTGTCATCCTTCGCCTATCTTCGGTTGCCTCTGCTACTGGCTGCGATTGCCTTTTGCTTCGGAGCGTTCGCGACCTGGAGATTGGCCGGCCAGCGCGCATTTCTCGCAGCCGCACTGATGATGATACTTTTCTTCCATGCCGCCCGCCTGGCCATGTCCGTTTTCGATCCGTATATGTCCTCGCGGCCGCTGGCCGAGGCAATTCTGAAATCGCCGGACGGCACGCTGATTGTAGATCACCACTATTACACCTTTTCTTCGATTTTTTTCTATACCCAGCGTCGCGCCTTGCTTCTGAATGGCCGCTGGAACAACTTCGAATACGGCGCTGACGCCCCCGGAGTGCCCGGCGTGTTTATCGACGATGCAGAATTCAAGCAGCTATGGCTTGAGCCAGACCGTTTTTACGTTGTGGCAAAACAGTCAGCGATGCCTCGCCTGGAAGACCTCGTCGGAAGTGAGCGACTCAATATGGTTGCCGCGAGCGGGGGAAAAATGATACTGACGAATTATCCCTTGGCGGTCACCGGGGGAGATGGAAATAGGCGATGAGACGTAGCTTGCCTCAGATCAAACAGCGTGAGCCAGGCGCCGCTTCCATCGCCCGAATGCTTTACAGAATTGACTCTTGTTTGCGTGAAATTACTTTCGCACGCTCAAACATCTCGTGAAATTGTCCATTCACTTGCTTATGGGAGGTATCACCTGCGCTCTGGTGCTTCGCGCTGATCTTCACCGCCGAAGGCTCATACTGACGCGGGCTTCCGGTTGGCATGTGTTGACCGCCCTTGATGCAGTCTGTCCAGCGGTGACGGCGGGAATTGTCGCTGCGCTCTTGATAACTCTCATCCCGATTGCAAGGTCCCAACGCGTCCTGCCGCTGTACTCGCCCGTGACCTGGGAGGGTCTTACGGGTGCCCTGGTCTTCGCCCTTCTGTGGAGTGAAGGACGTCGACAAATTCAGTTCCAGCGTCCTCGAGGGATTGTCTTTGGCGAATGGTTAATCCTGGCTGGGGCATATCAGCTTCTGGAGTTAGTTGTCTTTGGTGGGTGGCAAGCAGCGTCTCAGAACAGAACGCTAACTATGCCGTGCGGCCTGGCAATTCTTAGCGGTGTGGTTTTGCTGGCGACAATTGTGCCCCCCTTCGTGAAAAAATATGAAGGCCTCCGCATCCTCGACCGCGTTGCTGAACAAGGGGAAGCAGTTCAGACGGAATACACGCCTCCGACTCCGGAATGTCCCCATCCCGAACTTTGGCAGATGCTGGATTCACAGACCTCGGAAGTCGAAGTGCTCGATTTTCTTAAATCACTGGTCATGACTGTCAAACCGCACTTGGTCGTCGAAACCGGAACTTTTCTGGGGAACGGCACCCTCAAAATGGCCGAAGGGCTAAAGGCAAACGGCTTTGGGCGCATTATCACCATCGAGTACGATCCCGCAATCTACGCCCGAGCCAAACAGCGGATTGACCTCTCCGGACTGGGCAATCGGATTGAATACCGCAATGAATCCAGCCTCGAAAGTCGGATTGACGAAACCATCGACCTTCTGTATAGCGACAGTCATCTGGCCACCCGTGAGCAGGAGATTCGCCGCTTCTTGCCGCAGGTCGATCCACGCGGGCTGATTGTCATTCACGATGCCAGTTCGCATTTCCAGGTCGTGCGCGAAGCCGCGCTCCGCATGGAACAAGAAGGCTTGATTTCGATTGTCATGCTGCCCACCCCGCGTGGCCTGGTCATTGCCCAAAGGCGCGAAGGCCGCAAATAACCTAGTTCTACTCCTTCGCGACGTCGATTGCATTCCTCAGGCGGGACGTTGGCAGTGTTAGAATTAAGTGACGTGCCGGGTCGAGATGCAGCCAATTCCGCGTACTGGCTTCTGCTGTCAACGAGGACACGATTGCCCCTGCGATACCTGAGTTGTTTTCCTGCAATTTATCGCCATGGGGAACCAATACTGAGGAGAGATCATGAGGGTTGCGGTGCTGGGAGGCGATGGCTACTGTGGTTGGGCAACTGCCTTATATTTGTCTAACAAGGGACATTCGGTTGCTATTGCCGACAACTTTTCGCGCCGGCAATGGGACCATGAACTTGGCGTGCAAACCCTGACGCCCATTCGTCCGCTTGCGGATCGCCTGCGAATCTGGCAAGAGCTTACCGGGAATACCATCCAGTCCTTTGTTGGCGATGTGACCGAGTATGACTTTCTCTCCTCGGTCATCAAGGATTTCGAACCGGAGGCCGTCGTTCACTTTGCCGAACAGCGCGCCGCTCCCTACTCCATGATTGACCGCAAACATGCGGTTTTCACTCAGGTGAACAATGTCGTAGGCACGCTCAATCTGCTATTCGCGCTGCGAGAATTCCAGCCCGATTGTCACCTCATCAAGCTCGGTACCATGGGCGAATATGGCACGCCCAACATCGATATTGAAGAAGGCTACATTACGATTGAGCACAATGGGCGGAAAGACACTGTGCCGTATCCCAAGCAGCCCGGTTCGTTTTACCACCTCTCGAAAGTGCATGACAGCCACAACATCATGTTCACCTGTAAGGCGTGGGGACTGCGTGCCACCGACCTTAATCAGGGCGTGGTGTACGGAACCATGACCGATGAAGTGGCTCTGCACGAAGCCCTCATCAATCGCTTCGACTACGATGAAGTCTTCGGTACCGTGCTTAATCGCTTCTGCGTTCAGGCGGCCATTGGGCACCCGCTCACCGTTTACGGCAAGGGAGGCCAAACCCGCGGTTTTCTGGATATTCGCGACACCGTCCGTTGCGTCGAGATCGCCTGCCTGAATCCGGCGGCCCAAGGGGAGTGCCGGGTCTTTAACCAGTTCACCGAACAGTTTTCGGTTCTGGATCTGGCGGGAATGGTGCAAACCGCAGGGGAAAAACTAGACCTGACCATCGAAGTCGATCATATCTCCGACCCGCGAGTGGAGGCCGAGGAGCACTACTACAACGCGAAACACTCGAAGCTGATTGAACTCGGTTTGGAACCGCATTTACTTTCCGACTCTCTTCTGGACTCGCTGATGAATGTAGCGCTGAAATATCGTGATCGGATCGACGCATCCGTGATGATGCCGCGGGTCAACTGGCGGCAACCGGTTAACGAGCGCCGAACACAGAGCGGTCGAGAACCTGCGTCCTTGATCGAAGCGTCTCTGGAGATCGTGGGTGGATCTGTCGGGAAGAACAATGGGAAACGCCGCACGGGGAGAAGATCGCGCGCCGCGAGTTGAAGAGTATGTCTGGCCGCTGACGCCACACCTCAACCTCAGCCCGCGGGCTCGACATTGGTCGAAGTGACGGGCACGAGCCTGCCATCGCGGATGTAGTATTCGCCATCCCGCCAGCGGATGCTGTTGCGCGAAAAACTCGTCAGCCAAATAAAGAAAGCCAGTGCGTCCCACACCGGGATCAGCCCCACCTTCTTCCAAAGCGAATCTTGCTTCAGGCCCCGAATGCCAACCATCCAGGTCATAGCAAAACGCAAGACGAGATAAGTGCCGAGGTAACCGAGCGCAACCGCCGCTGATGGATGGATCGCAATCGCTGTCAAAGACCAGGGCAAACCCTGAGTGAGAAGCAGGCCGAAGTGTCCCCATGGCCGCATATGGCGCATGACCACGATCCAGCGCAGGCGTTTGTGAAGAAGGTCGCGCATAGACCCGTAATCGGCAACCGTCAAAATGGTGTAAGGCAACAGCTCAACTTCATAACCCTGTTCGGCGATAAGGCGGCCCACCAGCAGATCGTCGGCAGGACGGTCTTCAATCGCGCCATAGCCACCGAATCCGGCCAGTCGCGTGCGGGTGGTGGCGATGGTCGGTCCCAATGCAAACTTCACTCCGTCAAGCTGACGCGCGACCAGGATTCCGGCATAGAAATCGGAAAACATACCGATCGTTTGAAGGCTTTCGGTGAGCGTTTTATCTTCGATCGGCACGTAAAAACAGGTCACAGCCCCAACCTTGGGATCAGCCAAGGGAGCAACCACGGTGCGCAGGTAGTCGGGCCGCACCCGGACGTCGCTGTCGCTAATGACAACCACTTCGTGCTGAGCTTCGCTGACGAGCCGGGCCAGCTTGACCACTTTGTCGTTCGATCCTCTTCCACCGGAGCCGAACAAGATCCGGATGCGGCGTTCCGGAAAATCACGCACCAGTTTCTGCAGGATGGGAACCACCGGGTCGTCCTCTTCGCCGACGCAGAAAAGCACCTCGTACTCTGGATAGTCTTGCTTGCAGAAACTGGCGAAGTTCTCGTAAGCATCGGGATCAAGCCCGCGAATCGGTTTTAGATTGCTCACCAGCGGAGTGTAGTTAGAAGTTCCTGCGCTTCGAGGTGCAGCGCCGCGAAAGAACTGCCACGAGCTGAACAGCGCAATCAAATAATAGATGAACGGAATGGCGGCGACGGCGAGGAACAAATAGCGGATGCTAGAAATCATCGAATTCCCTCGCACGTCGAAGACAAAGAACGTTGCCACGGATCCGATGAGTCCCTTGTCGCTCAGACCCAAGCGTCCCCGCCGTAGGAGATAGGAGGAAGCTCTGGCATTCGTCGTCCTGTTTTCTGATTTGGATACCCCAATCGCGAGCCGCATTCAAACGGTTCTCGCCCCTGCCGAGCATAGCAAAAAGGCTGTCGTAATTCGAAACCGCAGCAAGCTAGTCTGAGCTTATCGCGCCATTCGTTTGATGCTGAAGCCGGTTCAAAGCATCCTGGGCAGGAGAGAAGTTTTTGGCCAGGGATAAGGCCGCACGGTATTCCGCAGCCGCCGCTTGCTTATCCTCTCGTTCCAGAATCGTGCCCAGCAAATAATGAGCCTTGAACACCGGGGCATCCTCCACCGTCGCACCGGATGACAGATAACGGCGCAGCAACTGGGTGGCTTCTGGGAGGTAGCGCCCCGTATTGATCAGCACCTCCGCCGCACCCATCAGCAAATCGGGCCGGTTCATCTCCGGTGCCGTGGCGTGCTTCAATGCATCTTCCATTTCGTCGAACCGTCCCGCGTGCCGGTAGAAGCGGGCTAGATTGAGCCATGTTCCGGCCTTACCGCCGCTTACCTGGATAGCCAGACGATACTCATTTTCCGCGGCGGCGTAATCCTTCTTCTTTTCCGCGATTCGCGCCTCCACCCGGTGAGCCTGTGCGGGATCCAACTTGGCGATCTCTAGCGCCTGCGCTTCCGCTTTATCTTTTCCGCCGCCTACGATTCCCGGAGCCTCCAGATAGAAGTCGGCCAGATCTGCACGCGCGTCGACACTTTTGGGGCTGAGCCGCACCGCAGCCTCGAACTCGTTGCGTACCTTGCCCGCCAGTCGAGCGGCAGAGACGAAACTGGAGTGGTCGGCCTTCTCCCCATAAATTCGGCCCAGCCATGAATGGTACTCACTGTTGTCAGGGTCGAGTGAGACAGCTTTCTCGCACGCGGCAATGCCCGGATCCCATTCGCCCACCATGAAGTAAGCGCGACACAGGTAATTGTAAGATTCGGCGTCACGTGGACTGGTGTTGATCTTGCCTTGAAGCAACAAAATCGCGTTGTCCACCCGGCCCTCTGCCAGGAGTTTTTCAACTGCTGGATCCGTGGCCGCCACGCTTGAGAGAAAGGCCGCCGCAGTCAGGAGGGTTGCGCCCACAATTCTTCGCAAGTCGTACATCGTTTGGCGTATCAACTTACTACTATACAATGCAGCGCTAAAAGCGGCCCCGATCAGGTGGTTTCCGACTCCCGATCCAAAGTTTTATGCATCCGATATTATATGTATATGCATCTATCATACATATGATGGACGCATCCACACCCGCTCTGCCGTGCTTATGCGCCAGCCTCCGGCGGTCCGCCCGAGCGCTCACCCAGCTTTATGAGGAGGCGTTGCGGCCATTGGGATTGCGGGCATCGCAGTTCACCATCCTGCAGGTGCTTTCGCTCGCAGGCGAAAGGACTCAGGGAGAACTGGGCCGAATGCTGGCCATGGACAGCACGACTCTGACTCGAACCCTGGGGATCATGAACCGGCACCGCTGGATCGCACGGCGTCACGGCACGGATCGGCGTGAATGGCGGATCAGGTTGTCAACCACAGGAAAAGCCCAACTCGAACGTGCTTTGCCCCACTGGGAGAAAGTACAGGCTCTGGTACGGCAGCAATTCGGTGGAAGCGAGTGGGATCAACTGATTAAACGCAGCAACGACGTGACGAACTTGGTCACAAAACTCACAGAACAAGGAGATATGTTATGACGAATACGAGCTATGGAAAGCTTACGGCTGGGCTGATTGCGGCTTGGTTCATCTTTTCACTTTCAGCATCCGCGCTGCATCTGTTCAGAACCGACCCGAACCAACCCCCACTTCCACTGTTGCTGGCGGTTTTGACTCCGATCGCCATATTCGCATTGTGGTATTGGAACTCGAAATCGTTTCGCGAGTTCGTACTGTCCTTGAGCCCGCAAACACTGACCCTCGTCCAGGCATGGAGAATCGCGGGGTTCGTTTTCTTGGTGCTTTATGCCTATCGCGTTCTACCCGGCGTCTTCGCGCTGCCTGCAGGCTGTGGAGACGTCGCGATCGGCGCGACGGCCATTGCGGTGGCAACGAAGCTGGCGAATCCGGATCACCGGAGGGGTTTCATCCTGTGGCAACTTCTGGGAATCACCGACCTCGTCACGGCCATCACGCTCGGCGCGGCGGGCCGATTTCTCGTCCCGCAAGACTCTCTAAGTTCCAACGGAATCACGACTGCACCAATGACCGTCCTGCCACTGAGTCTGATTCCGACATTCGCCGTGCCCTTGCTGTTCATACTCCACATCATCTGCATCACGCTGGCGAGACGCTGGCCAAAGCAATCGCGGCTCCAGGTTGGTGAAGGAGCAAGTTTGTCTGCCGTCCAAAACTGACTGGTTATCAGTCGATCCCATCCGGCACGGCAGAAGTAGACTGCTTCCGCTGTGCCCGGATTCATACTTCACTCATTCAACCTCAATTCTTGGGTCGGATGGCCAAACCGAAGTCGTGCTCCATGCGACGGTACCAGGTGTCGTCGTCAGCGGAATTCAAATCGACCCATTCTTCATCGGTCATGGAGTCGCGCCACTTAAGGAATGGCACTGCATCGGGTCCGACCGGGTGCCGTAGTTGCCAAGTCCCACTCTCGATGATCTCGAGGATCTTCTCTGCCACAAAAGATGGCGGCGCCGGGTTCTTGAGTACCGCAGCAAAAAGATGGGCGAAACGCCGTTGCTGAACGTAAGGCGAAGCATTTTGCCCCTCCTCCAAGCGCCTGGACATGGGAGTCTCGATAATGCCCGGTTCGACGATGGCGACCCGGACGTTAAAAGTCTTCATCTCCTGGGCCAGTGCCTCGCTCAGCGCTTCCAAGGCAAACTTGGACGCGGTGTAAGGGGCCAGCGGGGAAGAAGAGATACGCCCAGCGACTGATGTTATGTTGATAATGCATCCGCTCTTGCGCTGGCGCATTTTCGGCACCAGTGCCTGGATGCAACGCAGAGCGCCAAAATAGTTAGTCTCCATCACCGCTCGGAAATCTGCCAAAGCAAGTTCCTCGACCGATCCGTTGCGCTCCACGCCGGCGTTATTGACCAGCACGTCGATGTGGCCAGCGTCCTTCTGGATATTCGAAATGGCTGTTTTCACGGAACTGTCCGAGTCAACATCCATCACCGAGACCTTGATGGAAAGCCCTTCCTTCGCGGCTCTTTCCCCGAGCTCTGGCGCTCGCGAAGGATTGCGCATGGTGGCATATACGTTGTGACCCGCTCGGCCGAGGGTGAGCGCGGTCGCTAAACCAATCCCTGTGCTTGTCCCGGTGATGAGTACGGACGCCATGGTTGTTCCCCTCTTTTACGGTCGTTAACGGCAGGCAGCAGTGTACACCGCACTATCTAGATGCCGGATTTCCGCACATGACTCCAGCAAGCGCAGACTATCAAAGAGCGGCCACGCGCCGCTGCACGAAAAGAAAGTACAACGCGAGCAGAATCAGGGCAAATCCGTTCACCCCAAGCACGACAGGAGCCGTGTACATGGGAACGAGCCATCCCGACAGCAGGTTTCCCATGGGCATGCCGCCGCGGAATGCGCAGTTGTAAACGCTCATCACACGTCCGCGCATTTCGTTCGTAGTAATTAGTTGCACCAGCGAAGTCACGGTGGCAAACACTGCCATCATCGAAGCGCCGACGAGGACCAGCATGGCATAGCTCAGCGGCAACCATCGGGAAAAGGAAAACCCTGCAATCCCTGCGCCCAGGCTTATGAGCGTGGTGAGGGCGACGCGTCCTTTGTTGCGTATGTTGCCCATCCCCGCCACTGTCAACGAACCGCAAATCGAACCGATTCCCATCAGGGAAAGCAGGTTGCCATAAGTTTCCGGACCACGATGAAAAATGTCTTTCACGAATACCGGCATATAAGTGCGCATGGGCATGCTCAAAGCGGTCATGCAGAACGCCAGCACGATAAGCGCCTCCATCGATCCCTGCTGGCGAACGAACTTGATGCCTTGCTTCAGGCTGCCGAAGATCGAGTCCGTGGTCTTCTCCGGCAGGTATCGTGCCGTGATGATGGACAGGGAAACGATCGGCGCGAGAAACGAAAGCGCATTCAGTCCAAAACACCATTGCTCACCCAACCTCGCCAACGCCACCCCGGCGAGCGCGGGGCCAATGGTTACCGCCATATTGAACTGGATTGAATTCAGAGCAATGGCGTTTGGCATATCCTCTCTGTCGACCAGGCTGGGAATCAGCGCCTGGTACGCCGGCCCGCCAAAGGCCTGCGCCAAGCCGGAGACGAATGAGAGACAGAGCATGTGCCACACGTGGATCCGGCCGGTCGCTACCAGCACAGTGAGTACGGTCGCGCATGCCATCTGCACGTACTGAGAGCCGAGGAGAATCTTTCGCCGCTCGGCGCGATCCGCCACCACTCCGCCGATCAATGAGAATAAGAAGATCGGAATACCGCCGAGAAACTGATCCAGCGCGAGCAGGAAGGCCGAATGGCTCAACCGATAAATCAGCCAGCCCTGCGCCACGATCTGCATCCAGGTGCCAATGCTGGACATGCAGGCACCGAACCACATCAGACGGAAATCTCGATAATGAAATGCTTTAAATACTCTGCGAAAAGTTGATGCGTCCATGGGCTCCGCAAGTCTGGTGTCCGGTTTCTATCTTCGCACAGGCGCGGGTTTGCTTGGCGGGCTCAAGGAATCGGCCGGGACATTTCATATTCGATCACAGCGGGATCGTTTGGATAGGGTTCGGTCCGTCCGGTTCGTGTGAATCCCAAGCGTTGGTAAAACAAGGCGGCGGGTTCGTTGTTCGACGTCACCATCAACTGCAAAGTGCGGACTCCGCGGAGATGCGCCCAGCCGAGAATCTCATTCACCAGCAGCCGGCCTATGCCCCGCTGGCGGTGCGTGGGAGTGGTCCACATGGAGACCAGTTGAGCTCGCGTGGCATCCTCCTGGTCAAGAAATGAGCCAGCAATGCCGCATGCCGTTTCCCCGTCCATCGCCAGGAACCCAGCCCCTCTCTCGCCGTCCATGTTGACGGCACGCTTGATCCAATCAGCATCGGTAAGCTGAGACTCCTGGGCAAAAGTCGAGCCGAAGGCGTACGGAGTATCTTGAAGCGCGCGAAGGCGTACGGCCTTGAAGATCAATGCATTCTGCAATGTAATTGGCTCAAGAGCGATCATAACCTTTGAAGTTGCTTCACAATATTCCTAGATTATCGCAATCAAACCGCGGCAGGCTAACCTCCGGGTACCGACCACTTAGTATTAGCGGACTCGACTTCGTTGCTACAATTACGCTCCCGCAAGCTGCGGCAGGCCGGCTGTCCAAATCGCCGGAATTCGAACGTCATAATGGTAGCGGACGAGAATGCTTACTTAAACCTACGGAGGAGATTCAAATGAAATACATCCTGATGGACTATGTGAATGAGGCGGGTTGGCCCCAGCTGACGAAGGGCGACAAAGAACGCTGGTTGGGCGCTTATCGGGCCTACATGGAGGCAATGACGAAGGCGGGCGTCCTGAAAAACAGCAGCGGACTGCACCCTACCTCGGCGGCGACGACGGTGCGGGTCGCGGACGGCAAGACCCAGGTGCTTGATGGACCCTATGCCGACTCGAAGGAGCAACTGGGTGGTTTTCATATCATCGAGGTCGCCGATCTCGACGCGGCACTCGCCTGGGCCGCTCGCTCCCCAACCGCACTGCATGGCGTCGTCGAAGTGCGTCCCCTCCGCGAGGGCACGCTGCTGACGCGGGATATCGCCGATTACATCGCGGAGTGAACTGCTCTTCATTGACGTGAACGTAAAGCTTAGGAGAAGCAAAATCATGCGGAAATTAGTCGTTTTCAATCATGTAACTCTGGATGGGTATTTTGTAGGCGTAAACGGTGACTTCAGTTGGGCGCACATCGGAAACGATGACCCGGAGTACTCGGCGTTCGTAGCCGAGAATGCCAGCGGTGGCGGCCAGTTGTTGTTTGGCAGGATCACGTATGAGCTGATGGCGAGCTATTGGCCAACCCCGCTTGCGGATCAACATGATCCGGTCGTAGCGGCAGGGATGAATACCATGTCGAAAGTCGTCTTTTCGAGAACGCTGGAGAAGGCGTCGTGGAACAATACGAAATTGGTGAAAGGCGACATCGTGTCGAAAATTCGAAAGATGAAGGATGAACCCGGCCCGGACATGGTGATTTTGGGAAGCGGCAGCATTGTGTCGCAGTTGGCGCCGGAACATCTGATCGATGCGTACCAAATGATGCTGGATCCGGTGGCTCTGGGCAAAGGGCGGACAATGTTCGAGGGCGTTCGAGAGAATGTAACCCTGAAGCTGACAAAGACACGGAGCTTCAGGAACGGGAAGGTCCTCCTGTGCTATGAACGGGCTGCGTAGTCGTCATACCTCAAGTTGGGGATGCGATCCATGAGCTCATGCGAAACAGGCGAGCAGGCAAGAACCACGGCGGACGCGGTCGCGCGTCGCAGCTACGGCAAGCTCATCGCCTTTCTGGCAGCTCGCACTCACGATGTGGCTGGCGCGGAAGACGCGCTCTCCGAGGCCTTCGCTTCGGCATTGGCAACCTGGCCGCAAAGCGGTTGTCCCGCCAATCCCGAAGCCTGGCTGCTCACCGTCGCCCGCCGGAAAATGATCGATGCCATGCGCCGACATTCGCATGCCGACGCGGCGACCGGGGCTTTGCAACGGCTTGCGGAGGGATTGGAAGCGGCGGCGGCCGACGCGGAGATCCCCGACCGCCGACTCGCGCTGATGTTTGCCTGCGCCCATCCCGCGATCGAGGCCGGCATCCGCGCGCCGTTGATGCTGCAGGTAGTCCTCGGGCTGGATGCCAAGACCATCGCCTCGGCGTTTCTCATGTCTCCGGGCGCTATGGGCAAACGACTTGTCCGCGCCAAGGAAAAGATCCGTCAGGCCGGCATTCCCTTTAGCATCCCGGAGCGCGAAGAGCTTTCCGGCCGGCTCGACACTGTGTTGGACGCCATCTATGCGGCCTTTGCGGAGGGTTGGACCGACCCCGGCGGAACCGACGTCGTCCGCCGCGATCTCACCGAGGAAGCGTTGTTTCTGGCAAGGCTCGTGGCTGAGTTGCTGCCGAACAAGGCGGAGGCGCTTGGATTGCTCGCGCTCATGCTTCACGCGGAAGCCAGGCGGCAGGCGCGACGCACCTCGGAGGGTGAATACGTTCCGCTTGCCGCGCAAGATCCGGAGCGGTGGAACCTGCAAATGATCCTCGAGGCTGAGGAGTTCATCCGGCGCGCCAGCGCTCTCGGCACTATCGGACGTTATCAGTTAGAGGCTGCGTTGCAGTCGGCGCATGTCTATCGCTGCCGCACGGGTCACGCTAATTGGGAAGAGGTGTTGCAGCTATACGACGCGCTGTTCGAGCTTGCAGGCTCGCCGGTGATCGCCATCAATCGCGCTCTGGCGATTGCAGAATTGCACGGCGCCAACGCCGCTCTCGACGCCCTGCAACAGGTGGCAACTGACGCACGGCTCTCCGAATATCAGCCCTACTGGGCGGCACGCGCCGAACTGCTGGCCAAAACAGGTGCAAACGGCGAAGCCCGCCAGGCGTACGAAATCGCGATCGGTCTCGAGCGCGATCCCGCGGTTCGACGGTTTCTGCAGCAGCGTCAGTCGGCGCTATCGCCTTGAGATGCATCAGGACGCGGATTGCTGCATTCCATCGTGACTCTGCGATTCTCGACAATTCGCAGCGATCCGATCGAGGGCTCGCTACAGAGCTATTTACTCGACAGAGTCTGGTGTGGATGAAGGAAGCGTGTCGTAAAGCGGCTGCAGTGGTTTCGCTTCTGCAGTCTCCTCGGCCAGAGACACTGCCAGAATGCGGACCTTCTCGTTATCCGGCAGCGTCATAGTCTTCGTGCCCGCGGGAAGCTCGATCGAATAGGCGAACAGGTAGGAGTAAGCATAGGGAACATTTTCGCCTGCTGCGTTGTGATGATGCGAGCAGTACCATGCCAACTCCGCACGCTTGACGTAACCCGGCTTAATGCCGGTCATCTGGCCGTAGTTATCGTGCGACGTGTCTTTCGAACTCCACTGCCGATCGTCCCATTGTCCGATGAATCCGCCCCAGTCCTGGATGTTCCACTCCACTTTCTTGTTCGCAAGTTCGAAGGTTGCTTTCTGGTCGCCGTCCGCCGACGCTGCCAAAATGTAAAGCCGGTTGTAGCGGCCCGCTGGCAGATTGATCGTCTGCCCCTTCGCTGCGACCGCGTTGAGAGCGCCGGATTTGGCTGGCGCGAGTTGGAATCGCACATCGTTGAACGTGATCTCTGTCGGGAGCATTTCAGCTGGCAGCGCATTGCCTTTGCCGTCAAATCCGGTCTCCGTTTTCGTGCCGTCATTGCTGGCGCTCGCGATATCGTAGTTCAGCGGAACGGGGACGGAACGCACGCTCGCAACTCTGGTTATCGCTGCACCTAGCTTGACCGCGAAGGTGCGCGGCTGATATGCGGTGAACGAGGTCAATAGCGCGCCTCCTGTAAGCCCCACGTTTCCAATCGGCTGTTCCTGTCCGTTCACTTCGCGCGCGGCGGTAACTGGTGCAGCAAACCACACGCGGACATTCGGCTGCGGCTTGCCATCGAGTTCCACCAGGCGCACGATGATCTCGTCGGTTTGCTCAGCTTTTTTCAGCGCCAGGACTCGAATTCGCGGGTTGCTGACCTTCAGCAAGGAGAATTCTCGGCCGAGAGCACCCGGATGCCGCGAAGTCTCGAACGCTATGAGCGGATCATTCAGGCGCTGCGCCTGCCAGTCGGTCTGACTCTGGCGCCAGCCGCGGGCGTGGCCAGCGATGCCATAGAGGAACTCGTGGTGCCCGAGATCCTGCGTGCCCTGGTCTGGATAACCACCGCGCGTGCCGGGGGTGCGGATCAGCGTCAGTCGAATAGTGTGGTCGTTCGGCTTGTCCGATCCATTCTTGCAATCGGTTAGAATCGTGGCCCCGAACTCACCGCGCATGTCGGCCAAATCGATCCACTGGTGCGACGGCACTTCGAACTTTTTGGGCTCCGCACTGGGACGCTCAACGGTGCCGATATCCCAATTGTAGGTAGCCATTTGATTGGAGGCGGTCAAAGGGAAGATCGCTTTCAGGTTCGACTCTTTCGTATTCCAATCGACCTCGTTTGCAAACTCCAGGCGCTTCCCCGCATCACCGGCCGAGAGCCTGATCGTCTGCACGAACCGAGATCCCGCAGTTTCACGCGAGACTTCCACGGCCACGCGTGCCGGGCCATTTTCCACAACGCGAATTTTCGCCCGGCCACCGACGTAGGCCTTAGGCGCAGCTTGTTCCTGATCCCAGTCCATGTTCCACGCGGGCCAGTATTCGGGATTGTCATAGGAAATGGCAAGGCGCGCCGGGGCGGCCAGCAATTCCTTGCCCATCGACTTGTCGAAAATGCTGGCCACGTCTCCTTCCGCGTTGATCTTCACTCGGTAATATTGGTTCTCGAGTGAGTTTTCCGATGCCTGCAAAGTCGGGTCGACCACCGCGCCGGGTCCGGCCTGCACATCGTAAACCGCATATCCTACGGACGGCGCTTTGGCCACGAAGATCACTTTGCCATTTGAAATTTGCGCCGGCACATCCTTGCCGCCCGGACCGGTTACGTGCACCGACCCCGGCATGACGCCCGGAAAGTTCACGCGAGCCTCGACAACATCTTCCCTTGCGACATTCAACGGATTGAAGACAACGATAGGAACGCCCTTGGTCTCGGTATTCAGCGCTGCCGCCACGCCTTCCGTGGCGTTGTTCAGCACCCCGGCGAACTGGTTCATCGCGATCACGCCGTCGTTCCAGGCAAACTCATATGCCTTGGGCGAGGCCGTCCCGGCGGCGATGTCGTGGAAGTGGCCGCCCATCACCAGGATCCAAGCGTCGTTTAGGCGGTCGAGAGGATAGCGACGCGCGCCCAGCCATTCCGCAGCAATTGAGGCTTTCTCGGCCGCATCGGCAAGCAGTTCTTCTTTCCGAATCCAACGCTTCTGATAGGCCTGCGACGTCAACGAACCGGCAGAATGGTTGGTCAGCTCCATTTCACCCGTGTAGCGGGGAAGATCGGCGGCTTCGGCTGGAGTCAAATCGAGGAACATTTGCTCCGCATTCGCGGAGATCACTCGCACTGGACCGTCGCCCACTTTTACAGGCGGCCATTCCGCATGCGGCTGCCCCTCAACGGAGACTTGACCCGCCGGTGGCAGGCTTGCCATACTTTGGGTGACGATGGCCTCCAGCCGTCCCACGGAGTCTTCGTTGGGAGCTCCGCCGATATCTCCCGTGCCGTAGTAGTGATAGTCCGTGAAAACGCCGCTGACTTTTCCGTTCCGCTCCGCGCGCGCCGCCCAGTCACCCTGATAGCGGATCAATTCCCGATCTTGCTCCTCTCGGGAGAATACCTTCTGCTGCTTTCGCAAACTCACGATTTCCTCGATATCATTCTGATCATTCGCTTGCCCATTCTGCTCGGCTTGCTGCAATTTCTGCTGCAGCAGTTGGAGTCTTTTCTGTAGGTCTTCGAGGGCGGGGTTCGGCGCCAGCGCGGGCAACGGCTTGCTGAGATCGGTATCAATGCCCGCATCGTAGGCGCCCGGATTCAGAGCTGCCAGCACGCTCTCGCCGTCCGGTCCCACCCACACGCCTACGTTGAAGGGCGTGCCTTCCGGCGTCTTCTCCAACGATTCCGGGCCCCCGCCGGATGCTGACGATCCCCACACCAGCTTCTGCGTGGAAAAACCTTTCACGCCGGAGTGGGCAAGAATGGTGGGCAACGATGCGGGAAACCCGAAGCAGTCGGGCAGCATGTATTCCGCGCTGGCCTTGCCTAGTTCTTTGCGAAACCAGTTATTTCCGTAGAGGATCTGGCGGATGATAGCTTCGGCGCTGGGTGCGTTGACATCACCCTCTTCAATGGAAGAGCCCGCCGGGAACCATCTGCCTTCCTCCACAAACTTCTTCAGCTTGACGAAATCGGCGGGAAAATATTCCTTCATGAACCGGTAACGGTTGGCGCCGCTGAAATTGAAGATGTAATGAGGATATTTGTCGAGCAGGGCAAAATTATCTTCCATGGTCCTGCGCAGATACTCATTGATGACCTGGGGATATTCCCATCGCCATTCTGTATCGAGGTGGGCGTAGCCCACGACGTACACAGTGGGCTGCTTGCTCAAGTCGGGTTTCGCAGTGGTTTGTGCGCTCGCTGCGCACAAAAGGATCGGGCAGATCAGGGCCAGAGCCGTGCTGCATAGTGCCATTGCAATTCTCCTGACCGATGATTTGAAAATCTATTCGTGAGCTTGCTTTACCGGTTCAAGGCGGCCCGAGCTGCAGCCGCTTAAAACAAAGTTGCGTTTCCACGCCACCGAGTGTAAGCGAATCACGTCGGCGGGCCAAAATCTACGCAAGGCCTCCGATCTCGTGGCGAGTATTCGTTCGCGGCTTTGTCAAACGTGGCATGACATAAATCCGTTAAGTGGCTATTGCTGTGAAAGCTTGTAGGCACCATCCTAGAACTGCGATGGTCAATAGGCTGACTGTGGTGTGGGTTTAGGGGAGTGCTAACGAGGGGTACCATGCGTGTGCTGATCGTGGATGACGAACCACTTGCGCAAACCGCTTTGGCAAACATTTTGGCGCGAAGGAGCGACGTTGAGCATTTTGATTCGGCGGATGATGCAATTGAGGCGCTCGACAAGCTTGCGAAAAACCCCTACGACCTTCTGCTTCTGGATATCAACATGCCGGAGGTTTCCGGCATCGAACTCCTGGACCGGCTGCAGCAAGGCGACCGGACGGTGCCGTCCGTCGTGTTCGTGACGGCGCATCAGGAACACGCGATTAGCGCCTTTGAAAAACATGCTGTCGACTATGTGTTAAAGCCGTTATCCAGCGGTCGGATCACTGAGGCGTTAGACGTGGCCTTTCGGCGAACGGCCAGCGAGCGAACTGCGAAACTCGTCGAAACACTACCGCTTTTACGGAATCTTTTCCAGCGTCGGCCGGCGAGAGTCGCAATCAAGGCCAAGGGAAGGATTCTATTCATCGATCCGGGAGACGTGGTCTCCGTCCACGCTGAGGGCAATTACGTTTTGCTGCAGCGGGAGTCCGGCTCTTACATGCTGCGAGAGTCGATCTCGGACATGGCGGAGAAACTGAAGCCTTACGGATTCATTCGGATCCACCGCTCTGTGCTGGTAAATACCTCGTTCGTCGAGGAGATCCAGCCATGGATTACAGGAGAGTACGGACTGCGCGTCAAGGGCGGAAAGGAATATACAGTTACCCGGACATACAAGAAAAATCTCAGGTCGCTGGCGGAATTTTGGATCGGTACGGACACCTTTCTTCCCGCCTAGCTTCCGGCGGTTTCGCGGGCATCGTGGTCGGGATAAAATCGCGGGAAGTGGCTATTGCCATCGAAGACGTTTTCGTTCAAATTATTGATTATGTCTCGAGGCGGTTCGGCACCATCTGTCAGTTGGCGTGTTTTTGCTGTTCGGCCTCTTGAGCGCACCGGTGATGCTTCCCGTCGACGGTCGGGGCCTGCAAAGCGACAGCAAAGCTACGACTGCCCAGGCTTCAACCACGGATGTTCGTCCCGTTCTGGTTGAACTATTCACTTCTGAAGGCTGTTCGAGTTGCCCTCCCGCCGACGTCCTCCTCCAAACCATGGACACTTCCCAGCCCGTTCCCGGTGCACAGCTGATCGTTCTCAGCGAGCACGTGGATTATTGGGATCACGATGGCTGGAAGGATCCAAATTCCTCGTCTGCGTTGACCGAACGCCAGAGCGACTATGTTCACGCTCTTGGCCTAAAGACCGCGTACACCCCACAATTCATCGTGGATGGAACCCGTGAAATGCAAATTGGCAATCCTCAACAGATGGACAAGATCCTGCAGGACGCAGCCGCCGTGCCAAAAGTTCCTGTGCGAATCGACGCGGTGACCATCGATGCCGCAAGTCCAACTGTTCTTCGAGCGCGCATCGAAGCGGATGGTAGTTCCGACAAACACAATGCCGATGTCTTCGTGGCGGTCGCTCTCGATCACGTAGAGTCGCAGGTCTTGCACGGAGAAAATGGCGGCCGGCGCCTTACCCACGTTGCGGTCGTGCTGCAACTTACAAAAATAGGAAGGTTGCAAAAAGGAAAGAATTTCAGCCAGGACGTTCAGCTGAAGCTCAAATCCGGCACGGATCCAAGCAACATTAGGTTGATCGCGTTTGTGCAGGAATCTGGTCCTGGCAGAATGGTGGGAGCCGCGTTACGGAAGCCAGTGAGCTGAGAACCTGCGCATGATCGAGCGCAGTATCCTCGTACGAATCCATGAGCAACGCGGAGAGCTGAAGACTCGCACACCAAGATCACAGCTGGTCGATCACCCAGTCCATCACTCATTTCGAACTGATCAGGTTCCGGAGTTTGCGAACCGCGCCGGGAATCTCCGCTACTGCGGTGCTACCAAAACCCAGAATGAAACCTTGCCGCGCAACCTCGCCCATGTAAGACAGAGAAAGCGGCCATAGCCATACATTTTCCTGTGCCGCCCGCTCGGCAATTTGCACGTCGCGGCCACCGTTCCGCAAGCTGACAGCCAGGTACATTCCAGCCTCGTCGCCATGCACCGCGACCATGGAACCGAGTTCCTTCCCGATGCTGTCTACCAACGCATTCCTGCGCTCCCGGTAGACCACCCGCATCCTCCGGATGTGCCGCGCAAAATGCCCTTCACCAATAAAGTCCGCGAGGACATCCTGAAAAAAACTTGAGGGACAGATATCCATGGCGCGTCGCATGATAAGAAAACGTTCAACGAGATCCGGCGGAATAACGATATACCCGAGGCGCAACGACGGAAACAAGACTTTGCTGAAGGTCCCGATGTAGATTACGCGAGAGTTGGCGTCGAGCCCTTGCAGAGAAGCGATCGGCAAGCTTTCGTATCGATACTCGCTGTCATAGTCGTCCTCGATGATCCATGATCCCGAGTGCTGTGCCCAATCCAGCAATTGCAGGCGCCGTGAGGCACTCATCGTTACCCCGAGCGGAAACTGATGCGAAGGCGTAACAAACGCCGCCCTTGCTTTGCGGCAACGCTTGATGCCGGCGGCAACATTCAAACCTTCGTTGTCAACCGGAACAGGTACGAGATGGCCACCATTCAGGGCGAAAACGTTCCGCGCCAAGCGGTAACCGGGCTCTTCTACCCATACGCGACTTCCGGGGTCGAGGAGAACCCGAGCCGAAACCTCCAGCGCCTGCTGAGAACCGCTCACGATCATGATTTGCTCCGCTTCGCAGCGCAGCGACCGGGCAGTTCTCAGGTACGTCGCAATCGTTTCCCGGAAGACCTTCGAACCCATGTGGTCGCCGTAGTTGAACGACCTCGCTCCCATGCTTCGGCAATGACGCGCGACCAGGTTCGACCAGACCTGAAGCGGAAATTGATCAAAAGCGATTTGCCCCACGCTGAACGCTCCCCAGCCTCGTAGCCATGGGCCGGGCTTAGAAGTGGGAAGGATTGAACAGCGACGCGAGACTGGACGGGGTCCAGAGCGGGCAGCCGCGAGCCTCGTAGTGGTTGGCTCGCTCGATGCGATTTGGTCTGGAAGAGAACCGGAGACGACTGTTCCTGCCCCCACGCGAGTTTCGAAATAGCCTTCGGCCAGGAGTTGGGCGTACGCATTCAGAACGGGGAAGCGCGACACGCCAAGTTCGGCGGCAAGCGCCCGGGTTGAGGGAATTCGCTGTCCCGAGCGCAATCGACGATCGACAATGGCCGCCCGATAGGCATCGTAGATCTGTCGGTACAGAGCATCCGGAGCCCTCCGATCAACCACAATGATGGGCAAAATTCCGGAGGGCGCCTTTTTCATTATTGATCATTATCCTAATGGCTATGGTTAACGCTCGTCAAAACAGGTTTGCCTCCGACCACTTTCTCTCTAGGCTTTGGGACGGAGACGACAGCCATGGGTTATCTGGTGCTCATGGCTGAGGAGGGTGTGCCGGGATCTCGTTCTGATGAGCTCCGTTCTTGGAGAGTCGAACTCGGAATTGGTAATCCCACAACCTTTTCTTGGTAGTCTGCAACTTATCACCTATGAACCGGCAACAGGAACGTCTAATACTTCCAATGGCTTTACGCCAGGGAGGAAAACCATGAACCGATTTGGACGGGTTTGTTTATTATTCGGTATTGCGTCGACCATTGCGATATCTCAGCCCGCCAAGGGCGCCGGGCCGCAGGATTCCTCGTCGCACCAGGTGAAGGTAACGATTGAAGGGCTGGTTCGAGACATCGCGTGCCCGATTCAGAATCCTGATGCGAAGGCTACAGTGTTCAACCTGCAGTGTGCGCTGGAGTGCGTCCGACATGGCTCCCCAATCGTCATCCAAACCATGGACGGCGAACTCTACATTCCGATTTCTGGTTCGATGCCTGACACCGATCAACGTGAAAAGCTCATGCCTTTTGTAGGCAAGTACGTTCAGACCAAGGGCACAGTGTTCGAGCGAAAGGGAACGCGTGCAATCGTGATCAGCGATATCAACGAAATGAAGGATGTGCACCTGACGACCGACGCGAAATGAATTCCTGTGTGGAGTGACGTGAGCGATGCACGTGCGACTGCGCCCTTTTAGTGCAGTGTGCCTTGCAATACTTATTCTGGCGAGTGTATCTCCGGCGACGGATGGTCAACCGGAAACGAAGGAGCAAGACGTGCGGGCGGTGGAGCAGCGTTGGTTAGAGAATGAAGAGCGCCCGGATGTCGTACAGTCCATCCTTGCCGATGACTTTATCCACGTGCTCTCCGTTGGCTTCATCAGTAAAGACGACCACCTCAGCTATCTGCGCCAGCATCCGAATTCGTTTCCCGGAGCTAAACACTTCGAAGAGCTGCGAGTAAGGATCTACGGAGATGTTGCGATTGCCACCGGAATTGTCAGCACCCTTCGGGATCAGAACAGCAAGCCGAAGAGAACCGCTTTCACTGACGTTTTTGTTCAGCGCTCCGGAAAATGGTTGGCCGTGAATGCGCAAGAACTCCCGCTTGAATCGGGATCGACGCCTGCTCACTAGTTCTTTCGTATAACGCACTCAACCCGTGCGGGTAGGGGTGCGCTAGCTCGAAGAACCCAAGGCCGGCAACACGACTGTTGCCGTGGCCGTCTGATTGTCAGCTATCGAAAAAGCCAGACTCGCCTCACCCGAGTACAAGTACTTCAGGCGGGCCTTCGCATTCCGCAACCCCACTCCAGTTCCCGCGGAACCCTTGCCGCCAACACTGTTTCGGACCTGGAGTTCAACCTTGCCATTGCTTCTTTGCGAAGCGATTTCAACCCAGCCTCCCACTCGAGAGCAAGCGATTCCGTGCCGAATTGCGTTTTCCACCAGAGGTTGCAGGATCAACTGAGGAACCAAGGTTTGCAATGTATCCGGGTCAATCGACCAATCTACCGCAAGACGCGGCCCGAGACGCATCCTCTCCAGATCGAGATACTTTCCGACAAACTGCAATTCTTCTTCAAGGGAAATAAGATCCAAGCTGCTGTACTTCAAAGCCGCTCGCAACAGGGTGGAGAGTTTGATGACCATTGCTTTCGCGGTTTTCCGGTCGCTATCAATCAAGGTCGAGATCCCGCTCAGGGTATTGAACAGAAAGTGAGGATGAAGCTGCATGTTGAGCGCCTGCAGTTCACTGGTCGCCAACGCCCCGGCATGTTCGGACCTTCCCGGTTCCTGCTTTCGGATACGAAGTCTTCCCCGCTGTGTTCCTCGCATTACGCCCACCTCCGGCAGGGCCACCGACTGTTTGATCTGCACAAGAGGAAAAACACATTCAACATATGTCAGGTAAGATGCACAATCAGTGGAAAACGTCTGCTACCAGTCCCGAAAGGCTTAGCCCTTTCCCATAATGCTGGCCTACCAAATCTCACAACACTCACCAACTGTTTCTACGGATATTCATATGAAGTGCTCGCTCTTGGATTTCTCGTTGTGCTGAGATTGTGTAAGCTCGATACCCCGCTTTTTTGAGTCGTACCTGAACGTTGTAACCTCGCGTATTTGTCTCCAAAGTGGGCTTTGGGCTGCACCTTCCGCACTCAGTGCTGTTCCTCAGTGCCCTGCATATTTCGTGAGTGGCGCAGGCGGAACAGATCGAAATTCAAGTCTCGCGGAGGCAAGCCAAATGAGCTTTAAACGTTCGTTGCTGTTTGCGTTCTTGCTGGCAGCGGCATTTAGCGTGCTAGTCAGCATTCAGATATTCGCCCAGGAAACGACCGGCGGTCTGCAGGGCACGGTGAAAGATCCTACAGGCGCCCTCGTGGCCAACGCTCAAGTCGTTGCGACCAGCAGTACGCTCGTAGGAAACAAGACCGTAAACACAGATGCGAGCGGTTACTATCGCTTCGCCAATCTTCCACCTGGATCCTATGTCCTCACCGTAACGGCGAAGGGCTTCAGAACGTCGAAGCGTGAAGGCTTGGTTATCGAGGTGGGCCACCTTCCAACAGTCGATCTCACACTTGAGGTCGGCGGTACGGAAACCGTTGTTGAGGTCAGCGGCGCAACCCCCGTGATCGATGTAACCCAGAACACCACCCAGACCAATATCACCGAGGATGTCGTCCAGGATGTTCCGCACGGACGTTCGTTTCAGTCGGTGATTCAGTTTGCCCCCTCCGCCCGCAATGAACCCTTGGCGGGAAACACTATGCAGAGCAATGGCACTGGCGGCTGTTCAGCCGGCAGCTGCTCTAACGGAAACGACCACGGCTTCATGGTCGCCGGCGGTTCCGATTCGGAGAACTCCTACCTTGTGGAAGGTCAGGAGACGGCCAACTTGATCGGTGGTTACTCGCATACCAATGTCCCCTTTGACTTCATTCAGGAAGTGCAGATTAAGAGCTCGGGCATTGAAGCCGAGCACGGCGGAGCCCTGGGCGGCGTGGTCAACGTGATCATGAGGAAAGGCAGCAACGCCTACCACGGTTCGTTATTCGCCCAATTCGAGAACGGCGCGATGGACGGTTCACCGGTCGCCAGTTCCCGCTATGACCAAAGCTCGAGTGGAACTCCAACGAACTGGGGGGCACTCGATCCTCCCTATCAGAATTATCAGCCCATTCGGCCCAAAACCAGCGATGTCTTCCCAGGATTCACTTTTGGGGGCCCGATCTTGAAGGATCGGATTTTTGGCTTTGTCGGCTTCAACCCAGAATGGAATGACCTTGAGCGCAGCGTGAACTATGGTCCGACAAATGGTGGGATCGTGCCGTTCAGCCAGAACACACAAACCTATTACACGACAGCCCGAATTGACGCTAGTGTGTCGCAAAAAATTCGGGTCTTCGGCTCATGGCTTTACCAGCTGCAGCGCCAGAGCGGCGAGACTCTGCCGTTTTCCGACTCGACAACCGGTTTTTTCAACACCTCCACGGGATGCTTCGGTTCGGCCACGTCGGCCACTAACCCCTGCCTCACCGGTGGCGTTCCACAGGTCGGTTATTCCCACTCTCTGGGCTATGTAGCTCCAAACCAAACCACAAACGTCGGCATGGACTTCACCATCACGCCGCGAATCGTAGCTACGACGCGCTTCGGCTACTATTTCGAGAACTACCACGACTTCGGTTATCCGACCACCGGGACCATTGATTTTTTCAATGCGAGTGGCCTTGGCGGCACCGATACTAATGGCAACCCCCTCCCCGCTAATCTGCAACAAGGGTCTGGGTATTTCAATATTCCCTTCAGCCAAAATTACACTGTGCGGAACGCCAATAAAGCAATTCAGTTCGATCAGGATCTCGCCTGGTTCAAGAGCGGATGGATGGGCACCCACAACTTTAAGTTTGGCTACCAACTCAACCGTCTCTCGAACGATCTTGACCAGCACCTCAACACACCCTACATTCAGGTCCTGCCTGGGACCGCAACCCCCTACACCTTCCAGAACCCGGCGGTCGGTGGTGCGAATTGCGCTGCAGTCGAAGCCGTCACCAATTTTTCGACATGTGTAGGTACATATGGCAACCTGGATGTGTATGATTACGGTTCTTTGGGAAAGGCCACCAGCTTCAACCACGCCCTCTTCGCTCAGGATGCTTGGACCATTGGTCGAGGTGTCACGATCAACGCCGGTATTCGCTTCGAGCACGAATATCTTCCCGCCGAGGCTCAAGGCGCGAAGATTTCTCAGCCCATCAGCTTCGGTTGGGGTTCCAAAATTGCTCCCCGGATCGGTGCGGCTTGGGATGTTTTCAAAGATGGCAGGATGAAGGTGTTCGGAAGCTATGGCCAGTTCTATGATCAGATGAAGCTGAACTTGGCCATTAGCTCATACGGTGGGCAATACTGGCAGGAATGTTTTTACGCCATGATGAGCCCCGACCTAGCCAACTACAATCCTGTTTTCAACAGCAGCGGACGTTTTTGTCCCGGACCCACCTCCAACACTACAGCCAATTGGACGGGCGGTGTAACGCCTGCAGGCTTGAATTTCCTGGAGAGCCAGAATGTACGCGCTTTCCCTACCACATGTTCGACCTGCAGTTTGACCGAAGAGGGGACTGCTCCGGGTTTGAACCCTTACAAACAGCATGAGTCGGTTTTTGGCGTTGATTACCAACTGCGAAAGAATCTGGCATTTGAAGCCCGCTGGGATCGCCGCCGTCTCGATCACGTGATCGAAGACTCGGCTATTTTCAACCCCAACGTCGGCGAGACTTTCGTCATCGTCAATCCCGGCCAGGGGATCAACAGCACCTTCAGCAGTTTCTATAATTTCCTGTACCCGGCAGCTCCGTTGGTGTGCAACGCAACCAATCCGTGCCCGCCCAATAACGTCATTCCGGCGGCTCGCAGCTACGATGGCTTAGAGTTCCGCCTCACCAAAACTCACAGTGAGCACTGGTTTGGGATGTTTTCCTACACCTATAGCCATCTGCGCGGCAACTACACCGGCTTGACCAGCACCGACGTCGCGGACGGCGGCGGCGGCCGAAATGCCCCCAACAACAGCCGTTCGTTCGATGAACCATTCTTCTCGTGGAACGCTCAAGGCGGGTCTTCCAGCGGGCTGCTTCCAACCGATCGCCCCAATAGCTTCAAGGGGTATGCGTATTACGAACTGGGCTGGATGAAGAAGTTCACCACGGACTTCGGCATCTTCCAGTATGCTTACAGCGGCACCCCGCTGACCTCCTACGAGGATGTGGGCTACGGCTTCGGGGCCCCGGTGAACGCGTTCCCGACCGATGTGGTGGACCGCGGAAAGTGGGTGAGCGTTAGCCAGAATCCCACCACAGGATTGGTAACCTTCGGGCCAGCAGTCACCAATCGCACCCCTTGGTACACCCAGACTGACTTTAACCTTCAACAGAATTACAAGCTCAGTGAGCAGAAAGTCATAAGTTTCTCGGCCACCTTCGCCAACCTGCTCAATCAGCGCGCCGTAGTGTCGAACAATCAACAGATCGATTCCAACAATTACACTAATTTCATTGCGCCGAACGGGCTTTTCCTCGTCAACGGTCCGGCTTTCTATGCAGCCGCCGAGGCGCCGTATAACTATCAGGCCGAGACCAATGCGGCGTTTACTAACTCCGCTGGCAAGGCGCTTACCATCAACAGCCAATACGGCATGCCTTACCTGTACCAGATTGCTCGAACCCTCCGCCTGGGGGTGAAATTCACTTTCTAATCAGGCGGATCTTTCAGGGGGCCGAATCTTTCGGCCCCCTTTTTCTTGCAGCAAATCCTCCGCCGACCTCCTCATCTGTTCTCTTTCAGTCCCACAAGTAAGAACGGGTAGAATTGTGCTTCACGCATGGTGCTGTTTATTCGAGGACATATTCGAAAGGAAAACGATATGCGATCGCAGTCCGGCATCAAGCAATTCAGCGGTGAAGTCATCGGGCCCTTCTTGAGATTGGCGTTCAAGCCACTGACCATAACTGTGCTGATTCTTCTCGCTGCCGCAACCTCGGCAAATTCGTCCGACCAGCCCGAAGCGATCCTCTCGCGAATGGCGAAAGTGGACGGCGTGCAATTGCATTACCTGACGGCCGGTCATGGCCCGGCGGTAGTCCTGCTGCACGGCTACACGCAGACATCGCGCATGTGGAAGCAGATTATTCCGCTTCTAGCGGCGAAGTTTACGGTGATTGCGCCCGACCTCCCAGGAATCGGCGATTCCGATATCCCGACGGATGGCTTGGACATGAAGAATGCAGCGATTCGCATCCACGCACTTGTCAAGTCATTGGGTATTGATAAAGCGGGGGTCGTCGGCCATGACATCGGGCTGATGGTCGCCTATGCATACGCCGCGCAGTTTCCCTCTGAAACGGAAAAGCTTGTGGTGATGGACGCTTTTCTCCCGGGCGTAGCGGGTTGGGAGGATGTGTACAACAATCCTGGTATCTGGCATTTTCGCTTCAACGGTCCGACTCCAGAAGCGCTCGTACGCGGACGCGAGCGAATCTACTTCGAACACTACTGGAACGACTTCGCTGCCGATAAGACCCATTCGATTCCAGAAGCCGACCGCGCGGCATACGCGGCAGCGTATGCTCGTCCGGGCCGCATGCGAGCGGGGTGGGCATATTTTGTTTCCTTCCAGCAAGCGGCCCAGGATTTCGCTCAACTCTCTCAGACCAAGCTCACCATGCCGGTTCTGGCGATTGGTGGCGAGAAGGCCAACGGCGCTTTGCTCGGGCAGCAGATGAAGCTGGTTGCGTCGAACGCAACCATTGTCGTCCTGAAAGATACCGGCCATTGGGTGCTGGAGGAGCGTCCGAAAGAGACTACCGACGAACTTCTGAAGTTTTTGTGAAACCTGCTAGAGGCACACCGCTGCTTGCGTATTGTCAGTCTCGCAAGAAACGCAAGAAAGAGGGAGACACTCGAATGTCCAAACAAGTATTGGTTGTCGTCTTATTTTTGGCCGTTGCTTCTGCCGCGACTGGACCATCGCTTCCTCAAATGCGCATGACGCCAGCGGAAGTGCAGGCTACCACGTTCGACGGCAGCCAAGTCGGAAGCTCCGCGGTCGCAGGAGTTCGTTCGAAGGTGTTGTTTGGCGACCCGGCCAAATTTGGCTCTTACACAATCCTCTTGTTCGTACCTGCTCACACTACGATCCAGGCACACTCGCATCGCGACGACCGCATGGCAGTCGTTGTGTCCGGTGAATGGCATTTCGGGTACGGCGATCACTTCGATGCAGGGTCGCTAAAGACTCTGCCACCAGGCAGCGTTTACTCGGAACCGGCTGGCCAGACTCATTTCGCAAGCACTGACAACGAGTCGGTAGTCGTCGAAATCTCAGGTTACGGCCCAACTGACACGCGCTATTTCGACCCCGCCAACGACCCCAAGCTTCGCGAGAAGAAGTGACGTGATGGCCGACTTTAGTCTTCATCCAGGTATTCCCCGGGCACGTCATCTTCGGGCACTTCGTGGGTGTGTACTTCCCTCGCATCGCGCTCGTCGGCCTCTTCGACGCCCGTCACCACTCCAGCCTCGAACGCATTCCCTTCCTCGACCAACTCGTCAACACTTTCCGAATCCGCGCTTTCGACGTCGGACAAACCTTGCAGATCGCCCGATTGCAGGCCCGAGCGCGGCTCCGGCGACTCACGATCGAAGTCCGACGCACGACGACTGAGCGTTCTCTTCCGAGCAACCTTGACACCCGCGCGCGCGGTCTTGCCACTGCTCGCTTTCTTCGAGCTCTTCTTTTTCGCTGCAACTTTCCTAGGGGTAGTCGTCCGCTTCGCCAATTTCTTTGGCGTTCCAGCCTTCTTGGCCTGCTTCTTTGTCGGCATCACCTTCCCGCCGGCACTTTTCTTCGACTTCTTCTTGGTTTTCTTTTTGGTGGCCATTGGCGCAGTCTAGCACCGTCGAATGCCTGTGGGCAAAACTGCCGAGCGTCAATAACCGGACGCTGCCGCAGCAGCAATCAGAGGCAAAACAGTTACAAAACCACTGACCCTCCAGCAGCTAATCGTCGTCGGGAGGGGTAGGCGGCGTTTTGTCTTCCAAAAAATGCCGAGCGTCCAGGCGGGCCGCAATACTATGAAAAACTAGCGGAGTTTGGGTGTAGTCAAAGCAGTCCGAGAAGTCATCTGCATCTGCATCCGCGTATCCCAGCGAACTAAGATTGAAGGTCTCTTCGATATATTTCAGAATGCTGCCGAAATCATGGGTCACTGGGGATATGTAAGCGGCCTTTGCGTATGGCGACACCACGATCAGCGGAACACGAAAGCCGAACTCATAGGAATTCTTGATCGGCGGCGCAACATGGTCGTACCAGCCTCCCCAGTCATCCCACGTAATGAAGATCGCCGTATTCGACCAATACGGGCTGTTCCCAATGGCGTTCACAACCGACGCCACCCATGACGGTCCAGCACTCTGATTGCCCCCCGCATGATCGGATGACTGCCCGTTGGGAATCACCCAGCTTACTGCGGGAAGGTTGCCGCTGGCGATGTCGGTTAACACTTGTGTCTGTTGCAAGACCACATTGTTGGTCCAATCCGAGCCCGTACATGAGGTTGCGTTGGGAGGAGGCACATTGGGCACGCACATGTGCTCAATCGCATTCGGAGCATTCCAGATGATGCCAGCGGACGGAGCGTAATATCGCCAACTGATATTGGCGGCGTTGAGTTCGTCCGTCAACGTGGGATGATCGAAACATGGGTAAATCTTTTGGGTTTCGGAACCGCTGGGATCGATCAACTGCACTGTTTCCTCGGGTGGTGCAATGCAGCCCGCATACAGGAAAGGGTTGATACCCCCGTCCGGATTCTCCGCCACGAACAAGTCGCTGCCCACGCTCGGCGCGGAGGTTCCCGAGATGATGTACTGATGTGCTGGGAAGCTCGGTCCCTGGTTGGTCTGAAACATGTGATCGCCAAAGGTGTAGGTTTCGGCGAGTTGGAAGTAGGGGGCGACTTCACTCGGGTTGACATATTGGAACCAGGGATTCGGCGGAGGACAAGGCGGTGGCGCATTCTTATCGCAATGCACTGGAATTTTGTCGGCCCCGTCCATCTTGCCACCGTCATACATATCCAGAAACGCCTGATGCGCATGGCTCAAATCGTAGTCCGTACCCAAAGTTGTGGCTGTCAAAGGGATTTTCTGGCCCTGCGAATTTACTCCGTAGTTCTGGATATCCGCTCCCCTCGCAACCAAGGTTTGATCCTGAAACAGGTTATCCGGAGTCCGATTCTCCTGGAAGATCACGACCACATGCTCAATTTTCCCCCCGGACGGAGGCGGAGGCGGCGGGCTGGGCGGAGTACTTCCTCCTCCGCAGCTGCTCAGACTTGACAGCAAGACAGCGCTGCCAATCAGCAGACTCCAGAACAGAACCGTCCCGGACCGAAGCGCGACCTTTTTCATAACTATTATCGGTTGCAGAGTACGTCCTTATAAACCCCGATTCCGTGCTTTCCACTCGCCGATGCCGCATTCGGATGCATATTTTCCGCCGCCGGTTGCCGTCAATCATAAGCCAACTCGATTAAGAGTGGAAATCCATTGAGCACGGAATTGACGAATATGCGCGAGACTGCGATTCATCCCCAACAGATGTTGCGGCACAAACCCCTCCGCTTGGACTGCGTGTTTTGCTAGTGTGGACTGTGGGTTTTACCAGTATCCCAGGTTCGCCAAGGCGAGTAGGGTTAGAAGAACTCAACCCGTAGTGTTGGAGATGTAAATGAAAGCCTTATTGATGATGACGTGCATGTTTCTCGCTTCGGGTTTATTTGCAGAAGATTGCGTCAAAAACGCCCGCGGTGAAACCGTTTGCGGCAATGGTCAAAGTGCCGCTGCCGTCAACCCGAATACGGGCAAGGCCGCTGCGGCTCACAAGAATCAGAACGGCGTAACCACCACTCAAACCACCACCGGCGGCAGAGCCAAGACTAAGAATGGAATGGGCGTAGCCCAAGGCCCCAATGGCACTACTTGCGCCAAGGGCGAAAACCACCAAGGCTGCAAAAAGTAACCCCATTGCGATCTTGACGTCCATTGCCCAGGCCAGACTGAAAGGATTTGCATCTTCGGTAATGAGACGGGTGTACGATGCAGTATGAAACAAATTAGTGCTTGGTTGCGGCCTCTCAGTGCGCTTCTTCTCGCCTTGCTGGCTTTCCCAGGCTGCAACGCGCTCAATCCCTTGTGCGGGAGTGCGCGGCCAGCGCCGGTCATCGGGTCCCTTTCTCCGGGCACAGTCACATTCGCCGAAGTGCGGCAGGGCTTTCTGCTCACTGTGAATGGCAGCCAGTTTGTTTCGTCTTCGGTCATGGTCGTCAACGGGACGACGCTAAGCACTCTGGCCACCAGCAGTCAGCAGTTACAAGCCACAATCACGACCGCCGTGGTGCCCGCTGCTGGAACAGCCAGCGTGACCGTCAATACTCCCAGCGGCAACTCAGGCAATTTAGGCTGTTCGAGTGGTGGAACCAGCCACGCTCTGGTCTTGACTATCACCTAAGAAGGTAGGTACGGTTCCGACGGGGCCGCGGAGAACACGGACTCACCTCTCGCGTGATCGTGCAGGGATTAATAGTTCTTGCAGTTCGGAGATGGAGACTCAATCTGCTTGCAGAAATGGCACACCCCAACCTCAGTTGTCTACCGGGATATCTACGTGGGTCTTAAGTTAGCTGTGCTGGGCGCTACGCATCGCACGCCGCTTCCCGGTTATCAGAATCCCTGCAACCATCGCGAGTCCGGATAGCACGAGATAAGCCAGCGGAGTTCCACCCTCGGGAACCGTCGCGGGGGGATCAAAATTCCACTGGTTCTGGAAATTCCGGATCCCTCCGAAGTCCTGGTACACTCCCGTCTTAACATTGAGAAGGATAGTGTCCCAGACCAAAACACCGTTCACACGCGTTTGCCAGGAGAATCCACAGATTCCTAGTACGCAAGTCGCCTGCCCACCGCTGGCGTCGGTAGCGTTTGTGCCCCCGAACTTACCGCCATTAAACAACAGGGAAAGATTGGAAAATGTATCGGTAGAACTGTTAAACGTGAACGCCCCGGAGACAGTGGATCCGGAGTTCCCCGTGAGCTTTTCATTGGAAAAATTGCCGTCGGCCAGCGCAGGAAGGCACATCAACAGCAAGAAGGCCGCGGAAACACCGACAACTCTAAAATTACGGATCATCACACTTCTCGATCATTCAAAATCAACTACCGCGTGAGTGTATACCCCCCGCTCGCGGTGTCAAGACTGATAATTCTTGCAACCGGTTGCAAACCTTTGCAACATTGATCCAGTCTGGTCGTACTCCACGCCAAGACATTTGTTTTCATATGGTTTCCGCCCATCGGCTAAGCCTCGAGACCTCTTTCAACGTTTACGCTCGAAAATCACTCACTCACGGCGCTGCCGCTCAGCCTTCGATCAAACTGATGGTCCGCGATGAACATTGCCAGCGAGGACGGAAGAAAAGGTGATCAATTCACATTGTTGAAGGATCCAAACAGAAAGCATTGAAGAAGTCAGGATTGCGAGGAATCGAAGACGCTGGATTCAGCTGCGGCGGACTTACTGAATCCAGCGGCTCGGAAAGAATTTTTTACGGACGGTGTAATGAGGGAGGGTCTTGTCCGTGGGGCAAAAATCCCGACCGCGCCGGATCAGGCCATATCGGAACCGAATGCCGGCGCTTGCCGCCGACGCCGGAACCGCATGGCTCCGAAGCATGCCAATCCAGCAAAGAGCAAGTACAAAGCCACCGATCCGCCCTCGGGCACCATCAGGAACTCCTGCCCTGGGCACGAACCCGGCGTACATCCGTTAGGCGTCAAGATCGTAATGTTAGCGAACTGCCCTGGCGTCAGATTCCCCGGAATCTTTGCCAACCAACTGTTCACACCCGCAAGTTGTATCGCACTCAGACCTTTGAGGGCGGCCTTGTCAAACAGCGACCAGATGGCAAACGAAAGGTATCCCACCTGCGTGTTGTTGCTCGGGTTGCCGTTTAAGGAAAGCATCTGCAGAGTCAGCCACGCCGCACCCTCATAATTCTTAAGCTGGTTTCCCCACAGGGCGTTGCCAAGCGTCGAAAAGTTGTTTGCCGTGTAATTCCACGAGTGGCCAATAACGCTGTCGTCCGCGAAGTCATCGCATATCACCTGCGTGTTCGCGGCGCCGTTGACCGTGGCATAGTAAGGCCCGACGTACACCCCGGCCATTACGTTGCTTCCCGCCCCGGTCATCGTCAAACTCTTGCTGTCGGCGAAGGCACCAGGCGCAAGACACAAGAGGGCGACTGCTGCCACACCCCACCACTTCTGGGTTGAAGTAATCATGATTCTCCCTAAGCCGTTCTGATTGGGGGAAAGTATCCGTCTTCTACGTGGGGGAATTACTGGGTATCGGTGACCATCAGGAGGGGAGACTCACCAAATACATCAATTACTAACGTCACTGTAACCTGCGGGCCCAACCCGGTCAAGACTGATAATTCTTGCAACAGTCGCAACCCCTTGCAACCATCTTGCAAGTTGTTCATTGTCAATTACATACAAGATTAACAGCACCAGATTTCGGGTCCCGGAACTGCAATTCGTGCCTTTGCCCAATGACCCGATAAAAAGAAAAGGGCACAACCTGCGTGCCCTTCTTGCAACTGTCGCGAAATGCCCGAAAAAGCGAGAGAAGTTACGGGGCCGGAATGAACTTCATGCCATGCGCACTCACCATCCCCGTCACCACCGGCGTAAGCACGCCTGTGCTTAAATTGAGCTGACCAGCAAATGTAGGCGCCGCCGAGAACGGGTCAGGCCCAAAAAATGGAGCCGTTGCCGAGTAGATCGTCTCGCCATCCCGATCGGCAACCAGAAATAGTCCTTGAGATACTGCTGGAAAGATAGTGTCGTCAATCTGGACGGAAGAGCCGCCAGAGGTGAGTGGGAGTCGAAACACACTCTGATCCTTGGCTCCGGGGTGGTGCACGATGATCAGTTCAGCGTCGGCCTGGCTGTCCAGTACCAGATCGCCGGCGGTGTCAAAGGTCATCGAATCCGGATCCTGAAGATTGAGCTGAACTTGCTGGCCGGTAGTGATGTCTGTGGCAAACTCGTTGCCGAGCAAAATCGGAGTTACAACCACCGAATGACCCTGCAGCTTCGCTTTGACGATGGCCTGCTTGGTGTTGGGATTGTTCGCCGGGTTGGAACAGCTGATGAAAACGTCGCGGCCGCCGAATGCCATGTCATCGTACCCGCCGCCGTGCGCCGGCTTGGCAAACGTATACTTCTTCATATTGCCGTTCTTGGGATCGAGAATCACCAGGTTGGGGTTGGCGTCTTCGTTCTGTAAAATCCAAACCAGATTGGTGTTTGGATCCACCTTGATCCCATCGTTGTGGCCCTTCACCTTGTAGATTTGCATCACCGACCCGTCCATCGCATATTGGACAATGGTGCTGCTGCCGAAGGTCCCATCCGGTTTGGCATTGTTGCCATAGCCGATGAATACCGTATTGTTCCACTGCGCAATTGAGTCAGGCTGGTAATAGTGAGGCTTCATGCTGGTCGCAAAAACTGAAACCGTGTAAGGTGGCACGGCCGTAACCTGTGCGCTTGCGGTCACGGTTCCTGCGGCGACCGCGAAAAAGATGGTGAAAACCGCTAAGAGCTGAAAATGAAACTTGCCGATTGAATTCCTGCGCGCTGATTTCATCAGATTCTCCTCGTTTATTGTTGTCTTAGCTAACGCACAAACGAGGCTACTACCGCCGCCCCACAGCCAGATGAATGGCAAGTTAATTTTGGGTTCGCACTTTTGCAGGGCATTCAGAGTCGACTGCTATTTCCCGGCAAAGCTAAGGCAGCGCGGAAAAGTCGACGCGACCGGAGCAGCTTCCGTTATCTGAACTGCCGCGAGTCTTACGAGCAAACTGGCTTAATGGGGTGCTCGCTGCCGTACGGAGAAAATAGATAGTTCTGGAACTCGGCGTTCCACGGGATGAATCGGGTTGCACAAGTTGAATTGTGACCGAAGCCGAAGTGGCTGGGCCGGCTTCCGAGAAGCGATGGGATGAATGACCATTAAGGAGCAGCAGACGCCGCCATCGCGAGAGGCACTGGCACGATAGTCGCATTGACGCCTTGCGCTGGAGCGCTAGTATGGTTCCGTCAAAAAGGAGGGTACGGCCATGGCGAGCCCCCAGCAATGTCGAAGCTGGATTTCGGGAAAACAGATGAGAGGAATTGCCACGCTGGCGCTAGCGAGTGTGATGGTGCTGGCGATTGGAACTGCCTCAGCGCAAGCGCAAACTTTCAGTGTGCTTCATACTTTCGAAGGCTCAGCCAAAGGAGATGGGGCAAATCCCGGATATGCTCCTTTAATCCAAGACGCAGCGGGCAACATCTACGGTACCACAGAGCTCGGCGGCTACTCATTTGGATGTGGGAAGTCGGGTTGTGGCACGGTCTTCGAGCTGCACGGAGACAAGATAACTATTCTCCACAAGCTTAGTTATCCCGAGGTCCCGCTATACGGCGTGACCCTAGATGAGAATAAGAATCTCTATGGAGTTACTCAGATAGGTGGCGCTCACGGCTACGGTGCAGTGTTCCAGCGCATTGCCGGGAAATGGGCAACCCTTTATAGTTTCAAAGTACCTAATATCAGTGGATGGAGCGGCTTGGTCCGAGACACCGCTGGAAATCTCTATGGCGCCAGTCCCGGCGACTGGCCTACGCTGGGAGTCTTTCTCGGCGGTATCTACAAGATTGATCCCAGCGGCAAAGAAACCGTGTTGCACCGTTTCAACGGACCTCCCAACGACGGAGCCAATCCCTATGGTAATTTGCTGATGGACGGGGAGGGAAATTTATATGGCACGACGTCAGCGGGAGGATCTAGCACTAATTGTCCCCTCGGGACAATAGGGGGCTGCGGCACGATCTTCAAGATTGCCACGACCGGAGGAGAAACCGTGCTGTACAGTTTCTCCGGAACTCCCAACGACGGAGCCCGTCCCTTCGCAGGATTGATTCAGGATGGAGTTGGTAACTTCTACGGCACCACAGAGGAGGGTGGTGTGGAAAATGGCAACTGCGAGGGTGGTTATTGCGGCACCGTATTTGAGCTCGATACAAGCGGCAAGGAGACAATACTCTACAACTTCACCTTCGGAGCCGACGGTGCAAACCCTTAGAGGGGAATTGACGCTCGATGCAGCTGGTAACCTCTACGGCACAACTATGGACGGCGGGTTTGCTGCGTGTGCCGAAAGCGGCGGGGAAGGTTGCGGTACTGTATTCAAGTTAGATTCAAACAACAACGAGACTACCCTGCACAGTTTCACCGGTGGAGCGGACGGGTCTTATCCCCTTGGCGGTGTGATGCTGGACTCAGCAGGAAATCTTTACGGAACCGCTCTGCGGGGAGGTGACCTGACAGCCTGCAAAGGATACCTCACGGCGGGATGCGGGGTGGTGTTTAAGATCACTCCTTGATTACGATTGGCAAAACTAGATCACGGGGCCGGGTGGCCCACAGATTCCAAGCGCGAATCTAAATCACAAGTAATAATGAGGGTGCCCCATTCTTTCGGCGGGTGGCCCACCCATTCCAGCACAACTCTAAATTACATTTACAATTAGGGTGCCCCATCCTTTCCGCGCTCTTTGCGGAAGGGTGGGGGGGGCGAGGATGCCGGGCGGTGCGAATGTTCGAGGGGCGAGGGAACTAGGCCAGTCATTCTTTGCTCTGTATACGTCAGGTGGCAAGCGCCTCAACCGCCACGCCCAATCTTTTTCTTATTGACCTGACCCCTCAAACTTGATAACCTTAGTCGTATTTAATTATCTCGAAGATAATAAGCGATCTTTGACAATCTGACCGGTTGCTCCAGCCCGCCAGTTCCAAAATGGGACGGTAAGCTGCCATGCCGCCCGTAACTCCCATGTTCTCTAGATTTTGCGTGTAAGTCCTGTAAACTCAAAGATCTAGCACATAGTCGTAGAATTGATCGTTTGTTTTCTGGATTTTGCAGCCAGCAGGGGGAGGGGGGTACCCGGTACTAAACAGTAAACTTCCCGTCCCGAAGCGGGAATACGCATAGTATTAAGGATACGAGACCGGATGCTTCTCGGAGCATCCGAGAAGCATCCGCATTCCGGTTCGCTGGATCATGAAACGGCACGCTGCGATCGCGAATTGGAACCTAGGAATGCAGCCGTATCCACCTCGACTGGCTGCCCGGAAGAGCGCGACTCTACCGCGCGCAAAGTCGCGAGCGTCGTGGACACAATCTCCTCAAACGGAATTGGAGATTCGCCTCGCCCCCGGACCGCGGCTGCGAAAGCTTCCAGCTCAGCGCGATGACCTTTGTCCTGGCGGAATCGTGAGCGGAACGTTTGCTTCCGGCCGTGACGCACCAGCTCTAGCCGCCGAAAATCTTCCAGCACAGCCACCGCGCCTCCGCCAAAAACTTCCACTCGTTCCTTGGAGTAGGACCGGTCGCCGTTCGCGAGATAGCTGATCGTTCCCTGCGATCCATTGGCAAATCGCAGTGAGATGACAGCGTTGTCGTCGGAATACGATTCGAGGCTGGTCACGCCGCGGGTTCGCACTTCGATGGGCAGAGCATCGGCAAGGAAAGTTAGGAAGTCGACAAAGTGACAGGCTTCCCCGAGAATTCGCCCTCCGCCCTGCTCAGGATCATTCACCCAGTGATCGCGCGCAATGAAACCGGCGTTGACGCGGTAATGCAAGACCAGCGGTTCTCGGATCTGCTTGAGAAATGCTTTCATCTTTACCGCCATGGGAGCGAATCGACGGTTGAAACCCACCATCAGCACGGAATCCCGGCCGGAGATTGCGTAAGCATGAACAATTTCCGCCAGATCGATTTCATTCAGGCAAAGCGGCTTCTCGCAGAAGATGTTCTTGCCCGCCGCAATCGCAGCCAGTATCTGCGACGCATGCAAATGATGGCGCGTGGCAATCACAACCGTGTTGATGTCAGGATCGCCGAGAATTCTCTGCTCCTCGGTTGCGCAATACCGGAAGCCAAACTTCTCGGCGGCGTGCCGCGCGTGCGCGCCGTTCGCGGCACATACTCCAACCAACTCCACACCGCGAACCCGCGTGATTGCGGGCAGCAGCGTGCTCATGGCGAAGTTGCCTGCGCCCAGAACTCCGATCGCCATCGGCTTCGCGCTCGCGAGCGAAAGCGCAGTTCCCTCCCCGATTAGCTGTATTTCGTAGCGTTCTTCAGCCAACTCGGCATAGGTGATCAACACGCCCAGGAAAGGCTGGCCCACCTTTCCAGTGATAAGCTCGTAAGCGCCCCGCGCGCGCTCAATGGGAAAGCGGTGAGTGATCAGCGCTTTCACATCGAGCCTGCCTTCTGCCAGGAGTTGCAGAAACGCTTCCATGTTTCGCGTCTCAGTCCAGCGCACGTAACCGATGGGATAATCGCGGCCCTTCTGCTCATAGGCGGAATCGTATCGGCCCGGTCCATAGGAACGCGAGACGCGGAAATCAAGCTCCTTCTCAAAGTAGAGTTTGCGTTGGATGTCCATGCCAACGGTTCCCACGGCAACCACGACACCGCGATCGCGCGCCACTTCTCCCGCCAATTCGACGGGTTCGCTGCTGGCCGTTTCCGCGGTAATCAGAACCGCGTCGGCTCCGTGCCCGTTCGAGTGCCGCAGACACAAATCGCGCAGGCCGTCGCCAGAAACGCTGACATCATCCGCGCCCAACCGAAACGCTAGGTCGGCGCGCTCGGCAGCAATATCCATTCCCAACACGCGACAACCGGCTGCTTTGAGAATCTGCACTGTGAGTTGCCCGAGCAGCCCGAGCCCGATAACCGCGACCACATCTCCCACTTTCACATCCGCCGTGCGAATCCCGTGCAGAGCCACAGCGCCTAGAGTGGTAAAGGCTGCTTCCTCAAAGCTGACGTCGGAATCCGGGCGAACCCTCGCGGCCAGCAGCCGAGGAACACAGGCAAATTCCGCATGCACGGCGTAACCCGCTCCCGCACACGCGACACGGTCACCCACATTGAGATCGGCAATGCCCTCCCCAACACCAATAACGGTGCCAGAACTGCTGTAGCCCAGAGCATCGGGTTGATCGAGGCGGCTGCGAACCGCTGCAGCCGCGGAGAAGACGCCATCTCGCCGAACTTTGGCGATGACGTCGCGAACCAGATCTGGCCGAGCCTTGGCTTTTTGCAGCAGGCTCTTGCTGGCGAATTCGCAGGAGGCGCGCTCGGTGCCGGCTGAAACCAGCGATGCCGCCATGCGCACCAGGACGCATCCCGGAAGCAGCTTGGGTACGGGCACATCCACGACTGCGATCCCGCCGGTCCGCGCTTGTTGCAGCACTTGCTTCACGCTTTGCCCGCCTGTGTTGCGGCAATTGATTCTTCAGTCATCTGCGCGAGTGGTTAATCGCTACGTTGCCATATTACTTGGAATCAGCTGCGCCTCCGATGACACAGTAGGCACCGTTAGCGTACGAGAACCCTCCAATCAATTGCCCTGGATTTTAAGCACGAGTTCTTCGTTCCGAACTGCTCGCCTCTCCACCGCGAGCTTCCGTGACCTTCGTAATCTTCCCGAACCAAGATATGCAATACAGAATGAGAGGTTCATCAGTGGAAGTCCAAATCTTGACCACGAAGTCCGTGCCGGAACTTTTTTCTAAAGGCTTGGATGATGAATTCTAAGCAATTAGAAATGAAGGTCTGTCTTCATGAAGTGCCGGATCATAGCAGTGCTCGGCACCAGGCCGGAAGCAATCAAGCTGGCTCTGGTGATTCACGAATTACGTCAGCATTCACAAGAGTTCGAGACGGCGGTCGTGCACACTGGTCAGCATCGGACCATGCTCGACCACGCCCTGCAATTCTTCAAGATCAAGCCCGACTTTGATCTCGATGTGATGCGTCCGAACCAGACGCTCAACTCCCTGACCGCACGCGTCCTGGACACTGTCGAAAACGCGTGCCACCGGTTCGAACCAAACATGGTGCTAGTGCAAGGCGACACCACTACTGCGTTTGCCTCCGCGCTGGCGGCTTACTACTGCAAGATTCCAGTGGGTCACGTCGAAGCCGGCTTGCGGAGTCATGACATTTACAACCCGTTCCCCGAGGAAGCCAACCGGCGACTGGCTTCGGTCCTGACCGAAATTCACTTTGCACCCACAGCCTTGTCGCGTGACAACCTGCTTGCCGAGGGCATTCCTGCCGAGAAAATCGTGGTCACGGGCAACACTGTCATTGATACTCTGCGTGCACTCAGCGTGCTGCCGCATTCCTGGGAGAACACTCCGCTTTCCGGCATCCCGGACGACAATTCCCGGCTGGTGCTGGTTACTTCTCATCGGCGGGAATCCTTGGGCACGGACCAGGAAAATATGTGCCTTGCCCTTAAAGACCTGGTTAAGCAGCATCCCGACATTCGTGTGGTTTATCCCGTGCACCTGAATCCCAATGTGCGCGCAACGGTCAATGCCCTGCTGCAGAACACGGACAGAATCCACCTGACCGAACCGCTCGACTACATCACGTTCGTCAGCCTGCTGCGACGCTGTTTTCTAGTACTGACCGATTCCGGCGGCATACAGGAGGAGGCCCCCACGTTCGGAAAACCCGTGCTGGTGTTGCGCAAGCTTACCGAGCGACCGGAAGCTTCGCAGTTTGGCATGGCCAAAATCATCGGCATGTCGCGGGAGGGAATCTTCAATGAGACTACCCACTTGCTCAACGATGCGGAAGCGTATCAAGAAATGTCCGAGGGCGAGAATCCTTATGGAGACGGTCACAGTTCGGAGCGAATCGTGGAGGCCGTCGCCCGCTGGCATGCGAAGAAGACTCCACTCTTAGAAGCCGACAAACAGTTCAAACTGGCGCCCCGGCCCCAGCCCCGCCGCCGGAAAAGCGACGCCGAGGAAAATGCACGCAAGGCTGCCGCGGCAGGTAAGGAGTGACCACCGAGAACCTGCGTTCGGTTTGTGGTTGCGCGCCATGATTTATGCCCTCTACGTCATCGTTTTCGTTATCTGCGTCTATACCGGCCGCCATTACGGGTTCACGCTGAATCGTCTTTTCGGTTTCCAGAGGCATCCTTACATCGACATTGACACCGCCGACTGGCCACCCGTGACCGTACTAGTCGCCGCCCACAACGAGGAAAAGGTCATCGCGAACATTCTTGATGCCTTGATGACGGTGAAGTATCCGGCGGACAAAATGCTGGTGATTCCGGTGAACGACCGTTCCAGCGACCGCACCCGCGAGATCATCGACAAGTTCGTAGAGGAGTTTCCCGGGCGCATTCAGCCGTTCCATCGCGTTGGGGGCAAGGGCGGCAAGGCAGCGGCTCTGAAAGATGCGATGGAGTTGGTGACTACCGAGGTCATTCTTATCTTCGACGCGGACTACATCCCAGGCGCGGGACTGATTAAACAGCTCGTCGCGCCTTTCTTTGATCTCGAAGTTGGCGGCGTCATGGGCCGGGTAGTGCCGATGAACGCCGGCACGAATCTGCTCACGCGCTTGTTGGATCTCGAACGATCAGGTGGATACCAGGTGGACCAGCAGGCGCGGATGAACCTCCGCCTCGTGCCTCAGCACGGGGGAACGGTGGCCGGAGTAAGGTTGAGCGCTCTGCGGGAAATTGGCGGATGGAATGAAAACTCGCTGACCGAAGACACCGACCTGACTTATCGCCTGTTGCTGAATGGCTGGAAAACCGTGTACCAGAATCGCTCCGAGTGTTACGAGGAAGTCCCCGAAGTTTGGACGGTGCGCATCAAGCAGATCATGCGCTGGGCCAAGGGCCACAACCAGGCGATGATGACCTATGGCTTTCGCCTGTTGCTGGGGAAGCATCGCGCTACGCTGCGGGAACGGATCGATGGGACGTTGCTGCTTGGCGTTTATGCCATGGCGCCGGTCACACTTGTCGGGTGGGCGCTGGCGCTCGGCGTGTTCTACCAAGGAGTAGCTCCACTGCATGGTGTGATAGCCCTGCTCTCGCTCACCGCCTACGCTGCGCTCGGCAACCTCGCAGCTTTCTTCGAAATCGCCGCGGCCGCCCGGCTGGATGGGACGCGCAAACGAGTCTCCCTTTTGCCGTTCCTCATTCTGGGGTTTGGCGTGAGCATCTTCTCGGTTTCCCGCGCTGCGGTATCGCAAGTCAGCGATCTTGTGACCGGAGCTGAGTTTCATTGGGATAAAACCGAGCGCTTCCGGAAGGTCTTGTGAATCCCTATCTCGCAGTGGCCGCTCTGGTGTTTATGGTCAGCCTGATGTTCGTGCTGCCTCTCGTCCCGGCGTTGGTGGAACTATGCTGCAAGTCGGACGCACAGCCGCTAAATGTAGTTCAGCAGAATGCGGGAGAGATCCGCCATTTTGCGACCAGCTTTCGGAGCTATATCAAGGGACTTGAACCGGCCATGCAACGCTGTGTGGCCGGGGGCACCTCGGCCACCGGCAGCCTCCCGGATGGCGAAGAATATGTTGTGCTGGGCCGTGCGGACGAACCCCTGGTCCTTGCACTCCAGCAACGAGACGCAACCCATCCCGTGGTGATGGCGGCTGGCGTGGACCTCACCTTGCCGTCTGGCGCTACATTCTCGAGAGATATCTACGCCGGTGGCGAATTCCAAGGGGGAGAAAAAAACAATTACCGCGCGATCCTGGGAGAAAAAACTGTTCACTTGGGCGCTTCGAGCCGAGTGGAGCGCTGGGTTCATGCTGCAGGCGAGTTCACCGCCGATCTCGGCTGCCAACTCGTCGGGCGGGTCTCCTCGGACTCGCACATACGTCTGCATGCAGATTGCAGTTTCCTGCGGCTGAACGCTCCCCGCATTGAGATTGGGCACACTAACGACGGCGCGACGGCGGCGAATCCGGGCTTCCCTGCGAGTACCGGTGCGGGATTGCTCCAGCGTTTCTTGCATGACGGGGACTTCGAGATTCATGCCGGCCAGGTCATCAGCGGCAATGTCGTAGTTCGAGGCACGCTGCTCATCCGCGCGGGCGCGCGGGTTTCGGGCAGCGTGAAAAGCGTTAAAGACATGGTTCTCGAGGACGGCGTCGCAGTGGAAGGCAGCCTGATCAGCGCAAGGAAAATGCGCATTGGCCCGCACTGCTCGATTCACGGGCCGGTGGTTGCCGAACGCGAACTAGCTGTCGCAACTGGAACTCGATGCGGCTCGCAGGAACATCCCACGACAGTCAGCGCGCCGCGAATCGAGGTCGAAGAAGGCGTGCTGGTGTTTGGCACGTTGTGGGCGCGTGAATACGGTCGGGTGGTCGCCAACTTATGACGCTCCGGCGAACCATCGTCGCAACTGCCGGCGTCATCCTCGTGGCTCTGATCGCATGGTCGTGGGCGACCCACGACCGCTTTCGCTCGACTGCCGATCGCCTGCTCCTGCTGGTGCCTGACGGCGTCAGCTTCTCCAATCCCAAAGTCACCATGTGGCTGGACGCGGGCAGCGAAGAAGGACTTCATGTAATACCGGTTCATGACTCCGAATTTCTTCTCCCCTTGTGGGGAGAATCCAAGTGTGCGGGAGTGATTCTGCCCGATTCGATCCACCAGCAGGCGAGCGATCTCTTCATCGCGACGCTGCACCGTTTCGTAGCCGAAGGTGGAAAACTCATGCTGGTCTACGATGCCGGCACATTCTCGCTGAATGGCGCTTATCCAGCCAGCCGTTCCCGGCTCTCGGACCTGGCGGGTGTGGATTACGCGCTCTACGACAAGCTTGGAGATAAGACGATTCAATGGGGCAAGGTCACCAGCACCAGCGCAATTGTTAGTCAGCTGGAAATTCCACCCGGAAAGTACTACCCGTTCCATGCGGGAGCCAGTGCCTCTGCTTCTAAGGATGGCCCACCTCCTTCGGTCGACGGAACTTTCGACGTTGAGCTGCGGCGCTACAAGTATGGCGATCTCCAGTATCCAAGTTTTGTAACTTCGGGCAACTATGCCGGAGAGGTTTTGTTCCGCTCCAGCAATGGACTCGTGGCCGGTCAGCAGCCCTATCAAAAAGGTTCCGTCCTGTTTGTGAATCTGCCTCTGGGATATCTGAAAGGCAGCACCGACGGCTTGATGTTGCACGCGTTTCTGAAGTACTTCGCCGGGCATGCGCTGTCTTTACCATATTTAATGCCCGTGCCCGATGGAGTCGGAGGGCTGGTTTTGAACTGGCACATCGACTCCAATGCCGCGATCAAACCACTGCAGGAGATGGCCTCGTGGACATTGCTGCAGCAGGGACCGTACTCGATCCATATCACCGCCGGGCCCGATGCCGGAAAAGCGGGCGACAGAAAAGGCTTTGACGTTGACCACAACCCGGTCAGCCAGGATTTGATCCGCAAATACGAGGGCCTCGGCTACGAAATTGGCAGCCACGGCGGCTGGATTCACGACTATTTTTCTGCTCACGTCGAAACCGACAATCCTAAAGACCTCGAACAGTTTCTCGCACTGAACAAGGACGCTCTCGAGCGGGTTACCGGAAAACCGGTTGCCGAGTATTCCGCCCCGAATGGCAACCAGCCGCCTTGGGTCACGCACTGGCTCGAGGCTCACGGCTTTGTCGCTTACTACTTCACCGGCGATACCGGCATGGGCCCGACGCAGGGTTATCGCGATGGCGAACGCGAAGGCCGCAACGTCTGGGCGTTCCCCATCCTGCATCTGGATAAGGCTGCGGGTTTCGAGGAGATGAGTACCGAAGGATACTCCGATTCCGAAATCGAACACTGGCTTGCGGCCATCACCGACTTTACCAGTGATCACCGCGCAGTGAGGCTGGTCTACTTCCATCCTCCCGGAATTCTGCCATACCACGATCAGGTGAACCGTTGGGTGGAGCAAACCGGTCGCCTGAAAGCCGAAGGGCGATTTCGCTGGTACACCATGACCGAACTCGCCAACTTCCTGAATTCCCGCAAACAAGTGAAATGGAAAGTATCGGAAAACGGCGGCCTGATCACGGTTGAAGCCACACATCCTCAAACCCTTGATCACGAGACGTGGAGGATTTCCGCTGGCAAGTTTTCCCAACCGAAAATCGTGGAGGGCTCCGCGAAGGTGGTCCGCGACAACGACGCCTGGATGATCATCGCCGGCGAGGGAAAAGATCTCACGTTCGAGATCGAGGCGCTGACAAAGTGACGGTGACTTACCAGCCACGGCGGCGATTCGCAGCTGCGCTGCTTCTCTTGAGCTTCGCCATTGCGCAGGCCTCATGGGCACAGGACAGCGCTGTTTCAGCCAATCTTGCTGCAGCCGATTCTGCCCAAGCTTCCACTCAACAGGCTGGCGCCGATGCCCCGCCACAACCCGGGCCGAAGCAGTTGACCAACTATGTGGAAGCTGGTGGCGACTACCTCACGCTGACCAACGGCTTCGGCTACTGGGCAGGCGGATACGCTCGGGGCGTTGTCACATCGGGCAACAACATCTGGAATGCCGAGGTGAACGGTCAACACGAATTCGGAGACTCCGGCGTGTACCTCGCCGCTGGCGATACTTATAACTTCAATCCTGACTGGTATGGGTCGCTGACGGCGGGCTCGAGTGTTGGCGGCTTTTTCTGGCCCCGCTTCCGGGCCGACGGGTTCATCAATAAAAAGTGGATGGGTCGCAAGCAGTTGATTACCACGTTTGGCATCGGTTACTACGCCGCTAAGGACGTCCACCGCGATCACAGTTTCTTCGTAGGCAGCACTTATTACTTCACCAAACCCTGGATTCTTGAAGAAGGAATTCGTTTCAATGTCAGCAATCCGGGCTCGGTCTTTTCCCCAGCAGGTTTTGTGGCTGTGACCCAGGGACGAAATCAGCAGCATTACATTACGCTTCGTGCCGGTTTTGGAGTGGAGGCATACCAACTCGTCGGGCCGACCGTGACCCTCACCGATTTCGAGAGTCAAACTTTAACCGTGACCTGGCGGCAGTGGGTGGGTAAGAACTGGGGCGTCAATCTGGTAGGAGACTACTACCACAGCCCCTTCTACGTAAGAGGTGGAACTAGCTTTGGATTCTTTCGGGAATTTTGAGCACCGCGAGAGATCGTCCAGGGGACTTGATGCCTCGAAGTCGGCGGATCCTTTCCCCACCCGCGGACATCGTGGCGGTGTCATTGCCATGCACCGCGCACTCGCTCACTTCCATCTCGGTCCCATGAACTTGGTTGCCGCCATCTTTCTTGTTGTATTCTTCTCGTCGATCTGGTTGGTGTTTCTACCGAAGGTTTGCGATTTCTGGAGCCGTATTCTGGCATTCGGGATTCGCGTTTTACCTTTGCGCGCTGAACTCGGACTGGCGCAACATCACCTGACGCCTTTCATCCACTTCGAAATTCCCTATCTTCGTATGGAGCCCGTTCTGCCCAGCGCTCAGATCTGGTGGCTGACCTGTGCGGCAACTTTGGCGCTCTTCGCCGCCAGCTTCCTACTGCCCGCCAGGCTGATCCCCGTCATTTATCTGCTGCGTGGAATTTTGATGGTGCCGGCGACGGCTCTCTTGTATTTCGCGCTTCTGCCGGCACGTTTTCCTCACACCCCCGACAGCTATATGGAAGGACTCGTCACCGCTGGAATCGCACTAATAACTACAGTTCCTCTGCTGTTCGGACTGACTTATTACATCTTCGATTTCGGTTTGCTGAAGAAAGCCTTCCTCACTGCCATCACCATGACTCACCTGGCGCTATTTCTGCCCCTGCAAGTCCTCCTGCAAGCTCTGTTTCTGCAGAAAACTGTTCTATTCATGCCGGTGCTCTACATTATTTTCGGCATGCCCGTAAACATTCTGATCATCATCGCATTCTATTCATGGGGCATGACCTGGTTTTTCCGCACGGCGAATGAGGCTTGACTGACTCCAGCATCGGCGCGTCAGAAATCTAAGCTTGGGACTCCTGAAGATCAAGCCGCAACTGTCGAAGTTTCGTCGCCTTCTCCGGATCAATTCCGGGCTGCAGATCGGTCTCTTCCAGAAAGTAGCGCCACCCCGCGCTCCGGTCTTCCTGGCTCTGGCACCATTCGAAGTCGCTGAGGGTTCTTTGCCCACTCGCGTCCCCCTTGACCACGGCCATGACCCCGCCCGACATGTAGGTCTTCTCGTTGAACCGAATGACAGCGAAGGAACGTTCAAGGTTGTTTTTCATTTCTGATTTCCGATTTGGAGATTCAATACGTCCAGACATGCTGTGCTCGAACCGGAACCCACAAACTCGCCAAGCCCCAGCGTGCTCTTCGCAACGCCGAACATCAAAAACTCTTCGTCGCTAAAATACTTTTCTCCAGCGATTTCGTAAATGGCCTCTTGGTGTGATCAGGTAGCACAGGTGGGGTAAGGTACGCGAAGGCTGTTTCCTTTAATGTGCCTTTGTGTCCTTTGTGGTTCCGACATTTGCAGTTCGTCAACCGCGAAGGAGGCAGGGTATGCACTGGAACGGAGGCAATTCGCGGTGGACTGCCCGGTGTGGACGCCCCGCTTGCTGACAACTTAATCAGAGATTCCCAGGGCAAGACTCGACCTGTGGAGGGTGCCCCACTGTTTGAGAGAGGAAGAAGAGAACAACGCCAGAAAAGGTAAAGGCCGTGATATTGGTTATCCTCTAGCCGCCAGCTCCTGCGAGGGAGCCATCAGCGTGGAGTATGCACCATCACGGCCCTTGATGCGATCACTGCTTTCGCAGTTCCAAACCCCAACTACCCCTCGCAGAGCAGTCGGTTTTTTCGGGTCTGGTCGTCTGCCGGGTCGCCCCAGCCTACTGATCACCCAGCTTACTTTGGACCAGCCAACGATTATTTTAGCTAACCCTTTCAGCCGTCGACGGCGCAAAGGTAAATAGTTCGCTCACAATTGTCAACGCCTATTGTTGGTGCAAACTGCGAATCCAATAACGTCAAACATGCGCAATACAGATCATTGAAGATACGCCGTTTATTCGATGGGAAAATAATATTTCCTGTTTTTCCACAGCATTATGCACAACGACGCTGATGGCGAAAGTATGCGGATAGACCAAGCGAGCAGCGAACCAACAAAGCATCTTGACGATGGAGGGTTGGGTAACGCATGTTGGTGAGAGGGGACCGAGCAGAATGTCGGATGTGGTGGCGTTCGTGGACGGTGGCTGTCTGGGGAATCCCGGACCGTCCGGGATTGGAGTAGTGCTGGCCAGCTCCGAGGGCCGCACCATCAGAATCGCCAAATGGATCGGTCGCCAGGACAACAACGTCGCCGAGTATGTTGCACTGCTCGAAGCACTGCAATGTGCAACGACACTGAAAGCGCGGAAGCTTCACGTCTACTCCGACTCCCAGGTAGTGGTCCGCCAGATGACCGGAGAATACACCTGCCGCAGCCCCCGCCTCTATTCCCTGAACTGGATCTGCCGCAAACTGGCGAGGTCCCTGGATTTCTCAATCTCCCACATCCACCGCGAACATAACACCGAAGCTAATGGTCTGGCTAGCTCCGCCGTCCGGAAACACATTCCTTAGCCCTTTCCCCATTTTTCATCAGCAAGTGGACAACATCCTTATCATTCCCTTTTGGACATAGTTTGGTTTGCTCCACTGTGCCCTTCAGCTCTGATGAACTCGTCTCCTCAATTTTGTAAGTCCATGAAGACAGAGTATATAGTGGGTTCGTTTCGCAGAAAAGCAAGAACCACTAGAACAGTGTTGGGCTCTTCATCGACTCACATCTCCATCGACGCAAGGCGAACCATGGCTCCTTTTCGGCGTTCCGGCACGCGCTCCCTCCGCGTCCCAAGATCAAAAGCGACCGAACGGATTACGAACCCTCCCGCGACGGTGTGCCCGTTAGCCTGTGCGATATGCTCGGGGTGTAAGGGGCTGCAGCCGTCTCTTGAAAATCTCATGAGGTATAGTGTTATATCGTGTTACGATACATATAGCGATCTGTTCCGGCGAAAGGTTGCCGCAGGCTTGTATAGCCTGCGGCTACTTCATAGTACGGGCGCCTTGCTACAGCAAGGCGCCTGACTTTTTCACTCCTTCAGGCAAATACTTAGTCCTTATCCTCCTGGTCGTCCAAAACTTCTCCTTGAGGCTGGGGGTACGGTACTGGATCCCATTGCGGTATCTTCCTTATCGCCCGCGGTTTGTTCTTGCCCCGAGGGCATAGTACCCAATTGCATTCCAGTGTCATGATGAACACTAACATCCAGAGTGACCGGCGCCGGCAGTCTCTCTCCCTGTCTCGTGCGTTGCAGCCTTTCTAGCTCGTGCACGTAACGGAATACTTGATGTGCGTACGTCGACTCGTATCGCTGATAAACGCTCACCAGACGTTGAACGCTGTCAGGTTTCATCACTGCTGGCAACCCAGGATCAACCTGAAAGGGCGATGGAAGCTCACACATAACAGATTGAATCGGCGGATTTAGTACTTCGGTGATGTACTCCGCCTCCCAACGCCTGGCGCGCTGACACCTCACCATATCCAGAGCAACGGACTCGACGAGATACGTCTCTATCGTACCAACAGGACTTAGTTCTTTTACCAAATCAAGTAGCATCTTCCGGTAACCCTCGGCGTCATCCAGTTCGGTTACTCCGGCCGCCAACAACCCGTGCTTGGTGGCGTTCCATCGGGTTGATGTCGTATTCTTCGGGCCACGAGATTTCCGCCCATTGAGGCGGTTGGCCGCAATTTTCTTGTCAGAAGTCGGCATATTCTATCCCCCTATGTTCGCAAGGCCACACGCAAACCCAACTTGCGGCCATGCTTCCGCAACTTTCCATTTTTCGCGTTTTCGCGACTGGCTTCAATCTTGTGGTCAGATACAGTCTGGTCTAGGGATTGGAGTGTCTTGGTTCCTGAGGAACCATTTTTCAATCTCTGCGTAAAGATTTCGGTCGGTTAGATCCGAAGTCCCTCCCGAGGGGATGAAAGGGCAGTGTAAGCCTAGCACGATTTAACAGAAATGCCCCTTTACGAATTTGATTCCGTCCCTGAGTTGATCAGACAAACCGGGTGCCTGAGTAGGCCAGGTTGCAAAGACAAAATTCCTGCAATCCGTTTAGGACATCCATCCAAGATGGCGCGGCATAGAGGATCGCTTTTCGATCCTGTCCTGTGACGTCATTTCTCCTTCTGTCCGGTCAGCAATCCAAGCCACTGACTTCGCGAATGAGGATGCCCGTTAATTCGTAGAAAGTAGCGACTCTCAACCGCGGTCATAATGATCGCGGTGGTTTTTTCTGCCAAGAAAAAAGGAGAGAGTCGCTATGAAGAGACGATACCAGATTGACCGTCATCGGGCGGTGCAAGAGTTCCGGCAACTGGCCCGCGAAGAGAATCCCAACCTACAGATGATCTTTCCCATGACCGAGGTTGTCGGTCTGCTGCAAGAAGGGGTGGGCCACCTGATGCGCGAAGCTGGGTTGGCGTTGATGAGCCTGGTGATGGAGGAAGAGGTGCGGCACCTGGCGGGGGAGCGGCACGAGCAGCATCCCGAGCGGCGGGCTCACCGCTGGGGGAAAGAAGCCGGCTACTGCGTGGTGGACGGGCAGAAGGTGCCGATGAAGCGCACGCGTCTGCGCACGCCGGAAAATCGCGAGCAGCGGTTGGGCAGTTACGAGATGTTTCAGCGCAGCGGGCCGATGGAGCACGCGGTGTGGGACAAGCTGATGCGCGGGTTGTCGACGCGCAACTACGGCGCGGTGGTGAAGGATTTTCGCGAGGCTTACGGGGTGGAGAAGTCGGCGGTGAGCGAGAACTTCATCGCCTCCAGCCGGGAAAAGTTGCAGGAGTTGATGGAGCGTCCGCTGGGCGAGTTGCGCTTGTGCGCGGTGCTGATCGACGGCACACCGTTCCGCGACCGGCAGATGATCGTGGCCCTGGGGATCAATGTTGACGGGCGTAAAACGGTGTTGGGCCTGCGCGAAGGGGCGACCGAGAATGCGGCCGTGGTGAGTGAGCTACTGGGCGATCTGGCCTCGCGCGGGCTGGACTTCAGCGTGCCGCGGCTTTATGTGCTCGACGGAGGCAAAGCGCTGGCCGCGGCCGTGCGCCGTCATGCCGGCGAGGCCGCGATGATCCAACGCTGTCAGGTGCACAAGCGGCGTAATGTGGTCGACCACCTACCCGAGGAACATAAGTCGGCGGTCAGGAAAAAACTGCAGAACGCCTACGCCCTGAGCGAATACACCGACGCCAAGCGCGCGCTCGACCGACTGCATCGCGAACTGATGGAGCTGAATCCGAGCGCCGCCCGCAGCCTGGAGGAAGGCGTGGAAGAAACGCTCACCGTGCATCGCTTGCGCATGCCCGCGCAGTTGCGCCGCACCCTGGCGAGTACGAACGTGATCGAGTCGGCCTTCTCCATCGTCGAAACGGTTTGCCGCAACGTGAAACGCTGGCGTGCCGGAGACCACATAGAACGTTGGGTCGGTTCGGGGCTGCTGGTGGCCGAACGCCAGTTCCGCAAAGTGCAAGGCTATCGGGAGATTCCCGCGCTGTTGACTGCATTGGCGAACACGGTTTCCCAGAGGAGGGTTGCCGAGGAAGTGAAGGTTGCGTAGCCTATGATCGTCGAGAGTCGCTAACTTTCAACGGAGTTCCGGGCAATCTCTCGCGAATTCCTTGCCGATCGACAAGCGGCGCGTGAATTGGCCCTGCGTCATGTCGAACCCTGACCTCCCGGATTCTTCTACTGTGCCGTCATGCCAAGGTGCGGTACATCACAGGCTAAAGTCTACCAATCCACCGTATATACCCATGAGCCACGCGAAGTAATTAGATGAGAGATGTTAACGTTGGCACGATTGAGGCGGTCAATTTTACGCGCGCACTATCCTCGCATGTTCTTTTCAACTTTGCGCTGGCCTTTGGATTCTTGCTGTTCCCAGATCCTCACTAACGTAGCTTCCAGATAGTTGGTAACCGAGCGCTTCTCCTTGGATGCCTCCTCCATGAGCCGACGCTTGAACTCGGCAGAAACACGAAGGTTCAACGTTTCAGTCTTTGTCATTCGCATCGCGCCCAATTAGTCACTCGCGATGCTAATTAACCCCGAGAACCTGGTCAATAGATGTTGACATGTGACGCGTATAGCGTTACACTCGCGTTACACTGCAAAGGAGGGCATATGAGGAGTGACATGGCCACCCAGAAAAAGGAGGTATACCGAACAAATCTAAGATTAGCCAGATTGAAATGGGGTCAAGAATTAAACCGTTCAGCACTCGAGCATTTGAAGAGCTTATCTAGAGATTTTCAGTTTTCAGTGGCTTCCGGTGACCTACTCTTGCTAAACGCAAGTTGGTACGTTACCAATATTGGCCTGCTTCGGCTGGCCACTCGCCGACGCTGCCGAGGAATTCAAGTTCAACCCATTCCTGAATTCTCGGATGCAAAAAATGGTCGGTATGCACTCAAGGCGACTGTCTTCAAATCCTGCACTTGCCAGGGGTTTGTCGGACACGGCGACGCGGACCCGTCCAATGTTTCTCCCATGGTCCACGGTGCCGAGATGCGCGTCGCGGAGACTCGCGCCGTAAACCGAGCTCTGCGGAAAGCCTACGGTATAGGCATCTGCTCGGTCGAAGAGATTGGGTCTTTCGCCGAGCCGCAATCTTCTCGAGAGTCGAAGAAACTCCCACCACAACCTGCTAACGGCAACTACGGCGGTCCCAAAATCCGTGATCGCCTTTGCCAACTAATTCGCCAGCACCAGCTCGATGCGGGTCTGGTCAAGTCCTACGCAACCGATTTCTGTGGAGTGAAGACCCTGCGCGAAGCCACGCGCGAGCAGGTCGAAAGCTTCGTCGCCCACTTAGCCGATCGGGCCGCAAAAGACCGAGGTGCTCTACTGTGTCAGCTCAACAGCTATCTCGGCGCCAAAGAAGGTGCCGCATGAGACGCCAGATCACGGGCTTGAACGCCGCCGACCGGTGCGCCGCCGATCAGATCCCCGATGGGCTTTTCCTGGTCCGCATCCAGCGCGTCCAGTTTCGTAGATACGCTCAAAAGCCCTACTACACAGTTGCTCTGGCCATTCTTGAACCGCGCCGATTTGCGGATCATGCGATTTCGAGCCGGCTCTATTGCAGCCCGAAGGCCCTGTGGAAGCTGAACTGGTTCTTGCGCGACTTTGGCTACGATGCCGAACTGCTGTGCCGCGATGAAGTCGATGAAAGTCAGCTTGTCGGTCTACAGGGGGTGGTCAAGATCAGCCACTTCGTGCTGAACGGCGCTTCCCTGCTTCGGTTCGATGGGTTTGCACCCGCCAGTCGCTGGGAGGAGCTATCACCAACCAATCTGGACAACCCGCAGGTGGCCTGATGACCTACAGCTATACCCAGATCAGCCAATACCTGACTTGTCCTCGGCGGTATCGCCATCGCTATCTCGACGGCTGGAAGGAGAAAGACACCCGTGCGGCGATGCTATTCGGCCGTGCCTTCGAACAGGCTCTGGGCGCCTACTTTCGTCGTGAAGATCCCGGGGATGTCCTTTTTCGCGAGTGGTCAGCTTGCAAAGGTCAGAGCCTGTGCTTTTCGAACCGTGACACTTGGGATCGCATGCTCGAACAAGGGATCATGCTGCTCACACGCTTCTGCCAAGACGACCGCGTCCGGATTCAGCACCCGCGGCGCAACCTGCAGATCAAGTTCAAGCGGCCAGTCGGAGGAAACGAATTCGTCGCCCACATCGATGGGATCGGGACGGTTGACCAGACCCGCTGCCTGCTGGAATGGAAGACATCCTCGAGCCGGTACCCGGAGAAGCCTGAGGGTCTTCTCGCCCTCGATCCCCAACTCGTCTGCTATTCCTGGATGACTGGCATCTCCGAAGTCGCTCAGGTCGTTTTCGTTCGCAAGCGCCTGGTCGAAGTTCAATACTTGCATACCACGATCACTGACGCGCAGCGCCTGGAGTTTGGTCATCTGGTTGACGACACGATCCGAAGAATCGAGTCTGCAGAATTCCTCCCGCACAGCGGCATCCGTTTTCCGCAGAACCCGTGCAGCACCTGCCCGTATGTTGGGCTTTGTCTTGGGAAACAGCCGTTGATTGAAACTGATCTGGTGCGGCGTCTAGGAGCGGACAATCTTGATTGGCTTGACGAACTTAATTACTAGAAATCCACCGATGTCCCCGAAGTTCAATCGCCGCCGCGCTGTATTTGTACTGAACAAAATTGACGAGATTCTGGCCTGGGAGCAGCGGAAGGAGATGGAGCGCGACACCAAGTTCGTCGAACTCGGGCGCTATCTCTGCGAAGTGCGGGCGGGACAGTACTGGCGGCTGGAGAACCTCAAGTCCTTCGACGAGCTCCTGGAAAGGCGATTTCCGGGGTCGCGGAGGAAGGCGTATTACCTGATGTCGATTCACGAACACCTGCCGCCGCAGGCGAGAAAGCAGCTGAAGGAAGTGGGTTGGACGAAGGGGCTGGAGCTAGCCAAGCTGGCGAAGAGGGACAGGCAGCACTTCGATTGTGCAACCTGGTTGCATCGGGCACGCGAGATGCCCAAGGAGCAGTTCAAGCAGGCAGTCGAGAAGGAACTGACGGGTGGGGAGACGGAACCGTGGGAGATTGTCTACTTCAAGCTGTACCAGAGCCAAATTCCGGTCATCGACCGGGCGATCGAGACCGCGGGCCTGATGCTGGGCAGCGATAAGTCCCGAGGCTACTGCCTGGAGATGATCTGCGCGGATTTCCTGGCCGGGGCGAACCAGGAGCATGACAATCCCGGCGTGCTCTTGCAGTCGGCCCTACGTTTCTTCCAGTTTCTTCCGGGCGACGAACAAAAGACATTCCTGGAAAGCGTGGTCGAGCGGGCGTCATGAATTGGATCCGACCGAAACAGCCTCGCCTGCGGCCTGATTCCGAGTTGTACGACCAACTCCGCAACGAGGTACTACGACGGGATGGCTGGAGATGCCAATACTGTGGAGCAATGTCCAATCTTGAGGTCCATCACAAGGAGCTTCGCAGCCAGTCCGGCGACGATTCGGAAGAAAATCTGGTTACGCTTTGTACTGCATGCCACGCCACTGTGCATCGCGTTTGAACTTTGGATGTGGCTGATGACGGCAATTGCGCTCTTAACGGCGGTGAGTTGGGGAAGCCTGTGCAATAGAGATGATCGTCGAGCGTGCGCTTTAGAGCATGGCACTGATCAAGAGGTCCGCGAGAAGGCGGCGCCGGCCCGCATCCTCTTGTCTCCCGCCGTTTACCACCGAACCCCGGGATAGAGACTTGGAATCCTCTGGCCCCTATAAGCATACTGCCCCGTAATCGTCATTTGCCAGACCGTTTGCGCACTGCTGTCTTGTGTTACCTCATAAATGACCCCGGTCGTCCCCGGGCCCCCGGCCGCTTCGCAGAACTCCACGTTCCCGTTTTCCAGCAATGCCGCATTTCCTCCGAAAAAGGAGTAAGTAGGTGCGGTCGGATGAAACGCGAGTGTGGCTGTCTTCGCCGTCTCGTCGAGCTGAAGGAGTTGCACCGTGCTGTAAAGACATGGTGGCGCCCCTGTGGTGCCACATGTTACGCTGGACGGAAAAACGCGGTCGTCCCCATTGTCAAAGAGCATTAGCGAGAACTGTCCTGTAGTGTTTGCGGTGGCAAACGACGGGCCGTGCTGCGCGTAGAACCAGTCGGTCGGATCGGTCCCTCCAACCAGAGCGAAATCGCCCTCATAGCCCAGTCTCCATAAGATGTCTCCCGCGCCTGTTCCATTCGCGTAGTCCACCTTCGCCAGCCAGTTCTGGTGCCGCATGGAGACAATCAGGTTGCCGTCGTCCGGAGAATAAAGGACCGCGTTGGTGTGCGTCCAGTCGGGAAAGGCCATAGGGCGCCGATTGACGTCGAGGTGGTCGAATTCATTCCAAAGCCAGACGGGCTTGTGGTTCTGATCCAGATCGATAATCACATCTCCAGTCACCGTCGTTCCGGAGATGTCTTTCTGAGTGGAGGCAATCACGATCAAGTGATCGTTGGGCAGCATTACAAAATCGTGGTGGGTCCCAATGACTGCGATATCGCATCCGGCACATGTTGCGGCCGCGAGCGCTTTATTGAGGTCTGCGGCCGTCATTTGCCAAATCAGTGCACCGGTTAGGTCCACTTCCTGTATCACGGAGTTAAGGCCGTCAACACTTCCCTCACTGAAATTAATGAGGAAATGGCCGTTCGGGAGCAGCTTGACCGGATTCGGCACGGTTCCATTGGGCACCGCATCGTAGGTCCATAGAACTTTGCCGCTTAGATCCGTAATCGTCGGCCTCGAGTTCCCACCGATCAAATCTAATAGCTCCACGCCGCTCTGTGGTGTCATGCCTTCGGTGGTCGTAGCAGTTATCGTTGGAACTTGGGTGGGATCGAGGGCACTCGTTGTGAACAAATGGTCAGCATCCGTCAGCTGCGTCCCATCGCTGAGTTGCACGACGGCTCTCATGTGATAGGGCGAGTTAGCTCTCATTCCCGCGACGAACAGGTTGGTTACCCCGCTGGGCGACGCCGGCTGCGCCCACGTTGTCAGGCCATAGTTGGTGTCGGGTCCAAACTGTATTGAGACATTTCCAGGCGCGGTCGTCGAAATGGAATAGAGCGCCACTTGTGGGTTAGCTGTCGGCGACACTTTGCCGACCAGAGACCCTTTGCTCACCGGAGACGACATTTGATTACCACAACCTGTGGCACAAATGATGAGGCACAGAACAGAGCATGAGCAGAGGGTTTTTAGGCGCATTTCAAGTTTAACCGATGTTCTAAAAACGCAGACTCCTCGTTGACTTCAAGAACGACCATCATTGTATACTCGTTTCTCCTGTTCGCAACGCTGCGAAATGACTTGCATCTAGGTCCACCGCCGTGCGGTAGCGTCCAAGCATCGTAAACGCAAACCCGCCTTTTGGTCACTGTTGAAGTCCTTGACGAGAATCGCGAGACCGTCCGTTCGGGCGCACTATGGTCTGCTGTGCAACAATCACGTCCAGCTTGCCGTCACCATTTACATCCGCGAGCGCAACCGAAGACGGGCCCTTCCCCGTCGGGTAGTCCACGTGAGCAGCGAAGGAGCTGTCCCCGTTGCCCATGACAATGCTAACCGTGTTGTCACTAAAGTTCGCCACGGCCAGGTCTTGCTTTCCGTCTCCATTGATGTCACCTACAGCGACCGAGTCAGCACCGCTGCCCGTGGCATATTCGGGCGCGTCCAGGAATTGCCCTCCAGCGTTCCCGGACGTTGCCGCCGTGCGGCGACTAGCCTTTTTCTTAACGCGCTGCGAACTGGATGAAGCAAACAGCCCTTCACCCGGCAGCATCGACGCTACCTGCGGCTCTCGCCCTCGATACACGTCGAAGGACGCTGAATCATTGGGCTTTGCTGTGGAAAGGCCGCCGGACGATAAGAAAAACGTCGATTTGGGAAGCGCGTGAGCAAACACAGAGGGCCGCCAAAGCGGCGCTATACGCGCTGAAAAAATAAACACTAGAGGAAGGAGAAAGGCACCCCTGTTCTTCAATGTCGAACCTCCCGCCAGGAGCTATGGGCGAGCTTCCTGGGTCACGCTCAACCTAAGGGCTAATGGAAGGAGAAGAAGGTGCATCAGTCATGCCGCAACGCGAATATACACCAGGTAGCCATGCAGAGCAAAGACGAACAACAGCGATGCCCGCCTCAGACACTATCGGTTTGACAAAACCCACCCTCGAAAATCGGAGAATCTGAAACACACGGTCACGCTAACAATTCCTTCCGAGTTAATCGGGCGATTCGCTGCACTCCCGCGGTTGCAGCACGAGGATGCCCGTTAATTCGTAGAAAGTAGCGACTCTCAACCGCGGTCATAATGATCGCGGTGGTTTTTTCTGCCAAGAAAAAAGGAGAGAGTCGCTATGAAGAGACGATACCAGATTGACCGTCATCGGGCGGTGCAAGAGTTCCGGCAACTGGCCCGCGAAGAGAATCCCAACCTACAGATGATCTTTCCCATGACCGAGGTTGTCGGTCTGCTGCAAGAAGGGGTGGGCCACCTGATGCGCGAAGCTGGGTTGGCGTTGATGAGCCTGGTGATGGAGGAAGAGGTGCGGCACCTGGCGGGGGAGCGGCACGAGCAGCATCCCGAGCGGCGGGCTCACCGCTGGGGGAAAGAAGCCGGCTACTGCGTGGTGGACGGGCAGAAGGTGCCGATGAAGCGCACGCGTCTGCGCACGCCGGAAAATCGCGAGCAGCGGTTGGGCAGTTACGAGATGTTTCAGCGCAGCGGGCCGATGGAGCACGCGGTGTGGGACAAGCTGATGCGCGGGTTGTCGACGCGCAACTACGGCGCGGTGGTGAAGGATTTTCGCGAGGCTTACGGGGTGGAGAAGTCGGCGGTGAGCGAGAACTTCATCGCCTCCAGCCGGGAAAAGTTGCAGGAGTTGATGGAGCGTCCGCTGGGCGAGTTGCGCTTGTGCGCGGTGCTGATCGACGGCACACCGTTCCGCGACCGGCAGATGATCGTGGCCCTGGGGATCAATGTTGACGGGCGTAAAACGGTGTTGGGCCTGCGCGAAGGGGCGACCGAGAATGCGGCCGTGGTGAGTGAGCTACTGGGCGATCTGGCCTCGCGCGGGCTGGACTTCAGCGTGCCGCGGCTTTATGTGCTCGACGGAGGCAAAGCGCTGGCCGCGGCCGTGCGCCGTCATGCCGGCGAGGCCGCGATGATCCAACGCTGTCAGGTGCACAAGCGGCGTAATGTGGTCGACCACCTACCCGAGGAACATAAGTCGGCGGTCAGGAAAAAACTGCAGAACGCCTACGCCCTGAGCGAATACACCGACGCCAAGCGCGCGCTCGACCGGCTGCATCGCGAACTGATGGAGCTGAATCCGAGCGCCGCCCGCAGCCTGGAGGAAGGCGTGGAAGAAACGCTCACCGTGCATCGCTTGCGCATGCCCGCGCAGTTGCGCCGCACCCTGGCGAGTACGAACGTGATCGAGTCGGCCTTCTCCATCGTCGAAACGGTTTGCCGCAACGTGAAACGCTGGCGTGCCGGAGACCACATAGAACGTTGGGTCGGTTCGGGGCTGCTGGTGGCCGAACGCCAGTTCCGCAAAGTGCAAGGCTATCGGGAGATTCCCGCGCTGTTGACTGCATTGGCGAACACGGTTTCCCAGAGGAGGGTTGCCGAGGAAGTGAAGGTTGCGTAGCCTATGATCGTCGAGAGTCGCTAACTTTCAACGGAGTTCCGGGCAATCTCTGCAGCACAGCATACAGCCTCCTCAAACCCAAGCCACATTAGGAAGTCGCGTATTCGCTCCAAGAAGTAACGATTGCTATCCCGGTGCACACGGCCCGTCGTCTCGAAGGGCCTGCGAGAAACACTGAGCGCCGTGGCACAATCTCTTCGGAAACCGGCTACCGCGACAGATCTCCGTGAGAGTTCTCGAGTGACACCGAGGAATGTGCCTGCAAGCGTCGTTCCTTGATTGAATATTTCAGCAAACACCATAGTGCACGCACCCCATCCTTCCAACCAATCTTCTTGCCCTCCTCGTAAGTGCGCCCCCAGTAGCTGATTCCAACCTCGTAGATTCTGAGTCGGCGCTTGGCAATTTTGACGGTGATTTCGGGCTCGAAGCCGAAACGGTTCTCCTCAATAGGAATCGTCTGAATCACTTCGGTCCGGAACATCTTGTAGCAGGTCTCCATGTCGGTGAGATTGATGTTGGTGAGGATGTTTGAAAAAACGGTAAGTATCCAATTGCCGACGGAATGCCAGAAGTACAAAACGCGATGTGCGTGGCCACCCAGAAATCGTGAACCATATACGACATCGGCCTTGCCCTGTATCAAAGGATCCAGCAGTAGCGGATATTCGCCGGGGTCGTATTCCAGATCAGCATCCTGGACCACAGTGTAAAGACCTGTCGCTTCCTGAATCCCCCGACGGAGCGCAGCCCCCTTGCCCATGTTCTTTGGATGCAGCGCTATCTTGATCTGTGGGTGATGCAGCTGTAATTCCTTGAGGACCTCGACGGAACCATCTCGAGAGCCATCATCCACACAAATCAACTCAATCTCCAGCGGGACTGCAAGCACCTTCTCTACCACCTTCTTCAGGGTAGCGCTCTCGTTATAGACAGGCATTACAACGGAAAGCTTCATTTCTGGATTCCCTTCTTGCATTCAGAGAGTGTATCGCAGGTCCTTACTTGGTCCTTCCTGGCGATCGTGCCAGCAACCGGTAGATCGGCGGACCGGCCGTTTCGCATTCGTTGAGAAAAAGTTCACAACCCTCGGCCACACTTTGGCCCTCATTCTTGCCGATCTGCAGCCAGGCAGTCTTGATACGGTGAAATCGACCCGTTCTTCTTTGACGACATCGCTGGGGCGGATTCTGGACCCTCCGGGCGTGCTTTGCAATATTTTCCACTAAACCTTGGGATCTGTTCCCCTGTTGCTTACCCCTGAGAAGTGGCTTCTTCGAACGAGCCAGCGCTGTCAACCGAGCTTTGCGGAAGGCATAAGCAATCGGCATCTGCTCCGTCGAGGAATCTCCTTCACGGAACCGCCGCCATCATTGCCCCAATCAAGGTCCTCCTCACATGTTGCCATTGGAGACTGCAGCATACGAACAACCCGCGACTACCTTTACCAGATTAATTGCATCATCAACTCGACGTCATCTCGACTAAGTTGTACGCAACAGAAATACTGGGTAGTCAAGACTCTTGAAGCCAACAGCAGACCTGTTGCGTTTGACAACTTGATTTGGCCCCACCTCGATACTTACATTTGGCCCCACCTGTAGTAATAAGGATGCCCAGTCTGGTTCGGCAAAGTTCTTGCGTCTTCAGCCGGGATGGAGTGCAGAGGAAGGGGCGGCGTTTGAGCCCCTTCCTTTGCACCAGCAACGTAGAAGCTACTCCGTCGGTCGCTACGATGCTTTGTTTTTCTGTCGCACCTCCAGGGTTCTGCGAAAGCGGTAGGATTCGGCGCCGGTTTCGATGATGTGCGCTCGGTCCGTGATTCGATCCAGCAATGCCTTGCACAAGCGCGGATTGGGGAACACCTGCGTCCACTCGGAAAACGGCAAGTTTGTGGTGACGATCAAGGTGGCCCGCTCGGCGCGTTCGGCGATTACCTGGAACAAGAACTCCGCTCCGATGTCAGCCAGCGGCACATAGCCGACTTCATCGAGCACGATCACGTCGTAGCGCAACCAGCGTGCCAGGACTCGCTTCACCGCGTTGTGTTGTCGAGCTTCCACCAACTCGTTGACCAGGTTCGCGGCGGTAGTGAATCGCGCCCGCCGTTTCTGTCGGCACGCGGCCACGCACAAGCCCGTCGCGAGATGCGTTTTGCCGGTACCGCATTCGCCCATCAGCACCACCGGTTCGGCGCGTTCGATGTAGCCGCCTTCGGCCAGTTCGCGGATCTTCGCCGCCGGAATCTGCCGCGCCTGGTTGAAGTCGAACTCTTCCAGCGTCTTCAGCCGTGGCAACTTGGCATCGCGCAGCCGTTGCTGAATGGCGTGCCGGTCGCGCTCTTCCGACTCCATGGTGAGCAGCGCTTCCAGATACCCAATGTGACTGCGCTGTTCTTTGATGGCCTGCTCCGCCAGTTGCACGAAGTGCGCTCCGATCATCGGAACACGCAGCGCTTTGCAATATTGCTTTACGCTGGCGTGTTCGAGAGCCTGGGTTTGCTCTTTCATCGCGCCACCTCCGCAGCGGCGGCAGAGATGCCGAGTAGCTGGTCATACTCAGTCATCTGCGGTAACGGTCGCTCGTAGCGTTCCAGTCCATTCAGTTCGAGTAACTCAGCCCGCGGACGATCCAGTTCCGTTGCCGTCAGCAAGTGCCGAACCGCGGCCGCATCCGTGCAACCCAATGCCAGCGATTGCTCGACAACTTGCTGCAGCCGATCCCACCCGTAACGTTTGCTGAGAGTGAGTAACTCGATCATCTCCCGCGTGCCCGAGTGTTTGCCGTGTCGTTCTTGCAAGCTCTGCCAGAGCCGGTCGAAGCTCGCCGGCCAGCGCCCGCGTTCGCGCCACTGCCGCAGCGGACTCGATCCCGCCAGCGCTCCCGGTTTCTTCTCCAGCACGTCGAGATAGTGCTCCAGATCGAGCACCTGCTCATAGCGACCGAAACTGCGCTCGTGCCGCGCCACACACTCCCCTTCCTGCCAGATCTCGACATAAGCCGGCAGCAGTTTCGCTTGCGGACGCGTCCCCGGCCGCAACGGCGTCGAGTAGAAGTTCGTCCGCACCTTCACGCAGCCCTGGCCGTCCACTGTCGGAAAACTGGCCTCCGCCAGTTCGAATCCTTCCGCCATCAGCGGCAGCAGATGCTCGCGTTCGATCCGCAGCGCCTCCCCGACTGGCATCGGCTTACCGGCGATGCGCCGCTGTTCGTCTTGCTGGCAGCAACTGCGTAAGTGTCGGTTCAACTCTTCCAGGTTCGTCGCCTGCGGAATCGGCACCAGATGGTTCCGGCGGAAGTAACCCACTTCGCCTTCCACTCCACCCTTCTCGTTGCCCCGCGCCGGATTGCAGAACTCCGTCTGAAAGCCCCAGTGCGAGCGGAAAGCGATCAAGCGTTCCGTCTCCTCCCGCTGATGGCCGCGCAGAATCTTCTTCACCGCGCTCTTCAGGTTGTCGTAGCGCAAGCAGCGGAACACGCCACCGAAATAGTTAAATGCGAGCTCGTGCGCTTCCAGAAAAGCTTGCTGCGTGGCGTGATAATAGGCCACATGAAACGCTCCCCCAGTGGCCATCGAGCGCATCGCAAAAATGTAAACCCGCAATCGTTCGCCCGCCAAGTCGACCATGGCTTCGTACCAATCCACCTGCGCCTCTCCGCCCCACTCGTAGACCTGCGGCACAAACGTCTCGCGCGCCGCGAGTCCCAACTCTTGCTTGCGTTCCCGTACATAACGGCGCACCGTTGCTTCCGCCACTGCCTCGGTGCGCTCTTGCCGGATCCGCTGCCAGATGCGATGCGCGGTATGCCGCTGTTTGCGGGGAGCCACCTGATCGGCGCGCAGAATCTCGTCAATGAACTCCATTACCGGCCCCAACCTGGGTTTGTTCCGTACTGCCAGTTTGCGCCCCGGCGGAATCGAACTCGCCAGCGCTTGCCGCACCATCCGCCGGTGCACACCCAACTTCTTCGCCACCGCACGAATCGAACCGGCCCCATGCACATGTTCCCGCCTGATCTGTTCGAATAGCTCCACCTTGCGTCTCCTGTCCATCGCCCTCCCCGTCTGCTTCGCAGACAGGGTAGGCCGATCTATCGGTTAGGGTGGGGCCAAATGTGACGATCGAAGTGGGGCCACTCCAGAGTAGCGAAATCACCTGTCGAACATCACCGCAACCTTGGTCGATTTGGGCTAAGAGAGACCGAGAAAGCTATGACTCATCACAGCTAGATCGATCGTGAGAAGGTATCCTGCAAGACACGGGATCCAACTTAGTTTATTAACTTTCCCAACGCGGCTGCGTTAGAATGGGGAACACTTAAATTCTGCTGTCAACCGAGGAGAGCAGGGTCATGACGAAGAGAAGCCTACTAATAAACACAATTCTCAGCGCGGCATTGTTCTGCACTGGGGTGACGCTGGCTCAAGAGCCGGTGGAGGACATTGACAAGAACATTCATCCGAATCTGGCGCAAGCACAACACCATGTTGTTGAGGCCAACAAGTGGGTCGTAATCGCGCAGAAAGACAACAGGTATGATATGCAGGGTCACGCGGAGAAGGCCAGGCAGCTTTTGGTCCAAGCGAACCAAGAGTTGAAGCTTGCCGCCGTTACCGCCAACGGTCCCGCGCCGAAAAAGAAGTAGATGTTACCCGCTACTATACAGGGGACGAGGTGTAGTGCGGAGAAACCGAACGCGTAATTCCGAGCGGCAGTGCTCGTCCCGCATTACCAATCTGAAGTTTGTTCGTTGATTACGGGACTTCGTTCGATACTTGGTTGATTGCCGTGTCGGCGAAGAGCAACCGTCGTCGACCTTTCCGCCCGCTTTAGCCTCCGCGATTTCCTTTTCGACTGGTTCAACGTTCCCTACTGCGCGATCACTGTGAGCGCAGTGCTGTGGCTCAGGCTTCCCGATTTGGCGGTGATCGTGGCTCTGTACGTCCCCGGCAGGCGCGCCCGGAGTTGTCGTTGGAGTCGATAAACCGCGGCCTCTGCATGCTGCCATGCCGAAGAACAGCACCCCAATCATCAGGATCGCCAGAACGGGAATCCGCCGGAGACGTCTGGAAAGTTCCGTCTCCGTTGCCGAACAGTATTGACTGGGCAGCCGCTATGTCCGGTTTTCCGTCGCTGTTGAAATCTCACACCAAGATGCTTGGCGAGGATGCAAGACCCACTGGAACGTTGCTAAGGGTGGTGCCCGTAGTAAATGTGCCGCCGCCTTTCCCCAACAAAACCGTTCCGGCCGAGTTGATGATGTCCAAGTTGCCGTCCCGATTGAAGTCCCCGATCACAGCCACAGCACTATCAGGTATTGTGGTGTCGCGAAGAAGCCGATCTGGCCAAGCGCGCAGGGCGCTGCGATCGCGCCGAGCAAGGTAGGATGGTGACTATACGAACCACGGGAGCGAAGTGCCGAGGTCCTCATGGCGCGTCCTCCTAAGGAAATGAAACTGGAGGGTCCCCAGGCCGCACTTAGACGAAATGGGCGGGGCAGTACTGGACAGCGATTCTAACCCGCGGCTTGGGGTTTAGTTGCGGAATTCCAGCGACTTCGCGCGATCGTAGTCGGCTACTTTGATCTGTGCGTCCACAAATATGTCAATCCCCCAGCGATAAACAGCATTCCAACAAACGCAGTTCTGGAAAAAAATTCGCTATGGGAGAGGTGCATCAATACTACTGCTCCCGTAATCACAGCAGCGACTGCTAATAACCGATCAAAAACCTTCATGGTTTACGCCGTTCTTTCCGCCCTCCGCTGCTGGTAGGCTTCCCAGAGAGTTATCAGATCCTCCCAGGCTCCAAAGCGGATCTGTGACGCTACCGGCCATAGCTGCACTTGTCCGCAGTGTACGACGAATCTTGCTGAAGCCATAGGCGAGATAATTCAGCGCGACTGCAGCCGCATGACTTTCCGGCTTTGCGGGAAAAGCCATTAGACAAGTGAGTGTAACACCGCATATCTGTCCGCACGGTCCAGTTCTGGCGCTTTACAAATGACGTGGAGATACGCTTTGGGTTCGAATTCCCGCACACGTCTTTAGTAGAACAGCCGATACACTTAGCCGGGGAGTTAGCATGTTTCGTTTTTCATTGGAGCACGATACACCTTGTGCAACTGCGCAAAATCGACTTTCGAACAAAAGGCGCTTCGATCACGTTCGCTAGGTCTGCCCCAGCCTCCACGGAGGCACCAGTTTATTGTGCACCGCGACACCCACAGCCAAACGTCGCCAGCATCAGGAGCCCGCGCGATATATCTTTGGCTTGAGATCCGATCGTTTGTGTATACTATCGAACCGGTCCCGCACGGCGGAGCTGGCCAGACCTGCGCAACCGGAGAATTATCATCATCATTTCGAACGAAGTCATGGCAAAACCGGAGTGGTCTCCTGATAAGGGGACTGAATTCCTCGACCGCTGCTCCTGGTTGCCGACGGTCTTGCTCGTGTTGCTACCCTTTGCTTTGCACGCGCCGCTTTGGCTATTGGGGCGAAGTACCGATCCAATCTGGTTCTTTTCAGGCTTGACTCACGGCCCACACCCGGCACGATGGCCTTTTCTAGATCCGAACGTCGGATTCACTTCGGAAGCTCTTGGCCGTCTGGCTGCATCGGACTGGTTGCACGGTATAGTGCCGTGGTGGAACGCTTACACCGGCATCGGGATGCCACTCGCAGGCGAACTCCAGCCGGGTGCGTTTTTCCTGCCATTCAATCTACTGCTCTTGCTACCCGAAGGCATACTCTGGCAACAAATCTCCATGCAAATCATTGCCGGACTTGCCACGTACGCCCTGTTGCGTGAACTGGACTTGAGTCGCCTCGCAGCTCTGATGGGGGGAGCGCTGTTCGCACTCAACGGAACCATCGCCTGGACACCCGGACCTGCCACCGTCTATTGTTCGCTTCCATTTCTGCCTCTGCTGTTGTTTGGCATTGAGCGCGCCAGAAAACAACAATGCGGTGCCGCCAGCATACTGATAATTGGCGTTGCAACCGCTTGGTCGATCCTGGCGGGATTTCCAGAACCGGCGTATATCAACGGCCTACTGGTGCTCGCCTGGGGGCTATACCGGTTAGCCATTGAACCGGAACGGTGGACAATGGCTCGTCGCGCGATTGCGGGTTGGACGCTGGGCATGCTGGTTGCCGCGCCACTTCTCATCGCGTTTGTGGACTACGTGCGGCAATCAGATTCCTTCGCTATCCACAATTTGGGCGAAAAATCTCTTCCGTGGGCAGCATTCTCGGCAACTCTTATGCCGTATGTGTATGGCTCGTTAGGAACGAGCTTGCACTCCCTGCCGCTTTCTCACATCTGGGACAACATTGGAGGCTACACAAGCAGTCTGGTTATTTTGATGGCGGTGGTTGGACTGACGAGCAGTTCTGCACATCGCGGCTTGAAGTTTCTTCTGCTTGCCTGGATTTTGTTGGCCTGGGCGAAGACCTTCGGCGTGCAACCGGTCACGGCCGTGATGAATCACCTTCCCCTGATACGGCAGGCGAACTTCTTCCGTTATGCGCCTGCATCGTGGAGTCTCTCGCTGATCATACTTGCAGCTTTAGGGTTGGATGATTTTCGCGATAACGCGCCAAGCCGGCGCAGGGCTTTCGGGATCGCGATGGGTTTGCTCACGATTGGTATTGTTCTGGCTTGGCCGCAGCGCGCGTTCTGGGAACGGCCACCGGCACTTACTCCTGTTATGTTTCTACTGCTGGGACTTTCTTCGACGTGGGCTCTCGCCGGATTGCTCGCAGCCGGCCTGTCGTGGAAGCGGTTGCAAGGCGAGAAACGCCGAGTGGCGCTGGCTTGTCTCCTCGTATTCGATGCCTTGGCAATGTTTGCGGTGCCACAATTGACTAGCGTACGCATCAACCGGATCGATACGCCGGCCGTGCAATTCTTAGGCGATCATCAAGGCCTCTCACGCACCTATACGCTGGGACCGATGGAGCCCAATTACAGTGCCTATTTCCGGGTGGCCAGCATCGACCACAACGTTGTACCGGTTCCCAAGCTTTGGGCTGACTATGTTGAACGCAATCTCTTGCCCGCCTCTTCGAGCGTAAGTTCAACTCTACCGTTTTATTCGAGCATGACGTTTTGGCCGGGTGTCATGCCTGACGGCGAAGGCGAGCGGGCCTTAAGCCAAAACCTAGATAATTATCTCAACCTCGGCACGCGTTACGTGGTTACCAAGCCCGGTCAGAGCCCAGTGCCGACCATATTCCTGCCTGCGGCCGACACGATCAATCAGCCCGTAGTCTCGGGAGCGCCATTGATCACACCCAGATTGAGAATGCTGTTGGGCGTTTTGGAACGGTGCCATTCCGTCGCCGACAATCCGGCAAAACCAGCGATAGTGCGCTTCATGGCCAAGGCAATATTAAAGATAGGCCATTCGATCGCTGGAAGCCCAGCCCAAGGGTATACTCGCAAAGACGATGAAGGCAAAGGAACGCTTGATACTGAACACATCATGCTGCAGAGCGGTCAGTCGGTCAAAATAGGCGTGGCTGCGCCGCCCCCAGTTCCCATCGACTCACCGATCACTTCGGTTGGAGTGAACTTTGATAACTCCGGCGCCACCGTTGATGGCGATCTGGCGGCTGAGATTTGCGTTGGAACCGTATGCCGGTCAGGGTACCGGCTCCTTGCCGAATCCTCCGGCAATGCGGTTTTCCAAATACCTTTAGATGAGCCACTAGCTACATCTGCCGGTGCGCCACTGCGCTTAACTGTCACGCATCGGAACGGCTTACGCCCTGTGGCGCTTCGGTTGGGGGCTGCGGTCACAGAGGCTGGACAACAGATCGAGGGACCAAATGGTGTGCTGCCGGGCCGCTCACTACAACTCGCTTTCGAATATGGCATGGCATTGCCCGGATCACGCAAGGTTTATGCAGATTCCGTGATGGACATCTGGGAATTGCCAAACCCAGCGCCGTATTTTCAGGTAATTCAGGGCGGCCCTTGCACACTTTTGTCGATGCAGCGCGAAGACGTGACGGCAGAATGTGTTGCTCCCGCCACTTTGCTCCGCAGAGAGCTTTATATGCTGGGCTGGCGCGTGACCGCGAACGGGACGACGGCTGCGGCAGTCCAGCAGGACGGTATCTTCCAATCGGCTTCCCTGCCAGTGGGTCGCAGCCAGGTGCGGTACCACTTCGCGCCTCCTTACATGGAGTTTGGTTGGGCTGCGAGCATGGTAGGAATGGCGGGATTGATCTGGCAGGTCATCTTGATAGGACGCTCCAGACAACAGCAACCCTGAAGATAGCCTGATGTTTCTCTCCCAATCCCTTGAGCAGCCACTCTCCTTCGACTTGGGAAACTGGTCCCGAGCCTGCTGAACTCTTGCCTTGCAGGCTTTTAAACTGGCCGAACCCACGATCTGCGGGCGCTTTCTACGAAAGCGCTTACCGAGACTTTACGTCGAATTGGGTGTTCAATCTCACCAGCACGACTACAATTGTGTCGGAGGGCAGCCATGAAGTCCGCCCGCTTCGTCTGCTTGTTCGTACTTTTCGCCATCACGACCGTGTTGGCGCAATCGAATCCTGTTCCTTTCGTCAATCAACCGCTGGTTCCTATGAGCGTTGCGCCCGGCGATTCGGCGCCTCTTCTTCCGGTGCTGGCGTGGAGTAGCCGATGACTGCAAGGCAGATCGCGGTCACTACCGTGCTTTGCCTTTCCTATCTTGTGACGGGCAACATTTGTCCTGCGCAGACTTTCCACGGGGACTTTCTCGGTGGGATGGCATCGGGAACGTTTGATACTTGGGGGATTGCCGCTGGCGACTTCAATGGCGACGGGAAAGTGGACATCGCAACCGTTAGCCTCAACGAGAATACGCTGAACGTCTTTCTCGGCAACGGCGATGGGACGTTCACCGGTGGCTTCACCTACACCTTTATTGGAGAGCCCAACTCTCCCATGTCCTTGATCACTGCTGACGTGAACGGCGACGGCAAACCGGACCTCATTTGTCACCTGCTACAACTCCCTAAACGTCATCGGGGGCGGGACTGTCAGCGTATTTCTTGGCAATGGGGACGGCACCTTCTCCCACAATGCGGATTACGTGGTCAAGAATCATCCTATCTCTGTAATTGCGACCGACTTTACCGGCGATGGAAGTCTCGATTTGGCGGCAACCGTAAATGATGCGGGGACAATAGCGATTCTTCTAAACAACGGAGATGGAACATTTCAGGCACCAGTAAGCTACGGTGCGTCAACCGGGCCATACTCGCTTGCCGTCGCCGATTTCAATGGGGACGGAAATTCAGACCTTGTGGCCACTAACTACTGCGTCACGGGGCAGGGGAATCCCTTGGTTTGCGGTGGAAGCTACATTGCACTGTCACTGTTCTGCTCGGCAACGGGGATGGGACTTTCCGGACCGCGAGTTTTCCAGTTGGCGTAGCTCCTAACGGAATTGCGGCGGCGGCCTTGAGTTCAGGTGGAAACACTGATCTTCTCGTAACCGATAATAGCAACGGTTCGCTTCTGGTACTTCTGGGCAAGGGCGACGGAACTTTCCAAACGCCGGTGAGCTACCCTGCAGATGCCGGGTCAGGGGATGGGTCCTTCCTCACGTTGGGAGATTTCAACGGTGACGGGAAACTCGATGTTATTGCTTCGGGCATCAGTTTAGTCGAATTCCTGGGCAACGGGGACGGAACCCTGCAGCAGGCGGTCGACTACTACCGCTCATCGTGTGGATATCCGTATTTCCAAGTCGCTGGTGGCGACTTCAATGGGGACGGACGCCCAGATGTTGCCGTAGGCTTTAACGAAATCTTCTCTGTGTTCCTTAATGCGGGAGGTACGACGCGCCAGGCAACCACTACAACTGCGCAAGCTGCTAATAACGGGTGTGGTAACGCGACAGTCACGGCAAACGTTGCTGCTGGCGGCCAAGCACCGACTGGAACCCTGACATTGCAGTTTGACGGCCAGTATTACACCCCTGCCCAATTCGGAAGTCTGAACTCATCCGGGAATGCGTCCGTCAATCTGTTGTCGTTAAGTGTAGGCCTTCACAAGATTGTGGTTTTTTACTCTGGGGATAGTCTCACGCAGGGCAGTGCCAACTCGTCATCGGTGAACATTCAGCCCCAAGCTTCCACGACCACGCTGACTTCAAGTCCAAATCCGTCTTTGCTCGGACAGTTGGTCACCTTCTTTGCGCAGGTTAACTCCCCCGGCTCTTCAGAGGGCTGTCTCTCCGGGTCTGTCACATTTCTTGACGGCACAACGGTCTTGGGCACGTCCCAGCTCTATCAAGGCAACGCATCTTTTATGACTTCTGCCTTGGCAGTCGGGAGTCACTCCATCACGGCCAGTTATGGAGGGTCGACGTACATTGCCCCGAGTGTGTCGCCGATTGTCGTTCAAGTGGTGAATACCCCGGGGAATCCAGTATTCACACCACCTTCGCTATCATTTCCCAACACGCCGGTGGGCCAGAACAGTGCCGCGCTGCCGGTAACGCTGACTAACACGGGAACGGAAACTTTGACGATCGCCAGTATCAGTGCTTCGGGAGATTTCAGCGAAACTAATAACTGCGGAACAACCATCCCCGGCGGTCAGAATTGCACGATCAACGTAACCTTTACGCCCACCCAAGGTGGCACTCGCAACGGCGACGTCACCGTTAATGATAACGCTTCATCCGGCCAGCAACTGGTGCCTCTCACTGGTACCGGGCTGGGGCCAGGAGTAGCGATTTCGCCGAGCAGCATCACATTCGCGAACCAGGCTGTAGGTACCACGAGCCCACCGCAGAGCGCGATGGTCACGAACACTGGCAACGCCACGCTCACGATTTCCTCGTTAGGAATTACCGGGACAGGCAGCAACGACTTCGGCCAAACGAACAACTGCGGCAGAACCCTTGCGGCTGGCGCCGCCTGTCAAATCATGGTAACGTTCACACCTCTTTCGCAAGGAAGCTTCAATGCGGCGGTCAGCATTTCCGATAATCTCCCCGGAAGCCCACAGCTCATCCCGCTCAGCGGAAGCACGCTCCCGGGTTCGGTGGTCAGCTTCTCTCCATCGTCGATTTCTTTCTCTAGCCAGTACGTCGGGACTTCGGGCCTTCCCCAGACCGTGATGTTAACGAACACCGGGAATGTGACCCTAACGATCATCGCTGTCAACACGACGGCTGCGGACTTTGCTGAACTGAGTACCTGCGGTAACAGCGTTGCAGTGGGTGCGAGTTGCCCGATTGGAGTTTTCTTCGATCCCACCACTACCGGTACCAGATCCGGCGCATTGACCATCACCGACAGCGCACCCGGTAGTCCGCAGAGCGTACCGCTGACTGGAGTGGGCCAGGATTTCTCGGTCGTTCCCGGCTCCCAAACGACGGCTACCGTCACGCCGGGACAATCAGCCAGCTATAAGGTTTCCGTCGCGCCCAGCGGAGGTTTTAATCAGACCGTGGCCCTGAGTTGCAGCGGAGCACCAACACAGTCCACCTGCTCAGTGTCGCCGAGTTCAATTAAGCTCAGCGGATCTACCGCGACAGCGACCGTCACTGTGACCACTGTGGCAAGCTCGGCCGGCCTGACGCAACCGCTCAACAGACCAGGCGGCAACATGTTTGGATCGTGGCTCGCGTTGTCTGGCACGCTGGGGCTGGCGATGTTGGTCAGCTTGGCCGGCTGGGGTCGCGAACGTCGCCCTCGACTGCTCTACGGGCTAGCCTTCCTGTGCCTGCTCTCCATCGGAGTCACAACGTCGGCATGGACGTTGCCCGGAACTCCGTTGAAAGTTAGCGACTCTCGACCGTCATAGGCTACGCAACCTTCACTTCCTCGGCAACCGCCTTCTTCGAAAGCGTGTTCGCAAGCGAAGTCAACAGCGACGGAATCTCCCGATAGCCTTGCACCTTGCGAAACTGGCGCTCGGCCACCAGTAGACCCGAACCGACCCAACGTTCTATGTGGTCGCCCGCACGCCAGCGTTTCACGTTGCGGCAGACCGTCTCCACGATGGAGAAGGCCGATTCGATCACGTTCGTGCTGGCCAGGGTGCGGCGCAACTGCGCGGGCACGCGCAAACGATGCACGGTGAGAGTCTCTTCCATGCCTTCCTCCAGACTGCGAGCGGCGCTCGGATTCAGTTCCATCAGTTCGCGATGCAACCGTTCCAGTGCACGCTTAGCGTCGCCATATTCGGTCATGGCGTAGGCGTTCTGCAGTTTCTTCTTGACCGCCGGCTTATGTTCTTCGGGTAAGTGGTCGATTACATTGCGCCGCTTGTGCACCTGACAACGCTGGATCATCGCCCCCTCGCCCGCATGACGCCGCACCGCTGCCGCCAGCGCCTTGCCTCCGTCGAGCACATAAAGCCGGGGCACGCTGAAGTCCAGCCCGCGCGAGGCCAGATCGCCGAGTAACTCACTGACCACAGCGGCATTCTCGGTGGCTCCTTCGCGCAGGCCCAACACCGTTTTGCGCCCGTCGATGTTGATGCCCAGGGCCACGATCATCTGCCGGTCGCGGAACGGCGTGCCGTCGATCAGTACCGCGCACAGCCGTAACTCGCCCAGAGGACGCTCCATCAACTCCTGCAACTTTTCCCGGCTGGAGGCGATGAAATTGTCGCTCACCGCCGACTTTTCCACCCCATAGGCTTTGTGAAAGTCTTTCACCACCGCTCCATAGTTTCGCGTCGACAGCCCGCGCATCATCTTGTCCCATACCGCGTGTTCCATCGGTCCACTGCGCTGGAACAGTTCGTAACTGCCCAGCCGTTGCTCGCGATTTTCCGGGCTGCGCAGACGCGTTCTCTGGATCGGCACCTTCTGCCCGTCCACCACGCAGTAACCGGCTTCTTTTCCCCAGCGGTGAGCGCGCCGTGCGGGATGCTGCTCATGCCGCTCCCCGGCCAGGTGCCGCACTTCTTCCTCCATCACCAGGCTCATCAACGCCAACCCGGCTTCGCGCATGAGGTGGCCCACTCCTTCTTGCAGCAGACCGACGACCTCGGTCATCGGAAAAATCATCTGCAGGTTGGGATTCTCTTGGCGGGCCAACTGCCGGAATTCTTGCACCGCTCGTTGCTGGTCGATCTGGTATCGTTTCTTCATAGCGACTCTCTCCTTTTTCTTGGCAGAAAAACTACCCTCGGTCATTATGACCGGGGTTGAGAGTCGCTACTTTCTACGAACTAACGGGCATCCTCTCGGCATGTGGCGGAGGAGGCAGTGGCACCAGCGGAGGCGGTGGCGGAACACAGGCGGGCACCTACAATTTGACGGTGAGCGGCACGTTCACTTCCGGCTCGACGAAATTGAATCACAGTACGACTCTCACCTTGGTCGTGCAGTAAACCGAGCTCTGCCTCGGGGCATAAGGCTCCAATTGTCCCAGAGCTTGGAATGAAGAATTTGTCGGAGGCTTTATGAAATCAGCGCGCTTCGTCTGCTTGTTTGTACTTTTCGCCATCACAACAGTGCTGGCGCAAAATCCCGTTCCGTTGGTGAACCAGCCGCTGGTTCCGAGCGCGACTGCACCCGGAGGGGCGGGTTTTACACTAACAGTTAACGGCACAGGATTCGTCACCGGGTCGTCGATCAACTGGAACGGCAAGCCCCTGGTCACGACCTTCGTTAACAGGTCACAACTAACCGCGATTGTCCCGACCGCGAATATCGCGACTGCCAGCACTGCGTCGATCGCCGTCTCGAGCCCCAGCCCGGGCGGCGGCATATCGAACGTCGCGTTCCTCCCGGTTTCTGCGCCGACGACCCTCCAGTTCACCACGTTTGCGGACAGCGCCGCGACTGCGCAGCAAGCGATCGTGGCCGACTTCACCGGAAATGGGAACCTCGACTTCGCCGTAAATCCGTGCTTTGGACAGAACGACTGTCCTATCAATGTCTATCTAGGAAACGGGGCGGGCACCTTCCAATTCATACATCAGGACTTTCAAACTGTAAACGCGTTTGCTGACGGTGACTTCAACGCCGACGGGAAACTCGATCTGGTAGGAACGAACTGTACTGACGGGTTACAGGTTTGCACACTCTACACCTTACTGGGGAATGGTGATGGAACATTTTCCACAGTGGGAAATGGAATTACCGTTCCGTGGGTTTCTGTCCTAGTCGCGCCTGGAGATTACAACGGCGATGGGAAACTTGACGTCGCCATAGCACCCAGTACAGGTGGTATCTACGTTTTTCTGGGAAACGGAGACGGAACATTCCAAAATGCTTTGATATCTAATGTCGGCACCTTAAACACTTTTGGCGGAGTTGGAGACTTTAATGGAGATGGAAAACTCGATCTAATTGGCGTTCTCGCAAGCAACCAACTCGGATTTATTCAAGGCAACGGCGACGGCACCTTTCAAACTCCGACAACTTACTATTCAGTGGGTGCCAATACGGGGAGGATCCTCGCGGCAGACCTGAACGGGGACGCCAAGCTGGATCTGATTACCGTTCAGGGCTCACCCACCAATACTTTCACCGTCTTGCTTGGGAACGGGGACGGCACCTTCCAGGCTCAGACTCCCTCTCCGGTTGGCAGCTCCCTCAGCGGTGGTGCAGTCGGCGACTTGAACGCCGACGGCAAACTCGATCTGGTCTTGTCCGACTATGCGAACACACAAACACTCATTCTGCCGGGGAATGGCGATGGAACTTTTCAAAGTCCGATTGTGACGCCTCTGCCGGCCTCAACTGACGTTGCGATCGGGGATTTCAATAAGGACGGCAAGCTGGATCTGGTTTTGGCCCCGACGGGATACGTTCTCCAGGAAGTGCCCGTGGCCAGCCTCGACCCGTCGACGACAGTGCCGCTTGGTAGCCAAATGGTTGGGACAACAAGCCCACCCTACCCGATCATGCTCAGCAATGCCGGCTCAGCACCTCTGATTGTCACGTCAATGAGTATTACAGGAGCAAATCCAAGCGATTTTGCTTACAACAGCATGTGCGGTTCGACCCCGACACTTCAGACTTACGACCACTGTCAAATCAACGTGACATTTACTCCAACGGCAGCCGGCAGTCGAAGCGCGTCCTTCACCGTTGCTAGCAACGGAATCGGTAGCCCAACAGCAGTTGGTCTGACTGGCACGGGCGTTGCTCCGCCGCCACTACCCTACTTATCGCCAGCGAGCGTCACCTTTCCCAGCCAATACGTAGGGACTTCGGGCTTGCCTCAATCCGTCACTCTAAATAATCCCGGCGCGGAGCTCGTTATCATCAGCGTGACGGCGACACCTGCCGATTTTGCTCCGCTGAGCACGTGCGGCAATATGATCGCCCCCGGCGGTAGTTGCTCCATCGGCGTCTTTTTCGATCCCACGACAAGCGGCACTCGGACCGGGACTTTGACGGTGACGGACAATGCTAGTAACAGTCCGCAGACGGCGTCGCTGACGGGGACAGGACAGGATTTCTCCCTCTCGCCGGGATCCCAAACCTCAGCTACTGTCTCGCCAGGCCAGGCAGCGAGCTATAAAGTGGCGGTTGCTCCGGACGGAGGATTTAATCAGACCGTGACCCTCAGCTGCAGCGGAGCACCAGCCCAGTCCACCTGTTCGGTGTCGCCGAGTTCAATCAAACTCAGCGGATCTGCCTCAACAGCTACCGTCACTGTGACCACTGCGGGAAGCTCGGCGGGCCTGACGCAACCAATCAACGGACCAAGCGGCAACATGTTTGGATCGTGGCTCGCATTGTCTGGCACGCTGGGGCTGGCGATGCTGGTCAGCTTGGCCGGCTGCGGCCGCGAACGTCGTCCTCGACTGCTCTACGGGCTGGCCTTCCTGTGCCTGCTCTCCGTCGGAGTCACGATGTCGGCATGTGGCGGGGGAGGCAGTGGAAGTGGCAGCGGCGGAGGCGGCGGGACTCAGGCGGGCACCTACAATTTGACGGTGAGCGGTACGTTCACGTCCGGCTCAACCAATTTGATTCACAAGACGAACCTCACGCTGGTCGTGCAGTAAGTCGAGTCCAGCCTCAGGGCTGCGGACTCGAGTTGTTGTTCGAGATTCAGACGATTTGTGGGAGGCGGTATGAGGCTACACTTCGGGTTCATCTGCCTGACGTTGGTCAGCACGCTCGCGCTGGCACAAACCAATCCCGTTTCTCCCACCAGCCCAAACCGGCCAGGAGTGCCCCAATCATCTCTCATTCCCCGCAAGGTTTGGTCTTTGGGCAGCGCGGGGCTAGCGTGCTCAAGGCCACTGCGCGTCAGCGCCAAGCTTCGCAAGAGCTGGGTTTGAACTTCGCGAATGCGGTGGTTTACGACTCGGGTGGGTTCGGCGCCTCCTCGGTCGTGTTGGCCGATCTAAACGACGATGGCAAGGCCGACGCTGTCGTGGCGAACTGCGGGCCCACCGGCAGAAGCAACTGTGGCGCCCCAGCGGTACGGTGGGCGTGTTGTTGGGTAACGGCGACGGCACTTTCAGGACGGCGGTGACCTACGGCTCCGGCGGGTTTGATGCAAATTCGGTGGCTGTGGCGGACGTGAACGGGGACGGGAAGCCCGACCTCGTGGTAGTTAACCCTTGCACCGACGAGTCTTGTAGTGTCGGCAGCTCGGTAGGCGTTCTGCTCGGCAACGGAGACGGAACCTTCCAGACCAGCCGTAACCTACGGCTCAGGCGGGTTTGGGGCCAATTCGGTGGCTGTGGCGGATGTGAACGGGGATGGCAAGCCCGACCTGATTGTGACCAACCTCTGTACCAGTCTCACCATTTGCGACAACTTCGGCGACGGAGCAGTAGCAGTCCTGTTGGGCAATGGCGAGGATGCCCGTTAATTCGTAGAAAGTAGCGACTCTCAACCGCGGTCATAATGATCGCGGTGGTTTTTTCTGCCAAGAAAAAAGGAGAGAGTCGCTATGAAGAGACGATACCAGATTGACCGTCATCGGGCGGTGCAAGAGTTCCGGCAACTGGCCCGCGAAGAGAATCCCAACCTACAGATGATCTTTCCCATGACCGAGGTTGTCGGTCTGCTGCAAGAAGGGGTGGGCCACCTGATGCGCGAAGCTGGGTTGGCGTTGATGAGCCTGGTGATGGAGGAAGAGGTGCGGCACCTGGCGGGGGAGCGGCACGAGCAGCATCCCGAGCGGCGGGCTCACCGCTGGGGGAAAGAAGCCGGCTACTGCGTGGTGGACGGGCAGAAGGTGCCGATGAAGCGCACGCGTCTGCGCACGCCGGAAAATCGCGAGCAGCGGTTGGGCAGTTACGAGATGTTTCAGCGCAGCGGGCCGATGGAGCACGCGGTGTGGGACAAGCTGATGCGCGGGTTGTCGACGCGCAACTACGGCGCGGTGGTGAAGGATTTTCGCGAGGCTTACGGGGTGGAGAAGTCGGCGGTGAGCGAGAACTTCATCGCCTCCAGCCGGGAAAAGTTGCAGGAGTTGATGGAGCGTCCGCTGGGCGAGTTGCGCTTGTGCGCGGTGCTGATCGACGGCACACCGTTCCGCGACCGGCAGATGATCGTGGCCCTGGGGATCAATGTTGACGGGCGTAAAACGGTGTTGGGCCTGCGCGAAGGGGCGACCGAGAATGCGGCCGTGGTGAGTGAGCTACTGGGCGATCTGGCCTCGCGCGGGCTGGACTTCAGCGTGCCGCGGCTTTATGTGCTCGACGGAGGCAAAGCGCTGGCCGCGGCCGTGCGCCGTCATGCCGGCGAGGCCGCGATGATCCAACGCTGTCAGGTGCACAAGCGGCGTAATGTGGTCGACCACCTACCCGAGGAACATAAGTCGGCGGTCAGGAAAAAACTGCAGAACGCCTACGCCCTGAGCGAATACACCGACGCCAAGCGCGCGCTCGACCGGCTGCATCGCGAACTGATGGAGCTGAATCCGAGCGCCGCCCGCAGCCTGGAGGAAGGCGTGGAAGAAACGCTCACCGTGCATCGCTTGCGCATGCCCGCGCAGTTGCGCCGCACCCTGGCGAGTACGAACGTGATCGAGTCGGCCTTCTCCATCGTCGAAACGGTTTGCCGCAACGTGAAACGCTGGCGTGCCGGAGACCACATAGAACGTTGGGTCGGTTCGGGGCTGCTGGTGGCCGAACGCCAGTTCCGCAAAGTGCAAGGCTATCGGGAGATTCCCGCGCTGTTGACTGCATTGGCGAACACGGTTTCCCAGAGGAGGGTTGCCGAGGAAGTGAAGGTTGCGTAGCCTATGATCGTCGAGAGTCGCTAACTTTCAACGGAGTTCCGGGCAATCTCGGCAATGGCGACGGAACTTTCCAAACGGCGGTGACCTACGACTCAGGTGGGTACGGACCTAGTGGGATCGTGTTGGCGGACTTGAACGGGGGGCTCAATGTCCCTACCCGTCTGAAGGGTGCGTCGATGGTGCGGGGGAGGCGGGTGTGCTGCTTGGCAACGGAGACGGAACCTTCCAGACGGCCGTGAATTATAACTCAGGCGGGGACTTTCCCGCTTCAGTGACAGTTGCAGATGTAAACGGCGACGGCAAACTCGATGTGCTGATAGCCAACGCCGGCACGGGCACACATGGCGAAGGGGACGGCGTTGTAGGCGTGCTGTTGGGCAACGGTGACGGAACCTTCCAGACGGCCGTGACCTATGACTCGGGCGGGTTCGGCAACGAGTCAGTCGCGTTCGCGGATGTAAACGGAGACGGCAAACTCGACTTGGTGGTGACCGATTCCGGTACCAACTGTAGCAATGACGGCTCCTCGGCAGGCGTGCTGCTGGGCAACGGCGACGGTACCTTCCAGACGGCAGTACTTTACTGCTCGGGGGGGTATTCAGCCAATTCGACGGCGGTAGCAGACCTAAACGGGGACGGCAAACCCGACTTGGTCGTCGCGAACGGTTGTGGTACCCCCGACTGTCAGACTGGTTCGGTAGGTGTGCTCCTTAATACCAGCCTCATCGTCATACTGTCTCCAAATAGCCTAAATTTCGGGAACCAGAGCTTGGGCACGACCAGCCCTCCTCAGAATGTGACGCTCACAAACACGGGGAACTTTAGCACCACTTTGAAGATATCCTCGATTTGGATTACCGGAGCGAATAGCACTGAATTTGCTCAGTCCAACAACTGCGGCGCATCCCTTCCTCCGGGTGGAAGCTGCACCGTTATGGTGACCTTCACTCCGACGGCGTTTGGGAACGCCAGCGCCTCGCTCAATATTACCGACAATATTCCCGGCAGCCCGCAGACTGTGGCTTTGACTGGCTTTGGTCAAGGCCCAGGCGTCAGCTTGTCGCCACCGGCAGTCTCATTCCCCAGCCAGTACGTCGGAACCTCCGGCCTTCCACAGACTGTGACGCTGCTGAATATATGCAATACCGCGCTCGCCATCACTAATGTGGTCGCGAGCCCGAATGATTTTGCGCCGCTCAGCACCTGCGGCGATTCCCTCGGGCCGGGAGCGAGTTGCTCCATTGGCGTCTTCTTCGATCCGACCACAAGCGGCACCCGGAATGGAACCCTCACTGTCACCGACAGTGCCAGCGGCAGTCCGCAGACAGCCTCGCTGACCGGGGTTGGACAGGATTTCTCCGTGGCCCCGTCGTCCTCGTCAACGACGAGCGTTTCGCCCGGACAGACAGCCAACTATAAGGTTGTCGTCACGCCCGACGGAGGATTCAACCAAACCGTAACGCTGAGCTGCAGCGGAGCACCGGCGCAGTCGACATGCTCGGTATCGCCCGGTTCAATTACGCTGAACGGATCCGCCGCGACGGCTACGGTAGCCGTGACCACCGCGGGGGGTGCGGCGGGATTAACGCAATCAGGAAATGGCACAGGGGCCGACGGTACATTTGGAGCATGGCTTTCGCTCTCTGGCGTGCTGGGATTAACCATGCTCGTGAGCTTGGCAGGCTGGAGCCGTAAGCGGGGTCCGCAATGGGCCTACAGCTTAGCGGTCCTCTGCCTGCTCTCCCTCGGCGCGACCATGTTAGCGTGTGGGGGCGGGGGCAGTGGAAGCGGTGGGAACGGCGGTAGCGGAAAGCAGGCCGGGAACTACAATTTGACGGTGACCGGCACTTTCACCCACGGCTCGACCGTGTTGGCCCACAAGACCAACCTCATGTTGGTCGTGCAGTGAGTGGAGCCCCTAGGAACTATAGTCTTCAATTGTCCTTTGGAGCTTGGAACGGAGGGTTCGTGAAGGGCCGATCGCCAACAAGCGTGCCGGCCATTGGTCTGTCGGGCGGCTGCATCGAACCTGGAATAGAAACAGTTCTGTTTTCTTCGCAGCCTAAACAAACGTAGAATGAACGGGTAAGAGAAACGTCTCGCCTTCTGGCGGGACGTCAGTCTTTTCTCAAGAAGGTAGGACTACTTGGAGGGCTACTATGAGCGCATCGAAGGTTTGTGTGTTGACGTTCTTGATGTCTCTCTGGTTTTCGGGAAGCGAAATCACTAGGGCACAAAATGTGGTTTGGCCGTTGGCGGGCACGGAAATCGCAAACATACACCTCCCAAATGCTATGCACCCAATGCTTGCGCAGTCGGACTTCGCAAACTCAGACTGCTCCGGGCCCTCCCCAACCGGATACACCCGCATTTTCATCGCTGACCGGAACGATGGCAAGGCCGGCGCCGGCAGTGCATCCGATCCCTTCGATGGCAGTACGGCAGAGAAGTTTGACACGTTACTCCGCAGCCGATCCGAAAGCGGCGTCGCTAATCTGATAGTTTGTATCGGTCCCGGCACTTTTCAAACAGAGGGAACCGGGGATTATGTTATCGGCCCCGGACACGTTTACCCGTCTCATCCAGCCGGATTCACCGTGAACCGGGGTTGGAGAGTTCATGGTGCAGCACAGGATCGGACAACACTCCGCCTCGCCAGCCTGTTCACCTATCCCTCAAATGGAAAATTGCTCGAGGGAATCATTATCGGGACCTACAACTTTGACGCGTCTGGAGTTGAGGTCTCGGACTTGACGGCGGACGATAATTACCCGGCGCTGAAAGCGCGCTATAAATCCGATCTCGAACTGATAGGCGTCATGTTGCGCGCGAATCACGGGCATCAGTGGATCCATCACATCCACGTCATGAATACCTCCGGAGAGGGCCCTGAAGATTTCCCGGTTGGAATCACCGCACAGCCCCCAACTCCTGAAAATGAGGGGAATATTATCGAGTACGTCACCCTGGACCATTGGTTCGGTGGTATTTGTACTGCGATCATAATCTCCGGCGGGTCAGGAGAAGTTCGCCACAACACGGTCACCGGCTATCAGATTGGTTATGGCGGGTGGAGCATGTTCAACGTAAACTTTCACGATAATACAGCCATCGAAACCAACTACGGCTTTAACATCGACACCTACCAAAATAGCAAGATCACGATCGCCTTTAATTTGATCGTGCATCCCAACTTGTACGGTATCGTAGTTGGCGGGAGCGGAGATTTCTCCGATTTTTCTATCCATGACAATACGATCAAAGTTGGCCCAAAGACGGTCAACGGATTAGTCTTCCAGGGCAACGTCAGAGGTGCCCAGGTTTTGCGGAACCACATCATCGCCGACCGGTCCACCGGCGCGTCCAGTATTGTTGCGTTTATCGAAAAAAACAGCAAGAACGTCAATAACGTGTTTCAGGAAAACGTCCTGACGCCCTCGTTCAAGACTTCTCTACAGGGGTCTGATTGTGTGTGGGGAAATGTGAGTGAGGGTGGGCAGCAACGGCCCGATCTGCGGAATACCTCGGGGAACGCGTGCGTTGCAGAGAAATAGCGCAGGGAGCCAGATACGCCGCGAGACGATCTGAAATCTAAGGACAGGGAAGCAAGGGGGAAGCACGGCGCTCTAGACTAGAATGCCAAGGCCGTTGCTCTCTTTGAAATTATAAAAGCTTTTGCCACTCAGTCGGGATACGTCAATCACTGCTCGCCTGACTGTAGGAAAGCTTTCCGTGTCGTGGAAAATTACGCATTGTGAATGGGCAGCGCTCCACAACCCGCACTTGAAGGTATCGGCGTAGGTGTGAACAATGTCAACATGAATCAAGTCGTACGAATTTTGATCTTCTCTTATCCAATCTCTGTAGTCGCTTCGGATCAGCCGAACATTTCCGAAAGGAGATAGTCGGCTAACGGTTTCTTCGTAGACGTCTTTCTTATTAGCGGTATGCTCGTCTCCAGCGAATGTGTCAACTCCAATCACAGAACTGAAAAACGAGGACAGTGCAGCCGTCGAATAGCCGAACTCGACCCCAAATTCCAAACAGCGATTCGTTCCAATCTGGAATCGCTCGATCAGGTCCGAGAGAATATTCTCGATGCCCTTCCATGCCGAGTCGACCCGCAATATTCTTGGCGGGGGCTGACGGCGGTTAGGGACAAATGGGATAATCGACACCCTTGGTCCCCTTAGACTAGCGAGAATTGCCTTCCAGTATTCGAACTCAGTGATCACCATACGCGAGCGCCCAGCAGCCGAGTGCTGCCGTACCAACTGCGAAATCCGTTCAGAATTGCGGAGGCCGGCGAGCAGGAGCCGCCGCCCTCTTGTCCGTCAGGAAAAGAGTGAACTCTTACGCAAGACCGCCGGTACCGGTATGAACCGATCTATGACGCTCAAGTCTAAGTCATCGAAGTAGTGCAGCAATACAAGTAAAAGGCTATAAACTGAGGCTAAGGCCACAGACATACCGATCATGCTCCCCCAAGAAAATCTGCCAATAGGAAACAGGCGCATCGACAATTCGCCCAAACATAATCCTACTAAAACAGGTTTCGCGTAGATCTTTAGTAGCGTTCGCTTCGCGAAGCCTGTCTCCCGATGAAAAAGAAATACCAGATAGGCTGCAGCCCCCAGCACTGAAATGCTCGTACCGTACAAGGCGCCCGTAAAGCCGAACAGAGCGATCAGTGCCGTGCTCACGATGAGGGTTCCAATCATGCCAACCAAGGCAAAGCGAACGGCGGGTCGGAGAATCCCTTTGCCTATGAGCATCAGCAAAGCGGGAGAAGCCACCAGGTTACCAATTTGTACTCCGGTGAGCACTATCAAAGCGCGAGCTGTTCCAGTAAAACCCGGTCCGAGCCAGAGCTCAACAAAACGGTAGGCTAGCAATGCCACGACCAGGAAGATGCCGGTACCGACGAATGCCAGGTACTTATGTGCCCGGTAGTAAAGCTCTCGCGCTCGGACATTGTCCTGCCGTGCGTCCAGTTCGGATGCGGCAGGCATGAGGGGGGTAATCAGCAGAGCCGGGAAATTCCGGATTTTCGTGGCTAAGTCATTCGCGATGTCGTACCATCCAGCCGGAGTAAGGCCGGCGAAGTGGGCAAGCAAGAGCTTTTCGGCATGGATGTATACCGCAGTTGCCATTTGCACGACATAGATCTGCGTGCTGAACGCTGATAACTCCTTGATGTCACGCCAATGCACGGAAAAGGGCCGAACACGGAGTTGTGGAAGTAGATGTCGAGCTGTTCCCACGCTGAGCACAAACAAAACAATTGACGTTATGACAATAGCGTAAACCAATCCCTCGATTCCGAGTCCCAGACTGACAAAAATCGCGACACCCGCAGCGGTTATGATCGCATTAAGGGCCCAAAACAGGTTTACAATGTCAAGCCGCTGCAATCCAGAGATCACCGAAGAAAACGGGTAGGTGAGCAGATTCAGTGCGATGCTGATGGTCAAAAGGTGAATCACAAACGGAAGCTGGGCGTGCGGAACTTGTACACTGCGAAAGAAAGTAGAAATTAGAAAGCCCGCGGCTAAGTTAACCGTCGACACACCTATTAGCGCTGCTGCCAGAAATATCAGAATTCCAGCGTTGACCACCTTGTTCAGGGTTGCATAGTCCCCGAGAGTGTAGTGCTCGGAGACATGCTTGGTTAGTGTTCCCATAACTCCGACATCGGCCAGAGACGTCAAGCTATTGATGGAGAGGAAAACCGCCCAAGCTCCAAAACCTTGAGTACCAAGGTGCCGCAACAGGAAGGGAGTGAGTAAAAATGGGACGGGAGCGACCACGACCAGCCTTATGAAGCCGGAGGCTACATTGCGAACAATCTTGGTGCCAATCGGTCGCTCATGTGCGTGCGACGGAACTGGGATTTCTACACGAGTCGACGTCGACATAATATTTGTACGCGAGAGTTCCCCACCAACCGTTATAGCTTTGCTGCTCGAGGCAGAAGAATCGACACTTGCAGGTACGTCAAACAAAAACCGCACAGGTCTCGACTACGGCGTTCCGATAGAATACTCAGTATGCTATATGTTGGCATTCCCGTTAAGTCTTTCGCGAGGGCTCTTGGCCGAAACACCGAAAGTTGCTTGTTCCGATATCGCAAAGGAGAGTACTCGAAGCCCTCGCTAACATCCTGCGAGACTCCGTGCAGATGAATTCCGTGCCCCTTAAGCCTCAAACCGGGTCTGCGAATGCCCCTCGCCGGTCGAATGTCTGGGCGGTTGCGGTGACTCATAACCCCGCACCAGACTTCGAACATAATGTTCGCGCCTTGGCCCCACAAGTGGAGAAGCTGATCATTGTTGACAACCAATCGTCCGCGGCAATTCAACAATTCATCGGAACGGTCGCTTCTGCTTACCAGACCGAAATTGTCTGGAGTCAGCAAAATCTTGGGATTGCTTCCGCTCTAAATGCTGGGATTGATCTGGCTTTGGGTAAGAAGGAATGCCGATGGATACTGGTCTTGGATCAAGACAGTCACGTCCCGCCGGATTTCGTCGCTACCATGCTCAACGCCTACGAGGCCTGCCCCTTTAAGGATGAAGTCGCGCTCATTGGCGCCAATTACCAATTAGCGTTTCGTACCTTGCAGGCTCCTAGCACTGGCGGAAAGGTTCGAACATTTCGAGAAGTAGATACGCTGATGACGTCGGGCACTCTAGTGAAGAGGAAGGTTTTTGCGGATTGCGGAACCTTCGACGAATCCTTTTTCATGGACTACGTCGATCACGAGTTCTGCTTTCGAGTTCGGCGCCACGGGCTTCGCATCATCCAAGCCAACAATGCCATCCTGCGGCATCAGCTAGGTTCGCCCACTTCACATCGAATATTTGGAAGGCATTTCATCACGTCGAACTACAGTGCGAGTCGACGGTATCATCAGGCCCGCAACCGTGTAATCTTCTACCGTAGATACTTTTGGACCGATGCCCTCTGGATCGTGTGTGATTGGTTCCGGTGGTTTAGGGAAACCCTTAAGATCATAGTCGTCGAACATGATCGGAAGAAGAAACTTGCTAGCATCGCACGGGGGGTGTGGGATGGTTTCAAAGTGCCCAAATGGTCATATCGGCCGAGAGGCGCAAGCCCCTACTCTCCCGGACCGGAAGTAGCCCGCAAAAACCAATAAACGGATGGTTGGTTGAGAAAAAGGTCGCGGTTCCTTACTGCACTGTCACGGAGAAGAGAAAACTGACCGTTGTCGAATCCGCGCCCGAGGTGGCCTTCACCGCTGGGAAATAGTAATGCGGAGGATCGCTGACGTTCTGACTCATGACTGATGCGCCACACCCCAGGCTGCTAAGCGCCAAAAGCAAAAGAACCGCCGTAAGCGCAAGCCGTCTGCCTTGCTGCTCACTTCTCAACGAGGTCAGAGGAAGCATCACCACACCCATGCAGCCAAGGGATAGCAGTGCAAGGTAGGTCGATCCAGATGGTCTAGTCTTTCGAGTGGAGGATGTGACCGTAGAAGTAATCGAGACAATAGCGTTTACTGGATTCGGACCATTCACGGAGACCATACTCGGCAGAACGGAACAGCTGATTTCGGGGGAGCCTGCCGCACAGCTGAAGTCGACATTCCCTGAGAAACCATTTTGAGGAGTCAAAGTGAGATCAGCAGTCCCTTTTGTTCCAGGAGCTAGAGTAAGAGTCTGTGCCGAAGACGACAGGACAAAGTTCGAAGTGTTGGAAGATAGCGGCCCCCACTGCGAGACCGGAACCCAAGACGGAGCATTGCCAAGGTCACTGACGACGAATGTGATCGAACCATTTACGGTGATCGAAGTCGCCCCCATTAGGTTAATGTTACCGCCAGAAGCAAAGGTAACAGGGCCATTGACGGCGTAGAACGTTGCTATCTCTCCCGCCCCAAGATTAGCTTTTATAGTGCTGATGGGTGTGGTCGACGCAATCAGGCCGACTGTGTGGGCACCCCCGATGTTTATGGTGGAAGCGGCTGTAATCTGAGTTGTGATGCCGCTGGTCACTGGCAGGTTGGTGCCGCCGTAGAACAGATTGTCTTGATACACGATGCTTACAGCGTTCGGTGCACGCACAACGCTATCCGCCGGACCCATAATGTGATTGTGGATGAAACGGATGCCGGATGGCTCGGGTGTGAGAACTTTCAATAAGTAGCCCGCCCCGTTGTTGGTTCCGCTGTCTTGAAAGCCAGCGTCGGAAATGGTCAAGCCCGCAACAGGCGCTAAATCACTGGCGACGGAATATGCACCCCAGATAAACTCGTGGTGCGGACTGTAGAAGGATAGCGCCCAGCCTCCATTAATTTCCACGGCTATCGCTGCGGCTTGAGAGGTCAAGCCACGGAAATTTATGTCGATGGGAAATGCGAAGCGGTTTGGCGGGCGACCCCCGATAAAAATGTTGGTCCCATCACCAGCTCCCGTACCATCGAACTCACAATCATTAAAATAGAGCTCGTACGATGCGCCCTCGATTCTCAGACCGTTCCCTCCCCCCTTGGTCCTGAAAACGAGTACCCGGTTGAATTCGGTGAACTGAGTCATCCCACTAAAGTCCGCATTCGTCCCTTTGAGATGGAGGCCGATCCCGCCAAATCCGGTGATGATAATGTCATGCAGCTCTGAAAACCACACGCCGGAGTTATAGTTGCCACTCGAATCCAGGAATATGGCGTCCTGCGCAGTGTTGCCGAGTGCACCGTGAATACTCAAGCCAGAAAGCAGCACGTGTTGTGCGGCTCCATTGACTTTTTGCGGAACTACAACGACCGGCTTACTGCCATCCGTAGACTGCAGAGTCGTGACCCCGGCACCCATGCCGATTATCTTTAGGTCGTTCTCCAACGTAATCTGGGTAACGCTGAACTTGTAGGGCCCCAGGTACAGAGTGACCGCTTTTGTTCCGGGATCAATACTCCCTAGGTCTAGATTGGTATTCGGAGAGTACGCATAGATCACACACCCAGCGGCGGGACACGCTTTGATCGCATCGGGAACCCCACCCAGGAACTGGTCCGCGAATAGAATGTTGGCCAGGTTCTGCATTCCCACCATGCCGTTGGCGTCTGTAATCTGGGAATTGACGATGGACGTGGGTGAACCAAATTTTGGAACCGCGTTAACCACACCGCCGGGCGTAGTCACCGCCGAATCAGGTGGCCCGGGAGCACCTGGCTTTCCGGAGGCGCCCACGACACTCGCAGAAGGGCTCGATCCAGAGATGACAGCAATGGCCTGCCCCGAAGCAGAAGTCGGCGCTCTTACGAAAGCCGAGGCCGGAAGCCCCTGAAGCGTTTCCGTATCTGCGGCCTTGAGAGCATAGGGAACGCTAACCAGGACGACCCGAGGGTGTTCCTGCTCTCCTTCCAATTGCGGCCAAACCCCCAGCCATCTAGACTCGGGCGAGTTAAACACTTCCACGGGCAGGCCTTCTGTTTTGGTCATCCCGAGTAGGACAGCGTAGCGTCCCTGAGAATCGAGGGGAACATTCTGCGTCTCTTGCCAGAGTGGCGCACCGCCAGTGGCCTGACTGTAAACTGAGAAAGTCACGCCTACGACACCGCTGCGTGGGCGCCCAGCGCTGTCCAGCAGCGCCCCTGTAAAACGTATGAGCCTCGGTACGGACGAACAACTGACTTGGTTGTCCGCGCATGGAGTCTGCGCGGCTACGCTTGCGGATAGCGCCAGCACAGCGAACAGCGCTCTTATAGGAGATTTCATCTTTGTATTTTCAGCTCTGGTGTTTATGCAATTCCGATCTGCGTAAACATCACGCTTTGATTTATCATCTTGGAACCGGAGGAAGAAGTGCCAGCGAGGGTTACAGCCGTAAAGAGTCGCTAAGCCTCAAACCGTCAGGCACAGACCCGATGATAAACGTCTATAGTTTCCTGGGCCTTCCGTGCTTCACTGAAATCGCCTGCACGACGAAGCCCTCTCTCTCTTAGCCCAGAGGCGAAGGACTCATCGGAAAGGACCTTTTCCATCGCATTGACGATCGACGATACCGAATAGGGATCGGCGAGCACGGCTGCGTCCGAAGCAACTTCTTCTAAGGAAGATCCGAAGGAAGTGACAACGGGAACTCCACACGCCATTGCCTCCACCAGCGGAATGCCGAAACCCTCGCAGATTGATGGATACACAAAAAGATCGGCCGCATTATAGAAGACTGGCAGATGGTCCGTCGGGACGTACCCGACGAATCGCACTTTCGACTCCAGCGACAAGTCGCGAACCTTCTGCAGAACTCTGTCCGCCATCCAATCTTGCTTGCCAACAATCACTAGTTCGTGCGGAAAGCCCTTACCGGCTAAAACGGGCAGCGCTTCGACCAGCCGCTCCAGATTCTTGCGGGCGTTTATTCGGCCTACATAAAGGATGAACGGGCGGCAGAGATCGTATTCTCTGGCAAGCATCTCACGGCAGCGATCAGCGTCTATCCGCCGAAATTCCTGGCGGGGCGCTTCGTAGACTACGGTCACACGCTCCGGATCAACATGGTAGCGGTTGACGATGTCATTTTTCGAGAACTGCGACACCGTAATGATGTGATCAGAGCGACGGGCAGACCAAGGGAAAAAAACGCCAAATATCATTCTCTCCGTCCGACTGTAGAGTCCCGGATAGCTTTCAAACAGAATGTCGGCGATGGTGGTTACAGAGCGAGGCTTGCAAAAGGGAGGGAGAATGTACTGCGCGTGGAATACGTCCAGATGCTCTCTGCGACACTCGATGGGGAAAGCAAGCGGGATGCGAAGATACGGATTGGCCGGCCAGATGCGTTTTGCGCGAAACTGTTCACACACCGGGATTTGTTTCTCGCCATCGGGGTGGGTGAAATAAATGATATAGCGATTGCCGTTGGACTGATGGCAAGCCAACGCCCGGAGCAGTTGTACATAATAGCTTTCGTTTCCGGCGGACTTACTTCCCAACGCATGCGCATCGATACCAATCTTCATGGTGTGGCGTTGCGATGGAGGACGCTCGCACTCGCAGAACGCTCGCGAGACCCTGCACGCCAGAGAGAAGCGCCGATCTCCTTAGGCACCGCCGAAAGCTCCCACTGCGTTCTGGGCGATATGCAGTGGTTCATACATTCCCAATTGCCGGTCTAGAGCAGGTTTTTCTCCGCGCACCAGGCGTTCGAAATAGTCTTCGTATTGATCGGTGACGTGGTCCCAGGTGTATTGCGCGAGAATGCGGCTCGGCGCTTTTCGCCGATAGTTCGCAGCTTCTTCCGGGAATTCCTCGATTCGGCGCAGATGTTCAGCTAAATCCGAGGGATCGTTGCCAAAGAGGATTCCGCAATCCGCGACGACCTCACGATTGAATGGATTGTCCAGAGCCAACACGCAATTGCCGTATCCGAGAGCTTTCAGCAGCGCGGGATTCGTCCCACCGACGCTGTGACCGTGGATGTACGCAAAGCAGTTGCAGTGGAGCTCCTTGACGTGCTCGCTGTTGTCGACATGCCCCAAAAATCGCACGCGAGGATCCTTTGTGCGCTTCAAGGAATCGACAAATTCGCTTCGATAATTGGCATCGCCCGCGATAACGAGAACTCTGTTGCTCTTGCTCTGCTCGAAACCCTTCACGATCAGGTCGGCGTTGTTTTCTGGAACCAAACGACTAGCGACCAGATAATACTGACACGGTTTGAGGCCGTAGCGCTCGAGTACGCTGGGGTCGGTTGAGCCTTCCAGGTTAGCACCGTAGGCGATCGAAACCGATCGAGTCCCAAATTCCTCAAGATAGATCTGCTGCATGGCCACGGCATCCGTGATGACCCCATCGGGGCAAACCGTTCCGGCGAGCCTGGCGTTAAGATAAAAGTACTTTCGTCCGAGTTGACTCCACTTCGAGCGCCTCCATTCCACGCCGTCGACATTAATGGCAACCTTCTTTCCAAAAAGACGGGGCACAATGCAGTGCAAGGTATTAGCCACGTTCGTGACCAGCATGACGTCAACGTTGCGGAACAGAACATCGAAGACACAAAACAGCGTGTGACTCGGGGTGGTCAGGTTCTTGGTTTCAATGCTTGGCAGGTATACGAGCCGGACTCCCTGGTAGGTCGCAGGCCGATCTCGAAATAGGCTCCTCCGACAATAGACGATAACCTCGTGCCCGCGTTCCACCAAGCGAGGCGCCAGTTCCCCGAAGAACGTTTCCGTTCCGCTATAGGTGCTCGGTATTCCTCGACCGCCAAACAGGGCAATACGCAAAAGCCACCTCCTAATCCTCGGCATTGTACCGCACGGCAAACCCCGCCTCCGCCATATTGTCAGCCCCCTTGAGTTTGCTAATCACCCTTACCAATTGCTGACACAGCATGATTTGATTCTCTCATCACATTGGTAGCGCCGCTCGGTGCCATTGTTGCCTTGAGTGCAGCGGGAAGTACACAAAGCTCCGGGCGCAGGAGCATCTGCCAGAATGCAACCACTCCGTGCAGAATCGAGAGACAGGAGCGAAAATCTCCCCGCCTTGCTTGAAGGAACAGCATTTTCGGGAGGTAATAACAAAGAAACACTGGCCAGAAGGTGAGCCAGTGGTAGAACCTTGCGTGTTTGTGCATCACCCAGAGAAGGTTCCGAATCAAGGTAAACGAACGCACGTGTTCTCCAACATTCCGGCGGTAGTCGATGCCTTCCCGGTGCCATAACTGAGCAGTGGGTACATAACGCACTGAGTAGCCACTGTGGCGCATCCTGAGCGAAAGATCCAAATCCTCGCCATTGCCAAAAATCTGCTCATCAAACAACCCTACACGCCGCAGAGCCTGACAACGAAGAAGCATAGCGCAACCCGTGGCCCAATCGATATCCTGTGTTTGATCATGCTGGCCGGTATCTCTCTTCCTCAGATCGATGTGATTAGCCAGACCGGTCCAACAGGTATATGTGCCTCCAACCCACCAAATTGCGTCGGGAGGGGAGAAGTAATAGATCTTCGGCGACAGGATGGCGGCCTGCGGATTCGCTTCTGCTTCTCTGACAAGCTCACGTAATAGGTCGGGGGCCACGAGGGTGTCGTTGTTCACAAGCAGTACGTATTCGGCGTTCTCCTCTAGTGCACACTCCATTCCAATATTGCACCCTGCTGCGAACCCACGATTGTATCCATTTGCAATGACGTCGACCTGAGAAAACGATTCACGAAAGAATCTCTCCGATCCATCGGAGGAGCCGTTATCAATAACAAGAACTCGAAAATCCACGCCTTGCATAGCGAGCAAGCTTCGCAGGCAGTCCGCGGTCATATCCCGACCGTTCCAGTTCAGGACCACGACACGCACCGTGGGCTTGCCAAACATTTCTTCAGGATTATCTGTCAATTCAACCCCTGTCGGTCGCCTATATATTCAGGTCCACGGTTTGTGGAGATATCCTCCCTCATAAGAGCTCTCCAGTCGACGCCAGGCGAAAGCGAACGCGTGTCGAGATGCGTCGCGATAGCGGGAATCGGCACCCACAACTTCTGTTTCGCTCCGAAAAGGATCTGGCGCCCACAGTGCAACCATGCGTTGACGATAATCTTCCATTCGAACCAACCGCCGAGGAAACTGCGAATCAGAAACAGTGGATTGCAAACTCGCTGTTTTGTTAGACTCAGCCACAAGGAGCAGTCAAAATTGCCCTGGACGTAGCTCTGGAACACAGCACTGTACTTCGCAAGGGTCTCCTTGCGAGTAAGAAACGTCAGACAGGTTGACGAAGCCGTCCTCCAGTGACGGCCAGCATGGGTCTTGATCCACTTTGGCGTCCGATGCAAAGCCAGGTGATAACAATCCAAATGGTCGAACGGGGATAGAAAGTGAACTTCGGGGTCCGACCTCAAAAACTCGATCATGCTTGAGAACTGATCGGCCAGATAGAAGTAGTCGTCTTCCGCAAAATACACTAGATCCGAATCGCTCTGGTCGAGAAGCACTTCAATCTGTTTGGCGAAAGTTCGCTGGTTCCCGACACTCTCCAGATGCAGGATCACCAACTGTGCATCATCGAAATACTTGTGGAACAATGTTTCGTATTCGGGAGGACACCCGTCCAGGATAGCCCACATCTTAACCTGTAAGCTACCGAGCGACTCCTTAAAGGACCTTAAACAAGTTTCGGAAAGACAGTACTTGTCCTCTCCGAATCCTAGACCCAAGGCTGGTCCAGACACTCTTGGATAGATGCGATACGCGACAGCAAGGTCATACCTGCCCGCGCTAGTCATTCAGGGGCGCTTTCTACCAGTCTAGCCTGATCCGATGCGACGGCTGTCGCAGTCGCCAAAAGACCAAGATGAATCCAAGTGAATGTCAGCAGGGTGGCCTCAGTGGCCTGAAATGTGATCGCATAAAGTAGTAGGCCGGCTGAAAGAGCCACGATTGATACTTTGGTCGAGTGAGTGGCAACGGCAAGCACCCGGTACGCCGCGCGCCCAAGAGTACCAAGGAAAAACAGGACCATGGACAGTCCGACGACTCCAGTATCGTGTAAGATGCGCAACGGACTGTTGCTGATCCAACCGACATCGTCGTCCTCATAATTCACAAACACGCCCACGTCAGACAACCTGAAAAGCAGTTGAAAGCTGGACGTCCCAGTACCCAAAATGGGGTGCACCTTGACATCGTCGACAGCCGCGCCCATTTGAACCAACCGGCCGAAGGTTGAGGGGTCAGCAGCCACGTTGCCGGTGGCGATTGTGCTAAATCGAGTGCTGACGAATTCAAGCACGAAGGGGCTAAGTATCGCTAACACAAGGCCAACCCCAATCGCCACTGGCAACAGCCTTCGCAACTGAAATTCTCCTTTCTTGAGGGAAATCCAGAGCAAAACAAAAACAGGAATCGGCAGACCCAACAACACCGACCGGGCCAAGCTGAAGACAGCGCTCAGCAGACCGACCGTCAATGCCCACCCATACCAGAAGCGTCTGGGTTTGCTCAACAAGAACAGCGCCAAGAACATGATCGCGGTACAGGCCGTGTAGCTTCCGAAAAGATTAGCCTCGTACTGGGTGCCATATGTTCCAGGAATCTCGCCGTATTGCCCCAACTCGACACCCCAGGCTGTACTCCAAATATGGCTGGAAACCGAGGCAAGAGTGCCATAAATGGCTTCACCAAGTCCTACAAAAAGCAAACACTGAAGCGCGAGCCACACCTGCCGATCGTTTCTGACCAAGAGACGAATCAGGAAATATGGAATCACTACCAGCGCATTAAGTGTAGCCCAGCGCAGGGTCATGCGCGGCTGGGGAGAAGTCACGACCGATGAAAAAAAATTCATCCCAACATAAGCTAGAAGCCAGTAGTCAAAATTCCTCAGTCGCAAGTTCAGGTCAAGACGCTTTCTGAACAACTGCACTAAGATGGCCAGAATAGCAATGGCGGTCGCCAAATATTCAGGGCGTACATGGAGACCAAACAATGTAGTTTTGAATCGTGACAGGGCTGCTCCGATGGCCAGCACGACAACACAACCAAAGGGCCAATCTCTAAAAACAGCCACCACAGTGCCAAGAATCACCCCAATAACGAGGATCAAGAGACCCAACTGACTAACGTCTTCGGTGGCAAACAACCAAGCCAGCACCAGGATTTCGCCCCCCACAAGCGCTATCCTGACGATGCGATGAGGAAATTCCAGAGTCATCAGATTAAACAGATTTTGGTCGAACCGCAGGGGGAGTCTCTCGCGGACACAAAGTGACTTTCGCGACGACCTGTCCCCTGCAACTTAAAATAAACTCACGCTCGCATCTCTAAATCCACGTCTGCTTCCTGCCCTGCTGTTGGCAAGACAGCAATCTCTTGGGTCGGCACAGCCTGAAACTGGCCATGCCGCCAATTGCCCCAGTAACCGTACCGCAAAAGTAACGGGGCGGTAAGCGCAGAAACAAACGCTCTCACAACCCAAGGCATCGCTACCGATTTTTCCGCGATCCTGGTCGGCCCACGCTTGAGTTTATCGGGATTACTGCCCAGCATGTGTTGGGGACCAAGTTCGGCCATAGATTCGGCCATCAACTTAGCTTCGGCAGGCACATAGCCCAAATTGGCTGCAATTTGAAGAGTTTCGCGACTCGGCGCTTTGACAAAGTCCTCATACCGCAACGCGTGCCAGTTGGGCACGCGGCTTCGCAAGTATTCGCTCCCGAGACTCAGACCTAGCCAACGCGTCGTGGCGTGGAGCGGACTTGCTCCCGGTAGCCATTCTTTAGGTCGACAGCTGCTGGCTACGACGCTTCGCGGGTCGCGAACGAGATAAACAACGTACAAATCAACGCTCGGAACCCATGACAATAGTCTTGCATGGAGCGGACTCTTGGAAGAGTCCACGATCACTCTGGCCCCGGAACGTTGTGCGATCGCATCGTAGAAATCGCCCACCGAGCCTATCAATTCGTTGGTTTGCTTGGGGCGCAGGCGACAGTAGGACCTGAGCACCGGAGTCCGATGCAATCTCAGCCAACGGGAGGCGAATGGGTTCGCCTCGAGTGGAAAAGAGATCCCCTTCCAGAAGGAACAATCTTGCACGCTCACTCCACATCCACACGGAACATGGTCGCCAGAACTTCCGGAAAAGAAATGACCAAGACCTTCGCCTATAGCAAAAAAACCAGGCAAATCTCCGAGGAGTCGAGCTAGCAGTGTGCTACCGCACCGATTTGTACCAGCGATGTAAAGCACTTTGATTCGGCCCATATTTTCCTAGAGTACACCAGCCCCTTTCTCCCGCGTTCTCGTGAGCAAGCACCGACCAATGCACCCACGCTTGCCGACCAAACCCTTGCGGCCTTTTGAGGCCTCGCATGCGATGCACAGAATCGTCTTTTGGATCCCGTAGCCAAGGTCGCGTGGTTTGGCGCCAGGTTCCTTGGGCAGTTTCAGCGGCGCACGGTGCCATCCACTGACTCAACCCCCGCGATGCGACGTGCCCAAACCACTTGTGGAGACTTCACAGTATACCCAAGACAACTGCCGTAGTATCCGTTCTCAGTTGGGTAAAGTCCCAGACCACTTCCACCTCCAACCAGGCCAGGAGGCTCGCAGCCCAAGTTCCGATGCCACCATTCGTCATCGTTAAAGATCGAGAAAATCTCCCGCTGAATAGCTTCGTGGGTAAAAAAGAATCCTCCCTCGACGAGACGTGGCCAGAGGTACTGGAGGCAGGTCCGAAGGGAGTCGGCGAGGTCAACATCACAAAAGGCCAAAGCCACAGGTTCCTTCAGTTGCGGCAGAGTGTCCTGGAAGTAGCCTTGGACGAATGAGCAGCGTCGGATACAGCCGTATCGACTAATGTTGGATTTCACTTCCTCGAGGGTGCCGCACCACCATCCTTGTTCGTAGTCATCCGTCATACCGTCGATGGTTGAATGGGTTCGATCACCCTCACTGGGCTTGGGAAGCCCTGCGAAGGAATCGTAGATGAGCAATCGGCGATCCGCCAATTCGCATGCTAACGAAAGGTTGACGGCACTCGCGCCTTTGTAAGTACCACACTCGATAACCGCTCCAGGCACATCGAGATTTAGCAACTTGGTGATAATGAACAATTGCTCAAGCAGGCCGCTCGCTGAGGTCACAGCTCTTAAGTTCCGCCGCAAGCGCCTCAACAGATTGAGCTTTTGCAGCAAAGTTCCGTGCTTAGCGTTTAGCAGCCCACGCACAAATATCGAAGATGGTGGCAGTAGCATCATAGACGAAAGAGAGCTGATAAAAATCGGCCCTCAAGCGAGCCGATGTTATCTATGCTGCGGGACGCAGCAACAGGATATCCTGATAGCTCAGATACGATTGCCGACCACACCATGAACCATAGCGCACAGGCGGCATTAAAACCAACTCCGATCTTTCGTACCAGTGCAAAAAATCTGATTCCGGTATTCCCACAGCCGTCTCAGGGAAACGTCGGTCAAGGACGCGGCAACCGCCTATCTCGTGGAGGAGCGGAATCGAACTTTGACCTCGACCAATAAGATCCACGGATTCATCGTTCAAGAGAAAAGCCGTTACCATGCAGCAGCCCGTCGGTTTCAGAACCCGCCGTATTTCGCCCAGATAATGTCGAGCGGGTTCCGAAAGAAGGTGAGTGAATACAGATTTCAGAAACACAAAGTCGAAACTAGCATCTTCGTAGGGAAATCGGAAGGTAGTCGGGGACAACTTTCCATTGGGGTTGTAGTGCTTATTGAAAAGATCCACGTGTGCAAACGAGAAATTCGGGAAGCGAGAGCTGATATTCTTTCTGGCCCATGTCACTCCGACCCGGACGATATCAAAGCCGCAGTAGGCGCCCGATGGGCTCAGAAATTTAGTCAGCCGCGCAGCCATGACTCCGATTCCGCATCCCACATCGAGAACACGGTGCCACGGCTGCAAACCGCCCAGTTCGGTAAAATGACGCATAAACTCTTCATTCACCGCCTGGTAATCTTCCTCCCCGCCCACAAACCAAAGGCCATGCGGAGCAATCAGGGGATCGCGGCGATGCGTGACTTTCTCGTAAGCATCTCTAGGGAGATTTAGGACTCGGCGGGCTAGAAGACGAGATTCAAACCCCGGAAGCAATCTCTTGGCTAAGACGCTGAGATTCATGCGGAAACTTTCATTTGGTCGAACCCATATTTCCTATCAGCCATCCCAGGCTGGCGGACTCTTTCAGTTATTCACGGCAGGCTTAACCGCCTCAACGTATAGGCTTTCCGACACACGGTCTGCACTGTCGATAGCCAACTCCGGCAACGTCGATCTACTGAAAGATTGGTTCTCGACTTCAGAAAAACCATACCGGCGTAGCAGAAACTCCAAGGTCGGAAAGTCATACGCAAACTTGTGCTCGAAATACTGCCGGAACACAGCATTCAACACCTCCATTTTGGTGTTGAATCTTGAACCGAAGTGGACGTCGGAATGATCCGGATTGAGTGGGCGAACGAGTGTCAGGTCTTCCCATCCTTCGGCACAGTAAGCCCGCACGTATTTTTCCGCATCGGGAACAACGATGCGAATCACTCCGCCTGGCTGCAGGACGCGGTTGCATTCCGAAAGAAAGAAAGGCACCTCTTCCGTGTAATCAATGTGTTCAAAAAAGTGCTCGGTAAAGATGCCTTTGACAGTATTGTCAGCAAAAGGAAGGCCCCTCCTGCAGTCATAAACGCAGTTCACGCCCGGAGAATGAAATAAATCTACGTTTTCCCATCCGGCCTTTCCACGTTCTCCACAACCGATGTTCACCAGCAGGTCCCGGCGGCTCTTATAGGATTCACGAACACGCTTCGGCCGATTCGTTAGTCTTCGGAAGGCAAGATTCAATTCAGATATGAAAGGGTGGTACGCGTGCCGGGGAATGAATGGGAGCGCAGTCATCGCCAAGCGAGCAAAGCCGCTCTTGTTGGCCAGTCGTTGCTCGAAATTGGGATAAATATCCAGTGTAGGAATCTGTTTACACGTCATGAGGATGCTTTAGCAACAAAGAGCAAAGAACTGTCTCACTACGTTAACCTTTGGCCGCCTTGACACAACAGTGCGTAAGCCAAGCAGCGGTACACAGTTACGCTCTTCATGGCGGCAATCTATGCTAGGCAACGTAACATTTTGGAATCTGGGGAAATTGCTACTCTTCGTTTCGGAAAAGTTTGCGTCGTAAGGCCTGCAGCCCGTCCCAAGGCAAGCGTTCGACAACTCTGCTGCGGTAATCAACGACCGACTGATGTACGTTTTGGACGAAGAGCTTGGTGGGATTATCGTAGCTTCTGCTCTGCCAATGCTCTACCGCTAAGACCCACACGACCCCCATCGCGACGCAGAAGAAAGTGGAGGCAATTATCAGCACGAGTCTTGGAGGAAACGATTTTCTGGCTGGCAAACTCGCGGGATCAATGACGTTCAGCACCGGGGTCTCACGAGCTTCCTCCATGCGGGCCAGCTCACATTGAGTGGTCACCAACTGAAAAACGGTTTCCTCGATCTTGACTTCGCGGTAGAGATTGGCCCACTCGACACCCAGCAGTGGCAGCTGTCGAATCGGAGGATAAAGTTGCTGGTCGTTCGACCCAGAAGTATGAGTCGCAGACCCGTCCGCGGCTCCTCCCATCTGCTGCAGTTTCCTCTGCAACTCACTGAGACGAGCTTGCGCGGTGCGCACGCGGACATTGTTAGGCGTATAGACCTGCTGCAAGCCTTCGACTTCGGACTGTGCGGCAATTACCTGCGCCTCCAGCATTGCACCGGATTCGACCATGGCCCGGGTTTGCTCAGGAAGGTCTAGCGTCGCATTCTTGCTTGCGTACTGGCTGAAATTCTTTTCTGCAGTTTCGAGATCTTTTTTCACTTGGACCAATCTCTGCTCGAGAAACACGCGTTGCTGCCCCGCTGAAGAGGTCGTGACATGGGCCAGCAACTTATTAAGTTCTTCGACATAACCCTGGGCGAGGTCGCGGGCTCGTTCCCGCTCATGATCCGTCACTGTAATTGTGATAACGAAGCTCTTACGGTCTTCAGTAATTTCTGTGTGCTGGTCGAGGATCTTTCGAGCCCCCTCCACGTAAGCCGCATGATAGACGTTCAACAGATCAAAGCGTCGAACCAGGCCTTCCTGCACCGTGCGACTGTGGAGCAGGGCCACGTAGAGCGCACCATTATTCTTTGTGCCCAGCATCTCACCAAGATCGAGCAAGCTCGAAGAAGAGGAACCCGAAGAAGAACCGCCGAGGCCCGCCAGCGCGGAAAGCATGCCACCCGTGTGCGGAACCGCATCGGAGGGCAAGACGTGGGTAACCGACTCAAACCTAATTGGAATCAGAAACACGAGTAGTGTGCTCACGATTAGCGACCGTCCGCCCACCCTGGCCAAGAAGTGTCGCTTGTGCCAAATCTTCCATAAATTCCCGATCGTTCCCCGCTCCGAAGGAGGACCAACGCCATTTTCGGTGCCGCCATTCGAAAGAGGCTCCAGTTCTTCTCTGTTTACGATCGTCTCAGTAGAAATACTTTGCATTCAGCGCCTTGATTCGAACTATTTACGGATGCCTCAGATTCCGCGCATCGCGAAAACCGATGTGTGCAGTATGATCGCCAGATCCATGAAGAAGTTGCGATGCTGCAGATAATACAGATCATACTCGACGTTCTGGTGAATGAGATATGCGCGGTCTCCGCTTAGTTGCCACAGACCTGTAATTCCGGGTTTCACTTCCAGCCTTTGCCTTTCCCGGTCGGTGTATTGCTGCACGATAAACGGCATCTCCGGGCGAGGGCCCACCAATGACATCTGACCGAGCAATACGTTCAGAAGCTGAGGCAGCTCATCCAAGCTGGTTCTCCGCAGAAATCTGCCGATACGCGTGATCCGGGGATCGGTCGGGACGCTGGGAGAATAGTCGTAGGGCGATGCATCGGCACGCATCGTACGGAACTTGAACATGTTGAAGGTTTTTCCGTTCTGTCCCACACGTTCCTGGCAGAATAGCGCTGGTCCCCGCGAATCGAGCTTAATGATTAATGCCAGAAGCAGAAAAATGGGCGAACCCAGCACTGTCAACGCGACCGCACCCAAGAAGTCACAGAGTCTCTTGGATAGTTCGTAGCCGAATCGGGGAACTGGCTTGCCCAAAGATGCAAGCAAGATGCCATCCAAATCCCGATAATCGATCCAGGAATCGGAAGACAGGAGGTGGCTGGCGACAAAGGAAACCCTGACGTTGGCACCCAAAGATTCGTCGAGAGTGCGGACAAATTTCTCTCGGCCGATCGAGGGAATCGCGACAATCACCAGGTCCACGTCATACGTGGTAATCATCTCGTTATTTACCGGACCCTGAATGATCGGCGTAGAGCGCCGTCGTTCATAGGCCATTTCAAACAACGTAGTCCCAGCTTTACTCGGATCATCATCGACAATGGCGACCGGATCCAGACCGAGTTTCGGGGACCGTTTCAGCACCGAGTAGACTCGTCGGCCCGTACAACCAGCCCCGTAAATCAGCACCTTCTCGTTACCATAGCCACGGGAATGCAACTTGTGCACAAGCAGGTAGGTCAGACTCTTCTGAAGGAAAAGCAACAACGGAACCAACCCGAGACACACAACCAGAAGCCAGCGAGAGAACAAGAAGCTGGTGAAGAAGCTGACCGCGAGGACAAGCAGAAAGGCTTCGGCCAAGACTCGCAGAATCTGCTCGGTTTCCCGCACCCGAAGCAGACTATTTCCTCTGCGATATGCTCCCACTCGGTCCAACATCAAGACCAGAATGACCGCAAACAGGAAAGCCACGGCGGTAACCACTCTGAGTGGATAATAAATGTGCTTGCCAAGCCCAAAGGAATCATAGATCACGCACCCGAGTGTGACACCCAGGGTAATCGTGATGAGGTCCGCTAGCACTTCACACAGCACGATGAATCGTCTGAAGCTCACCGGCGCCCAGCGTCTTTCGGCCGGCCTCACCAGTTGCAGATTAAGGCCTAAAGACTCTTCAACCAATGTTTGCGGAGACTTTCTCAGTTCGACGGAAGATTGCATATTGTCACTTCTGCTTGATTTGATCCCTGTCCAGCGATCGGCTAATCAGCCTCATTCCATGAGTCCTTTGGAAACCTCCTGTAGCCGATACTTTAACTCGACTTTCGATGACGAACGGAAGCGGCAGGTTTACCAACGTTGTCCACATCCGTCTGCCAGACCCAACCCAGTTCCCAATAGAGGCGACGCCATCGCTATAGCTTCAACGATGATAGCAGCGCGTTCTCGGCAATCTCACGGTGAGTTCGAATCAACCGAATATTCTATGCTCATTTGTCACTTCCCCACATGCCAATGCGGATAAAATGTCATTTGCACCGAGACGGTTACGTCGGATTGCCGCACTGAACTGATGACCGGGAATCTCCACTGCTCATACTGCACGAGACCGGAAACAGACGCGTTGCGTCCAAGCATGAACTCGCTCTTCGCCGAATAATCAACCAGTCGACCGCCCTCGATGAACGCCGGGGATACTGTCTGCAACCGATAGCCCAGCTGCAACGTATCGCGAGGCGCGAACGAGTAGGTGAGCCAGCCTTGCACCCCTCGCCCAGCTCGGCCAATCCAGTTTGCCAGCAAGTTGCCGTCATTCACATAGCCAGACCGATAACGATCGGCGTTGAAATAAACGAATCCCGGCGGAAATTCCGTGGTGCGAGATATGTTAACACCCTCCCCGCGAAACTCCAGCTTTGGGATTTTCGGTAGACGCGGCATGTAGATGCCTGGATTCACGTTGGCGCGAGTTGAACCGATGGGCGAGATTTCGTCCCACGTCATAGCGTCCAGGTACAGAGTCAACCAGTTCCTTAACCCGGGTATCCGGTAACTAAAGTCCGCAGCTGAAAGTCGCTTACCGGGATTCTTCGCTAGATTCGGGGTGTGGACGTAGTACGTAGCAAAAAAGTTGCCGAAGGTGACGGGTAGCCCGGGTCCGCCGAACATCGCCGCCGTTCCCATCCCGATCTCGAGATCGGGGAGCGGGCTGAAGCTGATCTTCCCACCCTGGATAAACGGTTGCGGGACAATATTCGGACCGACCACATTGGGGTAGCCGGGATATGATTGGCAACTTGGCACCGTACAAGTTTCCCAGTGTTGTCCCGACAATTGCCCGATATAGAATTCCGTTCGCACAGGCCCGAATATGCGGGAAAACCCGGGAATGCGGTAAGGCATGACACTATCCATCCTTAACGTCGGGAACGGTGCGGCATTGTCACTCATTAACAGCGAACCCGATTCGCTCGGACCGAGCCATTGACTCTGCTCACCGAACGTAAATTGCAAATTATTTATGTTGAGTGAGACCGTACTGTTCAGAAGCTGAAATCGATTGACCTCGGCCACTCCATTCGGCAGCGGCGGAGTGCCATCGGCAGCGGCAGTCGAGGCAAGCACGGAGGGAGACTCCGACGGCATTGCGGGAGCATGCTGATATTCACCTTGAAAATTAAACGCCACCGGACCCATTTCAGCTTCCGCACTGACTCCGGTTACGTTATTGAAGCCGCTCCAGTAAGGTCTTCCGTAATCGTTGATGATGGTTTGCCCGAAGTGATATCCATCCCGCATCGGCGTACCGGAGATTTCAGTGGCCCGCGTGTAAACCGAATCCACGCGTGCGCCCACATTAGCGGCTCCGTCCAAACGTTGCATCTCGGCAGAAAACTCGCTGGCCAAAGTCCTGTATACCTTGCCCGCTTCGCCCGCTTCCAAGCCGTCATTCTCGAATTTCTGTCCGGCGTCTTCCAACATCTCCGCGCAGGCCATGCGGGTCCAAGGCCGCATCCCGAGCATATTCGATTGCAAATAACCCAACGCGATCAGGCGTTCCAACGAGGGGTAGATCCAACTATCAAGTGGGACGTAGGGCGAAGCCATGTAATTCGGGTTGCGAACTTTGTCGCCAGTATTCTCGGGCAACAGATTACCCCAGGGTGCACCACCCAATTCAGGATCGTGGTGGGCGCGGTAGACTTGGCGGCCGAAGTACCAGCCCAGCGCGCTGCCGACGATGACATCAGAAGGGAAATGCTGTTGAGCGGTCACGCGGGTAATTGTGATCGCAGAAGCCAATCCGTACGCGGCCGTTTGGCTTAGCCATCCGGGATATTCATGGGCCCAGACACTCGCGATTGACCAGGCAATGGCCGAGTGTTCGGAGTTGAATGAAGCTCCACCCGTGAAAAAATCTCCATTTCTGTTGCCTTGAAGCGGACGCTGCCTCTGGGTAATTTCTTTAAAGAGGTAGGTCACGCCAGTGGAGTTGATCGCAGCCTCCCCGCTCAAAAGTCCAGTTTCCTGCAGATGGTCGTCATGGGTCATGTGACCAACGAGGAAAGAAGCCCCACCCAAACCAATCAGGGAATACGTGCCGTAGTCCGAAATGTGGAGGCTGGTTTGCATGTGGCTTGGGTTCACCTGCTTCGCCCACCAGCTGTCGCTAGCAATGAACGCCGCCGTGATGCCGACACTGGGCAAAATCCACTTGAGATCTTTTGCGCGAAAGCGTGCGGGACTGGTCCAGAACTCCTTTTGGTCGCTCACAATGTGTTTCAGAAACGGTGAAACTAAACGATTCTCTGGATCCTCTCCCGGCTGAAGTTCGTAACTATGAGCCGAATCTGCCGCGGTTGCCTTCGAAGTTGATCCGGACTGGGTTCCGGATTGCTCCTTTCCGATAGAGGAACCCGAGGGCACAGCGGGTACCCCAGTTTGCGCTAGACCTCGGGCACTTACCGCCATCACCAACAGTGCGATTCGCAGACTTCTAGGCTGAATCCAGAGGAACATCAGGCGACGATTCAAAGTCTAGAAACTGTGCGCCGCCCCGACGGCGATTGCTACAGCCGACAAGACTTGCGCGACTTGGACTGTGTTTTGCCACTTGCGACTGACCGCGTATATCTTTTGTGGCACAACCACCATGTCCCCTGGTTGCATGGCGGCATTCTCCACACCGCCGGTAAACAAGCCTCCGGAGCCGCCAACCACCGAGCCGTCGGCCCGAACCACAAAGATAGCTTTTTTCTCGGCCATGTTGGTCGGACCGCCCGCCTGCTTCAGAAACCACCCGGCACTCTTTCCCGGCTTAAATGTAATCGCGGTCGGGTTGTATACAGAGCCATCCACGAGAACGATATTTGGTTTCTTCGGAATGTAGAGCGTATCGCCAGCACGGACTTGAATGTCTGCCGAAGTGTTGGCCCAATGCTGCATATTGGCCGAAATGTGAATCACCAGCCGCCCCTGAGGCGGAGTGTTCTGCAGGGTTTCCAGCGTCGTTTGATATTGCTGCAGAACCGCTTGCTTGGCTAGCATGTCATCCGCCTGGTTCTGCAGCGGAGTGTTCTTCACATCGGCGGCCTGGGTCTGGATGCTTTGCATCAGGTCTGAACGATTCTTTTCCTGCAACTCCTTGATCTTTTCCCGCTCGAAGACTGAGCCGTACGGATAGGCATCGCTGCGGAAACCGCCGGCGCGTTGAATGATCGAACTGAGGCGCTCGCCTTCCTGGATGCCGTAGGTGCCGGGATGGACGACTTCTCCAGTCACGGTAATCATCGCTCCGACGTCTTTCCAACCGGTAAGCTGCCGGATCGCGAGCACGTCGCCATCGCGGAGGCGGACGTCTGCATCGGGCTCGTCGGCCATGGCTTTCGCAATCGGCACGGTCACGTGGTCGCTGACAATTTTGCTGCCTTGTGATACTTCGTAACGGGTGAGGTCGGCTTCGTCCGTATAGGCGCCCCGTTTGAAACCGCCGGCAAGGCGGACCAGAGCAGCGGCAGTCATATCGCTGCCCAGCGGATACTTACCGGGACGGGCCACTTCACCTTCCACGGCGACAGTCGGCGGGTCCAGCTTGTTGAGATCCCGGTGAATAAAAACTCTATCCTTGGGCTCAAGAGCGATGTTGTCCTTTGCGTCACCTTCCAATGCTTTGGACAGATTCACGTTGATTACTTCCAGCTTGCCATCGCCGGTCTTGCGAAAAACCTGAGCATCGGTAAGCAGGGCGTCACGAGTGGTTCCGCCGGCCAGGTAGACCGCGTCGCTAAGGTGGGCGACTCCGTTGGTCAAGTGATCCCCGGGATCTCTTACCTCTCCGGTAACCGTAATCACCGGAGGATCCTCGAAGTCGAATCTTCCAAAGACGCGAACTATATCGAAGGGCTTCAGCACCAGATCCTGATCTTTGCCCGCGAGCGCATCGCCCAGATTGAATGCGAGCACCTGGGGCGCAAAGTCGGGCTGGGACAGCCGGATGATCTCAGCGTGAGTGATGGACGGTTCGGGTAATAGATCTTTGTAAGACTTGATCAGATCGGTGACTTTCATGCCGTCGCTGTAGGCAAACTTGCCCGGACGGGAAACGTGGCCGTCCAAATAAACGGTTTTGTCGGCGTAGGGCAGGATCGGAGTGATCTTGATCTTGTCTCCGTCCTGGACTGCGAAATCTTCCAGCGCCTTGTTAACACTGGCATCGCTATTCGTCTCCGGAATGTCGAGGCGCAGCATGGTCCGGCCCTCGTGGCTCTCCACGCGTTCCACATCCACGTGGCGCAACGTGCCGGAGGGCAGAACGCCTCCCGCGAGTTCCAAAACTTCCGCCAGGCCTTTTTCGCCGTTCAACTCGTAAATTGCTGGCCGTCGGACCATGCCCTCGATTGTGACTTGACCTTTCAAAGGCGGAACCTGAATTGTGTCCCCAGCTTGCAATCTTTGAACGTCCCCACGAATACCGTGCAACAACAGGTCGTAAACGTCGACCTCTTGAACCAGTTGTTTTCCGCGATAGTGGCGGAGAATCCGCAATGAACCGCCAGAGGTCGGCCCGCCCGCGATGTAGAGGGCATTCAGCGGCGTCGAGAGCGAACTCACGTCGTAGGCTCCGGGACGCTCGACATCGCCGGTCACATAAACCCGAACTGTGCGAATGCGGGAAAGAGAGACATCGGCTTCGACACCGCGGAACTGGCCGCGCAGAACCGTCTGCACAAGGTGTTGCACGTCGCCCAGACTGCGGCCGGAAACCTCGACCGCTCCGACCTCAGGCAAAGCAATGCGGCCTTCGCGGTCTACCACCCTCTGCAGCCGCTGCGAGATCCCTCCCGTGAGGCTGACCGTTAACCCGTCACCGGGGCCGACAACGTAGTCTGGCCCCGCCGGTAAATCCATGGGAAGCTCGTCGAGGTTCCCCGTGCCGTTGATGAAAACATCCTCACCGAAGCGCTCCAGTTTGGGTGAACGCTTCGAGTACTGGGCATACAGGTCGTAAAGCGAGGGCACGTCCGCATACGGGTTGGGGCGATGGCGCAGTATCGGCTGCTGCGGTGGTTTCGGAAATGAATACTGTTGAAGCGGAAAACGGTTCTGATCTTCGAGACGCGCCTGCTGCGGAAATCCGGAACTCCCGTTCTGGCCTCCGAGCAGAGATCCGATCGACGAACCGAAAGAGGAGCCTAGTGAAGAGCCTAACGAGGAACTTAAATCGGGTGACATTGACATACCCGGCGCGGACATACCCGACGCGTCGCCACCACTCGCTCCCAGACCTTTTCTAGACATTCCTGAAGACAGACCGCCTGTCTGGCTCGCGCTCAATAGACTGGGAAGCTCATCGGGCTGAATGCTCGCCATCTCGCTTTGGTCGCTATCCATCCCAAAGTAGCCTTGCGTTGGTTGGCCCTGCGTCATCTGAAGCTGCCGGCGATAGTCGGTAGATGGGCCCTGTTGAGGAGCCTGGGATGGCGGGTATTGTTGCTGAGGGTACTGTTGCTGCGGATATCGTTGCTGGGACGGATACTGCGACGGCGGATATTGCTGCTGGGAAGGCGATTGCATGTACTGCGATTGTCCGAACGGGTAGGGCACTGTGCCATAAGGAAGATACTGGGTCAGATCACAATCCGAATCATTCTCGTGCTTGAGCCAGTATTCCTCCTCCTGGCTTGGAGGGCGTTTTGTGTTCGCGTTGGGGTTTGAGGATGATTGCTCCGGTTGCTTTGTGGCGAGCATCTCCGTACCGGTGGGCATTGCCTGCCGGCACGGCAAGTCTCGCGCCAGTTCTTCGCGGGTGGGTTTCGCCTTGATGTAGGAGCGATCTACGATCTCGTGGGTCGCGATGACGCGGATGTTGTCATCTTCGCGAATCAGGGTAAATAGCGCGTCATCTGTCAGTTCATTCGGATCGAGTATTCTTCCCTGATCGAAGGCTTTTCTAACCAGCGCCTTCTTCACTTGAAGCAGCAATCCCGGCTCCTGTCGAAGGATGGCGAGAATTCTGTCGGCAGAAAGCGAAACCATTTGTTCGGCTTCATGTTCCGCGCGGGAGTTGGCTTGATCGATGGCAGTGCTGCGGCTGTAGGATGCTGGTTGCTGACTCCATGCGGCGGCGGAAAATGCCAATCCCATGCAAAGCAAAACCATCTTTGCGCGGCAACGAAATGTGCGGGAGAGTCTATTCATAGCACCTCTACGCGGCTGCACTCAGCCGGAATCTCTTGATAGTCAGAAGCAACATTCGGGTGGAATCTGAATTCGACCTCGACGATAGTTCGAGCGATCGTCAGCAAGGCTCGACGTCCGCCTCATCTACTTCCACCGCTACCGAACGCATGATCAAATCGATCGACAGTACGATCCGAAACTTGTCTTTCCTGCGTACCAGTAAGCCTTGGGTCCCAGCCATCGGCCCGTATTTCACTCGCACTCGATTTCCAACTTTCAAATATGGATGCGGTTCGGCGCGAACGCCCTTGGCTAATCCGTTGCTCAGGGCCTCGATATCGCTGTCGGGCAGCGGCGCGGGGTAACCATTGAAACTTACGAACCGGACCACACTCGGAACTTGCAAGACCCGCAACCGGTCCTTCAAATCCAGGTGGACAAAGACATACCCCGGGAAGAGCACCAGGTCCAGCTCCTTACGCCGATCCTTCCATCGCCGGACGCTGCGATACACCGGCAAGAAGCAATCGACACGCCGTTCTTCCAATTGCCGCGCAACCTGCTTTTCATGACGGGAACGCACATGAGCCGCATACCAATGAGATTGCTGCGGTACCGTTGATTGCGGGTCCAGCTGCAAACTTTCGGTCGCAGCTATGGGATCAGGACTCTCCGTCAATTCGCCACTCTCGAAATCCAGGCGCCAGCTACAGCTTCGCCCTCTCACTTACAGGGCCTCTGTGAGCTAACCCATATTCAATTCAGCTGGTTTACAGGTTCTGCACGGCGTGCGAAACAATTCTTTCGCAACCAGCCCGCACGATTCCCAACAACCAACCCTGCATCTAAACCCCTGTTAACGCACGAAGTCGCGGAGAGGCGAATTCGAGCGGCCTACAACTCCGCGACCTAGACAGTTTCCGAGACAGCCACATCCGTTCTGTGACCGCCTGTCCTTCCAATCCCGGCCTATCCTTAACCCGAATTCGCGCGCGTCTATATTCCAACTAACTCCCGCTTGTTTCGAAGAACACCTAAGATGCCTTCCTCGGATGATTCGACATGCGTGGAACGAATATCGACGAAAGCCCAATAGAAAATTCCGCGATTCCGCTCGGCAGCCAGTGCCAGGATCTTCATTTCCGGATAGCGTCCCAGCAGAAATCCGCTCAGTCCTGGCCGGACTTCGGGATCCTCGAGGGCAATGATCAAATAGTCGGGACGCGTGCGTTCCACCAGTTCGGTGATTTCCGCTTCGTCCTGAGTTTCGCCAACGACTTCGATATCGGGTTGATCCCCAATCGTGGCCAGGACCAAATCCTTCATCAATCGCGGCCGGTTCGCAACCAACACTCTGATTTTTTGCACGATCCTCTCCGTGCCGGGCAGTATCTCCTGTTCTCCCCAAAAGCGTAAGGCTCAAATCATACCCAGAGATTCAACGCAGGCAGTACCAGGAAGGTTCCGTGAAGCGCTGGCGATGCAGCCACCTTCCCTAACATGTCAGTACCTAAAAAGTACTGGTTCTTGCACGGTCGGCATTGGGTCAAGCGACCGCCCCCGGCTGGCGGCATAGCTCCACTGCGCCCAACCGGTCGGTTGCCCCCAGCTTGCGCAACATACGATGAACGTGGTTCTTCACCGTTTGTTCCGAAAGGTTTAATTGGGAGGCGATTTCCTTATTGGTTAATCCATGGCTAATCAGTTGAACCAGTTGCTGTTCCCGGCGAGTCAGGCCGAGATTGTGTCTGATCACAAAGCTGGGAGGGTGAGAGTTCTGATTGGCCACGCGCTCAAACAGCGCCAGACAGAGACTGGGAGGACAAACCGCCTCCCCGTTTGCCACCGCACGGACCGCAGCCGCCACTTCCATCGCGGACGCTTCCTTGAGTACGTAGCCTGTAATCCCGTCCCGAACCGCACGGAGAAAGGTTTCCCGGTCAGAATCCATTCCGACCATAACTACCTTCATGCCGGGGATCGCGGCACGCACTTCCGAGACCAAGCGCAAGTCCGACAGCGCCACCGCAGCCGAGTCGGACAACAAGACATCAGGAGCAGCGCTCCTGATTTGCGAAACTATGTCAGGCGAGAATGCTGCCGCTCCCACGACCTGGATGTCGCATTTCTTACTTAGTATGCGCGTAAGGGCTTCGCGCAAAAGTCGGTTTTCCGCCAATATGAAAACCTGAACATTTTCCACTGAATTAGACATAACTCTTCTCTACACCTTGGCATGCGCCCCCCCGCGATGTTTTCGGTGCTTCCTGTTGAATTAACCCTGCTTTGTTTCACCCAAGGATATATGGTTTCGCCGCAAAATGCGAGAAGGATAGCAGTTAATATTTGCATCCTCCGCTGTCGAGGCGGGAACCCCCGCAATTACCGCTAGCGGAAATATAGCAAGGAAAATACGGTTCATCCCCGGGAACCCGAAGTCTTACCAATTTCAGCCCGAATGTGCCACTGTCGGGGATTGCTCGACTTGGTCAAAAGCGCGACCTGAACCGGATCGGGATCGCCCTCCAGTCTCTTTACCGTCCAGGCTCCCGCCTTAGCCGCTATACTGAAATACAATCCGCAACATAAGACTCCCCAACGTGTTGGTTTATCTTGTAGACTTCAACCGGATAGCGCCCGATGAAAACGGTGCAACTCACTGCCGCCCCGCGGTTGCAGCCCTCTGGAAGCTGACATGGCAATACTGACGCCAGCCTTCGTGGCCCTGCTCGTTTTACTGTTGATTGGCTCGTGGGTTTATTGCGTGCTGACCACTGTCGCGGCGCGCCGTTACCTCGCTGTTTCTCCGCCTGCGCTGACGGCATTCCCGCCCATCAGTGTCCTTAAGCCGCTTTGTGGACAAGACGATCGCCTGGAGGAGAATCTGCGCAGCTTCTTCACCCAGGATTATCCCGACTACGAAATTCTGTTCGCTGTCCACCGTTTGGACGATCCTGCAGTCGCGGTGGTGAACAGGGTATCCCGTGAGTTTTCAAAGGGTCCGAGCGTTCGTCTGATCGAGACCGGCGAACCCACTGCGCCCAATGCAAAAGCCCACAGCCTCGGGCATCTGCTGGCGCGCGCCCAACACAGCATCCTGGTCATGAGCGATAGCGATGTGTATGTCCCGCGCGACCTGCTCCGGCGCCTCGCAGCTGAATTCCAGACCGCCGAATCGCCGCAAGCGCCCGTGGGAGTGGTCACCTGCCCTTATCGCGCCGTGCCCGGAAAAGATTTTTGGTCGCGGCTCGAAGCTATCGGGATGAACACAGAATTTCTGGCCGGCGTACTGGTAGCGTGGCTGGTCGGCGAGATGGATTTCGCCCTCGGCCCAACCCTCGCCGCACGCCGGGAAGTGATTGACACCATGGGAGGCTTCGACGAACTCGGCCACTACCTCGCCGAAGATTTTGTCATCGGCAATCGCGCCCCCGGCCTGGGATACCGCGTGGTCCTCTCTTCCTGCGTGATCGAGCACCGCATCGGCAGCCAGACCTTCAAAGGAAATCTTCGGCATCGCCTGCGCTGGGCGCGAAGCACCAGGCGCTCACGCCCCGCAGGTTACTGGGGAGAGATCTTCACCAATTCCCTTCCCCTCGCTCTGCTGCTTTGCCTGATGTCACCCAGGCTGTGGCCCTTCCTGGCCGCGACTGTCCTTTTTCGCGCCCTGGCCGCATGGAGCACGGCCAAGTGGGTGCTGCACGACCCGCTCACCATCCGAAGATGGTGGCTCATTCCCTTTCAGGATTTAATCAGCGCCTTAGTCTGGGTCGCGGGATTCTTCGGCAACACCATCGATTGGCGCGGCCGCCGATATAAACTCTTGCGCGACGGCCGCTTTCAATTCGTCGGCAGCGTTCCCAGAACTACCGGCGAAGCCTCGCAGGCCCGTCAAGCCTCCACACCCGAATTTCATCCGGCCGACATCAATCCTCGCCAGACGGATCGGGAAATTCTGCGACGCTAGCGAATCTGTTGACCGGTTCCCAGATTCGCCTCCGATCTTTCGACGTTCGGTCGACGCTAACCTGGATTGCGGACTACTGTTGCGGACCACTGGAGTGTTGGGGGTGGCCCACCCTAGGGGGTCCGTCCAACTGCACTAGCACAGCTGGCCAAAATTGTCGCTCTGAATCGAGTTGGCGGTGATCTTGCTTTCGCTAAGGTTGTCCCCTGTGCGGTAGGTATCGTTCTGCCAAGTGGTCACACATACGGTACCCGTAGGGCACAGCTGGGCGCTTGACGACGTGCTTGCAACACCGAGGAAAAAGGTAATCAGGACAACCGGGACACACAGCTGCACGGCCCTCAAACACCCTACCATACTTCCTCCTTAAACTATCGTTTGAGTAACTTCGCAAAAAGAACTGCCCGTCCGTTCCCCGCTGCTTTCACAGCTTACCTACGGCATTCTTACCGAATTCCGCCAACCAGACGTCTGCCCCGTCAAAGGCCACGCCAGTGGCCCCCCCCTGTATCTCAATCTGGTACAACACACTGCCGTCGCTGCGGAGCTCCGTCACCCCCTCGTCTGTCGTCACCCAGATATTTGCCCCATCGAATGCCGCACCGTACGGAAGCAGCGGCACGGTGAACGTGCCCAAACTCTTGCCGTCGCTGGCCCGTAGCTCGCTTACCGTGCCCTCCCCTCGGTTGGCGATCCACATATTGGCGCCATCAAAGGCGATGCCCGTCGGGGAGTTTCCCACAGTAAACGTCCCCAACACCTTGCCGTCGCTGGCCCGTACCTTGCTGACCGTGCCATCGCCAGTGTTCGTAGTCCAGACGTTAGCTCCGTCAAAGGCGACCGCAATGTCGGCATTGCCAACTGTCAAATTACCCAGATTCTTGCCGTCACTAGCTCGCAACTTGGTCAAGATGTTCTTGCCGTTCGGCACCCAGAGGTTAGCTCCGTCAAAAGCCATCCATCCCGGGTTAGGACCCACTGTGAACCTGCCCAAGGCCTTGCCGTCGCTCGCTCGGAACTCCTGGACCGTACCGTCTCCAGCGTTCGAGACCCAGATATCGGCCCCATCGAAGGTTACCCCATAGGGCTCGACCCCCGCCTTGAACGTACCTAACACCTCGCCATCGTTGGCCCGCAGCTTGGTGACGGTGCCATCGAAGTTCGCCGTCCAGATGTTTGCCCCGTCAAAAGCCACGCCATAGGGCTGCTGCCCAGTCTTGAATCGTGTCGTGGTGTTCGCCTTATACCATTTCAGCAGGGCCACCTTCAGCGGGTTCACGGGCGTCGGAACGCCAGCCGGCGGTTGTTGCTGCGCGCTTTCCTGCGCCCGCCCCGGAAACAAATCCGCCGTCGCAACAAGTGCAAGCACCAAACAGATTCCAATCCAGACGCGTTTCATACTTAATTATCCCCCTTGGTTTCGGTCCGAGAATGCGAAAAAAAACGTACACCGGAGACGAGCTCTCAAATTCAGCCCAAAGCCAAAACTGCGGGGTTCCTGCACCAGCAGCCGGCAGATTGCCTTCCACTCAGTCGCGGCACAGCTTACTACGATTTCAGTCGAAATCGACCCGCAAATTGTGGGCGCCCGCGATGCCCGAATAAGCGCCAAGCCCCAGCCAACTCCCGATGGCTGGCTGAGACTAGGGCGTTCATTTGCTCTCGAGGGTGCCCCGTCCAAGCTCCGCTTGGGCGGGGATTTTCTTCGCCGAAGCTCCGATTCCGTGGGCGATTCATTATTGACTCCACGCGGGAAGCCAGATAAGATAAACCAACGCAGATTATCTACAGGATAATCAGTGATCTTTGACAATTTAACCCAGTCGCGCGTCGCTTCCAGACCCGTCAGGCAGTTCCAAAATGAGACGCCGCTCGGCTTGCGTCGACCCTAACTCCCTTGTTCTCTAGATTTTGCCCGTAACTCCTGTAAACTCAAAGATCTAGCAGGTGGTCGCAAAACAGATCGTTTGTTTTCAGGATTTTGCAGCCAAAGGGGGGAGGGGGGTAGCCGGTACTAAACAGTAAACTCCGCTCTATTTTGGAACTAGCATCGGCCCTGCCGAGTTCCCATCGAATGCTGAAAAACGGAGCGCCGGCTTCGCAAATACTTTTGGCGAACAGAGCGAACTTAGATTCGGCTATGGGGTTTGATAACCTTGTTGATCTGGACCCATCGATGGATCATGCAACCTCCGCGAAAATAGATCCGTCCACCAAACCCACCCTACAAATTACTCGACCGGGTTGGATCGTCACGGCAGCGGCTTGCCTCGTCTTCCTCATAAGCATCGCCAGCCCTCCGCGGCTCATGGACGACGTGGACGCAGTGCAAGCCCAGGCCGCCCGCTACATGCTCGAATCCGGAGACTGGGTCACCGCTCGCCTCGACGGCGTCGCCTATCTCGAAAAAGCTCCGCTCAATTACTGGATGATAGCGGTCTCGTACCGCATCTTCGGTATGCACGACTGGGCTGCAAGGATTCCGCTTGCACTCGCCGTGATTCTTCTCTGCTGGGTTACGTATCGCTTCGGGCGCTGGGCTTTCGATGAGGACGCTGGATTTTACGCCGGGATCGCTCTCAGCACGTCGGCCGGCCTCTTCCCGAGCACCACCAACCGGTCCATGCGGGCGATGGTGGAGAGCCGGTGCGCGATGGCGATCACGGTCTTGCCGCCCATCAGGGTATCGAGGCTCGATTGGATGGCGGCCTCGATCTCGCTGTCGAGCGCGGAGGTCGCCTCGTCGAGCACCAGGATGGGGGCGTTGCGCAGGATCACCCGCGCGATGGCGATGCGCTGGCGCTGGCCGCCGGACAGCTTGACGCCGCGCTCGCCCACATGGGCGTCGAAGCCGTGGTTGCCGCGCCAGTCCTCCAGGATCGGAATGAACTCGTCCGCATGCGCGAGCCGCGCCGCCTCGACGATCTCGGCTTCGGTCGGCGTCCGGGCGGCCGTAGCGGATGTTCTCGCGGATCGAGCGATGCAGGAGCGAGGTGTCCTGGGTCACCACGGAAATCTGCGCGCGCAGGCTCTCCTGCGTGGCCTGCGAAATGTCCTGCCCGTCGATCAGGATGCGGCCGCTTTCGAGATCGAAGAAGCGCAGCAGCAGATTGACCACGGTCGACTTGCCGGCGCCGGAGCGGCCGATCAGGCCGATCTTCTCGCCGGGCGCGATCCGCAGGTTGACGAAGCCTGCAATACCCGGTTTGCCGGCCGTCGGCCGAACGCCGTTCCTCGAACGCGATGCGGCCCTCGCGCGCCAGAGCGGCGTGGCGTCCCCGCATCGATCAGGCGCAGCGGCTGGGCGATCGTCAGGTCAGCCCTCCTGCACCACCCCGACATCCTCGAAGGATGCTGTCGGTCGATCTCGCTGGCGATCTGGCGCGACATGTCGTAGGCGAGCTGGAGCGTGAGCCAGCAGCGCCATGGCGATGGCGCCAGTACCTGGACGGCGCCGAACCGC
>CAWIFC010000006.1:0-83705 GCA_963835275.1 uncultured Acidobacteriota bacterium | reverse complement strand
AAGCTTTGGCCCAGGAGGTTACACCCTTTCATTCCAGCTCCGGTAAACCCTCCGTCGTTGAAGGTTATGGCCGCCGTCGCTGTCGTTCCGGTATAGTTCAGTTGGACAGCCCCGTTGGTTGGGGCAAATCCGTTGCTCCCACCCGCGCAGTCGAGGACGACTGGCTTTCCGCTATTTATGGTTCCTCCGCTGTTGGGCACGCTCCCAAAGGCGACCGGCGTAGAAAAGGAATAGCTCCCAGCAGATATTTTAATTACACAGCCTGCGGCCGGGCAGTCCGCATACGCATTATTGATCTTCGCTCCGATGTCGATGCCCGGAAACTGGTCCGCCCAGCGGATGTTCCCGATTCGTGCCGGGCTCCATGTGTTGGCAATCGTCTACGACGCATCCCGGAAGACCGCCACCTGCATCACCCAATTGCCGGTCGTGCTAACGCCGCTAAGATCAGCGGTCGCCCGCTGGAGGACGTTATTGCCCGTTATGGCACTGGAGTTCTGTTCGGTGATGGCGCTCCCGCTGCTGAAGCTGTGCGACAGAATGCTGGAGAAGCCGATGCCTGCGCCCACCGTTCCGTTGTCGGTTATGCCGCCCGCGAACAGCAGCAGATTGGAGTTGGCCGGAGCTACATTGCCACTGTCCAACAGGCCAGTTGGGTTGGCACTGGCGCTGTAGCCTGCGGAAACGCTGTCGAGCGGGTTCAGCGTGTCCAAGCCGCTGTATTCGACCACCACGACACCGGCCAAGGCGATGCTCGGAGTAGTCGTGCACGCTGGGTTGCCAGTCGCCGGTGGGCCGACACTGTATGGACAACTGTACGTCACCGTTATCTGGTCGCCGCCAGAGCTCGCATTGATCTTCTTGGCGTAGAAGACTTGGGCGGTCGTAGGAGTGCTCGCGGCCAACTGCACTGTCGGCCCGACGGCGCTATAGAAGAAGTTGTTCTGGGGGATGGCAGTGTCGCCCACGCCGACGGTGTACGGATAGGGGGCTCCCGTCGAGGAGTTCAGGGACTCCCAGAATGTCCAAACCGCGAGGAGATTGCCGCTGGTGACCGCGCTGGTCGTGGTAATGACGCACGTCACCGACTGCCCGGAGGCGCCACAGGTCCACTTCGCGATGCTCTGGACCTGTGAGATTGTCGCGAAAGCTGGTAGCGACAGAAGCCATACAGCGTAGAGAGCACAACTCCTCACAGATGGCCTCCTGAGTTTTACGGCGTGGCGCGGGCAGCCTATCCAGCTCGCTGGAGGCCAAAGCGTAACAAGACAACGGTCACCCGTGAAGTAGCAAGGGGTGTACTCTTGGCGATTGGCTAGATAGGAAGCGCAGGGCGGGCGCAGAACCTGGCCCTACGGACTGATCGTGAACACAACCCCGCAGCCTCCGTATTTAGGAAGGCATTTCAGATCGCCGCCGCTGACGGTGGCGCCGTAAAGACTCCCGCCCGTACCCATGGTTAACGCAGCAGGGGTGGCCCCGTCGGTGCCGCCTGTAAAGCTATGCAGCACGCTCTCCTTGCGAGCAGCGTCGAGCTTGTATGCAACGCCGTCACCGTCGGTGCCGCCGAAGACAGTTGTGCCATACAAATTCCCCGCCGCGTCTATAGCCAGCGGTCCCCCTGGCTCTTCGCCGTCGATGCAGCCCGTTAAGGAGCAGAAGTCGTAAAGTACAGTCTCTATCCAGCCGCTGCCCGATTGCAGTGACAGTTCGAAGACCACCCCGCAGCCCGTGCCGCCGCATTGACTGTTTCCCCCGTTCTCCGTGGTTCCATAGAGATTTCCGCCGGACAGAAGCAGCGCAGAGTCCGGCTGCGCCCCGTCGCCGCCCGAGAAACTGTGCAGCAACGTTTCCTCGCCAGCGGCGCTCACCTCGTACACCGCTCCCGCGCCGAACTCACCGCCTGCGAAGGTCACGCCGTAAAGATTGCCCACCGCGTCTCGGATCACACCGGCGTCGGGAAAGGAGCCGTCCCCCCTCCCTCGGGTGGCCCGGTGAAGCTGTGCAAGATAGTCTCCCTGCCCGCGGCATCGATCACGAATACGGTGCCTTGGGTAGCGCTTCCCCCGTGGTCGGTAGTTCCATAAAGATTTCCGGCCGCATCCCTGACCAACGGGGCCTCGGGGTCCCATCCGTCCGGGGACCCCGTGAACTTGTGCAACACGCTCTCGATCTGTCCCGTCTTGTCCAACTTGAAAACCGTTCCGCATCCGTAAGGCGAGTTACAATTGAGATCCCCACCCTCCAGCGTAGTGCCGAATAGGTTTCCCGACGAACCGCGCAGCAGCCCCGCAACGGGAATAGCGCCGTCCTTGCCGTTGAACTCGTGCAGCCAAATCTGCTTGCCGCTCTTTTCGAGTTTGAACGCCGTCCCGCAGCCTGTGCCCCCACTGCAGTTCCCGCTCCCGCCCACTCCGGTGCTCCCGTAGATGTTTCCAGCGGCATCTCGGACCAACCCGCCGACGGGCTGAGCGCCATTCGGCCCATTGAACGTGTGCAGCACCGTGAACTTCGGGGCTTGCGTCTGAGCCGGAACAACGATTGACACCAGCAGGAGCGTTATGAAGATCGCGAAACTTGGTTTACCTGCGGAGAACGGCTTCTTGGATCGCATGGTTCGTTACCTCTATGCAAGCGGTGGGCCGGGAAGGGAGAGCGGCTCAGACCACATCCTGCGGGCTAGTATAGCATGGATTTCCGCGCTTTCAGCGCCCGTCCCCAACAGGAATCTGTCATGAGAAAACGCGGCTAGGAATGGGCCGTCAGCCAAACGCCCAGGCCCCAGGCATCCTCGCCTCCCACCCTTTCGCAAAGAACGCGAAAGAATGGGGCACCCTACTCTTGTAGTGATTTAGCTTTGCATTATGGAATGGGTGGGCCACCCGCCAGGCCGATCCATGGCATCCGGCCAAGACCCATTCCGCAAGATACCAACCGCTGATCCGGTGTCGCATTTCGCTAATTTATTGACGGGAATTGCCATAGCTGCGGGGCTCCCCACCTCGTCAAAACAGTTAGACGATTACACCACATCCCGGGGAGCAGACAAATGACAGAAATCAGACCCACTGGATTTCCCAGCAACCCAGGCCTGCGCAAGTATTTCTACAGCCCGCAGGGCCTGCGCTCCGGATGGCGCTTGCTGATCTTCTTCGCGATTCTCGCGGTCCTGTACCAGGTCGACAGCCAGCTTATTCGACCCCTGACGCGCGGCCTCGATGAGGTCATTGATTACCTCGCCGGCTGCATATCGAACTTCCTTGTTTTCCTGCTTGCCAGCTGGACTATGGCGAAGATCGAAAAAAGGACCATCGCCGATTACGGCCTGCCCTGGCGGAGCATGTTCCAGGGCCAGTTCTGGCAGGGCGCGCTGCTCGGATTCGGCTCGCTCACCCTGCTCCTTCTTGTGATGCGCGCCGGTGGACTCTTCTATTTTGGAAAAATCACGCTGCACCCCGCAGAGGCCCTGCGCTTCGCCGGTCTCTATGGTCTGGCCTTCGTCATCGTTGGTGTGAGAGAAGAGTTCAACACCCGCGGCTACGCCCTGTTCGCGCTCTCCGAGGGCATCGGTTTCTGGCCCGCCGCAGTGCTCACGTCGGTAATTTTTGGCTACATGCACCTGGGAAATTCCGGCGAGAATTGGCTCGGCCTGTTCAACGTGACCGCAGGAGGATTATTCTTCTGCTTCCTCTTGCGAAGGAGCGGAAACCTCTGGCTGCCAATCGGATTTCACATGGCCTGGGACTGGGCCGAGACCTACTTCTACGGCGTGCCCGACAGCGGCCAAGTCGAGCCGGGGCATTTGTTCAATGGAAGCTTCTCAGGCCCAGCATGGCTGACGGGCGGCTCCGTAGGCCCCGAGGGAAGCGTGCTCTGCACTCTGTTCTTGGTCGCACTCTGCTTCATCCTCAATCATTGGCTCCGCGAAGCCAGGTACCCCGGTCCAGCCACAGCCCTCGATCGTTCCCCACAGATGCCTCGACTTGACGCTGAGCAAGGAGCTCTGAACCACCGGGCAAGCACGTATCGACCCTGACTCGAGCACTCCGGCGGCCTTCTTCCTTCGTGTACCTTTGTGTTCTTTGTGGACGAAAAACACGCACCTTAACCGCCCGGACGAAATCCCGAGCCCTTCTTACTTACTTCCCGGAGACTCGTCCGGTTACGTCTTTTTTCAAGCTGCCAGCAATGTCTGGAATTCGGACAGACCCTCGCGCCCGATAGACGACTTGCCACTTGTATTTTTCTCCAACCCGGCGCAGACTGTGCTCACCAATTCAGAAGGGAGGAGGGATGAACATCAAAACCTTCCGCAAGTTGTGGCACGAAGACGAAGCCCAGGACATAGCCGAGTACGCTGTCATGCTCGCCGTAATTCTTGTTCTGGTGGTCGGCACCATCCGATTAATCGGAGGAAGTTCCAACAACGTATTTTCCTCCGTAGCCAGTTCGATTGGGAACTAGCTGCCGCGAACCCGCAACTTGATTCTCGCGCAGAGCCAGGCCCCTAAGGTCTGGCTGCTTTTTTGGGCGAAAATGCGCCGCTGTGCCCATCCAGCCCACCGCACTGAAGTAACCTTGCCGATGGCGACCCTTCCTCTGATATGATCTTGCAACGGCATTTCTGGCCAGAGAGCTTGGCTACCATGTTTACACCGCATCCGAATCTCAGCGACGACGTGAACGGCAACATTGTCCGCTCGGAAATCGAGGGCGGAGTTTCGCTGGGAGATTTGCCCCCTTCGACAGTGCTGGAAATCCAGACGCAGCATCATCGCTACACCGCAGTGTTCCTCGGCGAAAGCCAGGCGCTGATTTCAGGACATCCGGAGTACTGTCCGGAACCGGTGCTGGTGGCGATTGCCGGCTCGACCTGGGGAGGCTCGATGTTGAAGCTGCGCTACATCGGCCGCGGCATGCACCTGGAGTTCTGCCATCCTGAGTATCGCACTCCGATTATTACCTCCCGCATCCAGGAAGTCCGCGAGCGCATGAATTTCGCGCTCGATGAATCCGACAGCACAAGCAACAGTCCACTGAGTTCACCGGAGCCAATGCCCGAATCCAAGCCGGCGCCCAGTATGCTGGTACGCGGAACCTTTACAAAACCCTCGTAAAACACCAAAACCGTGGTTCAAGCCAAATCTTGTCAAGCCCCCCTGACACCCCTTTTTTGCCGTAACCAACTCATTCCATGGCGAAAATAAATTTGGAAATCATGTCATAGTTGCCCTATTCAATCTGCTATTCTGGAAATAGATAGAAAAAGACAGGCGCGGGCTTCATCCTCGCGCCTTTTTGTTTGCCCAACTCCGAACCAATCCCAAAATAACTAAAAGGAGAAAAAGATCCGGCGCAGCCTAGCCGCTGTCGCCTTTCTTGTATTGCCATGAAAAAACAATCCGTAGGTCGCCTCCGTCGCCCGCCGCTGGGCTTGTCCAAAGAAGCCGGCAATTGCACCCGCAAACGTCAAGGAGAATTATCCGAGATTGCCTTCGCCCTTAAGGCCGTGGAGCGCGGTTTCAGAATCTTCGAGCCCGTTGGCGACAGTCAACGTTACGACTTCATCCTCGATTCCGGTCAGCATCTCTGGCGCATCCAAGTCAAATCCACGGGCGGCGTCATTGGTAGCCAGGACGATGATCGCGCATACATCATCAACGCCTACTGGGCCTCCAAAGGCCACGTTCCCTACACCGCCGACCAGATCGACTTCCTGGCAGCCCACGTCATCTCCCACGACGCCTGGTACATCATCCCCGTCGAAGCCTTCGTCCCCCGCACCAGCCTCCCGCTCTACCCCGCCCCAGACAGCAAGCACACAGGCCGCTACGAAAAATATCGCGAAGCATGGTCCCTACTGACCAATCCCAAACCAGCCCCAGCCAAACCGCGCTAATCGCGTGGGGACAGCCGCCCCCGGCTGTCCAGCGGAGCAAAGCTCCGCAGCGCATTCGGAGAAACTACTCTTGTACGTCTGTCATCCCGAGCGAAGCATCGCGATTGGTATTACCAATCGCGATGCGAAGTCGAGGGACCTTGCGTTGTTCGGCACTGAACAAGCAGTCAAGAAACGGCGACGCCGTTGCGCAACCAAACACAAGGTCTTTCGACTCCAGGAACGAACTCGCGCGCGAGTTCGTTCCCTCCGCTCAAGATGACAGAACAAGGAGTAAGACGGAGAAGGACGCACCCCTACCTCGGCCTCGGCTGGCGCAGGATTCAATGGGAAAGAAACGAGGTTACTTCAGTGACGTAGCCCCACCTGATCTTGCCGGGTAGGTTAAACTATATATGAGCAACAAGGACACTCGTTCCAGGAAAGGTTCTCACATGGCGACATCTGCCCAGAAGCCAAAATCCGCGATGGCGGCTCTTGCAGAGAGCTTCGAGAACCTGGTCGAATCCCAGCGCAAGAAGCTGAGCAAAGAAGAATTCAAGAAGGCCGAAGAACACCTCGAGCGGATTGTCAATAAAGCCCGCGCTTCTCGCGCACGGCGGCGCGAAACCGCATAATCCATTCTTGCAATTCTTCCTTTGTGACATCCGGTTTGTAACCCTTAACTGCCGACACGAAATCGTCCTCCCCAAGATGTTCGACGATCGGTTCTAACTTGTCAGCAAACTGCCATCCGACGCTTTTCTGCTTCGCGTTGTTCGTCGGTCTTGGGGGTCTAGGGGATTTTGTCATCGGTTTCTGCTTTCAGCAGCCAGCAAACATGGGCGACCAAAGCGTCTTTCAGGCATGGGGCTTTCGGATCTCAGAGATGGCCTCTTTGACCAATTTAACAACGTGGATAAATACAATGAGCGCTACAACGACCAAACCACCGAACTTGATCACCTGCCACTGAAAGAGGTCTAAGTCCCATCGCATCGTAGTCACTCACTTCTCACGGTTCGCTTTTCTACTTCATCGCTCTCTTGCCGCATCACGCGCGTCGCTCCCTTCGCGTTTCGGACCAACATCAATCGCTTCTCAGGTATTTCTCAGGTAGCGTTAACTCCAGCATCCTTTCCTTCGCGTTCCATGTTGCCAGCAGCATCTCGCGACGTGGCGCCCTCCATCCGATGTGAGCCGTGAACGCCTTGGCTCGGAGGCTACCCGAGTGCTTGCCTGGGGACACAGAGACCGCGTAGGCATTCTTATCTCCCTTCTGGGTCGCTTTCACCGCCATTCTGCGATTGGCTTTATCCCAAAGCAGCAGGACTGATTTCACTCCGGCTTCAATGAAGAGTCTGGTTGCCGCAGCGTTGATGACCATCCTCCCGTCCGCAGTAATCGACAAGGCAGGCGCTTCGACCCTTACCCCGGTCCTCTTAAAGACCTCGTATGCCATAGCTGACTCTAACTATAGCGCCAACAAGGCCACCTGTGCAACACCGAAGTAGGGCGGCAAGGTGAGCACGACACCATACTTTACACCGACGTGATGGGCGGCCTAGCCTTTCGCGCACTCTTTGTGAAGGTCGTGGCAGAAGTTACATCTATTTCGCTTTGGAGAAATCTTCTACTGCGAATATCTGGCCGTTGCGCTCGGCTACCCCGATGCTGGCGGAGTCCATGTCGGGGTCGAGGATGTTGGCGCGGGGTTGGGGAGACTTCGTGAAGTTTGGTGGATGGCGGTGGGGTTGGTCCTTCGTCCCGCGTTTTCGGCGTCGCGGGTGCTGGTGGAGTTCGACGCTCCCAGGTCTCGAAAGGCGCGAGACCTGGGGCACCCGCAACTCGGTTGTGCAGGCGAAACACAAGGTCTTTCGACTCCGTGAATGGACTCGCAAGCGAGTCCGTTCACTGCGCTCAAGATGACAGAGTGCGGAGTGGGTACGATCGAGATGACGGAGTGCGGAGTGGGACGCGAATATACTGGGCGCATGAAGATACTCGGAAAGCTTTGGCTGGTCGCGGTGCTGTTCTGTGCTGCGGCTTTGCAGGGGCAGGACCCGGCGAAATGGGAGATTGGGCCTTTCACGCGGCCTGCTAGTGGCAATCCGGTGATCGCTCCGCGGGCGGAGTCTAGCTTTGCTGATCCAATCCTAAAGAAGGCGGTGCACTGGGAGGCGCTGCACACTTTCAATCCTGCGGCGATCGTGCGGGATGGAAAGGTGTATGTGCTTTATCGGGCTGAGGACGACTCCGGGGCGATGGAGATCGGGGGACACACGTCGCGGCTGGGCTTGGCGGAGAGCACGGATGGGATTTCGTTTACGCGACGCGCTGATCCCGTGTTTTATCCGGCGGACGATGCGCAACAGTCTCGGGAATGGCCGGGCGGCGTCGAGGACCCGCGCATCGTCGAGGCAGAAGACGGCACTTATGTTCTCACCTATACGCAATGGAATCGCAAGACCTACTCGGTGGGCGTGGCGACGTCGCGCGATCTGATGCACTGGACGAAGTATGGCACGGCTTTTGCCAACGCCGCAGGCGGCAAGTATGCCGAACTGAAGTACAAGTCGGCGGGAATCGTCACACACTTGGACAAAGACCGGCTGATCGCGGCGAAAATCAATGGACAATACTGGATGTATTGGGGCGAGGGCGCCATCCATCTGGCGACATCGAGCGACTTGATCCACTGGAGTCCGGTGGAGGATGCGAAGGGCACGCCGATTGAAGTGTTACGCCCGCGGTCCGGGCATTTTGACAGCACCTTTCCGGAGACCGGTCCGCCGCCGGTTCTGACCTCGGCGGGAATCGTGGTCCTTTATAACGGCAAGAACGCGGTCAACGATGGGGATCCGGAGTTAGGCGCCAATGCGTATGCGGCTGGCGAGGCGCTTTTCGACAGGAGCGGTCCTGCCCGTCTTCTGCAGCAGACGCAAGAGCCTGTCCTGAAGCCGGTGATGCCGTACGAGAAGACCGGTCAGTATGCCGCGGGAACAACGTTTGCCGAAGGGCTGGTGTACTTTCACGACCGATGGTTCCTCTACTACGGATGCGCGGATTCCGTGGTCGCTGTCGTGATGGCTGGCGGCAAGCAATGCGTTATTTCGCTTTGGCGAAATCTTCTACTGCGAACAGTTGGCCGTTGCGTTCGGCTACGCCGATGCCGGCGGAGTCCATGTCGGGGTCGAGGATGTTGGCGCGGTGTTGGGGAGACTTCATGAAGCTTTGGTGGATGGCGGCGGGGTTGGGTCCCTCGTCTATGTTTTCGGAGATCCAGGTGAAGTGGGCTCCGGCGGCCTTGGCGCGGGTGAGGAGATTGGGCTCGCCGGGAAATTGGTGGGAGACAGTTCCCTGCTCCGCCATGAGTTGGGCATGAGCGCGGGCGGCGTTGGCCAGGGCTTCGTCGGGCTTCAGGGATGGCAATCCGTGCGCCTTGCGCTCCTGGTTCACGGCGTTGAAGAGTTGGCGTTCGGCGTCGGAAGTTTTCTGCTGGGCTGGGGAGATGGCCGGGAGGAGAGTCAGCAGGGTGATCAGCGCGGCTAGTCGATTTTGAATGCGCATGAGGCTCATAGGGCAAGGTAACCCTTCTTACCGTTTATTGTCCAAACCCGATTCATCGCCTTTCCACTCGATCTTTTTCGAAAATGGCATGGTCAGCGTCATTCTCGGGATGGCCCGTGGTGACGCCCAACGCATCGATCATCGTACTAACGCTTGACAGTAGTATCGTCTTACGTTAGTATTGTGCATGATCGTCAGTTTCCGTGGCGGGGAAACAGAAAGGTTATGGAAGTCGGGCAAGAATCGTCGCCTGCCTGCTGATCTTCACCGGAGGACGTTTAAGAAACTGGCTGTTTTGAATGCAGCCATCGCGCTCGACAACTTAAGAGTTCCTCCAGGAAATCAGCTGGAGGCGCTGCGCGGAGATCGCCGGGGGCAGCACAGCATTCGGATCAACGACCAATACCGTGTCTGTTTCGTGTGGCGGGACGGAAATGCGTTTGACGTGGAGATCGTTGACTATCATTAGGATTATCGCCAGATCTGCGATCAGGAACAAGGAGTAGCCTGTGACCAAAACGAGGAAAGTGTTTGCGGTCCATCCGGGAGAAATTCTCAAGACGGAATTCATGGAACCCATGGGCGTGAGCGCCTACGCGCTCGCTAAAGCGCTGGACTTTCCGGGCATTTATGAAGTCGTGCGTGGAGATCGGGCGATCAGTGCTGACACCGCAATTCGATTAGGAAAGTATTTCGGTTTGCCCGCGCAGTTCTGGCTGAATCTTCAGAATGATTACGATCTCAGATTGGCTGAGGGCAGCGGCGTCGGTGAGCGAATCAAGCCGCGAGGCGCTGGCTATCAGGCCGAAGTCAACGCCGCGCGTTAGTCGACGCGGTGTTCCAACCGGCAATCAATCCAATCCCAGGTCTTTCCATTTCTTGTCTACCAGCGCTTTGGTCTTTTCGTCCATCAGGATTTCGTCGGGCCAGGGGCGGGTGAAGCCTTCGCTGGACCACTTGCGGGTGGCGTCGATGCCCATCTTCGATCCGTAGTTGGGCAGGCGCGAGGCGTGGTCGAGCGAATCGACGGGCCCGAGCATGAACTGGATGTCGCGCTCGGGATCGATGTGGTTAAGCACCTTGAGTGTGACCTCGGCGATGTCCTGCACGTTGACATCTTGGTCGACCACGAGGATGCATTTGGTGAACATGGCCTGCCCGAGCGACCAGACCGCGTTCATCACTTTGCGGGCCTGGCCGGGATACGACTTCTTGATGGAAACAATCATCAGGTTATGAAATACGCCCTCGACGGGAAGGTTGATGTCGACGATCTCAGGAATCGTAAGCCGCATCAGCGGAAGAAAAATGCGCTCGACGGCTTTGCCCATCCAACCGTCTTCCATCGGCGGCTTGCCGACAATCGTGGTGGAGTAGATCGGATCCTTGCGATGGGTAATGCAGGTGAGATGAAAAACGGGATAAAGATCTTCAAGCGAGTAGTAGCCAGTGTGATCTCCGAAGGGGCCTTCCCGCCTTAGCTCTTCCAGGTTTACGTGGCCTTCTAAGACGATTTCTGACGTGGCTGGGACTTCCAAGTCTACCGTTTCGCACTTTACCAGTTCTACTGGTTTTTGGCGGAGGAAGCCGGCGATTAGATATTCTTCGACGTCGGGCGGGGCGGGGACGATGGCGGAGAAGGTGATTGCGGGATCGGTGCCAATGGCTACGGCGACCTCCATTTTGCCGGTGGGGCGGTCGCCTTCGGCGAGTGTGGAGCCTCCGGAGGAGCGGGCCATTATGTCGACTGCGGCACGACTGGCGGCTGCCGGGCTTTGCCCGGCTGGACGGGCGAGGGCGCCCGTCCCCACGTGGTCTTTTTCTGCGGCCGCGGCTCGCAGTTGCTCACGATAGTGCTCGGCTCCTACTTTTTGTCTTTGCCAGTGCATCCCCGTTGTGTGCTGGTCGTAGACTTGCATGCGGTACATGCCTACATTGCGTTTGCCGGTTTTGGGATCTCGCGTTATCACGCACGGGAGGGTGATGAAGCGGCCGGCGTCTTTTGGCCAGCATTGCAGGATGGGAAACCAGTCTAAGGAAAAGTTGTCGCGGCGGATTACTTCTTTGCACGGGCCGGTGGAAACTGTTTTTGGAAAGAACTTTCCCATTTCCGCGAGCATGGGGAGCATCTTTACTTTGTCGAGGAAGCCTTGTGGGGACTTTACGTCGATGAATTGGCGGATGCGGTCGGCGACTTCGTCCAGCCTTTCTACTTCGAGCGCCAGGTTCATGCGGCGGGCGGAGCCGAATTGATTGATTAGGATCTGGGCGCCGGGGTGGCCTTTGATGTTTTGGAAAAGCAGGGCTGGGCCGCCGGGCGAGGACGCCCGGCCTCCATTATTTCTGGAAGGCATTTTGGAGACGCGGTCGGTGATTTCGGCGATCTCAAGGATCGGGTCGACTTCGGCACGGATTTTTCTTAGCTCGCCAGCGCGGTCTAGCGCGGCGATCCATTGGCGCAGATCTTCGTAGGCCAAACAGCCCTCCCTTTGGGAAACGTGATTATAAAGCAATGCGGAAACACAAAGGCCTTAAACCACTAAGGACACGAAGGTACACAAAGGAAGTCGGGCTTTGTTTGCTTTCTTCATATATGCTTGATGCCGAAACCCGGGGGTGAGGATTTGAAGCGACGAGTCGTGATTACTGGGATGGGTGTGGTCAGTCCGAATGGCGTGGGGAATGCCGCGTTTTCGGAGGGCGTTCTGCTGGGCCGGAGCGGGGTGCGGCGGATCTCGCGGTTCGATTCGGCGGAGATTCCGGTGCAGATTGCTGGGGAGGTTCCTGATTTCGACGAATTGGCTTGGGTGGAGAAACGCGAGCGGAAGCATGTATCGCGGGTGCTGCCACTGGCTTTGGCGGCGGCTACGGAGGCTTTGGGGACTTCCGGGTTCGATCCCGCTTCCCTGCCGCTCGAAGAGAAACAGCGCTTTGGCGTGATCATTGGGTCGGGCGGCGGATCGCAGGAATTTACCGAGGAACAATATCGGCTGTTCTTTCATCAACAGTACAAGCAGATGAGTTTGTTCTGCGTGCCGACTGGGGTGATGGGCGCGCTTTCGAGCGAATTGAATGTGCGCTTTGGGTTGCGCGGGGCGAGTCATGTAATCACGACTGGCTGCACTTCATCGACCGATGCATTCGGATATTCGATGAGGCAGATTCAGTCGGGGCGGCTGGATATGGTGTTGAGCGGCGGCGCGGATGCGCCCATCGCGCTGGGAATTATCAAGGGTTTCATCCTGATGAAAATTTTGACTGACTCGTGGAATCATGAGCCGGAGCGGGGGTCGCGTCCGTTCTCGGTGGACCGCGATGGCTTTGTGCTGGCTGAAGGTGCGTGGATGTTCGTGCTCGAGGAATATGAACATGCGCGGGCGCGGGGAGCGAAGATGCTGGCGGAAATCTGCGGGTATGGGTCTACGTGCGAGGCGTTTCATCGTGTGCGGCTGCAGGAGTGCGGCGAGGAGCCGGCCCGTGCGATCGGGTTGGCGATGAAGGGGGCTGGCATTGCGGCCTCGGATGTGGATTATGTGAATTTGCACGGGACCTCGACGCAGCTCAACGACCGGATCGAGACGCGGGCGTTGAAGCTGGCTTTAGGCGAGCATGCGCGGTCGGTTCCAATGTCGGCGCTGAAGTCGCAGATCGGGCATCCGCAGGGGGCATGCGGGGCGGCGGGGGTAGCGGCTGCGATTGTGGCTATGCAGAGTGGGCAGATTCCGCCGACGATAAATTTGGAAACGCCTGATCCGGAGTGCGATCTGGATTATGTGCCGGAGGTTGGGCGAAAGAAATCGGTGGAACATGCAGTTTGCAATTGCATTGCGTTTGGATCGAAGAATTCGGCTTTGGTGTTGCGGAATTGCGCTTGAGTGCCCATGGGGAACGGGCGGGATTGGGAGCACTTTCACGATTGCTGTGGCGGCGCGAGACAGCAGGTCCCTCCACTCCGCTTCTCATCCCCGTCGGGATGAGAACCTCCGGTCGGGATGACAGTCCGCAATGGGTGAGGGTAAAGGCGAAAACGCAGCGGGTCAAAGGCATTAACCACTAAGGGCACGAAGGTACACAAAGGAAATCACCTGTGCAGGATTTGGGAGCCACGATTGCGTCTGGGCTGATTGAGCGTTATGGGGCATTGGCTTCGCGGGTGCGCGAGCTGTCGGCTCAGCTTACTGAGGAGCAGTTCTGGTTGAAACCTTTTCCGTTTGGAAATAGTTTCGGCCATCTGGTTCTGCATCTCACCGGCAATTTGAATTACTACGTCGGCGCGCAGATTGCAGGGACGGGATACGTCCGCGATCGCGACCGGGAATTTACTGAGACGCGGCATCTGCCGAAGGAAGAAGTTCTGCAGCGCTTTGAGGAGACAATTGCAATGGTGCTGCGGACAGTTCAAGCGCAGTCGGTGGAAGATTGGTCGGCGCCCTATTCGGCTGTGCGCGCGGGGGAGGTGGGGAGCCGTTTCCACATGGTTCTGAAGTGTGCCGCCCATTTGGATCATCATGTTGGACAGATGATGTATCTGAGTTTTGCATTCCGGCAGGTAAGGACGTAGCTCTTTACGGTTTCATCGATGCGGCCACAGCCAGAAACCGTTCGACTGGCATTCCCTCAGCGGCGGAAAGCCGCGCCTTATTTTGCTCCACTTACGGATGGGCTGAAGCCCATCCCTTTCAAAACGAATACAGGTCAATCCGTGTGACGCACTACACCAGCATATGGCGGATGGTATTTTCGACCGTGGGCCAGGCTTTCGAGTGGGGATCGATTAGATCGAAATGGCCCGCGGTGGAGATTTCGGTGTAGTGAACGTCTTCTCCCTTGCTTTTCTTTTGCTCGGCGTATTGGCGGCTAAAGTAGGAGGGGACAGTATCGTCTCCGGCGCCGTGAATTAGCCATTGGGTTGTGGCGTGGTCGATCGCGAGTTGCATGGGATCGGCTTCGCGATAGTGTTCGGGCACGGCTTTCGGTTTGCCTCCGAGGAATTCCACGACTGCGTCGTTACTGAGATGTTGTTCCCACGCCTGCTGCAAATCGACGACGCCCGCCAACGAGACCACGCGCCTGAGGGAGGACTCGTGGGCGGCGAGGCAGAGGGCGAGTTGTCCGCCGGCGGAGTGGCCCATGACCAGGATTTTTGTTGGATCAATGTTGTAGCGCCCGGCGATTTGCGGGAGATAGCGGTAGGCGCTGCGAATGTCCTCGAAGGTGCCGGGCCAGCCTCCGCCGGGGTTGCCGACGCGGCGGTACTCGATGTTCCAGGTGGCGATGCCCTTGGCGGTGAGCGCGGCGCAGAGGTGCCCGGCGTGGACTAGGTCGTACTTGGCGCGCCAAAAACCTCCGTGGATGTTCATCACTAGCGGGAATGGAGGCTTGGTGGCGGGGACGCGAAGATCTCCGAATTGGTTGGGATCGGTACCGTAGGAAAGGCGGGCATCGACTGGGGGCGGCGGTAGCGTGAGAATTTCGTCGGAGGACATGGAAGATAATCAGTTGCCAGTTATCTGTTCTCGGTTCTCAGTTCGCTTGGAATTAACTCTACGATTGTGCCTTCGCCCCAGGCGTATTTCTGGGTGGAGAGATCGGCAATGGAGCGATACAGTTCGGGATCGCTGATGAAGCGGGCGTGAGCGGCGAAGCTTTGTTTTCCAACCCGCACTTGCACTTCTGGATCAGCCCGCAGATTCCACACCCACTTCGAAGTCGGGTATTCAGCGATCACGTAGAAGTTTCCTTGGCGATGTGTGAACCAGATCTCGATTTCACGGGGCAGACCACTTTTGCGGCCGCGAGTGGTGAGATAGAGATACTGCTCGCTCTCGAAACTACTGTCCTTTGAGCTTGAGTTTGGACTTGTTTTCTTCAAGGAATTCGCGCAGCTTGTCGGCGGCCTCGAGCAGGCGCGTCCACTGTTCATAATAGAGTGTGACCGGGAAGCGGCCCAGTCCATACACGCTGACTCCGCCTTTTTCGCTGACCCGGAATTCCATGCTGGCGACGCGGCGTGGGCCCTGTTTTTCCAGTTCCGCCAAACGGGCTTTCAGTTCCTCATAAGTTGGTTCAGTCATTTATCGTACCTCGCGATGAATACATGATAGGGATTGCTTAAGAATTCGTCGAGAGGAACTGCGGAAAAATGTTTCACGCGGGGCTTCGGTCTGCGCCGGCGCTGCCGAAATTTCGGCACTTCGACTGCGCTTGGGCACTCGCGTTGGGAGGTGCGCGAGACAGGGATCTCCAGCGTCATGCATACAAACCGGTTCCAGTAACTATTCGGATACACCCTTTCGGTCACTGGCGTGCATTGCAATCCTCGCTCTGATTTAGGACTGCGCCTATCAGGAGGAATCGCGTGCTGCACAAATGTGCAAATCCGGTCTGCCACAACCCCTTCCGCAAACTGAGCCATGGGAAACTTTTCCTGGTGGAAACGGAGCCTATCGACCGGCTAGACATGGGGAGAACGCGGTGGAGAGGTCGGTCCAATCATCGTATCGAATACTACTGGCTGTGCGACGAGTGTGCGTTCGTGCTGACTCTATCGTACGAAAAAGGGCAGGGCGTGGTTGCGGTTCCGCGGCCCGATTTTGCCAAGAAGAAGCCCGCAGCCGCGGTGCACGCGGCAGAAATGCCCAGTGTTAGAAGTATCCGGCGAGAACAGTCGTCACAGGAAGGAAGGTAGCAGTCATGGAAGGCCCGAAGATGCAGGAGTGCACGATTTGCGGCGAGGAAAGATCGGCGGAGCAGGTTTGGTTCCTGGTTGCTGAAAGCCACTGGGAGGACAAGCTGAAGGTCTTGCAGTGGCAGGATGAGTTGGCCAGACGGCGAGGCATTTATGCAGCGTGCAGCGCTGGACACGTGGAGGAACTCGTTGTGCATTGGATGACGACGGGAAGTCTGGATTATCCGTTTGCCACGGTGGGACACAAGCCGGAGAAGCGTAGACAGCGGCTGGGCTCGATTCTGCCCTCAATGGAAGAGCCCAATACCATCGGCGCGCGTCAGATTGGCGAATTGGCGGTCGACCGGGAGAGTGTGCGACGGGCGCTTAGAGATGATCCCGATTCTCTACGGGTCATTCTGGACGAACTGGTGCACGCGTTAGAGCGAGAGACTACAGGGATCCCGGCGCGGCTGGAATCAGCGGATGGGATTTCTTATGGTTTCCCGCGAGAAATCTGATCGGAATTTTCTCGATATAGATAACGCGTCTTTCACTAGAAACTTGCCCGCGAAAGGAACCGAATCAGTAGCCCTCCGACTTTTTCCAGGCGCGCCAGTCGATGGTGACCGCCCCTTCCATGTCTTTGGCGGCTGCGAGCAGCCAATTTGGTTTGAGCCGGCTGAGATGGCGGCGGATGTATTTTCGCGCGTCCACGGTGCCGAGGTGAATGTTGGCGGTCTCCCATCCCATAGCAGACAGCAGGCGGAGTTCATCGCGGTTGGTAGGCAGCACGCTGAGTTCGATGCGGGAGCAATGCGGCGACAAGCGGCGGACAATCCAGCGGCCACGAAGCTGCACAAAAGGATCGGGGCAGCGCACCGCACGGCTGAGGATGGCATGGTACAAGATCTCCGCAGGCGCCTCGTCTCCCTTGGCCCAATAAACCGAAGAGGGCACCAGCGCCTTGGCTTCACGAGCGATTTTTGCACCATGGCACAGCGCGATCGCGACCAGGCGGACGTGCCCCAGACTTCCCAGACCAGCAACCCGGCGCACGGCTCGGTAGGTGAGCCCTCGTTCCGGCATGAGGTGCTCCAGCGCTTCCTGGGCGCTTGCCGGGATCTGCCCACTGATTCTGGGCAAACTGTCCATCTTTTCCCAAAAATGCACCGGGTCGCGCAAGACTCCGGTTGCGACCTGGCGCAACCAAGTGTTTTCCTCTTCGAGCACGTAGGGACGACCCTGGCTGGCAAGAGATTCTTTGTAGCCTTGCAGGATTGACGCGCAGGCGTCCTTCGGTTTCAATGCCAGGTGGCCAGCTGCGATGGCGAATATCGCGCTGGTGGCTAGCCGCACCAGATCGATGGTGTAGGGCACGACGGCAGCTTCATCGAAATCATTGATGCCCCAAACCAGGCGGCCTTCGATGTCACGCCAAGTGCCAAAATTCTCAACATGGAGGTCGCCCACGGCAAGAACCCGCGGAGCCTTAGCAAGGTCAGAACAGACCTCAGGCCAGACTTGCATCCAGCGATAGAAGGTGGCACGAAGAAACGGGAACACCGCCTCCGCCATACGCTGGTGCTTCAGGCGAAGATCAGGTTTTACCAGCGTAGTGTGGCGTCCGAGCCACTCTTCAAAGCGGTGAGTTGCCTTGACAATATTCATTGCCGTCCGGTTGGCAACGATAGAGCCGGCCTAGCCAAATGTCAATGCACGAACTCCTGCACCATGGGCGGCCACCCGGAAAAAGGGCGGCCCGGCCACGATGGGGCGCGGTCGATTTTCGCTTGCGCCGATTGTTACCTAGCGCGCGAAGTATGCCGCGTTGGTCTCGATGAATCGCTTCGATTCATCGGGCAAGTCGTCGACTGGATAAATCGAATCCGAGGTGCACACCGGGACGCAGGCTCCGCAGTCGATACAGCCTTCTGGATCGACATAGAGCTGAGTCGCCTCCTCGAAACCAGGCTCATCCGTCTTGGGATGAATGCAATCGGTCGGACATACATCGGCGCACAGCGAATCTTTGATGCAGGAATCAGTAATTACGTAGGCCATGACCAACTCCGAGATGGGAATTTGCAACCACGGCCAGAGTAAGGTGGGCGAAATTTATTTTCGGTGATCTACGTCACAGGGTGCTGAGACATCAGGCGGGAAGTCCAATCCACCACAAGATCTTGGCGACGATTCGCCATCCATTGGTGGAAACCTCGGTCGACTCATACTCCCGGTTTTCGGGAACCAGAACTTCGGTGCGATCGAAGCGCTGCAAACGGGACACGACCAGACCCTGCTCCTTGTGGGCAGCCACGATGACTTGGCCGTAGAGCTTGGCGTGATTGGTCTGCGAAGTGTCGATTACGACGATGTAGCCGTCATGAATGAGCGGCATCATGGAGCGGCCACGAACTCGCAGACAACTGGTATGGGCCGGATTAGGACACCAGTTGCTGGGGGCGGCCAACATCGATTCCATCGGGACCTGACTGAGGCTGTCGGCAGAGTCTCCCTTGCCCCCGTGGGTGGCCGCTACGATGGGCAGAAGGGGAATGGCTACCAGGTCATGAGGTTGCTGGAGCCGCCGATGGGTTCCGGCCTGAACCAGTTGCAGATTGAATATCTGCTCCTTGCGCGAGCGCGACCGAACGGCGGGCAAAACACGCATCAGGTCATCGCTGCTTAAGCCAGCCCGTCCCCAGAAATACCAGCATTCCGGATCTCCGGTGAGATTGCCCAGTTGAACGTAAATATTGGCCGGGGGTTCTTGAACGCCCCGTTCCCAGCGCGAAACCGCCATGGCGGAGGCGTTCATCTGCTTACCCAGTTCGGATTGGCTCATTTGCAGACGGCGGCGGATAGCGAGAATTCGTTTTGCCCACTCGAGCTTTGAACCGCTTGTGTTGCTCATGGCGCGCCTGCTAGACTGGAACTAACGCGAGTGTTTTAACCGTCGCGTTAGGGCGGCACCCTGTCGCCAGTAGTCATGAAAGGTTGTCATGTACAATGACAATTTTAGCACAAATGTGAGACCAGGAATACGATCCCCGCAAACTCTGTATCGCGGTCTTTATATCAGAATCGCACGCCAGTTGGGCGTGGATCCTTCCTATGTCAGCCGAGTGGCCCGCGGGGACCGGCGTTCAAGCCAAGTCGAAAGTGCGTTGCGCGGGGCGCTGGAAGAGATCGACCGGCAACTGGGGCGCACTCCATCCTCCGCCGAGAGCAGACTTCCGCCGCGTGGCAGCGCGGCCCAGCGGCTCAAGCTTCTGGTCAAGCAGAATCGCAGCCGGATTCAAAGGGAGTGGCTGGCGCATAGCCAGGCGGATCCCAATCTCAAGCGCGTCAAACTGGCCGCCCAGAAAAGAGCGGCGCCCATCCTGCCCTTGATTGAAGAAACCATGAAAGTCATGAAATTGAGTTTGCCTGATATGGCAGTTGCCTCGATGAAAGCCGCCGAGCGGCATGGCCGAATGCGGCAGGCCCAAGGCTTCACGGCGACAGCCCTGATCGAAGAGTACAACCTGGTTAGACGTTGCGTTTTTGCTTTGGCCCAGGAAAATCTTCCCCTGATGGACCCGCAGATTCTGATTCAAGATCTCACTCAATTTGGTGAGGCTCTCGATCTTCAAACTCAGCGGGCGCTGGGGGACTATCTGGCTTCGGCCTAGCCAACCCGTTCTCGCTCCGTGCCCTGCTTGACTCACGATTTAGCGCGTGAGCCGTCCATGACCAACCCTCGCGCGTTCCCAGCATCTAAGCCGCGCGGGGAGCACAGTGTCCAACTCCGATCTGACTTCGATTCTCTTGATACTCCTGCTGCTTGTCGGTTTGGCGCAGTTGCTCGGGTATCTTTTCATGAGACTCCGCCAGCCGAAGGTAGTTGGAGAAATTCTGGCCGGGGTCGTACTGGGCCCGGCTCTAGTCGGCCGATTGCCTTTCGCGTCAGCGCTGCTGGAAGCCACGAGACACCAGATCAACATTTTGAATTTCGTTTACTGGCTGGGCTTGCTGCTACTGATGTTCCTCTCAGGCGCAGAAACCCGCCAGTTGTTCAGCCGCGAAGAGCGCCGCGAAGTAGGTTGGCTTGCGATCGCAGGCACAGGCATTCCGTTCGTTCTTGGGCTGGGGCTGGGTCCATTTCTGATTGGACCTGCGCTCGCGGGTCCCAATGGCAATCGTATTTCTCTTATCATTATTCTCGCCGTCGGGGTAGCCGTAACCTCGGTTCCGGTGGTCTCGAAGATTTTCGCGGATTTGAAGATTCTGCACACGCGCTTCGCACGGCTGGTTCTAGGTGTCGCCGTGCTGGAAGACATCGTGCTGTGGCTGGCGTTGGCGATCGCAACAGCGATCGCTCGAAAAATCGCGCTTGACCCGCGGCACATGGCGTATCACCTCATCGCCACGGTCGGATTCTTCGGGCTAGGGCTGACGATCGCTCCCCGAGTCGTAAAGCGCATCAACCGATCACGCTTTAACGTTATGGCCCGACACTCGCCGACGGCTTATGCGATTGCAGTTCTGCTGGGATATTGTGTAGTCGCCGGGGTGCTCAATGTCAGCCTGGTATTCGCCGCCTTTCTTGCCGGCTTCGCTGTGGTGCACAAGAAGCGCAGACTGTTTTCCGAGGCTCTCGACGCTATCGGGAAGGTTTCGTTTGCCTTCTTCATCCCCGTGTACTTCGCGATTGTGGGATTGAAACTCGACTTGGTGCACGGTCTCTCACTGGGGATGGTGGCGGCTTTTTTCGGGGGAAGTTGTATGGTCAAGATTCTTTCGGTGTCCCTGGCTGGGCGTTTCGCGGGGTTCCGTGGACTGGATCTGATCAATCTGGCGATCACGACTAATGCGCGTGGCGGACCGGGGATTGTGCTGGCGAGCGTGGCATTCGATGCCGGGATCATCAGTCCGACGTTTTATACCACACTGGTGCTGGCGGCCGTCTTCACCTCGCAGATGGCCGGTGCGTGGCTTGACTACGTGTTGCGTCGAGGCTGGCCGCTGCTGACACCAACTGCCGCCAGTGAGTCGACAAACGTGTCGGCCGCAGAGAGTCGGTCCGCCGCGTGAGTGCGAGTGAAGGCGAAGCGGGGAAATTGTTCGCGCTGGATCGCGATCGTTTCTTGTCAGCCGAGCACGGGCGCTGAGACTCGCGCCTACGTTGGCTTGGGTAAGCGGCTCAACAACGCTGCCGCTTTGCGGAACCAGGGCCGCTCGCGACGACGGAGGTATCCGGGCATGGTCGGCTTTTTGTCCAGAATGCGCTGCGCCCATTGACGGGCCTCGGCTGGGCGTTGCTGATCGGCAAGGAAGCAGGCGTAATTGTAGTAAGTCTCGGACGAAGTCGAAATTTTTATGACCTCGCGAAACAGTGCCTCGGCTTTTTCGGGTTGGCCGGTGTTGGCGTAAGCATGAGCTAACAGCGCAGCGGCGCGCTGAAAGTCGTACTTGGGATCCTGCGCCACCACACGCTCCAGATCGGGCACTGCCGCGGCAAAGTCCCCCATGAAGGTGGCGGCCATCCCGCGACGATAAAACGGGTCGGGAGAGTCGGTGCGCGAGGAGATTGCGTGGTCGTAGCACTGGCGGGCGCGGGCATAGTTCCCTTCCTCCAGATACAGATCAGCGAGCTCCTCATAATTCCCGGCCGAGGGATTATCAAGAATGGCGGCCTCGAGTTCGTGAATCCTTCTGCGCCGGGGAAAGACTTTGAACGACTGGCGGGCTAAACCAGCGTCGGGGATGACTTCGGCGGCAATGTAGATCAGCGCGCCCAGCCCCCCGAAGAAAATAATGATCCACAGCCAATAGCCATCCGGACGCCGGCGGATGAAATGGACAATGGCCACCGCCTGCAGAATCAGGCCCCAGGGAAAGAATAAGAAAATTAATGATCCCATGCTTTGATCGGACTATAGCATGGTCGTGGAGGACGGTCCCGCCGGGCGTGGACGCCCGGCCTCCATTCATAGGATGCTAGAATCTTCTGTGCTGAGACCTGCTATCCGCCTGCTGGCCGCCGATATTGACGGTACCCTGCTCAATCCTCAGTTTCATATCTCGGAAACAGACTTGGCGGCGCTGCGCCGGGCTCACCAGGAGGGTGTCGAAATCATTCTGGTAACCGGGCGGCGACATAAATTTGCTTTGCCCATCGCCGAGCAGCTTGGCTTCGATCTGTGGCTGATCAGTTCGAATGGCGCCATCACGCGGTCGCTTTCTGGTGAGACGTTTCATCGCGACATGCTCCCCGCCGAAACCTGCCGCAAACTCTGCGCCACGATGCAGGAATTTCGCGGAAACACCGTCCTGACTTTTGACATCGAGACTAAAGGCGCTGTGGTGCTCGAACACATGCGCGACTTAAACGAGAGCATTCAGCGCTGGCTGGAGAAGAACCTGGAATACATCGATTTCGTCATCCCACTGGAAAAATCTCTGACCACGGATCCGGTTCAGGCCATGTTCTGCGGGCGGATCGAGCGCATGCATCAGGCCCTCGCGGTACTGGCAGAGAGCGAACTGGCAAAGGACATCACCGTACTGCGCACCGAGTATCCAGTGCGGGATCTTTCCATCGTCGATGTGCTGAACCAGGGATGTTCCAAGGGCCATGCCGTGGAACGATGGGCCAACTTCCGGGGCATACCCCGCGAACAGGTCATGGCCATTGGTGACAACTACAACGACATTGAAATGCTTGAGTTTGCCGGACTGCCATTTATCATGGGGAATGCATCCGAAGAGTTACGTGGCAGGGGCTGGACGGTGACCCTGGCCAATGACCAGAACGGGGTGGCCGCGGCCATTGAGCAGGCGCTGGGGACCCGCGTCGGGGTCTAGGCAGTGCAGGATGTACATAAGAGCGATTCGTATCAGGGCATGCCTTCAGGCATGCCGACAGGGCTTGCGTCACGAAAGCGCCTTCAGGCGCTGGTTTGAAATCGAGCTATCGGCACTGGGCCTGAGGTAAACTTTGCAAACCTAACCCCAGCGGCTAAAGCCGGGGCCATCTACGGCGAATTACGGTATGCCTGAAGGCATACCCTGATACGAATCACGAGACTGGCAGCCGGACTGCCAAGGGTGCAAGTTTATGCAGGGCTATCGTTCTGTTTTTATATGAAGTTGCTCGGTCAAATCATTCTCGCGCTTAGCCTTCTGGGGACACCCCTGTTCGCGGCCGGGGCCGACCTCGCCCTTTTGCACAACGGCTTTTCCATTCGCCACGAGCGGCGTGAGGTAATCGGTTCGGTAACCCGCCTTTATTTGGGCGCCGATCGCGATGGCTATGTGGATGTGCCTACCGCCGACATTGATGGTTTCGAGAAAGACCTGTCAGCTCCTACCGCGGGGAAAACGCGTGTCAGCGGGCAGTCGATGAACGACGTGATAAACGCCGTCAGCAGCCGGCACCACCTTGATCCGGACCTCATCAACAGCGTCATCCATGCGGAAAGCGGCTTCAATCCGCACGCGGTATCACCCAAGGGAGCGCAGGGCTTGATGCAACTGATGCCGCAAACTGCGTCCCGCTTGGGAGTAACCGATTCTTTCGATCCCAGTTCGAATGTGGAAGGCGGCACGCGATACCTGCGCGAATTGCTGGAACGCTACAACTTCGACTTGATCAAGGCCCTGGCGGCTTACAATGCGGGGCCGCAGCGTGTGGAACAGTATCACGGGGTTCCACCTTATTATGAGACGCAGGCTTACGTTGCCCGAATCGTCCGTGACTTCAACCGCAAGAAGTTGGCAGAGCGTAAAACGGCTGCGTTGAAAACCGCCAGTTACCACAAGAATCCTGCACACCGCTCTCCGACCGTAAAGCAAGCCGCACTCCCAGACACAACCCAGCAAGTCTCCCGGTGAATGTTAAGCGGCAATGAAGCAGGGGGCATCGCGCCCGTGTGAATTTGTTGGACGAGCAGATGCGCAGCACTGCATTAAAGCCTACCGCGTTGACCCCTGCGTTCCTGTCGTTTACCTTGGCAAGAGGAGTAATTCTTGAAGTATTTCTGTGGTGGGACGTTGCCTCCGGGACGTATCGAGTAAATGGGCAGAAAACGCATCGTGGCCTACGCGGTTGTCGCGGCGATTCTGGCTGCCCTGGTCTACACACAGTTCAGGACGTGGAAAGACTTCGACTGGCCCACTTTCTGGGCGCAAGGAAAGCAGGTCAGCGTGCGTCATATTCTGCAGGCCATCGCGCTGATCTATGTCAGCTTTTACCTGCGCGCGCTGCGTTGGAAAATCTTCCTGCGTCCAGTGCGCCCGGAAACTTCCGTGATTAGTCTGATTCCTCCGACGCTGATCGGGTTCACCGGCCTGACCCTGCTCGGTCGGCCAGGCGAATTGATTCGCCCTTACCTGATTGCTCGCAGAGCCAATCTCACCTTCTCTTCGCAAATGGCGGCTTGGACAATCGAACGCATTTTTGATGTTGGCGGATTTACGGTCCTGATGGTCTTCGCCATTTTCTTGCCGACTGAACTGCGCTTCCTGCCGAACCCCGAGATTTATCCTCGGCTGCGCGTGGGAGGCTTCCTTCTGATCGCTCTGGTGGCAGGATTGGCGCTGGCGGCTTTCCTGATTGCACAATTTGGAGAAGCTCTCGCCGCCTGGATCGAAACTCGCTTCTCTCACCTAGCCGCGAATTTTGGGCATCGGGTGGCGCAGAGAGTGCGTGAATTCCATGGCGGGCTGGACACCATCCACAGTCCGATTTCCTTCCTGCAATTGTCGGGTGTGTCGATTTTCATGTGGTGGCTGATCGCGCTTGCCTATCGCGAGGTCACTCATGCCTACGGCGCGCCCCTCGAGCACATGACGGTGTCGAAAGTTCTGCTGTTGATGGGTTCCAGCATGTTGGGTTCATTGATCCAGTTGCCCGGGGTGGGCGGCGGCTCGCAATTGGCGACAATCTCGGCGTTGCAGCACATTTTCGATGCGTCGCATGAACTGGCGGCCAGTTGCGGAATTCTATTGTGGCTGGCTACGTTCGTCTCCGTGGTTCCCGCTGGCCTGCTGCTGGCTCACCGGGAACGGCTTTCATTGCGGAAGCTTTCGCAAGAGAGCGAGCAGGAGGAGGCCCGGGCTGAGCTTTCGCCTTCGCCTCCAGTAGTCTGATGCTGTTGTCGTCCCTAGTGCGGGCCGCGCTGCGTCAGGCGTCCCTGCTACAATCAGGCGACCACTGATGCAAGCGCCATGAAGTGTCCTTTCTGCGGGTTCGCAAATGACAAAGTGGTGGATTCGCGCGAGAGCAAGGAAGCCGATTCCATCCGCCGCCGCCGCGAGTGCCTGAAGTGCGGCAAGCGCTTCACCACCTATGAGCGCATCGACGAAATTCCTTACATGGTGGTCAAGAAAGATGGCCGCCGCGAGAAATTCGACCGCCAGAAAGTATTGAATGGCCTGCTGAGGGCCTGCGAAAAACGGCCGGTGCCCATCGGAAAGTTAGAACAGATTGTGAATGAGGCGGAAAGCTTCGTAATCGAATCGGCGGAGCGCGAGCGCAAGACCAGTGAACTTGGCGAGCTGATTATGAATCGTCTGCGCCGGTACGACAAAGTGGCTTACGTTCGGTTTGCGTCGGTGTATCTGGACTTCAAGGATGTACAGGAGTTCATGACTGAGCTAAAGGACCTGCTCAAGACCAAGGAACCGGAAGCGCGCGGTAAGCCAGTAGCCAAGAGTTGAACGCTGTAGAGACGTAGCTCTGCTACGTTTCGGTATTCACGACCATTAGCTGATTACGAACGGCCGAACGTTGCGAGCAACGTTGCTACCGTTTCAGCCGATTTTGCCGATAACGACTTGTAAAGACATGGCATACAAGATCACTCTCATCCCCGGCGATGGCATCGGTCCCGAAGTGACCCAGGCGACCGTGCGCATCCTCGAAGCCACTGGCGTGAAGTTTGAGTGGGAAACCTTCATGGCCGGGGCCGAAGCGTTTGAGAAATACAAGGAATACATTCCGAAGGAACTTACGGAATCGCTCGAACGCACCCATGTTGGGCTCAAAGGGCCGGTAAGCACGCCGATTGGAGGCGGCTTCGCCAGCATCAACGTCGCCTTGCGGCAGAAGTTCGAGCTCTACGCCAACTTCCGTCCCATTCGCAATCTGCCCCACATTCCCACGCGCTACCCTGAGGTCGACCTCATCATCGTGCGCGAGAATACCGAGAGCCTGTACTCCGGCATCGAGCACGAAGTGGTTCCCGGCGTGGTCGAGAGCCTCAAGATCATCACTGAGAAAGCTTCCACTCGCATTGCCCGCTTCGCTTTCGAGTACGCGCGCAAAAATAAGCGCAAGAAGATCCACGCCATTCACAAGGCCAATATCATGAAGCTCTCAGATGGCCTCTTCCTGCGCTGCGCCCGCAATGTTGCTAAGAACTATCCCGAGATCATTTACGGCGAGCACATCGTGGACAACACCTGCATGCAGTTGGTCATGAATCCGTATCAGTACGACATGCTGGTGATGGAGAACCTCTACGGAGACATTATTTCCGACCTGTGCGCGGCGTTCGTTGGCGGATTGGGATTCGTCCCCAGCGCGAACCTCGGAGATCACTGTGCAATCTTTGAGGCGGTGCATGGCTCGGCTCCAGATATCGCGGGCAAGAATCTGGCGAATCCAACGGCTATCCTACGTTCTTCCCTGCTAATGCTGCGCCACCTCGGCGAGTACGATGCGGCCCTAAAGATTCGCAACGCGTTGGAAAAGGTTTATCGTACCCGCGACAAGTTGACCCGTGACGTCGGCGGGAAAGCAGGCACCTCAGAGTTTGCAGATTTCATCATCGAAGCGATGGCGACAGAAGCGGGTACAGAACTCGCGGCCGATTCTTCGCACGCGTAAACTGGCCTTGCTTGCGTTCTTTTGCTGCGGTCATGCTGACCAAGTTGCGAAATTATCAGTTCTGCGTTGACTAAACCTTCCACTATTCAGTAACATCCTTTTTCATCAAGGAACGGGGGGAATGGCTTACACAACACGGCGGGTAGGTGTGGTGCTCTTCCAGCTCGGCGGACCCGACACGCTGGAAGCGATTGAGCCTTTTCTTTTCAATCTGTTTTGTGACCCCGATATCATTGATTTTCCGTTCGCCCGCATCGGCCGTAAACCCTTAGCCAAACTGATTTCCAGCACCCGCGCCAGAAAAGTCCAGCACCACTACGCAACCATCGGTGGAGGCTCGCCCATACGGCGGTTCACCGAGCAGCAGGCCCGGGCATTGCAATTGAAGCTGACGGAATCCGGCGTTGACGCGCGTTGCTTCGTGGCCATGCGGTACTGGCATCCATTTACCGCGCAGGCGATCGAACACCTTCGGAACGCCCAATGCGACGAAGTCGTACTGCTACCTCTCTATCCGCACTATTCCAGCACCACGACGGGCAGCAGCCTTAACGAGTGGCGACGGCAGTTTCGCGATGCTCTCCCAGTTCGTTGCGTTGAGCCCTTCTATCATCACGAGCTTTATTTGAAGGCGTTGGTCGAGAAGATGGACGAGGCCCTGGCACGATTCGCCAACCCGGACTGCCCGGAGATCGTTTTCAGTGCGCACAGCGTTCCCGTCGCGGTGATCGAAAAGGGTGATCCTTATCAACGCCAGATTGAAGAGACTGTCGAACTGGTGATGCAGCGTGGAGGATGGGCGAATCGCCATCGGCTCTGTTACCAGAGCAAAGTGGGCGCCAGCAAGTGGCTGCAGCCTTCTCTGCACACGGCATTGCGCGAACTCGCGGCGGAAAAGGTTCGCGAGGTTTGCGTCGTGCCCATATCGTTTGTCTCCGATCACGTCGAAACGCTGGGCGAGATCGACCATGAGGCTCGCGAAGAAGCTGCGAATCTCGGGATCGGGCATTTCGAGATGACGTCAGGCCTGAACGATTCGCCAACCTTCATTACGGCTTTAGCCGACCTGGTAGGTACTGCAATCGGTATTGATTTAGAAAGAGAAAGCGGCGCGGAATCGCTCGCGGCTGCGGCAGACTGAGAATAAAATATTTAGAATAGAAGCAGGACCACGTATAGAAAAAGGGGTGAGGACGGATGGCAGACGAGTCCGCCAAGGGCGTTCTGGGGCACCTTCCGCCGTGGCCGCGGCAGGCGCTCAATAATTCGGTTATCGGGATGGAGCAGGCCTACCGCCAGCGTAAGGGTCTGCCCGCGCTCAGCGATGCCGATATCGAAGCGCTGAAAGCTGGTCAGCCGATGTCTTGGGAGAGTGGCGACGGAGCATCGGCTCCCGTAGCGGTTGCACCTGCGCCGCCCGCAGCGCCTCCGGCTGCAGCTCCAACTCCGGTAGCGGCAACTTCGGCCCTCAGCGACGACGTTGCGAAATGGGTTGCCGAAGGAAGGAAGTGGAGCAAGTCGACCATCGCCGCGGAACAGGCGCGGCGTGGCCGCAAAGGGCTGCCCGCTCTTAACGATATCGAAATTGCTGCTCTGCTCGGAGAGCTAGTTGAAGCCGCAGCAGCTCCTGCGCCCTCAGTGCCAGCCCCTGCCGCTCCACGGCCCACGATCGCGTCCGGGCCTATTAGCGCGGAAGTCGCCAAGTGGGTGGCAGAGGGAAAGAAGTGGAGCAAGTCGACCATCGCGGCGGAACAGGCGCGGCGTGGCCGCAAAGGGTTGCCCACGCTTAACGATGCGGAAATTGCCGCTCTGCTTGGAGAGCCAGTCGAAGCCGCCGCAGCCCCGGCCGCTTCGGTTCCAGTTGCGGCGACGGCAGCTACTGCCGCCCCTCGGCCTGTTGCAGCGAAAGGCGTGGCTGCGTCGGCGTCTGCTTCCGTCGCCCGCAGCGGCGAATCTACAAGCTATGTCGGCACTCCGGCAGTGGGAACGTCCAGAGCCGCAAAAGCTGGAGGAGTGGCATCGATCGGCCCGGAAGACAGTGAAGTCAATCAGCAGCGCCGCCGCTTGGTCTGGAGCGCCGTGGCTGCTTTTCTGGTGGCGTGGTTCATCGCATTCTTCCGCTTTTTTCTGCCGCGCACTTTATTCGAGCCTGCGACCAGCTTCAAGATCGGCTATCCCGAAGAATACGGTTTGGGAGTGGATACCAAGTTTCAGCAGAAATACCGCATCTGGGTAGATCGTACGCCTGATCGCATATTCGTCATCTACGCGCGTTGCACTCATCTGGGCTGCACTCCCGATTGGAAGCCGAGCGAGAACAAATTCAAATGTCCCTGCCACGGCAGCGGATATGACAGTGAAGGGATCAACTTCGAGGGTCCAGCGCCGCGTCCCATGGATAGAGCTAAGGTGGAAATCGCGCCCGACGGCCAGATCCTGGTGGACGTGTCAAAGCTTTATCAGTGGCCCAAGGGCCAGCCCACTCAGTTCAACGATCAGGGAGCTTTCTTGCGAGCGTAGCAAACTGTGTGGCGCGGGCGCCCTGAGCAAAGTCGAATGGGGCCCTCGCCCGTGTGTGTGGTATCGAGAAGCAAGACAAGAGGATCCAATGCCTGAAGAGAAAAACGGGAAAAATGGCAATCGCGTAGGCCTGCTGGAGCGGGTGAAAGCTGGAGTCAAAGAAGATGTCCAGTCACTCAAAACCGACATGCCCGCGAAAGCTAAGGAGCAGATCGAAGGCCTGAAAGATCCCACAAAGACTCAGGTTTTTACTTCGATCTTCCGCCACAAGCATGACGACACCCCGCGCAACCGCGCTCTGGGCGTGCTGTCAAATGTCTTCCTGCACTTGCACCCGGCCAAGATCAATCGCGATGCGGTGCGCTACAGCTACACCTGGGGTATGGGCGGAATCACATTCTACTTGTTCATTGTGCTCACCTTCACCGGCGTGCTGCTGATGTTCTATTACCATCCCAGCAAGGTGCAGGCCTTCCGCGACGTTCTCTATCTGGAGCACGACGTTCCCTTCGGGAAGTTGCTGCGCAACATGCATCGCTGGGCTGCGCACTTGATGGTAATCGGAGTCTGGCTGCATATGTTCCGGGTTTTTCTGACCGGCTCGTATAAGAAGCCGCGCGAGTTCAACTGGAACATCGGCGTGCTCCTGTTGGTGTTCACGCTGCTGCTCTCGTTCACTGGCTACTTGCTCCCGGACGATCAACTGGGATTCTGGGCCGTCACGGTAGGAACGAACATGGCTCGCGCCACGCCGCTGCTGGGCCATGAAGGCCCGTTCGGCAAAATGTTGGGGATGACGCCGTATAACGATGTTCGCTTTGGCTTGTTGGGCGGCTCGATCGTGGATGCGAATGCGCTCCTCCGCTCCTACATCTGGCATTGCATCGGCATTCCGATCGTGGCATCCGTTCTGATGATTGTGCATTTCTGGCGGGTAAGAAAAGACGGCGGCATCTCCGGCCCAGCGCCAGTGATGCTGACCGCGGAAGCAGACAAGCCGCGCCGCGGATAGACTCACATGGGGACAGCCTCCCTCGGCTGTCCGGCGGAGCAAAGCTCCGCAGTTGTTAGCACTAGAAGAACTGTCGAGCTTGTCTCGACTTGAACGGCCGAGGGTGGCCGTTCCCACACGGTCATCGGAGACTTTATGGATTGGCGACAACTTTGGGAGATCTGTTCCGCGCCCGACAATGTACCCATCGTCGGCTTGATCCCGCTATTGATCTTTTACATTTATCTGGCGTGGACGCAGGCCAAGGCCAACGATGAACTGATCGGTGAACTCGAAACCAATCCCGCGATGGCGAAGACTCATCATCGCAAGACATGGCCGTTCCGTCCCGGATGGCAGAAAGAAATCCATGTCTGGCCATTTCTCCTGCGTATTGAATTCCTCGCGGCCATTATCGTCACGATCATCCTGATGGTCTGGTCGATCACGCTGAGCGCGCCGCTGGAGGAGCCGTCGAATCCCAACCTCACGATGAATCCCGCAAAAGCCCCGTGGTACTTCCTGGGCTTGCAGGAAATGCTGGTGTACTTCGATCCGTGGATCGCGGGCGTGGTAATGCCGACGTTGATCATCGTCGGGCTCATGGTGATTCCGTACATCGACACCAACCCGCTGGGCAGTGGCTATTACACCTGGAAGCAGCGCAAGTTTGCTATTGGCACGTTCATGTTCGGCTTCGTGATTCTGTGGGTCGCGATGATTATTATCGGGACGTTTATCCGCGGGCCTGGCTGGCAGTGGTTCTGGCCGGGGCAAACCTGGGATCACAATCGGCTTATTTACGAGGTAAACCGCGATCTGCCCGATCTTTTCGGGCTGACCTCGAACCTTGCTAAAGCAATCTTCGGCGCAATTGTTGTCGGAGGTTATTACCTGGCTGGCGGATTCCTGGTGCACGCGCTGTTCCGGCGCTACAACCCGAAAGATTATCAGCGCATGAGCCTGCTGCAGTATTCCATCATGATGTTTTTCTGGCTGACCATGGTGGGACTGCCCCTCAAAATGCTGTTGCGGCTGGCGTTCAATATCAAGTATGTGTGGATAACGCCCTGGTTCAACGTGTGAGGTAAAAAAGGAATTGTCATTCCGAGCGAAGCGAGGAATCTGGTGCTTCCCGGCGGAGACCGAGATTCCTCGCTTCGCTCGGAATGACAATTATTTAGGGGCGTTCAAAGACTAACGGAATGACAGGAATTTAGCGGTGCTCAAAGACTAGAGGGAGAAACTGGTGCCTGAACAACCAATCCCCGAGCAAGACCCAGTAGTTACGAAGTCGTACACGATGTATTACGTCGTCTCGATGATGCTGCTTATGGCGACGCTGTTTTGGGCGCTGTGGGATGAGGCTTACGGACAGCGGCCCTGGAAGGCTTTCCAGCAGGAATGGAAGCAGCGCTACACCGCTTTCCTCGATAAGACCGAACCGGCATCGGACAAATCAGTTAAGGCTGTGGAGAACAACCCCGACTATCAGAAACTGGAAGAGGCCTACAAGCAGGCCGACGTCGCGGCCCGGCCTCGGCGCGACGAACTTCAGAAACAGATTACCGATCTCAGCGCGAAAATCCTGGCAGTCCAAAATATTTTTACCGACAAGCGTGCCTACGCTAATGCCCTGACCTATCAGATTGAGACCGAAACCAGTGCGTCGGGGAAGGAAAGCAAAAAGAAGGAACTGGAGGATTACAAGAAAAGGCTCTGGTCGGTCGAGTATCCCGACGGCCACAAAGAGAAATACGACTTCCGTCAACTGGAAGAGAAATACAACGAACTGAAAGACGCGCGCACCAAGTTAAACGCAGCACTCGGCGACGTGCTGAAGCCTGTAACTGCGGCCAGCACCGCAATGTCCGCCTACATTTCCGAGCACCTGGTCGACCTCACTCCCACGCAAATCGAAGGCTTGCAGAAGAAGACAAAAGAGTGGGATCCCACGATCGTGCAGATCAATGTGGCGGATGCGAATATCGTAGACCGCTGCGAGTCCTGCCACATGGGGATCCGTGAGCCGCTGAAAATCACGGCTGCTTCAATGACCCCGAAGGGCGAGAAAAAGCCCGATGAATATGCCCAGGCGTTCGTCAGCCATCCTGAACCTGGGCTTCTGAAGATCCACGATCCTGACACTTTCGGCTGTTCGCCCTGCCATCAAGGGAACGGTCGCGCCACCACGAGTATCGAGAAGGCGCACGGAAACTATGAGCACTGGCTGTGGCCGCTCTTTCCCAAGCAGAACGTCGAAGCCGGATGCCAGACATGCCACGCCGCCGATATGGTCTTGGTGAGTGGCGATGCGGGATGGACCATCAGCGAAGGCAAGGACCTGTTCCGACAAAAAGGCTGCATGGGCTGCCATCGCTATGAGGGTTACGACAAGGAACCCGAGGATCTGAACACCTTCAACCAGCAGATCAAGCAACTGGAGCAGCAGAAGACGGACAACCTGAAGCAAGCTGCATACCTGATGAAACAGGCCGACGCGGCCGAAAGCAACGACGAAGCCAACCGGCTGAACGATAAGGCCATCGCTCTCAAAGTCGCCAACAGCAAAGCCGACGGCCACATTCAGCAACTCGATTTTCAATTGCATAGCGTGATGCAGGACATGAAGAAGATTGGGCCGAACTTGAAGGACATCCGGCTCAAACTGAACAAGAATTGGATTCCGGTGTGGCTGAAAAAGCCGACTGACTTCCGTCCTACCACCAAGATGCCGAACTTCCGCCTGACCGATCATCAGATCCAGGCGATTTCCGCTTACCTGTGGCAGTCGGCGTTGACAGACCCTTTGCCCACGCAAAAACCGGGAAACGCAGAGCACGGCAAAGAGCTTTTCGAAACGCGTGGTTGCCTCGCGTGCCATTCCATTGGCGAAGGCGAGCAGATGCAAGGGGGCGTCTTTGCGGCGAATCTGACCCGCGAGGGCGAAAAAGCTAATTACGATTATCTGGTGCGCTGGATTCACAATGCACGCCAGCGCACGCGGCCATATTGCCCGTACGAAAAGAAAGATATTGGTCCAGAAGATTACGCCAAGAAGGGCTTACCTTACGTATTCGATCTGGAACACAGCCAATGCCCCAACGACGGCCACGAACTGCAAGTACAGAACATGACGGTGATGCCGAGCCTGCGCCTCGCGCCGGAAGACGCACAGGACATCGCGTCCTATCTGATGACGCAGAAAAAGCAGGAGCCGTCGTCTTACGCCAACGCCTCTTTCATGGATGATCCTGCGCTGAAAGACGAAGGCAAGAAGTGGATCCGCCACTACGGCTGCTCAGGATGTCATGAAATTTCCGGCATGGAAGACGAAGGCCGCATCGGCACCGAACTAACCTTCGAGGGCAGCAAGCCGATCGAACGCCTAGATTTCGCTTTATTCACCGAAGTTGCACAGCGCGGCGGCAAGGATGCGGAACCGATCAAGAATCCGGAAGACTTAGCGCGGCTCCCCGAAGGCCCAGCGACGGGACCGTGGTACGACCACAAAGGCTTCTTCGAACACAAACTTGCTGAGCCCAATATTTACGATCAGGGCAAGATCAAGTCGGAGACCGAAGCCCTGCGCATGCCCAATCTGCATCTCACATCGGAGCAGGTTCGCGCGCTCACAACATTCCTGTTGGGAAGCGAAGAGAATTCCCTGCCCATCCAATACCAATACCGCCCCGGCGATGCCCGCCGTGACATTCAAGATGGCTGGTGGGTGGTCAAGAAATACAACTGTATGGGATGTCATCAGTTCATCCCCGGTCAGAAAACCATTCTCATGGGCTTGCCGCAGTATCGCGAGAACCCTGAGCAGTTGCCGCCGAAACTTTTGACCGAAGGCGCGCGCGTCGATCCGGAATGGCTGCGCCGCTTCCTGTCCAATCCTTCGTTGAGCACGTCGGATACAAACCGCAACGGCGTGCGTCCGTACCTGAAAGTACGCATGCCGACGTTCTCTTTCTCGGACAATGAACTGCGCAAGCTCGTGCGTTTCTTCCAGGCCTTGTCGCAGCAACCGATGCCTTACATTCCGGAGCAGGTCCCGGTGTTGACCGCCAAAGAATCGGAGATGGCGCGCAGTCTCTTCTCGAGCCCGGCTGCTCCGTGCCTGAAGTGCCATGCCACGGGCGATCCGGCGCACGACAAGATCGCGACCGCGCCGAACTTCCTGCTCGCGAAAGAGCGTTTGAAGCCGGACTGGGCGGAGCGCTGGGTCATTGATCCGCAAGCCATCAGCCCGGGAACATCCATGCCATCGGGATTGTTCCGGCGCGAGAACAATCACTGGGTGTTCGCCGGCCCAACCCCGCCCTCATTCCAGGGCTATGACGGGGATCAGTCCAAGTTATTGGTGGACTATATTTTCCAACTTACGCCAGAAGAGCAAAGGCGCGTAGCCTCGTCGATGGGACGAAGCAGCGCATCGAACCAGGCACCGGCGAAATCCAAGCAGGCCGCGACAGCCTCTCGACGAGCAAGCAGCGGAGGTTCGCGGTAGAATAAAGGGTTTCGTAACGCCGCCGTCCCGGCGGCTGTCGCGTGGGCGTCCCGCCCGCGCATTTCGGTGCAATTTTTCGGGATAGCCAGTGAATCTGAATTGAAGATTTCAAAAAACGCATTCAACACTTCACGAAAGGGCGACATTCATGAATAAGAAAACATCCGTAGCAATGTTTAGCATTCTTTGCCTGCTCAGCTTCTGGATTCTCGTGGGCTGCAGCAAGAAGGAAGCGCCAACCGAAGCACAACCTTCCGCACCGGCGACCACCGCCGCGCCAGCAGCCGCTCCTATCGATCCCGCCACCGCCGCGTCAGTCAGCGGCACGGTGAAGTTGGACGGAACTGCTCCCAAGGCCGCCAAGATTGATATGAGCCAGGATCCCGCTTGCAAGGGCACCAACACGGCGGAAACTATCGTTGCCGATGGCGGTAACCTGGCTAATGTTTTCGTGTACGTAAAAGATGGCCTGGGCGACCGCACCTTCGCTGTTCCCACCCAAGCCGTGACTATCGATCAGCAGGGCTGCAAATATCATCCTCATGTTCTGGGCGCGATGGTCGGTCAGAACATCGAAATCAAAAACGACGACCCAACTACGCACAACATTCACCCCACACCCCAAGCCAATCGTGAGTGGAACGAATCACAGCCGCCGCAAGCTGCTCCGATTGAGAAGAGCTTCGCGCGTGAAGAAATCATGCTCCCGGTCAAGTGCAACCAGCACCCGTGGATGCGGATGTACATCAATGTGGTAAAGAGCCCGTTCTATGCGGTCACCGGCCCGGACGGCAAGTACGAAATCAAGGGTCTGCCACCAGGCGATTACACCATCGCATTCGTGCAAGAAAAACTGGGCGAACAGACTCAGAAGATCACGCTGGCTGCCAAAGACAGCAAGACGGCAGACCAAACGTTCAAAGCGCAGTAGCTTCTGCGAATGGGGGACGGGCGTCTCGCCCGTCCTCGCTTGAATCGTGTGGGGACGGGTCTTTGACCCGTCCAGCCGAGCGAAGCTCGGCAGTCAATCGACCCGTGGAGTAAAGCGTTGAAGTCCCTCGCCACACCCTACAATCGCGCGCACCATCGCTTCGCTGTCTTCACCGCGTGCGCGACTTTTGTTCTCATCATTGCCGGTGCACTCGTCACCAGCAACGATGCCGGCCTCTCCATCCCCGACTGGCCCACTTCCTTCGGTTCCTTCAGCGTTCCGCCGCTGCATGGCGGAATCAAATACGAATGGAGCCATCGCGCGATTGCCGGCTCCATCGTCCTACTGACTATTTCCATCGCTGCGTGGACGTGGTTCGCAGACCGTCGCCGTTGGATGAAGTGGCTTGGCGTTGCCGCTCTCTGCACAGTGATCACGCAAGCAATTCTTGGCGGGCTCACAGTGGTGTTGTTCCAGCCGCCCTGGGTTTCCTCGGCTCACGCCGCGGTGGCGCAGACATTCTTCTGCATCGCCGTTGCCATTGCCATGTTCACCGGACGCCGGTGGGTCGAAGAAGTCCCCCAGATTGAATTCGACACTCGACGTCCCAGCCTGATCACGCTTACGCTGCTGTCCATCTTTGTGCTCTACGTTCAACTGATTCTGGGCGCGATGTTTCGCCATCACGGCATGAGTTGGTGGCCGCATGTCGTGCACGCCGCCGTCGTTGTCTTCGTGCTCACCTGGACTGCGATCCGCGCCTTGCGGCAATTCTCCAAGATCGAAGCGGTACGGCGCCCTGCGATTGTTCTGGTATCGCTGATGATCACGCAACTTTGCCTTGGATTTATTGCTTTCATGACGCGCGTAGCCTGGGGCCGCGATGCGGTGCAGCCCGAACTGCCGATGGTGATCTCGACCGTGGCTCACGTCGCGGTTGGAGCGCTGCTTTTAGCGACTGCTGTCATTCTCGCCATTCAAGTGTGGCGGCAAGTGCCGGCGTCGTTTGAAGAGCCCGTACCAGGCCGAACGCGAAAACCGGTCGCTGCGTAACCGCTGGACAGCATCTCATCGTAGAATAGTCTGTGGCTTCCAAAACTCCTTTCGCCATCGCTGGCTCCGAGACCGACGCTGCCGTCGAGCCCGCGGTTATCTCGGTGCAAGATGTCGTGCATCGCTATGGTGATCGCGCCGCCCTGAATGGCGTGTCCTTTGACGTTCGACCCGCGGAGTTGTTCGGGCTTCTCGGGCCGAATGGCAGCGGGAAGACAACCCTGTTTCGCATCCTCTCCACGCTGATGATTCCGGTCGGCGGGCACGCCACGATCATGGGGTTCGACGTCGCCCGCGATCCCAACAATCTGCGCCGCCAGATCGGCGTAGTTTTTCAAGCCCAGAGCATCGACGTGAAGCTCACTGCTGCCGAGAACCTCTGGCACCAGGGACATCTCTACGGCTTGCACGGAGCGTCCCTGAAATCGCGTATAGCAGAGATGCTAGGCCGGGTTGGACTAGCGGATCGCGCCAACGAAAAGGCGGAGACCTTTTCCGGCGGAATGCAGCGTCGGTTGGAATTGGCCAAAGGACTGCTTCATCATCCCTCGGTCCTCTTGCTCGACGAACCTACAACCGGCCTCGATCCCGGCGCCCGGCGCGATCTCTGGCAATACCTTGCGATTCTGCGCGATGAAGAAAGAGTGACCGTTATCGTAACCACTCATCTCATGGAAGAGGCCGAGCGTTGCGATCGCCTCGCCATCCTGAATGAAGGAAAAGTTGTTGCGTTAGGCACGCCCGACGATCTCAAGCATGAAATCGGCGGCGACATAATCCTGCTGGACACGAAAAATCCCGACTCGCTGGCGGAAAGAATCCGGACACGCTTCCATCTCGATGCGCAAGTGCTTCAAGGGCAGGTGCGAATCGAACGCGAGAATGGCCATCGTTTCATTACCGATCTGGTCGAAGCTTTTCCGGGCGAGATTGAGGCCATTTCTGTAAGCAAGCCAACACTGGAAGATGTTTTCATTCGCCGCACCGGTCATCGATTCTGGACGGAAGGCGTAGAAGAAACCAAGTAGCGCCCGCACTCCGAGGGCAAGACGCCGGCGCTACAAAGGAGACTGCAAACTCATGATGCTGGTGCTTTCCATTATGCTCGGAATCGTCCCTCTGATGGGCGTCGCGTGGATCATTCTAAAAGCAAGTATCGCCACGGTCGATGGTCTGTTCATGAGCCTGATTCTTGTGACCCTGTCCAGCATTCTCTTCCTGAATGTGTATCTGGAAATTCGCGGGAGATTCAAAAAGTCCGCAGCGCCGTCGGCGCAGAAAACGAGTTGACGTGGTCACACAAGGCACAGCTTTACCAGCGCAAGCCGCTCCAGTCTCCAGCGGAGTGATGCTCCCAGCCTTCACTCTCTGGTGGCGGGAAATCGTCCGCTTCTATCGCCAACGCTCGCGCGTGGTTGGTGTGATCGCCTCGCCGCTGCTGTTCTGGCTGGTCATCGGCTCCGGCTTCGGATCATCGTTTCGCGCCGGAAACGCCCCCGGACAGCAGCACTATCTGGATTACTTCTATCCCGGCGCGTTAATCATGATCGTGCTGTTCACCTCGATTTTTGCCATGATGTCGTTGATTGAGGATCGCAAGGAAGGCTTTCTGCTTTCGGTCATGGTCGCGCCTGTGCCCCGCTCCGCCATCGTGCTCGGCAAGGTGCTGGGTGGAACAACCCTTTCCGCCATTCAAGGCCTCATCTTTTTAGCTTTCGCTCCTTTTGTTGGCGTCCACATGGGGTTCGTCGATTTTCTACTTGTTGTATTCGTGGTTTTCCTGGTTTCGTTTGCGCTCACTTCTTTAGGATTCGCGATAGCGTGGCCCATGGATTCCACACAGGCTTTCCACGCCATCATTAATTTATTTCTGATTCCGCTCTGGTTGCTTTCGGGGGCGCTATTCCCGCTTTCGGGAGCTTCGGGCTGGCTACGCCTTGTGATGCGCATGAATCCGTTGACCTACGGCGTCGAGGCTTTGCGGATTCTCTTGTACCCCGAAAGCCCGACGGTCCTTCCGCTGCCGGCCTCAATCGCTGCGCTGGGCCTGTTCACGATTTTCATGTTTGCGCTGTGCTTTTTCAGAGTAAACCGCCGCACCACGAGGCCAGCCGCATGATACAGGTTCCACCGCAATACGCCATGTTCCCAGCAATCGACGCGAGCTTGAACGGAACCAGTGCCGTCTTGCTGCTGGTGGGTCGCAATTTCATCAAACATGGACGCATGGCAGCGCACCGCGCCGTCATGATCGCCGCGCTGGCTTCATCCAGCATATTTCTGGCGTGCTATTTGTACTACCACTGGCATGTAGGATCGGTCCATTTTCAGGGGCAAGGCTGGTCGCGGCCAGTGTATTTCAGCATACTGATTTCTCATACGATTCTGGCTGCCGTGATCGTGCCCATGATTATCATCACGCTCAGCCGAGCCTTACGAGAACGTTTCGATCGCCACCGTGCCATTGCGCGCTGGACGTATCCTCTGTGGATGTACGTCTCGGTCACCGGCGTGATTGTGTACTTTATGCTGTATCACCTGTTCGCCGCGTGAATTGGTTTCCTTTGTGTACCTTTGTGTCCTTTGTGGTTGATGCCTTTAAAGCCCTAACCACAAAGGACACGAAGGTACACAAAGGAATGCAAGAACAGAGTGGTTTCGACTATGGCTGTGGTCAGATTGAAGATCGATGTTTCGGGCACGGTGGGCGATGAAGCCTGGCGCGACCTGAAGCAGTTTGATCAAATTCAGAGCGCGGATTTTGGTCCGCAGTTTGGCAGTGGCGGACGTTGCAACCATCCACTCAACGCCCCTCACAACAAGGGCGAATGGATCGGCGCGGAAATCCGCCTGCAGACGCCGCTGCTGGCCCAATACGCGGTCTCCCACTACCTGGAGCAGGATCGCGTATTGGATGCGGATGTGGTGGAGTAACGCGAAAATTATTCTCAGCAAACTCTGCGATTTAAGATTTACCTGAGAGCTGCCTGAAACTCACTATCTGTTATATTTTCGTGATCTCATGTCCTCTTCTCCCAACGCAGCTCCGCAAACTTCATCTGATGCAAGCAAGCTCCCCAAGCCGCGCATGTCCACGCGCAACCGGTTGCTGTTTTTCCTGACTGCGTGGCTCATCGTCCTGATGCCGTTTCTGTTCTGGTGGAACACCTGGTTTGGCCGCCAGCTCTCTGACAAGCAACTCGCCGAGTATCTGCAAGACGACAAGCATCCCCGCCACATTCAGCATGCGTTGGTACAGATTGGCGAGCGCATGACTCGACACGACACGACCGTCACGCAGTGGTATCCGCAGCTTGTCCGTTTAGCCTCCGATCCTGTCGAAGAAGTCCGCAACACCGACGCCTGGGTCATGGGTCAGGACACCGCGGGCGCAGGCTTCCACGACGCTCTGCTGAAAATGCTGGACGACTCGTCTCTCATGGTACGTGGCAATGCGGCGCTGTCGCTGGTGCGTTTTGGGGACGCGACAGGCAGGCTACAGATAGTGGCATTGTTGCAGCCTGCGAAAATCAATGCGCCAGGAAACGGGACCGTGGTGGATACCGGAACGGTCGGCACCGCAGTCCACGAAGATGGGCTGGTAGCAAAGCTTCAATACGGGGATCGAGCAACTCAATATCTCCGTTCTCCAATCACGGGCCGTATCCGTTCACTTTCAGCGGAAAACGGGATGCGTGTCTCCACTGGACAAGAGATCGCAACTATCGATCCGGGCACGGAACAAGTCTGGGAAGCATTGCGCGCGCTTTACCTGGTCGGGCAGGCGGAAGACCTCGCTGCAGTTTTGCCCTATGAACGGGGGTTGCCCGACATCCCCGATCACGTGCGTAAGCAAGCGATCGAAACAGAAAAAGCTATTCGGGAAAGAAATCGGTAGTCGTAGGCCGTTGGTCGTCGGTCGTTGGCCAAGACTCTGACTCAGGGAATTAGAAAGGCCGAAGTCGGCTCAAGTTTTTTCTTCCACCGATCGGCTGTCCTTGGTTTCGAGTGCCCGGCCACCGTCAGCGCTCCGAGTCGATGTTAAACCACGGTCGCCAGATTCCAACGAGACGGTCCTCTTCAAAGAAGCGTTCAGCTATCGCGTTGTCTGCAAAATCTGTGTGGGAGAACCCAACACAGTTGAAGATTACTTTGAGCGGGTTCACTTCATTCGGGAACACATGCTCGATGCCAAAGCGAAGCTGACACGACGTTGTGCAAGGCTTGGCCTTAACGTTCTCTGGATGCGCTTGGTGAAGGCGACCTAGACAGTCGCGCTTTATGTGTAGAGAGAACCGCTGTCTGACGTTCGTCGTTTTTCCAACGTACAGGCATGGGTAGACGAGCTCTTCAGGCCACCAGTCTCGGTATTCAACGTCGACCGGGCGCTCGCCTGGCCCTTTGAGAACGATGTGTCTGTTAGCAGCCATGAGGTCGGCTCGCGGGCCGACCCACCAGAAGACGTAAACACCAGGGCGCTCCGGTAGGTCGATGGACCGCCCGACGAAGATTTGGTCAACGCGGCGAATGGAGTCGAGTCTGTGGATTGTGGATATCTCGAATTGCGTGAGGTCCGGTTCTTTACGCTGCCGCCTCTAAACCGGACGACGAACGACCAAGGACCAACGACTGCTTTTCAAATCGGCATCACGCCAACTTCTTTTTCCACCTCGACCGTATCCACCATCACAATCGCGTCCCACGGACAACCATCAAGGAAACATCCATCCGGGCCTTTGCTGAGGCACTTTTTGCATCCGATGCAGAGAATCGGATCGATCTGGATTCGACCGAACGGCGGATGATCTTCGTCCGGAACCCAGAACATGCAATCTTCCACCGGGCAATATTCCACGCACGCTGGAGACCCCGCGCATCCAGTGCAGCACTCGGTTATCACCGCCAACTCCTTTGGTTTCTTCTTTCGAGGAGTCAGCAGCCCCTTGGATTTGGGTTCAAATTTAAGCTCGTCGGGCACCAGCCCGGCGGGTTTCAAGGAGTCTGCTTCAGCAGCCATGGCACCGATTATACCGTAAGGTTTGAAATTTTCATCCACGGCGAAAACCACCCCGAACCACGGGTTGTCGAACCCCTCCAACCCGGTCGTTCCATTTCGGCGTGGGTTTCCACTCTTTCCGTCCTTTGCAGTCAAAGCTTTCGCGGTTTCTGATATATTGGCCTTCCAGTCCCTAATTTCGTGTCGATTCTGGCGTCTCGCCCCCGGGGCGGAAGGAGCAGCACTCATGGCAGGCAAAAGCGTCAACAAAGTCATCCTCATCGGAAATCTGGGCAAGGACCCCGAGGTGAAATACACGCCAGGCGGCATGCCGGTCGCCAAGTTCTCGCTGGCCACCAACGAACGCTTCAAAGACAAAGACGGCAACTGGCAGGACCGCACCGAATGGCACAACATCGTGGCCTTTCAACGATTGGCCGAGATCGTCGGCGAATATCTGAAAAAAGGCGGCAAGTGCTACGTGGAAGGCCGATTGAGCACCAGTTCCTGGGACGACAAAGAAACCGGCCAGAAAAAATACAAAACCGAAATCATCGCCAACGACCTGGTCCTGCTCAGCGGACGCGGCGAAGGCGCCGGAGACGATGCTGGCGGACGCTCCCGCGGCGCAGCCGCAGGCGGAAACAACTTCGATCAGCGCAGCCCGGAACCAGAACACGCCGCGGCTTCAACTCCAATCAGCGACGAAGATATTCCGTTCTGAGCGAGCCAGAGCTGCCGCTTTTCAACTCTGATTGCCTTATGCTGCCCGGTCCCGCAAAGGACTCTCGCCAAGGCGACCAGCCAGCTTGCGAGCTGCCAAAGCCATCATCAGCCGGGTCGTGCCGGTCATGATCATGCTAATGCCTACGAGTGTCCCGATCACCCACAACGAACTCACTGGCCACTGGTTCCAGATCATGAAACCCAGCACCAGGGTGATAATTCCATCCAGCAACATCCACTGTGAACTGCCGCTCTTACGCGTGGCAAAATAGGCCACCACATCCGCGACGCCTTCCGCGAACAGGAAGATCCCCAGCACGAGAGTCAGACCGGCAGCTCCCAAGCCCGGACTCGCGAGCAGGTAGCCTCCCGCAACAATGTAAAACGCCGCAACCAGCAGCTTCCACACAATGTGACCGATACCTTTGGACTGAAAGGCGTGCACCAGTTGTGCAATCCCGTCGAATATCACCAGCCATCCGATTACGATCACGACTCCGATCGACGTAGCCAGCGGCAACGTGATGGCAAGGACTCCAAAAATGATCAATATGATCGACCACAGTACTGAGACACGAAACACGCGTTTCACTCCAGCTTCCAGGCTGGTCATGGTTTCCTCCTTGACCGATAACTTTCGTTGTGGAATGCGTCAACTCCTCGCGATGCACCGTCCCTCACCACTCCGTGCATCTCTTTCGCAAAAAGTCTAGCAAATGTTTTGCGGCTGCGAGCCTGTAAATTATGACAGTCTCCGTCGGCCATCCTTTGTGTACCTTTGTGTCCTTTGTGGTTCAAGCATTTGCACTTGTGTTGCCCACGAAGGACGCAAAGTACACAAAGAAAGAAGATCACAACCAAACGCCTCGGCTGCCTGCTCAGAGGATGTCCCTATGCGACCCGCTCCTCAAAATGATAATCTTGCCCACGGATGAAACTGACTCCCGGCACCAAACTCGGCCCTTATGAGATCGTCAGCCTGTTGGGCGCAGGCGGCATGGGAGAGGTCTATCGTGCCCGCGATTCCCGCCTGAAACGTGAAGTGGCAATCAAAGTCCTGCCGCAAGCGCTCTCGCTGGATGCAGACCGGCTGCGCCGTTTCGAGCAAGAGGCTCTGGCCACTGCTGCCTTGAACCATCCCAACATTCTGGCGGTATTCGACATCGGCGCAAGCGACGGCGCGCCTTACGTCGTCTCCGAACTGCTTGAGGGCGAGACCCTGCGCGAGCGCCTGCGCACTGGACCAATCCCAGTACGCAAGGCGCTCGACTGCGCCTCGCAAATCGCGCATGGACTGGCCGCCGCCCACGAAAAAGGCATCATTCACCGCGACCTCAAGCCCGAGAATCTATTCATCACCAAAGATGGCCGGGTCAAGATTCTGGACTTCGGCCTCGCCAAATTGACGCAATCCGAACCCGGCGCCCATACTTCGATGCCCACCGCGACCCAGGGAACCGAAGCTGGCATCGTGCTAGGGACAGCAGGCTATATGTCGCCCGAGCAGGTCCGCGGCAAGGCTCTCGACGCCCGCTCCGACATCTTCAGCTTTGGAGCAATCCTCTACGAAATGCTCACCGGCAAACGGGCGTTTCACGGCGACACTCCCGCCGACACGATGAGCGCGATCCTGAAGGAAGACCCTCCAGACCTAAGCGAAACCAATCGCAACGTTTCTCCGGCGCTCGAGCGCATCGTGCAACATTGCCTGGAGAAGAACGCAGAAGCTCGCTTCCATTCCGCCAGCGACATAGCGTTTGATCTCGAACATCTTTCCGGAGTTTCCGGCACGACGGCGAGAATAACGCCGGTTGCCGAAGCGCAGCCGCGGAGCAAGCTTCTTCTCCCGCTCGCGGGTGGTCTCGCGATCGCACTAGCCATGCTGGGTCTCGGCTGGTGGTTCGGTAGAGCAGGCGCCCACGTGTCTCAACCCGAGTACAAGCAAATCACCTTTCGCATGGGTTCCATCGGGAATGCTCGCTTTACCCCCGATGGCAGCGTGGTTTACAGCGCATCGTGGGAAGGCGGTGACCAGCAACTTTACATGGCGCGCACCGATGACCCAGGATCGCGCGAACTGGGACTCAAAGATGCCGAACTGCTGGCGATTTCCAAGAGTGGAGAGCTTGCACTTCGCCTCAACACAGTGCCCCACAGCGGCTATGAAAAAACCGGGACGCTGGCGCGGGTTCCGCTGAGTGGGGGAACGCCACGCGAAGTGCTGGACAATGTGCAGGACGCCGACTGGTCCGCAAACGGCGAAAGCATGGCGGTCGTCCGCTATGTTCCGGCAAACAGCCACTGGCGTTTGGAATATCCCATTGGCAAGGTGCTGGTCGACAGCATCAACTGGATCAGTCACCCCAAGATTTCGCCCGACGGCAAGTGGATCGCTTTTGCCGACCATGAAAATACCGGAGGCGACGACGAGGGCTCGGTCGCGGTAATCGGGTCGGATGGCAAGGGGGCGGAGAAGAAACTGTCTTCGAGTTGGATTTCTCTTCAGGGGATTCTCTGGTCTCCGGCGGGCGATGAGATTTGGTTTACATCAACTACGACCGGCACCGCCGAGAACCCGCACGCGGTAACCCTTTCCGGGAAGATACGAATCCTCACCAACGTGCCTGGAGGCATGTGGCTGCAAGACCTGCGGAACGGAACCACCTTGATGGTTACACATCAGCAACGCATAGGCATCCGAGGTTTGGCACCTGGCGCAAAAGAGGAGCGGGAACTGGGGTGGTTCGGGTGGTCGGAGCTGCGCGATATCACTCCCGACGGCCGCAAGATCATTTTCGAAGAAGAAGCCGACGGCGGCGGCCCGAATTACACCGTTTTTCTGCGCGATACCGACGGGTCGCCTCCGGCGCGTATTGGCGAAGGGGTCGCCATGGCCATCTCGCCCGATGCAAAATGGGCGATCACGGAACCCGCGAAGGGTGGCCCCCTCATGCTGGTGCCGACCGGAGCGGGCGAGTCTAAGCCCCTGACCCACGATTCCGTCAGTTACGGACTCGTGCGGTGGTTACCCGACGGCAAGCGGCTGCTGGCCGGCGGGATTGAAGCCGGACATGCCCGGCGCGACTACCTCATTGATCCCAGCAATGGAGATTCGAAGCCTATTACTCCGGAGGGTGTGTCAGGAGTGCAAATCTCCCCGGATGGCAGGAGCACAGCGGTGTTAGGGCCCGATGGAAAATGGGGGATTTGGGCGTTTGAAGAAAACGCGGTTCAATTGATCCCAGGCCTCGACTCGCACTACCTCGTGATTGGCTGGTCGCCCGATGGAAAATCGGTGTACGCGCGCGCTAATCGAGATCAGCGGATCACCGCAAAACTCTATCAGGTGAATACAGTCACTGGGAAAATGGAACCGTGGAGAACGTTCGGATCTGAACTGTCGGGGGCCACTTCCGTTGCTCCGCCTCACCTTTCACATGACGGAACCGCGTACGCCTACCTCTACGTGCGTACGCTCTCGGAAGCCTACGTAGTCAACGGATTGAAGTAAGTTCTGTAGCGCGGCATCCTGCCGTCCGGCGCAAATATAGGGTGCCCCACTCTTTTTCGCGTTCTTTGCGAAAAGGGTGGGCGGTAGACTCCCAACTCCGCAACCGCCCCTACCCGGGTGAAATCGTCCCAGTCACTCGCAAGGAAGGCACAATCTCCAAATTTGACGCTGCCCGAGCCGCGGCTTCTCGTTGATCCTTGGGCTGGGTACTTCGCCAGTTGCGGTGCAAGTCGATATTTGGGAAGCCTCGCTCGGCCTTAGTGAGCATGTGACGACGTGGGGAACGGCGTCGTATTCAAGAAGATGCTAATTGTGGAATCGCCGTTGATGGTGCCGATGTCGGGCTTACCGTCTCGATTGAGATCGGCCACGACCAGTTCCGTCGGGTGGTGGCCTGGGGCGATGAGTTCGGTGCGTGGTTGGAAGGTGCCGTCCCCGTTTCCCAACAAGATCGCTACGTTCGCAGCGGCCACGGCTAGATCCAGCTTGCCGTCGCCGTTGAAATCCGCCGCCACAATCGCGTGCGGAGCGATCCCAGCCGGGTAGGATTTGGCCGGGGAAAAGGTGCCATCGCCCTTCCCCATCAAAACATAAACCTTGCTCTCTCCTGCGATCCCGACGACCGCTAGGTCAACGTTTCCGTCGCTATTGAAGTCGCCCAAGACCAACTGCCACGGGCGTACGCCTGCCTGGTATCGCACCGGTTTGTCAAACGTGCCGTCGCCCTTGCCCAAAAGCACCGCGACATCTCCGTAACCCGAACTGGAGTCACTGTTCGCGACCACCAAATCTGGAATGCCGTCGTGGTTGAGGTCGCCGACTGCGATACCGTTCGGGCCGTGCCCACCGCTGCTGATGTTTACTGCCTTTGCGAATGTTCTGTTCCCTTTGCCCAGCAGGACGAAAATGTTGCCGGGATTGCCCGCCACTCCGAAGGACGTTCCCACCAGATCGGGAATGCCGTCACCGTTCAGATCGGCGACCGCGACCTCCTGTGTTTCGTATCCTCTGCCGGTACGGGGCCCCACGCCACGGTTGAAATCTCCCTTACCGTCGCCAAAGGCAACGATAACGACCGCCTGGTCGCCGTCGGTAGTAACAGCGTCGAGATTGCCGTCGAGATCTACGTCGGCGAAGATCACAAAGTTCGGAGCGTCATCGGTGCCGCCCTTATTGCTCCAGCGGCCGAACCGGCCGTTGCCCTTACCTAAGGCGTGTAACAACGCCGGAGTTCCGACCCCCACTACGGCCAGATCTGGAATTCCGTTGTGAGTCAGGTCCCCCGCGGCAAGGGAGTAGGGGAAAAGCACGGGGCTCTTAACGGTGATAGCCTTGCCAAACGAAAGCGAGCTCTGCGGATTCGCCTGTACCACGCGGGTTGAGTTGCTGGCTAAGAGACCTGACGCTACGATGAGCAACGCCAAGCCAACGCCCAAGGCGATTCGCTTCATACCCACCTCTACTGCGGAACCAATCGGGGCGCACCCGCGATCGGGCCGGATGCCTCCCAATCCCGTGCCGCGTAGGTTAGCACGCTTTCCAGCCAATCCACGGAAAAACCGCGATTCAGAACACCGCGTAAACCCAAGAAATCCAGGCTCGCTCCATGCCAACGCCCGACTGTTTCTAAAGTAACTTTTGCCGCCACTCCACCCGACGTAGGCTAAAGAACTGGGAATCCGAGGGAACACGCCAATGCGAAAAGTGAACTGTATTGCCGTCTTGGCCCTGCTCGCACTCAACAGGATGGGTCGACCGGCCCTCGCACAGAACTCGACCGTGCTGCTGGTCGTCCCGTCCAAGGCCACCATGCTAGTCGGCGAAACCCACAGCTTTCGCGCTGTAGGCAAGGACGGAAAGATGCAGCGCAATGTCAGTTGGAGTGTCGAACCCGAAAACGCCGCCACGTTGACCGCCGACGGCGATCAGGCGACCCTGCAGGCCAACGAACCATCCTCAAACGTGGTTCTAACCGCTCACACCGGCGACTATTCCTCTCAGGCCACCATCGAGATTCGCTCTGGCACAACGTTGCCCATGGGGACGGTGAAGTGGTCGGTGACCGAACTGCCCGGCTGCAAAACGACCAAGATCACCCCAGCGGTGCCGAGTGCAGGCGGTCCCGATATCTACGTGCAGGAAGCGTGTCCCGAGGGCACCTTCGTTCGCGCCATCACCGAGGATGGCCAGGAACTCTGGCGCAGAAACCTCAGCGGGCCATTGTCTGTTGCCCCCGGCGTCGGAGCGCAATCCGAGGCGCAACCCGGCGAGCACGTCAACATGGTCGCCCACTCCCTCTGCGACGATGTCTCTTCGGGCATGACTAAAGATGCGGTCTCCAAACTGGCCCAGGATCGCAGCCTTCAACCGGAAGAGAACGGTAACAACTGGCTGATCGAGGAGCACAGCTTCCACTGCAAGATCGTGTTCGACGATGCCGGAACCGTCATCAAGAAGAAAAAGACCATCATCACCGACTAGCCGGTATACCTGCGTTTTGGGTAGGGGTAAATCTCCGAAACTGAGAACCGAGAACAAAGAACTGACAACTGGCTTTTTGCGATCCCGTGCGCCGCTGCTCCCCGTTGCGGTCCGCGCCCGCCGGTTTCAAGCTTGACTTCGGTCTTCCTAACCGGATATTATATTTCAGTAAGTATTAGCTCTCTGACAATCTGAATGAAGCAATTCCAATTTGGGAATTGACGCCGCTAACTCCTTATTCCGGAATATTTTACGTGTAAGTCCTTATTCCTCAAAGATCTTGATGCTAGTCTGGCTCTAACCCCATGATTCCAACAGATCAAGGGGGAGGGGGGTACCCGATACTAAACAGTAAACTTCCCGATACGGGAAAGCCTGGAATATCTCGGAGGTCCTCATGACATCTCTCGCCAGCAAGACTTGCGTCCCCTGCCGCGGCGGCGTCCCCCCGCTCAAAGGGAAAGAGTTGGAAGCGCTGCATCAGCAGGTGCCGCAATGGAAGGTGGTCAACGAGCACCACATCACCCGCGCTTTCACATTTCCTGATTTCAAGCAAGCGCTGGATTTCGTGAATCACGTCGGCGCGCTCGCCGAGGCCCAGGGACATCATCCGGACATTCTGCTGGCCTGGGGCAAAGCCGAAATCACCCTCTGGACCCACAAAGTCGATGGCCTGACCGAGAGCGACTTCATCATGGCCGCGAAGATCGATGCTCTGTCCGAAGGCTGAGGCCTCAGAGCTTCTATAATCCTGTAATGCTCGATGAAAACGATTTTCGCAAGCGCGCGGATGCCGCGCTGGAATCCCTCAAACAGAGTCTGATCACGGCGGAGGAATCGGCCGAGATCGAAGTCGAGGACCAGGCGGGCGCTCTGAACATCTCGTTCGAAGATGGCTCCCGCTTTGTCATTTCACCCAATGCCCCGGTGCGCCAGATATGGATTTCGGCGCTGGCCACAAGCTTCAAGCTGGATTGGTCAGATGCGAAACAGAATTTTGTGCTGCAGAAGACCAGCGAAGAATTGAAGCCGCTGGTCGCGCGATTGATCAATCAGCAGTTGGGAGAGGAATTGGTTGCGCTCGCTTAGGTGTGACTGATCTCACGCGATCCAGGGCCCAGTTTGTACTTCAAGTGCTTGGCGATCAAGTGACCGTGGAAGCGTCCGTTCTCAATGAAGATTTCGTTGGTTCGAGAACCGGCCACGATGACGCCGGCCACGTAGATGCCGGGCACATTGCTCTCGAGGGTTTCGGGATCGCACACCGGGCGGCATTGCTCGGTCGAAAGCTCGATTCCCATCGAGCGCAAAAAATCGTAATCGGGATGATATCCAGTCAAAGCGAAAACGAAATCGTTCTTAGCGCGCACCACACCCTCAGGCGTGTAAATCACCACATGATCGGCTGCTATTTCTCCTACTGAACTATTGAAGTAAGCCTTGATCTCGCGGTTCTTGATGCGATTCTCAATGTCCGGCAGGATCCAGTACTTGACATGGTGATGCATCTTCGCCCCGCGATAAACCAGGGTTACGCGGGCTCCGTGCCTCCAGAGATCGAGCGCCGAAATGGCCGCCGAATTCTTGCCACCGATGATCAGAACGTCGTTGTCAAAGTAAGGATGAGGCTCGCGGTAGTAGTGAAATACTTTCGGCAGGTCTTCTCCGGGAATATTTAGCAGGTTCGCCAGATCGTAGTATCCGGTTGCCACGATCAACTTGCGGGTGTGGTAATCGTAGACTCTTCCCAGCCGATCGGTGGTCGTGACCTGGAAATCGCCGTCTTGCCCGTTGACCGTTTTCACCCACTGATACTGCGCAATCGGCAAACGATAATGCTCGGCCACCTTGCGGTAATACTCGAGCGCTTCTTGCCGCGTAGGCTTCTGGTTGGCAGTGCTGAACGGGATGTCGCCAATCTCCAGCAGTTCCGGTGTGGTAAAGAAAGTCATATTGGCCGGATAGTTGAAGATGGAATTAACCACGCAGCCTTTATCAATCGCGATCACCTTGAGCCCAGCCTTCTGCGCTTCGATCGCACAGGCGAGACCGGTAGGCCCGGCGCCGATCACAAGCACATCGACCAACGTTCTGGAGCGTGCATCCAGTTGGGTGCGGGGAAGCGTGTCGGGAACCTGTAGGGCCGTCTCGGACATCGGTTTCGTCAGCAAATGGTGGTTCCTCTACCAAAACACTACTGCACATGCTCAAACTGTGGATCTTGGAGCTAACGATTCTAGCACGCAGCCAGAACCCGCGCAGCGGGCGAGACCCGCTCAGGAGCGCGCAGCAGCGATCGAGGGACTTGGTTGAACTTGACGCTCGATGTTCCGCGATAACTCGTCTTCCGCAACTTCGAGGTCGTATGCAGTCTGGAGATTCAGCCAAAAACGCCCACTCGTCTGGAAGTACCGTGCAAGGCGGAGAGCAGTATCAGGCGTAATCCCGCGGCGCTCGTGAACTATCTCAGCAATGCGAGTAACCGGGACATGAAGATCGAGCGCCAGCCGATTCATACCGATCTGAAGCGGTTCCATGAACTCCGCACGCAGAATCTCGCCCGGGGTGGATGGGAGGTAGGCGTTTTTGAGCTTTCGGCATGTGTCTTGCCAAGCTGATTCTATCCTCTTGGATGGCCCAGTACCAGCCGCATCGGTCAAACGGGTGTGCGGAGTTGTAAAGTATAACGGATGGAAAATAAAACCCGAAACGGGACCTGTGAATTCTGCGGCGCACAACTGATTTTCTCGACCTCGAATCGTAACAAAGGCGCACCGATCATCTGCGTCTGTCGCCGCCGTGAGTACTTTAGGAACTACCAACGTGCTCGCTACGCCGAAACTGGGCGAGCGTACCAAGCGCAGCGGTTTCAGAGGAACAAGGAAGGCATTATCGCCCAGCGCCGAGAACGGCGTCATCTGCAGCGCACCGGAGACTGGAAGCCACGTGAGCGGATTACCACCGAACATGCGGTAGAGCGCATACGCGCCAAGAACACAGACTACCGGCGCAGGCATCCAAAACGGATTGCAGACTACGGTCGGAAAGCCGCCTACGGGCTTCGCCATGGCGAATACCAGCGCCTGGTGGAGAAGCAGAAAAACCTCTGCTATCTCTGTCACAAGCCGATGCGTCGTCCGCATCTCGATCATTCTCACGTGTCAGGCAAAATCCGCAAGCTGCTCTGTGGCGGCTGCAACATGGCCGTCGGAAAGGCCGAACTTGATCCGAGGTGGTTACCTCGGTTACTGGAGTATCTGCGGCTAGCGGCTTAATTTCAGAAAGGAACTAAATTTAGGCGTGACCAAATCGAGCGGGAGGGCAACTGCTTATGCGCCCCGAAATTAGCGTCAGAAAGAAATCATATGGGACATTTGGTATTTTCAACAATGACGCACTTCTCCACGATGACGTTCCAGAGAAATGGCTTCGGAAATACCTGAATGCGTACCTCGTAGAATACAAACGTGACCACGTATTACGCCGATTGAAAACGGAGGGCAAGGCAGCGGTAGAAACTTTTTCCTTAGCAAAACTTGAGCAGGTATGACTGAGAGGCCGAATGCTGGTCCTGCCTTCGTTGAGCCCCCACCTCAGCTTTAACTCTCGTGTTCCGCAACGACAGCGAACTTCACACCCAGGGCGTGCAGAACAGAGTTGATCGTTTCGAAGCGCGGGTGTGCACCTGCGGTCAGGGTTTTGTAGAGGCTCTCCCTACCCAGCCCTGAGTCTTTGGCGATCTGCGCCATGCCTCGTGCTTTCGCCACGTCGCCGAGCGCTGCGACGAACACATCGGGGTTTGGGTCTTCGGCAGCCGCCGAAAGATATTCGGCAATGACCGCATCGTTATCGAGATATGCCGCCGCGTCGAATGGTTTGTAGGTCGTTTTCTTCTTTTTCATTGTTTTGCTCTCTTCAGTTCGCGAGCCATTTTTTTCACTTTGGCAATGTCCTTCGATTGCGACGCCTTTGTGCCGCCGGCCAGCAAAACATATACGGTTGACCCCGTTCGCGTGTAGTAAACGCGATACCCCGCTCCGACATGAACACGCATCTCGGAAACACCTTCGCCCACGTTCTCGCAGTCGCCAAAATTTCCAAATGTCGCGCTACCAAGACGCGCCAGGATTCTGGCCTTTGCTTCTTGGTCGGCCAGATGGGAAAGCCATGCATCGAAATCGGACGACCGAAGCAATATGTTCAAGCCCCTCATTGTATCCGAGTGGATACTTTTACGCAATAGTCGCTAGCGCTGATGTTTTGGGCGAAGGACCTTTCACGCACCGTATAATACTCAGTTCTTCATAACTGCTGAAAGACCAGCTACTCCCACGCCGGTCCTACGCACAGGAGATCATCATGTCTGCTCTTACCGAACCTACCGCTCGCACCCGTATTGAATCCGACAGCATGGGACAGATCGAGGTCCCGGCCCACGTCTATTGGGGAGCGCAGACGCAGCGCTCGCTCTTGCACTTCAACATCGGCCGCGACACCATGCCTCCGGAATTGATCCAGGCGTTTGGCGTTCTCAAGAAGGCTTGCGCACTGGTGAACCAGGACCTGGGCAAGCTTCCCGCGGACAAGGCCAAGCTCATCGTGCAGGCCGCGGATGAGGTCATCGCCGGCAAGTTGGACTCGCAGTTTCCCCTGCGTATCTGGCAAACGGGCAGCGGTACGCAGACCAACATGAACGTCAACGAGGTCATCTCCAACCGCGCCATTGAGATTGCGGGCGGCGAGATGGGATCGAAGAAGCCGATCCATCCCAATGACGATGTAAATATGTCTCAATCATCCAACGATACTTTTCCGGCCGCGATGCACATCGCGGCGGCGGAGCGGGTGAAGAGCGCGCTAATTCCCGCCATCCTAAGCGTTCATAACGCGATCGCGGCCAAGGCGAAGGAATTCAACGATGTGGTAAAGATCGGCCGCACCCACTTGCAGGATGCCGTGCCTTTGACTTTTGGGCAGGAGTTCGGCGGGTGGGCCAGTCTTCTGGAGCGGGACGTCAAGCGGCTGGAGCAGGTGCTGGGCGGTCTCTACGATCTCGCTATCGGTGGAACCGCGGTGGGCACAGGGCTGAACGCGCATCCTGAATTCGCGGAGAGAGCGGCAAAGAAGATCGCCGAACTCACCGGACTTCCCTTCCGTTCACATCCCAACAAGTTCGCCGCCCTTTCCGCGCACGATGAAATCGTATTCGCCCAGGGCGCGCTGGAAACGCTGGCTGCTTCGCTAATGAAAATTTCGAACGATATCCGATGGCTGGCTTCCGGCCCCCGCTGCGGCCTTGGAGAATTGTCCATTCCGGAAAACGAGCCGGGGTCGTCGATCATGCCAGGCAAAGTAAATCCGACGCAGTGTGAGGCCATGACCATGGTCTGCGTGCAGGTTCATGGTGCGACCGCCGCAGTTGGGTTTGCCGGCTCGCAAGGCAACTTCGAACTCAACGTTTACAAGCCAGTGATCATCTACAACTTCCTGCATTCGGTCACCCTGATCACGGACGCCTGCCACGGATACGTCGAATACATGATCAAGGGCATCGAAGTCGATCGCGCCAAAGTTGATTGGTACGTAAAGAACTCGCTGATGCTGGTAACGGCGCTTGCGCCGAAGGTTGGATACGACAAAGCTGCCAAGATTGCGCACACCGCGCACGTTGATAAGACCGGACTGCTCGAGGCCGCGCTAAAGCTTGGTTATCTCACTGAGCAGGAATTCCATCAGTTGATGAAGCCAGAGAAGATGACGCGGCCGTAGGCCAGCTTATTGCTTCGAGAAACCTAACAATGCCGTCAGACGAATCAGCACTTCGTTTACGACCTCGGCCGACACGGTTTCGACATATCTCGCGCGTCGGGCCTGTAAGTCCAGACTTCGTATCGCGTCCGCGAGAACAACGCCGGTGGTCTTGATCCGATCTGGAAGAGTGATTTCGAACGGATAACCCTTCACTTGATTCGTGATGGGAACAACAATCGCCAATCCAGTTTTGCTGTTGTAAGTGCGCGGAGAGAGAACGAGGGCTGGACGCCAGCCCCCCTGTTCGTGTCCCAAGCGCGGGTTAAGATCTACTTTGATAATGTGCCCGGAGTCAGGGACATAAGCGGCTTCTACCATACTTCGCGGCCAACTGGTTTACCCCAGTCTTGCTCGCCGTGTCGATTTTCCGGAGTAATCGCGGCAACCAAGGACTCCAGCGTGGGCTTCGCATTCACCGGCTCGAGAATAATCCGTCCATCTTGAAACTTGATCTCGATCTCGTCGCCTTCCCGCACTTGTGCCTCCTCCAATATCGATTTGGGGAGGCGAACTGCCTGGCTGTTGCCCCATCCCACGACCTGCGTTCTGACGGTGGCAGCGGAGAAAACCTCTTCAATCATTCCGAGACGCTTTAAAGCTCGCAAATGAAACCGAATGCTTCCCTTCACCCCACCATTCTCTCTAGCCCACTGATTAAGCGTTGCCAGATACTGTCCATCCTTATCGATAAGAGGGACAAGGGTTTCTAAGCTCACAGGAGTAGCAAAAGTTGAGAGCACCTCCACCACCATAGCCTTCTGCCCTCTAAACCTAGGAGCCAGACTACTAGTTCGCAGGTACATAAGATTTCCCTTCCTTATCCGTAGATCGAAGTCCTATGTTCATGTGTTAAATATACATGAACGGATATACATGTCAAGATATATTTCGGTGATCTGATCGTACGATGCGCGGAAATCGATACGACAAGGTAAAGGCTGCCAGGGTCGCCCATACGCGCACATAGATAAGACTGGCCCGCTCGAGGCCGCGCTAAAGCTGGGCTATCTCACGGAAGAGGAATTTCATTAGTTGATGAAGCCCGAGAAGATGACCCGGCCTTGAACGACGGCAGGCCCAAATCAATCGGGATCGTAGACTGCGTTCCCGTAGCCTTTGCGCCGGATGTCCTCCTGCATCTGCTCGAGCTGAACCTTTTCGTGGGCGAGCTGACCTTGTGAGGCGTCGTATTGAGCTTTCAAGTTCCGCCCGGTGTCGCACCAGTCCTTGTAGTAAGGCTCGCTATAAGTCGAGGTCCAGCACGCCGACGCTTCACTATCCTGAGAGAATTCTGCACTCCACGCGGCAAACTGGTTCTTGAGACTGATTATGCGGTTCTGAATATCTACGACCTTGCCCTTCTCTACCTTGATTTGATTCTGGAATGTCTTGCCCTGCGCCTCAAACTGCTGTACTTTTCGATCCTCTTCCTGGTCTTCCCGATCCTGTGCGGCTCGGACCGCCGTCACATCACTGGTCTTTGGTGCGGGCTTATCGGTCTCGGAGGTGCTGCTGCCTTCGCTAATATCGTGGTTTCTTATTACTTTGATTGCTGGAGCCGAGTCGCGCGCGCTCTTCGATGCGCTGGCCGCAGCGGCCACTGCCGATGGCTTCATCGGTCGTTGATTCGCAGGCTGCGCGTTTCCAGGTTGCGCGTTGCTTGGCTGACCAGCAGTGGGTTGGGAGTTGGTGAGTGGCTGGGTGGTTTGGCCGAACGTCAAAGCGGTGATCAGTAACCATCCTGCAATTTCGAGCCAATAACGAAGGCGCATACCTGCTTATGATATCGCCGCTCAATCCTCATGGCCGGACTTGTGACAGTAACGCAAGGTGCTGTACTTCGGGAAAGCGCAAATTGCTTCGCTCGGCGTTAGTCGACCTCTGCAACCGCTAGTTCCACCTGCTTGCCCGGTTCGCTATGTTTCTTAGGTGTCGTAGTGATCGTAATCACGCTCAACAGAACTAGCAATGTTCCAACCAGTGTGCGCGGACCTACTGATTCATTGCCAAGAAAGTATCCGAGTGCCACAGCCACCACGGGGTTTACGTAGGCGTAAGTCCCTACCTTCGTTGGCGATTCATGGTGCAGCAGCCAGATGTAGGCGGTGAACCCGACGATCGAGCCAGCAACGATCAGATACAGTAGAGCTAACCACGCCTTCACAGAAACAGCCTGCGCGTGAAACTCGGAAAATTCTCCCGTCACGGCAGCCAGCACAAGCAGTTGAGCTCCTCCGGCGAGCATTTGAGCGGCAGCGCTCATCGGCTTCGAGGCTGGAAGATCGAGCCGGCGCGTGAGAATCGTGGCGATCGACCAGGTAAACGCCGCGATTAGAAGAGCGAACGCACCGCGGCGATCGACGGGAATCTCGCCTAGAGAGAACGAATGATTCATCAGCACAGCGACGCCGCCCAATCCCACAAGGAGAGCCAGGCCGAGGCGAACCGTGAGCCGCTGGGTACGCAGGAATGCAATCTCCAACAGAGTGATAAAGACCGGGATAGTAGCCAGCACAACTGCGGCGATTCCTGAAGGCACACGCTGCTCGGCCCAGAAAAGGCACCCATAGTCGATCAGGAAGATGAGCGCACCGAGCAGAAAAGCTCCGGCCCATTGCCGGCGGTTTGGAGAAGGCGTGCCCCGGACACGCATCCAGGCGTACAGCGCCAGACCGGCCACGCTGAAGCGAAGAGCCGCCAGCAGGAACGGCGGCACTTCCTGGACACCGACGCGAATGGCCAGAAAAGTCGATCCCCAGACGAAGTATATGATTGCGAACGCCAGCAGGATCTTCCATGAAGCTGGGCGGGGCGCGGATTCCATCGGGATCTCCTCCACTTGACGAGCGGATTCCGTTTTCATATAGACGACTGCGATGCGTCCGCGGAATCAGATTTTGCGATGAAAGATTTCTATGGCTGGGAAAACTTCTTCTTATGCAGTGTCAGGTTCGGCTTTTTCCAAAGTTCAATCCGCATAATTGGGTAACCTCCGCCGGGTCGACATTCTTGCTCGCCACCAGAACATGAAAGCTCTCGCCCATCCCCGAAGGAGTGACGAGGTGTTTCAGTTGCAGAGCAACCTTCGCCCGTTCTTGTGGCAGGAGGCATTCTTCAAACGCATCGGCGAACTGATTGTGCTCACCAATTCCCATCAGGAATTGCGACTGGGTCAGCAAGGGTTGGACTTGCATTCCGCCTAGCTCCGCCGCGGCACCTAGCGCGGTGAAATTCACGTGAGCGGTGATGTCCTGCTCTCCCGGCGCTTCGTAGGGGTCCGCGCTCGCCGAGTGTTGGCGATAGGCCGCGATCGTGTCTCGATGCCGTCCGGCGAGTTGTTCTTGGCGGGTGTAACCGTAGTCGATGGCGATGACGAATCCGTGATCGACCATCGCCGCGATCTGGGACATATAGCGTTGTGCGATCAGGGGCGTCTCGATTCGCTCTCCTGCCTCGGGATGCACACCGTAGCGGTCGAGAAACTCCAGTGCCTCAGTAGACGCCGGGTGCCAAGTTTCGAGTAATCGACCGTCTTTTTCCGAGATTCGCAATTCGCCTTGAGGGCTGAGAACTTCGACCGGCAGCGCGTCGAAGAATTCGTTGGCGAAGACGATGACAGGAACCTCAGGGGCCAAAACCCGCTCTATCGAGACTGCCGTCGGCACGGCTGAAGCCATGCCCTCCCGTGTTTGGTGCTCCTGATGGACTTTCTCATCCGCTTGCGGAGGCGTGTTCATCTGAAGCTCGTTCGAGGTTGAGTCGAAAATGTGCGTGCAGTCGTGGGAGGGCACGGCTTCAGCCGTGCCTTGAGACGCCTCGCAGGAGGGCGGCTTTAGCCGCTGAGGGAGCGACGCTTTGCCTGATCTGAAATGCTTGTTCAGAGTCGCTTGCAATCGCTCGCGCAAAGCCGGCGAACTTTCGATTAGCGAATAGTGCATTGCGCCGAAGAATTCCGGGAACTTCTTCTCCGACCAGTCCAGCACATCCTGAGCGAACAAGCCGCGGCCCGGGCCGAGCTCTACAATTTCGATCTGCTCGGGCGATCCCAGCGCGCGCCACATTTCGTCGAACTGCCTTGCCAAGAGACGTCCGAAAACCGCATGCACATCACTCGAGGTGTAGAAGTCGCCAGCCTTGCCGAACTGTTCGGCGTTGCGCGAGTAATAGCCAAGCTCAGGATCGTACAGGCAAAGTTCCATGTAGCGTGAAAATGGGATCGGCCCACGCTCGCGGATCTCCACTTCAATTTTCTGGCGCAGGCTCACTGGCCTTCCCGTTGACGTTCGAGCCGGTCTTGCGGCGTCCGAATGAACATCTCGACCAGATAGTCGTGCAGGCAATCATAGAGCTGCCGCTGCAGGCTCCATTCGAATTGAGGGTTGTCCAGATCGCGTGGATGCAAGTCGAAGTAGTAAGTATGCACGGGAACAGGCGGATTCTTGAACTGGATGATCAATTCCACGCCGTCGCCCTTGGCGCGAGCGGAGAAATCCAACAAGGGGTGCTCATAAAGACGGAGTTGAGCAAGCACGCGTTCCAGGCGGACATTCAATGACATAGACACCGAAGTCGATTCTAAAGTAATTGTTGTCGACGTACAGGAACCATGTACAATAGATCCGAAGAGGTCAATTTGACAGAGACGACTTACACCAATCTGCGTCAGAGTCTCGCTTCGGTGCTCGACCGCGTGGCCAATGACCGTGAAGTCGTGATTATTCGCCGCAAAGGCGAAAGGACGGTAGCCATGGTTCCAGCCGACGAACTCATGGGCTTGATGGAAACCGCACACCTGCTGCGGTCGCCCAAGAATGCCCAGCGGTTGCTCACGGCATTACGAAGGGCCGTTGGGGGGAAGGTCAGGCCGGAGTCTCTGGAAAAACTGCGGCGGGAGATGGGCCTTGGCCCGAACCGCTAACCGAGAGGCAGTCTTCCATCCGGAGTTTCGTCAGGATCTCCGTCACTGGATCAACACGGACCGCAAGGTGGCTCTGCGAATCTTCGAGCTCATTGAAGCCGTGCTGCGAGACCCTTTCGCTGATATTGGCAAACCAGAACCGCTCAAGTATGTTCTCGCGGGTTGCTGGTCGCGCCGGGTTACACAGGAGCATCGTCTGGTGTATCGAGTGAGCGAGAGCAAGATTGATTTTCTTCAGGCAAGGTATCACTACTGAGTCACCAACGTTCCATCGTTTTTTACAACTTGTTACAACTTGCTATCCGCCACTCTGTCCTTCCGTCTAAACGTTCGTTTTCTTCAAACCAGTTCCGGTGGACATTTCCCCGGAAGACAATTTAGAAGCGGAGGGTCAATCCATGCTCAAGCATTTTGTTGTCGCCCTGGTCGCAGTTGCAGGGCTGTGGTTGGGAAGTTCATTTTGCAGCGCGCAGTCTGCGCTTTTAGACATACCTCGTGATAGTCAGCACTCTCAGGTCACACAACGGATCGGGATCACCGATATCACGATCAGCTATTCCCGTCCGCTGGTGAAGGGACGGACCATCTGGGGCAAGCTTGTGCCCTACGATCAGGTCTGGCGCACGGGTGCGAACGAGAACACAACCATCAGTTTCGCCGACCCGGTCTCGATCGAAGGGAAGCCGCTGGCGAAAGGCGTTTACGGGCTGTTCATGATTCCGGGAGAGAATCAGTGGACGATCATTTTCTCCAAGGTCCACACCGCGTGGGGCAGCTTTACCTACAACCAGGCTGACGACGCCCTGCGAGTCACAGTGAAACCGCAGGCGTCGGATCCGCACGAAGCCCTGGCCTATGACTTCGATGACGTGAAGCCGGAGTCTGCGGTGGCTACGCTGCGCTGGGAGAAGCTCGCCGTTCCCTTCAAGATCGATGTGAATGTGCACGACATCGTGCAGGCAAGCCTGCATAACCAACTTCAAGGGCTCGCGCAATACACATGGGAAGGCTGGGACGACGCGGCTACCTATCTGCTCACGGCCAAGTATGATCTCGACGAAGCTCTGCAGTATGAAGAGACCTCGATCCGAACGGAGCCACGGTTTGACAACTACCTGACCAAGTCTCAGATCCTCGAAGCCATGGGCCGGAAGGATGAGTCCGAGGTGGCCAAGAACCAGGCGCTCCAGCGGGCGACGGCGGCTCAGATCTACGCCTATGGTCGTTTGCTGCAGGGACAGGGCAAACAGGATCAGGCCTTCGACTACTTCCGTCAGGCGGCGAAGAAGGATCCGAATGACTGGGTAGTTCACGATGGTACGGCGCGAATCTATTCAGCTCAGGGCGACTATGGCAACGCGCTCAAGGAGATCAAGATCACGCTGGCGGGCGCTCCCGACAACCAGAAGATCTTCTTCGAACCCCTGGTGAAAAAGCTGGAAGCGAAGCAGGACATCAACAAGAATTAGCGAGACTCTTGTGGAGGCCGAATCTGTGTTGAGGACGGGTCTCCGGCCCGTCCTCGCGGCGGTCGCGTTAGTCTCCTGCCTTCGCGACCGGTGCGTTTTCTTGCGCTGTGTTCTGTCCGGGATACTCGTAGACCCCGCGGCCCGCTTTGCGGCCTAAACGTCCGGCTTTCACGTATTGCACCAGCAACGGCGCCGGCCGGTACTTTTCTCCTAAGGCCTTGTGCATGTATTCGAGGATGTGCAGGCGAGTATCCAAGCCAACCAGATCGACCAGTTCGAATGGCCCCATGGGATGGTTCAATCCGAGCTTGAGGGCTTTATCGATATCCTGCGCGGAAGCGATTCCCTCCTGCAGCATGTAGAAGGCTTCATTGCCGATCATGGCGTTGATGCGGCTGGTGATGAAGCCGGGCGATTCCTTAATCACAACGACTTCCTTGCGCATCCGTTTGCCGACTTCGGCCACGGTCGCGAGCGTGTCCTCATCGGTTTCGAGGCCGCGGACAATTTCCAGCAACTTCATCTTGTGCACGGGATTGAAGAAATGCATGCCTACACATTTCTTTGCGCGATAGCTGACGCTGGCAATCTCGGTGATGCTGAGTGAGGAGGTGTTCGAGGCGAGGATGGTTCCGGGGCGACAGATTTTATCGAGCAGGGTGAAGATCTCGATCTTCGATTCCATCTCCTCGGGCACGGCTTCGATTACGAGATCCGCTTCGCGCGCGGCTTCTTCGACGCTGCCAGCGTATTGCAAGCGGCCGAATGCGGCATTGGCATCGTCGGCGGAGACTTTTCCAATCTCAACTGCATGGTCGAGGTTGCCGCGAATCTCGTTCTCCGCGCGGCGCAGCGCGTTGGGGAGCAGGTCTTCGAGGATGGTGTGATAGCCGCCGAGTGCGGCCACATGAGCGATGCCGCGGCCCATGGTTCCGGCGCCGATCACGGCAATGGTTTTAACCTGTGCCACTATTGCCCCTTCTCCAGCCGTTGCACGAGGGCATCGAGGTTGGAGCCGGCGGCCCTCAGGCTTTCCGCCAGACGCTTTTTCTCGTCGCTCTCCATGGCCGCGACGAAGGCGCTGATACGGCGTAGCGTGGTCGTGATGTCGTCCACGTAATTGATCAGGCGAATCAGTTCTCCGGAAGTTCCCATAAGGATTTCTGCTCCAGTGTGCCCGCGATCGGGCGATGATCTTTGTATTATGCGCTCCGCGCTCAGGAAAAACCGGCACTTGAGGGCGAACTGACCATTTTCAACGGTAGAGAGGAATTAGTAAAGCCGTCATCCCGCCGGGTGCCCCGCGCGGTTCGACGAGTTTAGGATGGGGCATCTTTGTTTTGTTTGTTTTGGTTTTGTGGACTGATTCCGGCGAACTCGAAGACGGTGCGGAGGTCGCGCCAGTTGCCGCGCTCGGCTCCGGCGATGGCGGCCTGCACCCGCTCGAGTTCTTTTTCTTCCTGCTGCAATTCGCGTTGGGATTTCTTTCGCTCCTGCGGAGCTGGGTTGTTTTGTGTCGTTGTCCCACGGCTGGCGCCGTGGGCTGCATTCTTTTGCCGCTCTGCGGCTGGGGTTGCGGTTCTTTTCGCGGATGCGGTTGGTTGCAATTGGGCTGGCGCGGCTGGTGATTCACATTGGGCAGTGACTGTGGCGTTGGCTTCGCGGACAGGAGTGTCTGCGCCACACGGGACTTGTTCGTCGACCTCGCGGGCGGGGGCGCCCGCGCCACACTTCTTGCTTTGCTTTGAGTCTATGGGTGGGCCGAACTCGGGGTGTTCGATCAGGTATTGGCGGGCGTAGTCGGGGACTTCGCGAACCATACTTTGCTTTTGGTCCTCGTAGCGGGCCTCGAAGCGGACATTCTTTGCATTTCTCGCGGCGATGCGCAGGGCTTGAATGATGAGCCGGGCGCGGGTTGGGTCGAGCGTGCCTTTCAACAGGCCATCGACGACGTGCATGAGGGAAAGCTGGATGGACTCGGAGTCTTCGAGCAGGGCCATGGAGTCGAGCTGCATGTCGACACGCTGTTGCACGCCTTTGATCACGCGGGTATGGAAATAGCAAAAGAACTCGCCGCGCAGGGCGGGCGATCCGCAGCGCTGTCCGGCGACCTTGATGTGGGTGCAACTGCGGGGACGTTTGGGTAGAAGTGTGGGCATGAACTACTCCTGAAAAAAAATCGCGTTTCCGCGTAAATCTATGAATCGATTGAGTCGGGGTTGCGGGGTACCCGCCAGATCTATGAAAAGAAACGGGTTGCGGGCAAAATCTTGGAGACAAAGGAGTTGCGGGGTGGTTGAAGGGAAAGAAATTGCTTGCCTGGCGGATCCGGAGGGGAGGGACAACTTACAGGCTCCTTGGTTTACTCGTTATATAGCTACAGTATAGTATATCTATAAGCAAAGTCAAGGAAATAATGAGGAAAATGCGGGCGCAGTTCCAAAATGGGAATGAAGCGGAGGGCCGCCTGGGGGGAGTTGGCGAAGCTGGGCCAATCCCCACGTCGTTGCTGGCGGACCGTTACACAGAAAACGCCGGACGGTGGGCGTAATCGGGATTTTGGGCCAACCGAGAACCTGTTTTAGTGTCCGAATTTGCGAAAGCGGTGTCCTGAAACGGACAGCGCGGACTAACCAATCGCATATTAAGTCATGTAGAATGTGACGCTTAGTATTGGCACGTGTGATGCTGATACCCCGGCAGGGAGGGTACGAACATGTCATTCGCTCGCGATTTGAGAGTTGCGGCCCACTCGTTAATTCGGACTCCAGGGCTGGCGATCGCCGTGATTCTCACGCTGTCGCTCGGCATTGGGGCGAATGCTGCCATTTTCACGCTAGTGCGCGGCGTCCTCCTCAAGCCTCTTGTCAACCGCGACGAGGACCGGCTGATCTATATCCGACAGAGCGCCCCCGGCATTGGGGACGAAAACGCTACCTTTTCCGTGCCCGAGATACAGGACTTGCGCGCGAGCGTAAAGACTCTGAGCGCGTTTGGCGATTTCTCCGCCATGGACTTCACCATGATCGGCCTCGGTGAGCCGCGTTCCATTCGAGGTGGTGTCGTGAGTGGCACGTATTTCGACGTGATGGGCCTTCATCCCGTGCTCGGGCGCCTCATCGGACTTCAAGACGATGGTCCTAAAGCTGCTGGGGTCGTCGTTCTCACCTACCGTTTCTGGACGACCGCTTTTCACAAGGATCCTTCGGTCATAGGCAAAACTGTTCGCCTGGGTAGCATCGGTGATCGCTCCGCGACAGTCATTGGGGTCCTCGAGCCTTGCGTCCCATATCCGCAAGATACCGAAATTATTTCCAATGTGGTCACCAGCCCGCATCATCTTTCCGCAACCATGGTCACTGGCCGCATCCATCGTATGACTGAGCTTTTCGGCCGTCTCGCTCCCGGAGCCAGTCTCGATCAGGCTGGCGCTGAGTTGCGCTCCGCTTACTCAGCGATGAAGAAGGACCACCCCGAAGCCTATGCGCAGGAAGCGGACTTTCAGATCGGGGTGAAGTTGCTTCGTGACCAGATCACGTCGGGCGCCCGGACCGTGCTGCTGGTGTTGCTCGCAGCGTCAGGGCTGGTCTTCATCATCGCATGTTGTAACGTCGCCAACCTGATTCTGGCACGGACGGTTCGCCGCGAAGGTGAGCTGGCGGTCCGCGTAGCGCTGGGCGCAAGCACAGGCGCGTTGCGCCGTATGCTGTTGGCCGAAAGTCTTCTGCTCTGTGGTGCTGGCGCCGCACTCGGAGTCATAAGCGCGCAGCCGATGGTGGCTATCCTGGCGCGCTACGCCTCGCGCTTCTCCGTCCGCGCGCTCGATTTCAGAGTCGATTCCAGCTTGCTTTGGGTCGGAGCGGCGCTGGCTGTCGTCGCCGCGGTGATTCTCGCATTTGTCCCGCGCCTGCCCTCTTCCGGGACGCCGAGTGGACTGAGCTCATCCAGCGGAAGCTTACGGATCACCGGCAACACGAGCCGCCGCCAGCGGATCTTCGCGGTGACCCAAATCGCCGCGTCCTTCGTGTTGCTGGCCGGCGCGAGTACGTTGATCGCTACGCTGATCGCACTGCAAAGGGCGCAGACGGGTCTGGACACGCAACACGTGCTGGCTATCGATGTTCCTGCGATGTCCCATGGGAAGACACCTCAGCAGGTCGTCGATTTCTACAAGGAAGCGATACGTCGCATAGATACGCTGCCGGGCGTGAGTAAGACCGCCTTCGGCAATTACGTTCCCTGGCGCGATGCCGGGGGCCCGACCACGCCTGGGCTGCAATTCTCCGCCGACGGACACGTCCATGCCTCCGGCGTAGAGGATCCGCGGGCGCAGTGGCGTGTCATCTCTCCCGGATTCTTTGCATCGCTTGGCGTTCCTATCATTGCCGGCCGCGATTTCAATGCGCTCGATGGTCAGAATAAGAATGGTCAGAACAAGAATGACCAGAATGACAAGAATGAAGAGCCTGTGGTGATCGTCAGCCAGACTCTGGCACAGCGCATGTTCCCCAACCAGGATGCGGTCAATCGGCATGTCTATTGGACGGATCCCGTGCTGCAATTTTTCGACGGGACCGGTCTCGAAAAGGCGCGTCTCCTCGCGCCACACCGCATCATTGGCGTGGTTGCCGATATTGACGACGAACACGTCGTCCCTGAACCCGCGCTCACCGTTTACAACACTCTTGACGAAGGTCCAATGTTTGGCGGTCGTCTCTTCATTCACACGGGTGCAAATCCCTATGCCCTGGTGCCGCCGGTCACGCGCATGATTCGCGGCATGTCGGCCGATCAACCCATCGAGCGCGCTGCCACACTGGAAGACATCCGGGCAGAAGTGCTCACGCCGGACCGTTTAAATTCGCTGGTGTTTGGCGTATTCGCGGCGGTCGCGCTGGCGATTGCAGTAGTGGGCGTCGCGGGTGTGCTGGCATTTTCGGTGAGCGCGCGGACGCGGGAATTCGGCATCCGGCTGGCCCTCGGATCGGAACCGCAGCGGCTCCTCAAGGGCGTGATCGCAGAGGGCACCGTGATGGCCGCGGCGGGCGTCCTTGCAGGCGCGGCATTCGGGTTCGCGCTGGCGCGTTTGGCGGGAAGATATTTCCTGGAGGTCAAGATGCCAGGCGGATTGCCTGTGTTTGTCTCTGCGTTCGTGCTGATGGCGGTCGCGGTTATCGCGTCGGTGCTGCCCGCGGCACGCGCAGCGCGGGTTGATGTTATGCAAGCGTTGCGCTCCGAGTGACGGTCGGACGGGCTGGTCAGGGGTACCGGCAACTCCACCCGATCAGTCCACGAGCAGTCGACTAAATCAAGAAGTGGTGATTGATAGTCTACGAAAACAGGGCATTACAGGTTTTGACTACGGGTCGATGAGCACGATAGGGATGCTTGAACTGTCATGAGGTGGGTAGAGGCGGGATGCGTGGCATAGCTGCTGGTGCGGAGGGTGGTGGATTCTGGTGTTAGAGGGTAGAGGAATGCGTCCCTGTACGAAGTTCCCCGAACGGGACACCATGGGCACGTCCCGTTCGGGGTTCGTCCGCCTCGCCTGTGCTTGAACTTGGGGCAGCGGATTGAAGCCAGAAATCCGAGCTTCCCGGAAGAGCCGGGATTTAGGGATCAAAAGGTTCCCTTGAGAGTGACCACGTGACCGAAAGGAATCGGTCCGATATTGGTTACCGTTACTGTCGATCCCTTGCGAATCGAGGGTGCTTTGACGTCAATGAGGACCATTCCTCCGGCCCCTCCGCTGATTTCGATGATGCCTACTAACTTGCCGTGTTGTTCTTGCGGATTGGTTGGCGGGCCGAGGTATACGCCCAACTGGGTCCCGTCTGGCATGCGGGGAGCTATGGCTGACACGGTGAACTTTGTAAACAGCTTCTCTTTGGGCGAGGGTGAGGGAGCAATGGACGCTGTGAAGGCGTCGTATTCCGCCAAGGCCCAAGTATTAGCGGAGTCTCCTCGCAGGAAAGTCTGCCAATGGATGGTTGGCCCGGAGCCGTGTAAATTTTGGCCCACTACCGGAGCCATGAGTACCAACGCAACGATAGCCAGTAGTGCGGTACTTAGGACTGTTCTTGTTTTCATGGGAAAGCTCCTTAATCGGAATCTCTGTATGGTTCTGTCATTCCGAATCTGAGTTAGGTTTGGATTAGGTTGTTTATGCGCCGGACAATGCCGGTACAGAACCAAACACTAGCCTTGGGTAAGGTCTTCGTCTGTGACCCATGAGGGTCATCAATGTGATAATTTCCACATTTAGAGTGTCGTTGGTTGGGGAGCTTCAATGCCTCTGGGTTTTTATGTCCTGTTAGTTCACATCTTGGTTTAAGTTTCCAAAACCAGGTGCAGGCGAGCGTCACGCGGTTGGCGAAAAATCCAATTGCACTCATTGACTCGCTAGATGAGCGCCGAGCGACCGTTCAGACGAGAACGGACAACAGCTTCGCCAAGCTGCCTGCGGCAACGACCATTCCCATGACCCGCCACGCCACTAAGGCTCGCGAGGATGGCAGATCGCGTTCTCCCCTCAGCAAGCGTGCAATAGCAACGGGGAACCCGGCAACCGCAACACCGAGTAGGAACCAGAGCGTCAGAAAAACAATCCAAATTCCCCGATATTCCATGCAGCGATAGTACTCGTTTCAGGTCAATTGGCGAAAAATCCCCATTACGCTCATTGAGAGTCGGCCGGTTGTCAATGAGCGAAATGGCCTTCCATGAGAATGCCGGTCTGTGTCAAGTTAGATTTTGATTTTGCCTTCCTTAAAATCCACCTTCCATCCGCACTCTTGGTTGAGCGATTTATTCGCTCGGTGCCAGTTGGGTGTTCTCGTTTCAGCCGGTGCTGCCACCTGATTGTCGACCTCCGCTTCCATCTCGCGACGGAAGTTGGGCCAGGCCATAGACGCAGTCACCGGAACTCGGCGCTCGGGCGCGGTGCTTCCGATTCCATGAACCTGAACTATGCGGCGGCCGGCAACATTTCCCGGCGGCTGTTGCGCAGCGGCTCGTAAGCCTCGCCGCTCACCCACAAGCGATGCAGCAACACGGCCAGCTTGCGTGCGGTCGCAATCACCGCTCGTTTCTTTCCATTCTTCCCGCCACGCTCCGCCAACTTCAGACCCCAGCGTCGCAGATCGCTGTCCGCTCCAAACGGTCCCAGAATGTGGTGCGCCCCTTGCACCAGCAACGTTCGCAAATACGGATCGCCTTCCTTGCTGATGTGCAGCTGCGGCTCGCTTTGCCCCGAGTTTCGCCGTCCTGGCTGCAACCCCACATAGCAGCCCACGTCGCGGCTCTTGCGAAAACGCTGCGCATCTTCCAGCGTCAGCATGTAAGTCAGCGCGATCAGCGTTCCCACTCCCTTCACCTGTTTCAGCCGCGCCACTTGCGGATAACTTTCCTTGGCGATCTTCTCGATCTTCTGACTGTATTCGTAAATCCGTTCGCTCAGCGACTCGATGGCCGTCAGCAACGGTTCCAGGGCCGCTTGCAGTTCCGGGCTCAGCTGTCGCGCTTTCTCGGCATTCATATTGCGCGGACTGCAGCCGCGCAGCCGCTCCCCGTAAGACTTGGTCAGTCCCCGCGCCGTATTGATCAACGACGTCCGTGCCCGCACCAGTCCGGCACGCGCTCGGATCACCATCAGATGCGATTGGGCTTGCGCACTTCGATGCTTCACCGGCGCCAGCAACTGCGGATCGATCCTTGCCAACCGAGCCAGAGTCCGAGCGTCGAACCGATCATCTTTCTTTCGACTTTCTCCGATCAAACGCACGTTACGGGCATGCGCCACGATCACTTCGTGCCCCAACTCGCTCAACACCCGGCTCACCCACGGCGAATGCGTTCCCGTCTCCAACGCGATTCGGCTCCGCGGCATTCCTCCGAACCCTTCTTTCATCGCCTTCGGAGTCGTGCCCAGCTTCTGTTCCAGCAGCACTTCTCCCGCTTCATCCAGCACGCAATACCAACTCGATCGATCGCCCAGATCCAGGCCGATCGTCAGTTTCTGATCTCGAAAATTCCTGATCTGCTTTGCCTCTACAGTGCTAACCTTCTTCATTGCCGGTCTCCTTTATCTTTTGCGCTTCGAGCGCGTCGATACCTTGGGAGCGTACAGCATCCCGCCGGAGACCGGCATTCTCATCCCATCTGATTTCGTCAGTTATCCTTGCAACACGTCAGAGTTGCGACACCTGACAGTGTTGCGACCCGCGTCAGTCGTGCCTTTCGGCTGGCGTCCGGGATTTTGAATCTCAAGTCCGAGGAATCAGAGATCGGCCCGCCGGAACGCATCCCTTGAGGCAAGAGTTCTAAAAAAGGCGTTGGTTGAACGCGCGGTTCGCGCGTCAGCATTTTGTTCTATGAAGAAGCATGCTTTGACAGACGCGCAACACACGCTTACTTTGTCTTCGACAGCTTCCGAGGGGGAAAGCTGTGGACATTCGGAGGCAGCCGATGGCTCGCCTGATCGCTGTTTTGTTTCCTTCTCGCGCCGTCGCTTCCTCTGTTCCTGCTAGCCAACCTGTTCGTCCACTCACTCACCTTCTTCCCAACCCACCCAACATCCACGGAGGATGCCAAATGAAACTCGCCGCTCGAACTCTATTGTGCCTCGCCGTCCTCGGGGCAACGCTCATCTACGCCCAAACCAACAACATCAAGCAGGTCCAACATGTGATCATCGTCGTCCAGGAAAACCGCACTCCCGACAATCTGTTTGGGAGCGACCTCCACACCCAGACGAGGCAACTGCTCGGTGCCGACTTGGCGACAGACGCACCGTGTTCCGAAAGCATGTGTGGCACCGTTTGCCAAAATGATGGTGGCAGCGTGGCGCTGGTGCCCTTCCAGTTGGACGCCTGCTTTGGCCCCAACCACGGGCATGGCTGGCCCCTGCCCGCAGGCAGGGCCAACAACGCCTGGGTGACTACCTACGACAACGGCAAAATGGACGGCGCCTGCGCTGTCACTGTCGCCGTTCACGGCCAGTGCAACCCGCCCGCCTATCCGGCCATCACCTACGTGGACAATACCACCGGAACCATCCAACCCTACTTCGACATTGCCAAGAATTACGGCTATGCGAACTACAGTGGCTGTTGAAAAACTCACACTCTAGAAGTTCGCAGAAATTTCATCGCGGCTAGGATGCTCCATAAGCGACGTTCTCGATTTTGGTGGACATATTCTATCCCTCTGCCGGGGCAGTTTTTTCGAATCAGAGGGGGTTTTTCAACAGCCACTACATGTTTCAGACCAACCAGGGTCCTAGCTTCGAGGCGCATCAGTTCCTTTTCTCGGGAACTTCCGCGCCGACCGCTTCCAACGACGCGACCCTGTGCTATGACTCAAGCGTAGGGCGATCCTATCCCTGCTACCAGTGGTTCGCCGCCGAACTCCAAAATGAAAGTCAGGGGGTCTTCGGCTGCCCCGGCTCCGGTGACAACATCGTTGAAGTATCTCCAGCAGGACCCTCCAACGAATTTCTCGGCATCTACAACGGCGGCTACCCCTGCTACAACCATAACTCGCTTGCCGACCTGCTCGACAGCGCCAAACTCACTTGGAAGTACTATCCCCAGGGCCCGGACCCGGGAACCTCGCTGTGGACGGCGCCCAACGCCATTCGAAAAATCTGCATGCCGCTGATCTCAAGCGGCCTGCAATGCAATGGCTCCGAATGGAACAGCAACGTGGCTCCGCAGATTCCGCCAACTCCGCCGGTGGCGGGCAAGATGGCGCCCATCCTGTCGGACATCCAGAATTGCAACCTCGCCAACGTAAGCTGGGTCATCCCGGACGGGAAGTGGTCCGACCATCCCGGCGAAGGCGCTCTTTCCTACCTGGGGCCTTCGTGGGTGGCCGACATCGTCAACGCGGTGGGTAACAACGGCCACTGCCAAAGCAATGAAGTCTATTGGGACGACACCGTCATCCTGATCACGTGGGACGATTGGGGCGGCTGGTACGACCACATCAATCCCTTGTCCACTGCCGGTGGTCCTGGGATCGGCTATCCCAACCTCACCGGCCAGCAGTATGTCTATGGCTTCCGCGTGCCGCTGCTCGTCGTCTCCGCCTATAACTACCGTCCGCAGGGCTCAACCGGATACATCTCCGGAGCTTGCGTACCTCCCGGTAACTGCACAAACGAAAAGCCGCCCTATGTCCACGATTTCGGCAGCATTCTCGGCTTCATCGAGTATGCGTACGGATTGGGCGAGATCGACCCCTATGGCTACCACTATGCTGACTACTGGGCTCCGGACGGCATTAACGCCGGGTGCTCACGAAGCGTATGTCCTTTCCCCCTCGCGGATTTCTTCGTCGACTTCACGAAAAACCCGCAGCCGAGCCCGTTTACGGCGATTGAACTCCCCAGCCCGTATTACAACGCGACCTACTTCGAGAACTTCGGGCTTCATCAGGGAGATCCCGCGCCGTCGGACCCGGATGACGATGGCAGTTGGTAGAAACAAGACCCGCAATACAACCTTGCCTCAGCGGGTGCTGAGTCTCCTTCGGGAGCCAACATCCGCTGGGTTTTTCGGTAGGATTTCGTGGTATGCTGACTCCCGCTCTAGCCACTCCCTAGGCGAGCCTTTCGGCCAAGGAGCTATATATGCCGTCGCAGTTGTGCTTTTTCCGATGGACATTTCCGGCTGTCCTCTTTGCGGTAATTTTCGCGCTAGTGCCCAGCGCATCTGCCGCCCCGAAGTACAAGGTGCTGCACGCATTCGGTGCAGGCAAGGACGGTACGATCCTGTGGGGAAGTCTGACCCTGGACGGGAAGGGCAACCTTTACGGCACGACCGCCGGAGGCGGCGCCCACGGGTACGGGACGGTGTTCGAGCTCATGCCTAAGCCCAACGGCAGTTGGGAAGAGTCCATTCTGTACAGCTTTCACGACCCATATAAGAGCAACGACGGCGGTACTCCATCCGCCAGCCTCATATTCGACGGAGCCGGAAACCTTTACGGCACAACGCCAGTCGGGGGCGGAAGCTATACGGATGGCACTGTGTTTGAGCTGTCACCCGGCACCCACAACTGGAGCGAGACGGAGATTCACCGCTTTGGGCGCAACGACAAAGCCGGCGGGCCCTGGGGCGGTGTGATCATGGACAGCTCAGGCAATTTGTATGGGGTCGGAGGCTGTGCCTTTGGGCTCTCGTCAGAGGCTGGCGGCCAGCGCAGGGAGCACATCCTGCACTGCTTTCCCGCCTTCGATGGGGACGGGTGGGAGGAGTTGGACCGGCCAATCTTGGACGCGACCGGCAATCTTTACGGCACGACCGAGAAAGGCGGCTCCTACAGGGGTGGTACTGCCTATGAGCTAAGGCTCACGTCCGGCGGCTGGAAGGAGAGCATCTTGCACAGTTTCCCCGCTTCCTCCAGCGACGGACAAGTCCCCGGGGTGGGGGCCCTGGTCCTTGACAGCGCAGGGAACCTGTACGGCACGACAGCCCAGGGGGGTAGCAACACCTGCGGTGACGTCGGTTGCGGCACGGTATTTGAACTGACCCGCAAGGCGAACGGCGATTGGAAGGAGACCATTTTGTATAGCTTCGCGGTAGGATCGAGCGGAAGCGGTCCCGGCGCCGGAGTCGTTCTTGACCAAGCAGGCAACCTCTATGGAACTACGATTTACGGCGGGACTGGATGCGGCTGCGGCGTAGTCTACAAGCTGGCACCGCAGACCAACGGCAAATGGAAGTACACAGTTCTGCACACATTCGTCGGCTCGGACGGCGCCCAGCCCGATGCCAACCTGATCTTGGACGGCAAAGGCAACCTGTACGGCACCACGGCTACCGGCGGCGCAGGTGGTGCAGGCGTAGCCTTCAAACTCACTCCGTAGATTTAGCGGCGCTGATGGGAGCAACCTCGATGCCTCAGGAGAGTATCACCACCGCAACTAAGGCTTAGACGACCGCTGCCATCGCTCTGATCTGGTGAGCTACCCTGTTTCATTCCAAGAGTATTACCGTTTTCGAATCTGCACTGAACTGGGACAACTGTCGAAAAATCCCAATTACGCTCATTGAGGGGGTTTGAGTGCTGTGGTCTGTTCGCGTCAGTTGAGGTCGCCGCGTTGACTCTGGAGGTTGGGGAGGCGGATAATTGACCACCTTTAGAGGTGGCTTCATGAGGCACTCTTCCCGACCCCGCAAAGCAGCCGAACTTTCCGATTCAATTCGCCAGCGACTCAACCTGTATGCCGTGGGGACGGCCGCAGCAGGAGTGGCGGCGATGGCGCTGACACCCGCCGCCGAGGCCAAGATTGTCTACACGCCGGCGCATGTGCGCCTTGTCGGTACGATCATCGATCTGAATCACGACGGCACGGGGGATATTACGTTCCTTTCTGCTGTGGATGCCACTACGTCGGTGGGTATGCTGAGCGTTCAAGCTAAGTCAGCCAATTCGCTCGGCATAAATGAGGTCGTCGCGAGCGCTGCGCAAGATCATGCAATTGCGCTACCCGCAGGAGAACGAATTGGCCCCGGCAGACACTTCGGAACGTGGGATGTCCTCTACGGGGATGTGTATTACCGCAATCCTGCACACACGATTTGGTTCGGCCAATGGGCGAACGGAGGCAAGGGAGTTAAGAATCGTTACCTTGGAATAAAGTTCACTATCAACGGTAAGTTTCACTACGGCTGGGCGCGCATTTCCGTCTCGGTCAGCGGGCACCAAGCCACGAGCGTGTTGAGCGGCTATGCGTATGAGACCATCCCCAACAAGGCAATCATCGCTGGCCAAACCAAGGGACCAGACGTTGTCACGGTCCAACCAGCCAGCCTCGGGCACCTAGCGACCGGAGCCTCGGCGCTTCCGGCTGGGCGGGTGAAACAGACAACAGCGACCATTCATTAACTCGGACCAACTCTTTTCTGAGTGGCCGCAGCTCTCAAGTGGGTGGTCCCGTGTCGTGCGTCCCGCAAACGATCCAGACCCGCTCCCCGCCTGGCTCTTGGTTGCGGACCAGGTCCGCTTAGTCCGGAGTCCGCCCGCTATCCAGATCCCGAACGGTACAATTAGTGGATTCCAATGCCACTGGCACCCGCAACCCGATTGGGGCCGTATGAGATCCTCGCGCTCATTGGAGCTGGTGGAATGGGCGAGGTCTACAAAGCTCGGGATACACGGTTGGATCGCGTGGTCGCGATCAAGATTTCTAACGAACAATTCTCCGAACGCTTTGAGCGCGAAGCGCACGCCGTAGCCTCCCTGAATCACCCCTACGTTTGCACGTTGCATGACATCGGGCCGAACTACCTGGTCATGGAGTACGTCGAAGGCAGTGTAGTCCGAGGGCCGTTGCCGGTTGCTCAAGCTGTTACCTACGCAGCGCAGATTTGCGGTGCACTCGACGCCGCCCACATGAAGGGCATTGTCCATCGCGACCTCAAGCCCGCGAATATTCTCGTCACCAAGAGCGGCGTCAAGCTGCTGGACTTTGGCCTCGCGAAGATCGCCCTGAAGTCCGGTGCGACAGAGATCGGGCAATCCGCCGATCCTTCGGTCGAGGCCACGCTCACCATGGCGCTCACCGGCCAGAATGAAATCGTGGGCACGCTCTATTACATGTCACCGGAGCAATTGCAGGCACAGGGCACTGGAGCGGAGGTTGACGCCCGCAGCGACATCTTCTCGTTTGGCTTGGTGCTCTATGAAATGCTCACGGGGAAGCGCGCCTTTGATGGCGCTTCTCCTGCCACCGTGATCGCCGCAATCATGGAACGTCCGGCGCCGTCTATTTGCGACGTTGCGCCTCCGGCATTGGATCGGGTGCTCAAGCGTTGTTTGGAGAAGGATCCGGAGAACCGCTGGCAAAGCGCTCGCGACCTCAAAGCCGAGTTGGAGTGGATTGCACAAGCACCGAGCGACAGAAGCAGCGCACCTGCTCGAATGGCACGTCAAGTCTGGTTGCCCTGGATTGCGGGGGGAGTGATCGCCGTGCTCGCGACGGCCACATCGTGGATCGGCTATCGCTCCACGCGCCCCGCGGAACTCAAGCCGTTGGTACGGCTAGATGTCGATTTGGGTCGCGACGTGTATTTGAGCGCGGTCGGCGGGTCCGACGTAATAATCTCTCCCGACGGCACGCGCATTGCCTACATTTCTCGCGGCCGTATCTTCACGCGTCGGCTCGATCAAGCGAGCGCCAGCGAGCTCGCCATCGGCCAGGGCGCGACCAGCCCGTTTTTCTCTCCAGACGGCCAATGGATCGGCTTTACGGCGAATGGAAAGGTGAGAAAAGTCTCGGTCGAGGGCGGCTCCGAGATTGTGGTGTGCAACTCCGGAGCCTCGTACACCGGGGGCGATTGGGGCGACGACGGCAATATCGCCCTGAGCCTCGGCGCCCACGCTGGACTGTCACGAGTTTCCTCGACCGGCGGCAACCCTGTCCCCGTCACGGAGCTTCAGGGAGAGGAACGCTCGCATCGCTATCCGCAGGTTCTGCCCGGCAGCAAGGCAGTTCTGTTTACCGTTCAAAACGCCAACGCAGGCGTAGATGACTCCAACATCGAAGTGGTCACACTTGCGGATCACCGGCGCAAAACTTTGCTCCATGGCGGGACTTTTGGGCAGTATGTGGGAGCCTCTGGCGGCAAGGGCTATCTCACCTACGTGAATCGGGGAACGCTGTTCGCGGTTGCGTTCGACGCAGTGAAGCTGGAGACGAGTGGCGCGCCTGTGCCCGTCCTACAGCAGGTTTCTTATTCTCCGCAGTTTGGCTCGGCGAAGTTAAGTTTCACGCGCAATGGGACGCTGGTGTACCGAAGCAGCGAGATCGACGCCACGCGGCTGGCGATCCAATGGCTAACGCCGGATGGCAAGACGCAGCCCTTGATGGACAAGCCCAGGCTTTTCCAGAATGCGCACCTCTCACCCGACGGACAGCGCCTGGCTGTGGACAGCCCTGATTCGACGAATTTCGGCATTTGGATCTATGACCTTCGGCGCGACACGCTAACCCGCTTGACGAGCAAACCGGACAACAGGCCGGTGTGGACACCCGATGGCAAATACGTTGTCTATAGCAACGCTGAAGGAATGTCATGGATGAGAGCGGACGGCGGTGGCAAGGCCGACGCTCTGACGCAGAGCAAGGACACTCAATTCCCCACCTCTTTCTCGCCCGACGGCAAACGGCTGGCATTTCATCAGGATGGGCCGCAAGGGTTCGACATCTGGACGGTAGCGATAGGACGCGGCGGAGATGGGCTGAAAGCAGGAACACCTGAGTTGTTCCTGCAAACCCCTTTTGCGGAGCGGGACGCGAGCTTCTCTTCAGACGGCCGCTGGCTGGCATACGCCTCTAACGAATCGGGAAATTTCCAGGTTTATGTGCGCGCGTTTCCCGACAAAGGCGGCCGCTGGCAAATCTCCAGCACGGGTGGAACCGCGCCCATCTTCTGTCGCAATGGGCGAGAGCTGTTTTTCTATGATCTGGCCAACGGTCGGATCATGGTGGCGAACTACTCGGTCAAGGGCGGCTCGTTCGTGGCGGAAAAGCCGCGAGTGTGGTCAGAAGTAAGCTTGGCGGCGCTGAGCGCCTCGACTGGGGCAACTCAGTACGACGTTGCGTCCGACGGTAAGCGCCTTGCCGCCGCCACTTACGCCGGGGGTGCAACCCAGCAGAACTCCGGTCACGTCATCTACCTCGAAAACTTCATCGACGAACTGCAACGTAAGGCGCCGCTCGGGGACAAGTAGCCACCGGAGTTCGAAGGGAGTGGCGGAAATCCCCAACCGACGCAGAAGCAAACCAACAAGCGGCGGTAGAACGCACAACGGAGGTGTTGTTGCGGCGTTCTGCGGCGAACTTGGACGGTAAGGCGATGAGGCTAAACTAAGTGGTTGGCGTAGCAGACGGAAGGATTTTGAACCACTGGATACGCGCGTTTTCGTTCATTCAGCGAGCCGCGTCTCGAAAAGCCGCATAGGTCACCCCGCTCTAACGCTCAATGACCCGCCTGCCTCGCTCGCGATATCCCTAACCCTACCGCACGCGGCGCATCGGAATTTTGGCAAAAATATATTCGCCTCTCGGTGCTGTGCTGGCTGGCTCAGACCGGCCTTTGATCGTCACCTCCGGAAGCGGACTCGTTGCGCCAGGTCGTCTCGCGACCGAAGAAGATGCCCCCACTTCCACGATTCCGCGAGTAGCTTCGGAAGAAGCGGCCGCCTCGGTCGCGGCGCGCGGAGTGCGCGTATCGGTGGTGCGCCTTGCAACCAGATTCCATATTTGGGCATAGTCTCTCGAGTCTACTCAATACCCTACGGTTCGCAGGAAAACGGTATCACTGGTATCAGTAGAAAAGGACTAAATTCGTTCTGGAATAACAATCCCGACAGATCGAACACTCTGTGGGAACGCCGTCGCCCTGAGAGACAAGGTGTCTAGCTCAGGCTTCAGAAACGCAATAGATAGGCCGTTTGAGCCAAATCACGGTCGACCTTCTTCTACCTGCGATTGGCGTTGTGCTGGTTGGGTTATGGAGGATGCCCGTTAATTCGTAGAAAGTAGCGACTCTCAACCGCGGTCATAATGATCGCGGTGGTTTTTTCTGCCAAGAAAAAAGGAGAGAGTCGCTATGAAGAGACGATACCAGATTGACCGTCATCGGGCGGTGCAAGAGTTCCGGCAACTGGCCCGCGAAGAGAATCCCAACCTACAGATGATCTTTCCCATGACCGAGGTCGTCGGTCTGCTGCAAGAAGGGGTGGGCCACCTGATGCGCGAAGCTGGGTTGGCGTTGATGAGCCTGGTGATGGAGGAAGAGGTGCGGCACCTGGCGGGGGAGCGGCACGAGCAGCATCCCGAGCGGCGGGCTCACCGCTGGGGGAAAGAAGCCGGCTACTGCGTGGTGGACGGGCAGAAGGTGCCGATGAAGCGCACGCGTCTGCGCACGCCGGAAAATCGCGAGCAGCGGTTGGGCAGTTACGAGATGTTTCAGCGCAGCGGGCCGATGGAGCACGCGGTGTGGGACAAGCTGATGCGCGGGTTGTCGACGCGCAACTACGGCGCGGTGGTGAAGGATTTTCGCGAGGCTTACGGGGTGGAGAAGTCGGCGGTGAGCGAGAACTTCATCGCCTCCAGCCGGGAAAAGTTGCAGGAGTTGATGGAGCGTCCGCTGGGCGAGTTGCGCTTGTGCGCGGTGCTGATCGACGGCACACCGTTCCGCGACCGGCAGATGATCGTGGCCCTGGGGATCAATGTTGACGGGCGTAAAACGGTGTTGGGCCTGCGCGAAGGGGCGACCGAGAATGCGGCCGTGGTGAGTGAGCTACTGGGCGATCTGGCCTCGCGCGGGCTGGACTTCAGCGTGCCGCGGCTTTATGTGCTCGACGGAGGCAAAGCGCTGGCCGCGGCCGTGCGCCGTCATGCCGGCGAGGCCGCGATGATCCAACGCTGTCAGGTGCACAAGCGGCGTAATGTGGTCGACCACCTACCCGAGGAACATAAGTCGGCGGTCAGGAAAAAACTGCAGAACGCCTACGCCCTGAGCGAATACACCGACGCCAAGCGCGCGCTCGACCGGCTGCATCGCGAACTGATGGAGCTGAATCCGAGCGCCGCCCGCAGCCTGGAGGAAGGCGTGGAAGAAACGCTCACCGTGCATCGCTTGCGCATGCCCGCGCAGTTGCGCCGCACCCTGGCCAGTACGAATGTAATCGAGTCGGCGTTCTCCATCGTCGAAACGGTTTGCCGCAACGTGAAACGCTGGCGTGTCGGAGACCACATAGAACGTTGGGTCGGTTCGGGTCTGCTGGTGGCCGAACGCCAGTTCCGCAAAGTGCAGGGCTATCGGGAGATTCCAGCGCTGTTGACCGCGCTCGCCAACGCGGTTTCTAAGAAGACGGTTGTCGAGCAAGGAAAGGTTGCGTAACCTATGACGGTCGAGAGTCGCTAACTTTCAACGGAGTTCCGGGCAATCTCTGGGTTATGAGTGCCACCATCAACGGAATCTAAAGACAATGCGCGGCGCAAAGAGTAACGCATTGTTGTTCAGAGGAGCGAACTGTCATCCTGGCTGCCCCGTCATTGTCTACAGCCTCGGCGGAACTAGACCCGGTCCCAGAGGGTCTTCGGAATTAACGGATGGGTCACGCTGGAAAGGACATGAGCGACATCTACTACAAAGTCAAAGAGGGACGTGGCGTTCCGTGTGGAATAGACGGAGCGGAGTGGTTTGGCTTGGAGTTGCCCTCAATTGTACCGAATGTACCGGAACGCACCGAAAACACTGAAGCAACAGAGGCAGCGTAAACGGTTGAGAAAGCGAGACAAAGAATGGTACGTGAGAGCGGATTTGAACCTCCGACCCCCTGGTCCCGAACCATCGCAGTACAAACTCCAAGTGCTTTAACTGGTGTCGCTTAGGGGTCAGTAAACCAAGTTTTCTCTCGCTCAGTTGTACCGAAGTTGTACCGAAAAGCCACCCAAGAGATTTCACGATTTTTAGTAACCGGAATCCGTCAAAGATAGTAAACGAGATCCCGGAACCCGCATATTTGCAGGTGATTACGAGTAATGGCGGTCAGAATGCTTATCGAACCCTTAATTCTGACACTTGCAGATAAAACATACTGATCAGGCTGCCTGTTTCGGAATCGTCACGCTCTGTTGCAGCGTGAAATCCAGTAAGGTTTCGCTCGGGATCTTCACTTGGTCTCCCTTAGTGATAATTTCCGAGGCAGCTCCCACGCCCGCCCCCGTTCCTGCCCCGATGGCCGCCCCTTTCCCGCCGCCTGCGAGCGCACCAATGATGCCCCCGATGGCGGCTCCCCCCACAGTTCTTTTCGCGGTACTCTCGGTCTTGGACTTGCCTGAGACTTCGTATTCTCCGGTGACTAACGGCAGAGTTTGGCCATGGACGACGATTCCCGTCAGCTCGAGTCTTAGTTCGGACCTTCCAGTGAAAGTTCCGGTCTCTTTGGACTCGTCCAACCGGCCATAAACGTCTGCGCCCTTCGGAACCACCACATTGCCATCTACCGTCAGAGGTTCTTCGAGCGAAGCCTGAAAACGATATCCCACGCGATTCTTGGTCGAGTCAATGGAATCGATGGTGCGAACCGAAATCCGTGTACCCGCAGGAATGATCACCGATGACGAAGTCTCTGCGACTTCATCTTCTCCTATAGCCGAAGGCACGGTCGGCTGCTTCGAGGGAACCGAGGGCGAGGCACCCTGCGCGTCGAAATCGAATCGGAGCGAACGGACATCGGCGACATCATAGCTCTGCACTGACGACCCTACCTGAAAGCTGATGCTGGTCTGGGTCCCACCCATGAATTTACCCCTGATCAGACTTCTATTCTTCAATTCCAAAGAGTCCGCCCGGGCAGCTACGGCTGCCACACATAGAGCGACAATCACTCCGCAAATCTGCTTCGCGTTCATTACGAGTTCTCCTGTGTATTCGTTGTGTTACGTTGCCTTGAAATCCGGACAGCCAGGCTGAACCAATCCTCATGGATTCTTGTCTGCCAGCTGCATCCAATGTTTGATCGCAGGACTCAATGTTCCTACGATCGTTAGTCATTCCTTTATCTGCCGCGTCCCGGAGGGAAGTCCTTCAACAGTTTTTGCGCTCCCTTATCGAGCCTTTGCTGGTTTTTCTCCTGTTTTTTGCTGGGTTCAATCGCATGTTGGGCAGTACCTATCCAAACGAGCTTCTTTACAGCAGGGTCATACATACCAACGACGAAAGTCCCGATGTAATTGCTTGAAGTACTGGCCGAGAATGTACCGAAGCTCCCTCCCCACGGGCCCAAGCCGCCCCAGCCCCCCCAGCCGCCCAAGTTGTCTGCGAAGCCGTTTATCTGCTTCTCCTGATCGATCGCGAGCTGGTAGCCAAGGAGTAAATCGGCTTTACTGCCGTCTTCCACCTTGGTGAAGCCTTTGGCCACCATTTGTGAATCGATCGCCTGCTTGACCTGGGCGTCCAGGATCTGGTCGGGATGGCCACCTACCGCGGGCACGCCTTGTACGTCGTTGACCCATGCATAGGTGTGGTATTTTGAAAAATCAGTTCCTGGCATGTAGTTGGTTCTCACGTCCTGCGCGAATGTCACGCAGCACGCGACGAGCGCCAGGACCAATGCAGGACCAAGCTTTGCCGTCGCTGGAAAAATAATTGCCTTTGTAAATTTCACTGCAATCTCCTTATTTTTGTGTTCCTTGTGCCGCGTCCTCTTTCACGCTTTCTCTGGTATTGGACACGGCCTTACACCCCAAATTTCGGTTGCGTATTCGGCGATCGTGCGATCGCTCGAAAACCTCCCCGAGGCCGCTACATTCAAAATGGCCTTGCGCGCCCACTCGTTGGGATCGGCATACAACGCGCACAGCCGCTCGTCTGCCTCGAGGTACGACTTCAGGTCCGCCAAGTGCATGTAATGGTCGCCGTGCGTCAACAACATTTCGCGCAAAGGCGCGAAGACGCCCGGCTCATATCGGCTGAAGTAATCCGAGAAGATCAAGTCCAGCGCCTGACGGGTCTCGGGCTCATGTTCGTAATGCCAGTGCGGGTCGTACCATCCCCGACTGCCGATCACCTGGTCGGCGGTCAGACCGAAAAGAAAGAAGTTTTCTTCCCCGGCCTCGGCGGCCATCTCGATTGTCGCGCCGTCGCGTGTGCCGATCGTCAATGCGCCGTTCATCATGAATTTCATGTTGCTTGTGCCGCTGGCTTCGTAGCCTGCCGTCGAGATCTGGTTCGAAACATCGCTCGCGGGGATCAGATGCTCCGCAAGCGAAACGCAGTACTCGGGCAGGAACATCACTTTCAGCCGCCCGCGCACTGCGGGGTCGCTGTCGATGGATTCGGCCAAGTTGTTAATGAATTTGATAATCACTTTGGCGAGCCAATATGCCGGCGCAGCCTTACCTGCGAAAAGGAAGGTCCGTGGGTGCATGTCGAGCCCGGGGTCCTGCCGCAGCCGGTTGTAGAGCACTACGATCCGGAGTGCATTCAGGAACTGACGCTTGTACTCGTGGATGCGTTTGACCTGGCAGTCGAAGATAGACTCCGGATCAAGGATCTGCCCTGTCGACCAGCGGAGCCAATCGCAGAATTGTCGCTTGGCATCTCGCTTGGCCTTGCGGAGGTCATCGCGGAAGCCACTGTCCTCGGTAAATGTTCTAAGCTTGCTTAATTCGCTTAAATCACCGATCCAGCCATCTCCAATGGCATCAGCGATGAGTCCAGAAAGGCCAGGATTGCATAATTGCAACCAGCGCCGGGGTGTGACTCCATTGGTCTTGTTGTTGAAACGTTCAGGAAAGATCTCTGCGAGATCTTTCAGTGTCGTCTGGCGCAACAGGTTCGAGTGAATCTCTGCCACTCCGTTGGTGCTGTGGGAGCCTACGACCGCCAGATTGGCCATGCGAACCTTCTTATCGGGACCATCCTCGACAATGCTCACGCGCTCAATCCGATTTGTATCGCCTGGGAACCGCCCACGAACGTCGCCCACAAAGCGGCGATTGATCTCATTGATGATCTCGAGGTGCCTGGGCAACATCTCCTCAAACCACCTGACGGGCCACTTTTCGAGGGCTTCGGGCAACAACGTGTGATTGGTGTACGCCAGCGCCTTCTGGGTAATACGCCAAGCCTCGTCCCATCGGAGTTGCACCTGGTCCACCAGAATGCGCATGAGTTCTGGAACCGACAGAGCCGGGTGCGTGTCATTCATCTGAATTGCCACTTTGTCGGCAAATAAGCTCCAATCCGAGTTGGAGCGTTGAAAGCGGCGCACCGCATCTGCCAGTGAGCAGGCAACCAGGAAGTACTCCTGCATCAGGCGCAGCGCCTGTCCCATCACTCTGGAATCGTCGGGATAAAGGACGCGGGTCAGGGTTTCGGCCGAGAGGGTCTGAGTAAATGCTTCTACGAAATCCCCGTGCGAGAACTCTTCAAAGTCAAAGTAGTCGGGCGCAGCTGCGGCCCAGAGGCGCAGTGTGTTGATCGTGGAACCGCCATATCCGATTACGGGGCGGTCAAATGGGATACCAATCAGAGTCGACGGACGGCCAGGCACGGGGCGCAGGCTGCCACCGCTCAACTCGAATGAGCAGCCCAGGCTGACTTCCACCTTCTCGTTCGGGCGGGCGATCTCCCATGGATCGGGAGAGCGGAGCCAGTTATCTGGCATTTCCCGCTGCCATCCTTTCTGGATGGATTGCTTGAATATGCCGTATTCATAGCGGAGTCCATACCCCATAGCCGGTAGCTGCAGCGTCGCGGCGGATTCAATGAAGCATGCGGCCAAACGTCCAAGACCGCCGTTGCCCAGGCCAGCATCGGGCTCCTGCTCCAGGATCTCGAGCAGGTCGAGTTTCTTGTCCTTGATGAACTGGTCTGTCAGGGGAGCGAGCAAAAGATTCGTGACATTATTTGCCAGTGAGCGGCCGATAAGGAACTCCATCGAGAGATAGTAAAGCCGCTTGGGGTTCCGTTCTTGGTAAGTCTTCTCTGTCAAAAGCCACCGCTGAGAAAGAACGTCGCGCACCGACCGCGCAAGGGCCTCGAACCGGTCGCGCGCCGTCGCCGCCGCCAGGTCGACGCCACTTTCAAACAGCAAGTGCCGTTCATAGAGCGCTTCGTCCGTTCCCGAGAACTGCACTGGACCACATCCGTACTTCGCGGTGAGTGTCTTGGTATCTGGCAATTCGTGCCGTTTTGCTGCAGTGTTGGTGACCATGTCGATTCCTTCAAGAGTTTCCGAGAGTTGGCGCGCTAGCCTAGATCA
>CAWIFC010000005.1:0-271165 GCA_963835275.1 uncultured Acidobacteriota bacterium | reverse complement strand
ACGTGCGGGATGTGAGTTCCGGGCATGTTCGCATAAAGACACTGAACGGCGCTGTCACCTTGGCCAACGTCAGCGATGCGCATGTCGAAATTACCTCGGTCAGTGGTGATGTGGCGCTGAACGCGGTCAACGGTTCGCTGGTTCATGTGAATTCCAGTAGCGGTAAGATTCACTATGACGGCGATTTCGGCGAGGCTGGGGATTACTCCTTGACCAGTCACAGCGGTGACATTGAGGCGATTGCTCCTTCCTATGCCTCGATCGACGTGGTCGCCCGCTCGGTCCAGGGAAAGGTTGAAAACGATTTCCCCTTGCTGCCCGAGCACACGTCCTTTGTTGCCCGCGCTGGGAGTGCCTTCGCAGGTACGATGGGCAAGGCAGCATCTTCGGTTAAGTTACTTTCCTTCAGTGGTAAAATTCACCTCAAGAAACGCTGAACAATTAAACTTGGAGAGTCGGGCTGGGCGGGTGCAGAACCGTTTCAGTAGATCGGATTCCATGAGCACTAATCCCGGCTCGCGCGACGCGATCAAGCCGAGAGCGCTAGATCGCGTACACGGAATCGGAACCGTGTTTCTGGTGGGTTTCATGGGTGCCGGCAAGACCAGCGTGGGCCGGGCTCTGAGCCGGCGGTTGGGTTTGCCCTTCGAAGACCTGGATGAGCGGATTCAGAATCGAGAAGGAAAGACTATTGAGCAGATCTTTCGAGAATCGGGTGAATCCGAATTCCGAAGGTTGGAGACGGCGGCCTTGCGCGAACTGATCGAAGAGGTGCGGCACTCGACCTGTGTGGTGGCTTTAGGGGGAGGCGCCTTCGTGGAGACTGAAAACGTAAAATTGATTGACGGAGTCGAGATATTTTCGGTCTTCCTGGATGCGCCTGTGGAGGAATTGTTGCGGCGCTGCGAGCAAGAAACTAAGGAACGCCCCTTGGCCAGGAACGCAAAGCGGTTTCGCGAACTATACGAGAATCGTTGGCGGTCTTACATGAAAGCGGCTCGGCGCATCGATACCAGGGGCAAAGATGTTGACACGGTCGTGGCGGAGGTGGCATGCCTTCTCGGTTTGGGGTGAAAGACGGGAAATCGAGGAATTGGGCGTCTAAAGTGCGCTTGCAGATGGGAAAGGCTTTCACTCCTGTCGGGCTATGCTTGCTGGCGCTGGGGCTGGGCGCAACCGCGTCGGACAAACCTGACAAAGCACCAGTGACTCAAATGGTCGACTCCGGATCCTTTGGAGTCTTCATGAATGGGCGCAGAGTGGCCACGGAAACCTTCTCGATCAATCAAAGCAGCGAGGGCAGCTCGATTACTTCTGAGTTCAAGAGCGAAGCCGGCGTAGACAAAGCTGTCCAGACCTCGGTGTGGCACATGGCTCCTAACGGCGAATTGCAAACCTACGAGTGGAAGGAAGTGAGTCCCGGACAATCGCAGGCGGTTGTCATATCCAATAAGGATTTCTTGATCGAGCGCTTCCGGAGCAATCCGCAGGAAAAGGAGCAGGAACAACCGTTCATGCTGCCGGCGTCCAGCAGTCTGCTGGATGACTATTTCTTCGTGCAAAGAGAAGTGTTGGCCTGGAAATTCCTGGCCACCAGCTGCAAACAGGATAAGGCCGGGCTGCAGTGCCCCCTGAAACAGGGCGTCCAGTTCGGCGCATTAAATCCCCATGCGCGTTCTGCCATCTCGGTGTCGGTCGAGTTCGCCGGCAGGGAGAAGGTTACGATCCGAGGAACGGAACACGAACTCAACCGCTTGAATCTGAAGGGCGACTCGATCGATTGGGCGCTTTGGATCGATGACCACTTTAAAATGCAACGAATTCTGATCGCAGGCGAAAACACAGAAGTGCTTCGAGACTAGGCCGGCATTTGGCCCTCATTGACACACGCACGGCACGGGTGCTGGTAACAACGCTGCTGTTTGCGTTGGGGCTCGGATTTGTGTACATCGCCCGCCGCACGTTGATTGCCTTCCTGTTTGCGGTTTTCTTCGCTTACCTGATGGATCCGGCAGTATCCCGCCTGCAGAAATGGACTCGCGGCCGGGGGCGCGCCATCGCCGCGATCTATCTCCTGTTTGTCATCCTGCTGGGTACGCTTTTCTTCTTCGTGGGACCCAGGACTGCGCGCGAGGCGCGACGACTCGGCGAGTCGTGGCCAACTTTGCTTGATCGCGTCACTTCCGGGAACTTAGCCCACGATATTGGCGAGGCGCGCGGATGGAGCGGTGAAACCACCCAACTGCTGCAGCGGATCTTGTCCGATCCCCGTCTTGCCGGTGTGGCGCAAGCAGCGGGAATACGGGTTGCGGAAGTCGCAAAACAAGCCTGGCTGCTGATCGTGGTGCCGATCCTCGCAATATTCTTTTTGAAGGATGGGCGCGGCTTCAGCGAAGTCGGCCTTTCTCTGGTGCAGAGCCGGCCGCAACGTGAGTTCTTCCAAGATGTGCTGGCAGATCTGAACCAGATGCTGGCCCAGTTCATTCGCGCCCAACTGGAACTCGCCGCCTTGTCTCTCGTGGTTTACATCTCTTTCATGTCAGCGACGGGAGTGCCTTATGCGCTGGTCTTGGGAACAGCGGGCGGCATGATGGAGTTCATTCCGGTGGTCGGCCCACTGGTGGCTGCGGTTGTGATTCTGGCGGTCGCCATGCTTATGAGTTATCCGCACTGGCTGGTGCTGCTCATTTTCCTGATCGCCTGGCGCCTGGTGCAGGACTATGTGGTTTCGCCACGCATCATGGGACAGAGCATGGAACTGCATCCCCTGGGGGCGATCTTTGGCGTGTTGGCCGGCGGTGAGATCGCGGGAGTGCTTGGGGTATATCTTTCCATTCCGGTTATGGCAAGCCTGCGCATCGTTTGGCGGCGCTGGCGACTGTATGCAGAGAAGAAGCGTTTCGGGCCGCTGAACCAATACTCGTTCGGCACCGAGATCAGCCCGCGGCCGTAACGGCAGGGCGACGTTTGTGACTCCCAACTAAGTGCCGGCTTTCGCTGCCAACTCAACCTTGACGTTTCGTAGAAATTCCGCTGCTGCTTCCGGCAAAACGGTATTGATGAACATTCCGGAGCCAAGTTCGAACCCAGCCACCCGCGTAAGGCGAGGAATAATACTCAAATACCAGTGGAAGTAGCGTACGCCGACCCACTCCGCGGGCGCGCTCCGAATGGTGTAATTGAAGTCCGGGTTTTCCAGCCCGTGGTACAGCTTGGCCAGAACCGTGCCCAACGTCCGCGCCAGGTCCTGGAGCTCCGGAGCGCTGATATCGCCGAAGTTCGCCATATGCCGCCGCGGATAAATGTGAGTGCAGAAAGGCGTGGGCGAGGCAAAGGGTTCGAGCGCCACAAAGTGCTCCGTGGTCAATACAATCCTTTCAGGATCGGCAAGCTCCTGCTGTACCACTTCGCAAAACATGCATTCCCCGAACTCGTCGAAGTGCCGCAAGGCTTCTTCCAGCCGATCCTTGACCTGATTCGAGATCACCGGAGTGGCGACAAGTTGCGAGTGGGGATGCTCGAGGCTCGCACCTCCTTCCAGTCCGTGATTCTTGAAGATGGTGATGTGCGCGATACGAGGATCGTGACTGAGCGTTTCGTACCGCGACTTGTAAGCGCGTAACACGTTCGTCAGATGCGCGTGCGGCATCAGTGCGATCACTTGCGCGTGGTCGGGGGTATCGATAATCACGTCGTGAATGCCGAACCCGTCCATGGTTCGGTGGGAGCGCTTGATGACGCGGGTGGGCTTAACGTCGCGGGACAGTGCACCGAACTTGTTAGGCACAATCCGCACTTGCCAACTGCTCGGATCGTCGCTCGGAAGACGCAGCACTTCCGGTGGAGTCTTGCCTTCGTTGCCCGGGCAAAACACACAAGTTTCAACGAACGAGGGTACGATCTTCGGCGGACGGTGCGTGACCAGCTCTTCCGGACGCTTGGCCCGCTCCTTTGCGATAATGACCCACTCTTTGGTAAAAAAATTCTGGCGTAGCTCGGGCATATTTACTCCTCGAGTTCTCCTATCGGCATGGACCGAATTCTCTGGAGTGCCCGTTCGGACTCATCAAAACTCTAGTGTTTCCGGCAATTCGTGGGGATCGACGTGTTGGTCCGGGTGGGCTGAAGTTGCGGGCCTGCGCCTACTGATGGCCTGTTGTAAAATTCAAATCAACTATGCAGACGAAGACTCCTGTAGGAATCCTGGGCGCGACGGGAATAGTCGGTCAGCGCTTTGTGCAAATGCTGGAACACCATCCGTGGTTCGAGGTCGCCTGGCTGGCGGCTTCGGATCGCTCGGAAGGCCGCTGCTATGGCGAAGCCGCACGCTGGAAGATGAAAACCCCCATGCCTCCGCGGGTCGCGGAAATGCGCGTATCTCCGGCCGCGCCGGAAGGCGCCCCTAAAATCATCTTTGCCGCTCTCGACGCTTCGATTGCCGCCGAGATGGAACCTCGCTTCGCCGCTGCGGGTTGCGCCGTCGTCACGAACTCCAGCGCGCTCCGAATGCAAAAAGACGTGCCCCTGGTGATTCCAGAGGTTAACCCCGATCACATCCAGATGATCGAGTGTCAGAGTTGGCGAAAGAAGTCTGGCGGTTTTGTAGTCACCAATCCGAACTGCTCCGCCATCGGACTGGTGATAGCCCTGAAGCCTCTGCAGGACTTATTCGGCATCGAGACGGTAATGGCGGTCACCATGCAGGCCGTGAGTGGCGCGGGATATCCGGGTGTGGCTTCGCTCGACATTCTGGGCAACGTGATTCCTTATATTCCGAAAGAAGAAGAAAAAATGGCGGAGGAGACATGTAAGCTCCTTGGCCAACTGAACGGCTCGGGAATAATTCCGGCACCGTTCGCCGTAAGCGTGCATTGCAATCGGGTCGCGGTGGAAGACGGACATATGGAATCGGTGTCAGTGAAGCTGAGAAAAAAGGCGGCGCCGGAAGAGATTATCAAGGCGTGGAACGAATTTCGCAGCCTACCACAGGAGCTACGACTGCCCAGCGCTCCCGAGCAACCGGTGCGCTATACGGAATCTGCAGACCGGCCTCAGCCGCGATACGACGTTGAGTCCGGCAACGGGATGACGGCCACAGTTGGTCGTTTGCGGCCGTGCGGTGTGCTGGACTGGAAGTTCACCGTGCTTTCGCACAACACGATTCGAGGGGCCGCGGGCGCTGCCCTCTTGAATGCAGAGTTGCTCAAAGTCCGGGGATACTTGACGTGAAGAGGCGTAATTTTCCATGCAGGAAATCTTGTGGGGCTAACCGCGTGAACCCGCGCCCGCGTCCGAGGCACGTCTGCCAATGATTGTCATGAAATTTGGCGGGACCTCGGTGCAGGACGCCAAGGCCATCGAACGGGCCGCGGCTATTGTCAAAGGACGTCTGGCGCAAAAGCCGGTGGTCGTGGTCAGTGCCATGGCCAAAGTCACGGATCAGTTGCTGGCGATGGCCCGCGCGGCCGGAAATGGAGATCGCAAGACTGCACTCAGTCTTTCCCGCTCCCTCCGCGAACGCCATTACAATACCGCGGGCGAACTTCTGGGCACCGCGCTATTCACCGAATTCCATGGGGATTTGGGGTTTTATTTCGAAGCGCTGGACGAACTGTTGCGTGGAATCGCTGCCGTGGGCGAACTGACTCCGCGCACCACCGATCACGTCGCCGCATTCGGCGAAATTCTCTCCAGCAGAATTGTCACGGCTGCATTTTCCGCGCTGGGGCTCGATTCCATGATGGTGGATTCGCGAGATTGTGTGGTAACTGACAATGAGCACATGCGGGCTGCTCCATTGATGGAAGAAACGAATTATCGGATTCGCATGAAAGTGCAGCCCGTCCTGGACAAAGGCGGAGTACCGGTAATGGGCGGTTTCATCGGCGCAACGAAAGCGGGAGTCACGACCACCATCGGACGCGGAGGGTCCGATTATTCCGCGGCCATTATCGGAGCCGGGCTTGGCGCCGAACGCATCGAAATATGGACCGACGTCGATGGCATGATGACCACCGACCCGAACCTTTGCCCTGATGCAAGGCGAATCAAAGTCATCAGCTTTGATGAGGCCGCGGAGTTGGCATATTTTGGAGCCAAAGTGCTGCATCCGGCGACCGTGCTGCCTGCGGTGCAAAAGAACATTCCAGTTTTTGTGCTGAACTCCCGTAATCCCGAGTGCGAAGGTACGCGCATCTCGGCCCGCGTGCCTCATTGCAGAAATTCTTTCAAGGCCATCGCTGCCAAGAAACGGATTACCATCATCGATGTCGCGGCTCCTCGGATGCTGCTGGCTCATGGCTTCCTGCGGGCGATTTTTGAAGCCTTTGACCGGCATCGTGTCCCCGTGGATGTAGTTTCCACTTCGGAAGTAAGCGTGTCGCTGACCGTGGATTCCAATGAGTCAATCCCGGCGCTGGCAGCCGATCTGGCGAAGTTAGCGGACGTGAAGTATGAAGGCCGCAAGGCGATAGTTTGTCTGGTAGGGGAGAATCTGAGGGAGACCCCGGGGATTGCCGCGCGCGTATTCGGAGAACTCTCGGACGTGAAGATTCGCATGATTTCACAAGGGGCGTCGGAAATTAATTTGACGTTTGTGATAGAAGAGGATGAAGTGCCGCAAGTCATACGGCGATTGCACAAGACATTTTTTTCGGATCTGGATCCGGAAGTGTTCGCATAAGGGCCGATCGTAAGACAGATCATGAATATTCTGATTTTAGGCCGGGGTAAAACGGGGTCACTGGTGGCGGAGGTTGCACGAGACCGCGGCCATCACGCGAACGTGCTCGGGGCTGCCGATAATCTTGAAGCCTCTGCGTTAACCCCGGCCAAGCTAGCCCCGACGGACATGGTCATCGATTTCACCATTCCGAGGGCGGCCTGCCAGAACATGGAAGCCTGCATCCGAGCCCGAAAAAGCGTAGTCGTCGGCACCACGGGATGGTACGGTGACTTGGCGCGAATCATGCAATTGGTGGAAAAGAGTGAAAGCGGCTTGCTGTATGCCGCGAATTTTTCCGTTGGGGTAAACCTGTTTTTTGAAATTGCACGTAGCGCCGGGGTCGCGCTGCAGCACCAATATTTCGGACAGATCTTCGAGCGCCATCACGTACAAAAGAAGGACGCGCCGTCGGGAACGGCCGCGGAACTTCAGAGAATCATTCAGGACGCTTCAGGAACCGAGCTCGAAATCACTTCGTTCCGCGAAGGGGACGTGGTCGGGATGCATGAACTGGTGCTCGATTCGCCGGCCGACACGATTTATGTTTGCCATGACGCCAAGTCGCGCCGTGGATTCGCGGAAGGCGCCGTGCGTGCCGCCGAGTGGCTTGTCGGCAAGAAGGGATTCTTCGATTTCAAGGACGTTTGGCGGCAGCTGTAAAGAAAGTCTTATTCGCGTTATCTTAGTGTCATGCAACTTCGTGGATGCGGTACAGCTCTCATCACTCCCTTCCGTCAGGACGGCTCCATCGACGAACCGGCCCTGCGCAACCTGGTGGCATGGCAGGTCGAGTCCGGGATCGATTTCCTGGTTCCCTGTGGCACCACCGGCGAAACCCCGACCCTGTCGCATGACGAATGGCTGCAGGTCATCAATGTCACCATCGAAGTCGCGGCGGGACGTGTGCCGATCATGGCTGGCGCCACTTCGAACTCGACGCAGGATGCGGTTGAAAAGGCGAAGGAAGTCGCGGCCCGGCCGGGCGTAAATGCGATCTTGACGGCTTCGCCGTACTACAACAAGCCTACGCAGGAAGGCCAATATCGCCATTTCCGCGCCATTGCCGATGCTGTCGACAAGCCGGTCATTCTTTACAACGTCCCCGGTCGCACCGGCGCGAACATCGAACCCGCCACTGTGGCGCGGCTGGCCGAAGTTCCGAACATCGCCGGAGTGAAGGAAGCCAGCGGCAATATAGGCCAGATGGCGGAACTGTGCGCTTTGGTTCCAGAAAGTTTTCTGGTCTTTTCCGGCGACGACGCAGTTACCCTGGCGCTCATCGGACTGGGCGGCGTGGGCATTGTTTCGGTCGCTTCCAACGAGATTCCCCGAGAGATGGCAGACATGACGCGGGCGGCGTTGAACAACGACTGGGGCACGGCACGGCGCATTCACCGTAAATACTTGGCCCTGATGCAGGCCAACTTCATCGAGACCAGTCCGATGCCGGTGAAAGCGGTGCTGGCAATGATGGGGAAAATCGAAGAGGTTTATCGCCTGCCTCTGTTACCGATGCGCCGCGACACCCGCTCCAAGATACAAAAGATTGCGACCGAGGCCGGGTTGATTGCAAAACCGGCGAGCGCAGCTCCCGACGTAGTCAATTTTTATATCTACGAAAACTGGCTGGCCGGACCGCACAAGATCGTTCTGCACCGGTCGAGTTGCGGACAGTGCAACCACGGCAAGGGCCGTCCCGCGGGACATGACGCCATTCACGCGCGCTGGCATGGGCCTTACGTTACGCTCACCGAGGCCCGGGACACCGCGCACAACATGGCGGGAGTGCTGATCCGGAGCGAGTGCAAGTGCATTTGACGATTTCCAATTGGCGATTACCGATTGACGATTATCCATTCTTGCGCCACGGTGAAAGCCGGCAATTGGCCATGGCACGCTGAAAATCCCGTATACTTCTCGCGCATGGAATCCCTCAGATCCGCCATCGAACGTCTCGCCTCTCTCGAAGTTGAGAGCAACCCGGACGCGCGTCAAATCTTCATGGACTTTCGCGATGAGCTGACGCAGGGCAAGATTCGCGCGGCGGAAAAGATTGACGGGCAATGGGTCGTGAATGTCTGGGTGAAGCAAGGCATTCTACTGGGCTTTCGCTTGGGCGAACTCAGCAAGATGGGCGAGGATGTAAGCCTTTCCTTCGTCGACAAAGATACCTTCCCTGCCCGGCGGTTCACGGTTCGGGATCGCGTACGCATCGTGCCCGGAGGATCATCGGTGCGGACCGGTTCCTACGTTGCACCCACCGTGATCTGTATGCCGCCCATGTTTATTAACGTGGGCGCCTACGTGGACGAAGGCACGATGGTGGATTCGCACGCCCTGGTCGGTTCCTGCGCCCAGATCGGCAAGCGCGTGCACTTGAGCGCAGCCGCCCAGATTGGCGGAGTCCTCGAACCAATCAATGCGTCTCCGGTCATCGTTGAGGATGATGTGCTCATCGGCGGCAACTGCGGCGTTTATGAAGGCACCCTGGTTAGGACACGGGCCGTGCTGGGCGCAGGAACCATCCTGACGCGCTCCACTCCGCTGTATGACATTGTCCGAGGGCAGGTCTACAGAGCCACAGACGACAAGCCGCTCGAAGTGCCGGAAAATGCTGTGGTCGTCCCTGGGTCACGAGCGGTGACAAAGGGTCAGGCGGCGGAGTGGCACCTGTCGCTCTACACGCCCGTCATCGTGAAATATCGCGATGAGAAGACCGACCAGCGAATTGAGCTGGAGGAATTGCTGCGGTAGCTCAAGCTGACGGACGCGCTGGGTTCGCAACTAAGGATGGCACTCCCGCAATCAATCGGCGGCGCTCCAGATGCTTCTGGCGAAAGTGTGCCTTAGCACGCTCGCCCCAGGCGCGTACGAAATAATAATTCAGTCCTGCGCCAATGGCCGAACTGGCGATAGGAATCACGCGTCCCGACCACTTTTCGACACCTTCCTTGCTGGCCTGCACCGCAATCCGTCGGATAACTTTTGGCACAAAGCGATTGACCACCTCTTTTTCGAGTACCTCACGACTGATGTCCACACCTGCGGCGCTGGCCGCTGCAATCCATAGCTCGGCGGTTTCCTCATCCGTGTTGTATTCAAAGCCGTAAATCAAACTGAGCTTCTGAATGGTTCGCAGGGTGATGCCAGCCAGGATGCTCAGGTCCGGAACCATGGTCAGAATTCCGCCGAGGCCAAAGCCCGCGCCTTCGGCCGCAGCCAATTTCATGCCGCTATGGATGACGCGGTTGGCCAAGTCGTCGAGAACGGTGATGTCGACGGAATAGATGCCCTGGAAGGTGTTGATCGGCACACCATACGCGGCGCGAAGCTGCAGCAAAAACTTGCCTGGATCGACTTTCACTGTTTCGTAGGCATGCTGGAAGCCGCGCCGCAAAGCATTTTCGATGCGGCGACGTAACCACGATTTGCGTTGTTGTTCTGCCATCTGACCTGACGTTAACTCAAGGAGGATATAAAAACCAGTTCTCTGTTCCCGGTTGGCAGTTCTCAGTTCGCTTTCGGTTGGTCAGCCATAATCCGCTCCGCCTGCGTATGCTACGATCAATGGACACCTAAAATGCCAACTGGAAAACTGCATATCGTGCCCCTGGGCGGGCTGGGCGAGTTCGGAATGAACTGCATGGCCGTGCGCTGGGGCGATGACATCATCGTCATCGACGCTGGCCTCATGTTCCCCGAGGCAGAATTACTGGGCGTAGACATCGTCGTTCCAGATATCTCCTATCTGATCGAAAACCGGCAGCGGGTGCGCGGCATCATTCTCACCCATGGTCATGAGGATCACATCGGCGCTTTGCCGTGGATTCTTTCCGAACTCAATGTACCGGTCTGGGGCACGGAGTTCACCCTAGCCTTGCTGGAAGACAAACTGGAAGAGCACGGACTGCTTGAGGATGCCGATCTGCGTGAGATCCGTCCGGGAGAGCGGTTCAAGGCCGGCCCGTTCGCCATTCATCCCATTCACGTGACGCATAGTCTCGTAGATTGCGTGTCGTTGGCCATCCACACTCCGCTCGGGGTGCTGATTCACACCGGCGATTTCAAGGTCGATCCAACTCCCACCGACAACAAGATGTTTGACCTGCATGCGTTCGCGGAGTACGGCAAGGAAGGCGTGCTGGCGCTGTTTCAGGATTCGACCAATGTCGAGCGCAAGGGATACACCCCGAGCGAGCGGGCGGTACGACGCAAGTTTGATGAGGTATTCGCACGCACCGAGCGGCGGTTGTTCATCTCCTGTTTTTCTTCGTCGATTCACCGCATCAAGCTGGCCGTGGAGTTGGCGTGGGAGCATGGCCGCAAGGTGGCGTTTATTGGACGGTCGATGACCAGTTCCTCCGAGATTGCGGAAGACCTTGGCTACATTGACATTCCCGAGGGGCTGCTAATTCATCCCGGCGAGATGAAAAACTATCCGCCCGAGAAGGTCTGCGTGATGATCAGCGGCACCCAGGGCGAGCCCATGTCGGCGCTTTCACGCGCGGCGGTGGACAATCACAAGCACGCCAAAATCGAGAAGGGCGACACGGTTGTATTGTCGTCACGAATCATTCCCGGCAACGAGAAGGCGATCTACCGCATGGTCGACCATCTATTCCGGCGTCAAGCGCACGTAATTTACGAAGACGGATCGTCGCCGCCGATCCACGTGAGCGGACACGGGAGCCAGGAGGAACTCAAGCTCATCATCAATCTGGTGAAGCCAAAATACTTCATTCCAATTCACGGCGAGTACCGGCAATTGAAGCTGCACGCGGAGATGGCGGGCGCAATGCACAGTTCCGTCGGAAACGTGATCCTGATCGAAAGCGGCGACATTCTGGAATTCGACGAACTGGGTGCGCGCAAGGCTGGACGCGTGAACGTCGGCCGCGTGTGCATCGATTCCGGCTCGCGAACCGACGTGGTCGAGGATCTGATCATCAAGGATCGTCGTCACCTCAGCGAAGATGGCATCGTGCTGCCGATCATCGCCATCAACAAGCTTTCGGGACGAGTCGAGAGTGCGCCAGAAATCGTGACCCGAGGATTTGCCGCCGGCGAAGACGGCTTCGTGGACGGCGCCCGGCAATTGGTGATGCAGACGCTGGAGCAGTCAAGCGAGGAAGAAAAGGCCGACTACGGCGTGATCAAAGAAAAAATTCGCGCGGATTTGAAGCGCTACATCTCCAAGCAGACCCAGAAACGACCGCTGATCATGCCGGTGATTCTGGAAATCTAGGTTCGTCACCTGCTACGCAAGCGGATTTGTCCAGCGCAAGCCGGGAAAACGCGCAAAGTCGCGGTCGGTGGTGTGGAGCACGCCACCATATTCCATCGTCAACGCGGCCAGTTGTGCGTCGCTAATCAACGCACCTGAAGCCTGCCCTTCGACAACCATGCGGCGCAATAAAATCCAGTGTTCATCGCTGGGCGAAAGAACGCGTACGTTGGGCTGCTCCAGCCACTCATCTACCAACCTCGTTGCTTGCTCCAGGCTCAGCCGTGGTCCCGGCAATCGAGTATTGGTCATGACTCGCAGGAATGCAGCCACGGTTTGCCACGATAGTCCGACGGATTCGAGACCTGAGAAGGTTTCTTCCACCCAGGCCCGCGCCTTTGTATGTTGGGAGGAGCCACTATCGTACGAGTAGATAAGAATGTTCGCGTCGAGTACGATCACCGATACTCCGGTCCCTCCAGGAATTCGAGCAACTCTTCGACATTGTCATAGCTTAGTCCAGGGGGAAGTCCCAGATTTATGGGTTTTACCACGAAAGGCTTTCTCGGCGGTTGTTTCGAAGCCATTAATCCCAGGCGCAAAAAGTGATTGACCACCTGCTTGAACGAGGCACCGGACCGCCGGCTCTCCTTGTTCAAGAGATGGGCAACATCGTCATCCAGAGAAAGAGTGGTTCGCACATCATGATGCTATAGTATTAGACATCATGATGTCAATCTTGATTTGGCCGGTTTGCCGGGTGGGCTGTATCCTGAACTGGAACCACTCAAACGGAACCCATCCTTTTCAACTGCTGGCACCACCGGGAAAGTTGCTCATGATCACCCTCAACGACATCCACGAAGCCCAGGCCCGCTTGCGCGGTGTTGCTGTACGCACCGAACTAATTCAAGCCTCGTTGAGCGAGCTTGTCCCCGGGCCATGCGATCGCAGGCTTTATCTCAAACCCGAAAACCTGCAGCCGATCGGCGCCTTCAAACTGCGTGGGGCATACAACAAGATCGCCTCTCTTTCTCCTGAAGAACGCAGCCGTGGCGTGATTACTTATTCGAGCGGGAATCATGGGCAAGGGGTCGCGTATGCGGCGCGGGCATTGGGTGCGAAGGCAGTCATCGTGATGCCGAACAACGTGCCCGCTATTAAACGCGAGGCGGCGGCATCCATGGGAGCCGAGATCGTGCTGGTCGGCCCTGGTAGTCTGGAGCGCCAGAGCAAAGCTGAGGCACTGGCCGCGCGGCATGGCTATGTGATTGTGCCTCCATTCGACGACGAGAAAATCATCGCCGGTCAGGGCACCATGGGACTGGAGATTCTCGAAGATCTGCCTGAAGTCGAGACCGTCTTGGTGCCGGTAGGCGGAGGAGGTATGATCAGCGGCGTGGCGGCGGCGATCAAGCTGAGCAAGCCGGGCACAAAAGTCATCGGGGTTGAGCCCGAACTGGCGGCGGACGCGCAAGCCAGTTTCCGAGCCGGAAAAATCGTCGAGTCCACCGCCGAGCAAACCTCGCGTACGATTGCCGACGGATTGCGGACCCAGAGCGTAGGGGCGATCACATTCGCACACATCCGGCAATACGTGGACGATATTGTGACCGTCAGCGAATCCGAAATCCGGCAAGCGGTGCGCTGGCTGGCAGGGAATCCTAAGACCGTGGCCGAGCCCAGCGGTGCCGTCGCAGTGGCAGGGTTCTTGTTCCATGAGGAACAGTTGCCAAAAACTACTATGAACGTGGCAATTATCAGCGGAGGAAATATTGATCCGCAGATGTTGCGGGAGATCAGCCGGGCGTGAGACGTTCCAAGCAACGTCTGTAGAGCAATTCGTCGTCATACTGTAGGAACGCCGTTTGCTATGTTTCCGAATTGAAGACTATGCGACTACGATTAGTGGTTCTTACCGCGGTGTTGCTCTGCACCGCGGCGTGGGCGGACGTTGTGCGGGGCACATCCATCAGGGTGGCGTCGATCTATCTGTCGCCAGATTCCAGTTCGAGCAAACTCGCTGAAATCGATCGGGGGCGCGAGGTTGTCGTGCTCGAAACCAGCCGCGAGTGGATCCACGTGGAAGCAACCCTCTCAGAAGAGAAAATTATTACCGGCTGGATGTTGGACAAAGGCGTGGTGCGGGCTTCCACGCCGAATGGTGACAAGATACTGTTTGGCGAGGCAGTGGAATCCGAAGAGCAGGCCAGCCAGCGCCACGGACGTCACGGAGCCGCGCAAGACGCGATGCGACTCTATTACCGGACCGCCGAGTACTTCCCCAACTCTCCACTCGCGGGCGAAGCCATGTACCGCTCCGCCGACATTCGCTGGCAGATGGACAAAGCGGATTTGATGACTCTCCCCTCCTCCAAAGAGAACGATACCTGGATTCGGCCGGCTATCGACGAGGACTCTATGAAGCAAGTCATGAAGAAATTCCCCGGGACAAAGTGGGCGGATCTGGCGGCCTTCCACCTGATTGACAACAAGTTGTGCGGCGACTGGCAAGCATCGTCCAAATGTCCGGAGAGGGAAGCAGATATCTACGAGAAGTACGCCAGCGAGCATCCACAGTCACCAGTCGTGGCGGAAGCACTGTACGACGCGGCTTGGCGCCGATCAGTCCTGATTGAAATCTACAAAACCGAAGATCAGGCGAAGAAATCAGAGGAATCCAAAGGCAAGGCAATTGCCCTCGCGCAGAAAGCCGCAGCCCAAGCTACGCAGGGCAACTGGGGAACACGTGCCCAACTCCTGCTGTTCATGATAGAACAGAACATTCCAACCTATGGGAACGGGGTAGATTAACTTGCCAATTTATCAAGCTGTGGTTCTAGCCATCATTCAGGGGCTGGCGGAATTTATTCCGGTTTCCAGCTCGGGTCACTTGATTATCGTACGTCGATTGCTCGGATGGAACGAGCTTTCGCCTGCGCACGAGCTCACTTTTGATGTGGCGCTGCATTTTGGCACACTGCTTTCAGTCCTATTTTATTTCCGGCGGACCTGGTTTCAGATTATCCGCGCGGCCCTGGGCGGCAAGGTAGTGCGCTTTTCTGAAGCCGGCGACTCCGATCAGAACCTTACAGCTGACGAGCAGCGAGAAGAACGTTTACTTCTTTGGTTCTTCGTAATAGCGACCATTCCCGGCGCCATCGCGGGTAAATTGCTGGAGCACTCGGCGGAGGACTACTTTCGTGAACACATCTATTTAATTGCTACCGCGCTGATTGTGGTGGCGCTATTGATGTGGTGGGGAGAGAAAGTCAGTAAGCTTACCAAGCCGCTCACGCGCATCAGCTTTACGGATGCCCTCATTGTGGGCTGCGCCCAAGCTACAGCGTTGATCCCCGGTGTCTCGCGCTCGGGGTCGACCATTACCGCGGGGTTGTTCCGGAACATGACGCGGGAAGCCGCGGTTCGCTTCAGTTTCCTGCTTTCCACGCCTATCATCGCTGGTGCCGCGCTGCTCAAAGCTCACGACCTTCGGAAAGAGGGTTTGCCTGCGGGGATGCATATGCCGTTTCTCGTGGGAGTCCTGGTTTCGGCGATTGTCGGATATGCCGCGATTTCCTGGCTGATTCGATATCTTCAGTCCAATAGCTTGAAAGTTTTCATTGTCTATCGCATCGTCGTGGGCGTGATTGTAATCGGTCTAGCGTTCATGTGGCACCTGCAGTAGGCACCTTGACGAGACCTGGCCTTGCCACTGGGGCTGGCGCTTACAGCCCGGCCGGTGCCACGGGTGGTGTTTGTCACTCTGGATACTGCTAAGAATCCTGAGTTGTGGGGCTCTCTCATTCTTGTCATAATTGACAGGCTCTGGCATAGATCTGGCACCACCGGCAGGAGTGTGCTCCTGCGTATCCCTGAATACGCCTATGAGGTATCTCTCACAGATCTTTGCCCCGACCAACAACCGCCGGCTCAATGAGCTGGTGGGTTTTTTGTTGTGCGTTTCCGCGCTCCTCCTTTTTCTCGCACTAGCTTCGTATTCCCCTCTGGACCCGTCGTTGAACAGCGCCTCGGTGCTGACGGGTTCGAGAGTGGCTCGCAACTGGATCGGCGTGGTCGGAGCTCTTATTTCCGACCTGGTCCTGCAGGGTTTCGGCGTGGGAGCATTCCTTCTCCCCATCTTCTCCGCCATGCTTGGCATCCGTTGGTTTCGCTCGCGTAAAGTTGTCTCGCCTGTGGCAAAGGCTCTGGGTGGGATCTGGTTAATGATGTTTGTCCCCGCTCTGCTGGCGCTCTTGCCAGGTCACATGCGCTGGATGAATGCAATCCCGATTGAAGGCTTGTTCGGCAGGGTCATCGGAGATTTTCTCATCCACTACTTCAACTTGGCGGGAGCCTATATTGTTTGCGCCAGCGTCCTGGCGGTAGCGCTTTATCTCTCGACAGCATTCTCGTTCGCGGCAATGCAGGTGTGGGCGCCGACGCGCTTCGCTTTTGCAGTTGCCCTGTGGGATCGGTGGAAGGACTGGAAGGAAGCGCGGGCCAAGAAGCGCATGCAGAAGGAACTGGAAAAGCGTCGCGCCGCTCCCAAACCGGTCATCACCACGCAGATGGTTCCGGCGCGCCCCGCACCTCCGGCGGTTCAATCTCAGGTGCGTACTGCGGAACCGGTTCGAACCGGCATCGACCGAACATTTGCGGATGAGAGTGGAGAAGCTGATTCGGCGGGGGAATCACGGCCTACGCCGCAGCCGATTTCTCCGGAAGTCACGGAGCGGGCCGACAGCGCCGCGAAACCGAAGACGACATTGCCGCGCATCGCCGCCGGCGGTTTCAAACTGCCTCCCAGTTCCCTGCTGCATCGACCCGACGAGCAGCAAGCCATCGACGCCGACGAGTTGAAGTTGCTCGCCCAGGTGCTTACTGCCAAGTATGCGGAGTTTGAGGTCCACGGGCAGATTACTCAGATTAATCCCGGCCCGGTAGTCACAACGTTTGAGTTCAAGCCCGAGGCGGGCATCAAGTACAGCCGCATTACCAACCTCACCGATGATCTGTGCCTCGCGCTGAAAGCGGAGAGCATCCTGATCGAACGCATGGCTGGCAAATCCACGGTGGGCATCCAGGTACCCAACCGCGAGCGCGAAATTATCTGGCTGCGGGAGAACATCGAATCTACCGAGTTTATTGGATCGAAGTCTAAGCTCACGCTGGCGCTGGGCAAAGACATCAATGGCCGCATCGTCACGGCCGACTTGAATGGCATGCCCCACCTGCTGATTGCCGGCTCGACCGGCGCTGGCAAAAGCGTGGCGATCAATGCCATGATCATGTCGATCCTGTACAAGGCGACGCCCGATCAAGTGCGGCTGATTTTGGTCGATCCGAAGCGACTGGAACTGGGAAACTACGAAGGCGTGCCCCACCTTTACACGCCGATCATCACTGAACCGAAATTGGCGGCGAACGCGCTGCGAAACGCGGTGCGCGAGATGGAGCGGCGTTTGAAGCTGCTAGCTGAAAAGGGCGTGCGCAATATCGATCAGTACAACAAGCTGTTCGATGAAAACGGGACCCCCAGCCTGTTTGGTGACGGCGCCGAGGAACGCCCGCTGCCGTTCATTGTGATCATCATCGATGAATTGGCTGACCTGATGATGCTCGATTCCAGCAATGTGGAAGAATCCATCACGCGGCTGGCTCAAATGGCGCGCGCAGTTGGCATTCACCTGGTTCTGGCGACGCAACGGCCTTCCGTCGACGTAATCACGGGTCTGATCAAGGCGAATTTCCCGGCGCGCATGTCTTTCCGCGTAGCCACCAAGGTAGACTCGCGTACCATTCTGGACGCCAATGGCGCGGAAGCTCTTTTGGGTCGTGGAGACATGCTGTATTTGCCATCGGGGTCAGCTCGGGTTCACCGCCTGCACGCTCCTTATGTCACGGAAAAGGAGATCGCCGCGGTGGTTGAGTTCTGGCGGTCTCAGGGCACAGCCGAATATGAAGAACAATTCCTGCAGGCACCGAAGGAAGAACGTGAGGCCGGTGGATCGGGCGCCGATGGTGAGGGAGAAGAAGAGGCGGCTAACGATCCACTCTATGAAGATGCCGTGAAGTTGGTGGTTGAATTCGGAAAGGCTTCCACTTCCCTGTTGCAGCGCCGTCTGCGTATTGGCTACGGGCGTGCTGCGCATCTCATCGATCTAATGGAGCGAGACGGCATTGTCGGTGCTGCCGATGGTCCCAAGCCACGCGAGGTGTTGAAGCGGCCGGATTGGCTCTCCGAAGTCGAGGAGTCTCTCCGATAATTTCCAGGCTAAGAAGTTTCTGCCCTGCGCCATGCCCTGAGGTTCACAGCATACAGCACGAGACAAAACAAATTAGCCGGAATGAAACCCCACTGCGACGTTCTCAGTCCGATGAAACAGATGATGACGCTATTTATGCCGGCCAGGATCCATCCTTCCCAATGTCTCCGGCCCACTAGAATGGTTGAAACAATCGTAAGCACACAAGACAAATAATCGAGCCTGAACTCCACCGAAAAGCACCTCCCCACACAACCATTATCGGACAACAGCTGCGAATTTCTCTGTGCTCCCGATGCTCTGGTAACGTAACGTTGGTAGCTGCACCAAGGGAAGTAGGTCCGCGCATGAGGTAGAATCTTGCTCGGAGAATTGTCCAGATATTTGGTCAGCGAAGGATGCTGCCAGAAACAACAGAGGGCGATCTCGCAAGAGATCGCCCTCTTTCCTTTGAAGGCGGTTAGAACGTTACTTTCCCGACGATCTGCACCAGCCTTCCGGTTACACCCGCGGTCTGAAAGGCTCCGTAGATGCTCGTAGGCTGAGGTGCGGTAGCGAAGAACTGACCGAAATTCCCCGCCGCCAGGTTATTTTGCGGGAGAGCGAAGTGAGGATGGTTCAGAATGTTGTAGAAATTCGCCCCCATACTGAACCGCACATTTTGGGACCAACCATTTCGTACATTAGAGCGTCAATTACATGTATGGGGTGGTTTCCGCAAATCGAAAGCCGTGTGCGTGAAGTTCGCATGATGATTCCTGAAATCCGCGCCATCATCGCTGATGGCGATATCTCGGCGCGCAACCGGTTGCAACGCTTGCTGGCTGCGGAAAGTGGAGTTGAGATTGTTGCGGAGTGCGCGGATGTGCCGCAAGTCATTGCCGCGGTAAACACGCACAGGCCTGACCTGTTGTTGCTCGACATAGAAATGCGTGATGCTGGTGGTGTTCACGCGCTGCATGGCATTTCGCGGGCGGACATGCCCCTCGTGATCTTCACCAGCGCCAGTGATCGGCATGCTACGCAAGCGTTCGAGGAGCGCGCTCTCGACTATCTGCTAAAGCCCATTGATCAACATCGGCTTCGCACTGCGATCGATAGAACTCGAGCCGAGCTTCTGAAGGCGCACGACCGGCATTTGACCCATCGCATACTCGATTTACTGGCCGAGGCGAAGACCGGCCACCACTCGGAGCGGCGATTGGCTGTTAAGACAGCCGGACGCCTGATTCTCGTGGACATGGATGATATCGACTGGGTGGAAGCGGCAGGGAACTACGTTGAGTTGAAGACCAGCAGCGGGACTTATCTGCTCCGAGAGGGGATTGGCCGCGTTTCCGAGAGGCTGGACCCGGGTCAGTTCATTCGCATCCATCGCTCCATCATCGTGAATGTGAGGAAGATTAAGGAACTGCAACCCTGCAACCGGGGCGAGTACATGGTCGTTCTAAGGGACGGCAAAGAGCTCTCGTGCAGCCGCAGCTATCGGGCTGAACTGCAAGAACGTATCGCAACGCAGTGAGGCCTGCTCCTCAGCGAGCGCTTGCAAAGTTATTGCTGGAAGATGTCGACCCTCGCAGTCGTGTCCCCTGAGCCTGACATTGCGAAAAACTGCGCGGGTGTCACCAGGTACAGAATCTCCGCGGATGGGTTTCCATTCTCCGCGACCGCAACCCTGCCATTGGTCGCCACAGCAGGCACGCCTCCGCTCGCCTGATTCTGGCTCAATCCGTCCTTGCTACTGATGTCGGCCGTGACGGTGAGGTTGTTGGACCCGGCGACCGTGATGCTCACCACGTTGCTGACGCTGGAGTCGACAGGCGCAAGTGAACCGCCCGCGTATGTGCCCGACAGAGATGCATCCGAGAACGGCAATCCAGACTGCGGCGTCATGAATCCGAAGCTGACGGCGGTGTCGGTGCCAATAATGAATGCCTGGTTTGCGGCCACCAGATAAAGGACAAAGCCCAATCCAGTCAGACGTCCGTACGGGCCTACGCTGTAGCTCCCTGTTCCCGCTGGAGATGTCAGCGTGCCGCCGATATTTTGGTCGGAGATCAAGCTGAAGCCTCCACTGCCGTTGCCAGTGAAAACCCCAACTTGGCTTTCAGCCGAGGATCCGTCCAGCCCGGTTACTTCGAAAACACCGGGACCGTTGAAACTGCCGTCAGTAAAGGATCCGTTGCCCGACTGTTGGAGCATCGAACCGCTAGTCAGAGGCTCTCCGCCAGGAGGGAATGGGTCTATTTCCATGACGAGCAACTGGGTTGCATTGACCACGTAAAAGCTGTAATTGGTTGTTTCCTGAGCAGTCTTGATGTTCAGGGTCCCCCGACCGTTAGCAGCAACTGCGTACGAACCCCCGGTAATAACAACGTTTGAAGATGGCCCGCCTACGCCATCTTCATCCAGAAGGCAGTTCGCTGAACAGGTAAGGTGTCCTGCTCCGTCCGCCTGAAATTCGCCAGCCGTGCCAAAACGATTCTTGTTTGAATCGACGCCCAAGAAACCAAATGCGTAGTAGCCCTTGACGGAGGAATTCGAAAATGCAGAGGTGGTTTGTTTCATGAGCACGCCAGAATTGCGCGTGCCTCCGCCCGTGCTGTCGTCGAATTCAATGATCTTCGCATTCCCGTTGGCCATGACAGAGAGTGCGAACGTACGACTCCCTCCCGAGGACAGGTTAAAAGTCATGGTGCCCAAGCCGTTTTGCCCGATAGAGTAGGTGCCGCTGAAGCTTTCGTTGACCGGCAAATTCGTGGTGTTGTTGATATCCATGATGCCGCTTCCAATGTTGCCGTTGCCATCTGCAACGAAGCTGCCCGCAGCCACGAAGAGTCCGTTCGGGTCGAAGCCTCGGACCGAGAAGGCATAGTTGCCACTCAGTTTCGAGTTATTGGTATTGCCGGGATTGATGGTGATGCTCAGATTCGCCGAGGCGATCTGCGCCGCCGGTTTGGTGGAGTCCACGACCTGAACCGTGAACTCGGAGGTTCCAGTGGCGGCGGGCGTCCCGGAAATCACGCCGTTGCTGGCCAGAGCAAGGCCAACTGGGAGGGTGCCGGCGGTCAGGCTCCAGGTGTAGGGCTGGACTCCGCTGCTAGCCGTCAAGGTCTGGCTATACGCCATACCCACCGTGCCAGAAAGCAGCGACCCGGTCGCAACTGACAGCGGCGGCGGCTTATTGATGGTGATGCTTAATGCCTGAGTCACGGTCGCACCCGAGGTATCGCTAACCTGGACACTGAAGTTGGAAGTCTGCAAGATCGTCGGCGTGCCGGTGATCTGGGCGGAGGTGCTTGTGCTGGTGGACAAGAAAGTCAAACCGGCCGGGAGGCTGCCTGAGATCACTGTCCACGTCAATGGAGGAGTCGCGCCCAAGGCGTTTACGAATGTGTTGTAAGGAACAAGCAGAATTCCAGCAGGAAGCGAGCCCGTGGTAATCGTCAGCACCGCGTTCACGGTGATCGATTCGGTTGCGGTTATGGTACTGTTCGCCACCGAAGTTGCCGTGATCGTGGCGGTTGTCGTGGTCGATACGTTGGCCGGAGCTGTGAACACAACCGAGGTTGTCGTGTTGCCACTCAACGAGCCGGGACCGGTAAGACTCCAAGTTACACCTTGGTTGTTAGTGTCATTGGCTACCGCGGCAGTGATGGTCACGGTCTGCCCCGGATTCAACACTTGTCCCGAGGCTGGCGTCAGCGTAATCGTCAGGGAGCCGTTACCAGAGCAACCGGCGAAAAGAACCGCCCAGACAAGGATACCCAGCGCAAACAACGACACAGCTCTCAATTTTCTCAAGGCTTCTCCACTGAAAGTTTTAACAACATCTTCGCAAAACAGCAAGCCGCTAGAATGAGAAGAGAACCTGCAGGTCAATCCTGCGAGTAGCGGAACCGAACGAGTACGGACCTCCGGCGAGCGCGTTTGATTCGCCGAATAGTGGCGAACTGAGATTGCCAGTTGGTGGCGCCAGGTTCACTCGATTAAGAACATTTCGCGCAGAGACGCTGAAAGTCAGATTGTAGCGTCGGTTGGTTGCGGCTGCCGCGCTGAAGGGACCACCAGCCCCCCCACCCCCGCCCAGTCCGCGGCCACCTAACCCCCCTCCCGGAGGACCTCCTCGTCCGCCACCACCTCCGCCTTGTCCACTTCGAGGACCTTGCCCGGCACCCACTTCCCTCCCAAACCCAAAGGTCCTGCTAAGGCGCAGATTCATGGTGAACAGCGTGGTGCCGGTACCGATATTGATCGGAATGGGCGCCTGCCCGGGAACGGGAGCCAAGTTAAAAGTACCCAACGGAGTGCACGCGACGCTCAAAGTGTACGGCGGCGTATTGCTGCACCGGGTTGTCGAAACCAACGAAGGGCGATCGTTGAAAATCGAATCGCCATTAAGGTCCGGACCGGCGGTGACGTTGTAGGGCTGCCCCGAACTTACTATGATAAAGGGGTTCAGGCGAAACGCATAGGGCAGCGTGACCGTCCCGCCCACCACCCCGCGGTTGCGGACATCGAACTGCGACCGGCCGTAATCCGCCATGGGGTCGTACGAATTCGAGAGGAAGTTGGCGCTGCCCGTCGAGCCGCCCTGAGAAAACCCGCCCCCTCCTGACCCGGCTCCCAAGTCGCTATTGGCATAGTTCAAGGTGTAAAACCCAAAGAGCGAAAGCTTCGATCCAATATTTGTGCGAACATTCGTGATCAGCTGGTTCTGCCGGAATACTCCTTCGGAGTCGTATTGATAGATGTTGTCGTTTCCTCCAAATGGCCGCACCGGAGGAGATGATGCGGGTAGCGGAGCGTTGGCGTTGCGCAGGAAAAGCTGGTGCTCTCCGTAAGAGTTTATATAAGTAACCGCCAAAGTAGTGCTCTTCGCAAGTTGCCGCTCGATCCCGATCGCCGTTTGCATGGTGGATGGCGCTCTCAGGTTGGAGGCGATTTGATAGCGAGTTGGAGAAGGCTGCTCCACGAGGGTACTTCCGGAAGTGACTCCCGGAACAATCGTCTGCTGTTGGGTAAACCCATTTAGACGCTGAGCCTGTAGCACAAGGTTGTACGGGAAGCGGTCGTAGAAGATGCCGTAACCCGCTCGCAATACGGTCTTTGGGGCTGTCTTTTTCCCGCCACCACCAAGGCCCCAGGCGAAGCTTAAGCGAGGAGCGAAATCGGCGTGGTCGTGAATATCATTCTGAGTTTCGAAACGCAGGCCGTAGCTGAGCGTAATGTTAGGACGAATTCGCCAATCATCTTGCGCATAAAGACCGGCGTCCGCCAATGTAACCTCGGAGAGCGGCTGTCCCGTGGTGATCGAGAACTGGCTGGCACCGCAGTTCACCAAGGCACTGGACGCAGGCACGGCCGGCAATGCCGTTATCAGGGGCGCTACGCAAACGGTTCCACCCGCCGGATTCTTCAGATACCCAGAGGTGGTCAGAGAAGTGAAGGTGAACACGCCGTTGAAATTGGAAGTCGAGACGTTGGAATCCGTCATCGCCCGCAGCCGGCCGCCGAATTTTATTAAATGGTTGCGGTGAACGATAGAGGTGTAGTTCTGCAGTTCGTAGTGATTTTGTACATCGGAGCCATTGCCGATCTGATTTCCACCGTCCGTAAACGCCCCCGGCACGGAAATAGTGGGGCCACCCTGCACCGTCTGACTGCTGCTATCGTGCAAATATTGGAACCGGGTTTCATTCACAACGGTAGGACTCAACACCTGGGTGTCGCTGATCTGTACGGTTTGTTCGGTAGAGGTCGTGTTGTATCCCTGCGAAGGAAGGGAGAATTGTCCAATTCCATCGTTGGTTGCGCTGTCCCGGTAAAACTGGTAACGAACAGTCAAGGTGTTGCTCGGGGTGAGCTGAAAATCCAAGCGGGGACCAACATTAATGCGAGTCTCGGGATTGGGCACCGCCTCTTTGATGTTCGGCGTGGTTGGGTTGGGATCAGCGGCAGTGGGCATGATCGCGTTCACGATATTGGAGTCGTTGATGTCCCTAACCTGGGCGGATACGAAGAACGAAGCCTTCTTGCTCAGGGGACCGCTGACGCTCCCATTAAAAAGTTCGGAGTGGAAAGAGGGCTGGTTGGGCGCGAATGGACTGAGCGCATCGAACGCCGAGGAGTTGCCATCCACCATGAATTGGCCGTGAAACTGGTCCGTACCCGGCTTGGTGAAGATTTCAATCCGGCCATAGCCTAGCTTGTCGTACTCCGCGGAAAAGGGATTCTGATTGATGCGAATCTCGCGGATCGAGGACTTGGGCGGAAGTTGTCCCGCAGTAAACCCGTCAATATAGATCTGGCCACCGTTCGGTCCCGCGGAAGGCCCTGCCAGTGCCTCGAGTTCCTGCTGCAACTCGTCGGGATCATCGGAAAGAGCTTCGAGGTCTTTCCCCTTGATTACGATGGAACTGGCATTCTCTGTAGGGCTCACACCCACAGTTGCGCTTTCTTCCTGAACTTCAACTTTCTCTTGTTCCACCTGGATCTCAAGCCCGATATCGAACTGCTGAACTTGATCTGCGGAGATCGTAACGTTCTGTTCAGTGGATATTGCGAAGCCCTTCGCAACCGTAGTGACGGTGTAACTTCCAGGAGACAATCCCTTGAGTTCGTAACTTCCCTGGCTGTTGCTGACCGCAGTCGTTTTTTGGCCTGCAGGTCCGGCGGCCGTAACGGTGGCTTGCGGGATCACGGCGCCACTAGGATCTGTGACCCGTCCACGAAGAGTGCCCGACGGAATTTGCGCGGGCGAGGAACCAGCCAGCATCAGCGATATAAATAGCGTGACAAATACGAATGCAAGACTTCGGGACCGGCCGGACTTCATCAATTCTCCCGCAGCAAGTTTATGCTGCCCCTTGAGCTACTGCGTTGCACCTGCTGCAGCATCGCCGCCACCACCCCCGAGGTTCCAGGGAGAAAGAAGCATCGCCGCCTGATTGCCATTGGGCGAGGCCGAGAGAATCGGCTCCACGCCACTCAACAATGTGATCGCGGTCGGCTGAGTGATTGCCGTGCCTTGCGTCGTCACAATCATTACGGCGTCGCCCTTCTGCAAATCCGCAAGGGTTACGGGGGGCATTCGCTTTAACATTTGCTGGAAATCGGGCGGACCACCTGGCCGCGACCCTCCGGCATTGCCGCTCGGTGTGGCCTGGCTTGCCTTGGCAGACGCCCCGGCGGGAGTCGACGCACCCGGTGCACCGTCCGGAGATCCACCACGCAATCGCAGAGCGATCCGTTGAGCCGCCATAAGCGGCAGCTTCCGCAGTTGCGAGTCGGCGGTGATCCTGAGGGTCACAGGCTTCTTGGTTGCCAGATCCATAACGCTGACGGTGTTCTTGCCCGCGTCCGTCGAGACGACTGTGCCCGCGATGTTCCGGAAAATTCCAGAAACAATCTCTTCCGCCGCCAGCTCGGTGCCGTCCGCACTGCGCACGCCACGCGCACGCAATTGGTCGCCCGCACTGATCTGATCCAGTGTTCCCGGCTTGGCGTCGTCGAACTTGACGGAGTCTGGAGAGTAGCGGCGAAGGATTGTGCTCTTTGAAACGTGAATCGTAACCGGCTTGCCATCGCTCAAGGCCGGAGCCGCAAGCGTGATGATTCCATTGCCGGCATCGACCTTGCTCACCAATCCGCCTACCCCACGCTTCTGCCAATCCTCGCGATCATGCTCCTGCTTCGCCGTCACGTCCGACTCCTTCATAACGACGACCGACGAAGCGGTGACGGATTTTCCGTCGTCCGAGGGCTTGCCTCGGGCCAGTATCCGGTCGCCCACCTGCACTTCCTGCAATTGCAGGGGCGCCGCATCCTTTAAGTCTTTCTGTCCCGGCGCGATTCGAACCAGGCGAGTGGATTCTTGAACCAGGATGTCGACGGTTGAACCGGAGTCAGTGGTGAGCGTAATGACATTTCCGGAAAGAGCTTTCACTGTTCCAACCGGCTTCGCCACCGGGCTAGCCGCCTCAGGTTGCTGAGCGCTCTGGGTTTGATCAGAAGCAGCGCGACTCAGGGGAACCAGAACCAGGCACACGAGGGCCAGCGTCATGGAACCTGCGAGTACTGCCGCAGCGGTTCTTCCCGACCTCATTCGCAATCTCTCATTCGGTGCAGCCTCACACTATGGGGCAACGCGGCCTGCGCCACAGTTCTCCCGTCTTGGAATTCAGCTTTATGACCATCGCCAAAATTTCGCTAAAGATATTCCACCACAGTCCACCGCATGTTGGACGTAAAGAATCGTAAATCGACTGTAAATTTCTGCCGCATCAGCACTTGTGACGGCGGTACGCGGCAAAAACAGCGGGCAGGTTCTTACGTCAGGCCTTCGCAGTAGCGTGAAACTATCAGAGTTATGGAGCGGGAGACCGGGATCGAACCGGCGACATCCAGCTTGGGAAGCTGGCGTTCTACCGCTGAACTACTCCCGCTCACTGGAACAACCAGAATCGCCGTTCCTGAACACCGATGCGCTCCAGAAAGGTGATACAAATTATCGTCCTTCGGGAACTCATTTGCAAGGAATGTTCACTCCCTAAGATTGCATCCGGTGGAACGCGCTGCTTAGCCAGCAGAAGCGAAGAGGTAGTCCGTTGCTTGTAACTTTCCGGTGATCGACGAACCTCATCTGCGCGGTGTTGCAATAACGGAGCATTTATGAACTCGCGAATTGACGACCGAAAGTTCAAGCATCAGCCGGCGTGAACTGTTGAAGCTGGCGCCGAATGAACCCAGAATGCCCGTAACTTTTGTTCATTTCGCGACTCTAATGAAACTAGGTTCAGCAGGCGGCGAACTGGATCTGGAGGAAATTTCTATGAGTAGTCTGGCGCGCATGTCGGCTGCGCTTTTGCTGGTAACTTTACTTGGCGTAACTGCCTGCAACGCCGGTGACAAGCCGGTCGCTGCTGTGCCGAGTCCGGCCATGGATGCACCGGTCGCCGCGAGCAAGGGGGAGCAGACCGCAGTCGTCGCGGGCGGCTGTTTTTGGGGCATCCAAGCCGTTTTCCAGCACGTCAAGGGTGTAACCAACGCGACTTCGGGATACTCCGGAGGCGCGGCCAACACTGCGGAATACGAAGTTGTCAGCACCGGCGACACCGGGCACGCAGAATCCGTGAAGATTACCTACGATCCCTCCCAGATCACTTACGGCCAGCTTCTCCGGGTGTTTTTCTCTGTAGCGCACGATCCCACTGAGTTGAACCGGCAAGGTCCCGACACCGGCAGCCAATATCGTTCGGTGATTTTCTACAATAGCGACGAGCAGAAGCGGATTGCTGAAGCTTATATCGCGCAACTCGATAAAGCCAAGGTATTCTCGCGTCCGATTGTGACTCAAGTCGTTCCGTTGAAGGCGTTCTTTCCGGCCGAGGCTTATCACCAGGACTACGCCACGCGTCATCCTCACGATCTGTACATCGTTTACAACGATGCGCCGAAGGTGGCTCATCTTCGCCAGGAATTTCCCGAACTCTATACCGGTAAGTGACATTCAGGGAGGAGTCGCGATGTTCGAGTCTGAATTGGAAAAAGGGCCGGCCAAGGTGAAGCGGCGGGCTTTCCTTCTGGCATCGGCTTCGGCGGTTGCCGGATTCGCGGCCTGGTCGCTGAGGAAACCGCGGCTTGCAGAGGCGACTGCGCCCAAGGAACCGCCTAAGGAAATCACGATTGTCGAGTTCTCCGACACCGGCGAGCGGCTGAAAACGGTTCAGGTGCAGAAGGTCGTCAAGACCGAAGACGAGTGGCGAAAGCAGTTGGGCTCGGGTGTTTTTGACATCACGCGCCACGCCGATACCGAAATTGCCTTCACCGGGAAGTACTGGAACCTGCACGATAAGGGCCTCTACCGCTGTATTGGTTGCGACAACGCCCTCTTCAGTTCGGAAACGAAGTTTGATTCCGGAACGGGCTGGCCGAGCTTCTGGGCCCCGATTGCGGAGGAAAATGTTCGGAGTACACGAGACATTAGTTTAGGCATGGTAAGGACTGCTGTGTCATGCATTGAATGCGATGCGCATCTGGGCCATGTTTTCGATGATGGTCCGGAGCCCACGCATTTGCGATATTGCATGAACTCGGCGTCACTCCGGTTCGTGGCGAGAACCTAGATCCCTCGCTTCGCTCGGGATGACAAGCATGCTTTCGTTAAGTCCGAGAATGATCTAGGTCCAGCGGAACCAGCGCATCGCCAGCGCGAAGGAAATGCCTCCCCAGAGAATCAGTATGAGCAGCCGTCCGGCTTGAGCCGTAAGCGGCGCTCCCTCCAGAATGGTGGCCCGCAGAGCATCATTGAGCGCGGTCAGGGGCAGCGCCTTGATGAAGGGATGGATGGCCAGCGGAAAACGCTCGTAGGAAAAGAAGACGCCAGAGAAAATCCACATCGGCATCATGATCAAGTTAATAAGCCCGCTGACGCTTTCAATCTTTTGTGCGCGGCTGGCCGTGAGCAAACCCAATCCGGCAAAACCAACGGCTCCGATCGCACTAAGCGCCAGAATCGAGAGCAACGATCCCAGCACGCGGATGTGAAAAATCAGCGCGCCAAAGCCCAGCAGCAGCCCGACTTCAGTGATCATCAGCACTAACCGGCCAGCGGCTAAGGCAAGCAGGAAATCGCTCCTCCGCATGGGCGTCGCTACATAACGTTTCAGCAGCTTGCGTTGGCGCATATCCACCAAGGCAAACCCAATGCTCCACATGCCTGAATTCATCAGGTTCATCCCAATCAACCCGGGAATGAGGAAGTCAATATAGCGCGATCCAGGCTCGTTTGAGATGACTGAGGAATTCGGTAGCGGATTTATACGACCGGCCGAGACTTGCAGGGCATCATCGACTTCAGCACGCGAGAGCACACTCTCAGGACGCGCGGGATCGTACAGATACTGAAACCCGCCCTTGCCGTCAGATTCGACTACGAGATCGTACTTGCCAAGACGGAATCCCTTGAATGCTGCCGGCCTATCGAGCACTTCTGCGCGGATCGAGGACTTCTGTGGCGAGCGGTCGATGAGAGTAACCGCACTCCGTGCTTCTGGGCCATCGACGATGGCGATGGAAGTCACGTCCGCGGGCTTGTTGCGGAAGGCAATCCCAAGCCCCAACGCCAATAGTAGCGGAAACCCGTACACCCAGAAGACAACCTCGGGCTCGCGCTTGAGTTCTTTCATGCGCACCATCACCAAGTGCGTGAAAGCCGACCAGCGGCCATTGCGGGGAGCGTGCGAGCGACTCGGTGTTACCGGGGTTTGTTCAGCAACGCTCATCGGAGACTTCACTGTTCCCTCAAATGTCTGCCAGTCAAGTTGACAAACACATCCTCAAGGCTGGCCTGTCGCGTAGTGAGGTGCAAAAGTTGCGAACCATGTTTTTCGACTGCATCCAGCAGCGCGGGAATGGTCAGGTGCGGTTCGCGCACCGTGAGGCTGACCAAAGCATCGTCATGGCGGACTGACTCGACACCGGGCAGCGCCCGCCAACGCTCGAGAGCCGTACCGTCGGCGGAGTTGCCGCTGGCCTCGAATTCGACCACGTGATGCCCGCCGAGGCGATCGATCAGATCGGAAGGCGTGCCTTCGGCAATGACCTGGCCATGGTCAACGACCGCCAGGCGGTTGCAAAGGCGTTCAGCCTCGTCCATGTAATGGGTGGTCAGCAGAACTGTGCCCCCACCCCGCTGAAACTCACGGATGATGTCCCAGAGCTGGCGGCGGCTCTGCGGATCGAGTCCCGTGGTGGGTTCGTCGAGAAAAAGAATTTTGGGGTTTCCGACCAGAGCTGTAGCCACAGCCAATCGCTGGCGCTGCCCGCCGGAAAGCTTACCTACCATGGCATCCGCCTTCTCGCCGAGTTGCAGGTCGTCGAGCACATCGTCCGCAGAACGCGGCTCACGATAGAAGCTGGCAAACAGTTCAATGGTTTCGCGGACGGTCAAGTTCTCCGAAAGGCGAGTTTCTTGCAAAGAAATGCCCAGCCACTCGCGTACTTCCCGTGAATTCTTCTGCCAGGTATGGCCGAGAATCGTGACCTGTCCGGAAGTGGGAGCAAGCAGCCCTTCCAGGATTTCGATGGTCGTGGTCTTCCCCGCTCCGTTCGGACCCAAAAGACCGAAGCACTCTCCGGCCTGAATTTCCAGATTCAGACCGCGGACGGCTTCCACTTTACCGTCATAGGTCTTGCGCAGGTCGCGGCATTGGATGGCAGCGGGCACGCGAAGATTCTAAATGAAGCATTGTGAATTCTTGTCAACCACTCTTTCATGGCCAACTTAGAAATGTGCAAAACGAACTCGGTGTCTCGTTTAGAATACCAATCTGCCTGCTGAGTAAAGGAATTCCTCGATGCGAGTGCAACGGCGTGGCTTCACTTGACGGCTCCACTCCTAAACGCCCGTGCGTCGTTTCCGCATTCGATGGTCTGAAACATTGCGAAAGGATCTGCTTATGTTCAGGAAAGTATTGCCGTTGTCTCTGTTGTTGCTGGTGCTTGCCACGATTGTCTCGGCGCAGGAGACGCGCCATTTCACATTCCACTACGGCTTCACCGTAAGAGATGTTCCTGCTGGTGAGAAAGTTCGAATCTGGATTCCGGAGGCGCATTCGGATGCGTTCCAGACGGTGAAGGTCGTCTCCGCGACCGGTGATCTCTCGCTCAAGAAGACTCACGAGTCGAAGTACGGAAATGACATGTACTACGCCGATGCCCCGAAAGCCAAGCAGCAGGAGCTGCATTTCGAGGTGGTCTATGACGTCGTCCGCCATGAGCGGCTGACGCTGGGAATCTATTCTCCACATCTTGAGGCCGTGAAGATTACCGACCGGGAGAAAAAAGAATATCTGGCGCCCGATGCGCTTGTGCCCACGACCGGATTACCGGCAGAGTTAGCCACGAAGGTTACCGATGGCAAGACTACTCCTCTCGACAAATCCCGCGCCATCTACGATTACGTGTTCACGACCATGCGTTACGACAAGACCGGCACAGGTTGGGGACGGGGCGATGTGCTCTACGCTTGTGATGCCAAGAAGGGCAACTGCACCGACTTTCATTCGCTGTTCATCGCCATGGCACGGTCGCAGGGGATTCCAGCGCGGTTTGAAATAGGGTTTCCCCTGCCGCCCGACAAGCACTCAGCCGAGATTCCCGGATACCACTGCTGGGCTGAGTTCTTCGAACCGCAGCATGGATGGATTCCTGTAGACATCTCCGAGGCGTGGAAGCATCCCGAGAAAAAGGATTACTTCTTCGGGGCCCACGACGCTAATCGGATGGAGTTCACGATGGGACGCGATCTGGAGTTGAGTCCTAAGCAGGATGGAAAACCGCTGAATTATTTTGTGTATCCGTATGTGGAAGTTGCGGGGAAAGAATATCCCAACGTCTCGACAGCATTTTCGTTTACTGACGTGGACAATGGGACCGCCGCTCAGCGATAACGTCCACGTAGGGGCGGACGCCCTCGTCCGCGCAGCGGTGCGAAACACCGCAGAACTGCGACAATGGCTGGCTGGCTTTGCTCGCTGCCCGGACGACGGTGTCCGGGCCTGCGTGATCAATCGTCGTCCGGCTTAGGTCTATCGCGAGATAGCTCGTGCTGTGCGACAGGCATCGGCTGATCTCCTTTGCGATCACGCCACAGAATCGCATTCAGCACCGCCGGATTCGCCGCATCCGGGCGGGAAAAATCCATCTTGGCAGATTCCTTCGCACCCTGTCCCTTGGCCGGATTCATCTGATAGAGCACACCGTTTTCTCGATTGCTCCAGTCGGCGGTAAATGGCGATTGATTGCCCGCGCCTGAAAACAACGGAGCCATCAGGGGCGCGTAGGCGTCGTTCTGATTCATCGGGGGCAAGCCCAGCAGTGTCTCAATCGTATGGATCATGCTCACCGTGGTGTAGAAATGGTGGTCAACGAAGGGATGATCAACAGATCCGGGCGAATACTTGCTGATAACGAAGGCGATGGAACGGTGCGCGTCCACGTGATCCGCGCCATCCTGGGCGTCATCTTCGAGAATGAAAATAGCCGTGTCATCCCAGTACGGACTGTGCGAGAAGGCCTCCACGACTCGTCCTACCGCGAGGTCGTTATCGGCAACACTTGCAGATGGGCGAGGCTTTCCCGGAGTCGTTCCGTGGGTGTGGTCGTTGGGTAAATAGAGCAAGGTGAATGCCGGTAGCTCGGTTCCCTTCCCCTCCTTACGGGCGCGTACAAAGCCGTCGAACTCATTCAAAAATTCATCGGCACGGAACTGATCGGGGTACTCTGTGTTGAATTCGGGAAACAGCGGGTCGAAGTGATCTCGAAGCGCGGCCTTGGTCGGTTTTGTGGCTTTCAACAGTGGAACTGCCCATGGCCAGGGACTGGGCGAACCATGCGGCTGGCCAAGATTTCGCGGAAGCGCGTCTCCATTGCTCACCATGCTCTTCGGACAGGACGAGTTGGGCGCCGGCGTACCTTCGTGAACTGTCGTCTTGCTATCCGTAGCCTTGCACCACTCGCTATAGATAAACTCCCCATAGTCGCGGTAGGTGAGGCCATGGCTGGCCACGTTACCCCAGATGTAGCCGGTGGCCGGCTCGTTCACGTCCGGCATATTTTCATCAAGCGGGATTTCGTCCGCCACGGCGCCTTGAAAATCGTAACTGCGCTCTTTGCCGCGGTAGTTAATCTGCCAGGTTTGCTCGTTGTAGTCACTGGTGATGGCGGCGGTCGACCAATTGTGTCCATTGCCTGAAACTTCACCACTGTCGTAGAAATTGTCGAGCACCCCAAATTGCAGCGCCAGCTTGTGCAGGTTAGGAGTGACCTCCGCGCCATACAGCGTGAGCGAGGGGTCACCGTTTGCGCCTTTCAAATCGCCGAGCACCTGGTCGTAAGTACGGTTCTCTTTGATGATGTAGATCACGTGGCGGATCGGATTGGAACTCTGCGCGAACTGGATTTGTCCTGGGCTCGAATGCAGAAGATTGCTTTCCTCGACCTTACGCGTCAACTCCGGAAGTTGCTTTTCGATTTCTTGAATTTTGAGGCGCGCAATCGAGCCGTATAACAAAGTCGGAATGTAAGGATGCTCGCGGTGTCTCCGCCCGCTTTGTAGATTGTTCATGCCGCTGTTAGGACCCGTTCCCTGGCCTTTCGAAGTAGCAATCAACAAATCGTCCCCGGCTGTTGCCAAAGCAGCGGGATACCAGTCGGTGGGGACGAACGAAGCAGAGCCGACCGCCATGACCGGAGTGATACCATTTGCAATCAAGCTCGCGGTATCGAAGACAGCCACGGCGTTGATGGAGGCTTCGGCAACGAACAGGTGCTTGCCATCGGCAGATTGTGTCAATGCGATTGGCGAAGTGCCAGCAAACTGCTGATCGCGCAAACTCGTGTTGAAGAGTGGGAAGGCGGTACCACTGCCGGTTCCCACGACGGCGACCCTGTCCGCATTCGATAGCGCTACGTAGAGGAATCTCTCGTCAGGGCTCAACAGCATCGCCGTGGGATGCGAGCCCGCCGCGGCAGAATCTTTCGGTTCGAGCAGTGGGATCCAACGCTTGACCGTTCCCTTCTCCAAGTCGAGTTCGGCCAATCGAGAAGCATTCCACAGACTGCACCAGGCGCGGCGTCCATCGCGCGATGCAACGACAGTATAAGGAAAAGAAGACGGAATTATCTCGTGCGTGCTCAGGTCGAACTGTTTGAGCACGCCGCCACTGGCAGTGTCGACGAGCACAACGCTATCGGAAAGATTGTTGGCGACCAGCAGCCTGTCAGGCGAGCCCTTACCAGCGATCACCGCCAGCCCAGCGGGATAGGGAATCGCGGTTCCGTCAGCTGCCCTATGCAAACCTTGGGCGACTTTCTTGCCCGGAGCAATCTTCTGGAGTGGAAGTTTTATGAAACGATCCCAAGCGACCTTGCCATCGCAAAAGCGATACACTGCAATCCCGTTTCCAGTGTCGCCCGGCTTCTCGCCGATGGGATCAGTGATGGAACCGACGGAAGCATAAATATGCTTCCCATCTGAGCTGAAGGCCAGCCCAAGGAAGTAGCTCTGGCGGGCTTCTTCAGGCAGGCGATCTTCTGGAAAATCTGTGATTTGGTTTGTGCTCAGATCGAGGATAGCGATCGATTGGTGGGCCTGGTTTTGTTGTGTGCCGTAACCGTCGTTCAGAATCGCCGCATAACGCCCGTCGGGGCTCACAGTCATGGCCGCCGCAAAGCCGTTCAGCGGACCCAAAACACCCGGCGAAGGGACGGTCAAGGACTTGCTCGTGGGCAGCGAAATTTGCCGCGGCTCTTCGCGGTCTTGTGCCACGAGCAGGCTGAGTACGCCGATTGAAAACAACAGCGCAACGGGATAGACGATTCTGCGCAAACACTGCCTCCTTGGTGGAAGAATGTTGAGCGGATCACCGGAAAACAAAACCGGTCAGGCGGGCTGACCGGTCTCCGAAAGGCTCACAACTCATGATCTAGTAATACTTTAATGGGTATCGGTACTCGCCTGATGCACTGACGGTTCTGGTGCAACGTTGTGACGGACGTCGGCCCCGCGCACCCAGAAGATCACGTCTTCTGCAATGTTGGTCGCGTGATCGGCCACGCGCTCCAAATTGCGGGCGACCAGCAACGCATCAAGAGCCTGCCGGGTAACTTCTGGCCGCTCGTTCATGGTCTTGACCAAAGTGATGAAAGCTTCGTCCTTCATCCGATCGACCACGTTGTCCATTTCGAGAACAGCTTGTGCCAGCTCTGCCTTACCTTCGATGAACGACTCCAGCGATCGGCGCACCATGGCCGACACCGCGGCAGCCATACGCGGAATGTCAACGGGGAGATCTGCTTTGGGGAGTTCGGCCAAATCCATCGCCCGTTCCGCGATGTTGACAGCCTGGTCGCCAACTCGTTCCAGATCCGAGTTGATCTTCGTAACCGCGAGAATGAAGCGCAAATCCACCGCAATCGGCTGCTGCAACGCGAGCAGATCGAACGCCAATTCGTCGATTTCGCGTTCAGCGACGTTGATCTGGAATTCGCCTTCGAGCACCATGTGGCAGCGCGCCAGGTCGCGGTCAATATATGCCTGGCAGGCACGATCCACGGCCTGCTCGGCCAAGCCGCCCATGCGAAGCAAACGTGCGCGAAGATCGTCCAGTCCTTGCTGAAAGCGGGTGCGCATTATCCAAACCTGCCTGTAATGTAATCTTCCGTACGCTTGTCGGACGGGGTAGTGAAGATCTTTTCAGTCTTGTCGAGCTCGATCAGTTTTCCTAAAAGGAAGAACCCCGTAAACTCGGCCACACGAGACGCCTGCTGCATGTTGTGCGTCACAATCACAATTGTAAACTTTTCTTTGAGCTGAAAGATCAGTTCTTCGATTTTGCCGGTAGAAATCGGATCGAGGGCCGAACAAGGCTCGTCCATGAGCAGGACTTGCGGCTCAACCGCCAACGCGCGCGCGATGCACAGCCGCTGCTGCTGTCCGCCCGAAAGGCTGGCGCCGGATTTCTTGCGCAGAGAATCTTTCACCTCGTCCCACAGAGCCGACAGTTTCAGAGACCGCTCGACAATCTCATCCAGGCGAGCATGGTCGTGGAAGCCATTGAGCTTCAACCCCGCAGCCACGTTATCGTAAATTGACATTGTGGGAAACGGATTAGGCTTCTGGAACACCATGCCGATGCGCCGGCGAATCTGCACTGCGGAAGTCCCGTTGTACACGTCGAGTTCGCCGATCCGGACCCTGCCTGTGGCACGAGCATCGGGAACGGTTTCGTGCATGCGATTGAGGCAGCGCACGAAAGTGGATTTGCCGCACCCGGACGGTCCAATCACCGCGGTTGCATGATTGGCGGGCGCCTCCATGGTGATGTCGTAGAGGGCCTGGGTCTTGCCGAACCAGGCGTTCAGCTTATCTACTTTGATCCCAACTCCCATGCTTCAGTTCGCTCCCTTGAGCATTCCACGGCCAGCCACGATGCGGACCGCGCTAACCGCAAACACGATAAGCACAATCAAGATCAACGCCCCCGCCCACGCCTGGCGATGCCATTCATCGAAGGGCGAAATTGCGTAAGTAAAAATCTGCAAGGACAGCGCGGCGGTCGGCTGATTGATCTTCCAGTTCCAGTATTGGTTGCCGAATGCGGTGAATAGAAGCGGAGCAGTCTCGCCCGCCACCCGCGCAAATGCCAGCATAACACCTGTGATCACGCCTGACGTTGCCGTCCTCAAAGTGATCGACAGCGTAGTCCGCCAGCGGGAGACGCCCAGACCATAAGCAGCTTCCCGAACCGTATTCGGCACGAGCAGCAGCATCTCTTCCGTGGTGCGCGCAATCGTCGGAATCATCATGATTGCCAGTGCGACTCCGCCGGCTAACGCAGAAAAGTGCCCTTGGAAGAGCACCACGATTCCATAGGCCACGATACCCACGACGATCGAAGGCACTCCGTTCAACACGTCGGCAGTAAAGCGAATAACGTTTCCGAGCCGGTTGCGCCCGTATTCAGCCAAGTAGATTCCCGCGCCGATTCCGATCGGGACACCCATGCTGCTGGCGATCAGCAGAATCCAGGCAGAACCGGCAATCGCGTTGGCCATGCCGCCGCCTGCTTCACCAACCGGTTTTGGCGTTTGCGTGAGGAAAGCCCAATTGATGGAGCCGATCCCTTTGTAGATGAGATAACCAAAGACTGCGCCGAGCGGAAGCAAAACCAAGACCACCGCGCCTGCGGCGGCCACGGTCGCAAAGGAATTCATGCCACGCCGCCAGAGGCTGATCGGAGCTGCGGCGAAATCGGAGGTGGCCTTCACAGTTTCAGGCATGGCTTCTCGCTGGAGTGCCGCGCGTAACCGTCCAGACCAGGAATTGGGCCAGAATATTTACGATGATGGTAACTATGAACAGGGCCAATCCGATCTCAATCAGGGCGCTTAAATAGGTATCGCCCGTAGCCTCGCTGAATTCGTTCGCGATCACGCTGGCCATGGTGTATCCCGGCGCGAACAGCGAGCGCGCAATCTCTGGCCGATTCCCAATGACCATAGTGACCGCCATGGTTTCGCCAAGGGCTCGGCCCAGACCCAGGATTATGCCGCCCAGAATTCCGGCGCGCGCGTTTCGCAGCACACCGGTTCGGATCATTTCCCAGCGCGTCGCTCCCAGAGCCAGGACTGCTTCTCTCTGCTGCTGAGGCACGGCAGTCATCACTTCCCGCGTGATCGACGAGACGATCGGCACAACCATAATTGCCAGAATGATTCCGGCTGCCAGCATTCCGATGCCGTAGGGAGGGCCTCCAAACATTCCCGTCCAACCGAAGTAGCGCGCGCAGAAAGGCTCCCCGTACTGGCGCAGGAGTGGCACCAGGACGAAGATAGCCCACAATCCGTATATGACGCTGGGAATCGCGGCCAGAAGTTCCGTGGTAAAGGCCAGCGGTCCCTTCAGCCAGCGCGGGCACATTTCGGTAATGAATACGGCTACGCCAACAGCGAGGGGCACCGCGAGAAGAAGCGCCAAGAGCGAGGACACGAGGGTGCCATAAATAAACGGCAACGCGCCGAAATGCTCGTTAACTGGATCCCATTCGCTGCCGAAGAAGAACTTTAATCCGAAGGCATGCCACGACAGCTTCGACCCGCTAATAAGCTCATAAATAATCAGGCCGACCAGCGCGAGCACGCAAAGCCCGCAGGCCAACATCGCAAGGTGAAAGATACCGTCGGCTAGGTGACTGTCGCCAGCCTTGAGGAGGGGCTCAGCCTGCGCATCGGAGCTGGCCACAACCTCTGGTTTTGCAACGGGTTGCGGTCCTGTCAAGCGTGGCGCTCCTAGAGCTTGGTTGGCCATCAAGGGGCAGGCTAGCAGAATCGTGTTACAGCAGTGTTAAAATACCCGCTGCCGTGCTGGGTGAGTTTGACCCGGCTGCGGATTCAGAGGAATAAATCTTTCAAATTTCCTCGATTGCATTTTGCTGGATTCCCTTGTAATTTTTCGTTCTCTCAGTATCAAAGCTGGATATGCCCATTGACCTAAAACGGAGCCGCTTGACTTTTCAAAAATTGGGCCTGGAACTTACCAGGATTGCGAAGAGTCCGGCTCCGGAAAGCGTTCACAAATTTCGCACTAACAGTCGCCGCGTGGAAGCTCTGCTTAGTGAAGTCGCCCCCAAGCTGACGGGCAACGACAAGAAACTGCTCAAGCTCTTGTCGCGACTGCGCAAGAAAGCCGGGCGAGTGCGGGATCTGGATGTGGAAATCGCATCTCTTCGGAGCTTGAAAATTCCCGAGGGCAATGGACACAAATCGCAGTTCGTGGACGCTCTAGTGCAGGAGCGGACTCGCCGCGAGCAGAAACTCGCCAAGGCCTTCAATCGGGAGACCGCAGAAGAGGTGCGCAGACGCCTGAAGCGTGCCGTCAGCGAGGTCGATATCCCGAAGAATACCGAACCACTGACGCTGACGCTGGGCAAACTTGCTAAGCTCGGACGGGACCACGTCACGCTCACAGAAAAGACACTCCATCAGTACCGGATCATCGGCAAGCGGGCACGCTACATCGCCGAATTGGCGGATCATGACGGGGAGGCCAAGCGCGTCGTCGACCAACTCAAGCATATGCAGGACGTCATTGGGGATTGGCACGATTGGCTGAAACTGACGCAGCGAGCGGAAGCACTCTTCGGCGGAATTCGGGACTCGGCGCTGGTAGCTATGCTGCGGAATGTGACCCAGGCAAAGTTCCGTCAAAGCGTCGACGCCGTTGCGGAAACTCGGGCCGCGCTCTCCAGCAAGAAACCTGACTCGGTTCACGCCGCGGCAGCTCCGGGCCGCAAACCTGCGACTGCATCTGCCGGCGCTACTGCTGCGTAGAAGATGCCTTTTCGCATCCAATCCCTGGGTGACTTGCTACCGTTCTTCTCGCGGATCCCGAAGTAACCCTGCCCAGCGCGTCCTGACGACATACAATGAGTCTAGAGGTGTCGTGTGGCTTCTTGGGAAGTACAGGATGCAAAAATTCGGTTCTGCGATCTACTGGACGCCGCGCTGGAAAAGGGTCCGCAAATAGTGACGCGACGCGGCATTGAAACTGCCGTTCTGGTTCCGGTTCAAAAATGGAGCCCTCTGACAAATCCGGCTCGCCCCAGTCTTAAGGACCTGCTGCTCGGTCCGGGTCCTCGGTTCGAAAATGTGTGTCCGAGGCGCGGGAGTCTTCGCCGACGCTCAGTGGTGCAGTGCCGCTGAAGTTTTTCCCGGCCATCTCCCTCTTCGGCGGTACACTGTTGCCCTTCCGCCATGCCGACCTTTGCCGCCGTTGATATCGGATCGAACTCTGTCCGCCTGAAAATTGCTCGCCTCACCCGCCATCGACTCATCGAGATTCAAGAAGATCGCGAAGTCACGCGCTTGGGCGAATCTGTTTTCCGGAACTTTTTTCTGTCTCCCGAAGCGATTGCCACGACGGTCAAGGTGCTGCGGCGCTTTCATCGTGCTGTCCAGAATGCCGGCGCGGATTCGGTGCGAGTCGTCGCCACCAGCGCTTTGCGAGATGCGCGCAATGCCAGAGCCTTCCTGGAGTGGGTGCGTTCGACCACCGGATGGAACGTGGAAATCATCTCTGGATTGGAGGAGGCGCGCTTGATTCATTTGGGTCTGGTTTCAACTCTGCGAGTAAATTCCTCCCCAGTGCTGATGGCGGATCTCGGCGGAGGCAGCTGTGAGCTGACTATTTCCAGCGAGGGACACATCCGCAATACGGTCAGCCTTCCACTAGGCGCGGTTCGTTTGACCAATGAATTTCTCCGTCACGATCCACCGCGCAAGTCCGAGATGCGGCAGTTGCGCGGATTCATCTTCCGCGAGATCGAGCGCACCGCCGACCGGATCAAACGCGCCCGCCCGAAGGTTGTTATCGCCACATCCGGGACCGCAGAATCATTGGCCGCAGTCTGCCATGGCCTCTACAAAACGAGGGGCTCGCGTGCCGCCACGGTGTCCAAGACACAAATGCGACGCATCGCGAAACTGCTCGCCCGGCTGCCTTTGGAAGGACGTAGAGAACTTTCCGGCGTTGGACCGCGCCGCGCCGAGATTATTGTGCCCGGTGCCGCGGTTTACCTTGGATTGCTGGAGCGTTGCCAACTCCCCGGGTTCCGCTATTCCCCGCTGGGATTGCGCGACGGGTTGCTGGCTCAGATGGCGGCCGAATACGATCGCACGACACGATCGGGAAAGCAGATTGAATCGGAACGCTGGGACTCGCTGCGAGCTGCCGTTGCCCACTATCGAGTGGATATGGATCACGCGCTTCACGTGCGAGCCTCCGCCATGCACCTGTTTGCTACCCTGAAATCCGTCCACGGTTTGCCGCAGGAGTACGAGGAATGGCTCTCCGCAGCCGCGATGCTTTACGAAGTGGGTGATTACGTGAACCGCAACGGCCGGCATCGGCATGCGTACTACATCATTTCGCATTCCGAGATTCTGGGATACACCCCTGAGCAGAGGCGGATTATCGCCGCCATCGCACGCTATTTGGGGAAGTCTCGCCCAGCCCCCGGAGACGCCCCCATTAAAGTGTTGCCCGCTGCGGACCAGGACTGTGTGCTCAAGGCCTCGTTACTGTTGCGATTGGCCCGCGCGCTGAACCTGAGCCGGACGGCCGCGATCCGCACCGCGCGCGTCCGCGTACACGAAGGTGAAGTGAAATTGACGCTGGTTACTAAACAACGAAGCAGCGTCGACCTAGAGCTGTGGGCAGTCGAGAAGGAAAAAAACTATTTCCGCGAGGTTTTTGGCCGCGAACTCTCGGCCGCGGCGGCGTAGAGTGAGCGCAGAAGTTTCGGAGTGACGCACCAATGCAGGGCTGCCGAGTTGCGTCCCATTTCCACTTTCGCCACCGCTCCCTTCTTCAACTCAGTCCCAGCTTCGCATCCGGTCTCGCTGATGCTACGCCCCAGGAATTCACTGAGATTGGGGTTATGGCCTACAACCATGATCGCTTCTTGCTTCGAGTATTTCTCAAGCAATCTGCGAAAATCTGCAAACGAAGCCCCCGGTCGCAGGCTGTCCTCCAGTTGCAGCTTGCCTTCATAGCTGAGTTCGTTGCCCACAAGCGATGCAGTCTGAGCGGCGCGCTTCAAGGGACTGGAAATCATCGTGTCCACCTGAACATCCAACGCCGCCAAGGCTCGGCCAACGATTCCGCACTGCTCGATTCCCTCTTTGTCGAGCGCGCGTTTTTCATCCTTCTTCGGATTGGCCAAAGGCTCGCCCGCATTGGCGTGACGCAGGAAGTAGACGATCATACGGTATTATCGCTCCTTGCCCATGGCTGTTCTCCTGTTCCTCGGACTGGGCGCTGCTGGAATCGCTTCCAGCGCTTGCTTGCCCTCTGCCAGGCTGATCAGGAAATCCTGGGCGCTGAAAGCGGCATGTCCCGACGGCGGCTTTCGCTTGCCTTGGGCACGCCAGGCTCGAACGTAGCTTCCGTCCTTCTGCAGGAATCGGGATTTCAAATTGTCGGCCAGGTAGGACTCTAAAATCTCCTGCCGCACGCGCTCCCGCAACAGCTCATCTTTCACCGGGAAAATTACTTCGACCCGCTCGTAGAGATTCCGCGGCATCCAGTCGGCGCTGCCCAAATACACTTCCTCCTGGCCACCGTTGGCAAAGAAATAAATTCGACTATGCTCGAGGAAACGACCCACGATACTTCGAACCCGGATGTGGTCGCTTACACCGCGCACTCCCGGACGCAATGCGCAAATTCCGCGGACTATCAGATCGATCTTTACTCCTGCCTGCGAAGCCCGATATAAAGCCATGATGATGTTCTTATCGAGCAGCGCATTCATCTTGGCGATGATATGCGCGGGACGGCCGTGACGTGCGTGTTCCGCCTCCCGTGCGATGAGGGCCAGGCAATGTTCCGCCAGATCGAGCGGCGCAACCATGAGCGGGCCATAGTTGGGATGCTCCGCGTATGCGGTCAGAAAGCTGAATACATCGTGAACGGCGCCGGTAATTTCCGGATCCGCTGTCAATAGACTTACATCGGTGTAAATGCGAGCGGTCGTAGTGTTGTAGTTGCCGGTGCCCAGATGGGCGTATCGACGCATGACGCCGTCTGGATCGTGGCGCACCAGCAGTGACAATTTGCAGTGTGTCTTCAGCCCCACCAAGCCATGAAACACCTGCACTCCAGCGTCCTCCAGATCGCGCGCCCAGCGGATGTTCGACGCTTCGTCAAAGCGCGCCTTCAATTCCACCACCGCCGTGACTTCCTTTTTGGCTGCCGCTGACATCAGCGCGGGCACGATCAACGAGTGTTCGCTGGTGCGGTACAGCGTCTGCTTCATGGAGAGGACCCGTGGATCTTCCGCCGCCGCTTCAATGAAAGAAACTACCGCGTCGTACGAGTCGAACGGATGGTGAAGCAAAACATCGTGCCGGCGAAGTTCCTCGAAAAGATCCTGCGACTTGGCGGTCAGGCGAAGCTCGCGAGGAAGAAACGGCTTGAACTTGAGCTCAGGGTGCTCGGTCTGCTCGTAGATATTGAACAAGCGCGAAAGATTCACCGGCCCGTTGACGGAAAAAACCTGCCACGGCTCCAGTTCGAAGTTGGTTCGCAAGCGCTCGATGATTTCCGGATCAGCCTCGGACTCGATCTCTAACCGGACGGCATCGCCCTTGCGCCGGTTGTGCAACTCGGTTCGTACTGACTCCAGAAGGTTGCGGGATTCTTCCTCCGCCAGATACAGGTTGCTGTTACGGGTAACGCGGAACGCCGCTGAAGACACGATATCGTAGCCGTGATACATCTGCGAGGCGTGGTAGGCCACCAGGTCGGCAAGAAAAATGAAATCGTCTGTTCCTTCCGAAGGCAACCGGATCAGGCGCGGCAAAGCGCGCGGCACGGTCACCACTCCCGTGTAGTTCATCGACGAACGCCGCCGGCGCCGCAGTAGAAACGCCACGCACAGAGCCTTGTTGATCACGCGCGGGAAAGGATGCGCAGGATCCACGGTAACCGGAGTCAGCAGCAGGTCGAGTTCCCGCTCGCAGTAATCGGCAATGAAAGCGCGCGCCTTGGCGTCCAGTTCATGCAATCCGAGCACGCGGATGCCATTCGCGGCCAGCATGGGTCGCAGCTTCTCGTTCCAACAGAGGTACTGGTCGTCGACGAATTCATGGGTCGCGCGCGATACTCCATCGCGCTCTTGCAGAAGCGTAAGTCCGTCGGGCCCCGCTTCCGTGTATCCATCTTCAATTTGCTGCACCAGACCTGCGACCCGCACTTCGAAAAATTCATCCAGATTGCTGGCGGTGATGGCAAGGAATTTCAGTCGCTCCAAAACCGGATTGCCCTCGTCCTGTGCTTCCTCCAGCACGCGCCGGTTAAATGCCATCCAGGAAGCTTCGCGGTTGATGTAGTAAGCCGAATTGTCGAGCGAAGTACGCACCATAACTTAAGAATTCGGATGCTCAGGCCGCCCCTGCGGTTTTACTTTTTCGAAGAAGGGGGCTCTGAAACCGTCTGAGCAGGTGCCACGGCAATGCGCTTTACGATCACAAACTGCAATTCTGCGCCAGTCGGACGCGTCAGAAACATATAATGCTTCTCCAGCCTGAGCCGGACCTCAGCTTGGGGCACATTCCACTCCTCGGGTAAGGTGTCGCCGGAGTGACGCGGCGCGTAGTCTCCAACGTAAATCGCGTCTCTTACCCGTACGGAAACTTCATAGTAGGGTTCGTCCTTGGTGATAGGGGTGTCGACCTGGTAGTAGAGAACACGTGTAGTCGTTTTATGCTGGATATGAACAACTTTGCCCGTCTGGTAAAGTTTCTCAGCCGCAAACAAACCGGGAATTGCGATCGCTGCGAGAAGTAAAACTAAAAAGAGTTTCATGCGACGTAGCCAGTATAAGGCATCGCTGATTACCATGTCGTTCCGCAGAAAGGCGCCAGCTTTTGAGCCGGCGCCCTTGACTCTCGTCCGACCAGTCGCGTTTGACTACCGAACTTGCTTGATCTCGTCCTTGACCTTCGCCGCGACGCTCTCGGGTAGCGGGGCGTAGGCTAAATCCGCGGTCATCTTCTGTCCGTCGTTCACTATCCAATTTAGAAGATCGGCAAGTATCTTGCCCTTGGCAGCATCTTTGGATTGAGCCGGGATCAACAGCCAAGTGAAGCTCGAAATAGGATAGGCATCTTTTCCTGGCGCATTGGTGATGGAGACGCGGAAGTCCGCAGGCATCTTCGGGGCTGAAGCGGCCGCTGCAGTGACACTGCCCAAACTGGCCTTCACGAAATTGCCAGCGGCGTTCTTGACCACTCCGTAGGGAATCTTGTTCTGAATGGCATAAATCAGTTCGATGTAACCGATTGAGCCCTGCATCTGGCGGATCATTCCGGCCACACCTTCATTACCCTTACCACCGAGGCCGACCGGCCACTTAACCGATGTGCCTTTACCGGCTTGGCTCTGCCAGTCCGAGCTGATCTTGGATAGGTAGTCCGTCCAGATGTACGTTGTACCACTCCCGTCAGAGCGATGGATGACGATGATCTGATCGCTGGGCAGCTTGACGTCTGGATTCGCACTAGCGATAGCCTTGTCGTTCCAGTTTGTGATCTTCCCCAGGAATATGCCCGCCAGAGCCTCTGGCGTGAACTTCAACTCTCCGGTTACTCCAGGGATGTTGTAAGCCGGAACATCCGCGCCCAGCACGGTCGGCACGTGCAGGATCTTGGTCTTGGATTGAGCCAGTTGCTCATCGGTCATGGGGCCATCGCTGGCGCCAAAGTCGACGGTCCCGGCTATGACCTGGCGAATACCGCCGCCGCTTCCAATCGACTGGTAGTTGATTTGAATCTCGGGGTGCGCCTTGTGGTATTCGCTGAACCACTTCGAATACATGGGATAAGGAAAGGTTGCGCCAGCTCCATTTAATGTGGTCTGGCCGTAGCCGGAGACTGACAGGGCGAGACATAAGAGCGCGATGCGATGAATCACGCGATGATTCCTCCTTAATAAAGTTTTTGTTATCCTAAGGGTCAATGTTGATTGTTACAGCAGGGTTACAAAATTGTAAATTTCTAGTGAATCCCCAAGCAACACTTGCACTTAGGGTCGGTTCCCGGATAGAGGTTGAGTGTCGAGACGTGCGATTTCCTGGGTAAACAGGGAATTTTTCGGAAACTCATTGCGCAGCGAAACCAGCAGTTCGCGCGCCCGCACTTTATCTTTCTCGCGCACGTAGGCGATTGCCAGCAGGATGCGCGCGAAAGGCGCAAGATAGTGGCCGCGCTCGGCGGTCAGTTGCAATTCGGCGATTCCCTTTTGCTTGTCACTCGAGACGCCACCCAGCCTCACCAGCCAACGAATGGGCGCCGCCATACTGCCAATAATGTATTGGCTAACGCCAGTCGCCAGGTGAGCGTCATAGCAATCCGGATCCACAGCCAGCAGTTGCTCCGCCCAGGCGGTTGCCGCTCTTGTGTAGTGCAGCGACGCCAGATTGTGCTTCTCGATCAATCCCGCATAGTCGGCCTTCAGCCCAGATGACATCGTGAGTGCAAACAGAGCGTCCTGATCTTTTGGGTTCTTCACCAAGCGTGCGCGGGCGCGGCTGTCCGCTTGGTCGAGCGCGGCGTTGAAGTGATCGCGGACGGTAGAGTCGGGAGCCAATTGCTTGCGCGCATCAAATGTCTTGTCATCCGCGTAGAATTGCGACTCCAGCACGCCCAGACGATGAAATTCCGAAAAAAGAAGCCCCGCTGCGTCGCACGCCGGTCCCATCGGGTTATCTGGATGCTCCTGCTGGAAAGCTAGAAAAACTTCATGGGCCTGGGCAAAATCCAGATTGTAAAGCAGGCTGAACCCATGATCGAGTGAGCGCCCAATGGAAACCGTATCGACCGCCGCTGCTCCCCCCTCTAGCCATGAGAACAAGGCCACACTGAGTAGCATTGTCTGCCACACCCGGCTGCTGAGCGCAAAGGTCATATTTGCGATCCGCCTGTCTCCGATGACAAGAGCTTAGATGCGTGCTAGCCCTGCGTGTGCCTGCGATTTGCAAAAACTTTGTAATACCAAGAACGTCGCGTCCACACAATCTTTCCCCGGAGCCCGTGCCGTTTGAATCGCCACCGACCCGTTTGACGCATCCCCACCCCTTTGTTACGTTGGAGAGTTTCCTTACTTTATACGATTGCACCTGTTTGCAGCCCGAAGCAGAAAAGAGAATCTCATGGCACTAAAGTTTCGAGGAGTGGATTTCATCGGCTTCGACGCGCTGCTCAGCGACGACGAGCGACTGGTTCGCGATACTTCCCGCAAGTTCATTGAAGACAACCTCATCCCCATCATCGAGGAGTGCAATCGCGCCGGCCGCTTCCCTCGCGAACTAGTCAGGCCCATGGCTGACCTCGGCTTCTACGGTGCCAGCCTCAAAGGCTACGGTTGCGCCGGAATGTCCAACGTCGAATACGGCCTGGTCATGCAGGAGTTGGAGCGCGGAGACTCCGGCATACGTTCGTTCGTGAGCGTGCAGTCCGCCCTGGTTATGTATCCCATCTACGCGTTTGGCAGTGACGAACAGAAGCAAACCTGGCTGCCCGCTCTGCAAAAAGGAGAGAAACTCGGCTGCTTCGGACTCACCGAGCCCGACTTCGGTTCGAATCCCGGCGGGATGCGCACCCGCGCCCGAAAGGTTGGGAAAGAATACATCCTCAACGGCGAAAAGATGTGGATCACCTCCGGCTCAATCGCTGACATCGCCGTGATCTGGGCGAAGGTAGAGGATGAAGATAACAAGGTCCGCGGATTTTTGGTTGAGACCGACCGCCCCGGCTTCAGCGCGAAAGACATCCACGGCAAGTGGTCGCTTCGTGCCTCCGTGACCTCAGGCTTGTCCATGCAGGACGTTCGCATCCCCGAGTCCAACCTCCTGCCAAAAAGCGGAGGCCTTAAATCTCCGCTGATGTGTCTCAATCAGGCCCGCTACGGAATCGCATGGGGAGGCATTGGCGCGGCCATGTCCTGCTACGACTGCGCCCTGCAGTACGCGCAACTGCGCAAGCAGTTCCACGATAAACCGATCGCCTCGCACCAACTGGTCCAGGAAAAACTCACCTGGATGATCAATGAAATCACCAAGGGCCAACTGCTGGTATTGCAGGTAGGACGCCTCAAGGACCAAGACAAAGCCGGATTCCAACACGTCTCCATGGCCAAACGGAACAACGTCTGGATGGCCCTGGAGTGCGCCCGCATGGGCCGCGACATCCTAGGCGCAAACGGCGTCGCCGACGAGTACCCGCTCATGCGCCACATGATGAACTTGGAATCGGTGAAGACGTATGAAGGAACGCACGACATCCACACGCTCATCATCGGCCAAAGCGTTACCGGGATTGACGCGTTCTAGCGGCCAATGCAGGCGCGGGCGTCCCCGCCCGTGCAGGTTCACCATCGTGCCCCAGGAACCACTTGACATGTTCGCATTATGCGAACTACACTGAAGTTCGCGTTATGCGAATTATTTCTGAGGCGTTATTTGCACATCATCAGCCGCAAGAAGCTCAAGGAAGCAGCGACTCGGCGTGCGGATCTCGAAGCTCCTTTGGATGTTTGGTTTCGCATCGCAAAAAGAGCATCGTGGCAGAACTTAGCGGATGTTCGGAAGACCTTCGCGAGTGCAGATGTCGTCAACCGATGGACGGTGTTCAACATCAAAGGCAACCGATACCGTCTCATAACCGAGATTAACTATAGATTTCAGCGGGTCTACATTCGACATCTGCTGACTCACGCGGAATACGACCGAGAGGAATGGAGACAATGAGTACTGCAACCAGCCGGCCAGAATACGCGACTCTTCTAGCCAAGACTTTGCCGGCCGTCATCCATAACGAGAAAGAAAACGAGCACTACACGACCCTGCTCGAGGAACTAGACCACAAACCGGCAAAGCTCACGCTTGCGGAGCAGCGTTTGGCCGAACTCCTGACCCTGTTAATCGAAGATTTTGAGGAGAAGCACTACGCCTTGAAGCCTGCCACTGGCATTGAAGCATTGGAAGAACTGATGGAAGCGAACGGCCTGAAGCAAAAAGATCTGGTCGACATCTTCGGCACACCCAGCATCATTTCTGAAATTCTGAACGGAAAACGAAACCTTACAACCGAGCACATCCGCAAACTCAGCCGCCGATTCCGCGTCTCGCCGGAACTGTTCTTGTAATTGGGTACGCCCGCACTACAGTGTCCCCGCGCTCGGCATGATGGTCAGTTCTTCGACGGTGCTTTCATCCGGCACCAACAGCGCTTGCACCACAGCCTGCGCAACGGTTTTCGGCGACATCATCTTTTTTCGCGGCGCCTCGGGCCAAAGCGTCCTCCAGATTGCCGTATCGGTCGCGCCCGGCAAGAGTGCAATCACTCGAATGCCTTGCTCCCGCAGTTCCTCCCGTAGCGTGTTCGTAAAGCCCAGCGCTCCATGCTTGGAGGCGTTATAAGCCGACGACCCCGGAAAAACTCGTTTGGCCGCGATCGAAAGATTGTTTACGATTACGCCGCCACGTTTCATGAGAGGCAAGGCCGCGCGCGTAACCAGAAACAGACCAGTAAGGTTGGTATCGATGACTTCCATCCACGAGTGGACCGGCAACTTCGCCACACTCAGATTCGGATGAGCCACGCCCGCGTTGTTGATCAGGATATGCAGCCGGCGAAACTGACTTTTTACCGCCGCAAGCAACTGTTCGACCGCCAGCGGATCGCGCACATCGCAGACCACGGGAAGCGCGCTGATTTTGCGTTTCGATAACTCCCTTGCAGCGTTGTTCAAAGTGAACGGATTGCGACCGGTGAGAACGAGATTGCATCCCTCGCTGGCCAACGCTTGCGCAATAGCCAGGCCGATGCCCCGGTTGGCCCCAGTGATAAGCGCCGTCTTGCCGCGAAGCCTATCTCCGGCGATTCTGGATGTCATTGCAGAGATCGTCTTGCCCTAGACCCCGTTCGCCCGATTGCGAATCAGGGACAGAAATTCCGTCCGGGTTTCCTGCTCATGGCGGAAGCAGCCTAGCATAGACGACGTAACCGCCGCCGAGTGCTGCTTCTCCACCCCGCGCATCATCATGCACAGATGCCGTGCCTCGATCACCACGCCCACCCCCTGCGGCTCGATGGCCTTCTGGATGGTCTCCGCAATCTGAGTCGTAAGCCGTTCCTGGATCTGCAAGCGCCGCGAGAAGATTTCGATCAGCCGGGGAATTTTGCTTAGACCAATCACCTTGCCATTCGGAATGTACGCCACATGCACTTTGCCAAAGAACGGCAGAATATGATGTTCACACAAGCTGAACATCTCCACGTCCTTGACGATCACCATCTCGTCATAGGTTACCGTGAACAACGCCTTCTTCAGCATTGCCTCGGCATCTTCCTTATAGCCCTTAGTCAGATGTTCATAAGCGCGATGCACGCGATCGGGCGTGCGCACCAGCCCTTCCCGCGCGGGATCCTCACCGAGGCGAACGATCATCTCGCGCACCAAGTCTTCAAAGCTTGCGCTGGTCAAGGTAGATGTTTCAACAGAAGGCGTCATGGTCCCCAGATTTCTCAAATTGTCTAATTTGGCAACTGTGTAATTCGGTAATTGTTGCCTCTTCCGATTTCAAATTACCCAATCACTCAATGACCGGATTCTGTCCCCAATATTCAAACGAATTCATCATGGTCTCTTCGAATCGTACCCTTTCAAGATGAGCATGACGGAAGCCGCGCTGCAAAATATCGTAGACAACCATACACAAGGTTTCCGTGGTCGGGACGGTCTTTGCGAACTCCGGCAAGGTGTTCAGGTTCTGATGATCGAATCGTTCCAGTATTTCGCCGTGCACGAACCCATCCAGATCAGTCAGATTGCAAACCATGCCCGTGCTCGCATCGACTGGACCGCTCACCGTGACTTCGAGGATGTAGTTGTGGCCGTGCCCATAGGGATTGTTGCACTTGCCATAGGTCGTGACGTTCTCTGCGTCCGACATGGCATCGCTGTGCAGTCGATGCGAGGCTGAAAACATGTACCGCCGCGTCAGATGAGCCTTCATGCTTCCCCGTAGAAATCAACGAACAGGTCGGGCGTCTCGTACACTCGCACCCGGTGCAGTTGCGCAGCTTTCAACTTCGGAGACAGGCGCTGCCAGATCGCGATCGCCAGATTCTCCGTGGTCGGGATGCGGGTGAAGAATTCGGGCACTTCTTTGTTCAGGAAACGGTGGTCCAGAGCCTCCAGCACTTCCCTGCTCATCGTCTCCTTCAACTGCTTGAGATCCACGACGAAGCCGGAACGTGGATCCACCTCGCCCTTCACCGTGACTTCGAGAGTGTAATTGTGTCCGTGTCCATTGGGGTTGTTGCATTTGCCGAAGATGCGCTGGTTCTCCTCCGCCGTAAACTCCGGATTGTGATAGTAGTGCGAAGCGGAGAATTCAGCTTTGCGCGTCAAATAAACCATGTCTGTCCCTGACCTTAAACAACCCCCGTAGCGCCGGCGTCGCGCCGGCTGTCGTAAGGGCGTCTCGCCCGAACTTTACCCGTGCCGATGGAATCGCGGTTCATAGTCTCATCGTAGCTCCGCCCCTTCCACGAAACCGTTCCCTTCGCATAGGCAAGTCTCGACCGCAAAAGCAGATACGAAAACACTGGCAGGCCAATGAGAGCCAAACAGTTTGCATCCCAGGAAAAATGTGCCTTGCGAATTCGGTTGAGAAGAAATCCCCATAGAACCACGGTCACGATCGCGGCCACTAAAGCCGGATGCCATTTGCCACGCAGCCCCGTCCCGACGGCAGTGGCGGCGCCGCCTACGATCAACACGAACTCCGTCAACCGCAACACCGCCAACCGCACCGGCGACCGGAAAAGCAGCACCAGATTCTTGGTCCAGCCTTCCGTCAGTTGAGCAAAGCTGCGATACATGCGTGTTCGCACGGCATCGCCGCCGTACCGAAAGAATATCTTGCGCCCCGAAGCTTTCACCGCCCGCGCCAGTGCCACGTCCTCAAGCAAGCTGATCGCAACCGCCGTATGACCGCCGACCGCGTCGTACGCCTCCCGCGAAACCAGGATGTACTGGCCGTTGGCAGCGGCAGCGGCCGACCGTCGATCGCTCACCTCCGATGGACGGAACGTCGAAGCCAGTTCAGCGAAGATTACCGGCATCACGGCCTTCTCCCACAACCCATGAACTTCCTGTTCAGGAGAATACGAAAGCAAAGCCGCTTTCTGCTGCCGCGCTTCCGCCACGCTCCGCGCCAAGGACCCGGAACGATGGAACGTATCCGCGTCAGTAAACAGCAACCACTCTCCCCGCGCCTCCTTCATGCCAGCCACGAGGGCATTGTTCTTGCCACTCCAGCCCGATGGCAAAGGTCCTGCATCGATCACTCGCACCCTGGGAAAGGATTGTGCAATCTCACGGGTGCGGTCGGTCGATCCATCATCGACAACGATGATTTCGAAGCTCACGCCAGTCTGGGCTACCAGCGATTCGAGGCAAGCTCCGAGGCACACTTCCTCATTGCGTGCCGGCACGATCACCGACACTGTTGGCCGCTCCGATACTGGATCTCGCGCCGCCATAGCTTGAATTAGGTATTATATCTTTGTGCGCCGTGCCTCCGTTCTCCTCGCCCTCTTTACAGTTCTGCTGACCGGCTGCTATCGCGGCTCCCGGCCCCCTCGCATTGGCACAGCCGCTCCTGACTTCACCGTCCAGGACACCGACCGCAAAATCACCCTCAGCGACCTCCGCGGAAAGGTCGTAGTTCTCAACTTCTGGGCGACTTGGTGCCCGCCATGCGTGGAGGAGATGCCTTCTTTGGTGCAGTTGCAGCAGCGGTTTAAAGACAAGGGCGTGACTGTGCTCGGGGTTAGCATCGATGTCGATGGCGATGCGTATCACAAGTTTTTGAAGGATTACAAAATCGACTTTGTGACGGTGCGTGATCCTGACCAGAAGGCCAGCGCGCTCTACGGCAGTTTCAAGTGGCCGGAAACCTACATCATCGATCGCAGTGGCATCGTCCGCCGCAAGTTCATCGGCCCTGTGGAATGGAGTCAACCCGAGATCGTGGATTTCTTGAATAAACTTTAGGGAAACTCTGATCAGGCACGAGTGTTCAACCGGGCCACGTGTACCTTTGTGCCCTATGTGGTTCCAGCAATTGCACTTCATCAACCACAAAGGACACAAAAGTACACAAAGGAAAGCGAACCGCAGTCACCTCGATATAGCTCTTTCGGCTAGCGCCGTTCACATCGCCAATTGATACAATGGATCATCAGCCACCCCGATTGGCAAATCTATCCATGGAGTCTTTGCTTTGCTCTGGTCGCCGAGAATCCTGCGTAGTTTTGTATTGCTGATGTTGGTTTTCGCTTGTGGGTCGGTCTCCCGTACTGCGGCTGAGACAAACCTGCAAGCTGTTTCTGACTCTCCCTACCGCCTGCATTTTTTCCACACCCATACTGGAGAGCGACTGGACATTGTCTACCGCGATGGCGAAGGCTACGATCAGGAGTCCCTGGCCCGCTTGAACCATTATCTGCGGGACCACCGCACCGGTGAAGTTCACGAGTACGATCCGCGGGTGTTCGACCTTCTGCACGACTTGACTACCGCACTCGGGAATCCCGATCTTGAGATTGATGTCATCTGCGGCTATCGGACACCATGGAGCAACGAATTCCTGCGCACTCATGGACACGGCGTGGCCCGTCACAGCCTCCACATGCAAGCAATGGCCATTGATATTCGGGTGCCCGGAGTTTCTACCGCCCAACTAAGAGACGCTGCCCTGGCGCTGCATCGCGGCGGCGTGGGTTACTACGCGGCCTCGGATTTCGTGCACGTCGACGTGGGCCGGGTCCGGCGCTGGTAGCTAGGTGCCGGATCACGGGTAGGGATAACCCTTGGCTAGCGCCGCCGCCAACTGGGCATCGTGTCCGTAAATGTCATCGCTGAAGTGGACTTCCCCGTTTTCGTACGCGAGCGCCGTCCCGTACACAATGAAGACCGGGATTTTCTTCACCAGACTCACGGTGACGTCGTCCTTTCCGCTCTGCATTGCTTGCTGCACTCGCTCCAACGGCCAACCTGGATTGTTGCGGAGCGCCCACGCGGCCAGTTCGGCGGGCTTTTCGACGCGAATGCAGCCGTGGCTGAAATCACGGCGCGAGCGCGAGAACAACTCTGGAGCGGGCGTACTGTGAAGATAGACGTTGTACTCGTTCGGGAACATCAGCTTGACCAACCCCAGCGCGTTGCTTGAGCCGGGCTTCTGCCGCACCATCAGCTTTCCCGCTCGCAATTGCGCCAACACGTCGTCGGACACTTCTCCTGAGGTGACCACTTTGCCATCGTACGTAGCGACTTCGAAGTTCTTCCGGGCGATATAGCCGCGATCGCGCTGGATAGCGGGAATGATCTCGCTACGGAGAATGCTGGGTGGAACATTCCAGTACGGGCGCAGGACCACGTAGCTCATATCGCGGGTGAAAACCGGCGTCTGCGTGCGCATGGCTTTCCCGACCACGACTCGCATATCCATCGTGACTTTGCCGTTTTCATCGAGGACGCGCAGGCGGAAATCAGGAATATTCACAATAATCGGAGGCGCGGAAAACTCAGATGGCAGCCAGCGCCAACGCTCCAATGTAAGTTGCAACTGGCGGACCCGATCCTGCAATGGCACATTCATTTGTTTTATGGTCGCCAGACCGAGGCGGCCATCGTCATCGAGTCCGTGGCGGCGCTGAAAGACTTTGACCGCATCTACCAGCGGTCCGCCGTAGGTTTGAGGGTCTGCTGGCAAAGTGGCATCCGCCGGCAGGTCACCCACGAGTCGCAACAAACGAGTCAGACGAGGCACGCCCGCGTAGGGCTGGCCCGGATTGATGGGCTTGGTAACGTCGGGAAGTTTTTCCCCGTCATCGGTGCTTGCCAGTTCGATGTACCGCGCCAGGGCCTGCTCGGTCCGGCGATAGCCCGGAAACGGAGGTTCCACCTGGTCCAAGACTGCGTCCAGGTTGGAAGCGGTCATGATCCGCTGACGGAGCAACTCCGCCAGATCGTACTTTTTCTGTTCCACGCTTAATCCGAACTTGAAATGCTGCGGATTGATCCGTCCAATGTGCAAGTCGGAGACATAGCGCATGGTGCAGACGGTAAGTGCCACATCAAAACGCGCGACCGTCGGTCCACTCGGTGATCCTTGCAGCCCACGGATTCTCTCCTCCCAGCGCGAAGCATCGTAATCCTCCGGATCGAGCCCTTTCTTCCAGGCGTCTTTGAAAACCTGGATCAGGGATACGACCTGCGGTATCGGCTGGCCTGCCTGGACCCAGGCGGGGGCGTATCCTGCCGGCTCGTAGAACTTTTGCAGCCAGGTGCGATAGTCGCTGAAGTTCGGCCAGCGCATGCCGTCGAGGCTTCCGCTCGTGACCAGGCCCTGAATGTCGGAGGCTTGTTGCCCGACGCTGAAACAGGCCAAGAACACAACCAGGACAGCCGTCCTCAAAGCGAAACGCACTCGGCAGCAAGAAATCTGCACATCGTGGCACTCTTCGTGGTCGCTCATTTGAATCTGCTCCTCTCCGCTAGAGGCAGATTCTAGCTCAGAATGAAGATTGGGTGCTGTGCCGCAAACTTCCGACGTTAGGACGTGGAATCGCGTGACAAAGAAACAGCTATCAGGACGCTGTTTTGTTTCGGAGTAAAGCGCGGCCGAGGGCATTCACAGCGAAGTGCGGATTCTAAAATCTGGCTGCCCCCCAGGGATTCGAACCCCGATAACCTGCTCCAGAGGCAGGTGTCCTACCATTGAACGAGGGGGCAGAGCGCGCTCAAGCGCGGAAGAAACTGCCGTTTTGATTCTATGGGGCTTCGCGCGTTGTGGTCAACAACCGCCGCAATGCCTCGTGCCGAACCATAGGCATTGCTTCAATCCCGTGATTCGCTGTTATTTACCAACCTTACGGTTTAAGATTCACCCAGGAGAAGACTCATGGTTACCGCCCTTGGCAACATTACTCCGCTGGCTAGCGACTACAGCGAAATTGCACGCTCTACGCTTGAAGCTGATCGCTGCGCCCTCGTCGTCGTAGATATTCAGGAAAAGCTTCTTCCCCCGATTTTTCAGAAAGAGCAACTGGTCAAGAACTCTCAATTACTGATCCGGCTGGCCGGCATCCTGAAACTTCCCGCTCTGATGACCACGCAATATGCCAAGGGGCTCGGCAATACCGTGCCGGAGATCGCTTCCCTGCTGCCTGAAACTCAAGCCATAGACAAACAAATGTTCTCCTGCTTCGGCAGCGATGCCTTCTGCTCCCAGATGAAACGGCTCCCTGGGAACCGCAACACCGTCCTGCTGTGTGGAATGGAAAGCCACATCTGCGTGACTCAGACGGCGCTCGCGGCCTTGCGCGAAGGCTACATTGTCCACGTAGCTTCGGACGCCGTCAGTTCCCGCACGGAGTGGAACTGGAAGATTGGATTGGAACGGATGCGCGCGGCCGGGGCTGTGATCTCGTCGACGGAGATGATCATTTACGAAGTGCTGCGCTCTTCGGGCGCGCCCGCGTTTAAGGAGTTGTTGCCCTACCTGAGGTGATAAGGCAGGTGGCAGCCGCGAGAAGTGGGTGGCACCGGCGACGACGCCGCGCCTATATTGAGACAATCTCGACCCTCTCGGTCACTGAGTGCAATAGAGATGTTGCGACAAGCGACGGCGGTCTCATACATCACAACCCGAAGCCCCGTCTCAATGCGAATGCGACGGCGTGGGGAACGGCGTCGTGTTCATCAAAACAGTGATACCGGACGGGCCGGTCAGAGTGGCGAGGTCCGGTTTACCATCGTGATTGAAGTCGGCTGTGATCAGTCCCGTCGGACCGTCGCCAACACGGAAGGCCGTCGGCGGTTAAAACGTTCCGTCGCCGTTGCCGAGCAAAATAGTCACATGGCACGGGTTTGGGTTGGTGTTGTTGGCGACCGCTAGATCAGGTATGCCGTCCCCGTTGAAATCTGCAGATAAGACCCAGCTCGGATAATCTCCGGGGTGGTAAACCTCGGGCGAAGAGAAAGTACCGTCGCCCTTACCGAGGAAAACGTAAACGCCGAGATTGCTGGAGACTGCGACATCTAAGTTACCATCGCCATTGAGATCCACCAGCGTTAGTTCAGCAGGGTGGATTCCCGCTTGGTAGTCCGTGGGCGGGCCGAAGGTGCCGTTGCCCTTCCCCAGGAGTACCGCTAGGTTCCCGTATGGGCCCGCGTCCTGCCCCCAGTTGGCCACGACCAAGTCTGGAATTCCGTCGTGATTCAGATCGCCCACCGCGATTCCAATGGGCAGGTGCCCGCCACTTCCGAAGTGTACGACCCTCTTAAATTTCCTCTGACCCTCCCCCAACAAAACGAAGATCTTGCCGGGATTGGTCGGCCCCGTATCGCAAGTTCCCACGATATCAGGGACGCCGTCGCCATTGAGGTCGGCCACGACCAACTGCACCGTTGTGCAGTTAGTCCCTGTATTTGGCTGTATGCCACGCGAAAGATGCCCCCTGCCGTCCCCGAAAGCCACGGTGACGAAGGACTGGGTGATGTCCGTGGTCACCGCATCCAAGTTTCCGTCCCCATCGACGTCGGCAAGCAGCACGAAGCTCGGAGCATCACCAACGCCCCCCTTAAGGCTCCAAGGGCCGAAACGGCCGTCCCCCTTACCCAAGGCGTGCGCCAAGCCCTGATTGTTTTCTTCGCTGACGACCGCCATGTCGGGGAAGCCGTCTCCGTTGAGGTCTCCGGCGGCAATCGAGTAAGGATACAGCACTGGGCCGTTGGCGGTGACGACGCTGCGGAACGAGACTGCGGCGGACCCTCGGGGCGCGACCGCGTCCCCTGCGAGGAGAGCCGTTGCGCCAGCCACCAGCACCAAACCGACGATAAAGATAGCGTGCTTCATAGGAGGGATTTTGTTGTGAACGGCTATCGTGCATGTGATTAGTTGAAAGCGCCTTCGGGTTCCGAATCTTCGCGCCGCCAGATTGAAAGCGCGGGTGCGCCGAGCGCTAGTGCTCCCAGCGAGGGCGGTTTGGGACTGACCGGCTGGAGCGATGCCGGAGCCGGTTGATCGGCATCTGGGCCTTTGGTCACGCCAGCGCCGATCGGTTTGTTCGGGATGGTTTCGTAGGCGTAACCGGTGAGCGTTGCGGTGATCTCATTATCGATGTTGACCGCAACATTCAACCGAGCCCAGCCGTAGTGCGTCCGTCCGTTGATCCTGAACCTCACACCAAGGTAGCGATTCTTAGCGTTTTCCATGGACCTATACTAGACGCCTCGGTGGAGATTGCGATGAAGTTCCACATAACAATACGCGTCCCGCCCTGGAAGCCCAGTTTTGGGCCAATGTTCACGCGGCGCCTCAGAGCAAATGCGGCGGCTCGCTTGCCAGACGTGGAATAGCCAGCCACTGCATTGGTCTGGAGAGCAGCGACCCGGATACTTTCGCCGCTCGCCCAAGTTCCCCGATAGAAGGATAAATCGTTCACGCCGTCATGGTTGAGATCCAGCGGGACAAAAGTGAACAGTGGGATCGTAACGTTGGCAGCGGTGTAAATGACCTTCGCGCTGGCGGGTTGCGATAAAGCGAGCGCTCCAACACCTGCTGCGCTCGCCGCGAGCGCGTACATGTTGAGGCGTTGGTGAAGTGAATCCGAGAGGGCCTTGCGAGGCCGGGGAGAGCGTCTCATCGAAAAACCTCCGCTCAGTGCGCGACATTATCCCCTGCGTTGGATGGGAAGTCAACGCGTGGTTTCTAAAGTGACGTAAACAGATGGGATGAGAATGCCGGTCTCCGGCGGGATGCTGTACGCTCCCAAGTTATCGACGCGCTCGAAGCGCAAAAGATAAAGGAGACCGGCAATGAAGAAGGTTAGCACTGTAGAGGCAAGGCAGACGAGGAATTTTCGAGATCAGAAACTGACGATTGGCCTGGACCTGGGCGATCGATCGAGCTGGTATTGCGTGCTGGATGAAGCGGGAGAAGTGCTGCTGGAACAGAAGCTGGGCACGACTCCGAAGGCGATGAAAGAAGGGTTCGGAGGAATGCCGCGGAGCCGAATCGCGTTGGAGACGGGAACGCATTCGCCGTGGGTGAGCCGGGTGTTGAGCGAGTTGGGGCACGAAGTGATCGTGGCGCATGCGCGCAACGTGCGCTTGATCGGAGAAAGTCGAAAGAAAGATGATCGGTTCGACGCTCGGACTCTGGCTCGGTTGGCAAGGATCGATCCGCAGTTGCTGGCGCCGGTGAAGCATCGAAGTGCGCAAGCCCAATCGCATCTGATGGTGATCCGAGCGCGTGCCGGACTGGTGCGGGCACGGACGTCGTTGATCAATACGGCGCGCGGGTTGACGAAATCCTATGGGGAGCGGCTGCGCGGCTGCAGTCCGCGCAATATGAATGCCGAGAAAGCACGACAGCTGAGCCCGGAACTGCAAGCGGCCCTGGAACCGTTGCTGACGGCCATCGAGTCGCTGAGCGAGCGGATTTACGAATACAACCAACAGATCGAGAAGATCGCCGGGGAAAGTTATCCGCAAGTGGCGCAGCTGAAACAGGTGAAGGGAGTAGGAACGCTGATCGCGCTGACTTACATGCTGACGCTGGAAGATGCGCAGCGTTTTCGCAAGAGCCGCGATGTGGGCTGCTATGTGGGGCTGCAGCCAGGACGGCGAAACTCGGGGCAGAGCGAGCCGCAGCTGCACATCAGCAAGGAAGGCGATCCGTATTTACGAACGCTGCTGGTGCAGGGTGCGCACCACATTCTGGGGCCGTTTGGAGCGGACAGCGATCTGCGACGCTGGGGTCTGAAGTTGGCGGAGCGTGGCGGGAAGAATGGAAAGAAACGAGCGGTGATTGCGACCGCACGCAAGCTGGCCGTGTTGCTGCATCGCTTGTGGGTGAGCGGCGAGGCTTACGAGCCGCTGCGCAACAGCCGCCGGGAAATGTTGCCGGCCGCCGCATAGTTCAGGTTCATGGAATCGGAAGCACCGCGCCCGAGCGCCGAGTTCCGGTGACTGCGTCTATGGCCTGGCCCAACTTCCGTCGCGAGATGGAAGCGGAGGTCGACAATCAGGTGGCAGCACCGGCTGAAACGAGAACACCCAACTGGCACCGAGCGAATAAATCGCTCAACCAAGAGTGCGGATGGAAGCGTGGCGACAGGAGTGGCGCGCACAGGGCTTGAGCGAGCAGTGGCAGTGGACAAAGGGTAATCCAGCGCACGGCGATCCACCTTCCTTCCTAGCGGAATGGTGACCGAGCGGTCCTCGCCGTCAAGGGTTCGCTCCGCCGCATAGAACGCGCCCTTGACCGCTCCGGGCCGCTCGGCAAACCCTCCGCTAGGAAGGAAGGTGGATTTTAAGGAAGGCAAAATCAAAATCTAACTTGACACAGACCGGCATTCTCATGGAAGGCCATAGCGCTCATTGAGTTTCCGAAGAAGGTGGCACGGCGACGGCCCCGCAGCGACTCAGTCTCGCTTGCGTAGATTTTCAACAATTACCCCGATTCCCAAGGCTGCAGGAATCCCCACAAACAGGCCGCCGAAAATACAGACATACATAAGAGGTGACTGCGACCCTTTTGCACCGGGCAAGACCAGAACGGCAGCGATTAGGGCAAACGCGATGAAGAACCCGCCGACGCTCGTGGGAACGGGTTTTCCTGTGATTCTCATTCAGTCACTGCGTGCAATTCTATCCTCGATTTGGATAATTGACGAAATCAGGCGTGGCTGTTGAAAAACCCCCTCTTTTGAAAAAACGGCCCCCCGGCGGAGAGATAGAAAATGTCCACCAAAATCGAGAACGTCGTTTATAGGGCATCCTAGCGCGATGACGTTTCTGCGGATTTCGAGATGGTGAGTTTTTCAACAGCCACAGGCCATTTCACTCACTGAGAATCGGCCAAATCTTTCTTCTTCACCTTGACCACAGTGATCTTCGAAAATCCTTCTTCGAACGTCGGTTGCTTTAGTTTTCCAGCCATGCGACGCATCGCGTCTTCCGGCACTTTGCGTTCGCGGCGCTGATTACGCTCCAGGCAAACCTCCACCGGCACGTCGAAGAACACGGCCTGGACTTCGTAGCCATAATCCTTGGCCAGCTTGATCCAGCCGTTGCGCTCGTGCGGCGACAGGTTGGTGGCGTCCACGTAATTCATGGGACGCCGCGCGATCAGCCGCGCCTTCAGCATAGAACGCAGATTGGAAAAAATCAGATCCTGGAAGCGTTGTTCGGTGGGATCGTCAAACAGAAGTGCGCGTAACAGGTCGCTGGAAAGCGGCGTGATGTTGTGCCGCTTAAACCACGAGCTCTTGCCCGACCCGGGCAGTCCAATCGCCAGCACCACCACACCTTTTGAAGCACGCGGTGCTTCAATCGGGGGCGAGACCGATGCGGCTCTGGCTGCGACACGACCGTGCGGAGCCACAACCTCCGCTGGCGTAACCTCTTGCGGAGCATCTTGCATCGGCGCGGCCGCGCCGGAGCTCGTCCCCGGCGACTCAACTGGCGGAGCGCCGCTGCGGCTCCTACCGCGCCCGCCTCGGCCACGCCGACGGCGGCGTTTGGTTCCATCTCCGTTTCCATTTCCACCCGATCGTGGCTGGACCGCCTGCGGCTCAGGCGATGCCATCTCCGGCGCCGCCTCCGGCTGCAACGGAGCCGGTGCTGCGTGGCTCACTTCGGCAGCGGGCTCGGACTGGGCTGGTTCCGTATCGTAAAAGGCCGGCTGCAGCGGCGCGGGCGGTGGCTCCGCTCCGGCTTTTTCCGGCTCCTTCTTGCGGCGCTTCAAGCGCTCGCTCATCCATTTGCGCATCTCTGGCTTGTAACACACCCACAGCCTCGCGAGCAACACAAGCGAACCAACCGTGTTAGCGATCCTTCGCCTGTAGAGACGTAGCGTGCTACGTCTCGGTGGCGGGAAAAGGCAAGCGGGATTCAAACGAACTACCGGGACGAGGCGTCCGGGGCTTCGTGCCCGGCACGAGAAAGCGGGACTGCAGGAATCACGGGGACGGGGACTGTGCCGTTTTCCACAACGACACGAAGCCGGTTTGATGGATCACGGTGAGGCTAGGGGCGCTAGTGAGGGAGGAAATCAGCCCCCTTCAATTTATTGTCAAATCTACTAAAAAGCCTTGGATTACGTCCGAAGATGGTTTATCGTGACCGACACGAAAGTAAAGCCTCGGGGACGAAACAATTAGTTAAAGATCCGTTTTGTTCCTCGGAGTTGCTTGCAAGGCTCGGTTGCAAGGCCTGTTTAAGGTTCGGAGAGGGACTCCAGCCATGAAATTTCCTCGTTGTCTGCCTACCTTTCTAACGATATGTTTGTGCGTCGTTGGCTTCTCTGCAAAATCCTTGTTTGCAAGATCATGGAGCGCCGCTGACCCTTCGGAATCTCAGGGGCCGGGAGCGGCGGCTTCCGAAGCAGCGACAGTCGTCATTCCGGGCCCCCTGCGCCCGTTTTTGAGAATGGCCGGAATCAGTCAAAAGGTATCGGCGGAAGAAGTCGTGCCCCTGCTGGCTCATAACGTGTTCTCTCAAGGATACGAGGGCTATCAGGACAAAGGCCGGCCAACCGAGTTTCTGATTCTGCTGAACCGGTACGTGCATCAGGCGAGAGAATTGGCAGTTCTGGCGGGTACTGACGGGATGATTCGTGTCTCGAATTGTGACGAAGCAAGACCCCTGCTGCACGTTCTCGGCTACCGATACCGCCAAACCTGTGGACAGAACGGCGCTACCCTCGTGACCGCCGATCCGGAAAGAGCGTTCCTTACCATCGACTCGGGATTCCCTCTGCCTGAGCTTGAAGAGACTCTTCAGGGAGGCAAGCCCTTTACTTACGCATTCCCTTCCTCTCGCGTCCCTGTGCTGTTTTCACCCAGCGACTGGACGGCAGTCAGTAGTCAGAACAGAGCGGATCCCAATGATTTAGTTGAAGCCCTTCTACACGATCCGGTCTTGTCTCGTCTTTACTGGGCGTTGACTCGAAGCCATGGAGAAACCAGGGTCGCCTTGCGCCAGTCGGTGGGGCTGGGAAAACTACTTCCGGTTGCTTCCGTCCTCGATTTTTACGGCAGCCACATCTGCATTCGCTCCGGGCGCGTAATCGTCCCCGGTGGGACCGACGCTGAGTCTGCATGGAAGGATCTGGCGGGAGCCAGTCCAGATTCTCCATCGGAGTTTGTCACCCGGCTGTTGGCGAAGGACAACGGCTGGCTGGCGGCTTATTTTGATGCTCTGTCACGGATCAATCAGACCCAACAAGCGCACTTTACCGCAGTTCGGCTGCGGCGTTTCTACGACGCTTTCCGCGGAAAGGACGTTTCTACCAGCGCCGCAAGACCGGCGTTTCGTCCGGCTCCAGCGCTCCTGCTTCTGGCGACTCGCCTGCAGTGGGAGCCCGACGGCGAACCCTATGTTCCGGGAAATTTGGCGACCTGGAAGCAAATCCTGACCCAGAAAAGCAATTCTAAACTCGTCCGCGACTGGGGCAAGCGCGCCGGCCACGTGAACCAGCCCGAGCAGTTGGCTGAAGTCATGTTCGCCCTTTGTCGAGTGGAAACGGAAGCCGGACCGCTGCAGGTCTATCTGACGTTGAGCGAAATGGATACCCGGCGGGCTCCGGAAAATCGCCTGAGTCCTCAAACCGTGCTCTTGCTGGCCACCCGGTTCGCACAGTTCAGCAATCAATACTTAATCTTCTCCGAGTTTCCAGGGTTGACCGACGCGTCGATTACCCACTTTTTGAATGTGGCTGAGGCCCTGGGCAACATTCCCAACCACACCTTGCGCGGCAATGCCATGGGAATCTTCCAGGCCAACATTGGGCTTTGGCAAATCATGGCCCGCCAGGGGCAAATCCCGAGCACAGGGTTAAATGATTCATGGCAGAAGGTGATCAGGCCATTTGACAAGGTAGTTTCGTCCCCGCAACTCTTCGAAGCGGGTCGCGATTCGTTGGAAGCACTGCTGGTGTCGGCGGGTTGCCGACGAGACTGTTCCCAGGACGAAATCATCGAACTGCTCGCAGGCCCCCGGCAATCCACTCCAGATGGCCAACGGATGCACCAGGAAATCGCCAATGAAATTCGCGCAGTGTTGGACGGCCAGCGCCTGATTCCTCTGGATACCATTCTTGCTCTAGGCGACGGTTTGAATGCCATGGCGAAGGGATCAGCCACGGGCGAGGCCTTGATCCCGCTAGCCGCTGAGCTTCGCGAATTTGAGATGCCGCGGCCCATCTTTAGTACTGGCGAGAGAACGCAATGGGCTACCGGAATTTATAACAACCGTCACACTGAATTACAGATGCGCACCGATTTGACCAAACTGATCAAATCGCCCGCGTCGCGCGAGCAACTGATCGAGGCCCGCGGTCAACTTGCACCGTTCCTCAGGGATACTCTCGTAGGTCTAAACTACGCGTACTACGAACCGCCGGGGGCGCAAGTGCTGCACCACAATCCGCTTCTGGTGCGTTCCCACGATTTCTCCGGAGACACAGTCGCCGGCGTGGAGCACGTCTGGCAAGCTCCCCAGCTGTTTGGCGAGGGCTCTCCGGCGGGCGGCGGCGCCCATCTGGTTGGGTCACTCGCCGACCTGCCCTATGTTCTGGCCCAGGTGGAACAGGACTTCATCGCTCCGGAAAACGTTCAAGCCCTGATCTGGCGGGAGTTGGTTCCCGGCCTTTTGATCAGCGCAACCTTGCCGCGCTGGTGGGACGTAAGCCCGAGCGAACTTCATGCCGTCACCCTTTATCAGCGAACCGGGGAGGAGCTTTTGACGGCTTCGGCCCAAGATCCACAACTCCGGAGTAAGGTGATGGTCATCCTGTCGGACCGAATGGATCCGGCTGTCCAGGAGCGAGTCGAGCAGGCGCTACGCGCGGGAAGTGTGCCGGACATCTATCCGCGAACCACGCCGGCGGATACGTTCTACCTGGCAGCCGAGTTTCGTCGAAAGTTTTCTGCAGACACCAGTTCCTGGGGCCCGGCGGGGCAGGAATTGGAAGGCCTCAGCCGCCAATATCCTGCAGAGCTTAATTTGGAGCGGCTGTCGCGAGATTTCGGCGTGCCTCATCCCATCCTGACGCAGAGTTACGCTCGCGAACTGCTAAATACGAAACCCTTCCCCGCTTTCGAGGGTTATTCCAGCCGCCTGCTGGCCGAGACCTGGGATTCCAGCAATTTGTACTGGGCCCGCTTGGCGGATGAAAAGGGCTATCCTCCGGTAATGCTGAACATCCTGGTTCCCCAACTGACCCATCGCATGGTGGAAAAGATTTTTGCCAGTGACTTCGAAGATTGGCCGGCCATCCTTCGTGCCATGCGAGAAACCGGGGAAGAATTTCGGCAGGGAAAGATCACTTCGTTATCCACGAGTGCCGCGCTGACGCGGCCTTAACAGAACAGGGAATATATGGCAAAAAAATACCTTCTATTTCTCGTACTAGCCCTGACTCTCTTCTCCAGCCCCGGAATCTGGATATCGGCTCAGGAAAGCGAACCCAACATTCGCGTGGTCGTGGACATGGTGCAGTTGAACGTCGCGGTGACGGACAGCAAGGGAAACTATATTACCGGCCTTCGTCCATCGGACTTCGCCATTGTCGAGGACAACATTCCGCAGAAACTGGCCACTTTCGGAGAAGGCAACGAACCTGTCTACCGAGTGGCCGACGGTGGAGCCGATGGAAAGACGACCGTCGGCGGCCAATCCCATCAACCGCCGACGGAAGACCAAAGTCTGGGCTCGATGGTAGCCGGAGCCAACGTTTTCCTCCTTTTCGACACCAGCAACTATATGTACCGCGGCTTTGTGTTCGCGCAAGATGCCATCGCTGATTTCGTGCGCTCCCTTGAGACCGCGGACAAGGTGGCTTTTTACTCCTACAGCCGCGACCTTTCCCGATCCGCCCCGCTGACTCCCGACCGGGCGCAGGTCCTGCGCGGTGTGCGTGCGACCGTAGCCGGAGACGACGCCGCACTCTACAACTGCCTGCTGTTAACGGTTAAAGACGCGGCGCGCTACACCGGGAAAAAGGTGGTCGTCGTATTTTCGAACGGCCCCGACAACTCCAGCATGGTGCCGCCCGAGGACGTCGCCGAGTTAGCGCAATCGACTGGGATCGCCATTTATATGATCAGCACTCAGTTGGCTAAGTTGGAACCGGTTTCCACCGCGGTCTTTGAACGCATGACCGCAGCTACGGGAGGAAAGGCCTATTTCGCCAAAACCTGGAGAGACGAACAGCGAGCCTTTGCCTCGATCCGCGATGACCTGGCGCATCTCTATTCGCTCAGCTACTACCCGCAAGCGAATCCCAACCGCGGCTGGCGCGGGATCACCGTGAAACTGGTGGGAGACCGCCTGAAAAAATACCACATCCGCACCCGTAACGGATATCGTCCGCAACCCAATCGGTTCACCGGGGGGATTGCTCAAGCATCGGCCGCAGCGCCTCCGCAGTAGCTAGCAGCCGTTCATAGCCATGTAGCGCGGACACCTTCTAGCGTCGAAGGTCAGCATTTTCGCTTTCGCGACAGAAGAGCCATCCATTTTCCCACCAAAAGCATTAACATGCTCGTTTCCCCCTTGGAGTGGGGTTCATGGAAGGTTCTGTCACACCGCGAAAACTGGCTGGGCGCTACGAGGTACGGGAGGTTCTCGGCCAGGGTGGGATGGGTTTGGTCTACCGGGCTTATGACACCGTTATTCGTCGCGAGGTAGCTGTCAAAACCATTCTCGATATCCCCGATCCCGCTTCCCTGCAATTGTTTTACAAGGAATGCGATGTGCTCGCCTCCCTGAGCCATCCCAACATTATTGAGATCTTCGATATTGGTGAGTTCGAGGAAGAAGGCAAGAAAAAGCCCTATTTCGTCATGCCGCTTTTGCCCGGTTCGACGCTCGATGCTTTCATTCGCCAGTCCAGCCATCGGCTGACTGTGGAACGCACGGTTGGCATTATTTCTCAAACTTGCCGAGGGCTGCAGGCGGCGCACGAACGCGGCCTGGTCCATCGCGACCTCAAACCCAGCAACATTTTTGTGATGGAAGACGATTCGGTCAAGATTATCGATTTCGGTGTGGCTCACATGACCGACACGCATTCCACCCGGGCGCAGAAGGGGACGTTGCTTTACATGTCTCCCGAACAGATCGAGATGAAGGCGCTGTCGGCGCTCTCCGACTTATTTTCACTGAGTGTGGTCTGCTATGAAGCCCTCACCGGGCGGCAGCCGTTCCAGCGGGCTCGCGCCGATGAGATCGTCGATGCTATCCGCCGCCAAGTACCGCCTCCGGCTTCCGACATTAATCCGGCGGTGAGTCAATCCATCGGCCGCGTGGTGCATAAGGGGATGGCCAAGCAGCCTTGGCATCGCTTCTCCAGCGCGCGAGAGTTTAGCGATGCCCTCAACAAAGCGCTGCGCAACGAGCCTATCGAATTCTTCGATCCGTCGCGCACCCGGCCCCGGCTGGAACGCGCAACCAAGGCGCTCGAAACCGGGGATTACCAGTTCGCCGGAGAAATCCTGGGGGAGTTGGAGGCGGAAGGCCACATCGACTCCTCGATCACTACCCTTCGCCACCAACTGGACACGACGGTCAGGCAGAGAACCATCGCCCAATTACTGGATGCCGCCAAGGCCCGTTTTGAAGAAGAAGAAGATCCGCTGGCCTTGCAGAAACTTCAGGAAATCCTCGAGATCGAGCCAGACAATTCCCCCGCTTTGTCCCTGAAGAACAAGATCGAAGGCCGGCGCAGCGAAAAGCAGATCGAAAACTGGTACCGGCTGGCGCGGCAGCATACTGACAATCATGCGTATCCTCACGCTCGCGAAGCTTTGCAGAATGTACTGCAACTCAGGCCTAAGGAGGCCCGCGCGCTTCAACTGATTGCCGAAGTCGATCGCCAGGAACAGGAATATAACAAGCTGCGGCAGGAAAAGGCGCAAATCCATCGGTCTGCGATGGATGCGTGGCAGCGAGGGGACGTCAGCAGCGCGCTCACCAAGCTCGCTGTAGTTCTCGAACTGGATCGCCGCGCGCCGGATGTTTCCGGCCCCGAGGGCAGCGCCACCTATCAGGGCTTCTACAACGAGGTCCGCTCCGAACACGATGCCATGAACACAGCTTACGCGGAGGCGCGCAAGCATCTGGCGGAAGGTAATTTCAGCAAGGCTCAGGCAGTTTGCGAAAGTTATCTTGCCAAGTATCCGACAAACGCGATTTTCCAGGCGCTGAAGTATGACGTTGAGGAACAGCAGAGACAGGAACTGTCGGCGTATGTGGCGTCGGTCGACCGGCAAGTGGAGGCCGAAGCCGACCTGGACAAACGCGTGAACATCCTCAAAGAGGCGCTGCAGTTGCATCCTGATGAAACCCACTTCCAGCGTGCCTTGCGGCTGGTAAAGGACAAGCGGGATCTAGTGAACTCCATCGTGGCCCGGGCGCACCATCACGAAGAGGAAAGCGCGTTCGGCGACGCGTTGAATGATTGGGAGATCTTGCGCACGATTTACGGGAAATATCCCGGCTTGAAATTTGAAGTCGAGCGGCTGCAGAAGCGGCGGGAACAGCAGTCCCGCATTGAAGCAAAAACCCGTCTGGTCGAGCAAATCGATGAATGCCTGCACTCGACGGACTACTCGCGCGCGCTCAGCCTTCTGGAGCAGGCCGCGGGCGAATTCCCCAACGATGCCGAATTGGCCGAACTGGGAAAACTCGCAAACGATGGAGTGCAACGGGCCACGGAAGCGCATCGCCTGATGACCGAAGGCCAGGAACTGTGCACGCAACACCGTTTTGCTGATGGCATCAAGTTGTTGAGAGAAGCCTATGAATTGGACGATCACAACGCGCTGACCAAGGCGGTGTTTTCCAATGCGCTGGTGGAGCAGGCGCGTCTGCTAGCGGAAACCAATTGGCAGGAAGCTGAGGAGTTGGCTCAGCGGGCTTTCGACCTCAATCCGGGCCATCCTCTTTCTAAGACTGTACGCACTCTGATTCTGGACCAGAAGCGCGAGCAGATCATCAGCGAATGTCTCTCCCATGCGCGCAAGCTGCAAGCATCAGGCGATCTGGCCGGTTCCCTGTCTCGCATTGAAGCCGCGCTGGCTTCTTATCCGCGCGAGTTGCGGCTAACCCAGGTTCAGGAGACCGTGCAACGAGAGCTTCAGTCGCAGCAACAGCAGTCGCGGCGGCGAGACCTGGAAGAGTTGCGACGGATGGAACGCGAAGTTGAAACCATCACCGATCCGGCCATGAAGCAGGTTTTCGGGGAACGCGTCCAAATCCTCGCCAACAAGTGTTTAGACGACGAAGAAGTTCTCGCCGTCGCGAACGGCCTTCTGGCGCGCCTGAACTTGCCAACCATTCAGGGAAAGATCCCCAGGCGAGTTGTTGAACCGCAGAAACCGCAAACTCCAAGCGGGCGTGCGCTCCCATCTGCCGTAGCCGAAGGCGCAACCGCGTCGATCTACGCTCCCGAAACTATGGATCTGCCGCCTTCATCTCCCAAAGGCGCAAGCATTTCCCCGCCTCCGACAGCGATTGCCGGATCTCCCGCTGCGCCCCCCCGGCTCAAACCTGCATCCGTGCGCGACGGCAAAACGACCTCCTCCACAAGTCCGGCCCAGCCGAAGCGTTCGATCCAACTCCCGCTCGCTGTGATTGTTGCTGCTCTTGCAGCCATGCTGTTGGTAGGCTTTTTTCTGTTAAGGCATCGGCGTTCGTCGTCCACTGTACCAGCCCCTGCGGTGTTCACCTTGCGCATACACTCGTCGCCGGGGGCGACGATTCGGATCAACCACGAGGCGCGTGGCACCTCCGACGTGCAAGCCGATCTGCCCGAGGGAAACTATCAAATTGAGGCGCAGTTGGATGGCTACCAAACAAAGAGTAACTCTGTCGACATCAAGGCTGGCCCACCCATTTCTATCGACCTGATCCTCGAACCGGTTCTGCCAACGGTGAAGCTGTCATCCGACACGAACTCCGGCAAAGTCTCGTTTGACGACCAACCCGCCGTCGAACTGGAGAGCGCCCAGTGGTCGCTAGACAAGCTAGCACCCGGAGACCACAAATTAAAGTTCGAGGGGCCGCAAGGAAATATCTCCTTTGCGTTTTCCAGCAATGCAGGCGCTCCGCTGACTCTTAAGGGGCCGATCGCTGCCAACGGCCTTATCGCCGTCGTTGTCAGCAATCTCGGCGGCCGCGTTCTTGTGTACTCCAGCGCCCCCGCAGCCAAGCTCGCCCTCGACGGGCAAGATCCAATCCCCATGCCAAGAAATGGGTGGGAACTCCCGCAAGTTTCGCTCGCCACTCATGAACTGGCTCTGACCCACGGCAAGGATCAGTACAAACTGGATGTTGACATCGCGGCCGCGCCCGCGCTCGCCACTTTCATCGAGTCCGGCCAGAACATTGGCACGCTCGTGGTTGTGACTGGCGAGGACAAGGCACGCGTCTATCTCAATGGTCAACTCCAGAAAGCCACCACCCAGGGCGGGCAGTTGCGCATTCCAAACCTTGCGCCGAAAGATTACGTGGTGAATGTCAGCAAGACCGGCTTTCAGGATCCTCCGCCGCAGAAGATCCACGTTCAAAAAGGGGAGCAGAACAAACTGTCTTTCAGCTTCCAACTGATTCCACATCTGGCTTCGCTCACCATCCAGGGTGGCACTCCGGGGACGCAAGTCCTGATCGACCAGGCGCTGATGGGTTCGGTCCCGCCGGATGGAAGCTTCAGCCTCGCGACTGTTACTCCAGGGGACCACGTTATCGAACTGCGCAAGGAACGGTTTACTTCGAAGCGGATGCAGAAGCGCTTCGTCGCCGGCGCAACGGTTGCGCTAACCAGCGCCGATGCAACTTTGGAAGCAGGCACCGGCGAGTTGCGAATCACTTTTTCCCCGCCGGATGCCGCCGTGACTGTTGCCAAATCAGGTGAAGCGCCGATCAAAGTAACCAGCGGCAGTCCGCTCACCTTGCCTCCGGGCACGTACACTCTCACCGCCCGAACCGCCGATAGCGTGACTCGCTCATCGACCCTGGAAGTCATCGCTGGCCAATCGAAGAGTCTCGATGTGCCTCTAGCCCCTGGTGGAATGTCGAAGTGGGATGACCCCTCCGGTTGGAAGCCAGACAAAAACGGCTTCGTGCGCAAAGGCGGGGACTTCGTGTTGTACGACGCTTCCCCTACCTCTGGAACTTTTGCTTTTTCCGCGATGCTGCAGAAAGGTCACCACTTGCAATGGGTTCTGAACTATCTGGACTCGAACAATTACATTCTGTTTCAGATGGACGACAACAATTTCTCTCGCACCATCATGCACAACGGGCAGAAGTCGGAGGAACTCAAGATTCCCCATAAATCCGACAAAAAAAGTTTCCACAGCCTGCAGATTCGCGTAACCCCGACCGAGATCGTTCACCAGGCCAGAGAAGGCGATGCCTGGGTGCTTCTGGACAAGTGGACCGCCCCTGGAACTAATCTGGCGGCCGGCAAATTCGGCTTTTATATTCCTGGCAACGACCAGGTTGTACTGGCGACCTTCAGCCACTATGCCGATCTAAATACTCAACACTAGCCAAACACAGGGTGGAGAATCCGTCCGATGAAATTGGATGCTCTTTCCTCAGCATTAACCACCCCAAGGCCCGGGCCTCTCCTCCCGCAGTCCGGGATTGTCGACCCGCGTCACGCTCGCCGCACTGCGAAATTTGACCTCTCGCCGCGCTCACCGCCCCGTTCGGTGCTCACCGTGCGGCCAGCGCAATCCTTCCGCTATACTAGTTGTGCATGGCAATCTTGGAAAACATCGCGGCTATCGCCAAGGGCATGAGCATCACCTTCATGGAGATGTTCCAACCGACGCAGGTGGAGAACTATCCCGACGGGCCGGGGCCGCTTAGAGGCGCCAAGTTCCAGGAGCGTTTTCGCGGCGTGCACGTCCTGCAGCGCGATGAGAGCGGACTGGAAAAGTGCGTAGCCTGTTTCTTGTGCGCAGCGGCGTGTCCCTCGAACTGTATTTATATCGAAGCAGCGGAGAACACGGCCGAGCACCGGGTCAGCGGAGCGGAGCGCTTCGCCAAGGTTTATAACATCGACTACAACCGATGCATTTTCTGCGGATACTGCGTCGAGGCTTGTCCCACGGATGCCATCACTCACGGACACGGCTTCGAAATCGCGAGCTTCAACGCCAGCAACTTGGTCTACCGCAAAGAGCAGATGCTGGCCCCCCGGCCAGCACACATGGGAGCAAACGCGGTGTTCAATCAAGCTGAGGTGGCGGGTGGCGCGCCGGCATCGCCGGTACCAGGGAGCTAGACTTTTCAGTTTCCGTCCGAGAGATGGATGACACGCCGGTCCCGCAACCGAGGACCGGCGTTCGTATATGCAGTAGTCGTTGGTCATTGGTCGTTGGTCGCTAGCCGAAAGCGGCCAGGCTGCTGCGTCGGCGGGGATCGAGACCGCCCTTGACCGACGACCACGACCGACGACAGAAGCCAATGACTGATTTCCTCCAAACCGTTCGCGAGCGCGTCGTCATCTACGACGGTGCTATGGGCACGAATATCCAGAAGCGCAATCCCACCCTGGATGATTATTGGGGCAAGGAAAACTGCAGCGAAGTCCTGGTGCTGAGCCGGCCCGACATTATTCGTGACATTCACGCCGATTTTTTTGCGGTCGGTTGCGACGTGGTCGAGACCGACACTTTCGGGGCCACCAGTATCGTCCTGAGCGAATTCGGCCTTGCGGATCGGGTCGCGGAGATAAATCTCGCAGCGGTCAAGATAGCCAGAGAGGTCGCTCAACAATTCTCCACAAAGAGTAGGCCACGCTTCGTCGCGGGATCGATCGGCCCGACAACGAAGCTACCCTCCCTCGGGCACATCAAGTTCGATGACATGGTGGCAAGCTATGTGGAACAGGTTCTCGCTCTAATCGAAGGCGGCGTCGATGTCCTGTTGATTGAGACCGCTCAAGATCTCGGCCAAGCGAAAGCCGCGGTCGTGGGCGCGTTTGAGGCAATGCAGAAGGCGGGAAAGCGTCTGCCGGTTACGGTACAGGTTACGTTGCAAGAGAGCGGCACGATGCTTCTGGGCACGGAAATCGGGGCGGCGCTGACGGCGCTCGAACCGTTCGACGTGGACATCATCGGCCTCAACTGCGCGACCGGGCCGGTAGAGATGAACGATGCGGTGCGCTTTCTGGGAGCAAACTCAACCAAGTATGTTTCCGTATTGCCCAACGCAGGTCTTCCGCAGAACGAAGGCGGACACGCCGTCTACAAGCTGACGCCGGCGGAACTGGCAAAGTACCACAAGCATTTTGTGCAGGACTACGGCGTGCGCGTCGTGGGCGGATGTTGCGGAACCACGCCCGAGCATCTCAAAGCCGTGGTGGACGCAGTTTCCGGCGTCGAACCCGCCAAACGCGATGTAAAGCCGACTGCGGCCGCGTCGAGCGCCTACACGTCGGTTCCGCTCGATCTCGATCCCAAGCCGCTGGTCGTCGCCGAAGAAATGAATACCACGACGCGGGTGGAGCACTTCCGCAATCTGGTTCGGGGCAAGAAGTATGACGACATTCTGGCGCTGGCCAAGAAGTTGGTGAACGAAGGCTCGCACATGCTCGATCTGTGCTGCGCCATCGTCGGCGAGGATGAGAAGGGATACATCACCGCGATTCTGGAAAAAGTTGCGACTCGCGTACCCGCGCCCATTCTTGTCGACTCCACCGAGGCGGACGTGGTTGAAGAAGCTCTCAAGCGTATTCCCGGAAAGGCCATCATCAACTCGATCAATCTGGAGGATGGCGAAAAGCGCACTTCGAAAGTGTTGCCTATGGCCAAGCGCTACGGCGCAGCGGTCATTGCGCTCACTATCGATGAAGACGGCATGGCACTGACTGCCCAGAAGAAGGCAGCGATTGCCAAGCGCATTTACGATCTGGCGACGACGAAGTACGGCATTCGTCCGGTGGACATTATTTTCGACGCGCTCACGCTGCCGATTTCGACCGGGCAGGAAGAATACCGCTCCGCGGGGATGGAAACCCTCAACGCGATCAAGCGGATCAAACAAGAATTACCCGACGTGAAAACCATTCTCGGGGTCAGCAACATTTCGTTCGGTTTGGATGCTTATCCGCGGCGAGTGCTGAATTCCGTTTTCATGCACGAAGCCGTCGACTATGGCCTCGATATGGCCATCGTCAACTACACAAAAATCTATCCCCTGTACAAAATTCCACATGAAGAAGTGGAACTGGCTCGCAAACTGATCTATCAGGACCGCTCCGACGGTGATCCACTGCAGAAATACATGCAGCACTTTGCCGCAACCAAAGGCAAGATACAGGGTTCGACGACCGCCCACGTCGAGACGCTTTCGGTCGACGACAAGTTGAAGTTCGCCATCATCAACGGCGAAAAAGCGGTTGGTGATGGTGCGCACAAGAAAACTCTGGAAGAGCTTCTCGAAGATGCTCTTCACGAATACACGCCCCTGGAATTGATCAATACTGTGTTGCTGGACGGAATGCGGACGGTGGGCGAACTGTTCGGCGCACGCAAGATGCAATTGCCCTCGGTGCTCGACTCGGCGGGCGTGATGAAGCAGGCCGTAGCGTATCTCGAGCCGAAGATGGAGAAAAAGGCAGGCTCGCAGCAGAAGGGCACGATCGTGCTTGCGACGGTGAAGGGCGATGTCCACGATATTGGCAAGAACCTCGTCGACATTATTCTCACGAACAACGGATTCAAGGTGGTCAATCTCGGGATCAAGCAACCGGGCGACACGATCATCAAATCGGCGCAGGACCACAAAGCGGATGCCATCGGGCTCAGCGGCCTGCTGGTGAAATCCACGCTGGAGATGAAGTACGTCATTCAGGATCTGGAACGGCAGAAGCTGGAATTCCCGGTGATCTGCGGCGGCGCGGCCCTGACGAGAAAATACGTGGAGGACGATCTGCGCAAGGAGTATTCGAACGCGGTGTTCTACGCCGATGATGCCTTTGCCGGCCTTCACATCATGGAAGATCTTGCCACGGCGAACGGCAAGAAGCAGGCCCGACTACAAGAGGGACGCACGGTGAAGGAGTATGCAAAAGCGACTGCGGTTGATGAAGAAACCGGGCCGGTTTTTTCTGAGAGAAGCGCCGTGGTCAGCGATGCTCCGAGTATTCCCACACCTCCGTTTTGGGGCGTGCGGGTGCGCAAGGATTTCGATCTACGAGAAGTATTTCAGTACATCAACGATACGGCACTGTTCAAGAATCAGTGGCAGTTGAAAACCGCGTCGCAGGAAGATTACGTCCGCCTGGTGGAACAGAAATTCCGTCCCATTAAACTGCAGTTGCAAGAAGAGATTATTGCCAGCGGAATTTTCGAGCCCAAAGTCGTGTATGGATACTTCCCTGCTCAGGCTGATGGGAACGATGTGATTGTGTACGAGGAAACGCAGGCGGGGGCGCCCGCGCCACACGAGTTGTTGCGCTTTACATTTCCGCGCCAGCGCGAAGGGCGCAAGCTTTGCATTTCCGATTTCTTTGCTCCCAAAGGCTCTGGAAAGACAGACGTGATTGGGCTGTCTCTGGTGACTATTGGATCGAAGGCTTCAGAGGAGACGCAGCGACTGTTTGAAGGCGGAGAATACACGCGCTATCTCTATCTCCATGGCCTCAGCGTTGAGACCGCGGAGGCGCTGGCGGAATATCTTCATAAGAAGATGCGCGAAGAACTAGGCATCGCGGGCGAGGATTCACCTCACACTCGCGATCTGTTTCATCAGAAATATCAGGGATCACGCTATTCCTTTGGCTATCCGGCGTGCCCCAACCTGGAAGATCAGACCAAGCTGTTCACATTGCTGCATCCGGAAGAGAATGTTGGCGTAAAACTGACAACTGGTTTCTTGCTGGAACCTGAGCAGTCGACTTCGGCAATCGTGGTGCATCATCCGCAAGCAAAGTACTTCGTGGTATAAGAAGGTCCAAATCTTTCGCCGCGGATCTACACGAATTCGCGCGGATCAGGAACGAAGCCAAGACGTGCGTTCGTTAGGGGAGGACACGGTTGAAGGGTATAGTGCTCCGCATTTTCGCCGCTTTGGTTCTAATGGTGTTGCTCACCTACGCCGGAGACTACCTGTCGGTCCGTTACAAACTTCCCAATAACCGCGATCCGTTTTCCTCGGTGACCATCCAGCCCTACTACGCCATTCACGAGAAGAGTGGCAAGACCGAGTACGATTTCGCTGACCCGCAAAACGAGGTCTGTGTTCGCTCGCTCTTTCCTCACTTCGGCTACGCTCCGTGCTGGTATCTGAACCGGCATACGGAAAAGCGGATTGATATATAGGCTGTTGTGACTCTCCGGTTTTCGCTCCCTCGGCATTTCCCCGGTGTTACTATCTACTGTTCTGAGAACCTGGATACAGGAGTCGCAAATGACTGGATCATCCCGTGCAGTCGCGTCTCCCCACGTCGTATGCATCGCAGACTTCCGGCCAATGGCGCGCCGCCGCATCCCGAAGGCGGTTTTCGACTATCTGGATGGCGGCGCCGAGGGCGAGGTTACGCTCCGCGAAAACTGCCGCGTATTTGAGGACATCACCTTCCGCCCGCGGCATGCCGTCGCACTCGAAACTTGCGATTTGGCTACGCGCGTCCTAGGCTTCGATCTTTCCCTTCCCTTCCTGCTGGCTCCCGTGGGCTACAGCCGTCTCATGCATCCCGGCGGAGAAGTCGTCGCGGCGCGGGCGGCCGGCGCGGCGGGCACGGCTTATATTCTGTCCACTATTTCTGGACACAAGCTGGAAGACGTCAAGGCGGGCTCCCGAGGGCCCGTTTTCTACCAACTCTATTTGATGGGCGGTCGCGGGGCTGCGGAGGCGGTCATCGAACGGGCGCGAGTTGCGGGATTCTCCGCCTTGGTCGTCACCATTGATACGGCGGTCTCTGGAATTCGCGAGCGCGACTATCGCAACGGCATGAAGGAAATGATCAGCGGAGGTCTGCTGGAAAAAATTCCATTTATTCCAGAAGTATTAAGCCATCCGGGATGGCTGATCGGTTACTTGCGCGATGGTGGTTTGCCGGGGCTTCCTAATGTTGTGGTTCCCGGGCAAGGGCAGATGCCGCTCGTCGATATCAATGCGGCCTTGGCCAAAGCTGCAGTCACATGGGCAGATTTAGATTGGATTCGCAAACTCTGGAGCGGCCCAATCGTGGTGAAGGGTGTGCTTACCGGCGACGATGCCCGCCGGGCGGTTGACGCGGGCGCTGCCGCCGTCTCGGTTTCTAATCACGGCGGGCGGCAGCTGGACCATCTTCCTGCCTCGCTGCGGGCCCTGCCCGAGGTGGTCGCAGCGGTAAATGGCCAAGCGGAAGTGTGGATGGACGGCGGCATCCGTCGCGGCACTGACATCGTCAAAGCTATCTGCATGGGCGCGCGCGCCGTGCTCTGCGGACGCGCCTACGCCTATGGACTGGCCGCTGCCGGCGAGGCCGGCGTAACACGCGCCATCGAGATCTTGCGCACCGACCTCGATCGCACTTTGCGGCTGCTGGGCTGTCCGTCGATCGCGGCGCTCGACCGGTCGTACATCAATGTTCCCAAGAGCTGGGAGCAGAGCAACCCTGACTAGGGCCTTGGGTGCACTTGCATGCGAGGAACGGCGGCGCGTTTGCCATATCGCACTACCGTGTCTTGGGCAACCACTTCGCCTTCGCTGTCATAACTGGAGCGAGCGCTCAGCGTCTTAATCATCTTCTGACCACGGGCAAACACCGTTTCAGGGGGTGCATCAGCGTCACTTGCTAGGCTGGCCGGTCCAATCTTGATCGTCTGTGGCGCTATTATCAATACCTTTGTGACGACTCCTCTCCGGAACGGCAATTCCTGCTGAAGCCCTTCCAGCGCTGCCGGCAACGGTGACAAACGACCAACCGAAGCAACCAGCACCAGGGCGGAAACCGCTGCCATCGCTGCCACCCTCGCGACCCTCCAGAACAATTCGTCGCTTCGAGAGGTTCGCGCGCGCATTATTTTGCGACGGGAACCACGAGCTGCGCCCGTGACCACCGAATGATTGAGGGACGCTAACCGCTCACCATCAGCTTGAGGCATCGGAAACATGACTGGCGGCAACGCTGTCGGTTCGAGTGTCCGCGAAGCCGACACTGACTCAGCTTGCTTCACCCGTTCGCGATTAATTTCTGTTTGCAGGGTGTAGGCAGCAGCCAGGAGTTGCTGGAATGTTTCCGGGTCCAGAACTGGCTTATTGAACGCGTTGGCAGGTGCGCACTTCACAGCGGCGGGGTCCGAACCGACGATGTAAAACTTAGCAATTATACTGCGGACCTTCGCGCGCAAACAACGGGTCGCCAAGAAAACGAACTGCTTTTCGGCTTCAGATTCGCTAGCCTTGCGGAAGCATTCGGATTTAGTCAACCACGCTCAGTTCCTTTCCCCGGGTCTCGGGCAGCAGACAAACCGCAACAATCATGGTTAAGTACGCGGTGATCGCGAAAAAAGCAATCGCGTGTCCGAGAGGAAGGCGCGTGCTCAGATAGCCGACCAATGTCGGGAAAAGCGCGCCCACCGCGCGGCCGAAGTTGTAGGCGAAGCCCTGGGCCGATCCGCGAACCCGGGTGGGAAACAACTCGGTCAGGAATGATCCCATCGGACTGAAAGAACCGGAAGCAAAAAAGCCCAGGGGAAATCCGAGCACCAGCATTACCTGGTTGCTGATGGGCAGGTAGGTATAGGCAGCGACCGTCAGAAACGAGAACGCAGCAAAAATAGTCAGCGTCCGCTTGCGCCCGAGCCGGTCGGTGAGGTCGGCGCTCACCATGTAGCCGACGAAGGAACCAACAATTACGACGATCAGATATGCCCCTGTGTTCAGTACCGAAAGTCCACGCGTGGTTTTCAAATAGGTCGGCAGCCAGGTGGTGATTGCGTAATAACCGCCCTGAGCGCCTGTGGCCATGAGCGAGGTCAACGCGGTGATCCGCAGCAAAGTGGGGCTGAATATTTCAAAGAAGTGGCTTTGGTCGCCCGACTTCGTCAGCTTCTGGCGGGTCTCGCGGTACACCGCAGGCTCGGGCACATAGCGGCGGATGTAAAACACCAGCAACGCCGGCAAGATACCGATCCAGAACATGGCTCGCCAAGCGATTGCCCCCGGCAGCACGGAGAAGAGCACAGTGTAGAAAATCGCGGCCAGTCCCCAACCGATGGCCCACCCTCCTTGCACGGTGCCGACCGCCTTGCCGCGATACTGAGCCCGGATGGTCTCACCCATGAGAACCGATCCCACCGCCCATTCGCCGCCAAATCCAAGTCCCTGAAGGCCACGGGTCAGCAGCAGTTGCCAAAATGAGTGAGCGAATCCGCTGAGAAAGGTGAAGAAGGCAAACCACGCGATCGTAATTTGCAGAATGCGGATGCGTCCGAAACGGTCAGCCAGTAAGCCTGCCAGCCAGCCACCGATCGCAGAGATCAGAAGCACGGCGGCAGCTAGCAGCCCCGCCTCACCTTTGCTGATGTGCCATGCAGCAATCAGACTGGGGATAACGAAGCTGTACACCATGACGTCCAGCCCGTCGAGCGCCCATCCGCCAAAAGTTGCCACCAGAGTGTTTCGCTCTTGCGAGGTAAGCTGGAGTATCCAAGCAGGCTCATGCGTTGCCGTCGGCGATCCGTCCACCGCTCGTCGATGGGAAAAGGTGGACACCACGGCAACCAAGCACGGCAGATCGCGGCAGCTATCAAAAGACTGGCGGAGAGGGGGGGATTCTATTACCACCGTTCCCCGCAACTGTCGATGAATCCTATACTTCCGTGATAATACCCTCTGTTTAAGCGGGTTACAAGCGACTTCGATCTTCGGGTACAGTCTCTACAGTTTCCCTTATTGGCTGTGGTTCCATGCAAAACGGTATCACCGGTATCAGTGCGGCACGCGGCCAGCCCCTCGCCCCATGGTTTCTTCCAGGCTTACAAAGAAGCGTAGTGCTTCGCAACCTTTACAAGAGGTTCGTTGGCGTTTCCTTTTGCCAACGCAGCGGCGGCCTCAGCAAACTCTCGACGCGCCTCCTCAATCGGTTCACCGAGCAGTGCTTCTAGCAACTCTGGCTTGGCACCAAACAGGTTGTACCACTCGTTGCACGAGATAGCCCAAGAGCGATCTTCAGGCAGTAATACAGAACGGAACGTCCCTAGCTCGCGATTGAAGCTCTCGAAGTCGGCCTCGTCAACCGACAGCAGATGGCAAGTCGCCATCTCGCTCGGAGGATCACTCGCGACGGTCAGCGGAAGATCCCGAATGTACCCAGGTTCATTGAAAACCGCGATGCACTCCGCATAACCGGCTCGCTTCAATGTTGAAACGATACGCGGTATGTCTGGGAGGGGGATTCGGGCCATCGATTCCGCCGGCACCACCTGCCAGCCGTGATTCCGAATCCAGCCAGGATCAAACTCGCACTCCCGCCCTTTCTCTGTCAACATCATTTCCCGCAGAAAGGCACCGTAGCGCTCGACTCGTGTTGGGTTTGTAATTGGTTTCATCTAGTTGTACCGATATTTCGTGACTTCACCACTCGGGTGTTGGATTTCTAACGTCGGTCTACCGTCGCGACTAGAATCCCTCAGTACCGCTTTTGTTCCGTCCGCCAACTCTTTGACCTTTACGTCTCCGATTGTTTTCTCAGCACCCTGGAGGGATTCAAAGTCTTCCGTGGCTCGCGCCAACCCGCCCGCCTTTTCGAGGAGCTCTGCGGCGTGCAGGCCACGCCCGGCTCTAAGGAGTGTCGCACCTTCGCCCAACGCTCCCACCTCAGGTAGTACAGCCATAGCCATGTTCGCTGCACAGGCTGCGTTACTGCCGCCAGTTGTGCATTGGGCTGCCGACACAGCCCACGGGGCCATGATGCTCGCTTCAAGGGTCCCCAACGCATTCACGAAACCGGCTGCGTTGTTGAACACAGGCTGCGAGAACACACCTTTTGCAAAGGCGGGAAGCTGACCACTGTTGGAGGTCAGCGGGTCGGCAAAGCCCCGGATGTCAGTTGTCCCATAGCTCCCGTTTGCGGCGGTATATCCGACCTGCAGATCGCCAGTAGACTGGTCAAGTATCAATTGAGAATCCTGGCCTACTGTGCCATTGACGTAAAACCCATTGTCAGTTGAGCTCAAGCAATCGCCTGTATAGACAGTCGCGGTCCCATCCCCATTATCGTAGATGCAGTCCAAACCCGCCGGATCGATGTTCGACAAGGGATTGTTCAAGGCGTACGCATATCGGTTCCACGACTGGGGGTTGGTGGGGTCGGCGGCAGACAGGCCGGCGGGGTCGGGGGAAATCCAGCGGCCTTGCACTGGGCTGTAGCGTCGGAATAGGAAATCCTCCAGGCTGCCGGATTGATTTTCACTGTCCGCTACTGTCCATGCATTACCGGCACCGGTAAACTGTATCCACCATCCCGCCCCCCCGGCGTAGCCTTCTCCGAAAGGTGCGTACGCCAAAGCCGGTATCGCAGTGCGACTCGGGGTTGAGAACAGCCTCGCCGACCCCAGCCAGTCCGCGTGGTTGTATTGAACAAGACCCGAGCTGTTGTACATGGCGAAGGCTCCTGCGGGCAGGGGCACGTAGACATAAAGCGGCACTTGTCCCTGCATCCAGGCCAGGGGCTGCTGCCCCGCGGAGGAGTATACAAACTGGTTGGAGCCGTTGTGGTTTTCCACCATTCGCCCGAAACCGTCGTAGGTTGCCGTTTGTCCGTTTACCGAGGCCAAATTACCATAAGAATCCCAGGTGTAGGTATTGAATGTGTCATTCTTGAGGTTGCCGTTGATATCGTAGGTTGTTCCACCCAGGGTGTACTGATTGGTAGACGTGTTGTACCCCGGAAGCCACGAGATGCCGGTCGCGCCAGAGGGAACTGATTTGGAGACGTTGCCAAAGGCATCGTAGGCGAATGTCTGTCCCCACGCTGTACCGTTATTGCAACTCACGCTGCTGATCCGCGCCAAGGCGTCGAAGGTATTGTTGCAGGTCTGATTGTCTTGACTGTTGAACGGGTCAGTGATGGCCAGTTGTTGCAAAGTTCCATTGGAATTCCATGTCAGGTTGCCCACGGCAGACTTTCCATTTACGTTGAAACTGTATTGCTTCATCCTTCCGGTGTTGGTGTCGTACTGGTAGCTGTCGGAGTCTCCCGTGCCGCTGGTCGAGCCAAAGGTTAAGCCAGTGACCTGGCTGGCCGGATTATACGACGTGGCGGTGACCGGATTTACCCCTGTGGCCGAAACGGTACTCCAGCGACCTTCGCCATCTACTCCGTAAGTCTGAGTGGGTATCAGAGATGCCCCCGTACTGTTAAACAGCCCGAGCGTATTCAGTCCACCATTCGCCCAATAGGAGGCGGTAGTGTGATAGTAGCCACCTGAATTGGGCGTCATCTCGTACACATCCGTCTTTTCGCCGCGCGCCGAATAGCTGAACCATTCGTCGGTGATCGGTATTGGGGGCCAATTGCCGCAGTCGTCAGTCTCGACTTCGGTGAGTTTGCCGAGCCCGTTGTTAATTGTGCCGGGAGGACTGATGCCAAGCACAGTTCTGATGCCGTCGTATTCAAAACGCCTGCAACCATTTGGAGTCCCCTCTCCGATCTTGCGATGGAGCCCGTCATAGGCCGGGCAATCGGTCACGGTTCCGTTTTTGGTGATCGCTACCATGTCGCCGGTGTATTTAGTGCCAGCACCGTAACAGCCGGTAGGAACAACGTCGTAGGTGTAGGTTGTTGCGCCGTTCTCGGGATTGGATTCGGAGGTGAGGCGGCTCACAGCATCGTAAACGTACGTGCGTGTCTGCGAGCCTCCGACTGCTCCCGGCTGAGCATTTTGGACGACAGTGAGCAAGTTGCCGAGAGCATCGTAGGTGTACTTGGTCAAGAAGCCAGTGGCAGGGTTGGACTGGCCGCACGCGCCAGCACCTGAGGCGGAATTGATTTCGCACACGAGGGGAGTAGGGGACAGCGCCTGTTAGATTCGATGGGCTCATATTGCCGTGAGCGCACTTTTCTTCCCAATGCACCCTACGCGCCCGGTGTAACGGGGGTTCGACTGTCTACGTCTGAGCTGCACAAGGTGAACTCGGGTCGCTTGGGGGAACTCGGCGGAACGCTGAAGAAAGTGCTGGCCGAATGCGTCGCGGAAAATCTACTGGTTTCGCGACAGAGTGCTGCCAGCACGTCTCGCGATAGTGGAACAGTGTTTTATCTCAACCGCACCCTTTGTGCTCATTACGACTTGCCGCTGCAGACCGGAGGATGGCAGGACGTGGACGCCGACAAGTTAATTGAGTGGATGGAACGAGGAAGAATCCCGAGGCAAGCTTCAGTCCTTGGAGGCCAGCTAAATGTTGTGGCAGCACTACGTCTTCCGACGCGGCCAGGAAGTGCACCCGACCTGGGAAATGCTTTTCGAGCGTCGGAAAGTTCGGCTGCTGTATCTTGCCGGCTGTGGCTTCGATGTTAGAGCCCAGATCGTGATGAAGGAATTTGTTCAGGGCCTTCGCGAATCGCGTGCAGAAATGTTGGACGCCCGCCTATTGCTCATCGGCTTTACCGGTTACCAGCTTGATGATGGATTGCGGGATGAAACCAAAAGTAACGAAGTTGCGTTGACGGAAATCTTCAGAGAATTAGGTCCGGCGACAGGTATCTCGGTTGGGTCATCCAGTTCAAGCGAGGACATAAGTGCTGGCGTGGCCCTGAGACAGGGCCTTGAAGAAGTGTTGTCGCGTCTAGATGGTGTGACAGATATCGTGCTCGATGTCAGTTCATTACCGCGTGTTGTGTACCTGTCTCTCTTGACCGGCATCCTGAGCACATTGATACCACACAAGGATGCGCCAAACGCTCTCTACGCGCAGGGAGTTACCTTTCAGGTGCTGGTTGCAGAAGATGCTGCTCTGGATGCGAAGATCCAGTCCGAAGATCCGAGTAAATGATTTGATTTATATACCCGGCTTCTCAAGCGCTCTTCAGGCCGAAAGCTTTCAGGATTGGCCTCTCGTTTGGTTTCCGGTTCTCGGCGAGGGCAAGGTTACCCAATTTGAGAAAGTGATGAATCAAGTGATCCCGTCGAATGCGGAGATCTGTCCCGTACTACCGCATCCTTCTCGGAACCCCCGTCGCGCCGATAGGCTTCTCGTGCAGTATAGGCAACCCCTTTTCGACACACGGGAAACTCCAACAGCCAACATACTCCTGGCCCACGAGGGGCATCCGTTTGAAGCGTACAGACAATTGCTTGGTGCGATGGTTCGCTATCGAATGAGTATGTCCATTATGGGCGGGTGTCGCCTCGTGGTGACTCCCCTCGCAAGCAAGCTCATTACCATCGGCGTCGGTCTGGCATGCTTTGAAATGCGCCCTCCTGATGTCACGGCTGACTATCGAGTGGCAATTCCCTACGCGGAACCTACTAGGTATGTCGCCTCAGTTCAGGCATTGAGAGAATCCAAACCGGAGATCTCAGCACTGATATTAACCGGCGAAGCCTATGACGAAGGCGACAACGCTGGCTTGCGGTAGATCGTTCAGTCAACAAACCGCTTCCCTGCGGCCCTGTCTTGTGCATGATATCGGTCCTTAGCGCTTCCAGCCGTTCACATGTCTGCGGCGGTGAAGAGTTAAGTAACCGCATGTTCCACCGACCGAGGTGGTTTCTTGTGTGACTATTGGTGTTCTCGACGCCCACATTCTGCAAATGGACTTTTCCGGCCTACAGTCCCCTGTGCTTCCCCGCCTTTCTCTCGCCATTGGGATACAGTGGTCAGCGCCCTAGTTGGCCCCGCAGTCCCGCACGTAGCCGGGCGCACCGCAAATCGACGATAGGCCGATTCTATGCGGCTTGTCTCAGGGCGGACTGATCGGCCGTGAGTCGGAAACAGCTCGCCAATCCCGAACACCCTTAACAATCTGGCACGGTCTTCGCAACCGACGGTACGAGTTTGTATTCAGGTTTCACAATGGAGGGGCGGACGTTTCGACTTCCATTTTGCCTAAGTCGCCGGGCGAGGCATATCGGGATTTCGCTTCCTCTCGTTCCGTGCCACACTGTGCAAACAACTCCGTGATCACTGCGTCATCGAATATCGGACCGAGCATTTCGTAGCTGGATTCGTCCGTTTCATCGTGTATATAGATCATCCCATCATGCGACACAAAGGGGTAAGTCAGTCGCCTTACCGGAAGAGGATTAACCTCAACCCGAACTCCGTCAATGACAGTCGGCCCTCCCATTATTGTCAAAAAGTGTTCATCCGAAATGACGTGTCGCGTCATTGCCGTTTTTCCGTGGGAGACCCTTGACATAGGTGCCTTCGTACGGGCGGTGTCGGCCCGCACGGATGCCGGGGAGGATCAGCGCAACGACTTCTTGGCCTTTCTCTTTCGCTCACGGTGAGCGCGAACCGCTACCAGGTGACCGCAAGAATCACTGCAATATTTCTGTTTTGGACCCGTGAAAGGCAGCCCACAGTCCTTTCCTTGGCACACCTGGACTTCCTCTTGCCGGACTATATCAACCCAAGCGGCTGCGATTAGAAGTTCCCGCCCCGTGATCGGCTGAATGATTGCATGTGTGTACTGCCCTGGCCCTTTCTTCCATTCCAGGTGAATCGGCAGCGTGTTTCCGAACTCTGTTTGCATTGCGAATGAGAGCTTGTCAATCGGACGGGCCGCATCGCTTGGAAGGGAGTCAAATTCTGCACGCAAGTCTCTCGGCTTAAGTAGTAGTCTTCGCCAGCGATCTTGCTCTTCCCAAAGCTCCTCGATAGTTAGCGGTAGAGCGCGCCCCATAAAGTAGCGATAACCAAAGTGTCCGGCTAAGAGCATTTCCCGAATCCCGACAGATGCTCGCCCGCTCACGAGCGTCCCATCCGAGCGAACAGCGACGTGGTCGTCCTTAACGGCCGCCCACACACCGATTTTGTTAAGAAACGATAGCGCCGCACTTTCGCTGTGCGGCATCTTGAGGAACTCGGTACGCAAATCCCGTGGGTCGTCAAGAACAAGTTCTAGCTTGCGTTCCGGGCTTTGATTCACCTCCGGTACGAGAGCGTACTGCCCGGACATTTGCTCCTTGCGCTCGGCATCACCGGTTTGGCCCTCCACGTCATCATTTTTTTCTATGGCCGCGGAAGGAATGGCAAGGGCGTTTGTCTTCGATTGCTGGAGTACATCGTAGGGAAGCAGTTATATAGTCTGCCGCTCCGGCCCGAGGAAGTAGAGAAGGGATCTTCGGACAAGGACAAGCGCCTGATGGGCAAGCTACGCGGGATGAGGATAGCTTTTACCGGCGAAGCGGTAGGCGGAAATCTCGATTGGACATTGCTCAAGCTGCTCTCCGGTGGGGACAGTCTGATAGGTAGCAAGCTGTACCACGACGATGAGAGCTTTACGCCGACGCATACGCTGTTCATTACCACCAATGAACGGCCTACGCTATCACCCACGGCGGCGTTGAGCCAGCGAGTACGCTTCGTGCCTTTCAACGCCGATTTCACTAAGTCCAAAGACGCCACCTTAGAGGATGACCTCAAGCGCGAAGCACCAGGCATTCTGTGGAAGCTGATTAAGACAGCACCGTCAATTTTTGAGCGTGGCATTGAGCCACCGGCATCGGTGATGGACGCGACCGCGGATGTCATGGATGAGAACGATGTTGCCGCGCCCTTCATTGATGAGTATTTGATAGCCGATGCGACCGCGGTGACGCCGCTGCCAAGGATGGAGGATGCAGTACGGCTCTACATGAGAAGTGGCGCCTGGTCCGGTGACACGTCGTTTGATCGCATCATGGATGGCGTCAAGGCCCGATGGTCGCATGGGCGGCAACGAGTGGCCGGGCATAAAATCCGGTACGTGGGCTTAAAGGGGTGCGGGTACGCCCGCCAGACGCCGGTAGTTAACGCCGTGAGATAGGCTGTGCCACCTGTGCCTGGCTTTTTACATTGTTTAGGTTTAGTTCAATAAAGTTATATGGTGCTATGAGTTACACGGCAAACAATGTTTTTACGGCGGCACGTGCCACCCAATGATGCAATGGAAGCCCACAGTACGGAAAGAGCCCGCGGCAAGCCACCGCTATGGCAAATACATCGCCCGGCATGGCTATGTTTACGCCGCATACGATGGTGCCAAGCTCGTAGCTATGGCTAGCACGGCGGGCGAGGTCCGTAAGCTGTACCGTGAGGCCGCGAGAGCAGAGATGGCAAACCGCTGGCACGTGCGCGAAAGGGCTTGAGGGTAGGCAGGTACAAACATTACAGCAAGTCGCTGGACTGGCCCGTAGTATCATTTTGAGACGCAAAGATTAATTATTCGATTTTGGGATTCAGGTGCACGCCAAAATGGATTTCCTAAAGTACGGATCACTGTCGACACAATGGCGGTTTGATCCCTGAACCGCCGATGCCGATTGGAAACGGAAGGGGCCATCGCGAAGGGCGACCCGGCCAGTATCTGGCCAAAGAGAAACTTGCGACGTGTCCACCCGGACACTGAGGCACCGGCAAGAACCGGCGTCCTCCGGGAATTCATCCCGGAGTCTGTCCATGCCCGACGCCAGTTCTTTACCCGATCAGATTGAGAAGCTCGGCCGAGCTTTGACCGCTGAGGATCTATCGAAACTCCTCTCTGTGTCCAGGGTGACGATCTTCAAGCAAGCCGCGGCCGGACGGATACCTTCGTTCCGGGTGGGGACTTGTGTGCGATTTGATCCGAGAGCGGTGGCTCAGTGGCTCAGAAGCATGTAGAACTTGGCAATGGAAAGACTGCGACTTTTTCTATAACAGTCTCGTGGCCGATAACCTCGCCCAGCACCCGGTTGGGTGATTTGATCCGGGCGGAATTCGGCTCTCCATCGGCAGGATGTTCTGGATCTCGTCCGGCGATTCTTTGAACTTGACCATCGTCTCAACGCGCGGCCCGAGAAGCGGCATACGGACCTTATCTAGGTGTTACTGATTGGTGAGTGCGGCCTGCGCTAACTGTTTCTTGGAAAGGGCTGCCTGCTTTGCCTCGTTGCTTGCCTCCAGCGTCATGTCGTGCGTTCCAAACTCAACGCCGATCTTCTTGAGGAAGTCATTCGGCGGGGTACCGCCGGCAAAGATCCAGACAAAATCGTTGGGGATTTCTTGCACGCTGCCGTTGACAAACAGAATGACAGCGTCTTGTTTGAACTCCACTGGACTCGACTTAAACTCGACCTTGACTTTCCCAGAGCGTATGCAGTCTTCAATGCGCTTCGTATTCCGCTCCTTGATGCGACTGAAGCGTTCTTGCCGATAGGAAAGCGTAACTTTGTTGCCACTCTGATTTGCCAGGCCCATGGCGGCTTCGATTGCACTATCGCCGCCACCCACAACCAGAATGTTCTTGTTGACGTAGTGATCTGCTTCGATCAGCCGATACATCACCTTTGGCAATTCCTCGCCTTTAACCCCCAGCTTCCGCGGCTCGCCAGCCCGACCGAGCGCAAGGACGACCGCGTGCGCGCGGTACGAATTAGTAGCGGTCGTGATCGTAAAGATGCCATCCTCTCCCTTCTTGATATCCTCCACCTTCGAGCTTGTACACACGTTGAAATCGGCGCGATTCAGAATCATGTCCCAGAAGGCAAGCAGGTTTTCTTTGGAGAGCTCCGTCTTCTTAAACTTGCCATACATAGGGAATTCCACCGGGCTGGTCATCACCAGTTTCTGGCGCGGGTACTTTGCCACGGTGCCGCCAATCTCATCGCGCTCGATGGTGATGTAATTGAGCTTGTTTTCGATGGCACGCAGAGAGGCACTGATTCCCGCCGGCCCGGCTCCGACGATCAGCACATCGTAAACGCCCGAATGGCTCCCATTCGTCGCCCTGTTTTTCATCCGGTTGGCAATTGTGTCGATGCAATCGCGACCTTGGTTCACTGCATTCTTGATCAAGGCCAAGCCGCCAAGTTCTCCGGCGATAAACAGATTGTGAATGGATGTCTCGTATTCCGGCGTCAGGCGCGGCATGTCAGCACTCATGCTGGGGTTGGCGATCACCATGGTGATCGCACCGACGGGGCAGGCCTCCGCACAGAGGCTGTGACCGATACATTTATATCCGTTCACGATGACTGCTTTGCCTCCGAGCATGGCAAGTACGTCGCCCTCGGGACAGACCGTGGTGCAGGTCTGACAGCCGATGCAGTACGTGGTGTCGATATGCGGATGCTGCGCCTTGGGCCCCTCGGAAAATACTTTGCCTTTTTCCGCAGCCTCGCGCGCTTGCTCCTCTCTCTTCTTGAGCTTGATCAGATAGCCGCGGACGAAGATCAGGGTGACCACGGTTGCGATTACTAAGGTGATGAAGTTGTCCATGGTACCTCGCTAGAAGTAGCCCATCATTATTACGGTCACGATATGGATCAGGGCGAGGACCGCAAATGAGTAGCTGAACGGCTTATGGATGACGTGCCAAAGGTGGAAAACCTGTTGCGAGCGGGAGAGGAATAGAACTCGCTTGGCGAGGGCGGCTTCTTCTTTCGCGTGGGAGATCGCTCTTTCCAGGTCGGCATGTCGAGCCGGCAAGAAACCTCCCAAGGTTTGCAGTCTTTCGGTAAATTGCAAAGTGTGACGCCGGAGTTTGGCGATCCGGAACGAGCGGGCTGCGTCGAGCACAACCATGTAGACGAGGGCCGCAACGATCGGCAGCTTCTGCACGCGCTCCGGGCTGGGCAAACGCAACAATGACTGCAGGTCGGCCTGAGGCAAAAGCTTCTGTTCCTGAAGTTGTTGCGCCAGCCGCGCCTGGACTTCCTGGAGTTCTTTCATCGACAATTCCGCGGCATTCAGGCTGCGAGGAATTTGTGAGTACAGGTAACGCCCGATGATGCCGCTGAGAGAGACGGCCAGCATGATCCAGAACGCGATACCGGCAAATCCCCCGAACTTGAAGGATGCGTGGAATGCGATGACAAAAGGTGCTGCCAATCCAAGAAGAACGTGGAAGTCCAGCCAGTGTCTGGAAAGTCCTTGCTGGGAAAGCCATTTCCAGCGCTTTCGCAGCGGATAAAGGAAGATGACCAGGAACATACCGAAGCCGAGGAAGCCGAGCTTCAATCCGATGGCACCACTGGGCTTCAGGAGGACATGCTTCGGAGAGAACGGGCGATCGGAGGAAGCCAGCGTGTAGTAATTGAAACCGTAAATCGCAAGCCCCGTGACCAGGGCAATGGCAACGACATAACCCGACACGAGCAGACCATCGTGCCGGCGATCTTTACCTGGAACGGATATAGCGGCGGTTGCGACTGCGGCGTTGGCACTCATTTGGTTGCGACTTGCTCCTCCGTGCTGACTGAGAATCGCTTGTAGTCCGTAAAGCGATGGGTATTTCGCCAGTGCTGGCGCGGCGTCTCCACCTCTACGCTCGCTACGACAGGGAACCAGTGCGGCTCTTTCAGGTCGTGAAAGGGATCGGGCGCGAATGTCACTTCCGATTGCAGGGACTTCAGGCCGACGTCCTCTAAGCTATTGGCGATTCCAGCGACGATTTTTGCGATCACGCCAGTTTGCGGGTTGATCCACGCGGTGCCAGAGAGCTCCAGTGGATATTCCCGGCCGCGTAAGGCCAAAGCCGCTGGGGATCTTGTGCCGGGGATGTGCTCAAAGCTCACCTTGGAGAATCGCTGCCCGTCGAGCGTGTCATCGGGCAGCAGGGCGAACTTGAAACTCTGCGTGTAGTAAGGATGAAAGACCAAGAACAGGGTTGCGAACCCATTGCTCACCAGGAGCGGTCTGTTTTTCTTATCCTGCTTGGCTTCGTGGACCGGCAGGCGTGACTCGTCCAGACTCAATTCGCCGCCGGGATTGGTTAGAATTACAAGATAGTCGTAGGTGGATTCTTCCTTCAGTTCGACCTTGCCATCCTTTCCGATTTTTTCCTGCTCCACGTGTTCGGTGCATTTCACATCTGAAAATTGATCGAGAAATCCAGCCACCTGAGTATTGGTTCGCGCTAACAAGTCGTCGAGATTGTTGGCGGACGACGCGACCGTACCCGCAGAGCAGGCCCCGCATAAGACAAAGAAGGCAAGCGCGCTGTGCTGCAGCAAGACAAAGACTTTTCTACGGACTATCATTCGTGATGCCTTTCCTTCGAATCAAAGCGGTAACCAATGGTGAACATCCATTGGTCGTAGCTCATCTGTCCGCGGTCGGCGGTGTAGCCTCCTTGAATGAAGTAGTGAGGCCCGAAATTAGCCTCCACGTTGCCGGTGATGAAACGGGAATGGTTCGTACTTGTAAGTGTCGATGCGAAATTCTGATCTCCTGCCAGAACCTCGAGGTGCAGACCGTCAAGCAAGTTGCGTGACAGGGAAAATGCCCGGTAGGAGCCCTTTCCGAACGAGCTGTTAAATTGCGAATAGTGCGCGTCCGCCCGCAAGCCGACCCATGGTATGCGCCCAAAGGTGATGCCATACATTTGATTGAGCGAGTTTTTCGTGTCGCCGGTCCGGTTGCTGCGTCCGACATCGGTGTAAACGAAAATCTGTTTCCACGCCTCAACTCGCCCGCCCACACTGAAGCCCTGGAACAGGTACTTGTCGAGCAGCCCAGTACCAATCAGAGTCGGGTCGAAAGTCGGAATGTCTCGAAAATAGTTGTAATTGAAATCGAGTTCCAGCCGGGGATGCGGCTGCACACGCACCGTCAGGAAGTTGACGCTCAATCCGGGACCAGGTGCCGGCACGGCTGGGTTGCCACTCGGATTGTCCGCCTGCAATGAATCGTAGATTGACAGATATCGCTTGTAAGACACAGTGTTCTCGAAGAAAACGAACGGACGGTCGATCTGCCAGTTCACCATGCTGACTCCGGCGCCCGACGTGCTGCTATAGTGGACGCCGTCGAAGCTTCCACCATCAAAATTGATGAAGGCGCCTGAGATGACACGACCCGGGCTGTAATTCCATGAGGTGGGATCGGGAGTCGAACCACCAAAAATCCCCAGCGTCGTGCCCTTCGAGAGTCTCTTGCCGAAATAGCCGCCATCGATGGTGTTAAGGCTCGGCGCCCACGGCAAATAGAGTCGCCCGAATCCCGCAACCAGAGATGAATTCGGATTGTCGTATGTCATGCTCAGGTGATAGGTGCGATTGATTAAGTCTTGCAGGGTCTGCTGGCCTGCGGGCACCTGCGATGTGAACCGGCCGCGCCAGTAGCCGCTGAGGTTCCAATACGTGCCGTTGATGCGCGTGATGTCTCCGCGAAAAATCATGCCCATGTCCGAGCTTGTGATCGAAGTAGTTCCGTGGCTTACCGTCCCCATGTAGTCGAAGCCGAAGCGGCCGCGGGCACGGTTCACGGAGGGCATTGGCGGGCGCGGTAGTTGGTCGCGAACTTCTTCGTCGAGAGGATCGCCCTCGGTGAAGGTGATGACTGCCGGGTACTTTCGCGTGGCGCTCAAGGCGCGCTGCTGCACCAGGGCTTCCGAATCCCCTGACGAGAGATAGGCCAGGTCGCCGGCCTTGACCGAACGCTTGGGGGTATGAATGTCGGTGACGGCCGAAGTTTCCGCAATCGCGGTTACCACCAGTTCGGCGGTGACTCCAGCGTCTGAGGAGTCGACGGCTACACCTTCGCGCGGAATGTGGTCGGAATCCTGAACCTCTAACTTCATGCCCTCGGTCAGTCCGGAACTGCGGCCTCCGTCCAGGTAGGCGACGCCCTCGGCAACGTACTTCACTTTGAAAACCGTTCTGAGGCCGGGATCAGCCGCGTGAACGGTGAGAAGCGCCTGCGTGCCTTCAGAAGGCGTTGCTGATGGGCTTCCGGCCGGCTTCGTGGACGTGCTGTTAATGTCGTTCGCTGCGAGCGGCGACGGTTGAACCTCCTGAGCGAATACGGGTTGTCCGGCGGAGGCTTGTGGAGAAGCATTGGTCGCCGGGCTTTGCGGTGCCGACGTCACCTGAGGTACCGCAGTAGAGCCCGCCGTTGGCACCGAAACACTGGTCGACGCAACCGACGGCGTTTGCATCGCCAGGCTCGACGAAGTCCCGACATCATCAGCTTGGGCGTTGTCGTCAGGCGCTTGCGGGTTCTTATGACGCCGAAATATTCCGGTCACGCTGCCCGAAGCTCCTGCTCCTGGCGCGCCTGGAGACGATCCGGCTCGCAACTTCGTGGTTGTGAGGATGTCCAGAATGATTCGTGTTTCTTCTTGTCTCATGGTGTATTGATGCGGCTGGTCGAGGTCCACGACCACGCGGGCGACTGGTGGGCCATCGCTATATTGTGCTGTCCGCACCTTCCTTACACCATTGAAGTTGACGTCCACGCTCTCTTCGTTCGCCTCGTATCTGGCGCCAACTAACTCGAGAACGAGCCGATCGGGATGATTTGCCGTCTTCACGGAGGCTCTTACTGGCGAACTGAGCGTCACCTCAACTCGCACGCCAGTCCTTTCCTGCGCTGCAGTCACATCTCGCACCACTGCGATTCTGTCTTGCGCTGTCGCGCAAGACGCTAGCACCAACACCATCCCGAATCGTTTTCCTACTACCTTCATCACCTGTTATCACTCGCTGGGGCTCCACTTGCCGCCGAAAAGATCGCTCCAAATTTCTTATCCCCCACCTTGTCCGGTGGGATGGCATTGATAGCAATTCTGGCTGTTGTAGACGTAGCCAGGCACACCCTGGTGGTTCTGGTCGGTCTGTCCCTTCGCGTGGCAAACCGTGCAGGAAAATACCGCGTAGTTCGATGGATTCGTGTGGCAGTTGCTGCACGCACTTGCCCCCCCGTGCTTCATGGGGAACCAGGTATGGTTGAACACGGCTCCCTGCCATGAATTGGTGTTGTGGCAAATCTGGCAGGTGGTCGGGAAGCCAGCCGCCTTGTGATTCGGGTCCGTTGTGCCGTTGTAGTCCTTCACGTGACAGGAGTAGCAGTCAGTAGGAACATTGACGTAGTTGTTGTTTACGTGGCATTGGGCGCAAGGCACGGTCGTGTGCGCTCCAGTCAGCGGGAATTTCGTCTTACTGTGATCGAAGGATGCTGGAATCCACGCAGCCGTGTTGTGGCACACTTCACATTGCTGGGGGAATCCTACTTGCGCATGATTGGGGTTGTTGGTGTTCTTGTAGTCCGTCAGATGACACGCCACACACGCCGTGTTCGTCAGTTTGTAATTTCCGTTGACGTGACACTGCGAACATTGCAGCGCGGTATGAGCGCCGGTCAAAGCCCATCCGGTTTTGCTGTGGTCAAACTGCGCCCCCGACCAGGACGACGTGCTGTGGCAAGTGTCGCAGGTAGTGGGAAATCCGGCCTGAGCATGATTTGGGTCCGTGGTGCCGTTGTAGTCCTTCATGTGACAGGTACTGCAAGCGCCGCTGGTCAGTTTGTAGTTCCCATTCACGTGGCACTGCAGGCACGGCAGGTTGGTGTGTGCTCCGGTTAAAGCAAACCCCGTGCTGGAGTGATTGAAACTCGCATTGCCCCAATTCACCGTGCTGTGGCAAACCTGACAGGTCTGGGGTATTCCAGCCTGCCCGTGATTCGGGTCAGTGGTGCCTTGGTACTCCTTCAAGTGGCAGGACACGCAATCCGTGTTGGTCAGCTTGTAGTTTCCATTGATGTGGCACTGCGCGCAGGGTGTGGTGGCGTGCGTCCCGGTGAGTGGGAACCCGGTGTTGGCATGGTTGAAACTTGCGTTGGCCCATGAAGTGGTGTTGTGGCAAGTGGCACAGGTCGTTGGGATGCTGGCCTGCTTGTGGTTCGGATTGGTCGTGCCGTTGTAGTCCTTCATGTGGCACGAGGCACAGTCTGTACTCGTCAGATTGAAGTTTCCGTTGAGGTGGCATTGCGAACACTGCAGCGTAGCGTGTGCTCCGGTCAGCGGAAATCCGACAAGGCTGTGGTCAAAAGTCGCAGGCTGCCACGCGTTGGTAGTGTGGCAAGTCTGACAGGTCTGGGGAAGATTCAAAGTCACATGGTTCGGGTTCGTGGTCTTGCGGAAATCCGGCAAGTGGCATCCGACGCAATCCGCGGGCGTGCCTTTGAATTTTCCGCCGATGTGGCAAGCGGTACATTCGAGCGTGGCATGCATCCCGGTTAGCGCGAACCCTGTGTATTTGAGGTGATCAAACTTCACTCCAAACCAGTTGTCCATGCTGTGGCATTGCTCACATGTGGTCGGGAAACTCGCGGACACGTGGCCGGGACCGGTCGTGTTCTGATAGTCGGTTGCGTGGCAGGAATAGCATTGCGTCGCCAACCCCTGGAACTGCCCGGTCGCCGCGCCTTTATGGCATGAACTGCAGTCCAAAGCGGCGTGGGCACCAAGCAGAGGGAAGCGATTTTGGTGCTGCTGGATCTGCTGCACAGCAACCTGCCATCCCTTGACCGTGTGGCACTGCTCGCAACTCGCGCCAAATTGACGTTTGTGAATGTCGGCGTGGCAGTCGGCGCATCGTTGACCTACGTTGGTGAAGATCGGCTTGATGTGGCACCGGGTGCAAGCTACACCCTGGTGCATGCCACGGAGAGGGTACCGCGTCTGGCTGTGATCAAACTCGGGGATGTTGCGGATGGGTTTCCATCCACTGAGAGTGTGGCAATTTTGGCATGGGATATTCAACGGGCCATGCGGGCTCCGCGTGTTGGCAACGCCCTGCGACTGCGCTCCTCCGGGAACTCCGGATGCGAACAGCAGCACCGACACAATCACCTTGATCAGAGTCCCTGAACCCAACATGCCCGTCCAACTTTGAAAATCAGAAAGCTGCAAGAAAAGAAAAAGACGATTGAGGACAAGTTATGCAATTCGAAGCCCAGTCAGAATAGATGGTTGTATGGGTCGCGAAAAGTTACGGAACTCGGTGTTCATCACGCCAATTCACGACATGTTCAAATTTCTGTCCAGATGATGCTGCACACTTGCGAAATGTAAGTTTTTCGTGGTGGCCGCATTTTTTGCGCAAGCCAAAGACAGTGTTCAGAAAATTTGACTTGTACAAATATCTGTTCACCGTGCGTGCTCCGTGTGCTGGAAAAGTGCGGGTTACTCGGCAACCCAAAAACGTCAAGCAAGGGTGAGGGTGATGGTCGGTTAGTGAGCGGATTTCACGGGGATGTTCGATCCGTGGCACGCCGCGCAGTCTTTGGGGGTGGGCTTGTAAAAGAGAACGGCTTTCTCATCCAAGACGCGCGTCAGTTTGTGGCAGGCTTCGCAGCGCACGTTGCGATGCGCGCCCTGCAGCGAAAAAGTGGTCCGCGTGTCATGATCGAACACGGAAGGTTTCCACTTCAAGCTGTTGTGACAGTCCGCGCAAGGCGTCTTCTGGCCTTTCGCAAATTGCCGGCCGTGAACGTCCTGGTGACACTCTTCGCAGGTCGTTGGCGCTGTTTTGAAATCCGCGTCAACCAGCTTGGTGCCCATGTTCGGCGGTTTGTGGCAGTCGATACAAGCCGTGGCACGGTGAGTTCCGAGCAGCGGGAAGGAAGTCTTCGAGTGATCGAAGCTGGACAGTTCTGTCCAGGACTTAGTCGAGTGGCAGGCTTCGCAACCGGCTGATCGGCCATCCGCTCGCGCCAGTAGCATGCGCTCCTTGAACTGGCCTTTGTGCGGATCAGCGTGGCAACTGGTGCAGGAAAGATTCTGCCAGTGATAGATCGCGCTCGGTTTTGGTTTGAACTCTGCGGACTCTTTGTGACAGTCACTGCACGGAATCGCGATGTGCCCACCAGTCAGAATGAAGTGCGTCTCTTTGTGGCGAGCCAGCGTGAAGGTAGATGGCGTATAACCTTCAAGATTGTGGCACCGATCGCATGCGTTGAGATACGGCGGCGCGGCGAACTGTCCAGCATGCTGATCGCTGTGGCAGTCGGTGCATCGCTGGAACTTGATTGCGAACAGAGTCTCTTTGCCCTTGGGAATGTGGCACTGCGCGCACTGTAGTCGCGCATGTCCGCCTTGCAGCGGGTAGGCGGAGGAAGCGTGTTCCTTCACCGTGAACTTTGACGGTTTCCATCCATCCACGGTATGACATGAGGCGCACTCCGAACCCCACGGCCGCTTGGAGAACTGCCCATTGTGTGGGTCTGGTTTGTGGCAATCCATGCATTGCTGAAAAGCCAGCGGCTTCTTGAAGTCTCCACTGCCGTGACATTGAATGCAGTCGACCGTTGCGTGCCTTCCGAGCAAAGGATATTTCGTTTTCGAGTGATCGAAACGCTCGCTGACGGCCTCAGAGGAAACCTTCTTCCACCCGCTAGTGTTATGGCAGGCCTTGCAGCCTTGCGCAAAACTGCCACGATGCGGATCGGTGTGACAATCGGAACACAGCCCGAACGGAATCCCCACATAGCGCGGTTTGTCGTCGGGTCCCGGCGTATGGCACTTCTGACAGGCGACCTGCGCGTGTAAACCGGTGAGAGGATAGCGCGTTTTCCTATGATCGAATTGTTCAACGTTGATGGTCTTCCAGTCTTGATAGTTGTGACATTGCAGACAATTTGTCCCCAATCGCCCTTTGTGTTCGTCCTGGTGGCAGGTCACGCAAGTCGTCGAAATGCCCAGGAAGCTTCGGTTAAGGTCCTTAACCTTAATGGTCGTGCGCTCAGCAGCAGATAGTTTGTCGGCTGAGTGACATTTCTCGCACGCCAGATTCGCGTGTTTGCCTTCGAGTAGGTATCCTGTCTGCTTGTGGTCGAAGGCTTTTGGATCCCATTTGACAATAGCGAAGTTCTCGCCGTTGTGCTCCGAGTGGCAACTCACGCACTGTTTGCTCGAACCCGGCGTAAGGTGATAGGCAGCATGCAGCCCCTTTTGATTGACCACGCGAGTGGCGATCTCCGTATGGCAGTCTTGACATTTGAAGTTGGCTTCGCCCGCACCCAGCCGGTGACATGTGGTGCAGTTGGTCGTGCCGTTCAGAGATTGATGCGCGCGGGAAAGAGGGCCAGGAGAGATTTGTGCTGGCGCAGAAAGAGCGCATAGCAGAACCGCGCCTGCAACCTCCAGAATTAGGCCTCGTTTGCTGCATTCAGTCGCCATGTGATTGTCGTTCGTGTGCCGGCACGCCGCTTCTCATTTTGCATCTTAATCGCTCCCGTTCGCCGTGCTGCTTATCACCGAGGTGAGTGATCCATCGCGTCGCTGGAGCTCGCGGAATGCGATCGAAAAATCACCCCGGTCAGTCGCGCAAACGACCAACCGGGGTAAGGGGAAAGGCGAAGTATGGTGATCTATCAGCCAGGAATGATCGCAATCACCTTTCCCGTGTAGGCATTGACCTTGACTTCATACTCGTTGCCGTTTGTGGCCTTCACATCTACGGACCAGTCGGGTGGGTTATCGCTCTTCTCGAGAACTACGAGGAGCACTTGACCACCGCCGGCAGCGTTCAGGGCGATCTGCGCTGCTTTGGTTTTGCTAATGAACTTCCTACTCGAGGCGTTCATACTCGAGACGTTCCTAAGCTTGATGACCTTAAGGATCGCACCGGTACGCGCATTGACATACACGTCATACTCCGATCCCAGCTGGATGATGGTGATGTCCCAGATCGGGTATCCCTGCCACTGGTCTCGCTGGGCCTGTACAACCTTGCCGCCGCCGACCGCCTTCAGCGCAGCCTGTTCAGCTTGCTGCTTGCTGATCGGTTTGTACGCGGGAAAGTGCAGAATGATTCTGAGGATCGCTCCGGTGTGCGCGTCGACCCAAACTTCGTCGTAGGTCGCGACTGCGGAGATGTCCACCACCCAAACCAACCTACCCATCTCTCTTTCAAAGTGTGCGTCATCGACGGTGCCGACGCCTACCGCGCTGAGCGCATCTTGTTCCGCTTGCGATTTCGTAATCGGTCCAACCGACGTGGCTTGCATTACACCGGCCAGCAGGACAAGGGAGAGCAGAGCTGCCAATTTCTTCATAATTTTTCTCCTGGGACTTCTGAATTTGACTTTCGATCCTGGCGAGCCCCATCCTCACAAGGTAGCGAGCATCGCTGTCTCATTCATTGGCAGCTTGCGTTCCAAATCGGATTTACTGAAAACAAGACAGTTAACTTGGAGTTGATGCTCGGGCGTCCAGAAAAGATTTGAACGCTGGGTCCAGGCCGTTCAGGATTCCGAACTCTTCGGAACAGTAGGCGTCTCACGGCTTCGATAGGAAAGATTTCTTACTGGCGGGCTCGTCGTGTTCGCGCTCGCCTCCCCAACGGAAGCGCCGGCCGAGAATGAATTTCACGATCAGGCGGTCGCTGGGGTTGCTGGCGTCGTAACCCACTCCGAAATTGATCTCCCACTTGGGCGAGACATCCAGATCAATGACAGGAAAGAACTGGTTATGCTGCTTGCTCCAGGGACTGAAGCCGGTAACCGGCCCTAAGGAGCCGTAGTATTCGAGTCCCCCAGCAATCTTTTTCGTGAAATCGACACTCACTTTCGCGTTAGGAGAGAACTCAAATCCGTTCTTGACGCCGTCCCCGTGCAGCGCGCGATCAAAAGTAGGATTGAACGCCATGTACCAGCGCCCCACTTTCTTGTCGATGATCGGACGGATCTCCCAGGTCCATGTATCTTCCGAGAAGGACCGCTGCTGATAGCCAAATTCCTGCGCCAGGCTGAGCCCAACAGGCCAGTGCCAGGATTCAGGCACAGTCAGGCGTGGACGAATATGGTCGCCCACCCACTGCCAGCCGCCATCTGGCTGAATACTGCTGAAAATGTAGAAGCCGCACTCGAACCAATCGGTGAACCCGTGAGTTATTTCCAGCGTCTCGTGCATGGAGTGCTGGGTTGGATTAACGCCGTCCTTCACGGTCGTGCTTCCCAGCACGGTGAAGTTGCTGTGGAGTTCCAACATGGTAGAGCCTGGCGGCCCCATCTCGGAACCGTAGACCTGGATCTCGTAGTTATCCTGGCCATAGGCTGCAGTCAGTGAGGCCAGTGAAAACACGATCACCAGAGTCGAGAGGCGTAATGGACCCATTGTGTTTTGTCCCCGCTCCGAATGACCAAGGCAATTCGAACGTGGTTAAACCCGTACCTAAGTCTATGTTCAGTGTGGATTGAAAACATATGACATGCGTCACACTGCGTCGTGATAGCAGAGAGCGAGTTGAAAATCGTTTCGCGAAAAACTCTGGCCGGCCACCAGGGGCGCCGCCGGCCAGACAGCTGAAAAGCGAATCGAAACCTGAGTGTTTTTCGTGGTGCTGGATCGTTACGGTTTGTAGATCTCTGCGCTCGCGAGTTCATTGTTGGCTCCGCTGCCAGCCGCAGCAAGCACCTGTCCCGACATCAGCAACGTGGCCGAATGGCCGACCCGGGCCTGGTTCATGCTGCCCGTATTCATCCAATGCCCAGTGCTGGGGTTGTAGAGTTCCGCACTCGCCAGAACTGTTGTCGTATTTGCTGTGACGTTGTTCCCACCGGCAATTAGCACGTTGCCGTTCATCAACATCGTGCTCGTGTGCTCAAGACGGCTGGTGTTCAGGTTGCCGGTGAAAGTCCATTTTCCGGTAGAAGGGTTATACAACTCGGTCTTGTTGGTGGTCACACTAGCGGAGTTTTCTCCACCCACTACCAGCACATTGCCCGTAGACAGGAGCACGGCCGTGTGCTCGTCACGAGCGACATTCAGGCTGCCCGTCAGCGACCATTTGCCTGTGGAGGGGTTGTAGAGTTCAGCAGTTGCCAAGGGGTTGTTGGCCGCGTTGATACCGGCGGCCACTAGCACCTTGCCGTTCGGCAGCAGCGTAGCGGTGAGATTTCCGCGAGCCGCATGCATGGGGCTTGTAGAACTCCACTTTCCGGTGGAAGGATCGTAGACCTCGGCCGCAGCGGTGACGCCACCACATCCATTGGAGTTGAGCTTGGTACATCCTCCGACCACCAACACCTTGCCGCCGGGTAACATCACCATGCTGAAGTATGTTCGGGCAGTTGCCATCGAACCGGTGGATGACCAACTCCCGTTGGTCGAGTTGTAGAGTTCTGCGGTAGCGGTGGTTGCGCCGAGGCAATTCGAAATGCACCCGCCCGCAATTAATACTGCGCCGCTCGACAGCAGGACGGCTCCCGCGCCGGAGCGCGCGGTCGTGAGGTTTCCGGATTTACTCCAGGAACTGGTGACCGCACTATAGACTTCTGTGGAAGCAATGGCTCCGTTGTTATTTTCGCCGCCTGCGACTACCACATTGCCGTTCGGTAGGAACGTTGCGGTCTGTCCGTCACGGGCGTTCCGCAACCGGCCGGTAAAAGCCCAAGTGCCGCTCGCAGCAAAGGCAGACGCGTTCAGGGCAACCAGCAAGGCCGCAACAATAACGATCATGGGTATGGGGGAAGTTGTGATGCGTAGCTTCATATTGTGTCTCCTCAATCCTGGGTTTGTTGCAGGGTGATCCGATGCAAGGGAAAGACTTGCCAGTGCACGCGGCCCGATCCTGCTATGCCGTCCAATCAGGCAATTGCTTCGCCAAAGTACTTGAGCGGGAGAACCGTGACCGCAGACTCAGGAAAAACGGCGCGATGGGAGCAAATTTCCCGCGGTAGCGTGGAATCGACCGAGCAATTGCAAGCCCTGCTCTACGATTTCCGTACAGAACTCTGAACGCCGACTGCAAGAATTCTTGACAGTTGTAAGGCAAGCTCAATCGTCATCAGGATCTGTCGGTGGCGTTTGGTCGTCAAGGAAGTGCTGCGCTTTGAGCGGAGCAGCAATAGTCTGAAACCTCAGGGGCACTTGGTTGAAATCGAAGCAGTCGGACAAGTCGTCGGCGCGAGAATCGGCATACCCGAGCGAGGGTAGCTCGAAGTTCTCCTCGATGAAGCTTAGGATGCTGCCAAAATCATGCGTGACGTGAGAAACATAATGCGCTCTCGCGAAGGGGGATACGACGATCAGCGGCACACGAAAACCGTATTCATAGGAGTTGTAGATCGGAGGCGCAACGTGGTCGTAGAACCCTCCCCAGTCATCCCAAGTAATGAAGATTGCAGTATTCGACCAGTACGGGCTGTTGCCGATGGCATTGACAATAGAAGCTACCCACGACGGGCCGGAACCGTTGTTCCAGGGATGGTCGGAGGCCTGCCCGGACGGAATCACCCAGCTTACGGCGGGGAGTACATTGTTGCTGATATCCTTCAACACCTGGGTCTGCGGAAGAATCACATTCGACCAGGCGGGGTCTGATCTCAGATGCCGAATTGCATTGGGTCCTGTCCAGATGAAGCCAGCCGATGGCGTGTAATACCTCCAACTAATTCTCTTGGCCTCGAGCAAATCCATGAGCGTGAGATGTTCGAAGCACGGGTATTGCGCAGAAGACTCGTTACCGGAGGGATCAATCAGAGCCACGGTATCTCCTATAGGAGCGGTACACCCGGTATCCATGAACGCGTTTGGGCCACCGGGATTTCCGGATGCAAACAAATCGCTGGTCGCCGTCGGCGCGGAAGTGCCCGCAATGATGAACTGGTGTGCCGGGAAGCTGGGCCCCTGGTTCGTCTGGAACATCCGATCCGCAAAGGTGTGCTGCTCGGCTAGTTGAAAATAGGGCGCGACATCAGAAGGATTGACGTAGGTAAACTGAGGGTGGGGAGGACAGTTGCCTATGCAATGGACCTTGTCCGCTCCGTCCATCTTACCGCCGTTGTACATCGCCACGAATGCTCCGTGGGAGTGATCCAGGTCGTAGTTGGCCTTTAGGGATATCGGTGCTAACGGAACCATCTGGCCGTGTGAGTTCAGCCCGCTATTCGCGATGTCTGCATTCGGCAATCCATGGAAGAGATTATCGGGCGTGCGATTCTCTTGAAAGATCACAACAACATGCTGGATTTTCGGCGAAGCTGGATCCGAAGCATCTGAACTTAGTGACATGCCGGACGAGGCTCCTGCACAGCCAGCCAAGTCAAGAAGCAAGCCCGTTGCACCAACCAGCGCGGTCCAGAACAAAAGTGTTTTCGACGGCGGCATTTAACCATCTCCGATGCTCAAAGATCTTGATCCGCGCTTTTTGCGGGGCTGCCCGCATGCAGAGGGAAAGCTTACCCCGCGCGCCAAATCGTGCATGCCGTCCAGTGGGGCAATTGCTGCGCCAAAGTTCTCTATAGGCAGAGCGGTAACTGAGAGCCGGGAAAACAGGCGCTAACGGGGAGCAATTGCATGTTACAAAGTGTGGAACCCACCCAGCAGTCGGACGCTGTGCTGGGAGCGATTTCGGTACAGAATGCTGAACTCTGGCAGCAAGAATTCTTAACCGTTGTGATCTCCGTCACACACACCTGTGATCTCGCTCGCGCGTAACCCAGCCCACATCTCCGTAAACTGTAAAAGGAAAAGTCTGCGCTTATTGCGACAAGGTGCGAGGACTGCCCATGCTGAAGAAACTGTTTCCCGACGCGTCTATGCTTGCCTCTGGCCTGGCTTCCTTCCAGCGCCTGGAATCCGTCTTCATCCTTTTGAACCTGTTGCTCCTGTCCGTTTTGGTTTTCTTGCACTGGTTGTTCGCTTCGTTTTGGGGCAACTTCTCCCGATCGCTAATACTGGCGATCACGTCTGTTTTTGTTCTGGGAGCAGTGGAACTGATCTGGATCCAGTGGCTTTCAAAACCGCTGCGGGCCGATGCTCTGGCGGCGCTGACCTGGGCTTCCATCGTGATAAACCTAGGGCTTGCGATTCTGCTGGCGGGCCTGACCGACCATGAAGACAGTCCCTATGTCGTCCTGATGGTAGTACCCATCCTCGAAGCTGCTTTCCGTTTTGAGTTGTCCACAGTTCTGGGGGTGGTCACCATTGCCGACCTATCCCTTTTCTTGTGGGTCTGGCGTTATTTCGAGAAACATCCGCCGCTTGAGGTGGGAGAGTATTTCGAAGCCGGAACCACGTCTCTGGTGTTCATCATGGTGGGGGTCGTGGTTTGGCTGCTGGTGCGCGACTTGCGGCAGAAGGAAACGCGTCTGGCAAACAACGTGCTTGAACTGGAACGAACTCGGGAGCGATTGCTCCAGGAAGAGAGGTTGGCAGCAGTGGGCCGTTTGTCCAGCGCGATTGCGCACGAAATCCGAAATCCGGTCGCCATGATCACCAGTTCTCTCGCTACCGCCAAGCAACTGGCGGGAGCGGAGCGGGACGAAATGTTCGAGATCGCCTCGGCGGAGGCTACGAGGCTGGTCACCCTGACCAGCGAGTTCCTGGACTATGCGCGTCCCCGCACGCCACACCTGGCGCCCACTTCGGTGGCCGATACTCTCCATTACATCACCGACGCATCTCGTGCTCATGCCAACCAGAAAGGCCTGCAAATCGAAGTAAATATCTCAGATCCACTCGAGGTAGAAGCCGACTCCGGGCAATTGCAACAGGCGCTGCTGAATCTGGTCCTCAACGCCGTGGACGCCGCCTCGGCCCACAGTGCGATTACCCTCACGGCACACAGGATGGACCACCGTGTCTGCATCGATATCGAAAACTTTGGAGACTCCATACCCCAGCAAGCTCTTGGGCGCATCTTCGAGCCATTCTTTACTACCAAGCCACAAGGAACCGGGCTTGGACTAGCCATTGCCCGCAATATCGCGCGGGCGCACGGCGGTGACCTGGTGATCGCGACGAATGGTCCACAACGAATTTGCTTTTCACTGATTCTGCCCGTGCCCGACAGTGCGCGGAACAAGAGATAGGAATAGATACAGATGGGAAGAATTCTCCTCGTTGACGATGAACCCAGTATGCGACGCATCTTGGCATCCAACCTCCGCCAGGACCAGCATGAGATTTTCGAAGCTGAGGGCGTCCAGGATGCGCAATACAGTCTGGCGGCAAACGACTTTGATGTCGTGGTTACCGATCAGAAAATGCCGGATGGTGAAGGCTCGGCCGTGATGGCTTCGGCCCAGGAAGTTGATCCCTCGATTTCTGTCATTTTTCTGACGGCGGTGGCCAGTATCGAACTAGCTGTCGACAGCATGCGTCACGGTGCCTTCGACTTTCTCACCAAGCCATTCCAGCCCGAAGTGGTGCGCGCCGCCGTGCGCCGGGCGTGTGAACGCACCCGACTCCTGCGCGAAAACGTTCTGCTGAAGGACAGGGTCGTGCATCTGGAGGGCGCATCCGAGCTCTACGGCGAAAGTGACCTCATCCGCGACGTTCGCGACCGCATCGCTCGCGTGGCGCCCACTCCTGCCACTGTCCTCATCACCGGAGAAACCGGCACTGGTAAGGAACTGGTGGCCAGGGCTATCCATCGCAACAGCGCCCGATCCTCCAAGCCGTTTGTAGCCGTGAACTGTGCGGCATTCACCGAAACTCTTCTCGAAAGCGAACTCTTCGGCCACGAAAAAGGCGCGTTCACGGGAGCGGATCATAGCCGTCAGGGTCTGTTTGAAGCCGCGCATGAGGGCACTTTATTCCTCGATGAAGCGGGAGAAATGTCTCTCGCCGCCCAAGCCAAGCTGCTGCGCATCCTCACTGACGGTCAACTGCTGCGGGTTGGCTCTACGCGTCCGCGCAAAGTGGATGTCCGCGTTCTGGTCGCCACGCATCGCAATCTGGAGCAACGCGTGCGGGAAGGTCTCTTTCGTGAAGACCTTTTCTACCGTCTGGCAGTGGTACCCATACATCTTCCACCTCTGCGCGATCGGCGTGATGACATCGCAGGCCTTAGCGAGATATTCTGCCGGCAGGTCGCGACTGAGCTCAAAATGCCGCGGAGACACATCTCTCCGCAAGCATCAGAGCAACTCCAGCAATATCAGTTTCCGGGGAATCTACGGGAACTGAAGAACCTGATCGAGCGGGCTTATATTCTGACCAGCAATCTCGAGATTGGAATTGACGATCTCCCTGTCGTGCGCCGTCCGGACGCGATGCCCACGAATGGCAAAGAAGGCAAATCTGCCACTCCAGTCCCATGCGTTGTCCGCTCCGGATTCTTTCGATCTGACGGAACTACTAGAGCGAACCGAAAAAGAGCTTATCCTCCAGACACTGTCGGCCACCGGCGGAGCGCAGGCCGAAGCCGCCCGCCGTATGGGACTCTCCCGCAGCGCTTTGGCCTACAAACTCAACAAATATGGCATAAGAATGGTTGGCGATTAGCAGGTTCCTACCATCTATTCGATCGCGCTGCATCTCCTCCATCCGTTTCATCCTGGCCCTTAATCTTCTTCACTTCCAAGCCCCCGTCAGCGCAAATAGTCTCCTCTGCCGGAGGCCTGGCTTTTGGGCCGTCCGCCACTCAGGACTCGCCTAGAATTGTTAGGTCATTTCTTGTCCAGTCCGTGGTCCAGAAACGAGCCTCTGGGGAATTTCGTCAGATTGGTAGCGGGAAGGAGTCAGCTTGTGAAAAGTGACCTTTCGCTCCCAAGTGACGGGCTAATCCCATCAACAATCCACATGATCGACCGCGTCCTTACGCAAAAATCTCGTTCACCTTCTCGCGGGTCCGCTGACTGCGGGACGGCTTGAGATAGCGCATCGTGCTTTCCATGTCCGAGTGTCCAAGCCACTGCTGCACGGTGCGCAGATCGACACCAGCCCACAGGGACCACATTGCGACGTAGCGCGGAACTTGTGAAGCCAGAAACCATCCTTGTCGAGCTTCGCACGTTCCGCCACGGCCTTCAGGCAGTCGAGGAAATCTAGTTTTGGGTTGCATCCGGCAGTGGGGAACACGAGCGTGCACGTCTTGTCAGACTTCGCCTTCAACGCTTTCAGGCTTTTCACCAGCTTAGCAGGGATCGGAATCTCGCGTTCCTTATACGCCTTCGGTGTCCATCCACGGTCAGGCTTGTGGCTTACGCGGACGGTGTGAGACGTAAGATTCACGTCCGTCCAGTACGTGAACATCACTTCCTGCTCACGCATCCCCGTCATCAAGAAAAACTCGTACCAAAGGCGCTCGTCTGCATCGCAGGCGGCGAATAGCTTCTCCAGTTCTTCCCTCTCGTACACTTCGGGCTCCTCTTCGACGAAGCGCGGCCAATCGTTCTTACCCACCAAACCGCGAATCCCTTGTGTCTTGAGAAATGACATGACGTTCTCGAACTTGTTGTACACGCTGCGCGGTGACTGCTTCTTCTCATCGCGGAGGAACGCTGAGAACTTCAGCATGTCACGTCGCTCAATATCGTGAACGTACAGCTTCGGGCAGGATTCAGTGAAGTAATTCAGGACGGTCGTGTATGCGGCTAGCGTCTTGGGCTTCTTCGTAAGCTTGGTTTCGTCTAGGAACTCAGCGACAGCAGCCGCGACCGACCTGTGCCCGTTATCACCATTGTCAGGAACAACGGGGACCCCGTTGTTTAGAGCGTTAAGCTCAGCTTCCTTCCGTTGGCGTCGCGCACTGGCGTCCGCTGCGTCTTTCCCGACCGATAGCCGCACGCGCTTGCCGCGCTCACGCCATTCGAGGTAATACGCACCTTCAGGGTGTCGTTCCTGTTGTCCGTTGACAATGACTAGATCAGGCTTGACCCGGCCATTTGCGGCCAGGACCACAGGGCAGTAGCGCATGCCCTTGCAGGTTTGGACTCGCTTTGTGAGGTTGACTTCTTTCGACTGGGTGTTGGGCACGGGATGATACCTCCAATCCAACTCGGGATCAGTATAGGTATCACCAGCTTGCAAGTGCTAGATAACTAAAGGACTGGCGGAGAGGGGGGGATTCGAACCCCCGATACCCGTTAAGGTATGTCCGCTTTCGAGGCGGATCGTTTCAACCGCTCACGCACCTCTCCGGAACCGCTGTTGGTCGTTGGTCGTCAGTCGTTGGCCGTGGGTCTCCGCTCTCTTGACTCTGTCTCAAGCTTTTCCGGGCGTTGCCTACGACCTACGACGAACGCCCTTCCACTCGACGACTTCTAAAGAACGCTTGCAGCAACTCCATGCTACGGCCAGCCAGGACTCCTCCGCGGACTTGCATCTGGTGATTGAGTTTGGGATGGTTCAGCACCGCCATCACCGAATGAACTGCACCCGCTTTCGAATCGTCGGCGCCGTACACCAATCGTTTCAACCGAGCATGCACCAAGGCACCTGCGCACATGGCGCACGGTTCAATTGTAACAAAGAGCTCGCAGTCTCCCAGGCGGTGATTTCCCAGGTTGGCGCCGGCTTGGCGAAGGGCGACGATTTCGGCGTGGGCAGTCGGATCAGAGTCGGTAAGGTTGCGATTCCAGCCTCGGCCGACGACTTCGCCGGCATGAACTACCACCGCACCCACGGGAACCTCTCCCGCTTCCAGGGCGCGGTGCGCGGCGCGGAGGGCTTCCTCCATCCAGAATTCGTCAGAGACGGTTGCTGGTCGTTGGTCGTTAGTCATTGGTCGTTGGTCGTTTGTAGTGCATCTCAAGGTTACGAACATTGTAGCGGGCGGTGGGGCGGGAGTTACGAAAGTCGGGGCCAAACTTGCGCGGAAGGTCAGGGCTTTGGGGCCTCTAGCCTGCTGGGCGTTCGCTTCGGATAATCGTAAGGTGCAGAACGGAACCTCCGCAATCCGATTGCGTCTCGCAGGCTGCATCCTGGGAGTGCCTTTGATTCTCGGGCTTGCCGGATGCGCTGGCCTGTCCACGGGATCTCAGACTTCAAAGCAAAATCCGGGTGCGGCTCAGCTCGCTGTGGCTCCTTCCACCATGAGTTTTGGGAACGTGGCCGTCGGCAGCCACTCAGTCCAGAAGGGGACATTAACGGCAGGAGCCGCGGACATTACGGTTTCCTCCGCGGCCTGGAACGGTCAGGGATATTCGGTTAGCGGGATCACCTTCCCGGTCACCGTGCCGGCTGCGCAGAGCGTCCCGTTCACGGTCACCTTCGCTCCGCAGGCGGCTGGAAGTTCGCCGGGCAGTATCGCGTTTGACAGCAACGCGACGAATTCCCCGGCCACCGAAACATTGGCTGGGGACGGAACCCAAGTTTCCCAGCACAGCGTGGCGCTTTCCTGGAATCCGAGCACGTCGCAAGTGGTCGGCTACAACGTCTATCGTGGCACCGCGTCGGGCGGGCCTTATGCCAGGCTCACCACAGCAGCCGACGCCAACACCGCATATACCGACACCTCGGTGCAGAGCGGACAGACCTACTATTACGTGACCACTTCGGTCGATTCAAATAACGTGGAGAGCGCGTACTCGAACCAGGCCACAGCCGCGATTCCTTGATCTCCCGATTAACCTCGCGACGGGCTACCGCGTTTTTACCTTTCTCGAAACTTCTCAGCCTTTGGAAATTTCAGAATACTTTTTCCTTCAGCAATTGCAGCAAGTACGCGCCGTACCGATTGTTCTTCATGGAGGATGCCGTGGCTTCGAGCTCCTCGGCGCCGATGTATCCGTAACGGTAGGCGATTTCCTCGGGACACGAAACCATCAGCCCCTGGCGCGTCTCGATGGTCTGGATAAATAGAGACGCCTCCAGCATCGACTCGTGGGTTCCGGTATCGAGCCAGGCCATGCCTCGGCCCATGACGACGACATCCAATTGCTTCTGTTTCATGTACTGCTTGTTCACATCGGTGATTTCCAATTCGCCGCGGGCAGAGGGCTTTAGCGACTTCGCGATGTCGACCACCTGGCTGTCGTAAAAATAAAGTCCGGTGACCGCGTAACGCGACTTCGGGGCTTTTGGTTTTTCCTCGAGGCTTAGAGCCTTCCCTTCAGAGTCGAACTCAACCACACCATAACGCTCAGGATCTTGCACCGGGTAGGCGAATACTCGCGCACCTACTGTCTTCTTTCCTGCTTCCTGCACGCACTTCACCAGATCGTGTCCGTAGAAAATATTGTCACCGAGAACCAGCGCACAGCAGGAAGAACCGATGAATTCTTTTCCCACCAGAAACGCCTGTGCGATACCCTCCGGCCGAGGCTGAACCACGTATTGAAAGTTCAGTCCGAAGCGCGATCCGTCACCGAGGAACTGCTGGAACCGGGGCACATCTTCGGGCGTGGAAATGAGCAGAATGTCCCGTATGCCCGCCAACATGAGCGTCGACAGCGGGTAATAGATCATGGGCTTGTCATAGATTGGCAGCAGACTTTTGCAAACCGCATGGGTTACGGGATAAAGCCGCGTCCCTGATCCGCCCGCCAGAATGATGCCCTTGTAATTGGAACTTCGCGTGGAATTATGAGTTGGCATTCTTTGTTGTTTCGTGTCCGTGTTTCAGCAGTCTAAAACAGAAAATCAAACCGAGTATTGGGTCGCAATCCACTCTCGGTAGTGCCCGGTGGTCACTTCTCGAATCCATGCTTCGTTCGCTAGGTACCACTCGACGGTCTTACGGATTCCGCTTTCAAAGGTTTCACGAGGTTGCCAGTTGAGTTCCCGCTCAAGCTTGCGCGTGTCCATGGCATAACGCCGGTCGTGGCCGGGCCGATCCGTGACGTAGGTAATCAGCTTGCTATGTGGGACGACGGAATCAGCGGGCCGCAGCTCGTCGAGAATCGAGCAGATGGTGTGTACGATCTCAAGGTTCGGCTTCTCATTGCGTCCGCCCACATTGTAGGTCTCGCCGATTTTCCCGCGGGCAAGAACGGTTCGAATGGCATCGCAGTGATCCGCCACATACAGCCAGTCGCGAACATTCTGACCGTCGCCATAAACCGGGATCGCCTTGCCATTCATCGCATTCAGGATGGTCAGCGGGATCAGCTTTTCCGGAAACTGAAAAGGCCCGTAGTTGTTTGAGCAGTTGGTGGTAAGAACCGGCAACCCATAGGTGTGATGATAGGCTCGGACCAGATGGTCAGACGCGGCCTTGGTCGCGGAGTACGGGCTGTTGGGCGAGTAAGGAGTCGCTTCCGAGAACGGCGGATCGTTGGGCTTCAGCGATCCATAGACCTCATCGGTCGAGACATGCAGGAAGCGAAATTTTCCCTTTCCTTCTTGATCCAATTCCGTCCAATAAGCTCGGGCTTCTTCGAGCAGGCTAAAGGTGCCATTCACATTGGTGCGCACGAAATCGTCGGGGCCGTGTATGGAGCGGTCCACGTGACTTTCAGCGGCGAAGTGCACAATGGCCCGCGGGCGGCGACGATCGAGCAGATCGCTCACCAGTTTCCGGTCGGCGATGTCTCCGTGGACAAAACTGTAGCGGGGATCGGCAGAAATCTTTTCCAGATTGCCAAGATTCCCGGCGTAGGTAAGCTTGTCAAGATTCACGACCGGAGCAGTTTCGGCCGCAAGCCATTGCAAGATGAAATTGGAGCCGATAAAGCCGGCTCCGCCAGTCACGAGAATGGGTTTCATGTCCACTTATGTATCCTAGAGTCGAACGCCCAAACCGTAAAGCATAAATCACTTCAGAGGGTTCATGTCGAAATCGCGAAGGCAATTCTTGGTTCATACATCTCTCGGCCTGCTCGGTGCGGCAGTCGCTGGCCACAGCTATGCGCAACCACCCAACAATCCGCGGACCGCGGCTCTCGGCACCGATGATCCGCAGATGAACGATCTGCCGCCCGGGGCTCCGTCCGCGTTCGGTGCCGGACCGGCCGTCGGACCTGAGGTTTCGACCGCGACCTTCGCCGAGGCAGAGAAGCTGGTTCGGGTGGAACTGACCGGCAGCGAACGTGCCGTGGCCGCAGGCAGTTGGCGCAGGACCATGGCAGCGCTCTACGAACGGCGCACTGGACCTCGCAAGCTCGCATTGGAATCCGCATTGGCGCCCGCCTCACGCTGGGACCCGATTCTGCCCGGCCAAAAGACACGGCCTGAACGCGAACAGTTTGTCCGCAGCCAGGCTGATCCGGGGCCGCTGCCGACGCACGACGAGGAGATCGCGTTCGCCACGCTGACCCAACTCTCGCGTTGGATTGAGGGGAAAAAGCTTAGCTCGGTACGACTGACAAATATTTATCTCGATCGGCTGAAGCGCTTCGATCCGAAATTGCGCTGTGTCATCACGCTCACTCCCGAGTTAGCGCTGGCGCAGGCCAAAAACGCGGACGCCGAGATTGCTGCCGGCAAATACCGCGGACCATTGCATGGCATTCCATGGGGCACCAAGGACCTTCTCGACACCGCTGGCATCCCGACCACCTACGGCGCCGAGCCCTTCCGCAACCGCGTGCCTGCTGAGGACGCCGTGGTCGTGAAGCGTCTCCATCAGGCTGGCGCGGTGCTGGTCGCGAAGCTCAGCCTCGGCGCTCTCGCGCTCAACGACATTTGGTTTGGCGGACAAACCATGAATCCATGGCTGCTCGAAGAAGGATCGTCGGGTTCAAGCGCGGGTCCCGGCGCTGCCACCGCTGCGGGATTAGTGGGCTTCGCGATCGGGAGCGAAACCGGCGGCAGCATCGTGAGCCCATCCATGCGTTGTGGCATTACCGGACTGCGCCCCACTTACGGCCGCGTGCCCCGTACCGGCGCGATGACGCTCTGCTGGTCGCTCGACAAACTCGGACCGATGGCCCGCAGTGTCGAGGACACCATGCTGGTGCTGCACGCCATCTCAGGGCCCGACCCTGGCGACGTAGCAAGCCTGCCCAGCCGGCTGGACTTCGATGCCGCCGCGAAGGTTCAAGGGTTGCGCGTTGGCTACATCCCCGGCTGGATGAAAGAAAGACCTGCTACCGATGTCGACCTCGCCGCGCTCGAGACGGTCAAGAAGGTGGGCATGGTCCCGGTGGAGGTGTCGATTCCAGACTGGCCTTACGGATCGCTCAACCTGATCCTCTTCGCCGAGGGGGCAGCCGCGTTCGAAGAACTTACGCTCAGCGGCGGCATGAATCAGCTCAAGGCTCAAGTGCCCGACGCCTGGCCCAATCTCTTCCGCCAGGCCCGCTTCCTCTCCGCAGTGGACTTTGTGCAGGCGGACCGACTCCGGCGCAAAGTGGCTGAGGAGATGGCCCACCTCTTCTCCAGCGTGGACCTGCTGCTCGTACCTTCGTTGCGCGACGAAATGCTGACCATTACCAACTTCACCGGGCACCCGTCGCTAACGCTGCGCGCCGGCTTCGTCGAAGTGTCGAAGGCGCGCACCGACTGGGCGCCGGACCCGGACCATACACTGCCCACCTTTTCGCCGCCGCGCCGGGTGCCTCACGGCGTCACTCTGATCGGACGGCTATTCGACGAGGGCACTTTGGCAAATGCCGGACTCGCGCTGGAACGAAGTTTCGGAGTGGCGAGCGAGCGGCCGCCTGGATTCTGACCATTTTGTTTGACTCAGGGAAAGGCGTACTCCGGGCTGGTCAAATTTTGGGTTGACATCTTACCCATAAATTCATACACTCGGGTTATATGTCGACCCAAGAGTCAAAAGGCAAGCTGGATCTGCTGCAAGGCACCTTGGACCTTCTCATCTTGCGCACCTTGATCTTCGGACCACAGCACGGCCAGGGCATTGCGCGCGCCATCCAGCAAACGTCGGATGAAGAACTCCTGGTCGAGCATGGGGCCCTTTATCCCGGGCTCCAACGCCTTGAGGAGCGCGGCTGGATCGCCGCGAAATGGGGAGTCTCCTCCAATAACCGCAAGGCCCGCTTTTATTCTCTGACGCCCGCCGGTCGCAAACAATTAGTGAAAGAAACCACCAAGTGGAAGCGCCTCTCGGCCGCGATCGGACGCGTTCTTGGTCCGGAGGAGACTTAGGCTATGTTTCAAGGCCAGCGCAAGCCCAGCGACTTCGCTGCGGAAATCGAAGCCCATATAGCGCTAGAGGCAGAACGCCTCCGCGAACAGGGTCTCAGCGATGAACAAGCCCGAACCGCGGCCCGCCAGGCTTTCGGCAACGTGACCCAGGCGCAGGAGCGCTTCTACGAATCCGGCCGCTGGCTCTGGTGGGACGATTTCTGCCACGACGTCCGCTATGCTGTGCGCATGTTACGCAAGCAGCCAGCCTTCACACTCGTGGCGGTTCTCACATTGGCGCTGGGCGTGGGAGCCAACACAGCCATTTTCAGCATCGTGAATGCCGTGTTGCTGCGTTCTCTGCCCTACCGCGATCCTGATCGTTTGGTACGAATCTACTTTAACGAGCCCGGCGTAGGATTGCGCGATGTCACATTTTCCAAGCCCGAACTGGATGACCTGCAGACGCGAGCGGGTGTGTTTGAAGATGTGACCCCGATCTTTGAGGGTAGCGAGAATTTGACCGGCGCCAAACAGCCCGAGCGTGTCGAGGCGGTCAATGGCAGTTTTAGCTACTTTTCCATGCTGGGTGTGACCCCGCAAATTGGACGATTGTTTGGTTCGCAGGACTTCGCGCCTGGTTTCGCTCCATTGGCCGTGATCAGCGATGGCCTGTGGCGCCGTGCCTATGGCGCCGATCCGAATGTTCTCGGCCGTACCATCCGGATCGACAATGATCCCCTTACAATTATTGGGGTTCTGCCACGCGGATTTCGCCATCCTGGACCGACGACTTCCGGCGACGTGGACGTGTTTGGCGCCGGCGGATTCAGCGGAGATCCCTTTCCCCCGCCAATACGTGGTACCCGGATTTTAGTATCTGGAATCGGACGACTTAAGCCTGGCCTGACACTGGCGCAAGCTCAGGCGCGGCTCATCGCCATGGCTGCCCAATTACGCCACGACTTTCCCACCGATTACCCGCCGCAGGCGCAATGGACAATTGAGATTCAACCCTTGCAAGAAACTTTGGTGGGCAAGGTCCGGCCCATGCTGCTGGTGTTACTGGGTGCGGTAATCCTGATCGTTTTCATCGTATCGTTGAACATTGCCAATCTCCTCTTGGCGCGCGCTTCGGGGCGGCAACAAGAGATGGCGGTGCGGTTAGCTCTGGGGGCAAGCCGTGGCCGCATGGTGCGCCAGATGCTGACCGAGTCCATGCTGCTATCGCTTATCGGCGGTGCTGCGGGAATTGCAACCGCAGTGGGTACTTTGGGTTTCATCCTGCGCTTTGTGCCATCGAACGTTCCCCGGCTCAACGAAGTACGAATCGACTGGGTGGTGCTGGCCTTCGCTCTGCTGATTTCCATTCTTACCGGCTTAGTGTTTGGACTTGCTCCAGCGCTTCATTCGGCAAAAGTCGCTCTCTCCTCGGCCATTCGTGAAGGCGGTCGAGGGTCCGGCTACAGCACTAAGACCGGCCGATTGCGGGATGTTCTAATCGTCTCTGAATTGGCATTTGCCGTCATACTGATGGTGGGAGCCGGCTTGCTGCTGCGTACTCTGCGGGACCTGTTGCAGGAAAATCCAGGCTTTAATCCAACTCAAGTTGTCACGGCAAACACGTGGCTAGGAGTTCCCAACGATCCGAAGACGGATCCGTATCTCGGTATTCCTGGTATGGCCACCTTTGATCGTGAGTTGCTGCGGCGCATGAAGGCAATTCCGGGAGTAGAACTCGCCGCAATCACCTCAGCTCTACCGACCACCAATAGCAATCCCAACGCGGTCGGTGGCTTAGCGATTGAAGGCTTAGCGATTGAAGATAGACCGGTCGAGTCCTCGCAGGATCTGCGCGCCGAGAGAATTCGGATAAGCCCCGATTATTTTAAGGTGTTGCAGGCCACGCTCCTACGCGGTCGCTCATTCACCGAGGGCGATGAAGATGGCAAACAGCCGGTGGCCATCATTGATGAAAGCACCGCTCGTAAGTATTGGCCAACCCGCGATCCGCTGGGCCGCCAAGTGCGCTTCGGAGAAGACCCTACCAAGCCTTGGACGACCGTCGTGGGTATTATTAAGGACATCAAGATTGACGGTCTCGATATCGATGGCGTTCCCCACATCTACGTTTCGACCTATCAAGACCCCAGCAAGCAAGTGAGCGTGGTGTTGCGGACGTCTCTGCCCGCGACCCTGCTCGAACCACAGATTCGACATGAAATCCAGAGCATTGATCCCGGCTTACCCGTATTCAATGTTGTCTCTATGAATGGCATCCTTGATCGGTCACTGGCTTCACGCCGTTTTTCTGCCGACCTGGTGGGCGGATTTGCTGGACTGGCGGTGCTCCTGGCCTCCATCGGAATTTACGGCTTGCTGGCTTACATGGTCAGCCAAAGGTCCCACGAGATTGGTTTGCGGATGGCCTTGGGCGCTACCAGGCGAGACGTCCTGAAACTCTTTCTGCAAAAGGGTGTCGCGCTGGCGAGCGTCGGAATTGTTGCCGGTGTGGTCCTGTCTGCATCCACGGCTTCAATGATGGCCAGTTTGCTTTACAGGGTGCGCCCCCACGATCCGACTGTGTTTCTGATTGTGCCTCTGCTTCTGTTTACAGTCGCCGTTGTGGCCAGCTACCTCCCAGCCCGGCGGGCGACAAAGGTCGACCCAATGATTGCTCTTCGCGAGGCATGAAGCGCGCCGCCTTACTGCCCGTCGATGAAGATGAAGCAACCTTCGATGCGGCACCATGTTTTTATGCAAGCAAAATCAGGAGGAATCACTCGATGAAACAAACACGAACCTTCTTGCCGATTGCAGTACTCATCCTCACCGCAGCCGCTTTGGGGCAGGCCACAAAGAGCGCGGTCGCCGCGAGCGCACCTGAGGCACAACAGCCTCCGCTAACCATAGCTACAGTGCTGGACCGTGAGATCACTAACATCGAAAAGCAGGTAGTCGACGTTGCTGAAGCCATGCCGGAAGATAAATACAACTTCTCTCCCGCGAGCTTGAACATTCCGGGCAGCGACTACAAGGGAGTCCGTACATTCGCGTTGCAGGTCAGGCATGTCGCCGCGTCCAACTATTTCATATGGTCCCACCTTACCGGCGACAAGCTGCCCGACGGACTAAAGGATGGGAACGGTCCGGAGAACTTGAAGACCAAAGCCGACATCATCAAGTTCTTGAAGGATTCTTTTGCCCTGGGTCACAAGGCCGCGGCCACCTTGACCACCGAGAACATGTTGCAGCCCGCGGAAGGCAGCAAATCTTCCCGCATTCACCTGGCCACATTTGGCGTCGCCCACGCCCTCGATCATTACGGACAGATGGTTGAGTACTTGCGGATGAACGGAATCGTGCCGCCAGCCAGCCGCGGAACCTCAGACTGAGCGGATCCGGCTATTGGTGCGGACCCATAAAGGGACTCCTCAATCTGTTGAGCACATCGGTTTTCGGCGCTTACGAGGCTGCGAAAAGCCGCCGAGGACTTAAGAAGTTCAGCTCGGGCGCTAAAGCGCCGACACATTTTTGATGGCTGAGAGCGGCCCAACTGAAGTCGGGCCTTCCCCAGAAACCTCGCTGGGATCGCAAATCAACGTCATGGGCTATGACAATCTGCAAGTGGGCAACGCGAAGTTAGCGCTCGAAATCCTGAAGCTCAACCTCCTCGCCTATCCAGAATCGGCCGACGCCAACGACAGCCTCAGCGACGCGTATCTGGCCAACAGCGAGAAAGATCTGGCACGGGAGTATGCCGAAAAGGCATTGGCCCTGCTGGCTTCTGATACGAAGGAATCGGAGGCGCGGCGCGACGTCATCCGGGAAAGCGCTCAGCAGAAACTCAAGCAACTAACTACGGCCCATTGAGATTGTGACGGCTACTGGCTCACTTCCCTGGTTCGAAAAGCTGTCCCGGATCTCAGGGTTAGATAGGATGCGCCATAGAGAACTGCGGCCAGCAATACCAGGGACTTGATCCCGGTCCACAGCGACATCGATTCCAAAAGTCCCCCAACTAACGCGCCGAATAAGTTCGTACCCAATGCCTTCCCCTCGAACCCCGCCGCTCTGAAACTTCGGATGAAGACGATTCCGGCGAAGAAAACCGGAAGGCAAAGCACCACGGTCGCGGCCACAGCCCTCATCCAAACCGAGGGGAAGAAGAAATCATCTAACGGAACAAGATAGGCCACTCCGAGAGAAACAAGAATACCCATATATGCAGCAGCGTAAGAAACTCGGGGAATGCTGCGGACCACCAGATTTGCCGCCGCGATTAGAAGCAGCACGCCGCCCACGACGATTGAGTTCACTAACCATGTGGTCCCGAAGAGCAGGGCCATCCTGCTGACGATTTGAGCCTCCAGCAACATGAAGCCCGCGCCCAGAAAGAAAAAGTGCCAACGCAGCGCGGCAAGATCGACTCCGGTCCGTTTCAGTGCTAACCAACAGAAAACGACTAAGACAACGGAGAGCAGGGCGAGGCTCAGCGGAATGCCCCGCGCGCGCTGGTAAAAATATGGCCAGTCGTCCGTCGTAATCTGCACCTTGGATGTGTCGCCCTTCTCGTTTCCCGAGAGGTAGGATGGCAGAGTCGGATCAGTCATGACTCGCAGGATCCGCTCCTCGGATCCAACGATGAAGAAGCGCCCATATGTCGTGTAATCGGAACGCAGCGCGTTCATGTCCACGGGAGTCTGGCCAAAGACGGTGCTCAGGAGACGGTAGAGCCGACCGGCAATCCATGGCGTCGTCACCCAGAACTTGACAACGAAAACGCCGTCCGGCTTGAGCAGCCGCTTGGCTGACTGAAAGGCTTCCAGAGTGTAAACGTAATTGTCCGTGCGGATATTGGAATAGTAGGACGTATCCGTGTGTGAATCGAGCAACGAAAAAACAATCAGATCGAATTGGTCGCGGCTGTTCTGAATGTAGCTGCGGGCATCGTCCAAAACCACATGTACCTTGGGCGAGTCGTAGGGATGCTCGAAATGAAGTTTGCGCCCCAGTTCAAGAATAAGGGGATCGATTTCTACTGCAACGACCCTTCCTGCGCCGTTCCTCACCGCGGCCGCGACGTCATTTCCCGTGCCCGCGCCCAGAACCAACACCGAAGCGGGATTTAGATAAAAACGATATGGGACATTGTAAGCATTGGCTTCTACAGGAACCGCTCGAAACAATTCCGGATGAACTGCCACAAAAGCCGGCGAAAGATTGATTATCTTCTGATAGAAAGCGCCATTCGTCTTCAACTCATACTCAATCGGATGATCGGCCGGAATCGGCGACAGTAATATCTTCTGATAAGGAGACCACAGCTCTCGAACTGGCGCACCCGGACCGATGCTGATGAACCCGACGCATATCATGAAAGCTGCCACCGAGGTCCACCACAGAATGGGTACTCTTCGTAACAGCACAGCCAACATCAACCCGCTCAAAGCGAACCACACCGCAGGGGGCTGATACCAAAAACACAGCAGCGTGTAAAGAACGATTCCCGCCAAACTGCCAACCACATTGATTGTGTATGCGAGAATTCCATCCGGAGCAGACTCGATGGACCATCCCACTATCTGTCCTAAGGGGACGAATATCAATGAAACCAAGGCAAACAAAAAAGCCAGTACCACGATCGCACTGAGGGATAGAAAGAGTCCCTGCGCCACGGCGAGTCTGCCGAGAAGGTCGAAATCCGAGGTGAGCGCGATAAAGTACGGAACCTGCTGGATCGCTACCTGCAAGGCGGGCCACGGCAAGCGCAGCAGAGACACCAGCAGGCAAAGCGGAAACACCAGCGCCAGCAGGTTGACACTGCGGCGGCAGAAGTAATATCCCAACCCCAGACCGAGGAAGGAACTAATCAGCACCACATTCTTTAAATAGGCAAAAACAGGTATCTCTGATGACACCCAGCGAATCATCAGCATTTCGACAAACAAACTCAGCACGCTTGCCAAGGCAAGTTGAAACCATCCGAAAGCTCCGGCTTGTGCCGGAGTGAAATCCAACGGCCTCGCGAGCGCACGAACCCAGCACGAAAGCCTGCTCCGCGGACCTTCCTCATAAAGAGCCAGCACGAGGAAAACCCCCGACATAACCGCTATCAAAAACACCGCGAGTGCGAAAAATTCCTCTAAATTGTTCCCCATGAAATGTCTAGTGCAACGTCATGCACCAATACCGTACCAGATGTAGGCATGGGAAAACCCCGGATGCTCTTTGTCAGATAGGTTCTGATCCCAATTGCTTACGCCACGTCTGGGCCATGTGGCTGGCCCAGCCATTCGTGGGTTCCGCGTATAATGGGTGCCCCACTCTTTTCCGCGTTCTTTGCGGAAAGGGTGGGTGCTTCAAGCCTGCGCCCGATTCCATTTTTCTTGTTGACTGACCCCTCTAGCTCTGATAATCTAAACCATATTTCATTATCTCGAAGATAATGAGCGATCTTTGAAAATCTAGCCCGGGCGAAACTGGCCCATTCTGCACCGGCCCTCCCGTCCCAAAACGGGAGCGTGAGCCTCAGTGCCACCCGCGTAACTCCCATGTTCTCTAGATTTTGCCCGTAACTCCTGTAAACTCAAAGATCTAGCGGGTAGTCGCAAAACAGATCGTTTGTTTTCAAGATTTTGCAGCCAAAGGGGGGAGGGGGGGTACCCACTAAACAGTAAACTCCATCCCATTTTGGGAAAAGCGACTCCCGCGCAACCGTCTCCTCGACCCCATTCGTATGGCCCTGACGTGCCATGCCTATCCCCTGTCGTGCCATTGTCTTCCACGCCGCGATCCATCATCTTAGTAGTGCACGCTAGCAAAAGAGTTCAAGGCAACGAGCAGAGAGATGCTGGAGCAGACGACAAAACGGGAAGCTGGCAAGATCAGAGTTGGCGCAGCCTACCATCATGACCGCAGCCGCTTGTACCTGGCGCTCGTGCTCCTGCTCATGGCTCTGACAGTCCTTCTGGTGAAAGACCGCGACTTCTGGTTCGGTGGGGCGGAGACTCAGACCGCGGACGAGACCACTCCCGAGTGGATTCCGAACCGCGTAGTCCAACCGCCCGCCGCCCCTGCCGCGCAGCCGAAGCCGCGCGTTGTCGCTGTCAAGACTTCAATCAAGCCGGTCGTAGCAGAGCCGGCGCCCGCTGTCGCAATCACTCGGAACGTGCTTCCGCCGCTCGAAATCGAAGTGGTGGCTGGCGACACCCACGGCACTTTCCGCCTGGGCAACAAACCCGTGAAAGTTGATATGCCGCCTGCCGCGACGGTCGCGCAGGGTCCGGCCACCGTGGCAACGGAGCGGGTGCCGATGTCGCTAGATCTCGCCCAGGATCAAGAAAAAGTTCAGGCCCGGCCGAAGGCCATTGAGGCCTCGTATCCGTTGCTGGGACGGCAAATGAAGGTGCAGGGTTCCGTCCTGCTGCAGGCGCTGATCGGCGCCGACGGCGTCATCCGCGATTTGCGCGTGCTCGGCGGCCCCGCCATCCTGGCTTCTGCAGCCCGCGAAGCTGCGCGCCAATGGCAATTCAAGCCCTATCTGCAGAACGGGAAACCGGTCGAGACCCAGGCTACCATCACCGTGAACTTCACGATCAAAGTGTTGGACAACGGAGCCCGTGACCAGATGGACACTGTCGTAGCGCTATCCCGCGGCGGAGAATAATCTAGCTCAGCTTTACTTCGCTCTTCCTTTATCCGCTTAGCCCGGCATCGCCCTCACCTCTGCTCAAGAACCACAGCAACAGCAACACCGCACTTAGCGCCAACAAAAAAAAGACAACGCCGCCGTGGCGATGCAGGTTCCCGTGCAGAAACCCAGGATCGACGCGGGTTCCAAGCATGGAGATCACAAAGATTCGCACCCCGTTCTTGGCAATCGAAAGAGGAATCGCCGCCAAGACGACGACAGCCTTTCGCCAGAAAGAGCGCAGAAAAAGATGAGCCAGGACCATGCTCGTGACAATCAACATCATGCTCGACCGCAAACTGCTGCATTCCTGAGCGACCTCGAGGCTCAATCCCGGTATCGACAGAAAGACGCCATCCTGCACAACGGGCACACCGAACGCCGAAAGCAGAAGACTAGCCGATGTAGCCGAACCGTGCTGCCAAATGGCCACAATCTGGTTTAGCAAGGGCGCAGGAAAAGGAACCAGCCAGAACAAGAAACACAACGGAAACAAGAACAGGCGAGCGACATGGGCGCCAAAACACAGCACGAACGACCCGATCCACCAGATCACAATCGCCAGCATTCCCACGGAGGGTTGGGCATCGCCCGGCAAACCGCTGACCCAGTACGAGCAGCTACCGATCAGAATCGCGATCGCTAACAGAGTCAATCCGAATCCAACGGCTGGCTCGAACCCGGGCTCAAACGCGTCCCGCTCGGTGAAGATCAACGCTGCGCTGATCGGTACGATTAAAAGCAGGTGGCTGTACTCAGCGGAACCCACTGCCAAAGCAAAAGTGCCGAACAGCGGACGCCAGCCAACCACAAGAGAGAGCCCGAAGAGAAGCGCAAACATTCGGGGAGGCGATAGCTTCGCTATTGTGTTTCCGGCCACTCTGGAGAACGAAGACATCAGCCCATGACTCCGACAGCCACGGGCGCTTTTCGGACTGGCCGAAGAGGGCAGATCGAGTCAGGCACGTGAGGGAAAACGGGAGGCGCTGCAATCATCTTCATGTGATCTAGATCACAGACCGTGGTGTCCTTCGAAGCGGATACTTGCCAACTGAAAGAAGGTTATCATGCATCCGGTTCCCCACCTCATGTATGTGTTGGGCGCAGTTTACAGCGTTGTGGGAGCGTTAGTTCTCCGCCGGGTCTTCCGGCCGACTTGCCGCGTTTGCCTGCATCGGCACTCCTGCCCAAATCGCGAAGGAGATCAACCGTCCGAAGCGGCGAAACCGACCTGCCTAGCCAAGTGATGGGTCTCGCTAACCGCGCGTTCCCAATCCTTTCCGCCGCGTCGCCATCTTACAACAAACGGTTCCCAATCACCTTCTTCCCTTGACGCTCAGCGCCCCGCCACTCATTGCGATTGACAAGCGAACGTTCCTTTGCCATATTGTCAAAGCGGTTAGCAAGATTGTCCTGAGCGCCTTTTCTCGAGCCCCGGATGGTGCTCTAGCCCGATGGGGGAACGACATGAGCGAAACGGAATCCCTCGTGCACTCCCGGAGTCTGCCTCCGGGACAGGCCGGCGAGTTGCTTCATTTGCCGCGCCAGAAAGCCATGTGGGAGTGGATGAGCTTTTTCGTGCGACGGCTGCTGCCCGGCGAAACTTACGAGGCCAACACGGATGGCGAGGAAGCGGCGTTTGTTTTGCTCGGCGGAGTTTGTGCAGCCGATTGGGGACAAGGGGCACAGCGCATCGGCAAGCGCACAAATGTCTTCGATGGGTTTCCCTACGCTGTGTACCTGCCCAGCGGGAACAGCGTACGATTCACCGCCGATTCAACGTGCGAAATCGCAGAATGCAGGGCGCCTTCCAAAGCTCAACTTGAGCCAAAACTGATCACTCCCCAGGATGTAGCCAGCAGCCTGCGCGGAGGCGGCAACGTTTCCCGCCAGATCGTCGACGTCATCCCGCCTGCTTTTCCTGCGGACAAACTCATCGTGGTTGAGGTTTACACTCCCGGAGGAAACTGGTCGAGTTATCCGCCCCATAAGCATGATGTGCACGATCCACCGCGGGAAGTGGATCTCGACGAGATCTATTATTACCGCATGAACCAACCCGAGGCCTTTGCGTTTCAGCACCTGTACGCGGGCCAGAATTCAGTTGAGCGAACAGTGAAAACCAAAGACGGGGATGCCGTGCTCGTCCGCAGCGGCTATCATCCCGTAGTCGCTGGACCCGGATATGATGTTTATTACTTGAATTTTCTGGCAGGATCGTCGCGCACGATGGCGGTTACCGAGGACCCCCAACATGTTTGGATACGCTCCACGTGGAAAGAAACTGATCCCCGCTTGCCCATGGTGAGAGGATGATGAGTGACTAGACGGACGGAATTCGTCTCGGACCCGCACGGGAGTGGACGCCCGCGCCTGCATTGTGATCGGCTGGGGGGATTCAGGTGCATTCCATAACCGCCGCGCCGGCAGCAGCAGCAGCGCCGAAATTGAAGAGAGTCCTGGGTCTCTGGGACCTGGTTTATTACGGCGTTATATTGACTTCGCCCATCGCAGTCGTGCCCATGTTTGGCGAGGCACAGGTTCTTTCCCAGGGACACGCAGTAGTGACTCTGCTGGCGGCGATGGTGGCGATGACGGCGACGGCCGTGAGCTTTGGTCGCATGGCGACCGTCTATCCCTCTGCGGGATCGGTCTACACCTACGTCAGCCGGGCATTCAATCCTCAGATTGGTTTTGTGTTGGGGTGGGCCATGTTTCTGGAGTATCTTTTCCAGCCTCTACAAAACAGCCTCTATGCGGCGCTGACGATCCAGCGACTGTTGCCGCACATTCCTTTTGCGTTGCTCTCGGCAGTTGCAGTTGGTTTTATGACGTTGCTGTGCTGGTTTGGGATCCGCACAACCGCCCGCACCAACGAGATTTTATTGGCATTCATGTCCATTGTAATGATTGCCTTCCTTGGCGAGGCGATCTGGTATATCTTCGCGCACCAGCATTGGCATGGATTCATTTCAACCGCACCGCTCTACGATCCCAGAACATTCAGTGTGCGTGCGATTGCCGCAGGCACGGCGCTGGCTGCGACTACTTATATAGGTTTCGACGGGGTCAGCATTCTGGCGGAAGAAGTCGAAAATCCGAAGCGCAACGTTTTGCTCGCATCGGTCTTGGTTTGTGTGTTCACGGGGCTTTTCGCGGCCTTCCAGGTTTTCCTTGCGGTGCGAGTGTGGCCGGACTACCGCACGCTGGTCAATCCGGAAACCGCGTTCATGGACGTGGCGCGCGTGGTGGGCGGCTACAACCTCTTTCTCGGGTTCGGCGTAGTTCTTTTAGTGTCCAGCCTGGCTTGTGGACTGGCCGGCTTGTTGGGTGCCGTGCGCCTGCTCTATGGCATGGGTCGTGACAACGTTCTGCCTCGAGCCGTTTTTGGCCATCTGAATGCCAAGCGCGGTAGTCCGACCTATAACGTAGCGATTGCCGGTGGCTTGGCGTATCTCGGAACACTGACCATGCAGTGGGAGAGGTCGGTAGAGATTCTCAACTTTGGCGCCTTGGTGGCTTTCATGGCGGTGAATCTCGCCGCGGTGAAACACTTTGGCTTCTCTCCTGAACTGGAAGGAAAGAGAAAGATTTTTCTCGATGTGATCGTGCCCGGCCTGGGATTTCTGTTTTGCCTCGCGATTCTTCTGGGCCTGCAAGGCTCGACGCTGGCGGCGGGTGCGATCTGGTGCGGTTTGGGCGCGGTCTACGTGGTTTTGAAAACTCGAGCGCTCGGGGAACCCGTGGTGATCGATTTCAGTGAATCCTAGCGAATGCCGATTCAGCATGAAACCCAAGCGGAACCCGCACGGGCGAGGGCGCCCGCGCCAGCGCTCTCGGCTAGCGAGGATCGAGTAGCCATGACGCAACCGTCGGACGATTGGTATCGTCCGGAAATCCCGCGCAAAGAACTTAAAGAGTTGATGAGACGCGACGACGCGAAGGGACTCATCGACTTCGGGTTGTGGGCATTTTGTCTCGCGGCGAGCGGCTACCTGGCGTATCTCTCCGTTGGCAGCCGGTGGGTGATCCTGGCCTTTTTTGTTTACGGCACGATCTATAGTTCATGCGATGCGCGTTGGCACGAATGCGCTCACGGAACTCCATTCAAGACACGCTGGCTGAATGAAACGTTTTATCAGCTTTCGTGCCTGATGAACATGAAAGAGGGCACGTTCACCCGCTGGAGTCATACACGACATCACACGGAGACGATTATGGTCGGCCTTGATCCGGAGATCCAGGTGATGCGTCCGGCCGACCTTACCAGAGTTTTGCTTGACTTCCTCTGGATTCCCGACGCGATCCATATGTTCAGAGTGATGGCGCAGCACGCGCTCGGCATTGCCAGCAAAGAAGCCAGAGAGTTCGTGCCGCAAAGCGAGTGGCGAAAGATGTTCTGGTGGTCACGCCTCTACCTGCTGGTTTATGGAGGAATGATCGGCTGGTCAATTCACATGCGCAGCTGGCTTCCGCTGCTGTTTTTTCCGCTGGCGCGACTTTATGGAGGATGGCTGCATCAACTTTTCTCTCTGACTCAGCACGCGGGCCTGGCCGAGAATGTGCGTGATCATCGTTTGAATTCACGCACCGTAAAACTGAATCCGGTTTTTCGGTTTCTCTACTTCAACATGAATTACCACATTGAGCACCACATGTTTCCGATGGTTCCATTTCACGCGCTTCCTGATCTTCATGATCGTATTCAGAGCGACCTGCCCTACACTTACTCTGGGCTGTTCGATGCATTGGCGGAGATTGTTCCAGTGCTGATCCGGCAGTCGAAAGATGCGAACTATTTTCTGCTTCGCGATGTGCCGAGTCGCGATGCGACCTGCACCGTCGCACCAGAGGAAGCAAAATATGTCTGATCCCGCCGTGTCCTGGCTCGTGGTTTGCGGCGTGGAAGACATCGACGAGGAGGACGTTCTCCAATTCGAGCATGCCGGAAGGATTTACGCCATCTACTATACGCCGAGCGGATTTCATGCAACCGACGGAATTTGCACTCACGAGAGTGCACGATTGGCGGACGGGATGGTGATTGGGGAGATCATTGAGTGCCCGCGGCATCAGGGGCGGTTCCACATTCCCACCGGCAAAGCGAAGGGAGCTCCGGCCTGCATAAACCTGCAAACGTATCCCACCAAGATCGAGGCCGGCCGGATTCAGATTGGTCTTCCCGCGCTCCCTATTTGAGGTCTGGGCTTGGAGCGCGGTCTGATTCATTTTGCGGACCTTCGCGGTTGATGAAGTTCAAATCCTAGAACCACAGAGGAAACGAACGTGTACGAAGAATTTCATGGCTCTACCTTTTTGGAGTGCAGCATGAAACCGCAGGATTCTCGTACCCGCAGTTGCGGCATCAAGTTTACGGTTGTCGGTTGGGTGCGCTTGCCCTGGATGCGCTCCATGAGCAGGCGCACAGCGGCATCACCGAGTTCATACTTCGGCAATTCGATGGTCGTCAAACGCGGACGAAAGCAACCCAGCCATGGGTAGTCGTCGAAGCTGACGAGCGCAAAATCGTCGGGACAGCGGAGACCGATTTCGTCGGCTGCGGTCATGAATCCAATGGTCATCAGGTAATTGGTTACAAGAACAGCATCAGGGCGGTGCTGCAGTAGAGCGTGACCGGCGCGATGGCCGGATTCGATGTGATAGTCCCCTTCAAACGTTAGTTGCGGCGAATATTCCAGTCCCCACTCCTCCAACGCGGCGCAGTAGCCCTGGCGGCGGGCGCGGGCGTTGCTGACGTCCAGGGGGCCGCTGACGAATGCGATCTTCTTGTGGCCGATGCGCGCCAGATGAGAGATGGCATCGATCGCACCCTGTTTGTCATTGGTCTGGACGAGGTCCGTTTTCAAACCCGGGCAGGTTCTCATCAATAAGACGATCGGAACCTTGGCCTCCTCGAGCATCCGCCGTTGAGCAACCGTGAGTGTGGCGGGAGTTTTATTCAGGATGATTCCGTCGACGCGCTTTGAAATCAGAAGCTCAAGGTACACAGCTTCCTTGTCTTCTTTATCGTCGCTGTTGCAGAGCAGCATGCTGTAGCCGGCCTTCTGGGCGGCGTCCTCGGCGCCGCGCACGATGGCGGGGAAAAAGGGATTCGCGATGTCGGTCACGACCATGCCGAGCGTGTGAGTCTGCTGCTTGGCAAGACTGCGAGCCAGCAAGTTAGGACGGTAATTCAGCTTGCGAACGGCGGCTTCCACGCGACGAGCCAGGGTCGTACTGACCCGGCCGGTGTCGTTGATGACCGCCGACACGGTGAATACCGAGACTTTGGCTTCGCGGGCAACGTCGTAGATGCTTGGCGCCTTGGATGTCCGGCTTGCGGTTCGCGTTCGTTTGACGTTCTTCGGCATAAGAAATTACGACTGTACAACACAAGCAAGGGCTTCCCCAAGTCTCCGTTAAAGAAACACGCCGGCGGGTGGTTAGGTTCTGTTGGTAAGAAACTGTGCCAAGCTACTTTTGTGGCAGCTGTTGCTAGTTTTGCGATTGAAACTAACCCCTTATAGAAAGGCTGGTGAGATCGAGTTCGTGGGTCAAGTGAGAATAATCAGAAGTTACCATCCCGCCATGTATTCATTCCTGTTCAGCACACACTGCCAATAAGATTTCCCTGGAATCTCGTGATCTAAGCGATTTGGGGCTTTGGAAAAAGCCGATGGCGCTTTGCTTCGAATTGCAGTATTCTTTTTGGGCGGCGCAGCGCTCCGGACGTCAACACGAGTTGCCCAGTTCCGATTGCGGCCTGGTGAGGGGGCGGAGCGCGAGCGCCCTTCAGTTAACATGGTCGCAGCCGGAGCCAGTAAAACCATGACGCGAAGACTGACGATGGCGCAAGCCGTCATCGAGTTTCTGAAGGTCCAGTACGTATCGCGCGACGGAAGCGAGAACCCGTTCTTCGCGGGCTGTTTCGGCATCTTCGGTCATGGCAATGTGGCTGGAGTCGGACAGGCTCTGCAGCAAAACCCGGATTTCCCCTACTACCTTTGCCGCAACGAGCAGGCGATGGTGCATACCGCCGCAGCATTCGCGAAGATGAGCAATCGTTTGCGGGCGCTGGTGTGCACTACTTCCATCGGTCCGGGCGCCACAAACATGGTGACCGGCGCCGCGGCCGCGACCATTAACCGTATTCCAGTTTTGCTGCTTCCCGGTGACATTTTTGCCCGGCGGAATGTAGCTCCGGTGCTTCAGCAACTGGAATCTCCTTCTACTCAGGATATTTCTGTCAACGATTGCTTCAGGCCGGTTTCGCGCTATTGGGATCGCATCGAGCGGCCTGAGCAGATTTTGACTTCTCTTCCGGAAGCAATGCGCGTGCTCACTTCGCCGGCGGAGAGCGGCGCCGTCACCCTCGCCCTTCCCCAAGATGTGCAGGCCGAGGCATTCGACTATCCAGAAGAATTTTTTCAGCGCCGCACTTGGGTGGTTCCCCGTCCCCGCGCAGATTCCGCTTTGCTGAATCAAGCCGTCGAGTGGATTCGTGCGGCCAAACGGCCACTGATTATCGCAGGCGGTGGCGTCATTTACTCCAATGCAACGGAGGTGTTGGCAGGCTTCGCCGGCCGCACTGGCATTCCAGTGGCGGAGACTCAAGCCGGAAAGGGCGCGCTCAATTTCGAACGCCCGCAGTCTGTTGGTGCGATCGGCGTCACGGGAACTTCCGCCGCCAACCGGCTTGCCAGCAGCGCAGACTTGGTTCTGTCCTTCGGCACGCGCTACAGCGATTTCACGACCGCATCGAAAACAGCTTTTCAGAATCCCGATGTGCGCTTCGTCAATGTCAACGTTGCCGAATTCGACGCCTTCAAACACGCCGCGTTACCGCTGGTCAGTGATGCTCGTGCGACATTGGAGGAACTCGCAACCGCCCTCGCGTCTTATCGCGTACCTGAAGGCTACGGCTCGGAGATCTCGCATCTTCGCGACGAGTGGACCGCCGAAGTAGACAGGATCTACAGCCGGCGACACGGTCCACCGCTGAGCCAGGGAGAAGTGATCGGGCTACTGAATACGATTCTCGGTCCGCGCGATGTGATCGTATGTGCCGCGGGAAGTTTGCCCGGCGATCTGCACAAACTGTGGCGCACTCGCGACCCCAAGGGCTACCACCTGGAATACGGTTACTCGTGCATGGGCTACGAAATCGCCGGTGGTCTGGGAGTGAAAATGGCTGATCCCAGCCGTGAGGTTTACGTGCTGGTGGGCGACGGCTCTTATCTCATGATGGCGCAGGAGATCGCCACCTCGCTGCAGGAGAACGTCAAGCTCAACATCGTTTTACTCGACAACCATGGGTTCTCCAGTATTGGTGGACTGAGCCGAGCTTGCGGCAGCGGAGGATTCGGCACGAGGTATCAATATCGCGATCAGGGAAAAGCTGGAGCTGTCATTCCAATCGATTTCGTGGCCAATGCAGCCAGCCTGGGCGCGCATGCGGTGCGGGCGCGAACTTACGAAGAATTGGCTGAAGCTGTGGCTGAGCTGAAAAGACAGACTCGCACCTCGGTCGTGGTAGTGGAGACGGACTATTTCGATTCCGTCCCCGGCTATGAGTCGTGGTGGGATGTGCCGATCGCTGAAGTTTCTGAATCAGAATCGGTTCAGGAAGCCCGCAGCGCTCATGTCGAGGGCAGGAAGCGGGAAAGATATTTCTGGCCGCCCCAGCGGCGCGGCTGAGCCAGAGAAACGTTGCAAGCAACGTCTGTACAGTCGTCTTCTGTAGGAACGTAGATTGCTACGTCTCAGTCGTCCGGAGAGAAACCAGCATGCGCAAGTTGGGAGTCGGCGTACTCGGGGCCGGGGACATGGGCCGACGTCACGCGGAGAACATCCGGCGGCTCGTGTCCGGAGCTCGCCTCGTCGCCGTCGCCGATGTCGCCGCGAGCCGGGCTAAGCAGGTTGCGGCTGAACTTGAAATTGAAGATTCATTTGGCACCTTCGAGGACATGCTCGCGCACAACGACATCGATTGCGTCGTCATCGCGGCGCCCGACAAGTTCCACGCTCAGGCGATCCGCACGGCGGCTGCTGCGGGAAAACATATTCTTTCGGAAAAACCTCTGGCGTTAAATCTCGCTGACGCGCGCGCCGCTCTGGACGCCGTTGCCGAGGCTGGTATCCACCTGCAGATCGGGTTCATGCGCCGATACGACCCCGCCTACGCGGCGGCGATGAAACGGATTGAGGCTGGCGAAATCGGTGAACCTGTCATCTTCAAGTCGATCGGGCGCGACAAAGATGCTCCGCCGATTTCCGCTTATCAGTCGAAGCTGAACGGCATGTTGCTCTACAACAACACGATTCACGATTTCGATCTGTCCCGTTGGCTCATGCGTGACGAAGTCACAGAGGCGCAGACATACGCGACCGTGCAGATTCGTCCGGAGATTGCGCAGTACGGCGACGTGGTTGCGAGCGTGGTGAACCTGAAATATCGGCGCGGTGCAATTGGCAATATCGAATCCTTTGTGCAATCGACCTATGGATACGATATTCGCACGGAGATTGTCGGATCCGCAGGATCGATTCTGATTGGCAGTATCCAGCAATCGTCGGCAACCTTCCTGACAAGAAATGGCGGAACGCAAACTTTGGCCGATCATTTCCTCACACGCTTTACGGATGCGTACGTAGCCGAGGTTAGAGATTTTGTTGACAACGTATTGAATGACCGCCCGCCTCGAGTCACAGGCGAGGATGGCCTCCGTGCCCTCGAGATTGCGGTGGCGGCTGAGACTTCTTATCGGGAAGGCAAACCGTGCAGTGTGAACCGAGCAGCACGCTGACGGCAACTGGCGGCTGGAGGATTTTATGACGATCGCCCCTGCAACTTACAAGAGTCCACTGCATGAGATGACCCAGACGACGCAGACCTCTCTGTGGAACGACTCGGCCTCGATCCAGGAGCTTACCTATTCGATCGAGCACGGGGCCGTTGGGGCCACTTGCAATCCGGTCATCGTGCTCGGGGTCCTCAAGAAGGAAATGAGCTTTTGGAAGGACCGGATTCGCAGCTTGATTGAGGAACGATCTACCGCGACCGAAGATCAGATCGGCTGGCAACTGGTTCGTGAGGTCTCAATCAAGGCCGCTGGTCTGCTGAGGCCAACCTTCGATGCGCACAATGGCAAGAACGGCCGGCTGTCCATACAAACCGACCCGAGATTATTTCGAGACACGAAAGCCATCGTGGAGCAGGCCGAAGAATTCAACCGGCTCGCTCCTAACATGATCGTGAAGATCCCGGTCACTCGCGCTGGAATTCCGGCGATTGAAGAAGCTACGTATCGCGGCATCAGCATCAACGCGACGGTTTCTTTCAGCTTGCCGCAGTGCATCGCGGTCGCTGAAGCCGTTGAACGCGGGCTGAAGCGGCGCGAGCAAGAAGGAAAAAGCATAACCACGATGGGACCGGTGTGCACGATTATGGTTGGGCGCCTCGATGACTGGCTGAAAGTGGTGGTTGAAAAAGAGAACATTGCGATCGATCCCGGGTACCTGGAATGGGCGGGCGTCGCGGTGTTCAAGAAGGCGTATCAGATATTTCGTGAGCGAGGCTACCGGATTCGTCTGCTTTCCGCGGCGTTTCGCAACCACATGCACTGGAGCGAACTGATCGGGGGCGATGTTGTCATTTCGCCACCGTATTCGTGGCAGGTCCGCTTCAATGCCAGTGATATAAAGGTGTGCTCGCGCATCGACAATTCCGTAGACCGAAAGATCGTCGAGGAGTTGTCCAGGAAATTCGCCGATTTCCGCCGCGCTTACAGCGAGGGGGGCCTCTCGGTCGATGAGTTCGACTCATTCCCTCCCAGCCGCCGCACGCTGCGCCAGTTCATCGCAGCCTGCAGCGAGCTCGATGCATTGGTGCGAGACTTCATGATTCCGAATGCGGACGTCGCGTGATATGAACCAAGTCATCGGTGTGGGCGTCATCGGGATGGGTTGGATGGGAACGGTACACAGCCGTGCCTATCTCGCCGTTGCCGATCGCTTTCACGATAGTGGCTTCGAGGCGAGGCTGGTTGTCTGCGCTGATGAAGTTGAGGAGAGAGCCAAAGAAGCCAAGGAGCGATTTGGTTTCGAGAGTTACACAACCCGCTGGCAGGATGTAATTGCCGACCCGCGAGTTCAGGTTGTGAATGTCGCGACGCCGAATTATATGCATATTGAGGTGGTGAAAGGCGCCGCGGCCGCCGGAAAGCATATCTTCTGCGAAAAACCCGTGGGCAGGGACTCGCGTGAGACCTCCGAGATCGAGCGCTTGTCCCGCGAAGCTGGTGTTCTCACCTTCGTCGGATACAACTACCGCTGGGCTCCGATGGTGCAGTATGCGCGGCAACTGATCCGCGAAGGAAAACTCGGTAAGCTCACTCACTTCCGGGGTCGTTTCCTTGCCGGCTACGCTTCGAACCCTCAGACTGTGCTCTCATGGCGCTTTCAGCGAGAATCCTCCGGCTCGGGAGTCTCCGGCGATCTGCTCTCGCATGTAGCCGACATGAGCCTTTTCCTGGCCGGTCCGATCCAGCGGGTAGTGGGGAACCGAGAAACTTTCGTCAAGCGCCGCCCCTCGGCCGAGTCCCTTGTGCGATCCGCTGTGCCCGTCGCTCACTCCGCCGCAGTGACGAGCGGCCCGTTGCAGGATGTCACCAACGAGGATTACGTGGGTGCTCTGGTGCAGTTCGCCAATGGCGCTCACGGGAGCCTGGAAGTCTGCCGGGTGATTCAGGGACACAAATGCGACTGGTCCTTCGAGGTGGAGGGGGCCCGAGGGGCGCTGAGTTGGAACTTCGAACGCATGAACGAGATGAATATTTTCTGCCCGGACGAAAATGCGGCGCACGACGGATACACCCGCATTGTGAGCGGTCCCGCCCATCCCTTCCACGCGCAATTCAATCCTGCAACCGGCACGGGGCTTGGCTACGATGACCTGAAGGCGATCGAAGCGTATCAGTTCCTCAAGTCGATCGCAGAAAAACGTCAGGGGGAACCTGGGTTTGCCGAAGCTTTGCGTGTCGCGAAGGTCATGGGAGCGATCGAGCGCAGTTGGGAGACGGAAAGCTGGCAGAGCGTTGAGGGCGACAGTTCGTAGTAATTGCAGGGTCGGACGATTCCAGAGCGACTCACAATTTTCCTGAAAGGATTTCAACTCGTGCCCGTCTCAAAACGCATCGGATACGCAGTAGTGGGCTTAGGTAGCATCGCCGAAACTGCCGTTCTTCCCGCATTCCGACACAGCAAAACGTCGAAACTGGTGGCTCTGGTGAGCCATGATCGATCGAGAGCTCAAAAACTCGGCACAAAGTTTGGGGTGAAGCATTGCTACGCCTACGAAAATTACGACGAGTGTCTGAGCCAACCAGGTGTCGATGCGGTCTTTATCGCCTCGGTGAATGGCGCTCACGCCGAACAGACGATTCGAGCGGCGGAGGCCGGCAAGCATGTGCTCTGTGAAAAGCCCATGGCTAACTCGGTCGAAGATTGTCGTCGAATGGTGGAGGCCTGCCGAGCCAATCGCGTTCGCTTGATGATTGCTTACCGCAAGTACTTTGAGCCAGGCAGTGTGGCGTTGAAGAAGTTAGTGACGAGCGGTAAGCTGGGCCGGCTCCGACACATTTTCTCGAGCTACACGGAGCACGTCGATCCCGGCAAAGCCAAGACCTGGCAACTGAATCAGAAGCTGGCCGGCGGGGGCTCGCTGATGGACATCGGCATCTATTGTGTTAATACCATGCGTTGGGTGGCAGGCAGTGATCCGATCGATGCGACGGCCTACCGCTGGACCGACGACCCAAAGCGCTTCAGCGAAGTGGAAGACAGTATCGCTTTTCGCTTGACGCATCCCAACGGCCTCGTCTGTCAAGGGCTGTCTAGTTATAGCTCGATGGCCGCTTCCTTTGTGCAGGTCCACGGTGATCGGGGTTGGGCGGCGCTGAATCCGGCTTTTGCCTTCGAAGAGGAGCGGCGTCTTTTTGGCAAGATCCAGGGCCGATGGTTCGAGCAGAAGTTCAAAGTGATCGACGAGTTTGTTCTGGAATTGAACGCATTCACAAAATCGATTCACCAGGGACGCGATCCGGAGCCCGACGGAATGGAAGGTTTGCGCGACATAGCCACGATTGAAGCCATCTACCGTTCGGCCCAGGAGAACCGCACGGTTCCGATCAGCCGCTAACCGCCATCGATGTGCGATATCGCACGCTTCGCACTATGTTTCCTGTAAAAAAGAGCTTGACAGTCAGTGCTTCAGCCGGTTATATGATAACCGGTTATTTGTTCCACCTTTTTGTCTCTGTTCCGGGGTGAGCTAGCAGCGCATAACGTGTGGAGAGGAAATAACTATGGCAACGCGTCGGTGTTTCCAAGGAAGTCTTCTCGTTTGTGCGGTGGCGTTGTTAGTTGCGTTCCAACCCTTTGTTCTGGCACAGGTGACCACCGGCAGAATTGTCGGCGTGGTTACCGACCCTTCGGGCTCGAGGGTGCCGGGCGTCGCTGTAACGATCACTGAAATTCAAACCGCCACTTCGATCACGGTGACCACCGATAGTGAGGGGTCCTACGGCGCCACGAACCTGAAGATTGGCACTTACAAGGTGGCCTTTAAGAAGGAAGGTTTTGAACAGTCGATTCAGTCCAGCGTAGAGGTCGGCATTGGACAAGTCGTTCGAGTGGACGTTGCGCTGAAGGTCGGCGGCGTGACCCAGACCGTGGAAGTGACGGGGACGGCTCCTCTACTGCAAACTGATACATCTTCTTTGGGAACAATTGAAGACGAGAAGCGAATTGTCGAACTGCCTTTGAACGGCAGAAACTTCTTCAAACTCGCGTACCTTGGCCCCGGAGCCAACCAGGGGGCCACAGGAACCAGCGCGGGGGCGGGATCTACGGACAACAACCGGCCCGGCATTTCCCTGTCGGTAAACGGCCTTCGGATATTCGACAATAACTTTCTTCTCGATGGACTGGACAACAATGAATTCGGCAACGGCACGGTGGTTATCCAGCCACCGCCCGATTCCATCCAGGAGTTTCGCGTAGAAGAAAACTCAATGAATGCTGAATTTGGTCGCGGTGGCGCGATGGTTAACATCGTGCTTCGCTCCGGGACTAACCAGATTCACGGAGCGGCGTGGGAATTTCTCCGAAACGACAAGCTAGACGCGCGTAATTATTTCGCAACCAGTCAGTTGGGCTTCCAAAGAAACCAGTACGGCGGTCAGTTGGGCGGGCCGATCGTAAAAGACAAGATCTTTATCTTCGGTTCGATCCAGCGGTCCGACATTCGCGAGGAGCAGCCCTTCATCAGCACTGTTCCCACCCAACTGATGCATAGCGGGAATTTCAGCGATTTGGGGAACGTTAACATTCCCAACCCGTTCGATCCCAGCAAGCCGTTCGGCAATACAATTCCAGCTGGATCAATCAACAGCGTGGGTCAGAGCATCGTCAATCTATTTCCTTTTCCAAATATTCCCGGGGCGGGGCTCACGAATAACTTCATTTTCAACGGAAAATATAAGTTTGATGAGACCGCCTTTGAGACCCGGTTCGACTACAACATTTCGTCGAAGGATCGTTTTTTTGCCCACTATGCAATTGCCACCCCCAATGCGACGAACCCCTCCTACTTCCCGAACGTGGACGGAGGGGCCGGTTCAGGGACCTCGAGCACTTTGGATAACAAGGTACAAAGTCTGGCTGGGGACTGGAGTCACATCTTCAATCCGGGATTGCTGAACGACTTTCGGGCGGGATACATCCGCTTCAAGGACGCCACTCTGCCTATCGATTTCGGCACCAACGCAGGAAACATGGTTGGGATTCCTAATGCCAACCATGGCGGCAATTCTTCCGGCTTGACCAAGATCAACATCAGCGGCTACCAGCAACTCGGGGATTCGCTTTGGGTGCCGGAAACGATCGCGGAGAACGTATACCAACTCGCCGACACCCTGAGTTGGACGCACGGAAAACATTCTCTAAAGTTCGGCGTAGATTTCCGCCGGCAGCAGCGGAACTTTTTCCAGCAGACGGCACCCTCGGGCGAACTCCAGTTTTCCGGCCAGTACACAGGCTCGGCAATAGGGGGTCTTGGGCTCGCCGACACCTTGCTAGGAATTCCGGCTTTCACGCTGCAGGACCACCTTTTCGGAATCGTCGACCCGACGCGATACTGGGACTTGTCCGAATTCGTGCAGGACGACATCCGCGTGACTCCCAACTTGACCCTGAATCTCGGCTTAAGGTATGAGGTCAGCTCGCCGGCCGGTGGACCCACCGTTGGCAACTTTAATCTGAACACCCTCACCGTCAACACCTCGTCCCACGGCGGAGTCGGCTTTGACATGACTGATTGGGCGCCGCGCGTAGGCTTTGCCTGGACGGTACGGCCGAAAACCGTCGTCCGCGCCGGAGGTGGAATTTTCTATGCTCCGGAAGGCAATATTTTCGACGACCTGGGTTTGAATCCGCCCAGCTTGGCGGTTCAATCCTTCAACTACTCCACATCCCAGGTTCCTAACCCTACCACCCAACTACTGCAAGCTTTCCCGACCACATTCACACCAATCAATCCCAACGATCCCACGGGAACGGTACGCAGTACAGGGGTGATTGGGTCAACGTATCAACCAATTCGCCGGATTCCCCGGATTTACGAGTGGAATTTGACGATTGAACAGGAACTCAGTCAAAACTGGCTGTTCCGCGCCGGATACGTGGGCACCAAGAGTTCAAACCTGTTCGACCACGAATCGTCGAACCTCAATCAACCTCTGCAGCCCCTGGATACGAACTTCACGGGGACCGGTGTTTGTGGGTCCAACTACGGGCGGCCCTATTACGCTACTCGGCCCTGTCTGAACGTGGTCCTGCCGCTTGACGTCGCACGGCTGAGCATGTTCTACAACGCATTCCAGACTTCCATACAGCATCGTTTTTCGGGCGGATTCAATGTCCTTGCTGCTTACACTTTCGCGAAATCACTGGGCACCGCGGACGGCAATGTGAACCAGTGCGACGTCCAAAACGCTCACAATATTGCCGCGGAAAAGGGCCCCACCACCCCGGATTTCCGCCACCAACTGGTTGTGAGCTATGTCTACGATTTGCCCTACGGCAAAGGCAGGCACTTTGGAAGCGAGGCCCACGGCGTAACGCAGGCGGTCCTTGGAGGTTGGGAAGTCGCCGGAGTCACCACGGTCCACAGCGGAGAAGCGTTCGATGCTCTGCTTAACTTCGACCCTACCAACACCGGAGCGTTCCCGCCGCGTCCGGATATGATTCACAATCCGAAAGATTTCTCCTTTGATATCGCTGGGCAGGCTGCTCTCGGTTGCAGCAAACCTGGACACCAGACTCTCGATTGCTGGTTCAACCAGGCCGCTTTTGTTATTCCCCCGCTTGCTCCCGGCCAATTGAATGCACACTTGTTCGGTGACGCGGAACGCGCCGTGCTCCGCGGTCCCGATCTCGTGAACTTTGACTTTTCAACCTACAAGACATTCCCGCTGAGTGAGAGATTTGGATTGGTTTTCCGAGCAGAGTTCTTTAACATCTTCAACCACCCTAACTTTAACCTTCCGAATGTGGGATCAGGTGGCGGAAGCAGCGGCGCTGGATTTACGAACGCAGCGGGAGGCGCAGCCATCACTCAAACACTGCCTGACGCCCAGCGCGAGATCCAATTCGGCATGAAGCTCCAGTTCTAATCTGTCGGCTGCTCCAAATTTGACGTACCGGCTCGGTGCGATCGCGGAATTAGGACAGCAGGAAAATTCCTCCAGGGGGACTTGTGCCTCTTTGGATAAGAAGGTCCAAGGATGGCGATCAAGGTAGCTAGCGCACCAATCAACTGGGGAATTATGGAGCACGTCGAACTCCCTCGCGACTATCCCTACAACCGGGTTCTGGACGAAATCAAGGCTGCCGGATATTCCGGCACCGAACTGGGTCCGTATGGATTTCTTCCCGCAGATTCCGCAGTGCTTCGCGACGAGCTGGCGAAGCGGCTGCTCACACTTTGTTCTGCGTTTGTCGACATCGAACTCGGCAACAAACACGCACACGCAGACGGCCTAGCCTTTCTGACCCGCTCGGCTAAGCTGATCAGCGAAGCCGGGGCGCGACTCCTGGTGCTCTCCGACAAGATCACTCCTCAGCGGAATGCAACGTCAGGACGCCGCAACGATGCGAATCAGATTTCCTGGAGCGAATCCGAATGGCAAGCGGCCGCAACTGCGATCCGTGAGGTCATCAAATGCTGCAAGGCGTTCGGATTGAGGGTCGCCTTTCATCACCACGCCGGCAGCCACGTGGAAACTCCCGAGGAGATTGACCGCCTTTTCTCGCTGTTTCCCGCCGATGAACTGGGCCTTTGCCTGGACACGGGTCACTACGTTTACGGTGGCGGCGACACGATTGAGTTTCTCGAGAAGCAGGTTTCTCGCGTCTGGTGCGTGCATTTAAAAGATATGTATGACCACAAGGCCGTCGAGGCGCGGCAGCAGCGGATGAACTTTCACGCAGCCGTGCGGCATGGAATCTTCGCGCCGCTGGGCAAGGGAAGCATCGACTTCTCGCGCGTTATCTCACTCCTGCAGCGCGGTCACTTTGACGGCTGGGTGGTGGTTGAGGCGGATGTTCTGCCCGGCGGCGTTGGCGCTGATGCACCTTTAGCCAATGCCAGTGCTGGCAGAGACTATCTGCACCGGCTTGGGATCTGAACTCAAGCGCCAGTCGCGTGATCGTGTAGGCGTAGGCGTCTACGCCCGCGCGGCGCTGCGATACAGTTCATACTCAACCAGGGTTCTCCTAGCGCATGGTTTGTCTTTCTCTTCTTTAATACGGCATTTAGAATGTCGCCATGCTGAATCGAAGACGGTGGCTCCAAGGCATGGCCACAGCGGCAACCGGTTGCCTGTTGCGTCCGTTCTCCGCTGCGGCATTTCCCGTCTCTACCCCTCCGAGTTATTCGCCACGGTTTGTCAATGTCGCAAAAGAGGCGGGGCTCACATCAAAAACCGTTCTCCTCGGTCATGACAGCAAAGACTTTCTGCTTTCCACGACTGGCGGCGGCATCGCGCTATTCGACTATGACAACGACGGCTGGCTCGACATCTTCGTCGTCAACGGCTGGGGCTTGAAAGAATTTCCTAAAGGCGAGGAACCCACGAACCACCTCTACAAGAATAATCGCAACGGAACATTTACCGACGTCACCGAAAAGGCAGGATTGGTACGCCACGGCTGGGGTCAAGGTGTCTGCGTCGGGGATTGCGACAATGACGGCAATCTGGATCTTTTCGTCACCTATTACGGGAAAAACGTGCTTTACCACAACAATGGCAATGGCACTTTCACCGACGTAACCCGCGAATCCGGCCTGCTACAACCGGAGGAGCACTGGAATACCGGCGCAGCATTTCTGGATTACAACCGCGATGGCCATCTTGATCTGTTCGTCAGCAATTACGTTGATTACGAATACGGCACGAAACTTTACGAGAGTAATCCCGCTCTTGTGGGCGAGCAGTCTCCTGTGATCTACGGCATCGCCGGACTCAAAGGAACCAGAAACTTCCTCTACCGAAACAATCGCAACGGCACCTTCACCGATGTTTCCGATGCGTCGGGCATCAGCAAACCCGGTCTGACATACGGCTTTACTCCCTGCGTGGCTGACTACGACAACGACGGTTGGCCCGACATCTACGTTGCCAACGACTCAACCCCCAGCCTGCTTTTCATGAACAACCACGACGGCACCTTCCGCGAAACCGGGATGCTCGCCGGTGTGGCTTACGACGCGAACGGCCGTACGCAGGGCGGAATGGGCGCCGATTCCGCCGATTATGACGGCGACGGGTTTCTCGATCTCGTGAAGACGAATTTTTCCGACGAGATGCCGAACCTCTATCACAACGAGGGTAAGGCTTTCTTCACCGATGTGACCGCGGCGTCTGGACTCGGAGGTGAAACTAAGTCCGTGAAATGGGGCACCGGCTTCATGGACTTTGACGATGACGGTCAGCCCGACATCGCGATTGTCAGCGGTTCCATTTATCCTCCGGGAACCGGCCTGCACCACCAACTCCCGCAGACGGAGAGCAAGCTCATTCTGATGCGTAACGTTGATGGCCATCGTTTTGCCAACATCTCTGACCAGGCTGGCCCCGCTTTTCTTGAGTCCCGATGCGGTCGCGGCGCAGCCTTTGCGGATATCTTTAATACCGGACGCATCGGCATGGTGGTCAATAACCTTAACGACTATCCTTCGTTGCTGCGGAATCAATCGCCATCGACGAACTCATGGTTGCTGGTGAAACTGCTCGGAACCACCACCAATCGCGCTGCCATAGGGTCGCGTGTGGTCGTGACTGCGAACGATCGACGCCAGGTGCAAGAGGTTCGAAGCGGAGGCAGTTTCTGTTCGCAAAGCGATCTCCGGTTGCACTTCGGTCTCGGACCTGCGAAAGAGGCTCGGCTTCAAGTCCGCTGGCTGGGCGGCGCGGAAGAATCCCTGGAACATGTTCCCGCCAATCGGCTCGTCGTGATTCAGGAAGGCAAAGGAATCATTTCACAGGAAGCGTTTTGAACACTTCTGGCCTCTTTGTAGCGCCAGCCTCTTGCCGGCTGTCGCGAGGGCATCCTGCCCCCGTCAGTACGGTCGGCTCGCCCCCACGACGGTCGCCGGGGCGGCGGCGTTACAATAACAGCGCCACTTCGATCGCCCTGGCCACCGTTCTCCTAGCAACCTTCATCGCAAGAATGCCAGGCCTTGCGTCCGCTCAAAACACCAGCGCTCAAGCCGCCTTCGAGCAGGCCCTTGGACTTCTGCAAAACGGCAAGAATAATGAAGCGCTCGCGGTCATCGATAGCGCCATCGCGGCCGGCGTCACCGATCCTTCTCTCTACAACCTCAAGGGTCTGGCGAACAGCGAACTCGGCCGCGATGACGAAGCCGAGCAGAGCTTTCGCACCGTTATCCGCCTCGATCCAAAATCGGCAATGGGCTACACCAACCTCGGCGTGCTGCTCTCCAAGGTCGGACGGTTCGAGGATTCGGCGGCCGCTTTTCGTGAAGCCCAGACACTCGATCCCAAGAATTTCACCGCTCTGCTCGGGTTGGGAACTTGTCTTGAGGCTCTGCACAAGCCCGCCGAGGCGGCTATTTATTTGCAACGAGCGTGGGATCTTCATTCCGGAGATTTTCAGGCGGGATACGAACTAGCGTTGGCGCTACGAGAAAACAAACAACCCGCCTCGGCGAAGAAGTTTATGAATCAGATCTCCGCTCCTCAGGACCCAGAGTCCGCAGTCAAGTATTACTCGTTGGCCGGGGTGGTGGCCGAAGATCTGCAGCAATTTGGGGCGGCTTCGGATTTTTATCGCCGCGCCTACACGATCAATTCCGGCTCATATGAAATATATGTGGCGCTGGTGCGCTCGACCCTCACCGCAGGAATTACGCCGTCAAAAACAGTCTTGCCTTCACCACCGGAAAATCTGTCCGCGTCGCAAAACCTGGCGCTCGGCGTGCTTTTAAGCTCTGGCGGCGCGTATGAACTGGCGATCCCACGATTTGAAGAGGCCCTGCGCCTCGACCCCACAAACGAAACGGCAACCGCAGATTTGGCGTTGGCCTACAAAAACGTTGGGAAAACTCCGGCCGCAATTGATCTCATCCGAAGGACGTTGAAAGAACGACCGTCGGCCGCACTTTACAATCTGCTGGGCGGGCTGGATGAAGAGTCGGGCGAGTTTGTCGAGGCAGTTCAAAGCTTTCAGCGGGCGGTCGAACTCGATCCCAACAACGAACAATATTATTTTGACCTCGGCATGGAGTATCTTTCGCACTTCACCTTCGGGCCGGCGGCAGAAGTCTATCGGGTGGGCGCGCACAAGTTTCCGCACTCCTCGCGGCAATTCCTTGGGCTGGCATTCAGTCACTACGCAGTACGCGAGTACGAGGAAGCGGCGGACGCTTTCATCACGGCGCTGGAGATTGATCCCGAGTCGCCAGCGGTCTTTCAGGCCTGGAAGACTGTCCTGAGCTTCCTTGCGCCCAAGGACTGGGATGCGCTCCTGCCCCGTTTGGACCATTTGGCGACTGCCCATCCGCTGAATGCTGAACTCGCCTTTGCCTACGGTGCGGCACTGTTTCGCGTGGAGGTTTCCAAGGGACAGGAGGGTGCTTTTGATCGGTCGCAGGCCTTCCTAGAAAAGTCCGTCCGGCTGCAGCCAGACTTCCCGGAGGCGCACCTCGAACTTGGTGGCCTGTACGCTGCGCGAAAACAGGATGAGAAGGCGGTGGTTGAATACCTTGAAACCATCCGCCAGTATCCCAAGTCCGATGTTGCGCATTACCGGCTGGGGCAGGTTTATCGAGACATGAACAAAATGGATTTGGCGACCCAGGAACTTGGCCGCTACCAGGAGCTATCTCGTCAGCATCAGGAAGAACTTAAAGAGAGCCGCAGTGCCGTCAAGCAGTTCGTTCTTTCCCAAGGAGGCAAACCCAGCGAATAGGGTGGCCGCACTCACTTACTCGCGCGAGTTCGATTCTCGACTTTACCGCGCCCTTCACGGTAGGAGCGCTCCGCTGCAGCCGCAACCGCGACTGCCTGACGGCCATCGAATGCGTCAACCTTAGGCGCACGATCGGCGAGAATAGTTTGAACAAAGTCACGCATTTCGTTGAGATATCCCTCGGGGAACCGGGCCAGGAAGTGATCGACGATATCGGTTTTAGCCCCCGCTGCCGTGAGCACGAGCTCGGCGGTCTGCTGCAGATATCCCATGATGATGGTTCCCTTGGAACCCACGATCTCCGTACGAATGTCGTACCCGTATCCCGACTGCATGTAGTTCTCGACCGCGCCCAGCGTGCCACGCGAAAACTTCATGTTAAGAAGGGCGGTATCAATGTCATTGAACTGCGCGATCTCAGGAAAGACGAGAACCGCGCCGTAAGCATGGATTTCAGAGATCTCGTCGTTCATCAGCCAGCGGCCCAGATCAAACTCATGGACAGTCGAATCCTGGAAGAACATGCCATTGACTCCACTAGCCATGTAGCTGACCGGCGGAGGCGCGGGATCGCGTGCCAGTGATTTGAAGATTACGGGATCGCCGATCTCTCCAGCCTCGATGCGCTTCTTGGCTTTCACATTCGGAGGATCATAGCGACGGACGTGGCCTACCTGAACTCGCACCCCAGCTTTCGCCGTCAGGTCCAGCATCTGGTCCGCTTCCTCTACGGTCAGCGTAAAGGGTTTTTCGCAGAAAATATCCTTACCTGCCTGGGCACAAACTCGCATCGCGGCCCCATGAAACTTCGCCGGAGTCACAACCACGATGGCCTGGATGTCCTTCCGCTCCGCCAGCGCTTCGACGCTATCGTAGGCGTGCTCGATTTCGAGTTCGGTGGCTACTCGGTGGGCGCGCTTTAGGTCAGCATCAGCGACGGCTATCAATTGCCCCTCGGGGATCAAGCGGCGAATATTTACAGCGTGCTGCTTCCCCATCGTGCCCACCCCAAGTACACCCATCCCCAACTTCGCCATAAGCGGTCCTTTATCGCAGTTAGTATTTGATCTTCACCGTGCCGCCTTTTTTGGCGGCCTGATAGATCGCGTCAATAATGATGATGTCCCGCAAACCCTGCTCGCCATCAGGTTCTGGTTTGCTGCCTTCCCGAATGCACTGCGAGAAATAATCCAGCTCCAGAGCAAATTCGTCGATCGGCTTGAATGTCTTCGCAAACCACTTCCCTGCAATCTTTCCGCTAAGTCGCCGCTCTTCCTCGAAAGCAAAGGCCGGAGCCAGTTCGGCCCAGCCTTTCTCCCCATGAACATGGACGAACGAAGAAAACGCCGCGCTGTAGGCTGCGGTCCCTTGCAGAACGAGGCCGCTGCGAAAATCCAGTCGAAACGCGATCCCTTCTTCCACCTGTTTGTAGCGTCTCCGATCGCGCACCCAACTTACGGCCCCGCTGGCAGCAATCGGATCCTCATCGACCAGCCAGCGGCAGGTGTTCAAACAGTAGACGCCGAGATCGGTTAACGGCCCTCCGCCGCATAGTTTGCGCGAAAACAACCACGAAGGCGACTGATCGCCGAAGGGACGGAGTTCAGAGAACAGGGTGTGAATCACATCAATCCGGCCCAGTTCACCTTTCGAAATCATCTCCTTGAGCCTGACGCTACTCGGCTCAAAGTACTTTCGATAGGCGGTCATGAATTGAACTTTGTTCCGGCGGCAGGTCTCGAGCATGTTTCGAGCTTGCTTGACCGAGGCCGCCAGAGGCTTTTCGCAAAGCACGTGCTTACCCGCTTTGGCGGCGGCGACGGCGTATTTTTCGTGCTCGCCAGGAGGAGTCGCGATGTAAACCGCCTCGATCTCTGGTTTGCTGAGGCATTCGGAAAGCTCCCCATAGCTGAAAGCATGGCCCGCTCCAAATTGTTTCGCGAGCTTCACGGCCTTGCCCTTGTCCCCGCTAACGACCGCGACTAATTTCGCTTTCCTGCTATGTGCGAACGCGGGCAGCACCGCGACTTGAGAAATACTTCCCAAGCCCACAACCGCGTAGCCGACTCGCTTGCCCTCGGGCATAGAAAAGTCCCTCCGAACCAAGACGGTGCTCAGCTTTCGCGGTCCGCGCGACTCATTCCCTGCGCCTTAATCGCGCGATGTTCGAGCCCACGAAGCTCCTCAATGTTCTCGAGAACCTTGAAGATGCCATCGGAAATGCTGTCGATATTCGCCTTGCCTCCGAGGAACAAGTGATGCGAGAACCAGATCGCCTCGTGGTACGCGGCCCGCTCTGAAACCGGACACCGATACATGGTTCGCAGATCAAGGGGTGTAGAACGTCCCCAGCTCAGGGCAGGAAAATCAGCAGAATTAACCGGAAATAGCGAACTCTTATAGACGGGCTCGTAAAATAGACCATCACACGGAATTCCTTCCTGCTGAAGAGCCGCGACGAAGGCTGCACGCGGGATATCCTTCACCTGGTCTGCAAAATACTTCAGCACGTACCCGTAAGGAGCCAGGCGCGTGATCCGAGGTTCCGGCTTCAACAGTCCTATACCCTGAGTCCCACCAAGCGACTTCTCGAAATACTTCATGTTCTTCTCGCGGATCTTGGCTTGAGCGGGAAGCCGCTCCAGTTGAGCCCCCAGCACCGCCGCCTGAAATTCACCCAGACGATAGTTGAATCCGATGATCCGATGTTTGAATTGGTCGGTGACGCTCGCCCGCCCCGCGTTGATGTAGGTCTGAACCCGCTCGTGGTATTCCAGGTTGTTTGTGATGACGGCTCCGCCTTCGCCCGACGTGATCAGCTTGCTGGACTGAAAACTGAAAGCGCCCAGATCTCCAATCGACCCTGCGCCTTTGCCGCGCCACATGCCGCCATGTGCATGGGCGCAGTCTTCAATCACCTTTATGTTGTGCTTCTTGGCGATCGCCATGAGCACATCCAAGTCGGCAAACCTCATTCCGAGATGCACAGGAAGAAAGGCCTTCGTCTTGGGAGTGATTGCCTGCTCGACCAGTTTCGCATCCAGGCAATAAGTGTCAGGATCAACATCAACGAACACCGGCACCGCGTTCACCAGCAGCACGGGTCCGACCGTTCCTTCCCACGTATAGGCCGGAACAATCACTTCGTCCCCGGGGCGGATGTCGATCGCCTTGAGCGCAGCCTGGATTGCCACAGTGCCGGTGTTCACACACTGGCCATACTTCGCAGTGTGGAGCTTGGCAAACTTCTTTCCGAATGCGTCAGCGTGTTTGCCGGGAAAGGGTTGCCCACCCCAGTTGTGATTTTCCAGAACATCTTTGAGCGCCTTCTTCTCCTTGTCGGTAAATATGGGCCAAGGATCAAAGCGCTTTTTTCGGACAGGCTTTCCGCCCGTGATTGCTAGTTTTCCCATCGGATGTTCTCCTTCGTAAATGTAGGTGCGGGCGTCCACGCCCGTGCGGCACCGCAAATGAAATTCATACCTAGTTTCTTCAGCCGAACGTCGCAGTCAGGCCCATGGCGCAATCGCAACCTTCATGGAATCCGGCGCGATAGACTTTTGTACAGCAGCTTCAACGTCACGCAGCGGAAAGCGGTGTGAGACAAACTCTCGCAAAGGATAATGACACATATAGCGAGCCATCTGTCGCATGCTTGGACCATAGCTCGCCGGTTCTTCACCACCGACGCCAAGTATTCGAACGCTCTTCGAGCAGAGATGGCGAAACGGGCTGATCGGCACTTCCCCGAGATCGGAGAAGTTGCCAGCTTCAAGCAGTAGCCCTCCCAGTCGCAGCATCTCGAGCCCTTCGGGCACGGCTTGGGGCACGCCCGCGGTCTCAATCACCATGTCAGCGCCACGGCCCTGAGTGAGACTGCGCACAAAATCCAACCTGTCGGCGAGAGTGGTCTCCGCAACGTTCAACACATGGTCGGCCCCAAGTCGCTTGGCAAACTGCAAGCGGTAGTCGGAAAGATCGACCGCGATGATGTTCCCCGCTCCAAGCATTCGCGCCTTCATCAGGAAACACATGCCCAGCGGGCCCACGCCCAGAACCACGACCGTATTGTCGAAGAGAAAAGCTTCGCTAGGGAACGACGACATCGACTTCGCCCGGTCCAGTCCGACAGTCACCGCCATCACTTCCGTGAGCACTGCGACTTCGGACGGCAAATCGTCTGGAACGCGAACCAGAAAGCTTCCCGGCACAATGTACATGTACTGAGACCAGCCGCCAAACAGATACGGCGGATCGGCAGCACTCAAGTTGTTGCCGTAGTCCGTCATGTTCTGGCAAAAATAGTACGGGAAATCGTGCCGGCAGTAGTAACAGTCGCCGCAGGAAACATTCGCGCCAACCACCACACGGTCGCTGATGCCCAGTGGAACGCCTTCAAAATCGTTGTAGCTGCCGTCGCCTCCGATCGCCGCGACGGTTCCCACGTTTTCGTGGCCCTGAATAATCGGAAAGCGAATCCTCTTACCGTCTCCAACGCCCGCGTATTGATTGATGTAACCCTGATAGGTGTGCTTGTCGGTACCACAGATTCCCGACAGCTCCATTTTGATCAGAACACAGCCTGGCCCCGGCTCCGGCAGCGGATACTCACGCACTTCGTAGTGACCGGGCTGTACCAGCGTAGCGGCAAGAACACTTTCGCTAGACATCGCTCGAAATACCTCTCAGGGCTCCCCGAAGTGACTAGTTAAGACGCAGCGGGCAGGTTCTAAATAAGCGCTTAGAAACGATATGGGCGGAGGACGGAATTTGTCAAGGCTATATCGTTTGCAGAGAAAAAAGTGGAGTGCATTTAGCTAATTAATGGAATCAAGCCGCATGCGCTTCTGCTCCTGTTCGTTGGCCTCGCGCTTAAGCTTCTGGAAAATCTCCAATTCTTTACGAGCCTCTGAAGTCTGCCCGCGATCTTTGTATAAGCCAAACAGAAGGTAATGCGCATCCGGATCGTCGGGTTGAGCGACCACGACCGCTTGAAGCATTTTCGCCGCTTCGTCCGACTTGCCTTGGGCACGATAGGTCTTAGCCAAATCGAGTTTGGCTTCGACGAGTCCGGGCTGTGCGCTCAACGCCTGCATCAAATATTTTTCGGCGTCGTCCAGTTCATTGCGCTGCAAGTGAATGTCCCCGATAAGATAATCGGTCATCGCATCATTCGGCGAAATCTTCAGCTCCTCTTGAAACTCGGCCAATGCCTCATCCAGTCGTCCGCCTTCGCGATACAGAGTCCCCAGAGCATAGTGAAGCCCGGCTGCGTCCGGCTTCTGCGCGATCGCCTTCTTGTACTCGGTGATTGCAGCGGGCGTCAAATTTTGCTGACGCAACATTTCAGCCCGCAGCTGCAGCATGCGATAGGAATCAGGCGCAGCCTTGGTCAATTCGGCAAACGAATTTGAGGCCACATACATCGCAGCTTTCCCCTTGAAGTACAAGGCGTCCGCGCTGTTCGGTTCAAGCTCCACCCAGTGACTGAGCACCACCAACGCTTTATCATCGTTCTCCTGTCTCAAATAAGCCAAGCCCAGGTGAGCGGCCACGACCGGATCGTCCTTCATATTTTGGTAGGCCTTTTCCAGCAAGGGAATTGCACGGTCGAAGTCGCCGGCATTGAAGTAGCTGAGAGCAAGCAAGACCTGCGTGCGATCAAGATGAGGGTTGAGTTCGAGCGCCTTGTGAAGCTCCGTGATCGCGAGCGGGTAGGTCCCTAGCATATAGAGTGCCAGTCCAAGATTGGAATGGGCTTCGGCCGACCGAGGGTCGATCTTGATGACCTGCTCATAGATCTTTTCCGCACGATCGAATTGCTGGTCCCGGAGCGCGGCCTTTCCTTGCGCAGAAAGATCAGCGAGACTTTGGGACTGAGCAGCACTCTGCGCTACAACTATCAAGCCACAAAGCAACAGTCCAATGGCCACAAGAAGTTTTTGTCCGCGGGATTGATCCGGATACCAGTTCGCAGCTAACAAGTTCACCTCGTATCTTCTTCGCGTAGAGCCGGCTTCTTGCCGGCTGTCGCGAGGGCATCCTGCCCTCGCGGGTTGAGGCTGAACGCTCAGCAACAGCCGCCGGGAAAAAATGGCGCTGCGTCAACAGCGAGACGTCATCGGAACCGGCTCAATTCAGGCTACGGAACCCTGACGTTGACACGTTGAGGAGTGTTGAGCTCGTATGGGTCTTTTCGATCGGGGTCGCGATCCTCAGGCTGACTTCGGCCTTGCTCGTCAGTTGCCCGAACCTCGAGCGAATATCGACCTGAGCTTGGCACTTGCCATTCATAGCTCCAAGGAGTCCAGATCAGCGCCGGTGAGGTCAACAGATTCGCCGGTTGCCAGGCTCCGCCGCCCACCCGCACCTCGACCCGCACAATCTTACTCTCGCCTGCCCAGGCAACTCCCTCCACTCGGTATGTTTTGCCACGAATCTCCTCATCCTCCGACGGACGCACGAACTTCGAATTCACCTGCATGACCGTCAGCCGTCGAGGTGTGCCGTGCGCTCCCAATGCAACGTACTTCTCATCCTGAAAATATCCCTTAAAAGGCTGATCCAGAACCTCGATGCGCGTCAACCATTTTACCGAGTCCATTCCGTACCAGCCCGGAACCAGCGCCCGGAGCGGAAACCCATGGTCCGCCGGCAACGGCTCACCGTTCATCTCATAGGCCAGCAGCGTGGCTGGCTCGATCGCTTTCGCCAGCGGAATTGCACGAGCGAAGTGAGTGCCAGGCGGCACGTTCTCGCCCTCGCCAGAGTCGGCTCCGTGAAAAACAATCGTAGCTGCTCCCGGCTTGAGACCCGCTTGCTGGAGTAGCTCTCCCAAAGGCAGCCCCGACCAAACTGCTGTCCCAACGCCCGCACCGCCCGACGCGTTTCCCGCGCACTCTAATGTGGAAGGGCGACGAACCGATGGCATCAGCAGGAGATCCGGATATGACAGCTTCATCGGCTTAATAACCAGACCACCGATCTCGAGTCGCCAAGCCTCGTCGCTAATCTTCGGAGTCGTAAAGTGGTTGCGAATAAAGAAGTCGACGTTGGAAGTGACGAGTTCTTTGGAGTTTAGGCTTGAAGCGTTATTTTGAGGGGATTGCTCGAAAATGTTCTTTGCGAGGAGCAGGCTTGCCGGGCTTCCCAGATATCGCGAGACTAATCCACCGGAGGCGAGCGTCTTAAACAGGAACTCACGCCTCCCGATTCTCGTTGTCGTCTTGCCGTGATCTGAGCGGTTCATCTCAGTTCGCATAGTCTCGCGGATGAGAATTATATCCCGTTCAGGAATCGATCTTAGCGTGACCACTGCGTGCCCCAGGTCTCGCGATTTTCGAGAACTGGGAATCTAACCGTTTACCCCATTGACTGCGGCATCCTAACTCGGATGGTCCCTGGTTCATTGCGCCTCTTCGATAATCGGCAAATTCGAGGCGATCTGCAGGTCCACAACCAACTGGATCTGGTTCTCCACCTGGAAGAAGCGAACCACCAGGACCGTCGGAAGCGCCTTCTTCAAGAGCTCGTAGTATTTCCTTCTGAGAGCGATCCTCTGGTCGTCTAACGCCATGACCTTCTGGGCGAGCTGATCTGCCTTCTCGTTGCTCATGGTCAGAAAGCTTTGGGCGTAGTCGTTGACGATCGCCAGCTTCTCATCTCCAAGCTTGGTTTGCTCGGCGTCATAGGCCCGGTAGACGGGCCAGAAGGCGGCCGCTTGCTGATCGTTCAGCTGCATCGCTTCCTTGATGATCTGTTCCTTCTTGGCTTTCAGATCTATTCGAAGCAGCCGAATGTACGCCTGGTCGTTGAGTTCCCTGCTCTCCGCCGGGTCCTGGACCTTTTTTTCCTGCGCCCAAAGCCCTGTCGCCACCATCACGGCCAAAACCGCGACCGTCAATTGAGTTCTCATGATTCCTCCAGGATCTTCTTGTGTTCTTCTCAGTTGAGCACGCCTTCTACTGCACGGCCGGAAGCATTACCGGTTGCTGCAACGTGAATGACAACTGCGCCTCGCTCGGGATCTGGACCTGGTCGCCTTTCTGTACGACCGTGCCCACACCGCCCGCTACCGCTCCGATGGCAGCCCCCATGCCCGCGTTCCCCGCGATCGCGCCAATGGCTGCGCCCAGCCCCGCACCGCCCAAAAGCCTCTTCGCGGAACGTTTTCCTGAGCTCTTGCCTTCGGAATCAAAAACATCGGTGATGATCGGAATCGCAGTTCCATTGATTATGATCTGCGTCAGCTGGAGCTTCAGTTGTGATTTGCCGGCAGCGCGTCCGGCGGAGTTTGCTTCAACCACTTGGCCATAGACTGTTGTCCCGCCGTATGCGACCACAGAGCCGTTGGCAGCGAGATTGGAGGACAACGTGGCCGAGAACATCTGGCCGGTGTAGGCCGAGCTTGTATCCAGGCCATCAACCATGCGGACAAAAAGCACGGTTCCCGCCGGGACCATGACCTGTGGCGGCGCTGGCGGTGGTGGCGGAGGAGGAGGGACAGGTGCAAAAGTCAAAGAATCGACTTCCCCAGAAGGATAGATCCGGCTGGTTCCGTCGGGCCCCTGGAACTGAACTCCCGCTGAACTTCGCCCGAGAAAAATTCCAGTGATGACTTGGCCGTTCTTCAACTGAAGCGTGTCGGCAAACGCCGCGCACGCCACACCGATGCAGATCGCGCAGACAACCAGCATTCTTGATTTCATGGTCAATGCCCCGCAACTTTTCTAACAGTTGGAGAGAACAGACACTACTGACAAAACTTACAGTCCAAAGAAACCTTCCCTGTGGTCGATTGCCAGTTAAAGCGCCGCGGAAGCCGATCAGCGCGCAACTATCTCGTCCGCCACTAACTGCTCGACCGGTTCGAGGTGGGCAGTGAAATGCCGCAAGAATGGCGCTTCGTAAGTCAACTTGAGGCCGTGGATCTGCTGGCGTTTCTTCCACACCTCGAGGATGACCTCGACTACATAATCGATGTGGCTCTGGGTATAGACCCGCCGCGGGATCGCCAGGCGCACCAGGTCCATTTTTGCAGCCGCACCAAACATGAGCGCCCCAATTTCGACCGACCGGATTCCGCCCTCCAGGTAGAGTTCAGCGGCAAGAGCCACGCCTGGAAACTGGTCTGCGGGAATGTGCGGAAGAAACGCGCGCGCATCGAGATAAATTGCGTGCCCGCCCGGCGGTTGCACAATCGGCACTCCCTGTTGCGCGATGTGGCTGCCAAGATACGCGGTGGAAGCGATCCGATACCGCAGGTAATCTTCTTCCAGCGCTTCCTGGACGCCTACGGCGATGGCTTCAAGATCGCGTCCGGCAAGGCCTCCGTAGGTGGGGTATCCTTCGGTCAGAATCAGAAGGTTCTTTTCCTGCTGCGCGAGAATGTCATCGTTAGTGCAAAGAAAGCCGCCGATGTTGGCCATTCCGTCCTTTTTGGCGGACATGGTGCAGCCATCGCCATAGCTGAACATCTCCTGGGCAATCTGCCTGGGCGTTTTGGAGTCGTAGCCCGGCTCTCGCAGCTTGATGAAGTAGGCATTCTCGGCGAAGCGGCAGGCGTCAAAGTAGAGCGGAATGCGATGACGCCGGCAGACCGCGCTGATTTGCCGGACGTTCTCCATGGAGACCGGTTGGCCGCCGCCGGAATTGTTGGTCACCGTCAGCATCACCAGGGGAATGCGCTCCCGCCCCGTCTTTGCGATCAGATTCTCCAGTGCTTCCAGATCCATGTTGCCTTTGAAGGGATGAACCAAACTTGGCTGCTTGCCTTCCGCAATCACGAGATCTACGGCCTCTGCGCCCACGAATTCGACATTGGCTCGGGTCGTATCGAAGTGGGTGTTGTTGGGAACCACATCGCCTTTCTTGCACATCACGCTGAAGAGAATGCGCTCGGCGGCCCGGCCCTGGTGCGTCGGGATCACGTGGCGATAGCCGAAGATGGCCTGGATGGAATCACGGAAATGGTCGTAGCTTTTGCTGCCCGCATAACTTTCGTCGCCTTCCATAATCGCCGCCCACTGTTTCGTAGACATTGCTCCGGTGCCGGAATCGGTGAGCAGATCGATCAGTACGTCGTCAGCGGGAAGCAAAAACAGATTGTAGTAGGCAGACCGCAGGAATTGTTCACGCTCCCGCCGAGTGGTCCAGCGAATGGGTTCGACACTCTTGATTCGGAAGGGCTCGATGATTGTCCTGGGCATGAGGTTCTCCACTTACAGGACACACCAGCAGCCGAATATGTGTCTGTGATGACAGTCACGCAAAGCTTAAAACGTGGTTCAGGTTTGCGCGAAGATTCAGGCCCGGGGCTCCGATGAGTTAGCCAGCAAAAACCATCCCAAAGGCTTCGTGGCGCAGCGCAACCGAGGACAGTGACCGACGAACCCAAACCAGTGGACCTGGATTCTCGGTGTCGCAGGAATCCAAGTCCACCGGTGCGGGCTCTCAACCGTGTTCAACGCGCCAGCGAAAGCCGCTGTGCGGGCGTGACCGTGACAGCGCTACAACTTTGCTCAAATTCTAGTTCCCAATCTTCTTCCTCTCCGCTGCCAGTTCCACACTCGGATTTGTGGGACCGTTCCGATCAATCAGGGCTGCGTAATCTTCCGCATTGAACGGATAAAGGCGAGTTGACTCTTGGCCCAGCGGCTTCAGAGTCAGATCGACGCGGCGGTTGTTTGCCAACACGATGGTGGGCAGCTTCTGGAGCACCTTCTGCCGCTCCTCTGCGCTCAGATTGGGGTTCTGCTCCAGCAGTTGTTTGACTTCATCGGCACTCAAGTTCTGCTCATTGCCGTAGGCTTGAGTTTCGATGTTCGCCTCCGGAATCCCTTGTTCCACCAGGAAGTTCTTGGCCACTTCGGCACGTCGTTCCGAGAGAGCCTTGTTGTATCCGCTCGCCCCGCGTTTATCGGCGTGACCAGACAAGACCAGCCGGGCATCTGGATTGGTCGTGAGAAGTTGCTTGAAAACCCCGGCAACGGACGTGAGCGTCTCCTGCTCACTCGGGAGCAACGCGGCGTTCGTTTTGATGCTTCTCGGCCTGTCGGTTGGGAAGTAAACGCTGCGCATGGAAACCTTGATATCTGCTTCAATCGAGCCAACAATGTGCAGCGTTGCCGTCTTGGTTTCAGTTCCGCCACAATCGTTGGTTGCAGTCAGAGTGTAGGTGACGGTTTCATCGACCGGGCCAGGGTCGGTCTTATGCGGAGTAACTTGCAGGGTGCGGCTGCCAGTGGGGCTGACTGAACCTAGTGGGTCAATCGATACCGATCCCGCATTCGCAGCCGTCCAATTCAACGCGCTGCCGGGTTGATCGACGACCTGATCACCGACGCGCTTGTACTTGACCTCCGTCGGCGTAAGCCCAAGATCTGCCTGGATCGCGGTGTTCACATTGACCGTCGTGCTGGCCGTCGCAGTGCCGCCCGGACCTAATGCCGTGAGCTGATAGACCGTGGTTTGTTTGGGCTGAACGTTTTGCTCACCAGAAGGCGCAACCGTCCCAACCGGGGTGATTTGCACCTGAGGCGCGTCCGATGCCGTCCACTTGAGTTGCGTGCCATCGCCGCAGTTCACCTGAGCCGTGGTGGTCGACAACTGCGCCGTGGGTTTGGCTACCGCGACGGTCGCGCTCGCCGTTCCCGCTGTGAAACGGGCGAGACCACTCATCTTCTCTCCGCGAGGCCAGGGGACGGTTTTGCGAACTCCCTTGGGAATATCGATAACGACGCGCTGGTTGGCAGGAACCTCGACCGGCCCTGACCAGACTTCGCTACCAGTGACCGGGGCCAGAACTGTAACCTGATAGGTGCCAGGGGGAACCACCAGTTCTTGCTTCCACCACCATTCGTGATTGAACTCATCGCCGTGGCCCACGAAGAAATCGGGCGTCTTTCCGTTGAGCAACACCGCGTCGCGGTTTGCTCCCTCAATCGTCATGGCACCCACTGGCCCCGGGACCGGAGTGTTAATGGGCGTCATAGTAACTTCAAGCTTGGTGGTTTGTCCGGCTGTAATCGAGACATTGCTGCTCGCCGGTGCATATCCGTAGTTGTACAGATCGATCTTGTGGTCGCCCGGGCTGAGGTACAAGGCACGAAAAGTCGCTTCGCCATAAGCATGGCCATCAACGAAAGCGTATGCCTGTTTGGGGGTTACATGAATTTTAAGTTTGCCGTCCTGGGCCAGGATTGGAAGGGCACCGGCGCACAGCAGCAGCACGGTAGCAGTCAGAGGGACTAGTCGGTTTTGCATCTTCATTGCAGTCTCCTTAATTACAGTCTTCTTGTCATCGAGAAGATCTGGTGAATCATGGCCGCGCAGGAATTCGGGTTTGCGACGTCAGGAGTGTTGCGGAGGCACAGTCGACGACAGGCTGCGAGTTCGCCTCTCGGCTCCCCCGACCAAGGTCTGGCAACATTCTACTACCACTGCCCCGTGGCTGGTCGCAAATCTGCTTTCAGGTTCCGACACCAAGTTTCTCACGCCCCCAAGGCAGTTCCGGTGACTGAACGCACATAGTTTCGTAACGGAGATCACAGACAGGACGGACTAACAATTGCTTCTGGCGGAAACTATGGAAAACGCACATCCAGGCTGTAAATTTCCTGCGTGCTTCTATCCCGCATCAGGAGGAGCGAGTCATCAGGCGCCAGCCCGATCCAGAACTCCCATGGATCGAACCCGCGCGGAACTTCCTTGATGCTGAGCAAGCGTTCCATTTTGCCATTGTGCACACTCACGCGCACCAAGTCGTCGGCTTTGTCGGAATAATCCTCCGCGAACAAATACTTTCCATCGTGGGACCAGTTCTCGAAACCAAACCGCGACACCGCGAGTTGCGTCCAACTTTTCTTTTCCATGTCGTAGAGCATCAGCTTTGTGGAGTCCGTGGAGAGCGCCGCCATGTAGCGCCCATCCTGCGAACTGCGGGGACTGAAAAGATTTTCGGACTCCGGCACATCTGAAACTTGCGAAGTCTTCAGATCAGCAATGTGAATGTTAGGGCCTGGTACGGCCCCGTACTCCAGCCAGGGCATGCCCGCGAAAATGATGGAATCGCCTGTGGGCGTCCAGGTGGGATCGCCCTGGTTGTGGTCCCCCGCGGTCACTTCATGAGGTGTGCCGCCCTCGGCAGGCACTACGAAGATCTTCCAGGGTTTTCCCGGGCGCGACGCCATAAATGCGATCTGGGTTCCATCCGGCGACCAACGCGGCATGTGCGCCTGCATCGGCGCGTACGTGAGTTGGATCCGCGAACTTCCGTCCGGTTTGCTTCGCCACAGCGTGAGTTCCGGATGCGCTACATAGGTGATCCACTCGCCGTTACGCTGGATATCGGCCTCACCTGCCGACACGCCTGGGAGGTAGACGGAAAACTGCGGCGACTTGCTAGCTAAGTGGATCAAATCGAACCGGCGCTGCTGACCGATCACGAACAACTTCTTCCCATCCGGGCTGGGGGTCGGATTACTGAACATCAGCGGCCCTACCGTCAGCTGCGTCGGTTCAACGCCAGCTTTGCGAAACAGTGACCCACCTTCGCGAAGGGCCCAGATGTTCTGAGTGTGGTCGCGAGTCGATTCAAACAGGAAGTACTCTCCATGGGGCGTCCAAGCTCCGCCAAACTCCTGCGCTGGTTTGTTCCAGTCCGGCAACACCGGGTGCAAGCCTTTGCCGTCGGCCGAAACCTCCCACAATGATGAAGTGCGCTGGTTGGTATCCCTGACCGTGAAGCGCAGGCGGCGGCCATCGGGAGAAAATCGCGGCGCAAATGGAACTCCCGGTACTGCGACGAGTTCCCGTGAATCGGTTCCGTCCGCATTGCACGCGTACAAACTCGACTTCTTGGCATACACGATGTGTTGGCCATCGGGCGCCCAAGTGGCCGCGTGTGCGAGAACGTTTGCCACGGGGCGGAGTGACCCGGCGGGAACCGGCAACACCCAAACCGGCCACTCCGTTTCCGAACCTTCCGCCACGCCTTTCACCAATAGTTCAGAACGACCCGGGTAGAAATCATAGATGTCGGCACTCGCCAGCGACGTTGGCACGGGTGCGGTTTCTCCACCCGCAGTCGAAACTTGCCTCAATACCGAATGGCCGCTCAAATATTCGGAAAAGTAGAGCCGAGTGCCGTCGGTGACCAGAGAACGCTTCGAGGTGCCGTCGTTTGTTATCTGCAGCGAAGAGATCACAGCCGGCGGGGAATCTGGTGATCGGAGGAACAGGACGATTGCAACTAATGCGATCGCGAGGAAGCCTATCGAAAGCCAGGTCACGCCCTTGACTTGAGGCCTGATGGTTGCATCAGCCGCAGCGAACAGAGCGCGGATTCGCTCCCTCGACCCCGTCCGCGCGGCTGGCCCGCCAGACACCGGAGGCCCGATTCGTCCTAACTCCATTTCCCGGCGCAGGCGCTGCAGATCAGCCCGCATCTCGGCAGCACTCTGATATCGCAGCTTCGAGTCTTTTTCGAGGGCCTTCCTTACAATGCGTTCAAGTTCGGGAAGCGTCGCAGGGTTAAACCGGAGGGGCCATTCGGGCACACTATGAATGAGGGAATCGAAAATTGCAGCCGTGGTCTGTCCCTGGAACGGCAGCACTCCAGTAGCCATCTCATAGAGCACGACGCCGAAAGAGAACAAGTCGGTACGGGAGTCCAGCGGCTGACCCAGCGCCTGCTCCGGCGACATGTAATGGATGGTTCCCAGAGCAGAGCCTGGGCGGTCTCGATCTTCCGGCGACAGCGTGACACCCCCAAAAGTGTTGCCGCTAACACTGGCCTCGCGTCCCGCGGTAAGTTTGGCCAGGCCGAAATCCAGAATCTTGGCATGGCCCCGCTTGGTGAGGAAAATGTTTGACGGATTGATATCGCGGTGAATGATGCCATGAGTGTGGGCAGCGTCCAGAGCATCCGCGATCTCTAGCCCGAGCGACAACAAGGTTTCAGTGTCTAGCGCACGCCCTGCGATGCGGTGGGTCAGGGGCAGCCCATCCAGAAACTCCATCGCGATGAATGCTTCGCCGTCCTGCTCGCCAATGTCGTGTATCGTGCAAATATTGGGGTGGTTCAGCGCGGATGCAGCTTGAGCCTCGAATTGAAAACGGGCCAGTGCCTGCGGATCGTGGGCAACCTGCTCAGGTAAAAATTTGAGGGCAACGAAGCGATGCAGCCGGGTGTCCTCGGCCTTGTACACCACGCCCATCCCGCCGCCTCCGAGTTTATCGATAATGCGGTAATGCGAGATGGTTCGCCCGATCACAGGAGCAAGAATCCTACGTCGGCGAAACAGGCAAGTCAATGAACCCGGCCAGGGGCGGGCAAAGACGAAGCGAAACTACTTTAGCGGCGGGGGAGTCAGGCCCATGAATGAGGTCCCGAGAAATTTCCCCTGGGCATCGAAATTCCAGGTGAAAATGGCAAATCCCGCATGCGCGCAGGCGTGGCACCCGTTGAGCAATGGATAGCTCACCACAAACTGAGTTCCACCATTTGGACCGGTTTGCGAATTAGGCCATGTCTTCCCGTCACGATCCCCCGGCCACAAATCGACTTTGGGAAATTGGTTTTTGAGATCTTGAAATTGGAAGCTCTGTTCCATCGTTTTGGTGTCGAGCAGCTTAAGATCTTCGACGTTAACGATTGGTGGCCGTCCATTCACCAGCAAGAGACCGTAGTTGGTGTTGGCGCGCAGGGGATAAGTGATCCACGCGAACGCGAGTGGGCTCTCAGTTTGAAAACCGGTCATAATTCCGAACTCGCCGTGGCTTTGCTTGACGAGTTCGCGCGTAAAACTAACGGCGTCGGAAGGGGCACCGGCTTTCGCCATCTGGTCGATCAGGCATTTGACGTCGCCGGGTGTCTTGTCGCAAGCAGCATGGGCGGCAGCGAGGAACTGCGGCGAAACCTGCCATACCGCCGACGCACCGACTTTTGATGGACCGGCCTGCGACTGTGCCGCCGCGTATCCACTTAAGCCAATTACGCAAACGAGAGCGATAAGGAACCTGGCGTTAGGCATGTTGTCCCCTGGAGCCAACATTCTATACTTTGCTGGGCAAGGGGCGTATCCTTAAATGTGCATTGCTACTGAGTTTTCCTATCCGAACTGAAGTTCTTTTAATCTGCCGCCATACCCTGCGCCTCGGGCTCGAACTGTGCCTGGCCTCGCAGTTCCGCTTCCAGCGCGGCCAACTGCGCTTCAATGTCTTGGACCGCCTTGCGCTTCCGGATAACTTCTTCACGGTAGCGCCGCAGGAAGTAATCGATAGTCTCAACCCGGATTCGGATTGAGCCGGTAGGTTTGTTTTCGTCCAGATCCTTGAAACAGAAGTAAGGTGTACCGGACTGCTCGATGATGCCCTCGATCACGCCATAGATGGGCGCATCGTGGCCGCACTTGAAACTGGAAATTTCCAGCGCGACCAGGTTCGGGTGGCGGGCGGTAAATTTCGCTGCCCACACCTTATGGTTTGTGCTGCAGGAGTACGAATTTTTCCAGGCGTCCGTGATGTCGAGCGGGTGACTGATAACGCCAGCGCGAACTTCGTCGCCAAACAACCGCTCCAGCATGTCTTCATCAAGGGGCAGAGTATTCTGCGAGAAGATGGGATATCCGAGCTTCTGGAATTCTTCCATAATCTCGTGATTCAATCCTGGATCGTGGTGGTACGGCCGGCCCAGCATGACGATGCCTATGCGGTCTTCGCGTTCGAGTTGGTCCAGAACCTGGCGAGCGCGTCCGCGAATACTGCTTTCGTAGTCGGCCAGCGCCTTGTAGCCAACCTCAACGGCTCGATCGTTCTCCTCGATGGACAGACCAAGGATGGGCTGCCAAGCCTGCAGCATCTGGAAGGCGAACAGCTTGCGATCGGCGAAATTCAAAACCGGGTCGAGGTACTTTACATTGTGTTCGCCGAAAACATCGTTTTCTTTGGTGAATGCAGCCTTGACTGTTTCCGGCGTCGCCGTCACCGTCGGACAGGCGTTTGCACCAACGATTTTCACCAGCGGCGAAGTCAACACATCGTACATGGGGAAGAAGATCACGTTCAGCGGCTTCTTGCGATGCTTCTCTTGAATCAAATTGTAGACATGTGAAATGCCGATTTTCGCCGGAAAGCATGGGTCGATGGCGCCACGGCTGGCGCCCGCCCGGTACAGATCTGAACTGGTGTAGTCGGAGTAAACGATGTTTTCCGGCTGCACTCCCAGGCTCTCCAGATATCCATTGAACAGTGGTGCGTAAGTGTAGATGTTCAGCACGCGGGGAATGCCGACGCGAAGCTTCCTGCGGCTCTCCATGAGCGGAACACGCTCTTTGGCCGACTTGTTCCAGAATTTCGCCACTGGAACTGGATCCGCCACACTCTTCGGGTTGACAGGCCGGAAGACCTCATGGGCAGCGAAGTCCACGAAGTTGGGGTATTTATCTTTAATCTGGTCGATACCGGCTTTGATGTCTTTCATGTCGTTGACATCTTCGACCAAGCCCTTTTCGCACGTAGCAATGATCAGCCGCTGTTCACCGTGCATTAACGGAACTTTGGTGACCTTCTGAATCGGAACAAAGCTGAGGTCATCCTTGAGAACTGTACGAATGTCGATAAACGTGCGCAGGCAATTGTTCTTGCAGAAATTGCAGCGCGTGGCTTCGTTCCGCGTCGTGCGATACTCGATTTTACGCACCGCTTCGAGCCCCACGAACGTGGTCTGCTGGCCGTTGCGCCACAGCCGCAGAGACTCAACCGCAGCCCCAATGGCGCCAGACTCACCGCAGAATTCGTGAACGATAATTTCCGGTTTTTTGCCAGCCGCGCGGAAGCTATTGTTGATGAAGTCCACTTCCGCCTTCACCACTGCCATGTTGTTCTGCGTGCCGCCCTGTAGAACGAAGCGCGTCCCGAGCGCCGCGAGATTAGGAATGCTGGCCACGTAGAGGAACACATTCTTGGGAAGCACTGCCGCCAGGCCGGCAAGAATTTCTTCCGCACGCCAGCCCTGACGCTGGAAATTCACGATGTCGGATTGCATGAAGACGGCACAGCCGTAGCCGAAAACCGGCATCGATTGGGCGGAGAAAGCCAGATCGGCGTATTGCTCAACCCCCAAGCCAAAGCCTTCAGCCGTGGATTGCAGGAAATAGCCGTTGCCCGCCGAGCATTGCGTGTTGAGCTTGAAATCTTTGACCCGGCCGTTGTGCAGGATGATGATCTTGATGTCCTGCCCGCCAACGTCGACGATAACGTGCGGGTCTTCGTAAAACTTGAGCGCGGACTCAGTATGAGCTACCGTCTCGACCAGCGCGACGTCAGCGTGCAGGACGTCTTTTAGAATGTCTTTCGCGTAGCCGGTAGTGGCCACTCCCAGGACTTCCAGCTTCGCCTTCTGCGCTTCCACCTGGCTGCGCAAGTTCTCGAACATTTCAATCGTGTCCTGTATCGGATTCCCGTTCGAGAGCTGGTAAGACTTGCAAAGGATGTCGCCTTTCTCGTCGAGCAGAACCGCCTTGGTAGAAGTCGAACCACCATCGATGCCGATAAACCCGGCCACCGTCTGATTCGTACTGAACATTGCGGGCACAAACTTCTTGCGACGGTAAGCAGTTTTGAAGTCGTCGAGTTCCTTGCTGCCACTGGCAAGTCCCTTACCGCCAGCCTTGGCTTTTTCTTCCTGACGTCCATATTCGATGTAGTGCACCAGCTTTTCGTATCCCTGGTAGCAACCGACGCAATCTTCCTCGCTCTTGCCGAATTCGATGGCGCCCATAGCGGCAAAATACTGGGCATTTTGCGGAACCTTAATCAGATCTTCAGGCTTTGCGCCATCAGGAACCGTGACCTTGCGCTCCTGCCACATGCGAGGAATATTTGCCTGCCAAGCTTCGCGCATGCCCTTAATGAAGCTGTTCGGACCACCCAGCAGCAAAACGTGCGGTCGAAGGGTATGACCGCGGGTGAGGACGCTAAGATTTTGCAGAACGATGGCCTCGAAAAGCGAAGCCATCAGCTCATCCGGTGGAGTGCCTACCTTTTGCAGGCCGTTGATGTCGGTCTCGGCGAAGACTCCGCACTTCCCGGCTACCTTGTGCAGCTTGATCCCGTGGTATCCCTGCAGAGCGAGCTCGGCGGTGGGAATCTTCAGCTTCGCGTTGATCTTGTCAATGACCGCTCCAGTACCGCCGGCGCACTTATCATTCATCGACGGAATTTTCTTCTTGCGGCCGGTCTCATCGTCATCTTTGAAAACGATGATCTTCGCATCCTGACCGCCGAGTTCGATGACGGAATACACCTCGGGGTGCAGCTTCTCCACGGCCAGCGAAACCGCCGTAACTTCCTGCACGAACTTTGCGCCAATCTGGTCGGCGATCCCTCCTCCACCGGACCCGGTCATGAACATGCGGGTGTTGCGGCGGTTGATACCGACCTCGGTTTCCATGCGACGGAGAAACTCCAGCGTTTTCTCCGGCTGCTTGGTTTCGTGACGCTGGTAGTCTTGCCACAGAACCTTGTCGCTGACCGCGTCCACGACGGTTGCTTTGACCGTAGTCGAGCCAACATCGAGGCCAACCATGAATTCGGTGTGATGATCATGAGGCTTCTGCAGAGGCGCTGGAGCGATCTGCAGCAACTGCGGCTTCTTTTCCTGTCCCAGATGGTCGTGCATCATCTCTCCGATCGTAACAAGAAGCGTTCTTTGTAGCGGTGACCGCCATCACGTCCGCAGGATGGATCGCGGATGAGACGGCCACCACTGTTACGCGGCGTTGGGCAATGCGATCCCGGGAACCCGCGCGCGCTTCCACAAATGCGTGCTCTTATCCATGCGATCGCTCACATGCAAAATGAATTGGGCCGCGGTCCCCGCAACACCCTCGCGGTGAGGCACATGATAGAAAGGCCGCCGCAGTTCGGGATGGTCGGCAACGTAATCCCGAATCTGATCGAGACTCTTGCCGGTCGACTTCAGGCACTGCTCGAACTCGCTTTTGGCCTTCATCTTTGCCTCGCCCAGCGCCATTTGCACGCGGCTGTGAGCGTTCACTTCACCTTCACCTGAGGTTTCAATCGGCAGGAAAATCATGTCTTTGAACTTGTTGATGACCGCCGACTGAACGCCATCGGACTGCGAAGAAGGCATACAGCCGAACGGCTTCAGGGCCAGCACCATATGGCAGAGGCGATGCACGGTGTAATAAACATTCTTTCCCACCTCAAGGTGACCTTCGCCGCCGCGTGCGAACTGGTTGTAAAAGGGGTGGGCCATCTCAGCCAGATCTGTCTGCGGCACCAAATGATGTGTAATCCCGCCAAGGTTCTTGATGGTGCGGTGATAGAAGAAATTCCACATCTTCTCGCCCGCCGCAATCCCCATCATTTTCTTGCGAAGCCCAAGGTCATTGGCAATGTGCTTCTTCAATTCCCACCACTCCGGGCTGCGATAAGGACGGTTGGCCGGCCATTTGGCTTTGGCATGGGCCTTTGCCTGATACATCAGGTACGCCACCCAAGTTGCGATCGGTTCCACCATGACCTGGGCGCCTTCGCGCTCGAGAAAATCGAACATGTGGAAATTACCGTCGCCCTCGGTGATCTGCGCCCAGAATTCGCCCGTGATCTTTACCACCGGCTTGACCTTGGTGCGGTCGACTTCAATGCTGTCCATCCGCTTACGCGCAGTTTCCAGCGCGTTCAAGTAATCCTTGCCCCACATGTGCTCGTGCCATTTGCCGAACACATTGGCAGTGTTGCGCAAAATTTTATTGTTCTTGAACTTAGGTTTTGCCCAGTTCGGCGCACGTTGCTCAATCTCGAAGGAGTCTCGATTCCTGAGATCCTCACAAAGTCCATCCACCGTTTCCCGGAACACACGATCCGTCTCTCCCTTGTTCACTTCGAACGGCCGAATCTGGTAGATCAGATCGTTGATGACGTCGCCCAGGTGCATGGCGTTCAACATGCCGAAACCGAAGTCGATAGTGAACTTCAGCCCCGGCTCACCTGACGCGGCCTTGATGCCGTCGCTATCCTTGAACAGCAGCACGCGGAAACCGTCGAAGCCGGCGTTCTTCAGCGCGAAGCGATACTCGGCTTCGTACATCCCAAAGCGGCAAGGGCCACACGAACCGGCGGTGAAGAAAACGTAGTTATCCAGAATCTGCTGCCGCGGGATGCCTTCCTTCTCCAGGAACTGCAGGTACTGCACCAGATTTCCAACTGTGAAGTAGGTTGGGTTGCACTGGCCATTGTTCCCGTATTCTTTGCCAATTTGAAAAGCGGGAACGTCTGGCACCGGCAACTTCTCGCAGCGGTAGCCGCAACCCTGGAAGACCGCACGGATCAAGTCTTCATGCTTCCAGGTGAATCCGCCGAAAAGAATGGTGACACGATCGCGTTCCTCCGCCTTGAAGGCACGTTCCACGGGACGGTGGAAATGTTGAGGCTGGTCCAAACCAGCGATCTTCCGCAGCCTGATGCGTTCAGCCTCCAGGCGCTGCTTGATTTCTTGATTATTCTCGATTTGCACAAAATTGGTCGCCATCATCTTCCTCCGGCGTATGTGATGTGTACGGATCGTGGTGCGAGAAACAGAGGGCAGGACAGCAGTCTGCTTGAACTAGCGATCGGAAAGGCGCACGGGTAGGGCTGGCGTAGCGCTGGAGAAAGTACTCGAGGCCATTCATCGTACGATTTGAAGCCCATCAGAACTCCTTACAACTTGCGACAAGGAGGTTTGATGTTTACACCAGCGAAGAAACGTTTGGGACGAATCCTCGGGCGCCTGACAATTTGGAAAGCGATTACAACCAGCCGGCTTTTCGAAACCAGAAGACGCCCTGGAACGAGCCCGCTAAGGCAGTATTGAGCAAAGCTGCTATTCACCCCTTTGGAATCTATGCGCAGCTTGTCGGACAATCCACTTCGTGACACTCGTATCGTTGTAGCAGAAACCCAGGTTGAAATTCAAGGTGGAGAAGCACTGTACCCGGCACGAACTGTCACCTTGTCTAAATGTGAGACGTCGAAATATATCCACCCTCTCATCAGATGCAGTGTAGATGAATGACGGCGGGATTGGTTGCATCCGCGCGCGAATATTTTCGATGGCGGCGATCCATTTGGCTGATCCGGAATAGCAAGACCGCAAGCTCTTGGTTTGATTGACTTGCTTTTTTTGCCGACGTAAGATTCTGCGCTAGTGATCGACCACGTCAGCTCGCGGCACTTCATCCTTGTAGAACCCAACGAGATAGCTCACAACCCGCGAAGGCAGCTACCCCTTCATCCCAAAGGCGTAACCACAGAACTGAAAGAAGGAACAGAATGCATCCTCTGACGCGGCGCGGTTTCATGCGGATTGGCGCAGGCACAGTGGCTACGGGAGCTGCGGCCAGAATCACGCTGCTGGAACCGTCCAGCTTGTGGGGTGCAGACCGCGACGTCGCCCCGAGCGATCGGGTGCGATTTGCTTCAATCGGCACGGGTACGCGGGGATGCGAACTTCTGCAAGCGTCACTCGAAGTGCCGGGCGTGGAATGTGTGGCCGTGTGCGATCTCTACGACAGCCGGCACGAGGCGGCTCAAGAGGCTCTGCAGAAGCAGGTTCCGGCGACGCGCAACTATCGGGAGATCCTCGACCGCAAGGATGTGGATGCGGTGATCGTTGCGGTCGCCGACCACCAGCATCGCCGTGTAGTGGTGGATGCCTGCGCGGCCGGCAAGGACGTGTACTGCGAAAAGCCTATGTCGCATACGGTCGAAGACGGCTTCGCCATGGTAGAGGCAGTGCACAAGGGAAATCGCATTATGCAGGTGGGCAGTCAGCGCGTAAGCTCCATCGTCTATGAGAAGGCGCGAGAGATCTACGCGTCCGGAGCACTCGGCGATGTGTTCTTCATCGAAGCCTCATCTGATCGAAACTCGGCGAGCGGAGCCTGGGTGTATCCGATTCCGCCCGACGCCAGCGAGCAGACGATTGACTGGAATGCATTCCTCGAGGGCGCGCCCAAACGGCCGTTTGACGCAGCCCGCTTCTTCCGCTGGCGTTGCTACGCCGACTACGGCGAGGGTTTGGCCGGCGATTTGTTCGTGCACCTGCTCTCGGGGATTTGCTTCATCGCGGGAATCAACGACGTGCCAAAGCGCGCGCAATCGAGCGGCGGACTATTTCGCTGGAAGGATGGGCGGGACTTCCCGGATCTGATAGAAACGCTCTATGACTTCTCGAATGTTCGAATATTGCTGCGCTGCAATCTGAACAATGCCGGTGGTGAGCCGATCAAATTCTACGGCACCAAAGGCACCATGGAGATTATCGGGCAAACACTAACCTTCACGCCGCAAGACACGATCCCCAAACCGGAGACGTATTCGACAAAGGGCTGGCCGGAAAGGCTGCGGAAGCAATATCTGGCGCAGTGGGCAGTCGAACATCCGCAGCCTGCGCCGCTCGACTACCAGGTGGCGGAGGCGCAGACTTTTACCGCGCCACTGGGTTATAGCGATGTGTCCGCGCACCAGGCAAACTTCTTCAACTCGGTTCGAAGCCGCAAGCCGCCCGTGGAGAACGAGGAGTTTGGCAACCGCGCGGCCGTCGGCTGCCATCTGGCAAACTACGCCTACTTCAAGAACACGATTGCGACCTGGAATGCTGACAAGAAAAAGATCACAGGTTAGGGGTTATCTTCGGGCCGATTTCTAGGCTCATTCCGAAATGAGGATTGGACGATGCGTCGGATTTCAAGAAGAACGTTTTTGAAGACAGCCTCCGCTTCGGCGGCCTGCGTAGCAGTCTGGAACAGCGCACCACTTCTCATGGCCAACCCTCTGGGCCTTCCACTCGGCGTGCAACTGTACTCGGTACGCGACTTGCTGCCCAAGAACTATGAAGAAACACTTCAACAGTTGGCCAAGATCGGCTATAGCGAGGTGGAGGCCGCCGGCTTTTTCGCGCACAGCGCCAAAGAGGTGAAGCAGGCGATGGATCAGGCGGGCCTGCACTGCGTGAGTGCTCATTATTCGATGACGGACCTGCTACCCAAGGTGGATGAAACAATTCAGTTCGGCAAGGATCTTGGACTCAACTACGTCGTGTGTTCCTCGCCGATGATAAAGGATGCGTCCCGCGTACAGCCCGGAGGCTCCCGCGCGAACCGGGAGGCGATGACGATCGACGACTGGCGATGGAATGCCGAGCAGTTCAATGTCATAGGAGCGCGCGTAAATGCGGCGGGCATGCGGTTCGCATATCACAATCACACCACCGAATTCCGCACACTAAACGGCGTGGTGGTCTACGACGAACTGTTGCGCTTGACCGATCCGACGAAGGTAACGATGGAACTGGACTGTGGCTGGGTCGTAGTAGGCGGCAAGAATCCTGTGGACTACCTAACTCATTATCCCACCCGCATTGCCATGCTGCACGTGAAAGATTTCAAGATGGGCGGGGCAGCAGCAACATCGTCGGCGCCGCCGCCTTCGACGGAGCTAGGTCGCGGCAGTATTGACTATCGTCCCATATTCGAAGCGGCAAAGAAGGCGCATATCGAGCATGCCTTCGTCGAACAGGAAGAGTTCGACATGCCGTCGATGGAAGCTCTGGAAATCGACGCTGACTACATTCGCGCGTTGAAAGTGTAACGGCGCGAGGTCCCACGTTCCTTCCTTTGTGTACCTTCGTGTCCTTTGTGGTTGATGAAGTAAAAAGCTGGAACCACGAAGGACACGAAGGACACGAAGGTATACAAAGGTACACAAAGGAAATCCTGAGACTGCTTCCATCCCTCACAATGTCGACCTGATACTTGTTCAGCCCTTGCGCTAACGCAACTGGCTCCAAATCGCCAGGTCCAGACCCACCATCAGAACCGCGGAAGCTGGAATCACCATCAATGCCTTCTTCAGCCGCAACGGGTCGCCGCCGGCTATCAGGCCGATGACCCGCGAACTGACGGCGAGGCCGGTCCATCCGCAGGTAATCACGAAGCCGATGGCGGTGCCAGTCATGCGCGGGAACGCATCACCCACGATTGCTATGGTAGTGGGAAAGACCGGCGCCATGGAGAGTCCGCTAAGAAACACCAGCACGAAAGCGGCTGCAGGCCGGCTGGTCCGGAGCATCAGAAAAGTCGTAACCGCCATCGCAACAGATCCAGCCAGAGTGACGGTGATGGCGGGAACATGGACAAGAATAGGCAAAACGCCGGCACGGCCGATCAGCATGCCAAGCGCGAATCCCAGCGAAAGAATGTTCAGCGCTTGTGATTCGGGGATGCCTTGCGCAATCAGGTGGCGGGGCAACCAGTTCCATACGCCCACCTCGCAGCCGATGTAGAGAAAAAGAAAGAGCCCAACCAGGAAGAGCAGCGGGCGTCCGAGCACAGGAACCGCATCGGCCAGAACGAAGCGCCCGGCGCCGGTTGGCCCCGGCATCTTGGTAAAGGTTTCGATCGCGAGGGTCACGACCGTGAGTGCCGCGATGGTGTAGCAGAGACGAACCCAGTTTCTCCCAAAAAGATTCGCCGCTATAAGAGGCGTGGCAAGAGCTCCGAGTCCAAAGAAAAGGTTGACCAGATTCAGCGCCGCGCCGCGATGGGCCTCGCTTACGTCGCTGACCAGAGAATTCGCAGCGGTCACCACGGTGCCACCACCCACTCCAAGCACGAACAACAAAACAAGAATGCTGCGAAAGCCTCGCGAGCGAGGCAGGACGAACAGCGCGATGGAGATGAAGGCAAGGCCGAGAACGAGCCCAACCTTCTTGCCCTCGTCGTCGAGCAGCGGGCCGACGCCGAGTGAGGCGATGATGAGCCCAAGCGCTTGCGCAAAGGCGATAGTGCCGTTCTGGCTGGGCGAGAGGTGGAAGCGATCCGACAGAGCGGGCAGGATCGTGCCAAGCGTGGCGGCGATCATCCCGTAGATCAAGATGGCAAGAATAAGGGCGAAGATCAGCATGCGCAGCTTTTCATAGTCAGTTGCCTTTTTCTAGCGCGGGAATATCAACCCAGGCTCGCGTCTGATGGCTTTTTAGGACGGCGTCGAGAATGACCATTTGGCGAAGTCCATCCACGAACTGTGGGTACTCCGGCGCTTTGCCTGGTGTCTCGATAGAAGCATAGAAGCGGCGGAAAATCTGCTTGAACGTATCGTCGTAGCCTTCGCTGTGGCCGCCGGGAAGATCAGCGTAGCCGCGCGCTTCTGGCTTGAGCAAGGAAGGGTCTTTCACAAATATCTGATTGCCGGTGTCGCGGTGGCCTACCCAGAGTTCGTCCGGACGCTCCTGGTTCCATGCGACGGAAGCCCGGGTCCCGTAAACCTCAATGCTGAGCTGGTTCTTCCGCCCAGCCGAAACCTGACTGGCGGCGACGCTACCGCGGGTGTAACCGCCCATGCGGAAAATGACAGCGCCGAAATCTTCTGTATCGACGGCTGTTTCAATGTAATCGTCAGGCCCAAGAAGCTTGTTCGCAAAAGTCTCAACCGAAAGTTTCGGCTGCTTACGTGTGCGGTGAAAAGTCTGAAGGTCGGCACACAGAGACGTAACCCGCAGTCCTGTGACGTGCTCGGCCAGATCAAACCAGTGCGAACCAATATCCGCCATGCAGCGCGAAGGGCCAGCGGCTTTGGCATCGACGCGCCAGTTCCAGTCCGTGTCGTACAGCAGCCAGTCTTGGAAATATGTTCCCTGGACGACGAGAATTTCCCCCAAGTCTCCGGCCTCGCGCATGCCTCGCATCTGTTGCACCATGGGATAGAAGCGCAAATTGTGACAGACGCAGTTGCGCAAGCCCTGCCGAGCGGCAAGGGAGACGAGTTCTTCGGCCTCTCCTAAAGTTGTGGCCAGTGGCTTCTCGCAGAGGACGTGCTTCCCAGCTCGCAGTCCGTTCTCCGCCATGGCGAAATGCTGCGCATTGGGCGTGCAGATGTGGACCGCATCGATTGCCGGATCGGCCAGCACATCGCGGTAGTCGGCGACAATCGCGGGGATGGAGAAACCCGTGCCCAAGCGTTGCGCCGCCCCGAGGTTTCTGCCCCCGATCGCAGCCGCCTCGACGCCTTCCAGTCGTCGCACGGCTTCCAGATGCACGCGGCCCATGAAGCCGGTTCCGAAGATTGCCGTTCTGATTGGATTCATCTTGCTTTCCGCCCGCGCTAGACCCACCAGGCGACCCCAGGCTGCTCGCGAATCACGATGCTGTTGAGGAAATTGGCGGCCTTGGTCAAACCCTCTTCCGCCGAGAGCAGGCTGTCTTCGTGCTCGATCGAGAGGACGTAATCATAGCCAAACATGCGCAGGGTGGATATAAACTCGCTCCACCACCCGGCCCCGTGACCGTAGCCGCAGGTGCGAAATATCCAGGTGCGTTCGCGCTCCTGGGTGTACGGCTTCGTATCCAGCACGCCCGTGCGCGGCAGGTTGGCAGCGTAGATCTGTGTGTCCTTGGCGTGGACGTGAAAGATCGCATCTCCGAGCATGCGAATAGCGGCGATCGGATCGATGCTCTGCCAGAAAAGATGGCTCGGGTCGAAGTTGCAACCCACGCCGAGTCCTGCAATCGATCGCAGCCTGAGCATCGTCTCCGGACTATACACGACGAACCCGGGATGCATCTCGATGGCGATTTTCACGCCGTGGTCGGCGGCGAATTTCGCGTGCTCGATCCAATAAGGCGCGACCACTTCGTTCCATTGCCAGTCAAGAACCTTGAGATATTCCGGAGGCCAGGGACATGTAACCCAGTTGGGAGCCGTGGCATGCGGTGAATCGCCGGGACATCCTGAGAAGTCAATTACCACCTGAACGCCGAGCTTCTCCGCCAGCAGTACGGTCTTGCGGTTCACTTCTCCGTCTCTCTGCGCGCGCGCCTTATCGGGGTGCAACGCGTTGCCGTGACAACTCAAAGCGCTGATAGTCGCGCCATGGTCGGCCAGAATCTTTTGAAACTCGGCGAGTGCAGCAGCGTCTTCGAGCATCGAGAGTTTGCAGTGCGCATCACCAGGATAGTTGCCCGTACCCAGTTCGACGGTGTCGATCTGAAGCAGCTTGAGCTTCTTGAGAACTGCCGTCAGCGACAGCTGCGACAGCAAGGGCGTGAACACTCCAACGCGCATACGAGTTTTCTATCTCCTTAACTCGCTCATTTTATTGCAGCCTCTTCGGGCGGCAGCAATTGATAGCTCACGAATGCGACTGTAAGGCTATCAGGCGACCAGGATGGAACGTTGATCGTGCCCTGTCCACCGAACAGTTTGGCGAGGACCGAGATCTTGCCATCGCTCAAGTTCATGAGGCGCAGTTGCACGTCTTTGTTAGGCGGGTGCCCGACGACTTCGGGACCGTAGGTGAGGAAGACCATCCATTTTCTGTCGGGAGAAATGTGAGGAAACCAATTATTGAAATCGTCAAAGGTGAGCTGTTCCTGGGCGCTGCCATCCGGATGCATGCGCCAGATCTGCATATGTCCGGTGCGCTCGGAATTGAAGTAAATGTATTTGCCGTCAGGCGAATACTCGGGGCCGTCGTCGAGACCCTTTGCAGTTGTGAGCCGGGTTTCGTCGCCGCCGGTAACGGGAATTGTGTAAATGTCGAAGTCGCCATTGCGCCGGCCGGTGAAGGCGAGAGTCTTACCGTCGGGCGACCAGCCGTGCCAATAGGATGGGGAATTCTTTGTGACGCGGCGAGGTGTTCCGCCACCGATGGGCACGATGTAAACGCTGGACTCGCCGTCGGGCGCCGAAGAATCGCTGACAGCCAACCATTGCGCGTCCGGCGAAATGCCGTGGTCGTTGTTGCAGTGCACGGCGTTGCCGGTGTCGATCGTCGTAGGCGCGCCCCCGGCAATGGGCAACCGCAGGATGTGGCCCTCCCGGTTGAAGAGGAAGTTCGTATTGTCGCGCATCCAGTTCGGCGCCTCGAAGTGGCTGGCATCGGTATAGGCCACGCGGCGATCAGTGGTGGAGATCGACACAGTTTCCAACGTGCTATAAAGCACAGGTGCTACGGCGCTGGCCGTGGGAGCGGCCAAGTCGACTTTCGAGAAGAGAGCCTTCTCGACGACATCCTTATGGTGGGAGCAGACGCCAATGCCGACGTAGAAAGACCCCTGCAGTGCAAGCTTGATAGACGCGCCGGAGGGTCGCAGAGGTTCACCCGCGGACGGGGACAGGAGAAAGTAGATGAAGTCCCCGCGTTTCTCAATACGCAGGCGCTGGGGCGAGGAAATATTGGATTGAATCTGGTGCGTGGCCGATCCCTTGGTGTCGCGGAATTGCAGTGCGGCCAATCCCTCGCCGTTCAAGGCTACACCGGCGTACACCGAATCGGCATCGAGGCTCTGACGGATCATCAAAACGGCTTTGCCACGCGGCTCGCCGCCTTTTTCAGGGAAGGTAACGCCTGCCGTCAACCTGATATCTCCGGAAACAGGCTTCCAGGCGAAATGAAGGGCATCGGAGGTTGACGATATGTTCCCGCCACTGCCCGCGAGGGTATAGGTGTGGCTTGCGGCGTCAAATTGCGCAGAGCCGGCGTGTAAGATCGCGCCAAGGTCAGAGTGATTCTCAAAGAGGCCGAGCGGGGGCGGCGTTGATTGCGCGATGGGAAGCCCGGCGGTTGAAAGAAGGAAAAGAACGATGCCGCCCCACGAGTTGATGAATTCGAAGATGCCTGTGCGCACCATGAAAAATGTGTCCCCCACATGCAAAAGGAATTAACCCGCACGTTTACTGTAGATGCGGAAGTATTCTTGGCTCGATTGTAGAGATGGTTAGAAACAATAGCCAGTTCGTGTCCCGGGTTTCGATCCAGCGTCAGAAGTAGAATTTCAACGCAAACGTTTGATCCGAGTACAATGAAAGGCGCGACGTTTAGCCAACCGTCCGGCATGTGGGTTCACGCAGGCTGCCTTTACGTAGTGGCTTCTCAGAGCAATCGCGTCGGTCTGTTTCAAATCAGCGGAGAGGATCCTCAGCAGTGCCAATGATTATCGGCCAGCTCGTGAAGCAATCGCGACGGTCCACGTCCGGGGTAAATGATTTTCATTGCAGTCGGGAGTTAATCACGCAATTGAGCAAGGAGTGAAAGCATGCATCGACGCCAGGGGAGGGCCGCAGCCTTCGGTGGAGCTTTACTCATATTAAGTTCATGGGCCTGGCTCGGCGTCGCTCAGACCTCTGGCCAGCCTTGGACCAACACTCGCCTCTTACCCGACGAACGCGCCGATCTGGCTGTGAAGCAGATGACGCTGGATGAGAAGATTCAGCTCGTCCACGGAAGCATGGCCATGCTCGGCCGGAAAATCCCGGGGGCGCTCGGGGGAGACGGGTTTGTCCCTGGAATTCCTCGCCTGGGAATCCCCGACCTCAACCTGATTGGCGCGGGAGTCGGGGTCACAAACCTCGGGAAGCGCACGAACGGCCAGGCCACCGCCCTGCCTTCGTCGCTGGCCGAAACCGCAACCTGGGATCCGAAACTTGCGTATGAGTTCGGAACAGTGATTGGCCGCGAAACCCGCGATCAGGGTTTCAATGTCTCGCTCGGTGGCGGTAATGACATCGTGCGCGAGGCACGCAATGGACGCAATTTCGAATACCACGGCGAAGATCCGGTTCTGGCGGGGAAAATCATTGGCCAGGAATTAAAGGCGATTCAGGCTCAGGGCGTCATTGCAGACATCAAACACTATGCGCTCAACTGCCAGGAAACCGATCGCACGGGAGTCAGCTCGAATCTCGACCAGCGTTCCATGCGCGAGCTCGATTTGCTGGCTTTCGAAATCGGTATCAGGGATTCCGGGGTGGGTACCGTCATGTGCGCCTACAACCGCGTCAATGGCGTTTACTCCTGCGAGAATGACTACCTTTTGAACCAAGTGCTTAAGCAGGATTGGGGCTTCAAAGGCTGGGTGATGTCAGATTGGGGCGCGACCCACAGTACGGTAAAGGCTGCCTTGGCTGGACTGGACCAGGAATTCTACGAGAATCAGTACTTTTCCGCTCCCCTTAAGAAAGCCGTCGAGAGCGGCGAAGTTCCAATGTCACGGCTCGACGACATGGTCCATCGGATCCTGCGCACGATGTTTGCGTTCGGAGTGATTGACAATCCTCCGGTGGTCAAGCCAATCGATGCCGAAGCCGGAGCGGCCGTGGCGCAACGCGTGGCGGAACAGGGCGCGGTCTTGTTGAAGAACGCGGCCAATGAATTGCCGCTGAGCGCGTCGAGACTTCATTCGATCGCGGTCATCGGATCTCATGCCGATGTGGGCGTGCTTTCCGGCGGCGGCTCGGCCCAAGTGGAGCCAGTCGGCGGGAACGCAGTTCCCATGGAAATACCCTCTGGCCCAAACGGAATCTTGGCAGTGTTGGTATGGGATCCTTCTTCCCCTCTGCACGCAATCCGCGGCAAGGCCGCCAATGCGAAGGTGAGCTACGATGACGGAACGGACCCCGCAGCCGCTGCCAAGCTGGCTCGCGGTTCCGATATCGCCGTTGTTTTCGTCCATCAACACACCCACGAAGACGCCGACTTGCCGAATCTGTCTCTGCCGGACAATCAGAATGAATTGATCAGGCAAGTTGCGGCCGCCAATCCACACACCATCGTCGTGCTGGAGAATGGTGACCCCGTTCTGATGCCGTGGCTGAACAGCGTGCAGGCAGTCTTAGAAGTGTGGTATCCGGGGCAGCGGGGCGGCGAAGCGATTGCCAATATTCTTTTCGGTGATGTCAACCCTTCGGGGAAGTTGCCGATTTCGTTCCCCAAGAGCGAGGCCGATCTGCCGCATTTGACCATCCCAACTCCGCCTCCCTCGAAAGCACCGTCGAGTTCCGAACTGTTGCCCACCCCGATCTTCATCGATGCCAACTACACCGAGGGGCTGAAGGTTGGTTACCGATGGTACGACGCCGAGAACAAAGAACCGCTCTTTCCCTTCGGATTCGGGCTCTCGTACACCAGCTTTTCCTATTCCGAACTGAAGGTGACTTCAGGCAAGCCAGCGGAAGTTACCTTTTCGGTAAAAAACACCGGTTTGCGCGCCGGAGCGGAGGTGGCGCAGGTTTATCTCGGTCTGCCGGCAAGCGCGGGCGAACCACCGAAACGCCTGGTGGCTTGGGAAAAGCTGCAGCTAGATCCGGGCCAGAGCCGCATCGTTCGTCTCTCGCTCGAGCCCCAATTCATGTCGGTGTTCAATGTCGAGAAGGATGCATGGGAGCTCCTTCCTGGGGACTATCTTGTTTTTGCGGGCGGATCCTCCCGGCACACCCCGCTGACCGCTAGGTTCACGGTTCCTGTGCCGAGCCGATGAACTTGGCAACCTAACTATGCATTGAACCTGCACGGCCGAATGTCATCCTCGCCTCCACTACAATCATTTCGCGTCAACTCTCAGGGTTTGCCCTATTTCCAACGCCAGATTCCGAATGTAGATTGTGGAAAGTTCGGAGGAATCGATGGCGCCTGTATCTTTTATGGACTCGCAGAATTTACAGAAGTATGAGCTCGCATTGCATCGGCTTGGAGCCGGCGGCTCTTCAAAGAAACAGCGGCCCATCGTGGAGCGTGGAAGGTCGGCATTGGGCCAGCGGGAAGCCGTGTCGGACGCGGCGGAAGCGTTGGCTGCGCTTTGGAGCAAAAGCCACGCGAGATCCAGTGGAGGGAAACGATGAGCAATTCTTCGGACAAGATGCTGGACCTTCTCCAACAGATTTCGGTGCTTAAGGACCTTGATGATCAGTCTCGAACTGGCGCTAAGACCGATCTGGCGATAAAGGACTCCAAGGAACGACGGAAGAGACGCCAGCAGATACGCGCTGAAATGAGAAGACTCGCGTCCTCCGCTCGCCAGAAACAGTCTCTTCGCTCAGGTTCGATCATGCCCGATCGTTCCTGACCTGTACCCGCACGTCACCATCGTCAGTACTTTAATTGGTGAATCATTGCGCCATATCATTCGACTGCGAATCCTAGATGCGCCCCTTTTCTTTCAGGAAGGTTCCCTGTTGGAGTTCCGTGAACGCCTGCCGCAGCTGCTCCTGCGTGTTCATCACGATCGGGCCGTACCACGCCACGGGCTCCTCGATGGGCTTGCCCGACACTAGCAAGAAACGAATGCCCTCGTCGCCTGCATGCACCACGATCTCATCGCCTCGGTCAAACAGTACCAGCGAATGATTACCAGCGTCGTACACCGGCGGCGCATCCGGTTTCTCGACCTGCTCGGTCAGAACTGAGCGGGGGTCCGACGCATCGCGGAATGAGCCTGAGCCTGCGAACACGTAAGCGAAGGCATTGCTGGTGGTCTCTACTTTAAGCCGCTTTCGCTGGCCGGGTGGAACCGAGACATCAAGATAGCTCGGATTGGCTGCAACGCCTTCGACGGGACCTTTCTTGCCCCAAAACTCACCGCACACAACACGCACGCGGGTGCCGTCATCGTCCGTGAGCTCCGGAATCGCGCTCGACGGAATATCCTGGTAGCGCGGATCAGTCATCTTCAGGGACGAAGGCAGGTTTGCCCACAACTGGAAACCGTGCATCCGGCCGTGCTGATCACCCTTGGGCATCTCCTGGTGGAGAATGCCGCTGCCGGCGGTCATCCATTGCACGTCGCCCGCGTTCATTTTGCCCTTGTTGCCAAGGCTATCACCGTGCTCGACCGAACCAGCAAGCACATACGTGATCGTCTCGATCCCGCGGTGCGGATGCCAGGGAAAGCCCGCCAGATAATCTTTCGGATTGTCATTTCGGAAATCATCCAGCAACAAAAAAGGATCAAAGTCCTTGGTTTTGCCGAAACCAAAAGCGCGCTGCAGCTTTACGCCGGCGCCTTCTATCGTCGGCTTGGTTTGAATAATTTGCTTAATTGGGCGCAGTGACATAACTTCCTCCTTCTTCGTGGCGCGCCAGCCTTGGATCCGCACCGGCGACGACATTCATTAGACCTTCACGAACTGGACATCGAGCGTGATAGTAACCTCGTCGCCGACTAGAATGCCACCAGTCTCCAGCGCAGCGTTCCACGTCAGGCCGAAGTCTTTGCGGCTGATCTTTGCGGTTGAGGACAGCCCTATCCGAGTATTGCCCCAGGGATCCTTGGCCGGCGCGCTTGGCCCCTCCACCGTGAACACCACGTTTCGGGTTACACCGTGAACAGTCAAGTCGCCGGCTACAACCAACTCTCCGTCGCGGACCCTGCTTATGCCCGTCGACTTGAAGGACAGCGTCGGAAACTTCTCCACGTCGAAAAAGTCAGCGCTCTTGAGATGCGTATCACGATCGGGCTCGCGAGTGTTGATGGATGCAGCGTCGATCGAGGCCTCTATATGAGAGTTGGCTAAAGCGGCTTCGTCCAGAGCCAGAACGCCTTTCAGGGCTGTAAACTGTCCCTTCACGTTGGAAATCATCATGTGTTTAACTTTGAACTCGGCCACCGAGTGCACGGGGTCGATGTTCCATGTAGTGGTTGCGGTTTGCGGAGTAGCAAGTGTGCTCATAAGAAAGCTCCTTTCTTCCCCATTTGATGCGTTACACCGACAATCGTTGCAACAACTATTAAATCAATAAATCTGGCCGCATCGGGGGTGGTAACGGTCGAGCCACAGGCAACTTGCGGAGGGAGTATCATGCGATAACTGAAGGAGTTAACGAAAGTAGGATAGAGCAAATGCCTGAATCCATTGATTGGCCGCGGACCCGTCCGCCGCGAAGCCGCCGCCGCTTCTTTCTTATTCTCGCCGCCCTCGCCGTCATCTTCTTCGGCGGTCGGGCCGTGTTGTCGTATTACACGGACGTGCTCTGGTTTGACTCGCTCGGCTACGGAGACGTGTTCTGGAGAACCCTGAGCCTTCAGTGGGGAATCTTCGCGGCTTTTGCAGCCTCCACATTTCTCATCCTGTACGGATCGTTCCTGACCCTGAAGCGGGCGCACCTCCCGGATTTGCCGAGCGGTCACACGATTCTCATCGGCGGACAACAGGTAAAGCTGACGGTTGAGCCTGTCCTGCGCCTGGTCGCGGTTGGCGTTTCGCTCGCCGTTGCCGCTGCCAGTGGCGCCGGCATGGCGGCAGAGTGGCCGACGCTCGCGCTCTTCTGGTACGCGCCCCGCAGCGCTGGCAGCGTCATGGACCCGATTTTTGGCCGGCCGCTGAACTTCTTTCTGTTCACCCTGCCTGCCTGGCAGCTCATCGCTGGCTGGCTGCTTACGTTGGCGGTGATTACTTGCATAATCGCGATTATCTTGATTCTCATCACCGGCGGAAGCGGTGTGCTCACCGGGCGTCGTAGCCGCTTCGTCGCATTGCCGTGGCGCGGAGTCTCCATCACGTTTGCGTTTCTGTTGCTGATCCTCGCGATACTTGCTTATATCGGCCGCTTCGAGCGATTGTTCGAAGATCATACGATCTTCGGAGGCGTGACCTACACCGACGCCCACGTCACGCTGACCGGGATGCTTGTCGTCTGCGGGGCGCTGACTCTCGGCGCAGTGATCGCAGCCGTCAACGCCGCCTCGATGCAACGCGGGCGCTGGCTGGTCGCAGCGGCACTTCCCGCCGCGGTCTGTTATGTCGGCCTACAAGTAATTACGTGGTACGTCAGCAGCTTCATCGTCAAACCGAATGAACTAGTTCGCGAGCGGCCCTTCATTGCCTACAACACCGACTTGACGCGGCAGGCTTATGGATTGAACCGGGTCACGCAGCGCGAGTTTCCCGCTGAGACGACTGTCGAGGCGGCCGATCCTGCAAACAATCAGGCTACGCTGCAGAACATCCGGCTGTGGGACTGGCGCGCGCTTCAGGACACGCTGCGTCAGATTCAGGAAATCCGCACCTACTATGATTTCCCCGATATCGACATCGATCGCTATGAAATCGACGGCACGACGCGTCAAGTGATGCTGGCCACGCGCGAGCTAAATGTCGAAAAACTCCCCGAGAGCAGCCGCAACTGGATCAACGAAAAACTGATCTACACCCACGGCTATGGCATCACGATGAATCCGGTAAACGGATTCACGCCAGAAGGGTTGCCCACCCTAATTCTGAGCAACATGCCCGTCCAGAGCACGGTGCGTGGTCTAGCCGTGACGCGGCCAGAGATCTATTTCGGCGAATTGACGAACACCGACGTGTACGTGAAGACACGGCAGAAGGAGTTCAACTATCCGCAAGGCCAGACCAACAACTTGACATCCTACGAGGGCAACGGCGGCATCATCCTTGGCGGCTTCCTGCGCCGCATCATTATCGCGCTCGACCTCGGCGACCTGGCAAAGCTGCCCTTCAGCGATGATGTGACCAAGGATAGCCGGCTTTTGATGCGACGCAACGTGCGCGACCGCGTAGCCGCGTTAGCGCCGTTCCTCACTTTTGATCCCGATCCCTACATCGTGCTCGGCGACGATGGCCGCCTTTCCTGGATCATAGATGGCTTCACGGTTTCTGACAGCTATCCGTACTCGACCCATTACCGTCTCGACGGCAACGTTATTAATTACATGCGGAACAGCGTTAAGGTCGTCATCGACGCCTACGATGGCACGACAACGTTTTACGTGTTCGATGCGGAAGATCCGATCATCGCAGCCTACCGCCGCATCTTTCCAAGTCTGTTCAAGAATGCGGCCTTGATGCCGCCAGGGCTGCGCAAGCACGTGCGCTACCCCGAGCTGCTGCTCAAACTGCAAGCGGAAGTTTACGGTCTGTATCACATGACCGATCCGGAGGCGTTCTACAACCGTGAGGATCTGTGGACGGTCGCGAGCGAAGTTGGCATGAGCGAAGGCGGTGAGCAAAAGACAGAGACCATGCAGCCGAATTTTGTGCTGATGAAACTGCCGGGCGAAACCGGTGTGGAGTTCGTGGAGATCCTGCCATTCACGCCGGCCAACCGGAACAATCTGATTGGCTGGATTGCCGGGCGCAGCGATGGTGCGCAATACGGTACGTCCGTGGTCTACAACTTCCCTAAAACCAAGTTGGTCGACGGGCCGCTGCAAATCGAGGCGCGCATCGATCAGAACGCGCAGCTTTCTGGACAATTGACGTTGTGGAATCAGCAAGGCTCGCACGTGCGGCGCGGGGCCCTGCTGGTGATTCCGACCGGGCGAGCGCTGTTGTATGCGGAGCCGATTTATCTGCAGGCTGAGCGAAGCCCGATGCCGGAGTTGCGTCTGGTCGTGCTCGCGCTGCAAGACCGGCTGGCCTACGGCCCAAACTTTGAGTCGGCGATGGCGGCCCTTTTCGGCGGAGCGGTGTCGTCGTTAACTTCCCAATCAACGACTACCCCATCGACCAGCACCGCCGCAGCCTCAGCAGGAGGCGCGCAACGTGCGCCGGCGTCCGGCGCGTCACCCCAGCCCACGGGGGATCTCAACACACTAATCGCGGAAGCCGCCAAAGACCTCGCCGACTACCAACGCCTGACCGCAGAAGGCAAGCTCGGCGAGGCCGGACAGAAGCTCGAAGAGTTGAAGCGCGTAATCGAAAAGTTAAACGCGCGCCAAAAATGATCTTGCTGAGAAACGATTCCCCCGAATCACGGCTCTGGGTTGCACTCTCAAGGATAGTAGCTCATGGAGATTGCAGCCACAGTTCCACGCCGTCGTCGGTTGCGACTGCCAGATCAAGGCCGCCATTTCCGCCAAAGTAGCCTGCAACTAAGCCACGACCAAAATTGGGTCCTAAACCTTGACGGAGCAGCCTGAACGGAATCTCCAATCGGAACTTGCCATCCCCTTTCCCTGGGAGGAGAGTGACAAAGGTTTCTTCGACCGGCCACGTATCATTTACGGTCGCAAGATCGATTTTCCCATCGGCGTTGAAATCCCCCACGACAAGGCCGAATGGTCCACCGGGAAAACCGAACTCTACCCTGGGCAAGAAGGAACCGTCACCTTTTCCGAAGAATATGGAAGCAGGTGAGCCCTCATCAGAATCTACAACCAAGTCGAGTTTCCCGTCCCCGTTCATGTCCGCTGCAATCATGTTAAGTGTGTCAAATTGGGTGGGCGCGGAAATCGGCTGCTGAAAAGTTCCGTCACCATTGCCCAACGAGACTGCGACATAAGCTTGGGCGCCTTCATTGGTGCTAGCCACAATATCGAGGATGCCGTCCTTGTTAATGTCCCCCACGCTTAACGCGAGAACATCAAACAAGAACGAGACTGGTGCGGGCGGCTGGAAAGTACCGTCACCATTGCCGAGTGCTATCATCAGCGGGTCTTGACCAAAAACCAGGTCCAGATTCCCGTCGCGATTGAAATCGCCGACCGCCAGACAGCTGCGAGGGAACCCCAGGTCCCTGGGCGATTGAAAGGTGCCATCGCCGTTGCCGAGCAGCTCTTCGATGTGGTCGCCGGAAACAATGAGATCCAGATTGCCATCTCGATTGAAATCGCCGACGACAATATCACCCGCAATCCCGTCGATGGCGTAGTTGACAGGCGGTTGAAAGGTCCCGTCTCCGTTTCCAATGAGAACGGTGAGTATCGGAATTTCATAGTTGTCGGTCACTGCCAAGTCGAGCTTGCCGTCGTTATTGAAATCTGCAGCGACTATAACTTCTGGGGGAGGAGCAGCAACATACTTCCAGGTTATCCCGTCGGGAACCGCACGCCTTCTAACCGGGAGAAACACTACATTGGATATGCCACCGCCAGGCTCCGGATTCACCACAGTAATCGACGCAGTGCGTACTCTGGCGATGTCCGAGGCAGGTATCTTCGCCCGCAATTGTGCGGGTGACACGTATTGCGTTTGGCGAGGGCGACCGTCCCACATTACCACCGACGCAGGGACGAAATTAACGCCATTGACCGTAAGGGTGAATCCTGGTCCTCTCGGTGCTCGACTGATGGGTATCAAAGGCTGATCAAGGTAGGGGACAGGCTGAAGAAGGGACTGAGCGGCGAGAATCGCACAGTGGACGGAAAGAATGGTGGCAAACATCAGGCAGGCTGGCTTCATACTCCCTCCTTCACGTCACGAGAGCGGCTGCCCGAAGACTGCAAGGGAGAGTACTCCGTCTCCCTTGGCTGGTCAAATGGCCACCAATGAGCGGTGATGTCAAGCTGCCAGCTGCCAACGAATAGGCTCGGCACCTGCTGACGCGACCTCAGCTCCTTCTAAAAGCTCGTGTAGTAGTACGTGGGAAAAGTGGGTGGGACTACGGGTGGTTTAATCAGCGGATTGGTGCGCCCGGCGGTGTTTATGGTGCTGTTGGTTTGGGTGTTGTCGAAACCTGAGATCGGCGATTCGGAGAGCAAGAAATCGGTCGCTTGACCAGTGCTGCCGAACCCCGGATCGACGGTTACGCTTCCCTCGGGGTCTTCATTCATGGGCAACGCGCTTCCATTCACCAGCGGATGTCCATTCTGCCAGGTCGGGAAGTCGAAAAACGTCCAGTCTGTATTCGGAGTCAGGGGTTGGGTGCAGGAGCTTGCCTGATCGGGCGGCGGAGTAGTGGTAAGGACGTGGAACGCCTTTGCGTCGTTGGCGAACTGACCGTCGGTTCTCCAGTAAAGATTTCGTTGAAAATTCTGATATTGATTGAACGCCATGCCGCACGAGTCGGCGCAACCGTTAATAGCATAGAATCCCGTCTTCTCGCTCTGGTCGAAATACATGATGTTGCTGACCAGGTTGACCCGGGTTGAACTGCCACAGTTCTGAGGCCATCCCCAGGCCTCGGTGAACATGCTTTTGCGCCCGTAGGCAAAGATGTTATTGCTAAAAGTGTCGGGGGGTTGGGAACTGGCGGGCCCCTCGGTCATAAAGACGCTATCCGCGGAAACCCGATAGACGACGTTGTTTTCTACTGTCACGCCCGCGGACTGGCCGTCCAGATAAATGCCGCGCCCACCGTACCCTATTCCGAGGATACTCCGATCGACGACTGACGAATCGGTGACATCGTGGATCAGGTTGTTGAGAATTTTATCGCCGGTCCCACTCTTCGTGGAATTTCCAACGTGGTAGTACAGCGTCCCGCCGTCCGAGGTGACGCCTTGCATGATATTCCAGATGTGGTTGTATTGGCTGACAATGTCGCTGCCGTTTTGGCCGAAGCATCCTTCCAAGCAGATCGAGATGCCGGCGTGGTATCCGTCAGTGATGTCGTTGTGCTGGTACAGGATGTCGTTGCCGTTACCTTGAGCCAGACCTTCGCCGTCGGCGAAGACGCGGCCATAGCCTTGGATGACGTTATTTTGCACGGTCACCGATTGCACCACGCTTGTGGAGATGTCGTTACCCTGTGGCGTGTGGCCGATATGAACACCGCTGGAGCCAAGGTCGTAGAAAGCTGAATTTTGGATCACGTCGTTCGCCGCCGCTGGTCCGGAGTGTCCGGAGAGAGAGGCTATCTGGATACCGGAGGCGGAGGTGTGCCGGACGCTGATGCCGTCGAAGGTGACATGCTGACAACTCTCGCAGTCGATGGCTCCGGGCAAGGTACTCTCGCCATTTTCGTCGTTGTTGAAACCAGTCGCGGCCGGAACAAAATTGTCCATCTCGAAGACGATGCCCAGAAAAGTCACGTAGCTGAGTTGCGTCGCGGATAAAATGCTGCCCCCAGTCGCACTGGCGGGCTGAAGTTGCGGAATGATCGCGGTATCCTGATTCGGGTTTTCTCCGCTATTGGCGAGATAGGACAGAGTCCATGGCGCATGGGAGCGATCCAGGAACCAGAGTCCAGTCTGACCCGCCTGCTGCTCCTGCTGGAATGCTTCTAACGCATTCTCCACGATGTAGCGGTGGCCGACGGCAGGACCACAACAGTTGATCTCGTTGGAATTCCCCTTGGCCGCGCCAGTGAAATAAATAATGTGGTTCGTGGTGTCCACACAATTGACCCGCATGACGTCGACGGTCCACGAGTTGAAGAGAGTCAGTTCAACATCACCGGCGGGATAGGGATTCGAGCTGTCCGCCTGACAAGGTTTCGAGGGATCTCCGGTATACACTCCGTTCAAGTTCGCCCATTTCGTAACCGGATCGCCGGAGGCATACTGGAAACGATCCAAACACTTGGACTGACCTTGGTAGCTCACGCTCGGGCAACCGGTATTGCCAGGAGGAACTGTGGCCGCGATCCTGAGGAACGTCCCGAGATTGCAGGTGCTCACGGTGACGGTCTGCCCGGTAGCGGTGGAATAGCAGGAGCCGTTGTTCATGTAGTAGCCGACGCCCTTGGCGGACTGCAGCCGCGATCGTAGCCTGCGCTCGTCGCTGTAGAAAAGGGATTCAAACGCTTGACTCTTGGACGGAATTTGCACCTGCCAAAGATTGCCCGAAGTATTAGTCCAGCTCAATCCCAAGCCTCCGGCTCCTACCGGCACCCCTCCGCTGATGACTGGAGTTTCATCCGGATAATTCTGCCACGTGATTGGCATTGCAGAATTCCCGGAGTCAGCCGAAGTGAGATTTAGCGTGCCCGGAGCGGTGGCGCTCGAGGGCAGATAGTACGTTCCTCCCCGCAGCATGACGCTAAGGGGACGGTTGGGATTGGTTTGTATAAGACTCCGAACCGCGCTTTGAACTTTAGCAAGAGAGGCGAAAGGGCCGTCCGTGCTCGCAGAATTTGGCGCGGACAGTTTCCCGCTCCAGGAGTCGCGTCCGCTAGGGGCAACAAAAAAATCGGCACTCACAACGGTTTCACCGGTCAACGCGGCGGAGCCGGAGACACCCTGCGCGGTAGCGGTAATGTTGGCCACGCCCGCACTAACGTCTGTGGCCAATCCGCTACTGTTCACCGTGGCGACTGGAAGCGCATTCGAGGACCATGTAAAGCTGATGCCGGTGATGAGGACACCGTTAGAGTCAAGCGCCGTGGCGCTGAACTGCTGTGTGCCTCCGACCGGTACTTGCGCCGAGGGCGGAGCCACCATGACTTTGGCTACTTTGGGCGGCGGCGTGCCGCCGCCACTTCCGTTGCTCCCTCCGCTGCTCACGCCAGCGCAACCGGTGAGCATCAATCCGAGGCAAGCCGCAAAACTGTATAAGAGGCCGCAACGCACCATTCGCATGATCACGATTCCTCTCGAGCTCGCCGCTCGCAATCGGCAACATGGTTACGTTAGCAGTCTCTAAACAATGCTCAACATTACGGAAGTAGCAACGTGCAGACGAGATCCGGCCAAGGCCAGTTCGTTCTCCAGCACAGGAGGAACGGCCCTGATGGTAAGGAGTGTGAGTATGCCGAGATCGCGCAAAAGTGTAGCGCCAGAGATCGGACCTTCATCCAATGCGGTGTTAGTCTAGTTGCTTATAAAGATCACACAGCGATGCCTGCGTTTCCTTGGCAGGCCAGCAGCTGTCGTAACAGGGTCAAATCCAGGAGGATCAATCGTGAACGAGAAAGACATCTCTGCAAGTCTGGCTGGGAATGTTTCGCTTGGCGGTAAGGTTTCCGTTCATCGCCTGGGCTTCGGAGCGATGCGCCTTACCGGTGAAGGTATTTGGGGTTCGCCAAAAGACCGGAACGGGGCGCTGGCGGTTCTTCGCCGCGCCGTCGAGGTTGGCGTCAACTTCATAGATACCGCCGACTCGTACGGGCCTGAAGTTAACGAAGAGCTGATTGCGGAGGCGTTGTCTCCTTATCCGAAGGATATTGTGATTGCCACCAAGGGCGGATGGAATCGTCCCGGCCCGAATCAGTGGACGCACGACGCGAGCCCGGCGCATCTTCGCAAGGCGGTTGAGGGCAGTCTCAAAAGACTGCGACTGGATCGCATCGATGTTTATCAACTGCACATACCCGATCCCATCGTGTCTTTTGACGCGTCGATCGAGACCCTGGCTGAGCTGCAAAAAGAGGGGAAAATTCACCTAGTCGGTTTGTCGAATGTTACGCGCGAACACATCGAGCGGGCGCGCAAGATTGTGCCCATCGTTTCGGTGCAGAATCGTTACAGTTTCGCCGACCGTGAATGGGACTACGTCGTGGATTACTGTGAGCGCAACGGAATTGCCTTCATCCCGTGGTTCCCGCTGGGGGCGGGGAAAGTGGCCGGCGAAATTCTCAATCGGATCGCGAAAGCACATCAGGGAACGCCGCTGCAGGTTGCACTAGCGTGGTTGCTGCAGCGCTCGCCCATCATGCTGCCCATCCCAGGGACTTCCTCGATTGACCACCTGGAGGAAAACATAGAGGCAGCTTCCTTGCGATTAACCCCGCAGGAATATCAGGAACTTTCCGCGGTCCCCGAGTTGGCCAAAGCAGGATGACTACTGGGAGCAAAGTGGTTTCAAGCAGACGTGGCTTGCGAATTCTGAGCAAAGCAGATCGATGACTAACGTAAGAATGGACAAGTGGCTCTGGGCCGCCAGATTTTTCAAAACACGATCGCTGGCGGCACGAGCCTGTGAACTCGGCAGGATTCAATCTAATGCGCAGCCCGCCAAGGCCGCGCGCGACGTTCGGGTTGGAGACATGTTGCGAGTGAGCAACGAAGGCGGTGACTTTCAAGTGGAAGTCCTCCTTCTCAGCGAAGTGCGCGGCCCGGCATCGGTTGCGCAAACTCTATATCGTGAGACCGAGGCAAGCCGCGAGTTGCGCCTGAAAGTGGCAGCGGAGCGTAAGGCGATGCGGCAGTTCGAAGAGTTACCCGCAAGCAAACCATCCAAACGCGATCGCCGAAAAATTATCCAGTTCCGGGGAGAGCCGAGCCGCTTTGAGCACTGACCCTAAAGGCCGGCGAGATTCGGAACCGTCGCAATCATTCCTTCAACCACGGATTCTTCCGGATCGATAAGAAATGCCCATATGATCGCGCCTGTGAGCAGGACGCCTGCCGAGATAAAGAACGGAGTAATCCAGAACCCCCGCTGCACCAGAGCCCCAAAAATAATTGGCGACAGTGACGCGGCCAAACTTCCCGCCATATTCATCACGCCGGAGACTGTGCCGCTATATTCACCGCCGACGTCCATCGGAACCGCCCAGGCGGGACTGATCACCAATTCCAGGAAAAACAGCGATGCGGTCAAGCAGAGGATCGCAGTCCATGCAGAGTGGGTCAGGGCTGCCGGAATCAGGCAAACCCCGGAGGCCAGCATGGCGGGTGCGGCCACGATGCGCCGCGCGAACTTCAGTTTGCCCGTTTTCTTGTACACCCTGTCGGTCAGAGTTCCTCCCACAATGTCTCCCACCATGCCCGCCAGGAGTGGAAGCGACGCCAGTGTGCCCACGGCCTTCAATGACAGGTGTCGGTACTCAAGAAGGTAGGTGGGAAACCATGTCATGTAAAAGTAAGTGCCGTAGTAAAAACAGCAGTATCCCGCTGCGATGTACCACATGTTGGCTGAGCGAAAGATGACTCTCCACGGCGGTGCAAGCTGTTGATGGAGATCAACTCGCTTGATCGTGCCATCCGCATCGCGGCCTCGGATGTGGGCTAACTCCAGGTGATTGACTCTCGGATGTTCTTCGGGAAGATTCCGGTACACCAGGTAAAACGCGACCGACCACAGCAAACCTGCGGCTGCGAAAATGTAGAAGATCCAGCGCCATCCGAATGCGATCATGATGCTGACCGCGACGAACGGAACAATGGCGACGGCAAGACGACTGAAACTGTGAGTGACGCCATGCACGATGCCGCGCTCCGCCCTGGGGAACCAGAGTTGCATGGCGCGGGTGGCCGTGGGAAATGCGCCCGCTTCCGCCAATCCAAAAACAAAACGTACAACAATGAGGGAAGCCAGGCCGCCGGCAATCGCGGTCATCGCCGTCATCAGCGACCAGAAGGGAACGATAATCAGAAGTACCGCTCGCGGTCCCATGCGGTCGGCGAGCGATCCTAATGGGATCTGTCCTAACGCGTAGGCCCACAAGAAGACGCTGAACACAACACCGATCGCGGTCTGGCTAAGTCTGAATTCCTTTGCCATTGAGGGCGCCGCAATCGAGATGCCCGTACGGTCCATGTAAGTGATCATGTACATCAGGCTGATCAGCAGAAGAACCATCCAGCGGGTCTTGGTTGGCGGAGGCATTCTTTGTGAAAGGTTCAGGAACGGTTCAGGTGCGATCAGCCGTGGCGTTCTTGCTGGAGGCAGCTAGCCGCGACCGTTCGGATAGCAGGTCGGGCGTTGGAATGTCCACGGGCTGCCCCGTTTCCGCCGATTTGTCTGCCGCCTGGTAGACCTGCATCACCATACGCGCCTGCTCGGGTGTCACCAGAGGCTGGCGGCCCAGGGCTACGCACTCCAGAAAATGAATCGTCTCAGCTTCCATCGGTCCCGCATAAACGTGGGCTACCCTTTCGCCGGGCATCGTCGAGATGGGAAATTCGATGCCCCTCTTGATGGTGTTGAGGCTGACGTCGCGATGAGTGTCATCCACCATGATCGCCCCTTCCGTTCCGACCATTTCGATCCAGGTAGAAGAGAAATTCGGATACGCCGGGGGCAGCACCCAACCTGCGCCGATGGTAAATGCACACCCATCGTCCAGGGTGACGATCATCCACACACAGTCAGGCACTCCATGCGTGGCCTGCATGATCTTCCGCACTTCCTGGGCATAAACCCGGACCGGCCTTCTCGGCGCAAAACACCAGAGCACAAAATCGATGTCGTGCGTGGCTTCCATGGCGGCTGGAGAGAGCTTGATGCGGCCTCCAATTTTGTTGCCCAGATTGCGCGTGATGTGCCGGCTCACTAACGCGCTGACCGGCTGACCGATAGTGCCATCGTCAATCGAGCGTTTGACATACGCGAACTTGGGATTGAAGCGCTGCGAATATCCGATGGTGAATAGTAGATTCTTCGAGCGGGCCAAAGCGATCAGTTCATCCGCTTCGGAGAGTTCGAGGGCTATCGGCTTTTCAAGAAACACCTGCTTGCCCGCTTGTAAGCTTTCCTTTGCCATCGGGTAGTGTGTGGTTTCCGGCGTCGCAGAAATAATCACGGCATCGATACTCTGATTTTCGAGCAAAGTTCGGTAATCGACGTTGGCCGTGGTCGGCTTGGTCTTGTTTGCAACCTCTTTCAACCGCGCCTCTTTGATCTCGGCCAGGTGCAGTTCGCCGACGTAGGGGCTGGCGGCACAGACCTCGGCGCGTATGCCGCCGCACCAGCCTGTCCCGATGATTCCGACGTTGATCCTGGACATCAATCCCTCCGCCATTTCATGGCGTAGCAGAGCTCTGCCGGAATTACTTACCGACAAGCAGCACGCCGAAAGTGTTTGGCTTCATCGCAGGCTCGTCCTCGCCTTTTGGAATAACCGAGTCAAAATCGGCGACCGGAAGAAAAATGTTATGTGTCTTAAAGTCTATCGCCATGGTGCGAGCATATTTTTTCGTGGGGACGTTCTCCACCACAGTGTATTTGTCGGCAGAATCTTGGTGAATGACGGTCAGATCTCCCGATTCTCCGTTCGAGCTGAAGACCAGTTGCTTGTCGGGATCGAAACCGGCAGCGTCCGGGTCTTCACCAATGGCGGGAGTCGCGATGACTTTGCCCGAATCAGCGTCCACGACCATCATCTTTTTATTTCCGCAAACGGAGAAGAGCCGACGATTCTTCTGATCGATGGCGAGCCCCGAGGGCTCCTTGCAACCGGCAAGCGGCCAGCGATGGACTACGGTGAGTTTCTGCGCGTCGATCTCAAGCAGTTGCGACTTGTCTTCCACGTTCACATAGACGTGGCCTTGATCGTCGCCAACAGCGAATTCGGGTTTCCCGCCAACAGGAATCATGCCGGCAACCTTACCATCTGCAGCGCTGATCGCAACCGCATTGGCGCTGCGTCCGTTGAAAACAAAAACTCGTTTCGATTTGGCGTCGTAGTAAATAGCATCGGGATTCACGCCGCCCGACTTAACCGCGCCGATCGGTTTCAGCGTTTTCAGGTCGAAGATCGTGACAGTGTTCGCTTTGCCATTGCTGATAAAACCGCGACCGAGATCGGGTGCCAGCGCGATGCCATGAACACCGGGAGTATCGGGAATGTCGCCCACGATGGCGTTGGAGTCGGCATCCAGCACGACGACATGCGTCGCATGGGAAACATACACACGCCGGGCGGCAGTGTCCACGACGCAGTAATCCCACTTCCCCGCCCCGCCGATCGGGATAGTTTTCACCACGTGGTAGCCGGATGGGCCTGGCGTAACGGCGAGGGCCGAGTTCGAAAACAAAAGAATGGCGGCAAAACCGAAAATCATGGCAGCGATTACAACCGGCTTTTCACGACGCATTGACGTTGCACTCCTCATTTGCCGAAAATCCATTTGTCGATATGCGGATAAATCCTCTAGAAACCGCATCCCGGCCAATGGACCATATAGCGCCAGCCAACCTTAAGCCACCCTTAAACCATTCCGGAATCAAGAGCGAAGGCGCACGCCTGAGGTGCGTGTTTTCTACGGTCCGAGCTTGGACGTCCGTCTCGGCCAGAGGCGATATTTATAAACTCTAATTTACGAACATGTTCATTTCTACGATCACTTCGCAGGGTCGCGGTTTCGTCGTTTCAGAGCCTCAGGATTAACTGGGTAGTGAGGTTCCTGTCCCGTCAGGACGCGGACAACCTCCTCCGCAGCCTTCGTTTGCAACTCGACCAGCGATTCCACAGAGTAGAAACTCATATGTGGCGTCAGGATTACATTGTCGCGGCCGAAAAGAGGAGAAGCAGTCGGGGGCTCTTTCGCCAAAACATCCAGAGCCGCGCCAGCAAGATGTCCAGCGTCGAGCGCGTGCGCCAAGGCCGCTTCATCGACGATGGGACCGCGCGCTGTGTTAAGCAGATACGCAGTCGGTTTCATCTGACGAAGCACATCGGCGTTGAACAGTCCTTCCGTTTCCCGCATCAGCGGAGTATGAATGGAAATATAATCGGAAACCCTCACCAATTCAGCGAACTCAACGCTCTCTACGCCAGCAACGGCAGTTACTTCTTGCGACACGTACGGATCGCAGGTCACGACTCTGAGGCCAAAGGCTTTTGCCTTCGGCGCAACCAACTGCGGAATCCTGCCAAAACCCACCAGGCCAAGAACCCTTCCCCGAAGGCGATGAATGGGAACAACGGAAGACATCTCCCATCGGCCCTCGTGCACGCGTGAATTCGCGAATGGGATCTTGCGGACCAGGGCAAGCAGCAAAGCCAACGTGTGATCGGAAACCTCATCGATGCAGTAATCAGGCACTCGAGTGACGACGATACCCGCAGCGGTTGCGGTAGCAATGTCCACGTTGTCGACACCGATTCCGAATCGCGCGATGATTCGACACCGCGTCATTTGCCGAATCATCTCGCCGGAAATCTTGGCGTAAGTAACCAGCAGCGCATCGGCGTCCCGCGCGACTTTTAGAATTTCTTCTGGCGTAGGTTTTTCTGCGAGATGTAATTCCGCGCCGATTCTCGCCAGCAACGCACGCGCTGGGTCAAGGTTCGGAAAGACAGAGTCGGCGACCGCAACGAGTAATGGCGCCATGGCTAACGCGCCATTGCCTCTTCCATGTGTTCCATGAGGGTGAAGACCACGGGGCCCTGTCCTGACACCAGAACATTTTCTTCCAGCCGCGTGGTCTGCTGCAGGCCCGGGTGCCCGGCGAAGGTTTCGATCGCGAAGTACATATTTTCTTTTATTTCAGCTGGGAATTTAAGCGAATAAGCGCGGGAAATCCACATACCTTCATACAGAGTCAGGCCGATGCTGTGGGCGAACTGCTGCAAAGTAACCGTTCCGTATTTGTCGTCGTCATATTCGGGAAAGGCAGCCGCCACGTCCGCCGTGGTATTGCCGGGCCGTAGTTTTTCCAACCCGGCATACATTGAATCGTAGACTTCGCGATAGAGATCGATTTCCTTCTGGTTCATTTTCCCGGCGCATTTGAAGCAGCGCACAAAATCAATAAAGTAGCCGGATGGCCCGACGGCATTGATATCCACGATGACGAGGTCACCCTGACGGATAATCTTTTCAGTTGCCCAGCGCCGATACGGACTGGTGTTGCCTCCCGAGGCCACAATGATGTCGTAAATAATCTCGCAGCCGCGCTCCAGCATGAACTCGTGAACCTTGGCTTCGATCTCGCGCTCGCGCACTCCCGGCTTAAGCCACTCGTTCTTGATCCGCCACATGGCAGCATCGCCAATGCTGGCTGATTGTTTGAGCAATTCGATTTCGTCGCGGGTCTTAATAACCCGCGCGGCGGACATTGCCGGCCACGCATCGACGATGTTCAACCCACATTCCTGAAACGCCTTCAGCGCAGGCATGTCGAAGTTGTCGATGCCAATTCGTTCTTTGCGCACTCCGTGGGCCTCGAGAACGTCGACGACGCTCTGCGCCATTCTAGCGGCCATGACCGGAACCGCGCCCTCCGCCCATTGCCATGTGATGGCCGGGTTAATGCGGCCTTCCATCCAGGGCAGATCGATCTCTGCGCAGTGCAGATCCGACCCTGCAGTTTCGAAGAGAACGGGCTCGGCGCCGTGAGGTAGCACGACGTAGCGGATGTTGATGTTGTATTTCCAATTGCCCTGATAGGAACCGGTCACGTAGCGAATGTTGGCGCCCGCGAATAGAACCAACGCGCCCAGGTCACGAGCATTCATCTGCTCCTTGACCCGTTGCAAACGATCTTTGCGCAGCCGGTCGAAGTCAACGCGGTATTGCCAGTCCGCGCCCGTTTGGCTATAAACGCGGCGAGGATCCCATTCATGCGGCTTGCCGAGAAAACGTGTATCCATTTACTTAACTCCAGCCGCGCAACTCCCGCGGTGAAAAGCGAACAAGTTCATAAAAAAGACAAGCCCACTATACATCGGAGCCTGCATCTCGGTCCAGAAACGGCGCAGTTCAAATCAATTCAAACTCCAACTCGCCCAACTTCTCCACGCTGCAGACGAGTTTATCGCCAGCTTTGAGCCAGACCTGCTTATCTTTGGGATAGCCTAGAATCACGCCTTCCGGAGTTCCAGTGAAAATTATGTCCCCGGGCCTCAAAGTCATGTGCCGGGAAATATAGCTGACAATCTGCGCACTATTGAATATGAAATCCTCGGTGCTCGACGACTGTCGAACTTCTCCGTTGACTCGACACTCAATCTTCAACTGGTCAGGATCGACCTGGTCAGCCGTAACCAGATACGGGCCCAACGGCGCAAACTGATCAGGGGTTTTGCCCACCATCCATTGGCCGCCAGTGTCGAACTGCAAATCCCTCGCACTGAAATCATTCCCCGTGCAATAGCCGGCGACGTACGACAACGCGTCCGCCTCGCTGACGTTCTTTGCCTTTCTGCCGACAATGATCACCAGTTCAGTTTCATAATCAAATTTCTGGGCAACCTCGACCGGCAGTTTAATGGCGCTGCGGTGGGCGCTGAGCGAATTGTTGTACTTGCTGAACAGTACCGGTTGTTTCGGGATCGCCATATTAACTTCTTTGGCGTGGCGGCGATAGTTGAGACCAACGCACACAATCTTCTCTGGACGGGTGACAACCGGTCCGTACTCAATACTCGCTTCGTTGACAAAGGCCGGACTCGCCGCACTGGATTCCAGCGCGGCAATGACCAGAGCATTAAGGCTGGGGCCCTCTTCATCCTGTAGCAAATCGTCCATCGTCGCCGGAGCCTGCATGCGCAACAATTCTGCCGCCTGGGACACATCCAGAACGCCTTTGTCAGTCTTGACCGCAAGCCGATATTCCCGGTTGCGACGCATGGTTAACAACGTCAAGCCGTGCGCCATGCCGCGAACACGCTTCCGGTCAGATTCTCGTCCTATGCTCGGATTCTCCAATTCCTGCGCTCCTCGTCTGCAGCAGCATTGTACTTGAGCCGCCCTCCCGTGGGTGCTTCGCACGAGCATCATCCTCGCGGATACGGCAGACGGGCGGCACTTCGGTATTATGGGTCGCTAGTCTTTCTGTCACCGGTCTTTTGAAGTGCAATTTTCGTCGATCGGAATTTAAGCTTGCCTTAACGTGCAACCGGTGATGCTTCCGTCCGCGACATCGTCGCGGTGATACTAATCTGTTGGCCGTCTCGAAGAAGGCGAGCCTGACTGACTCTCGCGTTCGTGAAGGGAGAAACGATGTTTAGGATAACGAGTTGGGCTGGTCTGCAATGCTTCACTCTGGTTGTTAGCCTCTCCTGGGTGACACCTGTCGCTTATGCCCAGGGAAAATGGGTGAAGTTGGCGGCATTCCCACAGCCCGCTGAGGAAATATCGGGCGCGGCTGCAGGAGGCAAGATGTACGTTTTCGCGGGCCTCGCGCCGGGCTGGAAGCCGATAGGCATGGTCTACGAATATGATCCTGCGGCCAATAGGTGGACGAAGAAGAGGCCGATGGCGCTGTCCTCGCACCATGTCGCTTTCACCGAATACCGTGGCAAAATTTATGCGTTCGGCGGATTCGTGCCGCCCGAGTCAGGGCCGCCGGCGTGGGTGCCGATTAACAATGCCTGGGAATATGATCCTGCGGCCGACACCTGGAAAGCTTTGGCCCCGATGCCGAGTAATCGAGGTTCCGCGCTAGCGGCGGCCGTAAACGACAAGATCTACGTGATCGGCGGCGCTTCGACGATTCCAGGATCAACGGAAACGGCGGTGTTTCCCACACATCCTCACATGTCAGTAGGAACAGTCGAGGAATACGATCCCGCAGTTAACACCTGGCGCGAGCGCAGTGCGATGCCGACTCCGCGCAACCATGCTGCGATCGGTGTTGTGAGTGGAAAGATTTATGTGATCGGCGGCCGGGTTGGCGCCGCGTTCATCGGTCTCGCGTCTGACATCTCCGTCGTCGAGGAATATGATCCGGTGAGCGATCAGTGGAGCGCTCCGCGAGCCCGAATGCCGATTGCCCGCAGCGCACTGGGAGCGGGTGTCTATGGCGGACGCATCTATGTCGCCGGAGGCGAATACCAGGATCCCCACATGATGGCCACGTTTCGTGCGGTTGAAGGTTATGATCCGGCGAATAACACCTGGACGGAAATGCCGCCGATGCCAGTATCGCGTCATGGGCTGGCGGTGGGCGTAATCGGCAATCGCCTGCACGTAGTGAGTGGCGACGTTCAGTCGGCCGGCACCGGAATAGAGGTTTCCACCGGGGAGCACGACGCTTTCGAATTTTCCAGCGCGGATAAATAGGTTCGCATCACAAACTCTAACTGAATGAAGCGAGGTAGAGATGACAACGCAATCGGGGCCTGGCGGCGGACACGGAGTCTCACGAAGGCAAGTGCTGAAAGCGGGCTTGTCCACTGCGGCGGCCCTCGCGATGGGTGAAAGCCCGGCACTCACCGAGAGCCAATTGCCGCGTGCAGCAGGCCCCGCCGGGCCGGTGATCGACATTCACGCTCACTATTTTCCTGAACCGTACCTCGATCTCGTCGCTGGCGAAGGCAAGCGTTTCGACGCTTCGTACCAGATGACGGACAAAGGTTTCTTCATCAAGACGCCCGCCGGAAACAACGGGCCGCTGCCGGCAAAGTTCATCGACCTGAAGGCACGCATCGCTGACATGGATCAACAGGGCGTAGCGGTGCAGGCGATTTCGCTGACTGCCCCGATGCTGTATTGGGGTGACGCCGAATTTTCCACCAAGCTCGCCAAGGCATGGAATGATGCAGCAACCGCCGCGCACCAGGCGTATCCCGCGCGGCTCGTAGGCTTTCTCACTCTTCCCATGCTTTATCCCGACCGTGCGCTCGACGAACTCAACCGGGCCAGCAAGCTGCCCGGTATGCGCGGCGTGTATCTGGGCACGAACATCAGCAGCCGCGATCTCGACGATCCGATGTTCGAGCCTGTCCTCGCGCGTATTGAGGCCCTCGATTTGCCGATCTTCCTGCATCCCGTGGAGACGATTGGCGGTGACCGCCTGAAAGCTTTTTTCCTCTCGAACCTGATCGGCAATCCGGTCGATACTGCCATTGCCGCTTGCCACCTGATTTTTGGCGGGGTGCTGGATCGCCATCCCAAACTTCAGATCGCGTTGCCCCACGCGGGCGGCGTTCTCCCTATTTTGATTGGCCGGATCGACCAAGGCTGGCGGGTGCGCCCGGAGTTGAAGAACCTGCCGCAAGCGCCGAGCGCCTATCTCACGCGCTTCACCTACGACACGATCTCGCACTCGAAAACAATTATGGAATTCGTGATTAAGGCCGTGGGGGCGGAGCGAATCATGCTAGGCAGCGATTACTGCTTCACCATGGGGTACGATCGGCCCGTGCAATTTCTTGAACAGGTCGACCTCGCAAGCGCACAGCGCAAGATGATTCTCGGAGGAAATGCAGCGCGGTTGCTAAAGCTGTGACGCGCTGGAGATGACGGCGAGCGAACTACTGTGACTGCGGACTGAGGCGTAGCAAGCTACGTCTCTGAATGCTACAGCCCGAGCACGCGCTCGGCATTCACATGAAACACTCGCTCCATCACGTCGTCCGCGTAGCCGAGTTCGCTCCATTCCCGCAGCAGGCGGGCATGAGGGATGCTTGGGTAATCGCTGCCAAACATGATTTTGTCTTTTAACCGCCCGCGGATATCGATCTTCAACTGTGGAGGAAAATATTTCGGCGCCCAGCCCGACACTTCCCAGAAAACATTCCCTTTGTGCAACGCCACTGCAGTCATCTCGTCGACCCATGGCCAACCCGGATGCGCGGCAACAATCGTCAAATTCGGAAAGTCAGCGGCAAGTTCATCGATCGCCGATGGGTGCGCATGTCGAAGCTTCGCGCCCATGCCGCCCGGCATGCCGGCTCCCATACCAGTCGTTCCAACATCAATCAACACCGGCACGTTCAATTCGTTGATGACTTCGAACAGCGGGTAAATGCGCCTGTCATTCACCGCGAAATGCCCGATGATCGGATGAAAGTGGAACCCCAACATCCCGAGATCCTGAATGGCATGCGTAGCCTCACCGATCGCTTGTTGTCCTTTGAAGGGATCAACCGCCGCCCATGCCTGAATAATCCGGTCGGGATGCCGCTTCTGCATTGCCGACACGTAGTCATTCGAGCAAGGCGGAGTGCCGACAGTTGTTTCGAGATCCAGCGCCACCAGAATGGCTTCGACGCCGGCATCGGTGAAATCCTTGATGACCTCGTGCTCCTCTTTGGCCGTCCACGAGCGATTCCAATACTTGGCCAGAGCGTCGACATAAGGCTGCTGGCAGGCAATCCATTCCTTGGTATTGGGATAGCAATGAACGTCGATGATTCTCATGGAATCTCAGTCTACGTCAGCAATGCAGACTTTACCTGTAGGTCCCGCTCGCTTGTGTTTCGGCGGCCAACTTTTGCGTGATCATTCCTGCCAGTTTTTTCTTGGACACCTTTCCAAACGTGGATAGCGGGAAGTCTGGCAAAACTTCAAGGCGCTCTGGAAGTTTATATTTTGCGATTTCTCTTCCCATCAGAAAGTTCTTCAATTCATCAAAGCTCAAGTTAGCTCCGTCGCGCAGCAAGACGCAGGCGCACATGCGCTCACCAAGATCAGCGTCCGGAATTGGAATGCAAGCAACGTTCTTCACGGAGGGATGCGACAGAATGAGGTTCTCGATCTCTTCGGCGCTGATCTTTTCTCCGCCCCGGTTGATCAAGTCCTTCTTTCGACCTTCGACGATGTAGTTGCCGGAGGCGTGCTGCCGCATCAGATCTCCCGACCGGTAGAAGCCATCAGCAGTGAAAACCCAGGCGTTGTACTCGGGAACTCCAAAGTAGCCGCGCAGCGTGTATGGGCCGCGACAGCAGAGTTCGCCCACTTCCCCAACCGGCACCTCATTGCCGTCATCGTCGAGAATGCGCACCTCATCGTCCGGAGAAATTGGACGTCCCACGGTCTCTAGGCATACGTCTTCAGGATCATCAAGGCGGACGAACATTAACAACCCCTCGGACATGCCAAAGTTTTCCTGGACAAAAGCGCTCGGAATCAGCTTGTTCGCCAGCAGCCGCGTCTCTGGCTGCAAGCACTGGCCACCGCTTTGAATGACTTTAAGCGAAGACAGATCGTGGTGCATGAGTGCAGGGTCGTTCAGCAGCCGAATCAGCAATGCTGGAACCACCTTCAGGTGCGTGACGCGATGTTTTTCAATCAGCGCACATATATCTTCCGGCTTGGTACTGGAGCTTATAACGACTTTGCCACCATGAAACAAACAGCCCTGAATGCCGGGACACGCCAGAGGCAGGTTGTGTGCGATCGGCAACACGATCAGCACCACGGACTCCCCGGTGATCCCGCACACGTCGGCAGCGGCCCTGGAGTTGTACGCGTAGTCATTGTGCGTGCGAGGAATCAGTTTGGGAATACCGGTAGTGCCTCCTGAAAGCTGAAAGACGGCAGGGTCGGTCGGATCGATGTGGATTTCGGATAACCGTGAAAGCGGCAACGCTGCCGGCTTTGCAATCAATTCGGAGAGTGAACTGAACCCTTGCGGTGCGGTGCCCAGAACGATCGCATGTTTCAACGCTGGAATCCCCGCGCGAATGCGATTCACCATTTGAGCATAATCAAAATCGCGTTGGTGATCGGGAATGACACACGCCGTGGCGCCGGAAAGCTCGATAAACTGGCTGATTTCCGCGTAACGATGACTGGCCAGAGCCGCGATTGGAATGCACCCAATCTTCTGGAGAGCAAAGTAAAGAACCACAAACTCGGCGACGTTCGGCAGTTGCACAACCACTCGGTCCAGGGTGTTAAGTCCGAGCTCCAGAAGATTTAAAGCCAGGTTGCCGGAAAGGCGATCAAGTTCGGCATACGTAATGGATTGTTCCCGATCGATCAGCGCAACGCGGTCCGCGTATCGCTCGAACACGGCGTTAAATTCTTCCGCCAACGACTTGTCCGCCCAGTAACCGCGCTCGCGATACCGCCGAGCAAATTCAGACGGAAATGGAACCACGCCTTCAAGCATTCGCCTCTACCTCATCCTACGTGGTCGCCGCATAGCCCCCGTCGACCACGACCACCTCACCGTTAACCAGACGATTGCTGGTTATCAGGTTCACGATCACCTCGGCGACATCTTCCGCCGTCACGCAACGGCGCAGTGGAGTATTCTTGGCGCGACGAGCCATCAGGTCGTCATACTTGTCCTTGAGCATTCGTGCCATCCAGTCGCCCTCCATCCAACCGGGCGCAACCGCGTTGACGCGAACTTCCGGCCCCAGATTAAGTGCCAAAAGTTTGGTCAGGCTCACGACTGCGGCTTTGCTGGCGGCATAGGGCAAAGGCTGCGGACCAGGGCGCAACCCGACGATGCTTGCCGTATTGACGACGCTTCCTCCGGCCTTCTTGAGCATGGGTACAGCAGCCCGCGTAACCTGAAAAACTCCACGCACATTCACCGCGAAGACACGGTCCCATTCCTCGGCCGTCAGCGCATCGAAATCCTGTGGTTTGATTTCAGTAGTTGTGCCGGCGTTGTTGACTAGCGCATCCAGACGGCCAAATTCGTGCTCGACCGCCAGCAGCATCTTGCGCACGGTCGGATCATCGCTCACGTCACAGCGGAACAGCAGACTCTTTGCTCCTTTGCCCTGTGCCAGTCTGGAAGTTTCGCGCGCCGCTGCTTCGTTCCGGCTGTAGTTGATGACCGCGTCAAACCCGGCGTCGGCCAACGCTAATGCGGTCGCACGTCCGATTCCCGTGGCACCTCCGGTGATCAAGGCGACTCGCCGGTCCTGAGTCATCGCCTCTCCTGCGCGAAAGTGAATTGGTCAGCGGCCATTCGGAGTCAAGACTGAAATTCACGGCATACTGCAGACGGATGCCGCAGCGCGCAGTCCACAAACGAGTGTGAATAGGTGAACACGTACACTTTGGAACATGTTCAGTAACATTGTCAAGACCAAGAAAAGGGGCATTCCCGGCCAACGGCACGACCTCAGATTCCCCTTCGTGAGCCCTGTTGCTGCCGTCCGATTGCAACAGGCATCGTGGCGATCGCGACGAGAAGGGTCGTGTTAAGTTAGAGGCTATGCGTGTACCTTCGGAGCTTGGACTCCGGGAACAAAATAAACTGGACAAACGCCAGCGCATCCGTGCCGCCGCGCGTGAACTCTTCTCCAAGCACGGATACGACTCTGCTACCCTTCGCCAGATCGCCAGGCGCGCCCACGTTGGTCTTGGAACTCTTTTCAACTATGCGCAGGATAAGCGCGACCTCGTCTTTCTCATCTTCAACGAAGAACTTGCCGCCGTAACCGACGATGCGCTTCAGGCAGTGAAGTCGCATCACGACCTGCTCGATCAACTCATCGGTATTTACAAGCCGCATTACGAATATTTCAGCAAGCATCCCGCGCTCTCGCGCATCCTACTGAAAGAGCTGACATTTTACTCGGAAGGAAAACAGGCAGCGGCATTCCAGGAAATTCGAGCGCGCCTTATTTCGGGCATCGAGAAGGCCGTGCGAATTGCACAGGAAGAGCGGCGCATCCTTTCGGACGAAAATTCGGCGATCGTCGCGCGGCAGATTTTCTTCATTTCATCGGGCGCAATTCGCTGGTGGATTGCCGGTTCAAGCCCAAACCCGCGTAAAGGGCTAACTGAGTTAAGGCAACTGCTCGAATTGCAGCTCTACGGGCTTCAGCCCGTGCTGACAATTCGCACGATACCGCACAAGCCCGTAAGAAATCGCCGGGCCACTCGTGCTGCAAAGAAAACGAAATCAAAGTAAGAACGCCGGATTCCTCCAGTCGTTCCTGTCGCACTCACTTGCCGACAACGAGCACGACAAACGTATTTGGCAGCACCAGCGAGTGCGTCGCGCCATGGCCGTGCCTCGCAGTGACGAGAAGGACATTATGGGTTTTCACGTCGAGAGTCATGGTCCGCGCACCCGATTGCGTAGAAACGTTGTCCACCACACGGAAGTGATCCGGCGAATCCTCGTGGATCACGGTGAGAGTTGCCGACCCGCCCGCTGAAGCGAACGCATTGCCCGTGTCAGGATCGAAAAGGCTGGCATCGGTGCCCGCGCCGACGCCCGGGGTCGCGATTACTTTGCCGGTGTCCGCATCCATGACCACCATCAACTGGTTATCGCAAACGGAAAAGAGGCGGCGATTCTTCCGGTCAATGGCTAACCCGGACGGTCCCTCGCCGGGCGCAAGCGGCCAGCGATGCAGTATCTCGAGCGTTCGCGCATCGAACTGGACAATCTGATCTTTGTCCGTGATATTGACGAAAATCTTGCCCTTACCATCTGCAACGGCAGCCTCCGGCTGTCCATCGAGCGCAATGGTGCCAGCGACAGTGCCATCAGCAGCATTAATCGCGGTCGCGTCGTTCCCCGCGCTATTCATGATGAAAACCCGTTTGGTGACGTCGTCGTAGACAAAGGAGTCAGGGTCTTTGCCCGTCTTGACCGTGCCGATTTTCTTCAGGGTTTTCAGGTCGACGATGGTCGAGCTGCTCGACTCCCCGTCGGATGTGAATCCCCGGCCGAGATCAGGAATGAGCACCATTCCGTGAGTGTGCGACAGGCCAGCAATCTTGCCCACAACCGCGCCCGAGTCAACATCGACCACGTCGATGTGGTCATCGCGTCCGATGTAAAGACGTCGCGCACCGCTGTCCATGGTGACGTAATCCCAGCCTTCGGTGCCCCCGACGGGAATGGTTTTCAATAGATGGTAGCCGGACTGGGATGGAGCGTTTTGCGCAAATCCGGCGAGAACCAGACAGATCGCCAGAAAAAAAGAAGATCCCAATCTGGCTGGAGTCCTGAAACCCATGGCGTTGAATCCTCCGCTTTTTAGACTTCCACGAAAATGAACATGTACATTTTTCTGAGTGGTTCAGTGTATTCCTGCCGGATTCGTTGTCAAGCTCAGTCGGGGAAACAATCTCATCGCGTTCTCTTGGTTGACTGCCTGGAGATCGCTTGCAGAGAATCCGAAATGATCAAGCCCATTGGCGGTGACGGCGGCAGGCACGTACGGAAAATCGCTCCCGAACAAAATTTGCGACGTAGGAACGAGGTTCATCAATGCAGCCATGGACGAAGGGTTCGTCGAATTGGCAACGTCGTAGTAAAGCTTTTTGAGTTCGTACGGCACTCCGTTGGGAACCCGGTCGGATATTTCTTTGTGGCGCTGGACAAACGCGTTCGTGCGGGCGGCCAGCATCGGCATGGTTCCACCGGCATGGCAGAAGATAAAGTGAATGTCCGGACACCGCGAAAATGTTCCGTTCACGAGAAGGCTGGTGATCGCGCGCGAAGTATCAAACAAAAATTCAATGGTCGATGCGGGAATGCCCGGCATCAGATGACCACAGCAGCCGGGCACGGCAGGGTGAATAAATACCACGGCCTTGCGGCGATTCAGTTCCTCGAACACCGGAGCGAACGTCGGATCCCCGGGCCATTTATTGTCGTAACTGCTGACCAACCCTACGCCATCCGCCTTGAGAACATCCATCGCATAGGCGATTTCCCGCAGGCTGCCTTCTCGATCGGGCAACGGCAGCGCCGCGAACAATCCAAATCGACCGGGATAGTCCTTAACCATCTGCGCCGCGTATTCATTGCAGGCTCGCGCTAAGTTACGCGCCGCTTTTGCACCCTCAAACCATACGCCAGGAAGCCCGAGCGAGGTCATCGCGGTGGCGATGCCGTTCTTATCCATCTCTTCGATAGCCTTAGCCGGCGTCCAGTTCAGCAGCGCGGAGTGATCGCGATCGGAAATCGCCAGAACCCGATCCCGCGCTTTCAACATGTAGGGCGGCGGCAGGATGTGGTGATGCACATCGATGCGATTCGGTTTGGCGCCGCCCACCAGCGATGCAGTCTGCGCCATCAACCCGCGCACCGATAGCATTGCGCTGGCCCCGACCAGAGCGGCCGCTTTCAGAAACTCTCGCCGCGAACCGCCCGCGTGCCTTTCCCGGCACAAATCGCGCCCGAGGCCATCACTCGCCATATTTACATCCTCTCATCAGGTAGCGCCGGCATCCGCCGGCCGTTGCGAGGGCATCCTGCCCTCGCCGCCCGCGACAACGGCGCTACATTCCTAGTCACCGCGTCACGACGTTGATCATATTCATCGTGTCACCCGCAAGAAATCTTCGGATATTCTCCTCGACTACAGGCAGCGCACGCTCAACATACCCGTCGTAGAAACCACCGAGGTGGGGCGTGACAATGACGTTCTTCATCGTCCAAAACAGGTGATCGGTGGGAAGGGGCTCGTCGTTGAAAACATCCAGCGCAGCACCGGCGATCAGTCCCCTTTGAAGGGCTGCGATCAACGCTGCTTCGTCGACCACACCGCCGCGTGCCAGATTGATGAAATAGCTGGTCGGCTTCATAGCGGAGAACACTGCGGTATCCACGATGTGGCGCGTCGCCGCCGAATAGGGAGTGAGCGCAATCAGATAGTCGAGATCACTAACGACTGAGATCAACTCATGCCGCCCGTAAACTCGATCAAATCCGGCGACCGTTCGCTTGGCAGAGCTAACGCCGACCACAGTCATGCCCAGGGCTTTGCACTTGGGAGCAAGTGTTTCAGAAATGACTCCAATTCCGAGAATGCCCACTTTCTTGCCGTCGAGAAGACCGGCAGGCCAGCGTTCCCAAAGCTTACGATCCTGGTTTCGTACAACCCGAGGAAAATCGCGGCTCAACGCGAGCATCGCCATAATCGCCGCCTCTGACATCGCAGCCCCGTGGATACCCTGAATATTCGTGACAATCACATCGCTTCGCAGCGAGGGCAGATCGATCAGGTTATCCACGCCGGTTCCCAGCGCCTGAATCCACTTCAGCTTCGTTCCCTCCCGCACCACCTGGTCGGTGATCATTGGAGCGAAACTTATCAGAATATCCGCGCTGCCGATGTAAGGACCAACCTTGCTGTGGTGGTCGACAAGGTTAATCGTTAACTCCGGGAACCTCGCCCGAAGGCGCGAGTAGTACTGGGCGACGGTCTCTGGCGGCATCGCCAAAAGAATAAGCACACTGGTCATCGAGCTATTTCCTCAAGCCGATCGTGGGATCAATGACGAACCTGCCACCGAGAGTTGTACCACCTTCCAGAGCAGTTCGGCGAGCGATGCGATTTGGGCAGTGTCTGAAATTCAGACAACTATGTGGGTTCGCGCGTTTCGCGATCCGGCCCAGCATTCCCCGGTACGCCTCTTGTCTCCGCAGGTTCCCAGCACATTCCCCGGTAATTGTCGGACGGGTCCGTGCGAAAATGCTTGACATTGGCGATGCAGTAGAGTTCAACTCATAGGAATTGTGAACATGTTCATGTATTAGTCACGGCTTGGTCTGCCATTTCAGACTGGGAGGCAGGATGAAATCCTTTTCGACAACGGTCAACCCTTCGGTTCGGGTCATCACACTTCGAGTGCTGGGTGCGAGCCTATGCCTCCTCCTGCTCGCTCTGCCGGCGTTCGCTCAAGGCAATGCCGGGCGCATCCTGGGAGCGGTTACTGACCAAACCGGAGCAGCCGTCGTGGGTGCGACCGTGACGGTCACCGATTTGCAAAGAGGCATCACCCGCAGCTTGACCACGGACCAGGCCGGCCAGTACTCTGCCCCCAATCTGCTGCCCGGCCAGTATAAGGTCCGCGCCGAAGCCAAGGGGTTCAAATCCATCGAGCGGGTCAATATCGGGCTGGAGGTTGGTAACGACGTCCGCATCGACCTCGCACTTCCGGCCGGCCAAATCTCCGAAGTCGTCCAGGTGATGGAAGAAGTCCCGCTGGTGGACACAACCAGCGCTACTCTGGGCGGAACCATCGACAACCAGACCATCAATGACTTGCCCTTGAACGGCCGCGATTACCAGAAGCTACTCACGCTGCGCCCCGGCGTAATGATTTATCCGGGAGGTGGAGGCTGGGATCAAAGCGCCAACGGAGTTCGTCCCGAATCAAACGCCTACATTGTCGACGGTATGACAAACGATGAGCCTTTTTCGGCGCTGAGTGTCATCAATGCGCCCGGGCTCACCGGAGATGCAGTGACCGTCATTCCCATCGATGCCATTCAGGAATTCAACACTCAGATAAATCCAAAGGCCGAATATGGCTGGAAGCCGGGCGTCATCGTTACCGTGGGATTGAAGTCCGGAACGAATACGATCCATGGCACGGCCTATGCCTTTGGGCGTAGTGATTCGTTCGACGCCCGCAACTACTTCAATCCGGCGCCGCAAGCCAAGACATCGCTGGACTTCGAGCAGTTTGGGGCTACCGGAGGCGGGGCGATCATCAAGGACAAGCTCTTCTACTTCGTGGGCTACGAGGGCCAGCGTTATTCCGTGGGCAATTCGTTCATTGTGACCGCCCCCACAACGGCCTCGGTCGGGGATCCGAGCATCAGCATTCCCGATGCGAAGGCCGATCTCGCCGCACACGGTATTACGACCTTGAGTTCGCAGAGCCTGGGCTTGTTACCGTTGTATCCCGCCAACGCCGGGCAGTCAGCGAGTGTGACCATCGGATTCCCAAACGTAAACAGCTCCGACAGCGTCCTCGGAAAGATCGATTACCACATCAACGAACGCAACACCTTGAATGGCATGGTCTTTTGGGGCCGCGACTTTGAGACTGCCCAGGATCAGGCCTTCCTCCAGCCCCAATGGCTGTCGACCCAGAGCCAGAAGCCAATCACAGGAGGAGGAAATTGGACTTGGATCCCGAATTCGCAGTGGGTGAACGAAGCCCGGTTTGGCTACCTCTACGATAACAAGGCAAACCTGGCCGTAGACCACAACGTACCTGCGACCGCCTACGGCCTGAACACCGGCGTGACCGATCCCCTGCGCTTTGGAATGCCGCAGGTTAATGTTGCGCCCTTTAACTCGTTGGGCGGCGGGGTGAACTGGCCAAAGTTCCAGGGGCCTGACGCGGTATATCAAGCCAGCGATAACGTCTCCTACTTGCGCGGTAAGCACGGTTTGAAGTTCGGTGCCGAAATACGTCACGGCAGTGTCAACGAAGGCTCTTTCCGAGGGAGCAAAGGGCAAATCTTCTTCAACGGGAATGTCGCCTTCCCCGGTTCTTCAAACTTGGAAGACTTCCTGGCCGGCACTCCGACCTTCGGGAAGATCACGTACGGAGATCCTCAGCGCCACGAAACCCAATGGCTGTACGCAGGTTTCTTCCAGGACGACTGGCGGGTCACTCCGAATTTTACCTTGAACCTCGGCTTGCGCTACGAGTACGAAACACCCATCCGCGAGGACCACAACCTGCTCGGCAACTTCGATCCCAACCTCGGGTTGGTCCAGGTTGGCCACCAAATCAGTTCTCCTTACAACCCGGATTACAAGCAGTTCGCGCCGCGGGTAGGCATGGCCTGGGATATCACGGGCCGAGGAACAACCGTTCTCCGGGCTGGAGGCGGTATTGTGTACGACACAATTTCCATGGAAACGCTGCTGGTGCAGGAGAATGTTCAGAACGCCACCACGATTGGCCTGGCCACGATCCCTACCGGAGCCCCTACCGTGGTAAACGGCGTCACGACCCCCGCCACCGGCACCATCGCTGTTAGCTCGCTGGTAATTCCTAACCTTAACTGGAACGGTTCAGCCGTGGGCGGACCCACGATCTTCCCCGTCGCCCCAATCGAATGTGGTGATGGCGTCGGCGCGGATCCCCAACCTTGCAACGTTCTGGGAATAGATCGCCATTTCCGCACCCCGTTTATCAGCACATGGACGGTGGGTGTCCAACAAACCATTACCAGGAACCTCGCCTTGGACGTTGCCTATGTCGGCAACTATAGCGGGAACCTGATCGGCATCCGGGATATCAATCAGGGCATTCCGGTTCCCGGAAACGCCCCCACGACAGCCCTCCCAGGCCCGTACGTTGCCAAGTTCCCGTACCTGGGGTTCATCAACATGATGTCGAATCAGTACGGGTCCAACTACAACGGTCTGCAGGTAACGTTGACCCAGCGGCTTACCCACGGGCTATCTTTCCTTATGGGCTACACCTACTCTCATGCCCTCGACTATTCTTCCACCAACCAGAACCAATTTCTGCCGCAAGACAGCACCCATCCGGCGGCGGAATACGCCAGTAGCGACTACGACATCCGGCATCGCTTCACGCTGTCGCTGACCTACGCGATTCCCGGAAAGAAGTCGTTCGCCCAAATGCTGGAAGGCTGGCAGATCAATACCGTTACCACCCTGCAAAGCGCGCAACCATGGACCGTCAATGACACCGTGGACAACATTGATGGCACCAACGAAAATGCCGGTCGCTGGGATTTCTTCGGAAATCCGTCCGACTTTACCTCCGGCCCGAATCCAATTCCGTATTACGCGCCCGGCAGTTCCAATATGCCGGCTGCTTGCACCAACAACGCTGCGGCAATCGGGGCAACGGCTTCGCTGCAAACCTTTGGCTGCTACGCGCAAGGCCACTCAGTCATGATTCCTCCTCAGTTCGGAACCTTCGGCAACATGCCCCGCAACCTGTTCCGCGACTCCGGCTTCCGCGACCTCGATCTTTCGGTAACAAAGGACTGGAAATTTCGCGAACGGCTCACCACCCAGTTTCGGGCTGAGTTCTTCAACGTTCTCAACCATCCAAGCTTCGCCAATCCTTACGGAGGCACGAGTGGCTATGGTCCGGGCGCCTATGACGATCCGTCGTCAACCAGCATTTTCGGCTGCGGCTGCGCCACCCCCGACCAGGCTGGCGGCAACCCTGTCGTCGGATCGGGAAGCAATCGCGCGATTCAGTTTGGCTTGAAGTTGATGTTCTAGAGCTCGAAGATCTGCTTCGGCGTGCGGTGAAGGCATTCGCTGACGCCGTTTTCCTCGATCAGATAGTTGTCGCAGATGTGCGCGTACATCGAACTCGTCGCATAGGAGGGATGGACGGACATATTCATTCCCTTCTCTAGATTCATGGTCTCGTCGGACCTGATCAGCGGACGTTCGATCAAGTCGTATCCCTGCGAATGGGAATAGACTCGAGATTCAGGAGGCACGCCTTTTTGTTTCATGAATTCATTGTGTGCTAAAGAGATTTCCCGGCATGAGGCGCCGGGCTTGAATTGTTCCAGAGTGTACGATTGCGCCTCTTTCACAATTTCGAATCCGTCGATCAGCTCTTGCGAAGCCTTTCCCAGGACGAAGGTTCGGCTGAGTTCGGTATAGAATCCGCCTGCGCCATTGTTCTCGATGAGCAGAGACATATGGTCCCCGGATCCGAGGGTCCGTCCTTGAAAATGTCTTTGGGCGAAAAATGCGGGGTGTCCTACTCTTGCGGACATGCCGAGAAAAATTCCCTGTTCGCTTCCCAAGAGCTGTCCTTCGTACTGGGCTAACGCCGCCACTTCCAGATCGCGCATCCCGGGTTTGATGTGCGACAGCACTTTGGCGAAGACGGCGTCCTGCATCTCAGCCGCCTTCCGGATCAGGGCGATCTCTTCATCGCTTTTGACCGCTTTGGCGTGATCGATGAATTCAGTGTCGTCGCAGATCTCTGCGCTGGACAAAGCCTTCTCCAGATAGGCGACGAATCCATGCGGCATTCCTACCGCTCCCACCAATCCTATCTTGCGATACCTTCTGCGGCTTAGCACTTCGGCGACGGCCTCTGCGTCATAGGCCCGCGTGTAGTGGATGGAGGGAAACGCAGAAGTCGTGATGACTTCGCCCACGCCGGGATTCTCGGCATCGTTGCCCGCCAAACTTCGCCGACGCCCCGCCGGGCCGTGCTCGACTATGGTCATCAGGTCCGAGGCGTGGAAGATGACCGTTCTCGGATAATATGCGGGGATGTCGGTAAACCACTTGACGTATCCACCGGTGAAATCTCTCTCGCTTTGAACGATGAGCGCGCCGAGGCCCCGCTCCTTCATGTGGTTTCGAACGAGATCCCATCTTCGTTCGCGTTCCTGGGCGGAGATTCTCGTCATTCGGCGGTCGTCCATATTCACTTCGCTCTGGAGTGGCTTTCCTTTGTGTACCTTCGTGTCCTTTGTGGTTGATGAACTGAAAATGCAAGAACCACAAAGGACACAAAGGTACACAAAGGAAAGCCGGGAGTCACTTCGCCTCCTCAAACCCAGACCGCTGCGACGCGCCACTCAGGAAGAAGGCGGCGGTAGCGGCCACCGCTGAAGGCAGCGCGATCACGTAAAGGATCTGCGTCGTCCCCCATTGCAATGACAACAAAAAGCCGCCGATCAGCGGTCCGACGATTTGGCCAATTCGTCCGATGCCGAGCGCCCATCCGATGCCGCTCGAACGCATGGCCGTGGGATAACGCGTGGCCGCGATGGCGTTAGCCGAGTTCTGTGCACCGAAAGTGAAGAAGCCGGCAAAGAAAGTTGTCGCCATAGCAAACAGCGCTACGTTTCTCGAGATGCCGATGCCCGCGATGAAGGTTCCGCTCAGGATGTAGGCAAAAGCGAGAACCGCGTAGGGATTGAACTTGTCGCACAGTGGCGCGATCGCAAGCCCGCCGGCGATTCCGCCAAAATGCAAAAGCGCAGCAATGACGATTGCCAGGTGCTGAGGCAGTCCTGCCTTGTGAAGAACGGTCGGCAACCAGCTGTTCAGAAAGAAGAGCGCCAGAAGATTCATGAAGAACATGACCCAAAGCAAAAGGGTAATACGAGCGCGCCCCTCGCGAAACAGAAGCACGACCGGGAAGCCTTTTTCCTTCTTCTCGGAGTTGATGAACCGGGCCTCCGCTGGGTAGATCAGGTCGGGATTCATCTGGACAAGCGTGGTCGCGATGCGGCGTCCATTGTTGCCACGCTGGGTCAGACCGTGCAAGGATTCTGGCAATCTCCAAATCAATAAAGGAGCGAGCACGACCGGCAGGATGCCCGCAAACAAAAACACCGCGCGCCAACTATGCGCGATTAGGATGTAGGCAGTAACCGGCCCGGCGACTCCTGAACCAATCGAAAATCCCAGCCACGTCATCAACACCAGAGTCACCCGGAATTTCTTGGGCATGAACTCGGCGCTGAGAGCCAGCGCGTTGGGGACAACGCCTCCCAGTCCGAGGCCGATCGCAAACCGCATCCACATCAATTGCGGCACCGTGTTCGCCGTGGAAATCAGCAAGGTGCAAACTGCGAAGAAAAGCATAGAGCCCACAATGATTGGCTTGCGACCCACCCGGTCGGCATAGGGGGCGAGCGCCAGGCCGCCAATGATGGCGCCCAAGCCGCCGGCCGCGAAAACCATTCCGAGAGCGGAAGGCTTCACCGCCAACGCTGCGCTCAGAGCAGGCGCGACATAGCCGATCGCCTGCGTATCGAAGCCGTCGACCAGCATGGCGGAAGCACACAGCAGAAGCACACCAATCTGGAAGCGCCCGACCGCCTGCTGGTCGATCAGTTCCGCGACGTCCACCAACGATGCGGGCGACGCCGTCTTCGATTGCTCACTCATGCTCGTTCCTGAATGTGCAGCTATTTGGCATCGCAGTATACCGTGGACGGCGCGACGTGCAAAACTTGGCGGTCCGATTTCGATTGTCTAGTCTAGCGGCTCCGGCCCTGTGTACTTCAAAATATAAATGCCACCGCTGATGCGGTCGGTGGCGTAGATCAAGCCCTTTTCGTCGATGATCGCGTGATTGATCTGGATGGTGTGCGTGGGATTTCCCGGCGGAGCGGGAGGAATAAAGAAGCCGATCTCTTTGATCTGCGGCGGAGCGTTCGGGACGGGCACGTCGACCAGGCGATAGATCCGTACTCCCGCGTTGAAGAAGCTCCCAACGAACGTGTTCTTCAGTTGAACCGATGTGGGCCCAGGTAAATTCGGATGCAGATTGTGGGCGCCGAACCGGCCTCCTCGCTTACAGAAATCGCCAGCGTTTTCCGGAAGCGGCGCAGTCCCAATGATGACCGGGTTTGTCTCCTCGCGAATATCCACCAGCCAAACCAACTTTGGCGCGTCGGCGCAGTTGTCTTTCACGGCTTCGTCGGAGACAGTCGCGAGGCCGCGGCCGAACAGCGGTTGAACGGTGTGGGTCCAGGCCGGATACGGCGGCGAAAATTGAAGACGGCTGACCAGCCGCGGGGAAAAGCTCTGGGCGCGTCCCGCGCCAACCTCAGCCAACGCGGAAATGTCGAGGATGATCTGACCGCCGTCCATGTAGCCCATGTAGGCGCGGTCGGCGTGGTCCGGGTAAATCTGCATGTTGTGGGCGCGATAGCCGTCGTCAATGGGATGCCGCTTGGGCAGGCAGCCTGGCAGGCAGGAGTCCTGCTTTTGAGTTCCGGGAAGCCACCAGCGGCCAGCCTCGCGAGGGTGGCGGGGATCGCGGAGGTCCACGACTACGTAGAACTGATCATCTTTTGGATTCGAAGGATTGGAGTCGGCCATCCCGGTCGAAAGGTGGGCGAACTGCCCGTCGACAAACCACAGCCAGTGGACGCCGCGCGAGTTTGGTCCCGGAGGTGTCGAAAAACGAGAGCGCGAGATCCTGCATGCTCCGGGCCTTTTGGATACGCGCAAGATCCGAAACATCGAGCACCCACATTCCAGCCGGAGATTGGCCAGCCTTCATTGTCTGATCGGCCACGGCAAGCACGTTTCCCGAAAGACCGAGCGAATTGCAGCGTGTGACCTCGGGCGCCGGAGACGGAAGTTGATTGAGCAGCACCGGTGCCTCGGGATGCGTTACGTCGACAATACTCAGGCAAGTCGTTTCTCCTTCATGCGCAATGAAGAGGATGCGGCGGCCATCGGAGCGTTGCTGGATCGCCATCCCCTCACCTCCGTCGCCGTGGCCATTGAGGTCGTTGTGGCCGATGAGGGCCATGTTCTTCTGTTCAGCGGAGTTCTGGGCAGCGGAGTTTGGGATAAACATCATCGCCCCAAGGAAGACAGTGACAAAGCTCAGAACAATTTCAGGCAAGGTAACGACTCTCGGCGGAATGACGATTTTCATAGGATCAATACGTCGACTTGGAAGCAAAAGTGGCAGACGCGTAGAGTGGCATTCTCTGGTTGAAGCGGTCAAGAGATTTCTCTGAAAAAGTGCTGATTTTGTGGAGGACGGCCATCTGGAAGAGGGGTGTTTGATCCGCGCCAGTGGCAACGGGAATCTTAGCTAGTTACCAAAGGACACTGGTCGTCAGTAACCTTGAGCGCCAGATTACCCTTGATTACCTTTGGACTAGGAATCCAAAGAACGAGGTAAAACGCCGGTGAACCGCTCCCAGTCACCGCTCGAAGATTTTTCCGACGAAGTAAATGACAATCTGGCCCGGGCGAACCCCGCTCCCGAGGAAGGTCAGCCCACCCCCCCGCCCCAAACTGGTTGGAAGTCGGACGGAGATGAGTCCAGCACTCACTATGTCGCCTACTGGTCCGAAGCGAATCTGGTGATTCTTTGCGGGCATCAGCACCAGGCACTTTCCGAGGCCGTGGCTTGTATTCAAGGTGCTGATGGCTCGGTTAAAGCAGTCACGGACAGTCAAGAGCGCGCTTTGACTGCCGAGGAGAAAGATGACCTCTGCAGATCGCTGGTGGCGTTATATCTGCGTGCACGGGAGCTTTCGCGCAGGGATACCAAGACCGGGGCGTTGAATGACCGCGCGTTCAAAGAACTTCTTACTTACGAGATCAAGCGCTCGCGCCGAAACGTTGTACCGCTTACCCTGGTCTCTCTCGATCTGGACGGGTTCAAGGACATAAACGATAATCTCGGTCACTCTACCGGAGACCTGGTTCTCAAGGTCGTGACCTGGACCATGCAAGCCGCACTCCGTGAAATCGATTCGGTTGCCAGGCTCGGGGGAGACGAGTTTGCTCTGCTTCTCCCTGAAACCAGTGCCGAGGGTGCGCGTTTGGTATTGGACAAGCTGCAGAACGCTCTGAAGAATGCCATGAAAACGTATCAATGGACGGTTACCTTCAGCGTTGGCGTGGTGACGTTCAAGACGCCGCCCGCAACCGCGGAGTACATGATCGACATGGCTGACAAAACCATGCTCCTGGTTAAGAAAACCGGCAAGAACCGCGTGTCGTATTTGGTTCTCGATTGAGGTGAAACAGGACGGTCCTGCCGCGCAAGCGCGTGCCTTAGTAGCCAATAGCCCCTCTGTGATAAAGCCTTAGCGCCCTCCCGAATCCTTCTAGAATCAGAAACAGAAAGGCCAACAAAATGAGAAGGCTTCTGCATGTGGTTTTGGTGATGAGTCTGGCGGCGGCAGCGTGGGCGTCCGACGAAAATGCAAACAAGGCGCAGGGTCGGGTGAAGGCGGCAGGCACAATTCTGCAGGAGATTCAGTCCGCCCCTGATCAGGGCATTCCAGAAGAGGTATTGGCCTCAGCTGCATGCGTGGCCATAGTGCCCTCGATGTTAAACGGTGGCTTCGTTCTGGGACTGCGTTATGGGCGCGGAGTTGCTACCTGCCGTACGGCCAAGGGATGGAGCGCACCCGCCTTTTTTGTCGTCGAAGGAGGCAGCTTCGGCTTGCAGTTCGGCGGGCAGGCCGTGGATGCGATCATGCTGATCATGAACGACGACGGGATGACGAAGCTGCTCTCCAGCAAGTTTAAGCTGGGGGCGGAGGCCAGCGTAGCCGCCGGTCCGGTTGGGCGCCAAGCCGCAGCCGACACGGACTGGAAACTAAACGCCCAGGTGCTGAGCTATTCCCGTTCTCGCGGAATCTTTGCCGGAGCCACGCTCGAGCACGCGACACTCAAACAGGACAAGGACAGCACCCGGGCGTTCTACGGACGCATGGTGCCTTTCAGGACTTCCCTCAGAGGTGTAATCGATGCTCCCTCAACCACCTTCCCATTTCTTGATCCCCTAGCCACCTGGGCTCGAGCCGCGGCAGACAAATAGCTTTCGCAACTGGTGTCTCGCTTGCTTGAGATGATGCCTCTCTTGGCAAGTGACCGGTAAACTGGAAGCAACCGAATTACTTCTTGCGCGGCGGCCACCCAGCCGCGATCCGCGATGGTTCGGGAACCCGCCGGTATTACCCATGGCTGCGATCCTTTTGTGAGCTGTTGACAAACCGTAGTTTTGATGCGACAATTATGACTGTTAGTCGTATATGGTTATTGGTCTATAATGAGCAACAGTCGCACACATCGCCCCACAACTCCTATCGAACGGCCCGCTACCGAGAATCTTCCTCATCTGAAAGGCATGGGGCGCCGCCAGCGTCGCGCCGCCGAGACTCGTGTGCGCCTGTTCCGCTGCGCCCTGAAGCTCTTTGCTGAGCGCGGCTTTCCCAATGTCACCGTGGAAGACATCACCGAAGCCGCGGATGTGGGCAAGGGCACATTCTTCAACTATTTCGAGAGCAAAGATCACGTACTGGGTGTGATGGCTGAAATTCAGCTGGGCAAAGTGAGAGAAGCCGCAGCCCTGGCCGAATCCGGCCAACAGACTATTTATTCGGTGTTGCACCGTCTGTTTCTTCGCGTTGCCGAAGAGCCTGGGCGCAGCCCCGACCTCGCCCGAGCCTTGATCTCTTCATTTCTGGCCAGCGAGAGCGTTCGTAGCCTTATCGACCTCAATATGTCAGAAGGACGCAGGATGGTTGCCCAGGTTGTGGCTGCGGGACAAAAGCGCCGGGAGATCGATCCTCGTTTGAAGAAAGAAAAGGTCGCAATCCAGCTCCAGCAGGCGTTCATGGGAACCCTCCTGCTTTGGTCGCTGCATGGTGAGCCCGCGCTTGAAACCTGGATCGAAGAAAGTTTCCAACACTTTTGGAGGGCAATCGCCATCTCCGGTTGAGAGTAAAAGTGATGAAATGCAGTTTCCGCACCGTCGTTTTGCTGTCGCTGACCAGCCTGCTCTGCGGCGCAATCAGCATCGCCCAGGAACCAACGCCCTACCGCCTCACATTGCGTGATGCCATTCAGAAGGCGCTGCAGGCCAACCTCAGTGTGCTCGTCGCCGACACCCGAGTCGAGGAAGCCGACGGCACGCGCACCCGCCGCCTGTCGGCCGCGCTGCTTCCGCGGGTACGCGTGCAAAACTACGCCAATTACCAGAACCGATCCCTGAGCGCTTTCGGGATCACGGCGCCTGGCTTCCCGCCAGTGATTGGACCATTTTCCAATTATGATTTTCGCTTTTATGCCGACCAGAACCTCGTCGATCTTCAGACTTATCGCGGGTGGAAGGCCAGCGAACAAGCTCTTGACGCCAGCAAAATGGATTACCAGGATGCGCGCGATCTCATCATCCGTGCCGTTGCCAGCCTGTACCTCAACGCCCAGTCTGCCGCGGCGCGCGCCGATGCTGCCCAATCCCGGGTAACCGACTCGAATATTTTGTACAAGCTGGCGAAAGACAAGCACGACGCTGGGACCGCGACAGGCGTGGATGTGCTGCGCTCCCAGGTACAACTGGCGAATGACAAGCAGGCTCTGCTGGTGGCGCAGAACCAATACAAACAAGCGCTGCTCGTCCTTGCCCGCAACCTGGGCATGACTCCAAGCACGCCTTTGGAACTCGCGGAACCGCTCCGCTATCTACCCTTGACCCAGCCTCAAGCCGAGGGTCTTGTGCCAACTGCACTGTTCGCGCGCCCTGATTATTTGTCGCTTGCCAGTCAGCGCCAGGGACTGGTTGAGCAGCAGCGCGCCAGCCATGCCCGCTACTATCCGAAACTTAGCATCAACGGGAACTACGGCGGGCTTGGCCGCAGCATCGGAGGGGTCCAGGGTATAGGAATGATTCAAGGCCAGATCGACTTTACGGTGTTTGATCGTGATCGCAGCGGCGAGGCGCAGGAGCTCGCCAGTCGCCTGAAACGCATCGACGATCAAATCGCCGACTTGCACCGCGGCATCGAAGAGGACATCCACGAGGCCTTGCTGAATCTCGAATCCGCGGCCGAGCAGGTTGCCGTTGCCAAAGAAGGGCAGGATCTCGCGCAGCGTGAACTTGAACTCGCGCAGGACCGGTTTCAGTCCGGTACCACCAATAACGTTGAAGTGGTCACTGCCCAGGACGAACTCGCCCGCGCCCAGGAAAACTACATTCTTGCCGTCTCCAGCCACGCTGACGCAAAGTTCGCGCTCGCACGGGCCGTGGGAGATACGGAGAAAAACATTGGACAGTATCTGGAGAATCGGTAACCGATTTTGTCGACTCGGCTGTGACCTGGGTTCGCTCCGCGAGGTTTGAAGCTATGAAACGACGTATACCTCTCTTGATCCTGCTGGCCGCGCTGATCGTCGCGGGTGTCTACTTTTATCCCCGTCTCACGAAGAAAGCGGAACCCGAGAATCGGATCACGCTCTCTGGCAATATCGAAGCGCACGAGAGCCTGGTCAGCTTCAAGGTTCAGGGACGCATCATCGATCTGCCGGTCGAGGAGGGCCAGACAGTTGAGCCCGGCGTCTTGCTCGCGCGCCTGGATGACGCCGATTACAAGCAGAAGGTTCGGATCGACGAGGCCACGGTTCACGTGCGCGAATCCAATCTCGCCCTCACGCTGGCTGGAACACGCGAACAGGAAGTAAAGGCATCGCAGCAAAACATGCTCGATGCGCAGGCCGATCTGCAACAGAAGAAACTGGACTACGACCGCGCCCAGTGCCTTTTCAGCAAAGATGAAGTCTCCGCCCAGGATCGCGACCTCGCGGATACCGCCCTCAAGCGCGCCGAGGCAACATTCCAGGCAGCCCAACAGCATTACAACGAGGCCGTTGAGGGCAGCCGCAAAGAAGATATTGCAATCGCTCGCGCCAATCTCACGGAAGCGAACGCCAATCTGGGCCTATCACAAGTCAACTTAGATTACACAACCCTCCGCGCCCCCTCCGCCGGTGTGATCACGGTCCGCCTGGCTGAACTCGGAGAGGTCGTCATTCCTGGCACTCCCGTGGTTACTTTGGCAGACCTTGATCACATCTGGCTGCGCGCGTATATCGCCGAGACCGACCTGGGCCGGATCCGCTGGGGCCAGGATGCAACCATCACCACCGATACTTATCCCGGCAAACAGTACCACGGACGCGTGTCATTCATCTCCTCGAGCGCCGAATTCACACCCAAGAGCGTTCAAACCTACAAAGAGCGCGTCACCCTCGTCTACCGCATCAAGATCGATATCGACAATCTCAATCACGAACTCAAACCGGGCATGCCCGCCGACGCTCGCATCGAGCTCGCCGCAGCCAGCCCAAACCCGCGCCCACAGGAATCTACGCCTGACAAACAATGATTGAGCAACCCCAATCCGCAATCATCGCCAAGGCGCTGACAAAGAGCTTTCCTAACGTGCGCGCCGTCGATCAGCTAAGCTTTGACGTACGCGCCGGAGAAATCTTTGGTCTGGTAGGTCCCGACGGCGCAGGCAAAACGACTACCCTCCGCATGCTTGCGGGCATCATGCCGCCCGATGCAGGGACAGCCATTGTCGCAGGCTTTAATGTCGCACACGATCCCGAAGGCGCTAAGCACCACCTCAGCTACATGCCCCAGCGCTTCGGGCTCTATGAAGATCTCACTGTCGACGAAAACATTCGCTTCTACGCAGACCTGTTCGGAGTGAGAAAAGCTGAGCGCGAACAGCGTTCCACCCAACTGCTACAGGCTGCCGGCATGGGAGAATTCCGCAAGCGTCTCGCCGGAAAACTTTCCGGCGGCATGAAGCAAAAACTGGGCCTGGTCTGCGCGCTCATTCACCGGCCCACCGTGATCCTGCTGGATGAACCGACCACCGGCGTCGATCCGGTTTCGCGGCGCGACTTCTGGCGCATCCTTTATGAACTGGTTTCCGAGGGCGTGGCGATCCTCACCTCCACCGCCTACCTCGACGAAGCGGAACGCTGCCACCGCGTCGCCTTACTCCATCAAGGCAAGCTGCTCTTCTGCGACACGCCCGCAAATCTCAAGACCAAGCTCCGCAAGGGCGTCTTGTCTATCACCTCATCCGAACCGCGCAGATTGCGTGCTCAACTCGAACACGCAATTGGAATCTCCAGCCTGGTGCTGACCGGCGACGGCCTGCACGTCGTAGTTGACGATGCCGCTCGCCGCATCCCTGAGTTCGAGGCCCGACTCAACAGCGCACACGTTCCATTCAACACCATTCAACAAGTCACTCCCACCATTGAAGACCTTTTCGTCGATGCGGTCAGCAGTGGAGCACCCTCCCATGCCTGAGGGCAACCATTCCGTTGTCATCGAAGATCTGGTCAAGCGCTTCGCCGATTTTGTGGCCGTCGACCACATCAATCTCGCGATCCGCAAAGGCGAAGTCTTTGGCTTTCTCGGACCGAACGGCGCGGGCAAGTCCACGACCATCCGCATGCTCTGCGGCCTCCTGACGCCCACATCCGGCCGGGCTCAGGTTGCAGGATATGACGTCAGCCATGAACCCGAATCCGTGCGCCAGAACATTGGCTACATGTCGCAGAAGTTCTCGCTTTACAACGATCTTAAGGTAATTGAGAACATACGTTTGTTTGCCGGCCTCTATAGTGTGCCTTCCCACCAACTCAAAGAACGAATCCAATGGGCGCTGGAGATGGCCAACCTCAAAGGTCAGGAGAATCTGATTACCGGTACGCTGCCCGGCGGGTGGAAGCAACGCCTCGCCCTGGGCTGCTCCGTGCTGCACAAACCGCCCGTCATCTTTCTGGATGAACCTACTTCCGGCGTCGACCCCATCTCACGTCGCCAGTTCTGGGATCTTATTCATCACATGGCGGAGGAGGGCGTGACCGTCTTCGTGACCACCCATTACATGGAGGAGGCCGAGTACTGCAACCGTCTTGCCCTGATCTTCCGGGGAAAAATCGTCGCCCTGGGCACGCCTTCAGAACTGAAACACAAATCCATGAATGGCGAACTGCTCCTGGTTGAGTGCGAACCGCTGGGCAATGCAGTGGATATTCTGCAATCGGCGCCCGACATAATCGATGCCGCGGTTTTCGGCAACGCTCTGCACCTGGTCGTGCCTGACGCTACGGCTGCGGTCCCGCAAGTAAAGAAGTATCTCTCGGATCGCAACATCACCGTCGGACACATAGAGAAGATACGGCCGAGCCTGGAAGACGTGTTCGTCTCGCTTACAACCGCGCACGATTCGGGGAAGGACCGGACAGCATGAGCTTCACTCGCTTCCTGGCCGTGGCTCACAAGGAGGTCGTCCAGATCCTTCGCGACTCGCGCAGTCTCATCATTGTCGTGATCATGCCGGTGATTCTGGTGCTGCTGTTCGGTTACGGTGTAAATCTCGATCTCAAGGGCCTGCCCGTTTATGTGTACGACCGCGATGGCAGCCAGCAGAGTCAGGATCTTCTGAAGCGTTTCCAGGCCAGCGCATACTTCGACGTGGTGCGGGTTGTGAACGACTATCCTGCCCTCGCCCGATCGCTTGACGACGGCCACGCCAAGATGGGGATCGTTGTCCCGTGGGATTTCTCTCAGCGCCTGCACGACGGCCGCCCTGCCCAGGTTCAGGCGATTGTCGACGGCACCGATGACAACACCGCTAATGTCCTCATCGGCTATGCCCAGGCGGTGGTCCAGAGCTATTCATCGGACATCCAACTCGACTGGCTTCGCAGCCGCGGCCAACTCGTCCAACCGGCTCCCGTTAGTGTCGAGACTCGCACCTGGTACAACGAGGATCTGGAGAGCAGCGCCTTCATCGTTCCCGGCGTGCTGGCCCTGGTCATGTCCGTGATCGGCGCGTTCCTTACGTCTCTCACCATCGCGCGCGAATGGGAGCGCGGCACCATGGAGCAGTTGATCTCAACTCCGGTCACACCCGTCGAAATCATGCTCGGCAAGCTGGCGCCTTATTTCATCATCGGGATGTTCGATGTCATCGTCTGCGCCCTGACCGCCCTCTACTGGTTTCACGTTCCCTTTCGGGGTTCTTTTCTAACTCTTCTGGTCAGTTCCGCCATGTTCCTAGTGGTCGTGCTGTCGCTCGGATTCTTTATCTCAGTGATCGCAAAGAGTCAGCTGGCTGCGAGTCAAATCGCGCTGCTCATCACCTTCCTTCCAGCTTTCTTGCTGTCCGGATTCCTGTATTCGATTGAGCAAATGCCGATCGTGCTCCAGTGGATCACTCGCATCCTGCCCGCGCGCTACTACGTCTCGGTGTTGAAGAAAATATTTCTCAAGGGGACGCCAACGGCTTCGCTCTACTCCGACCTCGTTCCCCTGGCTGTGTTCACCATCGTGCTGGCGCTGCTCGCCACCCATTCCTTCCACAAGAGGCTGGTGTAAGGAGAAGCTATGCTGGCCCGCCTCAAACAGATGTTGATCAAAGAGTTCATCCAGGTCTTCCGCGACAAACGCACACGTTTTGTGCTGTTCGGCCCACCTATCATCCAGATGCTGATCTTTGGATACGCGGCCACGTTCGAGATTTACCATGTTCCAACGGTTGTGCTCGATCTCGATCACAGCCAGGAGAGCCGCGAACTGATCTCCCGTTTTACGTCGAGCCCCTATTTCGACGTCCAGCGCCAACTGACGGACCACCGCCAGATCGGCGAGCTCATCGATCAAGGAGAGGCTACCGTCGGTCTTGAGATCAACGCCGGTTTCGCCCAGAACCTGCGTAAGGGCCAGACCGCACCCCTGCAAGTGATCGTCGATGCGACCAATTCCAACACCGCCCTGATCGCCTCCGGTTACATCACCCAGATCGCACTCGGCTTCGCCCAGGACTACCAGAAAGACCGCATCTATCGGATCGCACCGCAGATGATCGAAAAGATGCCGTCCGTCCAACTCGAACCGCGGCCGTGGTACAACCCCAACCTCAGGAGCCGCTGGTTTTTCGTGCCCGGCATTATCGGCAGTCTTACCCTCGTGCTCGTGGTTACTCTGACCGCCTTTGCCGTGGTTCGCGAACGCGAGATCGGGACTCTCGAGCAGATTATGGTGACTCCCATCCGCCCGGCCGAGTTTATCCTGGGCAAGACGCTACCCTTCTTTCTGATCGGACTCTTCGATGTCTCGCTGATTGCGACAGTAGGAACGCTCTGGTTCCAGGTGCCGTTTCGCGGTCAGATTGTGGTGCTGTTCACGGGCGCGGTTCTTTTTCTCCTGTGCATGTTGGGTGTGGGCCTGTTGATATCGACCGTCTCGTCCACCCAGCAGCAAGCGATGGTGACTTCCTTCTTCTTTATTATGCCCGCCATAACTTTCTCCGGCTTCGGATTCCCCATCAACACCATGCCGCAGTGGCTGCAATATCTCACCTATCTCAGTCCGCTACGCTATTTCTTGGTCGTTCTGCGCGGCACCTATCTGAAAGGTGTGGGCATCGAGATTCTCTGGCCCCAGATGCTCGCCATGGCCGCTTTAGGAATCAGTCTGCTCACGATCGCCGTCCTCCGCTTCCACAAGGCGCTCGACTGAGCCTCCAGTCGACCCCCCGATCGAAAGACGACCTGCTCTTCGACGATCCGACTGGCCCCGAACGTCTCTGCACTAGAGCGGCGACAGTTCGTCTTCGTTCTCTTGCTTCTTGTTGCGAACAATCCTCTTCTCCAGGAAACGCTGAGCCAGGTCTTTGCCCCCGATGCCGAATGCGATTGCCAAGCCGAGCATCAGGGCTCCGAAGGCAATTCCGAAGGCAACCAGCATGGTTTGTTTTGCCAAACCCAGCTCTTCGAAAACGACAGACAATACGAAGACAATGATGATGCTGCGGACTGCAAGACTCAAGACTCTAGGCGAAGGCATATTCGCATTGACCGCAGCCAACAGAGCCGCGCGGGAAAAGAAGCTGGCTGCCAGCATTCCGAAGAACATGATGAAGATCGCGACGAACAGTCGCGGCAAGAAAAGAAAAAAACCTGCGATCTGCTGCTGCAAGCCCAGAATCCCAAGTGCGCTCACCCCCAGCAGGATGAAGCCCAGCCACGTTACCCAGAAGACGAACCGGCTCAACATTTCCGTCGCCGAAGGCAGCGCGGCCTTGCTGAGCAATTGCGATGCGCCGGCATTTTCCGAGAGTTTGTCGAACTTGACGAGCCGCAGAATGCTGCGCAGAGCCACCTTTGCCAGGTACGCGATTATCCATCCCACTAGCGCAAGGATCAGCATAACGATGAGACGAGGAAGGAAGTGTGCGAAATCTCTGGCAATCTCGTGCAGCGCCTGACTTAGTTCGCTGATAATCATTTCCCGCATAGTTTGCCTCACTCTCTCGATTTCCACATCTGCAACAGATAGGGTTTCAATCGTTCAAACTCCAGGCACAAATCTTCGATATGTTTCTCGACGACGTCCCCCGAAGCGTTCCGATTCTCGGTCACGAAAGTGAACGCTCTACCGCGGAAAAGCGGGGCCAGGGCTTGGATGATGTGATCCCGGCTCATCACAGACTTCTGATACGAGGCGGCAAATTCGTAAACGGTCCTGACCCACAGCTCCGCTGGATAATGAAAGTCCTCTTCGCCCAGGCGCGCGATGCGCTGGAGCTCTGCCAGAGTGGACGGCGAAAGAATCGACTGAAAGACGGACTCCAGTTCGGCAACTCCGGTCGAAAACATGTCTCGCAATCGTTTGCGATTCACTCGCAGCGGTTCCAGAAGTGCATCGTGGTCAGGCCCGTTCGTAGGAATCGGCTCGGAACCAGCCACGACACTCCAAATGGGAAAGTCTTGCTCCAATGCGGAAAACAGTACTCCGACCGTTTGCCGCAGCGCCGGCACCAGGTCAGCGGAACCTCGCTCGATGTGAACCTTTTCTCCCAGGAAGGACTGACAGATCCGGTATTTTCCCGCGACCGTAGCCAGGGTGAAGCGGAGTTCGACGCCGGCCCCGCCGGTCCCGTCAGTCCAGATGTTTTGTCCAAGGAATTGAGTTCCGAGCCGGCCGGAGAAACCGAACTCCGGCGAATATGGCTCTCGAATTCTTAACCCGTAAAGTGCGCGGGTCATCGGGTATAGCAAATTCGTTATCAGCAGCCCTTCAAATTTATGTCTGCGATAGGTAGGAGTGACCAGATCGAAGCCGTCGCGATAAATCGGGCGCAGAAATTTGGAGAGCCAATCGGGTTCAATGTTCGCGGACTCGGCTGACATCATCACGCAGGCCTTGGCCTGGAGCAGTTCGGCCGCGGCCAGGATCGACCGAAATGCAACTCCGCTTTCCGGACCGCTCGCGTACTGCGTACTTATCGAGTGCAACGTGCGCAAGGCATGCAAATTGGACGCAGGACGCGCATCATCGATAGAGACGCCCGTCACCAGCGCGGGAGTGCCATCCCGCGATCCCCCATCGACATTAACGATCGCCGCGCGCTCGCGAGGAAACCCGCACAGGATGCCGCTTCGAATCGCATTGACGATCGACCCGATCGTTTTGGCGTCATTGTGAGTAGGCAAACCTACGAGGATGTCCACTTCGCCGACGTTGATGAGTTGACGAAGAAAATCATCGGTAAGAAAGCTCTCTTCTGCCAATTTCCATCTCCGTTCGAAGTGCTGGCGCGAACCCTTGTCCGGACGCACGCGTCATCTGAAGAGCTTCACGCCTGCATTCGCCTAAATTCGCCGCAGCCGAAACCAGTAAAACTGATAGGGCCCCATCGTCAGCAAATAAGGAAGGTCGCCCAGGCGTGGAAACATGTTCCTGCCAAACATCTCAATCGGAATACTCCCCTTGTATCCCCTCAGATCCAGTTCGACAGCTTGCGCAGTGCTGGAAAGATTGTTGACCACCAGCACCGCCTCGTTGCCCAGTCGCCGCACATACGCCAGTATCCTGTGATTGGCGGGGTGGAGAAACTCAATCGATCCCCTGCCAAACACGCCAGTCGAACTGCGAACCTTTATGATGCGTTGCATCCAGTTGAGGAGCGAATGTTCGCTCACTTTTTGCCGCAAAACGTTCACTGCTGGATAGCCATACACAGGGTCCTGAACAAGCGGGGCATACAGACGCTCAGGGAGAGCGGTAGAGAAACCGCCGTTCGTCTCCCCATTCCACTGCATCGGAGTTCGCACTCCATTGCGGTCCCCCAGGCTGATGTTGTCACCCATTCCAATTTCATCCCCGTAATAAATGATCGGAGTACCGGGTAGCGACATCAACATTCCATTCATCAACTCGATCCGTCTGCGGTCGTTGGACAGCAAAGGAGCAAGCCGCCTCCGAATTCCGAGGTTCAGCCGCATCGTCTTGTCTTCCGCGTAGGTGTCGTACATGTAATCGCGTTCCATGTCCGTTACCATCTCCAGCGTCAACTCGTCATGGTTGCGCAGGAACAGCGACCACTGGCATGAGGGCGGGAGTTCCGGCGTCTGCTGCAGAATTTCCGTGATCGGCTTGCGGTCTTCCAACTTTAGGCCCATGAACATCCGCGGCATCAACGGAAAATGAAATGCCATGTTGAATTCATCTCCGTCACCGAAATATGCTCGAAGATCGGCGGGCCACTGATTGGCCTCCGCCAGAAGCATCCTGCCCGGAAAGTTTTCATCGAGTCTTCGCCGCAACTCCTTTAAGACCTCGTGCGTCTCCGGCAGGTTCTCGCAATTCGTGCCTTCCCGTTCCACCAGGTACGGCACCGCGTCCAGCCGGAAGCCATCAATACCCATCTCCAGCCAGAACTTCATCACATTCCACATCTGTTCCCGAACTGCGGGATTGTCGTAGTTCAGATCGGGCTGGTGGCTGAAGAAGCGATGCCAATAAAAAGATTTTGAAATCGGGTCCCACGCCCAATTGGACTTTTCCGTATCCAGAAAGATGATGCGCGCGTCTTTGTACCGATTGTCAGTATCGCTCCAGACATACCAATCCCGGCGCGGATTCTCCCGCGAACTTCGCGACTCTTGAAACCACGGATGCTGATCCGACGTATGATTCGACACCAGTTCGATGATGACCCGGATTCCCCGGTCGTGAGCCGACCCTAGAAACTTCTGGAAGTCCTCCAGCGTTCCATAGCTTGGATGAACTGCGTTGTAGTCCGCGATGTCGTAACCATCGTCGCGCAGAGGCGACGGGAAGAATGGCATAAGCCATATCGTGTTGATCCCGAGCTCCTGAAGGTAATCGAGCTTCCCTTCAAGCCCTTGAAAATCACCGAAGCCATCCCCATTGCTGTCGTGAAACGTGCGAACGTGGACTTGATAAATAATCGCGTCCTTGTACCAGAGCGCATCCCGGTTTACTGGCATTCAAGTATCCTGCTCATCGCGCCGCAGCGGCAGATGTCATCACCGCGGATGGCGAGCAAATCGGAGGCAATTCGCCCGCAACAAAAGAGGCTGATCGGACCGAATTCCGCGTCGGTGTGGGCCTTCCACACCGCCTCCATTTTATCCCTGTCCATCGGGACGCCCTCCGCTCTGCGTAAACAGTGTACTCAATGGGAACGAGCCAGCGCCCGCTGTCACAAGTAGGATGATGGTCACCAGGCCACGTGACGGGGTTCACAGCGCACGGCCCTCGCAGATTGCTAGGCTGATAGAGATAGATAAGGAGACGAACATGGAAACGAAATACACCTATCATGCCAGAGCACAGTGGCATCAGCACGATCGCGGTTTCGTCGAACTGGAGCACGGCGCACCTCGCCTCATCAATTTTTCCGCTCCGCCCGAGTTCGGCGGCGAACCCGGTTTCTGGACGCCGGAACACTTCCTGCTGGCAGCCGTGTCCAGCTGTTTTATCGCGACCTTCCGGGCGGTAGCCAATGCCTCGAAATTGGATTTCCAGGGAATCGAAGTCGCCACCGATGGTGTGATCGAAAAAGAAAGCGGCGGCTTCCGCTTTACAAAAATCAGCCTGAAGCCGGTAGCCATCATCTTTGCAGAACAAGAGCGCGAACGCGCCCAGCGCTTACTGGAGAAGGCAGAAAAGCTATGTCTGGTGACGCGCTCGCTTTCCTGCACCGTCGAACTTGAGCCGAAGATTTTGGTAGAAAACCCAGTTGCAGTTTAAAGAAGCCGCTGGGGAAGAAACCGTCTGCCCTCACCGCGAACGCACAGTAAGCACAGGCACCTTGCTGTGCGCGACAACATACTCCGCTACGCTGCCCAGCAGCAAATGCGCCAATCCCGAGCGCCCATGGGTTCCCATGACGATCATTTGGCAGTCCAGTTCCACCGCCGCATCCACGATCATGGGACGCGGCGAAGCTTCGCGAACCACAGTCTCGGCATCGGGTATCAGCGTCCTCAACTCCGCCATGCGCTTCTGGGCCTGCTCCTGCAGCAGAGGAAGCGGATCCGCACCACCCATCACGCAACCCACCTCTGCCATGCTGAAGATGTCGATAACGTGCAGCAGAACCAGCTTCGCCCCGAATGCATCAGCCACTGACCGCGCCCATTCCAAAGCTTTGCGAGCCTGATCCGAAAAGTCCGTAGCCACAAGAATTCGCGAAATCGCTAAGTCTCCACTGGAGTGATTCTTCGGGTTCATGTTTGGCCCATTTGATTTGCGCAATAAAGATTACCCGTTTGCCGGGCGAACGCTCCAGCCATTCTAGAACACCGGGGAAACGGGCGAGTCCCGCCGGTCGTTTCGCTCAAGCCAGATTTTCGCCGCAGCCTCGTCCGCACTAATATGTGAACGGGAGGCATTGTCGCGTATGTTTACCTCGCAGCCAATTGGATTTGTAAGCAGTCCGTACCAGAGCACCGGCGAGATTCCGAAAGGCCTCGGCGCAAAACACGAAGCCGATGGCGTGCTGAAGGTTCTGCCCGAGTTCGAGCCCGGCCTCACCGACATCGAGGGCTTCTCGCACCTCATCGTCATCTGGGAATTCGATCGCTCCGAAAGGTTCGAATTGCTGGGTACACCGCCCTCCGACAATCGGCCGCACGGCGTATTCGCAACCCGATCCCCGCGCCGTCCAAACCCGATTGGCCTGACAACGGTGGAACTGCTTCACCGCGAAGGCGTGGACCTGCAAGTTCGCGGCGTCGACATGCTGGACGGCACCCCGATTCTCGACATCAAACCCTACCTCTCGAGCATCCCCACCGAAAAACTACGCCGTGGCTGGCTAGCCGAAGCCGAGGCCCGCAAGAAGCAATGATGCTGCCCAGCCCTTCGACCCGCAGATGAATGAACATCGGGTGCCCCACTCTTTCGCGCCCTGTGCGAAAGGGTGGGAGCCAGCGCCCAAACACTTAGCAGGATCCGTGGAAGGGCACGGCTTTCAGCCGTGCCGCCAAGCCTCAAGTCCGATGCAGGCCCCGCAGGGACCAATCCTCCCAACCCGAAGTCTTCCCCATAGACGCCAGCCGCAATCGGATGTACTATCGCCGAAATCCGCGCCGTTCCCGCCCCGGCAGCTGGAAACCCATCCAAGGAGATGGTGTCGATGACTCACAAAGCCCGCGTAGCACCTGGCCTGCTCCTGTTCATCCTCACCTTAGCCCCACTCGCCTCGGCCCAATGGAACGAGAAAGTCCTGTACAGCTTTCAAGGCATTCCCGACGGAGCCGTACCAGAGGGTGGAGTCGTCTTTGACAAGGCCGGCATCCTCTACGGCGCAACCGGAGATGGCGGCGCGTCCAGCTGCGAGGGGCCGGGTCAATGCGGCACGGTGTATCAGCTCAAACCGCCAGCACAGAAGGGCGGAGCGTGGACGGAGACCGTGCTGTACATCTTCAAGGGCCATGCCCAGAACGACGGCGCGACGCCGGAGAGCGGGTTGGTTATCGATCAGGCCGGGAATCTCTATGGCGTAACCGGCTACGGCGGGAGCGGGCCGTGCACGTTGCTAGGCGGGGCAGGGGGTTGTGGCACGGTGTACGAGCTTTCTCCACCGGTCAAGCAAGGCGATCCCTGGAAGGAAAAGGTGCTCTACAGTTTTCAAGGCGGCAAGGACGGCTTTGTGGCGTTCGGCGATCTGGTCTTCGATAAGGCAGGGAACCTATACAGCGCAACCTTGTTTGGCGGCGGCAAGGGCACCACGTGCGACTCCCTCTACGGCGGCCAATGCGGAACGGTCTTCAAGCTGACTCCACCGAACACGAAGGGCGGTAAGTGGACGGAGAAGGTGCTGCACAGGTTTGCAGGAGGGACCGACGGAGCGATTCCCAACGGTGGTCTAGTGCTGGATAGTAAGAGCGCTGTCTACGGAACGACTTTCACGGGCGGCCAGCAAGGGTGCCAGAACAGCTATGGCATTGGCTGCGGTACTGTGTTCAGCGTCCGACCGGGTGCTACCCGCTGGACTGAGAGTATCCTGCATCGTTTCCAAGGCTATCCCAGGGCGGGTGGCCCGGACAACGGCTTTCCTTTGCTCTGAAGGGTGCCCCGTCCAAGCTCCGCTTGGGCGGGGTTTTCCGACAGATGAGCGACGAAGGGCTTTGCCCCCGAAGACCTGGAATTCACCAGCCCACCAGTCGCCCAGCCCGGTTGTTCTCGGTTCCGCCAAGCCAGAGGCGATTCCCAAAATGGAACTGGATCCCCAGCCCGCCCCGCTTTCTTCTTGACCTCATGCCTCGATATCCGATAACATAGAACTGTAATTATTATCTATAAGATACTCATTGATCTTTGACAACCGATCCCCAAATCACTGCGACGTTGGTCGTTCGTCGTTGGCAAACCGCGCTGAGGTCAGTGCCTTTGCTAACGACTAACGACCAGCGGACTGGGCACCCAAAATGGAACCGTTGTGAGTCAGGCATCACTGCAACTTCCATGTTTTCAATATTTTGCCTGTAACTACCTTTAGAACCATAGATCTAGAAGGGCGGGTGGCCCGGACAACGGCTTTCCTTTGCTCTGAAGGGTGCCCCGTCCAAGCTCCGCTTGGGCGGGGTTTTCCGACAGATGAGCGACGAAGGGCTTTGCCCCCGAAGACCTGGAATTCACTAGCCCACCAGTCGCCCAGCCCGGTTGTTCTCGGTTCCGCCAAGCCAGAGGCGATTCCCAAATTGGAACTGGAACCGCAGCCCGCCCCGCTTTCCTCTTGACCTCATACCTCAATATCCGATAACATATAACTATAACTACTTATCTATAAGATAAGTTTTTGATCTTTGACAACCGATCCCCAATCACTGCGACGTTGGTCATTGGTCGTTCGTCGTTGGCTAACCCCGCTGAGGTTGAGCGCCTTTGCTAACGACTAACGACCCGCGACCAACGACCAGGCACCCGAAATGGAACGGCGGGTAGTCAGGCGTTACGATAACTTCCATGTTTTCAATATTTTGCCTGTAACTACCTTTAGAACCATAGATCTAGAAGGCAAGAAAAAATCCAGCCCTTTGTTTTCTAGATTTTGCGCAGAAGCGAGCGATTTTTTTTGTACGTACAAACCAGACGACTCAACCGGTAGGCCGAGACTTTGACCTCCTCTACAGCCTAGGCCGCGCGTGCAGATTGAACGCGGGGCAGGGTGAAGATGATGATGACGGTAACGAGCGCCAGGATGGCGAGAATGAAGATGCTGCCTTCAGGCCCGGTGGTTCCTCCGCTGAGGATGGGCTTGCCCACGGGATGGCTGGCGAGGAGGTGGTGCTGAGTGGCAAGTCCGCTGTCGGCGACGCCGTAAACGAACGATTCGCCCCAATCCCACGCGGCGTGGAAGCCGATGGCCCACCACAGCGATCCGGTGCGCCACAGGCTGAGACACCAAACCATGCCAGCCAGGCCGGCGGAGAGCAGTCCGATGGGCGATTCTCCCGGGTTATTGCCATGGCTGAGGCCAAAGAGAACGGAGAAGATCACGGCTGAAGTCCAGAAGCCTAAAGCCGCGCTGTGACGGGTCTTGAACGCCCACTGGTAAAAGCCGGTGAGGCCGCGCGTGAGCGTGTACTGCACATAGCCGCGGGTGAAGTACTCCTCGAACAGGCCGGCCAGGAGGAACGCGATCAGCCAGATGGCTCCGTAGCGCAGAACATCGCCGCCAAAGAGCTGGCGGCCGTCGATGACGAGGAGTCCTGTCTTCCACAGAGTCAGGACGAGAAGAGAGACACAGGCGATCCCCCAAGCCAGACCGGCAAAGAAGTGCGGGAGCCTGCGCTTATCCCCGAATCCGTACACGGAAGCGGGACGGCGCTCGATCTTCGACATGATCCAGGTCAGCAGAAAGACCACGAGGAAATTGATCCCCTCGGCGACAAGTCCGAAGCGCGGAGATATTTCTTCGCCAGTCTTCGGAGAAGAAACGTGCAGCCTGTGACCGACGGCGTTTACAGAGGCTGCAATGGCGGCGATCATCGCGATGAAGATGAGCAGGCTCCAGCCCGCGCGGAGGCCGTCTTTGCCGATGAAGATCTTATGCAAAGTTGACGGCTGTATGGGTGGAGTCGATTCGGTCGATGTGAGCCTCGCGCTTTGATCGGCTTGCACAGAGCCAGTCTCAATGGTCAATGGGCTTCCTCGCGTACCAACAGTCTATACGCAAGATGGAGGAGCTGGGTTCCGATCACAGGCACTGCCACCTGAACGCGTATGGGCAATGCGCCACGGGAGCGTCCTGTTCGTTTCCGGACAGGTCATTCCACGGCCGCACAGTCGCGGGATAAGCTTTCCATGTTCCAATCCTGCTCTTCCCTTTCAAATCAGCGTCTTGCGATCCGCCAAGGGCTGGCCCACGGGGTGCAATTCCCCTTGCCATGGAAAGCCTACAAACCTCCTCCGCGTATCAAGTGCAGGGCACATCGGGTGAGCTAGCCGGCCGCGTGCTGGTGGCGGATGATCAGCCGCATGTTTTAGATGCTCTGCAGTTATTGCTCAAGAGCCACGGCTACCGGACAGAAGCCGCGACCCATCCGGCGCGCGTGCTGCAGGCGCTGAAGTCGCGCGAGTTCGATGTCGTGCTCATGGATTTGAACTACACCCGCGACACCACCGCAGGCGGCGAGGGTCTGGAGTTGGTTTCGCAGATTCGCTTGATCGACGAGAGTCTTCCGCTGGTAGTGATGACTGCATGGAGCAGCGTCGACTTGGCTGTCGAAGCTATGCGGCGAGGGGCTTCCGATTTCGTGCAGAAGCCCTGGGGCAATCGGCAACTGCTGGACAAACTGGAGACGCAGGTAGAGCGCTGCCGCTCCATGCGGCATGCCCAACGTCAACGCGCGGACGAACTGCAGGACGCTCGCGAGATCCAGAACAATCTGTTGCCCAAGAACATCCCGCAGGCAAAAGACTACGAAATCGCAGCCATGACCCAACCGGTTCGTTACGTTGGCGGAGATTACTTTAATGTTGTGAGAATCAGCGAGACGCTGACCGTGCTTTGCATCGCCGATGTGTCCGGCAAAGGCATGCCGGCGGCGCTGCTGATGTCCAGCCTGCAGGCGGCGCTGAAACCGCTGATGTGGGACACTCAGTCGCCCCGCGAGGTATGCCGCAGGCTGAATCGCATTCTGTGCGAGATCGCGCCGGTGGGTAAGTTCGTATCGTTCTTCTATGCTGTCCTCGACAGCAAAGACAGTCGCCTGACCTACTGCAACGCCGGTCACAATCCTCCGGTGCTGGTGCGGGCGAATGGGGCGGCCAGCGAGTTGAACGCGGCGGGAGCGGTCCTGGGGCAGTTTCCCGATTGGGTTTATGAGCAGAGCGATCTGCAACTGCGGCCGGGCGACACGCTCATGCTGTTTACCGATGGCCTAGTCGAAGCTGGCGATCAGGACGACGAACCGTTTGGCGAAGAACGGCTGACCAGAATCGCGCGGGAGAATCGCGCGGCCAGCGCGGAGGGGCTGAAGACCCTGCTCATGAAGGCGGCGTCGGAACACTGTGGCGGGCGCTTCCAAGACGACGCCAGCATGATCGTTTTGCGAGCCGTGTGAGGTTGCCGAGCCTCTACTATGGACCATCGTAGTCATGTAGCACTTTCGTGGGGTTTGACCCGTCCGGAATTCGTGTTACCGTCTGTGCCATGGAACGCTGGACGATCAACCCGTCGCGTTTGTTCGTTCTGCTGTCCTGGCTTGTGCTCATCACGCTGATTCTGATTTTGCCCCAAGTGGATCTGCCGGATACGGCCTTTCATCGCGGCACGGCTCCAGTTGACGTGCATTCGCGCATAACCTCCGCACCTGGTTTGCTGAGCGTTAGTGCGGTCGTCCCGTTTAGTTTCTCCACTCACCCTGCATCGCGCCGACGTGAGCATTCTCTGGTATATGCTCACGAGACATCAGTCTTTTTGCCACTCCTCCATCGTTCGCTCCGCTGTTAAAGGATCGCCGCAAACTGCGTTCGAGCTTGCTCTGAAATCAGAGCAAGGAAGGGGCAGTTCGGTGACTTACTAGGGTCCTTGGGGGAGGTACCCCGGTGTTTTCTGTGCTGCCCCTTTCTAAGCGACACTAACCAGCAAAAGGAGGGTTGGAATTATGGAGAGCAAGTATCGGGTGCCCATCTTTGTTGCGGTCGAGAGATTGCAGGAAGCATCCGAGCAAGCCGGCCTGACGGAAGACGATGTTGTCGGCCTGCTGGCTTCTGGGCTGGATGTTTGCGATGCGGTGAACTACGTCGAGGCTGTGCTGTCCAACCGAGTCCATTGAAACAGGTCTTTTCAACCCCTCCCTGCCTAACGCTTGGAACGCTTCGCTTAAGCTTCGGCGGCGCCTTGGTGGCGCTTGAGAATCAGGACCTCTGCACGCTATCTGTCTGACCCCAAAATCTCAGTCGATGTGGCACGGGCGGGACGCCCGCGCCTACATTCGCGGGTACAATAGGTTCGAAGAGGAAACCCATGTCCGTTACCCGCACTGCTCAACCGGAACATGCCCGCGCGACCATGGCTTCGACCGAGATTCCGCCCGTCCCATTGACGATTGAAGGCTACAGCGTGCTGCACCAGATGATGCGCTTTCGCTGGCCGGCCTGGCGGCCTTTACCGTCGCCACAAAAGACAGAGATCCTCGATGAGGCCAGCGGCGTACTGGCAAGGATGGAACAGAATTCGTCGGGCCAGTCGGGATTGTATTCTCTGCTTGGACACAAGGGCGATCTGATGTTTGTCCACTTCCGACAATCGTTTGAGGAATTGAATCAGGCGGAATTGCAGATCGCGGGACTTCGGCTGAGCGATTATCTCGAACCGACGACTTCGTATCTGTCGGTCATTGAACTGGGGCTGTATGAATCCACGATCAAGGTCTACAACGAGCTTGTGGAACGGGGAGTAGAGCCGCACTCCGAGGAATGGAATCAGGCGATAAAAGAGACGCTGGCGCGGCAGAGAGAAGCCATGCGACCACGATTGTTTCCGGAACTCCCTAAGCATCGGTATCTTTGTTTTTATCCGATGGACCGGCGCCGCGGAGAAGACAAGAACTGGTACACCGTTCCTATCTTAGAGCGGGCTCGGCAGATGAACGAGCACGGGTTGGTGGGACGGCGCTATGCCGGCGAGGTGAAGCAGATCATTACTGGGTCGATTGGATTTGATGACTGGGAATGGGGCGTGGATTTGTTCGCCGAGGATCCTCTGGTATTCAAGAAGCTGATTTACGAGATGCGGTTTGATGAAGTGAGCGCGGTGTATGCGTTGTTCGGGACTTTCTACGTGGGATTGCGGTGCTCCTCAGGTGAGTTGGGGAAATTGTTGAGCGGGCAGGTGCCGAAGGGCTAACAGTTTAAAAGCTTATCGCAGAGTTCGCGGGGAAGTTCCGCGGAGGGCGCGGAGAAAATTTGATCTGGAGACAAAATGGCGACGCTTGGACTGGTTGAATACGGAGACGCGAGCCCGGAGGTGCGGGCGGTTTACGACGATATTATGGCCGTACGAAAGACTGACTGGATCAATAATTTCTGGAAGGCTATTGCGAATGATCCTGTCACTCTGAAGCGTACGTGGGTGGATATCAAGCAGATCATGGGGCCGGGAGCGCTGGACCCGCTGACCAAGGAGATGGTCTACGTCGCGGTGAGTGTCAGCAACCAATGCGATTATTGCATTGCGTCCCACACGGTGTCGGCGAGAAAAAAAGGTATGACGGATGAGATGTTCAAAGAATTGATGGCGGTGGTGGGGATGGCGAATGAAACCAACCGACTGGTCGCGGGGTATCAGGTGGAAATCGACGAGCAGTTCAAGACTGGTCGGTAGTCGTTGGTCGTTCGTCCTTAGTCGTTGGTCGTTGGTCGTTGGTCGATCGCCTTCATTTCTTGCTTCTTCTGGGCTTACTCGTTGGTTTCTTCTTTGGTTTGTCCGTTGTTTTGAGTTTCGTGAATTTGAATTCGTGGTTCTTCATGTCCACGCGACGGCCTCGGAACGTCACTCCTTCGGCTTCCAGGCGCAGGCGCTGCTCGTAGGCCGAATCTCCGCGTAGTTTAATTTCGCCACCGGCGCCCAGCACTCTTTGCCACGGCAGGTCGAAAGAACCGCGCAGGGCCGCAACTACCTGCCTGGCCGCTCCGGGGTATCCTGCGGCGCGGGCTATGGCTCCGTAGGTCGAAACCTTGCCTCGAGGGATCTTGCGGATCGTGTCCAGGATGCGGGTGCGCATCGTCATCTTAGTAGCAAGCCGTGGCAATTCCTTGGTGGGCCGTGCCGGCAGATTGATCAGCTACGCGGACGAGGGCGCCCGCGCCACACTTACAAGATCACGCGGCTGTTCCCTTGCGGAACGAATCGATGGCCTTCTGCTCGTTGTCATAGACATCGAAAATGGTCACCAGTTTGGTCACCTGCAACAGGTCTCCCACGCGCTGGGTAAGGTTGGCAAGTTTGATCGAGCCGCCGCCGTTGCGCGCGGTAGTGTACAGCGCGACCAGCGTTCCCAGCCCGCCGCTATCGATGTAAGTCACGCCCGCCAGGTTGAGGATGATGCGCTTGCTCTGCGTGATCACCATTTTTACGGTGTCGCGCAGATCAGCGGATTCCTCGCCAAAAACGATGCGGCCAGCGCAATCTACGATCACAATGTCGTCTACAGTTCGGACAGTCAGTTTCAGTTGCACGCGGTCCCCCTCGGGAAAAAGCTAACCCGAAAGCCTATCCTGTAGAGTATCTTTTCCGCAAGGACTTCGTGGGCAGAGGTAGTGTCTGAAAAGTGCGTTGGTGATTTCCCTGCCATTATGCGACTTGCTGTGAGATAATTCCTGCCTTCCCCTCGGTGTAGTTGGGTCCCCAATAGAATCTTTCGCGGAGAAAACTACCCATGAAGGAGTTGGGCCTTCAAGAGCTTCTCAGATATGCGCTTTCTGGCGGCGTCGGGATTGCGTCACTCCTACTTATGTACCCAAGTCTTGCGTGTCTGGTAGGTCACATAGACAGCGCAGAAGTGACGCTCCTTCTGGGGGCGATCCTTGTACTTGGAACTTTGATCTACAACATTCACAGAGGCTTGCTATTCCCCCTGATTTTTCGATGCGTTGGCCTAATAACGTTGTACGAGAAAAATACCCCGAGGCAGTTCGGCAACCCTTGGAAACCTTCAGAACGTGAGATCGAGATTGACCGATGGCGATGGAAACTGACGAACGAAAAACGTCTCCGTTGGGACGCTTGGGCCTCACATACTCATTTTCTCTACTGTGCGGGATGGGCTACCTTGGCCTCATTCATATTCGGTTTTTGCGTAGACGGTTCACCAAGTTGCCAAGCTTGGTGGATTCTCGGGGTTCTGTTATTTCTTAGTTTTTCGGGCGCTTGGGCCAATAACTACCGACTGCTTTATTCAATCAACGCAGAGATGAAACAGGAAAAAGAAAGTTTTACTGCGCTCATAAAGTAGCCATGGGACACATCGCACGTTTCAGACACAACCTGGGTAAACGGCTGGCTTCTTCGGCACTGTCCTGCTGAGCGGTGCGGACGAGGCGCGCGCAGCTACATCGGCATCGCGGGAACGGCATCACGTATAATCGAGCTTCCACACCATGAGCTACCAGGTTCTGGCGCGCAAATACCGTCCGCAAAAATTCTCTGAAGTCATCGGGCAGGAGCACGTTACGCGGACGCTGAAGAATGCCATTGAGCAGGGGCGCACGGCCCACGGGTATATTTTCAGCGGACACCGGGGCATCGGCAAGACGACTGTCGCCCGCATCCTGGCCATGGCGCTGAACTGCCGGTCTTCGGACAAGCCTGTGACCGAGCCGTGCGGCATTTGTGAGTCCTGTACCGAGATTCGGGCAGGGAATTCCGTCGATGTGATCGAGATTGATGCCGCTACCAACCGTGGTATCGATGAGATCCGCGAATTGCGCGAGGCGGCGCGGTATCGTCCGGCAAGGGATCGGTTCAAGATTTACATTCTCGATGAGGCTCACCAGATCACTGATGCGGCTTTCAATGCGCTGCTGAAAACGTTGGAGGAGCCGCCTAGCCACGTCGTATTCATGCTGGCCACGACGCAGCCGGAGGATATTCCACAGACCATTCGTTCGCGCTGCCAGCATTTCAGTTTTCGGGCGGTTCGCTTTGAAGAAATTCTGGGGCAGTTGAGGGATCTGGTCGGCCGTGAGAACATCGAAGCCGACGAGGATGCGCTGGCCCTGTTGGCAGAGGCCGGAGACGGCTCGATACGCGACGCACTTTCGATTCTGGATCAGGCGATTGCCTCTTGCGACGGACGGCTCACGGCCGAAGCAGTGCGGCAGTTGGCTGGAGCTGCGCCGGCGACGGTGCTCGAAGACGTGATGCAAGCGGTGGCGCGGAGTTCCAGCGAAGAGGTCTTGCGGCTGGTCGACCGGTTGATTGGCGAAGGCCACAGTCCAACTCACTTCGCGCGGCAGATGGTTCGATTTATACGCAACTCTGTTGTGGCCAAGATCGCCGGCGGGGAATCTTCCCTGTTGCAGATTTCCGGGGATGAACGACTGCGGGTAGCTCGTGTCGCTGAACTGTTTAGCGAGGAGGATCTGGCGCGGCATTTGCAAATCATGTTGCGCACTCACGGGGAGCTTGGATATCGGCAGGAACAACGCTTCCATCTGGAATTGGGCCTGCTGAAGATGGCCCACGCGCAAAGGTTGTTGCCGATTGAAGAGTTGTTGAGCGCGGCGGGTGTAGCGGGAGCAAGTGCTCCGAAAACAATTGGCAAACCGACCGTCGTTCCCGATCCGAGGAAAACAGAATCGCCGGCGGCTCGGGCAAATCAGGTTTCGCCATTCGCGGCGGATTCGGCGCGAAAAAGTGGATCGAAGCCACAGCTCATGGCTGACGATAATCCCGCGGCAGGTACGCCAGGATTCGCTACCGGTCGGGTGACTGCGGGAGTGGTCATGGGCTCGGCCGCTCCGGCGGCGGTGGCAGAGGCTGCTCCAGAAGTATCTGCCGGACCGGAGAGGGTTCCAGAAAAACGGACAGACGATGTATCTCAAGATCCTCTTCGCGACTCTGTGCTGAACGCGTTGGCAGCGGGCGGCCACCAAATGCTGGTTTCAATGTTGGACGGCGGCGAATGGCAGGTCGAAGGAAACGAGTTGGTGATCAAAGTGGCTTCGTCGGCCACTGTGATCGATATGACTCTGGGAGCGGATGCGAGACGGCTCGCAATCGCGACTGCTAGCGGGGTCGCGCGACGGGCGCTTAAGCTGAAAGTTGTCCCCGGCGAGATTGCGCCGAGCGTGGCAGCGACTCGCCCGTCTTCGAATGGCGGAGGACGCAGCCGGGCGGAACAGGATCCCATTGTTCGCCGGATGAAAGAAAAGTTTGGGGCGGAGATTCGGACGATTATCGATTACAAGGACAAGCGGTGAAATTTTTTCAGGATCCGCGGGCGAGGGCGCCCGCGCCACACTTTCTCCGGGAAAGGCGATATGGGCGGATTTAACTTGCAGGAATTGATGTCGCAGGCCAAGCGGCAATATGAAGTGCTGCAAAAGAAGATGGAGGAGACCGTGGTTGAGGGCTCGTCCGGCGGAGGCACTGTGGTGGTCAAGATGGACGGGCGCAAGCAGGTGCTGAGCCTGAAGATTGATCCTGAAGCGGTGGAGGGCGGCGACGTCGAAATGTTACAGGATCTGGTAACCGCGGCGATCAACGGAGCCAGCCGGAAAGTGGATGAAGCCATGCAATCGACCATGGGTGGAATGCTGGGTGGGCTGGGGATTCCGGGAATGTAAGGATTGACGATTGAGCAATTTGGTAATTGAGTAGTTGTTTACTGCAATTGCGCTGCTGGTTTTTCAATTACACAATTACCAAATTACACAATTGCACAATCTCTCTATGTCTAAATTTGCGGAGCCGATGGCGCGGCTGATCGACGAACTTAAAAAACTGCCGGGGATTGGCAGCAAGACCGCGCAGCGGCTCGGGTTTCATATCTTGCGCTCGAGTGACGAAGATGCGGAGGCACTGGCCGCGGCCGTGCGCGACGTCAAGGCCAGCCTGCGTCTGTGCTCCATCTGCAACAACATTACGGATGTGGATCCTTGCGTTTACTGCAGCAGCGCGACGCGCAACCAGCGGGTGATTTGCGTGGTGGAAGAACCTACCAACATCGGTGCCATCGAAAAAACTAAACATTTCAACGGTGTGTACCACGTGCTACATGGGTCGATTTCGCCTTTGCATGGTGTCGGCCCGGAACAATTGCGCATTTCGAACCTGATGCGCCGGGTTGAAGACAGCCAAGTGGATGAAGTGATTATCGCCACCAATCCAACAGTCGAGGGTGAAGCCACTGCAACCTATCTTTCGGGGAAATTGCGGCGTGCGGGGCTCAAGGTGACCCGGATTGCCATGGGCATTCCGGTCGGCAGCGACATCGAATATGCGGACGAGATCACTATGTTGAAGTCGATGGAGGGCCGCCGGGAATTGTAAGTTTTCCTCCTTATTCCAAGTCCATCGCAGTGATCAGTGTGCAAGAAGTTTGCCTTCCTTATGCTTCTCCCGCTGGCGGAGGACCGCATGGGCTTATCGCTATAACGTTATACACCAATCATTTACATAGGTTTCCATCGAGTTGTCGATGATGGCTTGAATTGGAAGGATGTTTGCAGCGGGAAGTTGCGTTTCCGCGTCCTTCTGATTTTCGGCTGACGCGAGGAGTTGCATCCGAACAGATCTGGCCAAACCGGCCGGAGGCACCTTTCGGCGCCAGCACGCGCCGCGCTGTGATGTAACCGCATCTCAACTCGACGCCATGAGAAGCCGGGCCAACCAGCCCGGTTTTCTTTTTACCCGACCAGAAAAGCGGCCACGGATCTTCACGGATTCACACGGATCTGAGAACGGAGTGCTGCATTCAATTGGAGGCGGCTTCGGCCTCCAGAAAGAAGTTCGATTCTTCCTCGGCGGGCACGATGCCTTCTGGTAAGACTCCCTGGTTGTATTCGGCCAGGCGATTTTTCCATTTCAAGAATTCGGTCAGGTTCTGGGGCTCGATACGGATTTCCACGCGGCGAAGACTGGCGAGCAGCAGATTCATCTCGTAGCGGAAGCCGGTTGCAGTGCGAAGGTTTTTCTCGGCAGGCTGGAGCATCTGGATTTTTCGGTTGTGAAACTCGAGCAGTCCCCAGCCAGCAGGCAGTTCTTCCGGACGAAGCATAGCCGCTGGTGTCAGATAGAAGCGTTCACAGCCCAGGCCGAGTTCCTGCTTGCGGCGGAAAGGTTTGTCACGGTCGGCAAGAAAGTCAGCGCGAGAGATTTTGCATTCGACGAGCACGGAGTGGCAGGCTCGCTTCCATCCGATGGCGTCGGGCATTTCACCGCTTAGACAGGCTTGCTCGGAGAGAATCACTCCGCAACGATACGAGCGCAGCCATGCTACCGCTCTCTGGACTAATTGGGCGTGAGTCATAGGATGCTTTAGGTTGTACTCGCTGCCGAGCGCGGAAGGAAGTGACTCGGTAGCTTCTAGCTTCTGGCTACTAGCTTGGGCTTCGCGACCCTCAGCGGCGTCACCATGACCGGTCGGCGGTAGACGGTTTCGAGCAGGTGGCGTGCGGCGGCAATGGTTTCGGCTTTGCGATCGCGTGGAGAGTAGCCTTGGGCGGCGATTTCAAGGAAGCCGCTTTGCTCGCGGACTTCGATGCGCTGAATATGGCCGTTCCCATCAGAGTCGAAGGCGTTCGCGAGACGTAGAATTCCCGCCAATTGCACGACAGTTTGGCGCTGTCCTGGCGTCAACCCCATCATGGTTTTCTGACCCGCTCCCGGCAGCGCGCCGCGATGATAGCGCGCGACCAAGCCCGCCAAGCGCAGCTTTTCCTCACTCCAGCTTAGAGGAGGGGTTAACCGCCGGATCAGGCTGAAGGTGGTTTTGTGATGCCCTTTTTCATTCTTGGACCGGCCGACGTCGTGCAGCAAGGCGGCGACTTGCAGAATGGAACGTCGATCTGCGGGCTCAGAATCCGCAGGCCGCCGGCGGACTGGCAAACCGTCATACAGCTGAATAGCCAAGCGGGCGACGTGCATCGAATGCTTGAAGTCAGGATCAAGGAACGACGCCCACAGTTTGAGGCGGCTCAGCGCAGCCTCTTCGATCTGCTTTCCCTGAGGCAATTCCGCCCGCCACGTTTGCCATAGCGATGCATGGCCCACCATTTTCGCGCGATATTTCTCGATCCTGCGGGCCCGCTCTTCGATAATCCTGGAATGCCAGCGCGAACGTGTGTCGGTATCCGGCATGGCTTTGATGCGCAATGCTGTTGCCCAAAGAACATCGAGGTCATGGACCTCGCCCAGCAGATCTTGCAACTCCTTGAGATCGTCGCTCCATGCCTCGTGCTGCTCGGGCAAGAAATTCTCCACAATGTAGCGGAAGCGCTTTAATCCGATGCGCAGCTGGTGAAATCCGAGTTGCGAGCGATTGCGCAGCGCGCGTCGATGTAATTCGTGGGCTTCGGTCCAACGCTCCAGGGCAAGGTGCTTGAACACGGGGCTTCCCATCCTCATGCGTCCCGCCCGGCGAGGCAGCGATGTAATCCATCGCCTCCACTGCTTGCGATCGAACTCCTGCAAGGCCAGGGCGGCTTGCTGTTTGAGTTGCCCCTCACGGCCAGCGAGGAAGCGCAGCAGAATACCGGTCACCGGGTCATCGAGATCACCCAAACGATGTACCCACTCCTCCATCACCTGCGCGTCTCGCAGTTCTCCCAATTGGGAGAAGAGCCGCTTGCCTGCCTTCTTCATCTGTTTCCATGCGGGATTAGGATCCATGACGAGAAGGCCGTCGGCTATGGACCGGCAGCGGCGCAACGCGACTCGCAGATCATGAACTGGATCGGGCGCAAGATCCACGCCGGTGCGGTCGCACTCTTCCAGCACGCGTTCCATCCAAAACGCGAGGCCTGCTTTCTTCGATGCGGTTCTTGCTGCGGCGACGACTGGAGTAGCGGACATGCGTGGTTGGCGGTGACTGGCCGATCATTCTCCTCGTGAATCATTTTCCCGAGATTTATCAGGTGCGGGTATTGTCCTTGGTTTCCGCCATATTTTCAATGTCCTAACGAGCACAGCGGGAAGGCAAATTGACTCGGAATTTCACCGAATTCGAGTTCTTCTGCACACTCTATTCGGCACCATTTCTCTCTCGAGGACTATTACCTCCGTAACATGCATCTACTTACCTCCTGCATTAACCTTATAGCGGAGTTTCAGGAGCCAGTATTTCCACCGCCGCCACAACCAAAAGAGAAGATCGGAATGCCTCCGCTCGCGCCTTTATTCACAGCCTGAACATTCTGGTGAAATATGTGCGCCTGTATGGCTTTCAGCACAAGCGCACGGAGGGGCAATTCGAGGTTACCTGGAACGAATTGCAGCATGGCCTTCCCAAAGAAGGCGATGGCGGCTTCCTGCTGGGTGTCTCTGAGAGCAGGTTGCTTCTGGACGGTGTGGCGCTGGAATCGGGACAGGCCGAACGCAGCTTCGCCCAACTTTTGACCGCCGCTGGCCTGGCCAGCATTCATTTTTCCAAAGGAGTGACAGTCGACGATTTTGCCCGGCTGATCCGGGCGTTTGCCGTCGGCGGCTCCAAAGCCCAGGACGTGGTCAAGCAGATCAAGGAAACGTTTGGGGACAACAAAAATTCCACGATTAGAATTAATGAGGTCAAGTTCGTCGCGGCTGATCCAGGCACTGCCGACGTCACAATCGCGGCGCAGATTGCCGCCCAGACTCTGGGTCCTGAATTCAAAGAGTGGCTGAATGATCCGCAGAAACTGCTGCAGCTCATCGCCGCAGCGGAAGGCTCCCGCGCGGGTGGCGGCGGGGGTGGCGCACCCATTGGCAGTGTGCCGAACATAGCGACTGGTGAACCGGCGAGCAACAATGCCGCCGGCGTCGCAGGTGGGGGAACCTGGGCTGGTGGAGTTGTGCCGCTTCAGGAAGAAGAGGTTATTCAGGCCATCCGTTTGCTGACGAAGTTCGGAGAAGTTGGCGCCGATCCGAACGCCAAGACCGACTTGCTGCAGAACGAACTGACCCAGGCGGATCCGAATACCAAGCTGAATCTGCAACAACTGCTGGAAACTCTGGCTGCCAAGAATTCCACGGAAAAGAACGATACGCCTCTTTTGATGAAGGCAGCCGAGCACATGGCGATTCGCTTCGCTATGGAGCGCTTCCAAAAGGGAGACATCAAGGTCAATGCCGTTCACCAGATGCTGGAGCATATGAGCCGGCAAATGGACACCTTGCGGCAGATCCTGAAGGTACACGAAGACAAGATGAGTAAGGCGGGGATTCTGGTCGAGTCGCACGCCGACATTCTGGACCGCATGTTCTGGGCGGAAGTGCCGGAGGCTGGAAAGAAAAGCGTGCTGCTCTCCGGTGAAGCGCCCTGTGTGCCACCGCGGAACATCCGCCAGTTCATCGACGTTTTGCTGGAGCGTGGCGACAAGGAAGGCGCCAGCGCCATCCTGCAGAATTACTCGAATTGCCTGACCGCCAAAGATGCGGAACCCCGGCGCAAAGCGGCGATCGGATTAAGCCAGTTAGCCGACCTGTTTGCGGCTCCAGGAATCGATTTGATCGGCCCCATCGTCCACAAGATTGGTGAAGCCCTGGTTCGAGATCCCGATCCGGAAGTGCAAAGCTTGCTCAGCGCGGCCTTTGTGCGCCTGAGTTCGGAAGCCGGCAATCGCAAGCAGTTTGCCGCGTTAAGTGAAGTCTGCGGAGCCATTGAAGGGGTTGCGAAACAGCGCCCTGCTCTGGCCAATGAGTTGCGTCCGCGGATTGGGGTGGAGAATCGCCTGCCGGAGTTCATCGAAGAGTCGTTGCGCCTTCCGCAAGTTCCTCCAGATCTGATTCTGGTGCTCCGCCGCACTTCACAGGCCGCAGTGGAACATCTGGCCGACCGGTTCTTCCGCTGCATGCGGCGGGAAGAGTGCGATCGGATGGTGGACATTGCAAACGAACTCGGCCCGACCGGGCTGCAACAGGCGCGAGAGATGTTGCGCACCGGGCCAGTCCGGCAGGCGGCGTCGGTGGTCGGACTCTTAAGCCGTCTGGATGTGCCTACCTTGCTGGAATTGCTGCCCATCCGACTGCCTGAGTGGAACCGCTTCTATCACGATATTGTCGTACGCCAGATTGCCTATGGCGCGGCTCCGGACCGGGGACGCACTTTGCTGGAAATTCTGGAGCATCTCGACGCTATGGTCCTGCCGCAAGCCATCGATGAGATTGGCATGAGCGGTGACCGGACGACTGTGCCGCCGCTCATGGTAATGGCGGAAGCCGGCGAAGCTCAGGGACGTTCCGCCATCATCCAGATCAAAGCCGTGGAGTCCTTGGGAAGGTTGCGCGAGCCTGAATCGATTTCCGTGCTGCGCAATTTGCTCGAAACTAAGAAGATGTGGAAGTGGTCGAATCATCGTGAGCTGCGGATCGCGGCTGCACAAGCTTTGGCTAAGATTGATCCGCGTTACGCCAGCCAGGTGATGGCGGACAGCGGCCTGGCACCCGGCGAACTGGCGATCGCTCCGTTGGATGCTGCTCCGGCGTGCCCCTGGGTGCGGCAGCGGCGCTACGAACGAATCGTTTTGCGAAAATCGCTTTCGGCCATCATCAGCAGTTCGTGGGGAAAATCCAGCATCTCGCTTCGCGAGCTGAGCCTGGGTGGTGGGATGGGCACGAAGGAAGATAACCTCCGCGTCGGCTCGGAAGCCAGCATCGATATTTCGACGGGCGTCCGCCACATTCGCGGCCAGGTTCTGTTGCGCCGCGCCCGGGTGAACGAAGTCGGATTTGAAATTGTGAACACGGACATGGAAAGCCGCCTGCGTTTGCGCGGAATCCTGATGGAAGCCGTGGAGCGTGCTCCAGAGATAAGAAACAGCGAGTGGAGAGGCGAGCGTAAAGTCTGACGTTCTGGAACTGGCAAACAAAAAGCCCCTGCTCCGCTAAGCCGGGGCTTTTCACTTTCCGAAAAAACCTTCTACTTCACCTTCGCAAAGATGATCACCAAGGTGTACAGCGCCAAAGACTCGATCAGAGCCAGGCCAAGAATCAGCGCCAGCTGAATTCCGGGTCGAGCCGCAGGATTGCGAGCCAAACCTTCTGCGGCGGCGGCTGTGGCCTTGCCCTGCGCCAGAGCGCAAATGCCGGAAGCGAACGCCATGGAAAATCCAGCGGCGATTGCAACCCAGTTGACTCCGCCAGAGGCGGCTTCCCCGCCCTGCGCGAATGCAGGAACGGCAAAACACAACAGTGACAGCACCATGAACAGATTACTCAGTTTACGCATTGTGTCTCTCCTCGACCATGAATTACCGCCAGTGGGTGGTTGACGTCATACCTTGCAGACGCCCTCACGCTGAACGGTGGACAACTAACATCTAAGCCTTTGAAACTTTTGGACCCCCATTTTGTCATCCCGAGCGGAGCGAGGGATCTGCAATTCCTCACAACCAAGCAAAAAGCCCGCAAGGGCTAAAGCCCCAACACTCTGGTTGGCCTGATCGGCACGACTAAAGTCGTGCCCCCCACAAATCCATCTACAAATAGTTCTAGTGCTCTTCCGCTACCGCTCCGGCCAGATATACCGTCGTCAGCAACACGAAGATATACGTTTGCAATAACGACACGCCGATGTGCAATCCCAAAAACGCGATTGGCACTCCGATCGGAACCAGCGAAAAGAAAACCAGGGTGACCATGTCGCCCGCAAACATATTGGCGTAAAGACGGATGGTCAGTGAGAGCATGCGCGCGAGATGACTGATCAGCTCGATGGGAATCATCAGAGGCGCAAGCGCGGGCATAGGACCGGCGAAGTGTTTCAGGTAGGCGATCCCGGCGTGTTTGAATCCCTGCGTCTGGTAGTACACAAAAGCGCAAATCGCGCATCCCAGCGGAACCACCGGCACAGCGGTTGGAGATTCAAAGCCAGGGATTACGCCAATCAGGTTGCAGATCAGAATGAATAAGCCCAACGCCATAAGAAACGGTGTGAAACCTTCGCTATGATGGCCGATGATTTCGTGGCTCTGTCCCTCAACGAATCCGTGAGCGCCCTCGAAGATGTGCTGCAACGTGCCCGGCTTGTCAACAGAAAGCCGCGACCGCACCATGACAAATACGATAACGAGAAACATAAATACCAGAAGCTCCATCGCCAACGAGTTGGGGATGGGAGCATCCGGATATTTAGGTTCAATATGGAGCATCCGCAGCAACCCAGCGACTGGGCCGGCGAAAAGTTGATTCAAGAATGCGGTAAACCAGAGTTGTTCGTGCATGAGACAGCTTCTAGCTTTTAGCTCCTAGCTTTTGGCTTTGCAGGCAACTATTCACAATCCTCTCGCAAGCGCTACGTAAATCTCATACCCCGCCTCGCAGGCAATGCCCCCTACGGGCAGGAACAGGCCCGCAAAGAGCCCATAAAGACTCGCGGGAGAAACACTGAATATAGCATAGGCGGCCGCAGCCATCAAAAAGTAGCGGACCAGAAATCGAAACACAATTCCGCCACTCGATTGTTTGTAAGCGGTCTGGGTGGCACGGTCGGCGAGCGCGGACACGACCCGCTCCAGCCAATGAAAATTAAGATAGGCGATGACGCATCCGCACGCGAACCCTAACGCAATACGCCAGCCAAAACGCAACCATCCCACGGCACTGAAAATAAGAGCCAGCGCCACCATGAAGCGCGGGATGCGGGTAAGGGCGCCTGAATAGAACGACTCGGCCCGGCTTTCCCCGTCTTCGCTCATGAATTATTGGAGTCAGCGGAGGTAACTGTCCGGATCAGTTCCACGAAACCGGCCACGATACCGAGAATCAGCCCGGCCAAATACAGCCACGTCGTATGCAGCCAATGATCCAGTGCCAGGCCGATCAGCCATCCGGCGACAGTAGCCGCCGGGAAAACGAATGCCAACTGGCTATAGTTCGCCAACTGCACCAACATGCTCTTTTTTGCGGGAGGATCTTCGTCGCGGGGAGGCATAGATTGCGGACCTTCTAACCGCGCTGCATCTCTACAGCGACTGTAGAGACGTCGCTTGCAACGTCTCCAACTCTAACCCAGGCCCATCGACCAAGTCACAACTCGGATGAACCGCTCGGGGAAGATGCCGATGATGACTGTGGCAAACGCGGTTACTCCAAGCGCGACGCGCATGGCGACGCTGATGGGAAGCCGGGATTTGTCCGTGGCCTCGCTCATGAACATGGCATTCGCAATGCGCATGTAATAGTAAAGCCCAAAAACCGCGTACAGCACGCCCAGAGACGCCAGAACATAGTGGCCGCTCTCCATCAGGCTCAGGAAAATGAAATACTTCCCGTAGAAGCCGGCCAGAGGCGGAATCCCGGCAAGCGAAAGCAGGAAAATCAACATCAGGACGGCTTCGGTCGGGGCCCTTGAGAAAAGTCCGGCGATGTCGTCGATCTCATCGCCGATCACGTTCCGCTGCCGCAACGAGGTCACCACGGCGAACGCTCCCAGATTCATGAAAGTGTAGACCAGCAGGTACAGCAAAATACCTTTGAAGCCATCGAAGAAAGCGGGAGCCGGATACTCCACCGAAGCCAAGGCAACCAATCCCAACAGCATGTAACCGACGTGTGCGATCGAAGAATAGGCCAGCAACCGCTTGAGATTGTTCTGCGTGAGCGCCGCCAGATTGGCCCCGGTCATGGTGATGATCGAAACAAAAATCAGCAGAGGAACATAAACCGTTCGCAACGGATACAAGCCCCACAGGAAGATGCGCAACAGCATCGCCCAGGCCGCTGCCTTTACCGCTACCGACATAAATCCCGTTACACTGGTCGGCGCGCCCTCGTAGGCGTCCGGCAACCATTGGTGGAAAGGGATGGCGGCAATCTTGAAGAACAGTCCAGTCGCTGTGGTGAGCAGCGCAATCACTGCAACCGGACTGACATGATTCGAGCTCTGCAGCACCTGTTGGGTAAGCATTTGCCTGATCGCCCCCAACTGTGTGCTGCCGGTCATGCCGTACAGGAGAGACAATCCGTAAGCGAAGATTCCCGACGAAAATGCTCCGAGCAACAAATACTTCAGAGCCGCTTCGTTGGAGCGGCGATCCGTGCGCAGGAATCCAACCAGCACGTAGGTGGAGATTGCCATCAACTCCAGACCGATGAAGGTCAGTACGATGTCGAAGCTCGATGCCATGCACATCATGCCGACCACGGAAAACAGGATCAGCGAATAGAACTCGCCGTGGTTTTCGTGTTCGATCTCAAGGTAACGAACCGACATCAAGATGGAGATGCCCGCTCCGGCGAGAAACAGATAATAGAAATAGATAGAGAAGTGGTCCAGCACCATGGACTGGACGAAAGCAAACTCCAGTGAGCGGCCCACTTTGGCAGCTTCAAATTGCGCGAACTGAATCTTCATTACCCCGGCAGCGGAAAAAAGCACGCCTACGAACGCCGTCACGGCGTTTGTCCACTTCCACTCCGGCGGGATCATCAGGTCGATCAGTAAAATGCCCAGCGCGAACACGGTGAGCAGAACAATGGGAAGGGACAGCAGATAGTCCGTGCCGGTAAAATATTGTGACATGCCAGGCACTTATTTCGTCCCCTTTGTGTCGCCAGAAGCGAGCGGAACAGCAAGGGCCGCCGTGTCCGGCACGACCGGCGCCTGTGGTTGAGCGGATGCATTCACCGCTCCGCCGATCCCCGGATAATCGGGCCGAACCGTGAGTACAAGCTGGTTCACTGGCTTCTCCAGGATTTGGAAGAACGGCTTGGGATAAAGCCCGATCCAGAACGCCATGATGAGCAGCGGTGCAAATGTCAGCACCTCGCGCGGCGTCAGGTCATGCAATTTCTCGTTCTTCGGATTGGTTACGGTTCCGAAGAATACTCGCTGGTACAGCCACAGTAAGTAAGCTGCAGCCAGAATCACGCCGGGCACAGCCCAAGCCGCCCACTTCCAGTTTTCCATGAACGTGCCCTGCAAAATGGTGAACTCGCCGACGAATCCGTTCAGCAGCGGCAATCCCATCGAAGACAGGAACATGATCATCGTGATCGTGGCGTAGAGAGGCATCACATTGGAGATGCCACCGTACTCCGAAATTTCGCGCGTATGCCGCCGTTCGTAGAGAATGCCGACGATCAAGAACAGCGCGCCAGTTGAGATTCCGTGGTTGATCTGCTGCAGCACCGACCCGCTCAGCCCTGCCGGATTCAGCGCAAAAATGCCCAGCGTGCAGAAACCCAAGTGGCTGACCGACGAGTAGGCCACGAGTTTCTTCATGTCCTTCTGCATCAGCGAAACCAGCGCGCCATAGACGATTCCGATAATGGAGAGAAAAATCATCCAGAAGCGCACCTTTGGGTGCATCACGACGTCTGGAAAAAAGGGCAAGGCGAATCGGATAAAACCATACGTCCCCATTTTCAGCAGAACGCCGGCCAGGATGACTGAGCCTGCAGTGGGCGCTTCCACGTGGGCGTCCGGCAGCCAGGTGTGGAACGGGAACATCGGCACCTTGATGGCAAAGGCCACGAAGAAAGCCAGAAACAGCACGATGGCAAACGTCGAACCGTACGCTGGGTCGTGGAAAATATGCGGAGCGGTCTTGTAGAGCGCCTGAATACTGAACGTATACTCGCCCGTCTGCCGGAAGTTGTAAAAATACAGAAACAGGACGGAAAGCAGCATCAGCACCGAACCAAGCAAGGTATACAGGAAGAACTTAATCGCTGCATAAAGCTTCCGCGGGCCGCCCCAGATGCCGATCAGCAGGTACATCGGTACCAGCATGGCTTCCCAGAAAACGAAAAAGAGGAAAAAGTCGAGCGCCATAAAGACGCCAAGCATCCCGGTCTGCAACACCAGAAACCAGATGTAATATTCCTTAACCCGGTTCTCGATTGCGCTCCACGACGAGAGGATGGAGATCCATCCCAGCAGCGTAGTGAGCATGATCAGCAGAAACGAAATGCCGTCGATGCCAAGAACGTATCCCGCGCCGATGGAAGGGATCCAGTTATTGGGCGCGCCCTCCATGAACTTGAATCCTGGCTCGAAGCGCTGCGCCCAGAACCACGGCACCAGAGGGATCGAGACCAAGAGGCCAGCCAGGGAAAAGAGATTCGCGATCCAGCGGATGGCGTCCTTCTGCTCTTTGGGAACAAATATGAGCAAGAGAGCGCCCGCGAGCGGCGTGAATAAAATGATCGAGAGAATATGGCTTTGCATAAAAGCAGTTCTCAGTTACTTTGTAGCACCGCCGTCCCGGCAGCTGTCGTGGGGGCGCTACGCTATCGCCAAGCGTAATAGGCGACGAATCCAACCAAGCCCATCACCATCACGAGCGCATACCACTGTACCAAGCCCCACTCCAGCAAGCGCACCGGATAGGACAGCATCCTTGATAGTATGGCGGGGCCGTTGACCAGCACACCGTCGATAATCCACTTGTCGAACCAATTGGAAACATTGCCGGTGGCCCGCGTGATCCACCCGCCGCCGTTGACTATGCCGTCGATGATGTGCGAATCGAACCATGATGACGCTTCGCCCGCACCCATCACGCCGAGGCGTACGTCTCCCACTTTGCGGCGGCCGGTGAAGGCGTAGTCGTAGCCTTCGTCGACGTAATATTTGTTGTAGAGCAGGTCGTAGAGCGGAGGCGCCGCAGCCGCGATGGGCTCGACATACCCCTTGTCGGCTTCGCGATACGCGCGCCAAGCCATGCCCCACCCAGTCACCGCCGCGCCCACGGAAAGAAACATCAATCCGTATTCGATTGGGCTTGTGTGTTCCTCTTCCTTCTCGCCGGCGGCAAGCTGAACAGCCTTCCCTTCTTCTTGAAAAACTGTCGCCTCATGCGCAAACACCGGTTCCAAGAACTTCGCGAAATGATCGGACCCGCCAAGACTGTGTGGCCAACCGAGCCAGCCAGCGCAAACGGCACAGACCGCCAGAATCACCAGCGGCATGGTCATCGACTTCGGGGATTCGTGGATGTGATGCTCTACTTCGTGACTCATCCGCGGCCGGCCATGGAAAGTCAGAAACATCAGCCGAAACATGTAAAAGGCCGTCATCAAGGCGGTGATGAACCCAATGAACCAGAGCAGGCGATAGGCGCCGCCTTCCGAAGACCAAGCCTGCCACAGAATCTCGTCCTTGGAAAAGAACCCCGCAAACGGCGGAATCCCGGCAATCGCGAACGTAGCAATGAACATGGTCCAGTGCGTAATGGGAATGCGTTTGTGCAGATCGCCCATGTTGCGCATGTCCTGCTCACCGCTCATAGCGTGGATTACCGATCCTGATCCGAGGAAGAGCAGGGCTTTGAAAAAAGCGTGTGTAAATACGTGGAAGACGCCCGCTGAAAACGCGCCCACGCCCAGCGCGAGAAACATGTATCCCAATTGCGAGACTGTGGAATACGCCAGCACCCGTTTGATGTCGTTCTGCACCAGCCCAATCGAAGCGGCGAAAATCGCAGTCAGCGCGCCGACTATCGCGACGGTTTTCATCGACGCAGGCGCCAACACAAAAAGTGCATTCGAGCGCGCGACCATGTACACGCCCGCGGTCACCATGGTCGCGGCGTGGATCAGGGCGGAGACTGGTGTGGGTCCTTCCATGGCGTCGGGCAGCCAAACGTAAAGCGGAATCTGGGCTGATTTTCCGCAGGCACCGATGAACAAAAGCAGCGTCGCCGCGGTAATCACGGGATCGCCAATGGCAAAATGCCCGCTACGCGCCGCATGTGTGACCTCGGTGAACCGCAACGACCCGAAGTACCATGCGATTGTAAACATGCCCAGCAGGAATCCGGCGTCACCAATTCGGTTTACGATGAACGCTTTATTGGCCGCGGTGCTGGCGGAATGGCGATGAAAGTAGAATCCGATTAACAGGTACGAGCACAGGCCCACGCCTTCCCAACCCACGAACATCAGCGCGTAGTTGTTCCCCAGAATCAGCGTGAGCATGGAGAACATGAACAGGTTCAGGTATCCGAAGAAACGGTAGTAGCCGCCTTCGTGCGCCATGTAACCGGTCGAGTAAATGTGGATGAGGGCTCCGACGCCGGTTACAAACAAAAGCCAAATGGCGGAGAGTGGATCGAGCAGGAAGCCCACGTCGGCCTGGAATGCAGCCGGTTTCCCGTCGCGCATCACGTAGTTCATGTGGCCGGTGTCGGTCCCCAGCCAGGTGTAGACAATGGTTTGGTAAGGCTTGCCAGGATTGCTGTGAGCGTAATCCGTGTATTGCCATACCGCGCCACAGGCGAACAGGAATGCCAACACTACGACGCCGACGCAGACTGCGTTGACGGTCGCCTTCTGCAGCTTGCGGCCAAAGAAAAACATCATCGCCGCGCCGAAAGCCGGCAGGAGGGGAATCAGCCAGATGTGTTCTAAGAAAAACATGTCGTTGGTCGTTGGCCCTTCGTCGCCCGCTACTAGCTCCTAGCTACCACTTCAACAAGTCCACTTCGTCCACGTTCACCGTTTCTTTATTGCGGAAGAACGCAATCAAAATTCCCAACCCTACCGCCGCTTCCGCGGCTGCATCCGTGATCACGAAAATCGCAAATACCTGCCCATGCAATCCCCACAACCGCGAGAACGCCACCAGGTTCAGGTTGACCGCATTCAGAATCAGTTCGATCGACATCAGAATGATGACCACGTTCCGGCGGGTCAGCACGCCGATCACGCCCAATATGAACAGAGCTGCGGCCACCACGAGATAATGAAGAGTGCCGATTGGAGCCATAAACCGCTTCTAGCTTCTTGCTTCTGGCCTCTCACTAGGAGCCAGAAGCTAGAAGCTGCTTTTCAAATTCTCTTTTTTGCCATTACCACCGCGCCGATAATCGCCACTAAAAGCAGCAGCGACGCAATCTCGAACGCAAACATATATTGGCCGTAAAGCATCAAGCCGATCTGTTGGGTGTTGTTGCTCTCCAGCGGCGGTGCGATATGGTAAGGGAACAGCTTCTTACCCTTGACGTAAACCACCACGAACAGCGCACCCAGCGCGATCGCGGCCACGACTCCCACCACCCATTGCCGATTGAATTGTTCCTCTCTTTGCGAACGCTCGAGATTTACCAGCATGATCACAAACAGGAATAGCACCATGATGCCGCCGGCATAGAGAATGATCTGGACGCCAGCGACGAACGGAGCGTAGAGCATTAAGTAAAGCCCCGCTTGTGCCAGGAGCCCGAAGATCAGCGCCAGAGCGGAATGCACTGGATTCTTGCGCGTGATCACGAGAACCCCGCTCACCAACGTAAGCCCGGACAAGAAGTAAAAGAAGAACGTCGTAGCTACGGGCTGCATGCCGGGCTGCACCATTTGCTGCACTAGAGCACCACTCCTAAAATAGCGGTCAGGATGAGCACGCCGATCCCGATCGGCAACAGCACCTTCCATCCCACTTTCATGAGCTGATCGAAGCGGTAACGCGGAAACGTGGCGCGATACCAGATATACAGATACATAAAACCCGCCACCTTGGCCACGAACCAGAAGATGTCCTGAACGCGGTCGCGCACCGGAGGCGCAAACAAGATCAGGCCGATCAAGCCCAGCACAGCGCCGAATCCCGCCAGGCCGATCGTCTGCACGCGGAAGTAAGGATGCTTCGGCATGCGGCGAACGCCGACGAAGGCGATGGCCGCAAGTCCCAGGAAACTTAATCCCGGGAAAAGTGAGAACACCAGGTCCCAGGTCTCACCCGTCAATGCATTCGGGAAAGGCCGGTACCACCCGCCAAGCCACAAAGTCACGGCAATCGACGATACCGCGATCATCGCGGCGTACTCGCCGAGCATGAAGAGCGACCAACGCAAGCCGCTGTATTCGGTATGAAAACCGGCAGTTAACTCCGATTCTGCTTCCGGCAAATCGAACGGCGCGCGATTGGTCTCAGCGACCATAGCAATGGCGAAGATTCCAAATGCAATAAAGCCCAGCGGAAAAAATTTGAACAGAAACCAAACATGCTGCTCCTGCTGTGCCTGGACGATGCCAATCATGCTCAGCGTGCCCGTTCCCGACGAGGCGGCACTAACTCCATAAGGCCCGAGTCCGTGCAGGCTGGTCATCAGCACGGCGGAAACCACCGCCATGCCCATGGCAACTTCGTAGGAAACCATTTGGGCGCTGGAGCGGAGTGCGCCAATCAACGGGTAGTGTGAGTTGGACGCCCAGCCCGCCATGACGACTCCCAGCACGCTCAGCGACGAAACCCCGAGCATGAAGAGAATTCCGATATTCAAGTCCGTAATGGCGTGGGTCGGACCGAAAGGGATGACAATATAGACGGCGAACGAAGCACACAGAATGATCAGCGGTGCGATCCAGAAAACAAACTTGTCGGCTTCCGACGGGATAATGTCTTCCTTGGTCATCAGCTTGATCGCGTCGGCAATCGGCTGCAGCAGTCCGTGCGGGCCCACGCGCATGGGGCCGAGGCGAATCTGAAAATGCGCTAGAGCCTTCCGCTCCAGCCAGTTCATCGCCATCACTGCAACCGACACTCCCCCGAAAACGATCAGGATATAAACGACAGACCAAAACACATTGCCCGCCTGCCCCGGCGTCGTATTGCTGCTGAGATAAGAGGTGATGTAGTTGAGCATCAGCGGTCGACCTCGCCCAATACGATGTCCAGCGTACCGATGACGGCGATGACATCTGCGACCAGGGCCCCGCGCACCATAATGTCCAGCGCCTGCAGGTTCACAAACGAGGGCGGCCTTACACGCACGCGATAGGGCTGCGTCGATCCGTCGCTGACGATGAAGTATCCGAGTTCGCCCTTGGGGGCTTCGATCGAGTGGTAGATTTCGCCGACCGGCGGCTTCATCACTTTAGGAACCTTCGCCATAATCGGGCCTTCGGGAATTTTCTCCACCGCTTGCCGGATAATGCGCAGCGACTGCCGCATTTCCTCCATGCGCACCGTGTACCGGTCGTAGGTGTCGCCATTCGCACCGATGGGAATTTCGAAGTCGAAGTCGGAATAGGCTGCGTAAGGCTGGGCTTTGCGAAGATCCCATTTGACTCCGCTGGCTCGCAACACCGGGCCAGTGACGCCGAGCGCGATCGCATCCGCGCGCGATATCACGCCGACGTTCTTCGTTCTCTCCAGCCAGATGCGATTCGTCGTCAGCAGTTCCTCGTATTCGTCGATCTTAGGCGGAACGAAGTCGAGGAATTTGATTACGTCACGTTCAAACCCTTCATAGGTTTCGTACTGGCAGCCACCGATGCGGAAGGCATGCGTGGTCAGCCGGGCGCCACAATATTTTTCAAAAATCTTGAGAATCTCTTCCCGGTCTCGGAAAGTGTAGAACAGCGGCGTCATGGCGCCGATGTCGAGAGCATGCGTGCCCAGCCAAAGTTGATGGCTCGCCAGCCGGTTCAGTTCAGTGAGAATTACCCGGATATATTTTGCCCGCGGCGGCGCTTCAATGTTGAGGAGTTTTTCAACCGCCTCGCAATAGCCCAACCCGTTCGAAACCGCAGCCACATAATCCATGCGATCGACGTATGGATTGAACATGGTGTAGGTACGATTCTCGGCAATTTTCTCGACGCCACGATGGAGATAGCCAATAACGCATTCCGTGCCCAGAACCTGCTCACCATCAAGCTTGAGGATTACGCGCAGCACTCCATGAGTTGCCGGATGCTGCGGCCCCATATTTATAACGAGTTCGTTGCTGTCGAGGAAAGTCTTGTCGGGCTCGCCGAGTTCCAAATGCGAGAGATATTTAGTGGAGTCGGTATTCTTGGGTTCAGCCGTATTCAAATCCGTCACGGTTCGGTCGGTCATGATTATTGGCCGCTCTCGATCCCCAGGTTGGCCCGCACCCATTCCTGATCCTGTTGAATGATTCCGTAGTCTTTGCGAAGCGGATAACCCTTCCAGCCATCGGGCAGCAGAATGCGTTTCAAGTCCGGATGCCCGTCGAAGCGGATTCCGAACATGTCGAAAACTTCACGCTCCAGCCAGTTGGCGGTCGCCCAGATCGACACAGCGCTGGGAACGCTCTCGCCGTCCGCAATCATGATTTTCACGCGAATGCGTTCGTTTCTCGGAAATGAATACAGAATCCACAGGACATCGAACTGTTTTTCGCGCTCGGGATAGTGCACCGCGGTAATATCCACGCAGTAATCGAATTGTTCGCGGTCGCGCAGAATCTGCAGCAACTCGGAAACAATCGAGGGCTCGACGATCATGTAGTTCTGGCCAAGGTAGCTGTTGGCTTCGCGAATGCCCGAGCCGTACTGCCCTTTGAGCGCACCAATCATCGGAGAATCCCACGGAACGGGAGCAGGACCAGCAGGCTTGGCCGGCGGCGCGGGCGCGTGACCGGCAACCGATTTCGGCTCACCGCTCGGCGGCGCGACGGGTTTGGTTTCCTCGGGCATTGCTACGAAAGCACAGACCTCCGGCTCGGCAACAGCTTAGGAGAACGTTAACTTCTAACAGCTTGCCAGTACCGTGTCAACGACGAGTGTGAATATCCACCGAACCCGCCATTTCATGTTCACCTGTCATGTTCGCTTAACTGCGGCTTGGTGAGACTCGATGAGATCACGAATGCGCTGCGCGTCCGCCTTGCGGTGCCCGTGGCTGGTGATCGGATTCGTCCCACCCGCAGAGTCGATGCGAATGTTCGACCACACCATCCCGGTAGAAATTTGCACCGAAGCCACCTGCGCCATAGCAATGCTTTCCTCGTTGCTGCCGAAAAAGCGCGGTTTCACTTTGCTCACGTGCAACGGATTCACCACGATGCGAGTCGGAAAAAGCAGATTTCCTTTGGTCCAGCGGCTGGCTATAAAAGTTTCTCCGTCGGCAGTTGGGTTAGTCATAAGAACAAACAGTTTGGCTGAGACGATAAGCGGTTGCGGCACGAAATTCTCTGGCCGAGTGCGAAGCGCTGTTCTCCTACACCCACTCCAGCGCTCCCTTTCCCCAGATCCAGATGTAGCCGACAATCAGGATCCCAAGAAAGATGAGCATCTCCAGCAAACCGAATGTGCCCAACGCCTTGAACTTCACCGCCCAGGGGAACAGGAAAATGGTCTCCACGTCGAAGACCACGAACAGAATGGCGATAATGTAATAGCGGACGGTGTAACGTCCCCGGGCGCTGTCGATGGGATCAATGCCGCACTCGTAAGGCATCAACTTCGTCCGATTAGGATTATCCGGCCGAATCAGTTTGGCGATCAGCAGCGTAATCGGGATCAGTACGCCTACCACGGCGACGAAGATAAAGAGTGGAACGTAGTTTTGCGGCATCGGGCCTCAGCTTCCGGTTCGATTGAAAACTTCAAAGCAGTTTATAGTACCGCCGAGAGCCGCTGGCTTCAAGGACTCTCGTCACCAGCTTGTTTATAATCGCTTTTCTATCTTCGCAGATCAAAGGAACCCATTGGCACTCGACGAGAACATTTACAAATTGCGGCTGGAGAAGCTGAAGCAGATTGAAGCGCTGGGGCAGATGGCCTATCCGACCAAGTACGAATTCACCCACACGATTCCCGTAATTCTGGCGGAGTATTCGGCGAAATCAGCCGAGGAACTAGATAATCCGCGAGTCGATGTGCGGGTGGCTGGACGCATCATGGCAATCCGTTTGATGGGCAAAGCCGGGTTCGCACATCTGCAACAGGCTGGGCAAAGGCTGCAGATCTACGTAAAAAAAGATGCTGTCGGCGAGAAAGGGTTCGAACTTTACAAACTCCTCGACCTCGGAGATCACATCGGAGTGAGCGGATACTTATTCCGCACGCGCACCGGCGAACTCAGCATCCACGTCGAAGTGATTACGTTCTTGTCTAAAGACCTGCTGCCGCTACCCGAGAAATGGCATGGCCTGACCGATGTTGAGTTGCGATACCGGCAGCGCTACGTCGACCTGTTCATGAACCCTGAAGTGCGCGAAGTATTTCTGAAGCGCAGCAAGTTGGTGCAATCGATGCGGCGGTTTCTCGATGCGCAAGACTTCATAGAAGTCGAAACGCCCATGATGCAACAAATCGCGGGCGGCGCGGTCGCCAAGCCGTTTGTCACGCATCACAACACGCTCGACATGGATTTGTACCTGCGCATTGCCCCCGAACTTTATCTCAAGCGGCTAACTGTCGGCGGATTCGATCGCGTCTACGAAATCAACCGTAACTTTCGCAACGAAGGCTTGGGCTGGCGCTGGAATCCCGAGTTCACCATGCTCGAGTTCTACCAGGCTTACACGGATTATCGTGGGGTGATGGATCTGACGCAGCAATTGGTCGAGCAAGCAGCCATCGATGTGAACGGCACCACGAAATCCAAGTGGGGCGAAGTCGAGATCGACTGGGCCGGCGCGAATTGGCGGCGCATGACCATGCGCGAAGCTATCATTCACTACTGGCCCGAGACTGCGGGGGCCAAGCCCGAGATGTCCGACTTCAGTTCTCATGATTCCGTGAAGGCTCTGGTGGCAAGATTCAACACCGGTCATTCACATGTCGCGTACGATCCGAACGAGCCCGTGGGAAAAACAATCGCGAATCTGTTTGAGGCGACCGCCGAGGAACAGTTGATTCAGCCTACGATCATTTACGAGTTCCCCACGGCGGTCTCGCCCCTTTCCAAGCAGAAAGCCGACGAGCCCGACTGGACCGAGCGCTTTGAGATCTTCGTCGGGCAGATGGAGATTTCCAACGGCTTCAGCGAACTCAACGATCCCGAAGATCAGCGCCGCCGTTTCGAACAGCAACTCAAGGAACGCGAGCGCGGCGACGAAGAGGCTCATCAGATGGACGAGGACTACATTCGGGCGCTCTCGTACGGCATGCCGCCAGCCGGCGGAGTCGGCGTGGGCGTGGATCGGCTGGCAATGCTCTTGACGGATTCCCATACAATCCGCGACGTGATTCTGTTCCCGCTGCTGCGGCCGGAAAAAGCATCGAGCGTAGAGGACACGAAGGAATAGGCTTTCTCGCGAAGGAATCCGAGCCGTTCTTGCGCCGGCAAAATACATGGATTCTTCGCCTCGCTCAGAATGACAGCCGACTTTGTTCTATTGACCGACCTCCGCGATTCGAGAACAGCGTGTTGAGCATGAAGAGTTGTCTAATCGTGCTTCTGTACGCGGTCCCGCTGTTTGCGCAAAGCAACAGCGGAGAGTTGCGGCTCAAAGTGATCGATCCCGGCGGTCTTGGAGTGAGAACAGCCGTTCAGATCACGAGTAAGGCAAACCGGTATCGAAATACCCTGACGACCAGCGATCAGGGCAGTTTGGACGTACAGCGCTTGCCTTACGGCCTCTATCAGCTCGAAATTCGGCAGCCCGGCTTTGCGGGCGTATCTGAATCTGTCGAGATTCATTCCGCGATTCTGACCGAACACACAGTCCAACTTAAGTTGCCCACGGTGAACGAGTCAGTCACGGTGAGCGCGGCCAATACCCTGATCGACCCTGATCAAGCGGGCTCAGTGAATCAGATTGGCTCCGATCTTATTCAGAACCGGGTCAGCTCGATTCCGGGCCGTTCCCTGCAGGATTTGGTAAATTCGCAGCCCGGCTGGCTATACGAAGGCAATGCCGTCCTGCATCCGCGCGGCTCGGAATATCAGACACAGTTTGTGATCGATGGCATCCCGCTGACGGATAATCGGTCGCCCAGCTTTGGACCTGCGATTGACGCTGACGACGTGCAATCGATGAGCATCTATACCGCGGGCATTCCCGCGGAATATGGCCGGAAGATGGGCGGTGTGATCGAAGTGAACACGCTGCAGGATGCTCAACCAGGTTTCCACGGCCAAGTTGTGCTTTCCGGCGGCAGCTTTGCTTCGGCCGGAGCTTCCGCACAGGGGCAGTACGCCTGGGACAAAAATACGCTCGGCGGCAGTGCCAGTGGCAGCATGACCGATCACTATCTGAATCCCGTAGTTCCACAGAACTATTCGAATACGGGCACCCTGGGCGATTTTTCGATTAACTACGAGCACGATTTAACCGAGAAAGATCGCTTGCGCTTCATCGTTCGTCATGAACTCTCGCGCTACGACATTCCGAACGAACAGGTGCAGGAAGCCGCTGGCCAGCGCCAAACCGCCGATAATATTGAAACCATGGGAATCGCCTCTTACCAGCACACATTTTCATCCAACGCGGTGGCTGATTTTCGCGTGATGGCGCGTGAGAACGCAAACGATTTCAGCTCCAACCCCGAATCGACTCCCATCGAGGTCTTTCAGCACAATTGGTTTCGCGAAGCGTATTTCAAGGCGACCACAACCATCGATCACGGTCGAAACGAATGGAAGTTCGGGGTGGAGTCGGACAACATATTCCTGAATGAGAATTTCAATTACATCATCACCGATCCAAGTCAATTTGACAGCAGCGCCCCTCTGACCTTCGGCTTCCTGGCAAACCGGCCTGACCTCGAGCAATCCGCTTTCGTGCAAGATCAGATCCGCCTGAAAAACTGGACTATCAATGCCGGGCTGCGCTGGGACCACTATCAGCTTTTGCTGAACCGGCAAGCGTTCGACCCGCGCTTTGCGATTTCACGCTATTTCCCGTCCGCCGACCTGGTCATGCATTTTTCCTACGACCGGGTTTTCCAGACGCCGTCTTTCGAGAACATCCTGCTTTCGAGTTCAACCGAAGTCGAATCTCTCAACTCGAGGTTCCTCCGGCTGCCTGTCGAACCCTCCGAAGGAAACTACTACGAAGCGGGTTTAACCAAGGCGTTCGCCGGAAAGATCAGGCTGGACGCCAATTATTTTCGGCGGCTCGTGGCCAACTATGCGGACGACGATCAGATCGAGAACACCACCATCAGTTTCCCGATTGCATTCCGCAAAGCCGTCATCTATGGTGCGGAAGCGAAACTTGACCTCCCCGATTGGCACCGGTTTTCGGGCTTCCTGAGCTATTCGTATACCGTCGGCAATGCCTGGTTTCCGGTGACGGGGGGCCTCTTCCTGGGCGCCAACGCCACTCAAGCGCAATCGCAACTCGCCGGCCATTTTCCGGATTCGCAGGACCAGCGCAACACCGTTCGCGGACGCCTTCGCTACCAGGTCGAGCCGCGCCTCTGGATTGCGGGCGGAATTCAATACGACACCGGACTCCCCTTCGAGTTCGATGGCGATCCGGCCACGGTGCTCGCCGAATACGGCCAGCAGGTGCTGAATCGCATCAACTTTGCCCGAGGCCGTATCTATCCCGCTTTCCAGGTCAATGCCTCGGCGGGCGCGGATGTCTACAAGTCGGACCGCATGAATGTGCGGTTTCAGGTCGACGGCCAAAACCTTACCAACGTTCTAGCTGTCATCGACTTCGGTGGATCTGTTTTCCGGCAACGCCATTGGTCCCCCGCGCAGCTATAGTCTTCGCCTGACCACGAGCTTCTAGCCTTTGCGAGACGCCTTCGAAGCGGCTCGATGTGCTTCTGCCGGCCGTGCCATCCGCGCTTCGGTTGGATGCAACTGGTTTGACCGACCTTCGAGTAGGCTTTTTCCAGCAATGCCGCTTGCGCGCAGGTTATCATGGCAATTCATCCGGCCACGCCGGAACGGAGTAAGGGTAAGAAATGCTAAACGACAAACGCGTCGCAGTGGTGCTGCCCGCCTACAACGCAGAGAAGACTCTGGAAGCGACGGTGCGTGAACTGCCCGATCTGGTCGACATTCGCATCCTGGTGGACGATCACAGTTCCGACCGCACCGTCGAGGTCGCAAAGCAACTCGGACTGCAGCTTTTCGTGCACAATGCGAACTACGGCTACGGACGCAACCAGCAGACTTGCTATCGCGAAGCCCTGGCCGCCGGCGCGGATGTGATCATTATGGTTCATCCGGATTATCAGTACACGCCTCTTCTGGTTACGGCGATGGCCAGCATGGTGGCGTATGGAGTCTACGATGTTGTGCTCGGCTCCCGCATTATCGGAGGCCAGGCCCTCCGCGGCGGCATGCCCATCTGGAAATATATTGCCAACCGCTTCTTGACCGCGTTTGAAAATTTCTTTTTGCGGGTGAAGCTCTCCGAATATCACACCGGGTATCGGGCTTTCAGCCGCGATGTGCTGATGAAATTGCCGTTGCTGGAAAATTCCGACGACTTCGTCTTTGACAACCAGACGCTGGCCCAGTGTGTGCATTTCGGCTTCCGCATCGGGGAGGTCTCTTGCCCGACCAAGTATTTTGACGATGCCTCCTCCATCAACTTCCGGCGCAGCGTGCAGTACGGCTTGGGAGTATTGAGCACTACGCTGCAATTTGCCTTACAGAAATGGGGCTTGGTGCATTCCCGAATTTTTAGCGCCAAAGGCCGGCGCCTGGAACCGGGATACGCGGAATACTACGCAGATGGCGAGGCGGCGGAGCGGCGGGCGTAGACGGTCTTCGACAGCCCGACCAAATTCTTAGTCAGCAGACCCAGGAGAAGTAACCGATGGAAACTGAAGTTAAAGACACCCCGGATGAGTTGACTCGAAAGAAATTAGCCGTGCAGCGCCGGCGTTCCAGCGGGGCGTTGAAACTCTTTCGGAGGTACACACCGTTCTGGTGGCGTCGCGCTATATATACGCCTTATCTGCTCGCACTCGACGGCGTGGATTTCATCCTGGGAAGACGAGACCCTCTAATTCCGCCGCGCTATTTGGACTTCGCCGGCACCTTCGCCGGAGCCGGGCAGGAGTACGTCAACTACTTCAAGGAACTGTGCGGCCTGCAGCCGAACCACAGAACGCTGGACGTAGGCTGCGGAATTGGTCGGGTCGCAGCCCCTCTGGCCGCGTATCTTACGACCGGCTCTTACGAAGGCCTGGATATCGTTCCCAGCGGGATTCGCTGGTGCCAGAAAAACATCACGCCCAGGTACCCGCGTTTCCGATTCCAGGTCTCGGATATTTACAACAAGATGTACAATCCCGGCGGCCGCTTCAAATCGGTCGACTACCGCTTTCCTTTCTCCGATGGAGAATTTGATCTGGTGTTCCTGATCTCAGTTTTCACGCATCTCGTGCCGGCTGACCTGGAGCACTATATATCGGAGATATCACGGGTGCTTCGCCCCGGAGGAAAATGCCTGTTTACCGCTTTCCTCCTCGACGACGAGGCGCGGCGCGGAATGGCGGCGGGAACAAGTGCATTCGATTTCAAATACGAACTGCCCGGTTTTTGGACCAGCGACCCGGTCACTCCAGAAACCGCAATCGCCTACGAGGAGTCCACCGTGGCGCCTCTGCTCAAACGGTATTCCCTCGTCGCCGACCCTACGCATTTTGGCGCCTGGAGCGGAAGAAGCAATCACTTCAGTTATGGGGACATTGTGACTGCCACCAAGGCATCCCCCATCAACCGCTAGCCAGATTATCCGACCGCCCCGTCAAATCCAGACGGGGCAGCCAACTCAGTCATCGTCGGGATCTAACGGTACCGACTTATCGTTCAGAAAGTGAGCAGCGTCAAACTTTGACGGAATCTGCTGAAACGTCAACGGCGTTTGAGTAAAGTCGAAGCAATCCGAAAGGTCGCCAGTGCCTGTGAATTCGTCGGCGTAGGCCGGGGTTGCTCCAGGCGCAACCGTGCCCAGGCTGAAAGTAGCTTCAACGAACTTGAGAATGCTGCCAAAGTCGTAAACCGTATGCGTAATGTATCCCGCCTTCGCATAGGGAGAGATCACAACCAGGGGCACGCGAAAACCGTATTCATACGAGTTCAGGATCGCAGGGGGAGGAACGTGATCGTACCACCCTCCCCAGTCATCCCACGTCAGAATAATCGCCGTGTTGGACCAATACGAACTGTTGCCAATAGCATTGACGATCGACGCAACCCACGAAGGTCCCGAACCATCGTTCACTCCCGCGTGGTCGGATTCCTGCCCGTCCGGATTTACCCAGGTCACACTAGCAAGTTGACCGTTGCTGATGTCAGTCAACACTCCGGTCTGCGGGATGACAACGTTCTTGACCCAATCGGAGCCTGTGCAAGTGCTCCCGCTGGAGTCCGGAACGCACATATGCTGAATCGCGTTCGGCGCGGTCCATATTGATCCGGGTCCCGGGGCGTAGTAGCGCCAGCTGATTCCCTTGGCATTCAGCAAGTCCGTCACCGTGGGGTGGTCGTAGCATGTAAACTGAGCGGGGTATGAATTGATCTCGATGCCGTTCGGATCAATCCATGCCGCCATCGTACCCGGAAGCGCGGTGCAGCCGGCGATTGGATTCGAACCCTCTCCCGGAGGGTACATCGGGTTTTCCGCAACGAAGTAGTCGCTGTTGGGTTGGCCCGGCGGGGTCGGCGCCGCAGTCCCCGAAATGATGAATTGATGGGCGTTGAAGCTCGGACCCTGATTGGTTTGAAACATTCGGTCGCCGAAGGTATACGTTTCCGCCATTTGGAAATAGGGCGCAACTTCCGACGGGTTCACGTAACGAAACCACGCAGTCGGCGAAGGGCAATCTTTTTCTTTGTGAAGACAATCGATGTCGATTTTGTCGGCCCCATCCATTTTTCCGCCATCATACATCGAAACCCAAGCTTTGTGCGCGTGGCTCAAATCGTAGTCGGTCACCAGCGACATCGCCGTAAGCGGAACCTTCTGGCCCTGCGAAGTCAATCCCATTTGGCTGATGTCTGCACCGTTCTTAATCAGCTTCGGATCCTGAAACAGGTTGTCTGGAGTGCGATTCTCCTGGAAGATGATCACAATGTGCTGAATTTTTTGCGCGGGCGGAGGCGGCGGAGGCGAACCACCCGTGCCGCTGCTGCCCCCGCCGCAGCCGTTCAAACCTAAAAGAAGGCACGCCGCGCAAACGAGCAGCCCCCAGAACATGAGCATCTTAGCTGAGAACATGCACTTTCTCCTTAGACAGCGTGGTTACGCGTATTAAACCCGGATGGTTGGAATTCCACTCGCGCTAATAGATGCGGTTTCCGGTCATGAGGTTTATTTGTGGAGCCCAGGTCGAGCGCACGTAGCCACAATCACAAACATTAAGCCTACAAATTCAATAGTTTGGATCATTTGCAGATTGAGACGCGGATGCACTTCCAGGCTATTTGGATTTTGTATTTTCGGGGCCTCCGTGCTTCTCGCTGGGCCCAAAGTAAGCCTGATTCATCTCCGTTGTGATGGGCTGTTGCACCGCCTGAATCATTTCTTCCCGACGCTGGAGTTGCAAGATTTTGTGAATTTCGCCCTTCACTGCATCCAACGGCTCTATCGACTTCGCGTCCAGCTTATAAATATAGTGGCCCGTCGAATCGCTAAGCACTTGCGAGACTTCGCCGGTTTTCAACTCAAACGCCGAAGCCTGATTCGGCGGGATGCTCGATGACCGCATCGCACCCAGGCTGGGATTAGGCGGAGTATCGCTCGCTCCCGCCGCCGTGTACGCATCCTTCTGCAATTTGACAAAGTCTTCGCCCGCCGCCGCTCGGGCGCGCAACTGCTCAGCCTCGCGGATCATCGCATCCTCGCCCGCTTTCCGTTGAGCCTTCACCGCTTCCGGCGTGGCCTTTTCTTTCGGCAGGGGATCCATCTGCTTGCGGTTGGGGATGAAGATTCGCTCCAGCGTCGCTTCCTCGAACACCGCCGCGTGGCTGTGATAGTAGTCCTCGATTTCCTTTTCGGATACCTTCGCCGACTCTTCATCGATCTGGCTGATCAGTTGCTGCGACAGGATCTGCAGCCGGGCGAACGCCAGCCGTTCCTCGAAGCGCGAAGTCTTGTCCAGCCCGCGGCTCTCCGCCTCGCGCGCATTCGCCAACAGGCTGGGATAAGAGTTGGCAATCTGCAGCTTCATGGAAGGCTTCATCTTCGGCAGCAGAGCGTCGGTCAGCTTCTCGAACTGCGCCCGGGTAATGATGGTTTGGCAGGCTGCCTTCGCCGAACTGTCGGTCGAGGCTGATGCCGGCTGCGCGCACAGTCCCGTAATCGTTAGCACAGCCGCGTCCGGCGCAACACTCGATGCCGAAGCCGGCGGCGGCGCCTCCGGTTCATTCTCGCGTATGATCGGCGGACGATACTCAGGCGGCACATTCGACGGAACAGGCTTTTCCTGCCCCCAGGCCAAGCTTCCAAGCAACCAGCAGAAAAGCCAGAAGTAGCGCATTCCGGAGATTCCTCCAAAGGTAATCAAGCGGGGATTCTCCAAAATCCTAGCACACTCCCCGACGCCGGAGGCTCGCCCAGCCATCCTCGGTTCCGTGTAGAACGGGTGCCCCACCCTTTTCCGCGTTCTTTGCGGAAAGGGTGGGCGCTAGCCGGGGGACAAGCTCCTTGCGCTATGCAAGGGTGGGACGCCATGCTGCGGTCCGGAAGACGACGCGATGAATAACGATTAACCGGTCGACGTGATGCTCAAACCGGCGGATGGCTTCCGGTGCGAGAACGTGCTATTGTTGCGGCTGGTGGCGGGTCCTCCCGCCTTCGTTTCGTTCGAATCAATCCGTAGGCGGCGTCTGATGCGACCGAAATTACTCCTGCTCGCGTTACTGATTCCTTGCTCTCTGACAGCCCAAGCCCAACATCGCTTCCATGTGCTGCATTCCTTCGGCGCAGGCCACGATGGCGGGGGCGTTTGGGACAGCGTGGCTTTTGATGGGAGCGGGAACCTGTACGGTACGACGAGCGGGGGCGGCAGCTACAGCTATGGCACCGCTTTCGAGCTAAGCCCCCAATCGAACGGCCGGTGGAAGGAAACTATGCTGCGTAGCTTTAGGAACGGTGACTCCGGCGGAGACGATCCAAACGGCGGACTCACCGTTGCCCCTTCGGGGGAACTCTACGGCACAACTGACGTTGGCGGGGCGTACGGCGTCGGCACCGCGTTCGCACTGGTTCGCGGCCAACACGGCTGGACTCGCTTGGTGCTTCATAGCTTCGGCGGCCCCGGTGATTATGCATGCTGCCCGTGGGGCAATCTCATCATGGGCCGAGACGGTAAGCTGTACGGCACCGGCGGCTCCGCCTTCGAGATCTCGCGGAGCCCGAACGGTTGGACGGAGAGCAACCTTCACATCTTCACCGGGAAGAACGGTGACGGATTCCTGCCCAAGGCGGGGCCGACTATGGACGCTGCCGGGAATCTCTACGGCACCACGCTTGACGGCGGGGGGGCCCCTTTGTGCGCCGACGGTTGTGGCACGGTCTGGGAACTGCAGCCTCCCGCGAACGATGAGCCAGTTCCCAAGGCCTGGACAGAGCACATCCTGCATGCCTTCGGCTTCTCTGACAACGATGGCGTGTGGCCCGGCGTGGGCCAACTAGCCATGGATGCTGAAGGAAATCTCTATGGAACGGCCAATGGCGGCAAATACCGTTCTGGCGTCGTCTACAAACTGGCTCGCCCCACCGTTGATTCCGGCCAGAATTGGCAGGAGACGATTCTGTACAACTTCACGGGCGGAGCCGATGGAGGAGTTTCAGAAGGGGTGATTCTGGATAGTGCCGGCAATCTGTATGGGGCCGCGGCCGTTGGCGGTTCCCCGAGTTGCGGTTGTGGCGTGGTATTTAAATTGTCGCCGCACGCGGACGGCAGTTGGAAATACACCCTGCTGCACACTTTTGTCGGCTCCGACGGCGCCGAACCCGACGCAAACTTAACCCTCGGCCCCGACGGCAAACTCTACGGCACAGCCGCCACGGGTGGCACGTTTGGCGGCGGCGTAGTCTTCCAACTCACCCCGTAGCCTTCCCCTTTAGCTTTAGCTGGTGCCCCCAGGTCTCGCGGTTTTGTTGGGGACCCAGTACCCTTTCCCAATCCCTCGGTCTCGCAGTGCGTTTTGCTATTGACTTGCGCGATTCAAGTTCGATAATCTATTACAATACACATTATCTACAAGATAATGGACGATCTTTGACAATCCGAGCTAGGCGGCGGCATGCCGCCCACCCCCGCGCCAAACGCCTCGTCATCCCAGTTCCAAAATGGGATGCGGACGGAGCGAGGGCCAACCTAACTCCCATGTTCTCTAGATTTTGCCCGTAACTCCTGTAAACTCAAAGATCTAGCGGGTAGTCGCAAAACAGATCGTTTGTTTTCAAGATTTTGCAGTCAAAGGGGGAGGAGGGGGGGTACCCAGTACTAAACAGTAAACTCCGTCCCATTTCGGAACGGCAGCTAGTCGCTATCCCAGCCAGGCCTTCCACGCCGCGCTGGCCGCGAGACCATACAGCACGCCAAAAACCACCCGCCGGAAAGTCTTTTCTTCGGCTTTGGAAAATGCCTTTTGCCCCAGATAGGTTCCCAGCAGAATAAATGGAAGCATCAGCAACAACGGTCGAAGCCAGGCAACGGAAATCCTGGTCGCCGCAGTCAACAGCAGATACGCGGACGTAGTCACGATCAAATAAACCATGATCGTCGCCCGGCTGATTTCTTTCCCCATGGGGCTGGAAAAAAAGAAAAGGACAACCGGCGGCCCAGTCATTCCAAAGGCCCCGCCCAGAATCCCCGAAAGGCTTCCGGCGATCAGCGTGGCTGCAGTCCCCGGATTTCTCCTGGTTCTAAAACCAAGCGCAAGAAGACTGGTGAAAGCAAAAACCATCACTGCAATAGACAGATAAGCGACACGAGAAGAGATCACATGCAACGTCCAAAGACCGATTGGCATGCTCAGAAGCGCAGCGACAATCAGAAGCTTCACCGGTTTCCATGCAATCCCGGTTCGGACGACATGCCGCAGCAGCAGGAACCCCACGCACAAATCGATTGCCATCGCCAACGGCACCGCGTCCGAGGGCGGCAGGATAAGCACCAGCGCCGGCACCGCAACCAGAGCCGACCCGAAACCGGTGAAGGCGCGCACATAGGAGGCGGCAAAGGCCGTCAGCAGCAGCCACGCAATCGTCGCCGTACCACCGAACCCTCCAGCCAGGTGCGGGAACGTCGAGCCATTCATGGGAGGTTGAGGAATGTCGAGGAATTACAAACCAAAAAATTGGTGAGCGCGGATGGACTCGAACCATCGACCCATGCCTTAAAAGGGCATTGCTCTGCCAACTGAGCTACGCGCCCCACCCTACTTTTATAGCATCCTCATGATACAGCACTCAATTGGGTAAGCGCTGACCGGGGCAAGAACCCTTCGAAGAGAAATCGTTCGCGCAGACTGAACCTGGCTCTGCCGAGTCTCGATCCGCAGTTGGGGTCTTACCTTTCCTGCAACTCAGGCTTTTCTTGAAACTCGGGCACATGCGTCAGGAGTTCCACGAAGACGCGCCGGAACTGCTCGAAGAGTTGTTCGAATTGGCCGACTTCATCGTCGGACGAGACGCGGATTTCGGTTTCGTAATCCCCACCAACCACCCGGGTCGCGACCGCAATGATGTGCTCCAGTCGCCGGAATACCAGACGACTGAGCAGCGTAAGCACCAGAAAGATGCCGAGCGTCAGAGCGACGACCGTCATCAGTATGAGGACATTCTGGGTGTGCCGCATAGCCACGTAAAAGCCCGAAATATCCCGCACTACAAACATTGCGCCTACGTTGTTTCCTGCGGCGTCGCGGATCGGAAAGATCCCGCGCACGAAAACCGAATTCCCGTCGCGGAAATATTCCAGCGCTGTACCCTGGGCGGGCACCGCCGTCAGTTCTCCCTGGAATTGAATGATCTTATCGGTGGCTGTGGTTTTGTCCGCGACCACGAAGTTCGGATTGTCATCCCAGTTATCGCGCCGCTTCCAAACCGCGCTCGAATCCGCCCAAAACTGCCGGTCCACGAACTTCTTGCTGAGCAGAAGACCGTAGTCGTCGCCGGTCTGGTTTTTCATGGCGTGAATGAACTGGCCAATTTCCTCGCCAAACTCGACATAGCCGGTCACAGCGCCTTGCGAATCGTAAAACGGTCGCAAAATTCTCACGGCAAATCCGGCCTTGGCCAGTTCGTTTCCAACGACCATGGCATGAGTGCGTACCACTTCTTTGTCCATGAAGCGATTCAGATGGTCGGCGAATTTTGAGGGGTTGTGGAGACGAAGGAAGACGGTCATGTCCGGCTCGGGAGTGTGAAACATCCAGTTGGTAATGCCTTCGCTCTTCAACTTCGGATACAGCGGCGAAGTTAACTCGAGCAGGCGAGCGCGATCCTTGGCGGCAAAGGCGTCGCGAACCTGCGGATTCATCATCAGGGTCTCGCTTACCGCGGTCATTTTACTGATTTCCCTGGTTTCTAAAATCGTGAAGAGCTTTTGCGCGCCCATGACCGACTCCGCCGCCAGGGTCTGGGAGTTCCGCGCGAAGCTGTAATGCATCAGTGCCAGGATGCCGCCAACGCCCACTACGAGACAGGCGATCAATGCGGCCAGAACTTTGGTTCGAATCAAGTTCCATTTCATGCGAACACTCCTCACAAGTTGATATTCAGCACGTCTTTGACAGCCTGCCTCAGCTTGGCGACGGCCATCGGGTCGTCTGGCGTGTTAGCAGAGATCAGCGCCAGAATTCGGCCGGAGCGTAGTCCAATCTTGCCTTTCACCTCGGTCGCATCCAGGCCCTCGGTCTTAATCTTGTTTTCAATTGCCATTCTCAGATCGTAAAGTTGACTCACAAGGCAGACTCCTCCCGTTGCAGGTATTCATTCGCTTCGGCGCTTGCCAAGACCCTATTCGAACCGGACAGTGCTGATGCCTGCCTCAGCCGTCCATTGTTTTGAACAAATTGTTGCCAGTCCCGCTGCATGGTGCTGGTGCTGTTATCGGCACTTTCGTGGGTGACTTTAATGGCTGCGGGTCCGCAGCGCCTAAGCTGAACAACGAGGGAAAGCTTGCCCGCCCAATTGAGTAGTTGAGTTGGAAACAGCGGGGGCAGGCGGTGGCCCACGGAATTCGCGAGATCCTGCAACGACTCCTTCTTAAATCGCTGGATAAGACCAGGAAAACCGATTCTGCAGTGCTATGCCGTTGGTGATCTGCCCCGAGGATTAGAACCAACTTAGAATCAGGACTCAATTAGAAACTCTTCCGACCTCCTCTCGGCAGACGGTTAAAGCGAAGTTTGTCGCAAGTGCAAGCGATCAAGGGTATGAGAATTCATTCTTAGAAGGAGGCCACCGCATGGGCCAACCGGCGCAGTCCCGCTCTCGAACCCTCAAAGATGGATGCGAAAACCGAGACTACAGAAACTGGCAAGGCGCAGCCCTCAACCCCTAAGCAGCGCTTCATAAGCCTGCTGCATGAGATTTTCCAAGGACGCGAAGAACATCTTGGTTGGCGCCAAAAGCACCTGCGGTTCTAAAGGTGTCGGCGAGCGGTTGAGCTGGACTTTTTGTCACGCGGCCCTTCTCCGCCTCTATTCCGCAGACGACGACCGCGAACAGCTGAACTGGATAGATCGCGAGTCCCCCGCACACGAGCACGCGCCCACCTTCCCAGATGCTCGCCTTTGCACTTTTCTGATTTAGTCTAGATCCGTGTTACGGCAGAGTTTTTCTTCGCGGTATGTTTCATGCCATCACCGAGGTTCCCCGAGCAGTTTTCTGGTTTCGTCATCGCTTCCAGAGCTCTTCTTTCCATCCTGCCTGCTTGCTGTGTACGTTCAGGGCCGCGCTGGCAATCTGCTCCAGAGGCACAACGAGATCCACAGCACCGCGGGCAATCGCTTCCTTGGGCATTCCAAACACGATGCAGCTGGCTTCATCCTGCGCGATCGTGGATGCCCCAGCTTCCTTCATCTCACAGAGGCCCTGGTGCCGTCGTCTCCCATCCCGGTCATGATCACGCCGACCGCGCTTGGGCCGACGGAAATGGCCACCGAACGAAAAAGTACATCCACACTCGGACGATGGCGTGAGACCAGCGGGCCATCAATGATCTGAACGACAAGTTCTTCGCCACTGCGATTGATGAGCATATGCCGGTTGCCCGGAGCAATCAGCGCCTGGCCAATTCTGAGCCGGTCGGCATCCCGCGCCTCTTCGACCTCTATGCCGCATTCCCTGTTCAAACGTTCCGCAAAGGCTCGCGTGAATACTTCGGGCATATGCTGCACAATCACAACTGGCGGACAGTCGGTTGGCAGGGCCGTGAGGAAGACACGCAGGGCCTCGGTTCCACCCGTCGAGGCACCCACAGCTATTACTCCGTTCGCCGACCTTGCAGCGCGGGACTTGCCGTTGCGAGGCAGGACAGCATCGGCCGTCAGGCGAGGCACCGCCACCGGGGGCCTCGGCCGATGCCTGACCTGCGCTTGCGATGCGCTCCAGACCGCATCCAGGAAGGTGACAGCCTGATTCGTGCAGGAACTCACGCACCCCCACCTTGGGCTTCGTGATTACCTCCACCGCTCCTTCTTCGAGCGCGCAGCGCTAGTTCGGTGCCGCGCGTCGCCAGACCAGAGCAGACCACCACCGGTGTAGGCATTTCCGCCATGATTTTTCGAATGAAGGTCAGGCCATCCATCCGCGGCATTTCCAGGTCGGTGATGACCACGTCGGGAGGCTCCTTCTGCATCTTTCCCCAGGAATCAGCGGGTCCGCTGCAGTGTTGACCTTGACCTTGCGGTCGGCGTCGAGGATGGCCTGCATGACCTGGCGCACCATCGCCGAGTCATCCACCACCATGACGTGAAGCTCATCTCCATGCATACGTGGCACGCTCGTTTCGCTTTGCTGA
>CAWIFC010000004.1:0-17095 GCA_963835275.1 uncultured Acidobacteriota bacterium | reverse complement strand
AACTCTCATCCCAACCGGAGCTTCCCATCCCCGAAGGAGATGGGAAGCAGAGTGAAGGGACCTGCTGTTTTTTTTGACTGCCCCGATTTCATCAATCCAGCAATTGACTTCCGATCCAACGCAGGGCATAATTTCGCGCACTGAGCGGAGGAGGTTTTCGATGAAACGCTCTCCCCGGCCTAGCAAGGCCCTCTCGGATTCACTTCACCAACGCCTCAACTCCTACGCGCTCGCGGCCAGTGCGGCGGGAGTTGGAGCGCTGGCTCTATCGCAACCCGCCAACGCGAAAGATTTACACCGCTGCCAACGTTACGATCCCGCTGGGCGCTTTCCCGCTGGATCTCAACCATGACGGCGTGAACGATTTATCCTTCTATCGGGGAGCTTGGGCGAGTGGCGAAAGTATCCGGGTCGCTGCTCTCCAGACCAATGCAGTGGCTGGCTATTCCACGTCTGGCAAGCGAGCCGCCGCATTTGCTCTGAGGCGCCGCGTGAACATTGGTCCAAAACTGGGCTTCCAGGGCGGGACGCGTATTGTTATGTGGAACTTCATCAATATCTCCACCGAGGCGTCTAGTTTAGGTCAATGGAGAAACGCTAAGAATCGCTACCTTGGTGTGAGGTTCAGGATCAACGGACGGACGCACTACGGCTGGGCTCGGTTGAATGTTGCGGTCGACACCCGTGGAGACATCACCGCAACGCTCACGGGCTACGCCTACGAGACCATCCCGGACAAACCGATCGTCGCTGGCGTGACCAAAGGCCCAGATGCCGATCAACCGGCTCCGGCGTCGCTCCACTCGGGCAGTTCCAAACCGGCCTCGCTGGGGGCACTAGCGCTCGGAGCCCCCGCGCTTTCAATCTGGCGCCGCGAAGAGTCCATAGCCAAGCTCGAAAGAAACTGACTCTTGCGAGCTTGTCGTCGTAACATCGCGATTGAGCTCAAAACCCCAAGCTTCGTTGTGACCGGATTCCGGTCATGCTGACCGACAACAGTTACTGGCACAACCACCTTTGGCTTGATGCACAAACTTGATGCACAAAGAAGAGCCGCCCAAAGGGCGCTATTAGTGCAAGGTGCAGCCTACCGAGATGGCAGGCCCGCATTCAGACTGAATATCGTGCCCTCGGCCGCTTGTCCCTTGCTGGCAGTACCGCCTGCATAAGTCGATCCCCACAGGATCCCATCGTTAGCTTGGATAATCCCTACCGGATAAGCGCCCACAGGAGATGACGTGCTAAAAGGGGTCAGCGTTTGCAGGAGCGACCCATCAGTAGGCGAAAGCGTGATGATATCGCCATAGCCGCTTGCGCCATGGAAATCAGCCACCCAGAAGTTTTTGTCGGTCGCCAATAAAAGTCCATCGGGTTGACCCCCATCTACCAGGCTGTTGTAGAACGGGAAAAGCTGCAGGTCTTTGCCATTCAAGCGAACCTCAGAGAGTCCTATACCGTCCTCTCCCCAGACGCCGTGAAAACCGTAGAGTTCGCCATCGGGACCGATGGCTCCCGGAGCCCCGCCGGATTGCCTGCGGCTAAGCTGGCGAGACTTCGTCTCATTGATGATTTTGAAGACCCCTGTCTTCGGATTGTATATAAACAACTTTCCGTCACTACCGTAGAGCAGAGCGCCTACGGGCATGAGGGCCTCGGGCTCGTATCCGTCGCTGGTGCCGTTAAAGCTGAAGACAACCTTGTACTCCCCGGTCGATGGAGTAACTTGAAAAATGGCGCCGCAGCCACCGCCCCCGCAACGGTTGCCCCCTCCACCGAAGTCCGTGCCGTAGATATTGCCGTCCTTTGCAACGGCCAACGCAGTGACCCCGACTCCGTCTGTACAGTTCGCCTCAGAACAGAATCTGTGGACAATTTGGAAATCGGAACCGTCTTTGCTCAAGCGAAACATCACGCCATCGCCACAGTAGCCATTGCACCCATCGACTCCGCCATAGACGGTTGTCCCATACAGTTTGCCGTCCGAGCCTTCCACCAGCAAACCCGGGAGACTGCCGTTCGGGTACGTATCATTTGCTCCAGGAAGGAATGTATGCAGAACGGTCAAAGTTCCGCCCGGCGTCAATGAAAATACTGTCCCGCCGGGGCCTGCTTTTCCTCCTGATAGTGAGGAAGTCTGGGTGGTCCCATAGAAATTTCCGTCCGATCCCTGGAGAAGAGAGGCAGGGATCCCGCCACTCGGACACGGTCCGCTGCCACCTTGATCGACGTTGCAGATAAAGATGTACACCGGGACGGGTTGCTGATTGGCGGCAAAGGCAGTGCCTGCCGAAAGCAAAGCAAGAAGAGCGACTACCAGTTTTTTCGTCATTGGACTACCTCCCGTAAGCCGCGCAGACTGTGCCCGGCGGCGCGCTTCGCCACCTTGTATCAATCGAACAGAACGCAGTTGTCACCAATTTGTAAAATCTGCCCGGACTCACCTATCACTCAATAAGCATGCCCCCAATCCCTCGCTGCCATCCAACCGCGTGACGGTGGGCGCTCGCCACCGACTTGCGGGCGGAATGACCGGCACTACGGAAGTGGGCCTTTTTGGAGATTCGCAGTGATGAACGCCCTTGTGTTGATTAAAAGGTGCGACATCTCCCGGACGTTTGGCCAGGCTCGCGTAACATCGCGATAACGCTCATTGAGGCGGATCGGACCATTCTCAAAACGTGTAATGGCCTGATAGCGGAAACTGAGGTTCGTCCGATTCGCGGCCGACTACCTCACTTCGCGGTTCCTTCCACGCCCACGCTGAAGCGGGAACTGGTCTGCCATTTCGAACTCGGATCCCAGTTCGCTCCGTAGAACTTGGAGTTGAAGAACGAGTCATTTGCCGGTTCGAGCGGACCGAATCTGTGAGCCATCGCGCCGTCGTCATTGGCCAGAAAGGCGCGATAGTCGTTACAATAGGAGTCATTCTTATTTGTGCAGTAGGGAACAACACTCATCCAATATTTTCCCGCAGGCAGTCGGCAAACCTTGATGTGTTCCACCTTGGCTGCAGCCCAAGGATACCCAAACCAATTCTGCGGCAGTGGTGTGAGACTACCAGGTTTCTTGCCGTCGCAGACCAGTTCTCCTCCGTTGCCTCCCGCCTTGGGAATGCCTTTGCGGATTTCAAATGGAATCGTACGGGGGTCGAGAACCTCGATCAACATGATATTGTCTGTAAATAGTCCCGTTACGGTCCACGTCTTACCTTTCGGGACGATGAACGGGGTGTATACGGCAGCGCCCGTGCCGACGGTGAGATCGAATTCGTTGGAGAGACCATTTGCATCGCTGGCATCTGTGTCAAAGTCGCCCGCGTAGAACAAACAAGGCCTGCACCAGGTGGGTGGAGTCTGGGATCGGCGGGATGGGTTGCCGAGAACCTCCGCCCGCGTTGGCACTTGCACATGTCCTTCGCGATCCAGGCTGGCCGCAGCGAGGCGGTCATTGTCCTGCGCTCCGGCAGACGAGATCAGGACTGCCATCAGCGCCGCTGCGAGAAGTGTGGTTTTCGTAAGCGAACCTCCTCTGCCGGGAGCAGAAACGGGACCCATTGTAGTCCTGTTTAGTCACTTGGCGTAACATCCCGATTACACTCATCGACAGGTCAATGAGCGGAACGGCCTGTTCTCGCCAGTTATCCTTGCAACACGTCAGAGTTGCGACACCAGACAGTGTTGCGACCCGCGTCAGTCGTGCCTTTCGGCTGGCGTCCGGGATTTTGAATCTCAAGTCCGGGGAATCGGAGACCGCCTCGCCGGAACGCATCCCTTGAGGCAAGAGTTCTAAAAAAGGCGTTGGTTGAACACGCGGTTCGCGCGTCGGCATTTTGTTCGATGAAGAGCACGCCTTGACAGACGCGCAGCACGTGCTTACTCGCGTTTCTCTGTAAAACGGTCCGCCAGCAACACTCATGGGGATTGGCCCACGTTTCGCCAACTACTCCCAGGAGGCCCTCGGCTTGATTCCGATCTTGGAACTGCGCCCATATTTTTTCTATTATTTCCTTGACTTTACTATTAGATATACTGTACTGTAGCTATATAACGACGTAATCAAGGAGCCTGTAAGTTGTCCCTCCCCTCCGGATCCGCCAGGCAAGCAATTTCTTCCCCTTCGACCACCCCGCAACTCCTTTGTTCCCAAGATTTTGCCCGCAACCCATTTCTTTTCATAGATCTGGCGGGTACCCCGCAATCCCGACTCAATCGATTCATAGATTTACGCGAAATACGCGATTTTTTTCAGGAGTAGTTCATGCCCACACTTCTACCCAAACGTCCCCGCAGTTGCACCCACATCAAGGTCGCCGGACAGCGCTGCGGTTCCCCCGCCTTGCGCCGCGAGTTCTTCTGTTACTTCCATACCCGCGTCATCAAAGGCGTGCAACAGCGCGTCGACATGCGCCTCGACTCCATGGCCCTGCTCGAAGATTGCGAATCCATCCAGCTTTCCCTCATGCGCGTCGTCGATGGCCTGTTGAAAGGCACGCTCGACCCAACCCGCGCCCGGCTTATCATTCAGGCTCTGCGCATCGCCGCCAGGAACGCAAAAAACGTTCGCTTCGAGGCCCGCTACGAGGACCAAAAGCAAAGTATGGTTCGCGAAGTCCCCGACTACGCCCGCCAATACCTGATCGAACACCCCGAGTTCGGCCCACCCATAGACTCAAAGCAAAGCAAGAAGTGTGGCGCGGGCGCCCCCGCCCGCGAGGTCGACGAACAAGTCCCGTGTGGCGCAGACATTCCTGTCCGCGAAGCCAACGCCACGGTCACAGCCCAATGTGAATCACCAGCCGCGCCAGCCCAATTGCAACCAACCGCATCCGCGAAAAGAACCGCAACCCCAGCCGCAGAGCGGCAAAAGAATACAGCCCACGGCGCCAGCCGTCGGACAACGACACAAAACAGCCCAGCTCCGAAGGAGCGAAAGAAATCCGAGCGTGACACGCAGCAGGAAGAAAAAGAACTCGAGCGGGTGCAGGCCGCCATCGCCGGAGCCGAGCGCGGCAACTGGCGCGATCTCCGCACCGTCTTCGAGTTCGCCGGTATCACCGCGCAAAACAAAGATGCCCCATCCTAACTCACGGGCATGGGCTGCCCCACTCTTACGTTCTTCGAAAAAGCGGGGACGACCAATTTAGTATTTACTTGAGCGAAACCAGCTTTTCCACCAGGCCCGAGTAGTCTTTCTTTTCCAGGCCGTGGACTTCTTTGTTGTAGGCGTCCACTTTGCTTGAGTAATTCATGGAGCAGAATTTGGGGCCGCACATGGAGCAGAAGGCGGCTTCTTTGTAGTAGTCGTCGGGCAGGGTTTCGTCGTGCATGGAGCGGGCGGTTTCCGGATCGAGCGACAACTCGAATTGTTTTTCCCAGTCGAATTTGTAGCGGGCGTAGCTGAGCGCGTCGTCACGGTCCTGAACGCCGGGACGATGGCGGGCCAGATCCGCGGCATGGGCTGCGATCTTGTAGGCGATGATTCCGTCCTTCACATCTTTTTCGTTGGGCAGCCCGAGATGTTCTTTGGGCGTGACGTAGCAAAGCATCGCCGCCCCGTGCCAGCCGATCATGGCCGCGCCAATCGCCGACGTGATGTGGTCGTATCCCGGCGCGATGTCGGTGACGAGCGGGCCCAGCGTGTAGAACGGAGCCTCGTAGCAAAGTTCTTTTTCTTTGTCGACTTGCTCTTTGATCTTGTCGAGTGGGACGTGGCCGGGGCCTTCGATCATCACCTGCACATCGTATTCCCAGGCCTTCTTCGTGAGTTCGCCGAGGGTCTTCAACTCGGCGAATTGGGCTTCGTCGCTGGCGTCGGCGATGCAGCCCGGACGCAGGCCATCGCCCAGCGAAAATGAAACATCGTGCTTGGCGAAAATCTTGCAGATATCGTCGAAGCGGTCGTAAAGAAAATTCTGTTTGTGATGGTGGGCCATCCATTGCGCCAGAATCGCGCCGCCGCGGCTCACGATCCCGGTGATGCGCTTGGAAACCATGGGCAAATACTGGATCAGCACGCCGGCGTGAATGGTCATGTAATCGACGCCCTGCTCGGCCTGCTCTTCGATAACTTCGAGCATGACCTCGGCATTCAAGTCTTCGACGCGCTTCACCCGCGAGATGGCTTCGTAGATCGGCACGGTTCCAATCGGCACCGGCGAGTGCCGCAGAATAGCTTCGCGAATGACGTGAATGTCGCCGCCGGTCGAAAGATCCATGACGGTGTCGGCGCCGTAGTGCACGGAAGTGTGCAGCTTCTTAAGTTCCTCGTCGATGTTCGAAGTAACGGCGGAGTTGCCGATGTTGGAGTTGATCTTGCACAGCGAAGCCACGCCGATGCCCATCGGCTCGAGCTCGGGATGATTGATGTTCGCGGGAACAATCATGCGGCCGCGGGCGATTTCGTCGCGCACCAGTTCGGCGGAAAGCTTTTCGCGATCGGCCACATAGACCATTTCTTCCGTGATCAAACCCTTGCGGGCATAGTGCATCTGGGAGAAATTACCATCGCGATTCTCGGCTTTGCGCCGCGCGATCCACTCGGATCGCGGCTGAGGAACGCTGTGCCCATTGCCGCTGTGCCCGTTGTCGTCCTGATCGTCCTGAATGCCACTGCCGTCGCCGGAATTACCGTTCGTGGGAGCCATGTGTGTCCGCCCTTCGCTGGATTCTTCAACAGCCGATTATACGCCGCGCGGTTAACGCGAAACTTGCCGATTGCGCTTCACAAACCGAGACGTTGTAAGCAACGTCTCTACAGGTTCTGGAACGCTCCAACTCTTTCATCCCATTACCTACGTAATTATCGCGGTAATTACGCCTGTGTTAGAAATCACTAAGAATCGCACAGCCCAGGACTTGGACTGGAGATTCTGCCTTCCCCACGGCAGTTGCGCACAATCTCGGCATGACAGTTCGAGGAAAAACAATGTCAAAGAAAATCCTTGTGGTTGACGACTCGAAGACCGCCCTGATGATGGAGCGCGAGATTCTGGAGAGACGCACGACCTACCAGTGCGTGACCGCGAGCGACGGCGAGGAAGCGGTCGAGAAAGCCCAACAGGAGCGCCCTGACCTGGTTTTGATGGATGTTGTGATGCCCCGCATGAATGGGTTTGAGGCCTGCAAGAGGATGCGCCAGCAAGCGAGCACGCGCGAGATCCCCATTGTTCTGGTCACCACTCGCGGCGAAGAATCTTATATGGAGGCGGGGTTTCAGAGCGGATGCAATGACTACATTACCAAGCCGGTGGACGGCGCCGAGTTGGTGGCGCTGTTGCAGAGCTACCTCGGCGAGTAGCGCGAGCGAAGAGCAGGTTCGACCTGTTGGTCGAATCAGTGCAGCAAGGACCTTCATGAACGGTGACAAGAGCAAGGCATCTGGGGCGCAGCCCTCTGGGGCCGAGGCGATGAACGATCTGCGGTTAGGAGCGGCGCGGAAGCGACTGGCCGAGAGCCGGGGTCAAGAGGATGCGATCGAGGGATTGCGCGAGATTGTGGCCAACTTTCTCGGCTCGGAGGAAATCGGTCTGTTCAAAGTCGATCGCCGAAACGCAACCTTCCAAGTTTATTGGTCATTCGGAATCGATGCCGAGAATTACGACTTGCCGCGGGCCTTGGGCGAGGCTGGCCTCCGGCGCGTGATGGGCGGGGAGTGCCATGTTGAGATTCCGGCTCGCGATCACTGCGGCGCAATGACGAAGGTGCAGGCGTTCGTTCCCATCCGTTTCGCAAACCAGACGATCGCCATACTTGCGATATTGCGTTTGCTTCCCCAGAAGCAGGCCTTCGACAGAACCGACATGGAATTGTTCAAACTTCTTTCCGACGAAGCCGCCAAGCCCTTGTTTGGTCCGAGCGTCCATTCAAAACTCGGGACTGAGGGGCCAGGAATGAGAGCATGAGAGAGAATCCCCCCAAATTTAATCCGGCCGTGCTGCCCGCGGAGTTCATGAAGACCTTTGAGCACACGGACTCCGAAGAGGCCAGGCACTTCCTTTATCCGGGGCAGGTGTTCGTAACCCGCGATCCGATCACCATCTCAACCATACTGGGATCGTGTGCGGCGATTTGTCTGTGGGACCGGCACAAGAAAGCGGGAGGAATGAACCACTATCTCCTGCCTGAAGGGCAGGGCGAAGGACCTAACCGATTTCGCTACGGCAACGTGGCCAATCCCGAACTGCTGCGGCAGGTGCTGGCGTTGGGATGTGAACTCAAGTATTTGCAGGCCAAGGTCTTTGGCGGGTCGAGCGCTTTTGGCAACGATCCATTGCAGTCGCTGGGATCAAGGAATGTGCAGCTGGCCGAACAGTTTCTTCGTTCGGCGGGAATTCCGGTGATGGAAAAAGATGTGTCCGGGAAGCATGGCCGAAGGTTGGTCTTTCAGATTTCCGATGGGGTAACGACGATCAAGAATTTCGACCAAGTGAAATAAGGATGCCGGTGCTGCCCATGGTCGCGAAGGGCGAGGAGGGAAAGTGAATTTGGCGGACTTTGACCACGAAGCAGTGCTGGCGTCGTTCCTCGTCGAGTCGGAAGAAGGCCTGGACTTGATGGAGCAGGCATTAGTGCAGATGGAATCAAGTCCTTCCGATCCGGAATTGTTGCCCAACATTTTCCGGGTTGCCCATAGCATCAAGGGAAACGCAACCTCGTTGGAACTGAGGGACCTTGCTGGCTTTGCCCACGTTGTAGAGGACCTGTTGGACGTTTTTCGGGAGCAGCAGGCGGTGCCCAGCGCGGACTTGATTTCATTGCTGCTGAAGGCTGTGGATGAACTTCGTGCCATGGTCTCAAGCGCGGCGGCAGGGCCCCGCGACCTTACTCCGGGACAACAAGTGCTCAGAAAGCAAATCGCGCAAGAGGTTGAAAAACGATCGAAGAGGGTTGTGACCACCAGCGGAGCTTCGGCAGAATCCAGGTCAGCGGTGAAACTCGACATGCTGCCCGGAGCCAGTCATCGCACGCTACGCGCCGATGTCGACAAACTCGACCACATGCTGAACCTGACCGGGGAAATTGTGATTGCGCAAGGGCGCTTGCGCCAGATGATCGAGAAACTCGACAGCGAGCAGGGGCGAGCCATCCTGGAGATGCATCGCGAGGCCGAGCGCCTGTACATGGACCTGCAGAGTGAAGTGATGAGCATCCGCATGGTGCCGGTCGGGCCACTGTTTCGCCAGTTTGTTCGTTCGGTGCGGGACCTGGCTAAGAGCCACGGAAAACTGGCGCGTCTGGAAGTTGTTGGAGGAGACGTCGAGGTCGATACCACCGTGCTCGAACAACTGAAAGATCCACTGCTGCACCTGCTGCGGAATGCGGTCGATCATGGTTTCGAGAAGCCGGCCTTGCGCCAAAGCCAGGGCAAGAATCCTTGCGGATTGATCCGGTTGAGCGCGGCCCACAGCGGCGGAAACATTATCGTGAAGCTCGAAGACGATGGAGCCGGGTTCGATCGCGCTCGGATCCTCGAAAAAGCAAAACGCGTTGGCCTGTTGTCCGGCAAGGACGAGATTCGCGATCAGGAGCTCTACAATCTGGTGTTCCAGGCGGGATTCACAACCGCGGAGTCAGTCACCGATCTTTCGGGCCGCGGGGTCGGGCTGGATGTGGTGCGGCGCAACATCGACAATCTGCGCGGAACGGTTGAGATAACGAGTACGGCGGGCAAAGGCAGCACTATCACCATGCGCTTGCCTTTGACTTTGGCCATCATTGAAGGCTTCTCCGTAAGGGTAGGCAGCGAAACCTTTGTCGTCCCTTTGGAACATGTGACCGAGTGTACGGAATTGCCAGCGGGGCAACGTAACTTAGAAGCCAGCGGGATCCTTAGCCTGCGCGGAACTGCACTGCCTTACGTGCGATTGCGGCGTGTTTTTGGCGTATCCGGTCAAGCCCCAAAGAGGGAGAACATCGTGGTTGTCAAGATCAATGAGTTCCACGCTGGAATCGCCGTTGACGAATTGCTGGGCGGGATGCAGACCGTGGTGAAACCGCTGGGCCGGGCATTTCGAGCAGCCGCGGGGATTGCCGGTTCCACCGTGCTTGGAGACGGAAGAGTGGGTTTAATCATCGACGTTCCCAGTCTTCTGCGCGGAGTGATGCAAACGACTTTGCAAGCGCAAGCTTAAGGAAAAAGGCATTCGATTTTAGATCAGAGAGGTGAAGGACAATGAAAACCTGGCAAGATCGGAAGATTGGCACGCGACTGGGAGTGGTCTTCGGGGCCATCCTGCTGTGCGTGATTGCGGTGGGTGGATTTGGGCTGGGATGGCTCGGCCGCCTGAATTCCAACCTGTCGGCTTCGGTGCAGAAGCGTTACAACACGGTTGAGTTGACACACCAGACCATCGAAAACTCAATCACCAACGCCCGCATCACCCTGCAGTTGTTTGAAACCACGGACCCCGACGAAGAGAAAAAGCTGAACACGCAAAACGAGGGGATCACGCGCGAAATCAACGTACAGGTCGCAGAAATCGAGAAGAGTCTCAGCTCTGCCCAGGAGCGAGACATGTTCGAGGTCGTCACTCAGGACCGGCAGGCCTATATTTCGGCGAGGAACAAAGCCAAGGCGCTGCTGGCCGACAAGAAACGGGACCAGGCAATGGCGGGGTTGCGGGAAGATGTGATCCCGGCGCTCGACAAGTATCGCGCCATGTGGACGAAGTTCATTGACCTCCAAACCAACGCCATGCAGCAAAGCATGAAGGAAAGCCAGGAAGCTTACGCAATGGGGCGCAGGATTGCGTTGTTGCTCCTGGTTGTAACTATTGTTCTAGCCACACTCGCGGCGATTAGCGTCACCAAGAGCATTACCGTTCCCATCGAGCAGGCCGTCCAGCATGCGGAGCGTATTGCCGCCGGCGATTTGACCAAGGAGATCAGGGTCACGAACCAGTCCGAAACCGGCAAATTGCAGCAAGCTATGCGTGAGATGACCACGCGGCTATCGGGCATCATCAGGGACGTTCGCGAAGGGTCTGCCGCAGTGGCCTCCGCGGCCCAGCAGGTCTCCGCTTCCTCGCAGAGTCTTTCTCAGGGAACCAGCGAACAAGCTGCTTCGGTTGAGGAAATGAGCTCCAGCCTGGAACAGATGAACGCCTCCATTACCCAAAACGCCGACAATAGCCGGCAAGTGGAGCAGGCGGCGGCCAAGGGAGCCTCGGCGGCAGAAGAGAGCGGCGACGCTGTAAGAGAGACTGTCGAAGCCATGAAGCAAATTGCGGCCAAGACCTCAGTGATCGAAGAAATCGCCTACCAGACCAACCTGCTTGCGCTCAACGCGGCGATTGAGGCGGCTCGCGCCGGAGATCAGGGCCGCGGCTTTGCGGTCGTCGCGGTCGAGGTTCGAAAGTTGGCCGAGCGCAGCCAGTTGGCGGCGCAGGAAATCGGAGGGCTGGCAGGGAAGAGTGTCAGCGTTGCCGAACGATCTGGACAATTGCTGTCTGACCTGGTGCCATCCATCAAGAAGACGGCCGAGTTGGTGCAGGACGTTGCCGCGGCATCCACCGAACAGTCCGGCGGAGTCACGGAGATCAACAAGGCCATGTCCCAGGTGGATTCGGTTACGCAGCGCAACGCATCGTCGGCGGAAGAGCTTTCCAGCACAGCGGAAGAATTGGCGGCGCAGTCCGAGCAACTGCAGCAGTTGATGACATTCTTCCGGGTTGCGGGAGAGCAATCCCCTAATCGCGGGAGCGACGGCAAACAGCGCGTGACCATGCCTCTGAACCCGGTGTTCAGGAGCGATTTCGCGCAGCGCAGCCACAGTCAACCGGCTAACGGCAAGGCAGCGGAAGAAGCTAACTTCGCTCCGTTCTAAGCTGGACGCTGTCCGGTCCTGCGGGCTTGTCCGCGGTTAAGTCCGGACGCATTCGACTAAGCGAACGGCAGAAATGCGAGGAGTGAAACTATGGGAGCGTCGAATCAAGGCAAGGACCAACGTCCTCTGAGCAAGGTGCAATACCTTACCTTCTTGACCGCGGGTGAGGAATACGCCATCAGTATCGTGAAGGTGAGCGAGATCGTGGAGTACGAAGCGGTCACCACCGTGCCCAACACTCCGCTCTGGATACGCGGGGTCACGAACCTGCGAGGCAAGGTAATCCCGGTAGTGGACCTCGCGGTGAAGTTCGGATTACCAGCCAGCCGTATTTCCAAGTTCTCTTGCATCATCATTACTGAAGTGATGTTCCAGGGTGAGAAGCTGACCATGGGGGTTCTGGCCGACTCCGTGAGCCAGGTCATCGATCTGTCCGCTGACGAAATCGAACAAACCCCGCCTTTCGGCACTCGGGTCAAGACCGAATACCTCCTCGGCATGGGAGCCATGGGTAAGAAGTTTTGCCTGATTCTCGACATCGACAAAGTACTCTCCGCCGACGAATTGCTGGCGGTGACCGAGTCGGTCGCCGAGGAAGACGACGCAGTTATTGAAGCACCGGCCAAACCGGCCCACTTCGAGACTGGAGCGTAGCCTTGCCCGCTGGAACCGCTGCAGGCAAGGATGCAGGTGCGTCCCGCCAGGTCGACGTGCGGCTTGAGCAACCGCCGCAACTCTCGGTGAGTCCCGCGCTGTTCCAAAAATTCCAAAAGCTGATTTACACCGAAACCGGCATCTGGCTGGGCAGTTCGAAGACGGCCTTGTTGTGCGGACGGCTTTTTCGACGGCTGCGGACGCTCGGGATCACCTCGCTGCAAAGCTACTACGAATGCGTTATACAGCCGGACCAGCACGAAGAACGTGCCCGGATGATCGACGCCATCACCACCAATGAGACCCGCTTCTACCGCGAGCCCCGGCAGTTTGAGTTCATGGTGCAGAGAGTGTTTCCCCGCTGGCGGGCGGAGGCCGAATGCGCGCTGCGCCCAAAGCGAATAAGGATATGGAGCGCCGGATGTTCGTCGGGAGAAGAGCCATACACCGTGGCCATGCTTCTTGCCAGGCATCTTCCGGCGGAGGAAGGTTGGGATGTGCGGCTGCTGGCAACGGACATTTCCAATCGCGTACTGGAAAAAGCGCGCAAGGGGATTTATCCCATGACGCGGTCGGCGGAGCTGCCCAAGGATTTGCTCCATAACTTTATGTTGCGCGGAATGGCGGAGCGGCAAGGCGAGATGAAAGTGAGAGTCGAAATTCAGCAGATGGTCGAGTTCCGGAGGCTTAATCTGGACCAGGCATCTGATCTCAACGAAGGTCCGTTCGACGCCATCTTTTGCCGGAATGTCCTGATCTATTTTGACGCGGCCTCGAAGCGGAGGGTGGTCACGAATCTAATCCGGCATCTCCTGGCCAGCGGTGTCTTGTTCGTGGGTCATGCCGAGAACCTGCACAGCGTGTCCTCCCAGTTACAGAGCCTTGAGCCGACCATCTACACCAAGATTGCCAACAAAGAGGTTTTGTAAGGCCGGGTCAACCCGCTCGATTGAATTGGTTTCACAGCAATATGCGATTCTCCGTAATTGTCTCAGCAAAGCGAAACGAGCGTGCCACGTATGCATGGAGATGAGCTTCACGTCATGGTGGTGGATGACTCGGCGATGGTGCGCCAGGTCATGCAGGCCATCCTGAGCACCAACCGCAAGGTCAAGGTCAACACTGCAGCGGACCCGCTGATTGCCTGGGGAAAGATGCAGAAGGAGCCTCCCGACGTGGTCATCACCGACCTGGAAATGCCGCGGATGGATGGCCTGACCTTCATTCGAAAAATCATGGCAGAAATGCCGACACCGGTGGTGGTCTGCTCTGGTCTGGCGACGCGCGGCACCGAACTAGCGCTGCGCGCGCTCGAAGAAGGAGCGGTGGAGGTAATCACGAAGCCCAAGGTGGGGGTGCGTGAGTTCCTGCACGAATCGGCTGTCACCTTCCTGGATGCGGTCTGGAGCGCATCGCAAGCGCAGGTCAGGCATCGGCCGAGGCCCCCGGTGGCGGTGCCTCGCCTGACGGCCGATGCTGTCCTGCCTCGCAACGGCAAGTCCCGCGCTGCAAGGTCGGCGAACGGAGTAATAGCTGTGGGTGCCTCGACGGGTGGAACCGAGGCCCTGCGTGTCTTCCTCACGGCCCTGCCAACCGACTGTCCGCCAGTTGTGATTGTGCAGCATATGCCCGAAGTATTCACGCGAGCCTTTGCGGAACGTTTGAACAGGGAATGCGGCATAGAGGTCGAAGAGGCGCGGGATGCCGACCGGCTCAGAATTGGCCAGGCGCTGATTGCTCCGGGCAACCGGCATATGCTCATCAATCGCAGTGGCGAAGAACTTGTCGTTCAGATCATTGATGGCCCGCTGGTCTCACGCCATCGTCCGAGTGTGGATGTACTTTTTCGTTCGGTGGCCATTTCCGTCGGCCCAAGCGCGGTCGGCGTGATCATGACCGGGATGGGAGACGACGGCGCCCAGGGCCTCTGTGAGATGAAGGAAGCTGGGGCATCCACGATCGCGCAGGATGAAGCCAGCTGCATCGTGTTTGGAATGCCCAAGGAAGCGATTGCCCGCGGTGCTGTGGATCTCGTTGTGCCTCTGGAGCAGATTGCCAGCGCGGCCCTGAACGTACACAGCAAGCAGGCAGGATGGAAAGAAGAGCTCTGGAAGCGATGACGAAACCAGAAAACTGCTCGGGGAACCTCGGTGATGGCATGAAACATACCGCGAAGAGAAAAACTCTGCCGTAACACGGATCTAGACTAAATCAGAAAAGTGCAAAGGCGAGCATCTGGGAAGGTGAGCATGCTCGTGCGGGGGACTCCGAGATCTCCAGTTCAGCTGTTCGCGGCGTCAGCAGAATGAGGCGGAGAAGGGCCGCGTGACAAAAAGTCCAGCTCAACCGCTGGCCGACACCTTTAGAACCGCAGGTGCTTATTGGCGCCAACCAAGATGTTCTTCGCGTCCTTGGAAAATCTCATGCAGCAGGCTTATGAAGCGCTGCTTCAGGGTTGAGGGCTGCGCCTTGCCAGTTTCTGTAGTCTCGGTTTTCGCATCCAACTTTGGTTCGAGAGCGGGAGCTGCACCAGTAGCCATGCGGATGGCCTCCTTCTAAGAATGAATTCTCATACCCTTGATCGCTTGCACTTGCGACAAACTTCGCTTTAACCGTCTGCCGAGAGGAGGTCGGAAGAGTTTCTAATTGAGTCCTGATTCTAAGTTGGTTCTAATCCTCGGGGCAGATCACCAACGGCATAGCACCTCCAGAATCGGTTTTCCTGGTCTTATCCAGCGATTTAAGAAGGAGTCGTTGCAGGATCTCGCGAATTCCGTGGGCCACCGCCTGCCCCCGCTGTTTCCAACTCAACTACTCAATTGGGCGGGCAAGCTTTCCCTCGTTGTTCAGCTTAGGCGCTGCGGACCCGCAGCCATTGAAGTCACCCACGAAAGTGCCGATAACAGCACCAGCACCATGCAGCGGGACTGGCAACAATTTGTTCAAAACAATGGACGGCTGAGGCAGGCATCAGCACTGTCCGGTTCGAATAGGGTCTTGGCAAGCGCCGAAGCGAATGAATACCTGCAACGGGAGGAGTCTGCCTTGTGAGTCAACTTTACGATCTGAGAATGGCAATTGAAAACAAGATTAAGACCGAGGGCCTGGATGCGACCGAGGTGAAAGGCAAGATTGGACTACGCTCCGGCCGAATTCTGGCGCTGATCTCTGCTAACACGCCAGACGACCCGATGGCCGTCGCCAAGCTGAGGCAGGCTGTCAAAGACGTGCTGAATATCAACTTGTGAGGAGTGTTCGCATGAAATGGAACTTGATTCGAACCAAAGTTCTGGCCGCATTGATCGCCTGTCTCGTAGTGGGCGTTGGCGGCATCCTGGCACTGATGCATTACAGCTTCGCGCGGAACTCCCAGACCCTGGCGGCGGAGTCGGTCATGGGCGCGCAAAAGCTCTTCACGATTTTAGAAACCAGGGAAATCAGTAAAATGACCGCGGTAAGCGAGACCCTGATGATGAATCCGCAGGTTCGCGACGCCTTTGCCGCCAAGGATCGCGCTCGCCTGCTCGAGTTAACTTCGCCGCTGTATCCGAAGTTGAAGAGCGAAGGCATTACCAACTGGATGTTTCACACTCCCGAGCCGGACATGACCGTCTTCCTTCGTCTCCACAACCCCTCGAAATTCGGCGACCATCTGAATCGGTTCATGGACAAAGAAGTGGTGCGCACTCATGCCATGGTCGTTGGAAACGAACTGGCCAAGGCCGGATTTGCCGTGAGAATCCTGCGGCCGTTTTACGATTCGCAAGGCGCTGTGACCGGCTATGTCGAGTTTGGTGAGGAAATCGGCCAGTTCATTCACGCCATGAAAAGCCAGACCGGAGACGACTACGGACTTCTGCTCAGCAAGAAGTTCGTGGACCGGCAGTTTTGGGCCGATTCGAGCGCGGTCTGGAAGCGTCGCGACAACTGGGATGACAATCCGAACTTCGTGGTCGCCGACAAAACCACGGCTACCGACAAGATCATTCAATTCCAGGGAGACTTGTCTTCCGTGCCCGCGCAGGGCACAGGTGCTGGAATATTTCCGCGACGGGAATTCCGTCTTCGTCCGCGGCATCTTTCCCATCCGCGACGCCGCAGGCAACAACGTAGGCGCAATGTTTGTAGTGCGGGATATTTCGGGCTTTTACGTGGCGATGCGGCACACCCAGAATGTCCTCATACTGATGACGGTCGTCGCTCTGACGCTCGGCATCTTTCTGGTGCTGACGCTGCTCAGCCGTCTGGTATTCCGGCGACTGGAGCACATCATTGCGGTCGCGACCCGCGTGGTTGGTGGCGATTACGAAACCGAAATCCGCGTCTCGTCCGACGATGAAGTCGGCCAATTCGAACAACTCTTCGAGCAGTTCCGGCGCGTCTTCGTGGAACTCCTGACGCACGTGCCTGAGTTTCAAGAAAAGCCTGAGTTGCAGGAAAGGTAAGACCCCAACTGCGGATCGAGACTCGGCAGAGCCAGGTTCAGTCTGCGCGAACGATTTCTCTTCGAAGGGTTCTTGCCCCGGTCAGCGCTTACCCAATTGAGTGCTGTATCATGAGGATGCTATAAAAGTAGGGTGGGGCGCGTAGCTCAGTTGGCAGAGCAATGCCCTTTTAA
>CAWIFC010000003.1:0-444700 GCA_963835275.1 uncultured Acidobacteriota bacterium | reverse complement strand
TCAGGCCAGGGCCTGAGGCCGCCCGTGGGACGGACCTGGGGACGCCGCGGCCAGACCCCGGTGGTGCGGGTGACCGGCGGCAGTAACAAGCGGGTGTCGCTGGCCGCGCTGATCGCCGTCAGGCCCGGGCAGCGGCCCCGGCTGATCTACCGCGTGCACCACGGCCGCCGCTCCCGCGATGACCAGCGCAAGGGCTTCACCGAGGCCGATTACGCCCGGCTGCTGGACGACGCGCACCAGCAGCTCGGCGGCCCGCTCGTGGTGGTATGGGACGGCCTGAACACCCACGTCAGCCACGCGATGGCCGACCTGGCCGGCGCCCGGGACTGGCTGACCGTCTTCCGGCTCCCGCCGTACGCGCACGAACTCAACCCGGTCGAGTCGGTGTGGTCGCTCCTGAAGAGATCCCTGGCCAACCTGGCTAAACGCGACATCGGCCAGCTGACCGCGCTGATCAGGACCCGGCTCAGGCGGATGCAGTACCGGCCCGGCCTCCTCGACGGCTTCCTCGCCGGCACCAGGCTCGACCTCACACCCTTCCGTAACCTCCGCAATTGAAGATCGTTAGCAGCTATCCCCGTCACCTCATCCGGGGGCCATGTCGACAAATCGGCTGTAATGGCCCTGGAACGCCACGGTCACGGTCATCGTCGGGCCGTTCCTGTGCTTGGCCACGATCAGATCTGCCTCACCGGCCCGCGGCGATTCCCGCTCATAAAGGTCTTCCCGGTGCAAAAGGATCACAACATCCGAATCCTGCTCAATGCTGCCCGATTCACGCAAATCGGACAAAAGGGGCTTCTTGTCGGTGCGCTGCTCGGGACCCCGGTTGAGCTGGGACAACGCGATAACGGGGACTTCGAGTTCCTTGGCCAGCAGCTTGAGCGACCGGGACATTTCCGAGACTTCCTGCTGTCGGTTCTCCACCCGCTTGGGCGAGGACATCAGCTGCAGGTAGTCGATGATGACGAACTTCAGGTCGTGCCGCTGCTTCAGCCGACGGCACTTGGCCCTGATCTCCATCATCGACATGTTCGGCGAGTCGTCAATGAACAGCGGCGCGTCCGCGACCTCGCTCATCCGCCGGGCCAGCCGGGCCCAGTCGTCGTCGTTCATCTGCCCGGTGCGCATCGTGCTCAGGGGCACCCGCGCCTCCGCCGACAGCAGCCGCATCGTGATCTCGTTCCGCCCCATTTCCAGGCTGAACAGCACGGTCGCCATGTTGTGCTTGATGGCAGCCGCCCGCGCGAAGTCCAGTGCCAGCGTCGAATTGTGCGTCGGAATCATGGAATGACTGGCTAGATACATCTGGTCAGCGCTGTCCACCTGCACGCAGCGGACAGCGACACTGTTGACCGAGCGTACGGCGGTGATAAAACGCTGCCGGGTCCGCGGTGTCGTTCTTTCTGGCCTGCGTTCGCGATGGGTAGCCCGCTTCCGTTCTAGGCGGAAGACGTCGTCGGTCGTCGTGAAGGTAATCGTGTACGCGATGGAAGACGTCGCGGAAGCGCCAAGCACACGCTTCTCCGACCAGCCGCACCGATAGCCGAGCGACATTACTAGCTCACGCACATCAGTAGCCAAACGCTGGGAGGTCACGCTGAACTGGACGGATCCTGTCGGGGTCACAGTTCCGTCAGTGTCAAGCAATCCGGCCAGCAGATCGCGACGCTGCCTCTCTGAGGCGCGAAGATATTCAACCGGGATGTGCTTATCGCCAAGTACGCCCAGGGTGCGAAGGATCGCCTGGGCGGTTCCGTGGTGATTCCGGCAGGCCTGACACCGCCTACCTCCGCTTGATGGCTGCCCGCAATCAGGGCAAACAGGCGGCGACGGAGCACCCAGAATGGAACGCCATTCGTTCGATCGCGACCGTCCGCCGCAAGTTCTGCCGCAGGTCCGGACCGAGGATGTCTTCGGTGTGAACGACCCACCGCAGACCGCGCAGACCCGCTGCCCCAGAGGGGGCGGATCACACAGACGGATGGTGTAACCCAGGGGAATCTTGGGCGACTTGACAACCCGCAGCCCATCAGCCTGGATCTCGTCCGCTATCTGCGGGTCGGCCGAGACGAACCTCGCAGAGCTGGGACAGGCCGTCACCAAGCCAGACGCCCAAGGCGTAGGGAGGGAACGGGAGATCCCTGTGCGGTAGATCGACGGGCTCAGCCAAGGCGACTGCGTGGTTAAGGCGACCATCGGCAGGATGGCGCAAAGTCTCCGCGATTTGCGCCGTCGTCACTATGCCCAGGTGCGTGGCGGTGGTGGCCGCGTTCTTGGGCCGGTCTGCGAGCTGGACCATCGTGGCGAGTAGCGCATGCCGTGAGGAGTACGCCGGTGCCCGCCACATATAAGACCTCATGGATCCTGCTGCGTTCACAGCGACCCTTTCCGGTGCCAGCCCAACTCCGCGCCCGGCCGTGTGCATTAGATTCCTGAACTCGGGTCCCACGGCCTGGAGAACCTCCGCGGCGCTAATGCACCGGTCGGGTTCCATCAGGGCCGCTTTGCACGCCGCCCGCAGGCGAAGCCTCGATTCGCTGGGCCAGTACCAGGCTGGGCGTACGTCGGCTCGCTGCCTACGCGCCGCGCGGGTAGTCGTTCTCCACTCATGTTCGGCATCAGCGATGATGACGGTACCGTCGTCGAACTCGACCTCGTAGCAGGGGCGGCCGTGCATGACGTCGGTCGCGGCCACGACTTGCGTGGGCTTGCCGTCGGCGCCGATCAGGTGGTCGCCGACGCGGACCTCGCCCATCGTCGTCCATCCCGTCGGCGTCGGCAGTGGCGTGTCGAGCGCGAGGGCCTTGCCCACGGCGGGGCGTGCGGCTATGACGATCATCTGGCCGGGGTGCAGGCCGTTGGTCAGGGCGTCCAGGTCGGAGAATCCGGTGGGCACGCCGCTGAGGATCCCGCCGCGGCTGCCGATGGCCTCGATCTCGTCCAGCGCGCCCGGCATGATCTCCGACAGCGACTGGTAGTCCTCGCTGGTCCGGCGGTCGGTGACCGCGTACACCTCGGCCTGGGCGCGGTCCACGAGGTCGTCGGCGTCGGCCTCGCCCGCGTAGCCGAACTGGACGATCCTGGTGCCGGCTTCCACCAGGCGGCGCAGGATCGCGCGCTCCCGGACGATGCGCGCGTAGTAGCCGGCGTTCGCCGCGGTCGGCACCGAGGCGATCAGGGTGTGCAGGTAGACACCGCCGCCTACGCGGGCGATCTCGCCGCGTCTGGTGAGCTCGTTGGCGACGGTGATCGCGTCGGCAGGCTCGCCGCGGCCGTACAGGTCGAGGATGGCCTCGTGGATCAGCTGGTGGGCCGGCCGGTAGTGGTCGGTCGGCCGGATCACCTCGATCACGTCCGAGATGGCGTCCTTCGAGAGCAGCATCCCGCCGAGCACGCACTGCTCCGCCGCCACGTCGTGCGGCGGGGTCCGCTCGAAGTCGTCATTCCTCGGAGCAATCTCGGTGACGCTCACCTGCCCCTCCTCCCCCGTGTGAGTGGGCCCGCTCGCCAGTGAACGGGGCACGAACGCACTTCTACCTTCGCCTGACACCGTTGTAGCCGATGGCTCTGACATTCTGGCGGCCCGCCACGCCCGGCACCAAGTCGCGCCGTGGACGATGGTGTGGACAAGGTGTGCAGACACGCCGACCACGTTGTGCGCAGCCTGGGGACAGAACTGTGGAAACGGTTATCCAGCAGGACAAGTAAGGCACTATGAACAGGGAAAACGTGATCCACCGGCTGTGTGGAAGAAAAACTTCGCGAGGGATTTCCCGGTTCGTTATCCACAGATTTTGTCCACAGGCATGTCCCCAAGACCTGTGGATAACCGGGCTTACGGAAGTGCGCTTGCAGGCACCGCCGACCTGATAATCTTCGACGGTGTGTTCGATAGACGAGTCCGCTATCCGGCGCGTGGCTGAGGCCATCGACCAGCTCGACGCCGACCGTAAGAGCGCGGATTCCTCCGGTCTGGAGGCACGGATCGCCGCGGTCTGGGCGATGGTGCGCGACATCGACCCCGAGCTAGCCCGGCTGGCGTCCAGGTACGCAAACCCCGCGGACTAGCCGATTCCGCGCACTGGGCAGCCCGCGCACATCCGTGCCATGGTCGTGGATGCGGCAACCTGCCCGCTCTTGGGGATACGGTGCCGCAACCATGCCCCACGGCGCGGGGCACGCGGGGCCTGAGGGGCGTGCGTGGCTGCGGGAGACGGGCCGACAGACGGGGCCAGGGGCCCCCGAGCCCCTGGCTCGCGGCTAGCTGGCGGTGATCTCGATGTCGACCGGGGCGCTGACTTCGGGGTGCAGCCGGACCCGGACCTGGTGCGAGCCCACGGTCTTGATCGGGTCGCGGACCTCGATCCTGCGGCGGTCGAGTTCCGGGCCGCCGGCCTCGCGGACGGCGGCCGCGATGTCCGCGGGCCCGACCGAGCCGAACAGCCTGCCGCTGGCGCCGGCCCGCCGCCGCATCCGCACCTGCAGGCCCTCGAGCTGCGCCGCCACGACCTTCGCGTCCTCGACGCCGCGGATCTCCCTGGCCGCCCTGGCCCGCTGGATCAGCTCGATCTGCTTCTCCGCGCCGCGGGTCCAGTTCATCGCGAAGCCGCGCGGGATCAGGTAGTTGCGGCCGTAGCCCGCCGCCACGTCCACCACGTCACCGGGGGCGCCGAGACCGCTCACTTCCTGCGTGAGGATGAGCTTCATCGGTGTACGACTCATCTGCCTGACTCCCTAGCGCGCCGTGCTCGTGTACGGAAGCAGCGCCATCTCGCGGGCGTTCTTGATCGCCGTCGCGACGTCCCGCTGGTGGCGCGTGCAGTTACCGGTCACCCGCCGGGCGCGGATCTTGCCGCGGTCCGAGATGTACTTGCGGAGCAGGCCGGTGTCCTTGTAGTCGACGTAGGCGATCCGCTCCTGGCAGAACACGCAAACCTTCTTCTTCGGCTTGCGCAGTGGTGGCTTGGCCATCGTGGTGCTCCTTAGAGCCCCGCCCGCGGCGGGGATGGTCGGTTATCTGTATGTCTGGCTTGTTTTCAGTGTTAGAACGGAGGTTCGTCGGAGTAGCCGCCGGGACCGTCGGACGCCCACGGGTCGGCGTCCCCGCCGCCCGCGCTGCCCTGGCCGCCGGAGGACCGGCCGCCGGAACCCCCGGACCCCCGGAGCCCCGCTGACCGCCGCCGTAGCCGCCGTCGCCGGAACCGGAGCGGGCGACCCTGTTCACCTTGGCGGACGCGTTCCGCAGCGAGGGGCCGACGTCGTCGACCTCGACCTCGTAGACGGTCCGCTTCTCGCCCTCCTTGGTCTCATACGACCGCTGCCGCAGCCGCCCGGAGACGATGACGCGCATCCCGCGCTGCAGGCTCTCGGCGACGTTCTCCGCCGCCTGGCGCCACACGTTGCAGGTCAGGAACAGGCTGTCGCCGTCCTTCCACTCCCCGGTCGAGTTGTCCCGGAACCGCGGCGTCGAGGCCACCCGGAACCGCGCCACCGGCTGCCCCGCCGGGTGTGAAACGCAACTCCGGATCGTCGACGAGGTTGCCCGCGATCGTTATCTGGGTATCGCCTGCTGCCATCGGGGTTACTCCGGTCGCTAAGGATTCTGTTGTCAGTTCAGTGATGATGCTCGGGCCGCATGACCTTGGTCCGCAGAATGCCCTCGTTGAGGTTGAGCTGACGGTCCATCTCGAGCACGGTGGCCGGCTCCGCCGTCAGGTCCACGACCGCGTAGATGCCTTCTGACTTCTTCTCGATCTGGTAGGCCAGGCGGCGCTTCCCCCAGATGTCCACCTTGTCGACCTTGCCACCGCCACCCGTCACGACCTTGAGGAACGGGTCAAGTGACGGCTGAACGTTGCGCTCCTCGAGGGTGGGGTCGAGGATGATCATAATCTCGTAATGGCGCATGGGCGTCCTGAGCCTCCTCTGGACTAATGCGGCCACGGTCCTTCCGTGGCAGGAGGTGTCGCGGTCACGAGCCGGCGCAGGTAACAGCCGGGTTGTCCGCAGCCCGGTCAGTCTACCTAACATCCCGGTTACGTGTTAACCAGACGGCGATCCGCCGCCGCGCGCGGGAAAACCCGCCGGAAAACCTGTGGATTCCGCACTGTCGCAGCGGGGAAGACTGTCGAGTGAAATCGTATGCCCGCAGTGACAGCCGGGAGGTGATCCCCGTGGCCGGCGCTGTCCGGAACGGCCGCCAGCGTGCGAACATCCTGAACTCGGATGGGCAGCCGCATCCGGTCGAGAATTTCATGGCCGTCCTCACCCTGCTTCTCGGCCTCATATCCTTCATCCTCGGCATGATCATCCGGAATGCCCACACCGGCGCCGCGGTGATCGTCACCGCGACCGCCACCGGGCTGGTCGCGTGCCTGGTGGGGCTGTACGTGCAGATGATCTCGGCCACCCGCGAGCAGCGCATCCTGATCGTCACCGGCATCATCGCCGGGTTCGTCGGGCTGGCCCTCGGCCTGTCCAAGGGCGGCTTCTCCGCCTGACCGCGGCATGGCTCGCCTGGCACTAGGCTCGGATGCATGGCGCGCATCGGAGCCCACTTCCACGTTGACCACCCGCTGACCGAGGCGATCGCGCGCGGCGCGGACGCGGCCCAGTTCTTCCTCGGCGATCCGCAGGGCTGGAAGGGACCGGTGATACCCGGCGGGGATCCGGCAGCCATCAGGGACGCCTTCGCCGCGGCCGGCGTGGACATCTACATCCACGCGCCGTACGTGATCAACGTCGCCACCAGCAACAACCGGATCAGGATTCCCAGCAGGAAGCTGCTCGACCAGCAGCTCAAGGCGGCCGCGTCCATCGGGGCCAAGGGCCTGATCGTGCACGGCGGGCACGTCACCGCGGGGGTGGACCCCGCCGACGGCCTGGAGAACTGGCGCAAGGCGGTGGAGCGCATCGAGCGGCCGCTGCCGATGCTGATCGAGAACACCGCGGGCGGCGACGGCGCCATGGCCAGGTCGCTCGAGGCGATCGGCAGGCTCTGGGACGCGGTGACCGACGCGGCCGCCGATGACGCCGCGAACGTGGGCTTCTGCCTGGACACCTGCCACGCCAACTCGGCCGGCATCGACCTCGCCGACGCGGTCGACCGGATCAAGGCGATCACCGGGCGGATTGACCTGGTGCACTGCAACAACTCGCGGGATGAGTTCGGCTCGGGCCGGGACAGGCACGCCAACATCGCCGCCGGCACCATCGACCCCGCGCTGCTGCTGGGCGTGGTCCGCGCCGCGGGCGCCCCGGTCATCTGCGAGACCCCCGATGACGACGGCAGCCTGGCCGCCGATGTCAGCTGGCTGAAGGAGCACCTGCCCGCTTAGGCCCGCGGACCAGGCCTGCGGGCCAAGGCAGTCAGCCGGAGCCTGAACTGGTCCCCGGCGTGGTCGAGGACGCCGCCTGCCGGATCATCGTGGCCACCAGCACGCACCACATCCCGTTCGGGATAAAGAATGTCCCGCACCACGTAGGCGGCGAGCAGCGCTACGGCGAGGAACCTGGCGAGGAGGGCGGCGAAGTACCACCCGGTGCTGATGCCGGCGTAGCCGGTCACCTGGTTGCCCTCGCTCGCGTAGACGAAGATGAGGTAACCCCAGATGCCGAAGAAGTAGGCCACCTCGGCGAGCTGCCAGAGCAGGTAGGGCCACAGCCGCGGACGGGCGAGCACCGCCAGCGGCACCAGCCAGATGACGTACTGCGGCGACCAGACCTTGTTCGTCATCAGGAACGCGGCCAGCACCAGGAAGCACAGCTGCGGCAGGCGCGGGCGGCGGGGCGCGGCCAGCGCGAGCACGGCGATCGCGGCGCAGGCGGCGGCGAAGAAGACCGCCGACATCTCGTTCAGGGCGCTGAGGCCGACGTTGCCGAGCACGGGCACGTTGAAGTGCTCGAACATGTACCAGATCGAACCCCAGTCGGCGCCCCGGTCCTTGCTGAACACGTAGAAGTAAGCCCAGCCGGACGGCGCGATGATCATCACCGGCAGGTCGACGGCCAGCCAGGCGAGCACCGCGGCGGCCAGGGTCTTCGCGAACTCGCGCAGCTGGCCGGCCCGCAGGCAGAGCAGCAGCAGCGGCCCGAAGACCACCAGCGGGTAGAACTTGGCCGCGACCCCCAGCCCGAGCAGGACGCCCGCCCACACGCCGCGGCGGCCGGCCCAGGCGGCGATCCCCAGCGCCGTCAGCGCGAAGGCGATCAGGTCCCAGTTGACGAACGCGGACAGGATCAGCGCCGGGGACAGCGCCACCATCAGCGCCTGCGCGCGCCGGTCCGGGCCGGCCGCACGCGCGGTCGCGAGCACGCCCGCCACCGCGCAGACCGCGAGCAGGGCGACGGTGACGTCGAAGAACTCGCGGCCCCTGATCGCCAGGCTGACGTTCCTGACCAGCCAGGCCGCGGCCTGCATGGCGCCGCCGATCAGCACCGGGTATTCGACCGGGTGGCCGGTGTAGGGCACCTTCCCCGCGGACAGCCCTTCGTCGTAGTACAGCGGGTAGATGTCGGTGTAGCAGGCGTCCTGGAACTGCTTGGCGTAGGAGTTCCAGCCCCGTAATGCAATTCGCTGCACCCCAACGCGGTCCGTGAACCCAAACCCTCATCTCATGGAGGGAATTGGTCTTATGACTTGCTTTCGCGTGAACCCAAACCGCTTGCTGGGCACCGCAATGGTTCATACGCCTGCAACCCTGTCCGGAAACACCGCCCCCGGGGCCAGGAGCGGCCCGGTTGCCTCGTTCCCAAACTCTGTTTGGGACCATTCGTATGGGAAACCCCGTTTCACGCGACGCCCACCGGTCATTGGAGGCAAGCCAGGCCTGGCGCCGGTCGCCATCACCTTGACGCCCTGCTGACCTTGCAAGCGTTCGCCTGTGCCACAGCATGAAGTAGAGGCTTGCCGGGTGAGAAAGAAAAACCTGCAAGGGCCGGCCACCAGGTGCCATGGCTGCCGTTCTTCTTTTTCCTTGACAATGTCACAGCAAAGGGTTTAATTCAACACATCGCTCTGTGCAATCCCGAACGGCAGTGTTGACGGGTCGCCCTGATTTGCCCATTGCCCCGGACACTCTCCACTACCGAAGGGGACGAACTGATGAAGCATGCAACTCTAATTCTGGCCGCTCTGGCTTTGCTCTTGGGTGACGGGGGGCAAACGAAAGGAGGGAACATAACAGGACTTTACAACACCGGCATCAACACTTTCGGCTCCTTGGCTAACGACAAGTCTGCCGACCCGCATTATACGCTCATCAGCAGTGCGGATACGTCCATCAATGTGCCAACACAAGCTTTCGTCGCAGACAGCAGTAGATTTCTGTTCGTTCCCGGCGGATGGCTGCCGGACGGTCCCCTTTCAAAGTGGATTGACCCGTTAGCGGATCAAAAGCATCGAAACCCTCCCGGGAACTACACCTACCAAACCACGTTTCAAATAGCGGGGAGGTAATCCCACCAGCGTTATCGTCAGCGGCCAATGGTCTGTGGACAACATCGGTGAGGACATCCTAATCAACGGCCACTCGACGGGAATCTACTACGATGCCCCCGGTGATTACTCCTTCAAAGCTTTCCAGTCTTACTCGGGACCAACGTGGCACTTGGACCTCCCGCGCCTCAAATCGGCAGCTGGTGGCGCAAACGTAACCTGACTCAATCAGGATGTCCAACAACTTCTCGTCCGCTGATATTCCTGGGAGGAATAACAGCCGAATATGGTGTCGCGACCAAGAAGAATCGAGCCTTTGGCCCGATACTTTCGGTGAAGAACGTCCTCAGAAAGCGATTGGTCGGCGAAGGTGGCTGGGACACTGCACACGTAGGGCGATTGAGTTAGACGGCTCTGAGATGCGGTTGTGCTGGCGGGACGCGCATACATGTTTTCCCAAGCCTGCATCCAAGTGCTTACCGCCTAGGCAGATGAGTGTGTCGGGTCTGCTTGACTCAGTTCTTCTGAAACGACCGCTCGGCATCCGCGAAGTGATTTGCTCAACGAAATGTGAAGTGACAAATCGGTTTGCCGCTGTCTGATATTCCCGGCAGGAATATCACGCGGACGAGAAGTTGTTGGACACGGCGGAAGAAATCGATCAAATTGGCTAGCACTGTCCGTCCGCGCGAACTCAACGAAGCGGACGGACTGCGGTTGTGGAGAAGAGGTCTTTATGTCAACCCAGCCCAATCTGATCACCCCAAGTGAGCGGTCACACTCGCTTCGAGAGGCGCCCGTCAGTCAGCAACACGCTGCTCGCTTGCTCAACATGCACCCGAAAACTGTACTCCGCAAGGCTCGTGAAGGATCACTTCCGGCTCATCCGGTCGGATCTGATCGAAAGCGATGGCACTTCTATCTCTCCGAGTTGGATGATTGGCTTCGGTCGCAGGTAATTTCAGGCGGTGGTGTGCGCCACTACCTGGCTTCGGGTGTGGCGTCAGATAAGTAAGGGGATTGAGAATTCCTTCCCGTCGCGTCTGCAGATGTCTTTTGCACGGATCACGATCCGCACGTCCTAAGTTGGTTGATCCGCAGGAACTGCCGAAAATGACATTTATCGTGAACTAGACTATGCGACGCCCCTGCGGTAAATTCGGATTGCGACCGCTGCCAGAATTCAAGGAGCAATGAATGCTGGCACGTTATCAGAATGGGTGTCTCCAAACAATAATCCGTAAAGATGGGATAGAAAGATGGCAGTTTCGTTGGCTGCACAAAGGCGCGGACGGCGTTTCACGCGAGCGCAAGAGAACGATTGGACCGGTCAAGGACTATCCCGAAAACAGCAAAAAGCTGCAGGATTTGTTAGCTGGACTGCGGCTCAACATCAACACCGATGGCCCGACAGAGTTGACTTCGATCACAATGACTGAGGCTGTGGAGCACTACAAGATTCACGAACTTGCTGATTGCGGACGGGACGGCAAAGCATATTCGACCCGCAACCGGAAGACGCAGGTTCTGAACCGTTGGGTGATCCCTCATTGGGGAAAACTTGAACTCCGGGCCATCAAAACCGTTGCGGTGGAGCTATGGCTTAAATCGCTTGTCACAAGCAAGTTCGGCAAACGCAAACTTCTTGCGGGTGGCACGAGAGAAAAAATTCGCGACGCGATGGGCAGCGTTTTCAATCACGCGATACGTTGGGAGTTCACTGACCGCAATCCAATCGCAGGTGCCGGCAAGGGCTCTGGAGTTCGTGTTTCTGCGAAGCGTGAGCGAACCCCCGACATTCTCGAAGTTGAAGAGATGCATCTGTTGCTGGGAGTCTTGGGGATTCGGGAGAAGGCCATGGTGTTTCTCGACATGCCGTCGGGCCTACGCCGTGGCGAACTGGCCGGACTGAAATGGGAGGATTTCGATTTCAAGAATCTCTATGTAAGCGTGACTCGGTCGCTCGTTGACCAGCACGTTGGCCCGGTCAAAACGGAGGCATCCAGAAAGCTGATGCCGATTGACGAGTATGTAGCTCATGATCTGTTGGCCTGGTATGACGTAACGCCATACAAAAAGCCGTCAGATTATGTATGGGCCACCAACGCCAACCGCGCTGGAGCCAAGCGTGGGAAACAGCCAGTCTGGCTGAGTGCGGTAATGCGCGACTACATTCAACCTGCTGCTCGAAAACTGGGAATTAACAAGAAGATGTCGTGGCATACATTTCGCCACACATTCTCTACGTTGCTCAAGGGCAACGGGGAGGATGTCAAAGTTGTACAGGAGCTGTTGCGGCACTCAACAGCGAAGATGACGTTGGACACCTACACCCAAGCCCTAAGCCCGCAGAAGCGAGCGGCGCAGAGTAAAGTGATCGGCATGATCCGCTCGAAACCAAGTTGTACCGTCGTTGTACCGCGAGTTTCTGGAGAAATCCCGGTAACTCATTGATTTTATTTGGCGTCCCCGACGGGATTTGAACCCGTGTTACCGCCGTGAAAGGGCGATGTCCTAGGCCAGGCTAGACGACGGGGACGATGAAGGCAGGTTAATTTATCGATGGTAACAGTGCCCCTCGGCTGTGTCAAAACCGACTGCTTGGATTGCTGGCGCCAGTCGATGCTAGTTCACTTGCGCCGGCATATCAATTGAAATTGTGGTCGGGTAGTGTCTGAAATGTGCGTTGAAGCTTAACGTCCCGCTTCTTTTAACATTCGCTTCAATTCTACGATGGTCAGCGGCGGATTTTGAAGATGAATTACGGCATGGCAATTCGGGCAGATGGGGCGAAGGTCTTTGATCGGGTCGACCTTGCGCTCTCCGGCTTCGGCCACAAGCTTTAAGTGGTGTACATGGATGAATCCTTCTGCCGTTTCGCCGTAGACTTCCCCGAACGAGAAACCGCAGGCGAAACAGATTGCTCCGTAGTGTTCGATGCACTGCTGTCGCGCAATTGGATTGCGCTCATATACCGTAACGGAAACGGATTTAGAGATTCCTTCGGTTAATGGCTCTGCGAAGCCTGACTGATAACTGTCTAGCAGTTCTTCCAGCCGCGTTTCTATCGCTCCGTCAATGGTCGCGTAGCTTCTGGGATAGGTCGGCCACTTCCATCCGGGGTGATGCTTACGGACGAACGCCAACGGAACGGCAGGACTAAGTAGCATGATCCCTCGAATGGTTGCGCTGTATCGTCCAGGCGTATCTTGTTTCAGCTCCGATTCGATTACGCCACGTGCGGCAAACCCCCGGCCCGGTAGATGGAACAAGGCAGGATCGCTTGAACGAGCTCTCTTCGGGACAATCCAACGGATCGCTGTATGGTTCTTAGCCGCGTCCAAGACTGCGGTAATGTCTCCCGTGGCATCTCCTGCCAGAATGTGAATCAAAAAGTTCTCCTGACCCTTTATTTCGGCACGCTGAAAATGGCAAGACGCTTGTGACCCATATTGATGGTTTCCAATAATGTTCCGACGAAAATCCGTTTCTTCCCTTTGATCACTGCAAGTCTCCATCCCTTACCCTTTGTCATTCGGTCACCGCGTTTGGCTTTTTTGCCCATGATCTGGATTTGATCTGCCATTTGGATGTTCCTCCGCGAGAGATTTTACTGGGGGACACAACGACAACAAAGGGGAAGGCAGGAATTATCTCACAGCGAGTCGTATAATGGCAGGGAAAATCACTCCAAGACTAAAACGCCCTGACGGGAATCAGGGTGTCTTAGAAAACTATCGGATTTGTGCGTCTCAGCGCAATTCAATGGTAGCACTGGAGTTGCGTCTTGGCAAATTCATTTGGCAGAAGCCCTTTCATATCGAAAGCGAATCTGGCGTCAGGCCGTGGAAGAAACGCGGCGATATTGGAATGCACATCGGACAAGTACAGCTATCAGCGGTCCCGTTATAGCTGCAATCTTTTGGGTGTCAATTAAGGGCTGGCGGGGATGGCTTGATATGGCATATGCCGCTCTCCTTGGCCTTGCGCTATTTTTCGTGGGATGGGGGATCGCTTTCTTCGTTAGTTTGTCTCGCGCTCCAGCACAACTCGATGCTGCTTGTCAGAAAGAAGTCAGCCAACTGCAAACAGAATTAGATCTCCCGAACAAAGCATTGGCAGACCATCTTCGCAGCTTACTCGCCCAAGTCAGTGAAGCCGGGACAATGGTTCTTAAACTCGCCATTTTGTATGACATGATCGAACCTCGCCAGATGAACATTGAAGGTCTATCTTTTGAAGATCTGCAGAGAGCACGCCAAGAATGTGTGTCCGTTGGTTTACTAAGAGTCGAATATGAAACCGTTGATCCGTATTCTCCGCTTGCCGTCTCTATGGCCCGCAGCTTTTATCAGGTTCCCCAAGAATTTCGTGAGCCATTAAGACGGCTTCTCTACGCAAGTAATTCGGCAATCGTCCACACGTGATCGGTCAATCCCGCTTCCATTGCAGGAGTAACGCGCAACGTCTGATGAACGCGGCAGAAATTGTAGTAAGCGAAGTGCAACGCAACGGCGGCTTTCAGGTTCGCCAGTTTCTTGCTGAAAGCATTCGTCAGGCGCGTGAATCTGCGGATCGCCATTCGCATGGTCAAGTTCTGCCGCTCCACGTGGCTGGTAGAGATGTGAGTCGGATCGGGATCGCCAGTTCGTATCTTGGATATAACCTCCACGATTGGACTTGGGGAGTACCTCGCATTGGCGTCAGACTGGCCCCATTCGCCAAAAAGTTTCACAAGTTGCGCGAAGTCTACATCTAGGCCGAAGGCATCAGGAACGCCAGCGGTGTAGTGATGCAGGCCGTCAGTCGTGATCTGAGTGCGGCCTTCTATCCGCGAATACAAATCCCAGAGGAATGACCGCGTATCTTCCAAGTGCCGCTTGCCAACGTGGAATGCAGGAACAAGTTTCGTCTGGGCATCAATCGCCACGAACACCCATTGGTCGCCAATTTCGGGTGAGTCGCCTTTGCGGACATGGCGATTTTTCTTCTGCACGAAGGTCCAAATTTCATCAATCTGCAAATAGCGGGAGCGCACATTTCGCATTCTGGAATCCATCAGAGCTTCACAGTGCTTGCCAGCGAGAACGAGTAACCGCATGATCGTGTTCCGGTCTAGCTTCGTGATCCGCTCGGTACTGCGAATGCTGTTTCCTTCGATCAGTAGTTGCACGGCGAGTGCGGCCTTATCTGCCGCAACGTACATACTTCCCAAGGTCCGCTCGTGGGCTTCGGTGTAGGTCTTTTTGCAGATCGGGCAACGGAAACGACGCAGCCCGTTGCGATGTTTCCCGAAGCGTTGACAATCCACTACGCAGGCTTCGCAAGTCATTGTTTTATCGGTATTTGCTTGCGTCATCATGGGGTTAATAGTACAGCGAACGCTCGTTGTTTGTCAAGAGAAAACTGCAAAAATGGCGGGAAAATGCTAGAATTCGTGAATCCAAGGGAGCGTTGGCCCGCTCCCCTGAAGCCTTACCGAACCAACTTCCTAGTCAGTTTTGCTGCCCCGTGGTGGTCCTCTGATTCTAACCGTTTCGCTTTTCACGCTCTTACCTCCAATTGAGTTAGAGAATAAGGCTCCAACGCGAGGGGATGTCTACAGGGGAAGCGTAGAAACAAACGGGGGGAAGACAGGGGGAAATGCAGGGGGAAACAGGGGGAACGGGAAACAGCTAATCATTCCCACTTTGGCGGACGTGGTTTCTTGTTCAGTTCCGTTGGTCTTTTCCCGCTAGTCAGAACCTCGCGGAAGGCGCGATCCGGAGTTGACCCGTCCTTAAGTTCATCCTTGAGCCAACGCTTCCATTCGCGGTAGTGCGTTTGGGCAGCCCAGCAAATATCTATAATTTTGACCCCTGGAAAACTGGCAAGATAGGCATCTCGCAATGTATCGCGATCTTTGGTTTTAAGTAGCGGTTTCTGTTTTAGGAGCTTAGCTTTTTGTCTCTCGGCTTGCGCCTTTGCGGCGAAGTGTTCCCTGACCGTCCGCCGTACTTCGTGATGGAAAAAATCCCAATGCTCCGCTCCGGCTGTGCCGACAAGTCCGACAACTGCGTTTATCGTCCGCTCCCTGATTTCAGCACGCCATTCTGGGCGGTAGTGTGGCAAGGGTTCGTAATATTCAAGCTGGATGTCGAGGGCTTCGACAATACACGTTCGCAAAATCATTAACGCTTTTTCGGCATTGTAATATCGGCTATCGCCACAGTTGTGCAAGGCATGGCGAGCGTAATTTTCAACATCCTCTACGTGGCCAAGCACTTCCAATGACAACGGCGGCAGAGCCGAAATTTTGACCATCGTTCCCTTGCATCCGAGACGATGAAGGGCTTACCATGAGGTTGTCTAGGTCTCACGGAAATGCCCCGGCCATCGTGCCGGGCTTTTCGTTTTCCCTGAAAGTATAATCCCTCGTAGAAGTAAAACTGTGGCAAGTGAGGTGCGTTGATGACCATGCTAACCGTGGACGGAATCAAAATCGATACAACGAACTGGATTGACGCGCACGTCGCAAAGTTCAAAGACCGTAGCGTTCCTTGGGCGTTCCGCCGCCATGAGCTTCTTAGGGAAATCGCAGACTTTCAACAGGTATTGCGGGATTTCGGAACTAAAGTTCCACATGACGTGCCGGGTGAGGCACACACGAAAGCTTATCTAATGGCGTTGGAACAGGCCGACAAAGCATTGATGAAAGAAATCACAGTTACATGATTTCTCTATTCAGATTCCTTGCGCGGTCTACCCCCGCCATGAGTCTTACGCCGTGCGGCCAACTGGCGAAAGTAGTCGCTGCCACGCTTGGCGATGGCAGAGCCGCCCTTGCGCCCGAGGGTGGTAGCCGCTGAGAGCTTGGATTGGGAGAGAAGATCATCGGTCAGGGCGAGTGCGGCCTTGAGCAATTCCCGGCACCGGGCAGTGCGGTTTTCGGGCAATGGGGGGAGAGTTTCAAGGATGTGATCGGCTTCGCTGATGAGTCGTTTTAGGGTTGCCAGTTCCGTGCGATCTGCCATGCCTTCACGATACCGACTGATGGGCGAGGACGCAACGGCTTAGAGTTTTCCACCAACGCACATTTCAGACACTACCTGTGGTCGCGATGTCGTTCCCAGTTTGCGGAGAACGTTCTAGAATTAGCAAGTGTACGCCCTGCGTGGGCCGGAGTGATCTGTGGCCGATTCTCTTTATCTCAGTTTGTGGTTTGCGAGTTTTGAATTGGACGAGATGTTGCCGCGAGTTTTGGCGGTAATGCGGCAGTTTCCATTTTCTGCGCAGCGTCCGGGCATCAGTTATGTGGCCCTGCATCCTGTCTCCTGGAACGAGCCCACGATTTTCGAACAGCGGTTCCGACCCGGCGTCCCTCCCGAGGAGGCAGTTCTGCTCGCCTCCGACTTGCTTCATGAAGATTACGCTTATTTGTTTGAAGCATTCTGGGACCTTTGGATTCTTGCCGAAGATCGGAAGGAGTGGTCGCTGCAGCCTTCCCTGGTGAAGTTTATGGTCCACGGCATTGACTTTGAGGACGGAACTTACCAGTCGGACGGCCACGTTCAGGTGGACTTCGGCATCGACGCGCCGTTCCTTCAGGATGAAGTGCAACTCACTAGCGAAGCCGAAGAACGCGTTCGCGCCAACGTGCAGAAGCTCGTCGAGTTCACCAACAAGGCAGAGAAAAGTTCCGGTGCGAGTGGGCGTTTGTTGTGGTCAGACTCAGAGGAGAACTTCGCTCAGAAATTCATCGCCCGGCTCCAGAAAGTGCAGTAGCTACTGAAGTTTTCTAGCTCGTATTCGAGAGGTCGGCGCCTCTTCTTTCCCGCCCGCTCCAGGTGACGATGGCGACCAGCGAGGCGATAATCACGACCGTCCACGCCAACACGGGCGGATAGCTGCCTCCGTAGCGGTGCTCGACCAGTTTGGCCTGAATCACCGCGTTGCGCGAGGAGAGAAGATTGCCAAGCTGATACGCGAAGCCGGGAAACGTCCCTCGCACGGCGGGTGGGGAAAGTTCGTTCAGATGGGCAGGAATCACGCCCCATGCGCCCTGCACCATGAATTGCATCAGGAAGCCACCCAGCGCCAGCATCGGGACGGTGTGCGAGTAAGCCCAGAGCGGGATGACCGGAATTGCGAGAACCGCGGCGATCACGATGGCGCGGCGGCGGCCAATTCGCTCCGACCACGTACCAAATAGAATCCCGCCGAACAGCGCGCCGATGTTATAGACGATCGCTATGAACCCTACGGTATGTGGAGAGAATTGATGGTTCTTCTGAAGGAAGGTTGGATAGAGATCCTGCGTGCCGTGGCTGAAGGAGTTAAAGGCGAACATCAGGATAACCAGAAAAAGAAAACTGCCGAGGTGGGCCAGAATATCTGTTCCCAGATGCTTTTCGGCTTGGTGCGACACGCGTCCCTGCAGCCAGGCCGGGGATTCGTCGACCTTGGTGCGAATGTAAATCACCAGGAACGCGGGCAGGGCTCCGATCACGAACATGCCGCGCCATCCGACAATGTTGAACAACGTGCCATACACCAAGGCGGCAATCAGGTAGCCCACCACGTAGCCTTCTTGCAACAGGCCGGAGAAGAAACCGCGGCCCTCGGTAGGCAAGGTCTCAAAAGCCAATGCCGCGCCGACTCCCCATTCTCCCCCCATCGCGATTCCAAAGAATGCGCGCATGATCAGAAAAACTTTCAGAGAAGGAGCGAAGGCTGAAGCGAGCTCGAATACCGAATACGCAATAATGTCGACCATCAGCGTGGGGCGGCGGCCAAAACGGTCGGCCATCAAGCCGAAGAGAAATGCGCCCACCGGGCGCATGGCAAGGGTGAGGAAAATAGCTTCGGTGATGGCCGAGACTTTGGTTTGAAACTGAGTGGCCAGGGCATTTACGCAGAAGATGAGGATGAAGAAGTCGAAGGCATCGAGCGACCAGCCCAGAAAGCAGGCGATGAATGTGTTCCGTTGTACAGGGGTAAGCCTGCGGAAATGGCCGAGAAATTCCATTGTTTTCCTCGAGGGGATTCAGCCCCGCGGAAGTCTTCGGGATGCTAACACAGGCACAGCCTAATATCCTCCCTGTTGCACCCCCCCGGAGATTCCAGGGGGCAGCATGTTCTCGTGGATCGTCTAGGCGATTAATCCGATAACAAACCAGGCAGGATTGAAGCGAATGGAAACTGTTCGACTATCGGCTGAGAATTTTTTCCGGAAAAGGCAAGGCCTTCGGTCAGCGCCTTGTGACTCGAAGGCCTCGACTCTCGGTGATCCTATAAGACAATCACTTCCGACACAGACTTAAGCTGCGCCGGAATGCCGTCCAACGCCAGCCAGAGGTTTCTCGGTCGATGACTCCGGCGCGGCCGGTTCGGTTCGCGCGCCTGCGGCCAATGCCGCTGACAGCGCCGCGCCCTCTGCTTTAGCGATAGCCCGTGTCGCCACCGGCTTCAACCACAGTAGTGCCATGAAGGCGGCGGTGATGTCGCAGGCGATCATGACGTAGAACACCGGGATCCATGAACCCGTTCTGAGCATCACGTAGGCGGCAACTGGAGCAGCAAAGACAGCCGCTGTACCCTTCGCCGTGTACACGATGCCATAGTTTGTCGTGGCCCACGTCCTGCCGTACAGGTCTGCTGTCAACGAGGGGAACAGCGAGAAAATTTCGCCCCAGGCGAAGAACACCAGGCTCGACAACAGCACGAACATTACGGGCCTGCCGATGGTCTGCAACCATGCGAATACCGCAACACCCTCGATCAGGAAGGCGGTAAACATGGCGTTCTCGCGGCCAATGTGATCAGAGATCCAGCCCCACAGAGGACGAGTCACACCATTCACGATGCGGTTTAACTGGATCGCCAGGATTGCCGCGGACAGGCCCCAGGCAATGATGATCTTGTCCACTTTGTAGAAACTGGCAATCTCTTTGAGTTGTGAAGTGACGACCAGGCCGCCGAACGCTACCAGGGTCATCATGACGTAGATGAGGTAGAAAGATGGTTGCCTCAGCATCTCCGACCAAGTCATATCCTTGGTGGCTTGATGCAGTCTGGCCACGGGTTTCCAGGCTTTTGGCAGCCATCCTTTCGGTGGCGCCACGATAAACATGGCCGCGACGGTCACGATGATGCCCTGCACGATCCCCCAGAAGATGAAGGCATGCTGATAGCCCGAAGCATGGATCATTTTTTCGATGGGAGCGACGGTCACTGCTGTGCCGATGCCATAGGCGCCCGACACAATGCCCGCGCACAGTCCGCGGTGGTCGGGAAACCATTTCAGCACGTTGCCGGTGCAGCCGCCATAGACGGCGCCGGCGCCGATGCCGCCGATCGCGTACCAGATATAAAGTCCGGTCGTCGTAAACGAGTAGCCGGAACCAATCCAGCCCGCGCCCACCAGCAGGCCACCGATTCCGATGACCAACCGCGGTCCGAGACGATCAATCAGGTAGCCTTCGAAGGGGACCAGCCAGGTCTCGCAAAAGATGAATGCAGCAAATGCAATCTGCACCGCAGCTAAGGTAGCGTGCAAGTTTGAGGTTAAGGGTTTAGTGAAAAGCGTCCAGGCATATTGAAGATTTGCGATAGCCATCATCGCGATTATGCAGGCGCACATTTGAACCCAGCGGTTCACGATCTTGGGCTCTGTTGGAGCTAAGGAGGTCACATTCGTGGCCATAGGAATCCTCCTGGGAAATTGTCAGAATTGGTCTTCTCTTCTCGCTTAGTAACTCCCTGCCGGAATTTTCCGGGCAATGGAAAAACCCGCCCCCTTGTCGAGGGGGCGGGCGGGTTTATTCGGTCTCGACATCTTTCTGGAGCGGAATCACTCCCGGTACCAGCCATTTGGTCCACATTTCGTCAATCTTGCTCTGGAAGTAATCGATATCGTCATCGATAAAGTGCGCGAACCTTCCCTGCTTGAGCAAGTAATCACGAACCGGCAGGCGCTTGAATCTGCCACTGGCAATCTGTTCGGTCTTGCCGTAGAGCTTCAGCTTGCCGTTTTCGATTTCATACAGAGGCCAAATGCCGGTGTTCACGGCCAGTTCGCCCAGTTCGAAAGAAAGCACGGGATCGAAATCCCAGCCCTTCGGACAGGGGTTGAGGCAGTGAATAAAGGTCGGACCGCCGATGGATAGCGCCTTGCGAACGTTGTTCATCGCCTGCAGGGGATAGGATGTAGAGATGGTTCCTACATACTTCACTGTGGGATGGCCAGCCGCAATCAGGGGCGCCATGTTCTTCTTCCAGCGGTGATTCATGATCCGCTTCACTTTTCCTGGCGTGCTGAACGAGGTGTTAGCGCCATAGGGCGATGTCCCGGAAATCTGGATATCGGTGTTGGCGTAAGATTCGTTGTCGTACATCAGGATCAGCAGGTTGTAATCGGGATGGCACATGGTGGCTGAGATCGCTCCCAGGCCCATGTCCGCGCCGCCGCCGTCGCCGCAGAATGCGATGACGTTGAGTGGCTCATCCTTAATGTAGCCCTTGCGCATTTGGACGCGGAATGCTGCAGCCGCTCCCAACGCGCTCGAGCCTGAACTACCCAGTTGCGTATGCATCCAGGGGACGCCCCAGGGAGTGGCGTAGTAAGAGGTGTTAGCCACATACATGCAGCCTGTGCTGCCCAGAACGACGGTCCTGGGACCTGCAGCCTTCGCCATCAGTTTCATGATTTGCGCAGACTCGCAGCCCTGACAGGTGCGGTGGCCGGACGTGTAATATTCCTCGTGTGGAACCTTCTTGACTCCTTTGAAGGGTTCCAGGTTTTGCGTTGGTTTTTCATCTACGAATGTGCTCATTTGTTTTTGTCCTTTCCGGCTATGAATAACGCCACGCGTCGACGGGCGTTATCCCCGCAGCCCAATCCATTGCGTCAGCGGTTGCGCGTTGCCTTTGGCCGCGTCGAAGACGATCTCCGCCGTCTTCTCCACGTCCGGCACGGTTATCTCGCGGCCACCCAGTCCACCAATGAAACCAATAACCGGTGGCCTGGTTTTGCTGTTGGTGTACATGGCAGACCGAACTTCCGTCGCCACCACGCCACTCAGGTCCGGAGAACCGAACGAGAAGTCGCGATCGATTACGCCAATGGCCTTGAAACGTTCGAGGCATTTGGCAATCTCGGGACCGGCGAACGGCCGGAACCAGCGCAGGCGCACGAAGCCAACTTTCTTGCCTTCTTCGCGCATCTTGCGGATCGCAACCCGGACTGGCGTCGAGATCGTTCCCATTCCGAGCAGCACGACTTCCGCATCTTCGGTCATATACTCTTCGAAGAACGGATTGCCGTACTTGCGTCCGAAGGTCTTCTCGAAGTCGGCATAGACTTCGCGAATGACGTCGCAGGCAATCTCGGTGACTGCGTAGTTCTGCCGTCGAATCTCCGTGACCCAGTCCTCGTTGGCTTGTGGGGCCACCGAAATGACGTTGTCGGGGTGGAGCAGCAGATCGCCGCGGTTGTAGCGAGGCAGGAATTTGTTGACCTGCTCCTGGGACGGGATCTGGACCAGGGCTTGCGAATGGGTGAGGAACGCGCCATCGCAACTGATCGCCAGAGGAACGAACATGCGGCGATCTTCCGCCACACGATAGGCGATCAACGCGGTGTCTAACGCTTCCTGCGCGCTATCGACCCAGGTCAACATCCAGCCCAGGTCGCGAACGGCAAGCGCGTCGTTGTGTTCCACGCCGAAGGCGCCGGGATCGTCGAGCGCCCGGTTGCCCACCATAGCGATCATCGGAATGCGCAGAGCCGGGGTTACAGTCAGCGCCTCCATGGCATACATCCAGCCCACGCCGCTCGAACCGCAGAACACGCGAGCGCCGCACGCCGAGGCATGCTTCACGATCTCGAATTGTGAATGTTCGCCTTCCGCCACGATATATTCGCAATCCATTTCGCCATCTGCTACGAGCTGGCTGATGTATTGCATAACCGTGTCATAAGGCCGGATTGGGTAAGCCGTGACTACGTCCACGTTAGCCAGTTTGCAGGCAATCGCAATGGCTTCGGCGCCGGTAATCAGGGCCTCCTGCTCCAAGGGTTTCTTTATTTGCTTTTCCTCTACGGGTATTGTCAGTGTCGGCATTTCAATCTCCTTGTCTTCAGGTTGCTCCCTTCGGGGCATTAGCCTTTGTTTGCGACTTCCAGGGCCTCGGGGACCTGTTCTTGATATTGACCGCGATAACGGAAACCGTGAGATCGCTTTTCGATTGGCTCAGCTTTCTTAATCGTGGTCTCCAGCCACTTCAGGTATGCGTCCTTGTCTTTCTCGAACGCTGCCCACTGGCTGTCGTTGCCGTGGAACTCGGACTCGTTCACCATCGTGATGCAATCCTTCACCGGGCAAATCTCCTCGCAGATGCCGCAACCGCAGCAGGCTTCGAGGTTGGTGTCATAGGTGCCGGCGATGGTGACATCGAACGCGGCATCGGGGCAGTTCAGCCAGCACAGCGTGCACTTGGTGCAGGTGGAGAAATTCACCACCGGCCGTTGGGTGCGCGTCGAGTACTTTTTGAACAGTTCGTTGCGATGTGGCCGGAAGCCTCCGACTTCGCCAGTCACTGGGTCGGCAAACGCTCCGCCTTGCGGCTGACCTTTGATGGAGACGCCACAGCGCATGTCTTCCCAGCGGGGCAGGCCGAACTTGAATAGATCTTCCGGATTGCCCACGCCCGCCTTCACATCGATGCTGGTGAAGCGATCGAAAGCGTTGCGAGCCGAGGTCACCTTCAGTGAACTCTTGAGCTTCTCGTTGATGAATTTCTCCACCGACTCGAAGGTCATCACTTCGGGCAACACCTTGGCGATGGCGCCGAGGACGCGCACGTCCGTGTGGTCATCTTTGTAAACCCACATGCCGGAGAAACTGGTTACGCCCTTGATGATTCCCAGCTTGTAAGGCTCTTCCCGGCGGTGAATGTTCTCTAGCAGGGCGGGTGCGTCGTCCCGGGAAATCACGATGAGGGTGTGTCCCGGTTTGAGTGCGTGATGCACCGGCTGCAACCCATACCATGCCCACGACTCGGCGCCCTTGCAGAGCGTGTCATCGAGGACTACAGTCAGGTCGAGTTGTTTCGGTTCGTACTGCGCCATTCCGGCTTCGAGTGTCTGTTCATCGTCAGCGACGATGGCAAAACTCTTGGCGGGAATGCCGTTTCTTTCTGGAGCATCTCCATATCGACCGAAGGAAACGCCCAGTTTGCCTTGGTTGTGCGCGGCGAGAACGATGTCGCGCGTGATGTTTTTCGCCAGGGTTTTTTGAAAAACCCCACGGTAAATTACCTCCACTGCGAATAGCTTGCCCATTTGGCAACCTCCGTTTCTGTTTACAGCTTTTGCAATACGATGTTCTCTATCTCTTCCAAGTGCCGGCGCATGGCCGCCTCCGCGGCTTTTGCGTCGCCCCGCTTCAGGGCCGCAAGAATGCGGTGGTGGCCGGCCAGCGATTTTTGCTGCCGTCCTTCCACCTGCAACGAGCGTTCCCGTGTTTCCCGCAACAAATCCATCAAAATATCAACCACCTTCAAGACCACGCGGTTATCGGAGGCCAACGCGATGGCATAGTGGAACTCCGAGTCTTCGTCGATGGCGAGTTCGCCGTGCAGCACCTTCGCTTCCTGGCGGACCAGGATTTGGTCCATGTCATCCAGTTCATTTTCAGAGGCGTGGAGAGCAGCGCGGCCGGCCAGCGGGGGCTCGATCATCTTGCGGACGTCGAGCAGTTCCTCCACTGTTCTATGCCGATCCAGGAGCGCGGCAGCGAGGGGATTAGCGGGTGCAGACACCGGGTCGCGAACTACCGTGCCGATTCCCTGCCGGGGTTCGAGCAAGCCCATCAGTTCCAAACTGCGGATGGCATCGCGCACGGAACCGCGGCTGACCCCCAGCATTTGCACCAACTCGCGTTCCGGAGGGAGCAGATCACCCGGTTTCATCTGTTCGGTGATGCGCCGTTCGAGCTGCCTGGCGACTTCCTGATAGACCTTGTTTCTGGGGATCGTCTCGAACTCAACTCTCGCCGGTGGATGCGTGCTCATGGGGCAATGGTCTGATGACTGTTGACCAACCCATTTCAGACCCAAGTACAGAAAGGCACAAGGACCCAAATCACCGTTCAATGTGATCTTTGGGCAAGAAGCAGGGTCCGGCTGGATCGGTTTGCGGGCCTACCCTTGGTGTGCGTGGGCCAAAGGCTGTGACCTGGATCACAGTCTCCGATGATCTCGCTGCTGCAGACTAGGGATGGTCGCCCGGCGCACCGCAATGCCATTTATGAATTGGAACGTGGAGCCGTCTCCGACCGCAAAAAAAAGCTTAGGAGAAACCCATGTCAGTTACCAAACAGCAAGCACTCGACTACCATTCCGGGCCGCGCCCGGGAAAGATTGAGGTCACTCCCACAAAACCGTGCCGGACGCAACGCGATCTGAGCCTGGCCTATACGCCGGGCGTGGCCGAACCATGTCTCGCGATTCATAAGAATCCGCATGACGCATTCAAGTACACGGGACGCGGAAATCTGGTCGCCGTCGTAACCAACGGAACCGCAGTCCTCGGACTGGGCGATATCGGCGCCATCGCCGGCAAGCCAGTCATGGAGGGCAAGGCCGTCCTTTTTAAACGATTCGCAGACGTGGATGTTTTTGACATCGAGATCGACAGCCACAATCCCGACGACATTATTAAGGTGTGCCAACTTCTGGAGCCGACGTTTGGCGGAATCAATCTTGAAGATATCAAAGCTCCGGAATGCTTTTACATTGAAGAAACTTTGCGGAAGACCATGCACATACCGGTCTTCCACGACGACCAGCACGGCACCGCGATTATTTCCGGCGCGGCACTGTTGAACGCTCTGGAAGTAGTGGAAAAGGACATCAGCAAAATCCGTCTGGTCATCAACGGCGCTGGCGCCTCGAGCGTCGCCACTGCCGAGCACTACATTCGGCTGGGCATGAAGCGGGAGAACATCACTCTTTGCGACACCAAGGGCGTGGTTTACAAAGGCCGCACGGAGGGCATGAATCCTTACAAGGAGCGCTTCGCTCACGACACCAAGCTGCGAACACTGGCTGAGGCGATGGTGGGCGCTGACATGTTCCTTGGACTCTCCGTCGGCGGCGTGGTCTCGCAAGACATGGTGCGCTCGATGGCGGCTCGTCCGATCGTCATCGCCATGGCGAATCCCAATCCGGAGATTACTTACGAGGATGCCAGAGCCTGCCGCGACGACGTGATTATGTGCACCGGACGCGCGGACTATCCCAACATGGTCAATAACGTTCTGGGCTTCCCCTTCATCTTCCGCGGGGCCCTCGATGTGCACGCTACGGCAATCAACGATGAGATGAAACTGGCAGCGACGCGAGCGCTGGCTGCACTGGCCAAAGAAGATGTACCTGACTCGGTCTGCCGTGCCTATGGCCTGGAGCGGCTGAAGTTCGGTCCTGATTACCTGATTCCCAAGCCATTCGACCCACGCGTGCTGATCTGGGAGGCTTCCGCAGTGGCCGAGGCTGCCATGCGCACTGGCGTGGCGCAGGAACCGGTCGACCTCAAAGAGTACCGGGAACAGCTCGAGCGTCGTCTGGGGAAAGCGCACGAGATCTCGCGGACGTTGATTCACAAAGCGCAGGCCAAACCTAAGTCGGTAGTCTTTCCAGAAGGAGAGAACGAGAGAATCCTGCGCGCTTGCCACACTCTAACCGAGGAGAACATCGCGGTGCCCGTCCTGCTGGGCAGCGCCTCGGTGATCCAGGCAAAGGCACTTGATCTGGGATTGGATCTGAAGAACGTGCGCGTGGTTGATCCGTCCGAGTCTCCATTGCGCGAAAGTTACTCTCACGAACTCTGCCGGCTACGGCAGCGTCGCGGTGTAACCGTGAGCGAAGCCCGCAAGCTGATCAATGACCGCAATGTTTTTGCTTCCTTGATGGTCCACATGGGGGATGCGGATGCACTGGTCTCCGGCGTTTCACAGAACTACCCGGATGCGATCCGCCCGGCGCTGCAAATCGTGCGCATGCGTGAAGGCTTGCACACGGTTGCTGGTTGCTACGCCCTGATCACGCGCAAAGGGGAGATTTACTTCCTGGCGGACACTACCGTGAATATCGATCCCACGGCGGAAGAACTGGCGGAGATTGCCCTCTGTGCGGCCGAGACGGCACGGCGCTTCGACGTCGTACCGCGGGTTGCGATGCTGTCGTTCTCCAGCTTCGGAAGCACCAAACACCCACTCTGCGAAAAGGTTCGCAAAGCTGTCGAGCTTCTGCACAAAGCCGATCCGACCCTCATCGTGGACGGCGAGGTGATGGCCGACGTTGCCGTTTCCCCAGAGATGCTGGAGGAACTCTATCCTTTCAGCTCGCTCAAGGGAGGCGCCAACGTGCTGATCTGTCCAGACCTCAATTCCGCCAACATCGCCTACAAGTTGCTGGCGAAGATAGGCGGCGCTGAAACCTTCGGCCCCATTCTCATGGGGATGAGCAAGCCAGTGCATCTGCTGGCGCGAGGCGCGGAAGTGGAAGAGATCGTCAATATGGCTGCGATCGCGGTTGTGGACGCGCAGGAAGTAGAACGCTCACACTGGCTGACAGAGGCTGTGAAACCGGCTGCCGTGGCCGACTGACAAAAGAGAACAAATTGGCCGTGTTGAAAAAATGTAAACACGGCCAATGGTTCTCGTCTTCTGAAAAAAATACCTGCCTAGGGAGTAGTCTCGCTAGTAACTCGTCAATGAATTGAGGCCTACGTTGTTTCCTTTCGCCTCCACCATTGCCGACGACCTCCATCACTCGCGCATTGCTGAACTGCGAGTGATGGAGCCGCCGGTTCTGCAGGTTGGATCGTCTACCTTAGGCCGGGCAGATGCCGCGAGACGCGATGCGCCGTAGTTCGCTTTCTACTGCTGCGCCGTCCCCGAGCGGAAAGTGCTGGTGTCGGTTTCAATCAGCAGCAGTTCTTTCCCCCCGTTCACGTCGACGGTATTGAAATTCATCGCGGTAAATCCCTTTGGCGTAATCTGCGCGGTGCCCAGGCAGCTTGTCTGCTGGGTGTAAGTTCCCGTCACCGGCCCCTTGGAGATTGACCCGTTGTTACTGATGGTCGCGGTGCCGGAAATATTTCCTTTTCCGTCCAGCGTAAGCTGACCCACGATTACTTCTGGAAACCCGCTAGGGTCAAGCCCGACAATGTTTGCTGCAAGGGTCTGTTTCTTGCCCGGCAGTCCGCAGGTGACAGTTCCCTGCGCGACGCCATAACCCGGCTGGGTATCTTGACTATCGCTCTGAATCATCTGAAAGCCCTGGTTGCCATTGTCGAGAACAATATTGAAATGGGCCGGAGTAGTCCCGTTGTCCTCGGCGCTGAAGGTCAAGGTACCGGTGCAGTTTTTCGCGATCGAGTACTTGCCAGTGAAGGTGCCGGTTCCGTTGGTTCCTCCGTTCTGGATCAGGGTCCACGATCCGCCGCTGAGCGCTCCCTTGCCGTTCGAAGTGAATTGACCTACGACCACAGTGGTGTCAAAAGGGAGCCCGCCCTGCCTCCCGTGAAGATATCCGTAAGCTCCTTTGAAGCTCGCATCTGTGCAAGCGGCGGACGCTGGCTTGACCCCGACTATCGTTGCCAACACAAGAACAGCCACACTTATGGTGTGTAAACGCATTTTGATTTTCCTCCAGATTCTTCGTGGCAGGATCGTTAGGGGATACGAGTGCCGACTGGGACGCCACACTACGCCTGCGCAAGCCGCCCTGTCAAGGCTTAAGCCGCACTTTGTAGATGCTCCAAGATATTGTCCTGCAACGCGCGGGGAAACCGGGTAGGGATTTTAACGGCTGTCTACAATATTAATCTCGCTCATCCGTCTACAAGGGTAGATGGACCAGGCGCTGAGAAAACAGTGGACGATGACGGAACAGGATCAGCGGATCTCCGCGGCGATTGAGCGGGAGCAGTCTCGGCTTCGCAACTTCATCCGGAAACGCGTGACCGACCGAGGCGAGGCAGAGGACATCCTGCAGGACGTCTTCTACGAGCTCATCGAAGCCTACCGGTTGATGAAGCCGATTGAGCAGGTCACGGCCTGGTTGTTCAAGGTAGCTCGCAATCGCATCACGGACGTGTTCCGCAGGAAAAAACGGGAGGAGCCAAGAACTGAGGCGACGGCCAGAACTGAGGATGGCCTGGAGTTGCAGTGGGAAGACTTGCTTCCCTCCCCCGATGCGGGCCCCGACTCAGCCTACGCGAGAAGTGTGCTGCTCGAAGAACTGGACGCCGCCCTGGGCGAACTGCCCGAAGAGCAGCGCGAAGTTTTCATCGGCCATGAGCTTATGGGTTACAGCTTCAAAGAGCTGGCAGAGCAAACCGGAGTGAGTGTGAACACGCTGCTTTCGCGCAAGCATTACGCGGTTCTCCACCTGCGCCAGCGGCTTCAATCGATCTATGACGAATTCAAGGAAAGATGAGGACAAGAAGATGAGAGGAAATCGGATTGTGCGAGGACTGAAGTTCGTGCTCTTTGCTGTGCTATTCATCGCAGTGTTTGGGTTTGTGGTCATGCAGCTGTGGAATTGGTTGATGCCGACGCTGTTTGGCTGGCATTTGATCAGTTTCTGGCAAGCGGTCGGGGTTTTGGTTTTTAGCAAGATTCTCTTTGGCGGATTCCGGGGCCAGCCGGGGCGGCACATGTATTGGCGTCGCCGCATGATGGAGCGATGGGAACAGATGACACCCGAGGAGCGCGAGAAATTTCGTCACGGAATGGGCGGGCGTTGCGGTTCATTCGCATCAGCCGCCCGAGAGCAGAAGGCGTCCCCTCAAAGCTAAACTAAAGATGCCTCTTTCTGGTTGCATATTCGCCTTTCATTCGCTAACATAGACGGCTTGATACTGGAGCCGGACAGCTTTCGGGAGATTGAACCATGCTGACTGTGACTACTGAGCATTTCGGTAACGAGACGATTCTGCGCTGCGTGGGCAGAATTGTGCGCGGGCAGGAAACTGCCATCCTGTGTGCAGCGGTTGAGGAGCCCGAGCGGGATCTCGTGGTGGATCTCGCAGGGGTTGATGCCATCGATGCTGCGGGGATCGGCCTGCTGGTTTCGCTGCAAGCCGCCGGAATCTATCTCAAACTGGTGAATCCCACCAGGCAGGTGCGGGAGGTTTTGCGGGTCACGCAGTTGGAGTCCGTCTTTGAGATTCACCCATCTCAATCGATGGACGCGTTAACGGAATCGACGCCAGCGGGGTTACCCGACAACCCGCAGGACAGGTTGCTCACCGCTCTGCTCTAGAGTCGTGAGCCATGGTTCCAGCGATGAATTCACTCGGCACTGTTGTAAATCCTTTCCGGAAAAGGAAGGCATTTATGAATCGTCGAACTCTCGGCAAGAATGGCCCGCAAGTCTCCGCTCTCGGACTCGGCTGCATGGGCATGTCCGACCTATACGGTCCGGCTGATGAGACCGAGAGTATCGCCACCATTCACGCCGCCATCGATGCCGGAATCAACCTGCTCGACACCGGGGACTTTTATGGCATGGGTCACAACGAGATGCTCGTGCGCAAAGCCATCGAAGGACGCCGCGACAAGGTCTTCATCGCGGTCAAGTTTGGCGCCCTGCGCGGACCTGACAAATCGTTCAACGGCCTCGACCTGCGACCTTCGGCAGTCAAGAATTTCCTAGCCTATAGCCTGCGGCGCCTGGGCACTGACTACATCGATCTCTACCAACCCTGCCGGGTTGATCCAAACTTTCCCATCGAAGATACAGTCGGCGCCATCGCCGACCTGGTGAAAGCCGGCTACGTCCGCCACATCGGCCTCTCCGAGGCTTCCGCCGACAGCCTTCGGCGGGCCTATTCCACGCACCCGCTTGCCGCTCTTCAGATTGAGTATTCCATCGTGACCCGCGGCATCGAGGCAGAAATTCTGCCGGCCGTGCGCGAGTTGGGCATGGGCGTGACTGCCTACGGCGTACTCTCGCGCGGGTTGCTGGGCGGATCTCGCCCCAACGGTCCCGGGGATTTCCGCGCTCACTTGCCTCGTTTCACGGGAGAGAACTTCGAGAAAAATCAGAAACTGATCGCGACGCTTCGAGAGGTTGCTGCCGGCAAAAATGCGACTCCGGCTCAGATCGCAATTGGTTGGGTGCTATCGCGCGGCACGGATATCTTTCCTCTCATCGGCGCTCGCCGCCGGTCGCAACTTGAAGATGCCGTCCGGGCTCTCGAACTGACGCTTTCGCAGCAGGAACTCGCCGAACTCGAAAAAGCGATCCCGCCGGATGCCATCGCCGGCACACGCTACGACGAAAACCAGATGCGCTGGCTGGATAGCGAGCGGAAGGCTGGCTAACACTCTCACTTGCAACTCAGCCGAACTGCAATCTCCGCTGGTACAGGGCTAACGAAAAAGATGCTGATCAGCGGTTGTGATGTGAATGTGTCGGGGAAAACTAGATACAATAAAGAAAGTCTCTCGAGAGGTTCTGTGATGAACGATTCGAACGTGGATAACCCCCCGGAAAGAGGCCGATGTCTAAACGCGGTCGCCCTGCAAAACGCCGTCTTGTGTGCTGAGTGCGACGTTGTCAGTGACAGTCCACACGACAGGTGTCTAGTTTGCGGGAGCCCGTCCCTGTTCAATATATCTCGCATGCTGGGCGGCAACCTTCCAAGGGACCGCGCAGTCCTGGTCAATCCGGTGAAACCAGAAGACACGCGCCACGAATTTGTTCTGACGTTCCCAAGCAGTCACCGACCCCGAAGGAAAATCTCCGCGTAGACGGGCCATGGTTGCAGCTCTTGGCTTTCGTGTTCGCGTCGATCGTCGCTGGGTGCGTACGTCCCGCCGTGATTTGCTCTGCAGGCAACTTCCCTGTCCTTTGGAATGGTTTAAGTTTGAGACAACCGTCGCTCTACACCTGCAGAACATCGCCTTCTCGGGCAACCATTTCGTACAACACGGGATTGACGAAGAATCCGATGAACAAGCGCGAGATGAGACCGGCCACAATGACAATGGCGAATGGCCTTTGCGTATCCGATCCGATGCCCGTGGAAAGCGCCGCAGGGAGCAATCCAAGGCAGGCCACGAGAGCCGTCATCATGATCGGACGAAGCCGCAAGAGCGAGGCTTCCCGCGTAGCCGTGCGGATGTCCATCCCCTCTTGCCGCAGCTTGTTGATGTATGAGACGAGAATAACCGCTGTCTCCACGGAAACTCCAAGCAACGCCAGAAGTCCCAGGACTGAGGAAACACTGAAGGGAGTGTGCGTGAGTTTGAGGGCAACCAGCGCTCCCACCGGCTCCGTCATTATGACTCCCAGGGCAATCGTGACGGGGAATTTGAAGTTCCCGTAGAGCGCAAAAAGGATCATGAAAATCAGAACCACGGCCAACGGGCCGATGAAGTACATCTGCGATTTGGCTTCGAGAAACTGACTGTATTCGCCGCCCCATTCCATCCGGTAGCCCTGCGGCAGGATCACAGTCTTCTTGACTGCTGCCTGGCCGTCTCGTACCGCTCTCTCCAGATCGCGCCCCTCGATGCTGTATTGCACGCCGATGTAGCGAGAGTTGTTTTCACGATAAATAAAAGATGCGCCATTTCCCTGGGTAATATTCGCGAGCTGGCTGAGGGGGATTTGCTGCCCATCGGGCGTTCCAACCAGGAGATTTCCGATCTCATGCGCGCTGCTGCGGAATTGAGGCTGCATGCGAACCACAAGATCAAACAGCTTCTCCCCTTGAATGACTTGAGTGACCGCCTGCCCGCCTACCGCGGCCGAAATCACAGCTTCGACGTCAGCGACGTTGATCCCGTAGCGCGCAATCTTGTTGCGATCGACGTCAACCAGGAGGCTAGGCTGGCCAAGTTCCCGCACCACCGTGAGCTCGGTGAATCCGGGCACCTTGGAGAGCGTGTTCTTGATCTGGATCGCTTTGTCCTGCAGCACGTTCAAGTCTTCGCCATATATTTTGACTGCGAGCGAACTCTTGAGACCAGTCAGGGCTTCGTCCACGGCGTCTTCGGCGGGCTGGGTATAGTTGAAAATGATCCCCGGGAAGGCACTGAGTTTTTTATTGATCGATTCGATGAGCTGTTTTTTCTCGCTGACCTCGCCGCCCCAAGCTTTGTCCTTATATGGCTTCAAACCGACGTAGAACTCGCAGTTAAAAAAGCCCGTGGGATCAGTGCCGTCGTCGGGCCGTCCTAGTTCTGAACCCACGACCGTAACCTGAGGGTAAGACATCAGAATGTCGCGTATCTGCGGAGCGATCTTGCTGGCCTCCTCGAACGAAATGGTATATGGCATGGTCGCCCGGACCCAGAGCGCACCTTCGTCGAGGTGAGGCATAAACTCGCCGCCGATGAAGGGCACCAGAAGCAGGGTCGCTCCGAAGATCAGAGTCGCAATCGCGATGGTGGTCTTGGGCCGTTGCAGCGACCAATCCAGTTGGACCGCATATTTCCGCTTCATCCACTCAAAAGCCCGATTCGGTTTTTCACGCACGCCCTTCTTGAACCAATAGGACGCGAGCACGGGGATCAGCGTGAGCGTAAGAATGAGCGCGCCCACCAGAGCAAAGGACATCGTCTCAGCCATGGGGTGGAACAGTTTCCCGGAGGCCCCGCTTAACGCATAAATCGGCAGATAACCGGCGAGGATAACCGCCACCGAATAAAAAATCGGGCGATCCACATCTTTCGCAGCGGCCAGAATGACTTCGTTCAGGTTGTACTGCTGTCCCTCCCGTAGTGCGAGTTCACGGTAGATGTTTTCGATCATCACCACGGTGCCGTCGATGACGATTCCGAAATCGATCGCTCCAATAGAAAGCAAATTCGCGGCAACGTCGTGCGCATGCAGCACGATGAATGCAAACAAAAGCGAGAGCGGAATGGTGAGGGCAACAATGACGGCCGCGCGGAAGCTGACCAGGAAGAAAATCAGGACGACCAGAACCAGCACCATGCCACGAAGCAAGTTTGCTTCTACCGTGTCCGTAGTCAGCGCGACAAGCTCGCTGCGATCGTAATAAGGATAAATTTTGACGTCGGGCGGCAGAATCTGGCGGTTCAGTTCCTCGGTTTTTGCTTCAACGCCTTTCAGGACGTTCTGCGTCTGCTCCCCACGGAGCATAAGGATGACGCCTTCAACCGCATCGTCATTTTTCTGGAAGCCGAACTCGCCCAGGCGCGGTGCGTGCCCGATGGTGACGTCTCCTACATCACGCACTCGGATGGGCACGCCCTTGTTGGCACCCACCACGACGTTGCCAATGTCATCGGTGTTGCGGACCAGTCCGATGCCGCGAACGTAGTAAAACTGTCCGCCCTGAGAATAGAAACCGCCGCCAGCGTTCGAGTTGTTGGCGGCTAAAGCGGCGGTGACTTGCGGAATCGTCAAGTGGTAGCCGTAGATGCGCGCCGGATCGAGCAGCACCTGGTATTGCATCACGGTTCCGCCAAAGCCCGAGTCGTCAGCGACGCCGTGAACCGATCGATAGGCGCGCTCTACCACCCAATCTTCAAAAGTTTTCAACTCCTGAGGGCTACGGTCGGGACTCTGCAAAACATAGCGATACACCAGGCCGCTGGGGCTGAAAAGTGGCGCGAGGCTCGGCGCCACTCCCGTCGGCAGTGTGGCTTGCGCCAACCTTTCAAATACGATTTGCCGCGCAAAATAGCTGTCGGTGCTTTCTTCGAAGGTGAGAATTACATCCGACAAACCATACAGCGAGATGGAACGCATCACCACCATATGCGGAACGCCGTTCATCTCGAGTTCAAGAGGAAGCGTGACCAGGCGCTCGACTTCTTCGGCGGCATGGTCTGGCCACTGGGTAATGATTTCGACCTGCGGAGGTGAGAGATCGGGATAGGCATCCACCGGCATCCGCTGAAATGAAAGGATGCCCCCGACCGTGATGAAAGCGGTCAGCATCAGTACAAGGAATCTCTGACGCAGCGACGCTTGGACTATTCGGTGGATCATTCAGTTGTGGTGGACACTGTCCTTATCCATGCCAGAGTCGTTGGAACCTCTCAAAGCCTGCGCGATTCGGCTAGCGCTGCAGCGAGTTCGCAAACTGCAGGAACAAGCTGCCATTTCCGATGACTTGGTCGCCTGCTTTCAGCCCGCTGGTAATCTCCGTCTGCCCATTCAAGCTTTCGCCGAGAGTCACGGAGCGTCTGCCGAACTGGTTCGAGGATGCCCCTACATAAACGAAAGGCTGGTTCTCACTATCGCGCAGCACAGCCGCATCGGGCAGCGCAATGGCATTTTGAATCGCACCCGCGTTTACGGTCGCAACCACGTACATATCTTTTTTCAGTTTTTCACCAGGATTGTTCGTCTCGATACGCGCCTGCAGCGTGCGGGTGCTCGGATCCAGCGAAGCTGCTACGTACGCAATGCGCCCATTGAACACTTCCGGATAAGTATCTGTCTGAATTGTGACCTGGTCTCCGACACGCACGTAGGGCAAATCCTTCTGGTAGACATTGACCAGCACCCAGACGGTGCTGACGTCGGAAATCATGAAGCATTGCGTGGTGCCGGGTTGAATGAGTTGTCCCGCAGAAACATCCTGCTCAACCACCAGGCCGCCAATTGGCGCTTTTACTGGAACCTCAAAAGAAGGCGGCGCTTTCACGAGTTCGTCAGGGTCAGTAATTCCCATAACCTTTAATGCGGCCTGCGCCGATACCAGGTCGCCGCCTGCCTGCACCTCTGCCGACTGCGCCTGCTCCACGTTCTGTTCGGCAATCGCGTGATGTTGGTACAAATCCTGGGCTCGGGCGTTGGCCTTTTGCGCCAATGCGTAAGCATCCTTCGCCTTTAAATAGTTGGTGCGGAGCTGCGAATAATCCGGACTGGCTACATACAACATGGGCTCGCCCTGGAGCACTTTCTGCCCGGGAACGACCACTACCCTGCTAACCGGTCCACTGACCTGAGTGATGACCGGCGTCGTCCGAAACGCGTTGTAAGCCACGGCCCCCGTCAGCCGCAGAGACCGCGTCAGCGTTGTGGGCTGAACGGTGAGCACCTGCACGTGCGACATCTGGTCCTGCGGAATGGCAAACAGTTCAGGATTGTTTGAGTTTGTCGGGTTGCCCGAATTCGCGGCCGCGTTCGATCCTGGTCCTTCGCAGCCGGCAAGCAGCAACAGGAGCGCCGAGACCGCCGCGAATGCAGCCAACCACAGCCAAGAACGCAGCTTCGTTGTGGTGAACCTCATGGCAGGTTTCTCGTTCCGACCGCTTCCTTCAATTGTTCCAATGCGGTCATATAGGAGGCCAGCGCCTGGCGGTAAGCCAGCTGAACCGACCGGTAACTGCGTTCGGCGTCGAGAAAATCCAACAGGCTGGCGGCGCCACGTTTATAGGCATACTCGCTAATGTCGCGCGAATCTTGAGCCTGCTTCAGATATCCGGACGTGTAGAGTTGCACCACTTCGTCGTTGCTCCTGACCGCCTCGTAGGCATTGGCAACATCAGCGAGAACCGTATCGCTGGCCGCCCTCTGCTGCTCCTGCGCCTGGGTCAGTGCATAACCGGTGCGCGCAATCTCTCCCTGATTACGGTTGAAGATCGGCAACTCAAAATTCACAAAGATCGAGCCTGTGTTCTCACCGGAAACGTGGGTAAAGTCGTAGGTGCCGTTTACGTCCACCTTAGCGTTGGCTTTTGCCAGGAGGATCTGGCTTTGCGCCGCCGTAATCCCCAACTCCGCGGCACGGAAATCAGGACGCTCACGCATCGCCTTTGCCTGCAAGTCTTCCAGGTTCGCCATGAGCGGCTGATACGCGAGATCGCCGATCACGTCAAAGTCAGCCGGCACGGCGTTGTAGCCCAGCAACTGGCGCAGGGCCACAAGCGCTTGCACCTTGGCCAGGCGGGCAGAGGACACATCCGTTTGAAACTGCAGAAGCTGCAGCTTGATCTTAAGATAATCGCCTTCACCGATGAATCCCGCTTTGAGTTGTGCCTCGCTAATGTCGACCGTCTGCTGGAATCCCTTCAGATCCTGAAGCGCGAACTGAAGTGTGGATTCCGCCAGCAAAACACTAACGAACTGCTGGCCTACATTGAAAGCCAGGGTACGCTCGGCGTCGGTGACCTGGGAACGGGTGACCGCGGTTTGATCGCGCGCGGCTTGCAATCGCCGTTGCCGCTTGTGACCGCGTTCGAACAAGTACCCGATTCCAATATCGAACTGCTGAGTTAGGTTCAGATTGTCGCCCGAAAAATCTTGGGGAGAAAAGAATGGGATGAATTGACTATCAACCCCGAGCGTCGGATTAGGGCGCAGATTCGCGGTAATCTCCTGAGCCTGATTCTGAAGAATCAGAGTTCTGGTGGCGATGATGGAATGGTTGTGTGCCAGCGCCAGATCAATTGCTTGGTCAAGACTGATCAGCGTCGTATTTTGCCCGATGGTTGTGCCCAGTAGCGTGAGGAAAAAGATCCCAGCCGGGGCGAACATCCGAAAGTACCTGGAGCGCATAAGGGTTGAGATCAAGGCGCGCTGCCCACAGCGCAACAGATCCCGAACGGAGGCCCGAACCTACCGAGCCTTTCGCCAAGCTTCATCCCGCAATATCCTCCTTCTCCTTTATCTAAGACTGCGATTCCGGGCTCAATGGATGTATTGTAATGCACAGCATTCGCGATTCGGGCGTGACAACGAGGGCTCAGGCCGTCGGGGCGATAAAATGCGGCGTCACCGTCTCCGTCCGCCAGGATGTCGAGGCGTCGCGCCGCCCGTGCCCACCGTTGCGGTTAAGCGACCCGCTAAAGGAAGAAGGAGTAGCACGCCCCACCGTTAGTGCGGCTTGCCAGCGGCTGGTCTTGTGCTTTGCAGACTCGCATCATAGGCTGCTCTGGCGATGCGAGCGATCACTTGCTCCCGTGTGGCCTCGTCGGCAGTCGAATCGGTTACGAATACGGCAATCGCAATTCGGCGTCCATCTGGCAGGGGGATGAGGCCAATATCGTTCGTCGCGTGCGCAACTCCGGTGTCTACATCAGACGTACCCGATTTGTGAGCGACCCGCACTCCCGCCGGCAGGTTGCCCTCCAGGCGCTTTGTCCGCGCATCCTGGGTCATCCAGCCCAAAAGCAATTGAGTATGTTCCGTTGTCAGGAGCGAGTGGTCGCTGATCCTCACAAGCAACTGAACGGCTCCCGCCGGTTCAAACCAGTTTCGGTATTGCGCTGACACTTCACGATGAAGGGCGGCTTCATTGTCCTGAAGATGGAAGCCGCTGATCCCAAGCGCAGCGATATACGTGTTGACCGCTTTCGAGCCGCCCACGACGCGCAGCAGAATGTCCGCTGCCACGTTGTCGCTCAGCGAAACGGTCAATCGCAGAAGCTCGCGCAAGGGCACGTCGACCCCGCCATCAGGATATCGATCTTGAAGCGGACTGTAGACGTGCGGCAGGATGCGGTCCTGCGGAAGGAACTGCACCGGCTGATCCAGCGAAAGCGCGCTTTGCTCGACCTGATGCAGAATCGCGACCGCGAGCGGCAGCTTGAAAACGGACTGCATGGGAGGCTGCGCATTTGGATCGAGGTCGCAATTCAGCGCTGAGCCAGGCAATGAGCAGGCCACCGACACTTTGCCGTGCGCCTCACCTGCAATGGCCCGAATCTGTTGCGTGAGAGGTTCCTGTGCAAGCGCGGATAAAACAGAGAGAGCAAGAAGCAGCGCGAGACGCATGTGGCTCAGTATAGGAATTCCAGCAACCCCCGGGAATGACGACACTTATACAATTCGTAAGCTCCAGGAATTTGCCACACGCTGCGCGCGTTTCGTTGGACCCGGAGGAACGCTCGTCAGCGATGGTTCGGAATCAGCCCCAGTCCAAGCCAGGAAATCGCGAGCCGTCCAAGCCTGAGGACCTGGTGACCCACACCACTGCTGCATGGCGTCGTTTCCCAAGCCATTGGTTCTAAAAGGATAGCCAGGGGTTAGGGGAACTTCTGAAAAATAAATAAAAAAACACTTGCATTTGATTTAGTGTTGTAGTTAACTATAACACTAGATAGTGAAGGAGTAACCCAGTAAAGGAGCACTGAATATGAAACAACGCATCGCACTTTCCCTTCTATTCGTTCTGATCGCCGCCACCGCTTTCGCAGCGGACGCCACGACCCAGTCCGACGCGCAAAAACCCTCTGCAACTCCTGTGCAGTCCGAGGGGCAGAAGTCCTTCGCAACCTTGAAAAGCCTCGCCGGAGAGTGGGAAGGCCCCGCCACCGTGGCAGAGATGCCGGAGATGTCGGGCGGCAAACTGCACGTCTCGCTGCGCGTAACCTCCAGGGGGAACGCGCTGGTGCACGAACTTCAGGAAGCTGGAACGCCATTGGATGCGACCAAGTACGACCATCCAGTCACGATGTTTTACGTGGACGGAGATCAGCTCACGCTGATTCACTATTGCGACGCTGGGAACCGGCCGCGCATGACCGGCAAGCTGTCACCCGACGGCAAGACGGTCGAATTCGAGCTCAAGGACATCAGCGGCGACCCATCGGTCCATATGCACCATTCGGTATTCACCGTCATCGACGCCAACCACCACACCGAGGATTGGACCTTCATGATGAACGGCAAACTGATCCACGGGCACTTCGATCTGCAACGGAAGAATTGATGCCGCTTCGAATTGACCGGCGATTGCCCGTAGGCAATCGAAGGCAACTAATGACCAGGGGGACATTGCCATGACCATCAACCCGAAAGTTATTTTTCGACGGAACGAACGACACGAAGGCGTCCCCAACATCAATATTTACCTGTTGCGGCTGCTCTATGTATTGATGTTCTTCGTGCTGGGCAGAATCACCTGGACGCACGTCCTCACCCACCAGGGACCATGGGAGCCCACGAATGCCGTGGCGTGGTGTGTGTGGACGGCGTTCGCGACTTTGGCGGGCATTGGAATCGTCCGTCCGGTGAAGATGCTGCCCATCGTGCTGCTGGAGATATTTTACAAAGTCCAGTGGCTGATTCTTGTGGCGTATCCACTGTGGTCAAAGGGCACGCTGGCGGGTTCACCCGCGGAAGAAATCACCTCGCAGTTCTTATGGGTGATATTGCCTATCGTTGCGGTGCCGTGGGGATACGTGTTTGTGAATTATTTTTACAAGCCCAGGAAAGTAGAACCAGTTCTTTCGTAGCAGCATTTGGAAAACATCATGGACCGTGAGTGGAACGACAGTCAACCGATTTACCGCCAGCTTCGGGATCGCGTCGTCGCGATGATACTCGACGGAGTGCTCAAGGAAGGCGATCCTCTGCCCTCCGTGCGCAACGTGGCGGCCGAATATCGGGTCAATCCGCTCACGGTCCTGAAGGGCTATCAGCAACTGGTCGACGAGCAACTGGTCGAAAGCAGGCGAGGTCGCGGAATGTTCATCAATACGGGCGCGCGCAATCTGCTGATGCAGGGCGAACGCCAGAAGTTTCTTGCGGAAGAATGGCCGAGGATTTCCGCAACCATTCAGCGCCTCGGCCTGACGCCGGAAGAACTGCTGGACGCTGCAAACGGCAAGCCGTCAGATGACGCAGAGAAGGAGCCGAAGTCATGACAGTGATAGAAGCACGCGGTCTCCGTAAAGTTTTCGGCACAACGGTGGCGCTGGACAGCGTCAATCTCCACGTGGAAGAGGGCCGCATCCTCGGACTCATCGGTCCCAACGGCGCGGGCAAAAGTACCGCGCTCAACGCGATCCTCGGCCTGACCCAATATCAGGGAGAACTGAGAGTGCTCGGCCGCGATCCCTGGACGGAGCGCGATCAACTGATGTGCGATGTCTGCTTCATTGCCGACGTCGCCGTGCTGCCGCGCTGGATGCGGGTTTCGCAGGCCCTCGACTACGTCGCCGGAGTGCATCCGCGCTTCGATCGTGCAAAGGCGGAAGGCTTTCTTGCCAAGACCGACATTCGCCACGTCAGCAAGATTCGGGAATTGTCGAAGGGCATGGTGACCCAGTTGCACCTCGCTCTGGTCATGGCTATTGACGCAAAATTGCTGGTGCTGGACGAGCCGACGCTTGGCCTCGACCTCCTCTATCGCAAGCAGTTCTACGATTCCCTGCTAAACGACTATTTCGACCGCAGCCGCACAATATTGGTGACGACACATCAGGTGGAAGACGTGCAGCACGTTCTTACCGATCTTATGTTCATTAATCGCGGGCGGATTGTGCTGGATTGCAGCATGGAGGAATTCGAGGCGCGCTATCTGGAAGTGACGGTGAATCCCCAGCACGTCACGGCGGCGCGAGTGCTAAAACCGATTCACGAGCGTCAGGCGCTGGGCCGCAGCATCCTGCTTTTTGATCACGTCGATCGGAAGCAGCTTGCTGCGCTTGGCGATTTGCGCACACCCAGCATTGCCGACTTGTTCGTTGCTGTGATGGGAGATCATGCGGGCGAGGTACAAGGAGTTACTCGATGAACGCTCAATCGAACGCCGTGCCTGAATCTTTCGGATCGCAGCGAATCGCAGCGGAGCAGCCAGCGGCTCAACTACTGCTGTGGTCGGTGCGGCGGGAATTGTGGGAGAACAGATCCATCTGTATCGCGCCGCTGGCGGTCTCGGTGGTCATGCTGTTCGGGTTCCTGATCGCCACGATGGGCCGTACTATTTCGATGGACCCGGCGCGGAGGGCGGCCGCGCTTGCCGAGCCGAACAACTTCGCTGCGCTTGTCATCATGGGGACCGCTTTTATCGTCGGAGTGTTTTACAGCCTGGAGGCGTTGCACGGTGAACGTCGCGATCGCAGCATCCTGTTCTGGAAGTCGCTGCCGGTTTCCGATCTCACGACCGTGCTGTCGAAGGCAATCATTCCGCTGGTAATTCTTCCGTTGGTCTCCTTCGCGCTCACCGTTGCCACGCAGTGGATCATGTTGCTGCTTGGCACCGCAGTGCTGCTCGGGAGCGGTCTGAGTATCGCGCCTCTGTGGGCACACATGCCGTTTTTCCAGATGTGGCTAATGCTGCTCTACCATCTCCTGACCGTGCATATGCTCTGGTATGCGCCCATGTACGGCTGGCTGCTGCTGGTCTCAGGTTGGGCGCGGCGCGCGGCGTTTCTGTGGGCCGCTTTGCCTTGGCTTGCAATCGGCGTTGTCGAGAAGATTGCCTTCAACACTACGCATTTCGCCGCCTGGGTGGGATACCGCTTCAGTGGCGACGCGGCAGGTGGCTCGTTCATGGCGGATAACGGCTCGATGGATCCGCTTATGCACCTCACTCCGGGAAAATTCCTGACTACGCCGGGTCTGTGGATCGGACTGGCATTCTTCGCGGCATGTATCGTTGCGACGGCACGCCTGCGCCGCTGCCAAGGACCGATCTGATTTCGTGTAAGCAGTTGACAAAATAGTTTGCATTAAGAAGGAGAAATTTATGGGCACAGCAGCAATGACGAATCGGATTGCAGGAGCGTCGCCGCGTTTCGAGGACAGAGTGGCTGGCGTCCTTTTTGTGCTGAGCGTAATGACGGCAGCAATCATCGAGATCTTCGTTCGCGGCGGCTTGAATCTAGCGGGAGGCCTCATCGCGGTCTCCGGCATGATCGCCGTGACACTGTTCTGCTATGACACCTTGAGCCCGGTGAGCAGGAGCCTCTCTTTGTTTGCGGCGTCCTTCAACCTCACGGGACTCGCCTTTGAGGCACTTCGATTTCAGCCTCAGGGCGTGAACATCGCTGTTGTATTTGACGGATTCTATTGCATTCTGATCGGCTACCTGGTTTTCAGGTCGGCCTGTCTGCCTCGCATTCTGGGCGTGCTGATGGCATTGGGTGGGTTGGGTTGGCTGACCTTTCTGTCATCGGCGCTCGCGAACTATCTGTCCCCCTACAATCTGGCGTTCGGCGTCCTGGGGGAAGGATTGGTTTGCCTGTGGATTCTGGTGGACGAACATTCAACTCTGGAAGGAGCAGGCCAGCGCGGCATGAAAGCGCGGCCTGGCGCGACATCGGCGGCAATATGAATACTCCAGCGAACGCAGTGCCACAGTCTCCCCGCGATTCGCAGGTACTAGCGCCCGCGGCCGTGCCGGCGACGCGGCCGATGTACTGGTCGGTGCGCCGTGAGTTGTGGGAGAACCGCTCCATCTACGTCGCGCCCCTGGCCATCGCCACCGTCTATCTGCTCAGCTTCGCAGTCAGTGTGATTTGGCTTCCGGACAACATGCGTGAAGTATGGATGCCGCACACCATGCGCGAAATGGCGGCTCTCAAAGTGGCGGACAGCCTGATCGGGCTCGCCATGCCGTACACCCATGCTAGCGCTCTGGTCGGGCTGATCGCATTCCTGGTCGCGATCTTCTACTCGCTTGACGCGCTGCACGGCGAACGCCGCGATCGCAGCATCCTGTTCTGGAAGGCGCTGCCGGTTTCCGATCTCGCGACCGTGCTCTCGAAGGCGGCCATCCCGCTTGTGGTTTTGCCGCTGATCGTCTTCGCGGTCACCGTTTTCCTGCAACAGATTATGCGGCTGCTGAGTATGGCGGTCCTGGTGATGAACGGTGGGAGCGCTGCGACGCTGTGGACTCGGCTGCCATTGTCGGAGATGGAATTGGTGACGCTCTACGGTACGGTCGTGATTGTGCTCTGGCATGCGCCCATCTATTGCTGGTTTCTGTTGGTCTCAGGATGGGCGCGGCGCGCGGTGTTTCTCTGGGCCGTGGTGCCGTGGCTTGCGATTGCCGCCATGGAGAATATTGCGTTCCATACCTCGTTTCTGGGACACATGCTGCACGGCCGACTGCTTGGATTCAGTGAGGCCGCTTTCGACCTCAAGGATAAGAATGGCGTCCCGATCGATACGCATTTTATTCCGCTAACGCAACTAGCTCCGGGGAGGTTTTTCAGCACCCCAGGTCTGTGGCTCGGTCTGGTATTCGCTGCCGCATGCCTGGTGGCCGCGGTCCGGTTGCGACGCTATCGGGAAGCGCTCTGATTGGCATGCACTTGATTCAATAACTCGGATAAGGAGTAAAGACTATGAGCACCGCCGTGATGACCAACCGGTTGGAACTGGATTCCGTTGCCGAAACTGCCCTGAAAGCAGCCGCACGGTTTTGGTTCGTGGCGACCGTCGTCGGCCAATTGATCTTCGCGTTTACCATAGCGTCCTTCTACACCCTTACCGCGCTGCGCGGTGACTACCACAAGTGGAACTTCACCAACGGTTACGTCCCCGGTTTTTCCATGGGAAATACCGCCGTGGTCGTGCATGTTGCTTCCGCCGTGATCGTCATGCTCGCGGGTGCGGTTCAGTTGGTTCCGCAGGTCCGCAACCGCTTTCCCGTCTTTCACCGCTGGAATGGGCGTTTCTACATTCTGACTGCCGTCACTCTCAGCGTGGCCGGGCTTTATATGACATGGTTCCGAGGAAGCGTTGGCGATCTTTCTATCCACCTGGGTTCTACTCTGAACGCCATTCTGATCTGGCTTTGCGGCGGCATGGCGCTGCGTTTTGCGCTGGCTCGCGATTTTAAGACTCATCGCCGCTGGGCTCTTCGCTTCTTCCTGGTGGTAAGTGCATCGTGGTTTTTCCGGGTTGGTTTTTTCTTGTCGTTTCTCATGTTTAAGGGCCCCTTCGGTTTTGATCCGGTTACGTTTCGAGGCCCGTTCCTCACTTTCATGTCTTTCGCCCAATTCCTGATTCCCCTGGCCGTTCTCGAAATCTATCTGCGGGCGCAGGACCGCCCAGGCGTGATGCGGCGTATGGCGACGGCAGGAATGCTTTTTGTATTGACTCTCGCGATGAGTGCCGGACTCTTCGCCGTCACCTTGGCCATATGGGTGCCTCAGGTAAAAGCCGCCTACGACCCGCGCAAATCGATTGCAGAAACTCTTTCGGCCACTATCGCCTCCAGTGGCATTGACGCGGCTGCCAAGCAATACCACGAGCTTAAGGCCGCCGCACCCGCGACCTACAATTTTGACGAAGATGAACTCAACGCTCTTGGCTACCAACTCATTCGCACGAAAAAGTTCGAGGAAGCCATCCGCATTCTGCAGCTCAACGTCGGTGCCTATCCGAAATCAAGCAATGTCTACGACAGCATCGGGGAAGCTTACATGGATGACGGCGACAAACCGCAAGCCATCGCCAACTATCGAAAGTCTCTCGAACTAAACCCAAAGAACAGCGGCGCTGTCCTGATCCTGCGGAAACTCAACGCTCCCTGATTTGTGCTGCACTCCGCAAGCGGTATGCGCTGTCGAACCTGCGCAAGTCATTGCAAGCATCCGGGCCGAATTCACGAAAGGATGAGGAACTTAAGATGAGCAAGAAATGGATTTTACTGATTCCGCTGGCGATTCTGGCAATTCCGTTATTTATCTTCATCAGCGGCGAAATCGCTCGTTATTTGTGGAATTGGTTGCTGCCTCCACTCTTCGGCTGGCGACAGATTACCTTCTGGCAGGCAGTTGGAATTCTGGTGCTGTGCCGCATGCTCTTCGGCCGATTTGGACACCGCGGCTCTGATCGCCCCAGCTTCCGCCGTCGCATGGCCGGGCGCTGGAAACAGAGGACGCCATCGGAACGGGAAAAATTCCGCCAAGAGCTTCGCGCTTGCTGGAACCGAATGACATCGCCGGATCCGAGGCCGAGTGCCTGACCGCAATTCGGTCCCGGCCCGGTTCGTGCAGACCAGTTCAAAAGGATCGGCGCCGAATTACAAGGAGCGAAAAATGCTAACGCCAATATTAGGTCTTCACATTGCCGCCGGTACTTTGGGAATGCTGTCCGGATTTGTCGCAGTGTTTCTCCTCAAAGGCTCTCGCCGCCATGGCATCGCTGGGACCGTATTTGTCATATCCATGCTGATCCTGTCCGCAAGCGGGGTGTGCCTGGCGATTGCGAAATCCCAACCGGGCAATATCCTGGGAGGCACTCTCACATTCTATTTGGCAGCAACGGCATGGATGACCGCCAGACGCAGGGACGGGGAACCCGGTATTTTTGATTGGGGTGCGCTCCTGGTTGTCTTAGCGGTCGCAGTCTGCCAGCTGACCTTTGGTTTAGAAGCAGCGCTCAGCCCGACGGGCTTAAAGTACGACTTTCCCCCTTGGCCTTACTTTTTCATGGGTTCCGTGGCCGTGCTTGCCGTCACCGGGGACGTCCGTATGCTTATCCGCCGTGGCATTTCTGGCACACCACGGATCGCGCGGCATCTCTGGCGCATGTGCTTTGCGCTTTTCATCGCCGCTTCGTCGATATTCCTGGCTCGCCAACACGTCTTCCCTGCTCCACTGCGCAAGACCGGCGTGCTTGTTCTGCTGAGTTTCCTGCCACTCTTATTGATGATTTTCTGGCTGGTCCGAGTTCGGTTCAAAAATGCATATAGACAGAAAAGTGAGCGGTTGCGTGCACCGTCGATTCAATCCCTTGGGGAGACGCGAGTGGGAGCACACCAGTATTAACCAACCGTTTGGATCTGACCCTCTGCGGATCTGGTGGCCGTCATCGGCCGTAGAACTGATGCGCGGCGAGCTCGACGTCCACGATGGCGTGGTGAAATCAGCGAGGGAGCGAATCAGAATCGCGCCTCGGACCAGGTCCGCTCCCTTGCTGACCCTAGTTACTCATGACGTACAACAAAAAATAGGGATGGCTCCCGCTGTACCCGGACGGAATGAGGTCGCCAACTTTTTGCTGGGTTTGGTCGCCACTCGAATACCAACCGGTAAGACTAGTGATCGGATATTGCGCATTGGCGGCGCCAACGACCGCGTTGTTGGAGTTAGTCGTGAAATACATCACGAAATAATAGTCCGACAGGGTCGATGGCGTCAGCGCAATCGCATCCAGCCGAATGATACAAGGATTGCTGGTGCTTAGGGGTTGTGTAGGACAGAACTTCTTGCTGGTCAGCGGAATGATCGGGTTGGAAACGCCTTTCAACTTCACCGGAGTAACCGCCGTGATTTTGGAGTTTCCCCGCTTGGTGGTGTAAAGAACCATGTTGCCGAGGTCTGCCTCGGTTCCCGCCGTGAAGCCGATGTACAAGACCGTGGTTTTGACCTGAGCAACGGCCGGGAAGATAAAAGCCCCGGCAATGAGGTTAAGCGCCGAATAGTTTTCCCATTGGTTGGAGCTTGAGACCGGACCGCCAACTCCAGCCACCAGATTGATGGGAGCAGCGGCCGGAGGCTGCTGTGCGACTGCGGTACTGGCAAGACACGCGAAAACAATGGCGAACATCATCAGAATTGACATTGTGAGCTTCAGGTTTTTCATGGATTTCCCTCCTGGCGGATATGGGGCACTCTGGCCCCTACTGATACTAGCGAAAAATCTAGAGAAATTTGATCACGCGATTGAGGAAAGAGTGAAAAAAAATTGCAATTCGCCGTTCATTGGAACCCCTCGCGAAAGCCGGTTCCCTCTTCGATTCAACAAACTCAACCTCTTATGACTTTTGAACGATCCCGTACAGGCCTTCTGACGTTGCCTCGTCAAGGGATCGAGTCGACTTGCGAAAACAAATCATAAAAGTTGGCGAGGACAGCAGAACCTTCCGAAAAGGCAGCACATACAACCGTAGACTCTCGTAACTTCTTGGCCGCCAGTGTCGCGTGCTACGTTGTGGCATCCGGTTGCAGATCCACTGGTCGACTTGTGACAGGACACTACAGAACCCGGCCTTTGTATTAATTGCCTTCATCCTAACTAGCAGAAACTCGGGCGTGGGCCAATCGAAATCAGAACCAACCGAAAGTGAATGGCGTCGGCACACGTCAAGGGACCGGTGTGACTGTTGGCAGCCGGACCGTGAAGGTTTTTCAGAAACCGCCGATTAACAGATACAGACTTCTACGAGGAGCGGATGAAATGTCAGAAGCGCGCACTGTTCTCACGAAGGTCGGCAAACCACGTTACTCAATCACACCAATCACCGCTTTATTAGTTTTCTTTGTTCTGACTGGGAGCTCTCTCTTGGGTCAGAACCCGACAACCACGGACGTGCAGTTTCACAAATTCCAGCCCAAAGTGCAGCCGGGTCAAACCGCGCGCGGGGTCTCGAACGCACAGACCTCTAACCAGGAGAACTCGTCCAACGGAATCAGTGCAAGCGCCCTCCAGCAAATACGGGCGTTGCAACAGGACAAGGCAACCCGCACTCCGACCCAACAGAAAGTTGACTCGAACGTTCTCTACACCATACGCATGATGGCAGGGCAGCCGGCCGCTCCCGGTATTCCGTCTTTGTATACAGGGATAGATCTTGATGCCAATAACCGCGTTGTCGTTGACATTGTCGCCAACGTTACCGATTCGTTGCTGGCGCAGTTGACCGCTGCCAACGCTCAGGTTCTGTATACAAATCAAGCCTTGCGCAGCATTCGCGCCAGCATTCCTCCAGAACAAATCGAATCCATTGCTGCATCACCGGACGTAATCTTCATCTCTCCAAAGCAAGGCTCACTGACCGGTCAACAAGACGGGACGGGGCGCAGCCATCCGGTGTCTCAGCGGAATACGCGGCCCGGTTTCGATGAAAGGGCGGCACGCGTGCGCCATCAGCTGGCGGCAGGCTTGAATTCGATGGGAACGATTCAGATGGGCCAAGGCAGCGTAGAAACGGAAGGCGACTTGACCCACAGGACGCTGGATGCGCGGGGAACGTTTGGGGTGAATGGATCGCCGCTAAAAATTGGCGTCCTGTCGGATGGAGTTACCAGCATTGCGCTGAGCCAGGCAAGCGGCGATCTTCCGCCGACTTGTGGCACGCCTCCTTGCCTTACGGTATTGACGGGGCAGGCGGGAGCGGGCGATGAAGGCACGGCCATGATGGAAATCATCCATGACATGGCGCCTGGAGCTAGCCTTTATTTTGCGACCGCTGACAACAGCATCACCAGCTTTGCGCAGAACATTCGAGATCTGCGGACCGCGGGATGCGACATCATCGTCGATGATGTCTTCTATTTTGTCGAAACCCCGTTTCAAGACGGGCAGACGCCCGCGGTCGTCTCGACCAGCCAGGGTGGGGTGGTCACGCAGGCGGTGAACGACGTGGTCGCATCCGGAGCGCTGTATTTTTCCGCGGCAGGAAACGAGGGGAACGAAGACGATAGCACTTCCGGAACGTACGAAGGGGATTTCAACCCCACGGCCGCAGGCGCGCCTTTGCCGACGGGTAATGTAAATAATTTCGGCGGCACGACATATGACGCCATCACTTCTCCCGGCGAGCAGGTTGTCGGCTTGTGGTGGTCCGATCCATTGGGCGCCTCCGACAATGATTATGATCTGTATTTACTCAACAGCACGGGCACCTCAATTTTAGGCGCGTCCACCAATATTCAGAACGGTACGCAGGATCCGGTGGAGCTGATTGGCAGCGCGAACGTAATCAATAACAATCGGCTGGTCGTCTTCCAGAATACGGGGGCCTTGAACCGCTTTTTCCATCTCGTTCTTTTTCGCGGGGGTTTGTCGGTGAACACCGCTGGCGAGACCCACGGGCACTCTGCCGCTTCCGGAGCCTACACGGTAGCCGCCACTCCTGCGGCCCTATCCGCCGGCGCGCCTACGCCCAACGGACCTTTTCCTAACCCTTTTACATCGGCAAGTAAGACTGAATTTTTTAGCTCAGACGGTCTGCGTCACATTTTCTTTAACGACGATTCGACAGCAATCACCCCGGGCAACTTTTCTTCCACCGGTGGACGAGTGTTGAACAAGCCTGACATCACGGCTGCCGATGGTGTCTCGGTGACCGGCGTTGGCGGGTTTGGAAGTCCGTTCTACGGAACTTCGGCGGCCGCGCCCGCCGCGGCATCGGTAGCCGCCTTGATTTTGGCTGCGGACCCAACCTTAACTCCCGCGCAGATGCGCACGGCGCTAACCAGCACGGCCATCGACATTATGGGAGTGGGCTTTGACCGGGATTCAGGCAGCGGAATTGTTATGGCCTGGGAGGCTATCAATTCACTGGGCGTGCCTGCGTACGCCAATCCGGAATTGAGCTCGGTCACTGCGAACGAGAATCCTGGGAACGGGAACGGTGCGATCGAAGCCGGCGAAGGAGCGCTGCTTATACTGCCGTTGACCAACAAGTCCGGTGTGAAGGCCGCGACTGGCGTGACGTCCACCTTGAGCACCACGACTCCAAAGGTGTACATCACTCTTCCGGGTACGAGCACGTACGCCGACATGCCGGCGGGATCAAGCGGGGGCAACAACCTGTCTCCATTCACTTTCACACTGGACTCGGATTTCCCTTGTGGCCAGACGGTTGATTTCACCTTGACCGTGAACTATACGGGTGGGCCGCAGCGAGCGTTGAATTTCACGGTTCCAACCGGCTATCTCTCCATTACCAATACTCTGGGAACCACGCCGCCTTCGTTGCCAGGGATTACCACCGCCACCGGCGCCCAGGTTAACAGGATCAATCGCAATGGCGTGGTCAGTGCCTGCGGCACTCCTAAGGCTTTTCCAGGAGCGATCACAGGCAGCCACACTTTCGATTCCTACAGCTTCACTGCGTGCCAGGCATTTTGCATGCAACCTGTGCTCAGCGCGGGCACATCCGGAGTCGATCTCTTCGAGTCCGCCTATACTCCCTCATTTACTCCCGGCTCTATCGGCACCGACTACGCGGGGGATGCCGGCCTGAGTACGAACACTCAGTCATTCGGTATCACCACGATCGTCGCAACTCCTTACACGATTGTCGTGAATGACGTTGCCGGGAACACTCCTCCGAACAAGTACACGATTCAGATTCCGGCATGCGCCATCGATTGCACCGTCAATCAGTTGCCGGTAGCGGTCGCCCACGATGTCACAGTCACGGCCGCGCACTTCGGTGGGACGGCGGCGGTAAATGTAAACAACGGGTCTTATGATCCGGACGGCGACCCCATTACGCTGACGCAGACTCCCGCCGGACCATATGGGATCGGTGTCACCAGCGTGCTGCTTACTGTCGTCGACACCAAAGGCGCCACCGGACAGACGACGGCGAATGTCACCGTGAATAATCCGCCCAACCAGCTTCCGGTGGCGATTGCGCACGATGTCACGGTCATGGCAACAACGGTGGGTGGGACAGCGGCGGCAAGCATAAACAACGGGTCTTATGATCCGGATGGAGACGCCCTGACGCTGACGCAGGTTCCGCCGGGGCCTTATGCCATTGGCAAAACCAGCGTGACGCTCACCGTCCGAGACTCAAGAGGTGGGACGGCGCAAGCTACTGCGAATGTTACCGTGATCAATCCCAACCAAGCTCCGGTGGCAATTGCACACAATGTGACGGTGATTGCGGTGAACAAGGGTGGCACGGCAACCGCAAACATAGACAATGGTTCGCATGATCCGGACGGCGATGCGGTCACGCTGACGCAGGCTCCGCCGGGGCCGTATGCCATCGGCAAAACCAGCGTGACGCTTACCGCCAAAGACTCGAAAGGTGCGACGGCGCAAGCCACTGCCACCGTAACGGTGCTTAGCCCAGGCTTCGGTTTCGCTCCGACGCTACCTTCCGTAAGCACGACTGCCGGACAGCCGGCAATCGAGCACATCACATTCACTCCGAATCCCGGGATTGCCGGCACAATGACTATGGCGTGTTCCAACTTGCCGACGGGGGCCACCTGCTCATTCTTGCCCGCCACGATACCGGCGGGGAGCGCTGCAAAAGACATAGTCTTGACCATCCACACAACTGCATCCTCGGCTGCCATGTCGCCGTCAGGAAAGCTCGACTTAGCCTGGCTGTCGATGACCGGGCTAGGCCTGGTTGGGATTGCCGTTATCGCGGTGCCTCGTAAACGCCGGAAGGGATCGGCGCTTCTCCTGGCGCTCTTGATCGGTTCGCTGGCGGGGGTAGTGGGTTGTGGAAGCGGCGCAAGCCACCTCCCTGCTCCTGCTTCAAAGACTTCGACCGTTACGGTGACGGGAACATCCGGCAACGTGATACAAACGACAACCTTCAGCCTGACGGTTAATTAGGGCTGTGATGCGAGCGGGCGTCCTGCGCTTAGACCGAATTCTAAGCGCGAGGCTGCCCGCTCCATCTCTGCGGTGGAGCCACGCGGGCAATTTTTTGGATGGTTGGGGAAGGCGAGGGCAGCTTCCAAGCGCGCTGGCCTGAAGATGCTTCATCCCGACGTCGACCTCAGCTCGTTCGGGCCAATATTACCTCGCTCCGCTCTGATCCAACTTAAAAGAACAGGAAACAAATCAGGGCAAGCCCTGTGACGATTCGCGGGTTCCACTCAAGTGGCGGCCAAGCGTGTCGTCGCTCCATTGCGAAGAGGTACACCGGTGGCACACGCGAGGCCGGTTCAAGCACGAAATCGTCTTAGCGGCGAGGCGATTAGGCCCACTCAAGGTCTCTGCGTTTTACACTTGACACATCGGAAGAACGAAAGTAAAAGTTATTAAACGCAAGCATACGAAAGCTTGGGTGATCTTCGCGGGAGGCCCTCCATGCGAGTTCCAGGTATTGAGTATTTGCTGGTCCGCGTTCCCTTGGTTTCCGCCATTTGCATTCTTCTCCTTGTCCAGCCGGCGCTACTTGGACAGGCGAGCTATCAGGCCCAGATTCGCGGTGTCGTGTCCGACGCAACCGGAGCGGTAGTACCGAATGCCACGGTCACAATTACGGAGGTGGGGACGAACATTTCGCGGGGTGCAAAGACCGGCCAGTCCGGTGACTACAGCCTGCGGGCACTGCGGCCCTCCACGTACACGGTGAAAGTGGAAGCACAAGGCTTCCAAACCGTGGAGCAAAGGGGAGTAGTCCTGGCGGTCGATCAGGCGACGAGCTTGAACCTCACCCTGCACCCGGCCGCCACATCCACAACGGTCCAAGTGAGGGAGACGGCGCCACTCCTCGACACCGGAAGCTCGGCGCTAGGGACGGATGTGACCAGTCAGTACGTGAAAGAGATTCCGCTACTGAATCGTAATTTCTTCGGGCTGGTCTTTCTGAATGCCGGAGTGAGTGAGACTGCGGGGTCGGGAATAGCCGACAACTATCCCTCCGGTACAAATTTCGTCTCCAACGGGCAGCGCAACGCGACGGCGGAGATTCGTATGGACGGCGCGTTGATCAGCGCCCCGGAACAGGGTGAGGGTGGAAACTCGAACGTGTATTACGAACCCTCGGTGGAAGCGGTGCAGGAATTCAAAGTGCAGAGCAACAGCTTTTCCGCGGAGTTCGGCAGCAACGGCGGTACAGTCGTGAACATGGCATTGAAAAGCGGAACCAATGCTTTTCACGGCAGCGCGTGGTGGTTTGGCCAGAACGGCGTGCTCGATGCCAATGACTTCTTCAGCAATCAGGCTGGACTGCCCCGGCCCGATCACTCCCGCAATCAGTACGGCTTCTCCCTGGGAGGGCCGATCCGAAAGAACAAGACTTTCTTTTTCGTCGACATTGAGCGTGTGCTCGAAACTGATCCGGTGAATATCGTCGCTACGGTACCCACCCCGGCGGAGCGGACAGGGGACTTCTCTCAAGCTCTCATCACCGATCCGAACAGCGGAAACGTTGTTCCAAATCTGATCTTCAATCCTCGGCAGGTCGACGTTAATGGGGTGCGCGCCGCCTTTTCCGGCAACAAAATCGCTAAGGCGATGTGGGATCCGATCGGGGAAAACATACTGAATCTCTACCCGCTTCCCAATCAATCAGGAAATCCCGACGGTACCAACAACTTCCGGGGCAATACCAACTCGTACCTCAAGTCGCTGCAATTCGACGCCAAGATTGACGAGCAACTTTCCAACAACACGCACATCGCCGGACGGTACAGCCACGCCCATGCTTCCAACTCCACTCCCACAATCTTTGGCGACAGCGAATTCAATGACGGGATCAATGGGATCACCAGTGTGGAAAATGGCAGCCTGCAGTATGACCAGACGATCAAGCCCACACTCCTGCTCACCGCACGCTTTGCCATCGACTACGTTTATTCCCCGGGCTTCAGCAATTACCCCTCCGCCACGTCGGTCGGCTTTCCGTCAGAACTGGACAATGCGAACCCAGGCATTTCGCGGATGCCGGCGATCCTCACGGACTCACCCTGGACTTCTCTTTACGATCAGTGCTGTGCTGACACCAAGTTTGCCCACACTCTGTATTCGTACTCTTCCGCCTTGGCTTGGGTGCACGGCAAGCACAACTTCAAGTTCGGTGGAGAACAACGTCTGTTCTTCAATAACTTCCAGCAGCCGTCTTATCCCACCGGCTACTTTCACTTCTCGCAGGACGTTACCGAAAACGTGCTTGGCGCATTCAATCCGGATCAGGGCAACCCGTTTGCCGATATTCTTCTGGGCTACGGTGATTACGGTGGCATCGCGATTTATCCAGCGGTCGAAAACAAGTCGAAGGAAACAGGCTTTTATGCGCAGGATGATTGGAGAGTGACGTCTAAGCTGACCCTGAACCTCGGTTTGCGTTATGAATGGAGCACGCCTTACACGGAGCGCAACAATCTGCTCCAGTTCAGTAACTTCACGGGAAACAGCGGCGTCATCGTTCAAGGTCTTCCCTTGATTTCGGGGCCACTGAAAGGGACCACCGAATTCGCAACCTCCAGCAACCGTCACGTTCCCATCGATCGCAACAACTGGGCGCCGAGGCTTGGTTTCGCCTATCAACTCACTCCCAATACCGTGGTTCGCGGCGGAGCAGGCATCTACTACGGAATGAATGTGGCCACAAACTACCAGTATCCTGGCACGGCGTTCCGTAAAGACGGAGTTGTTTATTTCACTCAGGACAATTTTCAAACCCAATATGCAACGTTTGAGAACCCCTTTCCGGCAGGCCTGCCAGCCCCCCAAGGCACCAAATATGGTGCATTAGCCGATTGGGGTTTTGCGAACCAGAACGACCTGGGCACGACTCCGGCACAAAACGCGGACATCTATCAATGGAGTTTCGGTGTGCAACGGCTCTTACCCGGACAGCTGGTGGTCTCGGCCGATTACTCAGCGAATCACAGCACGCATCTGCCTTGGGGGGGAGCTGGCGGGGTGTGCGGCTGCGGAATATCTACGCGCGACCGCAACTTCATCCCCTCGTCCATTCGCAAGCAATACAACACGCTGGACCTCTACAATCAACTTCACAACACGGTGAACAATCCGTTCCAACCACTATTCAGCGGCCCGAACGCAATTTTCAATGAGCCCGACTCCTTATATAACAATGCGCAGATCCCGCTCATCAATTTGTTGCGTCCATATCCGCAATTTGACGGCAACTTTGAAGGGCTTCCGTTGCTCGAAGCGGAATCGTTCTACAACGCGTTGCAGGTGCGCTTCGAAAAACGGGCCAGCCACTACATCAGTTTTGAAGGCGGTTACACGTTTTCGAAAGCTACCGATGACTCCTCGGTGGGCCGCAACGCCTTTATTGGTTCGCTCGCTTCCGACAATCCGCAGGAGTTGGACAATCTGAAAGCGGAGCACTCGATCAGCGCAAATGACGCGACCAACCGCCTGGCGATGGCGATTATCGCGGATTCGCCGGTCGGACGAGGGCGATGGATCGGGCCAAACATGAATCGCGTTCTGGACGGTGTTGTCGGAGGTTGGACGCTTTCCGCCATTCTGACATTGCAATCCGGTCAGCCGATCGATATTGGTATGTCCCAACCGAGCCTCGATGATGGGAATCAGCGGCCTAACGTTATTTGTAATCCAAGCAGCGGCGTCAGCGCCCACCAGTCTGCCCTGACCGGGCTAAGCACGCTCAGTTCGAACTGCTTTGCCGACCCCGGGTATGAGCAGCCTGGCGACGCACCACGGTATTTTTCAAGTCTCAGAACCGACGGAATCCACAACATTGATGTCGCCATTGAGAAGACGTTTGTTCCCAAAGAGGGTATGACGTTGGAAATCCGCGGCGAATTCTTCAACTTCTTCAATACTCCTCGCTTTGCCGTACCCGACACCCTGTGGGGCGATTCGACCTTCGGACAGATCTCATCGACTGTCATGGGGAGCACGCCGCGCCACGGGCAACTCGGAGTGCGTTTTGAATTCTAGGAAAGCTCAGTTCGAACTCGAATGAAGAAAAACGCATTCGGCGCGATGTTCGTTCTCGTTCTGCTCGGTGCTCCGATTCTACGAGTCGCCTCGGATTCTACAGAACAGAATTCGACGAACCAGAGTTGGACGAATCAGAATTGGACTAACTATGTGCGCATCGGCGCATATGGCTTGCAGAGCGGCAATGCAGAGCAAATTGTGCGAAGCGCTGAGGAAGACGGCGTGTTCGGCATCGAGGTCGACAACGACATACCCGGCCGTTATGAAAGCTTCGTGAATCCAGAAGAAAAATTGAAAGCAATCCGCGCCGTGGCTCAGAAGGCTCATGCGGTGGACAACCGGGCATTCGTGTACATCGCTGGAACAGAATGCATCACGGCCAACGCCGACAAAACTCCTCACACGCTCGCTAAAGAACATCCAGACTGGCTGCAGCGGAAGATTACGGGAGAGCCTGCGATTTTCGGAGGAGGCTCGGCTTTCTGGATCGCTAAGGGTGATGAAGACGTATGGGTCAGCCCGTACGCCCCTGCGTGGCGCAAGACTTATATGGAGCGGGTGAGGCAGATTGCAGCCACGGGCATCGACGGAATCTATGTAGACATTCCCTACTGGATGACGCACTTCGACGGTTGGGAAGACACCTGGGCGAGCTTCGACGACTTCACCGTAGCTGCATTTCAGAAGCAAACCGGGTTGGACGCGAAGAAAGACTTGAAGCGGGGGAACTTTTCCGATCCCAATTTTCGCAAGTGGATCGAATTTAGAATTCAAACCTTCACTGACTTCATGCAAGAGATCGACAGGAATGCCAAGTCAGTCAACCCCGCGATCAAAACCATTCCCGAAATTTATCCCGGCATCGAGGAAGAAGCAGTTCGGGTGGGCGCGGACGTTTACAGTCTGTACCCGGTCGTGGATGCCATCGCGCATGAGTACGAATTCGGTGCTGGAGATCACATGGCATCATCCAGAACGCCGCTGGATTGGTTCCGTTACCAGGTGGGAATGTACTCGTTTCGCGCCTTCGCCCAAGGAAAGGCGACTTGGATTCTGAACTACTCGTGGGACGGTGACCAGAAAGTAGACCGGCGGGAAGCGATGATGAACCTGGCAGCCTCAGAAGTAATGGCGGGAGCGAATTTCTGGGACGCGCCCGGACATTCGATGGCCGGATCCAACGACCCGCCAACCCGAAAGAAGATTTTTTCCTGGACCAAGGTCCACGAGAAAACTTTTTACTCTCCGCGGATACCGATCACCCCGATCGGCGTTTATTTCTCTCCCCAGACCCGTAATTTTTTCGCAGATGAATTTATCGCCTCTTATCGCGGGATCCTTATCCTGCTGATGCAGAAACACCTGGAGTTCCAAGTTGTCACTCCCCGCACGCTCTCCGATTTCCTGGGAAGCACACTGATCCTGCCTGACGTGCGGCTCATGAGCGACAGCGAAAAGTCTTCGCTGCGTGCATATGCGGCAAAAGACAAGCTTCTGCTGATCACCGGAGAAGATGCCACCGGGATTGGGCCCGCCGCAAACGTGATCCGGTTCAGCAAATGCCCGGGAAAGGACTACAGTGCGGCCTTGCAAAAGGATTTCGACGCCGTAACCCCCGATCGAGAACACGAATTTCTGGAAAGCCTGAAATCAGAAACCGCCGTGCGTGTGGTTGCGTCCCCTATGCTCGCCACTTCGATTGCTCGAGTGGACGGAAAGCCTCACGTGTTTTTCGCAAACTTCGCAGGTCTTCACGGAGGAGTGAATCCCGTACAGACTCCGCAGGCGGGCGTACAAGTTGTCATTTCTGGCGCAACCCGGGGCCGCGGATTCTTTCTGCCGTTTCTCGGGGACGTGCAGCCCGTGAAAGGAAATGTCAGCGCTGGCAGTGTCACATACAGCCTGCCCTCAATTGAAAAGGGGGCGGTCTTCTGGTCAGAACCGTAATGCTTAAGACCGTTTTCGCTGAATTGCGGCTACTACGATGCCGGCTCCTTCGGTGAACTAAGACACCAGCGCGACTTTTGGAGCCGAGAAGCTAAATTCCCGGGGACTTCGTAAAGGTGAACGCTTGCTCCGTGCGCACTCTTGGGGAGGTGTCCATCACCATGGAGTTTCTGAGGCCAACGCGGCGCACGAGGTGAGCGAAACGCGGGTCGAAACGCAGGTTTTCGAATAAAGGTTCTACGTTCACGTCCCTCAGCCTGACGTCGCGCTGTTCAAAAGCTTTTTCCAGGCAGGCGAAGGCCTGATCGTTGTCTCCAAGGCCGGCGTAAATAAACGCGATGCCGTACCACGATACGTACGTGCGCTTCGATTGCCGCAAATATGTTTTGAGGACGTTGCGTGCTTCGGCGTCCTTGCCGACGCGTGCGTACGCGTATCCCAACGCCGCATCTCTCTCCGAGACCTTGAACAGGTTGACCGACTTCTGAAATTCCGCGATTGCCTGGCTCAACATTCCCTTACGCAAATATGCTTTGCCCAAGTCATAGTTCGCGATGCTGAAGTTCGGGTCGATCTCCAGAGTCTTGCGCAGTTGTTCAATCGCGGGATCAACCCTTCCCGCAAAAAGAAGAATTCTTCCCGCGATGGCGTTGACAATGAGCGAGAGCGGATCGAGTTCTTGAGCACGCCGGATTTCGGCGATGGCTTCGTCGTGGCGGCCCTGTTGCGATAGCAGTTCCGCATACCACTGGTGAGCCGTTGCGTAGCTGGGATTGAGTTCGATCGCCCGTCGAAATTCACTCTCCGCTCGTCGCCAGTCCCATTCGTAGTCCGCTCTGATAGCGCCCAGAGAGGTGTGTGCTTCCGCCAGCGTTTCGTCCAACTCCAGAGCCTTCTCGGCGGATTCCTGCGCCTTCGGCAGTGCTTCCCCGCTCGGGAGCACGGTGTACTCGGCCAGCAGGATGAAGCAGTCCGCTCGTCCGGCGTAGGCTAATGCATAATGGGGGTCTTGGTCGATGGCCAGGTCGAAGTATTCGATCGCCTTGGTGAATCCCTCCTCAGTTCGTTTATTCCAGTTATAGCGTCCCCGCAGATACAACTGAAAAGCTTCGGAACTTTCAGTTTGAGGTTTGATGAGGCGGGCCATCTCCTCGCCCGTTAAGTGCAGCTGTAGTTGTCTGGGAATGTCGCGAGCGATATCTGCCTGTACAGTCTGAATCTCGGTCGTCTTCCGGGCGTACTCGTTTTCCCACAGCAAAGAACCATTCGCGACATCGACCAGCCCGACCTGGACGACGAGCGTGTCATCGTGTTCGAGAACTTTTCCGGTCAGCACAACGTTGACGTGCAGATCCCGCCCTGCCTGCTGCGGTTTCAAAGCGGTGGCTCTGTAACGGAAGGCGGTGCCGCGGGCCAACACCCGCAAGCCGGGAAGCTGCGAGAGGTTGTCGATAAGATTTTCAGTGATGCCATCTGCGAGGTAATCCAGTGTGGGCTCTCCGGACGCATTCTGAAATGGCAGCACTGCCATGGAGATAGCTTGGGAACCAGTCACAATCTGAACTCGTCTTCGACTGAAGGACCAACCAATCACCATCAGCAAAACGACGCAGAGCAACGCCGCCGTTCCCATCCTCGCGTTTCGCGATAAAGACGGGCGCGGTTCCGTAGTCGGAGCTACTTGCGGCGCGGACAGGGGCAAGGGCAGTTCGGAATGACCATTGGCGGAAAATACAGCGGCGTAGCCGCCCTTTGGAACGCTAATCCGGATGGGGTCTTGTCCGCCCTCGTCCTCGTAATATTCCCGCAACTTGGTCCTCAGCCGGCGAGCTTCCAGTCGGACAATAGGATCCTTCTGGGGTTCATAGGACGAGCAGCGGCCAAAAACTTCCAGTCCTAACCGATACTCTTTTAGCTGGTCAGCTTCACCGTCCAGGCTGTGTTCGACGGTGTAACGCAGAAAGCGTCGGAGAGGTGGGGAGCCGCGGAAGCTCGCACTCGCGAGAATTCGTTCAAGCTCTGCGCGAACCGAATCCGGGCTCTGGCATTTTCCGTTACCGTTCGGTTCAGATGGCAACTCTCGCACTCGGCGAGGAGAAGCTGACCCCATAGATCCTCCAACCACGAACTCGGATTGTGGGGAGGAACGCCGATTCGAGTGTCTTTAAATAGGTAGCCTACCGTAAAGCTACCTCAACCGTCTTGCTAATGTCGCCGAATTCTAGCACAAATGAAGAATCAGGCGAAGCTTTGTCTTTTGCCCGTCGGGGGAGAGACCACCGGATGCTTGCAGCCCGCACTTTTTTGCTCCTTAGCATGCCTTACGAAAAAGGCCTGAAGAGAGCGGCGCAGATCCGAAAAATTCTTGGTTATGAATTCTGGAGGCGACTATGAAAAGCACACAGACGATGACGAAGCATCCACCACGTTTTTCCACAGGCAATGTGATCTGTCGGAGTTCGCAGATGCTTGCTTTATTTCTAGTCGTGTCTCTGGGAGCGGGATGGCTCTCCCCCACCTTAGCGCAATCCCAGACTTCTGCTGAATGGAATCGGGCTTGGTGCAAAGCGATCGGCAACTGCTCGTCCTTCTACCAGTTCTATCGTTGGCGAAAGAGTTCCCCCGGGGTCTTCGGGACGGCAAGTCTCACTAATACGTGGATGGCCCAGCGTGGCAACGCCCCTCGATTTGCTCTCGCGCCGTATAGGGCGTTCGGGATCAGCGGCGAACGGTTCGGGCAATATGTTCAACCCGGATTCTCCTCGGCGATAGGGCGACTTGCTCCGCCCACCATTACGAACGACATTTGGACAGGCGGACCCGGAAATTGGAGCAACTCCAGCATGTGGACGGCAGGTCTCCCCAACACCAGCGACAATGTTCTGATCGATAACGGCAATCAGAAGGTATCCCCAGTTACTCTGGACATCACTGCGGCGATTAATAATCTCACGATCGATTCCGACGACAGCGTGAGCTTCAACAAGGGCACCTCTCTTACGGTGGATGGCGGCACTATCTCGAACGCCGGCAATATCGTGATCAACGGAGGGAGCGCCACCAATACCTCCCTTGTGCTCGGCGCTAATACGATAATCTCGGGCCGCGGGACAATAACACTGAATACAACCGGCTCTGGTGGCGGGAATGCTTTTATCCAGGGAAACGGATTCACGCTGACGAACATGGACAACACCATCCAAGGAGATGGAATAATCGGCAACGGCAGCTTGGCAATAATCAACGAATCGGGAGGAATTATCGATGCCAACTCACCGGGTAACGGCCTGATTAGCACGCTGACCTTGAACGGTTCGGGAGGGATTACCAACACAGGTTTGCTGGAAGCGAGCGGCAGCGGAGTGCTGCAACTGGAAACTACCGTCAACAACGCTGGCGGAAATATCACCGCCAATGGGGGCACGGTGCAAGTCTTTGGGACGGTCCAAGGGGGGACGCTGAATACGACAGCGGGCGGCACCCTGGAAACGATTGGGACGGCGACACTGGATGGAAGCACAGACGGCGCGTTGACCTTAAGCAAAGGCAGCACCTATACCAGTCCGCTCAACAGCTCTACCCACGTTCTCGGGACGATCAATAACGACGGCAACATTCAGTTGAATGGGGGCAGTGCCACGAACACCCACCTTACCTTGAATGCAAATACGACGCTGCAAGGTGTGGGCGGAGGAACAGTAACGCTGAGTACAACTGGCTCTGGTGGTGGCACGGCGTTTATCGACGGCAACGGGACCACCCTGACGAACGTGAACAACACCATCCAAGGAGATGGAATAATCGGCAATGGCAGTTTGACGGTGGTCAACGAATCGGGAGGAATCATCGATGCCAACTCGCCCGGTAACGGCCAGATTAGCACGCTGACTCTTAACGGTTCGGGAGGGGTGGCCAATGCTGGCCTGTTGGAAGCCACGGGAACGGGTGTCCTGCAGGTCGACACTGGAGTCAACAACGCCGGTGGAAACATCACCGCGAATGGCGGCACCGTGCAATTGTTGAATGCAACCATCCAAGGCGGAACGCTCACTAACAAGGGCGGACTGCTGGAGACTCCGAACGGCTTCGGGAGCACTACACTGGATGGCCGCTCGGTGGGTCAGGGTGGTCAGGGCGCGTTAACCATTGTTGGGACCTATACAAGCGACTTCAACAGCGGCACCACTATCCTGGGCACGATCAACAACAAGGGAAATATCCAGCTAAACGGGGGGAGCGCCACCAACACTTCCCTTGTAGTCGGTAACGCTACGACGCCCGGCGTAACCCTCCAAGGCGGAGGCACGGTGACACTTGCCACGACTACCAGCGGCGGTGGCACCGCCTTCATCGACGGCAACGGCGACACCTTAACCAATAAGAACGACACGATTGAAGGCGATGGAACCATTGGGAACGGTTCCCTGGCCCTGATCAACCAGGCAACGATCAACGCGAATTCGACCGGCGCCAATTCGCAAGCCGTCGATCTCCTGCTGAACGGTAGCGGGGGGATTGTCAACACCGGCGTCCTGGAGGCGACGAATAGCGGAGTCCTGGTGATCAACAATGTTGTGAACAACGCCGGTGGGAATATAACCGCTAACGGTAGCTCAGCGACCGTTGTGGTCGAAAACGCGACCGTTCGGGGCGGCACCTTGAACACTGTCAATGGCGGCACGATGGAAACCTCTGGCACGTCGACATTGGATGGAAGCACGAATGGCGCGCTCACCTTGAGCAAAGGCAGCACTTATAAGAGTCCCCTGAACACCACGACCCAGGTTCTTGGGACGATCGACAATAACGGCAGCATTCAGCTAAGCGGGGGAAGCGCCAGCAACACCCACTTGACGCTGAATGGAAACACGACGCTGCAAGGCACAGGGGGAACGGTGACGCTTAATACGACCGGCTCGGGCGGAGGCAACGCGTACATCGACGGCAACACCCTCACCCTGACGAACGTGAATAACACGATCCAAGGAGATGGCATCATCGGCAACGGGACTTTGACAGTGGTTAATGAGGCGGGCGGAACGATCGACGCCAACTCACCGGGCAACGGGCAGATTAGCACGCTGACTCTTAACGGCGCGGGAGGCGTGACCAACACTGGTCTCCTCGAAGCGACCGGAACCGGCGTCTTGGTGGTCAATAATGTCGTCGACAATGCTGGCGGGAATGTCACTGCCAGCGGTAGCTCGGCCGCAGTGGTGCTGGTGAGTGCAACTATCCAGGGCGGGACACTGAACGCGGTCAACGGTGCCACGTTCGAAACCGGCGGGGGAAGCACGGCGACCCTGGATGGAAGCAGCCATGGGGCTCTGACGTTGAGCAAAGGCAGCACCTATACAAGTCCTCTCAACAGCACCACCAATATCTTGGGGACGATCAATAACAATGGCAGCTTCCAGTTGAACGGGGGAAGCGCCACCAACACGTCGCTGACGTTGGTGGGAAACACAACCCTCCAGGGTTCGGGCGGCGTGGTGACGATGAACACCACGGGCAGCGGTGGCGGCAATGCTTTAATCCAGGGAAACGGATTCACGCTGACGAACACGAACAACACGATCCAGGGAGAGGGAGTCATCGGCGACGGCACCTTAATATTGGTGAATGAAGCGGGCGGAACCATCAATGCCAATTCCACCCTCAACGGGTTGATCAGCACGCTGACGCTGAACGGTTCGGGAGGGGTGACCAACACAGGCTTGCTGGAAGCCACTGGCAGCGGAATGCTGCAACTGGAAACTACCGTCAACAACGCGGGCGGAAACATCACCGCCAATGGAGGTACGGTGCAAGTGTTTGGCACCATCCAGGGGGGAACGCTGAATACCACGGCGGGCGGGACGATGGAGACGATTGGGACGGTGACCCTGGATGGAAGCACCGACGGCGCGTTGACCTTGAGCAAAGGCAGCACTTATACGAGTCCGCTCAACAGCGCTACGCACGTTTTGGGCTCAATCAACAATAACGGCAATATTCAGTTGAACGGCGGGAGCGCCACTAATACCTACCTGGCGCTGAATGCAAACACGACGCTTCAGGGTTCCGGCGGAGGCACGGTGACACTTTCCACTGTCGCCAGCGGCGGCGGCAGCGCCTACATCGAAGGCAATAGCGTTACCCTGACGAACACGAACAACACAATCCAGGGTGCGGGAATTATTGGGAATGGCACTTTGAGTCTTGTCAACGGCGCGGGCGGAACGCTTTTTGCCAACGCGTCGGGGCAAACTCTGCTCATCAACGGTGCGGGCAACATCACCAACAACGGGACGATGAGGGTAGCCTCCGGCTCAACGATGCACGTTACAAGTGGCGCTTTTACCAACTTCGCAGGTACCACTCTGACCGGCGGAACTTACAACGTGGCTGGGACCCTGGAGATCGATGAACTGGGGAATACCGGCGGAGAAATCGTGACCAATGCCGCCAACATCATCCTGAATGGAACCTCTTCCACCTTTATCGACGCTGCCGGCAAAGACGCCCTGGCGAACTTGAATACAAACGCGAAGGGAAGTGGTTTTACTATCAAGGGCGGCCGGAACTTCACCACGGTGGGTAACTTTACCAACGACGGCTCGCTGACCGTTGGGAGCGGCAGCAAGTTCGACGTGAACGGGGATCTGACCAACTTCTCCGGTACCAAGCTGACAGGCGGTGCGTATAGCATCGGCGGAGTCCTGCAATTCAATGGGGCCAATATCGTGACAAACGCCGCCAGCATCACGCTGAGTGGTACTTCGTCGAAGATTGTCAATCAGACAGGCGGCAATGGCTTAGCCCGGTTTGCAACCAACAATGGCAGTTTCACCATCAATAACGGTCGCAACTTCACCACGGCCGGAGCCTTCACAAACAACGGGACGCTCGCAGTGGGGAGCAGCAACAGCACCTTTGACGTCAATGGCAACCTGACCAACTTCTCGGGCACGACGCTGACCGGTGGCACCTACAACCTGGACGGTACGCTGCAATTCAACGGTGCCAACATCGTGACCAATGCCGCTAACATCACGCTCAGCGGAACCACATCCCAGATCGTCGATCAACACGCGAACAACGGGTTGGCAAACTTTGCGACGAACACGGGCAGTTTCGCCATTAACGGTGGGCGAAACTTTACCACCGCGGGAAACTTTACTAATAACGGTACGTTGACTGTTGGCGCGAGCAACAGCACATTCGGAGTCAACGGAAACCTGACCAACTTCTCGGGCACCACGCTTACCGGCGGCACCTACAACCTCACGGGAACGCTGCAATTCAACGGCGCCAACATTGTGACCAACGCGGCGAACATCACGCTCAACGGGACTTCGTCGCAAATCATCGATCAGAACGGGAAAAACGGCTTGGCGAACTTTGCCACGAACAACGGCACCTTCGCTCTCGCGGGAAGCCGTTCGTTCACAACCGCCGGGAACTTTGCCAACGCCGGCACCTTCACCATCAATACCGGCAGCACGTTCACGCTGGGCGGGTCGGGAATGTTCACGCAGTCGGGTGGTAAGACCGTCGACAATGGAACGCTATCCGCGCCAGGCACGGTCAGCCTGGTGGGTGGCTCGCTGTTCGGAACAGGTTCCATCACAGGAGGCGTTCAGTCGAGTGGCACGGTGACCCCGGGCGACTCCTCGACGCTGACAGGAATTCTGACGGACACAGGCACTTACACCCAGAACTCTGCAGGTACTTTGGATATTTCCATCGGAGGAACTGCCGCGGGCACCAAGTACGATCAGTTAAATGAAAGCAGCGCGAGTTTGAACGGCACTTTGAATATCGGATTGATTAACGGCTTCATCCCCAAGGTCGGCAACCAATTCGAGATCATGAACTACACGTCGGAGAGCGGAACGTTCGCGACCGTCAACGGCCTCAAGATCAACAACAACGAACATTTCACGATCACGTATCAAGGGAGCGATGTACTTCTCACCGTGGTGTCAGGCGCTTTGCCGACAGGCCGGCCCACAAACTCCCGCTTTTTCCCCGGTAGTGTACGTCCGCCAGTGGAGTTTGGTCATCTTCCATTAGGCAGCAGAATGTTCGGCGACTTTAGATTCTGGGCGCAGAACCCCGGAATCGCCGGCCGAGTGAGCAACCTATTCCATCCTGGGGTGGCGTTGGCCAAAGCCAGCTTCTTAGCCCCGACGGGCAGGTATGGCGTCACGAGTAATTTCCGAGCGCCGTTTCCTGCTGGCGGTCTCCTGCCGTTTTCGAAGCCTGTACTCCGGCTGGCAAACACCACCGCGACGCAATCTCGAGTCAGCCCTGGTGCCGCTCCAGTGCTGAGCTCAAATGCCTTCAGGCAGGTAACCGGCCTCTCTCACTCTGCGTTGATGCGGAACGCAGTCCCTTTCCCCGTTGTGCCCAGCGGGATCCCGGGAGATAATTTCCGAGCATTCTCTGCCGGCGGCAGTCTCGGCGCATTCGCGAGTGCTGCGGGAATGGCAGCCAATTTCCGCAGTTCTCAATTCCAGTCGGCCTCTTCTGGCTTAGCCGCTATTCCCGCTGGTTCGGGCCTGCATGGCGTCAATCCCATCGTACCCTTGCGATGGGGCAGTGGCAACGTCCCAACAACTCGGAGAAACTCGGGAGGTTCGACGCTTCATGGCAATCCGGCGGCGCACAGTTTTTCAGTGTCTCTGTCAAACGTAATGACAAAACCAAAATTCGGGTTTGGCATCCAGTAGATTGGAGACGCCCCCTCCTCGCCCGAGGAGGGGGGAACATTCCCGGAACCATCGATCCGTGCCAGCAAAACCGGGCGTTTACCCGCGGAGCAGAGGCAGATGAAGGGCGGTTAGTTTTAAGTTGCGGCACAGCGACGAGAAGCACCTAGTGAGCGACAACGACAGAAGGGCCCTTAGTTTTCGTTTCTCCCAACAACCGGGGCAATCGTGCGCGATAGCCACGGCTCAGAGTGAGTTCTTCGGCACTGGGCATCAACACCACATACTCGCCGGTCGCGGGCTGGCAACCGGATCTAACTAATTCGAAATCTGAACCACCCAAACTGAATCCTTTGGTCGCATATTGAAATCTATTTGGAACAACCGTAGTTCTTTCCTTCGGTTTCCCCAGGCAAAGGGGCAATTTGTCGAAAGCCTCGGAGAATATATGGCGAAACGACTTATCCTTACGCTAGTGGCGATGGCCGCTATATTAGGCGCACTTGGATTCGTGAAATTCCGGCAGGTCGAGGCCGCAATCGCGCAGGGCGCGTCGTTCCAAATGCCGGCGACGGCGGTAACAACCGTGATCGCCAAGCGCGAGACCTGGCCCTCCACATTATCGGTAATTGGAACCGCGGCCGCGATCGAGGGCGTAACCGTAAGTGCCGATTTGCCCGGCACGATTGACAAAATTCATTTCGAATCGGGCCAGTGGGTACAGCAGGGGGACATTTTGGTCGAACTCGACACTCGCCAGGAAAGGGCGCAGCTCGCGAACATAGAAGCTCAGCGGGATCTGGCGGTTATCAACTACGGTCGCGCCCAGGAACTGGTAAAGGAGGGAGTTATCTCGCGTTCGGATTACGACAATGCCACGGCACAGCAGAAGGCGACCGAAGCCCAGGTGGGGGACACCAAGGCAGCGATTGCCCGCAAGACGATTCGTGCTCCGTTCACGGGGCTGCTAGGCATTCGTCAAGTAAGTCTAGGCCAATATCTGGCAGCAGGTCAGGCGATTGTCTCGCTGCAATCTGTGGATCCTATTTATGTGAACTTCGGAGTCCCGCAGCAGCAGATAGCCCAGATGAAGACCGGGCGCGCCGTGCGCGTGACGAACGGCGATCTGCCAGGGATGGCATTCACGGGCGCGATCAGCGCGCTCGATTCTGTCATCAATGAGCAGACGCGAAACATCCAGGTGCAGGCGACCCTTGCCAACAAAGGAAACAAGCTCCGCCCGGGGATGTTTGTGCAGGTTGAACTGCCAGTTGGGCAAGCTCGCGAAGTGGTGCCACTGCCGGCTTCCGCGATCAACTATGCGCCCTACGGCGACTCCGTATTCGTCGTCGCTGAAATGAAGGACGCAAAGGGAAACACGTATCGCGGTGTGCGTCAGCAAGTGGTGAAGATAGAAGGTTCTCGTGGCGATCAGGTGGCGATCATTTCCGGCCTCAATCCGGGAGACGAAGTTGTGAGCTCGGGCGTATTTCGGCTGCGGAATGGTGCGCCGGTTCAGGTGAACAACACCGTCAAGCCGGAAAACAATCCGAGCCCGAAGCCCGAGGATAGCTAGACTCAATTCCCCCATTTGAGGAGCGTAGCGTGAAGTTTACGGATCTATTTGTTAAACGTCCCGTGCTGGCGATCGTTGTAAATCTGGTGATCCTGATCGCCGGTTTGCAGGCCATCCGCTCGCTAAGCGTGCGCCAGTATCCGCGCAGCGACATTGCCGTCGTGCAGGTAACGACGGTATATGTAGGCGCGAGCGCTGATCTGGTTCGCGGCTTCGTCACGACGCCGATCGAGCGTGTAATCGCCAGTGCGGACGGCATCGACTACATGGAGTCGACGAGCGCTCAGGGGCTGAGCACGATCCTGGTGCACCTGAAAATCAACTATGACACGACTGCGGCGCTCACCCAGATCCAGGCGAAGGTGGCGCAGGTTCGCAACGATCTTCCTCCGGACGCTCAAATCCCCGTCATCGATCTGGAAACTGCGGACACTCAGTTCGCGGCGATTTATATCGGCTTCTCTTCGACCGATCTCGACCAGAACCAAATCACCGACTATCTGACCCGAGTCGTTCAACCCAAATTGAGCGCAATCAGCGGTGTGCAGCGCGCCGACATCCTGGGCGATCGGACATTCGCCATGCGCTTGTGGCTGAAGCCTCAAGAGATGGCAGCACGCGGCGTTTCGCCCTCCGATGTTCACGATGCCCTGGCAAAGAACAATTATCTTTCGGCGCTTGGAGCCACCAAGGGTTCGATGGTTTCTGTGAACCTGATCGCAAACACCGACCTGCGTACTCCGGAAGAATTTCGGCAAATGGTCGTGAAACAACAGAATGGGGTGGTTGTCCGGTTGGGCGAAATCTCGGACGTCCAACTGGGCGCCGAGAACTACGATCAGGATGTTCGCTTTAACGGAGAGACCGCGACCTTCATGGGCATCTGGGTGCTTCCTACCGCGAACTCTCTGGAAGTAATTCGCAACGTGCGCAAAGAGCTGCCTGCGATCCAGCAACAACTGCCCACTGGCATGAAGTTGGGCGTTCCCTACGATTCGACCGAGTACATTCAGGACGCCATTAATGAAGTTCTGCACACGCTCGTCGAAACCTTGCTGATCGTGGTCGTCGTTATTTTCCTTTTCCTGGGATCATTCCGCTCCGTATTGATTCCGGTGATCGCGATTCCGATCTCCCTGATTGGCGCCGTCTTCCTGATGCTCGTGGCTGGCTTCACCATCAACCTTCTGACCCTGCTTGCCATTGTGCTTTCGGTTGGACTGGTCGTGGACGATGCCATTGTCATGGTAGAGAACGTCGAGCGCCACCTGCAGCTGGGCAAGTCTCCATTTCAAGCTGCGAGGGACGCCGCGCGCGAACTGGTTGGACCGATTATCGCCATGACGATCACTCTGGCGGCTGTTTATGCTCCGATCGGAATTCAAGGAGGGCTAACCGGGGCGCTGTTCCGGGAATTCGCGTTTACCCTGGCTGGAGCTGTCATTGTTTCCGGCGTTGTGGCGCTTACTTTGTCGCCGATGATGGGTTCGAAGTTGCTGCGTGCAGGCGACGCCGATCGTGGCTTTGCTGGCGTCGTCAACCGGCGCTTTGAAAACGTCCGAAATCTGTACGTGCGGCTGCTGACCGGAACACTAAACTATCGCCCTGTCGTGCTCACGGTTTGGATAGTCGTCGCCGCGCTGATGATTCCTTTGTACATGTTCTCCCAGCACGAGCTGGCACCGGCAGAAGACCAGGGAGTTGTCTTCGGCGTTATTCAATCCTCCGCAAACTCGACTCTCGACCAAACCAACCTGTTTACGCAGCAGGTCTATGACGTCTACCACTCCTTCCCCGAGAGCGCGAGCATATTCCAGATCACGAATCCCGGAGGTGGATTCGGAGGCATGGTCACGAAGGCCTGGAGCCAGCGAAAGAAGACCGCGCAAGAACTGCTGGTGGAGTCATCGGGACCGCTGTCAAAGATCGCAGGCGTGCGCGTGATTCCTTTGACGCCGCCGCCGCTTCCGGGAGGCGGCAACTTCCCGGTTGATTTTGCGATTGTATCCGCGGCTGAACCGGAGCAAGTCAGCCAACTGGCCGAGCAGATCGTGCAGAAAGCCATGGCCAGCGGCATGTTCATCTTCGCCGATACGGACGTGAAGTTTGACCAGCCACAAACCGAAGTTGTTTTCGATCGTGACAAGCTTCGCTCACAGGGGGTCGATTTAAGCCAGGCAGGGGCAGATCTTTCCACCATGTTGGGCGGGAACTATGTGAACCGTTTCAGCATTCAGGGACGCAGCTACAAAGTCATTCCGCAAATAAAGCGAATGGACCGTCTGACGTCGGATCAGCTTTCGCAGATCTACGTGAAGGGTTCAGCGGACAAGCTCGTACCGCTTTCGACGTTCGCTACTCTTAAGACCACCACTGAGCCGAGATCGCTGAACAAATTCCAGCAGCTGAACGCGGTGCGAATTCAGGGCGTCATCCCGCCGAATGTCCCGCTCGATAAGGCTCTGACTTTTCTGGAGGATCAGGCAAAACAAACCCTGCCCCAGGGATTTACGGTGGACTACGCCGGGGAGTCTCGCCAGCTTCGCGTGGAGGGAAGTAAGTTCCTGGGCACGTTCTTACTCTCGGCAATCTTGATTTATCTCGTGCTGGCGGCGCAATTCGAGAGCTTCCGCGATCCCTTTATCGTTCTCGCCGGTTCTGTGCCGTTGGCGATCTCGGGTGCTCTGGTGTTTTCGTTTCTGAACTTCACAACTCTGAATATCTACAGCGAGGTCGGCCTGATTACTCTGGTTGGCCTCATTGCAAAAAACGGAATTCTGATCGTCGAGTTCGGGAATCATTTGCAGGAAACCGGTCTCAGTAAACTGGAGTCGATTATTGGTGCCGCGAGCACGCGACTGCGCCCCATTCTCATGACAACGGCGGCCACAGTTTGCGGGCATTTTCCGCTCGTTCTGGCCAAGGGTCCAGGCGCCGGAGCACGAAACAGCATCGGTATTATGCTGGTTAGCGGCATGATCATCGGTACGGCTTTCACGCTGTTTGTGGTGCCGTCCATTTACATGCTCGTCGCCAAAACTCACGTGCCGATCGAGAGCGCCGAGGAGATCGCACTCGGTGAGCCGGCAGAAAGTACAGTTTAGCCCGGAAATAAACTGTCGGGCTTGGGGCGGTACGCCGTCCCTCAGTGCGCTAGGTGTTGAGCAGACCGGATCTCTCTCACGATCCGATTCCGTACTTCGCCGCCAAGAAGTTACGCAGCTTCGGTGGCACGACCTGCGCTACTTCCTGCCAAGTCGAGATTTTCAGTTTAGTCCGCAGTCCAGCCGGTTTCACGCACTTCATGACTGCATACCAGGCGTCAGCCAGATCCGGCCTTCGGGCATCGACCAGAACGCAGAATGAACATTGCAATGCATAAGCCGCTAGCACATTTCTGAGAAGCTGGTAAGAAACGTAGAGGTCCTCGGTCTGAGGCAGTTGCTCCCCATCGAAGACCTCCGAGAAATCGCGATATGCCCAGAGAACCCCTTTCTCAGCACTCTGAAAATCACTCTCGGTGAGTTTCGCCTCGACCAACAGATCCGCCAATCGCAGATCAACTTCGGTACGATCAAATCGCCCATTGGCCAAAGGGACACGAGCCCTGTAACCAAAGCACGGCGATGCGTCTGGCTCGGCACCCAGCAGCGCTGAGACCCTGCCATCTCGAAACACTGCGGGATGACAAAAGATGTTCATCAGCAGAGCGTCAGAACTTGTGCAGGTATCGAGCTCCATCCAGCGTCCTCGCTCAGTATCAGGCAGGCATTGTCTCCCTTGAGTGTGAACCTTCGCCAGTCGCCTTACCCACTCCGGATTTGCTCTTATCGCTTTGTAGCTTCCCTGCAGAAAATTCCCATGCCGCGTGTCGTCTTCATATGGTGCAAAACACACGCTCGGAGCTTCGCCGTAGCTCAGGCAATGAGGTAGGGCTTCAGCCTGCGCGTATCTCTGGGCACGTTCGGCAAGATCGCGGCGAAGGGAGGCAGCAAACTTCACGCGGATTTCTTTTGAATTAGCGCCATTTTAGCAATTGCTTCCAAACCTGCACAAGAATCTGGATCTGTCGCGGACGTGGAACTCGGTTGTAAATGAGCCGACAATCGCCCCAGGGCTCGCTCATAAAAATCCCGAACCGCTGCCGCACTGAGACATATAGGCAGCGAACACGAAAATGGCTAGGAGCCTGAGCTTCTGCGTCGGCCTCATCGAATGAACTGTCTTCCACGCACCACCCGCCCATTTTGTCAGCGGAGACCTGCATGGAACTTCAATTGCCCTGCTAAGCGTAGAGGAACGGCCGCTCTCCGCTGCTCCTCCAGAAGTAGGCGAGGATGATCACACTTGCAACCGCCGCGTACGCGCACCACAGAGAGGTGAACGAGTACCGCTTCAACTCCATTACAGCCAGGAGAATCGCCAAGTTTGCCGCGCCGAAGATTACCATCATCTTGATCTTCGAGAAAAATAGCGAACCGCAGGTTGCGATCACATACACCAACGCAACCGCTATGTTGTTGGTCGCTTGATTAATGTAGACGATGCTGTTTCCCCTGATGTACACCTGCGTTGGGAATGCGGTCAGCGCCCATAGTATGTAAAGTGTGGTTGCTCCGCCGAGCACGAGGAACGGCAGCATGCGCCTGCGGCTTGTCACGTCGGGCTCGAACAGCAGCACGCTAAGCGGCAGCAGAAAAGGCAGGAGCCCCTGCGCATAGAGCATGAACGCGGCACCCATGTCGTGCGCCACCACAGGCGAGAGAATCCCATCCAACCCCAGCCAGACGAATCCCTCAATAAACTGATGAACGGCGAATAGCGTGGGCAGCGCCGCGAAAAGCAGTTCGCGCCTGTGCTTCACCTTGGTGAAGGTGACGACGCCCACGGCACCCAGAACTCCGCTGCCCACAAAGTTTGCTGTAGCTGAGAAACACACTGGCTCGTTTTCTCCGTTGTGAAGGATTGCACGGATCATCGCGGAACGCAAAACATTTCCCATGACTAACGATTCGGATTTTCCGGAGAGGCCGGATCCGGCATTTGAATCCGGACCATCCCCGCGATCAACCCTGGATGGTCGGCAATGCGGAAGTAACCTGGAAGCCTTCTGCGCTTCGTCCTCGCGCTCCAGAACCGGGTCTCGGGGAGATGAAAACGCAAGCGACCTTGGGCGAAACCTCCTTCCCCGAAGAGAACTTCTTGCCAGCTTCGCCGCGGTGCGACTCATTTACGCAGTCCGTCGCTCGTCTCTGGGCTGAGTGCTATGGGCCAGGCATCGTTGACTGAACCATTCAGAGGACGCACAACTCACCGAAGGTCACCAAATGAAAGAAAGGCCCAGCGCGCGGCATAAGTGTGGCCGTCAATGATGGACTTGCACAACGCTTCTCTCGCACCATGCCTGCCCTGGAGCGAGGGATTTCTAGAATTCTCGCGAAACGTTTTCGATGCTTCGTCGTTCTTCTGTCACACCACTCTTCTGGTTCTAGATCTCTTGGGAAAGCGTCACAGCTGTGTGGTGGGCGCGTGTACCAGATGTCACAGGGACACGTTCAAAAGTACTATCTCTTGAGCGCACGAAGGAATGGAGTTAACGACCGTTGTCCGACCTACGAACTTCGGCATCCACCCGATCGACAAAAGCATAAAGGCCCAAGCAAATCACGAACATCACTCCCGAGAAGATCGCGGCTGGCAGTGCACTATGGCGGTTGCCGCTCAGGAACGATTCCAAAGCAGCACTCAATAACCAGATTTGCACGATCAGAAGAACGGCGATCAAAGACATCGCTCCCGCAATTGCTGTCAGACCGCGATTTTGAGGAGGCAGGTCGTTTGAAGTCGGCATTTCGTTAACCTTTTACCTCAATCGCAACTAATTGTTCGCCTCGTGCCTCGAGAACAATACGCGGTAGAGGGCGTGGCGGGGGCCCTTGGAGAACCGTACCATCCTTGATTGAGAAGAAGCCCTTGTGGCACGGGCACTCAAGCCTGTTTTCGGCCTGCGAATAATAGACTGCGCAGGAAAGATGAGTGCATTTCTGGCTATAGCTTACGTATTCATGCTCGGCGGTGCGGATCATGATGCAGTGGTCATCTTTTGTTGGATAGCTGAAAAGCTTCACACCCCCAACCGGAATCTCTCCGAGTTGGGCCACTGGTTGTTGTGGATAGACGGGAGCCTTGTAGAAAAGGGAACGAATCAGAATCCAAAGGTTGCCTACGAACATGCCGAGACTCGTCAGGACTAAGAATTTGGTGAGCTGCCGACGTGTGACATAGCGCTCGTCTGCCATACGAACCGAGAACTCTTCCTTCCAAAGCGGTTCGCTAGTTCCTTGTCGTAACCAGCTCATGGTTCTCCTCCCACATGTAATCCACGACGTCGAGGGCGATAGCCTCTCGCTCGGCTGGAGCCATCATGTAAACCTTGGTCGTGATCTTCTGGCTGCCAAAATAGAAGACATTCGTAGGCTTCTCGCGACGATGGGCTATCTCCTCGGGCCTCACATACGACAGTGCCTGACTCGGACAGACCGTCGCGCACATCGGTCTCTTGCCGATAGAAGTGCGGTCATAGCACATGTCGCACTTCATCATCTGCTGCTCGGGAATCATCATCTTCGGGATTCCGAAGGGGCAGGCCAGCACGCAGTTGTTGCAGGCGATGCAGCGCGGTTTAAGCGAGGAGTGAACAATTCCATCCTCGCCTTTCTTGATGGCATCCGCGGGACAGACTTGCGCGCACGTGGGCTCGTCACAATGCCAGCACACATAGGCTGCCGAGCGGATGCTTTCCTCGCGTTCGATAAAGTCGAAATTGATCATCGACTTTCCGCAATGGGTGTCGCATTCCTCGCACGCCTGCAAGCAGGAGCGGCAACCGATGCAGCGCGACGGATCAACATAGAATTCGTATCCGAACACTAGTCGCCTCCTCGCGTCACGCCGTTTTTGTGTGCGTCCCGGTCATCCGGGGACCCATCAGGTCCGGTAGCTTTGGCGATGCGGCATGCCGAAACCTTGAATTCCGGAATCTTGCTGCGAGGATCGAGCGTCCGATGAGTCAAGCGGTTTGCACTGCGAGTGCCAGCCCAGTGATACGGAATGAATACTGTGTCGGGGCGGATAGTCTTGACGACCATGGCCCGAATCGTCAGATCGTCGCGCCGCGTGGTTACCGTGATCCAGTCGCCGTCGTTGATGCCATGTTGTTCCGCCAACCGCGGATGAATTTCTGCCCGAGGTTCGGGGCTCTGATCCACTAATGCTCCAATACGGCGGGTTTGAGTCCCCGAGAGATACTGGCTGACCACACGGCCGGTGGTCAGGAATAGAGGATAATCATCGGCAATCGGATCGCCGCTGGGACGCCATTCGGTGACGTTGAAGTGCGCTTTGCCATCGTGGGTATAAAACTTCTTGTCGACAAATAGGCGCGGGGTGCCGGGGTGGTCGAGCGATGGGCAGGGCCAGAAAATGCCCATCTGCTGATCCACTCTCTCGTAAGTAATGCCGTAGTAATCGGCTACACCGCCTCGCGACGCGACTCGTAACTCTTCGAAGATATCGGCGGGATTCTTGAATGGAAAGAACTGTCCCCGACCCAGTCGGTGCGCCAAATCGATGATGATGTCGGAGTCTCGTCTGGCATCGCCCGGTGGATCGATGCTGTTTTTCCAGTGAATGACGCGGCCTTCGGCACTGCAGCCAAGGCCATCTTCTTCTTCGTGGAGGCTGCCGGCCATAACCACGTCGGCGTGATGAGCGGTTTCGGAGAGAAAGAAATCGACAACGCCGAAGTACTCCAGCATTGACAGTGCTTCGCGGGTGAAGTTCGCGTCCGGAAGCGAAACCAGCGGATTGAAACACAGCGAGAGCAGTCCCTTAATTTCGCCGCTGTGGATGGCGTTCATAATTTCTTGCGCGGTGTAGCCCGCTTGGGGAAGTTCTTCGGGTTTGATGCCCCAGACGCCGGCAATATACTCGCGGGCGGCGGGATCGGCGAGAGAACGTTGGCCAGGAAGCTGGTCGCATTTCTGTCCGTGCTCGCGCCCACCCTGGCCGTTTCCCTGGCCGGTGATCATTGTGGGCCCAGCGCCCTCACGACCGATATTTCCAGTGGCGAGAGCAATGTTGAGCACTGCAAGGCAATTCTCTACACCCTTGGATTGATGCTCCAATCCCCGAGCGTGCATCATGATGGCGCGCTTCGATTTGCCAATCCAGCGTGCGGCCTTCTCGATCGATTCGGGTGGCACGCCGGTCATATCAGCAACTTTGCGAAGATCCCACTGCTTGGCCGATTCAGCCACGGCCTCGAAGCCGGTGGTGTATTGACTGATGAATTCGCGATCCTCCAGTCCCTCACGCAGGATGACGTGCAGCATTCCCATCAGGAGCGCAAGATCAGTGCCGGGCCGCAGTGGCAGATAAAGATCTGCGTTTCGCGTGATGGGAGTCATGCGAGGATCAGCGACGATCAGTTTTCCGCCGTTGTCACGACAGCGCCAAATGTAGTCGGTCGTGATGGGAGCACACTCGCCGATGTTCGCGCCGATTACGAACAAAACCTCAGCTTTGGGAATTTCGCTCCATGGAATCGTGCTTCGATCTATGCCAAACGCCAGCTTGTAGGCCGTTCCGGCAGAGACCATACACAGCCGTCCGTTGTAGTCGATGTGGCGGGTGCCCAGAGCCACGCGGGCGAATTTCCCGAGCAGGTACGATTTTTCAGTCGAAAGTGAGGCGCCGCCGTAGATGGCGAAGGCGTCCTTGCCATACCGCTCCTGGATCTCACGCATCCGGCTGACCGTGAAATTCAAGGCCTCGTCCCATGATGCCGGACGAAATCCCTGCTCACCTCGCATCAACGGAGCGAGCAAACGGTCGGGGTGATTCCCCTGCAGATATCGCTTCACCCCTTTTGGGCAAAGCATGCCGCGGTTGAACGGAAACTCTTCCCAAGGCTCGAATCCGATCACCCGATTGTCCCGGACCTTTAATTGGATCCCGCACTGTTGGCCGCAGAAGCAGCAATGGGTTTTGACCAACTTCTGCGCTGGATGGACCGACTCGTCTCCCCATCCGCCGGGCGGTTGATAATTTAGATGCGGGCCGAACTTGTCTTTGAGAATCTCTTCGGAGACCGGAGCCTTAGCCATTCGCTTCCTCTTTTAATCTCAATTGCGCGAGCGAGAGCGATTTGCGCTTGCAGGCCGGACACAATTCCTGCCAGTTGCCCACTGGCCCCGACATCGAATAGTTGAACCCGACTTGCGGCAGTACACGTTTCAAATCGTCAACATGCATGAGGGATGCATAGCGCTCGCCACAGCGGGCGCAGATCGCACCCTCGCCTTCGTCGCCGGCGCGTTGGTAGAGCTTCACTCCCAGCTGTGCGGGGCGCTGAAAAATGTGAAAGAACTTTCCAAACGGAAGATACAGCAAGGCTGCGATGACAGTGATGGCGTGCAATATGGCAATGAAATCGTAGAAGCTGCCGCCGAGCCACTCCTGGGAGACCGTAAGAGCCAAGCCGGTGATCGAGATGGCAAAAAGCAGAATCAACGGCCAGAAATCCATTGCTAATGTTTGGACAGCACGCGCTCCTTCATCCCGCATGCGGCGCCACAGCGAAAGCGCAATTCCACCCAGAACCAAAACGGCCGCAACATCAAGGCCATGGAAAAGCATCAGCGCAGTGAACGTGTGCAGATGGAATCTGCCAGCTGGAAACCCGAACAAGTAGGTAACGTACGTCATCTGATCGTCTGGAGCGCTGCTGAAATGAATCCATCCGAATACCAGTGGGAAGGTGATCATCGCTGCCAGTACGCATCCCCAGAAGATCAGCTGATGCATCACCCAGCGCAGCCGGGATCGTTTTGCGATGAATGTCTGGGCCAGAAGATGAGTTCCCGTTAGCGCAGTGATGTGGCTGAGGCGTCGAAATATCCCTCTTTCCTTAAATAGCTGCCATCCGCGCCGCCAGTACACGTAGGTGGGAGGCTTTCGAATCCAAACGGAATAGTGGTAAATGACGCCCCAGGTCGCGAAAATGATTGCGAAGGTGTAGATCACCAGTGCAGCGTCGAAGTTCTGCAGATTGCGTGAGCCCAGAACGATGGCGGCGATCAGAACCAGAGTCCATAGAGTGGCCCAGGCTCCGGCGCGGACTTTGTCAGCCATACGGATAAGGGCAGGAGAAAGTTTTGCCGCGAGGGCTTCTTCGCGGGTCAAGAAGACCCGTCCATTCATCCACCAAAGAGCACAAGCCACCGCTGACAACAAGAGAAATCCCGGCCAAATCACCCCGAACCGGTCGCGGAACACGCCCAGAAGCAGAGGTGGAAAGAATCCACCCATCCCGCCCATCGCGCCGACCAGTCCGGTGACAGTGGCTCTTTGGGTCGGGAAATATCGGGGCACAAGTTGAAATACTGCTCCATTACCGATGCCGAGCAGGGCAGCGCAACCCAGCGCGCCCACCGTAAACGGCAACATCGACTGCACACCGAGCAACAGTCCGAAAGCTGCTACAGCGGCGAGAATCCATGAAAGAACTCGCGATCCGCCAATACGATCGGAGAGCCAGCCACCGAGTGGGCGACAAAGAGTGGCGAGGACGACGAATCCGGCGGTTCGAAAGCCAGCATCGGCGGGCTTAAGCCCAAATTGATCACGCAACAGCGTTGGCAGGTAGATTGAGAATGCGACGAATCCACCGAATGTCAGGAAATAGAAAGCGGCCAGCGCCCAAGCCAAGGGTTCGCGGGCGAGTACCCCGAGCATCTCTGAAAGCCCCTTGGGGCGAGCTGCGTGGGGAGCGTTTCGAGCGAAGATAACGAACAGCACTGCCCAAACGAAAAGGATGACCGACATTCCCCAATAAACAGTTTGAAACCCATACGCAGCCGCTACCACCGGTCCCAGGAAGACCGCGGCGGACTGGCCAATGTTTCCTAATCCATAGACGCCGAGCGCACTGCCCTGGCTCTCCATGGAGAACCAGCGGGAGACGTAGCCGACACCAACAGCAAATGAAGAGCCCGCCATTCCGAGAAAGAACGCCACCACCAGCAGATTCTGGTAGCTGGTAGCGGAGGGGACCAAGGCCACTGGCACGGCGACAAAGAACATCAAGACTGTGAAAACAACGCGGCCTCCAAAGCGGTCGGCCAGCATTCCTATTGGAATACGGGCTAGCGCGCCCAGCAGAACTGGTACTGCAACCAGAAAGGCCGTTTGAGTCGCTGAGAGATGAAACTGCGAGCGAAAACGCGGTGCGAAGGCACTGATGAGGCCCCATGCGGCAAAGCAAACCGTGAAGGACACGGTGCCCAGCAGCAGATGCGTACTCTGTGCCGACTTCGAATTCTCCCCATCGATGCTCATCGGCAAGGCCACTTGCAAATTGTATCCCCAGAAGCAGGCGACGATTCAAGCGTATGCTCTTTTAGACTCCCGGCTCCCAGATTAGGAAACGCTTATTTCATTTGTCGCGTCTGGCATCGGACGGTGTTACGAGTAAAATGAAACCAACCGCAAACAGCAATCCAAATGCAACTCCGTGCTTCATTTTCGGAACCAGCCCGCGCACTCTCGTAGAAACCGGTTAGTTTCAGTTCAATGCGCCTGTTCCATCGCAATCGCCCGAGGAAACAGAATGTTGTTTTCCAAGTGAATGTGCTGGTGGAGATCGGCTTCAAAGTCCGCCAGCGCCTTGTACAGCGTTTGGTAGCTGACACAGGCGTCGCCCGGAGCGGTATAACCACAGCTAGCTTCGCGCATGGCACGTAATGCATTACCAGCAGAGTCGTGCTCGTGTTCCATCATGGACACGGGGTTTCGCACGGTGCCAAACGGTGGTGGCAGAACCGGTTCCTTCTGGACTACGGCCTCCTCCATCCTCACGATGTAGGGGAACAGAACCATTTCTTCTTTCATCATGTGTGTCGTCAGTTCCTGGACCAGTCCCTGAAAGCTGGATCGGACGTTCTGCAGTTCGGGATGGTTTTTCCCGTGGACCGAGCACACTTTATCAAGGAGAGGAACAAGGCGAGCCATTTCTTCACGCGTGTACTTATGGTGCGTGTTCTTGATGTGCGCGATCAAATCCGCGAGAGGTTCAATCTGCCAGTTTCGGTCTTTCTGTGCAGCGTGCGCCGCTTGCTCGGCCATTTCCAACGAATCGATCACCTGATCCACCGAGACGTTCGACGCCCGGCATGCTGCTTCCAGCGACTTGTTGCCTCCGCAGCAGTAGTCAATGCCTAGCTTTTCGAAGACTCTCGTGGCAGTGGTATTCTCCAGTGCTAATTCACGGACGGTTTTTTCGGCGGTCATGCTCATTTGCATCCTCCTCACGACCCAGCTCGATGCTTATAGGCCGCATGTGATGTTCTAAAACTAGCGGAACGAAGGACGCCTGCCGATGACTTTTGTCACGAAGGACAAATTTGCACGAGAAAGTTCAGAATTGGAGGAATCAGGAAAAAGATGAGCGTGGGCAGGAGATTCAGAGCTATTGAGGTGAATCGATTTCAGCTTCCAACGCTTGGAGATTGGAGATCGTCACCGTCCGCCCGTCGATCTGAAGCATCCCCTCTGCCTGGAGACGAGAAAGATTGCGGGAGACGAGCTCGCGGACCGTGCCAATATGCGACGCCAATTCCTGATTGCTGGCGGGCAAGGTGATTTCCACGCCTGCGGCAGAACGTTTGCCTTCCTTCTGTGCGAGACGCAACAGAAACGAAGCCAGCCTATGACGCACTGTGGTGAACGAGAGTTCCTCGATGATGCCAACCAGCCGACGCAAGCGTGCACCGACCACCCGCAAGACCTTGAGTGCTACCTGAGGATGGGCCAAACACAATGCTTGAAAATCCTGCTTACTCACAAAGAGCAGCTTGGCCTCGTCGATAGCCGTCACGGACGCGGGATAGGTCCCGCCATCGAACACGGGGAGTTCGGCAATCGAACTGCCCGGACCATCAATACTGAGTACCTGTTCGCGTCCATTGGCCGAACTCTTAAAGATTCGTACGTGACCGGACTCGACGACGTAGAGACCAGAACAAGGCTCGCCTTCACCGAATACGCTCTGCCCCGCGGAATAGCCGCGCGGCACCGCATGTTGCGCGAGAAAACTCAATTCGCCTTCCGTCAACCCTGAGAAGATCTGGACCTTCGCCAGCATTTGCGCAGGTGTAGACGCGGATTCGGGCACAGGGGCTATTGTACCGGAGCACGATGGCGAACGTGCACTGCGTCCTTTTTCTGAGGTCTCACTAATCTGGCGGGCCGTGACATAAGTCACTGTCAACGGTTTGCCGCTCTCGTATGCTCTTCAGTGGGGAATGCAGCCGTGCTGGATGAGCACCAAGAGAGATTTCAAACGCCGAAGCCCGAGCGCAAGAAGCTGACCCGGCGAGATGATCGCGACCACTCGCAACTGCTGCGCTTTACCGCGCAGATTCTCTTCGCGACTCTGAACGTATGGATTGGCGTGCAGTTTTATCTTTGGGTGCGCTGGGCAGAGAGCGGTGGGCGCGCGGTGGAAGTCTCGCGACCGGCCGGAGTCGAAGGCTGGTTACCCATTGAAGGCCTCATGCAGGTGAAGTACTTCCTGATCACCGGGAAAGTGCCACATGTGCATGCTGCCGGTTTCTTCCTCTTGACCTCGTTCCTGGTTATTTCATTCGTCTTCCGCAAGGCGTTTTGCAGCTGGATGTGTCCGGTAGGCACCGCCTCGGAATATCTGTGGAAGTTGGGCCGCTCAACTTTTGGTCGAACCTTCCAGTTGCCACGCTGGGCCGACATCCCGTTGCGCTCGCTGAAGTACCTTGTGTTGAGCTTCTTCGCCTACGCCGTAATCGGCATGTCGGCAGCTTCTATCGCCGAATTTCTCAATAGCCCCTATGCGCTCATCGTCGACGTGCGCATGCTCAACTTCTTCCGTTACATTGGCGGCACGGCAGCATTTGTCGTTTTAGGGCTGGTCGTTGCTTCAATTTTCGTGCAGAACTTTTGGTGCCGTTATCTTTGCCCGTACGGAGGGTTCCTCGGACTGGTGTCCTTGTTCAGTCCGATGCGGATCACCCGCAACGCAAGCACCTGTGTTGATTGCGCCAAGTGCGCGAGGGCGTGTCCCTCGGCATTGCCGGTCGACAAACTCCCGCAGATCCGATCAGCCGAGTGCACCGGATGTCTGGAGTGTGTCGCAGTTTGTCCAGCCAAGGATACGCTGACCATGAGCGTACCGTTGAGTCTGCGAAAGCGCCGTGCAATTCCAGTATGGAGTATGGCCGCGGGAATCGCGATTTTGTTTCTTGGCGTGGTCGGCTACGCGAAGGTCACCGGCCAGTGGAACACGAACCTACCGAAGCAGGTCTATCTGCAACTCGTACCGAATGCTAATGAGCAGGAGCACCCAATACCGAGCGACCGCTAATGGCAGATGCCCGCTTCGGGAATTGTGCGCCTTCAGATCTCAGGTATGCATGAAGCGCTTTCAATTGGATAATTTCTGATGCGACACTCGTATCCCGCTGCGACCAGCGGCACGCTGATCGCGACTCTTCTCGCGACCTGGTTCAATATCTCTACGGCCCTAAGTGAGATAGTGGTGGGCAGCCGTTGACGGGACGGTTAAGTTCCCCCACTCACCTCTCGCGCCCACTTCATGGCTTGCCAGTAACAGTCGGCGACTTCGCTCTCGCTCAAATGAAGTTGGGCGGTCAGTTCATTTGCAGTTTTCCATTCGCCGGATTCCTGCGCCAGCATAAGTTGATAGAAGGGCCGGAGACGGCTGGCTCCGCCCAGCAGCACCGATTTGGTTTCCTGATCGATGGGAACTTTGTCGAGCACCTGGGCAATGGGAATCTCAAGAATGGCATCCATCATTGACAGCAGGCCCATGAGAAACAGGTCGGAGTCGCCGTGGGGGATTTTGGGCGAGAGCAGTTCGCAAAAGCGGGCGCGGACCATGGCCGAGAGCACCAGTTCGCTGGTCTTGCCCTGTCCCGCGCCGAGCGTGGCGACCAGGCGAATCCAGCGGCGGACTTCGCGTTCTCCCAGGATCGCCAGCGCGTGCCGCACCGAGTGAATTTCATTGGCGAATCCGAAGGCTGCCGAGTTCAAATAGCGCAGCAGACGGTAGCACAACGAAGCCTCGCCCTTGACCAGGTTCTCGATTTCGCGCGCATCCAATTCGGGCTGTGAAACCGCCGTTAGCATGCGCAGGTAGTTGAGCCGGTTGGCCGGGATTTCGTGCGCGGTAAGTATTTCCGGACGGCGGAAGAAGTATCCCTGGAAATAGAGGAAGCCAGCTTTCTTGGCGGCCACGAACTCTTCGCGGGTTTCCACTTTTTCCGCCAGCATGCGGCAGCGCCAGGGGCCATAGCGTTTGACCATGGCGGCGGCGTCCGCAGCCGAGGTATCCCTGAGGTCGACTTTGATGATATCGGCGAAATCAGTCAGGGCTTCGCGCGGGTCGTTCACTGCAAAGTCGTCCAGCGCGATGGTGTATCCAGCTTCCTTCAACCGGCGGCAGGCTGCCACCACCAGGTCATCGGGGGGAACGGTTTCCAGAATCTCGACCACGGCCTGTTCCGAAGGCAGCAAAGTAATGTAGTCCTTGAGCAGGACGTCGCGAGTGCAGTTGATGAAGGCTCGATGGCCGTCACAGAGTACGTCCAGGCCCAGCAGCATGGAGGTATTCAAGGTACTGCGCGAAGCGGCATCCGCGTCCGAGTGCTGGAAAAAATCTTCAACGCCATCGCGAAACAAGAGTTCGTAGCCGAAAACCTTCTCGTCCCCGGTAAGAATCGGCTGGCGAGCGACAAACTGGGTACCTGGTTTGGGCGCCGGTTTGCCTTCACCGGGGCTGAGAGCAGAGGAAGTGGCAGTCACTCTTTCTCTATCGACACTAACGCGCCGAAGATTAGCTCGCCTCGATGTGGAAAAACGGCAAGCAGTTGGGAAACGCGAGTTAAACAACCCTCCACTGGTTGGCCGGCTTAATCTCTATCGTTGCAATCTAGCCAAGACAGGCTTTACAACGGCTTACAGCAACCGCGGGGACTGCCAACAGTTCTCGGAAGGCATATCAAACATCGTGTGTGGTTGGGTTTTGGACTGGAGGCGCCCAAAGAGCCGACGCGCTTTGAGCGTGTACGAGGCGCTCCACCGACTCCGACCCTGCCCTGAGGGATTTCCTAATGGAAATCGTTTGGAGGGACGATAGTCACTAGAGAATAGGGAGTGTCTTCGCGCGACACGGAACCTCGCTCGCTGATCGGAACGCACGCTCCGGAGTGCGCACGACGGCAGGCGCGACCGATAGCTTGACGGCCCGTTGAATCGCTCCCAGTCTGGAAAGGAACCTCCGCGATGAGCGACAGCGACATCGTTCAAGATTTTCTGGTCGAGAGTTACGAAAACCTGGACCGGTTGGACCGGGATTTGGTTGGCCTGGAGAAGAACCCTCAGGATAAAGAGGCGCTGGCCGGTGTGTTTCGCACCATTCACACTATTAAAGGCACATGCGGCTTCCTGGGTTTCAACAAACTGGAAAAGGTCGCACACGTCGGCGAGAACCTGCTCACGCGCTTGCGCGACGGTCAGTTAACCCTGAATCCAGAAATAACGACTGCCCTGCTGAGCATGGTGGACGCTGTCCGTCAGATGTTGAAGGAGATCAAATCGTCAGGCCAGGACGGGGATGCTGATTATCCGGAGCTGCGGGAAACTCTAACCCGGCTGCAAACCCCTGCCGCTGCGAGTGATGCCCTTGCGATATCCTCGGGGCCTGCTCCGGCCGATTCGAAAGTTCTTGCGAGCCCAAAGGCACCCGCGCCTCCGCTGGCAAAAGAGAATCTTCCCGCAGTCCCGGCGCCGCTTCCGACAGAGGTTGCTCCTCCGGCCGAGGCTGGGAAGAAGAAAGAGGATTCTCCGCGCAAACCCGCACGCGGAAAAATTGGCGGCCTGCTGGTCGAGCGCGGGCAAGTACAGGCTTCCGATATCGCCCGGGCCTTGGAAGAGCAGGAGCACGGAGATCGCCGGCGTCTTGGCGAAATTCTCGTGGCTTTAGGATTGGCCAAGCTCGAAGACGTATTGGCGGCACAGCAGACGCTGGAAGCCAAACCGCGAGATAGCGCTCCGGAAACCATTCGAGTGGGAGTCAACCTGCTGGATAAGCTGATGACGCTGGTCGGCGAACTGGTGTTGGCGCGGAATCAGCTCATGCAACACACAAATACGCTTGAAGACACCCGCTTGCAGGCCGTTTCCGATCGTATGAACCTCATCGCCACCGAGTTGCAGGGAGAGGTTATGAAGACCCGCATGCAGCCCATCGGGAACATCTGGGGCCAGTTTCCTCGCACCGTGCGCGATGTCGCCCTGGGTTGCGGCAAGGAAGTGAACATCGAAATGGAGGGCAAGGAGACGGAACTCGACAAGACTATTATCGAGGCCATCAAGGACCCGCTTACCCATTTAGTGCGTAATTCCGTGGATCACGGCATCGAACTTCCCGAAGATCGCGTGAAGGCGGGGAAAGATCGAGCCGGCCGCTTGATTCTGCGCGCCTTTCATGAAGGTGGGCAAGTCATTATTGAAATCAGCGACGACGGCGCTGGCTTGAACCCGGATCGCATTCGCAAGAAGGCGGTCGAACGCGCCGTGATCACCGCCGAACAGGCGGCACGCATGACCGAGCGGGAGATTTTCAATTTGATCTTCCTTCCGGGATTCTCCACCGCAGAAAAAGTAACGAATGTGTCCGGCCGCGGCGTGGGCATGGACGTGGTGAAGACCAATGTAGAGAAAATCGGAGGCACCGTGGACGTTCAGTCGACGCGCGGCCGCGGCACCACGGTTCGGGTGAAGATTCCGTTGACCCTGGCAATTATCCCCGCCCTGGTAGTGACCTGCGGCGGCGATCGTTACGCGATTCCTCAGGTGAACTTGCTCGAATTGGTGCGAATCGAGGCGGACCAGGCCCCTACCGCCGTCGAAATGGTCCACGGCGCTCCCGTTTATCGCCTGCGCGGAAAGCTGTTACCCCTTGTCTACCTGAACCGCGAACTACGAGTGGAAATGAATGTTCAGGCGGACGACGAACAAACCGACCGGGCCGTTGCCACCACCGATTTGGATTTCTCGCTAGTAAGGGATAAGCACCGGGAGTGGATCAATACGCTGCAACAGGTTCTTGCAGGCAAGATGTCTTTAACACCGCAGCAAGCCGGGTCCTATGAGCAGTGCGCGCTCGGGAAATGGATTTATTCCGTAGGCTTGAAGGAGTATGGCGCGATTGACGACATGGTTGCGCTGGAAAAGGCCCACAAGCATTTTCATGAACTGGTCCACAAAGTTCTACTGCTGAAGAGTGGGGGCGACGAAAGCATGGCGCGGCAGGAACTGGAAGCGGTTCAACACACCTCCGAGCAGATCATGGAGTTGACTTCGAGCGTAGAGAAAAGAGTGCTCGAATTCCGTAATGTAAGCATCGTGGTTTTGCAGGCCGATGACCGCCAATTCGGCCTGGTGGTTGACGAGATCAATGACTCAGAGGAAATCGTCGTAAAGCCGCTGCGCAAGCAACTCAAGACGGTAAAGACCTTTGCCGGCTCAAGCATCATGGGCGACGGCAAGGTGGCCCTCATTCTGGACGTGCTAGGCCTGGCGCAACGTGCCAATGTGGTTACGGAAACCAGGGACCGAAATCTCACAGCAAAAACTACGGAATCGGCCGCCGGCACTGTCGAAAAACAGACCTTTCTGCTCTTCGCAGGACCAGGCGGCTCCCGCATGGCGATCCCTCTCAGTGCACTGGCTAGGCTGGAAGAGTTCCCTGTGACACAGGTGGAAATGTCGGGCAGCCAGTGGGTGACTCAGTATCGTGGCCAGATCCTGCCCCTGGTTCGGCTTAACGTGGTGCTCGAGGAACGACGCAGCAAGCTGCGAGCCCTGCAGGGTCCACCCGCGCCGGATGCTGGACCGATTCAGGTGCTGGTATTGAATCACGAAGAACGCTGGTTCGGCCTGGTAGTGGAAGAGATCCTGGACATTGTGGAAGACCGAGCCGAGGTGAGGTCCGCTGCAACGCGGGCGGCGGTTCTCTATTCCGTGGTGATCAATGAGCGCGTCACGGAATTGCTCGACATTCCGGCCATCCTGCAAAGTTTGGAGTCGAACGCAGCGTACGCCAGCACGGCGACGAGTGCGGTGGAGGTCGCCAGCCAGGCGGCCGCACAGACTGCGCAGTTTTGCACGTTTTATCTCGACCGATTGCTGTTCGGCGTGGAATTAAAAGGGGTTCAGGAAGTCATCCCCTCCCTGGGCATGACCCGGGTTCCTCTGGCGCCGGGAGTGGTCAGTGGTCTGATCAACCTGCGCGGCCAAATCGTTACCGCGGTCGATCTGCGACGGCGGCTGGAACTGCAGCCTACCCCGACAGGCACGCTTACGACGAATGTGGTCGTCGGTTCTGTCGACGGAGCGGTCAGCCTGCTGGTGGACGAAATTGGCGACGTGGTCGAAGTCGAAGCAACCACCTTTGAGCCGCCACCAGAAACGCTGCGCGGTTCGGTGCGGACCATGATCACAGGAGTCCACAAGCTGGACAACCGCCTGATGCATGTGCTCGACATCGAAAAGGCATGCCAGATGACCGACGTGGCAGAGACCGCCGCCGCACTTCGATAGCACAAATACGGTCTGGGATGGCGATGCCGGCCGCGCTCAACGATTGGCTAAGACGGAAACACCTCCCCGCACGCCGTGTCGATTTGATCACGCGCTCGCATGCGCCGATTCAATTCAAACCGTACGCGCATCGATAGGTGGGGTTGTCGGCTCGGCAATCGAAGGCCCACTCCGCTAAAGTCTGCGCACTCTGGGCCGATGAAGAGGTTGTTCGGGAGATTGCTGATCCCTGAACCGAAGGAAGCGGAAATGAAATTTACACTGGGAAAAAAATTGGGCCTTGGTTTTGGCGTTGTCCTTGCCCTCATGGTTCTTAGCACGGTGCTCACCTATTCCAAGGCGAGTGCCGTCAAGGAAACGCAGGAAAACACTATGTCGGTGCGCGTGCCTACGATCTACGCCCTCACGAGCCTGCAAAGGGAGTTGAATCAGACACAGAGCAAAGGTCGCCAAGAAGTCTTGGCGGGAAGCCAATTGGACCGGCGAGAGGCCGCCAAAAAGCTTTTCGATTCGGCGTGGGACGCCATTGCCAACGACGTTGCCAAGCTGGACGAATTGTCTGCGCGCTGGAGCCTACAGGCCAATCGGGACCGCTTGGCCGAGACCAAGAGACAGCTTCCTATTCTCCGGGACGCACAGGAAACGGCCATAAAGAATGCAACGAGTGGCGAACGTGATGTCATCGCAAAGGCGGGTAACGAATTCGCCGACCGGGCGACGCCAGCCGCAGAGGCGATCAAGAATGCCCTCGATGAAGTGCAGGCTTCCAACTCTAAGTTGCTGCGGGAGGAAACGGAGCGCATGAATGCGCAGAACCACTCGATGAACCTGACGATGGGAGCAGCCGCTCTGGCGGCACTCGGCATTGGCATCTTTGTCGCCATTTTCCTGAGTCGCAGCATTACCGGGGCAACACACTCGGTTCTGGTTCAGGCAGAGGCCATCGCGGCGGGGGACTTGACCCGGGACGAGTTGAAAATCCTCAGCCACGACGAACTGGGAGACCTGACCACCGCCATCAATAAAATGAGCGGCAGCCTGAAACATATGATCCTGGCCATCACGGAGAATTCCATGCGCGTGGCGGCGGCCAGCGAGGAACTTTCCACCACCAGCCAGCAGATTACCGCCAACGCCGAAGAAACCTCTGCTCAGACCAAAGTCGTCTCCAACGCGACTTTGCAAGTCAACCAGAACCTCCAGACCGTAGCCACCGGTGCCGAAGAGATGAGCGCCAGCATCAAAGACATCGCTAAGAATGCCACCGAAGCCGCCACCGTCGCAGGCACCGCTGTCCGCGCGGCCGAAACCGCCAATGCCACCGTCTCCAAGTTAGGCGCATCTTCGGCGGAGATCGGTCAGGTAATCAAGGTCATCACTTCCATCGCCCAGCAGACCAACCTTTTGGCCCTGAATGCCACGATTGAAGCAGCCCGCGCCGGGGAGGCTGGTAAGGGCTTCGCGGTGGTAGCCAACGAAGTGAAAGAGTTAGCCAAGAAAACCGCCAAGGCCACCGAGGACATCAGTCGCAAAATTGAAACCATTCAGGTTGACGCCAGGGCGGCAGTGGATTCGATTGGCACCATCAGCCAAGTCATCAACGAGATCAACGGCATATCTACCACCATTGCCTCGGCGGTCGAGGAGCAGAACGCGACCACCAACGAAATGGCGCGCAACGTGAGTGAAGCGGCCAGCGGCAGTGGGGAGATCACGAGCAACATCGCGGGGGTGGCGGAGGCGGCCGAGAGCACGTCGCGGGGAGCCATGGACACGCAGAAGGCGGCGCAGCAACTGGTGCAAACTTCCGCCGAGCTCCGCCAACTGGTCGAGCAGTTCAAGATTGACACCACCGGGAATGGCATGGCTGCGCCTCACGCGCGAAGCCGGGCGGCCCACGCGTAGGTGGGCGTCGGGAGTCAATGGACAAGTGGAGCTTTTGGCATGTTTAACAAAATGAAACTGAATGGGAAGATTCTGGGATCGATTTCTTTAACCCTACTTCTGACATCGGCGGCCAGTTTCTGGATCACGCAGCATCGCGTGAATCAGCAGGCCGAAGACGCGTTTCGCGACAAAGTGCGCCAAGTTGTCGGCATGGCCGGTGCCACCCGCGCATGGTTTTCCGAGAACATTGATTTGATGGTGCCCGACAGAAACTTCCGGCATGTGCAGCAGGTGCCGGTCGTCGTGGCATGGAACGTCGCCGAGCAGTACGCCGAGGCACAAAAGATGACCTTCCGCACTCCATCGATGACCCCACGCAATCCCAAGAATCAGCCCGATGACTTCGAACGGCGAGCTCTCGAAAGCTTCCAAAAGGATCCTTCTCTGCAGGAGTTCTCCGAACGAAGGGTGGAGAACGGTGAGGATGTCATGCGCTACGCCCAACCCGTTCGCCTGACTTCGGACTGCCTGGTATGTCACGGGGGGCCGGTAGGACAGAAGGATCCGTTTGGCTATACAAAGGAGGGAATGAAGGCGGGTGACTTGCGCGGCGCCTTCGCCTTGCGAGCTTCTGCGGACAGGTTAGTCCAAACCGCCCACTCCAACTTCATCGCATTATTCTTCACCAGTTTCCTCACACTATTGGCCGCTGCCGGCGTGGTCTTCTTCCTCGTCCGTAAGCTCGTTACTACGCCCTTGTTATCTGCCTTTCATCTGGCCAATCAGATTGCCGGCAACAATCTGGCGATGGCGGATCTCGCCGTAGAAAGCGAAGACGAAATCGGAAGCACAACCGCCGCCCTGAATACCATGAAGAACAACCTTCGACGAACAGTCGAGGCCATCTCCGAGACTTCCATCCACGTGGCCGCTGCCAGCGAGCAACTTTCCAGCACCAGCCAGCAGATCACGGCCAACGCTGAGGAAACCTCCGCTCAGACGAAAGTCGTTTCCACAGCGACCTTGCAGGTCAACCAGAACCTCCAGACCGTCGCCACCGGAGCGGACGAGATGGGCGCCAGCATCAAGGACATCGCCAAAAACGCTACCGAAGCCGCCAAGGTCACAAACACCGCCGTGCGAGCCGCTGAAACCGCAAATACCACGGTCTCCAAGCTGGGCTCGTCTTCCGCCGAGATCGGCCAAGTGATCAAGGTGATTACTTCGATCGCCCAGCAGACCAACCTGTTGGCATTGAACGCCACCATTGAAGCTGCCCGTGCCGGCGAAGCTGGGAAAGGCTTTGCTGTGGTCGCCAACGAAGTAAAGGAGCTAGCCAAGAAAACCGCCAAGGCTACCGAAGACATCAGCCGCAAGATCGAAACCATTCAGGTCGACGCTAAGGCAGCGGTGGACTCTATTGGCACCATCAGCCAGGTTATCGGGCAGATCAACGATATCTCCAACACGATCGCGACGGCGGTCGAGGAGCAGAACGCGACGACCAACGAGATGGCGCGTAATGTCAGCGAAGCCGCGCGCGGCAGCGGGGAGATTACCAGCAACATCGCAGGAGTGGCGGAGGCTGCAGCCAGCACATCGCAGGGGGCCGCTGACACGCAAAAAGCAGCCGAAACTTTGGTGCAAACTTCCGCCGAACTCCGCCGCCTGGTCGAGCAATTCAAGATTGACGACAGCAGAAACGGTGTGGCGGCGATTAACACGCGGAGCAAAAGGGCGGCTGCCGGCTTATGAACCACGGTCAGTCGATCGAGATTGAACTGAACCGTAAGGTCACGTCGGAGCCAACTGCAAAATGATCACCGTCACTCATCCCGCAGTCGCACAAGTGCCGCCCAACAAGGGCGCCGAGGCGGTGGACCCGGTGTACGTACAGATCCGCGACCTGGTGTATAAAGTTTCGGGCATGTACAAGCCCGAAGAAAAACTTTACCTTCTGGCTGACGGCTGCGGACGGAGGATGAAACAACTGGGGGCGAGAACTGCACGCGAGTATTGGGACCATCTCACTGCCCAGCCCAACCGCGACGGGGAACTTCGGCAACTGCTGAACGAAATTACCATCGGCGAGACTTGCCTGTTCCGCAGCCAGCCGCAGCTCGATGCGCTGCGGAAAGTGATCCTCCCGGAAATCGTGGCGGAAAAAACCAAGCAGATCACCAAGCGGTTGCGCATCTGGAGCGCAGGCTGCTCGACTGGCGAAGAGTCCTATACCTTAGCCATGAACATGCTCGAGGAAAGCGAGCGCTTGCTGAAGGGCTGGACGGTGGAAATTATCGCCACTGATTTAAACGACCATTCTGTGGAAACCGCCAAGGCAGGGATCTATGGCGACTACGCCCTGCGCTCCACCACAGATCATTTCAAGCGCAAATATTTTTCTCCGGCCGAGGAGAAAAAGCTGCAGGTACGCCCGGAGGTGAAAAAGCTGATCACCTTCAGCCGCCTGAACCTGCAGGATGATTCCAAGATGTTGTTCATGAAGGGAATGGATTTGATTTTCTGCTGCAACGTGCTGATCTATTTTGACGGCGCGTCGAAGGCGAAAGTGATCGACCATTTTTTCAGCAACCTTAATTTTGGCGGCTATTTCTTTCTTGGGACCTCGGAATCCCTGATGAAATTGAATGACAAATTTCACTTGATCCATTTTCCGGGGGCCATTTCGTATTGGAAACCGTCCCTGAAAAGCGGCAAACTATGATTCCATCCTTGACGGCGACGATTCGGGAGCGGGTGCAGCATATCGAGACCATGCCCGCCATCCCAGCAGTCTTCTTGCCCTTGCTCAAGCTGTTGAGCAATTCCGCGGAAGAAGTGAAGGTCGATGAGGTCGTGCGACTGGTGTCCTATGACAGTTCCATTGCTGCGCAATGCCTGCGCGTAGCCAATTCACCCTTGTTCGGCCTGGCGCAGTCGCCCAAATCCATCAAGAGCGCGGTTTTGGCCCTGGGGCTACGCCGAGTGGAAACCATACTGCTGACTTGTTGCCTGGGCCAGGCTTTCCCGGCGAAGAAATGGGCACTGGATCCGGGAGTATTCTGGAGACACTCGCTGGGATGCGCCATGGTCTGCCGGAAATTCAGCGAAAAGTTGGCAATAGCCGATGGGGAAAAGGCGTACATGGCGGGGCTGTTGCACGACATCGGATTCATGGTGAACTGCATGGTTTTTCCGCAGGAATTTTCCCTGGCCATGGAGCGAGCCGGCCGCGAGGAGATTCCACTGGACGAGGCGGAACAAGCGGCGATGGGGTTCACTCATTGCGAAAGCGGGCAGGCGTTGGCGGAAAAATGGAAACTGGCTGACGATGTCATCGAAGTGATTGCTCATCATCATGCCGTCGAGCAAAGTCACAAGGCGCAATCGCTGGTGGCTCTGGTGCACCTGAGTGACCTTCTTTGCCGCATGCGAGGCCTGGGTTATGGATACTACGAGCGCCAGAAGATAGACTGGATCTCCGATCCAGCATGGGCCATTCTTTTGCACGAGCACCGCGATCTCGAGAGTGTGGACCTGGTTCGGTTCACCTTCGAGCTCGATGAAGCGGTCGAAGAAATCCACGCCCTGGTCGCGACGGTATTCGGCGCGGCGCCGGCGCAAGTCTGAGCAAGGGAAAAGAGCGCCCCGCTACCCGCTTGAATCCCGATGGAAGGGTACCTTCATCAGCGGAATTAGAGCACCTGAACCACCGTCAATCTCAACCACTGAACTTTGTTCTGGGGACTAGCTGTGGATTTGAAGGCCAATGACGATGTGCATACCTTCAAACAGCATTTTCACCTCAAGGGCAGGAAGATCGCCCAGGGAATGCAGGCTATAGTCATTGCCGGTGACTACAGTGGGCGCGGAGAGCATGCAACCCTCCGCCAGCCCGGCAATCTTGTTCTTGAAGTTTCCCGCAACCATGTTGCAGACCTCGCCAAGCGCGTCTGACACCTCCGGCCCAACCTTCTGCAGTTCTACACCCAGCATTTTGGAAGTGATGAGCCTAGCCGCTTCCCGACCGCAGCATACGCTTAGCACGCCGCACAGTTTTCCCGCCATGCCTACCATGGCAGTTAATTCCGAGGTTGTCTCTTCCGCCGTTGAGGGCATGGTCAGTTGGCAGCCCAGCATGAGTTCGAATACTTCCCGCGTCGCCGTTTCGAGCAGCGGAGACCAATTCTTTTGGTCGCCGTTTTCGGCCCGCGGATCCTTCGCCGAGGTCACGATTTGCCTCCCAGAACGGGCACGACATGCTCCCTCACCTGCTCCGGTGTGAAGGGCTTGCGAATGTACCCACGCGCCCCGCAGGACAGGGCCTGCACCACATGAGACTCGCTGCCCTCAGTCGTAATCATGATTACGGGAACGCCTTTTGCATTGGCTACTCCCGGAAGCTGCTTCATAAATTCGAGCCCATCCATGACCGGCATGTTGATGTCACAAAGCATCAGATCGACTGGATTTTCCTGGAGGGCAGCAAGCGCCTCAGCTCCGTTTCCGGCCTCGAGCACTTGCCCTAGGTCAATGCCCGCCTGGCGTAGTGAGCGCTCCACGATCTTTCGCATGACCGAGGAATCGTCGATGATGAGTGCACGTATCGACATAGGGCTGCACGTACCCCCTCCCGGGGAAGACATGCGGTTGTATTCCTTTTACGCCCGCTGCTGAGCATATCGGCGCGGCGGGATCGGACTTTAGCGCGCCGGTCATAACCTGACTTCCAAAGTGCTGACCTCCGAAGGTGTCAATTAATGACGTCAACAACCGAGAGCCTCTCGACTTTTTTGTTCTGCCGCGGGGCCTTCGCCGAACGCAGCTTTGATCGCCCACCCAAGGTCGCTCTGCTCGGTTTGAAATTGGCAGAGGTAAACGGAATTGAAGTTCTCAACAACTTTGGAACGATCACCGGACCGGGTTCATTCCCGTGTTCGTTGAGTCTTCCAACGGGAAGAACAGCCGCGCACATCATCCGGATTCGCGCTCTCCGACGCTGAACTTCTGATAAAACCCTCACTTTTCCCGTGAAACGAAATCATGCTTCGATTCACATTAGTAATAGCGGAATCTCCCAACCTGTGGCCGCAAGAGATTTCGCTCGCGCAGTAAGCGGCTAACTTAACCGTCGACCACCCCCGGGGTCATGACAAAAACGGTGGTAAACCACCGCCTCGGGAGGTATGGTATGAAGACGCAAGTGTTTCGAATTGCTCTATTGGTGATGGCGCTTGTTGCAGTCTCGGCTGCCGTGGCGCAAAGTCAACCCGGAGACCTTGTGGTCAGTATCCCTTTCTCATTTCTTGTCGGCAATCACCATATGCCGCCCGGAAGTTACATCGTAACTCGCGCACCGAACGGATTCCTCCGCATGTCCCCTGCCGAGGATCCCTCCAGTTGCCTGTTTATTGCGGTACACTCCGTTGAGAGCCGTATGTCGCAACCGCCGAAGCTCGTCTTTCATCGCTACGCCGATACTTACTTCCTGACTGAAGTCTGGAACGGCGAAGGCAAAATCGGAAGACAGCTGCTGAGATCGAAGGCGGAGCAGGAACTTGCTTCCGCGAAGGTGGGCGGAAGCCATGTCAGTAGTGAAGTCGCGGAGGTTCGACCGGGACGATAAGGGCGAGACTAAGATTTGCGCGCTTTGAGTGCAAGCACGATTTTGCAGCAGCCAGTGGGTCAACAGGGTCATTCAGCCGCGACGACAAAACAGGCGACTGGTCGCAAGCAACCAATACGGCAAAGCCGGCTTCTCCCCAACGAACCGGTAGGAACCGGCTGTGCAATAGAACAGTTTGCTAGTCTCCGCCGGGTGAGTCGTTGCTGACGTATTGCTCGAGCGAGCCCAGTTCGCGACCCAGGTCCTCGATCCGCCACTCCAGCAGGTTGCGAATGGAAAGCATGCCCAGCAGCTTGCCGTTGCTGTCGGCTACCGGGAGATGCCGGAAATGGCGCTCGATCATGGTGACCAACGCTTCGCCAGGGCCGGTCTCGCGAGTGGCCAGTTCCACCGGCGTGGTCATCAGCTCGCGTACCGGTGTCTGGGCGGGATCGCGCCCACTTAAAGAGAACTTGCGCAACACGTCGCGTTCGGTGAAGATGCCGGCCACTCGCCGCTCGCTGTCAATAATTGCGACCGCGCCCACATGAAAATCAAGCATCTTACGGATGGCGTCCGCTACGCTGGCTTCTACCGGCACTGCCGCTGCTTCGGGATCACACAATGCGAGGACGTTCATAGTTCCCTCCCACGTAACGTTTGGCTGCAACACCCTTCCGAAAACCGGGTTCGGACGTTACGGAATGGTGCATTATGACGCTTATTGAGCCGGTGTCAAGTGGATAGATTACTAGTCTTGGAGTCGACGGGATCGTCGCACCAAAACCGGACAAATGAAAGTTCCCTCTAAGAAGCGTCAATTACGGCATCCGCTTCAATCTCGATCAGCATCTCCGGCGAAATCAGAGCGCTTACTTGTACCATCGATGTCGCCGGACGGATGTCGCGGAAGAATTCGCCGTGGGCTTTGCCGATCTTCTCCCAATCGGCTATGTTGATCACGAACATACGGGTACGCACCACATCCTTCATCGTAGCTCCGGCCTTCTGCAAAGCTGAGTCGATGTTCTTCAGGACTTGCACGGTCTGGGCGTAAGCATCGCGCAATCCGACCACTTTGCCGTCCATCCCAGTAGCGGTGGTCCCCGCCACATGGACGTAAGAACCAACCTTCACCGCACGGGAGTAACCCACGATCGGCTCCCAAGGTGTGCCGCTGGAAATGTTTTGTCGTTCCATAAACGCGAAAGTTCCTCCTGGGGTGATTGTAACTTGAGGCCAACACGGCCAATCAGCAGTCGCTTCCGGCGGCTGCCAAAAATTAAGAGGAAACCCTTTGCACAACTTGCGCACCATAAGAAAAGTAGATAGCTGTGACTTACAAAAGTCACTTGCGTTCTTGGCGTGATCGCGATAAAACATCACGCAACACTAGGAACCCCGCTTGGGAGGCGGAGTTCGGGGGCCCTGAACCATGATTTCGGAGTCGCATCCGCTGCAGCAACTGTTTATCGAACTGATAGGACGGCATTACGCCGAGGAGATTGGGATCCGCGATCCTCAGATCGTGAACTATGTCGCGCATCTAATGGCTGAGTTCTGCGAGGTCGAACAACTGTTCAAAATTCGCAACGACGCCGACAAACCTCTCACCGACGTGGGCGAGATGCTGATCGAATCCAACCCGGTATACGGCCCGGCGCCTTCTTTCGATCGCGAGCGCCAGGTGCGCAAGCACATTGGCGATTACACTCTCTTCTTTACTGGGATGTTTCCGGAGAGCATCAATCACTTCCGTTTGCGCCGCAACCGGACGGAGAATTTTGTGGATTGGATAAAGGCTGGCAAGGAGAGCTACTATATCGTCTCCAAGTTCGAGCATTTCGAATATACCAATGTGGCTCCGCTGTTCGCGCGTCTGTCGAGCCATTTCGAGCAATGCGTGTTTGGGCTTAACCAGGTGAAGAACGATCTGCAGGAGATGCAACACCCGATTGTGCGTCGCACGAACGAAATTCTGATGTAGGCGCTCGCGGGTTCTCCCGGCGGTACCGCGCCAGTGCGCCCTTCCTGATAGGAACCGTATGGATTTGTCATCCTTCTGATTGCACTTTCCGGTAGAAGCTCAACGCCACATCCCCTTGCACCAATTTTCGATAGCGATGCAGCCACGCAAACTTCTCTTCAGGGTCAACTTTCTTTGTATGCTCCGCGATGACGATGGTTTCGGGTTTGAGCAGTGGTGATTGTGCGAGGACCGACAGCATCCGGGTATAGACGCCTTGCATGTCGTACGGAGGATCCAGGAAAACGAAATCTGCGACTGCACCGCCAGACTCCAGCACGCGCAAAGCACGAATGGAATCCTGCTTCAGGATCTGAAAGCCGGTTCCTATTCCCAATGAGGAGAGATTCTGTTTTATCAGCTCCACGGCGCGGGCGGCTGATTCTGCAAAGTACACCATGCTCGCTCCGCGGCTCACCGCCTCGATGCCGACCGCTCCGGTTCCAGCGTAGAGATCGAGCCAAACCGTTCCCTCGAGGGCCGCCGGATTCCCAGCGGTGAGCACGTTGAACAAGGTTTCACGCAGACGGTCTGCGGTCGGACGGAGGTCCAGGCCGGGCAGAGACCGCAGTTGCCGGCTCCGATATTTTCCTGCTATCACTCTCATGCTTGATTACGTGGGCACGAATCTGCAACCAGTCCTAGCACCTTCGATTAGCGCACCCGCACCTCCGGGCCACTTTCCGGCGTCTAAACTATATAGAATAAGAGTTAGGAAAGGCATTCGTAAGGGTTCAGATGAGAAATTGGTCCATTCCGGCAGGGCGGATATTCGGAGTCGAACTCCGGGTCCACCTGACGTTCTTTTTTCTGCTTATCTTCGTGTGGCTGACTGAGTCAGCGGCGCATGGTCCAGCTAACGCTGGCCGTGGTCTGGCGTTGGTGGGGATTATTTTTGGCAGCGTCGTACTTCACGAATTGGGACACGCACTGGTTGGAATGCGCGCGGGGGTTCCCGCCAAAGCCATCATCCTTCTGCCCATTGGCGGAGTCACGCTGCTCGATGAAACCCAGCAACCGATCGAGTCGGGCATGCTCACATGGAAGCGAGATATCCGGATCGCGGTGGCCGGGCCGCTGGTCAATATCATCATTGCTGTGGTCGCGGGCGGCGTCCTGCTTGCGGTTGCGCCGGAGGTACACTTCTGGACGAAGCCTTACGTTTACTCCGGAAATCTGCCCCGCAGTCTAGTGTGGTCGAACCTGGGGCTGGCGCTTTTCAACCTGCTGCCTGCCTATCCGATGGACGGGGGCCGGGTGCTGCGAGCTCTGTTCAGCCGAAAGATGGACCCTGTCCGAGCCACGCGCCGGGCAGTTTCGATTGGCCAGGCCTTCGCAACTTTGTTCATGCTGGTTGGCGTGATCCAGCCCGCCTATGTCTGGCTGACCATGATTGGTTTTTTCCTCTTTATTGCGGCGCAATTGGAAGAGCGCTCGGCAGTATTTCAGTCCGTACTTGAAACGGTGCGACTGGAAGACATCATGCTGACCGACTTCGCTACGCTCTCTCCAGCCGATACTTTGGAAGACGCGCTGGAGAAAGCCGTGCACTCGCTGCAAGACGACTTTCCCGTTATTCGAGGCAGCGACATGGTGGGCGTGATCTCGAAACAGAAGATTCTGCAAGCACTACGCGCCGAAGGGAATGGATATGTGCAGGCGGTGATGAATCGTATTTTCGAAGTTGCGCAGAAGAAGGAATCACTGGCCTCGGCGTTCCGAAAGCTGACTGCCCGCAATCTCAGCATTATCCCCGTGGTAGAGGACGAACGCCTCATCGGCATCGTGACCCTGCAAAACCTGATGCACTCCATGGCGTTGCTGGCGGAAAGTCGCAAGCTGCGCAAAGCGGCGCTGAACGCTTGAGATCAGCCACGGATCTCACGGATTCCCCCGGATCAGAATTTGAACACCAGCCCGACCGAAGGTTCCGCCATATGGCCCTTGCTTCCGGTGAAGAAGCTAACGGTGCTTCCTGTCGTGCCGTTCACTTTGAAATCTGGAGCGTCGTAGAGGAATCCCCGATATTGCAGCCGGAAGGCGAGTTTCCAAGGCAGGCGATAATCTACCCCGAGCCCGTACAGGAGCGCCAGTTCGGTCTGCTTGGCTGTATTTAGATTGACCTGCACACGATTGGGAACGTCAACGAAAAAATCCGGGAGAACCAACCACGTGCTCCCGGGGGAGAAGCTGAGGATTCCGCCACCCACCAGCACAAAAGGTTCGAACTTGCCCTTTTGCAATGGGGTAAAGACGTAAGCGCCGCTGTACTCGCTAATGTTCGTAAGGACATGAAAATCGAAGCCGCCCGTCTGGTAGATCTGAGAATTCTTACCGCGGCCGTAGTTGAAAACCATGGAGTGTTTCGGATTGAAGCGGAAGCGAAACGTACCGAAATAGTTGGAGCCGTTGGTTGCGCTTTGTTGAATATTGTTCCCATTCGACTGCTTGGTGAAAACGCCCGCGCCATTGATACTCGCGTCGAAATGACCGCTGTCCTGGCTCACGCCCAATGAAGTAATAAGAAACACCGCCGTGACTACCATCCACGCACTTCTAAGCATTCGGTTTCCTCTCTAACTAATTATTCTGATGCGCCAATCCACCCGAAACGCCTGCGGTCCCCACAGCGTCTCATTGCTCTTGGCTGAGGCTTATGATCTGCAATTGTATCGTGAAGAAAGCGAATGCTCTTCCAACCGGGCTGTGGCCGCCTGCGGGCGCAGACTTGGTCCATGTTTTGCGCCTCGTGGACCATCCTTGACATAATCAATATTCCTTACTACAATGTAAGGAAGTGCGAAAGATCGGAGCGCCTATGGCAGCCGCAACCCTCACTTCGAAAGGACAGATCACCATACCCTCTCGGGTGCGCGCCGCCCTCGGCCTCGGGGCGGGGGATCGCGTGGAATTCGTGGAGCAGGAAAAGGGGAAATTCGCCATTGTCGCGGCTACCCGCTCGGTGCAGGAACTAAAAGGGCTGTTTCGAGGCAAGCGAAGCAAGCCGGTGTCGATTGAAGAGATGAACGCCGCGATCGCGAGGCGCGCATCCGGGTCTCGATGATCGGCTAAGTATGATCGGCCTCGACACGAATGTTGTTGTCCGCTATCTTACCCACGACGATATCGCCCAGACGACTGCGGCGGTAAGGCTGATCGACTCACTTTCTGCGGACTCACCGGGATTCCTTTCTCTGATCGTCATTGTGGAATTGGTTTGGGTGTTGGACGTTTCCTACCGTTTCAAGAAGAGCGAAATTGAGCGGGTCCTCGAGACCTTACTGCGAAGCAAGGAACTGGTAATTGAGCGAGCGGAAATCGTCGCGCAAGCGTTGCGGAAGTTCAGCGCCGGCCGCGCCGATTTTGCCGACTGCCTTATCGAGCGCTCCGGCCACGCGGCGGAATGCCAGTACACTGTCACTTTCGACCGGAATGCGGCTAGAGCTGCCGGGATGAAGCTGCTCGGCTGATGCGGGAGCGACTTCTTATCTTCTTTTCCTAGAGGCCGCGATCTTCCTGCTCTACGCCGAACCACCCTTCTACAGCTCTCAGGTCCGTCGTCCGGCTGTAATTTGGCAGGCTCTCGACGAACACCCGTCCGTACTGTTTTTTCAAAATCCGGTTGTCCAGAAGCACGAGCAGGCCGCGGTCGTGGAGCGAGCGGATGAGCCGCCCGAATCCCTGCTTCAGCGTGATTACCGCCGCTGGCACTTGATATTGAAAGAAGGCATTGCCGCCCTCGGCGTCGATGGACTTTATTCGCGCCGCAACTACTGGGTCGCTGGGCACAGCGAACGGCAGGCGATCGATGATCACGCAACTTAGTTGCTCTCCCTGCACATCGACGCCCTGCCAGAACGATGAAGTCGCGAACAAGACGGCGTTCGGGGTGAGGCGGAATTCCTCAAGCAGAGCACTTTTTGGCGCGTCGCCTTGCAACAGCATGGGAAAGTCAAGTTCGCCCAGCAGACGCTGGTGGACGTCGTTCATCTGCGCGTAGCTGGTGAACAGCACGAACGCCCTTCCGCGTGTGATTTCAAGGAGCCGCCGAATGCGGTCGGTGGCCTTCGCCGCAAACTGCGGTGTGCGCGGGTCGGGTAGATCGGGCGGGACGTAGAGCAGCGCCTGGTTTTCGTAATCGAAATGAGATGGTAGAACAGATTCCCGCGTGTGCTCGAGGCCAAGCCGGCGGCGCATGTACTCAAAGCCGCCGCCGACAGCGAGCGTGGCCGAAGTGAGCACCGCGCACTCCAGTTTGTCGAACAGGCAAGTCTTCAGAATCGGGGCGACATCGATCGGGGTGGCTTGCAGATACACGTTCGATTTGTCCCGTCCACCGCGGCGCCGCTCGATCCAGAACACGGTGTTTGGGTCTTCCGATCCCATCAGAAAGCCCAATTGCACCTGCAACTCCTGCGCGCGTCGGGCAAAGTTGAAGACTTCCTCTGGCTTGGACGGCAGGTTCTCTAGTTCCGAGTTCAACCGGGTAAATGATTGCTGCAGTGCCAGGAATTCTTCCCCGTTTTCTTCCAGGAAATCGCGGCGGTTCTCAAACGAGAAGCGGGCTTCTCCCTGCGGAAGCAAGGCAAAGAAAAACATCGAGCGTTCCCGCAGGCTCTTGACCGCGCTCGAAATCGACACCGACAGCATGTGGTTGCGCTGCAGTGACGCTTCCACATCCCGGCACAGCTCTTCGACACGCCCGTTGCTGACGGAGACGCCAAAGTAGCTGCCGGCAACATCTTCCAGTTCGTGAGCCTCGTCGAAGATTACCGCGCCGACCTCCGGCAAGATTCCGGCATCCGGCGCGTACTCAGCCTGCTGCTTGATCGAGAGATCGGCAAAGAACAGGTGATGGTTGACGATGATGATGTCGCTCTCCATCGCCCGGCGGTGCATTTCCGTGATGAAGCATTTATCCCACGAGCTGCATTTCTGCCCGATGCAAGCGTCGGAGCGGGCGTCGATTTTGTGCCAGAGCGCGCTGGCCTCGGGCAGTTCCGCCAGTTCAGCCCGGTCTCCGGTTTGCGTAGTCTTCTCCCACGCGGCGATTGCCCGATAGTGCTCAATCTCTTCGAGGCCACTCAGCACGGGCTGCCCGGTGAGGTCATAGAGTTTTTTGCGACACAGGTAATTGTTGCGCCCCTTCATGTAACAAACATTCAGCCGCCCCTCGCCGTCGGGAAACAACGCTTGCTCAAGAAAAGGGATATCCTTGTGGAAGAGCTGTTCCTGCAGGTTCTTGGTGCCGGTGGAAATAATCACCCGCTTGCCTGAACGAATTACGGGGACGAGATACGCGAGAGTTTTACCGGTTCCGGTACCCGCTTCTACGATCAGGTGCCGTTTTTCTTCTAGGGCCTGCTCGACGGCTTGCGCCATCTGAAGCTGTCCGCGACGAAATTCGTAGGCAGGATGGGTGCGCGAGAGCACGCCCCCCGGCGCGAAGAATTGGTAAAGCGAGACGTTCTGTTTCTTGACGCCGGGGATACTAGCAGAGGCGGGCTGAGAGGTTGGAGCCACGAAGTCTCTATAATAGCTGTCCCGCGTAGTTGTTGTTTAAATCTTGACCCGCATTAATTCCAACTCGATGAGCGCCCCGGTCACGGCTGGCGTTCCTACCATTGCCATCGTCGGCCGACCGAACGTCGGGAAGTCCACGCTCTTCAATCGCATCGTTGGCTCGCGGCGCGCCATCGTCGGCGACGAGCCGGGGATTACTCGCGACCGGCTCTACGGCGAAGCTCACTTCCGTGGACACCGTCTCCGCATCGTGGACACCGGGGGAATCGAACCGGAAGAGAAGGACTTTATTCCGGCAGAAATTTTTCGCCAGGCCAAAGTCGCGTTGAAAGAAGCTGACGCGATCATCCTGGTGGTGGATGGACGCAGCGAACTCACCGCGCCCGACCTCGATCTCGCCCGACTGCTGCTGCGCGGCGGCAAGCCGCTGTTTCTGGCCGTCAATAAGATCGATAGCGAGAAACAGCAGACGCTCATCGACGAATTCCATCGCCTGGGGATCCGAAAGATATTTCCTGTTTCCGCCGAGCACGGGCGTGGCGTGGATGACGTTCTCGAAGCCGTCTTCGAAGCTTTGCACCTTGAAACCTTGCACACCGAAACCGCCGATCCTGAAATCAACGAAGCTGAAGTCGTGCCTGGCGAGGAAACGCAGGACGCGGACGACACCGAAATCGCCCCTGAGCCCAAGGAAGTCAAAGTGGCGATTATCGGGCATCCGAATGTGGGCAAGTCGACGCTGCTGAACCGGCTCACCGGAACCTCCCGCGCCATCGTCTCGCCAATCCCGGGCACGACGCGCGATGCGGTTGATGAAGTAGTCGAAATCAATGGCAAGAGCTTCCGCTTTATTGATACCGCCGGAATCCGGCGCAAGGGCAAGACTCATCTGATGGCGGAAAAACTTTCCGTCGTGATGGCCCGCAAGCATCTCGACGCCGCCGACATCGCCCTTTTGGTAATTGACGCCACCGAGGGCGTCAGCGCGCTCGACGCCACCATCGCCGGCTATGCCCACGAGAGCGGCCGGTCCGTCATCGTTATCGTAAACAAGTGGGACCTGGTGACGAGTGGCCAGAAGAAGGCTGGGCGAGAGTCTAAGGCGACGCGAATTCGTGAAAGCAAGAGTCCGACGGATCGCGCGGAGTATGAGCAGAGAGTCCGCTACGACCTCAAATTTCTTAGCTACGCCCCAGTGCTGTTCGTTTCCGCTGCGACCGGTCAAGGAACAGAGAAGATTCTGCCCACGCTGGAAGAGGTTGCGTCCGAGCGACGAAAACGTATTCCCACCGCTGAAATGAACCGTTTCCTCAAGTACGTGGATTTCGAGCGCGCTTCAGTCCCCGCACGCCAGCAAGTCAAGATTTATTACATGACGCAAGCGGGAGTCTCTCCGCCGACGTTCGTGCTTTTTACAAACCGTAAGGTGAAGCTTCACTTCTCCTACCAGCGATTTCTGGAAAACCAACTGCGAAAAGCCTTCGGATTCGTAGGTTCGCCGATTTGGATCAAGAACCGGGCACGGGATTAGTCTGGCGAATCAGCCCCGGCCGCCTTCGAATCCACATTCATCATCGTCGCCAGCATGGTTGCAATCAGTTTCTCCTCGCCCGCTTGGACGGCGAAAGCATCGGCTGTGCATACCGCAAGCCTTTTGCCAGCGCGTTTCACCGAAGCGCGTGCAACGAATGATTCCCCCACGCCCGGCGCCAGAAGGTTAACCTTGAATTCCACGGAGAGAACCTCCGAGTCCTCCGGGGCGACGCTCAAAGCCGCATAGCCACAGGCGGAATCCAGAATGCCGGTGACCGCGCCGGCGTGCACGAATCCATTTTGCTGCGTCAACTTCGGGCTGAAAGGAAATCGAATCTCAACCCTTCCGCGATCGACCGAAATCATCTCCGCCCCAATTGTCGACATGAAGAACTGCCGACCAAAACTGTCCCGCACTTTTTTCTCAAACGCTTCCACGGTTCCTCCAACCACCACTGACAGCTTGCCATGGAAGCCGGCCACTCGTCACTGCGCCTTGGTCAGCAACCCCACCCGGTCCACGCCAGCGCCCCGGGCAATGTCAATTACGTTCGCCACGTATTCGAAGTCCACATCGTCGTCGCCGCGGACAAATGCTACTCGCTCCGCACGTGTCTTGAAAATATCGTGCAGTCGGGTCTGCAGATCCTCCCACTTCACAGTCTCTTTATTAATCTTGAGATCCGGGGCTTTGCCCTGCGTATTCCAGGCCACCTGAATCACAATTGTTCCATCGACCGGGACAGGCTGACTTTTGTCATCCTGCGCGGGTTGGGGGAATCTGCGCCTCCAGACCCTTTGTCTTTGACATCGACACCACGACCATGAAAACAATGATCAGCACCAATAACACGTCGATCAGTGGAGTAACGTTGATTTGTGGATTGGACGGACCACCGCCTGCCATTGAGAACGCCATTGGAACTGCTCCTCTCGGGCACGCGTGTCTGAGAGGATTTGACACCCGCATCCGCACGTAAGTTCCAGCAAAACAAAAATTCGCAGCGAGCGCTTGCACCCTGTTGCCCTACCCGTGCATCATTGGAGAATCAAGACGCGGCAGCGAGATTGCCGCTCAGCCAGCATGCACACTCGACGGTTTCCGATTCTCACGCTGATCGTTTTCGGAGTGATTCTGGCGTTCGCCCAAATCGTCCCCGCCGGGGCGCAGGATAACTACGAAATCCAGGTCTACGGTTCGGAACTGGTCGCGCCCAAGCACACGATGGTGGAGCTCCACTCAAACTTCACTGTCGAAGGCAGCACGACGACAATCGATGGCGTCCTGCCCACCAATCATGCCGAGCATGAGACCGTAGAAATCACGCAAGGGATCAACGACTGGTTCGAGACCGGCTTTTACATCTTCACCAGCATTCAGCCCAATGAAGGCTGGCAATGGGTAGGCGATCACATCCGCCCGCGCTTCCGCATTCCGGAGTCGTGGCACTGGCCGGTGGGAGTGAGCTTGTCGAACGAAATCGGATACCAGCGCGCCGCCTTCTCCGCCGACACCTGGACTTGGGAAATCCGCCCCATCGTGGACAAGAAAATCGGACCCTGGTACCTGAGCTTTAATCCCACGCTCGACCGGTCGTTTCATGGACCAAGCGTTAACCAGGGCGTGGTGTTTTCCCCAAACTTTAAGTTCAGTTACGACATCACTAAACGCATCGCGGGTGGGTTGGAGTATTACGGTTCCTTAGGACCAATCACCGATTTCAGCCCGCTCCACGATCAGCAACAACAGTTCGTTCCTGCCATCGATCTCGATCTGGGGCCAGAGTGGGAGTTCAACTTCGGAGTTGGCATCGGCGCGACCGCATCCACCGATCACCTGATTATCAAGTGCATTCTGGGGCGACGCTTCTCGTGGACGCACGACCACAGCAAACAGTGACTGGGGCTATTCAGCACATTGAATCCCGCCACGAATTGTCATCCCGAGCAAAGCGAGGGATCTAGGTGTTTGCCAGCGACGGCGACCGATGGTGCAAGCAAGAACCCAGATCCCTCGCTTTGCTCGGGATGACAATTGCGTTTCTCATCTACCTCTATGTGAAAGCCATCTAGGCAATCGGCTCCGGCGGCGGTAACGGCGGCAGCAAAGGCGGCGACTGGGCTATTGGAGTCAGCGGATGCAAAAGCGCGTCCAGCGCCGGATAGCGCGATGCAAAGAAATAAATGGAATAAGCCGGGAAGAACACAATCGCTGGTACGGAAATAAGGGAAATCACGTAGATCAGAACCGCCACCACAATGCATCCCACGACCACGGCCAGCGTGATTGTGTACAGGTTCCAAGTTAGACCGGCAGTCTTACCGACAAGTACGGCGACGACGCCAAAACCACCAACTGGAATCAGCAGAATGAGGATCACTATAAACGTGACAATTCCCAGAACCACCGCCGCTCCCAAGGCCATCAAGACCTTCATGCCGATATAGCCAGCGTAGCTGGCTTTCTCCGAATTCAATGCGGGCAAAAGACGCCGCCATCCTTCAAAGGCGCTGATGTTTTCCAGAGCCATCTCGGGCACGACGAAGTCTTTCGTCAGAACGTGGACGATCAAGGAGAGCAATACGAAGCCCATCAGAACAAAGAACAAGAACATCCCGCCCAGGATGAGTGGAAGCAAGTGCTGCCGAGGATCCTTGATCCAACCCGCGCCCAGAGCAAGAGCAGCAGGAATTCCAATCAGGATGGCGAATCCGATTCCCATCGCTAGAAGAAAAAGAAGTTGCCACACAAAGTAGCGGAGCCCGGCCCCGTGTCGGCGCGCCCAACCGCGCCGAATTTCGCAGCGCTTCGCAATCACGCTGTCAAACAAGATGAAGCGCATCACGCTGCTCACGTAGAGGAAGAGTACCCAGAAGAATATTCCGAGCACAGCAAGCAGCGCGATCAACGAAGCGTACTGCAAGAGATGGGCATGGGGCAGCGGGAAAGGCTGTCCGCCGCCGGAACCCGTCGGTGGTCGGAAGCTGCTGCCACTGTTGCATCCCCCCGAGCTGAGTTCACCGGCAAGAAAGCCCACCAGCGCAAGCTTCGCCCACTGAGCCGCGCGGAATGGGTGGAGCAGTTGCTCTTTGGTGTGGTGAAAAGCGGGACTAATGGCATCGATCGCGGAAATCGGCAAGCACACACCTCGCGGAGTCCTTAAGAACTGGCAGCAAGGTATCGCTAACCGGCAGTGAGGTCAAATGATATTTGAGCTGGCCTAAAACCAGCCACGGGTTTTCACGGATTGGCACAGACCTGCAAATCATGAGAAAGCTAAAGAACAATCCGTGAGAATCCGTGGCCGCTCTTCTACTCGTACCGCAGCGCTTCCACCGGGTCGAGCTTTGAGGCCCGCAGCGCCGGCACCAGCCCGCTGATTACGCCAACGACCAGCAGTACGAGCGTGGAAAGTGTAACCGTCATCAACGAGATTTGCAGGTGAATGTCACCCTTGCCGGATTCATCGTCGAAGAGCGGTCCCATCAGCGGCAAAGTGCCTACCGCCGCGGCAATGGCGTATGACAGGAGCACGCCGATCGCGCCGCCCAACATCATGATAAGTAAAGTCTCAGCCAGAAACTGGAACTTGATGTGGCGTTTCCTCGCTCCCAGGGCACGGCGCAGGCCAATCTCGCGAATCCGCTCGTCGACGGAAACCAGCATGATGTTCATCACTCCGACGCCGCCAATACCAAGGGTCAGGGTTCCAATGAACGTAAGCAGCACTTGGAGGCCGATGGTCAGGGCGTCAATGACAGGACGGAATTCGTCGCGCCCGAACATCTGAATTGCCTTCGGATCGGTCGGCGAGAACTGCTGCCGAGTGGCGACGGCGGCAAGCACCTGCGCCATGGCTTTCTTTTCAAACTGCGGCGCCACCGGGGCAAAGATCATGACTGCCGCATCTCTCGTGTTCCAAAGATCGCCTGCGGCGGAATAAGGGATCCAGACCGATTCGTCGTCACTGCTGAAGTAATTGCTGAGCTGAATCTTGCGCGCCATGATGCCAATCACGGAAAAGCGCACGCCGCCAATCGTCACCGTCTCGCCCACGGCCGGGCGTCCGCTAAACAGTTGCTCTCGAACGCGTCCGCCGAGAAAAGCCACTCGCCTGCGCTCCAGTTCGTCACTGGCATTGATCCAGCGCCCCTCGGATGGAACCTCGTTGCGCATCTCCCCATACTCCGGGCAGACGCCGCGGACCGCCGCCGTTCCTACCATCCGGTCGCCGTAAGCAACTCCCGGACGATGCACAGTCTCCAGGCAAACATGCTTCACCAGAGGCGCAGTCTCTTTAACCATGTCGACATCGGCTTGCTCGAAAACAACTTTCTTCCCTGCCCTCTGCCCACCGGGCTGCTCGCTGGTCTGTTGGGGCCAGCAGATGACTGCGCTCTTGCCAAAGGCATCAAAGCCGCCGACCAGGATTCTGCGGAAGCTGCTGCCATAAGCGATGAGCAGCGTGACCGTCGTGATGCCCCAAACGATGCCCAGCATGGTCAGCAGGCTGCGCGTGGTGTTGCGCTTGAGCGCAATCCAAGCTTCGCGAATGATTTCAATCAGCATCAGCTTCTAAACCAAAGGCTTTCAGCACGAAGGGCACAAAAGGCGGGGCACACGGTTTCCCTTGTGAACCTTCGTCACCTTTGTGGTTAATGCCTTTCCTATCCGCCAGCCTCAAATCTCAACGCCTCAATTGGATCCACCGACGCTGCTTTCCGTGCCGGATACAACGCGGAGAGTACGGCAGTTGCGCCCAGCAGCCCACACGCCATCAACCCCGACTTCCATGTGGGCAACAGACCTGCAAAGAACGCGGGCATCGGCAGCAGATCGACCAGCGAGCAAATTCCGTAGGCCACGCCCAACCCGATTCCGCCGCTCAAAACAGCGATCAGCAGAGCTTCGAGGAAAAACTGCCGCAAGATGATGTAAGCTGGCGCGCCCAGGGCTTTGCGGACTCCAATCTCGCGCGTGCGCTCCCGCACCGCAACCATCATGACGTTCATGACTCCCAGCCCGCCTAGAAGCAGCGTCACCACCCCGACTGCGCCGAGGAAATATTTCATACCGTCCGTCATCTGGCGGAAGGCTTGCGCCTCTTGCACCGTATCCCAGATGGGGCATGCTTCTTTGTCATGGGGATCGAAATTGTGCATGCGTCCCAGCGCCGCGCGCACTTCGTGTTTGCAGTTGTCGTGTTGCTCGACGGATTTAGGCGTGACCAGCAACTGGTCGAAGGTCGTCGGAGTGCCCGGAGGCTTGTCTGGAAAATCTCGTCGCATGGCTCCGAACGGAATGAAAATTTTGTTCACGTCCCAACCGTCGTAATCGGAATCCTGCTTCTTCTTCTCCATCACCCCGATGACGACGTAAGGAAAATCGTTGAGATACACGTTCTCGCCCACAGGATTGCGCCCAGGAAAAAGTTGCTTGGCCGCATCGCTCCCCAGGAACGCCACCCGGCGCCCTTCGCGAGTGTCTTCCCAGTCATAAAACCGCCCTTGTCCGACGCCAAGGCTGCGAATCTCCTGAAAGGGCGGCTGCGAACCCGTGACCAGGAATGCCGCATTGTTGTAATTGCTGTGGGCGCGGACGTCCTCCTGCTCCAGTTCCGGAATGGCGATTTGACAATCCGGTGCATCCGCCTGCACCGCAGCTACATCAGGATCTTCCCAGTGCACGGTTCGCCCCGCCCGCGCTCCTCCAGCCTGCAAGCTGGTGCGGCCGTGAAAGACGATCATCACGTCCTTGCCCAGGGTTCTGGCTTGGTCTTCCTGACCCTTGCGCAAGCCTTCTCCAGCCGCCACCATAAGCACAATCGAAACGATCCCCCAGGCAATCCCAAACATCGTGAGAAACGTACGCAGCTTGTGCGACCACAGGGTCCGGAGAACATCGCCGATGAGGTCGCGCAGGATCATTCCGTTAGTTGGACGGGCCATCGGGCTGAACGTAAGCTGGGCACAATCAGTGCCCTACAAGGTGATACGGGGAGGAATTGCGATTTGTTGCACGAAAATTTGCAGGGACGCAGCTTGCTGCGTCTCCCCGCGGTCGACTTGTCGGGCCGCAGACGTAGCAAGCTACGTCTCTACCGGGCTGCACCCAACGCTACTGATCCAGGCGTCAAATTCCTTCAACGCCAACTCGCACTGCAGCCGGTGCCGTTCCTGGCGGTCCCGAACTTTCCGATCCAGTGGCGGCAGAAGGTCAAATGTTATGTTGGCTGGCTGAAATTTCTTCGGGTCGGCGTGGGTAATGTAGTTCGTCAGCGACCCAAATGCACTTTCCCGCGGAGGTGGAATTGGCTCCGCGCCTGCTGCCAATGCCGCCGCGTGAATTCCCGCCATGAGCCCGGCGGCGATCGATTCCACGTACCCTTCGACTCCGCAAATCTGCCCCGCAAACAATACGCGTGGATGTTCTTTCATCTGCAGCGTTTCCGAAAGCAGCGTAGGTGAGTTGATGTAGGTGTTGCGATGGATCTGCCCGTAGCGCAGGAAGTGGGCGCTTTCGAGTCCAGGAATCAGTCGCAGCACCCGGGCCTGCTCGCCGAATTTTAAATGATTCTGGAATCCGACCAGATTGTAAGAATCCGCCCGCAGATTCTCCTGACGCAATTGCACCGCGGCATAGGGGATGCGTCCGGTCCGCGGATCTTTCAGTCCAACCGGCTTCATGGGGCCGAAGCGCAGAGTGTCGCGGCCGCGCCGCGCGATCTCTTCAATGGGCAGACAGCTCTCAAAATAGTTCAGCTTCTCCCATTCGCGTTCTTCGACCGATTGCGCCGACAGCAGCGCATCGTAGAAGCGGTCGTACCCTTCCCTCGACATAGGACAGTTGATGTAGTCGGCCGAGCCTTTGTCATACCGCGCCGCGAGATAAACTTTGCCCATGTCGATGGAATCGGCCTCGACGATCGGGCTGATCGAATCGTAAAAGAACAAACGGGAAGCTCCGCTCAACCGGCCGATCTCTTGCGAGAGCGCATCCGAAGTCAGTGGGCCGGTGGCGATAATCGTGATTCGATCCTCGTCAATTTGGGTAATTTCTTCGCGCTGTATCGAGATCAACTGCTCGCCTGACAGGGCTTCCGTCACTCGAGCAGCAAACGTTGTGCGATCCACCGCGAGAGCATGTCCCGCGGGCACAGCGCACTCACGGGCAACCCCAATCAGTAACGATCCCGCGCGCCGCATTTCTTCTTTCAACAACCAGGGCGCAGTGTTCTCGGTGTCAGACTTCAGGGAATTTGAGCAGACCAGTTCAGCGAAGTCCCCGGTTTGATGAGCGGCAGTCGAGCGCACCGGACGCATCTCGCAGAGTTCTACGCTCACGCCTCTGCGTGCACACTGCCACGCCGCTTCGGACCCCGCCAATCCCGCGCCGATGATTTTCACTCGGCCCGTCATGAAGCCATCTCCGCCAGTCTCCGCAACTTCTCATCCCTAAGCACAACCGAGCGCCAAGCGTCCAGAAACTCGGCGCCAAGCGACTCGTAGAATTCGACGGCGGTCTGGTTCCAGCCCAGCACTTCCCAGCGTAACGCATGGCAGCCCTCGCCTAGCGCGATCCGGGCGACCGCCGCCAGCAAGCCTTTGCCGACCTTCCGTCCACGAAACGCCTCCCGGACAAACAAGTCCTCCAAAAACATCTGCCGCCCTCTCCAGGTACTGTAGACATCAAAGAAAAGCGCGTAACCCGCCGGCTTCTGGTCCCAATATGCAAGCAACGCGCGGAACTTGGGCCGGGGACCAAACCCGTCCCGCGCCAAGTCCGTTTCCGTAATCAGAACGTGGTCCAGTTCCTTCTCAAACTCGGCCAGTTCGCGGATCAGCGTCCTGAGCAGAGTTACATCGTTGATGGTGGCAGGACGAATTGAAAGCATTGGCAAGGAACTCCGGTTACAAAATAGACGGGGACGGCGGCATTAGCAGCCTGCCGCCCCCCGATTCGTATCAGGGCATGCCTTCAGGCATGCCGCGACTATCATCGTTTTGACGGCGCCTTCAGGCGCTGGGATCCGGTCCCCGTGGCCACTGCTTTATTATACGGAGTGCGATTCTGATTCCCCGCGAGGTTCCGATGGCACGCATTTCGCTAGTTGAAGCTGAAAACGCCACGCCCGAAGTAAAAGAGATTTACGAGAAGACTCTGCGCGGCAAGCCGGGCAATGCGCAAAAAGCGTTGGCCCACCGTCCGGAGATGCTGAAGAATTTTCTGCCCTTCTACGCCAGCGTCGGAAGATCACTCGACCGCAAGCTTTACGAGATGATTTACCTCCTTGTCTCGTTCATCAATGGCTGCCACTACTGCGAGCAGCATCACGTCGCCTCGTCAAAGCGGGTCGGGCTGACAGCGGAAGACTGGAAAGCGCTGAGAGAAGGCAACTACGCCCGCTTCACCGAGAAGGAACAGACCGCGCTGGCATACGCCGAGAAGCTAACCCGCGCCTCGCGAGACATCACTGACAATGATTTCGAAGAGTTGAGGAAATATTTCTCTGAACCGGAAATTGTCGATCTGCACCTGCTGGTCGGCTTAGCCAATCTCACTAACCGCTTCACCGATCCGTTGGGGCTCGAGGTGGAATTCCCCGAAGATAAAATCTGAGACTCAGCCACGGATTTTCACGGATTCAGACCGACAGAAAGAAAAGATTTAATCCGTGCACATCCGTGAAAATCCGTGGCCAGGTTCTTGCTAAAGAATCAGCCTGTCATCTCCAACTCGCCGCGTAACATGCTCGCGGTCGAGATACTCCAGCAAGGGGATCGCATACTTGCGGCTTACGCCAGTCAGGTCCTTGAAGCGCGCCACGTCGAGCTTCGGAGACTTTGCCTTTTCCGCCACCATACGTTTGCGCAGATCGACCAGTGCCTCCCGATGAAAAACCAGATCGTCTGAAATCTTGATCAGAACCTTGTCGCGCAGCAAAAGCGTGACGATCTTTTGCGCTCGAATCTTATCAACCTTCAATCCCGCCAGCACATCCTTCAGCGCGGGCACCTTGAGACCGGCATTCGCGAATGCTGCCTCGATGACTTTTTTCGACTCGGCTTCTTCGTCTTTCATTTCCACGCCGCGTCCCGCAAGGCGTACCAGTTCGCCTGCAAGCTCAATCTTCCTGGCCTGCAACGCCTCATCGAATACGCTGTCAAACACTGCCGGCCTAACCTCGGAAAAACGCCCACGCAATTCCTCTTTGCTCATGCCGGCAACCAGGGCATTGTGCTTATGAAAGGCTTCGAGAGCGGAAATGAAATCTTTGCGGACAAGATCAAACGCTGGCTTGGAAATGAAAATGTCGCCGATGCGGACAATCTCCGGAGTAGCTGAGACCCCGGAAACGATTTGTTGCGCAGGCCAGCCCGTGCGCGCCACTGCTTCCGCGATGCCCAAACCTCTGGCACCGCTTATGATCACGCGAGAGCGTAACATGCCCACGCGCAATTCTTCTGTAAGGGTCTTGAGGAACTGAGCATAGCCAGAAGTATCCTTGATCTTTTTCGGCGGAGCATTTTCGACCACCACGCCCCCGCCAATCGTGACCACCGGCGAGAAATGTCGAACAATGAAACGATCTCCCGGCAGCAGTAGAGTTGGCTTGCTCAGCCGTAGCTGCGCGAAAGCATTCTCGCCCGGACCCACTTGCTTCTTGCCATACAAGACGACGGTCGCAATGACCTCGGAGGTATAGGAGTGGAAGTGCACGCGAGCCCGGTCTCTCAGCGGCTTGGCGGATGGCAGCAAGGACAGTTCCACGTCCACGCGGGAGGTCGCAACAAAAGTTGACGGAGGAGCGAGCATCATCCCTCGCGCCAGTTCTTCCGTGGGCGCACCCGCCAGGTTTAATGCCGTTCGTTGCCCGGCAACGGCGTGCTCAGCCGACTTTCCGTGCACTTGAACTCCGCGTACCCGCACCCGGCGCCCGCTGGGGAAAACTTCGAGTTCGTCTTCCTTGCGAATCGTTCCGGAAACCAGCGTCCCCGTAACCACCGTCCCAAAACCTTTCATGGTGAACACGCGATCAATTGGCAGGCGCGCAATCGCGTTTGAATCTTTTGCTGGAATCTCGGCAGCGACCCTCACAAGCTCGCGCTTCAGATCGTCGATTCCCGCCCCGGTCAGTGAACTGACAGCAACGATAGGGCTGGGGTGACCAAGGAAAGACCCGCGCAGGAACTCCCCAACTTCCAACCGGACGACATCCAGGGTTTCCCGGTCGACGGCGTCGGACTTGGTCAGCACCGTGATTCCGCGCCGCACCGAAAGCAATCTGCAGATGTCGAAATGTTCGCGAGTCTGCGGCTTGATCGATTCGTCGGCAGCGATTACCAGCAACACCAGGTCGATGCCACCCACTCCAGCTAGCATGTTGCGCACAAAGCGTTCGTGGCCGGGCACGTCGACGAACCCCAGCCGCAGAGTTTCGCCGTCGGGCATGGGCAACTCAAGATTGGCAAAGCCGATATCGATAGTGATGCCGCGGCGCTTCTCCTCCTCAAGCCGGTCGGCATCAATGCCAGTCAACCCTTTCACCAGCGCAGTCTTACCGTGGTCGATGTGACCTGCCGTACCTACGATGACGGACTTCATTGAGGACAGTATAGTTGGGACGCAGCTTCAGCAGGGGCACTCAAAAGCGTCCTTCCCTAGTCTCCTTCCAGATGCGACAATAGTATTTTCCCATGACTACTGCCTCTACTCTTGCCATCACACCGGAGATCGTTCGCGACCACGGCCTCACGCCTGAAGAATACGAGAAGGTCAAACAACTTCTCGGTGGACGTGAGCCCACGATCACCGAGCTCGGCATTTTCAGCGTGATGTGGAGCGAGCATTGCTCCTATAAATCATCCCGCGTGCATCTAAAACGCTTGCCAACGCGCAGCCGGCGCGTTGTGCAGGGGCCGGGCGAGAACGCGGGAATCATCGACATCGGCGATGGGTGGGCATGCGCTTTCAAGATCGAATCGCACAATCATCCATCGTTCATCGAGCCGTTCCAGGGAGCGGCCACCGGTGTGGGAGGAATCCTGCGCGACATTTTCACCATGGGAGCGCGCCCGGTTGCAGTCATGGATTCGCTGAGGTTCGGACCGATTGTGGCTCCCAACATGACGGGCGAGGGGGCGCGCGCAACACAAGCGGAGATCCACAAGAATCATTCCTTGCTCGAAGGCGTGGTCAGTGGCATTGCGTCTTACGGAAACTGTTTTGGCGTGCCCAACCTGGGCGGCGAAACCAAATTTGAAGCCTGCTATTCCGGCAATCCCCTTGTGAATGCCTTCGCTCTCGGACTGGTGCGTCGCGACCATATCTTCTACGCAAAAGCCGCCGGCGAAGGTAATCCGGTGATTTACGTCGGATCGAAAACCGGACGAGACGGCATTCACGGCGCCACCATGGCCAGCGAAGAATTCAGCGAAGCTTCCGAAGCAAAACGGCCGAATGTGCAAGTCGGCGATCCGTTTCTCGAAAAGTTGCTTCTCGAAGCTTGCCTTGAGGCCATGCAAACCGGCGCCATTGTTGGCATTCAGGACATGGGCGCGGCCGGTCTGACCTGCTCGACCTGCGAGATGGGAGCACGCGGCCACGTGGGCACCGAGATCGAACTTGACCGTGTGCCCCAGCGCGAGACCGGCATGACCGCTTACGAGATCATGCTCAGCGAATCCCAGGAACGCATGTTGCTGGTGGCGCAGAAAGGCCGCGAAGACGAAGTCTTCCGCGTATTTGAGAAGTGGGGACTCGACGCTGTTGAAATCGGCCGCGTGACCATCGACGGCAAAATGCGCGTGCTCCATCACGGAGAAGTTGTTTCCGAGATTCCGAATGAAGCGCTCACCGACGATGCGCCTGTGTATAAGCGTCCGCTCGAGCGGTGGGAACCGCCGGTCCCGCGCGAGATGCCTGCGTCGATCAATCTGGCCGAAGCGGGAGATCTCACTGGAAACATGAAGCGCTTGCTCGCCAGCCCGAATATTTGCGGCAAGCGTTGGGTGTGGCAGCAGTACGATCACATGGTGCAGACCAATACAGTCGAAGGCCCGGGTGCGGGCGATGCCGGCGTGATTCGCGTAAAAGGCTCGCCGCGCGGGCTTGCGATGGCGCTGGACGGCAACAGCCGCTGGTGTTATCTCGATCCGCAACTCGGAGCGATGCACGCCGTGGCCGATGCAACCCGAAACGTGGTCTGCTCGGGCGCGACTCCGGTGGGCGCGACCAATTGCTTGAATTTCGGCAATCCGGAGAAGCCGCAAATCATGTGGCAATTCTCGAAAGTGATAGATGGCATCACCAAAGCCTGCGAGGAACTGGACGTGCCGATTACTGGCGGCAACGTCAGCTTCTATAACGAAACGCTGGGAGAAGGAATCTATCCAACGCCCGTGATCGGAATCGTTGGCATTCTTGACGACGTTCACAAGGCAGTGTTCCCCAACTTCCGCGAACCGGGACGTGCAGTCGTTCTGCTGCGGGCTTCTGAGCCGGGCGATCTCACTGACGCGGAATCCGAGTTTGGTTCGTCGGAGTATGCCAAGGAAATTCTGGGAGCGGTGTGGGGATTTCCTCCCGCGCTCGAACTCGAACGAGAGGCGGCGCTGCAGAAGGCATTGATCGAGATGATGGGGGCAGGCTTGGTTGATTCCGCGCATGATTGCTCGGAAGGCGGCATTGCGGTCACGTTGGCGGAGTCGTCTTTTTCTAAGGGCATTGGAGCTCGGGTGAATCTAGAATCGCAAGGACTGCCGACGGAGTTTATTCTTTTCGGCGAGGATTCTAGCCGCGTCGTGATCTCGTGCGACCGGAGCCACCTGTTGCGAATCCAACAAGTGGCGGGGAAATACGGGCTGTCCGCGGAAGAGATTGGCGAGACGGTTTCCGGTCAAGTAGAAATTAAGCTCGATGGGCAAGTGGTAGTGTCGGCGAAGGTGAACCAGTTGCGCGATGCTTATGAGGGCGCGCTGGAAGCGGCGTTGCGGACGGACTCCGAACCTGTTGCGGTTGGCTGAGAAGCCTGCCGCCGAGAGCGCGGAGGCAAACTGCCGAGCTTTTGCTCGGCCGGACGGGTCGAAGACCCGTCCCCACATGTGACTGGTGAGGGCTGAGAGCTAAATGTCTTCTGACAAATTTCACGATGAGTGCGGGGTCGTGGCGATTCACGGACACCCGGAGGCGGAGAAGCTTGCTTACCTGGGACTGCATGCGCTGCAGCATCGCGGTCAGGAGTCGGCGGGGATCGTGACTTCCGACGGCATGGCTCTGCATATGCACAAGGCCATGGGTTTGGTCGCCGACATTTTTCAGGAGCCTGTTCTCGCCCAGTTGAAGGGCACGCTGGGCATTGGACACACTCGTTACTCGACTGCTGGTGATTCGGCGCTGCTCAACGCGCAACCTATCATGGTGCAATCGAACAAGGGCAGGATGGCGCTGGCACACAATGGGAACCTGGTCAACGCGCAGGACATTCGTCATCGGCTGGAGAGCCAGGGTTCGATTTTTCAGACCAACAGCGACACCGAAGTGATCGTGCACCTGATCGCGCTTTCAAAAGAGTTGACGCTGCCCGAAGCGATCGCCGATGCGCTGCGCAGAGTCGAAGGCGCATTCTCGCTGGTCATGATCAGTCCTGACCGGATCTTTGCGGCGCGCGATCCGCGCGGTTTCCGGCCGCTTGCCATGGGGAGAATTCCGGCGCAAGGCGGCGAGCAGCAGGACACGATCGTGTTCGCCTCCGAAACCTGCGCTTTCGATCTGATCGGAGCCACTTTCGAGCGCGATGTGAAGCCCGGCGAACTGGTTATCGTCGGCCCGGAGGGAATTGCCTCGCGGATTTATGCTCCGGCTCTGGCGCAGTCGAGTTGCATTTTCGAGCATGTATATTTCTCGCGGCCCGACAGCCGGGTATTCGGGCGGGCGGTGCAGGAGAGCCGCGAGGAACTGGGGCGACAATTGGCGCGCGAAGCGCCGTCGGAGGCCGACGTCGTGGTTCCGGTGCCGGACTCCGGTGTGACGGCGGCTGTCGGCTATGCGGCGGAGAGCGGGATTCCGTTTCGCTTTGGGTTGATCCGCAATCACTACATCGGACGTACTTTTATCGAACCGCGCCAGAGCGTGCGCGACTTCGGAGTGAAGCTGAAGATCAATCCGGTGCGCAGCCTGCTTGAAGGGAAGCGCGTGGTGCTGATCGACGACTCGATTGTGCGCGGCACCACCAGCCGCAAAATCGTGCGCATGGTGCGGAGTGCGGGAGCCAAGGAAGTGCACATGCGCATTTCGTGTCCGCCGACGGTTTCGCCGTGCTTCTACGGGGTTGATACGCCTTCCAAGAAGGAACTCATCGCCGCGAACAAGTCAGTGGAAGAGATTCGCGAGTTCATCGGAGCGGATTCGCTGGCGTATCTCTCACACCCTGGAATGAAGAAAGCCTGCGGTGACGGCGAGAAAACCAGCTATTGCTCGGCCTGTTACACCGGAGTGTATCCAACCAACTTGGTCGATGTAGAAGAGATTCAGCCTGCCGGCGCGGGCAGGCGGTAAAGGCTTTGGAAATCACCGCAGCCGAGACGTTTTCGCGATTCTCATTTCTACCGGCTTACAAAAAGCGCTTCGAGACTCGTACCGTCCGCTAAAGCGGACTCAGCTTTACTACACCTTCGCTTTCCCGGCACTGCCGTGCCGGGCTTTCTCATTCCGCCGCTGCGCGGCCGCAGAGTTAGAACGTTACCCGGACTCCGATTTGCGCGGCGAAGGGAATGCCGACAGTCGTGCCGGGGCCGAAGAAGTCTCCGAGGGCGCCCTCGGGTATCTCGAGCTGCTTCAGGCTGGTGACGGGCGCGGTCTGGGAACAGCTTGCGTTCGTGCAGACGCTGGTGATGTTGGTGATGCCTTGCGCATTGGGCACCATCTGGGCGGCCGGAACCGGGAGTTGGGCGACATTGACGGCAAAATTGGCGCCCGGATTGTTACGGTTGAAGAGATTGAAGAACTCGATGAACGGATCGATCCGCCAGCGCTCATTGATTTTGAAAGGCCGCGTGACCCGCAGGTCCGTCTGGATGTAAGGCGTACCACGGAATTCGTCGAGGCTTGTGTACACTCCGTTCACGTAGATGCGGCCGGTGTTGTCTGCCGTCGTGATGGTGATGGGCCGGGCACTCTCGACTTGCGCGACGGCGCTCAATTCGAATCCACCAGGAATGTGCACCGTGCCGGCCAGCACGAAGCGGTGACGAACGTCTTCGCCAGAAGGACCATAGTCGCCGGGTCCGAAAGCATCCAGCGTTCCGTTGGGCAGTTTGCAGACGCCATCCACATAGTCAAACAGTTCGCCGAGCAAGCATCCCCATGTCTGTGCCTTGGAGAGCGTGTAGTTTGCGACCAGATTGAAACGGTGCATATTGCCTTGCACGTGCAGCATCAGCGCGTTGTAGCTCGAACGGTTGTTCGATTCGAACACATTGACGTTCGGCACCACATTCGCCTGATCGGTGGCATAGTTCGGGTCAGTCGTAGGAATGAGCGGAGTGAATAGGTTGGTGCCGCTGGCATAGGGGAAGGCACGGTATCCGTGATTGCCCTGCTCATGCACGTAATCGGCGCTCATTAGCCAGTGTTCGTTGAAAGCATGTTGCACGCCGCCGGTCGTATGAATGGCGTAGGGCGTTTTGTAGGGGGAGCCGACCAAACTTCCGCTCACTCCGCTGCCACCAGTCAGGCAGCCGGTGCCGGTGAGTGCATAAGTGCCTGGGCCTCCTGTAAGGCTGCAGGTTCCGGTGGTGAAGTTCGAGCCGTTGAGACCCTGGAATGCAGTAGCCCATCCATTCTGCGCCAGATCGTCGTAGTAAATGCCAAAACCGGCGCGAATCACAGTCTTCTCGCTGTTGCCGGGCGAGTAAGCGATCCCAAGGCGCGGCGCGATCTGCTTGCGGTAATCCTGCGGAAGGCTGGGCACAACCGGAATCCGCAATGCTTGCAGCGTCACATACGCGGCGTTGTCGGCCTGACTTCGGCCCGATCCCTCGAACAGCCCCCAAGTGGTCTGATAGCGCAAGCCGTAGTTGAAGGTTAGCTGGTGGGAGACACGCCACGAATCCTCGGCGTAGAACGCGAGGCGCTGAACACTCTGCGAAAATGTGCCGTCGCCGGCAGGAGTGTAGCTGCACGTGGAACCGTCCGCAGCGGTGAAGTTGACGCACTGTGGGGTAAAGGTTCCGAACACGCCGGGGTTTTGTATGTAATACAGCGGGTCATTGACGTACCTGGCAAGAGTCTCAGCCGTGGAAGCAAACGACCCGCTCAGCACCGGTTCGTGAATGAAGTCGACTCCGAACTTGAGCCCATGGCTGCCCGCAGCGTGACTCAGGTCGTAGCGGAATTGATATTTCTGCTGATTGCGCAGGTCGGGGAAAAGAGTAATTGGAGTAGCGAATTGGTTGTCGCCAAAGGATTCGAAACCGGAGATGGTCAGCGCCGTGGAACTGAAGGGGAAGGCCAGGGCGAAGCCCAGATCAGAGTTTCGAGCCTGCGTGAGATGCAACAAGCTGGCGTCGAGCACCAGATTGCCGAGCCAGGTCGGACTAAAAGTATAGGTATTGCTGAGCGCCACATTCCAGTAATTGTTGTGCGTAGTCAGACCTGTCGACGGCAATGTGCCCTGCTGCACCAGGGCGTTGTGGGTGAGATAGTTGTCTTCCGACACACGCAGGAACCAATTCGATTTTGGAGACTGTGCCCAATCAAAGCGCACCGAACCGAGGTAGTCGCGAAAGGGGATCGGAACGGTGGCGGGGACGGCGATCGAAGGAACGCCGGTGATCAATCCCTGGGACGCCAATTGCGCAAGCGCGTTAAATTGGGTAATGCTGGCGGGGCTGTAAGCGATGCTCGCGTCCTCGTGCACGGCCTCGAAAGAGGTGAAGAACCATACTTTATTTTTTACGATGGGACCGCCGATCGTGCCCACATAGTTCTGGCGTGAGAACGGCTGCTTGGGATCAGGCGCAGGATTTTCGATTGGAAAGCGGGCGTTGAGCGCTGCCGCGCGCTCGTAAAAAGCCGCATCGCCGTGCCAGTCGTTGGTACCGTGCTTGGTTGTGATTACGACGGACCCGGCCGTAGTCCAGCCCGTATTCGCATCTTCATTCGAGGTACGCACGGCAAATTCCTGAATGCCATCGGGCGAGAAATTTTGCAGAAACCCGCCAATCCAGTCATCGGAGTTGTCGGCGCCATCGACCGAGAGTTCATTGTTCAAGCCGGAGCTTCCGCCGGTGGAGACCGCAGTGATGCGCGCCTTGGTGGGATCGGAAGGCTCGACCGGTTCGGTTCCGGGCACGAGATAGGCGATGTTGGCGAAGCTGCGGGCCGGGAGCGGAAGAGATTCGAGGTCCTGGCTGCCAACTACGCCGCCGCGCACCGCGCTCGATGTGTCAATCGTTTCGGTGGTGATCGAGGACGGAACCGCCGGCACATTTACGGTCTCATGTCCTTTTTCGAGTTTGAGCGTAACGCTGATATCGCGCACTACACTGACTGCGACATTTACGTCGGCCGTGGCCTCCGCAAAACCCGTGGCCGTAACCACCACGTGATAAGAGCCGGGCAGCAGGCCCTCAATGCGAAACTCTCCGCGATCGTTGGCGATTGCCTCGCGGCTGATCGAGGATCCCGCTGACTGGACAACGATGCGAGCACCTGCCACTCGAGCGGTGCTGGCGTCCTGGACCTCTCCTCGAAGCGCGCCGTTCGGATTCTGGGCATAGGTGCTCGCCGAAACGAGTATCGCCGTAAGGAATACACCAATCGCCCCAGTGAGCCAGTTCGTATTTCTTCGCTTAAACTGCATCTGATAGTTCCCCACCACCAAAGACAAAAGAGTTCGCGAGTTCTGCCGCTTGCTGCTGGATTTCCCGCACTGTCGTCAGGTCGCTGCCAGGGAGTGGGAGCGAATCGATGAGAGTAGCCTGCGTGGCGAACTACTACCAGAGCTCGTAGGAATGCAGTGTCTTGGCGGTCTTACGCGGGTGGGGGCGCCCGCGCCACATGGGTCAGGATCTTTGGGCAGAGGCCACGCGGGGGATGCCTTGAAGATCATTGGTGATTTCAACTTGTTGCCAGCTGCCTAGGAATTGCTTTACGCGGTCCGCGATGGTTCCGCTGATTTCTATTGCCAGCCAGCCGTGCGGCTTTAAGACTGTGCGCGCTTGCGGGATCAGGCGTTCGATCACTTCCATTCCCGTGGGGCCGGCGAAAACGGCGCTGCGCGGTTCGAACTTGCGAACTTCTAGCTGGACTTGGTCTTCTTCGGATTCGCCAACGTAAGGAGGATTGGATACTACGAAATCAAAAGCACCGGGAGCCAAACCTTGTAGCAGATCGGTTTGGTGAAAGTGAATCCGATTTTCTAGTTGATGGCGGGCGGCGTTGGCACGGGCGACTTCCAACGCGGCGGGGGAATTGTCTGTGGCGCGGATTTCTGCCTGCGGGAGTTCTTTGGCCAGAGCCAAGGCGATGCAGCCTGATCCGGTGCCTACATCGACGATTTGCAGCGGGCCGGCCGAGGACGCCCGGCCTCCATTGTTGCTTATCAGCTTCAGCACGGTCTCGATTACGTGTTCGGTTTCTGGTCGGGGAATTAGCACGGCCGGTGTGACGATGAAATCCATGCCCCAGAATTCCTGGTGCCCGGTAATGTATTGTGCTGGAGTTCCGCGGGCGCGCTGGTTGAGGGTTTCGTTGTAGCGGGTTTGTTCTTCTGCAGTCAGTTCGCGCTCGGGGTGCGCGTAGAGATATGCGCGGTCGCAGCCTAGTGTGAACATCAGGAGCAGTTCGGCATTCATGCGCGGGGAGCCGACTTGGGCTGTAGTTAAGCGGTCAACCGCTGACGTGAGTGCGTCTCTAATATCCACTGGATTATTTGAACATAGAAGAGAAGAAAGCACGGCGAGCTTCGCCAGTCACAATACTGCCGTCTCGTGAATTGTCCTGCCTTCGGCAAAGCGGGACAGGTTCAACAGCGACGCATCGATGAGGTCGGTTTTGCCAGTGAGAATCAGGTCTGCGAGGATCTTTCCCGTGGCTGGTGCGTGCATTACGCCGTGGCCGCTAAAACCGTTGGCGAGGAAGAATCCGGGTACGCCCGGCGCCTCGCCGAGAATGGGATGGTGATCCGGGGTCATTTCGTAAAGCCCGGCCCACGCGCGTTTCGGATTGATTGCCAGGTTTTCAAACACCGGTACGCGGTCGGCGGCGCGCGTCAATATCTTTTCGATAAATGCGGGATCGAAATCTGTTTTATATCCGGAGGTTTCTTCGGGATCGTTCCAGGCAAGCAGGAATCCCAATGCCTCCGGGCGAAAATGAAAGCCGTTGGACATGTCAATGATCATGGGCGCGCTGTGGGGGAATTGATCGAAAGGCTCGGTGGGAACCAGCATGCGGCGTAGCGGTTCCACGGGCAGATCTATACCGGCCATTTGGGCAACCGCCTTCGCCCATGCGCCGGCAGCATTGACGACTTTGCGAGTCGACACTCGACCTCGGCTGGTCTCGACGGCGGTTATCCCGTCGATGTCGCGTTGGATCCCCGTAACCAGCGTGTACTTCCACAATTTCGCTCCATGATCCAAGGCGCAAGTCATGAATCCGATCATGGCGCTGTAGGGATCGACAAAGCCGTCGGTCGAGCAGAAACTGCCGCCCACGATGTCATCGGAGCGAAGCTGCGGAAACAAATTGCGGATCTCTTCTGCCGAAATCAGACGCACATGCTTGAGTCCCATGGCGACTTGCTTCACGTAGTTCGTTCGAAGATAGGCGAGATGTTTTTCATTGGTGGCGCAGAACAAGTAGCCCTGTGGCCGGTAGCCAGCCGGGTAGCCTAGCCTCTCGTCGAAACTGGCATAGAAAGGAATCGAATACAGCGACATCTGGATGTTTACCGGAGTGGAGAATTGGGCGCGCACTCCGCCCATGCTCTTGCCTGTCGAACCCTTGCCCTGAGCGCTTTCCCGCTCGATTACCAGTATGTCCTTACAGCCTGCGGCGCTGAGGTGATAAGCGATGCTTGAGCCAACAATTCCTCCACCGATGATGACGACTTCCGCAGTTTGCATACCGCCGCATTGTATTTCATGGAGACTGAATCTAACTTCTTAAACCACCAAGGACACAAAGGTTCACAAAGGAAATCCCCGTCAAAGGGTTCATTTGTGAAACTTTGTGTCCTTTGTGGTTGAAGTCTTTGCCCGTTCGCCTTGAACCCTTGTGGGCGCGGCCTTAAACTGAATCTTGATGCATACCCACAGCCATGGCGCAGGTGAACGAACCTCGAAAGTGCTGCAGATTTCGCTGGTCGTCACCCTAGGCTATATTTTGTTGCTGGTGATTGCCGGCATCCGCGCTCATTCCCTGGCGTTGCTCTCGGAAGCTGGGCACAACCTCTCCGATTTCGTCGCGCTGCTGCTCTCGCTGGTCGCCGTTTACTTGGAATCGCGTCCGCCCAGTGCTACCAAGACTTACGGATGGCATCGGGCGGGAGTGTTGGCTGCGCTGGTGAATGCGGGATCGCTGGTGGTAGTTTCGTTTCTGATTTTCTACGAAGCCTTCCGGCGGTTGCAGCATCCGGAGCACGTGCAGGCTCGCCTGATGATCTGGGTGGCGGCTGCGGGCGTTTTGATGAATGGGGTGATTGCCCTGCTGCTTTATCGCTCGGGCCGGGACGTCAACATCCGCAGTGCGCTGCTGCATGAGATTGGCGACACGGTTTCGACCGCGGCGGTCATCGTTGGCGGCTGGGTGATCCTGGCGACGGGGCAGTACTGGATCGATTCGGCGCTGTCGTTTGGCATTGGCGCGCTGATCCTCTGGTCGGGATTCGGGATCTGTCGCGAAACCCTTAATATCCTGTTGGAAGGAACGCCGCGCGGCATCCGGCTAGATCGCGTCGAGGCTGCGATGCGGGCGGTCGAGGGTGTGAACGATGTCCACGATCTGCATGTCTGGAACATTGGCTCGGAGACGCGGGCTTTGTCGTGTCATATCTCAATCGCCGACATTCCGCCTTCGGCCAGCGAGCGGATTCTGCGCGATGTAAAAGAGCGGCTTCACGAGGAGTTCCACATCGACCACACGACTATTCAGTTTGAGCACGTGATCTGTGAAGTGGCGCATGGCTGCGTGATTCCGGTGAGTGAAGAGCATGGCCATAGCCACTGAATTCAGCAGTTAGCACTGAAGATTGTTATTTGGCCAGGACGATTGCGTTATACGCTAACCCTTTTCCGAGTGTCTTGCCGATCAGGACTAGGACAAGCGGCGTTGTTTAGCGTAAACTTTCCGGCGTGAATGGACGCCTTCGCATTCTCCACCTTGCCATTGGGGCCGTGTCTATCCTTTCGGTCTTCTGGTGGCTTCAGTTTTCCATGCCGGGTATCTGTTGCGGAGATTTTGACGGGTACTACCACATCAAGTGGAGCCAGCTCTTGTGGCAGGGACTGCGCAGCGGGCATTTCCCGCCGGCTTTTACCTGGTTACCGCTGACAACCCTGAACGCGTCCCAATACGCGGACCAGCATTTCCTCTTTCACTTGCTGCTCATTCCATTCACCTGGTTCAGCGATCTTCGGCTGGGGGCAAAGGTCGCCACTGCGCTGTTCAGTGCGGCTGCCGTTTTCTCCGTCTACTGGCTCATTCTGCGCTACCGCATTCGTTATCCACTGCTGTGGCTCCTGGCTTTGATCGGATGCTCCTCGTTTTTCTATTCACGCTTGACGATGACCAAAGCGCAGGGTGTGTCGATTCTGTTCATCGTGGCCGGAATTTATCTCCTTTTCGAGCGAAAATACACATGGCTCGCGCCCGCCGCGTTTCTTTACGTCTGGACCTACAACCTGTTCGTGATGTTAGGCGTGCTGGCTCTGATTTGGGCAGCGGTGGTGTGGTGGAGCGAGCGGCGGATTGAATGGCGTCCGCTACTGTGGACCGGCGTTGGTATGGTGGCAGGTTTCATTGTGAATCCGTATTTCCCGCACAATATAAGTCTTTTCCTCGAACATCTGATTGCTAAATCGGGTTCGGCTTCCATGCAGGCGGGCGTGGGCTTTGAATGGTATCCCCTGAATAGTTGGGAGTTCGTGAATACTGCTGCGGTCGCATGCCTATCCATGGCCGTCGGTTACGTTGCGTTTGGATATGTGCTTTCCTCCATCCACCCCAATAAGATCCGCGTGCAACGTCCGCTGCTACTTCTGGTTTTTTCGAGTTTTCTGCTGATCATCACCCTTCGCTCGATGCGCTTCGTGGAGTATTGGCCACTCTTTGCTGTGCTCTTTGCAGCTTTTGCCCTCCAGGCTGCATGGGACAACCAGCCAGTGTTGCTCGGCCCGCTATCGCACGAACCAGGTGAGAACCCGCAACCGATTCCAGCGAAGCCGGAACCGGTTGGGGGACCCAGAATGCTCGGAAAGGCTCTGTTTATCGGTGTGATCGTAATCCTGCTGGGCGCCGATTCGTTTTACAACCTGTATGCCGCCCGAAGTAGGATCACAGACGTTACGAAGCCTCCCAACTACTATCAGGCTGGAGCCGCGTGGCTGCTGGCCAACGTTCCCGCCGGTAGCTTGATCTTCGACGTAAACTGGGGGGACTTCCCGAAGTTATTTTTCTATGACACAAGTCACAATTATGTTGGGGGCTTGGACGCAGTTTACCTACGGGATAAGCATTCCGAGCTTGCCCGGCTAGACGACCGGCTGTCGAGTGGGCAAGAGAAAGACCCTGCCGCCGCAATCCGATCGCTTTTTGCAGCTGCCAATCCGGGAGGGCTCAGTTACCTGTTTGTGGGCAACCATCCGGCCCCTCCCAGGCCTGAGTGGTTCGGTTACATGATGGAAGGCGGGAAGGTCAAGAGAGTTTATGAGGACGAAGAGTGCACCATCCTTCAGGTTTTTGACAGCCCGGAGAGCGCGGCCCCGTCGACAGCGCTTTCTTCGGGGCAAAGAGGTAAATGGGATACGCCCGAGCAACGAAAGGTCGCGGCTGCCCAAGTTCATCGCCGGTTCGGAGGGGATATCTATGGTACGGTCGAAGATGTCGGAGGGGTGACGACCCTGGTCATACACAACAAGAATGCAACCGCAGATTGGGCTAAGAAATTATTTGAGAAGGATCTGGGATCCGAAGCCGGCGAAGCGCTATGGCAGTTCGGATTCGGCAAGTATGCGGTGACCAACGGAAGTCAGGGCTGGCTTGCGGCGGTGGAGGGCAACGAAGAATACCGCTCCCTGTTCAAGGATGGCCCCGAACCTGGAAAGTAGAACTGACCACAGCGCTGGCCTTGTTGGTCCGGGTTGCCGTCAATTCCCCGTCTGACCCTCGTAGATTTCCCGCGCTCGCTCGATTGTGTCGGCCTCCTCCGGCAATTTGTCGGGCCGTAAGCGCACGATCCTGGGGAAACGCAGCGCGTAGCCGCTCTCGTGACGGTCGGAACGCATCATGTTGTTGAAGGCTACTTCCAGCACGATCTTTGGCTCAACAACCAGGCGGAAGCCCTGGTCTTCAACTGTGTGCTCCAGAAACCATTTGGTCATCGCAGCGATCTCTGCGTCGGTGAGGCCTGAGTAGGCTTTGCCGATGTTGACGAGCCGTTCGCCGTCGCGGACGGCGAACGTGTAATCGCTGAGAACGCGGATGCGTTTGCCGTGACCGTATTCGACAGCGGTCACTACAACGTCAAGCGTGGCCAGTTCACGTTTCAGTTTCAGCCAGGATTTTCCTCGTCGCCCGGGTGTGTAGGCCGACTCGGGATCTTTGATCATTAGTCCTTCGTTGCCCCGGGCCTGGGCTGCTTCGAAGAGTTGATCGAGTTCCTGGGGCGAGGATGCTTGAAATACGGGCGCGCGGAAAACCTGCGTGGCGATTGACGGTTCTGTCGATTCCAGCATTAACTGACCCTGCGCTCCACTCGACTTTGCTTGAATCGGATTTCTTGGGGCTGCCAATAACTCGTCGAGAATCTTCGCCCGCCCTCGCAGCGGGCGATCAATCAGCAATTCACCTCCGGCGTACAGCACGTCGAAGACGAGGAATGCGACGGGAATCCGGCGCATCATTTCATCGCTGACATTCTTCCGACCCAGCCGCTGCCCCAACGCGCTGAACGGCAGCGCGCGGCCGGATTCTTCGGAATCGGCGTCGAAATAGCTCCAGGCCACGATTTCTCCGTCGAGGATTGCGTCTTGCGGAAGCCCGGCGAGCGCGTCTGGAAGTTCAGGAAACGATTCCGTGATTTCGTCGCGGGTGCGGGAAAAGATGCGCACCTCGCCACCGGAGCAGTGTGCTTGAGCGCGAATGCCGTCATACTTGTCCTCGACCACAGCATTCTCGAAATAACTGAGCGCTTCTTCCGCAGACTCTGCGGGACTGGCCAGCACAAAGCCCAGGGGATGGAACAGCCGCATCCTGGCTTGGTTCAGTTTTCCTTCGGCGGCGAGGCGGAGAGTTTCACCGATATCGCCGAGCAGCATGTTGGCGCGCTGTACTTCGACTGGCTTGCAGCCGTAGGCCTTGGCGATGGCTTCCTCGACCAGGCTCTCTTTCAGGCCGATTCGCAAATCTCCGGTGATGATCTTTACGATATATTTGGCTTCGAGTGGAGTTACTTCCGAGAGCAGCTCGCGAACGAGAATACTCTTGGAGACGGGGCCGCGGGCCGCGGCGATCTTACGGAATGTGGATTGCACTTCTCGCAAGTTCAGACCGTTCCCTCCGCGATCTGGGCCCCGCAAAACCTCTGCGGCTACTGCGCCCAGGTCTCCGTGTTTGCGGTAGGATGCAGTGAGATCCTGAGCGCTCTTGCCGGAGAGATCCTCGATCACCTGCCAGAGTAGCCTTCCTCCCACTTGCAGTGTGGTTTCCTCCCACGTGGGGAAAGGTCTGCCGGAAAGAAAAATTGCAGCTACGGAGGCTTCTTCGAGCGGGATCGACCGGAGGTAGTCGGCCACGATTGCCGTTTTTTCCAACTTCTTGGTTGTGCCGGCGATGCGGTCGCACGCTTCCGCGAATTTGTGCATGTTTCGATGCTCACTTAGGGGCATTGACGTTGCCCTGCTGCCGAGCTTCGCTCGACCGGACGGGTCAGAGAGCCGTCCCAACTAATTACCGCTGCAATCACGGCCTTGTAAGTCGCTGGGAACCTGCCACTTATGGCCCGGGCCAGACTATCCTAAACCAACTGCGGCTGTGATACTCTTAGTTGTCGGTACTTCGTCTTCTGAAGGATCATCCAACTACCATGCGGTTCTTGCGGACATTGTGTCGGTTTTTCGTGGCTGTCCAGTTGCTGCCTGCGCTGGAGGGCGGCGAGGAAACTTTGGTCGGCGGCCAGGCTGTGCTTGAGGGCGTTATGATGCGGTCGCCTCATGCGTGGGCGATTGCTTGCCGCAAGCCGTCTGGAGAAGTTTCGATCCATAGCGAGCCGCTGGAACGGCTCTCCGAAAAGCATAAATGGATGGGCTGGCCGGTGATGCGTGGCGTCATCACCTTGGGTCACGCTATGACGCTCGGCTTCCGGGCGCTGAAGTTTTCCGCTAATGTCGCGCTGGACGAACTGCAACCCGAGGCAGAGCCCGGGCAGCCTGAGACGAAAAAGCTGGAAATCAGCGGATGGATCGCCACCGTGAATGTTGTTTTATCGGTTGGCTTCTTCATCTTCATGTACAAGTTTCTGCCCCTGGTTGCGACCACGGAACTGAAGCGGGTGAACCCCGTTTTCAGCGAGCAGATTATTTTCAACCTGGTGGACGGTATTATTCGGCTCATGCTGTTCCTGCTGTTTATCTGGGGGACGTCGCTGTGGAAGGATATCCGGCGCGTCTATGAATACCACGGGGCCGAGCATAAAACCGTATTCGCTTTCGAGAACGGCGATCCGCTGGATACACCTTCAGTGCAGAAGTATTCGACCTATCATCCGCGCTGCGGAACCAGCTTTCTGATGACCGTGATGATTATTTCGATCTTCGTGTATATGCTGGTGCCGGTTACGACCTTCTGGGCGCGGTTTGCGGTTCGCATTGCGCTGCTGCCGGTGATTACCGGGTTGTCTTACGAGATCATTCGTTTTGCCGCCAAGCATCGGGGATCGCTGTTTGCCCTGATGACTGCTCCGGGTTTGTGGATGCAGCGGATCACCACGAAGCCTCCGTCGGATGAGCAGGCCGAGTGCGCCATCGTGGCTTTGGATCAGGCGATGTCGCTGGAGAAGCAGCGTGGCGGCGAGCTAGTGATTGCCTAGGGGCAGAACCTGTCGGTGGTCGTAGGTCTTCGGTCGTTCGCTGAATATCCTCGGAAGCAAACGTCGGTCGGCGATTCATTTTGGTCACTCATCACATACAACCTGCCAGAAGAACCACTAATAATTTATCTGGGGGGCTGTATGTCTTCGTCGTCGTTTCGGGACCTGCGGGTGTGGCAGGAAGCAATGAAGCTTACCGCTGAAATCTACAGAGGGACGGCTGGCTTTCCGCGGCACGAACTTTATGGGTTGAGCTCGCAAATGCGCCGAGCCGCGGTCTCCGTACCAAGTAATATCGCGGAAGGCAAGGGCCGCCACTCCGACAGGGAGTTCTCACATTTCCTATTTCATGCGCGGGGGTCGTTATTGGAATTGCAGACTCAGCTTTTGATTGCGGAGGAATTACAATACTTATCTCGGGAAGATGAACGGCGATTGTCAGGCATGTGTGAAGGCGTTGGTCGAGCCTTGAGCGGCTTGATTAACTCTCTTCGCGGGAAGGTTGCCTGACCTCGCACGGCCAACGACAAACGACCAAGGACCGACGGCTACACACATATGTTTGAACGGCTTGATCAAATCGAGGCGCGTTACGAGGAACTGACGCAGGCGCTGGCTTCGCCGGACATCATGAATGATTCGGCGCGATACCAGAAGACTGCCAAGGCGCATAGCGAAATCAGTCTTATCGTCGAGCGCTACCGCGAATATAAGGACTTGAAACGGGGTATTGCCGAAAGCCGGGCTGTGCTGGCCGACGAGAAGGATCCTGAGATGCGTGCCTACGCACAGGAAGAGTTGGACAAACTGGAGGGCCGCGTTGGTGGCGTGGAAGAAGAGCTCAAAGTTCTGCTCTTGCCGAAGGATCCGAATGATGAGAAGGATGTGATCCTGGAAATCCGCGCGGGCACTGGTGGCGACGAGGCTACCTTGTTTGCCGCGGAAATGTTTCGCATGTACACGCGATACGCGGAGACCCAGGGTTGGAAAGTGGAAGTGCTGTCGACTTCAGAATCTTCCGCTGGCGGCTTGAAAGAAGTCATCGCGCTGATTGAAGGGCAGCGGGTGTTTTCGCGCTTGAAATATGAGAGTGGGGTACACCGGGTCCAGCGCGTGCCCGCCACGGAGCAACAAGGCCGGATTCATACTTCGGCCGTCACCGTTGCTGTTCTGCCGGAGGCGGAGGATGTGGACATCAAGATTGAAGCCAAGGATCTTCGCATTGATACTTTCTGCTCATCGGGGCCCGGCGGGCAATCGGTGAACACAACTTACTCCGCGGTGCGCATTACACATATTCCGACCAATACTGTCGTAAGCTGCCAGGACGAGAAGTCGCAAATCAAAAATCGTGAAAAAGGAATGCGTGTGCTGCGCTCGCGGCTTTACGAAATGGAAATGCAGAAGCAGCAGGACGCTCTCGCCAAGGAACGAAAAGCCATGGTCGGTTCGGGAGATCGCAGCGAGAAGATCCGCACTTACAACTTTCCGCAGAACCGCGTTAGCGACCACCGCATCGGATTGACTATCCATCAGTTGCAGGAAGTCATGGACGGGAAGTTACAGTCGCTGATCGAGGCGCTGACTGCCCACTATCAAGCCGAAAAGATGAAGCAAGAAACCGCCAGCGTGGTGTGAAGAGTGTAGGCGCGAGCGTCCTCGCTCGTGCGGGAGCGGGAACGCCCCGAATTTCCGCGAGACCTTCCTGACGATGTTTCCCCTGGTGGAAGAAGCTTGCCTTATTTTAGCCGCGACCCGCACAAGCGAGGACGCTCGCGCCTACACAACAAAAAAGCCTCTTGCTTGCGCAGGAGGCTTTTCTGGGGGGAGGGCGTCCGGGCTTGGGCCCGTCGTCCTGAAAACTATTTTGCCGGGGTTTGATCTGGCGTGGTCGAGGTCGAAGCAAGCTGCTCCAAGTCGTTCTTGAGCAGACTTATTTCTACGCGGCCGCCGCTGGTTCGCTTGGCTTTGGACTGATCATCGGCGTTCGCGCTCGGTACCGGAGCGTTGCCCATGCCGACCACGTAAATCCGGTACACAGGAATGTCATGGTTCAGCACGAGGTACCGCACCACGGAGTCCGCCATCTTCTGCGAAGTGGCAATCGCTGCCTGGCCGTGGCCGGATGAGAAGCCCTGCACTTCGATGATGTAGCCGCGCTGACTCTTCAGCGGGGTCGCCATGTCATCGAGGGCGTTCTTGGCGTTCTGGCTCAGGACGCTCTGTCCGGGACGGAAGCGGATCTCGGTTTGGTTGGAGGCCTTGTATTGATCGATATTGCCGACCACTTGCTCAACCGTGGTCAGACGGGTGTTGGCCTGAGTTGCGGTCTGCTGGGCCATCTGAGCTTTGTTGCCGGCGTCGATCGCGTGCTGGTCGGCTTCGTTGGCCTTGGCCGAGGCTAGCTGAATGCCTTGCTGGGCGCGCGCATCGACGTCCTTGATCATCTTGGTGTTGCCGGCGGTGAGCTCGTCAAGCTCATTTACCCGGTCGCGGATCGGCTCGGTCTGGCGCTGCACATACTTCTTGCGGGCCCATGGATTCATTTTGCCCCAGAAGCCCTGGCGGGTTTCAGGCTGCAAAGGCTGCTTTCCGGTGGCGCCGACGGTCGGCGTTGACGTCGACGAGGTCTGGTCCATGCTGGATGAAGCCGAAGCCGAGGGAGCGGTCTGGGCTGAGGGTTGATCCTGCGAGGTCGAACCCGTCTGCTGGGCAAAGGCCGGCAGCGCGAGCACGGCTGCCACGAATAACGCGATAAGTACACGGTTCTTCATTTTCAACTTCCTCCAAGAGAGGGAGCACCTGGGGGGCTCCGCTCGGGCACGCCTTACGGGCGTGTTGCGTGATTTTTGATTGCGTCTCCTAAATAGACTAACTGAGGCAAGCCTTTGTGGCGTTGCCGGCCAACGCTGACGCGGCGTGGGGCCAATTGGAAATCTCGGTAGCCGTCTAACTCTGGCACTCACAGGTCTCTATAACAGGTCGATTGCCAAACTGCCGCAAAGCTAACTCCTTGGATTGCAATAACATTGTAGTCCTGCCGCTGGGTTGCGAGAGAATAATAGTCCGCTTTAAGGGTAATTTTGGCAAAACTGATATAAAAACTGCGTGGCAGTGACTCAGGCAGCACAGGAGATTGGATGCCCAAACGGAACGGAAGAGTTTGCTTTTTAGGGTTCGTCTTCATGTTGGTCGCAGCACTTGGCTGGCCCGAAACCGCCTCCGCAAGGCATGGGCTTGCCTCGGACAACATCCCTTCGGATCGCCTGAACGAGTATGCCGACCTCGCGGTGCAGTGGCAGCGGGATTATCTTCGAATCGACACCACGAATCCTCCGGGCAATGAGGCTCACACGGCAGACTTCTTTAAGAAAATCTTCGACCAGGAAGGTATCGAGAACCTGGTTTTCAATTATGCTCCGGGACGCGCCGATCTGTGGGCACGAATTCCGCACAGCAACCCGTCGGCCAAGCGGCCGATTATTTTGCTAAACCACATGGATGTGGTCACCAGCGACGCCTCCCATTGGAAGGTTCCCCCGTTCAGCGCGGAGATCGTGGACGGTTCGATTTACGGCCGCGGCGCCCAGGACATGAAGAACGAAGGTTTGGCGCAGTTCATGGTCATGGTGATGCTGAAGCGCGAGAAGGTGGAACTTGATCGCGATGTGATTTTTCTGGCGGTCAGCGACGAAGAAGTGGATAGCACTGGCAGCGATTGGTTCATTGCTCATCAGCGAGAACTCCTGGGCGATGCCGAGTTCCTGATCAACGAAGGTGGCGAGAATCTTCTGGAGCGCGATGGGCACGTCAAGTACATCGGCGTGGATGTGGGAGAGAAGGCGGCGTTCTGGCTGCACGTCGTGGCGCACGGGCGCGCGGGACATGGCTCGCTTCCCATTGCGGAATCGGCGCCCAACCATCTGGTACAGGCATTGAATCGCATCATCGCGTATCGCACGCCGCTGAAAGTCTTGCCGGTGGCGGAGGAATTCCTGCGTGCCATGGCGCCCTACGAACCACCGGAGCGAGCGGAGAAGTTTCGCAATATCCGTCGGGCCTTGGAGGACAAGAACTTTCAGCGCGAGGTAGAACAGGACGAATCCCTCAACTACCTCTTGCGCGACACCATTGCCTTGACCATGCTGGGTGGCTCGGAGCAGACCAACGTGATTCCGCCAGAGGCCTGGGCCAATCTGGATGTGCGTCTTTTGCCGGGGGATGATCCGAAGCAGTTTCTGGAATCCATCCGGCGTGTGGTGAATGATGCCAACGTAAGTGTCGAGCCATTGGACCGTGATTTCCGTGTGGCCAATTCCTCTCCCATCAACACAGCTCTGTACAGTGCGATCCAGAAAGCGTCGGCGCAGTATTTCCCGGGAACGCCCGTTGTGCCTCGACTGGATAGCGGCTACACCGAGAACCAGCGCTATCGTCCCTTGGGAATCTGCTCGTATGGATTTACGCCTTACACTTCCACCGAAGAAGAAGGCAGCACGGAGCACGGAAACGATGAACGCATCCGGGTGGAGGAGGTGCGGCGCGGGTTCCTGGTGCTGTATGACGTGGTGACTACCGTAGCCGGTAAATAGGAAGATCTGGCCACGGATCTACAAGGATCACACGGATAAACCTTCTTACTCTTTTTCTTGATCCGTGAAGATCCGCGTAAATCCGTGGCGAGATTTTGACCTTCTTAACTATCGTCCGCAATGCTTGTCGTATTGTTCGTAGATGTAATTATCCGTCATGCCAGCAATGTAGTCGCAAACGATGCGCGGCAGCGGCTCTTGCGTGGCTTTCTCCCGATAGCTGGACGGCAAACTTTCCGGCGTCTCCATCCAGAATTTGAACAGTTCGCTGACCACCCTCTCAGCATCGTTTTTTTCTGGGTTGAGCGTGGCGCTGAAATAGAGATTCTTGTAAAGAAATTCCTTGGTCCCCCGCCGTTCCTGCTCCGCTGGCGGACTTAGAGTGACAAGCCGATGAGGAGAGGAGCGTACATCTTCAAGATTCCTGATGCCTGCATGACGGATTTGCTCTCTTGCATTGTCGATTAAATCCCCTATCCAACGGTTGAGCATCCGCTTGAGCGTCTCGTTGAATTTCAGTTTATCGATGGCGTCCGGATAGATTGATTCGACCTCGCCGTAGAAGCGCTCGAAGACGGGGATGCCGTCGCGAATTTGTTCGAGTGTGAGCAGGTGGGATTCGTAGCCATCGTCGACGTCGGCGGTGCTATAAGCGAGCTCGTCGGCGACATCGATCAGCTGAGCTTCGAGGGGCGGACGACGGTCGAGCAGATACTCGGCGAGTTCCGGGAACTGGCCAGCCGGGTAGTCGTGAGAATGCTTGATGATGCCCTCACGAACTTCGAAGGTCAGATTGAGTCCGCGGAACGCGGCGTAACGCAACTCGAAGTCCTCCACGATACGCAGCGCGTGCAGGTTGTGATCAAAAAAGAGGCCGTGTTCGCGCATGGCAATGTCTAGCGCTTTTTCGCCCGCATGTCCGAATGGCGGATGGCCAACGTCATGCACCAGGGCGAGGGCTTCGACCAGATCGACGTTCAGACCAAGTTGCGCTGCTATGGTTCGGGCAATTTGTGCGACCTCAATGGTATGGGTCAGGCGATTACGAAAGTGATCGGAGTAGCGGCGAGTGAAGACTTGTGTCTTGGCCTCGAGACGGCGGAAAGCCCTAGAGTGAATGACACGATCACGGTCGCGCTGAAAGTCGTCGCGGTAGGGATGCTGCGGCTCGGGATAACGGCGTCCGCGGGATTGCTCCACCTGCACCGCGTAGTCGGCGAGCATGGGGAAAGTTTAGCAGAAGCGGGAGTCAGCAATTAGCATTTGGCCAAGCCGAGCATCTCGTTGAATTCCACCGATACAGAAGACCTAAGTGCCAACTGCCAAGTGCTAATTGCTTGTATCACTTGTTCCCTGGATCTTCCTTCGCCAACTTCATCTTGGCGGACTCGAGCTTCTGAGTCACGGTGGTGACGTTATCGGTGTCCACTTCCGCGGCTACAGTCTTGTTCCACTCGTCGAGGGCTCGTTCCCAGTGCACGGCCGCCAGTTTCAGCCGGCCGGTTTTTTGGTAAAGGTCGCCGAGGTGATCCTGGACAGTGGGATCCGCTCCCATATGCTGGGAGGCTTTCATCAGGTTGTCTTCCGCCAGTTCGTACTTCCCTAATCTGAAGTAGGCCCAGCCGAGCGAATCAAGATACGCACCGTTGGCGGGATCGAGCTCGACAGCCTTCTTGATCAGAATGAGCGCTTCTTCCAGCTTGACGTTGCGATCGGCAAGCATGTAGCCGAGATAGTTCAGCACGGCGGCGTTCTGCGGATCCGTAACCAGGACCTTGCGAAATACGTCTTCCGCTTGATCGTACTTTTTCTGGCGCTCGTAAGTGGACCCTCGCAGGAAATCCACGTACTCTTTGTCCTCATCCTTCGTGGACAGTTCAGCTGCCTTATCCAGAGCCGCCTCGGCGTCTGGCCAGCGCTTCAGCCGGGTGTACATCTGAGCCAGCGTTATATAGACATCGCGATCTTCAGGGGTTCCCTTAAGCAGCGACTTTACCTGGTCCAGGCCCGCGTCGACTTGACCCATGTCGGCAAGTTGCGCGGCGTAAACCATTTTCAGCCCGCGATCATTGGGCAACTTCTCGGTAGCCTCTTTGGCCGCGTCCGTCGCTTTTTGCCACTGCTTGGCTTCCCGATAGGTGTCGATAATCTGCTGGTAACCGCGCTCGGCGTTGTCGTCGCCTAAGGCCAGCATCTTGCGGAAGGTCTCAATCGCCGACTGTTCGTTGTTGTTGTCGCGATAGACCGTGCCCAGACGTTCAAGAAATACCGCCCGGTTATTTTTCTCGCCTTGGCTGTAACTGTTATCTGGCTTGTCTGTCTTCTTCACCAGGTCTTGCAGAATCTGCGCAGCATCGTCATAGCGGCCTTGCGCCTGGTACACCGCAGCGATGTTGTAAGGTACTTCCATCGAGTCCTGCACCATGGACTCGGCCTTCTTCAGATTCTCCAGCGCCAGGTCGAACTGGCCATTCCTGCGGTAGATCTCGGCCATGCGCAGGTAAGTCTGCGCGTCCTCGGGATTCGCTTCCGCAATGATCTTGTACTGTTCGAGCGCAGCGTCGGTCTGACCGTCGTTCAACAGATTTTGCGCCAGGCCGCGGATGGCATCGAGATTGTCGCGATCGAGTTCGATCGCTTTTCTGTAGGCGGCGATGGCCTTTTTGTATTCCTTACGCTGCTCGTAGGTGTAGCCGAGCGCGGAATAGAGCTTTGCCGAACGGGTCGCGTCCGGAACCGAACTCAAAGCCTCGGCTGCGCGAGCCGTGTCGCCCTCTTCGTTGTACAGGTAAGCCAGCGTGGTTACGGCCTCCTCGGAATCGGGTTGCAGCTTTACTGCTATCTTGAATTCGTTTTCCGCTTTTTGGAGATCGTTGTTCAAGCGATAAAGCCGGCCCAGGAGCAGGTGATCGTCCACATTATCGGGCTCGATCTTGATGATCTCCTGATATTGCTCAATGGCCAGTTTCAGCACGCTGTCGGAGCCGCTGCCGCTCTGGACGTCTCCCAGAGAGCGCAGGTAAATCCTGCCAAGCAGCTTGTGCGCCTCCAGATTGTTGGGATCTTTCTTGAGGATGTCCTGGGCTTCGAGAACAGCATCACGGATGCGCCCAGTCTTGGCATAAAGTTCCGCCAGTCCCGAGGTCAGGTACTCGGACGTGGGGTCGGCGTCGATCGCCAGTCGATACTCCTCGATGGCCTTAGTGGCAAGATCGCTGCGGTTGTAGACCGCGAACTGATCTTCGTACATGTGCGCCACCGTGTAGTGATAGTAAGCGGCGGCCCGGTCCAGCTTTCGCGGAGCAGCCGTGGTAGCCGACTTTGAAGTCGCAGCAGCGGGAGTGGACGGCACGGAAGGCTGCTGTGCCACGGCGGTAGCCGCCAGAAACAACACAAAAATAGACCAGCGCATGCTTTTCATCAAGGACCTTCGGATTCCCAAACCCATAGCGATTGGATGCCGAACCGCCGTAGGTGGGTGCTCCAAACTATTGTAAACCTTCGTCAGCGAAGATGGCGAAAAAGCGCCTGTGGAACCGGTACCTGGAAGATTCGGAGGTACAGGGACGGATGGATAAAAAACCCAGCATTTAGCACTTGGCACAAGGCATTTAGTTCCGGGCTAGGGAGGGCGGCATCTCAGGGCTCTGCCCTTCAGGGGTCAAGTACTAAATTGCCAGGTGCTAAGCGCCGTCAGTCAGTGTCGGAAATGCCTCACACCCGTGAACATCATGGCCAAGCCGAGGCGGTCGGCGACTTCGATCACCTCCGGGTCCCGCACCGACCCGCCCGGTTGGATGATCGCAGTGGCGCCAGCCTTGGCGATTTCTTCGACGCCGTCGGGAAAAGGAAAAAATGCATCCGAGGCTGCAACGGTACCCTTCAGTGGCAGCACTGCTTTCATCGCGCCAATCTTGCAGGAATCCACGCGGCTCATCTGCCCCGCGCCCACCCCCACGGTTTGTCCATCCCGAGCATAAACAATGGCATTGGACTTCACGTGCTTGCAGACCTTCCATGCGAAGAGCAAAGCCCTTTTCTCTTCCGGCGTGGGTTGACGCTTGGTGACCACCTTGAGATCGCTTTCAGCAAGCGGACGTACATCTGCATCCTGCAACAGAATACCGCCCGAGACATTCTTTAGCACCCACTTTTGGCGAATGTCGTTGACCTCCACCAGCCGCAAATTCTTCTTGGACGCGAACTTGGCCTTGGCGGCTTCGTCGAACGAGGGGGCGGCGATTACTTCGAGAAACAGCTTCGCCATTTCTTCGGCGGCGGGGCCGTCAACCGGACGATTCACTCCGATCACTCCGCCGAAAGCCGACACCGGGTCGCATTCGAGAGCCTTCTCGTAGGCCTCGGCCAAAGTCTTGCCGGTCGCGGTTCCGGCAGGATTGGTATGTTTGATGATCGCGCAAACTGGCTCTTCGAATTCCTGCGCCAGATCCCAGGCCGCCTCGAGATCCACGATGTTGTTGTAAGAAAGCTCCTTGCCTTGAAGCTGCCGCCCATTCGCCACACCCTGGCCGGAACCATCTGAGTACATCGCCGCCTTCTGGTGCGGGTTTTCTCCGTAGCGCAGGTCCATCGCCTTGTTGAACGACAGGCGCAGCGTCTGCGGGAAACCAACCTCTTCGTGAAACTCGAAACGGCCGTTCGCGCTGACTCGCTCCAGTGTGGAAGCAATAGCGGAATCGTACGCCGCAGTGGTCGCGAAGGCCTTTTGAGCAAGACGCCAGCGTGTGGGCGAAGACAACTCGCCCCCGGACTTAGCCAGCTCTTGTGCAATCGGATCGTAGTCAGCGGGCGAAGTGACGACGGCGACGTCCTGAAAGTTCTTGGCGGCGGAGCGAATCATCGAGGGCCCACCAATGTCGATGTTCTCGATCAGTTCATCGAAGTGTACGTTCGGTTTGGCCGCGGTCTTCTCAAACGCGTAGAGGTTGACGACCACCATATCGATCGGCAGGATCCCGTGTTCGGCGACGGCCGAACAGTGAGCTGGGTTCTTGCGGCGATGGAGGATTCCTCCATGCACCTTGGGATGCAGAGTCTTAACGCGGCCATCGAGCATCTCGGGAAAACCCGTCAGTGCGGAAATATCTTTCACGGCGATTCCGGAATCGCGCAGCAGCTTGGCCGTCCCACCGGTCGAGATCAGTTCCACGCCCAGGCCGGACAGCTTACGAGCGAAATCAACGAGTCCGGTCTTATCCGTGACACTGAGAATGGCGCGCTGGATCTTTCCTGGGCTATCGGACATTGAGGCCTCTGGTGGTGCAGGATGGAGTACTAGAAAGTTTATCAGCACAGGGCTTGGGCCGGGGACCACCGCCAAGTTTCGCTCGACCCGACGAGGCGTCCTGGCCTACTTGCGATCGCACTTCGGAGGGGCGAGTCAACCGTCCCCTCGCGATCTAAGCTTTGGCTTTCGCCTTCAGGCGCACTTGACCGTCTTGCGTCTCGACCGTGTATTCCACGGACTGGCAGCCGTGCTGCTTCCGGATCTGGTCGGTTTTCTTTTGCACGAAGGACGTGAAGCTCTCGATGTTGCCGGTGACCGACTCGCCGGCTTTTTTCTTTGCTTCGGTGAGCGCCTTGTAGAGTTTCTCTACCTGATCATGTTCGGTGCGGGCATCGGAGCACTGAATCGTAAGCGGTCCGTCGTTCCCTCTCGAGGTGGCGACTGCGGCGGCGGCCGCTGCTTGGCCTAATCCGTATACCGGATGGTGCTGTGGTTCGTGCTCCTCGGTGGGACGCACGCCCTGCACCGAAAGCAACGCGTCCTGCGGACGACGGTAGCCTTCTTCGCGAATGCGGCCCTTCTTCCGCCACAGGTCACTGTAGATGGCGTAGCGCTGTGCCATTTCGTTGTAGCGGAAGCGCTGCTGGAAACTCATCCGGCCGCCATCGCTGAATTTGCGCAGTAAGCTCAACACCTTCCACTCGATATCGGTAGGCGGCTTCTTGGTGGGGTTGCTGAAATAGCACTCGTATTCGATCTTGAGCCGGCGCATTTGCGACTCAAGTACGTTCAGTTCTTCGTCGATGGTCACCGAGAGTTCTCCACCCACAGTGTAGGGCGTAAGCAACAGGCGGGCGAGGTGCCCGTTGGTCACCGGAGGGATGGAACGGAAGTAACCCAACTTTTAGCCTTTAGCAGAATCGAGATTGGGGTTGGACGTCAAAAGTTTCGAGCTAAAGGCTAAGAGCCAATAGCCAAGAGCCTCATCACTTCGCATTCGAGGCCATCTTCTTAACCATGGCCAGAACCAGCTTGCGATCACTATCGTTGAGGCTCACGGAATAGCGGCGAATCTGGCTCAGGAAGCGGACTTCATCGTCGGAGAGTTGCGGCAAGCCCTTGGCTCCGTTGCTGTGTCCGGACTCGGCGAAGAACTGCGACAGCGGAAGCTCCATCGCCCCGGCAATCTTCGAGAGCGTGTCGAGAGACGGGATGGTATGGCCGTTTTCCACTCGCGACAAGTAACAGCGCAAGAGTCCGGTGCGCTTCTCGATGTCGCCTTGGGACATACCTTTCCCTAGCCGGTAGTTCCTGATGGTCTCGCCGATGTTCATTGAGAAAACGGCCAAGTTCGGTTCTCCGCGAATGGTGAATAGTAACCAGAGTAGTACGGTCTGGCAAGTGGAAATTTTGCTGCACAATCGGTAGTGCAGTCGGAAATCAGCACTCAGCACTTAGCATTCAGAACTTAGGCATCGTGGACAACGGACTTTTTGAGTGCTGATACAGATTGATTATTTTCCCAGCGTGTCCGCCAGAAACTTAACCGTTCGCTTCCAGGCGTCCGCGGTATCATCGGCTCGATACCCAGTCTTGTTGCTGGGATTCTCAAAACCGTGGCCCGCGTCCGGGTAGATCACAACCTCGACCTTATTGCCCTGCTGCTTCAATGCTTGCTCAAATTTCTTCACATCGTCTACCGGAATGCCGCGATCCTGCCCACCGAACAGCCCCAGGATGGAAGCCTTGATTTTCTTGATTGACTCGGAGTCACTCGCCAGGTGGCCGTAGTTAATCACACTCGCCGTGAGTGTCGGCTCTTGCAGCGCCACATCGAGCGAATAGCCGCCACCCATGCACCAGCCAATGGATGCGATTCGGTCTTTCTTCACGTTCGATTGTGCTTTCAGGTATTCCGCCGCCGCGTGCAGATCGCGGAGAGCACGGTCTTCGGGCACTCCGCGCATGATTTCGTGGGCTTCGTCCGGCGTGGTCGCAACTTTGCCGCGATAGAGATCAATGGCCAGCGCGACGTAGCCCTGATCGGACAACTTCGAAGCCTGTTCCTTGACCCAGTCATTGAGCCCCCACCATTCGTGAATGACGACTATGCCGGGAAACGGGCCTTTGCCTTCGGGCGTGTAAATTATTGCCTGTACCGTTTCGTCTCCGCTCTTGTAAGAGACATTCTTGGAAGTGGCCGCAAGAGCACTCAGGGTGAAGAGCAAAGTGAGAACCAAGCAAAGGAATTTCAAGGCAGATCCTCCGTAGCACCGTCCCTACAACTGCAGCTCCATGTACATCGCCCCGGCAATCGGATTGGGGCGATAGGGGGCAATCTCTTTGAACCCGAGTTTGCGGTACATCTCCACCGCGTCTTTCATGATCGGCTCAATTGTATCCAGCCGCATGCATTGATAGCCGATATTCTTCGCTTCCGCAATGATCGTTTCGGCAATCACGAGGCCCAAGCCTTTCCCGCGGAACGCTGGACGCAGGTACAGCCGTTTTATCTCGCAAACTCCGGGCTCCCATGGATGCAACGCCACGCATCCCGCCAACTGTCCTTCGTATTCCGCCAGCAGAAGGCGGCCGTCGGGCGGAGAGTAGTGGCCGGGAAGTTCCGCAAGCTCTTGTTCAAAATTCTGGAAGCAGAGGTTGACGCCGAGCGATTGCGCGTACTCCAGAAAAAGTTCGCGCACTTGTGCAACCTGCGCGGGAGACTCCGCCTGCACAAGAACGAGTCCGGAAATTGACCGCGCTACCCCATGAGCATGCCACCGTTGACGTTTAAGACGTGACCCGTGATGTAGGAAGACTCGTCCGAAGCCAGGAACGCAACAGCATTGGCCACGTCTTCCGGTGTTCCTACTCGCCCGAGAGGAACTGACTTCAGCGCGTTCTGCCTGAAGTCCTCGGAGAAGCCAGAAGTCATGGCGGTTTCGATGAAGCCCGGGGCGACCGCGTTGCAGGTTATGTTGCGCGACGCGACCTCACGTGCGATCGCCATGGTCAATCCGATCAGGCCGGCTTTCGAGGCCGCATAGTTTGCTTGCCCTGCCTGCCCCGTCTGACCGAAGACCGAGGTTATGTTGATGATCCTCCCCCAGCGCTGCTTGAGCATCGAACCGATCGCCTGCTGAATGCATAGATAAGCGGATGTCAGGTTGGTGTTGAGAACGGAATCCCAATCCGCGCGCTTCATGCGCATCACGAGCTGATCGCGGGTGATTCCCGCATTGTTGACGAGGATGTCGATCTTGCCGAGTTGTCCGAGGGCAGCCTTGAACGCGGTCTTGACTTGCTCTTCGTCGGCCACGTCAACGGGAAACGCGGAAGCTTTTCCACCAGTGGCTTCGATTTCCTGCACAAGTTCGACCAGCTTCTCCTGGTTTCGGGCAGCGACCGCCACGGTAGCGCCAGACGCCGCCAGCTTTAAGGCGCACGCCCGACCAATGCCCTGAGACGCACCTGTGACCAGCGCGACCCGGCCTGAAAGGCTCATGATTTTCTCCTTAATCGATTGAATCGAAAATTATAGCCGTAGTGGGACAGAAGCGAAGCTGAATCGTGTTCCCGCTTCTCACCGTGAAGCCGAAACGCGGCGCAACGGCCAGATTAGGACCTCCAGTTTTTTGGCGAAGTGTAGCGCGGGGTGAACTCGAGGCAAAGAAATCCCCGACGCCTGGGCCATGGTATTGGTGAAAATTTCAACCTCCGCGTCCTGCAGAGGCCACTGCCGGTGATGGATCTCGGCTCTGTAGACCCGACCCGCTTTGACCGTGTACAGGCAGTAGCGTTCGGTTAACCAGTGTTCCAGGCTGCCGGGCTTCCGAAGTCGCACAGGAGCAATCGGACGATAGCGCCCTCGAAATTCGATGCGGTCCGGGTTTCCACGAGAACGATTTCCGATCGATTTGCCCCGCTGACAGTTGTACGCGACCCAATCATCCTCCATCTCCACTTGCATCCGAGCGTGGAAATAAGGCAGCCGGTAGAATGTGCGGGCTGCCCAGACAGCTGGAAAGTTGCCGGCGTCGAGGCTAAAGAAATACACGCCGGGCTTGCCTTCCAGACTGACGTAAGTGCGTACGTTCAACTCGGGAAAACACGAAACCCCTGGGAACGCAGGTAATCCGCGAAGGCGAATGCCACTCATGTGGAACGGAGCGACTCCCACCCAACACTCGCTTTCAAATGTGTCCAAAGCAAGTTCGGGAGGCACCAGGCGGCGCAAGACCTCACCCCGAACCGGCCAATGTGCGAATAGCAGATCCTGCCACGTCTGCGCCATGACCCATGGGCCAGAAGGCACGGGCCAAGGCCGGTGGGCAATTGCTCGGAGAACGGGATGCACGCAACCCATTGTCGGTTCGGGATTGTTGATTGTCGAGTTTTGACTATAGCGCGGGGATAGGCAGCACAGCCACAGCAGCACTGGCCTCGGTGCTGGTGACGGGCAGGTAGTCACGCTGGTAGACGTCGACGATAGCGCGACCGACGATACGGGCGGTGGCTTCCGAATGGACGTGCACCGGAAAAGTAAACCGCCCGATATCCGCGTAGTCCTGAACGAAATCGATTTTCTTGATGAACAGCGACGGCGATTTGACCGGTCTGCCCTCGGCTCGCACCAGGCTGCCGGTGTAGGCGTTGACGTAAATCCGTCCCTTGAACAGGCCAGCACGCTTCTGGCGCGGCTTCAATTGGTAGACATGCACCTTGCGTCCCTCTATCTGGCTCAGCCCCTTATAAGAAAACTTGTAGTTCGCGGGGCTGATCGCGTTCAGCGCGGGATCGTCCTTTTGCACATGGTCGACCTCGGACTGCAGCAGGCGGGTGATGACATTGGTTTTTACGAAAGCGTCTCCGGTAAATCGCACAGCCTTGAACTCGAGCGTACGTGGAGCCAGATAGTGCCGTTGCACTTCGTATTCGCCAGACTGCGCCGTGTCGGGAAGTTGCGCGCGGATCAGAGTCGTGGCGGAGTAAGAAGCCAGTTGCTCGGTTTGTATCACCGAGCGTCCGCGGCAGACTTGGAGCGCAAGTTCGGGCGCCATGCGAGGAAGCACGGCCGGAACCACCAGCGGCAATGGAGCGGGGTCCGCTGGGGGCATCGCGGCAGAAACCGGGACTGCGCTAACACTTCCCGGTAGTTCAAAAGACGAGACTGATGCCGATGTGCCGTCGCTCGCATCGGTCGCCGCGAATAACGGAGCCTGGGCAGCCGCCAATCCGGTCAGGCAAAAACACATACACCAAAACTTAAAAGAAATCCGCTGCATGAAATAATTCAAGTACATACTTTATATCTGATTCACCCCGCTCAAGGAAAGTTACATTCAATGACCGGTAGTGTGTGAAATCGACACTACCCCACGACCCTCGGCCGTTGACATCGGCGCGACAAAGTGCAACCATTCCTGCGCCGCAAGTAAACCGGGAACGCGCTATCGCATTCAACGTTCGCAACCGGGCCTCGCATTTCACTGAATGGCGGAGGAACATCGATGCAACACGTGATTGGTTTTGCAGCCTCATGGGTAATGCCGACCCACACTGGCACCGAAGCGTTGGCGCTTATTTTGCGCTGGTTTCACATTATTGCTGGCATCACCTGGATCGGATTGCTTTACTTTTTCAATCTCGTCAACGTCCCTTTCATGAAGCAGGTGGATGCCGCCATGAAGCCGAAAGTTTTTCAGTATCTGACCTTGCCCGCTCTGAACTGGTTCCGGTGGAGCGCGCTGCTCACGGTCTTCTTGGGCTTCTGGTATTGGGGGCAAATTTACGTTGGACCAGACGCCGAACGCATGGGTAAAAGCGGCTTGAGTACGATTGGTCTGTTCCTGCTGGTCTGGATCGGGGCTTGGGCGATTCTCAATTTCGTGATCAAGAAAGCACCGAGCGGTTATGTCCTGGGTGCGATTACCACCGTCGTCGTGATCGCGGCGGCGTGGTTGTTTGTCAACTACACGCCCGTGGGTCAGGACGACAATCACGTGCTCTCGATCGGAGTTGGCGGCGGCTTTGGCTTCATCATGCTGTTCAACGTTTGGGGAATTATCTGGCCCAATCAGAAGAAAATTATCAAGGGGACTCTGGCTGGGACTCCGCCGGCCAACGCCGCCGTGCTGGCTCGCGAGGCCTTCCTGGCGTCGCGAACCAATTTCTTCCTGTCGGTGCCCTTGCTTTTCTTCATGGCCACCAGTTATCACTACGTGATCTTCGGCCGTTAGGCGAAAAGAAGATGGTAGAAACGTAGCTTGCTACGTTTCCTTCGCGCAGCCTGTGCAAGAATGAAGCGTGGATTCCGATCAGTATCTGCGGGGAATCAGCCTGTTCAACAACGCCAAGTTCTTCGATGCCCACGAAGCCCTCGAAGACGTCTGGCGCGCCGCGCCGCCCGAGAACAAGAAGTTTCTTCAAGGGGTGGTGCAGGTTGCCGTGGCTTTCCATCACTATTCCACGGGAAACCGAGTGGGAATGCGAGGGGTGCTGGAGCGCGCTATAAAGAATCTTGCCGAGCCGCCCGGGAGCTTTGGGCAGATTGAATTGGCGAGCCTGCTGCAATCGCTAGTTCAATGGCGCGAGGCTCTCGACGACGACACAGCGCCTCCAGCGTTGCCCCGCATCAAGGGGCTGTCTCAGAGCCGATAATTGATGGCTGAGTGTTAGAATCGCTCTTTCCGTGACCCAGTCTTCAACTGCAAAATCGGGCAAGAGGCAATCGCCTGCGAGAACGTTCGATCGCATTCCGTTGCTGGATCTGCATCGCCAATACGAGTCGATTCGCGAAGAAGTGCTGGGCGCGGTGGAGCGGGTCTGCTCGTCGCAGCAGTTCGTCCTTGGCGCAGAGGTCGAAGCCCTGGAACGCGAAGTCGCGGCATTCACGAGCGCCAGCGCGGCCGTGGGTTGCGCCTCGGGTACGGACGCGCTCTGGCTGGCATTGCTGGCGGCCGGAGTTCAAGCCGGGGATGCTGTCATCACCACTGCCTTCAGCTTTTTTGCTTCGGCCAGCGCCATCGTGCGTGCAGGGGCTCGGCCGGTGCTGGTCGACGTGGATCCCGAAACGCTCAATCTGGATCCTGCGAGCGTCACGGCGCGCCTGCGAGCAGGCGGTTCGTACAAAGTCCGCGCTCTGCTACCGGTGCATCTTTACGGTCAGTGCGCTGATATTGATAGGTTGCAGCCGATCGCGGATGAATTCAGGTTTTCCATCATCGAAGATGCCGCGCAGGCCATTGGAGCGAAATGGCGAGGCCGGAGCGCGGGATCAATGGGCGTCGCGGCTGCCTTCAGTTTCTATCCCACCAAGAATCTGAGTGCCTATGGAGACGCGGGACTGGTGACCACTTGCGATCTGAACTTGGCTGAGCACATGCGGAACCTGCGCAACCATGGCAGCCCGCGGCGCTATCATCACGAAGAGGTCGGATGGAATTGCCGCATGGATGCGATTCAAGCCGCCATTCTCCGCGTAAAGCTACCGCATCTTGAAACCTGGAACCAGCAACGCCGGCAACGTGCAGCGACGTACGACCGCTTGCTGGCCGATGTGGGCCTGATATCGAAGCGGAGCGATTGGCGGGTTAAGCCTTTGCAGACTTCTCCGCATGCATTTCACGTCTTTCATCAGTACGTGATCCGGGCTCATCGCCGCGATGAATTGCGCACGTTTCTTGGCGACAGAAAAATCGGCACGGAAGTCTACTATCCCATCCCGCTGCATCTGCAACCTTGCTTTGCTTACCTGGGCTATAGCGCTGGAGATTTGCCGGAATCAGAGCGCGCCGCCAGTGAAGTGCTGGCTCTTCCCATGTTCCCGGAACTGACGGAAGCCGAGCAGAAATGCGTGGTCGAAAGCATCGTGGATTTCTACTCGTAGGCTCCGAGCTGCGACTTCAGGGCGCCGACTTTCCCAAATTGGAACGGAGTTTACTGCTTAGTACCGGATACCCCCCTTCCTCACTTATGGCTGCAAAATCTTGAAAACAATCGATCTGTTTTGGGACTATGTGCTAGATCTTTGAGTTTTAAGGACTTACACGCACAATCCAGAGAACATGGGAGTTAGGGCTGGTCCGAGTGGCTTTCGCCGGGGAAAGGGAGCCGCAGCCGGTCCTGATGCACACCTTGTGGTGCAGACCTTTAAAAAAACTCTCATTTCTGCGCAAAATCCAGAAAACAAAGGACCGGAATTTTTCTTGCCTCCTAGATCTATGGTTCTTAAGGTAGTTAGAGGCAAAATATTGAAAAAATGAGAGTTAGGGTCGTATCCGGGTGCTCGCAGTTCCGTTTTGGAACTGCGCCTGGATGTGCCCGAAGCATATCTTTCGCCTGCGTGACGATTCGTGCGTCGGTCCCTGGAAGCTGCATGGTCAGGTTGTCAAAGATCGTGATTATCTTATAGATAATCTATGTCTCTGTATGTTATCGTTAATGGAGGCACGCGGTCAACAGAAAAGCGTTCGGGCTGCTGATCCAGTTCCAATTTGGGAATGTCGCACCCGTTGGCCTCGCGGTTGTCGCGGACTTTGCCCGTCAAGCCCGTGTTTTAGGAAATTGGGGAACGTCCCGTCTGGAAGCTGTGAAGAAATTGCGTATCGAGCCAACAACGTCATTGCGAAATTAGCCAGTGCGGGTAGACTGCGGATGTGAGCGACCACGGCGTGCCCGTCGAACCGCGACTTGCCTGGATCAATCGACAACAACTGGTGCTGCGCAGTATCGATGTCGAACAATTGATCGATGAAGATCATAGCGCGCGTCTGATCTGGCAACTGATCGGCCGCCTCGACCTGCGGATCTATCACGCGCAGATCGCGGCGGTGGAAGGGCGCGCCGGGCGGGAGCACACCGACCCGCAGCTGTTGATCAGCTTGTGGATTTACGCCTACAGCCGTGGCGTGAGTTCGGCGCGCGAGTTGGCGCGACACTGTGAATACGAGCCGGGCTGCCAGTGGCTCTGCGGGTTGAAGGCGATCAGCCACCGGACGCTGTCCGGTTTCCGTTCCGATCATAAAACGGCGCTGGACGATCTGTTCGTGCAGGTGTTGGGCATGATGAGCGCCGAGGGGCTAATCACGTTGGAACGCGTGACGCTGGACGGGACCAAGATCAAGGCGAACGCGGGTGGTAACAGTTTCCGGCGCAAAGAGAAACTCGCGGCGCACCTGGAACTGGCGCGCGAGCAGGTGCGTGCGCTGAACGCGCAGGCGGAAGAAGAAGAGAAGAGCGCGAGCCGGCGGGCAGCGGCGCAGCGACGTGCCGCACGGCAACGAGTCAGTCGACTGGAAGCGGCGGTACGCGAAGTCGAGCGCCTGCAGCAGGAGAAGAAACACGAGCGTGACCGGTTCGTGGCCCGCGCCTCCAGCAGCGATCCCGAGGCGCACGTGATGGGCAACGGCGAAGGTGGCACCGTCCCCAGCTACAACGTGCAACTGCTTACCGACACGCAACACGGAATCGTGGTGAACGTCGAGGCGACCACCGATGCCATCGACTACCGGCAGATGAAACCGGCGCTGGAACGCTGCGCCACGACGCTGGGACGCAATCCCAAACAGATTGTGGCCGACGGCGACTATACCAACCACGCCTCGGTGCAGGTGGCCGCCGATCACGGAGTGGACTTCTACGGGTCTTGGCAGGACAGTTGGCGGGCCGGGGAGCGCGATGCGCACGGCCGAAGCGGCGAGTTCCTGGCCAGCGCGTTTCCTTACGATGCCGCGCAGGATCAATTTACGTGTCCTGCCGGACAAACGCTCACGCACCATGCGCTGCTGAATCGTGAGAATGGGGTTCGCACCCACGTTTACCGCGCCCCAAAGAAGGCATGCCCCAACTGCCCGCTGCGCGATCAATGCGCGCCGCAAACGGCGCGGCTGGAGTGGCGGCGCTCCATCACGCGCCTCGAAGAACCATCGGCGACGATTGCGTTCAAGCAGAAGATGGCAACCCAGGAAGCAAAACAAATCTACGCGCAACGCTCGCAGATCGCCGAGTTCCCGCATGCCTGGATCAAAGAGCGCTGCAGTCTAAGGCAGTTCCGATGCAGAGGTCGCATGAAAGCAGCCATGGAAGCGACTTGGGCGTGCCTAAGTTACAACCTGACGAGATGGTTCCGCCTAAAGCGGACACTGCAAGTAATGCCAGCATAAGATGGTTCAACGTCGAAGATAGATAATGTGTCGATGCGAGCAATCTCGGAACGCCGAGTCACTTCAAGCAACGGGTGTTCGTCCTCATGGTCGCCCGAAAAAGACAATTTCTTCACAGCTTCCTGTCCCCGGTTTTTTCGTCCGGGTTTTTCCGGGTTCAAAGAACGCGAATAAGGGCAGGGCACCCAGGTTGGTTGGGAAACGGGCAGGGACGGGTGAGCTAGCCCGCCACTGCCCCACTCAAGCCAAAGAACGGCTTGAATGGGCCACCCGCCCCACTCACAGAGCGTTGTACAGTTTCAAGGGCAAGACGGCGGCGTACCGGGGGAAATCGCGATCGGTGGTGAAGATCTGCCAGTCACGACGGAGGGCGATGGCGCAGATCAAGAAGTCGATGGCCGATCCGGCTATGCCTCGCGCGCGGCATTGGTGGTTCAGGTGGGCGGCTTCTTCGTAGTCGGCGAGATCGAGCGGGACTTGCTCAAAGGCGCGCAGTTGGTCGCGCAGTTTCTTGAAGCTGGATTCTTCACGGATGCCGGAAAGCAATTCCTGCCGGACCGGGCCTACGAGTTGAGCGCGCCCATCCTGGATGAGTTCCCGCAATGCGGCGGTCAGGCGTTGTTCGCGAGGGTTCAGGTCGGCGTCTCTGCGGCGCAGAGCCAGCGACCAGATGGGCGTATCGACCAAAACCAGCATGCTCAGGAGCGCTTTCTGCGGCGCTCGGCTTTGTAGTCGTATTTGGGATCGAAGTCGACGGAGCCGAATGCCCTGAGAATGCGGAGTTGCTTGCGGCGCTGGACATATTCGGCGAGGGCCGCGGTGACAGCGTCTTTTTTGGTCTTGTGACGTCCGGCGCGGCGGGCTTCCTCGATCAGGTTGTCGTCGAGCGCGAGATTGGTGGCCATGTGTGGATTATTACACAGTTTAGTGTGTAAAGCGAAGGTTATAATTAGGCAGCGTCACCCGCCCTCCCGCCAAGAACGCGGGAAGGACGGGGCACCCTCGGTGTGGGTGGTGAAAGGATGGGCCAGCCGCCCAACATCGTGTGGCACAAAATCCGTAAGGACGGAGGGTCCGACGGGCGGGGAGTCGGGTTCTATTCTCGAAATGTCACCGAGCTTATGCTGTTCGGTGTTCGAGGAAAGAATGCTCGGACATTGAAACCTGGCCGTACCCAGGTGAATTATCTTTCAAGTCGCAAGAGAGAGCACTCGCGCAAACCGGATGAGCAGTATGCGATTCTCGAGTCCTGTAGCCGAGGGCCGTACCTCGAACTCTTCGCGCGAGGCGAACGGCAACGATGGGCCAGCTGGGGAAACCAAGCCGACGATTCCTACCAGCCAACGTGGGATACGTATTCAAACCATTCGAGGCGCAATTTAACTTTACCGTTGCTGGCAGGAGCGGATTAGTCACTTCAGCGGCGGTGAGAGCGAGCATCGTCCTCCTCAATTCTTGACGGTGATAGCTTCGGAGTCGACGTTTCTTGCCGGATACGCCTTCTAGTCCGGCGAGGATGCCGCGGTAGTCGTTTTTATCGCACTCTGTCCCACTTCTCGCAAAGAACGCGGGAAAATGGGGCACCCGGTTTTTCTTCTTCTGTCCAATGTATCTGTCTACGTCCGGTGAAGACGCCGACGGCTACGGCGGTGCCGATTCGGCGGTGAACGTCCTGTCCGTAGCTGATCTCGGTGATGGCGGAAGCGGGAATCTTTACTACGTCGGCGTTGTCTTTCGCCAATCGTACCTGATTGGCTTCGATGTAGATCTTTACGCCGGTCCCGGACTTGGTGTCGGGCAGCGAGCCTCCGTCGTAGGTGACTTTGTAGCCGTTATCTTTTTCTGCGGCGAACATGGCGATGGGAATTGCGATGCAAAGGACGGCAGTGAGCACATGTTTCATGTGGTCTCTCTTGGCTCTGGATCGTGGAACGATTTCCTTGGGGAGAGTACGGGGCCCTACATCTGGGGGAAGGAGAAAGATACTCTGCGGATTTCGGGGAGTCAAGGGAATCTGGCGTGGCTTTTGAGAGTGCAGGTTCCCTGCGGGGCCTGAATCGAAGTCGGTGGCTTGGCGGCACGGTTGAAACCGTGCCCTTCCACGAATCCTGGTTGTTGCCGCGCGGGCGAAGGGCGCTGCGGGGCGTTGCTTCGGCTGGACGGGCAAGTCCGAGGCTAGGGAATCTGGTGTGGTGAGAGCATTGTTCCCTGTTGGGCGTGAATCGAGACAGCGGATTTATCGCAGCAAATTAGTCTCGGACGCGAACCAACTGTCCGACCCGAACCGAGCGAATTGCAGTGAGAATGGCCGTTGTTCGAGGCAGAAGATCAGCTAAGCGGCTGGACTTTGCGGATACGCGGAGCACAGCGATTTCGCGGCCCTTCACGTTTTGCTCGTACTCTACTCCGCGGTCAAGGGTCAGAAAGATTTCAAAGCCAGAGGTCTCCGCCAGAGACAACAACTCTCCGTTCTTCTTGCCTGCCCAACCGGCCTCAGGAACGGTGTGGCATTCGTGTCCGGGTAAATGATTTTTGAGTTTTGAAGGCACTCGTCTAGCAACAGCTTCATTGAAGTTGGCTGACGACAAGGAATTTGGCGTGTTCCAGAGCCTGAACGGCGGTTTCACGGGTTACGGTGGGGAAATCCTCAAGGAAGTCATCCAAGGTTTGTCCGCCTTCTAGATAGTCCAACAAAGCCTGGAACGGCACTCGCGTGCCTCGGAAGACAGCCGTCCCCCCGAGGATGTCTGGATCCTTGGTGATCACGTCATTCCTTGGAGCAACCATGCTAATCCTCCCCCAGTCTACTCCGAATCGTGAGATCGAGACCAATGGTTCCCCTGCGGGGCCTGAATCGAATCGGTGGCTTGGCGGCATGGCTGAAGCCATGCCCCTTCAAAACTGTTCGTTGTCAGAGTTCTTCAGCCCGCTAAAACACTGGAACGAGGTTGTGTTTTTTCTGGTAGAGCTGGCGGTCGACTGCGCGGAGGACGTCTTCGACTTCGCTGCCGGTTACGTAGGCTGCGAGTCCCCAGCTGAACGCGAGTTGGTAGCTCTTGCTGCTATTGAGGTTCCATTGCTCTACGGCGCGATGCAGGCGGCGGATGGGGAAGTCGGAGTCCTCTTCGCTGGTATCGGGCATGACCACGAGAAATTCGTCTCCGCCCTGGCGGAAGACGATGTCGCCGCCACGAAAACAGGTGGTGAGCAGGCGGGAAAATTCCCGGAGAACCAGATTGCCTTCGATGTTGCCTAACTTGGAATTGATGGCGCGAAATCCGTCGAGGTCGATGGTCAGGAAAGTAAGATGACTGGACAAGCGGTTGGCACGCGCCACTTCCCGGGGAATCATTTCGTTCATGGCGCGGCGGTTCAACAGTTGAGTTAAGGGATCGATGAGCGAAAGGCTCTCCAGGCGCTCATTCAGGACGAGTTCGCTGATCAGGGCGCGGCGAGTGTTGTTCAGAGTGATTTTCTGTCCGACCAGGTAAATGTTGAAGAGCAGAACCAGCGAGATCAATCCGAAAAAGAGTTGGGGCAGGTACACGTGTTCGATGCGGATGACGCGCTGCGCCCAGATGACGTTGGGCAGAACCAGCGCCAGCATGCCGGCGGTGAGGACGACAATGACCAGGATTACGATCGACCACAACTGCAAGTCACGCCCGGAGAGCTGCTGAATCTCCCGCTGAATCTGCTCCGCGCGCACCAACATGGTGGGCGGCGGCGCAGTCTGTTCCTCTTTCGTCTGCATGGCCCCCTCCGCTGCGGGCGCACTTGCGCCCGGCGAAATACTGCTGCTCATGATTCTCTACTGAAATCGCGGAAGGGAGCGAGGCGGAACTGGGGTTGCTGGTTACGTTCGTAATCGGCTATCGGGCGGATGCGGAACGCGGATCGAAGATTAGCGATCAGGCATAGTTCACATCGACCAGCACGTTCCTTCCCGGCTCTTTGCGCAGGGTGATTTCGAGCGTCTGGCCTACGGGGAGAGCGTTGCGGACGTCGCCCTCGAGCGCGAGGGTCTGCGAAGAACCGTTGCTGGCGAGGGTGACGATGGATTTGTTGGGCTGTCCGACGTTGGACTCGAAGAACACAACATCGCTTACTCTGCCGCGGGCTTTCAGGTGAGATCCATCGGAGGCGGTCCCAGTCGACCGCATGTTCAACACGCCACGGCTGGGCGCAAAAGCGGACTTGCCTTTGCGCAATTCGATCAGAACATTCAAGCCCACAATGCCGGAGATGGAAAGCAGGATCAGGGACATGAACAGTCCGTCTACGGTGAAGGGCGAGCCGAAAAATAGGATATAGACGATGCCTAGGAGAGGAATCAGCGCCAGGACTAGCGAAATCAGCAAAGCCATAGTTTTGTTTTCTCGGACGAGGCTCCGTGCGGGTCTGACTTACGGAGAACAGACTAGCAGAAAACTGTGGGGATTTGCAGGGTACCATTTACAAGGCAGCGTCTACAGGGCGTTATGGGATCAGGCGCATTGATCGCGCCAGTCGCCAATTTCCTTGAGGCCTTCGCGGCGGGATTGTTCGAACAGGCGGACACGATGGCGGGCATGCTCGAATTCGTGAATATCGGCCCAAACTTCCGCCAGCCAATGCTCCTCGTGGACGGCGCTCTCACCGCAGGTGGCGCAGCGGGTGTGCAGCCGGCGGACGACGGGGCCGGTTGGCGTCTGGTGGCCGTTGGTGGGAAGCTCGATGAAGATGCAGCGGACCTCCTGGATGTTTTCGTGGGCGTCGATGATATGTTCGTAGCGCAACAGGAAGCCAAATCCCAGTTTGTGGGCTTCCGCCTCGGCCTCGGCGCGGGTCTGGAAGGGGCCGTACTCCGCGCGCAACTGTTCGATGGAATCACAGGCCATCCAGAAGCATTCTTTCGTGGTCATTTCCTACCTCGGATCACAACAGCGGGGCTGGTGACATCGCAGAAACTGGGACGCACGCCGGGGGTGGTGCAATTGGAATGCCGCGGGTTCACCCCGAAGTGCCTTACAAAAGTAGGCGTTACGTCAACCATTGCAAGAGGGTGGAAATGCTCGTGCAAGCTTTTGCAGCGTTTTTCCCTAGACAGGGTCGCAATGCGCGGTCAACTCGGTGCTTCATCGGCTAATAGGGGGATGGAGGGCTTCTGGCGTAGAATCACGTAACCCCAGGACCCCAAGCCTTTTGGAGGAGTCTGGTCAGGATATGGGTAAACGCAGGGAGCCCCGTAAGGAAATCAAAGTGCCGGTGCGAATTTTCGGGACCGACAGTAACGGGCAAATTTTCTCCGAGAAGGCATTCACTGAGAACGTCAGCCAACATGGGGTGGAGTTGAGCGGAGTCCAAGCTCAGCCGAAAGTGGATGAGATCGTGGGCGTGACCTACGGCAAGACCAAGGGCCATTTTCGAGTGAAATGGGTCGGCGAGCGTGGCACTGCCAACGCAGGGCGGCTGGGGCTGCTTAATCTGTCGCCGGAAAAGAGCCTGTGGGATTTTCCGCTGCCGCCGCCCGGTTTCGATGGATCGGTGCGGGATATGCGGGATCGCCGCACGAGCGTGCGCGTGAAGTGCGCGAATTCGGTGGAGGTTTACCCCAACGGCGAGGCCGTTCCCATCCGAACCCGAACCTCCGATCTCAGTTTTGGAGGATGCTTCCTGGAAATGCCGAATCCGCTTCCGCAACGAACCCAGATCAAGATTGCGCTTTGGGTCAAAGAGTTCAAGCTATGGGCGAATGCTGAGGTCGTAACCAGTACGCCAGGGTTTGGGATTGGAGTGAAGTTTACTGAGATTACGGAACAGGACCGGAATCAACTGAAGCAATTCCTGGAGAGTATGGTGCGAATCAGAAGTTGAGGCGAGGGACGGCCAGCGGCAAGCATTCGCGCATTCTATTCCGCGAACTTGCGGGTGGCGATGCCGGAGGGTGGCAAGACAAATGGTCGACCGGGCAGAGGCTCCACGGGCGATCTGGTGGAGGTTTCGTTCAGACAACGTTCAATCGCAGCCGAGAGATACAAATGCTGGATGGGTTTCACCAGATAGGCGTGGGCACCGAGCGATGCCGCCTTAGCAATCTTCCGGGGATCATCCTCCGCTGAGCACATGATCACTTTCGGCCGGGGACGAAACTCGTACAACTGACGCAAAGTTTCCAAGCCGTCCATACCTGGCATCTGCATGTCGAGCAGCACCAACTGAGGGACACAACCATGGCGCAGGTTCCGCAAGGCTTCATGACCGCTGCTCGCCGTCTCTACCCGGTAAGAGTCTAGTTCTAGCAGGACGCGAAGGTAGCGCCGCATCTCCACCGAATCGTCCACGATCAGGACAGTGGCTTTGACCGGTTTGTTTTCAACATAAGCCATGTGCGGAATGAAAAGACTGCTCCCAAACCTCACTTCCGGATTTTTATTGATTACCGGCACTACTCTTGTTCGCAGTCCCGGCTGCGAGAAATCCGGCTAGTCTTTAAGCTGCCGTGGCCAAGCTAGATCGAATAGGCAGTGCCACGCATGATGTGACGACAATGGACCCGCGTTCTGAGTGATGGTGCAAAGCATCGTGACCGGTTCCGAAAGCCGGACCTTGATGAAAGAGCTCCTCCAGGTTCTTTGCGAGCTTATATCTTCACGCTTGCTGCGCGGCGGACACAGGTTCCCCGCCGGAAACGATTAGCCCGGGCGCCGATGTCGTGCAACGAGACAGCGCCCACGTTACAAACGATTACGACCCAAGATAGTTGCAGGTGTGTACTCCGAGGAGCTTGCCATCGTCAACTGGTTTCAGGTAATCGCAGACTCTTCGTTTTCAGTTACATGCGTGCTCTCCACAGGGCACCGCACAATTATTGGTGCAATCGGTTCTGGCCCGATCGTTAGCGCCGTGCACATACTCGCACTACCGGCAATTTAGAATTTGCCCTTCAAGCGGGGCGCGGTCCAGGTCCGGGAGCTGTAATTGTGAAAAACTAGGCCGAAATCAATCGCGGCGAGACTTTCGATTCAGGCAGTGCGGGCCGTGACCTTTGGTCATTCTTGTCAACTCGCTTGTCAACTCGCGCCGGTGGGTGCAATGCAGGTGCGGCTTCCGCCGCCTATGTGGCCGGCCCAGAAGGCAAGACGGGATCCCGCCAATGAAGGCCGCCATGGGCGGCGACATAGAGGGCAAGTTCCAGGCGGCTCCAGACCCCGAGTTTGTCAAAGGTATTGCGCAAGTAGTTTTTTATTACCTGCTCGGTGGTGCCAATCACATTGCCGATTTCGCGATTGGTCTGGCCTTCCCAAACCAACGTAGCGACCTGAATTTCCTTGGCGGTTAACCGATCACATGGTTGCATAGTTCTCCCTGCTCTCTTTGGAATACGGCGGTGGCAAGCTTCACGCGCTTGCGTCCATCCTTGATACCGGCTCGCAGAAACAGCGTACGCAGATGCTGCTTCACGGTCCGTGGGCTGATGTTTAGTTGCTCTGCGATGTCCTTGTTGCTGCATCCCTCCACCAGCAGGAGTAGAACCTCCTGGTCGCGGCGCGTAATCTTGATGTCGCTGAGATCCACCATGATTGTTTTCCTCTTTCTGCTTTCTTCGGCCCTTAGCTCGATTCTTTCCGATTGGCTTGGGCTCGATCACTCAAATGCCAAAGCAAGTGATTCGCCAGAGTTTCGCCTGCCGCACCGAGGGATAAAGACCTTTGAATGCCGCAGTTTCAGGAATCATGAGCGCATTCTCGCGCTCTGGCGGAACCAATATGGGAGAGTGCGGTTCTGAAACGGGCCATTGAAGCGGCTCAAAGAAAAGGCGAGAACCACGAAGGACACCCTTCGACGTCGCTCAGGGCACGCTCCGGTTCACAAAGGAATGTTGCCTCCGCTTGTGAGCGCGCGAATCCCGTTACTCGTAGCGCAAGGCTACCATGGGATCAACCTTCGCGGCGCGCCGGGCCGGAACGTAGCAGGCGGCAAGCGCCACGAGAGTAAGCAGAATGGCGACTCCGGCAAAGGTCAGTGGGTCGGTTGCGCCAACTCCGTAGAGCAGGCTGGCCATGAGTCGGGTCAGCGCAAGGGCAGCAACCAGGCCTAAGGCTACGCCGGCCAAGGCGAGGATTCCGCCGCGTCCGAGGATGAGACGAAGGATGTGCAGGCGTTGTGCACCCAACGCCAAGCGAATGCCGATCTCTTGCGTGCGCTGTCCAACCACATAAGAGATGACACCATAGATGCCGATGCTGGCGAGCAGAAGGGCGAGCGCGGCGAAAACGCCGAGCAGAATCATCGCGAAGCGTTGGGTCGCGAGCGACTTGGCGATAATCTCGCCAAACGTGCGGTCGTTAAAGATGAACTGCTCACCGGTCGTGACCGAATGCCGAATCGAATCGAAGGCCGCGCCCGGTGTGCCATTGGAACGTAGAATCACGTCTACGCCGCCCGTCGTCTGTTTCACTTCGTCGTCGGACAACTGCATGAACGGGTAGTAAAGCTGGGCGTGAAGCGTTTCTTTATCGTCGGTATCGAGCCCCCATTGTTTAACGTGCCCCACCACGCCTACGATTTCTATCGGCCTGTCGACTGCTTTGAGGTTAATGTGCTTGCCCACCGGATCCTGGTGCGGGAAATACTTGTCGGCGAAGCTCTCATCGATCACCGTGACCAGTGGAGAGTGTTCCTTGTCCTGCGCCGTCAACAAGCGACCACGCTTGATAGGAATTGACATAGCCTTGAAGTAATCCGGTTCGACGGTGTAACGCAAGGTCCAGTTCATGTCCTTATCGTTAGCGGGCCGCGGTTGGCCTTCGATCCAGAACAACTCCTCATCGTCGCCCAGGAACGGAAGCGAACCACCCGATAAGGAAACTGCCTGAACGCCCGGAACAGCCGCCAGTTGGTCGTGAAGTTGACGATAGACGGCTCGCGCCGCATCGGGAGTCAACCCGCTGTCCGAGGGCGGAAGCGCGACATCGAAGCTGAGAACATTGTGGGGATCAAATCCAGGGTTGACACTCCACAGCCGCGACAAGCTGCGGATCAGCAAACCCGCGCCGATCAACAGCACCAGTGCCATCGCCATTTCGACGACCACAAATGCCCCTTGGACGCGGTGGTGGGCGCCACTGGTTCCCCGGCCACCCTCTTTAAGAGTTTCCTGCAAGTTCGAACTCGCGGTTCTCAGGGCCGGAGCGAGACCGAAGAGAATCCCGGCGAGGATGGAAACCACCGCAGTGAAGATCAGGACATGCGAATCAAGTCCGACTTGCTCGGCGCGGGGCATGGAAACCGGGAGGGCAGCGAGCGCCGCCTTGGTCCCCCAACTGGCGATAAGCAGGCCGAGACCGGCGCCACCCAATGCGAGGAGGACACTCTCGGTAAGAAGTTGGCGGACGACGCGGCTCTGGCTGGCGCCCAGCGAGAGGCGGATGGCGAATTCGCGGGTACGGCTGGTCGAACGCGCCAGCAGAAGATTCGCGACATTCACGCAGGCGATCAGGAGCACAAAGCAGACCGCCGCCAGCAGCACCAGAAGAAAGGGCTTGATGGCTCCGATCATTTTTTCCTTCATAGGCACGACCCTGGCGCCTTCCCCCGCATCGGCTTGAGGAAAAGCCACGGCCAGGTTTTGGGCCACTCTGTCCATGTCAGCACGAGCCTGGGCAAAGGTGACGCCAGGCTTCAGCCGTCCGATGGCCTTCATGCCCAGGGCATAGCTGCGTTGGTGGAAGTAGGGATGAGTCCACTGGCCGATGGGAACATAAATATCGCCGGTGTCAGGGAAGTTTGGCAGGGTCAAATGAAAACTGGCAGGGATCACTCCGAGAATGGTGTAGCCTTCGCCATCCAGCACAAGTCGTCGCCCTAGGATGTCGGGAGACGAACCAAATTTTCGCTTCCAAAAACCACTGGTGATGAGCACGACGCGGCCCGCGCCTAACTGATCTTCTTGAGCAGTAAACATGCGGCCCATCAAAGGCTTCACACCCAGGATGTCGAAAAAGTCCGCCGAGATCATCTTCCCCTTCAATTGCTCCGCTTCACCCGCACCGGTGAGACTGAAGCTGTCCGGACGATAGGCCGCCAGGGAAGAAAACGAATGATTGTCGCGCTGCCAATCCTGGAAATTCGGATAGGAGATGGAACCTTCGTTGAAATTCGGCTTGCTCTCGAACAGAACCACCAGCTTGTCAGGGTCTGGGAACGGCAGTGAGTTAAGCAGCACGCCATTGACGATGGAGAAAACGGCAGTGTTGGCGCCGATGCCAAGAGCCAGGGTGAGAACGGCGACTGCTGTGAAGCCGGGGTTCTTCCGCAACATGCGGAGTCCGTAACGGACGTCTTCAATAAGCGTTTGCAATGTCCATTCTCCTTGTTACTCGTAGCGTAACGCGACCATGGGATCGACCTTGGTGGCACGTCGTGCTGGAATGTAGCAAGCCGCCAGCGCCACTAAGGTAAGCAGGAGCGCGACGCCTCCGAAAGTCAGCGGGTCGGTGGCGCGAACTCCGTAGAGTAGACTGGCCATGAGGCGGGTCAACCCCAGCGCGAACACAAGACCTAAGCCCACGCCAGCCAAGGCGAGGACTCCTCCGCGTCCGAGGATCAGGCGCAGGATTTGCGAGGATTGCGCGCCCAGGGCAGTGCGAATGCCAATCTCATGGGTGCGCTGTGCCACCGTATAGGCCATAACGCCGTAGATGCCTACCGCGGCCAGCAGCAAGGCTAAGCCTCCAAACAGTCCCAGAAGAAGCGTGGAGAACCTGCGTCGGGCCAGCGCCTCGGTGATGTATTGGGTCATCGGCTGAATCGCAGATACCGGCAGATCCTTGTCTACGGACTGGATCGCGTCCTGTGCTGACTTCGCCATGGCCAGCGGATAAGACCCGGTTCGCACCACGACCGTCATAGCTTCGCTAGGACTTTGCGCTGCAGGTTCGAATACTTCGGGCAGTTGCTCGGCGTCCGGCCCATCTTGTTTGAGGTCTCCGACCACGCCGACGATTTCACGATAGGGATTTTTGTCTTGGGGAAATCCCTGCTTAACCCGCTTGCCGAGCGGACTCTGATTCGGCCACCAGATATTCGCCAAGGTTTGGTTGATGATGATGACCGGAGGCGCTTGTGCGTCGTCGCTCTCCGCAAACTGCCGGCCTTGGAGAAGGGGAATTTGCATGGTCTGAAAATAGTTGGGATCAGCGATGTTGAATACGGATTTGGGGAGCTCGGCTTGTCGTGGAACGGGGCGGTCCGAGACCAGATAAACCGAGTTCCAGCAGGTCCCAATAAGCGGCGGACAATGAACCGCGCTGGCGGACGTCACACCTGGCAAGGCCCGGATGCGCTGCAAGGCCTGCTCGAAAAAATGAGTCTTCTGTTGGTCGGTCTGATACTGATGCGGCGGAAGCAACACGTCGAGGGCGAGGACGCGATCGGCGTTGAATCCAGGATTCACAGCCTGCGCTTTCAGGAGACTGCGGATGAGAAGTCCGCAGGCGACGACCAGAACCATCGCCATTGCGACCTCAGAAACAAACAGCCCGGCGCGCAGAGTTTGACGGGAACGGCCAGACGTGGCCGTGGACCCGCTCTCCCTCAAAGCCCCGTTCGGGTTAATGTGCGACGACTGAAAGGCGGGCGCGATGCCGAAAAGAATCCCGGTTAGAACTGAGATGCAAAATGTAAATAGCATTACGCCGGCATCGATTCCAGTTTCAGCGAGTCTCGGGATGTCCTGCGGGGCCAAGCGCAGCAGCGGAGCGATTGTCCACCGAGCCAGGAGCAGCCCTAACCCGCCGCCTAACAGAGCTAGCAGCAAGCTCTCTGTCAGCAGTTGCCGCATCACTCGCGCTTTTCCCGCGCCGATGGCTGCCCGAACTGCGAATTCCTTCTGGCGCTCGGCCGTGCGGGACAACTGCAGATTAGCGACATTGGCGCAGGCAATCAGAAGAACGCAGCCCACGGCGGCCAGCAGTGTATAGAAGATGGGCCGCAGGCCGGCGAGTTGTTCTTCGGAAAGCGGCGTGATCGACGCTTGTTCGCCGCTATTTGACGCCGGATATTGTTGCTCCAGCCGACGCATGATGGTTTCCATTTCGGCCTGCGCCGCTGACCGGGAAACATCCTTCAACCGAGCCAATACCAGCAGACCGGGATGATTTCCCCGGTTGATCCATGCCGGTTTTGCGCCCTCCAGCCCAATGGGGATGTAGAGGTCCACGCGTTGCTGGAAGTACTTAAAACCGGGTGGAAGAACACCCAGGACAGAGAAGGGCGCGCCGTCGAGAGTTAGCTCGCGACCAACAACGGAGGAATCGCCACCCAGCCGGTTGCGCCAGAACCCATAGCTCAATACTGCTCTGGGGCTGGCTCCCGGATTGTCCTCCGATTCCGTGAAGACGCGGCCCAGGATGGGCTGGGCTCCGAGCAACGCGAAGAATGGCGCCGACACTTCGCCCGCTCGCAGCAACGTGGGTTCGCCGATTCCAGTAAGGCTACGGTGATCTAGCCGATAGGCCGCCATGGCATCGAAGGAATGGCTCTGCGCGCGCCAGTCGAGAAAATTCATCCAGCCAACACTGCTCCTGCCTGCGTGCACCTGATATTCATCGAGGATCATCAGGCGATCCGCATTGGAGTAGGGCAGGCTCTTCAACATCACGGCGTGGACCACGCTGAAGATCGCCGTATTGGCTCCGATGCCGAGAGCCAGCGTGAGAACGGCCACGACCGTGAAACCAGGGTTCTTCCGCAGCATGCGGAGTCCGTATCGAACGTCCTCGATCAGCGTTCCCATTGGCCGTATCCCCCTTCGGCAGAGTCCGGTGCCTCTCTAAATGTCAGGCAACTTCCCTTCCCTTATGCAACCGCTAAGCCTTTGATTTGACGGGTAAGAGTGTCAGATGTGAGCCGGAACGTGTCCGCTGGTGAGATGAGATGTTCAGAATCGGACAGGCTGGAAGGGTAGCGAAGTGTTTGGTTAGGCAGCATCGTAGTACTTCCAAGCGGATTCAGGACGCGTTAAGGTTGAAGTAAGTAGCGTGTTTTTTGAGCGACACGCGAGGTGCTTGAAGTGCGCGTCCTGATCATCGAAGACGAGCCGCGGTTAGCGGAGAACATCGCGCGGAGTCTGCGCGAAAGCGCGGGGTACGCGGTGGACATTGCGCATGATGGTCAGGAAGGACTTTTCCTGGCGGAATCGAGCGAATACGATGTTGTGCTGCTCGATCTGATGTTGCCGGGAATGGATGGAACGCAATTACTCCGTCGCATCCGGCAGGCTGGTCAGCGCACGCCGGTGCTGGTTGTCACCGCTCGTGACGACAAGGAGTCGGTGGTCGCGCTGTTAAACGCGGGCGCTGACGACTATCTGACCAAGCCTTTTGATCTGGGCGAACTGCTGGCGCGCACCAAGGCGCTGATCCGCCGCGGGAAAGGACAGCCTTCTCCGGTTCTCTCCGTGGGTGATTTGGAATTGAACACGGTGAATCGCAGCGTGCAGCGCGGAGGCCGTCCAATTACGTTGACGGCAATGGAATATCGCGTACTGGAATATCTGGCGCATCGGCCCCGAGCGGTGATCTCAAAGACTGAATTGCTGGAGCATCTTTATGATTACAACTGGGAGAAGTTCAGCAACGTCATCGAGGTTTACATTTCGGGTCTGCGGCGCAAACTCGATGACGGCTCCTCGCGGCAGTTGATTCACACGCTACGCGGGCAGGGTTATGTTTTGCAGGATGGATCACCGCAGGGATGACAAAGGGAGACAAATCCGTTCTACGACGTTTGACCATGCAGGGTTCGAACCTGTCCGGCTCAATTCTGCACGGTTCGATCCTGCGCGGCTCGATCAAAGCGCGGCTGATCACAATCGTTGTGCTTTCGCAGACGCTGCTGGCCGCGGGTTTGTTGTTTAGCGGTATCTTCTATACTCGCCGCCAACTTCTTTCTTCACTCGACGCCGGGATGCAGGCTCGCGCTATGAGCGTGGCAGCACTGGTCCGCTATAAGGAGGACGCGAGTGGCAACGTTTACTTCGACGACACATTGATGCCATCGTCTCTGGATCCCTCCCATCCGGATTTGTTTGCGGTGTGGACGGAGCGCTCGGGGCTTCTGACTCGTTCGGCGAATTGGCCCACTGGCCTTGAGATCCAGCCCACTGGCGCCGATCGATGGAAATTCAAATGGGCGCACGTTCATTACCGTGGCTTGCGGGTCTTCCAAGTCCCGGTTCTCGATCGCGAAGAAGGCAAAACGTTCCGGCCTCAGTCCCTGACCATCGTCTACGCCGCGCCGATGATCCAGTTGGACGCACAGGTTCAGCAAGCGGGGATTTCTATCGCGCTCTCCAGCCTGTTGCTGCTGGGCGCGACGGTTCTGCTGGCGCTTTGGGGGATTCGACGAGGACTCCTGCCGCTGCAGGAGTTGGCGGCGCAGGCCGGTTTGGTATCGACTCACAATTGGGAATTGCATTTGCCCGACGATGCTCAACAGATCAGAGAACTGCGTCCGCTCACGCAATCAATGACGACGATGCTGGCGCGGCTCCAGCATTCCTTTGACCAGCAGCGGGAATTTCTGGGTAATGCCGCGCACGAATTGAAGACTCCGGTCGCAGTGCTGAAATCCACATTGCAATCTCTGCTGCAACGGCCTCGCGCTTCCGAGGAGTATCGCGCTGGGCTCGAACACTCGCTGGAAGATCTGGAGCGGCTGGAACAACTCCTGCAATGGATGCTGCGGCTGGCTCGGGCAGAACAATGGGCGCACGGAGCCCTGCGGCGCGACTTGCAGATCATCGACGTTACCGCAACCTGCGAGGAAGCGGTAGAGCGAATTCGCCACTTGGCCGAAGACCACAAGACGACGGTTCATCTTTCGAAGAATGGCCCAGTCTTGTTTCGCGCCGATCCCGAGGACCTGCAGCTGGTCTGGATCAACCTGCTGGAAAATGCGGTTCGCTACAGTCCGGAAGGCGGAGCGGTCGAAGTTGAGGTCGTTCGGGAGGACGCCGGACCCGCGCGGATCGTCTTTGAAGACCACGGCGCAGGCATTGCGCCGGCCGATCTGCCACACGTGTTCGAGCGCTTCTACCGCGGCGACCCATCGCGCACCAGAACTACAGGAGGCTTCGGCCTCGGACTCGCGATCGCGAAAGCTCTGGTCGAAGCCTATGGCGGAGCAATCACTGCCGATAGCGCTCCCGGCAAAGGCACGCGCATGACGGTAGAGCTGCCGGTCAGCCAAAGCTAATGTAGGCGCGGGCGTTCTCGCCGGTGCGGTCGTGCGAAGAAGGCCCGTCGCACCCAGGATTCCAGAGGCCGACAATCCCCCAAATGCCTTCAGCTTCTCTTAATCTTCAATTTGTGAATATCGACTCGCAGTTGAATAGTCCCTCCCCCACCGAGCTTCGCGGGAGGTATGGCTTGCACGATCGTGAAGGCATATACCTCCCGCGTCGCCGGCAAATGTAAAACGTCAGACTTTAACAAGCAGTGTGGTGAGCATATGGCAACTTTGAATTCCGGACAGCGCTATGGCAGGGCTCGCACCAAGATCGCATTCCTTCTATTGGCATTGAGTTTGGCATTGGCTGCATCCGCCCAAACTGCTCCGAACCAGGTATCGGGAAGTATCGACCAACAAGGCACGAGCACCGCCCCGAGCAATGCTCCTCTCACCTTGACTTTGCAGGATGCACTGGAGCGGGCGAAGAAGAACGCGCCTGAATACCGGGCAGCGGTGACCGAGTTCGGAGTGGCCAAGGAAGATCGGGTACAGAGTCGCGCTGCGCTGTTGCCGAGCGTAAATTACAACGCGGCATTCCTTTATACCCAGGGCAATGGCAGCGCCGGCAGTAGATTTATCGCCAACAATGGCGTGCATGAGTATATCAGCCAGGGAAATATACATCAGGACGTTTCACTGGCCAATATTGCGGACTATCGTCGCGCCTCCGCGGCAGAGGCTGTGGCCCGGGCGCGTGCGGAAATCGCTACTCGCGGGCTGGTTGTCACCGTGGTGCAGGCCTACTACGGATTCGTGGTGGCACAACGAAAATACTCCACCGCGCAACGGGCCGCGACTGAGGCACAGCGGTTCTTCGACATAAGTCAGAAGCTGGAGCACGGCGGCGAGGTGGCGCACTCGGACGTCATCAAAGCACAGATTCAAAACTCGCAGCAACAGCGGGAACTGCAAGAAGCGGAATTAGAAATGAATCGCAGCCGGCTGGAGCTGGCGGTCCTGGTGTTTCCCGACTTCAACGAAAACTTCTCCGTGGTGGATGACTTGCAGATGCCAGAGCCATTGCCTTCGTTTCCCGAAGTCCAGGCTGCTGCCGCGAACAAGAACCCTGAACTGCGGGCCGCGCTGGCCGCATTGCAGCAGGCGAACCAAGAGGTTGCAGTCGCGTGGAATGGTTTTCTGCCCTCGCTCAATCTCGACTATTTTTATGGCATCGACGCCAATCACTTTGCGGTAAATCAGAACGCAGTGAATCAGAACGGCCCGATTCCAGGACAACAGGTGCGCAATCTGGGATACGCCGCTACCGCGACATTGCAGTTGCCAATCTGGAATTGGGGAGCGAATCGCAGCAAGGTGAAGCAGGCGGACTTGCGCCAGCAGCAGGCGCGCGTGGAGCTGAGTTTCACGCAGCGGCAATTGCTGGCTAAATTGCAGACTTTGTACAACGAGGCCCGCACGGCGCGGTCAGAACTCGAATCGCTGGACCAGTCCGCAGAACTGGCAGCGGAAAGCTTACGCTTGACCACGATGCGTTATCAGGCAGGCGAATCCACCGTGCTCGAAGTCGTGGACGCGCAGAACACGCTGACTCAGGCGCGCAACGCATTTAACGATGGGCAGGCACGCTTTCGTGTTTCCATGGCAAACTTGCAAACGTTGACAGGAAATTTATAGCGAATGACGAAGGCAGCGAAACGCGCGCGTACGGACGGATGTCCTCAGTCGCCCGGCCGGACAAGGTCCGGCAGTCCTGCGTCCTTTGCCCGAACGAGGGCGTCCGGGCCCACGGGGTTGATAGCGGTCACCATTCTGCTCGCAGCGCTCTCTGCCTGCTCCAAGGAACCCGCCGAGAAAGAACCCATCGTTCCGGTGCAGGCGGCTGCGGTTGAGAAGACGACGATCCAACATACGGTGGTGGCTGAGGCGGTATTGTTTCCGCTGGCGCAGTCGGCGATCGTTCCGAAAATCAGCGCGCCGGTAAGGACCTTTCTGGTCACGCGCGGCAGCCGTGTACACGAAGGTGAGTTGCTCGCCGTGCTCGAACATCAGGATCTTTCAGCCGCGGCCGTAGACACAAAAGGCACCTACGATCAGGCGCAGGCCACCTACGAAATCAGCACCGGCGCCGATCTCCCGGCGGAAATGCAGAAGGCGCAACTGGAAGCGCAGGCTGCCAAGCAGATGCTGGATGCTCAGCAAAAAGTCTACGACAGCCGGCAGGAACTCTTTCAGCAGGGCGCTCTTCCCCGCAAGGAACTCGATCAAGCGGGTGTCGATCTCACACAAGCGCGCAACCAGTACGAACTGGCGCAAAAGCATTTGGAAGCGATGCAGGCGATCGGAAAGCAGCAGACACTGAAGTCGGCAGCCGGACAACTGGAATCCGCGAAGGGAAAATATCTTGGCGCAACCGCGCAACTGAGCTATTCGGAGATTCGCAGTCCGATCAATGGCGTGATTGCCGACCGTCCCTTGTATCCGGGAGAAATGGCCGCGGCCGGAACTCCATTGCTCACCGTCATGGATATTTCGCAGGTCGTTGCCCGCGCCCATATTCCGCAGCCGGACGCTGCATTGCTCAAGCTCGGAGACAAGGCGACTATCAGCGCACTGGGCGAGGATCAGCCGACCGAAGGCAAGATCACCGTGATCAGCCCGGCGCTTGATCCTAACAGCACCACGGTGGAAGTCTGGGTTCAAGCGAAAAATCCCGAGCAGCGGCTCAAACCTGGGACAAGCGTCCAACTCTCGATGCTAGCGCGGACGATTCCCGACGCGTTGGTGATTCCCGCGGCCAGCCTGCTCACTGCGGAAGATGGAACCACTACGGTGATGGTGGTTGGTTCCGACAATCGGGCTCATCAGAAGCCGGTCAAGGTCGGAGTGCGCCAAGCTGATGACGTGCAGATCGTGGAAGGCGTGCAAGCCGGTGACCGCGTGGTGGCCTCAGGCGCGTACGCGTTGCCCGACAATACTCAGATCAAGGTGGAACAGCCGCAGCAAAAAGATCAGACGGAAAAGAGCGGTGGCGGAGCGGAAAAGTGAGTCAGCCGGAATCCTCATACTGGTTTGCGCACTATTCCAAGCCCGTGATTTTCCTGATCCTGACGGTTGCGCTGCTGGGCGCTTATCTTGCATTCACCATCCCAGTGTCAGTTTTTCCGGAAACCAATTTCCCACGGATTCTGATTGCGGTCGACAACGGTGTGATGCCCATTGACCAGATGATGGTGACGATCACGCGGCCGTTGGAAGAAGCTGTGAACAGCGTTCCCGGACTGCAGGACGTGCGTTCGATTACCAGCCGCGGCTCGGCGGAGATCGACCTTTTCTTTAACTGGAATGTGGATATGTTCCAGACGCTGCAATACGTGAATGCGGCGCTGTCGCGTGTGCAACCGGAACTTCCCTCGACGGCCAGCGTGGTGGCAAATCGCATGACGTTCGCCAGCTTCCCAATCATTGGCTATAGCCTTACGTCGGACACGGTTCCGCAAACGCAACTGTGGGAGATGGCGACCTACGAGATCAAGCCGCGGCTGAACCGGCTCGACGGGGTGTCGACCGTGCTGGTGCAGGGTGGGCAGGAGCCGGAGTTTCACATCACGCCGGATCCCGCCAAGCTACTCACCGCCAGCGTCACCGTGAACGACATTCTGGATACGATGCGGCGCACCAACCTGATTGATTCGCCCGGATTGTTCGAACTCAATCACCAGCTGGTTTTGGGATTGATCAGCGGGCAGGTGCGCACGCCCGAGCAGATCGCCAACACCGTGGTCAAGGCTACTCCGGCAGGAATTCCCGTTCGCATCGGAGATATCGCAACCGTAACGCGCGCCGTGAAGCCCGTTTACACAATCGTGACCGCGAACGGGAAACCTTCGGTGCTGCTCAACATCAACCGGCAACCAGACAGCAACACCGTGGAAGTCGCCAGCGAAGTTCACGCCGAGGTGGACCGCATCCAGAAGTCGCTGCCGCCGGGAATTCAGATTCGGCCCTTCTACGATCAGTCCATCATTGTCGGCGATTCCATCAAAAGCGTGCGCGACGCTATTCTGCTGGGACTCATTCTGGCCTCGATCATCCTGGTTGTGTTTCTAAGGGACTGGGGCACTTCGATCGTTGCGGGTTTGGTCATTCCAGTCACGATTCTGGTAACGTTTGCCGCGCTCAAGTTTCTGCACCAGAGTTTCAATCTGATGACACTGGGAGGACTGGCCGCCGCTGTGGGCTTGGTCATTGACGATGCAATTGTCGTGGTGGAGAACATCGTGCTCCATCGCGATGCGGGACAGAACCGGCTACAGGCCATTCACAGCGCTCTCCAGGAGATCACGGTTCCCCTGATCGGTTCGACCGTGACCCCGGTGGTTGTGTTTCTGCCATTGATTTCGATCACGGGAGTTACGGGAACGTTCTTTCGCGCGCTGGCCGTGACCATGGCCATTTCGCTGTTCACGTCGTTGGCGCTCGCGCTCACCTGGACACCCAACCTTAGCCAGTACTTCATCAAGCACAAAGCCGCTGTGGCGGAGCAGTCAGCAACCGAGCCCGAAGAAGAATCGATCACTCGGCTTCTCGCAGCCGAGGAAGCGTCGATCACGGGGTTTTTTCGCAAGGTGGTGAACTTCCACGAACACTGGCTGCGTCGAGCCCTGGCGAAGCCCATGTGGCTTGCGGGCGGTGCGGTTGTACTGGTGATTGCCTCGTATCTGTGCTATCGATTCTCAGGATCGGACTTGCTGCCGGCGATGGACGAGGGTGGTTTCATTCTCGATTACATTATGCCCGCAGGCAGTTCGCTGGCGGAGACGAATCGCGTTATTACTCACGTTGAGCAGATTCTGCGGTCCACGCCAGAGGTCGAGAACACTTCCCGCCGAACTGGATTGCAACTCGGGCTCGCCGCCGTGACCGAGGCTAACACCGGCGATATTTCGGTGAAGCTCAAAACCGACCGCAGCCGCGCCATCGACGACATCATCGCCGAGGTTCGAGAAAAAGTTACCCAGCAGGAGCCGGCGTTGGATGTGGAATTCATCCAGGTGTTGCAGGACATGATCGGAGATTTAACCAGCGCTCCCGAACCTATCCAGATCAAGCTGTTTTCGCCGGATGCGGCCGCGCTCCAGCAGTGGGCGCCCAAGATTGCAGACGCCATTCACAAGATCCCGGGTGTGGTCGATATCTTAAATGGAATCGACAACACAATCAGCGGCCCAGCTACGACGTTTCAGATTGATCCCAGTGTGGCCGCTCGCGCCGGATTTACCCCGGAAGAAATCGCGACCGATGCCTCCGCGATTTTAGAAGGCGAACCGGCTTCAACCCCGGTAGTAAGCAACGACCGCGCCTACACCGTGCGGGTGCGCTTCCCTGCCGCCAATCGCGCTTCACTCGAAGCGATCCGAGATACGCTGTTGACCAGCAGCACAGGCAGGACCGCAACTTTGGGAGGACTGGCCACCATCACCGAACTGCCGGGGCAAACCGAGATTCGCCGCGAGAACCTGCAGCGCCAGGTCGCGGTAACGGCTCGCCTGGAAGGAACCGACCTGGGCCGAGGCATGGATGCGGTCATGAAAACCGTCGATGGCCTGCACCTTCCCGCAAGCATTCGCGTCACCTATGGTGGAACTTATCAGGAGCAGCAGAAATCGTTCCGTGATCTGGTGTTGGTGTTGATACTCGCCATCCTTCTAGTGTTTATCGTGCTGCTGTTCGAGTTTCGCAATTTCGCGGCGCCGGTTGCGATCCTTGCTTCCGCTCTGCTATCCACCTCTGGCGTTTTCGTCGCGCTGCTGATTACCGGTACCACATTCAATGTCTCATCATTCATGGGAATGATTATGGTGATTGGCATTGTGGCAAAGAATGGAATCCTGTTGCTCGATGCGGATCAGAAATTCCGCAAGCTCGGATTTTCGGCAGAAGATGCCATGCTGCAAGCCAGCCGACGGCGGTTGCGTCCCATCGTGATGACGGCGATGGCGACGGTCGCCGGCATGCTGCCTCTTGCCTTCGCGTTAGGCGCCGGATCGCAAATGCTGCAACCCCTGGCCATCGCAGTAATCGGCGGAATCCTTATCTCGATGGTGCTGTCGCTCGTGATCACGCCCGCGGTCCACTACTACATGAGCCGCGAAGAGACCAGCCAGCAAGAACTGACGCCCGTGCAGGCCTAGCTGAGCATCAGCACAGGCAAGCTCCCGTGCACGAGGAATTTGTGTCTTCACGATCCAGAGACTGCAATTGCTGGCTACGTTCGGAACGACTGTCAGTTCGAATCATCACCACATTGCGGCGAGGGAAAGTGCAATAGTTTTCACCTTTTGCCGGCCGCGCGGTTCCGAGTTCTTGCCGGTCCTTTTGAAACCCCCTGTTACTGAGTTCTGCATCGAATGATGGAACACATTTCGGTCCGCCAATCGCAAGAAGTGCAAGCACTTGAGTGCCTGCGTACGGGTATGGTTCGAGCGAATCGGGACTGCTAGAATCAGGGAACGCGGGGGTTGAGCCCAGCATTTGTGGACGGCGAATTGCACTTGCCTATGGCGGAGTCACGCAAGCCGGGAGCACATAACGACTTGGAGCAACAGACCATCAGCCCACAGGATAGGCCGGCGTTGGATGAAACCACGTTCCAGCAACTCCTGGAGGCCGCCCATGTGATCCAGGAACTGAAGGCGGTCGAGGTCGCCAGCCGCCCGAAACCCGATCCTGCTGAAGCACTCGCCAAAATCGTAGAGACTCAAGAAATGCTGCGCTCGCAAGGCCTCAATTTGCAAGCTGCAGCTAATCTGATTGCGGAGCGACTGCAAGAGATCACCCATGCCACGGGGGTTGCGATCGCGGTGGTGCGGGAAAATCAACTGGAGTACTGCGCGGCCACAGGAGATGCGGCCAGTTTGGCCGGATCGCGTTTGGCAACGGATTCGTGCTTGTCCGCCGACGGCCAGCTATCGACTGAATTCGTCCGGGAAATCGGAGGCAAGTCATCGATGGCCCTCCCTCTTCACCACGAGGGAAAGCTGGCCGGATTGCTCGAAGTTCGCTTCGTGGATTCTGATTCCATTCAAGAGCCGGAAATTCGCAGTTGCCAGCTCATGGCCGGATTGATGACGGAGGCAATCGCCAGAGCAATCGACAGGGAATGGAGGCAGACGCTCGCGGCCGAGCGCGCCGCCATGCTGGAGGCTCTGGAACGAATCAAGCCGCAACTTGAGCGCCTGGCAGTGGGATCGGCTGAGAATCCCGGCAAATCCGCAGAGCACGTTGTGGCGTCGACGGAGAACGTCGTCGAAGCCGCCGAGACTGCGGCACCGCAATTTAGCGCTCCGATCAGCGAGTCTCGCCCAAAATCGATCCGCGGCTCCATCTGTCCACAATGCGGATACCAGTTCGGAGAACAAGAATTATTCTGCGGCCGCTGCGGAACCGCGCGGCCAGCGGGAACTTTGCCCTCGGGCGACTTGCAGAGCAAATGGGCGTCTCTGTGGCATCTGCAGCAGGCAGCAGAGAGTCAGCAGCAACCAGACGAGACGGGAGCGTATAGCGAAGAAACCTCGGATGGCCTCTCGGCAAATTCTGAGGCTCGTTTTTCTGACGAGTTCGCTCCGGCACTTTCTCCCGATCTGAAGCATGCGATCGCAGACTTCTCTGACGAAGCATATGAACCCGAGGCAGCGCCGGAAGGCGAGTCCAGTTTAGTAGTCGGCGATGTAATGGCGGAGGACACGGCGTCGGTTTCGGTGGAAGCCGGAGAAACTGAGAAATCATTGTCGCCGTGGGCTTCCGCTGCCAACGCTCAGGAGTGGTTGGAAACCGTACACCCGCAGTCGAAGGGCGGAATCTGGCTGGCTAAACATCGAGCGGATATCTATGTCGGAGCAGCGGTGCTTCTGCTTTTGATCGTGATCTCAGGATGGGGAATGCGTCCGGCGGAACATGCGGGCCAATCAAAGAATCCTCAGCAGCCCAATCTCACGCTTTTTGAAAAGCTGCTGGTCACTTTGGGATTGGCCGAGACCCCGCCCACGCCGGTCTATCTGGGGAATCCCAACGCCCAGGTATGGGTCGATCTGCACACCGCGCTCTACTATTGCGCCGATTCAGATTTGTATGGGAAGACTCCGGGAGGGAAATTTACGACGCAGCGCGACGCTCAGATGGATCAATTTGAGCCGGCAGCCCGAAAAGACTGCGAATAGACTGTCTGAGTCGTAAGAGATTTCGAGGTTTAGAACACAACTGAGCGATTCCCCGTGTCCGACCCTCTGGCGGGCGATCTTGAGCGCGGCGGAAATACCTGAACGTCAAAGCTCGCGCAGAGAGTCTTGCGGGTGATCAGGCTTGGGCTAGACTCTCGTGGCGGCGCGCCTCGTACCACAGCGCAAGCTCGACCCGATTCCAGAGTCCGAGTTTGTCATAGATGACGCGAAGATAATTTTTTACGACATGCTCAGTGGTGCCGATTGCTTCTGCGACTTCACTGTTTTTGAGCCCTTGGGCGACGAGTTCAATGACGCGTTGCTCGCGTTCGTTTGGGATGCGTTTTCCGTAGCGCTCTCCTCCAAACATAATTGCCTCCGGTATAAGGTTGTCGCGAGTTTGACTCGCTTGATACCGCTGTCAATTCCAAAACGCAGGAAGAGACGATTGAAGTGCGCCTTGACCGTGCGTCGCGCCATTTTGAGCTGCGCGGCAATTTCCGTGTTGTCACAACCCTGCAGCAGCAACTCGGCAATCTGCTGCTCCCGCGGGCCTAGGCGAACAGGCTTTTCCTCCATTCAGCTTCTTCCTCAGGGGTGAGATAATAACCGACGCCGCCCAGGGAGTTTTCCACAGATCCCTTGTTGCGAGCGCTCTTCGCCTTTCCAGCCACAAAGGAAGCATAAGGTTTTGGCTGGGTCTCCAGGATTTCATAGCATTCACGCTGCCAAGTGGGCCGGATTTCCTCAGTGGTTGCCAGTATCAGTTCTCACATCCGACTTCGGCGTGGATAAACTCAGTCAGACCAACCGGGGCGGAAGGCAGGAATCCTCGGCGAGGAGGCCGTTTGATCCCTTACGATTACAGCGGATTCCGATGCAAGTGATAGAAAATAAGGTAGAACAATAATGATCGCACGGAATCGATTGCCCGCAGCTTTGGTTGTGAATTAAGCCGATACTCCCTGGTCCGTGACGATAAATGCCGGCCCCTCGGCACCGAAGCTGCACTGCGACCTTCTGCATTCACAACCCGCACGGCAGTTTTAGGGCAAAAACCTTAGGACAAAATTCCCCGATCATGTAAGGGTCCTGAGAACTAATTACACTTCTTGACAATCTCCCGATAACGCCACTCCCGGTGTATTGCGTTCTCCGACATTGCAAATGGCAGCGATTCGCTGAGCACGGGCACGAAACCGGACCGATTGTGGTTCCGATTTGGGAAAAATGAAGCCGAGAAGAAAAGAATCCTCTACACTAGGAAGGGTAACGAAAACTTTCCCTATCCCGTGAAACTGTCGGTCGTCATTCCCGTCTACAACGAGTGCGCTACGTTGCGCTTCATGGTGGAACGCGTGTTGGCAGTTCCGCTCGAACTCGAGGTTCTTTGCGTGGACGATGGATCGGGCGATGGTTCCCGGGAAATTCTCGCCGAACTGCAGAGCCAACATCAGCAGGTTCAGGTTTTTCTGCAACCGCGGAACATGGGTAAAGGAGCGGCGCTTCGCCGCGGAATTCAGCAGGCCACCGGAGAGTTCGTAGTCATTCAGGATGCGGACCTGGAGTATGATCCAGCGGATTTTCCCCTGCTGCTGGGCCCGCTGATTCAAGGCAAAGCGGACGTTGTATACGGTTCGCGCTTTCTGGGAGCGGCACCGCACCGCGTGCTTTACTTCTGGCACTCGGTGGGAAACCGGCTTCTCACATTGCTCTCAAACTGTCTTACAAACATAAACCTGAGTGACATGGAAACTTGTTACAAAGTGTTCCGGCGTGAAGTGATCCAGTCCATTCCAATCGAGGAGGACCGGTTCGGATTTGAGCCGGAGATTACAGTTAAGGTTGCGAAGCGCCGTTTGCGCATTTATGAAGTCGGCATCAGTTACTGGGGACGCACTTATGAAGAAGGGAAAAAGATCGGCTGGAAAGATGGGGTGCGGGCGGTATGGTGCTTGTTGAAGTATTCGATCAAGGAACCCGTGGCTGCGGCTCGGGCAGCCGCGCCGGTAGAATCCTCCCAGAGTTCTCCTGCTCAAGAGCGGTTTTCTGGAGGCAGGAACTGAATTGGGATGAGGAATGCACCTCAGGTGCAAAGCTTTTCACATTCTTTGCCGACCTTACTGATTGACATTATTGCCTTTTCGTAACCCTCCCATTAAGAATGACATGGAGATTCAAGGCGCGGCTGGCAAAGGTACGAAAATTGCTCATCTTGATGCTTGACACGTTTTAGCCAGTCAGACCTTGCCGCACCGCGCGTTACGCGGTATTCTGGCGCATCGCTGGTTTCACTACCTCCCGCTAGCTTCTGTGGGCTGCAAATTGTGACAGTCATACTGCCTGCATGGCAAGCAGTTACAACATAGTGTGCTAATAAACCCGTAGTCATAGGAGTAAGGATTTGATCGCTTCCACAAGCCATATTATTGCGCCGCACGGCGGAGAACTTATCGACCTGATCGCGTCCACCGAACGAATCGCGGAATTGAAGGGCCAATCGCGAGAGTGGCCGTCCTGGGATCTGACCGCGCGCCAGGTCTGCGACCTCGAGTTGCTGATCAGCGGCGGATTCTCGCCCTTACAAGGATTCATGACGCAGGCGGACTACGAGGGTGTCTGCCACAACATGAGATTGAACAGCGGCGTCCTGTGGCCGATGCCAATCACTTTGGATGTTAAAGAGGAGTTCGCCAAGTCGCTCAAACCCGGCAGCAGCAAGGTTGCGCTGCGGGATGCCGAAGGCGTGATGCTGGCGGTTCTGCACGTCGAAGAAGTCTGGCAACCCGATCGCAAGGCCGAAGCGCAGTCGGTCTTTGGGACCACCAGTGCCGTCCATCCCGGCGTTGATTACCTGCTGAACAAGGGCAACTCCTGGTACGTGGGAGGCCGGCTGGAAGGCCTGCAAATGCCTTCGCACTACGACTTTCGCACTTTGCGTCTCACTCCGGCTGAATTGCGGGCCGAATTTGCTCGCCTGGGCTGGCGCCGCGTTGTCGCGTTCCAAACCCGCAATCCCATGCACCGTGCGCACGTGGAGTTGACGTTCCGCGCGGCGAAGCAGGTCGAGGCCAATCTACTTCTTCATCCTTCGGTCGGGATGACCAAACCCGGCGACGTCGATTATTTCACTCGAGTTCGCTGCTACCAGTTGCTGCTTTCTAAATTTCCCGCGGGCAGTGTCAAACTCTCCATGCTGCCGCTGGCGATGCGCATGGGCGGACCGCGCGAAGCCATCTGGCACGCCTTGATCCGCAAGAATCACGGGGTCACGCATTTCGTCGTGGGCCGTGACCACGCTGGTCCAGGGAAGGATTCCGACGGTAAGCCCTTCTACGGTCCTTACGAAGCTCAGGAAATCTTCAAAAAGCACGAAGCCGATATCGGCGTCACCATGGTGCCCTTCAGCATGATGGTCTACCTCGAAGATCAGGATCAATATGTGCCGGACAACGAGGTGCCAAAGGGCGCACGCGTGCTGAATATCTCCGGCACCGAATTGCGGGATCGGCTCAACGGTGGCCGGGACATTCCCAGTTGGTTCACTTATCCTGAGGTGGTACACGAATTGCGGCGTAGCTACCCGCCTCGGCACAAGCAGGGCGTCACCATTTTCTTTACCGGACTCTCGGGCTCGGGGAAATCGACCATCGCCAACGTTCTGGTGACCAAATTTCTGGAGACTGGCGGACGCCCGGTCACTCTGTTGGACGGAGACTTAGTACGCAAGCATCTTTCCTCCGAACTGGGTTTCTCGAAGGAGCATCGGGATATCAACATCCGGCGCATCGGTTATGTGGCCTCGGAAATCACCAAGAACGGCGGCATCGCGATCTGCGCTCCGATCGCGCCTTACGACGCAACCCGCAAGGCCGTGCGCAGCATGATCGAGTCCGGCGGCGGCTTTATCCTGGTGCATATCGCAACTCCGGTAGAAACTTGTGAACAGCGCGATCGGAAGGGTCTTTACGCCAAAGCTCGAGCTGGGATTCTCAAGGAGTTTACCGGCATTTCAGACCCGTACGAAGAACCAAAGGATGCGGAAGTTACCATCAATACCGCCGAACTGAGTCCTGAAGAAGCAGCGCAAGAGATCATCTTGCATCTGGAGCGTGAGGGCTTCATCGGGGTTAATGGACGATCGGATTAGTCGCGGAGCAAAACGGCCGCGGTAGAGTTGTGGGTTTTGTATGCTCATCGAAAAGATCTTGATTGGCTTCGTGGTAGGGACCCTGATCGGCATGACCGGGGTTGGGGGCGGTGTCCTCTTGCTGCCCGTTTTGATTTTCATGCTGCGCGTCCCGCCGATTATCGCGGTTGGCTCTGATGCGCTTTTCAACTTCGTCACCAAGATCGGTTCGAGTTGGGTTCACCTCAACAAAGGAACGGTTCGAAAGAAAGTCGTTCTGGCATTGGCCACGGGCAGCATTCCGGGATCAATTCTTGGTGTAGGTTTGCTGGGCCATCTGCGAACCGTTTATGGATCGGGCGTAAATACGTTCATCACCACGGCGGTCGGCGTACTCTTGATCTGCATTCCGACTCTTATGCTTTTCCAGAGCCGGATCGAGGAACATGTAGCGCATCGTTCTCCGACGTTGCAATCTTTCATCGGGATGTCGGCGATCGGCCTACTGGCGGGATTTCTGGTGGGCATGACTTCGGTTGGCTCGGGCAGCATCATCATGATGCTCCTTCTTCTGTTTTATAGTTTCTCGCCGAGGGTGATGGTGGGCACGGATATTGTCCATGCTGTGATACTCACCGGCGTAACCAGCCTGTTGCATTTCCGGCTCGGCAATATCGATCCCTACCTGGTGAGTTCACTGTTGATTGGTTCCATTCCAGGCGGGCTCCTGGGTTCGCACTTGAGCACTCGCCTTCCAGTTCTGTGGTTGCGGCGTCTGCTTTGCACAGTGCTGCTGGCAACCGGCGCGCGCATGCTCTGGACCTAAAAGCAAAAACTCCTGAACGACTTATGACGAACTCCAACGCCGAAACTCTGCAGCGCATTCAATCCGCCATGGAGGCGGCTCGTGTCGTTTTCAGCCGTTTCACCGCCGGCGCGATTGAAGCAGAATACAAGATCGGGCATGATCCCGTGACTGAAGCGGATCGGGCGCTTGACGCGGTGCTTCGCAAAGAATTGCTTCGGGATGGCGAAGGCTGGCTCTCCGAAGAAAGCGTCGATGACTACACGCGCCTGGAGAAAAGCCGGGTTTGGGTAGTCGATCCGCTTGATGGCACCCGCGAGTTCGTTGCCGGAATTCCCGAGTTCTGCGTCTCCATCGCCATGGTGGAAAATGGTCGCCCCATCGCCGGAGGAATCTGCAACCCGGCCACCAACGAGGTTTTCCTTGGATCGCTCGAATCCGGCGTGACCTACAACGGCAAGCCTGCCCGGCCCAGCCAGCGAACTACGTTGGATGGCGCCACCGTGTTGGCCAGCCGCAGCGAGACCAAACGCGGAGAGTGGAAGCAATTTGAGGGCGCGAATTTCAAGGTTCGGCCCATGGGATCGGTCGCATACAAACTGGCTCTGGTCGCGGCTGGCCTCGTTGATATTACTTTCACCCTGGTCCCGAAAAATGAGTGGGACGTAGCCGCGGGCGTCGCCTTGGTGACCAGCGCCGGAGGGTTTGTCAGCACACTGGAAAACGGACCGCTCGAATGCAATCGGCGCAACCCGCTAATCTCAGGTCTGATCGCCTGCGGTCCGAACCTGCGCGAACCATTGCTCCAGTTGCTCGAGAATCACATGCAGCCTGCGGGTTCGCACCCCGACCGAGGGTAAGTCAGGGCGCTCTTCCGTCCAGGTTTTCTCCCCGCGCCGTGATCGTCAACTCTTCCTCGCTTAGTGCTTCCGGTTCGGACGTATAAATTTCTTTGCGACCCTCGCGAACCAGCATCTCGCAGCGCGTGATTTTCTGCTTGCAACCCAGAACCCGACGTCCATCGATCTCCACATAGCTGCCTTCACCGAAGATCAATAACTCGTCTTCACCTTCGCGCTTCTTTTGCCAGCAAACGAACTCGGCATCACTGGCGAGGGCTCCATGGGTCCATGCTCGTCCTGGCTCGGCGAAGAAGAAGTAATATTCCTCCGACGGTGTGCTGTAGACATATGACTTGACGAGCGCGTCAGCTGTTGTTTCAGTCGTTCGCTTAAGCTTTCCCGGCGTACCACGGATTTCATCGAACGGAATCAGCAATGTCACGAATTCTGTGGGCAAATCAGTAGTGCTTCCGAAGTTGAGGACGGTGATCGGCTCCTTCTTGCCATAGACGGGCGAGCACACATCCTTTCGAACCTCTTCGGACCATCCGTGTTTGTCCGCACACAAAATCGCCAATCCGCCCGAAGCCTCTTTCACTTGAAATACGTTTTCAGCGCGCAACCGCATTTCAGGCCCTAAATGCCAGGCAATATCGATGCGATGTTTCCCTACGCCTTGGGCGACATCACGCACCAAGAAAAGACCAGACTTCAACGACAAGACCCAACGCCGGTGCACGACCGGGGAAGCGAGGCGGCTATAACCGTCGTGGCTTCCAACGAAGAGGTCGAAGGTTTCTCCCGTGATCCATTGCTCAGCCTTCGCCTGAGCAAATTGTTTCCAGGCAAACAGACCGTCCGGTTCAGATTGGTTCTCGCCGTCTATCCTAAGCGTGTTATGCATGGCAGTACTGCGAAACAAGTCGCGCTCCGCGCCGTCACCAACGTACTCGAACGTACCCGGATCGATGAGCAGGGCGTGCCCTTGAGAATGCAAAGATACGCTGAGCGCATCGGCGTGACGGTGGCCAGCGTGCTGTCCGCCTTGCGGACCGGCATTGATCACCAATTGACTCCGAGGACTTGGAATGGTGAGAACGTACAGACCCGCGGATTGCAAGGCGCCTGACGCCGTGGCCGGCGGGTCCTCCTGCGTGGAATCCCACTCGATGACGCCCTGTTCTCCCAACAACCAAATGGTCTCCTCGCACAACTCGCCCGCCGCAGCCTTGAAGTCTTTACGATGGAAAAGCACGGCCCCCGCGGCCAGCGAATCCAACCAATGCTCGCTTCGGTTGCGCCTGGGATCGAACACCCGCCCGCCGTCATCATCTCCCAGATGCGGCGGTGGGCCGGAACGGCCCAGCAGTAACAATGCGTCCAACATTCTCTCCAGCGTTCTTTCGAATTCACTCGGGATCACGGGTTCATTGAGACTGGCAAGCACGACCGCATGCAGAAACAAATCGACGGCGTACAAGTGATAATAGGTCGACTGCTCGAAGTGGAAACCATCACCTTGTACCTGACGACGAGCCTCTCGCATCACGATTTCCCAGCCGCGCGACGTCCAGTGCTCTGCCCGGGAAAGCTCAGGGCAAAGTGTTCCCAGGAACAGGAGCGCCACGGCTTCTCCCAACAGATGCGTATTGGGCGAGAAATAGGTCGAGAGGTAACGCTCGATATGCCGACCGTTTAGAGCCTGCGCTCGCAGCCACTCTTGTCGAAAATCTGGCGGCAGCGCGGGTGTGCCCTCCAGCAGTTGATACATCCATATCCAGGAAAGGCTTCGGAACGAGACTTCGAGACTGCTGGCCCAATTGATCCCGACCGCATACGGGTTTTCCGCGTGCCAGTGCCTCCATTGTTGAAGAATCTCGTCGGCATAGCGCCGGTCTTCCGTTAGCCTGTACGCTTTCGCCAAGGTGACCAAGTGCTGATGACGGTTCAACTCCCACGTGACTTTGCAATCTCCAACTTGGTCAAAATCCAGATAACGGATTTTGTAAAAGGCCTTCTTTGGAGACTGTTTGCCATGCACCAAGTCGAGATGCCAATCGATAGGATCGCCGTAGTCCAGATCTTTGTAGCCAAGAAGGTCGAACTGGTGGAGACAGATTTTGTCGGCCTGGCGAACGATCTGCTCCGCTTGGTGCGGAAGTCGCTGACGAAGCAAATCAAGGACCGATCTTACAGACGAGGATGTGAAGAAAAAACGGCCCGGCGTGGTGCTGACAGAGCGAACCGAGCCTTGCGCAAAATCAAATGAGAACAAAGAGAGGGCCGCGTCGACTCGCTTGGCCAGTTCCTGCTGGCTGCGATCCAGCAATTCGCGCCGATCCATCTGCGCCAGCCGCGACGCAAGATGCCCCCACCCTCTACTCGCCATGTCGAACGCCAACCCCGCACTCACACGGCAGAATCATAAGTTCATCATCGCATATGCATCCGGCCGTGTTAGATATTGATATTAAGGAAACACGGGCGAGAACGCCCACGGCCACATAAATCACTTATGGCAGAGCGAGGGGTTGTATTCCTGATGTATCACGAACTGGAGATTCCAGGACGCCCTCTCTGCCAATCTGAGTCGGGGTATTCGCGATATGCCGTGCCCGAAGCGGATTTTCGCGCTCAGATCGAGTGGCTGCGGCAGGCTGGATGGCGCGGCCTGAGCGTGAGCGAAGCGATTGCTCTCCCACAGGAAAATGCAGGCGAGCATGGCCGGGTCGCGGTCACGTTCGATGACGGTTGCGAGTCCGATCTCATCGCGGCCGTTCCGGTCTTGAAGGAAGCGGGATGCAGCGCGACTTTTTATGTCACCGTCGGCTTTCTCGGGCAGCGCGGGTACATGAATCGAACTCAACTCAGGGAGCTAAGCACCTCTGGATTCGAGGTCGGCTGCCATTCGATGACACATGCTTATCTGACTGATCTCGACGACCGCGGACTGCAACGCGAAATCGGCCAGGCCAAAGCGCAACTGGAAGAGATGCTCGGCAAACCAGTGGAACATTTCTCCTGTCCTGGCGGCCGTTGTGACCCGCGGGTGATTCAAGTCGCGCGCCGGGCCGGTTACCGCTCAGTTGCTAACAGCCGCATTCAGGCGAACATGCCCAAGACGGATAGTTTCGCGCTGGGTCGCATCGCGATCCTGCGCCAAACGAGATTGCCGACCTTTCAGGAGATTTGTCGCGGCGAGGGCTTTTGGAAAGTTCAACTGCGCGACCGCCTGCGAAACGCTGCGAAACAAGTGCTGGGGAATTCGCTGTACGATCGCAGCCGAGCGCTTCTGCTCCGGTGAAAGATGCCGTTTGAAGGAGTGCTAGACTGAAGCCGATGGAGACGTCCAATCCAGAAACGATCTCGCTCCAAAGCGCGTCCGTGGCAGGCTCGGCGAGATCTCTGGAGAGTGACCGCGCGATCGAACGAAGCACACGCCCCGTCTTCGTGATGGGCTGTCATCGCTCAGGTACAAATTTGCTGTACGACACACTCCTCTCGGCGGGCGGCTTTGCCGTTTATCGCGGATACCTGCCTGTTTACAAAATGCTTATCCCTCGCTTCGGAAGCCTCACCAGACCCGGCAATCGAAAAAGAATGATGGAGGCATGGGTGCGCAGCAAAGGTTTCCGCAGGTCAGGCCTGGACGTCGAGCAATTGACGGTCAAGGTGCTGAATGAATGCCGATGCGGGGGCGATTTTATACGGATCGTGATGAGCCAGATCGCCAGCAGCCAGAACGTCGGTCGGTGGGCAGTCTACGACCCCGATAATCTGCTCTACATCCCGAGCATCAAAGCGGATATTCCCGAGGCTCTTTTCATACACATGATCCGGGATGGGCGAGACGTCGCGCTATCGCTGAGCAAAATGGGTGGATTCAAGCCGTTTTTCTGGGATCGAGAAACGAAAGGTTTGCTACCCACGGCCGTGTACTGGGAGTGGATGGTCCACAAAGGTCGCCACGACGGGTTGCGCATCCCCGCCGATTACCTTGAAGTGCGCTATGAAGAACTGGTCTCCGACCCACGCACGACACTGAGAAAGGTCGAGGAGTTTTTGGATCACGATCTGGATTATAAGCGCATCCGGAACACGAGCCTCGGCAGGCTTCGTGAGTCAAATTCCTCTTTTCCGGAAGAAAGTATCCAGCACAGCCCGGTCAATCGCTGGAGAGAAAAGTTGTCCAGCCCAGAGGTGGATGCGATCGAGAAGGTGGTCGGTGCGTATCTTGAGGAATCGGGCTATCCGCTGAGTTCGCGGCAAGCGACGCGTAAGCCGGGCCTGCGGGAAAAGTTCACAAGAAGTTTTTACTTCAACTTGCTGAACACCAAGTTGTGGCTGAAGACCCGGACTCCGGCGGGCAGGCTGGCCAACCTCAAGGCTCTGGAATTGTCAGACTCCGTCGAACCAACGGAAGCGGAATGAGCGGCGTCGCGGCAGGGCTGACCTTCGCGGGCGTTGCGCTGGTTACGCTTTCGCTAACTGCGGTTGCGAAGCAGGCAGGCGCGGCGCCCGAAAAACTTTGCGGTCCTCCGAATTACTGCGCTCGAACCGACGTGCGAGTTGAACCCTGCCCAAAATCGCCGCTTGCAGTAGGACCGGCGGGCTCGATCATCGTCGATCCGACCTTCGGGTCGCGCCTGGTTCGTGTAACCGATACCAAGACAGACTCGCGGCGACCTTTTGAGTCTTACTCGACGCCGTCGGCTGCAGAACAGAATTCCTGGAACACAGATGACACGAAGTTTTACGTGCGTGGCATCGATGGCGGCCTGGTGCTCTTTGACTTCAATCCATCCACCATGGCCGTCCACCCGATCGACGCGCCGAATGTTTCCTGGATCGCGGAGCCGCAGTTCAGCTACTCGCAGCCAAACCTTCTGTATGGCATCGCGAACAGACGGCCAACATTCCAGCAATACGATCTCTCCAGTAATCGAACCACGGACGTGCACGATGCGTCCAAATGCGCAAAGCTGAAATCATCCGATGCCGGCCACGCGATTTCCGTCAGCGCCGACGATCAGCGAATGGCAATGGTTGTAGGCCCGGAACAAGACACCAACTACCTGGTTTACGTTTATGACCGGGGCAAGGGTTGTCGCTGGTACAACGCGGAGACTGGTGAGATCGGCGGGCAATGGGGCACCAAAGGAACGATCGCAATCTCCGAGCGCTACCTGATTCACGACGCGCGCATCAACAAGTCGGGACGGTTTATCGAACTCATCAGGAGCGGAGCCCCCGTGCGCGGAGTAACTCAGCCGCCGAATCCCGCGCCCGCCTTCATCTGGAATGTGGATACCTTGGAAGTCGCGCCCTGTGGTCCAAAGGGATGCAAGGGGCATCACGCTTTGGGCTACACGCATCTCCTGAATCCTTCGGAACAGGAACATCCCATGGACCTGTGGATTCGGCCGCTCAACCAACTGGAAGCGACGTCAGCGTTGATCAAGCCGTTGCCGCCGGTCCAAGGATGGTACGACCTGCATATTTCCTGGAACAATGTGGATGCGGACGATTCAAACCCCGCCTGTCTTTCCACCTACCGTCGGGACAATCCGAATACACCGGGCACGCCGCCCAAGGTTGTCGGGCCTTGGGAAAACGAAATAGTTTGCCTGGAGACGGACCGAAAAGACTCTAAGGTCTGGCGATTTGCTCATACCTACAGTACGGCTCAGAATGGGTTTTGGTCCTCACCTCGCGGAAACATTTCTCAAGATGGCCGGTTCTACATGTTCACTTCTGATTGGGAGGACCAGTTGGGGCAAGCGCCCGGGACGCCATCGTATCGAACCGATGTTTTCATCGTGGAGCTAAAGTAGCTGGATCTACTGGATCTGGAGTTTAACTTCTCAGAAGAAGTAAGAGGAATCGATGTCGGACGCACGGGACGTCGTGGAATGTAAACTCGGCACAGAATTAGCTTCTTCCACGATCACATCGGCGCAGAGAATGGATCAATCCCTTGCCCACAGCCTGGCGTGGAGGGCGGGAGCCGACTGGTTCAGCCAAGTCCTGAGCTGGAGTTCGTTCCTCATTGTCGTGCGCCTGCTTACCCCTGCAGATTTTGGGATTGCGGCGATGGCCATGGTCTTGTGGGCGTACCTCCGCTACCTGGGTGAGTTTGGCATCCCCCAAACCATTGTCACGTTGCGTGACCTTAGCGAGGATCAACTGGCGCAGTTAAACACCATCGCTGTTCTGCTCGGCGCAGGCGGTTTCGGATTAGCCGCTATGCTAGCCTACCCTGTAGCGGTTTTTTTTAAGACTCCTCAGTTGGTTTTGGTGTTAGTGGTCACTTGCACAGGCTTTGTACCGTTGGGATTCCGCGCTGTGTCTGAAGGGTTGTTGAACAAGGACATGCGCTACCGAACGCTCTCCTTGCTTGACGCCACCAGTTCGATCGTTGGCGCAATTGCAACCCTGCTGATGGCATACTTCGGCTTGGGATACTGGTCTCTGGTGCTTGGCAATCTCGCGCGCCACACGACCAGGTCGGTCTTCGTTGTGACTGCCCGCCCTTACCGGTTTGCCATGCCGCAACTAGGTTCTCTCCGCAGGCCATTAACCTTCGGTTGGCGCGTCCTGGTTTCTGTGGTGGCCTCCTCAGCCTACGAGAAGCTGGATAACGTGACTGCCGGCCGAGTGTTGGGGCAAGCAGCACTTGGCGCTTATGGCATGGCTTGGACTCTGGCCAACGTGCCCATGGAGAAGCTGACCTCTCTCGTGACCACCACCATCCCTACTTACTTCGCTGCCGTGCAGACCGAGCCCGCAGCGTTGCGCAGATACTTGCGAACGCTGACTGAGACCCTGGCGCTAACCACCTTTCCAGCGACGATTGGACTTGCGTTGGTTGCGCGTGATCTTATTCCCTTTGCTCTGGGACACAAATGGGATGGCGTGATCGTGCCTTTGGAAATCCTTTCAGTTTATGTAACGTTTCGGTCGATCGTTGCACTTCTGGGCAAACTCCTGACTGCGGTTGGCAATCCACGATTCGTGATGTGGGACGATCTGGCCGCCCTGGTCATTCTGCCCACCGGGTTTTATATTGGCAGTCGTTGGGGCACGCCCGGGATCGCCTGGGGATGGGTAGTAGCTTATCCGCTGGTGGCCTTGCCGCTCTACTGGAAGAGCTTCAAGACCATCGAGATGCCGGTTGGGGATTACTGGAGGGCTTTGCGTCCGGCATTGCATGGCACCCTTGCGATGGTTCTGGCTGTGAGTTTGCTGAAGTGGGCGCTTCTGCCGCGTGGGCCTCTGCTGTTGCGTTTGTTCCTGGAGATTGCCACAGGTGCAACCGCCTACATCGCAACTTTGTTACTGCTGCACCGTGAACGCATGGTTTTGTTTGCACGCACAGCGAGCAACTTCCGCCGCGCCCAGGCTTAGCCGGTAGAAGAAGCTAAGAGCGTTTTCGTTCTCCTTGTAGCCAGCCCAGGAATCTCTGCTTCCTCTCGAACATCTTCTTGGCTTCGTCGCGCAGCTTCGCAATCAACTCAGAGCGCGACTTCGTGAACCATGGCACTCGATGCGGGAGGCATCCATATTTTTCTTTATATTTTCCTTCCCCGCCCCAATCGTAGATTTCCGCTCCCCGGCGCTTCCAGTAGCGCATGGCGTACCAATGCATCAACTCGTTAGGACGCAGGATCTGGCTGGATCGGAAGCTGGCATTCCCCCAGAACTCGGCGATCTTGTTGAACCCAGGAAAAATCCCGGTGGCAATGCAATTCCCTTCTGAATCGCGCGCTCGCAGGAACAAAATACGGCCGGTAGGCTCCAGATGTTTGATCAGTGTTCGTACGCGGTCCACGGTGTAGGTTGGGATCAGTTTCTGTTTGGCAAAGACATCCACTAGTTGCTCGTAGTACTCGTCGGCGAAAGCAAGGTCGTGCGCTTCCTCAATGGTGACCCCGCTCTTCTCTGCTTTTCGGATGCAACGCCGACACGAACTGTTCATGTTGTGAAAAAGTTTTTCTTCGGATTGTTCCAGATCGGTGCGGTAAGAGCAGAAGAACTCACAGGAGAACCCGAGGGCCTTCCCGTCTTCAATCGTAAAATCGGGATCGGATACTTCCATGTGCAGACATTTCAGGTCGCCCCAAGCCATTTCTTCCACCGCAGCAAGCGCTGTACGCCGCGAGGCGCCTGGCACGAGATTGAAGCCAATGTAAGGAGTGGTCCAACCGGGAAACGAGCTGCCCAGTATCTTCACTCCTAGCCGAGTGAAGGTTAGTCCGGTAAAGTAACCGACGACTTCTCTGCCTTCGAGCAGCTCTGCAACGAGCGGTACGGCTCCTTGGGCCTCGCTGATGAACTGAATCCACTCGCGCGTTTGGAAGACAGTTCGGTCGGCAAATTTGTTAAGAACACTCCACTCGAGGTCGTCAAAATCGATGATGTGACACTTCATCTGTCGTCCGAATCCTGGTTGCGCACAACTTTGCTACTTATCGATCAGGCTGGCCGAGTAATCCACCATCAGACGGGACAGCGGCGTGTTGATCTTTGCCCACTGCTTAAACTCGTAGAACACGTGATAAACCAACCTCATTCTTCTTACGGCTAGCGATGGATTTGGCTGCACGCCGCTGCTGGAAAGCGCATAGCCGAGGCTTTGCAGATAATCACCCGACAGGCTCTCGAACAAGACCAACTGATTGGGGGAGAACTTATCTCGATTTTTCCAGCGCCCGACCGGCGTAAATTGCATTCCCTTAAGCTCCTCTGGAAACGAAGTCAGCGGAGTCTTGACCGAACCAATACTAACCCGCTGAATGCGTTCGTAGTTCAGATCGTGCGCAAGAAAGGCGGCCAGCCGTTCGAGCGTGGCGGCAGGCTGCTCGACCAGATCTTCGTAGCGAACTTCCAAGTAATCCGGTCGCAGCATGGACCCAAGTTTTCGTCCTTTGCGAACAATCCATTCCCAGTAAAGCCCGGCTGCCATCAACCCCCGGTCACGATCCCATGGAAGCGGACGGCTCCAACCCCGCTTATGCAGAGACAAAGCGACATCGCGACCGTCCCGGATAATGTGAATGATCCGCGCGTCGGGAAAATCCTTCTTGATCCTCAACAGGTGGGGAACATTCGTCGGGGTGGAATCAATCCAGCGGTCGACTCCCTGTTTACGCGCAATTTCTTCCATCACGATTCGCAAGAAATCGCTACCACTCTGGCATTCCGATAAGACCTTGGCCCTGATTTCTTCCGCCTGCAATCCCGAAAGGTTAAAAGCCTTGCTCCGCAGCCATTCATTTATCATTCTGGTTTTGTTTTTGACGATGCCAAAGTCGCCATAAATAGGCTCCAGAACATCGAACACATTCATCTGGGTGCGGAACTCGGCGAACCCGCCGGCGGAAAGCAGCAGGTGATACAGGTAACTGGTGCCCGAGCGCGGACAACCCACGATGAACACCGGAGCCTTCATGGCAATGCGCTCACCAACAGATCCCTTGATACACCGCGAGGTTGTCAGGCCGTTGAGCGCGATCGAGATTTACGAGGTCAACAACAATCTGGCCCGGGTCCAAGTATTGCGAGAGTTGTTCCTTCTTCGCCGATTTATTGCCGAGGATCACGACCTCAGCGCTCCGAACCACCTGTTCCAGATCTGCAGAGAGCAGCGAGGCAATGTGAGGAATGACTTCCTCGATGTACTGACGGTTAGAGCCCGCGAGGCGACCAAGCGAGACATCCTGATCCCAGATGCGCACCTGACAGCCCTCTCCCAGGAGCCGCTTAACCAGTTGCACTTGCGGGCTCTCTCTCAGGTCGTCCGTACCCGCTTTGAGGCTCAAGCCCAGGAGCGAGACTTTCTTTTTACCAGTGTGCAACACCGCGTCCACGGCGCGATTCAAGTGTTCGACATTGCTCTGCATGAGGGCATGGAGCAACGGCAAGCTCAGGTCAAGTTCCTTGGCTCGATACGCCAGAGCGCGCAAGTCCTTTGGCAGGCACGAACCACCGAAAGCAAAGCCTGGCGATAGATAAGCCGGTGAGATATTCAACTTGGTATCCGAGGTGAAAATCGTGGTCACAGCCTCCGTGTCAACCCCCAAATGCTTGCAAAGTGTTCCCATCTCGTTAGCGAACCCGACCTTCATCGCATGAAACACGTTGGAAGCGTACTTCACCATCTCGGCTACAGGAATAGTGGTTTCGAACTTCGGGCCAGGCGCACCCTCGTAGATCTTACGAAGAAGGGCCAGCTCTTCCGGACGCCGCGCGCCTAGGATGGTATACGGTGGCTCAAGAAAGTCGGCGACTGCATTTCCCTCACGCATGAACTCTGGGTTGTAACAAACCGTGAAGTCGGCGCCGGCACGGCGTCCGCTGGCAGTTTCAAGAATCGGGATGACCAGAGATTCTGTCGTACCGGGGAGCACTGTGCTACGCAGAACGACCACGTGATGAGATTTCTTCTCCTTAAGAGCCGTCCCGATTTCGCGGGCGACACGTTCGATGTAGCTCAGATCGAGCTTGCCACTGCGCAGGCTCGGAGTGCCTACGCAGACAAACGAGATCTCTGAATCGCAAACCGCGGCGGCTCCATCGGTCGTAGCGTACAACCGCGCTGCCCGATGGCCCTCGGCTACCAGTTCGCTCATGCCTGGTTCCAGGATCGGGCTGCGCCCCGAAGCCACGATCTCGACCTTGTCAGCACTGACATCCACGCCGGTCACCCGGTGGCCCGCGCGCGCCCAGAAGGCGGCGCTCACCGACCCCACGTAACCCAGACCGAAGATGCTGATCGACAGGCTCACATGGTCCCTGCGATGCTGGAGGAGTTCATCGCTTCCATAGTACAGACAGAATTGTGAAGCGCAAATTTCCCCGAAGCAATCTCGCCCACTGCCATCGAACGGTAAACCTCCATCCATTGCTGCCGAACGGCGTCCCATGAGTAACGTTTGATTTCTTCGTGGGCGTTGAGTGCCAAACGCGAAGCTAGTTCAGGATGCCGGAGCAGGCGCACGACGTTCTCCGCCAAAGCTCTTGCGTCTCCGGGCTCCGAGAGTAATCCGGTGCGCTCGTGTTCGACCAGATACGACATCCCCTCCGGAGCAGTGCTGACTACAGGCGTGCCGGAAGCAAACGCTTCCAGGATCGACACCGGCACATTATCCAGATTCGAAGCATTGATGAAAATATCGGCGCGCTCGTAAAAGTGGGCAATCTCGTGATGCGGTACCGCACCTGCGAAGTTGACTCCTGATAGCTTCAATTCCTGCACGAGATTTCGAATCTGAAATTCCATTTGACCTTTCCCCACCAGGTCGAGCTTTGCCTCGGGAAACGCCAGCTGAATCTTAGCGAAAGCGCGAACCACCACATCCAGGCAGTAGTAAGGATGGAATCCTCGCGTGCAAATCAGGTGCGGGCGAAGCGGCTTGCGCTCTCGAAAGCCGAACTGCGCCACGTCGACAATGTTCGGAACAACTTCAGTCTGGAGTCCGAACTCACGGAAAACCTTGTCGAGATATCCTGACGGAACAACTAACCGGTCGGCGTCTTCAAGCACGGACCGCACCCCGCGAAATCGGCGAAGATGATCTCGCGCTTCGCCGCTGTGATAGTGGATCACCGTCTTTATTCCGCGAAGCCGGGCGATAAGCCACGCCGGGAAGGGTGCGAGCAGAAACGACCAATAGGAGGCAGAAAAGATGTGCGCAATCTCGACTTCCCTCAGACCTCGCCAGAGCGAAACCATATACATGGGTCCGCGAATCAGAGTACGAAGAAATGGAATGCGCTCCGCCCATGCAAGTGGCCGCGGAAACCGAGGATCAATGGGAATGAATCTGACTTCGATCACGGGATCGTCTCGCCAATGGCGCAGAAGCAAACTCGCCTGCACGGATTGTCCACCGACGTAGCGCGGCGAGGCGGCGATCAGCGCAACTCGAATACGGTTTGCTTGCTTTCGAGTTGACGAACTGTATGACCAGTCGCGATTCGCAATCCAGTTCTTCTTCTCCAGCAGCTCAGCGTAGAGATCCTCATGGCGCTTGCGAGTTTGTTCCAGTGTGAAGTTCGCCTGCGCGAATTCCTTCGCGTTGCGGCCGAGATGCGCGCGTAAGGCCGCATCACGCAGCAGGCGTTCGATGCCCTCGGCGAGGACTTGGTCGTCGTCGGGTGCGACCAAAATTCCTCGATCTTGAGCAATCAGCTCGGAATTACCTCCCGCGCGACTCGCAATCACGGGGACTCCGGCCGCCATGGACTCGAGAATTGCATTAGAAAGACTCTCCGAAGATGAGGGCAATACGAAAACATCCAATGAAGCCAGGACGGAGGGAATGTCCCGCCGGTCGCCTAGAAAAAAGACACGAGCTTTCAGGCCGAGATTGCCGGCTTCGCGTTCGAGTTCCGGACGCAGCGGCCCGTCTCCCACAATCAGAAATTCCACGTTGGGAAATCGGCTACCAAGCCGCGCGGCTGCACGGAGAAACACGGTGTGGTTTTTGGACCGTGTGTTCATTCGCGCGATCATGCCAACTCGGAGAATGCCAGGCCGATGGGGCACCGCAGGCAGAGTTTCGGCGAAGACGGATTCTGGCAGACCATTGCCGATCACGGCGACGCGAGATTGCCTCAAACCATGCTCAACGAGCCGGTCGGCAGCAACCCGTGAATTGCATACAACAGCATCGCACCAGCCAAACATCGCCGCTTGCGCCCGTGATTTCGAGCGGCTGAGGAGATCGCCAAGTTGACGCTGGCTGCCGATTATCACAGGCGCTCCTGCGAGCCTGGCAGCCGGAATCAACGTGAGGTTCGCGTAGAAATCGAAGGCATGCGCGACCGCGATACGATTCCTTCGCAGATACTGAGCCAGTCGAAGGCGCGTCCACAGCGATTTCAAGCCGTACAGGCTGCCGCCAAGCGGAAATTCCGGTACGCGACCCAAGCCATCGAGAAACGCACCACGTCGCTGAATGCAACCCAAATGGACCCGGAAAGCCGCTCGATTCAACGACCGGGCCAGCGCAGTAAATTGGCGTTCGCTGCCGCCGGTTTCAAAACTGTCGGTCATCAAGAACAGTCCAGGGATAGACTCTCTTGCAAGAATTTCCCCGACGTCCGGTTCGATATCTGACCTCAAGTTGCTGTGGTGTTCGCTACGGGTCATCCACCTCCTCGCAAGGAAGTGGCTTGATCCAGGTGTACTCCAGCATTCGTCATTCCAACATTTGCAAGAAAATTGCGATGCCACAATTCAAACATCAAGAACCGCCAGATGCGCGCCGAGTGATCGCGTCGCCCCTGAAAATGCTCGCCCAGCATCCGTCGAACTCCTTGTGGGTTGAAGTACCCACGCTGTGCCGTTGACGAATCTAACAGCACGGACATAGTGAGGTCTTTCAGCTCGTTTCGCATCCAATGGCGCAGAGGTAATGCAAACCCTTGCTTGGGCCGATCGACGACTTCTTTAGGGACGCCGACCCTTTTCGCAAGCTTGCTGAAAATATACTTCTGTTTTTTTCCTCGCATCTTCCATTCCGGAGGCAAGCCAGTGACCCACTCCAGGAAAAGATGATCGAGAATCGGAACCCGTACCTCCAGCGAAGTGAGCATGCTCATGCGGTCGACTTTGGTGAGAATGTCTCCCGGAAGATACGTCTTGGTGTCGAGATACAGCACGCGGCTCAACGGATCGCGGGCTGGGGCTTCATCGAGATATCCATGCAGAACCCCCATGGGATCTGCATCGCCAAGAGCCGCGGCCCGGAAGTCATCCGAAAGCAGCGCCATTTCCCGCTCGAAAGGCCGTAGAGAAATGCCCTCCAGGTAGCGCTCTGCCCAAGGCAACGAAATGCTGTAAGCGAGGTTGCGTCCCGGCATGCTGGAGGGAAACCGGGGATGGAGCTGCTTACGATAAAAGTCGCCGGCCGACTCGGGAATCCAAGTGAAATGTCGGCGTTGCAGGTGGATTTGATAACGCTCGTAGCCGGCAAATGCTTCGTCGCCACCGTCGCCAGACAGAGCAACCGTTACGTGCTGTCGCGCCAGACGCGAAATAAAGTACGTAGGCAGCATGGAGGAATCTCCGAAGGGTTCTTCCACGGAACGAGTAATCGCCTCCACCGTTTCCACTACGTTTGGTTCCAAAATCAACTCATGGTGTTCTGTGCCAAACCGCTGAGCTACGAGGCGCGCATACGGAGCCTCGTTGAAGTCGGCGTGCCGGAAGCCGATCGAAAAGGTTTTGACCGGGCGAGAGCTGGCTCGGGCCATCAACGCGACCACTGTGGATGAGTCAGTGCCTCCGCTCAGTAAGGCTCCAAGAGGAACGTCCGCGATTAACTGTACGCGGACCGCTTCCTCTAGCCGGTACTCGAGTTCTTGCAGACATTCCTCTTCACTGCGAGGCTGGTGCGTACCGTACTCGGGCAAGTCCCAATACTTACGGAGCGTGGTCTTCCCTCGTTCAAATTCGAGGACGTTCCCTGGCGGCAATTTCTGGATGGGCTGGAATGCAGTGGCCGGATCAGGAATATAGCCAAAGTACATGTATTGCCAAAGGGCCTTCTGGTCGATGGTCGCGAGCTCGGGCGCCACGGCAAGGATTGATTTGATTTCTGATCCGAATAGCAGGTGTCCATCCGCCAACGCGTAGTGCAGAGGCTTGATGCCCAGTCGGTCGCGCGCCAGCAGCAAACGCCGGCTGCGCGTGTCATAGATCGCGAAAGCAAACATGCCGCGCAGCTTTTGAACACAATCGCGTCCCATCTCCTCGTAGAGATGGACGATCACTTCTGTGTCGCTGTTAGTGTAGAAAACGTGACCGCGGCTTTCGAGATCCGCACGAAGCTCGGGGAAGTTGTAAATTTCTCCGTTGTAGACGACACAGATGGTTTTGTTTTCGTTGAAAACCGGCTGGTGACCTCCGGCGAGGTCGATGACGCTCAGCCGCCTCACGCCCAGGCCCGCGCCGTCCTTTACGAAAATGCCTTCGTCATCGGGTCCGCGATGAACAATGCGCTGACACATCCGATGGATGGTAGCTGATTCAACTCCGCCGGGTTCCGAGTTGACCACGCCAGCGATTCCGCACATGGCTACGGCTTCACCACTGCTCGCGCATCGCCGACCGCTGAGTCAACTGAGATCGAGCGCGTGCGCCTGAGACGGTATTCGCTATAATCGCCGGGGTTGCCTTCTCTTCCGTCACAGGCCGCCAGGATGATGTTCGCCATCTCACGCGCCGAAACAAAGTGCAGAATCTCGCGTCTTTGCGGCGCTTCCTCCACCAGTTCGCGCAGAAATTCACGCATAGGCTCTCCGAGGATCACCTCGTGCTGCGTCGGATCCATGCCGTGGCAGTGCAACTTGATGAAGAGCCAGTCCGGCCTTCCGCGCACAGAGATCGCCGCCTGCTTCCACAATCGAAGCCGAGACAGACTCAACGGATTTCGCGTGGTTATCGCGCTATTCTCGATGCCCGCTCTTCGGGAACGTAACGAGAAGTGCAGCATCAGCGGACCTTGAATCATCAAGGGAAAACTCTCAGGAGGCCGTCCGCGCGCCAAATCATGACCTCGGCGATGCGGGGCTCTCTGGCTCAGCGGCAGCCCACATTCATAAAGTGAATTGATTTTCGCAATCTGCGCTGGATGAAATGATGCCGCGGGCAGCGTCAAGTCGGCGTAGCAGCCTGTGTCCGCCAGTATCTGCATCTCGTCGTCAACTCCGCAAAAGCGTCCATCGGCCGAATTTGCCAAGGCAAAATTGCCGTGAACGAAGGCGTACTTCGGAGTGCTCGAATCATCGAGGTAGGACAAGCATCCATGATCCGCGGCCAATGCGTCGCGGAACTCCACTAGCCGGCGACGAGTATTTTCGGCAGTGTCGGGCGTATGAATTCCGTGATGCAGATGAATCTCAATCTCTCCCCAACCGGCGTGGCAGTGCTCTGCCAACTGTTGTATCAGGCGACGGTCGTACTGTTCGGCGGGATAAAAATAAGTGTGAACGAACGGACGGCCATCGCTGTCGCGCCATGCATCGGCCAGCCGCGGACATTCCCGGCACCAGCAATCAAGGCGGCGTTCCTGTTCCTCATAGGACGCATACAGCGAACCATTTTCAGGCACAATCGAAGGCTCGAAATGATCCGCCAACGCGATCATTAGATGGACCGGCCCACGAGGTAGGTGCCGCGTAAGTCTCTGCCAAGAATACCTCGGCAACACGCGTAAACCATATGCCACTTTGCCCTGCAAACCCGGGCGCAAACCAGCGCCAGCCGCTGGGGAGTCGGCGGACCGATTTTTCAAATCACCAGGCATAGGTGAAACTCTTGTTTTGATCGCGGGCGCTCTTCCCAGCTCGAAGTGACGACCGATTCGAGCCTCCCGACAAGAGTTCGCCACGGCTTCGTTCTTGTTCGATCGCTAGCAGTACCGCTGTATACGCGACCGCAAAATACGGAAAATACTGATAGGCCTCCGGAGCAAACAGCGCACCTATCAGAAAGCCAACCAGAGAACTGTGCAAAGCTCCAGCAAACAGTTTCACTTCGAGATCAGGATCTCCCAACCGCCTTAGCTGCCGAAGATTGGAGAATCCACGACCAAAAAACATCAGATAGAGAATCAGCGCGGGAACGCCGCCTTCGACGGCTATCTGAAGGTAGGTAACGTGGACGTCGCGCCAAACTCCGGAATAGGTTGAGAAGTTGTGCAGTCCGATTCCAAGTATGGGATAGTGTTCGATTCCTTCCAGGCTTCGTGCGATGAGAATCCGCCGCTGCTCATAAGATCCGTACGCGCTGCTCTGTGAACTCGTATCCAATTCCTCGCCAGACATGGCCAGCAGCCGATCCTTGAGTTGGCCGCCAACCGCAACTCCAACGATGATCGCAATCACACCCGCCGCAGCAATCAAGTACAAACGCCGTGCCTTGATACCGAAATGCCACAGGCTGACAGCCCCAGCCACGAGGAAAGTAATGAACGCGCCGCGGGAGGCCGTCAGAAACAAGGCGCCAATCATGAGCGATAGAGAAACAGCCCAGACTGCCTTACGCAAGACGCTGTCCGTCCTTAGCAAAAATGCGAGTCCGAACGGGAGCGACAAAACAATGGCGAACGCAAGGTCATTGGGATTCGAGTAAATCCCACCCAGAACGCCGTCGAGACGCGGATGAGAAGCGCCTTTCACCATCGAAACCATCGAGATGACCACCACCGAAGCGGTCTGAATAAAGAGCAGGCGGCGTAGTCTTGCAAGGCTGGTAACCGCAAAGAAGGTGAGCACGAAGGCCACGAAAACCTTGGCGAAGTCCAGGGTGCGGAAGAATGCACCACCCTTCCATACCGGAGAGAACCCTGCGGAAACAAAAAACATCCCAATCAACAACAGCAGATACAGAGCTTCTCTGGGAAGGTCCCGAAGGCCGCGTTTGGAACGGCCTAGACTCAACAGCAATCCCAGCATCGCGAACAGCCCGGAAATCTTGGCCAGCGGCACCGAGTGCAGTCCTGGAATCCAGTCTTCCGGCCGGGCGCAGTAAGCCACATAAAAAACCGCCAGCCAAAAATACGCTCCCTTCAGCGGCTCCGACTTTTGTGCGGAAACGCCGGACACCAGCGACGCTTCAACAGTCACGACGTTGCGATCGCGCCAACCGCGTTCCTTCACTGGGACAGTTCGAGATTTGTTGTCTGCAAACACCGCATTCCTTTCGCGCCTCTACCCGTGGGCATTGGTCAGGTACGTGGGTTCGGCAATGCGCGAGCCTTCTCGTAGCGGATCCCCCAACAGCGCTTGCATTGCCTGACCAAACCTGTCTCCAATCGCCGCCCAATCATACCTCGCAGCCAGCGCTGCCGCGGTTCGTTCGTAACGACGACGAAGCTCGGCATCCTGGAGGAGCATCATCACAGACGCGGCGAAGGCACTCGGATCGTCCGCCAGCAGAATGTCCTCGCCGTTATGCACGTCCAGACCTTCCGCCCCAACCGATGTCGAAACTACGGCCTTGCCCGCAGCCATAGCTTCGTAAATCTTGAGGCGCGTCCCACTGCCCACGCGCAGGGGGACAACCACAACAGCGCTCTGCCATAAATAATCCACGACGGAGGCCACTGATCCGATGACTTCGACCGAACTCGACGCCAGCCTCTGCACTCGGCGAACCGGATTGCGGCCTACGATTCGAAACCGCGCTGCAGGGACTTTGGCCTGAATCAACGGCCACATTTCCCAGCAGAAATACTCGACCGCATCGACGTTTGGCTCCCAATCCATCGCGCCCACAAAAAGCACCGAGTGCTCGTTCACTCTCGCAGACGGGTCGGGGTGGTATTGCGTCAAATCCACACCAGTTGGCACGACCGTGATTCGCGAGAGATCCGTCCATTCGCTGATCAACCGCTTATCATGTTCAGAAACTGCGATGATGTGGTCGAACTTCGGCATCATGCTTTGCTCGTAGCTCAACATCTTCTTGCATTCCACTTGATACAGAAGTTTTCTGCCTGGACTCCGCTCGGTCGCAACATGCCGCCGCCAGATCTCACTTTCCACATTGTGTTGGAAGAGGACAGTGGGAATGGTGAACTGACTGGGGAAATTGACCGCTGCGTCGAGAAAATCACAGACCACGATGTCGAAGCTCCGCTCCTCGAACCAGGCTCTCAGTCTTTCCGCAACGCGAACCGCCCGGAACCGGCTCACCGCATATGGAGCCTTCATGGCCAGCCGTCGAAGATAATCCAAGCCGCGCCCCAGCGAAGTGGGCTCGCGCTTCCCCGTGCAGAGGCACACCGCCCCTGGAAACTGCCGCGTAAGTTCGTTTTCATATTCAGCATCGGGTGTGCCGCCGTAGTACGAGAAAAAGCTGAGTTCGTGGCGCGAGACCAACTGACGAAGGATATGGTAAGAACGAATGTTGCCGCCGTTGTGAACGGGTAGAATCTTGTCCGCTTTGACCCAGAGGATTCTCAAGGGGCATTCCCCGAGCTTCCGCATCGCACAATTTTCTTGATTCTGTCGGTCCTCAATGAATCCATGCAGGCTTGCGTCCGGAAACAAAGTTGGCGAACGCCACGACAGCTGCGGAATTAAGCACGACAAAGGTAAACGCCGCATCTGCCGCGCGGGCCACTGGGCCTTTCTTCAGGCGCGCGATCCCCAGGAAACTCAACCCGTAAAAGGCCACCTGCAGAACCAACGCCAGCCGGTAGATGGGTGCGCGTAGAACCACCGATGCAACCAGGATGCCAGCCAACGCGAAGGGCACCGCCAGTCTCAGCAACTTATGACACACAAACTCAAAGCGAATCGGATTTGCGCTGGTTAGCAGCCACGGAGCCAACTGCAGCAACTGATAATTGCCACTCAGCGTTCTGACTTTTCTCGCAAACTCACGCTCGGCTCCGAGATCGGCGCTGTCCCAAGCTCGTGCTCGATCATCGAACACGACTCGAAAACCCCGCCGCGCCGCTTGCATGGGCAAGTAAACATCATCCAGGATGGTTTCCGAGGGCAGCGGCAGCAGCAACTCCCGACGAATTGCGTAGAGCGCGCCGGTAGCTCCGACGACCGATCCTGAAGCCGACTCCAACTCGCGGATCCGCTTCTCGACTCTCCAGTACACGCCGAGGCCTTCCCCAGTTTCCCCGGTCTCAGGATCGCCCAGCATCAACTCGCCGCTCACACAACCAACTTGCTCGTCGGCAAGGTTTTCCAGCAACAGGTGCAAAGCGCAAGGCTCGACCTTCTGCCGTGCGTCGGTGAAAACCACAACGTCTCCCTCCACCAATTCGAGAGCGTCGTTGAGGCCAGACGCCTTTCCTCGGGGCAATTGGTTCAACGCGACATTCACGCGGGGATTGTTCGCATATTCATGCAGGATGGCTTCGGTGCGATCCGTGGATCCGTCCGAGACCACCACCAACTGCAAGCGTTCCGCGGGATAGTCCAGCGCCAGCAGGTTCTCCACCTTGCGCTCCAGTACCTGTTCCTCGTTGCGGACTACAATAACGACCGAAACGAACGGCGAGTATGGAGCCCGCCGCACTTCTTTATGTCGCCAGCGGCATCGCAGCCAAAGCCAGGCTGCATAGCCAAAGTAGGTGTACGCTACCAGTGCGGTCGCTCCCCAGAACGTCCATATCCAAAGTGTCGAAGTCAATAAAACCGAAGTCGACAAAATCCTGGTCATTGCGCGCCCCGGCCCAGCGTCACGATCTTGATGGTCTCGAACATGATCAGCACATCCAGTCCCAGCGATCCGTTCTTGATGTAGTACAGATCGTATTGCAACTTCTCCCGTGCATCTTCCAGAGTGTTGCCGTATTTGTATCGAACCTGCGCCCAGCCTGTGATGCCGGGACGCACTGCCAGCCTCACCGGGTAATAAGGAATCTCCCGGCTCAGCCACTCGACAAACTCGGGACGCTCCGGACGCGGCCCTACAAAGGCCATATCGCCTTTCAGCACGCACCATAGCTGAGGAATTTCATCGAGCCGCGTGACCCGAAGAATTCTTCCGATTCGCGTGATACGAGGATCGTCATCGTCTGCCCAAGTCGCTCCAGTATCGGCCTCCGCATCCGGACGCATGGTGCGGAACTTGTAACAATAAAATGTGCCCCCAGCCCTCGCCATTCGTTTTTGACGGTAGAGCACAGGACCGGTCGAGTCCAGCTTGATCAGCAAAATGACGAACGGAACCACGGGCAGAACCAGCAGCAAGAGCAGCGCTGCAGCTACTGTCGAAAGCAGCCGCCTCATGATCCGCAAGCTGGCGCTGAAACGGAATCCTTCGGCAAAGATCAACCAACTCGGGTAAAGCTGCTCGACTTCAATTCTCCCCGACATTCTTTCCAGCCACGATGTGGCTTCTTCAACCTTGATGCCGCTCAGCCGAAGCTGCAGCAATTCATGCACGGGAAGCGTGCCTCGCCGGTCGGGCATGGCGACGATTACGCGGTGTATGCGTCGCTGCCTGACTAACTCCATCAAGTGCGAGGCCACCGAGTCGCGAGTTACTGCGCCCTCCACGTTGCCACTCCATCCCACTACTTCAATGCCCATCTCCGAGCGCGACCGCAGGCCATTGACCAGGCGTTGAGCGCGCTCTCCCGTACCCAGTACGTACACTTTCTCGCGCAAACACGGTCGTTGGGCCAGCCATCCATAGGCGGCACGCCAGCCGAACATTGCCCCGGTCAGGATTAACAGTCCCACCAGCGCTGCGTTGTTGCCGGGAAGGAAATGAGGGAACGCGTATCCTACCGCCGCCAGCATGAGAGCCAGAATGCCAGGCACCAGCAGCAGCCGGAAATAAAGTTCGCCCTTCTCGTCAAAGTGATTGGGATCGTAGAGATCGAACCAATGAGAAAAAATCAACACGATTAGCGTCACCGCCAGAAGCTTCAGATATCCGCCTTCGTAGTTGAGCGCGACGTAGAGGTCATCGCGATGCTGCAGCGCCATTCCCAACAGGAACGAAGTCCAGACAAGAACGGCCTCACCCACCAAAAGGATCAGCGTGCGGATCGGATAATGAACATTGAAGAGCCGGATCACCCTCTACCTCGGAACCTCTACTTTTTCTCCGGGCCTGACGTACGCGCCGTAGTAGCGGCTGTATTCTTTGGGGCCGCGCTTAATCCCGTTGAGCACGACGCCGAGCAGGAGTTTGTCATCGAACTCCGCCCGGGCTTTACGCGCCATGTCGGACGGCGTAGCGTCCGATCGCACCACCATGAGGACGCCGTCGCAGTGGTTGGCAATCAGCCCGGCATCCGACACGGGAACCGCCGGCGGGCTGTCGAGAATAATCCAATCAAACAATGACTCTACGCGGTCGAGCAGCAACTTCAATCGCCCATTCGCAACCAACTCTGCGGGATTCGAGGTCGAACGGCCAGCCGGAACGAAGAACAGGTTTTCCATCGCGCCGCGCTGCATCATCCCGAACTCGTCAACTTCACCCTGCAAATATTCCGAGAGCCCCGGCGTCGCCACGGTTCCCAAGGCAAGGTGCAGACGCGCAGCGCGCAGATCGGCGTCAATCAACAAAACCCGCCGGCCGTGCTGACGCACCATCGCTTGCGCCAGATTCGCCGCCACAAACGATTTTCCTTCCCTGGGCAGCGAACTCGTCACCAGCACTTTCTTCAGCGGTTGTTTTTCGCGCATCTGATAAAGCCGCGATCTTAACGTGCGAAATTCTTCAGTGCCTGGGCCTTGTTCTGAGTTATAGAAAAGCATGGTCTTCAGATCGGGCTCCCAGCTGCCCGGAACGCAACGAGCCAGCAGATTCTCGTAAGCGGAGTGGGTTGAAACCGAAGACGAGGACGAAGGAACCGTCGAGATGGCCGAAGGCACAACGCCAACAGGATCCGCAACCGATCCCTCTACCGCCTGCGTAGACTCAACATGTACTCCCTGCGCCGCAGCCCGGTCCTGTTCCGCTCGCTTCAGCGCCTCGTGAATTCGGCTCAAAGTTTCCTTTCCCTGGAGGCGTCCTGTTCCGATTCTCGCAATCGATCCGCCAGAGTCACCAGGGTCTTGAGCGCTGCCACCAGATCAAGTTTTTCTCCCGACGGCGATGTGAGCACGGTCGGCTGCGCAGTTGCGACGTTGCCGGAGATGCTGGTCTCGCCCAAATCAAAGTCCCGGGCCACAGCTTCTACCACACTACTCGTGATCACTTTTTGATGATCCACAAAAGCACTCACCAGGCAGTGCTCGCAGATCAGATTGATCACCCGCGGAATGCCCGAAGAGTAACGGTGAATGACGGTTAGCGCTTCCGGATCAAAAACCTGTTGTCCGTTCGAGCCAGCGATTCGCAACCGTTGCGCCACATAGGCCTTGGTTTCCTCCACGGTCAACGGATGGGTCTTGGCCCGCAGCGTCAGCCGCTGCCGCAGTTGCCGCAGGTTCGGCTGCTTGAGCTTCTGCTCCAGTTCTGGCTGTCCCACGACCACAATCTGCAGCAACTTCTCAGTAAAAGTTTCAAGGTTGGTCAGCAAGCGAATTTCTTCGAGCACTTCGTCAGAAAGATTCTGGGCCTCATCCACGATCAGCACCGCGGTTTCGCCCGCTCGATAGCGGTCCAGCAGCCAGTTGTAAAGCTTCAGCAGGATTTGGCTCTTCGATTTTGAATCGCAGGGAATACCGAAATCCGCCATCATATATTCCAGAAACTGAGGCACGTTCAACTGCGAGTTGAAGATGAAAGCAGTCGCCACCTGCTGCACCCGCAGCCATTCCATCAACTTGTTAAGCAGCGTAGTCTTGCCCGTTCCCACTTCGCCGGTCAGCAGGACAAACCCCTTGCGGCTCTGAATCCCGTAGGTCAAACACGCCAGCGCTTCTTCCGTGTGCCGCGTCAGAAAAAGGTAACGCGGATCTGGATTCACGTTAAACGGATTCGCCCGCAATCCAAAAAAATCCTTATACATCAGCTCTTAACCTCTACAGTTTCACGCTTGCCCTCGATCAACCCTTTGGAATCGCTCCGTGGCCTTCCATTGCCGCTCCGCTTGGATGTCTCAAGACCAATCCAGGGCACCGAGACCAACGTCGGCATTTCCAGCGCCGCCAACACATCCCGCTCATCGCGGATCGAGTTGTCCTGCATTTCCATCCAGATTGCCAGGCCCAGCCCAAATGTCAGGCCAGCAGCCAAACCTCCCCCGGCAAACAACAGTCGATTGGGAAAGCTGGGTGAGTCCGGCGGATTGGCCGGGTTCAGCAAACTCATTTGTTCGCCCTGTTGCCGGCGCTCCATATCCGTTTGCATTTCCGATTCGTTCTTCTTGACCAGCAGATCATTGTAAAACTTCTGCGCCGTCTCATAATCCCGCATCAATGCCTTGTACTGTTCCTCAACACCGGGACTGAGCGAAAGCCGGCCCTGATAAGTCTGGATCTGATCCTGCAACAGCTTCTGCTCGCGCGTAGCCTGGGCAATGGACTGATCGTATTGATGAATCTGCAGCCGCAACTGCTTGATCTCTGCCGGTTCCGACGCGCTTCCCTTATCCGTGTTCCCCGCATCCGGCGCGCTCGCCGAATTCATTTCATTTAACTTGCGCTTGACCTCGGCAATATCGTTCTTGGTTTTCACCACATCGGGATGGTCATCGGTGTAGCGAGCCTGCAAGGTGATCAGTTGGCTCTGCAGATCCGCCAACTGCTTCTGCAGATTTTCCGGATTCATGGAAGTCTGCGACGAACTCCACGCCGCTAATTGCTGCGACAGCAACGATTGCGCGTATGTCCGGTCCTGCTGCGCACGATTCAACGCCTGGGTGTACGAATCAAGTTGCGAATTCAATCCCGCCAGCAGCTTGATGGTGTTGTCTTCGTCGCCCGGCAACTGGCCCATGTACTGTTTCTTGAAGGCCGCCATTTTGGCGTCTTGATTATCAAGATCATGTTTGGCCAGGTCCACCTGCCGGGTCAGGAAATCCGTCGTACTCTGTGCCACCTGCTCGCGGGTCTTCAGATTTTCCGCCAGCAGCATCGACGTAAGCTCGGTGCAGATCTGTTGCGCTTCCTCCGGATTCGTAGCCGTGTAGTTGACGTAAAATCCGGGAACATCGTTCTGACCCGGCCGATGTTGCCTGAGCGCGGCAACATCAGGCGATACCCATTCGATCAAAGGATTCTTCCGAACTTCCTCGCGAATCTCGTCAATGGCCTCCTCCACCGTTTTGCCTTTCGCCAGGCCAAGCCGTTCGACCATCGGCTGTAGTTCCTTCTGGCTGAGCACTTGTTGCTCCATGGTGGCGATGCGCTGCGTAAGGTCCTGAGTGACCACCGGCGCCACATAGCCTTCCGGAACCTTCTGCGTCTCCACCAGGATCAGGGATTGCGAAGTGTACCTGGGGGCGAAGGCATACGAAACTAGAAAGCCAGCCAGCGGCGCGATCAGCGCGGGAATAAGAATCACCTTCAGCCGCCGGCGCACCATCGCCAGATAATCGTCCATGCTCAATTCGCGATTTTCAATCATGCCCGTGTCCTGTTCCAACCGCCTGCCGCAACCCCAAGAATCAGTCGAGTCGTATGGGATGAGGATGCCAATCCAAACCGACTGCAGCCACATTCCGCGGCGCTGATCCGCATACTCCGCCCGCACTGCAGGATGTCCCATTAAACCAAAGATCATTGAACTGATAACTGACGAAAACGGCGAAATGCCTCCCCAGCGGGCGGTGCGCAGCCACCCCCGCGTAGATATACTGGAACGAGGTCGTAGTGGACGGAAGAGGGCCCGTCAGGTTCGGTTGCAACGCGCTGCTATGCGCATAGCCGATGTCTGCAGTCGCAGTCCACAGCCGGGTAATCGGACGCGAAACCGAAAAGCGCACAACGTCGCTGACCGCGCCCGCAAAATAGCCCGACCCCGCCGAGTCGTAGCGGTCGAAGTAAATGCCAATCAAAGTGCGTGGAAACCGGTATCTCAGCGCCGCACGCGCACCCAGCGTAACCCGATCGCTCGATCCGCCGAGCAGGGGCGAATTATGGATGAACGTGAATTGCGGGCCAGCGCCAACCAGAAAATCCATCCGCCCGGAAATGCGGTAGCCGTACATGACATTGATCACCTGCGTGTCAAACGAACTCCCCGCAATGTTGGGATATTGAAAATCCTGGAATCCGTAAACCAGCGCAATCTGGCTCCTTCGGGTCAACTGATAGTCGTATCCAACCTGAGCCGTGATCTGGTTGCTGTCGATGAAGTTCGCCGTGTTGTCGGTGAAATGCACAATCTCGTAACCACCCGCGACGGTTATGGACGAGCGCGCCGACAAGCTCTGAGTTACGTCCGCAACTGTCAGATTATCGATCCGAGACGCCTGCCCCAGACTACCGAACTCACCTAGTCCAAACAGGCCGCCCAATCCCTGCCCCAACGTGCCGCCCACGTACCCAATTCCGCCCAGACCTAGGTTGTACGCCCCCGATTCTCCGTAAGCTCCGAACCCGAATGACCCCTCCGGCAAATAGCTGAATCGATCCCGAACCGTAAAGGCTCCGGTGCGCCATAGGATCTTCTGCTCCGCGTCAAACTGCTGAATCTGGGTGACGCTGGGGCTGATCCCGGTGTAGAAGGCCACGCCACCGACATAGTCGAGAGCAGTCTCGTAGCGGCCGCCAATTTTCTGCAGCATCAGACTGCCCAGAGCTCGCGTCACTGCGCTGGGTGACGACGTTCCAGTCGTCTGGCCCGCGTTCGTATCCAGAGCTTCGCTCACATGTGCGCCCGGCAGCAGGAAGCTGCGAGTCGGAAACCGTTCTCCCAGAGATGGCTGATCGATCCCGGAAATCGGCGGATTCGTGTCCCACGGTGGTTCATTGTCCTGGCCAGATGTCGGTTGCGCGCTACCCGTGGATTGCTGTCCGGGATCGCTCTGCCCCCACCCCACGCCCAGCGCCAGTGTGAGGAACATCACCATCCCAATGGCCTGATGTTTTTTCATCGTAGCTGTCTCACGGGACAACAATCGTGTCTCCTGGTTTGAGCATGATGTTCTGGTCGATGGCTTGGCCCTTTAACAATCGCTTGTAGTTTACCGGGATTTTCCGCTGCTGGCCGTTCTCCGTGCGCAAAACATAAATCCCTTTCGTATTGGCGAACTGGGTGAATCCAGCGTCAGCCAGCGCCTGCAATACCGTCATATTGGGCAACAGTTGAATCGCTCCAGTATGCTGCACCTCTCCCATGACAAAAATCTTCTGGCTGTTAATCTGCGTGACCACAACCGTGACTCGTGGATCGGCAACAAATTTCCTCAGCTTTTCGGTGATCGCAGCAGCCAGTTGCGTCGGCGACAACCCGGCCGCGACCACGTCGTTGAGCAACGGCAGCGAAATATTGCCGTCCGGACGAACCGGCAGCGTCGCCGTAAGATCCGGTTCCTTCCACACCGAAATCAGCAGCACGTCATCCGCGCCGATAACGTAGCTCGGCCCGGCCACGGATATCGGCTGAGCCGCAGACGCGTCAGCCGCAGGCTTGTCTTTCGCCTTCGCATTGTTTTGTGCCTCGACGTGTGCCGTCGCGAACCCAAGCACCATCGCCACTGCCAACCCGATCATCGCCTTCATCCGTTCTCCTGGTAGCGTCGTGTCGCAAGATTCAAGATGTCGTCCTGAGCAAAGCGAAGGATCTATGCACTCTGTCGGCTAGCGCAACCCATACCCATTGCTTCAAGGACTCTGATCTTTCCAAACTACAGAAAACCTTAAGGGTACTGTCGAAACCCTATTATGGAGCACAGTTGCTTCCTTCCCCATGCCTCATGGGGCACGGGAATCCAGCGGATACACTTCCGCCTGCTTTCAACGACTTAGGAGTGCCAAAACGGGAATTTCTGAGTTCTGTGTCGCCCTTACCCTACCGCAAACCGAGACAAAAAGAGAAACTTCTTTCTTCAGCCGCTGAAGATCGGCTGTCATCTGAGTGGGAAAGCGCAGCCAGCTCAGGGCGGTGCGCTTGCGCTCAGCGCAGCGAGACACTCTTTAGACAGAACGGGACCGAGGTGGATCTTCTCCGCAGGAAAAAACGCAAACCGGGGTATAATTCGTTGCCCTTGAAGGAGCCTTATGAAACGGTCTGCCGAATCCCGTAGGACAACCAAGCTTTCCGACTCATTGCATCAACGGCTCAATGCTTATGCACTGGCTGCGGGTGCAGCCGGAGTCGGCTTGCTGGCGTCGGCTCAGTCCGCTGAGGCTAAGATCGTCTACACCCATGTTCACAGGGTGATTGGGCCAAACTCCCAATTCGGTGTCGATTTGAATCATGACGGTGTCGTCGACTTTTCCATTCACAACGTTTACCGGTTTTTCTCCAAGAGCTACCACATCGCGGGCTTAAGGACGACAAACCCTGCGCCCAATGCGCTCGAAGGACTTTACTCTTTCCCCTTTTCTGCCTATGCACTCGCGCTAGGGTCCAAGATCGGCCCACCCAAGAACTTTAAGTGCACGTTCGCATGCCTGAAAGGCAGGCCAATGCTGAGTGAGTCTGTGGCTGGAGGCGGAATAGGTCAGTGGGAAGGCGCCACAAATCAATACCTGGGAGTGCGATTTCTGGATCGGGACGGGAAGACGCACTACGGTTGGGCGCGACTCACCGTGCGAGGCAACTTCAACTCCAAAATCTCGGCCACTTTGACCGGCTACGCCTATGAAACCATCCCGAACAAGGCGATCATTGCGGGCAAGACAAAAGATTCTGACGATCCGGCCAACGACGCCGACTTTGCGAACCCGAACGATCCTGATCCCGGTGCTTCCCTGACCACTCCCACTCCAAAAATGCCCCAACCTCTATCGCTTGGCACGCTGGCTCTCGGCGCTCCGGGCGTCCCGCCGTGGCGGCGGAAGAAAACGCCACGCGGCGACGACTGATCCTCGGAGATGCTTCGCCTCGGTCGGAGGAAGCTGTCCGGCTAACCGTCAAGTTGGCTCCGACATTGTCATCCAATCCGTCGTCTCTACAGTTTCGCGTGATTGCGCCCGCTGAAGCGTTCGCATATGCTAAGCGCATCCTCACCCAGTGGTTAATCTCGCACAAACCGCCTCGCTACCGGAGCGGCCTCCGCTGCTTGCCCAGAATCGTGATCTATGGTGGCAAGGGACGGCGCTGGTCCTACTGACCGCCTGGCTTTACTGGTCCATCCTTTTCCATCTCGCGAAGCAGTGGTCGAACGACCCCAACTTTTCCCACGGATTTTTCGTCCCAGCATTTTCGTTGTTCGTGCTATGGCGGGATCGCGACCGGCTTGCCCGGCAGCCTCGCGAGCCTTCTTCCTGGGGTCTGCTGATCGTAGCCTTCGCGCTCACGGTGCTCGTCGTGGGAGTGCTGGGAGCGGAACTCTTTCTGTCCCGAGTTTCCCTGATCCTGCTGATTGCCGGTCTGGCGATTTTCTTCCGCGGATGGCCCATGTTTCGCGCAGTACTTTTCCCCTGGGCATTTCTGATCCTGATGATTCCCATCCCCGCCATCGTCTTTACCCAGATCACCTTCCCTCTGCAAATCCTGGCTTCCAAAGTCGCCGCTCTGCTATTGCCTCTACTCGGAGTTCCCGTGCTACGCGAAGGCAACGTCATCAACTTGCCCGCGATGTCTCTCGAAATCGCGGAAGCCTGCAGCGGCATTCGCTCTCTGCTCTCCCTCGCGACTCTCGCCATTATTTACGGATACTTTACCGAGACTCGAATGTGGGTTCGAGTCGCATTGGCCGTTGCCTCGATTCCCATCGCGGTCGCGGCCAACAGCCTGCGCATCGTAGGCACCGGCCTGCTGGTGCAATATTGGGATCCGGACAAGGCAGAAGGCTTCTTCCATACGTTTTCCGGTTGGCTAGTTTTCGTGGCTTCGTTGGCAATGCTTTTTCTCCTGCACCGGCTCCTCCAGATCGGCCAGAGAAACGACGAGGCTCGTCCGTGAAATCCCACTGGAGATTCGCCGTCACTGCCGTCTTGCTGGCCGCTACTGCGATCTTTCTCCAGGCCCGCGGTCGCAACGAGATTCTGCCCAGCCGCGAACCCCTCGCTTCCCTCCCCTACGAGCTCGGAGAATGGACGGGAACCGATCTACCCATGCAGCAGGATGTCCTCGACATTCTCGGTCCCGGAGATTTTCTGCAGCGCTTTTATGAGAACACTGCCGCGAGCCAGCCTTACGTCGATCTTTTCGTGGCCTACTTCCCCAGCCAGCGTGCCGGCGATACCATCCATTCGCCGAAACACTGCCTGCCGGGCTCAGGTTGGCTGCCCACCGAATCCAGCACGATTTCCGTTTCTCTTCCCGGCCGCGAACCCTTTCAAGCGAATCGCTACGTCATCGCCAAGGGCGACGATCGCCAACTCGTGCTCTACTGGTATTGGGCTCATGATCGCGCCCTGGCCAGTGAATATTGGGCGAAGTTCTACCTGGTCGCCGATTCCATCCGGCTTAACCGCAGCGACGGTTCGCTGGTCCGCGTGATCACACCTCTGCTTCCCAACGAGGCCGCGGAGGCCGCCCAACAGCGCCTGCTTTCCTTCGCCGGAAATATCGTTCCCCGTTTAGACCGGTACATCCCGCGATGAATCGAGCAGGGTTGTGCCATGAGTAACTTTTTCCCGTGCCCGATTTGCAGTACCTTGGTGCAGAGACCTAATAAACATTTCCCGGCGCCAACTGCGCCTACTGCTGGAGATTTGCCATGAGGCATTCTTTCTTTTTTCGTTTGATTCTGGCTCTCGCACTCGCGACCTTCTTCGTCGGATGTTCCCGCGACCCCAATGTGCGCAAGCAGAAATACTATGAGAGCGGGCAGCGCTACTTCGAAAAGGCGCAGTATCGCGAAGCTGCGATCCAGTTTAAGAATGCCATCCAGATCGATTCCACTTACGGAAATGCGCACTACCAGTTGGCTCAATCGCTCCTCAAGTTGCAGCAGTGGAGCCCCGCGTATCAGGAGCTTGGTCGCACCATCGAACTTCAGCCCGACAATTATCAGGCCCGCATCGACCTGGCGAATCTCCTGATCGCCGGACACGATTTCAAACAAGCGCAGGAGCAGACCGACCTGCTTCTCCAGAAGCAGCCCAACAATCCGCAAGTCCACATGGCCGTGGCCAATCTTCTCATCGGTCAGGACAACCTTCCTGCGGCGGCCCAGGAAATGCAGAAGGCCATCACTCTCGGTCCCGGCAACTGGGAGTTCTATCTCGATCTCGCGCTCCTGCAAATAAGATCCAATCAGCTCGACGCCGCCGAAGCCAATTTCAAAAAGGCTGTCGAGGTCAATCCCAAGGCGGTGCAAGCTCAACTGGCATTGGGAGGCTATTACCAGTCGCGCAGCCGCTTCCCCGAGGCCGAGCAGCAATACCGTCACGCCATGGATCTCGACCCCAAAGATCCGGACGGACCCGCCGCCCTCGCACGTCTCTACATTTCGCAGGGAAAGAAAGCTGAAGCCGAAGCATTCCTCAAGCAAATCAAGAGCAAGTTTCCCGACAACTCTGTCGGATACCGCATGCTCGGCGACTTCTACTTCGCCACCGGCGACCTCGACAAGGCCACTGCCGAGTACGCTTCCGTCTACCACGATCACCCCAAGGACATGCAGGTCGAGAAGAATTACATCCAACTGCTCATCCTGAAAGACCGTCTGGACGAAGCCAGCAAACTCGACGACGCAATTCTCGCAACCAATGCCAACGACAATGAAGCCCTCATCTACCGCGGACAGATTCAGATCCGCAAGGGCCACCCCAGTGACGCCGCCCAGACCCTGCAGAACGCCTTGAAGAACGATCCCGACAATGGCGTCGCCCATTATCATCTAGGAATCGCGCTCGATCAGATGGGGAACCGGGGACGGGCGATCGAGGAATGGCGCTCGGCCGTGCGCCTGCGTCCTGACTTGGTCGACGCCCAGCGAGCCCTCGCCAGCGCCGCCATGCGCCAGGGCGACATGGCTACGCTCGAGCAGACGGCCACCCAGATCATCCGTCTGCAGCCCGCCTCGCCCGATGGTTACGCCATGCGCGCGCTCTCCAAAATCAATCGCAAGCAATTCGCCCCCGCCGAAGAGGACGTTAAGAAAGCTATCGATGTCGCTCCGCAGAGTCCCGTCGGTTACGTTCAATTGGGAAATCTGAAGCTGGTGCAAAAGCAGTACGGAGAAGCCGAGAAAGCCTACCAGCAGGCTCTCGACCGCGATCCTAGCTCAAAAGACGCCCTCAGCGGCCTGATGAACGCGTATCTAGCCGAGAACCAAACCGACAAAGCAATCGCTGCCGCCAACGCCCAAATCGCCAAATCGCCCGACAACAGCGCCTTCTACGACCTCCTCGGCACTGTGCTCTTCAATAGCAAGAAAGATTTCGACGCCGCCGAAGGCGCCTTCAAAAAGTCCGCCGAGTTCGACAAAAATAACGCCGACGCCGTGCTCAAGCTCGGCCAGGTCCAGGTCGCCAAGGGTTCCCCCGATCAAGCCCTCACGACATATCAGCAGGCGCTGACAAATAATCCGCACGAGGCCATGTTCTACATCCTCACGGGCGAAATCTACGAGTCCAAGCAGGACTGGAACCGAGCCAAAGACGCGTATCAGAAAGCGCTGGAGATTAAACCGGAAGATCCGCTCGCGTCGAACAATCTCGCGTATGTCATGCTCCAGTCCGGCGGCAACGTCGACATGGCCCTCGCCCTGGCCCAGACCGCCCGCCGTGGCATGCCCGATTCGCCCAGCGCTGCCGATACTTTGGGCTGGGTCTTTTATCAGAAGGGCGCCTATCAATCGGCGGTCGATCTTTTCCAGGAAGCGCTCAAGCTGGGCGAGAAATCCAAAGCCCCCGACAACGCCAACGTCCACTACCATCTCGGGATGGCCTACGAGAGGACCGGCAGGAACGATCTCGCCCGCCAGCAATTGGAACGCGTCCTGAAGATCGATCCCAACTATAGCGAAGCGACCGCCGTCAAAAAGCAGCTAGCACAACTGAAGTCGTAATTGCTCGTGTGTGGAAGTGTAGGGACGGCCGTCCCCGCCCATCCAGGCGGAGCAGAGCCGCAGGCCTTTGCGCCGCCGCTTGCGAAACTATCGCACTCATTTTTGCGCACGACGGCGTCCCGCTCAAGCTCCACTTGGCCGAAGGGTTCCGTCGGCCGAGCGCATCGGACTTGCCCACCCTAAGCCGAAAAGCGTGACGTTAGGATGGGCCACCCGTCCACCACTTCATCTTCGGAACAGCTGCCGAAACCTGCAGTTGGATCAGCAAATCCAGTTGGTGCTCAATCTGGTAAAAGCGGACGAGCCGGCGGGGAGAAAGGGCGGTTGCGAACTGCTTGCGATACTTTTCGTCCAGCTCAGTTCTCCGTTTTTCGATATCGAACCTCCGGCTCAGCAGTTCCGTGGCCTTTGCGTCGGTCATCGTGTCGTAGTCATCGGCATAGGCTTTGATTAGAGCGACCCGAGCATCGACAAAGTTCCCCAGTTCGTTGTTGTAGGCATCATAGACAGGCCAGAATCGTTTGGCCTCTTCGTCGGTGAACGTTACCATGCCCTTCTTGATCCAATCTTTCTTTTCCGCCTTGAGATCTTCTTTGAGCATTTGAGTCCACTCGGCCAGTTGGTCCTGTGCAAATGCTGAGGCCGCGAAAAGCAAAGTAAAAACTAAGCAGAACAACCGGCACTGATTCCTCATTTCGTGCTCCTTTTTGTACATCCAATTTGTACATCATCATGAACTTAGCCGAGCCGTCGGAGAAACATCTCCTTGAACCTCATTCGTTCTCCAATCAACAAGTAAACTCTCGAGTAGCCCGACGACGAACACCTATCGCTGCGACGCGAGGCGAGCATAACCCTCACGGTGTGCACGGAACACTGTAACTTTTTACAGGGGTGGGTTGGCGGGGAATATCCTCAGAGGGCTGGTGGCTTCCCCACCCTGACGTCGAAATCAGCGTTAGGATAGGCCAGCTACAGCCGAGTCCTACTTGATTTTCTTGGCAGTGATCGTCGTGTCGTAAATCCACAGCACGTATGTATTAACCTTACCGTCTGGTGACCTCGTGAAGGTCAGAATGCCGGGTTGCTCACGCTGGAAGAAACTGCTTGCTGACAATGGCAAATCTGCCTCGGGCTTCGGGTCATCCGGCCCCTGTTCCATCAGACTGTCCCCTTCGCGAGTGATCTTCACAAGTTTACCCGGACTGAGCTGATATTCGCCCACATAGGCGTCCAAGAGCTGAGGAGCGACCTTTTCAGGCACGCGATTCGCGTTCGGGATTTCGCTCTCAGCGCGTGCCGTCAAGAGCCATCGTCGATTCCGCTTCACGTAAGTTTCAACAATTCGCAGCTCTTCTGTAAACTCTTGGCCCGCAAACGGGACGTGTGACGTAGTGCGATAGACCATCACGGCGGCGTCCTTGTAACCGTGCACGTGAACATCGCGGGCTTCGCTGCTGGCTTCCTTGAGAGTGCGCGCCCGTTCGATCAAGGTCTTCTTGTCATAGAGCAAACCGTTGTCTGGTATCAGGACATCATCGTCGAGAAAGGCACCATAGGCTGTCACATCGTTCCGAGCGAGAGCCGCCCACCGTTCGCGCAAGACGTTTCTGAGTTCAGATTCCAGTTTTGTTGATGTCGGGGACTGTGCGGTAGTTGATCCGGCAATTGCAAGGACGGTGATGATTGTCAGACGCATCGTGGCAGACGGTCGTCTCATAGAAAGCTTCTCGGGAAAAGACGGTTGCCATCGTACACTTTCCGGAGCGGTAGTTCGAGTGCGTGAGAACCTACAGGTTCTGGGCCACCTGCTCCACGACCACAAACGCGAGCGTCAACTGAGATCTCGGGAACGAAACCCGTAGACAGACGGGACGTTCCCCAATTTCTGTGCGCTTAGTTGGGGGGTGTTACCTGCGGGGCCTGGATCGAATTTACTGCTTTAGCAGCACGGCTGAAGCCATGCCCTCCCACGAATCGCGCTGAACTCACATCAACACTGATGTGGGCTAACCTCAGCAAATGTTCAGGTTCGGTGAACAGACGTGTAGAATACTTCGGGAGTGGAAAATCATGCGTTTTCTGACGTATCTTTTCTCCAAACGTCCTTACGTACGGGCCAGAGGCCCATCGAACATCACAACCGAGAAAGACACTCGCCGCGTTTTGGTCCCACAAGTCAAGCCTAATCCCGAACTGGAAGAAAAACTCCGTCGCCTTGAGCAGATAGAAAACGAGTTGACCGCATGGAAAGAGTTAATGAGGCGGGTTAGAACTTTGCGGAATTAGGGGCATCCCTGAAGCCATGCCCTTCACGAACCTTCGAGGAGTGTGGCCCACCCATTCTCCGCTCCGCTGACCTAGCAGTCTGACAGAGCTGAAAACGGTGGGCCACCCTCTAATTCTTAGCGGTGTCCGCCGCCGTGGAAGCCGCCGCCACCGCCATGGAATCCGCCACCGCCGCCATGGAATCCGCCGCCACCACCCATTGAGCCGCGGGCAACGCCGCCTCCATGGAAGCCTCCACCGTAGGAACCGTGGCCGTAGCCGCCAGCGTAGCCATAACCGCCGCGGTAGCCGTAGCCGCCTCGGTAGCCGTAGCCGCCGGGACGGTAGTAGCCGCGTCCGTAGTAGCCGTATCCGCCGCGCCAGCCATAGCCGCCGCGCCCCCAGTATCCGTGATACCACGGGCCTGCGCCGATGAAGACGCCGCCCGAGAACCATCCGGGACCGTAGTAGCCGTAGGGCGCGCAGGCATACGGATAGTAGCTATAGTAGCCATATGCGCATGCTGGCGCAGGGCCGACGTAGCCGTAAGCCGGGCCGACTCCGATGCCGACCGAAACCTGGGCTTGGGAATACGCTGCCGGAAGCAGGAAAATCCCGAGCAGAGTCAGATACCGTAGATAACGCATGTTCGTCCCCCTTCCGCGATCCCTTAAGATCGAGCGGATCGCAAGGCCTTCAGGCATCTTGTTTCTTTGTTCCGTCTGAAGCGCCTGCCTGAGTATATAAACCCTGAACTGTGAGAAAGTTGCAGGGTTGGTGACGTCGCGAAACTGTTGGCAGGTATGAACTTTGCGCGGGCGGCCAAAGCCGTGCCTCCCGATAAGTTTATATCACGCGCGAGGAAAGGCCTGCGGAGCTTTGCTCCGCCTGGACGGGCGAGGGCGCCCGTGTCCCCACACGTGCTCCTAGTCTGCGGCGACCCCCGTGCCGACTGGCGTCTCGCGCCGGCGGGTGGAGCGGTTGGGGGGCAGGCCGGCATCGCGAATCTTGTAGAGCAGGGCGCGATAGCTGATGGACAGAGTCCGCGCTGCCTGTTTCCGGTTCCAGTGATGGGCCTGCAAGACCTTCAGGATAATCTTACGTTCCAGCTCCCGGGTCGCCTTGCGGGTCAAGGCCTTCAGCGAGATTGGACCGTCCAGATTGATCTCGGGATTGAAATACTCCTGCTCGTTCCGGGCGACAAGATCATTACTGATTACGTCTTCGCTGCCCAGGATCACGTAGCGCTTAATCATGTTCTCGAGCTCGCGGATGTTGCCTGGCCAGTGATATTTCAACAGCACGGCCATCAAGTCCTGGGAAAGCGAACGGGCGCGGCAATTGTACTTGCGGTTGTAGAATTCGAGGAAATACTGAACCAGGGTTTCGATATCGCCAGTACGCTCCCGCAAGGGTGGCATGCGCAGATTTACCACGTTGATGCGGTAGTACAAATCCTGACGGAAGGTTCCATTCTCGATTTCGAGATCGAGTTGCCGGTTGGTGGCGCACACGATGCGGACTTCGACTTTCTTGTCTTCCTGGGCGCCGATGCGGCAGAACTGGCCGTCCTGCAGCAACTGCAAGAGTTTCGACTGCAGGGCCAGATCGAGCTCTGAGATTTCGTCGAGGAAAAGGGTGCCGCGATGAGCCATCTCCACCCGCCCTGGCTTCATTCCATAGGCGCCGGTGAAGGCTCCCTTTTCGTATCCGAAGAGCTCGCTTTCGAGCAGGGTTCCGGGAATCGCAGGGCAATTGACTTTGACGAACGGCCCGCTCCTCCACGGGGAAAGATTGTGGATCATGCGAGCGATAATGTCTTTGCCGGTGCCGCTTTCCCCGTTAATCAGGACGGGAACATTGGCGGAAGCAACTTTGTCCATGCGGGCGCGTAGAGCCTGCATGCTTTCGGACTTGCCAAAGACGACCGAGTCGGGAGGAAACTCGCCTATAGAATGGACCAGATTGCTGACAGAATTTGTCATTGGGATAGGCATTTTGTTGCGTATAGCTCCTCTTCAGCCTATTGGTGTGCACCCCGAGAGCCAAATTGGGTGGGTTCCTGGTTACACCTGTGACTATCACTTTAGTGCTTTTTATTCAGTAATTTACTCGGAATTTGGTGTTCTGTGGAGGGGCGCAAAAGACCGTGGACGTAGGGCTCATAACTCCGTTTTTTCGTAGGAAAAACTTTTCACACAGGAGAACTAACTTTCCGTCGACTGGCGGGTTTGGAAGACTTGCCATTGAGCAGTGGCTGGGAAAACTTGAGGCCAAGCAAGTGGTAGCCATCCACGTAGGTAACCCGTACCGTTCGGGCACGCAAGATGCGGGAGGCTTTGGGGAAGGAGTTTCCCGAAACTAAGGGTGCACTGGGGATTTCGAGTAAAACCTGCGCTGACAGCGGCAGGGAGCGGCGCACCGCGACCAGCGCCCCGCCGGCCGAAATGTTGAGAGCGGTGGCGAATTCCAACAACTCCTTTCCATCCTCATCCCGGCTGCGGACAAAAATGGGAATTGCCAGTGGCAGACGGGGCCACCTCCGGGTCTCGGCTTCCGGGATTCGTCGCTTCAACTGCTTCCCTCAAGAGTGAACTTAACCCATTCTTTACCGCACCTTGTGGGCCAAACCGAGTCTGGAATTTGGACAGGTTTGAGGGCAAGACCACCTAAAAGCAAGCCTTTTCACGAGAACCAGTCCGCGAAAGCGGGAGTTACGGGTGTAGGGCTTCGCTGTATATTCGCCAATTTTCTGGCTTTCTCCAAAGGGCTAAAGTACCTTCGACTGCAAGCTTTTTCCCTTCGGTGACTACTTCCTTGCGTTTTCCGTTGACAGCGCAGGAGCCATGTCATAGCATCGCGAGATAGCATTCACCTCAATGAGTTGAGTGCCCTCCCTCGCCGTTACCAACCAGTGGGCTCTAAATAATGGCTGCGACGCCAGAAAAGACGTGTCTCCCCCACGCAAAAGATCCTAAAGCAGGCTACTCCGAGTTGTGCCCCGTGAAACCGGAGAATGGGTCTGCCTGCCCCGATCCGACGTGCAGCGACGACCTGCTCCAGCAATTCAACCAGCTTCAGGAGCGGTTTCTGCGCACCACCAATGCCCTCGCCTCAGCCGCCCATGACCTTAAGACGCCGCTGGCCATTCTTAATGGTTATGTTGAACTCTTGCAGAGCGAAAAGCTGGGTGGACTGAACGATCGGCAGCGCGAGATTCTCGGCGACATGCGCAGCAGCGGCCTGAGGCTGCAGCACTTTATTCAGGACTTTCTCAGCTTCAGCGTCCTCGAAATCGGCGAGATGAAGATGCACTTCGAGCCTGCCGACCTCAACGTGTGTCTATCAGAAGTTTGCCGCTTGTGGTCGCATTCCTTTCAGGAGAAAGGCCTTGCGCTGTACTTTCTGGCCAACGACAAATTGACTGAGTTTGCTTTTGATGTCGCCAAGATTCAGCGCGTGGTTTCGAATCTTCTGGAAAACGCATCGAAGTTCACGCCTGCAGGCGGGACGGTCTGGCTGCATGCCGAGCCTTACATGTGGGAACGGCGCAGCGCCAGCAATCCAGAAAATCTCACGGAGCGCCGGCGGCAGATGATTTCCCGTCCCAACTCCGTAAAAGTCAGCGTAGCCGATACCGGGCCGGGCATTCCCCCGGAATACCACATTGAAGTGTTCGACGATTTCTTCCGCCTGCCCGCGAGTGAAAGCCAGTCCGGCATGGGACTGGGACTGGCGATTGCGCGGCGGCTGGTCGGAGGCATGGGCGGCAAGATCTGGGTGGAGAGCGAACCGGGTGCGGGTTGCAAGTTTTCTTTTATTCTTCCGCTCCTGCCCCCGCCGACTGCAACCGCCAACGTAATGAAACCAGGGAAAGGCAAATGAAAGCTGCAGCCAATAAGATTTTGCTGGTAGACGACGAACCGGGAATGTTGCGGTACATTCGCACGTTGCTTGAAGTGGACAACTATAAAGTCGAGACTGCGAGCACCGGGGAAGAAGCCGTGGAGCAAATGCAAAAAGGTTTGCGCCCAGACCTCGTCCTGCTCGACCTGCTGATGCCGGGAATCGATGGGCTTCAGACCCTGGAACAACTGCGCAAGCTTCAGCCTGGCCTCAAAGTGGTGATGCTCTCCTGCGTCAGCGACACTCGCAAAGTGGTTCAGGCCATCCGCCTGGGCGCGCATGACTACCTGACCAAGCCTTTCCAGAAAAGTGAACTGGACACGGTAATCGACCAGTGTCTGGGCACGAATCAGCAGAATTATCCAGGCGAAGTGGAAGAAGTCGGCGATGAGGTTTTCTTTGTCGCCGCCAGTCCGATCATGCGCAAGCTCCGTTCCCAGGCTGCGCTGGTCGCCAATGTCGACATTCCCGTGCTCATGCTCGGCGAAAGCGGTACCGGCAAGGAAGTCATGGCGCGCCTCATTCACAAGCTGTCTCCGCGCGCCCACCGAACTTTTCTTAAGGTAAACTGCGCGGCTGTTCCCGCCGATTTGCTGGAGAGCGAATTATTCGGCTACGAAGCCGGAGCCTTCACCGGCGCCAATCACGCCAAGCCCGGCAAGTTCGAATTGTGCAACAAGGGCACCATCTTGTTAGACGAAATCGGCGAGATGCCGCCCAGCTTGCAGGCCAAACTGTTGCACGTGCTGCAGGACCAGCAATTTTCGCGGCTGGGCAGCCGCAGCATGATTAAAGTGGACGTGCGCATTCTGGCCGCGACCAACATCAATATTCCCGAAGCGCTCGCCAATAAGCGCTTGCGCGAGGATCTTTACTACCGGCTCAATGCTTTCACTTTGTCGGTTCCTCCGCTGCGCGAACGCAAGGAAGAAATTCCAATCCTGCTCAAGCATTTCATGGCCAACATGTCGGAACGCTACGCCCGGCCACCGTTGCCGCTTTCGGCTGAGTTGCTGCAGGCGTGTCAGGATTATGCCTGGCCGGGAAATCTGCGCGAGCTGAACAATTTTGTGAAGCGCTACCTGGTTCTCGGCGATGAAAAGCTGGCTATTCAGGAGCTGCGTCCCAAGGGCGATGGCAGCGGAGCCCAGTTCGATCCCTCCATGCAAAACGCAGGCGAATCAATTGGAGGGTTGAAGGGTCTGGCCCGAACCGCCAAAGATGGAGCCGAAGCCGAAGCCATCAGCAAAGCTCTCGATGAAACCAACTGGAATCGCAAACAGGCGGCCGCGCTGTTGAAGATCAGCTACAAGGCACTGCTGTACAAAATCCGCCAATACGGCATCGCCCAATCCAAGAGCCACAAGCTTTCCGCTGGAGCGTGAGCGCTGATTGTCAGCAAGGTGAGACGTATCAAGCAACGTCTCTACAGCCCCGTCGAAACGTTGCTCGCAACGTTTCCGCCTTTAGGGCTGCATCACTCCGGAAGTCACGTCGGCCGAGGCGTCGGTCGAACCGTTCATGAACGGCGTCTTAGCAAAGCTCACACCCGGAATGTACCAGGGTCGGACCAGGAAAACGTAGGCTTGCCCCGCACTCAGCACGCCGGAAGGAATTCGCAATGACTTGCCTTGGGTGTGAAAACCGGCGACGGGGACGATGACGGTGTTGCCCGCGTTGTTCGCCAACTGGTAAACACCGACGTCGTAGTGACTGGCCGTGCCTACGCTCGGCGGTGACCATTTCAGGATCGGAGTGAGGCCCACGCCGGTTTGATTGGTAAAGAAACTCTTGCCATTCACTAACGGGTTCTGCACCACCCCCACCAGCGGTTTGACCGGGCTGCTGGCCGTCGGCAAGTTCAGAGTTATGCCATACGTATAGGTGAGCATGGCTGCGCTGTTGGTGGCTCCCGGGGCGGTATAACTGGTGTTGCCCAACCAGTAATAGGCGACGATCTTTGGCCATTTTGACGGGTACGGGTCCCCATAGGAGACCTGGCCCAGGTTGCCATTGGTCATAAGGAAGGGCGGCGATTGCTGGATGACCAAGTCCGTGGTGGCCGTGTTTTGCCCGTGGGCAAAACTGCCGGGATAAACACTCATGCCAGCGGAGGTTTGAACTAGCACTGCCGCGGGATTGGCCGCCACGGCTTGAGCAGTTAAGTCGGCTCCGTTGATGTTGGCGACAAACTTAAGGCTGCGGGAAACCGTCTTGAGGGTGCCGTTGATGGGGGTGTTCGATCCCTGGGCCTGGTCAAACTTGGGTAGCGGCAGGTATCTTCCCAATCCGGTAAAGGGGTAGCCGCCCAGGTTCTCGGTGATGAGTTGAGCGACATAGTACTGGTCGCCTTCCGAGGCCACACTCAAGTTCCCGAAATAGGGAAAGGTGCCGGTGAAAGTGGTTTCCCCTACCGTACCGGGGAACGGGCCCTCGAACGTGCTGTTGTTCGGGCAGGCCAATTCCAGGATGTCCGTGGCTTGCCACGAATGGAGATTGGTGAGATCGAAGGTAATCGTCGTACTTGAGTTTGCCGGGACGACGTCCGAGCGGTAGTCGGCAATGGAATCGGCATCCACCACCGTGTTGCTGGTCCACACATACTGCGCGCCGATTTGCAACAAATAGAATCCGCTGGGGACGTTTGGAATGCTGAACGTGCCACTGCCGGTTCCGGTTCCGGCCAGGACGTTGTAGCCAGTCCCGTTCGGAACCAGGGCGGCGATGGTCGTCGTAGAAAGATCAACCGGCACTGGCCCGTTCTTGAAGTGCACAATTTCCGTGCCCGACACGGTGCGGGTCGAGGGTGGTTGGAAACTGTGCTTGAGTTCGTCGGCGGAGGCGGCGGCACAGGACGCAACGGAAATCAGGATCACAGCCAGAGCGAAACAAAGTTTGTGCATGATCGGCTCTCCCGTCAGAGGTATCGAACCACAGGACCCGCGGAGGCAGGGGGAACAGAAATGCCTCTTGAAATAAAGCGCCCGTAATATTACCGATCACAATGTGAATGTCAACAGGTATTTAGTGGCCAACAGGCTTGGGCTTGCTGGATCCCTCGTGCGTCCCTGGTCTCGGTGCGCTCCTTAAGTACTTGCCGAGGCCGAGCGCAGGAATTCGTACTCCTCGATGACTGCTGCGATGCCGACGCGGGATGCTGGTAGCGGGGCTTCGGATCGCACTACGCGGGCGGCGAAGCGGACGCGCACGGGATCGGTCAGGGTCACATGTGGTGGGAAGGTCAGAGTGACGTGGATGCGGGAGCCTTCGGCAAGGGGCCGGTCCAGGTAAAGAAAAACTCCACGAGCGCTGACATTCTGGGTCTCGGTCAGCAGCTCACCGACGCTGGCATCCTCCACCTTAACGGACGCGGGCAGGCGCATATCGAAGCGTCTTATACCGCGACGTTCCTGAGTTTTGTCCAACGTCGGGCTTTCTTGCCTTTCGAGCATTTCCCATCCCCCTCACCCGGTGAAGTCACTCCGATATTTACGAAGAGAGACAACGAAGCCAATGCTCTCAGGCCAAAGATACTTAATTGTCAGCAGTTTGCAAGGCCAAAGAGGTTGAGGGGAACTGAATCGGTTACTGCCGTATAGCATCGCGGTCGCGGCGGCTGTCGTCGGGCGTCCCGTGTCCTCGAGCGTGGGCAAGATGCAGGTGCTGCCAAAGTGTGAACATGGCTCGGAATCGGGGGAGGGCGGGGGAAGGCTTAAGGACGGAAGCAATCTTACTGCCACAGAAATGGTGCAGCCGTGAGTCACCCTCGGACTGAGAATGAACGACTTGAGAATCCGGTACTGCTGGCAGGCAAAGCGCGGCGTGAAACAATTTGCAGAAAATCTGCGACGTGACGACATCTCTCATGCTCGCGGCGTCCTCACTTCGAACATTTCTATTTGCATTTCAGGCGGCATCTCCCGCTAGCCTGTTGCGCATCTGACGAATCTTAAGGCTGAGATTGGGTCGCGCACCTTGACAGGCTATCCGTCAGATGTTTAAGTAGTTAATTACTCTTGCACTTAATTTTGGTGGCAAGTACGAAAGCCGCTTCGCGGGCGCGACTCGGGGTGCTGGTGGTGCGCCGTTTTTTCTTCCTCTCCCTGAAATCGGGAAAAGACATCGGGAAATCGGAGGAGCTAGTGAGATTGAATCGCCGTCGGTCGGGAAAGACTTGTTCGGGAACCCGCATTGTTTTGGGTATCACGCTGCTGATAACGCTTGCAGGCGTCGTACTGATTCTGGGCTCGGCTGCTCTCCGACTGGCTGATCGTGAAAATGCTAACCGACTTTCTGCCTCCGATGCGCAATTCGTGGCCAGCTCTGCCAAACGTGCCCCGTTAGCTCAGTCCCCGTCAGCCGGAGGCCGACAGCAAACCCTGACTGCTTACAGCCACCTGCCGTTGATGTTTGAGCCGAACCAGGGCCAGACCGATGCGAGCGTGAGATTCCTGGCGCACGGCAGCGGTTACGGCTTGTACCTGACCGCGCATGAAGCGGTCCTCACTATCCAGCAATCAGCCGATAGTAATCATCCTGCCCTTCGAACTTCTGTTGTCAGCATGATGCTGGCAGGTGCGAATTCGAAAGCGCAGCCGGTTGGTGACGCCCAACTGCCCGGGAAGAGCAATTACTTCGTCGGAAACGATCCCGCCCAATGGCATCGCGATATTCCTCAGTTTGCCCGGGTGCGCTACCACGATGTGTATCCCGGCGTTGACCTCGTGTATTACGGCAACCGGGGGCGACTGGAATATGACTTCGAAGTTGCACCTGGTGCTGATCCGAAGCTGGTGGCACTTAAGTTTCAAGGTCCACGGAATCTTAGAATCGACGCTGCTGGGGATCTCGTTCTGGCCATTGGCGGCAGTTCCGTGCGACTGCAAGCCCCGCGCGTCTATCAGGAGTTTGGCGCAGAGGAGCGAAAGGTAACTGGCCGCTTCACACTGCGCGGACAAGAGAAAGATGAAGTCGGCTTTCAATTGGGCGCTTATGATCGCAGCCGGGCGTTAATCATCGATCCAGTGCTCACGTACTCGACGTACCTGGGTGGAAGCGGCAACGAAGCGTGCTCCATCATCGCTCCGATTACAGTGGCTGGCCTCGCTGCGCCACCGGCCGGCTGCCCTGCGATTGCCGTGGATGCAGTCGGCAACGGCTATGTCGCGGGTTCGACGACGTCGACGAATTTTCCCGCAACCGCAGGCGAGTATCAGCCTGCGCTGGCGGCGGGAGCAACCGCCAACGCCTTCGTCGCCAAGTTCGATCCCAACGGCACGCTGCAGTTTGCCACGTATTTGGGCGGAAACGGAGTTGACTACACCGCCGGAGTCGGCGTCGATTCCGGGTTCGATGTGATCGTGGCGGGAACCACGAGCTCCGGTGATTTCCCCACCAAGGGCAGTATTGCACCCTTTCAGGCGACTCCCGTTTCCGGCGGCAAGCACGTCTTTGTGAGCAAGCTTGATCCCACCGGAAAAATCCTGTTGTATTCCACTTATCTTTCTGGCAGCGGCGTCGACATCGCTTCTGGATTGGCGCTCGATGCCGGCAGCAACGCATACGTAACCGGAACCACCACCTCCACGGAGCAAGAAACAGGATTTCCGTCCACGCTCGGAGCCATTCAAACGGCGCCCAAGGCCACGAATCAATTCTTCTTTACCAAGGTGGATCCGAATACCGCCGGATCCGGAAGCGTACCCTATTCGACCTACATTGGCGGCAGCAATCCCAGCAACGGCGTCACCGTGGGCGGTGGCGTCGCAGTCGACAGTACCTCGAATGCGTACATTACCGGGGGAACGAATTTCATCGACATGCCCCTGCTCAACGCGTATCAAGTGACGAACAAGGGCGGGCTGGACGCTTTCCTGACCAAGATCAATCCGGCCGGGGTTACGGGAACGCAACTACTCTATTCGACTTATCTGGGCGGCTCAGGCGACGATGTGGGTTACGCCGTCGCCGTTGATTCGGCGCCAAATGCTTACGTAGTCGGTTCGACTACTTCGACGGATTTCAACGGTGCGGCCATCGGAACCGTGGCCTTGCAGGGCTCGAACGGCGGCGGAACGGACGCCTTCCTCGCCAAGTTTGGAATCCTCTGCACGCTCTCGACCTGCACCACGCCTCTTCCTCTGGATTACTTCACCTATCTGGGGGGGTCGGGCGCGGATGTCGCTAACGCGGTCACCATAGACAACAGTCAAGGTGCGCAAATTGTTGGCTGGACGAACTCCATAAACTTCCCCATAGTTGGAAACCCACTGCAGTCAACTTTTGGGGGAGGTCCCAGCGACGCGTTCTTTGCTCGCGTCGACACGCTTGCGACTTGCAGTCCGATCACGACGCCCACTTGTGCCGTGACCAGTTCATCGGGCTTTTTTGGCGGAACGGGCGCGGATTTCGGTACCGGCGTCGCACTCGATCAGCAAGGTTCCACCTACTTAACCGGAGAAACATCGTCGGCCACCGGGTTCCCACTCAGGAGTCCTTTCCAGGGCGCTCTCAGCGGACAGACAGATGCATTTGTGGCCAAGATTGGGCCTCTGCTGAACCTGACCATGCCGCCGCCCACCGCCATTCCCCTGGTGGTCGGAGTCGGCAGCCAGGTCAGTTTCGCCTACACGATTACGAACAACGGAGAGTTTACCAACGGCGTGTATTTCATCGACTACTTACCCGCGTCAGGCTCGACTTTCGTTTCGGCGACTTCGAGCCCGGGTACGTGCGGCTCCCCGGCCAATCAAACTGTTTTGTGCAATCTCGGTACGCTGAACGCCGCCGCGACTGCAACCGTCACCGTGATCCTGACGCCAGTTGCTCCAACTTTGCCTGGCGGTACGGTGATTTTAGGGAACAGCGGTTCGGCGTTTGTCGGGCAGGCGATGTTGGCCACCGCCAGCACCAGCGTCACCGTCAATGACTTCACCCTCGTGGTCGCCCCCGCCACAGCTACGGTTCCGGCGGGCGTGCCCGCTACCTTCACCGCAACGATTACGCCCAGCTCGAACACCGGATTTCCTAATAGCGTTTCAATTTCTTGCGGCAGCGGGCTTCCGGTTGGCGCAACTTGCCTACCGGGCAACAACAACCCCATCCCGAATCTGAATAGCGGCCCGGCAAGTTCGCAACTGGTCATCAACACCACGCAACGCGTGACCACCACGACTGACTTGCGGCACGGCGCTCCGGGGATTCCGTTTTACGCTGCTTTGTTGCCGGTTTCAGGGCTGGCCCTGGTTGGCGTGGGTATCGGCCGCAAACGTTCGCGCCGGAGGCGATTGCTGATGGGCGTGCTCCTGGGCGGATTCTTCGCGTTCATTTTGTTCCAGGCAGGTTGCGGCTCAGCCGCGACCATAACCACCACGACTGGCACGCCGGCGGGAACCTATCCGGTGACAATCAATGCGGTGTCGGGCAGCGCGACTCGGACCACAGTAGTCACACTGGTTGTCCAATAAGGGATCGGGCTGCTCCGCGTCGGCAGGCTACTTTTCTTCGATTCGTGTCTTGAGTTCTGCGATCTCGTTTCGCAGCCGCGAATAGCGCCGCACCAGCGTGCCGAGATATCCGATATGGATGGCCCATGTAGCGATGTATGCGGCGTAAAGATAGTTCATCCGGCACCCCCATAACGCGAAGTCTTCGTTTGTGGACTCCGAGGTTCGAGCAACGCTTCTAACGCCAAGGTTTCATTCACTTCCCGCTTGACCACTTCCAATCGGTAGCGCGACCAGCACACCAAAGCCGCGAAGCAGGAGAAGGCAAGCCAATTGATCAGCAGCACGTGCAGCATGCGGGGATCAATGGAACCGCCCCCGCCGACCACGGGCTGCGGATGCTGCGTACGGAAAAACCAGATAGAAAAATAAACCAGGGGAACGTCGAGCGCGCCAAACACGGCTAACACCGCGGCCAACAACGGGGTCTGCCCGCTGCTGGAGAATCTGCGCAGAACCAGGTAGCTGACGTAGATCAGCCACAGCACCAGGGTCAGGGTCAGGCGCAAATCCCAGGTCCACCAAATCCCCCACACCGGACGCGCCCAAATTGGCCCCGTCACCAGCACCACGGTGCAGAAAATGACACCCACTTCCGCGGTCACCAGGGCAATAACATCCGCTTTATTGACGCGCCAGATCAGGTATGCGATCGAGGCGAAGAAGTTGACGAAAAACAAAATGAAAGCCGTCCACGCCGAAGGCACGTGGTAGTAGAAAATGCGCTGCACATCTCCCATCGTCTGCTCTGTGGGAGCGGCGACCAGCGCCTCATACAGGGCATAGCTGAGCAAGGCAGCCGTGAGCACAGCAAGGATGGGGAAAACTCGCTTCATTCCGCCTGCAATACGAATCCAAATAAGAAGAGGCTAGCGATAGTAAACACCAGATCGTAGGCAGCAAGCAAGACGATCCAGAACTTGGCGGAAAAATCTCCGGTCAGAATGGCGCCAGTGGCTTCAACCATGGCGAGCAGCGCCGGAATCGAGATGGGAAACAGAAGCAAAGGAAGCATGATTTCACGGCTGCGTGTGCGCACAGACATGGCCGCGAAAAACGTTCCGTTCACTACTAACGCCCACGCCCCCAGCACGGCAACGATGGGCAACTGGTATGCGGGTCCCAGTGCGCGCAAGTTGTAAAACACGATGAACAGCGGCGTCATCAGCGCCTGCAGCACGGTAACGAAGATGAAATTTCCCAACGCCTTCGCCAAAAACAGAGCATTTGGCGGAGCAGGAGAAACGCGATACGCATCCAGCACCTGATTACGAATCTCCCGCGCCCAGGTTTGATTCAGGGCCACCACCGCGGCAAACAGAAACGCCACCCACACCAACCCGCCGGCAATCTGCCGCGACTCTTCCGCAGTCGGATCGAACGAGAAACTGAAAATCACGACTACTAGCAAAGAAAAAAACAGCATGGAGTTGATGGCGTCTTTCGATCGCCACTCCAGGCGAAGGTCTTTGGCCAAAGTTGCTCGCGTGAGACTGGCGACGGTGCTCATCGTGACTCCAATTTGGCATCGAGGGGAAGCAGGTCAGGAGTGCGGCTGACGATTTGTCCTGCCTCCATCCACACGAATTCATCGGCAGCGCCTTCGAGGAGAGAGGCTTGGTGCGTGACCACAAAAATCGTCTTGCCAGAATCGCGCAAGCCAGCGAGCAAGCTCACCATCTCGCGAGCAGAACGCACGTCGACATTAGAGAACGGCTCATCGAGTAGAAGTATCTTGGGATCGTTCAGCAGTGCGCGAGCCAGCGACATCCGCTGCCGCATGCCTTGCGAATATTGCCCCACGGGCCGCGTAAGCAAGGGATCAAGTTTCACGGCCCGGATCGCATCCGCACAGCGCTGGTCTTTATTAGTAACCTCGTTACCGACATCGTAAAGCCGCGCGAAGTAGCGCAGGTTCTCCATCCCGCTCATCTCGTCGTAAAGCAACGAAGGATGGGCCATGTATCCCAGTTGCCCGCAGACGGAACGGAGATCGGATGTTCCCAACATCGAAATACTTCCGCGCGTAGGCGGAGTCAACCCCGCAAGAGCGCGCAAGAGGGTCGTCTTCCCTGCCCCGTTGTCGCCGAGAATCGTGTAGAGACGCCCGGAAGCAAACTCGGCGCTAACACCGCGCAAGGCGGCGAAGCGTCCGAACTGTTTGACCAAGTCGGTAACGATGACAACGGCAGCGGCCTGCGGGTTAGGCGGAGTGGTCACTGGAATCTGTGGATTTGATGGCAATCAGTGAAGATAGACCAAGCGCACAGGGAAGTCGAGAGCCGCGAGAATCAGCCGAACCGGAGGCTCGAAATCCACATCAAGGCGTGAACTTAAAGACCACACCACAGCCGTCTTTATTGTTACATTCGCTAAAATTACCTCCAGAATAGGTCGTGCCGTAAAGAGATCCCGCAGTATCGAAAATCAATGCGCTAGACGGTTCGGCCCCATCGTTGCCGTTGAAGCTGTGCAGAACTGTCTCGGTCCATTTTCCGTTCGCATGGGGTGTCAACTTGAAGATCACACCTTGGTTCGAGTCTCCACCGAGAAAGGTCGTGCCGTACAGGTTTCCTGCTTTGTCGAATGTCAGGGCGGCATCGGGGGTTTCCCCATCGCTTCCATGAAATGTATACAGAACCTTCTCAGTCCACTTGCCGTCCGCGCTGGGCATCAGTTCAAAAACACCGCCGCAACCAGCGGAGCCACAGTTGCTCAAGCCGCTCTGGAAGGCCGTGCCATACAAGTTTCCTTCCCGGTCAAAGATCACGGCGACTGGGTCATAAACTGCATCCACGCCGCCGAAGTCGTAAACCAAGGTCTCCGTCCATTTGCCATCCGCGTCGGGCGTTAGTTTGAACACGACGCCACCCCTCCTTGGACCACCACCCGCTGTGCCGTACAAGTTCCCGTCCACGCCCAAGATGACTCCGGTGGTGAGGTGTTCGCCGTCCCTACGCTCAAAGGCATGGATGGTCTCGTCGGACCATTCGACCCCGCCGCGAGGCGCCAGCTTGAACACGGTGCCGCAGCCGTTTAGCCTGCACTTCGTGTAGTCTCCGCCGAGGTCGGTCGCGCCGTATAAATTTCCTTTCGCGTCGAGGACGACACCCGCGAAGGGGTATACGCCGTCCGTGCCGTCAAAAATATGCAGCACTGTCTCGCGCCATTTTCCATTCGACGCCGGCGTCAACTTAAACACGTTACCGTCCCCGAAATATCCTAGTTCGGATGTTGTTCCGTATAAGTTGCCGGTACTATCGAAAATCACTCCTACGCTGGGATCCGATCCGTCCGTCTCGTGAAAGGCGTGTAGCACCTTCTCAGTCCACTTGCCGTTAGCGCCGGGCGTGAGCTCGAATACCGTGCCACAACCGTTTACGCTGCAGGAAACTTCGTCGCCACCCAGCGCGGTCGTCCCATACAAGTTCCCCACCGCGTCAAAGATCACACCACCCGAAGGGGATTGCCCGTCCTTTCCGTGAAAAGCATAAAGGACTTGGAGCTTGCTAGTTGCCTGGGCAGGCGCCGCAGGGGCCAGAAAGCCCCAGGGGAGAGCGAAAGCCATAAGTGCAACCAAGAGGGGTTTTGTGCTGGCATGAAATACCTCCTCCAAAAGGCAGGCAATGCTTCGCAAAAGTACGGCAAAGAATCGAATGGGGAACTCGTAGAGAGTCCCTCTTTCAGCGGTCCTCAAGTATATACAGGCGGGTACAGCCATCGCAGCGCGTCGGGCGTACTCTAGTTGACCGTGGCGACAGAACCCGTGCCTTGAACCTGAGTCATGCTCTTCGCGGGCGCATCCGAAGACGTGTCACGAGCGGGGCTCCCAGGGGCGGAATGATGTGGCGGATGGAATTGTCATAGCGTCCAACGGGCGCTACATCATTTCAGTTCCCCACAAATCATGCAAATGGACGACTCCTTCGAGCTTGCCCTCTTCGTCCACGACCGCCAACGAGGTAATCTTCTTCTCTTCCATCAGAGCCAGCGCGGTCGCCGCGAACGCATTGCCTCCGATCGTCCTCGGATTCCTGGTCATGCACTCGCCCGCCGCCAGGTCGAGCGCATCTTTGCCACGGAGTTCAAGCAGCCGCCGCAGATCGCCGTCGCTGATCACTCCCACCAGTTTTTCGCCTTCGACCACGGCGGTCACGCCGAGTTTCTTGCGTGACATTTCATAGATCACGCCCGGCATGGTAGTTCGCGGGGTGACGCGAGGCACCGCGTCGCCAGTGTGCATCAGCGATTCAACCCGCGCCAGACGCTTGCCCAGTTTGCCTCCAGGATGCAGGTTGGCGAAATCCTCTTCTTTAAAACCACGCTTTTCAGCCAGAGCCATGGCCAATGCATCCCCGAGAGCGAGCATGCTAGTAGTAGAAGCCGTTGGCGCCAATCCCAAAGAACACGCCTCCTGCGTAACCGAGCAATCGAGGGCGACCTCGGCCGCGCCAGCCAGCGTCGAAAGCCTAGCCTGTGTGGCGCGGGCGCCCCCGCCCGCGTCCTTCGAATAAAGTTCATCGCAGGTCATGCTGATCAGCGGCACCTGCAACCGCTTGAGCGTGGCCAGCAGCCTAAGGATTTCCTCGGTCTCGCCGCTGGCCGAGAGCGCGAGCACCGCATCGCCCCGAACGACCATCCCCAAATCTCCATGCACCGCTTCGACCGGATGCATGAATAGCGCAGGCGTTCCAGTCGAATTCAGCGTGGCTGCAATCTTGCGCGCAATGATGCCGCTCTTGCCCATGCCTGTGACCACGACCCGGCCGCTGCAGCCGTAAATCAATTCCACCGCCCGATTGAACGTGCCCGCCATTGGCCCGGCAATGCGATCGGCCAGGACGCGCAAAGCCTCCGCCTCAATGCGCACCACGTTTTCGCCCACGTGTTTCATGGAAGAAAGAGGATGTTAGCACGCGTCGACTTCAAAAGTGGTCGTCCTGGCGCTGAATCCGATCCGCCTTCTGCCCTAACCCGGCCAGACTTCTGGCTTGGATGGCGCGGTCCCACGGGCCCGCTTCCCAGTTGTCTTTTTTCTTCTCGGGATGAATCCACGGAGGCAGGGTGATCAACAGATTGCGCGCCATGGCAAGGGCGTACGGTTCGTAAAGCGAACGCAGGTGCTCCAGTGTTTCCTCCGACGTTGCTGCTTCCCGAAAATGCAAACCATGGCCTTGCACGGCCTGCTCAAGTTTTGACCGCTGTTCTTCATCAAGGCGCTCGGGAGCGAGAGGATCGTAGTGCGCATTTACCACCTGGGCTAAGTCCACCATGGCGTGCCGCGCCACGGCAAAAGTCACCTTCGCCTGCTCATTGCGGATGCCATCGATGCCCGCGACCACGAGGGCACTGGCATCGAGCATCATGGTAAGCGCGCCCAGCCACGATTGATTATTGTGCTGCGAACGAAAAAAGCTGAGCGGCGGATAGGAAATATGGCTCTCGAGCAATTCAGCCGCCCAGCGTTCCCAATCGCGAAAGATATCATCCAACTGCGGGCAATTCCCAAACCGCGTCAGGAATTCCGCCGCAGTCGGCGGCGAACCTGCGCGCGCGTCCAGCAAAGAGATCTCTATCTCGCGCCTGGAAAACGACGAATAAATTGTCGGCAGATATCCGATGACGGTGCCCAGGAAACCAAAGCCCATGCCGGCTTCGAGCACCGCCAAAGCCCGAGCCAGGGCCGAAGTCGGAATGATGTCGCCATAGCCCAGGGTGAAGAAAGTCGAGCCACTTAAGTAAATCACGCGGCCGAACGTGACCGGCTCGTTGCTGAGTATTACGTGTTCCCCCGCGCCGTATTGCAAGAGAGCAAAGCCGAAGATCAAGCCGCAGGCCCAAAGGGCAAGCAAGAAAAGCAACGACAGCGGCCCGAAGTATCCAAGAAAATTCTCGCGGCGGCCCGGCGACTTGATCAGGCTTGTGATCTTGCGCCACGGAATCCACGTGTTACGGTAAAACCAGACCGTAATCCGAAATTTCCGCCGCACCCGGCGTGGCAGGACAACGGTTTCAAACGCGTCCAACAGGACGGCGAGAATGACGACGATGCCGGCGATAGTGGCAAAGATAAACATTCGAAAGTTGGCGGTGGGAAAATGGTAGCAGATTCCGAGCCGGACCTAGGGAGTGGAACGGGCGGTTTGCAGCGCCCCATGCACCGCCAGCAATTCCTTGAGCACTCCACGCAGTTGTGTGGACTCCAGCGCATTCGCACCGTCGGACTTGGCTTCCTTGGGCCTGTCGTGGACTTCCAGGAACACACCATCCACGCCCGCTGCCACGGCGGCGCGAGCCAGCACTGGAATGAACTCTGGCTGCCCGCCGCTCGATGCCGACCCATTTTCATCGCCATGGGAGGCTGAGGGCAACTGCACGGAATGGGTCGCGTCAAAAACCACGGGCGTGAACTTCCGCATGATGGCGAGCGATCGCATATCTACAACCAGGTTGTTGTAGCCGAAGCTGGATCCCCGCTCCGTAAGAAATATGCGATCGTTGCCGGCGGTACGGCATTTCTCTACCGCGTGCTTCATATCCCACGGCGAGACGAACTGGCCTTTCTTAATGTTCACCGCCCGCTCGCTCATGGCTGCAGCGATGAGGAGGTCGGTCTGGCGGCAGAGGAAAGCTGGAATCTGCAGCACGTCGGCGACTTCCGCGACCTTAGCGACATCAGCTGTTTCGTGCACGTCGGTCAGCACCGGTACGTGCACTTCATCCTTCACCTTCTTTAGAATGCGCAGGCCCTCGGTCAGGCCCGGTCCACGAAAGCTGCGCATCGAAGTGCGATTGGCCTTGTCGTAAGAAGCCTTAAAGATGAACGGAATATTCAGCGCCCGGGTGACGCCCTTGATCACTTCTGCCATGAACAACGCGTGCTTTTCGCTCTCAATGACGCAGGGCCCCGCAATGAGAAACAGATTGCCAGAGCCAATGCGGACACCTTCGACTTGGAAAGAAATACTCATGGGCTCAGTACGAGCTAGGGATGAAGAAGGTCTTCCTTTGTGAACCTTCGTGTCCTTAGTGGTTAATGCCTTTTTCTTACCGTCGCCCGACTTTCTCAGGCCGATGGAACATCTCTACTTCAGCCGCAACTTTCTCAGCCCGCCGCTTCAACCCGTGCTCGTAAGCCGCCCCCACGAAAGTCTTGAACAAAGGATGCGGCTCCAGCGGCTTCGACTTGAACTCGGGATGGAACTGGCATCCGATGAAATGTGGATGATCCGGAAGCTCAACCATCTCGACGTAAGTCCCATCGGGAGTCGAACCAGAAATTCGCAGTCCGCCAGCAGTCAGCGTTTCTTCATACTCGCGGTTGAATTCGTAACGATGCCGATGCCGTTCGCTGATCTCAAGCTGTCCGTAGATTCTATGCGCCAAAGTTCCTGGCTCGATCTTGCAGGTCCACGCACCCAGCCGCATAGTGCCGCCAAGTTCCTCCACACCGCGCAATTCGCGCAGCTTGTAAATCACCCGATGCGGAGTCGCCGGATCGAACTCGCTCGAATTTGCCTCCGCCAATCCGCAAACATTACGCGCGAACTCGATGCACGCCGTCTGCATCCCCAAGCAAATCCCGAAGTAAGGAACCTTCTTCTCCCGCGCATAGCGAATCGCAATCAGCATCCCCTCGATGCCGCGCTTGCCGAAGCCGCCAGGCACTAGAATTCCATCGTAATCGGCCAACTGTTCTTCGTTGGTTCGGTCTCCCTTTTCCAGGCCCTCCGCCTCAATCCAATTCAAATTCAATTTCAGATTGTGAGCCAGCGCCCCATGTACCAGAGCCTCTTTCAGCGACTTGTACGAATCCTCATACTCCACATATTTCCCCACAATCCCGATCGTGACCTCGGCTTTCGGGTTATAGACGCGGTGAACAAGCTCTTCCCAACTCTTCAAATCGCGCTCTTTGGCATCGATGTGCAAGTAGCGCAGCACCAACGTGTCCACACCTTCATGCGAAAACACCACGGGAACTTCGTAAATCGAAGCAACATCCTTAGCCGTGATGACCGCCTCTTCCTCCACGTTGCAGAAGAGCGCAATCTTCGATTTGATTTCCTTCGAAAGAAAGCGGTCGGTGCGGCACAGCAGAATGTCCGGCTGAATCCCAATGCTCAATAACTCTTTTACCGAGTGCTGCGTAGGCTTGGTCTTAAGCTCCTGCGCCGCCGCAATAAAAGGCACCAGCGTAACGTGCATAAACAAGGTCCGCTCACGGCCCAGTTCCTGACGCATCTGCCGGATCGCTTCCATAAACGGCAGCGACTCGATATCGCCCACCGTGCCGCCAATCTCGACGATCGCGATATCCACATCCTGCGCGACCTTCTTCATGGCCGCTTTGATCTCGTTGGTCACGTGCGGAATCACCTGCACGGTTTTGCCGAGATAATCGCCGCGCCGTTCCTTGGCAATGATCTGCTCGTAAATGCGGCCGGTAGTCCAATTGTTATCGCGAGAAAGTTTGGCGTGAGTAAAGCGTTCGTAGTGGCCGAGGTCGAGATCGGTCTCGGCGCCGTCGTCGGTCACGAAAACCTCGCCGTGCTGGAAGGGCGACATCGTGCCCGGATCCACGTTGAGGTAAGGATCGAACTTCATCAGGTTGACTTTCAGCCCACGGCTCTCCAGCAGGCAGCCAATCGAGGCCGCCGCCAGCCCTTTCCCGAGCGAAGACACTACTCCCCCGGTCACAAAGATGTACTTTGCCGACATCGCTTCCTCACCTTAAATTGTGTTTGAAATTTTGTGCAGGATGGGTGCACGAGTAATTATGCCAGAAATGGGCGAGCGTGGCTAGGTGGTTTTCTAGCTGCGCCGCTAGACATTGTCGCCAGGAGGAATGCCGTGATAGGCTCAGCGCCTGTCTGTTTTCTCCCTGCATTTGGGTTTAGGAGTAACACCGAGAGTCGGGCGCCCCGTTCTTCAGCAAGGAGACTTATCGTGCCGCACTCTGCCGAACACAACTCTCCCCACTGGTCAGCTGACTTTGTAGAACATATTCGAACCGTCCATTTCGCGCTGGTAGGGGTATGCCTGGCACTAATCGGCCTCATCCAATTCAAGAAGCCGGTTGAAGTGGCGACTGCGCAGTACGAGCTTCAGGAAATAAAATCAGCGGTCGATGGCTGGAATTCCGACCAGATCCTTCAGGAAGTGCTCGGTGGCGTTGGACTGAGCGCCTTTCCTAATATGACTATGCCTGTAGCCGGCAAACTTGGGAATGCGTTCGTTGTGGATAGCCACATATGCGTGATGTCCGGAGCAACGGCTATCTTGGTAACCGCGAGCAAGGACTCTGCCGGACGCATCGTTTATCAGGACAAATGGAAGGAAGAATTGTTCAAGAAACCGTTGTCGCTGCGGGAGTTCAGGGATTTCTGGGATCGCAAGCCGGTCGCTTTGTCATTCACAGGCACCAACGCGCCTGGTGACAAAATCCTGCTTTTGAGGAGAAATGGTTTAGACGAAGCGTTGGCTTACCATTTGGGAGATATTGACTTCTCAAGTGGAGGCTTTGAAACTCCCGACATTTCCATGATCGACAAGAAACAGGAGCAGGACGTTGCCAGCTTGCTCCATGTTTCGCCCCCGATGTTTCTGCTTTCGTGGAAAGTCGGTGAGGACAAAGCTCTTCTGCCAGCGACAATTTCCCAGACTACGTTGGACGTTCAACCGGCCCTCATTCGGACTCATCCCTATTGGAAACCAGGCGCCTTTTCTTCTTCATTTCCCGACTTGGACAAGGCCACTGCGAGCATTCAGGAAAAATCGTTCGAGGCAATTGCCTCGAACTTTCAGGAGGAAGCCTCCAAACCAAAGGCAGACTCCTTTGAGGTCTTTGGCGTAAAATTTCCGGTGGAAAAAGCGACCAGATGGGGAATCTTGTTGATCGTGGGCATTCAACTGTATCTCTGGATTCATCTCCACGAGTTATCTCCGAGGCTTAAGGAAGGTGACGCAGGTTGGGACGTAGCATGGATTGGCGTTTATCGGTCACTCCCGGCAAGAATCCTTTTCGTGGCCTCGACTGCGTTGCTGCCGGTCGTGACGATCGCAGCGCTGGGGAATAACGCGTTGAGAGGCGCCACCGCACTCGTCTGGGCGGTATATATCACTGCTCTTTTGGCAAGCCTCCTAGTGGCATATCTGATAGCACGGAGCGTTCCGCGGCTCGGGCTGCAACGTGCCAGATCTGCTGCACATCAGGCCCCGGTCACGCACCGAGATCAAAATTAGGGCCCAAGAAACTGGGCGGGAGCCTGGGATCGCCGGGCTCGAGTGTACATCATGCAAGAAATCTAAAGTTATTCGTTCAGATTATCGGGGAGGTGCGGCGTGCCATTCTCAAAGTTTCTTACGACATTTCTCGGATTCTTGGCGTTCAGTTCGGTAGCACAGGCTCAATCGATGCCCACCAACAACGTCCTCACGCGGATGACGATGATTGAATCGCGCTATGGACGTGGCACCACCTTCTCCATCGACGTGGATGGACGCGAATACTGGATCACTGCCAAGCATATTCTGACGGGCGCGGAGCACCCACCATACGGCTCTATTACCAGAGGGTCCGCCGCACAGCTTCGCCTTCTCAACCCGGGCGGTGAGGGGGAGCAGTGGCTGCCGATGATGTTCTCCGTCATTGATGCTGGAACTGACATCGACATTGTCGCCCTCGCTGCGAGGCAGCCGATTTTGCAAAATCCAATTGCCAGCCCTGCCTCGGATGCATCAGTCATGCTGGGGGGAGATTGCTCGTTTCTTGGGTTTCCCTACGGCGGCGGATGGTTAGCCAATATGCCTGACGGACACAGATATTGGATGCCTTACGTGAAACACTGCACCGTTTCCTCGATGCCTAGTACGGAGCCGCCCCTACTTGTTTTGGACGGAATTAACAATCCGGGATTTTCAGGCGGCCCAGTGATATATCAGACCGGCCCAAATCAGAGAATAGTGGCTGTTATATCCGGCTACCACCTCGAGCCCGCCGAAGTGATCTCCTCGCTGTCATCCAAGTCGGTTAAAGGGAAGGAATCCAAAAAGTCGGTAACACCAGAGCAAGCTCACAAAGTAAGAGTGAACGTAAATTCCGGTTTCATCATAGCCTATTACCTCAGTTCGGCAGTTGATGCTATTCGGAAGAATCCAATTGGGCCGTTGCGCAGCGCTAGCCACCAATAGAATCTGGGGGCCCGGCCAGGGTGCCCGAGGTTCGGGTCGGTTTTTGACGCCAACCTGGGTCGACACACCGACGCGATTCCCAGGTTGCCGCCCAAAAAAACGGACCGGAACCCTTCGGCTTCGCTCAGGGCAGGCTCTGGGCCACCGGACCGTTGACAGCATAGACTCGCCCTCCTACGCTGACGGACATGGAAGTCCATTTCATCCCCGAGCAGGAAGCGCAGTTATCCCAAATCGCCAGCCATGCCGGCACGGATGTCGAGCGGTTGGTGGACTGTCGCAGAGAATTCGTTAGCGCGAGCATGGGAGAATTCCCTGACGGGCGTCCGCCAATTTGAGCTGGTAGGGGTCCTTCGACTCCGCAACCGCTCCGCTGCGCGAAGCAGTTGCTCCGCTCAGGATGACAAATCTTCCAGTTTCGCGGTAACACTGTCTCCGCGACAGTCCACTAGTGAAGGATGCCGGCTTGCGCCTGCTTGAACAGGACGCTCTTTTTCGCGCCGGCGTGCGAAAACACAAGGTCCCTCCACTCCGCTTCGCTCCGGTCGGGATGACAGAGTTATTGCTGCTTCGGTGGGATGACACAGTTAATCGCTTCGTTTCGGTCGGGGTGACAGAGTTACCGCTTGGCTTCGGTCGGGATGACAGAGTTGTTGCGGGAGGCATCGCGCAGGCCGACCGGGGAGAATTCATCGAAGAGGAAGAGATGGATGCCCGTATCGAGCGGATGCCTAACTCCTGATGCGTATCCGGTGGACGCCAACCGCCGCCGCGGACTTGCAAGGCATCTACAATTATCTGAGAGAACACGAACATCATTTAACACGGAGATTCCCAAATCGGGAATCAGCTCCGCAGTCTGTCACTTTGTTCTTGAAGTCAGCCTGTTCACTCCGATAACATAGAAAAGCAGAACTTATCTGCAAGATAATCATCGATCTTTGACAACCGAAATCAAGGAGCTGGCATGGGCAGCTCCAGCATCAGGGTAACTCCCATGTTTCCAAGATTTTGCCTCTAACTACCTTAAGAACCATAGATCTAGCGGGCAAGAAAAATTCCGGGCCTTTGTTTTCTAGATTTTAGGCAAAATTGAGAGTTTTTTTTCGAAGCAAATATGCACCATAAATTGTGCATCAGAACTAATTCAACTGCCTTTTGGTTCGCATTCGCTCCAGAGAATAAAACCCCGCCCAAGCAAGCTTGGGCGGGGCACCCTTAAGATCAGGTTAGAAGTTTAGGTTGGGCCAACCTCTCATGGCTGCTCCGCGTTAAAACACGTGGTTGGCCAACTTGAGCGTCGCGACCGCTGACGCCTTCGATGCTAGTTCCAAAATAAACGGATCGTTATTCGAAAGGTTGTCGCACCAACGGTCAGGATAGTCGACGCATCCGCCATCGTTGCCGGGTACGTGGCCCTCGTAGTTTCCGAGGAACCCGCCCCATATCGCGACTTCCGGCGCTTGCTTGCAGCAATCCTGCCGGGTAAGAATGCCGCTGTCCGGGATGCCGATCAGGGCGAACGAGTTCGAGTCTGTCCCGTCGTTCCCAAAGCTGGCAGATTGCGACACAACTCCGATGGAGTTGAAAAAATCCTCGAAGGCCTTGTTGCCTATCTTTGATTGGGGGATCACATTCTTAGGGAACTGGCTGGCATTCGATGCAAACGCGGGATCGGCAATCCACATATCCAAGTTCATGGTAGCCGTCACGTCCATATCAAGGTCGAAGGCGATTCGCTTTCGCTCCGCCTGGCTCAAGTTCGTGGTGTAAAAGGCGGAGCCGAGCAACCCGAGTTCCTCGCCACCGAACCAGATGTAACGGAGTTGATTGTGAGTCTGCGTTTTCGCCATGTTTAAGGCGATCTCAAGAATGGTGGTCGATCCGGATGCGTTATCCAGCATGCCCGCGCCGAAGATGGAGTCAAGATGCCCTTCCACCACGACGACGTGGTTGGTATCTCCGAATGGTGAGTCGGCGATCAGGTTGTAGTCCACACCAGACGTAGGCCGGATGCGAATGTCGAGATGCACCGCCGACGAGCTCTCGGTGGTGTATCGGTGAAGCAACTCCGCGCCCACCGCGTTAGAAACACTAATGACCGGGATCGTCGCCGGACGCGTGAGCCGCACTGGGAACGGACTAGGGTTGCCAGACGAATAGAGAATGACCGCTGCTGCACCTGCCTTTTCAGCATTCGCCACCTGCGCACCGGAGGCGCATGCCCCCCGCTCAAGCAGAGCAATGTGTCCTGGCAGGAATGTGGCGAAATCACCGGGAAGGCAACCCTCGCCTGAGCCGCCGGCCGGCTCTATCGATGCCGTGAGCGTGCCACCGCCGGAACGCTGAGCGACCAGCCAGTCGTGCGCGAAAACATAACTCTGGTCTGGGGTACCGAACTGCGGCACTCCGGCGACCTCGGAAGCGTTGTATTGATATTGCTGGATGGTTACCTTATAGCCTGCTTGCCGCACCAGCCCGGCAACATAGTCCACCGACGCTTTGTAACCAGATGTGCCGGTATCGCGATTGCCGTGGCCATCCGCTCCCTTATGTTCGTTGGAGATTTTCTGAAAGTGGGCGAGATGGCTCCAGAGCGATGACTGTTGAATGCACTCCAGAAGTTTTTCGGGCGTGTCATTCACTCGTGCCTGGCAAGCCTGTTCGGACGGCGCTGCCTTAGTCATGCTGGAGCTAGATGGTTCTTGCGCGCTCGCGGGTTGGGCGAGAAGAGACGGACGCAGAACGCAAACGGCTACAGTTATGCAAGCGATCGACAAACCAACGCATTTCAGTCTGGGGAACAGTAATTCGAACATCGGAACACTCCTTTCCAGCCCTGCTAGCTTACACCACCTATCAGACATTGTGGGGGCGCTGGGACGCTCCGGCAGAGAAGGCGAGTGCGGTGGAATGGGTCAAGTCTCGTCGGGACAGTTTGCAACCTTTGCCCACGGAATGTACGGCAATCAGTTGGGCGAAACCAGCCAAGACCTTGTCAAGGCGTCGTATGGATCGAACTATGCTCGTCTGGTCGAGATCAAGAAAAAGTACGACCCCAAGAATGTGCTGCGCCGCAACCAGAACATCAGGGCAGACTAGACTCTCGAATAAAGAAACGCAGGCTTTCGTCGCGGGCAAGCAATTAAGGTGTCCCCTCCTTTGTGGACTAAAACAGCTCCACTAACCCGGACGACTGCATCGAAGACTTCGTCTTGGGCATTAGAAGGCCTCCTTTCTCGACTATTTGTGCCGAATGTCTACCGGTGCCCGGGTTCTATCGAGGGGAAAAACTTGCAGTTGCCACTTCACCGGAATGGACGTGGGCAAATAGCACTTGGTTTCGTCGCAAGCCTGATACTCCAGCTTTCCCGCGATCGTGAATGTCTTCCCGTCTTTGCCGAGCGACGCGGCAAACTCCATACCGGAACTCACCTTTACGTCCTGGCTGATTCGGAAAGTTCCGTCGAAAACGGGCACTCGCTCCTTGATCACTGGCAAAAAGAGCGTTTTGGATTCCGGATATATCGATGGCTTCAACTCCATCTCTGGCATGGGATCGATCACGAGCTTGATCGGCTTGTAACCCTGAGCGCCCGGCGCATACACGTGCACATCCGGAGGTAACCGTACTTCGGCACCTAGCGTGATACGAGTTCCGGGAACGCCAGTGCGATCAGATTGCTGGAGGGCGAGCTGAAGATGAGGGGCTTCGACGGTTTCGGTTACCTCCTCGCCTAACTCCGGGAAAAGTTTGGCAATTATGCTGTTTCCGGTGAGCCGCTCGCGGTATCTTGCTTCGAAGAACTTTTCGCGGATGATGCCTTTCGTGTCGATGAAGAAATAGCCGGGGCGGGCAAATCCCTTCTGCATCCCGGTCGCCTCCTCATTGAGCACGCCGTACGCCTTGATGATCTGGGACTCCGGGTCTCCGAGCAGGGGGTACTCGATCTGGCGACGGTCGGCGAAAAACTTCAGGATTTCTTCCGAGTCATAGCTGATGGCCGCGAGCTTGATCCCTTGCTTTTCGAATCGCGGAATTGCACTTTGCAGCTGAACCAGCTGCCCTTTGCAGAAGGGTCACCAGTCTGCCGATCGGAAAAACAGGAGGACAGTGCCGTTCGTGCCTTTCAACGTATCGAGAGTTTGTGTGCGGCCAAGCTGGTCGCGAACAGAGAAGCCAGGCGCCTTTTGCCCGACTGCGAGTCCAATGGACATCAACTCGATGGACGCCAGCTGAATGGTATCGCCATCGAGTGTTCCCCGGACGGTCACCGTGTCGCCCAGCTTCCCGGCAACCTTTCCCTGCGGCTCCAGGCTATAGATGAAGCGGCTCGTGTCGTCATAAAGAGCCAGCTTCGCGCCGGGTACGCTTTTGGTGCACTCGGGAGACTCATTAAAAGCTTCGTCGGCGTTGCATGCGCTGGACACCAGGACGCCGGACCACGCTCCGGATTTAGTTGCGTTGTTCTGCTGAGCGAAAGCGAAAGAGGCTATCGAAAATAGCAACAGTGGGACCAAAAAGCGTTTAGCCCCGGCATCAGTTCTGACCGACAATATCAATCCGGACCCTTCCTTCCAGTTTTGAATCACCTACTCTACGCCCGCCCGTCCTGAGGCACAAGGTTTCACCAGAGATCCTATCGCGGCGCACCTGCTAGTCTAAGTACAATCAATGACCACCGCACGCCAAAGCGCAGAAGTGTTCGAGGGGCGCCTGCGGCAATATATTTATCGCCGCTTTATCCACGATGGACGAGCGCCTACCGTGGCGGAGATGGCGGCGGCGCTTTCTTCCCCGCTTCGCAAAGTCAGGGCCGCCCTGGAGCGGCTGGCGCAAACCCACGCTTTCGTCGTGCAGGAGACTGGGGAACTCTGGCGGGCTGCACCGTTTTCTGCTGTGCCCACGGCATTTCCAGTTCGAGCCGGCAAGCGGGCCTGGTATGGCAACTGCATCTGGGATGCCCTGGGAATTCCGGCCATGCTGCACCAGAACGCGCGCATAGATGCCGCCTGCGGCTGCTGCAATTACGAAATGATCCTCCGCGTGGAGGAAGGCCGGTTGCTCGCGCCGAAAGGAATCATCCACATTGCGGTGCCGGCGCGCGACTGGTACGAGGACATCGTCTTCACCTGAAAAACCATGCTCCTGTTCCGGTCGGAACAACACGTCGATCGCTGGTGCACCCAATGGAAACGTCCTCGCGGCGGAACGCTGACGTTGAGTCAGGGATGGCGCCTGGCCAAGGAATGGTACGCGGACCGCCTGAGTCCCGATTGGCGGCCGAAAACGGTGGCGGAGGCCGAAGCCGCATTCGATCGAATCGGCTTGGTCGGAGAATTCTGGAAGCTCAGTGGCTGAGAGCTGATCAAAATCTCATTCGCGGACGATGTAAACGGGTGCACCCATAAGAGAGATGCAATGAAGAATGAAACTCGAGTCCGGATCAGTAAAAACGGGGAAGTCCGGATTCCCGCTGCTTTTCGAAAGGCCATGGGAATCCTCGCTAGCGATGAGGTCGTGTTGCGCTTGGAAAGTGGCGATTTACGGATTTCGAACTTGGAAGCGCGTATCACGCGCGCTCAGCGATTGGTCCGAAAGTATGTGAAAGCTGGCACGTCGTTGAGCGGCGAACTAATCGCGGAACGACGTGGGGCAAGCTCGCATCGTAATATTGAAGAGCATGGAAAGAAGGAATAGATCTCGCGTAGGCTTTTTACTGGTAGCGGTGGCCTTCGTCATAGTCATTCCAGCCGTTGCCCAGCAGTTGGCCAATCGCCTCATTCTGAAAGACGGCTCCTACCAACTAGCCACCAAGTGGGAAGTCAAAGGCGACCGCGTGCGTTACCTGAGCGCGGAACGCAACGAATGGGAGGAGTTGCCCGACTCGCTGGTGGATTGGGCTGCTACGGAAAAGTTCGAAAAAGATCGTGCCGCTGGCGTTCCCGCCCCGGAAGCAGTTGAACTCGACAAGGAAATGGAAGCTGAACGTCTCGCTGAGGAGGCCAAAACTCCCCAAGTCGCACCCGGCCTGCATTTACCCGAAGATGGCGGAATGTTGTTGCTCGATACTTTTCAGACGCAGCCGCAACTGGTCCTGCTGCAGCAGAACACGGGCGAAGTCAACCGCAACACGAAAACAAATATCCTGCGCTCCGCCATCAACCCAGTCGCCAGCAGCAAGCAGACCATCGAGCTCGACGGTCTGCACGCCAGTGTTCAAGCGCATGCGACGTTGCCTGCAATTTATGTCAGCCTCGATCAGGAACAGAGTCCGAGCCCGGTTTCGCAGCCAGGGCAGCAACAGCCGCAACAGCCAATGCAGCCCGAACAGCCTTGGGACCGTTTCCACATCGTTCGGGTCCAGGCAAAAAAAGGAAAAAGGATCGTCGGAGACATAAAGATCAGTCCACTCGGCAAGGCCAGTCAGGAACAGAACCTGGTTCCAACCACGTCGCAAAGGCTGACCGGAGGCTGGGTCAAGCTCACACCGGTGAGCGCTCTTGAACCGGGAGAATATGTGGTCGTCGAAATGCTGGGCAGGCAAGGAATGAATACTTACGTCTGGGATTTCGGAGTGAACCCCGCGGCTCCGGCGAATGCAATGGCCCTCAAACCCGAGCCGCCGGCGCAACCGCCACACTAATGTAGGCGCGGGCGAACGCCCGTGCCTACAATTTTTCTACTTCTTCCTTAATTCTGGTCCACGCGCGCTCGACGTGGCGCTCCATGGTATTGGTCTGACCAACGCAAAGTCGCAGCGCCAGCCGATCATTCAGGCGTGTGTGGGTCAGGTAAAGATCGCCGCTTCGATTCAGGCGATCCATCAGCGCCTGATTTACTTCGTTCCCACCTTTGTGACGAAAGCAGACCAGGTTAAGCGGCGCGGCTGCTGCCAGTTCGAAACGAGGGTCGTTCTTCACCCAGCCGGCGAATTTCTGCGCCAGTTCGACGTGACGCCGAATGTGATACTGCAAGCCCTCGACGCCATAGTGGCGGATCACAAACCAGAGCTTAAGTGCGCGGAAGCGGCGGCCGAGTGGAATCTGCCAGTCACGGTAATCAATCACCGCACCCGATTCCGTGGCCTTGTTGCGCAAATACTCAGGCAGAATGCTCAAAGTTTGAATCAGCGCTTTGCGATCGGCCACGTAGAAACAGTTGCAGTCGAAGTTGGTGAACATCCACTTGTGCGGATTGAAAGTGTAACTGTCGGCGAGTTCGACTCCACGATGAGTGTGGCGAAACTCGGGGCACAGCGCGGCCGTTCCCGACATTGCGGCATCGACGTGAAACCATACATTGTTTTCGCGGCAGATGCGGCCGATGTCCGTTAGCGGATCAATCGCATTCGACGAAGTCGTGCCGATCGTAGCGGAAACGAAACAAGGAACGAGACCCGCGCGGCGGTCTTGTTCGATTTGTCTGGCGAGCGAGTCCGCACGCATCGCGAAGTTCTGGTCAACCTCGATAAGTCGCAGGTTTTCGAGTCCGAGGCCGGCAATCTGAACGTCCTTTTCGATCGAAGAGTGCGCCTGCGACGACGTGTACGCGATCAGCTGGCCGTCGCAACCCCTCTTGTTGCCGGCGAAGTTCGTAGCTCGTTCTCGCGCCGTCAGCAACGCACATAACGACGCGCTCGAAGCCGTGTCCTGGATCACACCGCCTCCGGTACTGGTGGAAAGAAAATGCCGCGGCAAATCGAGCATTTCAACCAACCAATCGAGGACATGAGTCTCCAGTTCGGTGCACGCGGGGCTGGTCGCCCAAAGCATCCCCTGGACACCCAACCCGGAGGAAAGCAAATCCCCAAGAATCGCTGGACCCGAGGCATTGGCAGGAAAGAACGCGAAGAAATTTGGCGATTGCCAATGGGTCACGCCAGGAAGAATCAGTTTCTCGATGTCCGCCAGGAGTGCGGTAAAAGATTCACCTTTAGACGGAGGATGCGCCGGCAGCGAAGCCCGAATCTGGCCAGGCTCTGCGCGCGACAACACTGGATACGATTCGATTCGCGAGTAATAATCGGCGATCCAGTCCACGACTGCGTGGCCATGCCGGCGGAACTCATCGGGACTCATGTGAAAAGTTTTTTCGTCAGACATGAAGTTTTCCGAAGTGCCAAACGATTCGCATTTGATCAGATTTTCCTTTATGTACCTTCGCGTCCTTTGTGCTTTTTGGTCTTGGGGTCTACTCGATCTGCCCAAAATAGACGAGCGTGTTGTAATCAAGCGACACACGACCGTCGACCTGGTGGACATCGAAGATCTGCCGCAGCTCGCGCAGCATGGGTTCGTAGTTGGCATGGTCAGGCGTTGGGGTATACGACGAAGAGAGGAGCCGCCCTTCAAGGCCGCCGTAGTCAACTTCCTGCCGCATCTCTAACGTGGATGATCGAAACGGCGACGGCGCGAAGAAGTCGGCAATCTCCGCGGTTGTGCGTTCATGTCGTACTTCCTGATAGTCAGTTCCGTAGGTGAGCAGCAGGTGCTCGTAGTCACGCAGAAAAGGCGTCGAATCGGTACGGCGCTCATTCCACACCAGCACGGTCCATCCCCCGGGTTTGAGGATGCGCAGAAACTCCCGTCGAGCTTTTCCGCGATCGAACCAGTGTGCCGCTTGCGCTGCGGTAATAACATCCACGCTGCGGTCGGGAAGGGTCGTCGCCTCCGCCGTCCCCGCGACACTTGTGAAACGCGAAAAGCTCAGCAGAAACTGTTCCCCAGCTCGCCGCATTTCATCATTCGGTTCTACGCCAAAGACGCGATTGCCATTCTCGGCCAGCATTCGAGTGAAGATGCCCGTGCCAGAGGCAATATCGGCGATCACGGAATTTGCCGTGAGGCCACATTCTTGCTTCAATAGGGCGAGGATTTCAGTCGGATATCCAGGGCGAAAGCGAACATAGTTCTCGACCCGCGCGGAAAAGCGTTGGGTGGCATCTTTGACCGGCATCCCAGCAGTCTATCGCTTTCTGAGCTTCGCAGGTTACAACGGAAAGCGGCATCTCGAGTTGCGGCTGCGAGCCAGCATCAGCGCCACTTGGCAACACGGATCACGTCGAAGTGGTGGTCGTACGTCCAAACTTCCAGACCAAGTTGATGGGTCATACGAGCAACGGCGACGAATTGCCACGACTTTGACCCGATGTTGACACTGGCCCGTCCAGGAGTCATGTACACTGACATGTTTCAGAACGAAATCCTATGACCCTTCGACTTTGCTCTGCCCTGTTTTGCAGTTATTTGCTGTTGAGCGTTGCCCAAATTCTGAACGCGCAGGGTGCTCCGAAGCCCTCCGCTGCTATTTTCGGATTCCGTGATTCTGCGGCCGAAGCTGCACAGGAAAACAGCTTTCTTGCCGTGCCCGATCCCAAACTTGCCGAACAACATCTGCGGATTCTGACCCAGGCTCCGCACGTTGCCGGCTCGGTCGAAGACAAAGCGACTGCGGATTACGTCGCGCAAAAATTCCGCGAGGCCGGCTTGGATACGGAAATCGTTGAATACCGTGTCTGGATCAATTACCCCGCCGAGATCAGCATCGACGTGACCGCCCCCTCCGGCGTTCACATGCACGGACCTACCCGGGAACACGTCGCGGGTGATCCGTTTCCCGACGATCCCCGAGTGATCACGCCGTTCAATGCCATGTCGCCCTCGGGCGACGTCGAGGCCGAAGTGGTGTACGCCAATTACGGGACGCCTGAGGATTTCAAAAAGCTGGAGCAGTTGAAAGTAGACGTGCGCGGCAAGATCGTGCTGGCGCGTTACGGACAGAACTTCCGCGGTGTGAAAGCATTCATCGCGCAGGAGCACGGTGCCGCTGGCTTGATCATCTACTCCGATCCCGCCGATGACGGCTGGCGCCGTGGCGACAAATATCCCCAAGGCCCATGGCGTCCCGATACCGGGGTGCAGCGCGGATCCATTGGCTACATGTTCGAATTTCCCGGCGATCCTACTACACCTGGCATTGCCTCGGTCCCTTCTCTGCCCGATGCCCAGCGCACGCCGCCTGAGCAATCCGCGCAGTTGCCGAAAATTCCCACCACGCCCATCTCGTATGGTGATGCATGGCCCATCCTTGAGCATCTCGCAGGACCGGACACTCCTCGCGAGTGGCAAGGAGCGCTGCCTTTTACCTACCACATTGGACCCGGTCCGGTGAAAGTGAAGCTGCATCTCAAACAGGATTACCAATTCCGCACAATTTGGGACGTGATCGGGCGGGTGCGCGGCAATGACCTTCCCGACGAGTGGGTCATTGCCGGCAACCATCGCGACGCATGGGTGTACGGGGCGGTCGACCCGAACAGTGGCACAGCAGCCATGCTGGAAGCAGTCCACGGGCTTGGCGAATTGTTGAAATCGGGCTGGAGACCGAAGCGCACGATCGTTCTCGGGAGTTGGGACGGGGAGGAAGAGGGTTTGATTGGTTCGACGGAATGGGGCGAGCAGCATGAGAACGAACTGGTGAACGCATCAGCGTATTTCAACATGGACGTCGCGGTCTCGGGCCCGAAGTTTGGGGCCGCGTCCGTGCCCAGCCTGAAACAATTTCTGCGCGATGTTACCAAGGTTGTTCCCAGTCCCAAGGGCGGCACCGTCTATGAGAACTGGCAAAAAACCAGCCAGTACGAAGTGGCGAATCCCCAGGAGACCACGACCACCAACTATCGTCCACCGGCGGCGCAGTTGAAAGCGGGAGTGCCTGTGGGCGATCTCGGGAGCGGATCGGATTACACGGTCTTCCTGCAACATCTGGGAGTGCCTTCCACTGACATCGGTTCGACCGGGTCCTACGGCGTCTATCACTCGGCGTTCGACAACTTCAACTGGTTCAAGAAATTCAGCGATCCTGACTTCACTTACGAGCAGCAGATGGCGCGCGTGTTCGGGATCTCGATCCTTCGCATGGCCGACACCGACCTGCTGCCGTTCGATTACGAAGAATATGGCAAGGAAATCGCTTTCTACATCGATTCCGCGAAGAGGAAAGCCATGGCGGAGTTTCCCGGTCAAACCATAAATTTCGCGGAGGTTTCCCAGGCGGCGAATCATTTCGAGCAGGCCGGAGCCAGGATTCTGACACGGCAAAAGAACCCGCCTGCCGATACCGCAAAACTCAACCGGGCTTTGCGCGAAGCGGAGCGCGCTCTGCTCACGCCCGAGGGACTGCCTAATCGTCCGTGGTACCGCCACGCCATCTACGCTCCGGGCCAGTACACCGGATACGCCGCCGTGGTCATCCCCGGGATCAACGAAGCCATCGACAAGCATGATCTCGCTCGTACGCGGGAACAGATTGCCGTTCTGGCGGCAGCCTTGAATCGCGCCGCCAGGGTGCTGGAGAGCGATCACTAAGTCTCGTCGAAAGCTCTACTTCGCAACGGTCCGGAAGTACGACGTTGGCGTGGTCCCTAAAGCTTTCCTAAACATCGAAATGAATGCGCTCGGTGTGCCGTAGCCCGATTCCAGAGCGGCGTGCGTGACTTTCGCTCCTTCCGCCAGCAGTCGCATCGCCTGCATGAGACGAAGCTGCTGCCGCCACTTTCCGAAGGTCATGCCTACATCTTCCTGAAAGAGTCTTTCCACCGTTCTCTTACCGGCGCCCGCCGACTTGGAGATGAGCGCGAGCGGCCGGCGGTCGCTCGGGTCAGCTAGAAGTATTGCCGCAACTCGGAGCGCCCTTGGATCTGATGGCTTCGGCAGTTGCAGCGCAACCATCTGGATGGCTTCCATCTGGTCGATGATTACGTCGATCAGATGACCCTGCCACGGAATCGTTTTCTTCAGAGCGCCCAAGCTGCAAGCATGGAGGATGAGTTCTCTGAGCAGGGGCGACACGTTAACCACACAACAGTCTCGCGGCAGAGTTCTTGCCAGTCGCGGTTTGAGGTACAGGGTTCGCATCGCAACCGCTCCTGACATCGTGATGGTATGGGGAACCGCCGCGGGTATCCAAACCGCACGGTAAGTGGGCACGACCCACGCGCCTGCGCTGGTCCGCACAGTCATCACTCCACGCGAGGCATAAACGAATTGGTCCCGGTCGTGGAAATGCAACCGGATCACGTGCCCCGCCGCGTAATCGTGGGCGAGGGTTGTAATCTGGGAGCGGGTGTCTCCCAAAGGATCGAAAACTGCACGTTGCCGCTTTTGCGACATTAATTGTCATAATATCGAAAGTACGCAGACCCAGCAAATACTAAACTGAGCCAGTCTGAAAATGAACAAAAAGAATAGCGAACCGTTTACACCGATGGTCAATCTGGAGAGGAGTGACGGTGATGAAGCTGGACAGAGTCATTCGAGGTTCGAGATCGTTCGGACGCAGTTTGCTTGCGATACTCGTCGGCTTAGCTGCACCCATGTTGATTCTAGCCGCCGACAACGCAGATTCGACCGCGGTCGGAACACGCACCGTGGAGGGGTTGGTGCGCGATATTGCCTGCCCGCTGCAAAACAAAAAGTCCACCTCAACGAGCTACAGCAAGGAGTGCATCACGATGTGCGAGAAGGCAGGCTCGCCATTGGGCATTCTGGCCAGCGATGGCTCGGTGTACGTTCCGGTCACGGAAGCCATGCCGGACACGGGGCAGAATGCGCTGAAGCCTTTCGTCGCCGAGCATGTTCAGGCAACCGGCAAAGTGTTCGAAAGGAACGGCGGGCATGCCATCGAAATCAGCGAAATACATCAGCTTCCAAGTGAGGCGACGAGCAAGTAGAAGACTGCCACCGAACCAAAGAAGGGAAGAGAAGTTTCCATGAAGAAAGAAATGATTGTTCAGGACTGCCCTTGGTTTCGAAGCGTGCTTCTATTGGTGGTCGTCGGCGGATGGTGTTCCCTGTTGACCACATCCGCGTTCGGCACCGCCGATCCAGGGCCGTGTGCCGCGAGTTCGGAGAGTCGTCAACTGGACTTCTGGCTCGGCGACTGGACCAGCGCCGATCCCGCCTCAGGCGGTGGCAACAGCAAGGTGTCTCTCTCGCTCGACAAGTGTCTGTTCACCGAGCACTGGGACGGGGGCAAGGGGCACGTCACTGACAAGATGTTCGCCTACAGTCCGGAGGACAAAAGTTGGTACGGAATGTTCGCGGACAACGATGGCCGCGTCCACGTCTTTGTCGAAGGCAAGGTTCAATCGGGGTCCGCCGAGTTTCGTGGGCGGAGTCGCGGTCCCAAAGGCGAGGCGATTCTCAACCGGCTCAACGTGACGCGAGTGGCGCCGAATAAAGTTGCGGAAACTTGGGAGAAGTCAACCGACAATGGCGCCAGTTGGACGACGGCGTACCGGGCAGAATACGTGCGCGACGCGAATCCGTGACAGGAAATCTGCAGAGCTACGCAAAATCCGATCGGGGAGGAACGAGCCGCGCGAGGTGTTAGCCCGCCTAGGTTAGCGTCCACAGAACGGACGCGAACGTGGGGCACCTTGCGATCTATTCAATGTCGTGCCGACGCGCCCTCACCTCTCGCTCGAAACGGGCTTGGCCCACAAGAAGTGGCGAAAATGAAATCGGTCGCCCACCGTTCTGGCTCTTGACATAGGTAGCTCCCGTATTCCGCCCGCGCTTCATCCAAGCGATTTCGTCCCACGCGATGACTCGATCTCCGAAGAGCCAACGTCGCTGACGAATGCCGTTGTGGTCAGTCATTACAGCCTGAGGCGTCGCTAGGATGATCGCGGCAAGGACGCACAGTGGAATGAGCAACGCATATAAGTTTCCACCTTTGCGGGCTATCTCGACCAGGATCAAGATGGTGAATGCTACAAGTAGACCAACGACAATTCCGATTAGAATGCGCATTCGAGGTGCGAGAAAGAATTCGACCGCGGAAGCTTGTTCCCTCGGCTGGAGCCTTTTCGTTGATCGCCGAAGCCACCAGAACAGTAGCGCGAACGGGGCCACGAACAAGGCCCTCAGAAGAATGGCGCCCACTATCTCGGCAATAACCTTCATCGTCGGTCTCAAGGCTTGCGGAGCTTCGCTCGCCCCGGGCGGGGAGGCGTCCGCCGCCTCGCGAACGTTACTTGATCGAGACCAGTTTCTCCACCAGCCCCGAGTAGTCTTTCTTTTCCAGGCCGTGGACTTCTTTGTTGTAGGCGTCCACTTTGCTTGAGTAATTCATGGAGCAGAATTTGGGGCCGCACATGGAGCAGAAGGCGGCTTCTTTGTAGTAGTCGTCGGGCAGGGTTTCGTCGTGCATGGAGCGCGCCGTCTCGGGATCGAGCGACAGCGCGAATTGTTTTTCCCAGTCGAATTTGTAGCGAGCGTAGCTGAGGGCGTCGTCACGGTCCTGAACGCCGGGACGATGGCGGGCCAGATCCGCGGCATGGGCTGCGATCTTGTAGGCGATGATTCCGTCCTTCACATCTTTTTCGTTGGGCAGCCCGAGATGTTCTTTGGGCGTGACGTAGCACAGCATGGCCGCGCCGTGCCAGCCGATCATGGCCGCGCCAATCGCCGACGTGATGTGGTCGTATCCCGGCGCGATGTCGGTGACGAGCGGCCCCAACGTGTAGAACGGAGCCTCGTAGCAAAGTTCTTTTTCTTTGTCGACTTGCTCTTTGATCTTGTCGAGTGGGACGTGGCCGGGGCCTTCGATCATTACCTGCACATCGTGCTCCCAGGCCTTCTTGGTTAGTTCGCCGAGGGTCTTCAACTCGGCGAATTGGGCTTCATCGCTGGCATCGGCGATGCAGCCGGGACGCAGGCCGTCGCCCAACGAAAACGAAACATCGTGCTTGGCGAAAATCTTGCAGATGTCGTCAAAGCGCTCGTAAAGAAAATTCTGTTTGTGATGGTGGGCCATCCATTGCGCCAGAATCGCGCCGCCTCGGCTCACGATCCCGGTGATGCGCTTCGAAACCATCGGCAGATACTGGATCAGCACGCCAGCGTGAATGGTCATGTAATCCACGCCCTGCTCGGCCTGCTCTTCGATAACTTCGAGCATCACCTCGGCATTTAAATCTTCGACACGCTTCACCCGCGAGATCGCTTCGTAAATCGGCACGGTCCCAATCGGCACGGGCGAGTGGCGCAGAATGGCTTCGCGAATGACGTGAATGTCGCCGCCGGTCGAAAGATCCATGACGGTGTCGGCGCCGTAGTGCACGGAAGTGTGCAACTTCTTAAGTTCCTCGTCGATGTTCGAAGTAACGGCGGAGTTGCCGATGTTGGAGTTGATCTTGCACAGCGAAGCCACGCCGATGCCCATCGGCTCGAGCTCGGGATGATTGATGTTCGCGGGAACAATCATGCGGCCGCGGGCGATTTCGTCGCGCACCAGTTCGGCAGAAAGCTTTTCGCGATCGGCGACATACGACATTTCTTCCGTGATCAAACCCTGGCGGGCATAGTGCATCTGGGAGAAATTGCCGTCGTGATTGTCCGCCTTGCGGCGAGTGATCCACTCTGCTCGCGGGCGAGGAACGCCGTGGCCGTTGCCGTCGTGAGCGTGATTGCCTTGATTACGATTGTCCTGAATACCGTTGCCGTCGCCGGAATTACCGTTCGTGGGAGCCATGACTGTCCGCCTTTGCTGGATTCTGCAACAGCCGATTATACGCCGCGAGATGAGATCGGACTCCAAGGCCTTGCTCTTTCTGTAATGCTGGGCCTTGACAGTCAAGGGTTTTCCGGAGCATAGTTCCTGCACTGATTTTCGTCCGTCTCTCCCTGAGTGCGGCGCAGAGTGCGCTCCTTCGTCTGCGGCACAAAGACAAAACTCAATCAGGAGAACCAACATGAAATTCGCTGCGAAAATCGTACTGCTGGCTGCTATGGGCTCAGCACTCGCTTCGGCCCAAATCTCGAGTTTCGTTCATGTGGTCGTGGTGGTTCAGGAGAACCGTACACCGGATAACCTTTTCCAGGGCCTTTGCATTCCACCTTATGGAAATAACAACGCCTGCGGAACCGGTTCCAACCAGTACGACATCCAAAGTTTTGGAGTGGACAGAAAGGGCGCGAACGTTGCGTTGAACCAGGTGCCCCTGAGTAACGGCTTCGATCCCAGTCATGCGCACTCCGGGTTTGAGCAGATGTGCCACGCGTCTGCGCAATCGTATCAATGCAATATGGACGGTCTAAGCAAGGTCAATTGCCCGCTGAGGTGCTCGTTTGAGTATGTCAAACCCACCGACGTACAGCCGTATCTAACCCTGGCACAGCAATACGGCTGGGCAAACTCCATGTTCCAGACCAACCAGGGGCCAAGCGCTCCGGCCCATCAATTTCTTTTCGGGGGGACCTCTGCGCCGAGCGCACAGGATGACTTGAATGCCACATTCGTCGCCGAGAACCCGAACGGCAAGGGATGTGTCGCACCTCTCAATGCCGTCTACAAGCTGATTTCTCCTCAAACTGCGCCCCACGAATTCAACTTGATCAACAATCCTCTGGGCACCGTGTGTTTCTCACGTCAAACCATGGCTACGTTGCTCGAAAACGCGGGCTTGGATTGGAAATACTATACCCCCGGTGCCAACACCATTTGGACGGCGCCAAATTGGATCAGAGAAATATGCAACCCTGACCAGAACTACACGAAGTGCCAGGGGACGGAGTGGACGACGCACGTCGACCTAAACCCGCAGCACTTGCTGACCGTGGATCTTCCCGCTTGTCAACTTCGCCCAGTGAGTTGGGTGATTCCCACGGGGCAGAATTCGGATCACCCTTCGGCGGATGGCACTCATACCGGGGGGCCGTCCTGGGTTTCCGGCATTGTGAATGCCATAGCGGAAAGTGGGTGCACCGATATGGTGAACGGCAATCCGGTGCCCTACTGGCAGGATACGGCGATCATTATCACCTGGGACGACTGGGGCGGCTTTTACGATCATCGGAAGCCGACTTTCCTGTCCGCGCCGGACCAGGGCCAGGGTGACTATCAGTTAGGGTTCCGCGTACCGCTTCTGGTCGTCTCCGCCTACACCAGCCCCATGATCGATAACACCAACGTCTACGACGTTGGAAGTATCCTTCGGTTCATCGAGCACAATTTTGGCATCACTGAGGGGGCGCTTGGTTTTGCCGATCAACGTTCGCAGACCGATCTCACGGCGTTTTTCAATCTCGGCCAAACGCCCCGGGAGTTCCAACACATTAAAGCTCCGCTGAGTCTGGAGTTCCTGATGAACGACAAGCGGCCCATGGATCCCCCAGACAACGATTAGAAACGGGCAACAAGCTTGGCAACATTCGTACGATCATCTCTCAGGCTGCGGTAGTGGGCTGCTGCAAAGTGGCCCACTGCCTGAGGTTCAGCTTCATCTTTAGACTTCCTCCCGACCAATCACATCGCATCCTATAAGACAAGCCCTGCTAGTCTGACGGAGCGCAGCTATCCGATTCTAAGCTTGTCCGTCCAAACCCGTTGGGCTTAGAATCGCCTTTCTACTCAAGCTTCTGCTTGACGAGGTCACATGCGCTCTTACCTTTGTTTGCCGGCTTTCTTGCTGCTCTCAACCACCTTCATTTCTGCCCAGACGGATTCGGCAAAGCCAAGTCCGGGCTTCAGCATCGACAACATCGACAAAACGCTTGATCCCTGCGTCGACTTCTATCAGTACGCCTGCGGCAACTGGCTTAAGAAGACGGAAATTCCCGCAGACCAGAGTGCTTGGGTGAGCTTTATCGAACTGGATGAACGCAACCTGGTGACGCTGCACGAAATTCTGGAAAAAGCTTCCGCCAACGATCCCACCCGGAGTCCGATCGAACAAAAGATCGGCGACTTCTACGGCTCTTGTATGGACGAAAAGGCAGTCGACGCGAAGGGTCTCGATCCGCTCAAGCCGGAACTGGACAGGATATCTGCGGTGAATGACAAGACTGCGCTCATCGATGCGGTCGCGCGCGTGCATATGATGGGTCCAAATCCGCTATTTAATTTCTTTTCCAGCTCTGACCTGCACAATGCGGATCAAGTGATCGCGTATATCGATCAGGCCGGACTGTCACTGCCCGACCGCGATTACTACATTAAAGACGATGCCCGGATGACGGAAATGCGCAAGCACTTGGTAGAGTACGTGACTCAAGTGTTTATCCTGGCGGGACAATCTTCCGCGCAAGCGGCGGAATCGGCGAAAACCGTATTGCGCATCGAAACTGCGTTGGCGAAAGACTCGATGGACCGCACCCTCCGCCGTGACCCCAAGACGCGCGACCACAAGATGACGCGCGATGCGGCCGTCGCCTTGGCGCCAAATTTTTATCTCGACCGTTATTTTGCGGCCTCAGGCGCGCCCAGTTTTTCGGAGTTGAACGTCAGCAACCCGGAATTCTTCAAGCAGGTGAATGGCGTGTTGGAGAGCGAGTCGCTGGACAATCTGAAGATCTATGTGAGCTGGCATCTGCTGCGAGGCTCCGCTCCGTGGCTGTCTCAACCGTTCGTGGATGCAGGCTTCAAAATGCGCCAGGCTCTGACCGGGCAGAAGGAAATCCAGGCCCGATGGAAGCGTTGCGTGCAACTGACCGACCAGTCTCTGGGCGAAGCGCTGGGCCAGAAATATGTGGATGTAACTTTCGGCGCGGATGGCAAACAGCGCATGTTGAAAATGGTGGACGCACTGGAGGCCTCGCTGGACGGGGATATTCAGGGCCTGCCCTGGATGACGGAAGAAACCAAGAAGCAGGCGAAGCTCAAGCTGGACGCCATTCGCAACAAGATCGGTTATCCCGACGTGTGGCGCGACTACAGTTCGCTGACCGTCGTGCGGGGAGACCTGTTAGGGAATTTTCTGCGGGCCAACGAATTCGAATCCAAACGCGACATTGCCAAGATTGGCAAACCGCTTGACCGAAAAGAATGGGGCATGACGCCGCCAACCGTGAACGCCTATTACAGCAGTTCGTATAACGAAATCGTGTTTCCGGCGGGCATTTTGCAGCCACCGTTCTTTGACAAGAAAATGGATGATGCCGTGAATTTCGGTGGAATCGGACTGGTCATCGGGCACGAATTGACTCACGGTTTTGACGATCAGGGACGGAAGTTCGATCCGCAGGGAAATTTGCACGACTGGTGGACGCCTGAGGACGGCAAGGAATTTGAGAAGCGAGCCAGTTGCGTTGCCGATGAATACAGCGGCTTTACGGCGGTCGATGACCTCAAACTCAACGGCCGGCTCACGCTCGGCGAGAACACCGCCGACAACGGTGGGGCGCGCATTGCGCTGGCGGCGCTCGAACACATGATCGCGGAGGACAAGACTGGAAAAGAGGCTCAGAAGATCGACGGCTACACACCTGAACAGCGATTCTTCCTGGGCTTTGCGCGAGTGTGGTGCGAGAAGCGGCGGCCCGAGTCGGCGCGGGTGCAGGTGACCACGAACCCGCACTCGCCGGGTCGATGGCGCGTCAATGGAGTCGTGCAGAACATGCCGGAGTTCCAGCAGGCTTGGGGCTGCAAGGCCGGACAACCCATGGTCAGCGCGAACGCCTGCCGCGTGTGGTGAGGGGGCGCGGGTACTTCTGTCAGCGACTTTTTGCTTGGTCTCAAAGTCAACGGCGGCGGACAGGAGTGTCCGCCCTACACGCTCCTTGACCTCGGCCGAGCCTCGGAATAGAGTTCGTACAGGGAGTTGGCTTTTCTTATGTCCAGCGAGACCAGCAGATATCTTAAGTTTGGTGGTGCGACGGTCGTCATTCTGCTTGCGCTCGGATACTTGGCCTATACCGGCGTGCAGGAGAGTAAGAGTTACTACGTCACAATCAAGGAATTGCGCGGCATGGGAGACTCGGCCCATACCAAGCGGTTGCGGGTCGCCGGCAATGTGCAGCCCGGTTCGATCAAGCGCAACGGCACCAAAGTTGAGTTCGTCCTGATAGAGAACGATCAAACGCTTGCGGTTTCATACAGCGGCACCGAGCCTCCGCCCGATACTTTCAAGGACAATTCCCAGGCATTAGCCGACGGCAGCTTCGGACGCGATGGCGTCTTCCATGCCAAGCAACTACAAGCCAAGTGCGCATCGAAGTACGCGCCGCAACAGCCGGGATCGCCCGCTGGCGGAACATCCCCAGATGCGCCGGCGAAGAGCATGACCAAGGTCGACACAGGCGGCTCGGGCGCGATGTCGAACTAACATGGTCCGCGCGATCCAAGAAACAGGTTTGGTAATCGTTTGCTTCGATCAGAGTCACAACTGTTCGTGACACCACGCTCTGCGTGGCGACCGCGTTGGTTCGGTTGAGTCAATGGGGACTGCTTTAGGCTCGAAGCGAAGCGAACAGGCGCTCCCGAAACCTGCTTGAAGTGCCCTTCTCCGGGCCCATCCGACTCGCCCGGCAACCATTCGATTGGCTGAAGGTCAGAATCGGTATTGGCTGTAGTTTCGGCCGCAGACTAGCGGCGCAACCCAATATCTCCGCCCACGACTATCTAGCTTTCCTGCGGCAGAGAAGATCATCTTGAGCTGGCACGGACCGTAGGAAGTTGAAATACATCTTATGCAATGGTTCAATGAAAACATCTATGTATCACTACGATCCCAATACGGCGCTGGAAGAACTGACGGAAGACGCGACCCTCCCCAACCCGGTCCACGTGCGCGACATGATTCTGCGCAAGCATCCTGGACCGGACAAGTCGCTCGAACTCAATCGGATGTTCGTGGAGTATCAGAAGTTTTTCGGTGAGACGCAGAAGCTGGGGAAGGAGATTTTGAAGCAGTTGGCAGGCTGAGCAAACGTCGACCTACTCCTGGGATCGGCGTCGGCTGCCGTCTACTTGACTTCCAGAAATGCGACGATGTCGTCTCGCGTGAATCCTGCTTCCCTCATCAATGAGAGAAGGGTTCCCTTCGGCATGTCGCGATTGTGCCGAGGCACCACGGCTCGGCGTCTTGAAACCGGGTGGTAGAAGATGAAGTGACTTCCCGAAGCGTGATCGAGAATGAAACCATTCTGCTCCAAGAACCTAATGACTTCGCGCGGCCTCATCGCGGGTAGTTTCGTCATACACTATATAAAACCTTGGAGGCCGCTTCTTTAGTAGGAATACTCCAGGTCCAAGGAGGCAACCAGGGTTTCGTCGTCGGTGGGAACCGGTTCTTTATGCTTTCTTAGGCTTTTGATATAGCCCGATATTGCATCCTTCGCCATCTTCCGAGCCTCGAGTAGTGTGCGCCCGTAGGTGACGCAGCCCGGAAGAGCGGGCACGATAGCGGTAAATCCGCCTTCCGGTTCGGGCCGGAGCATGATGTTGTAGTGGTAACGAGCTCTTGGCATCGGACTAGTACCGATTCTATCTTGGCGGTGAGGGCGAGTCAAAAGCGGGAGGGAAGTAAGCCCGCCGCCGTAATTGCCGATATCATTCCTGAGGAACCCATGAGTACCCGATCATCGATTTGGCTAGGCGAAAGCGAAGGCAAGTGCGTCCACATCTACTGGGAGCTCGCCGACCGAGAAACGGAAAACGGCAGAATGACCGGAATGCCGATTTACATCGCCGTAGACGCCGGGAATGTTGAACAGGAGGTTGCGATCCGATTGCCGAAAGACATGGCCATACGGCTCCTGATGATACTCAGCCATGACTGGGCCAACGAGGTTGGGCGGGCGCTCTAGCAAGTTGGTAAAGTCAAACGCTTGCTGAGCTTTGCTCGGCTGGACAGCCGAGGGCTGTCCCCATGCGTTCATTCAGGTGCAATCATTTACAATAACCAATTCCCTGCTACTCAGGATTCTCAATTATGCATCGCTGGTCTGAACTGTTTATTCCTACTTTGCGCGAGGCGCCTGCGGACGCTGAAGTCGCCAGCCACAAATTTCTGGTGCGGGCGGGTTATATTCGCCAGCTTGCCGCCGGGATTTACTCTTATCTTTTTCTGGGGAAGCGGTCGTTCAACAAGATCATGGGGATCGTCCGCGAGGAGATGGACAAGATCGGGCAGGAGTTCTATTTGCCGGCGCTGCATCCGCGTGAGCTTTGGGAGGCCAGTGGGCGCTGGTCGGTGATGGGCGACAATTTGTTTCGCCTGAAAGACCGCAAGGGGGCTGATCTTTGCCTGGGCTTTACTGCAGAGGAAATCATGACCGACATTGCCCGCAAGGAACTGCGCAGTTACAAACAGTTGCCGCAGATCTGGTATCAGATTCAGTCCAAGTTTCGCGATGAACCGCGGCCCAAGTCCGGCCTGCTGCGGGTGCGACAATTCATGATGAAGGATTCGTATTCCTTCGACATCGATGCGGCTGGGCTTGACGTTTCCTACAAGAAGCACCACGACGCGTATTGCCGCATTTTCGATCGCTGCGGACTGAAGTACATGATCGTCGAAGCGGATTCGGGGGCCATGGGCGGAACGCAATCGCACGAGTTCATGGTGCGCACGCCTGCGGGCGAAGACCTGATTGTGAGCTGCGAGAAATGCAATTACGCGGCGAACATGGAAAAAGCAACCTCGAAGCTCGATCCGGTTCAAGATCTGCCTGTTGCGAACGGTGGTCACGAAGAGGAAGTGCCAACGCCAGGGCTGAAAACAATCGAGGCAGTCGCAGCTTATCTCAAAGTTCCCGCAAACAGAATGGTGAAGGCATTGGCGTTTGTCGTAACCTACAAGGCCGCAAATGGCAGCTTTGATACGCCCGTAGTCGTCTTCCTTAGGGGAGATCACACGCTAAACGAAGCTAAGTTCAATTCCATGTTTTCGGCCGGTGAACTACGGCCGATGAGAGAGGAAGAGATCATTGAGGTGTTCGGCACTCCACCAGGTTTCATCGGCCCAGAGATAGGTTTGACCCGGAAAACGCTCAAAGGCGCGAGACTGCAGGTTTATTTTGACAACGCTCTGCTTGGCAGAACGGGACTCGTTGCCGGTGCGAACAAGAAGGACTTACACAAGCGCAACGTGAGCTTGTTTGGATACGGCACTAGCATGTGGGGTGATTTTGGGAAACCCGACCTTGGTGGGTCTGCGGTTGACGCGCGAACGGCAGACATGCTCAACGACAAAGATAACGTTAAGGTCGCCGACCTGCGTGCTGTGACTGCCGGCGAAGCTTGCCCGAGCTGTGGCGCTGCGCTTCGCATCGACACTGCGGTCGAAATCGGCCACATCTTCAAGTTAGGTTACAAGTATTCCGAATCGATGGGTGCAAGGGTTCTAGACCGCAATGGCAAGGAAGTTACTCCAATTATGGGAAGCTACGGGATCGGGATTGAACGCATCCTTACCGCCGCCGTGGAGCAGAGTAATGATGAAAATGGCTTTTGGCTGCCGCCGTCGATAGCCCCGTTCGAAATCGTGGTCAGTCCCACCAACGTCAAGGACGACAACCTGCTGAAAGCCGCCATCGATATCGCAACTCGTTTAGACGCTGATGGTTACGACGTAATACTTGATGACAGAGATGAACGGCCCGGAGTCAAGTTCAAAGACGCCGACCTAGTGGGCATACCCTTTCGTGTCACCGTCGGGAAGAAGGTTACCGAAGGTACTGTGGAGGTCGTTCGGCGCTCGACACGGGAAATGCAGGATGCTAGCATCGCGGGAATAACGGATTATTTCAAAGTTATAACGCCGGCGCGCTGATCCTTTGCGCGCTCGGCCAAACGCCGGGAGCGCGCAATGGGTACGATTAAATTTGGGTTTGGCATCTTCGTGATTGTCGCGGGAATCTATCTCGGGGTCGAACTGATTCCTGTTTATTACGAAAATTACCAATTTCAGGATATGGTTAAGACTGAGGCAACGCTCGAGACTTATACCAGCAAGCCCGAAGACGCGATTCGCGACAGCCTCTTCAAGAAGGCGCAGAATCTCGACATTCCGCTGACCAAGGATCAAATCAAAGTTCAGCGTCACGGTAGCATGGGCGTTGGCTCCCTGACGATCAGCGCGCCCTATACCGTGCACATGGACCTGCCGGGCTATCCGTTGGACCTGCACTTCGACGCCTCCACTGACAACAAGAGCCCCTTCTGATAACGGCTGCAATTCGCGCGTGATTTAGAATGGGATAACGCATTCGGGTGCCGCATCATCCCAATGAAGGTGGAGACGCTGCGGTTCAGGATGCGTGGGTGACTCCACTAAATCACCGTGGCCATTAAAGTAAAGATCCCGAAAAGAAAGAACGGTGCCAAAGCCGGCAAGGGACTTCTCTCTCGCGACCCGGTCGTCCGTGTCGCCCTCGCGGTTTTCATCATCCTGTCCTTAGGCCTCTGTGGCTGGTTTTCTTACTATTACATCAAATATGACCGGATCATTGAGCAGCGATTCAAGGGGCCAGTATTCAGCAGTTCCGCGACAATTTATGCCATACCGCGCGCCATCAGAGTAGGCGAGAAGGTCGATCTGCACGAAATTGCCGCTCAGCTCCGCCAAGCGGGCTACGCTGAAAATGACGGCCCATCGCCGATGGGGAGCTACCGTGCTCTGAATAATGGCATCGAGATCAAGCCCGGACCCCAGTCCTACCACAGCCCGGAGCCGGCGACGATCCGCGTACAGAGCGGGCAGGTTTCCAGCATCACAGGAAGATCCGGCGACCTTGCGGCTTACGAACTCGAGCCCCATATGATTACGGCGCTGTTTGATGCGGAGCAGCGCTCTAAACGTCGATTGGTGAAGTACGACGACATTCCCAAGATCATGGTCGACGCTGTGCTCGCCATCGAGGACCGGCGCTTTTTCCAGCATGGCGGGGTCAACTTCATTCGTCTTGGCGAGGCCGCTTGGGTCGACATTACTCATCAAAAACACGAGCAGGGCGGTTCCACGCTCACCATGCAACTGTCGCGTGCATTCTTTCTGAGTCCCCAGAAAACGGTCAAGCGCAAGATCGTCGAAATGCTGATCGCGATGGAACTGGAACAGAAGTTCAGCAAACAGCAAATCTTCGAGTTCTACGCCAACCGAGTAGACCTGGGACAGCGCGGTTCGTTCACCATCAGCGGCTTTGCCGAGGCTTCGCAGGCGTACTTCAACAAAGACTTGAAGGACATCTCGCTGCCGGAGGCCGCGCTGATTGCGGGACTTATCCAGGCACCCAGCGCTTTATCTCCTTATCGGCACCCGGAACGTGCGACCGAGCGTCGCAATCTGGTTTTGGACAGTATGGTCGAAACCCATGCCATCACCCGAGAGCAAGCGGACAAGGCAAAAGCCTCCCCGCTTAAGCTCGCGCCTCCGAATGTGGAGGCTAGTGATGCGCCTTATTTTGTCGACCTGGTTCGCGACACCGTGATCAGCCGGCTCAACGAGCGCGAACTGAACGAGCAGTCCTACCGCATCTACACCACCCTTGATCCCGACCTGCAGCGAGCCGCGGCGCAAGCGGTGGATATGGGCATGAAGCTGGTCGATGATCAGGTGACCAAACGCCGTACGAAGAAAATAAAGGTGGGCAAGAACAAGTTCGAAACCAAAGTTGAACCCGGACCGCAAGCGCAAGTGGCGTTGGTAGCTCTCAATCCTCATACCGGAGAGGTTCTTGCTTTGGTCGGCGGACGGAACTACGGCTTCAGCCAACTGGACCATGCTGTCGCACGACGTCCCACGGGATCAATCTTCAAACCCTTTGTTTACGCGGCGGCGATCAACACTGCCGTGGAAGGAGCGAACCCGGTCCTAACTCCCGCCTCGATGGTGAAGGACGAGCCGGGCAGCTTCGCTTACGGAGATCAAATCTACGAGCCGCGTAATTACAAAGAGGAATACCACGGAGACGTGACTGCGCGCTACGCCTTGGCCATGTCATTGAACAATGCCACAGTTAAGCTGGCCGAGGAAGTGGGTTACGACAAAGTAGCGGACTTGGCCAAAGCTGCCGGGATCACTTCGGTGAAGGCCACGCCGGCTATGGCTCTCGGCTCCTACGACGCCACTCCTTTGGATATGGCGGCAGCGTATACCGTGTTTGCCAATGCCGGCGTACGCCTCTCATCCGTAATGGTCAACTCGGTACGCAACGCGTCGGGTGACGTAGTCATGGATTTTAAACCGGATAAGCGTCAGGTTCTGGATCCCCGCGTTGCCGCCGTGATGACGAACATGATGGAAGGCGTGCTCAACTTCGGAACGGCATACGAGGTTCGCACCAGAGGTTTTGATGCTCCGGCGGCGGGCAAGACGGGAACTTCCCACGACGGCTGGTTTGCTGGCTACACCAGCAACCTTCTGTGCATTGTCTGGGTCGGCTTTGACGATTACAGCGACATTCACCTGAGTGGAGCACAAACCGCCGCACCCATCTGGGCGGAGTTCATGAAGAAGGCGGTTGCGCTTCCGCAGTATTCGGATGTGAAATCGTTCGCCCAGCCTCCTGGAGTAGTGGATGTGCAACTGGACAAAGCTACGAACCTGCTGGCGACGCCGTCCTGTCCAGAGACATATACTGCGGCCTTCATCGCTGGAACGGAGCCAAACCAAACCTGCGATCAGCCCACTGGGGTCAAGGGATTTTTCTCCCGTATGCTGGGTATGGGGGGCGAGAAACCGCTTCCTCCGCCGCCTTCGACTGGCCAGCCTGGCGGGGCGACCCCAGACGCAGAAGCAGCCAATCAGGATGGAAAGAAGAAAAAGGGATTCTTCGGTAAAATAGCGGGTATCTTTAAGGACGACAAACCGTCTAACCCTCCGCCGAATCCGCCGACGCAAAGCGGAAATGCGCCGCAGTGACGGAGCGAAGGAACTTTGTCCGCCTCGAAGGTGTCAATGGATGTAGGAAGTTCGCCTGGCTTTTCAGGAGGTGAGCTGTGCCCCATCAACGTTGTTTGTTCTGCCTTTTAGCTTGGGTCATTTCTGCTCTGCCCATAGTACAAGCTCAGAATTCTAACTCCGAACTGGTCCAGATCAGTCCGCCCAGCATCCGGCGAGCGGAGCCTCCGTCGAAAACCGCCTCGGCTGATGAACTGGAGGCGCGAGGCGATGAGCTCCGCAGGGAGAAGGCGTACCTTGACGCCCTGGATTACTACCGGGCCGCTTTAGCCAACAAGCCCGGCAGTGCCCAGATTTATAACAAGGCTGGGATCGCCGAGCTGATGATGCAGCGCTACAAAGAGGCTGGGAAAGACTTCGAGCGCGCCATTCACTTCGACCATCAGTATGCCGATGCCGTCAACAACCTTGGTGTCATCGATTACGAGGCAAAGAAATACGGGAAGGCTCTCAAACAATACGAGAAGGCGATCCGGCTGCGTCCCGACGCCGCGTCGTTCTATAGCAACATGGGCGCGGCTTATTTTGGAAAGAAGGAATTCGAACAGGCGGCCGAAGCCTACTCCAAAGCCATGCAGCTTGATCCGGACATACTGGAACACACCTCTCATAACGGAATATCGGCACAACTGCCCTCGCCTGAGGACCGGGCCCACTACGATTACCTCATCGCGAGACTCTGCGCCAAAATTGGGGATCGAGACAGGTCGCTGCAATACCTGCGGCGAGCCATGGAAGAGGGCTACAAAGCGATTGATAATGTGTATAAAGATCCGGAATTCGCGGGGTTGCGAGAGGACGCCCGGTTCACCGAGCTAATGGCGGCTCGTCCACCCGGGATACCGGAGTAAGTTGCGCCGTTCCATGAGTTTAGGTTTTTACATAACTTTACGAACGACCGCGAAACTTTTCCCCTGCAATGGGTTTCTATTAGGCAATTACTCCTGAAAGCAAACAGGGTGAGTAAGGAGAAACGGTAGCCCATCGGTTGTCGACCCGAGCACGCCCCAAGCAGACAACCGGTGGGTTTTTTAACGTCAGCCGTTGGCCCTTAGCCTTTGGCTTCTGGCCAAAGCAAAAACTGCGAGATGTTCAAGCTAAGAGCCGAAGGCCTAACGGCTAAAATCTGCTTTTACTCGGACTTCTCTCGCAGATGTACTCGCTCACGACTCGCTTCCATTTCCCCTGCGCCTTCAAGATGTACTCGGTCGCATCGCGCAGCGCGCCGTCGCCTCCGGCGTGGGGCGTGATGTAGTGCGCTTCCGTTTTGACTTCAGCGCGCGCATTCGCGACAGCGATGGCCAACCCGCAATGCCGCATTACCGGCAAATCGATGACGTCGTCCCCGACGAATGCAGCTTCGCTGGCAGTAAGTCCCGCCTCGCGCAATATTTCTTCGAACGCCGTTAGCTTGTCCTGAATGCCTTGGTAAACATACTCCAGCCTGAGATCGCGAGCACGAAGGGCAACGGTTTCTGAGACGCGCTTCGTGATCAGTCCAGTTTTGATTCCAGCCAGGCGGGCAAACGAAATGGCAGTGCCGTCGTGGGCATGGAAGCCCTTGGCTTCGATCAGGCTCTGACTCACCAGGCCGAAACCGCCCTGTCCGCTATGTTTGGCGGGATGATCCTGGGTGGTTTGCTGAATTCCGGCCGGCGCGGGGAAAATGTACAGCTTGCCGTCCGTGAGAACGCCATCAACGTCGAAGAGAAGCAGCCTGATTTTCTTGGCGCGAGTTTTGGCGGATTGCGTTTTTGGCATCGCCGGATTCTAGCATCCCAGAATCACGGGCGCGTGATCCACAAGACTTTCGCTTGACGCCCCAGCTTCTCGAAATCGCGGTCGCCCGTGACAACAATACCTTGGCGGAGCATGGCCAAAGCGGCCACCAAAGAGTCGATATAAGACATTTTATAACGCGACTTGATTTCACCTGCCTTGAGCGATTGCTCCAAATCTACCGGAACAGGTTGAACGGACAGGCTAGAAAGATTCTGAATCGCCTTTCGGGCCACTTCCTCGCCACGCTTCTGCCATAAGACATAGAACACCTCGCCCCAGTTAACCACCGACATCAGTAGAGGAATATCCTGATGGGCGCCTTCTCGCAGTATTTCCCTGACCCGGTGCGCCCCAGGACCAGCGTCAAGAAAGTCCAGGGCGGCGTTTGCATCAAGAACGTAAGTCTTTGTCATTCTCAATCCGGTGCTCGCGTTCGAGTGTCTCGACCAACGAGTCCTCGCCTTTGCAGCTGCCCATAACGCTGTCAATGAAGTCGTCGGTAACCGGTTGCAAAACCAACCGCCCTCCTTCGGGAGTGAGGGCTAAACGAGTTCCCGCCTTAATGCCGAGTTCTTCGCGTAGGGCAGCCGGTATCACTATCTGGCCCTTAGAACTCGCCACGGTAAAAAGAGTTCGCATACGTCTTACATCATAACATAGGTAGGCATATCTTAAACTCATCCTACATCATCAGTCTATCCTACTTGTGACTCAGGCTCCGCAGTTGTGCCATTGATAAGTCGCACGATTGCGGCCGGGCGAACATTTTACGAATCCTAATTCTCCGGCTACAATATTTCCAATGTCCTTCCCCGCCTTGCCTCTCGATTGGGCACATCCACTCGTGAGGGATTGGTTCGTCAACCGTTTCGGTACGCCGACTGAGCCGCAGGAGCAAGGGTGGCCGCATATTCTGGCGGGTCATACGACTCTGATTTCCGCGCCCACGGGTTCCGGTAAAACCCTCGCCGCGTTTCTCGCCTGCATTGACCGACTGGTGCGCAAGGCGCTGGCGGGCGATCTCCAGGACCGGACGGAAGTCCTCTATGTTTCGCCGTTGAAGGCCCTGGGCAACGACATTCAGAAAAACCTCGAAATCCCGCTCGGCGAAATTCTGCAGATGGCTGGCGAGCGTGGGTTCCTGATGCCGCAGATTCGCACGGCGGTCCGCACCGGCGACACGCTTATGCACGAGCGGCGGGCGATGCTGAAACGTCCTCCGCACATTCTTGTCACGACGCCCGAGTCGCTGTACATTCTGCTGACGGCGGAGAAAAGTCGGGCGATTCTACGCGATGTCGAGACCGTGATCATCGACGAAATTCACGCTGTGGCTGACGACAAACGCGGAGCTCATCTGACTCTCTCCTTGGAACGACTGGAAGCGCTGACGCATCGTCCGCCGGTGCGCATCGGTCTTTCCGCGACGCAGAAGCCGATTGAAGACGTCGCGCATTTTCTCACCGGAAGCGAACGCCCGGATCCCGTCATCGTCAACATCGGCCACAAGCGCAAGCTTGATCTCGCGATCGAAGTTCCCGCCAGCCAACTCGGTCCCATCGCCACCAACGAAATGTGGGACGAGATCTACACCCGCCTTGTGGAACTCGTCGAACAACATCGTTCCACGCTGGTGTTCGTGAATACACGGCGATTGTCGGAGCGAATCTCGCACCATCTGGCGGAAAAACTTGGCGCAGACCATGTCGCAGCCCATCACGGCAGCCTCTCCCGCAAATTGCGCCTAGCGGCGGAGAAGAAGCTCAAAGACGGCGAAGTCAAAGTGTTGGTCGCGACCGCTTCGCTAGAGTTGGGAATTGATGTCGGCACGGTGGACTTGGTGGTGCAGATCAGTTCTCCGCGGGCGATTGCTGTGGCTCTGCAACGCGTGGGCCGCTCCGGTCACTGGCGCGGCGCAGTTCCCAAGGGACGCTTCTTCGTAACCACGCGCGACGAGCTTCAGGAATGCGCAGCCCTGGTGCGCGCCATCCGAAGTGGCGACCTCGATCGCATCATAATCCCCGATTCGCCGCTGGACATCTTAGCGCAGCAGATCGTGGCGATTTGCGCTGCAGGCAATGTGGCGCGGGCACCCTCGCCCGCGTCTGGCCGCGTGGAAGATCTTGCTGGGACTGAAGAATTCGCCTTCTCGGACAAACGGGCGGGGTCGCCCGCTCCACACGATGATGGCTGGGACGAAGACGAATTGTTCGCTCTGGTGCGCCGGGCCTACCCGTATCGCAATCTTGCGCGGGAGACGTACGAGGCGGTTCTCGAAATGCTTTCCGAGGGCATTGCGTCGCGTCGGGGCCGTTACGGAGCATACATCCATCGCGATCGCATCAATCGCAAGCTGCGGGCGCGGCGCGGCGCACGGCTGGCGGCAATCACTAGCGGCGGCGCCATCCCCGAGACGGCGTTGTTTACCGTGGTTGCCGAGCCTGAAGGAATTGTCGTGGGCACGCTCGACGAAGACTTTGCGGTCGAGAGCAATGCGGGCGACATCATGCTGCTCGGCAACACGTCCTGGCGAATCCGCCGGGTTGAAGGAAAATCCGGACGTGTACTGGTGGAAGACGCCCACGGCGCACCACCGAGCGTTCCCTTCTGGCGCGGCGAGGCTCCGGCTCGAACCGAAGAGCTCTCGTTGCATGTTGCCGATCTGCGGCAACAGATCAGCGACCGGCTGCCGAACACCTCGCCGATCGGGGTTTCTTTCAGCCAGCCTGAAGTTGCGAGCGACCGTGGCTTGGCTGAAAGAAGAATGCGGCCTGGACGATTCCGGCGCCGAGCAGATGATCGAATACATTCTGCAGGGACGCGCCGTGCTGGGAGCGGTGCCCACACAGCAAACAATTATCGCGGAACGTTTCTTCGATGAAGGCGGCGGGATGCAACTGGTGATCCACGCGCCTTTCGGAGGACGTATCAACAAGGCCTGGGGCCTGGCTTTGCGGAAGCGGTTCTGCCGCAGCTTTAACTTCGAACTGCAAGCCGCGGCCACGGACAACGGGTTGAACATCGCGCTGGCCGAGCAACACAGTTTCCCTCTGGCCGACGTTTTTCATTTCCTGAATGCGGAGACGGTGCAGCCGATACTGGAACAAGCTGCGCTGGCTTCACCTATTTTCGGAACCCGCTGGCGCTGGGACGCAAACCGCGCTCTGGCTCTTCTGCGCTTTCAGGGCGGCAAGAAAGTTCCGCCTCAAATTCAGCGCATGCGCTCGGACGATCTGCTGGCCTCGGTTTTCCCTGATGTCGCTGCCTGCCAGGAAAATATTGCAGGAGACATTCAGATTCCGAACCATCCCCTGGTGAATGAGGTGATGAAGGACGTGCTCACCGAAGCGATGGATCTGAACGGCCTGAAAACTGTGCTACGCGGAATGGCTGACGGTCGGATCCGCTGCGTCGCTGTCGACACGCCGGTGCCGTCGCAGTTCTCACATGAAATCCTCAATGCGAATCCGTATGCCTATCTCGACGACGCGCCCCTCGAAGAGAGGCGGGCGCGAGCGGTCGAGATGCGGAGGATCCTGCCGGAATCGGTGCTGGAGGAAGTTGGCAAGCTTGATCCGGCTGCGATTGCACAAGTCCGCGAAGAGGCCTGGCCGGACGTCCGCGACGCGGACGAACTGCATGATTTGCTGCACACGCTCATCGCGTTCCCCAAGAACTACGTTGGGACGGACGCCCCCATCCGTCCAGCGGAGCCCAGCTCCGCTTTGGCTTCTGCCGGGCTTGTGTTCGCCCGCCCCGACGAGGGCGTCCGGGCCTATGCCAACGGAGAGAATCAATGGGAAAAATACTTCCAGCAATTGCTTGGGTACGGTCGAGCGGTCAATGCTTTCAGCAGCAGTAGGCAATACTGGGTTGCCGCTGAGCGAGCCCAGGTGTTTTCCCTACTCTTCCCCGATGCCAGCTTTGATCGGCCGATTGTAGAGATCGAGAGCGCAGTTCCCTCGCGCGACGATGCTGTGCTCGCATTGGTTGCCGGTTGGATGACGCACTTAGGTCCAACCACAGCGGAGCAACTCGGATCGCTACTCGGACTACCTTCCTCTGAAATCGAACAAGCATTGCTCCGGATGGAGGCCTGTGGCGCAATCCTGCGTGGAAAGTTTACCGATCAAGGGCCGCGGGCGGGGGCGCCCGCGCCACATCAACCGGAGATCGAGTGGTGCGAGCGGCGCCTGCTGGCGCGAATCCATCGACTCACCGTCGCAACTCTGCGAAAGCAAATTGAGCCTATATCCGCGGCGCAGCTCATGCGCTGGCTGCTGCGTTGGCAGCACGTCACTCCGGGAACACAGGTCCAGGGTGAACGCGCAACGCTGGAAGTGTTGCGGCAGCTTCAGGGATTCGAGATCCCGGCGAATGCATGGGAGCGGCTAATCCTGGCGAGGCGGATTGCGAATTATGATCCCCAGTGGCTCGATCAACTCTGCCTGACTGGCGCAGTGGGCTGGGGACGCTTGTCTCCGCATCCAGCCACGCTCGAGGATTCTGCAGCCGGTAAGCGGCGAGTGATTCCGACCAGCGTAGCTCCCATAACATTTTTTGTTCGCGAAGAGGCGGATTGGATGACTCCCCATAATCCCGCTGCCAATCAGCCCGAGGCCCGCGGTCTGAGCGACGGGGCGCGGCAGGTGCTGGACTTCCTGCGCCAGCGCGGGGCCTCCTTTTTCGCGGACATCGTTCGGAGCACGGACAAACTGAAGGCCGAAGTAGAAACAGCTCTATGGGAACTAGTGGCGGCTGGAGTCGTGACCGCGGACGGTTTCGACAACCTGCGCTCTCTTATCGATCCGAAGCGACGCGCCGGACAAGGCAGTGGGCGTACGGGGCGTCCGCGGCACAGCTCCGGACGATGGGCACTCCTTTACGCCGACGGAACGGTCGAGCGCAACCGCGCGGTCGAGGCCACCTGCTGGATGCTGCTAAAGCGTTACGGAATCGTCTTCCGCGACGTGTTGGCGAGGGAAACCAATCTGCCCAGGTGGCGGGAATTGCAAATGGCGTTTCGCCGGCTGGAAGATCGTGGTGAAATTCGCGGTGGCCGTTTTGTGGATGGATTTCTGGGCGAGCAATTCGCCTTGCCGGTTGCGGTTGAGTCGTTAAGGGCGACACGGAAGATGCCTGCTTCCGGCGAGACTATCACACTGTCCGCGGCTGATCCCTTGAACCTGGTTGGCATCCTGGTTCCAGGTGAGCGCGTTCCGGCGATCTCAGGAAGAACTGTGAGTTTTCGCGACGGAGTGCCGACTGACCAAACGGACACTCAACTGTCAACGCCACCGTCGGCGGCTGCGGGCTGAGGGAATCTCGCACCTCGAAAGCCCTTGAGCCTCTGAGCCTCGATGAGGATCAGACTTGTTACTGCGACCGGGAGCGACTCCCAGGAACGCCTGTCCCCAGTCTTGTCCCGATACGCCTGGAGCGCCTCATCCACGAAGACAGTGTCCATATGCAGACTGACCAAAGAAAAAATCGGGAGCCTGAGGAGGGGGTCTCCGGGCTCCCAACCGGGCCTTTCCCCGGCAAGACTGCCAAAAGCGCTTCCCCCATCGCTTCGCCAGGTCAGGGCTTATGCTTATTTAGTGCACGTATTGGACCACGGCTGCGAGGGCGGTCCCAGGAACGCAGTGCTGCCTAAGTCACTGATTTAACTAGCCTGGATTCGTCGCGAAAAAGTCGCCCGGTTGTCTCCCGGGTCCCTGGCACCTATCCGAACGGATAGCCGCACTATCTGTTCGGATAGTGTAACGAGAACAGATAGTTTTGCGATTCCAGCGAAAAATGTGTTACAGAGGAATGCGTGGAATGAGGAGTGGCAGTGAACCCAAGGCTTCTAGTCATTGCAGGGCCGCTGAAAGATTCGACATTTGCGCTTCCCAGCGGCGAGATTCACATTGGGCGCGACCCATCCAATTTGCTTTCCATCAGCGACCCTTCCCTGTCGCGCCGCCATTGTGCGCTCAGCCGGGACAGCGACGGCTACCGAATACGGGATCTCGATAGCCGAAATGGCACGTCGGTGAATGGAGTGGCGGTCAAAGAGGCGCGACTCCGCGACGGAGATCAGATCTCGGTCGGAGATTCGATATTCGTGCTGCTGTTGCACGAAGACGGAGAGCAACCGGTCGCGGGCCGGGTTGAATACGAAGATAGCTTGACCCAGGCGACCGCACAGTTTCGTCCCCAAGATGTGCTCTACCTGCAACCGGACCGAATTCTCAAAGAGCTTCCAGCGAACTCCCGTGTGGCAAGAAATCTGAATGCATTGCTCATGATCAGCCGCATGGTGCATTCCATTCGGGACCTCGATGAACTGCAGGGGCAAATCCTTGCCCTGATTTTTGATGTGGTTCCCGCCGAGCGTGGCGCCATACTACTCGATGGCAAAGGGGATGAACCTTTCGCTTCGGCCTTCGCCCGCCACCGCAACGCCGCGTCCGCCTTGCCAGTTCGGATCAGCCGCACCATTTCCGGTCAAGTTATGAAAGAAGGATTGGCGATTCTGGGAGCTGACGTCCCCGGCTCGAACGATCTGGCTGACGTCGAGAGCCTGGTGAGTTCCCAGATTCGTTCGCTGCTGTGCGTGCCGCTGACCATGTTCCAAAAAGTGACCGGCTGCATTTATCTGGATACCTGCGATGCCGCTAGTCGCTTCGACGAAGATCACCTCCAGCTAGTCGCGGCGATTGCCGGCACCTCCGCAGTCGCTCTGGAAAATGCACGCCGAATACAATGGCTGGAACACGAGAACCTCCGGCTTTCCACGGAAATCAATCTCGATCACAACCTGATAGGTGACAGCCCCCGTATGAAGGAGGTGTATCAATTCCTGGCACGAGTCGCGCCGACTGACTCGAACGTGCTCCTGCAAGGCGAAAGCGGGACTGGGAAAGAATTGGCGGCCCGGGCCATCCACCGCAATAGTCCGCGTTCGAATAAGTCGTTCGTCGCGATTAACTGCGCCGCCATTCCCGAGGGTCTGCTGGAGAGCGAGCTGTTTGGCCACGAGAGAGGCGCGTTTACTGGGGCTGTCGCGCAGAAAAAAGGCCGGTTGGAAGTGGCCAGCGGCGGAGTGGTATTTCTGGATGAAATCGGAGAACTGGCACCCGCACTGCAAGTGAAGCTGCTGCGAGTGCTGCAGGAACGCGAGTTCGAGCGCGTAGGTGGTACTCGCGCGATTTCCGTAGACATCCGCCTGATCGCCGCTACCAACAAGGATCTCGGAGAGGCGGTGAAGGTTGGGACGTTTCGCAAGGATCTGTTTTATCGCCTGAACGTTCTCTCACTCGTGATGCCTCCGCTGCGCGAGCGGCGCGAGGATATCGCCATGCTGGCCGAGTACTTTCTCACCAAGTACATCAAGAAATTCGACATGAGAGCCAGGAAGATTTCTCCCGATGCAATAGCCTGCATGGTGAACTACGAGTGGCCCGGGAACGTCCGAGAACTGGAGAATACGATCGAGCGCGCGCTGGTGCTGAGTTCATCGGAGTTGATTCAACCGGAGGATCTGCCGGAGTCAATCCTGGAAAAAGGGTTAACCCCGAACACAGACGGCGCGAAGTATCACAACGAAGTGAAAGAACGGAAAAAACAGCTGATCCTCAATGCGCTGAAGGAGACCAAGGGCAATTACACGGAAGCGGCGCAAGTTCTGGGCGTGCACGTGAATTACCTGCACCGCCTGATTCGCAATCTCGATCTTAAGGACGTGCTCCGCCCATCCTCAAGCCTGCGCCCCGGGTCCGGCCAATCACAAAGTGGAAGTTCACGGCAGTTGGAGACTTAGCAGAGTCTCCGGATTCAGGTAAACCCCCTGCCAGCGCACGGCGACGTGCAAGTGAGGTCCGGTCGCGCGCCCGGTTCCACCGCTCAAACCTATTTTTTGTCCGCCGGTGACGCGATCCCCCTCTTTGACCTCGATTTTCGAAAGATGCATATACAGCGTAAGCAACCCCTGACCATGGTCGAGAACCACGCAGTTCCCCTCGAAGAACAGCGGCTCAGCTAGTAGAACAGTTCCGCTATTCAGCGCCGCGACCGTAGTGCCTTCCGGGACGGCGTAGTCCAGCCCCTGATGCACGCTCTGTACCCTTCCATTGAAGGTGCGCGAGGTGCCAAACACATCCGATATCTGCGCTTTCACCGGAGCACGAAAATCACCCGTCCACTCGCGCTCGGTAGTCAGTTTTGCAAATGCGCGCTCCTTGAGCGCCTTGTCCTGATCGATCTTCTGAATCTGCTCAGCATTCGGTTCCGTATATTTCTTCGGTACGCTGGCCGCGATACTGTGATATGTTCCCTTGCCAACCGCGATCCGCACTTGAAACGAGAGCTCTTTGCCAGCAGTGGTCGATCCCTTGAGCTCAAGCGGGTAATTTCCCGGGTGGGTTTCGAGGCTTGCGCCCGCGATTGCGTACCATACTTTGCCTTGCGGATCAGAAGAGAAGAACACTTCATGATCCAGCCATTTGCCGGACAGCGACTTGAGCCGCTCGGGCGGAGTCACACGAAAGACGACGGGTGATCCATTGACCGGCTGCGTCGGCTGCCAGCGTACTGAGAAATCGGCCGCCTTCACCTTCGGTTTGGTCGCAGTCGCCTGGGACCCGGACAGAGAAAGTGAACAGAAAACGACGCCCACAAGCAGGATCACAAAGCTCCTGCGACAGGCCGACGCGAACACTGGGATCAGGGACACTCAGAAATTAGCGTAGCACTGATGCCTTCAGAGTGTGGGCCGGCGTCTGTTGGGTGGAATCCTGTTTCTCACCCCCATGAAACCGCGTCCAGATAGCTGTAAGTAATTGAATCCTAGGCAGAACACGATGGTAATAGGCCCGATTCGTTTTTGGCCGGACTTTTCACTCACAGTAAGCCAGAATCTTCTTATGTCCCAGAGCTTGCCTCGTAAGTTGGGCGCAGGAGTGTTTATCGCAGCCATGGCGCTTGCGGCGCTCGCCTGTTTCTGGGTTGCCTTCACGAATTGGCACTCGACGGACCTCCTTAAATTCCTCTGCTACCTCGCCGTCGCACTCCTGGCTTCCTCTCTGAAAATAAAACTGCCCGGCATCAACGGAACCATGTCGGTGAACTTCCTGTTCATTTTGCTGGGTGTTTTAGAGATGAGCTTTGGCGAAACCCTGGTGATCGGGTTCGCCGCAGTCCTGGTTCAATCTTATTGGAAGTCGTCCAGCAGTCTTAAACCCATCCACGTTGTGTTCAATCTTTCGCAGCTGCCGGTTGGGACCGCGGCCTCGTACGGCGCGTACAAACTGGTCACAACCCACGGTCTGGATCGGAACGCGCCTCTCGCGTTACTGCTGGTAGCAATCACATACTTCGCCTTCAACACACTCGCCATGGCGACTATCATCCGGCTGACCGAAGGCAAGCCGGTCTTGAAGGTCTGGTCGGAATGCTATTTCTGGTCTTTTCCTTATTACCTGGTGGGAGCCGCCATCGCCGGTTTAGTCAGCTTCTTGAATCGCCACATCGGATGGCAATCTTCCCTTCTGGTCTTGCCTCCCGTGTACCTCATGTATCGGTCGTACCGGCTTTACTTGGGCAAACTGGAAGATGAAAAGCGGCACGCCGAGCAGGTATCCAACCTTCACTTGCGAACCATCGAATCGCTGGCATTGGCAATTGAGGCCAAGGACCACACCACCCACGATCATCTGCAACGGGTTCGCATCTACGCCATGGAACTCGCCAAAGATCTTGGATTAAGTGCAGACGAAACCGAGGCGTTGCAGGCCGCTTCCGTTCTCCATGACATCGGCAAGCTGGCGGTTCCCGAACATATTATTTCGAAACCGGGGAAGCTCACGCCGGAAGAATTTGAAAAGATGAAAATCCATCCCATTATTGGGGCGGAGATTCTCGAACAAGTGGAATTTCCTTACCCCGTTGTGCCCATCGTTAGAGCGCATCACGAGAAATGGGATGGCAGCGGTTATCCCAGCGGGCTGAAAGCCGAAGCCATACCGATGGGAGCGCGAATCCTCGCGGCTGTCGATTGCCTCGATGCCTTGGCTACGGATCGCCAATACCGCCGGGCGTTGCCCTTGGACGAAGCTATGGCGCGCGTGGTCGACGAAGCTGGTAAAAGCTTTGACCCGCGCGTGGTTGAGATCCTGCAGAGGCGCTATATTGAGCTGGAAAAACTCACCCATGCGCAGCCTCCAAAAGTTCCGACCAAACTTTCGACTGATGTTAAGGTCGAACGTGGATTGGCTCCCGCCGCAGGTTTCGCGGAATCCGAAACCCTGATCCAGCAGCCAGAACAGCGGCGCGACTATCTTTCCTTCATTGCCGAGGCGCGGCAAGAGGCGCAAATGCTTTTCGAGCTGAGTCACGATTTGGGCAACTCGCTCAGCGTGGACGATACCCTCTCGATGCTCTCCGTGCGCCTGAAGCGCCTGGTGCCCTATGACTCCATGGCAGTCTACGTCAAACAGGACAATCTGCTGGTTCCCGAGTATGTCAGCGGCGACAACTTCCGCTTGTTCTCGTCTTTGCGAATCCCGCTTGGAGAGGGATTATCCGGTTGGGTGGCGCAAAACAGCAAGCCGATTCTGAATGGCAATCCATCGGTTGAGCCTGGATATCTCAATGATCCCACCAAGTACAGCACGCTGCGCTCAGCGCTGGCCGTGCCACTCGAGGGAGTTTCAGGCGTGGTCGCAGTGCTCGCGCTGTACCGCACTTCTCAGGATGCATTCACCAAGGACCATCTTCGAATTCTGCTGGCCATCAGTTCGAAACTCGGCTTCACCATCGAAAATGCGTTGAAATATCGCATCGCCGAGGACTCAGCCACCACCGATTACCTCACCGGACTGCCCAACGCGCGCTCCCTCTTCCTGCACCTCGATCGCGAACTCGCCCGATGCAAGCGCTCCAATCTGCCGCTGGCAGTTTTCGTTTCCGACCTCAACGGATTCAAACAAGTGAACGACCGTTTTGGCCACTTTCAAGGCAACAAGCTGCTGCAGATGTTCTCCGACGCTTTGAAAGACTCTTGTCGCGAATACGATTATGCGGCAAGAATGGGAGGCGACGAATTCGTCGTCGTCGCGCCAGGTCTCACCCATGAGGCAGCCGCAGAAATGGCGCAGCGTCTGGAAGCCATTATCGCGGAAGTTGGGAAAGTCGTTTGTGGCGAAGGCTTGGTCTCGGTAAGCATTGGCCAAGCCTTCTACCCCGCCGATGGCAGCAACGCCGAACACTTGTTAGCAGAAGCCGACCGCCGCATGTATGCCGTAAAGAATTCCCACTACGCAAACGCCGCCGATCGCCACACAGGAGCCCGGTCCGCGGGTGCGACCAGCTAGTGCTCATCTCACAAGCACCTGTCCGGCGGTCGCTGGTGAAATTGCGATGTTACAACAGTTACGCGCGGGCAGTCCGACCATTGGGTTAGACTAATGCGTCCAGAAAGGTCACCGCTCATGACCAAAGAAGAGAAGAAACGTCTCTCTGCTGTTCTTCGTGCGACCGAGTACCTGTTCCTTGAGAACATCGCGTTGAAACTAGTACTCGAACATCGTGAGGTTGCAAGCTGGCAGAAACTGCTCGACCACCTTCTAACGGACAAAGAGATGCTGGCCGGAGTGCGACTGAAGTTTAGTGATCTTTACCGCAAAATCGAAAAGTCAGAAGATCCATCCTCGGTACTGGAATCTTTCATCGGAGGGCTCCCAACGTCGAAAAAAACGCACTAGCCCTCAATGCGTGCAATGTTTCGACATCGATCTACGAATCCTCGACTGACAAAAGTTCGATCTCGAAGACCAAGACGGAGTTTGGCGGAACTGGGAGTTGGTAGAGGTCATTCGCGGGCATTGTGTGATCACGATAGCCTAAATGCGGGCTAATCAGAATCTGCCGCTTCCCACCCACCCGCACGCCATAAATGCTGAAAAACGCTTCCCCCTTGGTTCAACCTGCACGGGTAGACCAGCCGCTACAGCGTCTTCAAGTACTCGATAATCTGCAGCCGTTCTTCTTTCGTAAGCTTGCGGCCGATCACGCCGTTGCCCTTGGGGCCGTCGTTGAACTCGTGCCCGGCATTGGAATTGCCGGGCAGGTCCACGCGAAACTCGGTAGCGCCTTCAAGCGGACTGGTATCGAGACCAAGCTTGACCGGGTCGAACTGTTTGTTCCCGAGATAAAAGACTTTTGACCGCTCGGAAACCGGCGAAAGCAACTCGTAGAGGTTAGGCACCGACCCATTGTGAAGATACGGAGGCGTCGCCCAGATCCCATTGTGTGGACGCGCCTTGTACGCCAACGGCGCCCGCAGTTCGTTCTTCCGGTACCCGTTCCATTCCTCCTGCTGACCCGCCGAAAGATTGAGCTGCGCGTAGGCTTGGTCAATAACCTTTTGTGTAATGAACGTCAGCCCATCGCCGGCGCTCACCGTTCCCTGCCCCAAAGGTCCGCTGTTGGCTTTACGGTTATAGAAGTTCTGCGCCTCTTTCGGATCGGTCCCAATTTCCTCAAGCGGAATCATCGTTACTTTGAAAAACTGTTTTCCCCCGTTGTCTTTGTAGTCCGTCCAATGTTCTGCTTTACGGCCATCATCGGAATACATGGGCGGCTGGTGGCAGTGCAGGCACAGTTGATTGTAGAGTTGCTCGCCTTTCGCTGCTGTTGCGCGATCAATCTTTCCCAGTATTTCTTCCGGCCACTTCGGTGACCAGACACCCTTGCCCGGCGCATCGCCGCCGAGCAAGGTCTCAATCTCGTGCAAATTGTCGACGTGAATCGTGTTCTGGAACTGCGCCCCCGGATAGCCAATCAGGTTGATGCGCGAACGCACGCCCAGCGCCTCCCCAACATTCCTGCCCATGGGCTGTTGAATGGAACCGTTGTACTGCACCCAATCCATCCACGATGCGTCCCAAATGGGCGGATAGTTCACCGGCCCATCGCCAACCACCAGGTTCTTCTTATTGTTGAGTTCAGTTCCGAAAACGAAGTTGCCGATCCGGGCCAGCGCGTCCGTTCGGCCATAGCCTTCCGGAGTCGGAAAGAGAGGAAGCGTTGCCTTGAGCTCGGCGAAACTGTTGTCCAGATAGTATTTGAGATCTTGGCGCAGGCGTGCCCGGTCGGCATGCGAGTGGTTCGGACCGAGCACTCGCTTCGCGAACCGGCGAAAGCGCGGCGGATCATAGTAAGTCCAGGTGACTGCAAGGCCGAGCGCTTCGGTAAACTTCTGCAGGTCGATCAGCGATGGACCCGCATCGATCCGGATCGCTTTCCCGCCATAGAAAAGTTCGCCCGTGTGACAAGCCGCGCAGGTAATGCCGAGCACAACCAGTTTCTGTCCGGTGTAAGGGTCCACGAAACGATCGTCGCGGGCGAATCCGACGGGCAAGCCGTTGGGGTTTTGCTCGTAGGCTTGGTCGGGGATGAATCCGAACCCCTGCAAGTAATCATTGTTTCTAAACGGGGGCGCGCCCGGAGACTAAACCGCGGCTGCTCCAAGCGCAAGAAACCAGGCGTAAGGCAGAAGCTCACTTCCCTGTGCGGTGTGGTAGTAGCGACGGCGTTGGTCTTCCGTCCAGTTCTGTGGCAGCCAAACGATGTCCTGGGGCCGGTCGATTCTTGGCACTTCAAGACTGTTGTGAATGGCAAGAATCGCAACTGCCAACACGCACACCATCAACACCCCTAACAAGGCGAGCGCCGCGATCACACGCTTTCGCCTGAGAAGCCGAACGGGCACTGCCGGCTTGGCATCTCCCGGCCCTATCACCGGACGAGGCTCGAACTCGCACACGGTTTCCTGCTCCACGGAGTACTGTTGCGGCAGGTTCTTGGGGCGGTATTCGGGCACGTCGCGGATTCTGTCAAACACGCTCTGATGAATATGCGCGCACTCGGGAATCGTCCGCGGGCGTGCCAGGTTAAACCGGATATTGCTCTTCCACTCCAGCGCCGCTTTCCCCGGCACTGAGACGGAATAGAAATGATGCTTCGGCCAGATTTCCCCCAGCCGCCAGATTCCGCGCAGGGATTTGTGCAGTTCCGCGCGCGGGTCTGGCGGAGCATACGGAATTTTGCCGCCCAAGACATCGATGACTTTCTGCGGATCGAGCATCAGTCCCGCGGATTGCGCTTCGCACAACATCCAGCGCAATGCGATCTTCGACAGGCCGCTTTCTCTTTCGGCGTAACTTCCGCCGACATCCGAGTGAACCCCAGCGAACCAGACCTGTTTCAGACTCTGGGTTGACGGCATTGGCTCGTGGATCAGATTCTGCCGAAAGAAAGCGCGGCGCTCATCGATGGAGACCGCATGCCGCAAGATGGGAATATCAGGCAACGCAGCCGTATAAGGGAGACGCCCGGTTTTCACACTGACCGGATCGAGAATCCATCCCACTGAACTGACGGTATCCCATACCCCGAGAAAATACGGTTTGCAGTCAACGCAAAAGGTGGTTCTGAAACCATCGGCAATGCAAAACTTCTTGGGATCGTTGCCTTTGTAGAGTCGCAGAATATACGGGATGAGCGCCTCATTCCCCTGGGTCAGCAAACCAAACATGTGCAAAAGCCCGCAAAGCGCACGAGCGGTGTACGCGCCGCGACTGAAACCGAAGATGAATATCCGATCGTCGGAGCGAAACTCTCTCATCAGGAACGAATAAACGTCGGCGATGTTGTCAGAAAAGCCATAGCCGAAGGCCAAGCCTCTCACTGTTGTCCACCATTTGCCGATCGCGGAAAGGGCGTTTCTCGCACCCATGGTTCCGACGCCGGGGTGATAGTACGCGACCTGTTTGTCCTGTGCGGACAGCGTCCAATAGAGCTTGACGACATTCGAGTTCGCCGCGCCATACTGGTTTCCGGTTCCATCGCAACAAACCACAATGTTCCTGGGCATGGGTGATCCCTCCGGAACGACTGATTAATAGTGAGAACTGCACCCGAAGCGCTTCAGACCAAAGTCTGTTCGCCGCGATCAATATGTCACGGGAAATGCCACTGATCTTACATCCTCGGTAAAGACGGGAGGAAAATTTCGGGGGTTCGAATGGGGGGAATTATGTCGGACCTGTCTGCGCGCTTCTCGGATTCTGCCACCCACACCCGGGTGACTAGAGTAACCATTTCGAAACCTCGATGGCGGGACAGATTGTCCCGGTGCCCGACGGAGACGGGGGACAATCTGTCTCGCGACGAGTTTATGACTGCATCTATCTCGTTGATTATAATTAACTTGATTACTTCCCCCTTTGGCACGACGCCTGCAATTTCTCCGGTGCGAACTCCCCCGGCGATGAAGTGGGCCTTGCACGCCCGCTGGAGGATTCGATTTCATGAAGAAGTTTCTGGTGTTTTGTTTGCTCCTGACGGTCACACTTGCGTATGCCGACAATTCGAAATTGTCTCCCGACCTGCAAGCGTCTTCGGCTCCCCATGCCAGGGTGGTGGTGCAGTACAACCAGCCACCGGGGCTGCTCGATCTGCTCAACCTCGGAAACCTGTTGGGCACTATCTTGGCTGATCTGCCTCTGGTGAACGGGATCGTCGCCGACTTGCCGCTGGCGAATATTCTCGCGCTCTCGAACCAGTCGAATGTGAGATACATCAGCCTGGACCGACAGTTGACTCCGACCCTGAGCAACGCTGCGCCCGCAGTGAACGCTTTCGCCGCGTGGCAATCCGGATACACCGGCGCTGGCGTCGGAGTTGCACTGATTGACAGTGGCGTGACCGACCAACCGGATCTACACGGTGGTTTTCTGGGATGGTCTCGGGTTGTGTATAGCCAAAGCTTCGTTCCCGGTACTTCGAATTCAGCCGATCAGTATGGTCATGGCACGCACATCGCCGGCCTGATTGCCGGAGACGGCGCAAGCTCCAAGGGCTCCAAGTATTCTCGTACGTTCGAAGGCATAGCGCCCGGCGCAAACCTAATCAATCTCCGCGTCCTCGATCAAAACGGCGCCGGAACCGACAGCGCGGTGATCGCGGCCATTGCACAGGCAATCGCTTTAAAGGGGTGGTTCAATATTCGCGTACTCAACCTCTCGCTGGGCAGGCCGGTGTATGAAAGCTACAAGCTAGACCCGGTTTGTCAGGCGGTGGAAGCAGCCTGGAAGAACGGCATTGTAGTGGTGGTTGCCGCCGGAAATAACGGACGCTATCAGCCGACGAACGGTTACGGCACCATCAACTCGCCCGCCAACGATCCTTATGTGATCACTGTGGGCGCGATGAAACCAATGGGCACGCCCACGCGCAATGACGATCTCATTGCCAGCTATAGTTCAAAAGGGCCGACGGTGATTGACGATGTCGTGAAACCCGACCTGGTGGCGCCGGGCAACTTGCTGGTATCGCTCGAAGCCCCGGGCAGCACGCTGTACAACGAATATCCCGGTAATCAGGTGCCGTACAGCTATTACATGAATGGCGGATCGAACGCTTCATCTTCCGCCTACTTCACGCTCAGCGGAACCAGCATGGCTGCAGGCGTACTGAGCGGAGTGGTCGCTGATCTGCTTCAGAAAAGTCCTCAACTCAACCCTGACCAGGTGAAGGCCCGCTTGATGAAGACCGCATGGAAATCCTTGCCCACGCAAAGCAGCGTCTTCGATCCGACGACGGGAATAACCTACACCGATCAATACGACGTGTTCACGGTTGGCGCAGGCTACGTGGATGTGGAAGCGGCGCTTACTAGCACGGATGTCGCCAACGGGACGGCAATGTCTCCGACCGCACATTATGACGCGAGTTCGGGCAATGTGTTCCTCACATCTGATCCGTCTTCGGTGTGGAACAACTCCGCCATGTGGGGAAGCACCTCAGTCTGGGGATCTTCGCAATTCGTTAATTCGAATTCCGCCATGTGGGGTTCGTCTGCCATGTGGGGTTCATCTGCCATGTGGGGTTCGTCTGCCATGTGGGGTTCGTCTGCGATGTGGGGCAGCAGTGCGATGTGGGGCTCCTCGGCGATGTGGGGCAGCAGCGCGATGTGGGGCAGCAGCTTTTCAGCGGGCGAGCAGAACTGAGGAACCGGTTTAGACGACCCGGCCGCCCCCGAACTTTTCGGCTTCGCTAGCTTTGGAGCTCCGCGGAATCAATTTGGTTCCGCGGAGCGCAACCTTCGCGGCAAAGTGACTACCCCTCCAGCGCCGGTTTGCTACGCAATTCTCCCACGAACGCCTTGGGTTCAGTTTGCCCACGACGCGAGCTCCCAAGAGCGAACTCGATAAGCTTTCCTCTTTGTTCCGGGAAAGCCATTTCACCTTTCGCCGGAAATTATTCGGTACGTAGAACTCAATCACCTTCGCCACGACCATCTCCTTGTGTCCAATCACGTCGTACTTTTAACCGACCTTCGCGTCGCGCAGCCCTACCATTCCCACACGCATTGACAACGGACGGACTTGCCCAAACTGAGCTTCATCAGAAGTGTTTTACATAAAGCGCACGACCTCATCCACATCGCAGTTCTCCATCCTTGGAATTACAAAATGCTCACAGAACGTTGGACAGCGCCGATTTCACTTGGGATGCTGCGCGGTTGTCACTTTATTGTTAAGAAATTGTTTGCAAACTTTCGTTCGTTAGCCGCTGCGAGAAGCCATGTCAGCAGAAGGAAAAACCAAGGCCGGGGCAGTCTGGATGTAGCGATCTCGGACTGCATGGAGTGGAAAAGCGGCGAGGAACCATGCCAGTATCGCTGCAACGCGGTTCCAGCGTAGAATGGTGCGCTACCGCCCCAACAAGATTGTCGTACCTCAACCGCACGTGGGCGAACCCAGAAGGCGAGGGAAAAACGACGATGAACCCGAAAAGCAAATTGGTCCTCGGAATACTCACCGCTGTGGCAATGTTCTGCCTTTCTTTTGCACTGCCGCGAGGGGGCGCATTGCGAGAGGCACAGGCGGCCCAGTTTCCCATGACCGTTGGAGTCTGGGCGATCTTTGTCTTGCTGTTCGTGAAACTAAAGTAAAACACGCTGAATTCGGGGCCGGAGCGAGGCGTCTCGGCGCCCTTCGCTGAACTGCGAATTCCTAAGCTACCCTCAAACCATTCGGTACCAACGGCAGCGAGCGTAGACGCACACCGGTCGCGTCGAAAATGGCGTTGGCGATTGCGGGAGCGACGCCCACCAGAGAACTTTCGCCGGCGCCTGCCGAAGGAAGATCTTTGCGGTCGATCATCACGGTCTCGATAGTGGGGACATCGCTGAAGCGCGGAAGGCGATAGTCGGAGAAGCGCCCGTTCAGAATCTGGCCGTTGGCAAATTCAATGGCTTCAAAAAGTGCGCCGCCCAGGGCCATGATGTTGGCGCCTTCGAGTTGATTCCGCAAACCGTCGGGATTCACAATGGCGCCGCATTCGAATGCCGTGATCAGGCGAACCACTTTGACCTCGCCCGATTTCCGGTCGACGGCAACTTCCGCGAAGGTGGCGACATTGCCACCCTTCTCGAAGCCACCACCCATGCCGAAACCCTGACCCGCGCTGGTTTTTGCTTGTCCCCATCCAAACTTCTTTGCAGCAGTTTCAAATACCGTGCGCAGGCGTTCGTTCTTCAAATTCTTCACGCGGAACTCCAGCGGATCCATCTTCACCTGATGCGCCATTTCGTCCATATAAGATTCGCGGGCGAAATGGTTCACGGTTGCGGCCAGCGCACGATATGAGCCCTGCCGCAGAAGAGTGCGCGCGGGATGAAATTCGATCCGCTGGTTCTCGACGTCGTAAAAAGTAGGGATGCCTGCCGCTCCGGAATTGTAGTTATGAAATTCCCAGCCGGTAATCTTGCCATCCTTGCGCATGGCGCTGCTGATGTCGATGACCGCCGCGGGACGGAAGTAAGCCCAGGTAAATTCCTCTTCGCGCGTCCACATTATCTTGACTGGCCGCTTCGCTGCACGCGCCAGTCGCGCAGCCTCAACAGCGGCGTCGCCAGTGTGCTTGCCACCATAAGCGGAGCCGGTATCGGGCATCAGAACCCGGACCTTGTCTTCGGGCATACGCAATGCGGCGGCGAGTTCTGTGCGCACGCCAAAGGGGCGCTGGGTGCCAGTCCATACGGTCAAATCGTCACCCGACCACTGCGCCAGGGCCGCCCGCGGTTCGAGCGGGCAATGGGCAATGTAGTTGGCCGTATAGGTCTGTTGCAGGCGAAGATCTGCAGACGCCAATGCCTTGTCCATCGAGCCGGTCTCGTAGTGGAATGGCGAATCCAGCGGCCCGCCGCCTTCGGACGGATTCTTCTTCAGATATTCGAACAGTTCTTTATTCGAAACTTGCGGCTGGGATTTCCATTCGGCACGGATTGCCGTCAAAGCGCGAGATGCAATCTCCGCGCTCGGCGCTGCGACTCCGACGAAATTACCATCATGGACGACAACAACTCCTGGCATCTTCTCTGCTTCGTCAGTGTTGAGCGAAGAAAGGGTGGCGCCGAAAGATGCCGGACGCAGGACTTTGCCATAGAGCATATCCGGCAATCTTTGATCGCATGGATAGCGATGCTTCCCGGTGACAAAGTCGCGGCCGTTGACTTTGGGCAATGGCTGACCAGCTACCGTCCACTGCGCCGCGGGCATCAGCGGATCTTCCACCGGCAAAGTTTCAGTGAGTTGCTTACCCTTTACCAGCGCGGCGTAATCAACCGTGCGCTTGCTTCCGGAATCAGTAATTTTTCCGTCGGCTGCGGTAAGACGTTTGCGATCAACTTGCCATTGCGTCGCGGCCAAGACAATCAGAGTGTCGCGAGCCGCAGACGCCACTTTCCGCAACTGCAGATTCATTTCCGGCGTGGTGCGGCTGCCGAATGTGCCCCGGTCGTAGGGAGTGAGCTTGGTATCGCCCATTACCATCTGGATTGCGCTCACGGGGACGTGCAACTCTTCGGCAACGGCCTGGGTGAGAGACGTTCGGATGTTCTGCCCGACCTCGACCTTGCCGGTGTACACGGTAACGCCGCCACCTTCGCCAATGTGGAGCCATGCACCGATTTCCTTGGGGAGCGACGGGCCTTGCACCCCGGCAGCACCCGATTCCTGCAGAGCGCGTGCGTCTTTCAATACACTGACAATCAAAACGCCAGCCCCGAGGAATCGGAAAAACTCGCGCCGGTCAACATCGAAGTGATAGGTGGGCGGGGCAGTAAGTTCGTACCGCTCTGGTTCCAACGAATTCTCGAATTTCAGATCACTATTCATTGCTTGGACTCGCTCATGACTTTCGCAGCCCTTTGTATCGCCAACACAATGCGCGGCTGGGTTCCGCAGCGGCATATGTTGCCTTCCATCGATCGCGCAATCTCAGCCGCGGATGAATCGCGTTTCGAATTCAGCAGCGATACAGCCGTCATGATCATTCCAGAGGTGCAGTAGGCGCACTGCATCGCGCCCTCATCCAGAAATGCCTGCTGCACGGGATGCAGGCGTTCGCCTTGGGCGAGGCCTTCGATGGTTGTGATTTGTCTTTGGGCGACGTCGCCAACACGTGTAATGCAGGATCGGCGCGACTTGCCATCGATCAGGACCGTACAAGCGCCGCACTGGCCTTCGCCACAGCCGTACTTGCTCCCGGTCAGATCGAGATGGTCGCGCAACACGAAGAGCAGGCTGGATTCGGCATCGACTTCGGCGGTATATACGCGCCCGTTGATGTTTAGTTGGCGGATCGTAGCCATCGGAGAGCCTCCCTGTTGGAGGGATCCTGGGATAAAGCGACGAAAGCACTTTCCCAGAGATTCTCGCAAGAGGGTGCGCACTTCCTACGAGCAGGATTTCAGTTTATGCCAGAGAAAGCCGCGATGTCCAGTTACAAACCGAAATTTACGAACATGTTCATGTCCGTAGATCACGTATATGTTTCAGGACAAGTTGGCTTCGGGCCTCCGCAACGCTCGCAGCCAGAGAAAAACATTCTCCGCGATAGAATGGTCTAGGAACCGGTGTAAAGCTGGAAAGGAGCCCAGTAGAATGGCTTGCGGAAAACGCCGTCGGAGTGCAGCAGAGAAAGTTTCGCTGACCGAAGAGCCGCTTCCGGGCTCCGGCCCTTCTTGAGTTCGTCATAGAGTTGGTCCATGAGACGGGGCGTTGAAGCGTCGCTCACTTCCCAGAGCGCGCCGATCACGTTGTGCGCGCCGGCGCGCAAAAATGCCCACGAAAGTCCCACCAATCCCTCGCCCGTGTATGCCCGGGCGCCGGCCCCGTAGCAGGTCGAAATGGTTACCAGTTCCGCATGTAGGGGGTGACGAATGATATCCCGCGCGTACAGCTTGAACGAGTCTTCCTCCGCGGAAGCCTTTGACAATATGACGGCGGAGTCCAGCGGACTGAGCCGACTGGCGGTGCCGTGGGCTACGAAATGGATAAAGGCGAACTGCTCCGGCGAACTATCTAAATAAGCGGGAGCGGTTGCTCGATCGCGTGTATAAACCCGCAACCCCGCAGGGGTGAAGTGCTTTTCGATGTTCTCGATCTCGGCAGTTGCTTTGGGCAACTCGCCGTATTCGTGATTGGGAGCAACAGCATTACCAATGAGCAAAAGCTTTCCTGCTGCGGTCGTTGACGAGGGACGGGACGCAGCCAGAAGTCTAAGTGAACTGGCATTCATGACGGTTACATCTTCGATCCAATAGTGCAGCCTGGGCTCGGACACTAACAAGGTCTCGAAATTCAGACTGTTCAAGCTTCCGTCGGGAATGATGACGACACGCGAATTGGGAGCGATGGCCTGCTTGGCGGGCGCCACCAGGATGTTGAAGAGTTTCGCGCCCTCCGGGTTCGCCGTTTGCAGCACGTCGCGCGGCCCCAGAAGAGCATTGCGATAACTTTGCACCGCGGCGTCGATCTCTGATGCAGGTGGAAGATGAAACATCACGGCTTGCCGAGGCGTGATTGTCCACAGATAGGAATGCTCCGAACCCAACCAGTAGAAGAGGACCGTTGCCTGTGCTCGCCGGGCAACCTCTTGGGGGCTGAACGCTGCGGAGGTGACTGACGAGGTTTTTCGCAGCACACCAAGCCCTTCAGCCAGAGTGCGCGCCCGGCTGTAATCGGCTTGCTGCAGGGCCTCAACCGTCCTTCCTTGCTCGACCAGAAAATGGATGTAATCGTCGTAGAGGTGAGTCGCGTTCGCCAGGAAAGGCAGCTTAGAATCCTCGTGCTGAAGGGAATCGCGCGCGGCTTCGAATGTTTGCAGCGCCGTCCGATATTGGCGATCTGCGTCTTCGGGCCGATGCTCATGCTCATAGAGCAGTGCAAGTGACTCTTCGGCCTCCCAGTGCTGGGAGTGATCGCTTTGCGGATTGCGGGCAACCGTCTGGAATATCTGCTCAGCTTTCTGGCTTTGTTCCTTGCGAGCGGCAACCAGCCCCTGCACAAACAGTGGAGAAATCTCGGAGGAATGGTCTCCCGGTGAGGACTGAAGGGCTTGGCGGCTGAACCGCTCGGCTTCGTCCAAATGCCCCTGTTTCACGGATAGCAAGGCGAGCGTTGAGAGGGCGCCGACGATTTCATCCTTGTCCTGGATCTTCTCGGCAAGGGAGAGTGACTTCCGGTAGTAACCCTCCGCTACCGACAACTCGTTTGCCTGGTAATACAGGAGACCTGTCTGGTTCAGCCATTGAACCTCGTCGTACTCTGCGTCGAGTTCGTGCGCCTGGCGTGTGGCCTCGATGGACATCGTGAGCGCTCTCTCAAAATCGCCCATGTAGTAATACTGCAGACCCAGATTGCCCAGTGCTTTTTCCTCGGTCAGGTGGACGCCAAGACCATGGGCCAGATCGTATGCGCGATTCGACCATTCAAGGGATTCATCGTAGTGCTCTTCCTTCATGGCAACAACGCCGAGATTCACAAGAGCTGACAATTCCAAGAAATGGTCTACCTGATCGCGGGCAATTTGAAGGCTGGTCCGGAAAAAACGCCCGGCACTTACTAAGTCGTCCCGGATGACGGCCACGACGCCTTGTGCCCTCGCGACCTCGCCGGCCAGGTTCGAATGGTGAACCTCCGAAAGATGTTCGGCTTCCTGCAAGCTGCGGTCGGCATCCTCCAGGCGATCGCGACGTGCAAATGCGATGCCTTGAACCGTCGCTCTCTTGATGGCAAGGTCACCTTCGGCAAGCGGAGTGGGCAGCGGAGGGGATAAGAGGGAAAGCGCTTGGTCGCTTAGCCCTTGATTGACCAGGATTTCCGCCTCGAGCAGACGAAACTTCCATTCCCATTCCGAATTGTAGCCAGAAAAAACACTGCTGCCTTTATGCGCCTCACCCCGGGCGTGGACCAAATCGCCTTGAAGGAAATCAAGCTGCGCCTGCTGGAATACCTCGGCCGGATTCGGTTGGCGGCTGACTTTGCACGCCCCGGTGAAAGTCAAGAGAAACACCAGCAGAGATTTCAGGGCTGCGTGTGGCCATTGATGCTGCCGTCCGCGAACGCTAAGTCTCCGTCTGCCAGGCATCCCAGCTCCAGGCGAATCATAGTCAACCGGTAGGACTTGCAATCCACCAGCAGCTCGCCTAAGAATACGCGACCGAAGTTGGGAACGTCGCATACGTTGACAAACGGTCTTCCGCTGAACTGTCCGTCAGTTCCTTTCACCACCGAGCATACAACACTGGCATTCGCGGCGATCCGCGCACTATTCCAGGCGTATCGCTGCTTGATCCAGTCGGGGACGGTTCTATCGGTGACCCAGTCGGGCAGGCTCGCCGGATCATTCATTCGACGATAGAGGCCTTCAGCGTTCTCTAAGAATGTCTGGTCACTCACGCACGGTTCACTGGGATAAGACCCCGGTTTACCCTGATCGCAAATGCTCAGATCGAGATCGACGTCGACGGGGGAGCCCCCAATCTTCAAGCCATCGATTTCTGTCCCCAGGAATGTAATGGTAGGATTGTAGCCCTGCAGAGGATGTTCGGTAGACATCTGCGCGACAATACGGTCGGCGGTGACGACGTTCAGAACATTCAGACCTTCGACCACCGAGGTTACCACCGTGACCCAACCCCGGCCCGGTTTCGGACTCAGACTTCCGGAAACCAAGGTGTACGCGTTATCGAACTTGATAACCTGTGGAAAGGGAAAATCTGCACCGTTGGCGGACGCAGTGGCATTTCCTCCGGCCGGGGAAAGCGCAAGTGGCGCCTGCAGCGGGATGACCTCGCTCACTGGACGAGTAAGAGATCCGCCAACTGCGCTGGCGTCTGCATGGTAGTAGTGAACTCTCGTGTTATTTGTGTCCATCGTTCTCTCCTGCATTCCGAAACCTGGATTGGAATCTAGTTCCGGATTTGCAATTCAAAAGGATAGCGGCCGACTTCAGAACTCGTCCCCCCCGACGAGTCCATGCCGCGAACCACCAGAGTATACATCCCCACTTGACGATGGCCTGCCGGCACGCGGATCGACACCATGTCCTTGGCCGTTTCCGCGGGGATCGTGAGCGACCATTCAGATTTCCCTCCGGGCCCGTCGAGTTCAGCTACAAAAGAAGAGAATCGAGCCTCCGCTGGAATATCCACAAAAACAAGGAAGGGCTCGCCTTGGCCAGCCGATACAACTGTCTTATTTGCGCCGCGCGTATTTGCATTGATTAGCGAGACTGAAGCCAGAATTCGCGGCGCGTCAACCACAGCGGCTGCGCCCTTGAGCCTGGGATAGGTAACCAGATTCTGATACCCAACCACCACCAGCAAGGCGGCCAAAACCGGCACTGCAAAAGCTGGACGTAACCAGGCCAACCAACCCGGATTCGCGGGAGCCGGAACCAAGGCCCTCGCTGGTACCGCAACCGGTCCTGACAACAGAACCTTACTGTGTTCGACGAATGCAGCCCCTGCCCGTACCTCGAGAGCGCACTCCTGGCAGTCGAAGAAGTGCTCCTCGAATTGTTCCCGCAACTCAGGCGCCAGTTCGTCAAGCAGGTATTTTTCAGCAGCCATCAGTCGGATTGATTCAGTATGGTCCATGTCCCATATGTCCCCTGTATGGATGGTGAACAAAACAGTCAGATCGTTTCATTTTATTGGCCTGCCGTCCTGCTGCTCATACCGCTGGTATGTTCTTCAAATACACAGCCTTAAACGCCTGTTTGGCGCGATGAAGCAGGACTCTGAGATAGTCCCGGTCTACACCAAAGTCATGGCACACGGCGTCCTTGTCACGTTCTTCGAGGAAGATCGCGCGCAGCAGGCGCCGATCCCTCTCCGGCAATTTGTCAAGAACCTGACGGACCCTTTGCTCCATTTCTTTATGGGTCAAGATCGAGACTACATCGAGCGATGGATCGGGAACGTCCGCGCCTTCTTCGTCTTCTATCAAATTCTCCCGAGACGCCGAACGATAGTGCTCCAGTAACACATTGTTGCAAACGGAATTCACAAACGCTCCTAACCGCTCCGGTTGTTTCACTCTACCCTCGCTACGCAGGGCGGTAAAAACCCGTACGAAGGTTTCCTGCCGTAGGTCTGCGACGACATGGGGAGAATGCACCCGGGAACGCAGCTTCAGTTGGATCAGTTCACTGAAATAGGCGACAAAATGACTTTCTGTACGAAAGTCGCCTGAACAGAGCCGTTCCAAGTAAGCCTGATCAAATGTGTGAAATTGCAAGACACTAGCCCCAAGTACGCGTGAGTGGACAGCTATTCTACACCTCGACACTAGCAAAACAATCCCCGCTCGCGTTGCTGCCGTACCCCAAAGGGCTTTGGGGCCGACCTTCACAGCGTGAAACGAAGTTCGCTCAGAGCACACCATGGCTGTGAGCATCGAACCGGGTGGACAGAAAGTGGTGAAGTTCCGGTTCGGTCGAGAATCCAACGTCCAGATCAAGGAGGTCTATTGTGATGCGTAGAACATTCGCTGCACTATCCTTACTGACCCTGGCAAGCGTCGTTTGGGTCTCGCCTGCACTCGCCGATCCAGGGCGAGGAGCGACGGTCCTGTGCTATGTCTGGGCCAACAACCCATCTCCTACAATCGGGGTGCCCTACACCCCCAGCCCCGCATACTCGTTCAACGCGGTGGGCCGCGCCGCCGCGAACGCCATCACCAAAACGGCGACCGGCGTTTATACCGTAGCCTGCAAGGGCTTGGGCGGTAGCGCAGCATGGGGCGCCGGAGGGCACGTTCAGGTCAGCGCCTACGGTGCCGCTAGTCCTAACCATTGCCACGTGGATTTCTGGTCCACCGGGGGAGCTGATTTCAGCGCCGAGGTGTCATGCTACAACTCCGCTGGCGCTCCGGTCGACAACAGGTTTGACTTGTTGTTTGTCTGGTAGCGATGCTACGACGCCGTGTTCATCTGTGCCCGTACGTTAAGGACAAAGTGAACACGGCGACTTCACAATCAGTGATTGCCGCGATTTGGGACCTGCAGCCACTCGGCCTTCGCCGGTTGCTGGAAACGTGCCAACCGCAAGCCGCGATCTAATTTGAACAGGTTTGTTTTTGCAGCGCGCTTAGACGCCAGCGGAGCGCGGGAATCCGAACCCTGACCTCAGCATGAAACGAAATCTGCTCTCTCCGCACCATTTCTATGGTTATCGAAACCGGGTCACCCCGACTGGGTAGGCAACCCAGGTTTCTGCTAGCAGGTCCAGCGGAGTAAACCGCTTCGCCGTGGACCAACCTCCCGAGGGAGAACCTTGCCGACTGGGAGAGGCATGGTTCTCAGCTTCGCCGGAGCCGTCTGGTGACGGCTTCGGCGGCAATCGGGATATTGGAATAACTGGGAGGAAGGCATGTTCGCGGATAGGTCCCGATATGGCTTCGTCACACGACTGCCAATCTCAACTATGAGCAAACGAGTGCGGGTAAAGGGCATTCAGCGGTATTTATCGGACACGGGCCAGTCAACGATTCCCTCAGGAGTGATGCAGGCAGTGCTGATGCACGCCCTGCAATTGCGGCGGAATTGTCGCGAGGTGTTTCTGTTGTGCGATATCCAACGACACAGCATTTCAGAAGCTGCCGAGATCCTCGGAATCAGCCGGGCCGCGACCAACAAGAGACTCAGGCAGGCTCGCCAGCGAATGAATGAGGTGATCGAGCGCCTTTGCGCCCCACACAGCAATTCTTCCGCAGTCGCGAATGCCTGAGGGTGCCAGCTCATCTCACCCGAAGTGCAGCTTGGAGCGCATCCAGCAGAGCCGTATCGCTGAATGGCTTGAACAGGCACTCCACGGCGCCCTCTTTGAGCATTCTCGCGCGCAGACTCTCGTCTCTGTTAGCGGTAATGAAGACGATCGGAATTTCTGGTTGGCGAATCTTCAAGTGCCGCTGAAGGTCGGGTCCGGTCATTCCCGGCATAGCAATGTCAAGCACCAGGCATTTGGTTTGGTCGACGCAATCGGACGCGAGGAACTCTTCCGCCGACGAGAACGCCCGGGCTGCATAACCGAACTCGGTCAGCAGATCGGGTAGGGACTCGCGCATAGATTCGTCGTCATCAACCACTGACACGAGCGAACGTTTGACTGGCACAACCACAAGGATGCGCCGCTCAGCAGAGAGCGTCCATTGTACTTTGGTATTGGTTTGCCGCCGATAATCAGGCATACCTATCCGCTGCCGACGTGTTCATCTTCTCGGAGTGGCGCGCAGATTCGTCGTCACCTGCCGCCGACACAAGTGCATGTCTGACCGTGACAGGTCCCTCATGCCGCATCCTTCCGGCATGCGTGGAACTCACTCGAAGACAGGGCGATCACTGTTCGTTGCACGTACGCGATTCGTTTCAGATGCGATCCAGAGGTGCGATGGAGCCGGAAAATATTAATTCGCCAGTTCTGTTCCGTCCGGCTGCCGAACTGACGCAACGGGAGGCGCGACGCGAGACATGGTGATCCTGAGGTCGGCGAATCGATACCAAAGTCCAATTGCGCTCTCACATGGAGCGGCGCATGCTCGTATCGGGAGTGTTGCCAGGAAAGGCCCTCCATGAGCGTGCTCAGCCGTGTGGTCACACTTACTGGATTAATGTTAATGGCACTTTCTTCGCGGCATCGGAACAACGGAACTCTACAATCAGCACAAGACGTCGCGACAACGAGCCTGATCGAAAACCGGATCGACTGGGCGTCGATCGCGATTGCAACTCTGCCAATCGCGCACTTATCCATCGCAACAGAAAAGGAGAAAAGCAATGCCATACGTTACGGTCGGAAAAGAAAATTCAGGCAACATCGAGCTTTACTACGAAGACCATGGCTCGGGCCAGCCGGTTGTTCTGATCCACGGATACCCATTGAGCGGCGCTTCCTGGGAGAAGCAAGTACCAGTCCTCTTGGATGCGGGTTACAGGGTCATCACTTATGACCGCAGAGGCTTTGGCAAATCCGGCCAGCCAACCACGGGCTACAACTACAACACGTTTGCAGAGGACCTTCACAAGCTCGTCACCCACCTCAAGCTGCACGATTTCACATTGGTCGGCTTTTCGATGGGAGGAGGCGAAGTGGCACGCTACATCGGAAAATACGGATCCAAGGGCGTGAGCAAAGCCGTGATTATCTCCGGTGTGCCACCGTACCTGCTCAAGACCGGCGAGAATCTCGAAGGCCTGGATGCCAGTGTATTTGCCGCCAGCGAGAAAGCTGTGGCTGCCGACCGCTACGCGTTCTTCACCGGCTTCTTCAAGGATTTCTACAACACGGACTTGCTGCTGGGCAAGCGTGTCAGCGAACAAGCCGTCCAAGCTAGCTGGAACGTGGCGGCCAGCGCCTCCGCCACCGCTAGTCTGGCGTGTATCCCAACCTGGCACGAGGACTTCCGCGGGGATCTGGCCGGCATTGATGTGCCCACCCTGGTGATTCACGGAGATGCCGACCGCATTCTTCCCATCACGGCTGCGGGACTGCGCACCGCCAAGCTCATCAAAGGGGCGCGCCTGCTGGTCGTGAAGGACGGCCCGCACTGCATCCCGTGGACGCACGCGGAAGAAGTCAACGCCGAATTGCTGAGTTTCCTGGGCGAGAAGGCTGACAAGTCAGAGAAGGAAGTTGCCTAAGCATCCAGCTTGCAACCGAGCCTCGTGGACATGCGCGGATCGAGGTGATGTCGGGAGCACGCTGGTCAATACCCTCGTATTGCAGTTACAGTTGTGTTTTCAGGAACGACACCCATGGAGCCCGGTCCGACGAACACGCCCGAAGCGGCAGGTCGATTGATTGCCCGCGCGCAGGCGGTAGCCGCGCCGCTTACCCAGGCCGCGATCTTCCTGGTTGCGACCCTCAACTCGGGCACTGACGATCGCGCCACGGTGCGATCGTTCTGCGGAGACCTCGCCGCGCTGTTGCGCGCAGTGGAATTTCGCGATTTGGAAGGAAGCCTTTCCTGCGTCATGGGGTTTGGGTCCGACGCGTGGGACCGCCTCTTCGGGACGCCGCGGCCGGCAGAACTGCATCCGTTCCGTGAGATTCGCGCCGGATCGCGCCATGCGGTCTCCACGCCGGGCGATTTGCTGTTCCACATCCGCGCCAAGCGCATGGATCTTTGCTTCGAGCTTGCCACCCAGTTGATGGCGCGTATCGGAAATGCCGTCTCGCCGGTGGACGAAGTGCACGGCTTCCGGTACTTCGACGACCGCGATCTCCTGGGCTTTGTCGACGGGACGGAAAACCCCAGGGGCGCGGCGGTGACCGACGCCGTGCTCGTCGGCGAGGAGGACGCTCCGTTCGCCGGCGGGAGCTACGTCATCGTGCAAAAATATCTCCACGATCTTGGCGCATGGAATGCGCTCTCTACAGAAGTGCAGGAACGCATCATCGGCCGCACCAAGCTGTCCGACATCGAATTGGATGAATCCGTCAAACCAACTTCAGCGCACAACGCGCTCACTACGATTGTTGAGGACGGGACGGAGATCAAGATCCTGCGCGACAACATGCCTTTCGGCCGGGCTGGGCATGGCGAATTTGGCACCTATTTCATCGGCTACAGCCGTTCGCCCCAGACCACCGAGCAGATGATCGAGAACATGTTTGTCGGTCGGCCGCCCGGCAACTACGACCGACTGCTCGACTTCAGCCATGCCGTCACTGGAAATCTGTTCTTCGTCCCGTCGGCGACATTTCTGGAGAGCCTCGCGGAAGACCAGCCTGCGGAATCCCCCGCAGCGCCAGAGGTGGCCGAAACCTCTTCATCCATCCCATCGGTGCGCGACGGTTCGCTCGGCATCGGATCTCTCAAAGGAGACTTACGACATGAATAATCTGCATCGCGAGCTAGCCCCCATTTCCGATTCGGCATGGGCACAGATCGAAGGTGAGACATCGCGCACGCTCAAGCGCTACCTTGCCGGACGTCGCGTCGTCGACCTAAAGGGGCCAGCCGGCACCAGCCTCTCTGCCGTCGGAACCGGCCACCTGCGGACGATCACCGCCCCAGCGAAAGGTATGGTCGCGCGGCAGCGCGAGGTTAGGGCGCTGGTCGAGCTACGGGTTCCATTCGAATTGAATCGCCAGGCGATCGACGACGTCGATCGTGGCGCCAACGACTCGGACTGGCAACCGGCGAAGGACGCGGCGCGACAGATCGCCTTTGCCGAGGATGCCGCCATATTCGACGGCTATGCCGCCGCCGGCATCGGGGGCATCCGTCAAGGAACCAGCAACCCGATCATGACACTCCCCGTCGACGTGCGCCAGTACCCGGAAGCCATCGCTCAAGGCTTGAGCCGGTTGCGTCTCGTCGGTGTCAACGGCCCCTACGCGGTGCTGCTCGGGGCCGATGCCTACACCGCACTCGCCGAGACCAGCGACCATGGATACCCGGTGTTGGAGCACGTCAAGCGGCTGGTCAACGATAAAATCATCTGGGCACCCGCCATTGCCGGCGCTTTCGTGCTGACCACTCGTGGTGGCGATTTTGACCTTCACATCGGCCAGGACGTCTCCATCGGTTATCTCAGCCATACGGATGCCGCTGTCCGCTTGTATCTGCAGGAGACGTTCACTTTCCTCTTGCTAACCGGCGAGGCTGCCGTGGCGCTGCTTCCTCCAGCGAGGGCGAAGAAGACTTGACGCCAGACTCTCCAGTGTTGGCAAGATTGACAAGCAGGATGATTGCGACGCGTCTACGGTAGAACGTACTCCGCAATGCTAGTTTTGCCGCCGTGCCCCGGTCGAGGCTCCATGCCCCACGCCGTCGCCGCCACTGCGAAACGCATGGAACGCGGTGAGCGTCTGACCGCTAGGGAGGAAGGTGGATTTTTAAGCAAGGCAAATCAAAATCTATCTGACGTGGACCGGCATTCTCATGGAAGGCCATATAGCACTCACGAACCTACTGGTTGAATAGTCGCAAATGGCAGAGGTGTGAGCTGCTTACTTGCCTACTACAAAGAGCCGTCCATCGTTTTCGCTATAGATCTTGCCATCACTGCCTATCGAAAGCGGTGTATAGGCCGCCGCAAGAACTTCCTGGAGGAAGATTTTTCCCAATGGCGTCTTGAACACACCTTTATGGCCCTGGGGAATCGAGTACAGGTGCCCATCTTCGCTACTGGCGTAGACAATACCTTTGCCGTCGATAGCAGGCGCATTCACGCACCACTCATATCCGAAGGGATGGTTCTTGTCCACGGTCGTATTCTGGAAGGACCACTCCGGTTTCAGGTCAGCATCCATTTGTGTCAGGTAATATACGGGGTGTTCCGCAGTGCTGCACACGGGGTTGTTATAGAAGTAGCAGTAGGCAGGTACCGGGTAGTGGTTGTCCTTCTCCACGATGGAATAGGTGCCGTCGTGGGTGTAGACGGCTGGCGTGGTGTCCCATCCAAAGCGAAAGGTGTTGAGATAATTTCCCTGCGCGTCGAAATGCAGGAGATGTCCGCGGCCAAAATTGTAGTTGTCGTAGACGCCGAAAAGAATCGAGCCGTCAGGCAGCACAGTCGGGGATGACGATGCACCGTCATAGACTATTCCCGCGCCGTTGGCATTGGTGGTGGGATCCACACCGACAGTGGTCCCGTAGCGACATGAATTCGGCTCCTTGAGGTCGCCCTTCGGAGCAATCGGCAAGCTGACGCCGCAACCATCGTTCAATACGTTTTGCAACGGCGCCACCCACTTCGCCGTCAGGTCCGGATTCACGGCGACGAGGTACGCGACCATGTGGCCGCCCGCGATACTGGAGTCCGCAAAATGGGCAACGCTTGCCACGTAAACCGTGCCATCTGGCGCGATCGTAGGCGCCACGTTCAACCCAGGGCGCTGCGAACCGCATAACACCGTGGGTGGCACAGCCTTCGGGCTCGGCGGCCACGGCAGAGATTTCTCGCCCTTGTTAATGTAAAACGTTCCCGGACACGTGGTTGAGTTGCCGGGAGGAGCATTTGGTACCAGCGTAGCGAAAGTAACGGTGGAAGCTACATCGTCGGGCGTGACCTTCACCAGCCATCCGTTCACCACGTCGTTCTGGTCCCACGGGTTGCCCTTCAGGTTTAATTCGATGACGGTGTAGTAGATGTTGCCGTCGTTGTCGGCGCTGAGCGGGCTGGAAACAAATGTCGCTTCCGGATTGATATGCATACCAGAAAACGGGTTGACGTGTTTTTCCGACTTCCCGGACTGGCAATTAACTTTCCAGATGGTGCCAGCGGCTCCCGGAACGTAAACGCGATGGTTCGCGAGTGCTGGATGAAATACTGGTTCGGTACCCACTAGGCCGGAATATGATTTGTTGAAATTCGTGGCGTTTGGTTCCGGCTTCCAATCGGTTGGAAACGTCCATGCAGCTATGGCTCTGTCGTCTTTCCAGTGATAGCGCACGACGTTCCACTGCAATTGATTCCAGGCGTTCGGTCCGCAATTTCCGCCAAAAACCCACTCGTTCAGCGGATGGCACAATGGATAGGTACCGCTCTTCAGCAGCATGTAGAAGCTGTCGCCGTCGACCAACGTGGATTCGTAGTGGCCGGGCAGCGCATACCCTCCGATAAAGGCCTTCTGCTCCGCCTTCTCATCCTGCGCAAAAGGATCGAAGACAATGTCAGCGATTTTGTGATTGAGGGGCTGGCCTGGAACGTCGACCATCCCAGTGTGCTGGGCGTCTCGTCCCCATTGCGACCAGGTCGATTTCTCAAGGCCAAAACCAGTGAGCAACAAAACGGCGAGGAAGAGCAAAACAAGCAGTGAAATCAGGCGCGAACGCATCATAGAATACCTCCACAGACGCCGGCTGTGCAGCTGCAACGGATTAGGAATTCTACCTCGGACTGCCGTCTAACCGCCCTCACCGGTGACGACTTATCAGTAGCTAGGGACGAACACTCCGCTTTCAGGGATGGAATTAGGGGCAGTGGGAGTTGGGAGTGTCCACTCAGCGATTCGATTGCAAGTCGCTACTCTTAAGCTTGTTTGTCAGGTTTGTCAGGCAGCAAGTGTACTGAAGATGTGGTGCATTTCTTCGACCGAAACGTTTTCCTTGTGCGTCGAAATCGTCCATGTACCACGAATGGATCGAGGACGTACGACGGAGCGTGGGTAGCCGACAGACGCCTTCACCGGATTTTCAAGCTGTAAAAAATACCGAAGCCGAACTTCCCGCCTTCCTGAGTATCTCCATACAGCAGGCCTTTGGTACTCTGCAGCAGGGTCACCATTGGATTGGCGCCGTGAGCCCCATAGTCAGTTCTCCGCGGGGCGTGATCTTGAACGCGGTACCGACGATGAAATCTCCGCCGCCCGCCGTCGTCCCGTAGAAGTTTCCATCCTTTGCCAAGGTAAGGCCGCCAGTAGCATCCGCTCCGTGAGCACCATCAAAGCTGTAGAGAACCGTTAGGTGCCCGGTTGGCGTAATCTTAAACACCGTGCCACAGCGATCACAGTTTTGAGATGATCCGCCCATGGGTGTCGTGCTATAAAAGTTGCCGTCCTACCCTGAGCGATAATGCCGGAGACCTGAGGGCTTAGCGGATCCCCAGGGTGAGCTCCAAAGTTGTAGAGAACAGAAAAATTCTGACCATAAGCTGCGGTCGTATCCGCAACGACAACCAGGAAAATCAGGGCCATTGCAAACACGCGAATCTGACGCATCGGAACCCCCTTGGGTTGGCGCGGGAGCTAACTCTGGCCCCAACGGCAACCTCAATTGTCACGCGCCTGTAAAAGTTTTGTAATGTTCGTAGACTTTCTACGATGCTTTCGTCCTGCGAGGAGCCACGAATCGTCAAAGCGGTTTCCGAGGCGATGGCGGGATGCTCCCACTTCGCCGCTGCGACTTCAGCGGAAGTGGAGGCCGCAAACGCTTTTGCCGGCCAGCGAGGAAGAACGCCGGACTCTGATGGAGCTGCAACCTGTGCTCGCAAACAGCAACGTTTCAGGCGAATTGCTTGGATAGTCAGTCCCTCGGATTTTTGGCAGACAAGCAACTCAAGCGAGTGGATGCCACCGGCGGAGTGTGCTTTGCACAGAGTGAGCTCCCCGAAGCTCGTTTATGGTTCCGATTGGCAATCCGACCGGAACCAACGCCAACGGAGCCCCCGATGGTTATTGCAGAGGATTCGCGATCTTTGGCGCATGTGCTGCGCGATTGTATTCTGCAAGTGTTTCCGCGATTATTTCCGTTCGGCCGTCCTCACCCGGCTGTTCGATGATGCTGATTACGTCCTGTTTGCCCATCCACACGGCGCGGTGCGCATCGTATTTTACGCCATAAGCGTTTAGCACGGGTTCGCTGTAGCTTTTCGACGGCGGTCCGTACGCTTCCCGCAATCCGGCGAAGAGCTCGCCAAAAGACTTCGGACGATATCCTTCAAAGTTCGCGATCGAGGCGACATAGACCATATGTATCTTAACCAAATGGCCGCCGTCGAAGGTGAACGTATCTGCCCTCATCGTCTGCTCGTCACCACGGCCTATATATTCCAGGCGTGCCCCGCTCGTTGCCTGCTGCTCGGCGAGCATCTCTTTCGCGCAATAATCCTTTGCGTTTCTTTTAGACGCATGGCCGACGTCCTTGGACAACTGGCTCACACCTTTCCAGTCCCTTCCCTGGCATGCTCGTAGAATATCCCCAACAAATCCTTCGGAGAAGAACTGCTCGGCGGTCTCGCCGAGCAAGTGGCCGCCGCCCCTCAACTCCCGTGGCTGCTCCTGCGCGGATACCAGGGCGCATAACATCAAGCACCCGACCACAAACATGATTGTGTTTTTCATTTTCTCTCCGTCACTGTTTGTGAACCCGGGCACCGCCAATCTGGAAGGAGCCTTCGAGCTACTGTCGACGTCACCCTCTTCAACACAATGAGCAACCGTTTGTCGGAAGTTTACACTGTGATGCTCGTGATTGGACGTTAGTCTTCGCTTTAGGATTCCCGTATCGCCTCACACTTTGCAGAAGACGATCTCCGGGAAGAGAAGAACCGTGGTTGGGCAAGGGGCTCATAAAATTCGAGGCCTGGTTATGCCTCCTAGCGTAACGCTGAATGACGTGAAGTCGCTACGCGGCTCTAGTTCTGATCCAACAGGGGAGCAGCGGGTCGAGAAAGAAATACTCTCCGCGGTAGCGGTCGAGAAGGTCACGCGAGTCGAGTGACCGGAGTGCTTTCTGAACGCTTGATGCAGGGCCGGTACGGAACTCCTCATGAACAGTTTGGAAATATATCTCTCCAGCTCCCCCGTGTGCCAGGGCCTGCAAGGTCGCACCTTGTCGAGCCAGGCAACTGCTCCCAAAGGAGCTCGTAGTACGCAGATTGGCCGATCACAAGCTTATCGATGACGCTCTTCAATTGGAAACATTCAGGGTGCGTTTGCCGCTGATCTCCGCGAGGTCCCAAAGCTCTTTGTGAAAGGGATGCTTGGAAGAAAGCATCTCTCGCATGAGTGAAGGCTGTGATCCAGCAAAAACGTAGCCTACCTCTCTTTGTTCCTGGACCTGTTAAGATCGAGAGTGAGAGCTTCCAAAACTCCCCCTCATCACTCCAGAGCGAGCCGATTGCTGAAACCGGCGATGGCAAAGCTGATACGAAGGATACCGCTCGGGCAGGTCCGCCCACGGCGCACCCGTTCTTAACGCCCATAGAATTCCGTTCAAGACACATCGCCGTGGTCTCCAAGGCCTTCCCCGGCTATCTTTTCGTCGTTTCGGTTCCGGAATGAGCGGATCGAGAACCGTCCATTGAGCATCGAGTGAATCCGTGACCCATGTTGCACGACGCTTTAACTGCTCCTTTCAGTGGTGACGCCACACAAGATCCTCCCGCTCAAAGTTCGGAGCTTGTATGCCTGACACGCGTTTAGCGCGCTTCAGAATTGCGCTTTAGCCACCACCGTCTGCCCGGTTGTAGTTCCGGCTGAAGCCGTCTTGGCTTGCCTCGCTCCGCTGAGGTTCCCATCAAGCTGTGCGAGTTTGCTCTGAAGAATCGTCATTTGCGTCGTCAGGTTCTGCAGCGCGTGTGCCTGACGCGTATCTTGGTCGCGCAATCTGCTGATTTGTGCACGCTGCGAGCTGATTTCACGCTGCTGCTCCTTTACTGCCTCAATGAGTAGCGCGGTGAGGCGACTGTAATCGACGCCTTGGGCGTCTTTGCCGTTCTGCTCATAACTGACGACTTCGGGGACAACTTTGCCTACTTCTTCTGCAATCACACCGATCTCGTGCTTGCCCGATTGCTTCAGGTCGTAAGAGACGCCGCGGAGCTCCTCCACCTTGCTTAGCGCACCTTGTAGCGGGTGGATATTGGTTTTCCAGCGCCGGGAGCTGTATTGTTGCCAGCCATCTGCGATGGCGGGGCCAAGACCTTGGCCAAGGGCGAGGATCTTTGACAGACAGCCGGTGTGACATCCGATACCCACGGCGCCATTTTCCAGGACGTAGAAGCGGCCGCCCGGGGAGCCGGGATAGTCAATGCCGAAGTTGCCGTACCCTCCAAACGAGGTCGCCCAAGTGCCGCTGTTCAGCTGCGTCGGCCCCTCCACCCGCAGGAACTGGTTGTAGTTGGCCCCTCCCGTGTTGCCGATATGAAGCAGGTAGGTGGGCGCGGTTATTCCGATGCCCACGGTGGTGCTGGCGTTGGCGCTGTTCACGCCGCTAATGCTGCCCAGCACCAGGGCGTTGTTCTCTGCAACTTTTGCGTTAGCGCCGATAGCGGTCGCGTTGGTAAGAGTCCCTGTGCTGAGAGTGGTGTAGGCCCCAAGAAACGTGTTATTGGAGCCAGTGACATTCGTGGCGTCTGCCGTGAAGCCGGCATAAATACCGGTGCCCGTGTTGAGGTTGCCCGTGGTGTTGGAACTGAGCGCGTTGACGCCGCTGGCCGTGTTGCCGCTGCCGTTGCCATTCGCGTCCCCGGTGTTCAAGTCGAGCGCTCCATAGCCGTCGGCGGTGTTGTTGTTGCCCGAGGAGTTGCTGGAGAGCGCGTCGACACCGCCGGCGGTGTTGCCGTTGCCCGAGATGTTGTTTTGGAGCGCGAAGACACCGCTGGCGGTGTTCTGGGCGCCCGTTGAGTTGGAGTAGAGTGCTGAATAGCCGCTCGCGGTGTTTTGGTAGCCCCCGGTGTTCAAGAAGAGTGCCTTCGCGCCGCTGGCGGTGTTGCTGTAACCCGCGGTGTTTGTGTAGAGCGCGACGAAGCCGTTGGCCGTGTTCCAGGTGCCCGAGGTGTTGCCGAAGAGCGCTCCCGAGCCACTGGCTGTGTTGAGGGTGCCTGTGGTCGTCGTGTTCCCAGCAAAGCCCAGAAACGCATTCCCATTCGCGTAGTTACCGAAGGCGAACAGGTTGCTTCCAATCTGGAAACTGTTGCCTGTCACGATGCCGGTCGCGCCCAGGTTCCCGTTCACCGTCTGATTACCGGTGAAGGTGTTGGCGGTGTTGAGTTGCGGCACCTTGGTGGTGTCCAGATTCAAGGTTTGCACGCCGCCGGTGCCGCCGCCGGTCAAGTCAGTTCCCGCGACGACTTCTGTCACAACCTTGGTCGTGTCAACGTTCAGGGTGACGTTGCCGGTGTTGCCGCCGCCGGTCAGGTCCGTCCCAGGCGTCACGCCTGTGATCGTGCCCGTGCCGGGAAAGGTTTGACCCGAAGCGAACGTGATCAGGCCGGTGAAGTTGCCAGTGCCGTGCACATCGAGCGTAGCGGCAGGGGAGGTCGTGCCGATGCCGACGTTGGTGTTGGCGGTGGCGCCGTTCACTCCGTTAATGCGCCGAGAACCATGGAATTACTGGCCGTGACTTAGGCATTCGCGCCGATGGCAGTGGCATTGTTGAGTGCAGTTCGAGTTCCGAGGTTAGCGCTGGCCCCAATGAAGGTGTTGTTGGAGCCGGTAGTGTAAGTGGCGTTGGTTGAATTGCCAGCGTATAAGCCGAGCGCCGTGTTCTCGTTGCCAGTGGTGTTGTACGCAAGGGCTTGGTAGCCGCTGGCGGTGTTGAAGGCAACGAATCGCGGGAGATGAGACTCAATCGTGGGTCGGACGCCGCATCGGATCTTATGAAGTAATAGAGATGATCGGCGAGGGCGACATGGGATCGGTTTACCGTGCTGCTCGGGCGGATCAGCAGTACAAGAAACAGGTTGCGGTCAAGGTCGTTAAACGTGGACTGGACACGCCGTTCGCGTTGGCGCGCTTTCGAGCCGAGCGGCAGATTCTGGCCAATTTAGAGCACCCCAACATCGCACGCCTTCTGGATGGCGGGACGACCGATGCCGGCCTTCCATTCGTCGTCATGAAACTGGTCGACGGCCTGCCGATTGACGAATATTGCGAGTCGCACAAACTCTTGATTGAAGAACGACTCCGCCTCTTCCGCACGGTTTGCCTCGCCGTCCAGTATGCACACCAGCACATGGTGATTCACCGCGACCTGAAGCCTGGCAACATTCTCGTGACCGCCGAAGGGATCCCGAAGTTGCTGGATTTTGGCATCGCGAAGATTCTTGATCCGCAGTCGTTCCCAGGTGGGGCCGAAGTCACGATAAGTCTCATGCGCATGTTGACGCCGGAGTATGCCAGCCCGGAGCAGGTGCGCGGCGAAACCATCAGTACCGCCAGCGACGTCTATTCGCTTGGCGTCGTGCTGTTCGCGCTGCTGACGGAAGCCTTCCGTTCCAATTCGAGAATCGCTCGCCAGATGCGATCGCGAGGGTCATATGTGACAGCGAGCCACCGAAGCCAAGTACGGCAGTTCGCCGGACTGCCAAAGCCGCATCGGACACGGATGCGCAGCCGGCAACGGGAAGAAGATTGACCACAGCGTTAGTCGATTCGCCGGAGAAGCTCAGCAAACAGTTGCGCGGCGATCTGGACAACATTGTGCTGATGGCGTTGCGCAAGGATCCGCAGCGGCGCTACGCATCGGCCGAGCAACTGGCGGAAGACATCCGGCGTCACCTTGAAAACTTGCCCGTGATAGCTCGTAGTGATACCGCCGGATATCGCGTGTCCAAGTTCGTCATGCGGCGCAAGGCCGGCTCTGCGGCCGCAGCGGCAACCGTGGTGTTGCTCCTAGCGGCGTTGTTCGTGACAATGCACGAAGCCAGTGTCGCCCGGACGCAAGCGCAGATCGCCAACCAGCGGGCCCAGATCGCGCGCGAGCAGCGATCTCGGGCGGAGAAGCGCTTCGACGATGTACGCAAGCTGGCTAACTCCCTGATGTTCGAAATTCATGACTCCATCAAGGATTTGCCTGGAGCAACCAAGGCGAGGGAGCTCTTAGTGAGACGAGCGCTGGAATATCTCGACGGCCTGTCCCAGGAGAGTGGGGACCCTACACTGCAACGAGAACTTGCCGCCGCCTATGACCGGATTGGCGATGTACAGGGATTTACGGGCGCAGCCAACCTGGAGGATTTCACTGGCGCGTCAGCCAGCTATGCCAAGGCGCTGGCGATTCGGGAATCCTTGGCCGCGGCGAACCCGAGCGACGTGAATCTGCGCAGTGAACTGGTCCGAGAGTATTTCATGGTTTCCTTCGCGCTCATGAATAGCGGTGATTTCGATGACGAGTTGCGTATGTTGCAGCGAGCTCGGCCGTTAGTGAACACCCTATCCTCGGAGAACAACGATCGGCAATTCCAGATGACCAGAATGTACTACTACACGGCCATGGCGCTCGAAAAGACAGGGGATTTCCGGGGGGCCTTGGAGAATTACCAGCAAGCGGCTTCGACCCTCGAACCCATCGCCGCCCAACCGCAATTCGGTGCAATCCCACGGGCCTATGTTGCTGAGCACTACATCGGCATCGCCAAGATGCTGGCACGGCTCGGCCGACCGGATGAGGCCGTCGCCAGCGCCGCCAAAGCTCGCACTATACTTCAGAGACTGTTAGCTGTTGATCCTAAGAATGCGACCCTCCTCGGTTATCTGAGCGAAAGCTACGACGCCTCAGCGGATGTGCTGGCCACCAAAGGAGAATGGGGAGGAGCTCTGCGCTTTAATCGCCGAGTATTTGAAATCGACGCGCAACTGGTCTCCGCCGATTCCGGTAACCGAATGGCCAGAGCCAACATTGGGTGGAGTGAACTTGGCATCGGCGAGATTCTTCTTCGACAAAACAAGCCAGCGGAAGCGCTGCAACAGATTCGTGACGGACTAGCGAACTTCCAAAAATCCAACCAATCGAAGGGATTCTGGTACGCGGTGGAAATGGGTCAATCGTACTTGGACCTGGGAAAGGTGTACGCCGCGCTTGCGGAACGTGCGAGTTCGCCGGATCAGAAGATGCGGCAGTGGCGTAAGGCCTGCTCCTGGGATCAAGAAGCACTCGTGGCTCGGAGCGCGAGCCCGGGTCGGCTCGACGCCAACGGGCATGACCAGATGTCTGAGATTCGCGGGCAACTGGCGAGATGTGACGCCGCAATGCTGGACCGATCGTTGCGACCGAATGGCCCGAGGAGCTAGGGGCTAACGACTTCCTTGAACTTTTTGCCGCCGCGAGAGTCTATTTTTGCCTGGTAACCAGCCAGCTTGCTTTCGTTTCAACTTCGTATGACCGCTCCCTCGTCTCCCCGCCACACACTTGGGTCCCCGGCCATTTGTGAGATAGGTTGTAATCTTCATCGCCGATTCTTGCGGCTCTGGGCGGAGGAGACCGCACATGGCTACAAGTACGGAATCGAAGAGTTGTGGCAGATCCGAGAGGAATGCATCTCCGCCCTCGAAAGAAACCCGTTGCAGTAGCCGATTCAACCCATTGCAAGAAAGCATCTCTGTTGCCCGCTTCGATAACGGTTGCTTGCACAAAACAATCGCACTCACGATCTTGTATTTCGACACTCCAGTGGCTCTCATCTCAAGCCTCAATGAGGACGGCACGGCTAACCTTGCGCCGATGTCCTCCGCCTAGTGGCTCGGCAGGAGCTGCATGCTGGGTCTTGGCTCGATCGGCCAAACCTCAGAGAACCTCATTCGCACGCCTCAGTGCGTTATCAATTTGCCCAGTCAGCACGAAGTAGGCCGCGTGGATCGAGTGGCACTTACGACGGGCGGACCCCGGTTCCAGAGACTCTTCGGGACTGATCCCACTTTATCTTTATCTTTGTAGCGGGATTCAATTGATTCAGGACCATGGGGCTTTGTCCCGAGCGGCCTGAGTAGAACGCAGCACTCTGTGTTCACGCGCGCAAGATCATCCATCAGCGTCAGCCCAGCCCAAGCTATTATTCTGAAATGTGACGGCGATGCCGAACCCACACACCAAGACCGCGCTTCGGGCGAGCTTCCTCCGGCCCTTTATTCGATGGCTTGTCATCGGCGTGGTGCTTCTTTGGTCGCTTGCCGCGTTGACCCTTGTGGCCGCCCGGTGGATCGACCCACCGACAACCGCGGTGCACATCCAGCGCCGCTTCCAGGCCTGGGTTCACCACGCGCCGTATCGCAAACGCTACACGTTCATTCCGCTCAGCCAAATCTCACCCGATCTCCAGCACGCTGTAGTCGCCGCGGAGGACGCGCGCTTCTACCAGCACCATGGGTTCGATTGGCACGAGGTCCAAATCGCTGCCGAAGACGATTTGGAAGGCGATCGCACTCGCGGAGCTTCCACCATTACGCAGCAACTGGTAAAAAACCTATTCTTCGGAACGGGCCGCTCTATCCTCCGCAAGGGCGCAGAGGTCACACTGGTACCGGTGGCCGAATTCGCCCTCGGCAAACAACGCATTCTGGAGATATACCTCAACGTGGTCGAATGGGGCCCTGGTATTTATGGGGCAGAGGCGGCGTGTCGTTACCACGACGAAACCGCAGCCCGGAATATCGGCCGGCAACAGGCGGCACGGCTCGCTGCAATTCTGCCGGCTCCCCTGAGGCGACGACCCGAGCGCATGAATAACTACAGCGCGATCATCCTTAAGCGGATGGGCCAAATGGGTTGGTAATCGTCGCCTGACATTTTACCAATACGTAACGTTGCAGGTTTTTCCCGACGCCTGTGCAGAACCTCAGCATCCGAGGCAATCCCGATAGGGATCTACCGTTTATCGGGACCAATCCGGGGCATTAGTTCCGATTTGCCCGCCTAGAACGATTCTAGGAGAATGGTCCGACACGCAGGCACGCCCTGATGCTGTGGCCCTGCCGGCGTTCGAGTCCAAGTGCGACCTGGTCGTCCTCAGGAGGATTTCTCGATGCGCGTTTCTATTTCGTTGCCGTTCGCGGCTATCGTGTTGGTTCTGGTTATCGTTGAGCAGCCGCGGCCTTCCGAGGCCCAGGCCGTCGCTCAGGCCCCGCCGATGGGCTGGAACAGTTGGAATTATTTCGCTGACAAAGTGGACGATAAGGGTGTGCGCGATGCAGCCAACCAGATTGTGGCCACGGGCATGAAAGATGCTGGTTACCTCTACGTCAACATCGACGACACCTGGGAGGGTCAGCGCGACGCCAACGGTGTGCTGCACACCAACGCGAAGTTCCCCGACATGAAAGCGCTCGCCGACTACGTGCATTCCAAGGGGCTGAAGATCGGCATCTATTCCTCGCCCGGGCCCAAGACGTGCGCTGGCTATGAGGGCTCTCTGGGCCACGAGCAGCAGGACGCCCAACTCTACGCATCCTGGGGCATCGACTATCTCAAATACGACCTGTGCAGCTTCATTCCGGAAGTGATGGAGAAGCAAGCTCCCAACGACCACCCCGCCCAGATGCGTCTCATGCAGGCTGCTTACGAAAAGATGCACCATGCGCTGCAATCCGCCGGCCGCCCCATTGTTTACTCCTTCTGCCAGTACGGTTTTGACGCGGTGTGGGAGTGGGCACCATCGCTGGGCGGCAATCTGTGGCGCACCACCGGCGACATTGCGCCAGACTGGTACCACATCTACACCATCCTGAGCCAGCAGGCTGGCTTGGAGAGCTACTCCGGCCCCGGACACTGGAACGACCCCGACATGCTGGAAGTCGGCAACGGAGACCTGACGCTGGCCGAAAATCGGGCGCATTTTTCGATGTGGGCCATGCTGGCCGCTCCCTTGCTGGCGGGCAACGACCTGCCCCACATCAAGCCCGAGATCAAGGCCATCCTGACCAATCGCCAAGTGATCGCCATCGACCAGGATAAGCTGGGCACGCAGGGCTCGCGCGTTTACAGCGATGGTGAGGTGGAGGTGTGGACAAGGCATCTGGCCGGCGGCGCGCTGGCCGTGGCCGTGCTGAATGTCGGCGCCGACCGCTACTCCACGCATCCCTTCCACTTGAGCCTGGCCCGCTTGGGGTTACACAATCCGCAGCACGCCAAAGATCTGTGGACCCCCGCCGAGATGGAGTTGACTGAGGGGATGCCGCTCGAACTGGCCAGCCATGACGTGTTGTTGGTGCGCATTGATACGCCGAGGTAGGACGCGCGTGCGGTGGAGCTTCCGCAGTATCAGATAGACACCGAAAGACGCTTCGGACGGCAATGTAATGTAAGCGATGGATTTCGAATTTCGTAGCGACAGCATCAGCTGATCTGCAAGAGTGAATCGAGACTACAATCGAATCAAAAGATTTGGCACGGCAATTTACGGAGTTGTTCGGTGCGCCGCCTACTATTTTCAGGGCGCCTGGTCGGGTCAATTTAATCGGCGAACATACCGATTACAACGATGGTTTTGTGATGCCGAGTGCCATCGGCCTTTGCACCCGCGTGGCCATCTCGCCTCGCCAGGACCGTCAACTGGTGATCCGATCACAGCAATTTCCGGGGCATTTCGCATTCGATCTGGATGATCTGCCCCAGCGCGGCACCGGACCCTGGTGCGATTACGTGGTGGGGATCGCGGTCGTTCTGCAGCAGACAGGACATCCCGCGAAGGGCGCTAATCTATTGGTGCAGGGCGAGGTGCCAATAGGGGCAGGACTCAGCTCTTCGGCGGCCGTTGAAGTTGCCAGCGCACTCGCGCTCATCAGCCTAAATGGCGCGGTTATTCCGTTGGCCGACGTGGCTAAGCTCTGCCAGCGTAGCGAAAATACCTTTATCGGCGCCCACGTCGGCATTATGGATCAGTTTGTATCATGCTTCGGGAAGGCGGGACATGCTCTCTTGCTCGACTGCCGTTCGCTCGAATTCGAATACATTCCGATTCCCGATCGAGCGCGGATGGTAGTTTGCAACACCATGGTCAAGCATGAGCACGCCAGCGGGCAATACAACCGCCGCCGCGAGGAGTGCGAGGAAGGTGTGAGAATCCTCCGAAAGTGGTATCCGGAGATTCGCGCTCTCCGTGATCTTTCGATCGATCGATTGGTCCAGCACGCGAAAGATGTTCCCGAGAAGATATTCAGGCGATGCCGTCACGTGGTCGAGGAAAATGAACGGGTGCGCGATGGCGCTTGCCGTCTCCGCGCCGGCGATTTGAATGGTTTTGGTGAGCGGATGCGGGAGTCTCACTGCAGTCTTCGGGACCTGTACGAAGTCAGTTGCCGCGAACTCGACATCATGGTCGAGGCCTCCGAAGGCCTCCCCGGCTTCTACGGCGGGCGCATGACCGGAGGCGGATTTGGTGGTTCTACGATCAATCTGGTGGAGGCAACGGATGCGGAAGCCTTTGCCGATCAAATTTCGGGTCGCTACCAACAGGCGACCGGGACTACGCCAGCTGTCTACATTTGCTCCGCGGCTGGTGGCGCGGGCATTGAATTTCAGCGGCATCCAAACCGATACGAGGGCTGAACGGAGTGGAACTGCACAAGCTTCAAGATAAATCGCATCGTCGCTACAATCCGCTGACGCGGGACTGGATTCTGGTTTCACCCAAGCGCACGGAGCGGCCCTGGCAAGGGCAGACAGAGCAGCCCGTAGATGCACCATCCTCCTACGATCCGAACTGCTATCTCTGTCCGGGGAATCCTCGTGCCGGCGGCGTGCGCAATCCGGCGTACTCCACCACGTTCGTTTTTGAGAACGACTTCGCCGCCTTGCAGCCTGACCTGCCGAACCTGACGGTCCATGATGGCAATAAGGATTTACTGATGGCGACGGTTGAAAGCGGCACTTGTCGCGTGGTCTGCTTCTCGCCACGACACGATTTGACGCTGGCACAGATGACTGCCGGCGAAATTAGCGGTGTCATCGACGTGTGGGCCGAGCAGTATCGAGGCCTGGGAGCCCTTCCCTATGTCAACCACGTTCAGATTTTCGAAAACCGGGGTGCGATGATGGGGAGCAGTAACTCCCATCCGCATGGGCAGATCTGGGCCACGCAAACCATTCCAAACGAGCCGCGGAGAGAACAGGAATCGCTCGACGATTACCGGCGGGAACATCGCAGTTGCCTTCTGTGCGACTACTTGGCGCTGGAGTCAGCATCGCAAGAGCGCATCGTCTGCCAGAATGAATATTTTCTCGTCGTTGTGCCTTTCTGGGCGATCTGGCCATTCGAGACCTTGCTGCTCAGCAAGCGACACGTTGCCGATATCGACGCACTAGCCGCGGGAGAGCGTAGCGGTCTGGCGGATATTCTGAAACGTTTGACCACACGCTATGACAATTTGTTTCAGACCCCGTTTCCCTATTCGATGGGTTTTCACCAGCGTCCGACGGACAGCAGAGAACATGCGGAGTGGCATTTTCACGCTCATTTTTTCCCCCCGCTGTTGCGCTCCGCTAGCATCAAGAAATTCATGGTGGGTTATGAGCTACTGGCATCACCCCAGCGCGACATGACGCCAGAACTTGCGGCAGAGAAATTGCGAGAAATGGCAGAACAACATTATCTACTTCGACCCTGCGCAGCAAGTCCTGCCCATCCTCGATGAAGGTGACCTTGCCTTGACGAGGCACCGGAACCACTGCTGGCCGCCATCGAATCGCTGAGCGAGCGGATTTACGAATGCAACCAGAAGATCGAGAAGATCGCCAGGGACAGTTGTCCGCAAGCGGCGCGGATAAAACAGGTGAAGGGAGTGGGAACGCTGATCGCGCTCACCTACCTGCTGACGCTGGAAGATCCGCAGCAACCAGGCAAGGAACGGAAAGGAATACGAGGCGATTGGCTGAGAGTGTTCCAGAGGGTTGAACATATTCCCTCCTTGTTCAAGCCGCGAATCGGTTTCACGCAGAAGACATCGTACTTGAAACGTGCGGACAATCTGGTCCCAATTTCGCGTATTTGTCAATTGAAGCAAACAGTTGCAGCTCCTTTGTTATGAGGCGTGTCTCATGATTGTTGGCGTAACATCTTTGACGCCTGCCTCTGAGAGCTTGCCGGTTGCTATCGGCCAATACAATTCCGAATCCATCGTCGTCTAACCGAAAGCAATCCGAATCGCCAGTCGCTGGGGAATCGTCTCAAGGGATGAAAAATCTCTCGCTCACTGACCAGCGGTCAAAACGTGTAATCGTCTGGTAACAGAACTTACCCGGCAGACCCATCATGGCTCAGCGTTCGTTGCCATGGCGCAAGACCTTTGCGTCAACGGAGCAACTCAGCCATCATGGCGCTTGTTACAGTTTTGGCCCCTGAGATTCGGGCGACGGCGATCTGCGTCACCGGGGAGGGCCAAACAAGAACCCGCTCAAGCCTGTCTAAACTCAGCGGGCCATTCGGTCGATAGCCGGGGCCGGTTATTTGAAAGTCGCTTTGAAGCTCGACACGGGGCCATTGACCGCGTCTTGGTACTGGCCCACGAACGTCTTTCTGTCATTGATGCCGTTAGGGTAGGTTTCGACCGCCTTCGGGTAAAGAAACTTATAAGACGTGCCGCTGTGGCGCAGTGCACCGTGTATTAGACCATTGGAGTCAAACCACCAAAAAGTGATGTCGCCCTCGTTGTTTATGAACGAGGCCTCAGAGCCATCGTGCCCGGCGCCGGGGACATTGATGGTCTTGTATTTCTTGCTCTTGTAATTGTAAAGAGCCCCTTCATAAGTGCCCCCCGAATTAAGCCAAGTTAAGGTTATGTCGCCTGCATTGTTGATGCCGTATGCTTGGGAACTAATGGCGGTGGGCACGTCCAGGGTCGTATATTTCTTGCCCTGCAAGAGAAAGCCATGGGAGATGCCGTTTGAGTCTTGGTACGAGCCGGCGATCCACCCCCGATCGTTCATACCTCCAGCGTAGGAGGAAATGGAACCCTTAGGGCTGGGGATATCCGTGAATTGTTTGGTCTTAGGCGCATACCGAAATCCCACTGAGCTGCCACTGGAATTTGCATAGGAGCCAACAACCGCAATCGCGCCATTGAAATTGATACCTGTGACGGCTGTGTTTGTGCCGTTCGGGTCATCCAGCGTGGTCAAGTTCTTGCCGTTGAGAATGTAACCGTGAAGGACACCCTTCTTATCTTGGTATTGCCCGACCATTACACCTTGGTTGTTGATCTCCGCAACGAAGGTGTCGGATGCCCCAGGCACGTTTGCTTTGGTGAACTTGAAGGTTAGTTTTGGCGCATCGGCTGCACTTACCGCAGCGACTGTGAACAGCATAAGCGCAATTACACACAGCATTAATTTGTCGATTTTCATCGAAATCTCCTTAATGGTACTTGCAGAAATCGCTCTCGGAAGCCAGAGCCCAGAGGCAGGTCAACGGAGGTTGGCCAAGAAGGCTTCCCACATCCGGTGCGGAACGTTACGCCCAAAAGGAGCCCAAGTCAAGGAGTGGAGGCATGCATCTGCTCCTTAGGCGACCAGGACCTGATCGAAGTACCTTACAAGCTTTAAGGTCAAGTGGCGAAATATCTCGATTACACGCATTAACCTTTGAGTGCTATGGCTGTTTTCGTCACTGAGAAAGCAAGCGGTTGACTCTCGATTTGAGCGGATAGATAATGAACCGCCTTCGGAGGAGGACTCATGAGGCGCACTCCCCGGCCCCGCAAGACAGCTAACCTTTCCGATTCACTCCACCGGCAGCTCAATTCCTATGCCCTCGTGGCCACGGCATCGGGAGTGGGCATGCTCGCGCTGGTTCAGCCCGCCGACGCCAAAATTATCTACACTCCCGCGCACGTCGTAATCGGGCCACGCCAAGCCTACAGCATCGCCTTCGATAAAGTTAGCGAGTTTAAGATTTTCAATGATTGCGGAACTTACAACTCAGGTCGACACATCGGGTATGTTGGAGTCCATGTCTCGACTGCGAGGAACGGAGTAAGAGGTGTAACCACCGCGAGCCGACACTCTGCTTTCAGGCTTCCTGCAGGATACGTGGTCGGCCCTACTGCCCCTCCAAGTAGCTGGGGCACGGGCGGAGTAATGGCCTATAACGCAAGCGGCCGATTCAGTGGCAAGTGGCAAAATGGGCGCAGGGCAGTCAAAGGTTATCTCGGGCTTGAGTTCATCATCAAAGGTCAGCTCCACTATGGCTGGGCTCGACTCACGGTGAGGGGTGGCACAGCGCCTAACTGCTTTACGCCTATCGTGACCGGCTACGCCTACGAGACAATCCCTAACAAGCCCATTACCGCCGGCCGGACAAAAGGGCACAGATGCTGCCGAACTAACCACATCATTCAACACCAACAATCCTGAACCAGCCACGCTGGGCGCGTTGGCGCTAGGAGCGTCAGGATTGTCGATCCGGAAACGCGAAGAGTCGAAGTAGAAGAAGCACCGAGACAATTGCAGGCGTCAAGCGTACCTACTGGCACCGCCGAGCCTAAAGGGACAGGCAAGCTGGGTTCTTTTGAAGACCCTGACGGAAACGAAATCTGCACTACCAATCTTGCGTTGACTCCGGTCCGCGGCGGAAGCATAATTGATCGGTTTTCGGAGGACGTCTATGAAGTACCCGCGTCGGCATCGCGAAACCCCCGCTGAACTTCCCGACTCATTGCATCAACGCCTGAATTCTTACGCGCTCGCAGCCAGCGTGGCCGGAGTTGGAATGCTCGCCCTGGCACGGTCCGCCGAAGCGAAGATCATTTACACGCCTGCTCACCGCGTGATTAATCCGCACGACAGCTTCAAGCTCGACCTTAATCACGACGGTGTTACCGATTTCACTTTTAAGAACTACACCTACTGCAATACCGATCAATGCTTTTTCAAGCTGGTCGAGCAAGCGCCCACAGGCAACGCCGTTGAGGGCGTCTCTCGGGGCAGTTTCCAGCCCCTGGCTTCGGCTTTGAATCTCGGCGCGCGAGTCGGCGGCCGCGGGCGATTCTATAACGGAATCGCGATCCTGGCCTACGCGTACTATGGCGGCGGGGGAAGCTTTGCCGATGGAAAGTGGGTTAACGTGACCAACCGCTACCTCGGCTTCCGATTCCAGATTAAGGGGAAAACCCATTACGGTTGGGCGCGGCTGACCGTTCGGGTGAATAAAACGCTGGTGACTTCAAAACTCACCGGCTACGCTTACGAGACCATTCCGAACAAACCGATCATCGCGGGGAAAACAAAGGGGACGGATGAAGTTGCCAGCATCGCACTGCCGGGTGCAACTTTGGCCGTGCCCGCTCGCCAACCACGCAGCCTGGGCTTGCTGGCCATGGGAACACCTGGACTCTCCGTCTGGCGCCGCGAGCAGTCGAGCGCGGCGGCGCAGTAGACGACTCCAGAATGCTTCTCAGCGACGAACCAAACCCGAGGGGTCAAGTTCGTAGCCTTCGTCAGCGACCGTTTTCTCGACCGCCAAGCGTAGCGTTTGCTCGTCAGCGTCTTTGGGCAAAGCGCAGTGACGCCGGATCACTTCTTCGCCCGCCTCGATTCTGAGCAGCCATTTTGACTTGGCGCTGTCCCATGAGAGTTCCACACGATCTGCGTGCATGGCGTCCTCCGTCTGGTGTCTACGTAGATTTTAGTTCAGAAGCAACCGGTGCGGATTGCAATCTTGAGCGCGCAGAAACTTTGGCGCGAGACTGCGCGGATCTCTCCTTTGTGTACCTTCGTGTCCTTTGTGGTTCCAGCTTTTTACTTCCTCAACCACAAAGGACAGGAAGTCACACAAAGGTCAAAGGCATTGACCGGAACTCCCCTACATCGCCTACTCCCAATAGCCTGCGGTAAGATAATTTGCTGCTCTCGCCCAAGCCGTCAGGAACGCTTGCCCCGCGGCAGACAAATTTCCGACCAGAGAGAAACCATGACTGCAAAATTCCGCGTCTTTGCCACTTGTGATATTGGGGAATCCATCGAGTTGCTGCGCAAGCGAGGATATGACGTCGAGGTCAATCCCAATCCCGAAGCGCCGCCCAAAAATCTGATTATCGAGAAGGTGAAATCGGGCATCGACGGGTTGATCACCACTTTGCGCGACCAGATCGACGCCGAAGTATTCGAAGCGGGCAAGGGACACCTCAAGGTGGTGGCGCAGATTGCGGTCGGATTTGACAACATCAATCGGGCCGATGCCAACCGTTACATGATCCCCTTCACTCACACCGCCGACGTGCTCACCGAAGCCACCGCCGAGTTTGGGTTTTTCATGCTGGGAGCGCTGGCTCGCAAAATGTGGACCGCCGAACATCTCACGCGCAACAACCAGTGGGGATACTGGCATCCTTACTTGCCGTTCCTGGGAGACGAAGTAACCGGAAAGACCATTGCGGTCATCGGTACCGGGCGCATCGGCCTAGCCATGATCAAGAAATGCAGCGGCTTCGATATGAACATCCTCTGCTATGACCCGGCCTACCAGAACCACGAATATGTGAAGGCGATCCAGGAGATGAAGGACTTGCGCTTTGCCCGCGGCATTTCACGGGAGCGGGCCTGGATCAAGTACGCGGGTTTCGAGGAAGCGATCGCCCAAGCCGACTTTGTCAGCGTGCACGTGCCACTGCTTCTCGAGAGCGAAGGCTCAACTACTACGTACCATTTGTTCAACGAACGCACCCTGCGCATGATGAAGCCGACGGCTTATCTGGTGAACAACTCGCGCGGACCAGTGGTGGAGGAGGCTGCGCTGGCCAAGGCACTGCGGGAGAATTGGATCGCGGGAGCCGCGCTCGACGTTTATGAAAAGGAACCGCTGCCTGCCGATTCGCCGCTGCGCGATCCGGCGATTGAAGATCGTTGCCGGCTTTATCCGCATTTTGCCAGCGCGGCCCGGATTACCCGGTTGTCGGCCGATCCGAATAAGGGCATGGCCGGGAGGTGCGCGCAGGGTTTGATTGACGTGTTGGAGGGAAATTATGGTGGCGATATCACCAAGATGCCTTACGTGGTAAATAAGGAGGCGTTCGGCGGGGCTTAGTTCTCAGTCGGGCAGAAACTCAAGAGCCGGCGGGGCCGATTACACAGGGAACTTTTAAGATACGTGGGATTGAAAACCAGTTGTCAGTTCTCGGTTCTCAGTTTGTTCGGACGTAGTGACTTCTGGAAGCCTGCGAGCGACGCGGCCAGCAGGAAGAGACTCCACCTGGACGGGCGAGCCGCCCGTCCTCCATTAATCTCAGGGCATCACTCGGAGATGGTGTGTTCCTCGCTGCTTTGAGCGCGAAGAAGCCGATCGACGGAGTAGGGGGCGCGGCGGGTGGGCTCGTGGTAGTGGCGAACCTGCATTTCGCCCAACAGTCCGACCGCCAGCAGGTTCAATCCCGCCAGCAACAATACTGCGGCGAAGATCATGAGTGGGCCATGCTGAGTCATAATATCGGCGTGATGCAGGAACTTCTCCACCAGCAGCCAACCCGCGACTCCGCTTCCACCCAGGATGCTTAACATTCCCAGCGTCCCGAAGAAGTGCAAGGGCCGCGCCAGGTATCGCAGCAGAAAACGAATCGTGATCAGGTCGAAAAATACGCGGAAGGTACGCGAGATTCCATAATGCGAAGCCCCGCGCTCGCGATTGACGTTCCGAATGGGGACTTCGACGATCGAGGCTCCGTACCACGACGCCAACGCGGGAATAAAGCGGTGCAGTTCGCCATAGAGCGGCACCTGCTCCAGCACCTCTCGACGATAAGCCTTGAAGGTGGTACCGAAATCATGAATGCTAACGCCGCTCAGTTTGGCCATCAGCCAGTTGGCACAGCGCGAAGGGATTCGGCGCAACCAGAGGTTGTCAATGCGACGTTTCCGCCATCCGCTGACGATGTCGTAACCCTCGGCGATCTTCTCCAGAAATAGCGGGATGTCGGCGGGATCGTGTTGCAGGTCGCCATCCATGGCGATAACGTATTCTCCACGGGAATGGTCGAAACCGGCGGCCAAGGCCGACGTCTGGCCAAAGTTACGGCGCAGCTTCACCACGGTCACGCGGCTATCGACGGCGGCAATTTCCCGCAACAGGTTGAAGGTGCGATCGCGGGACCCATCGTCGACCAGCACAATCTCGAAGCTCTCGCCGTGCACTTCCATGACATGCTTGAGGCGGTCGTAGAGGTCCGTGACGTTCTCCTGCTCGTTGTGCAGAGGGACCACGATGGAGTACTTGGGCATGAACTCTTATTATACCCGCAGCCGGGCGATCCTGGTCCACCCGGCGCTTTTGTTCGCGAAACTAGAATGGTAACAGCAGATGCGACCATTTTGCTGTATCTTTCGGAGTGTGTACTTCCGATTTCTGAAAAAGTTAGAAGCCTTTGCAGGGCACAGGCGGGAAGGGAGCCCGCGCCAATGGACATGAAAGTGATCATCATGATGGGCTGCGTTCTCTGTACAACTTCAGCACTTTGTTTTATGGAACTACGGCGGATCCGAAAGAAGCTGGACGCGAAATAGCGAGCGCAGTTAACCTCTTTGACAAGACGATAAGGCGTAATCGTCAGCTTCGCCTACTCGTGTCCGCACGCAACAATGCTCCCTAGTGGCGTGCCCCACCTGCGGTTGACAAGCCGAATTGACCAATAACCTATAATGCCGGTTTCGCTTATATCAGAAATTGCGGAACAGGAGAAACTTTGAGCCCGACAAACAATGCAGACTTCGATTGTGACTCCCCGCAGCGTCGGCGATTTCTGCAAGCCAGCGCTTTAGCCGGTGTCAGCGCCGCAGTCCTGCCAGCTTTCGCGAGAGCGAGCGAGCCGGCCCCTTCGCCTGCACCCGAGATCAAACCATTCGACTTAGACGAGATCACCATTGCCGACCTGCAAGCCGGAATGGCTTCAGGAAAATTCACCGCCCGCTCCATCACCGAGAAGTATCTCGCGCGGATCGGTGAGATCGATAAGCATGGCCCAGCCCTCAACAGCGTGATCGAAGTCAATCCTGATGCCCTCGACATTGCCGACGCCCTCGACAACGAACGCAAAGCGAACCACGTCCGGGGGCCGTTGCACGGAATTCCGGTCCTGATCAAAGACAACATCGATACCGCCGACCGCATGCAGACGACTGCCGGGTCGCTGGCTCTGCTGGGATCGAAGCCTGCGAAGGATGCTTTCATTGCACAGAAGCTGCGCGAGTCCGGCGCTGTAATTCTGGGTAAGACCAATCTGAGCGAGTGGGCGAACATTCGTTCCAGCCATTCCAGCAGCGGATGGAGCGGGCGCGGCGGCCAGACCAACAATCCTTACGCGCTTGACCGCAATCCCTGCGGATCGAGTTCAGGTTCAGGCGCAGCCACCGCGGCCAGTCTCTGCGCAGTCGCGGTGGGCACGGAAACCGACGGCTCGGTAGTGTGCCCATCTTCCGCAAACGGACTGGTGGGCCTCAAGCCCACTCTCGGCCTCATCAGCCGCGCCGGTATCATTCCCATTGCACACAGTCAGGACACGGCCGGCCCCATGGCTCGCACCGTGCGCGACGCCGCAATCTTATTAAGTGCGCTCGCCGGAACCGATCCCCGCGACAGTGCCACCGCGTCGAGCGCAGGCAAAGCCGCTGCGGACTACACCAAGTTTCTCGATCCGCACGGACTGCGCGGCGCCCGCATCGGTGTAGCCCGCAAGTATTTTGGCTCCAACGACGCGCAGGATCAGCTCATGAACAACCTGATCGCCGCCATGAAACAGCAAGGTGCGGACATCGTCGATCCCGCCGACTTGACCACGCACGGAAAATTCGATGAGACCGAATTTCTGGTTCTGCTCTACGAGTTGAAAGCCGACCTGAACGGTTACCTTGCGACCCGTCCGGGAGCGCCAGGATCGCTAAAAGACATCATCGACTTCAACGATCACAACCGCGACAAAGAGATGCCCTATTTCAGCCAGGATATTTTCCTCAAGGCCGAAGCCAAAGGTCCGCTCACCACCAAGGAATACACCGACGCGCTGGAAGCAAATCATCGGCTCGCGCGCAAGGAAGGCATCGACGCGGTTATGGACCAATTTCATCTCGACGCGCTCATGGCCCCGACAGCCGGCCCCGCATGGCTCACCGACTTCGCCAACGGAGACCACGCCGTAGGCGGCAGCTCAAACGCAGCCGCAGTCGCGGGATATCCAGATATCACCGTGCCTGCAGGATTTGTCTTTGGCTTGCCGGTCGGAATAAGTTTCTTCGGCCGAGCCTGGAGTGAACCCACTCTGCTGAAGATTGCGTATGGATTTGAGCAGACGATTCAAGCAAGAAGACCGCCAAGATTCTCGGCAACGCTGAAGCTGTAAGAGAGTGCCCAAAAAGGGTGCCCCATTTCTCGCGCTCTTCGCGAGAAGTGGGGCTTTTCATCCCTAATCCAACCAGTCACAGAATGACTGTCGCATTCAAATAAAAATCAACCGCCCGCGTGGGATGGCACGGCTTCAGCCCTGCCGATAGAACCAGCCTTTTCCGCAGTCGGCTACTCGTAGCGCAAAGCTTCGATGGGATCGAGATTCGCGGCTCGCACTGCCGGAAGCATGCCGCTGACGATGCCGACCAAGGCAAGAATCGTGGTGGCAATCAGCAGGATTTGGGGAGCGACGATGAGGCGGATGTCGCCCGCTTCAGCGTGCGACGCCATCGCGCTATATAGAGTCAGCTTCCCGACAGATAGCGAAATAACGTAAGACAGCAGGATTCCCAGCACTCCGCCCACGGCGGTAATCACCATGGCTTCGGCGAGAAACTGAAACAGGATGTCTCTGCGACGGGCGCCGAGCGCTTTCTCGACTCCAATTTCACGCGTGCGCTGGGTGACGGAGACCAGCATGATGTTCATCAATCCGATGCCGCCGATGCCCAGCGTAATCGTGCCGATGAACGCCAGCAGAACTTTCAGTCCCATGCTGATGATGTTGAATTGATCAAGCTGTTTTGCAGCATCGAAGACGAACACGGCGCGTTCGTCGGTAGGCTTGAAGCCGTGAGCAAGTGCGAGGGATTCGCGAATCGTTTTCGTAAGCTTGTCGTGGTCCAGCCCCTCGGAGTCGAGCCAGATTCCGCCCAGGTAGTGCGTGTCCTGGAGCACGTCCATCGAGGTGAAGGGAACGTAGACGACGCGGTTGTCATCATCATCGCCTTCCTGCATGCGGGGTGCGAGCACGCCCACGACCTGGAAAGTCACGCCATCGAGCCGGACAGATTCTCCCACAGCAGGCATTCCTGAAAATAATTTGTCCTTGGCTTCAGAACCGAGCACAGCATAAAGTCCGTGACTGAAATTATCCTGATCGTTCAGGAAACGTCCTTCCGCGACATGGAGATTCCAGATGTCGACGATCGCGGGATCAATCCCCCAGAGCGGAAAACTGAAGGTGCGCGGACCATGCTGCGCCGTGCCCTGCTTATCGGATTGGCGAGAAACATGGCGCACCAGAGGAACCGTGTTGCGCAGCAACTCAACGTCGTCACTGGTGAAACGAATTTGCACTCCCGCCTTGTTGCCGCCAGCTTGCTCGGAAGTGCGATTCGGAAAGATTCCCACCGCAGTCGCGCCGAAGCTCTGGAAGATGTTCTCAATGGCGCGCCCGAAACCCTGGCCGTAAGAGAGCAGCAGCACCACCGTCGCAATGCCCCAAGCCATTCCCAGCATGGTGAGCACGGTCTTGCGAAGGTCGTGCCGCATGGCGCTGTAAGCCTGCTCGAGCAAGTCACGTTTCATGCCTATTCCTTCCTTAGGGCTTCGACCGGTTGCAGCATCGCCGCTTTTCGTGCAGGGTATAAACCAGCGACTACGCCAGCGAGTGCGAGTGAACCGATGGCCAGCGCAGCGGTCGCAGGAACCAACTTCGGAGTGTCCCATCCGGGAGGCGACGGCAGAAAGGACAAAGCTTTCATGATCGCCGCTGCTGCACCCATTCCAATTCCGCCGCTCAGCAGGGTTAAGAATGCGCCTTCGACAAAGAATTGAAACATGATGCTGCGGTTGGTGGCGCCAATCGCTTTTCGGAGTCCGATTTCGCGAGTACGATCGGCAACCGCGACCAGCATAATATTAATGATGCCGATTGCGCCCAGAGCGAGCGTGACCAGACCAACACTCCCGAGAAACATATTCATGGCGTCGAAGATCTTGCCCACCTGGTCCACCGTGTTGACCGTATCCCATTCATCGAATGAATCCAGAATGCGGTAGTCGAATCCGTGATTGCGGGCGATGATCTTGTGCACCTCGACCTTGGCGGCTTCATGCAGTGCACGCGACTTTGCCTGGTAGTTGATAAACGAGATGGCATTATCGATCGAGCCCACATTCAGCGGCCGGAAGTTGTTCTGCATGGTGTGGAACGGAATAAAGATCCGCAAGTTCATGGTGTTGTTATCGCCGTGCCCGATTCGTTTCAGCGTGCCGATTACTTCGAAACGGATTCCGTTCAGCAAGATGGTGCTTCCGACTGAAGGGCGTCCGGGAAACAGGACGCGGCGGGCTTCGTCGCCGAGCACTACAACCGACCGCTTCTGCGAATCGTCGAGGCCGTTGATCCAGCGCCCGTCGGCAACGGGCGCGTAACGCACTTGATTGAACTCGGCCGGTATTCCCATCAGGCGACCGCTGCTCTGGTAGAAGTCGCTTACGGCGCGAATGTCATCGCGCGCAATGATCGGAACAGCCGCTCCAACGTCGGGGCACTCCGCAAGAATGTCCTGGTAGTCTTTATAGGTCAGGTAGTACTGCCGCAAGCTGGTAAAGCTTCCGTTGACCGAGGGGGCGCGGCCCCCGAAGATGAACAGCACATTTTCGCCGATCTCATCAAACTGCTTCCGGTTGCCCGAGCGGAAGCCCTCGCCCAAGCCGACCAGCAGCAAAAGCGACCCGACTCCCCAGGCGATACCGAACATGGTCAGGAATGAACGGAGCTTGTGGGCCCACAGAGTGCGCAAGGTCTGGGCGAAGATATCGAAAATCAGACGCATGTGTTGTTCACAATGGTACGTCCGGGCCCAAGGATAGTTCCCCCGCTTGAGAACTCACTCTACAGGAACGTTGAATAGACTGGGGTTTGCTCTAAAAGTTAGCCTCCACGGTGCCAGAGGTTGCAGTTTTAGGCAAAACATTTGCACCATTCCCAAGGCATTCGATTTTACTTATAATCGCAACCTCACCGCAGGTGCTCCGGCATCGCGAAGGGGATCAAAATGCATTGGCTAGGGATGTTCCTGTTGGGATGGCTTTCGCTCGGAATCTTCACCGTAATTTTCTTGTTCTGGCTCTGTCAGCGAACTGCCTCAAACCTTAACCATCTATCCAGCTCGGTTCCGCTTTCCCCGAAGCGGGCGGAGTTGGGAACCAAGAGCCTGTCGAGGGAACTGCGCTCGGCCTGATCTTAAAGTATGACACCTCCCCTTGATCATGCCTCGGCGTGATGACTTCAGTAACATTAGAGGAATGCGGTTCTAGCCTAGAATCACACAGTGCGCACGGGCTTGACCTCACGGGAAAAGTGCTGGATTTTTGCGTCTGTTATTGTGTCTTTTGAGGCCGTCCTTTCTGTTGCAGGTTCGCACACCTACCGTTTAACCGCTCTCGGCGATGTTACTCAGTGTTTTCTTTTGCTTTTCGCCTTGTTCGTCATGCTGGCCAACGCAGGCGCAGCCACTGAACCGCGTTCCAGGCTCTTTTGGGCGCTCCTGGGGCTGGGCTGTGGCATGTGGCTCTCCTTTCAAATTCTGTGGACGTATTTTGAAGTTTTCCTGCGCGCCGACGCCCCGAATCCTTTTGTCGGAGACGTGGCCCTTTTTCTGCATCTTGTCCCGATGATGGGTGCGCTGGCGGTGCGCCCGGACCGGGAGCGGGATGAGGACGTCGCCCAGCTGGGCGGGCTTGATTTCGGGTTGCTCATCACCTGGTGGCTCTATCTTTATCTTTTCGTAGTGATTCCCTGGCAGTATGTGTGGCCTCACAAAGTAATGTACGGGCGAAGCTTCGATCTGCTGTACTTTCTGGAGCACGTGGTCTTCGTCGCCTGCGCTGGCACCGTGTGGTGGCGCAGCACAGGAAGCTGGAAAATTATCTACGGACATTTGTTCGGCGCCAGCTTGTTGTATGCCCTCGGCTCCGTTACGGCCAGCGTGGCCATTGATCTGGGCAAGTATTACACCGGGAGCTTCTATGACATTCCGCTGGTGATCTCCTTCCTATGGTTCGCCGCGGTGGGACTGCTTGGACAGCGTTTTGCATCCCGACCTCTCCCACTCAAAGCCAGTGAGGACAAACGCGGGGGTTGGATCTCCGGGCTCGCGATGGTCGCAATTCTCTCGCTTCCGGTTCTGGCGGGGTGGGCCCTCTATATGAGCGACGCGCCTGCAAAGGTGCGGAGCTTTCGGGTGATGCTCACTCTTTCCACCATGGTCCTGGTGGGTGCGCTGCTATGGATCAAGCAACACGGCCTCGACAAGGAAATAGCGCGGAGCAATCATAAGCTGCGGGAGGACTCCTACACCGATCTGCTCACCGGATCCAAGAACCGCCGATTCCTCACTGCAACCATCGAAGCGGACGTCAGGCGAGTGGTCCAGGCATATTCTTCCGGAACGGACTCATCCGGCAAACGGAATCCCGACCTGGTTTTCTATCTCATCGACTGCGATTATTTCAAAGAGGTCAACGATTTTTTCGGGCACGAGGTGGGCGACCAATTGCTCGTCGACCTGGCCCGCGACATCAGCTCCGCAATACGACATTCCGACGTATTAATTCGTTGGGGTGGGGACGAATTCCTGGTGGTCTCGCGCTACACGAACCGGGAGGAAGCCAACATTTTGGCGGAACGCGTCCTGCAAGCTGTCGGAGGTGAGCCGCGTACGCTCAAAGGCGGACACCGCCAGCGCTGCACCTGTTCGATTGGATGGGCGGTATTCCCGTGGTTCGTGCAAGATCCTGAGGTGGTTGAGTACGGAGAGGTATTGCGCCTGGCCGACTGCGCGCTCTATGAGGCTAAGAAGGCAGGGAAAAATCAGGCGATTGGAATGTTGCCCACTCGCGAGTGGCCTCTGTCCGTTGGGGAAAAGACGGCGTCCGGTAAGGAAGCCACGTTGACCGAACAACTGGGTGCACAAATCCTTAGAACGCCGGGACCATCATGCCTGGAGCCCGATTCCGGAGACCGGCTCGCAACTGCGAAAGCCGCGGCTGCGGCGCAGCGCGCTTGATCTTAAGAGTGGGCCGTGAATGGTCACTCGACCTGCGGCGAATCTCAGACAACCCTTCCTGACGCGACACCGTAATACTTTTGTAATCTTTGTAATACTTCTGTACTTTGTCTCATAGGTCACTGCGAACTGCGCATCCGCCTGTCTAAACTTGTTAAATATCCATACTCAAATTCAGGTACACCAGGAAGGATGTTGGCGGAGCTTATGCAAGTACATCCCAAGCAAAGTCAGGCACGCGTGCTGCTGTCGTCGGTCTTTGGGCCATACGCGCAAGATGATGAGTTCGGCAGCCGCGCCATTAATCCCATGGAGCTTTATCACAACCAGGTGACGCGGGCGCAAGGCAGCTTCTCGTTGCGCATGTTCCATCGCTCCTGGGGAATCATGATGATCCAAGCCAACATTTCAGCGCCGTGCACTGTGCTCGATTTCCCCACGCGAGAAGATTTCGCTCGCGAATTGAGCACGCAGCAATACGATGTGGTTGGCATCTCGTCCATCATTGTGAATGTGAATAAAGTGCGCGAGATGTGCCGCATGGTGCGCGAACTCTCGCCCGGCTCGGTGCTCGTCGTTGGCGGGCACGTGACGGCGGTCCCAGGAATCGAAGACATGATCGACGCGGACCACATCGTGAGAGGCGAAGGAATTTCGTGGATGCGACGCTATCTAAGCGAAAAGGAAGACGCGCCCATTCGCCATCCCGCGATCGTTTCCGGTTTCCGAACTCGGATGATGGGGGTGCGCTTGCCAGAGCGCAAGGGCGCGACGGCGGCGACGATCATTCCATCGGTCGGTTGTCCCATGGGGTGCAACTTCTGCACGACCTCAGCGTTCTTTGGCGGCAAGGGGAAATTCATCAACTTCTACGAAACCGGCGACCAGCTTTTCGAGGTGATGTGTGAGATGGAGGCGAAGCTCAAGGTAAACTCGTTCTTCGTCATGGACGAGAATTTTCTGCTCCATCGAACCCGCGCCATGCGCTTGCTGGAACGGATGAAGGAAGCCGGCAAGAGTTGGGAACTCGCGGTATTCGCTTCCGCCAATGCGATTCGCAAATACACCATGCGGGAACTGGTTGAACTCGGGATCTCCTGGGTGTGGATGGGATTGGAATCTCCCAAGGCGAACTACGGCAAGCTGCAGGGAGCCGACACTCGGCAACTAACGCGCGAGTTGCGAGAGAACGGCATCCGTGTGCAGGGCTCGACCATCGTTGGGCTGGAGCACCATGCTCTTGGAAATATCCGGGACGAAATCGAATACGCGATTTCGCACGAGACCGACTTCCACCAGTTCATGCTGTACACGCCGGTGCCGGGGACGCCGCTGTTCCAGGAGATGTCCGAGCAGGGGCGGATGCTGGAGGACGTGGATTTGGCCGACATCCACGGGCAGTTCAAGTTCAACTTCCGCCACGCTGCCATCTCGCGCGACGATTCGCAACGATTTCTCGATTGGGCCTTCCTGCGCGACTTTGAACGCAATGGGCCGAGTCTTTACCGCATGTGCCAGACCATGTTCCAGGGATGGCGGCGGCACAAGGATTCTCCTGACCCGAGGGTGCGGGCACGCTTTGCCCGGGAAATGGCCAAGCTCAGCAGTGCATACAGTGCGGCGTTGTGGGCTATGGAGCGCCGGTTGCGTCGAGCGAACCGCGTGGTCAGCGAGCGAGTGCGCGCGCTGCGATTGCAGATTGGGCAAGAATCCGGGGCGGTCTCACGCCTCGCTGCCAACCTGCTTGGACCTGTCTTGCTCTGGACCAGCCGGCGAGAAGAACGACGCCTGGCTGCCGGCATCACCTACGAGCCGCCAACCTTTATCGAGCGCACGAACTGGGCGACGTTGTAGGCTAAGTCTTTCGCATGGCACGAAGCTCACGAAGTCTTCTTGATCTGCCGCCTCAAGCCCGGTGGATGAGCTTGAGGCGGCAAGGTGTGGAGGTAATCTACTTGGTGGTCGCTTTGTAGCCGAAGTTGCCGCCCGCTGTCGGAGTGTAACGTCCAACCATTTCGAGCGAGTCATTGAGGCCGTCGTTCCGAGTGCTATTGTTGGCCTTCGGGTCCTTGACGTCGTAGTACTTGCCGCCGTGATACAGGAAACCAACCGCAAGATTGTTGGAATCGAAGTAGGTGCCTGCTATGTCGCCCTTGTTGTTTGGAGCATGGACGACGGTGCCAAGCGTACCTGCGTTGGGGTCCTTGATTGACTTGAAGGTCTTGCCGTTGTACAGGTACGAGTCGTAATCGCCAGCTGAGGTAAAGGCGTAAATGGCGATGTCGCCTGCATTGTTGATCCCATACGCGTCCGCGCTGGTATCGCCGGGCACATCGATGCTCGTGTATTTGCTGCCTTTCTTTACAAAGCCATGCTGGACGCTCGCGGAATCAAGATACAGGCCCACAACATCTCCGCTATCGTTGATCCCGGTGGCTTCAGTTCCGGTTGCGTTGGGGAAACCGATGTCCGTAAATTTTCCTTTGGACCAGGTAAACGCGATTGGCGCGCCGCTTGTACTAGTGCACCAGCCGACCGCGGTGCAATGGTTATTCACGGCGTAGGCCGCAATGACACTCGAACACTTGCTGTAGTCCAAAGTGGCGAAGACCGTTTTCTTTCCCAGGAGCATGCCATGCTGAATGCCACTGGAATCTATAAAGTCTCCTGCGATAGTTCCAAAGTTGTTGACCCCGTAGGAGTCGGTTTCTGTGGCCGTTTTGTTTGCGTGGACGTCCGTAAACGTGAAGGTTAACGGTGGCGCCGCCGCGATACCTACGGCAACGAACGTTAGAACGAGCAATACACCAAGAATTGACCTTTTCACTGGTTTCTCCTCCTAGAGAAAGTTGTTGTGACTCCTTCCTGCCACTGGCATGGCCAGGACAGGAAACAAACACAAAGGGGATCTTCCTGCGCCAGGAAGTACGCTTTAACTGTTTGCCCGCCGCTCCGCAGTAGACGCTCCGGCAAAACACGAATGCCGCAGCAAGCGCGCCGGAGCCTCAGGGTGCGAGGCGGCGGGCAAAGAAGGCTACTTGGTCGTCGCTTTAAAGCCCAGGGTAGATCCTGCGCTGTTAGTGTAACGTCCCACCATTTCAAGCTTGTCGTTGAGGCCGTCGTCCCGGGTGCTGGCGTTGGCCTTCGGGTCGAGGACATCATAGTATTTTCCGAGGTGAAGCAGGAAACCTACGGACTGACTACTGGAATTGAAGTAGGTGCCATCGATATCGCCCTTGTTGTTCGGAACATGAACGACAACTCCGATAGCCCCTGCCTTGGGCGGAGAAATCTTGGTGAACTTCTTCCCCTTAAGGATGTATGAAGTACAAGGGGCAGTGGCGCTGCAACTGATCGCGCCGGCCGAGACTGACCCGGTGTAGACCGTGATATCGCCCGCGTTGTCGATGCCCCATGCCTCCGTGGCGGTGGCGCCCTTCACGTCGATTTGCGTGTACTTCTTACTGGCAAGGAGAAATCCGTGGCCATTACCCGCGCTGTCGATAAAAATTCCTACAACATCTCCCTTGTCATTGATTCCGGTGGCCTCGGTCCCCGTTGCTTTTGGAAAATTAACGGGGGAGAATTTTCCCTTGGCCCAGGTAAACCCGATCTGCACTCCTTTGGTGTTAATACACCACCCGGCAACGGTGCCAGCGCTATTGATCCCGAAAAACGAAATTGAGCCCGCGGTGCCGCCGGTCGTTTGGCAACTCTTATTGTCGATGGTGGTCAGCTTTGTCCCGGCGAGAATCATGCCGTGCTGAACGTCTGCAGAGTCCACATAGTCTCCCGCGATGGCTCCAGCGTTGTTGACCGCGTAGGAGTCGGTTTCTGTCGCTGTTTTGTTAGCGTGGACGTCTGAGAAGGTAAAGGTTAACGGTGGCGCGGCCGCGATACCCACAGCAACGAAAGTTAGAACAATCATTACACCAAGAATGGACCTTTGCACTGGTTTCTCCTCCTAAAGAAAATTCTAGAGACAAGCTGACTTTTTGATCCTGCCACCGGCACAAGACCGGGACAGAAAACTAACGCTGTGACGATTCCGGCTTATTAGGAGCCCCCTCCAAACCAAACCCGCGCACCAGCCGCACCTTGCGCGAAGACCATCGCTCACCGCGCGACAGTGGCGGAGAGTCGCGAAGCGGTCAAGGCCGCTAATTATCGTCCCGGTTAGGATTGCGGTCAAGATGAAAGGTTTTGCACTCACACGGAGTGCAGTTGCGAGTTAGCCCTGTCGCATTACTCGCAAATCCTGGCCGGTCATTTCTTTCGGTTGGTCAATTCCCAACATACCCAGGATCGTCGGCGAAATGTCGCGCAGCGAGCCTCCAGGTTTCAGGGTGAACTGCTTGCCGTTTTCGGCGACCGCGATGAAGGGCACGGGGTTAGTGGTGTGCGCGGTATGCGGGCCTCCGGTAACTGGATCGATCATCATTTCGGCGTTGCCGTGATCGGCGGTGATGAGCATGGCCCCACCCTTCGCACGCAGAACAGGCTCTATGCGTCCCAGACAGGCATCTACCGTCTCTACAGCTTTCACTGTAGGTTCGATCTTCCCCGAGTGTCCGACCATGTCCGCGTTGGCGAAGTTTACGATGATAACGTCGAAGGTTCCTTCCTCGATTGCCTTCACCACGGCGTCGGCGATACCCGCAGCGCTCATTTCTGGTTTCAGATCGTAGGTAGCGACTTTGGGCGAGGGCACCATCAGGCGGTCTTCGCCGGGGAATGGTTGCTCCACACCTCCGTTAAAGAAATAGGTGACGTGGGCATATTTTTCGGTCTCAGCGACGCGCAGGTTGCGGAGATTCATCTGCCCCATCACGTTGGCGAGAATGTTGTTCATCGACTCTGGGGGGATGACGACGGGCAGGCTGAACTGTTTGTCATAGCGCGTCATGCAAACGTAATGCAGGTTTTTGGGGACGCGGTCGCGTGGGATGGTGGCATCGAGATCGTCGGCTCCGGGGAGATCGCGGCCGGCTTTTTCGTTGAGGCCGCTGTTGCGGGTGAGGGCGCGAGTGATCTGGCGAACCCGGTCGGCGCGGAAATTAAAACAGATGCAAGAATCTTCGTCGCGAATGGTGGCGAGTGGCTCACCCTTATTATCAACGCAGACGAAGGGGACAACGAATTCATCCGTGACTCCCTTGTTGTAGGACTCTTTCATACCCTGCACGGGGTCGACGTATTTGCCGCCTTCGCCATCGCCGAAAACCATGGCGTTGAATGCCTTGGCGATGCGCTCCCAGCGCCGGTCGCGGTCCATGGCGTAGTAGCGGCCGCTGATCGTCGCAATTTTGCCGGTGTTGTACTCCCGCATCTTCTGCTGCAACTGTTCGAGGTAGCCGGCTCCGTTTGTGGGTAAAGTATCGCGGCCATCCATGAAAGCGTGGACGAAGACGCGATCGACCGCCATTCTGTTTGGCCATGCGGAGCAGCGCGTAAAGATGCGTCTGGTAGGAGTGCACGCCGCCATCGGAGAGCAAGCCGAAGAGGTGAAGGCGGCGTCCACCGGTGCGGGCGTTCTTCATGGCGGCGAGCAGAACCGGGTGCGAGAAGAACTCACCGTTCTGGATCATCAACTCGATGCGCGTGCTGTCCATGTGCACGATGCGTCCGGCGCCGATGTTAAGGTGGCCCACCTCGCTGTTTCCCATTTGACCGTCGGGGAGGCCGACATACGGGACCGCTGGTCTGGATTAGCGTGTTGGGATACTCGCGCAGAAGGCGGTCGTAGGTGGGCTTTCGAGCGAGCGCGATGGCATTGGCTTTGGTCTCGGCGCGATAGCCCCAGCCGTCGAGGATGATAAGGACGAGAGGTTTGGGACGCATTCTAGCTGCTGGCTCCTAGCTTTTAGCTAAACCAAAAACCACGCCGCGGATTTACACGGATGAACACGGATCTGAATTCTTTTCCGGGAACACCGACATACTAATTCTTTTGCTGAGTCTGTGGGGCTGCTGGCGCACTCTTCGGTTTTTCTTGATCTTCTCTTACGATTTGCTCAGCCTTTTTCTGTATGGCGTCGATTTGCGTTTGCATGCGGACGTAGGAGGCCTGCATCGACTCGGAGGTCAGGGCAGGCATTTCTCGCATCATCTTCTGGCCGGTCGGCGAGGCGTAGAAGGTGCTCATGGCATCGATGTCGGGCTTTGAGAAGTGCCTCTGGTAAATGGGAATCATGTCGTCGAGCATGGCGTCCATGGGCATGTCCTTCAGGGTTTCCTGAATCATTCGATTGGCGCGGGCAATTTTCTCAGCCGAAGTTTGCGGATAACGTTTTTTCAGCGTTTCGTCGATCATGGCACTTTGTTGTTTCGTCATGGCGTCCATCACCTGACGCATTTGCTGATGAATCTGCATGACCTCGAACAGGTGCTGAATGTCTTCTTTTGAGGCGGGCGCGTCGCCGGTCGCGAGTGCGGGTTGTTGCGCAAGCGTCACAGAAGCTACCAATAGAATTAGTGCGACAGAAATAAAACGATGCTTCATAGGACTCCTCTTCAGAAAAAACTACCAGATTACCTCGATAGGATAACGCGCAAAATGCAGATCGGCGGTAACCAGCGGAAGTTTTTCTTCTATGCTTTGCGCAATCAGGACGCGATCGAATGGGTCGCGGTGATGAAGTTCCAGACTCTCGATCCGCAGCACGTGCTCCAGCGTAACTGGCAGGATCTGAACCCCGTTCGCAGCCAGCCGCGAAGTCAAGAACGGCCCGGTTGGACGTGGCAGGGAGAGCTTGCCGATCTGTACCTTGGTTAGGATTTCCCACACGCTGGCGACACTGAACCAGGTTTGTGCCGAAGGCAGCAGCAACCGCACTTTCTGGGACAGTCTTGACTCTTCCGTGATCCCCCATAGGAACGTGTGCGTGTCGAGGAGAACCCTCATTTATAGAAGAGATCCTCGATTTCCTTCGGCAGAGGATCGTTGAAGTCGTCGGGAACAACGAACTCGCCCTTCGCGGAGCCAAGCTTAAACTTGCGAGCCTTTGGGACTACGGGTACAAGCTTTGCCACCGGCTTCCCGGCCTTGGCGATGATGACCTCCTCGCCCATGGCTACGCGTGCAAGCAGGCGGGAGAGGTGTGTCTTAGCCTCGTGGATATTGACTTCCATGAGGTCATTATAGCTAAGTCATGGACTAAGTCAACCAAAACACCGGGGCCACGATTACACCGATGAACACGAATCGAATCAACCTTTGTAGTTCAAGGCCTTCAATCCCAGGAACCTCGCCGCCCCACCCAACTCTTCTTCAATCCTCAGCAACTGGTTGTACTTTGCGATGCGGTCCGTGCGCGAGGCGGAGCCCGTCTTGATCTGGCCTGCGCCGGTCGCCACGGCAAGGTCGGCAATGAAGGTGTCTTCGGTTTCGCCTGACCGGTGCGAGATCACCGACGGTGTATCCGTTGCGGCGGCCGAGGTCGATGGCGTCCAGAGTTTCGCTCACCGTGCCGATCTGGTTCAGCTTGATCAGAATTGAATTCGCAATTCCCTTCTTGATGCCTTCCCCGAAAATCTGAATGTTGGTGACAAAAATGTCGTCCCCCACGAGTTGGATCTTATTGCCCAGCTCCTGGGTGAGGTTCTGCCAACCGTCCCAGTCTTCTTCGGAAAGGCCGTCTTCGAGAGAGACGATGGGATAATCCTTCGCCCACTTCGCCCAGTACCGCACCATGTCATCAGAACTCTTCTCCGACTTATCGGATTTCTTGAAAATATACTTGCCATCTTTGTAGAACTCGCTGGCAGCGGGATCGAGTGCGATCGCAATCTCTGCCCCAGGCTTGTAGCCAGCCTGCTGGATGGCTTCGAGCACCACCTCGATGGCTTCGACATTCGATTTCACAGACGGTGCGAATCCACCTTCGTCGCCGACGGCTGTGTTGTAGCCGCGTTTTTTGAGCACGCCTTTCAGCGTGTGAAAAACTTCGACGCCCCAGCGCAACGCCTCGGAGAACGATTCAGCGCCGACGGGCATGACCATGAATTCCTGGAAGTCGACGTTATTGTCGGCATGGGCGCCACCGTTGAGGATATTCATCATGGGCACGGGCAGGGTGTTGGCAGGGCCGCCCAGGTAACGGTAGAGCGGCAGCGCAAAGAAAGATGCGGCAGCCCGTGCCGCGGCCATGGACACGGCCAGAATGGCATTTGCTCCGAGCCGACTTTTATTGGGCGTGCCGTCGAGTTCAATCATCTTCTGGTCGAGGGCGCGCTGGTCGGCGGCATCGAAGTCATCCAATGCGCTGGCGATTTCGCCATTCACGTTTGCGACCGCTTTGAGCACGCCTTTGCCCAGATAGCGTTGCTTGTCTCCGTCGCGCAACTCAACAGCTTCGTGTTCGCCGGTCGACGCGCCACTAGGAACAATGGCACGTCCGTGGGAGCCGCTACCCAGAATGACTTCGGCTTCGACTGTGGGGTTGCCGCGGGAATCGAGCACTTCGCGGGCATGGATATCGGCGATATTGATTGTGGGCATGAGTGCGTCCTTTTGTTGGTTGATTCTTGGGACTGGCGATTATAAATCACTCCTGCCGCCCGACTCGGTGATCTACGAACATCGCGGAGGAAAATCCGGCTTCCAGAATTTTTTCTTAGCACGGGTTTTGCGGCCGAGGGCGCTCGCGCCAGACCAACAAACCCGTGCCTCTGCTGGTTCGCTTAACCCTTCGGCTCTTGTTCTGCTGGCGCACGTACTTTAGAGTCGATTCTTGTGAAGAACGTTACCGAAACTTTGGGAATCGGGTCGCGAGCGCCCGAGTTCTCGCTGGCCGCAGCGAACCGGGAGGAAACTTTTTCACTTTCTGGTTTGCGGGCTCAGGGATTTGTGATTGCGGAATTTCTGCGCGGCACCTGGTGACCAAACTGCGTGAAGCGCATGGCCCAGTTGGAGCCGATCAAAGGGGAAATCGAACGGGCTGGGGCGCAGCTGGTGTTTATAGCTGCCGAGAAACGCGATGGAATGTTTAAGCCGGCGAAGTTTCTAGAAAAGCATCCTGTGTCTTTTCCGTTTCTCTTGGATGAAGACCGCACGGTGACCAAGGCGTACGGCCTGTATCACCGCTTGGGAACGGACGCGATCAACATCGCGCATCCGGCGACGCTGGTCATCGATAGCGGAGGAATGGTGCGTTTCATCTATCGGGGGGACGACCAGATGGATCGAGCACTAATGGAGCAGGTCATGGAAGCGGTCAGGAAATTGTCGATTCCCAGTTGAACGACTGCGGAACTTTGGATAAAGGCAACCGGCGGGAAAATCTGTTAGCGGTGGAGGAGACAAAATGAAAAAACTTGTATGGCTAGGCATGGTGTTGCTGACGGTGTCCGCGGTTGCGCAGAACAATATCTCGCTGCCTGCGGGAACGTCGATGAAAGTGAAACTCGAAAATGCGCTGACGACTTTCTCCAGTAAGAGTGGGGATCCCTTTTCGGGGCGAGTCACGGAAGCGGTCATGCTCGATGGAAAACCCGTGATCCCGGTTGGGGCCACCGTGCAGGGACGCGTCACCAAAGCGAGCGAGCCGCGGCGGATTGCGGGCAAACCGACGATTGCCATTTTCCCCGAGGCCTTAGTTTTGCCTGACGGTGAGCGCTTCACGCTCAATGCCACGCTGGTCGATACCAGCCTGCGCGACGGAACCGACGTCAACGATGAGGGCCAATTCAAGGGTAAGGGACACGACGGCAAGGATATGATCGAGATCGGAATGGGAACGGGCGCGGGCATGCTGGTCGGTGGGCTGATCGGCGGCGGTAAAGGCGTTCTGATTGGCGGGGCCGTCGGCGCTACCGCGACCGTGGCTCACTGGCTGGGCAAGAAGAACTCCGCGGCGCTGCCTGCGGGTACGGAGTTGGTGATGGAATTGAGCCGTCCGCTGGAGATGACTGCGGTGACGGGCGGGCAATAGAAAATCGGTTTTCGGTTGCGAGTTCTCAGTTAGCCGGAGGCTCCTGCTTCCGGCTTTTCTTCTGACGCCTTCTCACACCTTTTCAGAAAGTGGGCGAGTTTTGCTTGGGCTTCCTGAGACATTTCCACGAACTTGACACCGTTCCCGAATTGCGGATGGTGGGTGACGACAACCCCATTCGCAGGCAAACGCTCATCCTCGACCCAGAGAACGAGATCGAGCTTAGTTCCGACCGGCAGTGTAAAGCTCATCTCCACGTAGAATCCGCTGAGACTAAGATCGGCGGTTTCAGCGCGGCTGGCTACTGCTGCTCCTTCCGTCTTGAATTCGATCGGAATCGACGCCTTGACGCGTGGATATTTTCTTCGCTCCTGGTCGGGAGGCGGTTCGGTCATGCTTGGGCTCCTTTGCGCTCAAAACGCCAAGGCTATCAGGTCTTCTTCGCTCAGAAGGCGCAGCTCAATCCATCCTTCGAGCGGCAGCGCATCGACGGGCAGACGATTTTGCCACAGACTGAAGCGCAGTCGCAGCAAGGTCGTCACTGGAGTGCTAGCTTTTCCTCCAGCATTGACAGCTACAGAAGCCACGGGCTTCGCCAGCAGCCACGAGAGTGGCAGTTTGAACTCGAAGTTCCGCAGAAGGGCTATTTTGGCTTCTTCGGAAGGATGCTCGGAGGCTGCAATCGGTTTTTCCTCATCCGGAGAACTCACCTGCCATGATGAAAGCTTCCCCGCTTCGACGCTCGCGTCCACTCGCAAAGCGCGCCGCGGCCGCTTCCCATCCGCCGCCCAGGATTCCAGATTGACCACCAAGCCGAAATCCATCTCGGGAAGCTTGCCGGCAAAATCCAGACGGCCGTAAACGTTGGCGTCATCGATTCCCGCATGAACGCAGTCCACCAGAAACTGCTTGCCGTGCATGGCGCCAGCGCGATGATCCGCGGTGTAGACTGCGGCACCCATCCACTCGAAGTAACGGACCATATCGCCGGTTATGCGAGGATGGATGTAGGAGGCTTGAGGCGTGAACTCGGGCCTGGTCTCGGCACCGCTAATCGGTTGCGCAAGGTAGTCGGGCGGGGTCGCGCCCAGCGCTTGATATACGTTGGAAAGATGTTTGCGGTAGAGTTCGTCGAAATCGCGATCGTTCGCCGAATGATGCTCGGGGCCATACCACCAGTTCCAGTCGCTACCTTCGGCGATGAACAGTTCTTCGAGAGCCAGTTTGCGTTGGGCCTCGCTGGCACGAGGCGCGGCCGCGGCATAAAGGTTCCGGGCGTGGTAGAGATAATCCCAGGAGCGATTATCCTCGGGCGCGCCGATCCAGACGTTGAAATTGGCATTGATCCAGGAACCAGGGACCAGGGACGTGAGCTTACCGCAATCTTTGTGACGGGCGATGGCTTCGGACACAGTCACTGCCTCAACTCCGGGCTCCCGCTGCAGGGTGTCATAGAAACGGCGCAGGAATTCGCGGCCTGACCGGGGATAGTATTCCCAGGCATTTTCGCCGTCGAGGATCACAGATACAACCGCATCGCGTCCCTGATTCAGCACGGGCTGTGCGGCTTGCTTGATGTTGTGGATGAGATGGTTGGCAGCATCCTGTGGAGGCATTCCCGAGTACACGAATCCGACCAGGTCCGAGATGGTATGGTCGCGGAAGATCATGTGCATCTGCGTGGGGCCATTTTCGAAGCGGTAAATGTTATAGAGCTTTTCGGCGGTCTGTTGGGAGAGCCGCCCTTCGCCGTCGCGGCCAAAGTTAATCCCCAGGCTCCGGCCCAACACGCCTTCATCAGTGGCCATCCACTTCACGCCCAGGCTCTGAGCGATACTCAGAACCTCTTCTGAAACGCTGCCTTCCGATGGCCATACTCCAACGGGCCGAACCCCAAACACTTGCTGATGCAGATCGAGTCCGCGCTTGAGTTGTTCGCGCGCATCTTCCGGATGCACAAAACGGTTTGCAGGCAAGGGCAGTCCCGGCGTCGAAACTGCTCCCATGTTGGTGTCGCAAACCAACGGCAGAATGGGGTGGTAAAAGGGCGAAGTCGAGATTTCGATCCTGCCCTGTTGTGCGGCCACAGCGTGTGCAGGAAGGACTTCACCCATCATGACGCGCTGGCGAGCAACGACAAATGCCTGATCTTCGAGCGAGAAGCTACGACCTTTTTTTATCAATGCGGCGATATTCGGGTCTTCTAGAAAAAACTCGTCAAACCAGGCGATCTGCGAAAGCACCTGCAAATCGGTGAAGTCTTGTGGCTGAAAATATTTGTCGGCCCGTTCCGGAGAATCGCCTGCGCTGCGAAATCGCTCCCACAGCTCGCGGTAGCGGGGATAGCGGCCTATCATATTCACCGGGTTCGCCTGAAACAGATATTGCAAAGCAAAGAGGCGTTCGTTGACCGTGAGATCCTTCGCAGGCACCGCGGCAACCCGCAGGAACGGATCGTGCGCGGTTCCGGCTACGTAGTCCTGAATTTGCATGATCAGTGAGGGAACGAGGTTGAAGGTCTGGTGGACGTTGGGAAATTCATCCAGCAACTTGACCATGCCGTAATAGTCTTTGAGAGCGTGCAGTCGAACCCACGGCAGACGGTACTCCCCGGTAACCAGATCTTTGTAGTACGGCTGATGCTGGTGCCAGAGTACGATGACGCGCAGAGCAGGCATTGAAAGTGACGGCTCGCTGGAGGACCAGAAGCCGTGCTACAAAGTCTAGCACGTGGGCTTCCCATAGAATTGCCTAGGGGGACCGGAAGACCTTTGCATCTCCCAGCACCAGAGACCGTCGTCGAGGTCGCAAAGCAGAGCAAATCCAGTACACTATCGGGGACCGCCGAATCTCTTCCATGACGAAAACCAATCCAACGTTGGACCCGAGTTCGCGCTCTGAGGTTGGGCTTTTGACCGAGCAGGATCTTTATCTTTTCAACGAGGGCCGTAACTACCGTGCCTACGAAAAGATGGGTTCTCACCTTACCTCGGTTGGCGAAACTCAAGGCACAAGTTTCAGCGTGTGGGCGCCGAATGCGCGCGAAGTGACGGTCATTGGCAGCTTCAACGGGTGGGATCACCGTTCGCATCCGCTGCATCCGTGCGGAAGTTCGGGCATTTGGGAGGGGTTCATTCCCGGAGTCACCAAGGGTTCGGTTTATAAATTTCACATCGTTTCGAATCGTCACGGACATGTGGTCGACAAGGCAGACCCGTTCGGCCTCTTGCATGAGAAGCCGCCGCGCACCGCTTCCGTGGTATGGGATCTCGAATATCAGTGGACCGATCAGGACTGGATGAAAAGCCGGCGAGGCAAAAATTCCCTGCAGGCGCCGATTTCCATCTACGAGGTCCATCTCGGTTCATGGATGCGGGTTCGAGAAGAACATAATCGCCCGCTCTCCTATCGCGAGGTAGCCCCGCGCCTGGCCGAATACGTGCAGCGCATGCACTTCACCCACGTCGAAGTGCTGCCGGTGATGGAGCATCCGTTTTACGGCTCCTGGGGATATCAGACTACGGGATATTTCGCTCCGACCGCGCGCTACGGCACGCCGCAGGATTTCATGTACCTGGTGGACTACCTGCACCAGCATGGAATTGCGGTGATTCTGGACTGGGTGCCCTCGCACTTCCCTTCCGACGCGCACGGGCTCGCCTATTTCGATGGGACGCATTTATTCGAGCACTCCGATTCCCGCCAGGGCTTTCATCCGGATTGGAAAACACATATCTTTAATTACGGACGCAACGAGGTCCGGAGCTTTCTGCTGTCGAGCGCAATGTTCTGGCTCGACAAATATCACGTCGACGGGCTGCGCGTGGATGCCGTCGCTTCCATGCTTTACCTCGATTACTCGCGCAAAGAGGGTGAGTGGCTTCCCAACCGCTACGGCGGACGCGAAAATTTGGAAGCCATCGACTTTCTGCGCCAGTTCAATCAGGAAGTCTACAAGGAATATCCCGGCATTCAGACCTTCGCGGAAGAGTCCACGGCGTGGCCCATGGTTTCGCGGCCCATCTATCTCGGAGGCCTGGGCTTCGGCCTCAAGTGGGATATGGGTTGGATGCACGACACCCTCGAGTATTTCGCCAACGATCCCATCCATCGCAAATACCACCACAACAAGCTTACGTTTCGCATGTTGTATGGCTTCACCGAGAACTTTGTGCTCCCCCTCTCGCACGATGAAGTTGTCTACGGCAAGGGTTCACTTATCGGTAAGATGCCGGGAGACGAATGGCAGAAGTTTGCCAACCTGCGGTTGCTGTTCGGCTACATGTACGCGCAGCCGGGCAAGAAGCTTCTGTTCATGGGAGACGAGTTCGGACAAATACGCGAGTGGACGCATGATGGCGATCTCGAATGGGAAGTGTTGCAATATCCCGTTCACCACGGATTGCAGAGTTGGGTTGAGCAACTGAATCGGCTTTACGTCAATGAGCCAGCCTTGCACGAACTCGACACCGACCCCAAGGGATTCGAGTGGATTGACTGCAACGACAATGCCGCCAGCACGATCTCGTTATTGCGCAAGGGAAAATCGTCCAAGCAGCAGATCGTGGTCGTTTGCAACTTTACTCCCGTGCCCCGAATCGGCTACCGCCTCGGTGTCCCCAGAGGCGGCTTTTGGCGGGAACTTCTGAACAGCGATGCCAAGGAGTATGGCGGCAGTGGCATGGGAAATCTGGGAGGAGTGCTGGCGGAAGACGAACCGGTCCACGGACGTCCCTACTCTCTGAGTCTGACCTTGCCACCACTAGGGGCAGTCTTTCTGAAAGCCGAATAGTCGGCACCGTGCCGACCGGTCGGCACTCTTCCACTTCAGCCGTGCAGCGGGATTATGTCACTGAACGTGACTAAGGGTCGGGGGAGCGATCGGTCGGGAGGCCAGCAACACTTGAAGGCGGTCCAGAATATTCCGTAACGGGACGCCTTTTCCCAATGTGGCATCTACGAACGGAGCCATTTCTTCCAGTTCCGGATGCGATCCCGAGATCATAATCACGGGCAGGGCTGGATGCCGTTGCTTCAGCCAGGTCGCCAGCTCTAAACCATTCATTTCCGGCATCTCATAGTCCAGAATCACCGCATCAATCTCTTTCTCTTTGGACTCATACACGTGAAGTGCGTGGCGGCCGTTGGTCGCAGCTACGACTTCGTAGCCGTGTTGCCCGAGCAGGGCTCCGTAAAGTTCCCGAATCCCCGCATCGTCGTCCACGCACATCACGGTAAGAGACTTCATAGGGGAGAACCGCCCTTCTCGCCTCGCCTGAGAGGGGTCCAAGACAAGGCCATTTGGCGATTAGAGAGCACGCCGAATGCCACGCCCCGGACCTCGTGAATTCACCCGCCGCTACCGTGCGCCTCGCCGCGACGGAATCGTAAGGGCGCGAACTTGCCGCTTGATTTCGCCCAAAATTGTGATAACGTTCGCGGCACATGGTTGTCGAGCGTCCGTTCAGCCCTGCGGAATAGACCCTCAGGCTGTAAGACCCCGGTGCGACATTGTCATTTGTCATTCCGAGCGAAGCGAGGAATCTGCTGTCGTCGGGAAGCCGCGAAAATGCAGCAGGACTGGCGCTCTCAGGTCTGTTTTTGGGTGGCGCAGCGCTTTCAGCGCAGCGTTGAATGCTGACCGAATAAATGAAGCCGCCGACGCACCAGATTTTCACCCCGCTGGGGAGACAGGGACCGCATGAAGCAAACTATCCTGATCATCGGCGTGGCGCTGGCCGCAGGCGCAACCGTTCTCCTGGCGGGAAACGCAGTTGTGCCAAAGCCCGCCGCTTTGTCGTTTGCGAAGGCCATCACCATCAAGAGCCCGGTGCTCTACCCCTACTCCCTTGCGGCCGGGGATCTGACCCATAATGGCATTCCAGATCTGGCCGTGGTGGGGGTCGAGGAGTCGGCCCTGTTACACGCCCTGGGTAAGGGCAACGGCAGGTTCGGCCCCTGGAGCAATGAAGGCGGCACGGGCGACGCTCCGGACTTTGTCATTTTCGCCGACGTCGATCTGGACGACAATCTCGACGCGGTTACTACCGACGGCGACGAGCCGATCGTTGTCGTTGCCTTCGGCGACGGTAAGGGAAATTTCGACCGTGGCGTGGCGCCCCGTACCGGCAGAGGATACGAAACACAGGAGGTCGCGGTCGCCGATCTAAACCGCGACGGCATTCCCGATCTGGTGGGAACGTCGTTAGGAGTGGCGGGCGATCCTGGCAACATTTTCATTCTGCTGGGCAAGGGGAACAGACAGTTCGCCAAAGCCGTGAACATCAGCAGCGGCGGACACCAGCCGAACGGTATCGCAGTCGGCGACCTGAATCACGATGGCATCCCGGATTTGGTCGTGACTAACAGTTACACTGGCTCGGGACCCGGAAATGTTGCGGTCCGTTTGGGCAAGGGCGACGGCACGTTTGACAAGCCGGTGCGCTACAAGGCCGGGCTAGCCCCATGGCAGTTGGTCCTGGGCGATTTCAACGCCGATGGGAACCTAGACGTGGCGGTTGTTCCTATCGATGGCGAGAACAAGATTTATGTCCTGCTCGGCAAGGGCGACGGAACCTTCGGCAAGGCTAGGGCGTACACGTCGGGCATGTTTCCGCAGTCCATCGTGACCGCGGACTTCAACGGGGACGGCATACTGGACTTGGCAGTAACTGACAGCACCAATCCCAAACCGTGTCACGTCTCCATTCTGCTCGGCAATGGCGACGGGACATTTCAGCCTCCGATAGCCTTCCGCGTGGGCATCGGTACAGCAGGACTGATCACGGCCGACTTCAACCATGATGGCAAACCGGACCTCGCCACTCTGACCACAGCCGGGATCAGCATTTTGCTGAACACCACGCCGTTCCCCGCGCCGTCACATCCGCATTGAGGTGGAGCGTCGGCTGTTGAAATAGGAAGCCAGGCATTCATTCTGGCGGCTGGCGATCCGGAAGACCAATCACGGCGCGTGCTAGACTCGCTCTAGCCCCCGGCCATGCGGATCCTCACCCGCTACATCCTCCGCGAAGTCACGGCTCATGCCTTGATCGGCGTGGCGGTGTTCACCTTCGTGCTGTTCACTCGCGACCTGGGACAAATCCTCGAACTGGTGGTTCGCAACAGCGCGCCCTTACCCAGCGTTGCCCAAGTCTTCTTTTTCATTGTTCCAGTCACGCTTACCATCAGCATTCCCGCGGGCGCGCTGGTCGGGATTCTGATCGGCCTCAGCCGACTGGCGGCCGACAGCGAGATCACGGCGATGCGGGCCAGCGGCATCGGCGTTTGGAGCTTTCTCCGGATCGTCTCTATTTTCGCCGTAGCTGCGTGGCTTCTGGCTCTCGCCAACGGAGTGTATCTCGCGCCCCGCTCCCAAGCCGCCGTCGCCCGTTTGCAGGATCGCCTGAAGTCTTCGCAAGTTTCTTTTGAAGTGCAGCCGCGAGTGTTCTACGAAGGATTTCCCGGACTTGTGCTCTACGTCCAAAACGTAAAAGCGGCCCAGGGCGCGGCGATCTGGAAAGGCGTTTTCATCGCCGACACCAGCGTCCCATCTTCCCCGAGAATCACGCTGGCGCGGCAAGGCATTCTGGTCAGCGAGGGACCAGAGACCCTGCATCTCCATCTCACCGATGGCTCGACTCACGAGATCGATCCCAAGATCCCTGACCATTACCAGATTTCTACTTTCGAGCAGACCGACATCCCGATTCCGGTTCCTCAGGCGGACAGTACCAAGGAACAGGACCTCGTTCCGGTTTCGCAGCTGGGGACTTGGGAGCTGTGGCGGCAGGCCCACAACACCAGGAACCAAACTCTGGCCCGCTGGTGCCTGATCGAGTTCCATCGCCGCTTTGCGCTGCCCACGTCATGCCTGGTATTGGCGCTGGTCGGAATTCCGCTTGGTCTGTCGTCGAAGAAAGGCGGCAAGTCCACCGGGTTCGTGCTTACTATCCTGCTGGTCTTCGCCTATTATTCCGCGACGTTGGTTGGAGTTTCGCTGGCACGGCAGGGCCGGTTGTCGCCTGCCCTGGGGGTATGGCTCGCGGACATTGTATTTTTCTTCGGTGGCGCTTTTCTGCTGTGGCGCGCCGAACACCGCCCGTTTGAGATCTCTTCCCTGCGCAGGCTGTGGAGTCCGCTGGGTACAGGATGGAAGGACGCCGTCGCCACGCCTCTGCGCAATCTCCGCTCAGACGATGTTTTCCATCGCGCCGCTACTCGGCACCGCGTGTTCCGCGCCCGCTTCCCAATGATTCTGGATGACTACGTCCTGCGCGACTTCGGCATGAACCTGGCCATGGTCGTAGCCGCATTCCTCATGCTGCTGCTGGTGTTCACGCTTTTCGAGTTGCTGGGAGACATTCTCCGCAACCAGGTCTCGCCGCTGGTGGTGGGAGAGTACCTGCTGAATGTTTCACCCTATTTCGTCTACAACATTACGCCCTTGAGTATGCTGCTCGCGGTTCTGATCACTCTGGGAGTGATGCAGCGCTCCAACGAAATCACCGCCATCAAGACGACGGGAATCAGCATTTACCGAATTGTCACGCCACTGCTCGTAGCCTCGGCCTTTCTCGCCGCCGGACTTTTCTTCGCCGACCAGTTTTATTTGCCGCACGCGAATAAACGTCAGGACGCCCTGCGCAACCTGATCAAAGGCAAGCCTGCCCAAACCTACTTGAACCCGGACCGGAAGTGGATCTTCGGGCAGAACTCCGATATTTACTATTACCAGTTGTTCGATTCCGATCGCGACCAGTTCGGCAGGCTGGCGGTTTTCCAGTTCGATCCCGCCACGTTCCAACTTACCAAGAGAATTTACGCCGACCGGGCGCACTGGGAAGACAGCCTGAAGCGCTGGGTCTGCACCCAGGGATGGGTGCGCGAGTTACGCGGACCCGCCATCGAGAACTATCACACGTTCGATGTCGCAACGTTTCCCATGGTCAGCGAGCCGCCCACCTATTTCAAGAAGGAAGTGAAGCAGTCTTCCGAAATGAACTATCAGGAGCTGCGCCGCTACATCCACGACCTGCAGCAAAGCGGCTTTGACGTGGTGCGGCTGCGGGTTCAGCTGCAGAAGAAACTCGCCTTCCCGATCATCACGCTGGTGATGGCGGTACTCGCCATTCCGTTTTCGCTTGCTTCGGGACGGCGCGGGGCAGTCACTGGAGTTGCGACGGCCGTGGGGATTGCGGTGGTGTATTGGACAGTTGCCGGACTGTTCGAGGCGATGGGCAACATCAGCCAGTTGCCGGCTGTGTTGGCTGCGTGGTCTCCGGATCTGATTTTCGCGTTAGTGGGCGGGTATTTGATTTTGAAGGTCCCGACCTAAGCCTTACCTGCCCGTCACTGCTGACGTCTGGCCAAAAACCACAAGTGGTTGGCCCACTACGGTTAGGAGTCCGGTGGTGGTGGAGAGGGAAAACGTCGAAATCGTTCCCGCGCCGAGATTTGCCACATACGCATAGTCCGTGAGGTTATAAAGAGAGTTGCCTACGTCGGTCGGTATGACCCCGGACAGAACGGCGATCGACACCGGAGTTAAGCCAGTGGAGATGGAGCCCGGAGACAGCGGCGTCAGAACTCCGTCTCCAGGGCCGTAGGCGTATTGCGAGATTTCGTTCGAGGCCCGATCGACTACATAGGCGAAGTTAAACCCTGGGTCGAACGCGATCTCGACCGGGCCCAAGCCCGCGGGGAATGGCGAACCGGCTACCGGCGTGAGAGTTCCATCGGGGCTATTTGGATTGGCACAGGAAGTAACCAGGGCGTCACAAATGGCGAACGCCGAGATGTTATTGGAGTTGGCCCCGGCATTGGCAACGTAGAGGAAACCTCCGTTTGGAGTGACGGCCACTCCAGACGGCGCAATCCCCACGTTGTAAAACGGCACTCCCAGTGCGGTGAGCGCGCCGGTGGTGGTATTGATCGAGAATCCTGACACGAAGTTAGCCAATTGGTTGGCAACATACAGGAACTTTCCCGACTTGCTCACCGCTACAGCAGCCGGCAGCGTACCGATCGGATAGGAGTAGCCGGCGGGAATTGTGGTAAAGGGCGAGCCGGGGACTTGGGTCAAGCCGGTGCCATTAATCGCATACACTGAAATATTACTGGACAGCTGATTGGCCACAAACAGGAACTTGCCGGCAGGATCTGTGGCTAAACCAGTGGGGATCTTTCCCGTCGGAGTGGTTGCCGCGGCGGCGGTGAGCAAACCGCCCGAGTTTATGGTGTAACTGGAAATACTGTTGGCGCCGCTGTTGGCCACGAACAATGCGTCTGCGGCAGGAGACATCACCATGGCGGACGGAACCGAACCGGTTCCGATACTGTTTCCGTTGGTGCTAAGCGCACCGTTACTTTGGGTCACGACGTACGCCGAGATTGTAGTGTTGGCCTGCGCCGCGACATAGAGGAGGCCGGTGCCTTGTGTATTCGGGGCATTGTAGGAAGAGCAAGCCGTCAGGCAGAGAAGCGCAATCGGAAGCAGCAGATACGGCAAGAAACGAAACTTCATCCCCATTCTTTCTCCCTGTCGCGATTCAAGACCTCACACGTCCGGGCAAGAAACTTCGCCGCACACGGATGGAGATCAAGGATTACCCTCATTTGTGTATCAGGAATATAAGGGAAGCGCAAACTTCGTACCCTGATTGGAACCGTCATGGCGGGCGAAAGTTGCTTGGGTGGAGGCATCGATTTTGAGCGAGGAAAAGATGGGTACCCCCCTCCCCCCCTGATCTTTTGGAATGATAGAGTTAGCGCCAGACTACCACTCAGATCTTTGAGGAATAAGGACTTATACGTAAAATATTCCGGAATAAGGAGTTAGCTGGCCAATTTCCCAGAGTTCGTTTCCCCACGCGATGGGCCGGTTTATCACCCGTTGATTTCTCAAAGAGCTAATGTTGCCAAAAACATCATATCTGGTTGATAGGGTTGAGGTCAAGTTTAGAAACCGGCATTCACCGGTTGCGGTGGACAGGAGCAGCAGGAAACCATACTGCGGAAGATCGCAAAGAGGCGGTTGTCAGTTCCCCGTTCCCGGTTCTCGGTTTGTTCTTTAGCAAAACTCCGACTGAACGATCACTGACCTCGCTGGCTCCGCGCTAGACTCCGGCTGACACGACTGAGCCGGACATCGAAGGCATTTTATTCCTTTCTAGAACCCGCGCTCGGTAGCGGACGTGTCGCAAACGTGTGAGTTCTACCATGGGCAGCCAGACGGCGTGGACAAGGTCATGCTTGATCAGTAGATGCCAAAACCGATTGGATCTCTTGTACAGATAAGACATCGCGAGGTAGAGCGGCACCGAGCGCCAATCTGCCGGACGGCGGCGCCAGATGGACGAATGAGAGAAGAGACGCTGGTAAATCCAAGCGTAACCCTGTTCCAATTCTTCGGGGTTCATGTGCCGAGGCCGGAAAACCGCATGGGCCGTATCGTACCGACTCCAATCACGGTGCAGCAGGCGTCCCGCGGCTTCCATCTCCCTGAACAATGGTGTGGCAGGGTAAGGAGTGAGAATGTGAAAGGTTGCACATTCGAGACGGTTCTCTTCGACCCATTCCGCGGTGCGGGCAAAGACGTCCTTGTGATCATGGTCGAAGCCCAGAACAAACGAGCCGTTCACCTGGATTCCGTAATCGTGAAAAAGACTGACCCGCCGGGCGTAGTCTGAAGTTTTTGGACTCTTCTTCCGAGCGGCGGCGAGATTGTCGTCCGAAAGCGACTCGAGACCAATGAATACGCCGGTACAACCGGCCAGCGCCATTTCGCGGATAAGTGCGGGTTCATCCGTAACGTCAATCGACACAGCGGCGCTCCATATCTTTTTGAGGGGGCGAAGCGCCTGGCAGAGAGTGCGCAAGTAGTCCCTGCGGGACCCGAGATTGTTGTCGATGAACACAGCGTATGGCTGCTGATCGGCTGCGAACTCGGCCGCCACGAGCTTGGGATCACGCATCCGATAAGGCATCCGGAGCCCGTCAGTCGCCAGATAGCAAAACCCGCAGCGATTGTGACAGCCGCGAGTCGCAATGAGACTGGTGGTCGTCAAAAAGCTATGCCGGGGCAGGATCGAGCGGCGCGGCGGCGGGTCTTCGCAGTAGTCGTTCTCGTATCCTGCAACGTAGCGCGACTGTAGTGATCCACTCTCGACATCACGAAGAATGCGTGGCCAAAGTTGCACACCATCGCCGAGAGCGAGGGCATTGGCATGAGGCGCGCACTCTTCAGGGCAAGACAGCACGTGCAAACCGCCAAGAATGACTTTCGCACCACGGACGCGATACCACCGGGCCAACTCGTAAGCGCGAACTGCAAAGGTCAGGTGTACAGTGATGCCGACAACCTGGGGAATCGGGCTGAGTGGCGGGGGGCCGTCCAGTAGGTTTTCGTCCCAATACCGGACTCGCCAATGATGCGGCGTGGTGGCGGCGAAGCTGGTCAAGGCCAGAGTTGGCGTGAGGACATGTTTGCCGAAGCTGGCGGATGGGTCCTTACGATAGAACGGATTGATAAGCAGGGCATAACGCGGCTCGATAGGGGTTAGCCCTGTTGTCTCCGGAAGGATGGGCGGGGTTGTCATCTCCGCAGGAAGCCACCGGAGCTTCGTACTCGCGGCAGCCTTTGTGACGGTCATCTCGAAGTCCTCAACAATTCTAGGATCGTAAGGTCGCGGTTCGAATAACCTTCTTGAATCTTGCGGCTCTACTCGGCAATACTGCACGAGGAAGGCCAGAACCCTAGGTTAGAAGAATGAAGACTTTTCCGTTCGCCCTTACCTAACAATGTGTCTGCACGGACGCGGTGTGGTTCGATGCATACATTTGGCCGTCCCCCGAGAGGCTGCACTTACATACGATGCGCGGGATCATCAGGGACCGGATTACTTCTTGTTCCCGAAGGAGCGGACGTAGTTTACGAGGTTCCAGGTGTCTTCGGTTTTGGCGCGATCGCCTTCGGGGGGCATTTCTCCTTTGCCCTTCTGGATCATGTAGAACCACTCGCCGTCGGTGTGGCCTTTCTGCACCGCGGGATCGGTGAAGTCGGGGATTCCCTTCATATCTGTCATATCCCCCTTGCCGTCGCCGTCTTTCCCGTGACACACGGCACAATCATAGCCATAGATCTTCTTGCCACGGGCCAGCGACTCCGGGCCAGGCTTGACGGGATTGCTCCGATTGGCCGCTTCGGGGGGGATCTTGTACTCGGCGGGTGGCGTTTTGGGAGAGGTTTGGCCCTGCAACGTCCACGCAGCGGCCAGCAAAGTCAGGAGAGCGAAGACCCAGACGAAGTTCTTGAGCACGACAGCCTCCGGATCATGAATACGGTAAGACTTCGAGTCTATCTTACCGCAGTGTGGAGCTGAATCTTAGGGTTGTTGTCGTAACCAGCCGAACACCTCCCAAGCGGGATTCCCGGCGCGATTACGAGTACAATTCGGCCACGCTCGGTCCGGGCTGATGGATAGCTGCGAAGGATCCAAGAGTTCGTTAATGTGGCCCGGATGAAATCGTGCTTAGATCACAATTTCAACTATGGGGAGGACGTGATGCAGCTGCGTCTGGAGAGCCGTCCGGTTGGCGATGTCCTGGTCATTCAGTGTCGGGGACGGATCGTGGTCGGGAAAGAAGTTTTCACGTTGCACTCTTATGTTGGAGATTCCTTCATCAAGTACGGCGACGTGGTGCTACAGCTCGATCAAGTGGAGTTCGTCGACAGCAGCGGACTGGGCGCAATGGTGCGCCTGACGCAGGCCGCGCGGTTGAAGGGAGGAGACCTGAAACTCAGTGGAGTACCGCCCAGAATCCGCAAAACCTTGGAGATGACCAGCCTGATCTCGCAATTTGAAACTTACGATTCGGTGGAAGAAGCGATCACGGCCGCGTATTTGGGCTCGCGATATTCGCGAGGAAAGATCGGGGACGCAAGACCGCGCATGCTTTGCGTTTACGACTCGACCGATGTGTGCACATTCCTGCGGGAGGTGCTGTGCAATGCCGGATACAACGCCTTGACTACGGCGAACGTCGACGACGCTCGAGTCCTGCTCAAAGCAACGAAGGCAAAGCTGGTGGTGCTTTCCTCGCGCCTGCAATCCGTTCATGGGAAACCGACGCGCAAGGCGTTGGAGGAGATTGATCCGGCGGTTTCTCTAATCATTCTGAACGACAACTTTGCCAACCAGGATCCCGGAGAGGCGGCGGAGAAACTGCTGAGCGACGTGGCCCAGTGGTTGGCCGCCGCAAATTAGCGGGCGTGGGATTCGATAGTTCACGGATTGCAGGTGAACGCAGCACGAGCACGAGCGAGGACGCTCGCGCCTACATTTGGACGCTCGCATCTATATTGGTCCTCGGGAAAACACCGGGGTGGTTCGCTGATCGATCGCATTTGCCACTTCCGCAGAGGAGAGTGGCAAGCGAATCTCAACCATTAAGCCGCCCTGTGGGCGATTGGATACTTTTATCGTGCCACCGTGCAGGCGCACAGCACGATCGGTGATCGACAGGCCTAGACCGACGCCGCCGGTCTGGCGTCCGCGAGCGTCGTCGATGCGGTAAAACGGGCGAAACAGTTTGTCCAGCGCATCTTCGGGTACGCCGGGGCCGGAGTCGGTCACTCGTACGACGGCTTCCGGACCCTGCAGGCTGTCGCCTTCCACGGCGATGCCCTCTTCCAAACGCACTTGCACGCTGGTGCCCTCTTGGGTGTAGCGAACAGCGTTGCGGACAACGTTCTCGATTGCGCTGTGCAATAAGCTCGGGCTTCCGATGACCACGCAGTCATCCACCACCGTGGCCTCGACCTGGCAACGGCGGGCCTGCGCTTCAAAGGCAGCGTCGCGCGCAATTTCATGGACGATTTGTTCGAGGTGGACCGGCAGCTTCTCGATCAATTCGTCTCCGGCTTCGAGGCGGGCAATGGTGAGCAGCTTTTGGATTAGTTCATTCAGGCGGTTGGTTTCGCGATCAATGCGATCCAGGGCGGTGCCGGCTTCGGGGCCGCTGCGCTGACGCGCCAATTCGAGAGCTACATTCAATCGGGCTAACGGAGAGCGCAGTTCGTGAGAAATATCAGTCAGCAACCGGCCCTGGGCATTGACCAGATTTTCCAGACGTTCGGCCATGCGGTCGAAGTCCCGCATCAATTCAGCCATTTCATCGTGCCGCCGGGAAGCGGGCAAACCGGCACGCGCCGTGAGATCGCCCGAGGCAAGTTTCTGGGTTGCTGCCCGGAGGAGCACGATGGGTGAAGTCAAATATCGCGCCAGGATATAACAGACCAAACCGGAGGAAATGATGGCAATGAGAATGCCCAGATGGGGCACCCCGTGCGGGCCGAAGAAACGGTGCTCCTGCGGAGGGAACTCAAGGACCAGCATGTAAGAATGCCCATCGGCGGCCGCCATCGATTGCCGCAGATAGCGCGCGGGACCGAGGCGTCCGCGGAGGCTGTCGGCGGTCGCGGTCTCACCGCGGGCCACGCGCAGAATCCATTCCGGCGGGATGCGTCCGGTTAAATCGCGAGTGTTTTCGTCAAAAAGAAACGGCCGGACGTGCTGAGCATCACGCACTGATCTAAGATAATTTCTTGCGGCGTCTTGTCCGCCAGTCTGATACGCCTGCACCGCTTCGTTGAGAAACCTCGCTTGTTGCGCCTGGACGCTGGAAATCTCTCCGGAAGGATGGATGGCCAACGTGACCAGGATTGCCAGGACCAAAAAGAGCGCCTGCGCGATCCAGTAAGAGAGAAAGATTTTGAGAAACAAGCTTCTCATCTTTCTTCACCTCTGGCTTCTACTTTCGCGTCGCGGGGATGGGCGAAGATGTATCCCACGCCGCGCACGGTTTTAATGTGATCGCTCCCCAGATCGGAATCGCCCAGCTTCTTGCGAACCTTGCTGACGTGCATATCGATACTGCGGTCAAAGGGAGAAAACTTGCGGCTGAGGACCGCATCCACCAGGTGCTCGCGGGTGACGACGCGTCCAGCTTCGCGCAGCAATACATGCAGTAAATTGAATTCGACCGAGGTCAACTCTACGGGCTTGCCGTTCTGGAGCACCATTCGGGTGGCGGGATCAAGTTCAATATCGCCGACCCGCACAACCTCGGGAATTTGCCCCTCGGCTGCCGCGCTCTTTTCTGCTGCCTGGGTTCTACGCAAGATGGCCCGGATGCGGGCCACCAGTTCGCGGGGATTGAAAGGCTTGGGAAGATAATCGTCGGCGCCAATTTCGAGGCCCACGATTCTATCCACGTCTTCCCCGCGAGCCGTGAGCAGCAGCACGGGAATCCGCGATGTGTTTCTAATCCGCCGCAATACGTCGAAGCCATTCATGCCGGGCAGCATTACATCGAGCACCACCAGCAGGTGATCTCCGTTCAGAGCGCGATCCAGACCGCGATTGCCGTCGTGAACGGCTTCGATCTGAAAGCCCTCGGGCTCAAGATACTCGCCCACCAGGCTGCACAGCTCCACGTCGTCGTCGATGACCAGAATGCGGTCCACTTTTTTCATTTTAGTTAGGCGCGCGCATAAAGGGCGTAAAGAATTGTCAATCCAACGGTTAACCCGCTTTACAAAACTTTACTCCGGTTGACCGACTCTTTACCACCGAAGAGTGGCAAAAGTGTTTCTAATGATCAGAAGCAAATTGAGGTTTTCCGATTTAAGGGAATGCTCACGGGAGAGGTTATGAAATTCAGTCGTAGCAAGATGTCGTTTATAGCTTTGGCTATCGTGCTGGTGGCAGGACTGGCGGTGGCACAACCCCACGGCGGGCCGCACGGTGGTGGTGATTTCTTTGGCGGCGGAATGCTCGGCTACTTCAGCGATATGCTGGATTTGACCGACGCACAGCAGGCGCAGATCAAACAAATCATCGCCAAAGAGAAGCCGGCGATGGAGCCTCTGTTCAAACAGGAGATGGCGAGCCATGAGCAGATGATGCAGCTCATTCAGAGCGGCAGCTTCGATGAGGCCAAGGCGCAGGCAATCGCAGCCCAGGGGGCGCAGGTCCATGTGCAACTTGAGGTGCAGCATGCCCGTATCGCTTCTGAAGCGTACCAGGTTCTGACTGCCGAGCAGAAAACCAAGCTGGCGCAGTTCATTGCCAAGCGGGAGCAGCGCATGGAAGAACGTCATCAGGGAGCCCACTCGGAAGACGCACCCAATCAGTGACGAAATCTGAGGGGGAGGGGGAGGGACTGAGGGGGGCCCTCCCCTGAGTGGGTGCTTCATTGAATGGATCAGGAAAGGCGGGTATGTTCTTGGCTAGCACAGCGGTTCCAGTAGAGATTGTCGATGCGATTGCGAGCGAGATGGCGGTAGGCGTAGACAGGGCTGTCGAATGTTGGATGTCGGAGATTGAGCTGGCGCTTACGGATTTACATCTGACGTCGCTCGGCCGGCTTAACGCGGTGCGCGAGATCGTGGACGAATACAAACGCCTGACTGGGAAAGTCCAACTGAAAAGCCGAAGTATCTGCTGATGGTTCTTTGAGAGGCTGACCATGGATGTTGATCTTGTTTACTCTTACGTGATCGATTCCACCTGGTTCTTTCTCGGGAGCTGGGTGGTTTTACTGTTGACGGCCGGCATTGTCGCCTTCATCCCGCTTGGCCGTCTCGTATCTGATCGGTGATGCCGGGAAAGTGAAGCTGCGGCTGTTAGAATCACATCTAACGAGCCGATGCTGCCCAAAAGCCTGCGTCCCCTGATTCCCTACTTCAAGAAGTACCGCCGCAGCTATGTGGTGGGGACACTGACTGTTTTCCTGACCAATGGCATTTGGATTCTGTTTCCGCTGGTGATCCGGCGGGCGGTCGACGATCTTCATCTTGGCATCACTCGACACAAGCTGGTTACCTATGCGCTTCTGTTGTTGGCAGTGGCCGCCACGAAGGGGATTTTCCAGTTTCTGACCCGCTGGGTCGTGATTGGCGTCTCTCGCGAAATCGAATTCGATCTGCGCAATGATCTGTTTCGCCACCTCGAAAGCCTTTCCTATTCGTACTATCAGCGGACGCGAACCGGCGACATCATGGCTCGCGCTACTAATGACCTGAACGCCGTCCGCATGCTGCTGGGGCCGGCCATTATGTATTCGGCGAACACGATTGTGTTTACCGCCGGGGCGCTGGTTTTCATGCTTTCGATCAGCCCCAAGCTGACGCTCTACGCTTTCCTGCCTCTGCCGATTGTCAGCATCACCATCCAGTACTTTGGCCGCAAGATTCACGAGCGCTTCGAGAGGATTCAGGCGATGTTTTCCGATATCTCGGCCCGCGCACAAGAGAATTTTTCCGGCGCTCGAGTCATTCGAGCTTACGTGCAAGAGGAAGCTGAGATTGCGGCGTTCGAGGCAGCCAATCAGGAATACATTAAACGCAGCCTGAAACTGGTTCGCTTGATGGGTATGCTGTGGCCCACCCTCGAAACCATGCTGGGGCTTGCCATTGTGCTGGTGCTGTGGCTGGGCGGGCGCGAGGTGATTTCCGGGCGGATCACGGTGGGCGGTTTCGTTGCCTTCAATACTTACATGGTGCAGCTTACCTGGCCGATCATTGCGCTGGGGTGGGTGATCAATATTTTCCAGCGCGGCACGGCGTCGATGGGACGGATCAACGAGATTCTGGTGGAGAAACCGGAGATTGAGGATAGTGAGGCAATCAAAATCAAGAACCGGACGGGCGAGTCGCCCGTCACCACACAGATCTTGGGGGAGATCGAGTTCCGGCACCTGAACTTCTCTTACAACTCCACTTCGGTTTTGCATGACATCAGCCTGCGCATCCCTGCGGGGTCGAGCTTGGCGATTGTGGGGCCGACAGGTTCCGGTAAGACTACGCTGGTCAGCCTGATCCCTCGTATTTACGATGCTGAGCCAGGGACCGTGCTCATCGACGGCATTCCTATCCGCGAATATCCGATCGCATCTCTGCGCCGTAATCTCGGTTTTGTGCCGCAGGAGACGTTCCTGTTCAGCGAGACGGTGCGCGAGAATATTGCCTTTGGAAAGGAAAACGCCAAGGACGACGAAGTCCGTGCCGCGGCGCGGGCTGCCAGCATTGCCGAGGAGATCGAAGGTTTCCCCGAGCAGTATCGAACGCTGGTGGGTGAGCGTGGGATTACTTTATCGGGCGGTCAGAAACAGCGCACGGCGATTGCACGCGCCATCGTTCGCGATCCGCGTATTCTGATTCTCGATGATGCGCTCGCCAGCGTCGATACTCATACCGAGGACAAAATCCTTAATCATCTGCGCGAAATTATGCAGGGCCGCACTACGATTTTCATCTCCCACCGGGTTTCCACCGTGCGCAATGCCGATCGCATCGCCGTCCTTCATGCCGGACGAATCGTCGAGTTGGGTACTCATGACGAACTGGTAGCCAAGGATGGTTACTATACCGATCTGTATAACAAGCAATTGCTGGAGGAAGAGTTGGCGGAAGTGTAGCCAATTTTTTATTCGCGATTCCCGATTCCCGATGAAAACTTTACATTCTTTTTACATCTCCGAGACAACGTGAGGGTTGCAAACAATAGAATCGCGTCCGCCGCAGTAGCGGTATCTGCTGTGCCACTGCTTTTGCAGGAGGATCTGATGCGCGTTCAACCCTGGTTTCTCGCACCGCTTGTCCTGGCGCTGACGGTAATAGTCCCTCGCTCCGTGCATGCCCAGAATTACGACATCCACATTCTGCATACGTTCGAGGGTAGCAACGGCACTTTGCCCACCGCGACCCCGATCCGAGACGCGGAGGGAAATCTGTATGGGACGACAGCCGCGGGAGGCGATCTGAGTTGCCCAAACACGCCGGGCACTGGCTGCGGAGTGGTCTACAAGATCGACAAGAATCGCAATTACACGGTTCTATATGCGTTCATGGGTGGCAGTTCGGACGGGGCTAATCCCGAATCTGGTGTGATCCGCGACAAGGCCGGAAATCTCTTTGGCACAACGGAAAGCTTGAACGGCAGCGGATCCACTTTGTTTGAAATCAAGAAGAATCATGAAGAGAAGATACTGAAATACTTCAACAATTTCACCGATGGTGCGATCGCTAACTCAGCTCCGACTTTGGACTCGAAAGGCAATCTCTTTGGAAACACCCAATACGGAGGCGATCCCAACTGCGGCTTTAACGGCGACGGTTGCGGAGTGATCTACGAGTTTGCAGCCGATGGCAAATTCCATTTGCTGTACACGTTCAAATCTCTCAAGCAAGGGATTCAAGCGTGGGGCACTCCGATCCTGAATTCAAAGGGCGACCTTTTCGGCATCACGGTCTGGGGCGGCGATCTGAACTGCGAACATACCGTCGGTTGCGGAACCATCTTCGAACTTGAACATACCGGCAAATACAAGGTACTTCACAAGTTCACCGGCAAATCAGACGGATCTTACCCCGCTTGTCTTACTGCGGACAGCCATGGGAACACCTTTGGGGTAACCTCAGCCGGCGGTGATCTGGGTTGTGGCTACAACGGCTGCGGAACGACCTTCCTGCTCAACCAGACCGGAAAGCTCAAGACGCTCTACGAATTCACTCCATTTACCGAGAATAATAATGCGCACAGTTGCCCGGTTCTCGACCTCCAGGGAAACCTTTACGGCACGAACTCCAACGGCGGCCCCCATAATTCAGGATACCTGTACGAGCTTTCGACAGCCGGTAAATTTACCGTGCTCTACAATTTTCCCATCGCGAATTCGTCGCAAGGGGGAGTTCCTCTGGGTGTGCTCCGTACTGCGAATGGAGATTTCTATGGCGTCAATGGGCTGGGTGGCGACACCCAGTGCGGGGTTGAAAATTCAGGCTGTGGAACGGCGTTCAAACTAACCCCATGATCGTAGTTGGGGTGCTCCATTTCCGCGGTCTTCGGAACATCGAATAGGCGTAAGCATCTTGCGTAGTCCTGAGTATTGCTCTGTTCAATTGTCAGACTATGAAGCGCACCGTCATTCCCGAATTACTCGACAGCGATTCCGGCACGCCGGCTGAGATTGACTCTGCGCTCTCCGACCTGCGCCACATCAATCAGTGGTTCGGGGGGATTTCGGCCACACAATCGATGATCGCGCAGGTGGCGGCGAAGCTTCGTGTCAGTTCGCTGTCGTTGCTAGAGGTCGCGGCGGGCGCTGGATATGTTCCCCAGGCTGCGAGCCAAAGGATGCGGAAGTCGGGAGTTCAGGTTCAAGTCACACTGCTTGATCGCGCTCATTCTCATTTGACAAACGGTTCTGGAAATGGAGCCTCGGCGGTAGCCGGAGACGCGCTGGCGCTTCCCTTCGCGGACGGAAGTTTCGATCTAGTGAGCAGTTGCCTGTTCACTCACCATCTGGAACCGCGGGAGTTCGTATATTTTGTGAACGAGGGCCTGCGGGTGTGCCGTACGGCAGTAATCATTAACGACGTGGTCCGCGATCCAATTCACCTTGCCCTGGTTTATATCAGCCTTGCATTTTATCGGAGTCGCTTCAACCGCCATGATGCACCCGCTTCGGTGCGCCGGGCATACACGGTTGAGGAAATGAATCAGATGCTAGGGCAGACCACGGCCGCGAGGGTTGAGATTAAACGCCATCCCCTCTTCCGCATGGGGGCGATTGTGTGGAAAAGTTAGAGCGATGCACGATCTGATTGTCATTGGCGGTGGGCCGGCGGGAACCTCCGCGGCCATTACTTGCGCCCGCAAAGACGCGCGGGTGTTGCTGCTCGAACGGGGGCGATTCCCTCGTCAAAAAGTGTGCGGCGAATTCGTTTCCGCGGAATCTTTTGGCCTGCTCGCTGACCTGCTGGCTGAGCAACATTCGCGGTTGTTTTCCGAAGCCGTGCGCATTCCTCGGGCTCGGCTGTTCCTCGGCGGCCGCACACTCCACACGCCGGTCAATCCCCCCGCCGCCAGCATCTCTCGCCTGGAGCTCGACCAGACTCTTTGGGATTCGGCGGAGCAATGCGGTGTGGAGAGCCGGCAGCAAATCACGGTGCAGAATATTTTGGGGACTGGCCCATTTCTAGTCAAGACTTCGGCGGGAGAATTTGAAAGTCGTGCGCTGGTCAACGCTTCGGGCCGTTGCTCAAACCTGAATCCTGCGCCAAACGGCCGCGGTTCCGGAGTAAAGTGGCTTGGCCTCAAAGGCCATTTTGCTGAGCCATCCCCGCCGGCCTCCGCGGATCTTTATTTTTTCGAGGGTGGTTATTGCGGAGTTCAACCGGTTGACACCAGAGAGTTAGATGCGCAATCCGGAAGGGTCAATGCGTGTGCCATGGTTCGCGCCGATGTGGCCAGCAGCCTGCGCGAGGTCTTCCTCCGCGATCCCGCGCTGCAAGAACGCAGTCGAGGATGGAAGCCGCTGAGTGATCCGGTGAGCACGTCGCCGCTGGTCTTTCGTGAACCGCAACCGGAGCGAGACGGGGTTCTGATGACCGGCGATGCTGCCGCTTTTGTGGATCCTTTTGTCGGAGACGGTATTTCTCTTGCCCTGCGCAGCGGCAGTCTTGCTGGGGAGTGTCTGATTCCGTTCTTTGCTGGAAGCATTTCGCTTGCGCAGGCCGGGCGCGACTATCGGAGGCACTACAAACGGAGGCTCTCTCCCGTGTTCAGAACTTCTTCCAGAATCCGGCGGATGTTCGAATTGCCGCAGACCATTCGCGTTCCGCTTTTCCGCTTGATGACGAAGACTCCCGCGATCACGCGCTATTTGATGAGCAAGACCAGGTAGGTCGACACCCAAGATGGGCGAGACGCCCGTCCTCCACGCCGCTAGCGCACGACCAGCACTTCGCGGATGTTGTCGCGGCTCAGGAAGAATTTGATAGAACCGAAATCCCGGAACAGGGTTTCGATGTGACGGTTGTTGAAGACGCGCTGCAGGCGGAAACTCTTTTCGATGGCCGTATGAAGCGCGCCCGTCGGTCCCTTGCGCACATCTCTCCGGGCTTCGACGTGTTGCATTTCGAGAACGTCATTACCCACGATGTGGTAGCGGTAGCAGGGCGCGTCCGGTCCGGCTTCGCGAGTGTGGAAGAAGGCCAGCATCATGCCTCCCGGCTTTATGGTGGACCAGAGGCGCGCAACCACCGGCTTGACCAGAGACTCATCCATGTAGTCGGCCAGATTCCAGCACAGAACGACATCGAACTGGGCCGCGGGATAGACCAGGTTGTCGGCAAGAAACCGCCGGCTGTCCAGAATGACCTGCCCCTGCTCGTTCTTCGTGATCAGTGACGGATCGGTCGATGCCTCGAGTAAATCCTCACTGTAGATTTTGTGTCCGCGTTCGGTCAGATAACGGATGTTGGTCGCTGATGTGTAACCGATATCCAGAACACAAATTGGCTCTTCGGATTGCAGGGTGCGCGAGACTTCGCCAAGCCCGCTTGAGCGGCGAGTAAGCCGCGGCGTGGTGGACAAAGGTCTGGCGGATTGAGCCGACTCGGCGGATGAACCACGAAAGAGTTTCATGAAACTGTGCGTAACGGATGCCATAACAAAATTCCCGGCGTCCGGCTCTACAGAGAGTTCCGCAGTTTAAATATAGCGCGGGTCGTACCGTTGAGCCGGTGAAAAAATTTACTGTTTGATTACTGGAGTACCCGGCGCCGTCCCCGGGCCCGAGGCTCCAGCCCCGGATGCGGCTGCGACCGCCCCACTGGCGACGGGAATCGATGTGCTCTTCCCCTCGGCGCGTTGTTCGGTGCGGTTGGGCACCGAGTTGGGCTTGGCAGCTTCCTTTTGGATGTCTACCTTACCCTTGAAATAGGCGCCTTCTTCAATGGCGATGCGCTGCGTTACAATATCGCCAACGATGACGGCTGATTTCAGCAATTCGACCCGCTCGCTGGCTCGAATGTTTCCTTCCAGCTTGCCTTGAACCGCCACGCCCTTGGCATTGACTTCAGCGTGGACGTAGCCGTTCGGACCGATCACAAGGTTATTGTCCTGCAGTTGGATGATGCCCTCGACCTTGCCGTCGACATACAAATCCTCACTGCCGGAAAGCTCTCCCTTGATCACGACAGATTTACCGATGTGTGCAAACTCTCCGGTCTTCGGCATGTCCATAACTACAGTCTCCTTGGGTGTATCAACCGCGGGCTGAAAACGGGAATACCGGATTCTAAACTATTTGGAGGATTCTGGGGGATCGGGAAGCACGATGGAAGCAAATAGTTTGGCCAGTATCCAGCCCCATTTTCTTTTTGAAAGTGGCCTGAATCGGCTTCTGCTGGCCGCCGAAACCGGTGTACAATGCCGGTCGGTCTGGATTCCAGAACCTAAGTCTCGATTCCAAGAAAGAGTGAGTGCATGAAACATTCCGTTGTAGTTGTCATGATTGCCGGTGTTGCGTTATCGCTCGGCGCCTACCTTTTGCCCGGCCGTGTTCACGCAGCTGATGAAACCAAGATCAACGGGTTTACCGTGGTCGTTCCGCCGTCCAGCGTTCCCCACCCTGGCCGCATACATACCAACTACTTTATCGCCCGTTCGGAAGACTCGGCCGCGAATCCTGATGGTCCTCCTCCCGGAACGGAGACGCCGGGATCACTGGCCTGCGTTTACCACCTAGTGAAGGGACCCAAGGGTTGCCCGGTGGCCACCAGCACGGCTGTTCCGACCGGCGGCTGGGGAGCCATCGCCATTGTGGATGCCGGTGACTTCCCGACGGCGAAGGAAGATCTGCATACCTTCTCGAAATACTTTGGCATACCCGATGCCGACTTCCAGGTCGTTTATGCCGACGGCCACAAGCCGCCGGTCTATCAGGGTTGGGACGTTGAAGAGGCTCTGGATATCGAGTGGGCTCATGCTATGGCACCCAAAGCCAAGCTTTTTCTGGTGGAGTCAAAACTGTGCATGTCCGGCAGTTGCAACACGGATCCGACCTGGCAAGCCGTGGGTGTTGCAGGTAAGTTGGTGGCTAAGAACGGTGGCGGAGTCATAAGCATGAGCTGGGGCGATGCAGAGGCCCCCGGCGATTTATCCTTTGACAAACTTTTTACGCACCCGGGAGTCGTCTACTTTGCCGCGAGCGGAGATTCGGGAATCGGTGTGAGTATCTATCCTGGATCTTCCCCGAACGTGGTCTCTGTCGGCGGTACCGTGTTCAACCGGGATGGAAACGGGGACTTCATCAGCGAGTGGTATGGCGGCGGGGGTGGCGACATCAGCCCGTATGAGCCCAGACCAGCCTACCAGGACATCATCAAGAAGATCGTCGGAGGCAAGCGCGGGTATCCGGATGTTGCTTCGGACTTCTGCTGCGCCCCCATCTACATAACTGCTGACGGTGGGTGGAACGGAGTAGGCGGCACCAGTTGGGCTTCGCCGACTTTTGCCGGAATCGTAGATGCCGCCGGCGAAAAGATGAAGTCGACCAACGACGAACTCACGGCCATCTACAGGGAATACGCCAACAAGAAAGAGTATAAGGCTGACTTCCGCGACATCACCCAGGGCGATTCCCACTGCACGGTAGGATGGGACCTCTGCGCCGGAGTCGGCTCTCCGCTCACTTACAAAGGAAAATAAACAGCCGGGTAAAGGCACCGCGCCAGCGGTGCCTTTACCCGCACAAGCCAAGCCTTACAGAGACCTCAGGAATTCAATCAACTCCCCCCGTTCCTGCGGAGTCAACTCTTTGAACTGGCTGATCGAATCGGCCGCCTCTCCCTGATGGCGGAGAATTGCTGTCTCCAGTGATTCGGACTTCAAGTCGTGCATGAACCGGGTTTTCGTACGCAGGCCCCAAAGCGCAGCCGTACGGAGCTTGTGTTGTGTATCTTGCGGTCCCCCCTGAACAATGCCGTCCCCGGTACCTACATCATGGAGCAGGAAGTCGCTAAAGGGATGAATGATCTTGCTGCCCAAAGCGTCGGGGATGGTGAACGTGCCGCCGTTGATCACCGTTCCGGGAGGAGCAGTGACAATCTTACCCACGTGGCAGATGCTGCACTGAACCTGGGCAAACAGCTTTTCACCGGCTTTCACTTCCGGCTTGCCGACGAGCACTGGATCGCGCGGTGGAACCAATGTGCCGCGGATGAATTGAGCAAAGTGGTCAATTCCAAATAAACCAGTCTGATCGGCTTTGTCCTCGGGATCTTTCGTCGTCTTGCAGACGGTTGTGACGTCCATCGGCTTCAGGCGGTTGGAGATGCCGACCTCGTTCAGGTAGGCGTCGGCGGAGAAGGAAAGGATGCTGCCGTGCTGATCCTTCCAACCGAAGCGGCCAATTCGGGTTTGGCCGGGCGCTTCCAGAATGGCCGCTTCCACGGTCTCTCCGGCGATCCTGCCGTTGCTCTTTTTTGGTTGTTCCGCGGCAATGTCGATCAGCGTCTGGTCGTCAATGGCTTCAACAAAGCCGTCTCCCAGCGTGTTGAGCACGGCCCGCAGAGCGCGGATGTTTTCGGTAACCGGTAGATGCTCCTCCGCCTGAGGGCAGATCGCGCGGTCGTTAATCAGAGAACGGCCCGTGATCATATCCTTACCGTGATTGATGAAGATGGTCGGATTTACGAAATTGCCATTGGTGTCGAGGTGCCCGGCGCGCACTTCGGTCATTTGGCTGGGTCCTCCGGTACCGGCATTCTGATGACAATCGACACACGCCGTGGCGTTGTGCACTGGTCCAAGCCCCGTGTCGTTCCCTTCCCGTTCCTCAAAATTTGCTTGGTCGAGAGCGAAGGTATCCTTGGGCGGCTCGGGAATGCCGTTGCTGACGCTCTTCGAGCCGGGATGCTTAGAGAGTGTGGGTGTTCTAAAACCAGCCGGTGCCTCGGTCGCCGTGGGCGTTGCAGACTCGCGCGCGGATTGTTGCGCGAGGCCAGCAAAACCAAGGCTAAGCAGGCCCGAGAGGCTTAAGACAAGGGAGACGTTTTTCCTGATCATGGAATCGATTTCCTCCAAATTTGTTGTCGACACCCGTCTGGGTGCGGTGAAAGGTTTCAGCAGCACCACGGCGACAGCCAACACGGGTGCTCACTTTGGGCTTTTTGTCTAACTGAAAAACGGCGAAAATATTCTGTGGAAAACTCTCTTTACCGATGCATTTCACAATCACGTTTTCAGGGAGACACGGTGAGTCAGGTAGCGAATGCGCAACCGCCGGGATAGACTCAGACAACGGCAATCGCGTAAGTCTCGTCTAAACTGGAGCTTGAGATTATGAGACTGAGTCATTCCACGACGAGGCTGGCGGCATCGATCATCGCGTCGTTCGCGATCGTGTGCTCGTTTGCTTCGCTGTCCGCACAGCCGACGTCCGAATCGCCGGTTGAACTTGTGCGACGGATGGTGCAGAGCGAAGTCGCGGCGAGCAATGGCAATGCGAAGGCCATGTTCATGGATCGCAAAGAAACTCCGCGTGGTTCGCAGACCAAGCTGATGGTTGAGACCCGCGACGGGATGGCGGGATTACTGGTTGCAACCAATGACAAGCCGCTGGCCCCGGAGCAGCAGCAGGCCGAAGAGGTACGCTTGTCGGGGTTGGTGGGCAATCCCGAGGCGCTCAAGAAAAAGCAAAGGACCGAAAAAGAAGACGCAGAGCGGATCACGCGAATCATGAAGGCGCTACCGGACGCTTTTCTCTATGAGCCCGACGGGACCGTTGTCGGGAATTCGGAGATTGGGAAAGCCGGCGACGAGTTGGTCCGACTCAAATTTCGCCCCAATCCGAAATACAGTCCACCCAGCCACGTCGAACAGGTGCTTACCGGCATGGAAGGTTTTCTCTTAATCGATGCAAACCAACATCGCATCGCCAAGATCGACGGAACCTTGGGCAAGGAAGTGGGGTTCGGTTGGGGAATCCTGGGCCACCTGGATCGCGGTGGACATTTCCTGGTGGAACAGGCGGAGGTCATCCCGGGAGACTGGGAGGTCACCAAGATGAGCCTCAGCTTTACTGGCAAAGAACTTCTTTTCAAGAGCCTTCACATCAAGTCGGATGAAGCCTTCAGCAACTTTCGCCGCGTCTCTTCGAATCTGAATTTTGCTCAGGGAGTGGATTTGCTGAAGAAGCAGGGCGCGGAACTGGCGGAAAATCGGCAAGGAACTGGAACGGGCAATCCCAAATAGAGCATGGAAAAAAGAGACATTGCAAGCAATGTCTTTACATTCGGATGGCCTCCTTGCGGACGGTGAACTTCTCGATCAAATCCGGGCGCACGCGATAGCCGGTTCCCGGTTCATCGCGGATCAGAATCGTGCCTTGCGGTGTGACTTCAACTTCAGGCTCGATGATGTCCTCTTTCCAGTAGCGCTTGGATGCGGAAACGTCTCCCGGCAGGCGAAAATTGTGGAGCGTGGAAAGCGCGATGTTGTGGGCGCGGCCTACTCCTGACTCGAGCATGCCTCCGCACCACACCGGAATGTTGCGCGACGCACAGACGTCGTGAACCTTCTTGGCTTCAGTGAAACCGCCCACTCGCCCGACTTTGATGTTGATGATCCGACACGCGCTGAGATCCAATGCTTTGGCGGCGTCGCGTGCGTGACGGATGGATTCATCCAGGCAAATCGCGGTACGCAGTTCCTGCTGCAAACGGGAGTGGTAGAAGATGTCGTCGTGCCACAACGGCTGCTCAATCATCAGCAGATTAAACTGGTCAAATTTGCGGAGGTGTTCGAGGTTGTCCAGAGTGTAGGCGGAGTTGGCGTCACAACTGAGGACGATCTCGGGCCAGCGCGAGCGGATACGCTCCAGCACGTTTACGTCCCAGCCCGGCTTTACTTTTATCTTGATGCGGCGGTATCCGGCGGCGAGTTCGGTTTGAATCTTTTCGAGTAGTTGCTCGATTGAGTCCTGGATGCCAATGGAAACGCCGCATGAGATCTCCGGCAGCGTGCCGCCCAGCAGTTTCCACAAAGGCAGTTTTTTCTCCTGGGCCTCGGCATCCCACAGCGCGTTCTCGATGGCGGCCTTGGCCATGTCGTGGCCTCGGACTTTCGCCATCAAAGGCACGCTCTCCCGTGCGGCCGATAACGTCCGGCCCAACACTGCCGGGGCGAGGTAGTTCTTGATTGTGGGCCAGGCTGCCTCCGTCCACTCGCTGCTGTAGAACGGATCTTCGCCGGCCACGCACTCTCCCCAAGCATCGATGCCGTCGCAGTGGACGGTCACAAGAAGAATTCGGCGGCTGAAAGTGCGCTTGAAGCTCGTCTCGAAAAAGTGAACGAGCGGCATCTGAATTTCACGAAGGGTGATGGCTTCAATTTTCATATTGTCAAAATCCATTCACCAGATCAAAAAACGATTTACCCCAACTCGATTGTCATTCCGAGCTTAGCGAGGAATCTGCAGTTGTCTTGGACCGCGAAAATGCAGATACCTCGCGCCGAAAGACGGCGCTCGGAACGACAATGGTTAGTTTGAACCGGCGTCGCAGTACTCAGGAAGTGGCCGGATACGTCCACTTCTCCTCCCAGCGGCCGAGCAGAAACTTGCCACTCCCTTGCTGGTCACGCTCATAGCCTAGCACCGCCAATCCATCGGCAAAGGCTTTCATGAATTGTTCTCGATTGCGATCTTGCACTTCTTTCGCCTGACCTCGAGTTACGGAAGATGCCTTCCAATCGTAAATCTGAGCCGGAACAGAAATCGTGGTCAGGGTTTCGAAGCGCGGCTTTTTCCCGTTTTGGAGCAAGGTTTCGACTCGCTTCGACTTCAGCCACCACTCGGCGACCAGGCGGTCGGTGGGCAGCCCACCTTGCAGTGGAGACGAGGTAATTCCGTACTGATTCACGCTGTAGCGGCGTGCGATGGCTCCCAGTTTCTCGATATTAAGATATGCGTTCTTGATTTCCAGCGGATCGAATGTCCACTCGATCAGCTCAAAGCCCCGGGCGAGCGCGTCGTCGCGCTGGAAAAGTTTGATCCGGCGCCCAAGGCCGGCATTCTGATGCTGTTTACGTACAGCTAGCATATGCGAATGCAAATAGGAATGGCCGCCACGGACACCCGGCACTGAGAGGGCAAACCCAGCCATTTCGTTGCCCGCGAATGCGCCGATTACTTGCCCGCCGACTTTCTCTGCCACGACAAACATTCGCAACGGCACCAGTTCGGCATCGGAGAAATTCCAGACTTCCTTCTGCAGGGCGACGCAGGCCCGCATTTCGTCGAGCTGGTGACATTTGCGAATGACAATCGAGTCCGCGCTCACCGGGCGTCCTGCTCCTGCTGCTTCGCCCCCTGCCATAAGGATTCGAGCTCCTCCATGGAGGCTTGCTGGGGAGTGCGCCCGGAGGTTCGCAGTTGATCCTCCATCCATTGAAAGCGCCGCTTGAATTTGCGGTTGGTTTTCCTCAGCGCTGATTCGGGATCGAGCGAAAGATAACGCGCAATGTTTACCAGGACAAAGAAGAGGTCGCCTACCTCGCCTTCCAGCCGTTGGCGCAGGTCTTCGCCGATCTGCGGCTTGCCGGCTCCGGCGACCCCGCGCCCTTGAGGTTGAGGACCGGGGGCGGGGAATTCCTGGAGATGCTCTTGCAGCTCCTTCGTCTCTTCATGAAGCTTTTCAAAGAGCCCCTGGATGTTTGGCCAATCAAAACCTACGTGGGCGGCGCGGGAACTGAGCTTGTGCGCTTCTAGCAAAGCCGGCATCGAGGGAGACACTCCTGCCAGAACCGACTCTTTTTCCTCACTCAACGGACTTGCACTTGCCGGCTTTCCATCAACCCCTTCCGCGCGCTTTTTCTTTTCTTCCGCTTTGAGCGCTGCCCAGTTCCGGAGCACCTCGGACGAAGTTTCTGCCTTTACCTCCCCGAATACGTGCGGGTGGCGATCGATAAGCTTGCTGGACAGCCGGTCAAGGACGTCATCGATCGAGAAAGTACCCTGATCCTTTGCCATCTGGGCATAGAACAGGACTTGCAGCAGCAGATCGCCGAGTTCGCCGGTCAATTCGTCCCAGTCGCGATTGTCGATGGCCTCCAGGACTTCGTAGGCCTCTTCGAGGGTATAGGGCTTGATGGAGTCGAAGGTCTGTTCGCGGTCCCACGGGCATCCGCCCGGACCCCGCAGGCGGGCCATGATTGAAACTGCGCGTTCAAAACGTTCTCCGGTAGTGGGCATGGGCGCAATCACTTTAAATGACTCGCGTATAGGGGAGCAATGAGGTGTATCACAGTCTAGACAGAAAGCATGAATCAAGTAGATCCGGACGCTCTCGTCTGAGGATCAGAACCCACCCGGGCGAGGCGCCCGGGGCTACGTAATTCTTGATCGCACGCAGAGATGGGTTGAAACTAACGTTATCTTTTTTGTGAGGATGGAAATGGGAGAGACTGGAAGGTGAGATCTGCAATTTTCCCGACGCCATGGGCACGCATCCAAACCCGCGTATGAACTCGCGACCGCCGCTGGAGAACGAGCGCTTTCACGTGATTGTGATCGGCGGTGGAATCAACGGAGTCGCCATCGCGCGGGAATGCGCGCGCGCAGGACGTCGGACGCTTCTAGTCGAGCAACACGATTTCGCAGCCGGCACGACCAGCCGTTCGACCCGGATCATTCACGGAGGGCTGCGCTACCTCGAGCACGGAGACATCGGGCAGGTGCGGGAGTCGTTGCGGGAGCGCCAGTGGTTGCTTCAGCGATACCCGCATTTGGTTCATCCCTTGCACTTTCTGCTGACCCTGGATGGCAAGAGCCGCCGCAGCGCGCTTGCCGTGCGCACCGGGTTGTGGCTGTATCGAAAAATGGGCAGCGCGAGCCTGGGAGTTGATGGGGGGCGAGCAGAACAAAACAAACTCGAGCGTTTGCTGGATCGAGGCCGGCGATTTTCGGTTCTTGGTTTCGACGACGCACAGTGCGAATTTCCGGAGCGTCTGGTTGCCGAGTGGTTGGTAGAGGCCATCGAGGCCGGCGCCGTGGCGCGCAATCACACGCAAGTTCTGTCGGTGGAGATTCACAATGGGCGCGCTGCCGGGGCGTGGCTACGCGATCTGATGAGTGGAAATGAGGAGCGCGTCGAAGCCACTTGGATCATCAATGCCACCGGGCCGTGGGCGGACGGCATCTGCCAGACCTCAAATATTCAGACCGGAAACCCCATGGTGGGCGGAGTCCGCGGATCGCATATCGTGCTGTCAAGGTTCGCCGACGCACCCGAAGCAGCGGTCTATACCGAGGCCATGGATGGGCGGCCCATCTTCGTGATCCCGTGGAACGAACAAGTGCTGGTTGGAACGACTGAGGTCACGGACCGGGGCGATCCAGAACGGGTACAGCCGTCGGCGGATGAAATCGAGTACCTACTGCGGTCTCTGCTCCACCTATTTCCAAGGTTGAAAGTATCGCAGAACGACATACACTACACGTTCGCCGGGGTGCGGCCTCTTCCCTTCTCGCCCACGAAGAATCCGTCGGCGGTAAGCCGAAAACATTATCTGCACGACCACACCGAGGACGGCGCCGCGCGGATGATCTCCGTGATCGGCGGAAAGTTGACCACGGCGGGCAGCCTGGCGCGCGAGTGTGCGGCGAAGATTGGGCTGAAAGTCACGCCGCCTACACTTGCCATCGCTTCCGAAGGCAACCTTGATCCGATGCTGGGGCAGTGGGCAGTCGATATCGCAGAGGCGGGCGGTATCAGCGCCGATGCAGCGCGTGGCATTGTCGAATGGTACGGGAAACGCTCGCTGGCCGTGGCTCGCAGGGCACGCGAAAGTGCGGAAATGAGCACTCCGCTATGTTCGCATTCGACGCACATCGTGGCGGAGGCCGTAGACGCATTCAGCAGCGAATGCGCGGCCACTCTGGCGGATGTCCTGTTGCGGCGCGTCCCGGTGGCCCTGGGTGCGTGCTGGTCATCGTCGTGCAGCCGCGAAGCTGCAACCCGCATCGGCTCTGCCATTGGCTGGAGTTCGGAGCGCACGGCTCTGGAACTGGAAGCATTCGAGACCGAATGTGCTGGATTTCTGCGGAAGGCGTTCCAGGCAGGGACGGCTCTCGAGGCGAAAGCATAGGCGCTCGTCGTCCGAACGCCACAACAGACTGGTATTATTTCTGTCCAGATCCCGTGAAAGTCTGCACCAGCAGTTCAGTATCGTCAGAAATAATTCCGTCAACTCCCCAATCGGCAAGACGTAGCATCGTGTCTCGGCTATTCACTGTCCACGAAAGCAGCTTACGGCCTTCGCGGTGCACCTCCTCTACCAACTCCCGGTTGACCAGCGAATAGTGAGGAATCACGTACTCGACGGGGGTTTCGCGCCAGCACGCAAGTTGCCCGGGCTTGTCGCAGATGATCCCAGCCTGAATCTTGGCGCTGCGGGTTTTCAACTCCTTCACGACCTCAGGCAGGAAGGAAGAGACCACATAGTCTTCTTCCATCATGTATTCGCGCAATGAGCCGAGCACCCTAGATTCCAGGCCTGGCACCTTGAGTTCGATATCAAGAAACGCGTGTTGACCATAGCGCTGCAGCACATCCTCCAGGAGCGGGAGATGACGCAACTGATCGGCAGTTGCCCGGGAGACCGTGACGCCATCGACTTTAGGGTCGTGACAAACTACCGAACGCCCGCAACCCGTCAGACGCACATCGAACTCAAAACCGTCGCACCCGTGTGCGAGCGCGAGATCGAAAGAGGCAGGGGTGTTTTCTTGGACAGATGGGGACACACGTGCGCCGCGATGACCGAGTAGTAGAGGGAGTTCGGACATCGGCCTGATTTTACATTCGATTGTACGGCGATGCGCACATAACAATTCTAGTAGGTCAGAAATTCATCTGAACTTTACAATCGGTGAACATTCTTGCACTCAGTTCGAACAGGACGTTCTGAAAGTTAGTCTAGATCGAAATCGCGAATGGGTTTGCCGGTGTCTGGGGATTCCTTGGCCTTCTTGACTGCTTCTTGAAACTTCTTTTCCAGAAGGTCTCCGGCGTGTTTCTGGGCTTCGACCGATTGCCGAAAGATGGATTCGCGACGGCTGTCCTGTTCTTTCATGGCTTTCGCAGCGGCCTCGAAATCGTTGAACATCTTGGGCTTGACGGCGGCGGTATGGGCGATGACACCTTTGGCCGTGGGATCGACTTTCAGCACCGCGCTGCAGCACGGGCAAGTGATATCGAAAGCCGAAGGATTCTCCGCCATACAGGAAATCATAGCGCAAATGCGCGTTCCTTGATCGGGAAACTCAATGGGGTTGGATCTTGATGGGAAAGATGTGGAAGATGGAGAGCATTTCCCATCCCAGGAGAACCACAGAAACGACAGTTACGGTGATGGCCAGTACCTCGCCAAACTGAAGGTTGCTGCGGCGAGGCTCGAAGCGTCTCGCGACCAAGCCCAGAATATTCAGGGTTGCAAAGCCAAACACCAACACCCAGAGGATGTTGTAGACGTTGTCCTTTTTGCCGTTGAACTGATCGGACAAGTGAAAGTCGGAAAACTGAAGCATGCAGAGCAACAACGATTGCAGGGCCACAATGCTCGGCCGCAGCAAGCTGCGTGAGCTAACTCGCGCCAGTGCAGTGGCAAAGGACAAGACCATGGGCTGCGGCGGTGCCTCCGGCGATTTTCCGGTCGCTGCTGAAAAGGACGATGTTACCCCTTTTGGAGCAAAAAAGTCAGCGTGAAAACTGCTTTACTCTCCTGCGTCCGGCTAGACCCTGCTTTATAATAGAAAGATTCCGTATCCCCTTTGAGGCCGCCAGACCACCCTGCGGCGCGGAAATCAGGCATAACCAGGCCTCCCGGGGGACGGGTGCGGCGGTCGTTTCACTGATATCCATAACTGATGTCCACGGAAACTATTGTTGTTCGCGGTGCGCGAGTACATAACCTCAAAAACATAGATTTTGAGATCCCGCACAACTCCCTGACGGTGGTCACGGGAGTGTCAGGATCGGGCAAGTCTTCGCTCGCCTTTGACACGATCTATGCCGAGGGCCAGCGCCGTTATGTAGAGTCGCTGTCCGCCTACGCCCGCCAGTTCCTGGAGCGCATCGAGAAGCCGGACGCCGATATCATCGACGGAATCGCGCCAGCAGTGGCCATCCGGCAGAAAAATACCACCCGAAATCCTCGATCCACCGTTGGCACCGCAACCGAAATCTACGATTACCTACGCCTGCTCTTCGCCCGTATCGGCCGCACCTACTGCCTGCAGTGCGGCACGGAAGTCAAGAAGGATACCGTGGACGAGGTCGCTGGCACCCTGCTTGCCTTAGGGGAGGGCACGCGGCTTAATGTGCTGTTTCCACTGCAGAGGGCCGTGCCGCAACCGGCGACCGGAACGGATGCAACTTTCCCCGTGCCCAAGCCCAAGGGAAAGAAAAAAGTGAAGACGGATGCTAACAATCCTCCATCTGATCAACTCAAGATCCGCCTGCTCGATCTCCGCACTCGCGGATTCAACCGCCTCTATCAGAGCGGGCAGATCTTCGAGTTCTCTACACCCGAGTCGCTGCTGAACATTAACTTTGCAGAACCCGTTTTTCTACTGGTGGATCGGCTCGTGGTATCGGCGGAATCCCGGGCCCGGATCGTGGATGCGGTTGAGATCAGCTATCGAGAGTCCGGCGAAGTCATCTTCGAGACCGCCCCGCGCGAAGCAAAAGCTTCGGAGCGATTGCGCTTCTCCCAGCGTTTCGAATGCAAGGCCTGCAACATTCGCTACGAGGAACCAGAGCCGCGACTGTTCTCGTTCAACAATCCGTACGGTGCATGCCCGCGCTGCCAGGGGTTCGGCAACACGATCGACTTTGATTTGGAGCTGGTAATTCCCGACAAATCACTAAGCCTGAACGAGGGGGCGATCGAGCCTTGGACCAAGCCTAAGTACCGCTCTCTGTTCACCGACCTGAAGCGCTTCGCTCGACAAGCCAACATTCCTCTGGATGTGCCCTGGAACGAACTGGATCGCGAACATCAGCGACTGTTGATTGAAGGCGAAGGGCGTTTTCCGGGAGTGCGCGGTTTCTTTAACTATTTGGAGCGGAAGAAGTACAAGCTTCATGTCCGCGTATTCCTGAGCCGCTATCGGGGATATTCCGTGTGTTCCACCTGCCATGGAGCCCGCCTGCGCATCGAGGCGCGACAGGTGAAGATCAACGGCAAGAATATCTGCGATGTCTGCTGCATGACGGTCGAAGCCGCGTCGAAGTTCTTTGAAGCGCTTGCTTTGACGGACCAGGAAAAAGGCATTGCCGACAGGCTGCTGCTGGAGATCCGCGAGCGCCTGCGGTTCCTGAATGAAGTAGGGCTGGAGTATCTGACGCTCGACCGGCTGGCGTCCACGTTGTCGGGCGGCGAAGCCCAGCGCATTCAACTGGCCACTTCGTTGGGCTCCCGCCTGGTAGGAACGCTTTACGTGCTGGATGAGCCATCCATTGGATTGCACAGCCGGGATACGCATCTCCTAATCAAAATACTGCACAATTTGCGCGACCTGGGTAACACGATTCTGGTGGTCGAGCATGACCGTGACGTTATGCAGGCATCCGACACAATTCTCGACCTCGGGCCGGGCGCCGGGGAGAATGGCGGCAAGGTCATTGCGGCGGGAACCTACGATCAGATCCAGAAAATGCCCGGTTCGCTCACCGGGCGCTATCTCTCCGACGAACTGCGCATCCAGATACCGGCCGTTCGTCGCAAGCCTGGGCCGCAGCAAATCAGGATTTACGGTGCTCGTGCCCACAACTTGAAAAGGATCGACCTCGAGGTTCCGCTGCGGATGCTGGTGGCCATTACCGGCGTCTCCGGGTCTGGGAAGTCCACGCTATTACATGACGTGCTCTACCAGGCGCTGTCCGCTGCCAAGAGGCAGCCTGACGGAACTCCCGTCGCCGCTGCGTTGTGGGATCGAGTCGAAGGGGCGGAGTTTATCGACGAGGTCGTGCTGGTGGATCAATCGCCCATCGGGCGCACCCCGCGCTCCAATCCTGTCACTTATACCAAGGCCTTCGACGGCATCCGCGATCTGTTTGCTTCCCTACCCGAGTCCAAGAAACGCGGGTTCACCGCCGGGCATTTCTCTTTCAACATTCCTGGTGGACGCTGTGAGACTTGCCAGGGCGACGGGACGGTCACGGTGGAGATGCAGTTTCTGGCCGACGTGGAACTCATCTGCGAAGAGTGCAAGGGCGCGCGCTACAAACCGCAGGTGTTGGAAATTCGTTATCGTGGAAAAAATATTCACGAAGCCTTGAACCTGACCGTCAAAGAAGCGTTGCAATTCTTCGCCAGCGCGCCCAAGATTGTGGACAAACTGCGGGTGTTGGAGGAAGTCGGTCTCGGTTATTTGCGGCTGGGACAATCGGCCACGACGCTCTCCGGCGGCGAGGCCCAGCGGATGAAGCTCGCGGCGCACCTGCAGCCAGCGGCGCGCGAGGCAAGGCGACTGTCTCAGTCGACGGACGAGCCTCGCCGCAGACGGCACATTCTATATATTTTTGATGAGCCGACCACCGGGCTGCATTTTGACGACATCAGCAAACTACTCTCCGCCTTTCGCCGTCTAATCGATGCAGGAGGCTCAATCCTGGTGATCGAGCACAACCTCGAGGTGATCAAGACCGCGGATTGGGTAATCGATCTCGGTCCCGAGGGCGGTGAGCGTGGCGGCCATATCGTCGGCGCGGGCCCGCCGGAAGCGATTGCCGACTTGCCGAATTCGTACACGGGAAAATTTCTGGCAGGTATATTAAACGGAAACGGATCGTCGCGGAATGGGGGCAAATAAACCAACCCGGGTTGGGCTGCTCGTTCTGGGGCTTTACCTCGGAGCGACAGCATTCGCCCAGAGCACCGGCCAGACCGTACGTCATCACAGAATCGTCGAGCAAGATTCGTCGTCCCCCCCGGAGCTCACACAAGCCGAGAGCGCCATCGAGAAGCACGACTACGCGTCGGCCGAGCCGCTGCTAAGAAAGGTGGTCGGCGCCGATCCCGGCAACTTTCAGGCATGGTTCGATTTGGGATTTGTGTATAACGGCATGGGAAACGCTCCCGAATCGATTGCTGCGTATCGTAAGTCTGTATCCGCCAAGCCCGATGTCTTCGAGGCCAATCTGAATCTTGGACTCATGCTGGCGAAGACTGGCCAACCGGATGCGGAGCAGTTTCTGCGTGCTGCGACCACCCTGAAACCCACCGCCAATGTGGACGAAGGCCACGCTAGCGCCTGGTTGTCTCTGGCGCTTGTTCTGAAGACGACTAAGCCCGACCAAGCCATCGAGGCTTATAAGCAGGCCGCTGCTCTCGAGCCCAAAGATCCGGAACCTCATCTTTCGGCGGGGTCGCTGTTGGAGAAGGAGAATCGTTTTGCCGACGCGGAGCAAGAATACAGGCAAGCGCTGGCCCTCGACCCGGCCTCCACCGATGCCTTAACCGGTCTGGCGAACATCTACATGCGTGCACAGCGCTATGTGGATGCCGAAGAGATATTAGGCAAAATCACTGCGATGCACCCAAACGATCTGTCTGCCCGATTGCAATTTGCGCGCGTCCTTGCCGTCGTTGGAAAGAATGACGACGCAGCCGCTCAATTGCAGGCAGCGCAGAAGCTCGATCCTACAAATCCTCTCGTGCAAGACGAACTCGGCGATCTTTATCTCCAGAGCAAGAAATACGATCAGGCCGAAGCCTTGTACCGCTCGATGCTGGCCGCCAAGCCGGACAGCGCTCAATTGCATCATTATCTGGGCGTGGCTCTCTTGAAGCAGAGGAAGTACGCGGACGCGCAACAGGAATTGCTGATCGCGGTCAAGCTTAAACCCGATTTCGGCGAGGCCTACGGCGATTTGGCGGTGGCGGCCGATCAGAACAAGGCCTACGCGCTCGCGATCAAGGCAGCGGATGCGCGCGCCAAGTTTCTACCCGAGATTCCCGTCAGCTATTTTCTTCGCGCCAGCGCCTACGATCACTTGCGGGACTATAAAATGGCGGCACAGAATTATCATCGCTTTCTTGAACTGGCGAACGGACAGTATCCTGATCAGGAGTGGCAAGCTCGGCATCGCCTAATCGCGATCGAGCCGAAGAAATAAAAGAGTATGCGTTCCCCGATTCCAATTACCGCGATTCTCCTGGCGACTGCACTGTCGGTATTCGCCTCTAAACCGGAATCGCTGCAGGACCTCATCGCGCGGGCAGATGCGGCTAAGCCTGACGATCGTGCAGCTTTGTACGTGGAGATCGCCGAGCGCCAACTCAAAACCGCCGACGAGTCTTTCACGGTGGGCAAAGTGGAGAACGCCCAGGCTGCGGTGAAAGATGTGGTGACCTATTCGGAAAGGGCGCACGACGCCGCCATCCAGTCCGGTAAGAAACTTAAGAATACGGAAATTGACTTTAGAAAAATGGCGGCCAAGTTGCGAGACATCAAACGCACGTTGAACTTTGACGATCAAGCACCGGTGCAGGCAGCGGCCGACCGGCTGGAGAGCTTGCGCACCGACCTGTTGTCCCACATGTTTGGCAAGGGAAAGTGATTTCTACCTCGAGCAAGGTCGGGCACGTTGTCTTGGCGATTTCGCTGCTCTCGACGGCGTGGGCGCAGCGGCGTAGCGACCCGCTTACTCCGATCGAAGCCGACCAGTTGCGCGACGCTGCCCAGGAACCTGGTGATCGCCTTAGGCTATACATCGAGTTTGCGCGCACCCGGCTGGCCTCGCTCGAACAGATGCGCGCCGATCCCAAGATCACAGACCGTGCCCAGCAAACCCACGACCGGCTGCAAAACTTTCTCGATCTTTATGATGAGATGGACGATAACATCGATACCTTCGTGGAACGAAAGTCGGATCTGCGCAAGCCTTTGAAGGCGGTCATCGAAGCCGACACCGAATTTCAAGCCAAGCTCCGGGCTCTGAAAAGCTCGGTCGACACCAAGAAAGAAGAATCCAGGCAATACGATTTCCTGCTGACCAGTGTGCTCGATACCGTCGATAGCAGCTTGCGGGACCACCGGCAGTTGTTAAACGAGCAAGAAGAAGCATTCAAGCATAAGAAAAAGTGAATCTCCTCATGGGGGGGATACCAACGTTTTCGCAGCGTCCTCCGCGAGACCTCCGCGCTCTCTGCGTTTTAAGATTTCGTCCATGCTAATCTAACCGCAAGGTGAGAGACGGGCTGCTGCACATCTTTCAGGAAACCTATAGCGAACTGCGTCCACGTGCGCCCATGCCGGAGCTTGCTGTTGAGTTCTTCGCTTTTGTGAATATCAACAACACCATCCGCATGCGGGAGGGAAAGCTGTTTGTCCGCCTTTCGGACCTGCTGGAAGGGGCTCCTGACCCGGTGTTGCGTGCCATCGCTCACATCCTCCTGGCCAAGATGTACCGCAAGCCCATCGAGCGAACGCACGCGAGGCGGTATCGCCGCTACGTTTCCGGCCACGACATCGCCAGAAAAGCTCACCTCGTTCGGCAGATGCGCGGCCGTAAACGAATCGAAAGTCCCCAGGGTCGAACCTACAATCTGGAAAATGTTTTCGATGACCTGAACACGCGATTCTTCTACGGCCTGCTGGCTCGACCGCAGATGAGCTGGAGCCGCGATCACGCCCGCAACCGCCTCGGCCACTACGACCCCGCGCACAATGCCATCGTCGTGAGCCGCGTCTTCGATCACCCGCGAGTACCCTCCTTCGCGGTGGAATACATCGTTTATCACGAAATGCTGCACTTGAAACATCCGGTGAAACTGCGAGGCAGCCGCCGCTGCGTGCATTCGGCGGAGTTCCAGGCGGAAGAAAGACTCTTCCCGCATCTGGATCGTGCCAAAGCTTTTCTTCAACGTCTTTAAATCTAACGGAGCCGGGTCGGCATCCTAACTAAAAACTGCGTGATTCAGATCACAATCGCTCGTGATCTCGCGCGTTGACGCCGCAGAAGGCGAAAGACTATCCTAGATAATGAAATTGAAATTCATTTTCAATATCGTAACTCTAAAAGTCGAGGCCATTTCTTAGATGTTAGAAGCATTCATCGTTACTTTGCGAGAAGGGGTCGAAGCCGCCCTGATCGTGGGGATTACCCTGGCATATCTTTCCAAAATCAATCGCCCGGAACTGCGTAAGTCCGTCTATGCGGCCCTGATCTCCGCTTTCGTCGGCAGCCTGGGAGTAGCCGCCCTTCTCTCCCGCACCCGCTGGAATCAAGACATTTTCGAAGGCTGGGTCATGCTGGCCGCTGCCTTCTTCGTTGTCACCATGATCGTTTTCATGATGAAAACGGGCCGCAAACTGAAGGGCGAGATCGAGGGCAAAGTTGGGCTGCTGGCGGGCCGGAACGCGTGGTTCGGGCTTTTCGCGTTCGTATTCCTCATGGTGCTGCGGGAGGGTGTAGAGACCGTCCTGATTCTCTCGGCCGTCTCCCTGAACTCGACCGAACTGCTCAGCTTCCTGGGCACATTTCTGGGTGTGATCGCCGCCGTTGCATTCGGCGTAATGTTCGTCAAGGGCAGCGTCCGCATCAATCTGCAAAAGTTCTTTCGCGTCACTACAGTGATTTTGTTCTTCGTGGCTGCGCAGTTGGTGATCTCCGGCCTGCACGAGCTTTCCGAAAACGGCGTTCTTCCTTCTTCGAAGACGGAGATGGCGATCATTGGTCCGATCGTGCGCAATGACCTGTTCTTTTTCATCACGATTTTCGCCCTGGCCGCGCTCATGGTGCTGTTCGAGGTCAAGCGGCGCGAACCATCCGCGTTGCCCGCCTCCGCTGCTGAAAGGCGGAAAGCAGTTTGGACCGCACGCCGCGAACGTTTGTGGATGGCCTCCGTCTATGCCAGTTCCTTTGTCTTCATCGTCCTTGTCACCGCCGAGTTCATCTACACCAAGAGCGTGAGCGCGTTGTCGCCAGCAACCGAGATTACCTTTGTAAATGGCCAGGTCAGCATTCCGCTCACGCAGGTTCAAGATGGCGATTTGCACCGCTTTGCCGCCCAGGAGAATGGCAGCACCGTGCGCTTCTGGCTGTACCAGAAGCCGGATGGCAAGATCGCCACCGTTCTTGATGCCTGCGAAATCTGCGGTGCGGTTGGGTTTTACAAAGGGCCGAACGGAGTGGTCTGCAAGAACTGTGCTGCTCCCATCAATCCGCAATCGGTCGGAATGCCTGGCGGATGCAATCCCGTACCACTAAAGGCCCAAGTCACAGCCGACGCGGTCATCATCCAGGAGGCGGACATCGCGGCGAAGAGCCGCATGTTCCAGCCATAACCATGTTCGGACGCCTAGTCTACGAATCCTTCCGGCGACAAAAACGACGCAAACTGCTGGCGGGGGTTGCGATCACGTTGGGCGTCACTGTCGCTACCGCGATGGTCGCGGTTGCGACCGACATTGGCGACAAGATCAGCCGCGAGTTGCGCAGCTATGGCGCGAACCTGATCGTCACTCCGCAGGAAGATACTCTCGACGTTCAAATCGGCGGCGTAGATCTGAAGCCGCCGAGCGACGGTGCCTACCTCAACGAAGCTGATTTACCCAAGATTAGAGGCACGTTCTGGCATCACAACATCGTGGGGTTTGCCCCCATGCTCCCCGTACCCGTACGGATTGGTAGCAACGCGACAAATCTCACCTTGCTCGGGACCTACTTCTCAAAGCGGCTCACTTTCGGTAAAGAGGATTTTGCAACGGGAGTGCGCATTACCCATCCCTGGTGGAAAGTGCAAGGGGCATGGCCCGACGACAACTCGTCCGACGTGTTGCTAGGTGAGAGTCTGGCCGCAAGACTTGGGCACAAGACGGGAGATGAAATCGAAATCGCGGGTCAAGCTCATCGCGTTGTCGGCATTCTTTCTACTGGCGGAGCGGAAGACAATCAGATCGTCGCTCCCCTCGCGTTGGCCCAACTGATTCTCGGCAAGCCTGGAGCCGTGCGCCGCCTCTACGTGAGTGCGCTGACCAAGCCCGAAGATACCCTGTCCCGCCGCGATCCCAAGACGATGAATCCGGAGATGTTCGACCGCTGGTATTGCTCGCCGTACGTAGCCTCCATTGCCTATCAGTTGCAGGAGGCGATTCCGCACTCGCACGCGGAACAGATTCGCCAAATAGCCCAGAACGAAGGCACGGTACTCTCGCGGATTAAAGGCCTGATGCTCTTGGTCACCTTGGCCGCGCTCTTCGCATCTGCACTCGCGGTCTCCGCCGCTATGGCGACAGCCATTTTTGAGCGCCGCGGCGAGGTTGGCCTGATGAAGGCTTTGGGGGCGGGGAATATTTCCGTTGCAGCCTTGTTCTTCGCGGAAGCCTTGCTGCTGGCGCTGATTGGCGGCGTCGTAGGCTTCGCGGGAGGTGCCTTGCTCGCCCGTCAGATCGGCCGCTCCATATTCGATTCCCAAATCACCATTGAGCCTGTTCTCTTCCCCGTGATCCTGGCCATTGCTGTGATCGTAACCTTCGCCGGCAGCGCAATGGCAATTCGCCGCGCCGTCAAGTTCGACCCTGTCTACGCGCTGAAAGGTGAAGCATGAGTTCGAACCGAAACTCGGACCTCATCAACCGCCGCGCAGCCAAGCCTCACACTTCGATGTTTCTGCGCATGCTGATGCGCGCCGCCGTGCTCCGCCGTGGACGCGCTGCGTCTGCCTTGCTCGCGATGGTGGTTGCCGCCGCTGTCGCCACTGCCATGCTCAATCTCTACGTGGACGTGCAAGCCAAGCTGCGCAAGGAGTTCCGCAACTACGGCGCGAACATCGTGGTAGTCGCGAAAGATGGCCAGGAATTTCCCGCCGACGCACTCAGCAAAATTGACGCCGCTCTCGCTGGGCACGGTCTGGCCGTTCCCTTCGCCTATGTAGTGGCTCGCACGTCCGACGGCCAGTCGGTCGTCGTTTCCGGCACCGATCTCGATCAGGTTCGCAAGCTGGACAGCTGGTGGTCGGTAACCGCTTGGCCTAACGTGTCGCAAGATGCGTTGATCGGGACACGTGCAGCCGCGGTAGTCAGCCCACAAGGAAGGCCTTTCGACCTTAGTTTCAAGGAACGTACTGTTCACCTGAACTCTGCCGGAACCCTACGCACTGGAGCGTCCGAAGACAGCCGCATATATATTTCGTTGAACGATTTCGAAAGCTGGACAGGAGTTCAACCATCGACGATAGAAATTGCGTCTTCTGGTTCGTCTGAAGAAATCGGTGCTCTGGTTCAAAGACTGTCGCAGATCCTCCCGGCTGCAGAGGTGCATCCCATCCGCCAGATCATGGAAGGTGAAGCGCGTGTGTTGGGAAAGACTCGCGCCACCTTGGCGGCTGCCGCTGTGCTGATCATCGCAACAGCGGCTCTGTGCGTGCTATCTACTTTGATGGGATGGGTGTTTGACCGGCGGCGGGACTTTGCCATCATGAAGGCCCTGGGCGCGTCCGAAGGGCTGATCGGCGGGTTCTTCGCCGCCGAAGCAGCCGCTTTAGGAGCCTTTGGAGCAATCATCGGTTTCGGCATTGGCGTTGGAGTCGCCGCGTGGATCGGCCGGGTAAACTTCCATGCGCCGGTGGTGCCGCGCTTTAACGTCCTGCCGATGGTCTTTGTAGGCAGCGTTGCTGTGGCCTTGATTTCAGCCGTGCTTCCGATTTTTCTGCTGCGGCGCGTGCAACCCGCTATGATCTTGAGAGGGGAGTGAGATGATCAAGCTGAAAAATGTCAGCCGCCTCTACCCGGCCAAGGCCGAGGCCAACGGCGGTGTCATCCGCGCCCTCGACGATTTTTGCCTGAACGTCGACCCCGGTGAGTGGATCGCGATCATGGGCCCTTCCGGATCGGGCAAATCTACATTAGTAAATCTGATCGGCTGCCTGGATCGTCCAACCTCTGGCGAGATTTGGCTTGATGGCGAAGACGTCGCCCGCATTTCTGCAAGTGAACTGAATCGAGTCCGCGCGGAAAAAATCGGCTTCGTGTTCCAGCAATTCCATCTGATTCCCTATCTGACCGCGCTCGAAAACGTCATGCTGGCCCAGTATTTCCATAGCATGACGGATGAACAGGAAGCGCTCGAAGCCTTGGAGCGCGTGGGACTAAAGGAGCGCGCTCATCACGTACCGTCGCAGCTTTCCGGGGGCGAACAGCAGCGTGTCTGCATCGCGCGCGCCTTGATCAACGATCCCAAGATCGTGCTTGCCGACGAGCCCACGGGAAACCTTGACGCAGTGAACGAGGAGATTGTCCTACGCCTGCTTCGCGAACTGCATCAGCAGGGACGCACCATCGTGATGGTGACGCACGACCCTGTCGTCGCCCGCCTCGCCGACCGCCGCATCGAACTGCATCACGGCAAGATCGCGGTACAAGAAGTCTTCGCCATGGCCGACGAGGAACAGTTCGACGAGGTGCTCGAAGAACTGTGGGCGCTGGAAGAACACGGCGAGATCGCCGAGGTCGGCCGCATGGAAGTACACGGGGCGCTCCCAGTCAGCATCGCAGTGGAAAAAATGATGGCGCTAGGCCTGGTCACGGCGAGGCCGCATCCGCCCGAAGCCCACGACCACAAACCGTTCGTGAATCCTTGCCACGATGCCCTGAAGCCGACCGGAGTCTCGGTCGGCGACGGCAGCCTGATCGTGGAATTCACGCCCCGCGGCCGACAGCGTGCCGCCGACATCATCCGCCGCCACCGTTTGGCCGAGCGCCTGTTCACCGACAGCCTCGCCATGGACAGCGAGAGCGAAATCGAGCAACAAGCCTGCAAGTTCGAGCATATCCTCTCCCCCGAAGCCACCGACAAGATCTGCGCATTCCTCGGCCACCCCCGCACCTGCCCGCACGGCGCGTTAATTCCGCCCGGACCATGTTGCGGCAGGACCGGAAGCCTTGCCGGTGTGTCTTTGGCGAACTCCGAGCGGCACTCCTGATCTTTTCATGACCACCCGCAGAACTTGCATCGGCGTTTTCGACTCCGGCTTTGGTGGACTGACGGTCCTCAAAGCGCTGCTTCGATTAATCCCTGACGCCGACTACCTCTACTTCGGCGACACCGCGCGACTGCCCTACGGCTCGAAGTCTGCGGAAACCGTGGCCAGGTATGCTGTTGGCGCAGCGCACTTTCTCGAACAGCAGGGCGCACAGACGCTAGTCATCGCGTGCAACACGGCCACGGCTCTGGCCCTGGACAAGATCACCCAAGCGGCAACGGTTCCCGTTGTAGGCGTGATCGAACCGGGTGCCGAGCGCGCTGCCGGCGAGAGTGAGAACAAGAAGGTCGTCGTGATTGGCACCGAAGCTACGGTCAGCAGCCATGCTTATTTGAAGGCCCTTGAAACTCGAGGCGTCGAGGCCAGAGAAAAGGCTTGCCCATTACTGGTGCCGTTGGTAGAGGAGGGCTGGATCGATCATCCAGTGACTGAAGAGGTGGCCCGTATTTATCTCAAAGAAGCCTTTACCGACGGGTTCAAATCGGCCGATGTGCTTCTGCTGGGCTGCACGCACTATCCACTCATCCAACCGGTGCTGCACAAGGTCGCTCCCAAGCATGTGAAGATCGTCGACTCCGCCGACGCCACCGCCGATGCCGTCGGCAGGCTGCTGCGCCGCACTGCACTGCCCTCCGCGCCTGAAGTCGAGCGCCGCCAGTTGCCTCGACTGAAATGTTTCGCAACCGACTCAGCGGAAAAGTTCCGCCGCCTCGGCGCGCAATTCCTCGGACATCCCATCGATAATGTGCAACACGTGGATCTGGCTGAGTAATCCGCGAACCAAGACCCAGCGTTTTAGTTTAAGCGCAAGACCCGGATGGACAGCGATGCCGCTACGAAATTACTCTGACCTCGCAGACAATGCATCCACTCGACAATCCGATTTGGCAAGCGCTCACCACCACGCAAGCGAGCTTCGCCGAAGCCCGCGGCGGAGCGCGAAGGTTCCGGCGTGACGTGAGTGTGCTCGCAGGCTTTTCCGATCCCACACCCGAGAACTATGATTCCCTCGCCACTTTGCTGAGTCCGGATGAACCGGTTGGGCTGTTTCTGCAAGGTGCACCCTACGCACCCGCGCCGTGGGTCGTGGTCAAAACCATCCCGGTGGTCCAGATGCTTTGTGAAAATCCCCGCTCCAGCCGCCCTGAGCCACATGCAACTGGAGAACGCTCAAACCAGAAATTTCTTCGGCTAACCGACGCCGACGTGACGGAAATGCTGGCCCTCACCCGGCTCACGAAGCCGGGACCATTTAGCGCGCGAACCCTCGAGATGGGGAGCTATCTTGGCACCCGCCGTGGAGGAACACTGGCGGCGATGGCTGGCGAGCGGCTACGGCTGCCCGGCTACACCGAGATTAGCGCGGTGTGCACGCATCCGGACCATCTGGGTCACGGCTATGCAAGCGCTCTGATCGCGGTACTCATGGACCGCATCGACAGCCGGAATGAGTTGCCGTTCCTCCACGTCCGGCCAGAAAACCTTCGAGCCATTCAAGTCTATGAGCGCCTCGGATTCGCAAGACGTGCATTGTTGCAGTACGCAGTCCTGCGCCATCAGAAGGAATAGAAAAAGGGCCGTGAGATCTCCGCGGCCCTTTCATAAGTACGAAATTCGAATCAGTACAAGCGGAAGGTGACTTCCACGTTAATCTGCACGGCAACCGGCTTACCATCCTTCATCGCCGGCTCAAACTTCCAGGTCTTCACCGCTTCCATGGCCTTCTCGTCCAGTCCCAGACCAAGCGTGCGAGCCACGCGAATATCGCGCGCCCTGCCGTCCGGACCGACGACTAACCATAGAACGCACGTCCCCTGATACTTCGCCTTGCGCGCTTCCTCGGAGTACTCCGGATCAGGCGCATAAATTGCTTTCGGCGCGGATACTCCGCCGCCAACTTTGAACGCTCCACCGCCAGTCCCACCGCCGTGGCCCGGACCAAACCCCGGTCCTTCACCCGAGCCCACGCCACCGCCATTTCCCGAGCCAATGCCACCGCCTGAACCCGTACCATTCGATGGCGGCCCCGAGGGCAAGTGCGACATGGGATCGCCCAGGTTCGGCATGTTGTTCATCGCTAAATGAACTTCCGGCGGGATCACGATGGTAGGCTCGACCGCCAATTTCGGATTTGGGTTGCGGACCACCACCATCGGCGGAGTGATCTGCTGCATCGATAGCTTGGGCAGCCTGCCTTTCGACGCCTGGAACTTGTCGCGGTCACCACCACCACCACCGCCGCCAGATTGCGTTTTCGAAGGTTCGAGCGGAGGAATATCGTCGGGAGCGATCAGCGTCACCACCTCTGCTGGTTTTGTGATCTGCTGCACCACCCGCCGGCCCAGTATGGTTCCACCGATGATCACAGCTACCGCGAGAAGGTGCACTATCGTCGAACCCAGTGCGCCGTTTTTCTTGTAATCGTAGAATCCCCAAATATCCCGGACCGGAATCGGCTTGGACGTCAGCACCAGCGGCGCCTGCTTCTTGGGAAAGAACAGTTCGTCCAACCCCTGAAACAGGGACTTCCACAGCGGCTGATCCAAGTCGCTCTTGGACAGCAGCAGATTCAGTTCGGGTTCGCCTCCCGGCATGGGCTGAATGTTGTCTGTTGCCATATTTGACCCGAGTCCTCGCGCAGCGACCGAAACGCCGCCCCAACTAAGCTTGATGAGCGGACAACGCTACAAGTTGCTTAGCGGCGCCAATAACTCATTCCATACCACCAATTCATCCCTCTGCTGATTCCAGGAATGTGGCCTGTCGCAGTCACCCTCAGTTTAGATGCTGAGGCTGAAGAAACGGCATGTAACAAAATTGTACACTTTTTCACTCCCTTTTCCACAGTGGTTTTGGGGCTCCCTCTCCCAAGGTACCTAAAGCCCGATGGACGTGCGACCCGGCGCTCCCTATAATGAAAAAAATCAACCATTTGGGAGTTACCGACCGAGTGCCGCTCGAGGTTAGAATTCACTTGCAATCCGCCTCCCACCCCCTTTCCGTCAAGCTGCCTTTGCCGGATTCCTCGGAATACTTCCGCCGCGAATCCCGCAGCCTGAGGTCTGGTAGACACCGATGAGCGATCACTACGGCATCCGCCGGTTCCACTTTCTCATCGCCTTCGCGGTGGTTTTGCTGGATCGCGTCACCAAGTGGCTGGTCGCGAAAAACATCTCATTGCACGATGGCAGGCAAGTGATTCCCGGGTTCTTCCGTATTACGCATGTGGAAAATCGCGGGGCAGCCTTTGGCTTGTTTGCCGACTCGCCCGCGCAATGGAAGATTGCCATGCTGGTGCTGTTTTCGATTGTGGCCTTGGTCGTCGTCTCCGCATTGCTTTGGCGGAACAGCCATTCCCTGTCCACCACCGGAATCGGCCTCGCCCTCATTCTCGGCGGCGCCCTCGGAAATCTCTGGGACCGGGTGCTCAACGGCCGTGTGGTCGACTTTCTGCTCTTCTACATCGGCCAATATCAGTGGCCTGCGTTTAACGTAGCCGATAGTGCGATCGTCGTCGGAGCGGGGTTGCTGGTCATCGAAATTCTCTTCACTCCGTCTCCGGCACACGAAAGATCTGCATAGCCCGGTTGTCTCCTATTCCAGTTTTTCTTATCGACAAGATCTGTCGCGGCATGGGATGCGGGCCGACCCGAAAAATTTTGACTGGTTCCACCCCGACTACGATAAAGTGACAAGGACATTGCGCTTCCTGGCCTGGTTTGACAACTGAGGCTAGCCAAAGAGTTTCACCAGCTCAATCCCGAGGAGAATCAACCAATGTCACTGAAATCAATGGCAGCGATGAAGGCGACAAGATCGATTGTCGCCCTAGTGGTCATGGCTTTCCCGTTAACCGGCGCGTTCGCCCAGATGCCCAATCCCTACGGCCCGTCGATCAGTCTGGACAATGCCAAGAAGGCGGCTGCGCCGTCACTGGCGGAAGCCGCGAAGAACAATTGGTCGGTTGCCGTGGCGATAGTCGATCCCGCAGGCAATCTGGTTTATTACGAGAAAATGGATAACACCCAACTCGGAAGCGCCAACGTTGCCATTGACAAGGCGCGCTCCGCCGCGCTCTTCAAGCGGCCGACCAAGGCCTTCCAGGATGCGCTGGCGGCCGGTGGAGACGGCCTGCGTCTTCTTCGCCTACAGGGCGCAACCCCCATCGAAGGTGGCATCCCGCTCCTGATTGATGGCAAGATCGTTGGAGCGATTGGGGTTTCGGGCGCTACCAGCGCACAGGACGCCCAATGCGCCAAAGCCGGCGCGGATCTGTTCAAGTAGCGTTCCTCCCGCGCAGTAGTCTCCAGAACCTCGCTCGCGTCCCGGTTCCTCCGGCGAAGTGTCTTTTTGCCTGCTACTTCGTCAATCTAGCAGGAACTATTTTCGACGGCATTCGTATACGATGAGTGGGCGAAGGCAGGCGGTGGTCTGGGTGGCGCATACGGACTCTGCAGTAATCGACGCAACGGTTCCTCGAGGACAGCTTGGGAACTCTGCTGTCTCGCGAACTGGACAGCGGCTCAGACACCACGGTACGATCTTCCGCGATCCTGCGCTTGAGGCGCTGCAAGCGTTGCGCGCTCACAAACTGCGCTCCGCCCTGACCCTGCTGGGCGTGACCCTGTCAGTAGCGGTGCTGATCTTCGTGGTTTCCGTGATCGCCGGTGCGGACCACTACATTCAGGATCGGGTCGCCAATCTCGGGTCCAACGTCTTCCTCGTCGTGCGCTTCCCCATCATCACCAATCAGCAGGATTTTTTCAAAGCGATGCGCCGCAATCGCAACATCACTTGGGACGATTTCCAGGCTTTGCATGACAACATGAGGCTGCCGAAAGCCGTCGGCCTGGAGGTTCGCACGCAAGGCAAAGTGCGCTTGGGGACGCAAACCATGGAAGACATCAACATCCGCGGCGTAACCGCCAATATCGCGGACATGGATGTGGAGGAACCCGAGAGTGGGCGCTACGTCACCGATGCCGACAATGACAACCGGACCCAGGTTACGTTCATCGGGCAAGAAGTCTCCAAGCGGATGTTTCCGACCGTCGATCCCATCGGTAAAACGATTTACATCGACGGACGCGGCTTCGAAGTGGTTGGGGTAGCCAAAGCGATTGGAACCGTGTTCGGGCAATCCCAGGACGACTTTGCCTACATCCCGATCCGGACCTGGCTGAAGGTGTACGGAGAACGGAACCAGGATATTGCCATTAACATCCAGGGTCGCGGCCCGGAGTGGATGCGAGAAACCGAAAACGAAGCCCGCACCATCATGCGCGCCCGCCGCCACCTCGATCCCAACGCCGATGACAGTTTCGGCATTCTTGCGTCTGACACGATCATGGGCTTATGGAAAAACCTGACCGGCGCCATCGCCAAAACCATGGTGGGCGTGGTTTCGGTGTTTCTGCTGATTGGTGGCGTCGTGATCATGAACGTGATGCTTGCCAGCGTGACCGAGCGCACCCGCGAGATCGGTGTGCGCAAATCGCTGGGAGCCCGAAGGCTCGATATCCTGATGCAGTTTTTGGTGGAATCGGCGGTGATGGCGGCCGTAGGCGGCGCGGCGGGAGTCGCCATCGCCTACATGTTGTCGGCCCTGGTGAGGTTCTTCACACCCGTGCCGTCGCAGGTGCCCTCTCGGTGCGGTTATTTTATCGTTGGCGATATCTACAGCGGTGGGGTTGTTCTTCGGCCTGTACCCGGCGAACCGCGCCGCCAAGCTGGATCCCATCGAGGCGCTTCGGTTTGAGACTTAGGCATTGATTAAGTTACGAGTTCTCCTTTGTGTACCTTCGTGTCCTTTGTGGTTATTGCATTTGTAGTTCGTCAACCACAAAGGACACGAAGGTACACAAAGGAAACAAGTCTTAGAGGTTGCTATCGTGCAGTTTGAGCTCGGCGAAAACACGCGCATGGCCTTCGATTCCCTCCGCCAGCACAAGGCGCGGTCGCTGCTGACCGTTCTGGGCGTAGTGATCGGAATCATGGCCATCGTCGCCGTCGCTTCCATCATGGTCGGCCTGGATCGCGACATTCGCGGCTTTCTCGATCAATACGGAACCAACACGTTGTTCGTATTCCGCTGGGATTTCGGTTTCCGCGGGCGGCTTACCCCAGAGGAACGCAATCGCAAGCCGCTTACCTACGAAGATGCCATGGCCATCCAGGAAGAATGCCCCGATGTCAAGGATGTGACCCTGGAAGTTTCTCCACGGATCGAACCCGGCCAGCCTTTCACGCAAGTACCCGCGCGCTACAAGGGAAACGAGGTCTTTGGAATTCAATTCACCGGCACCATTCCGTCGTACGAGTGGGTCTACAATGCTCAACCCGAGAAAGGCCGATTCTTTACCGAGGCCGAAGACCTGCACCACATGGACGTAGCCGTAATCGGCCACGACCTGGCCGACGGCCTGTTTCACGAAGAAGACCCGCTGGGCAAGACCATTCGGGTCGGTGACGACTCCTACCGGGTCGTCGGCGTACTGGAAAAGCGCAAGGGACAGTTCTTTAAGGATGAATCTGCGGACAAAGTCATCGTAGTGCCCTACCGGACCTATCGCAAGAACAATCCGCAGGACGACGAGCATTTCATCGGAGCGCAGGCGATTCCCGGCAGGAAGGCGGAAGCTGAGGATGAAATCATCGGCCTGTTGCGCCGCCGTCGAGGCGTTCCCCTGGATAAGTCCAACAACTTCGCAATTTCCAGCTCCGAGGAAATAGCGCGCCAGTTCCGGCAGATCACCGGCGCGATTGCCATCGCGGTAGTCGTGATCAGCTCCATCGGACTCCTCATTGGCGGCGTCGGAGTGATGAATATCATGCTCATGTCGGTCACGGAACGCACTCGCGAAATCGGAGTGCGCAAGGCGATCGGCGCGCGGCGCCGCGACATCATCCGTCAGTTCCTAACCGAGGCAATCACCCTGACCGGCACAGGCGGAATCATTGGCGTCTCTTTGGGAGCGGTGATCAGCTTCCTGGTCAACAAACTCTTGCCCAGCCTGCCTTCCGCGGTCCCACTCTGGTCGGTGGTCATGGCCGTTGGCGGTTCGATGAGCGTCGGCCTCTTTTTTGGCATTTACCCTGCGGTGAAAGCTTCACGACTTCACCCGGTAGACGCGCTGCGCTACGAGTAATCAACCTGTCATTGTCAACGGTCGAAGTTCCTCGGCTTGAGTTTGAGGTCTGGGCGAAGCGCCTTCAGGTCCGGGGGTCGGGTTGCCTCTGCCTGCTGCGAACCGTATTTCAGGCCGAAGGCGTAAATGTTGTCATTCCAGCAACCGATATAAACGGTTCCATTCACGACTGAGGGCGAGGATACTACGTAAGAGCCAGTGGCATATGTCCACAGCTCGGCTCCAGTGCGGGCGTTGAGGGCGTAAACAAAGTTGTCTGCGTAAGCCCAGGACGCGACATAAACCACGCCATCTGCCACTGCGGCCGATGAATCCACACCGCCGCCGGTGGTGTAGGTCCACAGCAGCTCGCCGGTATGGGCATCAAGCGCATGCACATCGCCGCTTTCAGAGCCGATGTACACCACGCCGTTCGCAACGGCGGGTGACGGCAACGCACAAGGGTAGCAATCGTCGAACCTCCAGAGTTCGGTGCCGGTGTCAGCGTTTAGCGCATAGACTTTGCCGATCCACGTGCCGACATAAACCACACCAGCTGCCACTGCAGGAGCAGTTGTCACGGCCACGACCGAGTCCATCTTGTAGCTCCACAGTTTGGCACCAGTTTTGGCATCGAGCGCATATACGTTAAAATCGTCCGAGACAAAGTAAACCACGCCGTTTACCACGGTAGGGGATGAGTCCACCGTGTTCCCAGTGGTGTAGCTCCACAGTTTGGCACCGGTGCGCGCATTCAGAGCGTAGAGGCTGTTATTTGGGTATCCCGAGCCGACATAGACCACCCATCCACAACTGCAGGGGACGAATAATCGTCACTCCCGATCGCGGAGGTCCACAGTTTGGCACCGGTGCGCGCGTTTAGCGCGTAAATATTGCCGTCCTGGGAGTTGCTGTAAACAACCCCATTCCCTACCGCGGGCGAGGCTTCCAAGTTGCGGAGGGGATAGCTCCACAGCGCGGCGCCGCTGTCGGCGTTCAGCGCATAAAGAGAATCAGCGCCAATATAAACCACCCCGTCCACCACCGCCGGCGAGGATCCGTCAACAAGATTGCCAACGTTGTGAGTCCACTTCAAATTGAGGTTTCCGACATTCTTGGCATTCAGCACGTTCTCATAAGGATTCAGGCGCGTGCCGTCGGCATCGAAGTGAAATTGGCTCCAATTAGTTTGCACCAGAAACGGTTGCTGAGCGCCCTTATCATTATTCCGCTCCAGCGCCGTGATCCAACGCTGACCCGGATAGGCACTGCGCGGCACGTGGATTTTGGCCTTCTCAAACGCTCCCTTGCCATCGGTGATTACCAGCGCCTCATCCTTCGTCTGGAAATAAATGTCCACGCCAACGTTCGGCCCAAATCCGCGTCCCGAGACAAATATGGCGCTGGTCGGCGGCCCACTTTTCTTGGAGAGACTAATAGAAGGCGCGGCGCTGGCGACGCTAGAGAGGAGCAAACAGAGGGCAAATGGAAAACCGCAGGAATTGAAAAGCCTGGAAGGTGACTGTGACGACGGCTTCATAAATCCCTCCGCTGGAGCCACCATTCTACCCCGGCAGCGGCACTTTCTGTGACGACGCTCAACGCAAGATCAATTCGTTTACGGCGCCCCGTACAACTGCCGGTACACATTCGCATTTCGCAAAATCGCCTGCACGTACTCACGCGTCTCCGTGAACGGAATGGATTCCACAAATTCGGGGGCATCTCGATATTTGCCTTGACCCTGCCAGTCCTGCACACGATCCGCGCCCGCATTGTAGGCGGCCAGCGCATACTCGAAGCCGCCGAACTTGTCGACCATGCTGCGGAAGTAGCGAGTGCCGAGTTGAAGATTCACTCCCGGCGTGAACAGCTGAGTCGTGGAAAAGTGTTTTAGTTTCTCCTGCTTGGCGACGGACTTGCCAACCTTCGGCAGCAGCTGCATAAGACCGACAGCGTTGGCTCTCGACACTGCGCTGGGATTGAATTCCGATTCCTGCCGGATGAGGGCCGCTACGAGGTAGGGATCCAGACCATTGCTGGAGGAGAATTTTTTCAGATCAATCCAATACGGCTTGGGGAAAAGTGCCTCCCAATACGGACGGGGCAGACTCGGTAAATCAACGGCAAAATAACTCGGCACGGCACGCTTCAGGACTTCAATCGCCATATCGTAACGGCCCGCATCCGAATAAAGGTGGGCCATCTCTGGCGCCAACCAGTTTCCCTTAGTTTCCTCCGCCGCTGCCCGCAGTTCGCGAACTGAAAAATCCAGCAGGCCCCCATTCTCTAGAAGCTGTGCCTTTTGCACACGCAGGTTGTCGGTGGGAAGCGCGTCGGCAGTCACCTTGGTGCTCGCATCGATCGAGGGCACGCGGTCCAGCAGGGCGTAGTGAACCGGATCGCTGTCGGCTTTGAGCTTCTTGAGTTGTTGCCGCGCCAGCTCGCCATAGTAGTAATTGCGAAACCGCTCCGACACCTTCTCGTAATAAGCGCGCGCCTTGGCCGATTCCCCGTCTTCTTCTGCCAAACGGCCCCGCCAGTAAAGAGCCGCCGGAACTTCCCCCGAGGTCGGATACAGTCCAATCTGATCATCGAAACCCTTCTCAGCATCGGCGCGCCTGCCTTGCCGCAGGCTTAACCACGTCGCCTTCCACAGCGCGTAAGACGACCGTCCGCCGTTCGGGAAGCGCTGCTGCAACTCCCGGTAGGAATCAATCGCCCGGTCATAATCGCGTCGCAACAGATAAATGTTTCCCGCAGAAAGCAGCGCCTGCTCCAGCCATGAACTCGTCGGAGCAGTCTGACGCAACTGGTCAAGGCAGCGCAGAAATGTTTCATTGTCATTCGCACCGCGCGCGATTTCTCCCAAGTTGAACAATCGCTCTGCATTCAACTCCGGTGTCATCTCGGGCATCGACTCCAACGCTTTCTTGGCCTCCTTGTCGCGCCCGGCATGACGCAATGCCTCGGCCATCGCCATCTCGACGGCAGCGCGATCGTTTGGGCCCGCTTCATTCAACAACGTGCGATATTCGTTCGCGGCCTGGTTGTACTGTTTGCCTTTGACCAGAAGATCGGCGCGCGTCTTCTGTTCCTCGAAGCTGGGCGGCTTGGTTTCCGGAGTCCCCGCCAACTTCTTCAGATCACCGTCCACCTGGGTCGACTCCCAAGCCAGCGGCATAGTGAAATACAAATTGCGAAAGATGCTCAATGCCTTCGCCGGATGCCCCGCAACCTCGTGGGCGCGGCCCAGCGCGAGTTCAAGGTCGGCGCGAACCGGCTGCCGATCGTTTTCCAATAAGTCCACCGCGTCCTGCGCCCGTCCGTCCGCCACCAGAGCGTTGGCATACGCCACATGCGCATCCCGCCTTAGCCGCGACTCGGGGTAAGCTTTGTCGAACCCACCCAGGGTCGCCACGGCCTCCGCCTGCCGCCCAGTCTGGTAGTAAGCTGTGCCCAGATAAAAATTGACGTAATCGCCCAAATCGCCCGCGTGAGGCTTGGCGCGATTCAAAGCATCAATCGCACTTACGTAGTTCTTATCCAAGGTGTGCGCATAACCTGCCACCAACCACGCCAGAGCGCCCGCATCCTCGTTCGCATGACGCCGGGCATAGCCCTCTACGCCAGCGTAAGCCGCCGGAGTTCGATCCTGAAGCAACTGTCGCGCCATCGGTTTCAAACTCGCCGACGCGACAAACGCTTCACGCATTCGCCGCAGACGTGGAGACGCAGGCTTATGCCTCGTGGGAGCGGCCGTGGTTCCGCTGCTCTTCTTCTTGGCGGGAGCGCTTTTCTTGGTCGAGGATGGGGTTGACGATTGAGTTGAGGACGGAGTCGAAGGTTGGACCGGAGATTGGGTCGGCGATTGCGCAACTGCAGTGGAAGCCAGCCCGAAAATTTCACCGCACAAAATTGCCAGGCTCAAGGCAAGAGCCTTCACAGCGAGAACCCACTGACGATGGCCGACCACTTTCAGCAATTATCTTCTTTTTTTCCTAATCGTCAAAACTTCGTGACGCGTGTACGGCCAGCGCCCTTTTTGTCCTTCGTGGTTCCCGCATTCGAACTTCATCGACCACAAAAGATACGAAGGTACACAAAGGAACAACCTGAACTTCTCCAATGAACGCTGGCATCTGCGGTGGCTAATTCAGCCCGGAAATCACGTACAGCGTAGAGAGCGCCTGATAGTAGCTGTAGGCAAACTCGGAGGCGTTCATGTTGGTGATCACAGGCCCGATCGAGACCACGCCTCCGGGATCCGCGGGGACCAACTCGCGGACCGTTTTCACACTTCCGGTGGCAATCTCCAGGCGCTGAATCTTCAGCGGCATTTCTCCCGACCGGTAGACATACAAGGCCTTGCTGTCGGAGGACCAGCGCGCCAGCACGTATCCGGAGTCTGCTACGGGAATGGGGCGCGCCGCGCCTCCGTCCAGCGGGAACAAAGCTAGTTTGTGATCTGAATTGGCACCCACCAGGTACTTGCCGTCGGGCGACGGGAGCGTGGCAAATACGCCCTCGGGAGTGATGGGCTGGAGCTTCCCATCAGCGAGGTCCACAACGTAAGTACGCGCTGGCCGTCCAGGTTCGTTTCCATTAATGGCGATTCGCTTCCCGTCGGGCAAGAAGTGAGTGCCATTTTGCAGCTGATCCAGTCCCGGCAAAGGAATCTGACGGGATTGACCGGGGCCCACGGGCAGCAGGGTAATCCGTGCTGGTCCGGTTCGCGACACTTGGACGGCCCAGTCGCCGTCGGGCGACAACTTGTCCGCGGTGCCGTCGCCCAAGCGAATGGGAGGCGAGCCATCGATCTTGCGAATTGCCACGGCATTGTTCGGACCGGCCGGCTCTCCGCCTTCCTCGAACAACACCGACTGGCCATCGGGGGAAATATCTTTGGCGATGCTCCAGTCATACCAGGAAAGATCCTGGACCTGTTTATCTTTGCCGACCCATTCCATAGCCAGCCGCTCAATATCGATGGTGACCAGCAAGCGCCCGTCCGCAGCGATGTCATGAAGAGTGACTCCGCCCGGTACAGGTACGGCGAACACCTTGCGCTGCCGCCCCGCCAAATTTACCGCCCACAGCGAGCGATGGCTGGAATCGTCCTGCAAGGCAGTGAACCACACTTCGTTGCCACGGGGAGACCACGCCAAACCGTTTTCAACGGTCCAGGGGGAGGAGAGCGTCGTTTTGTGTCCGGCCAAGTCGACGACACAAACCGAGCCGCTATTGTCCCAGAGCGCGGGGTGATCCAAAAAGGCAATCCGATCCCCCTGAGGAGAAAACCGGATATTGCTGATCGAACCGTTGGTCGTGTACAGAACGTTGCCGACGGGATATTCCAGACTGTCGCGTCCATGGGCGTGGTGTACAACGGCAATATCTCCACGAACCGGATTCCAATCTGCCCAGGCCACGTCAGCGAGCACCTCCCGGGGAGTGCCGCCAATCATGGGAGATCGTGCCAGCATCCCGCCTTCGAATTCGAGACGGGAGCCGGGCCTCCCGCGCAGTATCAGAGCCAGTTCACCGGAGCGCGAAAGACCGAGAAGATAAGCAGGCAGGCCCAAAGGGCGGGCCAGCAAAGAGTCGGGAATTGTCGAATAAATTTGCTGCGGACGGCCATTCCACGCAGCTCCGTAGACGATCGTGCGGCCGTCCGGGGTGAATCGAGCCGAGTACAGCGTTCCACGCTCATACGTAACCCGGTGGAATTCCGGGTTCGCAGCCGGTCTAAGCCTGTAACCGATGAAAATGGCCAGCGCCGTCAGTAGCAATGCCACCGCGATGCGAGGCAACCACGTTCGAAGCCACGTCCCTTGACCGCGAAACGCGACGATTTGTCTGCTGATGGTAACGTCCGAAAGCGTGTTGAGCGCGAAGGCCAGGTCGCGGGCCGACTGGAAACGGTTTCCCGGCTCTTTCTCCAAACAATGGCGGGCGATCTTTTCGTACGCCGGGGGAATGTCCGCGCCCTCCCGAATCATGTCCGGAGGATCTTCCTTAAGGATCGCGGTCATCGTGTCGACTTGGGTATCGCCGGCAAAGGCTTGTTTGCCGGTGAGCATCTCATAAAACATTGCTCCAAAGCTGAAAATGTCGCTGCGATGATCCACCGCTTTGCCCCGCAATTGCTGGGGAGACATATAAGCAATGGTGCCCAGGATCGATCCCGTCCGGGTCTGGGTCGTCATATTCGCCGGCGAGGCTGCTTCGTCGCCCTCGGTGCCGAACTCCGAAGTTGTCAGCTTGGCAATACCAAAATCGAGGATCTTGACCCTGCCATCTTTCGTGATGAAGATGTTTTCCGGCTTGAGGTCGCGATGCACGATCCGTTTCTCGTGCGCGGCAACCAACCCCTGCGCAATCTGCGAGGCGTAGTCTACAGCTTGACGCCGCGGCACCGGCCCATCGAGCAACCGATCGCGCAGCGTCTGCCCTTCCAGTAACTCGGACACAATATAGGGCGCGCCCTCGTGCCTGCCGATGTCGTAGACGGCAACAACATTGGGATGATTGAGGGTGGCAGCGGCGCGCGCCTCCTGCTCGAAACGGCGCAGGCGATCCTGATCATGGGCGAGAGAGGGTTTGAGGATCTTGAGAGCTACGTCCCGTCCCAGCCGCTCGTCGCTGGCGCGGTACACTTCCCCCATTCCCCCAGAGCCTATCTTTTCCAGTACGCGATAGTGACCCAGTACTTTACCAATCATGCAAAGCTGAAGCGGCGTAGTGTCAGGCATGTTATGACCGGGCACGAGTGATGTCAACCGCGAAACTACGATTTGCGATGGCAATCCTAGGAAACAGGCATTCCGTGCCCCGGCAATCAACCGCCGCGCGAATGCGGTTCCAACTCCTCCGGGCTTTACAAAGAATTACACGCTTCCGCCTGTTTCTGTTTGCAACTTCCGGGTAGAATCGTGTTTGATTACAAACAGTTAAGCTCGGCAACAAAGAGCGCGAAGGTAAAGCGAGCTGCTATATTAGCCTCGGCTTCAGCACAATCCTGGAGGGAAGTTGGTGCATTCATACTAATGACCATCGAACGTGTGGGCGTCCCCTGCAAGAGAGCGGCAATATTCATCTTCCTCGTTTTCTCGGTTGTCATGGCGGTCTCTTCCCTTTCGGCAGGACAGGTAGCTCCCCGGTGGGAATTTTTTGGCGGCTACTCCTACCTGCGATTTGATTCGCCAACCCTTGGCTACCCAGGCTGGTCCAACTTGAATGGATTTAATGGCGAGGTGACGTTTAACATCACCACGCGCTTCGCCGTGACTGCGGATGGAAGCGGTCATTATGGCAATCAACTCACGGTCTACAACTATATGATTGGTCCGCAGTATGACCTCCGGAGGGACAAGTCCAAGTTCTTTTTTCATGGTCTGTTCGGCAAGGCGGAAAACACCGTGGATATCTCGACGTCGATCAAAGATGGATTTGTAAGTGTCGGACGCGCCTTTGCGGCCGGAGGCGGGTACGACCGGGAGCTGACTCCGCGGTTCACGTTTCGCGTCCAGGCCGATTACCTGAACACCCACACGTTTACGACGACTCAAAACGATATACGGGTCTCAACCGGCGTGGTTTTCCACATCGGCCAAATTGGCCGGCGTCCCAAACTGTGAATTAAGAGGTTTGCATCCCGAACCTGGAGATCTCATAAATCATGTTTCTTAGACCGGTCACAACTTCTATTTTTCTTGAAGGGGCTCGATAAATGCCGAGCAAGAAATTCTCCCTGGTTTCGGTAGTGCTGGGGCTGGCAATTTTAGTCGGGTGCGGTACCACCGCCACCCATACCGCTTATGTCACACTGCCCAGCGGGAACGCCGTGGCAGCCTTTCGCATTAATAACACTACCGCGCAATTTACCACCATCGTGGGATCGCCGTATCCGTCGGGAAACTCACCGTCCTCCGTTCTGGTGTCTCCGTCCAACCGCTTTGCTTACGTCACCAATCAACTCGACAACACCATCTCGCGCTTCACCATCGACCCAACGATAGGCTCGCTCAAGGAAGTGCTGCCGCGAACCCCGACCGGGCTTACGCCGGGTTCCCTCGTCATGGACGCTCCCGGAGCCTTTCTTTTTGCCCTCAACCAGGTCTCCAGCAGTGTCTCGGTCTATTCCATCAACTCCACCAGCGGAGCGCTTACCGCAGTTGCCGGATCTCCCTTCGCCACGGCTGCCAATCCGGTCACGATGGCGATAGCTCCTTCAGGAAAGTTCCTCTACGTGCTCAATGCCAACCTGGCGGCGGTTTTCGCCTACACGGTAAACGCCGGGGTTTTGCAATCCGTACCCGGCCTTCCGGTTCAGGTCGGCAACGGAGCCCTCGCTATCACGGTCGATCCAGCGGGAAACCTCGTCTACGTGGCCAACGCGACCGACAGCACAATTTCAGTCTTCTCCCTGAATTCCACCACCGGGGCGTTAGCACTGCTAGGCACGTTTGCCACTGGAACCCGTCCGACCTCGCTGACGGTGCTGGGCCAGTTTCTCTACGTCGCCGACCTCGGAGCCAGCAACATCTCCGTATTCTCGGTGGCTCCCACCACGGGTGTTCTTACCCAGGTTATCGGTTCGCCATTCGGCACCAGTGGCGCTCCTTTGTTCGAGGTCATCGATCCCAACCACCTGTTCATTTACACCGGCAGTCAAACTTCAATGACGATTTCCGCCCAGTCGATCGATGTCACGACCGGAGTTCTTACCACCACCTCGGAATCAGCATCGACCGGCGTTGCACCATCCTCGATGGCCGTCACGAAATAAGTTCGGTCGATGCACACGCAGCCCCGGACGATTCCGGGCGATTCGTCGGATTTTGTGCCACCTCATGACCAAAACGCTGCCGCACAGGCGAGGACGCCCGCGCCTACAATAAGGCAGACTCTATGATCAACTTCGGAATTATTGGTTTCGGACTGCACGCGGCCAAACGGCTGATGCCCGGATTCGCCCTCGCTAAGAATTGTCGCGTCACCGCTCTCTCCCGGCGTGACCTGGCAAAGGCGCAGGCCTCGGCGCAACAGCACGACATCCCTTTGGCCTTCGATTCCGCCGAAGAGCTCTGCCGCTCTCCCCAGGTTGACGCCGTTTTCATCGCCACACCCAACGCATCTCATTTGCAAGATGTGCTGATCGCGACCGCATGTGGCAAGCCCGTATTGTGCGAGAAACCCATGGCAATCCATGGCGACCAATGCCGGCAAATGGTCGAGGCGGCCCGCAAAGCCGGAGTTCTGCTGGGAATCGCCCAAGTCTTCCGCTTTGAAGACAGCACCGCGTGGTTCCACAAGCAGGTAGCGGCGGGAAGCATCGGCAAGCCAGTTTTCGCCCGCTCCGAATTTTCCTTCCCCGCCGCGCACGGACACGCGCGTACCTGGATCAACGATCCCGCAATCGCCGGCGGCGGCCCGGTCGCCGACGTGGGTGTGCACTGTATCGATACACTGCGCTTCATTCTTCAAGACGAAGTCCTGCGGGTGAGCGCGCATGAAGTTCCCGGAAACGCGGGCAACGTTGAAGCCGGAGCTACGCTGCTGCTCGAGTTCTCGCGCGGAACCCTCGCCACGGTCGCAGTTTCATTCCTCGCCGAGTACCGCACCCCCCTCGAACTGGTTGGAGAAACCGGCGCTCTCCGCGCCGCCGACGCCTTGAATGTAGAGCGGCCCGTCCATCTTGAGTTGCGCAGAGGCGGAGCCGTAGTCGAATCCATCGAAGTCTCGAACCGTCCCGCGTACGCACGCCAGGTAGATGCCTTCGCCACCGCAGTCGAAGGCAAAACAGAGTTCCCAATTCCCGGAGAAGAAGGCTGGCGCAATCAAGAAATTCTCGACGCAGCCTACCGAAGCATGAAGAGCGGACAAACCGAAGAAGTGCGAAGCGTGACTTAGACTACCGGGCAGTTTCAACTTCTTTAGTAGCCTGGCTGCTGGCGGCGATTGATTGATCTGTCGGACCGGTCGGGACTGCAGTCGCAGGAATTCCCTTGGCTTCGATAATCGCCCAATGCCACTCCTGGTCGACGCTAAGGCTGGTCTCGAGCTTCTCGCGAAACACCGTGGTCGCGAACGGAGCCGCTGAACCTTTCAGGTGAAGCAGCACCGTCGAGTCCGAACGCTTCTCGCTCGGAACTTCCTCGTCGGCAGCCGAGGGCACCAGTTTGACCGAGCCGAAGTACGCGGCGCTCGGTTCGTCGTGGCGTACGATGGTCAGCCCCACCGTGATCTCTTTCACGTTCCACGAACTGGCGTTGTACACCGAGAGTTCCAGCGTGTCCCCATGAATATTCGCCGGACCATCGAGCTTCGCCAATTCGCTCTGCGGCAGATCCTGCGAAACGAACGGACTGGAGAGCAGCGCAGTGGCATTGGCATTAAACGAAAGGCTGCAGGTTCCGTCGGGCGAACTCATCTGGAAAGTTTTTCCCACACCATCAAAAGAGAACTTCGGCTTCCCGTTCAACCGGAATTGCTCGACCTGCTCGATCACCTGGGAAAGATTGTCGTTGTCGATGATGGTGGGCGCCGCCGGCGCTTTGGGCTCTTTGCTCTGCCGCATAGAGCGCGCCAAGTCGCCTAGCGACACTCCGTTGTCCGCTTGCGCCTCTGCTCCAAGCGGAAGCAGCATCCCCAGAAAAACCAAAACTACACCGAAATAACCCCGATGACGCATGGAAATTCGCCGGCAAGAACGTACGTTCTGCCTAACGTAAATTGTAGTCAGAAACTGGCCGGGGAATCGGCGCGGCGAGATGCACGTTGGTCGTAGACCCTTAGAGGCGAAAATCTACGTGAGAGCGAAAAAACACGGGCGTGCGGGACGAAGCAGCCGGCGCAAACGGGGCGCCGCACGCCCATGACGAAGGAAACAACCTACAACAAGCCAGAGGACCGGAACCGAGTGACCGGATCAGCCAGCGGCATCGGCTCCCGCTTAAAGATCCAGCGAGCCACCGCAAATCCCAACGCCGCATAACACAGATGAACGATTTTCACGAACTCACCTCCAGAAAGCTGCGTCACTGCACCTAAGGGGAGGCTCAATGTCGTCAAGGTAGCAAGCCCGCACCAGTAGTGCAACGCCCGAACGGGCCATAGACGTAGCACAAAGGTTTAGCAAAGTAACCACCCAAGTAACCAAAAACGTAACGCCGCGAAGGTCGCAGCCGCTTGCAACCCTATGCATCAGATTCACACAAACCCCCTTTTCAAGCGCACATCTGAATCGGACGTAAACAGGGTGGCCCATCCTTCCGCGTTCTTTGCGGAGGATGGGAAGCGAGCATGGAATGGGATACGAACTAGCGGTGGAAGTTTGGCCCCAGCAGCGAAACATCATCCTCGGCCAGGCTGCGAATCAGTTCGTTGGTGAGGTAATCCGCGTTGGCCGCCGCCGTGCCGCCATAGCGCTTCTGGTAGGTCGAACGGCTCTTATCGATATCTTCCTTCAGGCGATCGTACAAATCTTTGTGCTTGCGGCCTTCCGTCACTTTCGCCTGATTGTACAGTTTGATCTCGTCCATCAGCAGCCGCGCGAAACGTTGCGCCTTGCGGTGGACTTCCGCATCTTCCGCCGACATGTGGGCAAAGGCGTCGGTCGCAGGCGCCGGTGCAGCAGCCGACATCGCGGCCGGCGCCGACACTACTTCGGCCGTGGCCTCAGCCATTGCCGGTTCCTCGACCGGGGCGGGCCGCGCCGCCACATGTTTCGGCGCATGGGCGGCAAACGGATCGGAAAACGACGAGACCGTTTGTACCGGAGGCGCTTCGAATTTTTCACTCGCGCCCGCTTCGGCCGTGCCTTCTTTCAGCGCCTGCTTCCGGAGCGAAGCGACTTCGAGCCACGCGCTGGTCGCTGCGACCAGCAGCTCCAGCGCCGGGCCATCCATTTTCCCGCCTGCCGCAGCTCCCCCATCCGCATATACCAAAGCCGCTACCTTATCTTTCAGGCGCAGAGGCAAGAGCAGCACTTGATCTTCCGCGGGTGCTCCGAATTGCGACACGAACCGCGGATCCATCTCCGATACCGTCCTGCTCACTGCGGCCCGCGATTGCAAAGCCCGAGACGGCGCGCCGCTGTTCACATCCAGCGAAAAATCCTTGATCCCTTCGTTGTTATCGAACGCGCGCCCCTGCCATCCCGTAGCCGATCCCGCCTTGATCACGAACAACGCCGCCCGCCCGCTGTAGCCCGCGGTGTTGTCGAGCAAAGCGCGCAGGATTTCCTTCTGGGTTGTGCCCGCGTGAATCGCCGAAACCGCCGTCAATAGATCGGACGCTGCACCTCCCGCTGACCGACTCCCCGCCGAGCCACCAAGGTGCGGCTGCACTTCTTCCAGAACCCGGTGCACAAGGTTCTTTCGCAACTCCGCAAGGTTCTCCTCCAAAACCTGCGAGACCGCCTTCTCGACAATTTGCGCAATCGGGGTTTTCTGTGCCATTGTTATCTCTGAGCACTTTAGCCGCTGGACTTGGTTTCTTGGCTTATCTGCCCAGTAAACTCCAGATTATACGGCCTCTGGGTCAGGCTGCGCTGATGACCGAAGTAACTGCAGGCCATCTCATAAGCGGTTCTGGGGAGAGTAGGGTTTCGACCACGCGGCTCCGCGCCAGTAAAAATGCGGGCTTGAGCCGTTGCGGCATTTGGTAGTTTATCCCTTGGATTCATTATCAGATAGCCTCCGGGGTGAAATTGTGGACCGCAGACATGGAATTTAGCCTAACCGACTCAACTCAGGGTACGTCAAAAGAGTTACGCGCAACCGCAGGTTACCAAGTAAAATAACACTTCCAACTTTCCCGCGCTGCGTGAAAATTGTTGCATCGGATGCATGATGACCACCATCCAACCAAAAATAGATGCGCCCGTCACGGACGAGCTAGCGCTTGTTCAAGCGGCCAAGGGCGGTGACGTCGGGGCCTTTGAAGACCTGGTCCGACGCTACGACCGGAACGTATTTCGCATCGCGCAGCACATTACGCAGAACCGCGAAGACGCGGAAGATGTGGTGCAAGATGCGTTCCTGAAAGCTTATACCAATCTGCACCAGTTTCAGGGGCAGTCAAAGTTTTACACCTGGCTGGTGCGCATTGCGGTGAACGAAGCGCTGATGCGGTTGCGCCGCCGCCGCCCCGAGCGGATGGTTTCGCTCGACGAAGATGTCAAAACCGAGGAAGACTCCCTTCCCCGCGAAGTTGCGGACTGGAGTCCAAACCCGGAGCAACAGTACAATCAGGCGGAGCTGCGGGAGATTTTGACTCGCACCATCCAGGGCTTGCCGGCAAGTTTTCGGACGGTATTCGTCCTGCGTGATGTGGAAGGACTTTCGACGGAAGAAACCGCCGAGGCGCTGGATCTGAGCATCCCGGCGGTAAAATCGAGGTTGTTGCGCGCCCGCTTACAATTGCGCGAGCGTCTCAGCCGTTTCTTTCAGCGACGCGAGGCTACAAATGGCAAACAAAAACCCGAAACCGGAGACACCGACCAGTGAAATGTGCTGAATTTCTGAATGAGCTGACCAATTACCTTGACGGCGCGATTGATGAGCGCACCAAGGCAGAATTGGAAGATCATCTGGCATGGTGCCACAACTGCTACGTGGTTTGCGATACGACCAAGAAGACCATTGAGATTTATCGTGACTCGCAGCTCTACGAATTGCCGGAGGATCTGCGCACCCGCCTTCGTACCGCGATCGTCTCCAAGTGCCATGCCCGCAAGAAGGCCGGCCCGGAGCACGTTTGATCGCGACGCCTGCATAACCCCTTGCCCCACAACCCTTTTCCACAGCCGCAACTGTAACGTTCGCTGCGGGTTTATCACTATTGCGAGTGGACGAACCTTTTTGTTCAAAAGCGAATCTAAGTGAATAGCTTTGGAGAACAGTCCATCGCAAATCCTGGGTTAGGCGCAAAGTGCGGTGGTTCGCTGTGGAGGCCAAGTATGATTACGAAAATAGTCGATGCTTTCTTCGGTTGCTGGCATCAGCGTTACAGTTTTCCTATTACGATCCGTTCCCGTTCGCGCAATGGTTCCCGGCCTTCCACAGCGGCGTCGCTGACCGGCATGTACGTAGTGTGCCTGGATTGCGGCAAGGAATTGCCCTATGACTGGAAAGAGATGAAGGTGATCGGTTCGCCGTCAGAGGCGCGCAACTATGCACAAGAGCTGGCCACGCGACAGGCAGCATAGGCCGTCAAGCTTCTCAGATATCCAAAAGGCCGCGATTTGGATCGCGGCCTTTTCTTGTCGGGTCGCGTCTAGCGCCTGAAGGCGTCGATTTCTTCCCGGGGAAACCCAGGGGCAAGTACGAATCCTGGATGGGGCGCACGGGCGCGGACGCCCGCGCCTACCACCACTTTTCCGTTGACAGCCTGTGGGGCTGCCGTGATAGCTTTCTCTGCACTTGCACCGAAGGCTCGTGTTCTGTGCCTGCCGCTGAAGTAAGGAGAACCCCTAATGACCCCGATATCCAGGATAGCCCACACATTCGCCTTAATGCTGGCCACGCTGCTTGTGCTTAGCTCCGCCATCTGGGCGCAGTCGAATGAACTTGTAACTATTGATCCGGGTGTTGTCCCGGCAACACACACGCTAACGATCACGCTCAATGGCACGCTGGGACCGATTCTGTCGGGACCGGACCCGCTCGGCCTGAATGGCAAGAGCGGAAAGATCACGGTCATGGCCAGCGAGTCGCTGTCGCCCACGAAACATACCGCGACCTCCGCAACCTACACGCTTCCCGCAGGGGCCATCACTGTGACGGCTGGAACCAATCATTTCACGACCACGTCGCCTTCCAAGATGACCGTTAGCCTCCTCAGCACGGCCGATACGTTGACCCTGGTGGTCGCGGGTCCGGAAGGTTTGATGGCCACGGATACGACTTATCTGAAGGTGGGCAGTTGGACGACCGCCGTCCTGAAGCACCCGACGACATTCAAGCCCACGCCGCAGAGGGTGAAGTCGGCCACAACCGCGAGCGGCCCGGGCTGCAAAGTCAAATACACGATTTTGGGGTCTACAACCGTCCTCGGCTTCCACGGAACCGCCTCGAATAGCGCAACCGTCGATCCAGTGCTTCCTGACGACGACCTTGATCAGTGAGCCTTGATCGCCTTCCACTCTTCCGCAAAGAACACGGGAAGAATGGGCAACCCTTTGTGCAGGTAGTCCCGGATGGGCCGTTCTCGATGCACACAAAAAACGGCCGGACTCGGTCCGGCCTGAAACGTGCGAGTTTGGAGTACAGGATTGCAGGGCGGTCGTAAGGGCCCGAACGTCAGCCTCAGCTGGACACTAACCCATGACCGCAAGGTTCATCTGCGAACCTGATTCAAAATAGCGCGCGCTGCGGGTGTCGGCAATACAGTGTGTACTGTATCGAACAATTCCTGGTCATAAGGCATACTTGGGCATTCTTGTGCCCGGGGGGCAGTCGTGCCTTTTGACGTGACCTTGGAAAGACGTATTCGCGAGTTGTGCTCACAAGCCGTAGCAGCGCGGGACGCCGACGAACTGCGGCCAATTTTGTCCGAACTTAACCAGGTGCTGCGGGGGCACGCCGATCGACTCAAGAGCCTGGTTGCCGACTACCCGTTCCTGGCGGTCAAGATTGATAAGCCGGCCGCGTAATTATGAAAATTGGTTACGTGGCCCCGGACGCCTCGTTCGGGTGGGCGTGCAAAGATCACAAAACTCGTGCCGTCCGCGAAGCGGACTCGGTTTGCTCCCCTTTCGCTTTCCCGGCACTGCCGTGCCGGGATTTCATATGCCGCCGCTACGCGGCTGCAGAAGCGCGTGTCCCGCCGTCGCGGTGTTCCACCGAGTCTTGTAACTGGCGCTTCCGCCGGTGGGCTGCATTCTCGCACCGCTTCGCGGTTACTGCGAGGGGTTTATCGGCAACCTGTGAATATCCGCACACTCTCAAAGTCGTCCTCTTTTGCTGACCGGCTCCGGTGTATGATTTCAACTCCGTGGCAGTTCATGGTTCTCCCACCATCAAGCCAGAAGGAAACGGATGCATGCGAATTAGGCTGGCAACGATTTTCACCGTGGTTCTACTCCTGGCGACTGGAGCGTGGGCGGGCACCGAGAAGGTTCTGTATAACTTCGCCGGCGGCACCGACGGCGCCAGTCCCTACGACACTGGGGTTCTGGTGCGCGATGGCGCGGGCAATTTTTATGGCACCACGTACCAGGGCGGCAGCTGCGGAGCGGGCACGGTGTTCGAGGTAGCGAGGACCGGTGAGGAAACCGTGCTGCATAACTTCTGCCTTGGCGGCGACGGCGGCTATCCCTTCGGCGGTGTAATTCTGGACTCGTCCGGCAACGTTTATGGGACGACGGAGGGCGGCGGCCCGGCCAACGGCGGAACGGTGTTCGAACTGAAGCGCGCGCCGAGTGGGGAATGGAGCGAAATCGTGCGGCACTCCTTCAACGGCCCTGAAGGCAAAGGCCCGTTTGACGGGCTGATCATGGATGCGGACGGCAATCTTTACGGCACGGCGTCGGAAGGCGGAAGTCGGGCGACCTTCGGCGGGGTCGTATTCGAAATTTCAAGCTCTGGAACCTACAGCGTGCTTTACAACTTCTGCTCGCTCTCCAATTGCGCCGACGGCCAATTGCCCTTGGGCGGATTGAGCATGGACGGAACGGGCAATCTTTACGGGACGACCAGCCAGGGCGGGACGAGTAACCGAGGCACGGTGTTCCAACTTTCGAAGTCGGGCGGCGGATGGACGGAAACCGTACTCCATAGCTTCGCTGGCGGGCGTAGCGACGGCACCTATCCTTTGTACGCCAGCCCCACCCTCAGCACCCGGCAGGTCGGAAGAAAAACGGAGACGGTCATTTTCGGCGTGACCACGTACGGCGGCGCAAGAAACCAGGGCACGGCCTTCGAGATCACAGAATCCGAAGTCACAGAATCGATGACGAGCTGGAAGTTCACCGTGCTGCACAGCTTTGGCACGCGCAGGGGCGGCGCGTCGCCGTATGGAACGTTGGTCAACATCCGGGGCAAGCTTTTCGGCACCGCGGGATTTGACGGTACCTCCTGCTGCGGGACGGTCTTTCAGTTGGCGCAAGAGCACAAAACCTGGGTCGAGACTGTTCTTTACAACTTTATGGGGACCGATGACGGAGGGTATCCTTACAGCGGAGTGCTGGCGGACTCCGACGGCAATCTCTATGGCGTCGCGGACACAGGCGGCAGCGGCACTTGGGGTGTTTTGTATAAGGTGAAACCGTAGTCTCTTAGCCCCGCATTGCTCGCGGAGCGCGAAGGATGGTCGCGCACTCGCGAATGAGGAAGAATGGTCGGTGCCATCCCGCGCGCACCTCACCCTTTCAATACCTTCTCTGGACAACCCTGCTCGGGACAGGCATAACGGAGAATATTGTGTTGCCGGTCCAGGCTGGCGATGAACATCGGCCGCCCATGCTTTTCGCAGCGGGGCTGATCGCTGGAGACGATGGGCGCCTCGTCCCTTCTCGGGGTCGCGTAGCCCAGGGATTCGCTGAAGCAACGCTGGCAGAACTTGTCGGTACAGCGGAAAAATTCGACCGCGTAGTTGACGTTGAAAGGGGCAAGCAGGAATTCCATGGTCCTATAGTGCTTGTCGCACAACGGCAGGATGTCCGTCCTCACGGGCCGATTCTAGCATCAGGTGCAAAACAAAACCCGCGGACGGAGCCGCGGGTATTCGGTTCATCACGTGGCGGACCGGCGGGAGACGCCTGCCCTCGATAACTTAGTTGCTAGTGTCGTCCCGGCGCTTCAGCGTGGGATGATCGTCGTCCGGCGCCGACGACCCATCGCTGCCGGTACCGTTGCTGGTCGAGGCGCGCCGCAGACTGGGTTTGCTGCTGTCCTTATTATCGAGCGCTGGCTTGCGCCGGTTTTCGAGAGCGGCCAAACGACCCTTGACATCATCGAATTCCGATGTGGTCACGGTGTATTCCGGTCGGGCGGGCAGGATCTTCTCAATCTCGTCCTGGGACTGGGCGATGCGGTCCGGCGTCTGCGGATGCGAGGCGAAGGTCTTGGCCAGGGTTCCCGGCTTCTTCTTTTCCAGGGCCTGAAGTTTCTCGAAGAAGGCGACGAAGGCTTGCGGATCGTATCCCGCCTTATACATATATTGCAAACCGAGGTAGTCTGCTTCTGCCTCGAAGCCGCGCTGGAAGCTCAGCATGGTAACAGGAATAGCCAGTCCTGCCGCCTGGTAAGCCGCATAACCGATGCCGCCGCCTACAAAGATTAGGGGGATGGTGGCAAAGTTGGCGTATTGGGCGCGGGTCATTTGCCGGGTGGCATGGCGGGCGCAGACGTGGGCAATTTCGTGCGCCATCACGCCGGCCAGTTCGGCTTCGCCGTCGGCCGCGAGAATCGTTGCGCTGTCCACGTAGACGAAGCCGCCTGGAAGCGACATAGCGTTGACCACGTCTGAGTCAATGATCTTGAACACAAAGGGAACCTGGGCGTCGGAGTTGCGAACCAGGTTCTGTCCCAGGCGATTGACGTATTCGGTGACAATCGGGTCGCTGACCATCTTCGAACTGGCGTCGACCATCTGGGCGTATTGTTTACCCATCTTGATGTCGCTCTCGATCGAATACCAGTTACCGAGGCCGCGGCCGCCCATCTTGCGGTTGCCGATGGCATCGACGTCGTTCTTGCCGCCGTCATGCTTGACTTTGTCGGGATCGGCAGGCTCAGCCGGGGCGGGAGTGTTCTGGGTGCTGGAGCTGCTCGAACCAGCCTGAGGCACGGTGCCGGAAACCCCGGGATCGGTCGGAACCGGGGCAGTCGGCGCGCCCCCAGGAACCGGTTGGCTGCCGGGAGTTGTGGTCTGCGCAAAGGTTAGATTGCTGAAGGTGAAGAACGCAGCCGTTAACAGCAAGAGTCGAAACTTCATAGCCAAACTCCGTTTTTCCGCCCCGAGCGGTCTCTATCCAGATTATACCCCCGGACACAATATACGGTCTCAGGGAAATCCCTATGAAGTTCGACGCAGGATTGGGCTGGAAGGTTATCCGGGGTAGTTGAGCTGGCCAAGGAGTTTCGTACGTAGCGGCTTTCGAGGAAACCCAGACTCCTTCACTCGTGGCATGACCTTGGCGAGACTGGGCGACACACTCTGCCCCCACTCAAGGGCGCCGCGGAGCTCTGCTCCTGGCCCCCTCGACTTCCGCTTCGGGCAAGCTCGCGGAGGCCGTCCCAAGACAGCAAGAGCTACCTCCTGCCTAGGAAGCTTTCGAGACGGATTTCGGCGGCACGCAAATGGACTCAAACCAGCGGCTGATGTAGACCTGGGCGTGGGCTTCGCCGCAGAAATGCCGGGCGCTGGGGCTGTTGGCGGCTGCCAGATCCCACTTGATGACCGCGAGCTTCTGATCTCCGCACTCGATGACAAACCAATGGATCGGATTGTCACTGACGATGCCGCAAATTTCGCATTGGAATTCTTTCAGACTGGACATGCCTTCTCCGTCGAGCTGTGGCTCGGCAAAGCTTAGTATAGCCTGCCCATTTCAACACCACGATACGACATGGACCTTGGGCAGCTTGCGTTGCTTACATCCCGGCCGTAACATAACGCTTCGTTGTAGTCAGGAGGCTTTTTGCTCGATCGCCGACGCTTCCTCAGTACTACCTCGGGGCTTGCTGCCGCTTCGGCGCTGCCGCGTGGCTTACTCGCCCAGCTTAAGGCCGCCCCGTCGGCGCTTCCCGATACTGCTCTTTACAGCCAAGAGCCGGAGGCTTACTGGGCTGAACTTCGCAAGCAATTTCTCATTCCTGCTGACGAAGTCTATTTGAACAACGGGACTGTAGGGTCGAGCCCCGCGCCTGTCCTGCGCGCCGTTTTTGACGGGTACACCCGAACCGAAAGGTTGGACCAGGAAGATCCGGAAGATTATCCGATCTGGGGCTATGCTGCCTGGAACCAGTTTCGCGATCCCTTGGCGAAGTTCGTGGGCTGTACGCGGGATGAGATTGCGCTGGTTCGCAATGCCACCGAGGCCAACAGCTATGTCGCTAACGGAATCGATTTGAAGCCGGGCGATGAAGTACTGATGACGGACCAGGAACATCCCGGCGGGGAACAGCCCTGGCAACTGAAGGCGAAGCGTTATGGGATCGTGATCAAGAAAGTCGCCCTGCCCAAGCCGGTGAGGGAAGCGAGCGAGGTTTTGAATCTGTTTCACGACGGGATCGGCGAGCGCACACGGGTAATCTTTTTCAGCCATATCACTACCGCAACCGGAGTGGTGCTTCCGGCGAAGGAGCTTTGTGCCCTTGCCCGTTCTAAGAATATTTTGTCGGCAGTGGACGGGGCTCACGTCATCGGCATGACGGGTCTGAACATTCACGACATTGGTTGCGACTTTTATTCTTCCAGCCCGCACAAGTGGCTGCAGGCTCCAAAGGGATCGGGCTTCCTGTATGTACGCGACGAAGTGATCGACCGGGTTTGGAACACCATCGCCACCGAAGGATGGAACGAACCTGAGTTACGCGCGGAGCGGTTTCAGCGCATTGGCTCGTCGAATGTGCCTTCGTTGTGGGGATTGCTGGCGGCCATCAACCTGGCGAATGAGATTGGGATGGATCGGATTGAGCGGCGGCATCGCGAACTCTGTGATTACATTCTTGCGGCAATGATCAAACGCGGGGCGGAGTCGTGGACTTCCCCTGACCCGGCTTTGCGCTGCGCCATTGCGACGGTCAACGTTCCTCCGCTTGAGCGCAAGGATTTGGAGGATTGGCTGTGGAAGAAGCACAAGATCCGCATCCGCGGTGGCGAGCCTTCGAAGTTGCGGTTGTCGACTCCTTACTATTTGCAGAAGAAGGATATCGACCGCTTCCTGGAGAAATTCGATTCGTATAAGCGGGAAAAGAATCTAGCGTGATGAGGGTTTCCCTTGTCTGGCCGTTTCCGTGGATAATCATCATGTGGCTCAGCTGGAAAACTTTCGCCTCAAGGTGTTTCGCACGGTTGCGGAACATCTGAATTTTCGCAAGGCAGCGGAACATCTTTTCCTCACCCAGCCCGCCATCACGCTTCAGATCAAGGCCCTCGAGGACGATCTCGGCCTTCGCCTTTTCGATCGCACTGCCAATCGCGTCTCCCTCACCTCGCACGGATCACTTCTGCTCGACTACGCGAAGAAGATCGCAACACTCGTTTCTGAAGTAGAACAAGAACTTGGTGCGGACGATGGAAAGGCTTCGGGAGAGTTATCCTTGGGCGTTTCTACTACGATTGCGCAGTACGTTCTCCCGCGTCTGCTGGGGGCCTTTCTCGACGAGCATCCACGCGTCCAGTTTTCGTTGCACAGCGGGAACACCAGCGAGATCGTGGAACTTCTCCTCGAGGACAAGATATCCCTCGGTCTCATCGAGGGACCAGCACGCGACCGCGGCATTCATACCGAACCCTTCATGCAAGACGAGCTGGTATTAATCACGCCGCGCGCTTTCGGATCCGATCACATATCCCGCGAGCAACTCATGGCCTCAAATCTTCTTATGCGTGAACACGGTTCTGGCTCTCGCCGCGTTGTCGAGATCGCTCTGGAGAAGGCCGGCTGCAGGCTCAAGTCTTTCAAGAAAGTGATGAACCTGGATTCCACGGAGGCGATCAAGTCCGCGGTGGAAGCGGGGCTCGGCATCGGCATCGTTTCGCGCTGGGCCATCTCCAAAGAACTGGAACTGGGCGCGCTGAAAGTTGCCGCGGTTGCAGGCCTCAGAGTCGCCCGGGATTTTTCTCTGATCTCGCGGACCGGCCCGGAACCGCATGGACCGGCAGCCGCGTTCCGAACATTCGCGCTGGGGCGAGCCCGGCTTCTCGCCATCGCTTCGCGAAAGCCATCCCGTTCTAGAGTTCGAACCGATAAGCGTAACTAATCGCCCATCAAAACTACTGCTTGGACGCCAGTTCTTCGTCCAAGGCACACTTCTTACATGAGTAAGAACATATTCTTTGTGGCCCTGCTCCTGGCGGCGAGCGGCCTGATTTCGCCGCCGATCGCACTTCTGGGTGGCCTGATCTACGGCTTCACAGCAACCCATCCTTTTCATGTGCAAAGCAAACGTTTGGCGAAATTTCTGCTGCAAGCTTCTGTGGTTGCCCTGGGCTTTGGCATGAACCTGCATGAAGTTCTTCACGCCGGACGTTCCGGCTTTCTCTACACGGCCGTCAGCATCACCACGGCGATGCTGGTGGGCCTCGGACTCGGCTATCTCCTTCATGTCGGAGGAAAGTCTGCATTCTTAATCAGCGCCGGTACCGCCATTTGCGGAGGCAGCGCGATTGCGGCGGTAGGCCCGATTGCGGAAGCCAGCGAAGAAGAGATGGGGGTATCGCTGGGAGCTGTTTTCATCCTTAACTCAGTGGCACTTTTTCTCTTTCCTCTGATTGGATATGCGCTTCACATGACGCAGACGCAATTTGGTCTGTGGTCGGCGCTGGCCATTCATGACACCAGTTCCGTCGTCGGCGCCACTGCCAAGTACGGGCCGACGGCGCTGGCTGTCGGGACTACGATTAAGCTGGCGCGGGCGCTATGGATCGTTCCCCTGTCTCTGGTGACTGCTGTCACCCTGAAGAGCAAAGCGCGTATTCAGTGGCCGTGGTTTATCCTGTTCTTCTGTCTTGCCGCTCTGCTGAACACTTTGTTGCCGGCATTCAACCCGACTTTCGGTGTTCTTAATCACTTGGGCAAGATTGGCCTTACAGTAACGCTGTTCTTGATCGGCACAGGCTTAAACAAGGAAGCGCTCAAGCAGGTTGGTGTTCGTCCGCTTCTTCAGGGACTTGGTCTCTGGATCATCGTGGGCGCTGGTTCGCTGACGCTCATTCTGTTGAATTGGATTCGCGTGTGACGAGGTTTTGCGTCTGAGCTTTTCGTTTAGCTTCGAAACGGCGACGTTGCGCCATGCGGGCGAGGCACCCGCGCCACACGAGCTTCTTAGTCGTAATACTCCAACCCCAAATGGGTGATCAGCTCTTCGTGACGCAGATGGCGCAAAGTGTTTTTCAACTTCATCAGTTGGATGAAGAGATCGTGTTCGGGGTAGAGCCCGGGGGCGGTCATGGGCGACTTGAAATAGAAGCTCAGCCACTCCTGAATGCCAAGGCCGCGAAGCTCGGCGCTGCGTTGCGCGAGGTCCATGAATAGCACCAAATCGAGCACGATAGGCGCGGCGAGGATGGAATCGCGACACAGGAAGTCCACCTTTATTTGCATGGGGTAGCCGAGCCATCCAAAGATGTCGATATTGTCCCATCCCTCTTTGTTATCACCACGTGGCGGGTAATAGTTAATGCGAACCTTGTGAGTGAAATTGCCGTAGAGTTCAGGATAAAGCTCAGGTTGCAGAATGTGCTCCAGTACGGAGAGTTTGGACTCTTCTTTGGTCTTGAACGACCCGGGATCTTCGAGCACTTCTCCGTCGCGGTTGCCGAGAATGTTGGTGGAGAACCATCCGTTCAGCCCGATCATGCGGGCTTTGAAACCGGGGGCGAGGATGGTCTTGATCAGCGTCTGTCCGGTCTTGAAATCTTTGCCGCAGATTGGGGCTTCGTTCTTGCGCGACAGTTCGTGCATTACGGGAAGGTCCACGGTCAAGTTCGGGGCGCCGTTGGCGAAAGGCACGCCTTCCACCAGCGAGGCGTAGGCGTAGATCATCGAGGGCGCAACATTCTCGTCATTCTGGGTCAGTGCTTTTTCGAACGATTTCAGTGATTGATGAGCCGCCGTCGGCTCAATGTAACTTTCTGTCGAGCCGCACCAGATGGTGATCAGCCGCGAGGCTCCGGAGGTTTTTTTAAAGTCGCGGATGTCGGCTCGCAACTGCTCGGCCAGATCCATCTTGTTCTTGCCCTTCTTGATGTTGGGCCCGTCAATTTTCTTTACGTAGTTATGATCAAAAACGGCTTTACGCGGGGTGATGGAGGACAGGAACGGCTTGACGTGGTCAAGCAATTCGCGATCGAGAACTCCAGCCTTCTTGGCGGCGGTGTACATGTCGTCTTCAAAAATATCCCAGCCGGTGAAGACCAGATCGTCGAGCCCGGCCAAGGGCACGAATTCCTTGATCTTGGGCGAGCGCGCATCGGTGCGCTTGCCCAGGCGAATCGTTCCCATCTGGGTGAGGGAGCCGATGGGCTTGGCGATTCCTTTGCGAACGGCTTCCACGCCAGCCACAAAAGTTGTGGCGACCGCGCCCATGCCGGGGATCATGACGCCGAGCTTGCCCTTGGGAGGTTGGATCTCGCTGCCGTTGTGTTTCCTGGTTTCAGTTTTTGCGGACTTCTGCCGAGTCGCCATCGTGTGGAGGCTTCCTTATTAGAATTCTTGATGATAGGTAAACAGGTATGTTCTCGTATTGCGGACTACTTTGCAACGAGTTGACCGGCCAAATGCGTAGATGGTCAGCCCAATGGCAGGTTCCGGCACTTCTTTGGGCCGATCCGATCAAGCGCGGTCCATCGTCCGAATCGGTAGAGTATCGAAGCAGAGTGACCTTGCAGCCCAAAACTACAAAGCTAGCAGACGTCCAACCTCGACTACTTCAGTGCTTTTTCCAGTAAAGAGGCGGTGCTCAGGCCTCCTCTGACTTCCACATACTTGGTCATCACCGGCACGAACTTGCTGGCCATCTCCGGGGACAGGCCCAGTTTGTGGAAAGCTTCTGCAACTTCGACTGTGCGGCCCATACTGCCGGGCAGGGAACTTTCGAGGCCAGAAAACTCAGAGTTCCCGGTCATCGCGGGAGCCGCCTTCAGCAAGCCATTCATGCCGGGTACGGAAGCCGATACCTTGCTGAACTCGTCTGCGCTCAGCCGACTTTTGGCCAAGGCGAAAAGGGAGCCTGCGCCGCCGCGAGCCTGCGTGGGCGTAATAGAAAGTCCCTTGGTCAACTGTCCGACGAGTCCTGCACTGGTGCTTCCAACAGAGTTTGCAACTGTGCTTTGTGTTTGGGTTTGGGTCTGAGCCTGAACTTGCAGTCCTGCGAGCACAACGAGGGCGCCTAACCAAGCCGCGGCGTAAGCTTTCAGAAGTCGATAGGTTTGCGATGTCATTGTACGGTCCCTGTTGCAGCCACCGAATTATAGCCGACTCCTCAGCCGTGGTTGCGCTTGGTTGTCAGGGTTTCGCTTTCCAAGTCGAAGGGTCGCCGACGGTAGGTCTGTTGTACGTGGGGGATTCTTGTCGACGCCGCGGCGGGTCCGGCGAGCCTTCCTTTCGGATCCCGCCCGGCGGACCCCTTCGACACCGCTGCCTCATGATGCGAATCGCGAGGCTATTGTCCCTGCACCTCGAAGCCGGGCAATATTGCACTGCCGGCGAACCATTTATTGTTGTTGCTACCACATTGCGTAACGGTTCCGCTGCAATAGCTGGCAAGCGGGTGCGATCTCATATCCGTGGTGTTGAGGTCCCATCCGTCGAAAACGTCGCTATTCGTCGAATCGGTCTTGGCAACCAGCCAGTACTGCTGCCCTTTGGTGATGCTTACACCCGTCTTACTTTTCCCGACGGCGAGTTGGCAGCAACTCCCGAAATTGGCCAGGTTCTTCACGTGCCAAGTGTGAATGGCTTTGCCGGGCAAACCATTGGCATCGTTGTAGAGACTTAAAACAACTTCGTTTGTCCCTTCCGCCCACACGACGGCGGCATCAACCTCCATTACCTTGAAGTTGGCGGAAGGGGTGAACGGGACTCCTTGCCAGTACTCAGGCACGCCGATCGTGTTGTTCGATCCCGTCACGTAATAGTTGTACAGAGCAAAGAAGACTCCGTACGGGAAATCGCTCAGGTTGCCGGCGATGGCGGTGAGCGCAGGATCATTTTTCCAAACGTTGGGCGTAATTACTTTGGCTGGGTGTTTCACCACCACACTTCTGCCGATGATGGTGTAATTGCTTCGATCAGCAGCCACGGCACTCACTGCCAGCGCCATGACCGCGAGGCAAACCAGGGCTCGCAGAATTGCATTTCTTACTCTCACGATGATCTCCTTAGGGTTTTTGATGGGGAAGCGAATTCAGTGCGTAATCCGAAGATGGAAATGACCAGTTCTGTCAGGCTGCATACAGCGCAAACGGTTCCAGTCAACGCTCCCCTCCGGGGTTGGAAGTTCACGAGCTACTAGATTTGAATTACCGGGCCAGAAATGAGGATCACAAAACCTGGGTCTCATCCCGGACTGGAGCCAGCGCTGAACTTGCAGGGAGCACGGCGTTCAAACGCAAGAAAAACTTGATGAATATTACACCGGTCGCGCGAGGTGTCAAGCAGAATCGAGGAACGGCACGGATCTGCAGGGTGTAGTTGCAAAACTCTGCGCACGAACGGAGAAGCGCTATTTCACAGAACGAGCGCTTACTACGGCTAAGGACAAGACAGGCGAGCCTCGCTCGGCCTGATTCGTGATCTTACTTCCCTTCCAGGTCGACGGTCTTTACCGGCAAATCCCAGTGCGCGTCGAGGATTTCGAAACGCTGTTGCTCTTCGCGTTCGTAGGTTTCCTTGTCGGGGAATAGTTGCTTCTTGAGCGCATCTTCGTCGAAGGGCTCGTTGGCGACAGTGGCATTCTTGAATACGATGGTCACGCGATAGTCCCAGCGGCCGTCTTCGGTCGTGTGGTAGCGGGGCTGGTCCATCCACACTTTGAGCATGCGGCCCATCTCGACTTCTTTCTTGAGCAGCGGGTAGTGGTTCTTCTTGAACAGGCGGAGGAACTCATCGGCGTGCCCCCACTTTGCTTTGTAGTAATACTCGACCGTGAAGGGCTGGCCGGACGGGGCAGACTGTGCCATGGCGGCTGTTCCGGATGTTCCGGCGCAGGTAAGTGCCGCGGCGAGCGCGAACAAGAGGATGAATTTTTTCATCTTGATTCTCCTTGTCCCCTGGCGAGACGCTAACCACCGGTCCGCATCAATGGGGAAGAAATCAGTTCTCGGTTTTCAGGTGTTAGTTCGCAGCGCTATTCGGTCGCACCGATGCGGTTTTGCCAGTGCGACCACGCGAACCAGATGATACCAGCAGCCAGCAATGCGCTGATGACCGCGTCGAACTGGTGAAAGTACTTGCCCAGGCCGCGCCAGTTCTCTCCCAGCTTCATGCCCAGCCAGGCGAGCGCGAAACACCACGGCCACGATCCGAGAAAAGTATAGATGTGAAAGCGTCCGCGGGGCATGCGGGCAACTCCAGCGGGAAGCGCGATAAAGGTGCGGATCACGGGCAGCAATCTTGCAATGAAAACGGCGAGATATCCCCAGCGGGCGAAAAAGCGGTCAGCCCAATCCAGTTCGCGACGGCCCATCAGAATCCAGCGACCGTATTTTTCTACCAGCGGGCGGCCGCCGTAGCATCCGATCTCGTAAGCAATCAGGGATCCCAGATTGCAGCCGATGGCTCCGGCGGTCGCTACCCAGAACAATCTCATCGTTCCCTCGAACACCAGATAGCCGGCAAAGGGCATGATTAGTTCGGATGGCAGCGGGATGCAGGCCGATTCAATCGCCATCAGGATGGCGAGGCCTCCGTAGCCCGTCACCGCGATGACGGACTTGATGAATAAAAAAAGAACTGCAAGAATTTTCTCAGTCATGTGGGGAATAGCTGGTGAATCTAGTAGAGACGTAGCTCGCTACGTCCGATCAACCCAGAGACGTTGCAAAAGCAACGTCTGTACAGAACATCAGAATGAACCTTCTTGCGTAAAGGTGAATCCTGGCAGGGATGCGCCCTGTGCGCCTTTGGCCACTTTCACGCGCACCGTGGGGGCATCAGGCGCGGAGACCTCGGCCGGGCGCAGGACGGCGTACTGCGAGAACACCTCGCTGTAAACCTTGGTGACGAGGTAGTCCTTGCCGTCGTCATCCTTGCGCCAAACCTGCCCGAGTTGGATGGACTTCACTGCCACGGGAGTTTCCCCAGCTTGTGTCGGATCACTTCCAGACTACCTAGGGTGTACGTCTCCGTCAATTGGACAGCTGGGTCCTGTGGATTACGAAAGGATGGGGATTTGCTCTCTGGGAACGGCTCCAGGACTGTGTTGGGCCGAGCGGTGCTTGGACGGGCGAGACGCCGGTTCTCCATTGGCGTTTACTTCTGCTAACATTTCAGGCTCAATTCCACATAGCGAAGGAATCACATATGGTACGCGGCATAGTTCCTCGCCAACCGGCAAAGACAGGGCGTCATGAGGGAGCTCGCTCAGTTACGAAAACTGGCGGTCTGCGCCCGGGCCGGCCGGGTCAAAGGCTCGGCCCCACACCAGTCAAGCGCTCCGCAACGGCTGCCGCCAAAGCGACGCCGAATCGCGTCGGCAAGGGCTACAACCCGCTCGCTCCGGGGCGTATTGCGGAAATCCTGAAGCGGCTTGACCAACTTTATCCCGATGCGACCTGTGCATTGACTCACAAGAGCGCTTGGGAATTGCTGGTCGCGACTATCCTGTCCGCACAATCGACTGACCTCAATGTGAACCGGGTGACGCCAGAATTGTTTCGCAAGTACCCGACGGTCGCGGACTTCGCGGCGCTCACACCGGAACAACTCGAGCCCGACGTGCGTTCGACCGGATTTTTCCGCAACAAGTCCAAATCAGTGGTGGGTGCTGCGAAGAGGATCGTCAGCGATTTCGGCGGGCAGGTTCCGGATGACATCGACAAGCTGCTCACTCTGCCCGGAGTGGCGCGCAAGACTGCCAATGTCGTACTCGGAACATGGTTTCGCAAGGCGGAAGGCGTAGTCGTGGACACCCACGTTACCCGCATCGCGCGCCGTTTGGAACTCACCAAGAATACGGATGCGCCAAAAATCGAGCAGGACCTGATGAAAGTGATCCCGCGCGAGAAGTGGATCCTGTTCTCCCATCAGATCATCTGGCATGGACGCAAGTTGTGCATCGCGCGACGGCCGAAATGCGTGGACTGCGCACTGGAAAATATTTGTCACGCCGGAGATAAGACGTGGAGCACGGTGGAGATTCACAAGAACGCGAAGCTGTAAACCTTTCTTGAACCCGCCGTTGTCATCCTGAGCGCAACACATCCGGTCGCTCGCGACCGGATGTGTGGAGTCGAAGGAACCCTGCACGCTTTGCGTCTCTCATGCCGCTTCAAGGCATTCTCCAAAAGGTTCGTTGTGAGAATTCCCTGCCGCGTTATTTCGAGCACCAGCACTGCCGGGATCTTTCGACTCCGTAGCGGCTTCGCTTCGCGAAGCAGCTACTCCGCTCAAGATGACAGTTCGTGGGTGGGAGATGCGCGAGGGCTGAAACGGTTCTCTGCTAAACTTTCTATTCTGACCTCGTCTAACGACTCTTCAGGACTCGAATGCGCATTCTCATCTTGTTTTCTATGGTCATACTTATGAGCGCTTCCGCGTTGGCCCAGACTTTGCCTGCACCTCAGGTCATCACCGATCCTAAGCAGATCGCCAGCAAACCCAACGCAAATGTGGAGCAGAGTCAGCAGAGCCTCTCGATTGAAAAGCTCTACATGACCCGCCAGGTGGGGCGTTCGTCGTGGTCGCCCGACGGCAAGAGCATCGTGTTTGTCAGCAACATCAGCGGGCGCAACAATCTCTGGATCGTGCCGTCGGGTGGGGGCTGGCCGACGCAGCTCACTGTCAGCGATCAGCGGCAGGCGGCGCCCGCGTGGTCGCCGGACGGCAAATGGATCGCTTACATGTCGGACTACGACGGCGACGAGCAGTGGGACATTTTCATTGTTTCCCCGAAAACTGGGCAGGTGGTGAACCTGACTCACACTCGTGAGATCGCGGAAGAGTATCCGCGATGGTCGCCCGACGGCCGTTATCTGACTTACACGGTGAAACAAAAAACGGCGTCCGCATACGAGATCGATGTTTACGACATGGTGATGCGCGATGTAAAACACATCACCACTGGCACTCCCGCCGACAAGCTCAATGACAATCCGATCTGGTCGGCCGATGGCAAGTGGATCGCCTATACCCAGGAGCAGGCGAAGGGAACCGATTCGAATATCTTCGTGGCAGAAGTCAAGACAGGCCAGAGTTCACTGCTTACTCCACACGAGGGTGAACAGCTTTACCGCGCCAACGATTTCTCCCCCGATGGCAAGAAGTTGCTGTTCACTTCTAATGCGGGGAACGGCTACGACAATGTTGGGCTGCTGGATATCGGAACCAAGAAGATTTCGTGGCTCACCCGGGACAAGTGGGAGATCGCCGGAGGCAATTTTTCGCCTGACGGCAAGCACGTTACCTGGACGGCGAATGTCGATGGCAATACTGACATTTATGTGCATGACCTCGTCGCCGGCAAAACCACGCCGTTGCCGTTGGCTAAAGGTGTGACTCAGCTCGCGGGGGAACATTCGACATTCAGCAAAGACGGATCACGCATGCTTTACAACCACAACGGCGCAACCGCTCCGGGAGATCTGTGGGTGTATCAGGTGGCGACGGGGAAATCTCAACAGCTGACGCACTCGCTGGTTGCAGGCGTGCACTCGGAAGACATGGTCGAGCCCTTCCTGGTCCATTACCCCAGCCGCGATGGCAAGTGGACCATCTCAGCGTTCGTCTATGTGCCCTACAACATGGTTCGCAATGGCCAGAACGCGGCGATTGTTTATGTGCACGGAGGGCCTACGTCGCAGACGGTGAACTCCTTCAACCGGTTCATCCAGCACATGGTCAACCAGGGATACATGGTGATTGCGCCGAACTATCGCGGCTCGACTGGTTACGGAAAGGAATTCCAGCAAGCGAATCTTTTCGACATGGGCGGGGGCGATTTGCAAGACGTGTTAGCGGCCGCAGATTTTATCAAGCAGACCGGGTTTCTAGACCCAAAGAAGATCGTCCTGACGGGCGGCAGCTACGGCGGATACTTGACCATGATGGGGGTGACCAAAGCGCCTGAGGTCTGGGCCGCGGGCGTTCCGATTGTGCCATTCGTCAACTGGTTTACGGAAATCCAGAATGAGGATCCGGTGTTGCAACAATCCGATCTCGCCACTATGGGCGATCCGGAGAAGAACAAAGCATTGTTCCAGGATCGCTCGCCGATCTTCTTCGTCGATCAGATCAAGGCGCCGCTGTTTCTGCTCGCAGGGCGAAATGATCCGCGATGTCCGGAAGAGGAATCGCAGCAGGTGATTGACGCTATCAAGAAGCGCGGCGGAGTTGTCGAGTTCAAGGTGTATGAAAACGAGGGCCACGGTTTTGCGCGCGTGGAAAATCAGATCGATGCTTATCAGCGGGTGTCAGGATTTTTGAAAGCGCACGTGCCGCCGGCGGATTGTAGTTGCTCGCTGACGGAGTAAATTGTTCTGTGTGCGGACGGATCTTTGACCGGCCAAAGGGTCAGAGATCTGCTTCCACACCTGCAATTGCTGTTATTAAGCCTGGGATTGTGTATTGGGTTGCTTCGAGGTCTACTGGAAGGCCGAGTTCGCGAAGCGTCGACGACGTTACCGGGCCGATTGAAGCCATGCGGATGCCTTCAATTATGTTTGCCCTTCGCGGGCGAGTGCGCCCGCGCCACACATTTTTTCCTAACAGTGCGACAAAGTTTCTTACCGTCGACGAACTGGTAAACGTAATTACCTGCGGACGACGTTTCGAATCTTTCAAAATGGCGCGAACACGCATCCGGGAGGATTTTGGAATCACCGTTTCGTAGGCTTCAACGACATCTACCTGGCCACCGAGTTTTCGCAGTTCTCGCGGGATTACGTCGCGGGCGACCTTAGCCCGGGCCAACAGCACCCGCTTCCCTGCCACTTGGTCGCGCAGGCTGTCTACAACCGATTCGGCAACGTATTCTTCGGGAACGACATTCACTTTGATGCCGCGTTTCTCGATCGCCTTCCTAGTGGCGGGTCCGATCGCCGCAATTTTCAAGCGCTTCAAATGCTTCATGGTCAGATGTAGTTTGCGAAGCCGCTCCCACACCGCGTCGACTCCGTTCACACTGGTGAGGATGAGCCAGTCATACTCATTCAGTTTTTTCAGCGCCGAGTCCAGAGGTTGGTAAGAACGTGGCTTGCGGATTTCGATGAACGGAATCTCGATAACTTCCGCGCCCAGTTCTAGCAAGCCCGAAGAAAGGGCGCTGGCCTGATGGCGCGCACGACCCACGAGAACGCGAAGTCCAGCCAGTGGAAGTTTCACGCTCGGGGATGGAGAAGAATTCCTCATCAAGATCGCCGACCCAGACTTGCTTGCTGCATAAGCTCCCCGGTGCGTGAAATGTTCGAGTCTTTGCTTTCGCTAAGGGATTGAATAACGCGCGTCTGTTCTCCCTCGGTACGATTTTGGCTGAGCTTGAACTTTGCTTCCACCCTTTTGGCTTTTATTTCGAAACCCACAATATGCTTCATCATCCGGCTGCGATATTCGTCGCTGAGTTCGGACCATTGCACCATGTATGACGACTCGAAGGTCTCGATCATTCGGTGTAGAGTTTCTTTCAGACCCTCTTCATCTGAGAACAAAGTCGGCTCACCATAGACATGAACGGCGGCGTAGTTCCAGGTGGGAACGCTCTCACGAATCTCATACAGGCTGGGTGAAATGTAGGCGTGAGGGCCGTGAAAGATGACCAGTGATTCTTGCCCTTCCTTCATGAACTTCCAATGGGCATTCGCCTTCGCCATGTGGCCTTTCACCAAAAGGCGATCTCCAGCTTCGTCGACGAGGAGCGGAAGATGGGTTGCGAAGGGAATGCCGTCGGCGTTGGAAACCAGGATGGCAAATGGATTCGCCCGCATGAAAGCGAGGGTGACCGCACGATCTTCCTGGCGGTTGAATTCGGGTATGTACACTTTCGGTTCTCCGAGTTGACGCGATTCGCGGCCTAAATGACGCGGGCGAGGGCGTCCGCGCCACACATTCAGGGTTGCTGTGGCACGGCAATTCCCTGGCCGTAGACCGCTTCGAGGATCGCATCTCCGCCGCGCTGGAGCAAGGTGTCGCCAACAGACTCGCCAAGTTGCACGGGATCGCTGCCCTCACGCGACTCGCGCAGAACCTTGGAGCCGTCGGGATCGGCGACGATGGCTTCGAGGTGCAATCGCCCGTCGCGGACTTCGGCAAATGCGCCAATGGGCACCTGGCAGCCACCGCCGAGCTTGTTGAGCAGAGCTCGCTCGCAAGTGGTGGTCGCGCGAGCGGCAGCATCGTCCAAAAACGCTAGATGTTCTCGAGTGACTGTGTCGCCAGCGCGGATCTCGATTCCCAGCGCACCTTGCCCAGCCGCCGGGCACATCACCTCAGCCGGAATTACCTGCTTAACAAGTTCTGTTTTGCCCAGCCGGTTCAGGCCTGCGGCTGCCAGAATAATGGCATCGTATTCGCCGTCTTCGAGCTTGCGCAGGCGAGTATCGACATTTCCGCGGAGCGGGTAGATGTCGAGATCGGGCCGCACAGCCTTCAATTGCGCCTGTCTACGCAGGCTGCTGGTGCCAACCCGTGATCGTTGCGGCAGATCTTCAATGTTTTTGAACCGGCGGGAGCAAAATACGTCGCGCGGATTCTCCCTTGTGGTAACCGCCGCGATCTCGAATCCCGAGGAAAGTTCGGTTGGCAGATCTTTCAAACTGTGCACCGCAAGGTCGATACGCCCCTCGGCCAGCGCCTCTTCGATCTCCTTGGTGAACATGCCCTTGGTGCCAACCTTGGCGAGCGCGACGTCGGTGATCTTATCGCCAGTGGTCTTGATGATCTTCAGTTCGACTTCGTGACCGCGCTCGCGGAGCAGAGCGCTGATGTGATGGGCTTGCCAGAGTGCGAGTTGGGAACCTCGGGAACCTATGCGGAGACGGGCCATCAGCCGCGTCCTCCGGGTCCGCCGCCTGATTGCGCTGCCTTCTTGTCGTTCTGCGTTTCTTTTTCCTGGAGATTAAACAAGCGGCGAACTATCTCGACGACGGTGGTGGCTTCGGACTCTCGGGCCGCAGTTTTCAAGGTGCTGATAGGCGTGTGCATGATCTTGTTCACGATGCCATGAGTGAGGGTCTCAATTGCAATCTCCTGCTCCGGCGATAACGGACCGAGGCGTCCACGAACCCGGTCGATTTCAGCCTGGCGAATGGTTTCCAGGTGGTCTTGCAAAGACACAATCGTGGGCACGACATCGAGGGTTTGCAGGCGGGCCCGAAAACGCTCGACCTCGTTCTCGATAATGGCGGTGGCGCGCTCAGCTTCCTTCTTGCGATCGGCGACGTGCGAGGAAACCGCCTGCTGCAGATCGTCGATGTCGTAGACGAAGATCCCGTCCACCTTGTTCATCTCCGGGTCCACGTCACGCGGCACCGCGATGTCGATGAAGAACATGGGGCGGTTCTTGCGGCGGCTCATGAAGAGCTCGCCGTGCTCCCGGCGGAAGATCGCGTGCGGAGACCCGGTCGAAGTAATCACGATATCGCCGCGATCGCAGGTGTCATAAAGCCGACTGAATTCGATGGCTTGCCCGTCAAATTTTTGCGCCATGCGAATGGCTCGGTCATAAGTCCGATTGGCCACAAAGATCGACGCTGCACCATGAGCGAGGAGGTGACGCGCTGCCAATTCGCTCATCTTCCCAGCTCCGACCAGGTACACGTGCTTGCCGGTGAGCGATCCAAAAATCTTCTGGGCGAGTTCCACGGCGACCGAGGCTACGGAGACTGCGGAGGAACCCACGGCCGTTTCCGTGCGCACCCGTTTGGCAACGGCAAAGGCGCGAGTGAGCAGCAAATCCAGTTGCGAGTGGATTGCGCCCACGGCCCGCGCAGTGGCATAGGCTTCCTTTACTTGCCCCAAAATTTGCGCTTCCCCGACGACCATCGAGTCCAGGCTCGAGGTCACCCGGAACAGATGGCGGATGGCATCTTGCTCGCGATATTCATAGAGGTGAGGCTCGAGGTCGGCGCGCTCCAGGTGAAAATATTCGCCGAGGAATGCGCGCAGGTCGGCGCTGCCGTTCCTGGTCTGGGCCAACATTTCTACCCGATTGCAGGTGCTCAGGATCAGCCCCTCGTCCACGCCCGGATGCTGGGTGAAACACTTCAAGGCCTCGGGCAGTCGCGACTCCGGGATCGCCAGGCGTTCGCGCACTTCGACCGGCGCAGTCTTATGATTCACGCCGATGAGTTGGAAGTTCATGACTGTGCGAACCTGTGAATCGTGCTGAAATAGTTCGCTGCCCAAGCGATGATGGCAAAAACAAACGCACCTGCGGCGAGATAGGCAGCGCGCCGGCCTCGCCATCCCGCAGACCAGCGCGTGTAAAGCATGATCAGGTAGACAACCCACATCAGGATCGAGAGCAAAATCTTAGGGTCGAGAAGGTTCACGCGCCCGTAGGTCGATTGGGCCACGACTGTCCCTGCAATCAAACCTAGCGTCATGAAGGGAAAACCGAGCAGCAGCGACCGAAACCCGATTTCGTCGATTACTTCGAGCGCGGGTAGGCGCGACAGAAGTCCGCCCCCCTTCTTCGATTTCAGTGAACGTTCCTGAATCAGATAAAGCAAGCTGGCGCCAAAACTCAGAACGAGTGCAGCGTAACCAGTAAAGATCAATGCAATGTGGGCAAACAGCCAACCCGTTCGCAAGCCCGGAGACGTGAACAAGAACGGCTGCTGGCCGGTGGCCGCAACGAAAGTCAGCAGAAAGACCAGAGGAAAAACGACAATGCCCGGGGAGGTGGTCTGATACAGCAGGTATACGAGCATGAACACGACCATGATCAGAAAGCCCAGCACGGATTCGGCATTGTGTACCGACGCCAGGGTAATCTGCCCCGACAAAAGAATGGAGTCGGTGAGCGAAACAAAGTGAAATACCATCCCCAGATAGGCCGCGTGCAAGGCAACCTTATTCAACAGATCGCTGGCGCGGGTCAGCGCAACCAGCGCGTACAGCAGACCAACGGCATAGCAACCCAGCGCGACTCGCAGCCAAAGTATTGGCATAACTTGATTTGTGGCCCCTGTGCCGGTCCAGGCATCCTCTCCCGATCCGCCAAAGTGATTATAGTCTGCTCTGCCGATGAGGCAGGAGGCAGTTGGGGACGTCACTGACCTTTGTGACGTAGATCACATTGGAATTGGACTCAAGGACTTGCGGCAACGTGGACCGGCAGTTAGGACAATCAATTTGGAGAGCAGTTGTCAGTTCGTGGTTCTCGGTTCTCAGTCTCTAGTGTCAGTCAACGCCCAAGGCCGCGAGGACTTGCTCAAGGGTTTTGGCGTCCACAAACAACTGGCGACCGTCGGCCATCATGTTCTCGATCTCATCGAAGGCCTGGAAAAGGCGCATTTTGACCGCTCCGTATTGCTCGCCTTCGGTGAGGGTGCGGCTGTGGCTCGCGGCCCAGTCTCGCGTGGCTTGCTCGGTCAGGAAAACGCTGACTGCGAAAGTGGTTTTGCGATCGGAGGTTACATCGAAAACATACTCAGTGGCCGCTGTCACTGCAGTGGTTGGGCGTTTTCCAACAAAGTAATATTGGTAGACGTATCCCTGCCCACCTGTATACGTCTTCATTCGGCGGATGGTCATAAGGTCGGTCGTTGGTCGTTAGTCGTTGGTCGAGTCGGGCTAACGACAAACGACCAAAGACCAACGACTGCCGCTACGGTTCGATCTTGGCATCCCGCAGGCGCTTGACGGCCGTCTCGGACGACAACGGCGAATAGTACACCTCTTTGAAGGTATATGATTTCGCCTTTAAGGCCAGCACCGGCATGATTTCGATGTGCCAGTGGTAATCCTCGTCGATGGTTTTCCAATAGCCCAGGTTTCCTGACCGGTGCAAGCTGTTGGGTGAAGTGTGCATCACCAGGTGAAAATCTTCGGTGATGGTGCGTATGCGCTGCAAGGTGCGTTTCAGAAGAGCGCCCAGATCGCGCATCGTCCCTGGTCGATTTATTCCGAAGCGTTCGAAAGCAGCCTCGTGGGTGCGCGGCAGAATCCAACTCTCATACGGAACACGCGGCGCATACGGACACAGGGCGATGAAGTCGCCGCGAATCTCGATCACGCGCAGGTCTTGCTTCACTTCCTGGGAAATGATATCGCAGAAAACGCAACGCTCCTTGCTCTGGAAATATTCGCGGGCCGCGCGCAGTTCGTATAACACGCGGCGGGGCACGAATGTGGTCGCCGTAAGCTGCGATGTGGGATGTTCGAACTCCTGCCCGGCGCTGATTCCATGGTCCTTGAAAATGCTGACGTACTTGAAGCGTCCGTCGCCTTTAAGATCCTGAATACGCTGCGCGGCCAGCAGAAGAAATTGTTCGATCTCGATGTCACTTGCGTTCCACAGGTGGCGATCGTGCGTCGGCGATTCCACCAGTACTTCGTGCGCACCGACGGGGCGCATCCGGTCGTAAATGCCGTCGCCGCGGCGGGTGGCCTCGCCCTCGATGTGGTACAGGGCTGTCGGATGCACGACGGAGCGCGCCGACCAGGGAGCGCCGGGCACCCCCGCCATGTTGGCGATGAGTTGCGCCGGTTCGCGGGAGTCGGGACAGAACCGGCAAAACGGTTCCGATCGAGGCACATTCTCGGGGATGTCGTCGCCCGTAATGACCCACGATCGGGTGATCGGATCCTTGCGAAGCTCCATGCACAAGGAAACCATCTCGCGGGGAGCGGCGTCAACCATCTTCGGCACTCCGGCGTTTTGCACCGCACGACAAAGATTGCGGTTTGTTATAATCCGCGCACGAAGCCGCCCGAGATGACCGAGCCGTCCACCCCGCTGATGCGGCAGTATGCCGCGATCAAGAAGGAACACCCTAGCGCCTTGTTGTTCTTTCGTCTGGGTGATTTCTACGAGCTCTTCTTCGACGACGCCATTCTGGCATCCCGCGAGTTACAGATCACCCTGACCTCCCGCAATAAGGAAAGAGGCGTGGCGGTTCCCATGTGTGGCGTACCTTATCACGCTGCGGAAGGCTACATTTCCAAACTGATCCGCAAAGGATTCAAGGTGGCGATCTGCGAGCAGATGGAGAATGCCGGACTTGCCAAGAAGCTGGTGCGACGCGAGGTCACGCGAGTGGTCACGCCCGGCACGGCCGCAGATTCGTCGCTGGGTTCCGAGGAAAACAACTTCCTCGCGGCCGTGGCGCAAACCGGAGATCGAGTGGGGTTCGCGGCTTTGGATCTTTCGACCGGTGAGTTTCGTGCAACCGAGTTTAGTGGCGAAGACGCTGCAAGGCGGATTCAGGAAGAGCTGCAGCAACTCAGACCGAAAGAACTATTGTACGGCTCCGCAGCCCCACTGTTCGAGGAACACGGGCCACGCAAGGACGAGCATCCTCGTTCGTCGGGAGTCGCCGCTGGGTTTGCCGAGACTCCCCTCGAAGACTGGGTCTTCGCTCCCGACCATGCCATCCCCCTGCTGGAAAATCACTTTGGCGTTTTGTCCCTCGAAGGTTTCGGACTCGCGGGCAAACCGGCAGCGGCTTCAGCGGCTGGCGCCATTCTCTACTACGTTCGTTCCACACAGCGCGGAACTTTGGACCACGTAGACCGGGTCGGGTTCTACGAGCGGCAAAATTATCTCGTGCTTGACGCGGTAACCGTGCGAAATCTGGAACTGATCGAGCCCCTGTTTGCCGGAACCGACGCTGGAGTCACCCTGTTCCGCTCGATTGACGCCACGGTCACGCCCATGGGCAAACGTCTGCTGCGCTCGTGGATGCTGCGACCGTCGATCGAAGTGACGGAAATCGATGCGCGGTTGGATGCAGTCGCGGCACAGGTGAACGAGACCGTTGGGCGCGAGGAAGTGCGGAGGGCGCTGGACGGAATCCTGGATCTGGAGCGCTTGCTGAGCCGGGTAACGCTGGAGACGGCGAATCCCCGCGATGTGCTTGCGCTGGCCGCATCGCTCAGTAAGATTCCAGCGCTGCGAGTCGCGTTGGCAAGGTTCGCAATTGAGCGACTGAAGAGGCTGCACGGATCGCTCGATGAACTAGGTGATCTGCGGGAGCGGATCGACAGGACGATTGTGCCCGAGCCCCCGATTTCCCTGGTCGATGGCGGCGCGATTCAAAGCGGCGTGGACCAAGAGCTCGATCAACTGCGCGATCTGAGCCGCAACAGCAAACAATTCCTGGCGCAGATCGAGCAAAGAGAACGACAGCGCACTGGAATCAATTCCCTGAAGGTCAAGTTCAACTCCATTTTTGGATATTATCTCGAGATCTCCAAACCTAACTTGCATCTGGCGCCATCCGATTACGAGCGCAAGCAGACTCTGGTCAACGCCGAGCGCTTCACCACACCCGAGCTGAAAGAATATGAGTCGAAGATTCTCGACGCGCAGGAAAAGATTGTTGAGATCGAGCGGCGGCTGTTCGCGGAATTGCGCTCGTCTATCGCCGGCGAAGCTCGACGCATCCGCCAGACCGCGCTGGCATTGGCCGAAGTGGATGTTCTTTCAGCATTGGCGCATGTAGCCGCTTTGCGGAACTATTGCCGCCCGAAATTTGATGGCTCTGCGGATGTCGAAATCGTTGCCGGAAGGCATCCGGTCATCGAACAGCAGGAAATGGCTGGGGGGAACGAACGCTTTGTGCCCAACGATCTTTATCTCAACTCGACCACCCATGCGGTGCTGGTTCTTACTGGTCCGAACATGGGCGGCAAGTCGACGTATCTTCGCCAAGCCGCTCTGGTTGTGATTCTGGCGCAGATGGGATCGTTTGTGCCGGCAGCGTCGGCGCGACTGGGTGTGGTGGACCGCGTGTTTACGCGCATCGGGGCAAGCGATAACCTGGCCCGCGGACGTTCCACGTTCATGGTTGAAATGACGGAGACTGCGGCCATCCTGCACACAGCGACGCCGCGGTCGCTCATTCTCCTCGACGAGGTGGGGCGGGGCACGGCCACCTACGATGGGCTTGCCATTGCATGGGCAGCGGTCGAGTACATTCATGCCCGCACCCGGGCTAAAACCCTTTTTGCCACGCATTATTTCGAACTCACTGAACTCGCGGAACGGCTTTCGGGAGTGAAGAACTATCACGTCTCGGTGAAGGAGACTGCCGGTGGAATTGTGTTTTTGCGAAAAGTAGAACCGGGCGCTGCCGATCGCAGCTATGGGATCGAAGTGGCGAAGCTGGCAGGGTTGCCGAATGAAGTGATTGAACGGGCTCGGGAAGTATTGGCAGAGCACGAGAGTGCGGAACAACGCGTTACCGAACAACTGGCCAGTGATGAGTTGGGTCCGCGCCCACCAACTCAACTGACGATTTTCACTCCGCTGTCACAGCCGGTTTTGGAAAAGCTGCGCGAGGTGGATTTGAATCGCTTGACGCCCCTCGAAGCATTGAATTTGTTGGCGGAATTGAAAAAGCAGGTGGATTGAAGAGAACCCAGTCAATTTCCGGACAGATCGGCCAATTGCTCATCATCGGCTTTGACGGCACTGAAATGTCGCTTGGGCTCCGTTCCCTGCTCACCCGGCTGCAACCCGCGGGTGTAATCCTTTTTGCGCGCAATATTACCAGCGGAGAACAAACGCATCGGCTTCTCAGTGAATGCCAGTCATGTGTCTCTACGCGTTTGTTCAAGTGCGTGGACATGGAAGGCGGCGCGGTAGATCGATTTCGCAACCTCACCGGTCCCGCACCTTCCGCGGCGGATGTTTTCGCCACCGGTGATCGCGCGGCTTTTCGCAAGCACGGCAAGATCATCGGCGAATCCTGCCGGGCATCGGGTTTCAACACCGACTTCGCGCCGGTTGTGGATTTGGCTTTTGAGGCGTCGCGCAACGTTATGAGGTCGCGCGCAGTTTCGGCCAATCCCAAGGAAGCCACGGCCTACGCCCGTGAATTTCTAACCGGGCTTCGCTCCGCAAGCGTATTGGGAGCGATCAAACATTTTCCTGGCCTCGGCGAAGCGAACCTCGACACACACCATGAACTTCCTAATGTGGACAAGCCATGGAAGAAACTATGGGAGGCCGACATTGCTCCTTACCGCGCTTTGCGGCGCGAATCACCGCTAGTGATGGTCGGCCATGCCGCTTATCCAGCGGTGACTCGCGATAACACACCAGCTTCGTTGTCGCAGAAATGGATTACTGACGTTCTGCGCAAAAAGATCGGCTATCGAGGCCTCGTGGTCTCGGACGACCTCGAGATGGGTGGAGTGCTCAAGGCTGCTCCCATCGAGCAAGCCGCCGTGGAGCATATTCGGGCCGGTGGCGATCTTTGCCTGATTTGTCATGTCGAGGACCACATTACGCGTTCGTATGAAGCACTCGTTAACGAGGCCGAGCGTGACTCGAGATTTGCGCGGCGTGCAAGGGAATCGGTGGCGCGCGTGGTGGCTTTCAAAACAAAATCAAAAGAATTGAAGCGTCCGGCAGCCGCTCCCACCGCTGCAAAACTTGAGAAGCTTTCGCGTCAATTGTGGGAGTTCAGTGAACAGGTGCGGCTGGAAACCATAAGACGGCAGGATCGGGCATGATCGTTGCCGGGGTGATGAGCGGAACCTCGGCAGACGGAATCAATGTAGCGCTCGTGCGGGTAACCGCATCTTCGCGTCGCCCATCGGAGACTCCTGGCCTCGATCTTCTAGCGCACGCGGAGTATCCCTATCCGACACAAGTTCGCCGCGCGGTGTTGGCGGCAATGAATTCAACCAAGGCCAGTGTGGCTGACCTGGCCAGACTAAATTTTCTGCTCGCCGAACTTTACGCTGACGCACTGCTGACCACGCAGCGCCGTTTTCATCTCAAGGCAGAGCTCGTGGGATGTCACGGTCAGACGCTCTATCACCAAGGTGAAGCCACAGCGTTTCTTGGACGCAGACTCGCCGTTACGTGGCAAACCGGCGAGGGAGCTGTACTGGCTGCGCGCATCGGCGTGCCGGTGGTTTCTGATTTCCGTCCTGCCGATATGGCGGCGGGCGGCAAAGGGGCGCCACTAGTTCCCTTCCTCGATTTTCTTTTGTATCGCGACAGCCGTGTCGGCAGAATTGTGCAGAACATCGGAGGGATCGCGAACTTCACGGCAATCCCCGCCGACGCTTCCCTCAATCAGGTGCTGGCCTTCGATACCGGCCCGGGCAATATGGTCATCGACGCTGTCACCCAGCGCTTTTTTGGCAAACCATACGACCGCGGTGGGAGAATCGCCGGCTCTGGCGCGATTCTCGACCGCGTGATCAGCGATGTCTTGCGTGCCCCATTCTTTCGGCGCAAACCACCCAAAACCGCGGGACGCGAGGAATTCGGGCGTGAGTTTACAAAGCAGTTCATCCGACGCTGCGGGCGGGTGAATAAGCGAGACATCGTCGCCACGGCCACAGCGTTGACCGCCAGGTCCATCGCCGACGCACTTCGCCGATTCGTGGTTCGGCGGACGGGCGCGTACGCGGATTTCATCGTTTCCGGCGGTGGCGCGAGCAATCCAACACTCATGGCGATGCTGGCGAACGAACTTCGGCCCCTCGGGCTGCAGATCCGCTCCTCGGACGAATTCGGGCTGCCCTCGGAAGCCAAAGAAGCGGCGGCGTTCGCGTTGCTGGCTTTTCAAACATGGAATCGGCTGCCGTCGAACGTGCCTTCGGCCACAGGTGCGAAGAGGCCCGCCATCTTGGGAAAGATTTCGTATGCGTAAGAGGAAACCGCTTCGCCGAAGCGCGGCGAACGCACCGCCGCGGGTGACTGTGCCCACACGGTTTTCGCTGATAAGGGGGATCGCGGTCCTCGCTCTTCTATTTCCCCTTTTCGCCTGCTCCGCCAAGCCTGATCCCAGTACGCTGGTGATGATCATCGAGAGCAGTCCCACGAATTTGGATCCGCGAGTTGGTCTGGATGCGCAGTCCGAGCGAATTGACGAACTCCTCTTCGACGACCTCTGCACACGCGACGATCACCTGAACGTTCAGCCGGGACTGGCTGATCGATGGGACATTCCCGATCCTCTCACCTACATATTCCACTTGCACCAGGGCGTGAAATTCCACGATGGCCGCCCGCTTACTTCTCGCGATGTGAAGTGGACTTTCGATTCCCTGCTGCAGGGCAAGATTCGCAGCACCAAGGCAGCCGCGTATAGGCCCGTGGATCGCATCGACGCGCCTGACGATTACACCGTGGCTTTTCACCTCAAGGAGCCATTCGCAACATTTCTGTGGAACGTTTCAGATGGCGCCATCGGAATCGTGCCGTACGGAAGCGGTGATGAGATCAGCCGCCATCCGATTGGCTCCGGCCCATTCCGCTTCGTCACCGCCGAACCGGACAAAGAAGTTGTTATCGAACGCAACGACGACTATTGGGGCGGGAAAGTGCGCCTGAAGCGCGTACGCTTTGCTGTAGTTCCGGATGCCACCACCCAGGCGCTTGAATTGCGCAAGGGCAGCGCTGACATTGCCAACAACTCTCTTACCGGGGACATGGTGTTGGCGCTCGAACGCGAGGCCAAGCTGGAGGTGCTGCACGCTCCGGGCACGGTGCTGGCTTATATGGCGTTCAACACTCGGGATCCGATTCTCAAAGATGTTCGGGTGCGGCAGGCTTTGGCGTATGCCATCGACCGAGCGCCGATCATTCACTATCTGTTGCGCGATTTCGCCAGGCCTGCGTACAGTCTTCTTCCTCCTGAGAGTTGGGCATACAACGGCGACGTACCGCACTATGACTACAATCCCGACCGGGCAAGGCAATTGCTCGAGCAAGCTGGATATCCAGCCGTGAACAGCGCGCGCTTCCATCTGGAGCTGAAAACTTCGACCGACGGAAACACTCGTCTGATCGCTGCCGTGCTGCAGCAGCAACTTCGCGAGGTTGGCATCGTGCTGGACATTCGCACCTTCGAGTTCGCCACGTTTTTTTCTGACGTCACCCGCGGCGCCTACCAATTGCATTCCCTCCGGTGGGTCGGAGGCAACGAAGATCCGGACATCTTTGAATATGTTTTCCACTCGGCTAAATTCTCGCCGCACGGCGCCAATCGCACCTACTACGCCAACCCGCGCGTGGATGCGCTGATCGACCAGGCGCGCGGCGAACTGGATCAGAGAGCGCGCAAACAGATCTATGCGGAGATTCAGCGAATCCTGGCCGAGGATTTGCCCTACATCAACCTGTGGTACGTCGAGAACGTAATGGTGCATACCAAGCGGGTGCGAAACCTGACCCTGAATCCACCGGGGAATTACGACTTTCTGAAAACAGCGGAACTGGTTCCATGAACCTTTGGAGAACGGGCGTCCTCGCCCGTTCAGCCGTCTGCAGGGCAGTTCCGTTTTCGCGTGGTAACATCGAGCTTCGACCTGATGTCAGATATCTTCCAACAGCCGGCGCGGAGCCGGCGCTACAACAATCATGCATATTCTTTTTATTGGTGACATCTTCGGCAGACCCGGACGAACTGTGGTCAAAGAGCGCCTCCCCGCGCTGGTGGAGGAGCACGCCATCGATCTCGTGCTCGCAAATGGAGAGAACGCGGCTGCCGGTTTTGGTCTGACGCCACCGCTCGCCGAGGAGCTGTTCGAGATGGGCATTGATGTTCTCACCACCGGCAACCACATCTGGGACAAACGGGAGATCATCGATTACTTTCAGGCCGCCGATGGCCCGCACAGCCCGGCGCGCCGAGTTTTGCGCCCGGCCAATTACCCGCCCGGAATGCCGGGGTGGGGCGTGTATGAGGGTCGCAAAGGCGACGTCGCCTACGCAGTGATCAATTTGCAGGGCCGAGTTTTTATGGCTTCGAACGACGATCCCTTTCGCGTCGCTGATCAGTTGCTGAAGGAAATCAAGGCGAAGGTTATCTTTGTCGACATCCATGCGGAAGCGACTTCAGAAAAGATTTCGCTGGGCTGGTACCTCGACGGGCGAGTCACGGTGGTTGTTGGCACGCACACTCATGTTCCCACAGCGGATGAACGCGTTCTGCCCGGTGGCACTGCCTACATCACCGACGTGGGCATGACCGGGCCTTACGACAGCGTTATCGGCGTTAAGAAGGAACTGGTCGTGGGCAAGTTTCTGAGCAACATGCCGACTCGATTCGAGGCTGCGACGGGGGACGTCCGCCTTTGCGCAGTCGTAGTGGATTGCGATGAGCGCACCGGCCGAGCGAGAGAAATCACTCGACTGATAGTGAAATAGAACAACAGGCTTCACGCTTTTGGAATTGCCAAGCGGATTATGAACGAATTCCAGCTTCAGACACCAACAACCAAATCCAACGGCTTTCGCTGGATGGATGCGGACGCCTACCTCTTTGATATCGATGGCACGTTGCTCGTCTCCCGCGACCGGGTGCATCGCAATGCGCTGCATCAGGCGATGCGTGAGGCATACGGGGTCGATACCACGATCGACGGAATTGCCTATCACGGAAAAACTGACTTGGGAATTCTGCGCGCTGCGCTGGAGCGCGTTGGCGTCTCGGGCGACCGGTTCGAAGCAAGTCTTCCGTCGGCGCTCGAAACTGTGCGCCGTGAAGCGGCGGCCAACGCCAATCAGATCGCGCCCACCGTCTGCTCGGCAATCCCCGAGGTGCTTGCCGAATTGCAGGCTGCCGGCAAATTGCTCGGCTTGGCCTCTGGAAATCTGGAATCAGTCGGATGGCTCAAGGTCCACGCGGTTGGTCTGCACGAGTTTTTCGGCTTTGGCTGCTTCAGCGATCACTATGAGAGCCGGGCCGACATCTTCCGCCAGGGCGTGATGGAAGTGCGACGCAGGCTGGGTGTATCTGCGCAAGTGTGTTTCATCGGCGACACTCCTGAAGATGTCAGGGCCGCTCGTCTCGCAAATTCGAAGATCGTCGCGGTATGCACCGGAATCTTCAAGGCTGACGAACTGGCCGGACTCGAACCGGATGCCTGTGTGGAATCCTGCGCAGAATTGTTAATAAACCCCTGCGAATAATCTGTTATCATCCTCTGCGTTTCGATGGGAATGGAGGACGGCGATGGGTCAACCCGTGGTTCATTTCGAGATCGGCTGTCGCGACCGAGGCATAACCGCCGCATTCTTTGGTCAACTTTTCGATTGGGAAATGCAGGAGGCCGGACCAGCGACCATGATCGACACCGCCAGCAATGGCGGCATTGGCGGACACATCACAGCTCTCGGCCACGAGCCGCAGCATTACGTAACCGTGTACGTGCAGGTGGGCGACGTGAAGGCCTACCTTGATAAGGCGCAAACGGTCGGCGGGAAGACTCTGGTTGGGCCGGTCGAGATTCCTACAGGAACGTTCGCTTGGTTCGCGGACCCGGACGGCAACACGATTGGATTGTGGAAGCCGAAATAGGCCAACGAATTTACGGTTCCAGAGCGTTGCTTAGCTTCGTCCGATTCCGTGCTGGCAGATACCGCAGCGCCGCACGTGCCAACGCAAGATACACATCCCTGGCTTCCGGATCTTTTCTCAGCACCTGCAGATGTTTCCGCACGATCTCAGCATCGCCACGCACGATGGGCCCGCTGAAAGCCCCAGCCGGGCCGAGCGCCTCATAGTTCGTAATGGTCTGTCTTACGATCGGCAGCATCCTTTTGCGGGCGTCTACTACTGAAAGCCCGGCTGCTCGCGCTACCTGCTCCGCAGTAACAAGCGTCGCCACCAGCAACGGCGACAGAAACGCTCCCCAGGCGTGGTAAGCCGCCTTGTGTTGCTTGCGAATGGTGACCGCTTGCCCGCCCAGACCGCGGACGATCTGCCGCGCAGCCCGCACCGCCATCGCGTCGCCTTCCAAAGCAAATGGCACAGCCTTAAGCGATGGAATCGAGTCTGAAACAAACGTCATCAAAGGATGAACCGAAGCTACCGCCGCTCCTCGTCGGCGCAGCATATTCAATTCATCACTCGCCAGCGCACCGCTGGAGTGGAATGCAGCTTTTCTTTTCCAGTCGACGACTGAAGCAAGCTCGGACGCCACCGAGGCAATCTCCCGATCAGGCACACAGAACCAGACGAGATCGGCATCCAGATGCGCACTCGCGCCAGTTGAAGCCTGCGCACCAACCTTGCGAGCCAATGGACGGGCCTTCTGACTTGATCCTGCACGATCGCGGGAGACGATTTCGGAGATCGCGTACCCCGCTCGATGAAGCTCTAGCGCCAACGCCCTGCCCAGTCTCCCGGGGCCGACAATCGCAATCCTCGGCTTCGCTGCCATCGCGGGCAGCATATCAGGGTGCTTCCGCTCACGGCAAAACTTCGCGTTGTTGTCGTTTATATTGTTGGTATGCCGAAATCCCATCCCAAAGCCAAAGCGCGCCTGCTTTCTTCCGTCGAAGTCTACCGTGGACCTGCTTTCTGGGTCACGACCGACCAGGTGCTGGAACCTGGGGGCGTGCGGGGCCGCCGCGACATTGTGCGCCACACTGGTTCGGTAGTAATTCTGGCGGTCGACGAAACCCACTCCGAGCCCCGCGTCCTGCTGGTTCGCCAATATCGCCATGCCGCTCAGCAGTATCTCTGGGAGCTATGCGCGGGGCGCATCGATCCCGGCGAAAGCGAACTGGCGGGAGCCAAACGCGAACTGATCGAGGAGACAGGCTACACAGCCGCGCACTGGAAGCGGATTCTCAAGTTCTATGCCAGCCCCGGTTTTGTTGCCGAAACCATGTCCATTTATCTGGCGAGGGGCCTGCGTCCAGGCACTGCGCAGCCCGAGGAGGATGAAGTCATCGAGATTCGATTCTTCCCTCTCAACACTCTGGTACGCATGGTAAGGGCGGGACGCATGCAGGATGGCAAAACCATCTCCGGCATACTCTGGCTCAGTCATGAACTGCGTGGCCGGAACCGGCCCAAGTAGCTATTTTTTCGAACCCGCTCTCTTGACAGCTTTTCCCGGTAGCCGGAAAATGGCAGAAAATCGGGAGGCACGATCTGGGATCATGAAAGACTCGTGCCCAGGGGGCGTAAGTGGAACGCTTGAAAGGTACGGTGAAGTGGTTCAACAATGCCAAGGGGTACGGGTTTATCGGCCGGGAAGACGGGGCAGACGTATTTGTGCATTACAGCGCGATTACGTCGGAAGGCTACAAGAGCCTGCAGGAAGGCGATCAAGTAGAATTTGAGATCACCGAAGGCCCTAAGGGTCCGCAGGCTGCCAATGTTACAAAAGCTTCGTGAAGTAAGACGTCGATTCTGGAATGAGTGCTGAAGAAGGCTCGCGGCTTATAGCGGCGTGACCGCTGGCGTGTCAGCTTGCGCCTGAAGCCGCGGCCTTCATGGGCGGTACAGTGCCGTGCAATCCCTTGATGAAAGCCTCAAGGTGCTTCCAGTCCTCGATGTTGGCGCCATTGGTGAACTGGATTCCCAGGCCTTTTTCATCGCGACGGCGTACCACGCCCCAAACGTCGGCGCGGATCTCCGCCAACTGAAACACCACTCGAACTCGGGCACCTTCTGGGACTGGCCGAGGTGTTTCCAGATAGCATCCACTCAAACTGATATTCCTCAACTGAACCAGAACCGCCGCTTCCGTCGATGCTTCCCGCAACATAACTGTGGCAGCCAGAGTGAAGCGCGGATGTACAACGATGGGTTTGGTGCTCATGGTTTGCGAGTTTGACTGACTACGACCCTACCTAGTCAAGGTTGACGGGGCAAATTACCTTGGTCACAGGTGGATGTTGTCGCTGCGCACGCCGACACGCAGCGACCGGATCTGTTTTCGCGGGTGTTTGTGGGAGAGCGTGACTTCCGCTGACGCTGGCGAGGGCCGGGACAACCAGCCATCGCCGCCGGGTCGGTAAACGCTACAGGAGTAACCGCACAAAATCAGCTCTGAGATTTACCGAATACCAAGGCCTGCTTCATTCCACCAAAGTGAATTTCGAGAAGGGTCCGCGTTCCGTCCATGTTTCTCCGGTACACATAGGCATCATGATCGTACTTAACGTCGCGTTTCACCCATCTCCCATCGGTGGTCGCAACCACGGAGTCGTTGTGGACAAATTTCACATTGGCGTCGCTGACATAGGATTCCCAACTAATGGTGTAGTCTCCCACCGGCGCTGGTTGAGGACCACTGAGGTTCAACCCGGAACGGAAAGAGAAGCTGCGGGAACCCCGTTCGAAGGGCCGCGGTTTGAATCCCCGGGACAGCAGATCCTCGTGTGTTACTTTAGCCTTGTCCTCATCTCCATAAGGCCCCACGAGAACATGGTAGGAATTCCTCCAAAGATGCCCCTTTTGCACAGCGGTTACCGGGAACCCGAGTTGCGCTAATTTTTCGGTGCTTTCGTGAGCTTGCTCTTCGTCCTTGAACTTGCCGATTTCGAAGTACATTTCCGAAGTCGCATCGGCATTCGCTGTGCCCGAGTCCTCAGCCTGGACACCAGGACGGCTCGTGGGCGCTAGCGGGGGAACTGTGGCAAGCTTGGTGGCAACAAGATTCGAAGCTGCCGGGACGCGGTTCGAGGGCGAACCGGTCGTCAGGGGCACTGACGAAATCGGCGGAGCCGCAGCGACCGCGAGAACCTTGGGCGCAGGTTCGTTGGCCGGAGGCGGGGTGACGACAGGAGCTGCGCTCGTCAGCCGCGCTGGCTCAAGCTTGGCTGCAGACTGAGGCTTCTCCGCGCTTGCCAAAGGTTGCTGCTGCAGTTTTTCCGCGCGAGGAACCGGAGTGGACTCTGGTGTCGGCGAAGGCTTCGGCGCTGCTGCCACCACTGGCGGTGCCGAGACCGTCTGCGGCTCTGGCGGCACCACTTGCGGTAAGGGCGATGCCTTCTGTGGCACTGGCGCTTGCTGCACCGGCGCTTGCGACTGTGGCGCTTGCTGCGCCGTCGAGGCCGGCTGCGGTGCGGGTGCTGCTGTCACAGACGCCGGCGAGATGGTTTGCGCTTGCTCTTGAGACTTGGCCGCGAATCGCTCTCCCATTCGGATGAGCGACTCGCCGAACTCACGACGATAGTTATTAAATAAGAAAGCGGCCGCCACCAGAGCCGCCACCAGAAGCCCAGTCGCCAAACCAACGGAGAATCCCCTCAACGGCACCACCACTTTTGCCTCGGGCGAAACCGGCGACAGCGGGCCAAACGCATTGGGCGCCTTTGCCTCCGTTCGGCCGGCAAAAGGGCCGGGAACAATCCGCGCCACTGGCACCGACGACGCAGGAATCCCTCCAGCGGCGAGCTCAAGCGCTGGCTGACTCATCCAATTGCGAATCTGCTGCTGAGCATCCGCGGATAGCGCCTTGAATCGCAGGCCCCCTTTCTGGGTTTCATCCGTCCACGCCAGTTCGGCTTCGGCGTCGATTCGCCGATCATGATCTGAAAACCAGAAGCGAATCGTTCCATTCCGCTTCACGGGATCAAAAGAGTGAAAGCAAAGTCCGCCACTGGACACATTCAACACGATGCCGCCGTTATCCGGCTCGATATTGATATAGGCGTGCCTTTCCATCGTCGTGCGGGGAGATTGGCGACGTTCCAGGCCTGTCATTGGCTGCACCACTGAATCGAGAGAGGATTTGTGGCTCATGGGCAAAGCGCGCGACAACTCAGGAAATCGAACAAAACGGCGACTTAATGCAATCGACCGAAAGTCGGAACTTTCGTTTCCGATTTTCCGACAGAGCGGTAATATACACCGGACTGCCTCCGCGCACAATCTCCTCCGCACCTTTCATCCTGGGTAGAGCACACGCAGAGACCACGCGCCTCGACATCAACGGCCCGGAGGCGCAGTTCCCAGAAAAGCTCCAATCTTCTCGTTCAGGAATTTCGCGTCCGCCGGGTTGCTGGCAGCCCCCGCAGTGTGCCCCCAGAGCGATGGGATGGGCGTCAGAGTGACCGATGGAATAAACCCTGCCTCATATCGCGCGTCCCCGACGGGGAAGTAGAGATCCGTTTCCGACGGCATGTACAGCACCGGAACCTTGATCGAGCGCAGCGCCAGTTCCACATTTCCACCGAACGTCGTGCCCGGCGTCGTCCCAACATCGTGGCGCTCCCAGGTCCGCATCTGCAGGATGAGATCGTTGGCGTCGGCCCCGGGGATGAAGTCCGTGCGGAAGTCGTGCAGCACCTTCTCGAACGTAGTTCCCGGGGGCGACGACTCGCGCCACCATTCCCTGCGCCACCATTCCTGAGAAAACAACCACGCCGTCCACACCGTCGCAAACGCCTCCAAACCCTTGGTGGGCGGGGTAGTGTAATCGCCATTCTGAAATGCGGCGTCAGCCGTGAGTGCGGCGATTTGTCCTTCCAGCCGCACCACGCCGTGCGGATAATTCTTCGCCGTGCCCGAGGTAGCGACGATCCGGTCCGCGAAGTCCGGATAGCTCACCGCCCATTGAAACGCCTGCTCCGCGCCCATGGAGAAACCAACAATGGCCCGCACGTGCGTGACCTTCAACTCTTCGGTAAGAAGTTTGTGAACCGCCTCCACATTGTCGCGAATGGTCATCACCGGAAACCGTGGGCCATGGTAAGGCTCGGGAGTATTGCTCGGCGAAGATGAATGCCCATTGCCAAACAATTCCGTCGCTACCAGAAACAGCTTGGAAGGATCAAGCGCCCGGTCCGCCCCGATCAGCCATTCATAGCCATGAAAATCCGCCATGTAGTGCGACGGCAATAAGACCACGTTGTTCCTGGCGGCGTTCAGGTGGCCGTAAGTTCCGTACACAACCCGCGCTTGCGGCAGCGTCACACCGCCTTCGGCGTGAAAGTTCGCAATCGCGAACTCATGGCGTTCGCCCTTCTCCCCTTTTCCCGCAACTGAATCCTGAGCAACCAGTATTTGCGCAATCGATACTTGCAAAAAAACAATCAGGAGAAAGAGCTTTTTCATCTTCATGACTTTCCTCTCTTCGTTTGAAGGCTCGCAGACAACTCGGCGATTCCGAATAGGACCTTGGTCGGGCGGCAGATATCCTATCATTCGGGCGATTGTTCGGTGACTTTGCGCTTTCAAAATCCCCTCAGAAACGGGGCGTCGATGCTATCCTCATGAGTTCTTTTTCGTCTAACTTCGACTGGTTGCCACGTCCGTTGCTTTGGAGAATTCCAAATGAGACTCATACTTAGATTTCTACCCCGCGCCATCACTGCCTGCGCGCTCTTAACCCTCGCTCCTCTCGCCGTCTCGCAGGATGCCCCCAAATCAGACGCTCACGGCGTCGCCATCGCCAACATGGACCGATCGGTCAAGCCCGGCGACGATTTCTACCGCTATGCCAACGGCGACTGGATCAAGCGCACCGAAATTCCGCCCGACCGCCGCAGAATTGGCGTCTTCAACACGCTCGGCGACCTCAGCAACAAGCGCACCCTTACCCTGATTGAAGAAGCAGTCAAGGCCAATGTGCCCGCTGGTTCCAACGTTCGCAAGATTGCCGACTTCTACAACTCCTACATGGACGAAGCCGGCATCGAGTCCAAAGGCCTCGCCCCGCTTCGCCAGCGCCTGGATGCCATCGCCGTCATCCGCACCAAGCGTGAACTCGCCCGAGCCTTAGGGGCGAGCCTTCGTGCCGATGTCGATGCTCTCAATAACACCAACTTTCAGACCCCGAACCTTTTCGGACTCTGGGTTGCGCCCGGCTTCAATGACTCCGAGCACTACGCCGCGTACCTGCTGCAAGGCGGCCTGCAACTGCCCAACCGCGAATACTACCTCGGCAACAGCGACCGTATGCGCGACATCCGCGCCAAATATCAGGCTCACGTCTCCACCATGCTCAAGCTCGCGGGATTCACGGACACCGACGCCCGCGCCCAGCGCATCGTAGACCTGGAGCATGCCATCGCGGAAAAACACCGCACCCTCGCCGAGAACGAAGACATCCACGAGGCCAACAACACCTGGACCCAGGCCGACTTTGCTGCCAAAGCCCCCGGCCTCGACTGGACAGAGTACTTTCGCGCCGCGGGCCTCGGTCAGCAAGACAGCTTCATTGTCTGGCAGCCAACCGCTTTCATCGCGGAATCTGCCTTAGTCGCTTCCACCGAGCTGGAGACCTGGAAAAACTGGCTGGCATACCACTTGATTGAGGCCTATGCCGAGGTGTTGCCCAAAGCGCTAGCCGACGAGCGCTTCGCTTTCTTCGACAAAATACTTTCCGGTACCCCGCAACAGCGTCCGCGCTGGCAGCGCGGCGTGGATCAGGTCAACCGCCTTCTTGGCGACGCCGTTGGACAAATCTACGCCAAGCGCTACTTCCCGCCCGAAGCCAAGGCTCAGGCCGAAGCGATGGTGGCAAATATCGTTGCCGCTTTCCGGCGCCGCATCGATGCGCTCTCTTGGATGGATCCCGCCACCAAGGCCGAAGCCCAAGCCAAGCTCACCACTCTATACGTCGGAATCGGCTACGCGGACACTTGGCGCGACTACTCCGCCTACGACGTTAAGGCGAATGACATCTTCGGCAACCTCTGGCGCGGCCGTCTCTTTGACTACCAGCGCAGCATCTCGCGGCTCGGAGCTGCAGTCGATCGCAAAGAGTGGTCCATGGAGCCACAGACAGTCAACGCCGTCAACCTGCCACTACAAAACGCGCTCAGCTTTCCCGCCGCAATTCTCCAACCTCCGTTCTTCGATCCGCAGGCGCCAGCCGCGGTGAACTACGGCGCCATCGGTTCCATCATCGGCCACGAAATCAGCCATACTTTCGACACCGAAGGCAGCGCCTTTGACTCCAAAGGCCGCGTCCGCAATTGGTGGACGACCTCCGACCTGGCCCACTTCAACGCGTCCACCGCCAGACTCGCCGCCCAATACGACGCCTACAAACCCTTCCCCGACCTTTCGGTAAACGGCAAGCAGACGATCGCGGAAAACATCGCCGACGTCGCCGGCATTTCCGCCGCCTACGACGCCTACCGCGCGTCACTCGCGGGAAGACCCGGCCCCACCCAAGATGGATTCTCCGGCGATCAGCAATTCTTCATTGCCTTCGGGCAGAACTGGGCATCGAAGTCGCAGGAAGCTATGCTCCGCCAGCAAGTGCTGACCGACCCGCACTCCCCATCCGAGTTCCGCGCCGCCACGGTCCGCAACATCGACGCGTGGTACCCGGCATTCGAAGTCCAACCAGGAGAAAAACTCTATCTCGCTTCACCCGACCGCGTGCGCATCTGGTGAAACAATTACACGGCGCCCGTGCTGCACTGCGATCACCCTAGCAGTGCCGGCATCGTGCCGGCTGTCGCGAGGGCATCTTGCCCTCGCGGTGGAAGCGGGGACGCCTCCACGACACCCGCCGGGGTGGCGTCGCTACAATTTGCCACGCATAGGTTGTAATCTAAATTCCGCATGGACAACAAAGCCATCGCCGGCATCCTCTACGAAACCGCTGCCCTGCTCGAGATCGACGGCCAGGATTCCTTTCGCATCCGCTCCTACCGCAACGCAGCCGAGGCCATTGAAGCCCTCCTGCAACAAATATCGGAGCTGATTAGCGAGCCCAAGAAAGTTCTCGCCATCCCCGGCATCGGCAAAGGGATGCTGCTAAACCTGCAGGAAATGTTTCAAGACGGCCGGCTTTCACTGCACGCTGAACTCCTGAAGAAGTATCACCCCTCGATGCTCGACCTGCTCAAGATTCAAGGCCTCGGCCCCAAGACCATCGCCCTGATCTGGAGCGCCTATCAGGTCTGCGATCCCGAAGGCGTCGAGAAACTCGCCCAGGAGGGAAAAATTCGCATCCTTCCCCGCATGGGCGAGAAGCACGAGCAGAAGCTCCTAAAAGCAATTCAGGACTATCGCCGCATCGCCGGACGTTTTCTCCTCGACACCGCGGAAACTCAAGCCGAAAAAATCATCGAGCACCTGCGCAATTATTCCGGCGTGGAAAAGGTCACGCCCGCCGGCTCTCTGCGTCGAGGCCGCGAAACCGTTGGAGACCTCGACATCCTGGTAACGGGAAAGGCCTGTTGTGACGATGAAGAACGGCAAAAGCTGATTGATCACATCATCAAGCTACCGGGCCTGATGGACATCATTGCGCGGGGCGAAAACAAGGTCAGCTTTCGCATGCGCGGCGGAATGCAGGTGGACGTCCGCTTGCTTTCCCCCGATTCTTTCGGGGCCGCCATGCAGTACTTCACCGGCAGTAAGGCCCACAACGTCGCCCTCCGGCAGCGAGCATTGAAGATGGGCTACACCTTAAGCGAGTACAGCCTGGCTCAACTGGACGACGAAAAGCCCGTCGCCGGAAAAATCGAAGAAGAAATCTACGCCAGGCTGAAGCTGGATTACATTCCGCCAGAACTTCGGGAGAATCTCGGCGAAATTGATGCCGCCGAAAATCACACCCTCCCCGAACTCATCACGCAAGCCGACTTGCAAGGTGATGTCCACATGCACACCGTCGAAACCGATGGGCGGAACACCATCGAAGAAATGGCCGAGGCCGCCCGCGCCCACGGATACCAATACATGGCCATCACCGATCACTCCAAGAACCTGGCATTTGCCAACGGCCTCGATGACCGGCGCGCGGAGGAGCACATCAAGCGCATACGCGCCGCAAACGTCGATGGTATCCGCATCTTCGCAGGAATCGAAGTCGACATTCTTGCCGACGGCACCCTCGATCTCTCCAACTCCGTGCTCGAACAAATGGATCTGGTGATCGCCAGTGTTCACTCCCATTTCAACCAGAGTCCACAAGAGATGACCGACCGCCTGCTAAGGGCCGTGGAAAATCCCAACACCTCGTTCCTCGGACATCCCACCGGACGCCTGCTACTCCGTCGCGATGCCTATCAGTTCGATATCGACGCGGTCCTGAAAGCCGCAGCCCAACGCAAGGTCGCAATGGAACTCAATGCGTATCCAGATCGGCTCGACCTGTGCGACCGCCATCTCCGCTTAGCTAAACAATACGGGGTCAAGATTGTGATCAACACCGATTCCCATCACACCTCGCACCTCGATAAAATCCGCTACGGCATCCTGCAAGCCCGCCGCGCCTGGCTAACCAAAGAAGATGTGCTCAACACTCTCCCAACCCGAAGAGTTCAGCAAAGCCATGAAGAAACGGTAGGCGCGGGCGGCCTCGCCCGTGCACCCAACCTGAACTTCAAGTCCACGCCTCTGCAAGATTTTGCCCAGCAAAGCGACTACAATCTGAGGCGACCTATGTCGAGGAAATACCACCGCCTCCAAGCCCACCGGCGCCGCCCGCAACCAGCACCCCGTTTCACATCGGCGAGGAATTCGGCACGGCAAAAAAGAACTTGCCTCCAGTGAAGATTGTTCAACCGCAGTAGCTGTCATCGCCGTCATCGCAATCATCGCAAGCCTGTCGAGCTGCCTCATTCAGCGACCACTCGGTCGATCGACGATGTAGTCTCCGTGGAAGTTCCCACCAGAGGATGGTGATGGTTGCGATCAACGTTGGCTTCCAGAACAACGGCATCAAGCCTTACTGGATTCACACCATCACAGCCGACCTCGATACCGGCAGTGCCAGCTTCACCGACGACGCCGCATCCCCCCGCCGACTTCGACC
>CAWIFC010000002.1:0-178129 GCA_963835275.1 uncultured Acidobacteriota bacterium | reverse complement strand
GGCTTGTGCGGCGAGGTGCTCGTAATATCGTCGTTGACCAGCGTGGTGCGGTAGCGCAACGTCTGGGTCGTCGGTCTGTAAGTCTTGATTGGCATAAATCAGCTCTTAAGCTTCTTGCTCTTAGCTTTGTCGGATACTGCGGTCACTCGGGTTGGCCAACGACCAACGACGAACGACTATCGGCTATAAGTTTTGCGCGTACTCCGGCATCTTCTCACCGGCTTTCAGCCGCACATACGCCTTTTTCCAATCCGGACGGTAGCCGGCAAACTTGCCCCGCCGCCGTTCTTTTCCCGGATAGAGGGCGGTGCGGACCGAATGCACCTTCACTTTGAAAATGCCCTGAACAGCTTCCTTAATTTCCGTCTTGGTCGCCGCCGTCGCCACTTGAAAAACCAGCGTGTTCTGGTTTTCCTTAATGGCAAGGCCTTTCTCGGTGATGACCGGACGCCGAAGAATCTGGTATGCGGATTTCATCAGGCTACCTCCGCCGCTTTTTCATGCCGGGTACGGCGCCGCGGAGAGCGCGAAGCTTTCTTCCGTGCCGTCCCCTCGCCTTCCGCCGGCTTGTGTTGCCGCTTCGAAATCGAACTCTTCAGCGAAATCTGCAATTTCTCAATCGCGGGCTGCGAAAAAATCGCACGGTCGTAGCGCAGCAGATGATAAGGATGAACTTCGTTGCCGCTCACCAACTCGACTCCATGAAGATTCCGCGAACTCAAAGCCAGATTGCGATTCTCATGCTTGGGAACCTCAACCAGCAGCGCCGTGCCATCGACTTTGAGCGCATCCAGAGCCTCGCGGAACTGCTTGGACTTGGGCTCCTTCACATCAAACGCGTTCACGATGATCAACTTGCCGTCTGCGAATTTCGAGGCCAACGCGGATCGCAACGCTCCCAGCAATTTCTTGCGGGGAAAAGCGTAGTCGTGCGAGTGAGGCTGCGGACCATGGACCGTGCCGCCGTGCCGCCACAGTGGCGAACGAATCGAACCGACGCGCGCCCGTCCCGTGCCTTTTTGTTTCCAAAGTTTCTTGCCGGCTCCGGAGACCAGCTTCTTGTTCTTGGTCGCGTGAGTCCCGGCCCGCTGGGCAGCGCGATAATGTTTCACCGCCTCCCACAGCAGATCCTCGTTGACCGCGCCGAAGACCTCGTCAGCCAGTTCCAGGCTGCCCACTTTGGCCCCGCTTAGGTTGTGAATGTCAATGCTTGCCATAACGTAACTCTTGCTCCGAAACCAACTAGGCCTTCTTGGCCGCGCGCTTGGCTGCCTTCAACGGGTCAACCGTGGCTGAACCGGCGAATCCGCGTCGCTCTCTCGGCGGTTTCTTGGCCTTGGTGATTATCAGGTATCCGCCTTTGGGGCCAGGCACGCTGCCTTCGACCACCAGTAAGTTGTCTTCTTTATCCATGCCCAGCACGCGCAGATTGCGCACGGTCACCCGGTCGACGCCCATGTGCCCCGACATCCGCATACCCTTGAACACACGCGACGGAAACGCCGACGAACCGATCGATCCCGTGATCTGAAACATCGAACCATGCGACTTGGGACCGCCGGCGAAATGATGCCGCCTGACCACGCCGGCGAAGCCGCGCCCCTTGCTAATCCCAACGATGTCTACAAATTTCTCGCCATCGAAGATGTCCACCAGAACGCGATCTCCCGCCTTCACCAGTCCGTCGCCATTGGCCTCTGATTTTTCTTCAACTTCGATCGGAACCTCGCGCATGAACTTGACCGGTGGCAGATTGTTTTTGCCCAGGTGTCCACGCGCCGGCTTAGTCAGCCGCGACTCTTTCACAAATTCCACCAGGCCGATCTGGGCGGCGACGTAGCCGTCCTTGGTCTGCGTCTTATGCTGCGTGACCACGCAGGGCCCGGCCTGCAGCACGGTCGCGGGATGAACGTCGCCCTTATCGTCAAAGAGCTGCGTCATGCCGACCTTCTTGCCGAGAATTCCAGTTACCTTTGCCATTTCTCTTCTTCTCCGCTAACCCAGCGTGGCTCTCGGGCCAGAGGCTGGTTGTGTGGTGACGGGCGACTCGCCCGTCCGGCGCGGGCGAGTCGCCCGCGTCCACACAAGCTATTTATGTTCCTTGCCGAATGCTTTGATCTCGACGTCCACACCTGCGGGCAAGTCGAGTTTCATCAACGCGTCGACCGTTTGCTGCGTTGGCTCGAGAATATCGAGCAAGCGCTTATGTGTACGAATCTCGAACTGCTCGCGAGATTTCTTGTCCACGTGTGGAGAACGCAACACGCAGTACTTGTTTTTCATCGTGGGCAAAGGAATCGGCCCCGCGATCTGCGCGCCCGTGCGCTTCGCCGTTTCGACAATCTCACCCGTGGACTGATCCAGGATGCGATAGTCGTAAGCCTTCAACCGAATACGAATTCTTTCTTTTCCAATCACTGTGAACTCTCGCTAACCCCTCCCGGCTGTCCGGGAAGAAAGAACTGGCGGCAAGTCGCAGGCCGCAGATTTTTTCTAATGGAGACCGGGCGTCCGCGCCCGGTTGGACGGGCGAGACGCCCGTCCTCCATCAAAGTCTCTTGCTACGTCACAATCTCGCTGATCGTGCCTGCTCCCACCGTGTGCCCGCCTTCGCGGATCGCGAAACGCAAGCCCTTTTCCATGGCCACTGGCGTGATCAGCTCGATCACCAAGCTCACGTTGTCGCCCGGCATCACCATCTCGGTCGCCGCCGGCAACTCCGCTACGCCTGTCACGTCCGTCGTTCGCAAGTAAAACTGCGGACGGTACCCTTTGAAGAATGGCGTGTGCCGCCCGCCTTCTTCTTTCGTCAGAATATAAACTTCCGCCTTGAACTTCGTATGCGGAGTAATCGATCCACCCTTCGCCAGCACCATGCCGCGCTCAACGTCGTCCTTGCCAATGCCGCGCAGCAGCAACCCCGCGTTGTCGCCTGCCAGACCTTCGTCCAATTGCTTCTTGAACATTTCGACGCCGGTCACCACCGTCTTGCGGGTGTCGCGGAAGCCCACAATTTCCACTTCCTCGCCCACCTTCACCTTGCCGCGCTCGATTCGTCCCGTCACCACCGTGCCCCGCCCTGAGATCGAAAAAATATCTTCAATCGGCATCAGGAACGGCTTGTCCAACTCACGCGCCGGCTGCGGAATGCTCTTGTCCACCGCCTCCATCAGCGCATCAACCTGCGCTTCCCACTTTGCTTCCCCGTTCAGCGCGCCCAGCGCCGACAACCGCACCACCGGCACATCGTCGCCCGGAAACTTATAAGTCTTCAGCAACTCGCGCACTTCGAGCTCAACCAGATCCAGCAACTCGGGATCGTCGACAGCGTCGCATTTATTCAGCGCGACCACGATGTAAGGCACGCCCACCTGCCGCGCCAACAGCACGTGCTCGCGCGTCTGCGGCATCGGACCATCCGTCGCCGCGACAACTAAGATTGCACCATCCATCTGCGCCGCGCCCGTAATCATGTTCTTGATGTAATCCGCGTGCCCCGGGCAATCGACGTGCGCGTAGTGCCGGTTCGCCGTCTCGTACTCGACGTGCGCCGTGGCAATCGTGATGCCGCGCGCCTTTTCTTCCGGCGCGTTATCAATGCTGTCAAAAGATCGGAACACGATCTTCGGGTTATGCTTCTGCAAAACCTTGGTGATGGCCGCCGTCAGCGTGGTCTTGCCATGATCAATGTGACCAATCGTCCCCACGTTGCAGTGCGGCTTATTGCGATCAAATTTCTCTTTCGCCATTTGCGTCTAGCTCCTCTGGCTTCTAGCAAATCCAACAGGGCCCTTCTCAACTGGCCTTGCCGGCTTATAGTCAAGAACTGCTGTACAAAAGTAATCCCACTTCAAGAGAACCAAGACGCTCGGCTCGCCAACCTTCACACGCTTCTTTGAGCCGATATCGATCCACGCTCCTAGCTCATCTACTGAAACGACAAAAGCTGAAAAGGTCGGCTTTTCAAACAGTCCCTTCAGCGCAAGCTTCCCTTCCGCAGAAAGCCTAAACCGAGTCAGCCTGCCTTCAAGGATCATTGCAAACTTCCGAGCAAATCCTGCTTGCCCAACGACTGGAGGATCAAAACTCTCAAACGTTCCTCGTCTTGAACCGTGCCCGAATCAATGAGGTCATCTGCCAACTCCACTCCAACCGCGACATTCTTGGGCGCAGACGGCGTCTCTATGCGGGCCACCCAGCGCCCCTTAACGCCCTCTCTTATCAGGGCTTCCAATCGATAGGGCGCGCCGAGGCCGCCCATGATCTCTTCTATCTTTTCCCCTAACTTCTTTCCGCGCTCTTTCTCTCGCTGTTCGCCGTACTGGCCCACGAGAACACCTCGCGCATATTCTTCTTCGGACATACCCATCCTGCCAGCGACTTCTTTTTGCTCTTCGTTCAATTTCGGCAGTTCACCTTTTGGTGCATTCATTGCCTTCTGCCAGTCCTCCACGGAGCTGGTGACACCGGATACAAAGACATTGAAATGCGATGTCGCCATGCTATCTCTTAACCGTGCCCTGCACTCGGGCAATAATCTCTTCCGACACCGAACGCGGGGCTTCCTCATACCTTGCGAAGTGCATCGAGTACTCGGCGCGGCCTTGCGTGCTTGAACGCATGTGGGTCGCGTAACCGAACATCTCGGCCAGCGGCACAATCGCCTTGATCACCTGCGAACCGGCACGATGCTCCATGCCCTCGATACGTCCGCGGCGTGAACTCAGGTCGCCCATGATCACGCCCGCGTAATCTTCCGGCGTGACGACTTCGACCGACATCACTGGTTCGAGCAACACCGGTGAAGCTTTGCGAGCAGCCTCTTTGAAGGCCATCGAACCTGCGATCTTGAACGCCATTTCGTTCGAATCAACGTCGTGATAGCTGCCGTCGTAGAGAGTGGCTTTTACATCGACCATCTCGTAACCGGCCAGGACGCCGCCTTCCATGGCTTCCTTAATTCCCTGATCAATCGGCTTAATGAATTCCTTGGGCACGGAGCCACCGATGATATCGTTTACAAATTCGTAACCCGTACCGGGCGCCTGCGGTTCAAGCCGAATCTTGGCGTGGCCATATTGCCCGCGTCCACCAGTCTGGCGAATGTACTTGCCCTCAGCTTCAGCCTTCTTGCGAATGGTTTCGCGATAGGCCACTTGAGGCTTGCCCACGTTGGCCTCGACCTTGTACTCGCGCATCATGCGGTCGACAATGATTTCGAGATGCAACTCGCCCATGCCGCTGATGATGGTTTGTCCGCTGTCGGGATCGGTGTGAACTTTGAAGGTTGGATCTTCCTGGGCAAGACGTCCCAGCGCCATACCCATCTTTTCCTGGTCAGCTTTGGTCTTGGGTTCGACCGCAACCGAGATCACGGGAACCGCAAACGTAATGGATTCCAGCGTGATGGGATGAGCTTCGTCGCAAATCGTGTCGCCCGTGCTGACGTTCTTCAAACCGACTGCTGCGCAGATATCGCCCGCCAGAATCTCGCTGATATCTTCGCGTTTGTTGGCGTGCATCTTGAGCAGGCGGCCAATGCGCTCAGTGCGCCGCCGTCCCGCGCTGAGCACGGAATCGCCAGACTTAACTTGTCCTGAATAAACCCGAATAAAGGTCAACTGACCCACGAACGGATCAGCCATGATCTTGAATGCCAATGCGGAAAATGGCTCTTTATCGTCCGGATGACGGGTAATCACTTCACCGTTTTCCGGATTCGTACCTTTCACTTCGCCAGCATCGAGAGGAGAAGGCAGGTAATCGACGACCGCATCCAGCAGCGGTTGCACGCCTTTGTTCTTGAAAGCAGTGCCGACCACAACGGGAAACAATTTCAGGTCGATCGTGGACTTGCGCAGCGAAGCCCGCAACTCTTCGGCCGAGATGGACTCGCCCTCAAGAAACTTGTGCAGGATCTCGTCGTCGTTTTCCGCGACCGTTTCGACCAACTGAGTGTGGAAAGCCTCAGCTTTCTTCTGCAACTCGGCGGGAATCGGACCAGTGGTATATTCGGCGCCGATGGTGTCATCCTGCCAGATGATCGACTTCATTTCGATCAGGTCGACCACTCCCCTGAACTTGTCTTCCTGGCCGATGGGAATCTGGATGGCGATGGGCTTGGCGTTGAGGCGCTTGCGGATGGTATCGACGGCATGCTCGAAGTCCGCGCCCATTTTGTCGATCTTATTAATGAAGCAAATGCGCGGCACGCCGTATTTATCGGCCTGGCGCCAGACTTTCTCCGACTGCGGTTGCACTCCGTGAACCGCGTCAAACACTGCCACCGCACCGTCGAGTACACGCAGCGATCGCTCCACCTCAGCGGTGAAATCCACGTGGCCGGGCGTATCAATAATGTTGATGCGAACGTCGCGCCAGGAACACGTGGTTGCGGCGGAAGTAATCGTGATGCCGCGCTCCTGCTCCTGCTCCATCCAATCCATGGTGGCCGTGCCTTCATGGACCTCTCCGATGCGGTGCGTTTTCCCCGTATAGAAAAGGATGCGCTCCGTCGTAGTGGTCTTACCGGCATCGATGTGGGCCATAATGCCGATGTTCCTGCACCGTTCTAATGGGACTGTTCTGGGCACGACAATCTACTCTTTCTGGGGCTCTAAAAATCGCTGCTAGCTTCTAGCTCCTGGCTTCTAGCTAGCAGCGGCTAGAAGCTGTCTCTTACCACCGATAATGCGCGAAGGCCTTATTGGCCTCGGCCATTCGGTGAACGTCTTCCTTCTTCTTGATGGCTGCGCCTTTTCCGTTGGCGGCATCCAGCAATTCATTGCTTAACTTGTCGATCATGCCCTTCTCCCCGCGTCCGCGGGCGTAGGCAATCAGCCAGCGAATCGCCAGCGAAGTGCGGCGGTCGGCGTTGACTTCGACAGGCACCTGGTAGTTCGCGCCACCCACGCGGCGGGTCTTCACCTCGAGCAGCGGCTTGGCATTCTCTACGGCTTTCGTGAACAGCTTCAGAGCTTCGTCACCGCCGCCTTTTGCCTGCAGGCGGGTCAAAGCCTCATAAAAGATGCCTTCCGCTGTGCTCTTCTTGCCTTGCCACATCATCGAGTTGACAAACTTCGTCACCAGATCCGAACCGTAAACCGGATCGGCATCCACTGTCCGCTTCGGGGTATGTCCTTTTCTAGGCATTCCGCTTCTAGCTCCTAATTCCTACTGTTGTCGTTTTGCCGACGACGAACGACCAACGACCTTTACGCCTTCGGGCGCTTGGCGCCGTACTTCGAACGACTCTGCTTGCGGCCCGCGACACCTACCGCATCCAACGTTCCCCGCACTACGTGATAGCGGACGCCCGGCAGATCCTTCACGCGGCCGCCGCGGATCAGCACAATCGAGTGCTCCTGCAAGTTATGGCCGACGCCGGGAATATAAGTTGTGACCTCGATCCCGTTAGTCAAGCGCACGCGCGCCACCTTGCGCAGCGCCGAGTTCGGTTTCTTCGGCGTTTGCGTATACACGCGGGTGCAAACTCCGCGCTTTTGCGGACATCCCTGCAACGCCGGGCTCGCCGTCTTATATCGCGGCCGCTTGCGGCCATCGCGCACCAATTGATTAAAGGTAGGCACTCTTTGCTGCTCCTTGCGAAAATCCCTATGCGTTCACACGCCAATAAAGGCGTGTCGGCACATAGCGACGCCGCTCTGACTTCCCTGGCTCAGGGTTCTGGCCGGCGATACGCCAACCATGCTTCTCACCGCGCACAAATCCGGCAAGAGATTTTCGGTTTCCCGTTCAGACTGATCAGCGACGACGGTGGCGCCAGGCCCAAACCAAAAATGGGAGGTGCTCCGTTTCGTCAGCCTCGCCCCACATAGCCTTCCAACAGGCGGAAGGTGCGCGCAGGGCGTTTCAGCGAGGGCATCTTCGGACTGCTCCGAAGACGTACATCTTTACGGCTCAGCTGCTTTTTTAGGAAGCTTTCGCGCACCGAAAACGCGCAGCGAACGAATCCACAACCTACAGGCAAGCCAGAATGAACTCGCGGAACCTTTCAAATATAGCAACACTGTTCGCAGATCGTCAACCTTTGTTTGCCGCGTCCCGCCGATGCTGGTAAATGCGCGATCAAGCGACAGTCTCGGGGCGAGGTCGAATGGGTTAGAAGGCGACGATGAAATCCTAATACCAATGTGACAGGTTGACAAAATCGGCACTGCCCCTCACTCAATCGCGCGTCAGCATTTGTTCTATGAAAAAGCATGCCTTGACAGACGCGCAACACACGCTTACTTTGTCTTCGACAGCTTCCGAGGGGGAAAGCTGTGGGCATGCGGAGGCAGCCGATGGCTCGCCTGATCGCTGTTCTGTTTCCTTCTCGCGCCGTCGCTTCGTCTGTTCCTGCTAGCCAACTTGTTTGTCCACTCACTCACCTTCTTCCCAACCCACCCAACATCCACGGAGGATGCCAAATGAAAGTCGCCACTCGAACTCTATTGTGCCTCGCCGTCCTGGGGGCAACACTCGCCCACACCCAATCCAACAACATCCCGCAGGTCCAACATGTGATCGTCGTCATCCAGGAAAACCGCACACCCGACAATCTGTTTGGCAGTGACGCTTTTGCCACTCAACGCCAATTGCCGGGCGCGGACCTGGCCACGAGCGGACAGTGTTCTACAACCGGGTCGCAAACGCTAAGGCCGATAAATCTCGGAAACGCTTGCGATCCCAATCATGATCATGCAGGCGCCTGGGTCTCTACCTATCATAGCGGGAGGATGGATGGAGCCTGCACCATCGGGACGCAGAACTGCACAATTAGTAATCCCGAGTATACGTACGTTCAATCGTCGAACGTAGTCCCGTACTTTCAAATCGCGAAACAGTATGGCTACGCTAACTACATGTTTCAAACCAATCAGGGGCCGAGTTTCCCCGCGCATCAATTCCTGTTCTCCGGGACTTCGGCGCCGGACTACTTCAACGATCCAAACAGCAACTGTGGCACCATGTATCCTTGCTACCAGTGGTTCGCGGCAGAGAATACGCCGCAGAAAAAAGCACCCTACGGATGCACCGCCCAGGGCACGGTAATTTTGGACATTAATCCCGGCGGAGGTGAGTCCGCCGCGTACAACAGCGGCATACCATGCTACAACCACAACACCCTTGACACTCTGCTCGACAGCCAGAGCGGTCCAATCACCTGGAAATATTATGCGCAGTCATCGACGCCGGCAACCGGCCTCTGGACGGCGCCGAACGCGATTTCAGGCCTCTGTGTCCTCAACACGGACAAGACCTCATGCACCGGCTACGATTGGATCAATAACGTGGAGAGCGTTTTCCCCAATTCGCCCGGATATCTCCTCAGCTATTCCCCCATCCTGACCGACCTCGGGGCGGACCCCCACCAACAGCAATGCACGCTCCCCGCCGTGAGCTGGGTAGTTCCCGACGGCAACTGGTCCGACCATGCGGGGCAGGACTCCAATGGCGCAGGGCCGGCGTGGGTGGCGGCCATCATCAACGCCGTCGGCGGCTATGACAACAGCGGCAACAAGCTCGCGACCAACTGCGGATACTGGACCAACACCGTCGTACTTGTCACTTGGGACGACTGGGGCGGTTGGTACGACCACATCCTGCCATGGAACTGCAGCAATGCGGGCGTCTGTAGCGGCTACACCGGCGGTCAGGATGGCGCCGGAAGCGAGTACGTCTACGGCTTCCGAGTGCCCCTGCTCGTGGTCTCCGCGTACAACTACCGTGCGCAAAACGCAAGCGGATACATTTCCGGAGCCTGCGTAGCTCCAGGGAATTGCCCAAACAAAATGCCACCGTACATCCACGACTTTGGCAGCATTCTCAACTTCATCGAGTACGCCTTCGGGAATAACCAGCAGCCGTTGCATTTTGGAGGGTTCCCGCCGACAAGCGGGATCAGTCCTTCCTACCCCTACGCGGATGTCTTCGCCCCGGACGGCTTCGTCGTTTGCGGGACAATCTGCCTGCACCCATATTCGCTCTCTGACTTCTTCAACTTTGGCGGAGGCCCAACTACATTTGTCCCCTTTACTCCACAGCAGGGAATAAACTACACAACCCAGTGCTTCATAACCCCTAAAGCTCAGGCTTGCTTCGGCACGAACTTTAAGCCCACTGACCCTGACGCCGACGCCGTCGACGAGTAGGATCGAAGGCGTGGCCTAACTGCGGCGGGCTCTGACTTTGCGCAGAAGCGTCCGCCTGTCCTGCAAGCCGGTTCGGTGGTATAGTATTGGGCGGTTCAGCGGCAGCCCGTGCTGGGCTGCCCCACCCCTTCACCGAGCCTGATGGGAGCGAATTTCGATGCCTCAGAAACAAATTCCCACTGCCGAAAGTAAGGTCCGGGTGATCGTCGCGATGACCCTCGTTTTGGTGGGCAGCGCTTTGGCCGCACCTAAATACCAAGTGCTACACGCGTTCACCGGAGGGAACGATGGAGGCGGCCTGTGGAGCAGTCTGCTGCTCGACAAACACGGTAATCTTTACGGAACGACCATCGCCGGCGGGCCGAAGGGGAAGGGTGGCACGGCGTTCAAGTTGTCGCGGAGAGCGAACGGAACCTGGTCGCAGACAGTGCTCTACAACTTCTGCAGCCAGTCTGGTTGCACCGACGGAGGCGGCGCTTTTGGGGGCTTGATCTTCGACGCGGCCGCTAACCTGTACGGTACGACGGAGTCGGGCGGGGGTCGCGTCTACGGCACGGTCTTCGAGTTGACGCCGGGAGCCCACGGCTGGAAGGAGACCGTGCTTCATAACTTCGGATTCGACAAACTTGGCTGTTGCCCCCAAGCTACGCTAGTCATGGACAACGCCGGTAACCTATTTGGCACAGCCAGCGTTGCTTTCGAGTTATCGCCCGGCGCCGATGGCTGGAAAGAGACCGTGCTGCACCTGTTCACCGGTCAGCACGGCGACGGCGAGGGTGCCTACGCCGGTTTGATCATGGATGCCGCCGGCCACCTCTACGGGCAGACCCAACATGGCGGCACGAGTAAGAATTGCGATGGCGGCTGCGGCACGGTCTATGAACTGCAGCGCGCCTCCGGTGGCGGCTGGAAGGAACACATCCTCCACGACTTCGACACTGGCGGCGACGACATGGCATTTCCCGTGGGTGCGCTTCTTCTGGACAAGACCGGCAGCCTGTATGGCACGGCGGGCGGCGGAACCTATGCTGACGGTGCCGTCTACACGCTGAGGAAGCAGCCCGACGGCCGCTGGAAGGCGGCAATTCAATACAGTTTCACCGGAGGCGCGAATGGAGACCAACCCGGCGGCGGCGTGGTCATGGACAAAGCTGGAAACCTTTACGGCACAACCGTCGCCGGCGGCGACCCCAACTGCGAGTGCGGCGTGGTCTACAAATTGGAGCCGCAGGCCGGCGGCAAATGGAAGTACACGGTACTGCACACGTTCGCCGGCTACGACGGAGCCCAGCCCGCTGCCAATGTGATCCTCGACGGCAAAGGCAACCTCTACGGCACCACAATCACCGGCGGCGCTGGGGGTGCGGGCGTAGCCTTCGAACTCAACCCGTAGATCTAGCGGCGCTGAATGGGAGCGAACCTTGATGCCTCCAACAAAATGGCCCACCGTACCAGTCAAGGCCTTGAGGACCGCTGCTGTTGCCCTCATTTTGGTGGGCAGCGCCTGGGCCGCCCCCAAGTACAAAGTGCTGCACGCCTTCGGAACCGGCAACGACGGAGGCGGCCTCTGGGGCAGTCTGGCTTTCGACACGAAAGGCAATTTATACGGTACAACCAGCGGAGGGGGAGTCTATGGATATGGTACGGTCTTCCAACTCAAACCCCGCTCGAATGGGGCGTGGACGGAAGCCGTACTGCATGTTTCCACGATCCTTACACAAACAACGACGGAGGGATCCCCTTTGACGGGCTGTTCCTCGACCCGGCAGGCAACCTTTACGGCACGACGATTGCCGGCGGAACCCATCACTCGGGCACGGCCTTTGAGCTGAGTCTTGTCCCGAGGGGTTGGACCGAGAAAATCCTCTACAACTTCTGCGCCAAGTCCGAATGTAGTGATGGGGGATCGCCCTACGCCGGTCTAACCATGGACAAGTCTGGCAACATGTACGGGACCGGGTACGCCGCCTTCGAACTGTCTCCGCGATCCGACGGCTGGAGCGAGGCCGCGCTGCACGATTTCACCTGCCATAACGACGACGGCTGCGAACCCTTCGCCGAAGTGATCGTGGGCGCAAAAGGCAATCTCTATGGCACCACCGAGCATGGCGGCGGCGGGGGCTGCGGCGGCGGTTGCGGCACCGTCTACGAGATCGAGCATACGCCCGACGGGACGTGGAAAGAGAGCATACTGCACAACTTCTACGTCCACCCTGGCGACGGCGCGTTCCCCGGAGTGGGCGCTCTCGTCCTCGACCGTAGTGGCAACCTCTACGGCACAACCGACGTAGGGGGCGCGATCGGCAACGGCACCATCTTCAGGCTAACACCGGAGCCAGACAGACACTGGAGGGAAACGATACTGTATAGCCTTAAAGGGGGCGCGGGCGGAGACGAGCCGAGCGCAGGCGTAGTAATGGACAAAGCCGGTAACCTCTATGGCACAACCATCGCCGGCGGCGATCCGAACTGCTACTGCGGCGTGGTCTACAAACTGGCGCCACAGGCCAACGGCAAATGGAAATACACTATCTTGCACACATTCGTCGGCTCGGACGGAGCCCAACCCGACGCCAACCTGATCCTCGATAGCAAAGGCAACCTCTACGGCACCACTGCCACCGGCGGCGCAGGCGGCGCGGGCGTAGCCTTCGAACTCACCCCGTAGATTCAGCGGCGCTGAAGGAATGAACCCCGATGCCTCAGAAGAGAATCACCACCGCAACAGCCTAAGTCCTAGACGACCGCGCCATCGCTCTGATCCGGTGCACTGTCGTTAACGAACTACCCCCTGCGACCACGCAGGACCAGAACCCGCTGTGGCAACCGGGATACACGCCCCCACACAACAAGCCCGGATTCCCTTGCTACACTCCCTACACAATGGTGAACCTGCTTCAGCCGGCGGGAATTAGTTGGCGCTACTACGCTGGGAATACCTCCGGAGGAAACCCGTCCTACGGCATCTGGAGGGCGCCAGATTTGATTCAAGGCATCTGCCAGCTCTCCGGCGGCACATGCTCTTACAAGGGCTATACCAACAACGTGTACACCGGCAATCCCGCCGCAGTGCTGCAGGATTTGGGAGCTGGCAACCCGGCCAGCGTGTGCAACCTGCAGCAGGTGAGCTGGGTGGTTCCCGACGGGAGTTGGTCCGACCATCCCGGAACAGGTTCCACCGACGGTGGACCCTCCTGGGTTGCGGCGATCGTCAATGCGGTCGGAAATTACACTAACTTCGGACAACAGCTCCGCAGCACCCCATGCTCGGATACCATCAACGGCCAGCAGGTTCCCTACTGGCAGGACACGGTCGTCCTCGTGGTCTGGGACGACTGGGGCGGGTTCTACGACGACGTTTTGCCGTGGAACTGCGATGCAACGGGGAAATGCCTCGGCTATCCGAATGGCACCGCCTCGGAGTATGTCTATGGTTTTCGCGTACCGCTGCTGGTGGTTTCTCCTTACGTCAAACTCACCAACGGGCAGCCAGGCTATATCTCAGGCGCATGTCCGGGCGGCAATTGCCAAGGCCAAGAGGTGCCTCCCCACGTCCACGACTTCGGCAGCATTCTCAACTTTATCGAGGCCGTATTTGGGCTGGGCGACATTTCGCCTAGTTATCGCTATGCCGACTACCTGGCTCCAGACGCGCCGAACAGCCCTGGCTGCACTCTGAAGCTATGCCCGTATGGCCTCTACGACTTCTTCGACTTCGGCCAAACGCCTCGCACCTTCAGCGTCATTAAGGGGGCGAAGTATGACACAGGTTGCTTCTTGAATCCGGGGACGTGCTTCCCTAACTACCCTCAGGATCCGGACGATGACGCGATTAATAACGATTAGCCGAGTCGACGTGTGCCCAAAACCGACAGATGCTGGCGCAAACGCGCCAGTATCTGCCCATGGCTTCTGGCGGGAGAACGTGCTATCGTTACGCTTTGCGGGTGGTTGTCTGATGCGGCCCAAATTCCTGCTTTTTGCTTTCCTGATTCTTCCCTTACTGGCTGCCCACGCTCAGCATCAATTTAGGGTGCTGCGTGCCTTTGGCGTTGGGCACGACGGTGCTGGAGTATGGGACAGCGTGGCCTTTGACAAACATGGGAACTTATATGGAACGACGAGCGGCGGAGGCGAGTACGGCTACGGTACCGTCTTCGAGCTAAGCCCCGAGTCGGGCGGTCGCTGGAAGGAAACCCTGCTGGTGAGCTTCAAGCCTCTTGACCCGAGGGGAGCCGAGCCCAACGGTGGTCTAGTGTTGGACTCTGCTGGCAATCTCTATGGCACAACGCAGACCGGCGGCAAGTACGGAGCCGGCACTGCTTTCGAACTTACGCCCCAGAGCGGTGACTGGGCGTTCCGGGTCATACACCATTTCGGGGGCCCGGGCGATTACGCGTGCTGCCCTTGGGGCAACCTCGTAATGGATGCGGGCGGCAGCGTGTATGGCACCTCCTACGCGGCCTTCGAGCTCTCGCCCGGTTCCAAGGGCTGGACTGAAACCCAGCTCCACTTGTTTACTGGCAAGAACGACGACGGCTTGGGCCCACAAGCCGGTCCGATCCGAGATGCATCTGGCAATCTCTATGGCACTACCCTCTACGGCGGCGGGGGGCCCCTGTGCTCGGACGGTTGCGGCACGGTTTGGGAGCTCCAGCCCCCAGCGAGCGACGATCCTTCGGGCGTGACAGCGTGGAAAGAGCGCATCCTGCACCGCTTCGGCTTCTCCGACAACGATGGCGTGTGGCCAGGTCTGGGCCAACTCGCCATGGATTCTCAAGGAAACCTTTATGGCACGGCTGATGGGGGGAAGTATGCTGGCATCGTGTTTAAGCTTACCCGGGTTTCAAAGGCCGCTAGCGTAGACGATGTATCGCGGGAGACGATTTTGTACAACTTCACGGGCGGGGCCGATGGAAATCATCCGAGCGGCGGTGTGATCCTAGACAACGCGGGCAACTTGTACGGCACTACCATCGCGGGTGGTTCGTCGAACTGCGGCTGCGGTGTGGTGTTTAAGCTGTCCCCACAGGCGGGGGGCACCTGGAAATATACCCTGCTGCACACGTTCGTCGGCCCCGACGGCTCTCAACCTGACGCCAACTTAACCCTCGGCCCCGACGGCAAACTCTACGGCACCACTGCCACCGGCGGCGCCCACGGCGGCGGCGTGGTCTTCCAACTCACCCCGTAGGCGGCGTCTGATGCGGCCAAAATTTCTGCTTTCGGCCTTCCTGATTCTCCCCTTGCTGGCAGCCCACGCCCAACACCAATTCCGAGTGCTGCATGCCTTTGGCGCGGGAAACGATGGCGCAGGGGTGTGGGACAGTGTGACCCTTGACGCAAGTGGCAACGTCTACGGCACGACGAGCGGCAGGGGCGTCTACGGAGGCGGCACAGTGTTCCGCCTGACGCTAGGACCAACTGGACACTGGAGCGAAACCATCCTCCATAACTTCGGCCGGCAGAACGACGGGGCCGGGCCACTCGGTGGGGTACTGGTAGGTCCGTCCGGCGTCCTGTACGGCACAACGGAGACGGGCGGTGGACACGACCGCGGAGTTGCCTTTAGTTTGTCCCTTGGCAACGGTCGCTGGCAAGAGAAAATACTCCACAGTTTTTGTTCCAGGCAGAACTGCGACGACGGTGGTGCCCCGTGGGGCAATTTGATCATGGACGGCAACGGCAACCTTTTCGGGACTGGTTATGTTGCTTTCGAGCTCGTGCCGGGCTCCAAGGGCTGGACTGACACCACTCTGCACGATTTCCTTGGCAAGAACGGCGACGGATCAGGCCCGCAAGCAGGGCCGATCCGAGATGCGGCCGGAAATCTGTACGGCACGACTCGATATGGCGGGGGGGGGCCACTCTGCGCCCCGGACGGGTGTGGTGTCGTCTGGGAGCTGTCGCGTCCTGCGGGCAACAAGAGTTCTGGTGCGAAGACCTTGAAGGAACGCATCCTGCATCGCTTTGGCTTCTCGGAGAACGATGGAGACACTCCCGCTCTCGGACAGCTCGCCATGGACCCTGATGGCAATCTCTACGGTGCCGCCGATGGGGGCAAATATCGTGCTGGCGTCGTCTTTAAGGTGACCCGCGTTGCGGCTCCATCAGGGGAGACATGGCGCGAGACCATCCTCTATAGCTTCACTGGCGCTGCGGACGGGAATCATCCCGGCGGCGGTGTAATCATTGACGGCGCTGGAAATTTGTACGGGACAACGATTGCGGGCGGCACCGGCAACGGTGTGGTCTTTAAATTGTCTCCGCAGGCGGATGGCAGTTGGAAATACGCCCTGCTGCACACTTTCGTCGGCCCCGACGGCTCTCAACCTGACGCCAACTTAACCCTCGGCCCCGACGGCAAACTCTACGGCACCACTGCCACCGGCGGCGCCCACGGCGGCGGCGTAGTCTTCCAACTCACCCCGTGCGTTAGCGGCGCTCATGGGAGCACCCTCGATGCCTCAGAAGAGAATCACCACCGCAACAGATAGGTCTTAGACGACCGCGCCATCGCAGATCTTGGCGAGCTACCCTGATTCATCCCAAGAGCATTACTCTTTCCGAATCTGCACTGAACTGGGGACAACTGTCGAAAAATCCCAATCACGCTCATTTGAGGGGGGGTGAGCCGACTCTGACATCCCTCACTTTGGTCGGGATTTCGCTTGCCGGCTCGGACGCCCGCAAACCGGCTCAACTTGCCGAAAAAATTCGCAGCCTCTACACTGGAAAACTTCTGGAGCGGATACACTATTTAAGAAGCGTGCTCGCCGCGTGGGCGACCATGAGGGCGGGGAGGATGTGCATGGGCAGGTCCGGTTTTGTCGGGTTTGGAGTTGTTCCTTTTATTATTACTATTCTGCTGTCAGGCCTGGTTGGGTGCAGCAGCAGCAACCCGGTCACGACCACAGTCTATCCGGTGCCGACCAGCGTCGCCATCATTCCCACCCCTTACATGTCCCTGGAGATCGGAACCAACCAGGGACTTTCTGCTACCCCTTTGAGCGCGGCCAAGGCAGTGATCGCCGAGCCGGTCACCTACCAGTCCAGTAACACCGCGGTGGTAACCGTCGCCGCCAATGGACTCGCATGCGCCGGCAGTTGGGATTCGCTGGCCAGCCCGCAGATCTGCACGCCAGGAACCGTGGGAGTCGCTCAGGTCACAGCCAATGCACAAGGAGTCAGCAGCCCTCCGACCACCATTTACGTTCATCAGCACATCGATAAACTTGTGGTCAGCCAGTTCGTCCTCCCGAACCAACCGCCGCCTACGAATCCTTGTTTTTCTGTTGGTCAAACCGCCAACTATCAGGCGACCGCCTACAGCAGTGGCACCGACATCACGTCCACAGTCGGGATCTTCAACTGGCAAACTCAGTACACGAACGTGGCAACCCTGAACACCTCTGACCCTGCTTTGTTCCAGGGACAAGTCCTGGTGACCGCCACGGTCCCGGGACAGACTTCCATCTACGCCACCATCGGCAACGCCAACAGCCTGCCGGTCTACTTCACAACTTGCCCGGTCCAGTCGATCTCGCTCGCCGTGACCGCCGCCACCAGCAGTTCAGAAACCATCACCCCGACCGTCATCGATAGCCTGGGCACGACGATCAATGCTCCCTTGAGTTGGTCTTCTTCCGAGCCTTCGTCGGTAACCGTGAGCGCTAGCGGGGGCGTCAATGCATCCACTGCCGGAGGAAGCGCGACGATTATCGCGTCCTGCACCCCCCCCAACTGCAATACCGGCTTTTATCCCTCGCTCCCGATTTATCCCGAGAGTGTCGTGCCCATGATCGTGCCCAACACGGGAAGCCCCAAAAGCGTCACTGTGTACGTGAGCAGTACCAGTTGTGGAAATACCGATGGCTGCTTCAGCACGATCGTTCCCATTACTGCTCCAGCCAATACTCTGGGGACCTTCCTCACTTTGCCGACGACGCCAAACTCGCTGATCTTCAACCGATTCGGGACCAAGGCTTATCTAGGGACCGATTCCGGACGGCTCGGCACCGTGGGTCTTGCGATACTCGATGGCACGGCGAATTCCATTGGTCAACTCTCGAATCTCCCCGGCAAAGTGCTCGCCGTTTCGCAGGATGGAACCAAGGTCGTCATTTCCGACACTTCGCCCGCGGACGGCCCGAATCAGGTGTTTGTTCTGGACACCCCGAGCAATGGCGGAACCTCCTATCAAATCACGGCAGCGACAGCAGCCGATTTTTCGCCGGATAACCTGAAATCTTATATCGTCGCGGGCAGCACTTTGTATGTTTACTCGAAGTCCGATGCCCTGCAAACAATATCGCTGTCTGCACCGGCCAACGACGTCTCGTTCCTCGCCCAGGGCGCATTTGCCTATCTGGCTGGTGGCAATCCCGCGGGAGTAGCCGTGCGCCGAACCTGCGACAACGGCTCCGCCGATACCGTCTCGCTCCCAGCTATTCCCAGCTTCATTAAGACCCTGCCCGGCCCTGGTGTTCTGCTGCCGGGGGATACCGTCCACAGCATGCACCTGATCGCGTTGAATCCCCCTAACATCGAGATCATCAGCGCCAACGCTCCGGTTGGAAATCCCTGGGCGGGCTGCACGCCGATCGTGATCGACAATAATCCGCCTCCGAAGTCCTTCAGCCTGGGTCAGAACTTTGTACCGAAGCAGTTGATCGTCTCGCAGGATGGTTCGACGGCTTACGTGATCACGTCCAATCTCAGCAGCATTCTCGTGTTCAACATTCCCGGTCAGACCCCATCGGCAATCACTCTGACCGGAAACGCCACGCCGCTCACCGCCGCGCTCACGCCGGACGGCACTTTGCTCTACGTCGGCGCGAGTGACGGGACGGTGCACGTGGTGAGCACAGTCGCGGGCGGGGACATACAGCAGATCTCGTTTCCGCCCAGCCTATGCCAGAATTCGGCGGGACAACCAGCTGGCATCAACTGCCTTCCAGATTTAGTTGCGGTGAAGCCCTAGACGAGATTGTCCATGAAAGCCGCTGTCCTGAGCTCGCCGGAGGACATTTCCAAGCGTCCGCTGCGGATCGAGCAGGTTCCACAACCTCAAGCCAAAGCAGGACAGGTTCTGCTGCGCGTGCGTGCCTGCGGAGTCTGTCGAACCGACCTGCACATTGTTGAAGGCGAGCTTCCACCTCGTGGCCAGAAAATAATTCCTGGTCATCAAATTGTGGGGGAAATCGTGGAGGGGGCCACCCCGGAGCTTCCGATTGGGAGCCGGGTTGGGGTTTCCTGGATCGGCGGCATCGACGGAACTTGTTGGTACTGCCAGCACGGGCTGGAAAACCTTTGCGATGCGCCTACCTTTACCGGCTACACGGTCGACGGTGGCTATGCCGAGTATGCCGCCGCTCGGGCTGATTTCGTATTTCCTCTTCCGGCGGCGCTCGACGATTTGCATGCCGCTCCGCTCTTGTGCGCGGGCATCATCGGCTTTCGCAGCCTTCGGGTCGCGGGCGTCGAGCCTGGCGAGCGCGTCGGCCTGTTTGGTTTCGGCGCTTCGGCGCATCTTGCCATCGCGGTTCTCCGCGCCTGGAAATGCGAAGTCTATGTCTCAACCCGAGGCGCTTCGCATCGCCAACTGGCCGAATCGCTCGGCGCGGCCTGGATCGGGAATGAGACTGAGAAGCCTCCAGTTGAACTGGATCGCGCCGTAACTTTTGCGCCCAGCGGGAATGTGGTCGTCGCCGCTCTGAGCAGCCTGCGAAAAGGAGGCGTCGTCGCGATTAACGCGATTCATCTCGACCGCATTCCCCAGTTCGACTACGACAGTCTGCTCTGGGGAGAACGCCAGTTGCGCAGCGTCGCCAATATGACTCGCGCCGATGCCCGCGACTTTCTCCAAATCGCGTCAGAGATTCAGCTTCGTCCGAAGGCGACGGCGTTCCCTCTCGATCAAGCCAACGAGGCTTTGGCTGCGGTGAAGAGGGACGCAATCGACGGAGCAGCTGTGCTGATTCCTTAACCAATTCTCTGAGAACTGGTTCTCTGAGGAAATTTTGTGATCGGCCGCCGGGGTGTGTTCCCGCTTACGAGACGACCAGGGGACCGGAGTAGGGGAAGCTGCGAGAGAACCACCGCTCGAGGGGGGTCTCACGCTGGTGCCTCGCGCACCCCGTGTCCCCCAAACTTACATTACCGAGACTGCATGAGATTGCAATACAGCGAATGCCGTAGGAAGCGAGGAAATCTTGCGGGTCAGAGGACGACAAAGGAGTGCCTTGCTGTCAACCGCACAGGAAATCAACGGCTTGCGGAGCTTTGCAACTTCTGTCGGCCCTAACGACTCTTAGGTGATAGCCCGTCGGTTACGTATCGCCGGCCAAGGTTGACGCTGTAGAGTAAACTATAATGCGGAATAGGAATCGCAAGAAGGAAGCTCACATGGCTACCTCACAAGCCAAACCAAAATCCGCGATGGATACGCTCCTAGATAGCATGGACGAGCTCGTCGACTCTGCGGCAAAAAGAATGACTACCGACGAGTTGCGGGAAGCTCGAAAGGAAGTCAACGACGTCGTAGACCGCGCTGTTGTTGCTCATAAACGGCGTCGCGAAACTGCTTAATCAGTTCCTTGCGTCTTGCCTTCGTCATTTCCGGTTCCAACGTATTGATCAAATCCACATAGTCAGACTCAGCCTCCAGCCCGATTTCTATGAGTTCGCGCAACCGGGACTTAACATCTTTCCGCAGCTCTCGCTCTGGCTCATCATCGTAGGTGCGTCCAGGATCGCGACGGGTTCGGGTCCATTTACTCATGGTAGATAAACATAAAACAAGAACAGCCGCACCAGCACAGCTCGATCGGGGCCTTGGTTCCGTCCTCACTCGTCATCATTTCTTTTTCCATCCCGGATTCAGCATTTCGCCCAAGTTTTGTCCGAATGGATTAGGAACATCGTGGTAAAAAGCGTTGTGGAATTTGAAAGGTCTCCCGCTGTCACTCCGCGCAAGTTCTCCCTGGGTCGTCAGCCTTTGAAGAACCGTGTTGAAGAAAGCCAGAGGATTCGCTATTCCCTCAAGGGTGTAACCCCAGCTTTTGAGGGTGTCTCTCACCTGCACTGCAGTCATCGGCTGTCCCGCCGCCTGATTGATTACTGTGCGGACAAGGTCAGTCCACGCGATTTCGGCTCGCAAATGTTGACCGAGCGCGTTCTTGAGTCCGATTTCAGTAGCTCGCAATTGGGCGATTTCTGCGTCCAGCAAGTCGCGCCTGGTTCTCTTAGCAGCAATTTGCGCCCTGACTTGGAGGAGCGCTTTTTGGAGTTCATTCGCCATGGTTACAGCTAATACAATATACAAACAGAGCATAGTAAACAAGCATAATATGCGGGAAATGCGATTGTTTTGCTGAAGGAAGAACTGAGTCAAACGATCAGTTCCGAACAAGCTAAACAGACTCGCTCTGCGACCGCCACATTCCGAGCGAACCTTGAAAAGGGGTATGCCGTGGCCTCGATTTGGCACCAAGCGATTCAGTAAGTCGGCAACACGTTAGATCAGTACTCGGCGGTAGTGTCCTAGGACAGTACCCTCGGCGGGGCCCCCTTGCTAATCCCGGCAACTTCTGTGAAAATAACTGTTTGTCTTATCCCTGCCAGTTGGACTAGGAAAGGAACCAAAGTTCTGTGTTAATGATTCGTCTGTCGCGCACCGGTGCGCGTAAACAACCGCATTATCGCGTGGTCGTGATTGAGAAGGAACGGGCGCGCAATGGCCGGCCGGTTGAGGTGGTGGGAACGTACAATCCCCGCACCAATCCTGCCAGCATCGAACTGAAGCGCGAGCGCATTGATTACTGGGTATCGAAGGGCGCCAAGATGTCGGACCGGGTTGGCAAGATCGTGGCCAAGCCGGCCGCGCCGAGCGCCGTCCCCGCCGCGTGATTTCGGCGTACACGTGCCTGTAGAAAATCTCCGCCCATCCGATAGGAACCGCATATGACTGTGCCAAGCGGCGACGTGCGAGCTTTGGTCGAGCAGATCGCGAAGTCTTTGGTCGACGAGCCTGATCAGGTTTCGGTAGAACAACTCGAAGGCGATGTGCTCGAACTCAAGGTCGCGCCGAACGATGTGGGCAAGGTGATTGGTGCGAAAGGCCGCGTGGCGCGGGCTCTGCGGGCGCTGATCGGCGCTGCAGGAGTTCGATTGCACAAGCGTTTTACCCTGGAGATTTTGGAATAACAAAGTCAGGAATCGGCGGCGAGTTCATCACCCTGGCGCGCGTGCGGAAGACGCAGGGACGCCGTGGCGAAGTCGCAGTCGAGTTGCACAGCGACGTTCCTGACCGGTTCCGCATTGGCCTGAGGCTTTTCGCACTGGCGCAGGACGGCAGCCGGCGCGAGTTGCAGGTTGAAGAACTCTGGCCTCACAAGGGCGACTTGGTTCTGAAGTTCGCGGGAGTCGATTCGATCTCCGATGCGGAAGCGCTGGTTGGTTGTGAGCTGCAGGTTCCGCGTGGCGAGCGGGCGCAGTTGGCGTCGGGATGGAATTACGTCAGCGATTTGATTGGATGCGTGGTGTTCGACGCAGGCAGCGAGATCGGCAAGATTGACGACGTTCAGTTTGGCACGGGCGAAGCGCCGCTGCTGATTGTTGTTGCGGGAAGCAAGCGTCACGAGATTCCGTACGCTGAGGCGTATCTGAAGAAAGTAGATCTCGAGCATAAGCAGATACAAATGCAACTGCCCGAAGGGATGCTGGAGCTGAACGCGCCCCTGACGGCGGAAGAAAAAGAGCAGCAAGCTGGTTCACGAACGAAGAAAGCATGAACCACAAAGGACACAAAGGTACACAAAGGAAAACCTTAAGCGCTGGGTTCTTGATCTACTTCGTGTGCCGGAGCCTGCCCTGAGCGAAGTCGAAGGGTGTCCTTTGTGGTTAAAGATTTTGATCTGGTTCCGCGATGAAGATCGACATTGTAACGATCTTTCCCGAATTTTTTCGCGGGCCGCTGGATTACGGAATCATCCGCCGGGCGCGGGAAGCCGGGCTGGCGGCGATCGAAGTTCACGATCTGCGGGCGTTTGCGCACGATCGCCACAAGACCGTGGATGACCGCCCCTTCGGCGGCGGCGAAGGCATGGTACTGAAGCCGGAACCGATCTTTGAATGTATTGAAGCGCTGGGTATCGCGTCGCGCAAAGAGCGCAGGAATGCCAGGCAGAGTGTGATTTTGCTTTCGGCGCAGGGCAAGCGATTCGATCAGAGCGTGGCCAACGAACTGGCCACGCTGGAACGAATCGTTCTGATCTGCGGGCGTTATGAAGGCGTCGACGAGCGCGTGGGCCAGTATTTAGCGGACCGCGAATTGTCTATCGGCGACTACGTGCTGAGCGGCGGAGAGCTGGGTGCGGCGGTGATCGTGGATTGTGTCACGCGCCTGATTCCAGGCGCGGTGGGCAATCAGGCATCCACGCAACAGGAATCGTTTACCACGTTTTCGCAAACGCAGGCTGGAGACGGCCCGAGTTCAACGTGCACCTCGGGCGGATTGCTGGATTACCCGCACTACACCCGTCCCGCGGATTTCCGAGGCATGGGAGTACCGGAAGTGCTGGCATCGGGGAATCACGAAGAAATACGACGCTGGCGCCGTCGCACCGCGCTTGAGAAAACGCTGCGCAACCGGCCCGATCTTTTGGACAAGGCCGAACTCAGCGACGAAGACAAGAAATTGCTCGGTAACTCTGACTAGGTACCGATTTCAAGTGGGCCGTACGGGCGAGGACGCCCGCGCCTACATTAAGGACAGGGGACAAGATTATGTCGAACCTCATCATCGAAAAACTGCTGGCCAAGGCCAAGCGCACCGACCTTCCCAAATTCGCTCCGGGCGATTCCGTCCGCGTACACGTCAAGATTAAGGAAGGCGACAAGGAGCGCACGCAGGCCTTTGAAGGCGTTGTGATATCGCGCTCGCGAGGCCCGCAGGCAAGCTTCACTGTGCGCAAGATCAGCTTCGGCCAAGGGGTCGAGCGTATCTTTCCCGAGAACTCCCGCGTGATCGACAAAGTGGAGTTGGTGCGCTCGTCCAAGGTTCGGCGCGCCAAGCTGTACTACCTGCGCGGGCTGCGAGGCAAAGCTGCCCGCCTCAAGGATGTCGAGCGCGAGCACCCGGTGGCTGCCGCGAGCACGAAGTAATGGTTACGTCGTAGAGGAAGGCGGCGCGACACTTGCCGTCGGCTCGTCCCCTGGCCACACGGCGGTCAGCGCCAGTCCCACTGCGATTCCCACGGTGACCTCGACGAAGCGATGAGCCGCAACGATCCATGCGGATTTCGTGCGTGCGATGAGCATAACGATCGCCAAGGTGACGCTGGCAAGCCGGTACGCGTCCTCAAGACGCAGTGCGGCACAAATCAATCCCAGGGCGAACACGCCCGCTCCGAAAACGATCAGGTTGGATCCGAAGTAGGTCGTCAACAACGCCGCTAACGCCGCCCCCAAAGCGGTTCCGGCGAGGCGCTGTTCAGACACAGCCAGCGCGGCCCCGAGAGTGGATTGCATGATAATCAGGGTCGTAATCGGGGCCCAGTAAGCCTCTGGAAGCCCGAGAGCGCGGGCAACAATCAGCGAGACCACGGCCGCGATCGCGGTGCGAGCCGAATGCACAAGCGCCCGCTGGCCCAATCGATGGGGAATGCTGCTGCTCACCTCCGGCATGTTCCCTCCTGCACGGCGTCGTCATTCTAGCTGACTCTGAATTGAACCGGTGTGACACGTGAATTCCGAGTCTACCTAAGCACCCCTTTTCCTCCTTGCTTCACAGGGCCGACCTCGGCGAAGATGCATTTGATCCTTACTTCGAACCGCCAGTTCGTGTCCGCCAAGCTCAAACTCGCTTCCGAGAAAACCATCTCTGCGTCTGCTGCCAAGCTACGTTTGCTGAAGCGTCTGCATTGCACTTTGAAATTTGAAAAGATTGCCTGGCAATCGGGCGCGCGCCTGATCGCGGGCGTGGACGAAGTCGGCCGCGGTTCCCTGTTCGGCCCGGTCGTGGCGGCCGCCGTCATCCTCGATCCGGAATATCGCATTCGAGGTCTGCGCGATTCCAAGCTCTTGCTTGCCGAACGGCGCGAGGTGCTGTCCCAACGCATCCGCGAACACGCCATTGCGTGGGCGATTGCCGCCGTCGATGCCGCCCGTATCGATCAGATCAATATCTATCAGGCTTCGCGAGTCGCCATGCAGGAAGCAGTCCTACACCTTGACCCCGGCGCCGACCATTTGCTGATCGATGCTATGCGGCTCAACTGCAACCTGCCGCAGCGAGCGATCATTCACGGCGACGCGCTCTCCGCCTCGATTGCCGCCGCCTCGATTCTGGCTAAGGTCGAACGCGATCGCATGGTCCGCGAATGGGATCCAGTCTTCCCCGTCTACGGTCTGGCTTCGAACAAGGGATACAGCACGCCCCACCACCTCGCCGCCCTGCGCCAGCACGGGCCCTCGCCTTTGCATCGCCAGTCGTTCGCTCCGGTCTGGAATAATCCCGTACCTCAGGAGGTGCTGGCTTTCATGCTGGAAGAAAAGCCGGAAGAAGTAGCCGAGGAACTGGCTCAATAACAAAAGCCTTAAATCATTAACCACAAAGGACACAAAGGTACACAAAGGAAGGCCTTAGAGCCCTTGGGTTCCCTTTGTGAACCTTTGTGTCCTTTGTGGTTGATGATTTTTGCGGGTTGTGACATCTGACCTAGCGATGGCCAGCTTGATCGGAGACATTGGTGCCTGAGGTCACAAAATGGCAACCGTCCCATTCCAAAGAATCTCCGCCAACGAAGTCAGCCACGCAATCATCACGGCTGCAATGCGAGTTCACAGTGAGCTTGGTCCGGGTCTGCTTGAAAGCACATACACAGCGTGTCTCCAGTACGAACTCTCTGAGATCGGGATCCATTCTGCAACCCAGGTTGGCTTGCCGTTGGTGTACCACGGAGTCAAACTCGAACTTGGATACCGCATGGATCTGGTGGTTGCCGAGTTGGTTATCGTGGAAATCAAGTCCGTCGACGCGGTATCGCCAGTACATCAGGCCCAGCTACTTTCGTACCTTAAGCTGAGTGGCAAATCCATCGGACTGCTTATAAACTTCAATGTTGTGCATTTGAAGGACGGAATTAAGCGCTTCGTAAACGGCACGGGATGGAAATAAGAAAGGCATAAACCACAAAGGACACGAAGGTACACAAAGGTTTCTCTCGTACGAGCTTTCCTTTGTGTATCGGAGCCTGCCCTGAGCGAAGTCGAAGGGTGTCCTTTGCGGTTAAAGGGGTTGACTGAAAATGGCGACGACAGCAGTTCCGCAAACCAGAATCTCCGGTGGCAGTTTTCTTCTGGAAGACCGCAAGCCAGACGAAGTCTTCACACCGGAAGATTTCACAGAGCAACACCAGTTGATCGGCCAGACGGCGGAAGAATTCGCCCTCAACGAAATCGTTCCCAACATCGAGAAGATGGAGCACAAAGACTTTTCCATTACGCGAGACCTGCTGAAAAAAGCTGGCGAACTAGGGCTCAGCTCAGCCGAGATCCCGGAAGCCTACGGCGGCCTTGAGATGGATAAAGTCACCGCCGCAGTGATCGCCGACCACATCGCGAAATATGCCGGTTTCGCCACCACCTGGGGCGGACACACCGGCATCGGCACGCTGCCCATCGTCTATTTCGGCACTGAAGAGCAGAAGAAGAAATACTTGCCACGGCTGGCAGCAGGAGAAATCGTCGGCGCATACGCTCTGTCGGAAGCTTCTTCCGGATCTGACGCGCTCAACTGCCGTGCCCGTGCTGAGCTTTCGAAAGACGGAAAACACTACGTTCTCAATGGCGAAAAAATGTGGATCACCAACGCCGGCTTCGCCGACCTGTTCACCGTCTTCGCTAAAGTCGACGGAGAGAAATTCACTGCCTTTCTGGTCGAGAAATCCTTCCCCGGATTTTCCATCGGCGCGGAAGAACATAAAATGGGCATCCGTGGATCGTCTACCTGCCCCATCATTTTGAATGATTGCAAAGTCCCGGCCGAAAACATGCTCGGCGAAATTGGCAAGGGACACGTCATCGCCTTCAACATCCTGAACGTGGGCCGCTTCAAGCTGGGCGCCATGTGCGTGGGTGGGGCACGCTTATCGCTCGAAAACGCCATCGGCTACGCCAAGCAGCGCAAGGCGTTCGGCAAAGTGATCGCCGACTTCGGTCTGGTTCGCGAGAAGATCGCCAACATGGCGGTGGGCGTCTATACCGGAGAATCTCTCGTCTACCGCACTGTCGGCATGATGGACGTTGCCCTCTCCGAGGTCGATAAGACCGCCGCAGACGCAGCCAAAGAAACCCGCAAAGCCATCGAGGAATATGCCGTCGAGTGTTCCATCATCAAGGTCTGGGGCTCGGAGATGGTCGACTTCGTAGTCGATGAAACCGTGCAGATCTATGGCGGCTACGGCTTCGTCGAAGAGTATCCCGCCGAGCGCGCCTATCGCGACGCCCGCATCAACCGAATCTTCGAAGGCACCAACGAAATCAACCGGCTCATCATCACCGGATTTCTGCTCAAGCGCGCCATGTCAGGCCAGTTGCCGCTGATGCCGGCAATCAAGAAGCTGATGGACGAAGTTTTGTCCGGACCTTCGCTGAGCGAAGATCTCGAAGGCCCGCTGGCCGAAGAACGCAAACTCGTGGCATCGGCCAAAAAGCTCGGCTTGTTCGTCGCCGGAGCAGCTACGCAAAAATACATGCAGGCAATTCAGGATCAGCAGGAGGTCATGGGAGCGATTGCTGACATGGTGATCGAAACCTACGCCATGGAATCCGCCGTACTGCGCGCGCAAAAGATCGCAGAAAGTCGTGGAGAGAATGCCGCTTCCCTGCCCATTGCCATGACCCGCGTTTATCTCTCCCAGGCGATGGACAAGATCGAAGCCGCCGCAAAGAAAGTGATCGCCGCCGTGGCCGACGGCGACATGCTGCGCACCCAGCTGGCGATTTTGCGCCGTCTGGCCAAGCATGAGCCATTCAACACAATCGAACTACGTCAACAGATCGCACAGAAAGTGATTGAGCGCGGGAAGTACACGCTGGCGTAGAATCGCTGTTGCCATTGCTGGAGTCCGTTAATCGATTGTCATCCCGACCGGAGCTTCTCATTCCCGGATGGGATGAGAAGCGGAGTGGAGGGACCTGCTGTTGCTGCGGGCTTCGGCAATCCTGGGAGTGATCCAAATGCCTCAACTCACATACGCAGCGGTCGTGCACAAGGAAGGCGAAGTGTATGTTGCCGAATGCTCCGAAGTGGGTACCGTAAGCCAAGGGAACACCGTGGGAGAAGCAATGGCCAACTTACGGGAAGCCACAGAGTTGTATTTGGAAGAATTCCCGTAGACGAAACTACCCAATTGCGGGCGAGAGCGCCCCCGCCTCACTCGTTCAAGCTGTCTTCAGCTTCTCCATCACGCTCTGAATCAACTCCTTCGCGTCGGTCAAATTCTTCATCACCATCTGAATATCCATCACGGGACGCCCCGGCCAGCGCTGGCTCTGGCAATAAACGCCGTGTTGTCCGACCAGCGCCATGGCGTCCGTGATCATGTCCATAGTCACAGCCAGGCGTCCGCGAGGCACGCCCATCATAGTTTCGTAGTGTTCCAGTTCTTCCTGTTTCTCGTCGAATACCGGCATGATGAGATTGTAACGGCTGTCCGCGGTGGCGCATAATTGTGGGGCTTGCTGTCCAAATCGTTTATCCTTACGTCAAAGCACCTAGCGATTGGCATTTGCCGGTCTGGATTCTCTTCGCTGTTACGGTCCTAGATGCTAACTGCCAAGTGCTAAATGCTCACCTAGGAGAAACTATGCGAAAGTCACTTATTTTTCTGACCTCACTATTGCTCGCGTTCACCACGCTCGTCTCAGCCCAGGACAAAGGCAAGCGTCCCAGCCCGCCCGCCCAGGCGCAATGCAAGTTCTCGGATGGCAAGATGCTGACCATCAACTATTCCAGTCCGCGCGCCAAGGGCCGCAAAATCTTTGGCGATCTCGTACCCTACGGCCAGGTTTGGCGCACCGGCGCCAACGAAGCCACGACGTTTGTCACCGATGCGAACCTGACCGTCGGCGGCAAGGACGTTCCGGCAGGCAGCTATACGATCTTCACCGTACCCAACGCCGACAAGTGGACGCTCATCGTCAACAAGAAAACCGGCGAGTGGGGCATCCCTTACAAATACGAAGCGGACGAACTGGCACGCACGGACATGAAAGTTTCACCCACACCGTCGCCGGTGGAGAACTTCACGATTGCTCTTGCGCCGATGGGCGGAAGCTGCGCCCTGAGTATCAGTTGGGAAAACACGCAAGCCTCGGTGAGCATCAGCGAGAAAAAGTAACGCAACACCTTTAACCACACTTCAACAACGCAATTGTCATCCCGAGCGCCAGCGAGGGATCTGGGTCTTTGCCTGCGACGGCGATAACTGTGTGCAGGCTAGAACCGAGATCCCTCGCTGCGCTCGGGATGACAATTGTGCTGTAGGTCTTTGACGATGAAATGCGTTTACTGAGCCGGCTTCCACCGCAGCACGGGTTTTCTGGCGGCAGCAGTTTCGTCCAGCCGTGACACCCGGGTAGTGTGAGGCGCGGCCAGCACCATCTGCGGATCTTCTTCCACTTCTGCCGCGATCGACTTCATGGCTTCGATAAACAAATCCATCTCTTCCACGGATTCGCTCTCGGTCGGCTCGATCATGAGAGCCCCGGGCACAATCAGCGGAAACGCCGTCGTGTAAGGATGAAATCCGTAATCGATCAGCCGCTTGGCGATGTCCATTGTCTTTACGCCTTTTTTCGCCTGCACTTTGTCGCTGAATACGACTTCGTGCATGCTGGGCGTGGAATAAGGCAGATCGTAGACTCCTTCGAGGCCCTTGCGAATGTAGTTGGCGTTCAACACCGCGTCTTCGGTCGTCTGGCGCAAGCCGTCGGGGCCATTCGCCAGGGTGTAAGCCAACGCGCGGACAAACATTCCGAAGTTTCCATAAAAAGCCCGCACCCGGCCCACCGACTGCGGCCGGTTGTATTCGAAACCCAGAGAGCCGTCGGGCTTGGTGACGACCACCGGCGTCGGCAGAAACGGCTCCAACATCTTCTTGACCGCCACCGGCCCCGACCCAGGTCCGCCGCCACCGTGCGGCGTTGAAAATGTTTTGTGTAGATTCAAGTGCATCAGATCGACGCCGAAGTCGCCGGGACGAGCCTTCCCAACCAGCGCGTTCATGTTGGCGCCGTCCATATAGAGTAGGCCACCCTTGGCGTGCATGATGTCGGCGATCTTATGAATCTCCTGTTCGAACACGCCCAGAGTGTTGGGATTGGTCAACATGAGCGCGGCCACGTCTTCGTTCATCTGCGACGCAAGAGCGGCGACGTCCACCATGCCCCGCGCATTCGACTTCAGATTTTCCACCGCATAGCCAACCGTGGCGGCAGTAGCGGGGTTGGTTCCGTGAGCGGAATCAGGAATGAGAATCTTCTTCCGCGGAGCGCCTTTCGATTCATGGTAAGCCCGCACCAGCAGCAGGCCGGTCAACTCGCCGTGCGCCCCGGCGGCAGGCTGCAACGTAATCGCATCCATGCCGGTGATTTCGATCAGGCAATCGCTGAGGGTCTTGAGGATGCGCAATGCGCCCTGCGAAACTTTTTCCGGCTGATACGGATGCCCGTTGGCCAGTCCCTCCAGGCGCGAAACCACTTCGTTGACCCGCGGGTTGTATTTCATGGTGCAGGAACCCAGCGGATACATGCCGAGATCAATGGCGTAGTTCCAGGTTGAAAGCCGGGTGAAATGACGGATGATTTCGATCTCGCTCACCTCGGGCATGTTACCAAGATCTTTTCTTTCCGATGACCCGAGAAGCGCTTTCGTATCCACTTCGGGCACATCGAGCGGAGGCAGCTTCCATGCCGCTTTCCCTGCCGAGGACTTCTCGAAGATCAGCCCTTCATTCTGATTGGTATGACGGGTGGCTTTGCGAATGGTCTGGGTCATCGCACCACCTCCTGAACATCCTGCTCTTTTGCTGACTTGGCCGAGCCTTCGCGTGCGCCAACCAGCCCAATCGCGCTATCGATCGCGGCGCGTGTAGTCATCTCGGTACAACACCACAACGCCGCATTGCCGAGCTCGGGATAAAACTTCTTCAGCGGAAGACCGCCGACGATCCTGTTTTCCAGAAGCCGACGGTTGATCGCGTAAGGATCTTCGCTGGTCTGCACCACGAACTCGTTGAAGCGGGACGCACCAGGGAACAATACCTTCGCGTGTTTGCTGAATTGCTGAGAGGCGTACGTGGCCTTCGCCAAATTCTGTTTTGCCAGTTCCCGTAGCCCGACTTTGCCGTAAATCGTCATGAAGATGTTGGCCATCAGCGCAATCAATGCCTGGTTGGTACAAATATTCGACGTCGCTTTCTCGCGCCGGATGTGTTGTTCGCGGGTAGCCAGAGTCAGCACGAACCCGCGCTTGCCGTTCCTGTCCGTAGTCTGCCCAACAAGGCGGCCTGGCATCTGGCGCACATATTGCTCGCGCGTAGCAATCACGCCGCAATACGGTCCGCCGAAACCGAGAGGCACGCCAAACGATTGCGCTTCCATGGCAATGATGTCGGCTTGCCAAGGCGGTTCAACAATCCCCAGCGAAACTGCCTCCGCAATCGATACCACAAGCATTGCGCCACGCTTGTGTGCGATTTCCGCGATAGCGGCCACGTCTTCGATAGTTCCGAAGAAATTCGGCGACTGAATCAAAACGCACGCCGTGTCCGCCGTGATGGATTTTTCCAGTTGGTTCAGGTCCGGCCGGCCATTATCGGTGTACGGCACGACGGCCAGCGGCATCCCCTGATGATGAGCATACGTCGCCAAAACTTCCCGGTATTCGGGATGAACACTGCGCGCAATCGCCACCGACCGCCGCCCAGTCAGTCGCGCCGCCATCATTACTCCCTCAGCAGCCGCCGTCGACCCGTCATACATGGAAGCGTTGGCCACCTCCATCCCAGTCAACTCGCAGATCATGGTCTGGAACTCGAAAATGGATTGCAGCGTCCCCTGGGAGATTTCCGCTTGGTACGGGGTGTAGGCGGTGAGGAACTCGCCGCGGGAGATCAGCGAATCGATGATTACCGGGCGATAGTGGTAGTAGGCGCCGGCGCCGAGAAAATTTGCATAGCCATCGGCGGTCTCGCGGGAGCGCTCGCGGAACCAGTCCACGATTTCGGACTCCGCCATTTGGCGGGGAACTTTGAGATCACGATTGAGCCGGTACTCGGCTGGGATGGGTGCGAACAAGTCGTCGATCGAACGCGCGCCAATGGCTTTCAGCATGGCTTCGCGGTCGGCGGGAGATTTTGGTAGATATCGCATAAGAGTTAGATGTAAGTCGAAGTCAGGCCGATGGTGATGTCCAAACCCAAAGGCGCTAACCACCCTTCGGCTCCGCTCAGGGCAGGCTCCGGACACGAAGGTTCACAAAGGAAATCAATAGCAACGGCAATAGCGCATTAAAGGATAAGGGTGTGGACTTCCTTTGTGTACCTTCGTGTCCTTCGTGGTTAATGCCCTCTGCGGCAGCACCGGCTATCCGCCCTCTTCCGCCACGAACTTCTCGTAATCGGCGGCGGAGAGCAAGCCGTTCAACTCACTCGGATCTTTCAACGTGAGTTTGATCATCCACGAGCCATGTGCGTCTGTGTTGATTTTTTCTGGAGCCGTTGCCAGTTCGCCGTTCACCTCGGTCACGGTGCCCGAAGCGGGAGCGTACAAATCAGAAACGGCCTTGACCGACTCGACCGAGCCAAACGTCTTGCCCGCGGCAATGTCGGCGCCGGGTTTGGGCAGGTCGACGAAAACGATGTCGCCCAGTGCTTCCTGCGCATGATGCGTAATGCCGACGGTTGCACTTTTGCCGTCTATTTTGAGCCACTCGTGCTCTTTGGTGTATTTCAAGTCAGTTGGATAGGACATGATTGCTCTTGGCTCCTGGCTCTTAGCTACTTCAAAAAACCTTGTCATTCCGAGTGCCGGGCTTGGGCGCGAGGAATCTGCAGTTTCTTGCCCTCCAGCGGAATGCAGATCCCTCGCTTTGCTCGGGATGACAATCCCAAAGGAATGTCGCTATGTTTCTCGCGACGCTCAATAAGTTTCGCCTTTAACTCTTTTTCGGACGCCTATAGAACGGTGTTGGCACAACCTGTGCCTTCACGCCTTGACTGCGGCACTCCACGTTCACCGTCGATCCCATAGCGGCGAACTCTGGCGGCACGTAGGCCAGGGCAATATTCTTCTTTAGAAATGGCGCGTAGGATCCGCTGGTTACGTAGCCAATCTCGCGGCCGCTGTCATTGAAAACCTTATAGCCATCGCGGGCGATGCCGCGCTCGATCATTTCGAGTCCGACCAAGGTTCGCTTCAGGCCTGCGGACTTCGCTTTTGCCAGCTCCGCTCGGCCGATGAAATCCGGCTTTTCCATTTTGCAGAAACGATCGAGCCCGGATTCCCACACATTGATCGTATCTGAAATTTCGTGTCCGTAGAGCGACAGGGCGCCTTCGAGCCGCAAAGTATTGCGAGCGCCGAGTCCGCAGGGAATCACTCCGAATTCCTTGCCCGCCTCAAGCACCTGATTCCAGACCATGGCACTGGTGGCTTCGTCGGCAGGGATGTAAATTTCAAATCCATCCTCTGCGGTGTAACCCGTGCGCGCGATCAGAATGTTCTGCAAGTAGTGTCGCGTTGACTTGTCGTGGAACGCGAGCGTGCCTCGTGTAACCCAGTAGAACTTGACTGCTGACAAATCAACATTTGTCAGTTTCTGTAGCAGGTTCACGCCCTTAGGGCCTTGAATCGCGATCTGGGTAAAGTCGTCGGAGAGGTTTTCCACCGTGCAATCGAACTGCCGGGTGTTGTCGCGCACCCAGGTGAAATCCTTTTCGCGCGTTCCCGCGTTGATCACCAGCAGGTATTCGTCTTCGCCGAGACGATGCACGATCACGTCGTCCACAAACGTGCCCTGCGGATAGAGCAGCGCCGAATACTGCGCCTGTCCAATGGCGAGCCGCGAAGCATCATTCATGGAGATGTGCTGAACTGCAGCCAGGCCCCCGGGCCCTTGCAGCCGAATGTCCCCCATATGCGAGACATCGAAGATGCCCACGCCGGTGCGAACCGCATTGTGCTCGGCAATGATGCCTCCGGCCGAGGGGTATTCCACCGGCATGTCCCAGCCATTGAAGTCGACCATCTTCGCGCCCATCTGGCGATGGACGGCGTTGAGCGCGGTCTTGCGAATAGTCGGCGTGGTCGATTGAACAGCGGACAATGGTCCCTCGATCAGAGCAGCGGCTGCCGGGATGGTGAAACTCATTACCCTAACATGCCAGCGGCAAGGGCATCAACCGGAGGTCCCTGGAACCGCGCCAGTTCCACGCGACGAACAAAACACCCGCCCAAGCGGAGCTTGAGCGGGGCACCCTCGGGAGTCAATTAGAGGTTTAGGGCGGGCCAGCCCCCTGGGCCTGAGCGGCACGGCTGAAGTGGTTGCGGAAAAACTCTTGGCGTTGGAAGTTTTGAAGGGGCACGGCTTCCTAGCCGTGCCATAAGTCCTTGAAAGGCTGTGCACGGCGCGGCTGAAGCCGCGCCCCTTCAAGACTGCGTTCGCTGATTTCGGTGTTTTTCCGCAACCTCTGAAGCCGTGCCCTTCCCGAAACCGGCGAAGTTGCAAGATCAATGGCAGAGATCCTTCGTTGGGAGTCGTTCGCGCGCGAACGACTCCGCGTCCTCGGGATGGCAACGGACTAGCGTCCGGACGCGGCGGCGTGGTGCTTCCCCGGTTTGGCGCGGAGGAGGTGCCAGGCTTCGCGGTAGCGTTCGTATTTCGCGGTCTTGCGGTGGGGTGAGAGGCAGACCATGGCCTTACCTTGGAATGCGGCGGTGGGCAGGATGTACCAGACGTCGAGCGGAATTACATAGGCGGCGACGAAGTCGACCTGGTTGGCACGATAGGGTCGGCTGGTTGAGGTCGTGCGGCAAATATAGGAGCCGAAGCGCTTGTACTTGGTGGATTTGACCTGCACGCGCAGGAAACGGCCCTGATACTCGATGGCAAAGTCATAGCGCGCGGAATCTCCATAAGGCTTGGCGACGCACAATCCGTGGGCGGCGGCTCGGGCCATGAAACACATCTCGGCCCACTCGCCCCGCTGCTTACGGTTCTTGATATCCACTCCTCGGTTTGTCATGTGGTTGATTTCCTGGGAAATGCTGGTCGGGGGTTTGGAAACGGCCAATAAAAAACGCGACCCCGGTGGGTCGCGTCTTAGTTAATCAGTATAACTCCATTATATCAGGTTGAAATAGGCAACTATGACATGTTTTCTAAATTTATTTTCCCAATGGATGCACGAAGATAGGCGGAATTAGCTCGTTTTTACCCCTTGACAAGAATTTCGGCAGTCGATTATTTCGCATCCTCGTGACGGTTTTCCTTGCGGCTTTGCGCAATGCGTAGTGTAGGCTGGTTTCGGGAAGGGCTCTCCAGATCCCCGCTGGGGTGGGTTTTCCTTGTCCGAAGATAGCCAGAGACCCTAGGCCAGACGGTGGCCTTCACCGCAAGGAGAATCCGGATGACGATACTGCGAGCGATTGCGTCTTTTACTCTGTGGCAGACCCAAGACCAGAAAGAGGCCTCAATAAGACGATCTTCTATAAGAAGTGGCTGGCAATGGGCCTGCGTGGTCCTGGTGCTTTGTGCCGCGGCCGCGATTCCCTCGTCTGCTCAAACCCTTACAACTCTGGCGAGTTTCACGGGGACCAATGGGTCGCAGCCTTTCCTGGCGAATCTGGTCCAAGCTACCAACGGGAACTTCTATGGGACGACACAATATGGCGGCACGAACAAGGGCACAGGCTGTGTCCCCGACTGCGGCACGGTATTTGAGATCACGCCGGCGGGCAAGCTGACCACGCTCTACGACTTTTGCGCCCAAACCAACTGCACGGACGGCTCCGTTCCAAACTCGGGGCTGGTACAAGCCAGCAACGGGCTCCTTTACGGGACAACAAACCTGGGCGGGGCCAACGGCTTTGGCACCATATTTGAAATGACCCTGGCGGGCAAACTGACCACGATCTACAGCTTTTGCTCGATAGCGGGCTGTACCGATGGCGCGCGCCCGGGTGCGGCGTTGATCCAGGCCACTAATGGGAAACTCTACAGCACGACGACGGAGGGTGGCACCAGCTTCGAGGGCACTGTCTATGAGATTACGCTGGCGGGCAAACTGACTGCGCTGCACAGCTTTGACCGCACCGACGGCGAACTCGTCAACGGAGCGCTGGTTCAAGCCACTGACGGAAACTTCTACGGGACAGCGACTCTGGGTGGAACCAGCACCAACTGCTCCGGCGGCGGCTGCGGCACGGTTTTCAAGATGACCCCCGGCGGCACATTCACCACCCTGCACAGCTTCGACGGCACCGACGGAGAATACATTTTTGCGGGGCTGGTACAAGCCACGAATGGGAACTTCTACGGGGTAGCGTATCTTGGCGGGACCGCCAAATATGGCACGGTCTTCGAAATCACTCCAGGAGGCACCCTGACCACGTGGCAGAACTTCGATTTCACAGACGGCGGGGAGCCTTTGGGAGCGCTTGCCCTAGGAACGGATGGAAACCTGTACGGGACAACCTCAGCGGGCGGAACGGTTGGCGCGGGGACGGTCTTTGAGATCACCCCCGGGGGCACGCTGACCACGCTTTACGATTTCTGCTCGCTTTCGCAGTGTACGGATGGAAAAAACCCCGAGGCCGGTCTGATCCAAGGCACCAACGGAGACTTCTACGGGACCACCATCGGAGGCGGCGCCGGCGGCACCGAGGGCGATGGCACGGTTTTCAGCCTGGCTACGGGGCTGCATCCGTTCGTCGAAACCCAGCCGACCGCCGGCAAAGTGGGAGCGAAAGTGATCATCCTGGGTAACAATCTGACCGGAGCGACCAGCGTCACCTTTAGCAACACGAAGGCAAAGTTCAACGTGGTTTCGAATTCCGAAATCACAACCACCGTTCCCACTGGCGCAACCACCGGCAAAGTGAAAGTGGTTACACCCAAGCGCAAGCTGACGAGTAATGTGAATTTCCGCGTGCTGAAGTGATGCCTGTTCCGGTTGATTGAGCCTTGCGCAACCGTCGAAACACTAACCCTTGTCATTCCGAGCGGAGCGAGGAATCTGCTGTTTGTTTGGAGCCACGAAAATGCAGAGTCCTCGCACACTCCTCTGTTCATCCCGTTTATGACAGTGCAAAAGTCTGCCCATTGACTCCGCGCTTCCGCGCAATCATAATGAACAGCCGTCCGGCAAGGAGAGGCGCAATGACTGCTCCAGGCTCTCCGCGGGGAGACGTACGACCGGGACCGGCTCGCCTAGGATCGATTCTTGAGAAAAACCTGCTAGCCTACGCCGCGGCCGCGAGTGCTGCGGGCATCGGGATGCTGGCTTTTTCGCAAAAAGCCGAAGCCAAGATTGTCTACACCCCTGCCGACCAGAAGCTCCCTTTCCTGACTCCGCTTTTTATCGACCTGAACCACGACGGCGTCAATGATTTCGCCCTGTACTTCTGGTTCGCGGAGCAATGGTCGAGTGTCCGCGCTTACCCGGCGAACCTGGCGAACCTGGAAAGCGGAATTATCGGCTACAAGAATTTTCACGGTTTACACGCATCTGCCCTGCATGCCGGGGATCGCATCGGACCCGGACGGCGCTTCCGGCATGGCAACGCATTCATGGCGTTCTTTACCCAGCTCAGTTCTTATTCGTTTGCGTCGGGTTCATGGGTGAACGTCACGAATCGCTACTTGGGCTTCAGGTTCGTTGTGGATGGCCAAGCTCACTATGGCTGGGCTCGAGTTAGTATCCAGGGAGAAAATGGCGTGCTAACTGGCTACGCTTACGAGACCACGCCCAACAAGTCCATCCCCGCAGGAAAAGAAAGAGGACCCGGCAAGAACGAGACAGCGGGTGCCGCTGGCGCTGAACAACCGGCAACGTTAGGGAAGCTCGCAAGGGGAGCCGCAGCCCCGATTCCGACAAAGTAAGGAGCGTCGATCGCATGGAAAACAGTCTTACCAATCCAGCCGCAAATTCCAAGCGACGGGTAATCGCGGCGATAATCTCCTTTGCGCTATTGACGCTGATCTCGGTTCACTCGGCACGCGCGCAGACCCTTAAGGTTCTCCATAGCTTCAATCGGCTGGGCGATGGCATTGGCCCGCGAGCTGGAGTGATCCAGGACGCCGATGGCAGCCTCTATGGGACAACCGCATCGGGCATCTATGGCTATGGAACGATATTCAAGGTCGACACCAACGGCAAAGAATCTCTACTGCATATCTTTATCCCTCGAGACGGCGGGGGCCCTTGGGCAGCTTTGATAGCGGGCGCCGGGGGAACTTTTTACGGGACTGCGTCTGGCGGCGGAAAGGGACTCGGGACAGTATTCTCGGCCGATGCCTCGGGCAGTTTCAGCGTTCTCTATGCATTTAATGGATCCTCTGACGGCTTCTCCCCCTACGCTGGCCTTCTCAGGGATGCCTCAGGGAATCTCTACGGGACGACGTCGCGCGGCGGATCCCAAGACGGCGGAATCGTATTCAAGCTGAGTCCTGGTGGCAAAGAAACAATTCTGCATAGCTTTGGGCTCGACAATGATGGCGCAGATCCAATGGGAGGCCTGGTTACGGACAAGGATGGGAATCTCTACGGCACGACATATACCGGCGGCGATGGCTATCAACAAGGAATCGTGTTTAAGATCGATAGTAGCGGACGAGAGACAATCCTTTACGCTTTTACGGGCGGAGCCGACGGGGCGGGGCCACAAGGCAACCTGATCCGCGACGACAGGGGCAATCTTTACGGCACAACGTCGGGCGGCGGTCCATACGAATACAAATGCGGAACGGTTTTCGAACTCGACCAGAGCGGGACCTTCACGACTCTGCATGCCTTCAACTTTGCGCCGGATGGATGCTTTCCCGTGGCAGGCCTGGTTCGCGACGAGGACGGAAATCTCTACGGAACGACTCGTCAGGGCGGCCTTCTCAACTGCAGAAATGGTTGCGGAACCATCTTTAAGGTGAGCACTTCCGGCAAGGAAACCGTTCTGCACCGTTTTGCTGGCGGAGACGACGGCTGGTTTCCCTACGCTGGCCTGCTCAGAGACTCTGCTGGCAACCTCTACGGCACGACATTCGGCGGGGGATACTACGATAAAGGAATGGTCTTCAAGTTTACTCCGTGAAGGGCCGGGCAAACACTATCGTAGGATGGCCTTTGTAAGTCGTACGTTGGAATTCCTTGTATCCACATTTCTCCGCGACCCGGATCGACGCCAGATTCTCGGGATGGATCAAACAAACTGTTCGCGCCAATCCAAAGTGCGCTTCGCCCCAGGCGACCGCCGCACCAACCGCCTCTGTGGCATAACCTTTGCCGTGAGCTTTGGAGGCGAGCGCCCAGCCCAGTTCGGGCGCGCCGTTGAGGGACGGCTCTATGTCCCGCTTATAGTTCGCGAATCCCAACTCGCCGACAAAATGGCCCGTCTCTCTTTCCTCGATCGCCCAATAGCCAAAGCCCATCAGCGCCCAGTGTCCGGCATAGCGCAACAATCTCGCCCAGGCTTCCTCTTCGGAGAGCGGTTTTCCGCCGATGTAGCGAGTCACGACGGGATGGGCCCACATCGCGGCGCAATCCGCGAAGTCGTCAAGCCGGTGGCCGCGCATCGTCAGGCGTTTTGTCTGGAGTATGGGAACTTCCATAGCGGGATGAGCGAGACGGGACCTGATCGGAGATACTATCAGTCCCGTTTCAGGATGGTGCATGTTTTTTCATCTTGACCAGAAGGCTATGTCAGATCAAACTCTATGGGAACTGAGCGATGCGCATTCGGCGTCTCGAATCAGCGCCTCCAGGCTTCCATCGCATTCCTAATCTATGAAACCCCGATCGCAGGAGAACAAATGAAAACGAAAGTCGCAATTCTAGCTGTGGTGATAACAATGTGCAGCCTGACCCTCCCAGGTTCTCTGTTCGCTGAAAAGCCGGGGCAGGGCCGCCCCGAAGTTGTTTATGACAGCTATCACGACGCTTCGCTGCCAGCGGGGGAGTATTCCATGGAGGCTCCGCACGGCCCCATGCCGCGTGAGGTTGAGCACCCGCGGCCTCGCCGGATTCTCTCCGGCGCCGCCGTCCCGGTGGAAGATCTCGCGGAACAGACCACGCTGGCGCCGCCAGTCTCCGCCATGATCGGATTCAACTTCGAGGGCATTCCAAATTCGGCCAACGGCAAGGCTCTGGAAGGCGTTCCTCCCGACAACAATCTCGCGGTGGGCGCAACCCAAGTGGTCGAAACCATTAATACGGCGTGGCAGGTTTACGACAAAGCCACGGGAAAGTCGGTCTTCGGCCCGCAGCAGATCAGCGCCCTGTTCACCGGGCTTCCTGGATTGTGCGGACAGGGCCAAACCTTTTTCTGGACTGATCCGATCGTGCTCTACGACCAGTTCGCCAATCGGTGGATCATCAGCCAGATCGCCGGAGACAATAGCTTCAGCACCGGAAACGAATGCATCGCCGTCTCCCAGACTTCCGACGCAACCGGAAAGTACAACCGCTACGTTTTCAAGTTCGGAACGAATGTACTCAACGACTACGACAAGCTCAGCGTCTGGCCCGACGCTTACTACGCAAATTACAATCTGTTCGGCGGGAGCGGCTTTATCGCCGATGACGCCTGCGCCTATGACCGCGCTGCCATGTTGACCGGAGCCAAGGCCAAAGCGGTCTGCTTCCAGAGTCCCAGCGAGTTCTCTTTCCTCCCTTCGAATGCGGATGGAGCAACGCCTCCTCCGGCGGGCGAGCCCAGCTTTTTCGTCGACCTGTCCAGCTCAACCTCTCTACATCTCTATCGCTTCCACGTGGACTTCGCCAATCCAACCAAATCCAAGTTCACTGGCCCGATCACGATTCCAGTGAAGGCTTACACCATGGCCTGTGGAGGTGGAACCTGCATCCCACAGCCGGGCACCGCGCAGCTAATTGATTCCCTCGGCGATCGCCTGATGTTCCGGTTGGCTTATCGCAACTTCACCGACCACGAATCGCTGGTGGTGAGCCATTCTGTAATGACCAGCAAAGCCGCCTCGGGCGAACGCTGGTATGAAATCCGCGATCCCAACGGCACTCCCAAGGTCTTTCAGCAGGGCACGTTCATGCACGGCGGCAATTCGCTGTGGATGGGAGGCATCGACATGGACAAAGCTGGGGACATGGCGCTCGGCTATAGCGAATCCAACGCCACTACGTTGCATCCGTCGATCGCTTTCACCGGACGCGTGCCCACCGATGCCCCGAACACGATGGAAAGCCCGCTTACGATCTTCACCGGAAAAGGCTCCGTGGAGGGAGCGAGCCGCTGGGGAGACTACAGCAGCATGGTTGTCGATCCCTCGGACGACTGCACCTTCTGGTACGTGAACGAGTACATCCCGAAAACGGGTACGAACAACTTCCTGACCTTTCACACCCGAGTGGCTTCGCTCAAGTTTCCAACTTGCCAGTAGGCGAAGCTCAGGATGAATCGTATCGCGCGCCTGTGGTTGCTGATCGTGCTCGTCCCATTCGTCGCCGCGCAATCGGCGCGCGACGCGAAGACGCTCGCCATCACGCACGTGACCGTGATTGATGTCGCGGGTGGGCCACCCAAACCGGACATGACGGTCACGGTTCACGGCGGCCGCATCGCCGCCATCAGTGAATCATCCGGCAAGCTGCCCAAAGAAACGCTGGTGGTCGACGGCCACGGCAAGTTCCTCATCCCCGGCCTTTGGGACATGCACGTTCACACTAACTTCGGCGACTGGCTTCCCGGCGGCAAGGAACTCATCCTGCCGCTGTTCGTGGCTAACGGCGTTACCGGCGTTCGCGACATGGGCGGCGACCTTCAGTTGCTGAAAGAGTGGCGCACCCAAATCGATGTAGGGACGATCGTCGGGCCGCGCATGGTAATCTCCGGGCCCATGATCGACGGCGCTCCGCCGCACTTCCCGGCTTCCGTCCCAGTTACCACGGCCTCTGAAGGCCGCAAGGCAGTGGACGATCTGAAACTCGGCGGCGCGGACTTCATCAAGGTGCAGTCCTACATTCCGCGCGATGCTTACTTCGCCGTCGCCGACGAATCGAAAAAACAGGGCAACGTTCGTTGGGCATGTTCCCGACGCCATTCGCGCCTCCGAGGCCAGCAATGCCGGGCAGAAGAGTATCGAGCATTACACCGGCATCTTCGAAGGCTGCTCGACCATCGAGGACGAATTATTAAAAGGGCCCAAAGGGCCGCGGCGCGTGGTCGAAAGCTACAGCGCGCCGAAGTGCGCGGCGCTCATCGCGCTGCTGGCGAAAAACGGAACGTGGCAGGTGCCCACGCTCTACTGGGAACGAGGCCAGTGGCTGATCGATGACATGGATCTGAGCCAGAGTCCCGGAGCCAAATACGCGGCTGCCTCTTTGCGCAACGCAACCTACAAAAAGTTCACCGCCAGCATCCTGAAAGAAATGGACACCGATCCGGTCGCCTACCGCCGCCAGTTCGTGGCCATGGAACTGGAGATGACGCTGGCCATGCATCGCGCCGGGGTGCCGTTGATGGCTGGTACCGATACGGCTGCCGGCGTTTATGTCATTCCTGGATTCAGCCTGCATCAGGAACTGGAGTTGTTCGTGAAGGCGGGGCTGACTCCGATGGAGGCGCTGCAAACCGCTACGCTCAATCCCGCGAAGTTTCTTGGTCGTATCCGCGATCTGGGGACGGTCGAAGAGGGCAAACTTGCCGACCTCGTCCTGCTGGATGCCAATCCTCTCGACGACATCCGCAACACCCAGAAGATTTCCGGCGTGTTTCTGGGCGGACGGTATTTCTCCCGCGCCGACCTCGATGGAATCTTGAAAGAGGTCGAAGTAGCGGCTCGGGAGAAGTAGGGCCGCGCTTCCGGTCTTGGGATGAAGTTTACTGTTTAGTACCGGGTGCCCCTCCTTTTCGGCATCAGGACCGACCCGGCAACTCAGCGTTCGCCCGGCTCTGGCACGAAGCGGTATCCCACCCCGCGGACCGTCAGCAGGTGCTTTGGCTTGGCGGGATCGTCTTCGATGTAGCGCCGCAAGCGGACGATGAAGTTGTCGATGGCCCGCGTATCGGTGTCCTCGTGCAGTCCCCAGACTTCTTCGAGAATGGCTTTGCGCGAGACGACACGGCCGCTGTTGCGGACTAAATGGCGCAGCAGTTCCGCCTCCATCAAAGTCAGTTGGATAGTGTTCCGATTGACGCGCAGCTCCTGCTTGCCAAAGTCAAGGGTGCGCCCGTCGAAGGAGAAGGCGTCGCTGGCGGGCGCCGGGCTGACCCCCATCCACTCGCGGCGGCGCAGCAAGCCTTGCAGCCGCGCCAGCAGGATGGGAAGCTCGAAGGGCTTGGGAAGATAGTCGTCGGCGCCCGAGGCGAATCCCTTGAGCACATCCTCGGGCCGTCCACGGGCGGTCAGCATGAGAACTGGAACAAAATTCTTGGCCGCCCGCAACTCGGTGGCGACCGCGAAACCATCCTTGCCGGGAAGCATCACATCGAGCACCACGGCGTCGAACTCCTCGCGACGGCTCGCTTCGCGCTTTCCGCGCTTGCCATTTTCTTTCTTGCCGTTTTCCTGAAAATCGTTCTCTTTGTGCCCATTTTCTTTATTCCCCAACAGCAACTCGATGGCGCGCTCGCCGTCGCCGGCAACTTCCACGCTGTGCCCTTCGGCTTCGAGATTAAAACGCAGCCCCTGCGCCAAATGGGCTTCGTCTTCGACAATCAGCACGCGGCTCATGCCCGATTTTCCCGAGCGCCGTTTTCCCGCGCAACGCTTCGCGGCAGTTCGAGAACCACTGTCGTGCCGAGTCCTTCGCCCTGACTTTGCGCAAACGCGCGGCCTCCATGCTTCTTGGCGATGGCGCGCACGATGAACAGGCCCAAGCCCGTCCCTTTGACGTGAGCCATGGACCGATTAGAAACGCGATAGAAGCGCTTGAATACGCTTTTCAGCTCTCCCTGCGGAATGCCCACACCGTGGTCGCGGATGCTCAGCCGCACATGCTTTTCATCGGGCGTCTCGAGGCTCACGGAAACATCCACCTGATCGCCGGAGTATTTGATCGCGTTGTCGAGCACGTTCGAGATGGCCGTGTGCAACTCCGCCGGATCGCCGGTGACGGTTGCTCCGCTTCCACCGTTGACCGCGGGCTCGAAGCGCAAAGCCTGTGGCTGCAAATGATGGCCGGTGCGCGCAACTTCCACGCATTCGCGAACCAGGCTGCCGAAATCGATGGCGACGCGTTCACGGCTGCTCTTCTTGTGCCCCGCAACTCCGGCTTTTAGAACCTGCTCGACGGTGCTGAGAAGACGGTCGGTGTCGTCGAGCATGCGGCGGTAGAACTCGCGGCGCTGGCCTTCGTCCACGTCACGATGTTGCAAGGTTTGCAGATAAAGACGGATGGAAGCAATCGGAGTCTTGAGTTCGTGGGTGACCGCATTGATGAAACTGTCGTGCTGCTCGTTCCGGCGAATCTCGCGCAGAAGAAAAATGGTGTTGAGCACCAGTCCGGCGGTGATGGCGCCGAAGAAGATCACGCCCAGGAAAACCTTGATCCCTTCCCGCCAGTTGAGAATGATCCATCCCGAACCCACCGCGACCGCCACGCCCGCGAGGCCGACGCCTAGAACCAGAAACGTGATGGTCGCTTTGCGCCGGCTGGTGATGCGCATAGCACGATTCTACTCAATGTGGGCCATCCAGATGAAAGTAAGATTGAACATCCGATCTCGGCCAATCGTAGTCTATTGTTGCAAAGAGAGATCTTTATGAACTCTGACAGGGTGTGCCGTTTGGACGCAGGCCAATTTCACGGCGACGTGGTCCGGAGGCGGGAACTCGGCGGCTTTTGGCTTACCGAAGACATCTATCCGCGGGACTTGCGGATTCCCCGCCACTCCCACAAATTGGCCTATCTCTCATTTGTTCTCGAGGGCTCGTACACAGAATACGCAGAAAGTCGGCCCCGGGAATGCACGCCGGGTACGGCTATTTTCCATCCCGCCTGCGAAACTCACTCTGACCGTTTTCAGGGTGCCGGGGCGCGCATTTTCAGCGTGGAGATTGCGCATGCCTGGACTCAGCGGCTGCGAGATGAAAGCTGCGATACCGCAGCTTCCAGAACGTTCAATCGTGGAGCTGTCACCATGACTGCTTCGCAGTTGCTTCGGGAATTTCGAGAGCCCGACCCTTTCTCGGCCCTCGCAGTCGAAGGTTTGGTGTTACAACTCCTGGCTCAACTCGGCCGCCACCGCCCGGCATCTCTTCCCGGACCAGCGCGATGGATGAAGATTGTGCTCGACCTCCTGCATACGGAATTTGATCAGAACCTGGACCTGACTGTGATCGCGAACCGCGCCGGCATTCACCCTGTCCACCTCGCGCGCGTGTTTCGTAAGCATCATGGTCGCACGGTCGGAGACTACATCCGTCAGGTTCGTACCGACGCTGCCTGCCAACGCCTCTCTCGATCGGACGAACCTATATCCGAGATCGCGCTGCGGACCGGGTTTTTCGACCAGAGCCATCTCACACGAACCCTAAAGACCTTGACGGGCTACACTCCTGCCCAGTATCGAAGGCAGGCTCGCGGACGCTAAGCCTGTGCCAGGCGCTTCGCGTGTACAAGACCGCTGTTGGTAACACGTTCTATCGTGATCGGTATGTTGGCGGAAGAATCCACTTCATCCTCGCCGCTGTTCTCTGTATCGGATGTTCATCTGCGCGTCTGGCCGTTTGTTATGGTGCTTCTGTTGACCGCGGCCAGCTTGGTTCCAGGAGCATTGGCCGTTCAACTGGTGATCTCCCATTTGACAGCTGCGCAGCAAGCAGCAATGCCATGGTTGGCGGGTTATGCTTCCGAAACCGGCTTCCTGATCGGATCCCTGATCTGTATCGGCTTCCTCAGTAAAGGGCACTTCGGGGAATTCGGCCTGCGGCTGCCTCGTGGAAAGAGCTATCTTAAAGCCGCACTATTGTGGGGATTATTTTTTGGTCTGCTGATGATTGTGGTTGACCATCTTCCAAAACTGATCGCCCGCGTCCCTCCGGAGGTGGGTTCCCTGACCCGCAGGTATATCACTGGCCAGCTTGTGTTTGAGGGAATATTCCCCGGCGTGGGCGAGGAGGTTTTGTTTCGAGGCCTGCTGCTCACATACTTAAGTTCGCGAATCTCGGGGCGGGTCCGATTTCTTAGGTTTGATATGCACATTGCAGGCGTGCTGGTCGCTGCAATGTTTGCTCTAGCGCATATGTCCAACTTCTTTTCGCGGCCATTGTGGCAGGCCCTTGGACAGCAAATATACGCATTCGGTTTCGGACTGTTTTACGCGTATTGGTCCGAGAAATCAGGCAGTGTAGCGGCTGCCGTGGTCGGTCACAATGTAGGTAATTTCGTTGAATCTGCGACCGAATTTATTCTGGCGGCGCTGTGGCGCTAATTGCGTCCAGCGCGGACATCCTGTCCGCGCGCATGACGACTAAACCGAAACCAACTCGGGAGCCGGAGCCGCCGCTTTTGCATCCTGCTTGCGCTCGAGTTCCGAGAGCTTCACTCGATACACGTGGCGGGCAAGGCCCAATTTCTTGAGCGTCCAGATGCCGTACCAGTTCATATCTATTTCATACCATCGCAGACCATGCCGGGCAGAGACTGGATGCGCATGATGGTTGTTGTGCCAGCCCTCGCCAAAGGTCAGGATCGCCACCCACCAACTGTTGGTCGAAAGGTCTTTGGTGACAAAGCGGCGCGTGCCCCAGCTGTGCGTCGCCGAGTTCACCAGCCACGTCGTGTGCAGGCCGACCACGGTGCGCATGAAAACTCCCCACAGTAAAAACGGCAAGCCGCCGATGGCAAACAGCACCACTCCCAGAACAATCATCGGAACGTAGTGATATTTTGTGATCCAGACATGGAACTTGTCTTTCGCCAGATCCGGCACATAACGTGCGAGCGTTGTGGTGTCGTGATGCATCGACTTGCCGGTCAGAATCCAGCCCATGTGCGCCCACCACTTGCCTTCGATGGGGGAATGCGGATCGCCTTCCTGATCGGAAAACTGATGATGAATGCGATGCGTCGCTACCCAGAAAATCGGTCCGCCTTCGAGCGCCAGGGTCGCGCAGGTGGTGAGGAAATACTCAACCCACTTCGGAGTCTTGTAGCCGCGATGCGTCAGCAGCCGATGGTAGGCCATCCCGATGCCCAGGCTCCCCGAAACCCACCACAGAAACATGGACACGAAAAAAGCTTTCCAGGTAAAGAAGAAGAGTGCGGCAATCGCCCCGACGTGAAACAGGGCCATAAAGGTTGCAGTTACCCAATTAATTTCGTTATCGGCGGCTGGCTCGCGGTGTAGCGCTTCGAGTTCCATTGCGGTGTCCCTGTAGTCGTTGTGAAAGCTAGAGTTTTAGGCTAACAGGGACTGTCCGGGCTGAGTGTAATACTTCTGTAATAGGTAGATTTAGAGGCGGTTACCGAAGTACCGGAAGCACCGGGCCAAGTTCCCGAAGGCGGCTCGATTGGGAAAGCCAAACTTCCACCTCACTCCACGATTCACGTCGTCAGTCAGGTCGCCATGCCAGGTTCGTAACTTCCGGTTTGCCCGTGATTCAGGAGGAATCGATTACTTCCTGAAAGCCGACTTCCCATTACCAATCAGGGTCGATGAGTGACTCGGCGATTTCGCACTCGTCGCGATTGTCGAGCGAGCCAACTGGGATCACTGAACAGAAATCAGGGATCGCAAAATTCACCCTTGACATTGACAGACAATCCACTACCATATGGTTGTGGATAGATTGGGTACAACATTTGCGGCTTTGTCTGATCCAACCCGGCGGGCGATGATCGAACGACTCTCCCATGGGCCTGCCTCCGTGCATGGATTGACGGAACCGTTTGCACTTTCGCAGCAGATGATTTCAAAACATATCGCCTACCTGGTAAGGGCGCGGATGGTGATCAAGACGAAGCGTGGACGAGAGAGTGTGTGCACGCTTAGGCCCGAGGCGATTAAGACAGTCAGCGACTGGGCGATCAGCTATCGCCGATTCTGGGAAGAGAGCTTCGACAAACTGGATGTAGTTGTAAATCAAATGAAGAAAGAGGCCAGAGATGACAAAAAACACGGTTAGCGAAATTGAGCGGATGGTTGTTACAAGAATTTTTGATGCCCCACGCGAGTTGGTGTGGAAGGCGTGGACAGATCCGAAGTACGTGATGCAGTGGTGGGGACCGGAGGGTTTTACTGCGCCGGTTTGTCAGATGGATTTTCGCGTTGGAGGAAAATCTCTCCTCTGCATGAGAGCGCCGGATGGGCAGGAGTGCTGGAATGCGGTTGAATACCACGAGATTGTTCTGCACGAGAAGATCGTTTCCTCCATGTACTTTTCGGACTCGAAGGGAAACAAGGTCGACCCTGCACAATTAGGAATAGAACATGAGGCTATCGACGGTGCGTACGACGTGACCATCTTTGAGGATCTCGGGAACGGCCAGACGAAACTCACCTTCATTGGAAATGAACCCATGGAGAGCGCGAAAAATAGCGGTCAAATGGAGGGCTGGAACCAGATACTCGATAAAGTTGCCGCAGTTGTTACGAAGCTAGCGCAGGCAAAATAAGAAGTTGGAGTTTTGATGATTGTCGCGCGAGATCTGAACGTAAAGCAACGCGGGTCCGTTCCGCAAACCTAAGGGTGGGCAGGGCGGGTGGCCCGGCTTTCAAAATTCAGAAGCCACCGCAGATGCGGGTGCCCCGTCCTTCGCGTAGGCGAAGGGCGGGTGCGACGACGGCATACACAACGGGTGGTGTAGAACGGACAGGAGTTGCGCCGGCAGCATCGCCCGCCCTTGCAAAAAACGCAAGGATGGGGCACCCTCCATGGCAGCAGACGGGTGGCCCATTCTAGTCGCGTTCTTTGCGACTAGAGTGGGGCCTTTGACTGAGAACCGCCCCACTCAAGCCAAAAGACGGCTTGAGTGGGCCACCCGCCACTCTCTCCTCATGAAGTGATACAATGCTTACAACAGTTACACTTGGAGGATCGATGAAGCAATCGCGAACGATGGTGCTCAGTATGCGCCTGCCAGTGGAGAGCGGAAAACGCTTGAAGCGCATCGCGAAGCGGCACGGCTGGACGCCGAGCGATGCCAGCGCGCGGCTGGTGGAAGAGGGCCTAAGGCGGTCGGAATTTGCCTTCCTGGATTTTCGCGATTCACCGGCAGGCAGGCAAGCCTATATCCAAGGCAGCACCCTGGCGATATGGGAAGTCATGTTGCTTCTTCGGAGTTACAAGGGAAATGTCAAGGACGTGGCCAAGCATCTGAAATGGCCTGAAGCGAGGGTTCGAGCTGCCCTTTACTATTCGGAGGCATTCCCCGGAGAGGTGAACGACGCGATAGCAGAGAACGATTCAACCGATTTCGACAGCCTAAAGCGCATGCTTCCCCAAGCGGTCGACTTTGCCGCCAGACCGACCAAGCGGGGCTGACATGCTCAAGCTTCTTCTGGATGAGCACATCTCTCCAGACGTAACGAATGGCGTTCAACGCCGGAATCGATCGGTAGTTATCCACCCCATAGTTATCCACTCCATGGTGCAGTGGGAGAGCGGAAACTTCCTTGGGAAGGAAGATTCCGTTTGCCTGTTGGAAGCAGCGAAGCAACGCTTGACCCTGGTTACTTATGATCGCAGGACGATTCCTCCATTGTTAAAGCTCTGGGCAGAGGAAGAGCGATCCCATGGCGGTGTGATATTTGTCGATGAAAAGACAATCTCGCCGGCGGACATTGGAGGGCTAGTCCGTGCTCTAATTTCGCTCGTGGACGAGGCCGGGGCAATGGACTGGACCAACCAAGTGTACTTCCTGCGGAGCGGACGCTAACGCACTTGGGATTGCCGAGTAATTCAAGATTTTGGATGGTCTAGGGAATCCCCCGCCCAGGTTAGCGCCTCAAAACCAGAGAAGTGAAGACTGCGGACGTTACAATGATTGGGGCGAGAACATGGGGCATCGGTCCGGTATTTAGGGGATCGCGAGGGAGGACTCTGGAGATGGAAGAGAGAAATGTCGCCAGCTGGGAAAAATTCATCGAAGGGCTGGATGAGGTTCGGAAAGAGTGTGCCAGCTCTACAGAATATGTGCAAAATTCTCCTCTGCTATTCCGTGGTCAAGGCAACTCGTGCTGGCAACTAAGTGCGACGCTTGAACGTGAGCGCGAACGGATGCTGTACAAGGACTACTACCGAATCATCTCTAAGATCAAGCCACAGATCGAGACTTTGGTCGGCGGCGATTGGCCGATTCCCTCGTACCCAGAAGTTGAGCGCCTAGTCATGAAATATGAGGAGTTCAACAACATCTTGTGGGCGGGAGATCGCCCCGCATATGCCTACATGGCTTATCTCCGACATCATGGATTTCCGTCGCCGCTGTTGGATTGGAGTAGGTCAACGTACGTCGCGGCGTATTTTGCCTTTGCTAAAGCTCGCGAGGACGCCCATGGGAGGGTATCCATCTTCGTCTTGTGCGAACGCAACTTCAAGATCTCAGGAAATCGGATGCAAGTGGTCTACACTTTCGGCCCATACGTAAAGACGCATCGGCGGCACGTTTTGCAGCAGAGCCAGTACACCGCTTGTCTGAGTTTCCACGATGAATGGCGATTTGAGAACTACGACTCGGTGTTTGAAAAGGGACTTCATCAGCAAGCGTTCTGTTGGAAGTTCACAATTCCCGTCTCTGAGCGACAGAAAGTCCTCACGCTGCTCGATGCATACAACCTTAACGCGTTTTCTTTGTTCGGCTCTGAAGAAAGCCTGATGGAAACGATGGCTGAGCGAGAATTCTAGAAAGCTGTTATCACGGCGCTGGGCGGCAGAGTTCCAGCGCCCCCAGGTTCACGGCTGGCGGAAAACATATTACGACCGATTGGCCTACAGTGTTTTCTATCGGCGTTCATCCGCGTTCGCGCTTGGAAGGACGAAAGACTACGAGATGCGAAAAGGGTTTACGAGAACACCAAAGCCGGACGAGCCCGCGACGCCAGTCAAGAACTACATCACGCCGAGCGGGCTGGAGCGTCTCAAAGATGAGCACCGGTTTCTGCTCACCAGGGAACGCCCGGCCGTGACGGAGGTGGTGGCGTGGGCTGCCGGCAACGGCGATCGCAGTGAAAACGCCGACTATCAATACGGCAAGCGGCGGCTGCGGCAGATCGATGGGCGGATTCGCTTTCTCACCAAGCGAATCGAAGCTGCGGAAGTGGTGGACCCGGAAGCTCCGAGAGCGGGGCAGGCGGCGACCAGGGCATTCTTCGGAGCGACCGTGCGCTATGCCAATGCCGCGGGAGTATCGCGAGTAGTGAGCATCGTGGGCACCGACGAGGTCGACCTTAACCGCAACCACATCAGTTGGGTGTCACCTCTGGGGCGCGCGTTGATGAAGTCGGCAGCGGGTGACAGCGTAGTCCTTCAACTGCCCGGCGGCACAGAATCCCTGACCGTGCTGGAAGTGTGTTACGAGCGCATTTCTGTGGAACCGTTCCGTGAACCACTCGGATCGGAGGCCTCGGCAAAGGGACTCACTCGGGGACGCTAAATCCACCTGACGAAGAAGAGACGAAACGGCACAGCTAGTGAAGAGCGACGACCCTAATAGCGCGCTCTCGGCTTTTGGCAAGTGACACGAATCGCCATCAACTTTCAGAATCGTCGGCAACCCTTCCCTTACCGGGTCAGGTAAGAGTTGCCCGTAACCGGGATGTGGCTGCCATCGATTCTCATAACCCGACTTGCCTGGACTTACCCTTGCTCAGCCTGGCGCACAACCGCCGCATCCTTCCGGTAAATTTATGTTGCGTATGCAACATATAGTATGTTGTAATAGCAACATGGAGGCTATTATGAATGGAACCCTGGAAGCGATCTTCCAAAGGAGAGCAATTAAAGTCTTTGAGCCAGTCGGAATCTCCGAAGAACTGCGCGAGCAAATCCTCAATGCGGCACGCCATGCTCCCTCCAGCTTCAACACGCAGCCGTACCGCTTCTACTGGGTAGAAACTGCGAAAGAAAAAACGGCAGTGGCGAAACTTTGCCTCGGACAGGAGCCTGCCGAAACCGCGTCGGCGCTGCTCGTGGCCGTCGCAGACATTGGATCTTTGACTGCAACATCGCAAGGACAATTGCAATGGATGCGCGGCAGGAGCGAGTTCAGCGAAGCAAAAATTCGCGACTACGAGAGGACGGCAAAGATCGGCCGGATCCTTTTCATGCCGGGGCCATTCGGCATTTTCGCTGCGATCAAATGGGGGATGTTCTGGCTGCTGAATTTGTGGAAGGTGATGGGAATGCCGCCCTTGTCACGCCAGGACTTGTTCAAATGGGCCACGAAGAGCACATCGCTAGCTTGCGAGAATCTCATGATCGCTGCCGAAGCCCTGGGAATCAACACCTGTCCCATGGAAGGCTTTGATGGTCGCAGGCTCTCTAAATATCTCGGATTGTCCGCCCGGTATCATGAGATTGTCATGGTGATTGCGATCGGGAAGAAATCGCATGCCTACGTCGAACCGCCGCAGTGGCGAAGACCTCTCGAAGCAACGGTAACAATGCTATGAATATCATTCCAAGGAAAGAGGTTCCTGAAGACATCCTGAAAGATTCAGTACTTGCCCATATCGCAGCGGCTTATTTTTCGGTAGGAAAGAGGCTTGAGCGAAAGACTCGGTGTTCCGCGACCCGTGGTTTTATCCTGTCAACACTGCGAGACGGCGCTACGCTCAATCAGAACCAGATCGCCACGCTTCTGGGTTTCGACCGAACCGTTGTGCACCGGGCCATCAAGATCAATGGCTCAGGAAGGACTTGTGTCGGAACGAAAGGCGAAATCGGGCAGAGCAATTCACGTCCGGTTGACGCCAAGAGGAAACAAGTATAGGGAACGATTGATCAAGGCCCGGATGGACGCCGATGAGACTGTCCGGCATCAACTAACTTTGGATGAGAGCGCCACACTTCTTCGGCTCTTGAAGTTGATCGCCGAATTGGACTTCTAGAGTAGGCTGTCTTCGTCCATTCTTGGACGGATGATCGGCAAGTCCTACCTTGGGATGACTTCCATTCAGCTCGCGACCTGGACACGATCCGCGATCCCCTATGGTGTAAAATCGGCCCTGCCGTCGGGAAACGACGGGGCATCTGCCATTGCTCGACTCTAAGGAGGCTCAACTTGATCGGCCAGACCATCTCGCACTACCGCATCATCGAGAAACTCGGCGGCGGCGGGATGGGTGTGGTTTATAAAGCCGAGGACATCAAGCTGGGCCGCTTTGTCGCCCTGAAATTTCTGCCCGACGACGTCGCCAAAGATCCTCAGGCTTTGGCCCGTTTTCGCCGTGAGGCCAAAGCTGCTTCCGCTCTGAACCATCCCAACATTTGCACCATTCACGAGATCGACGAGCAGGACGGCCAGACTTTTATCGTCATGGAGTTCCTTGACGGTGTGACTTTGCGGCACCGCATCGCGGGCCGCCCGCTCGACACGGAAACGGTTTTCTCGTTGGCGATTGAAATCGCCGATGCCCTTGACGCTGCCCATTCCGGCGGCATCGTGCATCGCGATATCAAGCCCGCGAATATTTTCGTCACCAAGCGAGAGCACGCCAAGATTCTCGATTTCGGATTGGCCAAGGTTGCGCCCCTGAAGCAGGATGGGGGAACGGCGACCGAAGCGACGCTTGCCGTCGGCCCGGAATATCTGACCAGTCCGGGCGTGGCGATCGGCACTGTGGCTTATATGTCGCCCGAACAGGCCAAGGGCAAGGAACTCGACGCTCGCTCCGACCTGTTTTCCTTTGGGACCGTGTTATACGAAATGGTTACCGGGGCACTGCCATTCCAAGGTGAGACCTCGGCGACGATCTTCGACGCCATCCTGAATCGAACCCCACCGGCGCCGGCGCGGCTGAATCCCAATCTTCCACCCAAACTGGAGGACGTCATCAGCAAGCTGTTAGAGAAGGATCGCGACCTGCGCTATCAGTCGGCGGCGGAACTGCGAAGCGATCTTAAACGCCTCAAGCGCGACACCGAATCCGGACGGGAACGAGCCCACGATTCCGGTACGATAGCCGTTGCAGCCGCGAGCGTGCCTGTTGCCCAAAGCGGTCAAGGCTCGGGCAGCTCGCCGCTGGCTGCGGCCGCGCAACAACATAAAGTTGGTCTGGGCGTGGTTGCGGCAGTCGCGCTGCTGCTCGTGGCAGCTGCCGGATTCGGCGTCTACAGCCTGTTCTTCTCCGCTCGCAGACTGCCTTTCCAGAACATCAAGATCACCAAAGTCGCCGGAACCCACAATGCCAGGGTGGCGGCGATGTCTCCCGACGGCAACTACGTAGCCTATGTCGTCAATCAAGAAGGCAGCGAGTCTTTGTGGCTTCGCCATCTCGCCAGCGACAGTAACGCGCAGATCGTTAGCCCGCAGAGGGTTCAGTACAACACCCTGCGTTTCTCCCCGGACGGTAGCTACATTTATTACTCGCATACGCAACTGGCCAGCGGAACGGCGTCCCAGGAATACGACCTCTACCGTACGCCCGTGCTGGGTGGCACTCCGCAACTCCTGGTCAAGGATATTGACAGCACACCCAGTTTCTCGCCCGACGGAAGGCGCTTCGTTTTCCTGCGCGCAAATGATCCCGACCCGGGCAAATACTACGTCCTCGTCGCCAACGCTGAGGGCGGGGATGAAAACATTATTTTGACCGGATCGGTGTCTGCTCCCATGCGCGACCCTGTCTGGTCCCCGGACGGAAAAACCATCGCGGCCATCGACCTTCTTCCCGCCAGTGACAGCTTGAGCGCTCTTGCTCTTATTGATCCCACTAACGGGAGCCAGAAAGCGCTCTACAAGCTGAACGACATTTTGCCATCCGCGCTCGCGTGGCTGCCGAACGGAAAGGATCTGGCGATGATCTTCTCCAGCGCGGAATCGAATTTCAACCTGGAGCAAGTGGGGCTGGTCGGTTCTGGGGATGGAAAGTTTCGTCCGATCACAGCTGACACGAATAACTACGCGACCTTGAGCGTCTCCTCGGACGGAGCAACCATCGCGACCGTCATGTTCCAGTCACAGCGGGACGTTTACCTAAGCCCCGGTCAGAAGCCCGATTATTCCGATGTCAAGCAGATCACGTCCGGGGATCTGGTGCAGGCCGTCTCCTGGATGCCCGGCAACAAACTTTTGCTGCAGCAGGATGCGGCTATCCGCGTTCTCAATTTGGATAGCGGCGCGAAGATTGGCATTGCCTCCGAAAAGGAATCGGGTTCATTGGAGCCTTACGGCTGCAGCGACGGACACATCGTCTTCACCCGAGGACTGTTGAAACAACATTCACTGAATATATGGCGGAGCGATGCCGATGGCACCGGCCTGCGCCAGCTCAGCCACGGTCGAAACGATCAGCGCCCGGCGTGCTCGCCCGATGCCAAAACCGTTTTCTATATGGACTCTATGACTCGGCGCTATATGAAGGTGCCAATCGATGGGGGCCAGCCGGAGCCAGTCATGGATGTCTTGGTGGAATCCCAGGGCGGGATCGATAGTGCGCGTGACGGGAAAACCATGGTGCTCGGGACCTATGACTTCAAACTCCAGCGCCCGAACATTACTCTAGTTTCTGCGGACTCCGGCCAGATCCTCCGAACTCTGGAATATGATTCGCGCCATAACGGGCAACTGCGGTTCAGCCCGGATGGCAAAGGCATCGTTTATCCCATCCGCGAAAAGGGCGTGGACAACTTGTGGCTGCAACCGCTCGATGGCAGCGCGGGCCACCAGATCACCAATTTCACTTCACTGAAAATCTATTCTTACCAGTGGTCGGCTGATGGCAAAAACCTGGCTCTGGTGCGCGGCGACTCGCCCACGGACCTGGTGCTAGTCCAGGATACTCAGAAAAAATAATCACGATGGCGGCGGCGCAATTCAGGCCGACACGCCTTTCACCTCCACTCCCGCCCATTTTTCGAGAAGGGTCAAGGTCGCGGCGTAATCAAGATCGCCGTGTCCATCCTCGGCAGCCACTTCGTAAACTTCTTCCACCGTCTCCAGCCCCGGCAGCTTCACCCGAGCTTCCTTGGCCGCCTCTAACGCCAGGCGTAGGTCTTTGTACATCAGGCGCAATGGAAAATTCGGGGAGAAGTCACGTTTCAGCACAAACGGGGCCTTGTACTCCACCACGCCCGAATGAACCATCGAAGCCTGAATCAACGGCACCAGAACCTCAGCATCGACGCCCAGTTTCGTAGCTAAAGTGAGGGCCTCGGCAAAACCTTCATAGATCATCGCGATTTGCAGATTCATCACCAGCTTGGCGGCCTGACCCTTGCCGGTTTCGCCCATGCGGAAGATCTTCTTGCCAGTCGCGGCAAACAGCGGCTTCAGCTTCTCAATCGCCGACTCCTCACCACCCACAATGAAAATCAGGGTGCCAGCTTCCGCTCCAACCTTGGATCCGGTCATCGGCGCATCCACATACTGAACTCCCTGCGCGCCCACCCGCTCGGCGAACTGGCGCGTAGCCGAAGGAGAAATCGTGCTGGAGTCCACAATCGTCATGCCCTGCGCCAGCGACTCGTGAACGCCTTGCGGCCCAAACAACACGCCTTCGACGGCCTTGGTGTCGGAGACGCACATCCACACCACTTCAGCTCCCCGCGCCGCTTCCGCCGGAGATGCCGCAGTTCGCGCTCCTTCGACTTCCCTGCCCGCCGAGCGATTCCACACCGTGACCTCGTGACCGGCTTTGGCCATGTTCGTCGCCATCGACCGTCCCATGATTCCCAAACCTAAGAACGCAACCCGCATGTCGGCTCCTATGAATTCGTTGTGAGGAAATCCGTCGTCGGCCGTAGAAACGTTGCTTGCAATGTTTCGTTGGGGCCGCACAACTCGCTGAACAACAGTTCCCCACAAGGATTAGAACTGACGTCCGCATTACGGTCAAGCAATTGCCTGCGAAATGTCTTAGAATAGCGGCAGCTCTTTCGCCCAAACATTGCAGACGCCTGGGGAACGGTTCCCCCCGCTTTGCGCGCTTGAAAAGATGTATCCGGATGCAAGCCAGGTTCGGCTAGGAGCAGATGTTAAAGCCAACGCTTACGAATCCCGTGCTGCGCAAACGCGCGCGTGCGTTTGGCCGTTTGGTGCGCCACTCCGCAGTCCTGCCTCGAACCGGCGAAACCCATAAACCCAAGCTGGTCACCAACGGAGACCTGGGCCTGACCTTCATCGGCCACGCCAGCTTCTTCGTCCAGATAGGCGCGCAGAACGTCATCATCGATCCCAACTTTGCCCGCTGGCTGTTTGTGCTGAAGCGCCTGCGCCAGCCGGGAGTGCAACTCCGCGACCTTCCTCCTATCGACCTGGTGCTGGTAACCCATGCCCACTTCGACCATCTGCACCGGCCATCGCTGCGCTCCATAGTTCAGCAGTCGCGGAGCCGGGGAGCCGCCCCTCCGACCATCGTCGTGCCGCACCACGTCATGGATCTCGTCTCCGACCTGGGCTTCGGAGATGTCGTCGAACTCGATTGGTGGAATAGCTACCGCCATCGCGAGCTCACCGTCACCCACGTGCCTTCGCGGCATTGGGGCGCTCGCATCATTCAGGATTCTCATCGCGGCTACGGCGGCTACGTGCTGCGCGACAGCAAGCACTCGCTCTACCACGCCGGCGACACGGCATATTTCTCCGGCTTCCGCGAAATTGGCAAGCGTTTAGCGCCCGAACTCGCTCTACTCCCCATCGGAGCTTACAACCCGCCGTCCTTCCGCAACGTCCACGCCAATCCCGCCGACGCCACCCGCGCCTTCCTCGATCTGAACGCCCGCTGGATGGTCCCCATGCACTACGGAACTTTCAAACTCTCCCACGAACCCATGGAAGAGCCGTTGCAGTTGCTGGAGCAGGAAGCCAAAGCTGCGGGCATTGAGGATCGCGTGCTCGTGCTGGAAGAGGGTGTGACCAGGTTCTTCTAGAAGCACTGAGAACCGGGAACAGGGAACCGGCAACTGGTGTTTGTGATCCGGTTCCCCCTTTGGTTTTCTTGTTCCCCCGCTGTCAGCGGTTGGTAGTGGCTCAATTTCAAATTGAGCCACTACCCAGCGGTTTCTCTGCTTGACACCGGCAAAAACCGTTGCTAACATCCCTTCCCGCTTGCTTTTAGCCTGCGATTCACTCCCCCCGGTCGTCGCCGCAAGCAGAAATCCAAGCAGAAAAGAGGATCACCATGATTTCGCAAACATTGCGCAGAGGTTTTCTCACCGTTACCGCAGTTCTTGCTCTCGGTCTGTCCGCGTGGGGGCAGTGCTCCAACGCGAATGTGACAGGAAAATACGGCTATGCGGGTGGTGGCCTGGATAAGGGCGGCAATCCCATACGCGTTCTCGGCTACTTCAACGCCACCGGAAAGGGCACTTTCAAGGGCAACGAAACCGGCAGCGACAACGGCTCGATTGTGACCGATCTTCCGGTCACTGGGACTTACAGCGTCAACTCGGATTGCACCGGTTCGGGCACGATCAAGCCAAAAGGCGGCAAGGTCAGCCATTTCACCCTGGTGGTGCTCTCCGGCGGAAAAAACCTGCAATACCTGACCACGGATGCACCCAACGTGCAAGCCGGCACGGCGCAGGCGCAGGGAAAAGCGACCTGCACGGTCGCTGGCATCAAGGGAAACTTTGGACTTGAGGCTGGCGGAGTCTTCCTCGGCGTGGGGGCGGTCGCGTTCGACGGCTTGTTCGCGCTGGATGGCAAGGGTACCGTTAACGGAAAGGAATCAGGCAGCATCGCAGGTTCGATCTTTACCAAGCAGCCAGTCTCGGGATCTTATACGGTCACTTCGTTTTGCACCGGAACCATGACTCTCATGGTGGATGGCCAGACCGAACATACCAGTTTTGTCGTCACCAACGGTGGCCAGTCGCTCCTGGTGGTTGAGACCGACGCGAATACCGTAGTCTCAGGTTTCGGACAGCAGTAACCACAGAGACAGACCTGTCGGCTGCGTAGGAACAGAGGCTGGCCCACCCTTACCTCTGGACTACTCTTCAGTGTGCCCCGCTCAAGCTCCGCTTGGGCGGGGTTTTCGCGAAATGCGAAATCCGCCGGCGTCGAACCCTTAAGACAAAAGTGCTGCTGCGGATCGCCGAAAGTATTTTCAGGCTACTTGCCAAATACCCCGACCGCGCTCAGCGTTTGATAGCTCGTATTCCAACCTGATCCGATATTGTTCGAGAAATAATGCCCCTGCTTCTCTGCATAGTTGTCCGCCCACAGGTCCCAGGTATCTTGAAACTTCGCCTCGGGACGCAGAACCACCCAATACAACTTGCCCTTCTTCACCGGGATCCCCTTGGCGTACTTTCCCGTCTGCAATGTACAACAGGTCCAAACCGGCGGCAGGTTGGAAAAATGCCAGGTGTGAAGCGCCTTCCCCGGAACTCCATGGTTGTCCTGGTTCAGGCTGACCACCACAACATTGGTGTTTTGGTAATGCGTCGCTCCCACCGCAACCTCAGTCACCAGATAGTCGGCCTTCGGTCGGAATCTGTTCCCGACCATTTCCGGCCAAGGCTGCCCTGCCTTCGTGCCCAGAATGCCAAACGCACTGACGGTGCTGTACACGTGGTCGCCCGTTCCCAAAGTGCTGTAGATCTTTACCAGGCCGGGCGGCGGCAACTGCGCCGGCGTAACAGGCTCCGCAGGTGCGGTCGCCAGAATCGCACTTCGTCCCCCATTTAGCTTGATCATTCCGATGTTGTTCCCCTGCGCCGAAGCCGCAACGCTGATTGCCAAAATCCCCACACCAATGAAAAACCCGGAAACTACATTTCTCGTCATCGTCCCCTCAATCCCGTGAATTGAATGTCAGTAGATCTCCCAGCCCCATGCGTTGCCGAAAGCCGCGCCTGCATCTGAATTCTACCGTCAAATCCCGCATTGCGCGCGGCCTTTCGAGCCGAACATCGATAAAGATCCCCGTCCCCAAGATTTGTCATCCTGAGCGAAGTGGTCGTTCGCAAAGCGAACGATCGCGCAGTCGAAGGACCCCGCGGCTCTGAACCTGGCAACGCCGTTGACGGGAATTCTCACTCGGCAGCTTTGTGGAAACTCCCTTCCACATTCATCTTGCTCCTTGCTGATAAGGGGTCCTTCGACTCCGCAGCTGCCTCGCTTCGCGATGCAGCCGCTGCGCTCAGGATGACACTGCTTCGTCTTTCTCCCCCAAGATTTGTCATCCTGAGCGAAGTGGTCGTTCGCAAAGCGAACGATCGCGCAGTCGAAGGACCCCGCGGCTCTGAACCTGGCAACGCCGTTGACGGGAATTCTCACTCGGCAGCTTTGTGGAAACTCCCTTCCACATTCATCTTGCTCCTTGCTGATAAGGGGTCCTTCGACCCCGCAGCTGCCTCGCTTCGCGATGCAGCCGCTGTGCTAAGGATGACACTGCTTCGTCTTTCTCCCCAACGGATCTCCTCCGTTCACGACCCCGCGACCAGGAAGGGCACGACGGGAGGACAGAAACGAGGACACGATGGGGAGGCACGAACGGGAGGGCACGACTTCAGCCGCAAGAATCTAAAAACGATCCGGGCTCTACAGTTTGCTGAAAAACCAGCGATTCGTATCAGGGCGCGCCTTTAGGCGCGCCGCAAGCGTCGCCTTTTCAACGACGCCTTTAGGCGCTGAGGCTGGGGACGCAGGTTGACAGCAAACCGTTAAGCCCCTGAGGGACCGGCCAACGCGGCGAGGACGGCGAACCGGTAACGCGAGCAATGACGAAAGGACCGGCGCCGTGGCCGTGGAGCAGCTATTGGAGTCATACTTTCGCGGAAGTGGACGCAGCGCGAATCAATCAGCGGGGAAGGCCAAGATCAAGAATCCCAACCCAGTCGGCCTGACTCCCACCTGTACAAGAAAATGTAAAGGTGGGCCAGCCACCTGGAAGCAGTCTGGAGGTGTAGGCCGGCCTGCCCCCGACTAATCAATAAGCTCGTTTGCGCCCTCCTGCTGGTCGAGTTCCTTCTGTTCCTGCGGAGTGAGGGCGGCCTCACCGAGGTTGATAACAACCTTGCTGAGGGTGCCTGTGAACTTGAAGGGAACGTGGTAATCCTCGCTGACCGGAGTGCCTGTGTCTTCCCCGATGTCGAAGGTTTCATCGGCGGAAACGCGGAACGGGATAGTTCGCGTAAGTTTCCGTTCGGCCACTTTTTTGGCGTCCACGCTCAGGGTAGCAAGGCCGCCTTTGCCGATACCGCCGCCGTCATACTTGAAGGTGACCACGATGGTGTGTTTGCCGGGAGATAGTTTGTCATCGCCTGAAACAGAAGTACGCTCGACGCCCACGAGGTTGTAGTAGAAGACGGGTTTGCCCTGAAGCAGGTACAGCCCAAGGCCATTGAATCGACCACCCTGCGTAATCAGCACACCCTCGGCCCCGGCAGCAGGAATCTCGACATCCGCCGTGATACGGTACGACTTATTCTTGAAGTCGGGCGCGGTGCCTTCGGGGATTCGGACCATGCCGGGGTAATAGGTAAACTCGGTGCGGCCGCGAGTGAGGCTGGGACGAAGGCTCACATCAAAACGTTCTGCTGTGCTGTTGTCGAGAGGCAGCACGTTGTACTTGCCGGCTTCAACCCAGAATAGATCCTGGAGTTGGCGGAGTCGCTTCGGTTCCTTCGCCGCCAGGTCATTGGCCTCGCTGAAGTCCTGGTCCACATTGTAGAGTTCCCATTTGTAGTCCTCCACCGGCAGCGTGCTCTGACCCATGACCCAGGGAAGGCGGGGAGGCGTGGTGGCGGCGACCCAACCGTCGTTGTAGATGGCGCGGTTCGTAAACATCTCGAAGTACTGGGTGCGATGGACCGACTTCGCCTTCGGATTATCAAATGTGTAGACCATGCTGAAGCCCTCGATCGGCTTCTGAGGGACGCCATTGAGCATCGAAGGCGACTGCACCCCAACCGCTTCGAGAATGGTCGGGTAGATGTCGATGACGCTGCTGAACTGGGTGCGGATGCCGCCTTTATCCTTAATCCGCGCTGGCCAGGAGATGACCAGGCCGTTGCGTGTTCCCCCGAAGTGTGATGCCACCTGCTTGGTCCACTGGAAAGGTGTGTCCATGGCGTGCGCCCAGCCAACCGGATAATGATTAAACGTCATCGGTCCGCCGAGGTCGTCCATGTGCGCCATCACTTGCTTGAAGTCCTCGGGAATGTTGTTAAATATCGACATCTCGTTAAGCAATCCCTGCGGCGTTCCTTCGGCACTGGCGCCGTTGTCACCCTGGATGTAGATGACGAGTGTGTTGTCGGTCTCGCCCATTTCGTCAATCGCGTCGACGATGCGGCCCATCTGGGTATCGCAGTAGGAAAGAGCGGCGGCGTACACTTCCATCATGTGGGCGTAGACCTTCTTGTGGTCGGCGTCGAGCGAATCCCATGCCGGAATTTCCTTTGGACGCGGCGTGAGTTGGGTGTCCGGCGGAACGACGCCCATTGCCTTCTGGCGGGCGAGTGTCTCTTCGCGCATTTTGTCCCAGCCCATGTCGAACTTGCCTTTGAATTTGGCAATCCACTCTTTGGGCGCGTGGTGCGGCGCGTGCGCCGTTCCCGGAGCGTAATACGTCACCCAGGGCTTATCGGGCGCGACCGCGTGCAACATTTGAATGCGGGCGATGGCGTGATCCGCCATATCCTTGTCGAAGAAATAGTCTGGCTGATCGTGCGGCGGCTCGACGGGCTTGATGTTCTCGTAGAGCGCTGGCGCCCACTGGCTGGTATCGCCGCCAAGGAAACCGTAGAAATATTCAAAGCCCAAACCAGTGGGCCATAGATCAAACGGCCCAGCCTGACTGCTGTGCCAGTCCGGCACGTTGTGGTTCTTGCCATACCAGGCAGTGTTGTAGCCGTTCTGCCTCAGCACCTCGGCGAACGTGCCGTTGCTCTTGGGCATGAGCGAGTTGTATCCGGGGAAACCGGTAGCCAATTCCATGATCACGCCTGTGGCATTGGAATGGTGGTTCCGGCCAGATAGCAGAGCTGCCCGCGTGGGCGAGCAGAGTGCCGTGGTATGGAACTGGGTGTAGCGGAGGCCGCTCGCCGCCAAGCGATCCATGGTGGGGGTGGGAACCGGGCCGCCGAAGGTGCTGATCGCGCCGAAGCCGACGTCGTCGGTCAGGATCAGCAGAATATTCGGCGCGCCTTTGGGCGCCCTGACTTCCTGCGGGAAGTCCAGCGTAGAATCTTTCGGGGTCAGCCCGATATGGCCTTTGAACGGGGGTTCGGGTCGTGGCAGAACCTCCTGCGCGTGGCTGAGGCCCACCATGGTCGCCAAGATCGCCGATACCACTCCAACGATTGTTCTGCCCGATCGGATTCTCATGTCACGTCCTCCGGCACGACAGCAGAAAAAGAGATTGAAATTGAACACCCTGAGAGTGAGCTCATTCTTCACTCTGAGAACCGGGAATGTCGACTGGCAAAACTAACAGCTTGAACACTTACCCTCACCTGAGAGTTCACCCTGTGCCACGCGGGCGCCCGTCCTTTCTTCCGTTCTTGGCCGGAGAACGGAACCGTTCAGCCGTCTCGCAGAAAGCTTCGAGCGCGGTCGGAGACTGCGCCAGGATTCCCAAAATGGGAACCGGCTCACCGAGTCGCCCACTTTCTCCTTGCTCCCACTCTCCCACCCGCGATAATATAGATACACGCAGGTTATCTGGAAGATAATCTAGTCATTGAAACAACCGATCTTTGACATTCCGACCGTCGGCGCAGTTTTTGGACGGTCCCAAGGCGAATCCGACCCTCTACCGCGAAGGCGAAGTCCTTCGCACATGCTCTGCTTCGTGAGCTCCAAAACGGAACCGCAGGCAGCCAGACCCAGCGATAACTCTCATGTTTTCAAGATTTTGCCTGTAACTACCTTAAGAACCATAGATCTAGGAGGCAAGAAAATTTTCGATCCTTTGTTTTCTAGATTTTGCGCAGAAATGAGAGTTTTTTTGAGCGAAATGTTGCACCAAAATGTGGGTACTGAGAGAACCCAGCTTCACTTAGGCGAAGCGTAGAAGTAATAGTCCGCGGTGTAGCTGCTCTTGGTTTCGGCGTTAGAGTGCGACGCGTCGCATCCGTCGGCGGGCGGCTTGCCGCCGTGGGTGTGGACGCGCTGGATGGTGGTCACGTTCGTGAGCAGGCCCTTTCCGGAATGGCCCACAACGTTCACCAGCAGCCATTGGATGGAGCCGGCATCCGGCGAGTCCACGTGAGCCGCCGCCTTGCCCGTGACTTCGCTGCCGTCGTTCAGCTTCCACTTAGGACCGGCGAAATGGGTTCCGATGACTTTGCCGTTGCCGTCTTTCAGTTCTGCGTCGGGCGCCTTGAGGGTCCAAGCGAACTTGCCGTCCGCGCCAGCCTGGCAGGTATAGATCTGCGATCCGGAAGCATGCGCGAGCAAGACAACGTCCAGTCCGGAAGGAGCCTGAATCGCCGCCGGAACCTCGGGCGGAGACGCCTTCTGAGCATTGGCTGCAGGAATGAAGAGTCCGAGTATGACGAGGCCGATGGCGACTGCCGAGGTTTGTATTAGTCTTCGCATGGCGGGATTGTAGCAGCCTCGGAACCAATCAGAAAAGATCATGCGACGCGATTTGCAGCCGCTTTTTAACAACTTTTAACATGGGTTGGTCTAAACTCTTCCTCCGGAGGATGTTCTATGACTGACAAAGTAAAAGCGGTACCCGATGGATTTCACACCGTCACACCGCATCTGACGGTTCGCGACGCGCACCGCGCCCTCGAGTTCTACCAGAAGGCCTTTGGCGCCGAGGTTCTCCACGTCGCCCCCGCCCCCGGAGGCAAGGTGATGCACGCGATGCTCAAAATCGGAGATTCCTTTCTGATGTTGAACGATGAGTTTCCGGAGATGGGCGGGGATCCCGCGCCCTCTGCCAATGGAGGCTCAGGTGTCACGCTCCACATCTATCTCGACAATGTGGACGCCGCATTCGCGCGCGCGGTTTCGGCTGGCGCCTCGGTGAAGATGCCGCTGATGGATATGTTCTGGGGCGATCGCTACGGCACAGTGGCGGACCCATTCGGACACAAGTGGTCGCTGGCCACCCACACCCGCGATATGTCCCCGGAGGAAATGGAACGGGAACAAGAGAAGGCATTCGCCAAGATGCCGAAATCGGCTTAGTACGCTAGCAGAATCCGCAGGTCTCGCAGGTTGTTGCCGGTCGGCCCAGTCATGATGGTGTCGCCTAACGCATCAAAGAACGGGTAGGCATTGAAGGCGCGGAGGCTGGCCTCTGGTTCCAACCCGCGAGACCTCGCGCGCTCGACGGTAGTTCCGTCCACGATCGCGCCCGCCGCGGAACTGTTGCCGTCGATTCCGTCCGTGCCCGCACTGAGCACGGTTATGCTTTCGCCTGCAATCTTCCGGGCACAGGCCAGCGCAAACTGCTGGTTGCGCCCGCCCACGCCTCCGTTGCTCACCTTCACCGTGACTTCGCCGCCAGAGAGGAGACAGACCCGCTCCGATTTCTTGCGCGATTCGCCCAGGCGCCCCAACAGATAATCGGCTGCCCGCGCATAGTCCCAGTCGTCGCAACTGTTGTCCACCTCCACGGTGAAGCCAGAGCGCTCGGCTTCCTTTGTGCTGGCCTCGAGCAAAGTTGAATTCGACAGCACCGTCCACCAGCGGCTGCGATGGAACGCCGGGTCGTCCGACTTAGGAGTTTCCTCCAGTGCGTGACGCTGAAACAATTCCCGCACCGGTGCGGGAAACTGCTCGATCATCCGATGCTTGGCCGCAATCGCGTAACAATCTTCCACGCTGGTGGAATCGGGCATAGTTGGGCCGGAAGCCAACGCATCCGGCATGCTGTCGGGAACATCCGAAACCAGAATCGAAACCTGCCGCGCCGCCAGGGCAGCCTGCGCCAGTCTGCCTCCCTTGATCGCCGACAGATGTTTGCGAATAGCGTTGATCTCAGCAATGGGCGCGCCGGAGTGTACCAATACGCGGTAGGTCGCGATCAGGTCCTGCACAGAAATTTCATCATCAATCGGCTTCTCCGCAATCGAAGACCCGCCGCCGCTTAGCATGAAAATCACCAATGACGCCGGGTTCTGCGCCATCAGCGACTTCAGCATGGCCTCCGCGGCTCGGATCGATTCCTCATTCGGCGTGGGATGCCCTCCATGAAAGTAGCGGAACCCGCGCGCTTGCGAACTCGGCAGCACCGAACTGGCGACGATGCCTTCGAAGTTATCTCCCGCCTGCACTGCCAACGCGCTCACCATTGTGTGCGCCGCCTTGCCGATCGAAACCACCAGCACCCGATTGTAGGAATGCAGATCGTAGAGGTCCTCGCAGATGCGCAACACCCCTCGTTCGCAGGAAACGTGGCGCTCGAAAGCCCGATCGATGCTGGATTCCCCGAGCGCCCGTTCGAAAATCTGCCGCGCCGTAACCCGCATCTCGATGGCTTGTCGCTCGCGATTACCCGCTGCCGAAGACATGGAAGGATTATAAAAGCGATTGGCTTTGAGCTCTTCCCCGCGAATCACAACACTCCTGGGACCCAAGCCTCGATCGCGTCCCGCAATTCCCGCAGCCGTCCTTCGAAGAAGTGATCCGCGCCTGGAATAATCACCAACTTCTTCGGCTCGGGAAGCGATTCCACGACTCCCTCCAATCTCGCCCGCGGCCCAAACTGATCGCGGTCCCCGCTGACGAACAGCTTGGCTTTCATACATGTCTGCAGAAATTCGAAGTCGTAGACGCGGTCATCAATCGCAGCCACCGGCAACCCCAGCCCGATGACCGCACGCACCCGCGCATCGGGACAGGCCACCCGCAATCCCACTGCAGCTCCAAACGAGAATCCCGCAAAGACCAAAGGCAGATGGAACTCACGATCCAGCCAGTCGAGAGCGGTCCGCACATCCTCCTCTTCACCCATGCCGTGGTCGTGCTCGCCCTGGCTCAATCCCGCGCCCCGGAAATTAAAGCGCAACACCGGATAACCAAAACTGTTCAGCGCCTTCATGGTGTGAAAAACCACTTTGTTATGCAACGTTCCCCCATAAAGAGGATGGGGATGGCACACCACCGCAGCGTGAGTGGCGTCTTCCACGCCCGCATTGAGCAGAGCTTCCAGCCTCCCGGCGGGGCCGTCAATGAACAAAGAGCGGATCGAACTGAGTTGCGCATTCATCCCGGTGAGTTCTCCAGCATAGCAGCCCAGAGTACGCTCAGAGACGTTGCGAGCAACGTCTCTACAGTGCAACTGTGCAAACATAGCTCGCTACGTCACTGCTGGCACGAAAGCGTCTGCCGTGCGAGCACGCTCGCACATGCGTTATTCTCTTTCCCATGGATTTGGTCGCCCTTACTCGTCAACTCGTGGACATCGAATCGATCACCGGCAACGAAGCCCTCGTGGGCGAGGTCCTTCACGGCGAACTCAACCGCCTGGGATACCAAGTGAATGAAATCCCCGTCGAAGGCAACCGCTGCAACTTGTACGCAACCTCGCCGCAAGAACCCCAGCCGGACATCGTTTTCTCTACCCACATGGACACCGTCCCGCCCTTCATTCCGTCCTCCGAAGATGCCACGCGGATTTACGGCCGAGGCTCTTGCGATGCTAAGGGAATCATCGCTGCTCAAATCGCCGCAGCCGAGCGACTGCGCGAACAGAACATTTACATAGGACTCCTTTTCCTCGTCGGCGAGGAGCGAAACAGCCTGGGAGCGCAGGTCGCGAATCAGCAGTCTCCCGGATGCAAGTTCCTGGTCAACGGCGAGCCCACCGAGAACCGCATGGCGACTGCATCCAAGGGCACGCTCCGGGTGAACGTGATCGCCGAGGGACGCATGGCCCACTCCGCTTATCCGGAACTGGGCGAGTCCGCGATCGACAAACTCCTGGAAGCCTTGCGCCGTCTGCGCGCCATGAAACTGCCCACTGACGAAGCCTTCGGTCCATGCACCCTGAACATCGGAATCATCGAAGGTGGCCGCGCTCCCAATGTGATTCCCGACAAGGCGCGAGCTAGCTTGCTCTATCGCCTGATCGGCCCCACCGACGAGCTGCGGCAACAGATTGAGCAAGCGGTCGCAGGCCTGGCCAAAGTCGAATTCATCTTGGAGATTCCGTTCGTCCGCCTGCGCACCCTGGACGAGTTGCCCACGATGGTCGCGGCATTCACCACCGATATCCCCGCCCTCACCAACTGGGGCGAACCGCTGCTGATCGGTCCCGGATCAATCCACGTCGCCCATACCGAAGGCGAGTACATCGAGAAGCAGCAATTGAGCGACGCCGTAGATCTCTATTGCGCAATTGCGAAGAAACTAACGCCGGCCTGAGCGCAAAACGCCCACGCTTCTTTATCTACATGAAACTCAGCTGAAATAGCCAATACTCCCGGGGCCCGACAATAACGCAACCCGTAGACATGCTATGCATGATTATGCAATAATAGCATGCATACTGGGGGGATATGGGCAACCTCGTGTTGAGTTCCGTTTCCGACTTAGTCAGGCAACATGCGTCGGACGTTTACCTGCGCTCCGCTCACCGTCGAGGCGATCGGACTTTTGTTGTCAATGTGGGCGCCGTCCACAAGGCTCTCGGGTTGACTAATCGCGTGCCCCTGGTATGCGCCGCTCTCACCTCCAAGAAGTTTCTAGCGGAGCATGGCCTGAAGCTCATCTCGAAAGCCGGCCCACCGTCGGGGCAAAGCACAACAGTGACATTTACCTACGAAATCGTGGGCAGAAACGCGACACACCCAGCGTCGACTGAATCTTTGTCCGGGCTTCGCGGCATTGCTAAGGATGTGTTCAGAAGGCTGGGCGGGGGCGAAGCCTTCATCCGCGAAGAAAGAAAGAGCTTTGCAAATCCCGGCAAATAGCGCTGCTGGCTGCGGTACAGAGCAAAAATGAGCCGAATTTACTGGGACACGATGTTATTCGTCTATTGGCTGGAGGACCATCCCCACTACGCCAAGCGTGTGCGCAACATTCTGTCGAAAATGGAGCAGCGACAGGACCAGCTTTGCACCAGTTCATTCACCGTAGGAGAGGTATTGGTAGGCCCTTACAAAATGGGCGCATCTGAAATAGCCAAACAGATTCGAGAAGTTTTCAGCACTCCCCTGGTCGAAGTCATCCCGTTCACACTGGAAACAGCGGACTTCTATGCTCGGATTCGCGCTCAGCACGGAGTGTCGCCGGCCGATTCAATCCACCTCGCCTGCGCGGCGCAAGCTCACATTGACTTGTTCCTGACCAACGACACCGCACTTGTTGGAAAGGTAGTTCCCGGCATCCAGTTCATCGCCGGGCTGGATTCGAATCTGTTTTGAAGCCAAGGGTCGTTATTGACATCAAAAAGCGATGGCGCACGCTCAAGGATTTATGGGCGAAGTCGGCATCCGTTCTTAGAGAGCAATAGCCAGATCGGGATCCCCCGGACACATTACTTCCAGGTAACATTATATTTTTCAAATACTTGCGCAGATTACCATCGTGGTTCAACATCCCTTTGGTAAGTTGCCCCCACCCCCCAAGCCACCTATAATTGTTGCACTCTGGTTTTACGATTCTCTGTCAGGTTCCGGGTGGGAAAGCGCGGAGTTCCAGTGTCCGCGCCAGAATGCGTCCCGTAGATGGCCGCTGTTTGACCGTCTTCGCGATGAGTTTTGCGCGCCCGGCTATGCGAAAACACCTGCAACTCGCCCTGATGGCCAGTCCCGTAATCGCGACCTTCCTTTCGCTCACAACGCCATACCTGCAGGCAGAAGCCGGTTCCGACACCGCCCATACAGCGATCACCAGCAGCACCGACGACAGCGGCCGGAAAGTCTATGTCAACGAATCCTTTCCGGTAGTCACCAGCAAGCGCACCGAAACTCCCGTCCGGCGGAATTCCCTGGCCTTCTGGAGCGCCACCGAACACCGTTGGAAGCCGGTTCCTTCCGCCAACGTCCGTGCAGCCCGCTCGGCGGCGGCGGAGGTCAACCATTATTTCGGCGAACAACCCGGCGGAAGCGAACCTTTCACCAACTCGGTTCGCGGAAAAGCCTTCAGCGCGCAGGATATCGATGCTGCCATTGAACAGGCGGCTTCGCGCCACAACGTCGACCCCAACCTGGTCCGTGCCGTCATTAAGGTGGAGTCGAACTTCAATCCCAACGCGGTTTCCCGCAAGGGTGCAATGGGGCTGATGCAACTCATGCCCCAAACCGCACGACAACTGAGAGTGGCCAATCCCTTTGATCCGCAACAAAACGTGGACGCCGGGGTTCGACATCTAAAGCAACTCATGGAGAACTACGGAGGCGACGTGAAGCTGACCCTGGCCGCCTACAACGCTGGTCAGGGAGCGGTAGCGCGCAGTGCCGGAGTGCCGCATTTTGCCGAGACCCGCAACTACGTGAACCGGATCACGCAACTGTATTACGGCGGATCGGACCCAGGCACCCGCTTTCTGCAAAACCCCTTGCATGATCCCATTCATGTGCAAAGGGATGCGCGAGGCGTGCTCCATATCAGCAACACCGATTGAGCAACGGGCATCCAAGAAGTAAGCGATTAAGAGTAAAGCGATTACGGGCAGTTCAATTGAAGAATTCCAATCAGACGCAACGCACGCTGCGCTGGACCGTGGCTTTGGCTGCACTGTTGCTGCCTGCAATCTCCGCTCATGCTCGCGCCCACAAATCCAAATCCTGGGCTGATGCACAATTTGACTCCGCCGTAAGCCTGCAAGAAACCCTGGAAACGCGCCCCGCCGCAGACCGCGCCCGCCGCGATTACCAACATGTGATCGACGCCTACCGGCGCGTCTACATGGGAGCGCCGACTTCGGGCCGGGCCGATCCCAGCGTCGCCGCCTCCGCCCAGATGCTCGAGGAAATGGGCCGGCGATTCAACGACCCCGATATCTTGCGCGAGGCTATCCAGGAATACGAATTCCTTCGCCGCGAGTATCCCGGCAGCAAGTTCCGCTTCGATGCGTTATTCCGGATTGGTGAGATCTACAAAGACGACCTGCACGACAAGACTCGCGCCGACGCCGCGTTCGAGGAGTTCCTGCATCGTTATCCGCGCAACCAATTCGCCGAAGCAGCACGCCAGGCGCTGGCCGAACCGGCGCAGCAACAAGCCAGCCTGAAATCGAAGCCCGCGAGTAAAGCTGCGAACAAGAATCTCAAAGCCAACGACCCGACCTCCGATTCCGAGGACAACGCCGCGCAGGATGATTCGATCAAAGAAACAGATGCACAAGCTGAAGCCAGCAACGGAAAGCCGTCGCGAGTCCTCGGAATCCGCCACTGGTCCACGCCCGATTACACTCGGGTCGCGATTGATCTTGAGCAGGGCGTAAAGTACGAGGCGCAACGAATCGACAACCCCGACCGCGTCTTTTTCGATCTGCTGAATACCAAACTCGATCCCAAGCTCGGGGGCAAGACCTTCGATGTGAGCGACGGCCTGCTGAAGGACATCCGCACCTCGCAGTACAAAGCGGAACGCACGCGCATCGTGCTCGATCTCGCCGAGTTTTCCGAGTTCGATGCTTCCCTGCAGTCAAATCCGCCACGGCTGATTATCGATATTCACAACCCGGACGGTCATAGCAAGAGCATCAATAGTCAGCCCGCCGAAAAAGCTGCAGTCGTGAAGCAGGTTGCGTCGTCAACCGAAACTCCAGAGGCAGAAACACCTGCAAACCAGATCGAGGATGATTCGCAGGCCAGCAATGACGAATCTCCAACAAAGGCGTCGCCCCCAAGAACGCCTCGTCCGAACACCGTCGTGGTCAGCAACGGTGTGAAAAAGACCATCGTCGATGCCGATGAAGACGAGCCAGTAGCGAAAACCAAAACGAAAGACACAGTCGCCAAGCTCAACCCTCCCGAGATCGATTCGGCAAAGACCGAACTGCCAAAGACCGAGCTTCCAAAGGCCGAACTTCCGAAGATCAAGCCGGCCAGTGCCACTACAATTCCGGCGGCGCCCGCAATTTCCGAATCCACCAAAATTACAACCAGGGGCAAACGCAAAACTCCTACCACCGATTTGGACGCCCGCGAAGCCCAGCCCACCGCCAGCGGTGAGCGCTCCCTGACTCGTGCCTTAGGTTTGAAGATCGGAAAAATCGTGATCGATCCCGGCCACGGAGGCCACGATACCGGCACAATCGGCCCCAATGGCCTGGAAGAAAAAGATCTGGTGCTAGACGTGAGCCGCCGCCTGGGCAAGCTTCTGCAAACCCGCCTCGGCGCCGAAGTCATTTACACCCGTAAGGACGACACCTTCATCCCGCTGGAAACCCGAACCGCCATCGCCAACGAAGAAGCCGCCGACCTCTTCGTCTCGGTGCACGCCAACTCCAGCCACGATCCCGACGCCCGCGGAGTCGAAACCTACTATCTGAATTTCACCTCGTCTCCCGAAGCCCTCGAAGTCGCAGCCCGCGAGAACGCGGTCTCGGAAAAGTCCATTCACGAACTGCAGGATCTGGTAAAAAAGATCGCGTTGAAAGAAAAGATAGATGAGTCGCAGGAGTTTGCCTCCGATGTGCAGAACTCCCTGCACAGCGGCCTGTCAGTGAAGAATCCCGGACTGCGCGACCGCGGTGTAAAGAAAGCCCCGTTCATCGTACTCATCGGAGCCAACATGCCGTCGATCCTGGCCGAAATTTCCTTCGTCAGCAATCCCGGCGATGAACGCCGCTTAGAAAACGCCGACTACCGCCAGAAGATTGCCGAATCCCTCTACCGCGGCATCGCCAAATACGTAAGCGGCCTAAGCGGCGTCAAGGTAGCCAGCAAGATCGACAAAGGCGCGGGCCAGTAGAGTTCGTAGTCGACCATCTCCAATGTAGGCACGAGCGCCCACGCTCGTGCTCCCACACCCTGCTTTCATCCTGAGGAAGCGCAGGCCGGCGCAAAGCGAAAGCCTGCCGACGGATGATCTGTGTACCTCCCGCAAAGATCGTGCAAGCACGCGTGCACCCGCAAAGAGTTGACCGATGGCGTATAGCCAGGCGGGACATTTTCTCGGATGGTGATGCGGAACTCTGCTCCGCCGCGACGGGCGCAACTGCCCGTCCCGGCGAGAGCAAAGGCTAGTTTTCGATTGCCTAGCGGCCATCCCTTCGAAAAAAGGGGGCCACTCTTCATCTATATCTATCGAGTCACGCCTCTCGTGCCTGCTCCTGCCCGCGCCGGCATGGTTCCCGCTGGCGTATTCGGGTCCATGATCGTAATCGGAACCGGTTGAATCTGTTCCTTTCCGAGCACCAGGGAAACGGACGTGTAGCGCTGATCTATATTGTCGAACTCGATGATGAATCGCGTCGGCTTGCTGGGAGTCAGGTACGCGGTCTCGAACTGGCTGCCATCGTCGCCCACGAAAAAGGCATTGTGGCGGTCGGTGATTTTGCCTCCGTCGTCAACCAGCTTCACCGGACCCCAGATATTGCTGCCCGCCTGCAGATTGCTTTGATAGGCAGTATCAAAGTCGCAGAACAACCGCGTACCGGTGCGGAAGCAGCCATATGCAGTCAGGTTCCAGCCCGCATATACGAACGATCCCACGCCCATCCCGCCCACCGGCGCGCGAGGATCGCCCGCGGCAGCGCCGTTCATGGAGTTCTGGCCGGAAACCGTCGTCGAGCCGGGTGCAACCATGCCGTTCACCGCGTTCGTGCCCGCCGAGCTCATGCCGCTCACAGCATTCGTGCCTGCGGAACTCAAACCGTTCACCGTATTCGAGACGGCATTCGTGCCTGTCGAAGTCAGGCCGTTCACCATGTTCGTGGGAGCGAGTGTCGTGCCCGTCGAAGTCAGGCCATTCACAGTGTTCGAGGGAACAACAGTCGAGCCCGTCGAAGTCAGACCGTTCACGGTGTTCGACGGAACGGCAGTCGAAACCGGCGTTGCAGCCGGTATCACCGTTTGGGACGAGGCTGGCGTAACAGGGGCTGGGGTCTGCGTCTTCTGGCTAACAGTCTTCGGCGGTGCTGTCTTGGCGGTGGCGTGTGGAGGCGGTACTTTTTTTGTCGGAATCGGGGTTGGAGTTTGCGCGCCGGCTGTGCAGCAAACCGCGACTGCGATTGCGCCCGCCGCCAGGACGAAAGTTTGAACAGATTTCGAGCGGTTCATTTTTACTCCTTCGTGATTGGAACGGATCGCCAAAACTTCTGCCTGCTGAATTACCCCGGGGTCTCTCGAGCCATCGTCCGTTCCGCCAAGAAAGGTTGCCCTACTTTGGCTCTTTTTGCAAGGGCGGAAAGCACGATTTTACAAAGCTAATCTTCCACGACACGGGCGGTCATTTCTTCGGGGGGCGAGCCGGCGGACATGCCTTGGGCGACGATCAACTGGCGGGCTTCGACTCTGATCTTGGGCAGTTGCAATCCGAACAAGGCTGCGCCGCCGATGCAGGCGACGGCGCCCATCAAGACGGTGAGCGGCGCGCCCAGTCGATCAGCCAACGCTCCTCCCAGAAACGCGCCGAATGGAGCCATGCCCATAAACATCATGGAGTACACCGCCATCACCCGTCCTCGCAGATGGTCGGGCACCATGGCCTGGATCAGGGTATTCGACGACGACATCTGCAACATCATTCCGAAGCCGACAGGGAGCAAGAACGCGGCCGAGAGCCAGAAGTTGCGGGAGAGCGAAAACAGAATCAGGCTGACGCCGAAGCCTCCGCAGGAGAATGCTACCCACTTTCCCAGGCCATGTACTCCGGTCCGTGATGCCAGAGTAAGCGCGCCCAACAATGCTCCCACGCCGGTCGCACCCATGAGGATTCCCAGGCCGCGAACGCCGCCGTGCAGAATCTTGTCGGCGAAGATGGGCATAAGAATCGTGTAAGGCATCGCCACCAGGCTCACCAGCCCCAGCAGAAGGAGGATGGCGCGGATGGGCGCGGTTTGCCGGACAAAGCGAAAGCCTTCGATGATATGTGCCCAAGGCGAAGCGGTGGACGCACGGCGAGCCGGACGCTCGACTCGCATCATCATCAGCCCGATGATCACGGCGATGTAGCTGACGCCGTTGGCGAAGAAGCACCAGCCTTCCCCAATCTTTGCCACCAGAATTCCGGCGATTGCCGGGCCGATGATGCGGGCGCCGTTGAACATCGAGGAGTTCAGCGCAATGGCATTCATCAGGTCTTCTTTGCCGACCATGTCGACCAGAAAAGCCTGGCGGCCAGGAATGTCGAAGGCATTCACTACGCCGAGCAAGGCTGCCAGCACGAAGATGTGCCACACCTGCACCCTGTGGGTAAGTGTGAGAAGAGCAAGGATCAGGGCGAGGATCATGGAAGCGACCTGGGTTCCAATGACCACTCGCTGCCGGTGGTGCCGATCGGCCACGATGCCGCCCAGCGGAGCGACCAGGAATACCGGAAACTGGCTGGCGAATCCGACTGAACCGAGCAGCAGCGAGGATCCCGTCAGGCGATAAACCAGCCACGCCTGGGCCATGCTTTGCATCCAGGTGCCAATGAGTGAAATGAGCTGTCCGCTAAAGAAGAGCTGGAAGTTGCGATGGCGGAGCGCACGCAAAGTCGCCGGCAATCCGATTCGCGGTGCCGCGGAGCCGTTCAGGGCGTGCTCTTCAGAATTTGCTGTGGCTGGTGGGTTGCGCAAAGGCCAAATCTTCCGATGCCATTCTAAAGGATGCCGTAGTTCCACGTCGCGATTCAAGCCCGGCTGCCGGTTGAAGCGAGAAGACCCGACGGTTCAGCCGACCATGGGATCAATCCTACCCCTGCCGATTCCTGTGCGTGTCCAAGGATTGGAGTTCCCTCGACCTTTTGTCCAATGGCGAGACATTGGCGCGGTCAATTCTGAAATTTCTTGACAGGCAAGATTCCTGGTGGATAATTCCTGTTACTGCGACTCAAGCGCATTACCCGAGTCACAGTGACCCCAGGGAAACCCGTCTCGAGATTCTATTTCACATGCAGCAAGTCAGTTGGGTCATTCCGGATCAGTTGTGGTCAGACCATCCGTCATTCGGTGGACTCGGACCCTCCTACGTGGCCAACCTGGTAGACGCGATTGGCAACAGCACTTGCGAGGATACGAACGGGCAGACGTACTGGCAGGACACCGCGATCTTTATCACCTGGGACGACTGGGGGGGCTGGTTCGACCACGTTCCTCCGCCTGCATTTTTATCGCGGGACAACAGTAAATAAGCAGCCGGTCTGCCTAACGACTAACGCACCTAACGGCTGGGGCTGCGGTTACGTGTATGGCTTCCGCGTGCCGCTGCTAGTGGTCTCGCTGGAAACAGACCGTGCTCTACGACTTTCCCAACATCTACCTCGGCGGTGGTCCGTGGTCCAATTCGCTATTTGACAAAACCGGGAACCTCTACGGCACGGCCGGGGGCGGAAATCTCTCGTGCCCGCAGACCTGCGGCGTGATCTTCAAATTGACGCCGCAAGCCGGCGGTAAATGGAAATACAGCCTGGTCCACAAATTCAATGGCGCCGACGGAGACGGTCCCAACGGCTTGACGATGGACGGTGCTGGGAACCTCTACGGCACAACTTCTTCTGGCGGCACGTACAATTACGGCGTAGCTTTCGAACTCATTCCGTAGGCTTTTTGCTTACTTGCGACTTTGATTCTCACTTTGGGCGGACACTCCCGTCCGCTGCCTCGGCCTCGATTCCCAACATGCAGAGAATCAATCTAAGCACGAACCTCAAGGTCAAAGGCGCCGAACAAGAGTGTCCGCCCTGCACGGCGCGGAAATTGTTCGTTCATTCCTTTCCAATCCGCCGGGTTTTGCGTAGAATACTCATGGACGCTCCCTCATTCCGCGGTTTTCCACCGCTGTGTTTGTCCTTTATATTTGTTCTTGGGGATTCGCGTGCGTCTTGAAGGGAACTGTTGGTGCGGAACTCCGTTACCGAAGTCACGTGACGAAGTTTTCATCTCTTCATAACATGCGCCTGCCGGGTACATAATTGAGGTTCCAGCCATGCATGGCATAGCGGTCACCCTCCTTACCGAGGACAAAGAACGGCTCATGGTCCTCCAGCAACGGCTGGAGAACACCCAGATGGGCCGCAACGTCTTTGGCCATGTGGGGTTCCCGGCCAGTCCGACCGACTCGATCCTGCGCCAGATCCAGGATGTACGGGCCGACGTCGTCTTAGTCGATATTGATCCGCAGAACGTGCAGCGGGCCATGCACGCCATCGAATTGATCCACTCCAATACCAGCGAGATTGTTATTTTCGCCGTGGGACCGATGACGGATCCGACCACGATCGTTTCCGCGATGCGCGCCGGGGCTCGCGAATATATGGAGCGCAATGCGACTCCGGAAAGCATGGTCGAAGCCTTCACACGCTTTACGGCCTCGCGCGGCCGCACCCGGACGACTTCGGGCCGCGCCCGCGTCTTCGTCGTCGCCAACGCCAAAGGCGGAGCCGGAGCAACCACCATCGCGGTAAATACCGCCGTCGCACTGCAGGAATTGCATGGGGGAGTGCTGCTTGTCGACTTTGCGCTGCTGGGGCACGCGGCGCTTCATCTCAATGCCCGCCCAACGTTTGGCGTCACCGATGCACTGCAGAATCTGCATCGCATGGATACTTCGCTGCTGCAGGGTCTGATGACCACTTGCAAGAATGGCTTGCAACTGCTGGCGGGTCCGCAGGAGCCTCAGCAATCCGCGCCAACCGCTGCCGAGTTGGCTCGCCTGTTCGATCTACTGGTTTCGCAGTTTCGTTACGTGGTGGTCGACTGTTCCAACCGCAGCGACCAAACCGCGCGGCTGCTTTGTGATTTGTCCAACGCGGTCCTGCTGGTGGCGCAGTCCGACGTGGTTTCGCTGTGGAGCGCGGGCCGCCTGCGGTCTTTCCTCGAAGAAGGCGGGGGACGCGACCGAGTCCGCCTGGTACTGAACCGATATAAGAAGATACCGGGCTTCGGGGACGAAGATGTAGAAGCCGCCACCGGCTGCAAGCTGCTGTGGAAGATCCCCAACAACCATCAGGCCATTGCGCCTGCCATCGATAAGGGCGCTCCCGTGGCGCTCCACGATAACGTTGACGTAGGACGTTCGTTCCGTAATTTGGCAGCCACGCTGGCCGAGGCCTCTCCGACAACGGAAGGTTCTCTGGACCTGGTTTATCAGCCCGACAAGTCCGACTCCAAAAAGAAATCGACCGGCCGTTTGCTGATCTCACCCTTGCGCGCCGGCCAGTAACTCGCCGAATCAAATCCCAAAACAAAACCTGGCTCGTTACCTTGGTGATCTGTTGCGGTAAATGGACGCGGGCTAGAATCGCGCTATTGTGACAATAGGGCGAGTACTTCTTTTGCTCCTGTGGGTCCTGAGCCTGCCGTGCGCCGTCCAGGCAAAGCAATTCGCGATCGTCGCCGACAAGGCCAACACTACCTCGAACCTTACGGCCGCCGAGTTGGTGAAAATCTTCAATGCTCACAGCCACACCTGGCCTGATGGGAGACCGGTCACAGTGGTGATGCGCGATCCGTCCTCCGCGGAAATGCAGTTGGTCCTGCGCAAGTTGCTGAACATGACGGCCGAGCAGGCGCACGCCTTTGTGCTGTCGCATCGCGACTCGATCATGGTCGCCGACTCCGACGATGCCGTCCTGCGTTTTGTCTCGACTTCGCACGGGGCCCTCGGCGTCGTGGACCTTTATTCGCTTACTCAGGATGTGAATGTGGTGAAGATCGACGGCAAGTTGCCGGTCGAGCAGGGCTACTTATTGAGAGGAAACTAGCGATGATTCCTAAGACCACGATTTGCCAGGCTTACAAAGCAACGATCGGGAAAGCTGTCGCAACGCTTATCGGCACTGGCCTGCTGCTCACGACCGTCATCGGAATGGCACAGCAAACCGCGTCGCCAGCGGTCGATCCTCTCGCCGCTGTATTTCCTCTGACCACAAAGTCTCCGGAGGCGCGCCGCCTGGTCAAAGAAGCCCTGGACCTGTATCTCGACAAAGTGGAGCAGGCACAGGCAATCGAGATTTTGCGAAAAGCAGTCACGGTCGATCCCGACTTTGCCATGGGCCACGAGTTTCTGGCGCAGATCAGCCTCGATTCCGCCGAGCAGGTAGGCGAACAGGCGAAGGCATTCGCTACCAGAAGTCACGCCACCACCTCGGAGCAGATGGTGATCGAGTGGTACCAGGACGCCGCCGACCACAAGCTGATTTCCGCCATCACCAAAATGAACGATGTGCTCAGCCAATATCCGCACGATAAGTGGGTGGTGTGGATGACGACCTGGTGGCTGCAGTCGCAGCAGCAATACGAACGCGTGATCGCTGTATATGAGCGTTCGGGAATTACGGACTCTCCCGGCCTGATCAACAATATCGGATACAACTACGCCTACACCCGGCAGTTCGACAAAGCCTTCGCGATGATGGACAAATACGTTGCGCTGATGCCCAACGATTCCAATCCGCAGGATTCCTACGCCGAGATTCTGCGGCTGGCGGGCCGCTTCAATCAGTCGATCGAACACTACCGGACCTCGCTGGTGATCAATCCGGAATTCTATTCGTCGCAATTCGGCATGGCCGATACCTACTCGCTGATGGGCGATCAGGCTCGCGCCCGCAAAGAGTACGAAATCGGGTTCCAGAAGTTCAACATGCCCGAGTTGCAACAGATCTTGTGGAAGACCAGGGAAGCGGCTACCTACGTCCGCGAAGGCGATAACGAGGGAGCCGAGCACGCGTTCCAGGCCGTTGCCGACTACTCCCACGAGCGGCAGAACAGCCAGGCCGAAGCCGACACCTACCGGCAGATGGCAATGTGCGAGCAGAATCCGAAGCAGGCAATGGCCGATTTAGGCCGAGCCGAAGCCGCCACGCAAGACGGTAAGAACGCTTTAAAGATCGCCCTGGCACAGGAACTGGCGCAGATCCTACGCGCCCGCGTGGAACTCGCATTGAAGATGGGCAACAAGGAACTGGCAAACTCCAACCTGGCGCGGCTGTCCGCGATGGCAGAAAGCTCCAACGATAAGCTGAGCGAACTCGCGTACCACGGCGCGGCTGGAGCGGTCATGTTCTCCGAACGCAAGTATGACCAGGCGATCTCTCATTTAGAAGAAGACAATACCAACCCATTTTCGCTGAAGCTGCTCGCCGCCGCGTACCAGAAGATTGGATACAGCGCCGGAGCGAAGCGCACCACCGAGACCCTGACCAACCTCAACGATCCCACCCTCGAACAGGCTCTGGTCGTCCCCGCATTCCGCAAGTGCGGCGAAGCTGGCTCCTGCAATGGCGACGCGAAGAGCGCTGCATTGAAGCGCTAGCAGTTCGTGTGGCGCGGGCGCCCTCGCCCGCGTTCCCAGCGAAAATCAAGTAGCCCCAGACGCTTCGTCCGGGGCAATGAGCAAGCAACAGAATCCCCGTGTGGAAAACTTTCCCTTGACGGGGGGGGGCGATTTCAGCTTATTGTCATCGCGTAGCTTTTCGAGGGGGGAAGGCTGCGAACTCTCAGGAGGATTTCCATGAGTTCGTTCAAGGCTCCCCTTGTCGCTGCCGCCTGCCGTCTAGTCTTCGCTTTCCTTCTTGTTGCAATATTTGGCCCGCACTCAGTTGAGGCACAACAATGCAATTGCTGTCCGGGCGGCTGCCCGCCATACCCTTGGGGCTGCGACCCGATGACATGCCGGTGCATACGTGCGTCTCCGATAGTGATTGATACAACCGGCGAGGGATTCCGCCTCACGTCGGCGGAGGAGGGTGTTCTCTTCGACTTTTTCGGAGATGGCCATCCGCTGCAAATCGCCTGGACAGCCAGGGATTCGGGAAACGCTTTCCTGGCGCTTGATCGCAACCACGACGGCAAGATCGATAACGCCAAGGAGCTATTCGGCAACTTTACCGCGCAGCCGCCATGTCCTGATGGAGGCGGAGCGTGCCGTAACGGTTACCGCGCCTTAGCTGAGTTCGACAAGCCGGAGAATGGCGGCAACGGCGACGGAATCATCGACCATCGGGATGTGGTTTTTTCCAGGCTGCGGCTGTGGATCGATGAAAATCACGACGGTATCTCGCAACCCAGCGAACTGCACACTCTTGACGAGCTTGGCGTGCATTCGCTGAGTCTTCGGTACAAGGAACTGTGGCATACCGACCGTTACGGAAACCTCTTTCACTATCGGGGCGCTGTCAATCCCGATCCAAGAGACGGCGAGTCCAAGGATGGCCGCTGGTCCTATGACGTGTTCTTCGTCGTCGCGAAGTCGCGCGGTAAAGTGAATATGGATGACAGGCCTCGCTAGCATTCGCCCAGGGGCTTTGTAATGCCTTGTCAGGCAAGGTCAAACTGAAGTCTTACGCAAGGAGATGCGCCGTCTGGCATAGATTTCTCGAAGCAGTTGAACATTCAGGAACTTAATCCAAGACTCTAATGTGCTCGCTACCAGTAGCCTCTCAGACTGGTTGATGCGATAGCGGTCGGTGTGGGAACAGCAATTGCGAAAGGATGAAATCATGACGGGTTCCGCGTGGGTTGTTGGGCGCCGATTCTTTCCGCTCTTCGGGCTGTGCCTTGCTCTTCAGCTTTGTGCCGGAGAGTCTCCCGCTTACCACCAAAGCGTTTCGCTAGTAGATGGGCAACCCGTTTTGGATCTCACGAACGACTCGAAGTTTCCGATAACAGCTTTCGTTATGGTGGAGTTTCCCTCGCTGGGAAGTGAAGGACGTACGTATTTCGACGTCTACACCAACACGCGTGAGCAGCCTATTCCGCCCGGGGCGTCCACCACGAGAAATCTCTCTTTTCTAGGAGGTTCCGACCTGACTAAGGTTCGAGCAGAAGTGCGAGGCGTAATATTCGAGGACGGGTCGACCGCTGGTGATCCAATCTGGATCAACGCGGTTCTCGCAAGGCGGCTTCACTTATACCACCGTCTTCTCAGTCTTCACGACCTGCTGAGAAAACGAGGAGGCACCGGTGTTCCCCACGAAGAAATCATATCCTTGCTGCGGGCCGCCCAGGCAGAGGCCGACCAGCAGACGGCGGATGACGACCTGCGCATCGAGGACGACGTTGAGTTTCAGGCGGGGACCTTAGCCTTCCACACAAATCGGAAACTGAGCGTCCCTGTTGTGCTCAAGGCTTACCTGCAATCTCTTGAGAAGCGGACAACCAAAGTGGAATACTCACGGCCCGATCTGGACTCGATCCGAGATGTTCCGGGTTCAATTCCAGCGCCTTTATCCCAAGCTAGCCTTCCTATTGAGTTCTGGCACCTCGTATCGGCTCTGTCCGCGAAGGGTAAGAAAACCCCCGGTGGCCTATCTTCCTGCGCGGCGCTCGGGGCTAATTTTGTCTTTCCTGCCATCGCAGGCACAACCTGTTACGGACCCAACCAGCAGGATCTAGGCCCAACTACAAATACTTATAAATCATTCAGTACAACGTTCACCTATTACGACGGTTCGACTGGTAAGCTGTCGGACAAGCCTTGGTTATGGCAGCCTGGTCAGAACGATCTGGATACTGCCTACGGCGAGTGCCATGCCTACTACGACTGCAATGACAACCCACAGGTCTATTACCCGGCGAATCCAACGGCGACGGGACAGGAAGCAGCGAATGTTTCCTCAAGAGTGAAGGTCACACAGGGACAAAACCCCGCACCGTTTTATTGGACGTTCGACAATTATCCGGACCCTACGTCGTTATCATGCAACGACTGTGATTGCCCGTCGTGTGTACAAGGCGTGAGTTCGACCAACAGCCCGCAACCGGGCGTCACCTTTTACTTTAACTACGCTTGCGTAGTGACACCGTAGGATTTACGATCACGCCTTGAGTTGTTTTGTCCGTCGACAAGGAACCTTGGGATGCGCCGAATAAGGACTTTCGCTTTTGCTTTATTGTCATTGATGACGCTCGCAGCGGCTGCTCAGTCGGGCGCTAGCCCGACGATTCGCTTCTCTTTGTACGCTCCGGAACAGAAGGATTCTCCTGTACACATCGTGGGCCTCGAACATGACCAAAGCGAGATTCGCTTTGTACTGTCAAATACGTCCGACAAGCCCGTCGTTGCCGTGATTACCGATTCCGTCGAGATTGTCCCGCGTGGATGTAGCGAGCAGCCTTACACTGAGCCGTATCGGCCCGTAAGAGATCACAGTGGGTCGGGTTTCAAGGTGGAGATCGCACCTCACGCCGAAACCATCGCAGCGCGAGTTGGTAGTCTTCACAAAAGCACTCTGTACAGTGGCCCTCCTTACCCTGATCTCCCAAAAATGCTGGTTAAGAGAGCGAAATCATTGCGGGCTGCTTCTTTGGGCGTTGCTTATATGCAGGTTCAGTTTGGGGTCACCGGCGTGTTTTTTAAGGACGGAACCGCATGGCCTTCACAGATTGCGTTTATGATGCGCGACGACTACCTCACGTCTAATCCTACCCCAGATCAACTCGTCAAGGCGGGCGCTGTTTCGCACCCTGACCCTTTCGACCGCTCCCTGATGGAAGCCGACGACAGGAAATGCTCCGATGTCGCGGCTGTGGTAAGTGCTTTGGAATCCGTCAAAGATATTGTTTTTGCGTCGGAAAGCTCCGATGTTTCCAATCGAGATGATGTTGCGCCCACACTGCCCCACCTTCATTTCAGTTGCCAACTGAAGGGTCCCAAAGCGGTTTGTCGGTTACCGCCGAAAACGCAATAGATGAGTCGACAGATACCCGGAAACCCAGTTCAAGATCACGACGACCGGGTGCCCGGAGCTGTTCATGATACGAGTATACGTGCCTGGGAAAGGTCCCGTTCCGCAGGGAGCGGGCGCTCCAAGGTTTCCATCGGAGTATTGAGGAGGAAGTCTTTCCCTTCCACGAGTTGGTCCTTGTCGGACTATGAGACGATGAGGGCACTCCGTTATCGGAAGGGTGCCCCCTAGGAGGAACCCGATGAGGCTCTCCCTTCAGTTCCGTTTCATTCTGGCAGGCATGCTGTGGCTGCTAGGATTCGCGCTGCAAAGCCAGGCCCAAACGGGGTTTCCGCCGTGCCGCGAAGACGGCTCCATGCCCGACGGCTACCACCAATGCGATTGCCAAAAGACGTTGACGTATCGCGGCGAGTACACCGACCTCGAGCACGAGTTCCGCGTGCAGTTGCCGGATGAGGTCGTGGCCTTTGGTAGTGGTTGCGGCCACGAACACGACGGCTTCGACATCGATTTGAAACGCCCGAATAGCGGCGACGGAGGAGACCGGTGGAACGCTATTCGCGTAGCCGCTGGCCGACACAGGCGGGAGCCGTTTGAGAAGATGATTGACAGCTGGAAGCAAAGTTGGAACACGGATGACAAGAAGGAAGATATCGAGAAGGGCCGCATAACGGCCCTGCAGTTCGGTCAACCGGAGCAAACCTCGTTAGGCTCGTTACCTGCGCTCCGTCTGAAAGCCACATGGACCGAGGCCGATCAGGGGAAGCTTATTTCCGACCAGATTTTCGCCTACAATCCGGAAGGGACCATCGTTTACGAAATCGCGATGATTTGCCCGGCAAATCGGTACGAGAAGAATCTCAAGCTGTTCAATGCCTTAATAGAAAGCTTCCGATACGGGCGCGGTAGGCAGCGGGGGCTGGCCCAGCCTTTCATCGCTCCGCCAACCGAGCGGGTGCCCGATCCTTTTCCGCGTTCTTTGCGGAAAAGGGTGGGGGCCATATTCCCAATTTGGGAACCGGGGCTCGCTGACCTACCGCTTTCTTGTTGACCCCGGGCCTTCACTTCCGATAACATAATACTACATAGATTACCTAAAAGATAATCTGCGATCTTTGACAACCTAACCATGGGTGCAGCTTCTAGGCCGGAGGACATCCCGGATAACTTCAATGTTTCCAATATTTTGCCTGTAAGTACCTTAAGAACCATAGATCTAGGAGGCAAGAAAATTTCCGGCCCTTTGTTTTCTGGATTTTAGGCAAAAAGATAGCGTTTTTTTGATCGAAATTCTGCACCAGAATATGTGCACAATGGCTTACTTCGCGGCTGCGGCTTTGCCTTCCAGCTTGGCGTCGATTGCGGGGTTGGAGCAGACTTCGTAGTACCAGCGCTCGGTCCAGTGCTGGACGGAGAAATTGTGGGGATCGATCTGGGCCATGCGAGTTCCGCGGACCACGATCTTGCGGAAGATATCGTTGCCGACGGGAACCAACCCGCTCCACAGATGAAACTCTTCGCCCTCCCACGACTTGGGTAAATCCAGCGGAGAAAGCGCCAGCGAAATTTCCTGCTTCAATCTCTGGAACGCAGCCTCGCTGATGCGGATCCCGTTCAGGTTGTACTTGAGAATGAAATCGTCGGGACTGTCTTCGACATCGGCGTCGCTTACGGTCTGAAACGCGTAGACGTGGAACGGAGTCTCCACCGTCTTCATGGATTTCCGCACCCGCTTGCTGCACGAGGACAGCCGGTCGCTCTCGTTCAGCGCGTCTGAGATCATGATCCGCTGCTCGCCATCCATCAGGTACATGGGCGCTGAATCCTGGAAGGAAATGCCCACGCCTAGTTCGATGCCGGGAAGTCCAGCCCGCTCGAGCAGTTGGTTGTAGCCGCGCACGATCTCGATAATCTCGCGCGCCAGCACCGCGGCGCGGCCAACCGCCAGCCCCGGCTCTCCGTCGCGCTCGAGGATGGTCAGAATGATTGCGTCGCCTTCGAGAAAGACTTTGCTGGCGCCGTACTTCGACAGCAGCTTGTTCACCGGATCGTAGAAATTCAGGCTGAAATAAGAAGCCGGATTCATTCCACGCTCGAGCAACGACCGCGTGAGCCGCGACGAGTCGCGGACATCGGCCTTGATGATTACATGGCGTACGACTTTCTCTTCCGAAGGCTTTTGTTCCTCCGGCAAGAGGAACTGGTAGAGCGTGCCATTCATCGAAGAGAGCTGCCGCATTTTCTCGTTGGCGATGAGATTCACGTTGTCCATCGCCGAAGTGAGCGCTCCCAGATTCCTCAGGTCGCGGTGGTAGCGCATGAAATCTCGCAGGAATCTCGCCGCAATCTTCCCCCGCTCCGCGCCCCGGCAGCCAGCCACGCGCTGAATGGCGGCTTGCAGGCTTTCCGGCGAAACTTTGCCCTGCTCCACAATCAACTTCTCCACCCGAGTGCGTTCTTCACGCGAGATCAATGCATTCTTCAACTGCTGCGCGTTGATGCGGGGCGAGTATTCCGCCAGGAGCGGCACCGCTTCATAGGAGGCAACCACGTACTCCATGAGCTTTTCGCGGTCGAGCAGATCCAGCCACGCTGCCAGACGTGTTTTTTGCGCTCGCCCTTCCGGCGTGGAATCATCGGGAGTTCCGGAGCCGATCAGTTCCTGAGCGTTCTCCGGCACGTTCAGCCAGGCGTTGATGGCGCGCTCGGGATCGGCCTCCTGCCCAAGATTCAGAGACTGCAGAAACTCATAGGCAATGCGGCGAACATTGGTGAAGCGGTCGGGATCGCGGTCGAAGTTGCCCAGCATTACATACTGCTCAGCGTTGACATAAGCGTCGCAACCATCGGCAGTGAAGATCAATGGATTGAGGAACAGCTTGTACTGCTCATCGTGGCTGCTTCCGAACAGCGAGCGCCGGGTGCGGGCCAGCGTTTCCTTTTCGATTTCCCGCAGGGTGCGAAACAGCTCCTGCCCGGTCTTGCGTAGAATGACTTTCTTGGCCACCTGGAAAGCTGCAACGCGCTCGCGATACTCCAGCGCTTTTTGTGCCCGGACGCCTTCGTAGCTCTTCAGGGTCATACGGCAACGTTCCAGGATCTGGGCAAACTGCAACCCCAGTTCGATGCGCAGGAACTTGATGATCGCGACCCGGGCCAGCACATCCAGAAAAGGATTGCCGTCGGCCTTGGCGCGATTTAGCGCCGCGGAATGGACTTCCGCCAAAAGAGGCTTTAATTCGGACGCTCCCGGCTTGGCCTCGGCGTTCGGACCTGCATTCGATCCGATGAAGTGACCGCCTTGCCGCGGTTGCGGCGCTTCCGTCGCCAGCAATCCTTCCACATCGCCGTGACGCACGATCAGCCGCGAAATCTGCGAACGAGTCTGGACTACGAATTTGGGGCTGAGGTGAACATCGTGCCGCAGATTGTCCACGCCGAGCTGCAGGCCCTCGAGCGAGAGCGAAGGAGTGTAGCCGGTCAGCTGAGGAGGGGTCGCCTCTGCCTCTGTGTGTCCGAGTCTGAAGATTGGGAAGCGTGGCATGATGGGAGTGTCTTTGCCTTTACGGCTGTCCCGCTTGGCTGACCAGGCTCACGCGGAATTGAGGCACCACCAGGGCTTGCTCCACCGTGGGCAAATTCAGCGCCGCCAGCTTCGAAGCGACGGCCTGAGCTTCGGACGTGGCCCCCGTGCTGTTATAGGCCCGCCACAAAAGCCGCATGGACTCTGGGTCGCCGCTGCCTTCTTCAAGATGAGGAATCGAGTCCGCAAACTTTCCTTGAGCCACCAGAACCGCTCCGGCTGCCCCGTGATAACAAAGCTGAATGACCTGGCTGCGGCTGGTTCCCGCCATGGTTTCCAGTTGCTTGACGGCATTCGAGGCTGAATCCATGTCCTGAATGTCAGCCAAGCGCGTGGCCCGGACTCGCAGGATTCGTGCCCACTCCTCATCCCGGTCGCTCGCGGACAACGCATGCTCTTCCCGCAGCACATCCTGCGCGGCCTGCAAGTGTTTCATCGCAGCTTTCGAATCGGGCTCGTACATGCCCAGAATCCTGTGTGTCTCCGCTTCGAGGCGCGCCAGTCCTGCGGCATGGGCATGCCTGGCTACATCGCTCAGAGCTCTCTCCGCTTGCTTGCGATTGTTCTCGCGTATCCAAGTCACTGCGGATTGCAGTTCGCGCTGCACCTTATCGCCGTTGCTGGGAGCGAAAACAATGGCCCGGTCGTACTCTTCGCGAGCCTCTCGTTCTTTCCCCATGAGCGCGTAGGTATCGGCGACGCCCAGTTCCGAGCCAAAATTCGGATCGATTCGAATGCTCATGCGGTACTGCTCGAGTGCCGCATCGAACTTGCCCGCCATGCGCAGAATCTCGCCGTAGGAATCGTGCGGATTGGGCTGATCCGGCTGCAGCGCCACATAGCGATCCATCACCGCGAAAGCTTTTTCAAAATTTCCCGTGTCGGCATATCCGTAAGCCAGGTCGTTCAGCGCCGCGGCATAATCCGGAAACAACGCAAGGGCACGCTCCAAAACGGCGACAGCCTGTTCATAGCGTTGTTGCTGCATCAGCCAGTCCCCGGCCAGGTACGCCAACCTTTGGTCCCGCGGATACTTCGCCAGCAAATCGTTCATGGTGGCAATTGCGGGCAAGTAATTGTTCTCCTGCGCGGCGGCCAGCCAACGGATCAGCATCTGCTCGCCCGGACTTACTTTTACCGCCAACTGTTTGGCCCGTGTACGGGTAGCGGTCTGTTCTGCCGGGTCCGTGGTCATGCGGGAAATCAGGATGAACGCCTGCGCAAAATTCGTGTCCGCTTTCGTTGCGGCCCGCAGATCCTGCAGCGTCTCCGCGATACGGTACTCCTCGAATGCCCGCATCGCCTTTTCGAAGCTCAGACGCGCTTCCGCCGACGAAGTGGTGACCGGCAGTTTGGCGGATGCGTTTTTCGGCACCGGCCGCGCCGGCTTGGACTCGGCCGGAGCGAACCCAATCAAGGACGAAAACACCAGCAGGTAGAGACACCAGCGGCGAAGCATTTGTCCCCCGGAAGCTATTGATTTCTTGCTTATTCGACGAGCGTATCACGCGATTTCCGCCCTCCAAAGTTACCTAGGTTACCCGCCAAAGCGATTGATTTTTGGGGTGGTTTCGTTCGGGAATCGCACTGGTCGCAAGCTTTCCTTTGTGTACCTTCGTGTCCTTTGTGGTTGCTAGCATTTGAACTTCATAAACCACAAAGGACACGAAGATACACAAAGGAAGGCGAGCTTCAGTGCTGCGGGAAATGTTCGGATCGATCCATCCGAGCCCAAAGTGCAGCCGCAAAACCCCACATCGCCAACAGCGGTATCAAACTGGCCAAGCCATGCAGGCCGGCCAGTTCACCCAGGTTGAAAGCGCCGTGGGCGTGCCCGGTTGGATCTTCGGAGATGGTCAGCATCGACTGCTGATTCAACGAGAATTTGCCCGCCCAAAACGAAGGCCACAAGAGCTGGAGCAAAGAACAGCGAAATTCATCGGGCGGCTGTGCCGTGGTGGAAACGGCCATCAACCCAAAGCAAACGCCGCCAGCGGCGGCGACCGCGAGTACTGTTCGCCAGAGAGGGCACGCCTTGCTCCATGCCGGCGCTAATCCGAGGCACAGCAGTGGCAGCCCCGCCGCCATGTATCGCGGTCCGTAGGACCAGCCGGCGGCCCACGCTCTGAACGAAGCGTTAAAAAGGAAATAATAAGCGGCCATTGCGGCAGCCGCCGCTGCAGCAGCGCGGGCAGTTGGTTGCTTCCAAAGCCATCGCAAACCGAATGGAGCCACCAAAGCCACCGGAGCCACAAACAGCAATCCGCGCCGGCAGCCGAACAACAACTTCAATGCGACGTCAATTCTGGGATAAGTCACTCCCATGTAGCCATGCTTCATCCAGGGAAATGCTCCCGCAGGGTAGTACGAATAGCTGGGCTGGAAGGCGGAGCCAAAGACACGAAACTGATAAATCAAAAGCACGGCAATGCAAGCGGACGCGCCCATCGCGACGCCCACGGCGGTACGCCATCGTCGCGGCCACCCATCCTTCCAGACTATCCCCAGAGCAAGAACCGCGAGGATCACCGCCGCCGGAGCCGCCGGGTATTCTGTAACCGTGGCCCACCCCGCAGTCAAGCCCACTCCTATCCCGAGCAGCACATCTCCGATTTGACTTTTGGTTACGCGCAGCCTCAAAGCAAATGCAAACCCAAACACCAGGCACGCCCCCGCCAGCGAATGCCCCCAGAACAGCGTGGAGTAAGCCCACATCGGAGTAGCCAGGCCCAACGCCAGCGCTCCAAATGCGGCGGCGCTGACATCGCTGCCCAACCCCAACGCAATCAGAAACAGCACCGCGCATGCTACGGCCATCGGAAGCGCAACCGCGAATACGGTGATGAAATAAGACATTGCCACCAGCCCTCGGGCCGATGACGGATCCACTCCCCCTGCCTGCAGCAAGGGTTTCGCCACTTCCGCGACGGGCACGGCCAGCAGCGCGAGTCCGGGAGCCTTGTCGGAGTAGTAGTGGCCGTTTGCGAAAGCTTTGTCGTCAGTGTTCTCGTGGTAGGCATCGATGCGCAACGTCCCCTGCTCAACGATTGCGCGAACCAGATCGAAGCGCGAGTTCTGATTCCATCCCCCGCCTTGATAGAAATACGCATAGGAGATAAGAAGAACGGCCGCAATCAACAGCGCACGAAGTCGAGTCGAGGAGGAATGGATCTGTGGGGACACGTTCATCGATTTGCGATCTCTGCGCACTCTTCAGGCGTTCTCTGCGACGTCCGCGATTTAAGACCTTGCGTTTGCCGGAGTCTCAAAACCCTAAAACGCAGAGATCGCTGAGAACGGCCGCGAGTACTCAGGAAACCCATTCGAGAGCGAACCGGGATACGATCCGATTTGCCAGCCAAACACTTCACCGCGGGTTGTTCGGCGTTGCTGTCGGCGTGGGCACCAGTCGGAGCCTTCTATTGATGTTCGGCCAGTACTGGCGAAGCATGTTCCCGCCGAACCTCCAGCCCAGGTCAGACCCATAGCGGATGAAGGTGCTGCTCACTCCCCGGTTGCCTTCAGGATAGTATGTGTTGGCGAGCCCCTCACCCGCGAGAAGGCCCACGAGTCCGGCGAAGTTTGTCACTCGCTTTCCCGAGTCGCTCCGTGTGACCGCCAATCTGACAGCAGCATACCTCACCGTCTGTTTGAACGAGAGATGCTTCCTCACGTAGAAACGCGGATCTTCGTGCAAGACGGACGCGATTAGGAATGTCCCAAACAGGTTGCCCGAAGCGGCGCGGGCCATGTCAGCTCCGAAGCGCTTGGCGTATCCCTCGCCGCCTTGACCGTACCCCGCTGGACTATTGATTGCTTGGCCGTAGGCTGATCCCACCAACGCAGCGCCCACGGTGGCCAGCGACACGCTGTTGTTGGCCGCCAGCTTGAACTTCTGCCAAGGGTCGAGCGGCCCCGCGTTGGTAGCAAGGTCAGGGAATACGACCGATTTCCGCTGCAGTAGTTGAAAAAAGGACATTCCGCTCTGCAGTGGATTTGTTCCCTGCGGCGGGGTCTGGGATTGGGCGCTGGTAGAAGGCGCGTCGGGCGGAGCGCCCGGTTGGCTTTGTTGCGCGACGCTGACCGCGCAAACCAAACCGCAGATGGCTAACGTCAAGAACAGTCGTTGCATGCAGGCCCCACCCTTATTGCCGGCCACAAATTCTCCTCAACTCACGATCCCGGTTGAATTTTATGAACATCATTAACGGGGTCTCCTGTCCAAACAATGATTCCTTAGTTCAATACCCGAGCGTGGAAAACAATCTGGATTGGCTGAGTGCAGATAGCTGAGTGCTCAAGTCCATAATCAGATTTTCAAGAAAATGCCTTTGCGATACAACACCCACATGGCCACCCAGCAAACCAGCACGTAAGCCAGCGCGTAAAGCAGCGACGCATTCGCCGGGCTGGCCCGTGGCACGAAGGCGCGCTCGTAAATGAATTCCTGCCAACTCATCCCTTTGGCGTGCACGTGATCCAACGCGTGCGACATCATCTCGGCAAAGACATAAGCGGCGATCGCGTTCATTCCGAATACGAGCAGCACCTTCGTCCACATTCCTCGCCATTGTTGAATGTCCACGATCCAGTAACACAACGCCAGGCAGATCAAAGCCAGCCCGGCGGTGAAGATTACGTACGAACTGGTCCATAGCTTCTTGTTGATAGGGAAACCGAGGTCAAGAATTTTCCCCGCCACTACGCCGGTTAATCCAAACAGCGCCATGCCCACCGCTTTGCTCTGCGTGGAACGCGCGGAGCGAAGCCATTGCCCGGAGAGCAATCCGAGCAGGCTGGTCGCGAGAGCGGGGATGGTGCTCAACACTCCCTCGGGATCTCGAGTGCCCTCGTACAAGTGCCCCGCCAGAAGCTTACGATCAAGCCAAGCCGCGAGGTTGCGGTCGGGATCGAGCAGCGGGACATCGTGCGTGGGCACGCCGAATCCCGGCACCGGAACGAAGCGCATCAGAATCCAATAACCGACCAGGCAGCCCACTAGGGTGAGAGTCCATACGCGCCAATCCGCCCACAAAGCCAGGATCGCCGAAACCACATAGCAGATCGCGATTCGCTGCAGCACGCCGTAAACTCGCCATGACGAAAGATGATATTGGTTGGGAAAGCCATTCAGAAACAAGCCCAGAGCAAACAATGCCAGACCGCGCCAGAGCACATGCGCGAGCAGTTTTTGCCGTGATTCGCCGCGTCTCAGCCGCGAGCTGAAAGAAAACGCCATCGCCACGCCGACAATAAAAAGGAAGAACGGAAATACAAGATCGGTCGGCGTCCACCCGTTCCACTCCGCGTGCTTGAGCGGCCAATAGGAACTCGGCTCGTCACCAGCATTGTTGACCAGAATCATCCCGGCAATCGTCGCCCCGCGAAACAGGTCGAGCGACATCAACCGGGAGGACGACGAGAGCACCGGCGCGGTGACATCCTCGTGTCGGTCGGCAGTACTCGGTAAGGTGGAAGCCATACGAATCAGCTATTTTAGCAGCCCACTTCCGGCCATGGCGGAGTTCGCCCCATACTATTTCCTGGTGAGATCGCCGTCTGGAACTCGACAGCGGAGTTCCTCCCAATGTACGGAAAGTTTGGCCTGCGCGCCTCCCAGCCTGGCGCAAAACATCACAATTGCGAACGTAATGAAAGTCTTACGCATGGATGTTGTCTCCGTTGATGGCGCATTCTAGCACTGGCCACCCGGTTACCACGGTCACCGTGACCGGCGGCCAAGGGCAAGATATGATCAGGAATCGGGCGTTGCCATGAAGAAATTGAAGTTCATTCTCTCCCTTACCACTAACGACAACGACTATCAGCTGGAACAGGCGGCAGCGGCCGAGCAAGCCGCCAAACGCCTGGGCGTGGAGGTGCAGATCATCCATGCCGAAAATGATTCGGTCACCCAGAGCCAGCAACTTTTGAAGATTATCCAGTCGCGCACCGACTCGCTTCCGGACGGAATCCTCTTTGAACCCGTGGGCGGGACAGCGTTGCCGCAGGTGGCGCGGGCGGCGGCCATTGCCGGAATCGGCTGGGTAGTGCTGAATCGCGATGTGGACTATGTCCCCGAGCTGCGCAAGACTTATCGGATTCCGGTGTTTTCCATTACTTCGGATCACGAAGAAATCGGCCGCATCCAGGGCCGGCAATTCGCTGCGCTCCTGCCCCGCGGCGGAGACGTGTTATATATCCAGGGCCCGACGGAGAACCTGGCGGCCAAGCAACGCACCTTCGGCATGTATGAGACGAAACCGGCCGACGTTCAGGTCAAGCTCATGAAGGCGCAGTGGACCGAAGCCAGCGCGCATCGTACTGTCAGTTCATGGTTGCGATTATCTACTTCTCAGCAAACTCATCTTGACCTCATCGCGGCGCAGGATGATTCCATGGCCCTGGGCGCGAGGAAGGCATTCCAGGAAGAATTGAATCTCCCAGCGCGGGAGCGCTGGCTGAAACTCCCCTATATCGGTTGCGACGGTCTTCCGAATAGCGGGCAAGCCTGGGTACGCAGCGGCTTGCTGACAGCCACGATCTTTGTGCCGCCCAATGCCGGCACCGCTCTGGAGATGCTGGCGGACGCCATCCAGCACGGCACCGTGCTGGCGGAACGCTCTTTGATCGCGCCAGTGTCGATTCCCGCGCTCGATGAGCTGGCCAAGTCCCACGCTGAGAAGACCCGCGCCCTTTCCGCGGGAGGGTAGGATGCCAGGGCTGAGTCCACTGATTTCAGACTTTCCTTTGTGAACCTTCGTGTCCTTCGTGGTGTTTGATCTTTCTCCACTTCCGAAGGCAGACCCACTCTTGCTACAGTAGTCCTTCTCGAAGGAGCACTCATGCCTACCCTAGTCGTGAAGCCCACTCGCATTTCCGCTGCTGGAACTAAACCCAAACTGATCGACGAATACATTGGGAGAGTGAACAGCCAGACCGCCGGCGTCAGCGTTGCCCACATGCGCAGTCCGCAGGGATGGGAAGAACCCGGGCAGACTCCGGAATTCGACGAATTTACCCTGGTCCTGAAGGGAATGGTGAGGGTGCGGCACAAAGGCGGTGAGATGGACGTCATGCCAGGCCAAGCTGTCATCGCACATGGAGGTGAGTGGATTCAGTACTCCACTCCGGCGGAAGGCGGCGCGGAATATATTGCGGTCTGCTTGCCGGCTTTCTCGATGGAGACGGTTCACCGCGACCAGTGAGGCGTGGCAAGCAAGACGTTGCGAAGCAACGTCTCTAGAGGGCCGATTTCCCGCGTGGGAGCAATCCGCTTCGCGCTACTTCTTCAACAGGCTGGTGTGGCTGGCTACGCATTCCCATTTGCCATCGTTGAAAATCCAGGTGTCGGTGAAGCGGCCGAGATGGTCGTAGGGTTTGCCGTTGTAGGAACCTTTGGTGTGATAAACACCGGTCACCACGCCGGCATTGCGGTAGAGGTTCACTTTCAAATCCTGAATAGTGACCAGGTCGGGCTTGAACTTGGGGTCTTTGATATCGGCCAGAAACTTTCCGCGTTCGCTGATGTCACCGTCCCACTCGGTGTCCACGAAGGAGTCGGCGATCATGCCCTCCAAAGCGCGCTGGTCGCGATTTACCTGGGCTTCGTTCCAAAGATGTTCGAGCACAATAAGCTTGGTGGCTTGCGGATCGTCTTTGTCGCGAACCGTCTGCCCGGAGGGCCCCGACGTGAGCAGAAGAAAGCAGACAGATTGACTTGATCACTTTCGACTTGGCCATAGCGGTTAAGCTCCGTGTGCGGACACGCGGACGTGCGCATAACGCTGGCAACAACATAACAGCCGGCAAAAGCACCCGCCATCGAAAAGGAACGTTTGGAGATTACGAATGTCACCTCCCTTTTGTGGGCACTGCAGATAAGACTTCGCGGGCGAGAGCGCCCGCGCCACACAGACGGGCCGGATCGGGGGAATCCGGCCCACAAGTTGCTTGATCGGTTCCTATTTGAGAATGATCTCCTGCAGCAGTTCCGAGCTGATGACTTCACGGATTTCAGCGCGCTTTTCGGAAAGCTGTTGCGCGGGTTGTTTGCCGCCAATGATTTTGTCGCGAAGCAATTCACCCTTAGCCGCTAAGCCATCCATAGCAGCGTGGTTCTTGTATTCCACTGCCAGGCAAACGTCCCAGTCTTCGGGATTGTTCTTGGTCTCCTTGAGAAAGAATTTGTAAGTCCATAATCGTTCCGTTACGTTTCTGCTCTTCGAGGATGGGTTTGCTGGCTTGCTGCAGACTGGTGAGATAAGCATCCATCGCAGTGGGCTTGACGCGAATCAGCGAGACTCGCCAGACTGGGCCTTCAGTGTAGTGCTCCTGGGCAAGAACTGCGGGAGCGAGCAACAACAGGAAAGCTGCGAGACGGTAAATCGCCTTCATAGTGAGATCTCCTCAGAATTAGTTTGGGGGAAACGGCGAGGAGAATCATACGCCTTGCGGCTTGTTTTGTCGGTGATCAGGTAGGAACGCTGCCGAGCTGCGCTCGGCGCGGAGGACGGGTCTGAGACCCATCCCCACACAAGCCCAAAGCTAATGGCTAAGAGCCAATAGCTACTTTACGGCGCTTCGATCAGTTCCATTTTGCCGTCACGAGTGCGGTGCAGCACCATGACTTTGCCCTTTGGATCGCGGAAGACGAAGACATCGCGATCGCGGAAGTGGGCTTCTTTGATGGCTTCTTCGAGGGTCATGGGATGCATGGCTACGGCTTCCTCGGAACGTACCAGGTGAACTTCGGTGGTCTTGGCTACGGCGGGAAACTTGTGGACAACGACATCGACCGTGGTGCTTTCGGAAAGGCCGACCGCAACGCCCAGCGCTTCCTGCGTTCCGCTGCCATTCCATTTCTTCGGACTCGGGGTCTTATGATTGTGGCGTTTCTTGGTGCGCCAACGAGTCTTGTATTTGACGGCCTGCTTCTCCAGATGTTCGAGAGCCTCGCTGACCGCCGAGGGCATGTCACCTGCCTGGGCCAGTCCGACGATAGGCCCGTTGCGCGGGCTGATGGTGATTTCGGCTTTGTGGCGGCGCTTCTCGACTGCCAAGACAACCTTGGTCTCAAACTTGTCGCCTAGAATTTTACGGATCTTGGTGAGGCCGGATTCAACGTCTTTGCGGATGGCGGGAGTGACTTCGTAATGCCTGCCGGTGTATTCCACATTCATGAGTGCCGCTCCTTGGAAACTTCTTGATTCGACTTTGGGCACAACATAGCTGGTACGGCGGGGAGATTCGCGAGCCGAAGTTCCCGAACCTCCTACTTCTTTACTCTGCGCTGGTGGGTGCTCGGGATGCGCAGATCCTCCCGGTACTTGGCGACCGTGCGGCGAGTGACCTGAATGCCCTGCGATTGCAGAATACGGGTGATCTGCTCGTCAGTGAGCGGGCGGGCTGGATCTTCTTCCTCGATCAGCTTTTTGACGCGGCGCTTGAGGATCAGCAACGAAGTGTTGCCGCCTTGCGGACCGTTCACGCTTTCGCTGAAGAAATAGCGCAGTTCAAACACGCCCTGGGGAGTGTGAGCATATTTGCTGGCCACGGCGCGGCTGACAGTGGAAGGATGCACGCCGATTTCTTCGGCCACCTCCTTGATCATCATGGGCTTTAACTGGTCGATGCCTTTTTCCAGGAAATCCTGCTGGCGAGCGAGGATGCTGTAGCAAACCTTCACGATCGTATGCTTGCGCTGCTCGATGTTCTTGATCAGCTGAATGGCGCTCTTGTAGCGCTCTTTGACGTAATTGCGCGTGTCTTTGTCGTTGGTCTCTTTGGTGAGCAGGCGTTTGTAGGCCGGGTTCAGGCGAAGCTGGGGCACGTCTTCGTCGTTCATGACCACCAGCCATTCGTCTCCGTGCTTCACAAAAGCTACATCGGGCTCGATGAGGCGCGGCTGGGTTTTGTTGTAGCGCAACCCGGGACGCGGATCAAGCGTGCGCACGTAATCGAGCGCCTGCTGCACAGCTTCGACGGGACGGGCGAGGGCGCGGGCAATTTCCTTGAATTGTTTGTTCTGCACCGCTCGCAGATGCTGATCTACGATGGCGACGGCGTCCGCAAGAATCTGCGCGGTGGATTCTCCGTTGCCGTTCTTGTGCAACTCGAGTTGCCGCTGGTGGTAGCGCAACTGGTAGAGCAGACACTCGCGCAGGTCGCGGCATGCGACTCCGGGAGGATCCAGTTGCCTTACCACTTCAATAGCTTCGTGAAGATCGACAAGATTGAAGCTGGCGGGAAAGACGGGATGCGGAGCCGGGGCCGGAGTTGGAGCCGGCGCCGGCGTCGTCGCTGGCGCGGGCCGTGCCGCCGTTGGCTGCTGTGCGGTCGCGACTGTGCTGCCGGTCAAGTTCAAGGCCTCGGGGGCTTGACCCCAAGAGGCGGACGCCTCTGCAAAATCACTGGCCAGAAGATTTTCCGCTTCTGAAGAATCAATTCCCGAGAGCGAAAGGTCAGCCGAAGCCGACTCGCCAAAACCTGATGACGGTGCCACAGGATCGACCGAATCAAGCTCTGAAGCAGGCAGCTCGACCGAAATCACGTCGGCCGTGCTTCCTTCGGACACACCTAGTTCGGAGGAACTCAAACCAAGGGCCGCGGCTTCCTTGAAAAGGTTCTCAGCCACCGCTGCATCGGACTCAGGCGGTGCAGGCGGCGCAACCCCGAGCAACTCTTCGTCGCTCGCGATCAGATACCCATCCTCGTTGAGATTGCCGATGATCCGTTCAACCGCTTCCTCCACCTCCGGCCGCATGGAGATGGAACCCAGTTGCCACACTAGGTAGTCGGTCAGAGTTCCGGGCTTCGAGAGGAAATTCTCGAACGAAGGGCGCTCGATGTCCTCCATTTCACGCGAGCTGCGGTAGCCGGGATCGAGGTAATCCTGAAAGAACGAACCGAAATCGATTTCTTCGAATGGATCTTTCTTTTCGGCATCGGCAGCAGTTGTGGGGCTTTCTTCGATGGGAGCGCGGTCACGATCCTCTTCCCGGCGATTCACGTCATCGATCAGGGGAACCGACTCTTCGAGTTCTTCGAGGACCGGGTTCTCCACCATCTCAGCCGTGATCATGTCCCGCAGCTCAAGCTTGTTGAGCGCCAGAACACTGACCATCTGCACCAGCCCCGGGGTCAGGATCTGTCTCTGCGAGACTTTCAGGCTTAGTTTGTGCTGCAACAACACCATAAATTCAGTCGTTCGTTTGGTCTTTGGTCTTTGGTCGTTGGTCGACGACGAACGACCGACGGCCAACGACGATTTCTTACACCAGTGAGAAACTTTGCCCTAGATACACTCGCCTTACTTCGGGGTCGCTCCCTAACTGCTCTGGTGTACCCTGGCGGAAAATCCGCCCTTCATTAATGATGTACGCGCGATCCGTGACCGACAGCGTTTCTCGCACGTTGTGATCGGTGATCAGAACGCCAATGCCGCTGGCTTTCAGATCACTGATAATCTTCTGCAGGTCGAGCACGGCGATGGGATCAATCCCGGAAAACGGCTCGTCCAACAGAATGAATGTCGGATTAATGCATAGCGCCCGGGCGATTTCTACCCGGCGCCGCTCGCCGCCGGACAGAGCGTATCCTCGATTTTGCCGAATATGTTCCAACCCCAGCTGATCGATCAACTTCTCCATCTTCTCCCGGCGCTCGTGCCATGAGATGGACTGCGCTTCCAGGACCGCGAGGATGTTCTCCTCGACGGTCAGTTTGCGGAAAATCGACGCTTCCTGAGGGAGATAGCTAATGCCATACTGGCGCGCCCGCAGATACATGGGGACGTCAGTAATGTCTTCCTCGTCAATTAAGACTCGGCCAGTATCGGGGGGAATCAGGCCTACGATTGCGTAAAAGGTTGTAGTCTTGCCGGCGCCGTTAGGTCCAAGCAAACCAACGACTTCGCCCTGCTCGACACGAAGACTGACCCCGTTTACAACTCGGCGGCTGCGATAAGATTTGCCGATTTCGTCGGTGGCCAGTGTACGCATTTATCGTGCCACTCGCGTTTGGGTGACCGTGGGGGATAAATTGTTGCCTTCAACCAGCACCCTATCATCGTGTCTAAAGAAAGTCAACGAAACCCCGGTAATCTTGCCACGTTCGGCATCAAAAATGCTAGGCGGTCCGCCGGTCAGCACGAATTTGTCGTCTGAGGCGGTGTAAATAAGGAGATCGCCGAGTGCGCTGCGCCCCGGTTGAGTGATCACAACCTGCCCTGCGGCAACGATCTTGTCGAGCTTCCCCGCCCCGGATGGCGGTTGGCTGGCAGGACCACGCGCCTGGAGGAAGGCGTCCATGGTTTTGGCCGTGATCGCGACGTCGGCGCCCTTGGCTACGACATCGCCCTCGAAATGTGCCTTGCGATCGTTGTCTGCATAGGTAAGCCGAGTGGAGGTAATGGCGATCGTCGTTGGATTTCCGGGCGTGTTTCCTTTTGACCGTTCGGAACTGTCGTTTTCGACCAAGACCGTCGAGACAGTTTGCGAGTCGGCCGATCCGGTAATTGATCCGGCGACCATGGAACGGTGGTCGCGGTCGAACTCAATCGATGGGGCTTCAACGGCGTTGGCGTCCTGCCACAGCCGGGCGTCTCCAGTGTAGACAGCGATTGCCGAAGTGCCATGTGCACTCATGGAGCGAGCAGTCACGTGGATTGGACTGGATGAAGACAGCAGCGCGCCGCTGGGCTGTGGCTTCAGATCGCTGTAGGTAGTTTTCACGTCGCCTTCGGCGAAAGCGTCTCCGGTGGCGCGATGCAGACGCATCGTGTTTGCCGTCGTGGTCATTCCGCCGTCGGCTACACGCGGCGAACCAGTAAGAATCAACAATTGATCGGCAGGCGTGTAGCGTGCGTGGGCGCCCCAGGCTTTACGCTCTCCATCGATGCAGGTGACGTTTCCTTCCTGCACCAGAGATTGGATGCCGCTGCCGGGCTGGAAGGTGGCGTCAAGCACTCGACTGGTGCTGATGCGGTCGGGCTGTCCGGGATTCTGGCTTACGATGCGGGCATCGGGCGCGCCATGAACGGACGTGAACTGCCCGGAGTCGTCAAAGTGGGCGTTAAACTTCGCGGCTGTAACGAGAGTTTGGGGCCCGCCGCTGCCGGCGGTGGGGCGAATGGCGGCCTGCGCGGCCCCAAAAGTTTCGGCTCGATCGAGGTGGCCTCCAGTCTTTCCCTGGGAAAAGCCGGCCATGAAAAAATCTATCCCCAGTGCTGCGAGTTCCAGATCCTGCCCGCTGGCTGAGGTGCTGGTGGGTCTCTGGTGTTGCAGCAGCTTCACGTTGTCTTCAGCGTGCACTTTGGTCAACAGATTCTTTCCGGAAAATTCGAGAACCACCCGGCCAGCGTTGCCTTGTATGGGCCACTCTTGGGACGTTCCTTCGGTGACAGCGTTGCTCAGCTTAGACGGGCGAGGACGCCCGTCCTCCATCGCATTTGCGCTTGCGACTTGGACGTGGACATCTCCCGAAAACACGGCAGTCCGCAGAGTGTCATGCTGCTTGGCCATGATCAGTTCGAGTTGCTCGGATCGGGCTTCCGCCGGTTGCGAACCCTCGGCTTGGACGAGCACGTTGCCACGAGCTAGAACCCGATCCAGAGTGTTGTCGGGACGCAGAAACAGTGTGGCCTCGTCGGCGTCGCATCGCCGCGCCCCATTCTGCAGGTGCGGGTGGGCAAGCACGACTTGATGTGGATCCTTAGTAATGGTCGCCTGGGCCGCGGCTATCGTCGCGGCCGCCGCGCCGCTGAATACGAGATTGACCTGCGACTGCAGGGTGAGCACATTGGTCTTGGCCGTGTAGTTCACGCCCACCGCAGATCCATTGCCTTGCGGCAGGCCAAAGTCAACCCGCTCTTTGGTGTGCGCATCGCCGGTCTTCTGGTTGAATATCAGGCCGCTGGTCTTCAGGTGAATGGGATTCTTGAGATCCTCCGGCGGGGCTTGGTCGGGATTCAGCAAGCCTTTCGGGTTGGCTCCCAGGTCTATCTGGACCTCCCCTTTTGCGGTAACGTCTCCGGACCGCTGGTCGTATTCGAAATCGGCGCCGCGGATCTGGTCATAGCGGCTGGAATCGCTTCCGTAAAGAGTGATTTGTACATCATGCAGTTCGGCACGTTCGCCTTGCTTGAACTGCACCGCTTTGCTGGCCTGGATGGTGAATAAGGTGCGTCCTTGCTCGGATTTCGAGACGGTAAAACCAGTTGCACTCTGCTTGATTTCGAGGCCCATCTTCTCTGGGACCTCTTTCAGAGCATTCTGCATGCGATGGCGAGCGTAGAAATACACCCCTGCCACGACCAGCACAGCGACGATGATGGCGCCGCCAAACCAGCGGCGCAGGCGGGATAGATAAGCGGGCATCTGCAGATAAGTGTACTGCAGGGTTGAGGCTGCGGGCTGCGAGTAGACCCAGTTGCCAGTGAATGGTTCTCAGTTCTCAGTCGCGGCTCTAGAAGCTCTCGTCGAGCGTGATCTGCTGCACGATCTGGTCCAGTTGATTCCTGGCTTGGGTTTGTTTCTCTTGCAGGTCCGAAATCTCTTTGTTCAGTGTGTTCAGGCGGTCCTCCTGGGCATCGAGTTGGCGGGTGTAGCGCTGCAGCAGGGCCTTTTCTTCCGCGCTGCCTTTGAGCGCTTTCATGTTTTCGCGTAGCCGCGCCTGATCTTTGGTGATGCTTTCGACCTCGTGCTGGCGATTCTTGATCTGGGTCCCCAGGCTATCGACTTTATTTTTCTGCTCAAGGACGCGGCGAAAAGCGTCTTGCATCGCGGGCGTGATCTGCCTTTGCTGGGTGATGAACGCAACCTGCTTATCGTCGAGATTGGTCAGAACAAATTCGCTGCTCTCGGGATGAAATTCCTCGATCTTGAGATTTCCGGTCTGGCCCGCCGGAACAGTTACGCGGAAGCGCAGATAGGAAGCAGAGGTTTCCTCGGGCTTTGGGCCTTCGACCAATTTCCAGTTTTCCCGCGCAGGATGTTCGATGACCACATCGCGCGAAGTCGTGTCGGCGTTGTGCAAAGTATATTTTCGGCTGTCGCGCTGCTCGCGAGTCAGATACATCAGGCCTTTTACGATGTGGATGCGGGAGATCGGTCTTTCGCTCGATTCCTGCTCCATGGTGACCTGCAGCGCGGGATCAGCGGCATAGGAGATGAGCCGGCGCTCGGCAGGATGAACCGTCTCAATCAAGCCTTCTCCGGCGAAAGTATCGCTGTCGAGGATGTTGAATGTTCCGGAGTCGAGAGTCAGGCCGCTGCTATTGGTGATCCAAAGAGCGCGGCGGATCTCGCGAGAGTTCTCATTCCAGATGGTGACCTTCTCCGCATCGATGCGAGATTGCAGAATCGGCACCAGCGCGGATTGGTTTTTTCCAATCGTGATTTTCTGCTTGAGGTTGTATTCGAAATAGTCACCGAGGTCTTTGGCTTCGGCCTCCGCTTGCTGCTTGGCGGCGGCACTGAAGCTGCCGAGCGTTGTAAAACTGCGCCCATTCATTGCGCGGACGGACTTCGCAGGGCCGCCAATTACACCGCCCCCGACACCTCCGCTTCCGGCGTCGGCGCTCATGATCGTCAGTGACGTTTCGCTGTTGACGTCTCCCACTTGCGCCGCCTGCGCAGGTGCAGTTGAATTCATCGACGCCTCCTGAGTCTGCGGTGTGAGCATGGCTGCCTGCGGCAGCGGGACTACCGGACGACGAGTATAAAGCGGTCGAGAAATATCCTGGATGAACGACTGCGGCGCGCCGGCAATCAGAGACAGCTGAACGTCTCTCCAATCCTCGCCAACGGTGTTATCGACGATCGCCCAGCCTTGGAGCAGCGGCTTCTCGCTCGGCTTTTCCGGGAGGATGATTCGGTATGTGCTCTTCCAGACCGGCACTTCGCTGATGTAGCTCACGAAGATCTCCCGATCTCCGGTGCCGGTGTCGGAGATGGTCATGCGACGTAGGTCGCGGGCGCGTGAGGAACCGATCAGGTTCAAATACTTGCCAACCTCGTCGCTCAGGTCGCGTTCCGCCAGTCGGACTGACGTGCTAGGTCCGAGATCGAAATTTCGCATATCGCCGCCGTCGGTGATGATCGAGAACTCGGTAACCTCATAGGACTCACCCTTTTCGTTGAATCTTTTTTCTTTTTCGACGCTCAGAAGCCGTCCGGCGGCGTTCTCTGAACCGCTGTGCACTTCGACGCGAGCGCCACGGAGAGCAGCAAGGAACTCAGCTCGGGTAACCTGTTCGCCAAAGGGCAGACGCAGCGCTTTTAGCCGCTCATCGAGAGGCGCGATAGAGTTGTAGCGGACGGCAGAAATCTTGCCGTCGCCCAGATCGACCGCGGTCAAGGACTTCAGCACGTCATTGAGTTGGCCGGTGGTGAAGTCGATGGCTAGGTCCTGATTGCCGCGAATGCGCGCCGAATGCTCGAAGTATCCCACGCCATTTTTGTAGAGTACGACGCGCTTGACCGGAAGCCGACTACTGGAATCCGCTTCAACAGCGGCTGGCGTCTGCGATTCGTCTGGCGTGGGCTCCTCGGATTTCTTCTCCGCGAAGGCCGCTACAAGAAATGAAATCGTTACCAGAATGGCCAGAATTGATTTCCGCATCGACACCTCCCGCTCTGGCCGGGAGTGTAGCAGTGCACCCGGCTCTGACGTCAGTGACAAGTCAGGAGCGTTTCGGGTGGGCAGGTAGCCATTCGCGATGCGGGTTTGCTTAAATCCGGTTGTCGGTTGTTGGTTCTCAGTTCTCAGTTGTGTTAGCGGCGACGGCCTGCGTCAAAGTTCTGTCCTCAGGTTGGGGAATTTTGAAGTCGCGGAGCGAGAGTTCCAGTCCTCCGAAGTCGGGATGGTCGTTGTGATCGAGAGTGAAGACGATATCCAGCGCATCGCCGGGAAGGAGCTCTGCCTGTTGGATGCGCTCAGCCATACGCCAACCGAGGGCATTGTAGGTGACAGCCTTGCGCCACCCGGAGCTCTGTGCGTGGAGCTGCGGCAAAACGGCTGAACCAGTATGAAATTCATTCGAGTCAGCATCTGGCGGTGAAGACAATCGCAGTTTCATATGTTTCTCTTTCATCACGCGAGGCGGCGTCATCAAACGCAGATTGTGGGCAGCAAAGACTGGTTCCGGATTGCCGATACCGAATGGTTCGAGTCGCCGCAAGGCCTGAAACAGATCTGGCGTGATCTGATCAAATGGGAGCTCGGCATCGAGATCGAGTACAGGTTCGAAGTCTGCGAGGGTCAGGCGGGCGCGGGCGTAGACGTCGAGATGGGCACACAATTCCGGCAGGTTGGCGGCGGACATGGAGAAGCCGACGGCGTGGGCGTGGCCGCCAAAGCGTGTGAACAACGGCGCACAGGATTCTAGTGCGTTTAACAGGTGAAATGCTCGAATCGACCGGCCCGAGCCGTGGGCCTCGTCACCATCGCGGGAAATCACGAGCGTGGGGCGGCAGTAGCGTTCGACCACTCGCGTCGCGGTGATTCCGATTACTCCGCGGTGCCATCCGTCACCGTCGATCACCAGGCAAAACGAATTCAGCAACGCAGGTTCCTGCTCGAACCGCGAATCGATGGCTTCCAGAATTCTGCGTTCTTCTGCCTGACGGTCGGCGTTGAGTTGGTCGAGCTTGTTGGCAATCTCACGGGCGCGGACTGCATCCTTGACGCTGAAGAGATCGATCACATCGCGGGCGACGTCCATCCGTCCGGCGGCGTTGATCCGAGGCGCAATCCGGAATCCAACTTCCCCGGACGTGAGTGGCCTCCCGCTGACCTGTGCGACTTCGAGCAGCGCTTTGAGCCCCGGATTCACCGCTGAGCGCAACGCCTCGAGACCCAACTTGGTGAACACGCGGTTCTCTCCGGTCAGGGGCACAGCATCGGCGATGGTGGCGATGGCAACCACTTTCATGAACGACTTCAGCAGCGGGGCCTGGTCTCTTTGGACAAGTCGTCGCTCCATCAATGCTTGCGCCAGTTTGAAAGCCACGCCTGCGCCGCACAAGGCCTTGCAAGGATATTCGCAACCCGGTTGATTGGGATTCAGCACGGCCAGCGCGGTGGGCATCCCGGTCTGGCCGGGCAGATGGTGGTCGGTGACAATGAGATCTACCCCAAGTCGATGAGCGGTTTCGGCCGCGGCGAAGGCACGAATGCCGGTGTCCACGCTGATGATGAGATGAATTCCGGCGGCTGCCGCGCGCTCGATCACGTCGCCGCGCAAGTCGTAGCCTTCCCTGATGCGGTGGGGCACGTGGAAATCGGCAGAGCCCCCGCACAGTTCAATCGCAGTCTTGAGGATGACGATCGCCGTCGTGCCATCCACGTCGTAATCGCCGTAGATCAGAATGCCTTCCTTGCGTTGGATGGCGGCGTCGAGACGATCAACAGCGGCTTTCATTCCCGACATTAAATAAGGAGAGTGCAGATGCGCGAGGGATGGGGCGAGAAAATGCTCGGCAGCTTCGTGGTCGTTGATTCCCCGCATCACCAGAAGGCGAGCGAGAGTCGAGGCCAGTTGGCCATCTTTCAGACTGAGTCGGGCGTTGACAGCAAGTTCAGCAGCGAGGAGTTCGGCGCGGTTCGCATCCACGGCTTTGGGAACCCATTTCATCGATTATTGAGGAACCACAAAAGACCGCCGAGCTTTGTTCGACTGGACAGTCGAAGGCCCTTCCACACATTTAGTAGGGCTTGTCGTCGTCCTGGTCGGGCTCGTCGATAGAGAGGCCGGCGAAATCATCTGCCATCTCCAGGATGTTTTGATAGCGCTCGTACCACGGAGTGGAAGCTTCGTAAACCATCATCACGCCATTTTGCGCAAATCCGAGTTGGACAAATCCGGTCTTGCCAATGTAGGTACGGAGCCAGCGTGCATCCTCGATCTCCTCATCGCTGGCGAATTCCACCATACTCAACTGCTGGATCATGGCATCGAGTTCGTCGCGTTCGAGCCGCCACGAGTCCATGGTAAGAAAGGGCGTGGACGCGGCTTTGGCAAGCTCCACGAAATCCTTCCAACTGTCGGGATTATCTTGCGACTTCCAGGTAATGCTCGGCACCTGCTCGAAATCGACGAAGCCGGGAAAGCGGAGCATGCCATGGCCTTCGATGAAGGCAACCATGTCATCTTTAAGATTCGTGAGATCGTCAGGGGCAGCAGGCATAAGTGGGCTCTGGATAAATCATTGTATGCCCGAATGCGGGGGAGAGGGCAAATGGGGACTGGTCGTTGGGCGATAGTCGTTGGTCGTTCGCCAAAGCGGCGCGCCCATCGCTTGACGACCGAGGACCAACGACCGAGGACCAAGGACCAACGACCATCTTCCCTGTGCTACACTACTAGTTTCACGACGAACCTCCGATCCGCACCATGCTTCTGTCCAAAGATTATGTGGGCTATCTGGCCCGCGAAGTCACGAAAAAACTGATTGCAGGCAACTTTATCGAAACCAAGGCTGCGGCTGCGGTCACCGAGAAAGTGCATGCAGCCATACTCGATGAATTCTCACTCGAGGACCGGATCAACGACGAGGTACGCGTGATTCTGGAAGCCTATTCCGCCGAGATGCAAAAGACCGGGGCCAATTACCAGGAGATGTTCCGCAAAGTGAAGAACGAACTGGTGCGGAAGTACAAGGCGGTACTGTGAGAGTCAGCCGTGACAAAGTGAATAAGGTGGCGCACGTGGTCACGGACGCGCTGGCGGAGATGGATGAGCTCGATTTTGTCGAGGACCGGAATACGATCCGGCTGGAAGTGCGCAAGATTCTGGAAGAAATACTGAACCAGGAAGAAAAGATCGATCAGGCAGCCCGCCACAAGATCGAGAATCAGAAGCGGACCATCCTCGAGGGTAGCCAGGAATGGGACATTCTGTACCGCAAATATTACAACGAAGAAGTGAAGAAGCTGGGCATGTAGACCCTGGAAGCAGAAGCCGGGCGAGCGCCCGCTCTTCCCGTCTGCAGGTTTAGTGCCATCCGTGGTCCTGTCTTTTCACAAAAAATCCGTATTTTAGCCCGGTAAAGCAGTACCATGATCACGGTCCCAGGTGATATCCATCACGGCGAAGATCAGGGCTTAGGACTCTAATGGAGCGTTGGCCAAGTAATATGACCTTTGCAATGTTTCAAACAGTAAATCCTGAAAATCTATTCTTACCTTACATTGGAGGAAAATCCCATGAGTGTAATGACACCGCCCGGAATTAAAACGCCGGGCGACTACATTGAAGATGTAATGAGCATCGTAAAAGCCAAAAACTCGGCGGAGCCCGAGTTTCACCAAGCAGTTCAGGAAGTGTTCGATTCTCTACGGCTGGTTTTGCAGAAGCATCCGGAATATAGATCGTCGAAGATTCTTGAGCGCATCACCGAACCTGAGCGCGTCATTATGTTCCGCGTGCCCTGGTTTGACGATCGCGGAGAAATTCAAGTCAACCGCGGCTTCCGCATTGAGATGAACAGCGCCATCGGCCCTTATAAGGGCGGGCTGCGCTTCCATCCCTCGGTGAACCTCGGCATTTTGAAATTCCTGGCCTTTGAGCAAGTGTTCAAGAATTCGCTGACCACGCTGCCCATGGGCGGCGGCAAGGGCGGATCGGATTTCGATCCCAAGGGCAAGAGCGACAATGAAGTCATGCGCTTCTGCCAGAGCTTCATGACCGAGCTATCACGGCACATCGGCCCGGACACCGACGTTCCCGCTGGCGACATCGGGGTTGGCGGACGCGAAATCGGCTTCCTGTTTGGCCAATACAAGCGTCTCCGCAATGAATTCACCGGCGTCCTGACCGGCAAGGGCCTGAGCTGGGGCGGTTCGCTGATTCGTCCGGAAGCCACCGGCTACGGCTGCGTGTACTTCGCCGCCGAAATGCTGAAGAGCAAGAAAGACTCGCTCGAAGGCAAGCTCTGCCTGATCTCCGGCAGCGGCAATGTTTCGCAATACACGGTCGAGAAGCTGCTCGATCTGGGAGCGAAGCCGCTTACGTTCTCCGATTCCGATGGCGTGATCTACGATCCAGATGGAATCAATCGCGAGAAGCTGGCTTGGGTCATGGAGCTGAAGAACGTCCGCCGCGGACGCATTCGCGAATACGGCGAGAAGTTCAAGAAGGCGATCTTCATGCCCACCGACATCAAGCTGGAGCACAATCCGATCTGGAATATCAAGGCAGACTGCGCATTCCCGAGCGCCACGCAGAATGAGATCAAGGCGAAAGATGCCGCGAACCTCATCAAGAATGGAGTCAAGCTGGTGGCCGAAGGCGCGAACATGCCCAGCACCCTGGAAGCGACCAAGATGTTCCTTGAAGCCGGGATTCTCTACGGACCGGCCAAGGCTGCCAATGCCGGTGGCGTAGCGACCTCCGGCCTCGAAATGGCCCAGAACAGCGCACGGCTGAGCTGGACTCGCGAGGAAGTGGATGATCGGCTGCACAAAATCATGATCGCCATCCACAAGAACTGCTTCGAGACGGCCGAGAAATACGGCACCCCGGGCAATCTAGTGAACGGCGCCAACATCGGCGGCTTTTTGAAAGTCGCCAATGCCATGCTGGATCAGGGCTTGGTGTAGCGGTTGTCGTGGCTATGATGCGGGGTGGAAGAAGTTCCACCCCGCAAGTTTTTGGAAAAGGATTGCATGCGCAAGAAAGAAATCATGCAACGTTATGACGCGGCTGAGGAAGCCGTCTTTCCTGAGGGCGAGAAGTTGCTACTCATATGTGTCAATAAGACTATTGAGATTGAAGATGAGGCTTACACGTTACTCGACAGGGTCAGATACTCATGGAAGATTTCGCCTCGGAGGGCCGAGGAAGCAGAGTACGTGCTGGCTGTAGCACACGGGCTTATCATAGGGGTTTTTGAAAACGGCGAGTGGATGGATGCAACAAAGGAGAATTTTGCCGGAGGGATTCCCGAGCTTTATGGGAATTGGGATGATCAGGAAGGGCGTTCGGGATTTTGCGGCCACGACGCACCGGAGGACGTTAAGAAACGCTACCGCTACAAGCGCGTTCCAAACGAATTGCGCGGTCACGGAAGCCCCATTCGGTATGTGGGCGTGTGAGTCGACCGAAAACTGATACTAACGCTGTGTCATCCTGAGCGCAGCGGCTGCTTCGCGAAGCGAAGCAGATGCGGAGTCGAAGGATCCCTTATCAGCGTGGGCTAAGATGAATGCAGCAAGGCGTTCTCACAAGGCTGCCCAGTGGAAATTCCCTGCGATGACGTTGCCAAGTTCGGAACCAAAGGGGTCCTTCGACTGGGTGGTCGTTCGCTTTGCGAACGACCACTTCGCTCAGGATGACAGCTTAGAATAGGGTCGAGTTCTCCACAGATGAGCGCAACCCATCAACCCGACCCCATCGTCGACCCCGAGCGGCTCTTCGAGGGCTTCGAGAACCTGATGCCCTTCCGAGTGCGGACGCCCTTATTATTTGGAAGAGAGAAAATACAGTGTCATCCTGAGCGCAGCGGCTGCTTCGCAAAGCGAAGCAGATGCGGAGTCGAAGGACCCCTTATCAGCGTGGAGCAAGATGAATGTGGAAAGGCATTTCCACGAGGCTGCCAAGTGAAAATTCCCTGCGAGAACGTTGTCAGATTCAGAGCCACGGGGTCCTTCGACTGCGTGATCGTTCGCTTTGCGAACGATCGCTTCGCTCAGGATGACAAATCTTGAGGCGCCGGTGAATTCGTGAAAGAACACAAGTACTGCGTCTACATCGTCGGCAGCCGCACGGGCACTCTTTACATTGGAATGACCAACAATCTCTACCGGCGAGTTTTGGACCACAAGAGCGGTGAGTTTGAAGGCTTTGCCAGCAAGTACGGTTGCAATCGCCTCGTTTACTTCGAGAGCTTTGATGATGTTCGAAAAGCAATCGATCGCGAGAAGCAATTGAAGGGTTGGCGGCGGCAGAAGAAGATTGCTCTGATTGAAGCACTCAATCCACGCTGGCAGGATTTGGCGGAGAAATGGGGAGCGCAAATGGCGTTTGCCGGCGAATCGATCAAGTGCAAATAATGCAGTGTCATCCTGAGCGCAGCGGCTGCTTCGCGGAGCGAAGCAGATGCGGAGTCGAAGGACCCCTTATCAGCGCGGGACAAGATGAATGCAGCAATGCGTTCTCACGAGACCGCCCCGTGAGAATTCCCTGCAACAACGTTGCTAGGGCTAGAACCACGGGGTCCTTCGACTGCGTGGTCGTTCGCTTTGCGAACGACCACTTCGCTCAGGATGACACTTTGAAATAGTCGATGGCCATCACGCACCAACCCGACCCCATCGTCGACCCCGAGCGCCTCTTCGAGGGCTTCGAGAACCTGATGCCCTTTCGGGTGCAGGATATTTTGCTGGTCTCCAGCCTCTACGACTCTTTCATCCTTCGCGAGGATGGGCGGCTGAATGAGTTGCTGATCGGGGAATCGCTTGAACTCGAGCAGCAGCAGATTCCCGGGATCACTCACGTTTCATCCGGCGCGGAAGCACTGAAGCTGGCGCGATCTCAGCCGCGGTTCAATCTGATCGTCACCAACCTCGAAGTCGAAGACATGGATGCGGCGCAGTTGGCTCGTGAAGTCAAAGCGGCAGGACTCGACGTGCCCGTGGTCGTGCTGGCCTACGACTATCGCGAGATCAAGAAGTTCGTCGCGCGCAACCCGGTCACCGATCTGCAGCAGATATTCCTGTGGCAGGGCAACGTCCGCATTCTGATTTCGATCGTCAAGTACATTGAAGACAAGCGCAACGTTGACCACGATACCCGCGCCATCGGCGTGCCCGTGATCCTGGTGGTCGAAGACAACATTCGCTATTACTCCTCGTTTCTGCCTACGATTTATACCGAGCTGATCACCCAGTCCCGGCGCCTGCTCAGCGAAGGATTGAATGTCGCGCATAAGCTAGTGCGCATGCGGGCGCGGCCCAAGATTCTGCTGGCCACGAATTACGAAGACGCGGCGCGGCAGGTAATGCAGTATCGCGAGTATCTGCTGGGCGTGGTCTCGGATGTGGAATTCCCTCGCGCCGGCGAGTTGAGCCCCGACTCTGGATTCGACCTGGCCCACATGGTTCGTGAAGAAGTGCCGGATGCTCCGATCGTCCTGCAGACAAGTCGGACCGAATTCCGGGCGCGGGCGCATGCCGAGGGATATTCGTTCCTGCGGAAGCGCTCGCCTACGCTGTTGCGCGATCTGCGGCGTTTTCTTACCGAGCAGTTCGGTTTCGGCGACTTCGCGTTCCGCCTGCCCGATGGAAGTGAGGTGGCGCGGGCGAGAGATTTGAACGAACTCGAAGCCAAGCTTCATGAAGTTCCAGCGGAGAGCATCGCATACCACAGCGAAAGAAATCACTTCTCGCGCTGGCTGCGGGCGCGGACTGAGTTCGCCCTGGCACAGAAGCTTAGGCCGCGAAAGGTTTCTGATTTCGCAACGCTCGAAGATCTGCGGCGCGACCTGATCGATTCCATTGCCGAATATCGTAGTGAGCAGAGCCAGGTTCTGATCGGGGATTTCAATGCGTCCACTTTCAAGGCAACCGAAGGCTTCTTTTTGCGGATTGGCGGTGGTTCGTTAGGCGGAAAGGCGCGCGGGCTGGCTTTCATCCGCCACCTGCTGCACAAATATCAGACGGCGCGCCGCTTCGCCGATGTTCGCATTGCAGTGCCGCCGAGCGTGGTGCTGGCGACCGATGTGTTCGACCGATTTCTCGGCGAGAACAACCTCCTCGACTTCGCTATCAATAGCACCGACGACGCCGAAATTCTGCGGCGGTTCCTCGAAGCTTCGCTCCCTCCCTCGCTGCGAGACGATCTGCTTGCATTTCTGGCCGAGGTCCACTACCCGCTGGCGGTGCGGTCTTCCAGCTTGCTCGAGGATTCGCAATACCAGCCCTTCACCGGCGTCTACGAAACTTTCATGCTGGCCAACCAGCATGCGGATTTGTCGGTGCGGCTGGAGCAACTCATGGAGGCGATCAAACGCGTCTATGCATCGACCTTCAGTCAGCATGCCAAGGGATATGTGCGGGCCACGCCCTACCGCTTGGAAGAAGAAAAGATGGCGGTGATCGTGCAGCAGGTCGTGGGCACGATTCATGGCTCGCACGACGGAAAGAGATTTTATCCGGATTTTTCTGGAGTCGTGCGATCGCACAACTTCTATCCGGTTCCCCCGATGAGCTACGGGGATGGAATCGCCGCAGTGGCTTTGGGTCTGGGACGTGCTGTTGTTGATGGTGGAAAGTGCCTGACCTTCTGTCCGCGCTATCCGCGGAACCTTGTGCAGTTTTCCTCGGTGGAAGATATTCTGGCGAACTCGCAGCGCGAGTTCTGGGCACTGGAGCTTGATCACATCGAGCGTGGCTCTGGTGATTCCGTGTCCGATCCGCTGCTTGAACTGAAAGAATCGCGCTTCGGGCTGGACGTGGCCGAGAGCGACGGCACTTTGAATCACTTGGGCTCGACCTACTCGATCGACAACCATGTCATTTACGACGGGCTGAGCCGCCCTGGTACCCGCATCGTAAGCTTCGCTCCGATCCTCAAGCATGGAGTGTTTCCCCTGGCCGCGATCCTGGAACAGCTCACAAGAATTGGCGACGATGCGTTCGGGCGTCCCGTGGAAGTCGAATTTGCAGTGCGCCTGCCGCGGAAGCCGCAGGAAACTGCCGAGTTTGGATTTTTGCAGATACGTCCGCTGGTGCTTTCGCGCGAAGGCGAAGAGTTGCGCATGGAAGAGGTGAATCCCGACCGACTCGTCTGCCACAGCTCCAAGGTGCTGGGCAACGGACGCATCCGCGATCTGCACGACGTCGTGGTGGTCGACTTTCATCGCTTCGAGCGCGCTCGGAGTCAGGAGGTAGCGGAGGGGGTGGCCCATCTTAATGCGAAGCTGAGCGAAAGCGGGACGCCGTATCTGTTGATAGGAGTGGGCCGTTGGGGATCGAATGATCCCTGGCTCGGAATCCCAGTAGAGTGGGACGAGATTTCCGGAGCCCGCGTGATCGTGGAGGCGGGATTCCGCGACTTTCGCGTGACCCCATCGCAAGGCAGCCACTTTTTCCAGAACCTCACCGCATTTCAGGTGGGATACTTCACCGTCAATCCCGATGCAGGGGAGGGCTTTGTGGACTGGGAGTGGCTGGGCGAGCAAGCAGCGGTCGAGGAACAGGGCTGCGTGCGACACCTGCATTTCGACGATCCGCTGGTGGTCGTGATGAACGGCAAAACCAGCCGGGGGATGGTGTTCAAGCCGGAAAAAGCGCAACCTCGCCGGCTCGAAAATAAAGATTGACATTTCGCTTTTTATTCGCTTATCATCCAGTTCGCTGTTTAGTCCTGGAAACATCCCACGGAGGAACGAATGTCACTCAGTCAATCTCTTCTACCCGAGTTCGATCAGGAAATGGCAAATACTCGCAAAACTCTGGAACGGGTTCCGGACGAGAAGTTCTCCTGGAAGCCGCACGAAAAATCCGGCGCCATGGGCTGGTTGGCCGGACATCTGGCTAACATTCCGGAGTGGGCGGTGGAGACCATCACGAAAGATGGCTTCGACATGAATCCTGGAGGCAAGGGATTTCAGCCGCCCCCAGTGCCGAAAACCCGTAAAGAGCTGTTGGAGTTGTTTGACAAAAATGTGGCCGCGGCTCGCGCGGCTTTGGCGAAGGCCAGTGATGCCGATCTGGGCAAGAACTGGTCGTTTCTCAACAACGGCGTGACTGTCTTTTCCATGCCGCGGATTGCCTGCCTGCGCACCTGGGTGATGAATCACAACATTCATCATCGCGCACAGTTGGGCGTTTACTTGCGACTGAACAACATCGCCGTGCCCGCGATTTATGGCCCGTCGGCTGATGAGAGTGGAATGTAGGAATGGAACAGCGGGTGCGGAAAAACTCGGCTTGGTGAGTTTTTCCGCATTCTGTCGGGGGAGAATTAGTAGCGGCCTTCTCGGACCCACAGACGGACTTGTTCCTCGACGGAAAAACTCTCCGAGCCACCGCGAGCGAACTTTGATTCCAGCGCGAAGGCGTGGGCTTCGAGTGGCACCGCAAAGTGGGCATTGGTTCTCAGGTAACCGCGAACCAGCAAGTCGGCATAACGCTGTATTCCGAGGACTTGAAACTGGACCGAATGCACCAGCGCATGGAAGAGCGCGGTATCGGTGATTCTCTCGTTGAACACGGCCACGTCCAGGAAGGTCAGGGTGGCCATCTGGGGGAAGTTGGGCAGATTGGAAAATCCGAGGTCCCGCACCTTGGAATAAAACGGAGGGTTGGGGACGCACGCGCCCTCGAGTTCCACAACCTTAATGCGGTCGAGCATGGTCGAGGAAAAGTAGGGCTGCATGATTGCCTTGCGCTGTGCGCTGAGCGCCGCAGCCGAGGGAGAGTAGCGGTCGCGCTGCTCCCGGATGTAGGCCGCAATCGAAGCGCTGATTTCAACCGCCTGCTCTTCGTTCAGCTTCGGGCCGCGGCTCTGGGCAAGCTGCCCGACCGAAGGAATTTGCCGCTCGATCGAGGCGTAGAAATCGTTCAAGGCAGCGGCGGAGTGAATGGTCTTGCGTAGCAGATCCTGCTCGGCGTAACGGGCCAGGTCTTGGGTGGAGAAGCGGAGACGCAACTGGTGGGTGGCGCACTCCGCGCTCAGCAGTTCCAGCCGCGCGTGGCGGAGCTCTGCATTCATTTGCACAATAGCAACCCGGTCATCCGGGTCTTCCCAGGAAAACATCGAAGGACTCCTGAATTCAGCTATACAAAAGCGGGAAAGGGACCTATATTGATTATGTATACAGCGTTACGTTTACGCTGTCAATATAAATTATTAAATCGTTTCATGTAGGTATGAAGGACAGAAATGCCACGGCAACCTGATCCTGATCTGCAAGAACGTATTTTGAACGCTGCCCAGAAGCTGTGGAAGAAGGGAGCGGAAAAGACTCTCACCATGCGCGCGGTGGCCAAGGCAGCGAGGACCAACACTCCTGCCGTGTACCGCCGCTTTCGGAACCGCGAGGATATTTTGCGCGCCCTGCTGCGGCGAATCCAGCAGGATGTCAGCGACGCGATACGATCGTGCCAGTCGCCCGAGGAAGTCTGCGACTGTTATCTCGAGTACGCATTAACTCACCCCCATGAATACGAGCTGTTTTACACTCATGCCTACCGCTTCCCTCCTCCGGGCCGGTCTGGCCGCCCCGTGCCCTTGAGGGAACATCGACCTGCCATGGCGCTGGTGGAGGAAAAGCTGGCGGAGCGTCTGGGGGGATCTCCCGCGGAACACACGCGTTTGTCGCTGGCGCTATGGACGGTCGCGCATGGAACCGCCATGATCCTGATCGCGAAGGCAATCCCGGAAGACCATGCGGCGGAACTGCGTTCCGCATTCAGGGCTGCGGTGCAGACTCTGATCCATAATTCGTCGAGTCATAATTCGTTGAATCGTAATTCGCCGAGTCAATAGTTCTATCGAGTCATCGCACTTGGCGGCTTAGAACCAAGATCAAATCGCGATTGGGGCAGATGGCGACGCGATGGACTGCACAATTGTATGTGCAGAAGCTGCTCGAAAAAAAACGCTCTGTTTTGCGCAAAATCTAGAAAACAAAGGGCCGGAAATTTTCTTGCCTCCTAGATCTATGGTTTTTAAGGCAGTTACAAGCAAAATATAGAAACCAAGGAAGTTATCGTGGCATTCCGGCTGCCGACAGTTCCATTTTGGAATTGCGCGTCGACCTATCGGCTAGCAAAACTTTCGCGCTCGCCGGATTTCGAATTCGGCGGTTCAGCCCAAGTCCAGAACTCAGTTGTCAAAGATCCTAGATTATCTTGCAGATAATATCTGCATATTTATATTATCGTAACGAGGCAATCAGAACAAGAAAAAAACGAGCGGGTTGCCGACCCAGTTCCAATTTGGGAATGTCGTAACTCACGCTTTTCCGGGAGTGACGCGGAAAAGGACGGAGGAAACCCGCTCTTGGGCGAGGCCGGGTCGTGCGCGGGGAGGAGACGACACTTACGACCGCGGTCAATGAGCGCAATCGGGATGTTGTAACAGTCAACGGAATTCAAGCCGATTGGGTAGGGCCACGAAAAAGCACAGCCGCGATTTTGTCCTGATTTCGTAACAAACTGAACTTTTGCCATTCCACTGTCACGCGCGGTGTTATGCTTCGCCCGTTTTAACACCTCTCAGTTAACAGCCAATGCAGTTCAACCTCCCGCCAGGGAAACGCCCCGAAAGGAGGCTTGGTATGAAATGCTTCTCGAATATCAATTGGAACGAGTCCTCGGGATTCTTCTGCGACCTTCTCAAACAGTCGTCAACTACGAGTCAGGAGATCGGAGTCAGGAACTGGATCGTGAAGACCGTGCTGCCGCTAGCTCTAATGGCCGCCCTCGCGCCAGTCACCGCTTTGGCGCAATCCAATAACATTCCGCAAGTTCAGCACGTGATTATTGTTGTCCAGGAAAACCGCACGCCAACCAACCTCTTCCACGAGGACACAACCCTGATTGCCAACGGCGCGCACGTGCGACCGGCCAACGACTCTGGCTCCTGCGGAGCGATTCTGCAAAACCCGGTGAAGGGGTGCGCCCCCGCGACACCAGACGGTCTGCTCATTCCCTTGGCACCCACACCCTTGGCCGCACCCAACTACGGCCCGAATCACGAGCATTACCCCGACTGGCAGTGCACCTTCGACAACGGCGCAATGGACGGAGCCTGCCACGCGACCGAGACTAAGATCAACGGCACCATACCCTGCCCGAGCGGCAACCCTCAATATTGTCCCTACACTTACGTCAGCGACTCCGCGATCCAGCCCTACTTCCAAATTGCCGAGCAATACGGCTTCGCCAACTGGATGTCTCAAACCAACCAAGGGCCGAGCCAGCCTGCGCACCTGTTTCTGTTCGCCGGAACCTCCGCGCCGGATTACTTCCCCAACGACAACACCTACGGACAATATTGGATATCGGATAACGGCCCCGGCCAGTTTCCCGGCGGTTGCTTGGCGGAGACAGGTACCAAGGTGCCGGAATTACCTCCTGCGCCCCCGCAATGGCCGAATTTTTCTGCGAATCCCTACATTCCCGGGACGGGCGTAAATCCCGGTTATCCGTGCTGGAACCCGAATACGATGGCCGACCTGCTGGATCTTAACCAGATAAGCTGGCGCTACTATGCTAACGTCAACGGCGAGGCTTACTGGAACGCGCCAATTTCCATCAACCACATCTGCAAGCCCAATATGCTTCCGGGAACCGTTTGCACGGGCACGGATTATAAGAACAACGTGTATACGCAAAATCCCGGCCAGGTCCTGAACGACATGGGCTATCAGGGGGCTTGCAATTTGCAGGCAGTGAGTCGGGTGATTCCCGACGGCAGTTGGTCCGATCACCCTGGGAACGGCAGCACAGACTTTGGGCCCTCCTGGGTGGCCTCAATCGTGAACGCGCTCGGCGGCTACACAAACAAGGGCGCGCAGTTCAAGCCCTGCACGGACGCCAACGGCACCCCCTATTGGCAGGATACGGTCGTGCTGGTGGTTTGGGACGACTGGGGCGGATGGTACGACGACGTGCTGCCGTGGAATTGCAATTCGGCGGGCAAGTGCACCGGCTACCCGGGGCAGATAGGAAGCGAAGACTATACCTATGGCTTCCGTGTGCCCTTGCTGGTCGTGGGGGCCTACGTGACACGGTCTACTGACCCCTCCGGCGGCTACATCTCCGGTGCCTGCACGCAGGATAGCTGCCAGCCCGCCGTGCCCTATGTGCACGACTTCGGCAGCATTCTCAACTTCATCGAGTATGCGTTAGGCACAGGCGGCAAGCACCTAGGGGACCCGGGCGGCATCGGCAGTCTTGCCTATCCGTATGCTGACTATTTTGCCCCGGACGGACCGCAGGTCTGTACGACCTGCAAGTACTCCCTCTCCGATTTCTTCAACTTCAACCAGTCGCCACGTTCGTTCGTACCTATTACGGGCGCTCCGTACGACACGAGTTGCTTCACGAACCCGAAGTCATGCTTCGGGAGCGGATACACGCCCTCAGACCCAGACAATGACGCCACGGACTGACGCACGGGGTTAGGCTTGGTGGCGAGTGAACTGCGGGTGCTGCAGCCAGATCCCCAGCACCCCCGTTGTTTGTTTCGCAAATTGTGGTAAGCTTGGCACGTCGTGGGCGTCAGCTCCCCGCAACCCCGTCGACAGAAGGTGTTCCCGCATGCGCGTAAGAGCTCTGTGCTTCCTCCTCTTACCATTTAGCGTCCAGGCCCAACATAACTTCCGCGTGCTGCACGCGTTTGGCAATGGCAGCGACGGCGCGGGCGTGTACGACAGCGTCACGCTCGATGCCAACGGCAACGTGTATGGTTCTACCGCCGGCGGGGGCGCTCACAAAGACGGGATCGTGTTTCGGCTGACCCCAGGGCCCAAGGGATACTGGAAGGAAACAATCCTGCATACCTTTCCATCGTCTGCCAAGGACGGGGCAGGCCCCCGGGGCGGGGTGGTTCTTGCTCAGGACGGCACCCTCTACGGCACGACGCAGGTTTTTGGGAAAAATGATCGAGGTGTTGCGTTTAGTTTGACTCCGACTGGCGATGGCTGGAGGGAGGCCATCCTATATAGCTTCTGCTCCAGGCAGGGCTGTGAGGACGGCGGCGAGCCCTGGGGTAATTTGGTTCTTGACTCGTCGAGTGGCAACATCTTTGGAACCGGATTCGTGGCCTTCGAGCTGTCGCCGGGGCGGCCGGGCTGGAAGAACGCTACACTCCACAACTTCACCGGCAAGAACGGCGACGGATACCTCCCCTTAGCAGGGCCGATCCGTGACGGTGCCGGAAACTTCTACGGAACCACTAATCTCGGCGGCGGCAGCAAGAACTGTGACGCCGGCTGCGGCACAGTCTGGGAGTTGTCTCCCCCGTCATGGGACACACAGGGCTGGACTGAGCACATCCTGCACGCCTTCGGTGTGGACGACACGTTGGGGTTTCCAGAAACGGGGCAACTGGCCAGAGACGGCCAAGGTAACCTGTACGGCACCACCGCCACTGGTGGCCCCCTGCGTGGTGGCGCCGTGTTTAAGCTCGCACCGCCCCCATCAGGTTTCAGCGGCGAGTGGAAGGAGACAATTCTTCACGGTTTCGGCGAGGACCAGAATGGCTATCTGCCGGAGGGCGGCGTCATCTTCGACGATTCGGGAAACCTTTATGGCACCACCGGATTGGGCGGGGCAGGCTGCGGCGTCGTCTTCAAGTTATCTCCCCAAAGCGATGGCTCGTGGAAGTACACGCTGCTGCATACATTTCTCCAGTCCGACGGCTGCTCTCCGGGTGCGAACCTCACCTTCGGACCCGATGGCAAGCTCTACGGCACAACAACAATCGGCGGTACCTACGGCGGCGGCGTGGTCTTCCAGCTCACACCGTAAAGGAGCGGTGGTCCCGCATGCGCGCACTCTTTTCCCTGCTGCTACTTCTCGTGGCATCGTTTACCGCCGAAGCCCAATACCATTTTCGGGTGCTGCACGCATTCGGAAACGGCAAAGATGGTGTCGGCGTCTATGGAAGCGTGGTCTTGAATAACGCAGGGAACATCTATGGGACAACCTTTGGCGGGGGTATCTACAGCGGGGGCACGGTATTCCTTCTGCGAGCCGGCACCAACGGACATTGGAGCGAGGTAATCCTGCACAATTTCGGCCACGGTAACGATGGGGTGGCACCGCTCGACGGCCCCACACTCGGTCCTTCGGGTGATTTATATGGCACAACGGAGAGCGGCGTCGAGGGCGGAGTATACGGCACGGTTTTCAGATTGACGCCTGATTCCAATAGCTGGAAGGAAAACCTCCTCCATCGTTTTGGTCGACACGATCAGGACGGTAGCCCTTGGGGGAGCGTGGTATTGGACCAGCAGAGGAACGTATACGGTACCGCCGCCTCCGCCGCCTTCGAACTCAATCTTGGTCCGAAAGGGTGGGAAGAAACGATTCTGCACAACTTTACCGGCACGGACGGCGACGGCGCGGCACCTTTCGCTGGCCCGACCCGTGACACTGCCGGCAACCTCTACGGTACCACAAAGCTGGGCGGCGGCGGTGGTTGTGGTGGGGGTTGCGGTACGGCTTGGGAGTTGTCTCTGGGCTCAGAGGCTCAAGGCTGGACCGAACACATCCTGCATCGTTTCGGCGTGGGTGACGACCTGGCATTTCCGGGCAATGGCCAACTCGCCATGGATCGTCAGGGGGACCTCTATGGCACAGCAGACGGCGGCACGTTCCGGGCCAGTGTCGTATATAAGCTTAGCGCGGATCGCGGGTGGCACAGGCGAGAGCGGGCGAGAAACGATTTTGTACAACTTCACCGGAGGCTCAGACGGGGGGCCGTCCGAAGGCGTGATCATCGATCAGTCGGGTACTCTCTACGGCACTACCGGGGTGGGCGGCGCTTATGGAGAGGGGGTGGTCTTCAGGCTGTCGCCACAGCGCAACGGCACCTGGAAATATACCCTGCTGCATACCTTCACCGGGCACGATGGTGCCCAGCCCGAGGCCAACCTAACCTTCGGCCCCGACGGCAAACTCTACGGCACAACCTCCATCGGCGGCGCCTACGGCGGCGGCGTGGTCTTCCAACTCACGCCGTAAAGGAGCGGTGATCCGCATGCGCGTAAGAGTTCTGTGCTTCCTCCTCTTACCATTTAGCGTCCAGGCTCAACATAACTTTCGTGTGCTGCACGCGTTTGGCAAGGGAAACGACGGTGCGGGCGTGTACGACAGCGTCACGCTCGATGCCAACGCCAACGTTTATGGCGCTACCGCTGGCGGAGGTGCTCACAAAGACGGGACTGTGTTTCGGCTGACACCAAGGCCCAAGGGATCCTGGAAGGAAACAATCCTGCATACCTTTCCATCGTCTGCCAAGGACGGGGCAGGCCCCCGGGGCTGAGCGGGACGCGTGGCATGAACTGGCAAAAGTGACGGTTCTGCGCGAGCCCGCATGCCTTTACCGCTATTGGCAATCGTCAGACTGTTAGTTTTGACACTTACATTCCGGGAATGATACGCGCACAATGAAGCACCATTCAGCCGGGTCGCCAATCGCCCGGCGAGGCCATCGGAGCATTTCTGGTGGTTCCATGAACTCACATCCGGCCAGCCGCGTGTCGGTTGACGGCGGGCCGACTCGCCGAGAGGAGGCACAAAATGTTCCCAGATCCTGAATCAGCCAGACTCCAAGAAGCAGGCGCGACCGAAACCATCAGATTCCAACAACAGGTAGGCCCCGGCAAGAAGCCCTGGAGAAAGTGGGGACCTTACTTGAGCGAGCGGCAGTGGGGTACGGTTCGCGAGGACTACAGCCAGGACGGCATTGCGTGGGACTACTTCACACATGACCAGGCCCGATCGCGTGCCTATCACTGGGGCGAGGACGGTCTTGCCGGCATCTGCGATGGCAATCAGTTGCTGTGCTTCAGTGTAGCCCTGTGGAATGGCAAAGACCCCATCCTCAAAGAACGTCTGTTCGGCCTTACCAACAGCGAGGGCAACCACGGTGAAGACGTTAAAGAATATTACTTCTACCTCGACAGCACACCTACGCATTCCTACATGAAATACCTGTACAAGTATCCGCAGGCGGCGTTTCCCTACGGCGATCTGATTGAGACGAATAAACGGCGCAACCGCGGCGACATGGAATACGAACTGCTGGATACCGGTATCTTCAATGGCGATCGCTACTTTGATGTTTTTGTGGAGTATGCCAAGCAGTCGCCGGAGGATATCCTGATCCAAGTCAGCGTGAGTAATCGCGGTCCTGAGCCAGCCACGGTACACGTCCTGCCGACATTATGGTTTCGCAACATCTGGACATGGTGGCCAGGCACGGCGAAGCCGTCCCTGAAGCAGGTCGCTGGACCGAAGGGCGCTCAGGTGGTTGCAGCGTCACACGCGGATCTGGGGGAACGCTATCTGCACTGCGAGGGAGATGTCCCGCTGCTGTTCACGGAAAATGAGACGAACAACCAGCGGATTTTCGGAACTGCCAACACCTCTCCTTATGTTAAAGACGGAATCAACAACTACGTGGTGAACGGAAATCAAGAGGCGGTCAATCCCGAAAAGACGGGGACCAAGTCTGCGGCGCATTACCAGTTGCAAGTGGGAGCGGGACAGACAGCCACCATCCGTGTACGGCTAAGCGATGCGGCGCCAGCCGCCATCGGCGATCCCTTCAAGGACTTCTCGAAGATCCTGCAGGCGCGCCAGCGCGAGGCCGATGAGTTTTACAAATCCATAACCCCAACTCGTGTCAGCGAAGACGAAGCCCTGGTCATGAGGCAGGCGCTGGCAGGGATGCTGTGGTCCAAGCAGTATTTCTTCTTCGACGTGGACAAATGGCTCGACGAACACGGTGTCGATCCGATGAAGCCCGGCGGACGTTTCATGCGGAACAGCGAATGGTTCCACATGGTGAACCAGCACGTCATCTCGATGCCCGACAAATGGGAGTATCCGTGGTACGCAGCCTGGGATCTCGCGTTCCACACCATCGCACTCTCCACGGTCGATATAGAGTTTGCCAAACAACAGCTTGACCTGATGCTGCAGTCGTTCTTCCTCCATCCGACGGGTCAGATCCCGGCCTACGAGTGGAACTTCAGCGACGTCAATCCGCCAGTACATGCCTGGGCGACGATTTTCCTATACCGGACAGAGCAGGCGCTCAAGGGGCAGGGTGACCTCGATTTCCTGAGGCGCTCGTTTGCGAAGCTGACCCTGAATTTCAGTTGGTGGGTGAACCGCAAAGACCGGTTTGGCAAGAACCTGTTTGAAGGCGGCTTCCTCGGGCTGGACAACATCGGTGTCTTCGATCGTAGCGCGGCACTTCCGACCGGTGGCAGCCTTGAGCAGGCGGACGGCACCGCGTGGGTCTCCATGTTCTCCCAGAACATGCTGGAGATCGCCGTCGAGTTGGCGGCGCACGACAGCTTTTACGAAGACATGGCCCTGAAGTTTGCTGAGCATTTCATTTGGATTGCGCGCGCCATGAACCAGACGGGGCCAGAGGGCATGTGGGACGAGGAAGATGGTTTCTACTACGACGTCCTGCGCCTCCCCGATGGCAGCGCCAGGCGGCTCAAGGTTCGCTCCATGGTGGGCCTGCTACCCCTGTGCGCCACCACCGTAATCGAGCCGTGGCAGCGCGAACGGGTACCGCGAATGGCGGAGCTTTTGAGGGAACGTTTGGAACGTATGCCTGAACTGCGCAACAGCATTCATGCAACCGGGCGCGGTCATTTGGGGTATGCCGAACGTGGCATTGCTGCACTGGTGAATGAGGACAGGTTGCGGCGGATTCTGACGCGCATGCTCGATGAGAACGAATTCCTCAGTCCTTATGGCATCCGGGCACTTTCCCGCTACCATGCCGAGCATCCGTTTGTCGTCCACGTGGAGGGACAGGAATACCGGGTAAATTATCTCCCGGCAGAATCTGACACTGGCATGTTCGGTGGAAACTCCAATTGGCGCGGCCCGGTTTGGATGCCGGTCAATGCCCTGCTGATCCGCGCCCTCTTATCCTTCTACCTTTATTACGGCGATAACTTCAAGATTGAGTGTCCGACGGGCTCGGGCAACCTCATGAATTTGTTTGAAGTGGCCCGTGAAATCGCTAATCGGTTGACAGGCATATTCCTGCGCGACAAGTCTGGCCGGCGACCGGTGTACGGAGGGACTGAGAAATTCCAGAACGATCCTCAGTGGAAGGATTACATCCTGTTCTATGAGTACTTCCACGGGGATAACGGCGCTGGATTGGGAGCGAACCATCAAACCGGCTGGACTGGGATCGTCGCAAAGTTAATTGAGCTCTTCGGCCGTCTTGACGCGCATCAGCTTTTGGATGCCGGTAAAGCGGGTGGCTTTGCCATAAAAGAAACGGAACCCGATAAACGGGTCGCCTGACTATATTCGGCGCCTGCGGCTTGGAAAAAACGAAGTTTCCGAAGGGCCAAGGGGGCAGCTTCTGTGCACGCCAGAGGGAAATTGTGGCATAAGCCCAATACCTGGCTATTGCCGTCCCCTTGTTCGCTGGCTCGACTGCGCAGCTGCTCGTTCAGCGGCTGCGATCCCAGTCCTCAACCGACTCACCAATCGACGGTCCAAGCTTGCTTGCCCGACTAAGCTGCTTCTTTCGCGACAATCGTGGGCCGGCGTGCGGCATCCCGGGAAACGTAGATTCTGACCTGACAGTTCCGATGAAATAACATCCAACCATTGGGAAACTGCGACTCTCGCCGGGGCCTGGGATTACGGAATACAATTGCTAAATCTGCCTTTTTATTAAATAGCGACATAATCATTGCCTCCTTTCCATCGCTTATTTGTGCGCTCGCTATATACAGCGATAACTGGAGGCAAAACGTGTCACGCCAAAGCAAGAGGGAGTCAAAGCCGACACGACCCCGCCCGTCGAGTGTCCTGTGTGCAAACCTTTGCAGTACCCGGCATGGTCACTCTCTTCGCACCCCGTTTCCACTCGAAAAAGTGCCCCACTCTTGGGAATTTTCGTGACAATCCAGACCGTCTAAGGGATACTGCTGAGAGTCGGCCTCCCTAGCCGCCACGTCGTTCTCCAGGCGGGCCGCGCCCACGTTGGGCGTGTTCAATTGTGAGTACTCACACGTTCCGCAATTGCCTGGATTCTCGCACCTTCCCCAGGGGGCTCAACTGGCGTTAAAGATCACTTCGCGGAGGAGTGCTATGTCTTGTGTGTCAAGCGCCTCGGGCAAGGCCTCGAGGGTCATTTTCCCGGTAATTTTCCCGGTCATCGGTTTCGTCGTCCTGGTTCTGGCTGCATGGCAGGCAATTCAAGCCGCCGAGCTCAACCCAAAAACCACGCCGGACTGGCCGCAGTGGGCACACACTCCTCAGCACACCAACGCAGTCTCTGCCGCCGGGCAACTGCCCCGGCAAAAGCTCGCCGACATCACCTTCGATCCTTTCGTGCGCCAGGAACAAGCCGAAAGCGATGACTTGCTCGTCCATTACCAGGTTCCGCTGGTCGACGGCAACTCGGTTTTTCTCGAGTACAAGACTGGCACCTACAAATCCTGCAAACCGCCCGGCTCCGGCCACCCTTACCCTTGCGGGCCCAACGACTGGGACACCCAGATCTGGAATGAGCGCGCCTTCACCTGGCAGAACGGCGCCCTGGTCGAGTCCTGGAATTTTCAAAGCGACTGGAAGCCCGAACCAAACAGCGGAGCCCATGGCAAAGGCAACGGCCTCCGCGGCTGGGAGCCAGTCTTCCACGCTGCCATCGCGAACGGCTCCGTGTTCGTGCCCGGCTTTTCCGGCTCAATCTACCAACTGAAAGAATCCGACGGAACGCAATTAGCCCACTACGCCCCGTTCGGCACCGATGCCAACACATTCGTCTCCGGCCCGTTGACCGTCGATAGCAGCGGAAACATCTACTACACCGCGCTGGCGCTCGACCCAACCAAACCCTGGACCGTCGATGTCCGTGGCGCTTATCTGGTCAAGGTGACGCCTCAGGGCGTCGTCACCCAGGTCGACTTCTCCGCCCTGTCGCAAGGCACGCCCGACTGCGGCGATCCCGTGGCCTATGGCTCGCAGCGCCCGGGCATCAACGTCGCCCCCGCCGTGTCTGCCGACGGCAATACCATCTATACCCTGAGCCGAGCCCATTTCGACCCTGCTCATGCCTGCCTGCTCGCCGTCAGTGCGAACCTGACCGCACAGTGGCACAGTTCCTTAATTACTTTCAAGTTTGCCGGTTCCGTCACCGATAGTTCTTCTTCGACTCCCGCCGTGGCTCCCGATGGCAGCATTCTCTACGGAGCAGCCGACAACGCCGACGGCGGCCGCGGATACCTCATGAAGTTCGATTCCTCGGGAAATTATCTGACCGCCTACGATTTCGGCTGGGACGAGACCCCCGCCATCTACGCCCACGATGGCACCTACTCGGTCATCATCAAGGACAACTACTACGGCAGCGGTCCTTACTACATCACGCAACTGAACGCCAACCTGGGGGTCGAGTGGCAGTTCGAGAGCCCGACCGATAACGAGTGGTGCGTCAACGCTCCCGCCGTCGACAAGAACGGTGCCGTCTATGCCGACAGCGAAGACGGGAACGTCTACGTAATCCAGCAGGGCGGAACCCTCAAAGGCAAACGCTTCCTGAAAAAGGCTCTAGGCGCCGCTTACACGCCAATCGCCATCGGCCGCGACGGAAAACTTTACACCGAGAACGACGGCGACATGTTTGCTCCTGGGAAAGTAGCGAGGCAGATGGCCCATTCCTGAGAAGCAAACAGAGAACCGGGAACTGACAGCTTCGGAGCTTGGGCGGGGCATCAGCAGAATGAAACGAACGCGATCATCCCGGCCGTCGAGTGAAGGTCTTTTCACAGTGTTGCCGAAAGGGCGAGATGGGGTACAATCGCGCTCTTCTTCGCGTCTAAAATGAGATTCGTGTTGAAGTAAGGAGAAGCGTGATGAACCGATTTTCCAAGTTGTTGCTGGTCGGAACGGCGCTGGCGTTCATGGTTCCTGCCGTGGCGGCGCCGACGTTAACTTTCAAATTTACGACAATCAATATCCCTGGCTCGACGCAAGTTTATGGTTACGAAGCTACGTACTGAATTGTGCGAGGTTCGCCGTTGCGACGACCGCGATGTTGAGACGATTTGGGGAATCATCAACGACGGGGCGCGGGCATACAAAGGAATTAGTCCGGCGGATCGCGGGACTGAACCGTACATGTCCAGGGAGAAGCTGCGGCATGAAATCGAGGATGGGGTTGTGTTCTGGGGGTCGAGGAGGCTGGGACGCTCGTCGGCGCAATGGGCATTCAACCGGTCAAGGACGTGACCCTGATCCGGCACGCTTATGTTCGGGGCCGCAGCCAGAAGCGAGGGATTGGAGGCCGTTTGCTTTCCCATCTGCTTGGGATGGCGAGTGGGCCGGTGTTGATTGGCACGTGGGCGGATGCGGTCTGGGCGATCCGCTTTCACGAAAAGTACGGCTTTGCGCCGGTTGGTCCTGAGGAGAAAGACCGGTTGCTCAAGAAATAGTTGGAGCATCCCCGAACGGCAGATTGAAACTTCGGTGGTTCTGGTGGACGCGGAGTGGCGGGAAAACTCGATGTGCCCCGTTGACAAACGACTGGACGGGGTGAGGTAAAATGTTTCACCTCCTGCCGCTGGAGTTGTTTAGCCATGAAACAACAAATCCGCAAATCGCGATTGGTTAAGTTTGTGGCTGTATTGAATCGATTCAATATGGGCATCGCGTTGATGATTTTTGCTGTGCCGGTTTTTGCGCAGCAGGTCACCGTCGACATTACGCCGGGGCACTCGACCAATTCTTTCAGCCCGCAGCAGGCGCTCGGAGCGGGGATCGATCGCGATCCGCTGAACTCGGTTCAGATTCTTTACGATCCGGCTCACGTCGAGAAGATGCATACTGCGGGATGGGGCCCGATCAGCTACCGGCTAAATACCGAGTTAAGCATTCAGGCGTGGCATTGGAATCCGACCGGTTCGTGGAGCGATCCGTCGGGGCGGGGATACTTTGTGGGCGATGCGAATAGTTCCGGCGACATCAAACGCTCGTTTGGATACAACCTTCCGCATCGCGGCACTACGAGCAACTATGGCACCAGCGGCGGCTACTCCATGCTGGACGACGGCGATCTCTCGACCTATTGGAAGAGCGATCCTTATCTCGACGAAACCTATACCGGCGAGAGCAACGCGCTGCATCCGGGATGGATCATCGTGGATCTAGGCGGCAAGATGGGTGTGAATGCGATTGAGATTGCATGGGGTAATCCGTATGCGACCGGTTATCAGGTGCAGTACTGGACGGGCGACGACGCGATCGGCGATCAGGGCAATGGCAACTGGAAGACTTTTCCCGACGGAACGGTGACCAATGGAAAGGGTGGGCTATCCAAGCTGACGCTTTCGCAGAAGCTTCTCAATGTGGAGTTTGTGCGGGTGCTGATGACCGCTTCGTCGAATACCTGTGATTCTCATGGATCGGGCGATCGGCGCAACTGCGTGGGTTTCGCTATCCGCGAAGTTTATCTGGGATACGACGCGGCTGGCAAGTTTACCGATCTTGTGCATCACCGCGCCGACAGCAATCAAACGTTGACGTACGGTTCCTCGGTGGACTCGTGGCACGATCCGGAAGGCATTGCCACCGACGACGGCGAGCAACCCGGCTTTGATCTCATCTACAAGAGCGGTCTGACGCAGGGTTTGCCGATGACCGTCCCTGTCGCGATGCTCTACGATAATCCCGACAACGCGGCGAACGAGATTGCCTACATCGAGAGCCGTGGGTATGCGATCAATTATGTGGAGCTTGGCGAAGAACCTGATGGGCAGTTTGTGTTGCCCGAGGATGATGCGGCTTTGTATGTGCAATGGGCAGACGCGATCCGCAAGGTCGACCCGAATATTAAGCTGGCCGGGCCGGTGTTTGAGGGCGTGAATAGCGACATTCAGGTTTGGCCTGATTCGCAGGGGAACGTCTCGTGGTTCAATCGCTTTTTGAATTACCTTAAGAGCCACGGTCATCTGGGCGATCTGAATGTGATGACCTTCGAGCACTATCCGTTTGATCCTTGCCACTTGAGCTGGAACAATTTGTATCAGGAGCCTGCGCTGGTGCGGGGCATCCTGAAGGTATGGCGCGATGACGGATTGCCGGCGGATGTTCCGATGCAGATTACGGAATCGAACCTGGCGTTCGACACGGCCACACAATACATGCAGCCGTTCGGGGCGCTATGGCTGGCCGACTATGCCGGGTCTTTTCTGACCGCGGGCGGGAAGGCCCTTTTTTATTATCAATGGGAGCCGCTGCCTATGTATCGGGGATGCGGGGGGTGGGGCACCTTTGGCATGTTCAACGTGGATGCGAATTACAATGTCACACAGGATACGGCTCAGTTCTTCTCGACACAGATGTTAACTCGCGAGTGGGTGGATCCCGTGGATCAGTTGCATTTCTTGTATCCAGCGTCGACCGATATCAAGGATGATAAGGGTCATGTGCTCGTGACTGCTTATTCTTTGAGGCGGCCGGATCAGCAATGGTCGCTGCTGCTGGTGAATAAAGACCAGGCTAATCCGCACTCGGTGGTGGTTGAATTTCATGACTCTTCGAAACACAGCGATCACTATTTCCAGGGAACGGTGAAGCAAGTGAGCTTTGGCGCGGACAATTATGTGTGGCACGCCGGGGGGCGGAACGGGTATGCCGATCCGGATGGCCCGGCGGTTGAATCGGATCAGTCGGGCGGTAAGGGTGTGGAATATACTTTGCCGAAGGCGTCGATCACAGTGTTGAAAGGGATGGTGCAATAAAACACAAGTAGCACCGGCGATCTGGCGGTGCTTGCGGGGCGAGACGCTCGCTCGCCTGCCGGCGAGACGCCGGCGCTACGAGTTGGCGGGTTTGTCTTTTGGCTCTGAGCGGCGTATATTGGTGCTTGGAAACTGTTGTGTAGGTACCAGATTTTGGCGGAGCACACCAGTGGGCGCAAGCCCACTTTTTAGTTTGCGCTCGCTTTTGGAATCCGCAACAGCCCGATAAATTATTGGTTTCATGGGATTTGAGCTCGATCAGGTGCGCGAGATTGTGGAGCGGGTGGCGGCCACCAGCGGGTTGGAGGTGGTCGAAGTGGAATTGCGCGGAGCGGGTAAGGCGCGCATGCTCCGCGTCGTGATTGACAAGATTCCAGGGCCGGGCGCCAGCGATAGCGGCAAACTTATCGGCGTGACCCACGAGGACTGTGCGAATTTGAGCCGGGAGGTCGGCACCATCCTCGACGTGGAGGATGTGATTCCTGGCAACTCGTATGTGCTGGAGGTTTCTTCTCCGGGGTTGGATCGCAAGCTGTTGCGTCCCGCCGATTACGAGCGCTTCACCGGCAGCAAGGTGAAGCTGAAGACGCGAAATCCGGTGAATGGGAATCAGTATTTCGAAGGAAGGTTGCGGAAGTTTCAGGAAGGCCGGTTGACCCTGGAAGTGGGTGCGTTGCGGAAGAAGGCGCGTCCCGGGGATGTGGCGCCGCAGACGTTGGAAATTGAGTTGGCCAACGTCGAGAAGGCTAACCTGGTGCCTGAGATTTAGAGGGATTCAATAATTGGGAAATTTAGTAATTGAGTAATTTTCGGCTTTCAATTGCCGAATTACCAAATTACCCAATTACTAAATGGTTTTCTTATGGCAAGCGAGCTTTACAACACGATTGACGCCCTCAGCCGGGAAAAAGGCATTGATCCGCAGATTGTGGTGAGTGCGGTGGAAGATGCCATTGTCGTGGCTACGCGCAAATACTATAAGACGCAGGAGAACTTGCGCGCGGAACTCGACAAGGATACGGGCAAGATTAACGCCTATGCGGTTAAGACGGTGGTGGAAGCTCCAGAGCAGGTCGAGGATCCGCTGTTGCAGATCACGGTCGACGAAGCCCGCAAAGTCGATCCCAATGTAGCGGTCGGCGGCGAACTGCGGATTCCTAAAGTGACGGAAGGAATTCTCGGGCGAATCGCGGCGCAACTGGCAAAGCAGGTAATTTTCCAGAAGGTGCGTGAAGCTGAACGCGACACCGTTTACAACGAGTACATCGGGCGCGTGGGTGAGATTGTTAATGCCACGGTAAAGCGTATTGAAGGTCCGGATGTGATCTTCGATCTGGGCAAAGCCGAATCGCGCATGCCGCGCAAGGAACAGTCGCGGCTGGAATCTTTTGCCATCGGGGAGCGCGTGCGGGTGGTGATTGCGAGGGTCGAGAGAGCCTCGAAAGGTCCCGCTGTAGTGGTCTCGCGCGCCGCGCCGGAATTGGTGCAACATCTGTTTCAGACGGAAGTGCCGGAAATTTACGATGGGACCGTGGTCATCCGCGCGATTGCGCGCGAAGCCGGCGAACGCACCAAGATTGCAGTGATGTCGAAAGACAAAGATGTCGACGCGGTTGGCGCCTGCGTTGGTATGAAGGGCATGCGGGTGCAGTCGATTATCCGCGAGCTGCGAGGCGAGAAGATCGACATTATCGAGTATCACGAGGACGCGGTGACGTTCGCCGAAAAGGCGTTGCAGCCCGCGAAAGTGAGCCGGGTCAGCGTGCTCGAAGGAACCGAGAAGCATCTGGAAGTGGTGGTCGACGACAGCCAGCTTTCGCTTGCGATTGGGAAGAAGGGGCAAAACGTTCGCTTGGCGGCTAAGTTGTTGGGCTGGAAGATTGACATCAAGAGCGAGGAAGAAAAGCGCCAGGAAGTAGAACAGCAGATGTCGCAGCTGGTGGCTCCCGCTACGACTCCGCTGGAAAGCGTGCCCGGCCTGGGCGAAGGGTTGATCGAGAAGTTGAGTGCTGCGGGCATCACCACGGTGGAAGCTCTGGCGGACATGACTCCCGAGCAACTTGAAGCCATCGAGGGAATCGGTCCGAAGACGGTGGAAAAAATCAGCCTGGCGGTCAATAATTATTTTTCCAGCCTTGAAGGTGGCGAGGCGGCCGCAACTGAGGGAGAAGGCGTCGTCGAGGCTCCTGAAGGTCAGGAGACTTCGCCGGAGGAATCAGTCGCGGGCGAGGCAGCGCTTGAAGAAGTGGCAGGAACTGAGGCGGCGGAAGCTGCCGGAGAGATCGAAACACCAGAAGCGGCACAAGCAACTGGAGAGCAGACGCAAGAACCGACGGAGGAGCCTGCCTCTTCCGAAGGTAAACGGTAATGCGAAGTTTATGCACTCTCCGCGCTGCGCGGAAACGTGCGACCCAACACTGGCACCGTGAGGTTGATATGAAGACTTAGCGGGACAGGGCGGAGGAAAGAAAGGGCGGATGAGCAAGATTCGAATTAACGATCTGGCCAGGGAGCTGGAAGTCAAAAGCAAAGCGATTCTCGACGCACTTCCTGAAGTAGGCGTCACTGAAAAGAAGACGCACTCCAGTTCCGTTGAAGAGCATGAAGCGGAGAAGGTCCGCGCCTACCTGCGTGGGGCCAGCGAAGCGCAGAGCGCTGCGAAGCATTCGCGTCCCAGTCGTGTTGACAGCGATGAGATTAAAACCAAGATCGATCTCTCCAATATTTCCAGGCCAGGCGACGTGCTGAATGCCATTCGTAAGCAGCAGGCTCCGGTGTCCGTAGTTGCTCCTCCTCCCCGTCCAACCGCAGTCGCGGCACCCGTCACTGTGACAGCGACGCCCGCCCCGACGGCGCCCACTCGCGCAGCGGCTCCGCCGCCGAGGGTCATCGTTCCGACCCCGACCGTGAGGCCGACATTTTCTGTTCCGGCGCCGCCGGTGGCGCAGCCCCCAGCATCGGCTGCCGCGCCTCCGGCAATGCCAGTTCCGGCGCGTCCGGTGAGTCCGCCGGTGGCGACGCCTCCAGTGGCTGCGACTCCGCCTTCCGTAGCGCCCGGGCCGCCAGTTGCCACGACACAACCTCCCGTTCCGATAGCGGCGAAACCAGCGGCACCGATTGCGCATGCGCCGTCGCCGCGCATGATCGTTCCCCAGACAGGACCTCGACCGGTGTACAAGGCGCCACCCCGGCCGGCGGCTCCAACTGCTCAGGCAGGAGCACCGGCGCGTCCCGTGCCCGGACGTCCGGTGCCGGGTCAGCCGATTTTCCAGCGACCGCGCCCAGGGAGTGCGGCGGCTCCGGGTACGCGTACTCCATTGCGTCCGGGAGAACGTCGACCGATGCACCCGACTCGGCAGTCGCCTACGGGTACGCGTCCGCTTGGAGTTGGTCCGGGATCGCCGCCTCCGGGAACGACACGACCGGGCGCTCGTCCGGGTGCGCCCGCGCGCCGGCCCGGTCAACGTTATGTTCCGCGAGGCGTAAAAGAAGGCCCGATGAAGGGCTTTGTTCCGCCGCCGCGGCTATCGCTTTCAAACGAACCCCAGCCGATTTCGCGCAGCATCACGATCACGGAAGGAATCAGCGTTAAAGACCTGGCCGAGAAGCTGGGAATCCGCGCCAAGGATTTGATTGCCCGTTTGCTGGCTCGCGGCGTGTTTGCCACGATTAACCAAACTCTGGACGCGGAACTCGCGAGCGAAATGGCGCGTTTCTTCGGAGCAGATACAAATGTGATCACCTTCGAAGAGCAAGCCGCCAAGGAAGTTTCGGATGCCGCTGCCGGCGAAGAAGGCGCAGCGGTGGAAGGAGTGCCGCGTCCGCCCGTGGTCACGATTATGGGCCACGTGGATCATGGTAAGACCACGCTGCTCGACTCGATTCGCTCGACCGACGTAGCCGGAGGCGAAGCGGGAGGCATCACTCAGCACATCGGCGCATATAAGGTCACCGTTCAAGATAAACAATCTCCCGCGTATGGCCGGCAGATTGTGTTTCTTGACACGCCCGGTCACGAAGCGTTTACCCGGATGCGTTCGCGCGGGGCCAAGGCTACGGACATCGTCGTGCTGGTGGTAGCCGCCGACGATGGCGTGATGCCGCAGACCCTGGAGGCGATCGATCACGCGCACGCGGCGGAAGTGCCGATCATCGTCGCGGTGAACAAGATTGACAAACCGGGCGCGCTTCCGGATCGAGTCAAGAAACAATTGGGTGATCGTGGCCTGATGCCCGAAGAGTGGGGCGGGACCACGGTATTCGTCGACGTCTCGGCGAAACAGAAAACAAATTTGAATCTGCTGATGGAAATGATTTGCCTGGTCGCCGATCTGCAAGAGCTCAGGGCTACGCCGGAACGTCCGGCTCAGGGCGTTGTGCTCGAAGCCAAACTGGATCGCGGCCGTGGACCGGTAGCGACGGTGCTGGTGCAGAACGGCACGCTGCGTGACAGCGACAATTTTGTGGTCGGAAATGTCTACGGCAAGGTTCGCGCCATGTTTGACGATCGCGGGGTTTCGCTTAGAGAAGCGCCGCCCTCGACGCCAGTGGAAATCCTCGGCATGGAAGGATTGCCGCAAGCAGGCGATCAGTTCGTAGTGGTTGCCGATCGCGATAAAGCGCGCGGTATTTCCGAGTACCGCGAACAGAAAACTCGCGAGGCCACGCTGGCTAAGAGCTCGCGTGTATCGCTCGAAGGGTTGGCGGAACAGCTCAAGACGGCTGGCACAAAGGAGCTGAACATCATTCTGAAAGCCGACGTTGGTGGCTCGGTCGAAGTGCTCAGCGATTTGCTGTCTAAGCTTTCGAACGACAAAGTTCGTTTGAAGGTTCTGCATTCCGGAGTGGGCGCGATCACAGAAACCGACGTGCTGCTGGCTTCGGCTTCGAACGCCATCATCATCGGATTCAGCGTGCGCCCGGAACGCAAGGCGCAGGAATTGGCGGACCAGGAGAAAGTCGATATCCGGCTGCATTCGATCATTTACGAATTGCAGGACGAGATCAAGCGCGCCATGACTGGGCTGCTTGAGCCGACGATCAAGGAAACGTACCAGGGCCGCGCCCAAGTGAAGGAAACGTTCCGCATTCCCAAGGTCGGGACTATCGCTGGATGCACGGTTACCGATGGCCTCATCAAGCGCGATTCCGAGGTCCGCCTGCTGCGCGACAACGTCGTCGTCTTCAAGGGCAAGGTCGGCTCGCTCCGCCGCTTCAAAGACGATGCCAGCCAGGTTACGAACGGGATGGAATGCGGCATCTCCATCGCCAACTATAGCGATATCAAGGTCGGCGACGTAATTGAAGCCTTCGTGACCGAGAAGATTGCGGCTGAAGCCATGGCATAAGAGCGTCGTTGGTCGTTAGCCGTCGGTCGTTGGCTGTCCAACAGCGTTCTGGCCAACGACCAAAGACCTACGACCAACGACTGATGATCGCCTTTCTCACCCTCGAACTGCAAATCGAAGCCGCGCAGTCGCTCAAGGACAAGCGCCAAGTGGTTCGCAGCCTGAAAGACCGGCTGCGCGCCCATTTCAACGTAGCGGTCGCCGAGTTGGATGCGAGTGGATTGTGGAACCGCGCGACCTTGGGAGTAGTCAGTATTTCCGACTCGCGAGATTATCTTGACGGTCTGATGAAGAACGTGGAACGCCAGGCGACGCGCATCGCGAACAACGGCGGAGCCGATATCGCGGATTCGTTTCTGGAATACCTGTAACTTTCACCCGTCGTAATCCATTCCATTCACGGGACTTTCAGCTTCGCACGAAAGTACCCTAAAGGGCTCGCCGATAGTGAAGCCATGAGCCCGATTTTCTGATATTCTCATTCGTTTTACTCTGAGGGAAAAGCCGTGGAAAAGCGTGGAGTCAAATATCACCGGGAAAGGCTGGGGGAGGCTCTGCGCGAGGAGATTGAGACCATCGTGGAGGGCGAACTCGGAGACCCTCGCATCGGGCTGGCGAGCGTGAGCAGCGTAGTGTTCGGGAGCGATTCCCGTTCTGCCCGGATTTTCGTGGTGGTCCAGGGCGACGATGAGGAAGCCGAGCGCACGATGGAAGGGCTGACGGCGGCCGTCGGTTTCATCCGCCGTGAGGTGGCAGAGCGTTTGCACTTGCGGCGACCGCCGGAGTTGTACTTTCAGTTGGACCGCTCGCAGACGTATGCGGCGAGAATTGATGAGCTATTGAAACGCAATCAGAAAAGGAGCCGATAGCGAGTCGGGGAGATATGTTGAAAGAAGTTCTCGACCACATTGAGCGGCGCGATCGTTTCCTGCTGACTTCGCATGCCCGGCCGGATGGGGACGCAGTCGGTTCGGCCCTGGCATGTTGCCAGATCCTGCGGTCGATGGGCAAGCAAGCCGACGTGGTTCTGCACGATGGGGTTCCTCGTATCTATCAGCCCTTGCCTTTTGCCGACACGGTCGTGCGCGCCGAGCGGGTGAACGGGAACTATGACGCGGCCATCATTCTGGAATGCGACAGCATTCAGCGCACCCGGCTGGAGGGATTGGAAAACCGTTTTCTGATCAGTATCGATCATCATGTGAGCGGCCGGCCTTTTGCTGATGTGAACTGGATCGACCCCAAGGCAGTGGCGACCGCGGAGATGGTGTATCGTCTGGCGCGCGAAGCTGACGTGAAGATTTCTCCCGAGATTGCAACCTGCCTGTACACGGCCGTGCTCACCGATACCGGTTCGTTCATGTTTGAAGGCACCAACGAACATACTTTTGGGCTCGCGCGGGAACTGGTGCTGGCTGGCGCCGATCCGGCACATTGTGCCCGCAATGTTTATTTCGGACACTCCACCGCGAAGATGCGCCTGCTGGGCGCGGCGCTCTCGAACCTGCACCGCGAAGGGCCGCTGGCCTGGATTTGGGTCACCCGCGACCAGATGGAGCGTTTTGCGGCCAAGGAAGAAGACTGCGAGGGGCTGGTGAATTATGCGTTGTCCATTCAGGACGTCGAGGTCGCGGTATTTTTCCGCGAGCTTCCCGACGGCCGGTATCGCACAAGCCTGCGCAGCAAAGGACAACTGGATGTCGCCGCGGTCGCCGAGCAGTTTGGCGGCGGCGGACACGCATGCGCCAGCGGATGTTCTCTCGACGGCCCGTTGTCGGTCGCTGTGGCGCGGATCATGGCGCAACTTCGGACCAATCCTTCCGTACAATAGTTCTCCATGGATATTTCAGTGGCAAGGCAGGTCGCTTCGTTTGTAGGCGCGCTGCTTATCCTGGTCGCTTATGTGGGCCACCAGATGAGTTGGATGAACGCCCGCAGGGCCGGGTACAACCTTCTGAATGCGGCCGGCTCCGCGATCCTTGCCTACATTGCCTTTCATCCTTTTCAGGTCGGCTTCGTGGTGCTGGAAGTGACCTGGGTCCTGATCAGCCTCTATGCCCTGGCCCGACCGAGAGGAAATGAGTGAAGAACTCGCGCACGGATTGGCTAGTGCTTGCCGGATTTTGCGGGTTTCTGTTTTTCTTCGGTCTCGCATATTTTGGTTTGGTCGGTGCCGATGAGCCGCGGTACGCCCAGGTTGCGCGCGAAATGCTGGCTCGTCACGATTGGATTACGCCCACGCTGGGAGGAAAACCGTGGCTGGAAAAGCCTCCTCTGTTCTACTGGCAGGCGATGCTGGCCTACAGCATTTTTGGAGTGAGCGATTGGGCGGCACGGTTGCCTTCGGCGGCAGACGCAACACTCATGGTCGTCGCGATCTATCTTTTTCTGAAACGTTTTCGTCCCGGCTTCCAACTTGATGGCGCATTGATGACCGCCTCCGCGGCGGGAGTCATCTCCTTCGCCCGCGCGGCTTCGACAGATATGCCGCTGGCGGCCATGTTCTCCCTCGCACTGCTCGCGTGGTACGCCTGGCAGGAGAGCGGAGCCCATCGTTTCCTGGTGGCCTTTTATTTTTTCCTCGCCCTGGGCGCGCTGGCGAAAGGGCCAGTGGCGCCATTTCTGGCAGCCGCGATCATCGCGCTGTTTGCCGCGGCGAAACGCGACTACAGGCTGCTTTTGCGCTCCCTCTGGGTCCCGGGGATGCTGCTTTTCTGCGCAGTCGTCCTGCCCTGGTACATCGCAGTACAAGTGAAAAACCCGGAGTTCTTCCAGGTTTTTATCTTTCAACACAACCTCGCACGATTCGGGAGCAACCTCTATCACCACACGCAGCCATTCTGGTATTACGCACCAGTCCTGCTGCTGGGTCTCATTCCATGGATCGTGGTTGTCGCAGCCTCTCTGGCAGAAACCATTCGCGTGTGGTGGGTAGAACGCCGAGAAATGCTTAGTTCTGGCGATGCCCTTAATGTGTTTCTGGTGATTTGGCTCGCCGTACCGACCGCGTTCTTTTCTCTTTCCCAATCGAAGCTTCCCGGTTACATTGTGCCGGCTTTACCAGCAGGCACACTGCTGCTGGCGGAGTACATCCGGCGTCGTGTAACAGGTGGGGAGAGTCCCAGTATGTTCTTGACCATCCTGCACTCAATCGTCGCGGCGACGCCTATCGTTCCGGCGCTGATGATCCAGTACATCGTGCTGCAACATCGGCTTCCATGGGGCAAGGCGGCGGCGATTTCGTTTATGTTTGCGGCCGTGCTAGCGATTGGCATTGCGATCACGCTGCGCACCAAGCTCGGCTTCGGCGCCTTGCGTTTTATCACGCTGGTTCCGGTAGTACTGGCCGTTGCCGCTGTGCTGCGCCTGGGAGCACCTGCGCTCGATAGCACGCTCTCCGCGCGGCCGCTGGCGAATGAGATTAGCCATTTGGAGAACAAGCAACTCCCACTGGCCGTGGCCCATGTTTCGCGGGAAACCGAATACGGCCTTGCATTCTATCGAAACCAAATCATTGCGCGATACGATTCGGGGCAGATTCCGGCTGGGGAACATCTGGTCGTGGCTCCCGAGGGGTCGCAGACCGCGATTGCAAAGCAGGTGGCGGGCCGCCGCGTCTCCTACCTGGGAAGTTTCGCGCCCCAAGGGTTGGATTACTACTGGGTGTCCGCGGTTGGGATGCAGATGGGCCGCTAGGCCATCAGCAATAGCCCAGGAGCGAAAGGATCCGTTCAGGATCAGCGAGGCGAAGCGCCGCGGTGTCCTCGCACCGTTCGCAAACGGCGTTTACGTCCAAAGAGTATGTCGGGGTGACGAGTAGATCTGGACGAGATTCAATCAAGCGGCGCAGTTCAATCGCTACGTCCGCGAAGTTCTCTGGAGCATGTGGCTTTCTGTGTTCTTTCCAAGCTGCTTCAACCTCGTCCGTTTTGACAATCTCAAGCAGCCGCAAGAAATCTCTCGCATATTTCTGTGCGATTGCAAGGTTTTCGGAGAGGTCCCAGCTCAGCCTTGCAGCTCGGGCGGTCAAATCGTGAAGAGAGATCATGCTGGGAAGCCCGGTCGAGCGGTCGGCCAGCGAAACGCGGTCCATCACCGAACCATGGGCGCGGAATACATCCACTCTGACCTTCGTCTCCGGATCAACACACTGGAGGAGGATTTTTCCCGGAGCGTCAAACGGATGAACGTGGCGGAGCAGAAAGTCCTCTCTCATGCTCTCCGGAATGCAATCAAAAGAGGGAACGATGAAATCGATATCGTTCAGAGAGCGTATCGATTGGCTGGCTCCGTGCTGCGCGATATGCAGTTCGGTGGCGAATCCACCAGTCAGCGCCCAACGCGAAATGTCGTGACGACCAAGCTTGCAGAATGTCCGGTCCGCTCGATCAAGATCGCGGCCTGCGAGAAAACCGTCGAAGATCATGCGTCCTCAAGGCTACGGATGCGGGATATTGCGCTCCTCGCTCATGGTAACAGTCGGGGCACGCGGTTCACGGTCAAAGGCCGTTAGGCCGTGAATCCTCCGAGATACTCCCGTTTGCCTCGCGGCGTGAGAAGCTAATACACTCGGTTTTCGCGGTCGCAATTTGGACGCGCCGCTGAGGCACAACCCTCCAGGAGCTCGGGTGGAGATTCTCGATCTCAGGCATTTTTCCTCCGTCGACCTGCGTCCTTTATTGGAGGACGAGATCAGCGTGTGGTCGCGTCTGCTGTCCTGGGATTACGGCGGCTCCACCGATATGATCCTCCGCTACGTGGATGCCAAGATCCTGCCCGGCTACGCGGCCATCGATCGCGGCCGAATCTTCGGCTACTCATTTTTTGTTTACGAAGGCAGTAAGGGCGTAATCGGAGATCTTTTTGTCGCCAACGGCGGCCGCTTGCCCGACCCTCACGAAGTTGAATCTCAGCTGCTGAGGCACGTGATTGAGACTCTGCAGCAGTCTCCGGGCATTCATCGTGTCGAAGCGCAATTGCTCATGCACGAAACCGGAGTCGTCTCGCAACCCTTTGTAGAGCAGGGTTTCAGTCGGCATGCGCGGCTCTTTATGGTGTTGCCGTTACAAAATGCAGTCCGGCCAGCGCCATCGTTGCATGCGGACATTGAAATTCGGCGATGGTCGGAACAGGACTACCAACCCGCTGCCGCCGTCATCACCACAGCCTATCGCGGGCACGTAGATTCCGAAATCAACGATCAATACCGCAGCCTGAGCGGTTCGTTGCGTTTTCTAAACAACATTGTGCGTTTTCCCGGATGCGGGACGTTTGATCCCGAATCGTCTTTCGTGGCACTGCATAAGCGAGCGCGGACGCTGGTCGGGCTTATTCTTTGTTCTCGCGTGCGCCAGGACGTGGGCCATGTGACGCAAGTGTGCGTTTTGCCGGAATATCGCTCGCACGGAATCGGCGAATCGTTGCTGGCCGCGACCACAACGAACTTACGCCAGCGGAAATTTTCGCTGTTGTCTTTGACGGTCACGGAAGCAAATGCCCGCGCCGTGGAGCTCTATCTTCGTTTGGGATTCGACACCAAGCGGGTGTTTGATGCATTTGTGTGGGAAGGATAGCTGCCTGCTTTCAGCTTTTAGCTCGGAGCGGAGCGCAGGAGTCCGCGATAGATATCCGCAGTCTCCGCGTCAAAACAAACGAATAGCAGTATCTCAATCTCTCGAGCGTAGTGTCGTGCCTGGTTCACGGCAATGTTCGCGGCACGCTGCTTCGGAAAGCCGTAAATACCGGTGCTGATTGCTGGAAAGGCGATGCTGCTGACGTTTAGCGACGCGGCTATCTCGAGTGACTTGCGATAACAGGAGGCCAGTAGGTGATCTTCATCGTTGTTTCCGCCCTGCCACACTGGGCCAACGGTGTGGATCACATGTTTTGCCGGCAGATTGTGTCCCTTGGTGGCTTTAGCATCACCGGTCTTGCAACCGCCTAACAGACGGCACTCTGTAAGCAGTCCCGGCCCAGCCGCGCGATGGATGGCGCCGTCCACGCCGCCTCCGCCCAGCAGCGAACTGTTGGCTGCGTTCACGATTGCATCGACCTTTTGCTTAGTGATGTCGCCCTGGATTACTTGGATTTCCATCGGATGGTGCAGCCGAATCTCAGTCAAGTGGAAGCTGATGACCTAATGTCTCAACAGCCACATGACCCAGCCGGCCACGAAGACTCCGCCAACGAACATGGCAAAACAATAAAGACCGTAGCGAATCATCTCGCGGGAGGTGCTGCGCTGGGTGATTCCGAAAACCACCGAAGCGAACAGGCCAAATAATACGGCAGCGCTGAAATGGGAGAGTTGCAGGTTCATGGCTTCTTCCCGATTGCGATGTGGTATGCGTCGGCGGCGCTGATGAAGTTGAGCAGGCCCGCGACGATGATGTACTTGGTTCCGTAATCGGCAGTGGCGTGAGCGATGGCGCCCTGCCCCAGATCCAAAGCCCGAGTCACGATGTACAGGCCTCCCGCACCTACGTCGCCTACGAATCCGAGGATATCGAGGATGTCGCCGCCGTTGGGCCGATACACGCGTCCCTGCAACGCCAGTCCAAGGACGAACATGATTACGATCGAAGCCATCAGCAGCAGGCCGCGAATCCAGCGTTTCTGGATCAAGTGTCCCGCACCCGGAATCAACCAGCCAATAGCCGGCGCGATCACAGACATCGTCGTCATGGTTTGAGGAGGAGTGGGTGTCTCTTTATTTGTACTTGTCGAGGGATTTGCCATTCAGATGATTACAATCTCGCGTTGAATTTTACCTGTAACTTCGGCCGCCTTTGGCCGCACCAGCACGTTCACTTCGCTGCGTACACCGAATTCCGGCAGGTATATGCCGGGTTCGATGGAGAAGCATGAATTAGGCAGAATGCGGCGCTCGTCGTGGATCTCCAGGTCATCCATGTTGGCGCCGTTGGAATGGACTTCGGTTCCAATCGAGTGCCCCGTCCGATGAATGAAGTAGTCGCCGAAACCAGCCTTCTTGATGTGATCTCGTGTCGCCCGATCTACTTCCCATCCGCACATAGCGCGCCCGCTGGCGATGCCTTCCTGCACAGCCCTAACCCCGGCATCGCGTGCATCGCGCACAACGGTGAAGATTTCCTGCATGCGCGTTGAAGGCGCTTTGCCCACGAAGCCGGTCCAGGTAATGTCGTAATAGACGGCGGCGGGCGTATTTTTTTTCGCCCAAACATCAAGCAGAACGAAATCGCCTTCACGGATGGGCGCTGAGTTTTCAGCCCGAGGTTCGTAGTGCGGATCGCCGCTATGGGCGTTGACTCCGACAATCGGCGGATCGTCGGTCACCAGATTTTCGCGCCGGAAGGCTTCCATGAACCATTGCTGGATCTGGTGCTCGTTCGTTCCGCCATTGCGCACGCGCCGCCCGATTTCCTGGAAAGCCGTCGCTGTGATCGCGTCCACAGCATCCCGCGCTGCGAAGTGAGTCTTGATCTGCTCGTCGGTCCAAGTAGCTTCGAACAACGCTATCAGATCCCCCGAACTGACCACATTTTTCCCCAAGCCGCGGATCAACTCCAGCGTGCCGCCATCGACCAGGGAAATGGTGAACACGATGTTATTCGGCGAGTACTCCATCGCAATGTCGCGATGCGATGAAAGCAGCACCTTCACCTGATCGAACAGTTCCTGCCAACCGGCATATTGAAGCTTCGTGCCGGGCAGGGAGTCTAAGTGGCGCGACTCAATCTTGTGTACAAGCTTGGTGGGTTCGCCTTCCGCCGGGATCAGATAGAACCACCGCCGGGTAACCATCAGGTCAGGAGACAAGCCCAAGACTCGATAAGCAATAGGATCGCGGTGATGGTGATCGTAGAAAAGCCACGCGTCGATGTTCCGCTCGCGCAGGGCAGACTGTATGGCGGGAAGGTTCATGGGCAAAGAACTATTCTAACAATGTCGGCGGCTTTGAGCGAATCCGGCTTAAGCTCACTAGGAATCGCGTGGAGCAACCGCCTCCGCTGTCGGGCCGAGCGAAGCTCGGCTATTGCGATCAGGCAGGCTTCGCCAGAATTTTCTTCTTCATATCTGCCGGCAAGGTCTCGCACGCTGTCCGCAAAACCAGTCTCGGTGCCCGCTCGCGGATGCTCATCAGATAAGGCACCGTGCGCTTGGCATCGGCTTTGGCGGTTTCCCGTAGCAGCCAGCCCAGTCCCTTTTGCACCATGTCGTCTTCGTCGGAAAGAAGCAGGTTGGACAAGCGCTTGATGTCGGCGAAAAACATCTTCTTACGTGTTCCCTGGATCAACGCGACGCAAGCCGCACGCCGACGCCAGCGGTCCGACGATTTCGCCCAGCGAAAAACTCTCGCCGCTCGATTTGGCTTCGCCGCAATCATAGGTGCGATCAGATAGTGCACCAATCCATCGTGGTCCGCCCAACTTGAAATGCGACACAGCCAGGACTCAAACAATCGAAACTCGGCGTCGCCGAATTCTTTCGTTAGTTTTTCGAGCAGGAACACCGCAAACACTTTTTCTTCCAAGACCCGCCCATTGAAAAGCTTGTCTGCGATTTGCACGAGGAATTCGGATCCGAACTCTCCCTGAATCTTTCGCCGGAAGCGGACCGCCACGCTGCGCAGTCTGGCGGTGTACCATCCGTGCGATTTGATTTCGTCCTTGAAGAACCATTGCACACCTTCCGCGTGCTCGGCAGAGCCTCCGTCATGGAGCACATGCCGGATCTCGGCGGCGATGGTTGCAGGAGAGGGTCCGCGTGCAGTCATAAAGTGGGCTATTGCGCGGGAGCGGCGTTTGTCGTCCTGAGAGTCTTGTCATAAATCCAGAGCAGAGCTGTAGTAGCCACGCCCACAGCAGTGACGCACCACCAGATCCGCCCAGGCTGGTGCATGACTTCCCCGAAATGATGGATCAACATTCCGCCAAACCATCCGCCGATCAGCGAACCGATGCCGATCGGCAGAAACGCAAAGCCCATGTACGTGCCCTGCTGTCCCGAAGGCGCAAGCCGGGAAATGTATTCGTAATAACGTGGCGATTGTGTAATCTCTCCGAGCGAAACCGTGAACAAGGTAACCACAGCCATCGGGACCGTGGGATGCGCGATCAGAATGATCCAGGCGAGGCCCGAGATCAGGGTTCCCATCGTGATTGCGGTAAATGCCGGGATGCGCTGGCTGAGAAAACTGACCACCATTTGCAGCGAGATCACGGTCAGCGGCCCGGTGATGAGAATCAGTTCGGTGGTTTTCGGATTGATGTAATCGTGAATGTAGAGCGGCAGAATAATAAATTCCTGCCAATAGACGACCCAGTATCCGGAGAAGATCAAAAGAAAAAGCATGAAGCGCGGATTGCCGAGGACGGTTGCGAAATTCCTGGCCGCTTGGCCGAGGCTGACGGTCTGCGTCTCATCTGATCGGCGCGGCTCCTTGAAAAACAGCAGCACGGCGAAGAACATGGCAAACACGCTCAACGCCGCCACGCGAAAAACATTTTCAACCCGCATGTGCTGGTGAACCCAGGAGGCGACATATGGCCCGGCGGCCCCACCGATGTTTACCAGCGTGTAGTAAATCGAATAGCCGATTGAGCGGACGTTTTCTTTGGAAGCACGCGCCGTGGTTCCGACCACGCACGGTTTCACCAGCGCGACGCCGAGGGCAGGAAGCATCAACACCACAGTCACCAGAACGCCGAGTGGCATCGCATTGCGCACGGGAGCGAGCCATGGCGATCCAATCGATCCAAGCAAGAAATACGAGCAACTCAAAATCAGATAGGCAAGCGAAAGGGAGCGGCGGAATCCCAACCGATCGGCAAGAGTTCCGCCGAATGCGGCCAGGAACCATACCAGCCCGCCAAACAGTCCGGTCAAGCTGCTGGCCTGCTCGACACGAAAGTTTAAAGTCTCGTGAAGATATCGCGCCAGCGATGCGAAGGCAGCATAGTAGGAGAGCCGCTCGAACAATTCGCTGATATTCGCAACCCAGAAGGGCCGCTCGAAGCCGGTACGAATCTCATGAAAGCGTTCGGAAAAGGTCAAGAAAGGCTCCCGATAAGTCGCTCGCGTACTTCGTCCGCCGATAATCCCGCGACGCGAATTACTTTTCTGCGACTGGTCTCGCCGGACGCAATGGTAACGGAAGAGCGCGGAACATCCAAAAGATTTGCGAAGAATTCAATGCAGGCATCGTTCGCTCGACCATCGAGCGGTGGGGCGGTCAAAGACAATTTCAGCGCGTCGCCGAGTTCGCCCGTGATAGCGCTCTTCTTGGCGCGTGGGTGAACTTTGACTGCAAAACTCACGCCAGCCGGACTCTTGTGGACCGGAATCACGGGTTTCCTTTGTGACTGCGCGTCCTTTGTGGTTAAGCTTTAGCTCTCTCCCCAAAGATTGCCGTTCCCACGCGCACGCAAGTCGATCCTTCTTCGATCGCAACTTCAAAATCGTGCGACATCCCCATCGAAAGCGCGCGCATATCAACGGCGGGCAATCGGCGGGCGTCAATCTCGTCACGCAATTCGCGTAGCTTTCGAAAGTACGGTCGCGCCTCAGAGGGATCGTCGGCAAACGGAGGGACCGTCATCAGACCGCGAAACTCAAGATGCTCGAACTTCGGCGCGGCTACGAGAAGTTCCTCCAACTCGTGAGAGTCCGGGGCCACTGCCGCTCTTGGCTGCTTCACCGCCGACATTGATCTCGATCAAAACTTTGAGTTTTTTTTCAAGTTCCTGCGCGGAAGCATTGAGCTTCTGAGCCAGCCTCACCGAATCGACCGAATCGACTGCGGCGAACAAGTTCAACTGCTTTCGCAGCTTTGTTGGTTTGCAGATGGCCGATCAAATGCCATTCTGCATTGTGCAGATCCTGGAGAGCATCAATTTTCCCGGCGAATTCCTGCACGCGATTTTCGCCAAACAGCCGCAATCCAGCGTCGTAAGCCTCTCGTACCCGCTCTGCCGGGAAGGTCTTGCTGACGGCCATCAACGCGATTTCTTCTGGACGGCGTCCGGCACGCCGAGCAGCGACAGTGATTCGCTCGCTTACTTGAGCAAGATTCTTTGCGATCGACATTAAAGGCTTTAACCACAAAGGACACGAAGGTCCACAAAGTAAAAACCACAATGAACCCAGGTTTCCTTTGTGTACCTTCGTGTCCTTTGTGGTTAAGAGATTCGTCCTAATCACATGATGGCTGTCGGCGGAGCCGGTTCATCCGGGCTGCCCGCGTTGGCCAGCGGCACTTTCATCATGACAAAAATCAGCACCGCCATACCGATCAAGCCGGAGAACGAAAAATCTCCGACATCGATATGCCAGAGCTGGTGATTGCTTCCGACCACGCCTGCGATCACCAACCCGCACAGCGCCTCGCCGGCGATCAGGCCCGACGCAGTCAACACGCCGGCGTTATCGACACGCGCCTTCTGCGCATCGTTGTAGCCGCGCCGGTCACGGAGCATGTCCGTAAGCCAACGAATCACTCCGCCCACGAAGATGGCGGAAGTCGTCTCCAGCGGCAGGTACATGCCGACGGAGAACAGCATCGGACTTTTCACTTCCACCAGAATCATGGCGAAACCCATGAGAATGCCGACTACCACCAGAGGCCAAGCCATGTTGCCGCCGACGATGCCCTGAGCCAGCATCGCCATGAGGCCGGCTTGCGGCGCGGGCAGAGCGGCGCTGCCGAAGTGATAGGCCTTATCGAGAATCATTAGCGGGAAGAACAATACGAGCGAAGCCACGATGGTGCCGAGAATGTCGCCCATCTGCATTTTTGACGGTGTGCCGCCCAGAATGTGGCCGGCTTTCAAATCCTGCAACATCTCGCCCGCGACCGCGGACGATACGCAGACTACGGCTGCAACTCCCAGCACTGCAGCCACGCCGCCTACGCCCGAGACTCCCAGCGCCACCATGAGCAGAGCGGCAACCACGAGCGTGCATAGCGTCAAACCGGAAACCGGATTGTTGGACGAGCCGATCATGCCAACCAGGTTGCCGGAAACCGCCGCAAAGAAAAAACCAAGAACGATCATGACCGCCGCAGCCACAACGGCGCCGGCCACAACCTTGCTTGTGCTCAAGTTGTGCGCACCGGCGATGAAAAAGTAATACAGGCCGATCATCGCGATGAACACCAGTCCTACGCCCGCAAAAACGACTTTCGCATTGAGGTCGCGGTCTACACGGCTGGTCGCCTTATGCGCTTCGGCGGATTTCTTCAGATCGGAAACCGCGCGCTTCATGCCAGCCATCAGTTGTTTGCGCATGCGAAAAAGCGTGAATCCTGCGCCCACGAGCATGCCGCCCACGGCGATCGGGCGCACGATCGAATACCACACGCTGAACGCGATGCCGCCCCAATAAGCCGCGGGATTTGCCCCCGCGGGCATCGGTGGCAGAGTCGGTCCGAGAAAGTAGATGAGAAGTGGAACCAGCAAACCCCACGCCACCACGCCGCCGGCGAAGTTCAACGACGCCAGCCGAGGTCCAATAATGTAGCCCACACCCAAATAAGCCGGACTAACTGCGGGCGAAGTGAATTGCGACATTCCCCCAGTGGCCAGCATGGGCGCGTTCGCGCCACGCCCCAGGCGCAACCCAGTCGCCATTTTCGGAATGTTGACTAAGATGTTTTTCGTGTACCAGAAGAGGTTGACTTGCGACAGAAAGTACATCAACCCGCCAAAGCCCATGTTGGCGAACAGGATTTTCGCCGCCTTCGACCCTTGCTGTCCCGCCTTATGAATTTCCGCCGCAGCCACTGACTCAGGAAAGGGCAGTTCTGGGTCTTCCACCATCACGCGCCGCAGCAGGGTAACGAACAAAATGCCGAGCAGTCCGCCAATCACCATCAGCGCGACCGACTGCCAATATCTTTCCATGCCGAGGCTCGGCCACAGTCCCGCAAGAACAAACGCCGGAATAGTGAAGACCGCGCCCGCCGCAACCGATTCGCCGATCGCGCCCACGGTTCGCGCCATGTTCTCTTCGAGCAGCGACCCTTTCATCAGCCGCAGCAGAGACATGCCAATGACGGCAGCAGGATAGGTGGCGGCTATGGTCATACCCGCCTTCAGGCCAAGGTAGGCGTTGGCGGCGCCCAGAATTCCCGTCATCACCAGCCCCAACATTACGGCGCGGAAGGTGAACTCCCGCATCTCCATGTTCTCGGGAACGTAGGGTTTGAACTTCTTCGGGGCTTCGGTCGAATTCATAGTGCTTTGGGGGCTCATGGGCAAAATCCTCGCAAATGGTCAGCGCTGATCAATATAAAGTAGGACGGCGCACGTTAGCACGGGCGATGCCTGCTTTACAAGTGGGATCGACATCAGTGCACAGCGCAAGAACGACAAATCGAGACATGATTGTCCCCTGGCAAAAAGGGCACAGCGGCTTGAGCTGTGCCCCGTAAATCAGCGGCTTAAAGGGACGTGCGTTCTGCTACGGCGTAATGCGGTAAACGATCCCTAAGTTGGATTTCCCTCCCGTCTCCGCCATTCCATACAACCTTCCCTTTGCGTCCATATAGGGATTGCCGGTGGGTTGAGCTCCGTCATTAGCTCCTAGGAAGCTGTGCAGAACCGTCTCCTTCCAGGTCTTCCCCTGCTTTGTGAGCTTGTAGAATGCCCCTAAATTGCTGGAGCCTCCGTTCAACGCTGTGCCGTACAGGTTCCCTTTGCTGTCCATAACAAGGCCCCCATACGGATTGTTGCCGTCGCCACTTCCAGCGGCGCCGAACTCATACAGAACTTTCTCTGAATAGTTCTTCTTGGTTTTCGAGTAAACCAGCTCCCAAACCGTGCCATTGCCGTTGGTTCCGCCAAACGATGTAGCCCCGTAAATGTTGCCGGACGCGTCGCTGATCAGATCAATCCAGTACAACCCGGACCCGTCGCCGTTCTGGCCGGTGAAGCTGTAGAGCACCGTGTCCACCCAGCCTTTCTTGGTCTGGCTCAGGCGGTACACCACCCCCTGTTGGCTGGCGCCGCCAGCCGGTGCTACTCCGTACAAGTTCCCCGCCGCGTCTCTCATCAGGCCTTCGTAGGGGAACCCGCCTTCTGCGGGAAACTGGATGCTGTGAATCACTGTCTGCTTCCAGCCTTTGGCCGTCTTCTTCATGCTGAAAATGACGCCTCCGCTGTAGGCGCCGCCGTCTGGTGTCGTGCTGTACATAGTGCCATCGGGGGCAATCGTCATTCCGGCTGACGGGTTGCTTCCGTCCGCGCCGGTGGCACTGAAGTTGTAAAGCACCTTTTCTTTCCATCCACCGCCGGTTTTTGGAGACAACTCATAAACGGTCCCCGTACCGTTGGTCCCGCCACCCTGGGTGGTGCCGTATATGTTGCCATTGGCATCGAATGCTAGACGGCCGTGAGGGCCATTGCCATCTGCGGTGCCACCTTTGAACTCGTAGAGAACTGTTTCTCTGCCCGCAAGCGTCAGCATGAACACAGTTCCCGCGGAGTAAGTTCCGCCGGCAGCTGTTGCTCCGTAGAGGTTGCCTTTTGCGTCGCTGATGAAATAATCGCTCCAGGGTCCGCTACCGTCGCTGCCGCCGCCAAAGTTCCACAACACTTTTTCCGTGCTTGCCCACGATGTCAGGGCCAGCGCAAATACCACTGCGAGTATTCCGACGAACCTTTTCACAGAACTCCTCCTGATTGCTTTCTGGTATCTGAGCGGTTTGAGTGCGCACGCGCTCAGGGCTTCCAAGTTTACACCAGAGCGCCGTGCAAAAAGCGCCGAAACCAAGGCTGGACAAGGAATCTGCTGGGCGCACTTTCCTACCGCGGGGAGGAGGTTGAACTTTCGAATCTCCTCGTCCGTGGTAGTTAAGTTGCGAAAAAGCTTCGCTCCCTAGAACTTCAGCAGAATGTTGCCAAGGCTCAGAGCAACCCAAACATTGGCGCCGTCGAACGCCACCCCGGTTGATCCGCCATTAGCATTGAAATACCCTATTCGCTTTCCATCGCTTGCGCGTAACTCTGCCAGCGCAACGTCCGCACCCACCCAAATGTTAGTTCCGTCAAAGGCCACCCCATAGGGGGCTCCCCCAACCTCAAATGTCCCCAATGTTTTGCCGTCGCTGGCTCTCAGCTTACTTATCGTCCCGTCAGTATTGTTCGCCACCCAGATATTCGCGCCGTCGAAGGCCACGCCAATCGGGCCGCGGCCCACACAGTAAGTCGCCAACACCTTGCCGTCGCTGGGGCGAAGCTTGACTGCTGTGCCCGCATAGCTCGTCACCCAGATAAAGGTTCCGTCGAAAGCCGCCCCGATCGCCCCATAGAGATTGAACGTGCCCAGGTTCTTCCCGTCACTGGCTCGCAGCTTGCTCACCGTGCCGTCGCTGAAGTTCGGCACCCAGATGTTTTCCCCGTCGAAAGCTGGCCACCAGGGCGCCCCGCCCACTTTGAAGCTGCCCAGGCTTTTGCCATCACTGGCCCGCAGCTTGGTCACACTGTCTGGACTGACCGTAACCCAGACGTTGGCTCCGTCAAACACCACCCCGTTGGGCTGGCCGCCCACTGTGAAATTGCCCAGATTCGCACCGTCGCTGGCGCGCAGTTTCGTGACCGTGCCCTCGTTGTTCGCGGTCCATATATTGGCTCCGTCAAAGGCAAGACCGTAGGGGAAGCTGTTCTGGGTTTTGCCCACGGTGAAGCTGTTTCGGACCAAGTTGGCTTGATACCACCTCAGCTGCGCAATCCTCAGCGGATTCCCAGCCGCCCAGTTCTTGCTCGGGGCCTGTGCTTCGCTGCTGGCAGCCTGCCCAGCCGCGCTGGCCTCCTGTGCCCGACTAGGAATTAAACTCGCCATCGCAACCACGACGACGATCAGCGACACGGGAACTGCTACACGTACATTCATGACTCTGTACCTCTCCTGGGCTCGGTCCGGAAATGCGAAGAAAAACGTAAATCAAAATCGGAGACCGGCTTTCAAAACCGCGGGGTCCCTTCCAGCGCCTGAAGTCAGATCGTCTGGACACTCAAAATTGGCTGCCACCGTATCACGGGTTTGCCCCGTCTTCAAGCGCCAAAACGCCGTTGTTCGAATTCAGAACACTGCCACGCTCGGCCTGCCTATGTCAGCCCAAAGCATTCTTGATGGACTAACCCGGCGATGAGTGTTTGGAACCCTGGACGCGACGAACCTGGGTTGCGCAACGGAGGTCATCATTCCGTTTCGGTATATACTGCCACTCAACTATTTCGGACTACAAAGAGAGGCCCGCCAAATGCCTCCTCAAGACGACCTTGCGAAAGGCGCGGCGCACGCGGACGACGCGGGAGTTTCGCCGACCGTAAGCATGGATGGCGCGGACACAACCGAGACGGTCATCGGACGATACCACCTGGTGAGAAGACTCGGTGAGGGTGGAATGGGTGAAGTCTGGCTGGCTGAGCAGAAGGAGCCAGTGCGCCGCCGCCTTGCCCTCAAACTGATCAAGGGTGGGCTGAACACGCGCGAGGCCATCGCGCGCTTCAAGTCCGAGCGTCAGGCGCTGGCCTTGATGGACCATCCGGCCATCGCCAAGGTATTCGACGCTGACGCCACACTCACCGGGGCGCCGTATTTCGTTATGGAATACGTTGCCGGCGCGCCGATCACCAACTACTGCGACAATCACCGGCTGAGCACACGCGAACGCCTGGAGCTGTTCGCCCAAGTCTGCGACGGAGTGCAGCACGCCCACCAGAAAGCCATCATCCACCGCGATCTGAAGCCCTCCAACATCCTGGTCACGGAAGTTGACGGCAAGGCGGCACCGAAGATCATCGATTTCGGAGTGGCCAAGGCGCTCACGCAGAGCCTGGGCGCAGAAACGATGTTCACGCGCCCGGGAGGGCTGGTCGGAACCCCGGGATACATAAGCCCGGAGCAGGCCCGTTCATCGGGAGAAGACATCGACACCCGCACCGACGTTTATTCGCTCGGCGTGATCTTCTACGAGTTGCTGGCGGGCGCACGACCGCTCAATCCGGGGGAACTCGGGCTCGAGGAATTTCTGCGCAGGCTGCGGGAAGATGAACCGACGAAGCCGAGCACAAAAATCAGCATTCAGGATCGTGCCACGTGCACCGAAGTGGCCACCCAGCGCCACGCCGAACCGGTGGCGCTGGCCCGGCAACTGCGGGGAGAACTGGACGCGATCGCCCTGAAGGCTCTGGAAAAAGAACGCTCGCGGCGCTACGCTTCCGCTTCCGAATTTGCCGCCGACATCAGGCGCTATCTGAACAACGAGCCGGTGCTGGCCGTACCACCCTCGCTTGCATATCGTGCGCGCAAGTTCGCACGTCGCTACCGCGTCGCCTTGGCAACGGCGTGCGCGTTCGCGCTGGTGCTGATTTCGGCCTCGGTCATCAGCATCCGCCAAAGCATTCGCGCCAACCGCGAAGCGGCCATAGCTCAGGCCGTCAACGATTTCCTGCAGAACGATGTGCTGGCACAAGCCAGCGCCGCCAAGCAATCGGGGCCGCGCACCAAGCCCGATCCCGACCTGAAGGTGCGCACGGCCCTGGACCGGGCGGCGCAGCGCATCCAGGGTAAGTTCGCAAACGAGCCGGGCGTCGAGGCAGCGATTCGGAACACCATGGGGACGGCGTACACAGGCCTCGGACTCTATCCGGAGGCAGCGAAGCAGCTCGAGGCGGCGCTGGATTTGCGGCGGCGCGTGTTAGGACGCGAGCATCCCGATACGCTGCGTTGCATGAACGATCTAGCCAACGTCTACTGGCGCGAAGGCAAGTACCCGCAAGCCGAGGCGCTCGATGACCAAACGCTGCAGATCGAGCGCCGCGTTTTGGGTCCCAAGCATCCCGACACCCTGGTTTCTATGAACAATCTGGCCTGGGTCTACTCGGATGAGGGCAAGTACGCGCAGGCCGAGACGCTCTACAGCCAGGCTTTGGAGATTCGGCGTCGCGTGTTGGGTCCCGAGCATCCCGACACCCTGGTTTCCATGAACAATCTGGCCCACGTCTACTGGTACGAGGGCAAGTACCCGCAAGCCGAGGCGCTCGACGAGCAAACGCTACAGATCGAACGCCGCGTGTTGGGCCCCGAGCATCCCGACACGCTTTGGTCCATGGGCAATCTGGCTAACGCCTACTGGATTCAGGGTAAGTACGCGCAGGCCGAGGCGCTCGCCAGCCAAACCCTTGAGATCCGGCGCCGCGTGTTGGGTCCCGAGCATCCCGAAACGCTTTGGTCGATGAACAATCTGGCAAACGTCTATTTGGGCGAGGGCAAGTATGCGCAGGCTGAAGCGCTTTTCAGCCAGGCGCTGGATATGCGGCGGCGCGTGCTCGGCCCCGAGCATCCCGATACCCTGCGTTCCATGTTCAATCTGGCAAACACCTACGCGAGCGAGGGCAAGTACGCGCAGGCTGAGGCGCTCCACAGTCAGACTCTGGAGATCCGTCGCCGCGTGGTGGGTCCCGAGCATCCCGATACGCTGATTTCGATGGAAAGTTTGGCAGACGCCTACTGGTACGAAGGCAAGCACACGGAGGCTGAGGCGCTCCTTAACCGAACCCTCGAAATCGAGCGCCGGGTGCTACCTCCCGAGCATCCCGATACCCTGTTCGTACTAGCAGATTTGGGGCAAATGTATCAACGTCAGGGCAGATACGATCTGGCGGAGAATTACGCCGGGCAGGCGCTGGCTGCACGGCGGCGCGTCCTGGGCGCGGAAAATCCGGACACGGCGGCTTCAGAGGCCGATCTCGCTCTCGTGTACCTGTCGCAGGGCAGGTTCGCCGAAAGCGAGCCTCTGGCGCGCCGAGCGCTGGAGGCAGAGAAGAAGCTCCAGCTGGATAATTGGCAGCGATATCGCGCCGCCAGCCTCTTGGGTGCGAGCCTCTCCGGAGAGAAAAACTACGCCGAAGCCGAGCCGCTGCTCCTCGAAGGTTACCAGGGGATGCTCGCCCTCAAAGACCGCATCGATGTACCTGACCGCTACCACCTGGAACTGGCGCATCAATGGCTCGTCCAGCTCTATCAGGCCTGGGGCAAACCCGACAAGGCCACCGAGTGGAAAAAAAGGTGACATACAGAACGTACATGCTGGAGGCCATGTGCACGGTTAACCAGTCAACTCCTCGACTGGTCCGGACCGCGCAAGTCAAGTTAGGAAGGCAAAATCAAAATCTTCGCATGCGCTTCACGTAGGCGTGCGACGTGCACCAAATGGCACCTACCTTTGTGCTCGTTGCGCGCGGCCTTCCGCACCGCTATACTGAAAAAGATTCGTCCAGTCGGAGCCCCCGTAGCAGCGGTTGGGCGAGGGAGGATCGTCTTCAGCAGTAACGGTACCCCAATTCGGGCCACCGGGACCAGGGAGGTTGAGCAAGATAATCCATGGGTCTCGTGGGCCAGCGGCGTCGCCGCCGGCCTCTTCGCCACGCTGTTTCCCTCCGATTGTCGTCTTTGCGGTGCTCCCCTCATTAACATTTCACGGTTGCCAGTCTGTGAGGACTGTCTGAGCGCGATGCAACCGATTACCGGTGGACTGTGTTCCATCTGCGGCGAGCGGCTGATGAGCCCCTTCGCGTTTGCGGCCGAATCTTCCTCGACTCAAACTGCCGAGGCACTTTGCGGATTATGTCGCCGTCTCGAACCTCCCTACGTGAAGGCCACGGCCTACGGGAGCTATGAAAGCGGCCTGCGTGAGCTGATTCATCTGCTCAAATACGACCAGGTTCGACCTGCGGCGAACGTTCTGGGACGCATGCTTGCGGAAGCCATTCAGGATTTGCAGCCGCTTCTTGCCGGTAGCGAGGTTCTGGTTGTGCCTGTGCCCCTGCATGCCAGAAAGCTGAGGCAGCGCGGATTCAATCAGTCCGAGTTGATCGCTCGTGCTGCCGTGAAGTTGCAACCGGCGGTCAGCCGGTTCGAACTGTGCGCCACAGCGTTGGAGCGCAAGCGCGAAACCAAATCACAAATCGGACTCTCCCGGCACCAGCGCCGCGAAAATATTCGCGGCGCGATCGTGGTGGCAAAGCCCGACGAAGTGGCCGGTCGCAACATTCTGGTAGTGGACGATGTTTTCACGACGGGCACCACAGTTTCAGAATGCGCGCGTATTTTGCGGCGAGCCGGAGCCTCAAAGGTTTACGTGGCTACTGTGGCGCGTACGCTGAAAACCGAGGGACAGCACGCGATACGGCAGTTGGAAACTGAAGTCCGGTTAGCCATGGCAGCCGCCGGATAAGAATTATGTCGGGGAAGTGGAACAATTCGATGAGCACCATGGGACGGACTCACATGCCCCCGTCCATGCTCACCGGGGTGCGTCCGGAGAGCGAGGGCCCGCACGTACTGCACGCACCGGTGCTGGTGCTGAACGCCTCCTACGAGCCCATCAACGTCTGCGCCGCCCGTCGCGCCATCGTCCTGGTGCTCAAGGGCATCGCCATGACCGAAGAAGAGAATGGCCACTTCCTGCATGCCGCCCGCGTTGCCATGCGTTTGCCGTCCGTGATCCGATTGCTTGAGTACCGGCGTATTCCGCACCAGACGCGGGCTCTGTCCCGCAAGAACATTCTGCTGCGCGACCGCAATACCTGTCAGTATTGCGGCGAGGCGCTTTCTTCCGGCGATCTGACCCTCGACCACGTAGTCCCCCGTTCCCGCGGAGGCGCGTCCACCTGGGAGAACCTGGTGGCCTGCTGCCATTACTGCAATCGACGCAAGGGCAATCAGTTCCCGGCGGAAGCTGGCATGAAACTCATGCGCGAACCACGCGCCTTCAACCTCCACACCAGTCGCCACATCATGCGCCTGATGGGCCGGTCCGATGACAAGTGGCGGAAGTATTTGTTCTACTAAGGGTCCAGCAGTCAGCACTCAGCATTCAACCAAACCAGAGTGGCTGTCCCACTACAAATTGTCATCCTGTCTATGACAACGACGGCGGTGTCAAGCGAAGGCGAGGGATCTGGATTCTGCGTGGCAGCGACGTCGCTAGCGCAGGCAAGCACCCAAATGCCTCGCTTCGCTCGGGACGAGAGTTCGTAACGGAATACAGCAACTGTGAAACCGGTCTAGCACACCCGTTTCGGAGAGCGTTCTTGCCGCAAGCTATTTCCAGCAGTGCGCGCGTGCCCCGCAGGCGGTGGCGAATCGCCTTCCTGCTGGCTTTCGGGGTTCTGGTCAACTTCTTCGACCGCATCAACCTGTCGGTCTCCCGCGACGCGCTGCACGCGTCATTCGGCTTATCGTTGATTGCTTTCGGCTATCTCTCAAGCGCATTCAGTTGGACTTATGCAGTGATGCAGATGCCTGCCGGAGTTTTGCTGGATTGGTTGGGAGTGCGCCGCGTAGGGCGAATCAGCGCGCTGCTGTGGAGCGTTTCCTCCTTCGCAGCTGCCCTTTCCCCCGGCCTTAATTGGTTCTTCGGCGCGCGCTTACTTTTAGGCGTGAGCGAGTCCCCCACGTTTCCAGCGAACGCCAAGGCATTGGGCTATTGGTTCACGCGTGAGGAAAGAGGCTCGGCAACGGCGGTCACCGATGCGGCGGCAAAATTTTCCACCGCCATAGGAGTCCCGTGTATCGGCCTGCTGCTTTTGTATTTCGGCTGGCGCTGGAGTTTTGCTGCAACCGGCTTCATCAGCTTTCTCTATTTTGTGTTGTTTTACGCGATCTACCGGAATCCGAGTGAAGACAAAGACTTGTCGACAGGGGAATTGCAGTTCATTCTCGCCGGTGGGGCTCAAACGGAAGGCCAGATAAACGCACGCGCTGGCGCGTCACTGGGCTACCTTTTGAGGCAGCGGAAGGTCTACGGGCTCGCGTTGGGATGGGGCGCGTACAACTACACTTTCTTTCTCCTGCTGACGTGGTTGCCCAGCTATCTTTCGGTTTCGCTTCATATGGATTTGTTTCATTCTGTTTTCTACACTAGCGTGCCCTGGCTGTTTGCCACCTTAACTGACCTCCTGGTTGGCGGATGGCTGGTGGACGCTCTGATCCAACACGGCTGGGATGCGAACCGGGTTCGCCAAACCGTGATGGTGATGGGAATGTCCTTTGGCCTGGCGATCTTCGGCGCGGCTAGCACTCACCGTCCCGCGATTGCACTGGTTTGGATCAGCCTTGCCTTGGGAGGTTTGGCTGCGGCCGCGCCGGTAGCGTGGACTGTTCCCTCCCTTATCGCCCCGCTGGAAAGCGTCGGTACGCTCGGAGGCGCGGTCAACTTCTGCGGTCAGATCGCCGCGATTTCTGCGCCGATCGTTACCGGCTACATCGTCTCCGGAACCCACTCCTTCGCCGCTGCTTTCGTGACCGCGACCGTAATCCTCTTGCTGGGGATTGTGGGCTACATTTTCTTGCTGGGACGCATCGAACCGATTCCAGAACCGGAGGAAATGCACGCGGGTACAATTCTCTGACAATCTTTCCTTTGTGGACCTTCGTGTCCTTTGTGGTCGACGAAGTTCAAATGCTATAACCACGAAGGACACAAAGGTACACAAAGGAAGGCTTAGGAGTGTTCGGTGAGAATGATCACGAAGAATCCTACGACAACACGAATGTTGCCACAGATTTTCTGGTTGACCTTTCTTCCGTTGGTCGCTCTTCTCTCATCTCAGCCGGCTCCTGCGGCGGGACCTGCGCAGGAGAAATATCTCGTCTACGTTGGCACCTACACTGATCACGGCAGCAAAGGAATCTACGCCTACGGCTTCGACACCGCCACCGGAAAGCTGGCTTCGCTGGGGCTTGCCGCGGAAACCGCCGAACCGTCTTTTCTTACGGTCGATTCCAGCGGACGATTCCTCTATGCAGTCAACGAGACTGATATCTTCAATGGCCAGCCCATAGGCGCGGTGAGCGCGTTCGCCATCCGGCCCGAAACCGGGAAGCTTTCTTTTTTGAACCAGGTCTCCTCCCGCGGAGCAGCTCCAGCCCACATCACTCTTGACCGGACGGGCAGGTACGCCTTGGTTTCCAACTACAACGCCGGGAGCGTGGCTGTGTTCGCGGTGCTGAAGGATGGCCGATTGGGAGAGGTTACGTCGTACGTGCAACACAAAGGCTCGAGCGTAAATCCGGAGCGGCAAAAGGGACCTCACGCCCATGCCATCGCGCTCTCGCCGGACAACCGCTACGCAATCGTCGCCGACCTCGGACTCGATCAGTTGCTGGTCTATACGTTCGACGCAGCAAAGGGAACTCTGGGGACCAACCCGCAAATCGTGAAAGCTAGCCCTGGGGCGGGCCCGCGGCATTTGGCATTCAGCGCCGACGGCCGTTTCCTCTATGTGATAAATGAGCTGCAATCCTCGGTTGCGGCCTACTCGTACGATGCTACTTCCGGAGCGCTGCATGAGATGCAAATCATCTCCGCGCTTTCGAAAGGATTTAGAGGAGAAAACACGGCGGCGGAAATCGAAATCCATCCTTCCGGGAAATTTCTGTTTGCGTCGAACCGCGGAGATGACAGCATTGCCGTGTTCGCGACCGAGTCCCGCACAGGCACGCTGACGTACGTTGAGCGCGTTCCCACAGGCGGGAAAGCACCGCGCAACTTCGCAATCGATCCCACCGGATCATGGCTGCTAGTCGCGAATCAGGATTCCGACAACATCGTCGTTTTCCGCATGGATCAAAAGACCGGCCACCTCAAACCGACAGGAGACGTGCTCAAGGTGCCATCCCCCGTGTGTTTGAAGTTCATGGTGCTTCGATAGCATTTCTTTACATACAAGCCCTTCACCGTGCGATGCGCGCTGAGCCGCCTCGCATCACGGCTTCGACTTCAGAGAGCGTTGCCATGCTCGTGTCTCCCGGTGTTGTCATTGCCAGCGCCCCATGGGCCACCCCGCACTGAACGGCCCATTGGGCGTCCTTGCCCGCAAGAAATCCATAGATCACGCCTGATGCGAATGAATCACCGCCACCGACGCGGTCCAGAATCTCCAACGACCGCTGTGGAACGTGAATGGTCTTTCCTTCATATAGGGCGACTGCGCCCCAGTCATTCTTCGTCGCGGTGTGCGCGGTTCGCAGCGTGGTTGCGATCAGTTTTAGGTTGGGATAAAGCTCGGCGACGCGACGCAGCATCGATTCATAGCTTGCCACCGGCAGATGACTGAAGTCGTCGCCCACGCCTTCGATCGCGACTCCGAGCGTTGCCGAAAAATCCTCCTCATTGCCGAAGAGAACGTCCACCGCCGATACCAGTTCGCGGTTCACGTCCTGTGCCTTCACCTTGCCGCCAATGCCTTTCCATAGCGATTCCCGATAGTTAAGGTCGTAGGAGATCACGGTGCGGGACGATCGCGCCGCCTGAATCGCAGTTCGTGCGACAGATGCCGACGAGGGAGACAGCGCTGCGAAAATACCGCCGGTATGAAACCAGCGAGAGCCACTCACGGCAAAGATGTGTTGCCAATCGAAGTCGCCAGACTGGCTGTTCGCGATCGCCGTGTTTCCCCGGTCGGAGCAGCCCACCGCCGCGCGCACGCCGAAACCCCGCTCGGTAAAGTTCAGACCGTTGCGCACCGTTCTGCCAATGCCGTCATAAGGCACCCAGCGGACGAGTGAGGTGTCGACTCCTCCCTGCAGCATCAGGTCCTCGACCAGTTGCCCAATCGGGTTTCTTGCGAATGCCGTAATCACAGCGGTGCGCATGCCGAAACACCGCCGGAGTCCGCGGGCGACGTTATATTCTCCACCTCCCTCCCATGCGCGAAAGTTCCGCGCCGTGTGGATGCGTTCTTCGCCGGGATCGAGCCGCAACATGACTTCGCCAAGGCTGACGCAGTCCCACCTGCAGCTTTCGGCAGTTTTCAGGATGATCGAGTCCATTTCCGCATTCTAGCTGGTTCGAATCGAGGTCGCTCAATTTCTGCCCCGTCGGACGAGCGGTTTTCTCGGTCTGCTGCCGAGCGAGGAGAACCACCACAGCGTATAATCCGACGGAAGAAAATCGATTGTGATTTGAAGATTCTCAGATTAAAAACCGCGGTGGTCGAAGGCAACTTCGATTGGACCTTTGTCCGCATTGAAACAGACGAGGGAATTCGAGGTCTGGGAGAATGCTTCTTCGCTCCCGGCCTGACGTCCATACTGCGCTCGCTCGAGCCGCTGCTTCTGGGCGAGGACCCCCGCGACATCCATCGCTTGTTTCGCAAACTTCAACTTGCCACTTCCGGCGCGGGATCGGTGGCTGGGATTGTCTATAACGCGATCAGCGGCATCGAAGCCGCGCTCTGGGATGTGCTTGGCCAATGGCTCGGTGTACCGATTTATCGTCTGCTAGGGGGAACGTTTAGAGAGAAAGTCCGAATCTATGCCGATTGCCACGGGGGCGAAGCGCTGGAGAGCCTGGACGAGGTATTGCGTTCGCGGCCAGCGTCGTGGGAGTCGAAAACCCGCACCCACGCCGCGAGGGATTATTACGGCGAGGCTGGCAACGATCCCCCTGCTTCTCCCGACGACTATCGCCACCAGGCTCTCGCAAAAAGAGCAGAAGGATTCACCGCCGTGAAGTTTGATCTGGATGTGCCGGGCACGGAAGGCCCTGATCCCCACAATCGGGTGCTCAGCAATCGTGCGATCGATCACATGGTGAGTTTAATCGGAGCGGTACACGACGCGGTAGGTAACGATACTGACATCGCCGTCGATTGCCATTGGCGCTATAACGCCAGCGACGTTGTGAAAGTGGCGCGCGAACTCGAACCATTCCGGTTGCTGTGGCTGGAAGATCCGGTTTCGCCCAACAACACTGCGGCGCTGAAAGAAGTGCAATCCAAAGTGCGTGTGCCGATCGCGACCGGGGAAAATCTTTACCTCTTTGAAGGTTTTCAGGACATCATTGCGCAACACGCGCTGAGCGTGGTTACTCCCGATCTGCAGAAAGTTGGAGGCTTGTCCGTCGCGCAACACATTGCCCAGTTCGCGGACGTGCATACCATGCCGCTTGCTCCGCACAACATCAGCAGTCCGGTCGGCACTTTAGCTGCGGCCCACTTCTGCGCCGCCATCCCAAATTTTCTTGCCCTCGAGTTTCATGCCTCCGAGGTTCCTTTCTGGAATGATTTGGTCGAAGGCTTGCCGAAGCCGCTAATTCAAGACGGCTTTATTAAAGTGCCTGAAAATCCAGGTCTTGGAGTCACGTTAAACGAAGAACTGGCATGCCGTTATGCGCGCAAAGGGGAACCATTCTTTGAGTAGGAGACGCGAATTCATTCGCCCGTGAGCCGCCAGCACGAGTTTTGCTAGTCGCTCGAAACGTAACTTATGGCAATGGCGAAAATAGACGTTCTCGGGAAAATCGCCGCCTCCGGCTTGGTGGCCGTGATCCGGGCGGAAAGTCCCGAGCAGGCCGAGCGCGTCGCCGAAGCCTGCGCCCTCGGAGGTGTTGCTGCCCTCGAAATCACCTTCACGGTTCCGGGAGCAAGCGGGGCAATCGAGCATCTTGCGAAAAAAATGTCCGGTCAGATTTTGCTCGGGGCGGGCACGGTCCTCGACCCGGAAACCGCGCGCATCGCCATTCTTGCAGGAGCGCACTTTGTGGTTGGTCCTGCCCTCAACCCCGAGACCGCGCGTCTTTGCAATCGTTACCAGGTGCCTTACATGCCTGGAGCAGGAACAATTCGCGAAGTGATCGGGGCGATGGAGTGTGGCGCTGACATCGTGAAAATATTTCCTGGCGAGATCTTGGGGCCGGCGTTCGTCAAGGCTGTGAAGGCTCCGCTTCCCCAGGCATCGTTAATGCCAACGGGCGGCGTCAGCCTCGACAATGTGGCTGACTGGATCAATGCTGGTGCGGTTGCCGTCGGTGTTGGGGGTAATCTCACGGCTGGAGCAAAGACTGGCGATTTCGCGTCCATTACCCAGCTTGCCCGGCGGTTCGTGGAAAAAATCAAAGAGGCACGCAGTCGATGAGCAAGAACGAGATTTGGAAGTCCGACGACGAACTCTTCGCCATCGCGCAGCGCGAACTCTTCACCTGCGTCGTCGGCGATGTGATGGATAAGCTGGATCTTCAGCACCAGTTTCTTCCGCCGCAGATCCAACCGCTTCGCCATGATATGGTTGTGATCGGCCGCGCGATGCCGGTGCTTTCGGTGGATGTGTTTGCGGAAAAAATCACGGGCAGCGCCAACAAGCTAATGGAAAAATCTTTTGGCTTGATGCTGGAAGCGCTCGACGACCTTCGTCCTAATGAAGTCTATGTAAACACCGGTTCGTCGCCCCGAAACGCGCTCTGGGGAGAACTCATGAGCACGCGAGCCCGCAAACTGGGCAGCCGGGGCGCGGTGTTGAATGGCTACGTGCGAGATACTAAGGCCATTCTGCATATGAGCTTCCCAACTTTCGGTTTCGGTTCTTACGGACAAGACTCGGCCCCGCGCTACAAAGTGGTCGACTACCGCATTCCGGTTGAGATTGGATCGGTGCGGATTCGTCCTGGCGATATTCTTTTCGGCGACATTGACGGAGTGCTGGTTGTTCCCGCCGAAGCCGAGGCCGAGGTTTTCACGCGCGCACTCGAAAAGGCTCGCGGTGAAAAGCTAGTAAGGAAAGCTATCGAGGCAGGAAGCAGTGCCGTCGAAGCGTTCGCAAAATACGGGATCATGTGAGAATGGGGACATCGATCGTGACCGCCAACCCACCCTCTCGCGCGCAGCAGATCCGTGGTTTTCTCCAGCAACAGGGTTTGCAGGCGTGGGTCGCGTGGAGACCCGACGAACTCTTAATGCTGTCCGGATATTTTCCCTTCTGGGGAGCGTCGTTACTGATTAGCTTCGCGGACGCGGATCCCATTCTTTTCGTTCCTCAGATTGAACCGAGAGACCATATTCCCGACGGCTTGCGGGTTCAGGAGTATCCCTGGGGGGACCTCAAATGCAGCGATCCGTATTCTGTCCTGGTCTCGGCAGTTGGCGATGAATTGGTCAAGGCGAGGGTCGAAACCGAAAAAGTTGGACTGAATCCCAGTTCCGCCAGAATTTCTCTGCCGATTCAAGCCGCTGAGCAAATTCCCATCCCTGAAGGATTTGCGCGGCAGCTTTCGGCGTCCACCGCCAAGGCGAACGCTCAGTGGCAAGCGGCTTTTGCGGATCTTTATCTAAGAAAAACTCCAGAGGAAATTGGCGCAATCCGGCGGGCAAACCGGATTGCGAATATTGGCTTGCAAGTCTTCTTCGAGAATTCGCAACCGGGAATCGCGGAGGCAGAGATTGCGGCGGCGGTGGAGTCAGCCATTTATCGCCAGATCGGCCACGACGGCATATTTCATTCTCGAGGGTGGGCCATGATTCAATCCGGCCCCAACAGCGCTGACGCAGGGCGATTTAATCGCTCGACTGGGCGGCGTTTAGAGAATGGCGACCTGGTCGTGATCGAATTGGCTGCGTGCGTCAATGGTTATTGGAGTGACCTTACGCGCACGGCTGCGGTGGGTTCCCCGAAACCTGAAGTTGAGCAGATACTCGCCGTTGCGAGAGAAGCGCAGCAAGCTGCTGTTGATGGCGTGCGTCCCGGTATCTCAGCTGGCGAAATTGATGCCTTGGCACGCGACAAAATCGCAGCGCACGGACTCTCTTCTTTCTTTACCCATCACACCGGCCACCACGTTGGCTTTCGCTATCACGATCCGGGATTTCTGATCCTTCCCGGAGAATCTGCCAAGCTTGAGCCTGGCATGGTGATTACGATCGAGCCCGGAGTGTACGTTCCCGAACGTGGCGCAGGCGCGCGCATCGAAGACGACGTGCTGGTCACGGAATCAGGCCACGAAGTGCTATCGAGAATTGATGGGAGCGGGCAGGCATGATCAGCATCGATCTCTCCGGCAAGGCGATTCTGATCACTGGAGCTTTGGGCGCCATTGCCGAGCACATGGTGCGGAGGCTCACCGCGAGCGGTGCAAATCTGGTGCTCACCGACATAAAGTCCGAAGAAGAGGCAAAACGAACGCTCAACGATTGGCGGATTCCGCCTTCGTCTTATCTTTACCTGCCCGCCGACATTACCGAATCCAGCCAGGTAGAAGGCGTGGTGAAGGCAGCATTCGAAAAGTTTCCGGGCATGGATACAGTCATCGGCCACGCCGGCGGCTGTGGACTGCATCTGTTTGCCACCACCTCGGAAGCCGACTATGAACGCATCTTCCGCTTCAACTACTTTGCCCAAACCTATTTGGCACGATCCGTGCTCGCGCGATGGACGCAGCGCAACATCGCCGGTCATCTGATCTTCACATCCTCTTACGTAGCTCGAATGCCGCACACGCAAATCTCTTCGTATGCCTCGGCCAAAGCAGCGCTGGAGAACTTCGCCCGCAGCCTTGCTCTCGAATATGCTCTGAGCGGTATTCGCGTGAATGTGATCTCGCCAGGAAACGTCGCAGCCGGCAGTTCGCTGAAAGTTTTCGAAGAAGATCCCGCCTACCGGGAATTTGTACTGCGAGTTTCGCTGGGCAGAAGAAACAGCCCGGAGTCGATCGCGGACGCATTCGTTTTTCTTTGCTCGCCGCTGGCCAGCGAGATCAACGGACAAATCCTCAGCCCCGATTATGGCGCAGGCATCGGAAATCGCTTATGAAGATTGGCCTGGGCCTTTACCGTCACATGCTGATACGCGAATATTACGATTTCGCGCGTCAGGCGGGCTGTACGCACGTTGTGGTTCATCTGGTCGATTACTTCAACCAGGGCCCTTCCAACCCGCGCAACAATCAACCCACCGGATCAAAGTACGAACCTTGGGGAGTTGCCGGCGATCCCGATCAGCTTTGGACGGTCAAGGAACTCAAGACTCTTCGCGCGGAGATTGAAGACGGCGGACTCGTGTTAGCCGCGATCGAAAACCTCGATCCCGCACACTGGCACGATATTCTGCTCGACGGTCCGCAGCGTCCGCAACAGATCGACAAAGTGAAGACCATCCTTCGCCGCCTCGGTGAAGCTGGCATTCCGGTCCTCGGCTACAATTTCAGTTTGGCTGGCGTATGCGGCCGTGTGACTGCGCCTTTAGGGCGCGGACGTGCGCTTACCCTGGGCATGGACGGTCCCGCCGAGGACGTTCCCATCCCGAATGGAATGGTCTGGAACATGGTTTACGATCGTAACGCACCTGCCGGCGCTCTGCCGTCGATTTCGCATGAAGAACTTTGGCGGCGGCTGCAAAGATTTCTAGAGGAAGTTATTCCGGTGGCCGAGCAGTCGGGGGTGCGGCTTGCCGCCCATCCTGACGATCCTCCAATGCCGACCATGCGACGACAGCCGCGCCTCGTCTACCAGCCCCATATGTACCAAACCTTGATTGATCTCGCTCCAAGCCGCAGTAACGCACTTGAGCTTTGCGTGGGGACTCTGGCCGAAATGACGGAAGGCAATATTTACGACGCAGTCGATCAATACAGCAAGCAAGGCAAGATTGCCTATATTCACCTGCGCAATGTTGTGGGGAAGGTGCCGCACTATCGCGAAACTTTTATCGACGAAGGCGATGTGGATATGATTCGCATTCTCGAAATCCTTCATCGCAATAGGTTCGATGGTGTGCTCATCCCCGACCACACTCCACAGATGACTTGTGCAGCGCCCTGGCACGCTGGGATGGCCCACACTCTCGGCTTCATGCTGGCGGCGAAAGCAGTCATCGAATCTCCCCAACGAAGCGGCGCAGAATTGGCGCCCAAGGGCGCGTAACCTGAACGCCCCATCCAATCTGGCTCGTTCGCGGGCACCTCTCTTCATTGCCGCCAGTGTCTCCACGCTTGGCGGGTTTCTGTTTGGCTACGACAACATTGTGATCAGCGGCGCGATTGGATATCTGAGCCAGTTGTTTCACCTGGACGCGGCCGGTGTCGGCTGGGCCGCAGGGTGCGCGTTGGTGGGATGCATCGCCGGCTGCGCCGCTGGCTGGAACCGTTGCCGATTATCTTGGCAAGAAAAAAGGTCTCGCCCTTTGCGCCCTCTGTTTCGCGGTTTCGTCTGTTGGCATGCTGTTCGCTACGGACCTCCATCAGTTCGTTCTCTGGCGGCTGATCGGAGGAGTTGGCATCGGAGCGGCGTCGGTGATTTCCCCGAACTACATTGCCGAGATTGCGCCTACGCGGGTTCGCGGCCGCTGCGTGACCCTTTACCAACTTGGCATTGTGGTTGGAATTCTCGCTGCCGTCTTCGTCAACATGCTCATTCAACGCATGGGTGACGATGCCTGGAACATATCGACGGGTTGGCGCTGGATGTTTCTGGCTGGCGTCGTGCCGGCGATTCTTTTTGGATTGATGATTTTGCCTGCGGTCGAGAGTCCGCGCTGGCTGATGAAAATGGGCCGTCGGGATCAGGCCGTCGAAATTCTCGCCAAGATCAATGGCTCTAGCGTTGCATCAAGCGAAGCTGCGGAGATCGAGAATTCGCTGGCGAGCGAAGAAGGTCACATCTCGGAACTCTTCACCACCTTCCGCCGCCCGCTGATGCTTGGCATCATGCTGGCGGGATTGCAACAGATCAGCGGAATCACGCCCCTCTTTTCTTTCTTGCCAGAGATTTTTCGCGCCGCCGGTACCGCGACCAGTGACGCGTTTTTCCAATCTGTGCTCGTGAGCCTCATCAATCTTTTGTTCACCCTCTTTGCCCTCTGGCTGGTCGATCGTGCCGGACGCAAGACTCTGATCCTCGCTGGCACCAGCCTGCAGTTCGTTTCCCTCGCAATGGTCGGCTGGTTCTATCACGTTCACGGCAGCGGCTTGGCCGTCCTGATTTTCGTGATGAGCTTCGTCGCCGGTCATGCCTTTGGCAATGGAGTGGCTTGCTGGGTCATCATCTCAGAAATTTATCCCACCAAGGTTCGCGGGCGTGGCATGTCCATCGCCACGACCGCGCTCTGGCTGGTGGGATACGCGGGCAACCAATCGTTTCCGATCATGCAGAAACATCTGGGATCGGATGGCACGTTCTGGCTTTTCAGCGCGGGTGCATTGTTGACCATCATTCTGGTCGCGTGGCTAATTCCCGAAACCAAAGGCCGCTCCCTCGAAGAGATTACAACCATGTGGACAGAAAAAAAGTCGATCACGCAATGATCGCCTGCGTAAACGAAGTGTGAACGATCACTTTTCTCTGACAGCACTGCAATCAGTGTCCGGACTCCCGCAACCCGCGGTACTTCATCATTGGCTCAACGCTCGGATCTTTACCACGCCAGGCGGCATACATCTTCGCCAGGTCCTCGGTGTTGCCGCGTGAGAGCACCATCTGCCGGAACCGGTCGCCATTGGCGCGCGTAAGACCGCCATTGTCTTCAAACCACTGATACGCGTCGTCATCAAGCATCTCTGCCCACAGATAGGCGTAGTAACCGGCTGAGTAGCCTGCGCCGCCCCAGATGTGGGCGAAATAGCTCGAGCGGTAGCGGGGTGGCACCGCGCTGAGCTGCAGATGCGTCTTCTCCAGCGCTTGTTTCTCGAACGTATCCGGCTGCTGCAGCGGTGCGCTAGCCGGAAGCGTGTGCCACTGCATGTCGAGCTCGGCGGCTGCGACCAACTCAGTCAGCGCGTATCCCTGGTTGAACGTCTGGGTTTTCCTGATCTTGGCCGCCAACTCGCTGGGCATCGGCATGCCCGTCTTGTAGTGGTGGGCGTAATGGTCGAGGACGGCAGGATAGAGCGCCCAGTGCTCATTGAATTGTGAAGGAAACTCTACAAAGTCTGACGCCGTCGCGGTGCCCGACAGGCCCGGATACTCGGTATTCGCGAACATCCCGTGCAGGGCATGGCCAAACTCGTGGAACATGGTCGTCACGTCAGTAAAGGTGATAAGGGCTGGCTCGCCCGGCGCGGGCTTCGGCAGATTCGCAACGTTGTAGACCACCGGCAGAGTTCCCAGAAGCTTGGACTGGTCCACGAAAACGTCCATCCATGCGCCGCCGTTCTTGTTGTCGCGTTTGAAATAGTCACAATAGAAGAGCGCCAAGGGCCTGCCGTCTGCATTCGAAACCTCGAAGACGCGAACATCCGATTGGTAAACCGGGATATCCTTGCGTTCCTTGAAGGTGATCCCGTAGAGCTGATTGGCCGCGTAAAACACGCCGTTTTCGAGCACATTGTTCAGCTCGAAGTACGGCTTGACCTCGACCTCGTCCAGATCGTACTTGGCTTTGCGCACCTGTTCAGAGTAGAACTCCCAATCCCACGGCTGCAGAGTGAAGCCACCCTTCTGCGCGTCGATGACATCCTGGATATCCTTGCCCTCGCCCGCCGCCTTGGCGGTCGCGCCGGGGACCAGGGCATCCATGAATTTCAGGGCGGCCTCGGGAGTCTTCGCCATCTGGTCTCCCAGTTTCCACGCTGCGTGGTTGGGATAGCCAAGCAGTTGTGCCCGCCGCGCGCGCAACTGTGCCATTCGCGAGATGGTGTCGCGCGTATCATTGGCATCGCCACGCTCCGCACGGTTCCACGATTTCTCGAAGATGGCTTCGCGTGTCGCCCGGACGCTGAGTGATGCCAGGTCCGGCTGCTGTGTCGTGTTTTGCAGCGGGAGGACATAGCCTTCCTGCTTGCGGCTCTGGGCATCCTGTGCGGCGGCCGCGATCTGCGCTTCGCTCAAGCCGGCAAGCGCGTTCTTGTCCGTGGTGGCGTAGGCCCCGTCCTTGGTCGCGGCCAGAAGTTTCGTCGAAAAGCCATTCGAGAGCGTCGAGATTTCCTCATCCAGCTTCTGCAGCTCGGCTTTGCCCGCATCTGAGAGGTTTGCCCCCGAGCGGACGAACTTGTCATAGTTGACTTCGAGCAGTCGCAGAGATTCCGGATCGAGTTTCAACGACTCCCGCTGCTTGTAGACGGCAGCCACGCGCTCAAACAATTTCGTGTTCAGGTAGATGGCGTCGTAGTGTGCGGCTAGCTTCGGGGCTTCTTCGGTGCGGACAGTTTCCAGCACAGGATTGGTATTCGCCCCGGTGACCGCGCCGAAAGCGGCCATCGCCCGTTGCAGGAGTTGACCGGTCTTCTGCATGGCGACCAGCGTATTCTCGAAAGTCGGCGCCGCCGGATTGTCCGCAATCGCCTGTATCTCAGTGAGTTCGTCGGACATGCCCGCCTCGATGGCCGGCTGATAGTCCTCATCCTTGATCTTGTCGAAACGAGGCGCATGGAACGGCAACGTGCTCGGCAAATAAAACGGGTTCGACGGACCGAACTTCGCATCGGCGGCGGTGGCCGACGTGCAGAAAATACCCAGTGCGATAGCACCGGAGGTCATAAAAGCAATCGTGCGCTTCAGCATAAAGCTCCTCACATGGGATGGCATGGCGACTCGATTGTAAGAGAATCCCCTCGTCCGCCACCAGAATTTCGCGTCAGAGTTCACCGCGTGCGCCGCCGGTTGAACTCGCCTTGACATATTTGACGCCGATTCCTCTCAATGAGTTAGCGGAGGTGCGGTGCTCCTCTCGATTCGCGTGCGTCTTTTCTACTCCCGCCGACGTATGTATCGGTAGTATGAACGCGACTGCCTGCTACTTCGAGAGCTCGATGACGCAAGAGAGCACCGAGATCGCTCGTGGACTTCGACGCCGAGATCCCGACTTGCTCGACCGGCTGATCGAGCAATACCAGCACCGCCTTCTCCGCTACCTCGTGTATTTGACCGGACGCCGCGAATTGGCGGAAGACCTGTTCCAGGAAACATGGATCCGCGTGCTTGAACGCGGGCACCAGTTCAGCGACAAGTACGCGTTCAGCACCTGGCTCTTCGCAGTTGCGCGCAACCTCGCCATCGATCACATGCGCCGCAAACAACCCGCCAGCCTCGACGGTTTGTTGAATGACGGCGAAACGCCCTTCGATGTGCCTGCGACCGGACGAGCGTCGGCTTTCGACACGACCTTGCAGCACGAGCAAAACGAGCAGATCGCCGCAGGCCTGCAACATCTCCCCGCGGAATATCGCGAAGCCCTCGTGCTTCGATTTCAGGAGGGCATGTCTCTCGAAGAAATCGCGAGCGTGGCCCGCGTGCCTTTGGGAACTGTGAAATCCAGAATCTATCGCGGTCTGAGCGCGCTCGAACCGTGGTTAAAAGGAGCGCAGCTGTGAACACCACTCCGAACAACGACGCGCATGAACGGGCGCGAAAACTGATTGCATTAGCGGGTTCCGAGGCGCCTTCTATCGCCGATCTTTCAGACGAACCGTCGTCGACTGCGTGGTTAGCTGCGCACCTGGAAACCTGTGCCTCATGCCGCGCATTCGCCGAGAACGTCGGGGAGACGATTCATGGGCTGCGCGCCATCCCCATCGCTGCGGAACGGAACCTGGTGTCGACGACGCAGATGAGAGTGCGCCGCCGCGCCCTGGAATTGCAGCGCCAACGAGAACGCCTGTGGCTGGTGGCGGTCAGTTGCATAGCCGTGACCCTTTGCACGCTGCTCAGCACATTCGCTCTGTGGCGCAGCTTCGAATGGCTAGGCGCGCGAGCCCAGTTGGCTTCCTCGGTCTGGCAGGTGGGTTTCGTGGTCTTCTGCGTGATGCCCGCCCTGGTGGCGGCAATACTGCTACTGGCCAAGGATAAGCACCTGTCAGATCACACTGGTTCTTACCAGGGCTAATCGAAACGAGAACAAGATTCTTGCAGGAACGAATTACGGAGTCGGGAGATTAAGATGACCATCGGAAATCAAACTTCCACGCGATCCAAAGACGAGATCCGCATCCTTGCGCCCTGGGCCTACTACTTATTCACGGCGGTCTTCCTCACCACAGCCGTGCTCTTTGTGATCGTCGAGGGCATGGATCACAATGCACCTCGATTTGCAATCCGGTGTCTGTTGGGAGCGCTCATGGGAGCAGTGCTCGGCTGCTACGCCGTGCTGATCGGTTACGTTAACCAGGACGCGGGGCGGCGCAGCATGAGCCGCCTGCTGTGGACGCTCATCGCCATCTTTGTTCCCAATGGACTGGGGATCGTTCTCTATTTCGTCTTGCGCAAACCGCGGGTGGCCCACTGTTCACAATGCGATGCCGACGTCGAGCCGGGCTTCAGCTTCTGTCCCCGCTGCCGTAACCGCTTGCGCCCTGCCTGCCCACACTGCCAACGCAGCGTAGACCCCGGCAACAAATTCTGCCCATACTGCGGAGGAAACCTGGAGTCGAATGCCGTCGCGTCTTCCCCTACGGTGACGAGCCAACCATAAAATCGCACTAGCTGGGTGGGCCACCCTTCGGCCAAACACGGACCCAGCGAAAGGATTCGGCTCAACACCAACGTGGACGACTGGAAAGAGATAAAAATGGTGAGCGCGGTAGGAATCGAACCTTCAACCTACTGATAAGAGTTAGCTCACAGAAATGGCTGCAGAGCCGACGAACATGCAGCTCGAACAATAACTTAACTAAAATATCGCCCGCACGAATGGCTCTTCGCAACCGTTGAAAAAGCTTGAGAAATGGAAGCGCGTTAAATGCCGTTGGACACAAAATGGACACAGCCGGAATCGCGAAGCCGAAGTTTCGGGTGCCGTCGATCCCGGTCTCGGACACTGGACTTCGCGTTTATGAGTTTCGTGGGAAACTGCAAATTCAACTACTTTGCGGCGCAGATGACAACCCACGAATACGGATGAATACTGGAGCGTACAAGTAGTGTGACCCTAATTTGACCCTGCAACTTTCTACTTCGACCGGCGGGATTTCATTCAGCGGCTGGAAATAATGGTGGCCAGGGACGTAGTTAAATCGCCGACGCCAGCCTTTTCAGAGTGTGGCTGTCCTATACATTCAACAACTTGCAGGTCGCGGACGGCTGCGTAAGTCCTTCTAGGCACATGCAAGTCATCCTTATTGTGGGTTGCATTGTGGGTTGGCAAAACAGGGGACGAGGCAAACTTCACATTACAATTCGTGTCACTTTGTCGCGCACGCTGGGGTTCGGAGCGTGCCTCGGTCACGCCTGGGGTTCCAGCAGATCCATTTTATCGGTCTCTACTGAGGAGTAGCGTCTGTGAACATGGTTGTTCTCCCGGCTACCTGGATATATGTGTGGATACTGCGAGAGCGGGCCGGTACGTGGGTTGTTACTCTCGTGAACTGGTCATCGTGGGCAGTGATCTAAACAGCGCACAGCGCCCAAAACCCTCGATGAGCGTTATCGCGCTAACCTGGTAGGCTAAACGGCCGCATTCTTCCGGGTATTACGTTAGTCATCGAAGCGCCATGATTCTCGGGCGTCGCATTGGGTTCGTCTTGTTACCATCGCCTCATCATGACTGCGCGCCTCAGGGCATCGGTCCTCAAGTCTTCTTGGTTTTTCGCAATTGCGACATCACTTGCAGTGGTCGCAACCGCTGGAGCTTTGGACGGGGACCGCCCGAATCAATCGCCGGTTACAACGCCCAAAGTGACAATCACTCAGGTCACCCACGACGGATTTAGCAAAACCAATTTATTGTCGGACGATTCTCGTCTTTATATAACCGAGTGGCCGGCTGCCCATCATGTGATTGCCACGGTGTCGCTGCAAGGCGCGAATCGATCAATCATTTCCAGCCCTTTCTCAGATCTCCAGGCCTTTGATCTCTCCCCCGACCACACCAGGCTGTTGGTTTCGCCGATCCAAGGGGGATCCAGCGATAACGAATTCTGGAGTTTGCCGGTCAGCGCCGGGTCTCCGGAGCGGGTCGGGAATCTCACTGGACGCGACGCCAGCTGGTCTGAAGATGGTCAGCAGGTCGCGTTCAGCAAAGGTTCGGTGCTCTATGTGGCCAACTCAGCCGGGACCCAAGTGCGAGAACTGTTCACTGCCAACGGATCTATCTTTGCCCTACGCTTTTCTCCTGACGGCCAACGGATCCGCTTTACCGTCAGTGAGACGGAGCAGAACAGGACCATACTCTGGGAGATTGGCCGAGACGGATCAAACCCGCATGCTCTGCTGAACAATTGGCGGAACGGCTCTACGGCATGCTGCGGCATTTGGACAGCCGACGGCCGCTACTACATCTTTCAGGTAACGCAGAGCGCCCCGACCGCGATTACGACTCTGTGGGCCTTGCCGGATTCCGCACCCGGTACCGACCCGATTCAGTTGACCGGCGGCCCAAGGTCATTCGGAAATGCTTCGCCGGCGCACGATAGCAAGAAGATCTGGGCCATTGGCGTTCAACCCGTCGGTGAAGCCGTGAAGTACGATCCCGGCAGCAAAAGCTTTGCTCCCATGGTTTCCGGAGTTTCGGCGACAGACCTAGACTTCTCATCCGATGGGAAGTGGGTTACCTACGTAGCCATTCCCGAAAGCACACTGTGGCGATGCCGCGCCGACGGCAGCGACCGGCTCCAGCTCACCTCAGCGCCCGAACGCGTGGCTTTGCCTCATTGGGCGCCCGACGGAACGCAGATCGCTTATGTCAGCATGCAACCTGGAAAGCCATGGAAGATTTCGGTCATACCAGCGGGCGGTGGAGCTTCTCAGGAAATTCTGACGGAGAGTCGTAGCCAGATCGATGCCAGCTGGTCGTCAGACGGTACTCGGATAATGTTTGGATATTTGCACGACGCCGACGGGCTCAATATTCGGATTGTGAACCTGAAAACCCATGCCGCCGAAACAGTTCCCGGCTCTGACGAACTCTTTAGCCCCCGCTGGTCGCCGAACGGGCGATATATTGCCGCTCTCTCGCCGGACTTCACAAAAGTGATGCTGTTCGCCTTTGAAACCCGCAAATGGTCAGATTGGCTGAGCGAGCCTGCCGGCGCAGTCAGCTATCCCGTTTGGTCCGCGGACAGCAAGTATCTTTATTTCGACGATCTAGTCACCGATCAAGAGGCAATTCGCCGAGTGAAGGTGGGCGAGAGTCAGGCGGAACGCGTCTTCGGGCTACAGGGAATCGAACGCTACCCGGGCGCATTTGGGCTTTGGACTGGACGTGCTGCCGATGGCTCCTGGATGTTTGTGCGTGACCGCAGTACACAAGAGGTTTACCAGCTGAGCCTCGAACTGCCGTAAGCCAGATTGCGAGCTATGTGAACTATGTTAAAGCGCTTCGTTGCAAGCTGTCGGCCACACCGCGGTCGTCGTCTTCTTCTCACTGTAGGCATGCTGATGGTGCCCGTGTTTGTCAGCGTAGCACCGTTAACTTCGCAGACTCATGACGATGATGCAAGCGAAAGGAAGCCGATCACTCGGGTCGAGCCTGACTATCCTGAAACTCTAAAGCGACTCTACATCGGAGGAGTCGTGCGCGTGGAGGTCCTAGTCGCGCAAAGCGGCGTCGTCGAGAGCACAAGGCTGGTCGGAGGAAGTCCGATTCTGGGTCAGGCCGCCATGAAGGCAGTAAAACAGTGGAGATATAGTCCGGCCAAGTCCAAAGAAACGCTAACCGTAAAGCTTGATTTTGACCCTCACCGCTGACCAACCGCACAAGAATCTCACAGCTTCAAAACGCGTCCTGACCATTCGTCACGCCTTGATAGGTTGTGGAATGTGCACAGAAGCTCGATCCGGAGGAACAAACCAACCTGCACAGTCTGGCCGCTTCCCGCAGCATGCTGCACGCCTGGTGTCCGAATGGTGAAAGAGCGTCACGCTTGAGGAGGTCGGACGGATGGTGCGCCTCCACTCCGCCACGCAGTGCACCCTTCAAAGGCCAATGAGCGTTATCGAGATTTAGCGACAGTTACGCGAGCGGTAACCTACTGGTAAGCGTACGGGCTACACCGTGTTGACGGAGGAGGTTAATCTCGGCGTTTGCGGGTGGCTCGGAAGGTGGATGAAACGGGAGGGTTGATCTCGTCGGTGTAGATTTCTTCGGTCCAGGCGCGTTCGATAGCATGGTCGAGCCGCGTGAGTAATTGCGCGAGCGTCTCGCCTGATCGGCGCTTGAGCATGGCCAGGCTATTGTGGCCGTCGGTAGCCACGGCCACACATCCCACGGGATTGAGCATACCCACGGTGATTTCGCCATCGGCGATCAGTTCTGCGATGTGCGGTAGACCAGCATGGTCGGAAACGCTCGCTCCGGCGTTGTTTTTTGGGCTGGGGTTGCGTTTGTAGGCGGCACGCTGGCGGCGAGATTCCAAGGCAATAGCTCCTCGATGCGGTTGATGGGATGGTCGGCGATACGGGTCAGCACCTCGCGCAAATAGGCTTCGGGGTCGAGGCCGTTCAGTTTCGCCGAACCGATCAGGCCGTAGATGGCTGCGGCACGGTCGCCGCCTCGGTCCGACCCGGCAAACAGGTAGTTCTTGCGGCCCAGAGCCACGCCACGCAGAGACCGCTCCGCGGCGTTGTTGTCGATCTCGATGTGGCCATCTTCTATATAGCGCAGCAGCGCGTCCCAGCGTGAAAGTGCATAGCGAATGGCCAGTGTCGTCTCCGACTTACGCGAGAGCTTCGATAACGTTGCCTCGAACCACTGGCGCAGAGCATCGAGCAGCGGCTTCGATTGTGCTTGGCGCACGGCGCGGCGCTGGTCCGGAGGCTTGCCGCGGATCTGTTCTTCGATCCCATACAGCGCTCCGATTCGTTCCAGTGCCTCGTGCGCTACCGGCGAAGCATGCGCCTGTTCCAGATCGTAGAAGTGACGCCGCACATGCGCCCAGCACGCGGCCGGCTGAATGCGGCCATCTTCGTAGAGCTGATTGAAGCCCGCATAGGCATCCGCCTGCAGCGTACCGCGAAACTTTGCCAGATGCTGCGCGGGATGTTCGCCTTTGCGATCCGGTGAGTAGGCGAACCATACGGCAGGCGCAGTGCTGTCGCCCGCAGGACGGTCATCGCGAACATAGGTCCACAGACGTCCCGTCTTGGTCTTGCCCTGACCGGGAGCCAGCACCGGCACGGGTGTGTCGTCGGCGTGCAACTTACTCGCGGTCGTCACGTAGCGGCGCAGCGCTTCCACCAGCGGTTCCAGCAACTGGGCACTTCCGCCCACCCAGTCGGCCAGCGTCGAGCGTTCCAGTTCCACATCCTGACGCGCGTACATCTCCGATTGCCGATACAGCGGAAGATGATCGCAGTACTTACTCACCAGAACGTGCGCCAGCAGCCCCGGCCCGGCCACGCCGCGCGCAATCGGTCGGCTCGGCGCTTCGGCCTGCACAATGCAGTCGCATTTCGTGCAGCTCAGCTTCGTGCGCACATGACGAATCACCACGAAACTAGCAGGCACGTACTCCAGTATCTCGGAAACATCTGCGCCCAGCTTCCGCAACTCGCCTTGGCATTGCGGACATACGGTTTCTTTCGGCGTATGGGTCTGCGTTTGCCGCGGCAGATGATCGGGCAAGGCGCGGCGCGCGGGTTTGACTGGAGTCGAGGAGACCGTAACGGGAGCCGGTTCGGGTAGGTTGGACTCTGGCTCTCGACGACTCGATTCCAACTCTTCCAGCCGCAACTCCAACTGCTCGATCCGCCGTTGCAGTTTTTCCGACTTGCGCCCAAACTGCATCCGGTGCAGCTTGACCAGCAGCAACTTCAGATGCTCGATCTCGCGCTCCCGCGACAGTAACTGCTCGTCCTGGGTCATCAGTTGCTGATACTGGGCCAGGATCAGTGTGCGCAGCGCCGCAGCAGGAAGGACGTTCAGATCCGGAAGCGCCGCGATCGACATGCGCGGAGTATCGCATGAACTCATGCGTTCTCATCCACGCTCATGCGAAAAAAGTTGTGGAAAGAATCTCGCCGGTTACACCGACAACTGCGGCTCCCAGGTGCGCTCGGGCCGCCGCCAGTCAATGCCTTCCAGCAACATCGAGAGCTGCGCTCGCGTCAGCGAAACCGTGCCAGACGTGGCTTGCGGCCACACGAAGCGTCCGCGCTCCAGCCGCTTGGAAAATAGGCACAACCCGTCGCCATCGAACCAAAGAACTTTGATCAAATCCCCTCGCCGTCCACGAAACACGAACACATGTCCGGAGAACGGACTCTGTTCCAGCTGGGTCTGCACCAGCGCGCTCAGCCCCGTGAAGCCGCGACGCAAGTCGGTCACGCCCGCCGCGATCCAGATCCGCGTGTTGGCTGGCAACGCCATCATGCTCGCAGGCACTCCAGCAACACGCGAACCAAAGCCGGATCGGCGCTGCCTTCGATGCGCACCTGCGCTTGGCGCAGTTCGATGTGAATGGTGCAGGGTTGCGTTTTTGGAAGATCGGCGACCGCTTGCTCGACCGCGATCGGTACGGGCAAACTCTCACTCACCCGAACCGGCAACAACTTCATTCCCGCCTTCTGCTCTCCAAGTCTTCCCGCCTGGTAGAGCCGACGCCAACCAAACACCTGGTTCGCATTCACCCCATGCGCCCGCGCCACCCTCGCTACTGAGGCGCCGGGCACCAGTGTCTCTTCGACGATCCGCCGCTTCTCGGCGATGCTCCGCCGCTGCCGCACTGGCGCGACCCGGCCCTGTTTGTCTCTGGAAATGACTGCTACTTGCTGGAAAGTGTCCATCTCCGCTCCAAGTGGACACCTGTCCGAAGTGTCCACTTCGCGAGAATGGCCCTCATTTATAGGGATGTCTAGACGGCCATCGGCGT
>CAWIFC010000001.1:0-1027024 GCA_963835275.1 uncultured Acidobacteriota bacterium | reverse complement strand
ATGATATCCTGCAGGTCCTTGTAGCTCTGCAGCGTCTTGACCGCCTGCGCCACGTCGTAGTGTTCCTGGCCGACGATGCGCGGATCAAGAATGCGCGAGGTGGAAGCCAGCGGATCGACGGCGGGATAAATTCCGATTTCCGTCAACGCGCGTGAAAGCACCGTGGTTGCGTCCAAGTGGGCGAACGTCGTAGCTGGCGCCGGATCGGTCAAGTCGTCGGCGGGAACGTAAATTGCCTGCACCGATGTCACGGATCCCTTCTTCGTCGAAGTGATTCGCTCCTGCAGTTCACCCATCTCGGTTGCGAGATTTGGCTGGTAGCCTACGGCGCTCGGCATTCGGCCTAGCAGAGCGGACACTTCCGAGCCTGCCTGGGTGAAGCGGAAGATGTTGTCGATGAAGAGCAGCGTGTCGGCGCCTTCGACGTCGCGGAAATATTCGGCAACCGTGAGTCCGGTAAGAGCCACACGCAGACGGGCACCGGGCGGCTCGGTCATCTGGCCGTAGATCAGCGCGGCTTTCGACTTCGATGGGTCGCCCGGCTTGATGACGCCAGACTCAGTCATTTCCAGCCACAGGTCATTGCCTTCACGGGTACGCTCGCCGACTCCAGCGAACACGGAGAATCCGCCGTGCTGCTTGGCAACGTTGTTGATGAGTTCCATGATGACGACAGTCTTGCCTACGCCCGCGCCGCCGAACAAGCCGATCTTGCCGCCTTTCAAAAATGGCTGAATGAGGTCGATGACCTTTACGCCGGTTTCAAACATCTCGGCTGTCGTTGCTTGTTCGTCGAACAACGGCGCCGGTCGATGAATTGGCATCGTCTGGGTGTGCGCGATTGGGCCGAGTTGGTCGACTGGTTCGCCGATCACGTTCATGACGCGCCCGAGCGTGCCGCGACCTACAGGAACGGAAATCGGTCCTCCCTGGTCAATGGCTTTCATACCGCGCACCATGCCTTCGGTAGCTTCCATAGCGACGCAGCGGACGCGGCCTTCGCCCAAGTGCTGCTGCACCTCGACGATGACGTTAATCGGCGAGGGAACGGTAAAACCGTCGCTCACAATGCGAAGCGCCTCATAAATCGGCGGCATGGTGGCTTCGGCAAACTGCACGTCCACCGCAGGGCCGGCGATTTGAATCACGTGTCCAACATTTTCTGGCATAAGTTCCGTTTCTTTCTTCGAACTTCTGTAGAAACGTAGCTTGCTACGTTTCTCGTAGGCGCCGAAGACGTAGCAAGCTACGTCTCTACAGTTATCCTGCTGCGGCGGCTCCGCTTACGATCTCGATAATCTCTTTCGTAATCTTCGCCTGACGGGCGCGGTTCATGGCCAGGGTCAGCGAATCAATCATGTCGGTTGCGTTGATAGTGGCTGCGTCCATCGCGGTCATGCGGGCCGCGTGTTCTGCGGCCACCGATTCGAGCAGCGCGCGAAATACCTGGATAACGACAAACTTCGGCAACAACGACTGAAACAGGGCTTCGGCCGGCTGCTCGTAGATATAGTCCACCGGAGCCGTGGCGAATTTTGCAGCAGCCGCGTCAGCTTCCCGCGTGTCTGCGGGACGAAGGCCGACGCCCGCTCCTTTGGCCGCCTCGATAGCCCGCTCTTTTTCCTTCAGGCTCATTTCCTCAGCCTGAGCAACGCCGATTTCCCCGACCCGCTCAATCGGCAGCACCTGTTCGACGATCAGCCGCTGCGAAATCACCGACTTGAATTCATTGAAGAGGACGTAGACCGAATCAATCTCGCCCTTGGAATAGCGATCGATCGCACGTCCCGCCATCTCCGAGACCATCGGATAATCAACTTTGCTGAGCACTCCCACGTGTTCTCCCACGAGCGTGGTCCGCGGTGACTCCTGCGACTCGGCTGTTCTCGGAGGAGCAACCGCGTATCGTCGGCGCAGGAAGTCGCGTCCCTTCCGCCCGATGGCCTCGATTTCGATGTTCTTGCCCGCCTTCGATTCCAGGAATCGCGCCGTCGCCTTCAGGATGTTGGTGTTGAATGCGCCCGCGAGACCCTTGTCTCCCGTGACCACAATCAACAGGACGTTGTTTTCGGGACGCTGTGCCAGCAAGGGATGCTTCGGCTCGCCCGTATCCGGATCATAGATTTCCGCTCGCGACACCAGCGACTTCAACACGTTGGTCAACATCTGCGCATAAGGACGCGCAGCCAGTGCGCGCTCCTGCGCCCGACGCAGCTTCGCCGCCGAAACCATTTTCATGGCCTTGGTGATCTGCCGCGTGTTGGTCACGCTGCGGATACGGCGCCGGATGTCGAGAATGTTGGCCATTGTTTAGTCGTTGGTCGTTCGCTTCTGGCTTCTAGCTAAAAGCCAGGGGCTAGAAGCTACTAGCTTATTTCGCCACTACCTGTCTTTCTGCGACGAACGTCTCTTTGCACTCCTTTATGGCCTTAGTCATTTCGGCTTTCAGGTTGTCGTCGAGAATCTTTTTCTCCATGATCGTGCGCAGGAGGCCGGCATTCGTCGCGTCCACATACTTGTACAGCTCGGCTTCGAAGTCGCGTACTTGGTCTACCGGGAGATCATCGAGAAATCCGCTGGTGCCGGCATAGATGATCAGAATCTGCTTGGAGAACGGCAACGGCGAAAACTGTTTTTGCTTGAGCACTTCGACCAGACGCTGTCCGCGATTGAGCTGGTTCTGCGTGGCTTTGTCGAGATCGCTGCCAAACTGTGCGAAAGCAGCGAGTTCACGATATTGCGCGAGATCGAGCTTCATGCTTCCAGCTACCTGCCGCATAGCTTTGATCTGGGCGCTGCCGCCCACGCGGCTCACTGAGATACCCACGTTCACTGCTGGTCGCACGCCACTGTTGAACAGATCAGTTTCCAGAAAGATCTGGCCGTCGGTGATGGAAATAACGTTAGTCGGAATGTACGCCGAAACGTCGCCCGCCTGAGTTTCAATAATCGGCAACGCAGTCAGCGAGCCTCCACCTTTTTTGTCACTCACTTTGGCGGCACGCTCCAACAAGCGCGAGTGCAGATAGAAAACATCTCCGGGGTAAGCTTCGCGGCCTGGCGGACGGCGCAACAACAGCGAGATCTCGCGATACGACGCTGCGTGTTTGGAAAGATCGTCATAAATAACCAGGGCATGCTTTCCGTTGTCGCGGAAATACTCGCCCATCGCGCAGGCCGCATATGGCGAAATGTACTGCATGGGCGCGGGCTCGGAAGCGGACGCCGCCACCACGATGGTGTAATCCATCGCGCCATAATCGGTGAGAATCTTCACCACCTGCGCGATTGAAGACCGCTTCTGACCGACGGCGTTGTAAATGCAAATTAAATTGTTGCCCTTGTTATTGATGATGGTATCGAGGGCTACGGCGGTTTTGCCCGTTTGCCGGTCGCCGATGATCAACTCGCGCTGCCCCCGGCCAATCGGAATCATGCTGTCGATGGCCTTCAGCCCAGTGGCCATGGGCTCGCGGACCGGTTGACGATCAATGACTCCCGGCGCCAACCGCTCCAGGGCGATGAACTTGTCGGTGGCGATGGGGCCTTTGTCGTCGATGGGCTGCCCCAAGGAGTTCACCACGCGGCCGATCAGGGCGTCGCCGACGGGTACGCTCATGATGCGTCCCGTGCGCTTGACCTCGTCGCCTTCCTTGATCTCGGTATATTCGCCGAGGAGCACGACGCCGACCTGGTCTTCTTCCAGGTTCATGGCGATGCCCGCCACGTCGTGCGGGAAGGCAAGCAGTTCTCCAGCCATGACCTTGTCGAGGCCGTGGACGCGGGCAATGCCGTCGCCCAGGGTGACGACGGTGCCGACTTCATCCACCGCAATCTTGGATTCGTAGTTCTCGATTTGTTGCCGGATCAGCTGTGTGATCTCGTTTGCTTTGATTTGTGCCATAAAGTCAGCTTTTAGCCCTTAACTTTTCTTTGCGCCCCGTGCATAGCGTCTCTCAGCTCTAAACTCTACTTTTCTGGTTCCAAGCCAGAAGCTAGCAGCTAGGAGCTAAGAGCATGTTTTATCCTCTCCAACTGTCCTGCCACTGAGCCGTCGTAAATCGTGCTGCCAACTTTGACGACGGCACCGCCGAGCAAGGACTCATTGAGCGAATAGTGTGCTCGAACTTTCTTGCCCGTCAACTTTTCCATCTGGGCTTCGAGCGCGCTCCGGTCGGCTTGATTCAGTTCGCGAGCGCTGGTGATTTCCGCCTCGGTAAATCCCATGCGCCGATTCAGTTCCAACTCAAACTGTTTCACGATCGGTCCCAGGAAATTTATGCGTCGATGATCGATCAGTACCGCTACGAAATTCCGCACGATGGTCGAGATTCCCTGGCGGGCAACGATCGCATCGAGCACCGCCCGCTTTTGCTCAGCCGTGATCGAGGGAGTCTCCCAAACTGCCCGCAGTTCTTTGCTTCCGGCCACCAATTCGGCGACGGCCTGCGCCTCCAGCAGAGTCTTGTCGGGATCGTGATGGCCGCTAAAGACGGCCTCGGCAAAGGCACGCGCGTAGGTGCTGGTCACCGAAGCCATGTTTATCGCCCGCCTTTCCGCGTCTCGCCGCCGTTGACCGAGAGTTGTTGGGCAAAGTCGCGTAACAGTGATTGATCGGTCGCGGCATCCACACGGATCTGCTTCTTCGCCAGCGATACCGCGAGATCGGCCGCATATGCGGTCAGTTCGCGACGTGCCGATTTGGCGGCTGCCGCGATTTCCTGTTCGGCGGACTCCACGATTTTGCGTGCATCTTCTTCCGCAGCAGCTTTGATCCTCTGTTCCTCGGCGGCAGCTTCTTTCTCGGCAGCGGCGCGCATTCCACCGATTTCTACATCGAGCTTCGAAAGCCGTGCTTCAATTTCCGCCAGACGCCGGTTGGCATCTTCACTAGCTTTTCGCGCTTCTTCCATCGCCTTCTGGATGGAAGCTGTGCGATTGCGGAACAGCCGCTGGCAGATTCTTCTTCGAGAGCCAAACAATGGCAACGGCAATCACCACAAAATTCAGCAACACACAAACCCAGTAGGCGTGCTCCAGGTCCAACCCAGTCAACTTGGCTACAAATTGAACCGATGCCGAATGCTTGAACTGTTCTTGATCGTCCTCACCGGCGGCCTCACGCGATTCCTTCACCAGTTGTTTGGTCAGTGATCGCGGTCCAGTGGAAGAGTCGCTCGCCTGCTGATAGGACACTACCGACAAGTTCGCTGCCCGAGTGGAGGCCCGTCCTGCTGGCGCGAACCAAGTCAGGAATAGGAACGTCGCAACAGCAATAAGAAAAAGGACGGTCGGCCCGTGCCCGGCGGTCCGTAGATTTCTGCTAGTCCGCGCTCGTTTCATCGGCCACCGCCCGCCGGGGTCCTTGTGGTCCCCGGATGCAAAACAATGCGAATAATTTCTGCGGCCAGCTTCCCGCTTTCCCCCTGCAGCCCTGCCTGCGCCTCGATTTTGTCTTTCTCGATGGCCGCCCGCGCCTGCTCGACTTGGGCCTGCGCTTTTTTTCGGGCCTCGGCCACGGCTGCGGCTCGTGTCTGCAACGCCTGCTGGCGAAGGGCTTCCTGATTCTTGAAAGCTGTCATGCGAGCTTCGCGCAGGCGCTGCTCGTATTCCGCAGTTCGCGCCTCGGCGGCGGCAATATCGGCGCGCGCCTTCTCGACCGCTCCTTCGGTTTTGCTGCGCCGCTCAGCCAACACCTTCACCAAGGGCTTGTGGACAAGCACAGTGTAGAGTCCATACAGCAGAACCATAAAGATAATGGTCGGTATGGATCCGAGCAGTAATTCCCCTACTTGTCTGAGCGTCTCGTCCATAATCCTGGGCTAGATAGAAATGTCGATCAAAAGAGGGCTTAAGAAACCATCAAACCTAACATCCTGCGAGGCTTATGTCAACGCGCATGGGGTCCCAGAAGGAGAAGACAGTGCATTTGTGGAGCGTACTTTCGGACGGCTGTCAAGCCTTTTCGTGGATTTGAGGAAAGAATGCTTGACTTCTGGGACAGCGAGTCTAGCATAGAAGTATCACCTCCGATCCAATTCAGGATCGAGTGGGCCGATAGCCAAGGACTGTCACCGCTTCTTGGTTGCCGGCCCATTTAAATTTCAACGGCAGGTGCACTCGTCAGGGAGAACAAGGGTCCAAAATCGGGCACCCTTCGTTTCGCGCGACTGACAATAGAACCTTATCGGCGCAAACGAAGGTGGACTCCTCACTTCCCAAGAGCGAACGCAGCAGCAGATAGCCTGCCAGTTGCACTGCATCGTATCCTTTAAGGGCATAGCTGTCGACCAGCACCAACGCGATGTCCAAAACGGAGTCGGAGAATGGCTGTATGAGAAACTTGCCCTCCGAATGACGTCGGAAGGATTCAATCAGTCCGTCGGCTGCATAATCGGCAATCTCACCATTACGTTGCCGTCGCCGGATTGCAGCTCGGAATTCGACCTGCGCGAGGGACAGAATGGCAAATCTATTCTTCGCATCGCTGGCGGCGAGGCCAAGTAGCCGCTCCGTGCCAAGCTCGAATACATACAGCTTGACAAGGGCACTCGTTTCCAAGTAGTAGAGCGCCAATCCTCAGCGCCTCTCGCGCAGAATAGTGGCGGATAACGGCTCGCCTTTGATGTGGATCGGATGGAAATCCAAGTCTCCCTTAGGCAGCCCCAGTAACTCCTGCACCTCAGGCATCAGGCGGTTTAAGCGGATGGTGGTTACCGGGAACTGAGGAGATTTGGGGTTATGCACTTTTCCCTTCAGAATTAACCTCTTGTCAATCGCCACACGAAGCACGTTCTGGCGCTCGACATCGGTGCGAATGGACGGAACATCCTCCGAAGGAAGAATCTCGTCGCGAAATTTCTTTAGCGAAACAAAGTTCCACCCCGGAGTGGATTCTGCGCGATCTAAGGCTCTAAGCAGTTCGGCCTCCGCCTGATGTACGAACATCCTCGCGCCACTGGAACTCTGGGTTTCTGCTTGCATTGAATTTGGAACTGACAGGTCCTCTGTCGGGTGGGATGCCTCTGCACGAAACACTGTTTTCTCCGCCGGACAGGGCTCTAGCCAGAACTGCATACGGTCAGATTCGGGAGCCCAAGTCTGGGCAGCAGCATTGCTGCGCTTCTTGCGACCGTCGGCCGCTAAGAGGGAAACACGCAAACGGAAACTTTCAGGGACTGAATAGCCAAGCTGCGTTAGTGCAGCCTTCAAAGGGGTTTCCAATTCTTGAGCAAAACGTGGCTCGACCTGCTGAATGCTAATTTTCTTCATTGTCCCAGACCTCTAGCTTTAGAATAGATGCTACCCACAACACTTATATAATATACAAACGATAATTTGCTTGTCAAGAAAAATCGTCGCCGCTTACCTTTACCCCACCACAAATTCCCTCACCCTCCTCACCACCGACTCCGGCGCTTCCGCTTCCAACTCCACCAACCCGTCTTTGTATTTCCGCGAATAGATCCGGGCTCGCGCCTCGAGCAGCGCCAGCGTCTTCCCTTCTTTCTGTGGAACGCGTAAATTGATGCGGCTCAGCGCGTCCCCCTGCAGCAACTGGTCAATCCGGTCCAGAAGCGTACCCATTCCGATGCCTTTCGCGGCTGAGACGTGAACGGTGTTGGCATCGTCGCGCAAGCTGTCGCGCTGCCGGGGAGGCAACAAGTCAATCTTATTCATCACCCGCAGGCGCGGCTTCTTTTCCGCTTCCAGTTCCTTGAGCACTTTTTCCACTTGCGCGTCTTGCTCGGCGGAGAGCGGGCTGCTGGCGTCGGAAACTTGCAGAACGAGTTCTGCGCGCTGCACCTCTTCCAACGTCGCTCGAAAAGCAGAAACCAGCGTATGCGGCAGGTTCCGAATGAATCCCACCGTGTCAGAAAGTAATACCTGGCGGCGCGAAGGCAGGGTGATTCCTCGAATGGTCGGATCCAAAGTTGCGAACATTTTTGGCGATTCGAGCACGGCGGCCTGGGTCAACGCATTGAACAACGTGGATTTCCCCGCGTTGGTATAGCCCACCAAAGCAATCAACGCAACCGGAACCGATTCGCGCCGCTGGCGCTGCTGGGTGCGAATGCGGCGGACGCTTTCTATCTGCTCCTTGACGTGCCGGATGCGACGGTAGATTTTGCGGCGGTCGGTTTCGAGTTGGGTTTCACCGGGACCGCGTGTGCCAATCCCGCCGCCCAGTTGCGACATCTCAATTCCCCGCCCTCCCAGCCGGGGCAGCATGTATTCCAGTTGCGCCAGTTCCACTTGCAACTGGCCTTCACGGGTTCGGGCGTGTTTCGCAAAAATGTCGAGAATCAGCTGGGTTCGGTCGATCACGCGGATGTTGACGACCTTTTCGATATTGCGTTGTTGTGAGGCGGTGAGGTCGTGATCGAATAAAAGAAGATCCGCGGAGACCGAGGCTGCGGCGGCCGCAATCTCTTCCAGTTTGCCTTTTCCAATCAGCGTGGCTGGATCCGGCTTATCGCGGTGTTGCAGAAACTCGCCCGCAATTTGAGCGCCCGCGCTGGTCGCCAGGGAGCGCAATTCGTCTAAAGATTCTTCTGCACTGAATTCCGGGATGCGCGGCGCTTTCGACGCTCCGGGCACACTGGCAGCGCTGTCCCGCGCCGCCTGCGCACCACTCGTCAGCGAGCCTTTCGCAGTCTTAACGGCCGGCGCGGGACGCGAACGCACGTGATAGTCGATCCCGACCAGGAACGCGCGCTCCGTCGGGCCACGATCGGTAGCCGTCGAAATCGACGCACGTCGCGGGCGCCTTACCTTGCCTGGCACTCTGGACTCTGAACTCCTCAAAGAAAAGCTGCCTTATCCGTCCGTACCGGACGCGCTGGGTGCCGGACCAGACTCACCAACCGGAGCGGGGCCTGGAACCATAGACGGCTTTTCGCCGTGGCCATGAGCTACTCTGCCCATCGCAACCGTCGAAATAGCGTGTTTGAAGATCAACTGCTCCTGGTTATTCGTCTCGAGCACGACGGAATACTTGTCAAACGACCGAATGCGCCCGGTCAGCTTGACGCCGCTCAAGAGGTAGATGGTGATATTCAGTCTTTCCTTGCGGGCGGTGTTGAGGTACGTATCCTGAATGTTCTGCGCCGGCTTGTTTTCCATGCCGATCTCCTTAGCTTTCTCAACCGCGAAAGCTTTCTGAACTGCACATTGTCAGTTCCTCCCGCCGCTGCCAGCACGGCGTTTGAGAAACAGGGGGGAAAAGCTTGGAATGCTTGTGCGCCCATCCGCTGCGCCTCTGCACCCCAAAGCGACACTCCGTACGATACGGCCTAACTGCCGACTTTTCAAGCCAATGTAGGCGCGGGTGTCCTCGTCCGTGCGGGCCCACACGACCCACCCGCGCCGCACAGGCGAGGACGCCCGCGCCTACATAGCATTGCGTGATGTTCGGGCATCCCGGTAATACGGCGGTCCTCTTCACTAAGTTCCCAATGTCATTGCACATCCTGAAATCGGACAGTAAGATTCAAGTCTCATCAAAACATGAGGTCAGAGACAACCATGCCGGAGGTTACCAACCCGCCCTCGACCAATGGGGACAATGCGTCTCCTGGATCCCCCTCGGTCGAAGTCTACGCCGTGTACGGCGTGGAGCCTGAAATTCAGGCCTATGCCATGGCGAAGTACTCGCGATCGTCTCTTTCCATGAAGGAGTCGCTCAGGGAGATCAGCCAGCAAAAGGCCGAGAAGTTTCTCAACACCTTCTACTTCCAGTACGGACACAGGTCGATTGCAGACCTGGCGCATGTCGCCCTTGCCATCGAGCGGCTCTCGATTCTGGCGGCGATTGCGGTCGCCGACGAGCAGCGTTGGGACGGTCAGGAACGCTCCACCCGCTACCAGGATTTCAAAAAGAGCGGCTACTTCACACCCGATTTCGGCGATGACCAGCAGGCGCGGACTCTCTATCGGGAGACCATCGAAAGCCTGTTTGCAGAATACGAATCGCTTTCCGAGTGCACCTTCCGCTATTTGCTAGACATTACGCCCAAACCAGCCGAGATGAAGCAGGAAGCTTACGAGCGAACGTTGAAGGCTCGGGCTTTCGATATTTCACGCTATCTGCTGCCACTTTCAACCAACACGTCGCTGGGAGAGATCGTCAACGCCCGTACCCTTGAAACCCAGGTTTCGCGCTTGCTTTCGCACACGCACAAAGAGGTGCGATATCTAGGCGAATTGCTGAAAGGCGCGGCAGTCTCGCCGGCGTACAATGCCTCTCATCCAGCACTGCGGGAGTTGGTGGAGCAGATCCGGGCGGTTTCCGCGGAGCTTGGAGATCGAGCCGAGCAAGAGTTGCTGCGAGAAGTGCGCATGGCTCCGACTCTGGTGAAGTATGCCGATCCGAACTCCTACGAGATCGAGACCCGCCGCGAGCTGCGGCAAGTTGCGGCGGAGTTATTGGGAAATCTCCAGATCGCAGCCACGCCCACGGTTGATCTGCTCGATGAAGAACCGCTCGAAATTGAGTTAGCAACCACTCTGATCTATGAACACAGCCACTATCCCTATCGCCAGATCCAGCAAGCGATCCAAGGCGCAGGAGAACGGATTCGCCGCGCGATCATTGATCTGGGACTGCGCCATCGCGGCAAGCACGACGAAATGCTGCGTGCGTTCTGCGCCGGACAGCAGTTCCGCTTCGACATCCTGATGGATATTGGCGGATTCCGCGATATGCACCGGCACCGCCGCTGCATCCAGATTGGACAGGAATTCACCACCAAGCATGGCTACGATATCCCGGACGAAGTGGATGCTGCAGGAGCGCGCGGAAGTTACGAGGCGGCTATGCAGGGCACAGCTGATGCTGTCGAGCAACTAGCCCAGCGCGCTAGAACGGAAGCGAAAGAAAATGCCCAATACGCGATTCCCCTGGCATTCCGCAAACGAACACTGTTCAAGATGGATTTCGCCGAAGTCGTCTACATCTCCGAGCTGAGAACGGGTCCCGCAGGTCACTTCTCCTACCGCAACGTGGCGTATGCGATGTATGAAGCTTTGGCGAAGAAGTATCCGGCGCTGGCGAAGCATATGAGAGTGACGGATGTAAGGGAGCCAGTGGATTTACTAAAGCGGTGATGGCCGAAGAGAGCTATGGTAGGCTGACGTATGCGAGTCCGTAGGAAAGCGAAGCTCGATCATGATTGCGACCGGTCACGCGCGCTGCGTCGGAAAGAACTGCTGTCGCTTGCTGGTTCGCTTTCCATCGGAGAAGCGGAAGCTTTGCGTGCAGCCGTCAAAGCGACGCGTAAGCATTGGTGCTGATTCTTCTCTGTGACTCTGCGTCTCTGCGTCTCTGTGGTGAATGATCTTCACGCGTACATCACTTTCCGGTCACCTTTCACAATCCGCCCCACGGTAAACGCCTTTTCTCCCGCGCGCTCCAGCAGCGTCTGAACTTTCTTGAATTTCTTGGACGGAACCACCAGCAGCATGCCCAATCCCATATTAAAGGTGCGAAGCATTTCCTCCCGCGGCACATTGCCCAACTGCTGCAAATGTTCGAAGATGGGTGGGACGGGCCAGGAATTGATCTCAATCACAGCCGCCACGCCTCGGGGAAGCACTCGCGGAAGGTTTTGGGTGATGCCTCCACCGGTGATGTGCGCCATCGCCGAAATACATTCGCCATCCGCCAGCAGACGCTTCACCGCCGGCCAATAGCTCTTGTGAGTTTTCATCAACTCATTGCCGACTTTGCCCTTGAGCTCGTTGACGTAAGATTCCGGCGTGTAGTGAGCGACTTCAAACAGCAGCTTGCGAGCCAGCGAATAGCCGTTGGTGTGCAGCCCGTTCGAAGCTAAGCCCAGCACCACATCGCCAACCTCGACTGTCTTTCCAGTAATGATGCGCTCGCGCTCGACCACGCCCACGATAAATCCGGCCAGATCGTACTCGCCTTCGGGATAGAATCCCGGCATCTCGGCAGTTTCGCCGCCGATCAGGGCACAGCCGTTGTGTTTGCAGGCCTCCGCTAGACCTTCAATCACTTTCTCCGCGACCTCCGGCTCGAGCTTGCCGGTGGCGAGATAGTCCATAAAGAAGAGCGGGGTCGCGCCCTGCACCGCGATGTCATTGACGCAGTGGTTTACCAGGTCCGCGCCGATGGTGTGGTGCACCTTCATCTCGAACGCGACTTTCAGCTTAGTGCCAACCCCGTCCACGCTGGAGACCAGAACCGGGTCGATATATTTCGTCTTATCAATCGCGAACAAGCCCCCAAACCCGCCGATTTCGCTGAGTACGCCCCGAGTGAAGGTTTTGTGGGCGAGGTACTTGATCCGCTTCTTGGTCTTGTTGGCGCGGTCGATGTCGACACCGGCATCGGCATACGTAATGGGCGTGCTGTTCAAGGATTCCTGTGCCACGGGTGTAATTCCGTCCCTCAAAAACCACGGGAGCGTTGGGTGTTTGCTGCTCGAATGGAGCGTTTAAGTGCGGCTCATTGTAGCATGTTCGAGAGCGACGTCGCAGAGCACGCCGAAGGCGCATTGCAACATCGCGGAGCTATCAGCAGAGAAGAGATACACTTTTGCTTCTACACGAACAGATGCGCTCGTGACCATCCATTGGCGGGCTGGCGGAGGATGCCCGTTAATTCGTAGAAAGTAGCGACTCTCAACCGCGGTCATAATGATCGCGGTGGTTTTTTCTGCCAAGAAAAAAGGAGAGAGTCGCTATGAAGAGACGATACCAGATTGACCGTCATCGGGCGGTGCAAGAGTTCCGGCAACTGGCCCGCGAAGAGAATCCCAACCTACAGATGATCTTTCCCATGACCGAGGTCGTCGGTCTGCTGCAAGAAGGGGTGGGCCACCTGATGCGCGAAGCTGGGTTGGCGTTGATGAGCCTGGTGATGGAGGAAGAGGTGCGGCACCTGGCGGGGGAGCGGCACGAGCAGCATCCCGAGCGGCGGGCTCACCGCTGGGGGAAAGAAGCCGGCTACTGCGTGGTGGACGGGCAGAAGGTGCCGATGAAGCGCACGCGTCTGCGCACGCCGGAAAATCGCGAGCAGCGGTTGGGCAGTTACGAGATGTTTCAGCGCAGCGGGCCGATGGAGCACGCGGTGTGGGACAAGCTGATGCGCGGGTTGTCGACGCGCAACTACGGCGCGGTGGTGAAGGATTTTCGCGAGGCTTACGGGGTGGAGAAGTCGGCGGTGAGCGAGAACTTCATCGCCTCCAGCCGGGAAAAGTTGCAGGAGTTGATGGAGCGTCCGCTGGGCGAGTTGCGCTTGTGCGCGGTGCTGATCGACGGCACACCGTTCCGCGACCGGCAGATGATCGTGGCCCTGGGGATCAATGTTGACGGGCGTAAAACGGTGTTGGGCCTGCGCGAAGGGGCGACCGAGAATGCGGCCGTGGTGAGTGAGCTACTGGGCGATCTGGCCTCGCGCGGGCTGGACTTCAGCGTGCCGCGGCTTTATGTGCTCGACGGAGGCAAAGCGCTGGCCGCGGCCGTGCGCCGTCATGCCGGCGAGGCCGCGATGATCCAACGCTGTCAGGTGCACAAGCGGCGTAATGTGGTCGACCACCTACCCGAGGAACATAAGTCGGCGGTCAGGAAAAAACTGCAGAACGCCTACGCCCTGAGCGAATACACCGACGCCAAGCGCGCGCTCGACCGGCTGCATCGCGAACTGATGGAGCTGAATCCGAGCGCCGCCCGCAGCCTGGAGGAAGGCGTGGAAGAAACGCTCACCGTGCATCGCTTGCGCATGCCCGCGCAGTTGCGCCGCACCCTGGCGAGTACGAACGTGATCGAGTCGGCCTTCTCCATCGTCGAAACGGTTTGCCGCAACGTGAAACGCTGGCGTGCCGGAGACCACATAGAACGTTGGGTCGGTTCGGGGCTGCTGGTGGCCGAACGCCAGTTCCGCAAAGTGCAAGGCTATCGGGAGATTCCCGCGCTGTTGACTGCATTGGCGAACACGGTTTCCCAGAGGAGGGTTGCCGAGGAAGTGAAGGTTGCGTAGCCTATGATCGTCGAGAGTCGCTAACTTTCAACGGAGTTCCGGGCAATCTCGGGCTGGCGCCAACCAGGAATGTCTTCGTCCGCTAGTGAGTCACATAGGTCGAGAAGTAATAGAACAGTATTCCAAACAAGGCCAATCCAGAAATGCCGTAGGCGGTAAGCACCCAGACACCCCGGCCTTCGTGATGCGCGCGAGACGGCTGAGAACCAGCGGTTCGTTGTTCCAAAGTAAACCTCCAAGGTCGGAAAATGGTGGCGCTCGAAGCGTCACCTTTACCTCACACCGCCCGACGGGCAGGTGTTGATTCAGCGAATATTACTATAGATGCAGGTTCTAGTAAGCAGGGAAATGTATGTATTTTGCAAAATCTATGTAAATTGACCGAGCCCAGACTGCGAGCAGTGGGATCGTGTCGAGTTCGCGTCTTGGCTTCACAATTTCGGCCGAGTAGCCCGGAGCATCGGTCGATTGAGCGCTCCAAATCGGGAACATTTCCACCGATTGTTATCGAATTCGCTTTTCCTTCGCTTAGACCTGCATGTATAATTCGGCCTGACTCATATCCCGCAATCACAAAAGGAGCCCGTCTCATGGCCGACGAACGAATGAAAGCGATTGAACTGGCCTTTGCACAAATCGAAAAGCAGTTTGGCAAAGGTTCGATCATGCGCCTGGGATCGAAGGAAGCGATCGTTCCCATTGCCGTGATCCCTACGGGCGCGATTTCCTTTGACGCAGCCTTGGGCGTCGGCGGCTTTCCCCGCGGACGCGTGGTCGAAGTGTTCGGGCCCGAGTCCTCCGGCAAAACCACAATCACACTGCAAGTCATCGCCGAGGCGCAAAAGATGGGCGGCATGGCCGCATTTGTTGACGCCGAACACGCGCTTGATCCGGGATACGCCAAGAAGCTCGGCGTCGATGTGGACAACCTGCTGGTCTCGCAGCCGGACTACGGCGAGCAAGCATTGGAGATTACCGAAGCGCTGGTGCGCTCGGGTGCAATCGACGTGCTGGTCGTCGACTCCGTTGCTGCGCTGGTACCAAAAGCTGAACTCGATGGCGAGATGGGCGACAGCCACATGGGATTGCAGGCCAGGTTGATGTCGCAAGCTTTGCGTAAGCTCACGGGAACGGTTTCGAAGTCGCGCACCTGCTTGATCTTCATTAACCAGATCCGCGAAAAGATCGGGGTGATGTTTGGCAATCCCGAGACTACGACGGGCGGCCGCGCCCTGAAGTTCTATTCGTCGGTGCGTATTGATATCCGCCGCATTGCCGCCATCAAAGAAGGCGACGTCGTAACCGGTTCGCGCACCAAAATCAAAGTGGTAAAGAACAAAGTGGCCGCGCCCTTCCGTGAAGCCGAATTCGACATTATGTACGGTGAGGGCATCTCGAAAGAAGGCGACTTGCTTGACATCGCCGCGGTTCAGAACATTGTGGAAAAATCCGGCGCCTGGTACAGCTACAAAGGCGAACGGATTGGCCAGGGCCGCGAGAACGCGCGCGCGTTCCTGAAAGAAAATAAAGACACGATGGCCAAGCTCGACACCGAAGTGCGAAAGCAACTGGGATTGACGCCAACCGCAGCTCCGGTCTCTGTCCCATCACCGCAGGGCACGACCGATTTGCGAGTCCCACCAGATCTCAAGGCTGCGGGCCGACCGCAACCCGTTCCTGTCAATAAGACGGGAGGAATGCAGCCCCCGCCACAGCCTCCAGCGGACAAGGGGAGAATGGAACCTCTACCAGAAATGCCGGGGAAGCTATCTACAGGACGGCGTTAAACGAGAAGGAGCCGATCTGACTCCCTGCCCCAAAGAGTTGTCATCCCGAGCAGCGCGAGGGATCTAGGTTCTTGCTCACGCCATCATGGTTCCGCGGTCGGCAAGAACCCAGATCCCTCGCTGCGCTCGGGATGACAGTAATTTTTATGGGGGCCTATCATGAGCGGCGAAAAGCGCTACTACGTTTGCATTCTGACCAATCCTTCCCGCACTCTTTATACGGGCATCACGAATAATCTTCGTCGTCGGGTCGATGAACATAAACGCAAACTGGTTCCTGGTTTCACCGCCCGATACAACATCGACCGCCTCGTCTATTTCGAGGTTTTCGAGGACGTGCGTAATGCGATTGATTGCGAAAAGAAAATCAAATCCTGGACGCGAACAAAACGCATCGAGTTGATCGAATCAAAGAATGCTAAGTGGGACGATTTAGGCCGCGACTGGGATCAGCCCCAGACATTCCGCTTCACTCCAAGTGTCGCCTAAGCCTTGTCGGTAGGAACCCAGATCCCTCGCTGCGCTCGGAATGGCAGCGCATTCTTAGTAAAGGAAGGGCATTTTGACGAAACCATTGGCGGTTGGCCGCGCCCTCAACGCACTAGCCACTCGGTCACGGCGTGCATTTGGATCAGCACCGAGCCGTAGCTTGTTACTACACCAATCACCAGCCCTGCAGCAGGCAGCGCATACAACCATCGTCCATGGCTTTCGGGCTTCAGCGCGTTGGTCCACGCGACCAGCCGTTGCACTCTCGTGCTCAACGCAGTTGAGCTGTGCAGCAAGGCCGTGGTCAATTCTCCGGAAGATTCCACTGTTCCTAGCCTCGAGACCTTGATCAGCGCTGCAGCCAGATCAAGCGCGTCACGGAAGTTCGACACCGCGGCATCATCGGCGGCCATCTCGGTTTCTTCCGACCAGGCGTGCTCTAAGCTGGCCATCGCGGGAAACACCGAAAAACGGAAGACCAGTTTCTTCAGATTGTCATAACGCAGCACATGCGCAATCTCATGGCGCAACGCAGTTCGCAGCTCTTGCGGACTCAAGGTGGCAATAGCGGCGTCGGATACCAGCACCTTGGGCGCGCACACGCCTGCGACGGTGAGAGTCGGGGCATCGTTGCCAGTGCAAAAGATCGGCACAGTGTCGTCGGACTCCGCGACGTGGGACTCCATCAGCATGGAGCCGTCCAGCCATTTCCGCAGCGACCGCGAAGCTCTCATTTGCGCAATCGATGCACGAGCAATTCCTATCCCCAGCAGGATCAAGCAGCAAAAACCAAGCGCCAGCGGAGCCGTCCCGATCGCTTCATTGGTCGAGCGGGGTTCCAACAACAAGAAAGATGGCATGGTAAACGCCAGCGTCACGACGGAAGACAGGGCCAGCGGAAGGATACGCAGAGCGAACAGCAAATCAGCCGCGCCACGGGCAGAGCACGGACGAACCATTCGCCGCATCAGTTTCCATCCTCGAGCAACAGCCAAGGAGGTGAACACGTACAGCAACACAAAAACGGCCAGCGAAACCCCGGCGCAGCGCGCTGCAAACATCAGTGCTTCTCCTGGCTCCGGGGTTCGCTACGCAGTTCACCCCGAAGTTCGCTACGCTTTCGATCGAGCAATCGCTGCAGATCGTCCAGCAGACGAGCATCATGCTCGCTGACTGCTTCCACCAGATACGAAAGCGGAAGCGAGGCTGCACTTCCCGAACTGAGCAGTTGCCGGATAGTTTCCCCGACCGCCGCTTTCTCCAGTTCTTCCTGCGTGTACCGCGGAGAGTAGCGAAACGCCCTGCCCTCGGCAGTGCGGTTCAGCAGTTGTTTCTTGTAAAGCCGGTCCAGCGTGGTCATTACCGTCGTGTAAGCCAGTTTGATCTCGCCGCCATCCAGTAACTCGCGAACGGTCGCGCTTCCCCGCATCCATAACGCGGAAAGCAGTTGCTGCTCCAGCGGCCCCAGTTGGGCATTTGGAGACCATCGAAGCAGGCTCAGGATCCGGTTCATTCTTACTCACCAAAGCTAAATTCTGTTTCAAGCACGGAGCAAATTGGAGAACTGACTTGGCAACATAGTTCCATTCGCCGCGTCCAGAAGGACACCCTACCTGAGAATCGGGTAAATCGCAAGCAGTAGAAAGTATGTCGCGTGTACCCCGGCGAACGCTCATGGGGGACGTGACAAGAGGTATCGTCTCCTGTCAGAATTAAACGGTCCCGACCAGCTATAATGCCTGAATCACGGAGGCTTTCAATGGCACCCCAGCGCGGAAACGCGAACTCGATCCGGCCCCGAACAAATGATACGCCCGCTTTCTCAGCCAGTTCGTTCGAGAGAGTTGTCGATTCCCTCAAGCTTTCGCCCGAACAATACCAAAGCTCGACCGAACTCCGGGAGTGGGTGCTGCGCAACAAGGACCATAAGTATGTTCCTCCGGAGTTGCTGAAGGCCTTCGGATTCCACGTCAATCTTGAGCCGTGATTCTTTCGTGCTCCTCCCCACTCTTCCTGAAACGCTGTCAACACTACATTTCCTTTGCCGATTTATCCTTTTCATCGCTCGTTTGATATCGCTGTTTTGGCAATTTTCGGCGGTGCTTAGAGCGATCCCAGATTGTACGGGCCGCTCCAGATGCAACTCTTTTCACGGCATGGCGAACGGCGAGATAGGTGTACACTGGGTGGCCTTTTCGAAGTCAAAAAAGATTCCGGTTAAGAGAGGGGTAAATTGACGAACCTGGAGCGGCGAAAGAACTGGATTTCGATGATCCACGAGCGAGCGGCAAGAGCCGCGCTGGCGTCAGTAGTCGTGCTTGTCTTGGGGATAGCTATGACCCAATCGGCGGCGGCACAGACTTTCAGTGTGCTGTACAACTTCACGGGCTCGTCGGACGGGGGATACCCCTACGGATACCTGGTCCGCGACAATGCCGGTAATCTCTACGGAACTACCGAGGCATATGGCGCCTCTGGCGCAGGAACGGTGTTCAGGATAAGCAAGACCGGCAAAGAAACCGTGCTCTACAGCTTCACCGGAGGAGCGGACGGAGCGAATCCCTACGCCGGGCTGCTCCGGGACGCCGCCGGAAATCTTTATGGCACCACTGCGAATGGCGGCACTTCTGGCCTCGGAACGGTGTTCAAGTTGAGCAAGACCGGCAAGGAGACCGTTCTGCACAGCTTTGCCGGGGGAACTGTAGACGGGTGCTATCCCTTCGGAGGTCTGCTCCAGGACGCGGCGGGTAATCTCTTCGGCACCACCGAAGTATGCGGCGCTTCCGGCGTCGGAACCGTGTTCAAGCTGAGTAAGGCTGGCAAGGAAACCGTGCTGCACAGCTTCGCTGGGGGATCGTCCGACGGTGAATATCCCTCCTTCACAAATTTACTCATGGACACAGCGGGCAACTTCTACGGCGTTACCGAGCAGGGTGGCACGTACAATCTGGGAGTCGTATACAGGCTGGGTAAGGGCGGCAAGTTGACCGTGCTGCACAGCTTCGGAGGAACGAACGACGGATGCGATGTCTTCGGAACTCCGGCTATGGACAGTCTGGACAATCTCTATGGTACCGCCAATTCGTGCGGTTCCGCCCACGTGGGAATCGTTTGGAAGGTGGGCAAGAACGGTAAGGAGACCGTGCTGCACTCTTTCGCCGGTGGATCGTCGGATGGGGCGGAACCTATCGCGGGTCTGATCATGGACGCGAACGGCAACCTGTACGGCGACACCTACCAGGGCGGATCGGCCAACCTGGGAACGGTATACAAGCTGAACAAGAAAGGGACCCTAACCCTGCTGCACACCTTCACTGGGTCGGACGGCAGCTATCCTTACTCAGGTTTGGTTCGGGACGCCGCCGGCAACCTTTACGGCACAACTTTGTATGGCGGCAGCGGACAATCGTGCCGAAACGGCTGCGGAACGGTGTGGCAGATCACGAAGTAGTGAGGCGGCCAAGAGCGTAGCGTGGAATTTCAGCGCCGCCTATCACGGGGGAGCCACCTGGACTAGACGGCGCTGTTTTTAATCACGACTCGAAGATACTTCAGACGCCAGTTGAAGGAACAAACGTGGCGACTGAAGCATGTTCAAGGAACCGTCTCACTCGCCGGAATGACGTCGAGTTGCACGCTCAAGTGACCAGCTTCATCAACATGGACTGCTTTTCCGCGGTCCTCATAGTGTCCAAGGAAATCCGGGTCCATGTACTCGCTACGCTCAATCTGCTCCCAGGCGAAGAGCGTGTAGTCACCTGGAGTCACGTTCCGCATGGCAAATCTGCCCAACTGGTCCGCGACCGCCTGCCGGTAATTGTTTGGCTGACCGCGCTGCTTCCCGTCCCGGACGAGCACTACAGATGCGCCTGGTGACGCTTGCTCACCACTCTCCACAGTGCCGTCAATTCGCCCGGCGCCGGGGCTCAGCACCAGCTCCAATGCAGGCGGAGAATGGCCTCGACCAACGGTGATACCGCTCTCGAGTACGTCGGCCGCGCCACTTGACTTGAGATAGAAGCCTGCTGGCATGGGATGAAAATCAATGCGGTAGCTGCCTTCGGAAACCTCTCGGAAGATGAAAGTCCCATCCGGCGTTACCTCAGCATTGTCAATATCAGGCGTGAGGTTCGCCAAAGCCGCGGCCTCTCGCAGGTCCAGGATGCCGATCATTGTGCTGAGATCTTTGCTTAGGTCTTCCTTGCTGATGCCCTCGGCCGTCTGGCCTTCCACTCGAATGCGACCGCTGACATCCACTCCTGGAGTGACCACTACCTCCACATGCTCGAGGTTAGTATCTCCGACCTCGACGGCCGTCTGCCCCCACATGGTTCTTTGCTCCTGGGGACTTCCCGGTTGTTGTGCTACCACGATGTAAGACCCCGGAGGTACGCCTTGAAACTCAAAGGTCGCCAGGGCACCGGCGGAAAGATTCTGGCTTGAAAAAACCGTTTCCCCTTGATCGCTCAGCAGAGTAACTTCCGCTTCCTTGCTGGGCATCGAGGTTCGAGCATTGATCACGCGGCCTCGAATGTGAACCGCGTGCACCGGGACAAAATTTAAATCGATTCCCCCGAGCTCTTCTCCCGCGCGAAGCACCAAAGCCACCGAGCGGGATTGGTCATTGGCAGCAGGATAATAAAGAGGTACGTAAGCCTTTTCGTTCCCTAGCTTGGCCGACCGCGAATGAGGAGCCTGGGCGCGAATGTAGTACTTTCCCGGAGCCAGTCCCGGAAGCCGATATTCGCCTGCCTCGTCGGTTGTGGCATGGGCTACATCATGAAGCTCGCGCCGGCCGCGCGGATAGGAAGACTTCATCGCTTGCACGGACACACCGCGAAGAGGCGTGCCCGCCTCATTCGTGACATGGCCCGCGATCGCCCCATTCGGCAGCAATCGTAGAACGATGTCGTTGACATGCTGGCCCGGCGCGACCGGCAGCATTTTGCCTCGCATCCCAGCATTGTCGCGACTGCTGTTCACGTAGCCTTCGTGCGATGCCAAAAGAAGATATCGACCCGCCGATAAGCCCTCAAAGACGAACCGCCCCCCGGCATCAGTGCCCGCCGACGTAGCCTGCGAGACAGCAGCCCCTTCCCCGGCAAGGCCTCTGAGCCTGACTTCCGCTCCTCGCAGGGGTTGTTCACTCACCGCGTCGATCACCGTTCCGCTGATCGAGCATTTCTCTGGAGGTGGCCCGGCGTTCTGCGAGTCCGCAAAGGGCGTAAAGAGCGCCGAGAACGCGATCGGGATGGCCATCAGGAAAGGCAGCTTCATCGCAGTTATCATGAGTTTATCCGAAACCAATGTAGGAGCGGGCGTCCTTGCCCGTGCGGGTGCCTGCTTGAAATCCACAGTTAATCAGGCCTGCGCCGGAACCGTGGTAAACTGTTCCCCCACCGGGGGCTCTCCCCGACGACGAGTGCAGTTATGCCTGAACCCCTCGCGAAGAAAGTTCTGCTGATCGGCTGGGACGCTGCTGATTGGAAGGTAATCAATCCGCTCCTCGACCAAGGGCTAATGCCCACGCTGGACGATTTCATCAACCATGGTGTAATGGGAAATCTGGCGACGTTGCGGCCCATTCTTTCCCCCATGCTGTGGAATTCAATTGCCACCGGCAAGCGCGCCAACAAACACGGCATCCACGGATTCATGGAACCGGACACGCAAAACGGCGGCATCCGCCCGGTCTCCAGCACCTCACGCAAAGTCAAAGCGCTCTGGAATATTCTCACCCAGCGCGGCTACAAAACCCACGTCCTCGGCTGGTTTGCCGGTCATCCCGCCGAGCCGATTAACGGCATTTCCGTTTCCGATCTGTATCCGTACGCCACGGCTCCGCAAGATCAGCCGTGGCCGCTTCCGCCGGGCGCAGTCTATCCTGAGAATCTGCGCGACACTTTCGCCGAGCTGCGTATGCATCCCGCCGACGTCACCGAGGCCGCAATTCTGCCCTGGATTCCCCGCGCAGCGGAAATCGATCAGGAGAAGGACAAGGGTCTGATGTCCTTCGCCAAGATCCTCTCCGAAAACTGCTCCATCCACAACGCCGCCACCTGGATTCTGCAGAATGAGCCTTGGGATTTCATGGCCGTCTATTACAACGGCATCGATCATTTCTGCCACGGATTCATGCACTACCATCCGCCGCGCATGGAAGGAATCCCGGAAGACCGGTTCGAGATTTACAAAGATGTAGTGAACGGCGCCTATCGCTTCCACGACATGATGCTGCAAACGTTGTTGGACCTCGCCGGTCCGGACGCAACTGTTTTGCTCGTGTCCGATCACGGCTTCCACTCCGACCATCTGCGCCCTCGCGGCATTCCCGCGGAGCCGGCTGGTCCCGCCGTTCAGCATCGGCCATTCGGAATCTTCTGCATGAAGGGACCGCACGTCCAACAGGACGAGCGAGTTTACGGGGCAACTCTGCTCGACGTAACGCCAACCGTCCTGACCCTCTTTGGATTGCCCGTAGGATCGGACATGGACGGTCGCGTCCTCGTCCAGGCCTTTGAAGAACCGCCCGAGATCACGCGCATCCCGAGCTGGGAGCAGGAACTCGGCGAATGCGGAATGCATCCCGCCGACCTGCGCATGGACCCGGCCGCCGCCCAAGCCGTCCTGCAACAATTCGTCGCGCTCGGCTACATTCAGCCGCCCAGTGAAGATCAAAGCAAAGCCGTGGCCAGCGCGGTGCGTGAGGCCAATTACAACCTGGCGCGCGACTATCTGGACTGCGGCCGTCCCGACGACGCCCTGCCGCTCCTCGAAGATCTGGCCAAGAGCGATCCCAAGCAGACTCGTTTCCAGATGCATCTTGCCCAGTGTTATCTCGCGCTCAGCCGTCGCGAGGACGCAAAACAAATTCTGGAGGCGCTCATCGAGGCAGATTTAAATCCGCCCAAGCCCGAGGAGACCAAAAGCGATCAACCCGAGCAAGCCGCGGCGGCGCCGGAAACAGAAACGCACCAGCCAACCGAAATACCCGGAGTCGAAACCCCGACAATTACGGCGGCCGAAGCTACGCCGCAACCTGCGATGCCCGAAGCGCAAGCGCCCGAGGTTCAAGCAGCCGAAGGCCAAGCCCCAGAAGCGGGCGCATCCGCAGACAAGCAACCCACCCCGCGGCCGTGGGCAGATCTGCTGATGGGCGTCATTCACTTCGAAGAAGGAAACATGGAAGCCGCCTTGGCCAGCCTGCTTAAAGCCGAGCAGTCCGACCCGCGCCTGCCCAATTTGCATTTGCGCATCGGAGAAACTTACCTGCGGCAAAAGCGAACCGACGACGCCGGCCGCGCCTTCCAGCAAGCTTTAGACATCGACGGTGACAGTCCCGAAGCCCATCTGGGTCTGGCTATGGTGCGCCTGCGCCAGCGCCAAAATGAAGAAGCCGCCGAGCAGGCTTTGCTGGCCGTTGGCTTGCAACACTTCTTGCCGCTGGGACATTTTTATTTAGGAGTAGCCCTCGCGCGTCTGGGCCATCGCCAGCGCGCGATGCTCGCCTTCGAAACTTGCCTGAGCATGCTCCCCGGGCTGGTGGCCGCGCACCGCTGGCTGGCCGCCTTGCACAGCCAACCCGGCGGAGATCTCGACAAAGCCATCCGCCACCGCAGCCTCTACGCCCAACTCATGCAGCAGAGAAAAACGAGAGCCCGAGCGTGATCACGGTCGTCTCCGGCCTGCCGCGTTCTGGCACGTCGCTCATGATGCAGATGCTTTCCGCGGGCGGCCTGCCCGCGCTAACCGACGGCGAACGTCAAGCCGACTCCGACAATCCCCGCGGATATTTCGAGTGGGAACAAATTAAGCTACTGCCGAAGCAACCGAATTGCATTGCGGAAGCCGAAGGCAAAGTAGTGAAAGTGATCTCGCAACTTCTCTTCGCGTTACCCGCCGGGCGCGAGTATCGCATCATCTTTATGCAGCGCCCACTCCCCGAAGTGGTCGCTTCGCAAGCCGAAATGATTCGCCGTCGCGGCACAACCGGCGCCCCGTTGCCCCCGTCCGCACTGATCGCCGGCCTAACCGCCCACTTGAATCAAGTGAACGCGTGGCTCAAAGACAAAAGCAGCATCTCCATCCATCGCGTGGAACATCAAGACGTACTCCGCGAGCCGCTCCGCACCGCGGAATCCATCCAGCAATTTCTCCAGCTTCCTTTGGATGTGGCCGCCATGTCCGAACAAGTCGACAGCTCGCTCTACCGCCAAAGATCCCCAATCACGTAGCCCCGGACGCCCTAGTCCGCCGTTCAACGACATCAGAACTCAAAATATCCCGAAGCCGCGCGTCTACCCCCGCCATCGGTCCCAGTGGCCGGCAGCAATCCGACAATCCCCCGCAGGTTCTCCCAGGCCGCTTGGTTCAGGGCCGGATCCGAGCCAACCAGATCGCGGATCATATTCCAAGCCGCAATATTAAGCGCGCCCTCCGGCGGAGGCCCCATCGCCAGCGAAACCGAGCACTGCGGACAAAAACAAATCCGCTGCGCCGCCGATTTTTGCCGCGGCCGTATGCCCACCGTCTGGGCGAACATATAAACCGCAACCGATTTGTGTCCCGCCTCCAACTCCCGATTACAGCGAAGACAATAGAGATTTTCCAAAGTTCCCGTCCTGGATCACGAGTGTTGGCGCGGGCGTCCTCGCCTCCGCGGGCTGCGCAAAGATCCGGGAAAGAGAACGAAAAGCCCGCATAGCGATCGCGTCGAAAGCTCACCAGCGCCAAGCCGCGGCCAACAAAATACTGTCTCCCCGGCCCCGAGCCCCGCAAGTATGTAGAAAGATTCCTCGCAATCCGAAGTCAAGTGTAGATAAGGCTGTGTATCGCAGACCGTGTGTAGAAAGTTGTGTTGAGGCGGGTGACTCACTCGCAATGGGAACAGCGAGACCAACCCGAACCAAGCTGTGCTCTAGCCAGAAGCCGCCGCCTTCGTGCACTCTGCTGTTATGCGTGCTGATGTGGTCGATCATGGAGAGTCGCGCCTGGCCAACAGCTGGTCAGGCTCGCGGACGTATCAGCCACACGCCAAGTTCTTTCGCCTGTCACAACTTCGCCGGTTGCGCGGATGCGAACAGGTCGCCGCCATCTGCTACCGCCTGCGCCGCGGCGAGATCGAATTCCTGCTGGTTCGCACCAACAGCGGGCACTGGACTTTCCCCAAAGGCAGCGCCGAACCGGGATTGACCCACGCCCAGGCCGCCGCCCTAGAAGCCTTCGAAGAAGCCGGCGTTCACGGCCGGATGGAGGAAGCTTCTTTCACCCGCTACATTCGCCGCAAGCGGACGGGAAATTCCGCGGCGAGATCGGCAAAAATAAAAAAAGATCTTGTGATCCAGGCTCATCTCTGCGAGGTCCTGCGGCTCGACGTTCCGCAAGAACCCGATCGAGATCCCACGTGGTTTACTGCCGAGAAGGCGAAGCAAAGACTACGCGAGGATCGAACGCCTGATTACGCCGCCGAACTGGCTCGCGTGGTCGACCGCGCCGTAACCCGCGTCCGGAGGTTGCGCAGCGGAGTCAATAAGTCGCCGAATGGAACCGCGGCAGGCTTCAGAACTTAGCCGTCATGCCGCGGACGCGAGTCAGGCGCCAAATCGTTCTGCCGCCCGAGCCTTCGCTTTTGCGGCTTCTTCTTCGCGATTCCTATGCGGCGCAGTGGTTTCCAGCGAGCGCAGAAGCCGAGTAGAGACTTCGGCTATTTCATCGATTGCAGCCAGAAACGAGTCCTCGTTTGCCTTCGACGGTTTGTTAAAGCCACTGATCTTCCTCACATACTGGAGTGAAGCAGCTCGAACCTCTTCGTCCGTAACCGGCGGATCGAAGTTGAAAAGGGTTTTGATATTCCTGCACATTGACCATAACCTCAAGGTCCCACGCCCGGAAGCGGCGTGAAAGACATCGGCGCTCTTCGGCACATTTATTTTACCTCGTGATATTTCCCCTGGTAAGGAGCTTGGCGCAGCGAACTAGCTCCCTTTGGATCCATTGACTTTCTCGCGGCACGAGGATACTGTCTCGTTCCAGAACAGTGGCTGCTGCCCAGCGGAGCCTGCGTGTGTCCGAGGTCCCTCCCAATCAGGTTACGGAGCTGCTGCACAAGTGGAGGTGCGGCGATCGGGAGTCGCTTCACGTCCTGCTGCCCCTGGTCTACAGCGAGTTGCGCCGCTTGGCACAGCATCACCTTCGCCGGGCGAACGAGACGAGCATACATTGCAGAGCACGGCCTTGGTCCATGAGGCCTACCTGCGGCTGGTGCAGCCGGGTTCGTCGCAGATCGAGAGCCGAGGGCATTTCTTCGCTCTGGCCTCGCAGATCATGCGCGAGATCCTGGTGGACTATGCCCGCAGCCGCAGGGCCGCGAAACGGGATGGTGGAAGCCGGTTGACTCTCGACGAGGCCGCCGAATTATCGATGGCGAAGGGCGTGGACCTGCTGGCGCTCGATGACGCTCTCAACGAGCTATCCAAAATGAATCTCCGCCAGAGCCGCATTGTGGAGTTGAGATTTTTTGGTGGGCTTTCCCTGCAGGAGACCGCCAAATTCTTGGGAGTCTCTACGGCTACCGTGGAACGAGACTGGACCATGGCGCGGGCTTGGCTATACCGGGAAATCAGCGGGAGTTCATCACCATGACTCCTGAGCGCTGGGAACAAGTAAACCAGGTTCTGGGCAAGGCTCTGGAGCTTTCGACTACCGAGCGGTCCGTCTACCTCGCGGAGATCGCTACCAGCGACCCGGAACTGCAATTGGAAGTCGAGTCCTTGCTCGTCTCTCATGAAAAGGCCGGAACGAAATTCCTGAACACGCCAGCGGTGCAGACTGTGGCTGACCTGGGAAACCTGAACCGGCGGGACGAAATGCTAGGCCGCCGTCTGGGTGCATATGAAGTTGTAGGACTGATCGACGCCGGAGGCATGGGTGAGGTCTTTCGCGGTTTTCGCGCCGACGATCAGTATCGCAAGCAGGTGGCGCTGAAGCTCATCCGCGCCGGCCAGGATTCTGGTTTCGTTATCGACCGGTTCAAGAATGAGCGGCAGATTCTAGCCAGCCTGGACCATTCGAATATCGCCCGCCTGCTCGACGGGGGCACATCCGAAGAGGGCGCGCCGTATTTCGTGATGGAACTGATCGAGGGCGAGTCCATTGACAAGTACTGCCGGACCCACGAACTGAACATCGCGGCTCGTCTCACACTTTTCTTGCAAGTCTGCTCCGCGGTGCACTATGCACATCAGCGATTGATTGTGCATCGCGACCTCAAGCCGAGCAACATCCTTGTGACCTCAGATGGCACGCCGAAGTTGCTGGATTTTGGTATCGCGAAGATTCTTGATCCTGAGATGGCTTCGGAGAACTCCGAATCGACTTTGACCCAATTTCGAGTCCTGACCCCCGCATACGCGAGTCCAGAGCAAATCAAAGGCGAGCCCATCAGCACCGCAAGCGATGTTTACTCGCTTGGGATGGTGCTGTACGAACTCCTCACGGGTAGCAGCCCGTATGGAACGACTGCGCGGACGCACCATGAACTCGCGCAAGCAGCGTGCGAACTGGAACCGGAGAAGCCGAGCACGGTGATTCGGCGCACACATCGATCGCGCTCCGGGCTTCAGTCGGAACCGGGCAGCCCGCCTGATGCCGGTGACGCATATTTCAAGAAGCTGGGCAGGCGTCTTGAGGGAGACCTGGACAACATCGTCCTCATGGCCCTGCGCAAGGAACCGCAGCGGCGCTACAGCTCGGTTGAACAGTTTACGGAAGACATTCGCCGACATCTTGAGAACCTGCCAGTCATTGCGCGCAGAGATACTGCTGGCTATCGTGCGACTAAGTTCATCGCGCGTCACAAGGCCGGAGTCGCCGCGACCGCGGCGGTCGCGATCATCCTGGTCGCGGCGCTGCTGGTTACATTCCGCGAGGCCCACATCGCGCGGCAACAGGCGGAACTGGCGCGCGAGCAACGCGCCCGCGCGGAGCGGCGTTTCAACGATGTGCGAAAACTGGCCAATTCGCTGATTTTCGAGGTTCACGATTCGATCAAGAATTCGGGAGCGACCGAGGGGAGAAGGCTTCTGGTCAGCAGAGCGCTTGAGTATCTGGACAGTTTGTCACGGGAAGCAAACGGCGATCCCTCGCTGCAGCGCGAGTTGGCTGCGGCTTACGACAGAGTTGGTGACGTTCTCGGCGACACCAGCGCCGCCAATCTCGCGGATTTTGCCGGCGCTTCCCAGAGCTATGCCAAGGCGCTTGCCATTCGCGAAGCATTGGCAGCGGCCAGTCCCACCGATTTGGGAGTTCAGACCGAATTGGCGGACGAATATTTCAGAGCGGCCAGCGTGCTTCAAAATACCGGCGATTTTGCTGCCTCCTTGAAAACTCTGCAACGAGCAGGCCCCTTCATGCAGAGAATCGCAGAAGGGAAGAACGACCCCAAGCTACAAGAGCGCATCGCCGGCCTTTACTACTACACGGGTTCTGCCCTCGAAAAGAGTCGCGACTTTTCCCGGGCGCTGGAAAGCTACCGCACCGCCGTGTCGATCCAGGAACCGATTGCTGCCGATCCTAAGGCCAGCGGATTTTCTCGAGCCCATCTGGTCGCAGACTACAACGGCGTAGCGAGGATGCTGGTGCAGGGCGGCCAGATCGATGAAGCGATTGCCACGACGGCGAAAGCGCTAGGGATCATGAAACAGCTATCTGAAGCTGATCCAGGCAATAAAACGTTCCGTGAGTGGTTGGCGGAATCTTATGGCGTTTCGGCTGACGTGCAGATGGAAAAAGGACATCTGGAACAGGCGCTGGAGTTCGTTCGCCGCGCGCAAGAGATCTTCAAGCAATTGAGCGCAGCGGATCCAAGCGACCGGCTGGCTATGTCAAACCTCGCGTTCCAGGACCTCACGATCGGCCAAATCCTGGTGCGCCAGGGCAATGTAACCGGAGGTTTGCAGAATATCCACGCTGCATTCGCGCTAGTCACGCGCATCGGGGAGCCGAAAAACCTTTGGGACTTGACCTTGTTGAGCCTCTCGTATTCAGAACTTGGAATGGCGTCTGCGGCACTGGCTGAACACGCTGTCACTGTTGGCGACAAAACTCGGGATTGGCAAGAGGCACGATCCTGGTATCAAAAGGCTCTCGATGTCTGGGGTGATAAAGCTAAGTATGGGGCTGTGGATGCGCTCGGCCGGAACCAGGCCGCCGAAATCAGTCAAGAGCTGGCAAAGTGCGACGCAAATCTGCGGGCCTTGAAGGCCCGACCCTGAATCCCAAACCAACCCAGGAGTGATCTTCAAACACGTTTCGCAGGCCTACCTACGATCATTGACTCAGTAACCGGATGTTACTAAGATCGCGAAGTTCGGAGTTGCTCACAGACGCAGGAGTTCGGGAGGACGCATGTACGCACTCGCACATAATTTCCGCCTCGCATTTCGCCAGATGCGCAGAGCGCCCGGCTTCACTCTGACCGTTGTGCTCACCCTGGCTCTCGGCATCGGCGCAACCACCGCGATCTTCTCGCTGGTCGAAGGCATCCTTCTCAGACCGCTCCCCTTCAGCAATCCCGACCGTCTCGTTCTGGTAGGAGATCGCCTTGGGGGACGAGGCCCAGGCGCTCCCATCACTGCCCGTGAGATCGGCACATACTCGAGCGCGACGGGCGCCTTTTCCTCTCTTGGTGGCTACGCGAGCACGAACTATGAGCTGTCTGGCGGCGCAACACCTGAACAAGTTTCTGCTGCCCGCCTCACTGCCAGCGTGTTTCCTACGCTCGGAGTTCAGCCCATCCTCGGCCGGGTGTTCACCGCGCAGGAAGAGGACGCCCATCAGCCATTTGCAGTGATCAGTTATGCGCTCTGGCTAAACCGTTACCGTCGAGATCCGCATGTGGTCGGCAATTCGATCGACCTCGACCGCAAGTCGTACACAATCATCGGTGTCATGCCGCGCAGCTTCGAGTTCCCGCTGCAACCCGGACACCTCGATCAAGCGCAGCTTTGGGTGCCTATGAGCCTCACGCCCGACGAGCTTTCCGATGCGTCCGCCGGCTTCTGGGGATACGACATGGTCGCCCGGCTCAAGGACGGCGTTACTGTCGCGCAGGCTACGCAGGATGTCGACCGCGTCGCCCAGCAGGTCATGCGCAATTTCCCTGCTGGCATGTCTGCCATTCATATTCAGGGGAGTGTGACGCGGTTGCGTGAAAACGTCGTCGCAGATGTCCGCTCCTTGCTGCGCATCCTGTTCTTCGCTGTATCGATCGTTCTGCTGATTGCCTGCGTCAACGTGGCCGGACTGCTGCTGGTGCGCGCCATCCGCCGGCGCCGCGAGTATGCCGTCCGCCTGGCCTTGGGCGCACGCGCTGGCGTCATCATCCGCGAATCAGTATGCGAAGGCCTGCTGTTCAGCTTCGCGGGTGGACTGCTGGGCCTCGCGTTTGCCGCAGTCGCCATCCGTACTGCATTGCACCTCCTGCCGGAGTCCATGCCGCGCGTCGCCTCCATCTCCATGGACGTAAGCGTTGTCATATTCACTTTGCTTCTCGCTCTCGCCACCGGCGCCCTGTGCAGCCTTGCACCTGCTTTCGCTGCCTTGCGAACTAACCTGACGGAGAGCCTCAAAGAGGGTGCGACAACCGGCACTGGCGCTTCGAGTCACTCCTGGCTGCGTTCAACCCTGGTCGTCGCGGAGATTGCTGTCGCCCTGATACTGCTTACCGTGGCGGGCGTTTTTCTGCGCAGCTTCCAGAAAATGCGCGCCGTCGATCCCGGTTTCAGTCCCGACCACGTCCTCGTCGCCGGCTATCAACTGCCGCTCAATCAATATTCCACGGATGCTTCTGCCGATGCGTTCAATCATGCAGTTGTCGACCGGCTCTCGAGTAAGCCCGGAATCGTCGCCGTCGGCCTCACGAATTTTCTTCCTGCATCCGGTTCCTATCACGGAGCTGCGTACACCATCGAAGGCGTGCCCGCCGATCGTTGGAAGCTGCAGTTTTCCGTGTTCGCGAGTATCTACGGCGACTACTTCCGCGCCATGGGCATCCCGTTGCTCGATGGCCGCTACTTCACCCTGGACGACCGCTCCGACGCGCCCCTGGTTGTGATCGTGAATCAATCCATGGCCAAGCATTCCTGGCCAGGTCAGCGGGCCATCGGCAAACGCATGCATGTGGGCAACCCGCACAAGGGACTGCCGTGGGCAACGGTGATCGGTGTCGTCGCCGATACCAAAATCGGCTCTCGCGATGAGCCCAGCAGCGATCAATGGTATTTCCCGGCACAGCAGCCAGCCATTCTCTACGGCTCTGCATCGACAGGAAAGCTCACCGGCCCTGCCGGCGGATACATCACACTCCGCTCCGCCCTTCCTCCCGAGCAGATGACTCAAACCCTGCGCTCGACCGTCGCCGAAATCGATCCGCTGCTCGCTCTGCAGCAAGTGCAGCCCATGAATGACGTCATCTCCAACGTGGAAGCTCCACGGCGTTTCAATACCGACCTCATCACCGCGTTCGCCACAGGAGCTCTCTTGCTTGCCATCACCGGCATCTACGCCGTCGTGGCCTTCTCGGTGTCGCTGCGAACCCAGGAGATCGCCATCCGCATGGCACTGGGCGCTCAGCGCAGCACCATCGCGCGCCTGGTTCTCCTCTCGGCTGCGAAGCTGGCACTTCTCGGCTGTGGGCTGGGCCTGCTCGGATCGTTCGCGATCTCGCGGCTGGTCACGTCATTCCTTTTCAACGTCAGCGCTACCGACCCGTTCGTATACATCGCAGCGGTCTTGACCATGATGCTCCTGGCGCTACTGGCATCGGCGCTGCCTGCAACGCGCGCAGCTTCCGTCGATCCGATCGTTGCTCTTCGTTCGATTTAGAAATCTATCTGCCGGAGGTGGAACTCGCCGGCATGGTTGCGCTGCCTTTGGCATCGTGCCAGAGAATCGCATTCAGTTTCATTGCATCAGCTGCGTCAGGTCGCGAGAAATTCAGCCGGGCTGATTCCTTCGCGCCTCGAGCTTGCTCTTCATTCATCCGGTAGAGGAGGCCGCGGCGCAGGTTCTGATCGTCGGCTTGATAGGGGGGCTGCGTTCCGGGCCCGGCGAATAGGGGGGCAAGTATGGGCGCATGAGTGTCGAACAGATTCATCGGAGGAAGCCCGATCAGCTCCTCCATGGTGTGAACCATTCCTACAGTTGTGTAGAAATGATGGTCAACGAAAGGCCGATCCGAACGTGGCGAATACTTGCTGATGACCAGTGCTATTGAACGATGCGCATCGACGTGGTCTGCTCCATTCTGCGCATCGTCCTCCACCACGAAAATGGCCGTATCATCCCAGTACGGGCTATGCGACACGGCATCCACCACGCGCCCGACCGCGAGGTCGTTATCGGCGACTGAGGCTCGCGGCGTGGGCTTGCCGATGCGTGTTCCGCCGGTGTGATCGTTTGGCAGGTACAGCTGAATGAACTGAGGCAGTTCCTTGGCGGTACCGCGAGCCTTTACAAACTCGTCAAATTCGCGAAGAAATTCGTCGGCACGAAGCTGGTCGGGATAGTCAATTGCGAAATCCGGATAGAGCGGATCAATGTGATCGCGTTGCGCCTCCTTGGTGGGGCGGGCGCTCTTTAGTCGGGGAACCGTCCACGGCCATGGGCTTGGCCCGCCGCGAGGATTCCCCACATTCGCGGGCAGTGGCTCTCCCTCCTTAATCTCAGCGGATGGACAGGTGCTGGACGCGGGTGATGGGGTCCCTTCCCTCGGCGAACTCACTTTTTCGTCTCTGCACCACGTGAGGTCGAGCATTTCTCCGTAGATGCGATAGGTGAAGTTGTGCTTGGCGAGATTGTCCCACAGAAAACCGGTTCCGGGGTCGTCCATGAGAGGAAGTCCCTGATCGAGAGTGTTGCCATAATCCTGCGGACGCTCGCTGCCGCGATAAATGACAGGCCAAATTTTCTCGATGTAGTCGGAAGTGGCGGAAGCATCAGACCAGAAATGGCCATTGGCGGAGACGTCTCCGCTGTCATAAAAGTTGTCGAGCACGCCGAACTGCAGGGCCAGCTTGTGCTCGTTGGGGGTAATGTCGGCTCCGTACATAGTCAGCGACGGGTCGCCATTGCCCGCTCCCAGATCGCCGAAGATCTGGTCGTAGGTGCGATTTTCTTTCAGAATGTAGATGACGTGCCGGATGGGATTCCGGCCGCCGGCAAACTCAATCTGCTCAGGATCCCCGTGAAAAAGGTTATTTTCTTTAACCTGGTGTGTGTAGACGGGCAAATTCCTGTCAATTTCATCCCGGCTGAGCCGCTGAATCGACCCTCCGATCAGCGTCGCAATGTAAGGATGCGGATTGGGATGCAGTTCCGTCTGCACTGCGGCTGGCATACTGTTGCGCCCGCTGCTTTCGCCTTTGGCACTGGCGATGAGCAGATCATTTCCGGCACTCGCGAGCGCGCTGGGATACCACTCCGTGGGAATGAAACCGATGGGGGAGGACATGCCATTTGATTTTGACAGCTGCGCGGTCGGTTTGGTTTCGAATACCGCGACCGCATTGAGCGAGGCAACCGCGGCATAAAGATACTTTTCATCGGGAGAAAGAGCGATCGCCATCGAGGCGGCGCCGGGCGCGTTGTCGCTGCTCACGCGGTATGTGTGCAGCGGGAGACTCTTCTTATTCAACTCCACGGCGGCGATACCGTCAGTCTCTGTCGTCGACGCATTCGCCAAGGCGACGTAGAGTATGTCTTCGCTACGATTCAAAAGCATAGCAGTGGGATGAGTACCAGGAGCAACTGGATCAGAAGGGCGCCAAAGTTCAATCCGGCGCCTGACTTTCTTGTTTGTGATACCCAATTCGGCCACTGCCGAACCATTCCACAAGCTGACCCACGCCTTTGTGCCCGCCCGGTTGGCGACGACGGTGTAGGGGTAAGCCGCAGGGATGTATTTACTGATGCTCACATCAAAGGACTGCAGAATTCGACCGGAGGTGGCGTCGAGCAGAATGACATTGTCAGAGAGATTGTTCGCTACCAGCAGACGGTCGCCTCGGGCGGAAGGCAACACAGCAAGCCCGGCCGGATAAGGCGGCGCAGTTCCCGCTGGATGCTTGCCTGCATCGAAAGTCACTTTCTTACCCCGGGCAAGCCGCTGCGGAGGCACTGTGATGAAACGTTCGGGCGTAACTTGTCCTTCTGCGAAGCCGTAGACCGCGATGCCGTTTTCGGTGATCGATGCCATCGACGCGTAGAGACGTTTGCCATCGCTAGAAAATGCGAGCCCAATAAAATAGCTTTGCAGGGTCGCCTTTTCGTCGCCACGCAGGCGGTCGTCGGGAAAGTCGCGCAACTGATTGTTGCTGAGGTCGAGAATCGCGATGGACTGCCGCACTCCGCTTTGCTCGGTGCCGTATCCCTGATTGAGCAAGGCGGCATACCGGCCATCCGGACTTATGGCGATAGTCGCGGGGTAACTGTTGGTACGGCCAACGAACCCCGGAACAGGAACGGTCAGGGCTTTGCTCGTCGGAAGATTGGCTTGATGCGAGCCCCGGTTCGCGTCCGCCACCATGAACAACAAACAAGAAAGGGGAATCGCGGCAACGAGGACGACGAATTTTCTAGGCATACTTGCTCGTTACAACCCCGTGTCATCGGCTTTCTTGATCCTATCAATGACAATTGCTTTGATGCCAGATCGCTGAAACATCTCTCCTTGGATCTCTACGTAACTCCCGACGAATGGCATCAGTTTCTCTCGCTGTGAAGTATCCGGAATCTCTGTTGACATCGGGACGTAGATGATCCCGTTTTTCGTAACGATGACCAACGGCGAACCAGCGCGTGCGCACATCAGGGCACAATCATTGGTAGGTTTTAATGCCTCATTGAATCTCATCAGGCAGGCTATGTCGCGGACATACCCGTTGATGGTTACAGCTTCGCTTTTGTTTGGCTTGAGATTGGCGCTTTGATCTGGGGGCGCTGCTTGCGCGCACAGCGAAACGGCAAGCATCGTGATCGTGAGAACTGCGATGATAGATCTCGTCATGGCGGTTGGGAGCCTGAAACTCCTGGTTGTTGAAACTTGCTGGCGTGTGCGAGTCCTATTCACTGATGCACGCGCCGAATGATGTAAACATTTCCCACCAAGTATGTCTTGAATCCATTTGACCTGCCTGGTCAACCGGCCATGCCTTTGTTTCGTAGCCGCGCTGTCCCGTAAGGTCGGTCTATCTCGACTTCGCCGATCAACCCTTGCAAAAGAAATAAACAGGGATACCACTGGCCACTAGTCCGATGCCTATCAGTGCACCTATTGGTCGCGCAATCATCGTGCTGATTATCAAACCCGCTGCCGCAACGCAGAACAGCAGCGAAAGCCAGGGATATCCGGGGACGGAGAAGGGGCGCGTCATTTGCGGCTGGGAACGCCGGAGCACCAGAACGCCCGCAACCGCCAGCCCGTAAAAGATCCATGCAGTAAAGACGACATTTGTGAAAAGCTGCTGATAGGTGCCGGAAGCGGCAAGCATAGCTGCCCACACGCCTTGGACCGCCAACGCCACCATGGGCGTGCGGTAGCGATTGCTCAATCGGCCGAAGACGGCGGGGAATATACCCTCGCGTGCCATCGCAAAAGAGACACGCGGCCCGCTGAGTATCAATCCATTCAAAGAACCAAGAATCGAAACCAGGATCAGAATCGAAATGGCATGCGCACCGATTGGGCCGAGAAGCTTCCCGACTGCCAGACCCGCCACCGCGTTACTTCCGCGAATCTCCGCCGCCGGCAGTACGTGGTAGTAGCCGAGGTTGGCCGCCACATAGATCAGCATGACGATGGCGCTGCCGCAAAACAAACTCCTCGGCAAATCTACTTTTGGCTTTTTCATCTCTCCAGCAATAAACGACAGGACATGCCAGCCCTCGTAGGCCCACAGCACTGCTACCAAGGCAATGCCAAATCCTGCAATCGAAAACGCTGGACCATGAGCACTCGCAAGCCCTTGGAAGTGGATCGGACGCGAGCCTTTAGCACTCAGCAGGAGAATGATTCCTGCCAGACCGCTGACTTTGGCAACGGCGATCAGGTTTTGCAAGAGCTTTCCGCCACGAATTCCAAGGCAGCTCACGACGGTGAGCCCCAAAATCAGCACCGCGCTTAACACCTTCTGCTCAACCATGCTCAAGGGCAGAATTTGACCGACGCAAATGCCGAAAGCGACTGCCAACGCGGCGATGCTGCCGGAATGAATCATAAGAAGCAGCGCCCAGGCATAGAGGAAGGCGGGCAGTGGACCATAAACGCGGCGCAGGTAAGTGCAAAGGCCACCTGTTCCCGGATAGATTGAGCCGAGTTCGGCCAACGATAGGGCACCGAACAAACTCAGGAGCCCGCCAGACAGCCACACCAGCAAGACCGCGCCCAGGGAGCGCAGTTGAACGGCAACGAAACTGGGCAAGAGAAAAATTCCCGACCCTATGACGGTGCCAACGACCACCGCGATCGCATCAAAGACGTTCAACTCTTTCCGCAAACGTGCGGAGGCCGGCGCACCTCCTGCGATGCCCGCGGCGTCTTCCTCGGACTCATGCCAACGCCCGCTCACGAGTGCTGCCCCGGAAGAAATAGTCATCATCTTGCTCTCGATCGTTGGAAGTGCCGTTCGCTTGCGCGCGGTGCTCACTCAGAGTTTCTTGCGAAACTCCTTCTGGGTTTTAACGTGCTCGTATCCGTTGTTTCTGTAGAACTGATGAGCGCGATCCCGTTTAACGTTCGACCGCACCGAGATCCCATGACACCCGACGCGACGCGCCCATTCTTCTGCAGCATCGATCAACAGCTTTCCGATTCTGCAAGAGCGGATATCTTCGTCGACAATCAATCCGCTAATCTCCGCAACAGTTTCCAGTTCGACGGCCCGGAAGACGTGCAGCCCGATCCAGCCTGCAATTTGGCCTGCGGGAAGTTCTGCCACAAACACGGCGTATAGGTTGGCGTCCTGCATCTGGTGAAGCCGGTCGCGAACTTCTTCCCCGGTGGACGGGTAGCCGAGTTGTCCCGCCAGGTCCGCGATTCTCTCGGAGTCGCGCAATTGGGCCGGCCGCACAGCATGAGCAGGTTGGATTGAAACGTGTTCGATTCCCTGGTTCATACACGAAACCTCGTCACGCAGCATATCCGCTATTCAGATTGAGAACTTAGGGTCGCCCTCAACAATCTGCGTCTCCAGCCTGGGCGTTTCTCCTTTGCTCCAGAGACGAGCCCGATGTCTGCTGCGATAGAGCAGCGGACCACCATCAGCGCGGTCACTGCGCTCAAGCGGCCGAGGGATACACACAAACTCAGCTTCCAGAGTATCGCTGGTGGCGCGAACCACGGCGTACCCGTGGCCGGCCATATCGACAAAGGAAAGGTGGGGCGATAGATCGGGGTTCGACAAATCGCGGGCCTTCTGTATGTCGCCACTCTTGACATATTCCAGCGCCGACCGGACACCGTGCCGCAGCAACAGATTCATCGTCGGCTGAGGCCGCGCGTCTTGTGGTCCCTGGCCCACGAACAGGGATCGCAGGGGATGCTCTTTGGGAAAGCCATGTTCGAATGCCTCTATGATTCCAGGAGCAGAAATCGATCCCGTCACGAAAGCGACGCCAATCGGTTCGAAGGTTCTGGGTGGCAAACCCTTCGCGGCGAGGCCAGCCCAGAAACTGTGCCGGTCGCCGGCGACGGTCGCGAAACCCATAATTCCGTGGTCGCGAACGAAGTCGTAGATTTCACCGCGCTCGATGTATGCGGTGCTGTGATCCCCGGCGCCGGTGCTCGCGTCAAATCCCGCGTACCCCGCGCCGGGCCAGGTTTTGGTCAGACCCGCGGGCAGGTTTTGCGGGTCAGCCCGCATGTCGAGCGTGGCAATCGTGTCGCCCCAGATCTTCCACGTCGCTTTCGATTCCTGCAAACGCTCCAAGAACCATGCCTTCTGTTCCACTCCGAGAATGGTGGTTGGAGGTTGATCTTTGCGGAAATTCACGATCTCGGTGCTGCCGTACTTGATCGTTGCCGGCGGATGGCCACCGTTGCAGGCACTTCCGGCGTCGAGGATGTCGAGCACTTCCTGCGGTATGAATCCAGGAAAATCGTCGCTCATAAAAGCCTGCGCTTCTGCTCGATAGGTAGGCTCCTCGGAGCGGTAACTGCGCTGGTCAGTGATGATGAGTTCCATGTTGCAGCCCCAGCGCAATGTTCGATATCCCCTGAGGCTGTGAATTGCGGTCAGGTTGTTCGGTTCTTGACCGAGACCGTGCTCGTCAAAATGAGTAATTGGCGCATCAACGACTGTCGGCGGATCAAACTGATCCAGCGATAGTCCACTCGGTTTGTAAAGTCGTGCGGGTTGATACTCGAAAAATGCCTGATTCGCCGCCACTTTCCGCGTCTGAGCGGGACGATTAACGCCTCCAAATTGCTGCAGGCTCTGCCAGCCGATCCAACTGAATTCATGGTTGTCCCACATGCAGACAAACGGCCAACGGGCACGTGCGTCCTGCAAGTCGGGATCGTGCAGATAACTGCGATAGATGGCGCGATAGTCGCCAACGGAGGTGGGAATATGAACGTCCCCGATTTTTTCGCCGTGTTCGTAACGAACGATGTCGCGCAGGCGCCGGTCATACACGCCTTGGGGCCGGTCCTCAGGGTACCAGACGATTTCGTAGATAAAGTCGCCCAGATGCAACACGAAGCCCAGTCGATCTTGTTCCGGAGCACGCTCGTCCTCGAAGATCATTCGCCGGTAAGCGTTCTGCGCGCCATTGTTTGCGTTCTGGCAAGAGATGAATGCAAACCGTACACTTCTGGCGTCATCATCCGCGGGTGCGGTGATGGTCCGTCCGACGCGGCTCCCGTTGCCGTGCAAGTCGGTAAACCGATACGAGTAGACTTTCGCCGGCTTCAATCCGCCCGCCAGCACCCGGCAGGTCCAGTCAGACGCTTCAGAAATCGGTGCTTCGGCTGTGGCTACAACCCGGCTGAAAGACTCATCCTCGGCAATCTCTACCGTCAGTTTACTCACCACGTTCCCATCGACCGGCGGACGCCGGGTCCACAGGAGAACGCTGTTGCTTTCGGGATCACCAGAGGCCACGCCCTCGGGATAGAAGTCGCGGAGTTCGCGCCATGCAAGTTTGTGCTGGGCCGCGAATGGCTGCCCCCAAGCCGCAGTAGCGCCCAAAGCCGCGGCCATTTCCATGAACGACCGCCTGGTCATCGTGGTCATCGCGTCTCCTGCCCGAGCAACGGTTGCTCTGAAAAGCAATCAGTTTTTTTTGATTTCTACTCACCGGACAACTTGAACGCGCAAAACGTGTTCAAACCTTAAAGATGAATCACTCTGCAGGCCCTGTCTTGAATGGATTTGACCCGGCAGAGCGGTTTCAATCGCGGGATTGTTCTTGCCCGTGTTGAAGTTTTCACTTTAGGATTCGAACGTGTCCGCAGCGATTAACAGCTCGCACTTCCGGCGGGTCACGCCCGGCATAGAGACTTTGCCGTGCAGCTTCAGCTTGCCGCGGCATCGCCACTTGCGCGCCTACGCGACGGTCGTACTGGCCGGCAACTTTGAGGAATCGGGATATAGTGGCCGCATTCGCGCTACTGCGGGCGACGTACTCATCCATCCGGCGATGGACTGCCATGCCAATCGGATGGTCTCGGCGGGCGTCAAGCTCATAAGGTTGGACTGGCCGGATACCAGCGGAGTCGGCGGCCTCTACCATTTGGACAACGTCGATGAACTGGCCCGAACGGCTGAAAGGGATGTTGCGCAGGCGACGTTGTTGTTGGAACGCACTTTGGTAAAAGACAGATTGCCCTCGCCCGGGCAAAGAAATGATTGGCCGGACCTGCTGCTGGTGGACCTGGCCCGAAATGCATCCACCGAGATCGGCGCGTGGGCGGAAGTGAACGGCCTGGCGCGCGAAACCGTCTCTCGGGGATTCACCGCAGCCTACGGGATTACACCCTCGGTGTTACGTGCCGAATTAAGAACGCGTACGGCGTGGCTTCGCATCACGCGAGGGTCCGACTGCCTGTGCAGAATCGCAGCCGACACAGGTTTTGCCGACCAAGCACACATGACCAGATGGATTCACCGCATTACCGGAGCCCCTCCCGCCGTTTGGCGCCGGAATGTTTACGGTTTCGAACCTGCTATCCGAGATTCGAGCCATTAAGATTTGCCGGCGCCGTTCGGATTTTCGGGTCTCGCGTCCGCAATCGCCGAGTTGATCTACTGATCTTCTATGGTCAAATTGTCAGAGATAGGGAAATACAATTCACCATCCTTGGACAGAATGACGAGTGGCGAACCTGCTCTCGCACATGCCATCAAACACTTCATGCTCAAGTGAGTCGCCGTTGCTTCGAGGTTCTGAATCGGACAGGCAACATCGCGCACCAAGCCTTCAATCGTCGCCTTAGACTCGTGCGACGGAGTTTCGGCTTGTGGCACAACTGCTCGAGGTTGGCACAATGCAAGAATTGACGACATCGCGCTGCCAATAAATAAACAAAGACCTAGGAGTCCCTCCATCGGCGCTCCTCTCCTTTCCGTCTTAGTGTTGAAAGCGACCTACAAGTTCACCGCTCGCCAGAACGTGCCCTTTCATCGCTTTGACGACCTGCTTCTTCGACGCTCCGGAAGGCAGGTCCAACTTGGCATCAAGAGCGTACAAATCAAAGACGTAGCGGTGAGGCGAATGCCCCGGCGGACACGGCCCCACGTAGCCAAATCTGTCATAGTCATTGTGGCCTTGGCGGGACCCATCGGGCAGCTGTTCCTGTTTCGCAATGCCTTCTTGTAGTTCTAGCTTGTCCGCCGGGATGTTATAGAGCACCCAGTGCACAAAGTTAAAGCCGAAGGGCGAATCCTTGTCGGTCACGACTAGTGCAAAACTCTGCGTGCGTTCGGGTGGTGCCTTCCACGACAATTCAGGAGAGACGTCGTCTTGGCCCTTGCAACTGCTGTACATGTTGGGGATCGTGTCACCAGTGAAACTGCTGCTTCTCAATTCCAGGGAGGGAGCTGCCTGCTGACTGGCGGCGCGGTTGCATCCAACTTGCGTCGCCGCGAGGGTAAACAGAAGCCCGCCCCATAACGAAAGCTGTAAGGTATTGCGAGCGTCACCTATGCGGAATGTCATATCAGCCAATTTCTTGACTTCATCAGATTAGGTAGTCACGGCATCTCTCATCATCTCGATTCGTCATTCCATTTGTCTTGAACGATTGTGATCCTCTGGTAGGCGGAAGGTGGGACCGCTACGCTGCGTCAATCCGACGCTGGACATCCAGCCACAAACCGTCGCCACGCTGTTCTCGGAAGCGCGTTACCTTGCCGAGAACAGCAACACCTCGCTATCCGGGCAGGGCTGGGTGACGAGCTGCGCAGCGCTCTCAGGCGATTCGAAATCAATCCGGCACTCAGCATGACAACGGTCGCATTAAAAAGACGGCGTATATCACGCCGTCCATCGCAGCCCTCAACGCAGAGCGCTGGAGGCCGGCATCGTAAACCGACTTGACGAGATCTCGCCTGAGAAAGCGGAAACAACTCCGCAATAATCCGCACGTCCCCCGCAGCAAGGTGAAGAATTTGGTGGCGGCGTGAGGACTGCGCGCGGCCAACAATAAAGGAAGCATTTCATCTGCTGGCCAGCCTATAAGAGGCAGCTAGTTTAGGAGCGATTCCCAGTTGTCTGGCACCCTTCCTGCGGGTCCGGGTGCGGGCTGACTTTCGGGATGCGCGTGCGGCGAAAGCAACTCCACACCTTTGATCATCCCTTGCTTCTCGTAATCGAAGAACCAGTCCTCACCAGGCTCGAAGCTGGCAATGATCGGATGTCCTGTCGCCGCCGCATGCTTGGATGCATGCTGGCTCGGAGAACTGTCACAGCATCCGATGTGCCCACACTCCGCACACCGACGGAGATGAAACCACCAACCTTTCGGTGACGCCAGGCATTCCACACATCCATCGCCGCTGGGCTTGGAAGCAGGGTTGATTCCGCGCACACTCTTTTTCATTTCCGATTTACCTTTCGTGTTCTCTGTTGGCAAAATAGTGTCAGGCCACCAGCAAGATCTTCCCGGTACCACCCTTTTCTGCCGTTGCCTGAGCCTCAGCCGCTTCACTGAGTGGCAGTTTCTGGCTGATCGGGATTACTAGCTTGCCATCTCGCACCGCTTCGGCCATGAACTCGAGCGTTTTCCTATCGAATTTCGAGAATACGTGCGCGACTTTTACAGATGGGTACTTCGCGGCGTTCTGCGGTGCCTCGAGAACCGTAGCAAACACTCCCCCTGGCTTGACCTTGGCGATCAGCTTCTCAGCGGTTCTTCCGCCGACCGCATCCGCCACCGCATCGAGCGGAGGAAGATTGGCAATCGCGGTGTCGTCGTCGGTTGCGACCACCTGATCCGCGCCCACAGTCTTCGCCTCATCCACCTGCCTCTTCAAAACCCCCACGATCACAGTCGCCCCGCTTTCCCTCGCAGTGAATACCGCGGAACGCCCGACGTTTCCAACAGCACCTACCACGAGAACCGTCTGGCCCGCTTTGATTCCGGTAGCTGAAAGGAGTTGGTTGCCGGTCGTCGTCACCAGCGGCAGCGCTGCCGCCTGGATCAAATCGAGCCCCTTGGGAACTTTCGCCAGAATCGCGGCTTTCACGACACAAAGCTCGGCGTAAGTATTGTCCGCCATGGCGAACACCTGGTCGCCGACGGAAAAGCCTTCCACTCCCGGCCCCATCTTGATCACGGTTCCCGCAATGTCAACTCCTATCAGTCCCGGAAACTTGAGGGGATAAAAATCTTTCGTCAATCCGGCACGCCGCTTGTAGTCGATCGGATTCACACTCGTGGCGGCGACCCGCACCAGCACCTCGCCCGGGCCCGGAACCGGGTCAGGGTACTCTTCGAACTTCAGTACTTCTGGACCGCCATATTGGTGGACAACGATTGCTTTCATATTTCGTCTCCTTATGTAAAGTAGGCTAACAGTCACTAACAAAACTTTAGATGAACAAAGCTAGAATTGGTCGCCGAGTCGATGGAGTCCCGAAATTCGAAACTGGAAATCACCGGTACAGGCATGACGAAATAGTTTAGTGAGAAACGACGCACCGATTCTGGCACTCAATATTAGATCGTGTCCGCAGTGTTCGGTGTTTCGCCCACTTCAGCACGTCCCAGATCTCGCACTGCAAGTAAAACCCTGGCGAGATAGAAGGCGCAATCACTCCTTCGCTAACGGCATCGTGAACCAGTTCATGCACCGCTTCGTAGCCCGGAATCTGCACTCGCTTGGCGAGTTCGACCAGTTCTTGCGCTGGAAGTTCACGTTCAGCAATCATCGAAAGCAGTAACATAAGGCCGTCGGGACCCGCGAACCGGTCAAGAGCTAATCCCTCTATGATTCCGCGATTCTTTCTGAATTCGTCTCGCGGATTGTACTGACAGCCGTATGGCTCTCGCCATCTTGGGCTCGCGTTGCGACGGTGAACTAACCGCAAACCGCTTACTTTCGGTTTTCCCTTGCTGTCCTCTGCCGCAAGCCACTCCACCCAGCCTACCTGCAGATCTGACATAACTTCGCCGCAACTATCACATCGCCAACCGGATCTAATAGATTTATCTCTGGGCATAGCTTTCACCAATATCCTTCCACGCTAAGTCGCGTGAGTGAGGTTCCACAAACGACCTGATCCCCACCCCACGATGCGCTCGATGGGTCACCGCTGACCGGTGGATTCTTAGCTCCGTACCTTGCGTTCGCGCGTCACAACGCCTTTGGCGGCAGCCTCTCTTCTATTTTCTTGAGGATGTACTCCCAGGTCTTGCCATGACGTTTCCGCGAGGTTGACGTTGTAGTAGTTCGCAGCTTTCTCGATGTTCTCGAACGCCAAAGCACGATCGGCATCGGAGACATCGATAACTTGATCGAACCGTGCGACCGCGTTACGCACATGCTCTGCGTCGGTCAGTGGTTCTTTACGCTGCTTCGGAAACGCGTAGACGCTGTCGGGTAAGTCGCTCTGCGTCGTCAGCCGTCCGTGTTTCTCGTGAGGTTTCCAAGTTGCTTCCAGCATGTCGTTGCCACCCTTTCTTTAAATATTTGATTAGAGGGCGGGCACAGTGTGCCCATGCGCAAGACGCATTACGCCACAGGCGGAGGGGGAAATCTATTGGACAATGGTATTGATCGATACCATCGCATCAGGCCTCGCGAAGTCCAAGCCCGCCTCTGAGCGGATCGGTCGCCTCTGCCTGTGGCGGCTGGCGTCGATCACGCCTAGATACGGTTGGTACGTAGCTGACGCCGAGACCCGCGTCATTGGGACTGATTCGCGGGTGGAGGCTGCGTAATATGGCTCCGTTGCTCACGGACGGGGCAGAGGCAATACCAAAAAGAACCGATACCAAAGTACAATGGACGTCCTTCATTCAATGCCGCATTATTTTGTTATGAAGTCCCTTGAGGACGGGAGCGGGAACGAACCTCCACTTCTATCCGTAGTTGACGATGATGAGTCGATGCGCGAGTCGCTGCCTGACTTGATTAAGGAGTTCGGCTTTGCGGCTCGATCTTTTTCGTCAGCGGAAGAGTTTCTCTCATCCGGTTCTGTCGATGAGACTAGCTGTTTGATTCTCGACATCGCTATGCCGGGCATGAGTGGACCGGAACTCCACCAGGAGTTAAAGCGTCGCGGAGAAGAGATCCCGGTCATATTCATCACCGGTCAAAAAGATGAGACGATTCGTGCTCGAGTGTTCGAGCAAGGCGCAGCGGGGTTTCTGCTCAAACCATTCAGTGACGCGGCTCTGCTTGCGGCCATCAAGACCGCACTGCAAGCCATCTGAGGGTCCACCGGTGAATCTTTAGGGGGATACAATGAATGCGGGGCGAACGCTTAGTTATCAAGTAGGGGCATTACCAATGTCGATTGCCATCCCCGTCGTGTTCATTGTTGACGATGACGTGTCCGTGCGCGAATCGCTGGAACTGTTGGTCCGGGATGAGAACTGGAAGCCGGAGACCTTCGCGTCCGCACAAGAATTCCTCGACCACCCGAGAAAACGTGTCCCGAGCTGTCTTGTCCTTGACGTTTCACTTCCAGGCCTGAACGGTCTTGAACTGCAGAAACAGCTTGCGGTTGAACACATCGACATGCCAATTATCTTCATCACCGGTTATGGCGATGTGCCGAAGTCAGTGCAGGCCATGAAAGCCGGCGCGCTCGAATTCTTAACCAAACCGCTCAATACTGACGCCTTGGTGAGCGCCATCCGAAACGCCCTCCAACGGAGCAGTCTCGCCCTGGCTCAGAACGCGGAGATGCAGGAACTTCGGGACCGTTACGCCTCACTTACTCCCCGAGAAAGGCAGGTGATGGCGTTAGTCGTCTCAGGGCTGCTGAATAAACAAGTTGGCGGCGAGCTCGGTATCAGCGAAATCACGGTAAAGGCACACCGCGGGCAGGTCATGCAAAAAATGAAAGCGAATTCCCTCGCCGACTTGGTGAGGATGGCGGCCAAACTTCGGCCTGCGAAGCAAGCAATTCACGTGGCTTGACGGCAGCTCAGCCCGGCTGACTCCGGGATAGACTCTTGGCTAATCAGATTCGCGACACTTGGGTTGCTCCGCCCAGGAAAATGCTCCGCCTGTTCTTCTGCTGACATACGCCAGCATTCACTTCTCGTGCTGTCCCACGGCAGCAAGGTGCGACGTTCATTCCGAGATTTTATCCGCCCCACATCTCACCAAGCCACCTCAAAACTCCAACTGATTCGTAGTCAGCCACGTCCAAAAAAAGTATCCAAGATTTCATTCAACAATCACGCCGTTTGTCACTCGCGGAACGGAATTATCGACCCGACTGATGCGAAGGTATCGATCGATACCATCGTCCAATGGATTGTCCTCCAAGCATCTGGCTTAATCGCATTGTCGATTGGATCCGACGGGAAGAAGGAAGCGGCTTTTATGTCAGAGGAGAAAACAGCAATCGTGACGGAAGAATCACAACGCGGGCGCTATACGGTCGGGCTCACGGAAACCCGACGTATGGCATGTGCAACTCTACAGAACGCCGTCGTAGCTGGCGTTCTGCTGTTCTATTCCAGGAGCGTCCTGGGGGTTGTAATTCGGGCATTTGTAGGCGCTTAGTTAGTTTTCGATTGGGATTGCTCCGTCTAGGAAGTGAGCCGAGATCAAGTCTGGATTCTGGAGAGACTCTGCTTCTCATGCTGGGAGGAATAAATCAAATGCAACAAGCCGAAGCACACGTCGGGACTGAAAAATATTTCGATCTACTAAATGCGGAAAGGCCTGCTCGTGAATTGCGTGATGTCTTGGCAAGCCGCCTACCCTCTCTTCACAGAAGTGCTTACCGACTTCTGGGCAACGCTGCTGACGCCGAAGATGCGGTTCAGGACGCTCTTCTCTCCGCCTGCAAGCATCTGGACCAATTCAGAGGAGAGTCGCAGATCTCTACTTGGCTGACTGCCATCGTGTTCAACTGTGCCCGCATGCGATTGCGGCGGCGGCGTCACGTCCATGTGTCTTTAGACGAGCAAATTGGAGAAGGTGAGCAATATTCACTTTCAGAGCGGTTGGCAGGCTGCGGACCTAACCCGGAGGAAGAGTATCGAAATTGTGAACTGACTGGGCACATGAGGCAATTGATGACGCAGCTTTCGCCTACTCTGCTTAGGACCTTCCAGCTTTGCGATATGGACGGTCTTTCCGTCCGGGAAACCGCAGAGAGTCTGGGTATACCAACCGGAACTGTTAAGGCCCAATTGGCACGAGCTCGGAAGAAACTCAAGCAGTTGATGCAGACGGCGCTTCAGCCTCGATTTTGTATGAGGAGATCATGACCTGGGCAAAGTGGATTCTTGCGTACCTATTTGACTGCGTTCATCCAAGAACCACTTGGCCGCAACGCGGCCGCAACGGGCTCGATTACGTCTGCTGTCTCGATTGCGGGAGGGAGTTTCCGTATTCGACTCGACTAATGAGCATAGTAAGTAGGGAGGAACAACTGAAAGATCGAAGTCCGTACAGCTGGGCGGAGCTCGGGAGTGTCAGATTCGCGCCCATGGCGCGGTCTAATGCAAAGGTCTCGATCGATCCTTTGCTGCAATAGCTTCCTTGTCTACACGCCGAAGCCAATCGCAACTGTCGACTGACCGCGCCGCCCTGACCGGACAGCCATCACATCGAACGAGGCTCCCCCAATCGAGTTACCCAACAACATCCCAAAAGCGGATTTTTGCGTTCACCATCATTTGGTTGCCGGCGTGAGCCCGCCGAACGGATACGGGGGTACGACGGGGGCTGGGACGTCCGCTCGCGATTTCTGCTACCATTCCTCCGTGCAAACGAGGGAAATCGGTTGATGTGCGAGCAGTGCACTCTGTCGCCTATTCCTAACGTTGCAAAGGCGGTGAAAACTGCTTCCGCTATCCATCCAAATCAAGACGATGCGTCGTGTGATGCGCTGCGCCGATTGGCATTGGTTTGCATTTGATCGTTTTCGACATTTGATCATCGCGGGAATCCTGCTGTCGGTGTCTCTTCTTTCCGGTTGCCATAAGCCCGCACAGCCCGTGACCATCACATTTTTCGATTCTGACGCCCGAGGAGTTCCTGGCGACCATCGGATGATTCCGGATACGTATTTGCAAGAATTCACGCGAGAAACAGGCATTCGCGTCAACGATCTTCCAACGCCAGAGGACACCGGCTCAAAACTCGACCTTGCCATGGATTTGCTGCGCAGCGGTGCCCCGTCCCCTGACCTTTATGGCGTTGATACGATCTGGACCGGAACAATGGGTGAATACCTGGTCGACCTGCAACCTTACTTTGCCTCAGAGATTTCCTCGGAGGATCGCGACCTCATCGAAATCTACAGGGTTCAGGGGAAGGTTGTGGCAATGCCCAATCAGCCGATTGGTGTGCAGGTTTTGGTTTATCGGACGGACCTTCTCGCCAGGTACGGCTACAAAACGCCACCCAGAACCTGGGATGAGCTTGAGAAAATGGCCGTCCGGATTCAGGCTGGAGAGCGCGCAAAAGGGAAGAAAGATTTTTGGGGGTTCGTCTGGGCGGGAGCAATCGCAACCGACAGCGAACAACTTACTATGGAAGGATTGGAATGGCAAGCAGCAGAAGGAGGCGGCCACATCATCGAGTCCGATGGAAAAGTCAGCGTAAACAACGCAAACGTCATCCGCGCTTGGGAACGCGCGGCACATTGGGTAGGTTGGATCTCTCCTCCAAGCGTGGTTTCTTACACCGCTACGGACGCAGAAAATAAATTTTGGGTTTCCGGCGAGGCTGCGTTTCTGCTCAGCCACGCCATCGTGTATGAGATTTTTGCACAAGATAAGCCGTTCCGCGACCAAGCGGGAGTGACCAGCGTCCCTGCTGGAAGGAGCGCGCGAGTCGCCACCATAGGAGGCTACGCTCTGGGGATATCCCGCTTTTCAGCTCACCGCGCCGAAGCCGTCAAGTTCATCCAGTTCCTGCTTCGCAAGCACGCAGAATTCACGGCAGCTCATGCTGAAAAGCCGGGCCGAAAGGTGGAGTATTTTGAAGTTCCACCTTTGATGAGGGAAATCTATCCCTGGTGGTACAGACCTGGCGAATCGGGAGGGAGTGAGATAGTTTCGCGTCCGTCGGCGGTTGCCGGATCGAACTATGAGGCGGTCTCCAAAGCCTATACTCACGCACTGCATTCTGTGCTGACCCGAGAGTCCACAGCTCCAGCAGCGGCCGCGGCGCTCGAGAATGAACTGGTTCGGATCATGGGTAATGACGGTGCTCAACCGGGAACAGGTTCGCACTGAGATGAATCGACTGCGACTCAACATTGGCCCACGCCTGGTTCTATGCTTCGCGCTCATCATCGTTTCGATGTTAGCCGGTGACGTAATCGTTCTATGGCAATTCCACATTGTCCAGGCGCAAGCAGAGCGACTCAATGAATATGACGAGGAGTTGGTAACGGTCTTACATGTTCAGTCGGATATGTTGAAGTTTCGTGACACACTTGAGTCGCTTGCGAACGCAAGAAACTCCGAACGTCTGAAGGCAGAGACTCAATCGATGAATGAGGCCTTTGCGGAGGACATGCGACGTGCCAAGAGTGCGCTGTTGGCCGTGCATTCAAACAACGCCTCTGACCCGACGATTCTTCCCACCCTCGCAGTCGTCCAGTCAAACCTCCAATCGCAGACCGCCTCGGTGATCGAGTTAGCTGAAGCGAATGATTGGAATGCCCTGCAATTGCGGCTTGCCAATCAGCTACGCCCGCTCGAGTTTTCGACCTCTGCCCTGGTGGAAAGAGTCGACCGCGAGGTAAAAACGGAACATACCCAAGCCGCAGCCAATATCCACCGGGTGCAGCACTGGATTTTTATTGTTGTGCCGACCACGGTCGTTCTCACCTTGTTGATTGCCGGAACCTTGGGACTCGTCATTACGCGCAGCATCACGCGGCCACTGGAACAACTAGTCGAAGGTTCAAAGATGTTGGCACGAGGGGAGTTCAAACATCGGGTTCCCATCCAGGGAGAAGATGAGCTTGCCCAACTGGGACGCGTATTTAATGATACCGCGCAGCGATTGCAGGATCTCTATGAGAGCTTACAAAGCAGCGAGGACCGGCTCCGCCGGGTAATCAACACGATTCCCGCTCATGTGTGGAGCACTCTGCCGGATGGTTCAGTAGACTTCATCAATCAACGTTTGCTCGAATCCACTGGGCTATCGATCGATGCATTGCTTGGATCCGGTTGGCACTCGATCGTTCATCCGGATGATCGTACTAGATACATCGCTAAGTGGAGATCGGCATTGGCCGCGGGAGAACCCGTCGAGATTGAAGCGCGCGTCTGGACTGCTCAGCGCGACTATCGGTGGTTGCTTGTGCGCAACGTACCTTTGCGTGATGGTCATGGACAGATAGTCAAATGGTACGGCACCGGCATCGATATAGAAGACCGGAAACGCGCAGAAGACGCATTACGTAAAGCGCAGGCAGACCTCGCACACGCGAATCGTGTAACTACGATGGGCGAACTCTGTGCCTCCCTTGCGCACGAGATCAATCAACCCATCAGTGGCGCTATCACGAATGCTTCTACCTGCCTACGCCGGCTCGATCGCGAGCCGCCTGATCTCGAAGGCGCCCGGGCTGGGGCTTCATTGATAATTCGTGATGCAAACCGAGCAGCGGAGATCATTAATCGAGTCAAGCTGCTTTTTAGAAAAGGCGTGGTGACAAAGGAGCGCGTCGATGTCAACGAGATGATTCGAGAGATGGAGATTCTTCTGCGCAACGAGGCGACCCAGCACTCGGTTTCTGTCCAGACAAAGCTCGCAGCCGATCAACCGCTCATTGTGGCAGACCGCGTCCAGCTGCAGCAGGTATTGATGAACCTGATGATCAACGGCATCGACGCAATGAAGGCCGTCGATGGCCCGCGTCAACTCACGCTCGGCACCCAGAATGATAGCAACGAACAGCTTCTGGTATCGGTCGAAGACACTGGAATCGGACTTCCCCCTAACCAAGCTGGCCAGATATTCAACGCTTTCTTTACGACCAAGGAACACGGCACAGGTATGGGGCTTCGTATCAGCCGAACGATTATTGAGGCCCACGGTGGCCGGCTCTGGGCCACGGACAACTATCCTCGCGGAGCAAGTTTTCATTTCACGCTGGCTGTGTCCTCCGACGTCGGGAGCGTGGACGCCAGGAGCAACTGCTGACCTGCTTAGAGAATTTGGCTTTGCAAGAATTGCCAGTTGCTTGGTATTGGCCCCGTGGAATAAAGTACGCGCCACCCTGTACCCATGTGTCCAATCCATACTTTGGTGATGGTCGATACGTTCGTCCAATGGATTCATCAGCGAGATTTTGGCCTAAATCAAGGTCAGTTTGATCGGAGCAATTATGAATACTGCAATCACTGTCTCTCATGTGAAGCACTTCGACGCAATCAAAGACAGCGCGGGCGCGTTCTATGGAGTAACCACATCAGGCGGGTCCGGGGGCGAGGGCACTGTATTCAAGCTGACCTCAGGCGGCCTGGTTGATTACGGAACAAGACCATCGTGGCGACGGGCATCTCGCTTAGCGCGATCTTGCCGAAAGAAGAATCCTGTTCCCCAAAGGGAGCCTGCCGTTGCAAGAGCGAGGATGGGGATGACACGACTGTGCGGCTCGAACATTGCTTCCGATTGTAGGGCAAGGCGTTAATGAGCATCCATCGGGCACGTTAGAGAGTTTTACTTGCCTTCAATTCCGTCAAGTCGGAGTGCGGGCGGCAACAGATGCCATACCGCTGCCAAAGACGAAACCACGGGCTATGCGCGAGCATCTCGTCGTGCCTTCGATTCGCAGCCGAGATATCGCTTGCGTTGAGTGGCCTTATGTCCGAAGCTTCAAACATTTCCTCTAGCTGCTCGATTTCAGAGATGATCTGTTCAGCATCCATCCGTGCCAATATCCAACATGAGCGTGGCAATCGTCAAACGGCACGCCGACCATTGGGCAGAGTTGCTGAGACTAGCTCATATACCACCCGCCGTTCACGGAAACAGTCTGGCCCGTCATGTAGTCATTCATGGCAAGCATGATGGCGACAGTGGCAACATCATCGACTGAGCCAAAATGCCCCATCGGAATAAGATTCGGGTTCGCGTTGGGGTTGCTGGTCACCATAGCGGTCTCAATCAGCGCGGGAGCAATGGCGTTCACCGTGATTCCGTCTCGAATGAGCGATGAAGCGCAGGAGTGCGTAAGCCCTATGATCCCCGCCTTGGACGCGGCGTAGTGCGCCCCCACTGCCCCGCCCGTCTGGGCAGCGACTGAAGACAGGTTAATGATGCGTCCCCACTTTCTTTGTCGCATGCCGCCCACCACCGCCTGCGTTACCAAGAACACCGACTTTAGATTGACGGTGAGCACTTCGTCCCATTCCGCTTCTGTAATCTCCTCGAATTTGCGCGGATGAGCGATACCCGCGTTGTTGGTGAGGATGTCGATGCGACCCAGGTACGCTTCAATTTCTGCGACCATACGCTTCACGTCTGCAGCGACCGATACATCGGCCCGAACTGCCAACGCCTTCCCTCCGAGGCCAGAAATCTCCCTGCAGACAGCAGCAGCCGCATCAGCGTTCTGGCGGTAGTTCACAGCGACATCGGCACCAGCCCTAGCCAGAGCCAGTGCGATTCCAGCCCCGATGCCGCGACTCGCACCAGTAACAAGAGCAACCCGGTTCTTTAGGTCTCGCACGCTAAATACGGTAACACTTCGGAGGCTTGCAGGGATGCTGGCTAATGCGACCTTAACTTGAATCCGCCATAGGTCAGATAAACGCCGAGGACGAGCGAAATAGCTGTGTACAGGTAGAAAAGTTGCTGGTAGTGAAGCTGCCCAAGGAAGAGTTCGGCTTCCATCTCAGGCGGCAGGAACAAGAAGAATAGGCTCTTGATGAGCGTTATCCAACCGACGAGCGTGGCCACAACCGCGAGCGCACCCCCCGACCAGATATTGTGCGCGAGAACCACTGCCAGCCCGGCAGCCAGCGTGATTATGCCGACGATCAACATCATCGACGGATTCTGAAGAAGGGCGGTCACCGTCTCCACGGTGGCTTGCCTGCGAGTGATCATCGAGAGCGCGATGACAATGCAGTACAGACCGATCAGCCTGCTTAGAAAGATTGTGCGCGACGACACGGTGGCCTCCCCTGCTGGATGTACCAAGCGATTCGTCGGCTAGTTGATCCCGGCAGCGCCTGCAAAGAACACCCTGCTGCTCTAGCCAACGGGCACAGAGTACCATGTGGACATGAGCAGAATACGCCCACAATGCCTCGATGCAGACTGTTCGGATCGCTCGGCGCGAAGCGATATCCTCCTGCGACAAGAGCCAGATGAGGAAGAAGACGAAGAGGAAGACGGGGGCAAAAAGAATGACGATGACGACGAAGACGGCTATTCGGAGTGAGCGTGGCGGAGGGATAAGAGTTCGGCGTTTGTAAGATTCTTTTGGGTCACGGTTTGGATTCGGCTTTCTGATGCTCGTTCTCATCGTATTGCTGGCAGCGTGGCTGGTTTTCGAGCGATGGGAATGGCTGGTGTGCATATTCTCGCCTCGTGGCAGCACGCCGCTCTGTACGCTTTGGCCGTGATGTTCGTCTTCACCGCAACAGCTCATTTCAACAAGATGAAAAATGATCTAGCACAGATGATCCCGTCATCTTTTCCGCGCCCCCTGCTGATCGTGTACATCACTGGCATAGCCGGCGAGTATTCGAAAGCAGGGGTGTGGTCGGAAACCCTCCACACGGTGCTCCCGTTATAGCCGACGCCGCAGATGTTGTCATAGAAACCGACGCAAGGGAGTGGATTGGGTGGCTTCGTTGCCCCACGATAGATTGCGTTACTGATCCTTGAGGGTGACGGTCTGGGAGCTGTTGTCCTGGGCGAGAGCGTTTAAGCCGGCCAAGAACAATAGCGCGCCGCAAATTACGACTTTGTTCTCGATGGCTTGCTGAACCCACATAATGGTTTTGCGGAATCTACGGTTCTTCATTGTCCTTCCTCCTTGGCAAGTTTTGGCCCGGGCCTAAATCGCTAACCCGCCCTCACCATGCTTCGTTGTGACCGGATTCCCGTCATGCTAACGTGGTTGCAACAGTTACTATCGGTTTGCCCGTCACTCATCAGCGGACCACGACCTCACTATCGAAGACCCCACGCTGCTCTGGCGTTCGGGTCGGCGCGGGCGAGTCGCGCACTGATGAGAGGTTCGAACAAAATCAATGGGGAAGAATCTTGATCTCAGATTTGAATTCGTGATAGTTGCGGAAGTCAATGATGTTGTGGCTGCAGTAGCTGGTACCCCGTTTACAACCCAAGCTCTCGGCATGGACCGGGAGCAGAAATGATATCTCGCCAATCCGAACGTACGAATAATCAACCGCGGTTTCGACCGCATCCATTGGGAAATCTGACGGTATGTTGCGGGCCTGCATCTCGATTCGCAGGACGCGCGCGGTGTTCGGATCCACCCATACGGAGCCTCCGTAAGCCGGACCCACATTCTGGGAGCCCGCGTGCAACATCCAGTGTGAATTTTCACTCTGCACTTGAAAGTCGTAAACCTGGGCGCTGAAACCCGAAAGAGTAGACGCACCACCGGGCCGGAACTGCGCGTGTGTAGCGGGGTGAAAAAGATCCAGCAGCATGGACGCAAATTCCCCGGTGGACCAGGACCCATCGATCTCCTGCAGGGGCTTGTCCGTGGGGCGGTTATCGATCTTCACGTTACGATAATTTTCCTGCCCGTCCTCGTAAATGATTTCAGCCGAAACCAGGTCAAGGGGCATTTTCTCCTCGCGGCCTCGCTGGCTAAACCGCGACATGAACTCCTGGCAAACAAAGTTGGGAAGCTTCTGTGAAAACTGAAACGCCGCCTCTCTGGCCTTTTCGATCAAGGATTCGGAGGGAGTCAGCGAACGCGTGGATACGGAGTCCGCAGGGCGCGACGCGGCCGGGGGCGGGTCAGGACAGGGAGGCAGCGTCGGCTGTGTGCCTCGTTTCAAAATGGGAGGAACGTCGGAGCAAGGAGGCGCACTCTGTGCTTGCGATTGGGCTGCGGGTGGCGTGGCCAAAGCAAGTGCCAAGGCGACCACTGCGCCAGCCAGGCGAAGCCAGCGGCCCGTAGGTTGAAGGCTGCATCCTCTCACAGACTCACTTCCTCTCGAATTTAGCACAATTCACGGGATATCTCGGTTCCGGAACTTGTCAGTCCTCTTCGACGGTCACAGTCGACGGCGATGCCTGCTGAAAAACGTATTGCCTGGGAAAGTTCGGCAGCGATGCGGCGATCAGTTCCGACAGCCCGATTGAGGCATACGAATCGTGTTGGCGCAAAATCCCGTGTAAGATGCCCCCACCCGCTCCTGAGGTCCCGAGTCACGGAGAGGGAGCAACGGACTCACCGCGCGGAGGTTCGGCTCATCCCCGCTGATACGATGAATACCCCTCTCCGTTCCTGCCCAAATGACACCACCCTCATGGAAAACAAACTCTACAGAGCCATTTATGCCCTCGACACGAAGATCTCCCGATGGGACCATTCTCGATCCCGATACCTCTACCATCGCATATTTCTGCCCGTGCTGGCCAAGGCCGGCATTCGCAGGATTCGGCTTCATGATCTCCGTCATACCTTCGGATCGCTACTCTTACAAAACGAGGCCAAGTTATTGAAGGATTTGGTGGCGGCGGTAGGACTCGAACCTACGACCTACGGATTATGAGACCGTCGCTCTAACCACCTGAGCTACGCCGCCACGGCGTGTAATTCAATGTTAGCACGCCAGTTTGTGGATTCGGGCAGGCAGCCGGACGCGGCGAGCGCGGCCAGGACATCTACAAATGAAGCGCAACCGTTCGGTTGCTTTTTGTTGTTGCCTGAGCTAATATGCAACCCGGAGGTTGCTTAATATGAGTGACCGTATTGAGAAGCGCATTGAACTTAAGGCTCCGGTTTCGCGAGTTTGGCGTGCGCTTACGGATTACCGGGAGTTTGGCGAGTGGTTTCGAGTGAAGCTGGACGGCCCATTCGTACCGGGCCAGGTCTCGCGCGGCCAGATTACTTATCCTGGCTACGAGCACCTGCAATGGGAGGCCGTGGTGCAGAAAATGGAGCCTGAACGGCTCTTTTCCTTCACTTGGCATCCTTATGCCGTCGATCCCAAAATAGATTACTCGCCGGAGACGCCTACGCTCGTCGAATTCCGGCTTGAAAAGATTCCGAGCGGTACACTGCTGCTTCTCACGGAGTCCGGCTTCGATAAGGTCCCCAGCGGCCGTCGCCTCGAAGCATTCCGCATGAATGACGGTGGTTGGACCGAACAGATGAAGAACATCGAAGACTATGTCAGGAAAGCGTCGTAGCGGCATGCCCAAACGGCGGGCTCGTGCGCCCGTGTTTGCCGCACTGGGCGACGAGACGCGACTATCGCTGGTTGCGAAGCTCTGTGACCGGCGGCCTTATTCGATCTCACAGCTGACGCGGGGTTCCCGGCTCACCCGCCAGGCGATCACCAAGCATCTCCGAGTGTTGGAGCGTGCGGGAATCGTGCGCAGCGTCCGCGCGGGTCGCGAAAATCGATTCGAATTCGATCCGCAGCCAATTGAAGGCATAAAACAATACCTCGATTCAGTCTCCGAGCAGTGGGATCGGGCACTGTCCAGGCTAAAGTCGTTCGTGGAAGAGTGAGCGCCTGCAATCGAAGTAGCGTGGACGAAGGCCGAGGCTCCAGGCATTCTCGCGTCCCACCCTTTCGCAAAGAACGCGAAAGAGTGGGGCACCCTAATTCTTTTTTCAAAAAGAGCCGAACGGAGTTCGGCCCGAACGCTCAGTTGCTCTACGCTGGGATCAGTGATCGTCGGCAGCAATCCCGTTTATCTGCTCCGCCATCGCATACCAGGTGCAGGTTGAGCAGGTGAATGCCGTGTTCAGGGTAATTACGTCTGATCCAGAGCTGGGAATTACCGCCCACCACTCTTCCTGTGTCCAGAGCTGGGTCGTATTGTAGTGTCTCTCGGCGAGGGTCCAGGTTGCTCCGCTCGAATCACTCGGAGAGCTAGCGCCCACGCACGCCAGCTTCGATCCACCGCTATACCAGTTGCATGTGACCGATACCACGACGAGGTTATACGCCGACTGAATGTTCTCGGTGGCGGTAAACGAAGTGTGGCCAACGTTGCTCACAATCTGGTGGTCTATCAGGGTAGGTTGAGGCAAAATGCCTTGACCGACTGCGACGCCACACACGAAAAGAAGAAACAAAGCAACTACTGAGAGTTGACGCTCGGAATTGGACCTCCTGTACGGGGTTCGGACATGCGCAACCTAGCACTTTCGCGGTGGAAAAAAGGCCTCCTTTGAATTTGTTACGAAAATACGATAGCTCGTATGGCCCTAAGCGGAGTCAGGTTGGCAAACGTTTGAGGGTGCGTGCAGATGGCAGCGTGAATTGCCGGTTAGGTTGAATCCTCAGATTAACTCAATCCCACGGTTTGCGACTTCTTCCCACACCATTTTCCCAATTTTGTAAAAGCCGAAGCCTATCCTCTGACGGGCGAAATTACTGGTTTGTTCATTTGCAGGAGAAAGAACATCGCGAACAGGCGAATTGCCGAGTCTTAAAACGGCACGATTAGCAATTGGGGGAAACATCCATAAAGCCGCCATCCCGCCCCGGCTAATCTCGGTCGTCAATCCGGGCGGAAGGAGCGGGCCGGGGCTGTCGTCGGTTACAACCAGCCTGACAAGTCCTACCGCTAGACCCTCAGATTCCAGACAATGCAGGTTACTGATCTCGCGAAGCTCATGACCTAGCCCCCAAAAACTGGACCGCCTAGAATGTGAGTTCTCCCAAACCAAGCGCAATAAAGGGGACGCGACACAGCGAAGAACAGATCATCGCCCTTTTGAAGCAAGGGGAAGCCGGGTTGAGCACGGCGGAGTTATGCCGTCAGCAGGGGATCACGGAGCAGACCTACTACCGCTGGAAGGCGAAGTACGGTGGGATGGACAGCGGGGATGCGAAGAAGCTGAGGCAGTTGGAAGACGAGAACCGGAAGCTGAAGCACGTGGTGGCCGATTTGACGCTGGATAATCGAGCGCTGAAGGACGTGCTCTCAAAAAACTTCTAGCGCCTGTGGGACTTCGGGCAGCTGTGAGCTATGTCGAGGGGGAGTATGGCATGAGCGAACGGCACACCTGCAGGCTGCTGGGATTGGGACGAATCGACGTACCGGTATCGAGCAAGGAAAGCGGAACGGGACCTTGCGCTGCGAATGCGGCTGAAAGAGTTGGCGGCGAAGCGCATGCGATTCGGCTATCGCCGACTGACGGCGATGCTGGTGCGCGAAGGGATGACGGCCAACCACAAGCGGGTGTATCGGCTGTATCGCGAGGAAGGATCGGCGATGAGGATTCGGCAACGACGACGGATCCGCTGGAGCGGCGTAGCGGCCAGCCCCGCCGCGAGCAGGCGGAATCAACGCTGGTCGATGGATTTCGTGAGTGACTGTGTGAGCAATGGGAAAGTGATTCGGATGTTGACCATCGTGGACGAGTGCACGCGAGAGTGCCCGGCCATCGAGGTCGATACTTCGTTGGGCGGTCTGCGAGTACGGCGCGTGCTGGATCGAATCGCCAGCGAGCGTGGCTTGCCGGAGGCGAATCGTTCTGGACAACGGGCCGGAGTTTCGCGGTCGAGCGCTGGCCGCCTGGAGCGAAGAGAGGCGGGTTCGGCTGGAGTTCATTCAGCCGGGCAAGCCGGTGCAGAATGCCTACGCGGAGAGCTTCAATGGCCGATTGCGCGATGAATGCCTGAATGCGAACTGGTTCACCAGTCTGAGGGACGCACAACGAAAGATCGAAACTTGGCGACAGGATTACAACCAACAACGTCCGCACAGTTCGTTGCACTACTTGCCGCCCGCAGAATTTGCACGGACCGCAGTGGAGATGAGGTCATGAGGAAGGCTAGTACAGAGCTGCTGGAGCAGGGGACTCAAACGCCGTCCCCTGCTCCAGACCTCATCCCCGCTGAAACCAAAAATCAACCGAGGACTCACATTGGGATTGGTACAGTAAATGGGGGCACGTCACTCAGCGGCGATCAACAGGAACAAATCAAGAGATTGCAAGAACAGATGCAAGCTGATGATGCTGTTGCATCACAGGCGAAAAGTGATGCTCATAAGCAAGGATTAGAGCTAGGTTTGGGAATGGGCGCCGGTTCAACGGTACTGCTGCTCATGCTGATTTTTGCCGCTAGAAAACTCACCGGAAGCAGTAAGAAGCCGCTTGCGCATGGTGCATCAGCATAAGGATTTCACACACAGGTCACGTTTCTGGACGCAATACAGGGGGTGTAGCATTTTCCCCTCGTGCCCTTATACCTCGTCAACGAATGGCTTTCAGACGGACACGTCGCCGCTGTCTGTGACTCAGAAATAATGTTCGAGGCCTGCATCATTCCACCAGGGGATTTCTTTCAATATATCCCCGATGCGATACAAATCTTTACAATGAAACTCTGCATCTCTCCGCGCGGGGGCCAAATCCAATAGAATATTGATGATCCGGAGGCGATGCCCGGAAACCGTGCGGGCCGTTGCCGCAGACGCAGCAGCCGTTCACATCATTGCTTACTTTTCTATCTGTGGACTGATTCCCGCTTGGATTTGAAAGCAAGAATCGGATTTTGGCGGCTGACGACGATTGTCAGGTTGGTCCTGAAGACGAAGCTGCTGTAAAACCTGAGGAATTATGTGGATTGTCCGACTAGCACTGCGGCGACCTTACACCTTCGTGGTCGTAGCCTTGCTGTTGCTGATTCTGGGTCCCATCGTCATTCTGCGCACGCCCACCGATATCTTCCCGAATATTAATATTCCTGTAGTTAGTATCCTCTGGAATTATCAGGGTCTCAACCCCGACGATATGTCCAACCGCATCGTGTTCCAGACGGAGCGGGCGCTTACGACGCTGGTGGACGATATCGCGCACATCGAGTCGCAATCGCTGAACGGCATCGCCGTGGTGAAGGTGTTTTTCCAGCCGCACGCCGATATTACGAAGGCGATCGCGCAGGTGACGGCTATCTCGCAGACCCAACTCAGGCAATTGCCACCGGGGACAACTCCGCCGCTGGTCATTACCTATAGCGCGTCCAGCGTTCCCATTATTCAGCTTGCCCTCTCGGGAGGGAAACTCTCAGAACAGCAATTGTTTGACTACGGCGTGAATTTCATTCGGACGCGCTTGATCACCGTTCCCGGGTGTGCAATTCCTTATCCCTATGGCGGGAAGCAGCGCCAGGTGCAGGTGGATCTCGACACTAACGCGCTGCAATCGAAAGGTCTGTCGCCGCTGGACGTGGTGAATGCGATCAGCGCGCAAAATATCATCCTGCCCTCCGGCACGTCAAAAATCGGGGCTTTCGAATATGCCGTCGATACCAACAGCGCTCCGACAACGGTCGAAGAACTGAACCAATTGCCTATCAAGACGGTGGGTAGCACGACCATTTACATCCGCGACGTGGCGTATGTGCGGGACGGCTTTCCGCCGCAAACCAACATCGTTCGAGTGAATGGACAGCGCTCGGTCTTGATCACAGTGCTGAAAAGTGGGCAAGCTTCGACTCTCGATATCATCTCCGGTATCAAGAGCCTGTTACCGCAGATTGCGGCGGCCCTGCCGCCCGAATTGCACATACACCCATTGGCCGACCAGTCGCTTTTCGTTCGCGCGTCGATTGATGGCGTGATCAAGGAAGCCACCATCGCCGCCTGCCTCACTGGCTTGATGATTCTGATTTTCCTGGGCAACTGGCGCAGTACGGTCATCATTGCGGTTTCCATTCCGCTTTCGATTCTGACTTCGATCATCGTCATGAGTGCTCTGGGAGAGACCATCAACATCATGACGCTGGGTGGACTGGCATTGGCGGTGGGCATTCTGGTGGACGATGCCACGGTTGAGATCGAGAATATCAATCGGAACCTGGCACAGGGGAAAGAGGTCGAGCACGCCATTCTGGACGGCGCGCAGCAGATTGCGGTTCCGGCATTCGTTTCGACGCTGGCCATCTGCATCGTGTTCGTGCCCATGTTTTTCCTTACCGGGGTTGCGCGGTATCTGTTCGTGCCGCTGGCGGAAGCAGTCGTGTTCGCCATGTTGGCTTCCTACCTTCTGTCCCGAACACTGGTGCCAACCATGGCCAAGTATTTGTTGCGCGGCCATGAGGCCGAGACCCTGGCGGCGAGTCAAAGCAAGAACCCGCTGGTTGCCATGCAGATCAAATTCGAAGAGGCTTTTGAGCGCTTCCGCGAGGGTTACCACGGTCTGCTGGAGCGTTGCCTTCACCACAAGCGAGCTTTCCTGCTTATCTTTCTCGGCGGGTGCCTGGCGTCAGTGGTTCTCCTGATTCCGTGGCTCGGCCAGGATTTCTTTCCGGCCGTAGACGCGGGCCAGTTCAAACTTCATTTGCGCGCGCGGACGGGAACGCGCATTGAGGAGACGGCCCGCCTCTCTGATCTGGTTGAGCAGTCGATTCGGCAGCAGATTCCGCCCCAGGAAATCACCAGCATCATTGACACTATCGGATTGCCTTACAGCAGCATTAATCTTTCGTACAGCAACTCCGCGCCCATTGGACCGGGCGATGTCGATATTCTAGTCAGTTTGGCGAAAGATCACCGACCGACCGCGCAGTACGTCCACGATCTCCGCTTGAGACTTCCGCAGGAGTTCCCCGGAGTAGGGTTTTCGTTCCTGCCCGCCGATATTGTCAGCCAGATTTTGAACTTCGGTCTTCCTGCTCCGATTGATATCCAGGTTGTCGGCTATAACGTGGACGCGAACCGGGCATTTGCCGATAAGCTGCTGGAACGGGTCAAGCAAGTTCGGGGAACCGTCGATCTGCACATTCAACAGCCTTTTGATCAGCCGTATCTGCACGTCGATGTGGATCGGACCAAGGCTCAACAGATCGGCTTCACGCAGCGCGATGTCGCCAATAACCTGCTGGTTTCGCTGAGCGGAAGTTTCCAGACCACGCCTGAATTTTGGGTGAATCCGAAGACCGGCGTGAGCTATTCGATCGCGACCCAGACTCCGCAGTACCGTATCGATTCCTTGCAGAGCCTGGAGAACATCCCAGTGACCGGCACGAGCGGCGCCCGCTCAGGTATTCTCGCCAGCCTGGCTTCGATTCGCCGCGGCGCTGGTCTGGCCGTGGTCTCGCACTACGACATCCAGCCTCTGATTGACATTTACGGTTCGGTGCAAGGCCGGGACTTGGGCGGAGTGGCGCGTGATCTGAATAAGATCGTCGAGGACAGCCGGAAGGAACTGCCACGCGGCTCGCAACTAACTGTCCGCGGGCAGATTCAAACCATGCGCTCTTCGTATGAGGGGCTACTCGGCGGCCTCGTGTTCTCGATCGTGCTGGTCTACCTTCTGATTGTGGTGAATTTCCAGTCCTGGCTCGATCCCTTCATCATTATCTCGGCCTTGCCTGCCGCCCTTGCCGGAATCGTGTGGTTTCTATTTGTCACCCACACCACCATCAGCGTTCCCGCCCTCACTGGCTCCATCATGTGCGTCGGAGTTGCAACCGCCAATAGCATCCTGGTGGTAAGCTTCGCCAAGGAGCAAATGGCCGAAGGTAAGGAAGCGCTTGCGGCGGCACTCAGCGCCGGGTTCACGCGTTTCCGCCCGGTGCTGATGACGGCCCTCGCCATGATCATCGGGATGGTGCCAATGGCGATAGGCTTGGGTGAGGGCGGCGAACAGAATGCCCCGCTTGGCCGGGCGGTCATCGGCGGTCTATTATTCGCAACAGTAGCAACTCTGTTTTTCGTGCCGGTTTTCTTCAGCGTCCTGCACGGGCGCAGGGAACGGCTGGCCCGGAGTGAAGCCAAGCATTGATCGGTTCATATTGGAGTAGAGACGTAGCTAGCTACGTCTCTACCGCCGAGTTCATGGAGTTTCTTGATGAAGGTCGAATCACACAACGAAATTGAAAGGCCAGCGACGCTGCCGGAGCGAAACCTGGCGAACCAGGGCCGGCAAGGTCACCCTGCACGTCGCTGGTGGATCGCCGTTCTGGCCCTTGCGATCGTGGCCGCGATCGTGATCTCAGGAATTCTGCCTCGAATTCACGCCCGCGCAGATCTGGATAAAGAAACGGTGGAGATGGCGATTCCAACCGTCTCCGTGGTCCATCCCAAGCGCGGCGCCCCGGCCCAGGAAGTGGTTCTGCCCGCGAACGTGCAGGCCTATATTGACTCTCCTATCTATGCTCGCACCAATGGATACCTTAAGCACTGGTACGTCGACATCGGGGCACACGTGAAGGCAGGCCAATTGTTAGCGGACATTGAGACTCCGGAAGTCGACCAGCAACTGCGGCAATCACGGGCTGACTTGGCCACCGCGGAAGCCAATCTCAATCTTTCGCAGATTACTGCTGCCCGTTATGAAGATTTGTTGAAGACAGATTCCGTGTCCAAACAGGAAACCGACAATGCCGCGGGAGACTACGCAGCCAAGCAGGCTACGGTGCAGTCCGCGCAGGCCAACGTCAGGCGACTCGAAGAACTGCAAGCCTTCGAGAAAATCTACGCTCCCTTCGATGGCGTGATCACGGCGCGAAACACGGATATTGGCGCGTTGATTGACTCGGGGAGCAGCGGAGGGGCGAGGACTGAGCTTTTTCACATTGTCCAGCCGGACAAGTTGCGGGTTTACGTCAACGTGCCCGAAACCTACTCGCAGGCTGCCAAGCCCGGCCTCACTGCTGATCTTGTGCTATCGGAATTCCCCGGGCGTAGTTTTCCGGGAACGCTTGTCCGCACGGCTGAGGCCATCGACCAATCCACCCGAACCCTGCTGGTGGAAATTCGAGTGAATAATCCGACGGGCACACTGCTCAGCGGAGCTTATGCCGAGGTACATTTGAAGTTGCCCACTGCGGCGTCGGCCTTCATTCTTCCCGTGAACACGCTACTATTCCGATCGGAAGGACTTCGCGTGGCCGCGCTTACCGACGGACGGCACATTGAACTCAGGCCCGTTACGCTTGGCCATGATTTCGGCTCCGAGGTCGAGGTGATTGCTGGGTTGATCGGTAATGAATCAGTCGTCATCAATCCGCCGGATTCGATCGTAGCGGGAGAAGAAGTCCGCATCGCCCAGCCGGCAGCGGGAGACTCCCAGCAGTGATCAGCTTGCGGCATACGCGTTCGGCTCACGGAATCCTCGTGCCGTCGATTGTGGGTGGGGCACTCTTCCTGGGTCTGATGCTTCTATCCGGCTGCGCAGTCGGGCCGCGGTATTCACGGCCTTCCGCGCCCGTACCCCCGGATTACAAAGAAACGCCGCCGAACTGGAAACCTGCTCAGCCCGCTGATCAGACGCTACGAGGAAAATGGTGGGAGATTTATCAGGATCCGGAACTCAACGCGCTCGAAGATAAAATCAATATCTCAAACCAGAGTTTGAAGGCCGCCCAGGCTCAGTTTGCGCAGGCACGCGCTACGGTTCGCTACAATCGCGCGGACTACTATCCAACGATCACGGCGGGAGTCTCGGCTTCGCGGGAGCATTTCTCCGGGAATCGTCCGTTGAACACGGCTCCCGGTATTAGTGAAACTGCGAATGACCTTATCATCCCCGTGGACATGTCGTATGAGCCGGACGTGTGGGGCCGGGTGCGGCGCACGGTTGAGGCTGCCCGCGCGAATGCTCAGGCTTCTTTGGCGGACGTTGAGTCGGTGAGTCTGAGCGTTCATGCTGAAGTGGCAGTCGACTACTTTTCAGCGCGGGAGTTGGACTCCGAGGCGCAGTTGCTGGATTCCACCGTAGCCAGCTACGTGAAGCAGTTGGAACTGACGGAGAATCGCTATAGGGGCGGAGTTGCCTCGCAAGTGGATGTGGCGCAGGCGCAAACCCAACTGGAAACGGCGCGCGCGCAAGCCATCGACGTGAGAGAGCAGCGGACCCAGTTCGAACATGCGATTGCAGTTCTCATCGGCGAACCGGCTTCGACTTTCACCCTGCCAGTCGCCGTGCTGACCGCGACCCCGCCGGTGATCCCGCCGGGACTGCCCTCTGAATTACTGGAGCGCCGCCCCGACATCGCCACCAACGAACGCCTGATGGCAGCAGCGAACGCGCAGATTGGAGTGGCAAAAGCCGCGTACTTTCCGTTGTTCAATCTGTCGCCGAGCGCGGGGTTCGAAAGCACGACGATCGTGAACTGGCTTTCGAGTCCCAGCGCCTTCGCCCTCATGGGAGCTTCGGCAGTGGTGACCGCATTCGACGCCGGACGTCGCCGCGCCGCCAGCGATCAGGCTCGCGGCGCCTACGATCAAACCGTGGCGAATTACCGTCAAGACGTTCTTACCGCCTACCAGGAAGTCGAAGACAATCTCGCCGCTATGCACCTGCTAGAGGATGAATCCAACACCCTGACCCTCGCTGTGGCGGCGGCGGAACATTCGCTGGCTCTTTCGAACAATCGCTATCGCGGCGGCGTCACCACTTATCTGGAAGTCATCACCGCGCAAGCCACGGCGCTTTCCAATGAGCGCACCGCAGTGCAGATTTCCGGGCGTCGCATGGTTGACAGCGTATTGCTGATCAAGGCTTTGGGCGGGGGTTGGAACGCGGCCAGCTTGTCGACGGTGAAAATGGAATCGCGTACTCCAGTTCCACCCGGCCAATGACCGCGAGAAGAAACGAACCGACTCCTCTATTGCAACTCATCCGCAGAAAATTGACACTGATGGCATGAAAGCCATTGCCGTCATTCCAGCACGGCTTGCGTCGACCCGGCTGCCGCGTAAAATGCTGCGCCAGATTGCCGGCCAAACTCTGCTTGCTCGCGTGTACCAAGGCGTTCGATCCTCGCCGCTGTTGGACGACGTCATCGTCGCCACCGATTCGGATGAGATTATGCATGCATGCCGTCAGCACGGATGGAATGCTCGCATGACCTCCGCGGCGCATCGCAGTGGCACGGAACGCGTCCGCGAAATTGCAGATTCAGTTGCAGCCGACGTCTACCTAAACATTCAGGGGGACGAGCCGTTGACCCGCGCCGAGCACATTGCCGCGCTGCTCGACCTGATGAGGGACTCGGGCGTTCAAGTCGGAACGTTAAAGACTCCAACTCCAGCGGAGGATGTAAATAATCCCAACGCGGTGAAGGTCGTTACCGATGCGGCCGGAAGAGCGCTCTATTTTTCGCGGGCCACCATTCCCTACGATCGCGACGGCGCGAGCCCTGCCTATTACAAGCATCTCGGCTTCTACGCCTATCGCAAAGCTGCGCTCGACCGCTTCTGCGCTTTGGCCGAGTCGTCACTCGAACGCAGCGAACGGCTGGAACAGTTGCGTTTCCTGGAAAACGGGCTTTCCATCCACGTGGCAGAGACACCCTACGATACGGTTGGGGTAGACACCGAGGAGGATCTGCGCAGAGTGGAGGAGATTCTCAGGCGGCCCGAGACGTAGCAAGCTACGTCTCTACATTTGCGCAGAGTCTACTTCCGAGAGATCGCCTGCAGTTTCCATGCCTCTGCTGCTGCCACGCGCCGCGAAATCGCGGGATGCGACTGGAAAAACCACTCCACCCACCGGGCGGGCGATCGCTCGGCCAGATTTTGCTCCGCCAGCCTGTTCATCGATGAAATAAATGGTTCCACGCTGGCAATAGACTGGAATGCGTAGCGGTCCGCCTGGCGCTCGTTGTAGCGCGAATACGCGTTGAGGGCCGGGAGTAAAAGGAACGACAGCAAGGTCGAAACCAGCACCAGCAACGGCAGGTTGGCGAAGTCGGACACGGTTTCAAACATGTGGGTTCGTTCCACCGCATAGTGCAGCACCCAGTTTGCCGCCCAGAATCCAACCAGCGTCACCACTGCCTGCACCCCAATGCTTTTCAGGATATGCCGGTGCACGTGATGTCCCAACTCGTGTGCCAGCACCGCCTCAATCTCGTCGGCGGAATAATTTTCGAGCAGCGTGTCCGCCAGAATGATCCGCCGGGTGTTGCCCAATCCAGTCAACGCTGCGTTGGCCTTCTTGCTCTTCTCGGACAGATTCCATTTGTAGACACCGCGCACCCGCGTCCCGGCACGCTCACTCAGGGCCACCAGGCGGGATTTGAGCTCGGCATTGTCGAGCGGCTCGAATTTGTAGAAGATAGGAAACAAAACGACCGGGGCGAGCTGCGCCATCAGCACGAACAATCCCAGAAAGGCCGCCCAGGCGATCAGCCACCAATGTTGCGGAAACTGTCGAATAATGAAATAGAGCAACTCGACCACAATCGACGCGAGCGCCACTCCCACCAAGAATCCCTTGGTTTCGTCCCACGCCCACGAGCGTAGCTTTTGATTAGAGAGATTGTACCGATGCTCTAGTCGAAACCCGTAGTAGTCCAACCCCAGTCCGACCAGCTTCCCAATCAGCATGAGCATCAGGACATACAGAAACACCGCGACCGTGTAATGCTCGTAAGCGCCGTGCATGGCGAAATCGCGCAGCGTGCCATTCCATCCCGTTGCCAAAAGGGCGATCAGCAGCAGCAGGCCGAGAGCAAAATCGGCCGCACCCAGCCATCTCCGAATGCGGTTGTAACGCCGCGCTTCAGGCGAATCGGTCGCCGTGGGCAATGTACTGACTGCAGTGCTCATCTATGCTTTGATTATCTTACTCAGAGACATTAAATGCGAGACTCAAAAGTGCAGTGGGCCGTGGAGTGGCCTCGGCCCCTATCCGCCGTTTACAAAAGTCTCGGCGCTGGACAGGATTTCGTTCACCAATTCGGGCGACGCGGCTTCAGCATATACACGTAGCAGCGGCTCCGTACCCGAGGCGCGGAACAGCACCCACGCCTCCGCTCCATTACCGTTCGTCGGCGCATCGAGAAAGAACTTTATCCCGTCCAAGCCCTCTTTCTTTAAGACGGCGTAACTGCCCAAACGTTTGGTTCCGTCGGATCGAGCTCTCAGAATTGCCTGTTGCTTCACATCCTCGGGAATATGAAGATCGCGACGGCCATAGTAGTGTGAACCGTACTCGCGCTGAAGATCCGCCACCAGTTGGCCCAGCGGCTTGCGTTCGTCGGCCATGACATTGGCCAGCAGCAACGAATTCAGAACTCCGTCGCGCTCCGGCAAGAATCGCGAATAGCCGATGCCCCCGGACTCTTCGCCACCGATAACAATTTCCCGCTCCATCATCAAGTCAGCAGCATACTTGAATCCGATGGGGCACTCGTTCATTTTTCGGCCATGTTTGGCGGCAATGCGATCGACCATGCGCGTCGTGTTGAAAGCGCGCACCACTTCTCCGGGCCATTTCTTTCTGACCAGCAGCCACTGCAAGAGGACGGAAAAAATTTTGTGAGAATCCACAAAGCTGCCGTCCTCGGCCACGGCGCCGATCCGATCGGCGTCGCCGTCCGTCGCCAATCCGGCATCGCAGCCCTCTTTCACCACGGCCTGCTGCAGCATCGCCACATGAGGAATGATCGGTTCGGGATTAATGCCGGGAAACAGCGGGTTCAACTCCTGGCGGATGGCCACGTGCCGAATGCCGTGATTGTTGAAAATTCCGGTCAACACTCCGCGTCCCGAGCCGTACATCGAATCTACAACGAACCTGAAATTCGCCTTGGCAATTCCCTCGAGGTCGGCGAAGCCGCTGATGGCTTCGACATACGCTGGCTTCAAGTCCACTTCTTCTATCGCAGCCTTTTGACCGGTAGGCATGGCACCCGCAGCCAACTCGTCCTCGATCCCTTTCATGATCGACGGAGTTCCCGAGCCGCCAAACTTGCCCTTGAACTTCACCCCATTCCAATTCCACGGGTTATGACTCGAGGTGACAACCACGCCGCCAGCGGCGCCGCGTTGCTTCACGGCAAATGAAATCGCGGGTGTGGGCGTGTAATCGTTGGCCAATTTGACCGGAACTCCGGCTCCAGCCATGACTTCGGCAGCAACCCGGGCAGCCTGCGGGGAGATGAAGCGGGTGTCGTAGCCGACAATTAGCCCTCTGCGCGCGTCTTCGTGCTTCAGAATGTAGGCAGCAATCGCGCTCGCCACGCGGCGCACGTTGTCAAAGGTGAAATCGTCGGCGATAATGCCTCGCCAACCGTCGGTGCCGAATTTGATGGGAGTGGTCATTTGGTTGTTGGTCGTCCGTCATTCGGCCGTTGGTCGTTGGCTCTTGGTCGTCCGCTGTTCGTCTTTTTGTTTTTGCGAACGACCAACGACCTCTATACCAATTTACTTAGTTTCTTCTCATCCAGATACTTCACAATTTTGCCCACATCCTGCGCTTGCTCAAGCGTGGTGATCAGCAGCGCGTCATCGGTCTCCACGACGACCAGGTTGTTCACTCCGACCGCCGCCACAAACTTCCCCGGCGCATGAATGTAATTTCCCGCCGCATTCAGCGTAAAAACGCCTTCGCCGGAAATCAGGTTGCCGTCCGCTGATTGGCGTTTCGCGACATGGTGCTCGTGCAATGCGGTCCATGATCCCAGATCGTTCCAGCCAAAATCAGCAGGCAGGCAAAAGACGTTGGAATCCTGCTCGCCTTTGAACGAGCGGGGCTCGAGCACGGCGTAATCGATGCTGATGTTTTCGCACTTGGGGTATAACCGGCGAAAAGTTGAGGCAAATTTCCGGGTTCCAAACGTACCCGCGATCTGTTCGAGGATGGACGCGGTTTTCGGCAGATGCTCGCGTAAGGCATTGGCCAAGGTTCGCGCGCTCCAAAGAAACATACCGCTATTCCAGAAGTAGTTTCCCGCGGCCACGAATTCTGCTGCGCGCTCGGCATTGGGTTTTTCCGTAAAACGGCGCACTCGAAATGCGCCCGGGCCCGTCGGTGCGGCGGTCTCGATGTAACCGTAGCCCGTCTCGGCACGCGTCGGTCGAATTCCCAGCACCACGATGTTCTCTCCGGCAGCGGCGATCTCGATGCCTTTCTCCAAAACCTGGCGGTAGCGTTTTTCGTCTCCAATCACGTGGTCCGAAGGGAACAGCCCGATCACCGCGTCCGGATGGCTTCGCAGCAGAATAAAAGCCGCCAAGCCGATGGCTGGCGCGGTATTTCGTCCTACCGGTTCAGCAATGATCTGCTCCTTGCTGAGCCGTGAAATCTGGCGTGCGATTTCGCGTTGCGAATCTTCGTTCGTGATTATCCAAAAACATTTGGCAGGAGCGAGCGGCAGCAGGCGAGAGACGGCCTGCTGGATCATGGTCCGCTTGCCATCGAGCGCCAGCAATTGCTTGGCCCGGCGCTTGCGGCTTAGTGGCCAAAACCGGGTGCCGCGCCCGCCGGCGAGGATTGCGGGATAGAAATTTGTTTTCACGACAGCCTCACGCGGCTTTCCCATTGTTGCTCATATTCTGGTCGCCGGTTCGGGCAGCGCCACGCCCGGCAAATTCGCCCTCAAAAATTCCACCGTCCACTGCGGCCGCACGGAAAAATCGCCGACTGACGCGGGCACGACTACTGCGTCTCCTTTGGCCAAGGTAACCGGTTCCGCACCGCACGCTTGAATTACGCCGCAGCCCTCAACTGCAACCAGGATTTGAACCGAACTCCTGCCTGATTCGTCTGTCGTCCGAAAATCCGTCGTCCGAAAATTCTGCGGCTCTTTCAATTCGAACAAGTCCACCACGAAAAAAGACGAAGCCACCAGCGGCGACCGGCGATTCTTGGTGCCATCGATTGCTGCCGGCGCGGGCCGGACAACCTTCCCCGAAGACACTTTCTCTTTCACCGCCGCCAGACCTTTTTCCAGATGCAACTCGCGGGGACGGCCATAATCATACAAGCGATAAGTGGTGTCCGACTGCTGCTGGGTTTCCACGATGACCGATCCCGGGCCCAGCGTGTGCACAGTTCCGCCAGCAACATAAATCATTTCGCCAGGAAAGATGTTAATCCAGTTCAGCAACTCCTCCGCACGCTGCTGGTGAATCGCCTGCTCAAATTGAGCATGCGTAACTCCCGGCTTCAGGCCCAGCGCGATCTGCGACCCAGGCTTAGCATGAGCTACATACCAGCACTCGGTCTTGCCACAAGGTTCACCGACACGTCGTGCCGCTTCATCATCGGGATGAACTTGCACCGAGAGCTTTTCATGGGGAAAGAGAAATTTCAACAACAACGGAAAGCGGCTGGGATCGGATGCAGCATCGCCCACAAACTGCTTGCCAAATTGGACACTCAACTCGGCCAGCGACTTTCCCCGTAGATGCCCATTCGCGACTTTGCAGTGGTCGCCGGTCAGCCAAGACTCTCCAATCTTTTCGTCGAAGCGATGATTGGGATAAATCGGGGACAGATCAGTCGTACCCCAAGGGCGCGGGTCGAATACAGGCGACATTAAAAGTGGATAGAGGCCAGTCATGCGGCGGTTGTGGCGCGGAACTCAACATCGCAAAACGCGACCGGGAACATCAGTGGTCAGTTGCCAGTTCCCGGTTCTCAGAAATGACGGTACCGGGCTTCACAGTCCCGCAAGAAGCTTCCGCACACGCTGCAAGCCGCGGTCGAGCTCTGCGACCGACGTAGCGTAGGAAACGCGAATGTGATCGCGGGTTCCGAAACCCTCGCCGGGAACCGTGGCCACGTGCGCCTCCCGCAATAATTTTCCCGCAAGGTCGGAAGCCGATTTCACCCCGCCGCGTCCGAAAAACGCGGACACATTCGGATAGGCATAGAACGCGCCCTCCGGCAGCGTGCACTTCACCCCAGGAATCGAACGCAGCCCGTTGACCACGTGATCGCGCAGGTTAATGTACTCGGCCCGCATATCGGCTACACAATGCTGAGGACCTTTTAGCGCCGCGACTGCGGCCTTCTGCACAATCGACGTAGGGTTCGACGTCGATTGACTCTGGAGCTTCTGCATCGCACTAACAACCGCGGCAGGGCCAAGCGCATACCCCAGCCTCCAGCCAGTCATCGCATAAGTCTTCGAAAGCGATCCGACGATCACCATGCGTTCGCGGAACTCACGAAGCGATCCCACGGAGAATCGCTTCGGCGTGTAATTCAGATACACGTAGCACTCGTCAGAAATCACCCAGATGCCGCGATCGTGCGCCAGGCGCACCACTTCCGTCATGTCTTCCGGGGACATCACCGCTCCCGACGGGTTCGAGGGCGAGTTCAAGATAATGAGCTTCGTCCGAGGAGTTACCAGGCGTTCGATCATCTGTGCCGTGACTCGAAAGCCCTGGGCCTCGTCGCTTTCCAGCAACACGCAATTTCCGCCGGCGTAGCGAACAATGTCCTTAAAAGAAACCCAGTACGGAACCGGGAGAATGACTTCATCCCCGTGATCGACGAGGACCTGCACGGCATTGAACAAGGCATGCTTGCCGCCGACCGAAGCAATCGCTTCTTCCCGCCGGTAATCCGAATCGAAGTCAACGGCGTGGCGATGCACGATGGCGTCGCGCAGTTCCGTCGTCCCGCCCACCGCCGTGTACTTTGTGAAATTGCCCTGAATGGCAGCGATGCCCGCGTCCTTGATGTGCTGGGGCGTGGCAAAGTGTGGCTCACCCGCTCCGAAATCCACCACATCAATCCCCTGCTGGCGGAGCTTGTCCGCTTCGGCGACGACCGCCATCGTGGCAGAGGGCTCGATGCGGTTGATCCGTTCAGTGAGTTTCAGCGCGAGAATCGCTTCCATAACTGGGGTCATCCTCGTTTCCTCGACTTCAGGGTTCTGGCGTTTGCCAGTTTGATGGCTGGGTCTAGCTTTTCCTTCAGCCGTTGTTCAACCAATTCCGGAACCAGATCCTTGACCGAGCCGCCCAATTGGGCAATCTCCCGCACCAGCCGGGAACTCAGATAAGAATACTGCTCCGCCGGCATCATGAATACGGTTTCCAGGTCTGGCTGCAATTTGCGGTTCATCAAAGCCATCTGCAATTCGTACTCGTAATCGCTGATGGCGCGAATCCCGCGAAGAACAGCTTTGGCTTTGACCTTGGCTGCGTAGTCGACCATCAGCCCGTCGAAGCTCTCCACGCGCACGTTCCTGAAGTCCGCAGTCATCGCTTCGAGCATCAGCAGTCGCTCGGATAAACTGAATAACGGCGCCTTCTCTGCATTACGCAGGATCGCGACCACCAGCTCATCAAAGATCTTACTACCCCGCGCGATCAGATCCAGGTGCCCATTGGTCGGCGGATCAAACGAGCCGGGATACATCGCGATGACTTTTTTCAAGAATCCCCTAAGCCAATGTAGGCGCGGGCGTCCACGCCCGTGCGCCTTCCAATTTGAAATCTGCACCCGATCAGGGCTTACGCGAGTAACAGAGGATTCTAAGCGTCAAACGAAGTCCATGGCAATCATTCTTTGACCGGCTTTGTTTGCCTGTGGGCTATGCCGCTGCGCCGCAGGAAAGTCCTGTCCATTGGTACAGGTAATCGCCCCGCCAGTTACCCGGCCTTCTGATATAGCACAATGGTGGTAGTTCGTAACTTGTCACCTGCCCGCCTCAAAAACTAGCCTGATAGTTGATGTCACCAGTCACTCTACTGTTCTCTTCGGATCAGGAAACATCGAGCAGGTTGGTTCAGGCTCTGAGAGAACTCGAGCTTGAGGTCGCCCTCTGCCCGGACATATTTACCGCCGTCGAGTGGCTTACCAGTCGATGTTTTGACGTCATTGTGGCCGACTGGGACAGCGGCCCAGAAGCGGTGTTTCTGCTAAAAAATGCTCGTGAGTTGAAGTTGAATAAGGCAGCTTTCACCCTGGCCGTCAGGAGCGGGACGTCCAACCTTGCGGCCGAAACCGACATAGAAAAAGAAGAAGACAGCCCTGATCTCGTGCTAACCAAGCCCCTGATCCCCGATCAGATCAAGTATGCCCTGCTGACCAACGACCGTTTTCTGGGCTGCATGAGAGCGTGGATCGCCAGGGGCGATTTTGCTCAATCCCCGGAAACAGCTCCCCCGGTAGCGAATGTAGAAAGTCTGGAAAGGCGGCGGCCGCAGTCAGAACAGCCCTCCCCCATGCCGTTGGCCGCTCGCCCGACAGGGCCCTCCCCCGCGCTGGGCTTCAGCTACAGCGAGTCCAGCGCCCCCCTGAATCTCACATTCGCAACCCTCGACCGCAGACCTTTCCGCTCCCTGAACCGCGAGCACGCATCCGGCAAGGTCAGAAACTATAGCCGCGCCAAATTTTTGTGGGGATCCATCCTGACCGTAGCCTTTGTCTGCGTTGGCTGCATCTTCGGCCAACCCCTGCGGGTGCAGAGTGTATTCGCCAGTGTCGAGACCGTATATCGGCAAGCTCTCGAAATAAAATCCAGAAAGTTAAAGTCCGATGAAAACACCACCGCTCAGGAACTCGCTGCGCTGGCCCAGGCTGCCGCTCCGCAACCCAAGCATCCGTCGTCGAGAGTGCGCGCCCTCCCCGCCCTCCCCACGCCATTGCTCAACCAAGTTCCCGATCCTCGCGTCAAGACTCTGCAAGCCGATGCAAACCTTGATCAGGCTCGTCTTCCCGCACGGGTCTTGATCCCACAAAGCCTAACCGCACCACCACCGGAAGGGACCATTCGCACCGTGAGCCTCAGACGGCCCACATCCCTGCTCAGCCAGCTAGAGCCGGTAAACCTGCCAGAGGATTTCTCCCGAGCGTTGCTCTTGGATAAAGTGCAACCCAGCTATCCCGAGCAGGCTTTGAAAGCCGGACTCCAAGGCGCCGTGGTCTTGCAAGCTTGGATTGGCAAAGATGGAAGTATCCGAGATCTCAAACTAGTAGATGGCTCCCTGCTACTCGGGAGAGCCGCAGTAAAAGCCGTTAAGCAATGGCGGTACAAACCCTACCTTAGAAACGGCGTAGCCGTAGAAGCCGAAACCTACGTCACTGTAAACTTCAGGCTGCCATAAGGGCCCAGCAAAAGCATGTAGCCCCGCACGCCCTCGCCCAGGGACCCGAGCAAAGTTCGGCAGCTGTCGCTACTTTGCCGCAGCCTGCTTCGGCAGCAACGCCACCCGCGCCGTAACCTTCTGCCCTTTTTCCATCCCCCCGATAATCACCAACCCCTCCGGCGTCACCAGCAATCCGCGATGATCCATGGTTGGGTCCTGCGTATTCTCACTGATGGTTTCCCACCTCCCGGTGCGCAGGTTGAAGTCAAAGCTCACTGGAGACGGCTCCGCGGGCTTGCCGTCGTAGCCAATGCCGGTGTAGTCATAAGGATTATCGGTTCCACCCGCGAAATAGACCTTCTGATCCTTGTCCGAACCTCCCCCCGCAATCCGGTACCGCGCCGTCCCCGGATGATTCGGCAACTTGGTCCAGTGAATCTTAGTGTGATCGTGATGGTCGATCTTTCCCATCCAGCATTCATCCGAGGCCACATACCGAGGCCCATCGCTCGACGGATTCTTGCGTGCTCCATCCACATAAATAATGGCCTCGTCGACCAAAGCCCCGGCATGACCGAACACTGGCGTCCCCGGAATCGGCGTAGCCTGCGCCCACTTGTCTTTCTCCGGGTCGTACACCTGGACGTTACTCACCACGTCCCGGTTCGAGCGGCCGCCCACCAGATAAACATAACGGTCGTGATAGACCCCGATCACCGAATCCCCGACCGCCACCGGAATGTCATCCCCACGGAACCACTTGTCGTTTGACGGATGGTAATAACCAACATCCGGGACAACCATGCCCCCATGCGCATCCGCCACATAGCCTCCGAAGAGAAAGAGGTCGCCATGGACGCCGGCCGCTACTGCCCCGACGCGCCCCGCCGTCCCAGGAACCACATGCACTTCGGACCACTTCCCATCCTTGCCATCCAGCGAATAAGCCGCCCTGGTGATATCGTCGGCGGTCTTCTTCGCGCCGATTCCCATGAACGAGAAAAGCAAAAGCTGCCCGTGCGCCTTGATAATGGCGACGGCGTTGTTGGAAACCGGATCGGGCAACGGATCCACTCCGGAATCCACCGCCACCGACAATCCGCAAAAAAAGAACAACCAGAAAAACGCCAGAACCTTTTTCATTAGCTTCCCAAAGTAAATTTCAAACCAACTCCGAAAATAGCACGCCCCGCAAACAATGTCAGGGTTAATGTAGGCGCGCGTTCCGCCCGTGCGGCCTGCGCAGAAATCTCGTAACGCCGGCATCCTGCCCTCGCCCAGCGCGAGGGTGGGGTTAAAATGCCAACGTGAATCTGCTCCGCAACCCGTGGTTCGCGTTAACTGCGTCGCTCCTGGTCTGCTTGGGCGTGTGGCGCTGGGCGGAAACCATCCTCATCCCCTCCAACACCCAAGTCGCCCAAACCAAGAAAATTCCCATCGGAAACAACTCCGACCTGTATCCCCGCTGGCTGGGAACCCGCGAACTGCTCCTGCACCATCGCGATCCCTACGGCGCCGAGGTGACTCGCGAGATCCAGATCGGCTTTTACGGAAGACCGATCGATCCACTCAACCCGCGCGACTTTCCTTTTCGAGAATCGTTTGTCTACCCGGTATACGTGGCCTTCTTGATGGCCCCGGCAGCAACTCTGCCTTTTGCCCTGGCTGCGCAAGTGTTCCGGTGGCTTCTGTTGTTCGCCCTTGCACTGAGTGTGCCTCTCTGGATGCACGCGGTCGGTTTCCGTCCCCGACGCCTACTAGCCTTCACAGGAATGGTGCTCGCCGTAAGCAGCCTTCCCGCCGTAATGGAGTTCCACATGCAAAACCTGGCGGCGCTGGTCATTCTGTTTCTCGCAGCAGCGGCAGCGGCGGCGGCCCGCAATTGGCTGGCGCTCAGTGGATTTCTCCTGGCCCTGGCGACGACCAGGCCCGACATTTCGCTACTCATGATCGCCTGGCTCCTGCTATGGGCAACCGGCCGCTGGCGGGAGCGCAAGCGCCTGGTCTGGAGCTTCGCGGCCACCATGGCAGCGCTATTCATCGGGTCGGAAATGGTCTCTCCCCACTGGGTCGGGAAGTTCCTGATGGCGGTCCGCGAATATCCCAAACACGGTGGCGATCCGATTATCCTACAGCTTTTTCTCCCCCCCGTTTTGGCCAAGCTGATCGCTGGCGCTCTGCTCTGCATTCTCTCGGCACTGTGCTGGCGGTGGAGAAAGGCCCCCGCCGGCACCACGCAATTTGGATGGGCTCTGGCCTGGGTCGCCTCGGTAACGCTTGCAGTAATTCCCAAACTCGCAGCCTACAATCAGCCGCTGCTCATACCGGCACTGCTGGTTCTGCTGGTGCATCGTGAGGCTATCTGGAAAGCGCGCCTCTTGCCCCGAGCGCTGGCCAAAGGCGTCCTGATGTGCCTGCTCTGGCAATGGGGAACCGCGGTAATCCTCGCCCTCTGTTCGTTGCTAGTCCAACCGTCAAGCCTCCAAATAGCAGCCGGAGTCCCCGAGTACACCCTGCTGGCTCTACCCCCAATCACACTCCTGGCCGTTGTCGCCAATGTAGGCGCGCGTGTCCCCGCCCGTGCGGCCTCGCCCTAAATTTCCCCCCCGGTAAGAGTTGCAAAACCCTCTGACCATTTCAACGATTGTGATTCCGAGCAACAATAGCGTAGCGTGGAATCTGCTGTAGTGGTTGAAGCCGTGAAGGAGTAAAGAATGGCTCCCACCCTCCCGCTCTCCTTTGTGCACCTTCGTGCCCTTCGTGGTTAATGAATTGAAAACACCGACACCACGAAAACCCGCGGGACGCTAATCCACAAACCCCTGCCGCACCGCGTGGATAAAATCCGTATAAGCCGGAGTAACCCCACCTGCCCGCATCTCCGCTGCAATCTGGCCGCGATGATAAGCCGAATGCGTGATCACGTGCAGCAGCACATCCTCCTTCGCGCTGGTGAAGCTTTCGCCCTTGGTGTTCTTATAGCTGACCGGGAATGACAACTCGGCTTCGTTCGCCGGGCTAAGAAACTCTTTCCAAAGCGCAGCCATCCCCGCAGCCTGCTCCTCGCATTGCTGCAAACTGAAATCTGGCCAGACCGGAAAAGTTTGCCCGAGTCCCTTCATGCGTTCATACCACAATCGCTCCGCCGAGAGAATGTGACTCAAAAGCTTCAGCGGTCGCCCAGCGCAACCCGCAGCCCGAATGGCCGCCAAAGCCTCCCGATTAGCCCAGTCGTCATAAACAAAAAGCCGTCGAATGTCATCGAACATAATTGTGTGATGTGGGAGCGGGCGGCCACGCCTCTATATTTGTTGTCATTCCGAGGAGCGACGAGGAATCTCTTTCCGCCAGTCCACGCCAAGAATCCGGACAACTTCCTGCCAGGTTCCGGGTTTCTATTCACAACCCGCCGGAGGAACAATGACTAGAATGCGCACCCGAGTCCCACTAGCCTTGCTGGCAAGCCTGGCCGCCCTGCTGCTGGCCGGATGCCCGCCACGCGAGAGCATCGCCAAAATTAACCAGGACCCAGGCCGCTTCGCCGGAAAGGAAATCTCCATCGCCGGACGCGTCACCGATTCCTTCGGAGCCCTGGGAAGCGGAGTTTTTCAGATCGACGATGGTACTGGAGCCATGTGGGTCTTCAGCGAGAAATTCGGCGTCCCCAGCAGCGGCGCCACGCTCGCGGTCACCGGACGCATCCAGCAAAGTTTCGCCTTCGCCGGCCGCAACTTCGCCACCATCCTCCGCGAGACCGAGCGCCGCCACTGACAATCGGGAGTTGCACAATCTGGAAGAAGTCCGGCGAAAACCAGTCCGGGGGGACGACTGGAGAGCTTGCGAAAAACGCCGGAATCAGCGACTGGGAGTGTTTGAAGGCGCGGCGGCTCTAATCTGCGCCGTACCGCCAAGTCTCATCGCTTTCGAAAGACCTCAAAAATCAAATTAAACAATTGCACCAGCGTAATTCCGATGGTGACATAAACCGCAATCTCCAGCCGCCGCCCCGCCTCTTTCGTCCCCGCCAGCATTTCAATCACTTCCTTGGTGCTCTCATGCAGAGTTTCCGCCAACTGCTCAAAATGCTGCGTCGACCCTCGCAATTTTTCCAAAACATGCGAGGTTGCCGAAAGTGCCGCCGCCATCTGCTCCCCGTTGCGGATATCGAGTTCGGTCTTGCAAGCCACCCACCACGGACTCCCCGGCGGATTGTCGTACATCCGCTGCCGAATCTCTTCGTACGACCGGCTGCGCAGCAATTGCACCAGTGCGTGGACCTTATCCGCCCCTGCCGGAGGTGCTGTTTCCTCGATACTCACCGCCATAACTCGCGAGTGTAGCAGCCATCCCCCAACCCGCTGAGATACCAGAAGGTCAACTCCAACTGTGACCCTAAGCCCTATCCAGCCAAGTTACCCCCCAACAACACGGGAATAATGGAGGACGGGCGTCCTCGCCCGTCTAACTCCAGCCAGAACCTGAGGGCCCGGATCGCCACACCCACTTCAGCGTTCTCAGCGCACTCTGCGATTTAAGATTTCCTCGCCGCCATCTACAATCTCAAATCGGATGGAAACAACCCGCATAGCCGAACTGCTCCAACCCTTCCTCACCATTTCCGTCCCTCCTGAAAATTGTCCTTCCGAGCAAAGCGAGGAATCTGCTGTCCTCACCCCGATCCAGTTGCAAAACATATCGACGCACATCGATCTACTACTCCGTTGGAACGCTCGCATCAACCTGACCGCGATCCGCCAACCCGAAGAAATCGTAACCCGTCACTTCGGCGAATCCCTCTTCGCCGCCCGCCACCTCTTCCCCCGTGTGGCGCGGGCGCCATCGCCCGCGAAGAGTTCCCAAATAGATCCCATGGCGCTCGCCCCTACGCCGCGAGTCATCGATCTCGGCTCAGGCGCCGGATTCCCAGGTATTCCCATGAAAGTGTGGGCCACCCATATCCACCTCACCATGATCGAGTCCAACCAAAAGAAAGCGACGTTCCTGCGCGAGGTTACCCGCGCCCTTACATTGACGAACGTCAATGTATTCCCCGGACGCGCCGAAGACTACCCCAACCCTCCCGCAGAAGTTGTAACCCTCCGCGCAGTCGAGCGCTTCGACACCGCTCTACCAATCGCCGCCCGCCTGGTCATCCCCGGAGGCCGATTGGCCCTCCTGATAGGCGAGGCCCAACTAGCGCAAACCAATATCCTGACCCCAGACTTCACATGGCCCGAACCGTTCAAGATCCCCCTCTCGTCAAACCGCTGTCTGGTTATCGGTGTCAGGAATCCTTGAACGGCACGAATCAAGTGAGTTAACAGTCTGCGGCCAAGAATATAACAAGTGGGACGCCAGCAAGACGACGAGGCGATTTAGGCCCGCGAGAATTTATGGAGCCGGGGCGAACGCCCACCTAAGTGGGAAACTGTCACATCTGCTCGCATAGCATTAGGATTACGAACCAGCGAGTTGCGTGAAACAAAACAGTGTTCCACGTGGAACACATCGTCGGAAACTTCGCCAGAATGTTCCACGTGGAACATTCGCGGGAATCCTCACAACGTTCCACGTGGAACACTCAATCACATTTCCAAGTGTTCCACGTGGAACATTTCTGTGGAAAGTTGGACTCGTGTCCATCTGTAACTCACTAAGACTCAACCAGAATGTCCTTGCGAGTTACTTGCACTGAAATCAGTCATTGCAAATGCACAACGATTCGGCCTATTCTGCAAGCGTCTCTCCGATTCTTCAAAAACTAAATGGGACGCGTCATCGCGGTTGCCAATCAGAAGGGCGGCGTAGGCAAGACTACGACTGCCATCAATCTGGCCTCGTCCATCGCCGCAGCGGAGGTGGACACGCTGCTGGTCGATTGCGATCCGCAATCGAACGCCACCAGCGGCCTTGGCCTAGCCAAAGACCCCGCACGAATCAGCACCTACCATCTACTCATGGGCGACGCCAGCGCGGATCAAGCCTTGCAGAAGACTGAACTGGAACAGCTGTGGATCATTCCCGCGCATAAGAATCTGCTGGGCGCGAATCTTGAGTTGGTTGATGGAGAGCGCAGGGAGTTCCGTTTGCGGGATGCGCTTGCGCCTTTGCGGGAGCGATTCAAGTACATCGTGCTGGACTGCCCGCCGGCGCTCGACCTGCTTACGCTGAATGCGCTCGTGGCCTCCGACTCGATTCTGATTCCCATGCAGGCGGAGTACTTTGCGCTTGAGGGCGTGTCTGAGTTGCTCGATACCATTGAACGCATCCGGGCGGCGTTGAATCCTGAGCTCTCAATCGAGGGCGTGGTGCTCACCATGTTCGACGATCGCACCAACCTGGCTCAACAGGTGACGGCGGAGCTAAGTCGCTACTTTGGAGATAAGCTTTGTAAGACTACCATCCCGCGCAACGTTCGGTTGGCGGAGGCGCCCAGCCATGGCAAGCCTGTGCTGCTTTACGATGTGCGCTCGCGCGGGGCCGAGAGTTATATTCAGTTGGCCAAGGAAATCATTGGGCATAGCATGCCGGTGCAGGAGATGCCGGCGCCCGCTGAGCCGGCCGTGGAGGAGAAGCAGGTGGTGAATGCTCCGCGGTGGAAGCGCTGGATCAAGGAGCGGAGTAAATTGACGACCATCAATATATTAGATCGATGAGCGTCGATGTGTTGGGAGGGTTGACCTTGTGCGCGCGAGATCCTTCGCGGACTTACGTCGGCTCAGGATGCCGGCGATATCTAAGAGTTTGTGCAAGGCTGGCGAGCTTTGCTCGTTTGGACAGCCAGGGGCGGCTGTCCCCACGTGAGTTTGGTTGGAATTCCCTGTGGCGGCGTGGGAGTACGAGCGGCAAGCAGGTCCTTCGACTCCGTAGCTGATTCGCTTCGCGAAGCAGCTACTGCGCTCAGGATGACAAAATTCTTCAGGGAGGGGCTATGACTACGATTGCGGCAACGGGTACTGACAAAGTTGCGGATAAGGCGGTTGAGAAGCGGCGGGCTTTGGGGCGGGGGTTGGATTCGTTGCTGCCTTCGGGGCCGCGCATGGTGGAGGCTCCCGCGCAATCTGCAGTTTTGCCTGAGATTCAGGCGCAGGCGGCTCGGGGCGAGGCTGTGGTCGAGATTCCGCTGGATTTGATTGATGAGAATCCTTACCAGACGCGGTATTTCGCTAAAGACGAACCCGTATCCGACGACTTTGTCGCGACCACGCTTCACGAGTTGGCGAATTCGATCCGGGTGAACGGGGTAATCCAGCCGATTTCGGTTCGGACTGGGGTCGAGGGGCGCTATGTCCTGATCTTGGGAGAGCGGCGGTGCCGGGCTTCGAAGCTTGCGGGGCGGACGACGATCCCGGCGATTGTCCGCAAAGTTTCCGACCAGCAGGCAGCGGAGATGACGGTGGTCGAGAACCTGCAGCGGCAGGATCTGAATTGCATGGAGCAGGCGACGGCCTTCTCCAAGCTGAGCCAGGACTTCAAACTAACGCAAGAGCAAATTGGGCAGCGGGTCGGAATTTCGCGGGAGTCGGTTTCGAACTACATGCGGCTGCTGCGACTGCCGAGTTCGGTAACGGAGTATTTGCAGCAGGGGCAGCTGGGATTCAGCGAGGCTCGAGTGCTGCTGACGTTGCTCGATCCAAACTTGATTCCGAAGATTGCCGATGAGGCGGTGCGCAAGCACATGTCGGTGGAGCAACTGGAAGACCTGGTGTTCAACACCAACGTTCCCCTGCAAAAGGAGAAGCAACCGGGAACGGCGCGCTGGGTGGATCCGAATGTGCGGCATGTGCAGACGGAGTTGGAGCGGACCTTGGGAGTGCGGGTAAGGATTCGCGATCGCAAGGGCAAAGGCAAGATTGAGATTGAGTATGCGACGCTGGAGGATTTTGATCGCGTGGTGGGGATGTTGAAAGGGAAGGGCTAGTCGTTGGTCGTTCGTCGTTGGCCTTGCGGTATCCGGCGGCTTCGGCCGCCTTTCTCATTGCGCTTCGAATCCGGGCTGGCACGAATCTGAATGGTTAACTGTGGGAGGCCGGCTGGGGTTACAGTCTCGATGCGTCATCTTCGACGCTATCCGCGGGCCAAAGTGGGAAATGCTTCTGTCGACTGTGCGCGCGTAACCTGCCCATGCGGAATCCGAATTGGCACGAATCCAACTTGTAAATTGTGGAACGATCGGCTTTGGACTTGCAGTCCCGCCAGCGTGCCGCTAGCGCTAATTGTGTCGTTTTCCGGCAGAAGTGGGATTGTGTGATCGGTTCTCAGTTCCCAGTTCCCAGTTCCCGGTTCTCGGTTCTCGGAGCGATGAAATGTTCATGGCTACCGAGCAGAAGGTGTTGCGGGCGGTGGCCATGCAGCTCATGAATGGAGAGGAAGTCGCGCTGGATGACCAGAAGCTGCAGGTCAAGCGGGTGGGGAGTGGGCGATTGCGGATGGTGCAGTTCAAATTGAATGGACGCGTGTTTGAGGCCATCGAGCAGAATCGGACGAAGCCTAGCCGCTGGGGACAGTTGGCGCGCGAAAAGCATCAGGTGGTGCAGTTCCGGGATGTGGCGACACACAAGTATGTGGCTGTCGCGGTGGATGGGGAGATTACGGAGTACGGGCGGGGTTAACCGCGGAAAGTCAACGGCGTTAACCACAGAGGTCACAAAGGTACACAAAGGAAGAGCGGCACCGCCTTCAGGAATCCTGGACGATAGTTCCCTGATGGTAGATGATTTTCCAGCCGGTTGGGGTGTTTTGCCAGATGGTGGCGCGGCGTGTCAGCCGCTCTTTATTTTGGAGCAGGGTGTAGGTCAGCAGGTAAACATCTTCCGATAGCCTTCGGCAATGGAAACCGGAGGCTTCCCAGACATCTTCAAATTCTCCGGCGTAGCGCTTTTCCAGTTCGGAGAGAACGTGCTCGCGGCTGTAGCGGCGGCCGGAGGCGCCGGTTTCCCAGAAATCGGGCGCTGTCATATTCTCGAAATCAGTCCTGGTCCTGCCGAATTCCGCGCGATGGAAGATCGGTTCGCGGGCTTTCAGTTCTTCGAGGACATTTAGCAGCGCGCGGTCCGTCACCAGAGTAGGTTCCGTGTTCGGGCTCATCGCCTGATTGTAAACTCGTGGATCCAAGGTAGGATGGCGGGAACCCGGCCTCCGCAGCTTCGCTTACTGGTTAGGCTGTGGAAATAAAAAAGGCCGGACCGTGCGAGTCCGGCCGTCAAGCGTTCGTGTTGGATACTGTGAAGCGGGCGGTCGCCGGAGCAAAGCGTCGATCCTGTCAAATCGAACACGAACCCACGACCGCCTTTGGGGGAGGACCCTTTTTGCCTTTCCTTGCAAGCCGAATGGTACATCTGGCTGGGGAGGGCTAAGCTGTTCACAATTGCACAGTCTGGAAAATATTCTTCGGATGAGTAGTTGCCGGTTCTCGGTTCTCGGTTCTCGGTTCTCAGTTCTCAGTTCTCGGTTCTCGTTCCCGGTTGGGAACCTCGCGGGGCACGAACCAAGATGGTACAGCGTGGGAATTTAGAACGCCTTTGAGCCGCTAGTGGGATCCATACCAGCGAAAACCTCTGAGTGAGTGGGAGAGTGCGTCGGGCTAGGGAAGTAAGGCTCTATTGACAGGGGCTTCGGATCACATATAGTTTCGTACGCCGAAATTCCAAGGGGAGCCGTGACCATGAAAAATTTCAGATCGGTTTTGATGGTGGTTCTAGTTTCTGTTTTTGCCGCTACCGCGGCGGATGCGCCCAAGCTTACGTTCAAGTTCACGACGATCGAAGTCAAGGGAGCCGAGGACACGCGGGTTTTTGGGACGAACAACGCGGGCACGATGGTGGGGGCGCTGGTCGACAGTGCCGGGGTCGATCACGGCTTCATGCTCAAAGGCGGGAAGGTTACGATCATCGACGATGGCAAGGGCACTTTCACGCAATGCGCCGGAATCAACTCGGCGGGCGACATCGTGGGCTATTACGTGAACTCGAGCGGCGCGGAGCAGGCGTTCCTGCATCATGGTAAGACCTTCTCCGACATCAGTCCGGCCGGGGCTACGAGTTCAGAGGCGTTCGGCATCAACGACAAGGGGAGTGTTGCCGGCTACTTCGTGGATTCGACTGGGGCGCAGCACGGATTTGTTTGGAATGGAAAGAAGTACAAACAACTGGACGCGCCCGGAGCATCGTCCAGCCTGGCGTGGGGAATCAACAACAACGGGTTGGTGTCGGTGCAATGGGTCGATTCCAGCGGCAATACCAATGGCGCCATTTACAACGGCAAGAAGTACGTCAAGATCAATGTGCCAGGAGCGGTGAGCAGCTATCCCCACGGCGTCGACACGGCGGGCGATGTGGTTTATTCCTGGACGGATTCCACCGGCGTTTATCACGGGGCTCTGCGTACGGGAGGAAAGTATTACAAGTTCGACGACCCGAAGGGAACGAACGGCACTTACGGGGACGGCATCAACGATAACAAACTGGTTGTAGGGGTTTACCACATCAGCGGCGGCTCGGTGGCCGAGGGGTTCAAAGCCGCCTACTAAAAGCGGGCGGCTTGTATTTAGTCTGAAGCAAAAACGTAGCTCACACTTAAGGAGAGATCGATGAAAACTTACAGCTCCCGCATTGGCCTGGTGATTCTGCTTTGCACACTGCTGTGCGGTATTGCCGGAGCGCAGACGCCGGCCCTGAGTTTCAAGTTCAAGACCATAACTGTTACTGGAGCGCAGAGCACGGCGCTCTACGGCATCAACAACGCCGGTGCGATGGTGGGAGCGTACGTCGATAGCGCCGGGGTGCAACATGGTTTCAGCATGGTGAGCGGGAAAGTGAAGAATATCGACGATCCGAATGGCACGGGCACGTACTGTTTCGGCATCAACAAGGCGGGCGCAATCGTTGGCTATTACGCTACTTCAAGCCATACCGCGCAGGCCTTCTTGTACGTGAAAGGAAAATTCACTGACATCGGCCCCGCAGGCTCGACTGGCTCGCAAGCTATCGGGATCAACGACCATGGGGACATCAATGGGAATTTCGGGGATTCGAAGGGTGGGCATGGGTTTCTGCTCAAGGGCGGAAAGTATACTACGCAGGACGTGCCCGGCGCTCAGTTCACTCTTGGCGGGGGGATCAATAACGCAGGGCTCATGACCGAAGTGTGGATCGATTCGTCGAATAATTCCGAGTCCTCGCTCTACAACGGCAAGAAGTACACCAAGGTCAATATCCCGCGCGAGACTGATTCCTACGTCTCTGCCATCAGCAATCTGGGTGACATTGTTTATTCCTGGGAAAGCGCCGAAAGCTATGGCGGGGCGCTACGGCACGGAGGCAAGTATTACAAGTTTAGCGTGCCTAAGGGCGATCGGACTTTTGGGTACGGGATCAACGACCATAACACGATCGTCGGGGCGTACACCGACGACAACGGTGTGTTGAAGGGCTTCTCGGCGACATATTGATTGAGTTCGCGTGTGGAGAACATCTTCCGGGAGGGGGAAAACGATGAGCAAGCGGAATCTGGGATTCCTGGTGGCGGTGCTGGCGGTCGCGTTCGCGACGGCGCAGGAGACATCAAAACTAACCTTCAAGTTTCAAACCTTAAACGTAAAGGGCTCGTCCGAGACCGACATTTATGGAATCAACAACTCGGGAGCGGTGGTCGGGTCCTATATTGATAGCAGCGGGGCCACGCACGGGTTGTTGCTGGCCGGCGGGAAGGCGACCAACATTGACGACCCGAATACCACGACGGGAACTTTTTGCTACAGCATAAATTCCGCCGGTGCGATCGTGGGCTATTACTTGAATTCGAGCGGGGCGGCCCAGGGATTTTTGTATAAGGGCGGAAAGTTCACCGATGTCGGCCCGACGGGGAATGGGTCTTACGCGCTGGGCATCAATAAGAAGGGCAACATTAGCGGCTTCTACCTTGACACCAGCAGCGTCGAGCATGGGTTCGTTTGGAATGGGAAGAAGTACACGACACTCGATGTGCCGACGGCTACGGCTTCGGGAGCGTGGGGCGTAAATGACACTGGCTTGATCAGCATGTTCTGGATCAACTCGTCGGGCACGTATGAAGGCGCGCTTTATAACGGCAAGAAGTACACCACGATCAATGTGCCGGGGGCGACGCAGACGATTCCGCACTCGCTCAACAATGCCGGCGATGTAACGTTTGAATGGGTTGATTCGGGTGGGAATTATCACGGCGCGCTTCGTGCGAGCGGCAAGTATTACAAGTTTAACGATCCGAAAGCGCCGAATAACACTCGCCCTGGCGGGGTCAATGACAATCACGCCGTCGCAGGACGTTTTGAAGCTACGGGGAAGACGACTTATCTGGGGTTCAAAGCTACGTATTGAGGACGGAGCGGCGTGCGACATGGTTCCCGGTGGCGAGCGCTGGTAGTTTTGTTTTTCTGCGGGTTTGCCTCGGCCGCAGGGAGCGCGCAATCCTCGACGCCGGCCTTTCCCGGCGCCGATTGGGAGAGGATCAAGCCGGAGTCGGAAGGATATTCGAGCGTCCGGCTGGAGGCGCTGCGTACCTGGCTTCGCACCCAGAGCACGACTGCGATGCTGGTCGCGGTGCATGGCAAAGTGGTGTTCGAATATGGCGATGTGAAGCTGGTTAGCAAGGTCGCTTCGGTGCGCGCGAGCGTGCTGGCCATGCTTTACGGGAAGTACGTTTTCGATGGGACCATTGATCTGGGCAAGACGGTCGAGGAACTCGGCCTCGACGATGTGCAGAAATTCCTTCCCGGTGAAAAAGGCGCGACACTGGAGCAGCTGCTGACGTGCCGCTCAGGGATTTTTCTTCCATCGGGCAATCCGCTGCTTGACGCCAATCCGCCGCGACGGGGATCGGAGCTTCCGGGATCTTATTTTCGCTATAACAACTGGGACTTCGACGCGGCGGGCACGGCCTTCGAGAAGCTGACGGGAAAGAATATTTACGATGCTTTGGAAGCGGATTTGGCCAAGCCGATCGGGATGCAGGACTTCGATCGGCCACGGCAGAAGAAACTTTCTGCGATGCCGGTTTCGGTGCATCCGGAATACACCATGGATTTTTCCACTCGTGACATGGCCCGGCTCGGCCTGCTCATGATGCGCGATTGCAACTGGAATGGGAAAACAGTGGAACCGAGAGACTGGTGTAAGTACATCACCCGACTCGTCACGCCGTTTCATGAGTTGAATCCGCCGGGCTTGCGGGCGTTGGGACGCCCGGACCGGTGGGGTTACGGCGCGTTCTGGTGGGTGTGGGATGCGCCCGTGTGGCCGGGGAATCAGTATGGCAACCCGTTCCAGGGAGCTTATAGTGCGATGGGAGCGGGCGGGCAGTACATCACGGTGCTGCCTGGGCTTTACATGGTCATCGCGCACAAAGTTGATACCGATCAAAACCCGGAAGCGCAAGTCAACAACGCGGAATATGACGCGATTCTGCAAATGGTGATTGCGTCGGCGTGCTCGGGAGTTTGCAAATAGCTTCACGCGAACCTTCGCGAAAGGCTGGCCCACCTCTCAGTCCGAGCGCTGAGTAGTGAAGGACGTCGAAATCCGAGAACAGGCGAGCGCCCAGATACCTCCGGCATCGAGAACCCGAACATTTTCCGAATCGCCTAAAACTTGTAACCCAAGCCGATCGAGATGATCGGATACACCTTGAAGAACGACATGCTGTTGTTGAGCTTGATCTGCTCCGACACGACCTGACCCTGCACCGTAGGATCGGAGGCGACACTGCGGCAATTGGCATTCGGTGAATCGCATACGCTTCCGGCCAAATTCAAAGTTGCTTTCGGCGCTCCCTGGAACGCCGCTCCGATCTCGAAGGGAATGCTGAAGTGCTTACTGTCGCGGGAAACCAGGTTTCCCCAACCCGCCGTAATCGTCGGGGCGACGCGATTAAAGTCAATTTTTCCGTTGCCCGTAACCAGCGCCGTGGCGTCGCTGAAGTATTGCTGTCCTCCCAGTGAGAAGCTTTGTCCGGCAGGGACCTTGAGGCTCGCGGTAATCGGGTCGCCGATATAGGCGAGAACTCCCGGACTGATGTGAAAGCGTCCGGCAAAGGGAAAAATGTCGTGTGGGCCTCGACGGTCTTGAAGCCGAGTTGGCCCTGGTAGGCGATGCCGTCCTTGTTGAAGGTGCGGCTGTAAGTGATCATATTGAACCCAGCCCGCAGGTTGGAGTGGTGGGTTACGCGAGCGGCTACTTCGATACCGCCTCCCAGCAAAGACATTTTGATGCCCACACCGATTCTCCCAAGGTCAGGATTCGCGCTCGGTTTTGCCGCTGAAATAGCGACGGATGGTGCCGGAGGAGAGGGATCGTTGAAACTGGCCGATTGGCAATGGCTGATCGCCCTCATCCCCAAGACGAGACTGCACCCAAGAAAAAGCGTTCGAATAACTGGCTTCTGCATTTCGCCTCCCAAGAAGCGTGTTGCTGCGGATACAAGTTGGGAGATCGGCACAATTGAAGAATCCATCAGTGGTGTCCCAATGTGCTTCGGACAAACGCGTTGGCAGGAAGAAGGGGCCTACATGAAGCCCGGAGGGAGAGTCGTCAGATTACCCGGGCACACGCCCGACGTGTGACGAACTGCGGAACTGCTGAGCCTGGGCCCTTCGATACCACTTCGCGATGTCAAAAGGACGCGAAAGGGCAGCCATTCGTTCGACCGGCCAGATGCGAAACCCGCCACAGGGCGGGTTTCGTCGGCAGCAGAGGAAAGCAAGTTTCGCGTCGTTCTGTTGCTCTCCTCTGCGACTACTGGATGGTAAGCGTGACTGGCGTCGAATGGCTTATCGATCCAGATGTCCCGGTCACCATCACTGTGACGGTGCTCTTCTGCTGCTGGCGGCTCGAGCTTGAACTGCCTTCTCCACAGCCGACCGTGAATAACACCCACAGGGTCAGCACACCAAAACTACCGATCAACAATCCACGCTTGAGGAACCTTGCCTCCCGCTCACGGTTGTCCTTGCGAGTTGCAAAAACCATTCCGAACAGTCCCGCACCGGAGAGCGATAACCAGCCCATCGCCATGCCGGAGGGTCCACCGTAGCCTCCGCCCGGCGGAGTCGCGGCTGCGGTAAACATCACAGTGGATTTGGCGGTACTCGACCCGGGAGTGATGGTAGCCGGAGACAGGGAGCAGGTCACGCCAGAAGGCTGTGAGCAAGATAACGAAATTGGAGCATTGAATCCGCCGACTGCGCTGGCGCTAACCGTCAGCGTTGCCGACTGTCCCGCAGCGAGGGTCGCACTCTGCGCCGAGAGAGCAAGCGAGAAGTCGCCCTGGGTTGCCGCCGATGCCGGTACCAGCGTGGCAAACAAGCCGCTGGTCTGGGAGCTGCCACCGGCGGTGAAGTACAGGGTATTCGGATCGCCGGTCCCGCCAGCGCCGAAAACCATGTCCCACAGGCCGGGATTGACGATCACGTTGTTTCCGGAATCGGCTACCTGTCCCAGAAATTTTCCGGTGGAATCGAATGCGTTGATCTTGCCGTCCCCGAAATTTCCCACCAGGATCGCGTTGGAAAAAGTTCCGAAGGCCGCGGGCGTCTCGACCACACCCCAGGGCGCGTTCAGGGTTCCGCCGGAAGCAAACGTCTTGACGAAGTTTCCATTGTCGTCAAAAACATCTACCACTCCGCTCCCGGCGCTCGGAGCGGCGTCGTGTTTGGCGGAATCCTGCATCGCATAAGCGACGTAGACCTGGTTGTTGATGACGTGGATGCCGTGCGGCGCAAATCCCTGCGGAAGGTGAGGATCGGTGAATGAGCCGGCAAGTGCAGTAATTTTGAAATTCCGGTCGAGCACATCGATGCTGCCCGTGCGGAAGTTTGCCGCGAGCAGAAAGCTCCCCGAGCCATTAGTTAGTAGGGCCAGCCCTTTGTAGACGGCGCCATTCGCGGAATTGTCGAACGCCACGACCGCGTTGTTGGCGCCGGTCCAGTTGGCGACGATTCCGTCCTCGGTATCGAAGATGAATGCCCCACCATTAAAATCGGTGCTGTTGTTGGCGACCGTGCCAGTAGGACAACCCGGACTGCACGGATTCACCGACGCACCTGGTATTCCAACCACCAGGCTTTGTTTGTTGCCCTGCGCGTCGTACAGGGTAGAGGTGCCGCCATTGTTGTTCGATATCCAGAACGGGTTGCCTGGCAGAAATGATATTCCCCAGGGATTTGAGAGTTGAGAGTCCGTATGACTAGCGACTCCGGAAACATTGGCGACCAGATTCGTCTGCTTATAAGGCGCTTGCTGACCAAACAGAGCCGGCCGGCTTCCCACGATTGTGAGTAAAACTAACAAACCGAACAACGAATACTTCTTCATATTTTCCTCTTTTTGATTTGCGAATTGCCCGGACTGGCTGTGAAGCTCTTTCGTCGCGACCGCGTTTTTATTGGGCCGGACACGTCCGTGATTCAATTTCGCTTGCCATTTCGAGGCTACAGATTCGAACTTAGGCGGATGTCACGCTGACGTCGCCGGGATGTAAAAAGTTGGGGACGAAATCAGGTCGGGAAGCTAGAGGTGGGCTCAGCGGGCGGGTGGAATGCGGACGATCAGGCCTTTGGGGCCTACGGCTATGGCTTCGCCGGTTGGGCTGATGCTTAGCGCGTTCAGATTCATGTCCCAGGTTTTCTGCCACAATGCTCTCGTGAGGTCGTCGGCGTAGGCGGCCCGGGTGGTTCCCACAGCCAAAACGGCGGTGCTTCCTGAGCCAGGCTTGAGAAAAGCTACGGCGGAAAAGTAGGTTTGCGGCGAAGCGGTAGACAGCTTCCAGGTGAGGCCGCCGTCACTGGTGTAAGCCAAGTTGGCGCCGTTCTGCTCCGGATGTTTGTAGTCTCCGCCGGCGATTACTCCATGGGTGGCGTCGCGGAAGGCGATGGAGAAAATTCCCGCGGAATCTGCGCCGTGGATTATCGGGCTGTCGGCGACGGTCCATGTCTTGCCAGCGTTGGTGGAATGGAATACGCGTGCAACCTTTCCGCCGGTGGCGAACCAGACGTTGCTGCTGCCTTGGACGGCGATGCAGGTTCCGCTGGCGGCGAATGCGCCTTCGCCTTCGATGGCTGGCGGGAGCGAGTCGGGCGGAATCGGATTCCAGTCTTTGCCGCCGTCTTCGGTAGAGATCAATTCAAATTTAACTTTGCCAGAATTGTCCGCAACGGGATCGCCGACTGCGATGCCGTGATCGCGATCCCAGAACGCCATGCAATCGAAAAAGCCTTTGGGGTCTTTGTTGGTAAATTGCAGGGCCCAAGTTTTGCCCGCGTCGGTGGTTTTGTAGATTCGCGATTGATCGCCGGGTCCCGCGCTCAGGAGGTAGGCAAAATCCGCGCTGAAGGCTTCCACATCACGGAAATCGAGGGCTTCAGCGGCAGGAACTTGGGCGGCTTGCCAGGAATTCCCGCCATCGGTCGTCCGGAGATAGGTTCCGTGAGTACCGCTCGCCCAGGCGACTTGGTTTGTGGGCGTGCTGACGCCGCGGAGATTTTCGGTTGTGTTGGATTTCTGGGTGCTGGGGCTCTGCCCGAAAAGGGGGGCGGCGAGAAACAGGAATACGAAGAAATGAGATCGCATGCGATGATTGTGCCAGAAGTTATGGATTTCATTCGTGCTATTGAATCCATATTCTGAAAGAAGAACCCCATGGAGCATGTGCTGATTGAGCTTTGTTGCGGATCGATTGACGACGCTATCGAAGCAGAAAAAGGCGGAGCGGATCGCGTGGAGCTTTGCTCAGCGCTTTTTCTTGGCGGACTGACGCCTTCGGTGGGGACGCTTCAGGAAGCGAAGCGGAGACTGAAGATTCCGATCATGGTGATGGTGCGTCCGCGCGGTGGAGGGTTCTGCTACACCGAAGCCGAAATGGCGAGCATGGAACGTGACGCGGAAGCGGCAATCGAGAACGGGGCCGACGGCGTTGTGTTTGGCATTCTGCAATCCGACGGACGAATTGATCTTGCCAGATGCCGGCGGATTCGGCGGTTGATCGGGAAACGCCAAGCTGTGTTTCATCGGGCATTCGACGTGACTCCTGATCCGTTCGAAGCTTTGGAGCAACTGGTGGATCTAAATATGACGCGAATTCTCACCAGCGGACAGAAAGAAAGCGTGCCAGAGGGACTGCAGTTGATCAAGAGGTTGATCGAACAGGCGGGCGATCGGATTGAGATTCTGCCGGGCGGCGGGATTCAGCTTTGGAATGCGAAGGAGGTGATCGAGCGGACTGGTTGCCGGCAGGTGCATCTGACGGCGGCGGGAACCGCGTTCGATCCGTCGACGCAGGTGCGGCCTGAGATCACATTTGGGGGAGCTTTGCATCCGCCAGAAAATCGCTACCAGATGACCGATGCGAAGCTGGTGCGGGCGCTATCGGCGATGTTGCGGAGTTGACTGGCCGAAGAAACAAATTGACTTTCCGCAACCAACGCCGGCGAGGGCCCCTTCGACTACGCTCGGGGGAATTCGGCGCCACACCAGTTACTTCTCGTTGAATTCCACGAACGCACCCGTGCTCTCGTAATAGAGACGGATGCTGCACTGTCTGGGGGCAACGTGGGCGAACGAAAGATCCAGCTGTTTGGGCGGCGAGTTGACTCCGCCGAGTTCCATAGGAGCGCGCACCAGATCTTGTTTCTCGTCGTACGTCTTGGGGCTGGTGACGTTTTTGCTGACGATCAGCGTCCATTCCTTTTTGTTAGGGATGACGTACACGCTGTACGCGCCGACCGGAAGCTCGACGTGGTTGAGGACGAGCGGAACCTGGGTGAACAGAGTAATGGGAGAACCACCCGGCAGCCAGACTTTGCCGTTGTGGGGCAGGTCCTTCTCGCCCATGACGGCGCTGTAGTATTGCGCGGTGATTTCTTTGCCATCCTGGAAATCGCAGGTAGCAGTCGCAGTCGGGTCAGCCGGATCCGCCTGTGCGGCGGCTGCAACGGTCAGAAGCGACTGAGCGATCAGGATGATGCAGACGGCGAGCACGCGCATGACGTATTTCCCCCCGATATTCGATTCGTTGACGTCATACAGCCCAAGCGGCTTTATTGTACGTCTCCAGATGAAGAATTGCAGGTGGAATCCGTATCGAAAACGTCAAACGGAAAATTAGCTGCCACGCATCAAAACTCTCATAACACCACAGGGCACTGCTGAGCAGTGCGATTTCCTGTTCGGGCTTGGTCTTTTGTGACGTTCTCTTATGTTGCGGGCATTGCTACCGTGATAGGTCAGCAGCAAGAAAGGCTGGCTTTGATCCACTATGGCAAAAAGTGAGAAGTCGTCATTTCAGCTCAAGATTCTTTACGGTGAGGCCGATGCAGAGGTAGTTGCCTCACAGGCAGTCTCCATCCAGAAGGCGGGCCACCAGGTAGAGACGGCGGTGGGCCGCAAGGGTATCGATGAAGCGGTGCGCCGAGGCACGTTCGACCTGGTAATTCTCGGTCCCACGTTGACCAAGAACGATCGGCATCATCTGCCCTACGTGATCAAGAAAGCGCAGGCGGCAACCCGCGTTCTGGTGATGCACACCGACGGGGAACGGCATCCGGCGGTGGATGCGAATATCGATACCGGCAGGAGCATGGCGGATGTAGTGGCGAAGATCACTGCGCTTCTGGGCAGCGAGACAACTCCTCAAGTCAAGGCCAGAAGTGCGGCGGCTGGCAAATAGTTAACTGCGGTTCTCTGTTATCGGATCTCAGCAAAGGCGGCCTTTTGGGCCGCCTTTCTTATTAGGAGTGAGGTATCTCGGCAGACACGAATCAAGATCGTAATAGTGGGATGGAGGTGTTCATTTTTTCCGGGATCGACGGGCGAGTCGCCCGTCACCACACAAAAATCATAATGCTCAGGGTAGAATATCGCGAGTTTGAGGGAGAGAGACTGATGAGCGAACTGACGGCGAGGAATGGCAGCGGGCAAAAGAAAATCTATGTGACCCGGACCGGGTTGCCACTTTCGTTTCATCTGGAGTGGCCCTTTCGCAAGTCTACTTCGGGGGCTGATTTTTTCTTCTTGCATGGTGACATTCGGCTGGAGAACTCGGCAGGGTTGCACGCTCCGGTCGCGGTGAATCTGTCGGCGACGGTGCGGGAGGTGATGCCATCGCTTGAGCCGAACGAGTCTGAGGACCCGGTGATCAATGCGTTGCGTAAGGAAGTGGACCACCGGCAGTTGGAGTTTGTGAAGTCGGGAAAGCTCGTGCCCGTGCAGTTCTCCAGCCGGCACTATGACTTCAAGCGCAACAAATGGATGTTTGGCAAAGCCACTGATGAGGAGATGGCGCTGCTGCTGACGAGGAAAGCGTATTGGCAGACGCGACTGGTGGGCGGGCCGGTTTGGATGGGAGATTCCGCGGAGGCGCTCTACGTGGAAACATCCCCCGAGCATCTTCTGGAGGTCGCCAAGAAACTCGAATCCCAGGGGCTGATCAAACTGGAGGGAGAGTCGGCGACAGCGAATCCTTTATTGATGGAGAGAGCGGTGGAGTTTGAAGCCGATATGCGAGCGGCGCTAGAGGAACTAGAGAAGAAGCACGCGTTTGAGCGAGGATGAGGAGAGATCTGCGCTAAGGCGCCATACCTTCTTCCATCCACCGTTTGAAAAGCGCAATCCGATCCTTGGGCCAGGGTTCGTCGCAGGGCATGCTGCCGTCGAGAACGCGCGCATAAATCTCTTCGGCTTGAGCTTTGACGTCGGCGAACGACGAGAGGTCGAGCCCGAAGTCTTTCATCGTGTCCACGTCCGGGGTGTCGCGGAACAGGGGGCGAATGTCTTTCGCGAAGCTTAGAGGCATGGAATCCTCACTCTCTCTTGCCCTCATCGAGTTGGCGTTTGAGGGCGGCCTACCTGACTATTCCGCTTTCATCGCATCGATCGAGCGAAAAAGCTCGGCGCCTGGGTCCTTAACTTCCACAAAGGGATGGTCCTTCGATTTGCTGCTGACCACGTAGATTGTCGGCGTATGTTCCAGGTGAAGGTCTTTTCCCAAGTCCTTTTCAGCATTAACCTCAGCCGCGAATTTGCCCTGGGGATCGATCACGAAGGGCAAATCCACTTTGTGATCGGCGGCAAACTTCTCCGCGAATTGGCGCAAGTTGGTGGGAAAGATTTCGGGTTGATGCTCGAAGATGTAATCCCGGAAGTCCGCGCCAAGCTGCTTGGAGTGGCTGTCGAAATAGTGTGCCATGACTGCGGCTTCGTAAGACCAATTATGCATGGGCAACGGGAAGTCATGGCGAACGACGGGAATCTTGTAGGTCTTGGCCGCCTGCTGCACGAGAGGAGCTTCATGGCGGCATTGTGGACACTGCAGGTCCTCGAATACCACGATCGCGATCTGTGCGCCTTTGGGCGGACGCAGGGCCGGGTTAACGGAGTCCTGAGCGAAGGCCGCGGACGCGAGCAAGGCAACAACGAAAGCAAGCGGGACGAAATTTCTTTTCATGGTTCCAGGATTGCCCCTCAGCAGGATCTGTGCTGACCTTTCTAATGTACCGCAACGGCATTTTTGGTGCGTGAAAGCAGAAAGGTTCCAAGGCTCAACAGGGTCAGCAAAGAAATCACTGTGAGTGACGCGACGCAATAGATACACCACACGCCCAGGATATGAGCCTCCACGTGTGCCAAATAAAGTGAAAACGACAGGCCCAGCAGGGCCGCGACCAGAAACAGGCGATAGGCGCGTTTAAGAGCCAGTGCCGCCAGAAACACATAACCTGCCATTCCGATCCCAGCCACCGGGATTCCGGCAAGGACCGCGAACGGGCTGTGATTGACAATTCCACAGTCCCAGCGCTCGTTGATGCTGCAGGGAGACGAGTCGGTCCGGTAGTGTTCCCGGAGCGCAAGCCCGGATGCTATGAAGCCAAGAAGTGTCAAGAAAATCAGAACGAACCGCATGAGGCCGGGATCTCCACCGAGTTTGAAAAACAATCTTTTGATTTTACCCTAACTTGGCTCCCAGGAGAGGTCCGCAACGCCAATTCAAAATCGCCGGAAAAGCGCGTGGATCAAAGTAGGCAGAGTTGACGGCGTTCCAGAGCCAGCAGCTTTTCCTTGATAGGCAAGCCGCCGCCGTAGCCGGTGAGCTTGCCGTTGCTGCCGATCACGCGGTGACAGGGAATCACGATGGGGATGGGGTTCGAACCGTTGGCAAGGCCGACCGCTCGGGAAGCTTTTGGATTTCCGATTCGGCTCGCCAGCTCGCCGTAGGAAATAGTCTGGCCAAACGGGATTTCACAAAGGGTGCGCCACACTCCCAGTTGAAAGGGGGTGCCCTCGGGAGCGAGTTGGAGATCGAAGCTTTCGAGTTCTCCGGCGAAATAGGCTTGCAACTGGCGGATGGTCTCGCTGTGCACGGCGCGGTCTTCTTTCCAGGAAGGTTCTGGTCGAGCCGGGTGCCTTCCGTTTACGAAGAGGATTTCACGCAGTCCTACTTCATCCGCAGCCAGCAGCAAGGAGCCGAGCGGGCTTTCGATCTGGGTGTAGCATCTGGTCATCTCTCTGAACTCCCGAACAGGATAGATCATCGATGTTAATAAGGTTGGCTGTTTTCGGACATGAATGTGAGGGCAATACTGCCGAGCTTTGCTCGGCCGGACCGCGAGGGAGGTTTGTCCCCGTGAAGTCTAGAGAACGGCCGCCTGTTGGCGACGCTTGGCTTGTATTTCGATGTAGACGTGCACTAACGATACCGCCGCCGGAGTTACGCCGGGAATGCGGGACGCGTGGGCCAGAGTGCGCGGCCTTATCTTGAACAGGGTCTCTTGCACTTCGCGAGAGAGGCCGCTGACCGAGTGGTAATCGAACCATTCGGGGATGGCCCGCTGCTCGGCTTTCTTCAGCCGGTCGATGGCGCGCTGTTGCTGGAGCAGGTAGCCTTCGTATTTTATTTCAGTCTCGACCGATTTGAGTTCGTTGCGCACTTCGGAAGAAAGAGCGGCCACGGATTCGCGCGGATTGGCACGGATTTCTTCTCGATCAAAGAACGCCGGGTCTAGTTCGCGCAGGGCCGGAACCAGGTTTTCGATTGCGATCTCGGGGCGCTTGAGAAGTTGGGCGCAGGTCTGGCCGACGGCCGCAGAAGGGTGATTTGCATGCGGCAGAGGAACCCAAGGTTCCTCGACTTCGTTCGGCTGCGCCTCACTCCGCTCGGGATGACAGATTGAAACCGTTTCTGCACGGGAAATCCTTTCCAGCATCGCGCTTGTGAGTTTGGTTTTTTCCAGCAACTGCCTCATCGCTCCCAGGCGCTGCTGCTTGGCCAAGTAGTCGGCCCACGCTGTGTCATTGATCAATCCGACTCTGCGGCCGTGCGGGGTCAGACGGCTGTCGGCGTTATCGATGCGCAGATGCAGGCGGAACTCGGCGCGCGACGTGAACATCCGGTAGGGCTCGTTGGTGCCCTTCGAGATCAGGTCGTCGATGAGAATCGCGGTGTACGCCTCGGTGCGATCGAGGATCAGAGGCGCTTCGTTCTTCACTTTCAGAGCGGCGTTGATCCCGGCCATCAGGCCTTGGCAGGCGGCTTCTTCGTATCCGCTGGTCCCGTTGATCTGGCCGGCAAGGAATAAGCCTGCGATCTTCTTGGTTTCGAGCGTGCGCTCGAGTTCGGTCGGATCGATCGAGTCGTATTCGATGGCGTAGCCGGGACGCAGCATTTCCGCGGTCTCTAGGCCGGGGATCGACTTCAGGATCGCTAACTGAACCTCGACCGGCAGCGAAGTGCTCATCCCGTTGACGTAGATCTCGTGCGTGTTCAGTCCCTCGGGTTCGAGGAAGAGCTGGTGCGTGGTCTTGTCCGGGAATTTGACGATTTTGTCTTCGATTGAGGGACAATATCGCGGCCCGATAGACTGAATCTGCCCGCTGTACATCGGCGAACGGTGCACGTTTTCGCGGATGATGCGCTGCGTTTCCGGCGTAGTCCATGCGATGTAGCACGGCACTTGCGAATCGTGATGAGCGACGCGCTTGGTGCGGAAGCTGAAAGGCGTGGGATCGGCGTCGCCTGGCTGCAATTGGAACTTCGACCAGTCAATAGTGCGGCCATCGAGCCGCGGCGGTGTGCCGGTTTTCAGGCGGCAGCCGCGTAGTCCGAGTTGCTTGAGCGATTCGCCCAGCAGGACAGCGGCGGGCTCGCCGGAGCGTCCCGCGGGATATTGTTGCTCTCCGCAGTGAATAAGTCCGTTGAGAAACGTGCCGGTGGTAATGATGATGGCACTGGCGCCGACGGTGCGGCCGTCGCGAAGTTTGATGCCGCGGCAAATGCGGGCGTTGGTCGTCGGCCGTTGGTCGTTGGCAAGACCGTTTACGTCAACAAGGTTGGCGAATAACGAACGACCAACGGCCAATGACTCTTCAATAATCAATTCTGCCACTTCTGCTTGCTTGATCTTCAGATTCGGCTGGGACTCGAGGACCTCGCGCATTTTCAGGCGGTAGGCTTGCTTGTCGCACTGGGCGCGCGGAGACCAGACGGCCGGTCCTCGGGATGTATTCAGCAGTCGAAACTGAATGCCTACCGCGTCGGTGATTTCGCCCATGATGCCGCCGAGGGCGTCGACTTCGCGGACCAGATGTCCTTTGGCAATTCCGCCGACGGCGGGATTGCACGACATCTGCGCGATCAAGTCGACGTTCAGCGTGTAAAGAGTGGTCTTCAGACCCATCCGGGCTGCGGCCATGGCGGCTTCGCATCCGGCGTGTCCGGCGCCGACGACGACTACATCGAACTGTTCGGTGAACTGCGGCATTCGAGCTTCTATTCTAACAACTGGGAGGATTTTGCGCGGACACTGCGAAGGTCATCAACCACTAAGGACACTAAGGTCCGCAAAGGAAATCTGCATTGCGGTCGACCTAGAACTGCGGCGCTCCGATATCGCTGAAGACGGCTTCTTGCCATTGGTCAGAGGGGAAGTACCAGTTGCTGGCTCCGGCTTCGTGGTTATTTCCACCTGGGCCGTAGGCAACGGTCGGATTCTGCCAGTAGTCCATCCCCATTTGTAGCAGGGCACCCGAAGAAATCTTGACCCGGGCTTTGACGGTGCAGCCTTCGAGGGTACCGGATGGCAGAGCGGCTCGCGGCGAGGCGGCCCAGAAATGCCAGATGCGATCGGGGCGCTGGCCGACCATGAGCACCACGGCATGGTTCGGTCGATCGTAAACCAGGGGCATCGGCTCCGCCTGATTGCCGCTGAACCACGGGTCACGCAGGTACAGACCGCCACGGACATTTTCCTTGTCGTCGTTGAGCACCACGTCTTTGCCATCAACTCGGCAGATAAGCTGTGTCGAGGCAATTTCTACCGCTGCGGAATCGTAGCCTGGGACGCGGCTGTCGGCGATTGCGATTCCCCAAAGCATGACGGATTTGAAGCCCAACGGCGGCCGAACCGGGTTTACGTAACCTGCTTTGTAACTGACCTCGTCGGGGACGCGCGGGTCGTTCGTAACCACGAAGGCGAACGAACTCGAAGCGCGGCCTCCTCGCGTGACTACGGAAATGGTGGAGGTCAAGCTCTTATGCGGGACCAGCATGATGATTTCTTCGGGGGAAACGAAGTGGAAAACAGAGCTGGTAGCGCCCAACCAAACGGATGATGCTTCCTGCAAGTTCTTGCCTGCGATTGCCACCCGCGAACCCTCTGGCCCGCTGGTGGGCGAGATCCGGAGAATCTCAGGGCGGGTGGTCTGCGCAGATGGAGTTGAGATCAGGGCTGCATAAACGATCGCCACGTACCTAACGCACTTCATTGTGTTCACTTCCTGCCGTTCGCACGGGCGAGGACGCCGGCGCCTACATTATCTGACGGAAGTTGCTCTCCACTATCTGGAAGTGCCTTGTCACCGTGCTGAATTCCCGGATTGGGCCAGTTGCGCGGGCCTTCCGGGCCCCGTATATTGGAGTGTCCTGGAGGCGCAATCATGAATACCGAGCAATTCTTCGAAGAGCTGGATACGCGAATCGCTAAATATGATCTGCTTTGCCATCCTTTCTATCAGGCATGGAGTGCGGGCGAGCTTACCCGCGAGGATTTACGGGACTACGCCCGCGATTACTACCATCATGTAGAGGCTTTTCCAATCTATCTGGCGGAGTTGGGTATTCGCCTCGACGAAAGCGAACTCCGCCGGGCGGTGCTGGCCAATATGGCAGACGAGAAAGGGATGGCGGACGCGTTCGGCGAAGCTTCTCCGGCGCATTCTGAGCTTTGGTTGGACTTCGCCGAGGGCATGGGCGCGAGACGCGATATGCGCGGACATCGTCCCGTGCCCGAAATTGAGGAGCTGATCGCTTTCTTCCACGGCGTGGCGAGCGAGGGCACTCCCGAAGAGGCGCTGGCCGCTTTCTACGCCTATGAGTCGCAAGTGCCGCGGGTAGCCAAGGAGAAAGCACGCGGACTGCAAGAGAGGTATGGCGCGGACGATCGTGTCACCGCCTACTTCACCCTGCACACCACGGCGGATGTGTTCCACTCGCAGATCTGGCGTCAACAGTTAGGGAAGCGTCTGAACGCGAATCCCAAGATGGCGGAGAACGCGCTGGCCGCGGGAGAGAATGCCGCCAAGGCGTTGTGGCACGCGCTGGATGGGATCGAGACGCGACGGACGCAGAAGGTGGCGGCGTAGACAGCGGAGCCTCAAAACAACTGTGCGGAAATGCAGACGGAGCCGGTGATTCGATAGAATCGTTGGCTCTTTCTTTTTGTAAGGGTCTCTCTCATGGCAAAAGCAATGCCCATTGGCGCTCGCGCAACCGCTGAAGACACGGTTGAATTCAAGCACACGTTGACGGCGCATCATCCCGAATTGCCGCCGGTGTATTCGACACCTGACATGATCCGCCTGATGGAAACGGCGGCTTTCCATGCGCTCCAACCGTATTGCGAAGGCGATGAGATCACGGTGGGCACAGCGATCCATGTGGAGCATCGCGCGGCGAGTAGGATTGGGGCTCGGATACGGGCGGAGGCAGTGCTGGAGTCGTTCGATGGAAAGTTCTATTCGGTACGTGTGACTGCATGGGATGATGTCCAGGAGATTGGCCGCGGAACGGTGGGGCGGGCGGTGGTCAGTGTGAGCCGGTTTCTGGAAAAGCTGAAGGGGCGGAAATAATGCCGAGCCTATGAAAGATATCGAAAGGCAAAAAGCGCAGGCGCTTGCGTTTCGCGCCATGCATCATGGGCCGAAGGTCCTGCTTCTGCCCAACGTGTGGGATGTGGCCAGCGCTCGCATCCTCGAAGAAGCTGGGTTCGGAGCGCTGGCGACGACAAGTGCCGGGATCGCCTTTACCCTCGGCTATCCTGACGGACAGAAGATCTCGCGCGAGGAGATGCTGGCGCGGGTGGCGCGAATCGCTCGCGCAGTGAAGATTCCGGTGACGGCCGATGTCGAGGCTGGATACGGCGATCGTCCTGAAGACGCTGCTGAGACTGCCCGGCAGGTCATCGAAGCTGGCGCGATCGGAATGAACCTGGAAGATGGAACGGACCGGACCGGGCTGCTTGTCGAGTTGTCGTTGCAGTTGGAGAAGGTTCGTACAATCCGCGAGGCCGCGTTGAAGTCGGGCGTGCTGCTGGTGCTGAATGCGCGCACCGATGTGTATCTGGAGCAGGTTGGCGCACCTGAAACCCGATATGGCGAGACCGTCCGCCGCTTGCTCGCCTACCGCGATGCGGGAGCCGACTGCGTGTTTGCGCCCGGGTTGCGCGATCCGGAGACGATCTCACGACTGGTGCGGGATGTGCAGTGTCCGTTAAACATCCTGGCAGGACCGGGGTCCCTTTCGGTGCCTGAACTGGAAAACCTCGGGGTGGCTCGAGTGAGTCTGGGCTCGGCTCCGATGCGGGCGACATTGGGGCTCGTACGCAGAATGGCGGAAGAGCTGAAGAGTAGCGGAACTTACAGAGCTTTGGAGGGCGCCCCCGCACATGCGGATGTGAATCGGATGCTGGCGCGAGCAAGAGACTAGCGAGGCGCAAGGTTGGTCCGAATCGAGTTGAACACAACAATTGCCGCGCCGATCGAGCGCTGCTTCGACCTTTCGCGCAGCATTGATCTCGAGCTCGCTTCTACCGAAGGACACCAGCAGGCCATCGGTGGCGTTACTTCAGGCCTGATCGGGCCAGGGCAGGAAGTCACCTGGAGCGGGCGTCACTTTGGCCTCCTGATCCGCCACACCAGCCGCATTACTGCCTACGAATTTCCGCGCTACTTTCAGGACTCGATGTTACGGGGCGTTTTTCGCAGCTACTGTCACGACCATTCTTTCGAAACGTCGGATGGCAACACTTTGATGAAGGACGCTGTGAGGTTTGCCGCGCCGTTTGGAATCCTGGGTCGACCCGTGGAGTGGTTGGCCCTTGATCGGCACATGCGAAGGCTTCTGCAACAGAGAAACCTATATATCAAGCACGCTGCCGAAACCGAGCAATATAGGAAGTATCTGGGTGGCTAGCTGCCCTTTAACCGGGCTGCCGAGTCGCACGTCTCTAACACAGCCCTGGTTGTACTATGTTCCGGTGCAGAGGCTAACGCAGGCCGTACTTGAATACATCCGAAAACACGAACTCCTCAAGGCTGGCGATCGCGTGGGCATCGCAGTCTCGGGGGGAGCGGACTCGGTTGCCCTGCTGCGTCTGCTGCTGGAGTTGCGCAAGCAGGTTGGCATTGTCCTTTCGCTGGTTCATTTCAATCACAAGCTGCGGGGCGTTGAGTCAGACGAGGATGAACAGTTTGTCGCCGAATTGTCTCGGCGGCACAGGTTGGAACTGCGATGTGAAAGCGGCGACGTAGCCGCGCATGCTGCCGAGAAACATCTGAGCCTGGAAACGGCGGCGCGTGAAATGCGCTACCAATTCTTTCGGCATTTGCTGCTGGAAGGCCGCTTGAACCGGATTGCGACCGGGCACACGTTGGACGATCAGGCAGAGACGGTTTTGCTGAAAATCGTTCGCGGAGCGGGTGGGCGTGGGCTGGCGGGTGTCTATCCTGAGTTGCCGGTCAGCTCTCAGCTTTCAACTCTCAGCTCTCAGCAAAGGCGGAATCCCGAAGTCTCCATCGTTCGCCCTCTGCTTGGAACCAGGCGGCGAGACCTGGAGACTTATCTCCGAGTATTAGGGCAGAGCTGGCGGGAGGACAAGAGTAATCGTGACTTGCGCCATATGCGCAATCGAGTACGTCACGGAATCTTGCCGCGTCTGGAACGCTATTTGAACCCAGCAGTGCGTGAGGCTCTTGCGGAGACGGCGGAAATTGCCCGAGCCGAGGAGGAATATTGGGAGCGGGAAATTGCGCGCGTTTTTCCACTGATTTGGCAAGTCGTGGCGGCACGCGGTCGCGGCGACAAGCCGGACACCGGTACTGCGGGAGGTGCACTTCGTCTGTCGGCCTTTGTGGAATTGCCTCTGGCACTGCAGCGGCGTGCAGTTCGAGCGGCTGGCGAATCCTTGGGCTTACGGTTGGAATTCAAGCATGTCGAAGAGATCCTCGCATTGAGCTCGACCCGGGCCGGATCCACCGTGTTGCCCCAGGGATGGGTGGTTTCAAGAAGGACATGCGAGTTGTGGTTCGAGTCCAAAGGAGAGAAACCCGGGGAGTCGGACTACCAATATCTCCTTTCCGTGCCTGGATTAGTCGAGGTTCAGGAGACGGATTCACGCTTCGAAGTAGTAGTGGTTTCAGGAATCGCCGCCGAAGGTTATAATCCCGAGGATTTGCTGGACCGCGCTCTGTTAGCCACAGAATTGAAAGTCAGAAACTGGCGTTCGGGAGATCGTTTCTGGCCCGCACATACAAAGGCCGCTAAGAAGATTAAGGAACTGCTGCAGGAGCGGCATGTGATTGGGCCGGAACGCAAACTGTGGCCCGTGGTGGTGAGCGGTGAGGATGTAGTCTGGGTCCGAGGTTTTCCGGCGCCAAGGCACTTGCAGTCGCAAAAAGGTGCTGCCGCGGTTTTGATCCGAGAGCTGGAGATTCACACCCACAAGGTCAAACTATGAACGCGACCCCAAAGCCCGAGCAGTTACGCAGCGTGATCTCCACCGAGCAGATCCAGAAACGCGTGCGCGAGATGGCGCGGCAGATCTCCTCTGACTATCAAGGCAAAACCATTCATGCCTTGGCGCTGCTCGAAAATGGGTTTATCTTCATGGCCGATTTGGTTCGGGTCCTGGAAGTGCCCGTCATTTGTCAGTTCATCAAACCGAAGTACCGCAGGGAGCAAGCCAACACGCCGACGGGCTTTTTGGAAATCTTTTTCAGCCATGAACTCGCCATCGTTGGCCAGCATGTATTGCTGATCGAGGGCTTGGTGCATTCCGGGGTCACTAGCGAGTTTCTAATGAATGACCTGCGAGGCCGGGGAGCGTCATCTGTCAAGCTGGCCACATTGCTGGACCGGCAATCGGCTCGGAGGGTACAATTGCAGCCGGACTATTTCGGATTCTTGGTAGACGAAGCGTTCCTGGTGGGTTATGGATTGGGGTCGCCCGAACAGACCCATCGCAATCTTCCCTACCTGGCAGCCGCAAGCTGAAGCTTCTCTGTGACTTAAGTTACGGCAAGAACTCCATCCTTTTTTCCACAAGAAGCGTTAGAATGACTGGGTTGGCAATTTCCTCTATCCAATCCCTGCGGCTGGCATCTAATTATGTGAGCGGAGCCCCAGTTGCGCTTTTGGAACGGGTCGCAACTTTCTCAGGAGTTTTTAGGTGAATTCAACAGTTAAAACCGTGGTTTTCTGGCTAGTGATCGTGCTCTCGGCGTTCCTGCTTTGGCAGGTCGTAAAGGCTGGCGGGGCGGGGCAAAAAGAGCAGGAGTTCAACTTCTCGAAATTCCTGTCGGAAGTGGACCAGGGAAACGTCAAAGAGGTTACCATCAACTTGCAGGAAGTACACGGCAAGTTACAAAACGACGGTTCGAGCTTCCACACCACCGTTCCCGTAAATTATCCCGACATGATCAAGTTGCTGCGCGACAAGGGCGTGAATATGACGGTCCGTGACGCCAGCAGCGGGAGTTGGCCCAGTTGGCTGCTGAACCTGGCGCCGCTGATTCTTCTAGCCGCCCTGTGGTTCTTCATGATCCGGCAGATGCAGACCGGCGGAAACAAAGCGCTCTCGTTCGGAAAAAGCCGGGCCCGGCTGCTCTCGATGCAGCAGAAGAAAGTCACGTTCAAGGACGTGGCTGGCGTGGAAGAAGCCAAAGAAGAGCTGAAAGAAATCATCGAATTCCTGCGCGAAGCGCAGAAATTCCAGAAACTGGGCGGACGTATTCCCAAGGGCGTGCTGCTGGTGGGACCTCCGGGAACGGGCAAAACTTTGCTGGCGCGAGCGGTTGCAGGCGAAGCCAATGTTCCCTTCTTCTCGATTTCCGGTTCCGACTTTGTAGAAATGTTTGTCGGCGTCGGCGCAAGCCGCGTGCGCGATCTGTTTGAGCAAGGCAAGAAGAATGCCCCATGCATCATCTTCATCGATGAAATCGATGCGGTTGGACGTCACCGTGGCGCTGGCTTGGGGGGCGGACACGATGAGCGCGAGCAGACGCTGAATCAGCTGCTGGTCGAGATGGACGGCTTCGAATCAAACGAAGGCGTTATCCTGATGGCCGCTACCAACCGTCCTGACGTGCTTGATCCTGCTCTGCTGCGGCCTGGCCGTTTCGACCGCCGGGTCGTTGTGCACCGTCCGGATGTGCGCGGACGCGAAGAGATTCTCCGGGTCCACACCCGCAAGATTCCTTTGGCGGACGATGTTGATCTTTCCGTGCTGGCACGGGGCACACCAGGCTTCTCGGGCGCCGACTTAGCCAACATGGTGAACGAGGCGGCTTTGAGCGCGGCGCGCCAAAACCGCAAAGCCGTTCTAATGTACGACTTCGAACTGGCCAAGGACAAAGTCCTGATGGGCGTGGAGCGCAAGTCGCTAATTCTTACAGAAGAAGAGAAGAAGGTGACGGCGTATCACGAGGCCGGACACGCGCTGGTCGCGTCCAAGCTGCCCAATTCCGATCCCCTGCATAAAGTCACGATTATCCCGCGCGGCATGGCGCTCGGTGTGACCATGCAGTTACCGATCGACGATAAACACAATTACACCAAGGAATATCTGGAGACGGAAATCGCCATCATGATGGGCGGCCGCATCGCCGAGGAGATGTTCCTGAGCCAGATGAGCACGGGCGCCGGCAACGACATTGAGCGAGCTACGGAACTGGCACGCAAGATGGTTTGCGAGTTCGGCATGAGCGACCTGGGCCCGCTCACCTTCGGCAAGAAGGAGGAGCAGATCTTCCTCGGTCGCGAGATTGCCCAGCATCGCGACTACAGCGAGGCAACGGCGGTCAAGATCGACGACGAAGTTCGCCGCATCGTGGGTCAAGGCTACAACACTGCGAAGGGCGTTCTAGCCGCAGACAATGGCGCGCTGGTCAGAATCGCGCTTGCACTCCTTGAGCGTGAAGTGCTCGACGCCAACGAGATCAAGATGATCATCGAAGGCAGAGAATTACCCAAGATGACGCCTCCGCCCAAATCCGACGATGGCGTGCAGCAGGTGTTGAAGCCGGAGCCGGGGCGGCCGGGCATTGCCAAGGGTGGAGAGAGCCCCGCTCGGGCCTGAACCCGGTGATTCGTTGCTATTGTGGGGCGGCCTAAACAGCCGCCCCGAAGTTTTTTCTGTCTTCTTGTCGATTCCGGGTGAATCCATGAGTGCTGTCCCCAACTGGTTTGAACGGAAGTTCGAATTCTCGTTTCCGGTGGAGTTGTTTCCCAACCTCCGTGTCCGCTTGCGAGGCACGCCTGCAAGGCTGGAAGAGATTGTCCACGCACATCCGCATGAGCGGCTGGTGCGGAGACCGCAAGGAAAGTGGTCCGCGCAGGAGCATGCTGGGCATTTGCTCGATCTCGAGCCGTTGTGGATGGAGCGATTCAACGACTACCTCGCAGGCTCCCCTGAACTCACAACCGCCGACTTGAACAACCGGAAAACTCACGAAGCAGGCCATAACACACGCCGCCTCGACGAGATCCTGACCGAGTTCCGCAAGGCACGATTGCTGCTCGTCGAACAAGCGGGAGGGATCGATGCAGCGCTCTTTGCCCGATCGATCCCGCATCCGCGACTCAAACAACCCATGCGCCTGGTCGATCATTTGCACTTCGTCGCGGAACACGATGATCACCACCTGGCCCAAATTTGGGAGCTACTAAGCGCCCCCGGATTTTCGGTGGGAACAAACTGAGAACCAAGAACTGTCAACCGGCAACTGACGTTTCCTTACTCTGCATGCTTCAGGGCTCCCGGTGCATCCCATTGTCGAATGAATGAAATTCTTTGCTTTCGATCATCCTCGGAGTTTCGCACGTGGCTGGCCAAGAATCATCGTCAATCCGATGGGATCTGGTTGCGTATCTTCAAAAAGGACTCGGGAGAATCCACCATCACTTATAACGAAGCACTGGACGAGGCGCTCTGCTTTGGATGGATCGACGGCCAGAAGCAGCGCCATGATGAGGTTTCGTGGCGGCAAAGATTCACCCCAAGACGGCCCACGAGCGGCTGGTCCAAGCTCAACACACAACACGCGGAAAGGCTGATTCAGGCGCGTCGGATGAAGGCCGCAGGTCGGGCCCAAGTAGACGCCGCGAAAAAAGACGGACGCTGGGCAGCCGCCTACGATTCCCCAAGCAAAGCAACCGTTCCTCAGGACTTTCTGGCGGCACTGCGCAAAAACAAGAAAGCGCACGCCTTTTTCGAGTCGCTAAATAAAGCGAACCGCTACGCCATCGCCTATCGCCTGCAAACCGCAAAGAAGCCGGAAACGAAACAGAGGCGCATGGAAATGATTCTTGCGATGCTGGCCAGAGGTGAGGCGTTTCACTAGGGCGTTGGGGGATGACGCTCAAAATGAAATCGTGATTAGGGGTTTAGCCGAGGGCAACACTTCCCCGATTTCTACTGCGGGAACTCCGGCCCCAACGAGAGCTTCCGTCAGTCCCGTTGCATCCTCCGAAGCGACCGAGATTAGCAATCCCCCAGCAGTCTGCGGATCGAACAGAATCGTCTTCATTTCCTCGCTGATCCCATCTTCGTAGCCAACGACGCACTCCGCAAACTCCCGATTGGCTTTCAGGCCTCCAGGAACGTGGCCGGCGCGAACGCATTCGAACGCTCCTTCGAGCAATGGAATCCGATTGGCGTGGAAGCGCAACGAAACGCTGGAAGCAAGTGCGATTTCGCGAGCGTGTCCGATCAGGCCGAAGCCGGTGACGTCGGTCATGGTGTGGACGGCAAAAGGGTCGTCGGTCCTGGGTCGTTGGTCGTTGGCTGCTGAGCTTCGTACTGCTCGGACAGATGAGTCGTCCGTATCCACACCCGGTTCTACACGACCTGCGATGACCTCCGCAGCCCTTTTGTTCAGAGTGGTCATGGAGGTGATTGCGGCGTCGACCCAAGACTGCTTCGCCGCTTTCTTCTTGATTGCCGTCGAGATCACGCCCGTCCCAAGCGATTTAGTGAACAGGAGACGATCACCCGGTTTCGCGCCGCCATTGGTGAGCACTCTGGCAGGATCGATCAGGCCAGTCACGGAATATCCAAACTTCATCTCTTCGTCGCGCACGCTGTGCCCGCCAATCACGGAACAGCCAGCTTCGATCATCTTGGAAAGCCCGCCGGCAAGAATACGCTCCAGAATTGCCAAATCAGCTTTCTCCGGAAAACAAACGAGCGCCAGCGAAGTGCGCGGTTGGCCGCCCATCGCGTAGACATCGCTGAGCGCGTTGGTGGCGGCGACCTGGCCGAAAGTGTAAGGGTCGTCCACCATCGGCGTAAAAAAGTCCACGGTTTGCACCAACGCAGTGCCCGGACCGATCAGATACACTCCGGCGTCGTCGGCATGATCGAAGCCGACCAGAACATTCGGGTCATGCTGCCGGGCTAATTTCCCAAGCACCGCGTCCAGCGCCGCCGGACTCAGCTTGGAAGCTCAACCCGCAGCTTTCACCGACTCCGTCAAACGAATTGGCTTCGCGTCAGCCACAAGGGCATTCTAACTCGCCACGGATTCGCACGGATTACACGGATCAAGACACAAGAGAAAGTAAGACCTGCAGAAAAGAAAAGATCCGTGAGAATCCGTGGCGCTCTTTCTACTTCAACGAGACATCGGTCACTTGCAGCTCGGGATAGGCTTGATTCCAGTCGCTGCTGATGTGCTCGAAGGTAAGACGAAACGGCTTACCCTGGCTGGGTACGAGTGGTGACAGGCTGAGGTCGACAGCGTCTGGATACGGTCCACTGGTCTGCAGAACGTGCAGCGGCACATCCTCGGCCTGCGCAACTTCTCCGAGAGAATTTCTGAAGGCGACGTGGACGGCCGCGTGCGTAACGGTTCTATCTCCGGTATTGGTGACGGTCCCATCGATGTAGGTTACGCTCGCCCCCACAAAATTCTCCGCCGCGCTCATTTTCAGATCAGAAAGCTTGAGGTTGGCCGCATAGGGATGAGGAGGCGTCGCACTTCTCGGAGAACCCCGAGTTAGGAACGCTATGACGCCGACTACAACCAGGACGAGCGCCACTCCCAACAAAATCGGGCGCAGATTTGAGTCGCCTTCCTGTTCAGTCAGCGGAGATGGCTCGATGAGGCCGCCCATGCGACGATTGTACTACCCGCTCCGGAAGAGCAAAGATTGGCCATAGTGCGGCTATGGCCTGAACTAAAGTTATTCTGGCTTGCGCCGAAAGGTTCTAGTAGGAGGCTCTCACCAATGATCAGCCCAGTACATAGCGCACCACAAGCGCCGCAAGCTCAACCCCAGGCTGCAGTTCAGCCGTCGCCGGCGCGCCAACCAGCGCGTGCAACTGCCCCGCAGCCGCAGGCCGCGGTTACGGACACGGTTCGGCTTAGCAGTGCTGCCCAAATTCGGCAGGAAGCAATTGAGACACCTGCTCAGACTGCCAGGGAAGCCGCTTCTGGCGACCGGCAGGCGAAAGCACTACTCGCGAGGGAGGCGGCTGCCAACGCCAGCGAGAAGTAACGTACTTGGGTGTCGTCCTATCGAACAGTGTAAAACGCCGGGGAGCTTGGCCACTGGACTCGTCCAAAGCGACCTGGCGTTTCTATAGGCTTGCTGGCGTGGAAGAGCCGGTGCCATCAGCATTGCGAAGAAGAAGTCTGCTTACGCCCGGCGAGAATCTACTCTCCGCCCACCGTGAGGCCGTCGATTCTGATGGTCGGACAAGCGATCGCGCCGCGAAACTCCAGGTCGTTTGCGATCTCGGAAATATTGAAAAACATTTCTTTCAAATTGCCGGCCACGGTAATCTCTTCGACGGGATAGGCAAGTTCTCCGCCGGAAATCCAAAGCCCGGAAGCGCCGCGGGAGTAGTCTCCAGTCACCAGGTTGGCTCCGTGCCCGAGGAACTCGGTCACGTAGAGTCCATCTTTAATCTCCGCGATGATCTGTTGCGGCGTTTTCGTCCCCGGTTGCAAAAAGTAATTGCCTGGCCCGATTCCCGGCGTCCCCGCCAACCCGCGAGACAGCGTTGCCAGTGGTCTGGAGGCCAAGCTTTTTCGCAGTGTATGTGTTCAGGAGATAAGACTTGAGCACGCCATTCTCAATCACGATGGTGCGTCGTGACGGGACGCCTTCCCCGTCAAACGGGCTGGTTCCAAAACCGCCGGGGATAGTGCCGTCGTCGATCACGTTGACGCCATCGCCGGCAATCTTCTGCCCCAGTTTGCCCGCGAGGAAGGATGCCCCACGATAGATGGAGTCTCCATTCACCCCCTCGAAAATGTGTTCGAGGATCGAGCTCGACACCATCGGATCGAGAATTACCGGGACTTGCGCGGTCTTAGATTTTCTCGCGCCGAGGCGACGCAACGTCCGCTGCGCGGCTGTCCTTCCCACGTGCTCGGGTGATTCAAGCCGGCTCAGGCTGCGCGCGACCGAGAACCAGTAATCGCGTTGCTTGGCGCCGTCATCCGACTGCGCAATGGGTACGGCAGCGAGAGAACAATAAGAGCGCTGGTATTCGCCCACGAAGCCGTGCGAGTTGGCGAGAATCTTGTGTCCGGTAGCGGCTTCGAACGAACCGCCTTCGGAATTCTTGATGCGAGGATCGTAGTCGAGTGCAGCCTTCTCGGCGCGGCGCGCATAGCTGATGCGCTCTTCTCCGGGGAGCGAATACACATCGGCGGAATAGAGATCGAGGTCGCCCGCGATTGAGCCGAGCTGCGAGGCTTCGGGAATTCCCCCGAACGGATCTTCGGAAGTAATCTTGGCAAGCTCCAGCGCCGATTTCACCATGCGGTCGAGGCCAGCACGGGAGAAATCGCTGGAATAGGTGCTGGCGGCGCGTTTGCCGTAAAAAACACGCATGCCGATTGCCTTCGATCCAGATTCCTTCAGAGTTTCGACTTGCCCTAAGCGGACAACGGTGGAAAACTCATCGCCTTCGCGGATGACACATTCTGCCGCGCTAGCTCCTCCGGACACAGCGCGGCGTACGATGTCCTGCGCCAGCTCGCGGAGGTCTGTTTCAAGTTTCTGATTTCGGGTTTCAAGTTGAGTTTGCGACATAGAATTCGTTTACAAAACAGCATTCCTTTGTGTACCTTCGTGTCCTTTGTGGTTAAGGCATTTTCAAAGCATCAACCACAAAGGACACGAGGGCACACAAAGGAAACCAGGAGCAGGTTCCTGGCGGATCTATTGCATGAAGCCGCCGACATCTTTCTTGGCCGTGCCGCCTACGGTCAAGCGATCAACCTTGATTGTCGGAATGCCGACGCCCACGGGAACCGCCTGCCCGTCTTTGCCGCAGGTCCCAACGCCTTCGTCGAGCTTCAGGTCATTGCCCACCATTGAAACCCGAGTGAGCACGTCCGGCCCGTTTCCGATCAAGGTCGCTCCTTTGATTGGAGCTGTGATCCGGCCGTCTTCGATCAAATATGCTTCTGACGCAGAAAAAACAAACTTTCCATTCGTAATGTCCACTTGGCCGCCGCCGAAGTTCACCGCGTACAGGCCACGACGGACGGAACGAATGATGTCTTGCGGATCATCTTCGCCGGCAAGCATGTAGGTGTTGGTCATGCGCGGCATGGGAATGTGTTCGTAGCTTTCGCGGCGTCCGTTGCCCGTATCCGCGACTCCCATCAGGCGCGCAGAAAGCTTGTCGCTCAGGTATCCCTTCAAGATTCCCTTTTCGATGAGCACGGTCTCTTGCGTGGGCTCGCCTTCGTCGTCCACATTGACCGAGCCACGACGCCACGGCATGGTGCCGTTATCCACCACCGTGCACTTCTCGCTGGCTACACGCTTTCCAATCAATCCGGCGAATGCGGAAGTTTGCTTCCGATTGAAGTCAGCCTCCAGGCCGTGCCCTACCGCTTCGTGGAGAAGTACGCCGGGCCAGCCGGGACCGAGCACAACTTCCATCTCACCCGCCGGAGCCTCACGAGCGTCGAGCTGCAGAATCGCCTGACGCGCAGCTTCCTTGGCAAACAATTCCGGAGTCTTTTCCCCGAAGAAAAAATCCAGCGCGACGCGTCCGCCGCCGCCGGAACTGCCACGCGCGGAATTGCCCTCGATTTTTGCGATGCAAGAGACGTTCACCCGCGCCAGCGGCTGCGAGTCCTCGGCGAAGGTGCCATCCGATCCGACTACTAGAATGTTGCGAAGTTCATCGGAGTAGCTGGCCCGGACTTCTTTAATACGCGGATCGTAGGTGCGGGCCGCCTGATCGGCACGCATCACAAGTTCAACCTTGGCGCTGATTTCCGCATCCACCGAAGGGAGCGTTATCGGATACAGGCTGCGGGCCGCTTTCTCTTGAAAGCCGACCACCGGAGTCTTGGCTGGTCCGCTGGCGATCAAGGCTGCGGTGCGGGCCGCATGCAATATGCGCTCGGACGAAAGATCATCGGTATACGCATAGCCCGTGCGCTCGCCGGCGATCACACGAACGCCGCACCCGGCCGAAATCCCCTGGGAAGCGGACTTCACCATGGACTCGTCCACCATCAACGAAGTGGAAGTAAGATACTCGAAATAAAGGTCGCAGTAATCTCCCCCGGCCGAAAGAGCCGCTGCCAGGTAATGTTCCAGATCGTGTTCAGTCACGCCGTAATGCTGGAAAAAGAATCTGTTTTTGTCCACGCTAGTTAGATGCCCTCTGACATTGAAAGACTCTGAGGGGCCTAATTCATTATCCCATAGGCAGTCGCGGGTGGCGTAGATGCGGTATCGGGTGAGAATGCGAGCCGCGCGGCGTTGTATTCGGCTTAGCGCTTGTTTCTTGGCTTTGGCATTTCTGTTACTTTGTTCTTTGGACGTTCGTCTACCAAAACGATGGGTACTGTGGCCCGAATCTGATCTTTGGTCTTGCCCTCCGTCCTCTCCAGAAAGTACCAGAGCGCGTCAACTAGAATGTCGTTGCTGGTTGTCCGTTTGTCCTTCTTGGCCCGGCGCACTTCACTGACCCAGCGTATGGCCGCCCTGTCTTCGGCGGTGAGACAAACGGAGGTTCGGTGAGCATCGTCCGGAATGTGTTTTTCTCTCGGGCTCATGACTCAGATTCCTGTTGACTGCATTCTCGCATTGTTACATTATTACGTTATAGTGCAGGAACGCAATAACGCCCAATTTGGCCCCAACAATCGAAGGTAATTGCGGAATAGAATTTGGAGGGATCTAGATGGCGACTACCGGCCCTTTTTCGGCAGAGCTCATGGTGTTCGAGCAGCACCGACCAGAGTGGTCGCGTTCGCACCCCGGCGCGTATGTCGCGATCCAAGGTGAGGTCGTCGTGGAAGAATTCTTCGGCTCCTATGCTGAGGCTTTCAAGGCCGGTCTGCTGAGGTTTGGTGTTCGTCGATGTTTTCTCGTAAAGCAGGTATGGATAACCGAGCCTGTATATTTTGTCTCATAGTATGGCCCACGTTGATATCCATTGGGATCCTTTCGACCAGACCGATCCCGGGCCGTGCATCGACGTCACAGTGATGAATTCGCACGATGTTATTGAGGCTGGGCGTGCTATTGGCTGGGAATATCCCGAACCTCGTCGAATGAGGGCGCTCCTGGACACCGGCGCGTCTGTCACCGTGATCAGCCGAACCTTTGCCGATAATTGCAAGCTCTTTCAGACCAATGAGGGGAGCGAGATCACAGCGATCGGTCAGACTCACCGCTGCGCAGAGCACGCGGGTGCCATAAGTTTTCCCGGCACCAAGCTGCAGCCTTTAGACCCCATTCGCATCGTTTCCGCCGCTTTTCCGAAAGCGCGACACTATGCAATCTTGATTGGCAGAGACATTCTGCGAAATTGGGTTATAACTTTCGATGGGCGTTCCAAGCGGGTAACGATCACAGATTGACCGGATTTGCCCCCGAAGTGGCCCTGTATTTAAACCAACCCCCACCGGCATCCTGCTCGCGATTTTGTAGAGGTCCGTTGCTGTGCACAGGGCGACGCCTTTGTTCACTCGTCACAGACGGGATCGGGGCTCGGCTGAAACAATTCCGAAGTGACCCCCGAATCCCTTGTTCGCACCGTCGAAGACTTTTTGGTGTGCGCCCGCGATGCTGTGATTGTTGAAGACGGCGCAGTGGTCTTCGATCTGGCCCAATCCAAGTATTCGATTTCCGGGGAGCACAATAAATGCCTGCTGCACCTGTGGTCGGCGGAACGGAACTTCGTCCGGCGAGTGTTGGAAGCCGAAGTTAAGAATGAGATCCTTCGGCTAGCGGTGCAGCGTATGGGGCAGGCTAAACCGACTAAGCTGGAGATCTGTCGCGAACGCGATCGGCGCACTCCCACGGCGAAGCGGGCTGCGCGCGTGGCTTATCAGCGCGTGTTGCAACGCGTGCTCCAGCGCCGCTTCCCCGGCTTCATCGTGGACCGGCTCAGTACCTCCATGGATCTGGAGCGCTCCTTCGGCCCTGTCTATGCGCGAGGGTTGTTGCATCGAGGGCAATCCGCATTTGCGGTGCTGGGTGTGAACGGGCAGGAGACCCAGGGTTCGATCGATGCGGCGCTGACCTTCGGCATTCTGTGGCTCGATGCCTGCCGGGTGGCGAAAGCCGGAAAGTTCGCGGTCGAAGGGCTGATGCTATTTCTGCCCGCGGGGGCTTCCGCCCTGACTCGGGAACGCATGGCGCAACTGAATCCCGAGGCTGCCAAATGGCAGTTGTACGAACTGGAAGAGCGCGACGACGATCTGAAGGAGTTGGATATCTCCGACTGCGGCAATGTGGCGACCCGGCTGGTGCACTCGACCGACGAATCGTCAACACTCGCGAGATTTGCGGCGGCGTCCGCACGGGTTCGCGAGCTGATGTCCGAAGTCGCAGTCTCGGCTTTGTCACCCGCAGAGGTTGCTTTTCGTTGTCATGGTCTGGAGTTCGCACGAGCCCGGCTGGCTCATGAGCTAGGGTCGTTCCGCAGCACATCTGAGATCGTCTTCGGAGTTGGTGCGCAAGAAAGAATTCTCAACGACAATAACTTCGCGGCTTTCGTGCAACTGGTGCGCGGCATCGGTGAAGTGCGCCATCCCGAGGGCCCACGTGATCATCCGCTATGGCGGCTGCATCCGGAACGCTGGCTGGAATCGCTGGTCGTACGCGACGTCACTGCGGTGGACGAGCGCCTGGACCCCGCATGTTTGTATTCGCAGGTACCAGCCTTCTCAGCGTCTGATCGCGCCATGATCGACGTGCTCACCGTCACCAGGGACGGACGACTGGCCGTGGTCGAACTCAAGGCCGATGAGGACATTCACTTGCCGTTGCAGGGCCTGGATTACTGGTCACGAGTGGCGTGGCACCACGCCCGTGGCGAGTTCCAGCATTTCGGATACTTCCCCGGACGGGAGCTGTGCGCGGATAAGCCGCTGCTCTTCCTCGTCGCTCCGGCGCTGCATGTGCATCCCGCAACGGACACCTTGCTGCACTACATCTCGCCGGCTGTTGATTGGTCTTTGCTGGGCATTGACGAGAGATGGCGAGAGGGCGTGCGGGTTGTGTTCCACAAGCGGCCCGTTCGGAGTATGCAGATCGGCAAGGCTGGATGAGTTCAGCAGAAGTCGCAGATTCGCGTTCATCCGTGCGAATCCGTGGCGACTTCGGGTTTTACTTCTCCGGCCACACCCCCAGCAGACGCCGGACATCTAGCATTTGCCCCAGGTGATACGCGTTGTGATCGGCTACCAGGAGAGCTTCCCGCAAGATGGTCTGGCCATCGCCCCATGGGATTCGGGCAAACAGATCGGTTTTGGGATTTTTCACCAGGTCCTGCATCGCCTTCAAGTCATTGCGGAACTTATTGATGCTTTGATTCCAGCCGGCGGCAGGCGGAGCCGCTGTTTTTGGCCAATATCCTTCAGGCCATTTTGGGGAGATATTCTTCGGGTTACGGCTGAATTCCAGAATGTCCCATTGCGCGATGCGCAGGTGCTCGAGCAGCATCCATATCGAATGCGGCAGGCCGGCGGGCTTCTTTCCACGCAGTTTCGCCGGAATATCGGCGATGACTTGGTCAAAGTTGGCGTGAGCGCCGCCCCCTTCGAGCAGGTAAAGAACATGATCGCGCAGTACCTTGTCTTTCTTCTTGCCGTCTTCCTTCATATTTCGCGACTCCTGTCCACCGTTGGCTGTCCTCCTGAATCAGATGAAGGATTGCTTGCGTCGGTTTCTGATTTCTCGCCGCGATACACTCGCGAAATGCCGCGCACGAGGCGACGCATTGGCAATGTGCCTTTCTCGTCCGCAAAGAAGATTTCGCCGGCCCGGCTGCTCCGATAGTACCAACGCTTCAGCAGCGCCAGATGCTCCATGGTTTCAAGCGCGGAGCCCGGAGTTGTCGGTGGACACGACGCTAGAACCTCTCGTACTCGTGATTCCATCGACTGCGATTTCGTATGTTCCGCAGCCTGAATGAGAAAGGTCACGGGGCCGCAAACGCGCCCTGCACTTATCTGGAAGAAATTGATCGATTCCGGACTAGCGCTGCGCTGTACGATCACGGCTGCAAGACGGTCGATGCGGTGAACGATTTCCGGAAGCTGGCTCAGCAAGGGTTTGAGCTTGTCCAGGCGCGCATGCACGGAGGCGGCATTTTCAAAGTCCAGATTGGCCGAGGCGGCATCACGCTGCACCGAGATTTCCCGCACCAGAGATTCGCCGCTGGTATCGAAGTACGCCTGCACGCGCGACACCTCGGCTCGGTATTCCTCGTCGCTGCAGCCCTTGAAACACGGGGCGAGACACATCTTCATCTCCGAGTAAATGCAGCCCGGAAACCTTGGATCGGGATGCAGATCATCGACGCAGCGGCGCATCTTGAAGAAATCGAGTGAATCGCTGGCCAACTTCTCTGCCGCGGCCCGCGATGGAAATGGCCCGTAATAGATATTTCGCCCGCCGAGGCGGCCGAGACGGGTGGTGACGGAAGCGCGCGGAAACTCGTTTTCTAAGTGCAGCTTGACCACAGGCGCGAACCGCAGCCGCAGACGGTTGCTGTAGGTTCTTGGAAACGTAGAACGCAGGAGCCGATACAGCAAGAAGCCAGATTCAAAATCTGAGCCAGTGGACGTGAACTCGATCCATCGGACACGATCCCGCAGGTTGAGTTTTCTGCTATGTTCCGCAGGCGCGCCGAGCAATCTCTGAAGCCGTCGTCGCAGATTCGCAGTTTTGCTGACGTATGGCTCCGATTGCGGGTCTTCTCCGCGAAGGAGAAATACCGCTGGCGCGGCTGGAACCATTGCCCAGAGCTCAGCATCACGGGCGGGCAGAAACGCGATGCGGTGAGTTAGCACTGGATCATTTTAGTTTGAATTTGCCGCAGCGCAGAAGGCGGGAGTTACATTCATCGTTGCTTTTGGCAGGTCCTCACCATCCCACATGATCCTAACGGAAGCTCGCAGTGCGGAACCTCGGTCGGTAGTCCTTTCCATTTACTTGGACAAGCCTGCACATCTCAAATAGCCGCGATCGCATGCGCTCGCCGATTCGGTCACCAAGAGTCTCTTCACGCACCGCGCGACGGGGGCCATCTACCCGCTCTGCGGCTGCGCTGGCGCCGTCTAGGAAGTTACTCGTAATAATGGTGGTCAGCTTTTCATTGTAGCGAGTATTCAAGATTAGACTCACGGTATCCCATACCCACTCCGAAGGCTTTACTGCACCTAAGTCGTCGAGTAACACTACTTCGGTTTCAAAGATTGGTCGCAGCAGTTCCAACTCTGTGGTTTGAACCGATGGATTGTAGGAATTTTGAATCTTCTTTAGAAGTTCCCGATAGTCACAAAATAAGCAATGCACGCCTTTTGGGGTAAGTCGCTTGAGGGCGGCAACGGATAAATGAGTTTTCCCTACTCCGCTGGGCCCGACAAGCAGGAGCCCGCTTCGGTCTAACGGATACTGACCGGCCCAAGTTTCGATCTTAATTTTTGCGCCGGCCAAAGCATTGTTCCCACCAGTCTCGTAATTCGAGAATTCACAGTCAGCATAGCGCACGGGGATGGCCGCCGCCGCCAAAATATGCTTCGCCTGAGTCTGCGAGAAACAATCACAGCGCGTAACCCGTCTTTCCGTGCCGGAAATAACATCTTTCCATCCAGTGCCCCCGCATATTGAGCAGGCCCGCGGCTCCTCAGCCAGCTTGGCTACTGCATTTCTGGGCATAACATTCCCAACAAGTTCCCCACTGTGTGAGGCCAGATTCCGGATGAAGCGCACATCTCTCTCTTCCATTTTCTTTCTTACTAAGTGTACCTTCAAAATCTAGATAAGAGGTAGTGTTGTCATCTGTTGATTTTGAGGATTTACGCTTCCTCTTGTGGAATTTTAGTACCTGCTCGTCGTAGATCTCCAGGAGCACACGGTTATAAACCCAGACACCACCGTCAGTAGTCGAGCCCTCGCGCTCGAACATGCACAGGATCGGCTCAGATTCTTTTTCAAAGAATTGCCGAGTGCGCGCATTCGCGAGGCGCCACAACTGCCCGTCGTCTGGCAAATATCCCGGTCGCTCCGAAACCCACGATGCAAATAACAGGTTCAGATACCAAGCTTGCTGATAGTCCTTCAGGGCCCTGTATCGTACGTCTCCCACTAGGCGGTGAACATAGAAGGGAAACCACTCTAGGAGTTGATTTCGTCGAGAACTCACAGATACCGAGGCCATGATTTAGGGTGCGTTCTGAAGGGTGCCCGATAGTCATAGCTCACGCAACTGGAAAAAACGCTCGGCCTGTGCACATGCTGTGGAGATGTGGTCCAGGTTGTGGATGAGGGCGGAAAAAGAAGGCTGAACGAAATCCGCTAAGTTTTTGCTCGATGAGATTTATTTGGGGTGCTTCCGCCTCTTCTTCACAAGATTGTCCGCGTTGGAATCCTCATTCGCTGCCTCTCGGACCATCTGCAAAAATGCTCGAACCTCCGCTCTCAGCGGACGATGGCGAGGATGTATGACATCAAGGCTTCGTCGCAGCGGCTCCGCATCGAGCAGGTTCACAGTCGTGAGCTTATGAGTGTGAAGTTCTCGGCTAACCGCCATTTGAGGCAGGAAAGAAAGACCCAAACCCCGTTCCACCATCCGTTTTGCGGTTTCGATCGAGTCGACCTCTAGGGCGATGTTCGGGACCAGGCCTGCGGTACGAAACAGGCTTTGTGTAAGGGTCCAGTCGCTCGATCCCCGTTCGTAGAAGATCAGCGGCCAACTCGCAACCTGCTCCAGACGGGCCCGCCGGGAATGTTTCGGCCCTCGCTTCTGATGTGCGACCAGCAGCAGTGGATCGTCGCGAAGGCTGATGGTTTCGACCTCGGGATGTTGCAGCGATCGAGCCAGCCCGATTTCCGCCTTCTCCTCCAACACCATATCCAAAACTTCTTTCGAGTGACCGGTGCGAATGCTGATGATCACGTTGGGATGAGCCCGCTGAAAGCGTTTCAACACATCCGGCAAGAAATAAACAGAAATGGAAAGCGCGGCGGCAATTTGCAACGGAGTTCCACTGGCAGGCTGCGACTCATGCACAGCCTGGCGAGCGACGGCAGCCGTTCGCAACAATAGTTCGGCGTGAGGGCGAAACGTGCGTCCGGCGTCGGAAACGATCAACCCGCCCCGCGAGCGCGAAAAAAGCTTGACCGCCAGGGACTCTTCCAGCGCCTTGATGCGGGCGCTGACTGCGGGTTGGCTGATTCGTAACGCTTCGGCGGCGCGATGAAAGCCGCCGAACGTCGCCACCGCGAGAAAAGTCTCAACCTGGTCCAGTTCCATATCCCACCTGCGGCACAGGTCCGACGTCTAACAACATCCCATTATCGCAAACTTCGCCACTGATAACAATCCTTTATCAGCATGATAGAAACGTTCCGTTTGACCAGACCCGGCCTATGCGCCAGAATCCCCAAAGATGCAGGGCCTTTATGGCCGGCATCGCCCGCCGGGAATTGACTCGATTTAGCCAACAGAAGGAACCAGCCAGACGTCGCCACGACAAAAAGGAAAACAAAATATGGGAATCAACGGAAACGGAAAGAGTTCAAACCTGGGGATAGATTGGAAGTCGAACACCCGCTGGGCTGGGATTACGCGGCCTTACACCGTGCAGGATGTCGAGCGCCTGCGCGGCTCCTTTCAGATCGAGCACACTCTGGCACGGCACGGCGCGGAGCGGCTCTGGGACCTGCTTGCAACGCGAATCTTACGTTCCTGCTCTGGGTGCGATGACCGGGAACCAGGCCGTCCAGCAGGTGAAGGCAGGACTGAAGGCAATCTACGTGAGCGGCTGGCAGGTGGCGGCCGACGCCAACGACGCTGGGCAGATGTATCCCGACCAGAGCCTGTATCCCGCCGACAGCGTTCCCAATCTTTGCCGCCGCATCAACCAGGCCCTGACCCGAGCCGACCAGATTCATCATGCTGAAGGCAAGAATGGAGTGAACTGGTTTGCTCCACTCGTCGCCGACGCCGAGGCCGGCTTCGGTGGCAACCTGAACGCATTCGAGTTGATGAAGGCCATGATCGAGGCTGGCGCCGCCTGCGTTCATTTCGAGGATCAACTTTCTTCCGCCAAGAAGTGCGGGCATCTGGGTGGCAAGGTTTTAGTGCCGACCGTGGAGGCAATCCAAAAGCTGGTTGCGGCCCGTCTCGCAGCCGACGTTTTGGGTGTGCCCACACTCATCATGGCAAGAACGGACGCCGACAGCGCCCATTTGCTCACCAGCGACGTCGATCCGCGCGATCGCAAATTCCTCACCGGAGAGCGTACTCCAGAGGGCTTCTTCGGCATCCGCGGCGGCATCGAATCAGCCATCGCCCGTGCCCTAGCCTACGCGCCATATGCCGACCTCCTCTGGTGCGAAACTTCGCATCCCGACTTGGAGGAAGCACGCCAGTTCGCCGAAGCTGTTCACGAGAAATTTCCGGGCAAGATGCTGGCTTATAACTGCTCGCCGTCGTTCAACTGGAAGTCGAAGCTGGACGATGCCACCATCGCCCGCTTCCAGGCCGAGCTTGCGGAGATGGGATACAAGTTCCAGTTCATCACCCTGGCCGGATTCCATGCCCTCAACCTGAGCATGTTCGAACTGGCCCGAGGATACAAGCTCACCGGAATGACCGCGTACTCCCGGCTGCAGGAAAAGGAATTCAGCCGCGAATACCAGCATGGCTACGAAGCAGTGAAGCACCAACGTTTTGTAGGGAACCGGCTACTTTGACGCCGTCACGCAGGTGATTGCTGGGGGAGCTTCATCGGTGACGGCGCTGGCCGGCTCAACCGAGGCCGAACAGTTCGCCGAACTGAAACCTCAGGTTCGCCCAAAGAGCGGGCCCGACGCGGGTTGCCAGCCCATTCTCGGGGACTGTCCTCACCCCGAGGCCATGGTCCAGTTACAAGGTGCAGAACCCGGTCCCGAGGAAAGCCTCATGCCATCTGGGGATTAGCCTCGCGGTATGATCACGATTTTCTGACCGAGAAAGCCACTCTCCCAAGTCGCCAACCAGCGCGGAGAGTGGCTTAAGTTTTGGTCCGATTCCAACCCTTGGACACTTTTTCCTCCGAGTGGACCCAAACAAGGCATCCAGAGCCGATTTTCACAGTTGACATTCATCGTGCGCAGGCGCTAAATAAGGGCCGCCGGGTTTCTCACTCAGGGAGTGCTCCCTTCCCGCGCCCTTTGAGGACAAAGAGACCTGCCAGGAGAGACGATGAACAAAGCCGATCTCATTGACCGAATCGCATCTGGTAGCGGCATTAGTAAGGCTCAAGCGGCTACCGCAATCGACACAACCGTGGACAGCATTACCGCTGCCCTGAAAAAAGGCGATCGAGTAGCGTTGATTGGTTTCGGCACTTTCTCCGTATCGCAGAGAAAGGCCCGCAATGGGCGCAACCCGCAGACGGGTGCCACCATCAAGATCGCTGCCCGGAAGGTAGCAAAGTTTTCCGCCGGCGCTGAACTCAAGAAAGCCGTCAACCGCAGTAAGTAACGGGGCCAAGTTTCACATCGAATACGGCAGGGGGTCGGCCCTGCCGTTTTTCATTTCTCAAACAATGGAGGACGGGCGTCCTCGCCCGCCAGCAGCTGATCAGGGAGAGTGTGGTGACGGCGACTCGCCCGTCCGTGCTGTGCAAAACCCCGGAAGGCTTCACCACTCTACCGGAAGCGCGGTGTCAGAAAGCCGGTATGCCTCCGGTATTCCTGATACTGATCGCCGAATTCGCTGGACAGCAACGCTTCTTCCTTCCGAGCTTTGTGAGAAAAAGCAACCAGCGTCAACACGACCGCCACTAGGGCGCGCCATTCTCCAACCACCAAAGCGGTGCCAGCCGTCGCCAGAAGCAGTCCGGTATAAATGGGATGGCGGACGTAAGCATAAGGCCCCGACTGAATGAGTTGGTGGTCCACCTTGACGGTGACCCGCGCGCTCCAGTATTGGCCTAAGCTGCGTCGCGCCCAGATCGCAACTGCGATTCCCGACCACGTGAGGAAGATCCCCAGCTCTTTTACTTCTGCGCTCTCAGGCACAAATCGTGAGCCTAAGAGCCCGATTCGCCAGGACTGCGTAAACAAAAGTATGAACGCAATAGCCATCGCGGCAACATGAGCCGTGCGTTCCAAGGGATCTTGCTCTATTTTGGTCTGCTTCACCCCCAAGAAGCTGACCGCCCAGTAAAGAACGAACGCATACCAGGGCACAAGCTCCATTTGCCATAACGTCATGGATTTCATCGCTTCCTCCCTATCGTCTCGCGATGGCTGTTTCTTGGCTTTGCCCTGAGCCGACCGAGGCGTCGAATCCAGCCCAGTTCGGAGTGAATCTGCTCTATCAAGTAACGGACGACCTCGCCGCCATACGCCCCCAGATCCATGTTGTCTCGCAGGGTGCCCAGCTTCCCTTGACGGACTCGCAAGTAGCTTTCCCGCTGTTCGAGGATGCGGGTGCGCGCTGGCTTTTCCAGCACCTCGAACATACCGACTCGCGTAACAAAACCTAGCCACGAGGACGCATCCGATTCGCTAAATTCACTGAGTCGCGTCACCAGCTCCCGCCGCCCCAGCTCGGTGATTGCGTATTGCAGCCGCGTCTGGCCTCGCTCCCCCGGCACTGTCTTCTTGCTGACCCAACCTTCGGCAGTGAAGCGGCGCAGCATCGGATAGACGAGATTGTTGTGCATCGCACCCTGTCCAAGAATGAACCCAGCCTCATGTTTTAACTGGTAACCATGCTTTGGACCGTCGACCAGCATCGCCAAGATTATTAGATCATTCATGACACTGTCAATTGTATCCTAATATACGTTGTTTGGCAAGCTCCACCCATGCAACGGGGAAAACCTTTGTGATACCTTGTGTTCTTTATGGTTGATTGATTTTTACCCGATCTACGGGAAACCAACTCAGGCTATCCATTTGCTGAATCCTGAGGGCATCCTTTAGAATCGAATAGTTCGCAAAGAGGTTCGGTACAGAGGCTAAGAGACTATGAAGGCAGCCATTCATCCCGCTTACAACGAAATCCGCGTCATGTGCGCTTGCGGCAACAGTTTTTCCACCCGCTCGACCCACAAGGGCGACATCCACGTAGAAATTTGCTCCAATTGCCATCCCTTCTTTACGGGCAAGCAGAAACTGATGGATACCGCCGGTCGCGTCGAGCGTTTCCGCCGCAAGTACGCCAAGAAGGAAGCACCGAAGGCCTAAGTCACGGCTTAGCGGATTTGCGAGAAGTCCGGGGAGCCTCCGCCGAGGAGGCTCTCCTTATTTGCATGTGAACCCATCAATCGAGGACAAGCGTCCTCGCCCGTCCTGGGGAGCGACCGTCCTATTCGTCTTCGGTCGGGTTGATGGGTTCTCCGACGATGTTGTAATAGACCTCTTTGGGCTGCTTCGGTTTCGCTGGCTTTGCCGGCGCCTTTGGAGGCGGAGGAGGCGCTGCTGCCTTCGGCTGCGGTGACGGCTCAGGAGGCGACCAGAACTGGCCGGGCGTCGATGATGGCGCGGCCGCTGAAGTTACTACAGGTGCCGCTGGCGCTGGGGCCGGAGCCTTTGCAGGGAGCGCCACTGCAACTGCAGTTTGAACCGGCGCAATCGACAGAGGCGAGGCCGATTGGGCCGGATGCGCCGGAATTGGGCTCACCCGGACCGACTTACTGCGAATTGGCTGAGGTTTCCGTCGCACCCAGGAATTCAGGATCACAGCCGCGATCGCCGCAAAACAAAGCTCCAGAACCGAGGTAAACAGAGCCGGGACGTTGAAGTCGCCCTTGCCAAGGTATAAGGGGGACTGGGCATCGGCGCCCATGATTCTTGCCAACAACGGCAAAACCAGATTATTGGTGACTGAGGCAATGAATCCCCAGATTCCCTCCGCCAGGATCACGGCAATCACTACGCGGCCTATCCATTTGCCAGCATCCGCCGCGGACGGTTCTGGCAAGAACGTTCTAGGAATTTCGTCCATAATAGTTGTGTGATGCAAATTGTGCCACAGCCGCATAATTTGCGGAAGGCAGTAAAATAGCCAGGTGCGTAGTGGTGGGCACGATCAAGTAGATAAGAGCAATACTGCGTCCAATTAGAAGCACCAAGTGAAGAACGTAAACCCAATTAAGACTCGACAATACATCGAGAAAGCAGGCCACTTTCTGAAGGGCATGCAGTTGCTCAATGATGACGTGGGGAACTACCGTTCCGGTGTCGGGTTGTTGGCGGTCCACAGTGCGATCTCCCTAAGCGATGCAATCTGCGTGGGATTGACTGGCAAAAGGGGAAAGTATCAGGATCACTCGCGGGCCGCACGGGAACTTAACAAGCTCTGCACGTCCCACCGGGTTTCAAGCCGGCAAGGGATCGGTCATTTCGAATGGCTTTTGGGACAGAAGAATGCGGTAGCTTACGAAGAACGTGGATTCCACGATGCCTCGGTGCGCTTGGCGGTTGAGAAAGCCGAACGATTCAATGCTTGGGCTTACAATCACTTTAAGGAGGTTCTCCGTGGCATCTAAACCCGTCCTCAGCTCCGAACAGCAACAGGGCCGGGCAAAGAATGCAGTTGCCGACCTCCTGTCGCGCCAACTAATCGTGCCGAAGGTCTACTTTGACGCCCACTGGCCCGGCCGCAGGAGTCGGGTGGACGTGCTAGCCGTTGACCGTTCAGGCAGCGGCGAAGTCCACGCGGTGGAGGTCAGGCGCGGGAGGGATCTGAAGACAGAAGTCGCGGATCTAATTGCCCGACTCATGCAAGTCCCCGCTCACTTCAGGTATCTGGCTCTCTTTGATAACCCTAAGAACAGTCGCCCGCGTAGCGACATGCTCTACTCCCCAGACGGCATTGGAAGGATCGGAATAATTGAGGTGAGAGAAGATGCGCTCGGTCACCTTGATGTGCGGATTTCGGTGCAACCGGAACGCTTCAAGCTGGATTCCTCCGTCTACAAGATCGTCGACAGCTTTACGGCAAGGTATCCGGCAAATCGCGAAGTCAGGCCATAGTGCGCAAATTTTGGGACAATCCGGGGAATCTAGGAGCGGGCATCGTCGTTGGTGCAGGCGTTTCCGTGCCCGACCGTGTCATGATCGGCAATATCCAGATCGCGCCTGCGACTGTTCTCGCTCCGATGGCGGGCGTCACCGATACTGTCTTTCGGCGCTTCATTCGCAACCTCGGCGGATGCGGACTGATCATGACGGAGTTCACCTCGGCGGATGGCGTGCTTCGCGCCAAGGACCAGAAGGCCAAGCGCTACCTGCATTTCTACGAAGACGAGCATCCGATCTCGGCCCAGCTGTTTGGCAGCGATCCCCGAGTCATGGCCGACGCAGCGCGCATGGTCGAAGACCTCGGCTTCGATCTTGTCGACCTCAATCTTGGATGTCCGGCGAAGAAAGTGGTCAAGTGCAATGGCGGATCGGGTCTGCTGCGCGATTTGCCGGCAATCGGCAAGATCTTCGAGGCGGTTCGCGCGGCCATCAAGATTCCGTTTACGGTGAAGTTCCGCGCGGGCTGGGACGACGAGAATATTGTCTGCGTCGAACTGGCGAAGATGGCCGAGGACTGCGGGCTATGCGCCGTCGCGCTGCATGCGCGCACGCGTGAGCAGGGCTACAGCGGCGCGGCGCGATGGGAGTGGATTACCGCGATCAAGCAGGCAGTGAAGATTCCTGTGATTGGCAATGGCGACATTCGCACGCCTCAGGACGCTTGCGCGATCGTGGCGCAGACTGGTTGCGATGCGGTGATGATTGGGCGGACAGCGCCAGCGAATCCGTGGATCTTCCGGCAGATCGAGCAATACACAGCGAGCGGCCGTTACGAGGAACCAGCCGAGGCCGATCGCTACCAGATGATTCGCACCTACTTCCAGATGCTGATCGAGGAAGAGTTGCCGGACGCGGTCGGGAAGATGAAGCAGTTTGCGTCGTGGTTCACGCACGGCGTTCCGGGCGGAGCTGGATTGCGCAAGGCAATCTACGAATCCAAGAGCGCGCCGGAAATTCTGGCTCGCGTGGAAGAATTTTTTGAGCAGAGATTGCGGCCGGCAGTGTTGGTGGTCGTAAGCTAGCCCGCTACTCGCGCTAGCATTTTTCCTTTTTCATCTTTTTCCACGTAAGCCCATGGAGTGTTCGGGTCGTGCGTGAACATGGTGAGCCACTTCTCGGGAATTGACTGGGCGTAGTAGCGCTTGCGGCTTTCTATGGTTTGTAGCGGGAGCAGGTCGAAGGCCATGCCCCAGGTCAAATCGATGTGGGCGCTGGTGGGAATCAGATCGGAGATGTAGCAGGCCGTTTTGCTGCCGCTGTTTATCACCACCGCTTGCATGTGCTCGGTGTGGCCGGGGAAGACTTTGACGGATACTCCGGGGACGATCTGGCGGTCTCCCGGCAGCAACTCCATTTGGCCGGTCTTGATCAGCGGATCGTAGTTGTCGGACATGTAGCTGATGGCGTCGCGTTCGAGTTGGAGGCGTCCGTGCTGCCACTCGCCTTCGGGGGCGTAATATTTTGCCTTCGGAAATGTCGGCACGACCTTGTCACCTTGACGCATCGTGTTCCAGCCGCAGTGATCGAAGTGCAGGTGCGTGTTGATGACGATGTCGATCTCTTCCCGCGAAACGCCTGCGGCGGCTAGATTGTCGAGCAGCTTGGCCGGTTGGCCGAAGATCTTGACCAATCTGTCGGGGAGTTTGTTGCCGATACCGGTTTCGATCAGGATCGTCTGCTGGCCGGTTCGGACCACGACGGAATTCAATCCGACGGGAACGTAGTTCTCGGCGTCTGCGTGTACTTTCTTTCCCCACATGACCTTGGGGATGACGCCGAAGAAGGCTCCGCCGTCGAGGCGATAAATGCCATCGGAGACTGCAATCAGTTCGAAGTCGCCAAGCGTCAAGCGGCGCATGAATCAGCCTCGGGCTTCCACAGATTTGATTTGCACAACTTTATTTTGCACTAAGTGGCTCACGGGCCGGCGGTTTACTTTTTGGTTAGTGGCACCCCCCTCCCCCCTGGTCTTTTGAAATCATGGGATTAGGGCCGCACTACCACCAAGATCTTTGAGTTAGAAGGACTTATATGCAAAATCTTCCGGACAAAGGAGTTAGCGGTTCTTTCTGTTATCTATAGGCTGAGTCTACAGTTACTGGATTAACTGAAAGCGTGCGTGAAAGTCAAGCTAGAAATCAGGGAGGTCGAGGAGCTGTTCCCATTTTGGGGCGCAGATTTCCAAAGTCACGCGAAACTCGAACCGGGCGACTGTTCAGAACTCCAGCCGTGCCTGAAATGCGATCATTCGTGAACTGCTATCGCCACCCAAACCGACGCCCAGCAAACCAGTTGGCGGAGAGGTTGAGTAGGTAAGCGCTCCGAAGCCAGTCTGGGTCGAAGGCTTTCCTGGAATGCCGGCCAGCACCATGCTTGGAAGGCCAAAATTCGGGTGGTTGAAGACATTGAAGAACTGGGCCTCTACTCTGAGTTTCACCCGCTCGGTCACCGGAAACCATTTCGTGAGATAGAAGTCATTCCAGACGAAATCGGGACCGCGCAGGGCATTGCGGCCGAGGTCTCCGAATTGGCAATGCTGCGCGTCGTCGCCGCCGAAACACTGCCCGGTACTGGGATCAACGGCCGATACAAAGGCATTCGGATTGAGCCACTGGATCGTCCCCGGCTGAGTTACGCCCGGGATTGGATGATGCGCATAGAGCGGGATCCCGGGAACGACACTTGCGAACTGCGGTCCGCTGCCCTGCACAATGCCGTTTCCGTTCGCCGAATAAGGCGTGCCCAGGACGGAGAACGGGACCCCGCTATGCCAAAACATGGTTCCAGAGATCTGCCAGCCGTTTAGCACATATGCCAACTGGTCATTGCGAATTTTGATCGGCAGTTGATACACATACTGGGCATTGAGATTGTGCCGGATGTCGTAATCGCAAGGGCCGTAGTCGCGGGCAAGCTCTCCCGGCAAAGGGGAAAGAATTCCTCCCGCGGAGAACTGCAGGAAGCCTCCGTTCGAGACGGTATCCATGCAACGGCTCAAAGTGTAGTTGACCTGTCCTTGCAGGCCGTGGCCGAGCCGCTTCATCGCGGTCAGTTGAAGGCCGTTGTAGTGGCTGTTTTCGCCAGTGGAGAGCTGGGTCACTGCGCCGAATCGTGGATCGGTCGGCTGCAGGTAGGGGAACGGCTCAAAACAACCCCGGCACACCGTTTGATAGCCGTTTACTTGGGTTAGATAGGGCTGGTTGACAGCGCGCGTGCCGACGTATTGCGCTTTCAAACTGGCCGTCGTCCCGAATTGATGTTCAACTCCGAGGCTCCACTCCATGAAATACGGCGCGTGCAGTTTGCCATCCGGAACCGCGGCGATAGCGACTGGGGGAAGACAACTAGCCGGATTTGCTTGGGGAGACGGGCACGAAAGCTGGCTCTGAGGAAACCCCGAACTAAACCTCTGATTTGCGGCGATGGTTGCGTCGATGGCGCTGTCTGGCACTCCGGGGGCGATTGCCGTGCCACCTACGCTGCCAAGCAGCCCTCCCTGAAATGTCTGGACGTACGGGGGATTAGTGCCGACAAGGTCCGCGACGCTGCCCGGCAAAATGTCGCTGAAAATGCCGAAGCCAGTGCGGAGCACGGATTTCGGCTCGAACTGCCACGCGATCGCCATGCGCGGCTGCAGAATAGCCAGGGGCGTGGACGAGAACAGATTTCCGAGATGAGTCTGGATGGCGGCATTCAGCGGCTGGTTGATATCGTGCGAGATGGAACTGAAAGAACCATTAAGCCGCGCGATGTGGTCGTGTGGATTGAGTGGATTGGAATTGAAGGTGTCGCGCACACCGAATGTCCAGGTGAGCTTGTCGGTGACCTTCCAGGTGTCCTGAGCGTAGAGATCGAGATTGAGGAAGCGGAAGGGTTCGTTTGCCGTCAGTGGAAATGTCCTGGTCGCGGTAGACGCCACTCCATAGATGAATTGCGGCAAGGTGGTGTAGCCGACCGTAGGGACTGTGCCCTGACCGAAATCATAGTCATTCAAGCGAAAGATTCGGGTGTTCGTACCAAATCTCAGTTCGTGGGCGCCGTGGCTCCAAGCGAGGTTGTCGTTGATGAAGAAGCGGGAGGCCCGCCTGCCTTGAATCCAGGTGTTGTCGAGCCCTCCGATGGTAGTGAAGGGCGCATTCGCGCCGCTGCCCTGCAACACAATCGGAAACGCCGAGAGTGTCTTCTGAAAATCATTCGGCCCAAAGAGGCTCTCGTACCACGAGAATGCGGGGTTGAAATAGTTCACCAAATTCTGCGAAAAGACGTGGGTGTAGCCTGCCGCAAACGAGTAGAGAGGCTGAGGAGAGACCGCATCAAACAACGAGTTGATAGGATCCGTGAAGACGGCCTGCACACCGGTGTCAGCCTGAAAACGAAACCAAGTCGTGTCTTTCTGGTTGAGGTTGTAGTCGATGCGGACTGTCTGTACCTGTTCGTGGTCATCACTGGAGTGCGAAACGCTGCGCCGGTTCGCGCAACCGTTGCCATTCGGGGGAGTGCCAGACGCCGAAGTGCCGTCCGAATTGAAGGGACACCCAAGCACCGCCAGAGGTGTGCCGTTGGTCGTTCCGTAGAGCGAAAACATCTTTTGGTAAAACGGGACCAGTGACGGAGCCGGCGAATAGACTGATCCGGTTACGGCGTCGGTTCCGCCCAGAGGAAGTTGCTGAAGCACATATTGTTGGAACCCCGCACTGGGGGCCGTCGTGGGCGTGACGATGGGCAACGCGATCCGAACCCATTCGCTGTCGAAGAAAAAGAAAACCTTGTCGTGCACAATGGGGCCGCCCAAACTGCCTCCAAAATGATTCACGGTCGATCCGGGCTTGTGATTCCCCGGTGTCGCATTGGTAAAGTAGTCAGCCGCATTCAGCAGCGAACCATTCCACAATTCATAGAGATTTCCGTGAAACTGATTGGTGCCAGACTTGGTGACGTAGTTCACTTGCGATGCTCCATACCGGCCTTGATCGACGGAATAGGAGAGAGTATTGACGGTCACTTCGGAAATCGAATTCAACCCCAGCACGAGATTGGTTGAGAGGCCGCTGTTGAGGTTGGTGAGTGGATCGTTGGTTTCCAGTCCGTCAACAATGTAACCGTTTGAGAGTGCGGGCAGGCCATTGAATTCCACGTTGCCGTACCCGTTGCTGCTGCCGACAAAGTCGTTGCCGCTGCCCGCGGTGTTGATGAGCGCTCCAGGCGCAAACTGGAGAGGGTAGGTTAAATCCCCGCCGGGATTTGGCAGATCCTCCAGCGCCGCAGCATTCAGGGTTGTGGAAGTATTGGCATCTGCCGGATTGATGAGTGGAGCCTCGCTGCTTACCTCAACCGTTTCATTTGATCGGGCCACCTTAAGCGTGAAATCCACGGTTTGCTTCTGGCCTAGGCCGGCAACGACATTGTCATTTTTCCGTGCCTCGAAGCCCTGCGCTTCCGCTTGGACCGAGTAAGTACCTGGCTTTAACTGCGGGAAGTTGAACCGTCCTGCCTCATCGGTTTTGGCGCTACGGGTCAGTCCAGTATCGGGGTTGTCGATCGTCACCGTGGCGCCCGGCACGAGAGCGTTGGTTGTATCCCGAACCTGGCCAACGATGGCACTGGTGGTTTCGCCCTGGGCCAATGCCTCCACTGGAAGAAGACACGCGACACTCAACACAAGAACGAAGCCACCTGCACGCCTCAACGGATACCCACTCATTTGCCTTAAGAGCGGCAAAGTTTCCATATCTTGGATTGTTAACCAGAGATCATTGTCAATAGTTAACCATAGTTAATCAACAATGACAAGCGCGGAGAAGAAGTGTAGGGTGACCCGACCAGAGTTATTTTAGTTCGCGCTCGAAGTGGTCTTCGATCATTTGGAAGAGGTGGGCGCGGTCTTCCTCGCCGCGGATGCTGTGGGTTTTGATGGGATAGACCATGAAGCGGAATTGCTTGCCTGCCTTGATCAGGGCTTCGACCATCTGGATGCTGTTCTGGAGATGCACGTTGTCGTCGCCGGTCCCGTGGGCTATGAGCAACGAGCCTTGCAGCTTGTCGGCTACTTTGCGCAGATCCAGGTCGGAGTAGCTGGTCGTGTTCTTGTCGGTGGGCTTTCCGTTGTTGCGTTCGGTGTAGATGGAATCGTAGTTGCGCCAGTCGGTGACCGGAGCGACGGCGGCTCCCGCTTTGAACATGTTCGAATGAGTCATCGCGTAGATGGTCATGGAAGCGCCGTTGCTCCATCCCCAGATGCCCACGCTGGTGCGATCCAGCTGGGGATACTGCGCGAACAGCTGATCCAGCGCGGTGAGCTGGTCTTTCAGTTCGATTGCGCCAAACTGATGGCGGACGGCGGTCATGAATTTGCGGTCGCGGGCGGGCGTGCCGCGATTGTCGACTGTAAAGATGGCGAATCCTTGCTGGGCCAGAATCTGATGGAAGAGTCCCGAAGAACCAATCCAGTCCTGGATCCAGCTGTTGGTCACGGTTTGCCCGGCCGGGCCTCCGTAGATATTCACGATCACGGGGATTTTGCCCGCTGACGTGCTTTCTGGGGGAAGCAGGAGTTCGCCGTCGAGGGTGGTGCCGTCGTCCGCTTTGAACTCCAGGAACTCGGGTGCGGTCAATTTGTAATCGTCGACGCTGCGCGACTTCCACACGTTTTTGCAGTTTCCGTCGGTACTGCAAATCAGGGTGCGCGGGGGCGTCATCAGGGCGGAGAATTCGTCGACAAAATGTTTGCCGTCATCGGCGAATATCGCGTGGTGGGTTCCATCTTCGTCGGTGACGGGTTCGAAGCCGGAGCCGTCCAGCTTTACCGCGTAGATCTGGCGCTCGCGGGGATCGTCCTGGTTGCAAGTGAAGTAAACCACGCCGGCGGCGTCATCGACCGCCTCGACACCAAGCGTTTCGAAATCGCCCTTGGTGAGTTGGCGTTCGAGCTTGGCGTTGGAGGCAAGCGGATTCGCTTTGTCGAAGCTGTAGAGATAGAGCTGGGTGGTTCCGTCGCGCCAACTGGACCAGAGGAAACGGTCTCCCGATCCCAGGATTTTCATATCGTCGTTGACGTTGACCCAGGCGTCGGCGGTGGCCTCGGTCAGGACTTTGCGGGAGCGTCCGGAGCGGGCGTCGATGAAGTAGAGGTCCATCACGTCTTGCGCACGATTCAAGACTTCGGCCCAGAGCAGGCCATCGCGGATCCATCCGAAACGCGGGATGTAGATGTCGTGATCCTCGGTGAGCGAGATCCACTTAGCATCCCCGCCGGACGCACTGACCACCCCCACGCGCACGACCGGATTGGGATCGCCGGCTTTGGGATACTTTTCCATATCCACGGTGGGATGCGTGGGCAGCCAATTTGTGATCGGATACGTGGGCACGCGGGTTTCGTCCATGTGGAGGAAGGCGATGCTCTTGCTGTCGGGCGACCAGAAGTAGTTGCTGCGAACGCTCAACTCTTCGGCGTAGACCCAATCGACTTCGCCATTCAGCAAATTGTCGTCTTTGTCCTTGTCGTCCTTGTCCTTGTTTTTCTTTTCTTTGTCCTTGTTTCGGGTGATCTGCTTTTCGGTGTTGTCAGGGCCGGAGAGCACGTATAGGTTGTGCCTGCGCAAGTAGGCCAGGCGGCGGCCGTCGGGAGAGAACTTGGGATCGCTGATAGGATCTGGGGACGAGCTGAGCTGGAGGGCAGTGCCGTTGGCGAGCGAATAGAGCCAGAGCTGACCGTGAGGAACGAAGAGCAAATGCCTGGAATCCGGCGCCCAGTGATAAGGGTCGACGTGGTAGCGAGTGATACGCTCGATTTCGCGTTCGTCCCTGATCTTCTCGACGGGGGGTGCGAGCGTAGATAGCTTGGATTCGCTGACCAGCAGCTTCTTCTCGCCGGTGGCGGCGTCGACAGACCACAACTCACCGTGTTCGCCGGAATCGTCGCGCTGGATGAACGACGTTTTCGCGTAGTCGGGGGTCCATTGGATGGTTTCCGGGGGACGGCCGGTAATGCCGCCAGGGGCGAAGATGGCTTCGATGGTGAGAGGCTTCCTGGGTCCGTTAGGAGTGGCGGACTGCGCGGCGGCAAAGGGGATTAACCAGCAGACGGTTATCAGGCGTATGAGTCGAGTCACGCGGCATCTCCGGGCATAAATTCGGCTGCTATGAGGCGAGGTGGAGAAGTGTACACCGGCAGGGCGGGTTCTTGCTGGCCTGAGCCGGCGGTGTTGGCCGAGACGTTGCTAGCAACGTCTGTGCAGAGGCACATGCTAAAATCAGGACAGTGCTACTCTTTGAAGATGCTTCCTGACGTCCAAAACCTGATCGCACTGCAACAAGCGGATCGGGAAATCCTGCGTTTGAGGGAAGAAATCGCCGCCCTGCCCAAGCGGGTGGCCGCCATTGAAGAGAGGCTGGCCGGAACGCGAGCGATTTTGGACAAAGCCAAGACCGCTGTCAAAGCCGACGAAGCCTCCCGCCGCAAATACGAGAGCGCGATTTCGGATCAGCAACAGAAAATCTCCAAGTATCGCGACCAATCGCTCGCCGTTAAGACCAACGAACAATACAAAGCTCTGCTGCACGAGATCCAGTTCGCCGAGCAGGATATTCGCGCCAACGAAGACAAGATTCTGGAGTTGATGGTTAATGCCGAGATCCGCGAGAAGGATGTAAAGGCGGCCGAGGCGAAGTTGAAGGCGGAGATGGCGGAGATCGAAAAGGAAAAGGTAGAGGCCCGGCAGCGGACTGCGGAGGACGAAAAGCAGTTGGCCGAGTGGAACGCCAAGCGCGACCAGGCGCGAGCCGGCGTCAATCCCGATCTGCTGCCTCAGTATGACCGGGTCGCGAAGCATCGCGGCACGGGGCTTTCCGAAGCTCGCGATCAAAAGTGCATGGCCTGCCAGGTCATGCTGCGTCCCCAGACTTACAATGAAGTGCGCGCGGCAACGCACGTGGTGGTTTGCGAGTCCTGCCAGCGCATTCTTTATCACGATCCGTCGCATGATGAGGCGCCGGACCCGGTTGTGGTTGCCAGGCGGCGCAGGGCCCACCCTAAGTTTGAATCCAGCCAAGCCTGGTATTTCCGGGCCAGCTTTGAGGACCATGGAGAGGTATTTCTCGTCTATCTCAACAGCAAGGGTGAGTCGAGCCGACACGTATTCGACGGCTCATCGGGGCGGGGAGTTGGCGATATCCTGGTCCGCGAAGGCGAGTATCGATTGGCGTTTCCCGAAGACTTCGGCGATGATGTCATCCGTCTGAATGGAAGTTGGACGGAATCCGAGATCGAGGAGTGGGGGAATGAGCTGCCCACAGCAACACTCGACGCACTGCATCGAGACCTCGATCTGGCGCGGGCGGAATCGCGCAAGCGTGGTCACACCAAGAGTGAGGCTATGGCTTCGGAGCATCCCGCCGCCAGCTGAACTCCGTCCTTACCTTGTTGTCGTTCCGAGGAGCGACGCGAATCTGGGTCTCGCGGCCCACGCGAAGAACCTAGATCCCTCGTTCCGCTCGGGATGACAACACCTGCCTTTGTCCGCACTTAAGCGCCGTCGGGTTAAGATTCCTCTATGCCCAGAAAATCAACGGACCTCCACGGGCTCCCCGTGGTGAAAGTTTCCCGTCGGGGAGCAAACCGGCTTAAGGACGGACACGTGTGGGTTTATCGCTCTGACATCGTTGCGGCGGACGGCGTTGCTTCCGGTGCTCTGGTGAGCGTGGCTGACGAACGCGAAAAATTTCTGGGGACGGCCCTATACAGCAGCGCTTCACAGATTGCGATTCGCATGATTTCCCGGGACGGCGTGAAGCATCTCGACGCCCTTTTGCGGAAGCGCGTTCAGGAGGCCCTCGCTTATCGCGGGCGAGTGGTGCGGGACACGGACGCATATCGAATCGTATTCAGCGAGGCGGATTTCCTGCCGGGGCTGATTGTGGATCGTTACAACGATCTGCTCTCCCTCCAAGTGCTGACCCAGGCGATGGATGCGGAAGCGGTGCGCCAAGTTATCGTTTCCGAACTTTCCGAGCGGCTGCATCCGGCGGCCATCGTCGAGCGCGTCGACCCCCGGGTGCGCGAGCTGGAGCAACTGCCCGCACGGCCCTCCAGCCTGCTACAAGGCGAGAAGAAGAGCACGGTGTTTTCCATGAATGGGGTTCGTTTCCAGTACGAAGCTTTCGAGGGTCAGAAGACGGGCGCGTTTCTCGATCAGCGCGAAAACCATGCGACGGCTGCTCAATATGCCCGCGGTGAAGCTTTGGATGTATTTTGCTACCACGGAGGCTTTGCTCTACACCTTGCCCCGCATTGCTCCAAGGTCACGGGAGTGGATAGCTCCCGCCCTGCGCTCGAGGTCGCCGACCGCAATGCTGCTCTGAACGGACGCGAGATCGAATGGATTGAGGCCAACGCCTTCGACCTGCTCCGGGACTACGCCAGCGCCGGGCAGCAGTATGACACGATCGTGCTTGATCCGCCGGCCTTCGCCAAAAGCAAGAGCAATCTGGAAACCGCCCTCAGGGGCTACAAAGAGCTCAACCTGCGGGCTCTGAAGATGCTACGTCCTGGCGGGATACTGGTCACCTGCTCCTGCTCGTACCACGTCAGCGCGGCGGAGTTTCTGGAAGTGGTGGCGCAAGCTGCCCGGGATATGCACAGAAATCTTCGGATTGTGGAGAACCGGACCCAGGCTAAAGATCATCCCGTTCTGTTGACAGTGCCGGAAACCGCATACTTGAAGTGCATTATCTTGGCTGTAAGTTAATGTAAATAAAATCAATTAATATATTGACAACAATGCGCTCAAGTTTTATGCTTCCTTTACGCTAATCAGGCATCCAAGGAAGTGCAGGAAGCCATACAAACCACCAAGACTTTGAAGGAGGAATTTAGCCATGACCGTTTTAACCCGTTGGGAGCCTTTCCGCGAGTTCACCACTCTGCAGGACCGCATGAACCGGTTGTTCCGGGATTCATTCGGCCCCGAGGCGCAGGACCAGTCCCTGGCCACGAGCAATTTTGCCCCGCCTGTGGATGTGTATGAAGACGAGCACAACATCACGCTGAAGATCGAAGTTCCGGGAATTGACGAGAAAGACATCGATGTCCGCATCGAGAACAACACCCTCACCGTGCACGGCGAGCGCAAGTTCGAAAAGGAAGAGAAAGAAGAGAACTTCCGTCGCGTGGAGCGGCAGTATGGAAGCTTCACTCGCTCCTTCACCTTACCCACGACCGTGGATCCGGAGAAGGTCTCGGCCAACTATGACAAGGGAATCCTGAAGATCACCTTGGCGAAGAAGGCTGAAGCCAAGCCCAAGCAGATCAAAGTCAACGTTGATGGTGAGAAGACTCTGGAGGCCAAGGCTCCAGGCAAAGCCGCGTAAGCTTCCCGATTGATGGGGCTGTGAGGAGGCGGGCGGCACGCCCGCCTCTAGGTTTCTTCGCAGCAAATTGCTTGGCTCAGTCGCAGAGTTAGTTCACAATGCCTGCAGGACAAGTAAATCTTGAAAGCCACGCTCGAAGCGATCAACCGAATGCAAGCTGATGGCGTCATCGGGAAATATGCCATTGGAGGAGCTGTCGGTGCGACACTGTACCTGGAGCCTGCGGCAACGCTCGATGTAGATATCTTTGTGATGCTGCCAGAGGCCCCAGGTAGTTTGTTGCTCAGCCTTGCTCCCCTCTATGAGTATCTCAAGGCCCGCGGCGGTACGGTGAAAGACGAACATATTGTGATCGGCGGCTGGCCGGTCCAGTTTCTTCCCCCGGGCAATGAGTTAGAGCGGGAGGCAGTAGCGGAGTCAGTATCGACGACGGTCGAAGGCGTCGCTACCTGGGTCATGTCGGCGGAACATCTGGTGGCCATAGCGTTGTCCACGGGGCGGGCAAAAGATCATATCCGCATATTGCAGTTTGTCGAGCAGGAGGCCGTGGACCGGGGAAAGCTGCAAGCCATCCTCGAACGCTATGAGTTGACTCCGAAGTGGAAGCAGTTCGAGCGCAAGTATTTGGAAGGCGCTCATGAGTAAGCGGGAAATGCGCAAGCGGCTTGCCGCGCTGAGTTTTTCTGAGAAGGTCAAAATTCTCGAAAAGCTCCGCGACCGCAGTCTCGCGCTTGCTGCCAGTGGGTTGAGACATAAGGCGGCGGGAGATGCCCGCCAGAAGGCAGACAAGGGGAACAAAGGTTAGAGGCACGCGCAAGACCCGAGGCAGGAGGTGCCCTCGTAAGATTAGGGGCGCGACAAATGATCAAGAACATAAAAGAATTCCTTACAGACGCCGCAGGATGGGGCGTAACTTCTGTGCTTGCTGCCTTCGTGTCATTCGGCGTCGGCACATGGGAGCACTTCCACGACAAGCCCGTGTCCTCGTACATTTTTCTCTGTCTCTCGGTGCCGCTCTTTTGGGCAGGAAGCTACATCGCATGGACCAAGAAAAAGCAAGCGCTTGATTTACGAAAGGTCGTTGCATCGCGGACCAGAAATATCGTTCTCATGGGCAGCGGTTCCGCCTTTACATACTCGGAAAACTCTGTGTCTAGAAAACAGCGGAGCTGTCGATGCCTACGAGGTGAAGGTAAACGACATTGGCATAAACAAGGCCCATTGCGGCGCACGCTTCCCAGTAATTGCTAAATGTCCGCGAGGTAGCGTGAGCCAATTGAATTTTGAGCTCTACGGCGACAAGGTACCGCAAAGTGAAAAAAACAATCTTGAGATGGTGGTTTACGCGTCGTTTTCCGATTTCAAGAAAGACAGTGCGGGAAATGATGTGGTCGAATTCCCAATAGCTGTTACGTTTGAGGAATACGGCGGGGCTCGGTATGCGGCAGACTTTCGGTTCCTTGCCGATACCTACCTACAAAGAGTGAGTATTCATAGGATCAGCCGACAAAGAATTCCGAGAACCAACGGTTGAGTCCGTTTTAGGAGTAAGTGCCCATGGCAATTCGTTGGGACAAATTTACAGTCAAGGCGCAGGAGGCAGTGCAACGTGCCAATAGCCTGGCATCGGAGCACGGCAATCCCGAGCTCATGCCGGTGCATCTTCTGGCCGCGTTGGTCGAGGACAAGGAAGGGATCGTCCCGCCAGTGCTGGAGAAAATCGGCATCGGCCCACAGGCAGTGTTGCACGACGCCTACGGAGCCATTGAGAGTCTGCCCAAAGTTTCAGGCAGCGCGGCCCAGGCGACGATTTCCAACTCGGTCAATCAACTGTTGGAGCTCGCCTTCAAAGAAGCCGCCAATTTCAAGGACGAATACGTATCGACTGAGCACTTGCTGCTCGCGGTTACGCAACTGAAGCGCGATACGGCGCGGGAAATCCTGGCGCGGCACGGAGCAACCCACGATGCCATTCTGAAAGCGCTGACTTCGGTCCGCGGCACGCAAAAAGTAACCGACCAGAATCCCGAGGAGAAGTATCAGGCGCTGGAGCGCTACACCCGCGACCTGACCGAGCAGGCGCGTCGCGGCAAACTCGATCCCGTGATTGGCCGCGACGAAGAGATCCGCCGCGTGGTGCAGGTGCTTTCCCGGCGCACCAAGAACAACCCGGTGTTGATCGGAGAGCCGGGTGTGGGCAAGACCGCCATTGTGGAAGGCCTGGCCCAGCGCATCATTTCGGGCGACGTGCCCGAAGGGCTGAAGAACAAGCGTGTTGTTGCGCTGGATTTGGGTGCCATGCTGGCAGGCGCTAAGTATCGCGGCGAGTTTGAAGATCGCCTGAAAGCAGTGCTGAAAGAGATTGAAGATTCTTCAGGACAGATCATCCTCTTTATCGACGAGCTGCATACGCTGATTGGCGCAGGCGCCGCCGAGGGCGCGATGGACGCTTCCAACATGCTCAAGCCGGCGCTGGCTCGCGGTGAACTGCGCGCGATTGGCGCTACCACGCTCAACGAATACCGCAAGCACATCGAGAAAGATGCGGCCCTGGAGCGCCGCTTCCAAATCGTTTTCGTCGGCGAACCCAATGTCGAGGACACCATCGCCATTCTACGCGGCCTGAAAGAACGTTACGAAGTGCACCACGGCGTGCGCATCAAGGATTCGGCGATTGTCGCAGCCGCAACTTTGTCGCATCGTTACATTTCTGATCGTTTCTTGCCTGACAAAGCAATTGACCTCATCGACGAGGCGGCGGCCTCGCTGCGAATACAGATCGATTCGCTGCCCACGGATATCGACCAGCTTGAGCGCAAAGCGACTCAGCTCGAAATCGAGCGCCAGGCGCTGAAGAAGGAAGACGACCGCAACTCGAGAGAACGGCTCTCGCTGATCGACAAGGAGCTAGCCGAGATTCGCGAGAAAGCCAATACACTGAAAGCTAACTGGAAGCGGGAAAAAGATCTGATCGCCCGCTCCCGCTCTCTCAAAGAAAAGATCGAGCAGTTAAAGACCGAAGAACAGACCGAAGAGCGCAAGGGGAACCTGCAGCGCGTGGCCGAAATCCGTTACGGCTTACTGCGCCAGACGGAAGAAGAACTCAACAAGCTTACCGCGCAGATGGACGGCAAAGGCAAGTCGCGCATGTTGAAGGAAGAAGTAGACGAAGAAGATGTGGCCCGCATCGTCTCGAAGTGGACTGGTATTCCGGTGTCGAAGATGCTCGAGGGCGAAGTCAAGAAGCTGATCAACATGGAAGATCGTCTGCGGGAGCGCGTGGTCGGCCAGGACGAGGCCCTGCAGCGGGTTTCAAACGCTATCCGCCGCTCCCGTGCGGGTTTGAGCGACCCCAAGCGGCCTATCGGTTCGTTCATTTTCCTCGGGCCCACGGGTGTGGGCAAAACCGAACTCGCTCGCGCCTTGGCCGAATTCTTGTTTGACGATGAACACGCCATGGTCAGGATAGACATGTCCGAATACATGGAGAAGCACGCGGTTTCGCGGCTCATCGGCGCGCCTCCCGGATACGTTGGCTATGAGGAGGGCGGGCAGCTCACCGAGCAGGTGCGGCGGCGTCCGTATGCGGTCATTCTGTTCGATGAGATCGAGAAGGCGCATCCCGACGTGTTCAACGTTCTGCTGCAAATGATGGACGATGGCCGCCTCACCGACGGGAAAGGCCGGACGGTTGATTTTCGCAATACCGTGATCATTATGACTTCGAATCTCGGATCGTCTTTTCTGCAGGCAGAGGGCCTGCGCTCCGAGAAGGAGTTTGAAGAAGCGTCGAAGCAGGTGATCAACGTTCTGCATGGACACTTCAAACCCGAGTTCCTGAATCGTGTAGACGACATCATCATCTTCCGCCCGCTGGGCAGGGAACAGCTGGTGAAGATTATCGAGCTGCGGCTCGAAGATGTGCGGCATCTGTTGGCTGATCGCAAGATTTCGCTTGAATTAACCGATGCGGCGAAGGATCTGCTATTCAGCGAGGGCTTCGATCCGAATTTCGGAGCGCGGCCTCTGAAGCGGGCGATCCAGAAGCTGGTGCAGGATCAACTTGCGCTAAAGATTCTTGACGGCGAAGTGCTGCACGGCGATCACGTGATCGTCGACGCGGACAAGAAGTCTGGAAAGATGAAGTTTGAGGTCAGCAGGCGCGTTGGAGAGGAAGAACCGGTAAAGACCAAGCGATAAATTCAGCCACGGATCCGCACGGATTGTCACGGATATGAAAAAGCTGTTTAAGATTGCTGATCCGTTTTAATCCGTGAAATCCGTGGCTAGTCTTTTGCGAAAGCTTCCGCTGTCGGCGTTTGAAACAGATACCAGACGATTATCACGCGAACGATAACTCCTAGTCCTCCCCAAAGCAGTGACGCCCGAAAATCTACCGCCGCGGCTGAAACACCAGGGACCAGCATCACGACTCCCACGAATGCGACTGCAATGGCAGCCCGCCGAGCCCAGTTATTCAGCCGCAGGAGCCCCCATCCAATCAGCGCTCCCACCCCGGCCATCAACAGGAACATGTAAGGCCCAGCCAATTCCAGGCCGCTGAGTAGCGGCGCTCCCAGCGCCATGGACACCGCGCCGCGAGACACAAGCATGAGGATGCCGATCAAGCAGAGATAGCCGGCAGCGAGAAGGAAGGCGATTGAAATCCATTTGACCCCGTCTGGAATCGAAGAAGCCATCGCGAACCCGAATTTCAGCCGGACACTGCCGACGTACCCTGCCGCAGCAGACGCTCGAGTGTCACCGACGGGCAAATGTTTTGATGAATGTAGTTCATCACATTCGTCGCCAGACTGCGCACCAGTTTCTCGACCGCCGGGTCGAGTACGCGGCCGGAGGAGTCAAACACCTTCTGCACATTGGGGACGGAAACCCCAAGCGGCAAAACAAAAGCGCCGATGTGAGAAGCAATGCTCCGTAGCTGTTCCAGTGACTTTATGGCGCCAATCGAACCCGCCGCGACGCCTAGCAGCGCGACCGGCTTTCCCGCCAGCACCGAAGGAAAACCCAGGTTTTCGATGACCAGCTTCATGACGCTGCTCAGGCTGCCGTGATACTCAGGGGTCGCGAGTATTACCAGAGTCGCTTGCTTCACCGCTTCCTGAAGTTTGCGGGTTCCGTCGGCGTGGGGATTGGTTCCGGGCAGCGGCAGATTGAGTTCCAGGGGGTTGATCACGTCGACGCTAACCTTGGGATCTTTTCGCAGCTCATCCACCACCAGGGCGGACGCCATGCTGGTGTAGTTTCCCGAACGGACGCTGCCGTTAATCAGAACAATGCGGATCGGCCTCGATTCATCTGCCATGGGGTTCCCTCGGTCTCTATTGAATCACAGACACATGCAAAGACAGGCCACGGATTTCACAGATTCTCACGGATTGACCTGAACTTAGACCGTGTTAATCCGTGCAAATCCGTGGCCCACCATTTCAGGCCAGATCGAACAGCAGGACTTCGGCGTTTTCTACGCCCTTCATGATCAGCTTTTGTTCGTCGCTCACTGCTGCGCCGTCGCCCTGTTTGAGCAGCTTGCCGTTCAACTCTATCGCTCCCTTGGCGACCTGCAGCCACGCATAGCGGCTCTTGGCCAATTCATGGGCGACTTCCTGTCCGGGAGACAAGAGGGTCACACAGAGGCGCGCGTCCTGGTGGATGGTCACCGAGCCATCCTTGCCATCCGGCCCGGCGATCAGGCGCAGCTTACCGCGCTTCTCTTCATCCGGAAATGCCTTTTGCTCATAGCTGGGTTCATGACCCGCTCGGTCGGGCACGATCCAGATCTGCAGCAGATGGGCTGGTTCGGTGGGCGATGCATTCATTTCGCTATGGCGGATGCCGCGGCCGGCGCTCATGCGCTGTCCATCGCCGGGGCGGATCACCGACCCTGTTCCCAGACTGTCCTTGTGCTCAAGCGCGCCTTCCAGGATGTAGGTAATGATTTCCATGTCCCGGTGCGGATGGGTGGGAAAACCCTCGCCGGGCGCGACCCGGTCCTCGTTGATCACGCGCAGGGAACGAAATCCCATGAAGCGCGGATCGTGATACTGGTCAAAAGAGAACGTATGCCGGGTATTGAGCCAGCCGTAATCGCCGCCACCCCGTTCGTTGCTGCGCCGAATGTTGATCACAATGGAATCCTCGTTATAACGACTATTTCACTCCGGTTAGATGAAATCATTCGCGAAACGGATTCAGAGCGGCGTGCCGGGCGCCCTTTACCATCCAGCCGGCCAACAGCAAACGCTACTGGACTTCCGGGGAACTCCGGGCTACAGTCGTTCGAGCATTCGGTCCCGTTTTGGGACTGATCCTCCTGTAAAGCGTCAACCGCATAAATCGGCAACGCCGAAAAGAGAATTTCTGCAGATTCCGCAGAGTCCTCCGGACACTGCTGCGAAAGACGTATGACGTTTGGGCAAATCTCGAAGGTCCGAAAGGCCTACCCGGCGCCGATGTCATTACTAGTGTTTTGCGGACGCACGATGAAATGGGTTAACGTCACCGTCGTTTTGACCGGGATTCTGCTGGGATGCGGGGGAAGTCCGCACGGCCCGGTTCCGGCCGGATTTGTAAATAAGACCCAGCATTCCGATGCCGATCTGCGGGAGATCTGGGCCGAGGCACAAATGAGCGTAGCGCAACAAATCGACCTCAATCCGTTACAGCGGCTGCCCGCCAACGTACCTCCAGACACGCGCCCTGGCGATCCACGCGCCTTGAATGTAGAGCCTCAGCAACTCCTGGTGGCGGCTGAGCAAGATGTTTCATCGGAGGTTTTCTTCGACGCCACGGGCGAGCGGCGAGCCGATCCGACCGGCATGATCGCTTGTCCGAAGCCCTGCAACGTACGATTTTCTACAGCGTACTCTTTCTACCAGCCTCAGCTGACAAAGTACGCGTCCTCGTGGGAGTTCAAAGCGGACAACTTCAGCGTCATCCTGGAGTATGAATTCGAAAACCACATTTTGCAGACGCTGGGCTATGACATGACCTGGCGGTAAGGCGAAACAAATCGTGACGTCATCCTGAGAGACCGTCAGGTCTCGAAGGATCTCGCGCGCAGCGCTTTTGCACTATTCGTGGCGTGTCATTTTTTTTCGGCCTTCTTGCTGGAAGTTTCTGACTTGGACTTTTCCGTCGATTTCGAAGACTTTTCTTCTTTTTTCGAAGCCGGCTCTTCTTTTGAAGCCGATTCCTTCTTAGCCGCGGCCTCGTCCTTCGACTTGGAATCTCCATTCGAGGAAGATGCAGTAGCCGAGGGCTTCTTGGCGTAGTCGGTCACGTACCAGCCCGACCCTTTGAACTGCACGGCGGGTGCGGTGATGGTCTGCTCCACCGGACCGCCGCAGTCTGGGCACTTCTTCATGGGGCGATCGGAATATTTCACGATCCGTTCGAAGCGGTGATGGCACTTCTTGCACTCGTATTCGTAAAGTGGCATGGACTCCTGAGATCGCTCCCCTGAAATACAGCGAATTGTGCCTAAAGCTCTCTGGACTCGATTCTAGGTATTGCCCGGCCCGGCGTCAATCAATGTAGGCGCGGGCGTCCTCGCCTGTGCGGGCCGAGCGCTCTCCAGGTGTGATGTAGAGTTCGTGCCTCCACAGTACGGGCGAGGATGCTTGCGCCTACATCGGTGGTAGACTCGCGTCGATGGCGTTGGAAGAAACGGGAAATCGAGACGCTCTATCCGCCGGACTGTATCTGGTGGCAACGCCGATCGGCAATCTGGAAGACATTACGCTGCGAGCGTTGCGTGTGTTGAAGGAAGCCGACCTTATCGCCTGCGAAGACACCCGCCAGACGCAAAAGCTGCTCAACCACTACGGCATCACCACCCGTACCACCAGCTATCACGAACGTAACGAGATGACTCGCGCCGCCGAACTCGTGGTTGATCTGGAACAGGGGGCGCGGATTGCTCTGGTGACGGACGCAGGCATGCCGGGAATTTCTGATCCGGGATTCCGGCTGATCTCGTTGGCCATTCGGCATCACATCCCGGTTGTGCCAATTCCGGGCTCATCGGCTTTCCTTGCGGCCCTGGTCGCGAGTGGCCTGCCCACGGATTCATTTCGTTTCAGCGGATTCCTGCCCGCCAAGGTTGGGCAGCGGCGTCAGGTTCTGGAGAGCATCCGCGATTCGCCGCGGACGCAGGTGTTTTACGAAGCGCCCCATCGGGTGATTGGAGCGCTGGAGGACGTCGTCGAGATTCTGGGAGGCGAACGGCACGTAGTCATTGCCCGCGAAGTGACCAAGATCCATGAGGAATTCTTGCGTGGCCACGCCGAGAAGGTTCTCGAAACGTTGAAGGCCCGCGGCGACATCAAGGGAGAGATCACGCTGCTGATTGGCAAAATGGAAGCGGGGGAGCAGAAAGCATCGCCTTCGCGAGTGAGCGTCCGGCAGCGAGTTGAGCAGATCGTCGCGGAAGAAAAGGTCGACGAGAAGGCGGCACTAAAGAAGGTCGCCAAAGAAATGGGAATGTCGAAGAGCGAAGCCTATCGGGAGCTTCAGAGGAGCAAGTGACTGAACGGGCGAGACGCCCGTTCTCCATTACTTCGGACTTAGCTCCTGCTTCACCGCTTCGCTCACGACTTTGCCATCCACGCGCACGCCCGCGGCAGCGAAACGGGCCATTACGTTCTTCATTACTGTCCCCATGTCTTTCATCGTGGGTGAGCCCATTTCGGCGATGACAGCTTTCACGCCAGCTACGATCTCGTCTTCGCCGGCCGCCTTAGGCATGTAAGCTTCAATCAGCTTGATCTCGGCGGCTTCTTTATCCGCCATTTCCTGGCGACCGCCCTTGGTGAATTGCTCGACTGACTCCTTGCGCTGCTTGATCAGCGTGCTGAGCACTTGTTGCGCTTCTTTGCCATCGAGCGGGGCCATCTTGTCGATCTCGCGGTTCTTGAGCGCGGTCTTGACCATGCGCAACGTGGACAGCCGCTGCTCCTCGCGGGCCTTCATGGCGGCGGTGATGTCTTTCTGAATCTGTTCAATCAGGCTCATGGTCGAATTATAGTCTTGCGCAAAGCAGGAGACGCAGCAAGCTGCTGCGGCTGTAGCGACGTTGCTTGCAACGTCGTGGTTGGCGGCGGTGTCGTCTCATGCAGACGTGCGCCACATCACAGCATCGCACTGAGGTTCCGGGTAAACTACCAAGTACCTTCTTGAGGAACTATTTCCATGCTGCGCAAGAACCGTCTTTTCACTCCGGGCCCCACACCCATTCTTCCTGCGGCTCAGACCGCAATGGCCTCATTCGTTATGCACCATCGCACCGCAGACTTCCGCGCTCTGTACACGCGGGTGCTGGCCGACATGAAGGATTTCATCGGCACCAGGAACGATGTGCTGGTGCTGGCTTCTTCCGGGACTGGCGTGATGGAAGGCTCAGTCTCGAACCTGACCTCGCCGGAAGATAAAGTGCTAGTGCTCACTGCGGGAAAATTTGGCGAGCGCTGGCGCGATCTGGCCCAGGCTTTCGGATGTGTGGTGGACGTCGTCAGCGCTCCATATGGCGAGACCTTCTCTCTCGACGAAGTTCGGCGGAAGCTCACGCCGGACGTTCGCGCTGTGTACGTGCAATCGACGGAGAGCTCGACCGGCGCGCGTCATGATGTAAAAGGTATCGCGCAGTTGGTGCGCAAGACGGGCGACAACACCCTGCTTGTCGTGGACGCAATCACAGGCCTCGGCACCACCCACTTTGACGTGGACGGCTGGGGCATCGACGTCATCATTGGCGGATCGCAGAAGGCGCTCATGATCCCACCAGGTCTCGCTTATTGCGCCGTCAGTGAACGCGCCTGGAAGCGCATGGAAACGGCGAAGTCCCCACGCTATTACTTCGATTTCCGCAGAGAGCGCAAGGCTGCCGCCAAAGGAGAATCGGCCTACACCCCCGCGACCTCTTTATTCGCCGCTCTGGGAGCGTCGCTCGATTTCATCCGAGAGATGGGCGATGGTGATCTCGTAGCTGGCCGCAAAGCCCTGATCGACAATGCCGAACTGGCAGCCGAGATGACTCGCGCGGGTGCACAGGCACTGGGACTGAAGCTGTTCGCGTCTACGGCTCCAGCGGCCGCGCTTACTGCGATTCAGCCGCCGAGCGGTACGGACTCCGGCGCGATCGTGAGACATTTCCGCGAATCCTTTGGTGCCGTGGTGGCCAATGGCCAAGGCGAGATGAAGGGACAGCTGTTCCGCATCGCGCACCTGGGATACTACGATTATCTCGATACCATTGGGATTCTGGCTGCGCTCGAGCAGGTGCTCGCCAGCGTGACCAGACAGGCGGTCGAGTATGGCGCAGCGGTGCGGGCGGCTCAGGAAATCTATGCAAAGTCGACGAAAATGGGAGCGGTAGCACGCGGTTGAAATCCGGAATCCAGCCACGGATTTCCACCGATCAGCACGGATCAGGATTTATCAACACGCTTTATCAATAAAGTCCGTGAAAATCCGCGGCCGATTTGACCAAATATGAAAATTGTCATTGCTGAAAAGATCTCCGCATCAGCCGTGGATGTGCTGCGCGAGTCGCGCTGGATTGTTGTGACGTCGGACCAGATGGAGGGCGGACTCGCGGCCCAGTTGGAATCCGCAGATGCGCTGATTGTCCGCTCCGCCGTGCAGGTGAACGCCGAGCTGTTAGCCAAGGCTCGCAAACTGCGGGTGATCGGCCGGGCTGGAGTGGGAGTCGACAACATCGACCTGGAGCCTGCAACGCGCCAGGGCATCGCGGTCATGAATACGCCCGGCGCGAATGCGGTCGCCGTGGCAGAACATACGTTGGCAATGATGCTGGCTCTGGCGCGCCATCTCTGCCGGGCGAATGAGTTGATGCATGCCGGCAAGTGGGAGAAAAAATCCCTCCAAGGTACGGAGCTGCGAGGCAAGACGCTGGGCATTGTTGGACTTGGTCGCGTCGGCATGGAAGTGGCACGGCGCGCGCGAGCATTCGAGATGGAACTCGTCGCCCATGATCCGTTCGTTTCGATGGCAGTGGCCAAGGAACAGGGCATCGCCATCGCGAAGTTGGAGGAAGTCTATGCGGCGTCGGATTACTTGACTTTGCATGTCGGACTGACTCCCCAAACCACCGGCATGATTAATGCCGAGTCGTTGAAGAAGATGAAGCGCGGAATGCGTTTGGTGAACTGTGCGCGGGGTGAACTGGTCGATGAGGCAGCGCTTGCTCATGCCTTGAAACAGGGCCACGTGGCTGGGGCTGCCTTGGATGTTTTTGTCGAGGAGCCACTTAAGAACTCCCCGCTCACCGCCATGGACAATGTAATTCTCACGCCTCACATCGGGGGCTCAACCCACGAGGCGCAAGAGGCTGTGGGCTATCAGATTGCCCTACAGGTGAAGGAGTATCTGAAGCACGGGGTGATCCAGAATGCAGTGAATGTGCCGTCGGTTTCGCACGATGAGTATGTCGAACTGCAGCCCTACATTGTGCTGGCCGAGAGATTGGGCTCATTCCTCGCTCAGGTCACGGAAGGCGCGCTGCAGGAGATCTCGCTCAGCTACAGCGGCCACATCGCAGAATGGAAGACAGAGTTGATCCGCAACGGCGCGATCAAAGGCATTTTGAATGAGGCTTTGGAGGAGAAGGCGAACCTGGTGAACGCAGCCGCGATTGCTTCCTCGCGCGGATTGCGCATTCACGAGGTACGCAAGCCCAAGGGTTCGACCGGAGGAGCGGGGAGCGTGCTTTCGATCGCGGTCACGGCTCAAGCGGAAGAACACGTGGTCAAAGGCGCGGTATTGCACAAGAATGCCCCACGCCTGCTGCATGTGGATGGAATCGAAGTGGAGGCTCCGCTCGAGCGCAACCTCATTTACCTCCGCAATCGCGACGTGCCCGGCGTGATCGGCAAAGTCGGCACGATCCTGGGCAACCACAAAATCAACATTGCCGATTTCTCCTTGGGACGCCGGGTGGGCAATGTGAAACCCGGCGCACCGCGCGACGCCATCGCGGTGGTCCACGTGGACGGAGTCGTGCCCGAGCCGGTGTTGACGGAACTTAGGAAAGTGTCTGCGATCAAAAGGGCGAAAGCCATCCGGCTGTTTTGATCAGAACGGGCGTCCCCGCCCGTCCAGCCGGGCGAGGACGCCCGGCCTCCATCGAAGATCGCTCTATCGCGGTACAATAATCAATTGGGCGGTGCCCCGCGCTTCGTCAGTGCTGACGGGCCGCCATGAGGGTTCATGTTCGAAGTCACCGTTGACGACTCTTTCGCCGCAGGACATTACCTGCGCAATTACAAGGGCAAGTGCGAGAATCCGCACGGGCACAATTACAAGGTGCGGGTCACGCTGGCTGGCCAGGAATTGGACAAAGCCGGGTTGCTGCTCGACTTCAAGGATTTGCGCGAGGTGATGAAGCCCACGATCGAGCGGCTTGATCATCAGATGATCAACGATCTGGAGCCATTCACGGTCTTGAATCCATCGGCGGAAAACCTGGCCAAGTATTTTTACGACCAGGCTAACGCGAAGCTCGATAGCGTGACCAGCGGGCGGGTGCGCGTGAAGAATGTCACGGTCTTTGAAACGGACACGACCACCGCATCGTATTCGGAGCCGTAGCGCCTTTATCCCGCGGCTGAGCCGGCGCTGCGCCAGCGCTCACCATGCAGATCACGGAGATTTACAAATCGATCCAGGGCGAATCCACGCACGCGGGGCTTCCATGCGTGTTCGTGCGTTTGACCGGATGCAATCTGCGTTGCTCCTGGTGCGACAGCGAGTACACTTTTACTGGCGGCCATCGCATGACAGCAGAAGAAGTAGTGGAAGAAGTCGAGCATCTGAGCCCCGGTGGCCTAGTGGAGATCACGGGCGGCGAGCCTATGCTGCAGGAGCGGGAAGTGGTGCCGCTGATGCAGCGCTTGTTGGACGATGGATACACCGTGTTGCTTGAGACCAGCGGCGAGCGCCCGCTGGAACGGGTGCCGAAGGGCGTGGTCAAAATTGTGGATGTGAAATGTCCAAATTCGGGCGAGCCTGACAGCTTCCATATGCAGAATCTCGACGCCCTCGATTCGGCGGACGAGGTCAAATTCGTGCTCAGCAGCCGGACGGACTATGTGTTCGCTCGCGATTTTGTGGCACGCCATAACTTGTCTGGACGAGTCACTGCGGTGTTGTTCTCACCGGCGTTCAGCAAGGACGCGGGTGGTCCGCGAGACAGCTCGCACTGTTTGCTGGATCCGCGTGAGCTCGCGGAGTGGATGCTCGCAGACAACGTTCCAGCTCGCTTGGGATTGCAGCTCCATAAATTTATCTGGGATCCGGCGATGAAGAGCGTCTGAAGATTTGCCGATTAGCAGGGTTTGACTTGTTTCCTTTGTGTACCTTTGAGTCCTTTGTGGTTAAGGCATTTAAAAGCATGAACCCCAAAGGACACGAAGGTACACAAAGGAATTCAGCAAACTGAAAGCACTCAGCGATTGCCGAACACAATTGAATTTCAATGCCTGAAAACACATCTCGCGCCGTGGTCCTGCTCAGTGGGGGCATGGACTCCTGCGTCTGCGCCGCGCTGGCAGCAAGAGAATTTAACGCCGCTGCCGTGCACATCAGCTACGGTCAGCGCACGGAAGACCGAGAGCGGCGAGCCTTTCTGGGGATTTGCGATCGCCTGGGAATTCATGGCAAGCTAGTGGTCCGAAACGACGCTTTGCGCGCGATTGGCGGTTCGGCGCTGACCGATCCAGCGATTGCGGTTCCCGAATCCCCGAGCGTCGGGCACGGGATTCCAGTGACCTACGTGCCCTTCCGCAATGCGCATTTCTTGGTGGTTGCGGTAAGCTGGGCCGAGGTTCTGGGGGCGGAAAAAGTCTATATCGGCGCCGTGGAACAGGACAGCTCGGGGTACCCTGATTGCCGTCCTCCTTTCTATCGCGCCTTTAACGAGGTTGTAAGAACGGGAACGAAGGATGGCCGGATCGAAGTGGTGACTCCGCTGATCGGCCTGCGAAAGTCTGAAATTGTGACGTTGGGCCTTGAACTGGGCGCTCCCTTCGATTTAACGTGGTCTTGCTACAGCCGGGAAGATCGCGCCTGCGGAGTGTGCGATAGTTGTGTGCTTCGGCTCCGGGCCTTTCAGGAAGCCGGCGCCGCAGATCCGGTCCCTTACTGTGAAGTCGTAGGGAAAGAATCATAATTGAAATCGCAAGTCGGAAATTCAAGTTCGATCCGGAGGCAAGGAAAATGAAGCTACATTCCGTAGCGCTGGCGCTGTTCATACTCGTGGCTGGGCTGTGCGCCAGCCCGGCATTCGCACAGGAAACAGGAACGGTGAAAGGGGTCTGCAAGGACCTTGAGGGTAAACCCATTGCCGGCGCCAACGTGGAATGGCTGAATACCAATACCGGCAGGAAGTTCGACATTAAAACCAACAACAAGGGCGAATACTTCTCTTTGGGGATGACGCCGGGCAAGTACACGGTCACGCTCAGCAAGGACGGCAAGGAAGTTTTTCATTACAACAATTTCAACGTCGCCCTGACCGAGAACGTCCTGGATTTTGACATGCAAAAGGAGCAGGCGGCCCAGGCTCAAGGAGCGGGGCTGACGCCGGAGCAGTTGAAGCAGGCGCAGGAACAGCAAGCTAAGGCTCTTAAGGAAAACGCGACCGTCAAGAACTTGAACGAGAAGCTGGCGGCAGCCAAGACTGCCGCTGACGCTGGCGACTTAGATACCGCCATCGCCCAGGTTACGGAAGCCACTCAGATGGACCCGAGCCGTGATCTGCTCTGGGCCAAGCTAGGGGACTATAACCTGACTTCGGCTGGCAAGCAGACTGACACTGCCGAGAAAACGAAGCGATACGAAGCTTCCATTACCGATTACCAGAAAGCTCTGGAGCTCAAACAGAAGGCCACTGAGGCGGACCCCAAGAAGGCTCCGGATGCGAACAAAGTTCTTGCTTCGTTCTACAACAACCTCGGCAAGGCATACGCCCAGCTAGGCAAGACCGACGACGCAGTCAAGGCTTACAACCAGGCGGCGCAGTTAGACCCCGCCGGCGCCGGCATGTACTACTTCAATCTGGGCGCGATCTTGACCAACGCCAACGTTAAAAACGATTCCGAAATGCGGAAAGCCGCAGTGCAAGCCTTTGACAAGGCAATCACCGCCGATCCCACCAAGGCAGACGCCTATTACTGGAAGGGCACGAATCTCATCGGCGCCGCCACTCTGCAAGGAGACAAAATGGTTGCGCCCGAGGGCACAGCCGAAGCGTTCCAGAAATATCTTGAGTTGCAGCCTACGGGTCCGCACGCGGAAGAGGCCAAGGCAATGCTGCAGGGACTCGGAGCTCCGGTCGAAACCAGTTACGGTACCCAAAAGAAGAAGCCGGCCACAAAGAAGCAGTAGGGGTTATTGTTTTTTGGGCGGCAGGCATCGGGTAACGCGGGACTCGGTTGTCCGCCTCCGTCGATTTTGCTTTCCATCTATTCCGTTTTGAGAATCAGGGTCAAGCGGACGAGTCTGTCCGCCCTGCCCAAGAAGCCACGCATGCATTCCCGCACAACCCGTCCTACTCGTTACCAAAGGTCCCTAGCATCGCCATTCTTCCTAGAACCCCGCCAACCATTTCGCTAGAGTAAAGTTCAGGCACGATCCATCCGGGAGCAAGCTCCCCGGTCGCGCCGTTTCTCCCTCAGAAATGAAGCTATGGCGGCACCTGGTACCGCTCCCATTTCCGTTGTCCTCGAGCCGTCGACCGGTTCGGGCGCATTGGTTACGAATACGCTGTTAGCATCCATCCTGCGCGCGAACAATCAAGTAAGCGATCTCATTTTTTCGCCCGGACGACTGCCTCAGGTCGAAGTCAATGGTCAGCTGATTGGTGTGCAGGGTGCCGGACTCCGCCCATTCAGCGCCGATGACACGCGCCGCATCGCCTCCGACCTGATCGGCGAGAACAAGCAGGCGATCGCCATCCTGCGCGAGCAGGGCTATTGCGACATTTCCTATGGACTTCCAGGAGTCGCCCGCTTCCGCGTGAACGTATTCATTCAGCGCGGCAGTTGCGCCGTCGTGATGAGGGTCATCGCGACCACGATTCCGGCCCTGGCGACGCTCGGCCTTCCGCCGCAACTCGGAGCAGTGGCCAACCTCCGCGATGGCATTGTGCTGGTTACCGGGCCGCGGGGCTCCGGAAAGTCGTCAACCTTGGCTGCGCTCCTCGACAGCATCAACCAGCAGCAGGTTTGCCATATCCTCACTATCGAAGATCCCATTGAGTTTCTGCACAATCACAAACGGGCCACGGTCCACCAGCGCGAGTTGCACAGCGACACTCCGAGCGTTGCCCTGGCCCTGCGCGCGGCCTTGCGGCAGGCGCCTAATGTGATCCTGGTGGGCGAGATGCGAGACCGCGAAACCATGGAAATGGTTCTGCAAGCTGCTGAAACCGGACACCTCGTTCTCACCACCCTGAACACTCTGGATGTGGCCAAAACCGTGGAACGCATGGTCAACGCATTTGTAGGGCCCGAACAGGCATCGATTCGCAGTCGGCTCGCTCGGACCTTCCGCTACATCATTTCGCAGCGACTGATCCCGCGGAAGGATGGGACGGGTCGCATCGCGATTGTGGAGATGGTCAAGGCCCATCCCCGCATTCAGTCGTGCATCGAAATCAATGATTATTCCGGCCAGAACCTGCTTCAAGCCATGCGGGACGGCGCCTCCGACGGCATGCAGTCTTTTGATGGTGAGCTCGAAAAATTAATCCGCGCCGGAATTGTCGATTTCGACACCGCGATGATGCATGCCACCGATCCGCAGGAGTTGCGGCAGACGCTAGGCCGGTAACTGTAGGCGCGGGCGGCTACACTTACAAGTCGAAATTCGAAAGCAGTCCCTCCTGTCGTATCATCTCCTCCATGCCCCCAGCCGTCATCTTGACCTTCGAACAAGCCCGCCACGTGATCGAGGAGCACGCCGCGACCTTGCATCCGCGTGGAAAGGAATTGGTCGAGCTTCTCGATAGCCAGGGTCAGATTCTATCCGAGCCAGTGCTCGCTGATCGCAACTTCCCGCCGTTCCCTCGAGCCACACGCGATGGCTATGCGGTACGCGCCGCAGACGTCGCAAACCTTCCCGCAACGTTGGAAGTAATCGGAGAGATCAAAGCTGGTGCTGCGGCAGATGCAATTCTCAAGGTTCAGTCAGGCCAGGCGGTGTCGATCATGACCGGCGCTCCGGCGCCGCCGGGCAGCGACGCCGTTGTCATGGTCGAGTACACCTCGCGAGACGGCGATCAGGTAACGATCACAAAAGGAATCTCCGCCGGTGACAACATCGTTCCCGTCGCATCCGAAGCAAGAAAAGGCGACCGGCTATTGTCCCCCGGCGTGCGACTCGATCACACAGCCATTGCCGTAGCCGCTTCGGTCGGAAGGTCGCGCCTGCTGGTGTATTCAAAGCCTCGCGTCGCGGTACTCGCCACCGGCGATGAGCTCGTCGACATCGACGCTCCCCCCGCGCCCAACCAGATTCGCAATTCGAATACTTATTCATTGGCCGCGCAAATCCAAGCCGCGGGCGGCGAACCCGTACTGCTGCCCATCGCCCCCGATGAACCCGAACGCCTACGAGAGTTAATCGCAGATGGCTTTGAAACCGACTTACTCCTGCTGACCGGCGGAGTCTCCATGGGCAAATACGATCTAGTGGAACAAGCGTTAGCAGAGTTCGATGCAGAGTTCTTCTTCACCGGAGCCCAGATTCAACCAGGACGGCCAGTAGTATTTGGAAGAGTCCCGTGTGGCGCAGGCGCCCCCGTTCGCGAAGGGGAGCGCGAAGCTTTCGCAAGCTCAGAAAAAAGTGCTTCTTTGGAAGGGCACGGCTTCAGCCGTGCCGATAAAAGCGAAAAAGAAACCGGGGCTTTAGCCCTTGAGGCCCACACCTACTTCTTCGGCCTCCCAGGAAATCCGGTTTCAACGATGGTGACCTTTGAACTCTTCGCCCGCCCGATCCTGGAAGCCCTGGCCGGCATGACTCCGCGAAAACTAATTTTCCTGCACGCCAAACTGAAATCCGAGATCAAAACCAAGCCAGGCCTGAAGCGCTTCCTGCCCGCAATCCTCTCCGGCGAGTTCGAGCACGCAGAGGCGGAACTGGTCCGCTGGCAAGGCTCAGGAGACATCGCCGCAACCGCAGCGGCAAACTGCTATATCGTGATTCCCCCGGATCGGGAGCGGATTGCGGCAGGTGAGTGGATTCCCCTGCTAGTGCGGTAGATGTGTTTCTCGAATTGCACTGAACTGCATGATCTAATTCGTCAGCTTCAAGAAGTTGGCTACCAGCTTCGCCGCTGGATGTTTGTGAAGATATTCGATCCAGGAATGCTCAGTCTTATCTGGGCGGACGTTCGATAATGGATCAAACTCGACCGAATCCTTCCATACCACTGTTTCGGTCTTGTCCGTTACTTCGAGCGTGTAGAAGTTCCTGATGCTGATCGATATTGCGTTGTCGTTGGTAGAACGGTTCCCCTCGGACGCCGCTCTACTAAACTTTAGAATCAGGTCAGCTCTGCCGCGGTCGTCAGTCCAACCCAGGCGCGAGGAAGCCAATATCAAATGCGCGCTGTCGAGAACTGAAGAATCCCCGCTGGTATTCTCTAGGAGAACGGTTTTTGCCGCTCTAAGGTTAAGCGGAAGCTCCGCTGATTGGGCGCTTGCAAGCATTCCCATGATGAGGACAGCAAACGATAGATTTCGACTGAGCATCACGGAACTGTCCTGCCATCAGGTTCGGACTGCAAGCCCATGCCCATTTTTGTGACTAAAACAATCGACATTAGGCCTCCTCGCCACCTATCACTCGGTGCGCCTTACCGGCCATCTAGGACACGAGACCTTCTAGTAAGATAGTTCTTCCCGATGCCCAAGAAGCTCTCGCACTACGATCATTCTGGACGGGCCCGAATGGTCGACGTTTCTGCAAAATCCGCTACTAAGCGCGAAGCCGAGGCCAGCGCCTTCGTGGTCTTGAAACCCAAAGTCGTCAAAGCCTTGCCCAAGAATCCCAAGGGCGATCCGCTGGAGGTAGCGCGCCTTGCGGGAATCATGGCGGCGAAGCGAACTGCCGATCTGATTCCCATGTGCCATCCTTTGCCGCTCGCTCACGTTGATGTGCAAATGCGGCTGTGCGAGAATGGCGTCGCGATTGCCTCGAAAGTTTCAACCACGGCGGTGACCGGCGTCGAGATGGAAGCTCTAGTGGCGGCCAGCGTCGCCGCGCTGACGGTATACGATATGTGTAAGGCGCTCGACAAGGGCATCGAGATTCGCGAAATCGTGCTCGAGCGGAAGTCCGGCGGACGAAGCGGCGAGTATCGGCGCGTCCGCAAGAAGACATAAGCGTTCCATGGCGAACAACGTAAGAGTCCTGCTGGTCGACGACAACCCGATGGTGCTGGGGTTGTTGCGTGGAGCCCTGACTCCGCTCGCTAAGGTAACCACCGCGAGCGATGCGGCCGATGCACTCCTGAAAGCTGTTGACGATCCTCCCGACCTTTTGATCTGCGACTATCGCATGCCGGGCATGGACGGCCGCCAGCTTGTCGAAAAGCTGAGAAGCCGTCCTCGCACCGCCGAAGCCGCCGTCATTCTGGTGGCGACCAAGACCGACATCAGCGAGAAGCTGAGCACGCCCGATCTTCCCGTCGACGATTTCGTCGAGAAACCATTCTTCCTGCGCGAGGCCACGCAGCGCATCAAGCGGGTAATCGACAAGATCGCGCTGGAGAAAATGGCCAAGACCGTTCCTTCGGACGGCGTGCTGCGCGGCAGCCTGTTGCAGATGAATGTGATCGACCTGGTGCAATCCCTGGAGATGGGCCGGAAAAGTTGCTCCCTCATCCTTACCAACAAAGACGACAGATGCGAGCTGTACTTCACCGAAGGCCAGGTAGCTCACGCCACTTATGGCTCGCTGATTGGGGATCCTGCGGTGTTCAAGGTTTTGCGCTGGACGGACGGAAACTTCGAAGTCAATTTCGAAGGCAAGAGTACTCAGCAGACCACGAATCTGAACACCCAGGGCTTGCTGATGGAAGGCCTGCGCCAGCTCGACGAGGCGCAGCGGGACGGTGGCGGCGGAAAAGCCGAAGAGGAGGAAGAAGATGTCCTCCTCGACAACTGAAGGCCTGACTCCCGAGGCAATGACCGCGGCCGTCATCACGGTCAGCGATTCTTGCGCGAGCGGCGATCGCACCGATCTCTCCGGCCCGGCGGTTGGAGAACTGCTCAGGAAAAAAGACTTTGCGGTCATTGGGACGGAAGTTGTTCCCGATGAGCAATCCGCAATCCAGCATGCCATTGCTTATTGGGCACAAGAAGCGCAACTCGTAGTGACCACCGGTGGAACCGGAATCGCCGAGCGCGATGTCACTCCCGAAGCCACTCGCACCATCTGCGAACGCCTGCTCGAGGGACTGGCCGAACGCATGCGCGCGGAAGGCGCCAAAAAGACTCCGTTCGCGGCCCTCAGCCGCGGGATCTGCGGCGTGCGCGGAAAATCAGTGATTCTGAATTTGCCGGGAAGTCCCGCGGGAGCCGTCGATTCACTCGAGGCCGTGATCGATCTGCTTCCCCACGCGTTGCAGTTGCTAAGCGGAAATACAAAGCACGAGTAACTGGCGTGGCACGCGTAGCCCCGGACGCCTCGTCCGGGCAGCCGGCGCGAGCTCTGACTATGGCGAGACACCGCTACTTCTGCGACCATCACACTCTGGTCTGAATCTAAGGTCGAAGAAAACTTTGGACGCGCGATGCGTCCCACCAAACGAGAGGACTGAACACCATGAAACGACTCTTCGCCGTGATCGCGATCGTGCTATATGTTTCGATTTCAGCATACTCGCAATCCTTAACCCAAGCCGACCGTGACCGCGCCATGCAGTATCTGGAGAGCACCAAGCAAGCCGTGGTGGATGCAACCGCGGGTCTGTCCGAAGCGCAATGGAATTTCAAACCGGGTCCCGACCGCTGGTCGGTGGCGGAAGTCACCGAGCACATCGCCACCGCCGAGGGTTTTCTCCGCGCAATGATTATCGAGAAGGTGATGGTAGCTCCACCGCGTCCTGACGGGGAAGACGTCAAGGCCATTGATGAATTGGTGCTCACCGCGGTTCCCGACCGCACTCAACATCGTCAAGCTCCCGAGCCGCTCAAGCCTGCCAACCACTATGGCTCACCACAGGGATCACTGAAGCAATTCATTGAAAGCCGGGGCGAGACCGAGGAATTCCTGCGTACGCATGATGACCTCCGCGCCCACGCCATCGACAGTCCGCTGGGAAAGAAACTCGATGCCTATGAGTGGGTCCTGTTTATTGGGGCACACAGCGCGCGCCACACCAAACAGATCCTTGAAGTGAAGGCCGACCCGAATTTTCCCAAGCAGTAGTTGAGTCCGGGATATTGTTGAACGTCTTTTTTTCGTCTTGTCATCCCGAGCAAAGCGAGGGATCTGCAGTTCTTTTAATGGCCCGCGGAACTGTTGGGCAGAGATGGTCATCTTTGCGTCTCTGCCCAATTCTCTTTTGTGCCCTGCGCTTTCGCGTACACTTTAGTCGCGCATCTTGAAAACGATCAAGCACATCCTTTCCCGCTACACCGCATTCCTATGGGCGCTGCTGAAGCCTCTGGGCGCGTGGGGTGTGCTGGTGATCGCTGCGCTCGACGGCGCCTTCTTCGGCCTTCCCGTGGATGCCGTCGTCGCTAGCTATGTGTACAATGACCGGCCGCGATTCGTGTTGTACGCTCTCATGGCGTCAGCTGGGTCAGCCCTGGGCAGCATCGTAATTTACGGGATCGGCTACAAAGGCGGCGAGGAACTCCTCCGCAAGCGCATTCCGCCCGCACGCTTCGAAAAGATTCATGCGGCGTTCGACAAGCATCCCTTCTGGAGCCTGATGCTGCCCGCGATGCTGCCACCGCCGACGCCCTTCAAGCTGTTCGTTCTGGCCGCGGCGGTTTCAGAAATGGGATTCGGCCGCTTCCTGCTGGCCATCTTCTCCGGGCGCATGGTGCGTTTCCTGGTGCTCGGCCTGCTGACCATTGAGTTCGGCCCAAACGTCGTCCACTGGTTTGGGACAGTTTTCCGACAGCATTACGAGTGGTTGCTGGGCGCGGTCGCCGCGGGATTGGTGGTCTGGTTGCTGATGCGAAGAAAGATGAAGAAGACAATCGCGGAGGACGTTGCGGATTCGCAGACCTCGCCTTAAAGAGAGATTCTCTCCGCGCACTCAGCGGATGTTCTCAGCGCTTCTCTGCAATTTAAGGTTTAAGCGGCGGCCGCGGAATCGCTGTGACTGCCAAACGCGTTGCCTAACGCGTGCAATGCAATCGGCGTAGCGAACATTGCAACTGTAAAGATCAGATCCCCCGTAAGCGCGTGCCTGAAAAACGGCAGGCCCGCCGCATACGACATCATCACCCCGCTCAGGTTCTTCGGATACATATCCAGCCAAGCCCACGCCACTAAATTAGTAATCAGAAAGAACGAAACGGAACTAGCAAGCGCGGCTCCCACCACCGGAACCCACTTGGTCTTGGCGCCAAGCCTTGTACCCAGCCAGAGAACCGCGGCGTACCACGCGAAGGTTACATAGTGGTCCCATGAGAACGGGTACGAATAGACCAACTTAGTGAGCGCGACATCCGAAGCGGCCAGCAGAGCGAATGGGATCCAAAGTTGACGCCGTGGTCCGCGGGCTCCAAAGAACAGCAGCGACCCAGTCACGGGAGTAAACATCCAGGGATGGGGCATGAACCGCACCGCGACCGCGAGCACGACGAACAAGTAGGCCAGCATGATGGATCACCTCGATGATCTAAAACTCAATAAGATTGTGGCCTGTGCAGGCGGCGGCGTCAAGTCAAAGAATTGTCACGAAGTCAGAGCCACCCTCAAAAATCATAAATCGCAGAGACAGCTGAGAAACATCCGCAGAGTTCGCGGAGAAATCCTAATCCGGGGGTGCTTTATTTTCGCCTGCTCTCCCCAGCCTCGTTCCCTTGGGCAAACCAGAGTACTCTCCGACCACTCTCAAGTTGCGATCCAGTTCGACGGTTGCCGAAAGAACGTTTCCGCTCGGCCGTCCGGGCTGCTGAAAGCGCAGATCTTTGAAGCGAACGACGTAGCCCTGCTCTCCCGATCCCGTTCCCACTGGCTCAGTCTCTGTGATGGGGTACTGCGCCCAGTCAAGATAAACGCGTCCGAGATACGATCGCTTGGCTGCAAGCGTGACCGGCGTTTCCTCAGGTTTGTAGAGAATCTGCATTTCCCCGTCAGAATCGACCTCGGGCCCTGTTGAATCGACAAACATGGTGGCGAAGAAGTTTTGGGTCTCCACCACGCCTACCCATCGGAATGGACTCCACCACAAAGGGAAGGCCGAGGCACGGATCGGGTCGGCACTCTCGTAAGTGCGCGCCTCAAGAGCATTCACCGCGCGACGGTGCTCGTAATCCCGCACTCCCCACAGCGCAACCACGCCCAGCAACGCCAGGGTTGCGCCCCAGCGGCCTGCGGGCTGCTTGCGGCGGACGCCGATCTCGCGATCGATAAAAGAAAAGAAAACGGGAAGCACCAATCCCGAAACCAGCAAAATCAAAATGAGGGGCTCGACGATGAAAACAATGTCCCACGAATACCACTTTTCGGAAAATGGCCAGAACGGGCGCACGCCATAATTATTCGTGTAATCGAGCAGAATGTGGCTCAACCCTCCAAGATAGGCAAACCCAAACAGCAACCCCCAGCGCGGCGGCAAATTTGGATCGTCTAGTTTTCGCCCCCGCAGCCGCCACATCACATACATGAAGCCAACCACGGCCGCCGAAACCAAAGCGATTCCCAGAAACGAATGCGTAAAGCCGCGATGGTGCGCGAAGCCGAACACCCGGCCCTTGAACTCGCCAAGGACATCGAGATCGGGCGCCTCGGCAGCCAGCGTCACGGTCGCCGTCGCCAGCGCCGTCTTGCGATTCAGTCCGGCTCGTCCCATGCAGGCGCCGGTTAGAAAGTGGGTAATCGGTTCCAAAGTTCGCTGAAGCCTCGTTCGTGGTCCGAGTTAGAGAGAATACATCACTCCATCGTTGGACGGCATGATTGCCGACTTTGTGATCGTTAGCTCGGCGTCAGCAACGTTACGCCGTCGCGCACGACTGAGACCTCCGCAGGCAGCGTTCCCAATAGTTCGCCGTCGGCTTCGACGAAGATCCGAGACTCTGTCCCAGTGGACGATGCCAGATCGCGACAGACCGCTCCCGCACTGTGGACCAATTCGATTCCGGGGACTTGCCAGTTGGTTCCGAAGAGTCCGCGCAGGACATATCGCAGGTAAGCCAGCCGGCTGTGAGTGCGGAATAACACTAGGCGAAGGTCGTCGCGGTCGAGCGATGCGCCGGGGGCGAGCTGGCGCAGGACTCCGCCGAAATCGCCGATGCGAACTGCCAGTAGCTGCGAAACCTCGGCTGGACGGCTTTGACCTTCATCCTTGATCTCTACAGCGAAATTTTCCATCTTGTGAGTGAGCCACAGGCGCGTCGCTTTCACGCAATAGGCGGCCATGCCAAAACGTCGTTTTGCGAGTGGGTCCAGTTTGGAGAACACGCGCGCATCCATCCCGATTCCGACGGTGACGGTGAAATATCGCTTGGCGCGCTTCCCGGTGAAATCCTGGTACTCGATTCGGCCGACGGCGATGCGACGGGGTTTCGCGGTTAGAGCGGCCCGGGCTGCGTCCTTGGGAGAAAGCGGGAGGCGCAGATCGTGCGCCAGAGAATTGGCGGTGCCCAAAGGAATGATGGCCATTGCCGCATGAGTGCCTACCAAGCCCTGCAATACGTCGTGAATTGTGCCGTCGCCGCCGCCGGCGAAAATGGTATCGCAGCCATCGGCTAGGGCTTGCTTGGTTTGGTCGGTGGCATCCGATGCGGCGCGGGTGGGTGCAGCCGAGGCATCTACTCCAGCGCTTTGGAGAACCGAAAGCGCGGCTTCAACATCTGCCAGGCGGCGTCCACGGCGGCGGCCGGAGAGCGGATTGTAGAGCAGAATGGCTTTTCGCATGGGATAAAAAATGCAGCGCGGGGATCCCTGTCCTTCCCCGAACGCATCCTATCAACTTCAGCACGGTCGATGACGCCTGCGCCTACACTTTTCCGCGGGTGCCCCACTCCCACATGCCGAACATCGCCTTTTGCGGCAGGGGGTGGCCCACCTGGCGAGCCAGCATGCAAATCTGGCCGCGATGGTGCGCATCGTGAGCGATCAGATAGCCGACAAATCCGGCTGCGTCCGGGCGGAATCCCTTGACCCGGCCATCACTTTCGAGCGCAGACTTCGGTACCGCGCTGAGAGCTGCCCGGCTCTGCTCCAGCGCTTTGGCCGCTTGCGCGGGAGTTACGCTCGCACGATCGAGTTGCTCCGGAATCTTAATGCCCTTGGCCGCAGCCTTTAGCCACATCACACGGACATTGTGCATGTGGGCCACGATGGCGGCGATGGCGCGTCCCTTGCCGCCGGTTGGTTCGGCGCGCCACGCTTCGGCTGGCAGATTTTCTATCATGTAGTGGTTGATGCGGTCGTTCGTATCAAAGGAAGTGAGCAGGGCTTGCGGCAGTGAGAATGTGGCTGGTGCGGTCTTGGGCATGGGGTCTCCGGAATCACGCGAGCTCGGCTTGGTCTCGCCTGATCGCGTAGACGTAATGTAGCAAATTCACTCTCGTCACTTCTTTCCATATTGTCATGCCGTTTTTCTCGGCTACGCGACGTGAAGCCAAGTTCTCGGGGCGGATCAGGGAAATGAGCCGGTCAACCGCAAGATTCGCAAATCCGTAGTCGCGGCAAGCGTGGGCGGCTTCCGTGGCATATCCTCGGCCCCACAGGTCGCGCCGGACGTGGTATCCGATTTCGATTTCGTCGACTCCATCGACACTCTGCCGAACCAAGCCGCAGTCGCCGATTAGTTCGCCGGTAGAGTTGAGAATCATGGCCCACAGCCCGAAGCCGTCATTCGCGTAACGGGCGCGGTTGCGTTGGATCCAGTCCGCGATTGCGGCGCGATCGAATGACACAGGGTAGTACCGCATGGTTTCCGGATCGGAAAGGATCGTGGAGAGCGCGTCCAAGTCTGTGGGTTCGAATTCGCGATGCGAGAGGCGCAGGCTTTGCAGAACCGGCATGGGTTGACAGTTTAGAACAAGCTGGCTCTATTAATGTCTAAGCGATTCCTCGCCTATAATCTTTCCCGATGGCCGCGAAAGACATCGAGAAGAAGATTGAAGCGCTCCGCGAACAGATCCGTCACCACGAATATCGTTATTTTGTTCTCGACGATCCGGAGATCAGCGACGCCGCATTCGACCAGTTGATGAATCAGCTGAAAAAGCTTGAGGCGGAGCATCCTGAACTGATCACACTCGATTCTCCCACCCAACGCGTTGGCGGCAAGCCGCGCGAAGGTGTGGTCAAAGCGGCGCACTCGTCGCCCATGCTTTCACTCGACAACACTTACAGCGTCGACGAGCTGCGCAACTGGGAGCGGCGGGTTCACGAACTCAGCGGGCGCAAGGACATCGACTACGTCTGCGAGCTGAAGCTGGACGGCATGTCGCTGGCCCTGCTTTATGAAAATGGCCGCCTGGTGCGCGGCATCACGCGCGGCGATGGCAGCGTCGGCGAAGACGTCACGCTCAACGTGCGCACGGTGCGCTCGATTCCGCTTTCCGTTCCGAAAGAGAAGCTCAAGGCGGCGGGCATTCCCGCGGACTTCGAGGTGCGCGGAGAAATGCTGATGCCGCTCGCCGCGTTTCGCAAGATGAACGAAGATCGGGAGGGGAAAGGGCTTCCGGTATTTGCTAACCCGCGGAACGCTACCGCCGGGACCGTCCGCCAACTTGAACCCAGCATCGTTGCGCAACGGCGGCTCGATTATTTTGCCTACATGCTTCTGCAAGAGGGGCGCACCCTTTTCGACCGGCATTGGGAGACCCTGAACGCTCTCGACACCGCCGGCTTCAAGGTAAACGCCAGCCGCAAACTGGCTAAGAGCTTTGAAGAAGTGTGGACATTCATCGAGCAAGAGGAAGTAAAGCGGGAAGAACTTCCCTATGAAATCGATGGCATCGTCATCAAAGTAGATCGAACGGCCCTCCAGGACGAACTCGGCTACACCGGGAAAGCGCCGCGCTGGGCAATCGCTTACAAATACGCGGCCCGGGCCGGCATTACGCAGATCGAAGGCGTTCTGGTGCAGGTCGGACGGACCGGCAAATTGACTCCCGTGGCAATGCTGAAGCCGGTGCCGATTGGCGGCACCACCGTCAGCCGGGCCACCTTGCACAACATGGATGAGATCGAGCGCCTGGGCGTGAAGATTGGCGATTGGGTGGAGGTGGAGCGCGGAGGCGATGTCATCCCCAAGGTAACGCGCGTTGTGGAAGATAAAGATCACCCGCGCGGGCACAAGCTGTTCCATATGCCGGAGAAGTGTCCGGTATGCGGCACCAAAGTTGTGCGGACGGAAGGCGAAGTGGATTACCACTGCGTGAATGCCAACTGTCCGGCCAAGCTGCGAGAAACCATCCTGCACTTCGCCTCGCGCGGCGTGATGAACATCGACGGTATGGGAGAAGCGTTGGTGAATCAGCTCACCGAGCGAGGGCTGGTGAAGAATGTTGCCGATATTTACAAGCTGAACAAGGACAATCTTTTATCGCTGGAACGAATGGGAGAGAAGTCGGCGCAGAATGTCCTCCGTGAGATCGAAGCCTCCAAGGAGCTGCCGCTCGAACGTCTCATCTATGGGTTAGGGATCCGCTTTGTAGGGGAACGTACGGCGCAGTTCTTGGCCGAGCATTTCGGGTCGATGAACGCGCTCATAAGGGCCAGCGAAGAAGAACTCCAGCAAGTGAACGAAGTCGGACCGCGTATCGCGCAGAGTATCGCGGAATTCTTTCAGGAGCCAAGAAACCGGGCGCTGGTCAAGGAACTGGATGATCTGGGCTTGCGGTTGGTTGGACAAAAAAAGGAGCGCGGTACGAAGCTCGCCGGGAAAACATTTGTCCTCACTGGCACGCTCACCCGCCCGCGCGACCAGGTCAAGAAGGTGATCGAGGATGCCGGCGGACGCGTCTCAGGCTCGGTCAGCAAGAAAACCGATTATGTGGTCGCCGGGACCGACGCTGGTTCGAAACTCGACAAAGCGAAAGAACTTGGAGTAAGCGTGATTGGCGAAAATGACTTGGACCAGCTGCTCGGGCACTGAATTCCACTTCAACTACACGGATTTCCCTCCTCTTCCTCTACAAAAACTTACAAATTCTTGACATTCTTATGACAACAGCCGGCCTGTTTCCGCCTAATCTCGGCCCACTGGTTACTGCCATCATCAGCCAGGACTTCGGGGGAGGTTTTCTGGCAAGGATGCTTTCATAAACGAGCGAGAGGGCAGCGCGGTTTGGCGCCCTCTCCCTCGAGGCAGTTTCGTGGAGATGCGCATTGGCGCATAGGGAGCATCGCGGCCAAGTATTTCAGGTTCGTGATTGTGCGCTGTTGCGTTCGCGGCGTTCATCCTGGGCGATGTTTTCGCCCTTCGAACACTCGCTCAGGATGACGTCGCTGATTCCAGCGCCTCTCGAATCCGCTGGTAGGTGATCTCCAAAGTTTCCGGCAAGATTCGCGTTTCCCCAACCACAGAAACAAAATTGGCGTCCGCCACCCAGCGCGGCAGTACGTGCATGTGGATGTGTCCAGCGACTCCGGCGCCGGCGGCCTTCCCGATGTTCATCCCGAGGTTCACCCCATCAGGCTTATACAACTGCCGCAGCACCCGTTCCATTCTCTGCGACAAATCCATCATATCGTGTGCCGCGTCGGTCGGCAGTTTCTGCAACTCGTCCAGATGCGCGAACGGCACTACCATGACATGCCCCGGCGTATAGGGGAATGTGTTCAAGACGATGTAACAGTATTGGCCTCGGTGCACGATGCGGGCTTTGACATCGTCCCCCGCCTTGGGTAGGTCGCAAAAGATACAGCCGGAGGTCTTCTCGCCTGCGGTGACATAGGCGTAACGCCACGGCGTCCAGAGATAGTCCATCGCAGGGCAGAGTAGCAGATAGCGGCGAGTTTCGGAAAGAGACGGGAAAATGAATGGAGCCTATTTCATCCGCGCCCCCCACGCGCGCGGACGCCCGCGCCTACATTGGCCTAAGTTGTCCTGCTGAATACTGACCGGTGGAGGGTAAACACCCCTATCCCTGTAAAGTGTCTCAAGATCGGACAAATCGACACGCGCTTTTAACACTGCTTTAATCAACTCAATTATTCTCAGTTTGGGGTTTGACACTGTTTGCAAGCGGTTGCTATAGTCGAGAGGTTCCCTTTTGGACGCGGGTTCGCTTGAAACGTCCGACCGCTGGGATTGTTCAGGTCCGTCCGCCAGGACGGGCTCCACACAACCTAAGACTCACGCCAGCAGTCCGCTAACAGATCCCGCATCCTTCGCGCACGCGCGAGTACACCGGAGAGGCTATAAACCTTGCTCGACGACAACACCACTCACAACATGGACTCAGCCACCTCAACCTTAACCGAGCACAGCGAGGCCGCACCCGAAGTCTCGACCGAGGAAGCGTCGGCCGCGGAAACCTCCGTCCTGGAGACGCCCCAGCACGCGCCGCAGCAGGACGAAAAGCCAAGCAGCGCCGGTACCGAGGACTTCGCTTCGGCCCTGGAGAATTTCACCACGGAAAGTGAAGAAGCCGTCCGCGAGGACAAAGTCCTCAAAGGCACCGTGTTGAAGCTCACGCCTACGCATGTAGTCGTGGACATTGGCGCCAAGTCGGAGGGCATGCTGCCCCTGTCCGAAGTTCTGGATCACGAGGGCAAGCCCAGGTTTCAGCCCGGCGACGAAATCGACGTCATGCGGGATAAGGGTGAGACCGAGGAAGGCTACATCAATCTTTCTCACCAGAAAGCCCAGAAGCTGCGCGCTTGGGATGAAATTGAGAAGGCCTACAACGAAAAGAAACCCATTCGCGCCATTGTGGTGGAGCGCATTAAGGGTGGTCTGACGGTAGACATCATGGGCGCGAACGCGTTTCTCCCCGGCTCTCAGGCCGAACTTCGCCCCACCCGCAATCTCGACGCGGTGAAGGGTCAGACCCTTGAAGTTGCCATCATCAAGCTCAACAAGAAGCGCGGCAACATCGTGGTCTCCCGCAAGCATGTGCTCGAAGGAGAACAACACGAAAAGCGGTCCAAGACGCTTGAGCACCTGGCGGAGGATTCCATCCTGACCGGCGTCGTCAAGAACCTTACCGACTACGGAGCGTTTGTCGACCTCGGCGGCATCGACGGTCTGCTTCACATCACCGACATGTCTTGGGGACGTCTCACTCATCCTCGCGATCTGGTCAACGTGGGCGATCAGATCCAGGTGAAGGTGCTGAAGTTCGATAAGGACAAGCAGCGCGTGTCGCTGGGATTCAAGCAGCTCACGCCCGACCCGTGGCTGGATGCGGAACACCGCTATCCGGTGGGCGCGCACGTTGGCGGACGCGTCATCAGCGTCACCGATTACGGCGCGTTCGTCGAACTGGAGCAGGGCATCGAAGGATTAGTGCACGTCAGCGAAATGACTTGGTCCAAGCGCATGAAGCATCCTTCCAAGCTGGTGAATGTCGGCGACCACGTAGACTGCGTCGTGCTGAGCGTGCACCCGCAGGAGCGCCGGATTTCGCTGGGCATGCGGCAACTCTCGGCCAATCCGTGGGACGCTTTGCACGAAAAATATCCGGTTGGCGCGACCGTCGAAGGCCGCGTGCGAAACCTGACCGACTTCGGAGCGTTTATCGAAATCGAAGACGGCATCGACGGCCTGGTTCACGTCAGCAACCTGAGCTGGACTAAGCGCGTCAAGCATCCTTCGGAGATTCTGAAGAAGGGCGACCGCCTGAAAGCCGTCGTGCTAGCCATCGAACCGGACAAGCGGCGGCTATCGCTGGGTGTCAAGCAGCTTCAACCCGATGTCTGGGAGAGCTTCTTCAGTCAGCATAAAGCCGGCGACGTGCTGCATGGAAAAGTTCTGCGCGTGGCCAGCTTCGGCGCATTCGTCGAGATCGCCGAGGGCATCGAGGGCCTTTGCCACAACTCCGAAGCGGTCGACGCCAATGGCCAGCCTTTGACCCTGGAGCCAGGACACGAGCACGACTTCAAGATCATCAAGATGAATCAGGAAGAAAAGAAAGTCGGGCTCAGCATCAAGGCTGTTGGCGAGGAAGCCTCGCGTACTGAAGTCGAGGCGTATAAGCATCCCGTATCGAGCACCGGCGGTTCCACCATCGGCGAACTGATGTCTTGGAAGCGCGCCGGAAGCGAGAACAATTAGATCGAAGGCCGCCAGCCATGGCGGCCTTTTCATTCCCTACTGCAGCAATCCAAACACTCCAACCCCGTTGGTCGTTCCCACATACACCTTGCCATTCGTGATCATCGGAGTGATGAACTTGTTCCCCGCACCGAACTGATCTCGTCCCCCTGACGCTTGGTTGCTGTTGTACAGCTCATGCGAAAGATTGGTCGCGTCGTAAGCATGAAGAACCGCAGCGCCGCCATTCTCCGCGGCCCATATGATTCCGTTACTTGTCCCGTTAGCGGAGATGCTCGGAGTCGTGCCCGGATATCCGAAAGCATTGCCAGTCTGCGACGCGGGTGTGCTCGCGAACTTCGCATTACTGATGGCAAATGCCTTGATGCTATCCCCAACCGCGCCGTAGTAAACCGTATTGTTGAAATATGCCGGCATGGAAAATACCGAACCCGACAAGGCGCCTTGCAGCTCCTGGTAGATGTTGTTCGTGTTCGGATTAAACTTGCCCATGGCGTCGCGGTCGACCACGTAGATATTCGAGTCTTTGCCCGCGCCGACCGCAAGGTGCCGCGTCTGGCCCGAGCCGTCCGTGAAATCGGGCAACAGCAGCGCTCCTCCCGAGCCCAAGTCTTCATCGGAACCGTTTTCCGCGCCCTGATTGAACATTTCAAAGTAGTCGGCGACCGCTAGCCCTTGGTTCGCGGTCGAGATCTTAAGAAAAGCGTTTCCGAAATCGCCCTGGCTCGGAAATCCGTTCGCATCGAGCGCAGAGTCAAAGGTTCCGTTCGCATCCAGCAGAAAAATGTTTCCGGAAGTATCACCGGCAAGACCCGCGCCGCTCATCCACACAGAACCTTCATTACCATTCGGAGTAACGTTCAACACGCTGACCTGCGCCAGGGTTGATTGGTTGAAGCCCATAATCCAGCCGGTATAAGGACGAAAGTCGCAATGGGAGCTCCATCCCGTGTACACCACGCCGTTCAGCAGGAGCAGACTCGCCCGTTCTTCGTGCTGTCCTGGAGCGAAGATCACATTCCCTCCCGAGCTGTTGTCGCCAGCGCCGGGGAACGAAGCCTGAATATTCTGCGGACCGCCAAACTCTTCCGCACCTGTGGTCACGTCGAGCGCGTGCAATCGCTGCTGGTAATGTCCCGATCCGTCCTTCGACATCGCGACCACATAAATCGTTCCATGCGCCCCGGCTTGGGGATCGATGACAGGAGTCGACGTAATCCCGATCTCCGGCGTCACCTGGCCGCAGCCGTGATCGTCGCTGGTGGCTTCGCCCGCCGCAAGCATCGAGACCCGCCACAGCATCGTTCCGCTATCGGCATCAAAACCATAGACGCTGTCGTGCTCCGTGGCCACATAAAGAACGTTGTGCGTCCCTTGATTAGGAATGCCGACCTGCGCGAGATACAACGGCTCGGCATCCACCTTTCCGTCTACGCTGATCACAAAAAGCTTGCCAAACGTGGAAGAGTTGACATTAGTAAGCGTGAGAATCGTTTCGCTAAGATTCTGTCCGCTGCGCGCATTGTCGTTGTGATACGTCGTTACGTTAGTTCCAGTCGTGCCCGTCGGCGGAGGCGGCGGAGGCGGCGGAGGAGACTGCTTTGCTGGCGAGCTCCCGTTGCAGCTGACCAGGTGAAGGCCTAAGAATGCAGTCAAAAGAACTGCGGTGAGAATGCCGAGTCGAACCAATCTTGACTTTTGCGCCGGAGTATCGAACATTGTCAAACTCTTTTCAGAATCACAACTCAGACCAAGTGTCATGCACGTCGAATCCCAATGGTAACCCTGGATGCCCGTGCCAATGAATCACAAACGACAAGCCCTTTTGTTTTCTCGCCAAGCTATGATGATCGCTACTCAAGGAGAACCTGCTGGACGCTTCGCCGTCAATACGCGCCTTGAACTATGTTGTCGGATCGGTCTGGCACGATGAGTCCAACCGCCACGCGCGCCTGCGTCGCCTGTTTCTCGCTGGCGGTTGGCAGGTCTGGAAGCGGCTGGTCCGGAGTCCGGTGGTCGTACCGCTTTTTAACGGTTTCCGTTTTCGCGCCTATCCTGACTGTCAAGCTTCCTCGGCTGTACTTTACACGCGTATCCCGAATTTCAAATGCTTGTCGTTCCTGCGCAAACACATCGAAAAAGGAGCCCTCCTCGATATCGGCGCCAACGTCGGCCTGATTAGCCTTCTGCTGGCTGACAAGATTCAACACGCAATCCTCGTCGAGCCTAATCCTATCGCGGCGGCCCGTGCCCGTGAAAACCTCGCACTCAACCATCTCAATTTTGAAGTCCATGAACTCGCGCTATCGGACCAGGCGGGAGTTGTGGAAATCGAGAATGCAGGAGGCGTGGACTCGTGCAACCGGACCGTGATCGGCTTCACCACTTGCCTCCCAACCATCTCAGTGCCCCGCAATACCGTCGACGGATTTCTTGCGGAGCACGGCGCTCTCCCGGCTCCAATTTCCGTGGTCAAAATCGACGTGGAAGGACACGAGAACTCCGTGCTGCGCGGGATGCTGAGCTTGCTGGGAATCCACCGTCCAAAACTGGTGATGTTCGAATACTTGCGCCGAACCAATCTCGCGGAAACGCTGGAGCTTTTTTCTCAAGTGGGCTATCGGGTCATCGAACTCAAGGCAGGAGCACCAGCGTGGGCCACCCTCAAAGTATCGCCGCTTCAAGACCTCTTTGCTTGTCCGGAAGAACTGGCGGCTGAATTCGTTCCTCCCACGTCAGCAGCTGCAGCTATCGCGTAGCCATCAGCTCGAACACTACGCCATAACCCACATCCTCATTTCAGCAACAACTGCTTGAACCCTTCTGAGAAACGAACTGAGAACCGAGAACCTGGAACTGACAACCGTTTTTTTGTGGCCCGTGCCGTATGGTTTCCTTTGTTGTCCCCCGCAGACCGGCGAATGTCGCTTTCTCTGCTTGACTACGGCCCTGCCAGAGAGATATGATCGTTGAGTGATAATTATCTCTATGCAAATCACGGATGGGATCTAAGACTGGATTGCCACACATTCGCGGCGGCCTAACTCCTTATTACAGAGGATTTTACGTGTAAGTCCTTATTCCTCAAAGATTTTGGTGGTGGTGTGGCGCTAAAGGCAATAATATACTTGCGGAATCAGACTCCTCGGAGGATGATGGGGATGATGACCCATCGTGGTGGGATGAGGAGAGTGTACTGATGGCCGTTGATCTTGGCATGGATGAGGGCGGCGACAATGCCGACAAATTGCTGGTGTCCGTTCAAGTCGGAATCACCGAACCGGCGAAGCGATTGAAGCGCCAGTGGAAAGCTAGGCTCCGAGAAGCTAATGATCTTGAGTATTTCCACTCGAAAGATTTTGGTAACCGAACTGGTGGAATATTTTCCAAGGCTGGGATATACGGAGACGATAGGCGATTGCTGCTGAAAGATTTGGCGGGCCTCGTCCATACTCATCTACTGTTTGGTGCAACCACTCGAATTAAAGTGAGCGAGTACAACAAACTAACCACCCAAGATTTTCGATCACAAATAGGCACGGCTTACAGTTTCGGAATAGACATGTGCTTATGCCTGGCATACCTGGTTGTCACGGAGATGGGCATAAAGCCAGAATTCAATATTCTGGTGGAGAGGGGGCATCGCAATTCCGAACAGGCGCACAGATCATCGCGGAGGTCCAGAAAATTCCACCTGAGATGGTCGCCGCGCATCCTGACAAACTGTTCGCCGTAAAAATTCTGAGCGCTGGACTCGGACGCAAGAAAGATCATCCGATCTTGCAAGCTGCGGATATGGTTGCGTACTCAGATTGGCAAGGTTTATCCAACGGCGATCCGACAATTTGGGATGCTCTGCATAGACCAGGGATTCGATATAAAACTTACCGACTGCATGCCGACGAGAATTTCATTAAAGAATTCGTGAGCGACGGTCCACTCCCAGCTATTCGAAAGCAAAGGAAGAGGGCGAAAGCAGATGTCACAGAGCAAGGAATTCCAAAATTTCGACCAGACGATGCAGAAACTGATGAGCGTTCCGCACAGCGAGATAAAAGCCGCTCTGGACGCGGAGAAAACAGCAAAGAAACGAAAGAAAAAGCGGAAGACTAAGAAACCTTCCGCTTCCGACCGCGCCGCAAACGACGCGGGTTAGAAAGGTTCCGGCGTTTGCAAGGCCGCATCCTCAGTCTTGCCAGTCAATTCGGCATAGGTAAGCCGTTTGTTAGCGAACTGAGGCAGGGCCAGTGAAAACCTTTCAGCCGGAGTGATTGGAGTTCCATCATCGTGCTTGCGGTTGTTGTACCGAAATACTTGCTCATCGACGTAACGCTCAAGATGAAAAGGCTCAACAGCGACGTAGGTTCCCTTCAGGCCGCGCTTAAGAAGCGACCAGAAGTTTTCCATGCCGTTGACGTGAACGCGACCGCGAACGTAAGTCTCAGTCTTATTCACGAACTCATGGACGAAACGCCATTGCATTCCCTGTTCGTAAGCTACAGCATCATCGGTATAGACCTTGGTTCCATACTTCACTTGCTTGAGAATTTCAGACTGCAAAACTTCGCGAGTGACGTTCGGCATAACCTTTGCGCGAACCTGCCGAGCAGTGCGATCCAGAATGCCTTGCACGATGGTCTTGCCGAATGCGCCGCCGCGTGCTTCGTAGCGAACCTTTTTGTCGGGGTGCATGTTCTTCTTTTGCCCACCGACGAAAGTCTCATCAACTTCGACCTCGTTGTCGGGTCCGCCGATCTTGGTTTTAATTCCGAACCGCTTGGCGTTCAGGGAAAGACCAAAACGGATGCGGTGCATCATGAACCATGCCGACTTTTGGGTAACGCCGATTGCGCTGGCGACTTCGTAAGAACTGATTCCGTTCTTACAATTCGACAGCAGCCAAACCGCAGTAAGCCACTTGTCCGCAGGGATCGGCGAATCCTCCATGACGGTGCCAACCTTGGCGGAGAACTGGCGCTTGGGATGTACGGTCTTGCACTGCCACTTGCCCTGATTCTTGAGGAATCGCGCATCAGTTCGACCGCAGGTAGGGCAGGTCACAACCCCGTCAGGCCAGCGCAAACGGATCATGTAGGCCAAAACGTGGTCGGGATTGGCGAAATATCGGATTGCCTCTTGCAAAGTCTTTGGTTGCTTTTGGTTGGCGTCCATGCAAGGAAGATAGCAAAATGCCGTTGATTTGTCAAGTATATTATTGCCGCGCTAAATCCATCATTCCAAAAGACCAGGGGGGGAGGGGGGTACAGTAACCATATGGTAATTTCCCAAGCTGGGCTTGCTAGCGGCCAGCGCGAAGGAGTTCGACGCGAACCTATCCCGTGGAGACCAGTCTCTTGGCCAGCCGCGACAGGCGCACCAGGCGATAAAGCGGCTGCAAGCGTTTCGGGATCTGGACTGCCGACCATTCGCTTACGCTCGGGGTGACGGTTAGACGCCAGAGGAAACGGGCTTGGTCCTGCCAGCGTTCCCTTAGGCGCATCATCAGGCGGAAGTAGGGGAGCAACTCGGTGTCGTAGTGGGCGCTGCGTTCGATGACGCGGAGAATCTCATCGGCGAGAGCGGCTGTTGACGGATCTTCCCGCATGCGCTTCTGCATTGCGGGCGGCAACGGCGAGCCCATCAACTTGTAAGCAAGCAGCAAATTCAGGCTGACGATGCGTTCGATTCCGAGGCGACGCGCATCGCCTTGAATCGTGTTCCAATCAAGCTGCCAAGATTTCATGAGTTGGGCGACGTCGCACAGCCACGAAAGTTGAACCCAGACGTGCTTGGCGGCGTGAACGCAGAGCACGAGCAGAAGATCTTCCGCGCGCAAGGTTCGCACGGCGTGGCCGCCCACGATGATCTCATCGGCTCTCGCAAAAAGCTCGGCGACGTCAAAGCCGATGGAGTAGAAACGCGGCACGATTCGCCACTGCAGCTCCAGCAGATTTAAACCGGACGTAGAGCTGAACGAATACTCGTATCCAGATTCGACGTAATTTTTCTGATTGCGTCGGGCAAGCTCGAGTCCCGGTTTGTAGCCCAGGTCAAGCAACGCGGACTTCGCCTTCAACACATCTGCCGGAAGGATCAGGATATCGAGATCGCCAAACTGACGCTGCGTGACTTCCCCGTATAGAACCTGCGACAGAACAGGACCTTTATACGGCAACGCTTTGATGCCCGCTGATTCAAGATGGTTAAGAATGCGAACCAGTTCGGCGGTAAACCATAGCGCTTTACGGGCATTGTCCTGGTAACGCAGGCGAAGAGCATTGAGGTGCTGGGCGGGAACCAGATGGGAGAATGCCGACAGTTCGCCGTACACCTGCGGAACCGTGCGATGGTGATCCACGAGAGCCAGCATCCGTTCCCAATCCAGCCGACCGGAGAGAATCTGACGGATGTGATCGTCATGTCGTTCATGCGATGAGTCGTGGCCGGATGAATGAGCACAGCAAGCGACCAACAAATCGAACTCGGGATCAGTCAATGCCTGCACCGCCGGCAGATTCAAGGCTTCGGATAGATCCGGTCGTATTTCAGCGGCTGCAGCCATTCTGGAAGATATTATCTTCGCCGGGAAAGCATAACCAGAAGTGGCCGCGGTGGTTACTTTGGTTTCTGCCCTACGCCGCCGCTGGCGAATGAGCGACGTACAATCTAGACAGAGTCTGTATATGAGCCTGGGCGTGAAATCGTACGAAGCGGCGCGGCGGAGCACCCGAATTCGGGCGCAGATCCCTTTTCGCCTAGCCAGTCTCGATCCTGCGATTCCATTCAGCGATCATTGCCATACTCTGGTGGTGAATACTGAAGGATGTGGCGTGCGCCTCGGCCGGCCCCTCGAACCGGGCCTGCCTGTTCTGCTCGACGAGCTTCCGGGGGGGATCAGCGCACCGGCCGTGGTAGCCAATTGTGTCCCGCTGGGAACCGGGGGCAACTATTGGTTGGTGGGACTCGCGTTGGAACAGCCCGCAAACATCTGGTGTATTCACCCCGCTCCGGCGGATTGGGGAATCGAGCCGGTGGCTGTGGCTGCGGCCGTAGCTCCGCCCAAGAAAGAAAACGAATGGCCCTACTCGGTCTTTTCCAGCAAGGGAGAAGCTCATCCGGGACGGAAGTAGCGGCTTCTTTGCTTGAACACCTTATCCTGACTCCCTGAATTTCTACGTGGGCAGCGCACGGACGAGGACGCACGCGCCTACATTCATCGCTCGGCGATCTTCTCCTGATAGCGGTTGTCGTAGAGCGTGGTGGAATTCTGGACGAATTCCAGGATGCGATGCATCTTAGCCTTGTCTTCACGATTTAATTCTTTGAACTGCACGGCAATGCCGGACCCAGGATGCATTCTGGCCACGGTGCCGTCGGCGAGCAGTTTGCCATCGTCGATGGAGAAAACCAGCTTGAGGCTCGTACCCGGAGTCAGGATGGCGCTGGTTTCCACATAACATCCGCCCAAGCTGATATCGATCAGATTGCCGAAGACCGGGATGCCTGACTCCGGCTGCAACTCAATCGTGATGCGGCACTTCATGCGGGCATAGAGCCTGCGGTTTTTCCGGGAAATCTGCTGCTGCTTTTCCAGATACATGCGGCGGTCGGCTTCCGCCAGAAGTTCTTCCGCATCCTTTCCATCTTCGGGGTACATGGCTTGTCCGACGCTGAGGGAAAGAATGTCTTCGGCGCAAACTTCAAGTCCGGCTTGTTTGGCCAGTTCTCGCAGCTGGTATGCCTTCTTGGCGGCCGCGTCGGCGGGTAACCCGGGAGCGATGACCACAAATTCGTCTCCGCCCATGCGAGCTACATAATCGTATTCGCGGCAGGTCTCTTTCAAAGCTTGCGCAAAGAGGCGCAGGACGCGGTTGCCTTCCAGATGGCCGAAGCGGTCGTTGATTTGTTTGAATCCGTCCATGTCGCCAACCATCACGGTCAATGTTGAGCTGTCGCGCTTGCAGCGGGCCAGCTCGCGGTCGAGCTGCAAGAAAAGCGATCGGGCATTGGGCAGGCCAGTGAGATAGTCAGTTGTCGCGGAGTTTTCTGCCTGCTGATATTTGACTGCATTCTCGATCGCCAGCGCCATCTTGGAGCTGATCGCCAGCAGGATGCGCAGGTGGTCGGAGGTAAAAGCATCTCGTTCGCCGCGATAAAGAGCGAGCACTCCGATCACGCCGGCCAGACCTTCCAGCGGAATCGCCAACGCCGAGCGCAGCGTGCTGAACTTCGTGGGATCATTCAGATATCCGGGCTCAACCGAAGGATTTCCATTAATGATCGGCTTTCGGTTGTGGGCCACCCATCCCGAAAGCCCTTGTCCCATAGGAATGCGAAGCGAAGAGAACAGACGGAAGTTGTCGCCATTGACGTATTCAGGGATCAACTCCTCGCCTCGCCGCACGTAAATCGCGATGGCGTCGTAAGGAACCAGCGATCTCAGTTTTACCGAGAACACGGAAAGGGTTTCACCCAGACTGAGCGAGGCGCCCAGGTCCTGGCTGAGCTCGAAGAGCGTTTGGGCTTCTTGCCGGGCGGCCGCAATCGAGGAGAGGAAGCTCGCTTCGTGGCCCGACGAGTCTTTGACCGAAACATTCTCAAATCCCGCGGCCGGAGCCGAACCCCGTTCAACCTTGACGTCGGTCGAAAGCAGCGGATTTACCTCTTGCCCAAACTGCGCCAGAGCCAATTTTTCCAGGCTGACGTATCGCTTCTTGAGAATATCGACAACCTTCGGATCAAACGACTTCCCCGACTCCGCCCCCAACCGCTGCATGACTTCGTTCAATGGCAGAGCGCGCCGATACTGCCGGTCAGAAGCCAAAGCGTCCAGGTAATCCACGGCCGAGAGAATCCGGGCGCCAATTGGAATCTCCGTGCCTTTCAGCCCCGCCGGGTATCCGGAGCCGTCCCATTTCTCGTGATGCGCCCGCACGATCGGCACAACCGGGTAGGGAAACCGAACCCGCTCCAGGATCTCGGCTCCGACCACGGGGTGAATCTTCATCTTCTCGAATTCTTCGAGAGTCAGCCTCCCGGGCTTCGAGATGATGTGCTCGGGCACGGCCAGCTTGCCGATATCGTGCAACAGGGCGGCGGCATGCACGGCTTGCATCTCATCCGGGGTTACGCCTAATTCCTTGGCCACCTCGACCGCGTATACGCGGACCCGTTGCAAGTGGTCGTGAGTAGTTTGGTCTTTGGCTTCGATCGCCAGCGCCAGCGCCTCGATGGTGCGCAAGTGCAGGCCCGCCATGTCCTCGACGTGGCGTTTCTCATCCTCCAGTTTTCCCAGATACAAACGGTAGGAGCGGTAGATCACGTAGATCGCCGGCACCAGCAGCAACGATGTTTCCCAGTTGAAGGTCTGGTTAAACCAGCCAATCACCCCGGCGATTCCGGCGCCGACGAGGTAATAAGGAAACGACCAGAAATAGCACTCCACCAGAATCTTCCTGAGTCGTTGCCCCTCGGTGAGCGATATGACGGTCGCAATCGAACCTGTATTGGCGATGAAATAAGTGCAAGCCGAGACTCCCAGCAATAACGGCCGGCTATCCACGAGCATGTTGGAGACCGGGTGGTTGTATACGAGGTAAGCCAGTGCAGTCGAGATCGCGCCCGCACAAACGTTGAAGGTCACCTGAAGCGCATTGGGACGATCCGGATACAGGGACTGAACGAGAATGGAAACGCATCCCAGGATCAGGGTCTCTGAGAAACTCAGTTCCAGGACGCCGAGCAGAACGAACAGAAAGTTTACCGACATCGTGCCCGTGATCCCGGGCAGATTGACTTTCATCCGCGAGGCCAGAACCGCAATCCCCAGGTAGCAGATGAACTCAGCAATATTCTTGCTGCTCTGGTGGACGGCCCCGAAAACGAGCACACCCGTGCCCAGTGTCACCACCAGGCCAATAAACATCTTGGCATGCAGTGTCAGGTCTCTCCACGACTGTGAATGACCACCCATTCGGTCCTGTCGGTCTCGGGGGGAGCGAAGCAGAATCTCTGACTAGAAATAGCACCTAATCTGTTTAGGAACAATGATTTACGGGTTTTCCAGGAAACTTCGGTAACTTGTCGGCGTGACTGGAAGAGGCAGGGGAAAGCCTCCGATGATTCAGTGATTTACGCCCCTGACCTTGGCAAGCAAAAGGTGCTGTCTCCGAGGTTTCACCTACGCGATTTGCAACAGTTACACCGGCCCGACGGCGCAAGGGGATCTGTGGCTGTCCCCTTCTGAATATAGCCGGTGGCCCAAAATGTATGATCCTCACCTGATTCCAGCGTTAATGGCGTACGTCAATAGTGGGTCAACTCGAACACCACTCCACATCCTGCCCCTTGGTAGCCGCACGATGAATCGCCGCCTGCATAGGCGGCCGCATCTAAGGGCTGCGTGCTGAGCGCCGGAGTGTTGAGAGCTGATCTTTGATATTACAGGCGGCTTGAAAACGCGGTCAAACGGCAGTTGGGTTTATGTATGGCGACGGCAAAAGACAAGCCTCCCAAAGCCGGTGTGCCGGATATAAGTCCGTCTGGCTGGGAGGCGTTTCGTAGGTATCTCTACGCGAAAGTAGAAGGAGGATTTGGCATCGGTGCCAAAGTTAAAGTGGGGCCTTTCAAAATGGGAGTCGAACTCAAACGCACCTGGGAAGTCAAGAATAGCTCCGAGGGCAATACGAAATCTGAGATAAAGGAAGCGGGGGCCAAGGTTGAAGCTGGCGGCGTCAAGGTCGGACTCTCTGCGGGAACCACTCAAGTGCAAATGGTGAATGACCAGAGGGTTGATGGCCCCGCTACCGCGGATGTTACTGTGGGCTACGATGGAGGGGGCTTCCAGGGCTCAAATTCTGAAGTAGGAGTCGGTGGTAGTTTATGCGTAGTGCTGTGTGGCGGAGTTGAGGGTGGCGTTCGCGGCGATCAGTTGTTGGGTGCAATCGGAGATGCCATAGGAAACGCCGTCAGCAACTATGTAACGTCGCAGATGAGTCCTGGCGATTTTGGGCCGAATTGGGGTGACCAGTAGTTGGATTGTTCTAGGGTGAGTGCAATTTTTCATTGCGGAGGCGATTTTTTGAATATGTCTCGATGGCTCCGGTCTAACAAAGCCCGCGCCCTATTCTCCTACTCATCGTGGGCGGTCGTGTGTGTTGGGTTTTTCATGATTTTCATGTTGTCACCCTGGTTCCACGAAATCGAAGCGATGCCGAGAGGCGAGTTGTTCCTAAGGGTATTGGGCGGGGCGTTTGGGGTCGTCGGTGCGCCAGCATCGCTAATCATCTGGTTCGGCATGGTGGTTTTCTGTCTGCGCGAGGATCAATCCCGGCTTGGAAACAAAATTCTCTGGTTCGTTATCTTTTTCACCACAGCGTTCTTCGGAGCAACGGCTTACTTCTTTACGGTCTACAGAAGGCAGGTTCACGGCGAAGTAGCTTCGCCCTAAATGGGTTGGCGACGAACAACGGTGTCACCTACTTCAGTACTACGGACTGGCAGGGCACGGAGCGGGTGCGCACGGGAATCAGCGGCCCAATCGTTGAGACCTGCACCAACCTGCCGTTTGGCGACGGGCTGACCTGCACCGGCAGCGACGTAAGCCCAATGCACTTCACCGGCCAGCAACTTGATTCAGAAACCAACCTAAGCCACATGGATTTCCGTTCGTACTCGATGACGCAGGGGCGGTGGACCTCGATGGACCCGGCAGGGAAAGCAGCAACGAATGCTGCAAACCCCCAATCATGGAATTTGTACGGACGGGTGGCCCAGCCTCTTCCCAACGCAATTCTAAACCACACATAAAATCGGGTGCCCCATTCTTTCCGCGTTCTTTGCGGAAAGGGTGGGAGGCGTGAATGCAACCCAGGCGAACTCAACGATTCCAGGCCTATCTCAATATCGCTTCCGCCGCAGTCCCGGATTCCCAAAATGGAACCGGACCAGCCGCCCCACCGTTTTTCCCTTGATTTCATCCCCCGCTTACGATAACATATGAATGCATAGATTATCTATAAGATAATCAAGATCTTTGACAACCGATTCATACCAGCGGTCCCAAAATGGAACCGCGCCGCAGAACGCCGAGAGCTAACTCCCATGTTTCCAGGATTTTGCCTCTAACTACCTTATGAACCATAGATCTAGGAGGCAAGAAAAATTCCGATCCTTTGTTTTCTAGATTTTGCAGCAAAACGGAAGATTTTTTTGAGGGATTTTCTGCACCGAAAAATGTGCAACTCCCCTTCTGTGCTAAATTGAGCCACGGGGCCCGTAGCTCAACGGTTAGAGCAGCAGACTCATAATCTGTTGGTTGTAGGTTCGAGTCCTACCGGGCCCACCAAGCGTAAACATCGAGACCCTGGTCCCACGATGACCGCGCCACCAGTTTGCAGTATGCTCGTAAATTGCTGCTATGTCCTCTCTCCCGGTTAAATTAGACGTCGGCCAAACTGTCGGTGATTACGAGATCCTGGCGCTGCTCGGGCGTGGCGGCATGGGCAAGGTCTTCAAGGTCCGCAACCTCATTTCGGACCGCATCGAGGCCATGAAGGTTCTGCTGCCCGACGCCGACGCCGCCCCCGAACTGGCAGAACGCTTCTCGCGCGAGATCAAGCTGGTGGCGAGTCTTGAGCATCCCAACATCGCTGCCCTGCGCACCGCGCTTCGAGCCGGCAGCCAGATGCTGATGATCATGGAGCATGTCGAAGGCAGTTCTCTCGACCAGAAACTGCAATCGGAAAAGCCCGATAGCGGACGAGTAGTCCACTTCATGGTTCAGGTACTTTCAGCGCTAAGCTATGCGCATCAGCGTGGAGTGGTTCACCGGGACGTCAAGCCATCCAACATCCTGGTGCGCGCCGATGACAGCGTGAAGCTGACGGACTTTGGGATTGCCAGCCGTGCCGGCGATGCCAGGCTCACGGGCCCGGGAATGGCGCTCGGCTCGCTTTATTACATGTCGCCCGAGCAGGTGAAGGGTCTTGCCCTGGATTCCCGCTCGGATATCTATTCGGCAGGAGTGACGCTTTACGAAAGCGTGACCGGACGCCGCCCGATTCAAGGCGATAGCTTCATCGCCATCATGAATGCTCACCTGGACCAGACGCCGGTTCCTCCCATCCAGCTTGCCCCACAGATTCCCGCTGAACTTTCGTCGATCATTGAGCGATCGCTGGGGAAATCCCCCGAACACAGGTTTCAGACGGCGGGAGAATTTCGGACGGCATTGCTGAGAGCCTATCCCGAGGTTCACTCGCATGTTGCCACCACGCCGTACTTGAATGCTTCTCCGGTTTCCGCCCCTCTGCCGCCTGCAGCGCCCAGCTCGACCAGCACCCAGTCCTTTGATCCAGCGTTGCTCGAGACGGTAAGGAAGAATCTGGCTACCTATATCGGCCCCATGGCAAAGGTCATCGTCAGCCGGGCAGTCAAGAATGCGCGCTCCCGGCAGGACCTATACGAAAAACTGGCGGAGGAGATCCAATCTCCCGGCGATCGCCAAAAATTTCTTCGCTCGCTTCCCTTGTGAAGGTTCGTTCTCTGAACTCACTGCGATTCCAGCAGACGAATTGCCTTGACCATGCTGACGTACATGCGGTTGAAGGACCGTGCCAGATGCGAAATCTCGTCCGAGCCTTTGGCTGGAATTTCGGGAACGTCAAAGTTGCCATTGCTGATCTGGTCGGCTGCGGCAGCCAGACGCGTAACCGGCCGGATCACGATCACGACCATGGCCAGGTCAAGCAGGATCAGGGTCGCCAGCGCCATTCCACCGAGATAAATCATGAGCGTGCGGAACGCCTGATCAGCGATGGTCAAAGGCACAGACATTGGAACCGAGACAATCTGGGCGCCGACGGTGTCGCCGAGTTTCCAATCGAATCCGTTGTTGGTTCCGTAAATTTTGATCATCGCCGCCGGAGCTGCCGATGGCGTACTGTGGCATTCCAAACAGGGTGGGGCGGCGACGATCGGGCGTGCCAGGAAGAGCGAACGCCCGCCCGGAACTTCTCGCTGACCAGAGAACTCCTTGGCGTCGGCGTGGGTGCGGAAGTTCTGGATTACGTCCGCTTCCCAATCCACGGCCCGATCCCGCAGGTTCGTAGGGTTCAGCGTGGCCTCTTTATAGGTGTAATCCGGATAACTCGACCGCAGGTAATTGAATACCTCAGTCGCCGAAAAAGCCGGAACCGTTTGCGGTAGAAACGTTTTGATGCGAGCCTGATGCGCCTGCAATAAAGGGACAAGTTGCTGCGTCGTGTAGGTCCGCATTCCACCGGCTGCGCCCATCATCAAACGCGCCTGCTGCAGAACCTCGTCTTGCGCGCTGCGCTCCAGAAAATTGCGCGAAATATATCCGGCAATCCCGATACCCGTGCCGAAAACCAAAATCAGGACGAGATTGAATTTGATCAGAAGTCTCATAGGCGGCCTATTATAAAGCTGCCCGAAAAGCTTTGGCGCGCCGCCGGCAGTGGTTCGTAAATGTCCTCTGCAACAGACAGGCTCCGCAGTAGCGCGGGCAGGGTAGAAGCCGAGAAGCGCAACATTCTTCAGCAACCCTCTGGAGATCGGTTTGCAGGCAAACCAACGCACGTGTATACTTGATGTATATACGCTAAGGGGTTGGTGCATGGGTACTGCGCGAGTATTCCGTTCGGGGAATAGTCAGGCTGTCCGGCTGCCGAAGCAATTTCGACTGAAGAGCCAGGAAGTCGAGATTTTTCGCCGGGGCGATGAAATCGTGCTGCGGGAGAAGGATGGAATCATGGTTCGAGCCTTCGATCTTCTGGCCGACTTGCCAGATGATGTCGAACTAGCCGGCCGCGAGAAGGATCCACCGCAAAAGCGCAAGGGGCTGTAAATGGATCCCCGCTATTTGCTCGACACCAACATCTGCATTTACATCCGGCAGAAGAGACCGGACAAGGTTCTCCGGCGATTTCAGAAACTCAGTCCAGGAGAAGCCGCGCTTTCCGTGATTACTTACGGTGAGCTTCTGTACGGGGCAGCGAAGAGCCAGCAGAGGTTGGCGGCCCTGGAGCGGCTGCGTGAACTTGTGCACTTCCTGCCTGCGCTTCCACTGCCGGCGACAGCGGCGGACACCTACGGACGCATTCGTGCCGAACTGGAATCGAAGGGCGAAATGATTGGCAACAACGATCTGTGGATCGCCTCGCACGCCTTGGCCGCCGGCCTGATTCTGGTTACAAACAATGAAAGGGAATTCCGGCGAGTGCACGGGCTAAAAGTTAGGAACTGGGCTGTCTAGCAAGCTTCCGTATGATTCACGACGTTCCCGCCAGTCCCGGATCATAACCCTGCCTCGGTATGAGATAATTTTCTCCATCAAGTTTCGAGAAAAACTATGGCTCAACGCAAGGTTTTCTGCGTCAAGTTGCAACGGGAACTTCCTGGCCTGGATGAACCACCCTTTGACACCGAATTCGGAAAGAAGATTTACGAAAACGTCTCCCAGGAAGCCTGGAGAGGTTGGACGGAATTCTGCAAGATGCTGCTGAACGAGTATCGCCTGAACCCGGCTCGCCGGGAAGACCAGGAGGCTATCGTGAAGCAGATGGAGCAGTATTTCTTCGGCGAAGGCGCTGCTCCGCCGAAAGAGTACGTGCCCCCAGCCCAGAAATAGCTCCCAAAAGGACCGCGCTGGGCCGATCGCCAGCCAGGCCGATCATCGGCCAACAACGCCCTTTTCTTTTGCCTGATAACCCTCTGATCGTTACCTTGGTGGATACCTGTTTACCGCATTGTTACCTGTATTTCATCATCCCGTAACATTGCCGCGCTAGAAATGAAGTATGGATCCGCCCGTCTACGACACGCTGATCCTCTCCGACGTGCATCTGGGGGCGGACACCAGCCGCGCGCGCGAAGCCACTTGCGTGCTCAAGGAAAACCGATTCCGGCGCCTGATTCTGCTGGGGGACATCTTCGCCGACCTAAACTTCCGCCGTCTGACCAAGGAACACTGGAAGTTTCTCGGATACATCCGCAAGCTCTCCAATCCCAAACGCGACTTGGAAGTGGTCTGGGTCGAGGGCAATCACGATCAGGGTCTCGCCGACATCATGTCTCATCTGGTCGGGGTGCGCGTGTATCAGGAGTACGCATGGGAATACGCGGGCCTGCGTCATCTGGCCATTCACGGCCATCAGTTTGACCGGCTCCTGGCCAATAATCTTCGGTTGAATTATTTTGGGACGCTCCTCTATCTGCAGTTGCAGAGGCTTGATCTGAAGGGCAAGCCGGTGGCCCGCTTTATTGACCGCATCAACACCCGTTGGCTGCGCATGTCGCACAAAGTGGCGTCAGGAGCGCTGTTTCACGCCCGGCTGCGCAAAGCTGACCGCATCTTCTGCGGTCACACACACCATGCCATGCACCAGGAGAAAGAAGGAATCCACTACTACAACGCAGGCGGATGGGTCGACGAAAAACTCACCTACATCACCATTGACTCAGGAGGAGCGCGAATCCACGAGTATCATGAGCGGCCTGAGTCCGGCAAAGGTGGTTCCGGCGGAGAAAGAGGCGAGCCCGATTCGACGTTCCCCGAACTGGCCGCCGAATCTGGACTGCCCGAAGATGCCGAATACGAAAACATTGGTAGCTGACACCGGTTGGCCCGGCCATAGCCGGCGAGGAGGCTCTTGCGCAAGCTGACCATCGTTTTCCACCACGCCGGCGGAGGCCACCGCAGCACGGCAGACGCCCTGAAAGCCACTCTCGCAGTCCAAGACCAGCCCTGGGAAGTCAGTCTTTTGAACATTCAGGAATTGCTCGGGCCGCTCGACGTGCTTCATAGCGTCACTGGCCTGCACATCGAGGACACTTACAACCTGATTCTCCGCAAGGGCTGGACGCGCTTCACGCCGCAACTGCTGGTGCTTCTCCAAGGAACCATTCGCCTTTATCACAGCTGGGTTGTTAAGGCGCTCCGAGCTTATTGGGCGCAACACCCGGCGGACCTGGTGCTCTCGGTAATTCCGCACTTCAACCGAGAGCTGGCCGAGAGCCTCCGCGAGCCGGAGAAAATTCCTTTTGTCACACTGCTGACGGATTTAGCCGATTACCCGCCCCGTTTCTGGATCGAGCCGGAGTCCGAATACATTATCGTCGCCACCGAACGAGCCAAGCAGCAAGCCTTGGCCATGGGCCACCCTTCCGACCGCATCTTTGAAACATCAGGAATGGTTCTAAAGCCCAAGTTTTATCAGAAGATCGCCGTCGATCGCGTCTCCGAACGCAAGCGGCTCGGCCTGGAACCCGATTGTCCAACTGGGATTGTGCTTTTCGGAGGTCATGGATCTCAGGTGATGGTCGACATTGCCAAAAGGCTTGATGAGAGCAACAGCGGAGTCCAGTTGATCATGCTGTGCGGACATAACCAAAAGCTGGCCGCCCAGCTCCAAAGCTTGAAAACGAAAAAGCCGATCGCGGTCGAAGGGTTCACCGAGAATGTCGAGTCTTACATGGCGTTAGCCGACTTCTTCATTGGCAAACCGGGCCCCGGCTCGATCAGCGAAGCCCTTCAATTTCACTTACCTGTTATCGTCGAATGCAATGCCAATACCCTGCCGCAAGAGCGCTACAACGCGCAATGGCTGACCGAGAAGGGCTTCGGAATAGTCGTCACCAGCTTCCGGGAAATCGCGCCTGCCGTGCAGCGGCTGCTGCAGACCTCGACTTTCAATGAGCTCCGCAGCAGCGCCAGCACGTATTCCAATCGAGCGCTCTTCGAAGTGCCCGTGATTCTGGAAACGTGCGCCAGGAACAAGGCCGCCCCCGTTCAAATTGAGGCTGCGGTTTGAGAATTGCAGATTAAGCTGCTGATCGCAGGCGTGGCTGCCCACGCGTGCAGTTGTTTCCTTTGTGGACCGTTGTGTCCTTTGTGGTTGATGAATTTCAAATGCTAAAACCACAAAGGTCGCGAAGGTACACAAAAGGATGTCACCTCGCGCTAGGCTTCCACCCCTCCTTGCCCCAACCTGCCTTGCACGCGTATGATGCAGCGTTCATGTCTCCGCGAACTTCACCCCGCCAGCCCAACCTGCGTGAGAAGGCGCAATTGATGTCGGCGTCGGAAATCGAACGCACGCTGGTGCGCCTGGTCCACGAAATCATCGAGAAGAATAACGGCGCCGCTGATCTTGGTTTAGTCGGAATCCGCCGCCGCGGAGTATTCCTCGCCCAGCGCCTGGGACAAATGATCGGACGGATCGAAAAGACTCAAGTCCCCGTGGGCACGCTCGACATCACTTTGTACCGCGACGATCTCTCGACCGTGGAAGCCATGCCCGTGGTGCAGAAGACGGAGATGGAATTTCCCATCACCGGCAAGAACATCGTGCTGATCGATGACGTCCTCTACACCGGACGTACCGCGCGCGCCGCCATGGATGCGCTTTTCAAACAAGGACGTCCGCGGCAGGTGCAGCTCTGTGTCCTGATCGATCGCGGCCATCGCGAGTTGCCCGTCGAGGCCACGTTCGTCGGCCGCAAGGTGCAGACCACACGGCAGGAAATCATTGAAGTCCAGCTGCGCGAAATCGATAATGCGGAAAAAGTTCTGATCGTGGAAAAGCAAAGTTAAGCTAAGAACCATCTTCATCGGTTGTGCGGAAAAAGGGAAGGGCACGACTTCAGTCGTGCTGTTGCCAGAAATTTCGTTCGGGCTTCAGCCCCTGGGGTTCGCAGGCAAGCAATGAACAAAGCTGCACGCGGTTCCCTGCTCGGCATCGAACATCTCGAGGCAAAGGAGATTCTGAGCCTGCTCACGCTGGCGCGGCGGATGAATCCGCTGAAGCCGCGTCCTCTGCTCCGCGGCAAGCGCGTGCTGCTTCTCTTCTACGAGCCCTCGACCCGGACCCGCACTTCCTTCGAGATCGCCGCCAAGTCGATGGGAGCCATGACCACACTCGTACTCTCCAGCGGATCGAGCATTGAAAAAGGCGAGTCGTTGCTGGACACGGGATACACCCTGCGGGCTGTGGGTGCGGATGTGATGGTAATTCGCCACCCGCATGCTGGCGCTCCGCTGCTGATGGCGAACCATCTCGATATTCCGGTCATCAATGCCGGCGACGGAATGCACGAGCATCCCACACAGGCGCTGCTCGACGCCTACACCATCCTGCGCCACAAGAAAACCCTGAAAGCCTTGCAGATGGCGATTGTGGGAGACATTTACCATAGCCGCGTGGCCCGCTCCGCGATACATCTGCTCAGCAAATTCGGCGCGCGTATCACCCTTTGCGGGCCGCCGGAGTTCTTGCCCGAGCTGGCAAGCAGCCTGGCGCCGGGACTGCACATCACTCGCACCGTGGAGGAAGCTGTCCGTGGTGCCGACGCGATCATGGTTTTGCGGGTCCAGAAAGAACGCCTGGCGGGAACCAAACTGCGTCTGCAGGACTATATTTCCAGATACCAGATGACGATGCCTCGCCTGAAGCTGGCCAAGCGCGACGCCATCGTGATGCACCCCGGGCCAATCATCCGCGGCTTAGAAATCACTTGGGAGGTAGCGGATTGCCCGCAGTCGGTCATCGTCGAAGAAGTCCGCAACGGAGTCCCGGTGCGAATGGCGGTCCTGGCCAAGGCGCTGGGCAAGGCGAGATAGGCGTCGAACTTCAGGCGTTAGCAAAATATTCAGAAGCAAATAAATGGGACGCGACAAATCAAAATCGAGTTCGTTATTGATCAAAGGCGGTCACGTCATCGACCCAGCCGCAAAGCTGGACGCGGCCATGGATGTGTTTCTGCGGGATGGTCGCGTGGCTGAGATCGCAGCCCCAAACAAAATCCGCAGCAGCGCCGATGAAACCTTCGACGCCCGTGGCTTGGTCGTCGCGCCTGGCTTCATCGATCTCCACGTCCACCTTCGCGAACCTGGTCAGAGCTACAAAGAAAGCATTGCGACCGGGACCACTGCCGCTGCCGCCGGCGGATTCACTTCGGTCTGCTGCATGCCGAACACTTCCCCGATTGTCGATTCGCCGGAATGGGTCGCGTGGATCCAGCAACCGGAACGTGGAGCCGTAGTCAACGTCTTTCCGATCGCCGCCGCCACCCATGCCAGCAAAGGCGCGGTACTTACCGATTTCGGAGCCTTGCAACGCGCCGGCGCAGTCGCCGTGAGCGACGATGGGCGGCCCATCCTTAACGACACCATCATGCGCGACACGCTTCGCGCGGCGTCCGGGCTCAACCTGCCCGTGATCCAGCACGCCGAGGACACGCGCATGACGGAGAACTGCTCGATGAACGAGAGCATCACTTCATTCCGGCTGGGGCTGCGTGGTATGACGACGGCCGCGGAAGCATCGGTGGTCGAGCGCGATGTGCAGCTTGCCCAACAATTCACCGGAGCGCGCTTGCACGTGGCCCACCTTTCGACCGCCGACGCGCTGAAAGCAGTCCGGCGCGGCAAGCGCGGCAAAGCTCGCGTCACCTGTGAAGTCACGCCTCACCACTTCAGCCCTGACCGACGCCGACGTCGGCGACTACAACTCCAACTTCAAAATGAATCCGCCGTTGCGCACGAGCGCCGATCGTGAAGCAATTCTCGTTGCCCTCGCCGACGGCACCATCGATGCCATCGCCACGGATCACGCTCCCCACGCGCCACACGAAAAGATCATCGAGTTTGAGCGCGCCATGTTCGGAATCACGGGACTCGAAACCGCGCTCGGCCTAGCCATCACGCGCCTGCATCGTGAGCACAAGATTCCGTTGGCAAGGATCATCGAACTCTTCACCGCTGGCCCCGCACGTGTGGTTGACCTGAGAGGCCGGGGCACGCTGACGCGCGGCAGCCACGCCGACGTAACCATCTTCGATCCCAAGAAGCGCTGGACCTTTGAAGCAGCCAAGTCCCGCTCGAAATCGCACAACACTCCCTTCGATGGCTGGCAACTCACGGGGAAAGTTGTGGCGACGATTGTGAGCGGAAAGATGGTGTATCGGGCAGACTAGACCGCAGAAGTGTTTTGCGTGGAACATTCTGCTCGCACTCCGGTGTAATTATGGCCAATCGAGTTCATAAGTTGCTGTCGCCCACTGGTTTCGGGATCTACATCACCGCAAAAAAGGAATGGTGGTCTCTAATGTTTCTTCCGGTGTGGATTGCGGGTTGGACCTTCGGCGGACTCATGGCGATGAAATGGGTCCTTCATCCTGGACCCTCGACGCCGATTGCTTTTATTTCGCTTTGGCTACTGGGTTGGGCTCTCGGCGAGGGTTGGGCCATTTATCAATGGTTCTGGACTGCATTCGGGAAGGAGGTAGTTCAGATCAGGGAGGGTGATCTGACAATCAAACGGGAGATCCTGGGCCGTGGCCGAACCCGTACTTTTCCGATCGGCAGCGTCACTGACCTTCGGGCAAGCGGCATTTTCCCGTCCTCCTCCTACTGGGACAATTATCTTGTGCAAATGAGACTGCGCGGTGGCACGGTAGCTTTTGACAGTCAAGGTCGAACTCAGAGGTTTGGCATCCAATTGACGGAATCGGAAGCCCAACAGGTTGTTCAAGAACTCAGATCCTACCTACCTGACCGCGCGGCACCCTAATAGTGCCATGATATTCACCGGTCCGCCGCGCTTTCAGCCGCGACGGTCTGCGCAGCAGCCGACTCCGATGGAGCAGTCGATCACGCGAGTATCCCCATTCCTTTCCCCACTCGCTTCAGCACCTCCATCGCCTGTTGCAGTTCGTCTTTGGTATGCGTGGCGGTCATGATCGTGCGGATGCGGGCTTTGCCTTCGGGGACGGTGGGGAAGGCGATGCCGGTGCCCATGACGCCTTCTTTGAAAAGTTCGCGGGAGAAGTCCATGGTGAGTTTGCCGTCGCCGATGATGATGGGAGTGATTGGGGTTTCGCTGGCTGGCGTGGTCTGGCCTCCGATGTTGAAGCCGAGCAGGCCCAGTTCTTTTTTCCAGAAGCGTGTGTTCTCCCAGAGGTGCTCGATGCGCTCGGGTTCGTTTTCTAAAACATCGAAAGCGGCGATGCACGTGGCTGCGACTGAGGGTGGGTGCGAGGTGGAGAACAGGAATGGGCGGGCGCGGTGATACAGGAAGTCGATGAGGTCGCGAGTACCGCAAACGTATCCGCCTAGGGCGCCGATGGCTTTCGAAAGAGTTCCGACCTGAATATCCACGCGGCCGTGCATTTTGAAATGATCGATGGTGCCGCGGCCGTTGCGGCCGAGGACGCCGGAGGCGTGGGCATCGTCGACCATCATGATGGCTCCGTATTTCTCGGCCAGCTCGCACAGCGCGGGCAGCGGGCCGATATCGCCGTCCATGGAAAAGACGCCGTCGGTGATCAGCAGCTTTTTACCCGGCTGATCCGTAATACTCGCCAATCTTTCTTCCGCCTGGGCCATGTTCTTGTGCTCAAAGACGAGGATCTTGGCGCGCGACAATCGGGCGCCATCGATAATCGAGGCATGGTTCAGTTGGTCGGAGATGATGAAGTCATCCTTGCCGAGGACGGCTGAAACCGTGCCCGCATTGGCCGCGAATCCTGATTGAAAGACCACGCAAGCCTCGACGTTCTTGAAGCGGGCGATCTTTTCTTCGAGCTCCATGTGGATCTTCATCGTGCCGGCGATGGTGCGCACTGCGCCCGATCCCACTCCGTACTTGCGCGTGGCTTCAAGCGCAGCTTCGCGGAGTTTGGGATGTGTGGTCAATCCGAGATAATTGTTCGAGGCGAGATTGATGACCTTCTTGCCGTCGAAGGTGCAGACGGGGGCTTGTTCATCGTCCAGCACGCGCAGGCGAAAGTGCGTGCCTTTGGCCTTGAGGTCGTCCAGTTGTTCGGTGAGATAAGAAAGCGGGTTGGCGCGAGTAGTAGCGGTTGCCATTTGGCCCCTCGGATTGCAGGCCGCAGATACGAGCAGCCTAGCATCAATTCTTGACGACACCAAGTTTAATACGATTTGCGGAGTCTGAGTATTACAGGCAGTTCTCAGCTAAAAGTTCACGGTTCTCAGTTTTCGGCAGCCGTGAGATCCGCGAGAGTCTTTAGATTCGAAACCTCCAGGTCAGGCTTTCCAGCGGCGGTCATGGTGGCTCCCGCTCCGAGGCGGGGTGAAGGCCGATTCACCCAGACGGTCGCAACGCCCAGGGAGTGCGCGGGAATCACGTCGTGATAAATACTTTGACCGACGTGAAGCCACTGTCCACGATTTACGCCGATTCGTTCTTCCGCGAGTTTGAAGATTCTCATGCAAGGTTTATAGCAGCCGGCTTGCTGGGCAGTGACTACATGGTCGAATGCTACTCCGAGTTTGGGTGCTGTGGTGGCAAACAGGTCGTCGTCGATATTGGAGATCACCGCGAGTTGATAGCGGGTCTTGAGTTTGCGCAGGGCTTCGACGGTATCAGGAAACGGCTGCCAGCGGGCAAGCGATTCCGGGAGCGAATGCACTTCAGCGTCGGTTGGCGAAAATCCAAGCCGCTCGCCGAAGCCGCGCACCACGGATTGCAAGACATCCCGATAGCGCAGATATTCTCCTTGTTCGCCTGAGGCTTCCAGTTCGGAATACAACTCCAGCAGCGCTGAGTCAGGGATATTCTTTTTGTGCGCCGCGAGGATTGGGAGCAGGGCGGAGAAGATCCCGCTTTCCCAGTCGATCATGGTGCCGTAGCAGTCAAAGGTCAGGATTTTGAAGCGAGTCAGGTCGAGCATCGGATTGGGATAGTCAGTTATTAGTTGTCGGTTCTCGATCCGCAGTGGAGCTAACAATCCTTGGTTTCCAGCGGTTGTTCGTCGGGCGTAATCTCCGTCGGTGACGTCTGCACCTCCAACGGGGAAGCGACTGCGGGCGGCTTCTTCTCGAGAAATTTTGCCGAGTTCAGCAGCGGACGGCTCAACGACGAGTTGTATCCAGTCCAAGGGCCGTCGGAGGCGGCTTCACGCTCGAAGTGCGCGCGTATGCTTTCCATCTTGGAATCGAGGTTGTCGAGATAATGCAGCATCAGGGCCTCGGGGAACATGGGCAACTTCGGCGAACCGAATTCGTATTCCCCGTGATGGCTGATGATGAGGTGCTCAACCAGAATCTTAAGTTCCTGAGGGAAGTCGGGAAAGCGTGCAAGTTTGGCTTGCAGCATTTCCAGTTCGATGATCATGTGGCCGAGCAACTGCCCACGCGTGGTGTAAGAGAACGACCGGTTGTAGGTGAGTTCGTGAATCTTGCCAATGTCGTGCAGGAAAACACCGGTGAGCAACAGATCACGATTGATCTGCGGATAATTCTGGCACATCAGGTCGCAGGATCGAAAGAGCGAAACCACATGGTCGAGCAATCCGCCGATGTACGCGTGATGCAGAGTCTTGGCGGCGGGAGCATTGCGGTAGGCTTCCGCGATCTCCGGATCCGACATAAACGCCTCGACCAGCGACCTAAGATGGGGATCGCGAAAAGAAGCAACGAAAGTTGCCAGCGTCTGCCAGAGCTCGCCGATGTCCTTGGTGGTCTTGGGCAAATAGTCGGAGAAATCGATCTCCGATTCGCTCAGGCGGCGAAGCTTGTGAATAGTGATCTGGAAGCGGTTCTTGTATTTATTGAGCAGGCCCTTGATCTTGACGAAGTCGTCCTGTTCGAAAGTGTCGATCGCGTCCTCGACGTTATCCCACATTTTGGCGTCGAGTTGGCCAGTGCGATCCCCAAGAATGAGCGCGAGGTAGGGTTCGCCGCTCTTTTTCGGTTTCACCTGCTTGGAGACGACCACAAAGCTCGAAGTGACGACTTTGTTTTCGTGGTTGCAGCAATCGGATAGAAAGAATTCCTTCATGCGGATGAGGCCAAGCTTAAACTAAAACAGGCCTAATTTTTTCTTCTTTTTGAGTTCCTTCGCGCTGGGATCCTTGGATGCGGTTTCGACCGGCTTGGTCTGGTTGGGACTGGCGCCGGAGTCCTCGTAGCCGGGATAGACATCAATGTATGCATCCTCGCGAAGCTTGGTTAGATATTCGCGCAGCGCGGGCTGCAACTTCTGCATGTAGATCGCATCCTGGATTCGCGGCGCGACATCGGCCAGGGGTGGCACTCCAGCGTTGTGATGCTCGGTGACTTTGAGGATCACGAACCCTTGCTTGGTTTGGATTGGATCGGATACGTCACCCGGCTTCATGGCGAAGGTTTTGTCCTCGAGTTGCTTGGCCAGCGCGCCGCGCTTGAACTCACCGAGATCTCCACCCTGGGCGGCGGTGGGTCCATCGGAGTTTTTCTTGGCAACATCTTCGAATTTGGCGCCATTGCGAATCTGGGCAACCAGGTCGTCGGCTTTCGCTTTCGCGGCTTCAAGGCGGTGATCGGCGTCGGTGGAATCGTTGGGCTTGGGGTCGGTGGAGATCAGGATCTCGCTCAATCGAATCGTTTCCGGCCGTTCCAGTTCGCTCTTATGGTCGTCGTAGAATTTCTGTTCTTCGTCTTTGTTGATAACCAGCCTTGCGCCAACCTCTTTGCCGATCACTTGCTGGGTGATGAGCTGATTGCGCATGTTCTGCTTGAAATCCTCGAAGGAGATTCCCTGGGATTGCGCGGCCTTTTCCAACTCCTCCATACTGTCGAGTTTCATGTCCTTGCGCATCTCGTCCAGCTTCTTAATGACTTCGGTATCGGCGGTAATGCCCAGATCCTTTCCCTTTTCCAGCAGCAACTGCTGATCGATCAGGTCACGGAGCACATCTTTATCGCGCTCGGTTAAGAGCTTTTCCGCGTTCACGGGATCCTGCTGCTGCAGTTCTTTTTTCAGTTCGTCCTTGCCGTGCACGTATTCGCTTCGCGTAATAATTTGGTTGTTGACGCGGGCGACGATTACTTCGACCACCTCGTCGTCCGCCATCAGCAGGGCGGACAAGGCAATTACAGAAATCAGCAGGAAGCAGGGGAGACATTTTCGCATAAGAATTCCACGGCTGAACGGCAGCCAAGAGCGCTCGCTTCAGGTGCTTATAAGCTCCTGGATTCACGACCTCCATAAATTGTACCTCCGGAGGTCCGCGCGCCGCTAGCGCCGCTCCTGCTATGATAATCGGTTTTCGCCCCGCAGCCGGCGGTGAATCGCGGCATGAGAGGACAATCGAATGAACTTCACTGCCTGTCTGATTTTCGTACTACTCTTTGGGGTGACGAGTATTCCAATGAGAGCACAAAAGAGTGAGGCCCTGCCAGATCTGCCGCAACTGGAACAGATGGGGAGCCGCTTCGCGCCGACGCCCCTGCGCGTGGATGCTTCGAGGCTCTCCTCCGGCGATCGGCAGGCGCTGGTGAAATTGATCGAGGCGGCCCGGATCCTGAACGACATTTTCATGCAGCAGATGTGGGACGGTAATGTTGCGCTCTACTCCCGTTTGCAAAAGGACGCCACGCCGCTGGGCAAAGCACGCCTGCACTATTTCTGGATCAACAAGGGACCTTGGTCCGACTTGGATGACTACAAAGCTTTCTTGCCCGGCGTGCCACCGCGCAAGCCGCTGGGAGCGAATTTCTATCCCGAAAGCATGACCAAAGAAGCTTTCGAAAGCTGGGTCGCGCAGTTGTCGCCGAAAGAACAGGACCAGGCGAAGAGCTTCTTTACCGTGATTCGCTGGCGGGAGAATAGCAAGCCGCCCAACAATCTCCTGGCCATTCCCTACAACCAACAATATGCGGACGACCTTACGCGGGCGGCAAGCCTGCTTCGTGAAGCGGCGGGGTTGACCGACAATGCGTCGCTGAAGAAATTCCTGAACCTCCGGGCCGATGCGTTCCTTTCCAACGACTACTACGATAGCGACATGGCGTGGATGGACCTGGATGCACCGCTCGACATCACGATCGGCCCTTATGAAACCTACAACGACGAGCTTTTTGGCTACAAGGCTGCTTTCGAAGCTTACGTAAACCTGCGCGACGACGAGGAAACCGCCAAGCTTTCAGTTTTCACGCGGCACCTGCAGGACATCGAAAACAACTTACCCATCGATCCGCAGTACCGCAACCCCAAGCTGGGTGCGGGGGCTCCCATTCGAGTCGTGGATCAGATCATCAGTGCCGGGGATGGCGCTCACGGAGTGCAGACCGCCGCCTACAATCTGCCGAATGACGACCGGGTCGTGCAACAAAAGGGCAGCAAGCGAGTCATGCTGAAGAATGTGCAGGAGGCGAAGTTCCGCAGCGTGCTACTTCCTATCGCGCGGCGGACGTTGTCGCAGTCGGCGATGGTCGACGTCAGCTTTGAACCTTTTTTCACTCACATCCTGGCGCATGAATTGATGCACGGGCTGGGGCCGCATCAGATCAAGGTTCAGGGGCGCGACACCACGCCTCGCGAAGAATTAAAAGAGTTGTACAGCGCCATTGAAGAGCCGAAAGCCGACGTGACCGGGCTCTTCGCTCTGCAGTACATGATGGATCATGCCAAGGAGATGGGGTTGGGAAACTCGCTGCCTTCCGATGAGGCGGCGCAGCGGCAACTTTACACAACCTATCTGGCGTCGTCTTTCCGCACGCTGCGTTTCGGCTTGAACGATGCCCATGGCAAAGGAATGGCTATCCAATTCAATTACCTGATGGATAGAGGTGCGTTTGTCCAGAATGCCAACGGTACTTTTTCGGTCGACATCGCGAAGATGAAGGCTGCAATCGTCGAACTCGATCGCGATCTTCTCACCATCGAAGCCGAGGGCAACTATGCCGGTGCGAAGAAAATGCTGGACGAACTAGGCGTCGTGCGCCCCGCTTTGAGAAAAGCGCTGGACCATTTGGAGGGGATCCCGACCGACATCGAGCCGATCTTCGTGACTGCCGATGAACTGGCGCCGACCGCGAAGGCGTCGGCAAAACCTACGCCGAAGATTAAAAAGCGGAATCAGTAGTCCTGCGCTTGCAGGATGAGAATTTCGGCGATTCAGATCGCTGTCAAATATACCGTGGACCAAGACACACTTGTCATCCCTCGCAAAGCGAGGGATGACAATTCGTAATGAGTTACGGCAGTCTGTGAAACGCGACGGACCTGCTACTTCTTGTCTTTATCTTTATCGGCGTCCTTAGCCTGAATCGAGAGCAGTTCCACTTCAAAGATGAGGGTGGCGTTCGGGCCAATGTCGGCGCCCGTGCCCCGTTCGCCGTAACCGAGATCGGACGGAACGAAGAGTTGCCACTTCGATCCCACCGGCATGAGCTGAAGCGCCTCGGTCCAGCCCTTGATCACTCCGCTTACAGGAAACGTCGCCGGCTGGCCGCGTTTGTAGGAGCTGTCAAATTCCTTGCCATCGATCAGCGTGCCCCGGTAGTTGCAAACCACCGAGTCGCCGGCAGTCGGCTTCGGCCCCCTGCCCGTGGTTATAACTTTGTATTGCAGACCGCTGGGCAGCGTGACCACGCCGTCTTTCGCTTTGTTCGCGGCCAGGAATGCTTCGCCGTCCTTCTTATTTGCCTCCCCGGCTTGTTGCATCTTTTCCTGCTGCTTCTTGCGCATATCGGCCTGAAGCTCGGAGAGCACAGCGTGCTCTTCTTCTTCCGAAAGCAGCGTCTTGCCACCGGCCAGGGCGTCTTGCAGGCCCTGCTGCAGGACTTTTGGATCAATGTCTACACCCTGTCGATGCAGGGTCGTCCCGACATTCATACCAATGGCGTAACTGACTTTGTCTTTTTGCGTTTTAAAGGCCGAAGCGCTCTGAGATTCCGGCGCAGGAGCTGGTTGAGGGTTCGCTGCCGGAGTCTGCTGCGCCAGGGCATTCCCGACCAGCATCATCCCAGCGGCTATTGCGATTAAGGCCGTGGTGAAAGATTTGTGCATGGATGTATTGTGACACTGGCCTGACAAGCTAGGCAAACAACCGGATCCCTGCCCCCACTCGCCAGCGCTCATTTCTCCTCGTTGGCTGACGGCTGGACTGGCGGGCTATGCTTTCCCCCCCCAAAAACTGCTTGTACGCCATTTGTCGCACAGGGAGAGGGTTGGGCCAGCCCCCATTCTCATCCCATCTGCTTAGGACAGTCGATTCCGGGTGGAGAATTGTGGAGGCTTGCCTTGCTTCCTCTCGCGGCGCATTAAGGCACTTCCCAACCACTGCAGTTCCCTCGTATACAAGAACAAGGAGAACAGCCCCGCCATAAAGAGGACGTAGCCAAGCGTGGGCACTGCCGACTCCAGCTTCTTTGAGATAAACACAAAAGAGAACATGGCGGCTGGCAATGTGAAGACCATGCGAGACAAGAACAGGACCATGTGGCCGAGTGCGGTGCTGACTGATTGCGGCTGCGCTGGACCAATCCAGTAGCGAACCCAATACCCAACTTGAATTAGTGCGATGGCCGGGATCGACCAGAGTCGTATGTCGCTGCGCGGGGCATAGGCCGTCGGGTTGGCCGTAAGCTGCTGGTACAGCGGCAGTCCCTTCCAGTAGAAGATGACGGTCCCGATGGTTTGCATCGCGAACAGTAAGACTTGCAACCATCGACGACCGGTCTGGTCCGGCATGTGATCACGAATCCCTTCGGGAGGTTTGGCTGAACTTCGGTTCTACGGCGCGGTTTGCCGCCCGTTCTGTCGCCTATCGACGCCGGAACCGAAGCGTCACGATACGGTTCACCGATCCACGGACCAGTGGATAGGGCAGCAAAGCCAGAAGGGTCGCCACCATCAAGTTTCGGCCCAGAGAAACTCGGCGGAACACGATGCCTTCGTAAATTACGTCGACGACGATCGCGACGGCGAAGACCTTAGCGATCTCTGTCCAACCTTCCCACAGCAATCTATGCCGATCAGCCGAATTGGTGGCGACGGCCCAGCCGTAGGCGGGACGCCCCGCTCGTGCGTCTCTCCAGCCAGAGCGAGCCGCAAGGAAGGCAACCGTCAGCGGTTGCAGGACCAGACGGAACGCAAACGGCCCGTGCGCGCGTCCGATGATCTCTATCCACACTCGTCTGAGGTACTCTTCCATCTCCGTACTGCCGCCTCATGCTTGTGCGCTACAACAATGAACGCTGCCGCAACCTGGTTCGCTGATGAATCAGGCCGCCGTTCGGTTTGATGAGTGGCGTTCCAGTTCCTCCACCAGGATTGGCAGGCCCAGGTTGAAAGTCTGAACCCCTTGAACCACGCACAGTTTCAGCACTTCCATGATCTCCTCCATGGTCGCGCCCGCTTTCAGCGCGTTCTGGATGTGGCGGCGCACACCTGGCGCATACATGTGCGTGAAGGAAGCATCGAGGGCGATGCTGAGGAGTTCGACGTCTTTTGGCGACATAACCCCACTCTGGTAGACGCCCGCGCCCATCGCCATGAATTCGTCCGTAAACACTGGATCGAGCTCGAAGAACGGATCCCACGCCGTGTTCCACTGGCCGATCTTCCGCATCGCGTCGCAAGCCGGGGTCGGCTCCGTGTTGGCACGCGGAGTCAGCTGGAGGTTGGCAGCTTTGGCTTCTTCCAGAACAATGGGAGCGCCTAAGCTGCAGGAATGAATCCCCAGGACCGATGCACACTTGAGCACGAATAGAATCTCCTGTCGGCTCGCACCAGCATCGAGCGCGGCGCGGATGTGGCGGCGAGTGCCGTCCGAGTTAAGATTGGTACAGGCAGCATTCAAGCTAACGCTCACCAACTCGATAAACTTGCGAGGCAGAACAGAGTGCGTCCATGGATTGGTGCTCATCTTGAAGCAGAGTTCGGCCCACTTCAGATCCCATTCGCGCAGAGTGTCGACAGCCGAATCCCAAGGACCCGTAGGCGGACCAGCCTCCGCAGCCGTGCTTCCCATATATTTTTTGGTTTCGTCGCTCATGATTTCTCCTCTTCGCGCAGTTTCACGCAGCCGAATTCACAGTTTCGTCCGTAGCCACCATGATTTTTCCATCGACAACCTTGACGGCGTAGGCTGCGACCCCGTACTCAGGAGACACAAGCAGGCTCCCGGTGGTGACGTCATACTTCCAGCCATGTCCGCGACAGGTCACGATCTTGCCTTCGAGTTTGGAAGTTCCTAACGACAGTCCCTGATGCCGGCAGGAATCATCAATTGCGTAGATTGTTCCATCGACGTTGAAGATCGCGACCTCTTTGCCGTCGGCCCGAACCACCATGCCGTTTCCAGGCGGAAGCTGTTCCACCCGAGCTACTTCCACAAAAGTCGCCATGAAAGTTTCTTCTCCTCTTGCTCCGTACGTCGGACTGGAACGGACTACGCCGCCACGCGTCGTCCCGGTTTCAAGTAGATATGCACAAAGTCCTGGATCTTCTTTCGCGCCAATCTCGACTCCGGTGCCTCGGGAATTCTTGATGCGAAATTGTGAGGCATGCCCTCGTAGATATCCAACTTCACCACAAGACCGGCAGTGTCGAGAGCTTGGTACAACCGAATGAAACCGCTCAAAAGGATCTCCTTCGTGCCCCCCTGAATTAGCGTCGGCGGAAAGCCTTTGGAGAAGTCGCCGTACACAGGGGAAGCATAGGGATGCTTCTGGTCCTTAGGATCGGCGTAGGCACCAGCTGCATTTTTCGAGTGCTTTTCGTATAAGTAGTTTGGCTCAGCATGCGCAAGAGTGAACTCCGTATCTCCCGTCCGCGTGACATCAACCCAGGGAGATACCAATACGGCGGCCACCGGCATCCCTAACCCCTTGTCACGCATCTTCAAAACCACCGCAGCAGCAAGCCCGCCACCCGAGGAATCGCCATAAATGAGAACATCGTTGAGCGAATGGCCTTCCTTCAGGAGCGCCTGGATCACCGCGATCACCTCGTCGCTCATCCGGTTAAATTTAGCCGCAGGCGCAAGTGTGTAATCGACAGAAATCAGGCGATGCCCGGTGTCATCGGCGAATATAGCGGCTCTGCCAAGCGTGGATTTTGCGCTGTACAGCGTGTGAGCACCGCCATGCACATAGACGACGACTTTACCGCTTTCTTTCCAACCTTTGGGACGGACATCCTGGACAGGTATGCCGCCCAGGTTTCGCGCCGCAATGGTTGGCGCGTAGCGCTTTACAATTGGCTCAGATTGGATAAGCGCATCTTTCTCAACGAATGCCTGCACGTTCTTCCAAGCAGTGAGATCTTGGGGATCTGGGAACGCCGGCGCTTGTGCCGGGTCCTTGAGAGTGCGCAGAAATTCCTGCGCTTCTTTGGAAACGGTTTCCGGGATGTGCAAGAACGGTTCCTGAGGAGTTGGAGACGACATACTTATGTTCCCTCCGTCATTGGTTGCCTACGGAAAACCACGTCATCGTGGCCAAGAGTAACTTCACTGATTATGCCTGCCCGCGAGGATACCGCCTCTATTCTGGGACAGTATCCTCGCGGAGCTGGAGCAGGACCCCAACCGAGCCTCACTACGCTATTTTCTTACCGGCTGCTTTCGTCGCCGCCGTAACTTTCTCGTGAAGTTCCTTCCAGGGTATGGGGTGCATACACGATGAAAGGGCCGGCTCCGAAAGGTGCCCATCGGTATCCTTGACGATGAAACCCAGTTGACCGTCCTTGCGGTTTGGCGGCAGGGCCAGGTTTGCAAGAGTTTCGTCGACAGTGTCGTACCAGACTCCGATCTTGAGGATCTGTCGCGCCTCTTCGCCGGTCGCGACTTTGCGTTCGAGCAACTTCGCCATCTGCACAGCCTGCTCGATCTGTTCCACCGTGGTCATGCGCACGCCCTTCCTGCGCCACATGTTGTCCTCGATGCCCACCCGGCAGTGGATCCCGAGAGCGATGCCCATGGCACAATACGGCGCCACTGTTCGCCACAACGACTCGATCGACGCAGTAGAGCCGTGTGGGGACCGTCTCACGTATTCCATGAAGTCGAAGGGATTGCGGCTGGCCCCAACTCCGCCGCCAATCGCCACCAGGTTATGGTTCAACGGTCCCATATAAACCCCTTGGCGGATGAGGTTTTCGATCTCCTCCAGGGTGTGTACGTTCGCGAGCTGGAAATAGGGCTGGATTTGATGTTGGCGCAGGCGCTTCAGGTGCTCGATATAGAACTCCGGTGTCGCGTCAGCCACCATATTCTGATAGGCCTTCTGCATCGCGACATTCTCGAGCTGGGTTCCCTGGACGTCGTCCGGCGTAGTGAGGGGTAGAATGTTCATCTGGACGGAGCCGATAACGATCGTTATCTGATCCGGCTTGGGATCAATTTCAGTCAGCATGTGTCGCGTGTCATAGCCCTGCCAATGCGCCTCTTGTCCGGGCTCCGGCGCAAATGAGATCGAGCCGCCGATCTGCAGGATCATTTTCGGGACGGCCTCTCGCAGCCGCCCGATGAAGTAGGAATACTCTTTGAAGTTCTTCGAGACATGGCCGGTCTTGGGATCGCGGACGTGGACGTGCAGCAGCGTGGCGCCGGCATTGTAGCAATCCACCGCCTTCTGGACCTGCTCGTCCCAAGTGATGGCGATGTCCTCAGGGTAATCGCTCTTGAGCCATTGTGGGGCAAACGGCGCCGCCGTGATGATCAGAGGCGCCTGATTTTCGGGAAGCATCGAATCCTGTGTGAAAAACATGGTCATTCTCCTCGTGGATGAAGTCTTAAATTTAGCGGACGAACGGGCCGACCACACGCGGGCCTTGAACCGTGGAAACAGCCAAAGGCCGCCACCCCGCCCTTGTTAGCGCGAGTCTAGTTGGCGCGAAGATGGGATGGGTACTGTCAAAAATGCCAGTGGGTGAAGCTACCAGGAGAAGTGTTTTGGGGTCGGCCCACCCCTTCTGGGCCACAAACGGCGGGTGCCCTGCTCGCGTTCTTTGCGAGAAGGCCAGGCTTTTTAACGGAACCTTTCAACTCACCCCGTAGTCGGGAGGTGGTCGTGCGGGTTTCAAAAGCTCTCAACTCGGGACCCAAATCCCCAGCCAGCTTATTTCTCATTGACCGCGCCCCTCAAATAAGATAAACTTAGCTACATTATATTATCCACAAGATAATAGCCGATCTTTGACAATCGGACCCATGCGAGCACGCGATTCCTCGACCGGGCCCATACCCATCGCGGTTCCAAAACGGAACGCGAGCCTGTCGGGCACCCGCGTAACTCCCATGTTCTCTAGATTTTGCCCGTAACCCTTGTAAATTCAAAGATCTAGCAGGTAGTGGTAAAATAGATCGTTTATTTTCAAGATTTTGCAGCCAACTCTGCGATCAAGTTGCGCGGATTTCTCACCCCGTACCTCAGTCCGGACAATGGACGCTGTTCTACAGGTTTCGCGTCAGGGCAAGTGCGGTCACGTCGTTGTGAGTCGGGGCGGCACGCATGAACTGTTGCACGTGATCGAGCACTGAGACGCAGAGTTCCTTCGCGCTTGCCGCCTTGGATTGCTGAAGAACTTCTTTCGCGCGCTCCAATCCAAACTCCTCGCCTTTGCGCTTCGCTTCGACAATTCCACGCGAAGCCAGAAGAAGAGTCGCTCCCGGTTCGAGGGCAGCCATGGGGGCATCCGAGGTCATGTGGGAAAACAGTCCCAGGGGCAGGCCCGTGGCGGGAAGTTCGCTGACGCCGGCGTGGTCGCGCAGCATCCCCGGAGTATGGCCCGCGTTAAAATAGCAAACCACGCCCAGACTTTCGTCGTAGCATCCGGCGAACGCTGGACAAGAGCAGACTCCGTCCGCAGCCTCGAGGATGGCTTTGTTCAATCGCAGGCATACCTCCATCATCGCGTTAGCATCGTTGACATCGCTCCGCGCAAACAGCTCAACCCCCGCAGTTCGAAAAGTATGCTGGGCGGCAGAGACGATGCCGCGAGTCTCCTCCAGACCACCCGCGGCATCGAGCAGGCCGAACAGGACGCGATTAGGACTGACGCGGATGAAATCATAGAAGTCGCCCGCCATCCGCTGACCGTAGTAGACCGAGGCCAGTTCTGCCCCGTGAAGTTCCAGGATGTCAGAATGAAACGGATCGAGGACAGGGGCAGATGGAAACTTTTTGAGAGCGCGCATCGAAATCGAGCGGAGACGTTATCACAGAATCTGGCAAAAACCAATGAAAAACCGTGACTGGCCGCGTGGTCAGGGGTGAAGCCCTGTCGCGAAACGAGCGCGAGAACGCTGGCGCTCTGGCGCGATGGTGGCGCTTAGTCCTTCGGTGCTACATAATGCTAAGACGCTCTATGAGGGAGGACGAGGTGCATGGCATTGAAGGTTGGCGATCTGGCACCGGACTTTGAGTTGCCAGCGGTCGAGGGCGAGCAGCGGCTAAAGATCAAGCTCGGCGATTTTCGCGGGAAGAAGCATGTGGTGGTGAGCTTTCATCCGCTGAACTGGACTCCGACTTGAGGAGAGCAGTTGCCGGCGTTCGACTCGGATCTTGAGAAGTTCGCCGCGCTCGATGCCCAGGTTCTGGACATAAGCACAGACTCGGTTTACAGCCATCTCGCATGGCAGAAGCACGATATCGGCACGATGCATTTTCCCATGTGCTCGGATTTTTATCCTCATGCCGCAGTCACCGAGGCGTACGGCATTCTGCGGGAAGGACCACCGCTCCCGGGGATCAGCGAGAGAGCAGTATTCATCGTGGACAAAAGCGCCAGGATCATTTTTGCCAAGGTGTACCCGCTGGACCAGACGCCAAAGAACGGAGAATTACTGGAGGCGCTGAGAAAAGCGCAATGAGAGTCGAAGGCATGACCCGGCCCAGAAAATTCATCTGGTTGGAACCTGCGGTGCAGTCTTGGGCGCGACTATGACGTTTTCCAGATAAGCACCCTGGTCGCCGACTACGATTTCCGCTTTGATCTGATCCCCCGGCGCCACTTTGTCGAGGACACTTGCATCCTTCACCTGGTAGGGCATGGTCATCGCGGCCATGAAGCCGGGAATTTCGTCGCCATCAATGTTGATGGACTGAATTGCTTTGTCGACTGAGACCACGCGGCCGGTGAGCGGATAGCGCTTGGCGGCCGCAGGCTGGACGTTGCCTACGAGATTTGGATTGGTTTCTTTCGGGTTGGTTTGCTTAGCACCGCGGGATGGGCCACACCCGGCCAAAAGCATGAGGCAGGCCAATGCCAAGGCGGAAAGAATCTCGATGCTGGGACTTTGGTGCATGCTGGATTCGAGGCTCACTTGTCTCTCCTTTGCGGTGGAACGCGGGCGAGAACGCCCGCGCCACACAATCCTCGTTAATAGTGGAAGCGGTAGCGGAACTCGGCAAAAATTTCTCTGGGAGTGTTCCAGTGGAAACCGCCGAAGGTGACGCTGTTGTCCAATTCCACGCGACGGTTCGCGACATTCAACGCAGTCAGCGAAAGCGAGATTCGTTCGCCAAAGTCCTTGCCGAGCGCCAGATCGAAAGTCGTGTGTTGCGGCAGATAGTTGCCCGGATACGGCTGGCCGGGAAAGGCGTTGGTGAAGCCGGACCCATAGTAGACACTGGTTGAAACATAGCTTCGCCACGGAAGGCTGACATTCCCCACAATACTCAAGGTGTTGCGCTGGTCGTGATCGAGTGGAGATAAGCCCGCGGGCAATGAAAAATTGGTCAAGCCGCCGGTGATCGCGCCACCGCCCTCCGCGATCTGATTGGAGTACGCCAGGTGAATCTGGCCGCGGTGGGCGATGCGCGGTGAACTCAATGTAAGCTCCCAGCCCCGAATCACGGCCTGTCCAATAGTGATGGGAAAGAAAAGATTGGATTCGCCAATGTTGTTGTGATCGAAGAAATTTACGACGTTGGTCCGGAAGTTGTCGGCGTCGAGAGTCCAGCCCCGATAGGGAATGGTGACTCCGTATTGATGCTCCTCGTCGCGCTCGCCGTGCAGAGGGATGAATCCCAGATTACTGGCGTTGGCGAATTGTACCAACGGACCGGAAGCTGTAATCAGCGGCGGGGCTTGATAGTAGTGTCCGTAGAAAGCGCGGAAGACCCAATGCAAACGTGGGACAACGACGGACGCTCCGAAACGCGGACTGATCGCGGTTTCTGAAACGCTTCCCGAGAAACGCGTCGGCCGCATTCCGGCGGTTAGGGTCAGCCATGAAAAGGGCGTGAACTTGTCGTCGATGAAAAATGCTTCGAGGTTGCCGTTGGGGTGCTCTGTATCGGTGAAGGGCAGGTTGCCGCTGCCATCGTTGAAGATTGCTCCAAAAAGCTCGTCGTCCTGCTGGTAGAAGCTGTACAGACCCACCTGCAGATTATTCTTCGCCACGTTTGCCGCGAAACTGACCTGGCCGCCGCCGTAGGTTGAACCACGATTTTGTGTCGTCGCCACGGGATAGTCCAGCGGTGAACTGGAATAGTCAGCACGGTTGTAATGAAAAAAAGGCGAGACCGTCAGCAGGAGTTGGGAATTGAACGTGTGAACCCAGGAAAAATTCAGCAAGGCATCGGATTCGTGATCGCCATCGCGAAGACCGATGCTGGGGTACTGTCCATCGACGGGGTTGTTCTCGATGTCGTTTGGAAAAGGGTCATAAGGGATTTGATAGTAGTCCTTGCGTAGCGCGGTCACCAGGCGAAGCTGGTTCGAGGGGTCGACGTTGAAGATCAGCGACCCGAATCCTCCGTAGCCATTTTCCGCGTCGTGAACCACCTGCGGGACCGGCGTCTGAATGCCGAGATTGCTACGATTCGCGTTCACGCTGGCGTAATAAGCGAAGCGCTCGGTGTGGCTGCCAAAATTGATCTGATCGTTGGTCTGATAGAAGTTGCCGGCACTCAGGATCAACTCGGCTTCATTGTTTCGTTCAAAACCGGTGCGCGGAGCAATATTGAATACACCGTAGGTACGATCCCCGTAGGCGGCGCTGTAGCTTCCGCGCTGGACTTCGAGGTAGTCGATATCCTTGGGATCGAACTGCGCGCCGAGGTTCGAGGCGATATTGGTGTTGGGAACCGGAACGCCATCGATCAGCCAACTGGTTTGATGGCCTCCACGGATGTGCAACTGATCGTGGGTGAAATAGGCGCCGGGAACGTAGTCCGTGATCATTGCCAGACTGTTGGTGCGCACGGCCCCCGGGGTGCGCTGGATATCAGCACGGCTTACGACGGTTGTGGGCGTGACCGAATCGGTTGGGGCTACCACAGGCGGAGCAGAGACGTTGACCGTCTCATTAGCGACGGCCACGCGTAGCAGAAGGTGCACGACGGGTTGAGTGCCGGATGCAACCCTGACCTCCTGCGCGGCCTGCACAAAGCCAGGATTGGCGACGATAACGGAATACTCGCCAAGCGGCACAGCGTTGAATTCGAAGTTGCCATTGGCATCGGTGTTGGCGCTCTTGGACCACTCCGATGTTCTCGCTTTCAACATCACCATGGCGCCCTGAACCGGGCGATGCTGGGGGTCATGGATGATGCCGCGGACCGAACCAAAGATGGTGGCAGATGCGCTGGCAGCGAGCAGCAGTGGAACAGCGATGTATGAAATACGAATAAAGCGCATAGTTTCTCCAGGACCTGTTGAGAGCGAACGCAAAAACTGCTGGCGCCGAAAGCCCGTGGAGTTTCGCTCCACTTGGACGGGCGAGTCGCCCGTCTCCACGCGAGAGTCCCTCAGACGGGCGTGTTTTTCAGCAGCGGATTGGAATCAAGCGATGGAGAATTGCGGAGGGGCGCGACCGGAATACGCTCGGCTGACAGTCGAGGCTAAACGAATCGGTTGGCGGTCGTACTGCAGAGCCGCGGATGCAGGGGTGCCTTGAACGCTTGCTGAAGCACTTAGACCAGCCCATTGCGAGACGGTCAGCGGACGGCAGCAGTCGCGTTGACAGCATCCGGGAAGTGTCTGGAACTCGGAATTGTGGGAAGCACGATCGTGCATCGGCTTCCGCATGCAGCAAGCGTGCGGCGCCGGCGCGGAGATCGCCAGAGCCACTGGGGAGAACACGCTCACCAGCAGCAGGATCAGCACGAATCTGGCAGTCCAACGACGCACGGGCTTCAAATCCTGCTTAGACGGTCGGAGAAGCAATTGGTTTCAACGCGGTGCGAAAGTCTTTGTCCCCTTGCCCACAACTGACATACAGTTTACAACCATAAGGCGAAAGCCAGACGGCACAAAATTGTAAGCTTCAAGGATGCCGAAGGATGCCGGAACGAATCGTATTCTCAAGCCTTGCCATGAATTTTGGCCCACCACCAGCGCACGCCGACAAACAAGAAGCGCCAATCGTGAAAAAACTCAGGCTCCTTGCCCTCGAAGGCATGGCCGATGAACTGGAACGTCCATCCCGCAAGGAAAAGCACAAGTGCGTAAACCCACAAGCGGTGAATGAAGATGGCCCCGAGGAACAACGCAAGCGAAACCAGAATTGCCGGAATCCCCAGGGTGTGGCATACCCGGTTGACCGGGTGCTGATGGCTGCCGGCATATTGCGCGATCCATTGTTCATTCGAGCGGTCGCCGAGCATAGCGATTTGATGATATACGGTTTGAATAGAAAAGCGGCAGGATCGTACCGGGTTGAGAGGCCCGGTGGAGGCGTGTTAGCATCATTGGTTTTGGCAGGCTGCTCGACGTTGGCCTATTGACTGTTCTCTTGATTTGTTCTTTAGGGGCCCGCCGCAGGTAGGATCTCTTAGTCGCGATCAGAGCCGAGCTTTGCTCGACCGGATAGCTGCGTGAAGCTGGCCCCAGCGTGACGAGTTGAAGGAGCGAACCCGTGAAAGTTTACGAAGGCGCAAACATCCGCAATGTCGCAGTGGTGGGGCACGGGCATGCGGGGAAGACCTCTTTGGTATCGGCCATGCTCTATGCCTCTGGCTCAACCCCGCGGCTGGGGCGAGTGGACGACGGTTCCGCGAGCACCGATTGGGACGACGAAGAGATCGCGCGCAAGATGTCGATTTCTGCGGGTCTGGCCTACGTCGAGTGGGGCAAGACCAAGATCAACATTGTGGATACGCCCGGCTTCAACATGTTTGTCCACGAAGCCAAGATGGTGCTGCCCGTGGTCGACGCCGCCGTCGTCGTTGTAGACGGCGTGGCTGGAGTAGAAGTCGTCACGCAGCGGGTGTGGAACTATTGCGAAGAGTACAAAACGCCAAGGCTGATCGTCGCCAGCCGCATGGACCGCGACCGCGCCGATGCGGACCGAGTGCTGGCATCGCTGATCACTGCATTCGGCCGGGCGGTGATTCCTTTGGAACTGCCCATCGGCAAAGAAAAGAATTTCAATGGCGTGGTCGATCTGGTGCAGATGAAGGCTTACACCTATGAACTGGGGGGGAGTGGCAAGGGCAAGGAAACGGAGATTCCGGCGAATCTGAAGGATCAGGCACAGGAAGCGCACGAGAGGCTGGTCGAACTGGTTGCCGAAGGCGACGACAAACTGATGGAGGAGTTTTTCGAGAAGGGAACGATACCGGTTGAAGATCTGATTCCCGCGCTGCACAACGCCATTCGCGAGGATAAGATCTTTCCCGTGATCTTTGGATCGGGCCTGGGCAATGTCGGAGCCGACCGGGTGATGGACTTCATTGTGGACTACACTCCGGCGCCTTCCGAGCATGAGTGGGTGCAGGGAGAAGCGGTGGCGTCAGGGAATGGTGAGCCTCCGAAGCGCCATGAAACCGACTCCGAACCAGTTTCGCTGTACGTTTTCAAAACCATTTCAGACGCGTTCGCGGGACGAATTTCCTACTTCAAAGTTTTTTCGGGCGTGTTGAAGAACGATGCGACCATGCAGAATTTTCCGCGCGGTTCAGCCGAAAAACTGGCGCACATTTCCATCATGCAAGGCAAAACGGCGGTGCCTGTAACGGAACTGCACGCCGGGGATATCGGAGCCGTTTCCAAACTGAAAGACACGCTTACCGGTGACACGCTCGGTGACAAGAACGCGCCAATTCAGTATCCGAAAGTTCATCTGCCTGAGCCAGCGATCACTTTTGCGATCGAACCCAAGAGCCGCGCCGATGAAGACAAGCTGGGTCCCGGCATCCACAAACTGATGGAGGAAGATGCCATGTTGCGCTTCTTCCGCGATCCTCAGACCAAAGAATTCCTGATCGCCGGAACCGGGCAGCAGCACATCGAAGTGGTCGTCTCGAAGATGAAGAAGCGCTATCACACGGAAGTAATTCTGAAGGCGCCGAAGGTGCCGTACCGGGAGACGATCCGCGGCAAAGCCGATGTGCAAGGCCGCCACAAAAAGCAAACCGGCGGACACGGGCAATATGGCGATTGCAAAATCAAGATGGAACCGCTACCTCGCGGCGGCGAGTTCGAGTTTGTGAACGACATTTTCGGCGGCGCGATTCCCAAGAACTATATTCCCGCCATCGAAAAGGGCATCAGGGATGCGGCATCACGCGGATATCTGGCAGGGTTTCCTGTGGTGGATTTTAGAGTGATCCTCTACGACGGTTCCTATCACGATGTAGATTCGAACGACATGTCGTTTCAGATGGCGGGACGCATCGCGTTCAAGAAAGCCATGGAGCAGGCCAAACCTACGCTGCTCGAACCGGTCATGGTCGCCGAGATTACAGTTCCGGACGAGTTTGCCGGCTCGATCATGGGCGACTTGAACAGCCGGCGCGGCCGCATTCAGGGCATGGACAACAAAGGCGGCAACACGGTGGTGAAGGCTGAAGTGCCCATGTCCGAGATGCTGACCTACGGCGTCGATCTGACTTCGATGACTCAGGGCCGCGGCAGCTTCAACATGGAAATGCATCACTACGACGCCGTGCCCGGACTGCTGCAGGAAAAGATTATCGAGAAAGCAAAGGCCGCGCGCGGTGATGTGAAGGAAGAGGAAGAGTAAAGTAAACCTCTAACCTCGAAAGAAATTCTTTTCGAGCTTGCAGATTTTTCTCAAGAGGTCTTGAGACCTGCGGCCTTGGCTAGTTTGACCTGGCGTTCGTCGAAGGTCCAGAATCGTTCCGCTTTGAGTTCGAGGGCGCAGGCGACGTGTAAGCTGTCCAGTGTCCTTATGCCGAGCTTCGGGCCATAGCGGCGGGCGAGATCGGCGCACAGTTCGAAGGCATTTTCCGGTAGTTGAGTTTCCGACCATACTCCCGCGATCCGATCACTTTCTAGCTGGCGATAGATATCCTGCGCGGCCGCCGCGGAAATCCTCCGGTAAAAGACCTGCTGGGCTATGGCATGAAACGTCTCGGCTAGATGAAGGGGGCTAAACCAAAGACGTGGATTCGAATTCATCAACTCTTGCGCAGCTGCAGAATGACTATCCTGCACATACACTGATACGATGAAACTGGTGTCTGCGTAAGTCAATAGCGGCCGCGATCCCTGATCAAATCGTCGACGATGGACAGCACCCGGTCTCCGAATATTTTCTTGCGGCGGGCAGCGAAGTCGGGCCACTTCACCGGCTTCTCTTCCGATTTCTCGGGAACGATGCGGGCGATGACGCGGTCGCGTTCCCGAAGTTCGACGGTGTTGCCCGCCCGGAGCCAAGCTTTTAGGCGACGGGTATCGCGGAGCTGGCGTAAATTCACGGAAGGCATGGTCGCATTGTGACACATTGTGTGTCACAATGTCAAAGTCAGTTAGAATACCACGAGGCCAGCATGAAAATAATCCTGATTCTTATCTGCTCTGTTTTTGCTCTGCCGCTGCCGGCGCGTGCAGCAACCGGGGAGGCCCAAGTTTTTCCTACCTCAGCCGGGCCTGTCAAAATCACGCCGCTGCATCACGCGAGCACGCTGATTGAAGCAGGAGGAAAAACGATTTACCTCGATCCCGCCAAGCCTGCGAAGCTTTCGGGACTGCCGAAAGCAGACCTCATCCTGATTACCGACATTCACGGCGATCATATGGATCCCGATTCCATCAAGGAAATCAGCAAGCCTGGAACGGAGATTCTGGCGCCGCCGGCCGTGGTCCAAACCGTGACGACCGCCAAGCCCATAGCCAATGGGGAAACGAAAACCTGGCAATCCTGGACTATCGAAGCGATTCCCGCATACAACCTGAAGCGCGGTCCCGAACCGGGGAAACTCTATCACGATAAGGGACGCGGCAATGGCTATGTCCTCACGTACGGAGGCAAGCGCTTCTATTTCTCGGGCGACACCGAGGGCGTCCCCGAGATGCGTGCGCTCAAGAACATTGACGTGGCGTTCGTTTGCATGAATCTGCCCTACACCATGCCGCCCGAAGAAGCTGCTGACGCGGTCAAAGCGTTTCATCCGAAGATCGTCATCCCCTATCACTATCGCGGCTCCGATCTCACGATATTTCAAAAGGCATTAGAAGGTACCGGCATCGAGGTGCGGTTGTTGAACTGGTATCCCGAGAACTAGACGTTGGGCGGCGCGGGGATGAAGACGCCCTTGCCCTTTCTGATGCATGATGCGTCACATTCTCACCAACGTGGCCTCTAGGAGAACGAGAAGACTTCAACGTCAGTTTGGGCAAAGTCTGTTCCCTTAGCCAGTAATGGCTCGCCCAAAAACTTGGCCAGCGCATACGCGAAACAGTCTCCGAAATTGAGGCCCGCCGGATGACGCCCTTTCCCATACTTGCGCCAGGCCGCCCGCGCGATCTCGACTTGTTCCCCGTCGACCGAAACCACTTCCAGATTCGCGCGAACCACAAATAGGTCGAATTCGCGTCCCGCACCTTCGCCCCGTTTGGCCTCCAGAACGATTCCAGTTTCCAGCAGGTTGGCGGCAGATATCAATCTCGTCGGAGCCTCGATGACCAGATCTAGGAAACGGCGGCGTTCCGGTTCGGCTAGAAATATAGCAACGAGCGCGGAGGTATCGATCACCATTAACCTGGCAGCCCATGTTCGTCGTAGCCGAGGATTTCGTCTTCAGGCCGCGAGTCGAGAGTTGGCATGGCGTCCACCCGCCGCAAAAGGTCTTCGAGCTGGTCAGCAAGAATGGAGCTCCGACGTTTCGCTCTGAGCTGTAGCCAGCGCTCCTGCAATGCCTTATGAATGGCTTCGGTCAGAGACTCGCCAGTCGCGCTGGCCACTTGACGCGCCAACCGCTCCGTGGCATCGTTCTTGATGCTAAGAGGCATCGTTCAATTATAGATCAGTTTATAGTATTCTACCACGCTAGAAACTAAGTAATAGATTATAAGCAGCTTCACGTTGCTGCTGCCATAGTTGCTTAGGCTCGCAATGAGATGGTGCGCAACGGCTCCGGCTCTTACCAGTCTCAACGCAGGCCTTAGAATGACTCCCATGAAGACCCTCGCTTCGGTCCTGCTCGTTCCCGGGCTTTTCAACTCTGGCACCGAACACTGGCAAAGCCTTTGGGGAGCCAAGCATCCGGAATACTATCGAGTTCAGCAAGCAGAATGGGAGACGCCTCGTTGCGCGGACTGGGTTCAGACTTTGCACGCTTCCATCTGTGGGATGAGTAAATCCCAGGTTGTGTTGGCAGGTCACAGCCTGGCCTGCACCACCATTGCTCACTACGCCGCGAAACATGCCGACTGCGAAGGCCGAGTAGCCGCGGCCTTTCTAGTCGCCCCGAGCGACGTGGAAGCGCCGACGTATCCTCCGGGATCAAGCGGATTCGATCCCATGCCGCTGCAAAAGTTGCCATTCCCTTCCGTCCTCGTAGCAAGCACCGACGATCCCTTTGTCACGCTGGAGCGAGCCGAGCTCTTCGCCCGATCCTGGGGGAGCCGCCTCATCACAATTGCCAACGCCGGACACATCAATACCGCTTCCGGCCACGGACCTTGGCCCGAAGGCGAAGCCTGGCTCGAGCAACTTCGCGAGATTCGCGCCTAGTTGCCGAACCCTGACGATCTGGCAACCTACAAGCGAGAACTGGTAACATCGGGCCAGTGGCCACGCTGAGAAATACCCCCCAAATTCCGCCAGACCGAGAGCGCATCGTTTCGGCCGCCCCGGTCGAGGATGATTCTTCCTTTGAGCTGAAGTTGCGTCCGCAGCGGTTGGCGGAGTTCATCGGACAAGCCAAAGTAAAAGAAAATCTGGCGGTTGCCATTGAAGCCACGCGATCGCGCGGCGAAGCTCTGGATCACGTTTTGCTTTACGGTCCCCCGGGACTGGGCAAAACCACTTTGGCGACGATCATCGCTAATGAACTGGGTGTGCCTTTTCAGCAGACTTCGGGACCGACGCTGCAGATTAAGGGCGATCTCACTGCCATTCTGACCAACGTCCGCGAGAAGCAGGTTCTGTTCATCGACGAAGTCCACCGGCTCCAGCCCACGCTCGAGGAACTTCTTTACTCCGCGCTCGAAGACTACAAGCTCGACATCATCATCGGGCAAGGTCCAGCCGCGCGGACTCACACTATGGATGTGCAGCCGTTTACTTTCATCGGCGCGACGACGCGGGCGGGGCTGCTCTCTTCGCCACTGCGCTCGCGATTCGGGATCGTGCTCCGGCTGGAATTTTATAGTCACGAGGACTTGCGCATCATTGTGGAACGCTCGGCCGAAATTCTGGGGGTTGAAATCGATAAGCCCGGAGCGCTTGAGATCGCCAGCCGTTCGCGCGGGACGCCAAGAATTGCAAATCGCCTGTTGCGGCGAGTCCGCGACTATGCGCAAGTGCGGGGTGCCGGGAAAATCGACTTACCGACGGCTCAAGCGGCACTGCAGATGCTGGAAGTGGATCGCTACGGCTTCGACGAAGTCGATCGCAAGCTGCTCCTGATTATTATCGAGAAATATCAAGGGGGCCCAGTCGGGCTGAACACGCTGGCGGCGGCGCTGGCGGAGGAACCTGACGCGATCGAAGAGATCTACGAGCCGTTCTTGATCCAGATCGGTTTTCTGAACCGCACTCCGCGGGGACGCGTTGCCACTCAACTAGCTTACGAGCATTTTGGCATCACCCCGAACCGAAAGCAGAGTTCGCTGTTCTAGAATGAGTCAGAGTTTTTGGGAGGTTTAGTGAAGCATATACAACAGCTCACCGCCATTATTGAGCGCGAAGGTGACGGCTATGTCAGCCTTTGCCCCGAAGTTGATATCGCGAGCCAAGGCGATACCATCGAGGTTGCCCGGAACAATCTTCAAGAAGCAGTCGAGCTGTTTTTTGAGACCGCCGACCGGTCGGAGATTGAGCGCCGCCGGCACTCCGAAGTTTTTGTGACCCGGCTTGAGGTCGAGGTTGGGTAAGCTGCGTGTTCTGTCGGGTCGGGAAGTTTGCGCCATCCTGGCTCGCCACGGGTTTTCGGAGGTGCGACGAAGAGGCAGCCACGTCGTTATGCAAAAGCGAATAGAGAACGACGATCACCGTGCCAGTCCCGGATCATTCGGAGCTTCGCCCCGGCACATTGATGTCCATCATTCGCCAGTCCCAATTGCCGCGCTCTGTTTTTGAAACCTAGCTTTCTGAGTTCCTCCCAGATGGGCGAGTCGCCCGTCGGCACACAACCCTTGCCACCTGCAGATACAATGTCCGCAGCATGATTGCTCATCTGCGCGGACGACTTCTAGGCAAGCATCCCAACCAGGTTGTAGTTGAAACTGGCGGCGTCGGATATGACGTCACCATCAGTGTTCCCACATTTTCTGATCTGCCGGGCGTTGGCAGCGAGGTTGCGCTGCACATTCACACGCATGTGCGCGAAGATCTGATCGCACTCTACGGATTTCTGAAACCAGCGGAGAAACAACTCTTCGAAAAACTAATCACGGTCAGCGGGATTGGCCCGAAGCTCGCGATCACCATCCTGAGCGGCATGGCGGCGGATGAAATGGTCGGAGCCATTCGCGGCAATGACATCGCGCGGCTTACGCGCATTCCCGGCATCGGAAAGAAAACCGCCGAACGCATGGTGCTGGAACTCCGCGACAAGCTCCTGCCTCCGGGCGCTGGCGAAGTTCCCGCGGTGCCAGTGATGAGCGCCATGGAGGAGGATGTGCTCTCGGCGCTGGTCAATCTGGGCTACCAGCGCGCATCTGCCGAACGGGCGCTGGCATCGGCGGCGAAGAATGGGAAGGATGGGTCCTTCGAGGCGATGTTTCGGGAGGCTTTGGCCGCACTGGCAAAGTGATGCCTGGTGCCGAAAATGGAACCCTCAACGGTCGGGTTGGTGTGGCCCCTCTCGCTGGATCAGAATCGAAGAATCCGCAGCGTGGAACGGAAACTCGCGGGCCGACCGTTGACCAGTCGTGTTCAGAGTGATGTCTACGCGACGATTGCTCGCCAGCAAAATCGTCTTCATGTGATCGAGCACCTTCTGGCGTTGCTCGGGAGTCAACCCAGGGTTCTGCGCAATCGCGTCTCGCACTTGCGCTTCGTCCATGTTCTTTTGATCGCCGAATGCCTTGGTTTCGAGATCTGCTGCTGGAACACCGTGCGCGATCAAGAAGCGTTTGGTGCACTCGACACGCCTTTCAGAGAGCGCCTGATTGTATTGCAGGGAACCTCGCCGGTCGGCATGACCTTCCAGAGTCAAACGGGCGTCCCGCTGACTCTGGAGATACTTATTGAAATCCTCCGCAAGAGAAATGAGAGTGTGCTGCTGGCTGGCGAGCAGGCCGCCATCTGGTTTTGCCATTGAAGGCCGATCGGTCGGAAAGTAAATGCTGTACAAGGCGAGTCTGGCTTCCAGTCGAACCGACTCTGGCGAAGGTGGCGGGCTCTCCACGGCGACCAGCGCGGTGGCCTGGGCGTTCAGGCCACGTGTATCGCTGCACGTAGCCTTCACCGTGATCTGACCAGGGGAAGCACCGGAAGTATCCAGAGTTGCAGTGCTGCCTCCACCAGAAATGCTGCCACCGCTCGCGGTCCAGCCGCCCACCGTCACCGGAGCGCTGTCCGGACTGGTGCAAGTGCAACTGATTGTGGAGCGCGCGCCGGTCTGAACGGTCGGCGGACTCGCCGAGCACGCAACGTCTGGCGGATTTTTTGGCCGTTCCTTCACGACGAAGGCCGCCATACATCTGGCCTCGCCGCCCTGCTTCATTTGGGGATCAGAGATGCGAGCGACAGCCGTATAATTGCCGCTCGCCAAGCCGTTGGTGTCAATGTTCGCGGTATTGTCCTTGCCGGTGACTTTGCCGCCGCTGCTGCTCCAGTCGTACCTCAACGCGTGCTTGGGATTGAAGTTGGTGCCCGTAGCGCTCGCGCTTACCGGCTCACCCGCCATGACCTCCCCAGGATTGATGCTGCAATCTGCTGAGGTCGGCGGACTGGCCGGCCCCCGGCCAAACACGTAGAGGACGCCGAAGTCCGCCGCGGCACTGACATGATGAGCAGGGCTCGCCTCGTTGGGATTGCGATAACTGTAAATGCCAACGCGCTCGCGGAAGTAGAGCCTTTTTATCATGTGCATGCGCATGTCGAATAGAGGCCCGTTCAGGGTGTAGTCCGTCCCCGTCGGTATCAGATACTGCGCATTGAGACGAAACCAGTCCTTCTCGAACATGGCACCCAGGGTCGGCCAGGTGGAATGGTTGTCGTATTTGGAGGTGAACAACTCGCTGAAATGAAACCCGCCGCCGAGGCGCCAGTGCGGCGACACCCTCACCATCGCGATTCCCTCGGCCCGCATGGTGACGCCATTGTCGAGGCCGTTTGGGTTCGCAGTATCGGCGCCGGCCTCGGCTTCGAAGAAAATCGGACGAAGACTTCCCCAATCGACGCCAACGTCGGCGTTGTAGTAGGGGGATTGAAAGCTTAGGCCGTTGACGCCGATTCCAGCACCGGCGTAAGGCGCTACCTGCGCGCTGACAACAGCGCCCGAAAAGAGAACGGTTGCAAGAAGCTTTGGCAGGGCTCTCATGGTTAATTCTTGCAATTTTGCGCCCCCGGGGGTCTGGGCGCCCCAATCGCGTTCCGTGATTGAGCGGAAATGATCTTTGGCAAGTGTACCTATTGGAAGGCCTTACGCTATTTACCAATGCAGAACGTGCTGAACTCTCCGCGGAGGCCGCTGGTGCGGCAGTTTGGCAGGTGAAGGCTGATTTCGGGTCTGCGACGGCGGCCCTAACTCGAACTTTCTGCCAGCGGGAGGAACACCTGAAAACGTGTGTCGCCCGGCTTCGAATTGACCTGAATGTTGCCTCTGTGCTTCTTCACGATTCGCTGAACCGTGTCGAGTCCGAGTCCGGTTCCCTCCCCGACTCCTTTGGTGGTGAAGAAAGGTTCAAAGATGTGCGGCCTAACCTCGTCGGAGATTCCCGGGCCGTTGTCGCCGATCTCCACTACAACGCAACTGTCCTCGCGATAAGTTCGAACCCGAAGTTCGCCCTTCCCTCCCATTGCGTCGATCGCGTTGTCAATGAGGTTGGTCCAAACCTGATTGAGCTCGCTGCCAAAGGAATTTACCAGAAGAGGGATCTTCTGGTATTCGCGCTCGACAACGACTCCGCGCTTGAGCTTGTGGTTCAGGATGGTAAGCGTGGTTTCCAGGCTCCTTACAATATCCACGTTTTGCACCGGCGCCTGATCCATGTACGTGTATTCCTTGATCGCACAGACCAGGTCAGAAATCCTTGATGTGCTGCTCTCGATTTCGTTCAGCAGGGTAGCGACTTCTACTGAAGCCGCGATCCTCACTAGAGCGGCTCGGGCCGTGTCCGCGCCAAGGGATTCGAACAGCGATTCCAGCGCTTCTGGCCGGACGCTCTTCCGGGCCAGATCGGCCGCCAGTTGCCACAGATCATTCTGCCCGTGACTGCGTAGCAAAGAATCAATCCGCTCTTCCAGGTCGCTGATAGCCAGAGTATCGGGCGGCGGAGCGTCCTGCTGGACGAAGGAATCCTCCACCGCCAGGATTTCCGATTTCTGGGCAGGAGTGAGATTACGCCTTCCCAATTCGTGACTCGCCTCCCGGATTCGTTTCAGAAGCTCGCGGAGCTGGCTGGTAGCCCGTTTGGCGGCAGAAGCAGGATTGTTGAGTTCGTGTGCCAGACCCGCAGAAAGTTTTCCTAAAGACGCCAGGCGGTCGCGTTGTTGTTCCAGGCGAGTGGTTTCGCGGATCCGGTCTGACATGAGGCCGACAAGACGCTTGGTCAGCTCCGGCATTTTCTGTACCAGGTCTTGAAAAAGCGACGCGGGGAATCGCAAAGCGCGGCTGTCAGTTTCTGCGCGTATGCTCACCGTATACTGCTTCATCCTCGAAAACGGCAGCAGTCCGGTAACACTGCCCTGGTTGATGGTGAAGGTGACGGTTTCGCCGCCAATTTCACCCCGGCCCTGGAGTTGCCCTTCAAGAACAACAAACATCGCATCCGCGGGATCGCCCTGGCGTGAGTAGCCATCACCCGCCTTGACCTGCAGCTCTTGCGACTGGCTGATGAACCAGTCGAGCTGATCGTCGGGCAAATCCGCAAATACGGGGACACGAAGCAGTTCCGATTTTTCGACCATTTAGACCTTGCTCAAGTACTGATGGATGAATTGCACCGCAACCGATCCCTCGCCAACTCCGGACGCTACCCGTTTCACCGAACCGTGCCGCACATCGCCCACGGCAAACAAGCCGGGAACATTTGTTTCAAGCAGGAAGGGATCGCGATCGAGCGCCCACCCTTTGGGGCGCTGCCCGTCGCGAATGAGATCGGGGCCGGTTAACAGGAAACCGCGGTCGTCTCGTTCAACCAGATCTCCCAGCCAATCGGTTCGTGGCAAGGCGCCAATAAAAATGAACATGGCGCTCGCCGGCACACGCTCCATTTTATTTGTATCCGAACAAAGCACCGATATCTCCTCCAGATGCGAATCGCCATGCGCCTCGGCCACGCTGGCGTGTGCCCACACCTGAATGTTGGGTGTCTCTTTAATCTGGTCAATCAGGTATTGCGACATCGTACTGGAGAGAGAGTTGCCTCGCACCAGAATGATGACTCGTTCCGCATATCGAGCGAAGTTCATGGCTGCCTGGCCCGCGGAATTTGCCCCGCCGATCACGTAGACATTTTCGCCCTTGCAAGAAAGCGCTTCGGTAGAGCCGCCGCCGTAGTAAACCCCGGCCCCCTGCAACCGATTGATTCCCGGAGCCTCGAGGCGCCGCCACTGTACGCCACTCGCAATCATCAAGGCGTGGCATGAGAGCTCGCTGCCATCCGCCAATTTCAGAATCCGATAAGATCCTTCCGTGCGGACGCCGACAGCTTCCTGCGGCGACAGAATCTCGACTCCAAATCGCTGTGCCTGCACCACCGCGCGCCGCGCCAGATCGTTACCACTGAGACCGGCGGGAAATCCCAGGTAGTTCTCAATGCGCGAACTCATTCCTGCCTGGCCGCCCGGAGCCTCTCGCTCAACAATCACAGTGTGCAGACCTTCCGAGGCACCGTATACAGCAGCCGCCAAGCCGGCGGGTCCACCGCCAACAATTGCCAGGTCATAAAAATTGGTTTGCGCACGGGTTCGCAAGCCAACCTTTTGCGCGACGTCCGCCGGAACGCTCTCCAGAAGTTTCGTTCCATCGGGGAAGAGCACAACTGGAAGGTTGGCTGCTTCCGGGCCGAGGGCGTCCACGAGGCGCTTGGTTTCGGGATCGTTGGCGGAGGCTTCAACGTCAATCCATTGATAAGGAACGCGGTTGCGCGCCAAAAAGTCGCGCAGTTCATACGATCGCGGCGACCAGCGCGTTCCTAACACTCGGATTCCCTGAAACGTTGGATGGTAGGAAGCTTGCCAATCCCCCAGCAAGTCATCCAACGGCGGATAGAGGTGCTCGGAGGGAGGATCCCAGGGCTTCAGGAAAAAGTAATCGATGCTGGCCTGATTGATTGCGCCGATAGCCGCGTTGGTGTCGGCGTAGGCGGTGAGCAATGCCCGCTTGGCGTCGGGGAAAATCCGCATTCCTTCCTGCAGAAATCCGATCCCGTCCATGCGGGGCATGCGCTGGTCGGCAAGCAACAAAGCCACGCTGTCGTTCCGCACCTTCAGCTGCTTCAAGATGTCGAGCGCTGCCTCTGGCGAATCGCTCCCGATCACCCGGTAGTCAGCGCCGTACTGCGACCGCAAGTCGCGCTCGATCGCCCGCAAAACATCGGAATCGTCATCCACACTCAGCAGAATTGGCTTCGCCATGGTCGATCTCAGTATTCGTTAAAGAATGGGACTTTCAGACTTCGGCGCTCACTGAATATTCTGATTAGATACCAAAACTCCGTTTTGGTCGCGGAATTGGATCAAAGATTATCGCGACATTATCGCGGACAAGGATATACTCTGAGTTCTTTGTCAGAAGCTGGAGCGGGGTCGTGACCGGCTATCGGACTCAGAATTCGGACTAACGGCTAATATCGAATCAGGGAGCGCATTATGCAAAGTCGCATCATCGGTACAACCATGCCGGTTCTTGAAGTGGCACTCGAACCGAATGAGTCCATCATTTCGGAAGCAGGAGAACTCTCGTGGATGACGAGTTCCGTTCAGATGACGACGCATACACAACTCGGAGGGGGAGGAGGAATTTTTGGAGTGCTGCGCCGGGTGGCAGGCGGGGGAACGCTGTTCATGACGGAATACCGTGCCTTGGGCGCTGCGGGTGAAGTGTCGTTCGCTACCAAGGTTCCAGGGCACATCCTGCCCGTCGAAGTCGCGGCCGGGCACGACTACATGGTCCATCGGCATGGCTTTCTTTGTGCCACTCCACAGGTTCAGATTGGCGTCGGATTTCAGCAGTCTCTCGGCGCCGGAATTTTTGGCGGAGACGGGTTCCTGCTGCAGAAGGTGAGCGGACAGGGCACCGCCTGGTTGGAGTTATCGGGTGAGGTGATCGTGAAGGACCTTCAGCCCGGAGAAACCCTGCGCGTACACCCAGGCCACGTCGGAGCGTTTCAATCCAGTGTTTCGTTTCAGATCAATTGCGTGCCCGGCATCAAGAACATGATCTTCGGCGGAGACGGAATCTTCCTCGCCGCGCTGACCGGCCCGGGAAGGATTTGGCTGCAGACGCTGCCCATCTCCAGGTTGGCCCACCAGCTCATGGAGTACATGCCCCGACCGACAAAGGAGACCGCCCAGGCCGGAGTCGTCGGCGGAATCGTAGGCTCCATTCTGGAGGGAATGAAGTAGTAAGTCATTTGCCAATGCAGAACGTGCTGAAGATCAGATTCAGAATGTCGTCGCTGGTTGTGGCTCCCGTAATCTCATCGAGTGGCCGCAGGGCGTTATAGAGATCGAGCAAGAGCATTTCGTGCGGGACCTTATTTCCGGTCGCAGCAGTCGCCGCCGCAAGCGCCGTTAGCGATTCTCGGACCCGTTCCTGATGGCGCAGGTTGGTGAGGAACCCTGTTTCCGCCTGGACACCGGCTTCTCCAGCGACGTGACGCAGAATCTCGTTTCGCAGCTCGGGGATTCCTTCTCCGGTCGTCGCGGAAGTCCGCACCCTCGGCAACTGAGAACTGAGAACCGAAAACTGACAACCGCGTATATCTGACTTGTTTTCGACCGCAATTGCGGGCCGTCCTGCAACCTGGCTCAACAGTTCCCTGTCTTCATCCGCGAGCGGCTGTGAAGCATCAAGCACAACCAGAACGAGATCGGCGTCCGCCAACGCCTCCATGGATTTACGAATCCCGATGCTTTCCGCCTCGTCGAGGGCGCGACGAATACCGGCGGTGTCGACGAGCTTGACTGGGATGCCGCCGATGGCGACAGTTTCGCTGACCAAGTCACGAGTGGTGCCGGGCATCGCGGTTACGATGGCGCGCTCGCGCTCGACCAGACAGTTAAACAAACTCGATTTGCCGACGTTGGGCCGACCCACGATCGCGAGCGTCAGACCTTCATGAACAATTTTTCCGTAGGCGAATGATGCGGCAAGATCTTTGAGCGGCCCGCGGATTGTAGCCGTACGCTGAAGAATCTGGTCGGCCGGGAGAACGGAGATGTCATCCTCGGCGAAGTCGATGCCGGCTTCGAGAGTCGCGATCAGCTCAACCAGCTTTTGTTTGATTGGCTGCAGACGACGTGAGAGCGCGCCTTCGAGTTGCTGGGCGGCGATCTTGGCCTGGTAGAGGGTCTGTGACTCGATGAGATCGCGCACAGCCTCAGCCTGGGTGAGATCGATCCGTCCGTTGAGAAAGGCGCGCATAGTGAACTCGCCGGGCTCGGCCAGGCGAGCGCCGCGAGCCATGGCGAGTTCGACGATGTGTCGCAACACCACGGGCGATCCATGGGCGGAGATTTCGACGATGTCATCGGTGGTATAGGAGTGAGGTTTGGCGAAATAGGTGACGACGACTTCGTCGATGCGGTCCGAAACTGCCGAGCCTTGCTCGGCTGTCCCCACGTGTTCACAAGCCGGTTCAACCAACTCTCCAAAAACGGCTCGACCGGGATCGAGATTGTGTTTCAACCGCAGCATTGGCAGCGCGATGTTTTTTGCCTCGGGACCAGCGAGACGGATCACGCCGATGCCACCGCGTCCGGGCGGAGTGGCAATGGCGACGATCGTGTCGTCGAGATTCACGGGAAGATTGTAGCGGGTCTATCCTCGAAAACTGCTACTCGACAAAAGTGCTGCCTACGGGAGACTCCGCGGCGCAGGCTTGCTTGCGGGCTTGTAGTTCTTCGGATAGACGACGAGGCAGCGACGACCGCCTTCGCCCTGGCTCTCCGTGTGAAGGTCGGCGTGATCGCGTAACGCCAGATGCACAATGCGGCGCTCGCGCGAAGACATGGGAGCGAATTCGTACGGCATATTCGTCTTGCGAACTCTTTCCGCAGCCACCCCCGCGGCTAGGCGAAGTTCTTCCAGCCGCATGGACCGCTGATTCATGCAGTCGAACGAAACCTTCTCATGCTCGTTGCCGGGCAGTCGCAGCATCTCAATCGCCAGCGTTTCGATGGCACGAAGCAGTTCCCCGCCTCGTTCCAGGACGAGCGGAGAATCGGGCCCCGAAAGCTCGACCAGAATCTCGGGGCGCTCCCAGTCGCGCTCCTCGGGCAGTGGTGGATCCACCGTGATGCGGTATTTGAGGTGAAGACCCCCGTGGGTGACGACCCCGCGCAGGAGTCCGTCGATTTTCTTCGCGGCTGCGATTTTGTCAGGAATGGGCACTCGCTTCTGGCTCCTAGCTTCAACCTCTGAGTTCTGGCATCACTTAAGCCAGAAGCCCGAGGCTAGAAGCTATTTCTCTTTCTTCCTTGCCCTCTTCGCCGCCATCTCGCGCATCTCGCGGCCCAGGCTGGTGCGGTTCATTACCGCTTGCTGTGCGATGGCGATCAAGTTACCTTCCGACCAGTACAGACACAAGCCGGAAGCAAAATTCCAACTGAGAAATCCCATCATTACCGGCATCATCACATTCATCATTTTCTGTTGCGACGGGTCCATTCCTGCCTGCGGCGTCATGCGCTGCATAAGCAGCATCGTGAAGAAGATGCCGACGGGCAGTATATGCCATGGATCAGCCGACGACAGGTCGTGTATCCACAACCAGGACGCGTGTCGAAGATCAAGCGCCGAGCCTAGCATACCGTAGTAAGCGAATAGAAACGGCATCTGGATGGCGAGCGGCAAACAGCCGCCGACCGGGCTGACGCCTTGCTGTTTCATCAATTCGCCGATCTCCGTGTTCATCTCCTGCCGCCGCGGATCGCGCATTCCGTACTTCTTGTATTTCTCCTTGATCGAGTTCATCTGCGGCTGAATCTTCTGCATCTTCAGTGCCGATTTCATGCTGGAGATACGCAGAGGCATCAGCGCCAGATTGATGATCAAGGTCTGGATGCAAATCGCCCAACCCCAGTTCCTTACAATCCCTTCGATCCAACGAAGCCAGATGAAGAGGGGGCGCGCGATCACGCCAAAGAAACCAAAGTTGATGAGCGCTCGCAAGTCCGGGTCCGCACCGACGATGGTGGGCACGGGCACGGATTCCAAAGTTGCAAGCGCTTTGGGCCCCACATATATGCGCGCAACGGTTGGCCCTGCGGGGTTGCCGACAGCGGCGCCTAGCACTTCCGCCGGAGCCGTGTCCTGCAAGTTTGGGTTTTTCGGATTCTTCGGGACGTTGAGCGAGTTACGCAGAGTGACGAACGCAGAATTCTGCGAGTCCTCGGGAAGGAACACAGCCGCGAAATACTGATCGGTCACGCCTGCCCAGTTAAACGGCATACGGAGGGTGTTGCCACCGCTGATCTTCTTGACGGCGAGCCGTTCGGTGGCGTTGTTGTACTGATAATTGATCTGACTGGCAGCGTAAGAAGATAGGGTGGATTCGTCTCCAAAACCCGCAGGCCACGCTGGGTAAGCTGCAACATGACTTCCCTTGGAAACCACGGAAGTCTCGACGTGCACCACGTAGGTGTGGTCGAAGCCGAAGCTCTTGCGGACCGCCACATCGCCGTCGGCGTATTCAAACGTGATTTGGGTCGGGGCACTTATTGTGCCCGAATTGGAGGCCAGGTAAAGCGCGGAATTCAGCTTGCTGCGCTGGCTTTCGTCGTAAGTCCACAGCGAGAGCGGGTATCCGTATTTTTCCGCGGCGAGGTCGTTAACCAAGTCCAGAGGTTGTTCTTTGTCGTTGGTAAATTTCTTCAGAATCCAGGACTTGACCTGCGCCCCGCGATTGGTAAACGTGATGCGATACAGATCGTTCTCAACCACAATTTCGGATTCAGAACTTGCTTGCTTGGTTGCGCCCGCATTCAACACAGGAACCGGCGGTTGCACCGTCGCGGCTTGATTGACCGCAGCAACTTGCGGAACTTTCTGCGCCGGAGCCTGAGTTTGCGGTGCCGGAGCGGTCGCCTGCGGAAAATACTTCTTGAGTATCGGCTGGAACAACATGATGACCAAAAAGGTCAGAGCAAAGACGAGGAGCAACCGGCGCTCCATGCCTGGTTCTTGCTGGGGATTTTGAAATTCGGCCAAATTACTTTCTCAATGACTGCAAAGACTGGTTTCACTTTGAACAGGCAGTTTGGAACTTGCCGGCTTGATCACAGGATCGAGCCCACCCTTCGCCAAGGGATGGCATCGCAACACTCGCCAGATCGCCATCAAGCTACCCCGCACTGCTCCGTGGCAATCCACTGCTTCCATGGCGTACTCGGAGCATGTAGGTACATACCGGCACGCCGGTAGAAACATGGGAGAGACCGCCCACTTGTATCCTCGGAGCAAAAGCAGCACGACGTTCTTGGGAATCTCATTCATGCGGTTTCCGCTTAAGCTAAAGCGAGCTTTGCCTGGCTTACGCAAACAAACTCATTTTGTCATTCCGAGGCACGAAAGCGACGAGGAATCTGGGTCTTCGCCGACAATGCTAAAGAACCCAGATCCCTCGCTGCGCTCGGGATGACAAATCACCGAGACTGCGAATTCCGTTTCTCGACCGACTTTCGAATCACTTCAAAAGCCCGGCTGATCTCGTTGCCCAACTCGGAAAACTCAACCTTGAGCAGCGACTTCTTGGGGTTGATGACGATGTCGACAGGAATACGTACTCCTGGCCAATGCAAACGAACCACCTCTCGCAATCGTCGTTTCATGCGATTGCGCTCAACCGCCCCGCCCAGCACCTTGCCCACGGTGAATCCGACGCGGGGGCCCTCACCCTGTTCCCGCGCCCGATAAAACACGGTCATGCAAGCGGCGAAGTGGCGGCGTCCCTGTTTGTATACCCGCTCGAAATCGGCGTGCCGGAGCAGACGCATGCTGCTCGTGAATCTGGCCCGCTTGTTGGGACCGGACAAATTGAGACCGCCGTTCGGAGCGAAACCGCTCACCATTCACGATCCAGACTCAGTTTGCGGAATTGCCGCCAACTCCGGATAAGGAAATACGCTACTCACGGAAGCCGGGCTTCACCGACACCCGCTTGCGTCCCTTGGCGCGCCGCCGCGAGATCACCGCTTGGCCGCTCTTGGTTTTCATCCGGGTACGAAATCCGTGCGTCTTCGAGCGGTGACGTCGGTTAGGTTGGAAAGTGCGCTTGGGCATGAAACTTAGCTGCTCCTGATTCAGTTAGTCGGTGCAATAATGGCTGTAGGTCGAATGAGAAGTATAAATGACCCAGGGCGGACGGGCAAACCGGGGTCCAGACCGCGGCCGGTCGGCAGCGTCGATTCTTCGGCGCAGGGACGTTGCAAGCAACGTCTCTACAGTTCCGCTTTGTAGAAACGTAGCTTGCGAGGTTTTGGATTCGCGGACTGTGCCATTCCGGCTTGCACCATGCCCGCGGCAGTTACAAAGTCGCTACTTGACAGACTTTTTTTTTCGCGTTTTGAATTGTGGACTCAGGAAAAATCTTTGTCGAAGATTTCTACAAAGAGATTTTTTTGTGCTAGTATGCGGACCGTTCCTGCTCATTGAAAATTTTCTCGCTCCAGCGAAACCGGGCCCGCGGTGCGGAGCTTGCTACGCTGGGAAATTAGCGTTTTCTGACTGCAATCATTTAATTTCAGGCCGCTGAGTCAAGGCGGCCGCGCCACGAAAAATTCTTATGTCGGTTTCAAGTCCAACTCTTGCCAATCCGTGGTTGCGCATTCTCGACGCGCTGGAAAAAAAGATCAATCGGCACTCCTACGACACCTGGTTGAAGCCCACCAGCTACAGTCACTCGAGTGGAAAAATTCTTTTCGTGCGAGTGCGTAACCTGGAAGCCCGTCGTGAGAACGACAAGTACCTCGATCTGATCCAGGAAGCGATTGATAATCTTGGCCTGGAGTATCAGGAGGTGCAGTTCGTCACCCCCGAGGACGATCCCGCTTCGACTCCCGTCCGCCACGACGGCGGCCTTTCCGCCCATGCCACTCCTGCGACTCATCCGTCGCAGTCGCGTTTCGATTGGGACGGCGCTGCCCAACTCAATCCGCGCTACACCTTCGACGCATTCGTGATCGGCAGCGGAAATCAGTTCGCCCACGCCGCCTGTCAAGCAGTTGCGGAACGTCCGTCGAAAGCTTATAACCCGCTCTTCCTCTATGGCGGCGTCGGTATGGGAAAGACCCACCTGATGCAGGCCATCGGCCACGAGGTCAGCAAGCGGCAACCGCAGTCCGCCATCTGCTACGTCTCCAGCGATAAGTTCACCAACGAGATGATCAACTCCATCCGTTACGACAAGATGACCAGCTTCCGCGACAAGTACCGGAACGTGGACGTATTGTTGATCGACGACATCCAGTTTCTGACTCAGAAGGAGCGCACGCAGGAAGAGTTTTTCCATACCTTTAACGCGCTGCACGACGCGATGAAGCAGATCGTGATTGCCAGCGACCGCCCGCCGAAAGAGCTGGCCGAGATCGAAGACCGGCTGCGCAGCCGCTTTGAGTGGGGCCTGATCGCCGACATCCAGCCGCCCGATTTGGAAACTAAGGTGGCCATCCTGCAGAAAAAATCGGAGCAGGAAAAAGTCACTCTGCCCACCGAGGTGGCTCTCTATATCGCGTCCAACATTCGCTCGAACGTCCGCGAGTTGGAGGGAGCCCTCATCCGTCTGGTGGCCCATTCTTCTCTCATCGGTGCCGAGATCACCCTCCCTTACACCCAGCAGGTGCTGAAGAATTTCATTGACTCTCAGGCGCGGAAGGTCACCATTGAGTCGATCCAGAAAGCCGTCGCGGAACAGTTTGGGCTGCGCCTGGTGGAAATCAAAGCAAAGAATAACTCGCGCGCTATCGTCTATCCCCGGCAAATCGCGATGTACCTGGCCAAGCATCTCACCGAGGCCTCCCTGCCCGAGATTGGACGCCAGTTTGGCGGCAAGCACCATACCACCGTCTTGCACTCGGTCGAAAAAATCGACACTGTGCGCAAGACGGACAAGGATTTGAACCGGTTGCTGAATAAACTGACCGAGCAGTTGGGCGGATGAATCGAGGTCCAGCCAGGTTCCACTCGTCCGACGAGTCCTTTCTGGGCCTGGATCTTGGTGGGCCGGGGGGCCGGATTTCACCCTTTTTCTGCTTTCCTGCTGTTCCTGCTGGTTTTATAGGTTTTTGTTTTGATATAAGGGAAGTGTCAAAAGTAGCGCCACTTGGCGGGGGACTTGGGTTATGCCGGTAGAAGCCATAGCATCAGCGGCGGGAACCACCACCATGGAGATTACGGTCAGCAAGTTTGAGCTCTTGCGAGAGCTCACGGCGACTCAGGGTGTGGTGGAGCGCAAGACCACGATCCCGATCCTGTCGAATTATTTATTTGAAGCTGCCGGCGACAAGCTCTCGCTCACCGCCACCGACCTCGATCTTAGCCTGCGTACGTCGTGTGTAGCTAAAGTGAAAAAAGAGGGCGCCTGTACGATTCCCGCGCGCAAGCTGCACGATTATGTGAAGCTGTTGCCTGATGCGGACATCACCATCAAGCTCCTGGAGAATCACTGGGTCAGCATCCGCTGCGGCCGGTCGAATACAAAAATGGTTGGCATGGCGCGGTCGAACTTCCCCAGCCTGCCGACGTTTCCAACCGCCGGAGTGGTGAAAATCCCTGCCCAGGTTCTGCGGTCCATGATTGCCAAGACCGGCTTCGCCATTGCCAGTGAAGAATCGCGCTACACGCTGAACGGCGCGTTGATGGTGCTGAAGCCGGAATCGATCACCATGGTCGCCACCGATGGGCACCGCTTGTCGCATATCGAACGCAGCGGCGAAAAGTTCGAAGGCGTTTCCGGCGAGATGAAAACTCTCGTCCCCAAAAAAGCGATGGACGAGCTGAAGTCGTTGCTCGATTCCACTGATGCCGAGGAGATCGAGTTCGCGAAAGACGAGTCCACGCTGTTTTTCCGCATCGGCCCAAGGCTTCTGACGTCGCGCCAACTCACCGGCCAATTTCCCAACTTCGAAGCCGTCCTGCCAAAGGACAATAACAAGAGCATCACCGTTCACGGGGAAGAGCTCACCGCGGCGATCTCTCGTGTCGCCCAGTTTGCCGACGAGCGCTCGCGAGCGGTAAAGATGCGTCTGGAAAAAGGCGAGTTGAAACTTTCGGCCTCGTCTACCGAAACCGGTGAATCAGAAGACTCGCTCGAGATCGACTACAACGGCGACATGATCCAGATCGGCTTCAATGCGCAATATCTTCTGGACTTCCTTAAGGCAACCGGCAGTGGGGACGTGAAACTGGAATTCAAAGATTCTCAGTCGGCCGGACAGATGCGTCCTGCCGAAGGCGAGGATTACAAGTACCGCTACATCGTCATGCCGATGAGAATCTGAAGAAGAAGAAATTCGATGAGACGGGCGTCCTGCCCGTTCCGCCTTAAAGTTCGTCGCCACCTAAAGGAGAATCGTCATGCTCAGCGGATTCAAGCAGTTCATTCTTCGTGGCAACGTAATCGATATGGCCGTCGGCGTCGTCATCGGCGCGGCCTTTGCCTCCGTGGTGTCCGCCTTCACCAAGGATCTGCTCACCCCGCTGATTGCGGCGATTGTCGGGAAGCCCGACTTTTCTGCTATCAAATTCACCGTCAACGGCAGCATGTTTGCCCTCGGTGACTTCGTCAATGCGGGCGTCTCGTTCGTTCTGGTAGCGGCAGCTGTATATTTCTTCGTCGTAACCCCAGTAAATCTTCTGATAGCGCGCATGCGCAAAGCACCAGCGCCCGCCGATCCAACCACCAAGAAGTGTCCCGAGTGCCTGAGCGAGATTCCCATCGATGCCAAGCGCTGCGCCCACTGCGCCCAACCAGTTCCGATAGGCATAGCAGCCTGACCAGTTCCGTAGAAACCCGAGAGCCGATAGCCAAAGGGGACACACCGCGTGAAGAACTATCAACTCAGCATCAAGCTACTGGAAATCGAGCCGCCCATTTGGCGGAGATTTGTTGTGCCCGGAACTGTAAGCCTGGCAACGCTGCACATGATTCTCCAAAGAGTGATGGGCTGGGGCAATTACCACATTTATCTTTTCAACGTGGGAGGGCAGCAGTATGGCGAAGGTGTCTCGGAGTGGGCCGAGTTTGCGCAAACAGTCACCAACGCAAAACGCGTCATGCTGCAGGACATTGCTGTGCGCAAAGGTGCGCGCTTCATCTACACGTATGACATGGGAGACGGATGGGAACACGAAATACGAGCGGAAGAAATCCACGAGGGGCCACCCGAGCAGGTCCGTTGCCTTGCAGGAGCGCGTAGTTGCCCCCCGGAGGATTGTGGTGGGCCGCACGGCTACGAGGAAATGCTGGAAATTATCTTCAACCCAAAACACGCGGAATATCAGGAACGCCGCGACTGGCTGGGCGAGAGCTTTAGCCCGGAACTATTTAACGTGGAGATCGTCAACCGCAGACTCAGGCGTCTGAAGGTTGGTAGAGAAGCCGCATAGTTCACAATTCAGGCGGGCCCTGTAACATAGAGGATAATGAGACCCTGGGGATACGTAGCCTCGTGCCTCTTTGCCGTCGCCCTCTTGAGGCAAGCCGTGCAGGGGCAGCAACCGCCAGAGCAGCGGAAGGCAACGAACAAGTCGTCGTCGAACGCTGCCGCCCCGAGCCCGGATTTTGGCGCCATCACTGACGGCACCTACCGCAACACGGCCTTCGGATTCACTTACAAACTCCCCTTTGGCTGGGTAGATCGAACCAGGGAGATGAGCGAAGATTCCACCCAAGAACCCGATTCGAACGACCCGAAGAAATCGACTCTGCTCCTGGCCGCGTTCGAGCACCCTCCCGAGGCGACTGGCGAAACGGTGAATTCAGCGGTCGTGGTCGCTGCGGAGGCCGCATCTTCCTATCCGGGGCTGCACGACGCACAGCAATATTTTGGCCCGCTCACCGAGTTAACCAAGTCCAAGGGCTTGAAGGTCATAAACGAACCTTACGATTATCGCGTGGGAGCCGTGCAACTGGTTCGCGGCGACTTCAGCAAACCACTCAGCACTCTGACCATGCACCAGAGCACGCTCGTGATGTTGGAAAAAGGTTACATCGTCTCGTTCACTTTCATCGGTGGCAGCGAGGACGAGGTAGATACTCTTGTGGAAACCTTAAGCTTTGTCAGAAAGGAATCGCCCGCTCGGCATAAGTGAGTCACGAATCATTCCAAGGTGTGTGCTCGCAAAATAACGGAAAACAAGCGTAAATCGTGAGCCTTGTTCATCCGTTCTAAAGCCCTCCCTAAATGGCACAAGAATCACGGTTTACCGGCTCGATTCTGGGCCGAAGACGACTCTGGACTATGGTATAATTCCTTATTAATCCTGGTGCCGTAAGTGTTAATAATTTCAGTGATTTGACCTCGTTTTAGAGGCACGGGAAAGTGCGCCGGCCTGAGCTCGATTCCGGCATTCTCCACGGAGCTGAATGGCAACCAAAGAAATCGATACCACGGCCATCGTCGATACGAAAAATCGAGCCGGAGGCCCCAATCCCATCAACGGCAACGGCGATTACACTGCCGATTCCATCAAGGTGTTGGGCGGCATGGAAGCCGTCCGCAAGCGCCCGGCAATGTATATCGGCTCGACCGGCGAAATTGGACTTCATCATCTCGTCTACGAAGTCGTGGACAATTCGGTCGACGAAGCGCTCGCCGGATACGCCGACAAAATTGAAGCCACGATTCACCTCGACAACTCCATCACGGTCGTGGACAACGGCCGCGGCATCCCCGTCGATTCGATGGATATCGATGGCGAAAAAATTCCCGCCGCGCAAGTGGTCATGACTACGCTGCACGCCGGCGGAAAGTTCGATGCATCGTCCTACAAAGTTTCCGGCGGATTGCATGGCGTCGGCGTTTCCTGCGTGAACGCGCTCAGCGAAGAACTGGATCTCGAAATTTGGCGCGACGGATTTACCTGGGAGCAGACGTATTCCAAAGGTGAGCCAACCAGCAAACTGAAGAAAGCGGGCGCGACCAAGAAACGCGGAACCAAAGTTCATTTCCTGCCCGACAAAACCATTCTCACTGTAACCGAATATAACTTCGATACGCTGGCTCAGCGCCTGCGTGAACTTGCGTTCCTCAACAAGGGACTGCTGATCACGCTCACCGACGAGCGCACGACCGATCCGAAAACTGGAGAGCCCAAGACTGCCGATTTCAAATATAACGGCGGCATCGCGGAATTCATCAAGCACCTCAATCGCGGTAAACAGGTATTGCACGACAAGCCGATTTACATGGAAGCCGAACGCGACGGCGTGGAGATGGAGATCGGCCTGCAATACAACGACGCCTACTCCGAAACCGTTTTCAGTTTCGCCAACAATATCAACACGGTTGACGGCGGCACGCATCTCTCCGGCTTCCGTACTTCGCTGACGCGCACCATCAACTACGCGGGCCAGCAGATGGGTCTGTTCAAAGACGTAAAAGAAAATCTGACCGGCGATGACGTGCGCGAAGGCCTGGTTGCCGTGATCAGCGTAAAGCTGCCGCAACCTCAGTTCGAAGGCCAGACCAAGGGTAAGCTGAACTCTGACATTGCAGGCGTGGTGCAAGCCTTCGTTAACGAGCGTCTGGGCGCATACCTGGAGCAGAATCCGACCGTCGGACGGAAGATCATCAACAAAGCGATTGACGCGGCTCGCGCTCGCGAAGCCGCGAGAAAAGCTCGCGATCTCACCCGCCGCAAGGGCGCACTCGATGGCGGAGGCCTGCCCGGCAAATTGGCGGATTGCTCGGAAAAGCAACCGGAGCGTTGCGAGCTGTTCCTGGTCGAAGGAGAATCCGCAGGTGGCACTGCGAAGCAAGGGCGCGATCGCCGTTTTCAAGCCATCCTGCCGTTGAAGGGCAAAATCCTCAACGTCGAAAAGGCCCGCTACGACAAGATGCTGGCGCACGAAGAAATTCGCGCCATGATCACGGCGCTGGGCACGGGCATCTCGAAAGAAGATTTCGATGCCAGTAAACTGCGCTACGGCAAAATCATCCTGATGACCGACGCCGACGTGGACGGAAGCCACATCCGCACCCTGCTGCTCACGTTCTTCTTCCGCCACATGCAGGAATTGATCAAGCGCGGCAACGTGTTTATCGCGCAGCCGCCGCTCTATTCGATCAAGAAAGGCAAATCGCAGCAGTACATCAAGGACGACCGTGAGTACGTGAAAGTCCTGGTCAAGCGCGCCTCGGATGGTCTGGTCGTGCGTTATGGCGAAGGCGCTGCCAAGCTCGAAGGCACGAATCTGTCGCGCTTCATGAACGTCCTCGACGAGTATCTGAAGCTCTTCGACAAAGTCGACAAGCGCCTGCGCGACGAACACGTGACCGAAATCCTGCCCAAGCTCGATCTTTCCAAGCGGGCTGATTTCGAAGGCGACAAGAACAACGCGCCCAAGAAAATCGAGAAGCTGGAAAGAGAATTAAAGAAACTGCAAAAGGAACGCAACTTCAAGGAAGTGGAAAGCCGCTTCGACGAAGAACACAATTTGTGGGCGGTGCGTTACGTGAACTCGCAGGGCGCCGAACACCTGATCAACTGGGAACTGGCCTCTACCGCCGAGTACCGGCAACTGCTCTCGAAATTCAAGCAGATCGAACCGTACATGGAGCCGCCATTTGTGATCGAGACCGTCGCCAAGAGTGCCTCAACTAAAGCCGAAGAAGTGAGCGATGCCGAGGCTGATGGTGGCGACAAATCCGAGACCAAAGCCGCACCAGACGCGCCTATTAAAACTGCTGCAAAGAAAAAGCCAGAGCCGCAACTGGTGGAAAAATCTACAGCACGTGATCTCTTTGACTACGTCCTCGCAGAAGGCCGCAAAGATTACATCGTGCAGCGCTACAAAGGCCTGGGCGAAATGACCTCGCAGCAACTCTGGGAAACCACCATGGACCCGGAGCGACGCACCCTGTTGTCGGTGAAGCTCGAAGACATCGCCGAGTGCGAAACCATCTTCACCACCCTGATGGGCGAAGACGTAGAAGCCCGCCGCAAATTCATCGAAGACAACGCCCTCGACGTGAAGAACCTGGATATCTAGTCGGCTTGTGAAGGACGGGCGTCCTCGCCCGTCCAAGCCAAGCGCAGTTCGCCGAATCTCCCACACAAGATCGAATTTCCTCCGCACCCGTCTGGCCATCACCATCTTCGTCAAATGGCGATGCGGGAACAAAATCCCTTTTCGCCGGGTCTAACTTAATGCTGGAGGAACTCAACATGATGATCGCTTGGCTTCCTCGTTGGTGGAAAGATCGGAATTGGCTCAATAAGCTGTTACTCATTGCTGCGGGAATGGCCGCGATCTACTACGGCGCGATTCAGCCCAGGCAGGACTTTCGCGGGATTGCCGAATCCAGGGCGACCGGCCTCGCGGCCATCGAGGGCAGCCGTCACGAGCATTGGTTCCAGCCGAACTCTCTGGCAGTTCGCCAAGACCAGGCCGAAGGAGTGGTCGGAGGTGTGCCAGCAGGCGCCGCATACCAGAGAGGCGTTAGTACCCGGCTGGCGGACGACAATGAGCGCAAAATTGTCCGCACGAGTTCGATGGCGCTGATCGTTGAAAAGCCCGCTGATGCCGCTGGAAAAATCCAGCAACTCACGGAGGGTGCCGGAGGCTTCCTGGTGAATTGGCAAGCCAACGGCGATCAGGAGGCGACCAGTGCGTCTTTGATGATCCGTGTGCCCGTCGCGAAATTCGAATCAACGCGATCTACAATTCGAAAGCTCGGGCAGCGGGTTGAGAACGAGAGTGTGCAAGCAGCGGACGTGTCCACGCAGTACGTCGATGACCAGGCGCGTCTGCGCAATCTGCGCGCCCAGGAAACCCAATACCTGTCAATTCTCAGGCAGGCACGCACCGTCAAAGATACGCTTGATGTCAGCGACAAGCTAAATGAGGTTCGCGGCGAGATTGAACAGCAACAATCCGAATTCAATGCTCTCTCAAAGCAGGTGGAACTGGTCGCCATCTCGGTTTCTCTTCGCAAGGAAACTGAAGCCGAAGTATTCGGGCTGCCGTGGCGTCCACTTTACGAAGTGAAGTGGGCGGCGCGGCTGGGGCTGGAAGGATTAATAGACTATTCGACCTCCGTCCTTTCCTTCTTTTTCTACCTGCCCGCAATTGTCTTGTGGATGGCAACGATTCTCGCCGGCGCCGCCATCGGCTGGCGCGTCCTGCGCTGGGCAGGCCGCCAACTGTTCGTCACGCGAGCATCGGCTGTGAACAGCTGAGCCGGGGATCGATTCGTCTGAGTCCATGCCCCGCTTGGGATAAATTCGTATTATAATGAAGATGGGTATCGGAGTATCGCATGAAGCTCAAGCTGAGGTCGGTGGGTACATCCACCGGTCTGGTCCTGCCAAAAGAAATGTTAGTTCGCCTGCGCGCCAAGAAGGACGACACACTCTTTGCCATCGAAACGCCCGCGGGATATTTACTCACTCCCTACGATCCGGAGGTGGAGAAGCAGCTCGACCTTGGCCGGGAATTCATGAGCAAGTATCGCAGCGTTTTCCGCGCGTTGGCCAAGTGAGGAAGCCGCGTTGGTTGGACCAGCGTGCTCTCATGCTGCTTCACGCCGAAAGCCTCGCTGAACACGGCGGACTGTGGGGCCTGCGGGATGAAGCAGCGCTGGAATCCGCGATGGCCCGTCCCAGGAACGTCTACGCCTACGAACACACTGCCGATGTGGCGCGGTTGGCAGCGGCCTACGGATTCGGGCTCATTCGTGGCCACCCTTTTAACGACGGAAACAAACGAGCCGGGTTTCTCGCCATCGGATTGTTTCTTGAATTGAACGGATTTGAATTACACGTGGAGGAAGCCAACGCCGTTAAAACCATTCTGGATGTAGCCGCCGGAAACCTCAGTGAAAAAGCTCTGGCAGAATGGATTCGCGCTCGAAACAGGTGCCGGAGATAAACAGGCGCTCTTCCTACTCTTCCCTCCGCTGCGCCGCGTGCCAGATGGTGCTGATGATCACCCTTCGTCCCTGCACGCGATACAACACGATGTACGGGGTGCCTCCAATCACCATCTCCCGGATCTCAGGTTCTGCCCCGACACGGCCAAGGTGGGGATGTTTTCTTAGAGCTTCGACCATGGCGACAATACGAATTGCTAGCCGTTCCGCGGCGTCCGGTTTGTCCCGCGCCACGTAAGCGTGGATTTCGCGCAACCGGGTCCGTGCCAAAACCGACCAGACAATTTCTACTGGCACAGCGTCTCGTCGTCGTGTTCTTTGCCGCAGACGCACTTCGGAACCGGCAGCTCGTGCTCAGTTCCCCATGACAACAACCATGCCTTCATGTCCTCGTTCTTAATGTAATGTCCCGCTTTGACCTGGCGATCCGTCTGACGAACCTCGGCCAGCATTCTTTCCTGGTCGGAGACGTAGGCTTCAACAGCGTCCGCGATCAGAAAATTCGAACTGCGCCCCGAAGCCTGCGCCAGTCGCGCCAACCTTTTCTTGGTTTCCGGCTTCAGCCGTATGCTGAGCGTCGCGCTGCGTGTGTTTGCCATGAACACATTCTAACAGAGCGCCCAAAGCTCCGATCACGCCCCGTACTTCGCCTCCGGATACATCCGATCAAACGCCAACCACGTCAGCGCGATCACCACAAACACCAACAAGCTGCCTTCCGGCCCGACCGACCCGCCTGTGATCCAGCGCGATCCGTGAAAGGACGAACGCATCAGATGGCCGGTCACCATCCCGCCGCTGTCGGCCACGGAATACAGATAGCTTTCGCCCCAATCCCACGCAGCGTGAAAGCCAACGGCGAACCACAGGTTTCCCGTCCGGCGAAGGGTCAGACATAAAAAAAGTCCGATGGCCGCGACCGCAAGCAAGCCGATCCAGGTTTCCCCCGAATTCCCGTAATGCATGGCCGCGAAGACGGCGGAAAGCGTCAGCGCACCGGGCCAGAAACCGATACCCTGCGTCACTGCGAACTGGGTATAGCCGCGAAAAAGGAACTCTTCGAAGAAGCCGACAATAGCAAAGTACACGCCCCAGAAAGCCGCAAATTTCAAGATGCGCGCGCCATGCAGAGCAATTCTTCCCAGGGAAAAATCGCCAACTCCTCCAATCGCGAGCATCAGAGCGGTTATCGCCGCGATTCCCCAAACCACACCAACCCAGAACGGCTTGCCAAAAGCGCCGCGCCGCGGAAGGCCGTAATCGCCGAAAGGACGTCTCTCAATCCATCCCATGACCATCGCAGGAAGGGCAACCGCTGCGAACGACCCCAACTCCGTAATCAAGTCGAGCCAGACTCCGATCGTCACATGCGGCTCGATGTCGTCCAGCAGAACACCGAGAAACATGCGGAGTCCTCTCCATAGGACCACGTAGAGCAGAAGACTCCACCCGGCCCGCAGCCCCTCGGGGCCGATAAACATCGTATGCATGGGTTCCAGCAACGGCTGCTGCAGCGGGATGACCGTCTTGGGGTCGGGTTGGCTGAGCGGTTGCTCTGGCGGGGACATACTCGCAGGCGCCGATCCTTCTTTTACATCATCCATCGCGGAAGTTTCCCCAATTGTCCCCGGACATGGTAAAACACTCGCCGTCCCTCCATGGGCAAATTTCTCACTCGCGAACGCTTTGGCCGGCCTCAAGTCCTGGCGGGATTTCTCCTGCTCGGATTCCTCGCTCAGTGTGGATGGCTGTTAGCCCGCGGTACGCAGCCGCTCGAAATGGAGTCTTCCCACCTTTTCCGTATCGTGGAAGGGCTGCAACAATGGAGTGGGGACTCAGTCGCAGGAACACCGTCGGTACAGCGCCTTGAGGCCGGAACCCCGACTCCGCCAGAAGTCGATCACAACGAAGGCTACGATCCCAACCACTCGCCACTGTGGTACCTGGTCGCCTCGTTACCCATGCTGGGCTGGACCGGAACTGCAGAGTCAGGATCCTTTCATTACTGGGGATGGCTGGCGCGAACGCCATATTTAATCTTTGGCGTGCTCCTGGGCGCATCCCTCTGGTACGTGTCGCGCAGGCTCTACGGAAACGCGGGCGGCTATATCGCGCTGGCGCTCTACTGCTTCTCACCCGCAATCCTTCGCAGCAGCACGCTATATTCCGCGCAACCGGAGATGGGCGCCGCGTGGGGCGCGTTCGGAGCCATCTTCACTGCCATCGCAGTGGCCCACACTTTGTATGCTCCGCGTGAAGTGGTGGTGTGGAACTGGCGGCGCATCCTGTTGCTTGGACTCTCGTTGGCGCTAGCCATCGGCTCGCAGTTTTCGCTGATCATCCTGCTTCCCGTCGTGCTGGGGTTCATGCTGTATCTCGCGCCCACCCGCCGGCGAGCCGCGTTTGCGATTTGGGCAGCCGCTTGCGCAGTCGCATTCCTGCTTTTGTTTGCGTCCTACCTGTTTCGTCCTGGCACTTTTTGGCAAGGCATGCGTCACGCCAGCTTTTTCGGAATCACCTGGCAGGCATTTCTCATGCCCAGAACCTACGTGCGGATTCTGGCCCAAATCGGGCAGAGCGGCCCGGCGCTGTTGTTAGCGATCCCGGCGGTTTTAGTCGCGTACGTTGTCTGGCGTCGGTCAAGATATTTCGGCAACACTGCGCCCCTGATGATCGCATTACTGTTCCTTCTATTCAGCCTGGGTACCCCCCACTATCCCGGATTCGGGTTTCAACTGATGGCAACTCCCTTCCTGTTTGTGTTTGTCGCGGGAATCGCTGCCGACCTCCTGGAAACCCAGCGGCGCGATCTGGCGATGGCCTGCGTCTGGGGACTCTTGCTGGCAAATGCCCTGTGGAACTTGGCAGAACTGGCGCGGGTAGGCAAGCCGTCATAGCGCTGTGAAGTACAGAGCCACTTGCTTCAATCCAATACCGCGCCCACGCGTCGGTGACTTTGCGCTTGAAACTGGCGTACCACCCCCGAATCCCGTTGTTGGACAGCTACCAGTTGGCTGACCGCATACCGCCTCGGTTATAGTCCCAGTTCATTTCAAGCACCGAATCAGTGGCTTGCCGGGTATCGAGGATTCAGGGATTCTTAAGGTCGACTTGCGTAACATTTTCTGACCCGGAATTCGCGTGAGATTGCTAATCGTATTGTTGGCGCTCGCTTCGGCTGGGATTCTCCAGACGTCATCTTCCTCTGCTCAGGTTTCAACGTCCGGGGTTGGAGTGATCAGCGGCAGCGTGCTTGATCCTTCCGGCGCTGCCATTCCGGGAGCGAACGTCGTCTTGATCAGAACTGATGGAACTCAGATCGATCAGTCCATCACTGACAATGCCGGAGGGTTTCGTTTTAACCATGTGGCCGCGGGCGAATATACGGTCGACATTCATGCGGCGGGATTTCGGGAGACGAAGACCAATGCGGTTGTCGGAGCCAAGCAAACTCCGAGTCTACGCGTGGTGATGAGCATTGCAGTCGAGAATCAGACAGTGGATGTGGGAGCCGAAGGAGCGCCGCTGGTCAGCACCGAGGTTGGGGAGAATCAGAATGCGAACACGATCGACCGCAATGCTCTCGATCGGGTGCCCGTGTTCGATCAGGATTACATCACCGCAATGTCGCGATTTCTCGATGACAGCGCCACCGGCACAAACGGCGTCAGCTTGGTAGTGAACGGTATTGAAGCAAACGGGCCTGGAGTAACAGCGTCGGCGGTGCAAGAGGTGAAAATCAACCAGAATCCTTACTCGGCACGGTTTGCGCGACCGGGTCGGGCGAGACTCGAGATCATTACCAAGGGCGGAACTCCCAATTTTCATGGCTCGCTGAATTTCATGTTTCGCGATTCGGTATTCGACGCGAGCAACGCCTTCGCCACCAGCAACCCTCCGGAGCAGCGGCGATACTTCGAAGGCTCGCTCACCGGTCCACTTGGGCACAGCAAGCACACAACCTTCTTGCTTTCGCTCGACGAAGACCAACTCGACCAGCAAGCATTTGTGGTGGCTGAAGTTCAGCCCGGGGTTCAGCTGAATGAGAATGTCGCCAATCCTACACGGCACTTCTTTGGCTCGGGGCGCGTGTTTCACGACCTGGCGAATGGCGATCTATTCTGGATCGGTTATTCCTACGAACGGCGAACCGTCGAGAACCAGGGAGTGGGCGGAACGACCTTGCCCAGCGCCGCCACCGACACAAAATTCCAGGAGCATGAGGTCAACATAAGCTATCGGCACAGTTTCTCGCCGCACTGGGTGAACCAGTTGCAATTTCTCCTCGGCCATTACGACTCCCCGGTGAACAGCGTGACCAATGCGCCCCAAACCGTGGTCTCAGGGGCCTTCACCGGAGGCGGGGCGCAGGCCGACTCGCGACGAACGGAATATCACTTTGATGGCACCGATTTCTCCACATACGCAAGTGGGAAACATCAACTGAGTTTTGGCGTGGACATTCCCGATCTCAGCCGCCGCGGATTGGATGACTTCACAAACCAGCTCGGAACCTACACATACCCCAGTCTGAACGCCTACGCTGCGGGAAATGCGACGACCTTTCTGTTGCAGCGAGGCAACGGCCATGTCGTGTTCGTCGAGAAAGTCTTAGGCGCTTTCATCGAAGACAACATTCGCCTCAAGCCGAACTTCTCTGTATATCTCGGGATGCGTTACTACTTTCAGAATTACTTTCACGACGATCCCAACAACCTCGCACCGCGCTTCGGTTTTGCCTATGCTCCTACCAGGCGCGGCAGAAACGTAATACGCGGTGGGGCTGGAGTTTTCTACGACCGCACCGGACCGTCACCGATTGGAGATCTGCTCCACTTCAACGGTGTGAACCTGCTCCGCTTCATCGTGAATAACCCCATCATTCAAAATCCGGCCAATCCGACGCCGCCTCTGATCAATGTGCCGACCAGCGTGGTCATACTGGATCCGAAAGCAGGGATTCCATACTCGGTGAATTACAGCCTCGGAGTCGAGCGCCAGGTGACGCGGAAGAGTACCGTCAGCGCAGCCTTCGTGGGATCGCGAAACATCGATGCCTTCCGCTCGATTGACGCCAACGCTCCGCCTCCGCCGCTCTACTCGTCGCGGCCGAACCCGAATCTGGGGCAAGTCCGCGAAATGCAATCGGAGGGATATCAGAAGAGCGCCGCGCTGGAGCTGACCTTTCGCGGAAAACCCAGCAAGTGGTTTGCCGGCCAGGGGCAGTACACTTTCGGTAAAACTTACAACAACACCAGCGGCATCACGTATTTTCCGGGAAATAGCTACAATCCTACGGGCGATTGGGCGCGTTCGGACAACGATCGCCGCCACAAGTTCGACTTGCTGGCGTCGTCGCAACCCACCCGGTATTTCACTGCGGGAGCCGCGCTGTCGATTTACTCGGGAAAGCCGGTCAATATCACTACGGGCGCCGACAATAATCAGGACGGAATCATCAACGACCGTCCAGCAGGCGTGTTACGCAATACCATGCCGGGCCCAGGGATGATCGAACTCGACCTGAATCTTGCGCATGATTTTGTGCTTTCCAAATCGCACAAAGAAGCGCGCACACTGACTGTCGCTCTAAACTCCTTCAACGTGCTCAATCACCCTAACGATGTGAGTTATGTGGGGATCGTTACCTCGCCGTTTTTTGGACACGCGGTGGCGGCGCTGCCTCCCCGCCGCATGCAGTTGAACGTGCAGTTCAAGTTCTAGGCTAAGCCTTGGGGTGCTCCAGGAATTGCGCAAAGCCGCGCAGGGCCCGGCTTTTCAGCTACTTAGCCGGAATGCAAGTGGATCCTCGGCCAGCACGAAAGTAATTCTCTTTAGGCACGCAACTAACCTCCCTCTCTCATGTTCTAATATTTATAGGGGGAGTGCGCCATGCGTCGAAAACTGGAGTATCATTTCCCGGTGCAACGGATGAATCGAGCTACCGTAGCGGGTTTTGCCTTGGTACTATTCGCGCTCGGCTTTTCTGGATCGATGCTGAGCACCACTGCAAGCGCCCAAGTCAATGGCATGCCAGCGTCCGTCACATCGCCTGGATTTGGCGGTCGCCAAGTCAACGGTACGGCGCCCAGTGTCACCTCCCTCGGGCCACGCGGCTACACCGCGGGTTCTCCGACATGCTGCTTCCGAGGCACCGCTGCGGCCAACCCGCATTCGGCGACGAACGTTCACCAACACCGTCGCGATCGATCGCTTTCGTGGGGAGGCGTTTATGCGCCGCCATATTATGGCTACTACGACTCCGGAAACGACGAAGCCGCTAACGTGCCCGATGATCAATACAACGGCGGACCTACGATTTTTGACCGGCGCGGCTCTGGGACGGCTCCTCCGCCAGCTCCCGCCCCGAGCAGGGCACGCAGTTACAATCCCAACCCCGATCCAGCGCCTGACTCGGATGCGCAAGCCGACACCGCACCGACCTCGGATCAGCCCCAGACGATTCTGGTGTTCAAGGATGGTCATCAAGTCGAGGTTGCGAACTACGCAATTGTTGGCAGTACGCTGTTCGATTTGACGGCCGGACATCGCCAGAAGATTGCTCTCGCCGATCTGGACCTGACCGCGACCGCAAAGCAGAACGACGATCGCGGCATCGACTTTCAGCTTCCCGCTACCGCTGTAACGAACTAGCACTTTGCTGGAAGTGTTCGATTCGTATCTTCGATTCGTTCTTTGCGATTCGTATCGGGGCATCGCTTTAGCGATGCTAATACCGCCGCAGAACCAGTCAGCGCCTTCAGGCGCAGCGGCTCGCAATATAACTTTTTGAGCAGCCTGCTAGAAAATGCCCAAGTCGCTGATCATCGCCCTGCTGGGAGCTGCGGTTTCTATGCCGGTCTCAATGGCGCAGATGCATGCCCCCTCCGGCTCCGGGCGAAGCATAGCGGTCTCGTTTAACGGACCGCCGCATTCCCATTCCTTCGGCCGTGGCGCGATTTTCCTCGGCGATCCGTTCTACGCGGATTATCCCGTTGCTCCTGTGTCACTCCCACCCCAGTTTGTCATGGTGCAGCAGGCACCTGCGGTCGACTCGCGGCCGGAGACAAAGTCCGAACCGTTAATGATCGAGCTGCAAGGAAATCGGTATGTGCGCTTCGGGGGCAGACAGCAATCCGCAGAGCGCGGCACGAACGCTGCGCCTGACTACGCCGAAGCCGACGTGGTCAACTCCTCGCGTCACCCCGCTCAGGCTGAACTCCCGCCGACCGTGCTGATCTTTCGCGATGGCCATCGCGAGCAGGTCCCCGCATATGCGATGGTGGGAGCCACAATCTATGCCAGCGGAGATTACTGGCAAAGCGGTCATTGGACGAAAAACATCCAACTGTCCTCGCTCAACATTCCCGCCACAATCCAAGCCAACCACGAAGCCGGAGTCAGGTTCACGCTGCCCTCCGCCCCGAACGAGGTGATCACCCGGCCCTAGTTTCTGTAAGAGACGTTGCTTGCAACGTCTCATTCCGCTGCAATGTTGCGCACCCTCGCCGCTAGCCTGATCATCATAAGCGGTCATGAAACCACCTTGCGATGAAGCCGCGATCCGCTCCCTGCCCGCGAGTGCTCCTTGTCAGCCCGCGACCGGGGCCTGGATCCTTGCCGCTGCAATTCTCGGCTCAAGCATGGCGTTTATCGATAGCACGGTTGTGAACGTCGCGCTGCCTGCGCTCCAATCCAGCCTGGGTGCGACCGTGATTGACGCGCAATGGGTGGTCGAGTCCTATGGTCTGTTCCTGGGCGCGCTCATCTTGGTCGGCGGCTCCGCGGGCGATTTATTGGGACATCGCCGAATTTTTATTGCGGGTGTAGCCGCCTTTGCCATCGCGTCAGCGTGGTGCGGGTTGGCCCCAGACATTCGTCAGCTCGTGGTCGCTCGGGCCGTCCAAGGAGTGGGAGCGGCCTTCCTGGTGCCGGGAAGCCTCGCCATTATCGGCGCGTCGTTTGCCGAGGCCGAACGCGGTCGAGCCATCGGCACCTGGTCCGGTTCGACCGCCATCACCACCGCCGTCGGTCCTGTTCTGGGTGGTTGGCTGATCCAGCATGCTTCCTGGCGATGGGCATTTTTCATCAACCTTCCACTCGCCGCGGCAGTGATCGTGATTTCGCTAAAGCATGTTCCCGAAAGCCGAAGCACAGTCCGGAAAGGCTTGGACTGGCTGGGCGCCGTCATCGTCACCGTCGGCTTAGGTGGCTTGGTTTTCGGTCTCGTCGAATCGGCTGCGCTAGGTTGGAGTAACCCGCTGGTCCTTGGACCGCTGATTGTCGGCGCAGCGTGTTTGCTGGCTTTCTCTTTTGTCGAGGCCCGGGTTGCGGCACCCATGGTTCCACTGGAACTGTTTCAGTCGCGATCTTTTAGCGGCGCGAATCTCTTGACCCTGTTCCTTTACGCTGCGACAGGAATCTTTTTCTTTCTCTTTCCCTTGGACCTCATTCAGGTGCAGGGCTATTCCGCGACTGCTACTGGGGCCGCAGCTCTTCCCACCATCCTGCTGCTGTTTCTTCTGTCCCGCTGGTCTGGAGGTTTGGTGGCGCGTTACGGACCCAGGCCGCCCCTGATTATTGGCCCTCTCATCACAGCGGCTGGCTTCGTTCTGTTCGCGATACCCGCCGTCGGTGGAAGCTACTGGAGCACATTCTTCCCCGCGTTCGTTGTCCTCGGGTTGGGGATGGCTATAAGCGTTGCTCCTCTCACCACTGTAGTCATGAGCTCCGTGGACCAGGATCGCGCAGGCACGGCCTCAGGGATCAACAACGCCGTGGCCCGCGTTGCCAGCTTGCTTGCAATCGCGGTTCTGGGTGCCGTGATGGTTCGCTCCTTCAGCACTCACCTTGATCGAACCCTCGCACGGCTGCCAATATCGCCCGAGGTGATGCAGAACCTCGAATCGAACTACATCGAACTTGCTGCGCTCGAAATTCCGGCCGGTCTTGACTCGCGAACCTTCGCTGAAGCCAAGGCTTCAGTTGACGATGCCTTCGTTTACGGTTTTCGGCTGGTGATGTTCATCTGCGCCGGGCTTGCCGTCGCAAGTGCAGTTCAGGCTTGGCTGCTGATCGAAGACAAGACCGTTCGTCAGGACCTGAAACATCACTCCGCACACACCCCCCGTATGGTATAATCACTGTTATCTGGACGGCTTATAACATCCTGTAAATGCAATAAGTTGCAAGCATTTTTGGAGCGGTTGCCCCGTCTGAGAACCGACAACTGAGAACCGAGAACTGAAGCACCACCCGAGAACCGAAAAATGCCCGACGATCAAAATCCTGAACTACCGTTGACCCCTCCACCGCCCGGCGAAGGCGGCAATCCCGGCGCGCTGAACATTCAACCCGTCAACATCGAAGAAGAAATGCGCCGGTCGTACCTCGACTATTCGATGTCGGTCATCATTGGCCGCGCCCTTCCCGATGTCCGCGACGGATTGAAGCCAGTGCACCGCCGCATTCTCTACACCATGCAGCAGATGGGTCTTCAGCCCAACCGCTCGACGCGAAAGTGCGCCAGAATCGTCGGCGAGGTTATGGGCAAATACCATCCTCACGGCAACCTCGCTGTCTACGACGCGTTGGTGCGACTCGCGCAACCGTTCGCCATGCGTTACCCGCTGGTCGATGGACAAGGCAACTTCGGCTCGGTGGATGGGGATCCGCCGGCAGCCGACCGGTACACCGAAGCACGCCTGACCCGCGTGGCCTCCGCTCTGCTCGAGGATCTGGACAAAGAAACCGTTGACTTCCGCCCCAACTACGACGGCAACGAAATCGAGCCCGACGTTCTTCCCACTCGCATTCCCAATCTGCTGGTAAACGGCTCCGACGGAATCGCCGTAGGCATGGCGACCAAAATTCCGCCTCACAATTTAACCGAGATCGTCGACGCCACAATCACGCTGGTGAATAATCCCAACACGCAGCTAGCCGAGATCCTGCAAATCGTAAAGGGCCCAGATTTCCCCACTGCCGGAATCATTCACGGGAGAAGCGGGATCCTCGACGCCTACAAACACGGCCGCGGCCGCTTCATGATGCGCGCCAAAGCCGCCATCGAAACCTTCAACAAAGACCGCCAGGCAATCATCATCACCGAAATTCCCTATCAGGTAAACAAGGCCCGCCTGATCGAAAGAATGGCCCAGCTCGTTAATGACAAGATTATCGACGACATAAGCGATATCCGCGACGAAAGCGATCGCGATGGCATGCGTATTGTGGTCGAACTCAAGCGTGGCGGCGAACCCCAAATCGTCCTGAATCAGCTTTTCAAGCACACCTCGATGCAGGAAGGTTTTTCCATGATTTTTTTGGCTGTCGTGAATGGGCAGCCGAAAGAACTGGGACTGATTCAGGCCATCCAGCTTTTCATCGATCACCGCGTGGATGTGGTCCGCCGCCGCACGGCTTATCTTTTGCAGAAAGCCAAAGACCGCGAGCACATCCTCGAAGGCTATCTCACTGCGCTCGATCACCTCGACAACGTGATCACCATCATTCGCGCCAGCGCCAACCGAGCCGACGCGCGCGAAAACCTGATCGCCTACTTTGGCGGCAAGAAGATCGACATCAACACCACCGGCCGCGCGCCCAAACTCGATCCTGAAAAGCCGTTCACCGGCATTCAAGCCGACGCCATCCTCGAACTGCAATTGCATCGTCTGACCAGGCTCTCGATCGACGAGATCAACAAAGAGCTGAACGTTACTCGCGCGAACATCGCCGATTTCGAATCGATCTTAGGTTCAGAAAAGAAGCTGCGCACCGTGATCATCAAAGAGCTCGAAGAAGTCAAAAAGCTCTACGGTGACGAACGCCGCACCGTCATCGAAGACGAAGCCGCCGAAATCCATCTCGAAGACCTGATTGCCGACGAGCAGATGGCCGTCACCGTCAGCCACAGCGGCTACATGAAGCGCACGGCCATCTCCACCTACCGCAATCAGCGCCGCGGAGGCCAGGGCCGCATGGGCATGAAGACGCGCGATGAGGATTTCGTCGAGCATCTCTTCATCGCCTCCACCCACGCCTACATTCTCATCTTCACCAACACCGGACGCGTCTACTGGCTCAAGGTTTACGAAATCCCCGACGTGGGCGCAGCCGGTAAGGGCAAACACGTGGGCAGCCTGCTCGCCCTGCAACCCGGCGAAACCGTTCGCACCATTCTCGCCGTCCGCAATCTGGAGGAAGAAGGCAGGTACGTTTTCTTCGCCACTCGCAACGGCACGGTCAAAAAGACCGACCTGAAAGATTTCTGCCACGTCCGCGCCGGAGGCATCATCGCCATCAACATCGAAAAAGGCGACGAACTGGTAGCCGCCCGTCTGACCGACGGCGTGCAAATCGTCTTCCTCGCCTCGCACGACGGCCAAGCCATTCGCTTCGAAGAGACCGCCGTCCGCTCCATGGGCCGGAACGCCACCGGAGTCCGCGGCATGAACCTCGACGAAAAAGATTACATCGTCGGCATGGCGACCACGGTCAAGCCCGATGCGGTGCTTCCACCCGCTCCCGCAAAAGATCCGGCCGAGTCGACCCTCATAGTCGAAGACGTCGGCAAAAAAGGTTCGCTCATCCTCTCCGTCACCGAAAACGGATACGGCAAGCGCACCGCCGCCGACGAATACCGCCTGACCAACCGCGGCGGCAAAGGCGTGATCAACGTGAAGACGACCGAACGCAACGGCAAAGTCGTCGGCATCGCCCAGGTCACCGAAGACGCCGAAGTCATGCTGATCAGCCAGTACGGCAAAATCATCCGCATCGAATCCAAATTCATCCGCGAGTCGGGAAGATCAGCCCAAGGCGTCCGCCTCCTGAACATCGAAGCCGGAGACAGAGTAGCCGCAGCGGTAGTGATCCCGCCAGAAGAAGAACCAACCAACGGAGGCACGCTGATTCAGTAATCAATCACGTAGGGGCGGGCGCCCTCGTCCGCCCAGTCGAGCAAAGCTCGACAGCGGAGCCAACAGTCGGCGGACCGGAGTGTCCGCCCTGCACGATTAGCTGCCGGTTATACAAAACGCGAGAAAATCTTGTCAATAGGGCAAAATTACACTTTCGCGCTTAACTCGATGAGAACAAGCGGAAAATAAAGTTGAAAATCATGTCATAGTTTACCCCTCAAAAATGCTAGCATTGAACTAGAGATCAATTCTCAGACGCGGCCCTTCTGGCCGCGTTTTCTATTTCCGGGACAATTCAATGTTCAAAGATGGTGGCACCGCCCGCGGCGGCTTCAAGCTGCGCGGAGAATGGGTAGAACTGCTTTTCATGACCCGCGCCGCCGAGCACGGGCTGCGCATGATTAAGCCTTGGGGCGACAGCAGCCGCTACGACTTCGTCGTGGAAACCGGAGGCCGCTTTCTCCGCGTGCAAGTAAAATCCACCAGTAACCGGCGTCGCAAGCTGTACGCCTGCACAATTCAGGGCACTGCGCGAAGGCCCTACACCGCCGCCGAGATAGACTTTTTCGCGATCTACGTGATTCCAACCGATAGCTGGTACATCATTCCGGTCGAAGTCGCGAGCCGGGTAAAGTATGTTATTGGTTTGTCCCCTGACAACCCGCTCTGCCCGAACGCGCGCTACAAAGAGGCATGGCATTTGCTGCGGACGGAGTGAGTCAACTGCATAGCTGGGCAGCCATCAGACCTTTCGTTTGTAGTGGATCGGCCACTGAACTGTCCAGGTTTTGCCGCCGTCTTTTGATGCTTCCCAGCTCCAGTCGAATTGGTTGGCGCTGATGTTCTTGAAGACCATTCTTTGAAGAAACCTGGTGCCGTCGGCGCGGGTGGCTTCGCGGGCCAGAATCATCTGGCCATCTTTGAACTCGCCGACAAAATCCAGATACGCGCCTTGATTGTCGACCCAGGTCTGTTTCCATTTGCCGGAGGTTGGGTCGAAGAGCGAAACACTCATTCCGCGCAGAGGCATTGAGTCTCCACCGGAGAAATTTTCCTGGACTACGCAACCATCCATAATGCGCTTGATGCTATTGCTGCCGCGGGCGATTTCTCCCTGATTCCCTCCCGGCCACGTGAGATCCCAGTCTCCCACCCAGAAATCGAGTTGCTTCTGCTTGGCGTCGGCGCAGGGTTGTGGTTGAGCCGCCGGCGCGGCGGTCTGGGAATGAATAGCGGGAACGCACGCCACGAAGATCAAGATCAAAATGGCAAATTCGACAAATCGCGAGGAACGCATGACTCCTCCTACGAGAATCAGACGTGCTCAAGGATAAAAGGTCTACAGTCCTAACGGCTGATCCGTTCAATCTCCGCCAGGGCTTTGGTCTGGCGGTGGTGGCGAATCTCGATCACGCTGGCAGAGATCAGAACGATCGCCGCCACCAAACCCGCCGCCGGTAACGCGACATAGCGATACGCAGTTGTCATGTTGGGATGGAAACCGCGTACCCGCGCTCCGATGACAAGTCCCAGAATGCCGAGCAGCAGGCTGACCGCGAAAGCGAGCAGCGTCATCAGGAACGTCACCAGCAAAACCCTCACCGGGATCAGATACCAATTGGGCTTGCTGGCGGGCTTTGTGCTTAGGGGCATCGCTGTTGATTGTAACCGTCTTCCTGTTGAAGCTCACTGCCGCATACGCCTTCGGGCGCGTTCAATGAGGTTCGCTTGGCGAGTGCGCTAGAATACTTGCTATGTCGCAAGCTGCACCCGCAATCACGCGTTCTCCGGACGAGGTGGTTCGCCAAAGCCCCGTTTCCCAAGCGCCCAATGGCATCTGTTACGCAGTCGTCGGCGAGGTTACGGTAGCAGCCTCTGATCTCGACCGAATGGTCGCCGCCGTTCCCGACTCCGCTGCCGCCGCTTTGCAGCGAAATGCCTATTATTTTGTGCCGCTCACGGTGAATCAGGGTGATGGGACCGTGATCGCCGATCGTTATGACGTTGGGCTTAGCGACAACGCGGTTTGCCATCGCAATATCGAGCTGGGCGATTCGCAGTGCGTGTTCATTTCCACCCGGCTGATGGACGACAAATTTTCGGTCGCTTTCGAGTTCTACATCAACGTGGGACATGCGGTGGTCGAGAAGGCGGGAGTGTCGCAGGATTTTGCCGATCTGGTGTGGAAGCAGGTCGAGGCCGGGGCCCGCGGCGAAACTTCGTTGGACGCCTGGGAGTCGCGCAAAGCGGCGACTTCGCATGCCCCGGATGCGGAGAAGCATAAGAACGAGTATCTGATGGCGGCTTTCGCCGATGCGATTTCCATCTACTTGCTGTCGCTGTTTATTGACGTTGATTATTACGATTTGCGGGAGCGCGACTATCCGCTACTGGCTCCGGCGCAGATGGCGGAGCGGCTGAGGAAAGTGGCGGAGTTATTTCCGGCGAATCCAGGGTTCGAGTTCGCGATTTACTACAAACGGAGAAGCTAGCCGGTAATAGTGCATTGGCCGGGTGCCGGGTGCCCCATTTCTCGCGTTCTTCGCGAGAAGTGGGGCTTTTGACTTGAACTCACGATGAGCCCCCAATGTTCATCCGTCACACACATGACCTCGCATCGGCGCATACAGTTTCTTCATGCCCTGGGGCCTAAAGCGTTATTACGGCACGGGAAGCCTCCATTTCATCACCTGGAGCTGCTATCGACGCAAGCCTCTGCTGGGCGATCCCGCGCGCCGCGACCTGCTACTTAATGTCCTCGAGTTGATGCGGGTTCGTTATCGTTTCGCCGTGATCGGATACGTGGTCATGCCCGAACACGTACATCTGCTGATTTCCGAACCTTTAATTGGCGATCCCTCGAAGATAGTTCAGGCGGTGAAGTTGAGCGTCTCCCGGCGGCTGGCTAATGACGGCGAATTCTCCGGCCGGTTCTGGCAGAGTCGTTTCTATGATTTCAATCTCTGGAGCCAGCAGAAAGAGGTTGAGAAGCTCAAGTACATTCATCGCAATCCGGTGGTGCGCGGACTGGTGGCGAGTCCGGAGGATTGGCCGTGGAGCAGCTACCGCTCCTACGCTTACGGAGAGGCAGGACTGGTGCGGATCAACGATTGGACCTGGTGGGAGGAGAAAATTCGACGAAGCGCTGGCTGAGGATTGAGGAACGCAGCAAAATTTCGGATTGTATGTGGGTGTCCCAAAATTAGATTTGGGTGCCCCATTTCTCGCGTTCTTTGCGAGAAGTGGGGCTTTTGACTTGAACTCACGATAAGCCCAAGCCCAGCCAATGATCATCCGCAAAAGACATGACCTCGCATTGGGGGCAAAACCGGGAATGGGGGGAGTCAGTCCCCGGTCCCCGTCGGTAGAAGAAGAAAATTCGGCGGAGCGCAGGTTGAGGGTTGGTAGGGTGTCAGCGAAAAGCCCACTTCTCGCAAAGAACGCGAGAAATGGGGCACCCGGCTGTAGGCATACAGCCACAAGCTGATCATCAACTGCGGATCCGTGTGTTCGCGCCCAGCGCGGCCTTCGACCGCTGCAATTTGCGCATAATAGAGACTCAGGTCCAGTCGCCCTACCACTTCCCAAAGCGAACGCGCACTGTGATCCTCGTCGATCAGCTTTTCAACATCGACCGTGCGCAACAGGACTTGCCTGCGATCTATCGAAACAAGTCGCGGAGTCGGAGACGTCAAGGGATTCTTCACACTTGCAGTGTACGGACGTTCGTCGATTCCGCAATACTGCTACGGAGTCCCTCGGTCGATTTCTTCACAGCTTCCAGTCCCCGGTTTCCGTCGGTAGAAGGAGAAAATTTGGCGGAGCGCTGGCTGAGGGTTGGTAGGGTGTCGGCGAAAAGCCCCACTTCTCGCAAAGAACGCGAGAAATGGGGCACCCGGCAATGTTGTCGCGAAGGTCGAAGGTACCTTTCATGGCCTGCGGAAGCTTAGCGGAGATCGTGGACGTCAGGCGGCCGAAATCGGGGATTGAGATTACAATCAGTTCCCGATGCCTAATGAGGTCACGGTCCGATCGTTCGCCAAGATTAATCTCGGTTTGCGGATTGGTGCGCTTCGGGCTGATGGGTTTCATGAGCTGCGGACTATTTATCAGACCATTGCGTTGCACGACATCATTCGCGTGTCGGTTGGGCGTGGGTCGGGGATTGAGATTCGTTGTGAAGATTCGCGCGTTCCGAAAGATGAGTCGAATACCTGCTATCGGATTGTCGAGCGGGCGATGGTTGCGCTCAAGGCTCGCGGGCGCGTCGTGATCGAAATTGAAAAGCAGTTGCCGGTGCAAGGTGGGCTTGGTGGAGCTTCGGCGAATGCTGTGGCTGCGCTGCTGGGGCTGGAACGGGCGTTGAAGAAAGAGCTGCCTGGGCCTGAACGATTGCGGATTGCGGCGGAGGTCGGTTCGGACCTGCCTCTGTTCTTGGTCGGCGGGACGGTGTTGGGGATTGGGCGAGGTGAGGAGGTTTACCCGCTGCCGGATCTGCCGGCGATGCCTTGTGTGTTGGCGACTCCCAAGATCGGAGTTTCGACTCCGAAGGCTTTTGCGCATTGGGATTTGCTCGTCGCCCGTGGGCCTCAGGGTCGCCGCAAATTGACGGCCCCTCCTTCGTCCGATAGAATGGTTGAGTTCGGTCGCGTGCTTGCTGCGTGGCTGAGTAGTCCGTCCCAGATTAAGCATCGAGCTGGGAGGATTTTATCCGGTGTCCCTGTGAGCAAAGGCAGGGGCCGGGCCGAGACGCCGCTTCTCGACCTCGTCCGTACCGGGATCGAAAACGACTTTGAACAAGTCGTCTTTCCTAAATATCCCGAATTGCGAGAGGTCAAGAGTGTGCTCAAGCGCGCAGGCCCAGGTTATGCCTCGCTCTCCGGTTCCGGTTCCGCGACTTACGGATTGTTTGCGTCCCGGGAGGCAGCCGAGAAAGCTGCGGCTCGGCTGCGCAAGGAAGGAATCCCGGCCGCAGCCACGACCACGCTGACGCGCCCGCAGTACTGGAAGAAGATTTTCGATTGCTGATCCTGAGCCGCGAGTTAAACTAAAGAAGCCAGCCAATCGACAATTGAAAACAGTTTTTCAGCCAAACTGGGCCGTCGACTAATGGTAGGTCAAGTGCCTTTGGAGCACTTTGTCTAGGTTCGAATCCTAGCGGCCCAGCCAGAAAATTGCTTTTATGGCAACTGTTGCGACAGTGACGGAGAAGAAAGCTCAGGTGGGCACCGACGAAAAATCGGAGCGCAAGCCTCAACGGGGCCGCGTCGACGATAAGTTCAAAATCTTTTCTGGCACCGCCAACGAGGCGCTTGCCGATGAGGTTTGCGCTTTTCTTGGCATGAACCGTGGTCTGGCTTTGGTCACGCGCTTCAGCGACGGTGAGGCTTATGCGCAGATTCAGGAGAACGTGCGCGGGGCTGACGTCTTTGTGATGCAGCCCACTTGCCGTCCAGTGGACGAGCATTTGATGGAGTTGCTTTTGATGATTGACGCGTTGAAGCGAGCTTCGGCGCGTCGCATTACGGCTGTGGTTCCTTATTATGGTTATTCGCGGCAGGACCGCAAGGATAAGCCGCGGGCTCCGATTTCCGCAAAATTAGTGGCGGATTTGTTGACTACCGCAGGCGCGGATCGGGCTTTGATTATTGATCCGCACGCGCCGCAGATTCAGGGGTTCTTCAACATTCCGGTGGACCATCTGTTCGCGTCACCGGTACTGGTGGACTATTTCCGGAAGTTGAATTTGCCGAATCTGACGGTGGTTTCGCCCGATGCGGGCGGCGTGGAGCGGGCGCGATTCTTCGCGAAAAAGATGGACTCTGCCCTGGCCATTGTCGACAAACGCCGCGTTGAGATGAATGTGGCCGAGGTCATGAACGTGATCGGCGATGTAAACGGCAGGACTTGCCTGGTAATCGATGACCTGATCGATACCGCGGGCACGCTGGTAAAAACCGCCAGTGCTCTGATAGAGAAGGGCGCGAACAAGGTTTATGCATGCGCTTCGCATCCGGTGCTTTCCGGGCCAGCGGTGGAGAATCTTTCGCAGTCTCATTTCACGGAAGTTGTCGTGACCAACACGATTCCGCTGAGCGAGGCCGCCAAGAACGAGCCGAAGATCAAGGTTTTGTCCGTCGCGGGATTGATTGGACGCGCCATTCAGGCGATTCACGAAGAAGCATCGGTCAGCAAATTATTTCTTTAGATAGGAATCAAATTATGGCAACTGCAACTGAGAGCACAGTACTGGAAGCACAGCCGCGGGTGGCGGGCACTAAGAATGATGCGCGGCGAGTTCGCGTCAGCGGAAAAGTCCCGGCGGTCTTGTATGGCGCCGGCCAAGAAGCCTTGTCGGTGAGCCTTGATCCACGCCAGGTCTCGCGGATTCTGCACTCGCAAACCGGCTACAACACTATTTTTGATCTGGCTCTGGATGGCGGCGAGCGCACCAAGGCGATGATCGTGGACTGGCAGTACGAGCCCATCAAAGGAGCGTTGCTGCACATCGACCTCAAGCGAATTGCGATGGACAAGACGTTGACTGTCAATGTCCCAATCACGCTGAAGGGCGAGGCTGCTGGCGTTAAACAGCAGGGCGGCATTCTGGAGCAGATTCTGCGCGAAGTGGAAATCGAGTGCTTGCCGGGAGATATTCCTGCGTTTATCGAAGCTGATGTCACCGAGTTGGTTTTTGGGAAAGTGTTGCGTGTATCCGATCTGCCTCACAGTGACAAGCTGAAGTTCCTGACCGATCCGAACCAGCCAGTGGCTACTGTGATCACGGTCAAGGAGGAAGTCGTGGCCACGCCGGAAGCGGTCGCTGCCGAAGCTGGAGCTACGCCTGCCGAGCCTGAAGTCATCAAGAAGGGCAAGCAGGAGGTCGGTGAGGAAGGCGCGGAGCCTGCCGCCGAGAAGGCGGAGAAGCCCGAGAAGAAGGAAAAGAAGTAGTGCTCGCGTGGGGACGGGCGCCCTCGCTCGTCCAGCCGAGCGTTGCTTGGCAGTGAAACAGCGAGGGAAATTCAGACGGCGTGAAACTTATTGTTGGGCTGGGCAATCCGGGAATCGAATACCAGTTCACGCCTCACAATTTGGGCTTTCTCACGGTAGACCGGATCGCGAGCGAGTTCGGGGTTGAAGTTAGAAATCGACAGTGCCGTGCGCTGACTGCCAGAGTGGTGATTGGTTCGGAAACGGTTTTGCTGGCCAAGCCCGAGACCTTCATGAATTTGAGTGGCATCTCGGTTCGTGAATTGGTTACGAAGCATGAAATCAGGCCGGAAGAAGACCTGGTTGTGATTCAGGATGAACTCGACTTTCCGCTGGGCACACTTCGCCTTCAACGGCGACGGAGCTCGGCGGGGCATAACGGGATTGAGTCCATCATCAACGCTTTGGAAACGCAGGATTTTCTGCGTATCCGGATGGGCGTTGATCCTGGTCACAAGATCGAAGATGGGATGAGTTATTTGCTGGCGCCGTTTCGCAAAGCGCAACTCAAGGTTGTCGGCGAGATGCTCGACGTTGCAGCCGACGCGGTGAAAGCGGTTGTGACGGAGGGCGCGGCTGCGGCGATGAATCGCTTCAACCGCAAGCCGGAAGAATGAAGGATTAGCCACGGATTTCACGGATGCACACGGATCTTTTGAAGGTCCGCGAGAGATGGAGAGAATGAATGAATCGTACTTATGAACTGATGTTCATCGTCCGCCCGGATATGGCGGAGGAGGACCAGGACAAACTTATTTCTACGCTGGAGACCGCGGTAGCCGGTTCGTCCGGGCTGGTGAAGAGCGTAGAGCGGATGGGCAAGCGGCGGCTGGCTTACACCGTGCGGAAATTTCACGACGGCATTTACGTGCTGCTCACTGTCGAAGGCGGCGGTGGCTTGATTCATGAACTGGAACGCCGCCTGCGCGTTACTGAACCGGTGATTAAGTTCCTCACCGTGCGCATCGATGAAGAGCAGAAGCGACTGGATAAGATCAAGGCGATTAAGGACGCGAAGCGCAAGGCGGCAGCGCCTGCGCCGCCGGCTGAGACTGCTGGAGAAGCTCCGGCGGCAACAGCGTAAGAAACGTCTTTGGTCTTTGGTCGTTGGTCTTTGGTCGTTGGCCAAACCAACCATCGGCGCGAACGACCTACTACCTACGACGAACGACTGACTTTTAAGGAGCATCATGGCTGACGAAACTAGACCTGAATCAACTTCTGGCGGCGACCGGCCCGATCGCAGCGAACGCCGTCCCCCTTCTCGTCCAGGCGGACCCGGTGGTGGCCGCGAAGGCGGTGGTGGGGCTGGACGCAAGTATTTCCGGCGCAAGAAAGTTTGCAAATTCTGCGTCGAGAAGATTGAAGCCATCAACTACAAGGACATTCGACTGCTCGCCCAGTTCGTGGCGGAAAGCGGGAGGATTGTGCCTCGGCGTCTGACCGGTGTTTGCACTCCGCATCAGCGGCGGTTGTCTTTGGCGATCAAGCAGGCACGCAATATTGCTTTGCTGCCATTTTCAGGCCGGGCGGCGTAGGGCGGCTTCTTAGTGGGAATTCCCTGCGACAGCGAAAGTTGCGCGGGCACTGTAGGGGTCCCTCACTTCGTTCGGGATGACAGGGAAGTTATCAGATTTCCGACGGGAGTTACTCAGGGAAGTTATCAGATCTCGGACGGGAGTTACTCATGGAAATTATCAGATTTCAAACGGGAGTTACTCATGGAAGTCATTCTTAAAGAGGATGTAGCAAAGCTCGGTTCACGCGGCGACGTGGTAAAGGTTGCCGAGGGCTTCGGCCGGAACTACCTGTTGCCGCGGAAGCTCGCCATTGAAGCCTCCGCCGGCAACAAGGCGGTGATTGCGCAGATGAAGGCGGCATCGGTGCGCCGTTCCGCCAAGGAGAAGGCGCAAGCGGAGGAATTGGCCAAGCAGTTCGACGGCCTCTCGGTTTCCTTCCAGCGGCGTTCCGGGGAGCATGATCAGTTGTTCGGTTCTGTCACGTCCAGTGACATTGGAGATGCGCTCGATAAAAAGGGCTTCAACGTAGATCGCCGCAAAGTCCAACTCCACGAGGCGCTGCGAACCCTGGGTGAATTCATGATCCCAATCAAGCTGCATAAAGATGTGACCGCGCACCTGAAGGTGATTATCGAGAAGGAAGCGGCGGAATAAGGACAGCGGCTGAAGGCGCCATTGATTTTGCGGCGGTTACGGCATGGCTGAAGAGCTTGCGGAAAAATGCCCGGCGTGGAGTTTTGAAAGGGCACGGTTTCCCAGCCGTGCCGTAAGTCTTTGAAACCGATGTGCGGCGCGGCTTAAAGCCGCGCCCCTTCAAAGCTCTCGTCGCCGATTTTCCAGTGGGTGAATCTCCGCGTTGGCCGGCATTGTTTGTCTGGCACTTTGGTCATCACTGGAGTTCTGCGATTTGCGATAATCCTGTTACTTCCATTCTGTTAGACGTGTTTTCTGTCAGCACAAATCCTGCCAAACTCCTATAATTTCTGCTCACGGTTGGGCGCTTCGCCCGTCCATAGCTATGCAACCGGGAAGAACGGCAATGGCGTCCCGGTGCATTCGAGGACAACGAAGATATGCCGGCCGAGGCGTGGGTTGTACCTTTTGCAGTTGGCGAGTGTTCCCATCCGGCAGTAAGACGGGACTCAAGGGAAGAAGCAGGCGGAATCCAGGACCCCCCATTCCGGGGCCATATGGCTGGGCAGGCTTCAAGCCGTATCGATGACACCTTACTGGTCCGCGAAGCGCAGCGCGGCAATCGTGCTGCCTTCGAGGAGTTGGTGCGGAACTACGACCAGGCAGTGCTTCGGCTGGCGATGCACCTTACGGGGTCGGAACACGAGGCTCAGGACGTTTATCAGGAAGCCTTCCTGAAGGCGTACAAGAGCATTGGCAACTTTCGCTTTGAGTGCTCTTTTTACACCTGGATCTATCGCATCGTGACTAATCTTTGCCTCGATCACTTGCGCAAGCGGCAGGTGCGGAAGGAAGATGCTCCGGTGGCGACGGATGCGGCCGGGGAGCAGTACGATGTACTCGAGCAGGTTCCCGACGGGCGATCTGGGGCGAATCCGGAGCGGGACCTGATGCGCCGTGAGTTGGGCAAACGCATTGGTCGGGCGCTGGAAAAGCTAACACCGAGAGAGCGCATGGTTTTCGAGTTGAAGCACTACCATGGGTTGAAGCTGCGGACCGTGGGTGAGGTGCTGAATACGACGGAAGAAACGGCTAAGAATACCTTGTTCCGGGCGACCCAGAAATTGCGGGGCGCGCTGGCAGACATGAGATGAAAAGATTTTCCCCTGAGGGGGTGCAATTATGAAATGCGAGTGGGTTAAAGAAAACGTTCTGCTTTACGTTTACAACGAACTGGCCGATGATGCGCGCTATGAACTGGAGCAACATCTGGCGCGTTGCGCGGACTGCGCGGCCGAACTCAAGACGACGCGCAAGTTCCACGCGATGCTCTCGGAGTTGCCGGTGGAGGAGCCTTCGCCCAATCTGGTTGCGGCTTCTCGCATGCGGCTGCAGGAAGGGCTTGAGACCGCGGAGCAGGGCAAGTTCTGGCATCGTCTGATATTCGATCCCGGGGCGTGGCTTCGTCAGGTTCGTTTTGCTCCGGCCCTGGCGGCGGCGATCTTCATCGTTGGCTTTGCGGGCGGCATTGGAACCACTTACAAATTCGTAAGTGGCAGTGGCGGCACGGCTTCGATTACGGCTCCGGCCAGTGCGCCGGTGGAGTCGTCCATCACGGGCATTCAGTCGGTCACGCAGCAGCCCGGATCGAACAACATCAGCATTAAGTACAACACGGTTTCCACACAGGAAGCGCAAGGCTCACTGAACGATCAACGAATCCAGCAGTTGTTGCTCTTTGCGGCGCGCAACAATTACAACTCGGGAGTGCGCATGGATTCCGTCGATCTGCTGACGCAGCAACCGGATAACACTCATGTTCGCGAGGCGCTCATGTATGCACTGCGCTATGACTCGAACCCGGGAGTGCGGCTGAAGGCGCTGGATGGCTTGGGAGCGTATGTGAAGAGCGATCCGCGGGTGCGGGATGCAGTGCTTGAGACCCTGGTGCAGGATTCGAATCCAGGGGCCCGAACCGAGGCTCTGCATTTGCTCGAACCGGTGCGAGCTGACGGCAGCGTGCGCTCGGTTCTACAAAAGCTGGCGGAGAGCGATCAGAACCAGTACATCCGGTCGCAGGCTCGTATCATGCTGTCGCAGCTTCCCGAGTTTGATTGAGGGTGAAAGAAATGCGGCCGTGCAGGATGAGAACGGAAGGTGAATGTTGAAGCAGCTCTCTAAGTTCGTCGCGGTACTGTGGTTGATCTTGCCGCTGGCAAGCGCGCAGCAGACCCGCGTTTATGGTGACGGCGGAAACTGGACGCAGGAGATCACGGGATCTCTTGCCGCGGTCAAGAATCTGAAGGTCAAGGTGGATATCGGCTCGGTGCGTGTGGAAGGCGGCTCGCAGCAGGGCATCAGCTACGTCATTCGTAATCATTCTTACAGCGGTTCGGAAGACCGGGCGCGGCGCGAGTTTGATAACTACAAGATCAGCGCTTACGTCCACGGAGATACGGCTTGGATTGTCGGTGACTGGCAGGGCGGGCGGCCACACAAATTCTCTGGCGACTTCGTAGTCAACGTTCCCCGTGAGATGGATGAAGTCAAGATCGAGACTGAGGGTGGCAACGTCGATACGAAAGGCATCACGGGCCGGGTTGATGCGCAGAGCGGTGGCGGCAGCATTCGGTTCGATGACATCGGTGGCGCGATCAACGCCGAAACCGGCGGGGGCAGTATTGATGTCGGCAATGTGGCGTCTGATGTTAGCCTGCACACGGGCGGGGGCTCCATCAAAGTGAATTCTGCGAAAGGCAAGATCGAAGCCGAGAGCGGCGGCGGAAGCGTAACTATTGTCTCGGGCTCACAGGGCGCGGTGCTCGAGACCGGTGGCGGAAGCATTCAGGTGGAGCGCTGCGCGGGAAAAGTCAAGGCTAGCACCGGCGGCGGAAGTATTGAACTGGGCGATATTGGTGGCTCGGCGGAAATGGAAACCGGGGGCGGAAGTATCCGGCTGAGTTCTGCCAAAGGGCCGGTCCGGGCTGAGACGGGCGGTGGCACCATTGAGCTGAATGGAGTGCCATCGGCGCGGGCGGAGACTGGGGCTGGCGGGATTACGGCAAAGTTTGTCGCGGCGAATGGCGAACATCACGATTCGGAGCTGGAAACTTCGGCGGGCGACATCACCGTCTACCTGGCGCCTAACGTGAACCTGAGTGTTCGCGCCTCGATCGAAGTTGCGAACGGCCACAATATTCGCTCGGATTTTCCCGATATCAGGGTGACCACGGAGGGCGGCGACTATGGCCCGAAGACGGTTACCGCGGAGGGCAGTCTGAATGGCGGCGGTCCGGTGCTGAAGGTGCGAACCACGACCGGAGATATTGCTTTCCGCCGGGCAAGCCAATAGCGCATTGTATGGGTCTGGGAGGTGAACATGCGAAACTCAATTCTGATAACGATGATTGCGCTGCCGCTTCTGGCTGTAGCGACTTACGGCGCGATCAATCCTGCGTTCGATCCGGCCAGCGACTCTTACGGTTTCTCCAGCGAGGATTTTGGCGGCAGTTCTTACTTAGGCGTGGATACGCGCGATGTCACTCCCGACCGCCTCGCAACTCTCCACCTGAAAGACGAGCGCGGCGTGGAAGTGACCATGGTGGATCAGGATGCTCCCGCCGGCAAAGCGGGGCTCAAAGAGCAGGACGTGATTCTCACGTTGAATGGAAGCGATGTGCAGAGTGTAGAACAGTTGCGCCGCATGATCCGCGAAACTCCGCCGGGGCGCACCGTGACATTAGGCATCAGCCGCGGCGGCCAGCCGATGACCATCAAAGTGGAGCTCGGCGATCGCAAGAAAAACTACTCCTACACGGTTGGTCCTAACGGCAAGGATTTCAAGTTCAGCATGCCGGTAATGCCCACGATGCCGGTGATGCCCGACATGGACTTGCCGGTATCGATCGTGGTGGTGCACTCCTCGATGCGCAGCGGCCTGATGGTGGAAAACCTTACGCCGCAACTCGGAGACTTCTTCGGAACCAAGAACGGCGAGGGAGTCCTGGTACGTTCCGTAGAAAAGGGGAGCCGAGCTGACAAAGCTGGTTTTCGCGCCGGGGATGTGATTGTCAAAATCAATGGTGAGCCCATTCACGACAGCGGCGACTTCAGTCATGCCTTGCGCTCGCGCAAGGACAACACTGCCAGCGTTAGCGTGATTCGTGACAAGAAAGAACAGACGATTACCATCACCTTGCCGGAGCGCAAACAGTCGGATCTCTTCCGCGAGAGCCTTGATATCGAAATGCCGGAGATCGACGCTGAAACCCGCGAGGAATGGAGCCAGCTCGAATCTCAGATGGCCCACCTTAAACCGGAAATGGAAGAGGCCATCAATCGCGAACTAAAACCGGAGATTGAACGGCAAACCAGAGAAGCCCGCAGACGTGCCCAGGAGCTTGCACGACAGATGCGAGATGTCCAACGGGAGTGGCGGGACCAACAACGGGAAATCGAGAGAGACCTTAGGGACGAATTCGAGGAGCCTGACAGCGAATTCTGATCGCCATCGAAGCCACGACGCGATACCAGTCGTGCGAGCAAGAACCTAGATCCCTCGCTTTGCTCGGGATGACAAGTTTGCTTTAGACCACGGCATTTTGATTTAGTCCACGGCATCGAGACGGTCTACTTGGCTGCGCCGTGCGCCAAACCGGGTTTCGGAGCTGGCGCCAGGCAAACTCGGTTCCGGCCCGCTTGTTTTGCCAGATACAAGCCGGCGTCGGCTGCCTTCACCAACTCATCCCGCGTGGTGCCGTGTTCCGGGTAATTCGCAGTTCCGGCGCTGATCGTGACTGGCCGGGGAACGCCCGGAAATTGCCAGGCTTCAACCGTCTTGCGCAGCTTCTCCGCGACTCCCAGCGCGTGCACTGCATTCGTCTGCGAGAGTAGAATAGCGAACTCCTCGCCTCCGAAACGGCACAGAACATCGATCTTCCGCAACTGCTGATGAAAAATCGACGACACCTGGCGCAGCACCTCATCCCCGAGCAGATGCCCGAATTCATCATTCAATCGCTTGAATTGATCAATGTCCACCATGAGTATCGCCAGCCCTGAGCCGTATCGTCGAGCCCGATCCATTTCTTCAACGATCCGAAGCTCAAAAAACCTGCGATTGAAAATCCCGGTTAATCCGTCCAGGTAGGCCAGTTGCTTTACCCGCTCGACATAATGAGCATTCTGGATGGCAGTGGCGCAGATGTCGGCAACCGATTCGAGCGGCTGAATGTCGTTGAGGTTGAAGGCTCCGGCCCGGGCAGTGTCCAAGACGAGTACGCCGAGGGTCTGTCCGAAAGAAACGAGAGGAATGCACATGCTCGATCCAGTTTCGACAGATAACCCGAAATCCGGGGCTTTCATATCATTTTCGATGAGAGTTTTTCCGGCAGCCAGAGCGCGTTGCCAAAGTCCTTCGTCCGCCGGCAGCCGTCCGCCCTCCGGAGCGCGCCCCGTGAGCTTTCCGTGGCTTGCCCGGAGCACCAGATCGTCTTCATCTTTCAACAGCACCGACACCTGGCAAACCTGAAAAGCCTGCTGGATCAACAAACATACTTTGGAGAGCAATTCTTTCAAATCCAGCACGGCGGTCATCTGTTGAGCGATGGCATTGATCGCTTCCAATTGCGAGGCTCGCTGCCGCTCGAGCGAGTACAGCCGCGCATTCTGCAGAGCCATGGACGCCTGCGTCGAAAACAATGTCAGCAGGTCAATGGTCTCGGAATCGAAGTGGTTGAGATTCTCGCTCTGGCAATCGAGCACGCCCACGACATGGTCGCGCACCATTAGGGGGACCGCCAGTTCGGAGCGTGTGTTCTTTGCCGACAGGATGTAGCGCGCGTCTTTGGACACATCGGCGGCGTAGATGGGGCGTTTCTGATGGGCTGCCGCTCCTGTGATTCCGGTTCCGATCGGGAACCGGACCTTGTCATGACCCGCATCCCAACCGACCTGGCAGCGTACGTAAAGCTCCTCTTTGTCCATCAACAGGATGGCAACGTTCTGCAAATGGAAGTAGTCGCGCGCGATGGTCAGGATCTGCTGCAGCACCTCATCCAACTCAAAGGTGGAGAGCACCGCCTGACTCGCGTCATACAGCATGGAAATCTTCTGCATGGTGCTGGTCCAGATTCTAGCTTCCCGATCCCTGGTTACCGAGGTTCCGAAAGTAACCTGGGGCGGATGAAGGTCTAAGCACTTTTGTCCAGAATCTGCTCCTCGATTCGAAAGCATGCAGAAAAGAGCTCAGGTTCTTGGCCGATTGGAAGGCCGCCTCCAGCCGGCTACCGTCTTGATCAGGCCAAACACAACCAGGCAGAACCAGAAGTCCACGGCCAGCCCGAGGTCCATATGGAAGGGCACGTGGCGTGCCCCCGCCGGGAGGTACCTTCCCAGCAAAAAATACGCTGCGTTGCCGCCTAGGACGGCAACCAGAGCGTGAATGAAATTGGCGGCTGATTTGGACATGGCTTTGGCTGAAGTGTAGCGTTGCTGGACGGCGGCTGTCGTCGGGGCGTCCCGCTCACCGGCGAGGCCAACTGCCCTCGCGACAGCGCAAGATACCGTCGCTACAAGAATCGCAATAGCGCCCCCCAGACTGCGAGTGTAGCTGCTCCTGCTAACATCCCTTCAGATGCTACAACCGAGCACGTCCGTTCAGTATGTCAAAGGGATCGGCCCAAAGCTTGCCGAGGTGCTGGCTGCCAAGGACATTCAGACTATCGATGACCTGCTGCACTACCTCCCGTTCCGCTACGAGGACCGGCTGAATCCCCGCGGCATTGCTGAACTACGCGCCGGCGAAATGGCCACTGTGATTGCCGAAGTGCGCACCTCGGGCCTGTTCCGCACCCGCCGCATGCCCATCTTTCAGATGACCGCCGGACAGGGCAGGACGCGACTGAAGTGTATCTGGTTCAACGCTACTTATCTTCGGGACAAGTTCAAGCCCGGCCAGATCGTCGCCCTGTACGGCAAAGTGGAGGAGGACTATCGGAAAGGCGAACTGCAACTCACCCAGCCTCAATTTGAAATCATCGGGGAAGCTTCCGAGGACGGTAGCGCCGACGCAGCAGAGCAGAAACTCGCGGCGTCGCTCGAAATCGGATGCATCGTACCCATCTACGAATCCGCCGGACAAGGGCGTCTGACCTCGCGCTGGTTTCGCCGCGTCATCCACGCGGCGCTCGAAAATCTCCCTCCGGATTTGCCTGATCCCATCCCGACGGTGGTGCGCCGTCATCTGAGCCTCATCTCGCCGCGCGAGGCGTTGCAGAAGGTTCACTGGCCCGATCCCGGCGAAAGCTTCGAAGACCTGCAATCTTCTCGCACCCCGGCTCACGTTCGCCTCATCTTCGAAGAGTTGTTTTTTGTGGAGTTGGGGCTTGAGCTGAAACGCCGCGAACAGAAGGCACAAACCGGGATTGGGTTTCAGTTGGATGATCGGGTACGCGGAGCGATCAAGAAGATTCTCCCTTTCCATCCCACAGGAGCGCAGAAGAAGGTTCTCAAGGAGATTGCCTCCGACATGGAAAAACCCTTTCCCATGCGCCGCCTGCTGCAAGGCGACGTGGGCTCCGGCAAAACCATCGTCGCCTTCGAAGCCGCAATTATCGCGATGGAAAACGGATATCAAGTCGCACTGATGGCGCCTACCGAAATCCTCGCGCAACAGCACTACTTTTCGGCTCGCCGCATTCTAGAAAGCGCGGGCTATCGCGTGGTCCTCCTCACCGGTTCGATGGAAGACGACCGCAAGCGCGAAACCCGCCGTCATATCGCCCAAGGCAACGCCCAACTGGTGATTGGGACGCACGCCCTGATCGAGCAAAAAGTCGAGTTCGCCAAGCTGGGTATGGTAATCGTGGACGAGCAGCACCGCTTCGGAGTTCTGCAGCGCTTCAAGCTGATGAAAAAGTCCAGTGAAGATCGCGTGGCGACAGGCGACCCGACCGTTCGGGCCGGGCAAAGTTTGGCAGCTTCCCCGGAGCCAGATGTTCTGGTCATGACCGCAACCCCGATCCCGCGCACCCTGGCTCTGACGCTGTACGGCGACCTCGACGTGAGCGTCATCGACGAGATGCCGCCGGGACGTACTCCCATAGTCACGCGTTGCGTATCCGATGACCGCTCCCCTGAAGTCTGGGATTTCGTCCGCAAGCAGGTGGCCGCGGGACACCAAATCTATGTCGTGTATCCCGTGATTGAAGAAAACGAAGAGACCGAGCTAAAGGCGGCGATGAAGATGTACAAAGAGTTGAGCAAGAGCATCTTCCCTGACTTGCGGGTTGGCGTGCTGCATGGCCGCATGGAGCCCGACCTGAAAGAGCAGGTCATGCGCCTGTTCCAGAAGGGCGAACTGGATATTCTGGTAGCCACGACCGTGATCGAAGTAGGCGTCGACGTCGCCAACGCTACGGTCATGGTCATCGAACATGCCGAACGCTTCGGGTTGGCCCAACTCCACCAGCTCCGCGGCCGCATCGGACGCGGCGCAGCCAAGTCTTACTGCGTGCTCATGACCGGCGGCAAGGTTTCCGAAGACGGAGAGCGACGCCTCGATGCCATGGTTCGCACCAGCGACGGATTTCAGATTGCCGAACTCGACCTGGAACTTCGAGGCCCAGGTGAATTCTTCGGCACGCGGCAAGCTGGCATGCCCAGTTTCCAAGTGGCCAATCTGATCCGCGACCGCCAATTGTTGGAAGCGGCCAAGCGCGAAGCCGCCGCAGTCCTCGCCGGGCCGAATTTCGAAATCACGCAAGCAGAAATCGACGAAGCCCTGCGCCACATGCGCACCCGCTGGCACAAGAGCTACGGCCTGGTAGAAGTCGGGTAGTGACCGCGGTTCCGATGGAGGACGGGCGTCCTCGCCCGTCTGGCTTCGGCATTCGGGAGGATGACGTGGGATAATCGTCCACGTGAAAATCCAAGCCAACTCCGACCTGTATCGCAAACTCCCCTCGGTGGACGAGCTTCTGCGAAGGCCGGAATCCGCGGCGCTCGCTTCGAAGGAAGGGCAAGCCCCGGTCGCCGATGCTGCCCGAACCGTGCTGGCATCTCTAAGAGAGGAAATTGCCGCTGGCGGGCTCGATGAAAATGGAGTCGATCTGGCTATTTCCGGACTCGAAGATGCGGTGGTGCGACGGGTTCGACAAGCCCTCAAGTATTCGCTGCGAACCGTCATCAATGCTACCGGAGTCATTCTTCACACGAACCTGGGGCGAGCCCCGCTCCCGGCTTCTGCCCTGGAGCACATCCGGGAGATCGCGGGCAGTTATTCCAATCTTGAGTTCGACGTGGAAACGGGCGAGCGTGGAAAGCGCGATGTACACGTAGACCGCTTATTTCGCAAACTCCTCGATGAACACGCACCTGCTCGTGTAGACGCGGGCGTGGCCCGCGTGGCCAGGCCAACCATCTCCACTATCGTCGTCAACAACAACGCCGCTGCAGTCCTCCTGGCGCTTAACACGTTGGCAGAAGGAGGCGAGGTTATCGTGTCCAGAGGCGAGTTGGTCGAGATCGGCGGGTCCTTCCGCATCCCGGATGTCATGTCTAAATCGAACGCGCTGCTGCGGGAGGTGGGCACAACCAATCGCACCCGCATCAGCGATTACGAAAAGGCAATCAACGAAAAAACCCGGCTGCTGCTGCGCGTGCATCGCTCCAACTTCCAGATCACCGGATTCACCGAGCAGCCGCAAATCGAAGAATTGGTTGACCTGGCTCGCGAACGTAACATCCCGCTGCTGGAAGACCTGGGCAGCGGCGCGCTCTTCGATCTGCGCTCAGTCGGCGTGAACGGCGAGCCGAGCGTGCTCGACAGCCTGCGCCAAGGCGTGGATGTGGTCACTTACAGCGGAGATAAATTGTTAGGCGGTCCCCAGGCGGGGATGTTGAGTGGCCGCAGTGATCTGATTGCTCGCATGCGTTCGAACTCGTTGTTCCGCGCGCTGCGTGTGGACAAATTGATTTACGCAGCGCTCGAAGCCACTTTGCTTGCTTATGTGAAAGGTGAGCATGACGCGATCCCTGTGCTCCGCATGATGCGGTTATCGAAAGAAGAAATTGGAAGCAGGGCGGAAGCCGTCGCGAAGAGATCGCGGTCGTCCAAGTTATCGGTGGAGGTGCTGGACGGTGAATCCGTGATTGGTGGCGGTGCCGCGCCTTCTGCGGTGCTTCCGACGCGATTGCTGGCGATTACTTGCGAGGCGATGAGCGCCGACGAACTTTCGGCGTGGCTACGCGCCTCGGATCCGCCGATCATCGCGCGGGTGGAAGAAGGACGGGTGCTGCTCGATTTGCGAACGGTGTTTGCGGAGCAGGACGAAGCGGTCGCGCAGACTCTCAAACAAGTCGGCGAAAAATGATCGGGCGTGAACCAAGCATTCTCCGTGCCTCAGCGTGAAAAGAAATAGTGGCGACCCTTTACACTATCGGCCATTCCACGCGCCCGCTGGATGAATTCATTGCAGTCCTGCAAGCGAACTCCATTCAGACGTTGGTGGATATTCGGTCCTTCCCTATGTCGCGCCGCTTGCCGCATTTCAATCGCGAATCGCTGGAAAAAACTCTGTCCCAAGCCGGAATTAGTTACGTCTGGCTCAAAGAGCTTGGTGGACGCCGCAAAAAGATCCGCGACGATTCGCCGAACGTCGCCCTGCGAAATGACAGCTTCCGTAACTACGCGGACTACATGCTTACCGAGGACTTTCGGCGGGGCATCGCGGAACTGATCAAGTTGGCCGAGCAGTCGCGCACCGCTTACATGTGCGCCGAGCGAGTTTACTTTCATTGCCATCGCATGTTGGTTTCGGACTGGCTGGTTGCCCACGGACACGAGGTTTTCCACATCGACGGAACTGGTCCGGCCAAAGCGCATGAGCTTATGGCTGAAGCGCGCCTGATGGATGGCGAGGTTATCTATCGCGGCGACCGGTTGCTTTGAGCGGATCTGCCGGCCAACGAAGAGGCACTTTCTGCCTTAGTGATTTAGACTTTCAATTGAATTGTTGAAGAGGTGACTATGGCCGAACGTTCTCCGCAGACTCTTGCTAATCATGTGAGGATTGATCCACCGTTCCACTTCTTCGTGCTGCCGGTTTTCGCGATCTCGTGGCTCGTAAGCGTAACCTTTCTGGTGCGCCATCCTGGTTTCGTGCATTTCTGGATCGTGGTCTTCAACACCGCGCTGGTTGTTGCCGCCATCAGGTTTCGGCAATACGCGCTGAAGGTGCAGGACCGGGTCATAAGGCTCGAAGAGCGACTCCGGATCAGCGCGCTGCTGTCCGACTCCCTGCGTCCGCAAATCACGAAGCTCAGTGAAGGCCAACTCATTGCGTTGCGCTTTGCCTCGGATGAAGAAGTCCCCGCGTTGGCCGAACGCACTTTGTCGGCGAATCTTGCGCCCGCTGATATCAAGAAAGCAATCAAGCATTGGCGGCCCGACTATTGGCGGGTCTGAAGAGTAACGCCAGGCCGTCCCCTGATCGAGCAGTTGTTGTTTCCCTCAGACGGCCCGGCCACTAAACTGGTCTGCATGATTGTTGGCACCGGCATCGACATTGCGGAAGTACCACGAATCGAAGCGTCCATAAAGCGGTTCGGCGACCGCTTCGTTCGCAGAATCTTTACCGAGGCCGAGATCCGTTACTGCGAATCGAAGGCCAACCGTGTGGAGCGCTATGCAGCCCGCTTTGCGGCGAAAGAAGCTGCGATGAAGGCCATCGGTACCGGCTGGAATCACGGCGTCACATGGCGCGACGTTGAGGTGTGCCGCCTGCCCGGAGGACGTCCCACCATCGCGTTTCACGGCAAGGCGGCGGAGTTCGCGGCTAAGCTCGGCGCAGTCCATATTGCGCTTTCACTTTCGCACACCGAAGAGTACGCCATCGCGCAAGTGATCCTGGAAAACTAACGGTACGGCGGGAACCGGGACGAGCGAGTCGCCGGTCAGAAACGACAGTAGCGGGCAACACCGGGCTATACTTCTCGGCGAATAGCACGACGACCGCAACCCTGACCGTCCCTGCTACCGCCGCAGCGAGTTAGTCTGACGTGCTGCCAATGAGATCATGGCTGATACAAAAAACCGCGCGACTGAGTCTTGGTCGTGTAGCCGCCAACGATCAAACCCTGCGAGTTGATCCCGGCAGCACCAGCCGACACTGCTTTGGGAATTGGAATTACCTTCACTGCGCCGCCTGCATACATGAAAGGGCTATAAGGAGACCCTTGCTCCTTGATGGAAAAGTAGCCAACGACCGTGCCGGAATTGTTGATCGCCAGCGGAATCGTATATGTCGATTTCGGTGCGTCAAACGAAGTGAAGCCAAGTTTCTGAGTCCAGATAAAGCCGTGCACAAAGCCCACGGAGTCGGTCCAGGAGCCTGCGATTTCGCCGCTGTCATTGATGGCGTTGGGGGAAGTTGCGACGGCGCCGGGATAGTTAAAGGCGCTGTTGACCGTGCCATTGGTGTAGACGAAGCCTTGGTGGACGCCTTGGCTGTTTGTCCAGTTCCCGACGACTTGGTTCAGGTTGTTCATCCCACAGCAGGTGACGACGGAACCCGTGGGCGGGGTAAAAATCGTACTGATCTGCCCTTGCGGGTTCATCAGGAAGGCCACATAGCTGTAGTTTTGGTTGGGCGAATAGGCCCCGGCGATGTAGCCCGCAGTGTTCACCGCAGCTGCGAATGACTCTTTGCCGCGCAAAAATTGCGTGAGCCTACCCGATAGCCAATCGAACGACGAAATGCGATAGATGCCCACGATTTCGTCAGAGTTGTTCAGCGCGGACGGAGAGATTCCGCGCCCAAGATGTTTACTGACGCCGGTCGATCCATTACGCAGAAAGCCGCAATAGGTTTGCCCGCAGCCGAAGATTCCAGCGACATCGCCTTATCGTTGATTCCCGCGGGACTCGCTCCGCCTCTCGGATTCACGGCGAAGGTGGTGAGGGTTTGCGCCGCCACGCCAATCGAGAGCGCTGCGAAAACGAACAAGAGTTTCGGAATGGACCGCATAGACTGTTTCCTTCTTGGGGGAAGGGTCGGCGCACGCCCGAAGTGTAGCACAAAGCTAAGGCGGCGGAGTTTGCGGCGAAGCTCGGCGCTCTCCATATTGCGCTTTCACTTTCGCACACCGAAGAGTACGCCATCGCGCAAGTGATCCTGGAAAACTGACGAAACGGCGGGAACCGGGACCCTTCGACTTCGCTCAGGGCAGGCTCGCGAGGCGCCCGTCACCACACAGTCAAGCTGACGGCTGAATGCTGAGTGCTTCTGTTAGACTGTCGCATTCTACCGCCAACATCGAATGCCCGTTATAAGTGAAACTAGCCCGATCAACCGGACGACGGCGGATACCGGCCGCGACCAGGCGTTGCTGGCCGGCGTAGCCATCAGTAGCTTCGCCGCGCTGCTGCTGGAATTAGCGCTCACGCGATTATTTTCGGTCGTGCTGTTTTATCACTTCGCGTTCCTGGCGATCTCGATCGCGCTGCTCGGCCTCGGTTCGGGCGGAGTGTTCGCGTATTTAGGAAAGAGCTGGTTGGGACGCTTCTCCACCCGCACTCTGCTGGCATGGCTCTGCGTGGCCAACGCTTTGGTGGTCCCCGTCGTGCTGGAGATCGTGCTGCACGTTCCCGTCTCGCTGAGCTTGTCGCGAGCTAATTTTCTTCGGCTCACCGCGATCTATCTGGCTTCCGCAGTGCCATTCTTTGTCACCGGCCTGGAGTTCTCCATCCTCTTCGCTCGAGAATCGCGGCACATTTCGCGGCTCTACGGAGCCGACCTGCTAGGCGGCGCGCTGGCGTGCTTAGGGGTTGTTCCTCTGCTCAACTGGCTGGGCGGTCCGAACACTGTTTTGTTCGCAGGCGTGATGGCCGCCGTCGCAGGGGCCGCGTGGGCTGCGAGCCTTAACCTGCGAAAACTCGCTCTTGGCATAGTTGCAGCGCTCCTGTTGGTGATCGCTGCGAACTATTCGGGAAGGCTGATTGACGTTGTCTACGCCAAAGGCATGTTGCGTGACAAAGCCTGGGTCGAGTTCGCGCGCTGGAACGCGATCTCTCGAGTCGAAGTCGATAAACAGGGCGGCGCTCGGGCCGTCGTGATCGATGCCGACGCATCCACCTACATCATGAACGCCGACCCAACGCAGTGGCAGGGCACGGAATGGCAGAAGCAATTAATGGCTGCGCCCCCCGCGCTGGCGAACATTCTGCGGCCGCATGGGGAGTTCGCGATCATTGGGCCGGGCGGCGGAGTGGATGTACTTCGGGCCGTCGCCAACGGCAGCCCCAGCGTCACCGGCATCGAGATCAACCCAATTATCGCCAACACGGTGATGCGCGGGCGCTACGCTGATTATTCGTATCACTTGTATGAGCGGCCCGAGGTGCACATCGAGGTCACTGACGGACGGTCGTTTGTCCGCAATGCGAAGCAGGATTTCGACGTGGTTCAGATGACTCTGGTCGATACCTGGGCTTCAACCGCCGCTGGGGCTTTTGCCCTCAGTGAGAACAGCCTCTATACCGTGGAGGCTTTCCGCGAATATTTCGAGCACTTGAAACCCGACGGGATGGTCGCCGTTACTCGCTGGGAGTTCCGCCAGCCACGCGAAGCCTTGCGCGTGGTCTCGGTTGCCATGCAGGCGTTGCATGAGCAGGGAGTCGAGCATCCGGCACGGAATTTCATCGTCGTATCGCAGGGAACTCTGGACGAGGACGGAATTCCGGTGGTCGTGCTGGCCAAGAAAAGTGCTTTCTCCGCCGAAGAGGAGGAAGAGGTTCGAAGCCACATAGCCAGAAACCCCGCACTGGCAGTGCTGTATCTTCCTTCAGATCCGAAAAATAATCCCTTTTCAGACCTGATCGCCGACAATGATCCTTACGCTTTTTCCCAACTCTATCCGTACAACGTGGCGCCGGTAAACGACAACGCGCCCTTTTTCTTTTTCACTCTGAAGCTGGATACGCTGCTCCATCACAAGGGCGTGTACCACGGAATCGACTGGAAGGTGAATCTGGGTGTTGTGGTACTGGCCATGGTGCTGGTGATTTCTTTCCTGGCGGTGCTTGCGTTCCTGGTGATCCCGCTCGCGGTGCGTGGCGGGCGGGGACAGGAGCGCCCGGTTCGGCTCTTGTATTTTGTCGCGGTGGGTTTGGGTTACATCCTGGTGGAGATCGCTTTCATCCAGCGCTTCGTTTTGTTTCTTGGGCACCCGACCTATGCGCTCACCGTGGTCGTGTTTCTGCTTCTGGTTTCAAGCGGCGCAGGCAGCCTGGTTTCCCGCAAATGGATGGGCACGCCTCAACGCGCCCGGTTTCCGCTGGCCTTCATCGCGGGCGTTCTTCTGCTTTACGTGTTCATTTTACCGGGACTCCTGAATGCACTGGTAGGGCTTCCGTTCGCGGTAAAATTGTTGGTCAGCGCTGCGTTGCTGGTTCCGTTGGGGTTGGCCATGGGAATGCCGTTTCCCAGCGGGTTGCGGGCACTGGCCAGCATACCAGTGCCGGAGTTTCCCGCAGCGGGCAAAGGCAGAGTCCAGGAAAATGCGGTGGAGTGGGCATGGGCTATGAATGCAGGTTCCAGCGTATTAGGTTCCGTCCTGGCGATGGTGATCGCCATTCAATACGGGCTGAATATCACGCTGGCCTGCGGAGCTGCCGCGTATGTGGGGGCAATTCTGCTCTCTGGAACTCTGCAGCCACGTCGGGCCTGATGCGACCGCAGCCAACGGTCTGCTATCATTCAGCATTCGCTTAGTTTTGCGCTCGGGGAGAATGTTGCCATGACGTTCTTGGGGAGAATCAGTGCCTAGCCAGAAACAGTTGAAGTGGTCTCAACTGAAGGTCGGGCTCACGGTGCTGGTTTCCAGCATTACGCTAGGCATTCTGATCTTGCTCATGAGCGGCACGGGTGGTTTCCTGACTCGCAAGATCACCCTGAAATCATATTTCGATAATGCTGGCGGGTTGAGGGAAGGAGCGCCAGTGAGGCTTCAGGGTGTCGACATTGGCAATGTCTCCGGGATTCGGGTTGTATCTGATCCCGCGAGGCGGTTGACCCCCGTGGAAGTGACCCTGAAGGTGAACACCAAGTACCACGGCAACCTGCGCAAGGATTCAGTTACGTTGCTGTCCACCGCGGGCGTGTTGGGCGAAACCTACATTGATATTGACAGCGCCCAGGCCCATGCAGCGGAAGCTCAACCGGGCGACGTGCTGCCCACGCGCGAAACACCCGACATTCAGGATGTGGTGCGTGCGAGCCAAAGCACGCTGCAAAACCTGGACGCTCTCGAAAAACGTGTGGATCGGATCCTGGCATTCATAGAGAGTGGCCAGGGCTCCATTGGAAAGGTAATCTACGATCCCAGCCTCTATGACCGGCTTAACGCCACGGTTGTCCAATTTCAGGGCCTGGTCAACGACGTAATCTCGGGCAAAGGCAGCATTGGCAAGCTGCTGGTTGACGATCAGCTATACCGGAGTGCGAATGCCACGATTGACAAGTTGAACGCGATCATCGACCAGCTGAATGCTGGCAACGGCACTGCGGGCAAGCTCCTGAAGGACCCCACGCTCTACAATACGGCTAACGACACCATCGCCAACGTCAAGAAATTAACCGACGACGTTAACGCCGGCAAAGGCGCTCTGGGTGTTTTGGCAAAGGACCAGGTATTCGCCAACAAATTGCAAAATACCATGAGCAAGCTGTCAGATCTGAGCGACCGTCTGAATTCGGGACAAGGCACGATCGGGAAGCTGCTGCAGGATCCGTCCGTCTACGACAATACCAACCAGGTGCTGCAGGAAACGCAGGAGTTGATCAAAGCCATACGCCAGAATCCCAAGAAGTATCTGACCATCCACCTGAAGATTTTCTGAGATTCGCACGTCGAATTCCCTTGTCATTTCGAAGCGAAGCGAGGGATCTCGGTTTTTGCCTGTACATCATCATCGCCGCGCAAGCAAATATCCAGATCCCTTGCTTCGCTTCGGGATGACAATTCGTAGAGGGGAAAAGTGGCTAACTCATCTACTAGACGACTGGCTGGCCGCGTCCAACGGGTGAAGTCGACTCAGCCTGCTCGTGGGCGTGATAGCTGGAGCGCACCATGGGCCCTGATTCCACGTGGCGGAAGCCGAAACGCAGAGCTTCGTCCTTCAAATATCGGAATTCATCCGGCGTATAGAAGAGAGCAATCGGCAGGTGGTCGCGCGATGGGCGCAGGTACTGGCCGACGGTCAGGATGTCCACACCACGCGAGCCTAAGTCGCGAAAGACCTCTACGAGTTCGGGGACCGTTTCCCCCAGACCGACCATGACGCCGGACTTGGTCACCATCCCCGGCGAGAACTTCTTGGCGTTCTCAAGCAGTCGCAACGTGCGCTCATAGCGGGCGCCGGAGCGGACTACGCGGTAAAGCCGAGGGACAGTTTCGGTATTGTGATTGAGAACGTCAGGCCGGGCGTCGAGAACAATTTGCAAAGCCTTGTCGATGCCCTGGAAATCGGGAATCAAAACTTCAATCCGGCACTCGGGGGACAATTCACGAATCTCACGAATTGTCTCTGCGAAAACTCTCGCCCCACCCAGATTGTCGTCGTCCCGGTTCACGCTGGTCACGACCGCGTGCTTTAAGCCAAGTGTGGCCACGGCCTCGGCAACGCGGCGCGGCTCGTCCCAATCAATCGCTTCCGGCTTGCCCTTGGGCACCGCGCAAAAACCGCAACGCCGGGTGCAGATATCGCCCAGAAGCATGAACGTGGCCGTGCGGTGATTCCAGCATTCACCAATATTGGGGCACTGCGCCGATTCGCACACCGTGTGCAATCCCAAGCCGCGAGCTAATTTCTTGAGATTGTGGAAGTTCTCGCCCACGGGAGCTTTCGCCCGAAGCCACTCCGGTTTGGGCTGCCGGACCGGCGGTCCGAGCGCGATCTGGACGAACTGGGATGCGCCTGCCATCTGCTGATTCAATTCTACATGGCGTTTGGGCGATTCGCGAAGCGGGGACGGTCTTCCCGCCGGATATTGGGCTACTTAAGTCACGGGCACATCAAACAATGCCAGCCAATACTGAAGCGATTGCAGGGCAAAGCCACAAAAGATGAGTCCGATGCCGAAGGCGCCGAGGCGTCGCTCCGGAAGGTTGTCCGCGTAATATTCGATGTAGGGATTCACCGTCACCCCAATGCCGGTCACAAGGCCCGTCACGAGTCCAACGCGGATCGCAAATGACCAGGCGTGGTCAAAACGATGCACGAGAGCACTGCAAACAAGTGCTGTGGCGATGTAGCCAACTGTCCGAACGACCGTTCCCCGAAACTGACGACGGGTGAGGCGCGGACGGCGAGAGGCTGCATAGTCCGTGGCAGGGCGCATGCCGCGAGAATAGGCGAACACTTGGCCGACGGTGATGAGAGTCGCAAATGCGATCGCGTATTCCAGGCCTAAAATCCGGTATAGTCCAGCGCCGAAGGCAAGTCCGCGAATTGCACTGAACAATCCCTCCCAAGGCAAGGAGTAATGGTCCAAACCACGAGATGCTCGGCTGAGTTCAATCGAGATTGTGATGCCGGTCGCAAGACCCGCGGCGAGTCCAAAGAAAAGTCCAAGGCCGACGCCGTAGCCGACTCCGAAAACGACCGAATACGTTACCGCCCGGGTAAGCAGCCGCAACGGGCCGTGTTGTCCACCCAACAAGTCGTAGGCAAGATAGAGGCTTCCGAGCACATCAAGAGACGTGCCCAGAATGCTCACGGCAGCTAGCGTGTGGTGATCGATCGACACATAATGATTGTGCCCGAATCACGCCGCAGGCGGAAGAGATTCTGCCGGGAGTTGACAAGCAGAATGATGGAGAGGACGAGACCAAAACGCGCGGCTAGCCTTCCAGATACGCGTCAATCCACTCTTTGATTCGGAAACGGCGTTCGTCCTGGTTGTCGAAGCGGATGCCGAAGGTTTTCCCGTTTACGTTGCGCCAAGTTACCGCGCAGCGAACCCAGATCCGCGGCAAGGTTAGCAAGGCAAACGAGACCTCTCCCGACTGTCCAACGGAGATATCCTCGGCGCTGCGCAGGGACATGCCCCCGGAGCTGACTTCGATACTGGTTGCAGTCACCTTGCGATTATCGGCCATCACCAGGGAGATTTCCGTGATTACAGGAATGCGCACGTAGCGCCGCATCTCGTGCAACACGAGCATTTGCGTGGCCCGCACCAATTTCAAAACTGCAGGACGCTCCAGCGGCTCGTGGAAGATGGCATTGATCCCGTACTTCGAGTAGCGCATCGCATCCTGGGCGCTGCCGCCAAGGGCATAGAGCACGATCCGGCTGTTGGAAGGCGAAGTGCGTGCCGAATCCATCGCAGCTTGAGCCTCGGGGCCCAGCCGGATCACGCAGGCCTCGAATTTTTCCTTCTTCAGCCGTTCGGCTGCATTTCCGTTTAGCAATACGCTCTCGATCCCAAACTGCCGGAAACACTCCACAAGAGTATTCCTGGCGGGCTCCGTCAAGTCGATCAGAGCCACCCGGGCCGAGGCTTTCTTGCTGCTTAGGGTAGGCATGACAGCGGTGGCAAAGGCTTTGTCCATAGGGCGTGGCGATCTCTCCCCAAAAGTCTATTCTGTATTGCTCTATCGGCAATGGCAAAGGCGAAGAAGGACAATCCCTGAGTACTAAGGTCGCATTACCACAGGTGGAAGGCGGAGTCCTAAAGGTCCTTGCCAGTCGTCAAATTGTGTGGCGCGGATTGTGGGGCTGAATGCCGGCAGCCGAGTGCAGAAAGGCGCCGTTTAGAATTAAGGACATACGCAGTGTGGGCTACTCCGCCCAGCGCCGGAAGAGCAATGCCCCGTTCGTCCCGCCGAAGCCGAATGAATTGGACATGGCGTATTCCACGTCCGCTTTTCGCGGGTGGTTGGGGACGTAGTCCAAGTCGCACTCAGGATCGGGATTGTCCAGGTTGGCGGTCGGAGGCAGAATCTGGTCGCGCAGGGCGAGGATGGTAATGCCAGCCTCCAGCCCGCCGGCGCCGCCCAGCAGATGCCCGGTCATCGACTTCGTGGAACTCACCGCCAGCTTGCGGGCGTGATCTCCAAAAGCACGCTTGATGGCGATGGTTTCCAGCTTGTCTCCGAGATCGGTCGAAGTGCCATGCGCGTTGATGTAGTCCACCTCTTGTGGTTGCACCTTGGCGTCGTTGAGAGTGTTCAGCATCACACGATAGGCGCCATCGCCGTTTTCCGCGGGCTGAGTGATGTGGTGGGCGTCGCCGCTCATGCCATAGCCCACGATTTCTGCCAGGATATTAGCCCCCCTGCGGCGGGCAAATTCCAGCTCTTCCAGAATTAGGATTCCAGCGCCTTCGCCAATCACAAATCCGTCGCGTCCCGAGTCCCACGGGCGGCTGGCTTTCTCCGGCTCATGGTTGCGTGTCGAGAGGGCACGCATAGCGGCAAAACCGCCAACGCCCATGGGCGTGATGGCAGCTTCGGTGCCGCCGGCGATCATGATATCGGCGTCGCAACGAGCGATGATCTTGTAGGCATCGCCAATGGAGTGCGCGCTCGAGGTGCACGCCGTACACGTGGCCTCGTTCGGCCCCTTGGCGTGGTAGCGGATGCTGATGTGCCCCGCGGCTAGATTCACGATGGAGGCGGGAATAAAAAACGGGGAGATCTTGCGCGGTCCGCCATTGAGCAGGTTTATATGTTCGCGCTCAATCACGTCGAACCCGCCGATTCCGGATCCGATGTGGACTCCCGCCCGAGTCGATATTTCTTCGGTGATTTCGAGGCCCGAGGCCTTCATCGCCTCGTCCGCCGCGGCCAGGGCCAGGTAGATGAACCGGCCCATCTTCTTCAATTCTTTTTTTTCGACGAACTTGAGGGGATCGAAGTTTTTGACTTCAGCCGCGATCTGGCAAGCGAACTGTGAAGGATCAAATTGCGTGATCCGCGCCACCCCGCTCTTGCCCGCGAGCAGATTTTGCCAAACCTCTTTGGCGGTGTGGCCTACTCCGCAGATCAGGCCAATGCCAGTAACTACGACCCGCCTCGCCAACTACTTCCCGCCTTTCGCGTGCTTGCCGATGTAATCGACCGCATCCTGCACGGTGCGGATTTTCTCGGCATCCTCGTCGGGGATCTCAATCTCAAAGGCCTCTTCAAAGGCCATGACCAGTTCCACCGTGTCCAGAGAGTCGGCGCCCAGATCGTCCACAAATGAGGCATTCTGGGTTACTTCGCCCTCATCCACTCCCAGTTGTTCCACAATGATTTGTTTTACTTTGTCATCAACGGCTGCCATGCGTTCTCCTTGCGCTTGCGATATGCGGGAGTCAGACCCACCCACGATGGAGGACGGACGTCTCGTCCGTCCAGCCGGGCGAGGACGCCCGGCCTTCATTAAAGATCGTGCAACTTATTTAGCCACTTTGGCATGCTTATCGATGTAGTCGATAGCATCCTGAACCGAGCGGATCTTCTCCGCGTCTTCATCCGGGATCTCCAGATCGAAGGCTTCTTCCAGGGCCATCACCAGTTCAACCTGGTCCAGCGAATCGGCGCCTAAATCGTCCACGAACGACGCGCTGGGCGTGACCTCGGCTTCGTCAACCCCCAACTGCTCGCTGACAATCTGCTTTACTTTTTCATTGATCTCTTTCGTTTTGTCTCCAGCGGCCATAGCTATCCACCTCCCAAAGAATGAAAAAAGGGAACGAGTAGTGTACTGGCCAGCACGAATCGCTGTAAAGGCGAGTCCCGCCACAGCGAAACCCGAATGCGGACGGTTCTGAGAAGGCCCACAAGAATCCTAACCGCTGACAGTTACCCCGGTCAACGTAGCCGGGGTGGGGGCGGCCTGTGTGGGGACGGGCGCCCTCGCCCGTCCAAGCCGAGCGAAGCTCGGCAGCGACGAGTCTTGATCCTTACTTGAAAGTCAGGACAAAAAACTGGAAACTGCCTCTATGCGCGCTGTCGTTCAACGAGTCAGCCGTGCCCAGGTCACTGTAGGCGAAAAGGTCGGCGGCGAGATCGGACGCGGCCTGCTGGTTCTGCTCGGCGTGACCCATGCAGACACTGAAGCGGACGCCGATTACCTCGCCGACAAGATTGTTGGATTGCGTATCTTCGAAGACGAAAACGGAAAGATGAACCTGGATACTACCGCGGCCAAGGGAGGAATTCTGGTGGTCTCGCAATTCACACTCTACGGCGATGTGCGCCGCGGAAAGCGGCCCTCGTTCGACGCCGCAGCCCGACCCGAGCACGCTTGCCAGCTCTACGAATACTTCGTACAACGCATTCGAGCCGCCGGCCTCCACTGCCAGACCGGCCGCTTCCAGGAAATGATGCAGGTTGAATTGGTGAACGACGGTCCCGTAACAATCCTGCTGGATTCGCACAAGACGTTTTAGGATTTCCTTTGTGGACCTTTGTGTACTTTGTGGTTAGGCCATTTGAAGTTCGTCAACCACAAAGGACACGAAGGTCCACAAAGGATGCGCGGTCAAGACGGCAGCCGGTACAATTCCTCCAGCACCTTGCGCGTGTTGATCAGGATTTCTTCGACCTTTTCCGCGGAATAGTCCCGTTCGAACATCTCCGGATCATGAATAGCCCGATTGCCGGCTTTGGCCACTTCCCGCGCGCAACGCGGACGAACATCGGTAAGAAGGCGCTTCTCCACCGCCACTGCAATCATGTCGTGAATTGACTGATTGGTTTCGCTCTGCGGGTCGGCGACTTCCTTCAGCGCCCCCTCCACAATGGCGCGGCAGAACACTGCACAAGCCAAATGAAAACCGTACAGATAGCAACGATGGGCTTCATCGAAAAGAACCTGAACTCGTTTGTTGGGCACAATTTCCAGGCCCACGCGGTCCAGCGCCGAAGCCCGGGCAACAATTCCGTTCAGCTTTTGGAGAATCTCTTCCGAGTAGTAACGATCGAGCGCGTCGAGTTGGCCTTTGCCTGCAGGAACGGCTCCCGAAGCGGCCGATTCTTGCCCGGCCGCGATCGGACCCAATGCCTGACCCAAAGTCTCGCGGGTTTTGGGAGTCAGTTCATCCATCAACTTCTTGAACTCGGACGCCAGAGAATCTACCGTAGGAGGGCTTGAGAGCGACGTCCTTTGAAGAGCAACAGTGCGGGCAACGTGGTCGTAAACCAGGCGGCGCATTTTCTGGAAGACCGCCTCGTCCTGGTTGACTTGGGCATTCGAGGCACCCAGACCGATCCCGAATGACCAGGCATCTCCCGCCTTCTCATAATTTCCGTCGTCGATATTCCGCAGAATTTCGCTGAGGAGTTGGGCCCGTTTCGAGCGATGATCACTCATCCCCAGCCTCCACTGCCGAGTTGTACTCGGCCGGACAGCCGGGGGCGGCCGTCCCCACGTGATGCTTGCTGGTTACGCGTGTACGGCCGCGGGCTTCGTCGACAGCAATTGCCGCAGCACGAACTGCAGGATTCCGCCATTGGCGTAGTACTGCGCTTCCTGCGGCGTGTCGATTCGCACCAGTGCCTTGAACTCCTTGGTTTTGCCGTTCGCGCTGGCGCGCACTTTCACCTGCCGGCCCGCCGCAAAGCTTCCAATCAGTTCGCGAATGCCGGTGATCTCGAAAACTTCGTCGCCGGTCAAGCCCAGGGATTGCGCCGTCTCGCCTTCGACGAACTGCAAGGCGAGAATCCCCATTCCCACCAGGTTGGAGCGATGAATGCGCTCATAACTCTCGGCGATGACAGCCCGCACGCCAAGCAAGAGTGGCCCCTTCGCAGCCCAGTCGCGCGAGGAACCGGAACCATACTCTTTACCCGCGAGGATCACTAAGGGCACCTTTTCCGCGATGTACTTCTCCGACGCTTCGAAGATACTCATCTCCGCCCCGTCAGGCAGGTGCCGCGTGAATCCGCCTTCGAGGTTCGGAACCATCTTGTTCCGCAAACGAACATTTGCAAACGTCCCGCGCACCATGACTTCGTGATTCCCGCGCCGTGAGCCGTAAGAATTGAAGTCAGCAGGTTTGACGTCGTGCTCGATCAAATACTTTCCCGCCGGACTATCCTTTTTTATAGAACCAGCCGGCGAGATGTGATCCGTGGTGACACTGTCGCCGAGCACCGCCAGGACGCGCGCATTTCTGATGTCTTCCACCGCCGAAGGCTTGAGCGTCATGCCATCGAAGTAGGGCGCGCGGCGGATATACGTCGAATCCTTATCCCAAGCGTAGGTCTCGCCCTTGGGCACGGGCAGAGATCGCCAGCGGTCGTCGCCGTGATAAACCTCACCGTAGCTTCGCCGGAACATGTCCGACGAAATCGATTTCTTGACGGCCTCATCCACTTCACGTCGCGACGGCCAGATGTCCGCCAGATATACCGGCTGGCCTTGCTTGTCATTGGCGATCGCATCCTTACGCAAATCAATATCGATGCGGCCAGCCAGCGCGAAGGCCACCACCAGCGGAGGCGACATTAAATAGTTGGCCCGCACGTCAGGATTGATGCGGCCCTCGAAGTTACGATTGCCGGAGAGCACCGACGCCACCACCAGATTCTGTTCATCAATCGCCTTCGAAATTTCTTCCGGCAGCGGCCCCGAGTTTCCAATGCAAGTAGTGCAACCGTAGCCCACGATGTGAAACTTCAACTTTTCCAGATACGGGGTCAGGCCTGCGCGTTCCAGGTAATCGCGCACGACCTTTGAGCCCGGAGCCAGCGAGGTCTTCACCCAAGCGGGAACCTGCAAGCCGCGTTCGACCGCCTTCTTCGCGACTAAGCCTGCAGCGACCATTACCGAAGGGTTGGACGTGTTGGTGCAACTCGTAATCGCGGCAATCACCACGCTGCCATGATGAAGGTACCCATTGCCGTTTGACGGTTTCGCCCCGCCCTTGCCCGGCTTGATCAGCGAAGGCAATGCCTGCTCAAACGATTCGCGTGCCTTAGGCAGCGGCACGCGATCTTGCGGACGCTTGGGCCCGGCTAAGCTGGACTCCACAGTGCCCAAATCAAGCGCCAGCAGTTCGGAGTATTGCGCCTCGGGCGTTTTCTCGTCGTGGAACAATCCCTGCTCGCGGCAATAGGCTTCGACCAACGCAATCTGTTCTTCAGTGCGTCCAGTGAGCCGCAAGTAAACCAGAGTTTCTTTGTCGACCGGAAAAATCCCGCATGTCGCCCCATACTCCGGAGACATATTCGCAATAGTGGCGCGGTCGGCGAGTGGAAGCTCCTGCAATCCGGGTCCAAAATACTCGACGAATTTCCCGACCACACCATGTTTGCGCAACATCTCCGTAACGGTCAGGACCAGATCGGTAGCGGTTGCGCCTTCCCGCAGTTTGCCGGTAAGCTTCACGCCCACCACTTGCGGAATCAGCATGGACACCGCTTGGCCCAACATCGCCGCCTCGGCTTCGATTCCCCCCACGCCCCAACCAAGCACACCGAGACCGTTAATCATCGTGGTATGCGAATCCGTTCCCACAAGCGTATCGGGATAAGCGACGCGCTTGCCGTTCAACTCCTGCACGTAAACAACCCGCGCCAGGAACTCCAGATTCACCTGATGAACGATTCCCGTGTCCGGGGGAACGATCGCGAGATTCCGGAAAGCTGTCTGCCCCCAACGCAGGAATCCATAGCGTTCCCTGTTGCGCAGGAACTCAAGCTCGGCATTCAACTGGAATGCCTGGGGCGTGCCGAATTCGTCCACTTGCACCGAGTGGTCGATGACCAACTCAGCCGGCTGCAACGGATTAATCAACGCCGGATCGCCTGCGAGCACCTTCATCGCATCGCGCATCGCAGCCAGATCGACCACCGCCGGCACTCCGGTGAAGTCCTGCATCAAGACGCGGCTCGGCGTGAAGGCAATTTCCTTGTCCGGCTTCGACTTGCTATTCCACGCAGCGAGCGCACGAATATCCTCTTTGGTCACGCTGCGCCCGTCCTCGGTGCGCAACAAGTTCTCCAGAAGAATGCGCAGCGAGAAAGGAAGATGCCTGGTCGAAATCCCCTGCTTGTCGAGCGCATCGATGCGATAAATTTCATAGTCGTGGTCAGCAACGCGAAGAGTGGAACGGCTGCCAAAGCTGTTCATAGGATTGCCTTTCTGAAAAAATAGATGCGCCACCGGGGAGGTGAGAACCAAGCCGGAGCGGCGATACTCGCCCAACCAACTAGTTTAGTCGTTCTGGGAGCGATTGCGTAGTCGAAGCAGCCAATGAACCACGTAGGCCCGGACTCCTCGTCCGAGTGGAGAGCGGCGATCGATAACAGGGTTGTTTTGTCCGGTCGGGAGTCCTTCGGTGATGAAGGACTCCCGACGAAAGATCACAGCCGAAAGCTCCGCGCTACTTCTGCGCTGTTTTCTTGTCCGCGGCCTGCTTCTTCGCCTCCACCGTCCAGGGCGGGACTATGCCGTTCGCGCGCGCGTATGCCACCGACTGGCCAAGGTGTTCATGCGCGTCGGCCACCAGTATGTAGATCACATCGCCGGCATTCGCCTGCGGCCCAAGCTTCGGCAGCAGTTTGGCGAAATCGGCATTGCTCATGCCGTTGATCGCCTTCTCCGTAAATGCCCATGACTTGTTCAATTCCTCGACGATCCGCGCCCGATCGGTCGTGGATTTTTCAAAGGTCTTTCCATCGAATCCGGCTGGCGGCGTAGCCCCCATCAAGGCCAGAATTCCGTAGCGCTCGCCCGCAACGTGCAAAAAGACTTCCGCGAAGGAGCGCGAGTCCTCTGACGGCCGCCATGTGAGTTTGTCGGCCGGGAGAGCGTTCGCCAGATCCACAAACTTCTTCTGTACCGCTCCCAGATCCTGCAATGCCTGCGCCTTCATGTCATAACTGGGAGCAGTATGGTCAGCCGAGGCCGCCATATCCTGCGCCGCTGCACCGCCCACCGCAACACTCACAATAAGAAATAACACTGTCAGAAACATTTTGTTCATGTGTGATCCTCCTCAGCAAAGCTGCTGGTTCCCTTAGACGGAGCCACGACGAAAATATCCCACGCCGCCACAAAAGTTTTTTTTGCGAACGAGCTGGCATGTTCCCGCTGGCCCCAGGTTTAAGCAACGGAATCCTAAGCATCTCCCGTCAGATCCTCCAATCCCAACCGAGAACGAACAACCGAGAACTGACTTCTGGTTTTCCTGATCCTGTTTGCACGCGCGGCAGATGAAACTGCCTCAGATCTCCTGTCTTGACCCACAATGATGAGTCAATTAAACTCATCATATGAGTAGAAGACTTCAGGTGATTCTCCAGGACCCGGAATACCGCGAAATTCAAAAGATGGCGCGAACCCGCCACATGTCCCTCGCCGAGTGGGTCCGTCAGGCGCTGGAATTGGCACGCCGCCGCGAGCCTCTGGGAGACGCCGGCAAGAAGCTCGGAGTGATCCGCGCCGCCGCTCAACACGACTATCCCACAGGCGACATCGACACCACGCTGGCGGAGATTGAAAAGGGATACGGAACCGGCGCACAACCGTGATTCTGATCGATTCTAATATCCCGATGTACCTCGTCGGCGCGCCTCACCCTCACAAAAGCGATGCGCAACGCCTGCTCGAAAAGCTGGTCAGCGACCGGCAGCGCCTGGTAACCGACGCCGAGGTTCTCCAGGAAATCCTCCACCGCTACGTCGCCATCAATCGCCGCGACGCCATCCAACCAGCTTTCGACGCTCTGCTAGGCATCGTCGACCAAGTCCTACCTATCGACCACGCAACGGCGGAGCGTGCAAAAGAAATTGTCCTGGGACGCAAGCAGATGTCCGCCCGCGACGCCGTCCACCTAGCAGTAATGGAACAACACAACATCGACGAAATCCTAACCTTCGACACCGGCTTCGATGGCTTCCCCGGAATTAAACGGCTGTTATAACACCTTACCCGGGTGGCGCGGACACTCCTGTCCGCGGAAGTTGACGTTTGCCTGTGTGGCGCGGGCGCCCACGCCCGCGAAGTGTTAGATCAGCCGGACCTGCGGGTCCAGCAGGTTAGCGCCGAAACCCATCAGTCCGGTAGGTGGCAGGCCTCACCCCACGGTTCTGGCTCATTAAGCCCCCATCGGGATGTTCATCTTGGCCTACCATCTCAATTTTATTTGGCAACCGCCAAGAAAACTACGATCGGCGACCCACAAAACGCAACGTTTGGTCGGGCCCCACAACGCATTTTATTTGCGACAAGTCGATCATTGGGCTCATGTAAAATAAGGTGGTACTTTATGGACCCGAAAGTTCCGCTCCTGCTCATCGGAATCGCCGTCTCCCCGAAACACGACGCGAAGGTAGCCACGATCCACTCGCTGACGCCGCCGGCTGGCCCTATCTATGAATGGCCGGAACGTCGAGAGCCCTTCGAAGGCGATCACCCCCCACACGGTGAAGGATCGGACGAGTCGCCTATGTTCGTGGGGACGACGAGCAACATCGCGATCTCGAACACAGCGAGCGTGACGGTCGATTCCGGGGCGTCAGGTTATGGCCCCTATGGGACGGCCCACTGGTTGTCGAACGATCTCAACCTGGTCACGTCGGTTGAGGAACTCGATGCCAATCCCCACACTCCTCCGGTGCCTCGCAGCGAATTCTGGGACTACGAGCCCGATCCGACCAAGCGCAGCAGCAATCCCTCGACGATCAAGACGCGTCGTGCCTTTACACGCCGTCGTGGTTAGGGCTCGATAATCTCGGCCTCTCGTACACGTCCCGCTGTTTTCCTTGTCCTCCCCCATGTAAATGCGTAGGCCTCGGTATAGTTAACCTTGAACAGATATTGTCACACCTTCAATCATTAGTGTAGAGACGAGCGGCGGGTGGCCCACCCGAGGACGCTTTTGGCTTGAGCGGGCAGTTCCGCGAAAGACTAGAGCCTTCCTACATCAACCAAACCGCATCTACATCCACGATCACCTGTGTCCGCGGAATCTTTTCCCTCCCCGCATAGACGACCATCGATCTTAGCGTCGCATTAAGCTTCTCCCGGCTCTCCGACTTCAAAACAAAATGATATCGATAATCCCGCTTGAGACGTACAATTGGCGCCGCCGCCGGGCCCAGCACGCGAATCCCTTCATGCCGCGTCTTCTCGAACCACTTTCCCAAAATGCCCGACCATCGCAGCGCCTCATCCAGTTTGTCGCTGCGCACCAACACATTGGCCAACGCGCTGTACGGCGGATAGTGCATCCAACTGCGAAAGCGCAACTCTTTTTCGTAGAATCCGACAAAGTCGTGCTGCGCCGCATACTGTACCGCATAGTGATCCGGAAAATAGGTCTGCAACACGACTTTGCCCGGACTCTGTCCGCGCCCCGCGCGTCCCGCCACCTGAGTCAGCAATTGAAACGTCCGCTCCGCCGCGCGGAAATCCGGAAACCCAAGGGCCGCATCGGCCCCGACCACGCCCACCAGCGTCACTCCATGAATGTCGTGACCTTTCGCGATCATTTGCGTGCCCACCAGCAGGTCAAGCTCGCCTTCGTTGAGCGCATTGAGCGCCCGCTCGAAATCTTCGTTGCCGCGAACCGTATCACGATCGAGACGCCCGATGCGCGCCTGCGGAAACATCCCATGCAACAACTCTTCCAGCTTCTCCGATCCAGTTCCGAGAAAATAAACGTACTCGCTGCCGCACTCCCCGCAAACCTTCGGCACCGGCGCCATGAATCCGCAGTAGTGGCACACCATGCGGTTCGAGCCCTTATGATGCGTCATCGCAATCGCACAATTTCTGCATTCCATCCGGTTCCCGCAGGCCCGGCATAGCGCCACCGGCGAATATCCACGGCGGTTAAGCAGTATCATCACCTGCTCCTTGCGCTCCAGGCGCTGATTGATTTCTTCCGCTAACTTGCGCGAGATGACTTGCTCCTTGCCGGTCTCCTGAAACTCCAACCGCATGTCGATGATCTCGACCTCAGGCAGCGGCCGATTTTCCACGCGGTCCGGCAATTGGAGCAGTGCATACTTGTTCTTCTTCGCGTTAAAATAAGATTCCAGCGAAGGCGTGGCCGAGCCCAGCACTACGACGGCATTCGCCATCTTGGCCCGCATCACCGCCACATCGCGGGCATGATATCGCGGCGTCTCTTCCTGCTTGTAGGACGAATCCTGCTCCTCGTCTACGATCATCAACGCCAGGTTTGAGACCGGAGCAAATACCGCTGAACGTGTGCCCACTACCATGCGCGCCTCTCCGCGCTTGATGCGATGCCACTGCTCAGCCCGTTCCTGATCTGAAAGCGCCGAGTGCAGGATGGCAACTTCATCCCCGAACACGTGATGCAGATCGGCCGCAACCGCTGGCGTGAGCCCGATCTCAGGCACCAGCAGGATCGCCGACCGTCCCGCCTCGAGAACCGAGCGCATGGCCGCAAGATAAACCGCAGTCTTGCCCGAGCCAGTCACGCCATGCAATAACATGCCTACAAACTTTCCAGCGCGCACGTTGTCCTCGATCTTCTTCAATGCCTCCTGCTGCGCGGCGTTGAACTGAAAATCCAGGGGCGTCGGGCGAGTCATACCTCGAGCGGCCGTGAACTCGACTGGCTCTTCGACGATCTCGACCAGCCCACGCTTGACCAACGTCCCCAGTGTAGTGCGCGGAACGTCGAGCGCTTGCAGAGTATCGACGGCAAGCCTTCCGCCCGCGGCAGTTAAGGTTTCGATTAATGTCTGCTGATTGGCGTTGAGCTTTCCTTCCGCGTTCTTCAACAATGCGACCTTCATGGTGCGCGTCGCGTCGCGGGCATCCGACAAATCTTCTCGCACGATCCATTTCTTTCGCACCAGGCCCGCCAGAACAGATTTTGAGACGAGGGTCGAGGCGCGCAAGCTTTCTTCGCGCACCGTCTCGCGTTCGCCAAGGTAGTCCAGGACGCGAAACTCCGCTAACTGTTCGTCGGGCGTCTTGCGGGAGCGTGCGGATGAGCCTGACATCCCTGCGAGATGCAGCGCCATCTGTCCATCGTTCGTGATGCGATATCCAAGGGCTCGTTTGAACTCCGCGGCCAGAGGCAGCATGGTGCGGAAGACCTCGCCCAGCGGCGCCAGATAGTAGTCCGCGATCCATTTGCCCAGCTGCACAAGCTGTTCATCCAGCACCGGCGAAGCATCGAGCACGCTGAGAATATTCTTTGCCTGAACCTTCGGCGCGCGATCGTGCACTGCGGTGACCACGCCCGACATGCGCTGCTGGCGAAACGGAACCAGCACGCGCCCGCCGACCACGGGCTGCATCTCCTCGGGGACGCGGTAGGAGAAGGCAGTGTCGAGCGGGACGGGGAGCGCGACGTCGCAGAATTCAGGCATGAGGCTGATTGGCATCGTAACATTTGAGTCGAGGCGGGTTGCGGGGGCGACGAATCGACGAAAGTGTTCCACGTGGGACACTTTTCATAAATAATAGCTATTAGCTAATCACTAACGAGATTGATGGCCTTGGCGAGCTGTGGCGGAGCCTTCCATGGAACTGGCACCGGCGGCTGACCTTTCCTTGCGGGAGACAAGATTTGTACAAACCTTTGACACTCTATTGACAACACGGGCATGAATAAGCCTTAATGTTAGCCACTCGCAGGTCGAGGGAGTCAACGTTCTCACCTGCGTGCGATATTGGGTTCCTCCCCCACCCTCTAACTTCTCATCACCTTAAAGGAGAATTCAGCATGCCACGCGTGTTCGTTCGCAACACCACCCTGACCCTATGGCTCGGACTCTTGCTCATGTTCGTTTCGAGCTCGGCCCTGGCGCAATATAAGTTAACCAACCTGACTTCAAATCAGTCCGGCAAGGCCAAGAATGTGGACCCTTTGTTACAGAATGCCTGGGGACTCACATACGCACCCGGCGGCCCATTCTGGATTAGCGACGAATGGAATGGCTGGTCCACCCTTTACAACGGCGCTGGCGTCCCGCAAAGCCTGCAGGTGATTATTCCTCCAGCCAGCGGCGGCGGCCCCGGTTCGCCCACGGGAATTGTGTACAACGGCTCGAGCGAGTTCAAGATCGACACTTGGACGTCCGTTTTCCTGTTCGCGACGCTGGATGGAACCATTCAAGGATGGTCGAGTTTCGAATCCTCGACAGGCCTGATCGCAGTCAACAACTCAGGCAATAAGGCCAGTTACACCGGCCTGGCCATCACCAGCAAGGCGTCGGGGAACTTCCTCTATGCCGCGGACTTCAACAACAATCACATTGATGTGTATGACGGCACCTTCACCTTCGTGAAATCGTTCACCGATTCAAAAATTCCGAAGGGTTTTGTGGTGTTTGGCATCCAGGACATCAAGGGCCAGCTCTATGTCTCCTACGTGAGTGCGGCGGGTGGCGGGGGCGGATTCATTGACATCTTCAAAGAAGACGGCACTTTTGTGAAGCGGTTCGCTCATGGGGCGCCGCTGAACCAGCCCTGGGGATTTGCCGTGGCTCCGAAGAATTTCGGTACGCTGAGCAATACTCTGCTGATTTCGAACAATACGAATTCAGGAACCATCAACGGGTTCAATCTTAAGACTGGCAAGTTGGTCGGCACTATCACAAGCGCCGCGAACAAACCGATCAAGATCGACCAGCTTTGGGGAATCGAGTTCGGTGGCGGGAGCGCAAACAACGGGAAGACGAACCAGCTCTACTTTACTGCTGGACCGAACAACAATGTAGATGGGTTGTTTGGGGTGATCGCGTTCAAATAAGTTGTGGTTGGGCGGTTAGAGGGTAGTTAAACTTTCAGTATGCAACGGTTGCTCTGGCGGGTGCTGGTTTCGTCCAGCACCTGCCCGCCTCCGCATACCGGCTGGCCTTTTCAAGAGGTACAAAGGACGGGCGGCGGTTATGGCGTGATCTCGAAGGCGACGCCGGCGTTGTGGGTGCCGCCGTTCGAGGTGGTGCCGAAGAGGTTGCCTTTATCGTCGACGATTACGCCGATCGGGAAGTTGCCGTCCGGGCCACTGAATTTGTGCACGGCGCTGTATTTCCATTGGCCATTTTTCTGCGGCGTAAGTTTGAAGACAACTCCGCAGGTATATGGGCCGCAGCCCTGGTTTCCTCCGCCCCCGATGCCGTAGAGATTGCCTGCCTTGTCCAATACCAATGAGCTATTTGGTAGGGCTCCGTTGTGCCAGTCGGGAAAGTCGTAGACCACGGTCTTTTTCCAATGACCGTTGGCGAAGGCGAGCTTGAATACTGTCCCGTTGCCCTGAACGCCGCCAAACTCAGTGGTTCCGTAGAAGTTGCCGGATGCGTCCATCACCAAGCCGCCGTACGGGGTCTGACCGTCGGTGGGATAAGAGGCGAAGCGGTGCAGGATGTGGTAGGTCCAGGTGCCGTCCCCGTTGGGCGTCATCTCGAAAATGACCCCGCAACCGAACGCGGTCCAGCACGCTGGCTGGGCGATGCCGCCATCGGTGGTGGTGCCAAACAGATTGCCTTTGCCATCCCAGATCGGCGGAGCCGGGGGTGAATAACCGACCGTGGGGTTGAAATTGGCCAAATCGGAGTAGACCCAGCCATCGGAACCGGGCGACAATTCACCAATGGCGCCTATATGAAAGTAGTTGCCCGGACCCACCTCCCCGAAGAGGTTCCCGAGTTTGTCCATCGCTACGCCGGGGCCCGCATTGTCGCTGTAGAGGATGGCATTGCTCCAGCCGCCCGAACCGCGGTGTAATTCGAACACGCCGCCTACGTCACGGTCACCGTCACCCTGTACGGTGCCGTACAGGCTGCCTGCGGCATCGAGGATCACGCCGCCCCAGGGAATTCCTCCGTCGCTGCCTCCGGCGAAAGCATGCAGGATTTTTTCCGTCCACTTGCCACCAGAGCCGGCAGTCAACTGGTACACGGTTCCGCTGTTCTGGGGCCCTCCTCCGTACGTTAAGCCGTAGAGTCTGCCTTTCTCACTAAGGGTGGGCGGACCCGACGGGGTATTCGAGTCTTGGCCTGCGCCAAAGGTGTGCAGAACCTTGTACCCGGCGCCAGCCCACGCAGCTGGTGCCAGAAGGGCAGCCTGGGCCAGAACCGCAAGGGCTGTTGCTATGGCGATCGACCTCACGGGACACCACCTTGACTCTGGGCCAGCCGGCCCGCCGACGAGGCGGGCGAAGTTACCCCCGGCTGCCGGCCAATATACCACGGTTTTGAAAGATCGCCACGGCCGGCGACCGAATTGTTGGCGCTGGCCGTAGCGCTTATAGGCGTCAGGTCCGTCGTTACTGGTCCGCCTCATTGTCGTCGTCTGGGCCAGTCGGCACGTACGTCGTACCAACGCAAGTGCCGAAGTGCTGGAAGCATGTATATTGCGTCGCGGTCGAAATCGACACGAAAGGCCGCGGCTGATTGACCGGCAGCGTGAAGAAATCCGACAGCGGAATGTTGTTGCGTGGAGAGCCCCTCGGGCGCGTTGTAGTCCGCGTAGCACGAAACAGCAGGTCCCTCCACTCCGCTTCCATCCCCGTTGGGAATGGAAGCTCCGGTCGGAATGACAATCTGTAGCGGGCTAAAGTAATTGTGAGGACGCCTTAGAGTCGGTGAAAGTCCGGCTAGGCACGGATCGTCGCCTGGTCCCGCACGGGCGGGGGACGCTCGCGCCTACATGGGTAATTGGCGGGGGAGGAGTGTCCCTGCTACCATTTCAGCAAATGCCACTTGGCAAGCCGAAGAAAAAAATCAAGCAGCGAGCGCGTGAAACTGGGGGCGCGGGAGCTGCCCGCGACAGCCGTCCCGACACCGAACTGGTCATTATTACTGGCATGAGCGGATCGGGGAAAGCCTCGGTGCTCAAGGCTTTTGAGGATCTGGGCTACTATTGCGTGGACAATCTGCCGGTGGGGTTGATTCCGCAATTTGCGGAGTTGGCGGGGCAGTCTTCCGAGATCGAGCGCACGGCGCTGGTGGTGGATGTTCGCGAAGGCACGCAACTGGAAGCGCTGCCGGAGATTGTGAAATCGGTGCGGCGGATTCTGCCGACGAAGATGCTTTTTCTGGAAGCGGCGGATTCGGTTTTGTTGCGCCGCTTCAGCGAGACCCGGCGTCCCCATCCACTAGGTACAAAAACCACGGTGAAGGCGTCGCTGGCCGCCGAGCGCCGGCATCTGCGGTCGATTCGGGCCATGTCGGATGTGGTCATTGACACTTCCAAGTTCAACGTCCACGAACTGCGGTCGCATATCACGGAACGTTTTCAGAAACGGGAGTCGGGCAATAACATTCTGGTTTCGTGCGTGAGTTTTGGGTTCAAGCATGGAGTGCCGGAGGACGCGGATCTGATGTTTGACGTTCGCTTCCTGCCGAATCCGCATTTTGTGCCGGAGTTTCGACCGCTGACCGGGCGCGATCCAAAGGTTGCGAAATATATCCGGTCGTTTCCCCAGACCAGGGAATTCATCAGCCGGATTTCCAAGCTGCTGGTGTATTTGTTGCCGCACTACATCCGGGAGGGAAAGAGTTATCTGACGATTTCTTTTGGGTGCACTGGCGGACAGCATCGCTCGGTCATGATTGCAGAAGATGTGAGCAAAGGCTTGCGCAAGGCGGGATACCGGGTGAAGGTGGTGCATCGGGATAGTCCGGGATAGTCGGCGGTTACGAAAAACCAGTGGTCAGTTCCCGGTTCTTAGGTTTTCTCCACAGTTTTGGTGGCCAAAGACCAACGACCGACGACTGAAGTAGAATGAAGGCTTGCGACGCATGCTGAATTCATCCGTAGCAGGCCGCGTCTGGCCGCGCCTGGGGAGCCTTCGATGCGGCAACTAACCCGCCTCATACGGTACGTGGCGCCCTATTGGTGGCAGGTTGGGGCATCGGTGCTGCTGATGGCGGCTGTGGGGCTGCTGGATGCCTTCCGCCTGCTTCTGATCGGACCTATCTTTGACCGCGTACTGAACCCGGGCTCGCAGTCTCGCGAGATGCAATTGTTCACGGTACCGGGCAGCGGGCATCCCATTTACCTGCAGCAATTCGTTCCCTCGCACTTTCAGAATCCGTGGACGGTGGTCGCCTTCGCTCTGGTCGCGGCAACCGTGCTGAAGGGAATCTGTGATTATGCCGGCACCTACCTCGTGAACTACGCCGGCTTTGGCATGATTACCGATCTGCGCAACGATCTCTACGACTCGATTCTGCGGCGATCGGCGGCATTTTTTCACAAGCACACGACCGGCACGCTGGTTTCGACGATTGTGAATGATGTCGAGCGGGTTCAATACGCAATGTCGAGCGTGCTGGCGGAGTTTCTGCAGCAATTCTTTACTTTTGTTTTTACCGCATTGGTGGTGGTGGCGTTGGGGCGGAAGTTTGCCTGGGTTCTGCTTTTGTTCGTGCCTTTCATCGTGTTCTCAGCGGGAAGGATCGGGCGGCGGGTTCGGCACACTACGCGGCGCGGTCAGGACAAGCTTGCCGACATTCAAAACATTCTGCACGAGACCATCACCGGCAACCGTATTGTGAAGGCGTTCAACATGGAATCGTGGGAGATCGCGCGATTCCGCAAAGCCGCACAACGGCTGCTTCGTGCCAATCTGCGCTCGGTAGCGGCGGTGGCAATCAGTTCACCCTTGATGGACATCTTTGGCGCCATCGCCATTGCCCTGCTTCTTCTGCTGGGGCGCGAACAGATCAACCACCATGTTTTTTCGTCGGGCACTTTTCTCGCGTTTATCGTGGCGGTTTTCAAGCTGTACGATCCGGTGCGCAAGTTCGCGCTGTTCAATAATAATTTTCAGCAGGCCCTGGGGGCGTCTTCCGAGATATTCAAGTTTATGGATACGGAGGACGATGTAAAAGAGAAGCCCGGAGCAAAGGCATTGCTGCCATTTTCTCGCAGCATCCGGTTTGAGAATGTTTGCTTCTCGTACGAGTCAAGGGGCCAATCCGAGAGCGAAGAAGGACGAGAGATTCTGCGCGATATCAATGTCGAAGTCCGGGCGGGCGAGGTGCTGGCTGTGGTGGGTTCGAGTGGCGCGGGCAAGAGCACGCTGGTGCACCTGATCCCTCGTTTCTTCGATGTAACCACTGGGAGCTTAACGATTGACGGTCGCGACGTGCGCGAGACTACACTGGCTTCGCTGCGCTCGCAGATCGGAGTTGTGTCTCAGGATACGGTGCTGTTCAATGACACCGTGCGGAACAACATTGCGTACGGACAGCCGGGCGTTCCACAGAAAGCAGTGGAAGCAGCGGCCCGAGCGGCGTTGGCGCATGACTTTATCATGGATTTGCCCAGCGCTTACGAGACGGTGATTGGCGAACGCGGCGTGCGGCTCTCGGGTGGAGAGCGCCAGCGTATTGCGATTGCGCGAGCGCTGTTAAAGAACGCGCCGATTTTGATTCTCGACGAGGCCACGTCGGCGTTGGACAGCGAGTCAGAAGCGCTGGTGCAATCGGCGCTGCAGAACCTGATGACCGGACGGACCGTGGTTGTGATCGCGCATCGGCTCTCCACGGTGCGTCGCGCCGATCGCATCGTGGTGCTGGAGAATGGGACGATTGCGGACATTGGTCCACACGAGGAGCTGATGAAAAAGCTGGGCACGTATCGGCGCTTGTACGAATTGCAATTTGCCGAAGTGGAGTCGAAAGCCAGCGTCCTGTAGAGAGGTTCAGCAAGTAGCCTTATGTCGATCCGCTCCATGACCGGGTTCGCGCAGGTGAAAGGCCAGGTCAACGGCCAGTTCGGCTTTACCCTGTCGCTCAAATCCGTGAACCATCGGTTTCTCGACATCCACTTCCGCATGCCGTCCGACAGCGACGATTTGGAGATGAAGCTCCGCCGGCGCTTGAAGGAGAGGATGGCTCGCGGCCATGTGGAGCTGACTTTGAATATCGAGCGCAGCGTGAGCGAAGGCTTCACGCTGAACCGCGCTCTGGTGGGCGGTTACGTTCAGGCTTTTCGTGCTGCAGCTGCGGAGTTCGGAATCGCTGCTGAACCCGATCTCAACGCCCTCCTTCGCATCCCGGGCGCGCTTGAGTCCGAAGCTTTGCCCGTCGATGACGGTTTAGAAACCGCAGTTCTCTCCAAGATGGAGGAAGCGCTGGCCCGGCTCAACCAGATGCGCGAGGAAGAAGGCCGGGGCACGGAGCGTGAACTGAGGCAGCGTATGAGTCACGTCCAGCAAGCCCGGGAAGGTGTGGAGAAGCATCGCCAGGCTGCGCTGCAAACCTATGTCGAGAAATTGAAGACGCGTATGCAGGAGCTCATTGGTTCGCAACTTGAACCGGAACGCATCCTGCAGGAAGCGGCGCTGCTGGCCGATCGCAGCGACATTCAGGAAGAACTGGTGCGTCTCGATCAACACGTGAAACACCTTCTGAGCCTGCTCGATCAGGGCGGAGAAGTCGGCAAAAAACTGGACTTTCTGTTGCAAGAAATGAACCGCGAAGCCAATACGCTGCTCTCGAAGACTTCGGGCCTGGCTGGAGAGGCGCTCAAGATCACTGAGCTGGGATTATCCATGAAAGCCGATATCGAAAAAGCGCGCGAACAGGTGCAGAACCTCGAATGACCACGGTCTACATTATTTCGGCGCCTTCGGGTTCGGGCAAGTCGACGCTCGTCGATAAAGTTCGCGCGATCGTTTCCGGACTGGAGTTCTCGATTTCTTACACAACCCGGCCTCCGCGGGGCACTGAGAAGAATGGACAAGAATATTTCTTCGTGTCACGCGAGGAGTTCCAGGAAATGATTCGACGAGATGAGTTCCTGGAGTACGCCGATGTGTTCGGCAACTACTACGGCACGGCGAAGACTGTGCTGCGCCAGGCGGAGGCGCGAGGAAAAGATCTACTGCTCGACATCGATGTTCAGGGCGCGGAGCAGATCAAGCGCAAGCTGCCGGAAGCGGTGAGCATTTTCGTTATGCCGCCGGACCGCAAGACTTTGGAGATGCGCTTGCGAAAACGCAGCCTGGATGCTGAACAAGTGATCCAACGCCGATTGGTCACGGCCAGTCGTGAGATTGAGAATTACGGGAAATACGACTATATTCTGATTAACGACCGTCTGGATGAATCCATCGACGCGCTGATGGCGATCCTCCTTGCGGAACGGCTGAAGCGCTCGGGAGTTCAAGGATCCGCGAACGATGCAGAAACGCTGGCCAAGGCCGAAGGTTGCCGTTTGCGTAACATTCGGCAACGGCTGCAGCCGATCTTAGCGTCGTTTGCGACCGCAGCGACTTCGGGCGGACGCTAGCACAGGGGAGAACACAATGAAGTTGATTGAAGGGTTCGACAGCAACTATCGATACATCCTGGTAGCCGCTCGCCGCGCACGGCAGTTGCAAGGCGGTGCGCCCCCGGTAATCGAAACACACTCCCGCAAACCCTGCCGCATTGCGCAGGACGAAATCAAGGCCGGCAAGGTGAAGTGGGTAATCCCGGAAACGCCCAAATCGGCCGTTGAAGTCGTGAGCGAAATGCTCGACAAGGCGCTGGGGCAAGAGTAGTCATTCTTAAGTTGTCATTGCCAACCGTCGATTGCGCTCAAGTATGGACAAGCGGCGATTGGACCTTGACAACCGGCAATCATGAAAATCGCTCTCGGTGTCAGTGGCGGGATTGCAGCCTACAAAGCGGCGGAAATTGTCCGCCTGCTGCAAGATCGCGGCATCCGCGTGCAGGTCGTCATGACCCACGCTGCCCAGGAGTTTGTCCGGCCTCTCACTTTCGCGGCGCTTTCCGGCGAAAAAGTTATTACCGACATGTTCGCCGCGGGGACGAGCGAGCATCCGAATATCGATTCCGCAGTTGAGCATATCGCGGTGGCGCAATCCATCGATGCGCTGCTGGTTGCGCCAGCAACCGCGGACGTCCTCGCGAAATTTGCCCAAGGCATCGCCAGCGACTTTCTCACCACGCTTTACTTGGCAACTACGGCCCCGGTCGTGGTCGCGCCCGCCATGAACGTCAACATGTGGGACCATCCGGCGACACAGGCAAATCTTGAGATTCTGAAAAAACGCGGCGTGAGGATTGTGGAACCAGGCACCGGATATCTGGCCTGCGGCATGACGGGTCCTGGCCGCCTGGCGGAGAACGACGCGATCGTGGCTGCTGCGCTAGAGGCGCTGGGCGCGTCGCAGGAATTTGCCGGCGAAACGATGTTGATTACGGCTGGACCCACGCGGGAGAAGATTGACCCGGTGCGATATTTGACCAATCGATCCAGTGGCAGGATGGGATATGCATTGGCTGAAGCCTCGCTTCGTCGTGGCGCACGCGTGTTGCTGGTGAGCGGACCAACAGCATTAACTCCGCCGGGCGCGGCTGAGGTCACGCGAGTGGAGTCCACCGAACAAATGCGGCAGGCGGTTTTGAAGCTGTTGCCGCAAGCGACGATCGTGATCAAGACGGCCGCAGTGTCAGACTATCGTCCAAAATCTTCGGCCTCGCAGAAGATCAAGCGCAGCGGTCCCATGACGCTCGAGCTTGAGCCTACTGCCGACATCCTTGGCGAGATCGCGCGCCACAAACAGTCCCAACTGATCATTGGCTTCGCCGCTGAAACTCAGAACGTACTGGAAAACGCCCGCAAGAAACTGGCATCGAAGTCGCTCGATGCCATCGTGGTCAACGACGTTTCGCGCGAGGGCGTAGGTTTCGACTCCGACCGCAATGCTGTCACCATTATTACGCAGCACGAAGTCGTGGAAGTTCCGGAGACCACGAAGTGGGAAGTCGCGCAACGCGTTCTCGACCAGGTGGTACGGCTGCGGAATCCACAAAACACTCCCGCAAAGATTGGAAAATAGCGAATGGCCAACGTGCTTGATCCGCAACTCAAGCGCGCTTTAGCCGAACGAATCCGGTACTACAACGAGTTGGGCATCTACGATTTCTACCGCCGCGACGTCGCTGAAGCCAGCGGCGGTGCAGTTCAAGATGCGGTAATCCCTGAAAATCCAATCCAGCCACAACAGCGAGAGGAAATGACACCCAGATCCAAGGCGACAGTGGCAATGCCAGTTCTGCCGGAAGCAGATTTCAAAGACGCGATCCCGAAACTCGAGTCAGGCGTGTCTGACCCCAGCCAGGCGTTGCGTCTGATTCGCGAGGACCTTGGCGACTGCACGCGCTGCCGTCTGCACAAACAGGGACGCAAACAAATCGTCTTCGGGGTCGGCAACCCGAAAGCTGAGCTGATGTTCATTGGTGAAGCTCCGGGCGCAGACGAAGACCAGCAGGGCGAGCCCTTCGTAGGACGCGCCGGGCAGTTGCTCAACAACATGATCAAGGCCATGGGCCTGCGTCGTGAAGATATTTACATTGCGAACATCATCAAGTGCCGTCCGCCGGGAAACCGCACGCCGGAGCGCGATGAGTGCGAGACCTGCTCTCCGTTTCTGATGCGGCAGATCGCGGCGATTAAGCCGAAGGCGATTGTGGCCCTAGGCGCGGTCGCGGCAAAGACGCTGCTCGCGATTAACGCGCCGATGTCCGAGTTTCGCGGACGCTGGTTCGATTTCCGCGGCACCAAGCTCGCCGTCACCTATCATCCCGCGTTTCTGCTGCGCGATCCCCGACAGAAAAAAGAAACCTGGAAAGATTTGCAGATGGTGATGAAGGAATTGGGAATGGCGATACCGGCGAAGGGCGCAGAGTAGGGCGAATTCGTCGCCAGGGCTGCACGGGCGAGGACGCCCGCGCCTACATTCACAGTCGGAATGGCGCAGTCAAAAGTCTTGCCGGCAGCATCACTGCCGCCCACACCAGTTCCAACACTCCGTGCACGGCGATTCCCACCAGCCGGAAGGGGAGAAGCAAGAGCCACACCAAGGGATAGAGCACCAGCGCGAACAGAGCCAGCGGCCAACAAAGCACGAACAGCAGGCACCAGAGGAGAAAGGTGAACATGTCAGGCTCTCCTTGCCAACTATTGTAATTTACCAAGATTCCTGCCGGAAAGTTCTGGGGAACTTGTGCTGCGTGGAGGTGGGGAACCTCGGTCCGTTTTTTCTCGTATCAGTCGTGGAAGTCGATCCATTTCTTTTCTTGAGGTGAGGGGAATGCTGCGAACTTGCTGGGCTTTTGTTTTGGCGGGGGTGGTAATGGTGGCAGCGCAAAATCCTGAGCAGAGCATTCTTTCCTATAAGCAGTATGCGGCGATCGAGCACAAGAGCCCGTACGTGCTCGAATTCAAGGCTGGGCCGGGGGCGTTGTTGTTCTACGGGGCTGAACACACCGGAAATCCTGATGATCCGCAGATTGCCGACATTCAGCGTCGGTGGGCCGCGTTCCGCCCCGATGTCGCGTACAACGAGGGTGGGAATCCGCCGACGCTGCGCGATATGCGAGAGGCGGTGCAGAAGTACGCCGAACCAGGACTTTTGCGGTTTCTGGCAGGAAGGGATGAAATTCCGGTGGCGACCTTCGAACCTTCGTTCGACGAGGAAGTTTCCCATGTTCTGAAGACGTACTCGCCGCAACAGGTAAAGGTGTTTTATGCGCTCCGGCAGGTGGCCGAGGCACACGTCGCAGCGGGATCCGCTCCGCTCGATGATCGCATCAGCGATTGGTTGTCCAACTATTTGCCGGCGCATGGATTGAAGAATCCGCCGAACTCCCTGGCTGAGCTTGCCGTGGCTTGTAAGAGCCTGTTTCCGGAGATGGCGGATTGGCACAAGGTTTCTGAGGATTGGTTTGATCCGACGCAGTCGATTCATTACACGAACGAGTTAGCCAACGACTCCGGGATGTTTCGCGACCAGCACATTTTCCGGGTTCTGGTCGATCGAGCCCGGCGGGGAGACCTCGTGTTCGCCGTCATCGGTGCGTCGCACGTCGTGGTTCAGGAACCAGCGCTGGTACGGGAGTTTGGACAGCCGTTGGTAAAGGTGAACGGTTTACAGTGACGAGCGATTCTAGAGTTGCTTGACATACGAGAGCAACCGGCATGCCGAAGGAATCTGCTAACATTTCCCGAGCGTGGTCCTCGTTCTTCTCGCGTACGCCGTTGCTTACTTCTTTCGCGCTTTCCGGCGCTCCGCAACATCACTCAAGTGCACAATAGCCGCTGCGGCCGTGTATTTCACGGAATCCTTGTCATCCGATAGGGCAGGCGCGATCCGGTCGATGGCCGCGGGATTCCCCCGCCGTGCCAGCGCATCCAGGCAAGCCGTCCGAACCAACTCATGCTTGTCATCGGTCGCCGCCTGGATCAGCGCGTCCTCGGTGGCGCTGTCCGGATCGTTGACCAAAACCTTGGCAGCCGCCGCGCGCACCGGCGAGCTATCATCCTTTACGATCGTGCGAATGGCGGTGTATCCAATACCGGCGAACGGGACAAAGCCGATGCCTTCTTGAAAACCGAGGAGCGCCATTTTTTTCGGATCCTTGAGTGTGTCGATCTCTCCCGCGACCAGACTCTTGCTGCCCTTCCGTTCACCGGTGAGGATCTCGTAGTACACCTCGTAAGCCAGCGTGTCTTTCATGGTGAGCAGAGAGTGAGCGGCGGCCAGCGCGACCAGCGGTTCCTTGTCGGACAGCGCTTCCTCCAGTTTCGGAATCGCCGACTTCGCGTGCAACTCACCGAGCGCAATGGCGGCTGCCACGCGCACTTGGGCCTTGGGGTCGGAGAGGGCATGGGTGGCCAGCGTCACCGCCCTGGTTTCACCCGTCAACAAGGAAAGGACTCGGATTGCGGTGGCGCGTTTGGTGGCGCTGTCTTCTCTAATACCTCCTAGCAACAGGTCCCAGGCCTGGATTTTCAGGGGCTTGGACGATGTCTCGGCTTGAGTGTTGGTCGCCGGCTTGTTGTCCGAAGTTGACCCCGGCGAACTCTGCGCCAAGGCAACTAGCGAGCAGGAGATTGCAAAGAGGACGGTGCAGGCGATTTTCGACATCGTGGTCTGAATCTCCTTAAGTGGCATGCAAACCCAGAGCCGAGTGTCTGTCTGCTAATGTGTCCGCTTGCGACTGAGTTTCGAGGCGGTACGATCATTCTTGAAAACTCGCGCGAAGATTCCATCGATGTTTCGCAACTGCCGCTTGAGATCGAAGGCGCGCTCGACCTGCTGGCGCGGCACCCGGCTCGTGATCTCTTTGTCTTTCAGCACCAGATCGTGGAAATTCAGGTCCTCTTTCCATGCGCGCATGGCGTGGCTCTGCACCAATCGGTAGGCATCTTCCCGCGAGACTCCGTGTTCCACCAGATCGAGCAGGAGCTGTCCACTGAACACCAGGCCGCCCGTACTATCGAGGTTGCGCTTCATGCGATCCGGATAGATGAACATTGTGTCCATAAGGTTGGATGTCTTCTGCAGCAGGTAATCCACCAGCGTGGTGGAGTCAGGAATTATGACGCGCTCGGCGGAGGAGTGGGAAATGTCGCGCTCGTGCCAGAGCGCGACGTTCTCGAATCCAGCCTGCGCGTTCGAGCGCACTACGCGGGCGAGGCCGCTGATCTGCTCGAACGTGATCGGATTGCGCTTGTGCGGCATGGCGGACGAGCCCTTCTGCTTCTCGCTGAAAAACTCCTCAGCTTCGCGGACCTCGGTGCGCTGCAGATGACGAATTTCCGTGGCTATCTTGTCCAGGGTGCAGGCAATCACCGCCAGTGTGGACAAGTAATAAGCATGCCGATCGCGCTGGATCACCTGCGAAGAAACAGCTGCGGCTTTCAATCCCAGGCGGGCGCAGATCTTTTCTTCGATTTCGGGGCTAAGGTGGGCCAGGGTTCCGACGGCGCCCGAAAACTTGCCCACACGCATGTCCTCGGAAGCTCGCCGGAAGCGCTCGATATTCCGTTGCGTCTCGGAATACCAGTTGGCCAGCTTGAAGCCAAACGTAATCGGCTCGGCATGAATCCCGTGGGTGCGGCCGACCATCGGCGTGTCTTTGAACTCCCAGGCGCGGCGCTTCAGGATTTCGGAAAGCTGCTCGAGATCGGCGGCGATGATGGAGGACGCCTGGCCGATCAGCAGCGCTTGCGCGGTGTCGACCACGTCGTTTGAGGTAAGGCCATAGTGAAACCAACGGGCTTCAGGACCGACGATCTCGGCGACCGCCGTGGTGAAGGCGATCACGTCGTGGCGAACTTCCGCCTCGATTTCGTGGATGCGCCGCAGGTCGAAGTCAGCGCGCTTGCGAATCGCCTTCGCTGCATCTTTCGGGACCATGCCAGCGTCAGCCAGAACTTCGGTGGCCGCGACTTCCACGGTCAGCCAGGTGCGAAAGCGGTTTTCATCGCTCCAGATGCGGCCCATGTCAGGGCGGGTATAGCGTGAGATCACGGGGTTCCCCTCTTCATCGTTCGTTTCCATAAACAGAAGGACTAGAGATTCTAAATGCTCCTGAACCTTGATGGCCAGTTCTGGGAACGGGGGCCGAAGCTTCGAGTCGGAATCCAGTTGGCTGCGTCACTATTTCGCAATTGTATATGTCGTGATACGATATAACACGATGGAACATTGCTCTTGATACGATATAATCCGGCCCCATGGAGAAGGCACTAGTGTTGGCCGACTATCAATCGCTGGCGGAGTTGCGTTATCAGATCCGCCGTTTTCTCTACTTCAGCGAGCAAGCTGCCCGGGAAGCCGGACTGGAACCCCGGCAGCACCAGTTGATGTTGACCTTGAAGGGGTTGCCCACGGCCACGCGGCCGAGGATTGGAGAGCTGGCAGAGCGGCTGCAGATTCAACATCACAGCACGGTCGAACTGGTAAACCGGCTGGCTGCAGGCGGCTACGTCCGGCGGCACCGCGGCGGCGAGGACAGGCGTGAGGTGCTGCTCTCGCTGACTCCCAAAGGCGAGAAGATATTGCGTGAGTTGTCATTGCATCATAAAGCCGAGTTGAGCACGCGCGGCCCAGCTCTGGTCGGCGCTCTCAAGCGGGCCATGCAAAGCGGCAAAGGCACAAATGGAACCAAGGCCAGCAGGAGAAAAAACTAAAGAATGTCAGAAAGCGGCAGCAACGGCAGTTCGCCCCCGGCCACAATTGGAGCCACCGGCGCGCAGGTTGGAGACACCAGGATCGCGGAACCGGCGCAGTTCCGCATGGTGCTGGTCTCGTTCCTTGCCGCGGGGATCGGTCTCCTCGCAGGCCTGATCGCCTTCGTGTTGTACAAGTTGATAGGGCTGTTCACCAATATTTTCTTCTACCACCGTTTCGTCGCCGACTTTATCAGCGCGCAGCACAACCAGCTTGGGCTGTGGGTAATTCCGATCCCGGTGATTGGAGGAATCATCGTCGGCTTCATGGCGAAATATGGGACCTCGAAAATTAAAGGACACGGCATTCCCGAGGCCATGGAAGCGGTGATGGTCAACCGCAGCCGCATCGAGCCACGGGTCGCGATCCTGAAGCCCATTTCTGCAGCGATTGCGATCGGTACCGGCGGCCCTTTCGGCGCCGAAGGACCGATCATTCAAACTGGAGGCGCGGTCGGTTCGCTGGTCGGGCAGGCGTTTCACACTACAGCTTCAGAACGAAAAGTATTGCTGGCTTGCGGCGCGGCGGCGGGCATGTCGGCGACTTTCAACACCCCCATTGCCGGCGTGATCCTTGCCATCGAACTGCTTCTGTTTGAGTTCAAGGCACGCTCATTTATTCCGCTGGTGATCGCGAGCACGCTGGCCACGGCAGTTCATATGCAACTGCTGGGAGCGGGGCCGATGTTCAAAGTCACGGCCATGGACTTCGGCATCCCGCATGCCCTGCCATTTTATCTGTTGTTGGGATTGGTTTGCGGATTGGCCGCGGTAGGATTCAGCAAGTTACTCTACTGGACCGAAGATCAATTCGAAAAGCTGCCCATCGACGAACTGTGGTGGCCGGCGATCGGAGCCCTTGGTTTGGGAATCATCGGTTACTTCGTGCCCCGGGTTCTGGGGGTGGGCTATGACACCATCGGCGACATCCTGAATGCGAATCTGGCGTGGAAGCTGCTGCTGGTAGTCATGGTCGCAAAGGCGGTGGCGCTGGTCATCTCGCTGGGATCGGGAACATCGGGCGGATTGCTCGCGCCCATGTTTATGTCGAGTGCGGCCATGGGCGGGGTTTTCGCCATTGGGGTGGATCGAATCTTCCCTACGGCGAATCTGTCGGCGGGAGCATTCGCATTGGTTGCGATGGGAGCGGTTTTTGGGGCAGCCTCACGGGCAACCTTCTCATTCATTATTTTTGCGTTCGAAATCACTCGCGACTATAACTCGGTGCTGCCGCTGATGCTGGTCAGCGTGCTTGCCGACGGCATCGCCATGTGGCTCATGCCGCGAGCTTCGATCATGACCGAGAAGCTGGCGCGTCGCGGTTTGCATATCCATCAAGAATACGAAGCCGACGTGCTGCAACAGGTCCGAGTATCCGAGACCATGGATCAAGACGTGCCCAAGCTTCCCGCTGCCATGAAAATTAGCGAGTTGTCGGACCTGATTGTGCGCCGCGACCCCGAAGTCAGCCGGCACCAGGGAATGGTGATCCTGGACGCCGAAGGCAAACTGGCTGGCGTCATCACCCGAGGAGACGTGATGCGCGCGCTCGACGCGGACCCGAGCGGAGCCTCGACCGTGCTCGACGCTGGCACCCGCGATGTCGTGGTTACCTATCCCGACGAGATGTTGCACGACGCTTCCGCAAAGATGCTGCGCAATAATATAGGCCGCCTGCCGGTTGTCGACCGCAGCGATCCCCGAAAAGTTGTTGGCTACCTGGGCAGGCCCGGAATTATGGCCGCACGCCTGCGTCGCCTGGACGAAGAGCACGTGCGCGAGCCCGGCTGGATCAAGGGGTTCTAGTCTCAGCTTTTGACGTCATCCTGAGCGGCCGCAAGGCCGCGAAGGATCTCGCGCGCATTGCCAAGAGTGCGGTCGACAGGCGCGTATAGGTTCCCAGTCGGCGGCCAGGTCATGCCAGTGGGGATTCAAGGCGCTTCGCACAAGATCCTTCACCCGACTTACGCCGGGTTCAGGATGACGTCAATCAAGAAATTTTACTTATTGGCATCGCACAGGTCAGTGATCTGCGGACGCGGATGTGTCATTCAGTTGTGAATTGCTTTTCTGGGAGAGTGTCGCTGCCTTTGCTGCGGCGAGCCTTGCGGCCACGATCAGGGGTTTGAGCGCACGCACGGAAACGCCCAGCGTGCCCCCGGAGAAGCCGTCAATATAAGCCGCGTTGACGCCGATCACCTCTCCTTCGGAGTTGAAGACCGGACCTCCGCTGCCGCCGTGAGCGGTGGGCGCATCGTAAATGAGTTTGTCGCCGACGATATCTCCCAAATGTCCGATGGTCGAAGATGGCCGGATCAACGAGAGCGCGGCCAATTCGCTGGCTGCTCCCTGATCGTCGCGGCGGTAAGCCAGCCGGTCGTAGACCGCGGGCGGTGATTTTGCCACCATGCCCAGCACGCCCATGGGATATCCAACCACGGCAACCAGTTCACCGGGACTCGGAATCTCCGAAGCCAGGGGCAACGGCCGAAGCTGATGCACCTCCGGCAAGTCCTCGATGCGGAGCACCGCCAAATCCCCTTGCTCGGATAGCACCGCCGGGGTGATGTTCACGGGCATGGACAGCCCGGGAAAGAATGCCAGCAATTTTTCCAGCCGTGGCGTCGCACCTTTGCGGATCAACGAAGCCGACTCGGGGTCCTCATACCAGGGTTGTGCCACATGACGATTGGTGGCGAGCAATCCGTCAGAGACGACGAAACCGGTCCCGGAAATCCGCGCCCGCAACTCCGGCGCGCGGCCCGCAAAGCCGACCCGGTAAATCCCGAATACGTAGCAGATAGAATCGCGGTAGCGGCGAAGAACCATGGCAGGCATGGCCTGCTCCTGTTCCAGTTGATCCACTTGCCGCGAGAGTTGCTGCACTTGCTGCTGGAGTTCGTCCTTCTTCCGATCGATGGGCTGCGCCGTCGGGTAGTAGCGAACCATCAGCCCCACGCCTGCGAGCAAGAACACTCCCAGCACCACTTCGAGCATCCACTGCCAGGTGGTGCATACTGGCTCTTCCCGATTTTGTAAATCGCTTTCGGCCATGAGGACTTTCTAGGCTCTCCGCCGGCTGGCGATTGGAGGAAAATCCTGGGCCGGTTGCCTGACCTGTGAGGCTCTATTCTGCACTTTGCGTTGTACAGTTCCTACGGTACGAAGGACGATGTACAAATGGAGCCGAGCCAAGGGCCTCGCCTGAAAGGACTTAGTTGTACCGGGTAGAGCGGACGTCCGCGCCCCCTAGCTTTCCAGTGACGGATCGACCAACAGCCGCACCAAGACCCAGTGCGGGCTGGTATAACATCTAGTCGATGGAAGGATCTCGTGTGCGATACCCCGCCAGGTTAGTGGGCGGCTGCCTGTTCTGGGTCGCGCTGCTTTTCCTGATCGGGTTCTCGGCTGCCGCACAAGAAACCCAGCCTTCTGCACCGACTGTTTCGAGCCAACCAGATCAACCGCTGGACGTTTCTTCGTATTGTGAGACTCTCTCGAAACGAACTACTCAGTCGGCCGGGCTCGCCCACGTCTGTGAGTTTGCCCTTTCCCTCAGCCACCGGCTTCCCAACGTGATCTGCTCTCAGGAAACAACGCGTTACGAAGACAGCGGCCACGGATTCCGGTTGCAGGATGTCGTCACTGCTCAAGTGAGCTACGAGCAAGGGCAGGAACGCTACAAAGACATGGCAACCAACGGAAAACCGATCGAATCCGCGACGCCAGACCTGGCAGCCGGTTGGTCGACTGGGGAATTTGCAAGCGCGCTGGTGGGAATTTTCTCGCCGCTGAGTCTGGCCGAATTCAAGTTCAAGAAGAACGAAATCTTACGCGGGACTCACACGCTGGTCTTTGAGTTTCACATCGCAAAACTGGACAACGAGCTGTGGTATGTGCAAGCTGGAGATGCTAAGACTTATCCGGGCTACAGCGGGCAACTATGGCTAAACGCGACCACCTTTCACCCGATGCGCCTGGAAAGAGGGCACATTGAGGTAAACCCTGATTTTCCGATTCGGCAGATGGAGTCGGTCATCGACTATGCTGACGTCCAACTCGGAGATGGCTCCAGTTTCGATCTGCCGGTACAATCCGAAACCGTTGCCTGCCACGCCGCCAATCTCAAACCCTGTTGGAGAAGCGTCCTGAAGTTCAGGAATTGGCACAAATTTGCAACCAGCACACGGATTCTTTCCGATCCCGAGCCACCACTGGACCAAGCCCCCAAATCCGGATCGACACCGAGTTCTGCACCAGCCCCACCCCAGCCAGACTCATCGAAATCGGTTCAGCCGTAGGCACAACGGCGTACGCTTCACCAGGACTAATCCCTAAACGAAAATATCCACTGAGGTTGCTCCCGGATGCAAAGCCCGAACCCAAGCCGAGCGCCTCGCGGCCGCGGACGCTTCCTCAACCGACTGCGCCGTCACGATGGTTCCGACAATCGCAACGCCGCCATCCCGCGCTGATCCCAGGCTGGACGTTCCTCGCAGCAACTGGCGCGAATGCTCGATCAGGCGTTCCTGTCGGACCGTACCACTTCGCGGTCTCTCCAAGTCGGCGATCAGGTCCGCCAGCCTGCTGTGTCCGCCGGCACTCATGTGCAGGAACTCCAACGAAATTCCGGACCGTTCACGAACCGCCCGCACGTGCCCCATAGCTCGGAAGAACCATGAATTCACTTCCACCCGGATTTCGGTCTGAGCTCCAAGGTCGAAGGGAAAAATCGTGTCGATGCTTTCGATCAAACATCCCCCCAACCCCAGGTCGCGCACCCTGCCCCGAAGCAGAGTCCCGCGTAAAGGAAGGCACGTGATTTGCGCCTGGCCGCTGCACAAATAACGTGGAACCCGCCGCCGATCGCTTACTCCGGCAAGTAACCCGCGGGCTGTAGTCTCAAGCGTCATCGATACCTGCAATGGTAGATCGCCCGAAACCCGCCACCAATGGCCGGAAAGTACCGCAACCCATGAAACCAAAGTAACGAGTTCCCAATGTAGGCGCGGGCGTCCACGCCCGTGCGGCCCCAACCTGAAACTCAGCTCAGAGGATCCCTGCTAAGGCTCCTTCACCCCCAATCGCTTAGCCATTTCCTCATACAAAAACCCTTCGCCCACGCGATAAGGCTGCACCCACTCGCCGTCAATCACAAACTGCGGGATGGCGCGCTTCCCGGTCTGCTTGACCACTTCCTCAGCCGCCCCGGGCGTCTGCTCGATGTCAATCTCCTTGAAAGAAAGGTTGTGCTGTTGCAGAAAGCGCTTGGCTTCGCGGCAATCCGGACACCAAAAAGATGTATAGACAACGATTTCCATAGTGCGATCTAGATGCCCACCAGCCCGCAAACGACGCAACCCGCCCCGTCACCTCCCCGACCCCTGCGCCCGCAGCAGATGCCACGCTTCGCGATACTGCTCAAACCGCGCCCGCTTGCATTCCTTCAGAAAAATCCGAAAGCAATACTGCCCCTTCAAAGCCTCCACCGGAATCACATACCAGCGATCCAGCGGCGCCACATACCCAACCAAAAAGTCAATGTCCCTTTTCGTATACGCAACCGGCCGCTTCTTCTGGAAACGCCGTGAGTTCAGCACGTAGCTCTGGCAATGTTTCGTGATTGTCGCTTTTACCTGAATCCGCCACCGTTGCTCGCCGTTGTCCACAATAAAGTCATAGCGCTGGCTGTCTCCCCATGGTTTCGACACGCTAAATCCCAAGCTCGCCGACTTGGTCAGAAACGCCGCCTCAAAGAACTCGCCCACCTGCTTCGACGTCCGCCGCCCCGAAACCACGAACCGTATCTTCGTGGATCGCGGCCGCGAAAAATTCCCCCCTGTGCTCCCAGGTCCCATCCCCATTTCCAGTCGCCTGTTCCTTTCCGTCGCCGTGCCAGCCACACCTCCACCCTCCCACACGATGCCGCATGGCAGGATGTCTTCCTGTTGACGAGTGCCCCAGTTTTCAGAGGATTGGCGGCCCTGGCGAGTTAACCGATCGAATACGCTTAAACAAGAAAGGCACGGCTATAGAGCCGTGCCCTCAATTCCACCTATAGGTATAGCGTAGCACATCCCACAGGGCAACTATGACACGTTTTCAAACTTTATTTTCATAATGTAATCAAACGCTTGCAAAGAATTTGCCCTCGCCAGGGACTTGACAAGAATTTCGGCACTCGACCTCCACACCCCCGTCTGACCCGATTTGGGACGCCGGAACAACCATGTCCCTTCGCCTTGTTCCAATTTCCGAACAAGACCAACGTAAGTTCACCATTCTGGCCCTGAAGTGTGAAAATGATTTCTGGTGTATGGATTCTTAGCCTATGGATCAGCCCCAACAACCCGAGCGCAAAGCCTACTCCCGCCGTTATCATCGCTACGACCTCGAAACCGAGCTGAAGGCGGCAATCCTCGGCGTCGAGCCCCGCGAGATGCGCGGCCGTTCCCTGAATATCAACGAGGGAGGAATCGCCGGCGTCTTCGTCGCTGGGTGGGACGTCGGCACCTCCGTCGCTCTGCAATTCTCAGTCCCGATCACCACCACCCCGATCCGCGTAAAAGGCGTAGTCCGCAACTGCACCGGCTATCGCTACGGCTTCGAGTTCGCCGACCTAACCCCAGAAGAACGCGAAACCATAACCCGAACCTGCCGCACCCTCGAAATGCTGCAATAAATAATGTGGCGCGGGCGCCCCCGCCCGCGAACTCTTGGGGATGGCGCGGCCCCACAGATTACCGAAAAAACGGGGATCCGAATTGGCATGTCGGGAAGGGCCCGACTTCAGTGGTTGCGGAAAAAGTCCGAAACAGGCGACGAGAGCTTTGAAGGGGCGCGGCTTTAAGCCGCGCCGTACATCGGTTTCAAAGACTCCGGCACGGCTGGGAAGCCGTGCCCTTTCAAAACTCCCACGCAGGGAGTTTTTCCGCAACCACTTCAGCCGTGCCGCCAAGCCGCACAATCCAACCCAGGCCCCGCAGGGACCAACCCTCTCAAACCCCATAGACTCCACCCTCAATCCGATGTACTATCGCGAAACCCGCGCCGTTCCTGCCCCGGCGGCTGGAATCAAGAGATGTCATCGATGACCAACAAAGCCCGCCTGCTGCTCGTCATCCTCACGCTAGCCGCAACCGCCTCGGCGGAGTGGAACGAGAAAGTGCTCTACAGCTTCCAGGGCGGGACGACCGACGGCTCCTCGCCCGCGGGCGGCGTGGTGTTCGACGCAGCGGGCAACCTTTATGGTGCCACCGACCAAGGCGGAGGCGAGTGCCCGCCAGCCCAGTGCGGAACCGTGTTTCAGCTTGCGCGGCCAGCGAAAAGTGGCGACCCGTGGACCGAGACCGTGCTCCATGTGTTCAAAGGCAACGCCTCCGGTGACGGCAACACCCCGGTAGGCAGCGTGATCATCGACATCTCTGGGAACCTCTACGGCACAACCGGCTACGGCGGTACGGGCAGTTGCGTGCTGCTGGGTGAGAAGGTCGGATGCGGCACGGTCTACGAGCTGTCGCCGCCAGCCCAGAAAGGCGGAGCGTGGACGGAAACTATCCTGTACAGCTTTCCAACCGCCAAGCAGGGATATCTGCCCAACGGGAATCTGGTCTTCGACAAGGCAGGCAACCTGTATGGCGCAACCATGTTCGGCGGGGGATATGGGACAACCTGCAATGCATTTTACCAATATTGCGGGGCGGTGTTCGAACTGAGTCCGCCGGAGAGGAAGGGTGGCAAGTGGACGGAGAAGGTGCTGCACGGTTTCAGAGGCCCCAGCGACGGAGCTAACCCCAATGGTGGCTTGATCCTCGACAGCAAGGGTGCAATCTACGGGACTACCTACACCGGAGGTTACCGCTGTCCTAACGACGGAGGGCAAGGTTGCGGGACGGTGTTCAAACTTACGCCGCCGACAAAGCAGGGTGGTTCTTGGACCGAGACGATTCTCCACCGCTTCAAATCAAGTCCGGATGGCGGTGGCCCGGCTGCGGGTGTGGTTTTCGACGCTGATAGCAATCTCTATGGCACAACCGTCGGAGGCGGCGCAGGATATGGGGAAGGGACGGTTTTCAAGCTCGCCATACGTGCGAATGGCTCGTGGAAGGAAACCGTGCTGTATAGCTTTCAGGGTCAAAATGATGGCGCGAACCCGCAGGGCGGCGTCGTCTTGGGTTCCAAGGGCGACATCTATGGAACTTCAGAAGGCGGCATGATTTTCCAGCTGCGACGTGTTGGGGGCTCGTGGGTTTTCACAGTAATCTACAACTTTAGCAAAAGTCCGGACGGTTGGCATCCCACGGGCCCCCTGACGTTTGATCAAGCGGGGCTTCTGTTCGGCACAACGCAGTGGGGCGGGACGGGGCAATCGTGCCAGGGTGGGTGTGGGACCGTTTACAAGGCCACTCCATAGGACTCTAATTCTGTGCGGAACACTGCGGCAAGGAGAACGCGATGAAAAGCATAACGACGTTTGCTTCTGGGCAAATTCCAATCACACTTGTCGTGGCGCTAGTCGGTTGGCTGTTGTTATTTTCGATGTCATCACGCGCACAAACGCAAGGCAACAACGCTGTCTATTACCAGTCCAGCGGGTCAGGAGCTTGCCGGGTGCCCCAGGTCTCGCGCCTTTCGAGACCTGGGAGATCGACCAATGATCTTACATCCTTCAAACCCGTTCCAACTCACGAACCGTCCGCTCATTCACCACATTCCCGGTGTTCAGCGTGGAAGCCGGCTCAAACAACAAGAACCAGCACTCCTCATCGGCAACTGGACGATGTTCCACTCCCCGCGGGACCACAATGAACTCACCTTCTTCGATCCAGACGCGGCGGTCGCGAAACTCCATCCGGAAACGGCCTTTGACCACCAGAAACATCTCATCTTCGTGATCGTGATGGTGAAACACGAACTCCCCTTTGATCTTGTCCAGTTTCACCATCTGCCCATTAAGCTCAGCCGCCACGTAAGGCTTCCAGTACTCCGTAATGTGTGAAAACTTCTCCGCAATGTTAACTTTTTCCATGATGCTCCCTCGGAAGATTCGGTCACCCGCTGCTATAACCCGTGTCTGTAGGATTACGGCGCAGGGGCGAAGGTCGCAAAAGAAACATATCCTGTCATCCCGAAACGCAGTGAGGGATCCACGCGTGCCCGCGCACCTGGGCTGTTCCAGGGAATTTCAACCGCGAATGTTGGACGCTCGTGACCTGCTACGACTCAATTAGGGGTTGCCTAATTCTCGCTCAAAACAATGCTGCTCTGCTGCCCACCACAGTTCTTCGCTGGATCGTAAACCGCCGACCCTTCCCGCTTCCCTTGCGATGCCCGAAACATCAGCGTCCCGCCTTTGACTTTCTCCGGCAGGCCTTTGAATTGCGTTTTGCCATCCACATTGGTAGCCGCCTCAAGATCAAGCCGCCGCACCCCCGCGAATCCGTAGGCCATGTGGACTCGAATGCGCGCGTCGTAAACCGGCGCACCTTTTACATCGGTAACGGTGAAACCGACCGAACAAGGCCCCGCCTCCCCATCCATCACCGGAACCTGATGCGGATCCGGCGTCTGCTGCGCCCGCGCGGGAGTGAGGCCGCCCACAAGAACAAAGATTGCCAAGGTATGCAGCGCGAGTCTGCAAGAAGCCAGCATGCTCATGAAGTCCTACCTCAGCATCAATTACATCACAACAACCGGACCAATGTATGGCGCAGGCGTCCTCGCCCGTGCGGCAGCACTTGCAGAAAAGATTTGGAGCTTGCCCGCCAGCTGAAAAACAAAAGCCGCCAGCAAAAGCTGACGGCTGAAAATCCGTAGAGACGTAGCTAGCTACGTCTCTATGAATTCTCGTACAACAACACGCCTTCGGTTTCCTTCGAATCCACGGGACGGTAGAACAGCTTGTTGTCCCCGAGGAAAACCTCGATGAACGCCGGCCGCGTGGCAATGGTTCCCTGAATCAAAGCCTCCGACAGAGGATCTTCAATGTACTTCTGCAAAGCTCGCCGCAGCGGACGCGCGCCGTAACTGCGATCCACCAGCGTCTGGCTGAGAATCCACTTCTTGGCTTCATCGGTCACCGTAACCGTGATCGCCTTCTGCGACAGGTTCTGATTCAGCAAGCTGACCATGAGCTCCAGAATCTGGATCAGATCGCCTTCGCTCAAAGCGCTGAACAGAATAATCTCGTCCAGCCGGTTAAGGAATTCCGGATTGAAGGTACGCTTGACTTCGTTCTTGACCAGATCCTCGACCTTCTCCGAGATCATGTCTTCCTTGCTCGACTGGAAGCCCAGACCCTCGCGGCGCTGCAAGTGCCGCGCCCCGATGTTCGAAGTCATAATGATGATGGTGTTCTTGAAATCGACGGTATTTCCCAGCCCATCGGTGAGCTGCCCATCCTCAAACACCTGCAACAAAATATTAAAAACATCCGGATGCGCCTTCTCAATCTCATCCAACAGCACAACCGAATAAGGCGCCCGCTTCACGCGTTCAGTAAGCTGCCCCCCCTCCTCATAACCAACATACCCCGGAGGCGACCCAATCAACTTAGAAACCGAGTGCTTCTCCATAAATTCCGACATGTCGAACCTTACTAAAGCCTTCTCGGTTCCGAACATGAATTGGGCCAGGGTGCGGGCTACTTCGGTTTTTCCTACGCCGGTGGGGCCAAGGAATAGGAACGAGCCTATGGGGCGATTGGGATTTTTCAATCCGGCGCGGCTGCGGCGGATTGCGCGCGCCAGCGCGCTGATGGCTTTGTCCTGACTGATGATTCTCTTGTGCAGCTCTTCTTCGATGCGGAGGAGCTTCTGGGTTTCTTCTTCTTTGATCGACGTAACCGGGACTCCGGTCCAGCGCGACACGACATCCTCGATGTCCTCGCGGCCGACTACACCGGTCGAAGATTCGTCGAGATGATATTTTTCGCGAAGAGCGCGCAGGTTCTCGCGCTCTTTGCGTTCCTCATCACTGTAGAAACGCGCCTTCTCGAACTCATGGTTCGCGATGGCGTTTTCCATGCGGTGAACGATGAACTTGATGCGCTTCTGCACCTCGGTAAGTTCCTCGGGCAGCGAAGTCTGGCGAAGCTTTACACGGGCGCCAGCTTCGTCGACGAGGTCGATGGCCTTGTCGGGCAGGAAGCGGTCGGGAATATAACGGTTCGAGTGCGATACCGCGAAGTTGATGGCGTCGTCGGTGTAAGTGACGGCGTGGAACTTCTCGTACCGGTCTTTGATCCCGAACAGAATCTTGGTGGCGTCAGCTTCATTCGGCGGGGGAACCTTCACCGCCTGGAAGCGACGTTCGAGCGAACGATCTTTTTCGATCGACTTGCGATACTCGCCTGGCGTGGTCGCCCCGATGCACTGGATTTCTCCGCGGGACAACGCGGGCTTCAGGATGTTGGCGGCATCGAGCGAGCCTTCAGCCGAACCCGCGCCTACGAGCGTGTGCAGTTCGTCAATGAAGATGATCGAGTTCTGCGATTCCATCAATTCTTTCATGATGGTTTTGAGGCGCTCTTCAAACTGTCCGCGATATTTGGTTCCGGCGACGATCAATGAAAGATCGAGCGCCAAGATGCGTTTGTCGGCGAGGAATGATGGGACTTCGCCATCGGCAATGCGCTGCGCCAGGCCTTCGACGATGGCGGTTTTGCCTACGCCGGGTTCGCCAATAAGCACGGGATTGTTCTTGGTGCGGCGGCAGAGAATTTGAATTACGCGCTCCAGTTCGCCGTCACGTCCAACGAGCGGATCGAGTTGGGTATCCATCGCGGCTTGAGTAAGGTCGCGGGAAAACTCGCTCAACAGGGAAGATTCACGCTGCCGCTGAGGTTGGGCTTTTTCCTGGCTGGTGCGAGCCAGTTCCTCGCGAATGGTCGAGAGTCTGAGGCCGCGCTCGTGCAGGATCTCGGCGGCAAAGCACTTTTCTTCGCGCAGCAATCCCAGAAGCAAATGCTCGGTTCCGATGTGCTTATGCGACAACCGTTCTGCTTCTTCGGCGGCATAGGCGAGCACGCGCTTGCATTCGTTGCTCAGCGGCAGGTCCACCGAAGTGGAAACCTTTTCGCGGATCGTGGTGTGTCCCTCGATCTGCTTGCGAATGGATTCGACCGAAGCGTGCGAACGCAGAAAGCGATTGGTCAGGGCCTTATCTTCTCGCAGAAGTCCGAGCAGAAGATGTTCCGTCTCAATATAAGGAGACCCGAACTGGCTGGCTTCATAGCGCGCAAAAAAGATGACGCGCCTCGCCTTCTCCGTATAACGTTCAAACATATGACCCTTTCCCCTGAGGTCGCGCGGAGCTTTGTGGGTCAACCTGGCGGCCCAGCTCCTCGGATCTCCCTGACCCTAAGTTAATGGTGCAATCGCAATGCCAACCGCTACAGTCTTTATATCGCGGGTTTGGCGTGTAGCTATCAGTTACCGAGGACACTTTACTTATCGTTTCTCCGCAAGTGGTTGCAACTTGTTGTCATGCCCGCAGCGGCAGTTTCGATATCCGTTCCCTCAGGGGCTAAAGCCCGTATTTTGCGCTCCTGATTGGCACGGCTGAAGCTGTGCCCTTCTCTCTCCCTTTAGAGAGGTCGTTCAGTATCATTCCGACACGTCACGCGGCAAAAGTCAATTGCCACAACGTGCTACTCCCCGCATCGGAGAAACCAATTGCTTCGCACCTCGCGTCCACTCATACCGGCAGCGTCTCCGGTGCCACCTCTTCGATTCTACCCTGCTGCAACCGCAATACGCGCTGGCAGCGACGGGCGAAAGCGAAGTTGTGGGTGGCGATGAGAGAAGTCAACTGATAGTCGCGATGCAACCGGGCGATCAGCTCGAAGACTGAGTCCGCTGTGCGGCTATCGAGGTCTCCGGTCGGCTCGTCGGCCAGTAAAAGCTTAGGCTGGGTGATGAGCGCCCGGGCCAGAGCCACGCGCTGTTGTTCGCCGCCGGAAAGCTCTCCGGAACGATGATGCGAGCGCTGGTCCAATCCGACTTCACCAAGCCACCGTGAGGCTTCCGCTTGTGCCTCCGGCCAGGGTTTACCCCGAAGCAGGAGCGGCATAGCCACATTTTCCAGCGCCGTAAATTCCGGCAGCAGGTAGTGGAATTGCCAGACGAAGCCGACCTCGCGATTGCGAAATTCGGCGGCGGCGGTCTCGGAAAGCGAACTCAATTGCAGGTGCGCGAAGTATACGTTACCTGCAGAAGCCCTATCAAGAGCGCCCACGATGTGCAGCAAGGTACTCTTTCCCGCACCGGATTCGCCCACAATGGCCAGCATTTCGCCTTTAGCCACCTGAAACGATAAGTTTTCAAAGAGCACTAAATCCGATTTACCAGACCGGAAGACCTTCTTGAGGCCCTCGGTCCTTAATATGAACTCGTTTATTAGATGCACCCGCAGTGCTCCTCGTCTCACGAACCACAGGGTGACGAGCCGACATCTACTCGATTCACCCGAGGCAGGTTGCCATTCCCATTAAAACACGGGATTGGCGGAAACGTTCCTGCGCACTTCTTGGGAACATCTAAGACAAACTGTACTGCAGAAAGCATAGAGCTGAATGTGACCTCGGTCACCGGGCTGCGGACCTAGCGAACGGGACCGAAAGTCACATCCGAGCGCCACGAGGAGAGAATGGCAGAAAGGGGCAGGGCGGATGTCATAAAGGAGTCAAAAGTGAGTCAAGCGTGCGAGTGAAACCGGTTGCTCAGAAGTGCAGGCACAAGAACGCGACCACAGGGGCTGAAGCCCGGGTTAATGCGCGGCTCTTTTCGTGGCGCTGAAGCGCCACGACTTTCACGGGACTGCTGGCATTTATTTCGGGGGATTTAGCGGCTTACGATTTTCGGCTCTGACGCGATCCTGTTGGAGCTTCGCTAGGCCTCCGGACAGGAGGCGTCCGGGGCTGCGTGCCGATTGGCAGAATAGTCAGATCACTCGTAGCGTAAAGCTTCGGCAGGGAGGATGCGGGCGGCTGACCATGACGGATACACGGTTGCAATCAGCGAGATGCCTATCGCTACTGCTGCAACTAGCACGCCGTCCATGGCGCGCGGCGCGAAGGGCACGTAATCGATGGAGTAGACCTCCGGCGCCAGCGACAACAGATGGTAGTGGCCGCCGGCCCAGGAGAGTGCGTAGCCGAGAACCAGTCCGATTGCGGTTCCGACCACTCCGATCAGCACGCCCTGCGCGATGAAGATGCGGCGGACCTGCGATTTGCGCGTGCCCATGGAAATGAGCACGGCGATGTCGCGAGTTTTTTCCATGACCATCATGGTTAGCGAGATCAGAATGTTGAGTGCTGCGACAAAGACGATCAGGCCGATGGTGATGAAAGTCACCAAACGTTCCAGGCGCAGAGCGCGGAAGAGCGCTTTGTTTTGCTCCATCCAGTTGGTGGCCATGAAGCCTTTGCCTGCGGCCTGCTCGAGTTGCCGGGAGATTTGTTCGGCCTGGTAGATGTCGTCCACTTTGAATTCGATTACGGAGACAAGATCGCCGAGGCCGAACAGTTGTTGCGCGTCGCTTAGGCGGGTGAAGGCCCAGGAGCTGTCGTAATCGTAGAAGCCGGAGTTGAAGATTCCGACGACGCGAAAGCGGTTGTATTTGGGGACCATGCCGAAGGGGGTGAGTTCGCCTTGCGGGCTGGTGACGAGGACGATGGAGCCGACGGTGGCGGATAGTTCGTCGGCCATGTCTTTGCCGAGAATGATCGGGGGCATGGCGGCGACGCGATTTTCTACGCTTTGAAGATCCGTGGGAGATTGATTTGTTTGTGTGGCGCGGGCGCCGTCGCCCGCGTTTGCATCCGTGCGATTGGGAAGGTCCTTGACGGTTGCACTCATTGTTCCGCTCCCAAGCGCGTTGGCTGAACCGATGGTTACCGTCTTCAGCAGGTCGCTGACTCTTTTTTCTTCGCTCGGGATCATCCCTTTCAATACCGCGCCGCGAGCTCGTGGGCCGCGAGAGATCAGAACCTGTTCGTAGATCGCCGGGGCGGTGGCGACGATGTGTGGTTCTTTCGCCAGGCGATCCATTAGTGGACGCCAGTCATTGATTCCGTCGCTCTGGATGCGGAGCAGGTTGATGTGAGACGTCGAGCCGAGGAGACGGTCCTGCAGGTCCTGGCGGAATCCGTTGTTGATGGCGAGCGCGACGACGAGAGAAGCGACTCCGGCGGCGACTCCGGCGATGGAAATGCCGGTGATGACGCCGATGACCGCCTGGCGGCGTTTGGCGCGGAGGTAACGGGAGGCAACGAAGAGTTCAAAGCGCATAGAAGCGATCAGCTGTCAGCTCTCAGCTTTCAGCTTACCGAGAGCACAACCCAATGGAATTATAGACGGAAGATACGCCTGGCCCAGCAGGCCGGGCGAGGACGCCCGGCCTCCATTCAAGTCTGAAGCTAGGTCGGCATTTCGTGCGGGATGATGGGGCGCACTTCGATCGAACCCCAGCGTGCAGAAGGGATTCGCGCGGCCAGCGCCAGGGCTTCTTCTTGATCCTTGGCTTCGACGAGGTAATAGCCGCCGAGTTGTTCTTTGGTTTCGGCGAATGGGCCGTCGGTGACCGCGCGCTTTTTTTCGCGCACCCGCACGGTCTTAGCCTTGGAAATACGGTCCAGTTCATTGCCGCCCAGCAGGTGGCCACTACCCGCGAGGCTCTGGGTGAGTTCCATGTACTCGTGATCGATTTTCTTCTGTTCGGCTGGGCTCATCTTGTCGAATTGCTTTTCGTTTCCGTAAATTAGCAGCAGATATTGCATTTGGGCAGGCCTCCTTGCCTGTACTGACGGTTAATCGAACCGGAAGTTTCATGGTCGACAAAATTGCAAATAATATTTTCGGTAGGTGTGGGGCATTTTCGCGGTTGCAAAGAACAGCAGATTCCTCGCTACGCTCGGAATGACAAGTGTTGATTGGAATGACAATCTTTGGTTTTCCTCGGGATGACAATGTTTGGTTTTGCAGGCTTCAAAAAATCCTGGGTAGCAGTGTTGGTACTTTCTTTCGATAGGCACGATATTCGTTTCCGAAGCGTTGCTCTAGTTCGGCGTCTTCCAAGAGGATCATGATTGTGCCGGTGATCATCGCGAATGCGCTTAACACATAACAGATGACCAGTCCGGTGCCCAGGGTCCATGCCAGCATTTCGCAGAGATGAGCCAGATAGACCGGATGCCGGATTCGGCTGCGAATTCCGGATGTGACCAATCGCTGTTCCTTATGGTTGGGCAGAAGCTCGGGCAGTCCGCCGAGTTGGGTGCGGCTGAAGTGCTTTCCGGACTGCGAGTAGATCCACAGGCCGGTGGAGAATAAGATGATGGCTGGAACCCATGTCCAGAGCGTGGTGTAGAGGGTTTGGTATCGCCATCGCCAGGTGAGCCAGGCGAGAAGGATCCACATTGCGATCCACAGCGGCAGGAGAACCAGGTATGGAGAGCGTTTACGCGAGCGCCAATAATCCGTGCGAGGGTGGATCAGCAGCCAGAAACTGGGGATGGTCGAGTAGACGATGCAGGCCATCCAGCCGCACAGATTGAGCCATGGGGTCATGGAGTGATGCGGGTATTGTCTCATTGCAGGTTTAGGCGACAGCCTACAGGTCGAGCGTTGCTGGGCCGTATAGCCGAGGGCGGCTGTGCTCACGTGTTTATCGTCTATGAATTATTTTTGTGGCACAGTAGTTAGCGATGGCAGAGACGAGGGATTCCAGGCTCGCGGGTGGCATCGCGTTTACTTATCCGGATTTTGCCGTCTACGAGCTGGCGCGATTTCTTATTGAGATTGCCCTGGAGATGCAATCGGTCGCGGTGGGATGGCAAGTCTACGAAATCACCAAGCGACCGCTGGATCTGGGGCTGGTGGGTCTGGCCCAGTTTCTTCCGGGATTTCTGTTGTTTCTGGTGACCGGGCATGTGGCGGATCGCTTCGATCGCCGCAAGCTGCTGATGTTATGTTATGGCGGATTCGCCGGGGGGTCGGGGCTTTTGTGGGGGATCGCGTTGCGGGGCGCGCACGGAGTGCATCCGCAGGTTTACTGGATTTATGCAGTGTTGGTGCTGGTCGGCGCGGCCAACGCGCTCAGCGGGCCGGTGAGCCGGGCTCTGCTGCCGCAGTTGGTTCCGGAGGAACACTTCGCGAACGCAGTCGCCTGGAACGCGAGCGTTTGGCAAGGCGGTACGATCCTGGGCCCGGCGGTTGGCGGACTGATCTATGCATTCTTTCGCGGTCCTTCGGCAGTGTATTTGACCGCGATGGTAACCTCGCTTGTCGCGCTTCTGTGTACGGTGCGAATCAAGCCGCAGATTAAGCCGCGAATGCAGGAAGCGGTGAGCCTGAATACCGTGCTGGCGGGATTTCGCTACATCTGGCGGCAGAAGCTGATTCTGGGCTCGATCTCGCTGGACATGTTTGCGGTGTTGCTGGGTGGGGCGGTCGCGCTGCTGCCGGTGTATGCGCGGGAAATTTTGAAGACGGGGCCGTGGGGCCTGGGATTGTTGCGGAGCGCACCCGGGGTGGGCGCGGCACTGATGGCGATTCTACTGGCTCATCGCCCGCTGCGCGGCCGGGCTGGGCCGACAATGCTTTGGTGCGTGGCCGGCTTTGGGGTGTGCACCATCCTTTTCGGAATCTCGAGAAGCCTGGTGGTTTCTCTGATTGCGCTGCTGCTGATCGGTGCGACTGATATGGTCAGCGTGATCATTCGCGGTGTGCTGATTCAGTTGGGCACGCCGGACGAGATGCGTGGGCGGGTCAACGCGGTGGACATGCTGTTCATTGGGGTGTCCAACGAGGTTGGACAATTCGAGTCAGGCCTGACAGCGCAGTGGTTTGGGACCGTCCCTGCCGTTGTGTTGGGCGGGGTTGGAACTCTGGTGGTGATTGCTATCTGGGCTTGGACGTTTCCGGAGTTACGGAAAGCGGATCAGCTTGCGAATGGCGATCAGCGCGCGACTTAGTGGAGGCGCTACTTTCCGCGGATTACGGTTTTCGCGGAACTCATGTTGTCGTAGCGGTCGTAGACGCGGACTACGACTACGTGCTCCAGTTGTCCGGGCGTCTTGACGGTGGTGCCGCGGTCGGCTGGCACTGCGACTCGAAAGTCGTAGCTCTCCGTCTTCGAATCTGACAACTGGCCGACCGGTTCCACGAACTGCCAGTCGCCCGCGTCTACGGAGTACTCGGCACGCTTGATGTTGGAAAAGGTATCTGCGGCGCGGAAACTCACGTGGATCTGGCCAGCCTCGGCCGAAGCGGCGAGATTCTCGATCCGCGGAGGCGTGGTATCCACTTCGAAGCGCAAGCTTTCTTTTTCGGCGGTCAACGCCTGCCCGGGAGAGTGCGATGGTGCATCGGACCCTACGACTTTGACGGAGTAGCCGCCATCGGGCAGCAGCGAGGCGTCGAAGGAGTAGAACTTGTCGGTCAGCTTGTCTTTAAGCAGGAGCCATCGGGTATCGCCATCGCCGCGGTAGTACACCGAATAGATCATCTGATCGTCGTTGTCGTCATGAACGCTCCACTTCACGCCGATGGCGTCGCGGTCATGGGTAGTCGGCGGCGGTGTGTCGAAGTGGGTTTGCTGGTTTCCTGCCGCGCTAAGGTCTACGCCCGCGGGTTTGGGCAGCGCCTGATAGCGCACTCCGGCTTGCACGGTAACGTCGTCAAAATCAGGGGCAACATTCTTAGGCAGGTAGTTGAGCATGACGCTCTCGACGCGGGGGGCCGGATCGCCTGAACGCAGCACGGCCATCCACTGAATGAAGCGCGCAGGAGGAACGCTGACCGCGCCGTCCTTGCGCAGATCGATTTTCTGCCATGGACTCCAGTTGCGGTCGGGATTGTCCACGTTGCCGCTGCGGGCGGATAGTTCGACGTTGCCGGCTCCGCGGAATTCGGCGCGCCCCCAGCGCGAGAAGATGTGAGCGTCGAACACATCGCTCTCGTAACTGCCCTCGGACTCAGGCGTGGCACTCAGCAAAAAAACTTTGCCGAGGTTGCTGGTCGAAGCGTAGAGCCCGCCTTGGGGAGCGTTGGCGAAGGCTGTGACTTGGGTTGCGCTGGCTTTGAGCAGGTCGGTGAATTCGTCGTCGCCGGTGATGGCGAAGACATGTCCGCGGTTTCCTGTACCCGCAAGCAGGCGGCCGTGTTGATCGAAGGCAAGCGCGTATACGAGGTCTTCGTGAGAACTCCACACCCGGCTGGGCGAACCGTCGGGTGCAATACGATAAATCTCCGAACCGCCGGCAGTTCCTGCTCCGGGGCTGGGGAAAGTGATCGACGCTGGCGCGCTGGCAACACTGGTAATGACGATCCCGCTCTGCGACCCGGCGCCTGGAGCAGCCGGAGTGGTCGGGATAGAGACTGGCGCAGCTGTGAAACTTGGCACAGTGGTTCCGCCACGCTTTTCTCCGACGCCGGCCGCGTAGATATTGCCAGCCTTGTCGATCGCCAGGGCGGTGATTTCTTTTTTCGGCGCGCTGTAAAGGACGAAGCCACCTCCACTCGGGGAAATTCGATAGACCAGACCGCTGCCATCGGAACCGGCAATCAGATTGCCTTTGCCGTCGAAGGCCATCTCGCGGATATGGGCCTCGTCGCTCTTGAAGAAGAGGGAGTGCTCGCCTTTCGCGGTGACCCGGAAAATCTCTCCGTGATCCCCGGTGGCGACGTAGAGGTTGCCGGCATCGTCGAGCACGAGATCCCAGATGTACTTGGTGGTGGGCTCGAAATAGACTGACGAACTCCAGGCGGAATCGACTGCAGTGGCAGGTTTTTCCGGAGAGTCTTTTTCTTTGTCCAAAGATTTCTTAGCCTTGGAGCCTTGGGTCGGGACGGCATGATGCTCGATCTTGTAAACCTTCCCGTCGGGATTGGTGGCCGCGTAGATGACGCCGTTCTTATCCACGGCCAGGGCTTGGACTTGGAGCTCTTGCGGCTCAAAAATCACAACCGACTTGCCATCCGGAGTAATTCGATACACTCGCGCTGGCGAGCCTGCAGCGGCATACAGATTGCCCTCGCGGTCCGCCGCGATCGACCAGATGTAAGTCGATGGAGTGGTAGACAGAGCGGTGAACGCCGGAGCCAGTTCCAGGCCTCCGGTACTGCGTACGGCCACGCCCTTGGCTGTTCCCTTGGTCAACTCTTCGAATTTCGATTGCTCCCAGGTGCGCGTGCCTTCGGCAAAAGCGAAAGAAAGCAGAAGAAGAACTGGAAAAATCGCCAACAGCCAACGCAGACGGATCAAATTTATACCTCAGCAATAATTTTAGAGGAGGACTTCAGGTTATCACGGCGTGCGTCCGATATTTGCTGGATGTGCGGTCGAACCCAGCAAGGTGTGGGGAAATTGGTGGGCCGATTACAAATCGTTACATTAGCGGCCGTGTGAGGCGGACATCTATCCGCCGCCTTCGACTTCGAACTTTACAAACCGACGTCAAAGGCAGCGGACAAGAATGTTCGCTCTACACGAGAGATAGCCTATTTTCCTTTGTAGGTTCGCGGGGAACCGACTCCGGCGCACTCGTCCCACCCGACTACGCATTGCGAATCGCCCTGGGTGATGTCGAAGAAATACGCCTTATGCTGTTTCGGGTTTGCGTACTCTTTGTAAATCATGCTGAGTTCGTCGTGGGACGACTTCTTCAGCAGACCAGCAGCATTCACGATTCCGGCAAAGGTTGGCGAAGCCCAACTCGTACCGCCGACCTCGCCCCAGCCCTGAAGGTAGATGGCAGCACAGCAGTAATCGGAAGCTACGTCGGGGAATCCACGTTTGCTTCCAACGATGCTCTTGATGATGTCCTGGTAGCTGGGCCTGGGCTCATACGGGCTGATGCCGCCGCCACCGCCGCCGGTGTAGTACTGTTCGAAGGTGAAATCCCCATTGTTATCCCGGTTGAAGTAGGTGCCGCCAACTGCGACGACATTCGGAGACGCGGCAGGGTGGAACGGATAATTCAAACCTGAGTCGCCAGCCCCGGCAAAATAGACCACTCCCGGCGTAGTCATGTAGTGGTCGAAGTTGCGCTCTTGGGCCCACTCCGGGTCTCCCCAGCTCATGCTGATAACGCCGCCGCCATTCTTAGCCACCAAATCGCTCGCGACCTTCACCGCTTGCCATGTAGGATCCGTGTTGCACTTGTCAGACGTGCATAGCACGGACTCGACCAGGAACAGCTTGGCTTTGGGCGCCATCGCGTGGGCCCATTCGATATCCAGAGATTCTTCGACCTCCCAATCGGAATACTCCGGAGGCTTGTGGCCATCGGCGTAGACGATTTGGAAGTCAGCGTCGGGGATGCCAAACTGGGCCGAGAACGCGTGCAAGTCTTCCTTAGCAGTTGGGTAGTCGCCGGCATCCACGATGGCGATGGCACCCACGCCGCCCGTGGGGACATTGGTGCTGGTGGCAATCGGACAGCCCTTCGGCCCCGACACTAATTCGTAGACACAAGCTACCGATGCCGGGGTCTCCGCGTCGGGAGGAGGCTGAGGCTGGCGCTGGTTGGTACCGACCAGGAAGTAGTTCGTGTTGATGTGGCCGGGGTGCGGAATGCTGGATTGCGGAACAATGATCGGTTTCCCGTTCACGGTTGTCCCGTTAATCTGAGCTGAACATGGGAGGATGGACGCGCCCAGCAATAATGCAAGCGCAGCGATCGTAGAAAGTGCAAAACAACGTCTCATTTTCACTGACTCCTGGTCGATGATGGCCAAATCTTCTGGGATGGCCTCAAAAGCGGCCCTGATTATACAATGACCGCGCCCGCTTTGGGCGGGTTCCGCAGCACCAGCCTAGGCATTCCCGGCAGCCAATGCAAAGCGGGATGATGGAGGGACAATATTCAAACTGGAATGCCGAGAGGTGGAATGTCACGAAAAGAATGCTTGTTTGCTGTTTTACTTCTGTCAGCTCAAGCGCTGGGTCAGAACCCGGTTTACCAGAACCCCGTAGCGAGCCAGAACATCGTCCAGCCGCCAGGCACGATTTTCAGCGCTAACGACTATGCGGGAATCCTTTATGTGGTGCCGAGCGTTATGGGAGGGTACAATTGGTCGCAAACGCCGTCCGGCTTCATCACGCAGGTGTGAACACCGTCGCTCTTACCTCATGCCCCGCTGGAATCCTGGTCCCGCCGAGCGGCGGTATTTCCCAACCGAGCACGGAGTTGTGGCTGCAAGGCGGCCCAGGTGGCCCAGAGGCAGTGCTGGTCACGTCCACTACCTGCCCGCTCCAGGGAAACTCATCCGGCGGAAACATCACCTTCGCGGCGGTCAATACCCACAACGCTGGTTACACCCTGGGCTCAGCCTCGTCAGGTATTCAAGAGGCGATCAACGCCGCCAACTTCACGCCATCCTCCACAACCGGCGTACAGAACGGATTTGTGGTGATCCCGCCGGGCGAATACCCGGTCTACGCTCGCGTCACCATCCTCGGAAACCGGCAGTACGTGCAGGGGAGCGGGGCGATACTAAACTGCCAAATGGCCGATGCATGCCTTTTCATTGGTGATTACAACGATTCCAACTTCACCAGCGACGTGACGGTCGACGGCCTCAGTTTCCGGCCCGGAGGAGCCGGTGACACTTTTACCATGATCGAGGACAACGGACAGCACTCGACGATTCGCAACATCCGTGGCCAGAACCCGGCCTCAGCCGGTCCCAGGTTCAACTCAATGATTCAAGTCGACAATGACCAGTCAACAGTCATCGACGCATTGGACGCCAACAGTTACCCAACCAGCGCCGGAACAAGCTGGGCGTCGTGCGCGCCCTCAGGAACCTATACCTCCTGTTCGAACATCGTGCAGGGAGCTAACAACGGCCCCAATGCTAGTGTCATCTTCATAAAGAACTCTGTGCTTGACGCGGAATGTTATGCCAACGGCGTGGATCTAGGCACTGGGGGAGGCGGCTCTGGCGCGACGGGAACGGTGGTCTTCAACGGCAGTCAGGTGACCGGCGTCAACCTGACAACCAAAGGCACGGGATACACCTCCGCATTCCCTGTAACCTTTTCGTGGCAAAACCCGAACAACATTTTTCCGCCCCGCGCGACTGGCTTCGCCGCCGTCTCCGGGGGACAGGTAATGAGCGTGGTCGTTACCCGTGGCGGAAGCTATACGTCGGCACCCACAGTGGGTTTTGGCGGAGGATTCGCCAACACCCTGAAGATCACGGACAGTATCGTGCAGGCATACCCGCAGTTCGGCATTCGCTACCGGGCGACGTATCCCAACCTCGGGCTTGTCCTGGATAATGTCTACCAAGAGGTTGGAGGATGCACAAACCCGCAGTTTAACAATCTCCAGTCGCAAGCGGGTGTGATTGCCCTCGGATCCGAGGTGCGCAACACCAACGGCGCGGCTGGGGTTGGCACTTTCCCGCAGTTCTATAGCTGCACCGCTATGCACTGCACAAACACCGTCTTCAATACTTATTGGGTAATTGGACACAGCAGCACGTACGGCAACACCGTCCCCCTGCGGTGGGCGCCGGCGCTACCGACGGTACCGTCAACGCGGGGACCATCTATTGGCCGCAGATGTGCCAATTGGGAAGCTGCGGCACCGTTACCTACGACGTGCTGCGCATTACCTCAACCCTGCCTGGCTACTTAGGAATTGTCCCCTCCGGGACCTTGCCGGGCGGCGTGGGTCTTGACGGGGCTATCACAACCACCGGCATCTCCGGGAACTGCTCAAACAACGCCTGCTCCGTTGTCGATACTTTAGCCAACGCTACAAAAATGTATCCTGTCCAGGAGCCACCGTCGCCGCTTTGGAACGATGAATTGGCGTACTGGCCCGGCGGTTTCGTGTTGACTGGCAATACCGAGAACGAAGGTTGGCAGTACGTCTCGCGTTTGTACACCGACGTGCTCCCCTACAACGGAACTCCCATGATCTCAAGTTACCCCGGGCCAGGAGGCGTGCCCTCAGTCTACGCGCAGGATTGCAGCGGGGCACCACTAATTGGGAGTCCGATGTGGATATCCTGCCTGGCATCAGATCCCGTCGGAGGCAATAGGAACAACAGCGGCCCAACGGTTCTGCAGAACGGATCTGGCGGGCTCTTCACTGCAGGCACAATCCCGCCTATGGGCCGCATCATATTTGAAGGCAGCAGCCTGAATCTTGGACAGCAAGATCTGATCACGTTTGGCGATTCCAACCAGGGAGTGAACCTTTTCTCGACTTCGGGCTTTCGTCCGCTCGCCAATGCGGGTGACTGTGCGATCTCGGCCGATAACATCCCTGGTAGCAATTGGGGACTGGGATTTCGCTGTCCAACCTCAATTTCCAACTATATTAGCCAACTGCCAGACGGGACGCACTGGGGGGAACAGTTGTTGTCCTCAGTCAAGAATTTTACTGTTCCACTAGCCCTATATAACGGGCCGATTACCTCGACCAACAAGTTCGGTTTCACGATTACCGTACCCACTACTACTCCGCCGACGGCGCGCACCCTAGCAATCATGGATCCGGGCGGACCCGCAAGTTTTGGCCTTTCCCTTGGAAGCGCCACAATCAACGGCCCGACATCGGTCAGCGCAGGTAATTGTGCTAGCTCAACTAAGGCGATTGCCAATGTGACGACGAATAACACCCTGATCCTTACCCCGCAGTCCTCGCTCAGCAGCTACAAAGGCTTGGCCGCTGACGCGTACGTGAATGCCACAGGCTCAGTAACGCTGGAGGTCTGCAATCCGACGACGGGCACGATTAATCCCAATCCGGTCGTGTTTAACATCAGGGCCTTCTGAGAGTGTGAGGAATTGGTTTTTCATGAAAACCGAGGGTTTGGAGGATTTGAATGCACAAAACATTTGGATTGACTCTTCTTTTTGCGATGGCCGTCAGCGCATCCGCGTCAGAGCCCATGCAGGTGAAGACCTGGTCGGATCTACCAGAGGCTGCGCAGGAAAGCATCCGGCAATCGTTGCGCGAGGACTCTTGGCAGCAGCTTGCCGAAATAATTGGCAAGGGCGGAACTGACGCCGACGGATTTGCGGATTCCGTTGCCATTGACGGGGATACACTGGTGGTGGGAGCCCCTTACACCACGATTGGAGACAACCAACTCCAAGGAGCCGTATACGTATTTCTCAAGCCCAAGAGCGGCTGGGGGCATGTGAAGGAAGTGGCCAAACTGACGGCATCGGACGGAAAGACCGATAATGAATTTGGTGGGTCAGTTGCGATCAGCGGCGACACGGTGCTGGTGGGAGGGTTTAATGAAGGCTTAGGCCTGCCAGCCTATGTGTTTGTGAAATCGGCGCATGGTTGGAAGAGCGGCCATGAGACGGCCCAACTTGGCTTCTGCGGGTTCACCGTCGCGATCAGCGGGAGCACTGCAGTCTGCGGGGCCGGCGACGCAGCTACAGTCTATGCCAAGCCGAAGACCGGCTGGAAGTCAACCAACAATTACGATGCTCTGCTGGCCACGACGGACGGCAGCAAGAACACCTTCTCCTCGATCGCCACTGACGGCGGCGTGGTGGTGATCGGTGCCGCTGACCCGAATAACCAGAGTGATGTTGCCTATTTGTACGTCAGGCCGAAAGGTGGTTGGCATATTCAGTCCAACCCCAGACACATTCTGCTTCAGAAGGCTAAGCTGACTCCCTCCGACTCGACCTCGGATGACCGATTCGGCCTCTCCGTCTCCGTCAGCGGCGATACGGTTGCGGCTGGGGCTCCCGGCGTCAGCGCGGCGTATGTATTCGTCAAACCCGCGAGCGGATGGACTAACATGACCCAGACCGCCAAACTGACCACGGATACGACGGACCAAGACAGCGGCCTCGGCTGGTCGGTGGCGGTTCAAGGCAACACGCTCGTGGCTGGGAACCCTACCGGCAGCATCGCTAACAACCTTTCGGGCGAGGCCCACGTATTTCTCAAACCGGCAGGCGGCTGGGTCACAACCAACATGTTCGACGCCAGGCTGACCCCGTCCGACGACCAAAGATTCGACGAGTTCGGTTATTCGGTCGCGATGAGCGGCCAGACGATTCTAGTCGGCGACAACCGCTTCCAGGTTATGGAGCCCGGAGCCGCCTTCGTCCTCGGCCATTGAGCAAGACGGCTCCAGCCTCCGCGTCGCATCGAGGAACAGAGCGAAGGCTTGTTCTCGCTCTTCCCCAATACGCGCTAGGCAGGCGCGCTAACTCACAGAAACAGAAGCCGGTTACCTTGTTTTACCTATAATATCGTACATACAATACAGTACCAACAAAGTGTTCCACGTGGAACACTTCTCTGGTTTTCAGCCACGCACCGCGACCACACTACTTAATGTTGATAGTCAGGACTTGCGCACCGGCGACCACGTAGTCGAGAGGCCCGGTGGCGGCTTCGTTTACCGAGGACTCGCTGGAGACCAGCATGTCCTGAGTGCCGCGCATGCCATCCATTACGTTCATGATGGAGAGCGGCAGCGTCGGCATGACCTTGTCGGCGATCATGGCTTCGGGATCGGCTTCGAGCAGCGAAACGTAGACGCGGTTGTTGACGTGCTCCTTGTTCAGGAAGGCGATGGTCGCGGCCAGGTCGAGTTTGCGTCCGAGCAGCGACGAACCGCGCCGGAAATGGTCGAGGGTGTCGCCGTCGCTGACCAGAATCCGCAGCGGTCCCTTGGAAGTCGACGTGGGAATGTGGATGGGAATATGTTGCACCACGCCTTCGCCGCGATAGGGGCGCAGCATGGCTTCAATCGAGATATCGTCGCCGGGGCGGGCTTCAGTGATATCGGTGCGCGCGCTTTCGAGGCGGGCCCAGCGGCGTTCGCGGACGATTTCGAAATCAAGCTGGACGCCGTGAATCGCGGGGACGCTGTAGGGATTGTCGAAGATGCGGCTGAAGCGGTCACCCAGCGAGATAGCGGCCAGCATGGCGCCCGGCTGTCCACCGTCGGCGGAGGCGAACATGTTGTGCATGGTCAGGTCGGGATATCCGTCGACGCTGATGCGTCCATTCATGCGGTAGGTGGTTTCTTCGCCGTACTCGTTCACCCCATGCAGCGCGTTGAACACTGTAGCCATCATCGCGATAGGGCTTAGACGCTCGTTGTTCAGGACCTCGTAATGAAACTGCTTGTCGGCGGATTCTCCATGGATGGTGAGCGTGACCGGAATCATTTCCGGTTTCTTGCCGAACTCTCCCAGGATTCCGTTGTGGCGGTCCTGCACGAAGGAGCCCACGGTCTCGGTGGTATTCACGATCTTGAAAGCGTTGAGCGGCGAGGCCAGCGTGGCAAGCACTGTTGCCTTGGTCATGGGCAGATCCACCATTCCGAATTGCATCAGGGGATGGCCGCAGGCCAGCAGGTGTTGCGCGTCCATATAAGTGACGGTGCAGGTGGCGGCGATGTTCATGTCGCCGCGCACCAGGATGGCGCTGACAGCGGAACCGGGTTCCATGGGCTCGGGTTGCTTGGCGTCGCTGACGGAGCCAGCGCCCATCACCGGCACGATTCCGGCGGAGGAGAATTGAGGGGCGAAACGTTGCACGGTGTCTTCAGAGAATCCGTTGAAGACCAGCGGAGTTTCGATAGGCTTGAGATAGTTGGTGAAATTAGGCTTCGCAGAGTCCTGGGAGGGCGTGTTTGCAATCCCCGGGCTCGCAGTCTTGCTCGGCGAATGAGCGGCTGAGGTGGCTTCGATCGGCGCTGAAGCCGGATCATGGTCCAAGGCGCTGATCTCGAGCATTTCGGCAATCGGAGTGACGCCGGCGATCGCTTCTTTCGAGAATTCGCCGATGCGAAAGGCTACGGCACCCGCCAGCTTGCCATTGAAGTACACCGGGCTGCCGCTCATGCCAGCAACTACGCCGGTGTATTCAACCTTGGTTCCGGTGAGGCGAATCAGGATGACATCGCCCTTCGGGCCATTGGCGTTGGTGAGGACGCCGAGCACTTCAACGTCCATGGATTCCGGTTTCGTGCCCTGAAACACGGTGTAGGCCACGCCTCGCATTCCAGCATGGATTTGCTCGACAGGAATAGTTTCGACCGGCTTCGGAGTTTGCGCTTGGGTTATGGGAGAGAGCAGAAGACAGAGAACGGCAAAGGCCAGAACAGCTGGTTTCATTCCAAGTTCACCCACAAACTTCCCCAGAGAACCGCCAACGGTTCTCCAACCACCGAGTTACACTTCGCGCTTCGTACGCGATTTGCCGGGTAGGAGAGGGAAAGAGACAGCCGAGCAAAACATCCCAATCGCGAAGCTCTGCGTCTATACTAGCACAGGGGTTTCCGAGGGTCTCAAATGATTTGGAATCGATTGTGGCAGGCTTGCGAGCGCTTTGGAGTGGACTTTGGCCGCGTACGGCTGAAGTACATTTGCCGTATCTTATTGCTGATTCTGGTCTTGGGGAGCTTTTCGGGGCTGACCGGGGCGCAGGATCAGGGCGCATCCCAACCGGGCAAAGGCCAGGCGGAGCCTCCAGCGGAGGCGGGCGGTCCACAAGGCGACGTCGGTCCCTATGCCGTTCCCAAGAAAAAGGACGAGCCGCCGCCACCGCCGCCCACGGAAAAGCCAAAAAAGATTGAGGGCATGCCGGATTACTCCATTCACGTTGATGTGCCCTTGGTGGAAGTACCGGTGATGGTCACGACCAAAGATGGGCAGTTTATCTCGAGCTTGACGAAGGAGAATTTCCGCGTCTTTGAAGATGGCACACAGCAGACGATCAGCGGCTTTACCGTCTCAGATGCGCCGATCACTGCGGTGCTGCTGGTGGAATTCGCCGCCGGCGATTACTACTTCCTGGGTGATATCTGGACAGCATCCTACTCGTTCGCGGCAACCTTGAAGAAAGATGACTGGCTGGCGGTAATTTCGTACGATATGAAGTCCTACATCCTGGCCGACTTCACTCAGAACAAGCAAGAGGTTTACGGCGCGTTGAACCAGTTACGGATTCCGGGTTTCTCGGAGACCAACGAGTTTGACGCTCTTTACGACACTCTTGATCGCGTGTCCCGGATTGAAGGCCACAAATACATCATTCTGGTCACAAGCGGGATCGATACTTTCAGCCGAATCAATCTGGATCAGATTACGAAGAAGATCAAGAACACAAAAGATGTAACTATCTTCCCAATCAGTGTGGGCGCGCAGGCGCGCATCTATTTCGAAGCGGCAGGCGGGGCAGCGCCCCACGGACCGATCACCGGCAACCCCGTTCAACGGATCGATTACTTGCAGGCCGACAACGAGCTCAACACGTTTGCGCGCCTGACCGGCGGGCGGGCTTACTTCCCGCGATTTCAGGCGGAGTTTCCGGAGATTTTTCGCGACATTGGCGGGGACATCCGCCATCAATACAGCATTGCCTATCATCCCACGAATCCCAAACTCGACGGCACCTACCGCAAGCTGAAAGTCGAAGTGATCGCGCCCGATGGAGGACCGCTCAAGTTCAAAGATCAAAAGGGAAAAGACGTGAAGATTCAGATATTCGCGCGCGAAGGCTACACGGCAAAGCACACCGTGGATTGAAATCTTAGTGCAGGTGGACGAAGTGATCCAGCAGGAACATGAGTCCAACTCCCAGAAAAACTACTAAAGCCACCTTCACTCCAGGCTCGCGGTTGACTTCGGGGATAAGGTCGGAAGCCGCAACGTAGATGGTCACTCCGGCCGCCAAAGGCAATCCATAGCTGACTTGGTGTTTGAAGAGGGCCATGGTCAGTACTCCCGCGAAAGTCGCGGCTCCCAGCAGCATCGACGCGCCCCAAGCCACACGACGACTCTGACCACTTGCCAGCATGACCGAGGTGATGGTGAACCCTTCGGGAATCTTGTGCAGGAAGATAGCCAGAAAAATAATCCAGCCCAGCCAGTTGGAAACCAGAAAGCCGGCCGTGATTGCGATGCCATCGAAAAATGTGTGGATGGTCAGGCCGAGCAGGATCGAGTATCCCTTGTGGGTGTGAACAAACTGGTCTTTGTGAGTTTCCTCTCCGAAATGGAAGTGAGTGGTTACCGTGTGCTCGAAGAAATGAATGATTAGATAGCCCACCAGAACAAGAAAAGCGGCGCTCTTGCCGCGGAGTTCGAGTGCAGTCGGGAAAACTTCCACGATGGCGGTGGCCAGCATGAATCCTGCGCCCAGCGCGACAAAGTACTTGAGGTAGGAACGGTCCCAGTTTTTCTGGACGATAATTGCGCCGCCGAACACATTAGCCGCGGCTGCAGTGAGGCCCAGGAGAAGACTGAGAACAATCGGATGCACGCGGGAGGATAATATCAGTTCTCGGTTCCCGGTTCTTAGTTCTCAGGCAGCCGGCCGAATTGAGGCGATTAGGCCGTTTAAGATTCGTCCCAACTCGGCGGCTCTATCGAGCAGTTGTTTGCCGTGTTCTGGAGTGAAGTAGTTGAGATTCTGCGCGATTAGTAACTGAGTTTCTACTTCAACCAGTGAGCTTCGGGCTCTTCCGAGAAAGAAGAAGAACTCTTGCGGCGAGAAGCGGGCTTGGCCTTCGGCGATGTTGGTTGGAATCAATACCGCCGCTCTTCTCAACTGGCTTGCGAGGCCATAGATTTCGTCGCGCGGGAATGCTTTGGTTGTCGAATAGACGCTCATCACAAAATCCATGGCTTTCTGCCATGCGATTAGTTCACGGTAGGACTGCCCCATAAATACCTCCAAAGGGATAGTGGCAGTCCAAGAACAAAAAAGCTGTGACATCTGAACACCGGGAACTGGTTCTATCCGCTGTGCCGGATGTGCATGACGTCGCCATCCTGCACGATGTAGTCTTTGCCTTCCAGTCGCAGAGTGCCGCGGGCGCGGGCGTTGGCTTCTGATCCGGCGTCGAGCAGTTGGTCCCAGCGGATGGTTTCGGCGCGGATGAAATGCTTTTGCAAATCGGAGTGGATCGCTCCCGCCGCGTCCTGCGCCCGAGTATTCACTGGAATAGTCCATGCGCGGCATTCATCTTCCCCGGCGGTGAAAAAGGACATCAGCCCAAGCAGAACATAGGTGGTACGGATCAGGCGAGTCAGTCCGCTCTCGGTGAGGCCGTAGCTGGAGAGGAATTCGGCGGCATCGGTGTCGCTCATTTCCGCGAGTTCGGCTTCAACTTTTCCGCAGATGGCTGCCGCGCCGGCGTTGGGGCGAGAGGCAACTTCTGTCAACTTATGTTTGCTGACGGCGGCTTCGAGATCTTTCCCGAGTTCCGTGCTTTCGTTCACGTTCAGAACATACAGAATTGGTTTTTCGCTGAGGAACATGAAGCCGCGAAGACGCTTTTTGTCTTCGGGCGTCATCTCCATTTCGCGCAGTGGGCGCTCCGATCCCAGATGAGCGTTGGCGAGTTTCAGCAGTTCGAATTCTTTTTCGAGATCGGCGGTGCGCATTTTCTTCAGGTCTTTTTCCAGGCGCTCCAATCGCTTTTCGATTTGCCCCAGGTCGCTGACCATGAGATCGAATTCGACATTCTTGATATCGCGGAGGGGATCGATGGGACCGACGTGCGGGATTGCGGGATCGTCAAAGGCCCGGAGGACGTGGGCGAGCGCGTCCACGCCGCGCAAATGGGTGAGATAGGCCGTCTCCTTAAGGGCATCCTGGCCGATGGCGCCGACGTCCACGTATTCCACGGAAGCGTGGGTCAGCTTCTTGGGATCGTAGAGTGCAGCCAGTCGGTCGAGGCGGTCGTCGGGCACCTTAGCCACGCCGATGTGCGCCTCGCGCGGGTTGGCGTAAGCCTGTTCGGACAGACGCGCCTTGGTGAGAATGCCGAAGAGAGATGTTTTGCCCACCTGAGGCAGGCCGATGATGCCAGTTTTCATAAGAAGAGCTTCTAGCTGCCAGCTTCTGGCTAGCCCCTGTGAGGATAAATGAAGAAGTGACGTTACGAAAATTGATTGGAGCAAATTTTGAAGCTAGAAGCCAGCAGCTAGAAGCTAGCAGCCGTTAGGTACACAACCACCAATCCGAAGAGAAACACACCGCTCTCGACTCGCGTTGACCAAACGTGCAAGGCGTCAAATTGCATGCGGGCCGGATTATCGAGAGGAACGGAGTCAATCTCGCCGATCGACGCTCGCAGAGAGTCCATGCGGGGGATGATGCCGAATTGCGAGACCATGGTTAGCGCGAGCATCAGGCAGATAAGTACATGCCGAGTGGCGAACACATGAGCCGTGCCTTTGGTCATCCGGCTGTAAAGGATCGAGCTAGCCAGAAATAGAATTCCGGAGACGATGCCCATCCAGTGCAATGCGCCCAGGGTACGTCCGACTAACGTTCCAGCAAGATGCCGGGACGGTAAGACGGAAAAGGCTGTGGGCGCCAGAACGAAGGCGAAGAAGATCAGTCCGCCCAGCCAAACGATCAGAGATAGAAGCATGAGGTAACGGAGAAAGGACATGGGGGAATTATAGCTTTCGCGGCGGTCCAATCGCGTCCACTTACTCTGTCATCCTCTATGACAACCTTGGCGAATGGAAGGGCAGGCGAGGCTATACCGGAACGGGCGTGCTTTCCACGATTTCCTTGATTACTTGCTCCGCCTGTTCTGATTTTTTCAGCGTAGACGAATAGAGCCCATTCACCACCACGCGATGGGCGAAGACGGGCACGACCAGCGGCTTGATATCTTCTGGAGTGCAAAAGCTGCGGCCGTCCAGAAATGCCATGGCTTGCGCCGCGCGATAGAGCATCTGCGAACCACGAGGCGAAACTCCCAGCGAGAACTGTTCTGACTCGCGCGTCTTTCCGACGATGCTGAGGGCATAGCTGACCAGCGATTCGTCCACGCGGACTTGGGTAACCGCATGCTGCATCTCCAGCACGTCGGCGCCGCTGAGCACTGGTCGCATGGCTTCCAACTGCGTGGTTCCTGCCTCGGAGCGCAGAATCTCGCGCTCGGCGTTGCTGTCGGGATAGCCCATCCTTACCCGCATCAGAAAGCGATCGAGTTGCGATTCCGGCAGCGGATAGGTTCCGTGGTGTTCGACCGGATTTTGCGTGGCAATCACCAGGAACGGCTGCGGCAGCGGGTAGGAGTGCGCGTCCACCGTAACCTGGCTTTCGTTCATGGCTTCGAGCAGCGCCGATTGGGTCTTGGGTGTGGTGCGGTTTATTTCGTCGGCCAGCAACACGTTGGTGAAGACTGGGCCCCGCTTGAATTCGAATTGCTGCTCGACGGCGGAGTAGATCGAAATTCCGATTACGTCCGACGGAAGCATGTCGCTGGTGAACTGGACCCGCTGAAAAGTGCAGTCGAGAGCGCGGGCAAGGGCTTGTCCCAAAGTCGTTTTGCCGACGCCGGGGACGCCTTCGATTAAAAGATGTCCGCGAGCCATTAGAGAGACGACTGCGAGGCGGATGATGTCGTCCTTGCCGCGGATCACCTTGCGCAGGGCATTTTCCAGCTGCGCCGCACGATGCGAAACGGCAGTTGCGGTTTCAGGAGACATTACTGGGATTCTACTATGGGGTTGGAGGGGCCGCTGTGAGTGGGATGGGTTACGAACGTCACAGAGATCGCTTCTAGCTGCTAGCTTCTGGCTTGGGTCTTACTGCAGGAACTCCGCTGGCCGTCCCGTCAACCGCTCAATCCGCTTCGCGATCGGAGGATGAGTCGAAAACAGGCTGCCGAAGTTCATCCCGAGGAATGGCTGAATAATGAATAAGTGCGCGGTCGAGGGCGTAGCCTGCAGGGGCAGGCGGCGCGAGTAAGCATCGAGTTTCGCCAGGGCACTAGCCAAAGCATACGGATTGCCGGTGAAGTGCGCGCCGGTGGCATCGGCTTGATACTCGCGTGAGCGGGAAACCGCTAACTGAATCAGGGACGCGGCGACGGGCGCTAGAAACAGCATTAAGAGCGCGCCGATTCCTCCACCACGATTGCGATCGTCCCGTCCGCCGAATCCGCCGAACAGCATCCCCCACCGCGCCATGCTGGCCAGCATGGTAATGGCTCCGGCGACCGTCGCTGCTACGGAACTGATCAAGATGTCGCGGTTATTCACATGTCCCAATTCGTGCGCCAGGACGCCTTCCAGTTCTTCGTCGGTCAGCAAGTTGAGAATGCCCTGAGTTACGGCTACGGAAGCGTGTTGCGGGTTGCGTCCGGTGGCGAAGGCGTTGGGGGAATCGTTCGGAATCACGTAGATCTTGGGCATGGGAATGCCGATTTTCTGCGTGAGCCGTTCGACGGCGGCGTAGGCGCGCGGCAGCTCCTCGCGCGTGACCGGCTGGGCACGATACATCCTCAGAGCGATTTTGTCGGAGTAGAAATACGAGACGAAATTCATGACCGCTGCGAACGCCAGCGCCAAGAACATCCCGTTCTGCCCGCCGAAGGCACGGCCGATGAACATCAGCAGCAGCGTCAGAAGAGTCAGCAGGAACGCGGTTTTGAATGTGTTTCCCATAGAAAGTCTCACCACATTAGATGGTGCGCCGGGCGGGGGGATTCATGCTGGAACCGTTTGCAGCTGCGGGACCCGGGCGCGTTAGTCGCGGACGGGCGAGATGCCCGTCCGCCATTGCTCGTTAGCCGACTTTGACTGCGCCTCGCTTCACGGCGCGCTCCAGGGTTTGGTCCAGCGCGGCCTTGGCCTTCTCGTATTCCTGTTGCGAGATTCGGCCTTGTTTGTGTTCGACTTCGAGTTGGAAGATCTCTTCTTTCAGGGCTTCGAGCAGCAGGGCGGTGCGATCGGCTGGCTTGGGTTTGGGAGCGGAGGGCAGGTCTGCCAGTTCGACATCCACCGGAACGAAGTCCGGGACGTTCTTGGAACGGCTGGCGATGTAGATCGCGCCTGCGGCCAGCACGATCCCGAAGCCTCCGAGAATGTACCAGCGATATTTTTCCAGCGGGTCGGGGGCGTCGATGGGTGGGCCAAGTCCGCCGCCGGGGCGGGAGTCGCGTCCGGCCACCGCGCCGCTGGTCTGGGCTCCACTAGTTTGGGCACCGCCGACCGGGCTGCCGCCGCCTCCTTTGGTTTCCTCTGCCTCGTCAGACATCGTGCCCGTGCCTGAGATCTTGAAGGCAAGGGGTTGGCCGGCCGTGGTGTTGGAAGCCACTTGCACGACGGCGTCCGATTGGCGCGGGTCTTGCATCGATTTGAAATCCGCTCCGGCTCCGGGGGTGAACTGCATAGTCTTCGGCAGTACCACTACGAAGTGCTGAGCGCCGTAAAGGGTCTTGGGATCGAAGCTCGCTTCGCCGCTGTACGGCATGTGGTAGCTGACCTGGAATTGAGTTTCCCCGGGACGCAGAGGAAAAATGAAAGCGTAGCGGTTCTTCTGTTTCTGGGGTACCGGGGCCGAGTTGATGGGTTGGCCTCCAGCGGTCATCGCCATACTTTGGTCAACTTGAGCGCCGTCGGGCAGATAGAACTCGAAACTCTGATCGCTCATCTGGGTGCGCGGCGGATCGGAAGCATTGTTCACTGCGAACAGGCGGATGCCCTGCAACTCGCTGCCTTGCGCTTGGAAACGCATCACGTCGGCGGTTACGCTGATGCCGTCGACTTTCTTGGCGACGTCGTAAACCTGCACCTCGACCGAAGTCGTCCCCGGAGGAGCCATGTGGTGATAAGTCACGCCCTGATGGATGACGCGGACCAGGTGGGGGCTGGTGGCATCGTCGAGCTTCAGGCTGAAGGTGCCTTTGGCATCAGTTTGCGTGCGGCCTGACTCTTCCATTCCTTGCGACAGACTGAGCAGTACGACATCGTCGCCGCCCGCGGGCTTGTTGGTGGTGCCGTTCGTAACCTTGCCGATAATCGTTTGGGCGGAGGCGGAAACGAGAAGCAGAGTGCATAGCAACACGAGGAGAAGTCCCCACTTCTCGCAAAGAGCGCGAGAAATGGGGCACCCGATTTTTTGCTTACAGGTGCTTCGATAGATTGCCGACGGGGGAAGTTTCAAACTCTGGCTCCTTTTCGGCCGCGGAGTGACGGATTGGCTGCGGCTTCTTCCAGGCGCGCAATCTCGGCCAAAACTGCGGCCGCTTCCTCTTCCAGCGAAGTCTTCATGGTTTGGTAGTCGGAATCTGGAAACTTGCCGGCCTTGAATTCGAAATTCAGGTCGCGAAGGTTTTCGTAGATCGCTTCCTTGCGTTCGCGCAGGTAGATGACGCGGGTTTTTTCCGGTCCCATGTACAGCTTGCCGGGCAGATAAAAGACGTAGACCAGGACGCCGATCGTAATCAGGATGCAAGTAAGCAGTTCGATGCTCATACTTCCGTATCCTTCCGGGCTTGATCGCGAAAATACTCAAGCTCCGCGCCATGAACTGCAGCGACGGCGCCGGCTGGCAGCACCAGAGGGCGTGATCTCCAGGCGCGGACAATCACCGTGACCATGCCCAGCCCAAGCACCAAAACGAGATATGGCATGATCCAGGCCACGCGGTTGAAGCCGGACTTAGTCGGTGCGGCCATCACCGTTGTGCCGTACTTCTGGACGAACCCCTGCAGGGTCAGGTCGTCGTTGTCGCCACGGTCGACGGCGGAGATCAATTCGGCGCGCATGCGATCCGAATAGGCGCATCCGACGTGATTGCATTCGAGCAGGATCTGGTTGCAACCGCAGACGCACATCATGCGATGGCCGAGATCGTTGACACGGGCGGATTCGTCACCTGCGCCGAGCAGGGTGAACACGGCGAGCGTTAGGACAATCAGTTGGGCGCTGCGCCTTAATAGAAAAGCTCTTGTCATTCCGAGCGCGCTACCAGCAAGACAATCACAAAACTTTGTCATCCTGAGCGGAGGCGTCGTTCGCGAAGCGAACGATGCCGCAGTCGAAGGACCCCGTGGTCGCAGGCACCGCCAAAAGTACATAAGGGAATTCTTCCATTGAAGTTCTGCGGACCGCCTGGCCGGAATGTCTTTCCGCTTTGTCGCTCTGCAATCGTTTTTGGGGTCCTTCGACTCCGCAGAATCTCCGCTTCGCGAAGAATCTGCTGCGCTCAGGATGACAGGTCTTTCGGATGTCAAATATGGAAACCGCATCAGTCCCCCGCTCCAACCGGCTCGGCTCGCATTCGCGCCGGGGCCGTGACTCGCACCGGGGCCGCGTTCGGGATTAAGGCCACAACCGTGCCCGCAATAATGATCCACACGCCCACCCAGATCCACATCACCAGAGGATTCAAGTGCACCTTGATGATCGGACGCCCCGTGTCGAGATTCTGGCCTTCATACACGACGTACAGATCTTCCTGCGGGGTTGAGCGGTTGGCGACCATCGTAGAAGTCTGTTGGCTGGCTTTGTAAAAGCGGCGCTCGGGATTGAGCGTGGCAATCTGTTTTCCGCCCTTAAAGACGTTCATCACCGCCCACTCGCTGCCATAATTTGGATTGTCGTCCTGCGTGTAGGACTGGCAGACCAGCGTATAAGCACCGATGGTCATCTTGTCGCCGAAACCCATTTCTTGCTCTTTGTCCTGATTAAACACCGAGCCGGCGAATCCAATCATGATCACGATCACGCCGAAGTGAACGATGTATCCGCCGTAGCGTCGCGTGTTGCGATGAGCGAGCTGCACCATCGAGGCAAAGAGATTCTGTCCCGTGTGTCTGCCAATGACGCGGCCTCCACGGACAAACTCGGAGATCACCGTCAGCGCCACCAGCACGGACAACATGATGGTCATCAGCGAGTAGAAGTAGGAAACGTCACTCCACGGTCTCATGCCAAGCGCTACCAGCAGCACTCCCGTTCCGAGCGCGCCGATTGCCGGCCACAGGAAATTGCGTTTCAAGCTTTCGACAGATGTCCTACGCCATGCGAGCAGCGGGCCGACTGCGGTCAGCAGCAGAAGCAGCAAAGCAACCGGCACGTTTACGCGATTAAAGAACGGCGGTCCGACCGTCACCTTGGTTCCCTGGACCCACTCGGAGAGTACGGGGAAGAGTGTTCCCCACAGAACCGTGAAGCAGGCAACCAGCAGCAGCAGGTTGTTGAACAGAAAACTGGATTCGCGCGAGATCAGCGATTCCAGTTTGTGCTCGGTGCGCAGATGCGAGCGGTTCTTTACATAGAAGATGAGACAGGTTGCGAATATGATGACGAGAAACGCCACGAACCAATCCCCAATCGAGGATTGCGCAAAAGCATGCACCGAACTGACCACGCCGCTGCGAGTCAGGAAAGTCCCGAAAATCGAAAGCATGAAGGTGGAGAAGATCAGCCACATGTTCCAGGTCTTCAACATGCCGCGTTTTTCCTGCATCATTACGGAGTGCAAGAATGCGGTGCCGGTGAGCCACGGCATCAGTGAAGCATTCTCCACTGGATCCCATCCCCAATATCCGCCCCAACCCAGCACGGAGTAGGCCCAGTGTGCGCCCAGAAAGACTCCGCAGGTTAAGAATCCCCAAGTCACCATGGTCCAGCGGCGAGTGATTTGAATCCACTTCTCGCCGGGATAGCGCATGATCAGCGCAGCCAACGCGAAGGCAAACGGAACCGTAAATCCGACGTAGCCCAAATACAGCATCGGTGGATGGATCACCATCTCGGGATATTGCAGCAATGGGTTGAGGCCGTTGCCATCGGGTGGCAATGAGCCTTGCATGATTCCGAACGGGTTGGCGGCGAAGTTCAGCAGCAACAAGAAAAAGACTTGAACTGCCGCGATGATGACCGAGGCATGCGCGAACAGGCGGACGTCGGTTTTGTACCGCAGCCTGAGAACCAGGCCGTAAGCGGAGAGCAGCAGCGCCCAGAACAACAGCGACCCTTCCTGTCCTGACCAAAGCGTAGCGAACTTGTAAGGTCCGGGCAGATCGCGATTGCTGTGATGAAAAATGTAGGCGATGGAAAAGTCGTTCTGAAAGGCCGCGACCACCAGCACCAAGGCCGCGAGGAAAACGATTGCGAAGCTGGCAATGCCGGCGCGGCGTGCGGTTTCACCGAGCCGCCCCGATCCGGGCCTCTTGATGACGAGCGCCAGCAGACCTGCCAGAAAAGAGTAGGCGCTCAGAGCCAGCGCGAGGAGAAGCGCAAAACTGCCTATTTGCGACATGGGGGGATCCAGCCTCGTATTTTTTCAGAAACGGTCCACCGAAGCAACCACCAAGCTGGGAAAACGAGGATTTCCAGAGTTCTTACTGGGTTTCGAGCACGACTGGACTCTCGCAGTTTGCCAGCGAAGATTTGCTAAGCGGCCCGAACGGCGGCGTCCGGGCCTACGCATGCGTGGTGGCGAAAATCTCCGCTCTATGCGGTTTGTTGATGGCTTGGGCGGGCGAGCACTTCGCGTTCAGCTTTAAGCCAATCCTCATTCTCGAAGCCGGGAGTGCTTCCCCGTTCCTGGTACAACTGGTACGCGCGCTCGCGGATTTTTGCTTCGAGATCAGCGGAGGTGGTGGTTACGGGCGAGGTCTTCCGAGCCATCGGCACAGAGCCGGCTTCGGGCATGGTGAGGACTTGTTTGTTAGTTGACGGACTGGGGCGGGGAGTTTTTGCTTTAGCCATTGATCGGTACTCCTTGGGACTGATAAGTCCATGAATTTGAACAGCTTATAATTGGCCGCATACACTGCGGCCCTGCCTGATAAACCCCACAAAGGGTATGTAGTAAGTATGTATTAAATAATAAACCGAAAGACTGTGGATTTGTGAAAAAGATGGAAAGAATTAATCTGTTTGAAACATCGATTTTGTGGATACGGGTTAGTAGAAATCGTGCGAACTGGTTTCCGCGCGGGTGATGGAAAGCGGCAATACCCGCTCGGCTTTTACAGAGATGACGTTGTCTTGATTCTGCAGAACTCCTTCCACCATAAGGAATTGTTCGGAACTCAGCAGCAGCCGGTTTTTTTGAAACAGATCAGGCGTGACGATCGCATTGGCCACTCCAGTTTCGTCCTCGATACTGAGAAAAACGAAACCTTTGGCGGTGCCTGGACGCTGGCGGCAAATGACGCATCCTCCAATGCGGAGATGTTGTCCGTCAGGAATGCGGCTGAGTTCGCTGGCTTTGTGGATGCCCATCGCTTGCATTCGTGCGCGGTGATAAGCCATGGGGTGCGGGCCGACGGTGATGCCGGTGCCGCGGAAGTCTGCGACCAGGCGTTCTTCCGGATTCATGGGACGCAACGGGGAGTTGGCGTCGGGTTCGGATAATTCGTCGAGCAACGGGCCGGAGTGACGGACGGCGCGCTCGACTTGCCAGAGCGCGTCGCGGCGATGAAGCTTCGTAGAGACGAAGCTGGCTATGTCTCTACAGTTGATTTCATTCAGCGCTCCGATTTCCGCCAAGGTGTTTAATTCATCTTTTCGCAACTCGGGCACACGATGGACTAGATCGCGGATTGAAATAAACGCAGCGAGATTGCGCTGACGAACCAGCGACTGGGCAACTTCTTCGCGCAATCCACGCACATAGCGGAGGCCTAGGCGAAGGGCAACGTTGTTACCGACAACCGGAAACTGACAACTGGCAACTGGTTCCAAAGTACATTCCCATCTCGACTTCATCACATCAATTGGCAACACCTTCAGGCCGTGCCGTTGCGCATCCTTGACGATCGTGGCTGGACGGTAAAAGCCCATGGGCTGGTTGTTGAGCAGGGCAGCGGTAAAAGCGGCAAGATAATGACATTTTAAATAGGCGCTGGCGTAAGCGATGAGTGCAAAGCTGGCGGCGTGAGATTCGGGAAATCCGTAGAGAGCAAACGAGGAAATCGAAAGAACGATCTGCTCCTGCGCGTCGCGCGAGATGCCATTTTGTTCCATGCCAGCACGAAGCCGGGCCTCGATATCCTTCATGCGGGCTTGTGAGCGCTTGAACCCCATGGCACGGCGCAGTTCTTCGGCTTCGCCTCCAGTGAAGTTGGCGGCAACCATCGCAATGCGCAGCAATTGCTCCTGAAATAGAGGCACGCCCAGAGTGCGCGCCAGCACAGGTTCGAGCGACGGATGCAGATGGTTCACAGCCTCGCGTCCCATGCGGCGCCGCAAATAAGGATTCACCATCTGCCCTACGATTGGCCCGGGGCGAATGATGGCGACTTGCACCACGATGTCGTAAAAACATTTTGGCTGCAGGCGCGGCAAGCACGACATCTGCGCCCGGCTCTCGATCTGAAACATGCCAATCGTGTCCGCCTTCTGCAGAGTGGAATACACCGTGGGATCGTCTGGCGGCAGGTGAGCGAGATCCACTTCCTCGCCGTGATGATTGCGAATAAGTTGCAAAGAATCTTCGAGCACGGCCATCATGCCTAAGCCGAGCAGGTCCACTTTGACAATGCCTAAGTCGGCGCAATCTTCTTTATCCCATTGGACGACGACGCGACCCGGCATCAATGCAGGTTCGAGAGGCACGACGGAGTCGAGCTGTCCCTGACAAATCACCATGCCGCCGGAATGCTGGCCGAGGTGACGCGGTAAATCCTGCACCGCGACACACAGCTCAAAATACTTGCGTAGCCGGGGATGATTCAAATCCAACCCCGCATCACGGAAGCGATGATCGAAGGTGTCGCTGGCGTCGCGATATTCCCAGGTGGAAACGGCTGCGGATACTTTGTCGAGAGTCTCGGGATCGAAACCCAGAACCTTGCCCATTTCTCGCGAAGCCATGCGGCTGCGATAGGTGATGACGTTGGCGGTCATGGCCGCGCCGCGTTCGCCGTAGCGTTTGTATAAATACTGAATCACGCGTTCGCGCTGGACGCCGCTGGGGAGATCGAGATCAATGTCGGGCCACTCGCCGCGTTCCTCCGAAAGAAAACGCTCGAAGAGCAGTTCCATACTGACGGCATCGACTGCGGTGATGCCAAGCGAATAGCAGACCGCACTGTTGGCAGCGGAGCCGCGTCCTTGCACCAGAATGTTTTCTTCCCGGCAAAAGCGGATCAGATCCCAGACAATAAGGAAGTAGCCCGCGAGGGCGAGCTTTTCAATGAGTTTTAGTTCGCGCTCAATCTGGCGCCTCGCGCGACTTTGCAGTTCTGATGGAGCCCGGCCATAGCGCTGCTGAAATCCTTCGGCAGTGCGCTCCCGCAGGAATGACATCATAGTTTCGCCTTCGGGCACGGGATATTTGGGGAACTCATATCCCAGATCTTTGAATGTGAACGCAAGCCGGGAAGACAGTTCCACGGTGTTCGCAATCGCCTCAGGAAGATCGGCGAAGAGCGCTTGCATCTCTTGCGGCGATTTCAGATGGCGTTCAGAATTGCGCGCTAACAATCGTCCCGCAGTAGCCAGCGTGCGATGGTGGCGAATGGCGGTGAAGACGTCGCAAAGCTCACGCTCCCGGGCGGTGGCATAACAGACGCCATTAGTAGCAAGCAAAGGAAGCTGGAGCGAGCGAGCAATTTCGATGGCAGCGTGATTGCGGGCTTCCTGCTCCCGATGAAAATGACGTTGCAGTTCTACATAGACGTTGTCCCGGCCAAAAATGTTTGCCAGCCGCTCGACGCAGCCACGTGCTTCTTCCCTGCCCCCGTGAGCGAGGGCAAGAGCCAGCGGACCATCGTCGTCGCCGGTAAGGCAAATGAGTCCGGCGGCATGTTCTTGCAGTTCCTCTTCCCGCACCGCGCCTTCGCCTTTGGCTGAGCGCAGCTTCATCTTCGTGATCAGACGACAGAGATTCTGATATCCGAGACGGGAAGAGACGAGCAGGGGAAGGCGAAACGAATTGCCGATTGCCGATTGCCAATTGCCGATTTTCTGTTTGGATTCCTGCCGGAGTGAATCAATTGGCATTTGCCACTTGGAAGCCGGAAATCCTTCGCACGTTACCTCTGCCCCGATGTGAGCTTTGATCTTCGCCTTCTTTGCCGCCATGTGGAAGCGCGGAGAGCCATAGACGCCATCGCGGTCAAGCAGTGCCATCGCCGGCATATTCAGATTGGCGCAAGCCACGATCAGACTCTCGGGCAGAGAAGCGCCTTCGAGAAAACTGAAAGCAGAACGGGAGTGAAGCTCGATGTACATGCCAGCATTCACCACTCAGCATTCAGCTAATACATAGTGTTTAGCTGAGTGCTGACTGCTGATTGCTAGTCATACGTTCCTTCCAAAATCCATCTACCACTGAGCCGATCGCGCACCAGGCGATACAAAGCGATGCCAGTTTCTCCCTGGGCCGCAACGTCCCACTCATCGCGCGCCCAGCCTTCCTGCTCCCACCAGTCTCCGGAGGAGCGCCATGGTCCGGCAGTCCAAAGAATTTCTCCGCGCATTTCTTTGTTTGTGGGGCAAGTGATGCCCGCAGGCTTGCCATCCCGTATGGTTACGGCAACGGCAACTGGGGGACGGAAGATGCGCAACGCAGTTACGAGATCGTCGGAACTGTTAGTGTTTTGGACTTGCGCGAAATGCTTTTTGTTCGAATACGCCGGATTCGGTTCGCTGGGTGTAAAGCGCTGCATGCAGAATCCCTGGGGACGATGCGTGTCCAGCAGTTCCAGCGACCCCACTTTGTCTTCACCGACGATGCCTGCAATCCTGGCCAACGTAAGCTCGAGTTTTTCCGGTTCGGGCGCGGGAGGAAGAAAAAGCCCGTTCTGCGCCGCCCGCGGCCGCACTGGTTCTGCCGCTAAACGAATCTTGACGATGGGAGCGCCGGGAGGATGTGCCTTCAAATCGAGCTGCAACAGCTTGAGAAAAATTCTGGAGTCAAGCAGGGGGACGGGAAGCCGAAGAGTGCGCTTAAACAGTTTGTGTGGGGACGGGCGCACTCGCTCGTCCACGCCGAGCGCAAGCTCGGCAGATTCGTCACTCTGGTACCTATTTTGTAATTCCAAATCGAGCCGCAATTCTTGCGTCGCCAACGCGCGCGCTTCCAGGCGAGCACACAGTTGCTCCAATAACCGCCCCAACAGAAATGCCAGCGATTCTAACAGCACCAGAGGATATTCCAGTTCGATCGCTTCCTCGAAAATAAGCGGCGGCTCGACCGGAACTAATGTGCGGGAAGTGGCGCCACGCGCCAGCTTTTGTAAATGGATTCCCACCTGCCCCAGGCGTTCACTCAGTGCGACCTCTGGCAATGCCGCCAGATCGCGCAGCTTGCGAATCCCCCAGCGGCTGAAGGTTTCCAACAGCTGCCCGGATTCCTGATCTGAGTTCGCAAACAACACTTCCACCGGCAAACTGCCCAACTGTTCCGCTTCTTTGCCTTCCGGAATCACGGTCACGCCAGAAAATCCTTGAGCCGCCAGCGCGGCCGTATCCGGATTGCCAGCAACCGCAACGTTGGTTTTGAGTCCGAGATCGGAAGCGCGGCGTGCTAAAGCGCGCGCAATTTTGGGTAGAGGGCCAAAAAGCGGTTGCAGTCCGGCAATATCCAATATGATCGTGTCGGAACCCGCGGCCTCCACTCGTGGCGAAAAAGACTGCGCGCAATCCAGCAGAGCGGCGTGCGCCGCGGCTTCTTGGGGCAGGGAACGAGTTCGCAATACTAATCCAGTGCAGGCTTCGATCTGCAGCTTGGTCATTCCCGGGCTTACTCCGGCGCGGCGCGCATTTTCATTCACAGCGAAAACTTTTTGCAGGGGAGCTTTGCCTTCGAGCACAGCCAGAGCCTGTGAACGCAATTCCGGCTCAGCACGCACCAGCGCTTCCACGGGACAATCCGGAACGAAGATGCAGGCAAAGGGCATGATTGATTGCGTGATTGACTCATTTGGCTCAATGATTCAATTCTTCATAGCGCTCGCACTCTCGTTGCGAACGCCGCCGTGACTGATCCAGCCGGTTTACGCTCCAGCCGGGACCGCAAGAGTTCTCCTTGTACCTGAAGTCCATGCAGAAGCTGGGCGTGAGCCGGAGAAGTTTCTGCTGAGAGCTGAGAACTGACAGCTGACAGCTTCTTTCCAGAAACTTTCAGCAGGAACGAGGCGCAGGTCTGGGCACACGGCACCTGGCTAATGATGAACAATACGGTGGATGTGTGCTCGACCGCACGCTGAAAACGGAACCATGAGGTCAGCGGAATGCGGCGCGCCATCTTCAATGGAGTATCGCCGAGATCGATAATCACCAGCCCAAAACCGCCGCTTTGCAATAGCAGATCAGTGACTCGTAACGCCTGTTCGACTGGTTTTTCGATTTGCCGCCGGACATTTTCATTCTTCTCTGTGTCCCTGCGTCTCTGTGGTGAATCTGCCTTTTGCTTGCTTCCTCCACACCGCACCCAAAGCATTTTTTCGAAATTCACTCCTGCTGCCGCGGCCGAGTGAGGATTGAAAGCATCGCTGATATCCACCAGAGCGCACGCTTCCTGCCGTTGTGTAGCTGCCGCCAAGGCGGCCAACAATACGCTGGTGCGGCCGGACGAGGCCGGTCCGCAAATCTCGGTCAGGCATCCGCGCGGCAGCCCGCCGGTGAGCGCATCGATCTCGCGAATGCCGCTCGAAACCATCTGCGGGGTGGGCCGCGCTTCCAATCGTGAGGCAGAAGTCACCCCGGCGAGTTTGGGCATCGCCGACAAGCGCTCGAAAACCAGCGTGGACCAAGACGGAGCAGCAACAAAGCGGCCTGGGGCCGCGGTAGAAACCAGCGGTAAAGACGACATGGAGACCTCAGGATTTCAGGGAACGTCAGGGCCGCAACAGGCTCTGGGGCGGATATCAATATTCGCCTTTTGTTCGCTTTTTATTGTTGCCCTGCCGGACGGAGGTTGTCAAGCATTTAAAAAATTATTTGCCACACAGGATTCTTAAACGTGGCGGCTGCGAAGCGGTTGCTCCCAAGGGAAAAGACAGGAGCTTCATCCGTGGCGACTTCAAGCCAAGCTGAGAAAATGCCAAAGGGTTGGGCGTCGCTCCAGTCCGCGGGCTTTGCTATAATCAGCACCGACTCGTGGCGCTATCGTCTAGGGGTTAGGACGGAAGATTCTCAATCTTCAAACCCGGGTTCGATTCCCGGTAGCGCTACCACACCTTTTCCTTACTAGTCGTAGATTGGATGGACGTAAAAGCGGCGTGGAATTCGCACAGTATGCAGCCACTGGGGAAATTCATAAGTTAGGGTGAAACTCGGAGAAGCCAGGATGAAAATCGGGGGCCGCCTTGGCTGCGGCCCCGTTTGCTGCCCATTAATCAAAGCTGATGTAGTAGACATACTGCAGGTTACCGATCGCAAAGCCTGTGAGTCCACCTTCCGTTAGCCCATTTGACAGTTGCTGGCTCGACCAACCCCCGTTGAAGTACTGCTGGTAGACGCCGAATTGTCCTCCCGGCTCAGACTGGTGGTACACATGGAACTGATCGTTGGGTGTGGTGGCGAAGCCGACGATCTGGCTCATATAAACCGGGCCCGGACCGCCGATGTCCGCATCCGTCCACTTGTGGTTTTGGAATGTCATTTGGTGCACGTCAACGTAGCTGGTCCCGTAATACACTTCCATTCGCGACGTGCCTGGGATCACAAAGGCAGCCACGCCGGTAAGTGAGGACGTGTCGCTCTTTCCTCCTTTTGTCACCGCAGTCAGGTTCTTGTCTACCCAATTCCAATTGCCTCCGGCGCCGTAGGAGTATTCGTGAATGCGTCCTTTACCATCCTCGAAGAACGCATATTGAGCGTTTCCAATGGCGAACCCGGCCATCCAGGTGCCATCTCCTTTTGCTCCATGGGTCATCACCGTCTCATCTTCCCCGTACCAAGCCCCGCCTTTCAGCACGATCTGATAGATGTCACTGGAACTAGAGGACGGCTGATAGAAGATGTGCCGCTGACTGTTTCCCGGGGTGGCATATGCCACCAGCCCGTTAGAAAGCGAGGAGCAGTTGGGCGCGCCTCCTCCGACCACTAGCGCGTTCAAGTTCCGGTCAACCCAGTTCCAGTTGCCGCCATCGCCGTAGGAGTACTCATGCACGGCATTGTCGCTCCCGCAGAAGTAGAGATACTGGGCGTTGCCAAGGGCGAACCCGCTATTGGGTGCTGAAAACGTATTCGTAATTGCCGTGACTCCACCGGTCGCCGCAGTCATGTCTGAGTCTGTCCAGTAAGAGCCGTTGTAGTAGAGCTGGCGGATGTGGGAATCGGAATTTGAAACGTAGAAAACGTGCAGATCATTATTGGGAGTCGTGTTGAAGGCGGTGATCCCAACCTGTGCAGGCTGCGAGCCGCCTGTGAAAGAGGTTAGATCGGTGTCGGTCCAATTGCTGTTGTTGTAATAGAGTTGATGAACGTGTTGGCCAAATGCGGGAACGGCTAACAGGGCCAGCATGAACCCCAAAGCGAATGCGAACAGCCGGTTGCCGGTTGGATACGAGGTTGAATGGCATTTTTCTTTGTCGAACGTAAAATTCTCACTAGTCCGATTTGGCGTATTCCTTTTCATGAGTCCTTCCTCCTTTGTGGCCTATCTGGCCGCCACTAGCATTAGCGGGATTTGGAGAAGTTTGCTGTCATGGCCGTTGTGCATATGCTGACTCGCGGAAGCTGTTTTTCATTGCCTACGCCCTGGTCAGCAGGCGAAAAATATCCTGGACGAGATGACAGTATTTGAATGGGGATCCCGCTTAATAGATGAGATGTGAAGTTGATCAGCCGCCCGGCCGGTGGCTGAGGTCAGGTCCGTGGAAGTCATCTAGATCGCTGTAAAAAGAGGTAGAATGCTCGCTGTCAGGGAGGATCCAATGCCCAGCCGAAAACCCATTCTGCGCCTGTCCGCGATGTTTCTGGCAATTTTTTCAATAAGCATCACAGCCCAGGAGCAAAACGGCGTTTCCAGATTCATGGATGTAAACGCCCCCGGCGCAATAGAGACGGATACGTACGCGGTGAACAACTTTGGCGTCATTGCCGGCGATTTCGTGGATGCCAACGACGTCCAGCACGGCATGATCCTCAATGGTAAGAACCTGACGACGGTCGACCGGGCAGGCTGTCTGACGACTCCCGGCCCCGGCGCCATTACGCTCTTCGGTTTGACGAGCAAACAGGTAGCGGTCGGATGGTGCTTCGATACGACGGTTGGAACCAACGTAGCCTTCGAGTACAACCATGGACGGTTTGTCAACATTACTTTTCAAGGTGCGGTTTCCATTCAGGCTCAGGGGATCAACGATCTTGGCGAAGTAGTGGGCTCTTACTTCGATGAAGCCGGCCTGCAGCATGGATTTAGGCTTTCTGGGGGGAAACTCCTGACTCTCGACGTACCCCAACACTCGGCTCCTACTGCCTGGTCAATCAACAGTAAAGGATTGATCTCGATCTACGCAGTAAACAGCAGCGGTCACTACGATTCGTTTCTGACCAGCAACGGAAGAACTTATACCAACGTGAATGTCAAAATCCCCGGCCTTGTCATAACCGACAGTCTTATCCATGGGTTGAACAATCCGATTTCGACGGACGCGGCGGACAGGATCTACACTTACCTCGACGCCTCGGGACACGAACATGGGGCGCTCTTTGTCAGGGGCGGGTACCAATCGTTCCATGACCCAAAAGATTTCACGGGAACGACGCGAGCATTCGGCGTCAATGACAAGCTCGAGATCATAGGTGATTACACGCCTGGCGGGTTGCATCGTCCGACCGCGGCCGCCAATCAGGGTTTTGACGCGTATGGCTGCTGCCGAAAATAAGATCGAGAGCGCAGTGGAAGCTCGGAGGTAAAGCTTGGCTCGCGGATTGCATCAGCCATCCGTGCACCCGGCTCAATGTAACCTGGCAGATTCCATCTTGGCTTGTCGCAGGGGAATGACGTCGGCGTCACCATCGTTCCAGACAGCAAGAAAGTCTTGGAACGCAGCTTGAGCTTTTGTCTTATCTCCCGCTGAGGCGTAGCTCCTCGCCAACTGGAGATGGACCAACGCACCCAGGGAACAGTTAGTCACGCGGCCGCTGTGGTCGAGAATCTTCTGAAACTCGGCAGTCGCAGCGCTACCCTGTCGCTGCATGAGATAAGCGAGCCCGCGCAGAAATACCGGATAGAGAGTGTCCAGCTGGATGGGTTCGCCTCCCAGTTCGTATGCGGTTGTAGTCTGCAGTATCTCGATTGCGCGCCCTGGGTCGTTGCGGTCAAGCTCAACCGCAGCCTGAATGGTGGGCAACCAATAGCGGTTGAGCAGCGTATCGGTTGGAAACCGCCGGTTGAGATCCTTAACAATGGCCGCTGCCCTGGTTGCATCTCCGGCGCGCGCGAGCGCCAGGGCGGCGACGTCTTGTACATCCTTGGCTGAAGTTAGAGCAAGCGCAGCGGCGGCCTGCTGCCTGGCCTGAACCGAATTCCCGAACTCTGCTTCTCGCAAGGCAGTGTGCGCCTGCCAAGCCGCGGCCCGGTCTTTCGCTCCATCGCGAAGGGCCACGTCCAACGCTCTGCGGGAGAAGTCTCGCGCGTTCCGCAGGCGTCCATGGAAAGCTTCGGTGTCAGACTGGCTGAGGAACATGAAGTCCTCGATCCCCTCTGCAGAAGATGCGGGCGCAACTTTCTCCATTTCCCTGGAATCGTTCCGCAGAAAGGCGACCAGATAGGAAATCCAGGGCACAAGTTCATGCTCAAGCTTTCGACTTTGCGTTGTATCAAGTGCGGTTTTTGCGTCGTCGAAGCGATTCAGGTTAAGGTACGTGCCGGCCAGGTTCACATAGTTGACGGCGTCGTTCGGCTCCAGGCGCACGGCCTCGCGATATCCTTCGAGTGCTTTTTCATACTCCCCCAGATAACCGTCATAAAGGGCAAGATGCTGGTATGGAGTTTGATCCCGGGGATAGATTTCTTTCCACTGCTCGTAAATCGAAACTTCTTTTTCCAAGTCCCCAAGGGCGATGCCGTAGTAACCAGAATCAATGTAGAACTTTTCTCTCTCGGTAACTCGATCACGGAGGGCATACGCTTTCTGGGTTGCCGCGACCGCCTGAGCCTCTTCCCCCAGATTGAAGTAAACCGTTCCCAGGGCCACATACGCCATGGCAAAATTTGGATCCAGCTCAACCGCCCGCTTGAGCGAGGGCAACGCCGCCGGATCACCCTTCGCGGAACGGTTACCCACCGCCCGGCTGTAAGCTTGCAAAGCTTCCAGGGAGGGAGTTGTTGCCTGCTCGACGGGAGTATCGTACTTCTGGATCGAGGCCAGCGACTCACCTAGCTTTTCCCGCATTTTGGTTCCGGCTTCATGCAGCTTGGTCAGGACATCCTCGCGCCGCTTGGCCTCGACCAGTTCCTCTCCCAACACGTCTCCGCTTTGGCAGTGCACTGCCTTGAGGCCAATGGCGTAGTGGCTGCCAACCGTTGAAATCGACCCCAGCAGCACGGCCTTGCTGCCGGCGCGCAGGCAAACTTCCTGGGCCACTTCGCCGCTTAAGCGCTCATTGGCGGGGCGTCCCATGTAACGAAGCTGCTGAGCAACTTTTTCATCGGAAAGAATATTCAGAAATGGCGACTGTTCCAACTCCACCGCCAGCCCCTGCTTAAGGGTTTCGTTGAAGACCGTGTCACCGGTAGGGTTTGCGAAGTCGGCCAGCACTAACGTGTCTTGTTCGGTCAATCTGCGGGACTGCTGCCGATTGTGAAAACGCACGGCCAGCAAGGACAGGATCAGCAGCACGACCGCTGCGGACGCAAACAGTCGCCACGGCAAGCCGGGTGTGCCGACGGTTTTCAAGTCGGCGAGGATCTCAGTTGCCGATTGGTAACGATCCGCTGGCGGCTTCTGGAGTGCTTTGCTGATGATGCGTTGGAGTCCACGCGGGAGACCAGGATTCAGTTGCCCTGCGGGTGTGGGCTCCTCGCCAAGAAGAGCATGAAAGATGACTGCGGTAGTTTTTCCGCTGAATGCTTGCTGGCCCGTTGCCATTTCGTAGAGCACTGCGCCGAAACTGAACAAGTCGCTGCGAGCGTCGAGCTCGTCTCCTCGAGCTTGTTCGGGGCTCATGTAGGAAACGGTTCCAATCGCGGTTCCGGGGCCGGTTAGATTGGGCGCGCTATCTTCCGAATCCGCCGAGGGCGGCCCGGTCGCCATTGTGGGCTGCGGAACTCGAGGGGAGCCTTCTCCGATCCGCTCTCGCGACTGAAGCTTGGCCAGACCAAAATCCAGAACCTTGGCGTGGCCGCGCCGAGTGACAAACAGGTTTGCCGGCTTAAGGTCGCGATGGATGATGCCTTCGGCGTGGGCCGCCTCCAGCGCGTCCGCGATCTCGACGGCAAGCTGCAGCAGTTTCCCGGTTTCGAGCGCCTGCTTCCCGATCACATGCTTGAGGGTCTGGCCATCCATGTACTCCATCGCGATAAAGGGTCGGCCTTCGTGCTCTCCGGTTTCGTAGATGGTGCAGATATTAGGATGGTTCAGGGCTGATGCGGCACGGGCTTCCCGGCGAAAACGCTGCAGAGCTTGCACATCGTAGGTCAGATGGGGAGGCAGAAACTTCAAAGCGACGAGGCGCCCCAGTTCAGTATCCCGTGCCTGGTAGACGACGCCCATCCCGCCTCCGCCCAACTTCCCACCAATCACATAGCGCGAGATGGTCTGGCCGGCAAACAGTTCCGTCTCTGTAATCGATTGCTCCGGGTCCTTCGCCAGATCGATTGCCAGGACCTCTAGCGCGGGATATTCAAGAAAGCCGTCTGCCGGGTCGCCGCAACTGAGGAAGGCCTCAACTTCGCGTCGGAGAGATTCATCTCCAGCGCAGGCTTTGTCCAGAAACGTGGGGCGCTCGCTTGGGTCCCGTTGCAACGCCTCGTGATACAAATTTTCGACCTGGCGCAAGCGCTCAGAGTTCATCGGCGTCGTCTCCGCTCAGCGCGCGCCGCAACCAGATTTTTGCAAACTTCCAGTCGCGCATCACGGTCTCGGGAGAGATCTTCATGACCTCGGCAGTCTCGTCCACGCTCAGGCCGCCAAAAAAACGTAGTTCGACCACCTGGCCTTTTCTCGCATCGAGCGAAGTCAGGCGGCCGAGAGCTTCGTCGATGGCGACGATGTTTGCATCCGGTTGACGAGACACCACCAGGGCGTCGTCGAAGGTCACATGACGCGCGTCTCCGCCCCGCTTCTGATAATGACGGGAGCGGGCGAAATCGGTGAGGATGCGACGCATCATCCGCGCCGAGATGGCAAAAAAATGGGCCCGGTTCTGCCAGCTTACTTGTTGCACATCCACCAGGCGCAGGTAGGCCTCGTTGACCAGCGCGCTGGTTTGCAGCGTGTGGTCCGGCTGTTCCCGAGCCATGCAACGCTTCGCCATCCGGTGCAGCTCGTCGTAGACCAGCGGAGTTAGCTGCGCCAGCGCCGCGTCATCGCCATCACCCCAGGCTTTGAGGAGTTGGGTCACTTCGGGTTTTGCGGGTGTTTCCATGCAAACTCTGGCCGACCGTGACTCCCCCATAAACGCTGTACCGGAAAAATATCACACACCCCGGAATGCTTCCACCATCTTCGGGTGCCCGCTGCAGAAGGAGTAGCGCTTGACGGGCCATGAACTCCCTGGTTGATGGTGAGAATTACAGCCTTGACCGTTTCTGCGATCTCTAACTTCGCGGCGCCATGACAGCTCTCGGACGCGAATCCCGCTAATGGAAGTGAGGCGGTTTGCGGAAGCTAATTCGAGGTTCATTCGAAGAAGCTGCTTCTCACTCTCAAAACTCAGCTCTGGAGGCTCCTATGACGACGATCAACGCTCGATCCGGAGACAACAGCGTCTCTGAAAACCACAAACCATTTTCTTTAGTCTTCCCCGCCCTGCTTCTGATTGCGCTTCTCGCCACGGCTGCAAGCAGTTCGGCTGCGGACGCGCCACAGAAGGGTGAATGCAGCACGACCGATTCGTTCACCGGCGAGCTCCTTAACCCCGGCGTGAATCTGGGGAACATCCAACCATTTAGAGTGTTCAAGAATGCGTCTTACGGTACGGGTGGGGTTGCGCTGCGAAATCGGGGTGCCGGAGGAATCAGCATCAGCGGGGTTATTGCCCCAGTTCAAGCTGCGTACGTCTACTGGGCCGTGATCCAGCCCAACAAAGCCGCCTCGGTCATTACCGTGAAGCGTCTGTTTCCCGGAGTTGCCGGCCCTGTAAATCTCCCCGGAGTCCTAGTGGGAGCCGGCCCCGTCCCCTGCCCTTGGCCGGGCGGCCAGATCATGGTTTTCCGGGCCCTGATTCCTGCGGGAATCGCCATCGGCAACGGACTGTATGAAGTTTCACTGCTGGCGGGAGCGGGAGGCGCGGTTAACGGCTCCGATCCCTGGACACCTCCCATACTTTTACCGCTGTGGGAAGGAGCTTCGATAGTGATGGTCGGTCGGCCCAGCCTTGTTGCCCATCCTGGGCTGGTGTCGATTTACGACCGGGGTCTGGCCGGAGGCACGTTCGTTTCCGGTGTCGGCCTTGCGTACAATCTCGTTCTTCCCGTACCAACACCGGGAAACCGCACCCTGATCGACAATATCGGCGCCGACGGAAAGCACACGTTGGGAGCGAGCCGTCTGGCGGTTCCCGGAGTCACGAGCGAGACGACGACGATCGGTGGACCTGCATTTTCGGGTCCAGGATCGGCCTACTGGGATAGCGACTGGAACGGCAGTTCCGGACTACCTGTGCCCGAGTTGTGGGATGACACTGGCCACGACATCACCGTACTCGGCGCAGCTGTGCCCAACTTGCCCGTAACGGTGTCGCAGCCAGGCGGAGGGGATTGTCTCACTCCCGTCGTGAACGTGGTAGAGGAAGACTAAGCTTTAAGGCTTTTTCTGGAGCCGTTGCGGTCGTGGGCGAATCTGCCCCAGGCCGCGCGGCTCTCTTGCTTCCGACCTTCCAAGTCCAACTATAGTTGTCGGCTTCTCCTCGAAGGGTACGCTGTCCAGCCCTAAGACTTATCGTTACTCATCTGGTCAATTCCGTGCCCCTCGTGGCTTTTGCCGGAATGCGCTGATCAACAGGGCGCGAGGACGGCTTAATCTGTGTCTGCTTTCGAACACCTGAATCCCACAGCCGGACACGCGTCAAAATAAAATTGCCTCTAACCGGCATCCAGATTGATCGTCTAAATCAGGGTCTTGCAATTTGGTGCGGGCAACCGGCGTGCAAGATAGGGTTAGGGCTGTGGTGCGCCCCTGATGCTTTAACGCGCAAGCTAGCCAAAGGAACGACTGATGGAAACTCTGCTGCAGGATCTCCGCTATGGCATCCGCATGGTGCGCAAGAGCCCGGGCTTTAGCGCAGTGGTCGTAATCACCCTGGCGCTGGGTATCGGCGCTAACACGGCTTTGTTTTCGGTGGTGGACGCGATCTTGCTGCGTCCGCTCCCTTTTCGGCAGCCGGAGCAACTGGTGTCGGTAAAGGACGACATGCCGGGAGCCAACCTGACGGACGCGGGCATGTCGCAGCCGGAGCTGGATGATTTCCAGCGGCGCTCGGGCGTGTTCGATCACATCTCGGCGGTGAACCCCATCAACGCGAATATTACTGGACGGGAGAAGCCGCTGCGGGTTGAAACCAACGCGGTGAGCACCAACTACTTCACGCTGCTGGACGCGCGGCCGAAACTCGGCAGGGTTTGGAATGACCGCGATTCCCGCGAAGGATTTTCTGAGGGGGCGGTCATCAGCGACAGTCTGTGGCACACCATGTTTGGGGCGGATCCGAATGTCTTGGGTCAGGCCTTCCGGCTCGATACCGATCTGTACACCATCATCGGAGTCATGCCACCGGAGTTCCGTCATCCTGGACGGACGCTCGGGCACGACGTGGAAGTTTGGGTCGCGGCAGGATACGCTGCCGCGCCATTCCCGAAACCTCCGCTGCGCGCACAAAGAGTGATTTCCGGCGCCATCGCGCGGTTGAAGCCCGGACTGTCGGTGGCGCAAGCCCAGGCGAAGCTCGACGCATTCACGGCAAATCTGCGCGAACAATACCCCACCGACTACCCAGCGACGGCGCAGTGGAGACCACGGCTTCTCCCGCTGCAACAAGAAGTTGTCGGTAATGTGAGCTCGATGCTTTTTCTGCTGCTGGCTGCGGTCGGAGCAGTGCTGATGATTGCTTGTGTCAACATCGCCAGCCTGCTGCTGGCACGGTCATCGTCTCGTAACCGCGAAATCGCTGTCCGGCAGGCTCTGGGTGCGAGTAGCTGGCGGCTGATCCGGCAGACTTTGACCGAGAGCGTGGTGCTCTCGCTCGGTGGCGGAGCGCTCGCCGTACCGCTGAGCTTCTGGCTCAAGGATATTTTGCTCACGCTGGTTCCATCCACGCTTCCCAGACTCGCGGAGGTGGCTCTGAATGAGCGGGCACTCTTGTTTGCATTTGCGATCTCTGTCATAACCGGGTTGCTGTTCGGTTTAGCGCCGGCGGTGCAGATGTCCGACCGGCGATTGATGGATGGACTGGGCCAGGGAGCGCGCGGCGTGGGCATGGCCTCGCGCCAACACCGTTTTCTGAGTGCGCTGGTGGCGTGTGAGTTTGCGCTCTCGCTGGTGCTGATGGTCGGCGCCGGCCTCTTGCTGCGCAGCTTCTGGAAAGTGTTGGAGGTTCAACCCGGCTTCAACTCCGAGCATCTCGTAACTGCTCAGATGTGGTTGCCGGTGCCAAACGATCCCAAGAACAATCCCTATCCGACGCAGGAGAAACTCAATGTGTTCCTAGGCGAGGTTCTGCGCCGAGTCGGCGCTTTGCCCGGAGTCAACGCAGTCGCGATCGGGGGAGGAAGCCCCCCGTTTACCGGGCGGCGGAATGTGGTAGGCTTCGCGATCGAGGGCCGGATTGCCGGGGCAGGCGAAGCGCCGACAGCTGAGTTCGGGCTGGCAACGCCGGATCTCTTCCACGTCCTCGGCACACCGCTCATCAAAGGCAGGTTCTTTACCGAGGCGGACGACGACAAAGGTGAATCAGTGGCGCTCATCGATCAAACCGCGGCGGAGCGTTTTTGGCCCCACGAAGACCCGATCGGAAAACGGATCCGCCCGCAATTTGCCCGTCAGCAGCCTCTGCGGAGGATCGTCGGGGTGGTGGGCCGCAGCCGAAACGACGGGCTCGACGCTCCCTACGTCCCTCACATCTTCCTTCCCGGAAAGCAGATTGCTTTTAATTCAATGACCGTCTATATCCGCACAGCGGCCAGCCCGGAAGTCCTGGAAGAGCCGTTCCGGCGGGCGATCCAGTCCGTCGATCCGGACTTGCCGGTATTCGGAGTTCGCTCGCTCCGTGGCATTATTTCCGATTCGCTGGCTCCGCGCCGTTTTGCCATGCAGATTCTCGGCTTCTTCGCGGCCACGGCCATGCTGCTCGCGGCGATCGGGATTTATGGGGTCATGGCATTCTTCGTGAGCCAGCGGGTGCGGGAAATCGGCGTGCGCATGGCACTCGGTGCCCAGCGTGCCGACGTGATGAAGCTCATTGTGTGGAAGGGAATGTCGCTGGCCCTGGTGGGGGTTCTGGCAGGTCTGGTCGCTGCGCTGGGACTGACGAGGCTGATCTCCGGCTTGCTGTTCGGGGTCAGCGCTACCGATCCTCTTACCATCGTGGCTTTCACCCTGCTGCTGGCTTTCGTGGCATTTCTGGCGAACTATATCCCGGCCAGCCGCGCGGCCAAGGTCGATCCCATGGTTGCGCTGCGCTACGAGTGAAGGTGCGGGTTGCTTGCGAGCACAGGCGAATTATTGTTGGGGCGCAGAAGTGAGCACAGTTCCCCCGGTTGCTACTTGTCTCCTCGCAAGGATGTCCAAATAATCTCTATGGGCACGAACCTTCCCGATGGCGAACATCCAAGCGAACCTAATCCGGCCCGCAATGCCAGAGTTGGATTCATTGCGGGGAATGGCAATCCTACTGGTTCTGTTCTTTCATGGATTCGGCTTTCAATTCGGCGCCGCGAGGCTGCCCCGGCTGGCCCACCTTTTTGTGGTTGCAACCATGCCGGGCTGGATTGGAGTCAATCTTTTCTTCGTACTGTCTGGCTTTCTGATTACAGGCATTTTGCTCGACAGCAAACACCAACCGAATTATTATCGCCGGTTTTATACCCGCCGGGCTCTGCGTATCCTGCCCGCCTATTATGCGCTGCTCTTGATCTTGTTCGTATCACCATTAACGGGATGGTTCGAGCATCGGCAAATATCCTGGCAGTTTGTTGCCCTGAGTTTTGTTTACCTGTCGAACGTAACCGCGTTTTTTGGAGTGCCTTTGCAGTATGGGGCGCTGTGGTCTCTTGCCGTTGAGGAACATTTTTATCTTCTCTGGCCGACGGTCGTACGTTCGCTGTCGCGACGAGCCATCTGTTATTTCGCCATCGCCATTATCGTGATTTGTCCGATGCTGCGTGCAATCGCATTCAAACTGGGATTCCAATACGGCGCGGGCTACACGTGGCTGGTTGCGGATGGCCTGGCCGCCGGTTCTTTGTTAGGTCTGCTAAGCCGTTCGTGGTTGGCCGACCGGCGCCGAATGAAGCGGGTTTCGATCGCTTGCATGGCCGGTGGCGCTGCGCTGATCGCCGCCGGAGTTCCCTTTGGAATATTGCTTGGGAGGACTTTTCTGGGCGGGGTTTTCCGTCTCACAGTATTGAATGTGTTTTTCACTGGAGCTTTGGGCGCGACGCTGGTGCTCGGAACTGGAAGTCTGCGCTGGATCGTGCTTCGTCCCACGCTGCAGTTTTTCGGAAAGATCAGCTATGGACTCTATCTGATTCACATGCTTGCATTTGATTTCGCGGATCATTTGATCGCGCAGTATTTCCCGGATCCTGTGGCCGCGGTTCGAGGCAGCTTCGGTTTGATGTGCCTGCGTTTCGGAATAGCGGCAGCAATTGCTGTTGTTGTCGCTGCACTATCGAGGAAATATTTCGAGGAACAGTTCTTGCGTTTGAAAGAACGGCCTTTCCTACCCGATACGCGGAAGGCGCTCCGAGCCGCCGCTTGAACGCTGATAGGATTGAAGGAGCTTCATCAGAAATGTTTTTCGCCGCCGATGCTTGCCCTCCGCGACAATCTCGCCGAATGCTTCAGCGCCCTGCGCGCGCACAAACTGCGCGCCTCGCTCACCATGCTGGGACTGACCATGGGCGTGGCCACGCTCATCACAGTCATGACCCTGGTGCAGGGCGCGAACGTCTACGTCGAACAGAAGATTGCTAATCTGGGCACGAACGTTTTTCAAGTCGCTCGTACTCCTTTCGCGGTCACCGACTTTAACATCGTCATCAAAGCGCTGAAGTACCGGAAGATTGAGCTCGACGACATGCAAGCCATCGCCGACCGATGCACCGCATGCGATGAAGTCGGCGCCAGCGCCAGCACCACGATCCGAGTGCGCTACGGCGACAAAGAGGTGACCGATGTAAATCTCTCCGGTCAAACCGCGACTATGGCGGATATTGACACCCGCACCGTCGAACGCGGCCGTTACTTTGTTCCCTCCGAAGCCGAACATCGCGCGAACATCTGCCTGATCGGCGACACCCTGGTACAGCAATTGTTTCTCGGTGTGGATCCTATCGGGAAAACCCTGCGCATCGGCAGCGATGAGTACACGGTGATCGGCACCATGGAAAAAATCGGCAGCGTGCTGGGTCAGGACCAGGACAACTTCGTGATGATTCCGCTCTCCAATTTCTTGCGCATGCAGGGCGTACACACGAGTCTCACGATCAGTGTGAAGACGAGTGCGGAGAAATTTGAGCCGGCGCAGGACCAGGCGCAGCTTATCCTGCGCGGGCGCCGCCACCTTGCGCCGAAGGTAGAAAACGACTTCTTCATCGGCACCAAAGAAAGTTACATGGCTTTGTGGCGCAGCATCAGCTCCGCGTTTTTTGCCGTGTTCATTATGGTGAGTGTGATCTCGGTCGTGGTTGGCGGGATCGTCATCATGAACGTCATGCTGGTGAGCGTGACGGCACGGCGCAGGGAGATCGGCGTGCGCCTCGCCGTGGGCGCGACCAAACTGGACATCGTGCGGCAGTTCATCGCGGAGAGCGTCACCATGTGCATTGCCGGGGGATTGGTTGGCATTGGCCTCGGATTCCTGGTGGCTCTGCTCCTGCGAATGTTCACTCCCTTCCCAGCCTCAGTGCAGAGCTGGGTCGCGGTGCTGGGAGTGTTCCTCAGTTCCGCAGTTGGACTGTTTTTCGGAATCTACCCCGCAGTCCAAGCGTCCCGGCTCGATCCAATCGTCGCCATGAGGGCCGACTGATGGCGATCATGACTGCGTCGCAGGCCCGGGAAAATTGTTATGCTGCGCTGGAAACGCTGCGCTCGTCCAAGGTGCGGTCGGTGCTGACCGTGCTTGGGATTGTGATCGGCGTCTCCTCGGTGATTTCGATGGCAAGCATTATTCAGGGGCTGAATAAGTTTGTGCAGGACAAAGTCGAATCGCTGGGCTCGCGCACCTACTTCATATCGCGTTTCCCTCCGGGTTCGGACCCATCGCGCTGGCCAACCAGCATCCGTACCCGCCGATACTTTGAGTACGATTACGCGGACTTCATCAAACAGGCTGCTCCCGACGTGCAGATCGTGACCACGTTCGGCACGCGCGGCTTTTTCTTCGGCGACAGCAACCTGATCACTAACGGCGACCGCAGCGTCGAGAAGGTGATCGTGCGCGGAGCGGAGCCGCAGTATTCCGACGCGATTCCATTGTTCTCGGTGGGGCGTGGACGCTTCATCAGCGCCTTCGATCAGGAACACGCACGGCCCGTGATCGTGCTGGGCGCCGCCATTAACGAGTCGCTTTTTCCAAACACGGATGCGATCGGCAAGACGGTACGGGTCAACGGCGACCTGTACGAGGTAATCGGAATTTTTGAGCACGACGCAGGCCTGTTCGTCGGCCCCAGCGTGGACGCCTTCGCCGTCATCCCGCTGAGCAACTTCAAGAAGATGTATCCAGAAGCGAAGGAGTTGGTCATGGCCTTCACCGTTCCGGAGGGCGTGAGCCTGCAAACGGCACAGGACGAGGTGATTCAGGCCATGCGCCGCCTGCGGCATGTTCCTGCCAGCAAGGAAAATGATTTCGAAATGAGTTCGCCGGACTTCCTCAGCAATTTATGGAACCAGCTTACGGGCGCGCTGGTCATTCTGACCACCGTAATCAGCTCCATCGGATTGCTCGTGGGCGGCATTGGCGTGATGAACATTATGCTGATCTCGGTGACCGAGCGTACGCAGGAAATCGGCTTGCGTAAAGCTATCGGCGCTCGCCGCGTGGATATCCGCCTTCAGTTTCTGCTCGAAGCCGTGGTCCTCACGCTGGTGGGCGGCACCATCGGCATTTTGATCGGGGCCGGGGTCTCGACGCTGGTGCGCACGTTCGTGCCTTCGATTCCCGCGACCCTGTCTTATCTGTGGGTCTCGATCGGATTCACCATCTCCGTCGGCGTTGGTTTATTCTTTGGTTACTATCCCGCCAACCTGGCGGCCAACCTCGATCCCATTGTCTGCCTGCGCTACGAATAGAGCGCAGCCTTATTGGGCACTCTTCTGATATTCGGAGGGTACCCTGGTATAACCCGCCGGAACATCGAAACGCGTCGGGTCAACAGGCGCGGAGGAGAACCCTGTCATCTCGACAACTGACTCCATCAGTACGGCTGAGGTTGGCGGAGGGCCGTTCGCCGGAGCGGGCTGAGCTGGCGGCTGATCCGGCTTCTTCTTGTGGAAGCCAAAGCTGCTCAGATTTCCGATACCCGGTACGTTGATGTGACTGGCGGCATTCGACGTCGCCGAATCTGCTGCCGAATTTGCGGCACTGTTGGCGGCCTGGTTGGCAATGTCCCCGGTGTTTGGGCCATTCGACGGCGGGAGCGGGGCCTCCGAGGCGGCCGGCAGCGGTGCGCCATTCGCGGTTGAGCCCATGCGCATGATTTGCGACACCGGAACACCCTTCAGTTTCGACATTTCCTTCGCCATGTCAGCCATACCCGAAAACATGCCCGGCTGCTGCTTGAGCATCTGCGGAGACATCAAGGAGGGCATCGAGCCGCTGTACATTGTGCTCATTTTGGCGGCCATGCGAGCGTTGAAATCCCGCACCTCGCTGTAGCCGGGGATCTCCGGAGCCATCCACATATCGTTGGTCATGGCCATGTTGCCGGTCTGACCGGACTGCTGGTCCTTGGCTTCCATCGTCATTTTCAGGATCGACTCGGTCGCGTCCAAACCCGCAACCTGCTTCTTTGCGCCCGTGTTTGTAACCGTCACTTTGAACTTCATCTCCGGAGGTGGAGTGGTGCTGAACGGCGTCGGCGGTGGCGCCTGCTTCTGCTGCGCCTGCGCCTTGCGCATGGCCTCTTCCATAGCGGCCTTCATTTCCTGGAAGGTAACGACCGAATACTGCTTTTTAACGGGATCGATTTTCGTGATGGTCTCCTGGTCAAGATCGATGATCTCGGTCGAATCTTGATTGATGTGAGCCATACGATTGCCTTTCACCAGAATCGTGGAAGTGGTTGGATCCGTGATCTGGCGGGCACCCTTGCTGAAGGCGCTGGCAAACTTCATCATGCTCACCAGCGAGCCGCCCGTAATCTTCGAAGTCTCGTCGTAGCGGAAGTCGGCGAAACTCGATGACGGCAACGCGACGCATAAGCCAAGCACTAAACTGGTTCGAATGTGCATGACGATCTCCCCTCTGTGTCCTTAACGTGTGGGTTAGAAAAACCTGAGATTTAAATCCACAGAAGTGTACCGCAGAATTGGCCAATTGGGGCTTCCAGAACCGTTGTTAAGAGGGCTCGCCCGGATTGGGAGTCCGATCGTTTCTGCCTAGGCAGCAGGATGCGGCTTGCTTTTGTAGACGTTGTATCCGCGAAGCGTCAGCCGGACCACACCCCTTATTTGTTCCTCGACGTAGCCCTCGTTTCGCAACTCGGCTACGGCCACGCGGGCAAAGGAAGAATCGACAGTTTGCTGCGGCAACCTTACGAACTCGCGGGGATCGTGCTCGTAGTGCTCGGCCAGAGTGACAAAGAGCTCGGTTTGGATCGACGGTGGCTGCATTGGTTAATCTCTAGAATCAAGTGTGCTCCTGGGTAACATTTCAGGGTATGGCCCATCCGTGCCAGTCCCGGTAACCTTGGTTGAATGTACTACCGCGGCAGGATCGCGGGCTGAGACGTAGTGAGCTACGTCTCTGCATAGGAGTGACCTTAGAAACGTTGCTTGCCACGTTTCCGCGCGCGAATCACTTGCTACAGTTTGGGTCGGGTGCAATCAGGGGGTAGTCGGGGATTATGCCGGATTTCTGTGGGTCAATAACTTTGTGGAAAGCCGCCAGGTCTTTTGCTTTCACCTGCTGCCACTCGTCGAGGGTCCCGTTCATGGCTTCGCAGACCTTCTGCAGGGCCACGAACGAGGCTTCAGAAGGGGCAAAATCAGCGCCATCCACCAGCGCGATGAGCGCTACCAGACTGTCGTTTACGATGGTGAAATTGCTGCCCTTGGGAGTATCGAAAACCGAGAGCGACTCTCCCAGAATTGCCGCCGCTTTTGCGTCAAGTTGATTGGCTGCGGTTGCGATGGGATCGCCCGCTGGCCGCTTGCCGAACTGTGCCAGCCGTGAGCGCAGATCCTTCACCTGTTGATAGCCGGCAGAGTTTCGCCCAAGCACTGCGGAAATCTTGAGTTCCAGGCCCAGCGCGCTCTCCAGTTGGTTTCGCGCGTAGCTCACCCGGGGATCCATCTTCACTTCGAGAGGCTGGCGGAACGTTTGCCCATCGACAGTCAATCGGACCTCGTATCTTCCGGGCAGAACCAGCGGCCCCTGGGGCGGCAGCGGGGTCTCGCCGACGATCGCGCCCATGGGAAAGTTGTAGGGAGTCTGAATGTGTACGGCGTCCGGATCTGGGTAGCGCAGGTTCCAGACAAAGCGGTGCATGCCGGGCCCTTTCGCAAGCGGTTCGGGATGGGCAACCCAATATTCGCCGACTTGCAAGGGCTGCTCATGGGTCTCGGGCAGCGCAGCGCTGGAGTAGGCGCGAATCAGTTTTTCACCGTGGTCATAAATCTCAAGCCGGATATCCGATGTTGCTGCGGACGGAAGAAAGTAGTTGAGAATTGCGCCATCGGGCGGATTCTTCCCTGCTGGAATCTCTGGCGGCAGGGGCGTGTCCTGATTTTCGTCGCGCCGCACTCGAATCGCAGGGCGCGGAGTAAACAGAGCGGCTTGTGTCGGCGGTGCCTGCGGATCAATCTGGCGGAGCATCGAAACATCATCGAGAATCCAGAACGAGCGTCCGTACGTGGCCGCGATCAGATCGCCCTGCTCGATCGCAAGATCGTCCACCGACACAACCGGCATATTCAAACGCAGGGATTGCCAGTGGCCACCGCCGTCGAAAGAGACGTACGCGCCTTGTTCGGTGCCGGCATAGAGCAAGTTCTTGCGCTCGGGATCTTCGCGCACCGTACGAACGAAATCACGGTCACGAATGCCGCTTACGGTTTCCTGCCAGGTTTGGCCGAAATCGTGAGTTTGAAAAATGTGGGGATGCAAATCATCCAGGGGATTCCGATTAACCGCGACATACGCCGTACCGGCATCGAAATGGGATGCCTCGATAAGTTGGACCGCACTCCACTCCGAGACCGCGGCTGGCGTGACATTCTGCCAGGTCGCACCACCGTCGCGCGTAAGTTGAATCGCGCCGTCATCGGTGCCGGCCCAGATAACTCCTTCCTTTACCGGCGATGGCGCAATCGTCATAAGCGTGCCAAGCGGCTTTTTTGGATCTTTCTCATCCGCTGGAGTCCGCGTCAGATCGGGGCTGATGGCTTCCCAACTCGTGCCACCGTTCACCGTCTTCAGCATAAATTGCGTGCCGAGGTAAAGAACGTGCGGATCCTGGGGGGAGAAGACCATGGGAATATTCCAATTGAAACGGTATTTGGTCCCGAAAGCGATCGGCGCGGGCGAAACATCCCGCGCCTGCCCAGTCTTTTTAGACAATCGAATCACGCTGCCAAATGGGCCGGCGTTGAATACCACATCGGAATTGAGTGGATCGGGGATGGTGTACCCGCATTCCCCCGGTCCTACGGGAAACCAGTCGCGCTCGGTGATTTGTCCGCCGTTGCCGCGGCTCGAAGTGCCTACAGTCCCGCTGTCCTGCTGAGGTCCATAAACCCAATACGGAAATTCATGATCGGTGGCCACGCGATAGAGCTGACCAGTGGGCTGGTTATACCAGGTGCTCCACGATTGGCCGGCATTGAGGCTGATTGTCGCGCCCTGGTCCGTTCCCAGCATAATGCGTTGCGAGTTCGTCGGATCGATCCACACGGTTTGGTAGTCGTCGCCGCCCGGCGCGCCCTTGATGATGGTGAATGTCTTTCCGCCATTGGTCGAGCGATAGAGCGCCTGCTTAGGGACCCAGAGCACATCCGGATTACTGGGATCGGCAAAAATCTGGCTCATGTACCAAAAGCCGACGACGCGATCATCGGTCGTGGCCCGTTGCCAGCTTGCCCCGCCGTCGTCGGAACGGTACAGGCCGTTGTCCTTGTCCTTGGCCTCAATGAGAGCCCAGACACGCCGGCCGCGCGTGCCGGGAGCGACCGCGAGCCCGACGCGGCCCCAATCCCCTAGAGGAAGGCCGTGGCCGGTTAGCTGCGTCCAGGTAACGCCCTCGTCCGTCGATTTGTAGATACCGCTGCCTGGGCCGAACAAAGTCCCTGACTGTCCAGGTTTGCGAATCGGGTGCCACAGCGCTGCGTAGACGATGCGGGGGTCGCCGGGGGCAAAGCAGAGATCAACTGCGCCGGTCAGGTCATCTTTGTAGAGCACTTTTTTCCAGGAGCGCCCACCGTCGCTAGAGCGGAACACGCCGCGGTCGGCATTCGGACCATAGCTGTGCCCCATGGCTGCGAGTAGAACAATGTTGGGATTCCGCGGATCCACCAGGATGCGCGCGATGTGGCGAGTGTCTTCCAGGCCGAGATGCTGCCACGTCTCACCCCCGTCGGCCGATTTGTATACGCCGTTGCCATAGGTAATGTCGGAGTAGACATTGTTTTCTCCGCTGCCGACATAAATGATCTTTGGGTTGGACGGGGCGAGCGCCAGGGCACCGATCGAGGCTATCGGTTGGCTGTCGAAAATGGGCTTCCAGACGGTGCCGCCGTCGGTTGTCTTCCACACGCCGCCGCCGTTCGAGCCAAAGTAATAAACGCCGGGATCGCCCGGGATCCCGGCAACCGTATTCACTTTGCCGCCGCGGTACGGGCCGATCATCCGCCACTTCATCCCGGAATAAAGATTGGGATCGACCTGCTGTGCGAGCAGGGACCCGCTGAGGAAAAGGCAGAATGTAAGAAAAAGTGTGCTGGCAATCCACAAGGAACAAGAAGTTCGCGTCATCTAGACATAGACTCCGGGGAAGCGAGAGCATATCCTTTTCCCGGCTGGTCTGGCAAACCGGTCGAGAGACCCAGGAAAGAAGTGCGCTGTTTCTTAACCCAACCTACTGCAAGGCTGACTGGGTCAGCTTAACCGCGCAATACGGATTCGCTGTTCCGCCGGAGACATTGCACTTCTGGCCGTTCACCGACCCCGGTGCCAAGGTCGAGAAGTAAACGTTCGTCCCGCCGTTTGACAATTGGTTGTCGATCACGATCCCGCTGGTTCCTCCAAGAGCGCTGGGGGACGATACGCAACTGGTCGTCGGTAGGCCGGTGCAGTTTGGCGTCGACAGCGACGTGGTAATCGTGGAGCTCTCCAGATATCCGTCGGTTTTGCCCACTCCGAAAAACAGCCGGTCCGTGGTGCCGTCATAAAACTCGGTAAGCGGCGAACACTCATCCCCTTTGGTGCTGTTTACCACAAAGTTGGACGAGCCTGTGCTCGCAATGACGTTGCTCGCGAATGGGAAGAAATACATCTTTGGATTGGATGGCTTCAGCGGTTTGGCCACGGTCCCGGAAACGAACCCGCATGCGATCACGTGCCCCGACGTCGACCCGTTGAGCCAGAAGGCGTTATCAAACGTCCCCGAATGAACGTTTTGTCCCGTACAATCCCCGTTCCCGCTTCCCGACCCCAGATCCACTGTGTTGCTTGTCGTGGGCGAACCGGTCGCGAAGTTCGCAGGAACCTGGCTGACCGCCCCGCCGATGCCCTGCACGATGCTGCATCCGGTAAACGCAAACACCTGGTCGGTCGTGGAATTGGCGGAATCAGTGACGGCAATTGGCGGGTCCACAACCCCCGTCCCCGTTCCACCGCTCCCATCATTCGTTCCGTCGTAAGCCCACCCGATCGTCTGCTGCGCTGCATACGTCTTACCCGGGCTGGCCACCTTGACTGAATAGAGGTAGCCCTCTCCGTCTCCAATAAAAATCAGGCCGGCATTGTCATCCACAACCGGAGCGGTCAGTACCTTGTTGTACTTGTTGGTCGAGACCGCGACCGGCCAGTTGCTCGGATCGCTGACCAGCGCCGGTGCCCCGCCGCGGAATACAGGTGTGATCTTATAGAGCACGCCGTTGTCGGCGCCTACGTATGCCGTATCCGAGGTGTAATCCACCCAGGCTGAGGAGTTGGAATCGGTCGCGCTGCTCTGGATGGTGAGCGTCGACATGCAGCCTGCCGTCGTCGGGTTCGTGCACGAAGTCGGAGTCTTCGGACTCAACACCGTCCCCGTCTGCGAGGGCGGCGTCGGAATTGGATTCGGAAGCACCAGGACGTGGAAGTAGGAGGCCCCGGCGGTGCTCTCCACAAATGCCACCTTAGTCCCGTCTTCTGAGATCACGGGCGACGTTTTGATCTGTCCGCCGGTTTGCGTCACTGTGTTGTAGGCGAATGACACCCATGGCGACCCGCTATTGCACGGCGAAGTTCCGTTCGTGTACAGATTGTTGATCCCGACCAGGTTGGCCTGCGTCCCTGAAGCCACTGTGAGCCCGAGCAGAAGGTAGTCGGAGCTGCAACTTTGCTGGACCACGTCGAACTGGTACTTGGCGGGAAACTGGTTTTGCGGAACGTATCCATTCTCGAGCGAAACCGCCCAGTCGATCTTCATTCGCCGCTTAGGACGTGGCAACACCCTGCGTGCGTTTTGCACCGCCACTTGCCGCATGACCATGTTGTAGACATGCCGCGGGTCGCGGTCGCCTGCCGCCATCACATCCTCGACTCGCCTTCCTGGCATCAGCAAGTGTCGCGAACTCCAGTCCTGCGGATATCCGAGGTGCCTCGGTTGCCCGCTGGCGTCGCCCCAGGAGGCTCCATCTTTCTCTGCCTGTCCCAGCTCTGCGAGTCCCAGCTCCGCCTGTCCCAAAGCGGGAATGCCCAGCAGGAGCAAACCGGCTACCACGCAGAAGCAATGGAATGAAAGCATTCGCATCATGTATCTCCCCAAAAGTGTCACAATCGTTCCATTCTTATCTTCGCCTACATTTTGGGAATCTGGACCCTTACTTTGGTAACGGAATGTGATCAAACGGGTTTGCACATGGTAACTGACGTGCTTGGACCTCCGGTGTGGGGCGGACACGCAGTTTCTTTTACCTTGATTGGTTTGGCGTCCTGTAGCGCCGCCGTCCCGGCGGCTGTCGTGGGGGCGTTCCGCCCACACCCGAGGGCAAGGGGCCGACGTTACAAAAACCAACGATACGTTACGCGATGGATTGGATTTGAATCAACGGACCGACGGATCCTGCTCGCGTCCGTGCCAGCATGTTCGCCGTGATGATGCCCGTCCTCTGAAAGGACTTTTCGCAATCGGCAGTCGATGGCCCGCGCATATTGCCTTCCATGAACGCCAAACCCGGACAGCGTGTGCAGGTTCCCACGTGGGCGCAGGTCGAACAAGTCGGAAGATCGCGGGCACGAATCGAGCGTACTTCCTTTAACTGCGGAGAACCTTGCCAGATTTCAGCGAACTTCTGCCGCCGCAGGTTGCCGCTCGGCAGCGGGAACTGGACGCAAGGAAAGACATCACCGTAAGGAGAAATGTAGCAGCCAGTGTGCCCCGCGCTGCACGGAAGACCGTCCATGATGTCTTCGCCGGGCGGGGGCGGAGGTGCACAGAATTCTTCTACGTTGCCCACCAGTTCATGGTTGCGGAAAACTTGCTTGAGCTGGGAGCCCGGAATCCCCAGCCCGAGGATGGATGTGTCTCCATCCATTTTTGGCGTGATAGTTGGATCGAGTGTGTAGGGAACCCCCAGCTCTTTGGCCAGCGCCATCACGCCCGTGTTATCGAAGAGATTGCTGGCCATGAGCACGTTGGCAATCACGACCTTGAGACCCTGCGACTTGAGGAAGCGGATGGCGTCGATCGTCCGCTTCAGCGATCCGGGCAGTTTGGTAATCGCGTCATGAACTTCAGGTCGATGCGAGTAGACGCTGATCTGCACTTGCTCCACGCCCAGCTCGCGAATACGCTTTGCTTCCGGTTCGCGAATCATCACGCCGTTGGTCTTCAGCTTCACGTTGAACAGCAACCGACGCGCGTGCACTACGATTTCGAAGAAATCGCGGCGCATGAGAACTTCTCCGCCGCTCAGAGTTAGGAAGAAGACTCCAGCATCGGAGAGTTGGTCCAGAATATCTTCGATCTCGGCTGTCGTCATCTCGCCGTGGTCGTCGTGATCGAGATAGCAGTGAACGCAACGCTCGTTGCAACGATAGGTGATGTCGAGATGCACACTGATAGGAATGCCGAGGCCGAGTGCCTTCTGATTCATCTCCGCGAGCAGACTCATCGCGCCTCTGGCGGCGAAGCCGGAGAATTTGGGATGGGCTGTTCTGATACGACGAGAATACCGTGCTGGGAGAGTTCGCTGACGAATTGCTCAACGTCGCGGCCAGCTTGGTCTGGATCTACCTCGAACTCCTGGCAGATCTTCCCGGCAATGATATCCGACAACGGAGTGCGGCCGTCCGCCGCTTGCCATATCACCGTGGCGACTTCGTTGAGGGTGAAAAAAGTCGAGTCCACCGCAGACATGATCATCATTTCGCCGCCGACGAGGCGGGCGGCAATGGCGGAGCTCCTCGCGATGTACTTCTCTGCGATAACTGGTCTCCTGAGCTGCACGGGCGTGGACGCCCGCGCCTACATTATCATTTCCCAGACTCGATTGTCGGGAACAAATATCAATCGGCGAACAGGTACCCGTTCTACAAACTCGCACGCCGACTGGAAGACCAGTCTCACCAACTCCGAGTCCTCGGCGAAAAACAGAATATTTCGCAACAACAACCGGGTAGCTTCCGACGCTGACACCGGCTCGATCCGGTTTTCCGGTCCTTGCTCCAACAAAAAAAGCGTATGCAAAGGCGCTGACTGGTTCTCGCCGACCCTAGCTAACTCCCCGGCGAAAGGCGTGCCGCAGGCCTGATACGCGTTGCCTTCGCGGCGCACGTAGGAGATTTCGTCAGTGAGCAATGTGGCATCCTGTGGCGCCAAACGGGAAATCGTGGTTTTGCCCGCTCCTGACACACCTGCAAACAAGAACGCGCGGCCGTTGCGAATAGCACTCGCGGCATGGAGCAGGAATCCGCCCTGCTGCGCGAGAATCAGAGTGTGAACAATTCGCAGTACAGAATCGATGGCATACGGGTTGCGTGACTGACGAATGCGGCCATGACCGGCTCTCGCATCCCATCGGGCGCGGAAGTCGCCGCGCTGCAGCAGCCATTGGCCGTCCTGCATCCTCACCTGCACATCCTCGTCAGCGCGGGTTGTTTCAACGGGCTCGAATAGGTCGATATCGAATTCAAATTGTGGACCAGAGGAAGACCTTATAAATCCCGCGTAACGATTCTCTAACAGTTGGCGAAATGCCAAATCTTGCGTGCGCAGCGCGATCGCCATCCCGCCGATCTCGATGGCAACCGTGTCACTCGCCGCAGGCTGGGAAGTATGCGTCATTCCGATTGTAGAAACGTAGCTTGCTACGTTTCCCTGGTGCCGCCGAAACGTAGCAAGCTATGTTTCTACAGTTAACGTGCATTTCCGTTGCCGGATTGAATGAATACGCAGCGCAAGGTTTCGCGCGGAGTTCGAGTGGCGGAGCGTCCATGCCAACAGGCGAATCACTGGCTTGACTCGCGGGCTTGGAGTAATGGCTCGACTCTTGCGATGAATGGTGGAAACCTTGCCCAGCAGTTGAGTCTCAGCAACTGAAGGGTCATTCTGGGGAATCGCGTCACCGCGTGTGATCAAGCCTGATTCTCGCTTTTCGATGAGGCGATGGACGAAGAAACGGCGGTCGCGCGTGACCAGCACGATATCGCCGGGAACGATCTCTTGGCCGCGCCTGCTCTCGATTCTGAGAACATCGCCGGGCCAGATCGATGGAAGCATGCTGGTTCCCAGCGCCTGGAGGCGGATTTCGCCCCCCGAATTGAGAACTTCGGTGGCAAGGTCGAGCTTATGAGTTTCACGCGCCCCTGTGTTGACAGGCATGGTTGGCCGAAAACTACGAGCTCTTTCGATTGAAACGGCACTGAAATTCCGTGGGGCTGGTTTTGCCACAGGATAGAGCCATAGTTTCAAAAACCCGCTCAAACCGGAATTCCGGTTTCTGATACGGCTTCTTCCCCTTGCCTCCGCTTGCGCTTGCCTTCTTCTCATCAGAACTCGCTTTTTCTTGACTCATAGGGTCTGCGCGTCCTCGAGCGGCTGTTGGGGGCAGCTCGCATGAACCAACCTGAGGATTGCCTTTCACCGCAGTTTACAACAAGATAACCAAGAATTGGTTAGGATTGTTGTACTTGCCGTTGCCTTGACCAGCAACCCAGTAGTTCCTCAAGAATCAACCAGTTCACAACTTTTTACTTGTTTTTACTCTGGATTGACACATGCCCCTGCCTGTTCAACTATGTTTGCATCCGGGCTTGTCCAGCGGTAACCGGATCAGGAGACCACGATGAAGATGAAGCGGCGATGGAGCGAGCGAACCCGGTTGATGCTGACCTTGGAACTCGCCGTGGTGTTGCCCGCCGCCGCCCTGGTCATCCTGAGCGCAGTGCATTTGACTGAGATCCAGCGCGATCGCGGCGTAGAAGCTGCGTTTCAGCGCGATTTCAACCAAGTTCTTGCTATTTCCGAGAAGCACATCAACGAGAAAGCTGATGACATGACCGACGAGGTCCGCAGCCAATTTCCCGCTGCGGGTCCTGCTTGCGTGGAAACCCTGGACAGGATTCTCGCCACGCACCCTTACGTTGCTCACGTGTTCGTCTACGAACCGAACGGCGGATTGACCTTCCGTTCTCAACAGGCCCGGCTTAAGGATGCATCGTTTCACGGCGAGGCTGACTCGCTTTCCAGCATGATGACGGCATGGATGCAGGTGGAATACAAGGGTGAACTGAAGGATCTGGAGGACATGGCGAAGAAAGACAAGCCCTATTACTTTTTCCCCAACTCGGCTCCTCGAGGAGACAAGCGCTTGTACCAATCGGTCGCTCTTTTCCTGGTGGGAGACGCCTGGGGAGGACGCAAGGCGATTGGCGGGATGGCATTTGATGCCGAATACCTCCGCGATCAATTCTTTCCCGAGACTCTAGAGAAGCTTTTAAGCCACCAGGAAGAAAGAGGCGAGAGGAACCACGTGGTAATGATGGTCCATCCTAGGCACGAATCGACGCCGTTGGCGGCTTCGGCGGGCTGGGATGGTGGTGAACCCGAGGTGGAACGCAACCTTGAGGGTGCATTCCCCGGCCTGACGCTCGCTATTAAATTGCCGGGAACCACGCTGGCTGCGATGGGTCAGCATTTTGTCCACACCAGCTTCCTGATTCTTGGCGTTATCTCTTTGCTGCTGACCGGCGGAATCGTCATGACTCATCGAAATATTTCGCGCGAGATGGCGCTGGCGCGGCTGAAATCGGATTTCGTATCAAATGTCTCCCACGAACTGCGGACGCCGCTTTCGCTGATCCGGCTCTACGCGGAAACGCTTGAGATGGGTCGGCTTAAGTCGGCCGACAAATATCAGGAGTACTACAGCATCATTCGTAAAGAGAGCGAGCGGCTGACCGCGCTGATCAACAACATCCTCGATTTCTCGCGGATCGAGGCCGGCCGAAAGGAATACGACTTCCGCCAGACCGATATGCGAGAACTGGTCCGCAACACGCTCGAGTCTTATCGCTACCAGATCGAGCAAAGCGGGTTTGCTTTTGAGGAAAAGATCGCCGAAGACGTGCCGCCGCTCAGCGTCGATCGCGAGGCCATGGCGCGTTCGCTGTTGAACCTGGTTAACAATGCGCTCAAGTATTCGCAGGACCAGAAATATATCGGCGTGAACCTGTTCCGCGACAACGGCTCGGTCAAGCTGGAGGTGGTGGACCACGGCATCGGCATTCCGCCTGCCGAGCAACAGAAAATTTTTGACAAATTTTATCGCGTGGGCGATCCACTGGTTCACAACACGAAAGGCAGCGGTTTGGGTCTTTCGCTGGTGCGCCACATTGTTCGAGCGCACGGCGGAGAGGTTATGGTTGATAGCGTGCCCGGCCGGGGCAGCAAGTTCACCATCAATCTGCCGGTAGCGTTGCGGGCGAACGGAACCAAGGCAGCGTTGGCGTAGGATCCGGAGACTAAGGAATGGCGAAAATCCTGATTGTCGAAGACGAGCCCAACATGGTAGCCGGCCTGCGCGACAACTTCGAATTCGAGGGGCATCAGGTAATCACCGCGGGTGATGGCGTGGCGGGACTGGAGCGCGCGATTGCCGAGTCTCCCGACCTTGTCATTCTCGACGTCATGATGCCGAGGATGAGCGGGTTGGACGTTTGCAAGCAGCTCAAGTCCAAACGGCCTTCGATTCCCATCATCATGCTTACGGCTCGCGGACAGGAAGTCGACAAAGTCGTCGGACTCGAACTGGGCGCGGACGACTATGTCACCAAGCCATTTTCTATTCGCGAACTGTTGGCTCGGGTGAAGGCTGTCCTACGGCGCGCGAAAACCGCTCCCCGGACGGAAGAGAAATATTCCTTTGGCGAGGTCGAAGTGAATCTGCGCAGTTGCCAGGTATCGCGCAAGGGCCACTCGCTGGATTTTTCGTCGAAAGAGTTTGAGCTTTTGAAGTACTTCCTCATTCATCCCGGAGAAACCCTAAGCCGCGATCGGCTACTCGAGGATGTCTGGGGTTACGATCGTTTTCCGACCACACGCACGGTGGATGCGCACATTGTTCGTCTTCGGCAAAAAGTCGAACCCAAGCCGGAGGAACCTCGATTCATTCTGACGGTACACGGTACAGGCTATAAGTTCGTCGGCTGAAGCTTTTGTGCGGAGAGGATAACGTGGAAAACGCTTTACAGCTTCGAGTCCAGCGTCGAGAGAAGGTTGGCGCCGCGCGCGTAGATGACACGCAACTCATCCGGGGAGCTCAACTGGGCGATGCCGCCGCCTTCGAAGAACTGGTCCGCCAGTACGACCGGGCCGTTCTCCGCCTGGCGGTTCATCTCACCGGATCGCAGGAAGATGGCCAGGACATCTACCAGGAAGCCTTTCTGCGCGCCTACATAAATATTGGGAGCTTCCGCTTTGAGTGCTCCTTCTATACCTGGATTTACCGCATCGTTACCAATTTGTGTCTCGACCATCTGCGCAAGCGGTCTTCGCGTTATCGCGACCTGACCACTACGATTTCCTCCGATGGCGAGGAAGAACAGATTCTCGACCGCATTCCCGATCAGCGGGCCGGCGCCAGCCCGGAGCGCAACATGGCCAGCCGCGAGCTGCGGACCTGCATTGTTCGTGCTATGGAAAGACTCTCGCCGCGCGAGCGGGTTGTGTTCGAGCTGAAGCATTACCACGGCCTTAGACTGCGAACCGTCGCCGGCATTCTGAATACCAGCGAAGGTACTATCAAGAACACCTTGTTTCGCGCCACCCACAAGTTGCGCACCCAATTGGCCGCGGTGCGGTAAATCACCAAAGTTTTTCCAACCTGGGAAACCTCTGCGCTTTCGGGGACATCAATCCCAATCCAATATGGTAGATTGAAAATTATTTGCAATTTTTTTCTTACTCTTTGGCCATGACCAGGTGGCAACCCATCAGGCGGCGCGGTTTTGATCTTCCAGCTCAGGCCAGCGTGTTGCTACTCACCCTGCTGACCACTTCCAGCTTCAGCTTCGCGGAAGCGGATGTGCATCCGCTCCCTCCTTCGCTTTCCACTGACGTGATCGTGCAAAAACTGATGGCAGCCAACGCCCAGCGTTCCCAGGCCTTACGCGGGTATCGCGGCACGCGAGCCTACCACCTGGATTATCACGGTGTCTTTGGGAGCCACGAAGCCGGATTGCAGGTGGAAGCCGTTTACGCCGCGCCCGACCGGAAAGACTTCAAGATCATTTCCGAGAGTGGTTCGAAGCTGCTTGTCAACCACGTGCTGTTGAAGCTGCTCAGCAGCGAACAGGATGCGCAGAAGGAGCAGAATCGGAAGGAACTGGAAATCAACCCAAAGAACTATGACTTCGTGCTGGCCGGGACCGAACACACCCCAGGCGGAGATTTCTACGTTCTCCAAGTGAGCCCCAAGGGCAAGAGCAAGTATCTTTACCGCGGGAAACTTTGGGTCGACGCACGGGATTTCGCCGTAGCCCGCATGCAAGGCGAGCCTGCCAAGAATCCATCCCTCTGGGTCAGCCAGACGCAGATTGAATACCGCTGGGCCAAAATCGGAGGCTTCTGGCTTCCCGTCCACAACGAGTCCGTGACTCAGGTTCGGATGGGAGGCAAAGCCGTCCTGACGATTGACTACACTGATTATCAAGTTACAGGTGCGACCCGATCTGCCCCACACGGTCCGGGTGAAAATCCGACTTTGCCGGATCCTTCCACCGTAACTGCTGATCCACACTAGCTGTAAGCTCTTTCTTATGAATACGGAAAGGGATGCCGAAGCTGGATTTCGATCTCCTATGACCAGTGCGGCAGCGCCGGAGGACTGCCAGTTACTAAAGGGCACCATTTTGCCGAAGCAAACCCGAAGAAACCGGCATCAAACCAGATATAATGGCAACACTTCCTAGGAAGTGACTTCCTTTCCGAGAAAACGAATCCGATGTCGATAAAGACCAAGGCTGTAATTCTTGCTACATCTTCGCTGGTGCTGCTCTTCATGGTTGTTGGTGGAATGGACGGCGTTCGCGCCTCAAGCAACGATGGTGCTTACCGTCAGCTCCAGGTGTACAGCGAAGTGCTTTCTCGCGTGCGCAGCGAGTATGTGGAAGAGCCCAACATCCCTGTGGTGACGGCTGGCGCCCTGCACGGGCTGCTTGAGTCGCTTGATGCCAATTCCAGTTATCTGAGCCCGGCCGAGTACGCGGAATACAAATCTCATCAAACCGAGGCGAAGGCTGACATCGGAGCCGCCATTTCGAAGCGGTTCGGCTATGCGTCGGTGATCTCGGTCATTCCCGGCGGACCGGCGGACAAGGCCGGGCTGCAGGACACCGATATTATTGAGGCCATCGAGAGCAAGAGCACTCGTGAAATGTCAGTCGGCGAAGTTCGCAGCCTACTCGCTGGGGCACCCGGCTCGAACGTAACCGTGTCGCTCGTCCGCGCCCGGCGCGCCGAGCCGCAAAAGGTTGTCATCACTCGCGACATCGTTGTCATTCCGCCTGTAACCGACAAGATCGTCGACGAAGGAATTGCGGAAATCCACGTCGATGCCTTCACCAAAGGCAAGTCGCAAGAAGTGGCGAACAAGATTAAGGCGGTTCAGAAGGCAGGGGCAAAGAAACTCATTCTCGACCTGCGCAACTGCGCGGAGGGTGACGAGGCCGAAGGTATTGCAACCGCCAATCTTTTTCTGAACCACGGCACTATCACTTACCTTCAGGGCCAGAAGTATCCTCGGGAAGCATTTAATGCCGATCCAGCCAAGGCGATCACCACTCTGCCCGTGGTTGTATTGGTGAACAAGGGGACGGCGGGGCCAGCGGAAATTGTCGCTTCGGCCATTCTGGAAAACGCCCGCGGCGATGTGGTCGGAGACAAGACCTTCGGCGACGGTTCAGTTCAGAAAACTATGGAACTTCCTGATGGATCCGCTCTGATTTTGTCGATTGCCAAGTACTACACGCCCACCGGCAAAGCGATCCAGGATACGGCCGTCACGCCGAATGTTCTGGTGGCGGACACCGATGACGACGGACCGGTGCCGGATGAGGACGAAAACGCCGCTCCCGCAGACGACACGACCAAGAAAGTCCAGCCCGCGCAGCCGGACCAGCAGATGCAGAAGGCTATTGAAGTGCTGAAGAGCAGGGCAAGCTAGATCCGGGGACAGCTGCCAGCAGCTGTCCTTAAACGCTTTTGTCTAATGCGCCGTAAGTTGTTGAAAATGTCTCGTGGCGCCGAAACTCCAAAATCTTGTCAAGTCCCCTAAACCGCCAAATTCCTCGCAACTCATTGAATCTATTGCGAAAATAAAGTTCAAAACCATGTCATAGTTACCCCCTCCGGTGTGTCACACTAAAAGTAGAGAGTAAGAGAACAAACCTACAGGAACGGCGTAGGGCATCCTCCCTTCGCAATCCCTTAAAGATATGGCGGCAAACTTTTGGGAGTCGAAATACTCCGGTGGAAGTCTTCGCCTCGAGTTCCGCAACCCACCCACGAGCTAACTAGCCGGCTGGCGATTTCCGTGAAAGGTCCTAAATGCTAAGAGTGCAGCACCATACCCCTCGGCTGGCGATCGCTTATAAAAATTTCGCCGCCGCCCAGAATGTGAGCCACATCGGCCTGGGAGTCAGCGCCACACAGAATGCCAAGGCGCTACGCGCGGCCGGTTACATCGTCGAAATATGGCCCATCAACTCCTTCGCTGACTTGCAGGCGCTGATGACTGCCGAGCAGCAGGCGCGCACGCTGGCGCACCACGTTCCGCTCTCGCACCTGATGATTAGCGCACCATGGATTGCGACCGCCAACCTTGCCAGCCTGGCTGCGCAGAATCCCGACCTGGAAATTGCCGTGGTCAGCCACAGCAACATTGGATTCCTGCAGGCGGATCCCCGGGCCATCGAATTATTGCGCCAGGGCTCGGAACTGGCGCAGGGCTGTCCGAACTTTCACATTGCAGGCAATTCGCAGCGCTTCCAAACCTGGTGGCAGGCCACCTACGGTACAGCAATGGTCTTGCTGCCGAATATGTATCCCCTGGGTCCCGCGCGGACGCGGCCGATGTGGCAGCGAGGCACACTGCGCCTGGGATGCTTCTGCGCCATACGGCCGTACAAGAATGTGCTCACCGCTGCCGCCGCTGCTCTCGAAGTTGGACAGCGGCTGCGCGTGACCGACCTGGAATTCTGGATCTCCGGGGGCCGGCATGAGGGCGGAGGACAGACCATTGTTGCCGCAATCCGGCAGATGTATCTGAATATGCCGCGCGCCAGGGTGGTTGAGCGCAACTGGCAGTCGTGGCCGCAGTTCCTCACTACGGTGGGCTCCATGGACCTGCTGCTGCAGCCTTCCTACACCGAAGGTTTCAACATGGTGACAGCGGACGGAATCGCGCAGGGCGTGGCGTCAGTAGTCTCGGACGCAATCTTCTGGGCGCCGCGCAACTGGCAGGCCGAGACCGACGACGCATGCGACATTGCCAATAAGGCCGTCGCGCTGCTACACGATCCCACGGCTGTGCAGGAGGGTGTTACGGCTCTGGAGGCGCACAACGCAACAGCGCTACTGTTATGGAAGAAGTTTCTGCAACTGTTCCCGTGAAACAAGGGGCTTCCAGTTCCTAGTTTCCGGCTGAGGACACGACAGCAGGAGCCACCCGTAGCCCCCGTGCTATTCTGAGTTCAATTCCCATGAAGGTCATTTATCAAGACCTTCCCCCGGTGGAAGTCGCGGGAAGGAAGTTGGTGGGCCGCGTCCTGTTTGCCTTGCTGGTGCTGGTGGCTGCTCTTGTGGGCGCCACTGCTGGATTGCTGCTGGTCTATTCCACTGATCTTCCCCAGGTCGAACAACTCGAACATTTCCGCCCCAGCTCAATCACCGAACTGTACGACGATCAGGGCCGCATCATAGGTTCGTTCGCACTGCAGAGGCGAGTGGTTGCGACCTACAATGATTATCCGCAGGTTCTGCGCGATGCCTTGATCTCGATTGAGGATAAGGATTTCTATCGTCATTGGGGCATCAACGTTTGGCGTATCGCGGGCGCGGCGTATCGCGATATTGAATCCGGCGGCAGAGTGCAGGGCGCCTCGACTCTCACTATGCAGCTTGCCCGCAATCTCTTTCTTTCGCCCGATCGATCCTTCCATCGCAAGATCGAAGAAGCTCTGCTCGCTATTCAAATCGAGCGGCGCTTTACCAAAGAACAGATCTTCACTCTCTATGCCAACCAGATTTTTCTTGGGCATGGAGTGTACGGTTTCGAGGCCGCATCGGAATTTTACTTCGGCAAGCCGGCAAAGCAGCTCACACTCGAAGAAGCTGCGCTGCTGGCGGGACTCCCGAAAGCGCCGGGATTTTATTCTCCAATCAATCACCCCGATCGCGCGATCAAGCGCCGCAATCTGGTCATCAATGGGATGCTCGAGGACGGCAAGATCACTGCGAAACAAGCGGTCGAGGCGCGGAACAAACCTATTGAGTTGAAGCTACAGCATGATCCGAACTCGCTCGCGCCGTACTTTGTCGAAGAGATCCGCCGCTATCTGGAAAACAAGTACGGCAGCGACCAGGTTCATGAAGGCGGACTGCGTGTCTACACTTCGCTCGACATGGACTTGCAGCGGACCGCGAACCAGGCAGTGCTGGATGGTCTGGCCGCCTACGAACGCCGTCATGGCTGGAAAGGCCACTTGGAAAATGTTCTCGCAGGGAGCATGACGCTCGCCAGCTATCGACACCTGGATTGGGACGAGGAACCTGAGGTGAATGGTTACGTCCATGCTTTGGTCACTGCGGTTGCGCCCGGATCGGCAGCGTTCAAGTTCGGACGATATACCGGGAGCCTCATGCCAGCAGACGCAGCGTGGACTCAACACAAGCTGCAGGACATTCTCAAGCCAGGCGATGTAGTGTATGTGAAAATCCTGAACCTCGGCAACGACGGCAAGGCGCGCGTGAGCCTGGAGCAGGATTCGGGCGCCCAGGGCGCATTGATCGCCATCGACAACGCTACCGGCGAAATCAAGGCCATGGTCGGCGGGCGCGACTTCGAGCTGTCCAAATTCGACCGTGCGATTCAGGCGCTGCGGCAAGTGGGGTCGTCGTTCAAGCCGTATGTTTATACGGCCGCCATCGATCAAGGAGCAAGGCCAGACGACACAATCGTAGATGCACCCGTGACTTTCCAGACCGCGTCCGGCCCTTACACTCCGCACAACTACGACGAGAAGTTTGAAGGTACCATCACGCTGCGAAGGGCGCTGGCGCAATCGCGAAATATTCCCGCGCTCAAGGTCGCAGACCGCATCGGCATAAGAACCGTGATCGACTACGCGCACCGCTTCGGAATTACTTCCAACATTCCTGCCTACCTGCCTGTGGCGTTGGGCGCGGCGGAAGTTACGCTATTCGAGCAGACTTCCGCCTTCAGCGTTTTCCCCAACGACGGCGTTCGCATTATGCCCCGCTATCTCACCAAGGTGGAGGACTACGAAGGCCGCGTACTGGAAGAAGATTTCCCGGACGTGAAAGACGTGATCAGCGCGCGCACGGCGCGCATCATGACCTTCATGCTGCGCGAGGTAGTGTTGCACGGAACCGGGATTGCCGCGTCCAGCATGAAGTATCCTCTTGCAGGCAAGACCGGCACGACCAACGACTTCACCGATGCCTGGTTTGTCGGATTTTCGCCTGCGATCACCACCGGTGTGTGGATCGGTTTTGACGAGAAGAAATCGCTCGGAGCCAAGGAAACCGGGGCCCGCGCCGCACTGCCCATTTGGATGGACTTCATGAAAGTTGCGCTGGCAGGAAAAGATCCGGGAGAGTTTCAGCCGCTGCCCGATCTGCCGCCGAGGCCAGTGCACGTGGATACTATGGATACGGCGCCTGCAGCGGAAGAGGCGCACTGATCTGTTTCTGATCCGCGTTCATCCGCGCAAATACGTGGCGAAGGATTTACTTTTTCATAGCCGCGAAGCTTTCGTCCAAAATCCGCACCGCTTCGTCGACGTCTGCTTTTGAAATATTCAGCGGCGGCGACATGCGAATTACGTTGCCATAGAAGCCGCCTTTGCCAACCAGCAGGCCGCGTTTGCGGGCTTCTTCCATTAAGGCGGTTGTACCCGCTGGCGATGGCTGCTTTGTAGTACGGTCCTCGACCAATTCGAGCGCCTGCATCAATCCCATGCCGCGAACGTCACCGATGATCGCGTGCTTCTCCTGTAGTTCTTCCAGTTTCTTGCGAAAATATCCGCCAACTTCAGCGGCGTTGGTTCGCAGATCGTCTTCTTCGATCACGTCGATGACGGCCTTTGCGGTGGTACAAGTGACCGGATTTCCGCCGAAGGTTGAGATAGTCAGCCCTTGGAATGAATCCGCGATCTCGGGCTTGGCAACGGTCAGGCCAATCGGCACGCCGTTTCCCATGCCCTTTGCCGAAGTGATCATGTCCGGCTCAACTTCCCAGTGTTCGATGCCGAACCATTTGTGGCCAGTGCGTCCCCAGCCGGTCTGAACTTCGTCGGCGATGAAGTCGCCGCCATATTGCTTCACGATGCTGAAGGCTATCTTGAAATATTCTTTCGGAGGCGTGACGAAGCCAGCGACGCCCTGAATCGGCTCAGCGATGAAAGCAGCGATGCGTCCTGAAGTCGAGAACTGAATGGTGTTCTCAATGTCCTTGGCGCATGCGACCTCGCAGTCCGGATACTTCAAACCCAGCGGGCAACGGTAGCAATACGGATTCATGGCGTGGACGATGCCGACCTCGATCGTGCCGCGCCGCCAAGTGCTCATGCCATTCAGCCCGCGCGCCAAAGACGAGCGACCGCTGTACCCGTGACGCAGCGCAACCACTTCGAAGTTTCCCGTGTGCATGCGGGCGATCTGGATAGCAGTCTCGTTGGCCTCCGTGCCGCTGTTGGTGAAGTAGGACTTCTTCAGAGCTCCGGGCGTGATCTGCGCCAACTTTTCCGCGAGAGTAACCATCGGCTCATTGGGAAAGCAAGTCGAGACGTGCTGCAGGCGGTCGATCTGCGCCTTTGTGTGCGACGTGACGCGTGGATTGCAATGGCCCACGCTGATGGTCACGATGCCGCCAAAGAAGTCGAGATACTTTTTGCCTTCGACGTCCCAGACATACTGCATGAAGCCGTGGTCCATCGGCAATGGATCGGAGTAGTAGGTCGTGACTGAAGGAAAGATGTATTCCTTCTGCTTACGGTTGATTTCTTCGCGAGTTAGGCGAGTTTTTTCAGCGGGAATGGTCGGAGCGCTCATGATGAAGCCTCAAGGCTGGAGTTTGCAGACAAATAACCATTCATCATAAACCAGCAGTTGAACGCGTAAGGGCCCTCGTCCGCCCAGCGGAGCGAAGCTTAACAGTGGTGGCCAGTGGGTTCAGGCCTACGTGATTTCATGCGGTTTGGCGTCGCGCGCCGCGAAGCCTGGCTACAACCAAGCGAATCTCTTCATAAGTAACATCGGGCGGCAGGGCGTCCTTGAGGGGCTTCAATGCTCGCATCCCCAGCTTGGCGCAGGCCTCTTCGATGCTGGCCAGTTTGGCTTCTTCAACCCATTCAGACTGGAATTTCAGCTCGCCCTTTTCCACCAGATTGGCGATTAGACCGACTACGGAACCGATGTGGCGGCCGCGAAGATTGGCAATCTCGAGAAACGAGTGCCCTTCGCCCAGCAAGCGGATGGTTTCTTCGGCAGGCTTCGATTTTACTTCGAGAGGGGCGCTGGCGCGTGCGCCATTCTTGAACTCCACTAGCGCCTGCAGAATTTGCTGGCCGTAGCGTTCGGTTTTCTTCTCGCCGAATCCCGGAATGCCGCGGACTTCGTACAGCGAAGCAGGTCGCCGGCGACAAATCTCGTCGAGCGAGCTGTCGTGCATGACCATGAAAGAAGCGATTTTGTCTTGCTGTGCCGCTCCGCGCCGCCACTCTCGAAGGTATTCGCGCAAATCAGGATCAACATCCGAAGCTGGGGCAGGAGGTTCGACGCGTGCGGGCTGCGGTGTAGAGACGGGCCGCTGCGCGGCGCTCGCATCGGTGGAACCCTTGCGCCGCCTCCTGGACCGCCCAGTGGGCACAGCCGCCAGCAGGAACGCGGGCGGGCCGCTGCATACATCGCAGGCGTTGCACGAGGTCCATTTCGGAGTCTCTCCGAAATGCAGGCAGATTTCGCGATGACGGCAACTCGCGGATTCCACGAAGCGGCGGATAGTGTGGTAGCGCTGCCAGGCACGCTCTTTCTCGGCGGCGTCGATGATCTTCTCGATGAAGTACACCAGCAGCCCAGCATCTTTTTTCTGCCACAGCAGAAGGCAATCGGCGGGCAGGCCGTCGCGACCGGCGCGGCCAGCTTCCTGGTAATACTGCTCGATGGACTGGGGCAGCGACAGATGGATCACGGCGCGCACCGTTGCCTTGTTGATGCCCAGGCCGAAAGCGATGGTTCCGACAAGTACGCGTACTTCGTCCGCCATCCAGCGCTCCTGGTTAACCCGGCGCTGCTCCTTTTCCATCTGACCGTGATAAGGGATGGCAGGTATCCCCTGCTCCTCGAGGAAATCAACCGTTTCTTCCACCCGCGCGATGGTGGGCGCATAGACGATAATGGCGCCGTCTGCGTAGCTGCGGAGAGCGTTCACCAGCAACGCCGGTTGCTCTCCGTATTCACACAGCCGCGCGACATATCGCAGATTCGCGCGGTGAAAGCTTGCGATGTACTTTGCCGGGTCGCGGAGCTGCAATTGGGTAAGGATGTCGTGACGAACTCGCCGGGTTGCACTGGCGGTGAAGGCGGCGATCGGGCGGTCGGGGAAATTGACGCGCAGCGAGCTTAGCTGGCGATATTCAGGGCGAAACTCGTGTCCCCATTCCGAGATGCAGTGGGCCTCATCTATAGCGAAGAATGCAACCGGGATGCGTCGCAACAGCGTGACCGTGTCCTGGCGCGCCAGCCGCTCTGGCGAGAGATACAAGAGACGATACTCTCCTGCGCAGGCCTTCTGGGTGACGTCCGACTGCTCACCACTGGTCTGGGTGCTGTTCAGCACCGCAGCGGGGATTCCCATTTGAGCAAGCTGGGCTGCCTGGTCCTGCATCAGCGCAATCAAGGGCGAGATCACGATGGCTGTCTTGCCCGAGACCAGAGCGGGCAGTTGGTAACACAGCGACTTGCCGCCTCCCGTGGGCATGACGACGCAAGTGTCACGACCACCGACCAGGCTTTGCACAATCTTTTCCTGCAGCGGCCGGAATGTGCTGTAGCCCCAGTAGCGTCGCAGGAGCGCGAAAAGGTCAGCCTCGGGCGGCATTCACACAGTATAGGATGGCGGGCGGCTAAGTGGGTCGGCGGATGCGCGAAATTCCGCTCACGGCCGGGGACGAAGGCATCCGATCTTGCGACTTGTAGCTATAATTACAAACAAAATGAAGTCCTTCTTCCGATTTGTCTTGCTCGCGCTGGTGCTGCTGGTGGTGGCGCTGGTGTCGGCGTTGACGGCGATGCGGTTTGCGATTCACGGGCGGGAGGTAGCTGTCCCCAACTTGGTGGGCAAGACTCCGGCAGAGGCGCGGAGAATTACCGACGCGGCCGGTTTTCAGATGGATATCGAACGGCAGTACTACAGTGCCACGGTTCCTGAAGGGCGAGTTCTTTCGCAACTCCCTGCCCCCGGTACACAGGTACGCCGGGGCTGGCAGATCCGGGTTGCGGAGAGTCTGGGACCGCAGCGCGTGGAAATTCCTAATGTGCTCGGAGAAAGCCAGCGTGCTGCGGACATCAACATCATGCGCCGCGGTTTGGACGTGGGTGCAGTGGCCCAGATTGCAATGCCGGGCTCACCCGCGGACCAGGTGCTGGGCCAAAGTCCACCACCGAATGCCATCGGCGTCGCGGCGCCCAAGATCAGCTTACTGACGACTGAATCAGCGCCATTGCAAGCGTTTCTGATGCCGAACTTCACGGGCCAGGCGCTGGGCGGGGTGACGCTGGTTTTGCAGGATGCAGGATTCCGGTTGGGGAACGTCAGCATGGCTCCATCGGCCCCTTTAGCTGCAGTTCCGGTTCCAGATTCTTCCGTTGCAACCCCGCCGCCCGCAACAACCGCACCTCCGCCACAGCCCACGCCGGCGAGCATCATCGTCTCGCAGAATCCGGCGCCCGGCGTGAAGATCGTGGCGGGTTCTGCCGTGAACTTTGAAGTGCGCTGAAAAACCGGCCACGGATTTTCACGGATCATGACTCGTTCTTATCAGTGTTGATCCGTGGGAATCCGTGGCTAGATCTTTTGCAGGATCGCTGCGAAAAAGCCATCGCAGGGATGCACCCCCGGGATCGTTCGCAGATACGGTCCGCTGGTAAGCGAATCGATGTCTTCCCAACGCAATTCGCGTTGCAAGCGGAGATGCTCCAGTTCAACCCGGCAATCGAGCTGGCGGAACGAATGGTCGACAGACATCGCTTCCTCTACTACAGCTGAGTTCTCTTCTTTCTCCAGCGAGCAGGTCGAATACACAAGTCTTCCGCCCGCAGCGACGCGCTGCATGGCCGATTGCAGGATGGCTAACTGGCGAGCCTGGAGGTCAGCCAGGTCCTCGATTCTGAGTCGCCATTTGATCTCGGGATTGCGGGCCAGCGTGCCGGTGCCAGAGCAGGGCACGTCAGCCAGAACGCGATCAAAGAGCGTAGTGATCGGGAGATTGCGGGCGTCCGCAGCGATCACCTGAACGTTGGGCGCGGTCACCAGTTTGCGCAGCGTGCGCGCGCGGTGCGGATACAACTCGGTCGCCAAAATGCTGGCATTGGGATTGCGCTCGGCCAGCGTTCTCGTCTTGCCACCGGGTGCGGCGCAGCAGTCGAGAATGTTGGTGCCTTGACCGACGAGAAGTGAAACCAATTGTGACCCTTCATCCTGGATCATAACCCGGCCTTCACGGAATGGACGCGTGTTGCTGAGATCGCCCGCTACGACGCGATACGCGGATCTCAGCAAATAGCCTGGGCGCAGCTCTAGCTTGTGATCCTTAAGGCCGTCTGCAATCGCCGGATCGGGGACACTGACGGCGGTTCCGGGAATTCGCTGGTCGTACGCGCAGATTTGTTTCGCGGCTTCAAAACCGAAGGCTTGAATCCAGCGTTCGACCAGCCAGGGAGGGTGTGCAGAATGTTCGGCCAATTCCGAGGGCGTTGTGGCACTGACGATAGCAGTTGCACCATCACGGTCCCTTGCAACTCCCGCGAACTTTCTCAAAATGCCGTTGGCGAAAGGCACAGCCGAGCGCTTCCTCGCACGCTTCACTAGCTCTACACTCTCGTGCACGGCAGCCCGCTCGGGCACACGATCCAGAAACAGCAATTGGTAAGCTGCAAGGCGCAGGGCGGTGAGTACCTCCGCGTCGAGGCGGGCGAGTTTCTGCGAGGAGCGTTCTGCAATGTGCGTGTCCAACAGCGATCGCCAGCGCAAAACGCCCATAACTAACTCGGTCGCCAGGCCGTGATCAGCCGGAGAAAGATTAGTGTAACGGGCAGAGTGCAACAGTTCCGAGGCGTAAGAGTCCTCTCGCTCAACACGAAGCAGAATGTCGAAAGCCGCGATGCGGGCGGGAGAGGTAGGCATCCAATTCTCAGTTCTCGGTCGTCGGTTACGGACCCAGTTTGTCGCCGGTCTGGGGACGATAGCCATGGATGAAGTCGCGTGAAGCCATGTGTTTCTTGCCTTCCGGTTGTACTTCGATCAATGTCAAGGCCGTGCCTCCACCACATCCCACAAACAGAAGATCACGCTCTATCACAAGTTCTGCGGGCGGGAGTGATCGCGGTGATACGAGCGCGTCCCAAATGTGCAGGTTCTTGCCACGAAACATAGTGAACGCCCCGGGCCAGGGTTGGAACCCCCGCAGGCGATCGCAGATTTCTCGTGCGGTGCGGCGAAAATCGATCCGGCCATCCTCTTTCTTAAGTATCGGAGCGAGCGTTGCTTTTTCGTCATCCTGTGGACGGGCAATGATGGTGCCTGCCTGCAGTCCGCGCAACGTATCGATCATGAGGTTCGCACCGGTTGCCGCCAGCGCGGGAGAAAGAGTCTCGGCAGTATCCGAAGGCTGGATTGGAATCTCTCTTTGCAGCAGGATATCCCCGGTGTCGAGTCCCGCGTCGATTCGCATGGTGGTCACACCAGTTGTACTCTCGCCGCGAGCGATCGCCCATTGGATGGGCGCAGCCCCGCGATACTTGGGTAATAAAGACGCGTGCAGATTGATGTTGCCAAGAGGCGGCAAAGCGATCATCCATTGTGGAATGATGCGACCATAGCCGACCACGATGATTGCGTCGGGATTGAGGGTAGTAAGTTGAGCGCGGAATTCTTCGTTGTTCTTGATGCTTTCCGGTTGCGTGACCGGCAAATCAAGAGTGAGAGCGGACTGCTTCACCGGCGAGTGAGCAAGCGCAAGCCCGCGTCCGCGCGGCCTGTCCGGTTGCGTGACCACCAGACGAACCGGGAAGCCCGCGTGAACCAGCGCCTCGAGCGTAGGAACGGCGAAGCGAGGCGTGCCGCAGAAGATGAGACAAGACATTGGGTAATTGAGTAATTTTATAATTGAGAAATTTGTTTTGTTTCGCGTTTTCAATTGCTCAATTACGAAATTACCCAATTACTCAATCTTCTACCACTCTCCAGCTTTTATGAGTTTGCGAATCTTCCGCTTCATCAAGTCGCGTTTCAGCGCGCTGATGTGGCTTATGTAGAGCTTGCCATTCAAGTGGTCGATTTCATGCACGAAAGCGCGGGCAAGCAATTCTTCGCCCTCTTTGCTGGTTCTCTCGTACCACTTTCCGTTCACATCCTGGGCTCGAATCGTGACCTTGCGAGGACGGCTTACTGGCTCCCGAAATTCAGGAATGCTAAGGCAGCCCTCTGGTTGCGAGTGTTTGCCCTCAGTGTGAAGGATCTCCGGGTTCGCCAGCACCAACTTAGCTTCGGGGTTTTCCTTGAAAGTCACATCGATGACCGCGAGCCGTTTCGAGATGCCGATTTGCGGCGCCGCCAGGCCGACTCCATGAGCCTCGTACATGGACTCAAACATGTCCTCGACTAACTTCCTCAGCTGGTCGTCGAAAATCGTAACCGGCTCTGCGGGTTTCTCGAGAACGGAATTTCCAAACTTTACGATGGGATAGATCATTGATCAGTCGTTCGTAACTAGTATTGTCTTAACTGCTCCAAGTAGCCGTTAAAGTTCCGCAGTGTTTCCCCGATAGAATCGCCACCAAATTTTTCCAAAGCGCAGCGAGCCAGAGTCAATGCCACCATGGATTCGGCGGCCACGCCCGCCGCAGGCACCACACACACGTCAGACCGTTCGTAGGCAGCTTTTACTGGCTCGCGCGTGTCAAAGTCGACCGACTGCAACGGACGGCGCAACGTGGAAATCGGCTTGAGGTATCCGCGCACACGTATGTCCTCCCCGTTCGAGACGCCACCTTCGATTCCACCTGCATTATTATGGGTGCGAGTGAATCCGGCAAAGCCGGCTGGCTCACTGTATCCTATTTCATCATGCACGGTGGATCCGAGGGAAGCAGCGGTCGTGACGCCCGAGCCGATCTCCACTGCTTTAACCGCCTGCAGCGACATTACCGCAGCCGCTAACAACGCGTCCAGACGCTCATCCCATTGCGCGTAAGTGCCCAGGCCAGGGGGCACGTTATGCGCGACCACTTCAAAAACCCCGCCGACGGAATCTCCAGTCTTAAGCACGTGATCTACTTCCTCCTTCATGCGCAATTCCGCATCGCCATCGGCACAATTGAGCAGAACCTCTTCGCGGTCGCGCAGGGCAGCGATTCGCTCCCAGGGGATTTCTGCCTGCCCGATGGACGAATTGCCCACCGAGATTACGTGACTGAGTACCTCGATTCCGAGTTCTCGCGCCAGCAGTTTCGCCAAGCCGCCAATCGCCACTCGTGCCGCGGATTCGCGGGCAGAGGCACGTTCGAGCACGTAGCGAGCATCTGTAAAGTTGTACTTCAGAGCGCCCGCAAGATCCGCGTGTCCGGGTCGCGGCGACGCCACGCGTTTATGTTTGGCCGGGTCGCCTTCCTCCACGGGAAGCGACTCCTGCCAGTTCTTCCAATCCTTATTTTCCAGTAGAACGGCGATGGGTGAGCCGATGGTGATCCCGTGGCGCACTCCGGAAAGGATGCGCGCCGCATCACGCTCGATCTTCATCCGGCCGCCCCGGCCGTAGCCCTGCTGTCGGCGCCAGAGTTCGCGATCGAGAAAAGCCTGATCGACCTTCAACCCGGCGGGCATGCCCGAAAGGAAAGCAACGAGAGCCTCCCCATGAGATTCCCCAGACGTGAAATAACGGAGCATTGCTCTGGATTGTATCCGATGAAGAAGAGAGTTGGTTTTCCGCCCGTATTACATCCTCGCGGGCCGATTTCTGCAGTGACGAATGAGGTAAACTGCTTGTACAATACACGAAAGCTTTGGGACCGTCTCGGGCCGTCCGGCGCGCGTTTTGCCGCCAGAGTGCCGCTTCCGAATTAATTTAGATCAAAAGGGGGTTGTGTCTGTGCAACAGCACACGAACTCACGCCGTTCTACCTTGACGCCTCGAGAGCGTGAGGTGGTGAAAATGATCGCGCAAGGCAATTCCGCAAGAGAGATCGCCAGTCTCCTGGGCCTTAGCGTCAAGACGGTGGAGGCTCACAGGTTCAATCTGATGCGCAAGCTGGACATCCACAACCGAGCGCAGCTGGTGACCTACGCGATCCAGAAGAAAATTGTAAACGTCCCCGCCGAAGTCTAGCGGGCCCGGGCTCGATGCCTTTGCCCTACTTTGTTCCATTTGGATAGACGAGGATTTTGCTCGCCTCTCCCGTCTTCAGGCGCTCCATGGCTTTCGAGAAATCCTTCATCGCGATGCGGTCCGTGATCACCGGATGCAGATCCAGTTTGCCGTTCTTGAGCAACGCTGTCATCTGATACCAGGTCTGGTACATGCGACGGCCGTTGATTCCCTGGATGGTGATGCCCTTGAAAATAATGTCTTCGGAAAAATTAAGGGAGATTGGCTTGGAGGTAAGACCGAGGAGGGAAATGCGCCCGCCGCGCCGTACGATGTCGAAAGCTGTTCGAATGGCGTCGGGATGTCCGGCCATTTCCAGGACCGCATCGACACCCAGGCCGCCGGTTCGCTCCATGATGATGGAATTCACATCTTCTTTCGAAGGATCGAGCACCAGATCGGCGTGCATTTGTTTCGCCAGCTTTCGCCGGTGCTCGTTGACCTCGATGGCAAACACTTGCGCTGCCCCCACGGCTCGCGCCACCGCGATGGAGAACAGTCCGATCGGACCGCAACCGGTAATGGCCACGGTTTTGGCGGCCACCTCGCCCGCCAGCACGGTGTGAACAGCATTGCCCAGCGGGTCGAGGATGGAGGCATACTCTTTTGGGATGGCCGGATCCAGCTTCCAGATATTTGATTCTGGAATGACCACGTACTCGGCGAAGGCGCCGTCGGTATCAACGCCAATGATTTTCACATTCTGACAGATGTGAGCTTCGCCAGTTCGGCACTGCAGGCACTTGCCGCAAGCCACGTGCATTTCGGCAGAAACGAAGTCGCCTTCCTTGACGCTGGTTACCTCATCTCCAAAAGCCGCGACCTCGCCGCAGAACTCGTGGCCGGGGATAAGCGGCGGATGAATGCGGTTCTGCGCCCAGCGGTCCCACTCGTAAATGTGCAGGTCGGTGCCGCAGATGGACGCAACCTCGACCTTAACCAGGACGTCCGTGCGGCCGAACGAGGGAATCTTGACTTCCCGAATCTCCGCGCCGGGTGCGGCTTTTGCTTTTACGACCGCCAGCATGTTTTCAGACATGGACCTACCTTGACTTATAAGTTCGGATTCAAAACCAAAACCTTGAATTCTAGCACTCCTGTCGCCGGGTGGCGGAAACAGGGTTCCGTTGGTCCGGTCGGAATGACGCCGTCGATTTCTAGCGCCCCTCCCGAAGCACGCCTTTCTCAGACTTCTGGGCGTTGAATTCTTTCGACTTTCCCCGCGGAACGCTCAGGGTCTTCCACTCGCTCGATCGCAGGTGCTTGGCCAGGAAAACGATTTGCCCGGTGTGCTGGGCGTAGTGCGCTATTTGCCGATTGATGGCTTGCAACACGGAATGGGGTTCGCCGCGAACAGTGACCGTCCGCATGACATCCTCTGGTTTGAGAGTTTCGATAGTAGCGAACACGCGAGCCCACCCTTCTTCCCACCAGCTCATTACATCCGTACGGGTGGTTGCCGAGGTCATTTCGAATTCCTGATCGCGATTGCGGTCTGGCTTCTCGCCGTCGGTGGTCAGGAGGTCGGTGAACCGCGAGCGCATGTTGCCGGCTAAGTGTTTGACCAGGACGGCGATTGAATTCGATTCTGGATCGAGCGCTATGAACAGCTCTTCGTCTTTGAGTTGAGCGATGGCTCCCTCAGCCAGGCGTTTGTGTCCGCGGAACTGGCGGCGGGCTTCATCAAGGTAGTGCGTGGCAATGTCAGCGTGCATTTGAAGGCTTCCTCGCAAATTGGTTGTGAAATCCGATTCTTTATGTTGGATTCGTTTCCAGGCGCACGGATTCTTCTGTGCCCTAAGTTCGAATGGAGCCGGGCGTCCCCGCCCAGCTGGATGGGCGACACGCCCGGCCTCCATCGCTGCGCAGTTATCCGCCCCAACCGCCTCCACCGGGCGTTTCAATGCGAATCCGTTCGCCTCTACGCAGTCGAACATTGAACTTGCCCGGCAACTCTTGCCACGACCCATCTTGGTGAATCAGTAATGCTCTCCCCGGCGCGCCATCTTTGCCGCCCGCCAGTCCATACGGCCCGCGCTCGCGCCGGTCGGCTAACAACGTGACTTCGGAATCGACGAGCACTTCGATTTCTCGGATGATTCCGTCTCCACCACGATATTTGCCGTCGCCGCCACTGTCCCGCCGAACTGAATACTCCCGCACGCGCAGCGGATATGCGTATTCCAACGCCTCGGTGGGCGTGTTCAGTGAATTTGTCATGTGGGTATGCACGGCAGACACTCCGGATTTCGACGGGCGCGCTCCCATGCCGCCCGCGATGGTTTCGTAATATGCGAAGGGCTCGTTGGTCCGGGGATCAATCCCGCCGATGGTCAGATTGTTCATGGTTCCCGATGCCGCGGCAGGAATTCGGGCTGGAATGGCTTCCGCCAGCGTCCGCAGTAACACGTCCACGATACGCTGCGATGTTTCGACGTTCCCGCCGGCAACGGCAGCCGGAGGGTGGGCGTTGACTACGGTTCCCTCCGGTGCGATCACCTCGATCGGGCGCATCAACCCCGCGGTCGCAGGCAGGTCTTCGGCCAGCAAACATCGGAAAACGTAAAAGCAAGCTGAATGCGTGATTGCCTCTACGGCATTCACGCTGCCCTCCACCTGTGGATCGCTGCCAGTGAAGTCCACTACGGCCGCTTTTGTGGGAACAAGCCTTCGACCCGACCGGGTGCGGCTAGATGAACGGCCCTGCGCAGGCTTTGCAAACTTCAATGTCACCGCAATCTTCACCGGCTTGGTGCTGATCCCGTCGTTATCCAGAAAGTCTTCTGCTCGGTAGGTTCCTCGGGGAACGTGATTGAGGAATGCACGCATCATTTCCTCGGAATAATCGAGTAACTCAAGCGCAGCTTTTCTGGTTCGTTCCAGGCCATAGCGGCTGCACACTTCGCGCAGTCGCTCTGCCCCAGTGTGACAGGCGGCGATCTGCGCGCCCAGGTCACCTTCGCGCTCCTGAGGTGTGCGGACGTTGTGCAGAAGCAGAGCAAGCACATCAGACTGCATCTTCCCGGCACGCACGATCTTTACCGGAGGAATGCGAAAGCCTTCCTGATAGATCTCGCGACAAAGACCCATCGAACCCGGATAGGCACCCCCGACGTCGGCGTGGTGGGCGCGCGAAGCGACGAAGAAATCTGGCCGCCCGCCCTTACTTCGCTGACCGGAGCGACCGGACGCCACGTACACCGGAGCGACCAGAGTGATGTCCGGCAGATGGGTTCCCCCGCAGAAAGGGTCGTTCAACATCGCCACGTCTCCCGGTTCGAGGTCAAACTGGTCGATCGTCGCGCGCACCGACATGGGCATCGAACCCAGGTGGACGGGCATGTGGTCGCCCATGGCAATTACTTCGCCATCTGCGTCGAACACGGCGCAGGAGTAGTCGCGGCGCTCTTTGATATTGGGGGAAAAAGCGGTTCGGCGCAGGGCCGCACCCATCTCCTCTGCGATGGAGTGATAGACATTCTTGAATATTTCCAGCTCGATGGGATCACGTTTGATGCGGGCGGAACGCATGACGGAATAAGACGACGGCTGCCAGTGTACGATAAGCGACGGCATCGGTCGCCCAGATGAGAACCTCGTCAACAAAGAATTCTATTGACAATGAAAGTAATAGTCCTCAATATCTTGGGGTAGCGTCGTTGCGCCTACTACAATTGGGCAACGATTTTGAATCTGGGCCCCTTCAAGGGAAAAATTGTTCACGGAGGAAACTTCATGCCAGCAAAGAAAAAGGCTGCCAAGAAAAAGAAACACTAACCGTACGCGAGACGATACTTCGCACAAACCAGAAAGTTCACAAAAGCCTCTCGAGAGAAGCACCTCTCCGGGGGTTTTTTTTATTGATCACGAACCCTGCAGTCCCAACAAGAGTGCCTTCATAAAAAAGGGGGGTTGTCCCAAAGGCCGTGTCGTGCTAGAAACGCGGATAGGGAGTGAGGCGCAATCTGCGATGCAAGCCACTTCTAGAACCCCGATGAGTGCCCGTAACAAAGCCGTGGCTAAGTCCGCCAAGACCGCCGAGGTGGTGATCCCGGACAAACTTTATTTCCGAATCGGAGAGATTGCTGAGTTGTGCCGCTTGCCTGCATACGTGCTGCGTTTCTGGGAAACTGAATTTCCCCAACTCAAGCCGGTCAAGAGCAGCACCGGTCAGCGAATGTATCGCCACAAGGACGTTGAGAATGTGCTGCGCATCAAGAAGCTTCTCTATGAGGAAGGTTTCACTATTGCCGGTGCCCGGCAGCACTTGCGCAGCGAGAGCAAGATCGACAAGAAACAAGTTCCTCTGCCTTTCCCGGAGCGCAGTGCATCGGATCTGAAGCACATCCGGCAAGGACTTCGCGAGATTCTCGCCATGCTCTCTGCCCGGCACTGACCAGGACAGTTCAGCTCAAGCCACAGGTTACTCGGAACCCGTAGTCCGCATACTGGAACTCTGGAGGGATGCTGGACCGCGCGGCGCACCGCGTGACTTTGATGTGGTGGCGCCATGAGCCTCCGCGAGAAGCCCGGCGCTCGCCAGTTTCCGGTCCGCGCGGATTGCGGTCTGGCGAAGCCGCGTAATAATCGGGCCGATACCAATCGCTGCACCACTCATGCACATTCTGGCAGATGTCGTAGAGTCCAAACGCGTTGGGCGTGGAGAGTGCGACTCGTTCGGGACCAGACTTCCAGCGCTCTCCGTAATTGGGCAATGATTCGGGCGGATCGTCACCCCAGGGGAAGAGTTTGCCTTCAACTCCGCCGCGCGCGGCGCGCTCCCACTCGGCTTCGGTCGGGAGGCGATACTTGCGGCCGGTTACTCCGCTGATCCATTCGCAGTATTTCATCGCTTCGAACCACGACACCGCGGCAACCGGTTGTTCGGGGTGATCGAAATTCGGATCATCCCAGAGTGGGGGTGCCTTGCTTCCGGTCGCATGGAGAAACCCGGCGTATTCGGCATTAGTCACCTGACATGCGGCCAAGTAAAAAGCGTCGATCCACACACGGTGCACGGGACGTTCATTCTCCTGACCAGCCAACGAACCCATGCAGAACCAGCCTGCGGGAATAAGAACGAGGTTTGGTTCCGCTGACATATTTTCTCTAATCGGTGCTGTTGGAGAATGGCTCATTTTGTGGATGAGCCTAGCACACAGCCCACCGCATTCGCTCGCTGAACGAACTGCTGCGTGATGGTTTAATTCCCATCCTTTCTGATATAGACTCTCTTACCGAAAGCGGGCCGAGTCCAGGGGCATCAAACCAATCGGGTTTCTCCTTTTGGATTCCGTTTACAAAAAGGAGTTTCACCATGGCCATGGATCTTCAAAACGCTCTCCGCCTTGGGCAATTCGCCACTGCGGCCTACAACCCTCTCCCTACCAATCCAGTTAGCTACCCCGTTCCTCTCGGGTATCAGCAGGTTCAGGTTCTTTACGGCAACGATCTTGCCACTGACATCAATGCCGTTAAGGCTATCGTTCCCTTCGGGTTCGTCGCGCGGTCTCCGGCGCCGGCCAACGATTTTGTGGTCGCCATCCGCGGAACCGAAAGTATCTGGGAATGGATGCAGGACGCTCGATTCCTTAGGGTCACCTGCCCCTTCGCAAATGGAGCTGGCGAAACCGAAGATGGCTTCACCGACGTGTACATGTCACTAAGTACATCGCCCGCTGGCGGGTCGCGCGTGGTAGATGTGCTGCGTGGCCTGATGGGGCCAATTCAAGGTGCGACGCTCAGTATTACCGGGCACAGCCTGGGTGCAGCACTCGCCACTCTGCTCGCCCTCGACGTCGCCGAAAACAATAATCTGGCTCCGTCGGTCACTACCTTTGCCAGCCCGCTTGTCGGAGACCCGCAGTTCGTCCGCACCTCCGATTCGGAAGTGCCGGATACCTGGCGAATCGCTAACCTGGTGGACGCGGTGCCCAAGCTGCCACCATCCTTTTGGGGTTTCGACCACGTAGATCTGTCGTTCCAGGTGAACTCCCTGCTCAAAGCCAAGTTCAATCCGGTGTGCTGTCATATCCTGTCGACGTATATGTTTCTGCTTGGCCAACTTGCTGGAGGAGGCAATTTCCCGCTTGATCCAGCCTGCCAGTGAGATGCTTGGGGCTTGTGCCAACCGAGGCCGCGCGTTTATAGTTTTTCACCGAGTTTGCCAGCGGCGTGGCACAGCATGAAGAAGTTCGAATTCACGGCGAGAATACTGGGACGAGAAATTGGCGCGGTAGCGGCGCTTGCTCCGCCAATTGACGTTGTCGAAGTCTTTGGGACTCGTGCCCGGGTGGCGGTGCGCGGCACCATCAACGGTTACCCTTTTCGTTCTTCGTTGATGCCCATGGGGGACTGCTTGCAGGGGAAGGGAACCGTCCCGGCGCCGAGCTCATCCCACATGATGCCAGTATGTAAAGCGTTGCGCGACGGAGCTGGAGTGAAACCTGGGGACATCGTGAGCGTTGTCATGGAGCGGGACGAAGAGGAACGAATCGTCGAGGTGCCTGCGGTTTTGAAGAAGGAACTGGCCAAGAGCAAAACTGCTCAGGCCAATTGGGAAAAGCTCTCGTTTACGAATCAGAAGGAAATCGCTCTTTCGATCAACGGAGCTAAACAGAAAGAAACGCGCGAGCGCCGTCTGGCGAAAGCTATGGATATTCTGAAGAACGGCAAGAAGTGGACAGGCTAGTTTCCCAAGCGCCGCACTACTTCGGCGATGTCGTTGTCCTGAAAAAGGCGGATCGCTGCAATGCCAGCAGCTCCCGCATCCAGGCAGTCGCGAGCGTTCTCGATCGAGATGCCCCCTAGGGCGAGGACAGGGATCTTCTGTCGGCACGCTTCACGTAATCCATCGAGCCCGGCAGCACCGGCCTGCGGCAAATCCTTCTTTTCGAAAACTGGCGCGAACAAAGCGAAATCAGCTCCCTCGGAGGCTGCACGGGCAACGTCCGCGGCGGAATGAGAAGAAACGCTGACCAACGGGCTGGCAGCATGCCCGGTCTGCTCCCAAATCTTCCGCACCTCCAACGGCGAAATATCATTCGACCGCAAATGCACGCCGTCAGCCCGGCAAGCTATGGCAATGTCGCTTCTTGAGTTGATCAGTAAGCGAGTTGTCAGTTCCCTGTTCTCAGTTCCCGGTTGTTGGATAATGCGGACCGCTGCACGGGTAAGAGCTTCGAGTTCGCGGGTGGGAAGGTCTTTTTCGCGCAACTGAATGAGGTCGACGCCGCAACGAGTGGCCTCCGCGATCTTCGCCAGCAGAGCATGCTGGCGCTCGCTCTCGTCACCGGGAAACTGCGTGCGGTCGGTAATGTAGTAGAGCAGCAAACCTTTACGGGTTTGTCTTCGCGATCTCGGGCACCCGTTCGCCTTTGTGCTTCGGCTCCGAGCCCAGATGATACTTGGTCAAGCCATCGCGCAGAAACTCAAAGCCCTCTTCCGGTGAGTCCACAATCTTGAAAAGCTCCAGGTCCTCGGGAGAAATGGTTCCTGCGTCGACCATGGTTTGGAAGTTGAGCAGGCGGTTCCAATATTCGCTGCCATAGATTACGACGAGAATCTTCTTGGCCAGCTTCTGGGTCTGCGCCAGGGTGAGAATCTCGAAAAGCTCGTCCATGGTCCCGAACCCTCCAGGAAAAATAACCAGCGCCTTGGACAGATATGCGAACCAGAACTTGCGCATGAAAAAGTAATGAAACTCAAAATTCAAAGATGGAGTGATATGAGGATTGGGCATCTGCTCGAAGGGTAAAGCGATATTCAGGCCGATGGTCTTCGCTCCCGCCTCCTGCGCACCAAGATTGGCTGCTTCCATAATGCCGGGGCCGCCGCCGGTAGTAACTACGAAGCGGCGCCGGCGTGCCGGGATCTGAATGGACCACTTGCTCAAGAGAAAAGCCAGGCGGCGCGCGTCCTCGTAATAGCGCGCCATGTCCACAGCTGCCAGGGCATTTTTCCTGCATCGCTCGATCTCAGAGTCGGCCAGCTGCGAGCTGGTTGCATTCAGTTCAGCAAGTTTGTCATTCGCGGCGACGCGGCTGTGAAAGCGAGCCGAGCCGAAGAACACAACCGTGTCCTGAATCTGCTCACGGCGAAAACGGGAAATCGGCTCAGTGTACTCGGATAGTATGCGCAGGATGCGCCCATCCGGGCTGTTCAGGAACGGCTCGTTTTCGTACGCCAGGGGCGCACGCTTCACATTACGTTCATTCATAATCACGTCGTCTTTCCATGAATTCGGTCAAAGTTCGGTCATCCGGCACCCCCTGCGGATGCTGGCTGGAAATGCATCGCCAGACATTGCTGGTTTCAGGGATGTTTTTCCTCGTGGTAGTGCAGTGCCTCCGAGAATCCGATCCAAATGTCCAGCAGTCCCAAGCCGCTGCACATTCCGCGGATAAAGCCGTTGGCGACGAATGCCCGCAACCCTGGGGAGGCCATTAGCAGATGGTTGTCCGTCCATTCCGGTCTCCAGGGAAGAATCACCAGCAGCACACCGACGACGGTACAAACCAAACCGAACATCAGCACCGTGGCGCGATGCAGCCAGAGCTCGAATCCCACGTAGCGGCTTCCCTCGGGAGGCCTTGGTGGTATTTCAACGGCCGTGGCCGAAGTATTACCAACTTCCGAAGAAGGCAGCTTCGCGCCCAGCGAGCCTGGAGCAATTGTCTGGGGTGTATTTGGATCCGCCGTCACCGCGTGCTCCCGAAGGGCGTGAGCATCGCGGGCCTGGTTTTGCCAACGCACAGCGTCAGAGAGTGAAAACCCATTCGGACATTCTACGACTTCAGGGTCTTAATGCGCTCGGCCACATCCCGATAATCGATGTTGCTTCCATACACTTCCATAAAATGGTGTAGGGCCGCGGCCTTGTCACCGGCCGCCTCGTAGGAGGAAGCCAACTCGTAGTGCAGCGCTGTGCGAGTATCAGCATCGTTGGTGGTCAGCTTGAGCGCCTGTTCATACCAGCGAACGGCGGCCTCAGGGAGACCCTTATCGAGGAAACATTGGGACAGCCATGTGTAAGTCTGCATGATGTGCGGGAAGGGGTGACCGCGTTCGACTGCCTGGCACACTTTCTGCAACTCGCCGATCGCTTCGTCCAAGAGCCCCATCTCACGGAAAGCTACTCCGAGGTTGTAATGTGTTTCAGGATCTTCATCGGTGGCGGCGGCGCCTTCCTCAAGCTCGTGCTTCAACTCGCCGAACATGTCGGCAAGGTCCACGCCCGGACCAGAGTCGAACTTCACAGGGGTTGAGCCCGGCGCCTGTGCAGTTAAAGGCCGAACTGCAGAGGGGTGATAGGTGAAAGTGGGCGGAACACTCGCGGCCTCGGGCGCTGGTCCAGCTTGGGAGGCAGCGGCTGCCATAGCAGCCGGAGCCTGCGCCGGAGGGGCGCTGACTGGGACCGTTGGTTCGGATTTCGCAACCGCCTTCGCCGATACCGGCTCAGGTTCCTTCTTCCGGGCGACTGTTGGTTCGCTCTTCTTCTCCGCTTGCACCACCGGTGCTTCTGCCAGGAAGCTGTCTCCCAGGGAAGCTTCGAGGTCCGAAACGAAGCTGTCCAGCTTCCCGCTGGGCTTGGGTTCGGTGGATGCTGCGACGTGTTCCTCCGCTGGCGGCTGAGGTTGCGGCGCAGAAACGACCTCATGGGCAGTTGTCGATGGCAGGAACCCCTCCCCGAGCGAGGATTCCAAGTCGCTGACAAATTCGTCCAGCGCGCCAGACTTTGGCTCTGGGACAGAAGCCGCTTCCTCTTCGGGCGCAGAAGGTATGTCCTCGACCGAAATTTCTTCGATCGCTTCTGCTTCAAGCGCAGGAGGTTGAGCGACGCCAGCTTCAAGTTCCCCACGAAGGACTGCCAGCAACGAAGTTTCCGGCTTCAGTTCCTCAAGCTTGGCGAATGCTGCGTGGGCTTCTTCGCGCATCCCATTCGACAGGTAGAAGCGAACCTCTTCGACCGCTTCCTTGATCGCCTCTGGATTCGCCGAATTCTGTTCTTCACCGGTTATGGCGACTTCGACATTCTCGGGAGGCGCCGAGGTTGCCGCAGGTTCCTCTGCAAACGAACCTTCCCACTCTTCCGAAATATCGATTTCCTTCTCTGTCGCAACCGCCTCTGGGGAAACCGTGGATTGGATTTCAAACTCCTCTGGCTCCTGTGTTTCGGCTTTGGGAGCCGATGCAGCAGGAGCACGAAAAACCACGTTCGATCCCGCCGCTGCAGCTACCGCTGTCTCGGGCAGAGCATCGATCGCGGGCAGAGCTTCCGGCGCAATATCTTCCACCACCGCCTCAGAAACCATGGGCATTGGCTCAACATGCGTTAGCGCAGGTGAGCCAAGCTCCGTTGGGACCGCGGAGCCGCGTTCCTCATATTTCGCCGCGAGTTCGCCGTAGCGGGTAGCTTCGTCCGGATACCCGGCGTCGTGGTAGATACTCTCCAGCGTGCGGCAGCAAACTGCGGCCTCGGTGAATCGGCCCGCCCGCGTATGCAAAGCGGCCAACCGCTGGTTGACGCGCAGGTCGCGAGACGCCTGAGGCAGCGCGGAGAGCAAAGGCCCTAAAGCTTTGGCCGGCATGTTATAGGAAACAAAAAGTTCGGCGTCGGTCAGAGCCGCACGAACGAAAAGCGCAACATCGTCGGGGTAGCGCTGATCAATGAAGGGTGCGGTCGCCTCAAGTTCGTCTACCAGGACGGCGCCTTCTTCCGGAGTGATCAGGCGCGAACTGGAGGGACTACCAAGTCTGCCAATGACCTGCTGATAGTTGCGGGCATGCAACTGATTCTCAGGCTCGAGTTGGGTTAGCTTGAGGTAGTAGTCGCGGGCCTTCTCCAGTTCTCCCGCTTGCACATAACCGTGGGCAAGAAGTTCGTAGATCTCGGTGAGATGGGTATTGTCCGCGGCCTTGTTCAACAGCTCCAGCAACATCTCGAGCGCTGCCGTATTTTCGCGGACATGGCCGATGAGGGAATGAAGGTTCTCCAGAATCTTTCCGGAGTCCGCTGCCAACAGTCGGTCGGAGTGCTGCTGATACACCTCCAGAGCGTCCTCAAACTGTCCGGCTGCGATCAAGGCGTCGGCATACGACAGAAGTGCTCCGATGTCGTTGTGAACCGAGAACAACTTCGCCGCCAGAGTGCCCGCCTCGGGCAAACACCCGGTCTGCAGATAGGCTTGCAGCAGAGTTCGCAATCCGTCAGGATGGCTGTCCAGGTCCGCAACTTTCTCCAGACACTGCACCGCCGCCGCCATGTCGCCCGCGTCGAACGCGTTGCGCCCCCGCAGCAGCAACACGTAGCTGTTGCCGGGATCGAGCGTGATCATGCGTTGCAGAATTTCTTCTGCTGGAGCAAGCTGGCCTTTCGCTCGCAAGGTCTCGGCTGCTGCGGAGAAGATCTGCCAGGCTTCCGTCTTCTTGCCTAAGCGCACGTAAACCTCGGCCAGCCTGGTTCGCATGGCGACGTTCTCGGGATCCATTTCCAGAGTCTTCTGGAAAATGCGTACTGCCTGTTCCAGTTGACCGTCACGCAAAAATTCTTCCGCCACTTGCAGGTACTGAGCCCGTGCATCGTTGAAAAGGCCCTGCTGAGTGTAAAGCTCGGCCAGCCGGAGCGAGCCTTCCAGCGAGGCCTTCAGCTTGCTGAGCTTCTTGTACATGGCAATCGCTTTGACCGTGAAGCCTTGCGAGGCGTAGGCATCGCCAACACTTTTGAAACATTCCACGGCTTTTTCGCTATTGCCCAGACGCGAGTAGAGGTCGCCCACGGTATTCATCACCGTGAGATCCTTGGGGTCGGCTTTGAGAACTTTTTCGTACTCAGTGATGGCATTTGGCAACTTGCCCTGTTGGACAAACTTCTCCGCAGCACTGAGAACCTTCTGCTTATTGAAGCCAAAACCAAACGCCATAAAAGTGCGGACTCCAGCTCCGGTTCGCCTCTCGCCAGAAAGCGTTTTCTACAGCACGAGAGTTCGTGGCCAAGTTGACCATTCCATCGGCATCGCGCCCAATATCAGGAGATGGTCTTTCGGACAAGGGTAATTGTACGGCTGGGTACTCAGAATCGTATGGTTACTAAGGGTTACCGAAAGGGAGTGTACGACCGGGTTACCACCGGAACCGGCTATTTGAAGCAGGCTGACTTCACGACTCTGACTGTAGAGACGTAGCGGGCTACGTCTCAGCCTGCCGACAAGCGCAATTCGTATCAGGATGCGGCTTCATCCATATTGAAAAGCCTGCCGCAGATTAATCCGGCTTCAGCCGCTGCGCTTTCCCTGGAGGATCAATGAACATCGCATGGTAAATGAGGTGCGTCGATGAGTCGATCCAGCGATTTAGTTCCACCCTTGGCCTGCGCACGGCCTGCGCGAGCAGGCTCCAGAAGAAGCTGTCCATCACTCGCGCCAGCCCGGGAATGTCAATTCCCGTTCGCGCGCCAGGCAATTGCTGCAATCGCTGAAACACTGTCGTGGCCCGAGCGGTCGTCCAGGCATGAATCTCTTGGTGTTTTCTCGCGAGGTCCGGATCGGAAAGCACTGCCTCCTGCCACGCACGGTATGCGCCGAGGTACTGGAGATCGTGGGAAAATGCTCGCGCCAACAATTCATGGATCACTGCCCGAACGTCCGTCGAGCCTCTTGGCTGAAAATCGAGCTGGCTCAGTTTCTCCAGCAACTCGGCCATGAGCGCGAGAAGCAGTTGCCGTTTGTAGCGGTAATGCTGGTAGAAACTCCCCACCGCGAGCTTCGCCCGCCGCGCGATCTCGTCGATGGAAGTGCTCTCGTAGCCCTTCTCACCGAACAGGACTAGCCCCGCTGCTTTCAGCCGTGCGCGCTTGTCCAGACTTCGCTTTTGACGAGGTTCTGGCGGAAGATCCTCGCCGGCGAGCAGGTTCGGACGCGTGCTCACGCTCGTTTCCCTTGCCGAATAACCGCCCCGACCAGCGCGCCCGCGCAGCACCAAAGCATCCACCCTCCGAACACGCCAGCCACCTCCGGAGCCATGTTCGGGAACACGACTGGGAAGAACGCGCTGGAGAACGGATCTAGCAAAAGCGTCGGCAGCGCAATCGAAATCGCGCCAACAGGCCACTGCTCGGGCGGCAGGCGAGCGCGGCTACACAGACGACGAACGAGCCAGGCCATCAAGGGAAAGCTGACCGCGAACAAGGGGAGAGTTCCCTTCCAATCCCCCGGATGCAGCAGGTGCTGTCCGGCAAAGCGCAACGCGATGGTGGCGCCAATCCAGATGCCAAGGCCGTAGAAAAACAGGCGAACATTCATAGTAGAATACGAATTCATATTCATATTAATACACAGCGACACCGAAAGCAACTCCTGGAAATTGCGGTGTGATGGCTTGCCGTCTGCCGAGTTATCATTCAGATCTAAGGCGATACAATGCGATGGTTCCTTGCCGTACTCACTTTGGTCAGTTGGTCATCGGTGGGCGTAGGGGGGGATTTTTCCGCCGCTACAGGAAGCCACCGTTCGTATTCCAGATCTCGTAAGCAAGTCATCATTCGTATGCAAAGGCGAGATCACATCGGCCCCTCTCGTCAGGGATGTCGCGGTACCCTTGCCGCGACTGACAGGTACGGCAACCATGAGAATCGACGCTTGTTTCAAGGGTACGCTCGCAGGTTCGGTTCGGGTTGCCGGTGACGAGTACCGTCCCGCAGGGGGCTGGAGTGGTGGCGGACACATTTTTACACCGCAGGTCGGCGAGTACCTGCTCCTGTTCCTGAAGCGCGTGGGAGACCGTTACGAACTCGCCGATCAGGCTCGTGGAGCACTACCCGTTTCCAGACGGACAAGCCACGCCACACAGGGCAGCGATCCGTTATCGAAGCTCGAGGACGATTTCAACGCAGGTCTCAACGACTCCGATCCTGAAGTAGTTCTCGAGAGTATCTGCTGGCTCGGTCAACTTGGCCGATTGAAATCGACAAAAGAGTTGCACGCACTCCTCGACACGGCCGACCCCATTGAACGGGACTACTTGTGGGTCACGCTGTTGATGGTGGGCGATCTTTCAGTTGTCCAGAATGTCGCTACTGACCTAGATCAGCACCCTCCCGTATTCCGCCCTCTGTTCCTGCCTCGGGATCGTCTCCTTCTCCTGCAAAATCGTGTTTTTGTTTCCTTCTGTGCCCTGCGCGATCCCGTGGCGACCCCTTTCTTGGAGCGCTTCACCGAATCTTCCGATGCAAACATCCGTCTGGACTCGCTGATGGCGCTGCGTGCTATTGGAAACATCGACAGCGCCCCGGTGTTCCTGGGAGCACTCGACGACCATCAGAACGATATTGACTTCATTGCGATGCATGCCTTGTTCGAACTTGCGGGGGGTGGCGCGATCGATTGGGTGCCCAATAAAGCGGAACTCTCAAAACGACCCGATCTGTATGCGGCGAAGTGTCGCGAATGGTGGAGGGCTGAGGGTGAAGGCAAAGCAAGGGCGAGAGCTGCGGCAGTGTTGAAGCAAGATGAGCGGCGATAACCTTAGAGAAATCGCGATTTCACCAAGACACCACTGGAAAGCACATTCATGAACGCTAGATGAGTTCCAGTAACTTGGGATAACAGGACCAACACTAAGCGCGGCATACCGCGACCAGCAGGAAGAACGACAGCACTAGCAACAGTGGCTTGGGCAGACGGCGCATGACTTTCCATACCACAACGCTCATCGACTCGATCCTCCGCGCGGGGGAACCGCGAATGAATCTGTCTGCCAGCCCCCGGACGTAGGGCAAAACTCGCGGCTTCGCAGATCAACGGCTTTCCGTGCTAGCTTTACTAACGGCGAGATTTTACGGCAAGACCCCTGGCCGAGGGCAAGTTCTTTTCGTGGCGTAATTTCTATGACTTGGATCCGAACCGTACCGCTCACCGAAGGCGATGAAAAGCTGCGCAAGGCCATGGAAGACGAAAAGGGCCTTTATCCTAAGGAGTACGCCACGCCGGTACATCCGGTCGAGGGCGGCGGATCTCAGATCGTCGCTTCGCACAGCTTGATTCCCGAAGCGCTATTCCACGCCTTTGCGACCTTCGGCGTGCTCATGTCGCCCGATTTGCCGCTGGAACGACGCCAGCACGAAATGATCGCCACGATGGTGTCTGTCACCAACCGGTGCGTCTATTGAATCGACTCACACGCAGAGTTTCTGCGTAGGGTGACGTTGGATCAAGAGCTCATTGATGCACTGAAAAAAGACTACAAAACTGCTCCCATCACCGAGCAAGAGCGCGTAATGGTGGATTACGTGGTCAAGCTTACGCGGGACGCCACCAAAGTCTGGAAAGACGATCACGACCGACTGCGAGCCGCTGGCTTCGACGACAAGGCGATCCTGCAGATCACGCTGATCGCATCATGGTTCAACTACATCAATCGCGTGGCGGATGCGCTGGGTGTGGGACGAGAATAAGACCTAGCAAGCTACGTCTCACAGAAACGACGATAGGGCGACAGGTAGAGACGTTGCTTGCAACGTCTCAGTAAACCCCCCTCTGCCGAAACTACCGGATCGCCACCGGGCCGGATCTGGCATAGAGCCACCACACAAAAAAAGCGGCCCCATCTCTGGGGCCACAGTTTAAAAGAGGCAATGGAAGGAAAGTCAGGAAAGGCGATGCAAGGGGCCGGTCCGGCTGCCGGATCGGCTTAATGTGAGAAGTCGAGAACGGAGAGTGAAGGTCAAGCGCGGCCTCTTTTCTTACTCAGTAGAGGAGCACTTGCCCGGCCAAAGCTCATGGACCCAGTCCGTCCCCACGCCTCGCATGCAAATCATTGTTAACATTGCTACTTGCCGCAAGGCCTGATTTTCCGACCCGCGCCGCCCCGGAAGAATGTCTGGGGCAAAAAACTGAACATTCCTGCACATTGGCTGCAGGACACTACCTGCTCCCGGGAACGCCAATGCTGAAATAAAGACTCCGGTCGCGTTTACGAGTTGCCGGCGACCGTCCGCAGCTTGCCTGGCAGGAAATGATACGGCGGCCAAGGTCCGCTGATGACTAACTCGCAATTCTTCAATTGCTTAGCGGCGCTGCTATAACGGTTCTGGTATTTTTCCACCGACTTCGATTCGATCAGGTGGGCGATGTCGATCATCATCCCGTCAGTGTTGACGCGCTTGCAACTGATTTCTTCTTCGAGGGGATTGAACATCTTGTGTACCTGAACCGCCAGTCCGCGTGCCTTGGTCTGGCGCTCGCGATCCTTGGAAGCCTTCTCTCGAAGTTTGATCAGATAATCGCCGCCCACGGTGTCGGGCAGGACCACGTCGGCCATGGCGGCTCGCAGCGAACCGTCCCTGACCAATACCTTGAGGTGCATCTCGGCTTTCCCACGCAACCGCGCGACACTCATTCCAAAGGCGCGGCGGTTGGTTCGTACCGCTTGCCGCAGAGCGTCGTCGCTGTCGAAAATCGTCCCGAAACGGAAGGGAAGGACAGTGCCGTTTCGAAAGCACACACTCACCACCCGCGCATGCTCGAGAACGGTCTTATCTTCCAACTTGCCGCCGTCGGCAATGCGGTCGTACTCACTGACTACCACAGCAAACTCGCCGCTGGGATAGCTCAGGACTGGGGCTCCGTTCACACCTTGAATTCCCTCAAGGAGGAAGGGTCGCCGCGTGCGTACTCCGTTGTTGAGGGTCTTTTGCTCAGTGAGGCAATAAGCGTACCACGCCATAAAGGGCTTCTCCGAACCTAAGTCCGAGGCAGTAGTATCCACCTCGTGACGAGACAGTTGGTTACGGCTCTTGAACCTGGAAGAAAGGGCGGTACCACGACTGGATCGGACACCTACCACCGTGTCCTAAGTAACATATTACTTCAGTACTCGAAAAATGCAACCTTTTTGTAGCATGGGGCATCGGTTGGCCGAGAAAAAACTACACGCTTAGCTTTAATGACCAGCGGTCATTGACCATTGCTGCAAAAGTTCGCAGTCGACTTTGACGTTTCGATACCGCATTCCTTCCCTCGCGCTTGCGGTTAGCAAGGCTGCACAGCGCACCAGCAGACAAATTTACCAAAACTTAACATGAGTGAAACGCGCCCTACACCTCAATTCACTATTCTCCAAGCGTCGGCTGTATTGCCGGAGGCTTCTTTCCAGGTGGGACTCCGCAGGCCTTGTGCCGAGTGAGCGCCCACCGGTCTTAACGCCCCGGCGATCTGACAGTTAGAGTCTTGCCGCGCAACTGGGAGGTGTGCTTTGACTCATCGGTATAGCGATCATCGAAGAATCCTGCTAATCGACCAAAACGTCATAAAACAGAAACTGCGGGCCACGGTGCTGAGGAACCATGAAATCGAGGTGCACACGGCCAGCAGCATCAGGGACGCGGTGTCTTTTTGGAAGACGCATCACTATGACCTGGTGCTCCTGGCAGCGCAAGAAAATTCCGAAGAGGCAATGGCAGTTTGCGCGCAGATAAGGGCAATCGACCCCCGTCAGCGTGTCGGATTACTTGTCGGCCCGCCGGCTTTCGTTCAGGAGTTGGGCGGGAGGCGGAAAAAGGCAGCGTCCGTTCGTGGGCTCTTGCCAAGCGCTGCCGGGAATCTCAGCCACCCTGATTCCTCGCAACCTACGTCTTCACCCCAGTGGCAGGAGACGGTCCGCAGATTCGTCAACGACTGGTACGTCGACCAGAGTGGTCTCTTGGGGCTGCCTAATCTGACAAGCGGAACCGCGGGCGCGTGAGCGTTAAGAAGCTCTCGCACCCGCACAGCTACTTCTTCTTGGAATCATTCCCGCCATTCCTGGCGGCTCGCTCCTCGAGGATCTTGGTGACAACTCGGAGCATATCGTCCCAAGGCGCGGGCTTGCCCGTCCAGATTTCAAACTGACGCGCCGCCTGGTGCACGAACATTTCTACGCCAGGAATCACTTCCGCGCCTGCGGCCCTTGCCAGCTTCATCAAACGAGTTTCCGGGGGATCGTAAATCATCTCGAATACGTAGTGCGCCTTGATTTCATCCTGATTCAAAGGCGATTCCTGCGAGTGGCCCATGCCCACTGGAGTCGCGTTAATGATGACGTCAAACGAAAGCTTCTTCAGGTCGGCGCGTTTCAGCGTCCGTGCGCGGGCGGAGCGAGCCAACTTCTGGGCCTGCGCGAAGGTGCGATTGAGAACGTAAACTTCGGCTCCTCGCTCCTTTAGGCCAAATACTGCGGCCCGCGCCGCGCCTCCCGCTCCCAGGACCAGTATTTTTGCGCCTTCGATGGTGATTCGCTGCTCCAGCGGCCGCAACACTCCGGCTGCGTCGGTGTTGAAACCATAAAGCTTCCCATCCTGCGCGCGTACCACCGTGTTGCAAGCCCCGATCTTGGTGGTGTGGGAATCGGTATTGTCGAGGTGAGACAGAATCGCCGTCTTGTATGGCATGGTGATGGAAAGGCCGTGAATCGGGATATCCCGCACGCAGGCGAGCAAATCTTTGAGGGTCTTGGCGTGCAGCGCGAGATAGACTCCGTTTACCGTCTCGCGACGCAATGCCGCATTCATGATCGCAGGCGAGAGCGAGTGCGCCACGGGGTCGCCGGCCACTCCGTAAATGCGCGTAGCCGCATCCATCTGTTCGATTCTGTAGGTGCTGCGCAAATCCTGCGCGGTGATTTGGCCGGGCGCTGTTTTCTCCTCATCGCTCACCGCGGCAAAAGTGAACAGACTGCCCGCACGCACTCCCAGCAAACGGCTGATGATGCCTTGCTCCCCCATGCACACGCCGATCAACGAATGTTTACCGCTGTTCTCCTCGAGGAACTTCATCATCACCACATTGTCGTAGAGGTTAGTGGCGGTGCCCACGATCTTGTAGAAATCGGCGGAGATGGCAACCATCTTTTCCAGGGTCTGCGCCATATTCTTGGTGGCCCGGAAGTCGTGATGCGAGAGGACGAGAGCTGCATGGCTGCGCAGGCGCCGCAATTGCTCGGGTTTGCAGTGAGCCGCGCTCTGCAGTTCGAGATCGACCAACTGGCAGCCGGAAACAGAAGCCTTTGCCAGAATGTCCAGTTGCGAGATTATCGATCCTCGAAACTTGCCACCAGCCGCGACCCGGCGGCAAGTCGCCATCGCTACCACATGAGAATGGTACTCGGCGAATTGCTTGATCTTCGGCAACGCCAGCAGGGGACGAGGCAGATAGTCCAACCTGAACTCGAGAAAGGTGTTATCGCGAACCAGGGCCTCGGCCTTTTCCAGCATCTCCCCAGGGTCGGAACCGGTCACAGCCACACACACACGAGGCAGCCGCAAAGGCCGCAGGCGAGCTATATAACTGTTAGATGCTGCTGTCATCATTATTTTGAGAGTGGCGCGATATTACAGACATGCAATTCCAGATGCAACTATGGATTGCGAATTTTTCCCATAAAAACTATTTAACGTATCCTGCATGACACCACAGTAACCTTGACCCGCAGTGCCCCTGTTGTTACTGTCCGGGCTGTAAGTCCTTTTATTTTGTGCCATCAACGGAGCAATGGCGCGGGCTCATTTCCAGCGCTGACTCTGGAGGTAACATGAAGAAAACACAACTGTTGCTGGTTCTCTGCCTGGCCATCGCGGCCCGTGCGCAGGATCCTCCGCAGGCGGCGGGTCAGGCGGAATTGAACGCACCCGCCGGCACCCAGCCTACGACCGTCAGCTTTCCCTTTGAGCGGGTGCAAGCCCCGACCGCCGTCGACCTTGCCTGCGCCGGCTTTGTCAGCAAACAACTGGTGCCAAATTCCAATTTCGTGGCCGGGGACCTGTACACTCCAAGCACCACCAAGACCACGAACGGCGAAGTGGTGTACTTGGCGGGTAAAGGCTATGAAGTCGGCCAGGAGTACGCAATCGTGCGCGAACTGCGGGACCCGAACCGCTACGAAATATTTGCCGGCCAGCATTCGCTGCTGAAAGAGATGGGGCAGCCTTACTCCGAACTGGCCAGGGTACGAATTATCGATACTCGCAGCAAAATGGCTATCGCAGAGGTTGAAATGAGTTGCGATCCGGTGAATCCCGGGGACTATGCCATACCGTACGTCCAGAAGCCATCCATCACGTTCCATCCTCCATTGCGTTTTGATCGCTTTATGCCCGGCAACGGCAAGGTCACGGGCCGGATCGCAATGGCAAAAGATTTCGATTCCGAGATTGGGCCGGGAGTGAAAGTGTACTTGAATGTAGGCTCCAATCAGGGCGTAAAGCCGGGCGACTACTTCCGCGCCGTGCGCACTTATGACGGCGACCTCCACGACCCGGTTGACTCGCTCTCGTTCAAAGCTTCCACTAACGAAGACACCCAGAAGAAACAGGCCGTGATCAATCCGAACTTCCTGACCAAGACCGGAGGCCCGGAGATCCACGTATCCGACTTCCCGCGCCGTGCCGTCGGCGAAGTCGTGGTCATTTCGACAACTCCGACCACTGCCACCGCGATGGTCGTCTTCGCCATGGAAAGCGTACACCTCGGCGATAACGTGGAACTGGACCAGCCGTAGGATCCATCAGATTTCCGCATCCCAATTACACACGGGGAGAAGCAACGCGCTTCTCCCCGATTCCTTTATGAGGTACCGCTGCTCGAAAATGTAACGCTAACTCATAAAGGCCTCCTGGATTCTCGAGTTCCGAATGCGAAACTAGGGGCCGGAAACCACAGTGAGAGTTACATTGTCCGAGTTGTAGGTCACAGTGAAGTGCTCGCTGTTATTGATCACAGTCCCATTCACGGTGGCAAAGACACCTTTGACCGCTCGAGCTGTCAGAATCTTGAACTCAGCGCCAATCAACGGCACAAAGTTGTTGAGCAGCTTGATGTTCAGAGTTCCATTCAGCGCGCTGGTCCCGGTGACGTTGAGCACGTTGAACTGGCCCGAGTTGGCGCCGGCGATGTTGGCATCCAGCGCACCGGCGGCATCTTGGGCGTAAGTGCCGGAAATTTTGAGCTGGCCTACCGAGGTGATCGAATCCGCGGGGACCACTGTTCCAGACGAGGAGACGTGGGCCGCGATGTTTCCACCGTTGCCATAGAGCGTACCTCTGGCAATCCTGACGTTGGCCGTACCAGGGCCAGGTTCGGAATCAGAATCGTCAGCCCTATCCTCGCTATTGGAGAGGGTGAGCTTGCCGTTGACCGCAGTTCTGCCGCTCATCTGCATATACGACCCGCCTGTCCCGACCGTGAAGGTGCTGCCCTTCGCGATGGAAATCGCTCCCTGGTTCGTGAACGTGCCGGCGGAGGTGAAGCTCTGGCCTCCCTTGAGGTCAAAGCTGCCTTTGGAGGCATTGGTGACGAACCCTGTCAGAGCGTTGGTGTTGGGATTCAGTATCTGCGATGCCTTCCCGTTGAGTGTAATTCTGGCGTCGTTGGTGGTGATGTTCCCGGGAATCTGAAGTGTCCCGGCGACGGTGTAGGTGCCGCCGGTCAGTATGCCGTTCGCAAGGTTGCTAAACGGGTTGGCGTTCTGCAGGTCGACCGTGCTGTTGGCGTCCGCAATCACGGTGCCTGCGTTGGTGAACGGGTTTCCACAGCAAGAGCCGCCGCCTATATAGAAGACGCCCTTGTTGGTGGCTCGAATTGTTCCGTTGTTCTGGATGTTTCCCACTCGGTCGATGAGAAGCATCAGGCCGCTGTTGCCGGCCGGAACATTGGCGATGATCGTTCCGTCGTTAGTGATCTCGTTGGACAGCACGATGCCTCCCGTCCCTTCGATCGTGCTCTTGTTGTCGAAGTTCCCGTTGGTGCCGAGATTGTTGCCGATCTCAGCATTATTGTTGTAGCTGTTGTCGGTGCCATCGCCCATGATGATGGAACCGGTGCCGGTTATCGTGAGATTCTCCCCGTTGGGAATCTGAAGGAAAACCTGGCCATTGTCATTCGTAGGGGCAAGGATTTGCATGGTGCCGGTGTTGTTCAGCGTTCCCTGCGCCTGAAGATCCTGGTAGTTAATGATCATCGTTCCGGTGTTATTGACGATGCTGGTCGTTCCGTCAAGTAATGAGCCACCCTGGCCGTAAATCACTCCTCCACTCGAACCGTCGAGAGTGCCACCGGTGATGGTCAGGCCGGACGTCCCAAGAGAACCAACCAAGTCGACGTAGGAGTTCGCGCCCGTGGCCGCGATGGTGCCGCCGACGTTGTTGATGGTCGTGCTGCCGATCAGGAGCCCTCCGCCGTTAGAGGCCTCGATGGTTCCAGTGTTGGTGCTGGCACCGGCGCGGCCCAGTTGAAGCTGCAGGTTGTTCGTACCCGTGGGAACGTTCGCGTTAATAGTGGCGCTGTTGTTGAAGCTCACCAGATTCAGAATGCTGCCTGTCCCCTGGACGAGTTGCTGGTTCACGAAAGTGGCGCCGCTGATGTAGTTCTGATTGTTGTATGCATTGTTGGTGCCATCTCCCATGGTCAGATTGCCGCTGCCCATCAGGGTGAAGGTCTGGCCGCCTGGGATGTTGACGCCAGCTTGGCCGGAGTTAGAGAGAATCTGAAAGGTTCCGGTGTTGTTGATAGTGCCCTGGACATTCGAGGTGACGTTGACAGCTAAGGTCCCTTTATTCGTGATGGTGTTGCCGTTGGTGCCATCGATCGTGGTGGAGTTTCCTGAGTAGATCACGCCGCCCTTGGACGTGGTGAATGTGCCGCCCGTGATGGTCTGACCGCCCTGGCCCTCGTTGGTAAAATCGACATAGGAACCGGTGCCGCTCGCCGAGATGGTGCCACCAACGTTGTTCAGCGTGAGGCTCCCCATCGCCATTTGTCCGCCATTGGTGGCTTCCATCAGGCCAGTATTGCTTGAGGCGCCCTGGGAATTGTTGCGTCCCACGACCAGTTGAGCTCCGGATTCGTTGGCGTTGACCACGCCGTTCTTGGCATTGTTGAATGTCATGCCGAAGCTGCCGGCGCCCTGGATCGTCGACTGATTCACCAGCTTCGCGCCGCCTCCGATAAAGTCTCCGCCGAAGGAGTTGGCGTTCAAGGTAATCGTTCCGCGGCCGGATAGGGTCGCCGTCCCGCTGGATGAGAACAACACACCCGTTGTGCCAAACGACACCGGAGCGGACAAGATAATCTGGCCGCTGTTCGTGAGTGAGGAACCATTGATGTTGAGGCTCGGACTCGCATTGGTTACGGTGGGGAGCGTCAGGCTGTCTGAGGTGCCCATGCTGAGGTCCGCTATCCCGCCATTGACGTCCAACACGACTGCGCCACCCGATGTTTGAATGCAGACGTTGTCGCTGTTACCCGGCACCTTGCCAGTCGACCAATTGGCACCGTTGCTCCAGGCGTTGTTTCCCCCTCCTCCGGTCCAGCTATCGGTGCACTGAGCGAGTGCCGAAGTCGCGCCTGCGAGCGAGAGCCCAACCACTGCAGCCACAAATAACACAAACCTGCGCAACCATTTCTCCTGTTGTGGGACGCAATTCATGAAGCCTCCTGAAGTTGTCAAAGTTTTCGGGGATCGCTCCCGCGCTCGATCCCCGCACACTCGGTCGAATCACAAATCTACGGCTGGTAAATCTGGACATTGTTGTAAATCGTGCCTTGGAACGCAATTCCGTAGCTCGAACCACCGAAGCAGTACAACTGGTCTTTGTAGACGGCAGAGCCTGGGTCGGTTACGGTTTGAGACATGACAGAGAGCGTCGACCACGCGTTCTTCTTGAGATTGAAGGATTCGTTGAGGCTGATCGCGCCTGCGTTGTTGGTATTACCGTCGGAGCCATACAGCAGCCCGCCGATTGCTCCGTTACACGACCCGTTGCGGGGAGTGGGATCGGGCGTAAGTGACGACCACGAATTCGTGGTCGCGTCGTAGGCTTCGTTGTCACCGGTATCGCCGGAACCGGTATATCCGTCGGCAGCCACAATCGTGGTGCCGATCAGCCCCGCTGAGATCTCCGTCTTGCCGTTGATGAGGGGGGCTTCGGACGTCCAGGTGTCGGTGGCGGGATTGTAGCTTTCGACGGTGTTGAGCCGGCTACCGTTGTTGTAGCCGCCGATGACGTAGATGATGCCATTCTCCACGACCGCGACCACGCTGCACCTTGCTGTGGGCATCGATGATTTTGCGGACCAGGTATTTTTCGTCGGGTCGTAAGCCCATGCCGCGTTGGTAACTGCACCTCCGCCGTTGGTGCTTCCGCCGAAAATATACAAGACGCCATTTACTACGGCGTTGGCCGCTTGAGCCGTCGCCGACGGTATCGGAGCGCCAGCGCTCCAGGAACTCTTGGCCGGGTCGTAGATCGCATTGTTGGCTACGGCCGCAGTCTTGGTGTAGCCGCCGACCACATAGATCTTGCTGCCGATAACTCCCGCCGCTGACCATTGAACCCCCGTTGGCATCGCGGCGCCATTGCTCCAGGAGTCGTGAACGACAAAGGTCTGCTTGCTGGTCAGTTCAGTCGAGCCGGTGGTCACGGTGACGGTGCCGTCTGACGCACCAGCCGGCACGGTTGCCAGTAGGAACGTGGTGCCCGTCCGAGTGACCGTCGTTGCCGTCACGCCGTTGAATTTCACGACTGAGGACGAACTGAACCCCTGGCCCAGAATTCCGACCTTTGAGCCTACCTTGCCGGAGGTTGACACCAGATTGATAAATGGCTTGGCACCGATGTTCAGGCTGAACAGCACACCTCCGTTAACCGGGCCGCCCTGCTGAGCCAGACCGTAGAGAGTCCCGTTTGTGTCCTGAGTCAGAGGCCAAAACGGCCACTGACCGTTCGACCCGGTAAACTCCTCCACAACCGTAAAGGTTCCGCTCGGTGTGATCTTGTAGATGTCCTGGTTGAGACAGCCGTTAAATTGATTGCAACTGTTGGCCGCGCTGTAGAAGTTGCCGTCCGTTGCCTGCAGCAAAGGCACCTCAGGAAAGTTCGCGTAATCCGAGGTCGTAAAATTGCGAAGAGTGCTAAGTTTGCCGGATGGTGTCATTTTGAAGATCGTTCCCACGTTCGAGGTACCGCCGAATCGGGTGGGCCCATAGAAGTTGCCGTCTTTCCCTAAGGTGACGCCAGCCCCAGGCGTAGCCCCTTCGGTGGGATCGCCAGCCAACTTGTGGAGCAGAGTTACCACGCCGGCTGGGGTCATCTTGAATACGCCTCCAAGTCCGTCGGCACCCGAAAAGGTGCCATAGAAGTCGCCGTCGTTGCCCACAGTCAGGCCATACGTCGGGTTGGCGAAATAGTTGGTGTTATCGAATGAATAGAGAATGGTTACGGTGCCGGCCGGAGTGATCTTGAACACTGAGCCATAGTTATTCGCGCCGCCCTTAGTGGTGATGCCGTAGAAATCTCCGTCGGTGTACTGTACCAACAGTCCCGGCCCCGATCCGTCAGGAGTACCAGTAAAGGTGTGCAGCACAGTGATTGTTCCGCTGGGCGTCATCTTGAACACGTACCCGTCGCCCCCGCAGTTCGTGTCAGCGCTGCCGTAAAAGTTGCCGTCGGTACCCAAGGTCATGCCGGTCTGGCAATCGTTCCCGGTGCCAGCGGCGAAATTGAGAACTACGCTCACCTTCCCGGATGGAGTCGTTTTCCAGATCGAGCCAGTGTTATTGGCGCCGCCGAGGTATGACCAGCCATAAAGATGGCCATCGCGCCCCTGTGCGAGGGGGCCTCCCGGCCATTCTGGGCCTGGGCCGCCGGTAAGAAAGTTGTCAAGTATCTTGTAGGTTTGGGCTCGGGCAGGGATGGCTGCCACGATGAGGGTGAGTACAACCATAACGGCAAAAAATGCTGCAAGTCTATCTTGTCGCCTAACGTAGTTCATAAAGCCTCCGGAGAGCAAAGAATCCTTTTTGTATTTCGCGGACCGTTTGAATTTCGCTTTGCCGCCCGTGACCATCTCCAGCGAGTCTGACGCTCACTTGGAGTGTGCAAACAATTGCACTCGGCAGGTCCGCTGACCTCGGCACCGAAAGACGGTGAGGGGGAAGTGTTCACACCATCGACAGTCGAGCTATACTCTAGGGACCTGCTCTCCCCAAGCAAGGGACATAACGCGACAACTCAGGACATTTCAGGCTATGCATGCTCGTGAGCAGCAAGGGGAGAACCGCCGTCTAAATTCGTGGAAGGAGATTGCCAGTTTCTTCGGACGGGACGAGCGGACCGTCAAGCGTTGGGAAAAACAGCGCGGCCTCCCCATACACCGTGTACCGGGAGGCGAAAAGGGCGGAGTCTTCGTTTTTACCGACGAACTCACCGACTGGCTGGAAACCCGGGGCGAGCAAGCAGCTATCGCAGTAGATCAAAATGTCGTTCAGGAAATCCCCAGCGCAGGTGGCGGCAACTCGCAGGCCACGCCCTCAGACGCCAAACTAGAGCCAGATGTCGCCGTAGGTCCACCTCATCGCGCTGCCGTTGCCCGAATCGTCGGCGGAATTGTGCTGGTCCTGTTTCTCGCGTCGCTGACCTACAAACTCCAGACTCGTAACGGTACTACTTCAGCGGATAAACCGGATTCGGGCACGATTGAGTCTCGAGGCCGCGCCCGGAATCAAGAGGCCGAAGAATTCTATCTCCAAGGCCGATACTACTGGAACCGGCGAACCCCTGACGATCTCAACCGCGCGGTCGACTATTTCACCCAAGCCATTGTGCGCGATCCGAATTACGCCCAGGCCTACGCCGGGCTTGCCGACTGCTACAACCTGTTGCGCGAATACACGGCGATGCCCGATAAGGAAGCCTATCCGCGTGCCCTCGCCGCCGCCACGAAAGCGGTGGAGCTCGACGACAAGCTGGCTGATGCCCACGCGTCTTTGGGTTTTATTTTCTTCTATTGGACCTGGGATGCGGCCACTGCCGAACACGAATTTCAGCGGGCGCTGGAGCTGGATCCAAACCACGTTTCCGCTCATCACTGGTATGCCACGGCTTTGTCCCTGGCGGGCCGGGAGGACGAAGCGCTGGTGGAAATCGAGAAGGCGCGCAAGCTCGATCCTAACTCCACATCGATTCTCGCGGACAAAGGGTTGCTGTTATACAACGCTGGCCGGAAGGAGCAGGCGGTCGATCTGCTCAAGAAAATGGAAGGCACCGAGCCGGAATTTGCCTCTCCTCACCGCTATCTGGCCGACATCTATTTCCAGACTGCGGACTACCCCCACTATTTGGTGGAATCCAAGAAAGCGGCGCAGTTGATGCATGACGAGCAAGCTCTGGAGCTCGCGGCTTCGGCAGAAAAAGGTTTCGTCGAGAATGGCGCGCGTGGATTGCTGCAGGCTTTGCAGGCGGCGCAGGAAAAGTCCTATGGCGAAGATCGCGAGTCTGCCTACGATCTGGCCGTTTCCTACGCGCTGTTGGGGAATAAGCCGAAAGCCCTGCAGTATCTGCAGGCGGCCTACGACGGCCACGACGCAGGTTTTCTCACCATGGCGGTCAACCGCGCGCTGATCAGCCTGCACAGCGAACCCCTGTATCAGGCGCTGCTGGCAAGGGCCGGATTCCGGACTGTAAGCTAGAGCCTTGGCGTCGACGCTGCCCAGACGATCTGGACAGCAAGCCGCACTATAGGAGAGGCGTCGAAAACGAGGCCATCACCAGATGCTAAACTTCATTGAGATAGTACGGCGGACAGCAAAATGTTCGCGACCTCGCCAGGTCGTTCGACATGGCAGTCGTGGCCCGTGTTTAGTTCGGCGACCGTCCAGCCGGAAGCACGAGCTTTTCGGGCAAAGGGCGCGAAGAACGGCCTCGCCGGATACCCTTCCGCAACGCTGGCAACGTAAGTAGCTGGAATGCTGGCCTTGCGATTGGCCGGAAGAGGCAGCGGATCCTCAAAGCAACGCAGACTAAAATCGCACAACCTCGCGCGCACGAAATTGCGCGCTTCGCCTGGCTTCAGTCCCCAGAGATCAAGTTGGCCCTCCCCACCCGGTAGCCGCCAACCGTCTCCATGCTCTCGCGCGACCTCGCGAAAGTGCGCGCCGATCTCAGGCGGAAGCAAGTCCAGTACGCTTTGCCCATTTTCCGGAATGAAGGCATCCAGAAAAACCAATCGCTGTATGTGAGTCGGATTTATCTCGGCCACACCGCTGATGATCATACCTGCGTAACTGTGACCTACAAGGATTACTTGGTTCTGGAACCTTGACAACGCGAGGGAAACGTCCGCTACGTGTTGCTGTAGCGTAATGTCGGGAGACAGACGACTTTGATCCGTGCCAAGCCCACTGAGGACCGGTGTTATCACGGAATGGCCGTGCTTTTCCAGCAAGGGGGCCAGCAGGTCCCACGTCCCGTTCGACTGCCATGCGCCGTGTACCAGGACGAACGTCGACATGCTGGAGAGTCTAGCAGGTTGATCCGAAAGCGAGGCAGGGAGCATTTTGGTTCGTCTTTATACACTTACCCCCGACACGCTTTGACGGGGTAGTATGCACAGGGGAAGAAAACAACATCCAACTACCTTCCGAGTTACTTATTCACTGATGAGTTAACGTGGGGCGTACTGCGACAAGCGAGCGGATCCAAGCGCGAAGAGCGGAGAGCTACGTGCTGCGTGCAGAAGAGCTGAAGGAGGGCGGGCCGGGGAAAAGCACCAATACGTCTCAACGAGTGTAGCGGCCTGTTCACGTCAGTCCACGTCGTGCTACATACTAGTGGCGCTGTGCGTATTACGCTCGCAATTGTCGTTCTATCGTTTGTTGTCGGTTTGAGCGGCTGCAACCGCGCCCACCAGCCGATAGCGCCTGCTGCCGATTTGACCCTGATGAATACAATGTGTTCTCGGGGTACGTAGCTGACACATTCAGCAGAAGAGACAAAGATGGGGACAGCAAACAACCCGCAAAGCTCATCCTCCTCAATACGACCCGGTCCGGCGACGATGATCTACTGCCGGACGAGAACGGGCACCCTGTTCCTTGGGAGAAAACAGCGGAATCCCTGCGAAAGAAAGCCCCCGCTCTTAAACAGGCGACGATTGACTCGTTCCGAAAGGCGAACTTCCAGCAGGCATCCGTTCACCGCTCTATTCGTTCTCCGATTGATTACGAACTGGTGACGTCATCGCAGTTAGAACCCATTTTCTGCAAACATTGCGGCTTCTGGCCCGAGTACTACACACGATTTCCGGGCGCTAGTGGAATCGTGACTTGGTCACGAGTCGGATTCAATTCGGATGGCACGCAAGCACTCTTTTATGAGAGCTACCGCTGCGGCGACCTGTGCGGTACAGGCCGCTATATGGTCATGGAGAAGAAGAACGGTAGCTGGATTATCGGGACGGACATTGTAGTGTGGGTTTCCTGACAGAGCGCTCAATTGGCGTAACATCTCGATTACGCTCATTGACGAGTTGTGAGCGGAGTGGATTCGGGGGAGCGGGGTTGACCTGTCCTTAAACACGCAGCGCGATCGATCCGATTCCAACCATCGCGCCGCCGAGCACCAGCCACACCGAATTGAGACGATACCGAATCAGCAGCAGGAAACTTAGCCCGGCCAAGACGAGCGTAGTCCAGTCGACGACGGCCGAGCGGAATAGTGGCCAGGTCACCGCCGCGATCAAGGCTAGAGCTGCGACGTTCACTCCATCCAGGACTGCGCCGGCAAGAGGCGACCGGCGCAAGTGCGGAACCAGCGGCCCGCTGATTGCCACGAAGAAAAATGCCGGGAGAAAAACCGCGACGGTCGCAATCACCGCGCCCGGAAGCCCTCCCAGGAGGTAGCCGATAAAAGTTGTCGTCGTGGACAAGGGGCCCGGAGTAACTTGTCCCATGGCGATGGCATCGAGCAACTGCCGTTCACTGATCCATCCCAAATGGGTGACCAGGTTGGACCGGATCAGCGCCACCAACACATAGCCGCCGCCAAAAAGAATCGAGCCTATTTTCAAAAACACCAGAAAGAGCGCGGTCAAACTAAACGGGGCGAGGAGTGCGGATCCGGCCACGATGCCGGTCAGGCCGGTTCCGCCGGTGATAAAAGCCGCCGCAGAAGGCGAGCTTTGCTTGCCTGAGCGCAGCCAGTAGACCAAGGCAGCCAGCATCCCTCCGCCCGCGAGGACGGCGAGCTGGTCCACGCCAAGAACGGTCGCCAGTGCCGCAAGCGCACCCACGAACGCGAGCCACGTCGACTTCACCGCCGACTTCCCCAGCTTAATTACAGCTTGCACAATCAGCGCAATCACGATGGGCTTGACGCCGTAAAGCACGCCTGAGACTTGCGGCAGCGATCCAAAGCGCACGTACGCCCACGCCAGGGCGGTGACCATCACGGCCGCTGGCGCAATAAAACTCCCGCCCGCCACCAGCAATCCCGGCCAACCAGCTCGCAGCCGGCCGACATGAATCGCCATCTCGGTCGAGTTCGGGCCTGGAATGAGATTGGTCGCGCCCAAAAAATCGAGAAACTGTTCGCGGGTCAGCCAGCCACGGCGCGAGACGACCTCGTCCTCCATCATCGCGATATGCGCGGGCGGACCGCCGAAAGCGACCGCGCCCAACTTGAGGTAGAGCCGAGCGAGTTCTAGAAGCGAAGTGGGGTGCACCGCACCAGTTTCGGAATACTTAGCAGCGGCGGCCGGTTCTTGCAAGCAAAACCTCAGTGCAAAAGTGATTCGAGGATTGTAATGAAGGGGTAAGTGCGCTGTCCGAACTAAAATTCGACTCGGACGGTTAGCCGGTATTTCCAGCTTTCATTTCGCGCCCCGATCCCCGAATAGCTCCGCGCTAAACGCCTCCAGCGTCGCGCCTTTCTGCCATGCGTCGAGCGGCAGGCCCGCCTTGCGGCAAGTCTGCTCGATGAAGGTAATGCGGTCCCACTGATGTTCGACGGGCACTTGCGGCAGAAGCAACCCGCGGCGTCCCCCTTGGGAAACCACCAATCCGTGCACTCCAATCTCAACTTCTTCCGGCGTGATCGATTTAAGCGGGGAAAGAATGCTCAGCGAGATCTCGAGTCCCGCGGCTTCCTCAAGGGTAACGGGCGAAAACCTTGTGTCCTCGAAGGCCGCAGCGCGGGCGGTTTCCGCCACCGTGCGATAAACCGAAGCAACCGGAAACACGTAGCCCACGCAACCGCGCAGCACACTCTGAAAGTAGATCGTAGTAAACGCGCCCCGCGGTTCGGAGAGATGCGGCGAGGGCGGCGTCAGAGATATTTCGCGATGCTCGAGAGCCGACAGGATGGACTCGTGGGCAAGTTGCAACAGGATAGTGCGCTCTTCACACGCAAATTCGTTCCGCCCACCGCCAGCAGAACTGCAGGTTGCAGCAAACGCGGCAGCGAGCTTTTCAGGTTGCGGCGACATCGCGCTTCCTCCGACGACTGAGGACAAACGCGCGGCGGCGGCTCTTCACCACCTGCCGGTCAATCTTCGACCAGAAGGCGACAAAGTAATCGCCTGCCGATACCAGCGACAACAGAACCATGAACCAGATAGCCAGGTGCGCGATCCAGTGCACGGGGAAGAAATACCCACCATAGATGGGCCATTCTTTCCAGCGATGGTCAAGAATAACCGCCACCACGGAAACGATCTGCACCAGCATCTTGAACTTCCCCAGCTCGCTGGCCTCGATAGCGAAGCCCTCGGAAGCTGCAATCGACCGTAGCCCGCTCACCAGGAATTCACGGCCGATGATGATTACGGCGATCCACGCCGGAACCATGCTGGGATTGAACTGCACCAGGGTGACGAACGCAGCCGCAATCAGAAGCTTGTCGGCCAGCGGATCGAGCAGCACGCCCATGGTGGTGATCTGTCCGCGCTTGCGAGCCAGATATCCGTCAATGCCATCCGTAATCGAGGCCGCGATGAACAGGGCCGAAGCCAGCAACTCCTTCTCGCCGCCCACGCTCTCGAAACGATTGCTGGAAAGAATCCAGATCAGCAGCGGGATGCTGAAGATCCGGGTCAGCGTGATGGAGTTGGGAAGGTTCACCGGGAACACAGGCCAGCGCTTGGACTCAGATCCAAACCGGCGCTACAGAATTATCCTCCACCACGAACAGCGAAAGCAATGAAGTAAACTTATTTCTGCTTGGCGATGATCAGGTCCTTAATCTTGTCGTAAGTCGCCTGGGGAATGATTTTGCGGTGCAGCAGATCGGTCTTCATCTTATAAGGACGCCCATCCACGATCTTCTTGGCATAGGCCTCGCCGATTCCCGGCAGCGCATCGAGTTGGTCGGTAGTGGCCGAGTTGATGTCCAGCAGTTTCGCTTTGCTGGAAGTTGCGGTTGTCGCGGGCGCCTTCATCGCATTCGATCCGCCGGATTGGCTCGTACTCTGCGCCGCCCCCGCGCTGGTCAACAGCCCGAGTGCGAGAAGCGCAACCAAGACGTGCCTGATCAGATTCTTTCCCATGGCTTTTCTCCTCGAAACTCTTAGTCTCGTTTTGCCGCCGTGTAGCCCGCCTTCTTAGCTTCGTCCACCGTCATGAACTTTCCATTCTTGGTCTTGCCGTACCAACGCCCGCCCTTATGGTAAAGGCCACTGTCAAGGTTCACCCACACTTTGCCACTGGCCTTGGCCGCTGCGATGTCTGACTCCGACGCGGGACTCGGCGATGATTTCGGGCTTTTCGATTGGTTGCTGGTTGAGTTTGTCGGGGGACTCGGGGAACCAGCCTGAAAAGTCAGAGCCGGCGCGCTAGCCGCAAACAGCACGCACGCAACCAACCTCACCCACATTCTGCTCATAACTGAGAACCGCGAACTGAAAACTGACAACTGGATTTCCCAAAAACCTCAGGCGTAAATCCCGCGTTGCCGGATGGTATACGCCACGCGGTCGATCGCCAGCATGTAAGCCGCGATCCGGTTGTTGACGCTGTGAGTTTCGGCAAACCGGACCACATCCTCGAAAGCCGCAACCATAATGGTTTCAAGCTGCTCGTTTACTACGGACTCTTTCCAGAAGTATCCCTGCCGGTCCTGCACCCACTCGAAATACGAGGTGGTCACCCCGCCAGCATTGCACAGGATATCGGGAATCACAAACACTCTCTTGTCCGCCAGGATCTCGTCAGCGGAAGCCGTGGTCGGCCCATTCGCGCCCTCCGCCAAAATCTTGCACTTCACTCGATCCGCGTTGCGGCTGGTGATCTGGTTTTCTGTAGCGGCGGGAATCAGGATGTCGCAGTCCGTAACCAGAAGCTCGCCCGGATCAGCAGCTTCGGCTTCCGCGAACCCAGCCAAGGTCCCATGCTTCTGCCGGTATGCCGACAGCGACTTCACATCGATTCCGTTCTTGTTGTATAGACTGCCGGTCACTTCGATAATGCCTGTAATCTTGTAGCCCGCCTGCGCCATGAGCAGTGCGGCATTGGAGCCCACGTTGCCGAACCCCTGCACAATCACGCGCGTGGATTCAGGCGACATTCCCAGCTTCTTGACCGCCTCATCGCAAACGATCATGATCCCGCGGCCCGTTGCCTCGCGCCGTCCCCGCGATCCTCCAATATTGATTGGCTTCCCCGTGACCACTGCCGTGACCGTTTGCCGCATATGCATGGAGTAGGTATCCATGATCCACGCCATCGTCTGTTCATTGGTATTGACGTCAGGCGCAGGCACGTCTTTCTCCGGCCCGATAAACTCGAACAGTTCCGCCGTGTAGCGCCGGGTCATGCGCTCCAGTTCGCCCATCGACATCTTATGAGGATCGCAAATCACACCGCCCTTTGCCCCACCAAAAGGAATGTTCACCACCGCGCACTTCCATGTCATCCAAGCCGCCAGCGCCCGGACTTCGTCGAGCGTAACGTCTGGAGCATAACGAATGCCGCCCTTGGACGGACCACGCGCAATGGAGTGCTGCACGCGGAAGCCAGTGAAGACTTCCAACTTCCCATTGTCCATGGCCACCGGAATGTGCACGATCAGTTCGCGCGTGGGATAGCGCAGCACCTTCCACAATCCCTCGTCCAGATTGAGTTTGGTCGCGGCCAGATCAAAACGCGCGATCTGCGCTTCCGTGGGATTGAGTTCCTGTTCCAGCGAAACCGATTTTGTAGCGGTAGTCATAGCGTTCTCCAATGATGGCGGCAAACCCCAAGAAGTATAAGCAGCCAACCGCACCGAGGCAAGCGACGACGCATGAGTATGACGACGCATGAGTACATGGAGGACGGGCGGCTTGCCCGTTCGGTCCGAGTCGCTGCCCCAACAGCTATTGTTGGTTTATCCTTCCAACGAGAATCACACTCAGGAGGCTCAATGGCATCCTCGACGCTCCTCAACAAATTCCCCGGCGAAAGCGCCTCATATCGTGAAGCTCGCAACCAGTTGCTGCAGGCGGAGGTCGCCCTTCGCAGAAATATAGAAGAGGTCGCAACTCTGAGGCGAGCCCTGCCGCTAGGCGGAGAAGTCCCCGAAGACTACATCTTCGAGGAGGGCGCAGCCAATCTGGAAGACTCAACCACAACCCGCAAAACGCGACTGTCCGAACTATTCCAATCCGGCAAAGACACCCTGGCAATTTACAGCTTCATGTACGGCCCCAAAATGAAGGCGGCGTGTCCCTCCTGCACTTCCATCCTCGACAGCCTGGACGGAACTGCCCCCCACGCCGCGCAGCGCATCAATCTGGCGGTCGTCGCCAGGAATCCGCTCGAAAAGATCCGAACTCATGCCCGCGCCAGAGGCTGGCGTAACCTCCGACTGCTTTCGTCCGCAGCCAACACCTACAACCGCGACTATCACGGTGAGAACGCCGAAGGCGATCAGATGCCGGGCCTAAACGTCTTCACCCGCAGAGACGGCAATATCCATCATTTCTACTACACCGAGCTCCGCTTCGTTCCTTCCGATCCCGGACAAAACGAACGCCACGTCGATATGTTTTGGCCGCTATGGAATCTCTTCGACTTCACCCCCGAGGGTCGCGGAACAAACTGGTACCCAAAACTCCTCTACCCTTGAAAGCAGCGACGGCAAGACTCGTGTGGGGACGGGCGACTCACCCGTCTAAGCGCAACGAAACTCACGTGGGGACAGCCGCCCCGGCTGTCCGGTCGAGCATAGATCGACAGAAGGAGCGTCAACATCGAAAAACACGCCCCGACTTCAAGGGCGTAAAACCAATCATCCCCGCCCACTCTTCACCGTGGCGCTAACCGTCCCCTTGGCCAGCCTGGCCGAAATCTCATCCCCTGCCTTGGCCATCGCCGCATCCTTCAACAGCTTCCCCGAAGCATCGAAGACCAGAGCGTAGCCACGTTCGAGAATGGCCAGCGGAGACAGGGCTTGGAGAGCCGTATCCATCCGCTCGACACGTACTTTGCGCTCAAGCACCGAATTGCGCACAGCAGACAAAATCGCCATAGTCCGCGCGTCGAGATCTTTTTTCCAGCCCTCCAACATCCGCCGCACATCGTAGTGCCGAATCGCGGCCGACAAAGTCTCGAAACGACGCCGCTGTTTCTCGAAGACATCGCGTTGCCCATGCGCAAGCCGATTCACCAAATCATCCAACCGTTGCTCGCGTCGATGAATCAAGTCCATCATGCGAGCGAACGCGCCATGCTGCGCCGCTTCGGTCAGATTCTGGCGAGCCATCAGCAGGTGATAGCGCATCGCCTTTTCGAGCCGCCGATGCAACCCTCCGAGTTGCTCGTCCACTTCCTGGCGCGAGCGTATAACCAGCTCCGCCGCCGCGGATGGCGTGGGCGCTCGCAGGTCGGCAACAAAATCAAGAATGGTGAAGTCAGTCTCGTGCCCCACTGCGGAGATCACTGGAATCGCGGAAGCCGCAACCGTCCGCGCGAGCCCTTCGTGATTGAACGCAGCCAGATCCTCCGCCGACCCCCCGCCGCGCGCCACGATAATTACGTCGACGTTGTGAGCTTTATTGAAGTAGCGCACTCCCGCAGTAACCTCGAGCGCGGCCGCTTCGCCCTGCACTTGCGCCGGGAAAATCAGCACGCTTGCCGTATCATGCCGTCTCTGCAGAATGTTCAAGATATCGCGCAACGCCGCCGCCTGCGGCGAAGTCACAATTCCGATTCTCGCCGGCAAAGTAGGAATCGGTTTCTTGCGCGCCGGGTCAAACAGTCCCTCAGCTTCCAGCTTGGCTTTGAGCTGCTCGAACGCAATCTGCAAAGCCCCGGCGCCCTTGGGCTCGACGTACTCGGCCGAGACTTGCAGCTCGCCGCGATCCTCATAAATCGTGACTCGCCCGCGCACGACAACCTGCATGCCATTGTCAGGACGAAACCGCAAAAGCCGCGCCGAGGAGCGGAACATCACCACCCGAATCTGCGCATTCTGATCTTTGAGAGTGAAATAAAGATGCCCGGAGTCGTGCGCCCGGAAATTGGAGATCTCACCTTCCACCCAGACGTCGCCATATTCGCGCTCGAGATTCGTACGCACAGCCGCCACCAGATCGCGCACCGTCCAGGTGCGCCGCTCCGCCGGCCTGAAACTGAAGCCGAGCTGATCCGCGGAAGCCACGCAGCAGGAGTTTACCGCGAGGCAGGGAGTTAGGTCAGCACCTCCGCATCGCGAAGAATGATTTTCATTTACACTGGCGGGCGATGCCTGACGAGAAAGGCAAACTCGGCCTCATTGCTGGCAACGGCCGATTTCCCTTGCTTGTGCTCGACGCAGCCCGTGCTGAGGGTTATGAAGTCATCGTCGCTGCAATCAAGGAAGAGGCTTTCCCCGAAATTGAATCCCGGGGCGCTGCGGCCGTTCATTGGCTTTCACTGGGAGAACTTTCCCGCCTGATTGAGACCTTCAAACGCGAAGGCGTACAGCGCGCGGTCATGGCGGGACAGGTAAAGCATAAGCAAATCTTCTCCAGTATTCGACCCGATTGGCGCTTGGCCAAGCTTCTCCTCTCACTTGGAACTCGTAATACTGATTCTCTGCTGGGAGCGATCGCGAAGGTTCTGGCCGACGAGGGGATCGTTTTAGAGAATTCCACCGCTTTGCTCGAACCGCTGCTCGCCAAGCCCGGCGTGCTCACCAAACGCGCACCCTCGGAACAGGAGAAGAAGAACATAACCTACGGACGAACCGTCGCCCGTCATCTAGCCCAGTTCGACATTGGCCAGACGGTGGTCGTCGCTGAGAATGCCTGTGTCGCGGTCGAAGCCATGGAAGGCACCGATGCGACCATCGAACGGGCAGGCCAGATCATGGCGTCGCTCGACTCCGATGCTTCGACCTTGAGCCGCGCGCTGACCATCGTTAAGATCGCCAAGCCGAATCAGGATATGCGTTTCGACGTACCGGTGATCGGAGCGAAAACAATTGAGGTAATGCGGAAGGCAGGCTCGACTTGTCTGGCGCTGGATGCGGGAAAATGCCTGCTGCTCGATGGTGGCGCGATTATCACGGCAGCCGACGCGGCGGAGATCGCCATTGTCGCAGACTAGAGCGGCTCTCGCACACACCAGATCATAACAATGCGAAAACGCAAAATCGCCGTGGTGACCACCTCCCGAGCTGATGCGGGCCATCTCCATTGGATTCTGCAGGACCTGGCGAGGCATCCCAGGGTTGATCTCAAGCTCGTCGCGATGGGCGCCCATCTATCTCCCGAATTCGGGCGCACTGGTGAGACCTTCGGAACAACAGTGCGGCCAAGCGCCGCCATTGAGTGCCTGCTAAGCTCGGACACCGATGTCGGGATGGCGAAGACGATTGGTCTGGCGACTCTGGGACTAGCGGACAACCTCGGAGGCGCCCGGCCCGACCTGATTCTCCTCACCGCCGATCGCTATGAAATGCTGGCGCCCGCTTCCGTAGCTCTGGCATTGCGTATTCCGATCGCGCACATCGAGGGCGGTGACATCAGCGAAGGCGCAATCGACGACGCCGTGCGCAACGCTCTCACTAAGATGAGTCACCTTCACTTCGCCTGTACGCACAGGTCCCGGGAACGCATCATCAGCATGGGTGAGGAACCCTGGCGAGTTCATTTCACGGGCAGCCCCTGCCTTGACCAGTTACAACGCCGCCGGTTGCTGACCAGAGTCCAAGTCGAGCGTCACCTGAGGCTTCCCCTCAAGACGCCGACGCTGGTGGTCGTGTATCACCCCGTGACATTGCTCAAGGACACGACCCGAGAAGCCAACGCTCTATTCTCTGCACTCTCTCAAGTGGACTCGCAACTGGTGTTCGTATATCCCAATGCCGACGCCGGCAGCCGGCGGTTAGTGGATCTGACCCAGATGTTCATCACGGCTCGCGGCAACGCTCGCCTCTTCGTGAATCTCGACCACATCACTTATCTCAGCTTATTGAAAAACGTTTCGGCCCTGGTGGGAAATTCCAGCGGCGGCATCATGGAATCAGCCTCTCTGGGCCTGCCGGTGGTGAACATCGGAATCAGGCAAAGAGGACGCGAACACGCCGCGAATGTAGTGGATGTCCCGGCAGAGCCGGCGGCGATTCGAGATGCCATTCGTAGGGCCACGTCCAGGCAATTCCGCGTTGCCGTCCACGGGCTGGAGAATCCTTACGGAGACGGTCATGCCGCCGAAAGGATCGTCAAACTTTTGGCTGCGGCGCCTCTGGGGAAAAGGCTGCTCTTCAAGCGAAGCCGGATCGACCGTTAGGAATCTTTCGTACACTCCACCCATCGCAGATTTGCGTTCTCGTTCTTTTAGGAAATATATTCAGGAGAGATATTTTGGCGTAAAGCCCAAGGCCGCAAAAGGTGCACCATGTCCGAAACTGCCCGTCTTGCCGACCAAATCCGCCGTGCCTTTGATGGAGACGCATGGCATGGCGATTCTCTCCTCGAAATCCTCAATGGCGTCGATGCCAAGACTGCGGCAGCGCATCCGATCAAGAAGGCGCACAGCATCTGGGAACTCGTTCTTCACATTGCCACCTGGGACGGTGTAACTGTGAAGCGGATCGCCGGCACAGCAGTAGAGCCAAGCGACGCAGAGAACTTCCCGCCGGTAAAAGATGCCAGCGAAGCGGCGTGGCAGAAGGCAATCGAGAACGCGAAGCATTCTCATAGCCAACTGGTGAAGGCGGTTGCTTCGTTCCCCGATTCACGCCTGCAGGAACAGGTCCCGGGTAAGACTGAGCCCTGTCACAACTTCTTCTACTTGTTCAGTGGCATCGTCCAGCACGAACTCTACCACACGGGCCAGATCGCATTGTTGAAAAAGGCGCAGGCTCGATGATCCGGTTTCGGAACTCGCAATCGACAATTGATGCCAATTGATCCCTGATCCCGCCGCCTTTTTGTGATTAAATCAACAAGTCGTCCGGCAACTGGCCAACTGAGAACTGAGAACTGACCTCTGACAACGTCATCAACGTCGCCGTGATTGGCGTGGGCACGTTTGGCCGCAACCACGCTCGGGTTTACCACCAGCTTGCTCGGGAGGGTATCCCCGTGCGACTAGTCGGAGTCGTCGATCCGGATACGGCGCGAGCTGACACGGTGGCGCGCGAATTCGGTTGCCGTAGCTTTGGCTCGATCGAGCAACTGGTCACGACCCACAGCGAAGTCCAAGCTGCCTCGGTCGCCGTACCCACCAGCCATCACCTCAGTGCCGCCCGGCAGTTAATGGAGTCCGGCATCGATGTACTGATCGAAAAGCCGCTGACTGCTTCGCTTGCGGAAGCCGACGAACTCATCCGCACAGCGCAGACTCTGGGTCGCATCGGCCAAGTCGGACACCTGGAACGCTTCAATCCCGCGGTTCGCGCCGCCATTCCTGTGATTACGCGGCCCATGTTTTTTGAAGTGCACCGCCTCAGCGTATTCACGCCGCGATCTCTGGACGTAGATGTCGTGCTCGACCTCATGATTCACGATCTCGACATTGTGCTCTCATTTGTGAACTCGCCGGTCAAGGAAATCCGCGCCGTGGGGTTGCCAATTCTTTCCGGCAAGGTGGACATCGCCAACGTTCGGCTGGAATTCGACTCCGGATGCATCGCCAACTTTACGGCCAGCCGGGTTTCGACCGAGCGCGTCCGCAAGCTGCGCTTTTTTCAGCCAAAACAGTACATATCACTCGACTACGGGCGGCAGGATGTCTTGGTGTTCAGTGTTGGTAAGGGTGAACCCTCCGGAACTCCTTCAGTCAATCCGCAAATCCAGATGGCGAAACCTCCAACCACAGAAGAAGAACCCCTCCACGCGGAGCTGAAATCATTCCTCGAGTCGGTGAAGCAGCGTTCCCCGCCCACGGTTACGCTGGAAGACGGCCGCCGCGCTTTGGCGGTCGCCCTCGACGTCGTCGCGTCAATCAGCGAGCACGGAAGAAAGATTAACCTGGAGCGCCTGCACGCCTAATTTCGTCCTCCCAAATGTCAAGTTTTGTAAACGAAAAATCGCTGATTGACCATTTGGATGCAAACCCTAAGTAACACTTTCAACCTTCGCGGATTGGCGCGAAAGGTGCGAGAATAAACACACAGGGCCGCAGGCGGCATGAAATTCGTGGGGAGCGCGATCCGAAGCACTCGGACGTAAGCAGGAGTTTCTGCCCTTGCAACTAATGCCTCGCTGCCCGTGTCTAACCAGCAGGTAAGTTGGTCGATGTCAACTACGCAAATTCCGCCAGCCAATCCGGCTCCGCCGACGCGCCGCGCCGAGGGCACGGAACTTTACGACGCGCGTTACTGGGAGTCGGCTTACCGCGACATCAACGAAGCTCCAACGCTGCTGCTGAAGCTTCAGGATGATTTGACCCAGGCGCGCAGGCGCGAAGCTTTCTGGATTTCTGTAGTCGTGCACTTGATCGTTGTTCTGCTGCTGTGGAACTCTCCAAAATTAGCAGGACTTTTTCCTCGACAAACCGTCATTGCAGTGAGCCCAGCGCTGAACCAGAAGGATGCTACTTTTCTGGAGTTGCCTCCTGACGAACAGAAGCTAACCGAGCGCCCGAAGACAAACATCCTATCCGATAAAGACCGCATCGCCACTTCGCACGCGCCCCAGATCGATCGTCAGGAACTCAAGAAGATTCTCGACGCTTCCCGCCCAGGCAGGCCGGGTGCAAGCGGTCTTCAAGCCCCGCAACCCGAAGCCGGACCGCCGGCTCCCGCGGCGGGCCAAGGCACTGCGCCCCAGCCCTCCGCGCCACCACCACCTGCTCCTCCCGTGGTCGCGAAACTTCAGAGCCCGCCTCCTCTGACTCCCCAACAGGCGTTTGGCAGCGGCGCCACGACGGCAGGTTCAGCCATCGAACAGGCAGCTCGCGCCGCCGCTGCAAATCGCGGCGGGTACGGCGGCGACGGCGGCGACTATGGACTCGGCATAGGCAGGAAGCCCACGGCTGCGATGGGTCCCATGGAAGTCCTCACCGACACTATGGGCGTGGATTTCGGTCCCTATTTGCAGCGGGTGCTGCACGACGTCAGGGTGAATTGGTACAACCAGATTCCGGAATCGGCTAGAGCACCCATCATGAAGAAGGGGAAAGTGACGATCGAGTTTGCCATTCTCAAAAATGGCACAATCGCTGGCATGAAACTGGTGTCGACCTCAGGCGATACCGCCCTCGACCGGGGCGCCTGGGGCGGTATTACTCTTTCCAATCCGTTCCCGCCGCTGCCGAATGAATTCGGTGGGCAGTATCTCGGATTGCGATTTGCGTTCTACTACAACCCCGACAGAGCCGACCTGCAGTAGCCCGCTCTTCTACCACACCCGGCACCGATTCTCCCTCACCATGGGCGAACCCGCCTTGCAGTGAAATGCCTCCTGAAATTCCGGCAGGTTTGAGACCACGCCATTAGCGCGGTATTTGTCCGGAGAATGCGGGTCGACAGTAGCTCGCAAGCGTTTGGTTTCGTCGCGGGTGCTGGCACACCAACTCTGTCCGTAAGCGATGAAGAAGCGTTGCTCGGGGGTGAATCCTTCGATCGGTTCGAGCATCTGGTCTTTGGTATCGTCCTGCCATGCCATGTATGCGAGAATTACTCCCCCAAGATCAGCTACATCCTCGCCCAGGGTCAGCTTCCCGTTGATCTTGATGTCATCCACGACCACGTACTGCGAATACTGATCCGAGATGCAACTAGCACGCTGCTCAAACGCTTTGGCATCCTCCGGCGTCCACCAGTCGCGCAGGTTGCCGTGGGCATCGAACTGACGGCCTTCATCGTCGAAGCCGTGCGTGAGTTCATGGCCGATGGTGCCTCCAGTGTCGCCGAAGTTGGGAGCCGCGTCAGAATTTGCGTCGAATAAAGGAGGCTGCAGAACCCCGGCGGGAAAATTGATGTCGTTCATCTGCGGATCGTAGTACGCATTCACGGTCGGCGGAGTCATCTGCCATTCACCGCGATCCACTGGCTTGCCAATCTTGGCCAGTTGCCGGTGAAATTCAAACTCGCGCGCCCGCAGTACATTGCCCATTTCGTCATCGCGAGTGATGTTGAGCGCGCTGTAGTCCCGCCACCTGTCGGGATAGCCGATCTTGTTGGCGGCGGTATGCAGTTTTTCCAGCGCTTGCTGTTTGGTGGCAGCCGTCATCCAGGGGAGGGAATCAATATCACGGCCCATCGCGTCTTCGATTTCCTTCACCATCTTCTGGGCGCGCTGCTTGGCCTCGGGGCTGAAGTTTCGCTCCACGTAGACCTGCCCCAGAGCTTCCCCGAGATCGTTATCCGCATAACCGACGCAGCGCTTCCATCGCGGCTCGAGTTCCTGTGCTCCCTGCAAGGTCTTGCCATAGAAAGCAAAGTCCGCAATCACGAAATCGGACGACAAAAACGGCGCATTCGCATTCACCAGATGCCAGCGCAAATAAGTCTTCCAGCTTGCCAGGCTTTCATTCCTGAGTTCCGCGTTCAGCGTCTTGAAGAATCCCGGAGTCTCCACGTTGAGCGCTTCCACCGAGGGCAGACCGACTTTGGCAAAATATATCTTCCACTGGAACGACGGGTTCAGCGCACTCAATTGCAGAATAGTCATCTTGTGATAAAGCTTCTGGGGGTCGCGCCGTTCCACCCGCGTGAGCGATCCCGCGGCCAGTGCAGTTTCAATGCGCATGACGGTCTGTGCTTCAGCCGCAGCCGCAGCGGGCTTGTCGCCAAGCAATTCAAACATCTTTTGCAAATGGGCAACATAGGCTTTGCGCAGTTCCACCGATTTGGCATCGGTCTTGAGATAATAATCGCGGTCCGGCAGTCCCAGCCCGCCCTGATCTGCCTCGGCAATCACCTGCGTTGAGTCTTTATAATCCTGATCCGAGCGAAATCGGAAAAGCGCGTCGTTGGAAACCATGGCTGCAACGACGCTGGCAATGTCCCGCCTCGAATGCAATTGCTGAATCTGGTCCAGCACCGGCTGCATTGGTTTGACCGCTGCGGCCTCGACCGCCTTCTCGTCCATGCAAGCGGCGTAGTAGTCGCCAATCTTCTGCTTCACCGCACCGCGGTCCGTTGCGGGCGTTGCCGCGCTTTCCAGAATCTCGCGCAAGATGGCCTTGTTGTCATCCTCCAGCTTCGAGTAAACGCTCCACGAAGTTTGATCGGGCGGGATCGGATTCTTCTTGATCCAGGTGCCACAGGAGTATGTGAAAAAATCCGTACACGGGTCAACGCTCGTGTCCATCGAGTTGACGTCGAGGACAGGCTGGGACTTGGTAGGCGCAGTTTGTGCCCACACCGCGGAGCTAACTGCGATCGTGGCAAGGAATAATAGGACAAGGAAGATCAGGGCAGACTTCGGACAGTGCATTCTTTCTCCTCGGTGAGAACTACGATTCTAGCTCCCGAGTCCCTCAGAGTTCTAGTTCGCGTTCGGGATTGCGAGGGCCGAGTTGTATTTTTCCAGGTTTCCACTATTTTCGAAGTAGACGACCCCACCGTTGGAAGCCACCCCAATCACGGCCCGGGACTTGTCCACTTTTTTCCCAGACACCGGATCGATCGCCATCCGCTGCTTTGGGTCTTTCTCCAACTCACCCTTGCACATATCGCAACAGCCGTAATAGGTTCGGCCCTTGATCTGGACGGGAATCTGATCCTTGTCGAAAGCTTTGTTGGTCACCATGCAGATCTTCTTCGGGTCAGCCTGAACCAACTTGCCTTGGGGTTTGGCAGTGTCCTGCCCCGTCGCCATCGGGGATGGTTTCGACTCTGCCTGGCTCGGCTGATTGTCTTGTGTGCGAGCGTGCGGCTCCGCTTGAGCATCCGTCAGTCCAAGCAGCAGACCAGCCGTAAACACCGTTAAAACGAGTGCTGTTCGATTAACTTTCATTTGCGAATCTGCGTTCCATGCAATCAGGCACGCTGCTTACGATTTCTGCAGCCGGATCGAACCGTCCCCGGTATGAACCGTGAGCAAATTCCCGCCCCCGTTAATCTTTCCATGAATGTTCTTGTCGCCGAGACGTCCTTCGACCGATACCGGAATGTTTGCTTCAATACGCCCATCGCTGGTGTGCAGATCCACATCGGCGGCAAAATTTGCGGGCAGTTCCAGAGTCACACTTCCGTCGCCCGTCCGCAGATTCCAACTCGATGTCATGGCCGAACCAGCAAGCGCCCGGGCCTCGATACGGCCGTCCCCGGTGCCTAGCTCAAGGACATCGAAACGTCCCGCAGCAGTAATGTGGCCGTCTCCGGCGCGCGCCCGCAGCGTGCCATCCACCGAGTCAATATCCTGATGTCCGTCTCCGGTCTGCAACTGCATCTCACCCTTGAAATTCGCCAACCGGATGGAACCGTTCCCAGTATGCAGATTTACTCGTCCTTCCCGTGGCATGTGGATCTCAACATCGACGCGATTATGGAAGTTGAAAGTGATGATGTGAACATCGTGCGGGTAATGGATTTCCAGAGTGACCGAGTCTCCGGACTGATGTTCCTCGATCCGGAGGCCATGCTCGTCAATCTTGTAGTGCTCGGAGATCACGCGAGCTTCAATGGTTTTCTGGTCCCACGTGTCCACATGAATGTTGGCGTCAGAGGTTTCTACGCGCAGGTCGGGCTTTCCCGCAATTGTGTAGGTTTTCGACCACTCGTCGGCGCGGGCGAATGGAGCAACTGCCAGGAACACACCCAAGGCAACCAAGGCAAAGTGTTTCATAGATTTCTCCTCAGGCCGAGCGGACACACGCCCACTGCAGCGTTAGACGATGATACGCAGGATTGGTCACTGCGGTTCCCTGAGAGTCGGCACGCCGCGCCCAACGTTTTTGTGGCGGCGACCTCGCTTTCCGGCGCTACAATGTGGCTATGCCTGCATCGGCTCCAAAACGGCAGCCGGATTCTCACCCGTCCCAACATCCTTCCTCTGAACATCACCGCACCCCACAAATCTACACCTTGGAAGCAACCGGTCTGCTGGTGATTGCGGGGCTGATCCTGATCCTGACCCTTGTCCGCTACTGGCATCACATTGCCTGGAGCGTGCGCTGATCGTGCTTCTCGATCCTCTGCTGGTCGTCGTGCTCGGTCCGACCGCCAGTGGTAAAACGGCGCTCTCCCTGGCACTCGCGGAACGCTTTCATGGCGAGGTGGTGAATTGTGATTCGGTCGCTATGGTTCGCGAGTTCGAGGTCGGCACTGCAAAGCCAAGCGCGTCCGAACGTGCCCGCGCTCCCCATTATCTGCTCGATATTGTGGATCCTACCGGCTACATCACCGCCGGCGAGTATGCCCGTTTGGCGCGACAGGCTCTCGCCGAGATCAAGTCTCGGGGAAACCTTCCGATCATAGTCGGAGGTACCGGGCTTTACCTCCGTGCCCTGCTGGACGGCCTCTTCCCCGGTCCTCAGCGTTCGGACGAACTGCGCGAAAGGCTTCGTCAGCGCGTCGATCAAAATGGTTCGAACTACCTGCACCGTCTATTGCGCCACCTCGATCCCGATGCAGCAACAACGATCCACGCGAATGACATTCCCAAACTCATCCGTGCGATTGAAGTCTGCCTGGCCTCGCGGCAGAAGATGACCGAAATGTGGAAACAGGGCCGCGACCCGCTGACCGGCTTCCGCATCCTGCGTCTGGGCCTGAATCCCGGCCGCGATGCGCTCTACGCCCGAATCAATCGGCGCGCGGAACGCATGTTCGAGTCCGGGCTGGTGGAAGAAACCAGGCTTCTGCTCGAAAAATATGGCGAGGCCGCCCGCCCTCTAACCTCATTGGGATACAAGCAGGCAGTGCAACTGCTAAGAGGCGAAATCGATGCCAAGACTGCGCTGCAAGCCGCGCAACAAGCTCATCGAAACTACGCCAAACGTCAGATGACCTGGTTCCGCCACGAGCCCGAGGTAGTGTGGCTCGAGGGTTTCGGGGACGATCCGGCCACCCAGCAAAGGGCGGCGTCGGTAGTAGAGACGTAGCTTGCTACGTCTCCGCCTCGGCGGCCTCGAGTTTCTCAGCCATCTCCAGCAGTTTGGTGACGCTGTTCCAATTCCTGCCCGTTCCGGATGTTCCCAGCCTCTTCTCAATTGCTACTGAGGACACTTTCGGGCGTGCCATGCCATTGGGATAATAGATATACACTTCGCGCCCGTCGATATGTAGCTCCTCCGGTTTCGTATCGATCTTGCGAACCTCGTCCCGAGCCTCGGCACTGGGATCGCCGGCAAGGAAAGTAACTAGAAGTCTGCTGGGATCAATTCCGGACCGGGCCGCGAACGGATTCCTTAGAATCACGCCCCGGAGTTCGGAAATGGTGCGAACGATGACGGCAGGCCGAAAACCGAAGCTCCGCTCGATCCCGTTCTCGATCCTCCGAGCGAGCGCGGCGAGGTCGCGCTCTTTGGTCTTGAAAACTACGTTGCCGCTCTGCACATGGGTCTGCGGGTCTCGCAGTTTTAACGATTCATAGAGCGCCCGCAAGCTCTCCATCTTGATCTTGTTGTGGCCCCCAACGTTGACGCCACGTAACAGCGAGATAACGACGGCCATATGTTTACCAGTATATTTGCCGCGTCAAACGCTCAGCACTTGCATTCTGCTTCCTTCATTTCCTACAGGAGCAACGCGGCTTAAGCGAAATGTCCGCGGGTCTGAGTGGCAACTGCCGATCTGAGGTAGAATCCATTCTTGATCGCCGGTACGAGCCCGATGCTGCGGCCCGACCGCGTCATTTCCAGACAGGTCCTCATTCCGCGGCCGGTGCGCACCCTGGAAGGTACAGACCGTCAGATAGAAACGATAGAAAGTAAAAAAACGGATCTGTGCGATGCAGCCGATTGCATTCTGAACCGTGAGGACCCAGTGATGGAAGTTTCCAGCGCGCCGCTCGCCGTCCCCGCCACTTCACCCGCAATTGCACCCAGAAAACCGTTCTACGCGGCGCTGTGGGTACAAGTGGTGCTCGCGATAGGATTCGCGATCGCGCTTGGCTATTTCAGCCCTGCCAGAGCCATCGCCATGAAACCGCTGGGCGACGCCTTCATCAAGCTGATTTCGATGATCGTCACGTTAATCGTCTTTTGCACCGTGGTCACGGGCATCGCCGGCATGGAAGATATGAAAAAAGTCGGCCGCGTCGGCGGCAAGGCGCTGCTGTACTTTGAGGTCGTCTCCACACTTGCGCTCCTGATCGGCATGGTCGTCGGGAACGTGGTGCGCCCGGGCAGCGGTTTCAACGTGAACCCGGCAACCCTGGATGCCAAAGCCGTCGCCGATTACGCCGGTCAAGCCAAGACCCAGAGCGTAACCGACTTTCTCATGCACATCATCCCGACCACCGTAGTCGATGCGTTCGCGAAAGGCGACATTCTCGAGGTCCTGCTCGTCGCACTCTTGTTCGGCTTCGCTCTGTCGGCTGTTGGTCCGCGTTGCAAGCCTCTGGTCGATCTGTTCGACGCACTTACGCATGCCGTATTCGGGGTGGTCAATATTCTGATGCGCTTTGCTCCCATCGGCGCTTTCGGAGCCATGGCCTTCACCGTCGGGAAATATGGCATCGTCTCGCTTGGACCGCTGGCCAAGCTGATTGGGACCTTTTATCTCACTTCCATTCTGTTCGTGCTTCTCGTGCTGGGCGCGATTGCCGGCTTGGCGGGCTTTAGCATCATCCGATTCCTGCTCTACATCAAGGAAGAAATCCTGATCGTGCTGGCCACGAGTTCGTCGGAGCCAGTGCTTCCGACTCTGATGGAAAAACTCGAAAAACTTGGCTGCTCGAAATCACTTGTCGGACTTGTGGTGCCGACCGGCTATGCCTTCAACACCGATGGTACGAGCATCTACATGACAATGGCGGCATTGTTTGTCGCCCAGGCTATGAATATCCATTTAACTTTGGCGCAACAACTGACCATCTTCGCCGTCGCAATCCTGACCTCCAAGGGAGCCAGCGGAGTCCAGGGTGCTTCATTTATCGCGCTGGTGGCAACGTTGTCGGTCATTCCCACCATTCCCGTCGCCGGCATGGCGCTGATTCTCGGAATCGACCGCTTCATGAGCATGTTCCGCGCCACCGTCAATGTGATCGGAAACGGTGTCGCCACGGTGGTAGTGGCGCGCTGGGAAAAGGAACTGGATCGCGATATGTTGAAGCTAAATCTCGCGTGAGAATTTCTAATTCGTCACAACTGCGCGACGGCCCGCCGCCGCGCATCTGTTCCAGAACTTAAGCCCCCTTGGGCTCCGTCATGCTGAACCAGTTGCCGGAGTTGTCCTTCATGATGGCCTCCACGCCATAGAACTGGTCTTTGGGCGGGGACGCGAATTCCACGCCCTTGGCTTTGAGTTCCTCGTAGGTCTTGCGGCAGTCGGAAGTCTGCAGCACTCCTCCGCCCAGCTTGCCTCGCGTGAGTAGATCACGCAGCGTGGCGGCGACATCCGGTTGCATGTTCGGGCCGTCAACCTTCATGAGAATGATTTGCAGATCAGGCTGCGCTTTCGAACTCACGGTGAGCCAGCGGAAACCGTTGTCCATGCTCGCATCCATGCGAACCTCGAAGCCCAGCTTGTTGACATAAAAATCCCTGGCCGCATCCTGATCCAAAACATAAATGGTAGTGTGGGAAAGTCGTTGAATCATCGGATTATTCTCCTGAAGCTCAGAAATTGTTCGTTAGTGAAATTAACCGAAGGGTGCCCGCAATGCTTCTCGATTCTTGCGATTCTCCACGGCTCGGATCTGCAAGGGCTGCGGCCGATCTACAGCGGCCTCACAAAGAACTGCTGGTAGCACGACGGAATGTAATACAGAGGCCAATGCGCCGCCAGGCCGCCAAAGCAGCTGCGCGCTTCACGACGGAACGCGGCCGGCGATAAGCCCGTCAAAGAGCGAAAGCGCATGCTGAACGAACCCAGGCTTTCGTAGCCGATGTCAAAGCAAATGTCGGTCACGCTGTGATTCTCCGCCAGCAAAAGCTTCTTGGCTTCGTCGATTCGGATTCGGGTCACAAACTCGTGTGGCGTCTCCCCAAAGGCATGCGTGAACAGCCGATTGAAATGAAAGGGCGACAGGCAAGCCTGGTTAGCGGCTTTTTCCAAGGTGATCCGGTCACGATAGCAGGCACCAAGATAATCGCGCGCCCGGCAGAGGCGCGTGAAAGTCACTGCATCGAAAAGCCGAGGCTCTCTCCGGAGGGCCAGTTCGGCGCGTCGCGAGGGTGCTCTCATGGCGGGTACTTTACCACTTTTCCCCGAACTTCCCTGGGATCGGAATCTGAGGTGAGGGTTTCCGGGCATCTTTGACGCTTTAGAGGGTGGAAGAGATATTGCCAAACGCCGAAGGGCGCACGGCACACATACCGACAAGGAGATCAACAATGACACGGACTCAAACCTCTGACCGAAGAAACGCCGGGGCCTTCCGCTCTTGGCCGCTGGTAGCCATTGTGCTCGTGCTGATGGGAGCAACCATCGCCAGCGCTCAAGACGCGCCCCCAACCCCATCGTCGCCAAAAATCCTGGCAGCTGTGGCCAGTACAACCCAGATCACGATCACCGGCCAGCACTTCGGCTCCTCGCGGCCTACCGTCACTCTAGACGGAACGCTGTTGACACTCACCAGCTACTCAAACACGCAAGTCATCGCGGATTTGCCAAACAATCAGGCGTCCGGATCATTTTTGCTGGCCCTGAAAACCGCAGGTGGATTAGCGGCTTACTTTGACACCACGATTGGCGCGGTTGGTCCACAAGGTCCGCAGGGCCCACAAGGCCCGCAAGGAGCGGAAGGCCCGCAGGGTCCGGTTGGCCCTCAGGGTCCGCAAGGTCCACAGGGACCGCAAGGGCAGGGACTCAACACACAGTGGTCTCTCCAGTTCTACGCATTGCCGCCAAACTCCGAAGGACAGTTCGGTTGGGGCTGCAATAGCGGAGGCGTGGTGATCGGCGGTGCGTGCGGAAGTTCTGAGGGGGAACCGAACCAATTCTATATTGTCGTAAACAGCTCAGCACCAACCGGAGACCTGACCGCTTGGCAGTGCGAAGTCAACAACAACGACTTGTTTAACGTTCACGGCGTAGTTTTCGGGTCACTCTGTTCCTATCCCAACGGGATGCTCCCCGGGAAAGAACGCCTCACCCCCAGGGTCAAGATCAAGCCGATCCCTGAAAAGCAGTAGTTGCTATTTGATTCTGGGCCCGCGTCACCGGCGCGGGCCAACTTTTCCCAAAGGACGCTTTCGTCGCAACCGTGGAACGCTGGGCGTGCTATCGTCTGCTCATGCGCCGACAGATTGGCATACTCTTGGCAATCCTCTGTGTCTTTGTCTACGCTTCTTTCGCCGCAGAAAAGTATCAGCAACCTGGCCCGATCCACCTCGATCGCGCAGGCGAAAAATGGGCGGAGCAAACTCTGCACAAACTTTCGACGGAAGAAAAGGTTGGCCAGCTCTTCATGGTCTGGGTGCGCGCCGAGTTTCTGAACGTCAACGCACCCGAGTACCTGCAGCTTCGCGACAGCATCCGGAAATACCATCTTGGCGGATTCACTATGACCGTGCGCTGGGACCCGCCATTTCTCTACCGCAACCAGCCCTACGAAGCTGCCGAACTGCTCAACCGCCTGCAGCAGGACTCCAAACTGCCGCTGCTGATTTCAGCCGATTTCGAACGGGGAGTCACTATGCGTCTGCACGGCGCTACCGAATTTCCCCACGCCATGGCGTTCGGAGCCGCCGGCAGACTGGAATACGCCGAGGCTTTCGGCCGCATCACCGCGCAGGAATCTCGCGCAATAGGCGTGCACTGGAATTTCTTTCCCGACGCCGACGTCAATTCGAATCCGGCGAATCCCATCATCAACACGCGTTCGTTTGGCGAAGATCCGCAGCAAGTCGGAGACTTGGTTGCTGCGTACATCCGCACCGCCAGAGCCAATGGAATGATGACCACGGTCAAGCACTTCCCCGGACACGGCGACACCGCCACCGACTCTCACCTCGGCGTGGCGCAGGTGACCGGCGACATGACGCGCCTCAAATCCGTCGAACTGCCGCCGTTTCAGAAAGCCATTGAGGCCGGCGTGGATTCGGTTATGGTGGCCCACGTTTCCGTTCCCGCGCTCGACTCCGATCCCAACCATGTGGCCACGACTTCGCCCGCGATCGTGACCGGCCTGCTTAAGAATCAGCTCGGCTTCAAGGGAATCGTCGTAACCGACGCCCTCGATATGGCTGGCCTCACGCGCCTTTACGGGGCACACATTGGCCGCGCTGCCGTTGCCGCGTTCAAGGCTGGCAATGACGTGCTCCTCATTCCTGCCGATCTGGACGCATCCTACCGGGCCATGATCGAGGCCGTGCGTAGCGGCGAGATTCCCCGCGCCCAACTCGATGCCTCGGTGCTCAAGATATTGAAAGCAAAAGCCTCCCTGAACCTCCACAAAACACGGCAAGTGAATGTCGCGGCAATCTCGACCCTGGTTGGCAAGCCCGAGAATCTCGCCCTCGGCCAGCAAATCGCTGACGACTCCATCACCCTGGTTCGCGACAATGGCAAACTCCTGCCGCTGAAATCTTCGGGAACCACGGCGACTGGCCTTCCGTATCAGAGGGTGGAAGAAGTGCGCGACAACCTGGTTGCCGTAATCTTTTCCGACGATATGCGCACCGAAGCCGGACGTACGTTGGAGCACCAGATCCGCGAGCAGGTTGCGGACGCCAATGTGATTTATGTTGATCCCCGAGTCGCAGCTGTGATGGCTGACGACGTATTGAAAGCCGTGGACAAGGCGCAGTCGGTGATTGCTGCCGTATACGAAGTACCCGTAGCTGGGAAAGTGATGAAGGGTGCAAGCGGTGTGACGAACTCGGTGGGCCTGTCAGACGCAAGCGGCGCCCTGTTACAGAAAATACTGGATCATGCCGCGGAGAAAACGGCAGTGCTCGCCATGGGAAACCCGTACCTGGCGCAGGACTTCCCCGCAACGCAGAATTACCTGTGTACCTTTTCCAATGCGGCGGTTTCAGAAGTGAGTGCGGTGAAAGCGTTGTTCGGAGAGATTTCGATCCGGGGCCATCTGCCGGTCAGCATCCCGAATATCGCGCAGCGAGGCGCCGGGATCGAACGTCCCGCGCAAATCGCGCAAGGAGGTTCTCGACATGCCGATTCCAAATATCCCGGACAATAAAACCAAGCTGCTGATCGCAGTTGCGTTCACGCTGTGCTTGACGCTGCTCGCCTGCAGTGTCAGCGTGAAAGATCACGGCGACGACGGCGCAAAAAAAGTCGACATCAGCACGCCCGTCGGCGGCATCCACGTAGACGAGAACGCGGACGCCCGCGACACCGGTCTCCCCGTCTATCCCGGCGCCAGGCCGAAAGCAAAATCGGATGACGGCGACAAGAAGAGCGCCAACGTCAATCTGTCCGCATTCGGTTATGGCCTCAAGGTGGTCGCGCTCGAATACGAGTCCGACGATCCGCCCGCCAAGGTGATCGCTTTCTACCAGGACCAGCTCAAAAAATACGGCAACGTGCTGCAATGCCACGGCAACCGCGCCAAGATCGACGACGATGTCCCGGTTATTGGAGGGAAAAAGGGTTATGTCGTAGGCGGCAAGCTCAAGTGCGACGACGAGGACAGCGGCACGACAGTGGAACTGAAAGCCGGCACCGATGATAACCAGCACATCGTGTCGGTTGATCCCGAAGGCAAGGGCTCGGACTTCGCCATCGTCTGGCTGCGACTTCGCGGCAAGGAAGGCGATATCTAGGAGGAAATGATGTCTCGATCCGCAAAAATAATTTTCAAACGGACCGTTCAGCAACCGCTGTTCGCAGTCGCACTTGCCCTGCTGTTGAGCATGCCCGCCGGAGCGCAGCAGAGCGGTGGCGAAAATCAGGACAAGAATTTTGATGTCCGCAGCTCAGTTGGTGACGTGCACCTGGGCAACGACGCGGACGCCCGTAGCACCGGACTGCCTTCCTATCCCGGCGCGCATCTCAGACGTGACGATAAAGACCAAACGAATGCCAACTTGGGGATCTTCACCTCGGCATTCGGCATGAAGCTGGTAATCGCTTACTACGACTCTGACGACTCTCCCGGCAAGGTCATCTCTTTCTATCGGGATAAGCTCAAGAAATACGGCAAGGTGCTGGAGTGCCACACCAGCGGGCATGGCGGGGACGTTCACGTGAATGCCAGCGACCACGATTCGTCAGGGTCGAAAGAATCGGATTCCAAAGAGCTCAAGTGCGACGATGACAACCAGGGCAAAACCACTGAACTTAAAGTCGGAACCGAGGACAATCAACATGTAGTGGCCATCGAGCCAGCAGAAAAAGGTGCGGGGGCCAAGTTTGCTCTGGTTTACGTACACACCCGCGGCAGGCAAGGCGATATCTGACGAGTTGGGCTGGTGGAGCGAGGGCGTCCTCGCCCGTCAGCCGTGCTGCTCAGGCCGTCCCCTTTTCTTGCGCGCAACTCGCCCCTGCTGTACCTTGAAATTCAGTGGAACATCCCTGTTATAAATGTGGCGCCAGCGTCGAGGACGGCACCCCCTTCTGCGCCCGATGCAATGCCCCCCAGATCCGGGTCGCCGGAGCCACGCCGCTTGCGACCGCTGGAACGGCTCCGGAAGCCGCCATCGAACAGTACACATCCCACGCCCCGCCGCAGACAATCGCTCTCGAATGGTCCCACATTCTGCCTTCCACTGGAATCGCACTGTTGGCGGCGATTGGCATAATCGTCATCAGCAAGTCTACCGGGCTGGGCATGTTCGCCGGGGGGTTTTTGTCTGTAGTTCTTTACCGAAGGCGCCGTTTTGCCGGGCAACTGACTGTCGGCATGGGAGCGCGACTCGGCGCTCTGACCGGAGTTTTGGGATTCGGTGTCGTTGCGATAACTCTGGCGCTTTGGACCGCTTTCCGCTCTGGAAAAGAAATCCATGATGCCTTTCTGACCTACATGCGACAAAACGCTGGCCAAGCCTCAGACCCGCGCGTGCAACAGGTTCTGGAGCTGTTCAAAACCCCAGAAGGTTTTACCTTCATCATGATCTTTAGCCTCATCCTGACCCTTGTGGCTTTCCTGATTTTTTCCAGTCTAGGAGGCGCCCTCGGAGCTTTCCTGTTGTACCGCAAAGGACGGCCGTAGCTTTACGGAGGGCGGGCGTCTCGCCTGTCCGGCGGAGCGAAGCTCGCAGCGTCCTGTTTCATCCGCCGTCTTTGGAAACATAAGCCGCATGCCGGGCGCCAGCACGACGTTGAACCTCACGAAAAAGCTTGCGCAGCCATCTCAGTTCGACGCGGAACTGTTGAATGATCAGGCTGACCATCCATACCGCCTCGTGAAAACGGTGGCCCACCTCCTTGCGAATCGCCCGCAAGGTCGCTTCTTCTCGAGCCAGCTCTTTCTCCAGAAATTCCCGCCGCCGCTCCAATTGCCGTTGGAAGACGCCCGGACGTGCCTGCCAGGACAGCGCAATCCAAGTCAGAAACGGTGGCTGCTCCCGTTGCGTCGTCCAGTCCTCCCGCTCCAGAGCATCCGCCAAAGCTGCACGGCCTTTTGCCGCAGTTACAAACACCCGCCGCTCCGGCCCCGCTATAGGCTCATCACTCTCGCCGCTCCGGATCAGTCCCAGACGAGCCAGTTTGTCGAGCGAGTAATAAACTTGGGGTCGCGAGATGCCAGCCCAATCCCGCACCTGCCGGCGCTCCAACTCAAGGTTCGCCTCGTAGCCGTGCATGGGACGCTCGGCCAGCAGGCTCAGCAAAACCAGGTCTGGGGTGGTCAGGCTGTTTTTCCTAGCGGCTGCCATCGCGAGCCTTTCTCTTCCGGCTCCAATACCACCATTGGCGTTGATCAAGGGGCAATTGCGGATTCCGGGCTTGGGCTACGGCTGCTTGAAAAACATCCAGGCAGCAGATGTCCTGCGGTTTGCCGGTGATCTGGCATAGCTTCTCGTAGAGCTTCTCTGGGTTCTGCCTCGAGAGGTGGGCCACGCTGGCGACGCCAAGCATTTCGAAGTCCCGTAGCATAGCCGGCCCCACGGAAACCAGGTCTCCTAGTTCACGGTGTACGCGGTTTTTGATGGGCATGAAATTCTCCTTGACACGCCTTTCACAGGCCGGTAGATTGAGGCTAGTCTAAATAAGACTAGTAACAATTTGCAAGAAAAATCGAAAAAAGGGACAAGGTCATGAAGGTGAAAAAAATCACGCCTTTATTGTTCGCGGAAGAGATCGAGCCATGCCTGAATTTCTGGACGGAACGGCTGGGGTTCGAGAAGACCATCGACGTACCGGATGGCGACAAACTCGCATTCGCCATCCTGCAAAAAGCGGGGGTCGAGTTGATGTATCAAACCCACGCCAGCGCCGAGAAGGACGTTTCAGCGGTTTCGCCGGAGGTTCGCAAAGGCCCGTCATTCCTCTACGTCGAGGTGGAAAATCTGGACGAGATCGTTGTCGCGGTGCGGGGGACGGAGGTAGTCATGCCCGTCCGTACTACGTTTTACGGCGCGAAGGAAATTGGCGTTAAAGACCCGGCCGGACACATCGTCACGTTCGCGCAGTTTGGCGCCGCTTCCGCGCATTGAGGCAGCAGACTATTCCTCTCCCCGTGAGTGAATCAACGGGGCATCTGGGTTCTCGCTTGTGCGGCGAAGAAACCCAGATCCCTCGCTCGCTTGGAATGACAAAAGACAAGAGCGGCACGGCTAGAAATGAATGACAACACCGGTAGAAATCCGAACGTTGTTCTGAGTATTGCTGAACAAGCGGGTTTGCAGCCAGTCGGCCTCCGCCCGCCAACTGATCAGAGGAATTAAATGGTAGTCAACTCCGCCGCCGAGAGCGTAAGCAAACGAAGTGTCGGAGCCCGAAAAGCCTGACACGCTGTCGCTAACGTGGGACGCCCCGAACAGGGCTTGAGCAAATGGCCGAATCTTGCCGACTGAAACTGAAGCTCGCGGGCCAAACAGGAAATTGTGAATGTTTGTGCTGGCGTTCAGGCCAGAGCAGGACCCACCAACCACTCCCGTACACGCGGGATTCGGAGCAATCGGCGCCGTCCCATACTGTCCGCTGAAATCGGCTACGATGCCGATAAATGGCAGAACTCTGCCCTCCACCGAGGCATTCCATCCATTGAGGTTTGTCCGATTGCTCGGAGCCAGATCCGCACTCATATAGGAATATCCCACGAAAACATTTCCACTCGGGACCTGGGCGCACGCTGCAGTCGCAAGCACAACCACAGCCAAGACAATTGCTGCAATTCTAGGCACAGACACATCTCCTCGAGTTTTTGGCTCCAACGAATTTAGTTGGATGCTTCTTGCCAGAAACGAGGATGTAGACGATTGTGCCGTTGGAGCATCAAACATTTAATCAGATTTTCACAGTCACGCAACCAACCCAAGAGCGTCCAATCAGTATCATTAATTCACAAACGAAACCCAATAGCAGTTTTATGGCAACGCGGCACGCTGGTACAGGACGGGCAAGGAGTGCAATGTGAAGTTGGATTTGGAAACGCGCACAATCGATAATGTCACCGTTCTAAGCTGCAGAGGCCGCTTTACCTATCGCGACGAAGCCACGGCGTTCTCCGAAAACATAGCCGGGCTCCTGCCCAAGGCTCGTCAGATCGTAGTCGACCTCAGTGGGTTAGAGGCCATAGACAGGGCCGGTCTCGGCGAGTTGGTGGTCGTGCACATGTGGATCCGAGCCAGCGGATGCTCGCTGAAATTGGCCGGCGCCAATACTCGGATTCGACAGTTGTTCGAGCTTACAAACTTGCTCTCGGTTTTCGACGTGCATCCCACGCTGGACGATGCCTTGCTCTCATTCCAACGCCAATCCGCGAAACCCAAAACCGCGGCACACGCCGCCGAGAGCACCGGCCGCCGAATCTCAGTGGCGCCGGCGCCTCGCCCCGGTTCGGCGCACTTGTGCGACAATCTCACATTCAAGACAAGATCATGCGCGATCGAAAATCTCCCGCGAACGACGGAATGCAAATCGCGTGGGCCCTGGCCGCCATAGCCGTCCTCGTTCAAGTCCTTACCAACGGTCGCTACGGTTATTTCCGCGACGAACTCTACTACTTGGCGGCGAGTGACCATCTCGCTTTCGGCTACGTCGATTTTGCTCCTCTGATCGCGTGGCTCACGCACGCCAGCCGGGTTGTGCTCGGAGATTCTCTACATGCCATTCGCCTGCTCCCGGCGCTCGCCTTCGGAGCCGAGGTCGCTCTTACCGGCTATATCGCGCGAGAACTCGGCGGGAAGCGCTGGGCCGCTTTGCTCGGGTCCGGTTCCGTGTTGCTGGCTCCGGTGATCCTCGGCAACGCGACGCGGGTTTCCATGAATTCCCTCGAGCCGCTCTTTTGGATGGGCTGTATCTATTTCCTGCTTCTCGTAATAAACCGCCAACAGCCAAAGCTGCTGTTGTGGTGCGGAGTGCTGCTTGGCTTCGGGCTCGAAAACAAGCACTCCACGGTGTTCTTCGTGAGTGCGCTGGTCGCGGGTTTGCTGCCGACTTCCGAGCGCCGGTTGTTCACCAGCAAATGGTTCTGGATTGCCGCCAGTCTGGTATTGCTCATCGCTCTTCCGAACGTAGTCTGGCAATATCAGCATCATTTCCCCACGCTCGAAGATCTGCGCAATGTCAAGGCGACTCACAAGAACGTTGAATTGCCTCCATTGCCGTTTATCGGCCAGCAGATCATGATGCTCGCTCCCGTCAGCGCACTGGTCTGGATCGCCGGACTTGGATTCCTGCTATTCCGCAGCGAAGCCAAGCGCTATCGCTTTCTGGGCGTGACGTATCTAGTCTTCCTGGCGATAATGATGGGGCTGAAAGGGAAAGACTATTACCTGGCGCCGATTTATCCCATGCTGTACGCCGCGGGCGGAGTGTTCTGGGAGCGGCTCGCGGATTCGCGTCCTCGCCTGCGCTGGCTGCGCATTGCCTTGCCTGCCGTTGTTTTTGGACTGGGCCTGATCGCCGTGCCACTCGTCCTTCCGATTCTTCCTCCGGCAAAGATCGTTCCCTACATGGAAGCCCTCGGCCTCAAGGTTCCCCGAACCGAGACCGGCATGAAAGGCCTGCTCCCCCAACATTTCGCCGACGAATTCGGCTGGCCCGCGATGGTCGAAACCGTCGCCAGCGTCTACAACTCGCTTCCGCCGGAAGAGCGCGCCAAGACGGCAATCCTCGCCGGCAACTACGGCGGAGCCGGTGCAATCGATTTCTTCGGCCCGCGCTACGGCCTGCCCAAATCAATCAGCGCTCACCAGAATTACTATTATTGGGGCCCGCGACAATACACCGGCGAAAGCGTCATCCTTTTGGAGTGGAGCCTCGAAGATGCAAACCATTGGTGTCGCACAGTAGACCAGGGTCCGACGATCGCTCCATATTACGGCATGGGCTGGGAACACTACACCATCCTGATCTGCCACAATTTCAAGAAACCCCTGGCAGAAGCGTGGCCCCAACTCAAGACCTGGAACTAATGTAGGCGCGAGAGTCCTCGCTCGCGCGGACGGGAAGTTTTAATCCGAACACAAGGTCGACGCACCCGACTGGCTCATCAAAGAAAACGACTGACTTGAATCAGCGCCCTCTAGGTATGCGCGTGCGGACTTTGCGCGGGATTTTTCTGCGGCGGGGGCGGAGCCTTGATCACTTTGACCTCAAACTCCATCGGAAATTGTTTTGGCGGATAGCAAGCAGCATTGTCGCAAGCCTGATACTTGAGCTTGCCACGAATCTCGTATTTGCCGGGCAGCACACTCGCCAGAGGCCGCACCTGCACCGTCAGATCAAATTCCCCGCTATAGACGCTGAGCTTTTCATCGGGAGCAAATGCAAAGCTCATCTGCTGCCCTGGCGGGTAAGTGATTTTTCCCACCACGATATCAGTGGGCACGTCCAGCTTCAGAGTTGTCGGAATCAAGTATTCCGCCGACGGCGTGTTGGAGTTAATGTGGAAGCCCGAACCCACGTGGAATCGCAACTCCACGGGCGTGGACTTTCCGCGGATCGCGGTGGTAACCGGGACTGCCGACAGTGTCACGGAGGGAACTTTCCGACCCTGCAAATCTTGCGCCAGCAGCGGCGCGGCGCATAGCAAGAGAAGGAAGGCAGCCTTGACGAAGCAGTTCACGTTTGATTTATCTCTCAATCAATGTTCTGTCTATTTGTTGGCCACAGCACCTGAACCAACGATTTTCTTGATGTCGTCCTCGATTTCCCCGCGGCCTTTCAAGCCGAACGCCTTGTCGACAATCTTGCCGTTTCGATCGAGATAAAAAGTTTCCGGCAGAAACTGCACGCCTCCATAAGCCTCACCCACCGCCTCTTTGCCAATCAGGATGGGATAGTTCACATTCATGCTCTGCGCGAATTCCGCAATGTCCTTGGTGCTGGCATCATCCATCGCCACCCCAAGAAACTGCACTCCCGCCGGCCCATACTGCTTCTGCAAATCAACAAACCAGGGCATCTCAATCTTGCACGGCCCGCACCAAGTTGCCCAGAAGTTCAGGACTACGGCTTTGCCGCGGTAGTCGGAGAGGTGGACGGTTTTGCCGTCGAGGGATTGCAGGGTGAAGTCGGGGGCGACGCCATTGGGTTGGGCGGCGCTGGCGGCGCCGGTCGGCGCGGAGTGGCGGGCCAGTTTGAAGGCGAGCACCAGCATCAGAGCGACGACCATCGCCACGATGATGATGACAACCGGATCACGTTTCACGGAAAACTCCAATCAAAGTGCAAATCGATTCAGGAACGACAAGTAATTCGAAATAATAGTGAAGCGTCCCAAGACTAACAGTACACCCAACGCGATCAGCAATGCGCCGCTGGCGACTTCGATGGCGTGCATGTGAGCGCGGAAGCGGCTGTAGAATTTCAGGAAGCGCTCGATGCCGAGCGCGGTCAGCAGGAACGGCACAGCTAATCCCATCGAGTACACAGCCAGCAGAGCGATGCCTTTGAACACGGAATCCTGTTCCGCGGCGAAGCCGAGAATCACTGCCAGAATCGGACCCACACATGGAGTCCAGCCGAAGGCGAAGGCGAACCCGATCAGGAATGCGCCGCCGGGTGTGCTGCCACCCTTCACGTTGTGGAGACGCTTGTCGGAATACAGCGCGTTGATCCGAAAAAGTCCCGTCAGGTGCAACCCAAAGAGGATGATGACCACGCCTGCCACCTGCGCCAACGTGGATTTGTAGCGGGCCAGCAACTGGCCAACCTCAGTCGAGATCGCACCCAGGGTGATGAAAACGACGCTGAAGCCAAGAATGAAGCTGATGGAATTCAGCATCATTTTCCGTAACAATCGCGACTCATGCGATCGCAACTCTTCGACGCCGGCCCCGGAGATCAGCGACACGTAACCAGGCACCAGAGGCAATACGCAGGGCGAAAGGAACGACACCAGGCCGGCGAGGAACGCTGCGATTGGAAGAGGAAGGCTAGTCATCGCAGTGTCATTCTACCTGTCCGAAGCATTTTCGCTCGTGAATTAGTGCGGCCATAGGTTATTCCTTCGTGGTTATTGGACTCCGTCGGGTCCAAAAAGTCGCCTAAACACATGTAAGAGTTCTGTCACCGCCGGGACCCGCACGGGCGAGGATGCCCGCGCCCATACTGACAGTATCAATTGGGCGCCTTCTTTTTTGGGGCTCTACTCTTGCTCGCGGAGGCAGGGGGCGAAGAGCCTTGCGGCGGTTGCGGTTCCGGTGTCACTGACGAGGGAGCTTCGGCGAGGGCTTTGCGGATCAAGCCCAGAGGTACGGTCGCGGTCAGCAAAGCGCGGTTCTTTTCGGGTTGAATTTTCAGGCTATCGAAGAATGCTTTGATGTCGGGATCGGGCCCCGGTGTGGAGACGGTGCTTTCGGCGGTGCGAAACACGTTGAGGTAATTGTCGATTCGTCCGGCGAGTTGGTTGGCCTCGTCCTCGCTTCCGGTAAACGCCTGAGCCTTGAAGTGGACTGCGCCGAGGTAGCGCACGGAGGCGACGACCGTTGCCGGTTTAGGGAACAAAAACGACCACCCGATGGGGCCAGAGACGGAGAGGTTTCCTGCGGGTTGAACTCTGAAGACCGCCCAGCCGAGGCTGGCGAACGGGACCTCCTTATAATACTGTCGAAGAAGCGCTGGTCCGCCGAATGGCGACGCTAGCTTGCGGGAGCGATCAATGATTCCGCGGATGACAAGCGGATCGTCGAGATTCGAGGCTGCGACCGTGTCCACGCCCAGGATGGCGACTCGCACCGTGCGTCCTTCAAGCGGGATGTTGTAGATGTCGCGCGTCTGATAAGTTTCGATTGAACTGGAGATGTGCCCCAGGTATGCCCGCAGCCGTTCGCCGTCGATTTTCCCTACAAAGACTTCAGAGAAGCGAGGCTGCTGCGCGGCGTCCACCTTTGCGCCGGGCGACTGCAGGGAATAATGAATCGCCAAGGCGACTTCGTCCAGATCGCGTTCGAATTGAAAACCGGTGGCCTGAATGAACTGCTCGTAATCCGGATCGTGGGGCACGGCTGGCAGCTCGCCGGCGATGTTGGCGCGGCGCATCCATCCCAGATTTGCATATACGAAGCCATCGGCGCCGGGAAGCAGACGGGCCGGTTCGGGTGGGGCATGTTTGCGCAGCACGACAGCCAGGGCAACGGCCGCCGCAACCAGCAGGACGGCCAAGACAATGGGGAGGCGTCGTCGTATTCGCATGTAAGCGCAGCTGGTTCGGCGAAAGGCCTTTAGTCAGACGCCGAAATGCCGAGGATTTGGTCATGATAGCATTCGCGGAGACGGCTCGCTTAGCTACCGGGATTCCGGGTATCGGTACAAAGCCGATAAGGTCGAAATCCAGTGGTCAGTTGCCGGTTCTCAGGGCTCGGTTTGTTGTTCTCGCTTGTCCCGAACATTTCTGGAGGTTTCGATGTCTAACAGCAAACCGGCCATCGGCGTCGAATGTATCATTCCGATCTTGAGAGTTAACAGCGTCGCCGCCAGCATCCGCTACTACGTTGACCTGCTCGGCTTCAAGGTGGATTGGGGCGGAGAGTATGATTCGACCTTTGCGTCGGTTTCTCGCAATCGGCGGGCGATCATGTTGGCTCAGGGCGAACAAGGGCAGCCGGGAACGTGGCTCTGGATCGGGGTCGAAGACATCGAACCGCTGTTCGCGGAGTACCGCGCCAAGGGTGTGAAGTTCCGCGAGCAGCCGACCAACTATCCTTGGGCGTTCGAGATGAAAATCGAAGACCCCGACGGCCACGTGCTGCGATTCGGATCGGACCCGAGGGCGAACTAGCCCGGTTGCACCAAGATTACCGTTATGGTACCTTTTAGAATTGTCCCGGACATCTGGAAGGGATCAGAGGGATATATGCGCCCGTGAGGGTGTGTTTGTCTCCGACTGCTGGCGTAGCTCAGTTGGTAGAGCATCTGATTTGTAATCAGAGGGTCGGGGGTTCAAATCCCTTCGCCAGCTCCAGCATTTGCGTGATCAGCAATTGAATCGAAGAATCGGTTCCGGAACGTAGGGCTTTGCGCGGCGTGGCGGCTTAAGAGATTTTTCCCAACAGCACTCCATAAGGAATTTTTCCAAGTGTGGTGTTTGCGTGCGAGAGGATTTTCGCGCGCACTCTGTTCTTCTATTGGGCCATTGTCTGCTGTAGCGTCACCCTCCGCGCATGCGCAAAGGCTGCGGGCTTTAGATTTGCGGATTGTGGCCGGGAAGGCCCGGAAGTTTGCACAGGTGGGTGAGTGGTTAAAGCCAACAGACTGTAAATCTGTCCCTCCTTGCGAGGTACGAAGGTTCGAATCCTTCCCTGTGCACCAGGAATGTGAGTGAAGCGTTTAATTATTGCGCTGGCCGCGTTCGTTGCCTTGGGAGTTTTGACCTGGAACACGATTAGCGACCAGCGAATTCGCCTTGGGACCCTGGCTATTTTGGCAATGTTCGCGCTGAAAACGTGGGTGCGCCGCAAGGATGTGCTGCACTCAGGCAAGAGCGATGTTGAAACGTAGGGACAGCGGCTGGAGCCGGAGTTCGTTAGAGCGCGTTGCGATATGGCTGGAAGCCATATCCTGATACGAATCGAGCTTTTGCTGGGTGCCGATTTTCGCCGATGTAGCTCAGTTGGTAGAGCACTCCCTTGGTAAGGGAGAGGTCATCAGTTCAATCCTGATCATCGGCTCCAGAGTTGAGGGTGTATCGGAGTTGCGGAGGCGCTATTGCGCTGTTGATCGACGAGTGGTGAGCGGCGCGGATTGGCGAAAACTGAGAGCTGACGGCTGAATGCTGAGAGCTGTTCAGCGGGAGTAACTCAGTGGTAGAGTCACAGCCTTCCAAGCTGTTGGTCGCGGGTTCGATTCCCGTCTCCCGCTCCAGATTCGACAGCATAAGGAAGTTGCATAGATCCTTCGGCGCCAAAGAGCGGCACCTCAGGATGACAAAGGGTTAAGCTAGGAGCTAAAAGCTGATTTATGGCGAAAGAGAAATTTGATCGTAATAAGCCGCACTGTAATGTAGGGACGATTGGTCACATCGACCATGGCAAGACCACGTTGACCGCGGCCATCACCAAGGTTTTGCAGAAGCATAACCCGAAGATCGTGTTCCGGTCTTTTGACTCGATCGATAACGCGCCGGAAGAAAAGGCGCGCGGGATCACGATTGCCACGGCGCACGTCGAGTACGAGACCGCGAACCGGCACTACGCGCACGTGGATTGCCCGGGGCACGCGGATTACATCAAGAACATGATCACGGGCGCGGCGCAGATGGATGGCGCGATTCTGGTGGTCGCGGCCACCGATGGTCCGATGCCGCAGACGCGCGAGCACGTGTTGCTGGCTCGGCAAGTCGGTGTGCCTTACATCGTGGTCGCGTTGAATAAGTGCGATGCGGTCGACGATCCCGAGTTGCTGGATCTGGTTGAACTGGAAGTGCGCGAGTTGCTGAAGACTTACAAGTTTCCGGGCGACGACGTGCCGGTGGTGCGGCTGTCGGCGTTGGGGGCGCTGAACGGCGAAGCGAAGTGGGAAGCGCAAGTGGACGCGTTGATGGAGGCGGTGGACAAGAGTATTCCGCAGCCGGCGCGTGAGTTGGATAAACCGTTCCTGATGCCGATTGAAGATATTTTTTCGATCTCGGGACGGGGCACGGTGGTGACGGGACGAATCGAGCGCGGCAAGGTGAAGGTGGGCGAGGAAGTGGAAATTGTGGGCTTCCGCGACACCCGCAAGACGGTCGTGACCGGGGTCGAAATGTTCAAGAAGCAACTGGACGAAGGTCTGGCGGGAGACAATGCGGGCCTGTTGCTGCGCGGCATTGGCAAGGACGATGTCGAGCGCGGCATGGTGCTGGCGAAGCCGGGATCGATTACTCCGCATACCAAGTTCAAGGCGGAAGTTTATATTCTGACGAAAGAAGAAGGCGGGCGGCACACGCCATTCTTCAAAGGGTACCGTCCGCAGTTTTACTTGCGAACGACGGACGTGACCGGCGTGGCGGAGATGCCGCCCGCGACCGAGATGGTGATGCCGGGCGACAACGTAAGCCTGGTGATTGAGCTGATCACGCCGGTGGCGATGGAAAAGGGCTTGCGTTTCGCGATCCGCGAAGGCGGGCACACGGTGGGCGCGGGAACGATCAGCGAGATTGTGACGTAGCAAGACGTCGTTGGTCTTTTGTCTTTGGTCGTTGGCTAGGCCGGAATGCATAGATCCTTCGGCGACAAAAAACGTCGCCTTCAGGATGACAGTTGGGTTCTTGAGCTAGAAGCTAAGAGCCAGAAGCCAGGAGCGGTTTTCTTATGCCCCGAGAAATCATTACGATGCAGTGCGGTGATTGCAAAGAGCGGAACTATTCGAGCACCAAGAACCGGAAGACCACTCCAGACCGGCTGGAGCTGAAGAAGTTTTGTAAACGTTGCCGGAAGCATACGCCGCACAAAGAAGTGAAATAAGGAAGCGAGCCAAAGGCGCGATTATTCCGCGCGGCTCGCCCAGATCCTTCGCGAGGCAAAAAGCGCCTCACTCAGGATGACAAAGCAAGTAGGGGCGTAAGCTCAACGGTTAAACTGTCGGTCTCCAAAACCGAACTTGGGGGTTCGAATCCCTCCGCCCCTGCCAGAGATCGAAGTGAGAGAACGGGAAGTTGGGGTGGAGTGATGGGAGTCGAGACAAAGAAGATGGCAAAGTCAATTGCAGCCGCCGCGGACGACAATAGCTTAGCAGGGCGGATGAAGTCCTGGCCCGAGCAAGTCAAGACTTTTTACAACGACGTGCGCACGGAGATGAGGAAGGTGACGACGCCGTCCTTTAAGGACGTGCAGGCCACGACTGCTGTGGTTATTATCACGGTCTTCCTTTTTGGCTTGTACTTCTGGGCCGTGGACAACACCATCGGTAGCGGCATCAATTATCTGTTCAAGTATCTGACCCATCGCTGATGCCAAGGAAGGACGCTGGAATCTTTCAGCACGATATGCAGGAAGAAAAAAATCAAACCGCAGCAGCCGGAGAGGCTGAAATACCGCTGTCCTCAGACGGCGCTGCCGCCCCTGAGGCTCCGCGTAATCCCAACATGAAGTGGTACATTATCCACTCTTATTCGGGATTCGAGCGCAAGGTGAAGGAGTCGTTGGAGTCGCGTATCCAGGCATTCGGGCTGCAGGAAAGAATCGGCAAAGTGTTGATTCCCACTGAGTCGGTCACCGAAGTGCGCAGCGGGAAGAAGTACACCAGCGAGCGGATGTTTTATCCCGGCTACGTGCTAGTCGAAATGGATATGGACGATCACGTATGGCATGTGGTGAAGTCCACGCCCCGGGTTACGGGTTTCGTCGGTACGGGCCAGCAGCCCACTCCGCTTTCGGAAGAAGAAGTTCAGCACATTGTTTATCGCGTGGGCGAGTCGAGAGACAAACCCAAGCTTAAGGTCAAGTTCGAGAAGCATGAATCGGTGCGCATCACCGAGGGGCCGTTCGCCAGTTTCACTGGCATTGTGGATGAGGTCAACGAAGATCGCGAGACATTGAAGGTGATGGTGACGATCTTCGGGCGGTCCACGCCGGTTGAGTTGGAGTTTAATCAGGTGGAGAAGGTGGCGTAGGTACGGTGTTGAATGGGCACGTTCAGCGTGAAATTACGAGTATGGAATCCCGCGCAACCCGGAGACGTGGAGGAGTTGGACGCCTTCGTCGATACGGGCGCGGCGTTCAGTTGGATTTCGCGGTCGCGGCTTGAGCGCTTAGGTGTCGTTTCGTCTCGAAAGATGGGATTTCGTACGATTGAGGGCCGACTGCTGGAGCGGGATATGGCGACCGTTTATGGCGCGACCGACAAGTATTCCGTTCCGGATGTGGTCGTGATGGCCGAGGCCGGAGAGATGGAAGTAATGGGCGCCCACACTATCGAAGGATTGGGGATGGCGGCAGATCCGGTCCAGAAAAAACTCGTTCCGACCGTGATGTTGGCGCTGGCGACCATGAAGAATGTACGGCAGCGAAATTCGTAAGAAATAACGCGGGCCCGGCGCTCGCTTGAAGAGAGATTATGGCAAAGAAAGCAACAGGATCGGTAAAGCTTCAGATTGCGGCGGGCAAGGCTACGCCCGCGCCCCCGGTAGGTCCGGCTCTGGGCCAGGCGCAGATCAATATTATGGAGTTCTGCAAGCAGTTCAATGCGCGCACCAGCGCGAAGGAACTGGAAGGACTCATTATCCCGGTGGTGGTGACGGTTTATAGCGACCGCACTTTCACCTTTATTACCAAAACGCCGCCGGCTTCGATTCTGCTCAAGCGGGCTGCGGGGATTGCCAAAGGTTCGGGCACTCCGAATAAGGATAAGGTTGGCAAGGTCACAGCGCGGCAGGTGGAAGACATCGCTAAGCAGAAGATGCCGGATCTGAATGCGGCGTCGGTTGAGACCGCGATCAAGAGCATCCGCGGAACCGCGCGGTCGATGGGAATTGAAGTGGTTGGGTAGATGAAGATTGAGTAATTGGGTGATTTTGTAATTGGGCAATTGAAAACCCGCCGTGAGCGATTTCAAATTACTCAATTTCCAAATTACCAAATAGTCAACAACACTACGGCTCGTCAGAACAACGACGAGCGGTGGGAGACGAGGAAACGGAAATGAAGAAGTCAGGGAAGAACATTACCAAGGCGCGGCAGGCGGTCGAAAAGCGCCCCTACCCGATGCAGGAAGCGGTCACGCTCCTGCAAAAAGTTAAATTCGCGAAGTTTGACGAGACAGTCGAAATCACCATGCGTCTCGGAGTCGATCCCAAGCACGCCGACCAGATGGTGCGCGGCACGGTTGTGCTGCCTCACGGTCTGGGCAAATCGAAGCGAGTGCTGGTCATCGCCAGCGGCGACAAGATCAAAGAAGCCGAGGCGGCGGGCGCCGATTTCGTCGGTGGCGAAGAAATGGTCGAGAAGATCAACAAAGAGAATTGGACCGATTTCGACGCGCTGATTGCCACGCCGGATGTGATGAAGTCCGTGGGCCGGTTGGGTAAAGTTCTTGGCCCGAAGGGTCTGATGCCCAATCCGAAAACCGGCACAGTCACTTTCGATGTCGGCAAAGCGGTGCAGGAAGTCAAAGCCGGTAAAGTGGAATTCCGCACCGACAAGACGGCGCTGGTTCACGTTCCGGTTGGCAAGATTTCGTTTCCTCCCGAGAAACTGGTGGACAATGCCACGACTGTGATTACCAGCGTGGTGAAGGCCAAGCCGACCGTGGCCAAAGGGAAATATGTGAAGGGCTGCTATCTCAGTTCCAGCATGGGCCCGGGAATTTCGATTGACACCAGCGCGGTTGAGGCCGCGGCGAAAGCTTAACTGGGCTAGACGGGTGTGTCGCCCGTCCCCACACAGGGATTGACGAGGGATTAAAACATGGCTGTTACTCGAGCAAAGAAAACCGAGCAGGTTGAGCAACTGGGCAAGGAGCTGCAAAATGTCTCCAGCTTGATCGTGACCACATACAGCAAGCTCACTGTGGCCCAGGACTATGAGCTGCGCAAGACCCTGCGGGCGTCGGGCGCAAAATATCTCGTTGTGAAGAACACGTTGGCGGAGCGCGCGGCCAAAGGCACCAAAGTCGAAGAGGCCCTGACGAACCTTACCGGTGTGACTTCGATTGCCTATACCCAGGGCGATCCGGTGGCGTTGGCAAAGGCTCTTTCCAAGTACGCCAAGGACAATCCGGAGTTCACTTTCAAGTCTGGCGTGGTCGAAGGCCGCGTGATCTCGATCAATCAGATCCAGGCGCTGGCGACGATGCCGTCGAAAGAGGAGATTTACTCCAAGCTCCTGTTCCTGATGAACGCGCCGGCGCAACGACTGGTGACGGTGATGAACGCCGTGGGCCGCGACATTGCGGTCGTGATCAACCAGGGCGTGGAGAAAGGCAAGTTCAAAGCGGACGCACCTGCGGGCGCGTAAACGCTGCAAGGTTTCGGGATGGCGAAAGCCGTCCGAAAGGGTTTAGTTATCAGCAGTCGAGGGTTGCGCGGTTTCGGTTCTGCTGCGTTGTCTGGCGCGGCGGTTCGGAGGCTTGGTCGCACTGGAAACTTTGACTGCCGATGACGAAATCAGTAATTGACACTCGTAGAGACATAGCTGGCTATGTCTCTACCACAAAAAATTGGAGAAATAACATGGCGGATCTGGCGCAACTAGAAGAGCAAATTGTTGGACTGTCGCTGCTCGATGCGGCGGCTTTGGTGAAGAGGCTGGAAGAGAAGCTCGGTGTCTCGGCGGCGGCCGCGGCTCCGGTAATGATGGCCGGTGGCGGCGGAGCAGCGGCGGCGGCTCCGGCGGAAGAAAAGACCGAGTTCAGTGTCGTCCTCAAGGAAGTCGGCGCCAATAAGATCAATGTGATCAAGGCCGTCCGCGAGGTCACCAGCCTGGGCTTGAAAGAAGCCAAGGACCTGGTCGACGGCGCCCCGAAGGCGATTAAAGAGGGCGTTTCCAAGGAAGAGGCGGAAACCATCCGGAAGAAGTTCACCGACGCTGGAGCTACAGTCGAGGTGAAGTAGGGTTTGAATGATGGAGGACGGGCGGCTCGCCCGTCCCGCCGGGCGGGGACGCCCGGCTCCGATTATTTGTCTCTGGTGAAGCTTTCGAGGTGGTGGTATCATCTATATCAATAACACCGCTTCCTGCTTCATAGAGTGACGGCGACCATCCGTTGTAACGAGCCCAGGAAGCGGGGGCGTGGTCGCTGACACGAGTTGGCAGACTGTTCCGCGGGCAGGGCGGAACGGGAACAGGCCTTAGATACTGGCGCGGAAACGACACATTTCAACAGAGGCCAAGCGCTGCAAATGGCGCCTACGGGGATTCATGTCCCTGCGGGCGCATACCTGTCTTTGCCATTTTATCGGTTCTTAAGAGCACCCCGGCGCGGCTGACGCGCCCGCACATTCCGCGGTTTTGTCGCAGCCTGAGGGCTGCGCATGAAAGTTTGGGAGTATCCGAATGTCAAAGAGCAATGGATTCCGCACACGTTTTGATTTTTCCAAGATTCCAGCAACCATCCAGATCCCGAACCTGATCGAGGTGCAGAAGCGCTCCTACGATCGCTTTTTGCAGATGGATCGTTTGCCGAGCGAGCGCGACGACGGCGGCTTGCAGGCAGTTTTCCAATCGGTGTTTCCGATCACGGATTTCCGCAACGTCTCCCAACTGGAGTTTGTGGACTACGCAATCGGGAACTGGGAGTGCAAGTGCGGCCACTTGAAGGGCCTGCATCACCTGCGCTCCACTTGCAAGAATTGCGGCAACACCATCGTTACCGATCCGTTTCATCCCGGCGACGTGCTCTGCAGCAAGTGCGGGACGTACAACGCCAATACGCCCGACTTCTGCAACAAGTGCGGCGACCCGGTTGGACTGCAACTGAAGTACGACGTGAGCGAATGCGAAGAGCGCGGCATGACTTACTCTGCGCCTCTCAAAGTCACCATGCGTCTTACCATCTTCGACAAAGACGCGGAGACTGGCAATCGCTCCATTCGCGACATCAAAGAGCAGGAAGTTTTCTTCGGCGACGTTCCGCTGATGACGCAAAACGGCACGTTTATTATTAATGGCACGGAGCGTGTCATCGTCAGCCAGTTGCACCGTTCGCCCGGTGTGTTTTTCGAGACGGCGAACAATCGCACCTACTTCCTCGGCAAGATCATTCCTTACCGAGGTTCGTGGGTTGAATTCGAGTACGACCAGAAGAACGTGCTCTATGTTCGCATTGACCGCAAGCGTAAGTTCCTGGGAACAATCTTCCTTCGCGCCCTCGGATTGCGTTCGGGCGAAGACATTCTGCGCACCTTCTATACCGTCGATCGGCTGGTGATTCGCGACAAGAAGCTGTTCTGGACGCTCGATCCTAACAGCGAAAAAGCGACCAACTTGCTGGGCATGAAGCTGGCGCACAGCATCAAGAACAAGTCGGGCGATGAGATTGCGCACTCAGGACGAAAACTCAACGCCGCGACTCTGAAGGAGATTCAAAAGGCAAAGATCAGCGAGATCGAGGTCGATATTTCCGACTTGGAAGGCTCGTGGGTCGCCGCTGACGTGGTGGACACGACCACCGGCGAAGTCCTGCTCGAAGCGAATTCGGAACTGGCCGCCGACAAGCTCGCCAAAATTCTCGATTCCGGCGTGGTCGAACTCAGCTTGTTCTTCCCGGAGCGCGACGATGTCGGAACGGTGATCAGCCAGACTCTGAAGCGTGACTCGGTGAAGACGCCGCAGGAGGCGCTGATCGAAATCTACCGCAAGCTGCGTCCCGGCGATCCGCCGACGCTCGATACGGCGACGGCGTTGTTTCACGGCATGTTCTTCGATCCGCGCAAGTACGATTTCTCGCGTGTGGGCCGTCTGAAATTCAACATCAAGCTGTTTGAGAATCAAGACGCCACGAAGCTCGAAAACCGTACGCTTGAGCCGCAAGACTTCTACGGCACGATCGGCTACTTGCTCAAGCTGCGCAAGAACATTGGCTCGGTGGATGACATCGATCACCTTGGCAACCGCCGCGTAAGGGCGGTCGGCGAGTTGATGGAAAACCAGTTCCGCATCGGCCTGGTCCGCATGGAACGCGCTATTAAGGAAAAGATGAGCGTCTACCAGGAAATGTCCACGGCCATGCCGCACGACTTGGTCAATGCCAAGCCGGTGATGGCGGCGATCCGCGAATTCTTTGGTTCGTCGCAGCTTTCGCAGTTCATGGACCAGACCAACCCGCTTTCGGAAATCACCCACAAGCGGCGTCTCTCGGCTCTTGGGCCGGGCGGTCTGTCGCGTGAACGCGCGGGATTCGAAGTTCGCGACGTGCACCCCACACACTACGGTCGCATCTGCCCGATTGAAACGCCAGAAGGTCCGAACATCGGACTGATCTCGTCGTTGAGTTGCTATGCGCGCATCAACGACTACGGCTTCATCGAATCACCTTACCGCCGCGTCAAGAACGGCCGCGTGGTCGACTACATCAGTATCGTCAATGCAGGCGACAGCGATCTCAAGGTCGGCGATCACGTCGAGAAACACGAAATCGAAAAGCTGAATGCGGAAATCAAGGAGCGGCGCAAGAAGCCGGCCGAGATCGAACCATTCTCCTTTTACCTTTCGGCTTGGGAAGAAGATCGCCACGTAATTGCCCAAGCCAACGTTGAACTCGACGACAAGGGCAAAATCGTCGGCGATCTGGTCAACGCCCGCAAGGCCGGCAACTTTGTGCTGGTAAGCCGCGACGATGTTGATTACATCGACGTCAGCCCGAAGCAGTTGGTTTCGGTGGCGGCATCGCTGGTGCCGTTCCTCGAACACGACGACGCTAACCGCGCGCTGATGGGCGCGAACATGCAACGTCAGTCGGTTCCACTTCTCCGCGCCGAGGCTCCCATTGTCGGCACGGGAATGGAAGGAGTCACAGCGCGCGATTCCGGAGCTGTCATTCTGGCAAAACGCAACGGTATCATTGACTCGGTAGACTCGGAACGCATCATCGTGCGCGTCGAGGGCGAGCACCATCCCGGACAGCTCTCCCGCGAAGTTGGTAGCGATATCTACCAGCTCATGAAGTTCAAACGCTCCAATCAGAACACCTGCATCAACCAGAAGCCGATCGTCGTGAAAAACCAGCGAGTCACCAAGGGCCAGGTAATCGCCGACGGTCCCTGCACCGATCATGGCGAGCTGGCTCTGGGCCGCAACGTGCTAGTCGCCTTCATGGCTTGGCGCGGATACAACTTCGAAGACGCAATCCTGGTCTCCGAAAAGCTGGTCAAAGAGGACTATTACACTTCGGTCCACATCGAGGAGTACGAACTTGAATCGCGCGACACCAAGCTGGGACCGGAAGAAGTTACCCGCGACATTCCCAACGTCAGCGAGTCCATGCTGCGCAATCTCGACGAAGCCGGCGTGATTCGCATCGGCGCCAGCATCAAGCAGGGCGACATTCTTGTGGGCAAGGTAACGCCCAAGGGCGAAACTCAGCTCACTCCGGAAGAGAAGCTGTTGCGTGCGATCTTCGGCGAAAAAGCCGGCGACGTGCGCGATGCTTCACTGTACTGTCCTCCCGGAATCGAAGGCGTGATCGTGGATGTGAAAATCTTCTCCCGCAAGGGTCAGGAGAAAGACGAGCGCGCCAAAGCAATCGAGGCCGCGCAGATTGGCAAGCTCGAACGAAACCTTTCGGACGAAATCCGAATTCTGACTGACGAGCGCCTGAAGCGTCTGGAGAACATTCTGGGCGGTAAGGAAGTTCAAGCCGATCTGCACGACGAGCGCACCAACAAGCGTTTGCTGACCAAGGGCACTCTTCTTGATCGCGACACGATTGAGCGCATTTCAACCCGCAACCTGAAGCGCATCAAGTACGCCGACAAGGACCCGCGGGTTAATGAGCAGATCGATGAAATCGAGGAGATGACCTCGCGTCAGATCGACGTGCTCAAGAAAATCGTCAACGAGAGAAAAGACAAGCTGACCAAGGGCGACGAACTGCCGCCGGGCGTGATCAAGCTGGTCAAAGTCTACATCGCGATGAAGCGCAAGCTGAGCGTTGGAGACAAAATGGCCGGCCGTCACGGAAACAAGGGCGTCATTGCCCGCATCCTGCCGGAAGAGGACATGCCTTACCTCGACAACGGCACGCCGGTCGAGATCGTACTCAACCCGCTAGGCGTTCCTTCCCGTATGAACGTGGGACAGATTCTCGAAACCCACCTCGGATGGGCAGGACACGAACTGGGCGGCAAGATCGCGAAAATGTTGTCCGAGAACACCCGTGAAGACGCAATTCGACGCGAGCTCAAGGCTCTGTTCAAGGACACCGTTCTGGCCGACACCATCAGCGACCTCAGCGATGAGGAACTGATGGCGGTCGCCCCGACTTTAACTCGCGGCGTCTTCACCGGTTCGCCGGTGTTCGACGGCTCCAAAGAAAGCGAGATCAAAGCGTTGCTCAAACAGTCTGGGCTGCCAGAGTCGGGCAAGACTTACTTGTACGACGGCATGACCGGAAACAAGTTCGAGCAGCCGATCACGGTCGGCTACATTTACATGCTCAAACTTTCACACTTGGTCGACGACAAGATTCACGCTCGCTCGATTGGTCCCTACTCGCTGATCACCCAGCAACCGCTGGGCGGCAAGGCGCAGTTCGGAGGCCAGCGCTTCGGAGAAATGGAAGTCTGGGCGCTGGAGGCGTATGGAGCGGCGTTCATCTTGCAAGAGCTGCTCACGGCGAAATCCGACGACGTTTACGGCCGCACCAAGATTTACGAGGCCATCGTCAAGGGTGAAGCTGCCATGGAGCCGGGCGTGCCGGAATCGTTCAACGTGCTGATTCGAGAATTGCAGTCGTTGTGCCTGGATGTGGAACTGATCAAGGCCACCGAAAAGAAGCCGGCCCTGGCGGCAGCAGATTAAGAAGTCGTTGGTCGTTGGCCGTCCGTTGTTGGCGGCCAGCGTGGCCAACCAAGATGAAAGTTTTTTGGACCAGATCCACAGCGCTTGCTCTTGAAACTGTGGATCAAGAGATTTCGCTAGCGACGAATGACCAACGACTAGCGACTGATTTCAGGAGCCGCCCGCGGTGGCGTACGTCCGCAGGAAGCAGAGGAATACCTTGTTTCGTTCGAGCCCCTTTGACCTAGCAAACCCTATCGCCGATTTCGATGCTATCCGCATCAGCCTCGCTTCTCCGGAAAAAATCCGGAGCTGGTCGCACGGCGAAGTCACTAAACCGGAGACCATCAACTATCGCACCTTCAAGCCGGAGCGCGACGGCCTGTTCTGCGCGCGTATCTTCGGGCCGGTAACCGATTGGGAGTGTCTCTGCGGCAAGTACAAGCGCATGAAGCACCGCGGTGTCATTTGCGACAAGTGCGGCGTCGAAGTCACGCTTTCGAAAGTTCGCCGCGAGCGCCTGGGACACATCGAGCTGGCATCACCCTGCTCGCACGTCTGGTTCTTCAAGGGACTGCCCAGCCGCATCGGCCACCTGCTCGATATCTCGCTGCGCGATCTCGAGTCCGTGCTTTATTTCGAAGCCTACGTGGTCGTCGAGGCGGGTGAAGCGCCGGTAAAAGATCACGAAGTCATCAAGGACGAAACCAAGTACCGCGAACTCGATCAGCAGTTCCGGCCCACTGGCTTCAAAGCCATGATGGGAGCCGAAGCCATCAAGGAACTTCTCAAGCGTGTGGATATTGAAGGCCTGTCCACCGAACTACGCGAGAAGATGAAGCACGAGAACTCGCTGCAGAAGCGGCTCAAGTATGCCAAGCGTCTGAAAGTTGTAGAAGCTTTCCGCAAGAGCGGCAACAAGCCAAACTGGATGATCCTGGATGTGATCCCGGTCATTCCGCCCGAGCTTCGCCCGCTGGTTCCTCTGGACGGCGGCCGCTTCGCTACCTCCGATCTTAACGATTTGTATCGCCGCGTCATCAACCGCAACAACCGGTTGAAGAAGTTAATGGACCTGCACGCGCCGGAGGTAATCGTGCGCAACGAAAAGCGCATGCTGCAGGAAGCCGTAGACGCGTTGTTCGATAACGGACGCCGCGGACGCGTACTGCGTGGCGCCAACAACCGGCCGTTGAAGTCGCTCTCCGATACTCTGAAGGGCAAGCAGGGACGCTTCCGCCAGAACCTGTTGGGCAAGCGCGTCGACTACTCGGGACGTTCCGTCATCGTGGTGGGACCGGAACTCAAGCTGCACCAGTGCGGTCTGCCCAAGAAGATGGCGCTCGAACTGTTCAAGCCCTTCATCTACCACCGGCTCGAGCAAACCGGACATTGCACCACCATCAAGCAAGCCAAGGAAATGGTGGAGCAGCAGGAACCGATTGTCTGGGACATTCTGGAAGAAGTCATCAAAGACCACCCGGTGCTCTTGAACCGCGCCCCAACCCTTCACCGCCTCGGCATTCAAGCGTTCGAGCCGGTGCTGGTTGAAGGCAAGGCCATCAAGATTCACCCGCTGGTCTGCACCGCGTTCAACGCCGACTTCGACGGCGACCAGATGGCGGTACACATTCCGCTGTCTCCGGAAGCGCAGGTGGAGGCCAGTGTGTTGATGCTGTCTTCGCACAACATTTTGTCGCCCGCATCCGGTCACCCGATTACGGTTCCTACGCAGGACATGGTTCTGGGCCTTTACTATCTGACGAAAGCCAAGCCTGGTGCCAAGGGCGAGGGCCGCGCCTTCGCCAACATCGAGGAAGTGCTGATGGCCCTCGAATCCGGCGAAGTCGAAACCCTGACGCCGATCCGTCTGCGCTATACCGGCGAAGTGATCGACCTGACCGCCACCTACGACGATCAGGACATCACCCACACCGAGCCTGTGCAGTACGAACGGACGTTCCTGAACACCACTGTAGGCCGCGCCATTCTGAACGATAACCTTCCCGCCGGCATGCCGTTCATCAATGGCTTGTTGAAGAAGAAGGGCATCGGTCAATTGGTCAGCTACGGCTATCTCCGCTTCGGCCTAGAGGTCACGGTCAAGATGCTCGACGAGGTCAAAGACCTGGGATTCCGCTTCGCCACCCGCGCCGGCTTGTCGATCGGGATCGATGACATGGTCATCCCGGACAACAAGAAGAGCTTGGTCAAAGACGGCGAGAAGCAGGCAGTGCAGGTCCAGCAACAGTATCTCGACGGCGCCATCACCAACGGCGAACGTTACAACAAGGTCATTGAAATCTGGTCCGGCATCACCGAAAAGGTCGCGGACGAAATGTTCGGCCAGATGCAGCAGCGCGACAAGGAAGGTTTCATCAATCCGATTTACGTCATGGCCGACTCCGGCGCCCGCGGATCGAAACAGCAGATCCGCCAGCTCTCCGGCATGCGTGGATTGATGGCTAAACCGTCCGGCGAAATCATCGAGTCTCCGATCACGGCAAACTTCCGCGAAGGATTGACCGTGCTGGAGTACTTCATCTCGACTCACGGCGCGCGTAAAGGACTGGCCGATACGGCGCTCAAGACCGCCGACTCCGGCTACCTCACACGCCGTCTCGTCGATGTGGCTCAGGACGTCATCATCAGCGAATACGACTGCGGAACCGTGGACGGCATCTACGTCGCCGGTATCGTCGAAGCTGGCGAAGTCATCGAACCCTTGCGCGACCGCATTGTGGGCCGCGTCTCGCTCGAAAAACTCAAAGACTACGACGGCAACGTGGTCGTCGACATCAACCAGGAAATCACGGAAGAACTTGCCGGAACGGTTCAAGCTGCCGGCATCGAACGGGTGAAAATCCGTTCCGTGCTCACTTGCGAATCCAAACGTGGCGTCTGCGTGATGTGCTACGGCCGCAACCTGGCTTCGGGCCGCCTCGTCGAACTCGGTGAAGCCACCGGAGTCATCGCTGCACAGTCTATCGGCGAGCCCGGAACTCAGCTGACGATGCGTACCTTCCACATCGGCGGTACGGCATCGCGAGTCTCCGAGCAGTCGCGTTTGGAAGCCAAGACCACTGGCACCGTGCGCTTTGTCGGAATCCAAACTGTAAAAGCCAAGTCCGGCGATTTGGTAGTCATGAATCGCCAAGGCTCGATCGCAGTGGTCGACGAGAAAGGCCGCGAGCGCGAGCGTTACGCGGTTGTTTACGGCGCAAAGGTCAAAGTCAACGAAGGCGATCAGGTTCAACTCGGCAAGGTCATGGTCGAGTGGGATCCGTACACCTTCTCGGTCCTGACCGAAATCGGCGGCACCATCCAGTTCAAAGACCTGCAAGAAGGTGTCACACTTCACGAAGAAGTGGACGAAGTCACCGGATTGTCGCGTCACGTCGTGGCAGACTCGCCCGACGAGAAGCGCCAGCCGGCCATCGTGATCAAGGGTAAAACCAGCAAGCGTTACCTCATGCCCTCCCGCGCCCATCTTATGGTTCAGGACGGCGACACGGCTCACCCCGGCGACGTGCTGGCCAAGATCCCGCGCGAGACCACCAAAACCAAAGACATCACCGGTGGTCTGCCCCGCGTGGTCGAGTTGTTCGAAGCCCGCAAACCGCACGAAACCGCGGTCATCAGCGAAATCGATGGCACGGTCAAGTTCGGTGAAGTCTCCAAGGGCCAGCGCAAGATGTACGTGATCGCCGACAACGGCACCGAAAAAGAATACTCGGTTCCGCGCGGCGTTCACATCAACGTGCAGGAAGGCGAGCGCGTCAAGGCCGGCGAACCGCTGATGGACGGCCCGCTCAACCCGCACGACATCCTGGCCGTGCTCGGCGAAAAGGAACTGCAGTCTTACCTGGTGAACGAAATCCAGGAAGTTTACCGGCTGCAGGGCGTGAACATCAGCGACAAGCACATCGAAGTCATCGTTCGCCAGATGATGCGTTGGCGCAAAGTGGAAGACGTCGGCGACACTCAGTTCCTGCTGGAACAGCAAGTCGACAAATTCCGCTTCGCCGAGGAGAACGAGCGCGTGATTTCACAGGGCGGACGTCCGGCTACAGGCCGGCCGCTGCTGCTGGGCATCACCAAAGCTTCGCTCTCCACCGACTCGTTTATCTCCGCGGCTTCGTTCCAGGAGACCACCCGCGTGCTCACTGAAGCATCTATACAGGGCGCCGTGGATCACCTTCGTGGCCTGAAGGAGAACGTCATCGTCGGACGCCTCATTCCTGCAGGCACCGGCATGGAGTACTACCGCAACGTCCGCCTCTCGCCGGAAATGGAAGAAGCGGCCGCCAAGGTACAGGAAGAAGTCTCGCAGGCTTACGAGGAGGCCGAGCGCGCGCTCGAGCTGATGCGGCACGAAGGCGAGACCGAGGAACTTACGGCGGAGTAATTGTCGGAAACAGCAGAGAGGGCGGTGTGAGCCGCCCTTTCTCTTTTCCGCTCTAAGCTCCCACTCCCCATGGCTGCGAACCCACAACAATTGCAAGAGCAGGAACGCCTTGAGATTTCTCTGTTGTGCGAGGCTCCCGAGGGCGCTACTCTTTGGCCGGTGGTTCTTCGCTTTCTACGCTTGCTGCGGCTTGCCTTCTGGCGCGCGTTCCAGCATGACGCGTTCGCCATCGCCAAGGCGTCTGCCTATTCCTCGATTCTTACTTTTTTCCCCCTGCTCCTGGTAGTTGGATCCGTTCTCGCCAACTCGCGCAAAACCGCCGCCTATCTGCGCGAGATCACCTATGCCTTGGACCGGATCCTTCCCGCGGGAAGTCCCACGGCCCTTTCCTACCTGAAGGGAGGTTCGCCGCGCTCCGTCGGCCTCCTGATCAGCGCTTCGCTCATCACGCTCTGGACCGCCTCCGGCGTCATGATTTCCTGGATGGAAGGTTTCCGCCGTTGCTACGAACTGCCAAAAATCTGGGGCCTGGTGAAAGAGCGAATGATCGCATTTTCGCTCGTCATCCTTGCCGGGACTCCGCTGACTTTCGCAACCATCCTGGTCGCCTCCGGAAGCCGCATCGAACGAAACATCCTGTTCCACCTGAATCACGAGTTTGGTTTCTACGTCCTGCTGATGTGGACCGCCATCCGCTGGCTCATCGCCACCCTCACCAGCATCGCCGTGATCGCGCTCATCTATCACAACGCCGTGCCCCGCACTCAGCCCTGGCACAGCGTTTTGCCGGGCGCAACGTTGGCCACCGTATTGTGGTTCCTCTCGACAGCATTGTTTGGATGGTATTTGCAGAACTACGCGGATTACAGCATCATCTACGGCTCGCTCGGCGCCGCCATCGCCCTCCTGGTGTGGATGTACCTGATCTCGCTCGTCATCCTGGTAGGCGCCGAATTCAACGCCATGCTCTTCCCCAGAGCATTCCTCGGCAAGGAACTCAAAGCCATGCCAATCCCGCAGGCAGCAAGCAAGTAATCTGGCCTTTGTTTTGCTCTAAAGGGTGCCCCGTCCAAGCTCCGCTTGGGCGGGGTTGTTCAGATGTCACAGACTCCTGGCTTGCGGGGAGACTAAGTTCTCGTAACCGCGTAGTGAGCGGCTTGGCGTTTGCCCGACTGTACGGACGCGCAGCCGACGAAAACTCCCGCCCAAGCGGAGCTTGGACGGGGCACCCTCGAGAGTAAAATGAAGACGGTTGTCCGGGCCATCCGGCCAGGGGAAGATCCCGAAACCACTGCACCTCGGAGTCCACATCCTCTACGCCTACGCCACTGACGGTCAAGAGGCGACTTCGACCAACACCGGCCAACACAGCAGTCCGCTCGTCGGCAACATTCAGTCTTACGTGTTTCTGGTCTACTAGCGGTGTGTGCCAGTAAACTCGCTTGTTCGATGGTAAACTCGGGGGCGGTCTTGCTGGCTCGGCCCCCCGGGGCAAGCGGATTGAGTTGGAGGTATGGTCTGATGCGGCTGGAACGCCTTTCTGCTTTGCTCCCGTTGGCGATTGCGTCGATGCTTCTGACGTTTCCGACTTCCGCCCCGGCAGAGAAAGCGTTGTACCGTTTCCGAAATAAGGGCGACGGCGCGCTCCCGTATGCTGGGCTGATTGCCGACGGGTACGGCAACCTTTACGGCACGACAGCGGGTCTCTCCCTAGACGGATACTGCAACGCGGGCTGTGGCACGGTCTTTCAAATGAAGGCTCCGGCCACCAAGGGAGGCGCTTGGGGCTACGCCGTTCTTTATGCGTTCACTGGAAGTAAGGGCGACGGGGAGTTCCCCGGCAGCGGGTTGACCTTCGACAGTGCGGGGAACCTGTATGGAACGACGGGCAATGGTGGCTACTTCGGCGGGGAATGCCACAACTATGGCTGTGGCACGGTCTTTGAGCTATCGCCGAATCGCGACGGCAGCTGGAGCGAAAGTGTGCTTTATCGGTTTAAAGCCGGGACGGATGGGCGCAATCCGCAAGGTACTCTCGTGCTCGGCAGTGGAGGCGTGCTCTATGGTGCGACAGTCTCCGGTGGGGACTCCAATAGCTGCACGGATTGCGGCACCGTATTTCGACTAAGCCCGCCGTCGCGGCAGGGCCGGTCGTGGACGGAACAGGTTCTCTACCGGTTCAACAATTTCAGCGGCGGGTTCTGGCCGGAGGCGGGAGTGGTCGCTGACAAAGCCGGCGCGCTCTATGGCACCACCAACGAAGGCGGACAAGCCAGCAACTATTGCTCGGACGGCTGCGGGGTCGTCTTCAAGCTGACGCCGCCGTCGAAGCGAGGAGGAGCCTGGACCAAGAGCGTGATCTACAGTTTCACGGGAGAAAACGACGGCGGACAACCTTATGCAGGCGTGACCTTCGACCTTGACGGGACTATGTATGGCGCGACTAGCCTAGGTAACAAGAATGCTGGCGCGGTTTACCAGCTCACGCCGCCCGCCAAGAGGAATGGGGCGTGGACTGAGACGACGCTCTACACCTGCGCGACCGACAACGGCCCATATTACATTCTGTCCGGGGTGGTTCTCGACAAGGACGGAAACCTCTACGGAACCAGCCAGGCGGGAAGCGTCCGCTACCTGGGCGACGTGTATCGGCTGAAGCGGCCAGCCAGCAAGGGTGGCCCGTGGAGTGAGACTGAGCTTTATGCATTCAAAGGCGGGAAGGATGGCCGATGGCCCGTCGCCGGGCTGGTGTTTGGCAAGGATGGCGCCCTCTACGGCACCACTCTCCAGGGCGGCGGCGGAAAGTGCTCGAACGGCGCCCACGACTTCGGCTGCGGCACCGTCTTCCGAGTCGTCCCCTGAGGAAGTTCCCTTAAAAAGGCCTACTGGCTGATGAGAAAACCGTGTCGGCTTCGGAATGAACCCCTTGACATGTACGGCTAAACCGTACATATTGATAAAAGCAGGGTCTAAGCTGTTTCTCTCTTCAAACCGCCTTGGCTCGATCAGTCAGGAGCGCAACCGCAAGCAGGGCCCAAGAACCCTCAGTGGTACGACTGCGGTACAACTGAAGAAGGGAACAACTTATGCTTCTCCACTTTCGACACAAAGGGCTAAGGCGTCTGCACGAAGACGGAAACGCCAAGGGCGTGCCGCCCGCGATGGCTGACAAACTTCGGAAGCTTTTGTTCGCCCTTGAAACCGCCCAGACGCTGGAACAGGTTGGCCGCTTTCCCGGCTGGAAGCTGCATCCTCTGACGGGCGACCGGAGAGGATCATGGAGCTTGACTGTCACGGGAAACTGGCGGTTGGTTTTCCGCTACGACGAGCTGATGAACACGGCCAGAGATGTTGACTTGATCGATTACCACTAAGAGGCCAAAATGCCCATGAAGAATCCGCCCCATCCGGGCAAACTAATAAGAACCGAAGTTATCGACGCTCTCGGTCTTTCTGTGTCAAAGGCGGCCGAAATTTTGAAAGTACGCCGGGCCACGCTCTCCGACCTGCTGCGCGGTAAAGCTGCGCTGACACCGGAAATGGCCCTGCGCATCGAAAAGGCGTTCGGCCCGGACATGGATCACCTTCTCCGGATGCAGCTCGCCTATGACGTGGCGAAAACGCGAGCTCACGCTCGGGGTATCTCGATCAAGCGATATGCCCCAGCCTGAAGCGGTTGGCCAAGCGGCCCAGAGGCCGTCCAAGCTCCCCCTTGGGCGCGTCTGCATCTCTCACAGACTCTGGACAGTGGAGGACTAAACCTATCCTTTCCCAAACAAGCTTCAAGCTCGCATCTCGCTTCTGTCTGGCATTGACGGCGATCTTCCCAAGATGATATTATTTATCTACGCAACATTAGCTCATTGACAACCGAATAGCTCAAGGAATCCGGGACCCGACCAAACGACCATTTTGGGAAGTGTGCCAGCTAAGTCTTTATTCCGGAATATTTTACGTGTAAGTCCTTATTCCTCAAAGATTTTGGTGGTGGTCTCACCCTAACCTCATGATTCCAAAAGATCAGGGGGGAGGGGGGTGCCCGGTACTAACTGGTAATATTCCCAAATCGGCACTGTTCGCCGCTTTCCACCGGATAACGTCGCGTTGCCCTCGAGTCCGTGAACGCACCGTATACAATAATGAAATCCATAACCGCCACGACGATTCGGAAACGATTTTGAAATCAGGCAAGTCTTCGAAGCAACTCGGCAGCGCCCATGGTGACGCCTCGCCTGCCAACTCCGCCATCCGGGCAGATCGCCGGGCAAAGATCATCTGCACGGTTGGTCCCGCATGCAACTCCGAAGAGATGTTGCGCGATCTCATGCGCCTCGGCATGGATGTGGCCCGGCTAAACTTCTCCCACGGATCGCACGAGGAGCACGCGCGCATCATCGAGCGCTTGCGCCGCGCCGCCGACAAGGAGAATCGGACCATCTGCATTCTGCAGGATCTGCAAGGTCCCAAGATTCGCACCGGCCGTCTCAAGGACGGAACCCCGGTCACCATCAAGGCTGGCTCGCAGGTCACAATCACGCCGCGCGACGTGGAAGGAACATCGAACCTGATCTCGACCACTTTTCCCGGGCTGGCTCGCGAAGTCGGACCGGGCGCTCGCATTCTGCTCTCGGACGGGCTAATCGAACTGCGCGTCATTCGCGCCCGCGGCGAAGACGTGGAATGCAAAGTAATCAACGGCGGCCAACTCGGACAGCACCAGGGCATCAATCTTCCCGGCATTGCACTCTCCATTCCCGCTCTCACCGCCAAGGATCGCGCGGACCTGGAGTTCGGCCTCAAGCACGCCGTGGACATGGTAGCAATCTCGTTCGTGCGGTCAGCGGCCGATGTGCGCATCGTAAAGGAAATCATTGCCGACCACGGCGACACCCAGCCAATCATCGCCAAACTGGAGAAGCCTCAGGCGCTCGAAAAGCTGGAGGAGATTCTGGAAGCAGCCGATAGCGTGATGGTGGCTCGCGGTGATCTCGGCGTCGAGATGCCGCCGGAGAAAGTTCCGGTCATCCAGAAGCATGTGATCCGCAGATCCGCTGCGTGGCGCAAGCCGGTAATTATCGCCACCCAAATGCTGGAGTCGATGATCGAAAACCCGCGTCCCACAAGGGCTGAGGCCAGCGACGTCGCCAACGCAATCTTCGACGGCACCGACGCGGTAATGCTTTCCGCCGAAACCGCCAACGGCCTCTATCCTCGCGAAGCGGTTTCAATGATGTCCCGAATCGTAGTTGAGGCGGAGGGAAATTCAGGAGACTTTACTCAGCCCCGGCGGCGACGGGAGAGACATTCGATCACTGTCGCCGAAGCCATTTGTGAGTCGATCTCCCATACCGCGGAAGACCTGTGCATGGGAGCCATTGCCGTGTTTACCGAAACCGGGAATACAGCACGAATGATTTCCAAGTATCGTCCCAAAGCCGCGATCTACGCCTTCAGTCAGGTGTTACCCGTGTGCAACCGCGTGAATCTCTTCTGGGGTGTAACCCCGGTGCGCACGAAGCAGGCGCGCAGTGCCGAAGACATGGTTATAACCGCGGAGCGGGAACTCTTGCGACAAGGCCGCATCAAGGTTGGCGAAGTGCTGGGTGTTGTGGCCGGAACTCAAATGGCGTCGGGTTCGACCAATCTCATACGTCTGCACGTGGTAGAAGATTTGCGTGCGAGCGTTTCCGCGTCTGCGACTAGACAAAAAAACAAACCGGGCTTGACGCAGCGGAGAAAATAATTCTCATGCCGCAAGAGATACTTTCAATCGCCATCTATCAGCCCTTGCCGGGACACGAAGAAGCATCCCTCAATACCATGCGCACCCTGATCGCCGCGCTCTCGGCGGGCGGTTACAGCCGCGACGTGCTCTACCGCGACGCTAAATCGCGGGATCACATTTTGTTGCGTCACTGGAAATCCGAGGAGGCTCGCCGAGCCGCACTGGAAGATTCCGAAGTATTGCGCTGCTGGGCCAAACTTGCTCACGAGATCCGCACGGTAAAGATTTACGAAACCCTCGAAGAAGCCTTGGGACGCTGACCGTCCACGTCCTCCGAATCGCTGTTCGATCTGCGGCGATAGCTGTTCGTCCCATCTCTGCCCAGGGGGCAGTCAGCACCGGCTAGAGTCACTCCCATGACCAGTGTGTAGCCAATCCGCACTGACTTTAGGGAGAAACAATGAAGAGACTCTTTCCGAGCATCGCTGCACTTACTTTTCTGGTTGCGCCTTGCCTGGCGCAATACACTTTCACGGCTGTGAATTATCCAGGTGCGTCGAATACCCAGATCTTCGCGGTAAACAACGCGGGTCGTTACGTGGGCGCTTTCTATGACGCGCAGGTGAATGGACACGCCATGTACTTCGACGGAACAATCCTGAGCGCTCTCGACCCGAACGGTGTAATCGGCACCGCTCCCAACAGCTTTGCCTTTTCGCTTAACAACCGGGGAGACATCGCGGGCAGCTACAGCGATGCTTCAGGTTCGTATCACGGCTATATTTACAACCACGGCAAAATAACCGACATTGCGTTCCCTGGCGGCTTCAACACTCAGGCATATGGAGTGAATGATCTTCGCCAAGTCATCGGTGTGTTCACCGACTCCGCTAGTGCGCCTCATGCGTTTCTATTGCGCGACGGAGTCTATAAACAAATAGACCTGCCGAATGGAATTCAAACGGTTCCATTCAGTATCGACAATTCCACTGAGATTGTCGGCCAATTTGTGAACGTGGCAAAAACCACGGGCCACGGTTTCCTGCGGTTGAAAAACGGCAAGGTCACCCTGTATGACGCTCCGCACGCGGCGCCCAACGGTACTTACCTGATCTCAATCAACAATCTGAACCAGATTGTCGGCTTCTATAACGACACCGCAGGTATGTACCACAACTTTCTGCTTGATCATAAGAAGTTGACCCAGCTCAGGGTTCCGCGATCATTCAAGGCCAGTTTTGCATCGTTCCAGACCATAAACGACGCCGATGAAATGGTTGGTTATTATAACGATGCACAAAACGTGGCCCATGGATTCGTGGCGATGCCCAGCCGCTAGCACGCGAACCTGCGACAAACTGGCAGTAATTTCACCGGCCCTGGACCTCACGCCGTCAAAGTGTGTAGGTCTAGGCGTACCCAGGCTAAAACGATACGAGCTCGGATATGATGTGAAGCAGCGATGAAAAGCGTGTGGGTCAAGTTCGGGGCAATCTTTGGATTTTGGACGCTACTCGCGCTTCTCCTGGCGGGAAGCAATTTCCTTTACCGGATCAGCGCCGGGCTCCCTGCCCGATACATGTCCGAGCTGCGCGTCGACCTGTTGGACTACTGGATATGGGCGGCGCTCACGCCAGCCATTTTCTATATGGCACGACGGTTCCCATTTAAGAGGAGAACCTGGGCGCGGACGACGGCGATCCATTTTGGCGCTTACCTGGTTCTCGCCTCAGCGCATGAAGCGATCGCACAACTGATCGGCCTGCCCGGCCCCACGGCGGCGGCCTTTCATGGTTCGCTGTTACGGTTGAGAGTCATCGCTTCCCTCTACAACGATCTGTGGATGTACTGGCCGGTGGTCGTGATCTGGAGCCTGGTCGAATACTACCAGCGCTACCGGGAACGGGACATGAGGGCGGCACAGTTGAATGAGCAGTTGACTCGCGCCGAATTGCAGGCACTGCGTAACCAACTGCATCCGCACTTTCTGTTCAACACATTGAACTCGATCGCGACCTTGATGCACGAAGATGTGAAGGCGGCGGATGACATGCTAGGCGATCTCAGCCATCTGCTACGGGTTTACCTCAGCGGGAACGATGAGCAGGAAATTACGCTGGGACAAGAAACCGAGCTGCTGCGAACCTATATCGGTATCCAAAAGAGACGCTTTGAGGATCGCCTGTCGGCGGTCTTCGATATCCCTCCAAACCTGCTGCAGGCGGCCGTGCCGACACTTTTGCTGCAGCCGTTGGTAGAGAATGCCATCCTGCACGGAATTTCGCCGCATCCGTGCCCCGGGACCGTTCGGATCTGCGGACGGGAAAACCGGAAAAAGCTGGTCTTGGAGATATCGGACGACGGCGGCGGATTGCCGCCCGAATATCGCGCGGGCATTGGGCTTTCGAACACGCGGTCGCGCCTTCGGCAGCTGTATGGAGATCAACAATCATTCGAACTCAGGAGTATATCGAGTACGGGCGTTACAGTCAGAATCACACTACCGCTGCGGTTTATTCCAAACGCGATGGGAGATAATTTTGATGAAGATTCGAACTCTGATCGTGGACGACGAAGTGCTGGCCCGGCGGCGGATCTCGTCACTGCTAAAGAGCGATCCTAGCTTTGAAGTCGTGGCCGAGTGCTCCGACGGCCAATCCGCTATCCACGCCGTCGCTGAACACAAGCCCAGCCTGATGTTCCTCGATGTGCAGATGCCGGGGGTCGACGGCTTGGGCGTGCTTGAAGCGGTCTCTCCGGAGCACATGCCGGCGATCATTTTTGTGACCGCCTACGATCAATACGCGGTCAAGGCGTTCGATGCGCAAGCGATCGACTACCTGCTGAAACCCTTCAAGCAAGAGCGCTTTCTTGCGGCGCTGGCCCGCGCCAAGAGCCGTATCCAATCAGGGGTGAATCAATTGAAACCGGAAACTTTGCTGGCGTTGTTGTGCGCCGCGAACCGGGACCGTGATCGCCTCATCGTCCGTTCTGAAGGAAAGATCGTGTTCTTGCGGACTGCAGAAGTGCAATGGGTGGAGGCCGACGCCAATTACGTGCGGATCCACGCTGGCCAGCGTTCTTACCATATTCGGGAGAAAATCGGGGCCTTCGAACGATCGTTGCCAGAACACAAGTTCATTCGTATTCACCGATCAATCATCGTCAACCTGGACACGGTTGCAGAAATTCAGAACTGCGGCAACGGCGAACATATCGTCGTCCTGAGGACAGGCAAGGAACTGCCGCTGGGAAGAACGTATCGAGAGCGGCTGGATTCTGTTATCGGAAATCCGGGATGAAGTTGAGTCCGGCCCGGGCTCACGCCCGGGCTCAACGGCTCAGTTCACCCATTTGTTAACCGTCTGCTCCAGGGTGCGGATGTACTCGACGACCGACTCGCTCCAGCCGTCGATGTGCGTCCACTTGCCGTAGCCGACGCCGTTCTTGTAGCTGGCCACGTTGACGACGTAGCCGTTGGACGGCCGAGGACGCCCGTCGTTCCATTGACCGGGTCCGGGGATCGAGTCGTGCGCCTGCTCATCGGAGATCACGATCAGGCGATCGTACGTCTCGTTCTGGTTCAGGCTTTCGACAGCCTTCCCCAGTTGAGTGCTGTTGTGGCGCTGGCTGGCGTCGATGGCATCGCGCAAGGCGAATCCACGACTAGCCGGCACTTCGACGAGATCATCCGAGAAGGAAAACACGCTGACCTTCTCTCCGATCTCACGCAGCAACACGGCGAGCCCGTAGGCTGCGTCGGTACGCTGCATCTCGGAGCGGCGGGAGAGCGGCGCGGTCATCGAGCCGGAAACGTCGACCAGCACGACGGTTTTTCCCGCGAGCTTCTCCTGCCCGGCAACACACTTCAGCATTGCCTGCTCGATGGTCTCTTCCCATTGCGGTGCGTAGCGAGCCGCAGCCAGAAAGCGAAACGGCAGCACACGCGCCGTGCTCATGGAGCGCAGAGCCGAAAGCACCAACTCCTCCTCCACGCCAGCCTCGCGCATGTTGCGCAGGTTGCGGAGGAGTGCCAATGCGCCCAACTTGTTCTCTGCAAGCAGACGTTGCCAGGTCTCGCGCTTATCGGCACCCGAGGAGAGTGCAACCTCCCAGGCGTCGGGCGCGTTGAGGCGTCCCCAGATCAGCTTCTTCCACACGCCGGCCTGAGCCGCGTCACGCGGCTTGGCGTGACACAGAAACAGGACGTCGCGCAGCTTGACGGGTCCGCCACGGTCGTACTTCGCCAAGGCGTACTCATCGAACTTGGGGAAAGCCGCAGCCAGTCCCTTCTTCACTTGGCCAGAGAGCGGGACGCGCCCGTCCTTCCAGTAGATGGCGACGAACTCGGACAGTTCGTCGGCACGCTGGATGACGTGCGCCAGCGTGTCGGCGACAAGACGGCGATGCGTTTTGTGACGCGCCATCTCGCGGACGAGCAACAACGCCGCGTGACGCAGCTTCATCTGCCCGCGAGCCTCGACGGCGAGAGCTGTGACCTTCTCGGCTTCAACCTTCGGCACCAGTTCCGCCATGCGGCCCGCGATCTCGACTCCATCCTCGTAGAACTGCTTTTCCCAAAGCAGGCAGGCGAGGACCGAACGCCGCAGTTGCAGTTCGGGCGAGATGTGGCGAGCCGGCGCGCCCTCGTGAGTGCGCGGAGTGAAGTTGAGATTGAGCATGTTGAGTCGAGCCATGGTGGCCTCCTTTGAGCTATCAGCTTTCAGCCAAAGCTTCTAGCTGCTAGCTTCTAGCTAAATCACATTTGTTATTCCGAACCGCTTCAGCGGTTGGGAATCTGGTGTGTGTTCAATCGCCGGGGAACGAGTCGACGACGGTATTTGCTTCGGATGCTCTGCCACTGAACTATATGACCTCCCGGCCACAGCAGGGATCGAACCTGCGACCTGCCGATTACGAAGGAACCGTAGTCTTCACCACCGGCGAAATTTTGTCGCGACGCCGACACCAGTACCCGGGCCACATTCAAAAACTACCGGTCAGGGAACATGCGGACACGGTGTTTCCTTGTCAATGAAGTAACCGTGGCCTTCACCACTGACCCTGTGAAGTTGGGGCTGGGGGAACTAGCGGCAGCGGTGGTTTTTCGAGGACCAGTCGAAGGAACCGCGGCCTGCGCCCTCCAGCGCAGCTATGGTTTTAGTTGGGTTTGCGAGGAAAGGCGCCGCAGATCAGTTGGCGCGATCGACGACGCCCATAAAGCAACCGAGGCCGCATAGGGGCCGCAGTCGCATGCTTGGCGATTTGGTTATCTGTTTTGCCAATTGAGCGTCCTTTCGTAGGAAGATATTTCAAGATGCCATGACTTTGAAATTTGTGCAAGCGAAAAATGCTATTCCGTGATCCTGAAAGAGGGGCCTATCCTCATCATGTTGTCGTGCTTGGTATTAAAATTCTTTTGATGGTTTCCTGAAAACATGCCGACTGCCCCCGAACTCTTCGCTGATACGTCGTTTGATCCGCAGGTACGCGGATTTCTTCATCGGCCCTCCACGCCTTCGGGAGATGGCCTGGTGCTTACCCACGGAGCCGGATCGAACTGCCGGACTCCGCTGCTAGCTTCGCTAGCTGAAGCTTTCGTGGAAGCCGGCGTCACCGTTTTGCGTTGTGATCTGGCTTTTCGTCAAAGCCGGCCTTACGGTCCACCTCGGCCGGGAGACGCTGCTCGCGACCGTGAAAGTTTGAAGAATGCACTTGCTGCTCTGCGCACGCTGGTTCCGGGTCGTATGTTTCTCGGAGGGCATTCGTATGGAGGCCGTCAATCCACGATGCTCTGCGCCGATCAGCCGGGTCTGGTGGAAGGCCTGTTGCTGCTCTCGTATCCACTGCATCCGCCGCGCAAGCCCGATCAGCTTCGCACGCAGCATCTGCCCAAGCTACGAACGCCTGCGCTGTTTGTGCATGGAACGAGCGATCCGTTTGGTTCGCCGGAGGAGATGGAATCTGCCCTGCATCTGATTCCAGCGAAGACTCGGCTGCTCCGGATCGAGGGTGCAGGTCATGACCTTGGATTCAAAGGCAAGGCGACACGGGCCGAATTGCCGGCAACCGTGTTGGCACAGTTCCGGAACTTGTTGCGGAATCCCTAAAACGAGGTCGTATCTGTGCAAATCCGCGGCGCTCTTAATTCACCCAGCCGGATTTTGAGCCGCCGTTCTTCTTGTCGACGTCATCAGGCGGGATGTAGTTGCCGTGTTCGTCGAAGGTGCCACTTAAGGGACGATTTTGCTTGCGCATGAATACTTCGAACTTGCGAGCGGCCCTGCGCCGTTTCCAGCGGTAATAGGAATTTCGCACGTTGAAGTAACGTTCCGAGGCTCCGTAGGCGAGGCCGCGCTTGGGCATGAATTTTACGTACAGGAACCCGAACAGCAGTCCGCCGAGGTGGGCAAAGTAAGCGACGTTCGAGCCCCGACCCGCCCCGGAGGCGCTGATCGCCTCCACCAAGGTGATGAACGCGACTCCAGCCACGAAATACTTCGCGCGAATGGAGAACGGAATTGGAAACAGCATGATTTCCTGGTCGCCGTAAAGGATTCCGAACGCCATGAGGATGCCGAGCACTCCTCCCGAAGCACCTACCGTCGGGGTTTGCGGCTCGACGCCGCCCAGGCCGGTGTAGGAGATTGCAATCGTGGTCAGTGCTGCTCCGACCACGCAGAAGAAATAGAATTCGAAAAAGCGTCTTGGTCCCCAGTCCGACTCCAACTGCGCGCCGAACATCCACAGCCCCAGCATATTGAAGAGAATGTGCAGAACTCCGGCATGTACGAACGAATACGTCACCAACTGAAATATCCAGCCGTGCATGACATACGCTGGTACCAGAGCCAGTACGAGGGTCAATGTTCTGCCCAAGTCGGGGCTGAGGAGCTTCAGCACTTCGATGAGCAGATAGACTGCGGCATTGATGAGGATGAGCCACTTCACGGCCTTGGTGAAGGGGGGGAAACTCAGCGAGAGGGTTCGTCCGCGATACATAAAAGCAGTTGTCAGTTCTCGGTTGCCGGTTGCCAGTTGGGGGTCTGACAACTTATGCCTCAAGACGAAGCTGGTTATTGGGATATCTTATCAGGTTTGCCGTCTGCCGCTCGGGCAGCTGCGTCATCGCCAGGCCCCAGGGATTCGCGCGGCCATAGCGTTGGGGTTCCGGGAGTTCTCTTGGAATAGCTGTCAGCCAAGGGTTCGCGAAGGGGTTGGCCAAGCTCAGGAAACCGGGGACTTGACCTTCGGCTCAAGAGACACTAAATATTATCAGGGGGGTTTAATAGAATGGAGGCCATTGTGGTTCATTGCCCGGAATGCGAAACCAACCTCGACATCACAGAAGACGAAGTTGATGAGGGAGAAATCGTCTCCTGCCCGGAATGCGGCACGGATTTCGAGGTGGTCACGGTAAGTCCCATTGAGTTGAAGCCCGTGGATGAGGAGAAATACGAGGAGGACGACGAAGAGGAAGTCGAAGACGGTGATTTCTCGTAGGTCGGGCCCGCCCGTCACTTGCCGGTTCGGGTTCTGCCTGCGCTCGCTCTCTCGAATCGCACTCCTTGGGCTGTGCTTCTCAGTGTTGTTGTTTCTCGCCGAGGCAGCCGTTGGTGCGACTGTATTCGCCTCGGCAGGAGACAAAGGTGAACAACCCTACGCCCTGATCTTTGGCACGGTCTGGGGTCCGAACGACCACCCACTTTATGGAGTACGGATCAAGATTCGCCGTGAGAATGAAAAGAAGGCCCGCTGGGAACTGTACTCCGATCATCATGGTGAGTTTGCCCAACGAGTTCCGGCGGGCAAGCAGGACTACGTAATCTGGGCGGATGTGAAAGATCGCAGATCTGAGAATGGCGATCTGTTGCGGGGGGAAGAGGTCAAGGTACACGTGGAGGCGGACGAACGCGTCGACACGGGATTGCATCTAAAGTAAGCGACCGCCTAAGCTTGGGGAGGAGGAACCACGTGAGAAAGTGTCGAGTTGTGGTTCTACTATTACTTTTCGGTCTGATCGCCGTTGCCACCCCTTACGCCAAAGACAAAGAGAAGGAAACCCCCGGCCGGATGCTGACGGGCAAGGTGCTCGACCGGCGCGACAATCCTCTGGTCGACTCGGTGGTCTATCTCGCCAACACGCGAACCAGGGCGGTGAAGAGTTACATCGTCGGCACCGATGGCGCGTACCACTTCCCTGAACTTTCCCCGAACATCGATTACGAGGTCTACGCTCAGTACAAGGGCCAAAAGAGCGACACCAAGACGGTGAGCCAGTTCGATGACCGAAAGCAGGTGAACATCATCCTGCGGATTGATGCGAAGTAGAGTGTCTCCGATTCTCAGCGGCTCGCCAGGCCGCCTGCGGTTTCAGCGCCATCAATTGTGTACACGTGGCCGCTCATGTAGGCAGCGTCATCTGATGCCAGGAATGTAAACAGGGCGGCGATCTCTTCCGGCCTCGCGTGCCGCCGCAGTGGAATCTTGCGATTGACTTCGTCCAGCATTGCATCGGTGTATTCGGCGCGTTGCATTGGAGTCAGCACGTACCCCGGCGCCACAGCGCACACCCGCACCTTGGGCGCGAGTTCCAAAGCCATGGTCCGAGTTAATTCGATGACGCCCGCCTTGGTCGCGTTGTAATCCGCGTAAAAGGGCTGCCCTACGATTCCGTTGGTTGAAGCGGTTTGCAAAATGACCCCGCCATCGCGTTCCCACATATGCCGCGCCGCCGTCTGGGCGACATAGAAGACGCCCGTCAAGTTCACCGCGATGATTTTGTTCCACTCTTCCGGAGTGATTTTAAGGAAATCATGGCGAATGCTGATGCCAGCGTTATTAATCAGCACGTCGACGCCGCCCATGATGCGCACCGCATCGTCAAACGCGGCCTGCACTTGCTTGAGGTCAGAGACGTCCGCATTGAGCGCTCCGACCAAGCCGGGCAGATGCTGGCAAATGTTGGCATTTGCTTTGGTGTCGCGGTCGAGCACGCATATCGTCGAGCCTTCCTCAAGAAAGCGTGCGGCTGTGGCTGCGCCGATTCCGCTGGCACCGCCGGTGATTAAGACGCGCTTACCTTTTAGGCCTCGCATCGTTTCTTCAGGATAGTGCGGGTGATATGAAATCAGTTCTCGGATTCTGGTTCTCAGTTCTCAGATAGGTTTTCCGCGGAAGAAGTAGACTAGTTCGATAATCAGAATAATTACAACCATGAGTTCCAGCACGAAGGCACGGCTCTGATTGAACTGGTCGACCATGAATCGATAGAGTTCCTCGGCGGTTTGCACCTTCTGCGTGACCAGATCTTTATAATCAGGAACGCCGACCTTGGAGGCCGCCAGCTTGTACAGGCGTGCAGAAAACATGTCGCTGAGAAATTTGATGGCGTTATCGGCGTGCTCGGTGAGTTCGTTTACATCGAGCAAGACCGTATGCAGCTTGGTGGCGGCGCGTGCGAGACGCCAGCGCGCCAGCATTCCAGTGCCTTCGTCAAAGGAAGCGTAAACGCTCTCCAGTTCGCGAGTGAGGAATTCATCGTAATGGCGGAACTCGAGCAATTGTGAGTTGGCATACTCCAGCAACTGAATGGCGGTCTCCGCCCCCGCCTCACTGTCATACAAAAATGCCGCATTCCAACCGATGACCGCGAGGTCGTTGGGGTAATAAGAAATGCCGGACTGCAAAATCTCATTTCGTTCGCCGTCGGAAAGCTGAGCAGTCTCTCCGCGAACGATTTGGGCGATTCGGGCTCCCTGAGCGGCAATCAGTTCAGCGACCGATGGGGAACTGCTTATTTCGCGAACATGAAAAATGAAGTAGTCTTCGCTCAGCCAATCTGCGTAAGGCTTCACCAACGCCGGAGTCGCTCGCTCCAGTTTCTGGTGTGCGATGCGTGAAGCGTGGCCGGCGAAATCCACGTCCCATACCCAGCGGCTGCCGAGACGAACCAACGTGTCCCAGTCGCCCGAGAATGGTAACTCCAATACGACGCTCACGACGCCGTAATCGTAAAACTTGATCTGGCCTTCCAGGCGCTCGCCGCTCTCGAGGACCAGCGGCTCAATCGGCTCGACCACCGGCGGTCGCTGATAGCGGACATATCCTGGGGTTGGATGCTTGAGGTTCGGCTGCTCCAAGGTGCGAGCTCCGAAAATCTCGCGCAGCTTGTCGAGCCGGATTTCCTCGCAGACGTCGAATTGAATCAGCACTAGAACCGAGCCGTGGATGGATGCGTCCACCGGCGGAGCTGTTTTGGTCTGCCCCGAGGTGTCGGCAACGATGAGTGCGGATTCACTATCCCGGATCATAGTTGGACCCGTGCGCAAAGACTGCGGAAGCTCCGCAAGCCTCCAGCGGACATTACTTATTCTCCCAGAATCTAGCCATTCTGGCGATACACGAACTAAAAACAGATTTGCTGTCAGTGACTTAGCAGTTCTAGCTCCGGCGGCGGAGGGCCCACAGCGCGGCAACTCCTGCAGCGATTCCGGCTACTCCCAGGCCCGCCCGCTGCATGGATCTAGTCACGTCGGCTTGTCTGCTTTCGATGTGCGCACGTTCCGGATAGATTCCCTCCAACCCAGCGAACTCATTCCGCATCGCCATATGAATCACCTCTGCCAAGTGCAGAGCATGGCGATTGGTGCATTGCGCGATCTGCTCGCGGCAACTGAAGCCATCCGCGATAATCAGACAATCTGGCGAAGCTTTCCGAACTGCCGGCAGGAGTTCCAGTTCGCCAATCGCGATCGAGATTTCGTATTTGTCCGATTCAAAGCCGAACGCCCCGGCCATGCCGCAGCAACCTGGCGCCGGAGCTTGAAAATCGATTTCCATCCTTCGAAGGACTGATTCTTCGTCGGTCATTCTCATTACTGATTTGTGGTGACAGTGTCCATGAACCAGGGCTTTGCGCGGCAATTTCGGCAACGGAAACTGCTTTGCCTTTTGTTCGAGAAACTCACTCAGCAAAAATGTTTGCTGTGAGAGCCGTCGGACTCGCTCGTCTTTGGGAAACAGATTCAGCAGTTCGTCGCGAAACACCGTGGCACAACTCGGCTCCAGGACGACAATCGGAATTCCCTGTTCGATTTCGGTTTCCAAGGCGTCAAGAATCTCCAGGAGAAGATGCTTGGCGCGATCTAACATGCCCCAATCGTAGAGCGGACGCCCGCAACATAGATTGGCTCTCGGCAGCACCACCCGGCAGCCGACAGATTCCAAGACGTCCACGGCAGCTTTCGCCGTATCCGGCAGGAAGTAATTGTTGAAGGTGTCCGGCCACAGCAGGACCGGCGTTCCCTCCACATTGCGACGATGCCGGCTGAACCAATGACGGAAAGTCTGGGGCGCAAAGGCAGGAATGCTGCGCTCTTGCGGGACGCCTGCCATCAGTTTCGCGATATCGCGCAGAAAAGGCAGTTGCGTTGTCAGATTGATCAATCCCGGCACTCGCGAGGCCAGTCGAGACCAGATGTCGATATTCCCGAAGGCGTATGCACCAAGCGGGCGCCTTCGCCCTTCGTAATAATGCGACAGGAACTCTGCCTTGTATGTGGCCACATCGACACCGACCGGGCAATCGCTCTTGCACCCTTTGCAGGCCAGACACAAATCGAGCGAGTCCTTTACGTGCTGGTCGCGCCATCCGTCGCGAATAACGTCACCCTTTGTCATCTCCCAGAGGAGATGGGCACGGCCTCTGGTTGAATGTTCTTCTTCGCGCGTCGCGCGGAAGCTGGGACACATGACCCCGCCTTCGTCGTGGCGGCATTTCCCCACTCCCACGCAGCGTAGGGTCGCGAACGCCAGACTGCCCTGATCATCGGGAAACTGAAAATGCGTCTGTGGTTCCCATGGCTTGTAGTCAGCGCCCAGACGCAGATTCTCATCCAACTTGTAGGGCTCAACCACCTTGCCCGGATTCATTTTCCAATCCGGATCCCACAGCGCCTTGAATTCGCGAAAAGCCTGCATCAACTCCGGACCAAACATTTTCGGTAATAATTCCGCGCGCGATTGACCATCTCCGTGTTCGCCGGAAAACGATCCGCCATAGCTGACCACCAAATCGGCGGCCTCTTCTACAAACTTGCGATACTTGGCGATGCCTGGCTTGGACTGCAGATCAAAGTTAATCCGCATGTGAACACAAGCGTGCCCGAAGTGCCCGTAGAGAGCGCTTCGGTAACCGTAACCCTTCATCTTCTCGAACAGATCGCGAAGATAGCTGCCAAGCTTTTCCGGAGTGACCGCAGCATCTTCCCAGCCCTCCCAGCCGGGCGGTTCGCCCGCTACGTGGGAAGTGGCTCCCAAGGCCGCCTCCCGGACCTCCCAGACTCGCTTTGCTTGTTGCTTGTCGGCGAACAAGCGCATCTGCGGCGGAGTTGGACCCTGGCCGAGAGTCCGCATAAGTTCGCGAGCTTGGGATTCCGCTTCCGCAGCCGTGGTCGCGCCGAATTCGGCGAAGAGCCAACCACCTCCTGGGGGAAGAAGAGCGAGTCCTTCCGGACTGAGTCGTTTGCGTCGGGTGAATTCGACCAGCAAGTCGTCGATGCCTTCGAGGCCGATCGGGTGGTGAGCCATCACCTCGGGCACGCGATCAGCGCACTGGAAGACATCGGGATACCCGATGAGCAGGAGCACGCGTTCGGGCGGACTTTCCACCAGTCGGCACGAGGCTTCGAGCACGGTGACGCATGTGCCTTCCGATCCCACCAACGCACGCGCCACATTGAAACCGTTTTCAGGAAGGAGGTAATTCAGGTTGTAGCCGGATACCCGACGCGGAATCTTAGGATAGCGCCTCTGGATAAGTTCGCCGTATGTATCGCGCAGCTTCTTCAATCCGGCATAGATTTCGCCGCGACGACCGCCCTCGGTGATGATGTTCTCCAGTTCTGCATCACTGGTCTGGCCCACCTTCATGCGTAAGCCGTCGTAGGTAAGGATCTCCAACTCCTCGATGTTGTCATCGGTCTTGCCCGACATCACCGAGTGAACGCCGCAGGAGTTGTTTCCGACCATGCCGCCCAGCGTGCATCGATCATGGGTTGCGGGATCGGGACCGAACGTCAGATGGTGTTTTTCTGCCGCGTTACGTAGACGATCGAGGACGACTCCCGGCTGAACTCGGGCAATTCGGCGCGACGGATCGACCTCGAGGATATCCGCCATGTACTGGCTGAAATCGAGCACTACGGCGACGTTGCAACATTGTCCGGCGAGCGAGGTTCCACCGCCCCGGCACAGAATGGGCGCGCCATATTCGCGAGCCAGCGAGATAGTCGCGAGGACATCGTCGACATCGCGAGGAACAACTACTCCGATAGGAATCTGTCGATAGTTGGACGCATCGGTGGCGTAGAGGGCGCGGCTGCCGTTGTCAAAGCGCACGTCCCCGCGCAGAGAGCGTCTGAGAGCCGAGGCAAGTGCACCTGCATCCACCGTGGCAGATTTGGCAGCGCGGGCGAGTTCGGCGAAGTTCCTTTGCATATAAATGGGGGCTAGTCGGAAGAATTATCACCAGCCACGTTCTTGCCACTCACACTCGCGATCGTAATCCGGGTCTTGCCGTCTTCCGGATCGATGTGGATCGTAATCAGGTTTTTCTTATCCGTGGATGCGATTGTGTAGTGATTCCGATCCCTGGTTGTGACGTTGGCATCTGTGAATTTCGAGCCGTAGAATGCCAAGACTTGTTCTGCGGAATCGTCGCTTTCAAGTGTGGCTTCGACGGTATGCATTCCTCCGAACGCCGCTGTATTGCCCTTCAGGACCCGCGCACCTGGATACAGGTCGATCCCGAGGTTGCGGGCAGCTTCCTGAGGGTCGGTTGTGGTTTGGGCCGTACCGAAAGGAGTTTGCACCCGAACATTGCCGTCTTTGTTCTCGACTCGGGTGTGACGGGCGATGTGCAGCCCGATGTAGGTAGCGGCGCCTACCCCAATCATGCCTAGAGCCGCGACCGCCGCAACCACAATAAGCACAATCTTTATGGCGTTATTACTTTGAGGTTGAGCCGTAGGAGTTGGAGTGGCTATCGGGTTAGCTGCGGCTGCTGGTGCGGCCGCCCCGCACTTAGGGCAGAATCTTGCGCTTAGATCCTGAGTTGCTCCGCAAGAATTGCAGAAGGCCACAGAAACACCTCGCCTCATTCACTCCGATGTCAAACGCCAGGACAGCGGAGTATATCTCAAAATCAAGCTTCGGGCGCAGCCTGAGCTATGCCAGAAGACGCGTGGCGTAATCGGCCATGCTGAGCACCAATAGGAGCAAGAGCCAAAAAATGGCAGCGACAATCACCGTCTTGGTGAGTTTTTCGCTGGTGTACTTCACGTGCATAAAGAACAGCACCACGAGCAAAGCCTTAAAAGTGGCAATGACCAGCGCGATGACCGTATTAAATCTCCCCAGGTCGACGAAGGAAACCGCAGCAGTGATCACCGTCAGACACAAAAGGGCGATCCAAATCGTGTAGTAAAACTTGCTCGACATTATGTGTTCAGACATCGTGTCTCACCTTAACGGCTTGCGGTCGATCAAGTACAGTAGGGGGAAAAGATAAATCCAGACGATATCCACGAAGTGCCAGTACAGGCCGCCCATTTCAATGGGCGTGTAATATTTCGGGGTGTAACGCCCCTTCCAAGCGTAGTACGTGAGAAAAGCGAAAATCCCCACGCCAATGATCATGTGCAGGGCGTGCAAGCCCGTCATCGCGAAATACAGGGAGAAGTAAATCTGCTCGTGCTGCTGGTCGATGTGAATCTGAGGGTAGGCTTTCACCAGATCGTCTGCGTTGAACGACCGCCCCGGGATGTGATGCTCTTTGTATTTGTCATACCACTCGACACCTTTGATTCCAAGGAACGCAAACCCGAACACGATGGTGAGCAGCAACAGAATGACCAGTAATTTCCGCTTTCCCATCTGCGCTGCGCGCACGCCCAGCGCAACCGTTAAGCTGCTGCAAATCAGGACGGCTGTGTTGATCGTGCCCAGCCAGATGTTCAGACTGCGGCTGCCGGCGGCGAATTCGTTGTAGTACCAGAAGCGATAGATCAGGTAGGCGCAGAACATGCCGCCGAAAAACATGATCTCGGTGGCGAGGAACAGCCACATGCCGAGAGAGGCGGCATCCCGCTGCTGCTCCGCGTCGACAAAATGATGGAGCAGTTCCGGGCCGTGCTGTTCGACCGCGACCGGGCTATCGCTCAACGGGCACCTCCGCGGGAGCGGGAATCTCTTCGTAGTTGTAAGCTTCCCACGTCACTTCAGGCTCTTCCTCAAAATTGAAAGTGGGCGGCGGTGAAGAGGTCTTCCATTCGAGGCCGGCCGCGCCCCACGGGTTATCCTCGGCAATCTTTCCATAACGCATGGACCACAGAAAATAAACCATGGGCAGGACATATCCAACCGCTAGAACGGTCGATCCCGCAGTCGAGAGCACATTCAACACCTGGAATTCCGGCGGATACTGCCAGTACCGCCGCGGCATCCCCATGTAGCCGAGAATAAACTGCGGGAAGAAGGTCAGATTGAAGCCGACGAATACGAGCAACGCCGCCAGCCTGCCCCACGCTTCCGGATACATGCGGCCAGAGATTTTCGGCCACCAGAAGTGCAGCCCGCCAAGATATCCCATAACCGCACCGCCGACCATGATGTAGTGGAAGTGGGCGATGATGAAATAAGTGTCGTGCACGTGTACGTCGATTCCCAGGCAAGCCAGGAACAGTCCCGTGAGTCCGCCCATCGTGAACAGGCCAATGAAGCCGAAGGCGTACAGCATGGGAGTGGTAAACGAGATCGAGCCCTTGTACATGGTCGCGGTCCAATTGAAAACTTTGATTGCCGAAGGCACCGCCACCAGATAGCTGAGAATGGAGAAGATCAGTGCCGAATAAAGCGAAATACCGGCCACAAACATGTGGTGCGCCCAGACGAGGAATCCGAATACCGCAATTGCAATGCTCGACATGGCTACGAAGTTGTAGCCGAAAATTCGCTTGCGAGTGAAGCACGCGACCACTTCGCTCTCGACAGCCATCGCCGGAAGAATCATGATGTAAACCGCAGGATGCGAGTAGAACCAGAACAAATGTTGAAACAACAACGGATCGCCGCCGCGGGTCGGATCGAAGATTCCCAGGTTGAAGGCGCGTTCGAACACTACCAGGAGAAGAGTGATCGCCAACACTGGTGTTCCCAGCAACTGGATGATGCTGGTGGCGTAGTGGGCCCAAATGAACAGCGGCAGGCGCGACCACGTCATTCCCGGCGCTCGCATGCGATGAATGGTCACGACAAAGTTGAGGCCGGTGAGAATCGACGAGAATCCTGCGATGAAGATTGAGATTCCCGCCTCAATCACCCGGGTATTGCTGAAAGCGGTGCTGAATGGTGTGTAGAAAGTCCAACCCGTGTCCACTCCACCGGTGACGATGCAGTGGATGTAAATCAGGCCGGCAATCATGTACAGATACCAGCTCAGTAGATTGATCCGCGGGAATGCCAGGTCTTTGGCGCCGATCATCAAGGGGACAAGAAAATTCCCCAGCACGGCGGGGATGGAAGGAATCAGGAAGAAGAAAATCATCACCTGGCCGTGCATCGAGAACAGTTTGTTATAGGTATCCGCCTGTACCAGATCGCCCGCTGGGGTTAGCAGTTCCAGCCGGATCAGCAAGGCAAAGAAGCCGCCGACAAAAAAGAAGAACGTAATCGATATCAGATACAACAGCGCGATGCGCTTGTGATCCGTGGTCAACAGCCACGAACGAATGCCGTACTCTTTGTTCAAGTAGTGTTCGCGTTCGGCAGTAACTGCTGCGGTAGCCATTGCTATTCCTTCACGTTTTGCGATCTCGTACCGGCCGGACCAGAACCGGGTTTTCCAGCTGCTCCCGATGGCGCCGGGCTCAGCGACTTGATGTATGCCACCAACGCATTCAACTGTTCTTCACCCACCAGTCCCTGGAAAACCGGCATGATGGGCTTGAATCCGCTGACGATTTTCGCACTCGGACTTAAAATCGATTCGCGGATGTAGTTTTCGTCGGCGACCACTACGCGCCCGTCCTCGAGTTGCACGGGCTTGCCAAAGACTCCCACCAGATTCGGCCCGCGGCCTTGAGTATCGGAGCGGTGACAGGTGGGGCACCCCAATTGCTGAAAGAGGCTTTCGCCGCTGGCTGCGAGCGATCCGGTGGTGCTGCCTCCGGAAAGCCAAGCCTCGTATTGTGCGGGTTCCATGACGGTTACTTGTCCAATCATGCCGGAGTGCATGGTACCGCAATATTGCGAGCAAAACAGGTGATAGACGCCTGGCTTCGTAGCCCGGAACCACGCAGTCGTGTAGCGTCCTGGCAGCACATCCTGCTTGATCCGGAAGGCCGGAACATAGAAGCTGTGGATCACGTCCTGCGAAGTCATGATCAGTTTGACGTCACGGCCTACTGGCACATGCAGTTCGTTGATCTCGCGCGGACCTTCCTGATGTTGAAGCTTCCACATCCACTGTTTGGCTACGACATAAACCTCTGACGCCCCTCGGGGTGGAGTCCGCTCGTGGAAGTAAATGACCGCGCCCCAGAGGAAAATGCACATGAAAATTCCCAGCGGGATTATCGACCAGGTGATTTCCAATGCGGACGAGCCCTCGATTTGCTCCGCTTCGACTCCGCGGCGACGGCGATACTTCGTCGCAAACACCAGGATCATGGTGAAGATTGCCAGGCACATGAACGCGGATAATGACACCAGGAAAATGTAAAGTGCGTCTACATTGCCCGCCCCGCTGGAGGCGCGTACCGGCCAAAGTGGAAGGTTATCGAACATAGGTTATATCGCTCGCCCTGCCGGCGGATGGTCCGCGGTCGACCCCATGCGGAACATCACCACGAGAAATGTTCCTAGGATCAGCACGGTTGCGCCTGCAGCCAGTTGCAGAATCCTACTGATGATGGCTCCGTACTTCCCCGTCTCCGGGTCGTAGTGGTAGCAATACAGCAATACTTGATCCACCACTGTGCCGATCTTGTTCTCGGACGCTTGAATCAATCCCAGACGCAAATCCTTGGGTGCAAATTCGACTCCATAGTAGTACTGCGCAATTTTTCCTTCGGGGGTCAGTAGCATGATTGCCGTCGCGTGGGCAAATTGACCGCTCTTGGGATCGTACTGATACTGGAAACCCGCCGCCTTGGTGAGCGCATCGATCGATGTCGGTGGTCCGGTCAGAAAATGCCAGCCTGCGGCAGCCCCAGGCCGCCCGTAACGCTTCAAGAATTCTGCCTTCTTGGCGGATGCCATTTCCGGCGTTTCTTTGGGATCGAAACTCACCGTGAGGACGTCGAACTCTTTTCCCACATCAAACTTCAGCACTCGGAGCGCGCTCTCGAGTCCGCTCAAGACTTCTCCGCAAAGCATCGGACATTGGTAGTACACGAGGTTCAGAATCAGCGGTTTCTTGCCGAAATAATCTCCCAACTGAACTGCTTTCCCGGTTTCGTCGCGAAACATGAGCGCGGGCGGAATTTGTGCATTCAGATTCTGCTCAATGCCAACATTCTTAAGTCCGGGCGGACGCACATTCGCTGGCGGCGACAGGACGCCCTGTGTCATTCCCTGGCCCCACGCGGGCAAGGTGAGAACGCACGCGGTCAACACCGCCGCCGCGATCCACCTCGAAATCCCCGATTTTGTCGCACAACACACTGCTGTATTCCTTTCCATCATTTCGGCGCTTGCGCCTTGGGCTGCGCCGATTCGTTGCTTGTGTCTGACCGCTGCGCGGCTTGCGCGGCGGTGTTCACGTCAGACGGTGGAACCGTTCCAGCCTTCGGTGTGGTCGGCAATCCCTTTTGCGCGAGCAATTGCATGGCCCGCTCGATTGGAATATGTACCACTCCGGCCTTTTCATCGACCCAGCCATAGCTATTTAAGATTTGTTCTTCCTTCAGACGGAAATCCCTGATCTCGACTCGCTCGTTCCGCTCCAATCGCGGTTGGGGAAACTTCGTGATCTCCTCGGACGAGACGATGCGGGTGTTTGTTTCCACTTGCGTCGCCAGCGGATTCTGCTCTGGCTGGCGCGATTTCTGCCGCGCATCCATGAAGTGGTAAAAGCCCCAGATAACGAAATAAACCAACACTCCACCCACGGCCAAGCTTATGAGGAAACCGTATACTCCCTGAGCGCTCAGGTCCTGCCGCTCGAAGCCCTCTTCTCCGTGGACGTGTTTCGTCTCGTCACTCATGTGCTGGTTCCAGTACTTCGTGCGCGGACACGTCATACGCGGGCAGAAGTGGCAGCGAACTCAAATTGCGGAAGAAGTACGCCAGCCAAAGGCCGCCTAGGGCAATGGGAACGACCACATCCGCCAACGTCAGGTTCAAGGTTTTCGAAAAATTGGGTTCGATGATCCAGAAAAGATCCAGGTACCGCATCACCATTATCCAGACCGCCAGCCAGACCAAGCGCCGTATGTCGCGTTTGAACGAGCGCGAAAGCAGGAGCACAAAGGGCACGGCGAACTGAAACACCACGAGGACCAACCCTACGAATCCCCAACCGCCGTTCAACCGGCGCATGTACCACGTGATTTCTTCCGGCAAGTTTCCCGCCCAGATAATCAGCCACTGCGAAAACGAGAAGTAGGCCCACACCATGATGAATGTGAGCATCCACTTGCCGTGGTCGTGCACGAAATCGGGTTTTAACAGCTCCGACATCGGCTTGTAGTTCACCAGAATCCGCTCTACGACAACGGCGAAGCACATCGCCGACAGCAACTCGCCGATCAGGATTAGCAAGCCGTAGATCGTAGAAATCCAGCTGGGATCGATGGACATGATCCAGTCGATGGCTGCGAAGGAAATCGTGAAGGCGTAAAGGATCAACCCTGGCCCGCTCACCGCCTTGAAGCGATTGCTGTTATCTCGCGAGGGGAGAGTGTCCTGTTCCTTCGACCACTTGGTGAGCAGGAAGGACAACAGGTTCCAGATCGCCAGGTAAATCGCGGCGCGGATGATGAATCCATGAACGGTCAAATAGGTTTTGGTGATGTCTTGCAAGTGCTCTCGAAGGTGCTTGTCCGCAATGGAGTCCAGAGGTCGCGCCCACACGTAAAGTTTCGGAAGTCCGAACAGGATGGGGACGAACAGCACTGCCATTAGGGGCAAGCAGCGCATGGCCGCACCTAGAATTCTGCGGATAACCATGCCCCACCCGCCGCCGGTCAAATGCCGGATCATGAGAATCGCCATCGATCCGAGAGTCACGCCCAGCCAAGCCATGTACCCGAGGAGGTAGGCGCGGAAGAATTCATCTGGGCGCAGGAACGCGAGAACCAACGAAACCACGGCGAAAATCAGTCCAACGACCAGCGACCGCCGTTGAATGGTCTTGACCACTGGCGGCGGCATCAGGTTCAAGTTTTTCGCATGTGCCGCGCTCATTTCGGCTCCTCTCCCTTTCCTTCATGCGAACTGGTCTGGAGTTCGGGCAAAGTCGCGCCCGAACCCGGGTCGCCGCGGAACACCGGCGTCTCGGACGGTACCTGTTGTCCTGGCGGAACGTCGCCCGTAGTCGCTCCCTGGCTCAACTGCAAGGCTCGAATATAAGCCACGATGAACCAGCGATCACGAGGCGGAATTTGCGATGCGTACTCGGGCATCGCGCCGAATCCGTTGGTCATGACGTCAAAGAAATATCCCAGCGGCGCCTTCCGCAAGCGTTCCGTGTGATAAGACGGCGGAGCGCGAAAGCCGCGTTGCACGATCATCCCATTGCCGTCGCCGAGGCGGGAGTGGCAAGGCGCGCAGTAAATATTGAAACGTTCGCGGCCGCGGGCCAGCACATCCTCGGTGACGGGGAAAGGCATGTAGTCGCCGGGATTATTGCCGAACTTGCCGGTGTAGAAGTACGCATCTTCATGCAACTGACCGCGTGCCACGGTTCCTTCGACCGGGGGACGCGCGGAGCGCAAGTCGGCATAAAAGTCGCTCTCGGCGAGCGGCTTGAAGCGGGGTTGGTCGTGCATGTCCTGCCGGCATCCTGCCAAGCCAAGCACCGCGAGCAACGCGAACGGCGAAATGTTGCGGAGGCACAACATGGCTCTAGCTGGGCACCTCCGAAATGGATCGCGGTCCCAGGCTTTCCAGAAAGCGGCGGGTTTCGCTGGCGCTGTACTTTGGATCGGTAGAAAACACGATCAGGAAGAACCGATCTTTTGTCGCGAAGGCAAAGCGAGGCACGTTAAACACCGGATGGTACGGCATGGGCAGGCCGTTCAATGCCAGCATGCCAAACACCGCAAAGAGCCCCCCGAACAGGATCGTCATCTCGAAAGTCACAACGATGAATGCCGGCCACGAATGATAGGGTTTTCCACCCACATTGACGGGATAACTGACTGCCGAAATCCAGTACTGCAACGCGTAAGCGGATAAACCTCCCAGCAATCCGCCAATCAGCACCACGAGTGGGACCCCGTTCTTATGAAACCCAATGGCCTCCGCCAACCCTTCCACCGGAAACGGACTGTAGGCGTCGATCTTCAGATAACCGGCTTCATGGGTGCGGTGAGCAGCGTCCACCAGGCTTTGAGCAGAATCGAACTCGGCCATCATTCCATAAATCGGCGTTCGCTTCATTCCTTGACCTCCGCCTCGGGCAGCAGCGTGCGCATTTCAAATATTGAGATCATGGGCAGGATGCGCACGAACAGGAACATCGCGGCCAGGAACATGCCAATGGTGCCGATGAACGTCATCAAGTCCCAGCGCGTCGGGTAATACATACCCCAGGACGAAGTCAGGAAATCACGGTGCAGGCTGACCACGACGATGATGAAGCGCTCCAGCCACATGCCGACGAGAATGACCCCGGAAATCAGGAACAAGGCAACGGGACTGGTCCGCAGTTTACGAATCCACAGCAATTGCGGGATAAAGATATTACAAGCCAACAGTGCAAAATAACAGGGAGCATATGGCCCATGCAGGCGGTTCCACAGGGTGAAATCATCGTAGCGGTTCCCACTGTACCAGCCCATGAATGCCTCGATGCCGTAGCCATAGGCCACGATCAACCCTGTTGCCAACATGACTTTCGCGGAATTCTGCAGGTGGCGCTCAGTGATGAAGTCCTCAAGCCCGTAGAACTTGCGGATGGGAATGGCCAGCATCAGCACCATCGCGAAGCCGGAATAGATCGCACCTGCCACGAAGTAGGGAGGGAAAATCGTAGTGTGCCAGCCGGGCACGATGGCAATCGCGAAATCGAAACTGACCACGGTGTGAACCGATAAGACCAGCGGAGTCGCAAGGCCGGCGAGCAGCAGGTAAGCCGTCTCATAGCGGTGCCAGTGCCGCGCCGAACCACGCCAGCCCAAGGCCAACATTCCGTAGATAATCTGCGCCGCTCGGTTGGTGGAGCGATCCCGCAGCGTCGCCAGATCAGGAACGAGGCCAATAAACCAGAACAGCAAGGAAATGGTCGCGTAGGTAGAAACGGCAAAAACGTCCCACACCAATGGGCTGCGGAACTGCGGCCAGTAATTCATTGTGTTGGGATAGGGGAAAAGCCAATATGCCAACCAGGGGCGGCCCACGTGAATCAGGGGAAAGATGCCGGCGGCTGACACCGCGAACAGTGTCATGGCTTCGGCAAACCGGTTAATCGAATTGCGCCAGGACTGCCGCAACAGCAGCAGGATGGCTGAGATCAGAGTGCCGGCGTGCCCGATTCCAATCCACCAGACGAAATTCACGATGGCAAATCCCCAGCCAATCGGAATCGTCACGCCCCATATACCAACGCCCCGGACAAACAAATATCCCATGGCGAACAACATCATCATGGTGAGCAGGAAAGCGACGCCAAAGCCAAGGAACCAACCGTTAGATGTGGGGCGCGTGAGAACGATGGAGCTGATCTTGTCGGTGACCGTGCCGAAGGTGTATCCCGGCTCAATTACCGGAGCGCCAGTTCCGACAGTTACGGGTTGTCTTGGTTCGTCCATTTTCTCGGTCAGTGCTCCGACTAGCTTTCCAACTCAGGATTGGGGTTGCGAATCTCTGCCAGATACGTGGTTCGCGGCCGCGTGTTCAGATCGGCCAGCAAACTGTAGTTGCGCGCGATCGCTTTGAGCTTTGAAACCCGGCTATTGGAATCGTTGATGTTGCCGAACGTGATCGCGTTCGCTGGGCAAGATTGCTGGCAAGCTGTCTGCAGTTCGCCGTCCTGGATCTTGCGATCTTCACGCTCAGAATCAATTCGATGCTGGGTGATGCGCTGGATGCAATACGTGCATTTTTCCATGACGCCTCGGCTGCGCACGGTAACATCTGGGTTACGCATCATCTTGAGCTGCGGCGTCTCCCAATCCTGGAACAGCAGAAAATTGAACCGCCGCACTTTGTAGGGACAGTTATTGGAACAGTAGCGCGTGCCCACGCAACGGTTGTAGACCATGTCATTCAGGCCTTCGCTGCTGTGCACAGTTGCGCCGACGGGACAAACCACCTCGCAAGGTGCATTTTCACACTGCATGCAGGGCACGGGCTGGAAATACGCTTTGGGATTATCGCGATCACCCTGGTAGTAAGCATCCACACGCAGCCAGTGCATGTGACGGCCGATCACGACTTGCTCTTTGCCGACAACCGGGATGTTATTTTCCGACTGGCAAGCGACGATGCAGTTGTTGCAACCCACGCAGGCATTCAAATCGATGGTCATGCCCCAGGCGTAGGGTTCTTTCTCGTACGGATAGGGCTTGTACAACGTCAGTTCCGCCGGAGGCTCTTCTTCCTTCGCGAAGTCTGGTTCCTTGTGATACTCGTCGAGGTTCGCATGCCGCACCTGTGGCCGCGCACCCTCAGGGGTGTCCATCGTCTGGTAGCCCTGAGTTGACGCCAGCTTATAAGTTCCACCCGCCTTGGCGATGTTCACACCCGTAGTGAACCACGGCGTCGCACTGTAGCGCAGCGGATACATGTCGAAGCCCGCGCCTGTCCCGGCTCGGCCTGCGCGCCGGCGGCCATAACCCAGGAATACAGTGATGGAATTGTCGGGATGACCGGCTTGAATCCAGACTGGAGCGGCCACCTTCTTGCCGTTTAGCTCCAATGTGATCAAATCTTCGGTCTTCAACTCCATCCGCGCGGCCATCGCGGGGCCGATCAGCACGGGATTGTCCCAAGTGATCTTGGACATCGGTTTGGGAAGTTCCTGCAACCAGCCGTTATTGGAGAAGCGGCCGTCGTAAACCGAAGGATCACGACGGAAATTGATCTCAATGGATTTTTCATCGCTGACTGGGGATGGCGGGAAAGCGGCGGACTTCAGGCTGACTGATTTCGGCGCAAATGCTGTCCCTGCGATCCATCCGTCGTGCAGCGATTTTCGCCAGAAGGTGTCAAAGTCTGCCCTTGGATGCTGCTTCTTCCAGTAGCTCTGCACGACCTCGTGGCCAGTGGCCTCGGCTTGACCTGCAAGCAGCGCAGTAAGTTCATAAACGCTCTTACCGCCGTAGAGCGGAGCAATCAGCGGTTGCACGATGCTCACGGTGCCGTCGTATGCGCGAGCATCGCCCCACGATTCGAGGTAGTGCGACTCGTTCACGTGCCATTGGCAGAGCTCCGCGGTCTCGTCCTGATAAAGCCCGAGATGCACGCGCATTGGGATGTTCGTGTTCTTCAGGGCATCGGCAAAGTTCAAATCGGTGGGCGCATCGTAGGCGGGATTTCCGCCCAGGATAAACAACATATCCACTTTGCCAGCGCGCATGTCGCCCACGAGATCCTTGATCGAGTCGGTCTGACTTACCGGATTCGCATCGACGGGATCCGTGTAAATCACCGTGCGGCCAACATTTCCCAAAGCCTGATTGATCGCGTGAGCCAAAGCATGAACGATCGGCGGCTGAGGATCGCCAGCAATCACGACGCTCGATCCACGGTGTGCCTTAAGATCTCGCACGAGGACATCGAAGACCTTGAGTTGTTTATCTGTGAAACCCATCCCTGGGCCACCAATCCCGGTTTGCGAAGCCAATCCTCGCACGAAAGTCTCGACCTGCGACGCCGACAGCGACAGCCGGTGATCCGCTTTCGCGCCGCTTGAGCTCGGCGTGCTCTCGACCGCATACAACCGGCTCATCGCGCCTGCATCCGGATTGCGGCGCTTGGCAAAATCGTGGATATAGCGCGTGTTTCCCGGAAATCCAGGGTACAGGAAGTCGGCGTCGAGCGAGACGATTACATCGGCATTCTCCAGCTTGTATTGCGTCTCGACCGGCTGGCCGAATGCCATCTTCGCGCCTTCGAGTACGTTGTCGCGATTCACCGGCTCATACACATGCCACTTCGCCTGCGGATACAGCTTGAGCACAGATTGCAGCTGATCGGCAAGTGCGGGCGAAGAAACCGTCTGCGTCAGGATGCGGATTCCCGCTCCTTGCACGGCTTTCTGCGCGCTGAGCGGTCCGCGGATTGCTTCCAGAAAATTCCCCCAGGTGCGCACGTCGCCCAAATATGCAATGGTCTGCGACCGGTCGGGATCATACATTCCGAGGATTGAGGCCTGCGCGAATACATCGGTTCCACCCAGGCTGGCGGGATGCTGCTCGTTGCCTTCAATCTTGGTCGGACGATAGAGATGACTTTCGACCAGGATCGGACTGGCGTATCCACCCAGCGTGAACGCGGTGGCATAGAACATCGGGCGGCCGGGGATCACCTCTTCCGGCTGGCGTACATAAGGGACAATCGGCTCGAGCGGCTGTTTGGTGCAGGCAGTCATCCCCGCCATCGCCAGCGAAGCCCCCATCAGCTTCAGGAAACCGCGTCGAGAGACCGCATCCAGCCACTCTGACGCGCCTTTGGGAAACTCGCGATGCATCATCTCCTGAAACTCAGAGCTGCCTGCAAGTTCTTCCAGACTCCGCCAATACTCGGGGCCTTTCGTCTGGGCGATTTGGGCGCGAGCCGTTTTCAAATCGAGCCTGTCCTTCTTTCCCGGACAAACTTCCTCGCGTTTATTTTTTTGTTCTTCCATCTGGTTTAGAACTTTCGGTAATCGTTCCGGCCCTGGCCAGACGGGCGAAGACTCCCGCCCTCCAAAAACCTATCGATGACACGTCGAACAACTGGTAATGTCCGTCACCGTCCGTAAATTGTATTTCCTCACCAAATCTGTACCCAGCGAAAGCTGGTCCGTATAGGCTTTGCCATCCACAATCACAGGCTTATCGCTGGAGGGCTGCTCGTAGCGCATATTGAATACCTGATCTCGAGGCCGCAGGTTCTTCTCTGGAGCTCGATGACAGTCGAGGCACCACTCCATTTGCAAAGAGGCGTAGTTAAACATCAGCGGCATCCGGTCGACGGGGCCATGGCAGGTGTTGCAGCCCACGCCTTTGTTGATGTGAATGCTGTGATCGAAATAAACGAAATCGGGCAAGTCGTCGACCCGGGTCCAGACCAGGGACTTGCCGGTGCGGAAGCTCTCGCGCACGGGTTCGAGCAGCGGTGCTCCCGTCCAAATCTGGGAGTGGCAGTTCATGCAGGTCTTGGTCGGAGGAATCCCGGCAAACGCAGAGTTTTCAACCGAAGTGTGGCAATACCGGCAATCAATGCCCAACCCCGCAACGTGATGCTGATGGCTGAAAGGCACGGGCTGTGGTCGCACCACTTTGGCATAGGTAATGTAAGGCGAGCGCTGCAACTCGAGCACCGCCCACAGCAGTGCCGCCGCCAGAAACGCCGCCCCGTAAATCGTGGCGCGTGAGATTGTGTTGGTACTGCGATGAAAAATCTGCATCGATCAGAACTTTCAATGCCGCGGGGACAGCCCCATTCAGTCTCCGGCTTCTGGTGGCCCGCTCGGTTAGAAACTCACTGACATCTGTGATCTGGTTTACGAAAACTTGAAATTATAACAGTTCGTACCGATCTGTGATTGTCCCCGCAATTCGATCCCGAAAAAATTCACGCAGGATTTATCGTTTCGGGAAAAATTTATCGCAAACTGATTGCCGGTGCGCTTCTGTCCACACTGGCATTGACTTATCGCAGGTTCATCACCAGCATCTTCGATTCAGTCATCTCCTCGATCGCATACCGCAAGCCTTCGCGCCCCAGTCCGGATTCCTTAATACCGCCGTATGGCATGTGGTCGATGCGGAATGTCGGCACGTCGCCAGCCATTACCGCTCCCACCTCCAGTTCTTCGTATGCGTCAAAAAGGAGCTTGGCATCGCGCGTGAATATTCCCGTCTGCAAGCCGTACGGGGAGCTGTTGATTTGCTTCAGTGCGTCGTAAAAGTCGTGATAGGCCTCGATAGTCACAACCGGGGCAAAAATTTCCTGACAGTTTACCTTCATCTCGGGACGCGATCCGGTTAGAACGGTTGGCTCAAGTACCGAGCCCTTCCGCTGTCCGCCGCACAGCAATCGCGCACCGCCGCGCACCGCCTCCTGAATCCAGTCGCTGGCGCGGATGGCATCGCTTTCTCGAATCAGCGGACCCACGTCGGTCGATTCCAGCAGCGGATCTCCCGTTTTCAGTTTCTTGACTCCCGCCACGAAAAGGTCCCGGAATCTTTCCAGAACCGACCGCTCCACCAGAATGCGTTGTACCGAAATGCAAGATTGCCCAGCGTAAGCGAAACTTCCAGTCACGCACCTCTCTGCAGCGTAGGTCAGGTCAGCATCGCTGTGGACAATGACTCCTGCGTTGCCTCCCAATTCCAGCGTGACTTTCTTCTTGCCCGCCCGGCGCTTGATTTCCCAACCGACAGCGGCGCTGCCCGTGAAGCTGATCATTTTCAAACGCTCGTCAGTCACCAGCAGTCCAGCATCCTCGTTGGAGAGCGGAAGGACGTTTAGGGCGCCATCCGGCCAACCGGCCTGCTGCACCGCCTCAGCCATCAGCAAGGCAGTCAGCGGGGTCTCGGGCGCGGGCTTCAACACCATAGTGCAGCCACTGGCGATTGCCGGCGCGACTTTGTGGGCCACCAGATTGAGTGGAAAATTGAACGGCGTGATCCCCGCGATCGGTCCGAGAGGAAAACGGCGGACAATTCCCCAACGCCCTGCGGTGAATTCCTGCCAATCCAGCGGCAAATATTCACCATAAATGCGAGTGCTCTCTTCCGCAGCTACGGTGAACGTGAAGACAGATCGCTCGACTTCACTCCGCGCCGCCTTGATTGGTTTCCCCGCCTCCTGGGCCAGAGTGTGGGCGAACTCCTCTTTGCGCTGGGCAATGTTTTCCGCGACTCGGCGCAGCACCCGTTGCCGCTCAAAGGCAGGCAGCCGACGAGTGGTACCAAAGGCCTTGATTGCGCCTTTGATGGCGGCATCGACATGCTCGCGCCGTCCCTGAAATACGCTGCCGACGACGGACCCATCGTACGGGGATCGAATCTCGATGTGGTCGCCTTCCTCAACCCATTTACCATCGAGGAGAAACGCCCGGGTGGCGACGGGAGTGGCAGTCATCTGGGCCATGGCGTAATTCTTGCACCTCCGCCGGAAGTAGATTAAAGATTATAGACTTTTCGCACGAGGCAAAGCATGACCTCAGACGATAATTAATTCGAGCGATGCCAGGTTGACACCAGGAAGACGGAACGTGCCCACATCCATTCTGGAAATTAGCGAATTGCTGCGTAAACGGAAACTGTCGCCGGTGGAGTTGACGCAGAACTGCCTGGGGCAGATCGAGAAGCTTAATCCCCAGCTGAATTCCTTCATCACGGTAACGTCGGGATCGGCCCTGACGGAGGCACGCACTGCCGAAGCAGAAATCCTTCAGGGACATTGGCGTGGGCCGTTGCATGGAATCCCGCTTGGCCTGAAAGACCTTATCGATACCGCCGGTGTCCGCACCACCGCAGCCAGCGCGGTGTTCAAGGATCGGATCCCGACTGAAGATGCCGACGTTGTTCGACGTTTGAAAGATGCTGGCGCGGTCCTATTGGGAAAGCAAAACCTCCACGAATTCGCCTACGGCGGCAGTTCGATGATCAGCTATTACGGCGAGGTCCGCAATCCATGGAATCCCGCGTGCATAGCTGGCGGATCGTCGGGGGGCTCGGCCGCATCCGTGGCAGCCGATCTCTGTTACGGCGCCATCGGCACGGATACGGCCGGTTCGGTTCGTGAACCTGCGGCGTTGTGCGGAATCGTTGGCCTGAAGCCCACTTATGGACGCGTCAGCGTTCGTGGCGTAATTCCACTTTCACTTTCGCTCGATCATATTGGCCCGATCGCGCGCACGGTGTCGGATGCTGCTGTGATCTTGCAGGCGATTGCAGGCTACGACGCGAGGGATATGAACAGTGTCGATACGCCGGTCCCTGACTATCTCGCGTCGCTCCGTGAGGAATCGAGGTCGACAAGGATTGGCGTCCCCCGAAAATTCTTCTACGAAGACCTCGATCCAGAAATTGCCTCCGCGGTGGAACAAGCGCTCGCCGTGCTGGGAACCATTGGCAACCTGTCCGAGATCGAACTTGATGTTCCCACGGACCGCACGCTGCAAACTGCTGAGTCGTACTCTTATCACGCCGCATTCGTTTCTCGAAGTCCTGAACTGTACCAACCGGAAACGCTGCGACGCATCCGGAAGGGCGAGGGCTTCAGCGCCGAGGAGGTTGGACAACGGCGCCGTGAGCAGCAACAAATCCGCAGGGAGATCCCCAAAGTGTTTGGGGATCTGGACGTGCTTGTAACTCCGACCACGCCGGTTCCCGCGCCAGCCATCGAGGAACTGAAGGAGAACCCAGATCTGCTGCGTCCGCGCGAAATACTGCTACTTCGCAATACCCGCCCGGTGAATGTGTGGGGCCTGCCCGCGATCTCAATTCCCTGTGGATTCACCAGCGCTGGTCTTCCCATCGGGCTGCAGATCATCGGGCCACAATGGAAAGAAGACAGAGTTCTACGGCTCGCGTACACCTTTGAGCAGGCCACGGCATGGCATAAACGAACTCCGAAGCTGGTAACGGCGTAGACTCGATTATTTGTCCACGCGTTGCCCAGCGTGGAAAAGCGTCCACGGGCCTGACTTCATGTCACGAAGCGCGGGCGCTTCCCAGGAGTAATCCGGGTGCGCGGTCAAGAAATCCTTTGCGATGAAATCCTGCCCGCAGGGATGCCCCGCTCGCGCCTGAAAACTCATGTGTTCGGCCAGGCTGCTATCCGTCGTCTTGCCTTGAACCGCGCCTCCAGGATAGTAAGCGCTCCAGTGCCAAAGTGTTATGCCCCTCGAGGAGTTGTCCACATGGCCGCACAGGCTACGCTCGTCCGCCTGTTCTTTCTTCTCGAAGCTATCCAAATGATCGGCCATAAAACTCTGCGCCATGGCGACGTCGATTTGCCCTTTAGACTGCTTGATCAGTTGCTCCCAACGCGCATGACGCGCATTGGGCGAACTCGACGCGTCCCGGGGATCGAATCCAGATGTTTCATCCCGGATTACAGCGGGATCACGTGCAAAATTTGAGCTCACAAAATATCCGTCCTTCGTTCGCCACATCGGTGTGTGTTTCAGACCCAGTTCCAGATATCCAATCTCGCCCGTCTTGCGATCTCCGATCAGCCAGTCGTTGGCATAGCCGCCGTTGTTCCCCTCTCGAATGATGCGGGCGTAGTCGTCAATGGAATTCGCGTACTGCAGCGCCTTGCGCGAGCGCACAAACTCCGGCTTGCCCTGCGGATCCCAGCCAACGAACCCGGAAATAGTGGTCTCCGCTATCATGATTCCGGCAGAGTTCACTCCGAAATCATCATCGCTGGTAATGACCCCGGGAAACCCATCCATCAAAATGCGGTTTCCGTGCTCGGGAACAATGTCGAAGACGATCACCCAGCGTGAGCCCACGAGATAGCTGGTCCAGTTGTTGTGCGCAATTACGATCTGGTGGTCGCGCGTGTAAGTCCCGGTCGCGATGAACGCGCTGCAATTACCCGGACTCGACAGCCGCGGAGCGCCGGCGACGTGTTGTTGCTGATCGAACCACGGAACGTAATAACCGGGAAGTTCTTCAAAGGCATTGAGCGCAACTAGATCGTATAGATCCATGGTCACACCCTGGGCTTTCAGTCCTTCGACGATCCCTATGAGTTCCCTTTGATATTCCGCATCGATTTTCGGCCAAAGCATTTCATGCGCAGCTTCTCTGAAAAACTCCCAGTCGCGTCTCGTGGTGTGGGTGTCCTCCAGTTTGATCGCCTCGAAAGCATCGGCAATCTCACGCGCCAGCAAGTACCCGTGCTGAAAGCCGATGTGCTCGGGAGAACCTTCCAGGTGGACGTAAGTCCATCCGCCCTGCTGAAACCGGTAAGCATTTTGCAACCGTGGGTCGGGCGAGGCCGACTGAGCCGCAGGGTGCGGTTTTGGCAAAGCCTCCGAGCGATCTAGTAAAAACAAGAACGCCCCCAAGCAAAAGGCACTAAGAGCAACAACTATTCCGTTCGCGGTTTGCATAGTGCGACTCATCTTTGTCCCTCCGGATGCCACGCGGCGCTCGTCCTGATTGCATGAATTATACGCGCAGAAAAACCCGCAGACCCTGGATCTTCCGCTGGAACGGTGACCTTGATTGTTAGTATGTTCTAGTGCCAATTAAGAGTGCCAAAGCTCGACTGACGATCATTCGCTCGGAAACACTCGCTCGCATTCCGTGGCTGATTCATGGATTCAGCACGCGAGTCGGTGGATTTTCCCGCGTTTACCGGGGAAATGCTCTGAATCTCGGATTCACCAAACAGGACACGCGCAGCGCAGTCGAACGCAACCGTGCAGCTTTCTTATCACAACTCGGCGCCATCGGCGGCGAGAAGCCGTGGCCAGTCGTCACTCTGCGCCAGATTCATTCCGACCTCATTCATCGCGTGACTGAAGTACCAAAGGAACCGTTGGTTGGCGATGGCCTCATCACCTGCATGCCGGGCATTCTTCTTGCCATCCAGACCGCCGATTGCCTTCCGGTCATTTTGGTAGATACCAAGCAGAAAGCCGTCGGTGCCTTCCATGCAGGTTGGCGCGGCACGGTCAAACGGATTGTTGAAAAAGGCGTGGGAGAAATGCGGCGCTGGTTCGGCACGCTGCCCAAAGATATCAAAGCGGCCATCGGACCCGGCATCCACGCCTGCTGCTACGACGTCGGACCCGAGGTGCGCCAGCGGTTCGAATCGCAGTTCGCTTACGCCGAGGACTTGTTTCGCGAGACCAAAGAATCGGACCCAGTTCGCGAAAAGTACCCGTTATTGTTTCTGACCGCCCGGGCGCCGGGCCACAGTGAACTACCAACGAAAATCTTCCTGGATCTGGTCGAAGCCAACCGCCTTCAACTGATCAATGTGGGTGTGTCACCGAGAAACATAAGCGCATCGCCGCTATGCACAGCTTGTCGTCCCGAGCTGCTCTTTTCGTATCGAGCGGAAAAGGGAGTTACGGGACGAATGATGGGCGCAGTGGGGATCCGAAAATTGCCTTCAAGGAAAGGCTAAGACCGCTTTGCCTTCAGCCGTTGTTCCAGACCTGCGACTTCGTCTTGCAGGCCTTTGGGCAAGTGGTCGCCGAACGTGGCGAAGTGTTCTTTGATCAGCGGCACCTCGGCCAGCCAGCCTTCGATATCGACGCTCAGCAGTTCGTCCACGTGGGCGCCTTTGATGTCGACGCCTTTCGTGTCGAGGTCGGCTACCTCGGGAATCCGGCCGATGGGCGTGTCTTTGGCGTGAACCTTGCCCTCGCAGCGCTCGAAGATCCACTTCAGCACCCGGCTGTTTTCTCCATATCCCGGCCACAGGAACTTGCCGTTCTGGTCTCGGCGAAACCAGTTCACGTAGTAAATCTTCGGCAGTCTGGACGCGTCCGCGCTGGCCCCGATCTTCAGCCAGTGCGCAAAATAGTCGCCCATGTGATACCCGCAAAACGGGAGCATCGCCATGGGATCGCGCCGCAACTGGCCCACCCTTCCCGTAATCGCAGCGGTCGTTTCGCTGCTCACGGTTGCGCCCAGAAAGGTTCCATGCTGCCAGTTGAACGCTTCCGTAACCAACGGAACGATTCCGGCGCGGCGGCCACCGAACAGGATCGCATCAATCGGCACGCCCTTCGGATCCTCCCACTCCGGAGCAATCACCGGGCACTGCTTCGCCGCCGCCGTAAACCGCGCATTGGGATGCGCCGCCGGACGCCCCGAATCCGGTGTCCACGGCCGCCGCAGCCAGTCCACCAACTGGGTCGGTTTCTCTTCCGTCATCCCCTCCCACCATGCGTCGCCGTCCAGCGTCATCGCGCAATTGGTGAAAATAGAATCGTGTGCTACCGTCTGCATCGCGTTCGGATTCGATTTCACGCCCGTCCCCGGCGCCACGCCAAAAAATCCGTACTCCGGATTAATCGCGTACAGCCGGCCATCCGCGCCGAACTTCATCCACGCAATGTCATCCCCGATGGTCTCCACCTTCCAACCCGGAATCGTCGGAATCAGCATGGCGAGGTTCGTCTTCCCGCACGCCGACGGAAACGCGCCCGTCAAATATTTGACTCGGCCCGCGGGGCTGATCAGCTTGAGGATCAGCATGTGCTCGGCCAGCCAACCCTCATCCCGCGCCTGCACCGACGCGATGCGCAGCGCGTGGCACTTCTTTCCGAGCAGCGCATTTCCGCCATAGCCGGAGCCATACGACCAAATCTCGCGCGTCTCCGGAAAATGGCAAATGTATTTGTGGTCTTTGTTACAGCGCCAGGTCGCGTCCGGCTGATTGGGGCTGAGCGGGAAGCCAACCGAGTGCAGCCCGCGCACAAAATCCGCATCCTCGCCGAGCGCCGCAAGCACTCGGCTGCCCACCCGCGACATCAGATGCATGCTCGCCACCACGTACGCCGAGTCCGTGATCTCCACCCCAATCTTCGCAATCGGCGATCCGATCGGACCCATGCTGTACGGAACTACGTACATGGTTCGGCCGACCATGCAGCCCGCGAAAAGCCCACTTAGCTTGTGTTTCATCGCGGCCGGATCTTCCCAATTGTTGGTCGGGCCGGCTTCTTCTTTGGTTCGCGAGCAGATGAAGGTTCGATCTTCGACGCGCGCCACGTCCGCAGGATCAGAGCGCACGAGTACGCTGTTGGGGCGCTTCGCCGGATCGAGCGGGATTGCCGTGCCCGTGAGGATCATCAGCCGCAGCATCGCCTGATACTCCTCCGGCGAGCCATCGCACAAGTGCACCCGATCGGGCTTGCAAAGCTGCGCCACTTCCTCTACCCACCGGCTCAGCTTGGGATGCCTGGAATCAGTGGCTGTCTCCACCTCGATTGTGATGCTGCCCATAGTGATTCCCCCGTATTACGAACGCCGATTACGCTGCGCTGGACCCGTGTCAAGAAGGAGTGAAGTGTGCTAGCCGACGGGCTGGGCCCCGACTTTTTCTTCCACCGCCGCATCCAGATGCTGAAGCGTCTGTTCGACGGTCAGCGAGTACATTTCCTGCCCCACGCCTTCGCCAGATTCCAGCGCGCTCTTGAGATAGTGCCCGGCAATCTCTACGGCAAGTGGATCGGTAATCAGCTTCCCGGTGCGCTTTTCGTACTCCACCCACGCGGGATGCGGGAGCGCAATCCAGACGGGACGGCCGTCCACCAGAAACTTGATGTCCACCGCATCCGCGTGCCGAGTGGCAATGGCCACAATCAGCGCCTGATAAATGCAGTGCACTTGCTTTTTGGTCCAGCGGTCCACGGTATGGAAGTCTTTGTACATGCCCCCTAAAACTATATCGGACTGGTTGGGAGGCGGGCAAACCGCAATGCGGCTTTTCCACTTGAATTATGATGAATGTCCGGCTGAAAGCTGAAGGCTGACAGTTGAGAGCTCGCATGAAAAATCTAGGTATCCTCCTGTCTGGTCGCGGTTCGAACTTCGAAGCCATCGCCAGGAATGTCGCCGCCGGGCGAATTCCCAACGCTCGCATCGCGGTAGTTATTTCCAATAAGAGTGATGCCCCTGGGATTGAAACCGCGCGTCATATTGAGTTCTCCACGCTGGTCATACCGTCGAAAGGCAAGGACCGGGTCGAGCATGATCGCGAAGTCGTAGCTGCGCTGCACAAGCACGAAGTCGATCTGGTTTGCCTTGCGGGATACATGCGCCTGCTCTCGCCATGGTTTGTGCGGCAGTTCCCTCGACGCATCCTCAACATTCATCCGTCGTTGTTGCCGGCGTTCCCAGGGCTCGAGGCTCAGGAGCAAGCCTTCGCCTATGGAGTCAAGATTTCAGGCTGCACCGTACACTTCGTGGACGAAGAACTTGACCACGGCGCGATCATTCTGCAGAAGCCGGTGCCAGTACTCGACACTGACGACGAACACGCGCTCGCCGCCCGCATCCTCGAGCAGGAGCACATCGCATACAGCGAGGCAATCAACATCGTGCTGGAAGGAAGATTTGAGATTGTAGGGCGCAGGCTGGTGACGGCGACCACGAAACGCAAGTAGGACAGCCATCTCCCGCTGCCGAACCAAAGGGAGGTACCGCTTATAATCAAGTTGCATGCCAGACTTCGCACCAGTAGACGAGCAGTTAGCCTACATAAAGAAGGGCAGCGCTGAAATCATTCGCGAGAGCGAACTGCGCTCGAAGCTCGAGAAATCGCGTGCCATCGGCAAGCCTCTGCGCGTGAAACTCGGGATGGACCCCACTGCCCCGGACCTACATCTCGGCCACACGGTCGTGCTGCGCAAGCTCAAACATTTTCAGGATCTTGGGCACACGGCGATCTTCCTGATCGGCGATTTCACCGGGATGATTGGTGATCCGACGGGGCGGTCGGTCACGCGGCCGCCGCTTTCGCGCGAGCAGATCGAGCAGAATGCTGAGACCTACAAGGCCCAGGTGTTCAAGATTCTCGATGCGGAGAAGACCGTCATCGATTTCAATCGGCGTTGGTTTGCGAAATTTACTGCCGACGACTTCATTCGCCTGGCGGCTAAGTACACGGTCTCGCAGATGCTGGAGCGCGAGGACTTCCACAAACGTTTTCTGGAAGAAAAACCCATCGCGGTACATGAGCTGCTGTATCCGCTGGCTCAAGGCTACGACTCCGTAGCCCTCGAAGCCGACGTCGAACTTGGTGGGACGGACCAGAAATTTAACTTGCTGGTGGGACGCGAACTGCAACGCGGCTACGGTCAGGAACCGCAGGTCGTGCTCACGACGCCGATTCTGGAGGGTCTTGATGGCGTCCAGAAGATGTCGAAGTCGCTGGGAAACGCGATCGGCATTCACGAACTGCCGCTGGAAATGTACGGGAAGATCATGTCGGTCTCCGACGAGATCATGTGGAGGTACTACGAACTGCTGACCGATGCGTCGATCACCGAAATCGAAAGGATGAAGCGCGAAACGCATCCTATGCAGGCAAAGAAAGAACTGGCCCGCCGCATCGTGGCGGATTTCCATTCAGCAGATGCTGCGACAAAAGTTGGGGAGGACTGGGCGAAACAATTCCAGAGGGACGAAGTGCCCGAGGATCTAGAGGTCGTAAAGATCAAGCTGGCGGATGTAATTCCTCAAGGAAGCGGCGGCGGTGCAGTTCGGGTCATTGGGGGACTCGAACAAGCAGCTGAGACGGACGTGATTCGGATAGACAAGTTGATCCGCTTGGCGGGCTTGGCGGCTTCGAACACAGAGGCTGCCGCAAAGCAAAAACAAGGTGCCGTCAGCTTGGTCAGCATCGACGGCGAAATCATCGACACCAAGCGAGAGCTGGTAGCGTTTGTGCCCGTTGATCAGGACTTAGTTCTGCGCGTGGGTCGGAGAATGAAGAAAGTTCGTGTCCTCTCCGACAGTAACACCTGGCAATAGCCATGTGGGACGACCACCCTCGATGTCCAGGCGGGCGAAAGTTCGCATTTTCCTGCAGTGTCTGCTTGCGCAGTCCGCGGAAAAAGACTAACTTGTGTTTGATCTTGTGCTTAAATCTCATGTTTCTAGGAGAGACTGAATGAAGAATCTCGTTAAGGCAGTATTAACCGTTCTAGCATTCGCGCTGATGTTTTCGACTTGGTCCTTTGCTGACGGCGGCGCTGACACCTTTAAAGCCAAGTGTGCCATGTGTCACGGAGCCGATGGCAAAGGCGACACAAGCATGGGCAAGACCTTGAAGCTGCGTGATCTCGGCTCCGCCGATGTTCAGGGTCAATCCGATGCCGATCTGGCTGGCATCATCACCAACGGAAAAGGCAAAATGCCGAAGTACGACGGCAAGCTGACCGCGGATCAGATCAACGGCGTCGTGAAATATATCCGCACGCTGAAACACTAAAGACAGTATTGTGAGGTTGGCAGCTTGGGTGCCGGAATGGCCGGCCGGAGCCGTCTTGTAGGTGCTGATCGGCCATCCTGGTTTTTCCCCGAGGCGAGATTTTCAGGATTGCGCTGCTTTCCCACTTAAGCGCTAAACTCTAGCAACACCACTACTCCTCAGTTGTATACTTTTCTGACGCGGAGAAACAAACTGAGGCGCCAGATCGCGCATCGAACTCCGCTAACCGAAACAAACTCATCTTGTCCAATTCTTCTACCGGACTGTTCGCATCGCTCGGAGACTATTAATGCAGGACCACGATTCACTGAACGACGAGCCCAAGGAAAAACCTGGCGATCTTTCCGGGGTTTCCCGCCGTGACTTCCTGAAGATTTCCACTATTTCGGCCGCGGCCGTACCCATTCTTGGAACAAAAGTTGTACAGGCTGCCGGGGAACCGGTAAGGGTTTATGGCCCGGGCAAAGTCCCGGTCGAACTCACTATCAACGGACAGAAGCATTCTCTGCGACTGGAGCCGCGCGTCACTCTGCTCGATGCACTCCGCGATCAGCTTGAGATCACCGGCGCCAAGCGTGTGTGCGATCGGGCCGAGTGCGGTTCTTGCACCGTACTTCTGGACAACCGGGCCGTCTATGCGTGCTCCGTTCTGGCGATTGAGGCGCAGGGCAAGACCGTCACTACGATCGAGTCGCTGATGCGGGGCGAAACCCTTCACCCCATCCAGCAGGCGTTCGTCGATAACGATGCCTCGCAATGCGGTTTCTGCACGCCAGGTTTTGTGGTCGCGTTCAGGGCGTTTCTCGATCAACATCCCAACGCGAGTCCCGAAGAGATCCGCCGCAGTCTCAGTGGAAATCTCTGCCGATGCGGAACCTACCACGGCATCCAGCTAGCCATTGCGCAGATGGCGCAGAAAGGAGCCTGAGCCATGCCGGACTACAGTTGGCCTGATGCGGAACACCGCACGCTCATCGGAAAACGCATATCGCGTGTGGACGCGCCCATCAAGGTTTCCGGCCGTGCCAAGTACACCTACGACTATTACGGCGCGAACATGCTCTTCGGCAAAATTCTGCGATCGCCGTACGCGAAAGCGAAGATCGTCAGCATCGACACCAGCGCTGCCGAAAAAATGCCCGGCGTAAAAGCGGTCGAGATCATTCAGAAGCCCGGCAGCACGGTTCAATGGGCGGGAGATGAAATCGTCGCCGTCGCCGCGGTCGATGAATCGACCGCTGAAGACGCCGTTCGGCTGATCAACGTCAAGTATCAACCCACCTCGTACCTGGTCAGCGACGCCGAGCCTCCTGTTGGCGCTGGCGAAGCGGCCGGGCCGATGAGTGAAGACGACATTGACGATGCCATCAGCAACCAAATGCCCGACGCCCAGCTAACACAATATCTTCAAGAGCACGGCGTCACTTTTAAAGTCGACGACGACTTCCTGAAAGACATGAAGGGCGAAGGCGCATCTGACGCCGTTCTCGCGGCCATCCGCAAAGCTCCCTATCATGCGGTAAAGGGTGGCGGCCATTCCAATTATCAAAAAACTGCGATGCAAACCAGCGGAGATCCCGACAAAACGTTCGCGGAAGCCGATGTCATCTCGGAAGGTCTTTACGGTGCCCCGGTGATCGTTCATTGTTGCCTTGAGCCCCACGGTTCCGTCTCGGAATGGACCGACAAAGACCATCTGTTCACCCACATTTCCACGCAAAACGTCTCCGGCATCGCGGCGCAGATGGCGGAACCGCTCGGAGTTTCTGCAGCTAATATTCGGATACACCAGGACAACGTCGGTGGCGGCTTTGGCAGTAAGTTCGCTGCGGATCGGTGGGACGTCACCGCCGCGCGGCTTTCCAGGAAAGCAGGGGGAAGGCCAGTGCGGATCATGCTGGAGCGCGACTCGGAGTTGAAAGTCGCGGGAGCGCGACCGTCAGCTTATGCTCGGGTGAAAATGGCCGCGAAAAAAGATGGCACGATCACTGGGTGGCAGTCGCAATCCTGGGGAACGGGAGGCCCGGGCGGAGGCGGGATGCCGCCGCTTCCGTACGTTTTTGCAATTCCCAACCAACGCAAGGAACACACCGCCATCCGCAACAACATCGGCCCGGCCCGCGCCTGGCGTGCTCCCAATCATCCGCAGGCGGCCGTCATCACGATGGGTGCGTTGGATGATCTCGCAGCCAAACTCAACATGGATCCTCTCGACGTGTGGCTGAAGAACCTGGAGATTACGGGGCCGCGACGCGACGTTTATCGCGAAGAGCTGGCCGTTGCTGCCGACCTGATGGGCTGGAAGGGAAAGTGGCATCCGCGAGGGCTGAATGTTTCCGGAAGCATGGCTCGCGGCCTCGGGCTCTCGATTCACACTTGGGGCGGACGCGGTCACGAGAGCGATTGCGATCTGACGATCCACCCTGACGGCTCGGTGGATATAAAAATGGGCACGCAGGACATCGGCACCGGAACGCGCACCACGATTGTGATCGTCGCGGCCGAGACCTTGGGTATCCCGATCGAAGCGATTAATCTTTACATCGGCGACACGCTTTATCCTTTGTCCGGCGGTTCCGGTGGTTCGACCACGCCGGGCGGGGTTAGTTCCTCGACTCGCCGCGCCGCGGTGGACGCCCGTGAGGCTTTGTTCGCCAAAGTTGCGCCAGCTCTCAACGCACAGTCTAAGGATTTGGAGTGCGTGAACAGCACGTTGCGAGTGAAGAGTGATCCCAGCCGTTCTTTGAACTGGAAGCAGGCTTGCTCGAAGATTGGCGCCATGCCGCTTACGGTCCGCGGCAAAAATCCTGACAAGAGCAAGCTGCCTGACCTCACCAACAGCGGTGTTGGTGGGGTGGGAATGGCCGACGTTGAAGTGGATATCGAGACCGGCATCGTGCGAGTGAAGAAAATGGTAGCGGTTCAGGATTGCGGTCTCATCATCGACCTCAAGACCGCCGAGAGCAGTTGTTACGGCGCGCTCACTATGGGCATTAGCTACGCGTTGTTTGAAGAGAAAGTGATGGACCAGGCCACCGGTCGGATGCTGAATCCGAATATGGAGTTCTATCGGCTCGCCGGGCTCAACGATATTCCCGAACTCGTGGTGCACATGATGACCGGAAAGGGCTATGACGAGCGCGGCGTGATCGGATTGGGTGAGCCTCCTGTGATCTCGCCCGGGGCAGCGATCGCGAACGCTGTGGCGAATGCGATCGGGGTGCGGGTTTCGTTTTTGCCGATTACCCCTGACAAAGTGCTCGCGGCGCTAAACATGACGCAGAAGGCAGGTGCGTGATGAGACCGTTTGAATACGCCAGTCCGGCCACTCAAGAGCAGGCGGTTGGACTCTTAAGCGCAACCTGGGGGCAGGCCGAAGTCCTGGCAGGTGGCACCGATCTGCTGGCTTTGATGAAGGATGACGTGGTCCATCCCAAGCGCCTGGTGAATATTAAGCAGATTAAGGAACTGAGCGGGGTTACGGCTTCGACGCCCGGACTTCGAATCGGAGCTCTCACAACGCTCGCCGAGCTGGCCGACAATGTGAACGTAGTCAAGGACTATCCCGCCTTGGCTGAGGCGATCAACGAAGCCGCCAGCCCGCAGATTCGCAATATGGCCACGCTCGGCGGCAATCTTTGCCAGCGCCCGCGTTGCTGGTACTTCCGCGGCGGCTTCGGGCTTCTTCCTAAAGACGAATCAGGCAAAGACCTGGTAGCCGCAGGCGAGAATCGATACCACGCCATCCTGGGAAATAGCGGCCCGGCGAAGTTCGTCAGTCCGTCCTCGATTGTTCCGACACTGATTGCGTATGGCGCCTCGATTCGGCTGATCGGACCGAAGGGCCCGCGAGAATTCCCGTTGGAGCGGTTTTATGTGATTCCAAAGACCGAAAGCGAACGCGAGCACGACCTCATGCCCAACGAAATACTTGCCGCAGTCCTTGTCCCCCCGGCAAATGGGCTGAAGGTCGCGCACTACGAAGTTCGACAGAAGCAAGCGTTTGACTGGCCGCTGGCCGTTGCCGCGGTAAGCCTGAGAGTGAATGGCTCGGTAGTGGGATCCGCGCGCGTTGTGATAGGACACGTGGCGCCCATACCATGGCGGTCGTCCGAGGCTGAGCAGGCGTTGGTGGGAAAAAGCATTTCTGGAGAAGTGGCGAAAGCTGCTGCCGACGCGGCATTGCAGAGCGCAACGCCACTCAGTCACAACGCCTATAAAGTTCAACTCGCGAGAGTTGCCGTGAAACGAGCCATCCTGAAGGCCGCCTCGGGAGGTGCCGCATGATTGCTAAGTCGACTATCTCGGAATCTGATCGCTTCAACACGAACCGTCCAGACCGGTGCCCGGCTCTGCGCTGGAAGGCACAATTCATTCTCGCCGAGCCGGACCCAACCGTCCCTCCTTCGAATGAAGGCTTGTTCTGGTGCATCCACACGCAGACCTGCATCGGGCCTGACGGCAAGTTGGCCGAGCCGGGTAACTGTTCATCTTCTCGCCGAAAATGCCATGGCACGGGAAACTGCGGATAAATGACTGGGCATAAGTAGTCGGGGAGTGAACAACGCTGGCGCCAGTTGTCTCGATCACGAGTTACGCAGTATTGACGTCAAGCGCAACTACAAAAGCATCACGCATTCTCTCGAACTCCCCCGCAGCATACACAGGCTGCACTACCAACCCTGGATTGATTGGTTGCCCTTCAAATTGATCTCCACGATACCGAGGAAAGAAGTGCATATGTAAATGCGGTATGGAGTTCCCGTGAATTTCGTAGTTCATCTTCACTGCTCCGGTGACGGATGCGATCGCGTTTGAGACCCTCCGCGCATCGCGCATGAATGCGGATGCAGCCGGTTCCGGCAGATCATGCAGATCGACAGCGTGAGTTTGTGAGACGAGGCACACGTAGCCACGAACCGGCGCCGATTCCGCCATCGTTACCCAGGAAGACTCAAGTTTCGCTACTACGTCCAGCGGTTCACTGCGCTGACATATCGGACATGCCTCGCCGGAACAAAGCGCGGACCAACGTTCAGGATCGTTCCACAAGTTCATTTGAACCCATTCGTTGCTTGTTGCAGTATCGTGCCTGAGCAAGAATATAAGTTGTTGCTGACCAGCGCATCGGGGTAGATAGCTTCGTCGCCCGGCTGCTCACGTCAGGCCGCCCCCATGGCAAGCGGAGTGCAAATCACATTCATGGCAGGAATCTTAAATCAAAGGTCAACGGCAATTCAGGAGCGTTCGCTCTACACCAGAAAGAGCTTTTCCCCACCGAATCCGTCGCTAACTGCCTCTCATCCATTATTCTAGTAACAGACATATGGCCACTCGAAGCAAAGCTGCCGCTGGAACCCCTGCCGCTGTATTGGACGCACCCAACGGAGAACGGGAACGCGTGTTCGACGCGTTCCGCCGTTGGGGATATCTGGAAGCCGATCTGGATCCTCTCGGGTTTCTCCGCCGCCAACCTCACCCCGATCTGTGCATCGACGGCGAATCCGCCGAACAAGCGCGACGCGTCTACTGTGGGACCGTGGGAGTCGAGTTCATGCACATCCCCGATCCTGCACGGCGCCACTGGATTCAGGAGCGCATGGAAGGCCCTCAACCTGCCATCGACCAGGAAAGAGTGTTGGATCTTCTCATCCGGGCCGAACTCTTTGAGCAGGTGCTGCAGCAGCGCTATTTAGGTAACAAGCGCTTTTCGCTCGAAGGGGTTACCGCGCTCATTCCCCTGATGGACGAAATTCTCGAAGCCGCCGGGCAACAGGGCGCGGTCGAACTGGTGATGGGGATGAGCCATCGCGGCCGGCTGAACGTAATCGTGCACGTGGCCAGGCGCGCCGCGGAAGAAGTGTTTGCGGGATTTGAGGACGTCGATCCGCGCAGCGTTCTGGGCAGCGGCGACGTCAAGTATCACATGGGCGCAACCGGAGAGTATCTCACCCGTAGCGGCGCGAAGGTTCACATCCACCTGGTTTCGAATCCCAGCCATCTGGAAGCGGTTGACCCGGTAACCATCGGCCGCACCCGCGCCAAGCATGATCGTCTGGGAGAAGCCGGACCGAAGAAATATCTGCCTCTGCTGGTGCACGGCGACGCCGCTTTCGCGGGACAAGGCATTGTCGCCGAGACTTTGAACTTTGCCGATCTCCCCGGCTACACCGTGGGCGGAACTGTGCACGTCATTGCCAACAACCTGATCGGCTTCACCACGGTTCCCCGCGAATCGCATTCCTCGCGCTTCTCCGCGCAACTCGCCCGGCGCCAATCCATCCCCATCTTTCATGTCAACGGCGAAGATGTGGACGCTGTGATTCGCGTCGGCCGCATTGCTCTCGAATATCGTTACGCGTTCGGCACGGACGTGGTGGTAGACGTGATCGGCTATCGGCGTCACGGGCACAGCGAGGTCGATGACCCCACCATCACGCAGCCGCTGCTCTACAAAGCAATTAAGGAGCATCCGCCGCTGTGGGAAATCTACGCCGAAGACATTGGCGTCGAAGATGTACAAGCGCGCGTGCAGAGCATCCGCGCCGAACTGGAGGCTGCACAAAAAAAGGCCGTCTCTATCACTAAGAAACCTACGCTCCGTGATCTGCCAACGTACTGGGACAACTATACGGGTGGCCGCTACAAGCCGGAGTATGATGTGGAAACCGGATTGTCAGCGGAAGAACTCCGCGAAATTACCAAACCACTCACCACCTACCCGGAAGATTTTCATATCCATCCGAAGGTAAAAAGGTTGCTGGAACAGCGCGCCGAAATGGGTACGGGAAGACGTCCTGTGGACTACGGTATGGCCGAAGCTCTGGCCTTCGCCAGTTTGGTGAAGTCTGGCGTGCCGGTGCGGCTGAGCGGACAGGATAGTCGCCGCGGCACTTTCAACCAGCGGCATTCTTTGCTGATCGATATCGAAAACGAAAAAGAGTACGTGCCCCTACAGAATATTTCTGCCCAACAGGCGCGTTGTGAAATTTACAACTCCACACTCTCCGAAGCGGGCGTGCTGGGCTTCGAATACGGCTACAGCCGTGACTATCCGGAAGCGCTCGTGCTCTGGGAGGCGCAGTTCGGAGACTTCGCGAACGTCGCGCAGGCGGTGATCGATCAGTTCATCAGCGCCGGCGAAGACAAATGGAATTTGCTCTCCGGCGTGGTTTTGTTGTTGCCGCACGGCTACGAAGGCCAGGGACCTGAACACTCAAGCGCACGCATCGAACGCTTTTTGCAGCTGGCGGCGCGAGACAATTTCCAGATCTGCCAGCCTTCGAATGCGGCGCAATATTTTCACCTGCTGCGCCGTCAGGCATTGCGGCATTGGCGCAAACCGCTAATCGTTTTCACTCCCAAAAGTATGTTGCGGCATCCGGACGCCGCTTCGCCCATCGAGGACTTCACTCACCCGCACTTCCTCAACGTGTTGCCCGACACGGAAGTGAGCCAGGCCAAACGCGTCCTGCTTTGCACAGGCAAAATCGGCCACGAATTACGGGAGGAGCGAAAAAAGAGAAAAGATGACTCGACGGCGATTGTCTTCTTGGAACAAATGTACCCGTTTCCCGAGGCCCAATTGACCGAGGAACTAGAAAAACATTCGAGCGCGCGCGACATCGTCTGGGTCCAGGAAGAACCGGCCAACAAGGGCGCGATGTTCTATATGCTGCCGCGACTGCGCCACCTCGCGGGAGAACGTCCCGTGCTCTCGGTAAAGCGCTCAGCCAGCGCAAGCCCCGCGACCGGGTCATTCAAAGCCCACGAGATGGAGCAGGCTACGCTGCTCGCGCTCGCGTTTTCGACGACCAGCTAGTGAGAAGGACCCGCGTCTACGCTGGCCGCTCTGTGACGGCCTTTCCTGCGGACCCGGGCAAGGCAGCTTTCGCCCCTCCCGCAGTTTCGCCCTTGAGCAGCTCATCCAGGCTGGTATAAGCGTAAATTGTGGGCGCGTGATTTTGCATCAAACCGCCCGTATCCGCCGTGGGTCCGTAGTTGCTGTGCAAGTCTCGTCCCAACATACGAAGCATGGCCATCAGTTGTCCACGGTGATGCGAGGTGTGCGCGATGCGCCGCGTCATCACCCATGCGCGGGAACGCTGCACAGAGAAAAACGTCGTGTCCTCTTCCCACCAGGCCTCGTCTTTCCCGGCCAGTTCCGTAAGCCGCCTTCCGCTGTCCTCCGCGTACCGCTGCATGAACTGGAGCCGAGTTTCTTGCTTCGGCAATGGCGGGGCTCCGACGTCGATCCCCAGCATGTTGCGAAACCACAAGTCTTCGCTGACGCACTGATGCACCATCTGCTCATGAATACTACGTCCCCGGGGATCAGCGCGGCTTGGACGGACCAGAAGATCCTCATCCCGAAACTCACTCCAAACGCTGACTACTTTGATTCGTTCAGTTGCATAAGTCTCGACCAGAAAAGCGTTTCTCACAGGCAATCCTCCTGCTTATCGTTGTGGACACCGGCATAAGTCCAACTCAAAAATGGTACCCTATCGTTCCAGTTTCGAATCGCATGGCACGCCGCTCTCGACCGCAACCGCTTCGCATCGCCATCGACACTGGCGGCACATTTACCGACTGTGTCTGGATGGAGCGTGGCCGCGTCCGCACGCTCAAGGTTTTTTCGACTCCGGACGACCCGTCGCGAGCCATCGCGGAGGCGCTGGAAAAGATCGGCTGCCGTCATCCCCTGATTTTGCTTCATGGGACTACAGTCGGCACGAATACGTTGTTACAGCGCAAGGGCGCGCGCGTCGCACTCGTCACCACGGCTGGATTCGAGGATGTTATCGAGATCGGCCGGCAGGCACGTCCCAAACTGTACGACTTTTTCTTCGACCGCATTGAGCCTCTAGTGACTGCTGATCTGCGCTTCGGAGTGCATGAACGCACGGGCAGCAACGGCGAGATATTGCGCGAGCCGTCCTCAGCAGAATTGCACGATTTGAAAAATAGTGTGGTTGAGAAAAAGCCTGAGGCGATTGCGATCTCGCTGCTGTTTTCGTTTGCTAATCCAAGAAACGAGGCCTTGGTCGCGGCCGCATTGCAAGATCTGGGCGTGCCGATTTCTATTTCTCACCAGATCGTCCCTGAATTCCGGGAATATGAACGCACGAGCACCGTCGTAGTCAATGCGTATCTGCAACCTGTCATGCAGCGCTATCTGGAAAGTCTCGGCGCCCGTGCGCAAGCTTGGAGCGGCTTCCAACGCAGCGGGAGTGCTCGCATCTTTGTTATGCAGTCCAGCGGCGGCATCACCGCCTTGCGTTCTGCCGCCCGCGAACCGGTGCGGACCGTGCTTTCGGGCCCGGCGGGCGGAGTTGTGGGAGCCACAGCCATGGCGCGACGCAGTGGGTGCGAGCAAATTATTTCGTTCGACATGGGTGGTACTTCGACTGACGTCGCCTTGGTGGACCACAAGACCCAAACCGGAAGCCAATCTGACATAGCGGGTCTCCCAGTCGGCGTGCCCATGCTCGACATTCACACTGTGGGCGCGGGTGGAGGTTCCATTGCGCGCTTCGATGCTGCGGGGGCGTTGCGGGTGGGGCCGGAATCCGTTGGCGCTGATCCGGGTCCTATTTGCTACGGTCGCGGCACGCAGCCCACGGTTACGGATGCGAATCTGATTCTGGGACGCCTGCAGCCGCATCGCTTTCTTGGCGGCGACTTCACGCTCGACCTGAAACTTACCCGCCGGATGGTCTCCGCATGGCTAAAGCAGCAACGCTGCCAGCTGTCCCTCGAACAGTTTGCAGCAGGGGTTATTCGGGTGGTGAACGCGAGCATGGAGAAAGCCATTCGCGTGGTTTCGATTGAGCGTGGCTACGATCCTCGGGAGTTCGCGTTGGTGGCCTTCGGCGGGGCCGGCGGGTTGCACGCTTGCGATTTGGCCGCGAGTCTTGGCATTCCGCGGGTGATCGTGCCTGCTCTTCCGGGTGCACTTTCCGCCTTCGGCATTCTGATCAGCGATGTCGTGAAGGACTATTCGCGCACCGTGCTCTGGCGCACAGTGGACGAGCTTCCAACCAAACGCCTGAATCAGGAATTCAAGAATTTGCGCCGCCAAGCCGACAAGGATTTTCATAGCGAGGGTTGGCGCGGCGCAATCCGGAGCCAGCTTAGCGTGGACGTTCGTTACCGGGGCCAAGGGTACGAACTCAATGTTCCTTACACTGGCGGACTGATTGCATTTTTTCGTCGCGAGCATGAGCGTCGCTACGGCTACAGCTATCCGGCGCGCGAAATCGAGTTCGTCACGCTCCGCCTCCGGGCAACCATGAAGTCTCCCCGGTCCGGATTTGGCACAGCTTCCATCCTCGAGCGTGCAGAGCAAAAGAATCGCGACAGCACCGTGGATCGAGCGTCGGTCTACTTCGAAGGCAAGAGAACAACAGCCGCGATTCATGATCGGCAGGCGCTGCAGCCCGGAAGGAAATACGCCGGACCAGCCGTGGTGACCGAATATAGCGCAACCACGATTGTCCCTCCCGGCAGGCGCTTTTGGCTGGATCAGTCCGGAAATCTGCTCATCCAGATTCGGAAGTAGCGGGAACTGTCCTTTGATTCAGATTACTTGGCCGAGCCACTCTGTACCTCGAAACCGTAACTCCTCAGCACATCGGCGATGGCGGCTGTCTTGACGAAGGCCAGGAATTGCCGTGCGGTCTCTTTATTCTTGGAAGAGCCGAGGATGACACATGCCTGTTCAATCGGTGGGTATTCGTCGGCCGAGACCTCGACGTAGCGCCCTTTGTCTTTCATATTCGGAGACAGAGCAAGTGACAGGGCCACGATGCCCACATCCGCCGAGCCGGAGACCACAAACGATGCCGTTTGTGAAATGTTTTCGCCCAGTACAAACTTATCCTTCACTTTTTCATATACGTTCTGATTCTGCATGGCCGCGACGGCCGCCTGCCCGTAGGGAGCGTGTTGTGGGTTGGCGACAGCAATCTTCTTTACAGATGGATCGAGAAGGGCCTTCATGCCGGAAGTCAGGTCGAGCTTTGAGTCCTTCGGGACCCAAATCACAATCTTGCCCCTCGCATACTGGTAGTAGCTTTCCGGCTCGGTCAATCCGGCGGCTTCCAGCTTCTTGGCGTAGTCAAGATTCGCCGAAAAGAATATGTCAAAGGGAGCGCCGTTCTGAATCTGCTGGAAGAAGTTTCCCGACGAACCGTAGGTAAGCTTCACGGTCTTCCCCGTTTCCTTCTGGAATCGCGCGGCTACATCCTGCATGGCAAACTGAAGGTCCGCGGCCGCCGCCACGGTGATTTCTTGCGCAAGACACAACTGGGCAATGAAGCCGACCGCCACAATCGCGATCAGGCTCAATCTTCGGGCGTTCATGCGCTATCTCCTGGGGCCTATAATGGCCGAATGCCAATCTCAGCCAGAAACAAACTACGCGGAAAAATCGAAGAAATTCGCTCGGCGATATCATGGCCCATGTGGTCGTTCGCTTCGGGGACAATCTGATCGAGAGCGCCATCACAGCGCCGCAGTGCCGACGAACTCAAACTCAAGAAGGGCGACACCGTAACCGCTGTGGTCAAAGCCACCGAGGTAATGATTCAGAAAGACTGAGCTTCACTGCACGTCCACAATCTTCAGCGTCGTGACCTGCCGCACCCATCGCGCCATTCTTTTTTCATCGGGTATCACGATGCGGTATGGCCCCTCCTTTTCATCCAGCGGCTTCCCATCTTTCAAGAAAGCCAGAACAATCTGTTTGTCAGTAAAAGCCGGGTCTAGTTCGGGCAGGGCAATCACGACGCGATAACCATCAGCAGCTTCGACCAACAAGCATGAGGCGAGTCGTTTTCCTTTCAGAGTCTCCGCAAACCCAACTCCCGCTTTTTCCAACACTGCCTTAAGCGGAACCCCCTCAAAGGTTGCGGACGCACCCGCAGCGCCAGTCGTGACTTTGATGTGCGGTAAAGCTTCGATGTCCGCACGGGTCAAAGCAATCTGTTTCCCAGCCTCGATTTGAACCGCTACCTGCTGACACTGCGCCAACGCGGCCTGCAGCGTCAGGGCAAACAGCACAACGGGAAGGGACCGTCGATATCTCGTGTCAAACGCGCAGAATCATCACTTCGGTCGCTTTGATGAGCGCGGCCGCGGTCTGCCCCGGCTTTAACTGCATTTCGCGCGCGGAACGGGAAGTGATAATCGACGTGATTTGCTGGCCTCCAATCGAAATCTCTACTTCTGCCATTAGACCGCTGATTCGAACTGCGTCGATTCGTCCCACCAATTGGTTACGTCCACTGCATCGGCGGATCAGTTGTTTGCGTTCCTTTTCCGTTCTCCCGCGCGTTCTGAAAAGAAGCCGGTCCACTTCACTTTCCGGGATGCGGTGATGTCCCCCGGCGGTTCGAATGCTGCGAATCTTCTTCTTGTAAATCCATTGCTTGATCGTGGGAAAACTGATTCCCAGCTGTAGAGCCGCGTCACGAAGCTTAAGCAACTCTCCAGGATTCTGTCCGGATTTGCCGTTCCTTTGCATCGGAACGAATCGTACAGTCAACGCCGGGTACGGTCAACCGCGCCAAGTTCGTCCGTAGTATAGCTCAGAAAAACTACTCTTAAATGTATAAAACTGAATCGTATTATACATCATAAACGTCGTTGATATACACTTCTGATTCTTTGACACTAATCAAACCAATGGAGGAAGAATGCGCAGGGCTGGTTTGTTACTCGCAGCGGTCATTCTTTGTTGTTCATCGACGATAACCTTTGCCCAGGCGCAAACGGGTGCGAGCCTTACCGGCGTGGTGACCGATCAAACCGGCGCGGCCCTTCACAATGTCTCGGTGACAATCAAAAACCTCGACAATGGCGCAAAGCGCACCATCCCAACCGACGCCACGGGACACTTTCAGGCGTCCGGCCTGCCTCTGGGGCACTTCGAGATTCGTGCAGCGAAAGAAGGGTTTGCCGGTGAAACCCGCACCGGAATCAGCTTGACGGCCGGCCAGGACACGACGGTAGACATTAAGATGCAGCGGAACACTCCTGAAGCCTGCGGCAGCGTCCACGAGTTCAATACCACCGATTGCACCCTGACCTGGCACGGCATCACGGTGTACGGCGCATATGACATCGGCTTCGGCTGGGTCAGCCACGGCTTGCCGGTAAACGGCTATAACTACGAAGGCGAATCGCTGGTGAACCGCAACGGCTATCAACATCGATTTCTCGTCGCACCGAACAATCTGCAGCAGACGGGTCTCGGCATCAAGGGCAAGGAAGAGTTTCTGCCGGGCTGGTCAGTTGTATTCAACGCTTCCACTGGCATAAATCCGAACTCCGGCCTGCTCGCTAACGCCTCGGCCACCCAGACTGCCAACAACGGCCTTCCCCGGAGCAGTTATTCGTTTACCATCGACGGCGCGCGCGCCGGCCAACCCTTTAATGATGAATTCTATGGCGGCATATCGTCCGCACATTTCGGCACGCTGACCTTCGGTCGCCAGCGCTCGCTCGGTACCGATGCGATGCTGGTTTACGACCCGGCCGGCGGCGCCTATGCCTTTTCGTACATCGGGTACAACGGCACCATGGCCGGCGGCGGCGACACCGAGGACAGCCGCTGGGACGACGCCTTGAAGTATCGACTCACTTATGGCCCGGTCCATTTCGGCGCGATGTATAAATTCGCCGACGGGTCTGGCGGCTGTTACTCGGCCTCCGGAGCCTGGACTGCGGCCACCTGTACGCCGAAATATGCGCATAACACCGCCTATGGATTCGACCTCGGCGGAGACTACGGCAAGTTCTCGGCCGACGTCGTCTACCAACATTACAACCAGGCGATCAGCGTATTGAACCCCTTGCTGGGACCTCAGAGTCTGACGCAGCCCTATCAGTCGACCACCAACAGCATCAATACAAACCCCATCACCGGGCCCAACCTGATCGAGACGAGCAACACTGTATATGGCATCGTGACCGACAACAACGCAATTATGGCCGCTGCCAAGTACAGGTGGGACCCGTTCAAGTTTTTTGCCGGCTACGAATACATCTGGCAGAATAACCCGCACAACCCGTTGGGCGTTGGCGCCTCGGACCAGGGCGGCTACAACATGAGCGGGGTCGAAGACAACAATCTTGATTCTGAAAAATTGTTGAACATCTGGTGGACGGGTGTGAAGTACACCTATCGCACGAAAACCGACATCACGCTGTCCTGGTACCAGCAGCGACAGAACGACTTCCGTGTTCCGCCTACCTGCTCGCCCACCGCCGGTTTCCGCAGTTCCTGCGCCGGCAGCCTCGACGAGGGGTCGCTCTACGCGGATCATCGCTTCACTAAGCGTTTTGATGCTTATGTCGGGCTTGCGTATTCCTACGTGACCGGCGGTCTGGCCATCGCCATTCCGCATGGCCCCGGCGTCCCCTACTTACACAACAACAACTTTGCTCCGGTCATCGGTGGCCGTTTCGCCTTCTGATCGGCGTCAATGAAGCGGAGCGGCTTCGGCGGGATTCACGGCAACTGAGGGCTCGTTCAGGAGCAACCTGTCGGTTTCTGAGTCGTAGGTGAAAATCTCGGCGTATCGTCCCCAATTCAAGGCAGTGTCGATCTGGCGTTGGACATCTTCCTGCGAGAGATGCTCGTCCAGAACATCGCGGAAAAATTCCAAGGGAACGGCCCGGTCGGATTTGCGCTCCAGGGCATTTCGAATCTGTTGAATCAAGGTGACGTGGCTGAGAAGAGCCTCGCGAAAGAGCTTCTTTCGGCCGGTGATATCCGCCTCTGCAAATTCCTTTCCCGCCGGAGTAATCTGCACGTCGCCCTGGGTTGACTCTGCGAAGCCCAGCAGGACCGCTTCGTCTACGATGGGAAAAAGATCGTCCACTTCCATCAGCAACTCTTCGGCTAGGTGGTACATGTCCTCCTTGCCGCCGCGATCGTTCAGGAACTCGAGCAGTCCGGCCATGCCGCCCGCGGTAGCATGGGGCAACACCTGAAATGACGGCTTGCGCAGAGTGGGCAATTTTGTGACCGGGCCGCACTCGAGTTCGGGTTGGGTCATCACTTTGTAGATGTAATCAACGTAGATGAGGAATTCGGCGGTCTTGCGGTCGCGCGGCTGCGGCAGGGAAATGCGGAAATCCGCTCGGATCTTTGCGGGATGAGTTCCCAGAACGACGACTCGATCGGCCAGCAGAACCGCTTCTTCGATATTGTGCGTGACCAGGAAGATACTTTTTGTGGGGATCTGATCCTTCATCCACAATTCCATAAGCTCTCGGCGGAGGCTCTCGGCGGTAAGCACATCCAATGCGGAGAACGGTTCATCCATGAAGAGTACTTCGGGTTCGACGGCGAGAGCACGGGCAAATCCGACTCGCTGCTTCATGCCTCCGGAAAGTTCCTTGGGATAGGCGTTTTCAAAACCTTTGAGTCCCACAGTCGCCAGCGCTTGCAGTGCTTGGCGATGCCGGTCCGCATGCTCGAAGCCTCGTGCTGCCAGCGGAGCCTCAACGTTCTCCAGCACCGTCAGCCAAGGGAACAACGCGAAGCTCTGGAAGACCATGCCAATGTTCGGGGTGCCACCGTTCAGAGGCTGGCCATGCACCAGTACGGTTCCACTGGATGGCGCGGTCAATCCCGAGAGAATTCTCAGCAAGGTCGATTTGCCGGAACCAGAAGGCCCCAGAAGAGCACAGATAATGCCGGACTCGACGGATAAGTTCATCGGGGCGATGATCTGAATTTCCCGCCCGTCCGGTTGCAAATAACACTTCTCAATCTCACGTCCTTCAATGATTGTTTCCCCTGGCTCAGGAAGCTGCGGTTCTGGCACACGGACCGTTTGCGGTTCACGCTGGGCCGGGGTTTCCACAAGTACTTCGCCCGAGAGTTCGTCCATCAGCCGCTGCCAGGCCTCTTCCGGGAGTTCGTCGAACAATCGCATCCGGTCGTCGGGATTGATTTTGTCGATCAAGGCCCGCATTTCCCCTGCTGGCAGCGAATGCAGCAGGACATATTGGTGATAGTAGGGAAAGTTAGCGATCACGGCGGCGGCAAGATCCAGGGGCAATTGGCGGAATAAGGATTGTTGCTGCTCGAAAGTAAGTTCACCCAACGCATTAGCCGCCCCTCCCACATCGGAAGTCTGCAGCAGAGCGACAGCCTCGTTCCAGCGAGCCTGCGAAACCGCATCCCGAAGCCTGTCTGTGATTGGCGAACTCATCGGATATTAAAACTCCAGAATCAAATTACAACCAATGCTCGGGGGATGGCTAGCCTGTTTCCGAAACAATATTTTTGCGGTTGATTTGGCGAGGGCACGTTGCACAGGCTCCGAGTCGCGTCCCGTACGTGGCGGGCGAGTCGCCCGCCACCACACCATCCGAGTCTGGACAGGCGGAACGTTACAATAGCAGGGTGAGTGCAGCTACTTCCTCGCCGGTCTCGAACGAGGCATCGACGCAGCCGCGTCCGTACACCTTGTGGCAGAGATTCTTGCTGTGGCTGATCGTGTGGGCGGGATTTCTGGTGGTCCGGCTGATTGGCCCCACACTGCGTTTTTCGGCGTCGTATGAAGATGGTGCGCCGCCGACTCTTGAGACGCGTCCCATAGTTTATGCGTTTTGGCATAGCTGCATCCTCCCCGCGATGTATCTCTGGCGAAACCTGCAGATCAGGGTCATGAGCAGCGATAGTTTTGATGGAGAATGGATGGGGCGCATTATGCGGAAATTCGGTTTTGTGAAGGTGAGGGGGTCGGCCAGCCGGGGAGCGGTGCGGGCGTTGCTGGGCATGCGGCGGGAACTGGAGCAAGGCTGGACGGTAGCGTTTACCATCGACGGCCCGCGCGGTCCGCGATTCGTAGCCAAGCCGGGGCCGGTGGTGCTGGCGCGGGCCACTGGTGTGCCTATGGCAGTGTTTCATATTGCAATAGACAGGGCTTGGATTCTGAATACGTGGGATCGGTCGATGATTCCGAAACCGTTTTCCCGGGCCCTGATGCGGGTGAGCCAGAAGATTCCGGTTCCAGCGGACGCAGATGATTCTCAGAAAGAACGATTTCATGCAGAATTGCAAGCCGCGTTGGAGCGGGTGCGGGAGTTCGCGGAGGCGAATGTCGGGAAGGTTGGGAGTGCGGAGTTTCCAATAAGAAAAAGTTAGATCATGCGAACGCGGTCTCTGAGTTGGTGCTAGGGAAGGGCACGGCTTCCAGGGGCCGCTGCAAGCAACGTCTGTAGAGGTATGTTTCTCTGTAGAGACGTAGCTTGATACATCTCAGCCGGCCGGCACAATGGCTTTGCTGGTTTACGATAACGTTGCGGTTGATCGAGAAACGAGGGCTGATGGTTGCGACTATTCTGGACGGTAACAGAATCGCCAGCGAAATTCGGGCGGAGGTCGCGTCGGACGTGAAGACGATGACGGCTGCAGGAATGCGTCCCGGGCTCGCCGTAGTTCTGGTCGGGCACAACCCGGCGTCGGAGGTTTATGTTCGAGGTAAAGTGAAGAGCAGCGGCGAGGTCGGGATCTACAGCGAGCAACACACTCCGCCAGAAACGGTTTCTACTGGGGAGTTGCTCACACTGATTGCGGACCTGAACCGGCGCGACCAGATCGATGGCATTCTGGTGCAGCTTCCATTACCTCCACAGGTAGATGCCAAGAAAGTTTTGATGGCGGTCGATCCGGCAAAAGATGTGGATGGGTTCCATCCCATGAATGTGGGATTCCTTTCTACGCAGCGGCCGGGGCTGGTGCCGTGCACCCCGGCGGGGGTTATCGAGATTCTAACGCGTAGCGGGATTCCAATTGCGGGGCGAGACGCGGTGGTAGTGGGCCGTAGCGACATCGTGGGCAAGCCGATGGCGATGCTTTTGATCAATGCCAACGCGACAGTCACGGTCTGCCATTCTAAGACACGCGATCTTCCTGGGATTTGTCGACGGGCGGATATCCTGGTCGCCGCGATTGGCCGGGCAGGCATGATTACTCGCGAATTCGTGAAACCGGGCGCAACCGTGATCGATGTAGGCATGAACCAGGTAACGGACCGGGCGGAGTTCCAGCGGCTATTCGCAGGAAATGCGAAGCGGGAGGAAACGTTTCGCACGAAGGGATTTACGTTGGCTGGCGACGTCCATCCGCAAGTGGTGGAGGTGGCGGGTGCGATTACTCCGGTGCCGGGGGGCGTAGGGCCGTTGACCATCGCGATGTTGATGGCGAACACAGTGCGGGCAGCAAAGCTGCGCCGGGTGGGAGAGCTTTCGCGGGCCTGAAGCCAACGACCGCATCACGATAGGATAAGGATTTTCAATTGGCAATTTCCGATTGGAAATTCTCACTGCCACTAAGGACTGGGGACTTCTCGATGAGGCTGGATTGCTGAAAGTCGGACTGACCGGCGGGATTGCTTCCGGCAAATCCGTAGTAGGCGAGATGTTTGTCGCCCTCGGCGCTCACCTGATTCAAGCCGATGCGATTGCCCACGAACTCATGCAGCCGGGCGAAGCCGTCTATCGGGAAGTGGTGCGACATTTTGGCGAGGGAATTCTCAATCCCGACGGCGCGGTTAATCGCGCACGACTGGCAGAGGCCGCGTTTGGCGCGCCGGGAGCAAACCAACCTTCGCGCGTTCAGGAACTGAACCAGATCGTGCATCCCGCGGTGATTCAAAGACAGGAAGAATGGATGGCGGAAGTCGGCCGGGAAAATTCGCAGGCTATTGCGATGGTGGAAGCGGCGCTGATTTTGGAAGCAGGCTCGGGAAAGAGTTTTGACCGCCTGGTGGTCGTCACCTGTCGCCCGGAACAGAGAATTCAACGCTGGTCCACGCGCATAGGCGTGGATGAAGAAACTGCCCGCCACGAGGTCACGCGGCGAATGGCCGCGCAGTTTTCGGATGAAGAGAAAATCAAAGCGGCAGATTATGTGATCGACAACTCGGGCTCCTTGGACGAAACCCAGAGGCGCGTGACGCAAGTTTATGGTGAGTTGAAGGGCGAGGCGGAGAAAGCGAGTAAACGCCGTTCTGATTAAAGTTGCAAGTGTAGGCGCGGGCGTCCTCGCCCGTGCGGGTTCCGACAAAACGCTGGAGCGCGCTTCCCCACGCCATGAGTCAATCGACAATTGATTACAATGAGAGTGTGAATCCGTGGAAGGTTGCTGAACTATGAGGTTACTTCGACCGGTTGTGCTTGCAGTGATACTCGCCGGCGCATTTTTCTATTTCACCACGTATCGTTCCGGCCGATCGGGGTCAGCAGACTGGATCGGGCATCCCAACAAGGTTGAAATCAGTGAAGCGGCCGGCAGCGACGCGCTCGACGCCGAAGAGCAGAACAACATCAGTGTCTACCACAAGAATATCGGTTCCGTAGTGAACATCACCTCCAAGGCCGTGACCTTCGACTTCTTCTACGGCCTGGTTCCGGAGGAAGGACAGGGATCGGGATTCATCATCGACAAAGACGGGCACATCCTCACCAACTACCATGTGATCGCAGATGCGCGCCAAATCGAAGTGACGCTGCACAACCGCAAGAAGTACCGGGCTACCATTGTCGGCACCGATCGCTCCCATGATCTGGCCGTGGTGCAGATCAAGGCGCCCGACCTCACCCCGATGGCGCTGGGCGACTCGGGCAATCTGCAAGTCGGTCAGAAGGTATACGCGATCGGCAATCCCTTCGGGCTCGCAGGCACGCTGACGCGTGGCATCGTGAGTTCGATCCGCTCCGTGCAGGAACCCGACGGCATGACCATTGACGAAGCTATTCAGACCGACGCTTCCATCAATCCCGGGAACTCCGGCGGGCCGCTGCTCAATATGCATGGCGAAGTGATCGGCATCAACACCATGATCGCTTCAAATGTTGGACAGAGCGCAGGCATTGGCTTCGCGATTCCCATCAACACGGCCAAAGCGGTGATTAACGATCTACTCACCCTTGGCCGCGTGCGGCGCCCAGCGCTGGGCGTGCGCACGATTCCTATCGATCCTGAATTGGCGGATCAGTTGGGCTTGGCGGCCGACTACGGATTGCTGATCGTGCAAGCCGTGCCTGGCGGGGCGGCTGACAACTCCGGTCTGCGCGGCGGCAGTGAGCGCGCATTTCTCGGTAACACGCCAATTACGGTCGGCGGAGACCTGATCGTAGCCATCGATGATCAGAAAGTCGAAGATCAGCAGGAACTCGCGAAGATCATGAATAATCACCGCGCCGGGGACACGGTGCGCATCACCATCTACCGCGGGAAAAAAAAGATGGATGTGAAAGTGACGCTGGGCGAGGCCCGGCAGGAAGTTTAGAACCAGCCTTCAACCATCAACTTTCATCGCCCCTAAGCCGCGGTCTCTTCAAAAAAATCTTCGATTTCGTTGACTTCTTTGTCCGATAGGCGGAGTTCCCCGGCCCGCATCACTCCGTCAGCTTGCCGGGCATTGCGAGCGCCCACAATCGCCCCGGTGACCGCCGCATTCCGCAGCGTCCAGGCAATCGCCACCTCGCCTGGCGAACGACCAGTACGCTTTCCGATCTCGCGCAGCCGATCAACCAGCGCAAGGTTCCGCGACACCTTCGGCGCGTTGAACTCAGCATCACTTTTGCGCCAGTCGTCGTTCGCCATCCTGGCAATGCGCTCGCGGCTCATCGCACCCGTCAAAAGCCCCGAAGCCATGGGGGAATAGACGATCACCCCGATGCCCTCCCGCAGACAGAAGGGAAGAATGTCATCCTCGACCGAGCGATTGATCAGCGAGTAGGGCGGCTGCAGGGAAGTAATCGGCGCGATGCCCTGAGCGCGGCGCAGTTGTTTGACGTCGAAATTGGAGACTCCGATCCAACGCACCTTGCCCTGTCGTCGCAATGCGGCAAGAATGGACCACCCTTCTTCCAGTTCATCCGAGTCCGGTTCCGGCGGCCAGTGAATCTGGTACAGGTCGATGGTGTCGACCCCCAGCCGGCGCAGGCTGTCCTCGACTTCCTGACAAATGGAATCTGCATGCAGAATCTTCTGGATAGTGCCTTGCGCATCCCAGCGCAAGCCGCATTTGGTAAAAACGTAAGGCTTCGTACCTGGCCAGCTTTTAAGCGCCCGGGCAACGACCTCTTCGGAATGCCCCAGCCCATAAACCGGAGCAGTATCGATCCAGTTGACGCCCAATTCCAGCGCCCGGTGAATGGCGGCTACAGAGTCATCGTCGTCCTGCGCTCCCCACGCGAACTGCCACCCACCGCCACCGATAGCCCACGCTCCATACCCAACAGGGGTGATGTTCAAATCGGACTTGCCAAGCTGCCGGGTTTCCATTTCAATCTCCTAGATCGTTCGCAGGATTCTAAGTCTATCGCAGGTGGTTCAAACGGCATGAACGTCGATTCCGTCCGAGCCTATTGTCTTTCGTTTCCGCAGGCAAGCGAAAACTTGCAGTGGGGAGAAGATCTTTGCTTTAAAGTGGCGGGCAAGATCTTTGCTGTGTTGAACCTGGGTTCGGTTCCGCAGAGTCTGTGCTTCAAGTGCACGCCCGAGAAGTTTTCTGAGCTGTGCGAGCAGGAAGGGATCAGGCCAGCCCCATATGTGGGCCGATACAAATGGGTATTGGTGGAGCGGTTGGACGTGCTAGGCGATGAGGAACTGGAAGACTTGATCCGCCAGTCGTACGAGATGGTGGCGGCGAAAACCAAAAGCAAGTCCAAAGTCAACATCAAGAAGCAGAGCAAGAAGCGGAGCAAGAAGCAGAGACGCACACCGGCCAAGCGGAAAAGCTGACAGCTTCCACCATTTGACTCCCACTCGCTCGCTACGCTAGCCTCAGAAGTCTGCCACACTCTTACTCCATGCGAATCAAGTGCAACCAATTAATCGTGCTGCTCGTGCCAGTCTTGGCCGGCATGGCCGCTCCCGTCGTGGCGGCCGTGCAGCCTGTCCACGCGCCCCATGCCATCGTGGTCAGCATTCACGAACTGGGTTCGCGGGCTGGAGTGGAAATGATGCAAGCTGGCGGGAACGCGATTGATGCCGCCGTAGCTACCGGTTTTGCCCTCGCCGTGGTGCATCCGCAATCGGGGAATCTCGGCGGTGGCGGATTCATGCTCATTCGCCTGGGTGACGGACGCGCGCGTTTCCTCGACTATCGTGAAAAAGCTCCGGCAGCAGCCACGATGAACATGTATCTCGATGTTCAAGGCAATGTCATCGAAAGTGCCAGCGCCGTCGGTTATAAAGCCGTTGGAGTGCCGGGTTCCGTCGCTGGTCTGGTTTATGCCGAGAAGGAATTCGGCAAGTTGACCCTTGGTCAGGTGGTAGCCCCAGCCCTCAAGCTTGCGCGCGACGGTTATCCGCTGGCCTGGCAGGATGCGCAGGATCTCCACGACCAGAATCTGGCGAAATTTCCTGGGTCGCGCCGGATCTTCCAGCGCAATGGGAATTACTACAAGCAAGGTGAGATCTTCCGCCAGCCAGAGTTGGCGCGCACATTGGAACGGATTGCAACGAACTCCGACGACTTCTATCGCGGGGCGATGGCCCGCGAGTTGGCGGCGGCGATCCAGAAGGGCGGAGGCCTGGTCACCGCCGACGATCTCGCCCACTATGAAGTGAAGGAGCGCGAACCGGTACATGGAACCTATCGTGGCTACGAGATCATCAGCACCCCTCCTCCGTCGTCGGGAGGAATTTCACTGCTGGAGATATTGAATATTCTGGAAGGTTACGATCTTGCCAAGGCGGGAGACCGATCGGCTGCGGCGGTCCATCTGACCGTCGAAGCTTTCCGCCGCGCGTTCTATGATCGCGCGGAGTTCCTCGGGGATCCAGATTTTTCCAAAATTCCCGTAGCTCAACTTATCGACAAGAGGTATGGCGCAGCCTGGCGGGAATCGATTGATCAGACGCACGCCAGCGCCAGCAAAGACTTAAAGCGGCCTGCGATTTTCAGTGAGCTCGAACAGTATGCCTCGCAGCATCCTCGGCCCATGGCGGCACGTGAACCCGAAAATACCACGCACTACTCGGTAGTGGATTCCGACGGGACCGCAGTCGCGGTCACTACCACGTTGAATGACGATTTCGGTTCCCGCGTCACAGCCGAGGGTCTGGGCTTCTTGCTGAATGACGAGATGGATGACTTCGCATCGAAACCTGGGGTCCAGAATCTTTACGGGCTGATTCAGGGACCGGCCAACGCCATCGGACCCGGCAAGCGGCCGCTTTCATCCATGGCGCCGACCATCGTGCTGAAAGACAGCAAATTATTTTTGGTACTGGGCTCACCGGGCGGGGCGCGGATTACTACTACGGTCGCCAATATCCTGATCGGTGTCGTGGACTACGGCATGAATATTCAGGAAGCGGTGAACGCGCCTCGCTTCCACAATCAGTGGATGCCCGATACCATGAATGTCGAACAATGGTTTTCTCCGGACGCCGTAAGGTTGCTGGAGCAAATGGGCCATAAAATAGAGGTCGGAGAAACTGTTGGCGGAAATTGGGAGCCCTACTGGAGCGATGGAGAATGCATCGCAATCGATCCGAAAACAGGGGAGCGTCTGGGTGCAAGCGACATTCGGAATAGCGGAAGGGCAGTAGGGTACTAGCGTCGATCTCCGCGGCTGGTTTTGTGGAAGGGTACGGCTTCCAGCCGTGCCGCCCGAGAGCTAAAAGGATCCGGGCTCTGGCCCCTGAGGAAATCGGATTCGGGAGACTAATGATGAAAGCGGTCCAATGCTGAAAGCAATCTCGACCTTCGTCTATGTTAAGGAACGGTTGCATCCCGGTCTGCTGGATGGACTGGTGCGCGGCGGCGCGCAGGCGGTCGAAATCTTCGCCGCTCGCCAGCATTTGGACTATGCCAATCGCAAGCAGCATGTGCGGGAAATCGCGGACTGGTTCCGCACCAGTGGCATTATCTTGAATTCGGTCCACGCGCCACTCTACGCCGACTACGAATGGGGACGAACCGGAGCGCCTCCAATCAACATAGCTTCGACCGACCGCGCCAGCCGGATTGAAGCCATGGATGAAATTAAGCGCGCGATTGAATTGGCTGAGCACATCCCTTTTCGTTTTCTGGTGCAGCATCTGGGTGCGGTTGGCGAATTCTTCGACGACCGCAAATCCGAGGCAGCCATGACCTCGGTCGAACACCTGCGTGCTTTCGCCAAGCCGCTCGGAGTCCGTATTCTCTTGGAGAATATCCCTAACGAATTGTCCACGCCCGAGCGCTTGGTGGAATTTATCCGCGCCGCCCACTTCGATGACGTGGGTGTGTGTTTTGATTTTGGTCATGCGCACATCATGAGTGATGTGCCGCAGGCCTTCGAAACCGTCAGGAGCTACATCCATTCCACTCATGTGCACGACAACGCCAAAGATCGTGACTCGCATCTTTGGCCTGGCAGCGGATCGATTGACTGGAAACAAGCCATGGAACTGCTCCGCTCAGCCCCGCACACTCCACCCTTGTTGCTGGAGATCGAGGGCGACGAGAAGATCAACCCAGTCGAAAAGATGGTCGAAGCACTCGAAAAGCTGGAAGCGAGTTAACAAATTGAGTAATTGAGTAATTTGGTGGTCGGACAATTGAACCCAAGGGTTTTCTACTACCAAATTACTCAATCACACAATTGCCAAATTACAGACTATGTCATCCCCCGTAACCACGATCATCGAAATCGGAAAATACGAGGGCCAGCCCGTCACTATTCGCGGCTGGCTCTACAACCTGCGCGAAAGCGGCAAACTGCTCTTTCCCCAGCTACGCGACGGCTCCGGCGTCATTCAGGGCATCGTGCCCAAGAATGCAGTCCCGCCCGAAGTCTTTGAAGCCGTAAAAGGCCTGACCCAGGAGTCAAGCGTAATTGTCGAAGGCAAAGTGCGTGCCGACAAGCGCGCCCCTGGCGGCTTCGAGCTCGACATTTCGAATGTACAGGTGCTTCAGCGGGTTCCCGAAAATGATCCCTACCCCATTTCGCTCAAAGAACATGGCGTCGATTTCCTCATGGAGCACCGGCATCTGTGGGTGCGGACACCGCGCCAAGCTGCGATCCTTCGGGTGCGGGCAGAGATCATCAAAGCGGCACGCGATTTCTTCGACGAGCGCGGCTTCACTCTCACTGATCCGCCGATTCTTACGCCCGCGGCGTGTGAAGGTACGACCACGCTCTTTCCGGTCGATTATTTTGACGAGCAGGCCTACCTCACGCAATCGGGACAGCTGTATATCGAAGCCACCGCAATGGCGCTGGGCAAGGTGTATTCCTTCGGACCAACGTTCCGTGCCGAGAAAAGTAAAACCCGCCGTCATTTGACCGAGTTCTGGATGGTCGAGCCGGAGGTGGCCTACGGAGAACTCGAAGATATTATGGCCCTGGCCGAAGGGCTGCTCAGCTTTCTGGTGAAACGTTGCCTCGAACGCCGCCGACCTGAATTGCAAATCATTGGCCGCGATGTTTCGAAGTTAGAGACGATCGAAGCTCCGTTTCCACGCATCACCTACGATGACGCGGTCAAGATGCTGCAGGAAGCGCACGCCAAGGGTGCGCTCGAAAACAATTTCGAGTGGGGTGGAGACCTAGGTTCGCCGGACGAGACGTACATCTCCTCCCAGTTCGACAGGCCCGTGATGGTGCATCGCTATCCCGCAAAAGTGAAGGCGTTTTACATGGAGCCGGATCCGCAGCGGCCCGACCTGGCTCTGTGCGTGGATGTGCTCGCGCCCGAGGGCTACGGCGAAATTATCGGCGGCTCGCAACGCATGGCTTCGTACGATCTGCTGCTCAAGCGCATTCACGAACACGGTCTGCCGGAAGAGGCATTCAAGTGGTATCTCGATTTGCGGAAATACGGAAGCGTGCCCCATGCGGGCTTTGGCATGGGGATCGAGCGAGCCGTGGCCTGGATTTGCGGGCTGGAGCATGTGAGGGAAACAATTCCGTTCCCACGCATGCTGCACCGGCTGTACCCATAAAGGCGTTTTCACCGCCGAGTACGCCGAGGTCGCCGAGAATGGAAGAAAAAGACAGACTCGATCAACTGACGCGCCGTATCATCGGGGGCGCAATTGAGGTGCATAGAGGACTAGGGCCGGGCCTACTCGAATCAGCCTACGAAGTGTGCTTGGCCTTTGAATTACGGCAAATGGGTTTGAAAGTCGAAGAGCAGAAACCACTGCCGGTTTGTTACAAGAATGTGAAATTGGACTGCGGGTATCGGCTCGATCTAGTCGTGGAAGACGCGGTAATAGTTGAAATCAAGGCTGTGGAGCGGCTTTCTCCGATTCACGACGCCCAATTGCTTTCCTACCTTCGGTTGTCGAACAAGAAAGTTGGCCTTCTTCTGAATTTTCACGTGCGAGTCCTAAAGAACGGACTTAAACGGATCGTCAATGAATTTCCAGACTCGGCGTTCTCGGCGACCTCGGCGGTAAGTTAGTTTGAACCTATGACAACAATTACTCCATCCGTCTCTAGTATCACCCCGCGCAAGATCCGCGTCATCGGAGTTCCGCTCGACCTTGGCCAGTCGCGCCGCGGCGTGGATATGGGACCTTCCGCAGTGCGCGTAGCCGGACTCGAAGCGCGATTGGAAGCGCTCGGGCACGTGGTTGAAGACGCTGGGAACGTGTCCGTCGCCATCGCCGAGCAAAAGAAGGAAGGCGACCCGCATGCAAAATATCTGAAAGAGATCACCGCAACCTGCACCAAGCACGCGGAGCTCGTGGTCAAAACGCTGGAGGCGGGCAAAGTGCCAATCACTCTGGGCGGCGATCATTCCATCGCCGCGGGAACGGTTGCCGGTGTCGCAGAATTCTATCGCCGCCAGAACCAGAAAATCGGCCTGATCTGGATTGACGCTCACACTGACGTCAACACGCCGGATAGCTCTCCTAGCGGAAACGTCCATGGCATGCCGCTGGCGGCGATTATGGGATTAGGTCCTCCGGAACTCGCCAACATTTTTGGCTTTTCCCCCAAAGTCAGCCCGGACAACTGCGTGCTGGTGGGCGTGCGCGACATCGATGCCATCGAAAAAGAAAACGTTCGCCGGGCAGGGATCCACGTCTTCACCATGCGCGATATTGACGAACGTGGCATGCGCACGGTGATGGAAGAAGCGTTGCGCGCAGCCGGGCGGGGGACAGCCGGCTACCATGTTTCTCTCGACATGGATTGGGTTGACCCAGAAGACGCGCCCGGAGTGGGTACGCCGGTTCGTGGAGGCGCGACTTATCGCGAGGCTCACCTGGCAATGGAAATCATCGCCGACCACGGCCGCATGCTCAGCTTCGAAATTGTCGAAGTGAATCCCGTAATCGACGAACACAACCAAACCGCCGACTTGGCGGTGGAGCTGGCGCTGTCAGCGTTCGGCAAGAAAATTCTCTAACGCAAGCGTAGGCGCGAGCGTCCTCGCCCGTGCGCTCCTATTTGAATCAGGGCTGCTTAAGCGGAAATCTAACCTGATGGATAGCTGTCAAGTCTACTTTCATGGGTATACCGAAGCCTGCTCAGGCGTCACTTCTCTATAAACTTAAGCCATGCTGAATCAGTGGTTTGTGTTCCAGTGAATGTTCCACGTGGAACATATCTCTGATTTCCGCGCTGTATTTCACAAGGGCACTGGGAACGCCTTGAGGCGAATCCAAAAGATCACCACCAGTAATTTGACGGCCAACCTTTCCCGCGTCCAGACTGAAGGGTCATGAAAAAACTTCGCGTCGGAATTCTTTTTGGCGGGCGCAGTGGAGAGCATGAGGTCTCATTGCTTTCGGCCGCGTCAGTCTTCAACGCCATCGACAAAGACAAATACGAAGTCATTCCCATCGGCATCACCAAGGAGGGCCGATGGGTGACGGCCGCCGATGCGGAGCGGTTGCTGCTTGGCAAATTTGAGGATCACAAGCATCTGCGTGCGGGCGATCCCGAGGCGACCCCCGGAGCCGCGGTTCTGGCCAAGGGCGAGTCGGTCGTGGTTCCTCCTGAGCCTCACAGGCATGTGTTAGCACCTTTTGAAACTGATGCGTCGTCTCATGCGCTGACTCGTCGTGCGGCGGACCGCGCCATCGACGTCGATGTTATTTTTCCGGTGCTGCATGGCACCTTCGGCGAGGATGGAACCATCCAGGGCCTGCTCGAGTTGGCGGACATGCCTTACGTGGGCGCGGGCGTCCTGGGCTCAGCGGCGGGCATGGACAAGGACGTCATGAAGGCCCTTTTTCGCGCCGCAGGGTTGCCGATTGTGAAACACGTCACACTGCTGCGCAGCGAGTGGGAAACGAATTCAAAGCGCATTCAGAAGCTCGTCGAAAGCAAGCTGAAGTATCCAGTGTTTGTAAAGCCGGCGAATTTAGGATCGTCGGTGGGAATTTCCAAGGCGCACGATCGCAAGGAACTCGGCCCTGCGATTGAGGAAGCGGCAAAGTTCGACCGCAAAATTGTCATCGAGCAGGGAGTAGGCGGGCGCAAACAAAAGGCGAGAGAGATCGAATGCTCGGTGCTCGGCAACGACAAGCCCGAGGCTTCGGTGCCGGGTGAGATCGTCCCCAGCACAGAGTTCTACGATTACAACGCCAAGTACCTTGACGAAGGTTCGCAGCTGGTCATTCCCGCCAAGCTCAGTAAGGGCGAGACGAAAGAGGTGCAGCGGTTGGCGATCGGGGCGTTCAAAGCGGTGGACTGTTCGGGCCTGGCGCGAGTGGATTTTCTAATGGAGCCGAAATCTCGAAAGATTTATTTGAATGAGATCAACACCATGCCTGGTTTCACGGCGATCAGCATGTATCCTAAATTGTGGGCGGCTTCGGGTGTATCGTATTCCGATCTAATTGGACGATTGATTCAGTTGGGGCTGGAGCGGCACGGGGACAAGCAGAAGAATCAGTACAGGCGATGAATTGTTAGGGCCAACCAGCGAACATCAGATTCCTCGCTCCGCTCGGAATGACAATTTAACTTCGACAATCTGAGTTCGGAGAATAGGCATTCTTGGCTGCTGCGATTGAGTTCGATCGTTTGCGGGTGGTTCTGGTGGCGGCCCGCAATCCGCTTAATATTGGCGCGGCGGCTCGGGCCATGAGCAACTTTGGATTCCTTCATCTAAGGGTGGTGAACCCCTATGAAGCGGCATTTCGCGAGGCGCGTTCCGCGGTCGGGGCTGCGGCGCTGCTGGCAAGCGCGGAAGAGCACAAGACCGTTGCCGACGCCGTTGCGGACTGCACGCTTGTGGTTGGTACCACAGCAGTGCGTCACCGGGAATTGCAGCATCCGCTTCGACGGTTGGAATATGGGACGCGGCTGATCCGCAAGCAACTGGGATCGAGCCGAGTTGCTCTTCTTTTCGGCTCGGAAAAGTTCGGGTTGTCGAACGCCGCCCTCAGCCACTGTCACTGGCTGATGCGCATTCCAACCTGCGAAGCGAACATTTCGATGAACCTGGGACAGGCGGTAGCGGTGTGCCTCTACGAACTGGTGCGCGATGCCAAGGCTGCTCGGCTAACCGAAAAAGTGGAGCGCGCAAAATCCGCTGAGCTTGAGCGCATTACTACAATGCTGCTCGAAGCGATGCGCGGCAGCGGCTACCTGGATCGCCGTCCCATTGCGGACGTGGAGGAACGGATGCGCCGCCTGGTGCGCCGCCTTAACCTACCGGCGCGCGACGCCGTGGTCTGGCTCGGCATTCTGCGGCAGATTGTGTGGAAGTTGCGATCAAAAACCATGATCTCGAGAGGATTGCAAGACGATTGATTTTGCGGGAGTGTTGGAGCGGGTTAGAAAGGGGCTCGGCTCATGATCATAGGTGCGCATGTCGTCGTGTACAGCCAAGACGCGGAGGCTGATCGTGTATTCTTTCGGGATATTCTCGGGTTCAAATCGGTGGATGCCGGGCACGGATGGTTGATTTTTGCTTTGCCTCCGGCGGAAGCTGCCTTCCATCCCGATGAGGCGAACGATCGGCACGAACTTTATTTGATGTGTGACGACCTTAAGGCGGAGATGTCCGCGCTGAAAAAGAAAGGCGTGGCGTTTTCTGAAGTTCAAAGAGAGCGGTGGGGGTGGATTACCAAGCTCACGCTTCCCGGCGGGGGAAGAATCGGTCTCTACCAGCCGAAACATCCCACAGCATTGGCATTGGATTCCAAGTGAGGGAAGAGGTTCTTGCGGTTCCGGGGGACTGCAGATTCCTCGCTTCGCTCGGAATGACAATTTTTGTTTTGGTTCCGCTTCCGCTGGAATAAAAATTTGGTTGTAGTGGGATCGACTTGACCGAATGAGCGAAGGCAATGTAGTATTTGTGACAAGTTTGCTCTTCGGAGCAGACCTTGGATTTCATGAAGAGTGGCTGAGGGACGAGCCCTAAGAAGCCACGACAACCGGATCGGGAGTCATCTCCCGGTCGTCTGGTGTCAACTCTCACCCGGAAACGGGGGACATGAGATTCGGGGTGCCGCCTTTTCAGCATCTCGTTCTTGTTTTTCCTCCTTTCATTTTTTCCGGCAAAGAGATTCTGGTTTTAGGCAGTTTTGTGTGGCTCGTCCCGCGGCTCTGGAAAGCGAGTAGGTGATGAGCGCTGCTGCGAGCATTTCAACGGGCTTTACTACAGGCATTGCCTCGACCGGTTCGACGAAATATGAATTGCGTTGCCGGGAATGCCATAAGAGCTGGGGCAACCAGCCTCGGTCGATCTGCGACGAGTGTTTTTCTCCCCTGGAAATTTTCTACGATTATGACGTTCTGCACGCCAAGTTCACGCGCGAGCGCATCGCGAGCCGCGCTCCCAACATGTGGCGATACGCGGAGTTGCTGCCGCTGCCGCAAGACTATCGGCCGAGCCTGCCGGTGGGCTTTACTCCTCTGCTGCGAGCTCCACAACTGGCGGCGCACCTCGGCTCCAAGAATTTGTTCATCAAGAACGATGCAGTCTGTTTGCCCACCCTTAGCTTTAAAGACCGCGTGGTTGCGGTCGCGTTGGCGCAAGCGCGCAGCTTCGGCTTCGACACAGTCGCGTGTTCGTCGACAGGGAACCTGGCAAATTCGGTGGCTGCGCAAGCGGCGCGCAACGGATTCAAAGCCTGGATTTTTGTTCCTGCGGATCTCGAGCCCGCAAAAATTCTGGGCACGCAGATTTACGGCGCGCGGCTGGTTCGCATCGCGGGCAGCTATGACCAGGTGAACCGGCTGTGTTCGCAGATCGCGGATGAACATCGCTGGGGATTCGTGAACGTGAATCTGCGTCCTTATTACGCTGAGGGTTCGAAGACGGTGGGATTCGAAATCGCCGAGCAACTGGGATGGAGATTGCCGGATAACGTGGTTGTGCCCATGGCCGGCGGGTCGTTAATTACCAAGATCAAGAAGGCGTTCGACGAGTTGATTCAGCTGGGATTGGTCGAAGCGAAGCCAGTGAAGTTTTTCGGGGCGCAGGCGACCGGATGTTCTCCGATTGCGACTGCAGTAAAAGCTGGCAACGCCGATATAGAACCTCAGAAGCCGGCGACACTGGCGCGATCGCTGGCGATTGGCAATCCGGCCGACGGTCACTATGCCATCAAGGCCATCACCAGGAGCGGGGGGTGGGCGGAGGATGTTTCCGATCCGGAAATGATCGAGTCCATTCAGCTTCTGGCGGAGACAGAAGGCATCTTCACCGAGACTGCGGGCGGGGTGACGACCGGATGCGCGCGGAAACTTTACCTTCAAGGACGCATCGCGCCGGAAGAGACGACCGTGCTATGCATCACCGGCAACGGCCTAAAGACGACAGACGTGCTAGCAGGCAAGTACGAGGCGGAAGAGCCGATTCGGCCGAAGCTCGCGGAGTTCGAAACTTTTTTGCAGACTGCAGAGTTTTCAGAAATCGTGGAGGGCTTGAAATGAATATTACGGTACAGATTCCGACAGCCCTGCGCCGGTTGACATCAGGGACCGGGCAGGTGAAGTGTTCGGCGGCGAATTTGGGAGAATTGTTCTCGGCGCTCGACCAGCAGTTTCCGGACTTGAAATCCCATTTGCGGGATGAGGCTGGCGAGATTCGTCGGTTCCTCAACGTTTATGTGAATGAGGAAGACATCCGATTTCTGGGCGGGAACACTTACGTGTTTCAGGATGGAGATGAGGTTTTGCTGGTGCCTTCGATTGCGGGGGGAGCCTTGTAGCGTTCGACTTTTTGACGCTTCGGCGGTGCGGGGACGCCCGGACTTTCATTGGATCACATATGGCTGTTCGTAAGTTGAAAATCGGATTGCTGGGTTGCGGCAACGTGGGCCGCGGGCTAGTGGAGCTGGTTGACCGGAATGACGCGCTCATCCGGCAGCGGTCCGGGGTGGAGTTGCGGATCACGAAGATTCTGGTGCGCGATCTCGATAAAGAGCGGCAGGGCGTGGATCGTACGCTTCTGACCACGCAGCCAGACAAAGTGCTGAATAACGGTTGCGATCTAGTGGTGGAATTGATGGGGGGGATTGAGCCGGCGCGAAGCTTTATTGAGCGCTCGCTGGCGCGCGGAAAACACGTGGTCACCGCGAACAAGGCTTTGCTGGCTTTGGATGGTTTCAGCCTGATGAAGGCGGCGGAAGTGCAGAAAGTTCGCCTGGGATTCGAAGCCAGCGTGTGCGGCGGAATTCCGATCATTCGCGCTCTGCGGGATGGCCTTGTCGGAAACAATATTCAGAAGCTCAGCGGGATTCTCAACGGAACTTGCAACTACATTCTTACCCGCATGACCGAGGATGGCGTTGAATTCGAGGAGGCGCTTCGCGAGGCGCAGGCTAAGGGTTTCGCGGAAGCTGATCCGACGCTCGACATCGATGGCCACGATGCGGCGCAGAAACTGAAGATCCTGACCGAACTTGCTTTCAGCAGGCAGGTGGATGCTGACGCGGTGCAGGTGGAGGGGATCCGCGATATTGCCGCAGATGACGTGCAGGCGGCCAGGGAACTGGGTTTCGTCATCAAGCATGTGGCGACCGCGGAATTGAGCGAGGATGCGGTGTCGCTGGCTTGCGCTCCGGTGTTGCTACCTGCATCGCATCAACTCGCCGGCGTTCGCGATGAGAATAATGCCGTGCTGGTTCGCGGGGATGCGGTGGGCGAGATGCTTTTCTCCGGCAAGGGAGCGGGTTCGCTGCCGAGCGCGAGTGCCGTGCTTTCTGACGTGGTCGACATCGCGTGTCACAAAGGCGGATTTTCTTTGAGTCCAGGCGGCCGGGTTAAGGCTACCACGCGGGATTGCGAGAGCAGGCACTATCTTCGGTTTACGGTGGGCGATCCCAGTGCGATCGGGCCGATCACAACCATGCTGGAGCGGAACCAGGTTGGAGTGGCCCGTGCCGCGGCGGTGTGGGCCAGGAACGATTCGGGGAAACATCAGGTGCGGGTGCTGACTCATGCCGCGTCGCGGAAGCTGATTGAGGCCTCACTGTGCGATATCGCGGGGTCGGGTCTCGACGCCCGCAAGAGTGTTGTTTTGCGGGTGGCGGACTAGCGGGAGGAGCGTCCGCGAGAACTTCTTACGGGCAAGTCGCCCGTCTCCACACGGGCGGTTGTCTATGTTTTTAGTCTTTGATACAATCTAACTAACCAGTTAATTAACGACCAGTGAAGATGGCAGTTTCCAAATCGCGCCTGGGGTCTCGCGGGCGTCCCGAACAGAGCCGTGCCGCCATTCTGCAGGCGGCGATGCGGGAGTTTTCGCGCGAGGGTGTCGCCGGGGCGAGAACGGACGCCATTGCCCACGCAGCCAAGGTGAATAAGGCTCTCCTCTATTACTACTTCAAGGACAAAGAGGGTTTGTACGGGGCGGTACTGGATCAGGTATTTGGAGGACTGATTGCCTGTGTCGGCGAAGTTTTGTCTCGCGATCTTCCACCGCGCGAAAAGATTCTCGCCTACGCGGGCGCGCACTTCGATTACGTCGCGAGCCATCCGCTGTATCCCCGAATTGTGCAGGGCGAAATGATGGGCGCGGGCCGGGGCAGGGCCAACCATCTGGAACGGATTGTGAAAAAGTATTTTCGTCCGCTGTTTGGCCGCGTGGCCGACGTTCTCAAGAAGGGGCAGACAGCCGGCGAATTCCGGCCCGTTGACCCCATGCACTTTGTCCCTTCCATGATTGCATTGATCGTTTTCTATTTCACCAGTGCGCCGGTGATGCGCCTAATGAGCGGCAAAGATCCCATGTCCCCGGAGCGAGTGGCTGCGCGCCGGGCAGCCGTGCTCGACTTCATTTCGGCCGCATTGTTCCGGCGTCCCGGCGGAAAGTGCCGAGGAGCACGACAGTGAGTGTACGCAATAAATTCCTCATCATTCTCGGCGTGATTTTCAGTATCTCGCTGACCTATTACCTGTTGTCCACGCCCCGCAACAAGGATCTGATTCTGATCGGGACTGTGGATTCCAACCAGGTGATCGTGAGCCCGCAGATCGAGGGACGACTGGCGAAGCTCTTGGTCGACGAAGGAACCCAGGTGAAGCAAGGTGATTTGATCGCGGCGCTGGATCCGTCGGAATTGGAGGCGGAAGAGCGCGCAGCCGCCGCCACCATCGACAGTTTGAAGTCCAAGGTGTCTGAAACGCAGTCGACCTTGCGAGCGACGCAGGGATCCACCACCAGCAGCGTCGCCAATGCGCAGGCACGGCTGCAATCCGCGCGCGCGCAGTTACTGCAGGCAGAAGCTACGCTGGAGCGCACGGAGAGCGACAGCCGGCGCACGATTGAACTGGCGAAAGAGGGTGTTGCCTCGGATCAGGATCGCGTTCAGGCGGAGAGTAACCTGGCGGCACAGAGGGCGCTGGTGCAATCGCTCAAAGATCAAGTGAGTGCTGCCGAGGCAGACCTGAATACGGCTATCGCGAATACCCATCAGGCGCACGCTGCACAGAGCACGGTTGAATCCACGCGCGCACAAGTCGCCAATGCGGAAAGCATGCTGAAGCAAGCTGAGGTTCGCCTAGGTTACACCAAGATTTATGCGCCGGTGACTGGAACTGTTTCCGTGCGTGCGGCCCGCGAAGGAGAAGTATTGAATGCCGGGCAGGCGATCGTGACCATCGTCGACCTCGGGGACACCTGGGTGCGCGCCGCAATTCCTGAGACTGATGCCGATCATATTGGTTTGGGAGACACGATGCGAGTTCGACTGCCCGGCGGCACGATCACTTCGGGCAAGGTGTTTTTCAAGTCCGCGGAAGCAGATTTTGCCACGCAGCGCGATGTTGGCCGGCGCAAGCGGGACATCCGAACTATTGTGCTCAAGGTTCGGCTGGACAATCCGAAAGGCGCGTACGTTCCAGGCATGACAGCGGAAGTTTTGGTTGCGCCGGAGCAGCTTAAGGGCACGGCACAAGACAACGTGTCGGCGGAGCAGCATCCATGATTACCGATCTCAATTCTCGCGGGGGATCGAGTGGAGATGCTCCCAGGAACGGGCATGGTTCGGCTGGCGACGCTGCTGTATCCAACGCCATCGAAGTGGAACACATCGTCAAGAGATACGGTGATTTCACCGCGGTGGACAACGTTTCTTTCAATGTGAAGGAAGAAGAGATTTTCGGTTTGCTGGGGCCGAATGGCGCCGGCAAGTCCACGCTGATACGGATGATGACCACGCTGATACCGATCACTGCTGGAACTGCTCGGGTCGCGGGTCACGATGTGCAGAAGGATCCAGATTCGGCTCGACGGGCGATTGGCGTAATTCCGCAGGCGCTGACCAGCGACCTTGATCTTACCATCGAAGAAAATCTCAGCATCTACGCCAAGCTCTACGATGTTCCTTCCAAAAAGCGCAAAGCCGCGATCGACGAGTTGCTGGAACTGGTGGACCTGACGAAATGGCGTTCAGCCCAGACCAAAACCCTGTCTGGCGGCATGCGACGGCGGCTTGAGATTGCGCGTGGCCTGGTACACAGTCCGCGAATTTTTTTTCTGGACGAGCCCACTACCGGGCTGGATCCCGTCTCTCGAGTTGCGGTTTGGGAGATGCTGACCAACATCAAAAGCCACCGGCAACTCACCATCCTGATCACGACTCACTACATGGACGAGGCCGATCGCCTGTGCGACCGCATTGCCATCGTGGATCACGGCAAACTTGTGGCCCTTGATACGCCTCCGGCGCTGAAGGCAAGTGTGCCGGGATCGAACGTAATCGAGGCGCAGTTCGATAACGCGCCCCCGGACTGGGAGGATCGTTTGAAAAAGCTGAGTGATGTGACCTCGGTGCAGCACGAGGGCGCTGGGATGTACCGCGTTCTGACCGGAGACGGGTCGCGAACTACGACCGAACTTGTGGAATCGGCAGTGCGGGCGGGTGTGCGGGTGAGATCACTTTCCGTGCAGAACACGTCACTGGACGACGTCTTCGTCCATTACACCGGGCGGCAACTGCGCGATGAGTTGGTAAAAGCGCACGCCTTCACCATGCCTCAGAGACCAGGGTTGCAGCCATGAATCACATTTTGGCCATTGTCGAGCGCGAAATGCGCAAGTTTTTTCGCTCTCCAGCGCTGATGATGGCGTCGATGATTTTCCCGCTGGTGCAACTCATTGTGCTGGGCAATGCGTTCGGAGGGAAGATTCGCGACGCCAGACTGGGGCTAGTGGATCAGGATGGCGGCACTCAAGCACTCAAGATCCGCGAGGCTTTCGATTCAGTGCGCTCCAATATGCGGACGTTTGAACCGATTTACTATAACGATCCGAAGACGGCGATGGACGACGTGCGCAACGGCAAAATCGAAGGCGCCGTCATAATTCCGCCACAATACTCGCGGCGAGTGTACGAGCAGGATCAACCGCGCATTGCGCTAGTCGTGGATAACAGCGACAACTTCATGAGTTCGACTCTGGAGGACGAACTCACAAGCATCACAAATGCGCTCAATCAGCCCACGGTCGAGCCACGAATCCTGCAGCAGACCGTACTTCAGATTGTGGAGCTTTATCCCTATATCGAATACATGAAATATCTTTTGCCGGGCTCGATCACACTGGCGATGTTCGTCTCTGTGATGATCGGCGGCGGCATGCTCTATATCGACGACAAGGCGCGCGGCGTGCATGAAGGATATTTGGTTACGCCCATCACCAAAACTGAACTGGTTTTTGGACTTAACGCGGCGGGAGCGATCAAGGCGGTGATGACGGGAGTCGTCATCACGGTAATTGGTTCGCTGCTGGCGGGAGTGGGAACAGTTTTTAATCTTGGCACCATACTCCAACTGATGATCCTGATTCTGCTGACGTCGATTGCGTTCAACACTATGATGTTTCTGCTCATGGTTCGAGTGGAGGATCCGCTGGTGCCGCGCGCGATTTTTGGAATTCTTAATACGCTGCTGTTTTTCCCCAGTGGAGCCATCTATCCCATCCAGGCGTTTCCCTGGTGGCTGCGGGGTATCGCAAAAGTAGATCCGTTCACCTTTGCGGTTCACGGCTTCAAGTCGATATTGCTGAAGGAAACGGGAATGGCCGCCATCTGGCCGGACATGCTTTATCTCTCACTTTTTGCCTTCATCACCCTGGCGGTCGCCACGCCGCTGTTCAAGAGGACTCTGTAGCCCGATTGGGTAATTTTGTAATTGGGTAATTTGAGAATTGAAAGGCTATCTGCAACGCCAGCCTTAAATTACACAATTACCCGATTACCAATTGCCCGATTTCGGGAACTTTTTGTTCTCCGCTGGTTTCCGTTATGCTTATGGAAGCCATGACTTTGATGGATGCTGAACGGTACGATCCTGCGCGCGATCGGCGACGCCGGATGTGGATCTCTGCAGTCGTGGTTTTTGTGATAATCGCCGCGTGGGTGGTTTATCACTACCGCGACTATCCCGAACGGAATGCGGCGAGCAAGTTCTTTGCGGCGCTGGAAAGCCAGAACTATGAGGCTGCGTATGCAGTGTGGTTCCGCGATCCTGACTGGAAGCAGCATCCCCGCCAATATTCTAAATACGAATTTAGCGACTTCTATCGCGACTGGGGCCCGGGTGGAGAGTGGGGTCTGGTGAAGTCTTACTCGGTGGATTGTTCTTTGAGCCCAAGTGGGGGAAGCGGAGTCATCGTTCAAGTCACAGTGAACGCTCGCGCTGAACACGCCTACGTGTGGGTGGAAAAATCCAACAAGACTCTCTCTTTTTCGCCGAACGATATAGAGTGTGGCAAGTGGTGGACGTGGGTGACGGAGTGATGGCGGTCGCTTCCGGCTGTCCTAAGCCTTTACTGCAAATTGTTCCTGCGTCTTTTGCAGTGATGCTTCGTCTGCGACGTTGACGCAGATTCTAGAGCGGTCGATCTGGCGCATGAGGCCGCAGAGCACTTTCCCCGGACCCACCTCCACGAAAGTGTGCACTCCCTGGGCGATCAGCACGCGCATGGATTGCTCCCACTTTACCGATCCTGTTACTTGGCGGATCAGCGCATCCCGGCTGCGGTCTGCATCTCTGAGCAGTGCGGCGTCGGCATTACATACAACTCCGGCTGCAGGCTGGCTGAACGAGATGGAAGATAGATCCGCGGCGAGGCGATCCTGCGCCGGCTTCATCAGCGAGCAATGAAATGGGGCGCTAACGGGCAGGACCTTCGCGCGCTTGGCACCCCGCTCGTCGGCGAGTTTTGTGGCGCGTTCGACCGCAGCGGTGTGACCCGAAATGACAATCTGTTCAGGGGAATTGATGTTGGCAGGTTCGCAAACCTGACCTTGAGCTGCATCGCTGCAGGCCTCAACCACCTTCTCGAACTCCATGCCGAGAATCGCCGCCATCGTGCCCACGCCGACGGGGACGGCTTCCTGCATGTACTTGCCTCGATGGCGTACGGTGCGGAGCGCGTCGGCGAAGCTGAGGGTTCCGGCGGCAACATGTGCAGAGTATTCGCCCAGACTATGTCCGGCGACCAAAGCGGGTTTGATTCCCTTTTCGTTCAAAACGCGCCAAGCTGCCACGGATGCAGTCAGAATCGCCGGCTGCGTGATCTCGGTCAGGCGAAGCTGATCCTCGGGACCTTCGAAGCAAAGCCGGGAGAGCTTGTAGCCGAGGGTCTCGTCGGCTTCTTCAAATGTCTGCCGAGCAATTGCGTGTCTTTCGGCCAGCTCTTTGCCCATGCCAACGGCTTGCGATCCCTGGCCGGGAAAAAGAAATGCGATGGGTCCACCGTTGTGTGAAGCAGTCATAGTTATGCGATGGTCGTGGAAACGTTGCTGGCAACGTCCTCTATTCCGCTGCGTGCCGACCTCGCCGCTCGAATCCCGGTCAGCGTCCTTTCTATTTCCGCGTTAATCGGGTGCTCGGCAAACTCCGCTGCGACTCGGATGGCATTCTTGATCGCGTTAGCGTTCGACGATCCGTGGGTGATGAAGCAAACGCCCTTTACCCCAAGCAACGGCGCGCCTCCGTATTCCGTGTGGTCGAGGCGTTTCTTGAAATCAGCAAACGCGCTGCGCGAGAGCAAATATCCAACCTGGCGTGTGATGGTCGTCTTCAATGATTCCTTCAGTGTGGACCGAACCAGGTTGACCACGCCTTCCGAAATCTTCAAAGCGACATTGCCGACGAACCCGTCGGCAACGATGACGTCTACTTTGCCGTTGTAAAGGTCGCGGCCTTCCACGTTGCCTACAAAATTCAGCGGAAGCTTTTGGAGAAGCTGGAATGCCTCTCGCGTCAGTTCGTTGCCCTTGGTTTCTTCCTCGCCGATGGAAAGTAAGCCTACGCGCGGGCGCTTGGTTCCAAACAAGGTGCGAAAGTAAATTTCTCCCATGACCGCGAATTGCTCGAGATTATGCGCCTTGCTGTCCACGTTGGCGCCGACATCCAGCAGGCTGGCGACGGTGCCGATCGCCGTGGGAAATACAGCCGCCAGCGCGGGCCGATCCACTCCGGGAATTGCTCCCAACACCATTTTTGCAGTAGCCATAGCTGCCCCAGTGTTGCCGGCAGTGATGAAACCCGATGCGCGCCCATCACGCACCAGGCGGAGGCCAACCCGCATGGTCGAATCCCGTTTGGCGCGCACGGCTTGCACTGCCTTGTCATCCATGCCGATGACTTCGCTGGCGTGCGCGACATCAATAGGGAGTCCGACAGCGGCGGGATAGCGGGCCAACTCGGCCCGGAGAGCGGGTTCCGGGCCTACTAAAAGGACTTTGACACCGTAATGCCGTGCCGCCTGGATTGCCCCTTCGATCTCAGGCTTGGGCCTGCGGTCCGAACCCATCGCGTCCAGGGCTATGACGCTTGGCATGGGGCGGCGGCGCTAGCTGGCTTCCTTGACTTCCAGAACTTCGCGGCCTTTGTAGTAGCCGCACTTGGGGCACGCCCGATGCGGCATCTTGCGCTCGTGGCAGTTAGGACATTCAGACAGTGCATGGCTCTTGAGCGAGTCATGGGCGCGCCGGCTTCCGGTGCGCGCTTTGGAGTGTCGCCGTTTTGGATTTGGCATTTAGATTCCTTCTTGTGTAGGCGTGAGCGTCTCGCTCGTGCGCTTTCCTAAAATCAAACGATAAAAATCAGTGTTCCAACTTGCCGCGAATATCTTTCAGCGCCGTCCAACGCGGATCTTCCATCGGTTCAGAGCAAGAGCATTGCTCCAGGTTCAGATTCGTGCCGCAGTGCGGGCAAAGGCCTTTGCAGTCCTCGCGGCAGATCACTTTCAGAGGGACGGCCAATAGCACCTGCTCGCGTACCGCATCTTCGAGCAGCAAACCCTCACCCTGATAGTAGCTGACCTCAGCTTCGGCGCCGGTCACCGAGAGTTCCTCCCGGCCAGCATCCGCGCCAAGCGGACGGTACAACAGATCAAACTTGCGCCTTACCTCTTCGGTCACCGGCTCCAGGCAACGAGCACACGGTAGCTCGAGGGTCGTGGAAAGTTCGCCGCTGACCCGTATGTCCTTGATCCGCTGATGCTTCCCGTGATGTTCCTCGATCAACTGAGCGCGTCCGGCAGCGTGCAGCGGAGTGCTCTGCTGAAGATCGGGCCCCAAATCGAGGACATTCGGGCGGTACTCCTCCTGAAAATCTATCGGATGGAGTTCCAAGTCTTTGATTTCGATGAGCATTGAGATCCCCCGCGCCCCCAACCGACACCGCAAAGGAACGCGGAAGCACGCTCAGAGGCGTAACTTCTCCAGGGAGCGAAAGTTAAGGATAAAGGCCACAGGAGCGCAGTGTCAAGGAGCGCACAAACAACCAGACACGAGCAAAGTTGCTGAAAGAAATCCCTTGGGCTACAACTGCATGGTGGATTCCAGCAGGACGACCCCAACGACGGCTACTTTCAGCGCTCGTCCGCGCTGGTCGGCGAACGCCCGCGCGTCTTTTTTGTGGATGGTGATCGTCGCTCTCGGAGTGCGTTTCGGCTACATCGTCATCGCGCACACTTACAGGTTCCACTCCTCCCACCGTGTTCTCGAAGTCCCAGCCAACGAAAGGGACTTTGACTTTGGCTTCGAGATGGGCCGGATCGGGCGCTCACTTGCTCAAGGCCAGGGTTTCGGCAATCCCTTCAATGAGACTACCGGTCCGACCGCTTGGGAACCTCCGCTCTATCCTTTTTTGATCGCGATGGTTTTCCGAGTATTCGGAGTTTACAGTCGCGCGTCGGCCATACTCCTGCTCGGCATCAATAGTATTTTTTCCGCGCTTACTTGCATTCCGATTTTTCTCATCGCGAAGAAATGTTTCGCCGAAAAAGTCGCGGTGTGGAGCTCGTGGACTTGGGCGCTGTTGCCGTCCGTCATTTTCTGGTGTACGCGCTGGGTGTGGGAGACCAGCCTCGCTACGCTTCTGCTCGCCGTGATTTTCTTGCTCACGCTCACCATGGATGAGGAAGACGGCTTGAAACCGTGGCTGCAATTTGGCTTGATCTGGGGCGTCAGTGCGCTGACTAACACCGCTCTGTTGTCATTTCTGCCCGTCTCCGGGCTATGGATCTGGTACCGCCGCGCCAAGCTCGGCAAACCTTCGCTCGCCGGAGTCCTTGTCGCGTCCCTCGTCTTTGCTGCCTGTGTGACGCCCTGGCTCGTCCGCAACTACCGCACTTTCGGACAATTTGTTTTCATCCGTTCAAACTTTGGCGCTGAACTGCGATTGGGGAACGGACCCGGGGCTGACGGAACCTGGATGGACTATCTTCATCCGACCAAGAATGCTTTCGAAATGCGCCGCTACGAAGAATTGGGGGAACTTGCTTATGTGGCCGAACGCAAACGTGAAGCGATGGCTTATATTCGCGAGGACTACCGGCGGTTTGCCGGCCTCAGTCTGAGGCGTTTCATCTACTACTGGGGCGGGCTGCCAAAAGCATCAGAGAATTCGGTTCAGTCTTTCTTCAGGATCTCGTTATTCGCGGCTTCCTCGCTGCTGGCCTTCTGGGGACTGGGACGCGCTCTGCGCAAGCACAAACCGGGCGCACGGCTTTTCTTTTGGCTGCTTCTTTCTTATCCGCTGGTATATTACGTCGTCTTTCCGCATCCGCGCTATCGGCATCCCATCGAGCCGGAGATGGGAATCCTGATCGTCTATATCATTTCCGAAGCGGGAGCGCGGTACCAGTCGCGGCCCTGAGGAACAGATTCTGGCGAGGCTCGATCGAGCTTCCGTACGCTCTGACTAAGTTGAATTTCGAAGCAGGCACCTTTGTGTACCTTCGTGTCCTCTGTGGTTGATGAAGTTCAAATGCTAGAACCACAAAGGACACGAAGGTACACAAAGGAAGATGGTCACCTAGCTCAAGATCGGCAACGCCCGAATGCGCTTTTTCGTCGCCGCGAAGATCGCATTGCATAAAGCCGGCGCCAAAGGCGGCACTGGAGGCTCACCCGCCCCGGTCGGCGCCTCGGTGCTCGGAACTGAATAAGCTTCAATCAGCGGAGCCTCATTCATTCGAATCGGCGCATAGTTGTCGAAGTTGCCCTGCACCACACGGCCCTTTTCGATCGTGATCTGCGCATGCAATGCATTCGTCAGCGCATAAATCACTCCGCCTTTAATTTGCTGTTCGAGGATGCCGGGATTCACCACTTGACCGCAATCCGTCGCCGCGACTACGCGATGCACGCGCGGTTGCTCGTTCTCCATCGAGATCTCCACCACCTCCGCCATGTATGTGCTGAAGCATCCGAAGCAGGCGATCCCTTGATAGTGTCCGGCAGGAAGCGATTTTCCCCAGCCAGCCTTTTCCGCTGCCAATTGCAACACTCCACGCATCCGCGCCGTATGCCAAACCGTATCGAAATACTTGATGTCCTCGTCTTTCGATAGCAAGTGCAGCCGGTACTCGAGTGGATCTTTCTTCGCCACCGCCGCCAGTTCGTCGATAAAAGATTCGCTGGCAAATCCGGCTTGCAGTGCGTATACCGAACGCATCCAACCCAAGGGCACCGGAGTCTGGGTCATCACATGCTCGACCAATGCGGCGGGAAAAGAATAGATCAGCGCGACCTCATCGGGAAGATCGGGATCAACTCCATTGGGTGTGGGCAACCCTTTTTGCCCGCTGATCGAGGGCGCAACCATTCGATGGGTGAATGCCAGCGGCCGGCCTTGTGCGTCGAGCACCGCACTTAATTTTTGATAGCTCGCGGGCCGGTAGGTCGAGTTCCGCATATCGTCTTCCCGTGTCCAAATCACCTTGACGGGAGCGTTCGCCACTTTCGAAACCAACGCGGCTTCGACTCCGTAGTCGTGCTCCAGGCGCCGGCCAAATCCTCCGCCCATCAACATGACATTGACCTTCACCTGATCAGGGTCCAGTCCCACAGCCTGCGCCACTGAGTCGCGAACATCCTGGGGAACCTGAGTTGGAGCCCAGAGTTCGCAATTCGATCCCCGGAAGTGAGCCGTGCAATTCCCGGGTTCCATCGCCGCGTGTGCCATCAGGGGCAGCTGGTATTCGGCTTCGATGCGGCGTCCCGATACTTTCGACACGTTTCCGGTGGCGTACAGGGTTACGGCTTTATCCGATGCGGACTTCTTCAGCGACTCGAAGATCGCAGCCGAATTCAGATCTTTATTCGGCCCGTCATCCCACTGCACATTCAGAGTGCGTCGGCCTTCCATAGCGCCCCAAACGTTGTCAGCGACTACCGCCACGGCCGAGTCGCTGATTTTCCCCACGTAGCTGACGCCGGGGATCCTCTTCGATTCCTTGTCATCGAAGCTCGCGACCTTGCCTCCAATCACCGGACAACGTGCGAGCACGGCATACTTCATGCCAGGGAGCCGAAAATCAATACCAAACTCAGCCGTGCCAGCTACCTTGGACGGCACATCAATCCTTGGCAGCGACGTGCCAACGATTCTGTAATCCTTGGCCTGCTTCAATGGGACATCGGTCGGAATGGGTTGCGCGCTCGCCTTGGTCGCCAACTGCCCGTAAGTGAGGCGGCGATTGGATGCCGCGTGCACCACAGCGCTGTTCTCGGCTTTGCAGCCCGAGCGCGGGACGCCCCACTCCAAAGCGGCGGCGCTGATCAGCATTTCGCGGGCGGCGGCTCCTGCCTTTCGCATCGGATCCCACGTTGTGCGCACGCTGGCGCTGCCGCCGGTCGTCTGGTCGCCGTAGAGCGTGCTGGCGCCCGCCTGTTCGATCGTGATGTGTTTCCAATCGGCTTCGAGTTCTTCCGCGAGGATCATGGGGAGCGAAGTGCGCACGCCTTGTCCCATCTCAGAGCGCGCGACGACGATCGTGATCTTTCCGTCGGGCGCAATCTTCAAATAAGCGTTGGGAGCGAAAGTATCCTTCGCACGTCCAGCGAAATTCTTGTGAGGCAGATAGAAGCCGATGACAAGTCCGGCACCCGCCGCCACGCCAGCGGTGAGAAAGTCGCGGCGGGAAAGCGGGCTCATCGCGCACCTCCCGTGCCTGCCGCGCGATGGATCGCACGCCGAATCCGGTCGTACGTCCCACAGCGGCAGATGTTGCCAGACATCGCCTGCGTGATCTGCTCATCGGAGGGCTGAGCATTCTTTGCCAGAAGGGCGGCCGCAGCCATGATCTGGCCGGTCTGGCAATAGCCGCATTGTGGTACCTGCTCCTCGATCCACGCCTGCTGCAAGGGATGCGGCCCGCTCGGAGACAAGCCTTCAATGGTCGTGATATTTTTCGCGGCGGCTTGCGAGACGGGCGTCGAACAAGAACGCACAGGCGCTCCGTCCACATGGACCGTGCACGCCCCACAAAAACCGGCGCCACAGCCAAACTTTGTGCCCGTCAGTTCCAGCGTGTCGCGCAGCACCCAAAGCAAGGGCGTCTCGGGTGCGACGTCGACCTTCCGCTCACTGCCGTTGATCCGCAGAGTGATCGCTGCCATGCTTTTAGAAGTCCAGGATATGGAAAGACATCGTACTCAACAAGCGAGGAAAAGGGAAATGGAGTCCAAAGCAAGAAATGTCTCGCTGTTGATTGAAGCGGTGTGTTGAGGCTTGCGAAGATAACGTGGGTGGGGGCGGGCAATTACCAGATCGTTCTCAGAAGCGGACTGCTGCGTATCCTCTGATCTTGCGTGATCAGGGCGAGTCCTTCCGCCCGAGCCGTTGCTCCGATGAGCCTGTCTGCCGGGTCGCGCGGGTAGCTGTCCGGGAACTGCGTGGCGAGGATAGCGATTTCCTGAGTAATGGGCTTGACCACTGCGCCAACGGTGTCCAGAACCTGACGCACCGACATCTCGACCGTACCGTAGGTTTGGATGCGAGAACGCGCAAAAAGCGATGCCAATTCCCAGAGGCTGATCGAAGCGATCGCAAATCCATCGCTGCGGCGCGCCCTCTTCAGAGCCGACTGGGCCGCTCGCGACAGACGCTTAGGTTCAATGGCCGCCCAAAGAACTATGTGCGTGTCTAGCAGGATCACCGCAAAGCTTCCCAAGCTTCGGGATCTTCAATCGGCTGGGTGATGTCTCCCACGATCTTCATCGTGCCCGAGAGCTTTCCGAGGAAATCGTCCGAAGGTTCCTCCGCTGGCACTAGTTTCGCCACCGGGCGGCCCTTCTTTGTAATTATCACGGGCTCACGTGTGGATTGCACAATATCCATGACTTTCAAACATCGAGCTTTGAATTGCCCCGCTGGCATCGTCTTCATGACCACTCCATATGACCATGGTCATCATACATGACCCTCCCTGCCTAAACAACCAGAGAAATTGCTGGCTGCTACACTGTCTCCGTATGCTCCCCGGACATGCCACCGCCGAAGGAACCGCCCGCTACCGCGACCGTTTCTCTTTGTTGCACGAAGCAGGACACTTCCGCCGCCCGGAGCACGTTCCTGGGCCAAACGATCTTTGGCTCTCTTCCATAGGACTCGGAACCTACCTCGGCGAGCCTGACGACGCGGCCGACCGAAACTACACCGAGGCCATCGCCACGGCGCTGATCTCCGGCATCAACGTCCTCGACACCGCGATCAACTACCGTCACCAGCGCTCGGAGCGCAACCTCGGCGAGGCCCTGCGGCAACGAATCGAATCTGGAGAAGTCAAGCGCGACGAAATCCTGGTGTGCACCAAAGCTGGCTATCTGTCGTTCGACGGCAACCTGCCAGCCGATCCGCGGGCTTATTTCACGCGCGAATACGTCGAGTCCCGCATTCTCGATCCCGAACAACTCGTCGGTGGAATGCATTGTATGGCTCCGGCATATCTCGAAAACCAGATCGAGCGTTCAAAGCACAATCTCGGCCTGGAGACCATCGACGTCTTCTATCTGCACAATCCCGAATCACAATTGGCGGAGATCTCCCGCGATGCTTTTAGCCAGCGCCTACGGGACGCATTCGCAATGTTGGAGAAGCTGGTCAAGGCCGGCAGCCTTGGTTACTACGGAATGGCCACCTGGAGCGCCTTTCGTCTGCCCGAGTCTTCGCGCGACTCTATGAGTCTGGCCGAAACCGTAGAACTCGCGCACGGGGCGGGCGGGGATGAGCATCACTTCCGTTTTATCCAGCTTCCTTTCAGTCTGGCCATGCCCGAGGCTTATGCCTTGGCCAATCAGACCGTGGCCGATCAAAGCTCGCGTAAACAGAAGCAGTCACTGCTTTCCGCCGCTGCGCAGTTAGGAGTCGCGGTCATCGGCAGCGCGACCTTGCAACAAGGGCAACTCACTCATGGGCTGCCCGCTTTTGTGGGCCGAATCCTGGGCCTGGACAACGACGCCGAAAACGCGATTCAATTTTCCCGGTCCGCGCCGGGAATGACAACCTCGCTGGTCGGCATGGGACACAAGGAGCGGGTAGGCGCCAACCTGAAACCGGCTCTGGTCCCGCCCACGCCGGCAGAAGAGTGGAATAAACTTTTCACCAGCCGCTGAACGAAGTCTTGCACAGAGGAGAGACAATCTGAGAAGCAAAACCGAAAGCCACACGGCAGAAGCTTCCTACTTTAACTCCTGCAATTTCGCCGTGGCCAATTGCGCCGCTTCAGTCGAGGGATTTTCCTTCTGGATGATTTCGTAGATGCGTTTGGCTTCCAGCGGCTGATTGTCCGATTGATAAGTGGCAGCCAACTCGATTTGCGCCGTCACCTTGCCCACCGTGCTGGTAGGTTTCGCAGCCAACTGCTTGTAGATATCCACCGCTTGCTTGTTGCGCCCGGTATTGCGATACACCGACGCCAATGCCATCTTGGCCAGCGCCGCAAGGTCACCGTCGGCCGACGAAACCACCTTCTGAAGATCACGTTCAGCCGCAGCGTTGTCTCCAAGGCTGGCCGTCGTCAGCGCGAGAAAATAGCGTGCGAACTCAGCCGCATGAGTATGCGGATATTTGTCAACGATGGCCTGAAACTGTTTGTGAGCCGCAGTCGCGCGCTCTGCGGAACTGGCAAAACTTGGCGCCTCTGCCTCCGCCGGCATGTTGGGCGGACGCACCGGTGTATTCAGGGTGCGCACTGCCTGGCTCATCTCAAGGCTGGCCTTCTGATCCTGCTGGCTCAAGAAATACCAGGTCCCGGCAGCAGCTACAACCACTACCAGCACGATCACCCCTGCAACAATTAATCTGTTCTTGTGTTCTACGGACCAGTGAGCGGTTCTTTCCGCCGCGTCGATGGTGACTTGGCTGAACCGGTCCTGTTTTAGTTGATGACGGGTCTCTGCGCGCACAACTTCCCTTCTATATGGCTCAGGGTGGGGTTGACAATCTTTGAGTTTAACAGGCGAAAATCGGCAGCGTCAAAGGTTATCGGCAGGGGCTACCTGGACGCTTCCTCCAACCGCCCCTGTTCTAGCTTTTCCTGACACTCAATGCAATGCCGGGTCCAAGGTACTGCCTCCAGACGCTTGGCATTAATCTCCTTGCCGCACGAGATACACTCCCCAAAGCTGCCTTCGCGAAGCCGCGACAGGGCTCCCTCAACCATTTGCAGGAGTTGACGATCGTTGTTGCTCTGATGAAATAGAAATTCTTTGGTGTAAGAGCTGGCCGCGCGGTCGGCTATGTCCTGTGCCGAGTCCTCATCGACGGTGCGCCCGTCCTGCTCTGTCCGCGAGACCATGCGGCGTAACTCATCCTGCCGCGTTTCCAGTCTCTTTCTGAAATAGTCTAGTTTCTTTTTGTCCATGGATAATAACTTCACAGTCCGTAGCTCTTCCTAGCTCGTTCCGGCCCTTAAGGCCAAACAATTATGATATGCGCCTGAATTAAGATGCGTCAACTGCCCTTGGGGATGCGGAAGTGTCTTAACACCTGAATTAAAGACCACTTCCCGGGATACATGACCCGTTGGCAGTTCAGAAATCAGATTCACCTCTCAATATTGTTCCGCGACGTTGCTCCGCGACCGCGAAGCGCTACTATCTGTTACATGGAGCGCCGATCGCTCGCCGAATCCCTCGACCGTTTTTTGCAATGGGGCTCGGAGATTGCCTACGTGCAACCCTGCGGCTATCGCACCGTGCGTTGGTCGTACCGGCAAGTCGCGGAAACCGCCTTCCGCTTTGCCCGCGAACTGGAGCTACGTGGAATCGGCAAGGGCGAGCGTGTGATGCTCTGGGGGCCGAACTCCGCCGAGTGGATCGCAGTATTTTTCGGATGTGCCCTGCGCGGTGTTGTGGTTGTGCCCATGGACGACGTGGCCACCTCGGACTTCGCCCTGCGTGTCCATCAGCAAGTCGGCGCCAAGCTGCTGGTCTGCTCACGCGAGCATGTGACTCAGTCGATCCCAGCGTTGGTTTTAGGGGATCTATCCGAAGCGCTGGCAGCGCACTCATCAACGACCTATCATGCCGCCGACATCGAACCCGCGGACACGCTCGAAATCGTCTTCACCTCCGGCACCACAGCCGACCCCAAAGGAGTCGTGATTACGCATGGCAACGTTCTCGCCAATATCGCGCCCTTGGAATTAGAGATTCAGAAATATCTGAAGTACGAACGATGGGTGCACCCAGTCCGCTTCTTGAGCCTGTTGCCGCTCAGCCACGTCTTCGGGCAGTTTCTGGGAATCTTCCTGCCCCCACTGATGGGCGGCACAGTGATTTTCCAGGACACATTCAAACCCGCGGATGTGATCTCCACTGTCCGCCGGGAACGCGTCTCGGTGCTGGTCGCGGTGCCGCGCCTGCTGCAATCGCTCAAAGAAAAGATCGAACGCGATCTCGAAGACAAAGGCCGTAGCGAAGCTTTCCATCAACAGTTTCGCCTCGCCGAAGGCAAACACTTCCTGCATCGCTGGTGGATCTTCCGCCGTATCCATCGTCAATTCGGATGGAAATTCTGGGCCTTCATCTCCGGCGGCGCCGCTCTCGACCGCGACACCGAGGAATTCTGGGGACGCCTCGGATACGCCGCCATTCAGGGCTACGGCCTCACCGAAACCACATCGCTCATAAGCGTGAACCACCCTTTTCGGCTGGGCAAAGGATCGATTGGAAAAGTTCTTGCCGGACGTGAAGTCAAACTCGCGACCGACGGAGAAATCCTGGTGCGCGGAGGCGGAGTCGCCGCGGGTTATTGGAACGGGAAGGATCTTCACCCGGTCCCCAGCGAAGACGGCTGGTATCGCACCGGCGATATCGGTGAACTCGATGCTGATGGCAACCTCTACTTCAAGGGACGAAAGAAAGAAGTCATCGTCACTCCAGCCGGCATGAACGTCTATCCCGACGATCTCGAAGCCGCGTTGCGCCGTCAGCCCGAAATAAAAGACGCCGTCGTCATTCCCTTGCCGCGGAACGGAAATGCAGAGCCATGCCCGGCGATCATCCTGCGAGACAGCACTGTCGATCCCGCACCCATCGTTCAGCGAGCCAATGAATCGCTGGCCGAGTACCAACGCATGCACACCTGGGTAGTCTGGCCGGAAGAAGATTTCCCACGCACTTCCACGCAAAAGCCGCTGAGAAAAGTAATTCAGCAGGCAGTCCAAGCACAACTGGCCCACAAATCCTCCGACCAGACGTGGTCGAGTCCGCTCGCAGAATTGATCGAGCGAATCACGGGCCGCTCACCAACTCAACTTTTCCCGGATGCGAATCTCGAATCCGAGTTGAACCTCAGTTCGCTCGACCGCGTGGAGTTGTTAAGTGCGCTCGAAGATCGCTTTCAGATCGATCTCGGCGAGACCCGCTTCGCAGCCGTCAACACGGTAGCCGACCTGGAGCGAATGTTGCAGGGCAAGCGTCCCATGCGAATGCCCTACCACTATCCGCGATGGGTACAGGGTTGGCCAATCACGTGGCTCCGTCTCGCCGTGCATTGTTTGTTGTTGCGCCCCGCAGTATTTCTTTTGGGATGGCCGCGTGTAGAGGGGCGAGAGAATTTGCGTGGAGCACACGGGCCGGTCCTCGTAATCTGCAATCACATCGCGGACGTCGATCCCGGATTCGTCTTAACCGCCCTTCCCGCTCGCCTGCGGAATAAACTGGCGATCGCCACCGGCGGCGAAGCTCTCGAGATATTGCGCACTCCGCCAGCAACACGAAGCCTCATAGGAAGAGCTTACGACCGGATCAAATGGATGCTGGGGGTATCGTTGCTCAATCTCTTCCCCTTGCCACGCGAAGCCGGATTCCGCGAGAGCTTCGCCTACGCCGGAGAATCCGTAGATCGCGGCTACAGCGTCCTGGTTTTCCCCGAAGGTCGCCACACCGCCGATGGCAAGTTGCTCCCCTTCCGCACCGGCATCGGCCTGCTGGCCAACAACCTGCAAATTCCAATCGTGCCCATGCGCATCGAGGGCCTGTTCGAAGTAAAACAAGCGGGAAAGAAATTCACCCGTCCCGGCCAGGTGAAGATAAAGATCGGCCCCCCAGTTCAATTCGATCCAGGAAGCAACCCCGAGTGGATCGCGCAAGAACTACAGAAGATGGTCGAACAATTGTGAGTTTCGATCTAGAACCAGAACAAACTCAAGCCACCGACTATTCTATACATTTCTTTTCGGGCTTGTAATCTCGGGAGCTCTCGCTTCGTTGTTGCTAATCTTCTTCATTGCCGGTCTCCTTTATCTCTTGCGCTTCGAGCGCGTCGATAACTTGGGAGCGTATCGCATCCCTGCCGGAGACCGGCATTCTCATCCCATCTTCCTCATCGAAGTCGGCCCTAAATCGTGACCAGCGGCAGTGATGTGGCTCGAGAGGAACATGAGAAGCGCTAGGATGGCGCTTCCCAACCCGTCGAGAGAACCTATTTCCTCGACGGCCTGCTTCTCGCTAGTTAGTTAGCGTCTAAGGAACCGACGCGAACCCTAGGGAAACTCTGAATAAGCCGTGTCTTTAAGGCGCTGCGTGTTCAACCATGCCAGTACGAGCCTTCGGATTCGGGTTTTTTCGTCGCGGCCCGCTTCGGTGGCTCGCTGGAGTTCAGCGAGCTTCGCTCCGGGGCTAGGCCAGAGCCACACGCAGCAGCTTCTTCCGCTGCAGATACAGGTTCACCAGCGCGCACACCGCAAACAACTGGTTGCCATTTTTCTTCAGTCCTCGATAACGCAGCTTCACCAATCCGAACTTCAGCTTCATCACCGCAAACACGTGCTCCACTTTCGAGCGCACCCTCGACTTGGTCCGGTTCTTCGCCCGCTCCACTTCGTCAATACAATCCTTGTAGCGATAGCGCCGATGGGTGCAGTCCTGCGCCTGCGGCGCGCACTCCCGGATCACTGCGCTCTGTCCGCGATACGCTTGATCGCCCCACACGCGCGTTTCTTCGCCGTGCAACAGATCGGGCAGCACCGCCGAATCGGCCACGTTGGCCGCCGTCGCCACCGCCGTGTGGATGATCTTGGTCTTGCTATCCACCCCCACGTGCGCCTTCATTCCGAAGTACCATTGCTTGCCCTTCTTGGTCTGGTGCATCTCCGGATCGCGCCGCTGCTGCCGGTTCTTGGTCGAAGAGGGCGCGTGCAAGATCGTCGCGTCCACGATCGTGCCGGTTGTGATGCGCACCCCCTTCGCTTGCAACTGCAGGTTCACCGTCCCCAGTATCTGTTCCCCCAGTTGGTGTTCTTCCAGCAAGTGCCGGAACTTGCACACCGTGGTCTCGTCCGGGGCCGGCTCGCAGCCCAAATCAATGCCCACAAACTGCCGCATCCCCGCCGAATCATACAGCGCCTCTTCCACCGCAGGGTCGGATAGGTTGAACCACTGCTGCAGAAAGTAAATCCGCAACATCCGCTCCACGCCTACCGCCGGACGCCCGTTCCCCGGCTTGGGATAATGCGGTTCCACCAGCGCGCACAGTTCGCGCCACGGCACCACCTGCTCCATCTCTTCCAGAAATATCGCTCGTCGCGTCTTCCTTCGTGTACTGCTCAAAGCCGGTCATCATCGCTAGGGTCCTCTGTTTCATTTCTCAGACACTCTAACTTGACCGGTGGTGGAAAGCACAGAGCTTAATCAGAGTCTCCCTAGCTACCCAGGCACCGACAAACCAATTGCCTCATCGTGGTTTGACACCTATGGGTTGGTCCGGACCGACGGTGGCCATCGTTGACACCCTGCTCGACTCTTTCGTGGCACCGACGCGCATACTCGAGGCGCCGCTGACCTCCATCGCAACGCAGTCCATCTCATAGTATTCGAGGTACGGCATGGTGTTCACAATTACGGCAGTAAAAGAGCCTGTCGCCTTTGAAATGATATGGTCGAGCCAGAGATCGTAGACTGAGCCGTGGTTATATTGAACTGAGTCGTTCCACACTAAGTTACAGGTAAGACTGTAATTGCTATCAGGGAAATAGTCATTCCAGTAACCGGTAAAGGTATAAAAAATACCGGCGCCTATGCTCATGCTGTAGCGCCCCAACTTGATTATGGGAAGAGCAGGGGCGACACTGGCGGTAGTCTGAGTAGTGCCGTCGGGAAACATCATGCCCCCCGTGGTGCTTTGGATTGTGCCAGCCACGGTCAGTTTCTGCGCTGGTGTCGATGTCCCGACCCCTACGTTGCCCGTGTTCGTGATAGAGACTTGGCGATTGTGGTTCGTCCAAAAGTCGAGTCCCCACTGGTTGGTTCCTGGCTGCCGGGTAGAGGAAACCCCTTCGCCTGAACCGTCGCCGCCAAAAACAAGGTTGGGGGCGAAACTCCCAATATTCTGTTCTTTGAAATCGATGTGGGCGGTTCCCACTACATCCAGTGCATCGCCTGGAGTGCCCGTGCCGATGCCGACGTTGCCCGTAACATCCTGGACGAATAGCGCTTGCGGCACCCTGTAAGCTCCTAGCGCTAAACCGCCGCCAAAGGTAGCCTGAACCAGATGGTTGGTATCGCCGACGTAGAAAGATGCCGAGTCTCCGGATTTGCGGAAGTTGTCCGTCCCCTTCGCCAGTATATTCCCCAGATCGATTTCAAATTTCTGCGTAGGAGCGGCGGTGGAGATCCCCAGATTCCCCGCGGTGCTTTGAAACAGCAAAGAGTTTCCAAAGGTTGAGGCGCCTAGCCATTCCGGGATATAGCCCGTTGTCCCACTGCCACTGATCGCTTGGGCCGTGCCCTTGGAAACGTTGTGGGCGGTAGCGTTGCTGCCACCGGCGTTCCCAGTCGTCGCTGTTGCTGTGTTTGCCAAAGCGAAGGCTGACGGGGGCAATCCGCCAACGGTTTCCGCGTCCACCGCCTTCATGGCGTAGGGGACGCTCAGCAACATCACCCTCGGCTGTTCCGATTGTTCTTGAGGCTGCACTCCTAGCCAACGCGCTTCCCCGGCTAGAAACAGGTCTCCCGGCAATCCGGTGCTGGTGCTGGAACCAAGCATGACCGAGTAGTGCCCGGTCTTGTCGGGTTGCACGTTCTGCGTCTCCATCCACAGCGGCGCTCCGCCTTGCTCTTCTTTATAGAGCAGGAAGGTCACACCGGAGAGATTGGTCAGCGGTTTGCCCTTGAGGTCAGTCAACACGCCGCTGAAATTCATAAATCGTGGCACCACTACATTATTGCTAGCGTTGGTTGCGTTTGCTGTTGGCTGCTGTCCCAACATCGGAAGAACACAGCAGGTGAGCAACACGTATGCGCATAGCCATACATTTCTGCGCGACATAACTCCTCCTGATTTCGTTGCGAGTGCCTTCGGGCCGAGGAACCGAATGCGTTTTGGAAAACCATCCGGTACGAATCAGGGAGCCTCGGTGCGCGGGTTCGAACCGGTTACGCGCGTAAGGGAGGAGGAGGGACGAAATGCTTGCTGGTCGCCCCATTGCGACAACGCGTCAGTGAATTATTAACACGAAGCGACAACCACTGTCTGTGACCCCTCGCACACTATAGCGTGACTGTCGCGCCACAGGTCTCGCGGTTTTCGAGATCCGGGACTGTTTTCCGGTCCCCAGGTCCGACCTGATTAGATCACCGTGTCGCCTCCTAAACGACCGAGTAGACTTGGTGCGCTCAAAAAAACCAAGGCTCGGAGGTCACGGCTCCTGTCCACGATTTCTCGTTGACCACCCGGCCCAAATCAGATAATCTATTACAGCATTGATTATCGACAAGATAATCTCCGGTCTTTGACAATCTAACCCAAGGCGATGGTATTGGCACCCAGACCCCGGCCCCTAATTCCCAAATTGGCAGATGGGGACCGGCGCCGCCTCGCCCTAATTCCCATGTTGTCTAGATTTTGCCTGTAACTCCTGTAAACTCAAAGATCTAGCACATAGTCCCAAAACAGATCCATTGTTTTCAAGATTTTGCAGCCAAGCGGGGGAGGGGGGCCGGTACCAAACAGTAAACTCCGTCCCACCATGGGAAAGCGCTGGTACCGGAGATGACTCAACAAAACCAATCCGCAAGGTATCGCCGCCACCGCTCGACGTCGACGGGAATGGCGGACACTACCGCACCTTGGTTATAATTTGCGGGCCATGAAACACAAACAATTGTTCATTGCTGCAGTATCGTCCACGATCATGATTCTGGCGCTTGCCAGCGCGGCCAAGACCGTGGTCGAGATGAAAGATGCCCAGGGCAAGAGCGTGGGCTCGGTCGTGATATTGGAAAGTGGGACTGGCACCAAGGGCGGAGGCGTGGCACTCGACCTCAACCTGCACCGCCTGCCTCCGGGCCGGCACGCCATCCATATCCATCAGAACGCCAAGTGCGATGGCCCCGACTTCAAGTCCGCCGGACCGCACTTTAATCCCGATGGAAAAAAGCACGGTCTGCAAAATCCCGACGGACACCACGCCGGCGACATGATGAACTTCAGCGTAACCGACGACGGCACAGCCAAGCTGAAGCTGACCAACGACGACGTTCGCCTGGGAGATGGAACCGATAGCCACTCGCTCTTTAACAATGGCGGAACGGCGCTGGTCATCCATGCCGATGCGGACGACATGAAGACCGATCCCGCCGGAAATGCAGGCGCTCGCATAGCCTGCGGCGTGATCACGAAGTAGAGCGTTGGTAGCGCCGGCATCCTGCTCTCGCCGGGCTGGGGCAGCGCTAGTGACTGGAGCCAGCCTGAGCGGGCTTAACCGGCGCTATCTGCACTTGAACGGCGGGCGCGTTGTCTTGTTTTCGAGTGTCGACGGACACTACTCCGAGACCCCCGGTGGAATCCCGCGATCGAAGCGTCTGGGTCTCGCGTGTTGTGCCGCCGAGGCCGGGCCGAACAATGTCAATGGCTTCCCGCGTAAGCTGCAGGCTGTCGCTCGGCTGCGCCGGGTTGCGCTGTTCCACCTGTTTCGCGGTGGATTGCACTCCGCCGTCACCTTTTCGCTGAAGCGTCGTCACCCGCTGATTCAGACGCAGGCTGCTGTCCACTGGAGAACCTGGAAGATTATTTGAGTAGGTTTCCACCGTGCTGCGTTTCTCGCCTGTCGCATTTTGCGATTCTTTGCTCACGGTCCGTTCGACCACGGACAGATTTCCATCGGCGCCCGGACGCAGAACGCGTTCATCTTTGGTTCGATCCTTGCCGTCGTCCTTAACCGTGCCCTCTCGGACTTCTCCGACCTGCCAGCCGCCGTTGAGGTCAGGCAGCAGAGTAGATTTGCGAAACTCGAGACTGTGATCGCTTGTCTTGGTGTTGCGTTCCGTAGTCTGCATCGACGCTGCCAATCCGCCATTGGTCGAGAGCGTGAGAAATGTGCTCTGTGTCTCCTGCACATTGGGATTGATCTGCTTGGTATCTTGAATCTGGCGCTGCACCACCTGCAATCCGCCGTTGGCATCGGGATTCGAAGTCGTGCGCACGACTTTCACCTCGCCTCCCGCTAAGGTGCGCTTTTCCTCTTCGGTTACCTGAACCAGCGTTTTCCGGCCCTCGGAGTCTCGGCTAAATGCACGCTCAACAGTGCGCACCGTGTTGGCATCTACCTTTATGGTCTCCTTTTGCAGATCCAGGTAAGGCGTATACCGTCCATACATTCCCATGCTCTCGATACTCTGATTGTCAACAGTGCGGCCGCCGGCCTCGGTATGGCTTTCAGATGTCCTGGTCGGATTTAGACTGCCGGGCAGTTCTTGCCGGGTGGTGGCCGTCCAGGATTGATCAGCACCCAAAGCGTCAGAGCTGCCTTGGCTCTGGGTCAAAGCATAAGGCGAGAGCAGCCACATAGTCAGGAGAACTGTGACAATGCACCTCGCAGAGGACAAATGAAGAGCGGGCGAATAATCGAATTTCATAACTCCTCTCGAATCGAGGATAGCAGCTTACGGATGGGGCGAGTCCCATCTGCAGCCTCCTAAGAATAAACCTAATTTGTAAAACCAGCCCCAGCCGGCCGAGGTAAACTGTTCAAGACCAGCCCCGGAGGGATGCGTGAGCGGTTGAAACGGGCGGTCTTGAAAACCGCTGTACGGGAAACCGTACCGGGGGTTCGAATCCCTCTCCCTCCGCCACTCTTCGCGAATGCTCAAGCGTCGACCTTCGCGTCTCCATTAATTCTGCTTCCACTGGTTGCAACTATTTCCGACTTATTGTCACCATCCTTCCAGGGTGACCAAGTCTGGTTGCGGTTAAAAGGGCCGGCACTATCTCGGAGCATCTTCGCCGCCGAGTACACACTCTTGCCAACTGCTCGTGCCGGTGATAGAGTGCCGCCGAACGGCCGGGGAGAAGGCTGGTTGCTGTCGTCTGTTCTGATCAGAAAATAGCGAGTCTTGGAGGTCGTCAAGAACTCCTGTCGCGCACGCACCACGGATTCGGGAATCTGTCTGTCAGATGACGATGCCAGGGCACTCTACAATTCGGCTCGCCGAGGAATCTCGGGGCAGGGTTGGTAATGCGAGTGTTTCCAGATTTTCCGTGAAGTCCGGGGCCGGAGCGAATGTAGGGGAGCAAGGCAGACCTGATTTACGTTCTTAGGAGCCACACATGCCGACGTACACACAAGCAGACGCGCCGCTCGCGATTACAACGCCGCTGGGTAAAGACGTTTTGCTGCTGACCGGGTTTCGGGGCTCCGAGGTCATGTCGCAGCTGTTTAGCTTTCAACTCGATCTCCTCGCTGAAGTGAAAAGTGAAGTCCACTTCGACGACATCCTCGGTCAGAACGTGACCGTGACGATGGCGCTTCCCGGCGGGGAGACTCGCTACTTCAACGGGATCGTCAAACGTTTCAGCGAGGGCTCGCGCGACGAGACCTTCGTGCGTTTCCGCGCCGAAGTCGTCCCGACGCTTTGGCTGCTGACGAAAAAAGTTCAGAGTCGCATCTTTCAGCATCTTTCGGTGCCCGACATTCTCCACCAAGTGCTCGCCGGATTGGATGTCACATACGAGATATTAGCGACCTACTACCAGCGCGATTTTTGTGTGCAGTACCGTGAGTCCGACTTCGATTTCGTCAGCCGCCTCATGGAAGAGGAAGGAATCTACTACTTTTTCAAGCACAGCGATGGCAGTCATCAGATGATCGTGACCGATGTGCCGACCCAACATCCCGAGGTTCCAATCCAAAGCAGTGTCATTTACGAGCCCGCCTCCGGCGCGGTGAGGGAGGACATGCGGATCTCGTCCTGGGAAAAAACTCAGGAACTCCGATCCGGCGAATACACCCTTTGGGACCACTGCTTCGAGCTTCCCGGCAACCATCTGGAAGCCAAGGAAAAGACCGTCGAGAGCGTTGCTGTCGGCGAGGTGACCCACAAGCTCAAGGTCGGCGGAAACGATCAACTGGAGATCTACGATTATCCCGGCGGCTACGCGCAGCGCTTTGATGGGATTGATCGCAATGGTGAACCGCGGCCGCAGGATCTGCAGTCCATTTTCCGTGATAACCAAAGAACCGTCAGGGTCCGCATGGAACAGGAGGATGCGGCCAGTCTGGAGATCGCAGGAGCGAGCGATTGCGGCCATTTCGTTGCCGGACACACGTTCACGCTGCAGCGCCATTTCGATGGTGACGGAGAGTACCTGCTGACTCGTATCGAACACGATGCGCATCTCGAGGGCGACTACCGCAGCTATCAGGAACTGAAGTTCAAGTATGGCAACCGTTTCACCTGCATCCCGGCCACGCTGCCCTACCGTCCGCAGCGCGTCACCAACCGACCGGTGATAGCCGGTATCCAGACCGCGACCGTGGTGGGACCTGCCGGCGAGGAAATCTTCTGCGACAAATATGGCCGCGTGAAGGTGCTATTCAACTGGGACCGCGAAGGCAAGAATGACGCCAACAGTTCATGCTGGCTGCGCGTGGCGCAGGTGTGGGCAGGCAGTGGCTGGGGCGCATTTTTCTGGCCTCGCGTTGGACACGAAGTTGTGGTTATTTTCGAGGAAGGCGATCCCGATCAGCCGGTAATCATCGGCAGTGTGTACAACGCCCAGAACATGCCGCCATTTGGACTTCCGGTCAACAACAAACTCGGCGGCCTCAAATCGTGCAGCGTGACCGGGAGATCTGCTGAGAACTTCAATGGAATTGTGTTTGACGATACCAAAGGGCACGAACATTTAGGAATTCACTCGGAACGGCATATGAGCTTCAACACTGAGTTCGACAAGGTATTTCATGCGGGACGTCACAAGGGGGAGAGCGTGACATCAGCGAACGTATTCACAGTTGGCGGTTTGCCGGGCGTTGGGGGCGGGAGTGGCGGCGGTTTTGACGATGGGGACCACACCCCCATGACTCACCCGGGCCCAGCAGAAATACCGGGCCTTAACTCGGTGTGGACGTTCGGCGAGAATCTGCAGGTCGCGGTCGGCCTGAACCATCAACTCGCGTTCGGTAACAATCTTCAGATTTGCATTAACCCACTCGGCCTGCTGGCTGGCGTGCCAGAGATTCCCGTGGCGCCCGTGCTCACCGGGATACTGGGCTCTGGGGTGGGCGGAAATATGCAGTTTACCATCGGAAGTAGCGCGCAGTTTTGTCTCGGCCAAGAATTCGACATCAACATCGGGCCACCAAAAATCACGGTGACGGCGGGACCAGGCAAGGATGGTGGCGAGGACGGGAATTACGGAGCACATATTGCGACAGATATTCTGTGCGGCGTTTTAGGCGCCGCAGTCATTGTGTGGGCTCTTCTCTATGGAAACGACACCAACAACCTCCATCGCGCAAACCAAAGCTTCATTTTCCAGTTGATTATCGACGCACTGCTGGTGGCGATTATGGAAGTCGAGATGGATTTACAAAGCGGCGACAAGAAAGTCGATGATAGTTTGAAGACGCTGTACCGATTGACTCCTGAGTCAAAAGACTATGACAAAACACACGATGCGCTCAGTTCTTTCGGTGTGCTGTGCGGAATTGGGGCGGCTGCCATCGTGCCAATTGCCAGAACTCTGGAGGAAGAGAATTAAGATCGGAAAGAATCAACCGAGACCTATTTTACTGATTTTCAAAGGAGGAATTTCATGGCTACCAGTAACCCGACTCTAGCAGGAGGCGGTCGAGACTTAGTGCAATCAGTCGACGGAGCGTACGTCGTCAGCGCCAATCAGATTGAGTTCCTCAGTCGGCCTCCGCTCCCGATCATACCGCCAGGGCCAAGTGTCATCACTCTTCTCGCGGCCGGAATGACGCCGGATGGCCAAGTCAACGTGCGAGGAAGTCAGGGCGTTCGCATCACTACCGGGCCGCCGCTGTTGCCGCCTACGGAGTCAGATTCCACCAATGGCGTCGAAATCGTAGTGAGCGAGGCGCAGAATGTCACCATTCAGCGCGGCCTCTTGCCCGGTGTCGACCAGAAGATCGAAATGACGCCGAGCGGGATCACGGTTGACGCGGGTACGATGCCTGTGACCATCCAGAGCCTTACCCAGATCACGCTTTCGGTAGCAGGGGGACTGAGCACGATTACATTGGGGCCGGAGGGCGTCACCATTCAGGGCATCCTGATCCAGATCAACTAGCGGAATTCAGCGGAGGCTTGTCTGTGGGCAATGGAACGCTGGTCAAGGTCGCGGCCGCTACTGCGGCGGAGGTCTGCGCTTGCTTCGACCTCAAACCGGAAGCGCGGCCGTTGCTCCGCGACGGGATGGGACCGAGGGAATTCGTGGACGCTCTGATGGCCAAGAAGCAATATATCGCGGCCATTGATTTCGTGGCCCACGCGTTGCCGGCGCGCGAAGCAATCTGGTGGGGATGCTTGTGCCTGCAGCATGCCTCCGGCGGGAATCTGTCCGCTTTGGACAAAGCGGCCTGCAAAGCCGCTGTGCAATGGGTCATGCAGCCCACCGAGGTAAATCGAGCGGCCACACAGGCGCCAGCCCAAGAGGTTGGACTGGTCACCCCGGCGGGGCAATTGGCCATGGCCGCCAATCAGACGGGTGGAAACATCGCTCCGCCGAACGCACCGGCGATGGCGCCGCCGCCATTTGCGTCGGCAAAGGCGGTCGCCGGAGCGATCAAAATGGTGACGGCTAAGGCCGATCCCGTGAACATTGTCGAGACTCAACGCTTGTTCGTGGAGCTAGGGGTCGGCGTGGCCGAGGGCCGTTTCCGGTAGCCGGATTTGGAAACAGGTTCCGGTGCGAAAGCGAATGACAGGAGGAATAAGACATGGGTCAGCCAGCCGCGCGCATGACCGATATGCATGTGTGCCCGATGGTGACGGTGCTGGTGCCGCACGTGGGTGGACCGATTCTTCCGCCCTGTTGTCCAACCGTTCTGATCGGCAGCTTGCCCGCGGCCCGCATGACCGATCTGGCTACTTGCGTCGGTCCGCCCGACGTCATCGTCTTGGGCTCATTTACAGTACTGATCGGTGGCCTGCCCGCGGCGCGAATGGGCGATATGACCGCGCACGGGGGCGTCATCGTTCTGGGCTTTCCCACAGTTCTAATCGGTCCGTGAGAACGGCGGAGAGCGAGGAATTCCAGCTATGAGCACAACAGAAGCAGCGATTCCGTACGAGATGCAATCCGATCCGGAGAGCAACCGGACCTGCGGTGCGGCATGTTTGAGCATGGTCTATCGCTCTTTCGGCAAGGAAGTTCCACAAGCCAAAATATGGCCGGTGATCGCCAAAGAAAACCGTTACGGCAGTCTGGCTTCGACCACGCACCTGATGGCCCAAGACGCCCTGGGCCGAGACCTCAGCGCAATTGCCGTCCAGATGCGGCATCCGTTGCAGGCTCTACGACTCTGCCATGAATCTGGCATTCGCGCGATCATCAACCATCGCCTCAACCAGCACTCGCCGACGGGACACTTCACGGTGCTGGTCGACATTGACGATACGAACGTTTTCTTGCACGATCCCTTTCTTGGTCCCTCGCGACGCTTATCCCATGCCGAACTGCTGGAGTTGTGGCAGCCCCGCTTTCCCAACTCGGAAATCGCGGGGAACGTATTGATTGGGATCGCCGCGAAGCCGCCCGTGTTGCCTTCGTGCCAACTCTGTCGCACTCCCATTCCATCGGAGGTTGAGTGTCCGAGGTGCAAGAACCCCGTTGGCCTGCAGCCAACCGCTCTCCTGGGATGTGTGAGCGATGCCTGCATAGCCCGGGCGTGGAATTACATCTGCTGCCCCTCCTGCGACTATGTATGGGACTTCAGCCATCAACCACAGCCGGCCGAGGTATCCGCTGCCCGCCCGGGCGGGTCGAGCCCTCAATCCCAAAGTCCATCAGCGGCTTCAAGAAGCCCGACGCCGGGCTTAGATATCAGCAAGTTGTTCGGCGAGATCGATAAATTCTGCGCTAGCATCCTCGCCGTGCCAGCTGCCGCTAACCATCCCGAAATCAAGAAGCAGCTTGATTTCATCGCAGCCAGCAAGGGGAAGTTAGCGCGGGCGCACGCCGAACTGGCTGCCAGTCGCGCCACGCGCGAGGGAGAGTTGGCCACCCTGGCTAAGGCAACGATGGAGAAGCAGGCAGCTCACCGCAAGAAAATGGAGGAACTCAATCGGGTAGCGCCGCCTTTGGATGGAAACGCTCTGGGCCACGCCCTGCTGAAGAACCTGGGGTTCAAGGGCTGAACCGGTGCTCATCGGACCGGCGGCGGGTTCGCAATCCAACTGACGGGCCGCACAAGTGGCAGTTCGTGACCAAAACTCCTCGACAATAGTTTTTTGATGCAGGGAACGCAAATTTTGCGTTGGACTGTCCCCCGCTGAGCCGCTATTTTGATGGCATCGCCGGTCACGACTTCCTGGCAGAGTCAACAAGAGGAGCCACGCATGAAAGCCCAAGGCCCATTTGCTTTCCAATATCCAGTGAAGCGCATTCGTGGCAAGGCTGGGAGGAAACGACCGTCGAATGTCATCGATCTGCAAAGCCTCTTGCACTTTTCCAAGGAGTTGTATGCTCACGCTCTCACCTTACAAGAGGTGATTCGGAACGACGGGGGAGAATCGTACGAGGCTTTGAGACCCAGATGCGACCGCCAGGCGGCACAACAATTCGAAGTGTTCTATCACACTTTCAGGCGGTCCTCGGGGTTGCACAAACGTGGTGCGGCGTCTCGTGAATAGTAGTTTGCGGGCCGCGTAGCTGGTCCGAGAGCCGACGAACCGGCCGGCTTAAAAGCGAAAGTATTACTGCCAAGTTTTCCACAGACAATCACTGCAAATTGTTAATCGGTATGTAACATTGCTGTGCTATAAGGGCCAGTCTTGCTGCGGAGGCTTACCCCCATGAACTTTCGTTGCCTGTCGATCGCCTTTTGTCCTTCCAAGTTTTTCGCTACGTTCCTGACCGGGCTTCTGAGTCTTGCCTTTTTGTCGCAATTGGCGATGGGGCAGCAAACGCTGGGTTCGCTGAACGGAACGGTAACCGACGCCAGCGGAGCGGTGGTGCAAAAGGCCGCCGTCAAGATTCGCAATCTGGATACCAACCTCGAAGTCACGGCCGAGTCCAAAAGCGACGGCTCCTTCAGCGCCGCGGATCTCCCCATCGGGACTTACCAAGTCACTTTTGCTAAGGAAGGTTTCAAGACCGCCGTCTATAACCAGATTCTGGTGCAGGGCAATCGCACGGCGACTTTGAACGCCAAGCTTCAGCCCGGTGCGGTAGCGACCGAGGTAACGGTCACGGCGACGCCACTGCTCAACGCGACCGACACTACGACCGGCTACGTGCTGGACAGTTCGGTGATCGAGAATTCGCCCCTCGGAACCGGCAGCTTCACGCAGCTCGCCATCCTGAGCCCAGGCGTGAACGCGGACCTCCTGAATACTTCGGGGACCAACGCCGGTTTCGGAAACCAGAGTATCTGGGCGAACGGTCAAAGGGACTCGAGCAACAGCTTCTCGTTCAACGGCGTCAACGCCAACAATATATTCAATGGAAAATCTTCGAGCCAACTCACCTCGGGCCGCGTGGCCGTGAACGTTGGCGAAGGCAGCAACAGCCAAACCGGCGAGATTCAAACCAGCACATCGGTTTACGGCGCGATTGGCCAGGCCTTGCCGACACCGCCGCCGGAAACTATCCAGGAACTGCACGTCAACTCCGCGATGTATGACGCATCGCAGGGCGCCAACAGCGGGGCGCATATTGAAGTGATTACCAAGTCCGGCACGAATAGTCTGCACGGTGGAGCGTGGGAGTATTACCAGACTGGGGGCTGGAACGCGGATCCCTGGTTCATCAAGAATGCTGGCTTGCCGACGCCGCCACTGCACCGCAACGTGTTTGGAGGAATGATCGGCGGGCCGATTAAGAAGGACAAGCTATTCTTTTTTGGCTCTTATCAGGGACAGCGTGTCAGCGATCAGTTGTTGGGAACGTCGCTGGTCGCAGTCCCTCCCGGCCTGACCAGTGATCGTTCTGCTGGCACCCTCGCCAACCTGGTCAACGCAGATTTTGGCGGGACGCCCTGCGGCGGAGGTTCGCGGGCATGCACGCAAGGTGATATGAATCCCGTGGCCGTAAACATCATGAATCAACATGCACCGGATGGCAGTCTGTTCATACCCAATGCCGCGACGGGACAGCAGTTGATAAGTTTGCAAAACCAAGGCGCCGACGCGATTATTCAAGGTCCGCCTTCCCGCTTCACTGCCGACCAGGTAATTGGAAACCTGGACTATATTTTCAGCGCAAAAGACCGCATAGCGGGAAAGTATTACTTCCAGCGCGATCCCAATACAAATCCATTTGCCAGCAGTTCGTTCGAGGGGTTTCCACAAACCATGAATGCGGGAAGCCAGGTGATCTCGCTGGACAACACAACCATTCTCACCCCGAACCTGAGCTGGGAGCAGCGTTTTGGCTTCATCCGCGAAAAAGCTTACTCGGGCACCAGCCAGTTCATGACGCCGTCCACCGTGGGGATTACGATTCCGACCAGCACCTTATTTCCGCAGATCTACATGGGCAATGCAGACGGCAATTTCAATACGACTACAATCGGCCCATCCAATTTCGCCAATGCGGGAATCTTTCAGAACAATTTTGGAGCCAGCAGTAACCTGGGCTGGGTCCATGGCCGCCACTCGATTCAGACCGGCTTCAATTACGATTACACGCAATTGAATGTGATCAACAAAGACTCCAGCGTGGCGCGGATAAACTTTGCCGATTTCTCCGGGTTCATGCAGGGGTCGGTTTGTAGTTTTGTAAATTCCTGCGGATTTTCCGCGTCTCCCGCGGAATTGTTCACCGGAGCCTCGAACCGTCACTTCCGTTCCAAGCAGGCTGGAGCCTACGCCCAAGACGATATCCGTCTCGCATCCAACCTTATGTTGAATGTCGGCGTGCGCTGGGATTGGGATGGGCCGCTGGTGGAAGAGAACGGCCTATTGTCTAATTTTTATCCAGCGGACTACCGGTACAACGTACAATCGGACTCCTTCGGCAACGGTGGTCAAGCCATTGGGCTCGTAATCGCCGGAAACAACAAAGGGTTTGGGACAAAGGGTGTCACCAATTCGACGCTCACCGGCAGGCAGTGGGGCTTTGCTCCCCGAATCGGGCTGGTGTACAGCCCGGGAGCGCTGAAGAACGTTGTGATCCGTGCCGGCTTTGGAACCTACTACGATCGCGGCGAGTACTTTTCTGAGTTCTCGCAACCGGCTGGCGGAGGAATCAGCGGTCCGTTCGGAGTGACGATGTCAGAACCGTTTGTGGTGCCTAATTTTGCCGGACCTGCGGCCACCTTCGCAGTCCCATTCGGTACCACCCCGCCTCCGCTGCCGCCGAACAATTTTTCCAAGGTTATTTCTCTGATCCCGAACGCCAGTCAATTGATCCAGCAAACGACTCCCTTTTGCACGGCTACGAATCAATTCGGGTGCGGTGGGCTGTTCTTCGCTGGATACGACCCCACCAACAAACTGCCGTACTCCGAAAATTGGACTTTCGATTTGCAATGGCAGCCAATCAACACCTGGGTGCTCACACTCGGTTATGTCGGCAACCACGGCGTGCACGAGATTATTCCGCTGCCCTTCAATCAAGCGCAGATTGCCACGCCACAGCATCCTCTGCTCAGCGGAGGACCCAATCAACAGATCTATTCCTACGGGTGGCAGGTCCCCGGCCTCGCAGCCGAGAACACTCAGACGCTCGTCGCCGGTTTCAACTCTGGCAACGCTGCCCTGCGTGTTCCCTTCATTGGATACGATCCCAATTCCGTTTCCTATCAAGGCAGGGGGATTTCGAACTACAACGCCTTGCAGGTCGGCGTGAATAAACGCATGAGCCATGGTCTGCTGATTACGGCTTCCTACACGTACTCGCACACCTTGGACGAGCAGAGCGGCTTGGGTCTTTTCTTTACCGGAAATGATCCGAACAACCTGGCTACTGCCTACGGCAATTCCGATTACGATCGCACCCACGTTTTCAGCATCAGCTACCTCTATCAGTTTCCGAGCGTGTCCACGGGCAGCGGGTTCGTCAAACAGATTGTGAATGGGTGGGGACTAAACGGAGTCACGACGCTGCAAAGCGGCCAGCCGTACAGCGTGAACGACTATAGTGGAAGCGCTGCCAGCATCTACTGGGGCGGCGGGAACGATAACATCACGAACCCGATCGTGCCGGTCGGAGGCGCTGGCTCTACGAGTACGAATCCGATCCTCCAAGGCACTACCGGAATCAATGCGCTGAAGCCGGTGCTGAATGCAGCAGCGTTTGGTCCTCCGACGCCATACGCGCCCGGAACTAATGGCGTGCCCCCTTGCGATCCCACCACCGGAGCTTGCGACTACTTCGAAACCGGATACGCGACCGGTGGCCGCAATATCTTCCGTGGTCCGTTCCAAAGCCGGTTCGATTTTGGAGTGTTCAAGGAGTTCAAGCTCACCGAGCGTTTTTCGCTGAAGTATGACGCTCAGTTCTTCAACGTATTCAACCATCCAAGCTTCGACGTTCCCAACAACAGCATTCAATTCGTTACGAACTTTGAGAACCCCCCGATTTACGGTCCGCCAACCGCGCAAGACCCGACCAATACTCCCTGCATCGATCTGCCGGTTGGCCCGAATACCCCAGCAGGTTCGGGGGCTTTCCTGTGTCCTCCGAAGGGACACTTGGGTGTGATTCAGCACACCATCGGCAGTCCGCGATTCATTCAGATGGCGCTGCATTTGACGTTCTAGGACTGAGGTCAGCGACAAGTTGGACGAGCGTTGACCGGGAAAGGGGACTGAGTTGGGGCGGAAACTGGTAAGTGCTGGGCTGATCGCACTTTTGCTTGCACAGGTGCCAGAAGCTTTGGGGTGGGGCAACGAAGGACACGAGTACGTAAATCACGTCGCCGCCGAAAAAATTCCCGCCGAGATGCCCCGATTCTTCCGGCATGCGGTTGCGGAACTCACCTATCTTGGTCCCGAACCCGATCGCTGGCGGAGTCCTTCGGAGTTCGCGCTCAAAAATGCTCAGGAACCAGACCACTTCATCGATCTTGAACGAGTCGCGTGGCTCGAACCGCTTCCTCAAGGCCGGTACGAGTTTTACCGCAAACTGTACGAGAAGCGGGCGGCGACCGCCGACCATCCTGACGATTACCTGCCCGAGCATGTGGGTCTGCAGCCTTACATCACGATGGAAGTCTTCGGCCGGCTGAAAGCAGCGTTCCGGGAATACCGGCATTTGCGTGAAACTCATCAGCCCACCGCTCCGGTGGAACACGCGATCGTCTTTTATGCTGGCTGGCTTGGTCATTATGTCGCGGATGGCGCCCAACCGCTACACACCACAATTCATTACAACGGGTGGGTCGGACCGAATCCGAAAGGCTACACCACCCAGCACGGAATCCATGCCTTGTTCGAGAGCACGTACATGGGGCAGAACATCACGGCCAAAGACTTTGCCAAGTTCGTGCATGCTCCCGAGCGTCTTGTCGATCCGCTTGCCGATTACGTCGCCTACCTCAAGCAATCGAATCGGCTGGTTGAAAACGTTTACGTGATCGAGAAGGCGGGTGGATTCACCGGCAAGGGCTCTCCCGAGGCTTTTGATTTCACGACCCGCCGACTGGCTGCCGGCTCGCAGATGCTTTTGAATTTGTGGTACACGGCTTGGCTCGAGAGCGCGATCCCCGTGGAGGGTGCGAAGCTCCCGGCAACGGTTCCCGCCAAATGAGACATTGCAAGCAACGTCCCTACGGTTTCAGTTTCCAAGTTTTGCCAGTTTGCCATTTCGCAAACGAAAACGATCTCCGCGCCACGCTACCGTGTGACCGGCGAAACTGACGATCCAGATCAGCAGCGCAGATATGTCGCGCAGCGGAATGAATGCCAGAGAACGGGTGACCTGGCGATCACGCAGCACCAACTTCCCAACCACCACAGCCACGCCGGCTCGCATCGCGATTGTCATAGCGAGCAAACCCCACGCCCAGACCGCGCCGTGAGCAATGAGCAACGCCACTAACGCCCAAGGTAAGCCAAACGTCAGCCCCAATCCGACGTATCCCCAGAAGCGGGAGTCTCGAACCGTGCGTGCCCAACGCAACTGGTGATCTAAGAAACCGCGAAACGTGTATCGAGGCAGAAACGTCTCGACCACGACCTCGGATAATTTCACCTCGAGCCCCAGTGCGGCGATCCGGCTTCCAATCTGATAGTCGTCGGCCAGATAGTCGACCATAGCTTCGAACCCGCCAATCGCCTGCAGATCACGCCGGCGAAACGCGAGAGTGGAACCTAATCCGAAACGGATTCCGTGCTCGACGGTTTGCGCGACCAGTACACCGGCACAGAAGTCAGTGCTGATGCCGAGCGATTCAAGTCGCGAGCCCAGAGACGAATTCGCGATGCCACGGTAAAGGCAAGTCACGAGCCCAACTTTGGGATCGGCCAACGGACCAAGCACCCGGCGGAGATAGTCAGGCTCAACCCGAATGTCGCTGTCGTTGACAATAAGGTATTCGTAGTGCGCTTCCCGCACCATCTGCGCAAGGTTGCTCACTTTTGTGTTGGCGCCCAGATTCTCACCGCAAACCATCAGACTGATCGCGCGCTGAGGGAACTCGGCCTTCAGTTGCTCCACTAATGGAATTGCGGGATCATTCGGATCGCTGACGCCAAAGATAATTTCGTATTCCGGATAGTCTTGCAGGCAATGACTGCGGAAGCTTTCGTACATCTCGGGATCGGTGTCCCGAAGCGGCTTCAAGATAGAGACGCCCTGTGTGGGGCGGACACTCTTGTCCGCCGCTTTTCCTCGCAGGAATCTTGTGGAGCTCCAGAGGCAAAGGACGTAGTAGCCTATGCTCGAAATCGTTCCCGCCACGGCGAGAATTTGAATGACCTGGACGGCGTAGCGAATCATGCGCGTGGAACGAGTCTAGCAGCACAACGCGGCTCCGCCAGATCGAGTCGGTTTGGAATCAGTTTCGAGCTTGCGGTTCTCAGTTCTCAGTCACCATCGCATATAATGATTCTGTAGGCAGCTGGACCGGACGGTCGCTCTCGGCGCCTTCGGGCGGCGAGGGAGGAAAGTCCGAACTCCGCAGAGCAGTGTGCCGGATAACGTCCGGGAAGCCGGGTTCAAGCCCGGTTGACGGCTAGTGCCACAGAAAACATACCGCCTGGTGCATTTTCGGATGCGCGGGGTAAGGGTGAAAAGGTGCGGTAAGAGCGCACCGCCGCGGCAGTAATGCAGCGGGCAGGGCAAACCCCACACGGAGCAAGACCAAATAGGGAGGGACTCGAGTTCGCTCGGGAGAACGTGCCGGCTCGGCGCGTCACAACCTCCGGGTAGGTCGCTTGAGCCTCGCAGTAATGCGTGGCCCAGAGGAATGACCGTCCTGCAGGAGCAATCCCGCAGACAGAATTCGGCTTACAGGTCCGGCTGCCACAATTCGGGGAATCACAGAATCAGGAAAGGAAGTTATGTCTGCACCCAGCCGTAGGCCGGAGATCCGGCGTCGCCGCACTCGCAAAGAGAAAATTCTTAAACTGCGCAAGAGTCTCGCTGCCGCTTCGTCGGAAACCGATCGTGCCCGCTTCCGCACCAAGCTGCATCGCCAAGGGTTAGTTTCGCCCGGAACTCCATTGTTGAAGGATTGATTCCACGGAAGGCATCAGCCGTTCCGACTGATGCCGGAGTTTTCTTCTTTGACAGTCCTCAACGCCCAAGCCATCCGCGGCGTGTTGTGGGCGATGCCAAAGCGGCCGCGAGCGTCGAGCAAGATCATGCCACCGTGGCCATTCGCCCGCGCCTTCAGATAGTTGATCGCCTCCGCCGCCGCCCACTCCGGCAAATTGCCCGAGGCCACGCGGTCTGCCGCCCACTTGGCTAACACGAGTTTCATGATGGGCTCGCCCCAGCCTGTGGTCGAGGCTGCCGCAGTCTTGTTGTCGGCGTAACATCCGCATCCGATCAGCGAGGAATCTCCCAGACGGCCGGGGGCTTTGTTCAGCGTGCCCCCGGTCGAAGTTGCGGCGGCGATGTCGCCCTTTCGGTCGAGGGCCACTGCACCCACGGTGTCGTGCGAGAGCGTCGGCGCAAACAGATCAGGTTTCTGTTCCGCGGCGTGCGCCTGAAATTCCCGCAGACGGTCGACCTCGCGCGGAATAATGAGGTCTGAGTTCTTGCACAACTCAATGCCGTGCTCGATCGCAAACCGTTCCGCGCCCTCGGCCACGAAATACACATGCGGGCTTTCACTCAGGATCTTTCGAGCCGCGCGCACCGGATTGCGCAAATGTTCCACGCAGCCCACGCCTCCCGCGCGCAACGTGGAGCCTTCCATGATCAACGCGTCGAGCTGTACCTTGCCGTCGCGATTCAGGAAGCTGCCGCGTCCGGCATCGAAGGTCTCGTCATCTTCCATGACCACGACTGCTTCCTCGACCGCGTCGACCGCCGAGCCGCCATGCTCAAGCACTCGCCACCCAGCGGCCATGGCGTTGCGCACGCCATTGAGATGAGCATCGACCACGTCATCCGGCATGGCCCAGGCGCCGCCGTGAACAACCAGAACAGGATCAATCGACAAGTAAAATCCTCCTCTGAAAATGACCGATTAGTCTAACACTGCGGCGGGCGCGTAAAGCTCCGTAGCATTTTTACTTCCTTTGTGTATCTTCATGTCCTTTGTGGTTGATGAACTAGAAAGGCTGGAACCGCAAAGGACACGAAGGTACACAAAGAAAGAAATATCAAGCCTTCTGAGTAGGACGCACGCGCCTGAACCGCTACATCTTGTCCGATAAAAGCATTTGCTCGACGATCTCCGCAAGCACTCGATAACCTTCCGCGTCAATCGGCCCGCGCGTCGCCTCCTGAAACTTGCTTGCCCGTTCCTTCCGATCGAGGTAATAAACGACAGCGGGTAGGACGCGGCCCACCTCCTCGCACAGCGCGCGCAAATGCAGCAGGCCGTCGACCCCCAGATCGCTCGCTTGCAATTTAGATATCTCCTCGATCAACTGCCGGATCTCACGCTTCCAGTGATCGAATTCGGTTTCATATTTCAGGTAATATTCGGCGTCCCCTACGATCAGAAGTTCCAGAGTTTTCAGATCATCCGGAGTCATCGGTTCACCTGCCTTCAGTTTTGGCAACAACGAACTGAAGTTCATTTTGGACTGAAAAGCCTCTCGCGCCTGACTTTCCAGGTCTCCGACCAAGTCGCCCAAAAGCCCGTAATTGTCGCTGGTTTCCGCCTGCACACAACGAGAAGCCAGTTCGAGTGTCTTTTGAATTGTAGTGTTGAGCTGCGGTACGTCGCCCATAGAAACGCCTCTCCGATGCCCGAACAGTCTAGCATTTGGACAATGCGTCGCAATACTATCCCCAGATGGGGAGACGCTACTGTAAACATTTTGCACGAGATCGATTCATCAAAGAATAGAAAGTGCATACGCGAGCATTTTCTTATTGACTCTCATTTTTGGCTGTACTAATCTCTGGCCCACTTCCGACTGCCGCCACTCAGCCGATTGTCTCCGCCACTTCTGCGCTCCTTCGCTGGATCTGCGCCGCTCCGCCGCGTCGGAATGCGTTGGGTTATCTCCGCGTCGAAAGTCAAGACGATTTCGCTGGAGTGTGCTCCGTGACTGGATGCAGCTTCGGGCGCTATTCGTGTGCCTGCAGCTGTCTACCCAAGAACCCTTCACCCGCCACGTTTTTGCGGATCCGCCCTTGGTCTGCGTGACGGAGATCCCCCGGAGACTTGTGGGACACAGACAATCAAGGAGGAATCGTGATCAAGTCAGCGAAGCTTGCCTCAGTTTTAACTTTGGCATTGCTGTTCCTCGCGGGAATAGCATTTGCTCAAACCGACCCTGGATTGCAGAGTGCCAACCGCGGTACTGGCGCGACAATCATTCAGAGTGACCCAAACGGCTTCTTGCCGTTTTTCCAGAACGGGCTTAGTCGCTTCCAGGACGTGGAAGCCGTTTCCGGCGGAGCCAACGTCGGTCTGGGACCGCGCTTTAACTCAAATAGCTGCAGTTCCTGTCACACGCAACCTGCCTTCGGGGGGACCGGTGGTGCTGTCAATCCTCAATTCGCCTTTGCCGGTAGCGCAGTCGCCCCTAAGGATTCGACCCCTTACTTCGTCACTGCCAATGGCCCCACCCGTGAGGCCCGTTTCCCGTTCTTCTTTAATCCGAACGGCACGGTCAACACCGGCGCTCCCAATGGCGGAGTGGAAGACCTGTTCACGGTGAGTGGCCGTGGCGATGCCAGCAGTTGCAGTCTGCCCCAGCCCAGTTTCGGTGCCGCAGGGCAGGCGAACGACATCATCTTCCGCATTCCCACGCCAACCTTTGGCGCGGGTCTGATCGAGAACCTGGATGATTCAACCCTGCTGAAGAATCAGGCGTCCAACCTCAACAACAACTTTGGCATTGGCGGCGCCTTCAATCACAACGGCAACGACGGCACGATCAGCCGGTTCGGGTGGAAGGCGCAAAACAAATCGCTGCACATCTTTGCGGGTGAGGCTTACAACGTGGAGATGGGCATCACCAACGAGCTGTTCACCCAGGATCGCCCGCTGCCTGGGGAGGACGGCGGTGGAGGCAGCGGCCTTACGGGACTGCCGGCGAACTGCTTGAATCTCTCCGGAAACGGTTATCCGGAGGACACATCCAACCCCACGCAGACTTCGAACGCAGCGGTTCTCGATGATGTCTCGGCGTTCGCCAACTTCATGCGATTCCTCGCTCCGCCGCCGCCGGGTGGCGTAGTGCTGAACGGACAGCAGGTTCCGGCATCGACAATCGCCGCTGGCGCCTCGTTGTTCAATGCTATCGGCTGCGCGACTTGCCACAATGCGACTCCCGGCACGACGCAAGCATCGAGCTTTGTTCCAGCGCTGAGCAACGCCCCGGTGCCCGCCTTCTCTGATATCGAAATCCATCACATGGGGGGAGGGTTGGCGGATAACGTTTCGCAAGGCGGGGCAGGCGGTGACCAGTTCCGCACCGCTCCTTTGTGGGGCCTGGGGCAGCGAATCTTTCTGCTGCATGATGGCCGCACCACGGACCTGAACGCAGCCATCGACGCTCACGCGAGCCATGGCAGTGAAGCCACCAATGTCGAGCAGAACTTCGATAGCCTCAGTCCCCAACAGCAGCAGGAAATTTTGGACTTCCTGCGCTCGCTGTAATCAGTCTGCGGCATGCTTCCGGCGAGACACCTTGGTGTCTCGCCAGATTTTTCGGGAGCCGCACACGTGTACGCTCAGCTGGCGCGGATTCGAAGGAGAAATATGCGAACTGGATTCTTGCGTTTCTTAGGCGCTCTGGTTTTGTCCGTATCTCTATCTCTGCTAGCCTGGGGTCAAGGTGCCAGACCGCAGAACCCTCCCCAGAATGGCGGCGACTTCTCCAACAACATGCAGCCTGTCGTGAAGGTGCCGACAGGGGTCATCCTGGTTAAGGGGGCATGGTCAAGCGCGAACGACTCCGTGACTCCCGTGCCTGAGGGCGGGAGCGTTATCACCAATGTCTTCCGCGACCAGTATTTTGGATTGACCTATGCTCTACCCAAGGATTGGACCGAGAAATACAAAGGGCCGCCTCCGTCAGAAAGTGGCCGCTACGTGCTGGCGCAGATCGGCCCGGCGGACAGCTTCAAAGGGCCGGCTCGAGGGAGTATCTTGATCACCGCCGAGGACCTATTCTTCACTCCGCTACCTGCGACCAACGCCCTGAATCTCATCAACTACACCAAGGATAATTTGCAGGCCGACTACAAAGTGGAATTACCGCCCTCGCCGACCAAGATCGCTGGCCGTTCTTTTACCTTCTTTGCGTATTGGTCTCCCGTAGCTGAACTGCATTGGTATGTTCTCGCCACTGAGATCCGCTGCCACGCAGTGGAGGTGGTGCTAACTAGCCGCGATACGAAGCTACTGGAGAGCTTGATGCTGGACTTGAACAAGATGGAGTTGCCGACGGAGGCCGGCCCCACTGCGGGGTTGGGCGGGGGCGATGTCCCAGCGTGCATCAAAGATTACGCGAGCGGTGAAAACGTGATTGCGCGGGTTGATCCGGTTTTCACCGAACACAGGTTCAACGCGGTTCCGGTCCGGATCATCATCGATAAAACCGGCAAGGTAAAACACATTCACTTTCTAAGCGCATTTCCGGATCAGGCAAAGACCATCACCGACGCTCTTCAGAAATGGAAATTCAAGCCGTACCTGCGAGACCGGCAGCCGGTCGAAGTGGAAACCGGGATTATGTTTGGACGCGCGCCACGTTTAACGATGCGTTCGCCGGGGAATCAAGCGACTGAGTGATTCACCGGTTGGGGTTTAACAGGGTTTTCTTTGTGTACCTTCGTGTCCTTTGTGGTTCATGAAGTGCAAGTGCTAGAACTACAAGGGACACAACGGGAGTGTCGCGGGGTGCGCACGTGGACACTGGCACTATGCGGCTTGGCCGGCATTCGCTGCTGCCCGGTCTACCAGTTCGGTGCGCGTCCAGGTGTAGCGGATTCGGTGGATTACCGTGATCGTCGAAAGGACCGCGATGATCCATAGCACCGGGGCCATGCGGTTGAACAGGGCTCCGATGATGACCAGGACGAGGCGCTCGGGGCGCTCCATGAAACCTACGCGGCAGGAACCGATTAGGGATTCGGCACGAGCGCGGCTGTAGCTGACCATGATCGTGCTGATCATCACGATCGCCGTCAGCACGACGTAGAAAAACCGATCACCGCGAGCGTAGAACACAAGCAATCCGAGGAATTGGGAAGCGTCGCTGTAGCGATCAACCACCGAATCGAAAAAGCCGCCGAAGCGGGTTACGCGATTGCTGGCTCGAGCTACGGCGCCATCCACCAGATCAAAGAAACCGGAGCCGATGATGACCAGTCCGGCGTATCGGAACATCCGAGCCTGGTTATCGCTGTTGGCATAGCCGAAAAGAAAGGCCGCGATTATGTTCACTACCAAGCCCAAGAAGGTGAGCACGTTGGGGTTGACGCGCGCCAAGGCAAGCCAGTTCACGATGGCATCCAGCAAGACGCCGCAGGCTCGTCCGAAAGCGCTGGTCCAAGTTCGCGGCCCGGTTTTCGGTCCCGTCTGGGGCCCGGTTTTATTGGTGGTCGTACTCATCTTGATGCACTCATAATGCGCGGGTCATCTGTTGCGCAGGTCAGCCCGCCGCAGCTTCGTCGTGAATCGTGCTCAAGGTCAGGATTTCCATTTCGCGTTTGCCGTTGGGTGTGACTACGATGGCGGTGTCGCCTATTTTCTTGTTCAGCAACGCGCGCCCGATGGGTGAGCTGGTAGAAATCTTTCCCGAAGCAAAATCGGATTCTTCGCTGGTCACCAACTTATATTCGACTTCTTCGTTCTTATCGTTGTCGTAAACCCTGACGGTCGATCCCAGTCCTACCTTGTCTCTGGGGATGTTGTCCATGTTGATCAGTGCAAGGTCAGCCATGCGCTTGCCCAACTGGCGCAGCCGAGCCTTGACGAACTCCTGGCGCTGCTTGGCCATGTGGTATTCGGCGTTTTCGCTGAGATCTCCCAGCGCAGCGGCCTTCTTGATCTCTTTGGGAAGCTCGTGAACCAGTTCGTGTTCGAGCTGATTCATTTCTTCCTGCAGTTTCCGCTTGATCTGTTCGGTCATGCTCGAATGGATTATAAACCTAGCGCCGGCCTCTGGCGCGGTGGCGCAGCAGGCTTCGTTCAAAATGGGATTCATACGGTACTACGAGAAACGGGGGCCTAGGCTTGGAATTCGGAGGCTTCGGGGAATCGCAGATTCGACTTGGACAAGGCTTTGGTTAGCAATTCTTCGATGTGTGGCTCTTCGCAGTTTTTTGCCATGGCCAATTCGCTGACCAGCAGATAGCGGGCGCGCTCCAGCATCTTCTTCTCACGAAACGAGAGCGACTTGGACTGGTTCAGGACCAGCAGCGCCTTCAATACATTGGCTACTTCCAACAATGAGCCGGTGCGCATCCGCTCCGAGTTTTCTTTGAAGCGGTATTTCCAGTCGGCATTGTTGTCACAGGCTCCATCTTCAAGAAAATCCACGATCTTCTGGATTTCCCCGTTTTTCACGACCCGCCGCAAACCGACGGTGCCGACATTGTGGAACGGCACCATGACCTTCAGACTGCTGGACTTGATCTTAAGGAGATAGAATTGTTCAACGCTCTCGCCAATGGTCCGGCTGCTGATCTGCTCAATGATCCCGACGCCATGATTGGGGTACACGACCTTGTCGCCTATGTGGAAATGACCGTCGCCGTTCAACATGAAAAACCACCCACTGACAGAGGAGGGAACGAGAGGAACAACACCCGTTCATTCTACCCGAATTGGGACAGAAAGGCAATTTGGCAGCACTCTGGCGGTTCTGCACACCGCGACTATCAGCACTCTTGCGCAGTCAGTTGAGCCAACCCCATGTGGCAGGACGGGTTGGACTCTCTTGGCGCCAGATGGAAAGCGATCGATGCGATCTCTAATCTGCTCACGCCAACGAACTATTCCCCGAGCCACGCCCCATAAGGTTTTAAGGACTCCACATGGGCAAAGACGATCCTCATCGCAGCCGTAATGGGGATTGCGAGCAGCAGACCCATGGGTCCCCACAAAGCGCCCCAGACCAACAGCCCCATGGTTACAGCCAAAGGATTGAGTTGCAGTCGTTTGCCGAGAATTCGGGGGTAGAGAAGGTTGAGCGCGATCAGGTGCAACCCAACCACCGTAGCGACGATGATCAGTATGTCTTCGGAGCCGGTATGCCCCAGCCCCACAAAAATCGGCGGTACCAAGGCGAGCAAGACCCCCATGTAAGGAATCAGACTCAAGAATCCGCTGACGAATCCGGCGAAGTAAAAGAATGGCAAATGAATCGTTCCGAAGACGATCGTGCTCGCTGCCCCTACGAAAAGGCCGATCAGCAAGTTTCCCACCATAAAGCTGCGAACCATGGCTGAAATCTGGCCCAGCGTGACGTAAGCTGTGTGACGGTTTTTCATGGGGAAAAGCATGACCGTAGCCGAGCGCACGTGCTGTTGCCAGGTGAGCATGAAAAACACGAGAAAGGGCACGAAGGACACCGCCAGTACCGCTGCGCTTGCCGAGCCGAAGCCGCGGGTCAGAACGTCCGTCCAATCGGTCGCCGGCCGGACGCTTACCACTCCTTTCTCATGCTCCGGAGCCAGGACTTCAAAGCGTTCCGCACTCTTGCGGAACCGCAGAGCCTCTTGGTGAACTTTGCTGGTGTACTTCGGCAAATCCTGCAGCAAGGTCGCCGCCTGATTGTAAGAATAATAAACAATCCCCCCCAATGCGCCCAGCAATAGCAGAATTGCAAACATCGCGGCCAAACTGCGCGGCAAGCGAAGATAGGTCAGCAGATCCACGATTGGCGCCAGGATGAATGCCAGCAGCACGGAGACCAGCATCACGACCAAAACCGATTCCCCGAAATAGCAAAGTGCGAGGACCCCCGCGATGCCGATCACGTTCATCGCCCAATGACGCCGCTGCGCTTCAGGACTGGGCACGTCCGAAGTTGGAACAGGGGCCGTCTGGGTCGGGGCTTCGCCGGTTGCCATTCCAGCATCGTAAACCTTTTTTTGCTTTCTTCGCCGGGACTTATAATCCCGACGTGCCCTCGGAACCAACCCAGTCCAGGAATTCGTCGCACCCGCGAGTTCTAGGTTTGGATGTTGGCTCCAAGAGAATTGGCCTCGCCATCTCTGACCTTCTCGGCATCACCGCGCAGGGACTCGAAACCCTCCACCGGCAAAACAAGCGCCTCGATTTCGAACAGTTGGAAAAGGTGATCCGCGAATATGAGGTCATTGAGATCGTCGTGGGCTACCCCCTGCGTATGAGCGGAACCGAGGGGATTCAGGCGGAGAAGATGCAACGCTTCGCGGAAGAGCTGCGCCAGAGGTTCCAGTTACCCGTCCACCTCTGGGACGAACGCCTGAGCTCTGCCCAGGCCAACCGTCTCCTCCGCGAAACCGAAATGTCGATCAAGCGTCGCGGGCAAGTTGTCGACCAAATGGCTGCAGTCCTGATTCTGCAGAGTTGGATGGATTCAAAGGGCGGCACTTAGCGCCTGGTATCAAGCGCCCTGCTCCCAAGGTGACCAACGGCTAACGACCAATGGCCAACGACTGGCGACCGGCCCTCATCTAAACTATCCCTAAGGTGCGCGCGTTCTTCACACTTGTCCTGCTTGCCGTCCTCGGCTTTGGGGGATGGCTGGCTTGGGCGCTGAATCTGGCGGTGACGCCGGCTGGGCAGACATTTGTTCTCTTGCATCCGGGATACTCGACGCGACGGATCGCGACCGAGTTGCAATCCGCAGGCGTGATTGGCAGCGCGGATGCTTTCGTCTTGTGGCACTACCTTCATCACAAGCATTCTCTGAAAGCTGGAGAATATCTCTTCGAGAAAAGCGCGACTTCCCTTGAGGTTCACCAGCGACTGGTGCATGGCGATGTTTACTTCCACACCGTGGTGATTCCCGAGGGGTATAACATGTTCGACGTCGCGCACGCCATTCAGAACGCGGGCTTAGGTTCGAGCGACGAATTCCTCAAGGTCGCGACATCCGATACTGCCCTGATCGCTGACCTTGCGCCGGACGCCAAGAGTCTGGAAGGCTATCTCTTTCCAAACACGTATGAGTTCACCCGCATGCAAACCATGCAGGAGATAGCGGCGGCAATGGTGAAACAGTTCCGTCAAGTGGCGAAAGAGATCGGCCTCATCCCCAATCTGCAGAGCACTGATCCGCAGGGCACTGATCCGCAAAATACCGATCTGCAGAATAATGGCGCGTTGAAAACTGGCGTGCAGCAGGCCGTTATCCTGGCGTCCATCATCGAAAAAGAAACGGCTGCGCCGGAAGAGCGGCCGCTGGTCGCGAGCGTTTATTACAACCGCATGGCACGGCATGTGGCACTGCAAGCCGATCCTAGCGTGATCTATGCCGAATTGCTGCAGGGAACGTATACGGGCGCGCTCCATCACAACGATATGCAGTTCAACTCTCCTTACAACACCTACACCCACGCGGGCCTTCCGCCCGGGCCCATTGGCAATCCGGGCAAGACTTCGCTCGAAGCGGCGATGCACCCGGCGGACACTGACTATTTCTATTTCGTCAGCAATGGAAATGGCCATCACCGCTTCGCCCGCAGCCTGGAAGAGCACAACAAGAACGTGGCGGCGTACCGGAAAGTGATGACCGGGAGGTAGCGCCAGCGTTTGTATTTATCGGCGCTTTAGAGCTTCCAACTCCTCCAATGTGCGTGGCCAGTCTGATCCCAATAGCCGAGACAAACTCCGATCCGCCAGTACCTTGCCACCAGTCTGGCAGCGCGCGCAGTAGTTCGTTTCTTTGTCGGCATAACGAATGCGCAGAACGCGGTCGCCGCATCTCGGACACGGCTCGCCATAGCGTCCATGAACCGCCATACCCTCGCGAAACGCAGTGACCCTTTCTGGGAAGTCGGTCTTCGCCTCCGCGCGGAGTCGGTCTATCCAGAACCCGAGTGTCTGCCGGGTCGCGCCGAATAGTCTCTCCCACTCGTGTGGTTCCAGCCTTTGGGTGAGCGTTAGGGGGGACAGTTGCGCTGCGTGCAGGATCTCATCCGAATACGCGTTGCCGATACCACTCACCAGGCGCGGATCGGTAAGGGCTCTCTTGAGCGTGTGGTTTTCGGCTGTGAGCGTCGCGCGAAATGAATTGAGATCGCTCGAGAAAACGTCGATTCCTCCCGGATCGAGAGAGCGTAAGCTTTCCGCGCCGATGAGTATGTGCAACGACGCGCGGCGCTTTGTGCCGGCCTCGGTCAGAACCAGAGAGCCATTGGGAAAATCGAATGCTGCCAGACTGTTGCGGCCGACTAGCTTTGCTTGTGGCGCCCGCCAATGCAATCGGCCAGCAATCATCAGATGAAGCGCTAGCCAGAGATCATCGTCAACTCCAATTACAATGCGTTTACCAACTCGCCGCAATTCGCGGACAATACAACCCTCCACGCTCGTCAGTGGCGGTTGCGCGGTGCGCAGGAGAAAGGCGCTCTGAATCCGTATTCGCTCCAGCGGTTGACCGACTACGCGTGATTCTAGCGCACTAATGTAGGCGACAATATCCGGCAGTTCCGGCATCGGTATCAGCTCGCATGTCGCAGCCGCAGTTTTGCAAGGTTGCTGTCCGATCCCAGGAAATAGGAACTTTAGTTAGTCCCGGAATGGTCGAGGCGCGTAGCGTAGCGAAATCAGAATAGCAGTTGTCCAAACTACGATTTATAACGCGGCTATTGGGAGGGATCAAGTTCCGCTCTCACGCCGGTCCGGTGCGACCCCGGCGTCTGAGGCGCGGACCCGTAGCCCGACCCTGAATCCTCAGCTTGGGTATACTCATCTCTTTGACACGGAATCATAGCCGTCTCATGTCTTCTTTCTCTCGATATCGAGCAGCGTTCGTGTTCCTGGCAGTTCTGCCGCTGACGGGATGTTTATTTCGCTCGCGCAAAGTGGAGCAACCGGTTGACGTGGTCCAATTGAAGACCGCGACGCAGCAGGAACTCATCGACTACATCAATACTCAGGCAGCCGCGATTCGGTCCATGCAAGCCACGGTAGATATTGATACGACCGTGGGAGGGGTTAAAAAGGGCAAAGTCACGGATTACCAGGAAATCCGAGGGTACGTGCTGGTGCGTAAGCCGGCTATGCTGCGGATGATCGGATTGATGCCGATTGTGCGCAACAAAGCTTTCGACATGGTGAGCGACGGGCGGGAGTTCAAACTCTGGATTCCACCGAAGAACCGCTTCGTCGAAGGCCGCAATGATGTTTCCACCCATAATCCGGCGCAGCCGCTTGAGAACGTCCGCCCGCAACATATTTACGATGCCCTTTTGCTGCGGCATGTCGATCCCGACAATGAGATTGCGGTGCTGGAAAACGATACCGAGTTGGTGACCGACGCCAAGAGTCACAAGGTACCGCGAGCGGATTACGTGATTGATGTGATCCACAAGGGAGACCACGGATGGGCGCTTTCGCGGAAGATCATTTTCAGCCGCACCGACCTGCTGCCTCATCGCCAGCTTCTCTATGACGCACAAGGAAATGTCGCGACCAGCGCACTCTACGGCAACTACAAGGACGACGATGGGACGAAATTTCCCTGGCAGATCGAGATTGCACGGCCGCAGGAGGAGTACGACATCACCCTGACGATCGTGAAACTGGACTTAAACCAACCCCTTCCGGATGACAGATTCATACTGGAACAGCCCGCGGGAGCGGAGGTGGTTTACCTGGACAAGCCAGCCGCGAACTCGTCGACCGCGCCTCAGGGCGACAGCGGCAAGTAGAATAAGTGGTTGGCAGTCAGCACTCACTATTTGACCCTCGGTTTTGCTGGCTTCGCGGAGCTGATAGCTGAATGCTATTTGCTAAGGGCTCACTATGATGAACAAGATGATTGTCGCCAACCTGGTGCACCGGCCGCTTCGCTCCCTGATCAGCATTGTCGCGATCGGGTTGGAAGTGACGCTGATTCTGCTTATTGTGGGATTGTCGCTGGGCATGTTGAACGACTCCCGCGCGCGCCAGGCAGGTATTGGGGCGGACGTGATCGTGATGCCTCCGGGCTCATCGTTCATTGTGGGGCTCACGGGTGCTCCGATGTCGATCAAAGTTGGTGGCGTTTTGGCGAATCTCCCGCACGTCGTAGCGGTGGCGCCGGTCGTCACCCATGTCTCCGCTAGTGGTGCGCTGGAAGTGATCGCGGGCATCGATTTGAAAAGTTACGAGAGTCTTTCCGGGCCGTTTCATTACCTGGAAGGCGGCCCCTTCCGAGGGCCGAATGACGTCCTGGTGGATGATCTGTTTGCCAGGTCCAAACACGTGAGCGTCGGCGACACGATTGAAGTTCTTAACAATAATTTTCGCGTTGCCGGCATTGTGGAACAGGGCAAAGGAGCGCGAAAGTTTTTGCAGATCGGCGTGCTGCAGGATCTGATCGGAGCCAAAGACAAAGCCTCGATCTTTTACCTGAAACTGGACGATCCCAGCAACGCCGACGCGGTGGTGGAGGAGATCAAGAAAGTCCCCGGGATGGAGAAATACGTCGCGACTTCGATGGCTTACTATTTGTCGATGATGACGCCGAGCAACTATCCGGGTTTGTCGACGTTTATTAACCTGGTAATCGGCATTTCCGTGATCATCGGGTTCATTGTTATCTTCCAGGCTATGTATACGGCGGTGATGGAACGGACGCGCGAGATTGGAATCCTGAAGTCGATGGGAGCGTCGAAGCTCTACATTGTGAATGTGATTTTGCGGGAGACGGTGCTGCTGGCTGTCGGGGGGATCGTCGTGGGGATCGTCTTCAGTTTGGCGGTCAGGCTGGGGATCGTGCACCGGGTGCCGACGTTGCCGGTGGTGGTGACGGGTGGCTGGATGCTGCGTGCCGCGATTATCGCCATTATCGGGGCGATCGCCGGGGCGTTGTACCCGGCCTACAAGGCGGCGCAGAAGGATCCTATTGACGCGCTGGCGTATGAGTAGACTCCAGCGCAGAGGCGGCCTTCCCCGCGAATCTATTGTCGTTTTCGACTTCCCGCATTGGGCAAGACCAAAGGGTACTGCGACTTCGTTGACAATAACCTGCACATTACGTTATCTTTAAGACTTTGCAAGTCCTGCGGTTGCCCGCCTGATAGCCCTGCGCCTTCGGCGCTCACTGGGAGCTCAGCGGTCTTCTTTGCGTTTTTATATTTCTGGGAGATTTTGCATGTCAACCTATTTCCCCAAAGCGGGGGAAGTTGTGCGCAAGTGGTACGTCGTGGATGCCTCGGGGCAAACGCTCGGACGGCTTGCGTCACAGGTCGCCCGCATTTTGATGGGTAAGGAAAATCCGCAATACACGACCTTTCTCGACACCGGCGATCACGTGATCGTGATCAACGCCGAGAAGGTGAAGACGACGGGCATGAAGTCGGAGCAGAAGGTGTATCAGCATTACACCGGCTATCCGGGCGGATTGCGTACCGAGGAGTTTCGTAAGCGGTTCGCACGCAAGCCCGAGTCGATTATCGAAGATGCGATTCTGCGCATGCTCCCCAAGTCGAAACTGGGGCGGCAGATGATCAGCAAGCTGAATGTGTATCGCGGCGAGAAGCATCCCCACGAAGCGCAGAAGCCGCAGGCGAAGGCCCTCGAAGTCAGGGCGTAGAGTTTGGTTGTACGCGCGAGAGATCCTTCACCGGCTGACGCCGGTTCAGGATGACGTCAAGTTCAAGAATTTTGGAAAGGTCAAGCACTTGGGGTTAGCTGAATGCTGACAGCTGAGTGCTGAACGCTAATCAATGGCAGAGCTAGTGCAATACTACGGTACAGGACGCCGCAAGTCGGCGATCGCGCGCGTTTATCTGCGTCCGGGCAGCGGCGAATTCAAGATTAACGGGCGTCCTTTTGAGGAGTACTTTGTGACTCCCGCGCAGCGCTCGAGTGCGAAGCAGCCGTTGCTTTCGACCGAGACGGCGGCCGCGTTCAACGTCGTCGCCAGGGTTTCCGGCGGCGGCGTGAACGGCCAGGCGGACGCGGTGAAACTGGGCATCGCCCGCGCGCTGATGCTGTTCAATGTTGAGCTGCGCAAGAAGCTCAAGGCCGAAGGCATGGTCACCCGCGATTCACGCGGCAAGGAACGCAAAAAGTACGGGCAGAAGGGCGCAAGGAAGCGGTTCCAGTACAGCAAGAGGTAGATTCTGTCGTTGGCCCTTGGTCGTCGGTCGTTCGCGACGGCGGTTGGCCGACGACCAAGGACGAAAGACGGTTTTTAGGTGTTCAATTCTTCCCGTGCCTCGCGGCGCGGGGACGGGAATGGCAATCCGGGGCAGCCTCAGGGTGAGCGCCGGATGCAGACCAAACGAGGAGGTTAATTGGCTAACATCACCATGAAGGAGTTGCTCGAAGCGGGCGTACACTTCGGGCATCAGACCAAGCGCTGGAATCCCAGGATGAAGGAATACATCTTCGGAGAGCGCAATGGGATTTACATCATCGATCTGCAGAAGACGCTGAAGATGTTCAAAGAAGCGTCGAAGTTTGTCCAGGAACTAGCCAGCGAGGGGAAAATCATTCTCTTCGTAGGAACCAAGCGTCAGGCCCAGGACGCGATTGCCGAAGAGGCGACGCGCTGTGGCGGGTTCTATGTGAACCAGCGCTGGCTGGGCGGCCTGCTCACCAATTGGGTGACGGTGCAGAAGTCGGTAAAGCGGCTGAAAGAACTCGACGAAATGGCCACGGATGGCCGTTACGAGTTGCTGCCCAAGAAAGAAGTCATCAAGCTGGAGCGTGAGCGCAAGCACCTCCAGGCGAACCTGGCCGGCATCAAGAATATGAGCCGCTTGCCGGACGCGATCTTCATTATCGATTCGAACAAAGAGCAGATTGCGGTGCGCGAGGCGCGCAAGCTCGGCATTCCGGTAGTCGCAGTGGTCGACACGAACTGCGATCCGACCGAGGTGGATTACGTGATTCCGGGAAACGACGATGCTCTGCGGGCCATTCGACTTTTCGCTTCGAAGATCGCAGACTCCGTGGCCGAGGGCGCACAGCTCATGACCGACAAGCAAGTCGCCGACCTTGCCGCCGCTGCCGGCGCGGCGCAGCAAGCTGAGCTGGATGCTGCCGCGCGCGCGGCTGAGAGTGGTATCGATATCAACGCTGCGGAAGATGGCGGGGCCGAGGACATCAGCATGGAGGATGTGCTAGGAGCAGGCACCCGCAAGCAGCCTGTTGCGGCGAAGGAAAGCCCGGCAGAGGATGTGCCGCAGGTCGAAACCCAGACCTACTAAGGAATTGTGGAAGGGCACGCCTTCAGCCGTGCCACTGAGAGTATAAAAGATTCCGGGCTTTAGCCCCTGAGGGATTCAGACCCGCGCGGGTCGTCTGGCGCGGGTCGAAGTTTGTTAGGGCAGTCGTTGGTCTTTGGTCGTCCGCCGTTGGTCACGATATTCGCAGTCAATGGCGAACGACGAACGACCGAGGACGTTTTATTTACTATGAGCACAACTACGATGAATATTTCAGCAACGCAAGTGAAAGAGCTCCGGGAAAAGACCGGGGCGCCGATGATGGATTGCAAACAGGCCCTGACCGAAGCCAAGGGCGACATGGAGCAGGCGGTTGTGGTGTTGCGCAAAAAGGGCGTTTCCGTGGCGGCCAAGAAGGCAACCCGCGTGACCAGCGAGGGTTCGGTGGCCAGCTACATCCACGCCGGCGGCAAGATTGGCGTGCTTGTGGAGATTAACTGCGAGAGCGATTTCGTCGCCCGCACCGAGGACTTCAAGGAGTTGGTACACGACATCGCTATGCACATTGCTGCCAGCGATCCGAAGTACATCCGCAAGGAAGACGTCACCGCGGAAGATTTCGCCCGCGAAAAGGACATCGCGCTTGCGCGCGCCATCGCCAGCGGCAAGCCGGCAAACATCGCGGAAAAGATGGTTGCCGGCAAGATGGAGAAGTTCTACGAAGAAGTCTGCCTGCTGGAGCAGCCCTTCATCAAGGATCAGACGGTCAGCATCGCGCAACTCATCGCCACGAAGATCGGCAAGTTGGGCGAGAACATCGCGGTACGCCGCTTCGCGCGCTTCAAGGTGGGCGACGCAGGCGAGACCATCGCCATCACCAGACCGGAACAGAAAGCTGAGTGACTTAGGGGGTGCCTATGGCGCCTCTTTTTTGTGCCTTGTGCGGGAGGAACGCCGCGACAGGCGGCGAAACGCCGGCGCTACAAATCATGACAACTGCCGTATTCAAACGCATCTTGCTCAAGCTCTCCGGCGAGGCTCTGGCCGCGAACCAGGGTTTCGGGGTCGACCCTTTTCGGATTCATGAGATCGCCGCTGAACTGGCCGATGTGAAATCCCTGGGGATCGAGATCGCAATCGTAGTCGGCGGAGGGAATTTTTTCCGGGGCGTAACCGAGCAAGCAAAAGAGATGGACCGGGTTTCCGCGGATCACATGGGCATGCTGGCCACCGTGATCAACGCGCTGGCCTTGCAGGATGCACTGGAAAAGCAGGGTGTCTATACCCGAGTGCAGACGGCAATTGAGATGAACCAGGTTGCCGAGCCTTTTATTCGTCGGCGCGCCATCCGCCATTTGGAAAAGGGCCGGGTGGTAATTTTCGCCGGGGGCACGGGCAATCCATATTTTTCTACGGATACGGCAGCGTCACTTCGCGCCATGGAAATCAAGGCCGACGTCATCATCAAAGCTACGAAGGTCGATGGCATCTATGACGCCGATCCAGTATTGGTGAAAGACGCCAAGAAATTCACCGAGATCAGCTACATGGATGTGTTAAAAAAGGGCCTGAAGGTGATGGATTCAACCGCGATCTCGCTCTGCAAAGACAATAATCTGCCCATTATCATTTTCAACCTCAATCAGCGGGGAAATATCCGGAAAGTGGTAACCGGCGAGAAGATCGGATCGTTGGTTAGCGCGTAAGAGCGGCCGCGGATCGGCACAGATTTCCATGGATTGCTGCTTGCTGAGCCCAACTATAGGTTTCAAAGGTTTATAATTCACAGTTTTGGTAACTCATCTTCTAGGGAGCTAACCATGGCTCAAGCTGGTATGGCTGCGATTCCTGGCCTTAAAGACACCTACATTCAACTCAAAACCCGGATGGACAAAGCAGTCGAGGATTTCCGCAAGGCGATGGCGGCTACGCGCACCGGGCGGGCGTCGGTGCACATGCTGGATTCCGTCAACGTAGAGTACTATGACTCGCGCATGCCGCTGAACCAACTGGCGCAAGTGCATGCGCCGGAGCCGCAGCTCATCACGGTGCAGCCGTTTGATCCGACCGCGCTGCCGGCAATTGAAAAAGCGATTCGCGCCGCAGACATTGGGCTGAACCCAATGAATGACGGAAAGATCATCCGCGTGCCGGTGCCTCCGCTGACCGAGGAGCGCCGCAAGGATATGGTGAAGCACTTGCATAAAATTCTTGAGGAGCATCGCACCGCAGTGCGCAACATCCGGCGCGATGGCAACGACGCCATCAAAAAGGCGATGAAAGACAAGAAGATCACCGAGGACGATGAGAAGCGGGCCATGGATGAAATCCAAAAACTCACTGACGATGAGATCAAGAAGATGGAAGAGATGAGCAAGGGGAAAGAAAAAGAAGTGATGGAGATCAAGTAGGCGAGGCCCTCTCGGTCTGAGAAACAACATGGAGACATCGAGCAAGCGGGTATGTGTGAGCAGCGTGACTCTGGTGATTCTGGTTGCTTCCACTCTCTTCCTATGGGGCGGCATGACTCAGACAAAGACACTGGACCAAAAAGAATTTACTGTAATAGGAATCTCGACCCGCACCAACAATGCCCGTGAAGCAGCGGGCAACGGAGTCATTGCCGGACAATGGGAGAGGTTTTACAAAGAAGGAATCCTCGGCAAAATTTCGAGCAAAGCAGATGCGGCTACCTACGTGGTCTACAGCGATTATGCGACTGATAAGAACGGCGACTACAGCTACCTGATCGGCGCTAAAGTGACGGATGTCTCCGCGGTTCCTTCAGGGATGGTCGCTAAGAAAGTCTCAGCCGGCAAATACGCGGTCATCACCAGCGAGCAGGGACCTATTCCCAAGATCATCGTCGAGGCTTGGCAGCAGATTTGGGGCCTGGAAGATCAGGCGAAACTTGGCGGCAAACGCGCCTACAAAACTGATTTTGAGGTCTACGATCAACGGGCTCGCAATCCGCAGGATGCACAAATCGATATCTACATAGGCTTCAAATAGGCCGCCAGCGGTGTCCTTCCAGCCAGGATTGACTCTATAATCAAGAGACCATGAAGAGCGTGGTTCATGCCGCCTGTCCGCACGATTGCCCGGATGCGTGCGGAGTCTTGATTACGGTGGAGGACGGCCGCGCGACCAAGATCAAGGGTGATCCTGCGCATCCGGTGACGCGGGGTTTTCTGTGCGCCAAAGTCGCCAAATATCTGGATCGGGTGTATTCGCCGGACCGGGTTTTGTATCCGATGAGGCGGGTTGGTCCGAAAGGGACACACGAGCCCAACCAAGAGTGGCAGCGCATCAGCTGGAACGAGGCTCTCGACGAGATCATCTCCCGCTTCAAGAAAATCGTTGCCGAGTTCGGCAGCGAGGCCATTCTGCCTTACTCCTTTGGAGGCACGCTGGGAATGTTGAATAGCGCCTCCATGGACCGGCGATTCTTCCATCGACTGGGGGCGTCGCAGTTGGCGCGCAACATCTGTTCCGCGGCTGGCGAAGCGGGCCTGGAATCGGTGTTCGGGGTGAAACTGGGTACAGAGCCGGAACAGTTCCGCCATTCTCGTTACATCGTTGCCTGGGCCGCGAACATCCACGGCAACAATGTGCATCTGTGGCCTTTTATCGAGGAGGCACGCCGTCAGGGTGCGAAGCTGGTGGTGATCGATCCCTATCGCACGCGCACGGCGGCGTGCGCGGATTGGTATCTGCCGATCAATCCCGGCACCGACGCTGCTTTGGCGCTGGCGATGATGCATGTGATCATCGGCGAGAATCTCCACGACGCGGATTACGTCGAGCGTTACACGGTGGGATTTGAAGCGCTTCGCAAGAAAGCGCAGGAGTACACGCCGGAGCGTGTGGCGCAATGGACCGGAATCGCAGCATCCGACATTGTGAAACTGGCGCGGGAGTATGCAACGACCCGGCCGGCTGTCATTCGACTGAATTACGGTGTGCAACGCTCAGAAGGCGGGGGCACAGCGACGCGCGCGGTCGCTATGCTGCCTTGCATCACCGGTTCTTGGAAAGACGTGGGTGGTGGGCTGCAGCTTTCTACCAGCGGCGCCTTTGCCTCAATTGGCGGTGAGTTGAAGCGCAAAGACTTGATGCTCAAAACCCTCGGTCGCCCCGCGCGCATCGTGAACATGGTGGAGTTGGGCAGGGCGTTGAATACGCTCGCTGATCCGCCCATCCAGGCGCTATTCGTCTACGGCTCGAATCCCGCGGCGACGTGCCCCAATCACAATCAAGTGATTCGCGGATTGCAGCGGCCCGATCTATTCACCGTTGTCCACGAGCAGTTCTTTACCGACACGACAGACTATGCCGATATGGTTCTGCCAGCTACAACTTTCTTCGAGCACAAGGAACTGCAGAACGCTTATGGGCACTATTTCTTGCAGATTTCGGATCAAGCCATCGAGCCATTGGGCGAATGCCGTTCAAATGTGGAGGTCTTCCGGGCTCTCGCCGAGCGGATGGGATTCGAGGAAGAGTGCTTCCGCGAATCGGTCGACCAGATGATCGACGCGGCGCTGGAGTCAGACCATCCCTGGCTGCAGGGGATCGATCGGGAGCGGTTGGAACGGGACGGTCACATACGACTTAATTTTGAGAGACAGTTCTCAGTTCTTGGTTCGCAGTTCTCGGATTTCTTTTTGCCTTTTGCTCGCGGCAACTTTTTCACTGCCAGCGGGAAGGCCGAGCTGTACAGCGAGGCTCTCAAGGCTCAGGGTTTAGATCCTGTCGTGCACTTTGAACCGCCCGGCGAATCGCGGCACAGCGAGCAGGCTAAAACATTTCCTCTTGAATTGCTGGCCCGTAAAGCCGACAACTTTCTTAACTCATCGTTTTCGAATTTGCCGGTAATCCAGGAGATGGAGGAGGTAGGCCTGCTCGAAATGAGCGCCCCCGACGCCGAGGCGCGCAGAATCGCGGATGGCGATCGAGTTCGAGTCTTCAACCGGCGAGGCGATATACTCTTAAAGGCGAAAGTAGACGGTGCGGTGCAGCCGGGCGTGGTTTGTGCACGGCTCGAGTGGGCGAAGCTGAGTCCTGGGGGGCGCAACATAAACGTGCTGACTTCAGAAAAACTTACGGACTTGGGCAACTCCGCTACGTTTTATTCCGTCTTGGTTGAAGTGGAGCTTTTCCAAACGGCATCCTGAGGGCGATTTGAGGCGTAAGTGCTTGGACGGTGTCCACTGCTCTACCGTATAATTGCGGTTTTCCACACTCCAATAGGCTGAGGTAGTGGCGATTCATCGCACTCATCAGGATAGCCCTGCGGTAATCCAGGGCAGGCACGGTCGCGCATGGCGAACCTCGGTTGTCTCTGGGGGGCCATCTCCTTCATTTATAAAGTGTTGCGACGGAAATAGACGCGCCATTCTCGGCCTCTTGTTGATTTTTTTCCTGCTTTGCATCGCAGCCTTGGGGCAGCAGGACGTGATCGTCGGGGTCGAAGTTCACGGCAACCGCCGCATTCCCGCCGAAACGATTAAAGCCCGAATCTTCACTCACGCTGGAGATATTTACGATCAGGCTGCCATCGAGCGCGACTTCAACTCGCTGTGGAATACCGGCTACTTCGAAGACATCCGCTTTGAACGCGAGCAGACAGCGAAAGGATGGATCATCCACGTCTTCGTGAAAGAACGCCCCACCATCCGCGAGATCGACTATATCGGGTTGAACTCGGTTTCGAAGAGCGATGTGCTGGACCGCTTCAAGGAACGCAAAGTCGGATTGTCGGTCGAGAGCCAGTACGATCCGACAAAAGTAAAGAAGGCCGAAGTTACCATCAAGGAGTTGCTCTCCGAGCACGGAAGACAATTCTCCACCATTCGCACCGAGATTCATCCCATTCCGCCGAACGCCGTGAGCCTGACGTTCGTGGTCAAGGAAGGCCCGAAAGTTAAAGTGGGCAAGATTCGCTTCGAAGGAAATAAGCACGTCCCCAGCCGCACCCTACGTAGCGCGATGAAGAACCTCAAACCCATCGGGATCCCGCATTCGATCTTCCTGGAGAATCTGTTCTCGAAGACCTACGATGCAACTAAGCTCGATGAGGACACGGAGCGGGTTCGTGCCGAGTTCCAGAACCGCGGCTACTTCAAAGTGCTGGTTCAGGAGCCGAAGACTCAGATCCACGACACCGGACATCAGGGCTTTCACATCCCGCTGCTGCAAAGCGGCCCGGGGAAGGCAGTGGACATTACCATGCCCATCGAGGAAGGCGAAAAATACAGCCTGGGCGAGATTACCTTCAAGAACAATAAGGCGGTGTCGAACACCAAGGCGTTGCGCGCTCTTTTTCCGATAAAAGATGGCGATACCTTTGACCGCAGCAAAATTGCGAAAGGCCTGGAAAACTTGGGGAAGGCCTACGGGCAAATTGGTTACATCAACTTCACGTCGATTCCAAACACCACTTTCGATGAGGAAAAGAAGCTGGTATTTCTCGATATTGATGTGGACGAGGGCAAGCAGTTTTTTGTGCGCCGCATCGAGTTCCAGGGAAATACTACGACTCGCGACAAGGTCATACGCCGTGAGATCGTCCTGGAGGAGGGTCAGGTTTACAACCAGCAACTTTGGGAGCTCAGTATTCAGCGGCTGAATCAGTTGGGTTTCTTCGACAATTTGAAGGCCGATGATCCCAATGTCACCGAACGTCATTTGGACGAAAAGGAAGGTACGGTAGATCTCACCCTCAAGGTGAAGGAGAAGGGGAAGAACAGTATCGGCTTGAGCGGTGGCGTCAGTGGCCTGTCGGGATCGTTTATTGGACTAAGCTACAGCACCAACAACTTTCTCGGCCTGGGTGAGACGCTCAGCGTGCAGGCCAATATTGGCAATCTGCAGCGCAACGTTTCATTCAGTTTTTCCGAGCCCTACTTGTTCGACCGTCCGCTGCAGTTCGGCTTCACCGTGTACTTCACCAAGTTCACCTACGATCAGGCGCGGCAGGCGGCAATTCTCAGTGGTCAGCAGATCAACCTGCCGGCGGCTTTGGAGCAGAATCTGCAGAACTACACGCAATCGAGCAGAGGTTTTTCGACCAGCCTGACGTATCCGCTGCATCGCTCCTTCAAGCGCATAGGCATCAGTTACTCGTACGACGACTCTTCGATCGTGGCACTCACCACGGCGTCGCAGACGCTTTTCAATTCCCTCGCGTTCAGCGGAATCAGCGGCCCGAACGCGCTGAATGGGATCATCACCAGCAAGATTACCCCCAGCTATTCGAAGAACACGGTAGACCGGGCGCTCTATCCGCACAAGGGCAGCAGTTTCTACGTTGCTACCGAAATTGCGGGCTTGGGCGGGACCGTTAGAACCATTCGCCCGATTGTGCAGTACACGCACTGGACCCCGGTGCAGAAGGGGCGCAATACGATTGGCTTCCGACTCCAGGGCTCTTTTCTGTCGGGTTATGGCGGGTTGGTGCCCCCTCCATTTCAGCGCTTCTACGATGGCGGCGAGAACGATTTGCGCGGGTTCGATATACGCTCGATTTCGCCCGTCTCTTTTCTGCCGAACACAACCTCCATCCAGTTGCGCAACCCGGACGGCACGCTCGTCCCCAAGAACCCCGCCAACCCTCTGCAGGGGGTTTATACCATCCCGGTTCCGCTCGACCAGATCGTTTTCCCGGGTGGAGACATGAGCCTGGTCGCCAACACGGAATACCGGATCACTATCGCTGGCCCGGTGTCTTTGGCGCCATTCGTCGACTTCGGGGTCGAGCCCATCCTTCGAGATTCACAGTTGAAGATCAACGATGGACAATTCGATTTGATCAACAGCACGGTGTTTGGTTGCCCGCGGTTGGATATTGGTCTGAACTGTGTTGGAGGAGGCAAGCAGGCGTTCCCGCAGTACTTGAGTCCGGCGGCCGGCACCAACTGGACTCCCAGAATGTCCACGGGGCTGGAGTTGCAGGTGTTCCTGCCAGTGGTCAATGCGCCGTTCCGTGTCTACTGGGCGTACAACCCGCTCCGTCTGGACACGATGGTGAACGCGCCGGTTCCGATCACTCGCAGCATGTTCCCGGCAGGCGGAGCGGGGGATTACACGTATCAGCTTGCTCGAAACGCTTTTTCTCCTCCCTATCTGTTGAGGGAACCGCGCAAGACATTTCGCTTCACGGTGGCGACGACGTTCTAGGAGGGCGCAGGCTCAGGATTTGGCGGTTCGAGGCAGGATTCGACAATGCGGACGACCGGCAATCCCGGGTCAGCCGTTTGACGCTGAGGCGCGGGGTTCCTATAATGAGAGTTACAGCACCCTGAAAATCGAAAATGGTACGGGGTGGAGGATTTGGCGTGCGACGCTGAGTGTTAGGGTCTGCCTTCCCCGTTTGATCGCACAGCCTGGTTGGATTCGAGACCTGACACGGTCCGTGAAGAGGACCTGAAGCGAGATTCCCGGACACAATTTCCAAGGAGTTCAAGCAACCCATGACAAGAAAGTTTGCGCGATTTACTCTGGCCGCTGTATTCGTTCTCTCGGTCGCAGCCCTGGCTCAAAACGCCAACGCCGACCCAGGATTGCCCGCCGCTCCCAGTGCCACCCCCGCTACGCCCACGGCTGCGTCAGCGCCCGATACCACTCTCACCGGCGCGGGAAGCAAGATTGGCACTATTAACATCGAGCAGGCAATCTTCGCCAGCAACGAAGGCCAGCGCGATTTCGAGGCACTCGCCAAGAAGCTCGAGCCAAAACAGACCGAGCTCAAGAACATGAACGACGAAGTGGAGAGTCTGAAGAAGCAGCTCAGCGATCAAGGTTCTAAGCTCAACGAGGATTCTCGCGGCGCTCTGGTTAAACAGGTCGAGGACAAGCAGAAGAGGCTTGAGCGCTCGGTCCAGGATGCTCGCGATGACGCCCAAGCCCAGCAGAACGAGATCGCGCAACGCATCCTGCAAAAGATGGCACCGATCATCGTGAAGTATGCCGGCGACAAGGGATTCGGCCTGATCATGGACACTTCCAACCCATGGCCACAGGGGCCGGTGCTCTGGGCTGATCCGGGCAAAGTAGACATCACCAAGGCAATCGTCGACGCCTACAACGTGCAGTCCGGTGTTCCCGCGCCTGCGAGGCCGGTGACGACCAAACCGGCAGGAACAGGCACCGGAACGGGCACGAGGCCCGCTGCAACCAAACCGGCGACGACGACTCCAGCTCCGAAGTAGCCGGGACACCTTAGACGCGATAAAAGTTCCCAGAAGGCCGCTCCCAAGCGGCCTTTTATTTGTGTGCCGAACATGTTCGACAGCTTGGGGGTGAAAGTCCCCTGCCCAGCCTGGTGGAGGTGAAGGGCTAGAGAAGCGCAAGGGCGTCGTCGCGAGGCGGGGTCTGAAAGAAGCGTGGATCAAAGGCGCGAGCCGATGAACAAGAACCGGATGATGAGGCCTACGGTGTGGGGCGAGCTGGCAAAGGACAGCGAAGCCCAGGTCCACCAAGCACACTGGTGGTAAATCCGGCGGTTGCGCGGCGAAGGCGGTCGAACTTACTTCGGGAGACCCGCCGCATGTCACGGCATCGTGACTGAGGATGGAGCGATCCATCTTGACCGTGGGGCGGGAGTCAGCAGCGGGCATAGTAGGCCGCAAGGTCGAAGGCCCAAACAGCAAGGCGAGGCGAGTAGGACGCAGGACTCGATGAACGACAAGCGGCAGAAGAACCAGCTACAGATGTTGCTGGCCTTTACCGGGGAGGGGAGGAGTGAAGCTCCAAGGGCTCCTGGGGAAGGGACCGAATCGCTCACGGCGAAATGCGAAACCGAAAGTCCGGCTGGAGAAGAGCAAGTGATGGAAGAAGTCTGCGGGCGGGAGAACTGCCAGCGGGCTTTACGACGAGTGAAGTCCAACAAGGGGAGTCCGGGGATCGACGGCATGAAAGTGTCGGAGTTGCCGGGCTACCTGAAGCAGCACTGGCCAGCAATACGGGAACAGCTGATGAGCGGAACGTATCGGCCGCGACCGGTGAGGCGAGTCGAGATCGCGAAGCCGGACGGAGGAGTGCGCAAGTTGGGCATTCCGACGGTGCTGGATCGATTTATCCAGCAGGCGGTGATGCAGGTTCTGCAGCGCAGATGGGACCCGACGTTTTCCGAACACAGTCACGGCTTTCGTCCGCAGCGTTCGGCGCATCAGGCGGTGGCCCAGGCGCAGCAGTATATCGCCGAGGGCAACCGCTGGGTGGTGGACTTTGATCTGGAAAAGTTCTTCGATCGAGTGAACCACGACAAACTGATGGCGGCGGTCGCGCGGCGGGTGAGCGACAAGAGAATGCTCAAGTTGATCCGAGCGTTCCTGGAGTCGGGCGTGATGGAAAACGGGCTGGTGAGTCCGGTGGAAGAAGGAACTCCGCAAGGAGGGCCTTTGTCACCGCTGCTGTCGAATCTCGTGCTCGACGAACTCGACCGCGAGTTAGAGCGGCGCCAGCACCGTTTCGTGCGCTACGCGGATGATTGCAATATCTACGTGGCGAGCGAGCGGGCAGGAAAGCGAGTCATGCAAAGCGTGACCAGTTTCCTGCGACGGCGACTCAAGCTCAAGGTGAACGAGTCGAAGAGCGCGGTGGCACGACCGCAGGAGCGCAAGTTTCTGGGCTTTAGCTTTACGAGCGGGACCAGACCGAAACGGCGCATCGCGCCCAAGGCTCTGCTCCGCTGCAAGCAAAGAGTCCGGGAACTGACGCGCCGGACGCGGGGCATCAGTCTGGAGCAGATGACGAAGGAACTCGCCACCTATGTACGCGGATGGAAGAGTTACTTCGGCTTCAGCCAGACGCCCTCGGTGCTGCGAAAGCTAGAGGAATGGATGCGACGCAGGTTGCGCTCCGTGATCTGGAAGCAATGGAAGCGCAGCAAGGTGCGGTATGTTCGGCTACGCCAGCGAAACATCGGACATGACCTCGCGGCCCAAACCGCCGGTAGTCCCCATGGACCATGGCGCATCGCCAACAGTCCGGCCCTGTCGTCTGCGTTTCCGATTGCTTACTTCGATATGCTCGGTCTTCCTCGGTTGCTGGACGTACTCTAGCTCACCGAACTGAACCGCCGGATGCGGACCCGCATGTCCGGTGGTGTGGCAGGGGAGAGTAGGTGACCACTCCCCCTATGCCGATTTTTCGGAATCGCAATTGTTTCGCGTCCTTCAGGGCGTGTGCCGGTGTCCTTAGCAGAAGCACCAAACTCAGGAGGACACCATGTTCGCTGACTCTCTACTCGACACTCCCTGGACTGACCGTTCTCGCCGCGGTTGGACGACTCTGGCTTCGTTTGCGTTGCAGGCCGCTGCCGCAGGTGTTTTACTTCTGCTCCCTTTGCTCTACACGCAAGGTCTCCCGCAGTTTCAGTTGATATCTGCGCTGGTGGCGCCAACTCCGCCCCCGGCGCCACCCGCTCCGGGACCTGTGCGAAACGCTCGCGCGAATATCAGCAATATGTCATTGGACGGCCACGTGATCGCGCCACCTTCCGTGCCGAGAGAAATACTGAATGTGGACGAACCCAGTGCTCCGCCGCCAGCCGATCTAGGTGGGCTGGGAGTGCGCGGCGGGACAGGTGATCCGAGGGTGACGAGCGGCATATTCGGCTCGATTGGAGGGCCTCGTGTGGTTGTCCCACCGCCTCCGCCGGCGCCCGCCGTTCATCCTCCTCGCGTTTCCACCATGATGGAAGGGAATCTCATTTATCGCGTACAGCCGCAATACCCTCAATTGGCAAGGCAGGCGCGGGTTCAGGGAGTCGTAGTGCTGCGCGCCGTGATCTGCCGGGAGGGCAAGATCGAAAATCTGCAACTGGTCACCGGCCACCCCCTGCTGGTGCAATCCGCCATGGAAGCCGTTCGCCAATGGCGCTATCGTCCATATTTCTTGAACAACGAACCGGTAGAAGTGGAAACTCAAGTGACGGTGAACTTCACGCTGTCGGGTGGATAGACGGGAGTAGTACGGCAGTAACCTGAGTTCGACCACGGCGGCCGCTATAATCTAGAGCAAGTGGCTACCATCGAAATTGCCAAGCGAACTGCGACTCGGCCGACCTGGGCTGAGGTTTCGCTGAGAACCTTGCGGCAGAACTTTCGCGCGGTTCAGCAACACATCGGCGCGGCAGTACAGGTTTGCGCCATCGTGAAAGCCGATGCTTACGGACACGGCGCAGTCGAATGTTCGCGGGCGCTCGAAGAGGAGGGAGCGCGCTGGTTTGGCGTGACCTCGCTGGATGAGGCGATTCCGCTCCGCGAAGCTGGTATCCGTGGACGCATCTTGCTGATGACCGGCTTCTGGCGCGGCGAAGCGGAAGAAATCGTTCGCCTGGGATTGACTCCGACGGTTTGGGAGACTGGGCAAATCGAATTATTCGAAAGGGCCGCCACCGCCCTCGGTGTTTCTAAGCATCCGATCCACTTGAAAGTGGATACCGGCATGGGAAGGCTGGGAGTCGCGCCCGAGGATCTTTCGCAAATCTGTACTGCGTTGAAGTCGGCGTCGCATCTGGTGCTCGAGGGATTGTCCACGCACTTGGCTTCGTCGGAGGTGCTCGACGAGCCGTCGGTTGCGGCACAGTTGAAATCATTTGCTGAAGCGCGCGCCTTACTCGCACGGCAGGGATTCAATCCATTACTAATTCACGCAGCCAATACTGGAGCCGTGATCTCGCGTCCGGAATCGTGGAACACAATGGTCCGACCAGGGATCGCGCTGTATGGCTATTATCTGCCTTTCGAGCGGGCAGGACGAGCGGTCAGCGGCAGCGGGTTGCGGCTTAAAGTGAAGCCGGTCCTGACCTGGAAGACTCGCATTCTTTCGCTGCGGGACATGCGCGCCAACCAGGCTCTCGGGTACGGCGGTATCTATGTCACCAAAGCTCCCGCCCGCATAGCAGTGCTCCCAGTAGGATACGCTGATGGCCTAAATCGCAAGATTTCTTCTCAAGGCCGGGTGATCGTGGGTGAACACTACGCTCCGATCGTGGGCAGGATTTCCATGGATTTGACCCTCGCCGATGTGACCGGGCTGCCCGGAGTTTCGGTTGGAGACGAGGTCGTGTTGCTCGGCACTACGGATGGACTCAGCGTCGACGCCAGGGAGCACGCTTCACTTTCGCAGACCGTGCCCTACGAAATTCTCTGCGGGATTTCCAAGCGAGTGCCTCGAAGACACCTCGACTAAGAGATTACGGACCCGACCGAACCTTCGCCAGTTCGATATACGATTCGCGAATCCTTTCTGTGATCCTGTCGAACTCCTCGCATTCTGCCGGCGTCAGTCCAACAAATGCTTCGCGCCGGGTCAGTTCGATCTGCTGTTGAAACAGAGAGGACAGATCAGCGCTGATTTGTCGCGCCCTGTCAGCGCTCGGAGAGGTAGAGTTTTCGCGAGTCATCAGAAAATCGAGACTGTAAAGACGCGGCTTGATGCGTCTGGGCCTGATGCGTCTGGGCCTGCTGCGTCTCAGACTGCTGCGTCCATGCTCACATTCCAAGGCGGAGCAGTTGTCAGGACGCTGTCAAAAGATTGCCATTTTATTTGTGGCTTTCCCAAACTGGGACTTGAAACCGGACGGCGCACCTTCACGGCGCCCCGCTTGAAACTCCTCATAGGACCGCGACCTCAGAGAGCGCGCTCTTTTCTTGCTTCCATATACTTGCGCAGAATGGCGTTGATCGCGGTCTGATAGCCTCGCCCTTGCTTGCGGAAAAACGTCAGAACATCAGGATCGATCCGCAGGGTTATCTGCTTTTTCGGCCCCGGCCAGATTATCGCCCGCGCGAAGAAATCAGGGCCAAGTTCGGGCATTTCCGAGAAATCAATGTCCTTGTCCCGAAGCGCGTCAACCCGCTTCCAGTCTGTCCTGGATCGCCTTTTCGTATTGTTCGCTTTCACGACGGCTCGCCTTTCTCAGTGAGATGATCCGAATGGCCTCAGGGCTGGGTACCGTGAACACCACATATGCAATGCGACCGCGAATTGAGCCTAGTCCAATCCAGCGCCCCTTCTCCGTAATCCTCCCGTGTGTCGGGATCCACAACCAGCACGCTTCGAAACATCTCTTCCGCATCTGCGAAGTCGAGGCCGTGTTTACGAATGTTGGCTCGATTCTTCGCGTCGTCCCATTCAAAGATCTTTGTAACTCCAATTGTAGCTACTGGCAAACACGCCGAATCTTGGGTGGTGCTCACCCGCTTGCGAACCGATTACAGGATGTCGCGAGATAGACGAAAGAAGTGGTTTCCGAACCGTCACTGTCTCAAGAATGGTCGACGGTTTCAAAGCGGGAAATCAGACTTTCGCTTAAGACTCTGCGCTCTGAGATTGAACTGCTTCGTCGCCATGATTTCCAGGCCTGCCAACCTTCCATCCAATGCCGGTTCTCGCGTTTCACTGCATGGTGGCTGTTGTCTGCCCAGCCGTTTGTTATCCTCAAAGTACATGCCCTCGCGCTACGCACAGTGGATGTACGACTGGGAGACCCGACTCACGTCGGTGGACAACAATCGGGTGGTGCGTCCCCTGGAATGGGGCGTGGATTGGGCGAGGGACTGGCCTTGCCGCAACGGCTATGCTCCCGGACATATTCCAGAGGACGGCGAAAGCTACCTACGCGAATACAACCGACGAATCATCGCTTCGAGCGATGAATTCTTCTCCTACATCAAGCCGGCGGATTTTCGCCTGGAGCGGCGGGAGGTAAAGGTTTTCAGCACTCGCGCCATCCCGGATCCAGGATTAGAGGAGAAAGTCCGTGGCACCTACGCCGACTTTCTACGCTTCACCTCGCCCGTGCACACGCCATTTCCCGAAAACAATTTGGCGAACGCCCGCTGGTTCCCGGCGCGAGGCAAACGTGCGATCGTGCTATTGCCACACTGGAACTCTGACGCCCTCGCTTACAACAGTTTGTGTCAGGTGTTAAATCTTCTCGGGATTTCGGTTTTGCGCTTGACCATGCCGTACCACGACATTCGAACTCCTTCTGAGATTCTGCGCGCCGACTACGCTGTGTCCGCGAACATTGGGCGGACGCTGGATGCTTGCCGCCAGGCAGTGATCGATGTCCGCTGCTGTCTGGATTGGCTCGAATCCCAAGGCTATCGCCGTCTCGGCATCCTGGGTACCAGCCTGGGTTCCTGTTACGCGTTTCTGGCCGCCGCGCATGACTCGCGCATTCAGGTGGCAGCTTTCAATCACGCCGCAACCTACGTCGCCGATGTGGTGTGGCACGGACAATCCACTCGTCACATCCGGGAAGGGCTGGAATCGCAAATCGACTTGGAACGTCTAAGGGTTCTCTGGAGCGCCGTGAGCCCAGCGTCCTACTTCGAGCAATTCACGCGCTGGCGCAGGAAGTCGCTTATCATTTATGCCAAGTACGATCTAACGTTCCTGCCAGAGTTCTCTCGAAGCGCGGTGCACGAATTCGCGCGGCACGGTCTGGATCACAAAGTAGTCGTGCTGCCCTGCGGACATTACACCACCGGAGAGACGCCCTACAAATACATCGATGGCTGGCACTTGGCGTCGTTCATGCGCACGGCGTTTGACAGCTAGCAGTTTGCATTTGCCGATCGAAAAAACTTCTACTGCGCCGCCACGTCAAAGTCCACCGTATTTGAATTCTGCCCCCCAGTGAGGACGTAGATCGGAACCAATCCCATGAAATCCAGGTCCGTGTCGGTAACTTTGACCAGGAGTTGATTCGAGGTTACGAAGAACGTCGACTGGGGCGTACCTTGCCAGAATACGAGGGCGTCAGTGCCGAAATTGCTGCCATTGACAGTCATGGTGAAGGGCACGCTGTTAACTGGCACGCTGTTCGGTGTCAGCGTCGTTATCGCAGGTGGAGAGAATACGACCACTTTGAGCGGGTCATGATTTGCCGGATCATGATTTAATCCGGGAGTTCCGCATCCGAGGGTGAACAGGGTTGCAAGCAGAAGACCGAGGTACCGCATAGCCACCTCCAGCAGATCCGTGAGAACGCCCGTCTGGCGGGCGAAGTACGGCACCAGACTGTTCCTGTAGGAGGCCTGTGTCAAGATGAAAGAGTTTGCGCTGACGCAGGATTTTGCACTGCTTTGTAAAGAAAGCGGCGGTGCGAACCGCCGTCTTCCATATGCCCCGTCGCTATTCACGGACACTGAGGCGGTGGATGACGTTGTCTGTCAGATTTTGCTCGCTCCCATTCTCCTCGGCGTGCGGTTGTTCGCTCCGCTGGACCTCATCGGGCAGATGCCAAGTGCCAAATGCCAAATGCTTGTTTAGAATGAATGTTGACCGTTCAACGTGGATAAGCATGGCTACCATAGAAACCTTTCCATCTGAGCAGGAGCGAGAGTACTGCAAGGGTGAGTTCACGGTCAGCACCGACCGTGAGCGGATTGATTTGGACGTCGTCCACGGTTTCTTGACGAAGTGCTACTGGGCCAAGGGCATCCCGCGCGAGGTTGTCGCCTGTTCCATCAAGTATTCGCTATGCTTCGGAGTGTATGCGCAGAACAAGCAAGTCGGATTCGCGCGCGTGATCTCCGACTACGCGACCTATGCTTACATCGGAGACGTATTCGTGCTCGAACCGTTCCGCGGTCGCGGCCTGGGAAAATGGCTGATGGAATGTGTTATGCAGCATCCACGGTTGCAGGGATTGCGGCGTTGGAGTTTGGTCACAAGCGACGCGCACGGGCTATACGAGCAGTTCGGGTTTGGGCCGCTGAAGAAGCCCCAGAACTACATGGAGCTTCACCGGCCGGACGTGTACCAGCAAACCGGCGATTAGAAAGTTAGATTTTCGGGAGACTGAAATGAAAAGCAACAATATGTCGCGCCCGCTCTACGAAGCCGATCCCGAGGTAGCAACGGCCATCGACAATGAGGTTCGCCGCCAGCACGAAGGATTGGAACTGATCGCATCGGAAAACTTCGTCAGCGAAGCTGTGCTTGAGGCCATGGGCTCGGTATTCACCAACAAGTACGCTGAGGGCTATCCCGGTAAGCGTTATTACGGAGGCTGTGAGTTCGCCGACATCATCGAGAACCTGGCACGCGACCGCGCCAAGCAACTGTTCGGAGCGGAACACGCCAACGTCCAACCCCATGCCGGATCGCAAGCCAACATGGAAGCCTATTCCGCGGTGCTGCAGCCGGGCGATACCATTCTCGGCCTGAATCTGGCGCACGGCGGCCACCTCACACACGGGCACCACCTTAATTTCTCGGGAAAGACTTATCGCATCGTCCCTTACGGCGTAACCAAGGAAACCGAAACCATCGATTACGACGACCTCGAGAAGCTTGCCGAAAAAGAGCGTCCCAAGATGATCATCGGCGGCGGCAGCGCGTATCCGCGCATCATCGATTTTGCTCGCATGCGACAAATCGCCGACAAAATCGGCGCACTTTATCTGGTGGACATGGCGCACTTTGCCGGGCTGGTTGCCGGCGGCGTGCATCCTTCGCCAGTTCCGCACGCACACATCGTGACTTCAACCACGCATAAAACGCTGCGCGGACCTCGCGCAGGGATGATTTTGTCCAAGCAGGAGTTTGCGGCGGCGATCGACAAAGTAGTTTTCCCGGGAATGCAGGGTGGGCCACTCGTACACATCATCGCCGCGAAGGCAGTGTGCTTCCGTGAAGCCATGCAGCCGGACTTCCGCGATTATGCCCGGCAGGTGGTGGCCAACGCGAAGGTATTGGCGGAGACGCTGGCGGCAGAGGGCTTCCGCATCATTTCCGGTGGCACCGATACGCACCTCATGCTCGTCGATGTGTTTTCCAAAGGCATGCTGGGCAGCGAGGCGGAGAAAGCGCTGGATCAGGCCGGCATCACCGTCAACAAAAACGCCATCCCCTTCGACACCAATCCACCCATGAAGCCGAGCGGCATCCGCATTGGCACGCCGGCGCTGACCACACGGGGCATGAAAGAGGCCGAAATGCGTCAAGTGGGCCGGTGGATCTCCGAGGCGCTACATCACCGAACCGATTCTGCTGTGCTGGGGAAAATCCGTGAGCAAGTGCTCGAGCTAGCGGACACATTCCCGTTATACCCGGAGCGTAGGGCCAAAGCGCAAGCTGAAGTCAGGGCTTGAGAACTTTGGCTGCGGATTTAGCGCGCGATCCACGCAGAGTCCCGCACATCCATCGGATGACTTCTCTAGCCGGGCACTAACCAACCCGGTGCTCCTCGGTAATCCGGCTTGCTTTCTACCTGCCCTTGATGTACAAAGCACCCGAACGCACCTTCTAGCGAATGTTTGCTCTGCCTGCCGACGAATTCAGACTGGCTGTGGTCTTCTGCCCGCAAGCGTCCTGGGGTTTCCCCACATCAGCCACTGTCAGCCGTCCCAAGGAGAAAACCTTATGACCATGCGCAACCTCGTCTCGCTAACCGTGCTCATGCTGGCGCTGAGCACATTTGGTTTGGCCCAGGGCGCCACTACTGGCGACCTGCACCTTACGGTGAAAGATCCCAGCGGGAATCTGGTAACCAACGCCACGGTTGCGGCACGCGACCAGGCGAAAGGCTTGGAGCGCTCCGTAAGCGGGAACGGGCAGGGCGAGTACCGCGTCATCTTGCTGCCGCCAGCAATTTACCAGGTTACAGTCGAAGCCGCAGGCTTCGCGAAAACCACAATCGACAATGTGGTCATCACTGTCGGACAAGTGGTGGACTTACCGGTTGCGCTGGCAGTCGCGGGAGCGCAGGTAGTGGTCAACGTCAGTTCTGCGGCTGAACTGATCGAAACCAGCCGTACTTCTACCACCGATACGATTGAGCAACGGCGAATCGACAATCTTCCGATCAACGGCCGCAACTACATTAACTTCGCCCTGACCGACTCGCAGGTGGTCCGCGACAACGCTCCCAGCATCGGGGCCGCGCCCACGTCGGGGCTCAACATCAGCGGCCAGCGGGCTCGGTCGAACCTGGTGAATGTCGACGGCGCCAACGCGATTGACAACTCGACCAATGGCGTTCGTTCAACCGTCTCCCAGGAAGCGGTGCAGGAATTCCAGATCATTACCAACAGCTACGCGGCGGAATATGGACAGGCTTCAGGGGGCGTGATCAACATCATTACCCGCTCCGGATCGAATCAATTCCACGGAGACGTCTACGGCTTTTTGCGGAATCGCGATTTCCAGGCGGTGAACCCATTCAGCAACGTCCCCAACCCGGCTTACACGCGGGTGCAGGCGGGAGCGGCCTTTGGTGGGCCGATCAAGAAAGACAAAACCTACTATTACTTTGCCTACGAAATCACCCGGCGGCATGAGACTGGTTTCGCCAGTATTGGTGCGGACAACTTCGGTCTGGTTCCTTTCGACGCCACCAACATCTTTGCTCCTGGGCTTGCGCCTCCGGGAACGTTCAATATCCAAGTCACGCCCCAGCAGGCTGCCTTTTTGAGTGCGCCGGGATTACCGCCCGCGCTACTGCAGCAGTATGCCTTTCTGGCGGGCGGTTCTTCCGCCATTGCTTTGAGCGGATCTTATCCGCAGTCTTTCGCATTGCTGGCAAAGCTGGGTGGAATTCCGACTCCGACGAATGGGACGAGTCCGCTCACCCAGTTCCCCAGTTCCTGCAACGCTGGCAATACGCTGTGCAACGGCTTACCCACATCGTTTCAGACGATGAATGCGCAGGTGGGCAATTTTCCCATCTTTGAGGGAACAAGCCTCTATTCATTGCGGATCGATCACAACATCAACACCAACAATCGGATCATGCTGCGCGGGAACGTCAGCCCCAGTACCGTCACCGGCATCGAAGTGAATGGTGAGAACCAGACCTTCGGCCAGAACTCCTACTCCAGAACATCCCAGCAGACTTATCGCGACGTTGCCGGAGTCTTCCAGGACACGTGGACCATCGGCAACAACAAGATCAATGAGTTCCGTTTTCAGTATGCACGACGTGGGTTGTCCTATTTCTATTCCAGCGCGCCGGGCGGCGGCGATGCCGCCGTGAATATTCCTGGCTACGCGTACTTCGGCCGCGAGCCGTATTCCTACATCCAGCGCACCGAACAGCGCTACCAGTTCACCGACAACTTCTCCTGGACGCTCGGGCGGCACGGCATGAAGTTTGGCGGGGACTTCAACTACATTCCGATCACAGCGACGTTCACCGTGAACTATGGCGGCGTCTATGACTTCGGCGGTCTGAGCGCCAGCCAGGTGATCCCTACCGCAATTTTCAGTTCGCTGCCAGCGAACTTGCAGGCAATTATCCCTGGCCTCTCGGGAGTACAAGCCTATGGCCTGGGTGCTCCGCAAGACTTCATCCAGGGGATCGGCAATCCGAACGACAAGTTCTCCAATAAGCCCTTGGGAGTTTATTTCCAGGACTCGTGGCGAACCACCCCCAACCTTACATTGAATCTGGGAGTGCGCTATGACATCGAGTTCCCACCGCAGTTGGCTGCGCCGAATCCGCTGGCGCTAACCGCCTATAACGCTCTGGGCCTCCAGAAGGGCATCCAGACCGATACCAACAACATACAGCCGCGCATCGGGATGGCCTGGGACCCGAGGGGTAACGGCAAGTCCGTGGTGCGTGCGTCCTTCGGGATGTTCTACGACCACCCCTTGCTCGGCCTTTATTTCCTGGGTGACGCCTCGGACGGCTCCAGGAGCGGCCAGTTGCTGTTTGCCGGGGGCAGTCCCTGCGGGACGAGTGCGGCCAACAGCAGCCCGTTGAATTTGAATGCGAGCAACATTTTTCAGGGCATCCAAACTCTGCCAACCTGTATACCGCCGTCATTCGCGGGGAATCTGGGTTACTTGCCCAATCAGCAGCTGTTCCAGGCGCTGAATTTCCCCCAATCCGTATTCATCAATCAGAATTACCTGACGACGGGTTTCCCGCTGGCCTTCCAGCCCTTTGGCTATCCGCAGTCCAAGAACTTCGTTTACGCTTACTCCGAACAATCGAACCTGACCTTCGAACAAGATTTGGGTGGCGGATTCGCTTTGAGCCTGGCTTACAACTTCAATGGCGGACGGCACCTGAACCGTCCCATCAACGCCGATACGGTGCGCGGGGACTTGCTGGTGAAGAACTGGCAGAATGCGGTTGCGTTCGCCAACGCGGTCGGGCTTCCGACGACTAGTCCGTCATACCCATCGAGTCCGTTGTCGGTGGCGATTTGCCCGGCGGCATTCGGTCTGCCCGCATCTGGCGCGTTCGCGCCCGCAGCCATGCTGAATTTCTTCCGGCCGTCGGGACTGAATCCATCGTTAGCCGGTGGACCCTGCCTTGCCGACGCGGCTCTTCTGGCTAACGCCGACGGATTGGGGCTCGGCCCTAATGGAAGCAAGTGCGATAACACTCTCGCCTTCAACTCTGCCGGTGGCTGCGTCGTGATTCCCTTTGGCGACATGGATGCCAACTATTCCAACGGCAGCTCCAACTACAACGGCTTCACTTCCACGCTGCGTAAGCGCTTCGCCAATCACTACGAATTTCTAGCCTCGTACAGCTATTCGCACGCGATCGACGACTCTACTGACTTGCAGTCGCCTCTTGCTCCACAGGACAGCTACTATCCCGGCCTGGAGCGTTCCAACTCTTTGTTTGATCAGCGCCATCGGTTTGTGTTCAGTGCGGTCCTCCAGTCCGGGAAGCTTAGCGGGGACGGCTTCGCCAAGAAGTTTTTCAGCTACTGGACTTTTTCACCCATTGTTGAGGTCGCATCGGGACGTCCGTTCCTGATCATCACGGGCGACAACACGAACTTCCAGTTTGCTCCCACTGCGGCCCGCCCGAACGTCGTGACGGGTTCTGCCGCCGGCAATGGCTGCGGACCGTTGGTAGCCTCCAAGTACTCACCAACAGGGCTCTTTCAGGAGCCGTGCTTTACTACCACCTCGAACACTACATTGCTTTCGCTCGATGGCGACCTTGCTCGCAACGCCGGGGTGCAACCTTGGACGGTGTTCGCTGACGCTCGCGTCGCCCGCCGTATTTACTTCGGGGAACGCATCAACATGGACCTCATTGTGGATTGCTTCAACATCCCTAACAGATTCAACGTGGCCTCCGTGAACCAACTCTGGACCAATGCCGGACAACCCACGGCGGCTTACGATCCGAGGCAGTTCCAGTTCGCGATGAAGGTGAACTGGTGAAAATCAGCACTCGGCATTAACAGTCAACAATCAGTATTGAGCCCTTGGCTGATTGCTGACCGCTGGTCTTGTCGCTCCTGCTACACTCTTCTTTCGTCCATCCTTGGCGATTGCCGGAGCCGGTTCTCGATGTCAAACCCCTATACTCCAAGTGCGCGGACGCGTCTGGTCCGCGAAGCTGATCGTGCGGTTTACGACCGTGCCGCCGCTTACAAAATTCTGGACGAAGGCTTCATCTGCCATGTTGGCTTCGTGGTGGATGACCAACCCTTTGTGATTCCGACTGGCTACGGCCGCACTGGCGATAACTTATACATTCACGGCTCGGCTGGAAGCCGAATGCTGCGCCGCGTCGATGAGGGTATCGCGATCTGCGTCACCGTCACGCTACTGGACGGACTGGTGTTGGCACGCTCGATTTTCAATCACTCGATGAACTACCGCTCGGTGGTGATCCTGGGAACAGCGGTTGCCGTGACCGATGCGAAAGAAAAACTCGAGGCTTTGCGTCTCTTGTCCGAGCACATTCTGCCGGGCCGCTGGGCGGAATCCCGACAGCCCAATGAGAAGGAACTCAAAGCGACTTTGGTGATGCGTCTGCCGATTGAGGAGTTCTCCGCTAAGGTGCGGCAAGGACCCCCCGTGGATGACGAAGAGGATTACGCGTTTTCGACCTGGGCGGGCGTCATTCCCTTGGAAATGGTGGCGGGAAAGCCGGTAAATGATCCGCGACTCGACCCGGCGCGGGAGGTTCCGCTCTACGCCAGGCAGTATTCGCGGAAGAGGTGAAGCGACAGGCTCCGAAGAACTCGGCGTTGGAGTTTTGAAGGGGCACGGCTTCCCAGCCGTGCCCCCGTTTTTGATTCCTATAGGGCAACGCGATAACTGCTAAAGGAGCCGCTCGCAGCAAAAGAGTCGTCATCCGGATCCGGAAGCGATGACGGCGGATCGCTGGCCGGAAACGTATCCGCCACGGTCTTATCCATCATTTTGTCCTTCCTCTCGGTCGGATTGCTCTCATCGATCTCGCGATCTTCTGGATCTCTTGGATCGGATTCTGTGCCCATGAAACTTTTCTCCGTGCTGCATCTTATGATGCTGCTGGCCTGGACATGGAAGCAGAATCCGTGCCCGTTCCTCAGTGAGTGAAAGAAAAATTCAGCCCAGTAGTCAGCACGATGTCATTCTTTTTGAGCGCAGGCGTGCCCGCAGGCTGTATCGGCGGATTGGTCACGTAAATATCACCAAACGCATTCTGCCAGCCCAGCCACTTGCTGATCTTGGTGATGCTGCCAAGATTAAAGGTTGTTCGATACTCCCCCGGGGTGTTGGTAAGGTCGGGGAAGTAATAAAACTTCTCATTAACCACGGTCGACTTCCCAAATTTGTGGCTCAGTTCCTCTCCGAGAGTAAACGCCGCGAAGCTGTTCGTTACGGTGATGTAGTCCTCTCGGGTGTAGTTTGGGCCAGCGAGGATGTCCAGCGTTGTCTTGTCGGACTTGATGGCGTGGTACCCTAGACCACCTCCAAGCACGGTGCGAAGGTTCAGTTGCTGCAGGGCGTCGGTTTGGAAATCGGCAGCCCCGTAGCCAAACAGACGAGCGGTGAAATTCCGGGAATACCTGGCTCCTGCTTGAATCGCGTTTGCCGTCGTGCTGGGGACTGCCCCGGGAGCATTGTTCTTGGAATACACCGAGTTTGTGTAGAGCGCGATCTCGTCGTGCAGAGTCGTGCGTTTGGCGGTGAAGGCCAGGGCCAAGCTCTCGGTCTGACTGTTTCCGGCGGTGAGGGCAAAGCCGACGTTTGCTCCTCCCGCCCAACCCTGCATCAGTCCGGGATGGAGTGATTTGTCATAGGCAGTTTGCTCCGCGTCGCTGCGCAACGCAGTCACGTCGGCCTTCGACACATTCACAGCTCCGCTCGCCGCGGTGGCTACAGCCAGACTGCCATCGGTCGTGGTAACCGGACCAACCACAGTCTTTCCGTTGGACAGCGCCACATGGAGCGGCTGTGCAGAAGTGATTTCCTGGACGGCCGGCCACTGAACGGTGACGTCGCCCGCAAACTCCGTCTTAATCAGCAGCGTTTTGTCGTCGGACTTTGTGATGGTTCCGGTCAGCCGATCGCCATTCTTCAACACGACTTGGTCGGCAAACAGCGCGGAACAGAATGTAAGCACTAACAGCGCTGCCCAAAGATGAACGTTACGCATAACTTCCTCCATCATGAATTTGGACTTTCGTTAGCGAGGCCTGGTATATGACAATAGCAATGAAGTTAAAGTACCGCAGATGCAGGAATCCCGCCATAGGGGAAACCCTAAAAAGATTTTTAGAATTGTCCGATTGATCGGGCGGAACGACCGGAGCAGTTTGCCTTGTCTCAAGAAGAAATAAATACGGACGGCGCCTCGAAGAAATGTTAAGCAGCTCCGCGAGCTTAAGTCTTCGTTCGGTTACTCTGCACTTCCGTCTCCGCGCTCTTCGGTGGCTCGGCGGACGAGTCTTTCATGCCTTCTTTCAAAGCGCGAATCCCCTCGCCAATCCCTTTGCCCAGCTCCGGAAGTTTCTTGGGTCCAAACACCAGAAGAGCAATAAAAAATATCACCAGAAGGTGCATCGGTTGAAAGAGACCTTCAAACATACAAAACCTCCCCGCAGACACAACTACACTCTTTAACCTTACTGAAGCCAGATTATTCCGTCAACCTCTCAGATTCCAGTACGATTACCGGTGCTCACAGTAGCCGTTGCCCAAGTTCCTTCTCCAGTCGGGAGGAGTCCAAGAACCTTACAGAGAGCCTTCGTTTGAATGCCGTCCGCGCGCTGGGAAAGTCTCACTTTGAAAGTGCGGCGCGCCGATTGTCGCGAAAAAAGACATGGCTATCTCCTGTAAGCCACTCATTCCATGTGCTTTTGTTTGGTGGGCCAACTGCTTTCGATAGCCATGCAGCCATTTAGACATGAACTTCCGTGCCGTCGAAAGGCGGGGCTTACGCTCCTAGAATAGCGGAGTCCCAAGTTTAGCGCGGCCCATTAGCCGCCTGGAGTTTTAGCCATGACTTCAACCCCCACCACGCCAGTCGGAATCAAGAAACCAGCGTCTCCGGCAGTCCTCCCATCTAACAGCGACACTCAAACCATCGCGCGCGTGTCGAAGCCAAGCTCGCCGGTAGCAGCTCAGATCTGCCCCAAGCAAGTCGGCTACGGAATGCCGTGTGCGACCTGCAAGACATACTACGCGGCTGATCTGAAAACGTGCCCGGTGTGTAAAGGAGGGGAGCGGGTTTCACCGACGGCGGCGCCGTTGCGTTCCACCGTCTCTCCCAGCGAACTATGCCCAGATCCCGTCGCTCTGGAAGAGGAGCGCGAACGCTTCTTACGCGACTTCAAGGCCCAAGTCTTTGCCTCTCAGTTACCGGCGGGCGGCAGCCCAAGCCAGCGTTGCGTCCATGAGGAGAGCCATTCCGCTGCACCGGAGCCCGCCGCCGTATGCCAGGGCTGTTACGACCACCTGCAAGAGCGCGTGGACGTGCTGGAAGCTGCGATGCACATGGACTTGAAGGAAGCAACACAGATTATTTACGACGCGGTATGGGCCGATTCGTCCGATCCAACCAAGACTTACGAGAACGCTGCTCACGCGCTGATGGCTGAGTTACGCAAACGCTCGGGAGTCACTCAAGTGTTCGGGTTGATGCAGCCTCTGTCAGACTAAGCACTTGTCGTCCTTCTCTGTGGAAACCCGCCTATTTGCACTTTAGGCCAACCCATTTCTTGCCGAACGGAGCCGGTGTGTCGGCTCCCCGCGTGAGCTAGTGGGATGAACCACGGGGTCTAATGAGTGGGCGGTAGCAGCCGTGTAGAATCGGCCTTGGATGGCAATCCCCGCAAATGATCCCAACCGTCCGATGAGTAGTTCCGCGCGGCTGCTGCGCCTCTTCCGGCCGTCGCATCAGCACACTGCATTTTCGGCGACGGTGCTGTTGATGACCGCAATGGTGCTCTCGCGGATTGTCGGCTACCTTCGCGAGGCCTATACCGCCTGGGCATTTGGAGCCGGCCCTACCACTGATGCCTACATCGCTGCCTTCCAGATTCCTGATTTCCTGGCCTACCTGGTCGCGGGCGGCACGATTTCCATCACTTTCGTCTCCATCTACACGCGTTTTCTGGCGGAAAAAAGAGAGGAAGACGCGCAAAAAACCCTCTCCGTCATCATTACGGTCATGACGCTGGTGTTGGGTGTCGGCGTCATTCTGGCCGAAATCTTTGCTCCTCAGATCACGCGCCTTATGTTCCACAACTTCAAGCCGGAGCAACTTGATCTTTGTGTGCGTCTTACCCGCGTTCTGTTGCCGGCTCAGATATTTTTCTATGTTGGCGGAATTGTTTCTGCGGTGTTGTCCTCACGTAGGCTTTTTCTCTTCCCTGCTTTGGGGCCATTAATCTACAACGCATTCATCATCCTTGGTGGGCTATTGTTTTCCCGTTCGTTTGGAATCGCTTCCTTGGCCTACGGAGCTCTGGTTGGTACTTTCGTTGGCCCGTTCCTGGTCAACGCAATCGGCGCCGCCCGCGTTGGCACCGGATACCGTATCTCGTTCGATGTGGGCAATCCGGCCTTTCGCGAATGGGTTCGAATGTCGATTCCTCTGATGGTGGGGGTATCGCTGGTCAGCGCCGATGACTGGATCCTGCGTTACTTCGCCTCCGACTCAGCCGGCGCAATCAGCCACATCAACTACGCCAAGCGTCTGCTGGCCGTGCCCATAGCGATCCTGGGACAAGCCGTCGGCCAAGCCTCACTGCCATTCTTTGCTCGCCTGTTTGGCGAAAAACGTATGCCGGAATTTGCCGACACGGTGAATGGATCGGTATTCCGTACCGCTGCCGCTGCACTCCTCGCCACCAGCTTGATGATGGCGGCTGCGCTCCCGGCGATCGACCTGGTATACAGGCTCCCGCATGGACACTTCGTTTTCGTTGACTCGCAGGCTACCGCCACTTACTTCTTTTGGTTTTCTGTTTCCCTGGTGTTCTGGTCGGCACAGGGACTCTATGCGCGCGCTTTTTACGCGGCCGGAAATACGCTCACGCCCATGGTGGCCAGCAGTCTGATCACGATTGCATCGCTGCCCATCTACCGCGCGCTGTACCATGCGTTCTCATCGGTCGGACTCGCACTGGCTTCCGACCTGGGAATCGCGGCCAACTGCCTGGCTATGGCGATTCTGCTGCACCAACGCAAACTTGTTCCATGGAATGAATTGCAATGGGGAGAGCTGGGGAAAGCGGCCATCACCGCAGCCGCAGCCGGGTTGTTAAGCTACCGGGTCGCACGCGATGTGATGGTCACGGGCAGCCGCATCTCCGACATCAAGGCACTCGGTTTGATCGCCATCACCTGGGCAGGAGCTGTGGCTGCAGGGCTCTGGCTGACACGGTCTCGGTTGCCCGGCGATCTGCGAAGGCGCAAAGGAACAGGACTCCCAGCCGCGGTCGAGAGGCAAGCAGAAGCGCTGACGAAGGGAATCGAGCCGTAAACAAGCATCAGTTTTCAGGTCTCGGGAAACCCCAAGACCTGAGACCTTAAAGTCTGCCTACGCCCGCGCCGCAGCCGCTTCAACCGAAGTCGACGGCGCTTTCACTTCCTCGCCATTCGGCTTCTGACCGCCCTTGCGAATGTCGATGCCGCCCTTAAAGAACGCACCATCTTCAATCGAAATGCGCGCTGCGACCACGTCGCCGGTAAGCGAGCCGTCGCTGCGGATATCTACCCGATCGCTCGCCGTAAGGTTGCCGCGCACTTTTCCCAATACCACAATCTCACGGGCATTGATATTCGCGGAAACCACACCATTACGGCCCACCGTCACCCGGTTGCCGGCGAGGTTGATGGAACCTTCCACACGACCGTCAATATAGAGCGACTCAGAACCGGTCACTTCGCCTTTGATCACCAGCGATTTCCCGATCGTCGCCTGGTCCGCCGTGCTGGCCGCAACAGCGGGACGTGGGGACGCGCTCGCGGGTTCACTCGGAGACGATGTCACCGGACTCGGCATAGCGGGACGCTCCGGCTCGCCGGGCCGGGATGGTGTCGCAGAAGGCTGATTCGTGGGTTTCCACATATCAAGAAAATCCTTTCCTCACTAATGGATTAGGGGTCAAGCCCGCATTTTGGTGACCAATCGCATTTTACTCCGCCGCTAGCCTCAAGTCTTGTGGAAATTCTGTGCTTTCTGCAGTTTTCCAGCCTTTGGTAACCTCAGTAGTACAGGGGACGGGAATGCGGCAATGTAATTCCTCCCGGCGATGGGCGATTCTTATACGATCATTGGCACATTTTCTTTTTGGGCTAAGATGGTTCTCCCGAGTTTTCTGTTCGCGGGCGCGCCGATTTCGTTGTGATTGTGGCGAGTTAGGATGAGCGAAACCATAAACCAACAGTCCCTTCTCGAACTCCTGTATGGAAAGGGCGCGCACGCGAATCCGATTACCGCTGTGCAAGGAATCCCAGTAGAACTTGCGACACGCAAGCTGGGAGGTTTTCCCTACTCAATTTGCCAGATCGTTGGCCACATGAACTTCTGGATGGACTATGAGCTGCGAAGGATCAGGCAGGAAGATCCTCCTTACCCCAAACACGCGGCCGACAGTTGGCCGTCTGATTCGTCTACTCCCAATGAAACGGAGTGGAAGCAAATGGTCGCGCGGTTCGGCGCTTTGATCGAAGAGCTGTCAGCCCTCGCTCAGCCAGATCATGAGTTCTTGAATAGTGAAGTGAAGGCCACCCATGAAGTTCACCATCAGCAATCTTCTTCGGTGCTGGCCGTCCTCTGGCAGACCGCGGTCCACAACAGCTATCACATCGGACAAATCGTCCTGTTGCGCCGTCTGCTGAATCATTGGCCGGTCCAAGCTGGCGATACCTGGTAAGCGCCCCCGTACGGAGTGCCGACGTATTATGATTTGAGCCGCACACATTCCACCATCTTGAACAGACTCTCCGATTCCGCCATTCTGAAGAAGATCGAACGCCAGCCCAAAGGCACCGCCGGCTTCAAGCAACTGGTACGGGAACTCGGACTCCACGGTGCTGCTCGCCACGAACTCTCCGAGCTCCTGCAGAACCTGGTGGATAGCGGCCAGTTGATTCAGGTTGATTCCGACCGTTACACGATTCCGAAGGCCGCCGCAGCCAAAAACGTTCTGGTCGGAAAGTTGAGCATGCATCGCGACGGCTACGGCTTTGTCACGCCCGATGCCGCCTCGCTCGACGCACGCCTGAAAACACAGCTTGCCGGAGACATTTTCATTCCGCCCCCTGCCATAGGCTCCGCCATGCACGGTGATCGCGTGCTGGTGGAGGTCGGTACGATCCGTCCCGATGGCCGCGCCGAAGGCCGCATCGTGCGTCCGGTCGTACGCGCTCATAGCACCGTGGTCGGGATTTTTCATTACGGTAATCGCGGCAACCACGTCACCCCGATTGATCAGAAAATATCGCAAGAAATTGTGATCCCCCCAAGAATGGAGTACCCAGAAACTCCTGGCAGCGCCGGCGTCTCGCCGGCTGTCCCGAGGGCGTCCCACCCGAGTCACGAAGGCACGGCAGTTTCAAGAAAGCAGAAATCCGTCGACCGCGTTCTAGGCCAGGAGGCCGCCCGTCGCACCGACTGGGACGATCTTGAAAACGCAGTCGTCGATGTTGAAATAACCGACTGGCCGTCGGCCACACAGAACCCAAGAGGGAGAGTGGTCGAGATCCTGGGCTACGAAGACGATTTCGGGGTCGATGTCGAAATCATAATTCGCAAATTTCATCTACCCCATCGCTTCCCATCGGAAGTGCTCGACGAAGCGCAAAGCATTGAACCCATCATTCCAGCGACTGAGGCGCAAAAGCGGCGCGACTTCCGCGCTCTTCCGATCGTAACCATCGACGGCGAGACCGCCCGCGACTTCGACGACGCTGTCACCGTCCGCCAAATCGACGGCGGTGAATACGAACTCCAGGTACACATCGCGGATGTGGCCCATTACGTCACCCCCGATTCCCCGCTCGATCAGGAAGCGCGATTGCGCGGCACCAGCGTCTACTTCCCCGATCGCGCCGTGCCCATGCTGCCGCTCGAGCTTTCGACCGATATCTGCAGCCTGCGCCGGCACGTAGACCGGCTCGTGCTTTCCTGTGTCATGAAAGTTGACCATCGGGGCGAAATTCTCAGCTACGAGTTGAGTGAAGGGATCATCCGTTCGGCCGAACGCATGACCTACACCGACGTAAACGCAGTCCTCGAAGGCGATGCCGGTACGCGAGAACGCTACGCAAGTCTGGTCGGAACCTTTGAGATGATGCGAGACCTGGCACTGATTCTAAATCGCAAGCGCGAGCGCCGCGGCTCCATCGACTTCGATTTACCGGAACCGGTGATCGAATTCGACGAACTTGGATTGATGAAGAGTATTACCCGTTCCGAGCGCAACATCGCGCATCGCCTCATAGAAGAATTCATGCTCTCAGCAAACGAATGTGTAGCTGGATACCTCGAGAACAAGCGTGTGCCTTCGCTCTACCGCATTCACGAGAAGCCCGATGCCAAAAGGGTTTACGATTTCGAAGTCATCGCCGCAGCTTTCGGATATTCGCTGGGCGTGGGTGCCCTACCCATTCAGAAAGTGCAGTTCAAGTCCGAGCGCCGTGCAAGTTACGGCACGGGCAATCGCCCGCGCGAAATCGAAATCCCGAAAGAAGTTCACATCACACCGCGCATGTATCAGAAGTTGACAGAGAAAATTGCAGGCAAGCCTGAAGAACGAATCCTCTCTTACCTGATGCTGCGCTCGTTGAAGCAAGCTCGCTATTCGGAAGAAAACCTCGGACACTTTGCGCTCGCGGCCACAACCTACACCCACTTCACCTCGCCCATCCGCCGCTATCCCGACCTGATCGTCCATCGCATTCTGAAAGAAGTATTGCGAGACGAGACCAACGATCATGTGGCGAGGGCGCCCTCGCCCGCGCGAGATGGCTCGGCTGACGCGCCCTCACCTTGGTCCAAGCGCCGCGACCATGCGGCGCATCGTGAATCGCTCGAACCCATATCAGGCCCAATCTCGCTAGAGGAACTGCACGACATTGCCGACGAATCCAGCCGATCCGAGCGCCGCGCCGACGAAGCCGAACGCGACCTGATGGAATGGAAGAAGGTGAAGTTCATGCAGGATCGGGTCGGCGAAGACTTCGACGGCTTGATCATCAGCGTGACCAAGTTCGGATTCTTCGTCGAACTCATCGACCTGTTTATCGAAGGTTTGGTTCCGCTGGATTCATTAACCGACGACCGTTACACCTTTCACGAAAACACTCGCGAGATAATCGGCCAGCGCAACCGCAAGATTTACGGTCTGGGCCAAAAAATACGCGTGCTCGTGGATCGCATCGATCCCGTCGAAAAGAAAATTCAGTTTGCCGTGTTCGAGGAAAAACCACAGCGACCGTCCAAGCGAAAACGGAGATAGCCCGCTAAAACTCCGCAGCTGGCAGTCGCTGGTGTAAAATGCTTGAGTCAACCCCAACCGCTGCGGTTGGAGTAAAGCAGCGGGTTTCTACTCGTCGGGACGTGGCTCAGCCTGGTAGAGCACTCGCTTGGGGTGCGAGGGGTCGGCAGTTCAAATCTGCCCGTCCCGACCATTCTTCCTTGTTAAGCAGCGAGCTGCGACTTCACCACGCCTAGGTTGGGGGATTTCGAAAACCTTCACGCAGCTTCAGAATCGAACTTTCGTAACTGTAAAGTAATGTAAAATCCGAGTCGATTCCGACCCGACGGGTTTACCTTTCATAGATAATAGGCAAAGGCGAAAGATCCGGACGGATTCGCGGACGTTCGTCACGTCCGGTTTTTCGTTCGTGTTCGTCCTTTGGTACGCTGAAGCTTACCCGTTTTCACCCGATCTGCGACGCAAACGTGGTGTCGCCGTTTCACCGAATCGATTCCCGGCTTCTGTCGTGATAGAAGCCTGAACTACAGGAGATGTGTTCATTTGAAGACTTTGGTGGCTCGCTTTGTTCTTTTCCTTATCCTGACAAACTTGTTCTTGCTCGCTGTGGTTGCACAGCAGACGCCGCCTGCCAATCCGCCCGTACCGCAACCAACCCAACCCGCCCAACCGGCTGACCAAAGCAAGGACGTTCAAGAAAAAGAAAAGAAGGCCCCGGCAACAAATGAGGGGACATCCAAGGACCGGCTTTTTTATGCCCTGCCAAATTTCTTGACCTTGGAGAATTCTGGGCACGTCCCACCGCTCACCGTTGGCCAAAAGTTCAAGGTAGTGGCCCGCGGTTCCTTCGACTACATCCAAATCCCCTGGTACGGATTTCTTGCCGGCATAAGCCAGGCTGAAAACAGTGAGCCCGGTTACGGGCAAGGAGCCGAGGGCTACGCTAAGCGTTTCGGATCGGCCTTTGCCGACGGCACCATCGAAAACTTCATGACCGGTGCCATTCTCCCGTCCCTGCTCCGCCAGGATCCTCGTTTCTTCCAGTCGGGACAGGGGGGATTTTGGCATCGCACCGGATACGCGGTCAGCCGCATCTTTGTGACCCGCACCGATTCCGGCCATCAGCAATTCAATTACTCTGAGGTTGTCGGCAGCGCGGCGTCGGCAGCAATTTCTACTTACAGCTACCATCCCCAGGCCGATCGCACTCCGTCGAACACCGCCAGCGTTTGGGGAACGCAGGTTGGGTATGACACGCTCACCATTGTGATCAAAGAATTCTGGCCCGACATTCGCCGCAAGCTGAGCAAGAAGAAGCAGCCGTCCAGCCCCAACTGATCCGAGGATTCGACCCTCCTGAATTACAATCGCTCGCGAGTCCCACTAGCGTCAAGGGCGGAGGAGTCGGCATGTTTCAACCCGATCTGCTGCACGACAAGCGCATTCTCATCACTGGCGGCGGCACGGGTTTGGGCAAAGGCATGGCCCACCGTTTTCTGGAACTGGGCGCCACGGTCTACATCTGCGGACGCCGCCAGCAAGTTCTGTCCGAAGCGGAAGCCGACCTGAACCGCATCGCACCTAACAGGATTCGATCTCTCCCGTGCGACATTCGTGATCTGCCGGGCCTGGAGCAAATGATCGAATCCATTTGGAAAGACGGTCCGCTCGACATCCTGGTCAACAACGCCGCCGGAAATTTCCTTGGCACGTACCGAGGAACTATCTCCAGGTGCATTTGAAGCCGTCCTTGGAATCGTGCTCATGGGCACGATCAACGCCACCATGGCGTGCGGACGCCGCTGGTTGCAGGCTGCTCATCCGGGCGTCGTCTTGAACATTGCCGCAACCTATGCCTCGACCGGTTCCGCTTACGTTGTACCTTCCGCGATGGCCAAGGCTGGAGTCGTCGCCCTCACCCGCAGTCTCGCCGTGGAGTGGGGAGACCGCGGCATTCGCATGAATGCGATTGCTCCCGGACCGATTCCGACCGAAGGAGCGTTCTCCCGCTTGCTTCCGCGTCCGGAACTCGAGAAGTTTGCCCGCGAGCGAAATCCGATGCGCCGCTTCGGCACCGTCGAGGAACTGGCGAATCTTGCCGCATTCCTGGTGAGCGATGGTTCCAGCTACATCAACGGAGAAGTGGTTGTGATGGACGGCGGCGAACAACTGCAAGGTGCGGGCGAATTCAGCGCGCTGGGAAGATTGTTGACCGAGGACGATTGGAAATCGCTCAAGCCGCGCAAGCCTCCCAAAGCTGGTCTATAGGTTACCACTGAGGATGCCGGGCGATTTAGAGCAAGCGAACTCCTGCTCCTCGCCCGCGCCTTCAATCCCAGGCCGTGATGGCAGCACCAGCCACTTCAGGAGCATGTTCACCACCGTGAGCACGATCCCGCCCACGAACGCCGCGCCGAAGTCCGCGAATATGAAAACCGGGTACGAACATCGAGGCGAGTTTCAGCATGATGGCGTTGATCAAAAACCAGAACAATCCCAAGGTGAGGATGGTGAGCGGAAAAGTGATCACCTTCAGAAACAATCCCAACGTCGCATTGACCAAGCCAATCACGATGGCTGCAATGAGCGCCGCAGCCGCGCCGTCCACATAGAAGCCAGGTACTACGCGCGACGTGATCCAAACCGCCAGCGCGCTGACGAACCAGTGCAATAGCATTCGGAGCATGGTAGAGATCCTCCAGCCAGCAAACTGACTATAAGCTGCCAAACATGGCGTGGCAAACCCGAGAATGTCCCATCGGTCACAGCATGGAGAAGTCCAGCGAGTAGCGGTGGCACCGCCGGAGTTCCTCTAAGGTCCTTAGAAACAATTCGATATGAGCACGGCGGCGACAAACTCAAGTTATCTGCAGGATTGCCGATGGTCCTGGATAAGGCAACCAGAAAGGGGAAACGACTATGGTAAACCCAATTCCGGGAGGCACCGCTTTCGACTTCGGTGCAGCGGCGCAAGCTACTGCGGCACAACCACCGCCGACGACTACGTCGGCCGCACCCGTGAAGCAACCAGCCGGCGTTGAGCCAGTGGCGGACACAGTAAAACTTTCGCCCGGCGCGCAAGTCCGGCTTTTGAGAACAGAGGGCCAGACGGTGTCTGAGATCGTCCTCAAGACGGCTCTGTCTGCAGAAACAGTGAACAGCTACTTGGGAATCACGCAGGCACCGCGTCCAGCGGTCGCCTCGACCGGTAAGTAGTCGCAGTTTCGCTGGGTCTCGGCGGGCGTCGATGGGGGAAGCGAGTTCGGCCTCGGGGGAGGCCCGATCTCACTTGGCGCCCGCCGTGGCCGTTCTCTCCATTCCCTCAAAAACCTCTTCCGCCCGCCGCAACGCTTCCTGCACGTTATCGCAAATGTTTTCGCGTCCGATCACGTCTTCAAATTCGGCCTGCCGAATGAGTTGAGCGGGCTGCTCCCTGGCGCCGCAAAGAATCAGCGTCCGTTTGGTCGCATGTAGTTCCCGCGCCACTTCTTCCAGCGCGAACAACCCGGTCGCGTCGATCGCCGTCATGTTGCGCAAACGCAAAATGACCACCGGCGGCAACTCATGGATTTTCTCGATGATCGTCGAAACCTTATCCGTCGCCCCAAACAGGAACGGCCCGTGAATGCGGAAAATCGTCGCGTAATACGGAATGTCTTTATCCTGCAAGATGTGCACACGCCCATCCTCGACGTAGTCGTCGGTGACCTGAGATACCGTCGTAGTATTTGCCACCCGCCCAATAAACAGTAACGCGGCCAGAATCATCCCAGCCTCGACCGCGACGGTGAGGTCTGCAAAAACCGTGAGCGCGAACGTCACCAGCCAGATGCTGATGTCGGTCTTGGTCAGCTTCAGCAGTTGCGGAATCTCACGCCACTCGCCCATGTTATAGGCGACCACCAGCAAAATCGCCGCCAGTGACGCCATCGGAATGAAGCTGGTCAGAGGCGCCGCAAACAGCAGCACGCAGACCAGAGTCAGCGCGTGAATCATTCCGGCAACTGGCGTCTTCGCGCCGGCGCGGATATTGGTAGCGGTGCGCGCAATCGCGCCAGTGGCAGGCAGCCCACCAAACATCGGTGAAACAATGTTGGCCACGCCCTGGGCCATCAGTTCGACGTTCGGATTGTGGTGATCATTGCTCATGCGGTCCGCCACCACCGCCGACATCAAAGACTCAATCGCGCCCAGCATCGCCACAGTGAACGCGGGGCCGAGCAACCCGTGAATCAGATCGGCGCGGAAGTGCGGAATCGCGAAGTGCGGCAGCCCGCTCGGAATCCCACCGAAACGCGTTCCAATAGTTTCGACCGGCAGCTTGAGTACGGCCACCGCAACCGTGCCAGCAACCATCGCCACGATCGGGCCCGGAATTCGGTTCGACACTGCGCGGCATACCAGCAGGATCACCAGGGTGCCGACACCGAGAACCGTCGCTGCATACGACAAAGTATGAAAATTGGCTGCGATGCTTTCCATACGCAGCCAGAACACTCCTGGAACTTTGTCGATCTTCAACCCAAAGAAATCTTTGAGCTGCGTACTTGCAATCAGAACCGCGATTCCATTGGTGAAGCCGATGACGATGGGCCGGGGAATGAACTTCACCGCTGTGCCCATGCCCGTCAACCCCAGAATGACGAGCACAACGCCGGCCATGACCGTGCACATGAAAAGTCCATCCACGCCGTGCACGGCGACAATGCCCGCTACCACCACGACAAATGCGCCGGTCGGACCGCCGATCTGGGTTTTCGATCCCCCCAGGGCGGAAATCAGGAATCCGGTCACCACCGCACAATAGATTCCTGCCTGCGGCGTGAGCCCCGACGCGATGGCAAATGCCATGGCCAGCGGCAGAGCCACCAGTCCGACCGTCACTCCTGCGATCAAGTCATGCAGAAATGTATTCAGGTTGTAATCGCGCAGGCAGAGAACGGACGCGGGTAGCCACCGCTCTTCTAAGTTTGCCATGAATGACGTTGTAGCCAGGACGCACGCTCCATCAACACTTGATTATGACAGCCGCCTGCTGCTGCTTCCAATAGATTGTAGGCACGGAGGTACCGCGGGCGATTCTACTTTGGTGTTACGACGGTCGATGTGGGATGGACAACTCCCATCCCAGCCGATGGAACTGTCTGCAGTCCTCGAGGAGAGGCCCTGGGGATCTTTATAAGAGAATCACGGCTGCCGGTAGCAGTGATATGCTTCTTCGCTAGTGACGTGTGGTTGGATTCGGCATCTCGCAAAAAAAGTGCGTCGGTCGGACGGGGAGAGAAACAGCATGCTTTCACTGCGGCGATGGCAGACTTGGGCGTTCAGCTTTGTCGGTTGGACGATCTACGCGATTCTCGACTCCGCCGGTTCCTACGCGATCATGATGGCACGCGCGGAAAACCCAGTCCTCTACCAAGTGGTCATCTGGAATTTTGCGGAGGCTTACATCTGGGTGTTGTTTACCCCGTTGATTTACGCCATGGCACTGCGATACGGCTTCAATCGCGAATCGTGGAAGAAATCACTTGCCATCCACATACCGCTAAGCCTGCTGGTTGCGGCGCTCGGCGCCTCCCTGCTGATTTTTATGGCCACCAGGCTCGGCTGGTCAGATACTTCAGTCCCGTTCACCACTCGCCTCATGAGCCTGGGATTGCAGGATCTGCCACGATATTTCGTAACCCTGGGCGTCGCCTATTACGTAAGGCTTCGCGAGCGCGAGGCGGAATCCTCGCAGCTCGAAGCGAAACTGGCACAGGCCCAACTCGAGATCCTGAAAAACCAGATGGAACCCCATTTCCTGTTCAACGCACTGAACTCGATTGCCGCGCTTACAAGAATTGACCCCGTAGCCGCCGAGCGTATGACCCTCAAGTTGGCCACTTTCCTAAGAGTGTCTCTCGACTGCGCCGGATCGCAAGAGATTCCCCTGAAGCAAGAGCTGGACTTCCTGCAGAACTACCTCGACATCCAACTGACCCGCTTCCGAGACCGCTTAACCGTTCATCTCGAAGTCGATTCGAATCTGCTTTCCGCGCCCGTCCCCAGCCTGATCTTGCAACCCCTGGTGGAGAATGCCATTCGTCACGGGATTACCAAGTCGGCGGCTCCAGGTCGCGTCAATATAACCGCCGCCCGCCACAACGGCTCCATCAAAATCGAAATCGCGGACAATGGCGCGGGAGTAACAGATGATCCCGCCCAAGAACATGAAGGATTTGGGCTTCGCAACACCCGCGCCCGACTGCAGCAACTTTATGGCGAACATCAGCACCTTCACTTGGAGAATGCACCCGGCGGTGGATGCCGCGTCAGCCTGACGATACCGCTGGCCCACGCTTCGACAGTCGCTGGGCATTGAAATGCCCATTCAAGCGCTGATTGTCGATGACGAACCGCTGGCGCGTGAACGCATCGCGCTCATGCTCGAAAACGAATCCGATATCAAGATCGTAGGACAGTGCGGAGATGGCAAGAGCGCGGCGCGTGCCATCAAGAGCAAAGCCCCCGACCTCGTCTTCCTCGATATACAACTGCCGGAAATGGACGGCTTCGAAATCATTGAATCCATCCCGGCGAACCGTCTGCCACTGATTGTATTCGTCACCGCTTACGACCAGTTTGCTCTGAAGGCATTCAAGGTTCATGCGGTCGACTATCTGCTGAAACCAGTCGAGGGCGAACGCCTCGCCGAGGCCCTGGACCACGCCCGTAGCCAGATGCACCTCCGTGATCCAAGTCGTCACGCTCGGCTGGTCGAGCTCCTGCGCGATCTGGACTCACACCGGGGACGCACGAATCGCATCGTTCTGAAGTCCGAAGGAGAAGTACTGTGTCTCAAGCCGTCCGAGATCGATTGGGTTGAGTCGGCGGGAAATTACGTCTGTTTCCATGTCGGTGCCAGCACCCACATCTTTCGCGAAACCATGAACCAAGTCGAGGAACGTCTGCGCCAGCATAACTTCCTCCGGATCCACCGCTCCGCCATCGTAAACTTCGATCGCGTCAAGAAACTGAAGCCCCTGTTGTACGGCGATTATACGGCCGAACTCCGGGACGGAACCAAGCTAACCCTGAGTCGCGCCTACCGGCAGGCCGTTCTCAAAAAGATCGAGAGCATCTAGCGACGTTCGCACTGCCGACCGTCCCCCAAAAGTGCACTTGATCCTACGCTCACTGCCGCCGGTCCATTCCGCATTGTTCCCCCTTGCGTGACCGCGCATAGTTGACAACAGTCGGCGATGAGCGAGGTCTCGCACTTGGACCCCACAAAGCCGGCGAGGGGGTTGCGATGCGAACCGGCGCAAGTATTACAGTTTGCCTGATAACTTCTCTGCTTCTGAGTTGTGGCGGAGGATCGAGCACAAAGCAGCCGCCACCACCACCCGCGCAGTTCTATCTGCCCTTGGCCGTGGGCAATACCTGGACTTACGCCTGCAATCACAATGGGGGAAACATTACCGACACAGTGACGCAAACGGTCACGGTAAATGGCCAGCAGGCTTATGCCATGCAGATGCAGTTCCCCAACGGTCCGCCCCAAACCATGCTGCTAGCCAACGACGCGCAGGGGAACACAACTTTTTACGGCTATCTGGTGGCGGGAACGCCGATGCCGGTGACGCCGGCTCCGTATATCTCAGCGAACCCTACAGCGGGACAAAAGTTCAACTATCCAGCCCCGGACGGCACCACGGTCGATCGCATTTTTAAGTCATTTACGGTCACGAATCCCACAGCGCTGGGAGTATTCAACGTTGCCGTCTACAACGAAGGGGGCCTTCCCGCCTACGGATACACAGTTGGAAAAGGTGTGACCGAGCAAGATCACAATTACCCACAGTTCGATTGCACGGTCTCTTCAATCCAACTTCATTAAAAACAAACCCGTGCATGTCGTGCTGACGATCGTTGCTTGGCAAGCGCGATCCGACCTCTTATTCCCATCCTGCCGCATCAATCCGCTCTCCTGTTTGCAGATAGTGATTGATCGCCACCTCCCAGCCTTGCATCTTGTGCTGGAACCATTTCTGATCGTAACGCTCAACCTCCCGATTCCCCTCGACTGACAGTCCGGTGTAAGTGTATCGGATGAGTGCACTGGAGTTGCCCGGAGCCTCCGCGCTTCTGCTGAGACTGATCCTGATCTGCGCCGTCACCAGTCCGGGATTGACCCAGGCAAAGGCGATGCGGAAGGATGCAGGATTGTAATCCGTGACTACCCAGGTAGCCTCACTACCATCTTCGTTCGGAGTGATGAAGACGCAACCGTGCTCGGCCATGCCGGACTCCGAATAGATCAAACGATATTGCCATCCCGGAACCCAATCCGCCTCGCGCACCGGACATAGCAGCGGGAAAACTCTTTCCGGCGAAGCCACATTATTTTGGGTGTATTCGTGAGTAACGCGTTTCCCTTGAAATTCCGCCATAGATTCCTCCTCTAAAAAGAAATAGCCCGCACTATGGAAGCGCGAGCCTGAACATGGTCCGAAAAGAGACAGGCCGGATTGATCGCTCAATCCGGCCCGAAAACCTATTGTCTCAAATACCGTCCGGCGGCACAACCTTCTAGAACAGATTCCAGAGGAACTGGTTGTACACATCGTGATGGTACTGCACTTCTGGAGCCTTCACAAACGTTCCCAGCAGCCGCGGACAACGATCTGCCGAGGCTTGCTTCAAATCTGCATAGCGAGCCTTCACATCCTCACCCAGCAGCTTCGTCGTCCACTGCGCGTTGCGGAAATTCGCCAGCGCGTCGTAGATGTTATCCGGCAAGTAGCGCTGTGCCTGGCGCAGGTTCTTGATTTTCGCGGTATCGCCATCGAGGCCGGTCTTAAAGATCGAGTGCATGACCAGGTAAGGATTCGCGTCGGGCGCGACCGAGCGAACTTCCACGCGCATGCTCTTTTCGTTGCCGATCGGAATGCGAATCATCGAGCCGCGATCCGTGGGTGAAGCCTTGATCTGGTTCGGCGCCTCGAAGTGCGGGTCCAGACGACGATAGGCGTTGACACTGGCATTCAAGAGCAGGCAAAGATCATTGCCGTGGGTAAGGATGCGATCGGTAAACTCCCAGCCCATTTTGCTGAGTTTCTCTTCACCCTTCGGGTCCCAGAACAGATTCTTGCCGTTCGCGCTGATCGAAACATTGGTGTGCATTCCGCTGCCATTCACGCCCACCACGGGCTTCGGGAGAAACGACGCCGTGCACCCCATCTTGGTTGCCACCTGGCGGCAGATCAGCTTGTAGAGTTGTATCTGGTCGGCCGCGGCCACTACTTCGCCGTAGCCGTAGTTGATCTCGAACTGCGAGGGTGCGACTTCAGGATGATCTTTTTCGTTCTGGAAACCCATCGCACGCTGCACCTCCGCCGTGGTATCGATAAAGGTGCGCAAGACATCGCCCGGCAGCGAATGATAGTAGCCACCGGTGTTGACGTAGTCGAATTTCAGCGTCTCGTGAAAGCGCCGTTCCGCGTCCGGCCCCTGGAACAGAAAACCTTCGATTTCGTTCGCCGCGTTGAGCGTGTAGCCATGCTTCTTGTACAACCCCTCGGCGTAGGTCTTGAGGATGCCGCGGATGTCGGCGCTGTAAGGTGTCCCACCCTTATCAATCACATTGCCGAACACCAGCACTTTGCCCGGGCCGAACACGTCGGCCGGACCCCAGTAGAAGGCGCCCCAGTCAATGCCCAGGCGAAGATCGCTCTCCCGCTGAGCGGTGAAACCGCGAATCGAGGAACCGTCAAAGGTGAGATTGTCCCAGCTCTTGATCAGAAACTTTTTGTCGTAATCCAGCATGTGCAGGCGGCCTTCCAGGTCGCTGAACAGCACGGTCACGGCTTTGATCCGTTTTTCGCCGGTCAGGTATTTGATGCGCTCCTCTTGAATCTTCTCAGGGTCAACGCGATTCTTCCGTTGCTCCTTCGCGCCCAGATTCATTTCTTCCAGTTCGTCGTACGGGATAGCCAGAAAATTTCGCAGTTCAGTCGGCATCGATCTCCTTTATGGTTTTGCGCAATGAGTCAGATGAGTCCAGGGGGATGATCGGAACCAAGTAGGGTATCGTGGAGGCGACGCCCCTGCCAATCAAAAAAGCTTATGGGACGGATTAAAGAGATTTATTTGGGATAGGTGGTCCGGGACGGATCTCGAGCATCTGTACAATCTCTGAGGAGCTTACGATTAAGTTGCCGATGCAAATGCGGGCAGTTCACATCTTCCTTTGTGTGCCTTCGTGTCCTTATGTGGTTAGTGAAGTTCAAATGCTTGAACCACAAAGGGCACAAAGGTACACAAAGGCGCCCCGTTCTAGGACTTAATCAGACCCTCTGTGGTGGAAGCGGATTCACCCTATGAACCTCCTGCTGAACGACATCGAAACTCGAGTGCTCGGTTCCCTGATAGAAAAAGACGTCACCACTCCGGACTACTATCCACTCTCGCTCAACGCTCTAATCAATGCCTGCAACCAGAAAAACAATCGCGATCCGGTGATGAATCTGGATGAAGAGGCAATGAGGCAAGCCTTGGACACTCTTCAGGAAAAACGTCTGGCAGGCCCGACCAGCAGCGCCGACAGCCGGGTCACCAAGTACGAGCATCGCCTGCAGGAGGTCTTCAACTTCACTCGCGGCGAGACCGCCATACTCTGCGTGCTGTTGCTACGCGGCCCACAAACGCCCGGCGAGCTTCGCGGTCGCACCGAGCGCATGCATCGCTTCGAAGATCTCACCGAAGTGCAATCCACGTTACAACGCCTGATGCAGCGCGACCCTCCGCTGGCCAGAGTTCTCCCCAGGCAGCCCGGAACCAAGGAATCCCGCTACAAGCATCTGCTCGCAGGTGATCTCGAGGATGCGGGCATGCCAGATGTTAGTGTGGCGCGGGCGCCTTCGCCCGTGTCCGTTGCCAGCGACTCAGTGGATGGCGACCGAATCAAGCGTTTAGAAGATGAAGTAGCTGATCTGCAAAAAGAAGTCGCCGATCTGAAACAAGAACTCGGCAGTTTTCGAAAGCAATTCGAATAGGGGTCCGCGCCGCGCAACTGGCTGTCCTGGATACGGCCTCCCGCTTCGATAAACAAAAGGACACCTGCCCGCCGATCGCCGAGTAGGTTAAACTAAGTAACTTTCATCCGGAGGAATTGTTCTATGTCCGAAGCCGCCCTCAGTGGCGCCGATTTCAAACAGCAATTACGCGAAGGCACGCCCAAGATGGGCCTCTTCCTGAACGCTCACAGCCCCACCGTTGCGGAGCAGTTGGCCCACAGCGGCTACGATTGGTTGCTCGTTGACACCCAACACGGTCCGATGGACCACGAAAAACTTTCCGCAATGCTGGCAGCCATCGCCAATGGCGGAGCCAAATCCATCGTCCGCGTTGGCGGATACGACGACCGTCCAGGAATTCAGCAGGCTCTCGACCTCGGCGCAGACGGCGTTCTCATTCCCTACATCAACAACGCAGAAGAGGCCCGCCAGGCTGTTAGTTGCAACAAATATCCCACCACCGGCACGCGCTCTGTCTACTTTCCGCAGCGCAGCATGAACAAAGCCGGACTGCTCGGATACGCCGGCAACGCCAACAAGAACCTCATTGTCGCGCTACAAGTGGAGACCGCTTCCTGTATCGAGAACATGGCGGAGATTGCCGCAGTCCCCGGCGTCGATATCCTGTTCCTCGGCCAGAACGATCTGTGCATGTCGATGGGCCTCTACGAAAAATACGAGTTCCCCCACATGTACACTTCGCCGGAACTGGGAGCCGCTACCCAGAAACTGGTCGAGCACGCCCGCAAGAACAACGTCATTCTCGGTCTCTTCCTGTTCGGCACCGCCCGCGTCGGCGAATTCCTGGAAAAGGGATTCACTTTCATCAGCGTCGGCAATGACCTGCACCATATCCTGACTCAGACCGGCGCCTATGTGAACGACATGGAGAACGTCTCCAAAGAAAAAGGTAAGCCTTGGAAGCGCCGCCCGACCGCGCTGTTCTAGTTCGTAATAGAAGAGAGGGCCACGCTGCCCTGCAACGTGGCGCAACTGGTGTAGGGCGGACACTCCTGTCCGCTAGCAGAATGAGAGATAGCCGTTGGCGGACAAGAGCGTCCGCCCTACACGGCATTCCGTGTCCCGCCCGCTACAGCGTCTCCCACGAGCCACGCTTTTCGCAAACTAGCCTTCCTCTAACCCTCGTGAAATCAATCCGCGCCCCAACGGCGTCAATCTTGCTCCTACTGTTCCCGACTGGGGGAACCAGCACAGGAGGCCACCATGGCGCATTTCACACAACTCGGAATTTCAGGAAGTCCAGACAAGAAACCAGAAACCAAACCACAAGGAAAAACATTACCCAACCAATCACCGCAAGGACAAGGGCAACGCCCAAACTCCAACCGAAAGAAGATTACAGACAAACAAAAAACCGCAGCGCTTGTTGGGTCGGCGATCACGACTTTGCTGCTAGCAGTTTTCCTGCTCGAAAGCGGCTGCTCGAAAGAATCCGACAAAACGGCGACGATCGCCATGCCCAACCAAACCGTAGCGAACCCGCCGCTCGTAGCGACTTCGCCCGCACCCATGGCAACATCCACGCCGGTGGCAACTCAGCCGCCCGCCAAAAAGAAGTCGCGTCAGCGAAAGCTTTCAGCGTCGACGTACACCAATCCTGACTATGGAGTCTCTTTCCGCTACCCGAAGTACGGCAACCTGAAGAAAGGCGACGACGCGAATCTGGAACTGGATGGCCTGGGCACGTTGGAAATGAACTTTGTCCAGGATGGTGGAACCGCAATCAGCGCCGTAGAACTGCCCCGCAAACTCTATGCCGGCACGGACTTCAACGCGGCATTCTTCAATGTCAGCGTGAATCCTAAGCTGACCTCCGAGGAATGCGAGCAATTCGCATTTCCACTGACGCTGGACCCGGAGACCGATTCGGTCGCAACCTCGAAGACCAAAGTTGGCGTCACTGAGTTCCAAACCGTGGAAGGCTTCGCCGGAGAAGAGAATAATCAGGCCGATGTGAAGTACTATCACGTCTTCCAGAACGGTAGCTGCTACGAATTCGCCCTGGGCCTGGAAACCGCCGAGCAAACCATTCCCGACGAGACCAAGCCAGCGCCGCCGCCGGTTAAACCCGTAGATCGCAACGAAGTCTTCCGCAAACTGAATTGGATTCTCTCCACGGTAGAGATTCAGCCCGTCACCATCCCGGAAAAAAGCGTTCCGGAAGTAGCCACGGAGACGCCGACCACTTCAACGGACAGCAACAATCAATGAAACCATCAGAAGCGGAAAAGGCCACGCTCTCTCCAACGTGGCCTTTCTTATTTCCCCCAACGAATTTCACCTCTACAAGATGACGTTGATCGAAATCTGAACCCCCGGATGCACCGGGCTAAGCAGGTAGTATCCGCCGCCGATGTAATCGACGTACACGACGTCAGTGTACGCCCACCCCACAGGCCACGGCTGAGCGATTACGAACCAGTAGCCGCCGTACTGGAAACGTGGAGCGCCTTCGACAATGACGGGATGACCAATGGTGAATGTGTGCTCGCGGCCAAAATGGGCCCGGAAACGGTCGTCCGGAATACGTCCACCCTCCTTGGCTTCGTGCCGCTCTCCCTGCTGATCGCGTCCGTCCTGGCGCGCGGCTTTCTGCTCCTGCTCGTCGTGTTTGTTTTCTTTGTCTTTGTCCTTGTCTTTCTCTACTTGTTTATCTTTCTCCTCTTGCTTGTCTTGTTCGTGTGCCGCCTTCCCGTCCGGCTCTGCCCGCTTCTCCTCCTGCGGATGCGGCTCGTCCTGCTGCGCATAGACAGGCGCGGAGATTCCCAAAAGTACAGCCAGTGCTGCGGTGCTGAAAACAGTGAGTAGCTTCATATGTGTTGCCTCCATATTTCCTTGTTGGCGAATGTACTTAGTCCGAAAATCTGGACCGCACCCGCGAATAGTTGCGGGCAGTCTGCAAGTTCACTGCAGGTTGGCGCGGAGAGCCTATGCCGTGACCTGAGCGTCACAGTCCGCATGGCCGCACTGACAGGCAATTTCGGTTTCGCTGGGGCCGGCGTCTTTGCAAGTCTGGCTGCAGTACTTATCGCTGGACTGGCAACTGCATGGAACGTGCGCGCACTTCTTCTGGTCATTTTGTGCCATAGGTCTCCTCCGTTTATCACGCCCACTTGCGGCGCGACACCTTAGTTGCTGGAATTCCTCCGAAGGTAGTCTGGGAGCAGACGGGTTCCTTAAATCTCAGCAGGCGAGTTCATGCGAGTCGGGGGATCCCTGTAGAAATTGTGTTTTTCGCCCCTAAGCTTGCATCGTGCGCATCGTAGCGTGTGAACCCTGAAGGGTTCTAAGCATCTAGTGTTCGTGTTTGAAAAGGGAGCACACATGACTCATCCCCAACCTCCGATACACCCTGACGACCTGATGAAACCCGACTTGCTGAGCGAGATTCTGCTGGCCGCAAGCGGGTTCGTCCTCTTTGTCCCGTTGCTGCTGATCCTTGCCGCCACCCTGTCGGCCGTACGCTAGCTACCCGCAACGACGCCACCGCTATCCTAAAATGCCTGGCAGCCGCCTTCGCGCCCAATACACACCCGCTGCCTTGCCGACACCGTTCTAGCCGCGCAGGACTAAGACCTCTCCCGTACCGCCTCCAACAGCCGCATCAGATGTTCCAGTCGCTCCTCGCCCATGTGCCCCAGCAGTTGGCGATGAAATTCCATCACCTCGCGGTTCAAGCTCTTCAGCAGGTCCATTCCTGCCGGGGTGATACGCGTTTTGATCACGCGGCGGTCCCTCTGCTCCCGGCTACGTCGGATCAATCCACGGCGTTCCAGTCGGTCCAGCAGGCGGGTGATGTCGGGGTCACGGTTGATCATCCGCTGACCCACCTCGCTGCAGGCTAGCCCTTCCGGTCCCGCCCCGCGCAAGATTCGTAAAGCGTTGTATTGCGTAGGTGAGAGCCCGTGTGGCTTGAGCATCTCAACGGCTCGCCACTGTAGTCGGTCGGCGGCGCGCAGCAAGGCGACGAACACCTGTTCCTCGAGGCCGCCGGCAGGCCGGCTCGCCGAGTCTCCGACCCTGGAACTCCTTGCCATGCTTCGACAATAGTTGTTGTAACGACTACTGTCAAACCCGTAACAAATCTTTACATTTCTTCGACTGCGCCTGTGCATCTATTTAACTAACCAGTTAATAAAGTTGGAGGGAGGACGGAACCATGGAAACTTTTCGCCGGACCCTGGGTTTATTCCTGACACAGGATCGGAGGATCCATTTTATGAAAGCGTTACTTCGAAGTCTCGGTTGGTTTGTCGGAGTGAGCATCTTGAGCGTGGGAATGGCGGCGCAAACCACCAGCGCCAGCCGCTACGACGCGTCTATTCAGGCGAAAGTCTCGCATCAACTGGCAAGCCAGAAAGAATTTCACAACGTGCAGGCCGCAGTTGAAGATGGCATCGTCACGCTGAGCGGCAGCGTCGATCTCTATCAGCAGAAGCTGGATGCGGACAGGAAAATCCGCAAAACGGAAAATGTGCAGGGAGTACGGAACCTGATCGCGGTAACCGGCAAGATCGTGGCCGACGCCGACCTCGAGCTGCAACTCGATCGCAAGCTGTACTACGACCGCCTGGGATTCGGCAACCAGTTTAATTTCCTCACCGCATCGGTCGACAACGGCGTAGCCACGCTGAATGGCGAGGCCCGCACGGAAACCGACCGCGACTCCGCCGTGGCCTTGGTGGACCGCACTCTGGGTGTGAAGGATGTCGTGAACAACATCAAAGTTGCCCCAGCCTCGAACTACGATGATGACATCAGAGTTCGAGCCATGCAGGCAATCTATCGCGATCCCGTGCTGAGCCGCTACGCCATCGATCCGGGGAAACCGATTCGCATCGTCGTCGACAACGGCACGCTAAGCCTCTACGGTGTAGTCAGCAACTCTGCCGACAAACAGATCGCTGGCATGCGCGCAAGCCAGGTCTTCGGCGCCTTCCGGGTCCAAAACAACTTGGAAGTAGCAGGAAAATCATAATCACCAACGATTGAAAGCTTGTGTGGGGACGGGTCTCTGACCCGTCCCGCCGAGCAAAGCTCGGCGCCTACAAACGATTGATCAACGCCGCCACATACCCGGCCCCAAATCCGTTATCAATGTTCACCACGCTAACGTTCGAAGCACAGGAATTCATCATCCCCAAAAGTGCCGCCACGCCCTTGAAAGCCGCGCCATAACCCACACTGGTGGGGACGGCAATGACGGGAACGCCGACCAACCCTCCAACCACGCTCGGCAACGCACCTTCCATCCCCGCGCAAACAATGACCACACGCGCCCGCGTCAGCGTCCCACGATTCGCCAGCAAGCGATGTATGCCCGCCACGCCGACATCGTAAAGATGCTCCACATCGTTGCCCATGATTTCGGCCGTGACCATGGCTTCCTCCGCCACTGGAATGTCGCTGGTGCCCGCCGAAACCACGACGATGATTCCCTTGCCGTATTTTTTCTTGTCACGCTGCAGCACGATGGCTTGCGCAAGTTCGCGATATTCCGCTCGCCGCACTTTCTTTTTCACTGCGACAAACTGCTGCCTGCTGGCGCGCGTGGCCAGAACGTTGCCGTCATGCTGCGCCAGCCGCGAAAATATCTGCGCTAACTGCACCGGCGTCTTCCCTTGCCCAAAGATCACTTCGGGCATGCCAACCCTCAACAGGCGATGGTGATCAACTTTGGCAAATCCCAGATCTTCAAAGGGCAAATGCCGCAGGCGCTGAACCGCTTCGTCGGGAGAACTTTTCCCCCGGCGCACCTGCTCGAAAAGTTTGCGAATGGATTCAGAGTTCAAAGAAGCACTTAGCAATCGGCAGCAAGACTAGTTCCATAAATGCCCTTCTGGAGGGCACCACTTCAGCCGGGCCGATCGAGCCACAGGAAACGCGGGCTTCAGCCCTGAGGTAAGGACCTGACGCCAAGGCATCCATAAACCGGCTCCAGCCAGTCTAGATTAGCATCCCATCCGTCGATAACGTTATCGACGATCTTTCGCTCGACGCACATGCGAACCCCGCGCGTGGCTGGTGATCGCCAGCTATTGCGGCTTGTCCCAGCCCCGCAAGCGGGGCCACCAACGACGCACGTTCCGGCAATAGTCAATGTAGTCCGCCCCGAACTTCTTGCGCAGCGTTGGCTCTTCATAGAAGAGCACAAAGAGGTGCACGCCGAGGGCAACGGCTGCCACGGCAGCGATCGCCACCGGATCGGCGTGCCCGAATACTACCCACAGCCCGATCCACCCGGCCGCAAAGCCCAGGTACATCGGATTTCGCACGTTGCGGTAGAAGCCTACGACCACCAGTCGCTTCGGCGGAATGACGGGAGCGGGTGTGCCGCGTCCCGTCCACCCGAAGTCCCATACGCAGCGCAGAGCGACGGAAAATCCCAGCACGGAGGGAAGCGCCGCCAGCCATCGCCATTGCGCTTCGCCCGCTGCTTCCACGCGAAAGCCGAGCCACTGCGGCAGCAGCCAGAACCATAAGCCGAAAAACGCTCCTCCCACTGCCAGCGCTGCCAATGTTGTGAGCCATCGATCCGCACGCGCCGGGGCGCTCCCAGAGTGTTCACTTGTCACAAAGCCCTCCAAGTCGTGCACGCTGCCGGCTCCCTTCGGCAATCACGGTAGGAATGTAAACTGCTTCGACCCGCCCCGCAGACATGGACTTCGGTGTAGTTGTAGAGGCCTACACTCCATGACAGAATCGACGATGCCAGAATCTCTTCAGCGCCACGGAGACAATCCACCATGAAACGCTTCGCCCTCAGCTTCAGCCTGTCACTGCTCCTGCTTAATGTTTCAACCAACGCTCAAAACAACAGAACCGCCAACGACGATGCCTCGGCCGTGGGTGCCACGGTCCGCAACTACATCGAAGCTTATTACACCGGCGATGCTCCCCGGATGGAACAAACTCTGCATCCTCGCTACCTGAAGCACATGATTCATAACCGCGCCCCGATGAGGGAGAAAACCGCGCTACAGATGGTCAGCGAAGTACGCTCCCAGCAGGGACCTCCGGCTGACATTCCCCAGACAGAACGGACGGAAGAAATCAGCGTGCTCGACGTCTCGGGAGACATCGCCTCCGCCAAACTCGTAACTCCACACTGGGTAGACTACATGACCCTGGCGAAGTGGGAGGGAGAGTGGAAAATTCTCTCAGTTGTCCAGCGGATCGACAACTAAGTGAACAAAACCAGAATAGTTCGGTGGGTAGCAGCACATCTGGCTGGCGCTCTGGACGCAGGCCGAAACGCCTGTCTGAAGGAGACTCGGACCGACTACGGCGTGATCTGGAAGACGGTGCCGCAGCCGAAACCAAAACAACTTGACCTGTTCGCACCCCCAGAACGGGTTGTGCCGTACAAGTTGCCGTTCTCGTTGAAAATCAAGCTAGGGTTGGGCGTAGTCCCGTCTTGGCTGTTAAAGCGGCGCAGCACCTTCTCCGTCCACTTGCCGTCAGCGATGGGGAGCAACTTGAAAATCGTGCCGTAATTGTTATCGCCACCCGTTCCGTTCACCCCATAAAGGTTCCCAGCCGCGTCGAAGATCAGGCCACCCTGAGGATCACTCCCGTCGTCGCCGTTAAAGCGGTGCAGGACCTTCTCCGTCCACTTGCCCTTTGAGCCGGGCGTCAACTCGAAGACAGTGCCGCATCCAAACTTGCCGCAGTTGCCGCCGGGTGTGCCGTCGGCAAGGGTCGCACCGAACAAGTTCCCGGTCGCGTCCAAGATGAGCGAGCCATTGGGGAGGATTCCATCTGGGCCGAGACTGAACCGGTGCAGCACCTTCACAGTCCACTTACCATTCGTGGCAGGGATCAGCTCGAAGATAGTGCCGTCGTCATAAGCGCCGCCGGTCTGAGCCGTGCCGAACAGGTTTCCGGCCGCATCGAGAATCAAGCCGGAAGGCCAAGTTCCGCCTCCACCCTTGAAGCTGTACAGCACCCGCTCCGTCCACTGGCCGTTTGGGCCGGGCGTCAACTGGAAAACCGTGCCGCACCCGGCGCCGGCCCCCTCGGGACAGTTTCCCGTGCCGCCAGCGCCGGTCGTGCCATAGAGATTGCCGGACGCATCGAAGATCAAGGTGCTGGCGGGACCGTTCCCGTCCTTCCCGTTACTCTCGAACTGGTGCAGCACCTTCTCGGTCCACTTGCCATTCTTGTCTCGCGTCAGCTCGAACACGGTGCCACATCCGATCACATCTCCGACATAATCCCGACACCTTCCGGTGCCGCCCTCCTCGGTCGTGCCGTATAGATTTCCGGCACCGTCGAAAACCAGGCTTGCGACGGGATAGGCCCCGTCGCCGTAGCTGAAGGTGTGCAGTACCTTTTCTGTCCACGCGCCGTTTTTATTCCTCACCAATTCGAATACAGTACCGCATCCAATGAAATCCCCTACTTGTCCGCATTCTCCTTTTGCGGTGCCGCCGGTCGCGGTGGTACCGTACAAGTTTCCGGCGCCGTCGAGAATCAGGCCGGAGTTAGGTTCAGCCCCGTCTGCACAGCCGCTGATCGAGCAAAAACTGTACAGAACCTTCTCTTTGATGGCCGCAAGGAGGGGAGTTGTTGCTGCCGGAAATCCGAACGACCACACCAAAGCGGCGAGAAATGGGACTAGGTGCTTTTTGATTACCATGGACGCATCCTCCGGCGGGTGAGAAGTTCCCTCGATCCCTCTTTACTCAGAAAGCGGCGCCATTTTACACTCAGGCTGTAAAGCTTGCAACTGCTCAGTGCTTTCCCGGCGCTGAGTGAAATGGATCATTCTGTGGAGTGTCCGGAGCGTCCTCTGGGCTCGGAATGTCCAAATTGACCACGATTGGTTCTTGACCACTACGCACGATCACGGCCTCCACCGGCTGATCTTTACGCGCGTTCAGTTCCTGATGAGGAACGTAGGGAGGAACATAGACAAAGTCTCCCGGACCCGCTTCATCGACGAACTCCAACTGATTCCCCCAGCGAAATCGCGCGCGGCCCCGCACGACGTAGATCACGGTTTCCAGTTCTCCATGATGATGAGGTCCGGTTTTAGCGTTGGGGTGCACCACCACCGTTCCCGCCCAGAGTTTTTGCGCGCCGACTCGGGCACGCGAGATAGCCTCGGCGCGGGTCATGCCGGGAGTCTGAGGCGTGTTGCTGTCCAGTTCCCCGCTGCGAATGATACGCAAGCCCTGGTTCTTCCAGTCGGGTTCTTCGGCGGAGCGCGGATTATTCATAGTCTGCATTCCGCACTCATCGTCGCCATCAAAGCCGACTCCCACATGTGAGCTGACGTTTGGAATTCCAGCAGGTGCATAATCAGGATTCTCCGGAGTCGCTCAGAAACATCGTCCACCTTACATCGCCAGATTGTAAAGGCGATTTTACGAAAGTTATCCTCTGAAGCGCCATCCGCCGCGGAATTGCAACTATTTGCGGTAATTGACAAACCGGCGGGAAGGGGACAAGATTGTCCGCACGTTTCAAGTACGCTGCTTCCGGCAGGAAACCCATTCGCGGCTTGAACGGGGAGGGGCTATGTCCGACCCTCGGGAACGTTTTCGGCCAACCTTCTTTTTGGCCTTTCTATTCGTTGCGTGTTTTCTGCGTTCTGGCATAGCCATCGCCACGCCTTCCATCACGCTCTCGAAGAAATCTGGACCGCCGACGAGCAGGATTCGAGTTTCAGGCCGTGGATTCGAGCCGAACGCTGGAGTGGACATCTTCTTCGATACCAACGATGAGGCACTGGTTATCACCAACCGTAAGGGCGAGTTTCGCGACGCGGTCGTCCGCGCCCCGCGTAATGCACGTCCAGGCGAACATTGGGTCACTACGCTGGAGCGGAATAACGACAAGGGCGCTCAGGAGCAGTTCTTGGTGCAGACCGATTGGAGCGAGTTCCGCTCCACCCCGGACCACAGAGGGCTGAACCCGTACGAGAACGTGCTCAATCGTCAAACCGTCGTCGGCATGGGTTTGAAGTGGAGCTACAACACGACCTATAGCGTGTGGGGTTCGCCCACCGTGAAGGATGGGGTAGCTTACGTCGCTACATCCGCTTACCTTTACGCACTCGATGCGGACACCGGCGCGGTGCGCAGGACCTACGATTTCTGTTGCGAAGACCTCCTCAGTTCGGACCCGGCAGTAGCGAATGGAATCATCTATGTGGGCTTGTTCGACACCGGCCTGCATGCGCTTGACGCAAAAACTGGCAAGGGGTTATGGAATTATCCCCCGATAGCGCGGGTGATTTGCTCCCCCGCACTGGCAAACGGGATGGTTTATTTCAATAACTCAGAAGATGACAGCGGGGACAGTGTTTTCGCCCTGGATGCTAGAACAGGCAAACTGATCTGGAGTTCGGTGGTGGAGAGTTCGTTCTCTTCGCCTGCAGTGGCAGATGGCGTGGTCTACGTCGGATCGGATGACTCCAATGTGTACGCATTGGACGCCTTTACCGGCGTCAAGCTGTGGAGCTACGTCACCGGCGACGTTGTGCGCTCGTCGCCTGCGGTGGCAAACGGCGTGGTCTATGTCGGTTCGTTCGACCACAGCGTGTACGCACTGAATGCGACCACGGGTGCCAAGTTGTGGAGCTACGCCACCGGCGATTGGGTATGGTCGTCGCCTGCCGTGGCAAATGGGGTCGTTTATGTCGGCTCTTACGACCACAATATCTACGCATTGGACGCATCCACGGGCGCAAAACTGTGGAGCTATGCCACCGGCAGCAATATTTATTCTTCACCCGCCGTGGCGAATGGGGTCGTTTACGTGGGCTCGCTGGACGGCAACCTATACGCATTGAACGCTGTCACCGGAAAGCTGTTGTGGAGTTACGTGACTGGCGACCGTGTTGGGTCTTCACCCACGGTTGTCAACGGTGGAGTTTATGCCGGCTCCGACGACGGCAACATTTACGCGTTCCGACCGACCCTAGAAGCGCAATTCAAGGCGAAGAAGAAGCAGGCAGGCAAGCGCCCTGACCTGACGACGCTCCGTCCCAACTTCAACCTCAAGGTGTCTAAGTTGGTCGCAGCACCGGTGGGCGTGGATTTCTGAAGCTCTTGATTGCTGCATGCTAAGTGCCAGGGGTCAAACGTCAAGGCTGCGCCGAAGTACACGGCTTTTTGCGGCTTCCGCGAACTTTCCGCGCGACTTCAAAACATATCTGTCGGGCCTTGCCCGGCTCGTCGATATGCGCGAGGAAAAGGTGGCGCAGCACGCTCCGGCTGACGCACCCCCGGAGATAGGCGTCGTAGAGCTGGCTGCCCAGCGTGTAACCTAGCCTCTGCGCGATGGAGTCGAAGTGATCGCGACCTCCGCGCAGCGCATCGTGCATGAGCCGTTCACAAGCCGCGCGCGAAAATTCGCACGCCTCTTGCTCGCCGATGGCAGGCCGCGCCGGATACAACACTCGTGAACCAAAGTAGGCCAACACGTGCTCGATCGTCCGCGCGTAGAACCGGTCGATCGGTTCGCCCGTAGCGACCGCCTGGCCATCGCGCCGCCGCAAGGGCAACCCGCGGCAGGCGTGATGCAAGAACCGGGAAGCCTCCTCAGCCGCTCCCGTCATCTGAAAGTCACGAACGTACAAGGCATTGATGGCTGGCAGGTAAACGCTGCCTTGCGATTCCACTTTCCGCAACATGGCCTCGATTCTCTCCGCTTCGTCGGTCACGCGCGAAAGCAGGCGACGCAAGCGCACGTCCGAAGCGCCACAATGCACCTCGGGCAACAGATCAACCAGAAACTTCGGCTGCGTTCCATTGTGCGAGGCGTAGCGGTTTACATCCAGAAAGCGCAACAGGCTGTCAATCAGGTTGTAAATCGTCGGCCCGATGTCAGGCGATTGCTCATCCTCCTGCCGCCATCGCGAAAGGCAGAGGCGGTAACTCTCATATTTTTCCAGCGGAGTAGCGTTGAAAACGCAAACCACGTCATCGCTTACTCGCACCGCATCGACGCGCTCCTGCTGAGCGCCAGTCGCCTGCCAGTAGAGAGCGTCCACGTTTTGCAATACGGAGAGTACGCGCTGCCCCGGCAACCGCTCCCGCAGCACGCGGGGCAAATGCTGAGGCGCCAGATGCGATTCTCCAAACAGCACCAGCACCACAGCGTTCGGATGCCGCTGATGAATCTCCGCGATCTTATCCCCAGCATGTTTATCCCGCGCCCCAATCTTCCGCAGGTCCTCGCGCGGCAAGCAATCGAGCCCATATACCGCTTCTGCGTGTTCGCGGGCGGTCACCAGCAATTCATAAAAGGGGGGCCACTCATAGCTCCAGTCCAGATCAAAGCGAATACGCTGGCGCAACTCCTCTTCATCGATCTCGCGACGCCACCATTCTTCAAGGATGTGCTGATGGCGGGAGAAAATCGTCTCCACTCCCAGCACCACCGGGCGATCTCCGGGTTGCGCACGTTGTTCCAGAAGTGTCGCGGCAAAGCGCTGGGCCGACGGCAGCGCGTGATAATCGCCGATCAGGACCATGTCGGCCGCTCTGACCATCGAAGTCAATTGTTCAGCATCGACAACGGATTCATATGAACGAAAGGCGTTGCTGAAGTCCCGCAGATACTTGCGCCGTCCACTGGAATCGTTGGCGCGAACCTCGCGCTCGACCGAAGCCAACGCGTGCATCTGCGCAGCGTTGCGGCGTGATCCGAGATTGGTCGAAGTCGCCATAGAATCGTCTTTCGTCTGTGGCCGTCCGTCGTCAGCCAAAATTCAGTTCATCAATTGCTCGGGCAATGGTGAACGACCAACGCCTGCTCCTTGACTCGCCCGCCGCCTGCTCCCTATGCTCAGGACGCAAGCTGCATCTCGGCTGTAGAGACGTAGCTAGCTACGTCTCTACAAAAGGATCAGAGGAGCCATTGCCCAACCTTCCGCCTCAGAACCTGACCGTCGCCACGACCGGAGCCAGCGGATCGTTATTTTGTAAACATCTGCTGGCGACCGTCGAACGCGACCCGCGAATCCACACCGTGAACTTCATCGCCTCCGACAGCGCCTTGCGCGTCATGGCCGAGGAACTCAGTCTCCGCGGACGCAGCAACCTGGTCAGCCAGATTCTCGGCAAAGCCTCCCGCAAAATTCACCAGCAATCGAACGCCGACATCGGAGCCAACATCGCCAGCGGCTCCTATCCCGCCGACGCCATGGTCGTCATCCCCTGCAGCGTGGGCACGCTCGCCCGCATCGCCAACGGCATCGCCTCGCATCTGATCGAGCGCGCCGCCGACGTCTGCCTCAAAGAGCGGCGTCCATTAGTCCTTTGCGTGCGCGAGACCCCGCTCAACAAAATCCACATCCGCAACATGTACCGTGCCGCCGACGCTGGCGCTACCGTCTTCCCCCTAATCCCCACCTTCTACAACCGCCCGGCCAGCTTGGATGCCATGGCCCGCGAGTTCGTCAACCGCGTCCTGGCCCACATCGGCCTGCCCCAATCTAAGGCCTACCGCTGGAAGGGCTAAGCTCTTTTAGTTAACGGCCTGCAATACAAGAGATCGGACACTTTTCCGGGGAGACCTCAAGTGTAGAAACACCGAGGTACGGGGACGAGATTACTTTGGGAGATGTCCTGCGGAGCGGCAACGATCTGGCTTGTGTAGGACGGACACTCTTGTTCGTCGCCTTTGCCTTGTTTTGTGAAACTGAGACGGCGGGTGCCCAGGTCTCGCGCCTTTCGAGACCTGGGTTCTGACCGTCTCCTGGACGTCTACGGTAGACGGCCTCTCGAAGAAGTGACGAACGAACCCAGACAGTCGATGGGAAACTAAGCGTGGACTGATTCGGATCTCTTCAGCTTGGGCAGCGCACGGATGGACTTCCCCGACCTCTGCTCCGCCAGCCGGATTTCGTAAAGACTTTGCAGGTTCAGCCAGAATTCTGCGCTGGTACCGAAGAAATGAGCCAGACGCAGCGCAGTGTCGCCAGTGATAGCCCGCCGCCGATTCAGGATTTCGGTGATGCGGTTCGTCGGAACCCCCAGTTGCCGCGCCAGTTCCGCCGCGCTCATTCCCAACGCGCTGAGTTCCTCGGCCAAATGTTCCCCGGGATGAATTGCAGTCCGTGCCATGGCATTCTCCTAATGGTAATCGACAATCTCCACGTTTGCTGGGCCTGGCGCACCGTCCGGCCATTCGAAACAAATCCGCCACTGATCGTTTATGCGGATGCTGTATTGCCCCTTGCGGTCTCCCTTGAGCGCTTCAAAACGGTTACCCGGCAACGCGGCAAGATCTTTCAGCGAAACCGCTGCCTCCAGACGGTCAAGCTTTAGACGCGCGGCCCGTTCGATGCCAGAGAAAGCTTTGACCCGTTTGCCAAGCGCAAAGTCTCTGGTCCGTTTGTCCCGGTAACCGCCAACCATGAGACAGAATAGCAGAAAGTACGCGTTACGTAAAGCATACAGAATTTAGAGATCGGGTACTTGCGGGGAGCTTTCAAATGTGGAAACACGGAGGTGCCGGGGACGAGATTACCTTGGGATATGTCCCAAGGAGCGACGGCGAGATGTTTCCGGCGTGCCGCAGTTTATGAGGGCCGTCCAAGCGGCGGCAACGACCGAACAACCTTCACGGTCTCCAGGCTCACCGTGATGACCTGCCCGATGAGCCGCAGGATGTACTGCGGATCGTCGTCCCGATTTGGATCATTGGTGATGCCGCTGCGTTTGTCGGTTGAAACTTGGTATTGATCGATTATCCATTCGAGAGCGGAACGGTTGCCGAGGCGGTACTCGTAGGCTTCTTTTGGGATGTCGCTGAGAGTCAAAAACTGGTTGTAGATGAGCGAAGCCTTGTCTTTGCTCAAGCGCATTTTGGTGACACGCCAGTCCAGCTTTTCGCCCTCTTTTTCTCTTTTCGTCAGCGGATATTCGGCCTGCTTCTCGTAGTGAATGTGAATCTCCGCCAACCGCTCGCCCGCCTTCACAAAGGCGCGAAAAACTCGGGCATCGTTTGTTTCCGTTCGTCTCGTTAACTCTGTCATCTTGAGCGGAGTGAATGGACTCGCTCGCGAGTCCATTCACGGAGTCGAAAGACCCCGAGTTCCCCGGCGTTTGCCCTTGCCCCGGCAAGGCATTCTCGCCACGCACCCGCCCGGTCGAACTTCGTGCGGAGACCTCCCTGCCACTTTCTTGCCGGGTACCAGCAGACGCGGGGTCCCTCGACTCCGCGTGACCGTCCTTCGGACGCTCACGCTCCGCTCGGGATGACAGAGTAGAAGTGGAGGCCGAGACGAATGGAATGGCCACTACGAAACCGAGACTCATCGCCTTGTGCACAAAGGCTACTTCGCCGAGGTCACCTTGCAGAAGGGCCGGAACCCCACGCGCCTCCGCAGCCTTCCGAGCAGAGCTCCGCACGCGCGGAGGAGTGCGTCCGCGCGAAGCGCCCTTGGCTTGGCTCATGGATTGAAGTGGAAATCTCCAGCAAAAGAAACGGCGCAAGCGGGGAGGCTTGCGCCAAACTTGATCTCTATATTTAGAATAGCAAATCCGGAGGGGTAACTATGACATGTTTTCCCGATTTATTCTCTCCACCAAATCATCGACTTGGCGGGAATTTGGTGGTCGAGGGGGGCTTGACAAGATTTCGGCAAAGGCGGCTTTTTGACCATTTTGAGGCGGCTTCGACTACCTGTTGACCTGACTGGGGATTTTGTACTAATGTCGGATTACACCGGAAAGGAGGTGGTCGAATGACGAGTTCTGATTGTTGTGGTAGATGCATAAGACCAGGTGAGGTGGCTGAGACTTAGAGCGGTCGCTCTAAGAACCTAGCTAGACTACCGGCGAGTTAGGGTTGATCCGCCCGGCTGCAGTTCGCATCCGGGGCTCCCATAGTAAGACCCGGAGTTTACCGAAGGGGCCACGTAGAGTGACCACCTCTTGGTCAATCCCAAACAGTCCACCGGGACGGCCCGTGCTTTCATTGGCACGGGCCGTTCTGTTTTTGGTGGTACTCGCACTTTACTAACCGCAAACATACGCACCGCAAGAGCCGGAGCGAGATCGTTAGAACGCGCTGCCGCCTCCACCGCCGAAACCGCCGCCGGAAAAACCGCCGCCACCGCCGCCGCTCCAGCCTGATCCGGTCGAACTAGCTCGTGGGGCGGACACGAAGACCTGGTGCATGTCCGCGGCCATGCTGTGCATGGAACTGGAAAAGAAGATGGGATTGAAGCCTATAGCTCCATTCGGCGAGACATACCAGTTGGGTGCATTTTGCACGATCCCGGCAAACGCCTGCGCCCACTGATGTTCAACGCCGAGCGCCATCGCATAGGGAAGAAATTTTTCGAACGTGTCTGGAGGCATGCGCTTCAGGCGGTCGGCGTCGACGCGGTTCATGAATTCCTGAAAACCCAGGATGGCGACGCGGGTGCGTCCGCCTTTTACTGTCTTGGCCGTCATTTCGCGGGCGAATTGCCACCAGATAATTGCCGAAATGATTCCGCTGCCAATCAGGAGAGCGAACGAGTTGAACACAGCGTAATCCGCGAAGTAAAGGATGGCGAACGGAGCGGCGATGAGAACGATGGCCGCGAGGCTGTAGCCATTCGCCGAGTCCGGATCGAGCAGGTACATTCCCTTCTTTCGCAGGAGCGACTTGATGTCCTGTCGGATCGCGGGAATTGCCGTGTAGAAGCGGTTCTTCAGGCTGGACAACCGTGTGGCTTCTCCGGCCGCGAAAACATTCTCCAGCATGACGCGCTCGTGCGGAACCAACCGGTCCCATTGATCGCGCGGCTTCAGCAGATGGAAAATGTAGTCCTTGTGGTGAAAGACAAAGCCCTTGTCATCGACTTCTTCGATTTTCACGTAGCCACGGACGGCCAGATCGACCAGCGTGCAAGTGATGTCGCGAGGATGAATGGTGTCGTCGAGCAAAGTGCCGGCCTCGGCTGGAGTCATGCCCGTTGGCGGCTCGTACATGGGGGCGACGGAGAGTCCGGGATCGGGGTCGCGTCCCTTGTACCACCAGAGGGTGAACATTACGGCGAGCGTCCAGAAAGGCAGGAAGACGATGGGGTTGCTGCCGATGAACCACAGCAGCCGGGTGAGCGCACCCGGTTCTTTGAGGATGCCTTTGGGAATGAATACGTCGATCGTCATCCCGCCGCGCATGGGCAGGGGGTTGCTGGTCTCGAATGAAACCTCATAGCCTCGGACCTCGGCTGTGGCATTGCGTTCGGCTGAGCCGTAGGCTCCGGTGAAAGCCTGGGCGCGCAGCGATCCTGCGGCTGCCCTCGGGAAAGGTGACCTGCGCCGAAGCGTGATCGATCGGCACTGGCCAATCGTTGCCAGTCACGTTCCAGTAGAACTCGTCGTGATCTTCGAAGAAGCGCAGGCCGTTGCGAACGGCGTAATCGATCTCGACGGTGCGAGTGGCGTCAACCGCATCGGGGATGAAAGATCTTCAGGTCGCGAAAGCCGTTGGCGGTCGAGGATTCGTATTTCAGTTTGTGGCCATTGCCGTCGGTCACGCTGGTGATATTCAGAAAAAGTGTGTAGTTCGTGCCCCGTGCTCCCGGATATTCAACCGGGATAAAGCGGTGAATGCCGTGCCACTCGCCGTCGAAAGCGAGTGTGATGCGTTCATGTACATCGGCTGAGCCGTTGTCGTGGATGGAGACGGTTTCATCGAAGTCAGTGACACGCCAACTGCGAGCGAAGAGGGGTGCGGTGAAGAAAATGAGCAGAAGGCATAGAACAGCCGCTCTGTAGAAACGCAGCTTGCTGCGTCTCAGGCTGCTGACCCTGTTCCTTGTCATTCTGAGGAGCGATAGCGACGAGGAATCTGCAGTTTGCTCTGAGTTCCAGGGACTGCAGATCCCTCGCGTTGCTCGGGATGACAACCACGTTGGAGGGCCGGTCGTCTCGGGCATAGTTCTCAGCGCTCCACCACTACGTGCTCTTCCGAGACGAAGTACGCGACTTTGTTGTGATCGACGAAATTCGCTTCGTCGTCGGTGGATATTTTCCATTCCGGCGATTGACGCGCGGCCAGCAAAGATTCGATATCGTCAAACCAAAGTTCGGCCATGCCGTCATAATCAGGATGGGATTTGTCCGTGGGGACAGTCAGGCGATGGCTTTGCACCAATTTTCGGAGCCGGGGAATCCGCGCGCCGATCGGGCCGTGAACATTTTGCCAGTAATCGAAGAACTCTTCGTCCGTCAGGCCCGCCTTCTTACTGATGCAATAAACAATTTTGATCATGTGCCCAAGCTTAAAACTTTACCGCGACCGGTTCGCGGTCGGCCGCTTCCACTTCAAAGAATTGCCGGGCCTGGAAGCCGAACATGCCGGCCAGAATATTGGTAGGGAAAGACTGGATCTTGGTATTCAGGTCGCGCACCACCGCGTTGTAGTAGCGGCGGGCGTTCTGTATCGTGTCCTCGGTCGTGCTCAGCGAACCCTGCAGTTGGGTGAATTCTTCGGAAGCCTTCAACTGAGGATAATTTTCGGCGACGGCGAACAGGCTCTTCAGCGCTCCGGTAAGCTGATTTTCCGCGGCCGCCTTGTCCACGGGCGACGTCGCTTGCATCGCCTGGGAACGAAACTTGGCAATGTTTTCGAACGTGCCCTTTTCATGCGCGGCATAACCTTTTACCGTCTCAACCAGGTTGGGGATGAGGTCATGCCGGCGCTTGAGTTGCACGTCGATGTCGGACCAGGCCGAGTCGCAGCGGATACGCAACTGGACGAGGCTGTTGTACATCCCAATGAGTGCAAAAGCGATGACGACGAGGACGACCAAAATGATCCAGACCATAAATTTTCTTCCTTACCCCTCGAACTGGGAATCAAGGGGACGGTACCACAGAGGCGGAGTGGGTGCAATCGAGGCTCGCTCGATTACTATGGTCCAAGCGTTGTCATTTCGAGCGCCGTTCTTTGGCGCGAGGAATCTGCATTTTCGCGATTCCAAGTAACAGCAGATTCCTCGCTACGCTCGGAATGACAACCGGGTTGGGGCTCGGAATGACAATCGGTTTTGAATGTCACAGTAGTGACTTTCGATAGAAAACTCGCATCGGAGAATCTTGCGACGTAGAATACAAGCATCCATGAGAATGTTGAGGACAGAGCCGCTCAGGCTTCGCGCGGGGATGAGTGTTTGTGTGATGGCGCTGATTCTTTGCGCGGGATTTGCTCATGCCCAGACCTGCCTCACCGCCGGCGACATGGACGAACCCACGCGGTCCGCGCTGGTGAACACGGCAACGCGTTACTTTGACATGGCGGCGCGGGGCGATTCGGCGGCGCTACGGCAGAATTCGATTGCCAGCGTGGCTGCGAATTTCTCCGGCATTGAAACGGTCGTGAAGGACAATCAGCCGAATTTTTCTGGAACCCAGGCCGCTGCGCGGGCTCCCTTTCTATTGAAGGCCGAAGGAACTGCACCGCTCGAACGCGCCGAGTTTTTGTGCGGCGTGTTTGGCAAGAGCGGCCAGACGGCGGACAGCGCTGTATTCGTGATCCCAAATTTGGCGCCGGGAAATTACGCCGTGGTGACCTTGGATGTCCCAAGCGCCAAACCACCCCGCACGGTGTCGTTCGTGCTGCAACTCGAGGGAAAGGACTGGAAGCTCGGCGGCTTTTATGTCAAGGAAACCCAGGTGGCGGGGCATGATGGGAGTTGGTTTGCCGAGCGTGCCCGCGCCTTCAAGGCCAAAGGCCAGAATCGTAATGCGTGGCTGTACTACATCGAAGCACGCGATCTGGCGGTTCCCGTGCCCTTCATGTATAGCCAGTTGACCGATAAGCTGGCCGACGAGTCGGAGACGGTGAAGCCGGCGGATTTGCCGGCGGGCGGTAGCACAGTCGACCTCGCAGGGGGAGGGAAGACTTATCGCTTGACCGTGCTGTTTCCGTTGGCCGTGGGACAAGATGTCGATGTGGTGGTGAAGTACCAGTCGGCGGATGTTTCGAATACAACACAGACCTTTCAGGACAACATGGCTGTGACGAAAGCGTTGGTAGCGAAATATCCGGAGTTTCGTGACGCTTTCGAGGGCGTGGTGGCGCGCGCGGTCGAACCGAGCACGGGCCGCGACTACGGTTCACTGCTGCCCATGAAAGACATTAAATAGCAGTCCAGGCGAGGCACGCGTAGGCCCGGACGCCTCGTCCGGGCAGCCGAGCCAAGCGAGCCGCCGCGTCGCATGCGGCCATTGCGTTCAGGAACCCAGTCAGCGGGTGAAATAGCGATTTCACAATACAGGCCTACTCCTCAGTCGCCAAACGGACGCGGAGAAACTCCGAGGTACAAGAGCAAGTTGGCGACTGATATGGACGCGAAAAGCGAAGCAGCGACCCAACCAAGGGGATCAGTATGCGCGTCCTTGACTGCGGAAACACAAACGCCTAACGTACCTATCGCATACAGGCCAACATTAACTATGGCTGCTGCTCGAATCCGACCTGCCTCCAACACGATCCCAAACACTAAGGCCAGTACGCAGGCTAGACCAACATAGCTTACGTTTTCAAAGCCTGTCTTCGACAGTCCGATCCCGGTGTATTCCTCCCATGTGCTGAAACCCGCGACGATCACAAAGAAGCTGTTGATCAGCATTACCCATGTGAGACGCACCACTTCAACTCTGGTTCGGGGCAGGCGTCGCTGCACACTCAACAATATGCGGCAGATGAGGGACAAGTTCCAAATGTTACTGGCGAAAACCGGCCAATACACCATCTGGGGATTGTGGTTGTTTCGTCGGAACTCCATTGCCCGGTTCAGGCCTGCTCTGCGAACGTACACTCTTTCGGATCTTTATCTTCGCGCAAGCCAAGAAAAACCGGAGCGCGTAATTTCATCCCGCCTTCCGCCGTCTCATGGGTCCATTCGGTAAATTTGATTTCAGCTACCCGTTCGGGCTTCACCCAGTGCGCGTGGGCTGCATCCACGTCGCCGTAAAACGGATTGCGATTGGTCTCCAGGCCTTTGAGTAGCTGGAAGATTTCCTTGAGCATCGCCTGGTTGAATCCGGTTCCCGCTTGCCCGACATGGATGAGCCGGCCTTTTTTGTCATAGAGCCCGAGAACAATCGAGCCGAAGTATTGGCGGCTGCCCTCGGGGTCGGTGTAGCCGCCGACTACGCAATCGACGGTCTGCGTGACTTTTACTTTGAGCCATTCCTGACTGCGGCGTTCTTCGTAGTGGCTGTCGCGCTTTTTCGCGAGGATACCCTCCAGCCCTTTTTGTTTTGCCAGATCGAACAAGGCCAATCCCTGGGGAAAATGATCGGAGTAGCGAACTAATGCGTTCGGCACAACAATCTGCGAGAGTGTTTGTTTGCGCTGCTCCAGCGCGACGCGGCGAAGATCATATCCGTCCAGATAGATGAGATCGAAGACGTAATATTGCACGGGGAGATCGCGGCTCGCCCCGGCTCGCTTTCCACCCTTACGAATGCCGGTGCGCTGCTGCATCATGCTGAAGGACGGGCGGCCTTGGTCGTCTAGAACGACGATCTCGCCGTCGAGCACGGTATTTTTCGCTTGGATGGATTTGGATAGTTCGTGAAGTTCGGGGAACTCTCCGGTCAGGTCGTTCTGGTTGCGGGAAACCATGCGAACCTTGCCGTCGTTGAGGAATGAAATTGCGCGATAGCCGTCCCACTTGATTTCGAACAGCCACTCGGGATCGTCGAATGGTTTGTCGACCGGCGTGGCCAGCATGGGATGAACGGCTGTGGGCATGGGCTTGCGAACCGCGCCCTGCAGCGGAGGCTCTTCAGCGGGTGATCGACTATCCGGCGTCTTCTTCGTTTCGTTTTTTTTTACTTTGGGTGTCTTTTTATCCTCTTTTTTTTTCTTGTCGAGTTTGGCCAGGGTCTCGGCCAGCCATGGCGCTTTCACCTTTCCGCGCGAAACCGGGCGACTGCTCGTCCACTCGGCGGAACCTGCATCGCCCGCGATCTGCGCCATGCTGCGATGGGTGAGCGCCGAGATGTCGTATTGCTCGATGTCGTAGCCTTCGACTACGTACTCGTCATGCTTCTTGATCAGCAGCCATTCGGTTCCTTTGCTTCCGGGGCGGCGTCCGCGTATGTGAATCAAAGCAAAATCGCCATTGAGCTTCTGGCCATGCAGCCGGATTTTAAGGTCGCCCTTATTCAACATGGCTATCGCTTCTGCTTCGGTCCCTCGAACATATTTTCCATTTACGGTCTGCGGCGAGAGCGGTTCCCACGTGCCAACATCCCAGACCATCACCGTGCCGGCGCCGTAATTCCCCTGGGGAATCGTGCCTTCGAAGTCGAAGTAGGAAACGGGATGATCTTCCACTTGCATGGCAAGGCGCTTGTCGGCGGGGTCGAGCGACGGACCCTTGGGAACGGCCCAGGACTTGAGGACACCTTCCATCTCCAAACGAAAATCGTAATGCAGGCGCGTGGCGCGGTGTTTCTGCACCACGAAGCGATGGCCGGCTTTCTTTTCCAGCTTGGGCGGAGGCTCCGGAGTTTCCTCAAAGCGGCGTTTGCGTTTGTATTCTTCTAATGGCATCGAGCTATTCTACTGAGAACCGGGAACTGATACTTGAAAACTGCCTCACCAATCCAGTGGTTTAGAATCGCTGGCATGATTTGTCGTTGCTGCCGGATTCAGAATGAAACGTGAATATCCAGATGCGCCGCTAGTCGGCGTGGGCGCGATCATTATCGAGGGTGATCGGGTCGTGCTGGTGAGGCGCGGGCATCCGCCTCTGGCGGGCGAGTGGTCGATCCCAGGTGGAGTGCTGGAGGTGGGCGAGACTCTGCGCGAGGCGGCGGTTCGGGAGGCGCTGGAAGAGACTGGCCTTCGAGTGAAAGTTGGCGAACTGCTCGGCGTGTATGACCGTATTCTGCGCGATGCGGACGGGCGTACGCTCTACCATTATGTGCTGATTGATTTCATGTGCCGCAGAATCGCGGGAGATTTCCAGGCGGCGGACGACGCGGCTGAGGCCCGCTGGTTTACCCGCGCAGAACTTGGTGGGCTCGGGTTGGCCGAAGACACTGCGGAGGTGATCCAGTTGGGGTTCGAGAAGTTCCGCGGCTGAACGGCTTGTAGTACAGTCCTACAAATTGCTTGGTGACAAAGAAAGCGAGGCGATCATGTTTCAGAGAATAGTGAACACAAACGACGACCGGGCCATGACGATAGTTCGTCTGATGCTCGGGGTGGTATTTTTCGCGCATGGCTCGCAGAAAATGCTGGGCTGGTTCGGGGGATTTGGTTTCAGCGGCACCATGGGCTTCTTCACTCACGCGCTGGGGGTTCCGGCGCCGTTCGCGTTTCTCGCCATCTGCGCCGAGTTCTTTGGAGGGCTGGGTTTGATCGTCGGATTTCTAGGGCGCATCGCCGCGTTTGGGATTATGTGCAATATGATTGTCGCGATCATGATGGTCCATCGGCAAAACGGCTTCTTCATGAACTGGGCCGGCAACCAGAAAGGCGAAGGAATTGAATATCATCTGCTGGCGATTGCAATTACACTGGCCATTCTGATTGAGGGCTCGGGCGCGTTTTCGGTGGATCGATTCCTGAGCGATCGAACCTCTCAGAACAGGTGACAAACTGGAGAAGTGTTCCACGTGGAACACATTGTGAGTGCGATAGCGTACGTACTGCAATATATGTATAGTGCGCGGAAGCCGTCTCGTTTCTTGGAGTTGGGGCTGGAAAAAGCATTCTGGAAATGCCGCTGAGCGCGCCAACGCTGTCGTCTTCACCTTTGCAAGAGGTGAGCCGGGCCGCCCCCATCGATGAGGGTTATGGCGATTTTGCCACAGTTGAGGCCTCGCCAGTTTTGCTTTGTGGCTCCTCGCCCACACCGCACATCAAGAGGTGACCAGCTTCACTGACAAGACGCACTCATTCGTGCGTTAATTGGGCTCGGAGAGCCTAGCCTCCCCGAAAGAGCCCTTCCAGCCGAGAGAGGCACACCCACTGAGGCGAGGCACAATCCTGAACGAAAGCAGATTCCGCAACAAGTAGTCGGAAAGGAGCATACCTATGACCCGGCTAAACCGCTTTGTGCGGCTGCGTGGTTTGTTGCTCACGACCGCCGTGCTGGGATTGATCGTGCTTTTGCCGGCCACCGCTGTGGCAGGTGGTCGTACCGTGTACGTCGCACCGCCAAACGGAACCGACGATACCATCGCGATTCAGTCTGCCTTGAATAAGTGTGCGGCTTACGGAAAAGGCTGCACGGTGCAACTGGCCGAGGGAACGTATCTCACTACGCAACTCATCGTTCACAATTTCCAGGGCACGCTCAAAGGAATGGGCGAGAACACGACGACCATCCAGGCCCTCTTTCTACCTGTGAATTGGCCAGACCCCCTAGTCCAAGCGTGCAATCCCAACTTCACCGATTGCCTCTGGGCTACTCTGATCACCTTCATCGACGGCAGTGTCGGCGTCTCAGACCTGACCATCAACATTAATCTGGTTCCGGCCACCCAAACCTACGTTCAGGACGGGGCCCCGACCGAGATCGTGTTTGCACCGCTCGAGTTCACTGGCAAGCACGTCATGAATGCCACCATTGATCGGATTGCGGTGACCGGCCAGCCAGACGGGAACAATGGCTGGGGCACTAACATCGAAAACGGAATTCACTACGCCGGAGAAATGGCGCGCAGCAAGACTCCGGGCGATTTCTACTTTCTGACCGGCTCTTACACCGTTCGCAGCAGCTATTTCAACAACACTGGCGTGGCCGTATCGGAAGATGGATTTGTCACTTCAGCCACGATCACGGTAGGTGGTTCCCCTCGGAGCGGTAACGTTATGGAAAATGATCAGGCCGGAATTGATCTCGAGGCTTCCGAGAAATCGTCCTTCGAGATCTCATACAACAACTCAACAGGCGCTTCAGCAGGCGGGTGGATCGTTCCCTACTATTGGTCCTATGTGCCGAGCGGTCCTTCTCAATATTGGATTCATGACAATACGTTGGCCGCGAATGGCCAGGGAACTCCGCCCACCGCCTTCCCCGACGGCTTCTATATCCAAGATGATCCTACCCATCCCTGGATCCAAGCTGTACTGTGGAACAACACGGTTCAACTGCAAGGTACTTTGTCGGAGGGCATTGGCGCCTACAACACCAAGGGCACAGCCATCTGGAATAACAGCGTTAGCGGAACGGACCAATACGATGGGATAGGTCTCTGGAACAGCACTCTCAGCAGCGTAGTGGGTAACAATCTGTCTGGTCTTACCGTTGATCCGACCGGCCTTGCAAAGATCTATCTCGACCCATCAACGACCAAGGACTTTATCCTCTGCTCGAGCACCAGCGATACGGTTCTCAACCAAGGGACCAATAACGTGGTCTTGGGCTGCGGTTTGGGGCAGACCAGCCTCACGAAACCCGCTCCCGCCCACTCCCCTTCACGCCTGAATCTGCGAATGAAACCGACGCCTCGGCTGCGATAGCGAATAGGCGTCAACAAGGAGAGAAGCCGTCCCTCCCCGGGGCGGCTTTTTGTTTACAAGAAGCTTCGAAACGCGTCGCTTCATTTTGGGTCCGCAATTACGGACGACTTCCTTGGTCGCTCGCCGTCGACATCGACGAGGGCTGCACGCGTCGCGTGCGCCTTCTCCAAATTGTCACTACCAGCTCATAAGCGCTCAGAACCTCCAAATTTGAATGCCACAGAGGCCCGATTCTTATCGACCTTGTGCAAGGAAAAGGGAGTAAGCATTTTGCCAGCGGTAGACAGCAACCCCTGACATTGGCCTTTCGTGGGGACGCCCAACATCGCTACTCCATCTCAAACGCCAGCCACTGCAACTGGCCCTCACGTTCTACCTGGAGCACGACCGGGGCGTTGGGTTTGAGGGCACTCAAAGCGGCGCGAAGCGACTCCAAGGAATCGACGGGCGTGGTATTCAGCCCGTGGATCACGTCGCCGGTTTTCAGGCCGGTCTCGGGACCGATAAGGTCGACGGTTCGGGCAATCACAACCACGCCGGTAGAAATGCGTAAGCTGCCGACGACGGACCTGATTTGATCGTTCAAATCAACCCCCAGGATTCCCAGGCGCCGCACCAGGCTTTGATCGGGATCGACAGCGTCCATGAGTTTGTCCATTTGATCGCGGTGCTCACTCACCGAAACAAACAGAGTTTGTTTTTCGCTTCCGCGCAGAACCACCAGTTTCATCACCTCGTCCAGAGGATGCAAATACATGGCGGCGGTGAGCGCGGGCAGAGTATCGATCGGCCGGTCATCGGCGCTCAAGATGATGTCCCCGGCCTTTAAGCCGGCCGCTTCCGCGGGGCCTCCGGGATTCACGTCGGAGACGATGACTCCATAACTCCGCGAAAGACCAAGCCCCTGGGCCAGGCTCGGCGTAATGTTCTGCGCCACGGCTCCGATCTCAACCCGATGCACATGCCCATACTTGCGCAGGCTTTGATAGACAAAGCGCACGATCCGGGCGGGAATCGCAAAGCCCAAACCCTCGCTGCCTCCGCCTTCGGAAAGAATCAAAGTGTTAATGCCGAGGACATAACCGTCCATATCAATCAGCGGACCACCGCTGTTGCCTGGGTTGATGGGCGCGTCTGTCTGGATATAAACCATAGGACGATCGGGGTCGGGCTGCCTGCCAACCGAGCTGACCACGCCCATGGTGACCGAGTTCTGCAAGCCTTCCGGACTGCCGATGGCGAACACCAACTGCCCCTGATGTATGCGGCGGGCGCTGCCCAGTTCGAGGCTGGGCAGATTCTTCTCGTCAATTTTTAGTAGCGCCAGATCCGAGTCTTTGTGAATGCCAATGAGCTTTGCCTCCAGTACATGCTCCTTGCCCACCGGTTCGACTTGGGCGCGATCCAGCGAAGGCATGGGCAACACCACCCGGATGCGATGCGCTCCCTCGACCACGTGCGCATTGGTGATGATGTAGCCGTCGGGATCCACGATCACCCCTGAGCCCACTGCATGCTGGCGCGTGACGAGCGCGGTCTGGCTGCGATTGCTTTCCTCGATCGCTCCATAACCGGTAACCAGAATCTGGACCACAGCCGGTGACACCTTGGCCACCAGGGCTTCCAACGCGGAATTCAGCTGTTGCAGAACCTGAGGCGCTTCCGAGGGACGCGTGCCCACGGCCTTTCCGACCTCGGCCACGGGGCTCGCTTTCTGCGGAACACTTGCCGGCGGAGGCGATGCGGGTTTCCCGGTCGCTTGTTGAGCACGGCAAGGCGTCAGCAGTAGAAGAAATATCGTGGCGACAGCGGACGTTAGAAAGAGATTGGGAGGGGAATTTCTCGGGGCACCGGCGGGAACGAGCATGGAAGCGACTCCTTACGATCTAGGTGTCATGATCCGATCAGGCTTGATGACTGATGAGTGGCTATTGTGACAGAAAGCGTGCGAGGGCGGAAATCGGCCGGGCGGACGCCATTTTCCCTGGTGTCATTCGGGGGGAACCTAGTTTCTATCAGGTTACGATGGTAACTCAGGCCTTTGACTGGAGTGGCTTCCATGATATAAGGGCGAATAAGTACAAATCAGCAGAGACCTGGAATCCATCAGGAGATGTCATCGTGGAGTTGGCTTTTGCACGCAAGGAAGGCCAGGAACTAGGAGGGCTTGTGTCCGAAGCGCGGACGGGAAAACGGTTCCCCTTGGAACTGCCGATAAAGATTCATAAGGCAGACGAGGCGGGACAAGCTAGCGGAGTAACCGGAAACTTGAGCGCCGCCGGAGTGTACATTCGGGCGGATGCGGCGCTGGAAGTGGGCTCCAATGTGGAGTTCGAAATCGTCCTGCCGCCCGAAGTCACCGGGGCCAAGGAAAATGTGACGGTGCAATGCAAGGGACGCGTGGTCCGCACCGATGAGCCCGCCACTGGCGGCAGCAGTTCTTCCGCGGAGGCCCGAGGCGTGGCCTGCGTGATTGATTCGTACGATTTTGTTCGCCACCCATAGTCGTCACTCGTTGTAACTCGTAAAGAGGGGCTGAAGCGATGCTTAAATTGATTCTGGCCGACAATCAGGCAATCTTCCGTGCGGGAATCGCCAAAGTGCTGGCGGTCGAAGACGAGATGCGCATTGTAGCGCAAGCGCAAACCCAAGAACAGATGTTCATGGCCCTGGATAAATTCCGGGCAGCCGTGCTGGTGATCGCCGGCGGATTCCATGGCGATTTCCTGGCCGTGCTGCAAGCCGCCAACAAAGCCAAGACGCGAGTTGTTGTGCTGGCCGACACCGGCGAAAGCACACAACGCTACATGGCTGCGGGAGCGCACGGGGTGGTCTATCGCAACGTCACCAGCGCGGCTCTGGTGGATTGCGTGCGCAAAGTGGCTCGCGGCGAAACTTGGGTGCAGGACATCGCTGTCCCCAGCGAGCTTACCGAAAACGATATGGTCGGTCTGCGGGTGCGCGATCGCTTGACTGCGAAAGAACTGCGGATCGTCGCACTCATCGTTCAGGGATACAAGAACAAAGAAATCGCCACGCAACTTGGAACCACCGAGCAGGTGATCAAGAACTATCTGCGCAACGTGTATGACAAGATCGGCGTATCCGACCGGCTGGAACTGGCGCTGTTCACCATCCACCATCGCATTCTGAATGAAGCCGCCGCGGCCACGGCTGCTGCAGCACCGCCGCAGCAGGGACAAGCCGTGCCCTCGTAAGATATTGCTTAATGAGAAAGGCCGCCTGCGGGCGGCCTTTTGATTTGCCGCAGATCGTTCTTTGTCATACCCGAGCGAGGGATCTGAGTTCCCAGCGAGGTCGGCCGAAACATATTCCTCGTCGCTTCGCTCTTCGGAATGACAATGAGGAAAGACTTGTTACTACCGGATTTTTTCCGCCACCGACTTGGCCTGCGTGAACAGGTACAGATAGTCCGGGCCACCGGCTTTCGAGTCGGTGCCAGACATATTGAATCCGCCGAAAGGATGGGCCCCCACCATGGCGCCGGTGCACTTGCGATTGATATAGAGGTTGCCGACGTGGAAATCGCGAACGGCGCGATCGATCTTGTCTTGCGAACTGGTGTACACCGCGCCGGTCAGCCCGAACTCGGTGTCGTTGGCAATTTCGAGCGCGTGTTCGAAGTTCCTTGACTTGATCACTGCTAAGACCGGGCCAAAGATTTCTTCCTGCTCCAGCTTCGACTTGGGCTTGATATCGGCAATGACCGTGGGCTGGATGAAGTAGCCCTCGCCGGCGTCCTTGGCCAGGCCGCCGCCGGTGATCAGGTGTCCGTCCTTTTTGCCGTATTCGATGTACTCGAGGATCGACTTCATGGAGCCTTCGTTGATCACCGCGCCCATGTTCGAGTTCTCGGCTGGATCGCCTACGGTGATCTTTTCCACGCGAGCTTTAAGATGATCCAGGAACTTGTCATAGATGCGCTCGTCAACGATGGCGCGCGAGCATGCCGAACATTTCTGGCCCTGGAAGCCGAATGCAGCCTGGGCAACGCCTTCGACGGCGGCGTCAAAATCTCCATCGGCATCGACGATGATTGCGTCCTTGCCGCCCATTTCGAGGACGGTGCGCTTGATCCAAAGCTGGCCAGGAACCTTGTCTGCAGCGCGCTTGTGAATGTCGAGGCCAACTTCGCGAGACCCGGTGAAGGCGATATAACGGGTCTTGGGATGTGCGACCACGGCATTACCGAAGCTCGCGCCAGCGCCGGGGCAGAAATTGAGTACGCCATCAGGCAAGCCGGCTTCTTCGACGAGTTCAATAAACTTCGCAGCGATGGTGGGCGAATCGCTGGACGGTTTCAGAATGACCGTGTTGCCAGCAACCACTGAAGCCACAGTCATCCCCGCCATAATTGCACAGGGGAAATTCCACGGAGGAATGACTGCGCCCACGCCCAAAGGAATGTAGCGCAAAGAATCGTGCTCTCCGGGCATTTGCACGTCGGGCTTAACTTTGGAAAGCCGCAACGCTTCGCGGCTGTAGTACTCGCAGAAATCGATGGTCTCACAAATGTCGGCGTCGGCTTCCGCCCAGTTCTTGCTGACTTCAAAAACCAGCCAGGCGCAGAACTCGAACTTACGCTCGCGCAGCAGATCGGCAACATGGAACAGCAAGCTGGCACGCTCTTCGATCGAGGTACGGCTCCAGTGTTCAAAGGCGCTTAGCGCAGCCTGCATGGCTGGTTCGACGTGCTCCTTGCCCGCTTTCTGGTGCAGGCCGACAACCTGCGTCGGCTTAGCCGGGTTCAGCGACCTGATCTTGTCCTGAGTCTTGATGCGCTTGCCGCCGATGATGAGGTCGTACTCGCGGCCAAGTTGGCCACGAACTTTCTCGATAGCTGCGCGCATTTTGCGTGCGTTTTCTTCCTTGCTGAAATCGCTCAGCGGCTCATTGACGAAGGGGCCTTGATGAAGGCGAATCTGCGGTCGCGTGGGGGCTTCAACGGTTGCCATGGGTCACCTCGAACTGTATATGGATGCGGCGCGGGCAGGCGCGGAACCATCAATTGTAGCACCGGAGCGGACTAACAAAACCCTTGCTGTCATCCCGAAAGGAGCGAGGGATCCGGGTTCTTCGCATGGCCGCGAAAACCGGGATTCCTCGTCGCGTTCGCTCCTCGGAATGACAAAGGATAGGTTTGTAAGTGTTTTGCGTCGAAACTCGACCGGACAGCCGGGGGCGCTGTCCCCACGTGTGTTATGGAGCTATTGGATCTTGCGATTGGTTAGGGCTTTCAGTTCTTCGACGATTTGCTCCAGCCGGCCGCGACGTTGGGCGTGATTCTGCTGCGCTGGCAAGGTTCGCCTCGCCTGGGCATATTGCTCGTTGAGTCTCTGGATGTCACTGATTTCGGCCTTCAGCAGGTGGACACGACTAAGGATCGCTTCTCTTCCATTTAGCAGCATGTCCTTAGCATACCCTAGTTCGCGAAGATCCGCTCACCTTGTTGCGATGACTTTGGGCATCCACAGGCCGATTTGGCACATCGTGCTTCGCGAATGGGAATGCTTCCAGCTGAAATCAGACGAATGACAAATTACGGCACTTTCACCGAATCGTGGTTCTCTGTGGTCTCGAAGCTCATTTTCGCAGTGCGCTCCAATTTGTCCCAGGCGAAGCGTTGGCCTTCGATGGCGCGTTTCACAGTCTTGAATAGGACGACCGAGAACACCTGGCGGTAGGCGAAGCGTTGCAGCCAGACTTGGCTGAGCAGCCAGCCGTCCTCGCGCGCTTCGGGCTGACGGCGTTCCAGGGCAAACGCGATAGCAGAAGTAATGAAATCAATAACCAGAAAAGCAGTGAAGAAGAGCACGAGCCGCTGGAAGCTTGCCGGATCGGTGGAGTCCGGATGGAAATGCTTTTGCACGAAATACCAGATTACCCCCACTGCGAACATCAGGTCGATGAATGGTGACACCAACGGCAGCAGGATTTGGAAGATGACGATGTTGGGCAGAGCGACCCAACCCAAGGCTCCCTTGCGCGCGAATACGGCGCGATGTTTCCAGACTGACTGCAAAATTCCGAAAGACCAGCGGAAGCGCTGACGCATGAGGCCATTGGCGCTGACCGGCGCCTCGGTATAGGCGAGCGCCAGATCTTCATACTGCACGCGATAACCAAGGCGCAGCAATGCCATGGTCAGATCGGCATCTTCGGCCACGGTGTCAGTGTGATATCCGCCGGCTTCACGGACTGCGGACGTCCGCCACGCGCCGATGGCTCCCGGCACCACACTGACGGCTCCCAGCACATTCAACGCCCTGCGCTCAAAGTTCTGGCTGGTGATGTACTCGAGCGCCTGCCAGCGGGTCCAGAGATTCACGCGATTCCCAACTTTGGCGTTTCCCGCCACGGCGGCGACTTTGGGGTTCAGGAAATGCGGAACCAGCCGTGAAATGGCATTGCGGGCAATCACCGTGTCAGCATCGATGCCAACGAAGATTTCTTCGTTGCGCAAATGTTCGAGGCCGAAGTTGAGGGCCTCCGCTTTGCCGGAATTCGGCTTGGTCAGGATAAGCACCCGCCCGGACGCTTCTTCGTCCGCAAAGGCGCGGCGAGCGACTTCGAGAGTGTTGTCGCTCGACCCGTCGTCAATCACGATCACGTGCAGGCCTGGGTAGTCCGAGGCCAGCACTGCTCGCACCGTGCGTTCGATCACTTTCTCTTCGTTGTAGGCAGGTATCAGCACTGCGACCGCGGGTTTATAGGAAGCTATTTCGCTCGGGCTGCCAAAGGGCTGTTGCCGGAAGCGATCAAAAACCGCGAAGGCGCCGACAAACAGCAAGCGCCCAGTCATGAGTAGGTCGCCGAGGAAAAAAATCCAAACGATCGCATGGGTGCTGAAATCCCAAATTGCGAAACTGACCCGGTCCAATCGGGCAGCCCAAACTTCGTTGGCGGGAATCGCGGGCATGACATCGGCCCGGGTCTTGCCGATCAACTCATGCAGCGGGACGATTTCGTCTCCCTTGGCGCGCACGCCTTGAATGATCATGGGCAGAGCGCGAACCGTCTCGCTGCGATTGCCACCGCCATCGTGCAGCAGAATGACGCTGCCGCAAAGCCGGTCCTTGGGATCACAGGGGGGAATGTGGGCGAGCACATCAGCTGAAATCTGTTCCGCAGAGTGGCGCGGGTTGTCCTTCCAGTCGTTGGGATCGATCTTGTTGCCCACGCTGATGTAGCCCATGTCCTGCACCACCTCGAGTGGCCGGACTTGGTCTTCCGTGTCCGGTTCCTGATCGATGGAATAGGGCGGGCGGAAAAGGATGGTGTGAATTCCCAGGCGGCTGGCAAAAAGCTGCTCGGTGAGATTCAACTCCACCTTCATGTAGCTGCGCGAGAGGTTGCTGATGTCAGGATGAGTGAAAGTGTGATTCCCGATTTCGTGGCCCTCGCGGTAGATGCGAGACGTGACGCTGCCGAAATCCTTGGCCTGAAGCCCGATAAGAAAGAACGTTGCAGATGCGTTCTGTTGTTTCAGCACATCCAGGATTTTTGGAGTCCACTGCGGATCAGGGCCATCATCGAAGGTGATGGCAACGGCTTTCGCATTGTAGCCGTAGCGGGCGACACGGTAAGGTTCCGGTAGAGGATCGATGGTCTCATCGGTGATGATTCCATCGGGATCGACCGTGATCTGTCGCTGTCCATTCGCAGGACGCGCTTCGATGCGGAGAATTTCGCCCAACCCCTCCATATCCACATCCTGGCCGGGGAGCACATCCTTCAACTTGTCGGGCGCTCCGGGTTCGCCGGGCACATCCCAAACCCGCCACAGCGAGCGATCTTCAGCGCCCAGGCGCCATAGCGCAAAAGTCTTGATACCCAGCCGTTGGGCTGCGCGCATCTGATTGAGCGCGGTCACCGCGTCCAGGAACCAGATGTCGTGCCGGCGGTTTTGTTCGTCCAGATAGCTGACATGCGGATTGCTGCTGTCGCCGTCGAAGTCCACGTCTTCTTCGGAATCGCGCGCGGCCAGCCAGGCTTCCTGCACCGAAACGTTGGTGTCTCGCACATCGGGCGGCAGTTTCCCACGCTTTGGCTTGCGTACCCAGTCGTAGCCGTAGTTGCCAATGGCGCAAATCAGTTTGTCGCGGGGAACCACTTTACTGGCGTATTCCAGATTGGCGACAAACCAGTCCTGAGAAGCGACCGGCCCAGGCGTGCCTTCGGGATAGTGCTCGTCATAGTTCATGAGCACGACGCCATCCACGTTGCTGGCCACGGCGGGATAATTGAAATCCTCATTGTGAGGAGGCACGCTCACGTACAACTTCATGCCTTTGGCATGAAGATCAGCAGAGATTTCCCGCAGCAGGGCCATGTAGCCCGGCTGGGCTTCGGGTTCGATCTCTTCGAAGTCCACCATGAGGCCGTGGTATTTGTCGGTGGCGAGAAACGCGGCTACTTGTTCCCGGAAGCGGGCGCGCGCGTCCGCATTATTCAGGAAAGTCGTGATATCGACCCAGTTCGCGCCATCGGAATTGTTCACCATGGGGAACACTTCCATGCCCGTATTTTCGGACTTCAGGAAGGGCATGACTTTGTCATCCACGGGATGGACGGTCGAGCCCTGGTTTGCCGAAGATTGGATCACGTCGAAGTACTTATTCGTCTGGTCATCGACGCCTTGCAAGTGGCCGTCGGAGGTCAAGACGTGAAGCCAGTCGGGATAGAGCAAGTCGACCTGGCGGGCATACTCACGCAGGGAGGAGAAGCTGGCGGCATCCCATGGAGCATAGAACGCGGCGCGAACGCCTTCGTCGGAATTGAGCGCCAGCAGCGAAGGATTTGGCTTGGTTTTTCGAGTGCTGCGTTGCGCCGCTTGCTTCCGCCGCCGCTCTTTGGCCTTTTCTTTTTCGTTTTCCTTGAGCGCGTGATACGGCTTTTTTTGCGCCTGCCAAATCAACTCCGGGAGTTGCTCGCCTCGCAAGGCGTTATAGATGAAGAAAATAACCAGCAGCATGACGCCGACCCCAAGAACGTCAAACAGGCGTCGCAATCGCTTCCAACGGGCTTTCCGGGGATCGTAGAAAACAGGTTGTTTCATGAGTGAGTTGGCTAGTCCAATCCTAAGCTGTAGAGAAAGTCGGGTCAAACTTTGAAGTGCAGCTTTTAGCCGTTAGCTGCTGGCCTTTGGGTCGGGGCAAGATGCTCGAGCCAAAAGCTAAGCCAAAAGCCCAGAGCTGTTATATTGCCTCCGTGCGCGAACTGTTGCGCCAGCATCTCCGATTCTTCTTGATCGCGACACTCGCGGGAGTGGCGCTGCGCGTTCTCTTCATTCTCCGCTTTCCCGGAGTTACCAGCGATTCTTTCGTCTACGGCGATATCGCCAAGAACTGGCTGCAGCACGGGATTTACGGCCTGAGCGGGATAAATGACATCTCTCCCACTTACATTCGTCTGCCGGGATACCCTGCTTTCCTGGCCGCGGTGTTTGCGATCTTCGGTATGGAACACTACCGGGCCGTGCTGATAGTGCAACTGTTCGTGGATATGTGCACATGCCTTCTGATCGCCGATCTTGCACACCATTTGATTTCTCCCCGCGCCACCCGAGTTGCCTTTCTGTTGGCCGCACTTTGCCCGTTTCTGGCCAACTATGTTGCCAACGCGCTCACCGAAACGTTGGAAGTCTTCTTCACCGTGCTGGCTCTGGACTTCGCCATCGTTGGACTCGATGTGCTTCACGTTTCATCGGTGCGACCCTGGCTGGGCTGCGGGCTGGCGATCGGAGCGGCCGTTTTGCTCCGGCCCGATGGTGGATTGCTTCTGTTTGCGATTGTGGCGTATCTGCTGATGCTGCCTCTGGTGCAAAGGCCGCGGGCGCCCGCACCACACGTGTTCAAGGCTAGCCTCATTGTGGCCTTAGTTTCGCTGGCTACACTTGTTCCCTGGACTCTGCGAAACCTGCGCACGTTGCATGAATTTCAGCCGCTCGCGCCGCGCTATGCCAACGAAGAAAATGCTTTGGTGCCGGCGGGATTCAATCGCTGGATGAAAACTTGGATTGTGGATTATGCCTCCGTCGAAGAAATTTATTGGGCGGTGCCGGGCAACAATGTGGATGTTGAGAAGCTTCCTGCGCGTGCCTTTGATTCGCCGGAGCAGAAGGAGCAAACCACACAACTGCTGGAAGATTACAACGACACGCTGCATGTGACTCCCGATCTTGATGCCAGATTCACGGCGCTGGCGGCCGCGCGTGTGCATCATTCGCGCTTGCGCTATTACGTTGGGCTGCCGCTGCTGCGCATCGCCGACATGTGGCTCCGGCCACGGACGGAAACTTTGCCATCAGATACGCGATGGTGGGAGTTCAATGACGACCCAGTGTGGTTGACCCTGGCGATAGGCTTGGGAATCGTCAATCTTGCCTACGTGGGTGCCGCTTTGGCGGGGCTGGTGCGTGGACGATTTGCTCCGTCCCTCGGTCTCCTCCTCACTTTCGTGATTCTACGGTCAGCGTTCCTCGGCACTCTGGAGAATCCAGAACCACGCTACACGCTGGAATGTTATCCGGTGTTGATTGTGCTGGCGGCCGGGTTGTTCCGGGGAAAATAGACAGGGCGCAGATGATTGACCACCAGTCATGCCTGCGACGCTCCGCAGTCCACTCAGCAGTCGGCACGCAGGGCGCACTTTTCAGCTTGCATTGTCGTGTCAGCAATTGCAAAATACCCGGCAACGTTTCCAAGAACTGTTGTCTGCAAGCGGAATCTTGACTTCCGGCAACAACAGATTACGCGGCCTGGATAGGGAGCCCTATGCAATCTGCCTCGCGGTCATTCGCGCTACTGTTGGTTTTCGTTTCGACTTTCAGCGTCTACCTCTTGCCGCAATCTGAGGTGACTTCGTTGCGCGGTACGGTCTTCGATGCCAAAGGTGCGGTCGTAGCCGGCGCGACCGTGGCCATCAACAATCCCGCGACTGGTTTTTCGCGGACCACCAAAACCGACGACCAAGGCAGATATCAATTTCTCCAAATGCCTCCGGCAACCTACGTCGTTACGGCTTCAGCGGCAGGATTTGCGACCGTCCGGCAATCGAATGTCGAGTTGATGGTCAACACTCCGGGTACGGTCAACGTGACCCTGAAGATCTCCGCAGTGACCGAAACCGTGGACGTCATGGGTAGTGCTCCGCTGGTGAACACCCAGGACGCAACCTTGGGCCACGCTTTTGGCGCGGACCAGATCGCAAACTTGCCCTTTGAAGGCCGCGATCCAACCGGCATTCTGAGCCTGCAGCCAGGCGTGGTTTTTACCGGAAACAGTGCTCACATCGATCCCTCTTCGGACAGCCGTAGCGGTTCGGTCAACGGAGCGCGCAGCGACCAAACCAACGTAGTCCTGGATGGAGTCGACAACAACGATCAACTTCTGGGCACGGCGTTCCAGGGTGCGTTGCGGGTTCCGCTCGATTCGCTGGAGGAATTCAAAGTCACAACCAGCAATGCTGACGCGGACACAGGCCGTTCCTCTGGCGGACAGGTATCCCTGGTGACAAAAGGTGGCACCAACAATATTCACGGGACGCTATACGAATATTACCGTCCGACTTTTACCACCGCGAACGACTGGTTCAACAAACAGTCGGAAGTGCTTTCAGGTACGCCTAACCTACCTCCCTTTCTCTTGCGCAACACATTCGGAGTAGCGGTCGGCGGTCCTATCAAAAAAGATCGGCTGTTTTATTTTGCAGCATACGAAGGACAGCGGAAGCGGGAAGACCTGCAGGTCACGCGTGTCGTACCCAGCGCGCTCTTGCGCCAGGGAATCATTCAGTATCCCTGTTCGCAGGATCCAACCTGCCCCGCAACCGGAATTGCGACCCTGAACGCCGCCCAACTGGCCAGCATCGACACGGGTTGCAGCACTAATGGAACCTGCCCTTTGGGCGCGGGCCCGAATCCGCTCATCGCCAACTTAAACGGGACCAATCCCAAAGCGCTTTTCGACCAATACCCGGAACCCAACAGCTTCACCGTCGGTGACGGTTTTGATTTTCAGGGATATACCTTTGCCTCGCCGCTGCCGGCGAACTTAAACGCATACGTCGCGAAAATCGATTACAACATCACTGCGAATGGAAACCATCGTTTGTTCGTAAGAGGCGTCTTGAACAACGACCGGATCGCAGAAAGGAGCAGCACGGATCCCAATTCAGTTACGGGAGACGGAGGCTCGCAATTTCCCGGACAACCGGCGGCCACCACGGATCACGTGAACAGCAAAGGCCTCAGCGTGGGCTATACGGCGACGCTCAGCAATACTTTGGTCAATGCTTTTCACTTCGGCTACATTCGCGCTGGCATCGATCAAGCCGGATTGCAGAGCTCGCAATACGTAAACTTCCGCGGATTGGACAATCTCACCGCTTTCAGCCCCACGACCAACACCGATGTTCCCGTCTACAACTGGGTAGAGGATCTCACCAAAGTGAAAGGCGCGCACACCCTGCAATTTGGCGGCAACCTGCGCCGAGTGGACAATATCCGGGAATCGAATTCCACTTCTTTCTTTTTCGGTCAAACCAATGCCCTTTGGCTGAACCCTTCCTGCATCGCGGGCTGCGGCGTTAGCCTCGATCCGGCAACCGGCCCCTTCCCGGCCGTGGACCCGGGATTCGGCCAGAACTACGACTATGCGGTCACCGCTCTCGCGGGCCTAGTCAGCGAGGTTGCGGCCAACTACAACTTGAACAAGAGTCTTACCGTGCTTCCCCAGGGCGCAATGGTTCCACGCCATTTCCGCACCTACGAGTCGGAGTTTTACGCGCAAGACAAGTGGCAGGTGGAGCGCAACCTCACATTGACCTATGGCCTGCGCTACACGCTACTGCAACCGCCGTACGAAACCACCGGGACCCAGGTTGCGCCGACGATAAGCCTCAACAATTGGTTCAAGCAGCGCGCGCAAAACATGCTGATCGGGCAAGCGTACGAACCGCAAGTGAGCTTTGCGCTTTCAGGACAAGCCAACGGCCTCCAGCCTTATTGGGCATGGGACTACAAGGACATCGCACCACGCTTTGCCATCGCCTATTCGCCCGACGCCGACAGCGGTTGGCGGCGGTGGCTGTGGGGAGGCCCAGGAAAAACTTCCATTCGCGCCGGATACGGAATCTACTTCGACCACTTCGGCGAAGGCATTACCAACACCTTCGATCGAAACGGTTCGTTCGGGTTGACGACCAGCATTTCGAACACGGGGGGCGTGCAGACGGTAGACAGTTCCGCGCGCTTCACCGGTTTATACGACATCCCGGCCACCAGCGCCGCCACCACGGGCACGTGCCCGACGGCGCCCTGCCGAATCTTGGAACCACCGCCCAGCGGTTCGTTCCCGGTCACTCCGCCAGCCGGAATCGGAGCCGGCGGGTTTGCCGTTAACTGGGGACTGGATGACAAACTGAAAACCCCTTACTCGCACGTGGTGGACTTCTCCATCCAACGCGAGCTTCCCAGCAACTTTGTATTTGAAGCGTCGTACGTCGGACGTTTCGCGCACCGGCTGCTACAAGAAGAGGATCTCGCCGCACCCGTGGATATGTACGATCCCAAGAGCCACATGGACTACTTCACTGCCGCCACTCTGCTGACAAAGCATTTCAATGCCGGAGTACCGATTCAGAATGTTGCGCCGATTCCTTTTTGGGAGCACATGTTTCCGGGAGCCGCTGGCATGGCGTCAACCCAGGTCGGCGGGGAGTGTGGAGCATTTGGTTCCTTGTGTGGCGCGACTGGCACCGCGCCTGGCCAAGTCACCGCCACCCAAGCCATGTACGACCTCTTCGCCTATTTTGGAGGCAACGCCACCAGTTCGCTGCAGTATATCGACTTGCCGGGACAAGTGTCGGGCTGGCCCGCGGGAAGCTGTTATCCGTCCTGTGCCACGATCAATGGAAAGATCACCCCCTATTCGTTTTACTCTCCGCAGTTTGCGTCGCTCTACGCGTGGCGGAGCATTGGCAACAGCGCTTATAACGCCGGCCAGTTCAGCCTGCGACGCCGCATGACTCACGGTTTGGAGTTTGACCTTAACTACACTTATTCAAAATCCATGGACGTCGGCTCCGATGCGGAACGGGTTAATCTGTTCGAGGGGATCGGCTTCTCTGGGCAAATCCTCAACGCATGGAACCCCGGGCAGTTTCGCGCGGTTTCCGACTTCGATGCCACGCATCAGATCAACACCAATTGGGTGTGGGAGCTACCGGTCGGCAATGGTAAACGCTACGGTTCTTCGATGGGGAAATTCATGAATGCGGTGGTCGGAGGCTGGACGCTCTCGGGACTTGGCCGCTGGTCGACCGGATACCCGTTTTCAATTTTCAGCCCCATCTATCCCACAAACTGGGAACTCAACTCCGCCGCAGTCCTGGTAGGGAAACGTCCGGCGACGGGCAGCTTTACGGTTCAGGGCGTGAACGGGCCTACACCAAACGTGTTCAAAGATCCGTACAACCTCACCAACCCCAACGATCCCAACCAGGCTATCCTTCAGTTCCGCAATCCGTATCCCGGAGAATCGGGACAGCGCAATAATTTCCGCGGACCGGGCACATTCAATATCGACACCGGACTGAGCAAGAACTGGAACATCACCGAAGAGCAGGTGATTAAATTCAGCTGGGAAGTATTCAATCTCACCAACACTCCGCGATTCGACGTGGGGACGATGCAGCTGAACTCCAACAACCTGCTCTCGAACAGCACCCTCTTTGGAAACTTCAGCTCCACTCTATCCAATTCACGCGTGATGGAGTTCGCCTTGCGATACAGTTTCTGAGGAGGCTGCGCAACAAATCACGCAGCCCCGGAGGCCTCGTTCGTGCGAGTTCGTGCGAGTTCATGCGGAACGTCAGGAGAACGCCCTGAGTAAGGAATTAGCTCAAAGGTGAATCGGTCATGCGGAAGCGCGTGCGAACGTGTTCTGAAAGCAGTTCGATGGCCCCGCGATTCGATACCGGGTCCGCTTGGGCCAGGTATCTCATGGCTTCGACCAACAGTCGCTGGCCGTCAACGTAGCGCGGATCGGAGGTTCGTTCGCGGCGCTTGCGCCCTATTTGGGGAGGAATCGGGATAGTGAAAACTTTGGCCATGGCCATGTAATTAGCAATCGAGCTGCACGTTTTTGCAGTATACCGTCCCGCACCCGCTTTTTCAGCCTTTATCTTTCCACAGGGTATCGTTTCTTAACCCCGCGGCGACACAAACTTGGTTTTGCCCGTTGTCTTCAATTTAAAAACAGAATCTGTGATCTTTTGGTTCAATTGGATATCCGAATACTTGGCTAGGCGATAATCGCCCGAAGGTTCGAAAAGCTGCTGTTGAACAGACACACCCCGCGCGGGATCGATCCACAATACGATGTGGTTGAAGGTGTTGCGAACTTTGGGGGACTTCGGAATCAAGTCCAGTTTCGCCGTATCCAGGCCGCCCACCTTTTCGGATCCGATGTAGTTCACCTCAAAAGACTTCAACAGGTCCCGCCCGCTGCCGCCGAAACCCAGCACCAGGAAGCCCTCAAATGCGGCCCGATCCTTGCCCGTGTTGTAAGTAGTGACCTGGTCGATCTTAGGCTGGTAGATCTCGACCTTACTGTCCGCAAAGAGCACGTACTTCGGGGATGTGGGATCGCTGATATCAGCAGCCATTTGCACTTCATTTCCGGCGCGCCGAAAATACACCATTCCCTTTTGCGTGTCGGTCTCGTCCACCACTTTTTGATATTGGTCCCAGACGAAGGCGGCTTGGGTAGTATGAAAGTTTGCGGCAGTCTGGTCCATCTGCTTCAGAACGCGTTGCAGTTCGTCAGAAGTCTGCGTTTGAGCTGAAGCGACCGCCAGAGAAATGATGATCGCGAAACCCAGACTCACTTGGCGACACCATTCCAATATCAGCAAAGGATCCATTTTTAGTCCTGGAGGCGCTCTTACTCCCGTGCCACCCAAACTTTGTAGCTTAGGAGGTGCCCCGAGCTGTCGCGTACTGGTTCAATCTTCGTGATAGTTACTTCACCAGAGATGGGCTCGATGATCTGCAGCAACTGGCTGCGCAGCGCGCTGTCGTCATCTTTACTCACAACAGCCGCGGCTTCGATCTGGTAAATCAGCGCACCCTGTCCGTCGGGCACAACCACGACTCCTGTACGATGCGGATTGTGCTCTACCGGTTTGTCCTTGAAATTGATCAGCCGGGGAGAAAGAAAGACAAACAGCAGGATCAGCGTGACCATCACATCGTACTGGATGGTGCCCCGCTCGTAGGACCAGAACAGATAGTCGCGGATTGTGCGCCAGATCCCAATCATCGGAACGCTGGGAGCGGCCATAACCGTCGCATTCGCTTTTGCCCTGTCCAAGTCTATTTTTTACTCCCAGGCTTTGCAACGTAAGGTCGCGCGGTAGCTAACACTACATTTTCCTCGGCGTGAGCCGGTCCGTTCCCATGTACGAGCGCAGCGCCTCCGGAATCACAACGCTGCCATCAGCCTGCTGATAGTTTTCGACAATCGCCACCCAGGTGCGGCCCACCGCCAGACCGCTGCCATTCAGCGTGTGCACGAATTCCGTCTTGTTCTTTCCCTCCGGACGATAGCGGATGTTGGCGCGCCGGGCCTGAAACGATTCGAAGTTCGAGCACGAAGAAATCTCGCGAAACAACTGCTGCCCTGGCAACCAGACTTCTAGATCGTAAGTCTTGGCCGATGAAAAACTCATATCGCCGGTGGACAGCGCGACTACACGATAGTGCAGACCAAGCTTCTGCAGCACTTCCTCAGCGTCGTGAGTCAGCTTCTCCAACTGCTCATACGAGTCTTCCGGCCGCGCGAACTTTACCATTTCCACTTTCTGAAATTGATGCTGCCGAATAATGCCGCGCACATCTTTACCATAAGACCCAGCCTCGCTGCGGAAACATGGCGTATATGCGGTGAGGGAAACCGGCAGGCGAGCAGCCTCGATCACCTCGTTGCGATAGAGATTCGTGACCGGAACTTCCGCCGTTGGAATCAGCCACAGATCTTTGTCGCCGTGCGGAACGCGGAAGGAATCGTCAGCGAATTTTGGGAGTTGCCCGGTCCCGTACATCGAATCAGAATTCACCAGACACGGCGGCAATACCTCGGTATAGCCATGCTCGCGGGTGTGCAGGTCGAGCATGAAGTTGGCCAACGCCCGCTCCAGGCGCGCTCCCGTGTCCCAATACACGGCAAAACGCGCGCCGGAAAGCTTCACGGCTCGCTCCAAATCGAGCACGCCGAGTTGCTCCCCGATCTCCCAGTGCGGCTTGGGAGCAAAATCAAACCTCGGAGCCGTGCCCCAGCGGCGTTCTTCCCTGTTGTCATCCGCGCTCTTGCCGACCGGAACGCTTGCGTGCGGAATGTTGGGGATGCCAACGAGAATCTGCTGTAATCGGGTTTCGTATTCTTCGGCGGCCTTTCCGAGTTCCTCGACTTGCTCGCGCAACTTCTTATTTTCTTCGATTAAGACAGTCGCGTCCTGCCCACTTTTCTTCAGTTTCGCAATCTCTTCCGAGGCGCGATTGCGCTGGGCCTGCATGGTCTCGGCGCTGGTGATGGCCTGGCGCCGCTGGGCATCCACCTGGGCGAAGTTCTTCAGAACCTCAGCCGGCTTCATGCCGCGCTGGCGCAGCTTTTCTTCGATCAGCGGAAGATTGTCGCGAACAAAATTCAGATCAAGCATGGGACTCACTACTGTAACGGAAAAGTAGGCGGCAATGCACGCGCTTGAGTTTGCGCTCTCTCAGTGCACTCTGCGGCGGTTCTCGGCGGCCTCTGCGTTTTAAGATGTTGATCGTGCCTCCGAAGCCCCAGAGTCTTAAATCGCAGAGTTCGCGGAGAGGCCGCAGCGCACGCGGAGCAAATCGCTTTGGCGTCGCACGCCACACGCGTTACACTACAGGCGCAATGACCGCCTCCCCCGCAGCCAGGCGTACCCCGGACCTCGCCGTCACCTTTGCCGGCATCGAACTCAAGAATCCCGTAATCGCCGCCAGCGGCACTTTCGGTTACGGGATCGAGTTCGAAGATGTCGTGCATCTAGACAAACTCGGCGGCTTCGTGGTCAAGGGTTTGTCAAAAGAGCCCATGGCGGGGAATCCACCGCCGCGTCTTTACGAAACTCCGGCAGGCATGCTCAATGCCATCGGCCTGCAAAACATCGGTGCACGAGCCTTCGTCGACGAGAAGCTTCCCAAGCTGCGCGAGATCAAGAATATCGTCGTCATCGCGAATGTGTTCGGCTACACCCGCGAGGATTATGAGCGAACGATTGAAATCCTGAATGAAGGCGAGGGCATCGCCGCTTACGAGCTGAATGTTTCCTGCCCCAACACCGCGCAGGGAGGAATTCAGTTTGGCAGCGATCCCCGAGCGCTGGACGAAGTTGTAGCTACCGCCCGGCACTTCTCGAAACGGCCGCTGATTGTGAAGCTTTCCCCCAACGTGACCAGCATTGCGCAGATGGCGTATGTGGCGCAGGAAGCTGGCGCTGACGCGGTCTCCTTGGTGAACACTTTTGTGGCCATGGCGATCGATGCCGAAACCCGCAAGCCGCGCATCGCCAACGTCACCGCCGGGCTCTCCGGCCCAGCCATCAAGCCGATCGCCTTACGCATGGTCTATGACGCGTCCAAGGCGGTAAAGATCCCAGTCATCGGGATGGGCGGCATCTCAACCGCGATTGACATTGTTGAGTTCATGCTGGCGGGCGCGACCGCGGTGCAGATCGGCACCGCCAGTTATTGGGACCCGGTAGCCACGGAAAAAATAGTGAACGAACTGCAGGATTGGTGCGCTGAACACCGCATCGAGCAATTAGCCAGCCTCACCGGCGGACTAGTTCTAGAGTAAGCGTCCTCAGCGAAGCATCGGAAACGGCGCGCGATACGGGCCGCGCTAGAACATGAAGCGTACTGAAAACTGCAGCACCCGGGGAAGGCCGTTTGGGCTGATTTCCTGCAGCGTTCCAAAGTTGCCCGGGCCCGAGTTGGGTACCAGATAGCATGTTTGTTTCAGGCTCGCGCCGTCACCACAGTTGCTTCCGATTGGGTTGTATTGCAACTGGTTGATGCCGTTACCATTTTGCACGTAGTAGTTGGCGTGGTTGAACAGATTAAACGCCTGCGCTTGAAGTTGCAGTTCCTTGCCTTCCCTGATCACAAAACTGCGGGCCAGCCCAACGTCGATCCTCTCCAGCCAGGGACCATAGAAAGAATTCAGGCCGATCCCTGGCGTTGGACCACTGCCATTGATGCCCCCCGCGGTGTTTGCGGTGTCTTGGTTGAAGGCGGTGTCGTTCAGGTTTCCATTGGCGCCATCGCAATTGCTGAATGACAGGGTCGAACTGGTGCAGGCAGGACTCAATAACCCCGCGTACGGCCGGCCGGAAGAGAACTCCATGACACTGCTCAGCGCCCAACCCGAGAGCAGCGCACGGCCGGCGTCCGAACTGGTCAGCGTCTCCAGCCTGGGCCGGTAGACGCCGGCAAGGCTAATTCGATGTCGCTGGTCCAGCAGCGAAGGAGCGTGCGTATTGCTGAAGTCGAACTGATTGTTGAAGTCCATCCCATCCAGCATGATGCTCTTGGCAAACGTGTAAGAAAATTGCAGGGAAACGCCTTGTGTCATGCGCCGCTGCAACTGCACGAAGAAGGAGTTGTAATAGTTTTGCGCCGGGCTGATTAGTTCGTTGATCTGCCCCAGGTTGGGGTTGATGCGGCCTTCGGTCAACAGGCCATTGTCCATGGTGGGCAGGGTTGTCATCTGCCCGCTGCAGGGCGCGGCGGTTGTGCCGGGAGGGCACATCACATATGTCGTCGTGCCCTGCAACGGATTCAGGTTCGCATCATAGGCGCTGCCAGAAAGCAGATGCACCCCGTGATTCCACATGGTGCCGACACTCAGAGTTGTGTTCTCGAAAATCTCGCGCTCAATCTGCAAACTCGCCTGCAATATATAGGGCACCCGAAACTGTGGGGAAACCAGGGAAATGTCCGGGGACGCCTGGAACAGAGGGGAATTACCCGGAAGGATATTCGGAAACGTCGGAGCCTGTTGATTCGGCGAACCCGCAGTGTAACTCACACTCACCGATGATTGCTGGGATGCCAGTCCGTTCGAGACCACTGCATTCCGATAATTCAGGCCGTTCATGTTGGTATAGAACTGCCCAAACCCTCCGCGCACCACCGTCTTCGATGCCGGCTGCCAGGCAAATCCTAAGCGCGGTGCCAGACGCTGAAACTGGTTCGGATACTGCCCGGTGAGCGGGAAAGCCGGATTTTTGACCGGCTGCGGATACACCTGGAAATCCTCGCGCAAGCCCATTTCGAGCGTCAACTTCGGCAAAGCACGGAACGTGTCCTGCACATAGAATCCGTAGTACGGTACAGAAAAAGAGAAAGTCGGATTCCCCGAGGACTGGCTGAAGACGTTGTATTGTCCAAGCGCGAACGCCTCAAGATTCGAAAATCCGTAGCTTCCCAGGAACGACCCCCGGTCGACAGCCTCGTTGGGGTCCGCGCCACCGTCGTTGTTGTCCGAGTCCCAGGCCCGTTTCATATCGAAGCCCAACTGCAACGTGTGTTTGCCAACGACATAGTCAACCCGGTCGGACAGTGAGTACTGTCTTTCAAAAACCCTTCCCACAGAGAAAGGAGCGTTGCCCAGAATGAAAGCGGCCGGGCTATCCAGTATCAACGTGGGAACGTTTGGAGCCAGCCCCGTCGGTGTGGCAATTTCGTTGTCCTGCGAAGTGCCAGCGTGAAATTCGTTCAGCAAGTTGGAAGAGAACGTATGCGTCCATCCCAAGCCTGCCTGGAAGGTATGCACATAGGCGTTGGCCAGGGTTTGCGTCCCATAGTTTCCCACTGTAGGGTCGGTGATGACGCCTCCGGGCGAGTTGTACCGGTTTACATTCAAGCTGAGGAACAGGCCGTCGCGGGAAGTAGGCTGATAGTCCAACCGGGGAGTAAGCACCCAGTCGTCGCGCTTTCTTGCTTTGGTGCCGAGATTGGAGTTGAGCGCGTTCAATGCGTTTGACACTTGCTGGAGGTATACCGGATTGGTCGGATCAGGCGCAGTATCGCTGCCCGGTACCGGCAAGGGCCCGTTCGGCGGGGGTAGAGTCGTCCCCGCCGGAATTCCAAAATTAGAACTCAAAAAAGCAGCCGAGTTCGCTGGCGTCGTCGCCAACGCCGAGTTTATGACAGAAATCGGATTGTTCCGCAGTTGTTGCTCGTAATCCACGAAAAACCATAGACGATTTCGCAGTATCGGCCCGCCCACCCCGGCGCCGAATTGCTGCAAAGCATCCTCCGGTTTAGGGAAGCCGCTGGCTTTGTCGAGCGCGTCGTTGGCCCCGGTCGCGGAGTTCCGGTTGTAATAAAACGCACTACCGTGGAACGCGTTGCTTCCCGATCGGGTCACGGAGTTGACGAAGCCTGCTCCACCCCCATAGACGGCCGAGTACGGGCTCACCGAAACTTGAAACTCCTGGATCGCGTCCTCGCCATACAGGTACGGGATGCGGTAACGGCCTATAATGTCGGCGAAGTAGTTGCTGGTGGCGTTAGACCCGTCCACCGCGAAGGCGTTGGAGCCGTTTCCATTGGCGTAGCCGGAGTCTTCTCCGCCCTGCTGTCCGGCAATGCTTACCAGACCGGTGTCGCCGTCGTAGCTGGTGTTCGGCGTTAGCGTAGTAAAGTCGGTATACTTTCGTCCGTTGAGCGGCAATTCTTCAATAAATGAATGCTCTAGCACCGTGCTGGCAGCGGACTCTTCCGGTCGCAGCAGCGGCGTCGTCCCGATTACTTTCACCGCGTCCGAGCTGGTTCCCACCTGCAGCGTGACATCCAGTGATGTTGAATTTCCCACCAGCACCCGCACCAATGCCTGGACATCGCGAAAACCTTTGAGGCTTGTCGCAATGGAATAGGATCCCGGGGTCAGCACCGGAAATCGGTAAAGTCCCGCATTATTTGTCTCGGCCAATTGCTGCACGCCGGTTGCAAGATTCTGCAGCAGGACCGTCGCTCCCGGCACCGCTGCTCCGCTCTGGTCGGTGACCCTGCCGCCGAGCGAACCCGTCAATACCACGTTCTGAGCCGTCAGCAATGCGCCGCCCGCCAGGATCAGGAAAACACTGCATAACGCCAGACGAGTGGTCACGTGCAGCGTTCTCCCGCTTGACCGAATGAAAAATTCCGTTCTCATCTCGCTTCCCCTTAAGAATTGGGCACCGTCACGAGGAGCGATTCCGATGCCGCCTTGAAGATTTCGCTTGGTTTCCCCCGGCATCACTCTCCGCTACGTTCGCCTGACTACACACCGCTTGCGGGCCTCAACGAACCCAGAGAATAACAAGGCACCGCTTGCTACTACCATCCATAGGGGCCGTGCGCAAGCTTATCCGCAAGCAGTTTAGCCTCGGCTGCCGTTATTGCTACGCCGCTCGAATCGGCGATCAGTCAGGCAGTGGCTGAAAATTGATAACCCCGACCAGGGGTTAGAGTTCCGTTCCCGGTCTGCGCAAGCACAAGAGCGACCTCCCTGAGCCTGGCGAGTAACCACAACGCAAAACATTCGTGGCTATTTTACCTCGCGGCAGAATGAACCTCTGCCAAAAATACACGGAATCCGGGGATGGCGCTGGAAGTACAGCGTCGAGCGTTCATTGCACACCCAGCCCCTTTTGGCCGTCCCAAAGCCGGGCCAGTCTTTCGCACCCCGGTTACAGCCAGATGACTTGCAATTGAATGTTCGTTGAATATCTCGCTACAGACGTGAGACGAAACCGCAACCAGAGAGACAAGAACGGAGTGAGGTTTACTTCAGCGTGTCGCTGCTATAAAGCTGTCCCAGTTGGGTGCGGCTGTTGTATGCCATCCACCGGCCATCGGGCGTAATGCCGATGGGGATTCTCATGGGGCTTAGGCCCACCACCTCTTTCGGGGTTATCCTCTGCCACAATTCCCGCCGGCCGGATTCTACGTCGATCTTATAAATGTCTATGCCGGTGGCGACCACTGCCTGCACGTACACATGCTTTGAGTCCGACGCCCACGCAATCGGAAACTCCGCCGCCTGAAGACCCGGAACCGGCCTGGAGGTGCCGTCCGACAGGGAACGGATGACCTCTACCCCATTCTGACGAATCAAGACCGATTTTTCATCTGGAGAGACCGCTTTCCATGTGGGATTTCCGGGCGACACCTGTTTTGGCGGGGCGCCATCGGCATCCGTGACGAATACTGCCTCCACCCCGCCGGTCTGGTTAGCCAGCAACAGAATACGACGTCCATCCGGGAACCATTGCGCCCACTGCGGCTGAATCCCGTCCCAGTGAAACACGCGTGCCTGGCCCGGTCCCACCGGCACAATCTGCAGGCGCGCGGCCGGATCGCCGGAGAACAGTACAAGAGCCCATTTTCCATCGGGACTGATGTCCGTGCCATAGCCGCCTCCAGCGAGGCGCACTGCGGGAGAGCCGTCGCTCTTCCGCATATACACCGAATAATCGTTGCCCGACCTTTCAGAAAGATCGGTGAACAACACTTCGCTTCCATCCTGCGACAGCCGCGGGCCAAAACTGTAGGAGAGCCAACTCAGGTCGCGTTCCTGATTGGTGCCATGCTCCACCAGTGCCATCGCTCCCCGGGACTCTTCCGTCGAAACCAGCGCCCGGCCCGACGACGCAATGTCAAGGATGCGCGTAGGCGCGGTTCCGCAATATACAGTTCTCTGTTTGCCCAAAACGGTGACGGCATGAATACAATATTGCTCTCCTGATTCCGCGGCGGAGAACCAAACCTCTTTCCCCGAAGGCGCCCACGCCAGGCCCTCCAGGGACTCCCACCCGCCCGATAAGGTTCGCAAGTGGCCCGACCGATCCACCAGAACGACCTCGCCGCGATCGTCAATATTCGGCGGGTGATGAAACAGCGCAACCTGTTTCCCATCGGGGGAAACTCGCACCTCGCTGATCCAGTTCTCGCCTTCGAGCAGCACCTTCCCGATGGGATACTGCAATCGCCAATTACGCTTGTTGCGGTCGATGATGGCAAGTTCATTTCCGTCCGGTGCCCAGTCAGCATCGGCCACGTTCTCCAGCAGTTCGCGCGGCGCACTTCCGCCCAGGGGAGAAGTCGCCAGCGTACCCGTCCATTGATAGTGGGCGACATACGACGACCGCACGAGGACTGCCATCTGGCCTTGCCGTGAAATTGCCAGGAGTAAAGCCCCGCCCAGGCCCACCGGCGTCGACGCCGGATAATCGTCGCGAATGGTGTAAGTGTCGGGCGCACCTCCACCGAGCCTCGCGCTATAGATGACAGTTTTCGTATCCGGCGAAAAACGGGCTCTAGTGATCTCGCCACGATCGTACGAGACGCGGGCAAACGTCGGCGGCGGCACCGGACCAGGGCGCAAGTACCAGCCTATTGCCGCCCCGAAGACGAGCGCCAGAGCCGCGACGGTGGCGAATCCCAGCCAGCGAGGTTTGGGCGGTTTTTCCGGCGCTAGAGTAATCGCCACCTGTGCTGCCGATTTCGAACTCGTACCCGTCAAAGCCTCGAGTGCAAAGGCCAGGTCTTTCGCGGATTGGAAACGCTGCTCCGGTTGCTTTTCGAGACAGCGCCGAATGATGCGCTCCAGCCCGGGCGAGACCGGATGCGCCATGTCGCCAAGTTCTGGAGGGTCTTCCTTGAGGATCGCCGTCATGGTTTCGGCAGCGGTATCGCGACGAAACGCCCTCTTTCCCGAAACCATTTCGTACAACACGGCGCCAATTGCAAAGATATCTGTGCGCGAATCGATGTCAGCGCCGCGAACCTGCTCCGGAGCCATGTAGCCTGCCGTTCCCATCACCACACCCGCCTCGGTCGGCGAGCTGGTTAACGTCAGGCCATCCGACTCGCCCTTCGCGCCACGCGCATTCGTTGCCACTTTCGCTAATCCGAAATCAAGAATCTTGATCCGGCCTTCCCTGGTGACAAAAATATTTTCCGGTTTCAGATCCCGATGGATGATGTTCTTCTCATGCGCCGCCGCCAATCCTTGCGCGATCTGCGCCGCGTAATCCGACGCCTTGCGCGCGGCAAGCGGGCCGCGCTCAAGCTCGACCCGCAAGCTGTTGCCCTCCAGCAGTTCCGAGACAATAAAAGGCGCGCCGCCTTGCTCTCCAATATCGTGAATGGCAAGGATGTTGGGATGATTGAGTGCCGCCACGGCCCGTGCCTCTTGTTCGAAGCGCCGCAACCGGTCCGCATCGCGCGCAAACGACTCCGGCAGCACTTTCAATGCGACTTCACGCCCAAGCCGCGAATCCCGCGCCCGGTACACCTCGCCCATCCCGCCAGCACCGAGTGGCGCGAGGATCTCGTAAGGCCCGAGTTTTGTCCCGGAGGCAAGCGTCATGCGTGCGCGTAATTATAGCCTGTGCAACGGTCGCAAACGATACGCAACCATTCTTCCCGGGGAGCAAACTGAGAACCGAGAACCCAGAACTGACAACCGGCCTTTCGTGATCGCGCGAGCTCTACGTTCTCGAATGCGAATCAGGACGATTAGGATTCAGGGAAGGGCACGGCTTCAACCGTGCCGCAAAACGCCCATTTTCGATTCAGGCCCCGCAGGGACCAACGCGCCCACAGCCCCAGATTCGCCAATAACATGCTTTACAAAATAGGACGAAGCAATGATCATTTCATTCAGCGAGGGTTGGACTATGGCTCATCCCGCTGGTGGTTCTGGCTCAACATTCAGTACGAAACACAGTTTTGCGAAAGCTTATGGTTTCGTCGGTTCAGAAGGTGCGACTTTCCGATCTACAACCGGCGAGAAAATTGCAGCCAATCAGGGCATGGCACTGGACGGCGTAACGCGGACGATTGTCTTCGTTGGCACGCGCAATCGTCACGGAAGCGCCTGTCCATCATGTTGGGGATTCCGAATAGATTGCAATAAGTCACGAATCGGACAGTGTGCCGAAGGGCTCGATGCGGCTGTTCGCTAACGGGCCACTTCTTCGGTCGCAGGGCGGGTGCGACATTTCCCAAATTGGAACCGGACGGCAGGCCGACACGGCTTTTTTCTTGCACCCATGCTTCGATTTGCGATAACCTAGATAGAAATAGATTGTCTATAAGATAATCTACGATCTCTGACAACCTGACCATGCACCTTCCGAGGCTGAGGCACGAAATCGTCGCGAAGGCGAAAAGCTATGCTTCCAGCGCGTCCACGCACAGTTCCAAAACCGAACTGCGAGCAGCGGACGCCACACTAACTCTCATGTTCTCAAGATTTTGCCTGTAACTACCTTAAGAAACATAGATCTAGGAGGCAAGAAAATTCCCGACCCTTTGTTTTCTATATTTTGCGACAAGCAGAGAGTTTTTTTGAGCCAGATTCTGCACTAGAACAGGTGCAACAAAGCTTACCGCCCGTTGCTATACCAGATCGAACCCGGTGACCGGAAGTTCAACCCTTCGCCCCACACGGCCTGGGTCCGGCCCTGGCTATCGATGCCGATCCCGAAGTAATCGCCAAAAGGAAAGCTGAAGCCGTTGGCCCGAACGTAGCGGTAGCCCGCCACATAACTCGAAATTCTGGCCTCGGCGGACCAGGTCGCGCCGCCGTTGGTAGAGCTTCGATAAAACGTATTCCATCGCGGATGGCTGCGCGTATCCATCCACGCGATTCGCACATCGCCAGCCTCTCCCGCCGCGAGCGCGGGGAAAGCATGCTCCACGCTCGAGAGCGCAGTAGAAACATTCAGCCGCGGAGACCAGGTGTCCCCGGCTGTGGTCGACGAAGCAAAATAAATTCGTGCCGGACTCTTATCCGCCGCACCCGCATTCCACAGCGTATACAAAGTGCCTGCCGCATCCGAGGTCATGGTGATCTGCGCGCCGAGGTATCCCCACTCGCACCGATAAGCTCCACAATCCGGAGGCGCGCCGGAGACATCCATCAGCCGCGTCTGCCAACTCTCGCCGGCATCGGACGACTTGCTGATATACAGATTCTCCCGCCCCTTGGCGCCGTCGTGCCGCGTGTATCCCGCCCAAGCCAAATAGATCGAGCCCTGCGGATCCACAGTCGCGCCGCCTGCCAGAGACCGCACCAATCGCAACTTCGGCCCCACATCCGCCAAGCTGAACGTAATCCCCCCGTCGTGCGACGACGCAACCCAGATCTTGCGCTCCCTGTTGAATCCGACGTAGACATTCTGGCCGCGAACCGCAAGCACCGGTTTATCGGCGTCGGTGAGCCCGCGGTCGGCCACCACAATCGACCAGCTCTGCCCAAAGTCCACGGACTTCGCCACAACCATGTCGTCTCGCTTGTTCTGCAGCCAGGCCGCATAAACAGTCCGGTGATCAACGGGATCAACCACGATCTGCGGATCATATTGCCCCGTGCCCGGAGGCGTAATCTCGCGCGGCGGCTGCCAGGTCACACCATTGTCGTTGCTGACCACAAGGATCATCGAAGGGAGCGGGCATGCGCGGCATCCCGGCACAAGCCCATACTGTGGATACAGAATGTAGGTATGACCAAAGCCATCGCTCGCGATGGCGGGCTCCCATTGATCCCCCGCATTGAATCCGACGCGAGCCTGCGGGGTAAAGCCTGCGTTCGCGGCCGATGCCGCAGGAACGATCAGGCAGGCAAGCAAGATCGCGACAGCAAGCCGCGAAGACCAGTGAGTGCTGTGGAAAACCAAGGTCACCAAACCTCAGGCGGGCTGGGGGGCAAGCCGCTAATGCAATCTATCGCGGCAAACCGGGGTCCGTCAACCGGGAAAGCCCCTGACTGACCAGCCGCCGGTAACTGGACAAGCCAACCTCTCCATCCAAGTGCCGCAGTCTGTTGGCAGCGCAAAGCGGGGTTCAGCTTGACATACCTGACAAGGGGAATCATAATCCGGTCGGACCATCGGACAGTTGGCTGCGCGCTTGCTGTTTGTTTCCGGCCCCGAGGTTTTCGGCGCGTTGCTATGCGACCTGAAGTGATGATTCCAAGCCAAGGTGTGGAGTAACTCTTCGTCCCTGCGACCGGAACTTCTTCTGGAGGTCATCATGCGGAAACCGTGTTCGCTCTTTATCTGCGCTGCGCTGTTAATCCTTCATCCGTTCGCAAGTGCAACCGATCCCAGCCACCCGCGATCGACTCTGCCGGCGCAAGCCAACAACTCGCCCGAGACGGGTACGTGGCCTGCTGTGGTCGCGGAACCGTGGGCGCAGATGGCTAAGCTGACCGCCTCGTACGATCAATCAGGACTTTTCTTTGGCACATCCGTGGCCATCAGCGGAGACACGATTGTGATTGGGCAGACCGACCCAGGCCAGGCTTTCGTTTTCATAAAGCCGAAAGACGGGTGGAGAAATATGATTCAGACGGCGACTCTGATTCCTGCCCTGGGAGAGGGGTGCACTTTCGGATCGTCCGTCGCGATCAGCGGCGATACGATCGTGGTCGGAGAGTCTCAGAATACTTGGTGGTGCAGCGACGGGCCGGGCGCGGCCTACGTATTTGTCAAGCCTGCTGGCGGCTGGAGCGGAACGTTGAGGCAGACCGCCAGACTTACAGCCTCCGATGGGATCAACGGCGATGCGCTGGGAGCCTCGATCTGGGTCAGCGGCAATACCGTGGTCTCCGGAGCCCCTGGAACCTATCCCTTTACGACACCGGGCGCGGCGTATGTTTTCGTCGAGCCAGCGGGCGGATGGGTAAGCGGTACCCAGACCGCAAAGCTCACGGCGTCGGATGGCCAGACCGGTGACCAGTTGGGTTATTCCGCGTCCATCAGTGGCAACACTATCGTTGCCGGAGCGCCGTATGCGCCTATCGGCGCCAAACTGGCCCAAGGCGCGCTGTACGTGTTCACGAAACCGGCGGGTGGTTGGTCGAACGGTACGCAGACTGCCAAGCTGACCGCTTCGGACGGTGCGCCGAACAACAACTTGGGCACCTCAGTGTCTATCAACGGTAATACCCTGCTTGGCGGCGCCCCTCGTGCCAGTTCCCGGCAGGGTCAGGGTGCGGCCTACGTTTACGTCGAGCCGTCAGGCGGCTGGACGAACATGAATCAGACCGCCAAGCTGACTGCTGCCGACGATGGAGTAATCGCCCTGGGCTCCTCGGTTGCGCTCGAGGACGGCACCGCCGTCGCCGGAGCTTTCTACGACAAGGGGCAGAATCTCGATGGAGGCGCAGCTTTTGTTTTTGTCAAACCGAAGAGCGGCTGGACGACGCATTCCAGCGAGACCAAGCTGGTTGGTTCAGACGCAAAGTTCCGCGCCGAAATGGGTTCCTCGGTAGCCGTCGACGGCCATACGGTAGTGGCGGGAGCTCCTGCCATCAGCCAGTTCTTGGGCGCGGGATACGTGTTCTGGCGTCCCTGAATCGCATTGAAGAGAGAAGAGAGAGAGAGAAGGAGGCTGTCATGCACTCATACCTGAACCGTTCGGAGACGAACTCGGCGAGGTGGAAGACTCCCAGGGAATTGCCCGAACATCTCCGTCAACGCCTTAACGGCTATGCCCTGGCTGCGGGTGCCGCTGGAGTCGCGATACTCGCGTGCTCGGTTCCAGTTGACGCTGCTCCGGTGTGCAAGAAACTCCACATTGACTTGGTAGGGACCGGCACATACGCCCTGAATCCAGCCCATCAACGAGTCCCGCCGTTTAACATCGCCGAAACCTATAATAATGTGTCGTCGTTGCTTGGTGGTTCGTGGAATCGCGGTTTTTTCATTCCAAATTGGGCGGGAGCGATGCCATTGCTCGGAGCAAGCAACCTTCCTGCCGATGTACGCTCTGGTGCAAGTATCGGGCCACGCGGGAATTTTGCCAAAGGGCCATCCTACGGAATGCTGTTCACTTACGGTATAGGCAAAGGCACGGTTAATCACCACAAAGGCAATCTTCAGTTTGGGCAGTTCAACTATATTGGATTCAAGTTTGGCGTGGCCGGAGAAAGCCACTATGGCTGGGTTCGGATGAACGTAACATTTGAGGCACGCGCGGATGGAAAAATGGGAACCATGCACATCCGCGAGTACGGTTACGAAACCGCCCCAAAAACTGCCATACACGCAGGCCAGTGTTCGGCGACAGGGCAGGCAAGTGAGCCCACTGCAGAGCCCAACCATTCAGCCACCGCCATGCCCAAGACCACAAGCAAACCACAGCGACGGGGTGTGATCAGCAGCATTCAACGACCAATTCCCCCAGCTTTAAGGGTCCCCACAACCGACGCGTCCATGCTCGGATTGCTGGCGCTGGGCGCGCCCGGACTTTCGATCTGGCGACGCGAGGATCGTTGATCCATCCGCGTCGTGCCACTTTCGGCCGCCTCTGGCATCTAATAGGGAGGCTGACACTTTGAAATGGGAGTCATTCATATGGCTAAAGCTACATTTGCCGCAGGCTGTTTTTGGGGAGTTGAAGCGACCTTCCGCCAGTTGCCGGGGGTGAACTCGACCCGGGTCGGCTACATCGGCGGCCACGCTGCTAACCCGACCTACAAACAGGTTTGCACGGATACGACCGGCCATGCCGAAGCCGTCGAAGTCGATTACGATCCTGCCAAGCTTTCCTACGATAAGCTGCTCGATGTCTTCTGGGAGAACCACGATCCCACGCAACTCAACCGGCAAGGGCCGGATTGGGGCAAACAGTATCGCTCGGCAATCTTTTTTCACACCCCGGAGCAGGAAGCCGCAGCCAAGGCTTCGAAAGAGCAACTGGAAAAATCGCACCGCTTCAGCAAGCCTGTCGTCACCCAAATTGTTCCGGCCGAAACTTTCTTCGAGGCCGAAGACTACCACCAGCAGTATCTCGAAAAGAAGGGCCTCGCGTCCTGCCACATCAAAGCCTAAGCCGGATCTGATCCACGTACGCTCGGCTCTTCGCAGGGGTGCGGCGCCCCGCGCTGCCGGGCGGACGAGGGCGTCCGCCCCACGTGATTCATCTTCTGCTTGCTGGGCGACGCGGCCCGAAGGCCAGCATCAAAGCAAAGCCAACCAGATAGAACGGCGCGACCTGCGAAAGGGTGAAGCCCACAAACCGCAGCACGAATCCGAACAAGGCCACCGTCTCGCACAACGCATAAGTGAAGATGTAGCCAGTCCGCCAGCGATTTAGTGCCGCGATGTCTTCGGGTTGATCCGCCAGCGCGGCTTCCGATCGCAAAACGAATAGCCGCCGGACCGCGAAGATCATTCCAAGCGTCGTGATCGCGACCAGAGTGGTCGCGAAATAAAGATTGCGGTCCGGCGCACCTGCCCCGTTCGGGCTCAATCGCTCGCCGATGAAAACATAGAGCGCAATGCTCACCAAGAGGGCGATGCGAACCGTTTGCAATAGTTTCCGGGCGGGCTCCATAGGCCATTGTGCGCGGGTTGTGTAGGTTCGAACGCCGAAATCTTGCACGTATCCGGGTTGATAACAGTCGAATCCCGCGCTAGTGGCCGTGCTCCATCAATCCCGGACGCACCCGCACGAACAGATGGAACGACACTGGGTCATTTCCATAAACCGGATCCAAAACCGCAGGCTTCGAATAAAAAGTCACATCCCCGCCGAATCCCACTTGCCAATGCTCGTTGTGCACGAAATCGCGCACCCCACCGAACGTGTAGGCGCCAATGCGGTACGCGGGATGAACCGGCGCCTCGGGAAACAATTCGTCTTTGTCCACCAGTTCAAGCCGAGTGTAGGCATAATTTCGCGCCAGAAAATTCAAAGTCGATTCCAGCAGGTAACTGTTCTGCGTGGTGTTGTCCAACAGCTTGTGCTTGCGTCCCCAGATCAGCGAGGTTGCCCAGTTCCCATTTCCCAGCTTGCCTCCAGACAGCGCCCGGTTATATTCGACTGAGGCCGACTGCCGCTGCTCGTCGTTCGGATCAAGCGCCTCGGGATGCCGCAGACGTCCCGCGCTGTATTGCGCGGTCCAGTTGCGAGTCGGTGCCGCCGTCACCCGGAACGACCAGGAATCGAGTGCCGCGAGTTGAATGCTCCAGCGCTCTTCATTCGGTTCATGTCCGTTGAACGCCGACCCCTCGACCTTGAAAAAGCCTAGCTTGGACAAGTCCAGCTTTGAAAAATTAAGCTTTGACAAATCAAAGATGAAGCCCGTCGTCACCACGCCAAAACTGGTATGCGTTGAGTCCTGCAGATGATGTCCGAGCGGCGCCTCCGGATCCTCCGACGCCGACTGCCGATGCATATACGTCACCGGCCCGAGCGCAGGCTCAGCCGACGGACCTCCGTAAAGCAGCCATGAAACTTTCTCGTTGACCGGCAGCGTGTACAGCGCGGCCAGTTCGGCAAATACATTGTGCGGATGCTGGTGATCGAGCAGCGGCTGCCCATGATAAGTTTCGCCCGTCTGAAAAAGTTCGGGGAACCCGGGATGCGGCGAGGTCAGCGACTCCGCCGAAAACATCTGCCGCAACAACAGCGTGCCCGACCCCAGCCGATGCTGCTCCATAAACATAAAGTAGTTCGTCGACTCCGCCTTGCCCTCGCCCCTCGCCCCCCCTTGCTGGTTGTAAGTGATGAAGACGGCGCCATGCAGCATCAATTCCCAGCCGCCCGGCGAAATCATCCACATGGTCTCCGGCACCGACGCCGGCTGCCAACTGGTGCCCGAGGATGCGGGAAACGAAGGCATCGACGATGCTTCGCCCATGTTCATGCCCGGCATGCCCATCCCTGGCATGGCCTGCCCGGACTGGCTCTTCGCGGACATATCCACCGCGGGACTCGCGTCCTGCGCGACAGCTGAAATTGCCAGGACTGCAACCACTGGAAAAAACCACGCAGCTTTTCGCATGAGTGCTTTCCGCATAGATGACCCTTGCGTCGACCTCCCGGACAAGGCGCACTTCGACAACCGAATGTTTCTTGACGAATATCAGCAGGTAGATTGGCACGGAGCGCGCCGGGGTCTAAACGCGGAGCGGAGACAGGACTGGGGGATCTCCAAATACGATGGCGAGACTTGGCAAGCTGCTGAATGCAGCCGGCACAACTGCACGCTGAGGCAACTGAACCAGGGCTGAGACTTGAAGCTCCAGTCGCGGAGCCGAAGACGCCAGCAGCATGGCCGCATCGTGGCCGCTTTGGCAACACTGGTGGCTGCTCGGCGCGGGCGCGGGAGGCATGGGCGCATCCTCGTGGCACCCAGCGGGCTGGCCTAAAGTGCTGCTCGGTGTGGGCCACCCTTGCGCTGCCAGAGGAGCGGCAAGCACCGCAGCCATCAGCAACAACAACAAACCATTGAAGGAAAATTGACGCATCGCTAAACGTCGAATCTCTAAACCAAGTATCGCTGAATCATGAGACGCGTGATCATTCAAAAAGACTGACACATCGACAAAAAATCTCTCTGCTTACGAACCGGTGATCTTTAGCCGCAATTCCTCGGGAAGGCGTTCGCGAATCTCCGGCGGCAAACGATCATGCACATGGCGTGCACCAATTCTGGCTACATCGACCATGGTTGTGGGCGCGGGCGTGGCCACTGCCACAACCAGCCAGATCAACGCCGACAGCGCGAAGCCCGCCAAAGCCGCAATCTCCAGCCAGAAGGCATTGCGCGGACCAAAGTGGCGGATCACTCCGAAAGCCAGCAAAAACACGCCCGCCGATACCGAAGCCAGAACAATCAAAGACAAGTCGATCGTGCGATGCAGGCGCTGCCGCCCGCGGCAGTGCGCGCAAGCCGCGAAATGCTCTTCGTAGTCGCTACCCATCTCCGGCGCGAGGCCGGAAATGTCATAGCGCCAGCCCGCCAGAATCTTGCCTACGATGGGATCAACGCACTCACTCATATGTACTACTGATTATCGGTTGACTGTATCAACTCAGAACCGGATGGCTTGCAGCGGTTCCGTCTGCGCGGCCAGCAGGACACGATTACCCCACAGCGTCCGGCGGCCGGACAACGCCTTCTCCGCCTCTCTCAAAGCGCGTTCCGGATGGTTATTCTGCTCCGAGAGATGCGCCAGCACTATATAGGATGCATTTCCATCATAGCCGGTAGCAAAGAATTCCGCGAGTTTCTCATTCGACAGGTGTCCTGTAGGGCTCCCCACTCGCTGCTTCACCGACCACGGATAGGGCCCGTTGCGCAGCATTTCCAGATCGTGGTTCGATTCAATGACCAGCACATCGCACGCCCGCAAGTTGTCTTTCACGTTGGCCAGCAGGCGTCCGAGGTCGGTGGCAATCGCGATCTTGATGCCTTCCGCGCGGAAGGTGAAGCCGACGGGATCGACAGCATCATGCGGAATGGTGAACGGCGTAACTTCGATGTCTCCAATGCGGAAGCCATGGCCGGAAGAAAAGAATTCCAGCTGGTCGAGTTGCGGACGCTCTCCGTCAGCATCCCGCATTGCCCGCGCCCAGGCCTGATGCGTCGCCCCGGTCATGAACACGGGAATCTTCAGCTTGCGGGCCAGCACCAACAGGCCCGACACATGATCGGTGTGCTCGTGGGTAATCAGAATGGCGGAGAGCGCGCGCGGATCGTCTCCCGCAGCCTTCATGCGCTTGAAAGTCTCGCGGCACGAAATTCCCGCGTCCACCAGCAGCCGCGTAGTCGAACTTTGCACAATCGTGCTGTTCCCCCGGCTCCCACTGGCCAGCACCTCCACCGACACTCCCATGCGCGCAGCATACTCCCTCCCGCTGTGGAAACAGAAGTAACTTTGTGGCTTAGCCGGGACCTTTGAGCGGGAAGCTTTCAGCAGTCAGCTTTCAGTATTCAGCCAGCCCAGCCCTTAGCACTTGGCAATTGGCATTTAGCCAACCAGCCCGTCATAGCGCTATCGGAAGCCTCAAATTGAGAGAGTTCCTACACGAACCCCCGTCCCACTTTGTTACACTCTGCGGGCATGGCAAGACTCCAAGTTCGACAACTAAAGCGCCATGAGGTCTATCTCGACATTGTGCGGATTCCTGAAGCCTATCGGGTGGACCGACGAAATATGGCAATCGTGGAAGGCTCGGTCTGCGTCGTAGAGCTTAACGGCAGGCAAGCCTACCTGGTTGCCCGTGGATCACCATCCGCGGATAACTGCATATTCCTCGATGCAAGAAGCCGCGACAAGCTAGGGGTGAACGCGGGCGACACATACGACTTTGACTTGAAACGGACGTGTTTCTGTGGGCAGGTGAAATGGGCGGTAGAGGGAAGTGACGTTCGATACAGTTTCCCCGCGAGAGTCTCTCTGGTCTCCGCCGCGCTGGGTATTTTGAGCGTGTTGTTAGGCATTCTCGCTCTAGTGAAAAGCGGTTGATTTTCTGGCACCCCGCTACAAGCGGGCCATTCGGGCTGTGACCGTTAGGAAAACGTTATTGGAGAAATTGCTGCTGCGTCATCCGCTCACTTCGGTTTTCTCAGGACGTATTCTCGTGACCATAACGTCTCCAGCAGGCTCTCTTGGGTGCCGAACAATGAAAAGGCGTTAAGGTTGTAGTCGCTCAGGTCCCGGTAAACCTTCTCCCGCTCGACCGAAGGAAGATTGAACTTCCAGAGAGGATCATGCATCGGATGCGCGCGATCCAAGACGCCTTGGTGCGAATCAAAATGCCATCCGTAGTTCTTGTCAAAATCTCCACAAATCGTGTAATCGCAGCGCTGGCGGAAATGCCTCTCGTGAGTCTGAACATAGGGTCCCATCGCACGGATGAGAGGCAGCCCACGCAGTCCTTTCTTCACCTTCGCTCGATTCTCGCAGTAAGCGAAGACTGACCTCTTCTCGGGCTTGTTTCCAGGCGGATCGTCTCTGAAGGCGAAGAATGCCGCGACGAACGGCGACCGCGACCAATCGAGCAACGGCGACGGGAACCCAAAATGCCGCAAGTAAGCCATGTACCGATAAAGATGCATGGGAAAGGGGTCACCAACCTCGTAAAGCAAATCGGGATTACCGAGAAATGGTTCGCACAACTTGTAATCATAGGTGGGCACCTCCACGCCAGCGAGGGTTTTAAGCTCGGGTCCCATACTGGCGCAGATCAGGGCATAATAGTCACAGAAAAGCATCGGCCCACCCTCGCTCCGTTCGAGGGTGGTTGTCAACGGCCACTTGGAATTTCCCTGTCCGCGAAAAAGTAACGCCGACGACTCATCAGGATACTTTCCACGGAGTTCCCTGACCTTATCCTTAAAGGTCTCCCAATCAGGTACCTCAATGTCGTTCATGTAGCAATTCTACAGGTCACTATTGCAGTATCCGCCAGCCAGTGCAAAGAAAGGCCTCTTCGCTGCAGGATTTGTTGGCGCCTGCACTCGCCGACTTTTTGAAGGCGTCGCAGGAAATACGAAGGAGCAAGATAAGAAGCGCCACAAGTCAGCTTAGCAGTTCCTATCAGATTGACTTTGTAACAGCGGCTGACTTCCCGGCTACCTAGCGTTGGTCGAAAAGGAAGTAGCTGCAGTTAAGACGCCCGATTGGCCGATGCCCGAACCACGCGTGGCGGGCTCCAAAAGCTCTTCATCGCTAACCTAACCGGCTGGCCCACCGAGTCCACCTGTAACGGCGGCATTTAATACCTGTAAAACCCCCGCCCACTCTTCCTCCCCAGCCAGCCTGCATCGACCATCTTGATCAGCAGCGGGCATGGGCGGTACTTGGGATCGCCGAGGCCGTCGTGCAGGACGCGCATGATGTCGAGGCAGACGTCGAGGCCGATGAAATCCGCGAGGGTCAGCGGGCCCATCGGATGGGCCATGCCCAGCTTGAAGACTTCGTCTACCGCTTCGGGCGTGGCCACGCCTTCCATCACCGCGTACATGGCTTCGTTCAGCAGCGGCATCAGCACCCGGTTCGAGACAAAGCCGGGAGCGTCGTTCACCTCGACTGGCGTTTTTTCGAGTTTCAGCGCCAGCTCGCGCACCGTCTGAAAAGTTTCATTTGACGTAGCCAGGCCACGGATTACTTCCACCAGCTTCATCACTGGCACCGGATTGAAGAAGTGCATTCCGATCACTTTGTCGGACCGCTTGGTCAAAGCTGCCAGCTTGGTAATCGAAATTGACGAAGTATTCGACGCCAGAATGATTTCCGGCCGGCAAAGCCGGTCAAGATCGCGAAAGATTTCTGACTTGATGTCGAACTTCTCGGTAGCCGCTTCCACCACAAAATCGCAGGCAGCGAGCTTGGCGCGTTCGACCACGGGCTCGATCCGACCAAGCGCGGCAGCCTTGTCTTCAGCGGTGATTTTGTTCTTGGCAACTTCGCGGTCGAGGTTCTTCGCGATGGTCTCGATCCCCCGATCCAAAAAGCGCTGCTCGACATCGCACAACACCACTCCGTAGCCGCCGCGGGCGAAGACATGCGCAATGCCATTCCCCATCGTCCCCGCGCCCACCACTCCCACTCGCAAAATGTTCATGAAGGCTTCTCCAAATAAACAATGAGAAAACCTCAGAGTCTAACACCTCGCGAAGAACCAATGGAGGATGGGCGTCTCGCGAGCATGCCCTGACCAGAGGCGAAGGGTCCGGACGAAGCGCAGTCCCGATGCACTTTCCCAAAATGGGAATGCGCGCTCGATTCTGTTCAAATCCCTTCTTTCTCGCTTTGATTTTGCCTCGCTCTGCAAGATAATCGTACTGACCAATGTTTAGCTTCTTAATGAAAAAGGTAGCCCCTAAGTCCTTTGTCCGTAATATTTTGCGTATAAGTCCTTTAAACTCAAAGATCTTGGTGGTGGTCTGGCTTTAACCCCATGATTCCAAAAGATCAGGGGGAGGGGGGTAGACCCAGGATTACTGAAAGGTAAATAGTCCTCGGCGGCATTCAGGAAGGAAGGCAGCAGTGGCGCTTAGGACGGGCGGGACGCCCGTCCTCCATTAATCAGTGATGGATGATCAGTGACGCAGCCTATTCCCGGTCCAGGTTCTCGTCGACTACGACTTTGCCGTTCTTCTCCACGGTGATCACGCGATGAATGCTCTTGAATCCTGACATGGTGATGTCGAGGACGTAGTTGCCCGGATCCAGGTAGACCTCGACCGGCGAGTTCTTTTCGACGATGCGGTTGTTGATAGCAATCTGCGCGCCTTTGGGCTGCGTCTTGATGCTGACCGCGCCCATGCCGGCGGTCTCGCTGCCGCCAAACAGCTTTTTGAACTTGCCGCCAATCTTGACGTTGTCGGCGTTGGCCAGCGGCCGCAAGGTCGGTGATAAGTGGAAAGTTTGCCCAACCTGCAGATTGGCGCTGGTGGTTTCATCCAGGTAGCCCTGCTTCTTGAACACGAAGCTGTGATTGCCCGGCTTGTCCACGGAGATCTGCACGGGCGTGACTCGCCCAGTGTCTTTGCCATCCATCCAGACGGCTACGCCCGCGGGATCGCTGCTCACTGAGACTGTGGCCGTGAGTTGCCCGAGCTGCACGCTGATCGACGATTTGCTGCCCGAGCCTACTTCAATGCTACGGGTTTCCGGCGCATAGCCAGGCTTGCTGATGGTCACCGAATGCTGGCCCGGATTGAGGCCCGCGAGGTTAAACGGCGTAACCCAGCTGGAATTGTTCTGTCCATCGATTTGGATCTGGGCGCCCGCCGGCGTTGAAGTGACGCTCAACTGTCCTGGAACGATCGAAGGAGCCACAGGACGCGGCTTGGCTTTCTTCTTCGCGGCGTACTTCGGCTGCACCGAAACTGCTGGAGGCTCCGCGGTCACGGGCTCCGGAGCCACTTGCGCAGGAGTTGGCGCGCTGGCTGGCACCTGAGTGGCTGCCGCGGTTGCGGGCTCGGCCGAGGCATTGGCGGCAGGCTGTGCTGTCGTGCTGTCGTCGTCCGCATTCTCAGAGTGGATGTGCCATGCGATTGCAGCCACAATCAGCACAATGATTCCGATGGCGGCTGCAATCGAGACCATGAAAAGTTTCGGCGGCGTCTTCTTAATTTCCGCAACCGCTTTTTTCGCCACCTCGCGCGGCTGCACCTTCGGCTTCTCTGGCCCCGCATTCTTGAATACGGTGGCATACACCGCCGCATCGTGCGGCGTGGGCTCATCCGCGGATGGCGGTGGAGGAGGAGGAGGAATGTAAACCTCTTTGAGCGGCGGCAGTTCGTCGATCTCGGAGAAGCTGCGGCTCGCGCTCGCGCCGCCTTTCGGAGCTTCGGACATCATGGGATCGACGTGGATTTTCGGCGACTCAACCTCCGGCTCGACGATTGCGGCGGAAGACATGTTTGCGGATGGGCCAGAAGATGATTCGACGGAAAAAGTCTCGACGGCGGCTTCCGATGGATTGATGACAGGCGCGGCCAAGTCCAGATTCGGTTTGATGAGTCCTGAATCCCCGGTGCTTCCGCTCCATCCGGCAGCGGCAGCCGCGGCCTTAGCCGCTGGCGGTTCTGTTACTTCGTGGCTGTGAGCTTGCGGCGGAGTTGATGCTGGTGGCGATACTTTGGCGACGGGCGCGGCCGGCTTAACCCAGGGCTTCGCCTGCGATGCTACTGGCGCTGCCTTCGCCGGTGGTGCGCTGACGGGCGCTGGCGCCTTCGGCTGGGCGGAAGCCTTCGGCACGCTCTGCCCTGGTTTCGCAGCAGCGGCGGCTTTGGTAGCGCTTTCTTTGCACCGTTCCAAATCGTTCACCAGGTCTTGCCCGGACTGGTATCGTTCTTCGGGCGCCTTGGCCAGCGCTTTCATGATGACCTGGCTGAGGGCAGGATGGAGCTTGCGGTTAACCTGATCGGGTGCGACTGGCGTCATCTCGGCAATCGATTGCCTTACCTGATCCGCATCCGCCCCATCAAAGGCCTTGCGCTCGGTGACCATCTCGTAAAAAATTGCGCCCAGGCTGAACATGTTCGACGACGCGCCCAGCGGATCTCCGCGCAGCTGTTCAGGCGACATGTAGTGAAGAACTCCGGGCGGCGGACCGGAGGCTTGGGCGGCGAAAGCGCTCATGGTGGAAATTCCAAAGCCCAGAACTTTCACTGTGCCATCCCATGACACCATAATCTTGGCGGGTTCAAGGGTGTAATGCACGAGGTTCTTGGCGTGGGCGTGATCGAGGCCCTGGCAGGTTTGGCGAGCGATGTCCTGCAGATCCCAGATGGAGAATCCCTCTTTGCGGGCCAGCATGGTGGCTACGCTGTTGCCTTGCACATACTCGAGAGACGCGCAGAAAACGCCGTCCACTTCCTCGGCGCCGTAAATCAAGGCGATGTTGTGGCTGTTGAGAACCTTGCTGGCTTCCGCTTCTTCGAGCAGGCTCTTCACCAGCCCGGGCGCCTGCTCGCCTAACGGCTCAAGGTTGACGGTTTTCAGCGCTACTGTCTGATTGCTCTCGGGGTCGGTAGCCTTATAGACAGCGCCAATGTCCGAGTGCGCGATTTCACTGAGTATTTCGAAGCGCCCGACTTTGTTCGACATTATCTTCGCAGCCTCATGAAGACAAACAGCAACATTCCCTCGGCGGGGACGACCTCGGGCACATCCTTTGGGGATGGACAGTCATCAGGATAGTCCGGGGATAGGGCTAAAGTGGAGTTACGAAAGTGTTCGTAAATTCGATTGCGTCGAGGTTGAAGAAACTTTAGTACCGTGAAGGATCTTACCAACTCCGTTTGAAAGGCAGGGCTTCTCACTACGGCATCCCGGCTCCGCGCGAAGGCACTGCGAGCCTTACTCGGCTCGGACGGGCGAGGACGCCCGTCCTCCATCAGCAATGACCAGGTGACATTTGTCATTCCATCCCGGTGACGATCTCCACTGGTATCGGGAACCTCGTTCCACGAGTATGGGATTGGGAAGGCACGCGGTTGTCCGGGTCCGCATCCATCGGCTATGCTTAATGGTATTGGTGGGGTATTCGTAAGCTGGCCAGATTTCTCCCGGGAGTTCGATCATGACTCTGACCCGTTTTGTGAGCAAGAACGCGTTCCGCAACAAGCGCCGCAGCATCTTGACCATCTTGAGCATTGGAGGCTCGCTCCTGCTCCTGACATTCCTGATCACCATCTGGCGGAGCTTTTATGACAGCAAGCCCTCCGAGGAGTCGGCGCAGCGCCTGATCGTGCGCCACAAAGTGTCGCTGGTTTTTAATTTACCCAGCTATTATCGGCAGAAGATCCAGTCCATTCCGGGCGTGAAGGAAGTAGTGAACCAGCAATGGTTTGGAGGGCAATATAAGGATGACAAGCCGGGGAACTATTTTGCCCAGTTCGGCACCGATCCGCAGGAATTGTTGAAAGTCTACCCGGAATTCAAGCTACCAGCGGACCAACTCGAAGCCTGGCAGCATGATCGGGCAGGCGCCATCGTGGATGTGGGCTTGGCTGACAAGTTTCACTGGAAACTCGGCGATCGCCTGAACATTACGGGAAAGATTTTCCCGGTCAATCTGGAGTTGACCATCCGCGGAATCTTCACGCCGCCGGATCCGACGCAGTCGATATACTTCAACAAAGACTACATCGACGAGGGCTTTCCGAAACTCAAAGGCATGGAAGGGTTCTTCGGGGTTCTGGCCGATTCGCCCGATTCTGTTCCTAAGGTGGCGGAAGCCATTGACGAGGAGTTCCGCAACGCTGATCGTCCCACCAAGACAGAGAGCGAACACGCTTTCCAGTTGGGCTTTATTGGGATGTTGGGCAACATCAAGGCCTTCATTATGAGTATTTGCCTGGCGGTGGTCTTCACCATCCTGCTGGTTTCGGCGAATACCATGGCGATGTCGATTCGCGAGCGTACGCGGGAAGTTGCCGTATTGAAGACGCTGGGCTTTACCCGCAACAGCATTTTGGGATTGTTCGTCGGCGAGGCGGTCTCGCTCGCGCTGCTGGGAGGGCTGATCGGTTCGCTGCTCGCCTTCGTGGTCGTGAAGGCGATGGCGAGTCAGGGCGGAATGTTCACCGGCATGAAAGTCACTCCGATTACGATAGCGGTGGCGCTGCTGATTGCGGCTGTGGTGGGATTCGCCAGCTCTTTCCTACCTTCCTATCACGCGGCAAAGGTCAACATTGTAGATGGCTTGCGTCACATCGGGTGAGTTGCCGATCGAGTCAACCGGGACAAGCGTTAAAGGACGAGAATAGAAATGGCAATCCCTCTCAGCTATAACGTGCGTAATCTGCGGCTGCGTAAGAGTCTTACCGCTATGACCGCGCTCGGAATCGCGCTCACGGTGGCCACCGCGGTTTTCATCATGGCGCTGCTGGCGGGCCTGGGCCGCGCCTTTGCCAGCACCGGCGATCCCCTGAACGTGCTGATGCTGCGCAAAGGTTCAGACTCGGAACTGGCCGCGGGCGGAGTGTCGCGCGATGCGATGCAGGTGTTGAAGGACCTGCCTGGAGTCGCCAAGAACAGCCAAGGAGAGCCCCTGGTTTCGGGCGAAGATATCCTTGTGGTTGTGATGCCACGCAAGGGCGGGACGGGCGACACCAACGTCACCACCCGCTTCCTGACTCCGCTGGGAATCGAAATGCGGCCACAAATCCGCCTGCTTGCTGGGCGCTGGTTCATCCCGGGTCAGCGGGAGGTGGTGGTCAGCAGTTCGATCAACAAGCGATTTGAGAACGCAAACATTGGCGATACTGTGCGCGTCGGCAAGGGCGACTGGCCGATCGTGGGTATTTTTGATGCCAGCGGCACGGCGCATAGTTCCGAAATATGGGGCGATATCAACCAGTTGGTTACGGATTTTGAACGTACGGTGTACTCCTCGGTCCTGGTGCGTGCGACCGACCCGGTCTCCGCGCAGGCGCTGAAAAACCGGGCGAACGACGATCAGCGTCTGGAACTCAACGGTCTGCTCGAACCCGACTACTATGCGTCGCAGACCAAGTCCGGAGCTCCCATCAAGGTTGTGGGCTGGATTGTCGCGGGCATCATGGCCGTCGGTTCCTGCTTCGCTGCCGCCAACACCATGTATGCAGCGGTGGCGTATCGCGGGCGCGAGATTGCCACTCTTCGGGTAATTGGATTTTCGCGTCCCAGCATCCTGACTTCGTTCATGCTGGAGTCGCTGCTGTTGTCTTTGCTGGGTGCGACCCTCGGCATCATTCTGATGTTGCCGTTCAACGGCATGACCACAGGAACGCAAAATCAGGTGACCTTCAGCGAAGTTGTGTTCAGCCTGCAAATGACGCCGGCCGTGGTCGTCAGCGCGATTGGGTTTGCCCTCATCATGGGCGTGGTGGGTGGGTTCGCTCCCGCCTGGCACGCTTCGCGCCGAGACATATTGAGCGCTCTGCGGGATTAGCAGCGCCAGCCATATTCGAAGGACGAATTTGCATCACACATCAGAAGCGAATCATCTTTAAGCACAATGCCGATTGACGCAAAACACGAAGACCTGCAAAGCCTGCGAATCGATCGCAGCGCGCGCGCCAGCGGCGAGGGCGAGCCTCCCGCATGGGCGCGGCGCTACATCCTTATCGGAATCGGTTTGCTGATCTTGCTGGGCGTGATGGCGACAGCTTACCGTCTGCTGTCCCACGATGCGCCTGAGGTGGAAGTGGTTCGCGCGTCGGCGCAGAACAGCGATGTCGGCGGCGTCGTGCTCTCCGCCAGCGGCTACATTGTGGCTCATCACAAGATCAACCTGAATTCCAAGGTGACTGGGCGGGTGAGTTGGATTGGCGTAGAAAAGGGTGACAAAGTCAAAGAAGGCCAGATCCTGGTGCGCCTCGAAGACGACGAGTTCCGTGCTCAGTACGAACAGGCTAAGGGCGCCGCGGAGAACGCCCAGGCTTACCTTGAGGAACTGCAGAACGGATCGCGCCCCGAGGAAATTCAGCAGGCACAGCATAACCTCGATGAAGCCCGCGCAACGCTGGTGAACGACAAGCTCACGCTTGATCGCACGCGCGAACTGGCTACACAGGGTGTGGTCTCGAAGCAGTCCTTCGATGACGCGACGGCGAAGTTTGAATCGGACCAGCAGCGCGTGAACTCGCTGGAGAAGACTTTCCAGCTAAGCAAGCTGGGTCCGCGGAAGGAAGAGATCGCACGCGCCAAGGGCGCTCTCGAACAGGCCCAGGGCCAGGCGGACTATGAAAAATCCTTGCTCGACGCCACCGTGATCCGCGCGCCGGTTACGGGAACCATTCTTGAGCGTGCCGCCGAAAAAGGCGAACTCGTTACTTCGGGATTTGCCAGCACCGCCGAAGGCGGTCCCCAAGGTTTGGTCGTTTCCCTTGCCGATCTGAACGACCTTCAAGTGGAACTCGATATCGCACAGGATGATTTCGCCCGGCTGAGCCCCAGGCAAAAAGGCGTAGTCACCGTGGACTCGTATCCTGACCTCAAGTGGGATGGAATAATCTCAGAAATCTCTCCTCAAGCCAATCGGGCTAAGGCGACGGTGCAAGTGAAAGTGCAGATCCTCAATCCGGATGCCCATTTGCGTCCGGATATGAACGCCACGGTGAAATTTCTGGCGGACGAAGCCACGCATGCGACGACTCAACCACAGGGAGTTTTTGTGCCCACGCCTGCGGTTCATGATCGCGATGGCAAGAAGTTCGTCTTCCTTGCCTTTGAGGGCAAGGCGGTGTTGCGGGAAGTAAAAATTCTGTCACAACGCAGCGGCGGCGTGCTGGTGCAAGGACTCAACGGCGGCGAAGATGTCATTACCTCAGCGCCACAAGAATTGAAAGACGGCGACAAAATCAAGATCAAAGGACAGTCATGAGCGCAGCGACTATTCCCCACACCGCAGTTCAAACCAAGGTGGTTCAGGCCCGCAACGTCAGCAAGATTTTCAAGCGGGACGCTTTCGAGGTCAAAGCACTGGACGACGTTTCCATCGAAATCGGCGGGGGGGAGTTCCTGGCCCTGATGGGCCCGTCCGGTTCGGGCAAGACAACGTTGCTGAATATGATCGCGGCCATCGACCGGCCTACATCGGGAGAATTACTGGTGCTGGGCGAAAACGTTTTTCGCTTCAGCGATTCTCAGTCCGCGCACTGGCGCAACGTGCATATTGGATACGTGTTCCAGACCTTCAACCTGATTCCCGTGCTCACGGCGTTTGAAAACGTCGAGCTTCCCCTGCTGTTGACCAAGCTGAATGCACAGCAGCGGCGCGATCACGTGATGACCGCGCTGAAACTAGTGGGACTGGAAGAAAGGGTGAACCATCTGCCCAAACAACTCTCAGGTGGGCAGGAACAAAGAGTGGCGATTGCGCGCGCCATCGTCAGCGATCCCACATTGCTGCTTGCTGATGAACCTACCGGCGACCTCGACAGCCACTCCGCCACCGAAGTGCTGGAAATCCTAAAACGTCTCAATGAGGATTTTCACAAGACGGTGGTGATGGTGACCCACGATCCGCACGCGGCGTCGTATGCGCACGTGACTCGGCATCTGGAAAAAGGAATGCTGCTGGCGTAGAAACGTTGCTTGCAACGTCTAGCTCGAAACATCCAGGCCCGGCGACTGTAAAGACGCAGCAGGCTGCGTCCCTACAGTTAAGAAATCGGTAGTTAAGAAATCGGCGCACTCGCGGATCGAGCTTGCTCCATGGAATCTGGATCAGATACCCACTGCCACGCCCGCCGGCCGTTATCCCGCACCACGCTTAACGCTTCGCCATACTCCACCAGTCGGTTGAGCACCGTGGTCACCGAAGCCAGTGGATCTTTGTGCCGAAGCAGTACGGCCGGAAGGCGCTGCTGAATCTGCTCGCAGACTTCCCGCACCGCCAGGGGACGCCCGGCTTCCATCAAAACCATGCGGCATGCTTTCGTAAAACCCGGCTGGCGTCCTCCGGTTTTGCGGTCGACCAACTCCAGCAAGTCTTCCCCCAGAATCTCGTCGCCAAACAAATTGGCGAGCCCTGAGATGGTCTGCTTCAGGGTGCCGATGCGTTTCATGATGTCAGCCCGTTGACGCATCAACTGCCGAAGTTCTTCATGGGCTGTTCTGACTACTTCCTGGACATGAGGATCCCCACCACGCAGGCTTCCATTGCCCGCCCCGCTGCTGCCATTGACTGCTTGCTGCATTACCTCACCTCCGAACTTGCCTGGCTGGGTTCACGCCTGCTCCCCGCTCACCCTCGCCCCACCCCTGCGCTTAGATACGGAACGATATGACCGCCTGTTCCATTGGAAACAAATCTGATCGTTCGAGTTGTCTATGGTTGTTCGCTGTTCGTTTCCGGGACGAAAATCAGATTTCGTTCACACCAGAACTGATTGCTTAGTTGGACGTTAGGACTGAGGAAAGGTGAGACAATTTACAAGAATGTGACGAGCAGCAGCAATCCGCGGACCAATACCGAATCCATGAGGACGGAGGTGTGCGCAAGTGCGCAAACCTGTCCGTAAACGAACATTACGGACGAGCAAATTGCTCGACTGGAGGTCAGTCGACCAGGTAAATGCCTACCGATTTCTGTATGCTCGGAACGTGGCCAGGACTCGCGTCAGGTTCTTTGAAAAGGGCGTAGAGCAAACGCCTCTCCCGCGGTTTTGGTGATCAGTCATCTATCGGCTGTGTTAAACGGTCGCGCCAAATAACTGCTTGTTTTTGTAAAGCAGGCACTTTAAAGTAAAGCCAGTAAGGTGACGCCTGTGCCGCGACACCCAATCCCCGCGCCAGGATCTGCACTGGGCGGCAACAGCAGGGATCAAAGCAAGGGAGCGGTGGTCTCAGTAAGCTAAGCCGCTGTTTTCCACGTGTTCTTCCTTGACAAAACTAACATACCTGTTAGAGTGCGGCCAATTGCTTCACCCAAAAACATTTGATGAGGGGACCCTGTATGAAGAATGTTTATGAGGTTCTGAGGCAGAAGGAACTTGAGTTGGCGCGGTTGGAGAAGGAAGTCGAAGCGCTGCGCGTGGCCGCTCCTTTGTTGTCCGACGACAAGGAGTCATTAGGAGAAGCCACCGGCAATAAACCGACGTTAGCTACTCCCACAACCGCACAACAGCCAATCCGTATTCCCCAGGCCGCAGTCAATGCCAGTCCGCAACCGGCGCGTGCCGCGGGGTGGGAAGACACGGCCAAGCGCTGGCCGTAGCGACAGTCCGGAATCAGCCCCCGACGCCCGCTTCAGCGCGGGCGCATATTTTCTTTCTTAATCAAGTTTTCAGCTATCCTCCGGTTTGTCCGGTTTTGGCTTGGCCCGACGAGCGTAACATGCCCCGATTTCATGCTGAAGGAATTTCCCGCAAAGCGATGCTATACTCCACCCAATAACTCTGGCCGAACCTTTGTCTGGATCTTAAGGCGCTTTCCGCTGAAGGCGCGCCGGGATGGTGTTGCTCATGGATGTAAATGCGCAGCCAGAGGATGAGCGATGAGTGCCGCAACCGCACCAGCACCGGCTCGGAAGGTTACCAACTCTCGCCGTGTTCCCCGTTTCCCGCTCGCGGTTGCTACCGACGTCACCGTCTTGCGTTCTGGAATTCCGTACAGGATTCCCGGACGCTCTGTCAGCATTGGGGAACGGGGCCTCGGCGTGGTGCTGGCCGGAGAGGTTCACCCCGGCGACTCCGTAGGCCTGGAGTTCCGCCTGCCCGATACGGGAGGTCGCCTGCGCCTGAAAGCAGTGGTGCGGTATCAGGCACTTCTGCACTGCGGCCTCGAGTTCCTAAACCTGACGGCGGAACAACAGACCCTCATCGAACACTGGACGCGAAAGAAGTCCGCTGCGAGTCCAATCCCTGCGCCGCCGGTTGCGAGCGCTCAAGCCATCCCTCCCCCCGCAATCCCGGCCGTTCTATCAGTCGCGACCGACCGCCGAAGAAATGCTCCAGGATTCCCCAGTGCCCTTTGGATAGCGATCGCGGCGGTGTTTCTACTTGCCGGACTAGGTTGGTGGCATTGGCATCGGGCATGGAACGAACTGGAATCCCAGATACCGGCAAGCCAGTCGCTCATGCAACCACTGCCAGCCCCGGTACCGGCCGAGGTAATGGAGAGACTGTTAACTCACAAGATCGAGCCGATTTATCCGGAGTCCGCAAGACAGGCAAACATCCAGGGAGTCGTAGTCCTCGACGCCGTAATCGGATCCGATGGAACCGTGATCGACGTGCGTCCCATCAGCGGCCCGGATGAACTCACGCCCGCCGCCGTCGATGCTGTGAAATGGTGGCGCTTCCAACCATACCTGGTAGACGGTCAACCCGTGCAAGTGAAGACCAGGCTGGCAGTGGATTTCAGAGGAAACTGACTACTGCTCTTTGTGGCGAGCGGAATCAAGTCAGCGACCGTCCTTCTTAGCCGCGTAGCGGCGTCAGAATGCAGCCCACGGCGCAAGCCGTGGGTAGGTAATGGGAAACGTTAAGCCCCAGCGGGGCCGAAAGATGAGGTGTGACACAGATTCTGTAGGGACGACCGAGCTAATGCCCGCCTCGGTTCCCACTCACTTGGTCAGCGTCCGCTGCTTGCGAAAAGCGTGCAGAATGAGCGCCCCGCTGATGGCAAAACTCCCAACCGCTCCCAGAGCCATCACCTGCGCCATCTGCGAACTCAACTGCAGCAAATCCGAAAACAACGCGCTTAGGGCGAACACAACTCCGACCACGTTCAGCCACAAAGGCGCGCGTACCGGATGGCTGTGCTCACGATTGTAGTAGCGAAGCTGCAGCAAGACCGCGGCCAATCCGATCGCCGCTACTACCACCACTGCAAGCGGGCTGGAAAAGGCGCTGCGCCTCGTGTACATCACCACCACGCCCAGCCCGCAGCAAAGCAAGGCCGAGGCAATCACACTCCAGCGTCGGGAATTAAATCGGTTCTCGGGCGCAGCCATAGCGTCCCCGCATTTATACAGGGGATGTGCAGCAGTTTCAAACCGCCCGCAAACTTTGCCATGATTCAGCGTCTGTGGGTTTCCCTGAGCGGTGGATGTGTTGTCGCCAGCGGACGCCGGTGCCGGAAGGGTTTCGATAGCCCGAAACGGTCATTAGCCGAGTTTTGCGCCCCTTTCCCGCGCGCTCACCCAGGTTTGCCTGTAGTCCGGCGCGTTCGCCGGGCGTCTTAGTGGGAATCCCGAACTGAAATCCTTACGGATCGTATACCGTAGTGTGCATGCCCGCGCGCCGCGCTGCTTCCTGCATTCCATCGAGCGTCCTCTTCCGCTCATCGAGTTGCTGCTGAACCTGCGCTACGCGCTCCAGTTGTCGCGCCTGGTATCGGTTGTATGGTCCCTCGTACTGCACGTTCCCGCCCGCCGCGCGAATCGACGCGTTGAGTTGGTCGATGCGCGCCTGCAGACTCGCAATCTTACTTTCTTGCGCCAGGATCTGTCTCCTCCACTGTTCAGTCGCACGTTGTTCCGCCACGCGTTGTTCCGCAGAACGATAGTCGTCAGCTTTGCTGCTGGCCACCACGTCAGCTCTCAGCGGTGCCTCGGGCGTCCCCGGATTCGCCTCCGGATCTTTCGGCAGGTCTTTGTTCGTGAACACCTTCGGCTGTGCCCCCGACGCATCCTCGGCGACCTTTTTCTGCTGGTTCTCGCGCGCAACCTGGCCAAGCGACTGCCCATAGGCGGTCAAGCAGAGCAACTGCGCGGTTAACAAAATCCTCAGGAACGTTCTTTGCATAAACCTCCTCCCACTCGCCACGCTTTTAGAACTGTCCTTTCAAATGTTAGCTCCGTTCGCCGCGATCCGGGAGAACACATCTGACTCATACACCAAACGAAAGTACGTCAGCACAATGGCCAACCGGCCATCTCCACGCCGCTTCTGCGCGTTCCCGTGGCCGGTCCTGGGATGGCCCGATCCGGGGCAATGGCTGCTCCCACCAAGCTGAGGCCTCCCTCCCTCTAACTCCAACAAAAAAGATTACTTCGCTCATATGTGCATACAGTACTATAACTACACTATGGCCCACACAATGTTCCACGTGGAACACTTCTCAAGTTTACTGGCGAGGCTGAAAGGTCAGCTCTAGCCGCCCCCGCCCGCAACCCACTCCGCTTGGCGGGCACCGCCGTGGCTCACGGCGTAGAGGACGAGCTCGACGCGGCTGGAAATTCCAAGCTTATCGAAGATGTGAAACAGATATTTCTTCACCGTGTGCTCGCTCAGCCCCAGTTCACGCGCGACTTCGCGATTGCTGAGTCCATCCGCGACCAGGGCCACGACTTGCTCCTCGCGATGGGTGAGCAGCTTCACTCCTCTCGCGTTCACCATAAGCAACGAAGGCACCTGAGTTACGATCTCGACCAGGTACTGCAGTTGCTCACTGTTGGCCCACACCTGACCCTGATGCACGCTCTGAATGCACTTGCACAGCAACCGGAACGGGTAGTCCGAAAAACAGAACAGCCCTTTCACCCCGGAGCGGAAAGCATTGACCACCGAGTCGCGGCTCGACTCATCCAGCACCAGAACCTTGGCGATGTGCGGATGCGCCAGGTGCAGGCGGCGAACATTGGCCATATCCTGACCGGCGAGTTTGGGATGATCGGCGTTCATGAGAATTACGTCGACAGGGAATTCGGCGACCGCGTTCAGGATAACGTCCATATCCACGCCGCAGGAATGCACGCTGAACTCCGGGCGCCGGCGCAGCGCGCCCACCAGAAGCTGGCACTGCATCTGGTTGGAGTCGGCGACCAGGACGCCGATGGTGCTCGAAGTGGCAATTCGTGGCGATCCCATAAACTCACATCCGCGTTATAACCGTGGGGTTAATAGTAGAGGCTGGGAGGCTTTGAACGCTGTGATGTCCCAACGTCCTGGCGGACCTTATTTGTGTGGAAAACTTTTCGGGAAACCAGGACGAAGGCCGCCGTTTCCTATTCTGCACTCGACGTGGCCGATGCCGCCCAGCGGCCGTGGCGTCGTTCTACGAGAAAAAGGCGGTTCACGGGCCGGTCTTGACGCCCTCGTCAAGTCCACTTTGGTGGATGAAACGAACGAAGTAGCCGATCATCCCACCGCGACGCGACCAGCCTTAAGGTCCTGAATTCAGTGAAAGTGCCTTGGGCGCTGGGTTGCGTCGCTGGATAGATCGCGGAAAGGGCAATACCAGCCTCGGCCTCACCGGCTACTTTAGTAGGCAGTACTTCCCATGTCTTGTCGCTTCGGCCCCGCCACGATAGGTTTCAGAAGGATCGAGTCTACAGAAAGGGTGCAGTTCCTCGGTTAGGAGTCGAGGCTTAAACGGGAAATGAAGATTAACAGCATTTCGGCCTATTGCGTTCTCGCTCTCGCCTGTTGCCTCATGCAGCAGGGGTTGGTGGTGGCCGTGGCCCAAGAGCAGCGGCCAAACGTGGCTGCTGAACAGGCCGGGTCAGCGGTAACCACGAAATCCGGTGTGGCGGACGGTGTTTGGAGTCCAGCCCTGACGGGGGTACGCCGTCCGCTCTACCGGCTCTGCAAGAGTGATGTGGTGGTTGTATCTTTCACATTCTCTCCCGAGTTCGACCAAACCGTGAGTGTGCAGCCGGATGGTTACATTGCCTTGAAGGGTGTGAAGCAGTTGGCTGCGGAGGGTGAAACCATTCCCGAACTGCAGGAAGCCATCGGCCAGGCATACACCGGGGTATTGCACGACCCAGAGGTCACGATTGTGCTTCGGGATTTCGACAAGCCGTATTTCATTGTGGGCGGCGAGGTGAATCGCCCAGCGAAATACGAGTTACGCTCTGACACCAGGGTTACTGAGGCGGTCGCCATTGCGGGAGGCCTGACCCAGCGCGCCAAGCATTCTCAAGTAGTGTTGTTTCGTCGGGTTTCCGATGATCTGGTCGAGTCCCGCCTGCTGGACGTGAAGGCGATGATGAAATCACCAACTTTGGCGGAAGATATCCATCTCAGGACCGGCGACTTTTTGTTCGTGCCACAAAATCTGATTTCGAAGATAAAGCAATACTTGCCTACTTCGAGTATGAGCATGTATGCAAGTCCGACACAGTTCTAGGAGACGCTGTGCGGAACGAGGGGATCAAGTCCTAAGCGCGAATCAACAGAACCAGACATGACAACCTGGATCTTCATATGCCGGAGGAACTCAGACTCATCCCGAGATCGGCGCGCGTGCCTTCGCCCACTCTACGCGACCTGCTGGCAGTTATATTTCGACAACGCCGGCTGGCGCTGATTTCGTTTGTGGGAGTCTTCCTCGCAGTTGTTTTCTATGGTCTGATCGCACCCCCTTTTAAAGCGGAAATGAAAGTATTGGTGCGTCGGGGCAGGGTCGATCCTGTGGTCACATCCACACCGAGCCAGGCAGAATTCGAACGAGAAGGCGTGACCGAGGAGGAACTAAACTCGGAGGTAGAACTACTGCACGATAGTGAGATCCTGAGAACGGTGGTGCAGCGCTCGGGCCTGATTTCTGAAGGACATTCGTGGTTCTGGAGCCTCTTTGGTGATAGCGAAGAGAGACAACTGGCTCGGGCGGTGCGCCGGATCGATAAGCGGCTGACGGTGGAACCGGTGCGAAAAGCCACGTTGATCACCGTCAGTTACAAATCTTCCGACCCAGCCCAGGCCGCCAATGTTCTCCATTCCTTGGCGGCCGCGTATCTCTCGCGTCACGAACAACTGCACCGTCCCTCGGGAGAGTTCAAGTTTTTTGACCAGCAAGTCTTTCAATCACGTCGTGGTCTGGAGGAAGCAGAATTGCTGTTGATGGAGTTCGGACGCGATCAAGGAGTGACTTCCGCCGCTTTGGAGCGCGACATGGCGCTGCAAAAACTAAGCGAAGCGGATGCGGACGCTCGCCAAACCCAAGTCGCGATTGCCGCAACCTCGGAGCGTGCCCGGGTTTTGGAGAAAAAGCTGAGCTCCCTGCCGGAGCGAATCACCACACAGATTCGCAACTCCGACAATCCTCAACTGATGGAGAAGATGAAAGCGCGGTTGCTTGATTTACAACTGAGTCGGACCGAACTGCTGGCAAAGTACGAGCCTTCCTACCGTCCCGTCCAGGAGTTGGACCAGGAGATTTCCGAGACCGCGGCTACCATCGCTACCGAGAACCAGTCCCCGATCCGAGAACGTACCAGCGATCAGGATCCGGATCACGAATGGGCAAAGGCCGAGCTGTTGAAGACCCAGGTTGAACTGAACGCGCTGGTCGCACATGCCGCGGCCGAGAGCATCTTAACGGCCCACTACCGGGAAGCGGCGAGCCAGCTGGGCAATCATGCCATCCAGCAAGAGCAATTGCTGCACGATTTGAAGGCAACGGAAGAGAAGTATCTGCTGTACCTCAACAAGCGAGAGGAAGCAAGGATTGGAGATGCCTTGGACCAGGGCGGCATTCTCAACGTCACTATCGCAGAGCAAGCCACCGTCCCAGCGCTGCCGGAGCTTTCCGGACTGGGTTTCGGACTCGTGGGCCTGGCGGGCGCAGGGACGCTCAGCCTAACCGTGGCCTTTGTCAACGACTATCTGAATCCGGCATTTCGAACTCCGGACGAAATCATTGCTTATTTGGGAAGCCCGGTGTTGGCTTCTTTGCCCCAAAGAAATGGATAGATGAAGGGGATTTTGGATGTGTCAAGGCCACGGTTGGTTTTACATTTCGGACCACGGTAATTGCAGCCTTTAGCGGTTCTACATGCACCGTGGTTCTCGATCTTGGTTCTCGCTGAATCGGGCGAGGCTGTCGTAATGAAGGGCCTCCGCGGCTGGAGGCGCATCGGAGTGGAAGTATTGGCTAGAGGAAAGGGCTAATGAGCACATTTGTCGATTTATTGCCGCAGACCATGGAAGACGTCTGCGAACCACGGACCATCGAAGTCGAACGCGAAGAGTCATGCGCGGCCGGACTCGCAGGTTGGGACCCAGACACTTTTGCGGAGGAGCAGATCCGCGGCCTGGTACGGCAGGTGTTCCTGCCAGGATGGCCGAAGCCAGCGCATCAAGTAGTTTTCAGTTCGGTGGATCCGGAGACGGACATCACCGCGATCTGCATGCAGGTCGGACTGGCGCTGTCGGGACAAGTGCCGGGGACGACCTGCCTGGTAGAGGCAAACCGGAGCGGCCCAGGATTGGAACAGGTGCTGGCGAAAAACGGGCTCGATCTGATTCCGAATCAAGAAGGGTCCGCAATGCGGGATTCGTCCCGCGGGCTCTCCAACCAACTGTGGCTAGTGTCGAGGAGTGTCTTTCCCGGGGAGAACGAAAATAGCTGGTCGGGGCCCTGGCTGCGCCACCGCCTGGCGGAACTGCGTCAGACGTATGACTACACGGTACTCTACGGGCCGCCGGCCGGGACCTGCGGCGAGGCCGCACTGCTGGCAAGTCTTTGTGATGGCATGGTATTGGTCCTGGAAGCAAACTCGACCCGGCGCGCAGCCGCGCAAAAGGTGAAGGAAAAGTTACACGCAGCGAATGCCCGTTTGCTGGGGGTGGTGCTCAGTGAGCGAACATTCCCGATACCAGAGGCGATTTACAGAAAATTGTAAGGACCCGCGGTTAGGGTTGTCGATATTAAGGAGCTTTGGCGAGGGCCAGAAGTCGCTTGCAACGCATATCCAGATAGCTGGAATTCTTGTTGGAGGTAATTTAGAAACTTCGTGATAAATAGACCAAAAATCAGTTGGGACTCAATTAGCGGAGCCGTGTTCAAAGAATCGTCGTAATGACCGTTGCACCCCAACTTTCTTCACCGCTCAACCCGCAAGGGGAACAGTGGTATTCAATTCAAACCCGGTACCGGTTTGAAAGGAAAGTAACGGATCAGCTTCAACGCAAAGGCCTGCAGACCTTCCTTCCATTGCTGGAACAATTCCACCGCTGGAGCGATCGCCGCCAACCCGTTTACATTCCGCTGTTCTCAGGCTACACCTTTGTCCGCTTCGATTTGTCCGCTGGGCTGCGGATGGAGGTCCTCCACACTGGAGGAGTGATGGGGGTGATCAGCGTAAGAGGGGTGGCGGCTCCAATTCCGGCAAAGCAAATTGAGGATCTGCAGAAACTGCTGTCGCAGAAAGTCCCTTGCGCCCTGCACGCGTTCCTGAAAGTGGGACAAAAAGTGCGGATTCGAGGTGGGTGCCTGGATGGCCTGGAAGGTATCCTGGAACAACGCGGAGAAAGGATCCTGGTGATCTCCATTGAATCAATTCAGCGCGCAGTCGCCATCACTATAGAAGGATACGAACTGGAAATGATCTGAAGTGCGTTCCCCCTTAACAATTAGGCCAACAACCCCGAACCGTAAATTTGCGTCTCCGTCGCGGCTGATTCCCGGAGCGCAAGCACCGGTCGGCGGAGTTCCGCGGAAGAAAGTCGCTTCGGTGACCGTGGATGGGCGATTCTGGGAGTGGCAGGCTTCGGACTCCCTCGAAGAATCGAGGAAACGCGGTTTCTCAGAAATCCTCGCGAAGGCCCTGTTGCCTAGGCTTTCGGTACACGGCCAGCACTGGGATCTCATCCGGCAAGTGAGTGCGGATTTTCTCTTAATCATTCTCGGCTTCGCTGCAGTTGGCCATCTGATCGTACTTTTAGAATTCGCGATCCGCCACGACCCTGCGGCGCTACTTCGTCCCGAGCCATTTCCCACCGCCGGGCCGGGCTTGCTGCTGCTCTACGGATCCATCTTCACCTTGTTGGGCTTTTCTGAACGCCTTTATCATCCCGAGACCGTCCTGGTGCCGCACCGGGAACGATTGGTGTTGGGCAAAGTTGTCTTTTGGTCAGCGGCGCTGGTTGTCATCGCGGTTGGCTGGTCAGGACCTCACCTGATTTCCCTCACAACCTTGGCAGCCAGCGCGCCGCTTAATTTCCTGATCATGCTCGCCTGGAGGAATTGGCGACGTTCGCCGGCTCAAGGCCGGCAGGATGTGCGGAACGTACTGATCATCGGCGCAGGAGAGTTCGGCCGCAGACTCGCGGCTCACATGGCCGAGGACGCGGCCAGCCGTTATGTCGTCATGGGTTTTCTGGACGAAGATGAGCCCATCGGCGGCGACGTGCGCGGACGCGTGGAAGACCTTGCACAGATCGCGCGAAGTGATTTCGTCGATGAAATTGTGCTTACCGCCCCGCAGCAGCCCGAGCTAGCGAGACGGGTTATTCGGGAGGCACGCCGTAACCAGATCGATGTCAAGGTGGTTCCCGAACTCTTTGGATTCGAGCCGGATGACCCGCTGGTTTACGAACAATTCGGTCACATTCCGGTCCTGACCCTGCGCGTGGAACGAATGCCCACCTTCGGCTTATTCCTTAAGCGTGCGGTCGATGCAGTGTTTGCCGGTACAGGGTTGGCTTTCACCGCGCCTTTGCTGATCATCACTGCATTGGTGATCAAGCTGGAGTCGCCGGGGCCCATCCTTTATCAGGCACAGCGAGTGGGCTTAAAGGGGCGGCGATTTCGATGCTACAAGTTCCGCACTATGGAAGTGGGCGCGGACAAGGCGAAGGAAAGGCTGCGAGCGCGCAACGAACGCGATGGACCATTCTTTAAGATGGCCGATGACCCACGAATCACGCGTGTGGGGCGGTGGCTCCGCCGTTACAGTCTGGATGAGTTGCCACAGCTCTGGAACGTGGTGCGTGGTGAGATGAGTCTGGTGGGGCCGCGCCCCCATCCGCTGGACGATTTCGAGCGCTATGACCTGGGGGATCTGCAGCGTTTGGGTGTACCTCCGGGACTGACTGGATTGTGGCAAGTGACAGCGAGGCGCGATCCATCGTTTGAGCGCGGCCTAGCCCTCGATCTGGAATATATAAGAAGCTGGACGCTGTGGCGGGACTTTCGGATTCTGTACAAGACGGTTTCCGTGGTCCTGAATGGGAGCGGCGTGTAGCCATGGCCTCGTCGGCCTCGGCTCGGATTCTTGGTTCGGACACATTCGCACGGGCAATCGGCGCTTCCTTCCGCCCGTTGCATGCATTGATTGCGGCTCCATCGCTGCTTTTCTTGGTCACACTGGGGCTGATGCTATTCCATCCGCCCGACTTTCATTTTCATTCCATTGATCGAATCGCCTTTGGGTTGCTGATTCTGATAGTGCTGCTGCGCGCGTGTGTTCTGCGGCGAGAACTCCGATTCGGCGGCCCGGTTACGTGGCCGATGCTGGCTCTTCTCCTGCTGGCATTCCACGGTGCGGCTTCTCAACCGAGTGGCGATGAGACCTGGAGTCTGCTTGCGGCCAAATGGCTGGTGCCCTTCATGCTGTATCACTTGGCGGCTTACATCTTCAATGATGAACGGTCTTTGTGGAGGTTCGAGACGTTCTCGCTAATCGTTCTGGGATATCTGAGTCTTACCGCCATCTTCTTCATGATCGATGCCAAGCAATTTGTCTTTCCGCGTTACATCTTGGACGAAGGGTTGGGCTATCACGCTGACCGCGCGCGCGGGCCATTCTTGCAGGCCGTGGCCAACGGGGTGGCTCTGAACTTGCTCGGCTTGGTTGCTTTGAATTCATTTCGCCGTAAACGTTTGCGCGGGGTATTGGCGATCCTCTTTCTGGTGGCGTTGCCGCTGGCCATTGTGGCAACCAAGACACGCGCGGTGTGGCTGTCTTTTGCCGGTTCGATTCTCCTGTTGCTTTTCCTTTCTCCAAGCCGGCGGCTGCGGCGCGCTTGCTTGTGCTTCGTGCTCGCCGGCGGCATTGGGCTCACGGCTGCAATCACTCTTCCCGATCGCAATGCTTCGCTGAGCGAGCGACTGGAGGAGCGAGGACCTGTAATGTTCCGGATGGCGATCTATCAGGCCGGGTGGGAGATGTTTTTGCAGAAGCCGATTGCTGGGTGGGGCGCCACCGACATGCAGACGGAACTCTCAAAGAGGATCAGCGATTTTCATCAGGAGCAGTTCTTCTTTCACAACACTTATCTTGAGATCGTCGTTCAATACGGACTTGTGGGATTGCTGCTTTATCTGTGGGTTGTGGTTGATCTTTTCAAACTGGGTCGAAGCCGGAACCGGAATAGCTTTTCCCCGCACGGCGGATTTTTGGATCGCCAGTTCCGGATGCTGTGGCCATTGCTGCTGGGGGTGTATCTGCTGAACGGCTCGTTCGTAGTGATGAACTACCAGTTCGTGAACGGATTCCTATTTGCGGTGGCGGGTTTGCTGGTAGCTCAGAACCGACGCAATACGGAAGTCGAAATCAATGCCTTAGCAAGGTGATGCCCGCCATTGCTTACCTCGCGAATCAGTTTCCTTCTCCAGTTGAGCCCTATGTTGTGGAGGAGATTCAGGAATTCCGCCGACGTGGAGTGACCGTGATCCCATGCGGTGCGTGCCATGACGTGACTGCGATTGATTCCGAGTTGAAAGCGTTTGCAGCTGAGACCTTGTATTTGCAGCCGCTCCAATTCAAGCGGCTCATCCAGGCTGCGTTCCTGTGCCTCCTGAAGTTCCACTTGCTCGAGGATTTTTTTCGTCGCGCGCTATGGCAGGGAAGAGAGCCCATTGCGAGGCGGTTGCGCACGCTTATGCATACGTGGCTCGGAGCTTATTACGCGCTCCTGATCGAAAGGTCGGGTGTAAAACACATCCACGTGCACCACGGTTATTTCGCATCGTGGATCGCAATGGTGGCGGCCCGCCTGCTGGGAATCGAGTTCAGCATCACTCTGCATGGATCTGATCTGCTGCTGCACCCGGCATATCTGGATACAAAACTGAAGCTCTGCAAGTTCTGCGTGACCGTTTCTGAATTTAACCGGCAGCACATCCTCGAACGCTACCACGACGTTCAACCGGAAAAAGTTGTGGTTCGCCGTATGGGGGTTGTTCCCGGCGAACACCATCGTCTTACTCGGCCAGTTGCCTGTGAAAATTCCAAGTTGATCATGCTTGCGGTCGGACGCTTACATTCGGTCAAAGACCATGCATTCCTGGTTCGCGCCTGCCGCTTGCTGAAGAACCGCGACACCCCGTTTGTGTGCCTGATCGCAGGCGAGGGGCCGGAGCGCGCATCCATCGAGAGGTTGATTCGTGACTTAGATCTGAGCGGGGAGATCCGGCTGGTCGGCCACCTGTCGCGACAACAGCTCGATGCGTTTTATGCTGTGGTCGACTTGGTGGTGCTCACCAGCCGCAGTGAGGGAATTCCCCTGGTGCTGATGGAGGCAATGGCGCACGGCAGGCCTGTGCTTGCGCCCGCAATCACCGGCATTCCCGAACTGGTGGCGGACGGTAAGAACGGCTTTCTCTATCACCCGGGCTCGCTGGAAGACTTTGTGGGCCGAGTCGAACTCATCCGTTATGCCGAATCCGCTCTCGGTCCACTTTGCCGAGCGGCGCGCCGGCAGGTGCTCGTGCACTTTAATCGGGAAAAGAACCTGGCAGCTTTCTGCAGTCTTTTTCTTACTTACATCAGCGAATCACCCGTTGGCCGAACCATGGAGCGTCATTATGAGAATCCTGTATTGCAATAAGTACAACTTTCCGTTCAGCGGCACTGAGGTCTACATGTTCGAGCTCATGGACCTGATGAAAGCTCAGGGACACGAAGTCGCACTTTTTTCGATGGCGGATCCTCGTGGCCTGCCCACACCCTACGACCGGTACTTCCTGCCAAAAGTGGATTTCAAGGACCCTGCCCACGGGCTGATTGCGCGTGCGAAACTCGCGGCCCATGCCATTTATTCCATCGACGCTCGGCGGCGGTTACGACAGGTGATCGCAGCATTTCATCCCGACGTCGCGCACGTGCGCAACATTTATCACCACTTGTCCCCATCGGTTCTTTGGGAGCTAAAGGCTCGGGGCGTGCCCGTGCTTTTTCACCTGAACGATTTCAAGCTGCTCTGCCCCACCTACAACATGGTGGCAAAGGGGAATGCGTGCGAACGCTGTCGGGGCGGACGGTTCAGGCACGTTCTCACTGAAGGTTGTTACACTGGCCCGCCGGGTTCGGCGCTGCTGCTCATGGCCGAAGCCTATTTTCATCGGTGGTTGGGAACTTACCGGAAATGTGTCGACCATTTCCTGACTCCCAGCCGTTTCGCGAAAGAAAAACTTGTGCAAAATGGGTTCAATGCGGAAAAGATCAGCGTGCTTCCGCACTTCCAGAAGTTGCCAACGCAGGCTCTGCCAAATGCCGGACCAAACGCACCCATTCTCTACTTCGGTCGCCTGTCGCCGGAAAAAGGAGTTGCTGATCTCCTGCGGGCCATGAAGCAGTTGCCGCGGGTGCAACTGCAGATCGCCGGCGATGGTCCGCAGCGGCCCGAACTGGAAAGCCTGGCTAGTGAACTGGGCTTGACGAATGTGAAATTTGCCGGCCACGTAGGCGGCAAAGTCCTGGACTTCATGATTGCTTCGGCTCGCTTCACGGTGTTGCCTTCGCGTGCTTACGAGACCATGGGTAAGACCATTCTCGAATCCTACGCATGGCGACGCCCGGTAGTGGCGTCGGACCTCGGCTCACGGCGTGAACTGGTCGACCAGGGTGAAACCGGGCTTCTGTATCCGCCAGGGAACGTGGAGCAACTGAGGAAAGCCATCTCCTTTCTCGTGGAGCGGCCAGAGTTGACTGCCCAGATGGGCGCAACCGGGCGCAGATTCGTGGAGGCCCAACACGCGCCGGAAGCTCACTATGGCGCCCTGATGAAGCTCTACACCCAGATGCGGCCGTGGCCGCGAAAGGCAAAAAAGGCGGCGGCGCAGCCGGTTACTGCGCTGCCACTGCGCGTAGCGTTCATCGGCGGGCGCGGCATGGTCTCGAAGTACAGTGGAATCGAAACCTATTACGAAGAAGTCGGCAAACGGCTTGTAGAAATGGGCCAGCAGGTCACGGTCTACTGCCGCAGTTACTTCACTCCCGCCAAGCCAACGTACTCAGGAATGAAACTGGTTCGCCTGCCCACGTTCCGCTCCAAGCACCTGGAGACATTCGTGCACACCTGGCTCAGCACAGTCCATGCCATGTTCAGTGGTTGCGACATCGTGCACTACCACGCACAGGGGCCGGCGTTGTTTTCTTTTTTCCCACGTCTGGTTGGGAAGAAGACTGTAGTCACGGTTCAGGGACAAGATTGGCAACGAAAAAAATGGGGACGCTTTGCCTCCTTCACGCTTCGCCTGGGGGAACTCGCTTCGGCGCGGCTGCCGAACCGCACGATGGTCGTTTCCCGGGCTCTGCAACGGCACTACAAGGAGGTTTATGGGGTCACGACCGAATATGTGCCGAACGGATGCATGATTCGCAAACGAGTTGCTCCCTCGCACATGTGGGAGTGGGGGCTCGAACCGGACAACTACATTCTGTTTCTGGGAAGATTCTCTCCCGAAAAAAATTGCCACCTGCTGATCGAGGCATACGAAAAACTCGACACGCCAGTGAAGCTGGTACTGGCTGGTGGATCGAGTTACACCAATGCCTACGTTGATGATTTGCGTAAACATCAGAGCGAGCAGGTGCTCTTCCTCGACTGGGTTCACGGCGCTGCCCTGGATGAATTGCTCACCAATGCCGCGCTGTTCGTTTTGCCTTCCGACCTCGAGGGTCTCTCGCTGGCTCTGTTAGACGCTATGGGAGCCGCCGTCTGCGTGTTGACCAGCGATATTCCCGAAAACCGCGAAGTGATCGAAGGCACTGGCTTCACTTTCCAAAGGGGAGATGCAGGTGACTTGACCCGCATGTTGCATCTTCTTCTCTCCGATGCGCCCGCCCGGTCCGCGGCCGGACGAAACGCGCAAGCACGAGTGCGGGAGCGCTATCTATGGCCGCAAATCGCCGCTGACATCCGGGACTCCTATGTAGAGTTAACCGAAGGAGTGGATGCCCTTGAGATCTACCCGCCGGCCAGGGTCCCGGTAAGACATATTTCAAGACCGGGCGGATAACGTTCCCCATCGCTGCGCGCTCGCGATGTACACGTAGGCCCGCGCACGCCGTCCGGGCGGCCTCCCTGCGGCGCACGGCTGACGAACTAGGCGCTCACGGACTGGGCAGTGCCAACTCTCGTGATCTTCACGGTGCTGCGCTCGGCGCAAACACCAGGACTGGACGATAAGGGCGACCAGGGGTAGAGTGATGGGCAAGCGAGGCGGAGGAATTGGTATGCCGCTACTCCCGTTTCAAGGAACTGCCTGGTCGCTATCTACCGATGGTCTGGGCGCAGTGAGCCAGAAGCTGGGCGTTCACGCGCCTGAAATTTGGACTGTGCTGGCGGTCGAGACTTCCGGTTGCGGGTTTCTTCCCGACCAGCGGCCGCAAGTCCGTTATGAGCGTCACATCTTCCACCGTCTAACCCAGGGCAAGTACGATGATGGCAATATCAGCGATCCCAAGCCCGGGGGTTACGGCGCTTCCGGCGCGCACCAGTACGACCGCCTGGCACAAGCCATCGCCAAAGACCGCACTGCTGCGTTGCAGAGTTGTTCCTGGGGCATTGGGCAAATCATGGGCGAAAACTATGCTAAGGCAGGATTCGCAGATGTGGAGCAGATGGTCGTTGCCATGTCGGCGTCCGAGGATCAACAACTCACTGCCGTCGCTAATTTTCTGATCAGTTCTCGGCTCAACGTGCCATTACAGGCGCATGATTGGGCTTCGTTCGCCCGCGGCTATAATGGCGCCAATTACGCCATTAATCGCTATGACGTTCGCTTGAACGGCGAATTCCACAAGTATTCCGTCAGCGGCCTTCCCGATCTAAACGTCCGCGCCGCGCAACTCTATCTCACCTATCTTGGTTTTCACCCGGGCCCGATTGATGGCATCGCCGGTACGAATACCTTGGCGGCGCTCGCCGACTTTGAGGCGCAACGCGGATTGGAACAAACAGCCGCCATCGACGCGGATGCGGTTGCACAATTGTCTACCGCACTGTCAGGCTCGGCGGACAGACCGACAGCGGCGTAGGGCGCAACCTTGAGATTATTTGCTGGCGTGAGCTACGCAATTTAGTCCGAGGTCCGCGAAATTGGGTGAACAGCGTATTATCGATCTGGTCGGCATCAACTATTCTGTCGCAGTGTGTAATTGTGTACTCTAGTTGATTCTTCAAGAAAGAGAGAATCGCGGATGAAGAAAAAACGACTCACTGCTCAACAAGTACGCACCCAGGAGCGACGCCGCTCGCACAACCGGAAACACACCTTGCTGCGCCGGGAGTGCTACAAATGGCTCAGGAAAAATCTGCCTGAGGTTTACGAGAAGTTGAGAAAGAAAGCTGGGCTGGCCAAAACTGGAAGACCTAAAGGCTAGTTCGTTTCCGAGGAATAGGGTCACGAGGGCAATGCCTGTGCTCACAGCTTCTGCGTGAGAGGCCTAGCCGCGTCATTTCTTGTCGGCGGAAAACTTGTAGACCGTGCGTGAAGTGTACGTCTGTCCCGGCCTTAGGATGGTCGACGGAAAGCTCGGATGATTCGGCGAGTCGGGGAAATGCTGGGTCTCGAGGCAAAAAGCATAGTGTTGCTTGTAGACGCGTCCCTGCTTCCCGGTGAGAGTTCCGTCGAGAAAGTTCGCCGAATAAAATTGCACACCCGGTTCGGTGGTATAGATCTCGAGTACGCGCCCCGTCGAGGGTTCGTGCACGCGGGCGGCGAGTTCGAGGCCGGATGCTTTGCGATCGATCACAAAATTGTGATCGTAGCCGCGGGCCACTACCAGTTGTTCGTAGTTGTCGTTGATACGGGCTCCGATTGCAGTAGCCTTGTTGAAGTCGAGCGGCGTTCCCTGGACTGGACGCAACTCCCCCGTAGGAATCAGATTCTTGTCGACCGGGGTGAAGCGATCAGCGTTAATCACGAGTTCATGAGCCAGCACATCCCCGGTTCCCTGTCCGGCAAGATTGAAATATCCGTGCGAAGTGAGGTTCACCGGAGTAGCTTTGTCAGTCGTTGCTTCGTAATCGATCGCGAGCTCATCTGAATCCGTAAGAGTGTAAGTGGCTGTGGTGGTGAGATTGCCAGGAAAACCCTCTTCCCCATTTTTGCTGGTATAGCGAAGAACAAGAACAACGCCCTTCGCAGTCTCCGACGGCTCCGCCTGCCACAGTACCTTGTCGAATCCTTTCACGCCGCCGTGCAAGGTGTTTGGACCGTTGTTTTTGGGCAGCGTGTATTCCACCCCGTCGAGAGTGAACTTGCCGTTGGCGATGCGATTGGCGTAGCGGCCGATGATGGAGCCGAAATGCGGATCGTTCGTGAAATAGGGTTCGAGGCTATCGAAGCCAAGAACGACGTCGTCAAGCTTGCCATTCCTGTCGGGAACGCGCAGCGACAGTACGATCCCACCGAAGTTCATGATCCGCACTTCCATGCCATGCGAATTGGTTAAGGTATAAGCGTCGACGGAATTGCCGTCCGGCATTTTCCCGAGAACTTCTTTCTTAATTGCGTGCTTGCCCGCGGAGGCGGACGTTTGGGCGAGGCATATGGAGATAGCGAACCAACTTACGAGCAGGACCATCGCGACCAGGCTTTCAACTGAGAAGTGTGCTCTCTCAAACGGGCGCTCCACTGAGCAGGGTTTCCTCATGAGAATATTATTCCCCGAGTCACCCGATTCTCTCAAACCGGTATTTCGCTTCATGTTGTTCGGATCGGCTTCGATCCTTTGAACCCGTAGTAGACAATATAAAGATAGCAAATCGCCGGCAGTATAAAGGAGTGGTGGATTCCGATCCGGTCGGCCAAAACGCCGACCAAAACCGGCACCACCGCGCCGCCCACGATCGCCATAATCATGATTCCGGATCCTTCGCCGGTAAGAGGTCCCAACTCCGCGATGCCCAGGGTAAAAATGCTGGGGAACATAATGGAGTTAAAAAGTCCTACGAGGATGATGCTCCACATCGCGATGGGCCCGACACTCACCATGGAAACGCTGACCAGAAGAAACGCCGCGATGGCCGCCGTGCCCAGGACAATACCGGTGCGAACCTTTTGCAGAATCGCAGACCCAATGAATCTGCCAACCATCGCGCCGCCCCAGTAGAAGGACAAATATCCGGCCGCGATTTTTTCCGTGAGATTGCCAATGTTGGGCTGACTCAGGTAGTTCACCATGAAGCTGCCAATCGCGACCTCTGCGCCGACGTAAACGAAGATTCCAACCGCGCCCAATACCAGATTGCGATATTTCCACAAACTGGTATGCCCGACGCGATCGCCGGTATGGCGCTCGGCTTCCGGCACGGGAGGAAGCTTGAATGCGGCAATCGCAATTCCCAGCGCGATGGCGATTAATCCCAGCGCCAGGTAGGGCAACTTAATCGAGGACGCTTGCTGCAGGCGGTAGGCCTGAAGCACGTCGGACGACATTTGGCGAATCTCGTCCATGCTCTTCGGCGCGGCGCTCAAGATGAACAGGCCGCCTACGTACGGGGCAATCGTGGTGCCCAACGAATTGAAAGCCTGCGCCAGGTTCAAGCGGCTGGACGCGGTCTTCGCCGGACCCAATACCGCAACATAAGGATTCGCGGCAACCTGTAAGGCCGTAATCCCACCGGCGAGAATCATCAACGCGACCAGGAAGAGCGGATACGACGGCACGGCGGCGGCTGGGATGAACAGAATCGCTCCCACCCCCATCGTGAAAAGGCCCGCCACCATGGTCCATTTATAGCCAATCCACTCGACGATCTTTCCCATGGGAACCGAAAACAAAAAGTACGCCGAGAAAAACGCGAACTGGATAAACATGATCTTCGCGTAGCTCAGATCAAAGATCGGCTTCAAGTGGGGAACCAGAATGTCGTTGAGGCAAGTGAGAAATCCCCACATGAAGAACAGCGTCGTGACGACGACCAGAGCGCTTCTATAGGTGGCGGAAGGTGCGGTCGTCGTCACCGAAATCTTTGGGTTGTTGATTGTCATGGGAATCGAAATTTGTTATGTGCTTGCCAATTCTTTCTGCATCTCCTCTAAAGTGAAACCTTTGGTCTCCGGATACACAAACAACACCACGAAGAATTGCAGCACCATCATGGCTGAAAAAAATACGAAGGGGTACGCGCCGGAAGACGCAGCCATAAGAGGGAATATGCCAGAGATTAAAGCGTTCATAAACCAGTGCGAGAAACTACCCAAACTTTGTCCTTTGGCCCGAACGGTGTTGGGAAAAACCTCCGAGAGATAAACCCAAATCACAGCGCCTTGTGAAAATGCGAAGAAGGCGATGTAGCCGACCAACAGCCAGACCAAAAGGTTTTCATGGCTGTGTGTGAAGAAGATTGCGGAAACTCCCGCCAGGCATGCTGCCGTTCCGACCGAGCCAACCAACAGCAGTGTTTTGCGACCGAGTCTATCGATTACCGACATCGCGATCATCGTGAAAGTCAGATTGGTGGCTCCGATCGCCACCGCCTGAAGGTTGCCGGACATTCGATTGAATCCAGCGTGAGCGAAAATGTCGTTGAGATAATAAAGAATGGCGTTGATGCCCGACAGCTGATTGAACATGCCAATGCTCACCGCCAGAAAAATCGGGAAAGCATACTTTCTGGTAAACAATTGCTCGGCCGCCTGCTTCTGTTCAACATTGATGGATTCGACGATCTCCTGGAGATCCCGCTCGTAGTTCTCGTCTCCCGTCATCTGCAAGACGGTTCTTGCCTCGGCCACGCGCCCCTTCTTCACTAGCCATCGCGGACTTCGGGGAATCGTAAACAGCATCACAAAGAACAGAGCCGCCGGAAAAGCGGCCACTCCCAGGTCCCACCGCCATTCCGCTGTGCCCAGATGCGCGAGCGCGATGAGGTAGTTGGAAAAATATGCGAGCAGAATGCCAAAGACTACGTTGAACTGAAACAATCCGACCAATCTTCCCCGCCATTTTGCAGGAGCGACCTCAGCGATATACATCGGGGCCAGCACGGACGATCCGCCAATTCCCAACCCGCCGATGAACCGGAACACAACCAGAGACCACCAACTCCAGGCGATGGCGCAGCCGATGGCAGAGACCAGATAGAAAATTGCCAACCCTCGCAAACTATCACGGCGTCCAAAACGTTCTCCGGGGAACCCGGCAAGCATTGCGCCGACAACCGTGCCCCAAATGGCAATGGAGACTGTGATTCCCAAGCTCTTCGAGGACAGGCCGAAAACCTGCGACAGTTGGCCAGTGGTGCCCGAAATGACGGCAGTATCGAACCCAAACAGCAGACCACCCAGGGCAGCCACGACCGTACTTTTCAACAACACCGAGTTCAACTTCATGCCGTCTCCAGCCGTCCGATTATTGCTTCAAGGGCATTGGCCTCGGCGATCGTCCAGTCCGGGATTGCCCCACGGCGGCTGGCGACTAGCGCTCCCACGCGATTCGCAAAGTCAGCAACGTTCGGGGTGGGCCACCCGCTGCCTAAGCCATGCAGGAAGGCGGCGGCGAAAGCATCGCCCGCGCCGACCGTATCCACGACTTGCACTGGATAGCCGGCCGCTTCGATGTACTTGCCACCCATCAGAACCGCACACCCAAGCGAGCCGCGGGTCACGCACACCCCCTCCCATTTGTACAAGGCAGCATAATTCCGGCAGAACTCCTCGATTGAACCGTGGCGTGAACCAAACATGCGGGCTATGGCTTCGACCTCTTCATGATTCAGTTTCACGATGGTTGCACGCGACATAAGCTCCCGGATCAGCTCTGGCGTGTAGCCATCGGAGCGCAAATTCACATCATAAAAACGTCGTGCGCCTGATGCGCGATCAAGGAGATTGCCCGTCAATTGCTGGGCTTGGGGATAAATCTGATGCAGCGTTCCGAAATAGATCCAATTCACTGGACGGGAAAACAATCGTTCGTACTGCGACGCCGTGAGCTCGGGGAAATCGTAGGCCGCGGGCCGGTGAAGAACGAATTTCGGCTGCCCATCGCTGGCCAGCGCAACCGAGGCAGTTCCTGTGGGATGATCTTTTTCTGTGTGCAGATAATCAGTGACCAGGCCGAGGCTAGACATGTTGTCGAGGACCTTCTGGCCCAACTCATCCTCGCCAACTGCGCTGATGAACGAAACCCGGTGTCCCAGTCTGCTAAGGTGAGCCGAAAAATTGAACGTGGCACCGCCCAAATGTTCCTCTTGCCCGACAATGTCCCAAAGCACCTCACCGATACTGATGACGTTCACGCGTAATCCTCGGAGTCCACGTCGGACGTGCGCCCGGCAGCTTGAAATTCTGGCACAGTATACACTCCCGTCCGAAGCTGAAGATGGCGCGCAAGATCACTTTGCCGCGTACGCTTCCGTCAGAGACGTAATTTTCAGCGCACTCTTAAGCTGATCCACGGTTGCGGCAGACTTGAGAGTAACGGCTGCAGGTTCTCCCGGAAGCAGATCAAAATAATTGTCCGACGTTTCAACGTCGAGATCTCCGAAAGAAATATAAACGCCGCGAGCCAGTTGCGATGACTGCAATGTAATCGTATAGTCCGCGCCAGTTTTGCTGAGAGCAGTTTCGACCTTGGGCATGACGGGCAGATCTAAGCTGTGCGTCACGTCAAGAAATATGAGATTCCTCGACACTCTCTTCCCTGCGACTTCCAGGTCGAAGACCAGAAAGCTGCGATCCGGATCGGCCTTCGCTGCGAGCTCGGCTTTATCGAGTGTGAAGTAGATCGCGCTGGATTGTGTGGGAATTTGAATGTCTTTGGTTTGATCGAGCAAGGCTTTTCCAGAAAAATCGAGAAGCCGGGTGTGAATCGTCCCAGAAAGCGGCTGCAGTTTGTCCGACACGACATATACGTCCACTTTATCGTCGTGCAAATATGGCGAGACGAGCACATCGTCGTAGAAGCGCCGGGCATAATAGTGAAGTGCTTTCCAACGTCCGTAATAATCGATGCTTGCCCACGACGCTACCGGCCAGCAATCATTTAACTGCCAGTACAGCGAACCCATGGTGCGCGGGCGCTGCCGGCGCAAGTGCTCAGCGCCGATCTTGATGATCTCTGCCTGCTGCAACTGGCTCAGATACACGAAAGACGCAAAATCCTTGGGCTCGCGGTATTCGCGCAACATGTAAGTCAAGATGCGTTCATTGCCGCCCTTGTTTTTCTGGTGTGCCTGCATGACGGTGGAACGAATGTCGAAATCCTCTGGCTTGTTGGCAAACGTCCGGATGGTTCGCATCTCGGGGAAAGATTGGAATCCGTATTCTGTCATGAAGCGCGGAAATTGTTTGGTGTAGTCTTGCGCCGGCGCCTGCTGATGCCAAACGGCCCAATAGTGCATATCGCCGTTGTGCTGGTTGTCGGGAACCTCCTCGAAGTTGGCGCTGGGAGAGCTGGGCCAGTAGGGCACGGGATCGGTGTATTGTGCGACGGCGCTTTTGAGGATGTCATCGAACATGACCATGTAATCCTGCCAGACGCGATCACGGATTTCGGGCGAGATGGATTCCTTGAATTCCTGGCGGTCGCCCCAGTGGTGCCAGCCGGTCTCGACTTCATTGTTTCCGCACCAGATCACGACGCTCGGATGATCGCGAATCCGCTTGATCTGCTCGATCGCTTCTTGGCGAACGTTTTCCTGGAATGATACGTCCCCGGGGACCATGTCTCCGCCGAACATGAATTCTTGCCACACCATGATTCCCAGTTCGTCGCAGATATCGAAGAAATCGTCGGACTCATAGTAGCCGCCGCCCCATTCGCGAACCATATTCATGTGGGCGTCGCGAGCAGCCGTAAGAATTTTGCGATGGACCTCCGGAGTGACGCGGTTGGGAAAACTGTCGAACGGAATAACGTCCGCGCCCTTGGCGAACACAGCGATGCCGTTGACTACGAACTCGAAACTCTTTCCCCATTGATCGGGAGCGCGGCGCAGTTCCAGCAAGCGCAGTCCAGTTTTGACTTCTGCTCGCGCCACAACTTCGCGACCCGCGCGGATCACGGCAGAGAACCGATAGCGATTCTGCGCCCCGTATCCAAGCGGGTACCAGAGCTTTGGCGCTGCAATGCGAATTGGAAATGAAACGTGATTCATGCCGGCATCGAGTTGCAAGGTCTGGGTTCCGTCGGCGATTTGCGCCCCAGACATTTCATCGTGCGCTAAGTTAAGAGCCGCGGTCGTGGGCTTGCTGGCTTCGATATCAAGCTCGGCGGTGACACTCGCCGTGCCGGCAGCGATTTTCTGCTGGTGAATGTGGAAATTGTCGATGCGCAGCCCGTCCCAAGTCTCCAGACGAACGGGCTGCCAGATGCCTTCGGTCATGAAACGCGGTCCCCAGTCCCAGCCGTATTGATACGGCGCCTTGCGAGTGTATGGAGCGGTGGCAATGTTCTCCTCGTTTCCGAAGTTGTGGGTCGAGATCGAGGGCAGAACATAGGGCAAAGACTTGACGTATGGCAACATGTGCTCGATCGCGGAATGGAAGACGATGCGAAGAGTATTCGGACCGGATTTCAGCAGCGCTTTTGCGGGGATGCGCCAGCGGCGAAACATATTGTCTCCGTGGAGGATCGCTTGATCATTAAGATAGACGTCGGCAAATGTATCCAGCCCTTCAAACACCAGATCAACGTGGTCGTGGCCGAGCGATGCCGAATCGATTTGAAACGTGGTTTGATACTCCCAGTCGGTGAGGCCGATCCACTGTAAACGGAATTCGTTATCGCGATCGAACGGATCGGGAATGAGACCGTTGCGCAAAAGGTCGGTATGCACGACGCCTGGAACCTGGGCGGGGTGCCATTGTGTGACATTGGGTTGATCCGTATTCCCGACTGCACGAAATTGCCAGTCTGAGTTCAAGTTCCGGGAGGACGGTTCGGCTGCGACCAGCGGCGAGGTGGCAAATGAACAAAAGAAGAGCAGGAAAAATGCGGTCGTGCGGGGACTGCGAATGAATCGCGGAAAAGCCAGTCTCATATCAACGCTCCCAATTGAGTTGTCAGAAATCTAAGTTCCCAGTTGTGCTTAGTATGTTTAATGAATCGCGTCTGGGCCTGCCCGTCATGACGAACCCGCGTATTCCGAGCAAAGCGCGGCTCCGCCGGCAATACCGGCATCCGCACCGTAGTGTGCTTTCAGCAGCGGAATCTCCCGGCAGCGAGAAATGATGCAGTATTTCGCCAGCCCATTGGCGATGTCGCCGAAAAATGGATTTAGCATTGCTGCTACCCCGCCGCCGACGATGATCACATCCGGCTCCAGCAAATCCACAATGTTGCTCAGCCACAGCGACAGCAGGTCGACGGTCTCCAGCAACGTTTGTTTGGCTAACGTATCACCGGCAACGTAAGCCTGGCCCACCATTTCGCTGGTCACGGTATCGATATTTCCTTTGGCCAGGTCAAGAAGGATAGATCGTGGAGTTTGCTGAGACGCCAACTTGGCGCGCGCTCTTCGTGCGATTGCCGGTCCTGCAGCCAGAATTTCGATGCACCCCGGTTTGCCGCATCCGCAGCGCGGGCCGTGGTAATCGATACTCATGTGTCCGCCCTCGGCCGCGGCTCCCGTGCGGCCGTTGTAGATGCGTCCATCGAACACGATGCCCGTGCCGATGCCCGTGCCGATGCCGGCGTAGAAGATGTGGCGATAGCCGCGCCCCGCGCCCCAGTAGGCCTCAGCCAGCGCCGCCGCGTTGGCATCGTTTTCGACCTTCACGGGCACTCGATAAGTTTTCTCGACCTCGGCTGCCAAGGGAAAATTACGCCAGCACGGAACATTGGGAGGATTGATCACAACTCCGGTTGCCGGATCCAGCGGCCCCGGAGCGCAAATGCCAATCCCGCGAATAAGAGTTCGTGCTTTCGGGTCATGGGAATAAAGAAGATCGATTGCGGATACAACTGCAGCGAGTCCTTCGCCCGCCTCGCGATTCGCCACCATCGGAGTGCGAACCTGAGTTTTGATTTCGCCATTACGGTTCACCAGACCGGCGGCAACCTTGGTGCCACCAATATCCACACCAACCACGAGCGTATCGTTAGCTTCTGCCATCGCCGGCTTCCTCGGCGAAACTGGTCGCATGAGGCTTCAGTCCGGATCCCTTACTGTCGGATTTGTACTACGCATTGGTCTGTGCCGCAATGCCGGGTGCAATGCCGCATATAAGTTCGCCCAGTATACGCCGCCCGTCAGGCGATGGCGGAAACCTTATTGCGACCGACCGAGTGCATTGCCGGCATCATAAATTCGGGCAAAGAGAAATTTATTGGACGGAAGACTGCGGAAGAGGAGAGTATTAACAGAGGAGAGTATTAACAAATGCAGGAGGATCCGGTGTCCGCACAGCGTGGTAACGGTTCTGCCAATATCAGGGCGGTGATTCTCGATTACGGCCAGGTCTTGGCTGGCTGCCCCACGAAGGATGAGTTTGGGCGCATGGCGGAAGTGTTTAATGTGAGTTTCGAGAGATTTTACCAGCTCTGGGAAGCCAGTCGGGGTCCGTATGACCGCGGTGATTTTACGGCTGAAGAATATTGGTTGAAGCTGGCGGCGGAAACCAATACTTTGCTGGACCGCGAGCAGATCGAGACTCTCCGCCAGGTGGAGGTTGAAATCTGGGCGCATCCTATTCCGGGCATGCTCGATTGGGTGAGCCAACTTCGCACGGCTGGAATCAAAACCGGCCTGCTTTCCAACATGCCTTGGGACCTGATAACACACTTGCGCGCGAACCGTCAGTGGCTGGAACTCTTCGTATTCAAAACATTCTCCGCTGAAGTAAAGTTGATCAAGCCGGATCCGGCCATCTATGAGCACACTCTGAACGGTCTTGGCGTTTCAGCCCCGGAAGCGTTGTTTGTGGATGATCGCGAGGACAATGTGCGGGCTGCACGAAGGCTGGGGATTCATGCAATTCAGTTCCGATCAATCGCAGAACTAACGCATGACCTGGAAGGGTTGAGCTTTCCCATTTTGCCGTCGGGTACGAAATCATCTTCACCGGTCTCGGACGTGGGCGCCCCCGCTGATCGACTGGATCAAGAAAACAAGTTTTCCCCTTTGCTTTAGAGTCAAACCGATTGCACCAGCCCTCGTTTGAATTTCGGCTCGACCTGCACGGGCGTGGACGCACGCGCCTACATTTAATGCTGAGATTCTTCTTTGCCCGGTGCTTGCGGTGGATTCGAGCCGGTCTGCAACCTTTGGAACTCCTGCATTTCGTGTTGCGAGGCGGCTGTCTTTCCCTGTTTCCGATAGAGATTTGCCAGCGCGAAATGCGCTTGCGCGGCGAGTGAAGTTTCCTTCTCGATGGAGAGAAGCCTGGTCCACGCTTTCTCGGCAGCCGCGCCATCTCCCTCGAGTGAAGCCGCTTTCCCCAGCGAATATAACGTTTCGGGCATGTCGGGCAGCAACTTGTCAGCGCGCAAGAGCTCCGCTCGAGCCTCATCCGCTTTGCCCTGTTCCAACAATGCAGTTCCCAGACGATAGGCGGCCTCCGCGTTTCCGGGTTGCTGCTTGGTTTGCGCTCGAAACTCTTCCTCCGCTTTCGCCCATTGAAAAGCGCCCGCATACACTTCGCCCAGTTCCAAGTGAACTTCGGGCACATCCGGTCGCAGTCGTAACGCTTCGCGGTATTCCTTCTCAGCCTCCGGCATCTGTCGCAGCACGAAGTAGTTTTCTGCCATTGCCTGGTGCGCTCGCGGGGAATCAGGATAAGCGGCGAGCAAAGTATCAATCGATTGCTTTGATAGCAGACCGCTGGCACGTCCAAGATAGTAGAGCAGGTCGGGGTCATTCGGACGCGCGGCCAATGCTGCCTGCAGATTTGCGACCGCCTCCGGCAATTGCCCAGTCTGGATCTGAGCAATTCCCAACCCCGTCTTGTCGTCGACTCGCTGGAGGTGAGGAATCGCCTGGGCCGCGTAGCCTTGCGCTAGCAGGGCGTAGCCCAGCAACTGATGGGCCGGCACCAGGTCCGAATCCACTTCCAATGCGCGCTTCAGCGGCGGGATAGCGGAAGCAAAATCGTGCTTCTCCATGTACGCCTGGGCGAGGCTGATGAAGCCATCCGCATAAGTCGGCTCGAGCTCCGTAACCTTGCGGAACTCCGTGATGGCAACATCGAATTGGTGTTGTTTGTCCGCCGCGATTCCAGCCTGCATGTGCTGAGCGGCTTCCGGCGACACAGTCTGCGCTGCGAACCACAAAAATATTAGTGCGCGGATCACGGCTTCTCCGGTTCACGGACTTCCAGGAACTGATCGACGTGAACATCATTCAACGTCTGGCGAATCCCCGATGGCCACGCGATTTCCACCTTCGCAGTTTCTGCCGTTCCCAGTCCAAAGTGAAGACGTTTGTCGCTCGCCGAAAGATAACTGCCGGCTGAGGTCCCGAAGCGCGTCTGCCCATTCACCTGCACCCGGGCTCCGAATCCGTCGCGGTTGCTGCGCGTGCCGTGCAATGAAATCACCAGCCAGTGCAGCTTGCCGCCGCGGTTCATCAACACTTGGGGGTGGCCACCGAGATAAGTCATCACCACATCCTCCCAGCCGTCGTTATTCAAATCGCCGAACGCTGCACCGCGTCCGGCCACAGGAGTCGTACTTCCGGAATCAACGCGTTCGAACCGGCTATTGTGATTCATCGCTAGCAGCGGCAGTTCCAGATAGTGCAGGGAAGGATCGATGTGCTCCACGTTGTCCAACACATGGCCCTGGGCGACGAATAAATCTTTCCAACCGTCGTTGTCGAAATCTTCCAAGCCGATGCCCCAACCGGAACTTCCACTCGACAGTACGCCCAGGCCGGTTTCGAGACTGCGATAACTGAATGAACCGCCGCCATCGTTGTGATAGACACCGTAAATTTCTCTCGGCAACTCAGTCACTATAATGTCTGGCCGTCCGTCGTTGTCATAGTCTTGAAAGACCACGCCCATGCCCGAAAGCCGCCGGCCATCCTCCGAAAGCGCAGTGCCGGCTTCAAGACCAAGTTCCGTAAAGGTTCCATTCCCGTTGTTGTGAAACAAATATTGCTGCATGCCGTCGTTAGCGACAAAAATATCTGTAAAGCCGTCCGCATCATAATCTGCAAAAGCCACACCTAGCGCGCGTCCCTTTTTTGCCGCGATGCCGGAACGCTGGCTCACATCGGTGAAGGTTCCATCGCCATTGTTGTGATACAGAATGCTGGTGGTGGCGGGAAATTCTTCCGGCGGACAATAAGTGTGATAATTGCCGCCGCAGTCTTTGCTGTGTTTAGTGTCCCAATCCATGTATCGAGTGACAAACAGATCTAGCTTTCCGTCGTTGTCATAGTCCAAAAATCCGGCGGAGACAGACCAGCCGCCCCCGGCCACTCCTGCCTTCGCAGTCACATCCGTAAATGTGCCGTCGCCGTTATTGTGGTACAGAATGTTTTTTCCATAACTTGTGACATATAAATCGGGGTAGCCGTCGTTGTCATAGTCGCCCACAGCCGCGCCCATGCCGTAATTTCCATCCCCAGCATTTGCCAGACCCGCTTGCTGCGTCACATCGGTGAAGCTTCCGTCTTTGTTTTGACGGTATAGCCGATTCCAGTAACGGGGGTCATGACGATCGAAGTTCTCCGGCATTTGCATGGGGCTGGTCATGCCGCCACCGTTGACCAGAAAGATGTCCAACAAGCCGTCGTTGTTGTAGTCGAGAAGGGCAACTCCTCCGGGCATGGTTTCGATCAGATACTTTTGAGGAGTGGGCGAATTCTGCAGTGTGAAATCCAATCCATGCGGCAGATTGACCTCGAACACCGGCGCGGTGAGGGCCGCGACCCACATGACCAACATCATGACCAACGATACGAGTAGCACAGCGTTGCGCAACTTGGGATTCCTTCCGCTGCCTAGCATATCGTGCTCGTGGCGCGAATTGCACGCTCGACTGCTTGGAAAGTTCGCTCCGCGCACTCTGCGGCGGTTCTCATCGGCCTCTGCGATTTAAGACTCTATCTGCTGTCAGATTCTTAAGCAAAAGTCAAAACGCGGAACTCCCTGATACCTGCCGCGGAGCGCGCGGAGAAAACCGCAAGGAACGAGTTAGACCGGAGAATGCAAGCAAGACAGGCAATCAGGAGCACGGACGCGCGGTTCTACCGTGCTTTCGGAGGCTATCTCCGGCTCGATTCCCGTTCCACCAACCTGGGCGGAATCAGGATCTTCTTGGGCCGGAGCGAGCGCTTCATCCCAATTCGCTCAAGCAGTAATTCGGCGGCTCGTGCTCCCATTTGGCAAGTGCCCTGATCGACCGTCGTGAGTGGCACTGCCAGTTGATCGGAGTAGTGAACGTTGCCGGCGCCGACCACGGAAATATCGTGGGGCACCCTAAGGCCTCCCTCCAGAATCGCCTTGATTGCGCCGATCGCAACCGGGTCGCTGTAACAGAAAACTCCGTCCGGAACCGGGACTACTCGCATCAATCGCCGCATGCCCTCATACCCTGTCTCATCTCCGTGCCCGCCCGCCACGACGTAGCGTGAATGCACTTGCAAGCCGCGTTGTGCCAGGGCGCGGCGGTAGCCTTCGAGGCGTTCCGCGGCGATTCCAATTTCCGGACCTCGCAGATGGGCGATGCGACAGCATCCTTGCGCAATAAGATGCTCGGTGGCCAATCTGCCAATCGCGCGGTTGTCGACGCCGACAAAAGGTGCCTGCAGCCCGGCAATAGGTCGATCAAGCAACACAAAAGGGACGTCCCGCCTTTGAATTCGCCGAAAGAGGTCCAGGCAATGGATGGGTTGGGCCGAAGCGATGATGAGCCCATCCACCTGCCGAGCAAGCAGGGAATCAGCTTCGCTCCGTTCCAATTCGGGATCTTCCTCGAAATACGAAATGATTACGTGATACCCGTGCGGCCTTACCGTCTGCGCTACGGCCCGGGCGATCTCGGCAAAGAAAGGGTGGGTAAAATCCGGCAGCAGCAGACCGATGGTGTAGGTGCGTCTTGTGACCAGGCTGCGAGCCACCCAATTCATCTGATAATGCAGTTCTTTGGCGCGACGCAGCACGCGTTTGCGCGTGGCCGCACTGATCTTGCCTTGGTTGCGCAAAGCTTTGGAGACGGTCACTACAGAGACCTTGAGGTCTCGCGCAATGTCCATCATGGTTACGGGCATGGCGAGCAAGGATAACACTACAAAACAACCAAGGGTAATCGTTTATCCACCCAGAGTTAACGATTACCCGAGTTATCGATTACCCTGATGCGGGAAATTACTTTTTTGCTTGACAACGAATGCTCATGTATATGACACTTTCGCGATTCCACTAAATGTGGTGTGGGGGTGTGTATGCCGTCTCGCAGGTTGTATCCACTTTTGTCGCTGGTTCTTGTCCTCACGATTTCTCTTTCCCTTCACGGCCAGAGTACTTACGGCACAGTCGAAGGCTCTGTGGTGGATTCCACGCAAGCGGCTATCGCTGGCGGCCAAGTCACGCTCACCAACATTGGAACTCAGGAAAAGCGTACTCAGACGACAGGAAGTGAAGGACTTTACCGCTTCGTGAACGTCATCCCCGGTCCCTATCGACTCGACATCGATAAGGAGGGCTTCAAGCACTTCACCCGTGACAATGTAGTGGTGCAAGTACAACAGGACGCCCACATCGACGCCACCCTAACGGTTGGCCAAGCCACTGAGACGGTCGAAGTAACCTCGGAAACCACCTTGCTGCAGCCCGAGACCTCATCTCTAGGCCAAGTCGTGGAAAAGCGCGAGGCCAACGATCTGCCTTTGAACGGGCGCAACATTTTTAACCTGATTACGATCTCTCCTGCGGCCATCGCGCAGGGCGGGTCTGGTGGCACACCGGTCGGCCAGAACCCTTTTAGCTGGGGGAACTATCAGGTGGGAGGTTCGTTCGCGAACCAGAGCGCGGAGTACCTGGATGGTCAACCGCTGAACATTGGCTACATCAACCTGCCTATCGTGATTCCCACGCAGGATTCGATCGGCGAGTTCAAGGTCCAGTACAACAATCTGGGTGCCGATTGGGGCAAGTTCGCGGGCGGCATTGTGAACCTGAGCACCAAGACCGGAACGAACGCGTTCCACGGCGAAGCTCATGAGTACTTGCGCAACAAGGTATTGAACTCGAACGACTATTTCTACAAGCAATCGGAACTGCTGGCCGGCCAGCAAAACGAACCGCCTCCGTACGTGCAGAATCAGTATGGTGTATCCGGTGGCGGCCCGATCATCAAGGACAAGACCTTCTTCTTCGCGAGTTGGGAGCAATTCCGGCTGCGAACGGGTTCAGTCCTCACCACCACGGTCCCCGTTCCGGCGTTCCGGCAGGGCGACTTCTCGGCGCTGTTGGCTCAGGGAATCCAACTCTACGATCCCTATACGGTGGATACTTCGGGGACAGCTGCGACGAATCCAAACTATGGGAATCGCCAGAAATACGTGAACAACCAAATTCCGACATCAGAATTCAGTAAGGCAGGCACTGTCATGTGGGACAAGTATTTTGTGCCTCCGACGACGGGCGGGATTATCAACAACTTTACTTCGGCGACCAGTTCCGGCGGGAACAACAACGAATTTGTTGCTCGGGTAGACCAAAACATCTCCAATACGACCCGGCTCTTTGGGCGTTTCACATATTTCGGATTGCTTGACCTGCCGACCAATCCGTTCAACACCGGCCTCTGCTTTGATCGCTGCGCGGAAGATTACCACTCGAAGTTGCTTGCGATCGATCTGAACCACACCTTTTCCCCAACGATGGTCTTCGACATCAACATAGCGGGTAGCCGCTTCGTCTATGCGCGTCAACCGATCCTGTCGGGTTACGATCTCACGCAACTGGGCTGGCCAGGCAGCTACAATACTCCTCCCGATGTCATGCGGACCCCGCCGACACCGGCGTTCCCCTTCCCCAACGACGTGGGCAAATCCCAGGGAAACAGCGCTATTGGCGACCATAACACGCAGTACAACATCACTCCGGCTCTGACCATTATCCATGGCAAGCATACGTTCCAGATTGGCGGACAGTATGAGTTGGGTTTGGACAATTACTACCAAACCAACATCGCCAGCGGAGCGTTCGCCTTTAGCGGAAGCTGGACGACCAGCACCGGCGCTCCCACAATCGCGAACCCAGCCACTGGCGGGTTTCCGTTTGCGGACTTCCTGTTAGGCCTATCGCAAAACCAGGGCAGCTTCGTCAATCAGACTGAAGGTGTTGCCCAGGTTCCTGCCCAGACGGCCGGCAGACAGACCTACCGCGCCCTCTACGGCAATGACACCTGGCGCGTCAGCAGCAAGTTGACCCTCAATCTTGGGTTGCGCTACGAGTTGCAAGGTGGTTGGTCGGACCGGTACAACCGGCTGACTTACTTCGACCCCACCGTGGTGAACCGGACCGTGACGGGTTGCGGTGGCACCGTGGGTTCTCCATGCTTGGGCGATGCGCTGCTCGTGGGGGTTCCTCCCAACTCAACCCGGAACAACCTGCCTCTGGACACGAAGCAGTTCTCTCCAAGGCTTGGGTTTGGCTATAGTTTGGATTCCAAGACCGTGATCCGCGGCGGCTATGGCGTATTCTGGATTCCGAACTACGTTTCCTTCGGTCTGAATCCTGATAATGATGTGGTCAACTTGGCCACGACACCGTTTACCGCCACCCTGGACAGCGGCCTCACTCCTTACAGCACGTTGAACTCTACGCAATGTTCGCTCCCGAACAGCGCTGGCAACACCTTCGGTGCTTTCTCATGCGTGCAGGCGAACCAGGGACCGTTCGGTCCTACAGGGATCTTGCCGCCGCCCGGGCGAAACGGGAACACTTCAGCGTTTGTGGCCGCAGCCGGTTCGCCAACGTTGTCGCCGTATCTCAACCCTAAACCCGGATATGTCCAACAGTTCAACCTCGACATTCAGCGTCAGCTTCCCGCCGGGTTCTTTCTTGATGTGGCCTACGCTGGTTCTCACGGGGTGCACTTGCCGCAGTACTCGACCCATCTGAACCAAATCGGCGACTCCTATATTGCGGCAGCCGCTGCCCAAGCTGCGGCTGGCCAACCGGTCACGATTGGAACACTTGTTTCTAATCCGATGGCCGGAACCAGCGGAAACGCCACCATTGGCGCTCCCACAATCGTTGCTGGTCAGCTAAACCGGCCGTACCCGCAATACACGGACGTGAACCTCGCCGGATACGGCTGCTGCGGCAGCACCTATAACTCTCTGCAAGTGACTGCTACCAGAAGGTTTCAAGGTGGTGGAACTTTGCTGGTGGCCTACACCAACGCAAAACTCCTGAGCAATACCGACACCCTCACCAGTTGGCTCGAAAATGGCAGCACGGGCGGTGTAGGACAAGTCCAGGACTGGAACAATCTCAACGGAGAGCGTTCGCTTTCCTCGCAGGATGTCTCGCAACGCCTGGTTATCAGCTACGTGCTGGACCTCCCCTTCGGTCGCGGCAAGATGTTCATGGGCGACGCGAGTGGTTTCACCGGCAAAATGGTCTCCGGATGGGGACTTGACGGAGTGACTACCTTCCAGCGCGGATTCCCTCTGAAGATTGCCTGGGGCGGCGCCGGAACCCCGCTCGAACTGGCCAATCTTGGCGTCTCTAACGTTCGCCCCAACGTCATTTCGGGATGTAACAAAGGCGCGGGCGGCAGTGGATTAAACGGCAAACTAAACGAGTGGTTCAACGTCAATTGCTTCGCGGCTCCCCCGCAATGGGGATTCGGATCTGAATCGCGCGTCGACTCGTCACTCAGAGCGGCCGGGATCAACAACTTTGATTTTGCTCTGTTCAAGAAGACCGCGATCACGGAAAGATTCGGGCTTGAGTTCCGCACCGAATTTTTCAACCTGTTCAACCACCCGCGGTTCGGCTACCCCGGCACGAACTTCAGTCCCGTGGCAGGCGACAACAGTTCAAATGGCTTTGGACAGGTGACGTCCACGAATCCGGACAGCAACCCTCGTCTGATTCAGTTTGCACTGAAGCTTGTGTTCTGATTTGTGCGAAATTAGCCGGGCTGGGGGTTTTCCCCAGCCCGTTTTTTGTTTTTCGCAGGCGCGATCTCACCAGGTGGCAGGAGTAAGAAACTTGCGCCGGTGCTTTCCGTTCGGCTAGATGTCATCCGACCCGCATGAGAAGCGTCCCAGTCATCGATTACGCCGAGGCCAAACGGATCATCGACCTCATTGTCGAAAAGGCCGCGGGCATACAAAAGTCCGTAGTGGTTGCTGTGGCCGATTCACACGGCGAACTCATTGCTTTCGCCCGCATGGACGGAGCTCCCATCTCCTCAATTCGCATTGCCGCCAATAAGGCCTGGACCGCTGCCCGGGAACGAAAAGGGACCAAAGAGATCGGGGATAAGGTCCGAGACCCTCAGAAGGGACATGACATCGCCTACTATGGCGATCCTAGATTCGTTGGCTGGGGCGGCGGCATTCCAATCTGGAAAGATGGGATGGTTGCCGGCTCAGTCGCGGTCAGCGGCCTTTCCTCGCGCGAAGACATCGAACTGGCCACGCTTGCCCTGGAACTGATCGGCGCGCACAACGCTCCTTGAGTTGATTACGCGGGCTGCCCGTCCGCACTCACCCAGCCACGCGAGGCCGAAGATCGCTCAACCGCATGCAGAATTCGCTGCACGGCCAGCGCATCTTCAAAGTTTGCGTGGAAGGGTTCTTGCCGCGCTATCGAGTTGAGAAAGTCTCCCAGCGTCGCGATAAACGGATGCTCGTATCCCAGAACGTGGCCCGGCCTCCAGAAGTTTTCCCCATAAGGGTGGGCCAGCGCCGTCACGGCGATGCATCGTCCGCCTCGTAAAGCCACGGGCTCCGTGGCATCGAAGAAATCAAGCTGGTTCATGTCGTCGAGAGTAAAACTCAGCATCCCCTTCGACCCATTGATTTCAAACGTATTGCGATTCTGGCACCCCACGCCATAACGGCTGGCCTCAAACGTGCCAATGCTGCCGTTGTCAAAGCGGGCGATCAGCAAAGTAGCGTCGTCCACATCCCTGCCGGGAGCGAAGGTGTGCATCATTGCCGATAGTTCCCGGATCGATCCATTGAGATAAAGCGCGAGGTCAATCACGTGGGAGAGCAAGTCTCCCGCCGCTCCCATTCCCGCTTCACTCCGTTTGTAACGCCATGAGTTCCCTTTGCTCGGATCGTTTCCCGACTGGTTCAGATAAAGGGCACGATAGTGAAAAGTTTGGCCGATGCGTCCCTCTCCAATGAGTTGCTTTGCCAGAACCACCGCCGGGATGCGCCGGTAGTTGAACCAAACCAGATTAGGAACTCGCTGCACCGCTTTCGTCATGCGTTCGGCTTCCTCGAGGGATGACGCCAGCGGCTTTTCGCAAAGCACGATTTTCCCGGCTTCCGCAGTCGCGATCGCAATCGCGGAATGTAGCGCATTAGGGACGGCGATATCGACCGCGTCAATATCTTTTCTCGCGACCACCTTCTGCCAGTCGGTCTCAACCTCGCTCCAACCCCACCGGGAAGCTGCCGCATCCAGCTTTTCTCGATTCCGGCCGCAGATCACCTTGCAGCAAACTTCGTAAGGAATGTCGAAGAAATGCCCAACCTGGCGAAAAGCATTGGAATGCACTTTGGCAATGAACCCCGACCCGACCATCGCCACATTCAATTTTTTCTTGGACACCGGCAATCCCTCGAATTTCGATCTCGACTGCTTATCGCCCAGCGGCAGCACAACTCTCCAGTTAGGTTACACTCGTTCGGGCAATTCGGACGGGCCCGGCTTTGGTATCCGCGCTTCGACGTGTACAAGCGGCAATAGAGTTATTTAGACTGCCAAGGGACAACAATAATGCCTTCCTCACCCATCGGAAAGCACGCTGGCGGCGGTGTGGCGAGCGCCCAGCCCTCTGTTCCAGAGCCTTCGTTCGCCGAGCGTGCGCGCACGTTGCTATATTTGGGCCGCATCGGCAGCCTTTCGACGCTTTCGCGGAAACAGCCGGGATTCCCCTTCGGATCCGTGATGCCCTATGGCTTGGACGATCGCGGGCGGCCCATCTTCCTTATCAGCACCATGGCCATGCATACGCAGAACCTGCAGGCTGACTCGCGAGCAAGTTTGCTGGTGACCCAGGATGACGCGGGCGCCGATCCCCTCGGGGCTTCCAGAGTGACGCTCGTAGGAAATGTTCTGCCGCTGCCGGCGTCGGAGGTGGCCGAGGCCCGCAAGCTCTACCTGGCACGTTATGCCAACAGCAAGTATTGGGTGGATTTTGAAGACTTTTCTTTTTACCGCATGGACGTGGTCGATGTTTACTACGTGGGTGGCTTCGGAGTGATGGGCTGGGTATCTGCCACCGAATATAACCGCAGCCAACCCGACCCTCTCGCTGACTCAATGACCGAAATCATTCAGCACATGAACGCCGATCACAAGGATGCGCTCGTCCTCCTTGCCCGGAAATTTGCCCGCATCGACTCTCAGGAAGCAACCATGACAGCTGTTGATCGTCTCGGCTTTCATGTGCGCCTGAAGACCCAGGATGGCATGCGTGGCGCCCGCATCGCATTCTTGCGAGAAGTCAGCAGCCCAGCCGAAACCCGCAAGGTCTTGGTTGAGATGGTGCAACGGGCGCGCTCGCCGGCCGAGTGAAATTTGAATTGGCACCCGCGATCCCCTGAAGTTTCACGTTCAAAATGTGTCCTTCACCGGTCCCTTGCAACTGCAGGAGTGCCGCCGTAAGTCGGTGACGCGGTGAGATCAGCCAGGAATCTGACTGATTAATCTTCTATCCCCCTTTCGGGCCATTTGCGATGGTCGAAACCTGCATTAGATTCTGCTCCAAGCAGTGGGATGTTCCCATCGGGATAATCGCGATTCGAGGCTGCGCCTTACCGGCACAAATACGGTCGGTAGGCGATCTCAAGGGCGTGGAGGACGTTTGTTTACCCAAAAGAGAGATTTTCTTTGTGTTTGGTTTCTGTTAGCGGTTTTCCTTTTCGCCGCGCCGGTATCGGCGCAAACTACCCCCGCCGATGATGCTCACTCCTTGATGTCTGCTGGTAACACTCGCCATGGCAGCAGTATACTCGACCTGCGAAGCGTTCCTCAGGAACCACAGGGACCGACTGGAACCGACGGGAATGAGTCCGGCCACCGCAACGCATTTGATCCCACTCCTTCCTTCGCACTTAATGATGTAGTTGTTCATGACGATGTCACGGGCCAGAATTCAACGTCAGGTGTGATCACGAAAGAAGTCACCAAAGTTGGCGCACGTCCGTCCTCAGCGGATAGCAATCTGCCGCTGACGCTGACGGTGAGGACAGCGTCCCTCTTGGAACTCCACGCCATGCGCCAAAGCGCGGTTGATCTTTGCATGCAGCTTCCTATAAAGTACCGAACACGCCTGCCCCAATGCGCTGACATTTTCAAGCACGAAATTCGGCTGGAAACACTTACGAAACACAGCGAATGACCCGTTGATCACCCAGACGTCAAAGCCAAACGAGCCGAATTTGGTGGTCAGGCGCACCGTCCCGTTAGTGGTGCTGGTCAAGACCAAAGACGAGGGTGCTACGAGACTTTCAGGCCCCGCTAAAGAGCCGCTGGAACTGCCGTCATCGTTGAAATCCTGAGTGCCAGAGTTGACGCTCCCCCGCTCCCCGAGGAATCGAGCGTGAACGGACCGACTGTCCCAAGGGGATTTCCGCTCGGGTCAGCGCCGGAAAGAGAGAAGGCAAGAGAACCCAGCGAGCTTTGGGAGGCGGTGCCCTGCCGGTCAAAAGTGCCGCTGCCGGTCCCGTCGCCGTCGAAGCGGGTGATCAGCCCGTGGCTGTTAGAGGTGAGAACAAAATCAATGCCAAAACTTCCTACCGAAGTCTGAAGGGTGCCGGCACCACGACCATCTGGGGTAATGCCATATGTCCCGCTGACCGTCTGGCCGAGATTCACGCCGGTGTTACTTGGATCGTTGATGTCAACCGAGCCTCCCGTGATACCACCGCTGCCATTGGCCGTTATGGTCCCCACGATTGCAAATGAAACCACATCGCCTGTAGTGGTGTTTAAATCCTTGCCCGATATGGACACAACGTAAGTGCCGCTCAGGTTGCTATTGCTGAAGCCGCTGCCGTTGGGAGTGTGCGACCCGCCGTTCGAGCCGCAGCCAGCTGCTAATGCAAGGCCGGATATCGCGGCCAGAGTCATGAGCAAGGGCCGGATACACTTGTAAGAAGCAAGGGAATTCATTAGACACTCTTGTCTTTGGCGACCGAGTGAGCCTGCGCAAACGGTTCCTTTCTAGAGACAACCCTAGGCCCGACTCGAGGCCTACACAACTAGGAAATCCCTAAGAGCGTAACACTGTTGCAATTGACAGTCGACTGGGCTCCTCACGGGAATGAAAATGGTAGAGAATGAGTGTCCCCAGAGAGGTACCTGGTTTGGCAAACTGTTTGTCTCTCCCACTCTTTCGGTTTCGAAGGATCTTCCGTGAACTTAGGGTCACATGATCCATCAACATCCTCCGCCATCTCGTTGCATTGGGCGACAGGGGAAACGCTGTTGCGCGCATGGAACATCAGAAGTACCTGCATGTTCGTAGATGGGAGGAACAAGCCCATTCCTCACTCCGTCTACGGAGGGAAACATGAATAATAATAATATCGTTGATTTTCCAGTTCTCCTTTTCACCTTCTCCTTCGTCGCACTTTGGCTCTCGGCATTTCTCGGCAACCTTACGCGCAAGAAACTGGGACAGTTAGATGCAGACGGGCGGCAAGATTTCGGCGTTGTCCAAGGTACTGCTCTGACACTACTGGGCCTGCTTATCGGATTCACCTTCTCGATGGCCATGACGCGGTACGAGCAGCGCAAGAACTACGAAGAGTCAGAGGCCAATGCGATTGGTACGGAGTATTCCCGCGCCGGTCTGCTGCCTGCCGCAGATGTTACCAGACTGCATGATCTACTGAGGAACTATCTCGATCAGCGTGTACTGTTCTACGCCACCCGCGATGCACAACACCTCCAGCAAATTGCCGCCGATACGGCCCAACTGCAGAACGAACTGTGGTCCACCGTCCAGGATCGCGCGGTGGCCCAACCGACAATCCTGACATCGTTAGTCGCCTCCGGCATGAACGATGTGTTGAACTCCGAGGGATACACTCAGGCCGCCTGGTGGAACCGCATTCCATTGGAGAGCTGGGGCCTGTTGGCAGGGATCGCCATCGGCTGCAACCTGTTGATCGGGTATGGATCCCATCGAACTAGCGCCCTGTTCATCGTCTTGCCCCTGGCTGTGTCTCTTTCCTTCTTTCTGATCGCCGACATTGATAGCCCACGTGGAGGCGTGATTCGCGTGCATCCGCAAAACCTGGTTAGGCTCTCTCAGACCCTGCATGCACGCTAACAGGATGAAGCCGGATCGTGGGCGACCGTGTAACTGGCAGTTCTGCCAGTTACCGGGATTGGCACGGCGCTCATAGACTATAGGGTTCGCGTGGCTGCTCTGGCGCCGGCCGACGCACGGGTCGGCCAGTACAGAGGGCAACTATGAAAACAAAACTGCGACGCGTCCTCGCCTCAGCTCTGGTTTGCGCGCTGGCTGTGATGGCAAACGCTGCCGATCCCCAGATCGAAAAGAAGCAGAACGATATCCGCACAATGGAGAAGAGTACCCTTCAGCGCCTCTACAAAGCGGAGCCAAAGGCCAAGGCTGCGGTCGAAGGGGCCGCAGGATATGCGGTCTTCAGCAACATGGGCATAAAGATTCTGGTCGCCGGCTCCGGCAACGGAAAAGGCGTTGCCGCCAGGCCGGGCTCGGTATGGGCGTGAAGAAATTCAGCGTGATCTTCGTTTTTGACAACGACAAAGTTTTTAACGGCTTCGTGAATTCCGGGTGGCAGTTCGGCGGACAAGCCACCGCCGCTGCGAAAAATGGAGACAAGGGCGAAGCGCTGGCTGGAGCGGCGTCGGTCTCGGATGGCGTCTGGATGTATCAACTCACTGACAAGGGCCTCGCTCTCGAAATCACCGCTAAGAGCACCAAGTACTACAAAGACGATGATCTGAACTAGAAAGGACACCATGATGAACACTGAGGTTACGCAAGCACAGGAGCAGAGCATCGAAAACCGCATCCCAGGCAATCAACGAATGCTAATCCTAGCTGCCATGATGCTGGCGGCTATTGTCCCTGCGATGGCCCAGACCGGCGCCGGAGCGGGCGCGGAGCTGCAACAGAAATTGGCAGCAGTGAAACAATCGGTTGCGGAAAACCAGCAGAAATTACACCAGTATCAATGGAAGGAAACCACTCAACTCACACTGAAGGGCGATCCCAAGCCTCCCAGCGTAGCGGCGTGCCAGTATGGCCAAGACGGCAAGGTACAAAAGACACCGCTAACTGCCCCGCCCCCGCCTCCGAGCGGAGGAAAAATGAAGCAGAAGGTGATCGCGAACAAGAAGGAAGAGATGAAGGACTACATGGGACAGGTAAAGGTCCTGCTCGCCAAGTACGTTCCACCCGATCCGCAAAGCATGCAACAGGCTTTCCAGGCCGCGAAAGTCTCGTTGAATCCCCCGCAGATCGTATTCAAAGACTACGCCCTGCCCGGCGACCAGATGACAATCTCTTTCGACGCTGCAGCAAAAAGGATTTCCTCGGTGAACGTGAACACATATATGGATGACCCGAAGGATGTGGTCACATTGGCGGTTCAGTTTGCCAGCCTGCCGGACGGCACGAACTATGTACAGCAGACAGTCCTGAATGCCACCGCCAAGAAGCTGGTGGTGACGACCACAAATTCCGACTACAAGCCGCTGGGGCAGTGACAGGTGCGCGATGTCGCAACAAATTCCGAATCAAGGAGAATCTACATGTCAAGAATTTCGCACTGTGTATCGGCGACGATGATGTCGCTCTTGTTGGCGACGAGCCTTACCTCGGTACTCGCCGCTAAAACTCCGCCGTCCAACCGGGCGCCGTCATCAACCGCATCTTCGCAGGACAAAGCGAAAGCCTGCAACGACGCCGCCGACAAGCAGGGCCTTAAAGACCCGCAGCGCAAAACATTCATGCAGAACTGCCTCAATCAGGCCGCAAGCTCCGGCTCCGGTGGCAACGTCAGTGAGCAGGACAAGGCAACTACATGCAAGAACCTCGCGGATAAGAAAGGCGTAAAAGGCGCGGATCGTCGGTCTTTTATCAAGGATTGCATGAATAAAGCCAACCCCTAATAGGTCGGCATGGCAACTCTTCAACTGGAGGATGGGACGTTAGCTGCGGCACTGCTTCTGGCCAGCGTTCGCGACTTTCCTATTAGTTCTAACAGTAGTCTGCGCTCCAGGCGAACCCGATACTGGTCAATGAAGTCTCTGGTTCTTCTGAGGGCTTCTCACTTCCCGGAGGTAAGAGTACATGTGTAAACGATTGCTTTGTGCAATAGCGTTGTTGAGCTTTTCGATGTCCCTTTGGGGACAGGTTAATTCTGCTCAGAAGAAAGCTGACATCGATCCCAGCGCGATGACCGCGCTCGACAAGATGGGTATCTACCTTCGCACCCTTACGACGTTTCAAGTGAAATCCGTGCAGACGAAGGACGACGTGCTGCCCAACGGGCAAGCGATCCAGTCTGCACAGGTCGTCGATCTCCTTGCCGCGAGACCAAATCGCTTGCGCGCCCACATTATCAGCGATGAAACGGACAGGCTCTTTCTGTACGACGGAAAGAACTTCACCCTTTACGGCGCCTTCGTTAACTATTACGCAACTGTACCCGCGCCGCCCACGATCGCTGAACTGATCGATAAACTGGAGGAGAGGTACGCCATCGAGATGCCGCTTGTGGACCTATTCCTGTGGGGCTCACCGCAATCCACCGCTGCCCCAGGCAATCACCGGCGCGATTGATATCGGTCCCGGCTCAGTCGACGGCACCACCTGCGAGCAATACGCCTTCCGGCAGGATGGGCTGGATTGGCAGATCTGGATCCAACTGGGCGATTTTCCCTTGCCACGAAAGCTGATCCTGACTACGACGGACGACGAAGCCCGGCCGCGTTTCAGCCAGGTTTTGGCGTGGAATCTCGCACCGTCATTCAACGAGGGAGCCTTCACCTTTGATCCTCCGGAAGGTGCGCAAAGGATTGCGATCGCGGAAGTCTCCGCGACGCCTGGCAGTGATAAGAAATCACAACAGGGAGGCGTGAAGTGAACCGATCGACGCGTGCGATTTCAATTTCTCTCGTATTGATGCTCTCGGGCGGGACAATGTTTGCCCAATACAACAGCGCTCGAACCAGCGTCAACAGGAACACCAATGTCAATGCGAACAAGAACGTCAACGCAAACGTGAACCAAAATTACAACGCGAATGTGAACAAGAACTACAACGCAAATGTGAATAAGAACGTCAATGTGAATACGAACCAGAATGTCAACGTGAACGTGAACAAGAATGTCTACGTCCACGGAAGCTCTTACTACGGCGGAAGCTGCTGCTATCAGTCAAACACGGCAGCTGTGGTCGCTACCACCGCCATCGTAACGGCTGCGGTGATTGGAGCGAGAGTGAACACGCTTCCACCCGCGTGCTCTGTTGTGATCGTGAACGGACTGACCTACCAGCACTGCGGTAGCAACTGGTACCAGCCTCAGTTTGTGGGCACAAGTACAACGTATGTCGTTGTGGCCGCCCCTCGCTAGAAGTCTAGTAGGGGGTGCAAAGCGCGCCAGATCATGTAAAGCTGTCGAAAAAAGCGAAAAAATGGCCAAGGCCCTGCCGCTTCCAGGAGGTACGGTTAGGATGAATCAGCCACTTAAGGTTGAGAAGCCAAGGTCCCAGCAACCTACCAACGACAAGCTCCCGGCCTTCATATCGCACCGCTCGCGAGCCGAGCTCAAGGCGATGGGCAAAGCGTTGCGGGAGAAGTGTCCGCGAACCTCGCACGCCGAGTGGAAGCCACCGCACCACCGGCCCGACCCGGTCCGCCTGGTACTGCAGGCCGACGAGGGGCGTCTTACCGAGCTCCTTCCTCTTCGCCACGGGCGCATGGTGGCGTCTCCCTTTACTTTCTACCGCGGCTCGGCGCTTGCAATGGCGGTGGATCTGGCGGGCATTCCGTCTACCGGCATCCGCGTGCAATGCGGCGGAGACTCCCACCTGGTCAACTTCCGAGGCCTCGCCACCCCAGAGCGGCAAGTCATCTTCGCCATCAACGATCTCGATGAGACCCTTCCGGCACCCTGGGAGTGGGACCTCAAGCGTCTCGCGGCGAGTTTCGTGATCGCTTGTCGCGACAACGGCCTCAGCGAATCCGTCGCCGAGGATGCGGTTCTCACCTGTGTCCGGTCCTACCGCGAGCACATGGCCGAGTTCGCCGACATGAAGGTGCTGGACCTGTGGTACTTCGCCGTCGAGGCCGAGATGCTAATCGCGAGCGTCAAGGATAGCGGGATCCGCCGCGGCGCGATCAAGAACCTGGCAAAGGCGGGTGAGAGCAGCACCTCGGAAGGCCTCTTCCCGAAGCTCGTGGGCGATTCGGGCGGGTCGCCGGTCATCAAAGACCAGCTCCCGGCGATCTTCCACGCGAAAGGTCACACCGCCGGGGAGATCCATCCGATTGTTAAAGACGCCTACACCCGATACCGCGAAACTCTGCCGCCTAACTATCGCATGTTGCTCGACCGCTACGAGCTTAAGGACGCTGCGGCCAAGGTAGTCGGCGTCGGGAGCGTCGGCACCGCCTGCTGGATGATGCTCTTTGTGGCGGGCGGAGGAGATCCTCTCATTTTGCAGGTCAAGGAGGCGCGCGCCTCGGTGCTGGAGGGCTTTGCAGGAAAGAGCGTCTACCCCAACCACGGACAACGTGTCGTGAACGGCATCCGACTCATGCAGCCGGCCAGCGACATCTTTCTCGGCTGGACCGAGGGTCGGGGAGGGCGTCATTTTTATGTCCGCCAGCTCCGCGACGTCAAGATCAAGTTTGCCGTTGAGACCTTCGAAACAGCCAGAATGATCGTCTTCGCCGAGTGTTGCGGCTACTCGCTGGCGCTCTCCCACGCGCGCTCTGGGGACGCCGCGATGATCAGTGGCTACCTGGGCAAGAGCGACGCTTTCGATAAAGCTCTCGCCGCTTTCTCGATCGCGTATGCCGACCAGAACGAAAAGGACCACGCCGCGCTCAAACGTGCGATCCGCGACGGAAAGGTCAAGGCCGTAGTCGAAAGAGCGAAGTGAGTCGCTCGAGCATGAACCAAACGATGGAAGAGAAGAGCGGAACTGTGATCCGCGAATTGAAGGCCCCGCGTGCCGGCGGGATCGCCGGTATTGTGTTCTCGATCCTGCTCATCACCAGTCTGGTGCTCATGCGGGTTTCCGTCCCCGCCACTCCTGGGGATTCCGGGACGTGGCTTTCCGATAGCGCGAAGTCCGTCCGTCTCGCCCTGGACCTGCTACCGTTCGCAGGGATTGCCTTCCTGTGGTTCATGGGCGTGCTGCGCGACCGGATGGGGGCAGCGGAAGACCAATTCTTCGCCACCGTGTTCCTCGGCAGCGGGCTCCTGTTTCTCGCCATGATCTTTGTCTCTTCGGCGGTTACGGGTGGTCTCATGATGGCCTACGGAGCGATTCCGACCCAACTGATGGGCTCTGGCATCTACACCTTCGCCCGCACCCTGGCCTACCAGATCGTCAACGTCTACGCGATAAGGATGGCGGGCGTTTTCATGATTTCGACCTGCACACTCGCGATTCGCATCCGAATATTCCCGCGCTGGATGGCATTCCTTGGGTACGCGCTGGCGCTTTTCCTGCTACTGAGCCCCGGACGTTTCTACTGGGCTCCGCTGGTCTTTCCGCTGTGGACGCTCGTGATCAGCGTGTTTGTCCTCCTTGCGAATCTGCGGCCCAAGGCGGCATGAGAAGCTATTTTGGGTGAGTCGCTTCCCAGGAGCGAACTTTTCGCCTGGCATTATCAAAAATTCGCTGATAATTGCCCTTCCGGACCATGGAACTCGCTTGCGGAGTCAGCGCCTTCCACAAAGGGTCATACATGTAGTAGATCTTTAGATACTTTTCTTGTGTTGCAGGCGCAACTTCATCGGTCCCGAACAGAAAACGGTCCGGATATCGATTGATCAGGTCGGCTGTAATTCGAACGGTCTCCGGACTAGAGACAATGTATTTGGCAACTTCATCCCAGGAAATATCAAAATACACGTGCTTCATCGCGGGGTCGCTAAGAATCGATTCCAGCATAGCCACATGGCTTTTCACCGGACGAACCACCCGGCCAACGCCGCAGTGTGCCCAAATGATCGGAGCATCGGGATGACGCCTCAAGAAAGTTTTCATCTGATCGAGAACTCTGGGCCAGAATTTTCCAAGAATTACTTGCCACATAGCTCACCTTTCGGAGTTGGCCTATTTCACCCTGAGTTGGCCTCCAGTTAACTGGCTAGGCCGGACGCGTAAGGACTACGAATTCGCAGCTCCGGCCCAGATATGGCCTCCTTTACTTGAGGCCAACAGATGCAGGCGAATAAAGGTTGAAATCGAGTTTATTGGCAACGTACTCGATCACTCGCTGCGCTTTGACACTGTTTCCCGCTTCATCAAGCGGAGGCGCAAAAACGGCAATCGCTCCCTTGCCTGGGACGATAGCCACGATTCCTCCACCAACGCCGCTCTTTGCAGGAAGACCAACATGCCATGCCCAAAACCCGGATGAATCGTAGAGTCCAGCCATGGTCATCGTCGCCAGAATGTACGGAATGTCTTCCTTCTTAATCACCTGTTGCCCAGTCGTGGGATTAATCCCGTTGTTGGCGAGGGTGGCTCCCATGCGAGCGAGTTGGGTCGCATTAATGCCGACGGAACATTGCTTCGTGTAGACATCGACCGACTCAAAGGGATCAGCGTAAATGCGCTCGTACTTGGCCAAAAGGTAGGACAGCGCCTTGTTTCCCGTATTCGTCGCTGCTTCCGATTTGTAGACCTCATCGATGAGGGAAAGTTTTTCTCCTGCGGCTTTGCTGTAAAAGTCGAGGATCTTGTTCCACTTCTCATCCGCGTTCTTCGCGGAAATGAGGCTTACCGTCGCAATGGCGCCGGCATTCACCAGAGGATTACCGGTGTGTGTGGGCATGTCCACAACTGCGCTTGGGGAGTTGAACGGTCTTCCAGTCGGTTCGGACCCCACTTTTTGAAAGACTTGTTCCGGCCCCAATTCCTCCATCGCGAGGGCAAGCGAATAGACCTTGGAGATGGACTGAATGGAGAAGGAATATTTGACGTCGCCCAGTTCAAACACGTAGCCGTCCGTGGTCACAAAGGCGATGCCGAAGAGTTTTGAATCAACGTGAGCGAGGTAAGGAATGTAGTCAGCATTCTTTCCGTTGCTGTCGTTCTTGAATTTTTCATAGGCCTCCCGTACCGCGGCCTGGGCACGCTCGCGGGTTGGAGATACAGGGCTTACTTTGGTGGTTTGGGCGACTGAAGACAGTGTGCCTATGCTGGTTGCAAACAGGCAGACCGCGACCAGCAGTATTCGGAACCGATTGCGTGTGTTCAACATGAATGCCTCCTGAATTTTTGTATGTCTTGAATAACCGTCACAGAATTCTTCTTGGCTCTAAGTCCGTGCATAGGACCGTGGGCCATGCTCAAAACCCAACCGCAAATCCTTTCGACCAGTCATAGCGGAACGAAAACTGCATTTTGTAGTCGTTCACATTGAAGCCGTCCCTGTAATTAACCCGTCTCCCGAACTGGAATTCTCCGCCCATGGTGACTTGCTTTACAGGGTGGTAGAGCAGATTAGTCAAGGCGTAATCACCCTGGTGGTAATCGCTTCTCAACTCGGCGTTCGAATTGTCGATGCTTACTAGCGAATAGCCGGTCGAAGTACTGAACTTGTCACTCCAGTTGTGATCCAGGAAGGCAACCACTCCCAGCACGGGCAACGCCACGCCTTTGACCGGGCTGATGGGATTCGAAAAGTTATTTTTTGTGCCTATGTCGATGGGCGCGTCGTTCATGTAATTCTGGATAGCTTCGCCATACACCACCGACAATTTAGCGACGTCTTTCTTCGTGACCTTAAGATTTGAACTGACATTCACACCCCAACCCACCGCCCCGCCGCTGAAGTTGTAAGGAGAGGTACTTCCGGCGTTGTCAACCCAGGCAATCTTTCTGACGATGCCTCCCACCTGGACATAACCCCAGCTTCTCGCAAGACGGGCGTGACCCGTCAGATCAGGCCATTTGAACTGCGTGCTGACGCCCTGTAGTTCGACACGGCCGGCATAAATTCCTCCGTCAGCACTGGCTCCTGGCCGTTCCAGTGCGACTACGATGTTGTTGTTGCCCTTTATGGGGATCCAGCGAAGCTGCACGTTCCGGAAAAAGACCATCCCGTTTGGCCCCCAATACTCGAGAGAGTTGGGGAACACGTCGATGTCCATAAACGCGCTCCACGTCTGTCCCGCGCCGAAATGACCCAATTCGCCGTAGGCATGACGCAAGCGAAAGGTCGTTTGCCCGGCGTCGACGCCAGTGCCAAACAATTCGAATTCAAAGATGGTCTTGAGGTCCCCGAGAGCCGTGGGTGTGAGTGTCTTCACGCCAAATCTGGTTTGCCGTACACCGAAGAACACGTTGAGTTCTCGCCTCTGGGGGAACCATGTGAACTCGAATTTCGGCTACAGCAATGCCAGCGCTTTGGCAATACGTACCGATTGCTTCTACGGCGAACTTGTGAGTCGAATCGAGATTCTGTCCATGCCTTGGGGAGGCATACATCCTGCGACCGCTGGGGAACTTGATCGTCATGGCGCAATCTCGCCATACAAAGATCATCAATGTCCCGTTTGCGTCTTCGGGATCGTCAGTCGTCACATTGCTCAAGACAAGAGCAGCCAAATCTGCAATATCACGCGGATGCTTCGACGTTGTTGCCGAACCGGAGCGCTTGCGTTTCGTCTTTCTTTTCGACATGTGCACCTCCAAACAAACATCGCTGAACACATGCGCGGGTTCGCCGGTGCAGGTTCTCTGCGGTCGGTCCTCCCTTTCTTCTCAACTGGCCGCGAGCAGCACCCGGACAAACCTCCGGCATTCCCTGCTGCCCCGGGCAGTTGGTCCATGCGCCCTGCACACCAGGACACAACTAGGACACAAAACTCAATGTTTGGAATCAGAAACTTGCAGAAACCGCGAGAATTGAGTCAACCGAATCAACTAGATATGGTCGGGGAGAGAGGATTTGAACCTCCGACCCCCTGGTCCCGAACCAGGTGCTCTACCAGGCTGAGCCACTCCCCGACTGAGGTGAGTGCAATCATTCTACTACACGCCGCTGGACACGTCCCCCCTGAGCAGGCAACATCGCGATCATCGAGGCTTGACCTTGATTGGGACGCTTGCGGTCTGGTTGTGACCCGCCACGACTCCTTGCTTTTTCCGATGAAACTGCGCAGGCGGATGAGTGCGATCGCGGGATCCAGAATCTCAATCCCGAGGCCGAATGCTTATGCGCACCCGCCGCCAAGGTCTTTGATCCCTTTCCTGGAATTGGATTAATCGAAGTTCGAGTTAACCCGGTCCCAACTCATCGCAATCCAGCCATTCCCGTTGCCAATCGTTCGCCCATGAAAAACCACCGCAGCCGGTGAAAATATCGTATAACTGGAGATGGTTTTCGAGGATTGCCGGGCCTGAAGATTCTCGGGCAACTCGACAATTTCCCTTAAAAGTAACGTTTTAATACTCATTGATTAGGATGATTGCTTTTACCGCAAACTGTTTGTATACGCCGCTTGAGCGCGTGGAGCAGCCACTGCTTCTGGTGGAAGATCATGCGCTGATCGAGGTCTGCTCGCGAGCCACGCGTCAGGTTCCGGAGGGAATTTGCTTAGTGGATTTTGGCGATGCCATCCTGGCTCCGGGTTTCGTGGATATTCACATTCACGGAGGCGCGGGTCACGACGTGATGCAGACGGATGTGTCTGGTCTGGCCGCAGTCGAGCAACTTCTTTTCAAACATGGAGTGACCAGTTATTTCCCGACCACAGTGACGGCCCCCGTCGACCAAACTTGGTCCGCTCTTGACCGGCTGGCGGATGCGATTGAGAGCGCGGCGCAGGACGAGGGCTCGCGGAAAGAACGAGCCCAACCGCTCGGCATCCATCTGGAAGGCCCTTTTCTCAGTCACGCGCGACGCGGGGTGCATCCACCGGAAAATCTCCTGTTGCCCACCCTTCCGACGTTTGATCGCTTTTGGCAGGCGGCGCGTGGTCACATTCGTGTACTGACCATTGCGCCTGAACTCGAAGGCGCGCGGGACGTGATTGCGGAGGCGGCGCAGCGGGGCGTCTGCGTCAGCCTGGGACATTCCGATGCCGATTTGAACGCGACGCGTGCCGCTGTAGCTGCAGGAGCGCGGCACGCCACCCATACGTTTAACGCAATGCGGCCACTGGGACACCGCGATCCGGGGATCATCGGCGATGTGCTAACTGATCCACGGCTTTCGGCGGACATTATCGCCGACGGAATTCATCTCGATCCAGCTATCGTCGAACTCTTTCTCAAAGCGAAGGGGCCGGAGGGTGCAGTGCTGATCACGGATGCGATCTCGGCCACCGGTATGCCTGATGGGCGTTATCGCCTGGGGACGTTCGAGGTCGAAGTGAAAAATGGCCGCTGCCTCGTGGACGGAAAATTGGCTGGGAGCGTATTAACTATGGATCGCGCAGTCCGCAACGTGATGCAGTTTGCTCACTGGGATCTGCAACAGGCGCTCCGTCTGGCCACGCTCAATCCGGCGCGGGTGGCGGGATTGGCGAATCGAGGCAAGCTTACAGCTGGGGCCGAAGCTGATTTCGTTGTGTTGAGTTCCAGCGGCGAAGTGAGAAGCACCATCATTCGCGGCAGAGTATCTGAAGCGTAAGCGGGAGTAGAGGATGGCAGACAAGGGCGGATTCCCCCATCACATGCTGAAGGAGATTTTCGAACAGCCGCAGGGCTTGCGGGACACTATCGCGCCCCGGGTTTCGTTCGAAGAAGGTCTAGTGCGGCTGGATGACGTGCGCATCACTGTGGACGAACTTTGTTCCTTGCAGCGGATCAATATTGTAGCCTCGGGAACCAGCCGCCATGCTGGCATGGTCGGGCAGCACATGATTCAGGATCTGGCGAACGTTCCCGTGGACGTCGACTACGCCAGCGAGTTTGAATACCGAAACCCCCTGATCTGTCGCGACGAACTCACTATTGTGATCACGCAATCCGGGGAAACTGCCGATACCACCGCGTCCCAGCGTGAAGCCAAGGCCAAAGGTTCCCGCACCATTGCGATTTCCAATGTGATGGATTCCACAATCGCTCGCGAAGCGGATGGAGTGCTTTACACTCACGCCGGTCCCGAGATCAGCATAGCGTCCACCAAGGCCTTCACGGCGCAGATGGCGGTGTTGTTTCTGTTCGCTGTTTATCTCAGTCAGGTGCGGAACAAGCTAACCAAGCAGCAGGTGCGGCACTATATCGGCGAACTGCTGGAGCTTCCCGCCAAGACTGAAACTGTGCTTGAGTCGGCGGCCAACTGTAAAGCACTTGCCGACGAGTACCATTCCGTACAGGATTTTCTGTTTCTCGGCCGCGCGATTCATTATCCCGTGGCCATGGACGGCGCTCTCAAATTGAAAGAAGTTTCCTACGTCCACGCCGAGGGTTATCCCACCGGAGAAACCAAGCACGGCCCCAACGCGTTGATCGACGAGCACCTGCCCGTAGTCATTATTGCCACCTGCGACCGCAACGATGAGGGATCCGTGCTGCGTTATGAGAAGAACGTGGCCAACATCAAGGGATTCAAGCGGCAGTCAGCCCCGGTGATTGCAATTGCTTCGCAGGGTGACGAAGAGATGGGTGGGCTTGCCGATCACGCCATTTTTGTTCCCCGAGCGCCGGAGTTGCTGTCACCCATCCTGGAAATTGTGCCTTTGCAACTGTTTGCTTACTACATGGCCGTCCGAAAAGGCTTGGATGTGGATCGCCCGCGCAATCTGGTGAAGTCGGTGACGCTGGAGTGAACTGACTTTTGTCAGTCGTGTTGGGTAACTTGACCATCTCGGTAAGTCTGGTATTCTTTACTATAAGGATCGCAGGTAAAGATGAGAAATTCCAGCACCATTAGCAGCAAGGGCCAAGTTACCGTCCCTCAGGAAATTCGTAATCGCATTGGCCTTTCCGCCGGCGACCGCATCGAGTTCGTGCCGGAAAACGGCAACATCCTGATCCGCCCACTCCGGAGTGAGACCAATCCGTTTGCAAAATACAAAGGAGTGTTGAAGTCTTTTCGCAGCCGAAAAGAGATCAAAGCCTGGATTGGCGAAATGAGGGACAATGAGATGCATGACGAGGATAAGCATCACGGTTGAGAACCGCACTCGACACCAATGTTCTGTCCGCGCTGTGGTCTGGCGAGCCCTCCGCGCGAGGCATCGATTCGGCGCTGTTTGAAGCTCGAAGCGAGGGTGGACTGGTCATCTGCGCACCGGTTTACTGCGAACTGCTCGCGTATCCGTCGGCGACTCAGCGCTTTGTTCAGGAATTTCTAGGCGAGACTGGCATCTTCGTCGACTTCCTTCTCGATGAGCAGGTATGGCAAAGGGCGGCAAATGCTTTTGTTGGCTATGCCGAACGCCGTCGCCGCTCGCGAGGCGGGTCGGCCAAGCGGATGTTGGTTGATTTCGTGATCGCAGCCCATGCACTGCTTCGTGCCGATCGGTTGATGACGCTGGATGCTTCCCGCTACCGTCGGGACTTTCCCAAGCTGCAAATCATCTAAGTTTGGCCGCCGCAATGAACGGGCGGCTAAACTGCGACTGCTTAATCAAGATGCCCTCGCGCTGGCGAGAGGCTACAATCAACCAAGATGCGCAAGGTTTTCCATTTCGACTCTCCGCCCGGCCCATATGTGGCCGACGCCGCTGTCCTTTGCTGCTTCGATCACCGCATCAGCACGGCGGTGCGAAAGTTTCTTAGGAAGCAGGGCATCGAGCGGGCGGACATGATCATCGTCGCCGGGGGAGCCAAGACATTGGCCTCCCCGCGCAACGATTTCGAGCAGGACTTCATCCTCGAACAGGTCCGCATGTCCATCCGCCTGCACCAGACCAAACGGCTTCTGGTGATGAGCCACTCCGACTGCGCCACCTATGGCGGCTTGGCCCATTTCAAAGGAGACCGCGACGCCGAAGCCGAGCATCACCGCGCCGAACTCCTTCGGGCCCGAGACCTTCTGACTGCAAGTTTCGCCAACATCTCGGTCGAGCCCTACTTCGTGAAGTTCGATGGAATATGGCAGGTGAATTGCGCCGACCCGAGGTCCGCGACGCAGAACGATACCGCCGTCAAATTCGCTTAGGCTCGGTCGAGCCTGGTTCTCGCTTGGTCAAGGTATCAACAATAACTTTCCCGTCGTCTTGCGTCCTTCGAGATCCTGGTGTGCCGTGGCGGCATCGGCCAAGGGGTACTTGTGTTCGATCCGGAGTTTGAGCTTCCCTTCGGCGATCATTGTGAATACCGCGGATGATCGGGAGCGCAGCTCCTCAGTCGTGGCGGTGTAATTTAATAAGGTTGGACGGGTGACATAGAGCGAACCCTTTTGCGACAGTTGAACCAGATCGAACGGCGGGACGGCTCCGCTCGATCCGCCGAACAATACCATCATTCCCCTCGGTCGCAGCACGCTTAAACTTTTCTCGAATGTTGTCTTGCCCACGCTGTCGTAGACCACGTCGACGCCGTGGCCGCCAGTCATGCGCTTGGTCTCAGCTTCGAAATCTGCCTGCGTGTACAGGATGACCTCGTCGGCGCCGGCTTCTCGCGCGAGCTTGGCTTTTTCCTCGGTTGAAACCGTGGCGATTACGCGGGCTCCGAGGTTGTGTGCCATCTGCACCAGCAGCAGTCCGACGCCGCCGGCCGCCGCGTGCACCAGCGCGGTTTGGCCGCGCTTCAGAGGGAACGTATCGAAAATGAGGTAGTGCGCGGTCATGCCTTGCAGCATGGCCGAGGCCGCCTGTTGTTCGCTCACGCCTTGTGGGACTACGACCAGTCGTTCGGCGGTCACGGCGGCGTACTCGGCGTAGGCGCCCAGGATGCTGCTCCAGGCCACGCGATCCCCCGCTTTCAGAGATTTCACGTCTGAGCCGACCGAGGCGACTATGCCCGCAGCCTCCTGCCCGAGCACGAATGGCAGCGCGACTTTATATCTGCCCTCGCGCTGGTAAACATCAATGAAGTTCACCCCTGAAGCCGCGATCTTCACTACAGCTTCGTTCGCCTTGGGTTGCGGGACGGGGAGGTCCACGAGTTGCAGAACTTCGGGTCCACCGGGTTGCTTGACTTGGATGGCTTTCATGTTTGGGTTCGATTCCTGGAGCGCAGCGGGAGATTCAGAAGAGCCGACATTCCTGCGTCGAGAAGCGAGGTGACGAGGAATTTGAGTTTTCGCCGAGGGCGGAGAGAACCCAGATCCCTCACTTCGTTCGTGATGACAACTGCCAAAAGGTCAGACCAGTACCCCCACACAGGGAACCCGTCTCCAGATCTCCATAAAAGACTGGGTTTCAATGGTTGCAGCGGCTGCGGTCGCTGAAGTAATATTCGGCCCGGTCTCTAAAGTAACCGAGTCCAACCCAATTGCGGATTGACCCATCATAAAATGGGGTAGTAGCATTGATTGGGCTTCGGTGAAGCCATGGGGTTGGGGGGCGGTAAGTTATAGAGAAACATGAGGATTCGGAAACTCTATCTTCTGATCGCGGCAGTGGTTGCCCTGGTATTGGGTAGCACTGCCTGTCAGACGGCCCAGCGGCCTGCGACGCTCTTGCCCCCCGGTACCGCCACAGCGCCAATTTTGAGCGCGACTTCGTCACCCGCACACCAGCCCGACACCAACGCCAAGCCTGTCATTGTCGCCCAACCCCAGCCTGAGTCTACGACGGATCCCGCAGCCGAGTTGATTGCGCAGGTCGAAAAGGAATACCAGGCCGGGCAGGATAACTACAAGGCCGGGCATCTCGAGGCCGCCAAAGAAAATTTTGATCGGGCTTTCAACTTGTTGCTGGGAAGCTCGTTGGATATACGCTCCGACGAGCGGCTACAGCAAGAGTTTGACCGCGTCCTCGACGGGGTAAACGGCCTGGAGTTGCAGGCGCTGCAGCAAGGCGATGGTTTTACCGAGCAGCAGTCGGAGCCGGCCCCGATCGACGAAGCCAATGAGGCCACAGCCCCAGTCGATGCCAACGTCAAGGCGAAAGCCGAGGCTGAAGTCAAAGCGACGCATTCCGATCTGCCGTTGATGATGACCGACCCCGTAGCCGGCTACATCAATTACTTCTCTACTCGCGGTCGCGGAACTCTGGAGCGCGCCCTTGCCCGAAGTGGGCGTTATCAGGAAATGATTCAGAGGGTTTTGAAGGAAGAAGGTGTTCCCCAAGACCTCATCTATCTGGCCCAGGCCGAATCTGGATTCCATCCGCTGGCCCTTTCCCGAGCCGGAGCCCGTGGGATGTGGCAATTTATGGCCAGCCGCGCCTCAGGTTACGGATTGGAGCGGGACTGGTGGGTAGATGAACGCCAGGATCCCGAGAAATCCACGCGCGCCGCGGCGCATCATCTGAAAGATCTCTACAGCGAGTTCGGCGACTGGTATTTAGCCATGGCCGCGTACAACTCCGGTCCTGGCACAGTTCAGAACGCAGTGAAGCGCACCGGCTACGCGGACTACTGGCAGCTCTACAAGCGCAACGTATTACCGAAGGAAACCCGGAACTACGTGCCCATCATCCTCGCGGTGACCATTATGGCCAAGAACCCGGAACAGTACGGGCTGGACAAAGTGATTACGGAGAAGCCCGTACCTTATGACTCGCTGAAGATCGATTACCCCGTGGACCTCCGCCTCGCGGCGGAATGTGTCGATGCTTCCGCGAGCACCTTGCAGGATCTGAACCCAAGCTTATTACGCCTGACCACTCCCAAGGATCGCGAGTTCGAGTTGCATCTGCCCGCTGGCACGAAGGATCGCTACCTCACCGCGATTGCCGCTATTCCGCCTGACATGCGGGTGTGGTGGCGCTACCATAAAGTCGCTCCGGGCGACACCTTGTCCTCGGTTGCCCACTCTTTTCGCACCACGCCTCAGGCCATCGTTCAGGCGAATAGTTTGGACGGGGATCAGAACCTCAAGGCCGAAAGCGAACTCATCATCCCGGTTGCTCCCGGCAAGCACCCAACGGACGAGGTGGCGAGCTATTCGCGCCGGGCGACCAGTTACAAGGTTCGCAAGGGCGATACGGTCGAAACCGTGGCTGACAACTTCGGAGTGCCTCCCGCCATGGTTCGTCGCTGGAATCATTTGAAGGGCGACAGCTTACATGGACGGCGCATCCTGTATGTCCACTTGCCGATAGCGCCTGACGCCGGCGGGAACCATGAAGCAGTTGCATCGAAGTCGAAATCCAAGAAGAAACTACAGTCGACATCCTCCAAGAGCGTGGTTCGTCATAAGGTGCAGCCTGGCGAGACCCTCTATTCGATCGCTAAATCCCACAACACCACGGTAGACGCCTTAAAACAAGGCAACGGAAATCTTGCCACGCTCAGGCCCGGCATGATTTTAGTGATCGCCAATCCCGCCCGGTAGTTCAGCGAGTTCCCAACGCTTTCGATCCCTGCATTCGAACTCGCCGCAGAGGCAGTGTTATGCTAATTGGATTGATGCAGAGCGAGGCTGTTACCTTCCATGTCCAATCCAATCGTATCCAATTCAGGCAGTCCGGAATCCCCCGCTATCAACGAAACTGACCAGTCGTTTCGCGATGCTCTCTCCGAGTTCGAGCAGAGCAAATCGCGCAAGCCGGCGGAAGCCGGGAAAGGGCGCGAAGGCACGGTGATTGCCGTCACCGCGGATTCGGTTATGGTCGACATCGGTTTCAAAACCGAAGGGATTTTGCCGCTCACAGCGTTCCAAGGTGCGGGCGAAGCCGTCAAGGCCGGCGACAAGCTCACGGTCTCGATTAAGGGTCGTGATCCGGAAGGCTATTACGAACTCTCCCTCGGCAAGATCGAGCGGCCCAAAGATTGGGCGTCCCTGCAAAAGGCGTTTGCCGAAAAAACAACGATCGTGGGAACGGTGACGGGCATAGTCAAAGGTGGATTGACCGTAGACGTAGGCGTGCGAGCGTTCATGCCAGCTTCGCGCAGCGGAGTGCGCGACGCAGCCGAAATGGCGAAGTTGGTAGAGCAGGAGATCCGATGCCGGATTACCAAGCTCGATGAGACCGAAGAAGACGTGGTCGTCGACCGCCGCATCGTTTCCGAAGAAGAAGAACGCGCAGTTAAAGACCGCCGCTACTCGGAGGTCAAGGAAGGCGAAACCGTTCATGGCACGATTCGCAGCCTGACCGACTACGGCGCGTTCGTCGATGTGGGCGGCGTGGACGCACTGCTGCACATCAGCGACATCTCCCGAAGCCGAGTCAGCAAGCCGGCCGATGTGCTCTCGGTGGGGCAAGAGGTCGACGTCAAAGTTCTGAAGATTGATCCTGAGAAGCGGCGGATTTCCGTTGGTCTGAAACAACTAGAGCCGGACCCTTGGGATTCGGTGGCGGCGAAATATAAGCCGGGTGAGCGGGCTCGCGGCACGGTCACGCGCTTGATGGATTTTGGTGCGTTTGTAGAAATCGAGCCCGGGATTGAAGGCTTGATCCACATCTCGGAAATGTCATGGGCAAAGAAGGTGCGGACGCCCAGCGATGTGGTGAAGCCGGGCGAGACCGTGGAAGCCGTGATTCTGGGCGTGAGCCCGGGGGAGCGCCGGATTTCCCTGGGCCTGAAGCAGGCGCTGGGCGATCCGTGGGCGGACGCGGCTCAGAAGTTTGCGGTGGGATCGGTGATCGAAGGCCCGGTCACCAGCCTCACCAAGTTCGGCGCCTTCGTGCAGCTTTCCGAAGGCATCGAAGGCATGATTCACATCAGCGACATGAGCGCCGAGAAGCGCATCAATCACCCGCAGGACATGTTGAAAGTCGGGCAGGTGGTGAAGGCGCAGGTGATCGAATTCGATAGCGAAAAGCGACGAGTGAAGCTGGGGATGAAGCAACTGGTTCCAACCAGCATCGAGGAATATATCGCCGAACGCCGCGAAGGCGACGTGGTCTCAGGCCGGGTGATGGAGATTTCGGGTGGACAGGCGCGGGTGGAACTGGGCGAGGGCATTCAGGGAAGATGCCGAATCCCGGCGGAAGCCACCGTCGAAAAAGAGACGCAAACTGGATCGAAGGCCGATTTGTCATCGCTGACATCTCTGCTACAGGCGCGCTGGAAGGGCGGGGCGGCCGGAGGCACATCCAAGCCAGAAGCAGTTCGCGCAGGACAGATTCGCAGTTTTCGAGTTTCGAAGCTGGATGCGGCAACGAAGAAGATCGATTTGGAGTTGGCGTAGGCGGATCCCTAGATGACATCCTTTGTGGTTGACGAAGTTCAAAGGCTAGAACCACAAAGGACACAAAGGTACACAAAGGTTCTCAGTTAAAAGAACGTCGCCTTGAATTGCTCGTGGCGACGGAGAGCCTGGTTCATGAGGCTTTGGAACTCTGGCTCGTTGCGAAGGTTTTGCAGTAGAGGGTCGCGCACGAAGTAGGGATAAGAAAAGAATCCCCCTCCGATGCTATGGCGGAGCATGTGCAAGGCTGACGCCTTGTCGCCCAGCACGGCGTAGGCTTGAGCGACCTTGTAGATACCCTCTGGATCCGTCACTCCACGCTCTTCAATCCTGGCTTCGGTTTGCCGCAGGAGTTCCAAGCCCCCCGCGTTGTCGTGCTTGATCGAATAGCTGAGAGCCTTGCCTACATCCGCCGGAAGCAACGATGGGTCTCGTTCGAAAGCACGATCGAAATCCTTTACCGCCTGATCGTAGTTGTTCAGATAGTACTGCACAAAGCCGTGGTAGAAGAGGATGTACACCGAATCGTTCGCGGGAAGGCTCTGCATAAACTTGGCATATTCGCCCAGGTACAGATAGCTGTTGAGCGCGGCGCTGTTGATTTTGACCTGGGGATTGTACTGCCGCGCCGCTTCGCACTCGTCCACGGATTCCTTCAGCATTCCACCAAAGCGGTAAGCATAGCCAAGTTCCCAGTGGGCTTCGGCGTTATTGGGACTGGTTTGCAGCACCGCTCGCAATAAAGGCACGGCCTGTTCCACCTTGCCAGTGTCGGTGAACAGGTTGGCCATATAGATTCGCGCCTCGACCAGCGAAGGATTCAGCGCGATGGCCTTTTCGTAAGCCGCCTGCGCCTTTCCGTAGTCTTCCCGCCCGCCAAACTGGAGCGACGCATTCGTGGTGTAGGCCCGGCCCAGATATGCCCAGGTAAGCGCATAGTTCGGTTCCAGCGTCGTGGATTTCTCCAACATCTTGATGGCCTCGCCAAATTGATTGAGCGAGTAGAAGTCCACTCCGCGCAAGTAGAGTTCGTAAGCCTGCGAATTAATGGGATTGTCAGGTTTGAGGTTGGCCGCTTCCGCCGGCGAAAGGTGCAACTCCAATCCCTTGATAATCTGTTGCGAAACCCGGTCCTGCACGGTTAGCAGCTTGTCGTATTTCAGATCGATGGTGTCCTGCCAGAGAATCTTGTCCGGCTTCACATCGATCAGTTGGGTGGTGATCCTCAGGTCATCGCCATCTTTGATGAAGCTGCCCGTAAGCAGCGTGTCGACATTCAAATCGGCTGCGACCTTTTTAGGATCGATGATTTGATTGCGATATTTGTCGATCGAAGACGATGGGCGGAGAGTCAGCGCGCTGACGTAGCTGAGCTTGGTGATGACCGCGTCCGCCAGCGAGAATCCCAGGAAATCGGTTGCGGGATCCTGCTTGAGATTTCGAAAGGGAAGAATTGCCAGGCTGCGGGGCCGGGCGGCCGTGGGGGTAGTATGCGATTTCCGTACAGCAAGGTAACTGATGATTAACGCGCCCAACAAAATCACCGCGAGTGGCACCAGCAACTTCCAACGCGAAGGAGTCAGATCCTCGTCGAGCGGCTGATCCATACCGACTGCCCTTCGACTGCCCGACCCTCTTTTGGGTGCTTCAACTTCCGGCACGCTCCTCCGGGCGCCGCTCGAGCGCTTGCCGGGACGCACAGTCTGCTGCAGCTTCGCCTGAAACTCTGCCTCCTTCTTGAAATCCTGGAGGTCGATGAGTAAGTCTCTTACTGATTGATAACGGCTGTCGCGGTCTTTGCGCATCGTTTTGCCGATCATGCGCTCGAGTTCATGTGGCACCTCTGGAGCAAACTCGACCAGCGGCGGAGGCTCGACCTTAAGGATTTCCGCGATGATATCGCTGGCCGTCTCTCCGTCGAACGCAGATCTCCCCGTGACCAGTTCATAAATCACCGCTCCCAGACTGAAAATATCGCTGCGTGGGTCGACTTCAATTCCTCGCGCCTGCTCTGGCGACATATATTTCGCCGTGCCCAAGACCATGCCGGGTTCGCTGGTCGAGGCTGCCACAGTCGTGGCCCGACGACGGATGGTTTCTCCGACTCGCCTCTCGGTGAGCTTGGCGATTCCGAAATCGAGAACCTTGACGATCCCGTCGGTTCGCACAATCACATTGTCCGGCTTGATATCGCGATGAACGATTCCGCAGGCATGCGCTGCCGCCAGAGCGCTGGCGATCTGGATGGAAACGTCAATCGCGGTACTCAGCTCAGGTCTGCCTTTCACCAAAATCTCCCCGAGCGTCACGCCCTCGATGAACTCGGACGCAATAAAATGCATTCCATCCGCCTGCCCGAATTCATAAATGGTAAGAATATTGGGATGATTGAGCGCCGAAACCGCGCGGGCTTCGTGCTCGAAACGGCGCAGCCCTCGCTCATCGCGTGTGAGTGCGGGCGCAAGCAACTTCAAGGCGACCTTGCGCCGGAGATGCAAGTCCTCGGCAAGATAAACCTCACCCATGCCCCCAGCCCCGAGCATTGAAATGATTTTGTAATGTGTCAACAGAGCGCCGGGAGCAATGTTCCCCCGGCGGTCGTCGTTCATCATCTCGTGCGCCGCCTCGAGCACTGGCTTTTCCAGGAAATCCATGGGCTTCTCGGCCGAGTCGAGCAGGGTTTCCACTTCTTTTCGCAGCTCCCTGTCGCCGCCGCAGCGCTGATCGAGAAACCCCGGGCGCGCTTCAGGCTTAAGTTCGAGAGCCTCATAAAACAAAGCTTCGAGTTGTCGCCAGCGGTCAGAGCCGGAAGAGGCAGCCATCACTACTCGTTCCTAGGAAGGGCTTTGCGTTAGTTCGCGGTGCAGCCACGCCTTCGCCAACTTCAACTCGCGATGCACCGTGGCGGGCGAAATCTTCAAAGCCGTCGCAGCTTCATCATACGTGAGGCCGCCAAAGCAGAGCAGTTCGATAAGTTCGCTCTTGCGTTGGTCGTGCGCCGCCAGGCGTTGCAGCGCCTCGTCCAATTCCACGATTCCCCCGGTCGACTGCGGCCCCACCAGCAAGGCTTCATCGAGTGTAACCTTCTCGGCGCCGCCCCCGCGTTTCTGACGGTGATTTGCCTTGGCGTGATCCACCAGGATGCGGCGCAACAGACGGGCAGAAACCGCAAAAAAATGTACCCTGTCTTGCCACGCCACGTCGGCATCGACCAGTCGCAAGTAAGCCTCGTGGACCAACGCGGTGGCCCGCAAGGTGTGATCGGGACGCTCGGCGCGCAAGCAGCGGGCTGCCAGCTTGCGAAGTTGCTCGTAGACAACCGGCATCAGATCGTCAAGAGCCGCCTTGTTCCCGCCGCCCCATTCCTGCAGAAGCCGCGTAACCAGTTCACGATCTGGAGAATGGCGTTCTGGTTGACGATCTGGTTGACGATCTGAAGACATCTCCATCATTTCCGTACATGAGCTCGGCTCGCACCGGTTTTAGACTCGCTCGCCGCGCCGGTTGTGCTCTTCTCCCCACGGCGCCGCAGCCGTTGGGGGAAAATAGTTCCGAACACCATTAAGCCGTGTCGGCTTGAGGGACTCTGTTCCCAAAATGTCGCCGTTAAAAGTGGGCGGGAAGACGGTCCGCCAAACGGACTATTCGGTGGTGAATTATAACCCAGATCGCGCTCGAGTTGTGGCTTGGACTCGATGATCAACGCGATACCGATCGTCTGTACATGTCCAAAATCCGGACAGCCAGTGACCTGATGTCCCGTTTGCCGAAGGACGGTCTCCAGCGAAAATGGTTGGATGGGAACCTTTCGACTGGGGATAAAACCGTCAAGACTCGCCCCGTGCCTCTTAGCCTTGCTGCTCTCGTTAGTGCTTGCAGGCTGCGGCGTCTCAACTGGACAGTCGCAATCCGGTGGAGGCAGTGGTGGTGGAGGCGGTGGATCGCAGAACGGTCCCTGCAGCGTCGCTTCCACCGGCCAAGGAGCGAGCTTGAATGGCTTCCGTTCATTTCCTTCCGACAATGCCTGGAATCAGGATATTTCCGGCGCGGCCGTCGACCCGAACTCAGACGCGATTATCAATTTCATCGGTCCCACGATTGGCTTGCACCCTGACTTCGGCGCCGGGCTGTATTCGGGATCGAGCATCGGCATTCCCTACGACGTGGTCGGCACATCGCAGAGCCTGGTGAACATCAACTTCACGGCATATGGCGACGAGAGCGATCCCGGCCCGATGCCGATTCCAGCGAACGCGCAGATCGAAGGCTATCCCAATCCCGGCAACGGCGACCGCCACGTGCTGGTGATCGATAACGGCAACTGTTTTCTCTATGAACTCTACAACGCGTCGGCAAACAATGACGGAAGTTGGAATGCCGGCTCCGCCGCCGTGTGGGATCTGGAGAATGGCCAGCAGCGCCCGTGGACGTGGACTTCCGCCGACGCCGCGGGACTGCCCATCTTCCCCGGCCTGGTGCGCTACGACGAAGTAGCCGCGGGAAAGATTCAGCATGCCATCCGCTTCACTCTGCCGCAGAGTCAGGCCGCAATGGTGCCGCCAGCGTCCCACTGGGCCGCGACTTCCTCGAGCCCGCTGGCTCCGCCCATGGGAATGAAGCTGCGTCTCAAGGCTAGTTACAACATCTCCGGATTCTCGGCGAACGTCCAGGTCATTCTCACTGCGCTAAAAACGTATGGCATGATCATGGCCGACAACGGCAGCGCCATGTACCTCAGCGGCGCCCCCGACGACCGCTGGGACAACAACGATCTGCATAGCCTTTCGCAGGTGCCAGCTTCCGCTTTTGAAGTAGTGCAGATGAATCCCATCTACACCGCTGCAAACGTGCCGCAGGGAGCGGTCCCAACCATCACCAGTTTCACCGCGAGTCCCGCGAGTGTGAGCTCCGGTACAAAGGCCACACTCACCTGGCGAGCCGGTGGCGCATCGTATTCGATTGTGTCGCCGCAGGTCGGCGCGATGCGCGGCAACAGTGCCACTGTTAATCCGACTCAAACCACGACCTACACTCTCTACGCAACCAACCAGTATGGCCGCGCGCAAGCCACGGTGACAGTGACGGTGCAGTGAGAGACTCCTGTCGGCCTGACCCGCCGTTTCGAAGAGTGGAGAATGCGGGTGCCCGATTCTTGTCCTCGACAGAAACTACGTAGCGGAATCAGCCTCGTCGGATCTGGCAGAAAACGTAAGCTACTGTGTGGGACCTGACTGCACAATGGTCACGTTAGCAGAAACAATTTGTTTTGGATCCGCTGCGAACTTCGCTGTCACGGTGGGGAGGAATTCGGGCATCCCTTCGTGGCGAGTCCCTGGCGTCGCCCAAGACTCCATCGCTCAGGATTACGACCTGGTGTCGGAGACGAAATGAATGCGCAGGTTGTGACGCTATTTGGCGGGAACGGCTGCCGGCTTCAAATCGTCGGCTGATTTCGTGAGGTCGTCAACCGATTTGGAATCGAGTTGGTAGAGCGTGGGATCGTCTTCTCGTTTCGCGATGTAGCTGTCGCTGGCCTTCGAGATTGCCACCTTCTCGACTCGCTTACCTTCATTCGATGTAACGGTGAGGTCGATGACTGTATTGGTTGATCCGGAATCGACAAACTTGCTGGCTGAGAGATCGCGCAACTTGTCGATGAGTTCCTGAACTGTGTTGGGATCCATCTTTTTCGCGCTGCCCGACCACCAGTCTTGTCCGCTCCGGGTTAGAGAATAAGTCTTCGATCCGTTGCGAATCTCTATTTTATTGGGATCGTCGGAGCTAAGGTCGAAGAGCTTTTTGTTGCGAAAATCTTCGAGGCTCTTGTCGAGCGCTTGACCGAGCGTGTTTGGGACCTTGTAGATGCCGTCCACGGCGCTGGACTTCGCGTAGAAGTCGTCCTTATTCTTTCGGACCTGCAGTTCCTGCGTTCCCGACTCAGCGGTTACCTTCGCGGTGGCGACTGGGGTGCCTGAGGCGAATGCTGATGCTGTCTTCTTTTGATCGTCCGATGCGCCGAGCTCCATCCTGGCATCGGTAAGGGCGCGGACGAGTCCGTCCACTTCAGCGCCATCCGCTCGCAGCGGTTTGGGTTTGACGATCTGCCATTCGTCTTTGTTGCGGCCGAATTCGATTTCTTGTTTCTTCGCGGCCAGATCAACCTGGCTGATTTTGGCGGGATCCACAGTCAGCAGGCGCTTGTCCCGCAGATCGTTTGCACTCTTGTCGATACTCGTCTTGGCAAACTTCGCGATGGTGAAAACGCGTGGATCACCCTCGAGTTTGGCGTAAATCCCATTGCCGGCGGGAGTGTCGTCGCCGAGCAACAGCTTGTGAGTCCTGTTTGTTTTTTCTGCCAAATCAACTTCGAGTTTCGGTGCGTCCAGACCATAGGGAGCGAGATTGCCGGCTTTCTCGTCTACCAATCGTTCCGAGTCTAGGGATGAAAAAGTGCCGAGCAGGCTGGACACCGCACTCTGATCGGCGGCGAGCGGGGTTGGGGAAGTAATGCGCCACTGGCCCGCGCTGTTGCGCTCTCCGCCGACTTGTTCCGCGCCATTCTTCTTCAGGTCGAACTTGGAAATATCCGCTGGTTTGACGGCAAGAATTTTAGGCGCTACGTCAGCGGACGCTTCGGTCGTGTCCGCGGGCTTGTGACGATTCGACCAGTAGAGAGCTCCGGTGAGCGCTGCTAGAACGATGGCGGCAACAATCAGACCACGCACTTTCATTTACCGCCTCCGCCACCAGACCGACACACCGGCAAACACCACAACTAACGGCAGAAGGAATTGGCTGGTCAGTCGAACCCAGCTCAACTGGGCGCTGGTCATGGTAACGCGGCGGTCTTCCTCTTGTTTGGGGCGAATCGAAATCAGGTCTTCGTCGGACGCCAGCCAGTCGATCGTGTTCAAAGCCAGATCGCTGTTGCCGTTAAACTTGATGAAAGAGTTCGCTGCCCACGACGAACTGCCGACGACTACGAATCTTCCCTGCGAGTCCTGCTTGCCAGTGGTATATGTGCCGGCGGCAGCAATTGTCAGCGGTCCCTTTTTGTTTTTCGGATCGTTCGCATCGACTTCCGGAGAACTCAAGTTGCTCGTCGCGAGGCTGGTACTCGAGGAGTCGAACAACTTTTGCACCGAGGTCTTGTCGCCATTCTTAATTTCAATGGAACGTGAGAGCGGGAACCCGGTTGCCGTGCCCTTCATGCCACTCACAATTGGTTGGGTTTCGTAGCTCGTTACGAGGGCCACCTGCGGACCGAGCCCTGCGAGCTGACCAATTGGATTCAGATCCAAAATCAGATTCTTGTCCAAGGTTACGCCCCAGCTTTGCAGGAGGTTCGTCAGGGCATCATTGTCGGCGATTTCGGAGCGGCCGATTTTCAGTGGCGGATCAAGCATGAACAGAGCACGACCGCCATCTTCAACATATTTCTTGATGGCATCGACTTCGGGCTGCTGGTAATCCCGAGTCGGTCCACCAACTACCAACGCCGTACAATCGTTTGGGACCTCGGCTTTTTGTAGGAGGTCAATAGACTTCGCTTCATAATTGTCTTTGCCCACCAGTTCCTTGAAATTGGAATAACCGTCGCGGTCGGAGTTGTCGATCTGATGCTCGCCGCTGCCCGCCGCGAAACAAACGGTGCGCGTCTTATTCTTCAGCACGCGGATGAATGCGCCGGTTAAGCCGTCTTCAGTCAAGCTCCTGGCTTGTTCCTGCTGTGTTCCAATCCGCACGATTGCCGTACCGTAGTCTTTTATGCCGGCCTCGCGAGCTTCCTGCGGATTCTTGTCTTGATCGATGTACTTAACGTGAACCCTGGTGGAAAGGTTCGCGTATTGATCCATCAGATCTTTTGCGTGTGGGAATCGCCGATCCTGGTCGAAGTAGGTGATGGTCGCATCCTGTTTGAGCCCCTTCACGACCTTCGCCGTCTGATCCGAAAGGCTGTAGCGCTTGTTCGCGGTGGCGTCATAGGACTTGTTGTAGCGGTTCGCGAGCACGTTTGCGATGGAAACGGCGGCGATGACCACCAGGATGTACACCGCCGCGTAAGCCGCGTATTTCGTCTGTCTCGCTTTCAGCAATTGCGTATTCACCTATGACCTCCAGCGCAGAGATTCCATGGAACGAGCGGTAAAAAACAGTCCCAGGAAAATTGCGGTCAGGAAAAAGACTGCGTCCTTTGCACTGAGGACGCCTTTCGCGAACGACTCTTCGAAATGGGTGAGCACCGACATGTAAGAGAGCACTTGTGACCAGGTTGAGGTCTCGAATTCGCCGACTGACGAAATAATCCAAAGCACCAAACAAATCCCAAAGGTCACGGCGCCGGCTATGATTTGATTCTTGGTGAGACTTGAGATGAACGTTCCGATGGCCAGCAGCGTTCCCGCCTGGAGCAGCAGGCCAAGATAGCCAATCGCCAGCGGCTTCCAATCAGGGTTCCCGTACTTGAAGAGAAACGCAAAGTTCAACGCGGTGAACAGCAGCATGCAGGCATAGAGGGTTAAAGCCGCCAGCCACTTTCCCAGGATCACTTCCCAGTCGCGGATGGGCGAGGTCGCGAGCAATTCGATGGTGCCGCTGCGCTTCTCTTCAGCAAACAGACGCATGGTGATCATGGGAATGAAGAACAGTCCGATCACACCCGCGTTTGCCAGCAGCGGCCGTATGACTTGCTCGTTGATATTCATCGGCATGCCCTGGCCGCGCATCTGCATTTCCATTCCGTATTCGACGAAGCCCCTGAGGTAGAGCCAGAAAAAAAATCCCGACACCACGGCAAACATGGTGAGCAGGAAATATGCGATCGGGGATACGAAATAGCCGTTCAGTTCTTTTCGCCAGATAATCCAGGTGTTTCGCATTTATCGTGACTCCTTTGGCGAGCCTTCTTTGCCATCCGCTTGCGCCCCGGTGAGCTGGAGAAATATTTCTTCGAGGCTCATGGCGGTGGGACGAAGCTCATTCAAGTCCCAACCCGACTCCACCACGGCACGGGCCAGATCGCCACGGACGAAGCCCTTGCCGCTTTCGACCTCGAAGGTGTCGCGATTCTCCTGATGCTGCTTAGCCACGACTCGGCTTACGCCAGCAACCTGTTCGAGACGCCGTTGAACGGCGTCGAAATCGAGGCTGCCATTACGTCCGCTGACTTCAATCAGCACCGATTCTGCGCCGCGAGCGCGGTTTTGCAGATTTTGTACGGAGTCGGTCGCGGCCAGTTTGCCCTTATTGATGATGATCACCTGCTCGCAGGTCTGCTCCACTTCGGGCAAAATGTGAGTGCTGAGGATGATGGTGTGATCGCCGCCCAGGCTCTTGATCAGGTCGCGGGTTTCGTTGATCTGCTTGGGATCGAGGCCAGCGGTAGGTTCGTCGAGAATCAAAACGTCCGGGTTGTGAATGATGGCCTGCGCGAGTCCCACGCGCTGGCGATAGCCTTTCGAAAGTTTGCCGAGCAGCTTGTTCTTTACATCTGCAACGGCGCAGCGTTCGCAAACGTAGTCGATCCGCTTGCGCAAGTCCGCGCCCGAGAGGCCTTTGAGCCTGCCGACGAAGGTCAGATATTCACCCGTCTCCATTTCCGGATAAAGTGGCGGCGTCTCGGGGAGATAGCCGATGCGCTTCTTGACCTCGATCGGCTGCTCGACGACATCGAAGCCGGCAACGGTCGCGTTGCCCGACGTGGGCGATAGAAAACCGGTCAGCATGCGCATGGTCGTCGTCTTCCCCGCGCCGTTCGGCCCGAGAAATCCTACGATCTGACCTTTGCCAACTTCGAAGGAGATGTGATCGACAGCGGTATTCCGAGCGTATCTCTTGGTAAGCTCTTTAACTGTAATCATAAGAGGTTTATTGCAAGGAATTAGGGTGTGCAACGTTTGAACCGCTCTACTCTTGAACAGTTCGACGCTGAACTTATATGTTAAGAATCTAAGAGTGGGAATGTCAAATCCCAGGCGCGGGGATCTGCCAGCGCGGGAGGATCACATGAAGTACCGTAGACTCGGTCGCACCGGTTTCGAAGTAAGTGAGATTGCGCATGGACTTTGGGGAATGAGCGGCTGGAGCGGGTCCGAGGACGGCCAATCGCTTGAGGCCTTGCAGTTGGCTGTCGATCTCGGCTGCAACTTCTTTGATACCGCCTGGGCTTATGGGGAAGGGAAGAGCGACGCCTTGCTGGGGAAGATTTTGTCCGCCAACAAGGGAAAGCGCCTGTACGCAGCCTCCAAAATTCCGCCCCTCAACGGCAAGTGGCCGGCGTCTCCAAGGGACAAATACCGCGACGTATTTCCCTGGGAACATGTTTCCAAATACGCCAAGTGGATAAGGGGAAAGCTCGGAGTCGATTCGATCGATGTTCTGCAGTTTCACGTCTGGGACGATAGCTGGAGCGGTGAATCGGAATTTCGTGACACGGTCGAGAAGCTCAAGCGCGACGGATTGGTTCGCTTCTTCGGGCTGAGTCTCAATCGCTGGGAGCCGGGGAACGGCATCAAGGCCTTGCGGACCGGGTTGGTGGATGTGGTGCAGGTGATCTACAACATCTTCGATCAGGCGCCCGAAGATCAATTGTTTCCGGTTTGCCAGAAACTCGACATTGGCGTGATCGCCAGAGTCCCCCTCGATGAGGGCAGTCTGGGCGGCAAGATGACGGCCGAAACCAAGTTTCCCAAGGGCGACTGGCGCTCCGGCTACTTCGGGCCGGAGAATCTCAAGCAAACGGTGGCTCGCGTGGACAAACTGAAGTCCGTACTTCCCAACGGCATAAACCTTCCGGAGATGGCGTTGCGATTTATCCTATCGAACCCGACGGCGAGCACTACGATCGTTGGAATGAGGAAGCCGGATCATGTCCGGGGAAACATTGCGGTGAGCGATGCCGGGCCGCTCGATGCCAGCCTGCTCAAGTCTCTGAAGGGACACCGTTGGGACCGTACGCCGAAACCCTGGTCGGACTAGTTAGATATTCAGAACGCCCTCGGTCGTGATACGGCTGGCTTTGCAGATTTCCTCCGCAACTTTGACCACTGCATCACTGCTGCGGACGGGCCCTTCCTCTGACATGACCGAACTGGCAGCCAGGGTGAAAAGCAGAGCATCCTCCTGCTTGTCAAAATAAAGCACTACCTGATTTGCTGCCATCTGCGTACCTCCTACTGAGCGTTCTTAGGAATGATAGGCCGATTCCTGGGGAGAATGAGGTTATCTCTTTTGGTGCGCCCTACTCAGAAGGGCAAGGGCGCGAAGATTTGGATGCGACTGCGCAAGAGCGCGCCCCCGCACCGTTTTCTGGGCAGCGCCACAGAGCCCGGGCGAAAATGCTACATTTGAAAGGTCCAATGTCCGCCCCTGAATCCCGATTCGTCAAGGCTTGCAAGGCGCTGCCGGTGGACCGCACGCCGGTCTGGTTCATGCGGCAGGCAGGCCGCTACATGCCTGAATACCGCGCCGTCCGCAAACAGTATTCACTGATTGAGATTTGCAAGAAACCCGAAGTCGCAGCCGAAGTGACTATCACCGCCGCGGAAGCGCTGGGTGTGGACGCTGCCATTATTTTCGCGGACCTCCTGTTGCCGCTGGAAGTCATGGGGCTGCCTTTCCATTTCTCGGCCGGAGAAGGCCCGGTTATTGAGAAGCCCGTGCGTCAGAAGGAAGACGTCACTCGCCTGCGCACGGATGGGGCGGCAGAGCTGGGATACGTTTCCGAAGCTGTGCGGCTGGTGTGCAAGCATTTTGGACCGCGCCTGCCGGTGATTGGCTTTTGTGGCGCGCCCTTCACCCTTGCCAGCTACATGATCGAGGGCGGCGGCTCGCGCAATTACGTCCACGCTAAGAAAATGATGTATTCGGCGCCGGCTGTGTGGGATGAGCTGATGCGGAAGCTGATCGCGGTGGTCTCCGAATATGCAGCACAGCAAGTGCGTGCGGGCGCTGACGTCATCCAGGTTTTCGACAGCTGGGCCGGCTGCCTCAGCGTCGAAGACTATCGTCGCTACGTGCTGCCGCGCACTACCGAACTGGTGAAGGCGCTGCAAAAGACCGGCGTTCCCATCATTTATTTTGGAACGGACAGTGCTACGCTTCTGCCGTCGATGCGAGAAACCGGCGCTGAAGTAATTGGCCTCGACTGGCGCATTCCGCTGGATGAAGGCTGGCGGAGCCTTGGTTCCGGATGTGCCGTGCAGGGTAATCTCGATCCGGTACTGCTGTTCGCGGATTGGAAGGAACTGAAGTCGCGCGCCGAGGATATTCTGCGCCGCGCTGGCGGGCGGCCGGGACATATTTTTAATCTCGGTCATGGCATCTTGCCGGAGACTCCAGTCGAGAATGTAAAAATGCTGGCCGGGTTTGTACAAGAGCACTCGACGAAAATCATTCCTGCCTCGCGGTGAAGGGAGTATAGATTGACCAATCCAGAAAAAACCGCAGTCCTGCTGCTCGCTCACGGCAGCCCCGGCGCTGTCGAAGAAGTGCCTGAATTTCTCCTCCGCGTAACTGGCGGACGCCCGCTTCCGCCACCCGTGGTTGACGAGGTGAGCCACCGCTATGGCCTGATTCGCCGCTCCCCGCTTACCGAACTGACGCTGAAACAGGCCGAGCTTCTTGCGCGTGAATTGGGATTGCCCGTGTATGTTGGCATGCGAAACTGGAAGCCATTCATCGCCGACGTTGTGGGGGCCATGACCTCAGATGGCATCGAGCACGCCGTCGCGATCTGCCTGGCGCCGCAGAACTCACGCACCAGCGTCGGTCTTTACCGTTCCGATCTCACGAGCAACAGACTCCAGTTTACTTTTGATTTCGTCGAGTCCTGGCACGATCACCCGTTGTTGATAAAAGGCTTTGCCGAGAAGCTGCGTGCTGGATGGGATCACGCTTGTTACGAGGCGGGGACGAAAAACATTCCGATTATCTTTACCGCTCACAGTGTCCCCGAGCGCACCATCGCGGAGGGTGATCCCTATGAGAGCCAGGCTAAGGAAACTGCATCACTCGTGGCGCGCGAGGCCGCATTGACTCCTGAAGAGTGGGCGTTTGCGTTTCAAAGCCAGGGCATGTCAGGGGGCGCGTGGCTAGGACCACGGGTGGAAGATACGATTCTGGGCTTGAAAGAAAAGGGCCATCGCGGCGTATTTCTTCAGCCCATAGGATTTCTCTGCGATCACGTAGAAGTACTCTACGACATCGACATCGCTTTCAAACAATTCGCGGAGACCCAGGGCATGCGCCTGTGGCGTGCCGAGTCGCTCAACGATTCTCCGCTGCTGGTGTCAGCACTGGCCGACGTGGCCAGAACGCGGCTGGTCACGATTGCGGGTCGGCGCTAGATGAAACGTATCGCGATCATCGGCGGCGGCATCTCGGGATTGTCGGCTGCATTCGTGCTTGAAAAGCACCGGCGCGCTGGAGCATCGCTGGAATATGTGCTGTTCGAATCCGCTCCGCGTCTCGGCGGAGTGCTGGTGACCGAACGGGTGGATGGCTGCCTGGTCGAAGCCGGTCCCGATTCATTTCTCACCGAAAAGCCCTGGGCCAGCGACTTGTGCCGCGAAGTCGGACTGGGCGATCAACTCATCGGCTCCAATGATGCCGATCGCAAAACCTATATTCTGGTGAAGGGCAAGTTGGTTGTGATCCCCGATGGCCTGATGTTCATGGTTCCCACCAAGATCACACCAACTGTGCTGTCGCCGCTATTTTCGACGCGAGCGAAAATGCAGATGGCACGGGAGTGGTTCCATCCTCCACGGAAGGCCGACGCCGACGAAACTGTCGCTTCATTTGTCGAGCGCCACTACGGCCCGGAGATGGTTGATCGTCTCGCCGATCCGCTGCTCTCTGGCGTGTACGGCGGCGAGGCCAGTCAACTCAGCGTACGCGCCGTTCTGCCGCGCTTTGCCGAGATGGAAGCCAAGTACGGCAGCCTGGGCCGGGCCATGCTTGCGGCTCGCAAACAGATGGCGCACGTTTCTAAAGGTCCAGCCCGGCCGCTGTTTACTTCCTTGAAAGATGGAATGCAACAGTTGGTCGACGCGGTGGTTTCTCGGCTCCCTGCATCGGCGCTCCAGGTCAGCGCGCCGGTGCAACGGGTGCAGCGGCAGAATGGAGGCTGGGTAGTTTCTGCGGGCTACGCTTCGGATGAATTCGACGCGGTGATCGCGGCCACGCCAGCGCAAGCAGCGGCGGAACTGTTAGAAATGGCCAGTGCGGATCTGGCTGCCGAACTCCGAGGCATACAATATACGTCGTCGGTCACGGTCAACCTCGGCTATGACGGGACGGTGCGCGCGTCCCTTCCTCCTGGCTTCGGCTTTCTCGTGCCTCGGAGCGAGGGCAAACGCATGCTGGCCGCCACTTTTGTGCACAACAAGTTTCCTCACCGTGCGCCTGAGGATCGTGCTCTCCTGCGCTGCTTTATTGGCGGCGCACGGAATGAACAGGTTCTTCAGGCTCCCGATGAAGATGTTGTCAGTATTGTTCGCGAGGAGCTTCAGCAAATTATCGGGCTTAGGGCTGATCCGCTTTTCACTCGCGTTTACAGATGGCGAGGCGCGATGGCGCAATACGGGGTGGGCCACCTCGAACGGTTGCAGCGGATCGAGACCCTGCTGCAACAACTTCCTGGTCTGGCGCTGGCCGGCAACGGCTATCGCGGGATTGGAGTGCCTGACTGCGTCCGCTCCGGAAGCGAGGCGGCGAACAAGGCCCTGCTCGCGCTTGGATTGATGGAAGTGACTTCGCAGGGGCTCGCTTCCTGAACAAGCGAGATGCCCGTTCTCCATCGAGTGGCTAAGTCAGCGGACAACTTCCTCGATCGATTCCCTCAATTGCTTCGCGGCCCAATCTATTTGCTCGTCCGTAATCACTGCCGGAGGCGCAATCAGCACGTGATCACCCGAGCTTCCGTCCGCGCATCCCTGCATGGGATAAACCAGCAGTCCTCGATTCACGGCTGCCTGGGCCACGCAACCAGCGAAATTCAGTTCCGGAGCAAATGGTCTCTTAGTGGCTTTATCGGCGACGAACTCTACGCCCCACAGCAAACCTATCCCACGCACATCGCCAACGGCATTTGCTTCGCGCAATCCCTCGAGCGCGTGGCGCAGCATCGCGGCCGTCGAACCTGGCCGTTCAGAATCCGCTGCCTGCACCAGCTGTCGATCTTGCAGAAATCTCAGCACAGCTCGGCCAGCGGCCAGCGAAATCGGGTGCGAGTTGTAGGTGAAACCGTGCAGGAAGGCACCAGATCCGTCGGCGATCGCGTCCGCCACTCGCTTCGAAACCAGGACCGCGCCTAGGGGCGCATAGCCGCTCGACAACCCCTTGGCGGTGACTAGAATGTCCGGCGCGACGTCCCAATGCTCGACCGCAAAGTTTCTCCCCGTACGCCCCATACCAGTCATTACTTCGTCGGCGATCAGAAGCACGCCATGCCGGCGGCAAATTTCGGCCACACTCCGCAAATAGCCGGGCGGCGGCACCACTGCGCCAAGCGTGGCCCCGCTGACCGGTTCGACGATGAACGCTGCAACTTCGCCCTTCGCGGCCTCGATCGCCTTCTCCAAATCGGCGGCGTACTCTTGCCCGCAATTTCGGCAACCATCCGTGCAGTCGAACGCGCAACGATAACAATACGGATACGCGACGTGAGCAAACTCTCTTACCATCGGAAGATAGATCTCACGCCGCCGCTTGTTTCCCGAGACCGACAATGCACCCAACGTAGACCCGTGATAGCTCTGCCCACGGCTGATTACCTGACGCCGCCTGCTCTGCCCAATCTCCACCTGGTACTGCCGCGCCAGTTTCAGTGCGGTCTCGACGGACTCCGACCCGCCGCAGGTAAAGTACGCGCATCCACCCGCAAAATGTTTGCCCGCGAAATCGAGCAACTCGGCGGCATACTCTTCGGCAACCGGAGTGGTGAACTGGCTGCTGTGAACGAACTCCAGTTGTTTCGCCTGCGCTGCCATTGCGGTCGCGATCTCTACCACTCCGTGCCCGATGAAATTCACAGCCGCTGATCCCGAGAAATCGAGGTATCGCTTGTCGCGCGCATCCCACAGGTAAACTCCTTCACCCCGAACAGCCGGAGGAAAAGTCTTGCGGAACGAGCGCCGCAGAATGGCGGAATAAGAAGAAGGCTCGATAGCAGGGAAATCCGGCACGCCTCGGATTATCCGGCGGCCCGTTTGTAGAAGTCAAAACATCTTCTTTGCCGAGACGCGTCTACTGCGCCTTCAGGCTAACCCATTTCTTGCCGGAATACAGCCGGTATGAACCCTGATCGGCCACGATCTGCAGGGGGACAGGGCGGTGCAGGTTGTCGTCCTGGTGCGAAGAAACGGTGAGCAAGTCGTTCTTTCCAACGTCCATCACCGTGAACTTGCCATCTTTGGTGAACCCGAAACCGTATTCGCCGGGCGGCAGTTCCAATCCTTCAATGCTGAGTTTCACTTCCGTAATCAGAAAGCCCTGATATTTCTCTGCGACATCGGTTGAATAACCGGAAGTGTCCACCAAGCCCGCCAGCACCAGCTTGCCGTCGGAGACGCGGAATCCCGCCGAATTGCGAAGCTGTACCGATGCACTCTGACCACGAAAGAAATAGCTCGCCGGGACCACCCGCTTGACATCGTCCGCGCCCAGCAGGCCAGGAGCTGATTCCGTGGCTGACAGAAACAACGAAGCTACCAGGCAGAATGAGAAGATGACAATGTGCACGCTTTTGCGTCGCATGATTCCTCCATCAATTTTGAACCGGATCGTGGTTAACTTTACCCGCTTTAACTCATTCCAGCAATCTCATGAAGCGGGCAGCAAATACTCGGAGAGTTGGTTCTTCGTCGGACGATTGCACGGTCGAGCAGCGACGAAAGGGCGTCGTTCAATGCGGTGGCGAGGAGAAGAACCAGTGATGCTCCCCAAAGCGCGAGTAGACCAGGTTCTTGCCGTCGGTACCACAAAGTTCCTGAAATTTCCCCTGTTCTCCGTAGGATCCGAGTGTTCCGTCGACCAGCGACCAGGTCGGCGGGTCGGCTGCTTTTTGAAGCCGGAACAGGCCCACGGTGGCCTCGGCCGAACCATCACGCGCCTCATGTACGAAACTCGCGTATACGTCGCCGGAGTCGAGCATCACGAGTCCGGTGATGAAAGTGGGATGAACAGGAATAGGAATTATCTTGCCGCTGCTATCGTATTGCGCGAAGTGATGCGTCAGGGGCAGCAATTTCCAGCGAGTCAGTTTGCTACGATCTGTGTCGTATTCGATCCACTCGTCGCTGGCGCTCTCGTAGATGCCAAGCGTTGTGCCGTGGCATTGCATCGTCAGATCAGGCAATTCGAACTCGCCCGGCAAGGACGGGCTAGGCCAAGCTGGAAATGTTTCGCGCCTCAGTTCTGAATCGACAATCTTGCCGTCGCTGAGTCGGTAAAGTCGCAGGACGTCATAGGGCTCATCACCTTCGCGATCAAAATAAGGCGGCGCACGCAGCCACCCCATGGCCCAAACCGTTGCGCCATCGCAGGTCCTGATTTTGGTTGGAGAGAACGTTTCCGTATCGACCAGTGGGGACACATACCCATCCCGGCTGGCGAGGCCAATGAAGCAATGGATTTTCCCGCCCTCATCTGCGTGCGAACAGCCAGAGATGACCAGATGGCCATCCGGCGTCACCGTGCCGTCACTCAAAGAAAAGTCACTGTAGCCTGGAATCCTGACCTTCACGGAAGCGACGTTCTTGTCTTTGTCGTAGAGATCCACGCGGGGTGAGTGTGGATCCACGTACACCAAGTAATCCCGTTCCCAGTAACCACGCCCTTCACTGAAGAACGGATCGTAAGCGGTCATACTGTTGGGGGCTGGCAGAGTCGAACTCTTAGTCGTAGTACTGTTCGGAACGCCAGTTGTTTGTTGCGCAGCAGGAAGCGCAATTGCAAGCATCGTCAGCAGCAACCCGAAAGCAGAATGTCTCATAATGCTCCTACCCGTGCGTGCGGTTCCGCGAAGTATTAATTGACCGCTATTGTTACACACTGCCTGAAAAGAAGACTGAGGGAGATTGCTTGACGCTTTCCTTGCCCGCGCCCCGGCAGAGAATGCGGAACTTTCGGAAAGAATCTCGCTTTGACCGCAAGATTCGGATAGCTCACCGCGCGACACCGCCTTAAGCTTTCAACACTATGACAACCAATGCGATACTCAACTTGACGGAAGCGACGGAGATGGCCAATAACACTCGGAACAAAGACGAAAACGACAACCAGGGCTCACGCTGGCAGGCAGTCTTGGCCCATGATGCCAACCAGGATGGGAACTTCGTTTTTGCCGTGTCTTCGACCGGCGTGTATTGCCGGCCGTCCTGCCCGGCCCGACGTCCTCGCCGCGAGAACGTAGCATTTTTCTGCAAGCCCGACCATGCGGAGAAAGCCGGCTACCGAGCCTGCTTGCGCTGCCGGCCCAAAGCGGCGGGCGCCGACGGCACGACGGAAATAGTAAAGGCGATGTGCCGCTATATTGAGCAACACTTGGACGAACCGCTCACCTTGGCCCGGCTCGGATCAGAATTTCACCAGAGTCGGTTCCATTTACAGCGAACGTTCAAGCGCGTCCTGGGCATCACGCCGCGAGCCTATGCCGACTCTTGCCGCATGAACCAACTCAAAGGCAATCTTCGCGCTGGCCACTCGGTGACCCGATCCATGTACGACGCGGGTTACAGTTCCAGCAGTCGTTTGTACGAACGAACTGCGTCGCAACTCGGCATGACGCCGGATAAATACCGCCGTGGCGCGATCGCGGCGCCGATCCGTTACACCTTCGCCGACTCTCCCTTGGGACGCATGTTGATCGCGGCCACTGACAAGGGAATTTGCGCCATCCAATTCGCCAACTCCGATGCCGAACTCGAGCAGGGATTGAGGCACGAGTTCCCCTTCGCTATCCGGCGGCGCGACGACCATGCCATGCAATCCTGGAAAAAAGATTTATTGCGCCAGATGCGTGGTCAGCGTGTGAATGCCGCTCTTCCCTTGGACATTCAGGCAACCGCCTTTCAGCGGCGCGTGTGGTCGCAGTTGCAATCGATTCCCTTCGGGACCACGCGTTCCTATGCGGCGGTGGCGAAAGCAATCGGTCAACCCACGGCCACGCGCGCTGTCGCCCGAGCCTGCGCAACCAACCCGGTTGCAGTCGCCATTCCGTGCCATCGCGTGGTCAGGAAGAACGGAGACATAGGCGGCTACCGCTGGGGGATCGAAAGAAAGAAAGCTCTGCTCGAACTAGAACTGGAACACGCATGAAGTGCGCGATGGAGGACGGGCGTCCTCGGCCGTCTTCTGAAAAAGCGATGCCGCTCACTTTTGCAAAGTCACATAAACGGCTCGCCCCCGCTCCAACAAGTTCAGCGTTGAAGTCTTCTCTGATTGTGAATTCCAATCGGAGTTTGCTTTCGCGTCCTCAATCATGCGGTCGATCCACGCGATGAAGTAGGCAGCATCTTCGGCTGGTTTCGCAGGGGACCCCGCCGCGGTCACATAAATGGGACTGGTCGTCGCGTAAGGATAGGCATCCAGCACGGGGTCTTCGGCCTTGTCGCTCCAGGCTCGCAACAGGCACCATCCGCTTTGCGAGACCGGAATCGCATCTTCAACGTCGGCGCTCTCGCGATCGTCGCTTACCTTCAAATCGCGTACCACGCGGCCGTTGCAAATCACTTCCAGATGATCGATGGGAACAATCGAGCGAAGCCAGGCGGTGAATTTTATTTTGTTCTTACCAATTGGAAGGCGCAGTTCATCGCCCAATCCGTGGCCACCAAGCCTGAAGCCCAAGAGTGGGCCATCCGTCGCGAAAGTATGACCCTGCTTGAGTGAACTCAGCCATGATTCGATATTGAGAGGACCGCGCGGGACATCCGCATACACTCGATTGAGACCGACAGGTCCGCGAAGAGAAGCGAAGTCAGCCATGGCATCCGTACCCGCTGCGGCCGGTAGGTGAAATCCACAGTTGAGCAGCCGATACCACACAGCGGCCGTGGCTTTGTGATCGCTAAAGCCCAGCACCTCGATGTAGTCCACCTTGCCAAGCGCAACGTCGACGGGCAACTCGTCGGTGATCGACACATCTTTCGCGGGATCGGGGAAGGTGTCGAAGGGATGAACATAGCCCACCAGCGCATGCTGTTGGTGCGCCATATCCGCCACGGCTGCGTTGGTAGGGAAAAGGCTGGCCGCTGCAGTATTGGGATAAGCCGAGTATCCAGGGACGAGGAAATGTTGCGTCAGGTTCAGCAGTCCAAGATGCCCCCAATAACTGGTATGAAATTCCTGGCCATGAAGCAAAAGGGTCGACGCAGTCGATGCCGCATCTGGCTTAGTGCTGAAATACGCGATGTCGGGAATGCGCTGTTCTTTATTAACGATCAGATCCTCAACGACAGAAAGATTCTCCGCCGCCGCTTGCGCAACCAGATTCGTCGGGGCGTTGCGATAGGTTCCTCCGTAATTCATGTGCACGTGAACGTCGCCGCTGAGCCAATCGGAATGCGCCTGTCGAGGCAGGCTGAGCGGTCGCAGTTGAACCGTGATCTTCATAATTTGATCTGCGACAACTTGCACCGTCTTCTTTTCGACGCGATATTCGAAGCCTTTCATAACCCCAATGTCGATGCGCCCCGCCGGTACAGTTAACTCAACCTTGCCGGAAGTATGGAAATAATGTGCTTCGAAAGGCCGTTCGGATCGAACGAAGCTGTCGTCGGCATACATCCACGCGTCATCCGGCGCGTACGCGCGGCCATCTTCGCCAGTGACGAAGATCCGCGCCGGCGTAGGCCATCCCAATGAGTCGAGCACCTGTATCGCAAGACGACCCATGGGCCGCAGGTAATGCTTGTCCCTGGGAGCTATCTGGCTCTGAGCGCCCCCTGGAATTTCCTGCGTCCAAAGAGAAGTGTTACCGCCACGGTTCGAAATGAAAGCGATCCTCGTCCCATCGGGCGACCAGCGCGGGCTGACGTTGTCGAAGGTTCCGTACGAGAGCGGAAACGGATCGCCACCAGCCGCCGGCATCACCCATAGTTGATGCCATTGCTGGCCCAAGTATGACGCATACACGACTCGCTTGCCGTCAGGAGAAAAGTCCGGACGCGCCTTCCATGCAGTTTCTTCATAGTGAATCTCGCGCGCCTCCGCGCCAGGTTCAGCCTTCATCCGCCAGAAACCGCCAGTGCCATAGACGTGGCCGCGATTGGAAACGAAGATCAGTTCCGCCCCATCGGGCGACCATGCCGGACTGATCTCGTGATCGAACTCGCTGTAGTAATAGCGCGGCAGCGCGCTGCGGTTTTCCCCGGTAAGCCGCTTAACATCGGCCAGTTCACCATTTGCAAACTCGGCGACAAAGACGTGAAAGTGTTTCTGATAGGACGTGGACACGAAGGCGATGCGCTTACCGTCCGGCGAGAATCGCGGCTCGACATTCACCGCACTGCCCGAAGTGAGCTGCCGAGACTTCCCTGTCACAAGACTTAAAGCCCAGAGCTCGATCGCGTCTTTGCCATACGACGAGTAAACAATCCAGCGGCCATCGGGCGAGCAATCGGGCTGGTAGTCGTACCCGGGGCCAGCGGTGAGTTGCTCGGCAACCGGGGAATCCAGGTTCTGCTTCCACAACGAACCTGCCATGGAGTACACAAGCGTTCGCGAATCCGGCAACCAGGCGACAGAACTCGGCCCGCTAGTGAGCTGAGGCAGATACATCTCGCGGTAGTAATACGGATGCGGCAGATCGATCTGCTTGAGCACCGGCTCGCGCTGCGCCATCAGCGGCAACGACGTCACCAGCAGAATTAGAAAATTGATTTCGTATCGGCTATACAAGCGCCACCCCGAGGCTGAAGGCGGATTATATCGGAGGTTCCAGGGAGAGCACGATCACATTTGCCGGAATCGATCTCGACTACCGCAATCGAAGCACCAGCAACACGACCGTGAGGACAACGATCACTACCGTTCCTATCGTGTAGATGTGAGACCCGAGCCATCCTTGCTCTTTCGGGTTTCCGAATTGCGAAAGAAAGGCCGGGGCCTGGCTGCTGGCCAGCGGCCCAGGGCCGTCGCCCGAAAGTCTGGCGGTCTCGCAATCCAGACAGAGAGTGCGGCCTCCTGAAACGGGGAATCCGCAGGCTTCGCATTTCCGAATCTTGTCGAGCTGGGTTGGCTGAACTGGCTCCGAGCTATCGGGTTTGATCGCAGCGGCGCCTGGAGGTTCAGAGGCGGGCACGTTTGCAACTGCCGCAGAAGAATCCTTCTCCCTCCCTATCTCTGCCGGTGCTGGTTCGGATGGTTGCGGCCGCGCCGCTGCCCGATCGTTCTTGTCGGTAATCTCCCGAAGCGCCCGTTTAGCCGCGTCCGCATGCTCGATCCCAGTCAACACCATCTCTGCCAGATGCTCGAGCGCCGTGATATCCCGCTCCTCGAACGCGTGTGGCCGATCCGCCAGTAATTCAAACACGCCAATCACTTCCTGCTCGCGAATCAGCGGCACCACCATCACCGACTTAATGCCGAGGGCGCGGCAACTCTCGCGATTGACTCGCGAATCGGTTTCCGCGTCATCGCAGCGCAAGACTTGACGAGTGCGAACACTTTCGCCGGTGAGGCCAGTTTTGATCTGGACTTCCGCTCCCAGTTCCGGCGCCGAGGGACCCGCGCTCGCCCGGCAAATCATTTCACTGCTCTCGAGCAGCGCGATCGCCGCGCCCGATGCGCCGGTAATGTACTGCGCCCGCTCCGCCAGCAACTGCAGCGCGGCCTCGAGATCGCGTTGTGCCATCTCGGTCAGGGACTTGCTGCCAGCATCGGCGGGAAGATGCGAAGGCGGTTGTGGAACGGATTCTTCTTTTGCGGCCGAGGTGGGCGGAGGAACTCCCTGCGAGCCGCTGGAAAGAGTGTGATCGAGAATGGAGTAGCGGTCCACGGGATTTAGCTATTATCGCTGGAGTTCGGCCCGTTGCAAATAAAGTTTTGAAAACAGTGTCTCAGTTCGCCCTCACCAAGTTTCTCCGCGACCTCTGCTCAAAAAAGTTGCCGATAAGACTCATAGACTATTTCTTTTTCGGCGGTAAAAACTTCTTCTCAATCGAAGCCACGACCACGTAATTCGGATCGACCATCTCATTCAGATGAATCTTCGCCACCTTCGACAACAACTCGTACGCATCTAGTTCCGACAATCCGTAATCCTGATGGATCCAACCAACCAATTCGGTGAAAGCGATGCGCACGCAATCATCCAACGGACGATACGCCCCGACCGTCATAATCGCGTCGTCATTCTCAAAGCGAGGCCAATTGATCTTCTGGCCTTTGATGAGGTTAAGCTGCACCCGCGCCCGCAGAGGAACCTCGATCGCCGTCCCCGCGACTTCCCCGTCTCCCATGGCGGCGTGCCCGTCGCCCATATACAGCAAGCCTCCGGGAACATTCACCGGAAAATAAACCGTGTTGCCCACGCTGGCTTCGGGAGAATCCATGTTGCCGCCAAATTCCGCGGGCACGATCGAGCTGCGAGCCTCACCCCCAGCGGGCGCAACCCCAATGCATCCGAAGAAAGGATGCAGCGGAATCTTCACCGAGAACTTCGAATCCAGCGCCTGGAACGTCGCCGTGTTGTTCGCGTGATCAATGGGATAAAACCAGATCTTCTCCGGCAACGGCGGATGCAGCATGGGCGTGTAGTTCGTCTCATTCAGCGCTCCGAAGCCCGGCGCAAACGCTCCCACGCCCTGATCGCCGTCAACTTCAAGATCGAGAATCTTCACCGCCAAAGTGTCACCGGGCTCCGCGCCCTCAATATAAAAAGGCCCGGTAAGCGGATTGTCGCCCTTGGTCATGCTGAGCGTATCCCCCGGCTTCTTGATGGCATTGCCGAAGCAATCGAGCGTGTTGGTATCAAGAATGTCGCCGGGCTTCAGCCGCGCAACGGGTGGTGCCGAGGCGTAAATATATTTCACATCGTTGATCGTGGCGTGATACTTGACAACATCGCCGGGCGCAGATTGTGCCAAAACATTCGCCGTGAAAATCAACACCGTCAGAATGCAGGTTTTCAAGTATGCCTCCCTAAGCCGACGAATCTAGAAACTCTCCGCCCGAACTGTCCAGCGTTTGTAAAGTGGCGATTTATAAGCTGGGGCCATCACGGTCAGCCATGTCGGGCGGAGCCAACAGAAGGGCCACCGCCGCCAGCACTGCAACCGCCATCCCGAAGACGCTAATGTACCTCGTTGCCACAACCCATTCAGGGCGTAGCATCTTAAGCGGCCAAAGCACAACACCGGCAAACCACCCGACCATGAAAAAGCGCTCCCGCCCTTCAGTGCCACGAATGAACCAGAATCCGAGCCAGCATATGTAGCCGTAGATGAAAACATTTACAGGTATCAAGGGCCAACCGTGGAGCAGAGGAGTGCCTAAAAACCATCCAGGTTCCGTGCGATTCGAATGCAACACTCGAACTGCTTGCGCGAAGAGCAGCGCAGTCAAACCCAATGCGAATGCGATTCTCACGCGGGTGGTCAATAGTCGCGCTGGATGGGGTTCCGTCAAGGTCGACCCTTCCGCCAATTCGTTGAGGACTTGATTATGCTCCAAATCGAATCTGTTGAGACTCTATAAATCGACCGCTACTGAATCCACACCAGCCAGCCCCATCCTACAAGAAGAGTGGCCAGCGTGATCGGCAAACCAACCCGGAAATAATCCCAGAAACCAATTTCCATCTCCGGCCGAGCGCTCTCCACCACAATGAGATTGGCCACGCTCCCCGTGATGGTAAGATTTCCAGCCAGGGTGGAAGCCATGGCCAGAGCCAGCCACGCCGTATGCGGATTGCTGAACCCAGGGATCAGAGACTTCAGCAGCATCACCGCAGGTACATTGCTCACGATATTGCCGAGCAGCGCAACCACCACCGTGAACGTGCCCAGCCTTTGCAGATTCCAATGTTCCGCCAACCCAAGCAATCGTCCGACGATGCCGGCATTCTCCGCGCCACCCACGATCAGAAACAGTCCGATAAAAAATACCAGCAGTCCCCAGTCGACTTCCTGGTAGAGCTTTCTCGGTTCAAGGGTTCTGGTAATCAGCAACAAGGCAGCACCCAGCGCTGCCATCATGGCAGGAGGCACACCGAAAAAGAATCCTATGACGACAGCCGACACGACGACGACTGGCTTTGCAAGTCGCGAGAGATCAAGTACGGGCAACGGAATTCTTTCCACCGTCTCCGGCAGCCGAATGTTGCGCATGTGAATCCAGTGCAGCACCGCCCAGTCGAGGAATAGCCCTACGACTGCAACCGGCGCAAGATGAAAAAGAAAATCGGAATAGCGAATGCCCGAGAAAGATCCAATCAGCATGTTCTGCGGGTTGCCGGTGATGGTGGCCACGCTCCCGATGTTCGACGCGGTCGCCACTGCCAGCAGATACGGCAGCGGCTGCAGCCGCATGCGGCGCGTGACGCTGAGTACAAAGGGAACCATCACCAGGCAGACAATGTCGTTTACGAAGAACGCGGAGAGAAACCCGCTGGTGAAAATCACCGCCGGTAAAAGTTGAGTCGGCTTCAATCGCTGCAGGACCACTTCCGCATTCCACTCGAAAAAGCCCACCAGCCGCAGATTGCCCACGATCAGCATCATCGAAAACAAAAGCACGAGAGTTGAGAAATTGATGAAGTGCAGCGCATCCGAAGGCCGCAATACTCGAAACGCGAACATCGCAACCGCCCCGATGATCGCCGCGCCCGGGCGGTCAATCTTCAGCCCAGGAAATTTTCCGATCGCAAAAACCAGATAGCTCGCCAGAAAAATGACGTACGCGGCGGCTAGTCGAGCATCCGGCAACGCCGTGGAAGGGATTAGAAGCATGTCGTCGGCAGCAGAATAACAGGCAACAGAAAATGATGGAATCGCCAGTCCTGGTCCGCATAGAACACGTAGCCCCGGACGCCTCGTCCGGGGAATTCGAGCAATAGTCAACAGGACGGCATTATTGGTTTCACGGGCGATGGCGAAGCACCCCAAGCCCGTATTTAGTTTTTCACGCTGATCCGTTTTTCCATGCGAACAATGGGAAGCGATTCCCCGTTGTTCAGCGGAACGGCGAGGTGCTCCAGCGGAACATAGCCTTTGGCGCGGTAGAGCGGCACTCCGGTCAGCGTTGCCCCCATTTCGAGGCGAGTGAAGCCCGACGCGATTGCCGCTCCTTCACAAGCCTCGAGGATCATGCTGCCAATACCGCGGCGCACCCAGTCCGGATGCACAAAAAATGCGCGAATCTTTGCCGCGTCCTGCCGCGGATCAAGCAATGCATCCTCCCGCTCCGTCCAGCGGTCGCCGCCAAAGAGCGTCTTTCGTTTGCTCCAACCGCCACAACCAATGATTACTGACTCGGCTTCCACCACAAAATACGTTCCATCCGCGATTAGCTGGCTGTCCACGCCATACACCGTTTGCAGCGCGCTTTCGATTTGAGTGCGAGTGTAATCCGCCGCCTGCAAGCCGCGGACTGACGCATCAATCAGCACACGAAGAGCTGGGATATCTGCGGGGATCGCTTGGCGAAGGCTGAGATTCATGACTCGGGCGCATCTGCGAAAGTGTAGCAAGCCGATGTCTGCGAATTCAATTTGAGAAGAAATTTACAGCTAGCGCTGATCGTCTTTGTGAAGATCTTCGCGGTGGCGAAGCCAATCCAAAAACATCTGCTCGATAGGTTTGTCGTAGGTCATCATTACGTGGCGGATGGTGTGGCCGCTGACGAAGTGGCAGACTTCCTCCGCCAGGTTCTTGGCGTGGTCCCCGGCGCGCTCGAGAGACTGGGTCATGAAGATGACTTGCAGGCTCGCATGACGCTGCAGGCCTTCCGGATTTTCGATGTGCCGTAGAAAAATCAGATTGCGCAGGCGGTCCATCTCGGCATCGGCACGTAGCACATCCACAGCCTTCTTCACATCACGCGCGGCGAAGGCCCCGCCCACGTCAGCCAACATTTTTTCCAGCACGGTCGCCATGTGAGTCAGATCGCGCGTGTCCTGGGGATCGATCCGAGGGCCGGCCGCTTGCGCGCTGCTGGCAAAACTGAGTAGCAGATCGCCAATGCGTTCCAGGCTGATCATGAATTTCATGCAGGCCAAGAGCTCGCGAGCTTCGGTTCCCGTCACCTGTGTGATGGCGAGCGTCACTCCATCGTCGATCTCACGGTCCAGCGTGTCGAGTTCCTTTTCCCGCTCTCGAATGGTATTGAGCAACGGCGAAGAGCCAGTCGCGATGCCCTCGGCGGCAGCCGCGGCAGCATCCTTGGCAACCGCGCAGGCCTCAATCGTTCGTTTTACAAGGTGCGAGTAGGCAAGCTCGGGCACTGGAGGGTTCACGGGGGCGGTGCTCATCGGAACTTCCCTCGGCTCACGGAATGGCGGACGCACTGCACTCGGTCGTCTTCGCGGTCTCCCTGCACTGATGGTCACACTACAAGCATAGGTTCTTTGGTTCAAGGATGTTGTTAAAAGCTTGTAAATTCTGAGATCCATGGAGGCGCAGGCGTGAACGCCCGCGCGGCGTCCCCACGAGACGTTCAGACAGAACTGACTCCCTGAGACGCAGGCACAGAATCGGTAGCCAATGGCAGGGTGAACAGAAACATCGACCCATGGTTTAGTTCACTTTCAGCGCGGATTGTACCGTCGTGCGCCAGCACGATGTGCTTCGCGATGGCGAGTCCCAGGCCGGTGCCGCCGGATTCCCGGGAGCGAGCTTTATCGACCCGGTAGAAGCGCTCGAACAACCGCGGCAGGTGCTCAAACGGAATGCCGGGGCCGAAATCGCGCACATAAAATTCGACTCCACGCTCCGCGCGCCTCGCTCCCAGCACCAGCCGTCCACCCGACGCAGCATATTTGAGCGCGTTGTCAATCAAGTTGGAAAAAACCTGGTGGATGGCCTCGCGATCGGCACTTACCAAGTCCGGCGCTGAGTCCTCCACTTGTAGGTCGATGCCATGGGCGCGCGCCAGCTCGCGGAAATTCTGCACCGCTTCCTGCAAAATCTCCGCTGCGGCCACGGGCTGAATGTCAAACCGTTGCTCGCCCGACTCCACTCTCGCCAGCGTCAGAAGATCTTCGGTCAGGCGAGACATGCGATGGGCATTCTTGCGGATAATCTCCAGAAACTCCCGCGAGTGGTTGTTTTCTGGCGCACTGTCGAGCAGGGTCTCGGCGTAGCCCTGGATCGATGTCAGCGGCGTCCTCAGTTCGTGGGAAACGTTGGCGATGAAGTCGCGGCGGGTTTTCTCCACCCGCTCGGTCTCGGTCAAATCTCGCAGAACCGCGACCGCGCCTCCCCCCGGCATGGGAGCGGCGGTCACATCGAAAGTGCGGGCAGGAACGATGGAAGTGGCTCGAGCCGTGAATACTTTGCGGGCCACACTGGCTCCACGCACCGCGCGCAGGAAATCGGGATCGCGCACGGTTTCAACGATAGGGGCATTCAGCCGGGTGTGCTGCGGAACCAGGCTGTCCATACTCTGATTGGCCCATTGCACGCGGTCGTCGGGGCCGACAGCAATGACCGCGTCCTCCATGCTGTTTAACAAGGTTTCAAGCTGGCGCTGGCTGGTGCGCAGCGCTGCGAAGTTGTTTTCTACGTGGCGCGCTGTCTTATCGAGGGCGGCGGCGACTTGTCCGATTTCATCCTCTGAGGTCTCCGCGATGCGCGCCGCGAGCTCGCCCGCGGCGATCTTGTTGGCAAACTCCACAATCCGTTGCAGCCGGCGCGCCGTGAACTGGGCGGCAACCCCCGCCAGAACAAGCGCAACCAGGAAGGTCAGCGCCGAACCCGTCAGCAGTGTTCTTCGAACCTGGGATGTAGCCGCTTCAACGTCCGACAACGGATAGGCCAGCCGCACTGCTCCGCCGGAAACAGGTGCGGCCACATAAAGGAATTCGACTCCTAAAGTGCGGCTGCTGCGCGTGTCGGTTCCTAATTCTCCTTTCAGGGCGGCGACAAACTCCGGCCGCTGGGCATGATTTTCCATGGTCGCGGCGGTGGCCTCGGAGTCGGCCAGAACCTTGCCAGTGACATCGATCACGGTGGCGCGCGCGCCGGCGGCCTGGCCCTCCTGCGAAACGATGTCCTGTAGATTGTGTTCGCGGTCGGCGCCGTTCACGCGGTTTGCGAACATCAGCGTCTTCTGCCTGAGGCTGCGGCCGATTTCCTCTCGGAGAGAACTTTCCCAGGCCCGTCGAATGGAGAAGTCAAGCGTGACTGTGGCGGCTACGATCACTACGGCAAAGGCGGCCAGCAGTCGGAAGAAAACCCGCCTCCTCACTTGGGAGCCTCGAAGCGATAGCCGGCTCCGCGCACCGTCTTCAAATAACGCGGGTTCTCCGGATCGGGTTCGATCTTCTCGCGGATACGTCGCACGTAGACATCGACGGAGCGTGGCGTGACATAAGCCGTATCGCGCCAGACGGAGTCAAGAAGTTGGTCACGCGTAAAGACGCGTCCGATGTGCCGGGCAAAATAGTCAAGCAGGCGAAACTCAGTCGCCGTAGTGGTTACAAGTTGACCGCCGACCGTCAGCGTCATCGCGCTGGGATCAATCTCGATCTCTCCCACCCGCAGCGGCGACTGTGAGAGTGGGCGCTCGAAGCGGCGCAATACTGCTTTTACTCTGGCAACGAGTTCCCGCGGGCTAAAGGGCTTGGGAATATAGTCATCCGCGCCGAGTTCAAGGCCCAGAATACGGTCAGCCTCTCCGCTCTTCGCGGTCAGAAAAATGACGGGAGTCGATGCCAGCGATTGCGTCTGCCGAATCAGACGACAGAGCTCGAGCCCGTCTTTTCCAGGTACCATAATGTCGAGTATAAAAAGGGTGGGCCGCTGCCGCTCCGATTCCATGATCACAGTGTTGCCCGTGGGAAACACCTTGACGCCAAAGCCCGCGCCTTCCAGATGATGCCGCACCAGGCGCGAAATATCGGGATCGTCTTCAACCACAAAGATGCTTGGTTTCACATCGGTATTGTAGCCGGGAGATCAGAATCTTGCCCGATTGTAACCAGATTGAAACATTTCGCCGGGCCCTGCCTTTGACCGTGTGGAGGCGGGCGACTCGCCCGCCGATGCCGCGCCAACAAATCCACTACGCACCGGGATGAATCCATCGCACCACCCAGAAAGCAACCGCGGCGACCAGCGCCGACGCGGGGATGGTCAAAACCCAGGCCCAGACAATGCGCGCCGCCACTCCCCATCGCACCGCCGAAAGCCGATGCGTCGCACCGACACCGACGATGGCTCCCGTGATAGTGTGCGTCGTGCTCACGGGAATTCCAGCCAGCGCGGTCGAGAACAGCGTGATCGCTCCCGCAGCCTCAGCGCAAAATCCTCCCACGGGCTTCAGCTTGGTAATGCGAGATCCCATGGTGTGAACGATCCTCCAACCCCCGAAATAGGTTCCCATCGCAATCGACGCATGCGCCGCCAGGATGATGGGCCAATGAAATTTCCCCCAATTGCCAGCCAGTTCCGCCGAGTTCAGAAAGTGCGCTCCATACAGAGCGCTGGCCACGATTCCCATGGTCTTCTGTGCATCATTGCCTCCGTGCCCGAGGCTATAGGCTGCCGCCGAAATGAGTTGCAACTTGCGAAACCAGGTGTCAATCCGTTGGGGAGCTTTATTGCGCAAAAGCCAGAAGACGGCAACCATGAACGTCAGTGCCAGAATCAGCCCCATGACCGGCGCGACCACGATGAAGATCAGGGTCTTGTACCAACCCTCGGCGACAATCACGTGCCAGCCGGATCGCATCACCGCCGCTCCGGCGTAGCCACCAATCAAGGCGTGCGAGGACGAAGTTGGCAGCCCCCACCACCACGTCAGCAGGTCCCAGACGATAGCGCCGATCAGTCCCGTGATCACGACATATTGGGTCACGGAGTCGATCCGAATCATTCCACTGCCAATCGTCTTGGCCACTGCGGTCCCCAGAAGAAACGCGGCCACAAAATTAAAAAACGCGGCCCACACGACCGCCAGCTTTGGGGACAAGACTCGCGTCGACACCACAGTCGCAATGCTGTTCGCGGCGTCGTGAAATCCGTTCAGGAAATCGAAGATCAACGCGACCAGAATCGTGATGATCAGCAGCAGTAGGTCAGGCTTCACCAGTGGTCCCGTTTGCCCAAGGATTCGCGCTTCAGTTGTTTTTCAATACCACGGTTTCCAGCACATTGGCGACATCTTCCGCCTTATCGGTGGCGCGCTCGAGGAATTCGAGCAACTCCTTGACCTTGATGAGGTTGATCGGATCTTTCTCACATTCAAATAGTCTGGCGATGGCGTGCTGCGCTACCAGGTCGGCTTCGTTTTCCAGACGGTTGATCTCCACGCAGTGGGCCAGGATATTCCCGTTCTTCTGCATAAGAGACACAGCCTTCCGCAATTCCTGGCTTTGCATCAGGATGATCTTCGCCAGTTCCCCGGCGGCAGGCGGCGGAGCAGTGATCCGGTACATCACGATCCGGGCCGCGGAAGCATTGATGAAATCAAGAACATCATCCAGCTTCGAAGCCAACTGGTGAATGTCTTCCCGATCGAAGGGCGTGATGAATGTCTGGTTGAGCTTGGTCAGAATGGCATGAGTGAGTTCATCGCCCTCTCGCTCAATACGGTGAATCTCGTCGATCTTCCTTTCGACGTCCTGGTAGTCCGCAAACAGGTCCACCAGGGTGCGCGCCCCGGCAATTAGATTGTCGGACATCGCCGAGAACATCTTGAGGAAGCTGGTATCCTTGGGAATGAGGCTGAACATTTGGGAGCAACAGACTCCTAGAGTTTGCGTCTACAGTCAGTTGCAGAGATCGAGCCAGTCACTATCTCACGCCGCAACGAACCCCGTCAAACAGCACCACACACAACTTTCTTGGAAAACGGTAGTTACGGCCGTCGTAGTTCGTCGTTGCTTCGACGACTGACACCGAAGACCGAACGTCGGGGTGTTCCCAGCCGAATGAACAGGAGCAACGCAATTACTGTAGCCGCTCCCACCGCAATTCGTCGCAGAAACTCGACAAAGAGGAGACTCAAGCCCACAGAAGCATTGTGCAACTCCGGCGAGGCTTGAGCGACATTACGATGATGCTAGTCCCATAGTGCACCTCAGGTGTAGAGCGGACACTCCTGTCCGCTGCCGTTGACCCAAGGCCTCAGACGGAGTAGAGATCGGCGACTCGCCCGCCGAATTCCAACAGGCTGTTCACGCGTCACAGACTCGGCGGAAAATCTGGTGTTATATTTCTATTGCACCCTGATGCCTAGCCGCGGACCGCCATTTGGCCCCGCGACCAACGCCGCAGGCATGTTGCTACAGGAGTGGCGCATGTCGCGAGTAAGCGCCAAGGCTCCGCGTTTGGCTTGTGTCGCGCTGTTGTGCGTGTTTCGGGCAAACCTCGCCCCAGCGCAGCAGATTCTGCCACCCGAGAAACTTCCCTCCAGCTTCACTGCCGATGCTGTATTCGCCGCCCGGGTTCGCTCCCTAATCCTTCCTCACACCGAGCCCGCAACCAACCAGTACGCGGTTGGCGCGGAAGTCATGGCAAAGCTGCTGCAACATCTCCCTGCGCAGAGCGCAACTTTCTCCTGGAACCTCCGCATCGCGAAGGATGCAGGAAATGTGTTCTCGTCTCCGGACGGAACCATTTTCGTCGACCAGAAACTCGCTCAACTCCTGGGATCGAGGGCAGGGCTTTGGGCGGCAGCGCTCTCCCATGAAATCTCCCACATCGTTCGCCGCGACTGGGCACGGCGGTATTTGTTCCAGAAGTCTTTAGAAGAGGCCGGATCCTCGCAAATCATGCTCGGTGACACCGCCGCATTCTCCAGTTCCTGGATCGACGCACGAGGTGCCTCGAGCCAGTTGGCCAGTTTCTGTCAAACCACGGAACTGGAAGCTGATGCCGAGGGTTTGAAGTTGATGACACGCGCGGGATTTCATCCCGACTTTGTACCTGCGCTGCACCACTTGCTCGAAGCTCAGCCCAGACAATCCGACGGAAAGCTTCTCGATCCTTCGCATCCACGCTGGGACGATCGCGATCAAAGCCTGCAGAAACTCCATGCCGTCGCCGGCAGCGAGTATGATCGCCTGTGGCCGGAACGCTACGCCTCCCCCGGTGGCAACCCGCCCATCGTGGTGTACGCTCGCTTGCCCAGCGCAAAACGCACCAGTTCCGGAGAACTGGAAGTGCTGATCCCACTGCACTGCGAAAACTTAAGTGGCTCGGTAGAGGTGGTCCTGCGTTCGGCGGCAACGGAACAGCGCCAATTCACTGGCTGTACCTCAGACCGCACGCTGATCACATTTACGGTGGCGAATAATGATCTCCGCAAGAGCGGCTCTCGCGTTCAGGCCGAGATAACTGTGCTCGACGATAGCGGCACTCTCCTCAACCGCTCCCAAGCTCCTATACCAGTCCGCTGAATGAATGTGTCAGGACCATGTAGAGTGGACACTCCTGTCCGCTGCAGTTGACGTGTGGATGTGGGCAAGACTGGCTGGCCGACTCCGAAGCCCAGTCGGGCAAGTCGTGATTAACCCAGCTAGGTGAATAAAGTGAAACCCGATACTCACCAGAAATTGCTGATCAAAATTACGTCGCTGCTCTCGTTGCCTTTCGACAGCAGAAGCTGTTTGCCATCGCGTGACCAGGCAAAGGCGAAGATTCGTCCCGAGGCGAACTTGGTGACTTGGCGTGGATCTCCGCCGGTGAGTCGTTGCTCCCAGAGGTTGGTGGCGCCGCTACGAGTAAGCATGTACTGAAGCCCGTTGCCATCGGGTGACCAGCGTAGTCCCGCGCTGCCGATGGGCAACTTCCCGACAAAGCGCAGGCTCCCTCCGCTGGCCGGGACCACTCCGAGCTTCACCACCGGCACAGGACTGCCTTCTTGATAACGCACCGCCACCAGATTTCCGTCGGGTGAGATTCTTGGGAGCGAGACCCCCTCTTCCGGAGCAGAGGCCAAAACTTCGGACGACGTGCCTCCTTCAATTGGGAGGCGAAACAGATGTCTCTCAGCGACATAGAACACCCACTTCCCGTCGGGGGAGCAATCGGAGTTTCCAGTTTCGCTGACCAGTTTCATCCCGTTGGATCCGTCCGCGTCCGCGCGCCAGAGCTGTAACGTGTTGTCACGATAGCTGTCGTAAACGACGTAGCGATCGCCGCACGATGAGACTGAGCTGATGTTATGGGCCTGGGGAACCGCCAGTGTGGGCTGGCTGCCATCTGGACTCATTAGCCACAGGTCACCGTTGCCACTTCTGAGCAGCAGTTTGCCGGCGGGGCCGGGTGCGACACGATCGTAAGTCGTTCCCCCCGAAGTGACCTGGCGTGCCTGTGCGGCGTCGCCCGACGGCGCAATCCACACGTCGGCCGACCGAGTGTGCTGAATTCCAGCCAGAACCGCGCCGTCGCGGGTCAAGTCCAGATCGGGGGTGTAGTCGGAGAGATCGTTGGAAAAACGGTGCATCTCCCCGCTGGGGAAATCGATGGACCAAATTTGGCTTCGTCCTTGCATGCCCTCACCCACCGATGCAACGAGGGCATTTCCATCCGGCATCCATACCGGCCTGCCCACAGATCGTCCGCCCATGGAATCCAGTATCCTTACCTTGCCATCGGCAACGTTGATGACGTTCAAGAACCATGCAACCGTTTTGCCGGCTGCAAAACTCGGCACGGCGACGGTCTTTCCATCCGGCGACCAGGTCGCTCCCGGCGTAAAACTCGCGTTGGAAGAAGGCAGGTTCGCGAGCAGCCGCTCCGCGGTACCATCGGCCTGTGCAACGCGGACCTCAATAGCGAAATGTTCCGGGACGCCGCGTGCGAACACGAACTGCTTGCCATCGGGCGAGAAATCGACCGGCGCATCCACGTCGCGGATGAGCTGGCGCAGAGACCCGCCTAGCACGGGCATGGAATACAGATACCTGTATGCGGTGGTGCTCTTGTCAGAGCGGACAAAATAGATGTAGTTGCCGTCCGGGGAAAAACTGACTCCGCCAAACTCCACCAGTTCGGGCGCCAGCACCTGCACGTCGCTCTTGGTGGCCACGTTGCGCACCCACAGGCTCTGCTGTTCCCCGTCGCGCAGCACGTAAACCACGAAGTGGCCGTCGGGCGAAATCGCCACCTCTATTGCTTTTCCGCTTTCCGTCAACTTGGTCATCTGCATGGCTTGCAGATTGAATCCGCGGGGCCGGGTCAGCAGTTTATAAGCTCCGACCGCTACTGCCACGAGCAGTACGGCGACGACCGCTCCGATGATCGCCCTTGGCCAGCCGCGTTTGACCGGGGAAGCTTGAACTGAAACCGAAGCCGAGCTTGCCGCCCCGACCGGACCGGAACCGGGCACCGCCGCCGATGGAACCGAATCGCTGACCGCACGGACATGCCCGGAACTGGTGTCGCGTTGCAGCCGTTTCAAGTCGGCGCGCATTTCCGATGCATGCTGATAGCGCAGCTCGCGATCTTTCTCCAGCGCCTTGTTAATGATTTCCTCCATCTTGGGAGGCAAATCAGGGTTCAGCCGCAAAGCAGGAGCCGGAGCCCGATCCAGAATTGCCTGAAAGATGAGGGCTGAGGTTTCGCCGCGAAAGGGAAGAGTCCCGGTGGCCATTTCATAGAGCACGGTGCCGAACGAAAACAGATCAGTGCGGCCATCAAGCTCTTTCCCCTTAGCCTGCTCGGGCGACATGTAGGCGACCGTACCCACAGCCGTTCCGGGGCTGGTCAGGTTCTCGACGCTGACCGCCGCCGTCGCCTCGGCCAAAGCCGTCGGCACTGCACCGGCGCGAACCGGGCCCTGCGTTACCTTAGCCAGGCCAAAATCCAGAACCTTGGCGTGCCCGCGTTTGGTCACGAAGATGTTCGCCGGTTTGATGTCCCGATGGACGATCCCTTGGCTATGCGCCGCATCCAGTGCATCCGTGATTTCAATCGCGAGACTAAGAGCCTGCTCAGTTTCCAGTGGCCGGCCCGAGATCAGATACTTCAGCGTGACCCCGTCGAGAAACTCCATGGCGATGAAAGCTTTTCCCTCATGCTCGCCGATGTCGTAAATGGTGCAAATATTGGAATGGTTCAGAGCCGAAGCCGCTTGTGCTTCCCGTTGAAAGCGGGCCAGCGCCTGCGCATCGCGAGCAACGTCATCCGGCAGAAACTTCAGGGCTACAAAACGGTGGAGGCGCGTGTCTTCGGCCTTGTAGACGACGCCCATCCCGCCGCCGCCAAGTTTTTCGACAATGCGATAGTGCGAAATCGTTTGATTAAGCAGCGAGAAAGGGCCCCCCACCCTTCGGCCAGAATGGTAGGCCCGCGCCAACCAGAAGTCAAAACTAAAGCCAATGTAGAGCGTACACTCCCGTCCACGCCGCGTTTTTTGGCCGAGGGCACTTCTTTGAAGGCCTATAATTCATCTTACCCATGCCTCTGGCCAACGGCATCAAACTGGGTCCCTACGAGATCGTCGCGCCGCTCGGTGTGGGTGGCATGGGCGAGGTCTACCGGGCGCGGGATACGCGACTCGACCGCACGGTCGCCATCAAGATTCTTCCACCGCATCTCTCCGATCATGCTACGCGCCGTCAGCGTTTCGAGCGCGAAGCCAAAGTTATTTCCAGCCTGAATCATCCTTACATATGCACTCTGTACGACGTCGGCCGGCAGGACGGCGTTGATTTCATCGTCATGGAATATTTGGAGGGAGAGTCGCTGGCGGCGCGGTTGGCCAAAGGGCCGCTGCCATTGCCGCAGGTGCTGCAATACGGAACCCAGATTGCCAGCGCTCTGGATAAGGCACACCGCAATGGCGTGACTCATCGTGACCTCAAGCCCGGAAACATCATGCTCACGAAAGCCGGCGCCAAGCTGCTCGATTTCGGCCTGGCGAAAGCGGAGCCCCCCTTGGACGCGGCAGCGACACTGACCGATGTAATGCCGCAAGCGACGCCAGTCACGCGGGAGGGTGCGATTTTCGGAACTCTGCAATACATGGCGCCCGAGCAGTTGGAAGGAAAAGAAGCGGATGCGCGCAGCGATATCTTCTCGCTTGGGCACGGTGTTGTACGAAATGGTGACTGGCGGCCGCGCCTTTCAGGGCAAGAGCCAGCTCAGCGTGGCCTCGGCCATACTGGAAAAAGACCCGCTGCCGATCAGCAGCCTGCAGCCTCTCACTCCGCCAGCGCTGGACCGTACCATCCAGGTTTGCCTTGCCAAGGACCCGGACGAACGCTGGCAGTCCGCGGGCGATCTCTGGAAAGAGCTGCGGTGGATTTCGGAAGGCGGGTCGCAGACAGGATCGTCGATCACCGCTGCCGCCCGTCGGGCAGTTCGACCGCGGATGTCGTGGGTCGTCGCCGCCGCACTTGCCGCACTTGCCGCGGCCGCGCTGTTGCTCGCCTCGCGCTCCGGCCAAGGTGCCGAGCCGCTTGCCTTTCGCCAGCTCAACTTCCGGCGCGAGTCCATTTTCCAGGCCGCCTTTGCGGGCGAGAAAGACACCGTCGTCTACAGTGCCGCGACTTGGGGAAACACGCCCCAGATCTTCACTGTGCGCCCCGACTATCCCGAGCCGCAACCGCTCGGTCAGCCCGGCACGCAACTTCTCGCCGTCTCGTCCAAGGGTGAGCTCGCTGTCCTGCTTGGAGCCCGGTACGTATGGCATCGGCTCTTCACCGGAACCCTGGCTCGCATGGCCCTGGGCGGCGGCGCGCCGCGGGAAATTCAGGAAGGAGTGCGGCAGGCAGACTGGTCGCCGGACGGATCGCAGCTCGCCATCATTCGTGAGGTCGGAGGCAGAGATCGGCTCGAGTACCCGATCGGTCAAGTGCTCCGCGAGGTCAGCGGATACATGACCGATGTGCGTGTCTCTCCTCGAGGAGATCGGATTGCGTACTTCGAGCATCCCCGCAAATGGGACGACCGGGGCTCCGTGAACATCGTCGACCTCGCCGGAAAGAACACGGTGCTGTCGGACGGCTACTGGAGCGAACGGGGTCTCGCCTGGTCGCTCGGATGGCGAGCGAGATTCTGTTTTCCGCGAGCCTCAGCGGAGGCAGCTTCACCGTCTACGGCGTGACGCCGAGCGGCAGGAGGCGCATCGCCTACCAGGCGCCCGGCGGCCTCACCATCCAGGACGTGGCTCGCGACGGACGCTGGCTCGCGACCCGCGGCGACTTCCGCTACGCGGCCATGGTCCATACTCCCGGCGCAGCCGAAGATCGAGACCTCTCGTGGCTCAACACCTCGCACGCCCGGGCGCTCTCGCAGGATGGGCAGATGCTTCTGTTCGCCGAGACCGCCCTCGGAACCAACTACACCGTGTGCCTGCGCAAGACCGACGGCTCTCCGGTGTTGCGTCTCGGCGAGGGCTGGCCCGCCGACCTCTCCGCCGACGGCAAGTGGGTGCTCGCCGTGGTTCAGTCCCGTCCGCCCCAGCTCGTCGATCTATCCCACTGGGGCTGGCGAGACCAAGCATCTCGAACGCGGCGCGATCGAGAACTACGTGACTGCGCAGTGGTTCCGCGACGGTAAGAGCGTACTGATCTGCGGCAACGAACCCGGAAAGGGTACACGCTTCTACGTGCAGGAGATCGGCGAGCGGCGATGTTCGGCCAGTGACGTCCGGAAGGCACACGCGACGGATGGCTCTCTGCGGATGGCAGGCTCGTTCTGGCGCGAGGACCCGAAGGAAAGTACTTCGTGTACCCGATTGCGGGTGGAGAGGCGCGGCCCGTGCTCGCGCTCACCGAGGCGGACGCTCGTTGCCCAGTGGAGCGTGGACGGACAGTCGGTGCTGGCCTATCGCCGTGCCGAGATTCCCTGCCGCCTCGAACGTGTCGACCTCGCGACCGGACACAGGACGCTTTTCAAGGAACTCGCGCCTGCAGATCGCGCTGGACTTCTGTCCACGCGAGAGATCTTCGTTACCGACGACCTGCGTTCGTACGCGTACACAGCCTACTATCAGGTATCGAGCCTGTTCGTGTCGGAAGCCAAGCATTGACCGAGGGGAGCGGCACTCCTTTCCACTGCCGTTGATTTCAGATGGTGTGTCTTCCGTCAGCCGATATATTTGTTTTGGGCCACTTCTTTTCGTGGGAATGGCCGTGCATGTGGTCGTCTGTGTAGGCGCGAGCGTCCGCGCTGGTGCGGTTGGACGCGAATTGCACGTGTGGGCGATTCCGCGGCAGCCGCGGGTGAACCAAAGCGATGCCATGAGAGGGCTGAGCGGCGGGCGAGCGGCGGCGACGACGACGTTGCGAAGCGGCGACTGCTTGTATCTCTGGGACTTCTTCCTCCAAGTCCGATTCTTCGTCTGCATCTTCATTTGCCGATCCGGTGGCTTCGACCTGCTCGTTTTCTTCCTGATCGTCTTCGTATTCTTCTTCCTCGAAATCTTCTGGGTTCCATGGGTCTTCGCCGAGTGGAGTTTGGTTTACGGTGCGAGGATCGATGACTACGCGGGTTTCGACGGGCTCGAAATTGATGCGGCCTAGGTTCGACGAAGCAGTTTGCAGGGCGTAGAGCAGGAGGCCGGCGGTTTTGGGGTCGACTTGTCCGCTGAGGATTAAGCGCATGACCTGCATGAGCGAGACCTGGATGGAGTTGGCGTCTTCGAGAACGGGGAGATCGAGGGCGGCGCGTCCGCGGCGGGCGCGGTTGGCGTTGAGGACGATGCGGGTTTCGTGCCAGCGTTTGTGGAAATAACAGAAATGGTTGCGGCGCAGGGCGGGCGATCCGCACTGAGTGCCGTTGACTTTGATGTGTTCGCAACGAGGAATGCTATTGGGATACGACGACATAATTGGTCTCCACCCCCCTCCCCCCTGATCTTTTGGAATCAGAGGGATAGCGGGGGACTAGGGTTGAAATCTTTGAGTTGAAAGGAGTTACAGGGAAAATCTTGAGAACAAACGGGTTGTGGTTGGGGGAAGGCATTTCGGAGATAAGCTATATATTGCTTATCGCTGTATAGCTGGAGTGAAGTCAAGAGAATTGTGGAGAAAACGTGGGGTGCAGTGCCGAAACGGGAAGAGGTGCTAGGTCGTGGGTGGGGGGTTCGCGGTGCGTGTTAGCCGCGCGGCCAAAACCCGGGATTTAGGGTTCGGGAATCGACAGCGTTTCGTTCTCAGGCACGGTCGTGCGATGGGTTTGCCCGCCGTGTGAGTAGACCACCTCAAGTCGCTTTTTTACGTCAGGGAGGGGATCTGGGCCAAGTTCCCCGTTTGTAACTGGAACGAGAAGTCTTCCGTTTTCTATCTTCGTGCTTAATACAGATGCGACATCCTTCCATGACTGCGCTGCTCCGTATACCGCGGAAAGGATGGTGAGCGCCGGTTTCTCCGCGGAAACATTGGCAGTTGGACGTTCGGGCAGACTAGAGGGTACGCAGTTTTGCTCGATCTCTTTTATTTCGTTTAGGACGCTGCCCGCGGTGCGAACGGTAGCCTGCTTCTGCTGCAAATCGAAGTAGCAAAACGCAATACTCATTAGGAATGAGCATGCTGCTGTACAAATCACAACCGTCCATGCCCAACCCGGCGGCGATGAAGTGGACAGGTTGAACGAAAGCAGAGCAAAAGCGGAGGAAACGAACACGCCAACGGAGCCCGAGGCGACTATCTGATATATGTTCCTGTGTGGGACGATTTCCGTTACGATTCGCTTAATCCTTTTCCAATCGGCTTCACCGATCAGGTAAGCGTTCTGCGGCCTCGGCTGGAGGACCGAAAAGTCCTGCGAGACCGTCAACTTGGGTTCGCGCCTCTGCTCGTCAATCATCCTGCAGTACTCCTGATTGTGCCGGGCACGACTCCAGCAGCAATCGCACTGAGAAATAGCACATTGCCGCAGGTCTTGCAGGTCAGCGGAATGACTGGGAAGACGGCTTGGATGTTCGAGTAAATCGCCGCGTTCGGTGACTTATATTCCGGCAGCACGAACACCGTGCTAGCGACGGCCCAGTCGTCGTGCTCGCAAATCGCGCACTCTGCAACTTTCCATCTCTTGAGATACTCAATCACTTGGCCCAATTGGTCGGGGCTTAGTTCCATAGCGCGCAGGACTCCTCTCTGAATACTCAATTTTCGCACAGGACCGCGTTGGAACCCAGTTGAAGGTCGACGAGTGGGCGATTAAAACTGGGATTTCGAAGGTAGGCCTTCAGAATTCCGGTCCGGCGGTCCGCCTATGAAGCTGTGGGCTCACATAGTTCTGGGTTCTCGAAAATCAAATGAATGTCAGGCGCGATAGCATTGATTTCCTCAAAGCTCTTCTGCGCGAAGTCTATCGCGCAGCTACATTTGCCCCCGAAGACATCAGTGACCACGAAAGTTGCCGATATTTTTCCGTCGTGGATTACCGGGTCCCACCCTTCTCCTCCGTAGCACTCATATTTGGTAAACACCATTCCGGACGTGGAGCAACCTGGTTCCGTCACTGTGCTGCCCTCGGCGAATGTTCCTTTTTGTCCTAATACGGGGTAGTACTTCTGTTGGGAGCCAATGTTGACTTTGGGCTCAGGCATGTTGAGCGCAGACATGCGATGCCTTTTGTGCAGTCTGTTCCAGACGCAAAGCTCCCATGACTCTAGCTGCGCCTTTCTGAGGCCTCTGTTCGAAATAGAAACGTAGGCCAGAAAACCATATCTGCGCGTCGGCCGTGTTTCACTCAGGCCCTGTGGCATCCTGAACCACCATTGATACACCTGGGGGGAAATGGGTTTCACCCAAAGCTTTGGTTTATCACGCAGGTAGAATTTCAGGAGAAACAGCGCGTTGACAATACCTAGGAAGAGAGCAGATAAATCGAGCAGCGACTTGAAATGTGTCCGAGCCACGTAAAGAAGGTGGTGCAGATAGCCCATGGGTTATCCCCGTCACTCAGCTTATGTCTCGCTCCATGGTTTCATCAAGGATGATAGTAGCTTAGGGCCGGTGGCCCACTCAAGCCGTTCTTTGGCTTGAGTGGGGATGTTTGCATGCGAACGCTGGCCTTGTGCCTCTGGGAACTGAAAACAATTCTACGTGTCCGGGCAAGTTACTCGCTTCATTACCTTCTGCCGCGGGAACTGCCCCACTCAAGCCAAAGAACGGCTTGAATGGGCCACCCAGCCTAGGCCTCGAGACTGCTCTTCGGGGTGCCGCGCTCAAGCTTCGCTTGGGCGGGTTTTGGATGTCGGAAGGAATGCGAACCGTTGGAACAATCCCCAGCCTCTTCCGCCGCCGTGGGGTCCACTGTGATTCGATCTTGACCACTCCGTCCGCGCCTGTGAAATAGTGACGGAAGCTGCTCCACAGCCGGTCGTCGAGCCGTTCCACCAATCCGCGTGAAAGTGTTTGAGTGGCATGGGGCAGCTTTAGTTGCCGATGGAGGAACTTTCCGTGACAGGTGACATCCCCGCCCAAGCGGAGCTTGAACGGGGCACCCAAGTTCCCTGATTGATGGAGTTTGCGGGTGGGTCGATTGGTGCCCTGCGGGGCCTGAATCTTTTTTTCTTGCGGTACCCAGGACTTCGTCCTGGGCTAATATCGGTCGCCCCTGCCGGGGCTTTGCTTGTCGCGATTCGTTGTGTGCCCACATACGCAGTCCGCGTGGGTGGCTCCGCGTGATGGGTAAAGAGTGGCGCTGCGGGCAGGGTGCAGAGATCCTTCGCGTTGCTCAGGATGACAACTGGCCTTGGTCGCGGGTCGCTTGGCGCCCTGCGGGGCCTGAATCCTTTGTTCTTGCGGTACCCAGGACTTCGTCCTGGGCTAATATCGGTCGCCCCTGCCGGGGCTTGAGTGCTTGGGTTTGTCGTGGATCTTCTCGATCCGGAATGCGCAAGTTGAGTCCGCGTCCGTGGTTCTGCGCAATCCGTGAAATGTGACACTCGGGCGCGGTGTATGGATCCTTCGCGTTGCTCAGGATGACGGTGGAGGTAGTCGCGGGCTGGTCGCCAGCCTCCACATGGTTTCGGTCAACGGCAACGGGCGGGGGCGCCCGCTCTACACGTTCCCAGGTCAAAGGCGGCGGACAGGAGTGTCTGATCTACACGGCTACAGGGTGTGGAGGTAGGCTAGGAGGTCGGTGATCTGCTGTTGGGTTAGGACCTGGGCGTAGCCGGGCATTTTGTTGCGGCCGAGGCGGACGATGTCGGTGACGCGGTCGTCGTTGGCGGGCATGCCGCTCATGGGCAGATATTTTTTCTGGAAGACGCCTTTCATGCTGGGGCCCTGGCGTCCGCGGGAAGAGTAGGGGGCGTGGCAGCGGTCGCAATAGTTGTCGTAGATGCGGCGGCCGGCGATCTGCTGGGGATTGAGTCCGAGTTCGGCGTCGCTCTTGCGGCGTTGCACGTCGCAGCCAGCCAGGAATAGCAGACTCAGCGCAGCGGCGCAGAGACACAAGGTGAAGAATTTTAGATTTTGAATTCTGGACGGTCGATTGATAAGAATGCGGTATCGTTCCATTTGTCCTTCAAAGGGAAAAACAAACCGTTACAATAATAAAGCAAAGCCAAGTCCGGCGCGGTGAAGCGAGTGACTGCGAAACGAATAGCGGTGAAGCGAGTGTACGAAGCCCCCGCCCGCGCGGACGGAACGCGCGTGCTGGTGGACCGCTTGTGGCCTCGCGGCCTGACCAAAGAGCGTGCTGCGGCGGATCGCTGGCTGCGCGATCTGGCACCTTCGGACGCTCTGCGGAAGTGGTTTCATGCGCGTCCCGGAGGCTGGGCGGCGTTTCGTCGGCGTTATCTGAAAGAGTTGGCGCGACCGGAATGTGCGGAGGCGCTCGATGAACTCTATCGTCTGGCGAACCAGCGGAAGAGGCTGACGTTGCTGTTCGCGTCGAAGAACGAAGAGTACAACAATGCGGTGGTGCTGAAAGAACTCCTCGAAGGAATGCGCAAACCGCCTACGGGGACGGGACCTGGCGGAGTGCGGGCGGTGCGGGATCGTCAGGCGAGAAAAATGCCACGGTGAAAAGAAGCAGTCGTTCGTCGGTGGTCGTTCGCCAAACCAGTCCAGACCAAAGACCAATGGCTAACGACCCAGCGTGCTAAGTGCTGAATGCTATTTCCTGCCATCGTTCACGAGCGCTTCTACTACGCTGTCGATGGCGTCGAGAACGCGTTTGCTGGGCAGGTTGAAATTATTGGTGAGGATGGAGAATGCGATCTGCTGGCCTCGCGCGGTTGTGGCGTAACCGGAGAGCGCTTTGACGCCACCGAGCGAGCCCGTTTTGGCGTAGATGTGCGTGCGCGGATCGAGATTGGGGAAGCGGTCCGCAAGGGAGCCGTCGATGCCGGCGACGGGCAGCGTTTCTTTGAAGCTTGATCCCCACGATTGGCTTGCGGCATAGCGCAGCAGTTGCACAACCGCGTGGGGCGTAACCAAATTTTGACGCGAGAGGCCGGAGCCATCGTAGAAAAGATATTGATCGCTGGGTACGCTCGCCTGGTTCAGGAATCCGCGCAGAACTTCGAGCCCGCCTTCGACTGTGCCTGCAGTGCCTTTTTCCCGTCCTAACAAGCGCAATAAAATTTCGGCGTGCAGATTCTGGCTGACCTTGTTGATCACGCGAACGTCTTCGATCAGCGGCTTGGACTGATAGCTGGCCAGCACCAGCGGCTGATTCGGCAAAGAACGCGAAGGTTCGTCGCCGCCGCGCGCTGGCGCGCTGGCTGTGACCGTCAGCGTAGAAAGGCTTGCGAGTTCGGTGTGGCGAGTGCGTTGTTTGCCGTAGACGACGATGCCGCGGTTTTCCAGCAACTGATGGAAAAGAGCGGCGGCAAATTCGGCGGGATCTTCGATGGCGAGAGCTTCATTGGCGCCGGCGTCGTCGAGCGGGACATTCCCCCACAACGTGAGCGAGGTGGATCCCGGCTCGCGGTTGATAAAAATTTTTCGTCCCGTGCCGGCGGGCGTGGTGATGATGCGATTGTCGATACGATAGTAATCGGCGAATGGGGTGATGCTGACGAAGGCACGGTCTCCGGCACGGTCCGCCGGAAGAATATTCACGAACACGACGTTGTCGTTGATGGTAAGCGCGGAGACGGGAGCGCCGTCGGCGAGAACTAGATCGTCCTGGCTCCAACCTTCTCCGTAGCGCTCGAAGGCGAAGTAGGAGTCGTCGGCGATGATGTTGCCGTCGACGTACTTCACACCCTTCTGGACCAGCGCATCGGCGAGTTGCTCGAGCACTTGAATAGGATGAACGTTGCGCGCGGTCTTCAGGTTGTAGGGCAATTCGCGGCCGGAAAGATTGGGGTCGCCGCGTCCGACGAGCACGAGATCGCCGGTGAGGCGTCCGTATTTGTCGAGGATTCCACTGGTCTCAACTGTGGTGCGCGAACTGTAGTTGGGCCCGATCAGGGCGAGAGCTGCGGCGGTGGTGAAGAGCTTGGTGTTGGACGCGGGGGTGAAAAGTTTGTCCGCGTTCTGGGCGTAGATGACTTTTCCGGTATCGAGCGAGACCACTTCGATGCCCCAGAATCCGCGGGCGAGATCGGGAGCGGAGAGGATTGCGTCGATGTTTTTGGCGATTGGACTGCGCGAGGCGGCTTGGAGTTGAGCCGCCAGCAGCAGGCAGAAGACCGTCGCGAAAGCCGCTTGTTTGCGGGGCATACGACAGTGTTGATTGTAGCACCGGGTTTCGGCGACTTTGATGATTTAGCACTCAGCACTTAGCACTCGGTCTTGGTTCGGTTAGGTACTGCGCGAGTCCTCAAAATCTTCTTTGGCCAAGTGCTAAGTGCTACCTGGGTTTAGAATCGGGCGCATGCGTCCGGTGTTCGAATGGAATATAGGCTCGCGGGCATTGCAATTGGGAAAGCGCACACTGGTGATGGGCGTCGTCAATGTGACTCCAGATTCGTTTTCTGATGGCGGATTGCACTTCGACCGTGATCGGGCGGTGGAGTATGGGCTGCAGTTGCTGCGGGACGGTGCTGACATTGTTGATGTGGGTGGCGAGTCGACGCGGCCGGGAGCCAGGGTTACGAATGCTGCGGAGAAGTCTGTCGAGCAACCGCATTCGGACCGGCAGCCAGTCAGCGAAAAAGAAGAGTTGGAGCGGGTGATTCCGGTGATTGCGGGGCTGAAGCAGAAGCGCCCCGAGGCGGTGATTTCTGTCGATACTTACAAAGCGAATGTTGCGCGGGCTGGGGTTGAGGCGGGAGCTGAGATTGTCAACGACGTGAGTGGATTTCGCTGGGATCCGCAGATGGTGAAGACACTGGCCGGGTTGAAGTGCGGTGCGGTGCTGATGCACATGCGCGGACGTCCGGAGGAATGGCGCACGTTGCCGCCGGTATCCGATGTGGTGACGCTGGTGAAACGCGAACTGCGGGCGTGGGCCGATTTTGCGCTGCTCGGAGGAGTCAAGAGGGAGCGGATCGTGCTTGATCCGGGGTTTGGGTTCGGCAAAAGCTTTCAGGAGAATTACCCGCTGCTCAAACGCTTCGAGGAGTTTCATGAGTTGCGGTATCCGCTGCTGGCGGGAGTTTCACGAAAGTCTTTCATCGGACGCGCAGTGGCTCGCGACGGTAACGATGCGCCGGTCGGCGAACGGCTCTACGGCACGGTCGCGGCGGAGACGGCGGTCATCCTGAAAGGAGCGCACATTATTCGCACTCACGATGTGCGGGCTTGCGCGGACGCGGCGCGGATGGCGGATGTGGTGGTCAGCTGAGGATTCTGGTTTGGGTTTCTTTGTGTATCTCTGTGTCCTTTGTGGTTCTGGCATTTGTACTTCACCAACCACAAAGGACACGAAGGTACACAAAGGAAGGCCCTCTGAAATGCTGGCCAGCCCATCGAATACGCGATGTCTTCGCTGTTGAACCGTCCTCCGCTGCTATAATTAAGAATTGCGCTCATGAGCGGGAAAAGACTAGTACGATCGACTACGGTGCTTTGCGTCCGGCGGGACGGCCATGTGGTGATGGCTGGCGACGGACAGGTCACGCTGGGCGAAGGCGTGATTAAACATACGGCTAAGAAAATCCGGCGCTTGTATCAGGATAAGATCTTGGCGGGGTTTGCCGGTTCTACGGCAGATGCGTTTTCGCTTTTTAGCCGGTTTGAGGCCAAGCTGGAGCAGTATCATGGAAATATAGGGCGCGGAGCTGTAGAACTGGCAAAGGATTGGCGGACAGATAAATTCTTGCGGCATCTGGAGGCGTTGCTGCTGGTTTCCGACAAGGAACAGACTTTCCTGCTCAGTGGCCAGGGCGATGTGATTGAGCCGGACGGCGGGATTGCGGCTATTGGCAGCGGCGGGCCGTATGCGCAAGCAGCGGCGCAGGCGCTGGCGGCGCACACGCAGCTCTCCTCTCGTCAGATTGCGGAAGAGGCGATGAAGATTGCCGGCAACATGTGCATTTATACGAATGACAAAGTGACGATTGAGGAGCTTTAGCCGTCGGTCATTGGTCGTTCGTCGTTGGCCAAGCCTGTTCCGGGCCAACGACGAACGGCCAACGACCAACGACCAATGACCAACGACTGATTTATGGCCATCTATTTACCTGGAACCGTGGACGAAGAGCAGATTGCTCTCGACGAACTTACGCCGCGTGAGATTGTCGCCGAGCTGGACAAGCACGTTATCGGACAGAAAGATGCCAAGCGTGCGGTGGCGATTGCCTTGCGCAATCGCATGCGGCGACAGAAGCTGGCGCCAGAACTGGCCGAAGAAGTGATTCCCAAGAACATCATCATGATTGGGCCCACGGGCGTGGGGAAAACTGAAATTGCCCGGCGGCTGGCCAAGCTTGCGAACTCGCCTTTCCTGAAAGTGGAGGCGTCAAAGTTCACTGAAGTCGGATATGTCGGGCGGGACGTTGAGTCGATGATTCGCGATCTGGTTGAGATTGCGATTGAGATGGTGCGCGAGGAAAAGCTGGAAGACGTGGCGGACAAGGCTGAACTCAACGCCGAGGAACGGCTGCTGGACATTCTTTTGCCGCCGCCCAGTCCGGCTCGCCCCGCGGAGTCGGTACAGGCTGGATTCATCCTCGAGGGGACGACTGCGTCTTCATCGGGCGAATCGCAGAGCCGCACCCGCGAAAAGCTGCGCCAGCAGTTGCGCGAAGGCAAACTGGACGAACGGACCGTGGAAATCGATGTGCGCGAGCGCGCGTTTCCGTCTTTCGAAATCATCTCCAATCAGGGCGTCGAGGAGATGGACGTGAACATCAAGGACATGTTGCCCAACATTTTCGGCCAGCGCACAAAAAAGCGAAAGATGAAGGTCAACGAGGCGTTCGAGTACCTGATCCAGGAAGAAGAGCAACGATTGATTGATATGGATCAGGTGACGCGTACCGCCATCGATCGCGTAGAAGATTCCGGCATCATCTTTCTCGATGAGATTGACAAGATTGCCGGGCGCGAAAGCGGCCACGGACCGGACGTTTCGCGGGAAGGAGTTCAGCGCGACATCCTGCCCATCGTCGAAGGAACCACGGTTAACACTCGCTATGGCATGGTTCGCACCGACCACATTCTTTTTGTAGCGGCGGGAGCGTTCCACGTCTCCAAGCCCAGCGACTTGATTCCGGAGTTGCAGGGCCGATTTCCGATTCGCGTGGAATTGCAATCGCTGACCATGGAAGATTTTATCCGTATTCTGACCGAGCCCAAGTCGTCGCTGACGAAGCAGTACACGGCGCTGCTCGAAACCGAAGGGGTCAAGCTGGAATTCACCAAGGATGCGCTGGAAGAAGTTGCCCGCTTTGCGTTCCGAGTAAACGAAGGAACGGAAAACATCGGAGCGCGCCGCCTGCATACGATTATGGAGCGGGTGTTGGATGAGATCAGCTTCGATGCCCCCGACAAAAAGGGTGAGCACTTCAAAGTGGACGCAGATTACGTGCGCCACATGTTGGCGGACATTGTGAAGGATCAGGATTTGTCGCGGTATATTCTGTAGAGTCTGGCACTCCATCTGCGTTCCCGCCGATGAGGCAATTCATCTCGAAGCTTATGGTACTGGTTTCCGGCACTGCTGCTCTTTTGGGCTGCGGAGTTCCTGGCATCCCTAAGCCTCCGTCGTTGGATCTTCCTGAGCCGGTTACAGATCTCCGGGCGGTGCGGAAAGGCGACAACGTTTTCCTGGATTGGACGGTGCCTGCGGAAACCACGGATCGGCTTGCGGTGCGGCACTTCGGCCCCACTCGGATTTGTAGGAGTGTGGATGCGGCGATGAGCGAGTGTGCGAATCCGGTGGGAGCAGTTCCGGCGCCACAGCCTCCGGGAGCGGGTTCGCAGCACGCCAAATCTGCGAAGGCTGCGGAGAAGCTGCAGGCGAATTACACCGATCGTCTTCCACAGGCGTTTCTAGTAGATAATCCTGGTGCGCAGATTTTTTATGCGATTTCAGTGCTGAATGAGAACGGGCGCAGCGCCGGACTCTCCAATGTTGTGCATGTGCCGGCTGTGGCCGCTCTGCCGCCGCCATCGGATTTCCGAGCGCAAGTCACTGCGGAGGGGGTTGTGTTGAGTTGGACCGCGGTTCCTCGTGGCTCAGAAACACCGGGGTTCCAAGCAATGTATCGCGTGTACCGTCGCCCCGAGGGCGGGAATGCGGACACCGTCGTGGGACAGTTGCCGCTGGACGCCTCGTCGGCGACACAGCTTGTGGATCATAGCTTTGATTGGGAGAAAACATATTTTTATCGCGCGACCGTAGTCACGCTGATCCAAGAAGAAAGGAAACGTGAGACCCAGTTCGAAGGTGACGACACATCCCCGGTGGAAGTATTCGCTCATGACGTGTTTCCACCCGCTGTGCCTTCCGGTTTGCAGGCGGTGTTTTCGGGGTCCGGTCAGCAACCGTTTATCGATTTGATCTGGGCTCCGGACATCGACGCTGACCTTGCCGGCTACAATGTCTTTCGTCATGAGGCAGGAGTTGAGCCGGTGAAAATCAATGCAGACCTGGTGAAGGCGCCAGCGTATCGCGACATGAAGGTAGCGTCGGGGAAGGAGTACGTCTATTCTGTTTCGGCGATTGATGTGCGCGGGAATGAAAGTGCGAAGTCGCAGGAGGCGAGCGAAGTTGTACCATAACGCAGCATTCAGCACTCAGCATTTGATCACGAGAATCGAGGACGCAGGCAAAGATATTCTGGGACTGAGTGCTACGAGTTGAGGTTCTCATGAAATATTGCGGGTTCGAACTTAACGGGGAATCCCATTACGGCTTGGTTGAGGCGGTCGGGGGAGTGGAGCAGATCACGAGGCTGCTGCTAAAGCCGCCGGGGGAAACCGATGGCGACATTGAGGACTTGCCCTCCAAGCGGACGGATCATCTGGCTTTGGCCGAGGCGAAGTTGCTGGCGCCGGTGCGACCGTCGAAAATCGTTTGCGTCGGCCGCAACTATCGCGAACACGCCGCCGAACTGGATCATGAAGTGCCGGTCGAACCGTTGCTTTTCTTCAAACCTCCGTCTTCGCTGGTCGCGTCGGGAGACAAAATCCTTCGGCCCAAGATTTCGCAGCGTGTCGATTACGAAGGGGAACTGGCGGTCGTGATTGGCAAGAAATGCTATAAGCTGCGCGGGGATGAGGATGTGCGTCCTTACATTCTTGGTTATACCTGCCTCAATGATGTCACGGCGCGCGACTTGCAGAATAAAGACAACCAATGGGTTCGCGCTAAAGGCTTCGACACCTTTTGTCCGGTGGGCCCGTTGGTGACGGATGAACTCAATCCCTGGGCGGGAGTCGGGGTGGAAACCCGAGTGAACGGGGAACTGCGCCAGCAGGGGAACACTCGCGATTTCATTTTTTCGTTGGGCGTGGTCATTCGCTATATTGCGCAGGTGATGACGCTGGTGCCCGGGGACTTGATTGCGACGGGCACTCCGAAAGGCGTGGGGCCGTTGGTTGCGGGAGATGTGATCGAGGTCAGCGTTGAGGGCGTGGGAACGCTGAGGAATCCGGTGGTCGACGAATAGCGGCGCTCTTCATTTTCTTACTCGTACCTGGACTTGGGTTCCTTCGGGGAGTTTGCCATCTAGCAGTTCTATTTTGCCATCGCGAACGGTTCCGTTGAACTCTTGGCGTTGGTCGGGAATGTTTCCAGACGGACCCGCGGGCGAGGGCGCCCGCGCCACATGGCCCATGCCTTTGTCCATGGCGGCGTTGGCCAGGCGGTCGGCCTCTTCGTTGTGTCCGCGAAGGACGTGGCCGATGGAAAACCAGGCGAGTTGGGCGATCAATTCTTTGGCGCGTCCGTGGAGATCCTGCAGGGCGGCGTTGTTCACCTTGTAAACACCTTTGATCTGACGCACCATAAGTTCGGAATCGCTGATTACCTTGAGTGCCTTGTGGCCGTTTGCGACGGCGTACTCGAGCGCGGCGATCAGACCCTGATACTCGGCAAAATTGTTGGTTTGGTGGCCGAGGTATTCGCTGAGGGCAGCGACTTTTTTCCCGGCTTCATCTTGTATGAGGACGCCGTATCCGGAGGGTCCGGGATTGCCGCGTGCTCCGCCGTCGCTGAAGGCAACGAGGTAGTGCTCGGGAGGGTTTTCGTGGGCGCTGAAAAGGTCTTTGGTCGCGCGGGATGTCGGGTATGGCATAGCAGAAGTTTACAACGGTTGAGAACCGGTTCTCAGTTGTCAGTTCTCGGTTCTCAGCGCAGATAGTGATCGAACCATTTGGTCAGGCGCTCGATTACGTCCTGCCGGTGTTCGGGCTGGAGGAATTCGTGGCCTTCGCCGGGATAGATTACCAGTTGAGTTTCCACACCCAAGGTTTTCAACGCGTGCCAGAACTCGCGGGATTGCGGAACTGGGCATTCGCCATCGTACTGGCCGACCAGCACCAGAGTGGGCGTCTTCACATTCTTGATGAAGGTGATCGGTGAGCTTTTCGCATACACCGCGGGGTCGTCGTACACATTTGCGCCGAAATAGGGGGGCATCCATTCGTCGATATCATTTTGTCCGTAGTAACTCTGGTAGTTTGCGAGCCCGGCACCGGCAACGGCGGCACGAAAACGGTCGGTTTGGGTTACGGCCCACATGGTCATATAGCCACCGTAACTCCAGCCGGTAATGCCGATGCGATTGTTATCCACCGGCAGCGTCTTCACGACGTCGTCCACGCCCCTCAAAATGTCCTGAAAATCTCCGTAGCCAAAATCTTTGACATTGGCTTGGGTGAATTTTTCTCCTTCGCCAAAGCTGCCGCGAGGATTGGGATACAGGACGAAGTATCCGTGGGCGGAAAGGTCGTAGGTATTGAAAAACGCTTCTGGCCATCCGACACGCGACACGCCAGCCGGGCCACCGTGTACCACCACGACCATGGGATAGCGTTTGGTGGGGTCGTAGTTGGCGGGATACATAAGCCAGCCTTGAATTTTTATTTCCCCGCTGGACCAATGCATGGTTTTCACCTGGCCCCAGTCTGGCCGGACGCTTTCATTGATGCGGGTAACTTGCTTCCAGTCACCAGTCGGTCCCGCCCATATTTCCGGCGGGTGTGTGGAGGAATGCCGAATCACTGCGGAAGTCTGGCGGTCCGCCGCGAGAGAGACGGCGGGCACGCCCTCAAATTCGGTAGAGATGAGATCCGGGCTGGTCCACAGGGAAGAGATTTTTCCACTGGCAAGATCGACCCTGGAGAATCCAGCTTGACCGTCAATGTATTCGGTAAAAAGGATCTTATCCGGCGATTCCCAGTATAGCCAGGACGGCGAAGCGGCAATTCCGGGAGTGACATCCCGAGCGTTTCCGCCGACAGCAGGCACGGTAAAAATGTCGCCGCCGATCGAACCCTCGTCACTCATGAGTCCGCCGATAAATGCGATGGTTTTACCGTCCGGAGACCAGCGCGGCACCGCGATTTGCAATGGAGGTTTGTAAACCGGCTTGATTTCCCCGCCGTCCGCGCTCAGGGTGTAGAGTTCGGCGACATACCAATTGGAGTCTCCAGCACCGTGCGCCGCGATCGCGGCGAAAGTCTTGCCGTCCGGCGACCAGTCGTACTGGTAAACGTACATGTCCGATGGCGACAGTTGGCGAACTTTGCCGGAGGCCAGGTCGACGAGGGTTAGCCGCTGTTCGTAAACCTTTTGATCAATGACTCCGGTTTCGGGCACCATCGGCATCAATGGGCCGGCGGCGCGAGGGGCATTTTCCGTGAACAGAAACGCCAGTGTTTTTTCATCAGGCGACCACGCGGGGTCGGCCAAATAGCCCTTGAGGCTGGTCAGCTTGCGTACGCCGCCGCCATCCACGTTCACGATGTAAAAATTTGATTGCCCATCGCCTTCGGCGTCGGAAAGAAAGGCCAGGTGCTTGCTATCGGGTGACCAGGCGATGGTGTCTTCGCTCGCGGGTTGATTGTCGTTGCCCGCCGAGATCCGTTTCGGCTTGGAGTTGGGAGATCTCAAGTCCTGCACATAAATGGCCGAGCCGCCGGATGGCTCCCCCGACGCATTCACCGCCGATTGCACCCAGGCGACGCGATTTCCGTCCGGTGAGATCGCCACAAGATCGAGGTCTCGGGCGGACATATTGCTGGGTTGCGCCTGGGCGGCAATAACTGCGGCAAAGCAACATGCAAGTACAGCAACCTGGAACGCGACTCTTGCCGAATTCCGACGACTGTTCTTCATTTCGACTTTCCTTCAAACCAATGATGCACACCGCGATTGATGATGAGACTACTTTCCCGGCAAGGTGTCAAATCCACGTCGCGCACGGAGCTCGAGGAATTGGGGCACGGGCATGTCGCCCGTCCGGCAAGGCGAGGATAGGCCTCCATCAATACTTTTGGGCTCATCTGCCTGCGGCCAGGCGAGTGGCCAGACGCTGTGGCAGGTTGGTGGCGAGGATACGATCCTGGGCCTTTTTCAGATTGTAGGGCACACGGTAGAAAGCCACGATGCGGGTGTCGGAGTCGAAGACAGCGAATCCCGCCCGCCAATCGCCATCCCGGGGCTGTCCCACGGATCCGGGATTGATCATGTAACGCAGGCTGCTCTTGAGAGGGAACTCAGAGTTTTCGATTTGTCCGACGGTTCGGTATGCGGGATGAATGGAATCGATGTGATCGCCATTGAGCGTGAAGCTTCCCTGCAGATGGGTGTGCCCGAAAAAAGTGAGCATGGTCGGAGCCACCATCAGCGGTTCGACCGCGTCGCCGGCGGTTACCACGTATTCATCCTCATCGACGGGTGATCCGTGCACAAACTGGACCCCCGGGAGTCGCTCGACGTGAACTGGCCCCTGCGGCAGGGATTTGAGCCACTCCAGGTTTTCTCCAGTGAGCTGCTCGCGAGTCCATGATGATGCCAATGCGGCTACCGGGTTAAAATCCTTGATGTCGATCAGTCCGCACACCGCCTTGTCGTGGTTGCCGCGCACAAAGTGCTCGCCCAGTTTGCGGGACCGTTCGATGACCTCATTGGGGCTGGCTCCATACCCGACGATATCACCGAGATTGACGGCTAAATCGTAAGCGGGGGCAGCCGCCAGGCAGGCATCGAGAGCTTCGAGATTGCTGTGAATGTCGCTTAACAGGAGTACGCGCACTGATCACCGGGCAAACGCAGATTATAGACCCAAAAGGGTGGCAGGGGTTGGCAGAACCCTTGTGGGGCCGGCAGATTTTCTCTCCGCTGGTCTGATTTCAGTTTTGATTCTTGGCTTCCACCTCGCAAATTACGGCTCAAAAGCGGACAGGAGCGTCCGCTCTACACGAACGGAGTCGATCATGGATTGACCACCGGGCACCGCGCCCAATGGCCTGGTGCCACCTCCAGAAGCGGCGGCAGGGCACGCGCACATTCCGCCACGCGAAATTCACAGCGAGGTTGGAACGGACATCCGGGGAGAACAGTCTGTGTCGACGGTACCGTCCCCTCGATGGTTGCGAGCGGACGCGTTCGATCTGTTTTCAGCGTGGGTACGGCATTCAGAAGTCCACGGGTATAAGGATGCGCTGGAGCATGAAAAATCTGTCGTTTCGATCCCAATTCCACGAGATTGCCGGCGTACATCACCGCGATGCGGTCAGCGACCTGGGACACCACTGCGAGATCGTGAGAAATGAACAGCATGGCCAGGCCAAACTTGGCGCGCAGTTCAGCGAGCAGGGCGAGAATCTGCGCCTGCACGGTGACGTCTAGTGCGGTGGTGGGCTCATCAGCAATCAGCAGCGCAGGACGATTCACCACCGCCATAGCAATCATGACTCGCTGTCGCATCCCTCCGGAAAGCTGGTATGGATAGTCGCGAGCACGAAGAGCCGGGGTCGGGATCGCTACATCTTCCATCACCGCCACCGCCCGATCCCAGGCCTCCCGTTTTGTGATCTGGGCGTGCACGGCGACGGCCTCGGCGATCTGGTCGCCAACCCGCATGACTGGATTCAAAGCGGTCATGGGCTCTTGAAAAATCATGGCCAGCTGCGATCCGCGGAGGCTCCGCATGTCTTCGTCAGGAAGTCGCAGTAGATCCCGCGCTGAACCATTTCCGTTGGCGAACAGAATTTCGCCGGCAACCCGCGCTTGTTGGGGAAGGAGACGCATCAAGGCTAGAGAGGTCACGGATTTTCCCGAGCCAGATTCGCCGACCAAGCCGAGGACTTCGCCTGGGGCGATGGTGAAACTGAGATCACGGACCGCAATCAGGGATGGCGTGGAAGCCAAGCCCTGGGTTGGAAAGCCAACAGCAAGACCACGAACGTCGAGCAGCGAAAGCACTAGGCATATCCTAGCAGGACAGATGTGCCTTCGTGCTCTTCGCAGCCAGAACCGGCAAGGACTCGGCCTTGTCGGCTCCCATTAGTCGTCGTCTGGGTCGGTCGGGGGTGTCTTGTCGTTGATGAAATACTTCGCATCGTGCGGGGCTGCGATCTTCTGAAAACGATTGTGCCGGTGAAAATCGAAACAATCCGATAGATCGTCGGCGGTGGCATCCGCATATCCGAGCGACGGTAACTGGTAAGCCTCTTCGATGAAATGCAGAATACTGCCGAAGTCGTGGGTCACGTGAGAGACGTAGCCCTGCCTGGCGAAGGGAGACACGACGATCAGCGGTACACGAAAACCATATTCGTAGGAGTTGATGACGGTCGGGGCAACATGGTCGTACCACCCTCCCCAGTCGTCCCAGCAGATCAAGATGACAGTGTTGTACCAATACTGGCTCTGGCCGATGGCGTTGACAACGGATGCAACCCAAGCCGGTCCCAGACCTTTGTTGATCCCGGCGTGGTCCGATTCCTGCCCACTTGGGATCACCCAGCTAACGTTGGCGAGGTTACCGTTGGTGATGTCGGTCAACACCTGCGAGGGATTCAGAACGACGTCGTTGCTCCAGTCCGGGCCATTACGTAAATGCTGAATTGCATTGGGCCCAGTCCAGATGGAGCCTGCCGAGGGAGCGTAATATCGCCAGCTGACTCCCGCGTTGTCGAGCAAGTCCGCGAGGGTTTGGTGGTCGAAGCAGGGATACATCGTCTGCGCTTCGCTGCCACTGGGATCAATCAGCTTAACGTATTCGCCGGAAGGCGCCGTGCAGCCGGTGTCGTTACCGGCATTCGATACCCCCTGCGGATTCTCCGCAGCGAATAGATCGCTGTATTCGCTCGGCGCCGAGGTTCCGGAAATAATGAACTGGTGGGCAGGGAAACTTGGTCCCTGGTTGGTCTGGAACATGCGATCGGCGAAGGTGTACTGCTGAGCCAGTTGGAAGTAGGGATCCAAGATTCCATTCGAATTGTCGACGTACCGGAACTGAGCGTTGACGGGCGGACAACCCTGGGCACCCTTGTTGCAGGTCACGCCGATCTTGTTGGCTCCGTCCATGTTTCCGTTGTCGTACATCGCCACGAAGGCCTTATGCGCGTGGCTCAGGTCGTAGTTGTTGGCCAGCGGGATGGGGGTAAGTGGAATCTGTTGACCTTGTGAATTCATTCCGCTGGTGGCGATGTCCACGCCCGGCAGGAAGTATGGGTTGCTGCCGAAGAGGTTGTCGGTCGAGCGATTTTCCTGAAAGATGACAACCACGTTCAGTTGGTCGTGGTGGTGGTGGTCTGGAGCCTGGGCGCGCGCATTGGTTATGCTAAGCGAAACCAGAAGTACGAGGATCGCAGCGACGGTTTTCATATTACCCCCTGGGTTGGCTGCGTCTGGCCTTCCGAAGCTTGCGGAAGCCGGGCTCGACGAGCCAAAGTTAGAGGTAAATGTGCCCTAAGCTGCCTTGCCTGTCAAGGAAATAAGGGCCGTGACACGCCTTGCCGGACGCGGCATCTGGCCGGGCACGCAGGTGCAAGCGTCTGGATTAGAGCGGTTTACGGGCCGTTGTTCCCTGACGGTTGCTTATTGCCCAAGGATGAGCGGCAGACCGTTTTTGTTGTTTCCGATCACCACGACCTTGCTATTCGGGCTTTTGGCAAGACTTTCCGTTGCTTCGATGCCTTTCCACTCCAGAAGCTGGGGACTGATGCCCTGGGCCACGATTTGCTGGAAATCCCGGATACCCTGGGCCTCAATGCGCTTGCGCTGGGCCTCCTGCGTTTCCTTCTGCAGGCGGAAGCTCATAGCCAGAGCTTCCTGCTCTGCCTGCTGCTTGGATTCGATTGAGGATTTCAGGGTCGCCGGCAATTGAATGTCACGCAGCAGAATGCTCTCCACGATGAATCCGCGCTGCCCGAGCAGGCCGGCAAGTTGGTCGAAAATCTGCTTGGCGACCATCTCGCGTTCACCGGTATAAAGTGCGTTGGCGCTGTGTGAAGCGGTGGCTTCGCGGATCGCTGCGCGCAGATTGGGCTCAATCAGCACCGACTGATAATTCGGGCCGATCTTCTGGTACACATCCGAAGCCTTTGCCGGATCCACATGGAAGATCAGCGAAGTGTCCAGGTTCATCACCAAGCCTTCGCTGGAGGGGACGCTGGCGGATTCCTTGATTTCCTGGGTGCGAATCGACATTTCGTTATTGGTCTTGAAAGGACTGACCACATGGATGCCTTCCGGCAGCACCTCGCCGGTGACGCGTCCGAAAAGCGTAAGCACGCCCACGTTGCCGGATTCGACCTTGGCCACGGAAGTAAAGGCAAGAATCACGAGCACGAAAGCAACGATGCCCAACCCGAGCAGGCGGAAAATCGGGTTTGCATTTGCATTGATCATCTTGCCCGGGCCCTCATTGAACATGCTCATAAGGATTTCCCCCAGCGCGATTGTAGTGGGACGAATCCGCCGTGCTAAGTGACTAAACAAGACACAGATGGGCGGTGCGGCTTGAAGATGAAAAATCATGCACATTGACACCACGCGAATTCCCGATGTATCTTCGGCCACACTGATCTACTACCGCACACGTAGTTCCCCGGAAATGCACTCCCCGTTCTTGGGACAGTGGACGTTTCGTGAGCAGTTCACTCTCAGCCTTCGAGGATAATCAGATGAAGCACACTTCCTACAGGTATCAAATTGGCAGCAAGGTTTCTGCATTCGTGGCCGTCATGTCAGGGTTTGCCATTTGTGTCGCCCTGACGGTGCCGGCACAGGCGCAGTTCACTCTGGTCAAGATCAGCAATGACAGTTTTCACAACTCCTCCAGCCAGCACAAAACCGAAGTTGAACCTGACACATATTCGTGGGCCTCGACCATGGTCGCGGCTTTTCAGGTAGCTCGGGTTGCCGATGGCGGTGGCGCGGACCTCGGGTTCAGCACTTCGACGGACGGCGGCAAGACCTGGACTTATGGCTATCTGCCAGGACTCACGGTCAACTACAAAGGCGGAAGCTACTCGGCGGCCAGCGATGCGTCGGTGGTATATGACGCGAAGCATGGCGAATGGCTGATTTCAAGTCTTCCCATCGGCAACTCGGGAGTGAATGTCGCGGTTAGCCGATCCAAAGACGGCCTCCACTGGGGGAACCCGATCATGGTGGACAGCAGCGGTGGCGATGACAAGAATTGGATCACGTGCGATAACAACGCCAAGAGCCGTTTCTATGGCCATTGCTACTCCGAATGGGACAGTGGAACCATTTTTATGAGCACCTCCACGGACGGTGGACTCACTTGGGGACCGGCTAAGACGACCGCGGACCAAGCCGGGGGGTCCGGCGCTGAGCCTCTAGTGCAGCCAAACGGCCAGGTGGTAGTGCCATTCCTGGGATTCAATATGCAGGCGTTCACTTCGACCGATGGCGGCACAAGCTGGAATTCGAGCTTCACCATCGCCAATGTGAACACTTTCCAAGGAAATAGTAGCCTGCGGAGCGTTGGCTTGCCTTTTCCCTCTACCGGCATCGATAAATCAGGCAAGCTTTATGTAGTGTGGTCGGATTGCAGTTTCCGCCCAAGCTGCGCCACCAACGATCTGGTGATCAGCACCTCGACCAACGGAACGAAGTGGACCGCACCCGCGCGCATTCCCATCGACAAAATCAGCAGCACGGTCGACCACTATATTCCTGGGTTGGCGGTGGATCGTTCCAGGTCCGGCAAGACTGCCCATCTCGCCACCACTTATTACTACTATCCCGACGCTAGCTGCGACGACTCCACCTGTGAGATTCACGTGGGCTTTACCGCATCCACGGATGGAGGCAAAACCTGGACAGCCGGAAAAGGTCTGGGGGTGGGGCCGATGAAGATCAGTTGGTTGCCAGCCTCGCAGAACGGACCGATGCTTGCCGATTATCTGTCGTCTTCGTACGTAAATGGCAACGCGTTTGGAGTATTCATGGTGGCCAAGGCGCCGTCTGGCGGCCTGTTCAATGAAGCCGCATACACTACCAAGCAGCCGCTCGAAGCTTTGGCAGGCGAGCCTCGCTTCAGTTCGAGAGGCGAGAAACGCGCACGCGGCATCCATGCGGACCGGCCATTCCCCAGGTTCCAGGGTGAGGAGCGAGAGGCTCCCGGCGTTCCTCCAAGTAAGGACTCGCAGAAGTAGTGGATAGTTGCTGGACACCGCCGGCACAACATGCCGGCGGTGTTTTGTTTTTGTGATCCACTCGTAAGAAGCGAATGCTTTCTGCGGTCACTGTGAAATAAGCTTCACATTGACAGTGCCAGAGTACTGGGTGTAGGTTCGGTGAGCGTTACTACTACCGCACCACGTTGCGTCCTCGAATGCCCTCCCCATTCAAACCGCGGCGGTTTTGCAAGCGGTAAACTCCAGCGTACAAGGACAATGGTGATGAATCGAACTTCCCTCAGGTTTCAAAGTGGCTGGAACACGGCTGCATTGTTCCCGTTGGCATTAGTGTTTGCGATTTTGCTCGCGTTAGCTGTTCCCGCACATACGCAATCCAATCTCGTCAAGCTGAGCACGGACACCTTCCACAACTCTGACAGCGAACATCACACCGAAGTTGAGCCCGACACGTTTGCGTGGGGCTCGACGATCGTGAGCGGTTTCCAGGTAGCACGCGTTCCCGATGGTGGAGGCGCTGACGTGGGGTTTGCTACGTCGACCGACGGGGGGAAAACCTGGACCAGCGGCTATCTTCCTGGGCTTACCGATAATTACAAAGGCGGGAGCTTCACGGCGGCGAGCGACGCGGCTGTGGCTTACGACGCGAAGCATGGCCAGTGGCTGATTTCCACTCTTCCCATCATCAACAATAACGGAGAAGCCGTGGCCACCAGCCGCTCGACGGACGGAATTCACTGGGGCAAGCCGATTATCGTCGATAACAGCGGTTCGGACGACAAGAACTGGATCACTTGCGATAACACAACTACGAGTCCCCACTATGGCAATTGCTACACCGAATGGGATGAGCCCGGGCAAGGGGATCTCATCTTCATGAGCACATCCACCGATGGCGGATTGACTTGGGGCCCAGCGAAGAACACAGGAGATCACGCCAGCGGACTCGGTGGCCAGCCTTTGGTGTTGCCGAATGGCACCGTCGTCGTGCCGATCTCCACGTTAGGCAGCATGATCGCTTTCCGTTCGACAAACGGCGGCAGCAGTTGGACGAGCAGTTCCCTTATTTCGGTCCAGAACTACCGCGGGGAAGATGGCGGTTTACGCGATGGTTTTGGTATGCCTTCCGCCCAAATCGACGGTGCGGGAAAGATCTACATCGTGTGGCCGGATTGCAGCTTTCGTACGGGTTGCAGTACCGACGACCTCGTCCTGAGCACCTCGACCAATGGCACGACCTGGACTAAGATCGCCCGTATTCCGATTGACCCGATCACCAGCACGGTGGACCATTTCATCCCCGGAATAGGGATTGATCGGGCCACGTCGGGAAAAACAGCTCACCTTGCGGTGACCTACTATTATTATCCGGTCGCCAGCTGCAATAACTCCTGCAAGCTCTACGTGGGCTATACGACGTCACAGGATGGAGGCAAGACCTGGACGAAGGGAAAAGAACTGGCTGGCCCCATGCAGTTGAGCTGGCTGCCGCAATCGCAAAATGGGTTGATGGTTGCCGACTATCTCGCTGTCGCATACGCGAACGGGAACCCCTTTGGAGTAATTGCGGTGGCCAAGGCGCCCAGCGGTGGCCTGCTTAACGAGGCCATGTACACAACCAAAGCTCCTCTTCTGGCTGCGGCTGACGAACCTCGATTCAGTTCGAAAGGCGAAAAGCCTGTGCCTAACGCCAGGGGAAAATACGTGTGGAAGTATTACGACGATGATGGGGAATACCCCATCCCGCCTTCGAAACAGGGACGCCCTTTGAAGCAGAAGTGAACCCTGATATCCAATTCGGCCGCCGGCATCTGCTGTCGGCGGCTGTGAGTTCGTAACGATTCTGCGCTTGCTGAATCTCAACCTACGAGGAAAATCAGATGAATCGACATGCCTTTGCTTTGTTTACCGTGGTACTAGCGGTGGCGATTTCCGGGGTGCTGGTAAGCTCCGCGCACGCGCAGTTCACGCTGGTCAAACTCAGCGCCGATAAGTTCACCAATTCCGACAGTGTGCACCGGACCGAAGTTGAGCCTGACTTCTTCTCCTGGGGAAATACCATCGTGGGCACGTTTCACGTCGCCCGCGTGCCCGGATCCATCGGATGGGGCAGCGCGGACGTGGGTTGGACCACTTCCACCGATAGTGGTAAGACGTGGACGTACGGCATTCTTCCCGGGCTTACGGACAAGTACAAGAACGGAGTCTATGGATGGGCCGCGGACCCCTCCGTTGCCTATGACGCCAAACACAAGCAATGGTTGATCTCGACCCTCCCGCTCATCGGTCAGGAGTCCTCCGGCACAATCGGAGACGTTGCCGTTAGCCGTTCTCCTGACGGCCTTCATTGGGATGATCCCATCGTGATCGATGGCACGCATCTCGACGATAAAAACTGGACCACGTGCGATAACACTCCCACGAGTCCTTATTACGGCCATTGCTACACCGAGTGGGATCAAGCCTACGGCAGCTTCGAAGTCTTGATGAGCACATCCACGGACGGCGGGCTGACTTGGACACCTGGGAAACCCTCGGCTGACCATGCTACCGGACTTGCAGCGGAGCCCATCGTACAGCCGAATGGCACCGTCATCGTCCCGTTCGCGGGCATTCAGGCCTTTCGCTCGACCGACGGGGGCAAAACGTGGAGTTCGACGGTGACGGTTTCCAACGTCATTAACCACGCCGAAGACGGCGGCTTTCGCGACTTCATCGATATGCCTTCGGTCGCGGTGGATGCGAAGGGAAAGGTTTACGTGGCGTGGTGGGATTGCCGCTTCCGCAGCAACTGCAGTTCGAATGACATTGTGACGAGCACGTCCACGGATGGTCTGAAATGGAGCGCACCGAGCCGCATTCCCATCGACCCAGTTAGCAGCACTGTGGATCACTTTGTAGCCGGGCTGGCAGTCGACCCGACTACGTCCGGCAACTCCGCGCATCTGGCGGTTGTCTACTACTATTACCCGGTCTCGTCTTGCGGCAATTCCTGCCAGCTGAACGTAGGGTTTGTCACTTCGGAAAACGGCGGTAAGACCTGGACCAGAGGAAAAAAGCTGGCTGGTCCCATGCAACTGCCCTGGTTGCCTGTATCCGACGCGGGATACATGGTCGGGGACTATATTGCGGTTTCCTACTCGAATGGGAATCCGCGGGGCATCTTTGCTGTTGCCAAGGCCCCATCGAAAAGCGGACTCCTTGACGAAGCCATGTACACGACCAAAGAACCGTTGTTGGCCTCACCGGGGGAGCCTCGGTTCAGCTCGAAGGGCGAGAAGCCCGTGTCCGGCGCGAAGTCGGATCATGAGATGAAGTTCTACGCGGACGACGGGGGACATATTCAGATTCCTCCATCAAGGCTGGTGCCGGCCCCAAAGAAGTGAAAGGCAAAGAAGTTAAGTGCGAAGAAGTTAAGTGCAAAGATTACCCAGCCGCCGGTACATCCTGCTGGCGGCTTTCTTTCTCTGGCAATGTTCGCGAATCGGTGAAACCCGCTTCCAGCAGGGATTTCACTAGAATTTCCACATTCGACAATTCATCCGAAGTTCGCCGCCAGACACGAGCCGAACGTTTACTTCCGTGAAAAACAGAATCCGGAGCGCGCAAAATGCCGCCAGCTTTGACTCAGTGCACCAAATTCGGTCACCCGCTTGTGGAGCCGCTGCACTCGACTGCATTCAAAGCAGATACACTTCCGTGTTTTTCGTTGACTCCCAGAATAGGAAGAGTAAAAAGATAATCGTTCTTTGACACGTTCTAAGTTTACCCGGTTGGTGCGGCGTCCGGGACCCAAGCGGAGTCACTCTGCGGCATCGCAAGATGAAAAGTAGAGAGGGCCAGCAAGGGTCTATAGCAAAGCGCTGGTTGAGGCGAACAAGAACATTATGTCAAAGGCAGGATAGAGTCCCGAGGCGTTGCACTGGTTTATCCGGTTGGCGGTAAGCCCGGAGCCCAAGCAAGGATCGCTCGTCGCGCCCGCAAGGGAAGCCGCGAGGTCAGGTCAGCAAGGGTCTAACGCGAGCTACTGGCCGAGACGAATGAGTTCAACACCACCTCGGGACTCTTAGTTTTTTGGCATATAGTGACGGGTGACTCGCCCGTCCGGTTTGCGCCTGATCCAGAGCAGAAGCCTTTCTGGACAAGTCTACCTTCCGCTCATACACTTTCTATTCCTGCACTGCTATGCGACTTGTTACATTTGAAGATCCGGTAAAGCGCTTCCGCATCGGCGCGGTGGCGGACGACGGCCGTATCGTCGACCTGCGCTCCGCGTGCGCGCTCTACCTGCGCGATGTCGAGAATGAAAGCGCGTTCGAACGCCTTGCCGACGCCCTGGTTCCTCCGAACATGCTCGCCCTATTTGAGGGTGGCGACACCAGCCTGGAAGCCGCGCGCAAAGCGTTCGACCATGCGTTGCGCCACGACGGCGCGGTCGGGCCGGGTGGCGAGACCATCTTCTACTCTGCCGGCGAGGTCAAGCTCAAATCGCCAATCGTTCCTCGCAAGTTCTTTCATACCGCCGGCAACTTCCGCGAGCATCATGAAGAAGCCACCAAAGCTGGATTCTCGCACCCGGTAATGCCATGGATCGTTTTTTTCCAGAACGTCGACGCGATTATTGGGCACGACGAGCCGGTAATCTATCCGGAGCATTTGACGAACGAATTGGATTACGAATTGGAACTGGCCGTGGTCCTGAAAAAGGGTGGCAAACATTTTTCTCCTGAAGAGGCCGCCGAACGCATCGGCGGCTATGTCATTTTCAACGACATCACGGCTCGCGACATTCAACGCCGCGAGATGAAGTCGGGCGTATTTAGCTTCTGCAAAGGGATCGACACCTTTTGCCCCCTTGGCCCCTGGATTGTGACTGCTGATGAGATTTCCAACCCGCACAATCTGGCCATGGAGCTGCGAGTCAACGGTGAATCGCGGCAGCGTTCGCATTCCAGCAGAATGTCGGTGAAGATTCCTGAGATTCTTTCGCACTACTCGCCTATGGGCTACAGCGCCGGCGACGTTATTTCCACGGGGACAGTCTCAGGCGTGGCCGCCTTCAGCGGAGATCCGAGGGCCTGGTACCTGAAGCCGGGAGATGTGATGGAGTGCGAAATCGAAAACATCGGTATTTTACGAAACCGCGTGATCTCATGGGAAGAAGCCTACGGCCACAAGCCGGCGGCGTTGGCTACGCAGGAAAGCTTGCGCTAGGCGAGACACGTTGCAAGCAACATCTGTACAGAAAAAATCAAACTGTAGAAACGTAGCTTCGCTACGTTTTCTTTGGGTCACAAATTGAGTACGCGACAATGAGCCATAGCTCCGGCAAAATCTGGACCAGCGAATTGAATGCTCGTTCGGAGATCCGCGCCGAATTTCCGCGGACTACAATTCGCTTTTACGACACTACGCTGCGTGACGGTGAACAAACCGTCGGAGTCGTCCTCTCGCCGCAGCAGAAACTGGAAATCGCTCGCAAGTTGGACGAACTGGGCGTAAGCCGTATCGAAGCCGGCTTCCCGCGCGTCTCGCCCGAAGATGCGGAAGCCATTCAGTTCATGCAGCTGGCGAAGCTGAAGGCTGAGCTATGGGGCTTTTCCCGAGCCGTGAAGGCTGACGTCGAAGAACTCGTGCGCTTAGGTCTGCGCGCTTCTGTGATCGAAGCCCCCACTAGCGACATCAAGCTGAAAGCCTACGGCCTCACGCGCGACGACGTGCTACGTCGTGTGGTGGATGCGATGTCCATCGCGAAACAAAACGGGATCACAGTGGCTTTCTTTGCGGTCGATGGCACGCGCACCGACCTCGACTTCCTGAAGAAAATCAACCTCGCCGCTCTCGAAGCTGGCGCGGCGGAGATTGTGGTGGTGGACACCATCGGGGCCTGTGGACCCGAAGCAGTTGAATTTCTAGTTCGCGAAGTCTGCACGTGGGTGGGTCCGAGTGTCCCCGTCCACTTTCACGGGCACAACGACTTTGGCATGGCGACGGCCTGCGCCGTCGCCGCAGTTCGCGCCGGAGCTACATGGATTCAAGGAACGATCAACGGCATGGGAGAACGTGCCGGCAACGCTGACATCGGGGAAATTGCTCTCGCACTGCGCTGTCTGTATAACCTGCCGGTTGCTATGGATCTGACAAAGGTCCGCGAAGTTTCGGAAGTAGTTGCGAGGTTCTCGGGTTATACCGTGGATGCCTGGAAACCGCTAGTCGGAGAAAATCTCTTTGTGCGCGAGAGCGGCGCTGTCGCCGCCCAGTTTCACATGCCGGAGGCCATCGAGCCATATTCGGCAGAACTAGTGAAAGCACACCGCAGCATCGTGCTGGGGAAAAAGAGCGGACTCGACAGCATCGACCTGAAGTGCAAGGAACTCGGGCTGGCGATAACCCCGGAACAGCGCTCGCCAATCTTGGCCGAGGTGAAGAAGCGTGCCATCGCCAAGCGCGGGCTTCTGACGGATGAAGAGTTTCGAGACATTGTAAGAAACTCGGCGTGAATCCGCGAAGTTCCGTGGCTAGCTTTTGAAATGCGGCAACACCGCATCTCCAAACAACTTCGCTTGCCCGGTGCGATCGTCGCCCCAGATTTCCAGCATGATGTGGGTGCAACCAGCGGCGCGGTATTCCTCGATGCGGGCGATGCACTCTTGCGGCGTCCCCGCAATCGGGCAGACTTTTCGCAGGATTTCATCGGTCACGGCTTGGGCGGCGGCTTTCCGTCCGCCTTTTTCCATGGCGTCAGCGATGGGCCGCAATTCCTCGAAGGTCAGGCCAGCGCATTCCAGCAGCACGTCCGCCGAACCCTTGATGTTCTGCACTTTGTTGGCGAGATACATCGCTGCCTGCTCGCGCGTGCCTTCTTTACCTTTCGGCGAATCGCGGTCAATGCTTCCGACAATCACCGAACCGAGCACCAGATTCGATGGGTCCTTTCCCGCCTTGCGCGCACCCTCTTCCATGTTCTTGCGCGAGTAGCGAACAAATGCTGGCGTCGTGATGCTGGCCGTGAGCAACCCATCCCCGGCCACGCCTGACATTCGCTGCAGCACCGGCCCAGTTCCGGCCACGTAAATCGGCGGAATACCACGGGGCGTGTGTGCATCTGGCTTGAGCGGCGGTACGCTCGCTTGGAAAACTTTCCCGTGATATTCGAAAGCATTGCCCGCGAGCACGCCCTTGATGATCTCGATGCTCTCGCGCATCACCGTCGCTGGTCCGACTTTCTCGCCCTCGCCTTCACCAATTTCTTTCATGAATATCTTGGAAGCTCCAAGCCCGAGCAGGAAGCGGTCGCCGGCAAGATCCTGCATCACTCGCGCTTCCATCGCGATCTGCACCGGATGACGCGTGTAAGGCGAAATGATGCCCCACCCTAGCTGGATGCGGCGTGTCTCAGCCGCGATGACCGCAAGGACTGCCGTCGACGAGCGCGCCTCGAAGGAATGTTTCCGCCACCAGGGATAAGCCTCGGCGATCCAGAAGGCGTCGAACCCTGCGTCTTCACAGGCCTTCGCCATGGCAACGGTTTCGCGCACCGGCTCCATGCTGAGTTGCAGAACACCGATGTTGAATGGGATTGACATGGTTTGCTTCTAGCTCCTAGCTTCTAGCTACTAGTCTGGATCCTGCCACGAATGTTCCAGACCTTTGATCAGTTCCCACAGCGCCTTGTTCAAAGGAGTCGGCACGCCTACTTCTTTGCCCCAATGCACAATCGCTCCGTTCATGAAATCGACTTCAGTCTGCCGCTTGGCGAGCACGTCCTGCAGCATGCTGGCGTTATGCCGACCAGGAGCGTGGGCCCCCTTTTGCACAAGTTGTCGAGGGTCTCCATGCAATTCAATGCCCATCTCCTTCGCGACTGCCTCACCTTCAGCGATCAGGTCGTTGAAGAGGTGTCCGGTCGGCTCAAAGCGCGTCGCGGCCCCATGATGCAAGAGCGTGAGCGCGCCGACAGGATTCGTGGCCGCATTGAAGATCAGCTTGGTCCACTGCGCGCCGCGAGCGTCTTTCAAAGGAATCGTGTTCATTCCGGCGCGAGTCATCAGCCCGGCAAGTTCTTCGACGTGAACCATCGAAGTGTTGGTCGGCTCGAACGGTCCGATCCAGGTATCGCCCTTGATGTCATAACCGATGTGTCCCGGCGCAATCGGATGCCCGGCGGGAAAGGTCGTACCGCGAATCACAAATTGCACACGCTCCGCGATAATTTCTTCGTTGCCAACGCCGTTCTGAACCGAGCAAACCGCGCTCTTGTCGTCAAAAATGTCGGCAACTTGGGAGATAGCAACCCGCGTGTGAATCGCCTTGGTCGCGACGATCCCGTAGTCGCAGCGCGGCAGCTCGCTGGCCTTGCTAGTCGCGTTAAGGCTGGCAGCGAAGTCCTCCGCGCCGGAAAGTCGCAGGCCGTTTTGCCGGATGGCGTCCGTGTGTTCCTTCCAAACGTCGTACGCCCACACTTCGGCCTCGCCAGCCCTCGCGAGGTGTGCGGCGAACAAACTTCCAACGGCGCCGCATCCGATTATGCAGATCTTCATTAAGATTTGGGACCTTTCAGATGAACTACAGTTTACAGTTCCCGGTTCTCAATTCTCAGTTTGTTTCTCCGTGCCGGTATAAAACTTCCACGGCACATTCGCCAGACACTCGCCTTCCGTCCTGCCGATGCGATAGGTGTCCTGCGTATACAGACAGACCTTGCCATCCTTGTCGACGACCTGCGGATGCAGAGAGAAAATCATATTCTCCTGAAGCCGCACATCGCTCTTCGCGCCAATCGCAGGATACTCGAGCATAGTGGTGCCGATGCTGTGTCCGGACAGATGGCCGAGGGCAAATCCATGCTGGGCGAAAGTTTCCGCGACGACCCGATGAACGTTGCTGGCCAGTTCACCCGCGCACATTAACTTTCTCGCAGCCTCGAGTGCATGCGGATACGCGTCTGCCATCGCCAGCGTTCGAGGACTGATTTTGCCTCGAATCAGCGGACGGGAAAATTCCACCCAGTATCCGCCCGATCCAGTAACCTCGAGCGAGTAGAGCAGCAAGTCGTCAATCGCAGTTACGCGATGCCCCGGAACTTTGAACGATGCTTCCGCTTCGCCGTGCGCGCCCGAGAGGAGAATATTCATCATGCGCGGGCCTGCGCCACGGGCAAAGAATCGCTCCACGGCTGGCCCCATGATTTCTGCTTCCGTCTTCCCCGGCTCGTAAGCCGCGACCAGAGCCCAGAATCCATCGACGATGATATCCATCGCATCGCGCACTTCAGCGAGTTCCTCTTCGCTCTTGACCGCCCGCGCCAAGTCGAACTCGAAATCGAACGGCACCATTTCGAAGGGACCGTTTGCCAGTTCCCGGTAGTCGCGCACCGCCATGATGAAATTCATTCCGTAGACGCCGATACGCTTCCACCCGCGCGCCCTTGCATGATCAGAGATCCATTGACCGGGAACATCGGGCCAGACGTGTTCCTTAACCCACGGTTTCACCTTGTCACCAATCCAACGGGCCTCCCTAGGAAATACCAAGGTTGGCTCGCCTTCGAGCGGCAGCACAACGTACACGTAGCGATGGACAATCTCGAAACCTGAGACATACAACACTGCACCCTCGAAACCCGCATATTGATTGCCGCAGACGATCAGCGCGTCCAGACCTTCGCGCTCCATAGCGGTTCGAATATTCTTGTAGCGGCGATCGCTTTCAATTTGGCTTGGCAAACGTCCCTCGGAACTGAATCTTATTGCACACCGCAAAGTTCAGCCGCTGTTAAAGCGTAAATCTTCGTGATATCCACCAGCGTCTTGATTTTGACTTTTTCCCCTTCGGCGTCGCGCGGACCGCTGGAGGGGCCGTAGTTCACAGTGTCGATGCCGTAACGCGTCATCACTGAAGCGTCCGAGCACCAGAGCACGACATCGCGCTTGGGAGCTTCGCCCATCACGCGCTGATGGTTCATCTCAATCGCCCGCACCATCGCGTGGTCCGGCGCGATGCTGGCGCCAGGGACCGAAACAAAAGTCTCAAACTCGAGGCCATAATCTGGATAACGTTTCTTCAAATCAAGGAAGAGCGACTTGGCCGCGCGGCGCGCCCCTTGCATGGACATATGCGGCGGGACGCGCAGATCGAGGAACAACTCAGCTCGTTCAGGAGTCCGGCTGACGCGCCATGGCTGTCCGCCCCGGACGCAGCCTAAATTGGCGATGCCCCTGTGTCCTCGATAGGAGGTTTTCTGCTCCCAACCTTTGATCCACTTCAATACCACGCCGAGCACATCGTAGAGGCGCCGAATCGAGTTGCGTTCCGCCCGCCCAACCGCGAATGCGGTGTGGACATACATTCCCGCCACAGAAATGCGCACCCAAAGCGACCCGAAGTGTTCGAGAATGATTTGCATGTCGGTAGGTTCGCCCAGAATACAAATGTCTGGCAGCACTCCGTGGTTCACGAGATAATGCGTGCCCACGCCGTACCCACGGTACTCGCGCCCACGGAATTCTTTCCATTGCGTCTTTTCGATTTCGCCCGCGACCGCGGCAAGGATGACGTCTCCTTGAAGCTTTACTCCCGCACGTTGCAGCGCCTTAACCGCGTGGGTGTAGCAAACCAACGCGCCCTTCATGTTGTAGATGCCGAGACCGTAAATCATTCCGTCTTTGATCACAGCGCTCGGTTTGTAGCCGATTCCGGTGAGAAACTCTTCCTGGCCGGTATTGGACGTGTCCATGTGGCCGTTGAACATCAGGCAGCGCCCGGTGCCAGTGCCTTCCCAGCGGGCGATCACGTTGGCGCGTCCTTCTTCGACTTCTTGCCAGGTGACCTCGAAACCAGTCCCTTCCCACGCAGCGCGCATGTATTCCGCCATTTTGGCTTCGTCGCCCGTGGGGCTGGGAATGTTAATGACATCGCAGCACATCGCAACGATTTCTTCTTCTTTGATCTCGGCGAGGATTCTCTCCACCAGTTTCGGATTGAGCCTCGAGGTTGGACCTTTGTTTGATTTGGCCACAGTTTTTTCTCAGTCGCGTCCTGCCAGCCGAAAATCATCCGGATAGCTGCACAGCTTTTCGTTGCCGTTATCCGTAATCAGGAAATTATCCTCGAGTCTCAGCCCCCCGCCGCCGGGCCAATAAATTCCTGGCTCGATGGCCAGAACCATTCCTTTCCTGATCGTGCCTTTGCCGGCCTGATGCGCATATGGGAATTCATGGGCGCGCGCTCCCACGCCGTGACAGATGGGATGGGAAGGCTGACCAGGATAACCGCCATCCGCAATACGCGCACGAATCAGGAGATCGAGTTCTGGGAGGCTGGCGCCATCACGCGCATAAGCAATCGCTTCGTTGAAAACGTTTAGCAAAATATCCAGCAGTTTGTGGTATTCCGGTGTAAGTTCTCCGGGACACGCATTCTTGGTGAGATCGGTCCAGTAACCGTCCACGCACACCCAGATCTCAAATAAAGTGGGCTCATTGTTTTGAATCGGGCGGTCGCCGGTTGCGGTGAATGTGGCAATTCCTTTTCCTGACCAGACCAGGGTGAAGGCGCGGGCCATTTCTACTTTTCCTTTGTATCCCACGCCAAGGCCATGCACGAAACTTTCATACATGCCACCCACTTCGCTTTCCTTCATGCCCGGGCGCATGTGCTCGCGGGTGTAATCCATCGCCAGTGCGGCCAATTCATTGGCCAGGCGCATGCGCTCGATTTCCTGTGATGTCTTGATCGCCCGGGCTTCGTTGAGCAGCGGAGTGGCGTCAATCACCTGACCCGCGACCTCACCGAATGCGTCGAAATACATTTGCGTTGGAGTCGTGGGCTCGCCGACCATGCGGTCGGCAGACTGTGTGCCCATGTTGAGTTCGACGGCAACTTTGTCGGTGAGGCCGCGTTCTTTCAGCACCTTTAAGGCAAGATCGAGAGCGCGGTACTGCGGCGGGCGAGGATCGCTTTCGTGATAACCCTTGAACAGCCGGATGTCTTTCGTCCACGAATTGCGCTCGGCGTCCGCCAATTGTGGTTCCAACGCGATGAGTGCAGGCTCGCCTTCGCGGGGGAAGACTGCCGCATCGTAGCCCTTCATGCACCAGTAATTCGTGAGATACACGAGATTGTCCGGTGCACGCACGACCAGGGCGGTCACGTCCTGATCCTTCATCAGAGCGCGCACGCGACTTAGTTTCGCTTCGTCAATTGGCCACGACATTGTTCTATCCTGAAACTCTGCAAGCAACGTTGCTATAGTTCGACAGCGCGATTTTCATCCTTGAACGTCCACGACGCTTCTTTGCCCTTGATCAGCCGGTAAATGGCGCAATGCAGAGGCGCGGGCACGCTCACCCGATCCGCTTCACGTGCAATGGCGCCGCTTAGAAAATCGACCTCCGTGGGCGATTGATGGCGAACGTCCTGAAGCATCGACGGAGGATGATTGGTCATGGCGCCTATTTTGTTCATCTCCCACGGGTCTTCATGGAGCTGTATGCCCGCTGCCGCCGCCACGGCTTTGCCTTCTTCAATCAACTCGTGCAGGAGATGTCCGAGATCCGGGAACTTAGATTCATCCGCAAAATGCGGAGAGTGGGGCAGCCCAGTTAATGCCGACACTCCGTTGACCGACGCATTGAAGATAAGCTTCGACCATTGCGCTGGACGCGCATCCTGCAAAGCTTCCGCGTTCAAGCCGCCAGCGTTGATCAGGTCGGCAGTCTCCTTCACCAGAGCGTAGGGCGTGTGCCGTGGCTCGAAGGGGCCGATCCACGTTGCCGTATCGAGTTCTAACTGGACATGTGTGTCGCTGTGCTTCGTACCACTCATGAAAGTCGTACCTCGAATCACTTGACCGCGGGTATTGGCGGCGATGATCTCTTCGCTGCCTAGTCCGTTCTGCGCCGAGATGACCGCACCCTGATTGAATCGATTGCCGACGAGAGCGATCGAGTCTTCCACCTGAGTTGCCTTCGTGGCTACAATGCCGAGCTCGCAATCGGGGAGCTGATCCGGTTGCGTTGTAGCTTTGAGTGCCACAGCGAACGCATGCCTTCCTGAGACTCGCAGACCGTCCCGGTTGAGGGCTCGGGCGTGATCCTCGCGGCGGACGAAAGCCCATACCTCCGCAACCCGCGCCAGATGCGCGGCGTACAGGCTGCCAATGGCGCCACATCCTACGATGCAAACACGTTTCATGCAAAGGTCGTCACCAAAACAAACACCGGCGAGGCGCCCGCGCCCCCCGTGCCTTATCGCCTCTCGACTTTCACCAGCCTCTCGGTTTGACTGATTTCTTTCGAAACCATTGCCCGGAACAGACTGTCTGCGTTGTTAAACGAATCATCGATCATGATGCCGCTGGCGAACAGCGCATCTTGCAGGGCGGCAGAAATCGTATGAATGGGCGCCGCGCCCCCTTCGCCCATTCCCTTGGCGCCGCTGTAGCTGTGCGGTGACGGGCTTTCGATGTGATCGTATTTCACCTTCGGCATATTCATCGCGGTGATGGGCGTGTAATCGCTGAAGGTGCTGGTCAGCATATTGCCAACCGCATCGTACACGCAATTCTCCATGAGAGCTGCGCCAATTCCATGCGCGGTTGCGCCGTAGACCTGGCCTTCGACGATCGGCGGATTAATCACGGTACCGCAATCATCGACCGCAACATAGTCGAGAATGCGCGGGATGAAGGTGTCGCGCTCGATTTCGATCACCGCAATATGAAGCTGGGAGGCGTAAGTCAGCGTCAGACTGCCATATTTTTTCTGCTTATCCGGCACTTTGAACGGAGCGCGCCAGATGTAGCGGCAGTTCAGCGTGAGTTCATACAACTCGGACGGGAGCACCGCACTGTTCACGTTAACAATGTTGGCAAGCCCCCAGTAGTTGACGGATTTTCCTGTGCTCGTGGCGCGAATTTCCGGGCCTTGGTCGCCCGTACCGAATTCAAGATCGTCTTCTTTGGTTTCCAAGAGGAACGCCCCAAGGCGGCTCATTTCTGTCTTCAGCTTCTGCGCGGCCCCGTGGACAGCAGAGAGGCCCGAAACCGCAAACTGGCTGGCGTAGGTTCCGGAAAATCCAGTGTGCACGTTGCGTTCGGTGTCGAAGCCGGTGCGCACGGTGATGCGGTCGGGATGAATCTTTAACACGTCGGCAACGACTTGCGCGGCGGTGGTCTCGTGTCCCTGGCCTTGGGGGCAGGAACCAACTGAGACTACGACCTCGCCATAAATATCCAGCTTGCAGTTAGCCCCTTGCGAGTTGCCGGAAAACGGTGCGCCCGGGTTTACGATCTGCGACTGGCCAAAATTGTTGGTGCCCGAATCAAGCGTGGTGCCAATACCGATTCCAATCAGGCGGCCTTCCTCGCGCGCGGCGGACTGTTTCTTTTTCCAGTCGTCCCAACCGATGCGTTCTTTCGCCACTTGCAGCATTCGCGGATAGTTGCCCGAGTCGTAGACGCAACCGTTTGGAGTCGTGTAGGGGAACTCTTCGGGACGAATGTAGTTGCGCAAGCGTATTTCGTCGGCCGGAATTCCCAGTTCGTGCCCGCAGATGTCGATCACGCGTTCCAGAAACCATAAGTGCTGCATGCGCGAGTATCCGCGATTCGGGCCGACCGGACATTTGTTCGTGACTGCCTGCGTGAAGTCGATACGTGCATTTTTGAACCGATAAACTCCAGGAAACACTTGCGACCAGATGACGCAGCCCAGCGGCTCGTAGCGCGGATAAGCGCCACAGTCGTCAACATGTCGTGACACGAGTGCCGTGATAACGCCGTTTTTGTCGAGGGCAACCCGAGTGTCCCGAAAAGTGCGCTCGTTGCCGTGGGCGCTCGACGTAATGTGTTCCGTTCGCGTCTCCACCCATTTGACGGGCCGTCCTCCAGCTTTCTTTGAAGCCAGCGCACAGACCGCCATTTGCGGATAGCTCGTAATCTTGATTCCGAAACTGCCGCCGATGTCGGATGTCTCGACACGTATGCGGTCGATGTGGACGCCGAGGTGCGCCGACAGAAACTGAATGGCGAACGACGGGAATGAGTTATTGCATTCGTAGTAGATGCGATCGTCTTTCGGATTCCACCTCGCAATGACGACGTTATTCTCTAGCGGCGTGCTGGAGAAACGATGGAAATGCATCCGGTCGATGTCGACGATGTAGGCGGCTTCGCGAAAAGCCTTGTCCACGTCTCCGTATTCGAAAACTCCATTCCAGACGCGATTTGTGCCAGCTTCGTCGTGCAGAATGCTCTTGTCGGTCAGCGCGGTTTCCGCGTCCACCACTGGATCGAGAGCCTCGTACTCGATCTGCACCAATTCGGCAGCGTCATCGGCCAGGCTCGGCGATTCGGCCACCACCGCGACGACGGGCTCTCCCTGGTAACGCACCTTGGACACCGCCAGAGGATAATCTTTGATTCGGGCGCAAGGGTCGGGGCCGATCTCGATGAACGGCTGAGTCTGTGCGGCAACCTCAGCCCCAGTGAGCGTACCGGCGACACCCGCGAGAGCTTCGGAGGCGGAGACATCAACGCTCACAATCTTGGCGTGAGCATACGGCGAGCGTACGAATTTCAGATACAACATCTCGCGCAGCTTGATGTCATCGGAAAACTTGCCCCGCCCGCGCAGCAGTCGATTCTCTTCTTTCCGCGGAAGCGGTTGCCCGACCCAGTTCTTCATCGCAGCGCCGCCTGCAATCCGTCAATCAATTTCTGAACCTGTTTCTTCCCCAGCGGTTCGAGCAAGCCGCCAGCCATCGAAGTCAAACGTCCGAAGATCTGCGCTTCACCCTGCCAGGCCACCTTCGTGCCGGCATCGCCGTCGAGCGGCGACAAATCAAAGCCTGCCGTCAGCGCAACATTGCCTCCCGCCATGCTTCCTTGCCCCTTATACTGAGCACGTTTCGGACGCTCAGTCTCGGCAAGCTCTATCTTTACTTCCGCAACGCCCTTGATGTAAGAAATGCCGACGTTCACTTTCACCGTGAAATGGGTCGAGTCCTGCACCGACAGGCCTTGAAAGTCGGGCAGCAACGCGGCGAACCTGGTCGGATCGATCAGAAAGTCGTGAACTTCTTCCGGCGTGCGCTTGACTTCAAAGTCGCCGGCAAACTTGATCGCCATGCTTCAAACACCTTTCATGTTCTGTGCAGCTGCTTGAATTGCCTTCAAAATATTCTGGTACCCAGTGCAGCGGCAGGTATTTCCCGCAATCGCCCTGCGCATTTCTTTGTCGCTGGGTTCTTTGTTGTCGCACAACAACTGCAAGGCCGAAAGCACCAATCCCGGTGTGCAGTAGCCGCATTGCAACCCGTAGCAATCGCCAAAAGCTTTTTGAATGGGATGGAGTTCGCCATTGGTTTCCAGACCCTCGACGGTGAGGATATCCGCGCCATCCGCCTGCACCGCGAACATGGTGCATGACTTCACCGCCGCGCCGTTCATCAGAACCGTACAGGCGCCGCAGTAAGTGGTGTCGCAGCCCACGTGCGTCCCGGTAAGATCGAGATCCTCCCGCAGCAACTCGACCAGCAGTTTACGCGGCTCAACCGTCCGCGAATAGGACTTGCCGTTGACCTTGAGTCGAATCGGAATGTTCTCGATGCTGTCAGGCATAAATGTGGCCTACGTCAACCCGTTCGCCGCGAGCCCGGCGGACCGCTATTTTAATCGCGCGCTTGACGAGCGCAGCAACCAGAGTGCGCTTGTAATCGGCTGAACCGCGCATGTCGGATTGCGGTTCAGCGGCTGCCCGTGCCGCCTCTATCGCACCTGCGATTGTCTTCTCGGTGAGCGTCTGTCCATGTAAAACGGTTTCAGCATCCCTGGCTCTTATCGGGGTCAGGCCAACACAACCCAGCGCGATCGCCGCATCGTGGCAAACATCGCCATCCATCGTGAGTTGCACCGCGGCACTCGCCGTTGGATAAACCGGCGCGGATCGCTTGAACGCCAGGTACGCTCCGCCACTTTTCTCGGGTGGCATTTTCACCACTACCTCGCTGACCAATTCGTCGTGAGCCAGAGCTGTGGTGTATGCGTCCTTGACGAAGTCAGCCAGGGGCACGGTGCGTTCGCCATTGCTGCCAAGACAGCGAACCTCGGTCGCAAGCGTGAACAGCACTGTTGCCCAATCGCCGCTGGGATCGGCTTCGGCCAGCGATCCGCCGATTGTGCCGCGATTGCGCACTTGCACATCGGCGATTCCCGCAGCGCAGTCATGGAGAATAGAAATTTTCCCCGCTACAACCGATGCCTCGATCTCCGCGTGCCTTGTCATCGCACCAAAGCGAACCGCGCCATTGTCTTCCTTGACATAAGACGTACCAGAAATAAAATTCAGATCCACCAGGTTTGGCGGATTGGCAAAACGCAGCTTCATCAACGGGATTAGGCTTTGGCCGCCGGCGAGCAGCTTGGCATTATCTCCAAGTTGGGCGAGCATAGCCGAAGCTTCCTTCAGCGAACCAGCGCGGTGATAATGAAACGCTCGCGGGTACATTGGTTTTTATCCTTAGCCATCGTGCGCCCGACCCTTCGCATCGCAGGTCCGGACTCACGGTTCGGCGCTAGTTCGCCCGAGCAGGGATTAGCAGAACCAATCGCACGCTGGGCCAATTAGCTTACCAAACGCACTCATCTCCCGACTACTGGACGATTCGGGATGCCCTCACGAGCCAAACCCTGACCAATTCCTAACACGGCGTCCTAACCCTTCGTCCCGATTGTCCGATACTCTCCCCGGAAATACAGCAGCGGGTTTCCTTCCCGCACCACCACGTCTTCCACTTCCGCGATAAAGATCGTATGGTCCCCCGCGTTCTGCGCGGTGTGCAATCGGCACTCCAGATAGGCCAATGCGCCGTGGAGCACCGGGGTGCCATGCTGCGTGCGGTCGAAGCGGGCTCCGGCCTTCTGCTCGGCGTGGCGGTGGCTCGGAATCGGATCGGCATAGTATTCGGAAACCACCCGTTGGTTTTCTGCCAGAACATTTACTCCGAAACGTTTTCGGGCATGCAGGTGAGTGTGAGTCCGGGCGCGATGATCGACACAGACCAGCACTAACAACGGATCGAGCGACACCGAACTAAACGCGTTGGCGGTCATCCCGTGCACTTCGCCCTCGTAGTCGACGGTGATGACCGTAACCCCGGTAGCAAAACAGCCCATTGCCTCGCGGAATTCTGCTTGCGTCACGCCCATACAAAAGCTGAGAAGCTCCGCCTCGTTTATTCTGAGTTGTTTTAGATCAAGTCTCAGCCGAGGTTCGTTTCTGCCCTTCAGAGTTTTATCACGTCGCACGTGGCTTGCGCTCCCCTGATTGAACAAAGCCTGGCTCAATAACGGCCTACGTCCGAGGCTGGCCTCATGTATGATTTCGTGGTCGTGAGTGCAGGCCAGACAACGTGGACCGAGCGGCAGCCCCGGGATTCGTATGTGGATGAACTGCGTTCCGGATTGCCGCTTTCTCGCGAAGCGGCTTGCCGACTCATTCACTGTGGTGAGAACGAGCTTCCGGCGCTGCTCGCTGCTGCCACTGCTGCCCGGTGGCGCTTCAAGCCAGGGATCACCACCTATTCGCGCAAGGTTTTTATTCCGCTTACGAATCTTTGTCGCGACTACTGTGGCTACTGCACGTTCCGACGCGATCCGGGTCAACCGGGCGCACAGACCATGACTCCGGATCAGGTATTGGAGGTGGTGCGCGCCGGCGAGAAGATGGGATGTACCGAGGCTCTCTTTAGCCTTGGCGATAAGCCCGAACTCGCGTTTCCTGAGATGCGCGAAATCTTGCGTCACTTAGGATACAAATCTACTCTCCACTATCTCGAAGCCGTGTGCGAGCTCGTGCTTCGTGAGACTAGTCTGCTGCCTCATCCGAATCCCGGACTGCTTAGCGCGGAATGGATTGCGCGTTTGGCGAAAGTTTCTCCGAGCATGGGCCTGATGCTCGAAACCACGAACGCCTCGCTTCTGGCAGCCGGCGCGGCGCATGACAATGCTCCCGATAAGGTTCCTGCCAAGCGCCTCCACACCATCGAGGAAGCCGGTAGGCAAAATGTTCCCTTCACCACTGGCTTGCTCATTGGTATCGGCGAAACTCTGGAAGATCGGGTAGACACTTTGCTCGCCATTCGGGAGTTGCACCGCCGCTACGGGCACATTCAGGAAGTGATCATCCAGAATTTTCGGGTCAAACCCGAAATCCCCATGCACAACTGGCCAGAGCCTACGCAGGGAGAAATGATGCGCACCATCGCCGTCGCACGCCTGCTGATGCCGGACGTCAACATTCAGGCACCCCCTAATCTTTCCGCGCCGTACTATGATGAGTTGCTCGATGCCGGCATTAATGATTGGGGAGGGATTTCGCCGTTGACGCCGGATTTCATCAATCCAGAAAAGCCGTGGCCGCATCTGGAACAGCTGAAGTTACGAACCGAAGCGAAAGGATATTTATTGCGTCAGCGGTTGCCAGTTTACCCTGAGTTTGTGCGGCCGCTAACTACGGAGCGAGGCTTGCTATCGGAAAAAGTCAAATCCGCCGCCGACAGTGAAGGTTATGCGCGGAGGCCCGCATGATCGTCGTGCTCACGGGCGGGACAGGAGGGGCAAAGTTTGTAGAGGGCATAAGGCAAGTCGCCTCCCCGCAGGATCTCACGTTCATCGTGAACACCGGAGACGATCTGGAATGGTGGGGATTGTACGTCTCTCCCGACCTGGATTCGATCACCTACGCGATGGCTGGCTTGCTCAGCAAGGAGCGCGGCTGGGGAGTAAAGGGTGACACATTCTTTTGCCTGCAGGCTATGGGGGAGCTGGCCGAGCCGATCTGGTTTCATGTTGGCGACCGCGATCTCGCCGTCCACCTGCTGCGGTCGAAATATCTGGCGCAGGGAAAAACCCTGACTGAGGCCACTACGGCGATTTGCAACAAGCTGGCTGTCCAGGCGCAAATCCTGCCGATGAGCAACTCACGAGTGGAAACCAGGGTCGATACTCCGGTCGGCGATCTCAGTTTCCAGGAGTATTTTGTGCAGCGCTGGTATCAGGATCCGGTCAAATCGGTTCGTTTCGCGGGAGCTACCGACGCCGAACCCGCGCCGGGCGTAGTCGAATCCATTATGTCCGCGAGCGCGGTGATCCTGGCGCCGAGTAATCCCGTTACTAGCATCGGTCCGATCCTCGCGGTCGCCGACATTCGGGAAGCGCTGCGGCAGACGCAGGCAACGGTGGCCGCCGTCAGCCCGATTGTTGGCGACGCCGCAGTCTCGGGTCCGGCCGGCGCTTTGATGGCCGCGCAGGGAATACCCGTCTCCATCGCCGGCGTGGCCAAGGCCTATGAAGATTTTCTGGACATTCTGATCGCTGACGTTCGCGATCTCGAAGCCGCCAGGAAATTGGATCGTCCGGGACTTCGCGTCCATTGCACCAACACCATCATGCGAACCGCAGACGACAAAACCAAGCTGGCGCGGACCGTACTTGCCCTGCTGAGCGCGGAAAGCGCTCGCGCCGCGGATCCGTCATGATCCTCGTACCGGTCAAGAGCCTGGCCAACGCCAAGCAGCGGTTGGCATCCTTGCTCGATCAACCGACTCGCACACAACTCGCTCAGGCCATGCTCCTGGACGTGCTCGAAACCCTGAGCACTTGGACCAATCGTCCCGACGTTAGCATCGTCACTAGTGATCCCTTTGCGCTTGAACTGGCACGGCGATTCGAATTCCAAGTTATTCCGGACAACGAAAATCGAAGTGAGACCGATGCCATTGAGATGGCAACCCGGTTCTGCGAGTCTCGCGGAGTGGGCAGCACTCTGGTCATTCCCGGCGACATTCCCCTGATCCGTGCGTCTGAGCTCGACAGCATTCTGGAGGACGCGCCTGACCAGGGCTCCGTACTCGTCCCCGCCGCTGACGGACGCGGCACGAACGCTGCCTGGCGACGTCCTGCGGCGTTGTTCCCGCTGCGTTTCGGAAACGACAGCTTCAAACCGCATCTGACGGCCGCTCGCGCCACTCAGAAGCCATGCGTGATTTTGTCGCTTCCCGGCATTGCACTCGATATCGATAACCCTTCCGACTTGCGACAGCTGGCGGAAGCACCGGGTGAAACCCGCTCCCAGCGCTTGGCACGGCAGTGGGACCTTACCGACCTGTCTTTGGCAGCAAACGAGTAGCGCAGGCACTTGTGGCGACGGGCGACTCACTCGCCCGGCAAAAAATGGCAGCCTTTTCTGAGCTTCGCGTTCTTCCTGTCGCTCTTCACGACGAAATCCGGCCTGGCGATTCGCTCGTCGGCAAACTCCTCCAGGCTATGAAGCATCCTATGCGCTCACTGAGAGCTGGGGACATTCTGATTGTGAAGCATAAGATCGTATCCAAGGCTGAAGGCCGACTGGTTGAATTAGATTGCATCGAGCCCTCGGCCAGTTCACGGGCTTGGGCGCGGCGTTACAAGCTGGACGCACGGGTAACCGAAGTGGCTCTGGCCGAGAGCAAGCGGGTGGTGCGGCGCAAGCGCGGCGTGCTGATCACGGAAACTCGGCACGGTCTGATCTGTGCCAACAGCGGTGTCGATGTTTCGAATGTCAACGGCGGACACCACGCACTTTTGCTTCCAAGAGACCCGGACCGATCAGCCGCCCGGCTTCATCGTGACCTAAGAAAACGCCTGAACCTTTCCATTCCCGTCATCATCACTGATAGCTTCGGAAGACCTTGGCGTGAAGGACTCACCGAAGTTGCGATTGGTGTCGCGGGCATGCAAGCGCTGCACGACTATCGTGGAGATCGCGATCCCCACGGCTACCCGTTGCGCGTGTCCATTGAAGCGGTCGCCGATGAACTGGCTTGCGCTGCCGGCCTGGTTTGCGGCAAGCTAGCTCGCACGCCTGCGTGTATCATTCGAGGATTCGGTTACCGGCCGGGACGCGGACGGGCTCGCGATCTGATTCGTCCGGCGGCAACTGATTTGTTCCGTTGATGTGGTTTTGAGGGGGACTTATGACTCGCATTCTCGACCAGCCCGAACTGGAGAACTTTCCCTCGCTGGAGTGGTCGGACATCGCACCACGCATGAGTGATCACTCGCGCGCCGCGCTTGAAAAGGTGATGGAAACGCTGGACGGCGGCGTGCTCACGCATGATCAGCGCCTGTTGCTGGCGAACGCTGACGGTGACGACCTTCTCGGCCTGCTCGTTGCTGCCGACGCCTTACGCCGCGATTTGGTAGGAAATATCGTCACCTATGTCGTCAACCGTAACATCAATTTCACCAATGTCTGCTTTGTCGGTTGCAAATTCTGCGCCTTTAGCCGCGGCCCGCGCGAAGCCGACACGTACTTTCTTAGTCTCGAGCAAGTGGCGCAGAAGGCAACCGAAGCCTGGAAGATTGGCGCCACCGAAGTTTGCATTCAGGGCGGCCTGCCGCACGGCCTGCCTCCGTTTCATTATCGCGACATCTTGCGCGCTGTAAGACAAGCCGTTCCGGACATGCACATCCACGCTTTTTCGCCGATGGAGATTGTCTACGGCGTCGAGCTCACCGGTATGCCGCTCCAAGACTACCTCCGCATGCTCCGCGACAATGGGCTCAACACTCTGCCGGGAACGGCCGCTGAGATCCTCGACGACGACGTTCGCTTCGTGCTTTCTCGCAATAAACTTTCCACCGAGCAATGGAAGCAGGTGATCCGGACCGCGCATGGTTGCGGAATTCGCAGCACGTCGACGCTGATGTACGGACACGTCGAATCGCCCGAGCACTGGGTCAATCAGCTCCAGTTATTCCGCGAAATTCAGCAGCAAACCGGCGGCTTCACTGAGTTTGTGCCGCTCGGCTTCGTGCATCAGAACACTTTGCTCTTCCATCAGGGAATTGCGCGATCTGGTCCCACGCTGGCAGAACACCTGAAAATCCATGCGCTGGCGCGAGTTCTGCTGGCCGGGGCCATTAATAATATTCAGGTGTCGTGGGTGAAACTGAATCGCAGTTTGTCACAACTCTGTTTGCATGCCGGCGTCAACGACTACGGCGGAACGCTGATGGAAGAAAACATCTCGCGCGAAGCGGGAGCCACCGCCGGCCAGTACACCAGCCCCGACGATTTTCAGGCGCTCATTCTGGAAGCTGGCCGCATCCCGGCCGAACGCAACACTGTCTACACCCGAATCAACCTGAAGCTGCAGCCCGAGGAACTCACTGCGGAGCAACTGCTCGAGCCGGAATTCGCATGATGGGATTCTCATGAGCACGTCCCGCCCCATCGCGGTTCTCGGAGGCACTGGCCCCGAAGGCTTCGGCTTGGCCCTGCGTTGGGCGCAAGCGGGGGAGACCGTGATCATCGGGTCGCGAGACGCAAAGCGCGCCCAGGACGCCGCTGAGAAAATCAAACAGAAAGTCGGAGCAAGCGCGAAGATTTCTGGCAGCGAAAACATCGCTGCCTGCGCTGCTGCGGATCTGCTGGTGCTCACAATTCCTTTCGAAGGTCATGCTGTTCTGCTAAAGCAACTCAAGCCGGCCATTCGCCCCGGCAGTATTGTGATCGACGCGACCGTGCCTCTAGCCGCAAGCGTGGGTGGTCGCGCGAGTCGCACCCTCGGCGTCTGGCAAGGCTCAGCCGCGCAGGAGACTGCGGAACTTGTGCCTAAAGGAATTTTGGTTGTGGCCGCTTTTCAAAACGTGGGAGCCGAATTGCTCAATGCCGATGGCCCGGTCGACTGCGATGTGATGGTGTGCAGCGACGATCCCGCTGGCCTTCAAGTCGTGCGCGACCTGGCGACAAAGATTCCCGGAGTGCGCGCAATCGACGGCGGGAAACTGGAAAACGCTCGCATCCTCGAGCAGATCACGGCCTTGCTGATCGGCCTCAACATACGGCACAAAGGACACTCCGGTATTCGCATCACTGGCTTGCCCACCGCCGCGTACAAGCTTGAGTAGTGCCGGGAATCTTGAAGGTTAGAACTTTTGGTGCGACGCCTTCGGTCTACAAGAACACTGGATGAGCGATTCTCTCAACGCGGGCCCAGCCATCGAATTCCGCCAAGTCTCGTATCGCGTGAATGGCGGTGGCGATACCGGTCGCGAACTACTTCAAGATTTGAACCTTGAAGTGCAACGCGGAGAAACCCTGGTCCTGCTGGGCCGCAGCGGTTCGGGCAAAACCACAACTCTCAAACTCATCAACCGCCTACTCACTCCGAGCGAAGGCGAAATTCTTGTCGAGGCTCGTCCCACGCGCGAGTGGGATGTAATCCGCCTCCGCCGCATGATCGGCTACGTCATCCAGGAGGTAGGTCTGTTTCCCCACTTCACGGTCGAGCGCAACATCGGTCTGGTTCCGAAGATTGAGAATTGGCCAGCTGATCGAATTACGAAACGCGTCCACGATCTTCTAACGTTGGTTGGACTCGATCCTGGGATTGCCTCGCGCTATCCCCGAGAACTTTCCGGCGGCCAGCGGCAGAGAGTAGGAGTAGCGCGTGCACTTGCTGCGGATCCTCCCATCCTCCTCATGGACGAACCCTTCGGTGCGCTCGATCCTATGACCCGTGCCGAACTGCAACGTGAATTCTTGGGCTTGCAGAAGCGCCTTCAAAAAACGGTCGTCTTTGTCACCCACGATCTGCGCGAAGCCCTGTTACTGGGTACCCGCATCGCACTCATGGAAGCAGGCAGGCTGGTCACGGTGCAAACGGCCGAGGACTTTCCTGATTGCGCCGAGCCGCTAGCGGCAGCCTACAAGAATGCATTCGGTACCGGCGTGTGAATTTAAAGGAGGACGGGCATCACGCCCGTCGGATGGCGAGGAACCATGAACCTCTGGCAATTCATGCTGCAGAATCACACCGAGGTCCTCGAACTCACGCTTGAGCATTTGTGGCTGGTCGGAATCTCGACCCTACTCGCCGTCCTCATCGGAATCCCCCTTGGCATTCTGATCACGCGCTGGCCCGCGCTCAACAAACCTGTGCTGGGCGGCGCGAACATTATTCAAACTATTCCTAGCCTCGCACTTTTCGGATTTCTGCTGCCCGCTCCGTGGATCGGGGCGCGAGCCGATCGACTCGCCATCCTCGCGCTCACGCTCTACGCCTTGCTGCCGCTGATTCGCAACACGTACACCGGCATCAGGGGAGTGGACCCCGCCGTGGTTGAAGCCGGACGAGGCATGGGCCTGACCGACCGCCAACTGCTCTTTCAAGTGGAACTTCCGCTAGCTCTGGGTGTGATCATCGCGGGGGTTCGCGTGGCCACGGTCATCTCAGTCGGGCTGGCCACCATCGCCGCCGCCATCGGCGCGGGCGGCTTGGGAGAATACATTTTTCGCGGCCTGGCGATGGTGAACAATCAAGTCATTCTGGCAGGAGCCGTCCCAGCCGCCGTGATGGCATTGCTCGTCGACGTAAGCCTGGGTTGGCTGGAAAAACGCCTAAGCCCGCGCTAGCAAACATTACTGTAGAGACGTTGCTTGCAACGTCTAGGTTGGAAGGCAATGCCGCGCCAAAGTATGTTCGTTATTCTTCTCGCGCTCCTCACCGCTTGCGGCCCATCCCGCGAAAATCGCATCGTTGTAGGCTCCAAGAATTTTACCGAGCAGCTCATTCTCGGAGAAATGATGGCCCAGCAAATCGAGGCCAGAACCCATCTTCCGGTCGAGCGCCGCTTCTATCTGGCCGGCACCTACATCTGCCACCAAGCCATCCTCGGAGGCCGGATCGATATCTATCCCGAATACACGGGCACCGCGCTAACCGCGGTCCTGAAAGAGCAACCACACACCGATCGTGGAAAGGTCTACGACCAGGTCAAAACAGAGTATGGAAAACGTTTCAATCTAGCACTGGGTGAGCCATTCGGATTCAACGATACCTTTGCCATTGAAATTCGCGGCGACGACGCCCGCCGCCTCGGACTGAAGACCATCTCGCAAGCCGCAACTTATACTCCAAGCTGGCGCGCCGGATTCGGCTACGAATTCATGGAGCGGCCCGACGGCTACAAGGGCCTGGCCGGAACTTACGGCCTGCGCTTCGCGGACTCCCCGCGAATCATGGATCTAGGCCTCCTGACCCGCGCCCTAAAAGACAAACAGGTAGACCTGATCGCAGGCAACGCCACCGATGGCCTGATCCCGGCCCTGGACCTGTTCGTCCTCGAAGACGACAAACATTATTTTCCGCCCTACGAAGCCGTACCCGTCATTCGCCAGGAAACCGTCGCCCGCCATCCCGAGTTGAAATCAGCTCTCGATGAACTTGCCGGAAAAATCTCCGACGACGACATGCGCCGGCTCAACTACGCCGTCGACGGCCAGCATCGCGACGTAAAAGAAGTAGTCCGCGAGTTCCTGCGGCAGAAAAACCTTTAAACGCCCTGCGTGGGGCAGAGCGGTCAAACGTTTCTCGTAACTCTTTGCCATTCGAGCCGGCGAGTGGTCTGTGTAGTTGGCTGGTAGTGCATAGGATCATCCACTCCGATTACACTATCCGCCATGAAGAACTTCGACAATCTTACGCAGCGAGAGATTCTGGCGCTGGCTATTTCCCTGGAGGAGGAGGATGAGCGCATCTTCGCCGATTTCGCCGAAGGCTTGCGTCAGGACTTCCCCGGCTCCGCTACCGTATTCGAAGGCATGCGCGACGAAGAGTCCGGACACCGCCGAAGACTGATTGAGTTATATCGCAAGAAGTTTGGAGAACACATCCCGCTCATTCGCCGCCAGGATGTTAAGGGTTTCGTACAACGAACTCCGGTTTGGCTGGCGCGGCCGCTTGGCCTTGACATCGTTCGAAGGGAAGCCAGCGCCATCGAAGTGGAAACCCGCAGGTTCTACGAGAAGGCTGCGGGACGAACGGAGGATGCCAGCATCCGCCAACTGCTCGACGACCTGGCGCAGGAAGAGCGCGCCCACGAAGACCGCGCCCAGGAACTGAAGGAGGAAGAGTTAAGCCCCGATGTTGCGCGAGACGAAGAGCACGCCCGCCGTAGACTGTTCGTCCTGCAGATCGTACAGCCAGGACTCGCCGGTTTGATGGATGGCTCTGTGTCCACGCTCGCGCCGGTGTTCGCCGCTGCGTTCGCCACGCGTAATCCTTGGGACGCATTTCTGGTCGGCATGGCAGCTTCGGTGGGCGCTGGCATCAGCATGGGATTTGCCGAGGCGTTATCCGATGACGGAAGCCTCACCGGCCGTGGTCATCCGTGGGTTCGTGGATTGATCTGCGGCGCCATGACGGCGCTAGGCGGTGTCGGCCACACTCTTCCGTTTTTGCTTCCGAGCTTCCGAATGGCTCTGGCCGTCGCCTTCGTGGTGGTACTGGTCGAACTCGGAGTCATCACCTGGATCCGCCACCGCTACATGGACACACCCACCGTTTCCGCTGCCATGCAGGTGGCGTTAGGCGGCGCTCTGGTGTTCGCCACCGGAGTCCTGATCGGCAGCTCTTGAGAACGGTGGCGCTGCCGTCGCCACTAAAAATTGTGCTCGTTTTATTTCACAGAGGCTGCTGCAGTGGTCGTGAAGGTCAGAGCTGTCTCGGCGGGAACCGAGGCTTCTTCCTTTCCGGTCGCGGCCGCAACTCCGGTTCCTGCGCCTGCGCCTACAGCCGTTCCGATCAGCGCGCCTTTTCCACCTCCAGCGATTCCACCGATGAGAGCGCCCGCCGCGGCTCCTCCGCCGATCTTCTCGACGTTGCCCTTGGTATGGCTCTTGCCCTTGGCTCGGTACGCGGTGGTTGAGATCGGAACCGCTTTGCCACGAATCTCCACCGAAGTCAGCCGTAGGGTAAGCTCACCGGGATCGTGCAAGCGTCCGCTGGATTTCGCGTGGGTTACTTTGCCCTTAACGGGTGCGCCCGCGTCAGCAATTCTCTTGCCATTTACAACCAGGGCGCGTGCCAATGTCCCATGAAAGCTTTGACCAGTCTTGGCGGTGTGCGAGTTGATACTCGAGCCGAGGCGCACGGACAATTTGGCGCCAGAAGGAATGGTATCCGCCGCAGCGGCGGTTACGAGCAGCAACAGCAAGGAAGCGATCTTTATTGAGGCAGTCTGTCTGCCGATCGTTTTTCTGCCGGTCATGGACTCTCCTAAGAGCTGAGTGGGTCGATTGAAGGGTCAGTGACTTTCCATCACAATAGGCAAAACCTGGTTCAGAGTCTTGTGCCGGAAGTTCTATGGTCAAATTGGCCTTTTGGACAACAGGCGAATGTAGAATGGTTGGATTTTGACCACTCCCCTTGCGCAGCTTCGAACTCCTCTGGCACGCGATTTCTACGATCGCGATCCACGCCGCGTGAGCCGCGATCTGCTCGGCAAAGTGCTGGTGCGAAAACAAGGCAGCAAGATTATGGCGGCGCGCATCGTCGAAGTCGAAGCCTACCTGGGAAAAAACGATCCTGCCGCGCACTCGTTCGCTGGACGCACCGCACGCAATGCCGTGCTGTTCGGCCCGCCTGGTTATGCTTACGTTTACTTCATCTACGGCAATCACTACTGCCTGAACGTTTCGTGCATGCCCGATGGCGTCGCTGGTGGGGTTCTGTTCCGCGCAGTCGAACCACTGGTTGGGACGGAGCGGATGGCCTTGGCCCGAAGCGTGTCGATCAACTCAACTCGCGATCTACGGAAGTTGACGAGCGGGCCGGGACGATTAGCAGAGGCGTTCGGCATCACCCGCGAACGGGACAACGGGAAAGACCTGACCAGCGCAGCGTCAAACCTCTTCATTGCAGATGACGGATTTCGCGTTCGGCGTATTCTGACGACACCGCGAATCGGCATCACCAAGGCAGCCGAGCGTCCACTGCGATACGTGATTGCGGGAAATGCGTTCGTCTCGGGACCGAAGATGCGGAACTGACAGTGACGTCGTAAATTCACCAACCACGAAGGACACGAAGTTACACAAAGGAATTCAGAAGTTTTGTTTTTGGCGGCCTTACTCTAAGGTAACAGGGTGTTGTCGATCAACCGGGTATTGCCCACAAACGCAGCCACGGCAACGAGCGCACAGCTCGTGAGCTTTTGCACGGGATCGAGCGTGGCGGGATCCACAATCTCGAAGTAATCCAGACGCACAGCGGGTTCCTGCGCGACTGTTTGCTTTCCAGCGGCGATCAAGTTGTTTGCTCTCCTCTCACCTTGATCGAATCGACTCTTGACCTCGGTCAACGCACGATGCAGCACCAGCGCGGACTTGCGTTCCTGCGGACTGAGATAAGCATTGCGCGAACTCATGGCTAGGCCATCTGGCTCGCGCACAATCGGGCAAACGACGATCTCGACCGGCAGATTCAAGTCTCGTACCATGCGACGGATAATCGTGGCCTGAGCAGCATCTTTCTGTCCGAAAAACGCCAAGTCCGGTTCCACGATGTGAAAGAGCTTGGCGACCACCGTGGTTACGCCACGGAAATGTCCTGGACGCGACTTGCCGCACAGCTTTTCGCTCAGACCTTCGACCGTGACATAGGTGACGGCCCCCGCGGGATACATTTCCTCCGGCATGGGTGCGAAGAGAATATCCACGGCCTCTTTTTCCAGCAATTCACGATCGCGTTCGAAGGTGCGCGGATACTTGGCCAAATCCTCACTTGGTCCAAATTGCAGAGGGTTTACGAAGATGGAAACTGCGACCACATCGCATTTCGCCTTAGCCGCGCGCACCAGCGACAGATGGCCTTCGTGCAAGGCGCCCATCGTGGGCACGAAGCCCAGACTCTTTCCTGAGTGTCTGGCTGCGCGCGAGGCTGCGCGCATATCGGCAATCGTCTTACAGATTTTCATCGTGATGTGGGCGTCGGCTTTCAGGGGGACGGAACCCAGTTTATGAGCACCTGCATGCTTTCCAAAGTGCCCGCGACCAACGCCCGGTTCTTTCGAAGCTTGGCCTTGTCGTCCTCAGAAGCGGTCGTACTAATCTCTTGAATAGCAACTATGCGCCCATAGGGCCATGCTGATCCCGGCAGCTTGGCGAGCGCTGCAGACAATTTATCCGGATCCACGATCTGCTGTTCGTTGTTGCTGACGTCCAGCAGTCCAACCCCGTCTAACCGGACGATCAAGTAAGGATTTCGCCAGGCTTTCATATCCCGCATGCCGACGTATTTTTGCGGATCGGCCGACGGGATTTTCTGGATGCGAGCCTGCGGGCTGTGCCGCGCGCCGTGTCCTCTGGCGCTCCGGGTGGCTTGGCGCACGAAGCGAGCAGTGCAAGGCTCATCGCCAAAATGCTGAGACACAGATATCTCATCGCATCAGTTTACTATCGGCGCATCCCACGTTTGCGTTCCAGCACTGTTTCCAGCGCCTGCTGCGTTTCTTTGGACAGATGGTAGGACTCATTATCCAACGGATACTGATGCGAAATCACGTCCGCGCGGAACGCCTGCACGGCGTCCGACAATGAGTGCCGCGGCATCACCGTAACGACGAACGAACTTGGCAGACGGAGCAAAGGTCAGATTCAGAATGTCGTGGAAGACGAGCACCTGGCCATCGCAGTCGGGGCCTGCGCCAATGCCGATAGTCGGAGTGGCAACTTCTGCTGTGATCATGGTTGCGACTTCGCGCGGAATGCCTTCGAGAACCAGGAAAGCCACGCCCGCTCGATCCAGCGCCACCGCGTCGCGCATGAGCTGTTCGATCTCCGCCAGCGACTTGCCCTGAACCTTGTAGCCGCCCATGAGGTTTACCGATTGCGGAGTCAGCCCGATGTGACCAGCCACCGGAATTTCGGCGTCGATCACGCGGCGAATCAGGTCGGCGCGTTTCTCGCCACCTTCGATCTTCACCGCTTCGGCGCCGGCTTCTTTCATGAAGCGGGCTGCGTTTCGCACCGCGTCGTCCGCGCCGAGGTGGTAGGAGCCGTAGGGCATGTCGGCCACGAGCAGCGCGTGCTTCACGCCCCGGCGCACGGCCCGCGTGTGATGAAGCATTTCGTCCACCGTGACCGAAAGCGTGTCCGGGTAGCCGAGCATGGTCATGGCCAGCGAATCGCCGACCAGAACGATGTCGATGGCAGCCTCGTCCACCAGACGCGCGCTGGCATAGTCGTAGGCGGTCAGGCAGGTGATGGGTTGATGTTGAAGTTTCTTTTCTCGAAGGGAAGCGACAGTAATCTTGCGGCGAGGTTCGCCGATGGGTGCGAGACTCACGATGTCCTCCAGTGCCCCTCCGCCTTGGCGGATAGAGCCCGTACGCATCTTGGGTACTGCTGGGGCTATTGTAGACCCGGAGGTGGGGGTTCGTCGATGGGGGTTGGGGTTGGGGTAACCGGTGAACGTGACCAAAGGAACCTACTTCCCTTGCTTAGGCTTAACGTTGGCCCGCAGCCAGGCGGCATACGCAGCTTCTTCCAGGGTGCCTGCCGCAAGATCCAAAACAGCCTGAGTGGCGTCTTCCTCGCTGGCCTTGAAGTCGAAGCCGTGGAGTTCGAGAAAGAGAATACCGACAACGAAACCCGTTCGCTTGTTGCCATCGACGAAAGGGTAGTTGCCGACAATGCCGGCCGTGTAAAGAGCGGCCATTGCGACGACGTCGGCACTGTCAGCGTATGCGTGATGTTGGCGGGGACGAGCAAGAGCAGATTGGAGTAGTCCTCGGTCGCGCAAGCCCGCCGCACCGCCGTGGATGGCGACAAGCCGCTCGTGGATCGCCAGGACGTCGCGTTCCTCGATCCAGAGCGGTTCTCTCTTGGTTCCGCGGCGCTTAGTCACTTTGCCAGCGCGTGGAGAGTGTTGCGATAGCGAGTCATGATCTGGTCGGCCTTTCTCATTTTCTTCTCGAATGCCGGATCGTACGGTGTTAGACGATAATCCCCGTCGGCCGACTCGATCAGAAAAAGCCGTTCTCCGTCCCCCGTGCGCAGCCGGCCAATCACTTCCTTGGGCAGGACCACGCCGAGCGAGTTGCCGAACTTGCGGACCTTGAGTTCCACCATGAAAGAGCACTCTCCAAGTGTTATTACTATTGTAATAACATCGGTCGGATCCTGCAAGAGGAGATGCGTCGCAAGGCTAGGCGCTGGCTGCGTCCTGGTTGCCCAGCGGGAGGAAATACTGTGTCCCTTTGATTGGCGCAGAAACTTTTCGCAGGAGCTCCTGCAAGGTCTTCGTTGCGCTCGACGAAATCAATCTCCGAGGTGTTCACGATCAGCAGGTCGGATGAGGTGTAGTGGAAAAAGAAGTGTTCGTAAGCCTTGATCACTTCCTCGAGATATTCTTCGTTGATTGCCTTCTCTCCCGGCGCATTCTTTTTCTTCAGACGCTTTTTCAGCACCTCGGGAGTGGCCTGCAAATAGATCACCAGGTCGGGCGTAGGGAGTTGCTCGCGAAAATAGTTGTAATAGCGATTGTAGGTTTCGAGTTCCTGGTCGTTGAGGTTGAGACAGGCGAAGAGCTTGTCTTTTTCGAAGACGAAGTCAGTGACCACGGATTTCTGGGAGCGTGGTCCCAGGTCGAGCGCGCGGAGCTGTTCGAAGCGGCGGATCAGGAAAGCGAACTGGGCCTGGAATCCGGCGCCGCGCTCGCCGTCGTAAAAGGCGCGCAAAAAGGGGTTGTCCTCGGTTTCCATGACGCGCTGGGCGTTGAGACGCTCCGCCAGAATCCGCGTCAGCGTGCTTTTGCCGACGCGTACGGGACCTTCCACTGCGATGTAGCGTGGCAGTTCGAAAAGATTGGCCATGGGCTAGAGGGCTCGGGCTTCGAATGGCAGGATATCCCGCCAGAGCGTTGTGCGCAATTGAGGAAAAGGTTAACAGGGTCTCCCGATTTGCAATTTCCCATTGCCAATTGAAACGCAGATTGTCGCTGAATTGGCAATTGGATTTTGACAATCGGCAATTACAATCTCTCCCATGCTTGGCGTTGCCTTTGCCGCTGCCGGGATAGCTGGGGTCAGTTGCGCCGTCGGCTATCAGTCCATGTCCCCGACTGGGCAGTGGTATGGCCGGACCTTTGCCGGGTTGAGGGGAAGCAAGCGATTGGCGCTGACTTACGACGATGGTCCAAATGATCCGCACACCCTGCGTCTGCTGGAAGTTCTTGCCCGGCACGATGTGCGAGCGACTTTCTTTCTCATCGGGCGCTACGTGAATCGGAGACCGGACATCGCACGCGAGTTGGTCCGGGCCGGACACGTCGTCGGCAATCATACTTTGAGTCATCCCAACCTGATCCTCGCTTCGGCGCTGCAAACCAGGCTTCAGTTGCAGGATTGCGAGCAGGCCTTGACTGACGCGGTGGGAGAGCATTCCCGGCTGTTTCGTCCTCCGTTTGGCGGACGGCGTCCGAGTACGCTGCGCATTGCGCGAGCGCTGGGTCTCGATCCGGTGATGTGGAATGTCACCGGCTGGGACTGGAAAGGGAAGCCGGCGGAATACGTCGAGCGGAAAGTCAGCCAGCAGATTCGTGGCGGTGATGTGATCCTCTTACACGATGGGGATCATGAGACCTTTGGGGCGGATCGTTCGCAAACGGTAATCGCGACGGATCGATTGATCGCGCGATACAAGGCTGAGGGATACGTGTTTGTGACGGTTCCGGAGATGATGGGGATGCCATTTGTCAGTTCTCAGCGTGCGGTTCCCAGTTAAACCCGCGGCGCTGCGCACCTGACCGGGTCTTGAGACCCGGTTCCACACAGGAATAGAGTCGCGTGGGGACGGCCGCCCTCGGCCGTCCGGTCGAGCAAAGCTCGACAGCTACGCGTGCACCGAGGCAAACGCCTGCTTGGCTACGTCGATCGTCCGGTGAATGTCTTCTTCGGTGTGCGCTGCGCCTAGGAACGCGGCTTCGAACTGCGAAGGCGGAAGGTAAATGCCACTGTCCAACATGGCGCGGAAGAAGCGGCCGAAGGCTTCGGTATCCGACTTCGCGGCCGAATCCCAATCCGTTACCGGGCCAGGGGTGAAGAACCAGGTGAACATGGAACCTACGCGGTTATAGCAGAGAGAAACGCCCGCGTCCTTTGCCGCTGCCGCCACGCCTTCCACCAGTTCGTTGCTAAGCTTTTCGAGACGAGGGTAAATCTCCTGTTTGTTTTCACGCAAATGACGCAACGTCGCCAAGCCAGCAGCCATGGCCAGCGGATTTCCCGAAAGCGTCCCTGCCTGATACATCGGACCAAGCGGTGCGACCATGTTCATGATCTCGGAGGGACCCCCGTAGGCTCCCACTGGCAGTCCGCCGCCGATGATCTTGCCCATCGTGGTCAGGTCCGGAGTCACTCCGTAAAGTTCTTGTGCGCCTCCGAAAGCGAGGCGAAATCCGGTCATGACCTCATCAAAAATCAGTACACTCTTTTCCCGCTGGGTGATCAAGCGGAGGTCTGCCAGATATCCGCCAGAAGCCGGAACGCATCCCATATTCCCCACGACAGGTTCGACGATCACGCAGGCGATCTCGTGTTTGAACTTCTTGAATGCGTGTTCGAGTGCATCGGTGTCATTGAACGGCAAGGCCAGCGTGAACTGAATGAATTCCTCCGGAACTCCGGCGGAGCCAGGGATTCCCAGCGTGGCGATACCCGAGCCCGCTTTCACCAATAAGGCGTCGGCGTGTCCGTGATAGCAGCCCTCAAATTTCACGATGTACTTGCGCTTGGTATAGGCACGAGCCAGGCGGATGGCGGACATGGTCGCTTCCGTGCCCGAATTTACGAACCGCACTTTCTGCATATGAGGAAATGCGGAGAGCACAATTTCAGCAAGATCGGCTTCGGCTGGAGTGGAAGCGCCGAAGCTGGTGCCGTTGCATGCGGCGTCCATGATGGCTTCGATCACTTTGGAGGGAGCGTGCCCGAGAATGAGAGGGCCCCACGATCCCACATAGTCGATGTACTCGTTGCCATCGGCGTCGAAGATATGCGAACCCTGCCCGCGCAGGATGAAGGGCGCGTCGCCGCCCACGGAACGAAAAGCGCGCACCGGCGAATTGACGCCGCCGGGAATCATCTGCTCGGCGCGTTGCTGCAGTTTGCGGGACACCTCGGTTTTGCGGGCCATGGGCTCTCCGAAAGGAAACTGGTCATCTATGGTAACAGCGTGGAGTAGACGCGGGCACCACGCCCGTCAAGGGCACCGACCTCCATGTCAAGATAGGCAACGGAATTCACCGGATATTTACAGTCTTGCAACAGTCCTGAAACACGTTCCGGGTACTCTGTTTGCAGTACACGCCCTTCTAACCGGGAGGGTTTTAAGGACAGCTTCGGGGGGCTCCGAGCTGTCCTGATTTTTTTGCCACTTCCGGTTAATCGCGTTTTTCACTTCAGATAAGCGCGAACCAGGCCAATCAGGTCCTCGCCCAACTCCTCAGGCGAGTCCACGGCGTGATCCGGATTCATTATGTGGAGCCGGATGTGGTCTTCCAATATCTCCGCCATCAAGCCGTTGACACCACCACGAATAGCAGCCAGCAGCATCAAAATGTCGGCGCATTCGTCCCCGGCGGTGAGAGCACGCTCGACGGCCGCAAACTGACCACGGATTCGCTTGATGCGGAACAAAAGTTTCTGTTTCTCTTTCTCTTTTGAAATTTCGGGAATCTTGTCTTGCATTTTTCCCCCGCTTTCTCGATCTTTTTCTTGACAATACCCAAGGGGGGTATGATATAAGAATTTTGGTGGGAAATCCATAGCTTCCGTCAGGAGTGACTAAAAGTATGCAGACAGAGTTTGGGCCAGGGCCTCCGAGTAGTCTCGGCGGCATTCCGGTGTAGAACAGGCTGTAAGGTGTCCCGATAAGCTTTATCTTAATCCTGCCTATCGCCTCACCTCTGCTTCTTCTGGACCGACAACTGAAGAGCGCGAGGAATCGAGGCTGGTGCCGCGAGGCAAATTTCTTCCTTCTCTCACTGCCGCCGGTCCATCGATGTTGTTCTTGCTCATCTCTAGTGCGCTTTTTACCTCAATTCTTAGTGAGCGTGAGATCGAGGTGGTTGAAGTTTACCGAAAGGAGGGAAATGACAATGACCTGCGCGACTCTATTCGTACAGCCAATGGCGATGGCGACGACGCAGCTCGCGCGCGAAATCCGTCACGAACGTGCTTTTTCGTGGCAGATGGAACCGAAGGCGGAACAAAAGTCTTTGCGCATGAGCTGGGTCGTGGTCATCGACGAACTCGGTCAGCGGCAGCTCCGCATGCATTGGATTGCAGGTGAGGACTGACGCCATCGGCTCGACTTGTAACATTCCTTTAACTAACCCTGCGTAGGCTGGGTGGATGGGGAGCATGATCGACCGGACGTCGAAGTACTCGCCAATCACCCCGCTGGACGCTTGGCAGTTAACCATAGTTAATGTGTAGTGGTATAGTTAGGTTAACACTTGTGATTATTGTCACAGCCGAGGGTGACAACAGGCATTGAGCCGAAATCTCCCCCTCACCTAATCTGCAATTATGAAATTGAAATTCATTTTCAATATCATCTGGCACGCCGCAGAGCTAGGCTTTGCTCTATGGTTCGTGGTCGGGCTGGCCGGCGCTCCTTGCGCAACCGCGCAGCAGGCGGATGCCCCCGCCACGGTGAAGCTGGATACCGCACAACCGTCGGCTGCGGCTGATCAGGCTGATCCACCATCTGATCCGCAGGCAGACGATGGCACGGAATCGATGTTCCCTCACTTCAAGGACACGCGCTTCTGGCTTACGGGGCAGGCAAATTTTATTTTCCAGACCCATCCCCCGTTTTACGCGGCCTACAGCGGAAAAAACAGCCTGAGCCCCGACTATGAGAAAGCCACGTCGCGCGTGGTGACGCTCTACACCGGCGTGCGGCTCAACAATTCCACCGAACTTCTGGTGGACATCGAAGAGGCCGGCGGAGCTGCTCTCAGCACGGGCCTCGGGCTCGCGGGCGACACCGATCTCGATATCGTGCGCAATCCTCTGTTGAGCAAAGCACCTTATCTGGCGCGAGGCATGATTCATCACGTATTCGCGTTGAGCAAGGACAAGATCGAAAACCAGCGCAGCTCTCTCTCTCTTTTTGAGGAACTGCCGCGCCGCCGGCTTGAAGTCCGCTTCGGAAAGTTCAGCACGGTGGATTTTTTCGATCTCAATTCCGTGGGCTCGGATACCCACTTTCAATTCACCAACTGGACCGTCGACAACAACGGCGCATATGACTATGCCGCCGACACGCGCGGTTACACTGTCGGCGTTACCGCCGATTACGAGGACCGCAATTGGGGATTCCGCTTTGGAGAAGGGCTCATGCCCAAAGTCGCAAACGGAATTGACCTGGTGTGGAAGGTGTGGCAAGCCCACGCGGAAAATTTTGAATACGAGTTACGGCGCGGGTTCATCCCGAAAAAAGCGGGAGTCGTTCGTTTGTTGGCTTATACCAACTATGCCAACATGGGCATCTATCGCCAGGCCGTCGCGCAGTTCGAACAGGGCCTCACACCGGTTCCAGAAATCACCAACCATCCCTGGCACATTACTCGCAAGTACGGATTCGGCATAAATGTGGAGCAGAATCTCAGCCGGTACCTGACCGCATTCGGCCGCTTCGGCTGGGACAACGGCAAGACCGAGTCCTTCGCCTACACGGAAGTCGATCAAACTTTCGATATGGGACTGGGAACGAACGGCGCCTGGTGGCATCGCAAGCAGGACCGGGCCGGCGTTGCCTTCGTCACCAACGCAATTAAGAAAGATCATCAGACCTACCTCGCCGATGGCGGCCTCGGCTTCCTCCTCGGCGACGGCAAGCTGAACTATGGCCGCGAGAATATCGTGGAGTCCTATTACACGGTCCACGTTTGGCGTGGTATTTACCTCGCTCCAGGCGTGCAGCACATCAACGACCCCGGCTACAACCGCGACCGCGGCCCGGTGATTGTGCCGTCGTTCCGCGCTCACGTGGAATTTTAGAAGCTGCTGTGGGGACGGGCGACTCGCCGTCCAGTTCTCCGACGTTACTTCTCGACCCGCACGCCTTTCCAAAATGCCACATATCCCTTGATCTGATGAGCAGCTGGTTTCGGCTCGGGATAGTACCACGCTGCGCCCGGATTCTTTTTGCCGTTGACCTCGAGGTCATAGTAGCTGGCTGTACCCTTCCACGGACAAACGGTATGCGCCGAGCTGGATTTGAAATATTCCAGTTTGATGGCGTCGGGCGGGAAATACTGGTTGCCTTCTACTTCCACGGACTGGTTGGATTCAGCGAGAACAACGCCTTCCCAGATTGCTTTTGCCATAATACGGGTTTAGATTTCCTTTATGGCAGGCGGCTTCGAAAAATTGCTTGGGGAAGCGATCCCGACCGCGACCGAGCCTCGTTTCAACGGCCATTCCATGGTAGGCGCGCTGAAACGGGTACTGGTGTGTTCACCCCGCACGGCCTGCTGGCATCAGCCGGAGCGGGCGGCGCGTTGGCGGGAGCTTGGCTTCGCGCATCGGCCAGATTTCCAGATAGCTCAGACGGAACATGATTCCGTGTGTCGCGAATTGGAAGCATGCGGCGCGGAAGTCGAGGATATTCCCCCGGCCATGGAACTTTCCCTCGATGCTGTCTATGCTCACGATGCGTCCTTGCCGACCGACTTCGGGTTGATCCTTATGCGCCCCGGCAAAGCGAACCGCGTTCCCGAGGGCAAACATCACGGATCTTTCTGCCAGATTCTGGGCATTCCCATGCTGGCCAAGATAACGGCTCCGGCAACGACGGAAGCTGGGGACATGGTCTGGCTCGACGCCAAGACGTTGCTCATCGGCCACGGTTATCGCACCAATGGGCAGGGCATCCAGCAAATGCGAGGACTGCTCAAGACCAAAGGGGTGGAGGTTCTTTCCGCTCCGCTTCCCCACGGCACGGGACCGTCCGCCTGTTTACACTTGATGTCGCTGATCAGCCTGCTCGATGAACGCACGGCGTTGGTGGATTTGCCCTGGCTAGCCGTTGAAACTGTGGAACTGCTGAGAACTCGCGGCTACGAACTCATCGAGATCGACTATTCGGAGCGGGAAACGCTGGCCTGCAATGTTCTTTCGTTGGGTGAGAAGCGTCTGCTGGCGATAAAGGAAAATGCCAACACAAATCAGAAGCTGCGCGCGGCGGGATTCGACGTCCGAACATTCCCTGGTTCCGAACTCTGCCTCAACGGCAGCGGTGGCCCGACATGCCTGACCAGGCCGTTGCTGCGGGGATAAGCAAGAGTCGTCCTGGCCGAGCAAGACTCGACACCATCAATCTCCTGTTAAAATCAAAAGGCAATGGTCTTGCCTTTCGTCCGCGATCTGTTCACGGACGTGGAAAAGTTGCCTGCCTTTTTGCGTGTAGCCTCCCATCTCCGAGAGGGCACGGGTCGTATACGTGTTTCTGGACTGACCCCTACCGCGAAAGCCCTGCTTCTGGTTTTATTGCAGAAAAACGCGGGACGCCCATTGATTGTAGTCGTCGCCGATAATCGCGTCGCCGAAGAGTTCGTCCCGGTGCTGCAAGCTTTCCACGAATTGATTGGCGGGAACGACCCCGATTCCGTAGTCTCGTTACCGACGAGAGATGTTCTACCATTTCAGAATCTCTCCCCGCATCCCGAGATCCAGGAAGAACGCGCCGTCGCGCTGTGGAAGATTGCCACCGGCGCTGTCTCGATTCTAGTGTCGCCCATCGGCGCGACGGCACTTCGTCTTCGTTCCGCGGAGTACTACGCCGACCTGGCGCGAATGGTTCGCCGGGGCGAGACCCTCGACATCGAGCTGTTGCTGCGCCACCTCAACACGGTCGGCTACGCCTCGACCGACGTCGTGGAAATGCCCGGGGAATATGCCATACGAGGCGGCATCCTCGATGTGTACTCGCCCGAAGCGGAACGCCCGTTGCGCATCGAGTTTTTCGGCGACGAGGTCGAGTCCATCCGCAAATTTGATCCCGCGACCCAGCGGTCGTCCACTGCCGTGGACGAAGCACTGCTGCTTCCACTGACCGAAACTCCGGTCAGCGACGATCTGCTGGGCGCGATCCACGTCCGCTTATTGGGAAAACGAATCACAGGCGCGGAAGAAGTGGTCGAGCAAGCCGTGCGCTCCGGCGGCGTCAGCGTGTTTCCCGGCTGGGAGTTTTACGCACCAGTCGCTGGCGCGGACCGTGCCGTCTTCGACCTGATCCCCCAAGCTGTGGTTTTGTTGGATGAACCGGATAGCCTGAAGAAAGAGTTTGATCACGCCTGGTCCAGAATCGAAGAGGCTCACGAACGCAGCGAGGTCGGCAACCTCGTTCGGCCTACGGATTTGTATGTTCCGCCCGAAGATTGGTGGGAGAGAATTGCCAGCCTTCCTGGAGCTTCGATTGAGCACCTCGAAATCGCGCGTCCCGACGAGGCCGAGGCGGTCAGCTTCCATTCGCAACCGGCGCAGCGCTTTCATGGTGCGGTTCCGGCAATGCTCGATGAAGTGAAGAAGCAGATCGGCGAACAGAATCGTGTACTCATTGCCGTCCCGAATATCGGCGAGGTCGAGCGCCTGGCCGACGTTTTCAGCGAGTACGCTCTCTCATTCCGTTTGGGCAGCCGCACCCGTGGTGGCGAAAGCTACGCCGACGAGACCGCCTATTTTGCGGGCGAAATCCTCACCAGCACGCTGGTCAAAGCCTATGTGCCCGACGGCGTCATATTGCCCGAAGCTCACTTGGCCATTCTCGGCTCTCGCGACCTGTTTGACGAATCCGAATCGATGGTCTCGCGCCCACAGCGCACCAAATCCAAAGTTTCCGCATTCCTCTCCGACTTCCGCGATCTGCAAGTGGGCGATTACGTAGTCCACGTCGAGCACGGGATTGGGCAATACCAGGGCCTGAAGGAAATCAATCAGGGCGATGGCAACGCCGAGTTCATGCTGCTCGAGTATGCCGAAGGAGCACGGCTCTACGTTCCCCTGACGCGCCTCGACCTGATTCAAAAATACAGGTCGTCGGAAGGTGCAAAGCCGCCGCTGAATCATCTGGGAACGGCAGCCTGGGCCAAGACGAAAGCTCGCGTCCGCAAGGCCATGAAAGACATGACCGAGGAACTGCTTAAACTCTACGCGGAGAGAAGAGCCGCCAAGGGTTTCGCATTCTCGGCCGACAATCAATGGATGCGCGAGTTCGAAGACGCGTTCGAATTTACCGAGACTGAAGATCAGGACCTCGCCATCACCGACGTAAAGCGGGATATGGAATCGTCGCAACCTATGGATCGCCTGCTGTGCGGCGACGTCGGCTACGGCAAGACGGAAATTGCTATGCGCGCCGCCTTTAAAGCGGTCAACGACAACAAGCAAGTTGCTGTGCTGGCCCCTACGACAGTCCTTGCTTTCCAGCACTTGGAAACTTTCAAACAACGTTTTACGGCGTTCCCCGTCAAGATCGAAATGATCAGCCGCTTCCGCACGGCGAAACAGCAGAAAGAAATTCTGCAGAAAGTCGAAACCGGGAAAGTGGATATCCTGATCGGCACTCACCGACTGCTCTCGAAGGACATCAAATTCACCGACCTTGGTCTGCTGGTCGTGGATGAAGAGCAGCGCTTCGGAGTGCGCCACAAGGAACGGCTGAAGCAGATGCGGAAAGAAGTCGACGTTCTCACCATGTCCGCGACTCCCATTCCGCGTACGCTTCATATGTCGTTGGTCGGGATGCGCGATATGAGCGTCATCGAGACTCCGCCCAAAGACCGCATCGCGATCCAAACCGTGGTGGCAAGCTGGGACGAGAAGCTTATCCGCTCTTCGATTGAACAGGAACTCGACCGCGGCGGCCAGGTGTATTTCGTACACAATCGCGTCGAAAGCATCTGGGAGATTGCGGCAAAATTACAGGAACTAGCTCCGCGGGCCCGCATCATCGTGGGACACGGCCAGATGTCGGAAGGCGAACTGGAAAGGGTGATGCTGAAGTTCATGCATCACGAAGCCGACATTCTGGTGGCCACGACCATCATCGAGAACGGTCTTGACATCCCGCTTTGCAATACGATCGTTATCAATCGTGCCGACCGCTTTGGTCTTTCAGAACTTTACCAACTCCGTGGACGCGTAGGGCGCTCGAATCGCAGAGCCTACGCCTACCTGCTGATTCCGGCGGATATCGAGCTCACGCCGATCGCGCGCCGGCGTCTTGCGGCCCTGAAAGAATTTTCCGACCTCGGCGCCGGCTTCAAGATCGCCGCTCTTGACCTCGAACTCCGCGGCGCTGGAAGTCTTCTCGGTGGAGAGCAGAGCGGACACATCGAAGCCATCGGCTTTGAGCTGTACACGCAGATGCTCGACCGCGCCGTCCGCGAGATGAAGGGCGAAGCAGCCCCCGGTGAGGCCGAGACGCAGCTCAATCTCGGTCTCAATATTCGTATCCCGGTGAACTACATTCCCGAGGAGAATCAGCGCCTGCGCATGTACAAGCGGGTTGCAGGAGTCGAAACCGAATCGCAACTCAGCGATGTCGGTGCCGAACTCGAAGACCGCTACGGCGAACCTCCCGCCGCCGTCCGCAACCTGCTCGACTACGCCTCACTCAAACTGCTGGCAGTGCGCGTGGGCGTGAACGCAATCGAACGCAAGCGTGATGTGGTGACCATCAAGTTCCGTCAAAATGCAGTGGTCGATCCGGGAAAACTGGCGCGATTCGTGTCCTCGCAACGTGGCGCACAGTTCACGCCCGACGGGATGCTGAAATTTCCCCTCAAGGCAACCGCCGCCGAAGAAGTGCTGGACCATCTCGAAAGCTTGCTGGAAAAACTGGCTGCAGAGATTCCCGAGACAGCTTCCACTTCGGAAAGAGTCAGTTAGCGCAGCACCACTTGTCGTCCCGAGCGCAGCGAGGGATCTAGGTTCTTGCGTGCACCAGAATCGCTGCAGGCACACACCCAGATCCCTCGATCTGCTGGGGATGACAATTTCGTACATGGATACGTCAAGTACGAGACTGGTAGTCTCGAAACACCTTCATCGCGTGCTAGTCTCATTACTCCGAAAGTATGAACGACGAATGACTCCGCCTTCGCTATCCCTGCCGACCACCTGCAGCCTGGCCGCCGTCTTTGCCTGGGGGACCAGCGATTTTCTTGGCGGGTACGCCGCGCGGCGAGCCAATGCATTCCTACTTACCGCAATCGCGCATGCCAGTGGCTTGTTCCTTATGGCAGCATTGGCAGTCGCAAGTCATTCGCCCTTTCCCTCGCGAACTGCGGTCGCATGGGCGCTGGTGGCAGGTTTATCCGGAGGCGGAGCGCTGGCCATCTTCTATCGCGCACTGGCTGAGGGAAGAATGGGCCTGACCGCCCCGGTGGCCGCCGTGCTGGGTGCTGCCATCCCAACTGCGTTTGGAATGTTCCGCGAAGGCCTGCCGAAGGCCGCGCAAGTCGCAGGCTTCGTGGTGGCTGCGGCAGGAATCTGGCTTATCTCACGCACCGAAGACGACACCCATCCCGAAGGAATTGGAATGGCCGCACTCTCCGGCATCGGTTTTGCGGGTTTCTATCTTTGCATCAAGCAGGCCGGCGACGGCTCCGCGTTTTGGATAGCGGCAACGTCGAAGGTGTCATCGTTCGCTCTCACCGGCATGATTGTTCTGATCGGACGCCACGCTCGCGAAATTGATCAACGCGGGATTGCCTTCGGCGTTCTGGCAGGCTGCCTCGACATCATCGGTGTCGTGCTCTTCATCCACGCCATCCAGTTTGGCCGTCTCGACGCCGCTGTGGTGCTTAGTTCGCTTTATCCGGCGGTCACCGTGTTGCTGGCCCGCTTCATCCTCAGAGAGCACTTCACGCGCTGGAAAGCCTTGGGCATGGTTGCGGCGTTGTTAGCTGTACCGATGATCGCGTGGCGATAGGGACGTAAACCGTCTGTGCTAAATTCTGGAATATGAAATACATGGTATAATAGTTTATGTAAGTATTTATTTATCAACGCTATTCCTTATTCTGAAATATGGAATATTTCCGATGGAACTCAGCCCGCGAGACATAGTGGTGATCCTCAAGTTGGTGGCCAAGGGCCCCCAGAAATGGACTTATGCCAAGCTCGGTGAAGAACTGTCCTTGAGTCCGTCCCAGGTTTTCCGATCAGTTTTCAGGGCTGGGGCGGCACATCTGTTGGATGCTTCCTCTCTACCCGCTCCGCCTGGCATCGGGAAACCGCAGGCTCACGGTGCTCTTCAGTCAAGGCCAAGCCGAACTAATCTGAAAGAGTTTCTGGTTCACGGTGCTAAATACGCGTTCCCAGTACAACGCGGTGGCCTGACGCGCGGAGTTCCCACGGCCGACGCCGCTCCCCCCTTGAGCCATCACTTTGCCCAGAACTTCTTGGCTCCGCCCGTTTGGCCGTACCCGGAAGGGTCAGTGCGCGGAATCGAATTCTCCCCCCTCTACAAGAATGTTCCTGCGGCGGCGATTCGTGACCCGAAGCTTTACGAACTCCTCGCTTTGGTAGACGCGATTCGTGAGGGCAGGCCGAGGGAGCGCGAGATCGCGATCCGAGAACTGACGACCAGGATCAATTCGCTATGAGCGATCATCTGTTAGATCCTAACTACGCGAATTTTGTTTCTGCTGTCATCATTCTTGAACCGCTGCTAGAACAAATTGCCTTTGTCGGCGGTTGTGTTGTTGGATTGCTCATCACGGACCCAGGCGCGCCACCCGTGCGAGCTACTTTGGATGTAGATGCCATCGCAGAGATTTCATCATACGCAGAATTCACGGCATTGGGAGACCGATTGCGGGATCTTGGTTTCCGTGAGTCTCATGCCCAGGGCGCGCCAATTTGCCGCTGGACCCACAAAGATTTAGTGCTAGATCTCCTGCCGACCGATCCATCGATTTTGGGTTTCAGCAACCGCTGGTATCTTCCAGCCCTCCGAAGCGCGCGGAGAATCCAGGTCGGAAGCTACGACGCAAGAGTAATCACAGCTCCTTACTTCCTCGCCACGAAACTGGAAGCATTTCACGGACGCGGAAGGGGCGACTACTCGATGAGTCGCGATCTCGAGGATATAGTTGCTGTGCTCGATGGCCGTCCGGAGATTATTGAAGAGGTTCAGCAGTCTGACCTGCAATTACGGCAATATCTCAGCAACAAATTTGTTTCTTTGATGACCATTCCTGATTTCCTTGACTCAGTGCCGGGATATTTACTGCCTGATGCCGCTAGTCAGCAGCGGCTGGGCATTGTGCTGGAGCGAATCAGGAGTCTTGGTGTCGAAAGCTGATAACCATGCCTCTGATCGAAATTCGCAATCTCACGAAAGTCTTTCCCCTGGGAGAATCCATCTTTGGCGGCGCCGCCAAAGGCGAGGTCCGTGCCGTCGATGATGTCTCGCTCGATATTCAATCTGGCGACACCCTTGGCCTGGTCGGCGAGTCGGGGTCAGGCAAAAGCACGCTCGGACGGTTAGTGCTCCGGCTGATTGAGCCGACCTTGGGCAAGATTACATTCGAAGGCCGCGATCTGCTCGCAGCCAGTCACACGAAGATGCGAAGCCTGCGCCGTGATATGCAGATCATCTTTCAGGATCCCTTCGGCTCGCTCGATCCCCGCATGAAAGTTGAAGATGTTATCAGCGAACCGCTGATTATCCACGAGCGCATGAATCCTTCCGCCCGGCGCGCACGAGTTGCCGAGTTGCTCCGCGCCGTGGGTCTCGACCAGTCCGCCATGCACCGTTTCCCGCACGAGTTCAGCGGAGGCCAGCGTCAACGAATCGGAATTGCCCGCGCCCTGGCGCTTCGGCCGAAATTCATCGTGGCCGACGAACCAGTCTCCGCTCTGGACGTCAGCGTCGGAGCCCAGATCGTCAATCTGATGGCGCAACTGCAGCGCGAGTTCGGATTGACCTATCTGTTCATTTCGCACTCCATGCCGGTGGTGCGTTACCTGGCCACTCGCATTGCTGTGATGTATCGTGGAAAAATCGTTGAGGTCGGGCCAACCCAGCAGGTCACGGAACGGCCAAGGCATGCCTACACGCGAAGTTTACTCGAGGCAACGCCAGAAGTGATTGCGTGACCAACAGTGAAGACGGCGTCCCGCCCGTCCAGCGAGCGATCAATACGAAGGCGGAAAAGCAAAAGCGGAGCAATCTAGGCACGGGCGTCCACGCCCGTGCCCGTGCGGCACCCACGCTCCTACGTCTGGCTAAACCGGCTTCCCCGGAGGTATGCTGGAAACATACGGGAGACCTCATGAAACGAATACTTGTTTTTCTAACGCTGCTCGCGTCGACTGCTTTTCTCTTCGGCCAAGACAAGCCGGCACAAAACCAAACCGAACCGAACAAAACCGCGTCGCCAAAAGCCGCGTCAAGTAGGAATCCTGTGACCGACACGGTGAGGGAAATTCTGGCGCGCCAGCAGAAGAATTTAATTGCAGCGGTCGATGAGATGCCTGCCGACAAGTTCGGCTACAGTCCCACGCCCGCGCAGATGACCTTCGGCCACATGGTGACGCACATGACCATGTCCAACATTGAACTGTGCAGCAAGGCCGCGAGCATGGCTCCGCCCCCGATGAAATCCGCGCCGGAGACTGATAAGGAAAAACTGCTGGCTGGGTTGAGCAGGTCGTTTGTGTTTTGCGAAGCGGCCCTGAACCAGGTGGACGATTCAAAGCTCGGTGTTCCCGTCGAACTCTACGGTGGAAGGCAAGGGACCGTGGCTTTCGCCCTCATTGCTCTCACCAGCGATTGGGCAGACCACTACAGCGCCGCCGCTATGTATCTCCGCCTGAATGGCCTGCTACCGCCAACGGCCCAGCCCAAGAAATAGCAGATCGCGATTCGTATCGCCAAACGGTAGAGACGTAGCTACGCTAAGTTCTGCCGTCGCTGATCAAAGGTGGTAAGGCTCTCTTACTCGATCTGCACCAAATCACGCGCGGTCGAGCCATTATGGTCTGCATGCTGGGGAGCGCGCCAGGAATCGAAGATGGACACTTGATGCACGCAGGAAACCGTGCAGTGCGGAGCGCAGGATTTTTCCGTCACATACTCCCGGCGGATGTCCTGCACGGAATATTTCTCCAGTGGAATCCCAGGATAGCCACGCTGCTGGGAGCAGTAGTGCACCAATCCATCCTCGCAGATATATAGGTAACGCGCCCCAGCTCGGCAGCGCCACTGGTTCGGTCGCCCCTGCGCAATGTTGTCCTGAAAGCCGTTGATGCGGGTGAAGCTGCTCTTCTCCATCGCTTTCATCTCGTGATACACACGCTTTTCTTCTTCCGCGAGCGGCTGCAGTTGTCCACTGCCATCGTGAATGATGCCGATGGTCGAACTGAAACCCAACTCCAGCGCCCGCTTGCCGATAGTCAGTGCATCCTGCGGATTGCACACACCACCACCCACAACGGAGTTAATGTTCACGTGGAAGTCAGCATGCTCAGCCAGCAGTTCCAGCTTTTTGTCGAGAACCTTGAGGCTTTTCTTGGACACATCGTCCGGCGTGACATTATCAATCGAGATCTGCAGCCATTCGAGTCCGGCGCGATTAAGCCGCTGAATGCGCTCTGCGACCAGCAGGTAGCCGTTCGTAATTAGGCCTGCAATGATTCCGCGCTTGCGAATGCGGCGGATGATGTCGTCCAGTTCAGGATGCAGCAGCGGCTCCCCACCACTGATCGTGATCACCGACGTACCCAACACGGCCAGCTTGTCCACACGGGCGAACATTGTTTCAGTCGGGACAGGCTTGGAGAAGTCGTCGTACTCGTTGCAGTATTCGCAAGCCAGATTGCAGCGCCGGATAGGGATGATGTGCGCCAGCAGAGGATGATCCGTTGAGATGAAGGCACGGGCAATCATGTGGGCGCCGCGCAGATTGCGGTGCAGCGCGAGCATGCGGCGGCGCAGCGTTGTACGTCCGGTGGACATAAGATTTACGGTTGTCCTATTAGACCATAGGACGACGCCGAGTTCACGGTTTCGACAGCGATCTGAAGTTTTTGCAGGTCGAATGGCGATGCACAATGGAGGACGGAGCGTCTCGCCCGTCCCAGCCGCGAGCAACTCGAAATCGGCACGATAGCGAATGACGCTAGGGCAACGTGTGACCTGCATCCTGCAGAGCTTGCAGAGCGGCTCCTGTATAGTCCTCGCCTACCAGCACATAGTCCGTATCGAAGGTGGAGATTGCGAAGATGGGAACTCCTTTCTCGGCCAGAGGACCAAGGACCGAAGCTAGAATCCCAACCTCCGAAAAAGAAAATGGCCCTTCGATCTTGAGACACACCCAATGCGTTTTTGCCTTCTCTTCCTTGGGGACATTGGCCGCAACGCATACGATTGAGAGCTCATCGGCGGTTCGGGTAACCGAGCTAAACAGACCTTTGCCAGCCCACTCTGGCACCGGCGCAGCGGCTGGCAAGCGGCAGACTGCAAACTGCCCGGGCACCCAGGAAAGTTTCAAAGCACGACCGGTCATTATTTCGACTCTCGTCTTGACTCTATTGGCATCAGGCTAAGATCTGGCCGCAGCCGCGTCAAACAAATTCAGGAAACCAAGCTTCTTTTCCGCTGGAAGGAATGACGCTTCGAACGAATTGCGGGCCAACTCGCGCAAATGCTCATCGGTAAAACCGAAGGTCTCCTGAGCCAGCTGATATTCACGGCTGAGAGAAGTCGCGAACATCGCAGGGTCGTCCGTGTTGAGCGTAACCATCACGCCTTGATCAAAGTAATTGCGCACCGGATGCTCGGCGATCGTCGGGCAGACGCCAGTTTTCAGGTTGCTCGTAATGCAAATCTCGACGGGAATCTGCCGGGTAGAAAGTGCTTCCACCAGTTCGGGATCTTGCGAGGCAGTGAACCCGTGACCGATGCGCTCGGCGGGGAGATTGAGCGCGCCCCATACCGAGCCTGGCCCGGCCGTTTCGCCCGCATGCGCGGTAAGACGAAGGCCATTCGCGGCGGCATAGGCGTAGACATCGCGAAACAATTCGGGGGCAGCTTGCCGCTCGTCCCCGCCAATGCCGAATCCGACCACGCTGCGATCCTTGTAGCGCATGGCTAGTTCGGCGACCGGTTGCGCTTTTTCTGGGCCAAATTGACGCACCGCATCGAAGATCCAGAGCAACGAAACTCCGAAGTCGTGTTCCCCACGTTCTCGCCCGCGCTCCAAACCTCCAAAGATGGCGTCGAAATCCTGCTTGCGCCACAGGCAGACCCCCACGGAAACGTACACTTCGGCGTGCAGCACGTTTTCCGCTTTGAGCTTTTGCATCAATCGATAGGTGATGAGCTCGTAATCCTCGGGAGTTTGCAGGTCCTCGGTGATGGTTTTGAATGCCATCAGAAAGCCGGTGAAGTCCTTGTAGCGATAAAGCTGCTCGACTTCAGCGAGGGTGCCTCGTTTCCCATGACGTTTCCTCAACTCGAGCAGAGTGGGAGGATCGATCGATCCCTCGAGATGCAGGTGCAACTCAGCTTTGGGCAGGGAAACGATAAAGGCGCTGGAGGCAGTAGACGCCATGAAATGATTCTACAACTCATCATGCTTGGCCCATCGATTACGCTCGGTCGCGCGGTTGTGGAAACCTGGGCACCTGCGTGGCGGGCCTCGCCTTTTCCCAAATTGGGATGGAGTTTACTGTTTAGTATCGGTCACCCCCCTCCCCCCTTTGACTACAAAATCTAGAGAGCAAACGACTTAAATTTCGACCACCTGCTAGATCTTTGAGTTTACAGGAGTTACGGGCAAAATCTAGAGAACATGGGAGTTACGACGGTCGCGATCGGCTTGCTTCCCATTTTGGAACTGGAGCGGGGGTTCGGAAGCCACGCCGTTTTCAGGTCAGATTTGTCAAAGATCAACGATTATCTTGCAGATAATGTATCCATCAATAGATTATCGTATTTGAACCACGCCGTCAACGATAAAGCGTGCTGTAGAACTGAGGGTTCGGGAAAAATCCCAGGTCTCGAAAACGCGAGACCTGGGGCACCCGGGTTTTGGGACGAAGAGCTACCGGGTTACAGGTGGCTTCAAGGTGCGTGGGAATTTCAGGGTTACTATGTCGTTCTGCCCGGCGTTGAAATCGAAACCGGTTCCGGTCACGATCAGGTTTCGGGAGAGATCGACGACTGAACCGGTCGTCGAAAACTCAGAAAACTGGCTTGAAGCCTGGAAGGTCCAAAGGACGGTTCCGGCCGGGTTGAGTTTCGTTACCGTGTAGGCGCCGCCCGACACGAAGACGTTCCCCTTGGCATCGCTCACGATCTCTCCGGACGACGGAATCTGCGTGACCCAGATCTTCTTGCCGGATGGATCGAGCTTCGAAGCGGTGGGCATGGGATTTCCGTGGAGAAGCGTGAAGCCCGATAGCAGGATCTTGCCGGCCGGGTCGACTGCTACGGACACTCCACCATTTCCAGCCCCGGTCAATGCAAAGATGGGTTTGCCGTTCGTGTCGTACTTCACGGCATAAGGAAAGGAGTCTCCGGTGATTAGATTAAGTGCGACGCCGGTAGCGTAGATGCCGTCGTTGTGATCCACAGCTCCGGCTCGCGGAACTTTGTTGAAATCGGGCGATTGGGTGAAGTTCCGCGTCCACAGAAGTTTGCCCTGAGGACTGATTTTCAAGACCGTCGTGTCCAGGCCCGGTCCAGCGTTTGTAGTATCGCCAAATACGATCAGGTTGCTTTTGCTATCGAGCTGGACATCGGTTATCCCGGAGCCGGGAGCAGTACCCTGGTGCAGCTTCTGCCAGAGAAGCTTCCCGTTCGCCGTGAACTTGGCGACCATGATGGATCCACCCTGCATACCTCCGGCGTAGACATTGCCGGATTGGTCAAGGGCCAATGCGTCTATCTGGTCAATTGTGAAAGCTCTACCAAGAAGGTGCGTCCAGCGCGTTTTCCCGGAGGCGTCGAAACTCATGACTAACGCGCCAAACAACGTATAGCCTCCGGCGTAGATATTGCCGTTTGCGTCCAGCTTGACGTCGTTCGCGAAACCGGCGGACAGGGACTTGGGTTGGAAATGGAAGGTTCCCAACAACTTTCCCTGAGCGCTGTATTTGATAACGGCGAACCCGTTCAGATGGTGAGTGTCGTCGAGCCCCGCGGCAATGTAAAAGTTGCCGGCGGCGTCGGTGGTCATGCGAGAGGAACGGTCATCGAAGGGCTTCGCGAAGCGGAATACCTGTGGAGTTGCCGCGAACGCGGTCGGGTCGGCGGGATTTCGGGTTTGCGCCGCGCCAGTGATTGGCAAGAAAAGCAAGGCGGCGGCAAAAGACATCAAAGCGGAAACTGCGCGAGACTTTTGAGGAGTCATGATTTAATTTTCCTTAGTATTTATTGAGATTGTCGGCGCTAAACGGAGGCTCGCTGCGTGACAATGTCAGGGTATGAGAATGAAGAAAGCAAGATGTCAGCTTTCTGTCGTATTCAGGTCTATTCGTGGTGACACAAAGCAGCTCTCTGGTTCTGTCGCGGGTGAGCATGCAGGCCCGTTGCCGCCGCGGGCTATGCTTTCTTGCAGAACTCGCTGTGATGGCGGCTATACAGAGCGTAGACGGTCAGACCAATGGCGAGCCAGGCGAAGAATCGCAGCCAAGTCAGAATCGGGAGGCCGGACATGAGCAGAACGCAAAAGAACACGCTCAACACCGGGGCTGCAATGCCGCCCGGAGCGCGGAATCCACGATGGCGGCCGGGATCGCGATAGCGCAGGATGATCACGCCGATGGAGACCAGTACGAAGGCGAAGAGGGTTCCGATGTTCGACAAATCGGAAAGCGTGCCAATATCCAGAAAGCCTGCGGGAATGCCAACCAGAAAACCTGCAATCCACGTGGCCGTTGCTGGAGTGCGAAAACGTGGGTGAACACGTCCGAAGAGCCGGGGCAGCAGGCCGTCTCGCGACATAGAAAACCAGACTCGCGCTTGCCCAAGCTGGAAGACCAGCAGCGACGAAATCATGCCCATCATCGCGCCGAAGAGTACTCCCAGGTGAATCCAGTTCAACGTGTGCGAGCCGGTTTGAACGGTTAACAACTTCATGGCGTTGACCACCGGCGCGGCGTCGTCACGGACGGACGCCCAGGGCACGATCCCGGTAAGCACAACTGCGACCCCGATGTAGAGGACGGTGCAGACCACCAGCGTGGCGATGATGCCAATCGGCAGGTCACGTTGCGGGTTGCGAGCCTCTTCCGCAGCGGTCGAGACCGAATCAAATCCGATGTAGGTGAAAAAAATGATGGAGCCACCGGTGAGGATGCCGGACCATCCCATGGGCGCGAAGGGATGCCAGTTGCTGGGATGCACATATTGCGCACCGACAATGACGAACGCGAGGATCGCCGCGATCTTCAGCAGGACCATAACATTGTTGGCCTCCGCCGACTCGCGAATGCCGCGCACCAGGATCACCGTCAAAATCATGACCACGAGAAATGCCGGAAAGTTGAAACCGAAGTGGAGACCCGGTGTATAAAGCACATCGCCTTTCAGATCGGTGAGGCCACCGGGCAGATAGGCTGGTGAAATCCAGCGCAGGGCAGGGTGAAATCCGAACCAGTCAAACATGCCGACCAAGTGCGCAGAGAAGCCGACACTGACGGCCATGTTGCTCACGGCGTATTCCAGAATCAGGTCCCAACCGATGATCCATGCAATCAGTTCGCCCATGGTTGCGTAGGTGTAGGTGTAGGCGCTGCCGGCGATTGGAATCATCGAGGCTAGTTCGGCGTAACAGAGTCCGGTGAAAGCGCAGACGATCGCGACCAGAACCAATGACAGAGCTAATGCGGGACCGGCGCCCGGCCGCCCCAGCGTGGCGTGGTGTGTGATCAGAAAATCGAGCAAGGGGGCATTAAGAATGGACGAGGTGTCGAACTTTTGCCCTCCGATGGCGGTGCCGATGACAGTGAAAATACCCGAGCCAATGACCGCGCCAATTCCGAGAGCGGTAAGCGAGATCGGACCCAGGGTCTTTTTTAGTTTTCGGTCAGGCTCCTCGGAATCCGAAATCAGCTTGTCGATGGACTTGCAGCAGAAAAGCTGATTGTCCGAGGTTCGAGGACTGCCCTCCGTGGTCTGGTTAGTGTCGTCGGAATTTGAGCCAAAGGGCGTTGTCTCCTGGAATGCAGCACTTGGCACTTAGCAATTAGCATTTGGCCGCGAACGTTCCGGGCCAAGTGCCAAGTGCTAAGTGCTGGCTTTTACCGTTTCGCCGCGCCGCGTACCATCTTTTTCACTTTGCGCTTTTTCGAGCCACGGGCGTATTCTCGCGGCTTCAGCGGCTTTTCTGCTTTTACTTTCTTGCGGGCTGTGCGCTTCGACTTCTTGCGTTCTTCCTTGGTCAGCTTTTTTGTGTTTGCCATGAATGCATCCTGAGTGCGTGATTTGTAATTTGGTAATTGCGTAATTGAGTAATTTGAAACCCAAACAATTGCTCAATCACCCGATTACAAAATTGCAAAATCCTCCTAAGCCCGTTCCAACTGGGCATACTTTTCCACCAGCTTCTTCAAACCGAAGCGAGGGAATTGTACCGTAATCTTGGCCTCTTCACCCTCTCCTTCTCGATGGTACACCGTCCCTTCGCCGTACTTAGGATGGCGCACCCTCTGGCCCGGCTTGAAACCTTTCTTGCCCTTGGGCTCTTCCACCAGGGTTTTCGGGACATTGAATTTCTTTCCCCGTGAAGCGAAGAACTCGGCAATGTTGTCAATGGAATTGTAGCTGCGTCCGGAATACGCACTGGCTGGAGTTCGCGGCTGGTTGGGGGCGGTCCAGTTGGCGCTGCTCTGATCTTCGTCTTCGTAGGCATAGTGCGCCTGTTGCTCAGGCTCGTGTGGCACGGGTACTCTTGCCCGAGAAGATTCTCTCTTCCGGCGCGATCCTCCCAGTTCTTCCACCAATCCTGCTGGCACTTCCTCGAGAAATCTTGACGGGACGCTGGCCTCGGGCAAGTCCGTTCCGTAACGGCGGCGATATACGGCGCGGGTCAGGACTAAAGCATCCATCGCCCGGGTCATGCCGACGTAGCACAACCGACGCTCTTCTTCGATGTCGTCCGGCTGCAGGAACGTTCGGGAATGTGGAAACAATCCTTCTTCCAGGCCGCAGAGGAATACCAGGGAAAACTCCAGGCCCTTGGCGGCGTGGAGCGTCATCAGCGTGATCTGGGCGCGCTCGTCGTACGCGTCGGCATCGCTCACCAGCGCAGCGTGATCGAGGAACTGATCCAGAGTTTCGCCGCGGTCGCGCGAGTCCATGGCGGCATTCACCAGTTCGCGCAGGTTCTCAATCCGCGAGTACGCCTCGGGCGTGTCTTCCTCTTCAAGTTGCTTGATGTAACCGGTTCGATCGATCAGGAACTTCAGGATTTCGGCGGTATTCGCGGCTTCTCCGGGAGTGCGGAAGGCAGAGTCAGTTTCGGCCTGCTGTGATTCTGCAGAGTGGGTGCCTTCGGCAGCTCTGGGTGTGTCGGAAGTCTCAGTGGGGGGCGCCGGATCAGGAGTTCCAAAGTCGAAGGAGATGTTGTCGCCTTCGGTAAAATCGAAGGAAATATCTGCGTCTGGCTCGGGTTTTTCATCCTGCGGGACGGCCTCATACGAAGCGGGCGAGGGCGCCCGCTCCACACTTTCTTCGAGCCGCTCCACAAAAGTCCCGGCCAACATAGCGCGACCATCTTCAATGAGCCTCTTGAAACTTTTAAGTGCTACAAGCGCGCGCTGCGGTAGCAACTGGCGCTTGATGGTTTCGCTTAACGCGCCCCACAACGAAACTCCGGTCTCCAGCGCGACTCGCTCCAGAGTCTCAATCGTGGTCTTACCTATCCCGCGTACCGGCGTGTTAATCACTCGCAGCAAGGAGATCGAATCGTCCACGTTGTGGATGACTTTCAGATACGAAATCATGTCCTTGATTTCGGCGCGCTCGTAGAAAGAGAATCCGCCCACTACGTGATACTTCAGTTGATAGCGGCGCATGGCCTCTTCAAATAGCCGCGACTGGGAATTGGTGCGATAGAGCACGGCTGCCCGCGCATTCTCGCCCTGGTCCACGGCCTCTCGGAGATACTTCGAAATGTAGTCAGCCGCGAAGAGCGCTTCGTTCTCGCCGTCCGGGGCCTCGTAGTAGCCCAGCTTGGTGCCACCTTGGCGCGACGTCCACAGATTCTTCCCCTTGCGCTTGAGGTTGTTCGCGACCACTGCAGACGCCGCCTGCAGGATGTTCTGCGTTGAACGATAATTCTGTTCTAACCGAATAATCTTGGCCTCGGGAAAATCTTTCTCGAACTCCAGAATGTTGCGGATGTCCGCGCCCCGCCAGGAATAGATCGACTGGTCCTCGTCGCCTACTGCGCACACATTGTGGCGGGTCCCGGCCAGCAGCCGCATCAATTCATACTGCGGACGATTCGTGTCCTGATATTCGTCGACCAGAATGTACTGGAAACGGCGGTTGTAGTATTCGCGCACCGGGGACGCGGCCTTCAACAGGCGCACGGTTTCGAGCAGCAGGTCGTCGAAGTCTAAGGCATTCGCTTTCGCCAGTTCTTTCTTGTACTCAGCGTAAATCTGGGCTACACGCTCGGTCTTCGGATCCGCCGATTGCAAATAAACTTCCTGCGGGTCGAGCATGTGATTCTTCGCCCACGAAATATGCGCCAGCACGGAGCGGGGCGTAGTCTGCTTGTCGTCAATTCCCAAGCGCCGCATGACGGACTTGACCAGTTGCTGCTGGTCGTTCTCGTCATAAATCACAAAGCTCTTGGTGTGCCCGATCGGCGGTATGCCCGGGACGCTCGAAGGAATGCGAAGCGCCTCGATGTCCCGCCGCAACATGCGTACACAGAAAGAATGAAACGTAGAGATCACCGGTTTGGCAATGGACAACCCGCCCACCAGCTTGTCCACACGCTCGACCATCTCGGAAGCGGCTTTGTTGGTGAACGTCATGGCCAGAATGGATTCCGGCATGACGCCCACGTTCTCGATCAGATGAGCGATGCGGTAAGTGATGGCGCGAGTCTTCCCGCTCCCGGCGCCAGCCAGAATCAGCACGGGACCGTCGGTAGTTTCGACGGCTTCACGCTGCTGCGGATTGAGTTGGTCGAGGAAAGACAAAGTCGGAGAAAGCTCCAATGTCACCACTTAGATTTTACAGGGGAATCGGGGTTTAAATGGAGGACGGTCCACTGGCCCGTCGCGCTGGGCGAGGGCGCCAGGCCCCCATGGATCAGGTGTGCACCGCACGTGCCGCCTTGCACTCCTCGCACGGACACCAATCCCGCAAGAACTGCCACGAATAAATCCCCAGCTCGTGGTCATCGTTGAAATGAAATTTGATGGCGTATTTGCCCACGCCTTCCGCCGAAGTCGCTTTGACGGCGGGCTTGAACATGGGGAGCGTCCCGGGCGCGGGTTTCGGAGGCTCTCCCGGTTGCTGGTGCGTCTTGCTTCGTGACTCATCGCACAGAGCGCAGGGACAGGCATCGCGCAGGAACGGAAACGAATAATGCGACCGGTGGCCGTCCTTCCACTCGATATCGAGACCCGTGCCTGTGCTCAGGTTCACCTTCACCGACTTTGGGTCCGTTGTTGCCGTCATGAAATCAGTATCGCACAGCAAGACCGAGCTGCATGGCGGGGTCGACATCTGACCCAGCCCGTGAACTGCAGAATCCTCCTCAACCTCTTTACTTCATTGCAAATATATGAAATTGCTTGACTTCCTTCCGACTCAGGCGGAAGATGTTGTTCCTCCCCCGAGCCGGGTCCCCTCTGTAGATGGGTTGATCGGGTTTCGCTCGGAATGAGCTTTAGCTTGCCTGCGTAAGATTATCGAAGAATCCTTCTCAAGGGGCCCAAGAATGGAGACACACCTTGAAAACAATTAGCTCACCCAGATTTCCATTGCTCACCTTGGCCCTGATTGCAATTTTGCTCTGCCTGATTGCGGGCCCCGGCGTCCGCGACGCTTCCGCGGCACCCGCATTCAGCAACGGCAGCCTGAAAGGCTCCTACAGCGTTTTGATGATCAACTGGACATCCGATCCCAGCAGAACTGAGGATCTGATTGCTGTCTTCAACTTTGACGGCGTCAGTAAGGTCTCGATTACCTCCTTTATCGACAATAAGGTCGGGACTCTCAGTGCGGGCACAGGGAGTGGAACCTATTCCGTGAATGCGAATGGCTCCGGCTCGATGAACATAACCCTTTCCAACGGCGCCTCCGGTATCTTCGGCATCGTGATCAACGCGGCAGGCAAGGGCTTTCAGATCATGTGCACCAACTGTGGCGGTGACCCCAACGTGTTAAGTGCCACAGCCGTCGCCAGCGGGGGATCGTCCTTCAACAATGCCAGCTTGAAGGGGAACTACGAGTTTCTTAGCACACAGTGGCCAACGCCTCAGGACTCGAATGCCCAGAATGACCTGGGGATTCTTACCTTTGATGGAGTGGGCAAGGTCAAAGCCTCCATCACTGAGAACGTGGCCGGGAAAGTAACAGTTATCAAGGCGAGTGGAACCTATTCGGTCAACTCTGATGGAAGCGGTTCCCTTACGGTGACGCCCAAGACCGGTTCGATTACCAATGCCTTCGCCATCGATTCTGCCGGCAAAGGGTTCCAGTTCATCAAGGCCGTCAGCGGAGGGTCAGTGCAAAGCGGCACAGCAACTCATCAGTAGCACTCGCGTCGGCTTGTCAGCCCGATCCACAGGAACAAATCGGGCGGAAGCGGACGGGCACCTACAGTGGAATAGCCGACGCGCTCTTCGTGTGTTATCAATATAATGACCTTGGCGGCGCCCGAAATAGAGACCCGCAAGCACGGGGTCAGCTTCCGTTCATAAGCCAGAATGCTTGATTCCGCTCAGATTGAGGCGCCGATGCCGCCCGAGGTCAGCTCTGCCGAGGATGTGTCTCAGCTTTCGGGCGAGATCGCCGACCGGCACGGATTTATAACTTCGTCTGACGAGACTCGCCTTTTCTATCGCCACTGGCCTGCCAGTGGGACCTGGAATGGCCGGGTGGTCGTCGTGCTGCACGGCATCGGATATCACAGCGCCCCTTACAAAGTCATCGCGGATGTCCTGAATCCTCAGGGCACGGACGTTTACGGACTGGACGCTCGAGGGCACGGGCTGTCGCAAGGACGGCGCGGATTTGTGGGCACCTCGATTGAAGTGGGAGCCGACGTCGAATTCATGATCCGATTTGTGCGGCAGCAGCGGCCTGCGGCAAAGATTTTTCTGCTGGGCGACAGCATGGGGGCCGACCTTGCTCTCAACTACGCCAAACGAAACAGTCGTGAGCTTGCCGGCCTGATTCTTCTGGCGCTGGCTTTGAATCTCGACCTCAGCCAGTTCTTCAGCCTGGAAAGCTTGAGCCTGATGCCCTACTTCGCGCTCGCGCACCGGGAACCAGTTATCAATCTGGTGGGCAAGCGCCTGGAGGAGAGTTCCCGCGATCTGGAGTTCATTGCCCGCCGTCGCGTTGATCCGCTGTCCTACAAGAATGTCAGCTTTGGGTACTTGCTCGACGTGCAGCGGCTTGTCTTTGGCTGGAGGTGGAAAATCGCGCCTCGCGTGCACGCTCCTACGCTGCTGATCAAAGGCGGGAAGGATCGGGTAGTGAGTCACCGGGAGTGCGTCGCTTTCGATAGGCTGTCGGCTTCGGCGGACAAGACTTTCAAAATCTATCCAGACGTGCCGCATACCACGCTGTGGGATCCGGAGACGCCGGACATCCTGGACGTGGTTGGGCAGTGGATTCTGGAACACTGAACTACTTAAGGTGAACTCGCGGTCCAATCGGTGTCTGCAACCTGGTTACGTATGCTCCTGAGATTGTTCGGCAGCGGTTGAGAGTGCATTCGCTTTGTCCGCGAGTTCTTTGCTCTGTTGTACTTTTCCGTAAACGAAGACGCCGACCTGACCGCGAGCGCCGATGATCGCGCGTCAGGCCGCTGCCTCTTTTTCCGATGGCGCTGAGCCAAATTCCTCCGCCGATAGCCGTTATTGCGATGATGAAACCAAGGCCGAGCCCGATCTTCTGGCTGAAGACGTTGGAGTCCACGACACTTTTCTCGAGAGCCTGACGATGGTGCTGCTGACTCTCGGCCATTTTGATGATTCGGTCGGCAGCTCCGGGCACGATTTCGTTGTACCTTTGGAGAATCTCGGGTGGGGGAAGAGGACCAGAGAAAGTTCGAGAAATCTGCGCTGCGACTCGCACCAGTCGGGCATCTTTCTCGTTCTTTTCTTCGGGACTCACCGGATGATGGTGTTTATTTCGCCTGTGTGGCGAACAGCTCGTATTGTAGGGCATCCGAGCTTCCGGGAGCGGAGGACAATTCGAAAGCCTCTATTGCATATTGAATGTCCTGTCCAACCGCACGCCAGTCGGCTAGCAAGGCTTTATAGTCAGCCTCAGCGCCATTAGAGCTGGTATTGTAAGAGTCAAAAAGGCAGTATAAATCCAAAAGGCGAGCTGCCCCAGAAACAAGAGTCGGTTCGGCGAAAAGGAAATCAGATGTGCCCTTGCTATGCATGAGGTTGTAAGGCTATGAAATGCTAACACAGGTTTAGATACACGGCGGTTAGAAAAGGTTCACCGGCAGGTAACGACGTTTAAATTGCCTGCGAGCAATAATTTACATACCTCTTGATATCTTTCAACACCGAATTCGCGACGGTAAGTGGCATGCAGTTGCTGAAACTACCTCAACTCCGGTAAAATCTATGTTTTACGCACCAAGATCTAAAACTATCTGGAGTTGTCATGGCACAAGTTTGTGATGTCTGCGGGAAAGGTCCGCAATTTGGAAACACGATTAGCCACGCCCACAACGTGTCGCGGCGGCGCTGGAACGTCAACCTCCGCCCCGTGCGCGCCAAAGTGAAAGGCGGCGCCAAGCGGATGCGCGTCTGCACTTCCTGCCTGCGCAGCGGCAAAGTCGTCAAGGCCTAAAACCTAATAACCACAAAGGACACTAAGGTTCACAAAGGAAAACATGCAGCCAAGCTTTGTGAGCCTTAGTGCCCTTTGCGGTTGATGCTTTCTACTTCACGCTCAGCAGTTCCACGTCGAAGATCAGGGTTGCATTGGCGGGGATAACCCCTGGGTAGCCGCGCTCGCCGTAGGCTAGTTGCGGCGGAATGCGGAGCTGGCGCTTGCCTCCCACCTTCATTCCGAGGATGCCTTCGTTCCACCCCTTGATCACTGGCGCACTGCCCAGAGGCTCTACGGAAAACGGCTCTCCGCGGTCCACGGAACTGTCGAACTTCTTTCCGTTGGTCAGCCATCCGGTGTAGTGAACCTTGGCGGACTGTCCCGCAGTCGCAGTGGCGCCAGTGCCAACTTTGATGTCCCAGTACTGCAGGCCATCGGCGGTCTTGGTGCCGTCCCCAGTGACCTTCGTGGGTGCACTGTTATCAGGTTTCTTGCTTCCGGCCTGCGCAAAAAGGGCTGTAGCCACAAATGTAACGATCGCAATCAAGCACGCACTCTTCAGCATCAATTTTTCTCCTGAGTAGTGATTTCGGACTATGAGCGGAACTTTCTGATTTTAAATTGTCGATTGAAAATCGCAAATTGCCGGTCTATGCCAGGGCGATTACATCGATTTCGACCAGCACATCCTTGGGCAACCTCGCCACCTCGACCGTCGATCGGGCCGGCGGCGCTGCACTGAAATACCGTCCATAGACTTCGTTCATGGCGGTGAAGTCGCCCATGTTTTTCAGGAAGACGGTGGTGCGGACTACTTTTTCCAGCCCGCTTCCGGCGGCTTTCAAAATCGCAGATAGATTCTTCAGCGCCCGGTCGGTTTGGAGCGCAACGTCATCGTTTATCACCTGCTGCGTGGCCGGATCAATCGCTACTTGTCCAGAAACAAAGACGAATCCATTGGCCCGGATCGCCTGCGAATAGGGTCCAATCGCCTGCGGGCCTTCTTGGGTAGAAATTACCTCTCGCATCCATCCTCCAAGAGTTGCTCCCGGTGCAGATTAACGCAGATGACCGCAGGAGATGTCAAACCGACAAAAGATGACATCGCTACAAAAACCAGCTGTCAGTTGCTGGTTCCCGGTTCTCAGTTAGACTTTCTGCAGTCTTTGTACATCGTGGACGCCTGGAATCTTGCGAACCCCGGTAATGATATTTTCCAGGTGCTTCAAGTCGGCAATATCGAGAACGACGTCGACGTTGGCTTGCGCGTTCGAGGTGCGCACCTGAACATCGCGGATGTTGGTTTTCGCGTCGCTGATTACCGCTGTGATCTGCTTCAGCATGCCGAAACGATCGTCGCAAAAAACCGTAAGCTTCACCGGATAGGAACTCGGGGATCCATCGTCGTGGGCCCACTCCACATCGATGCGGCGTTCCGGCTCATACAGGAGGTTCACGACGTTGGGGCAATTCACAGCGTGAACGGCGACGCCTTTGCCGCGAGTGACATAACCTACAACATCCTCGCCCCGGATGGGATTGCAGCATCGGGCGCGGTACACGAGAAGATCGCCATGGCCTTTTACGCGGATGGCGTTGTTACCGCTGTCTCCGCCGAAAACTCGCCGCACTACGCTGGCGATGCCACCTGACTTTTCACTGTCAGCGACGGGCGCAGCGGAGGCCGGCGCCAAACGAGCGAGCACCTGCCGTGCCGAGTATTTGCCGTATCCGATTCCAGCCATTAAGTCTTCGATCTGGCCCAGGCCGTAGTCTGAGGCGATCTTGCGCAACTCTTCGTCCTTGATCTCCTTGAAGGCGACCCGGTATTTGCGCGCTTCTTTTTCGATCAGCTTGCGGCCGATTTCGACGGCGCGTTCTCGCTGATGAATATTGAGCCAGTGTTTGATCTTGTTGCGGGCGCGCGACGACTTGACCGCGGCCAGCCAATCGCGGCTTGGCTTATGCCCCGGCTGAGTGATGATTTCGACGATGTCGCCGCTGTGCAGTTTGTGACGCAACGGAACCATGCGCCCGTTGACCTTCGCGCCCACGCAGCTGTGGCCAACTTCGGTGTGAATGGTGTAGGCGAAATCGATAGGCGTGGACTCGCGCGGGAGGACCACAACCTTTCCCTTGGGCGTGAAGGTGTAAACCTCTTCCGGATAAAGATCGATCTTGAGCGTGGAAAGGAACTCGGTGGGGTCAGATACATCGCGCTGCCACTCAACCACCTGCCGGAGCCATGCCAGTCTTTGTTCGTCCTGAGCCGAGACTGGGCCATCCTTGTACTTCCAGTGCGCCGCGATGCCCTCTTCCGCCATGCGGTGCATCTCTTCGGTGCGGATCTGCACTTCAAACGGAGTGCCGTCCTCGGTGATCACCGAGGTGTGTAGCGACTGATAAAAATTCGGGCGAGGCATGGCAATGAAGTCTTTGATTCGTCCGGGCACGGGCCGCCAAACGTTGTGCACGATTCCCAAGACGGCGTAACAATCCTGCAAAGACTTCGTGATTACCCGCATGGCATACAGGTCGTAGACCTGCTCCACGCTGATCTTCTGCCGCACCAGTTTCTTGTGGATACTGAACAGACGCTTGATGCGGCTTTCCACTTCGGCCGTGATGGCAGCCTCTTTCAGTTTGTCGCGGAGGGTTTGCTCGACTCGCGCCAGGAATTGCTCGCCTTTCTTGCGGCGGGATTCGACGGCATCGTGGACTTGCTGGTGGGTGAGGGGATCGAGATAGCGGAATCCGAGGTCTTCGAGTTCGCCGCGAATCTTGCCCATGCCGAGCCGGTGGGCGATGGGGCCGTAGATCTCGAGCGTCTCTTTTGCGATTTTCTGCTGGCGTTCCGGAGTGAGATGCTCAAGGGTTCGCATATTGTGCAACCGGTCGGCAAGTTTAATCAGGACGACGCGGATGTCATCGACCATCGCGAGCATCATCTTGCGGAGATTCTCGGCTTGCTGTTCCTCGCGCGTGGCGAAGTCAATCTGACTGATCTTGGTGACGCCTTCAACAATGTGGGCCACCTGCTCGCCAAACTCTTTGCGGATGTCGACAATCGTGACGGAGGTGTCTTCGACGGAATCGTGCAGCAAGCCGGCGGCGATGGCCACCGCGTCCATCTTCATTTCGGCTAACACTTGGGCAACTCCTAGCGGATGGACGAGGTAGGGTTCGCCGGAGGCTCGCGTCTGACCGGCATGATTCTTCTGGGAGAACTCGTAGGCCTTGCGCACCAGTTCCAGATCGTCGCCGGGCCGGTTGGCACGCATGGTGCGCAACAACTCCCGGAACTTGGTCACCGTGAGGGCGGTGGTCGCGATCTGTTCGCGCAGCGTCGCCATGAAAGATTATAGCCGGGAATCAGACGTTGCAAGCAACGTCTCTACGGCGCTGTGACGATGTAGCTTGCCACGTCTGTCGCCGGGATCGGCGAACTGGTACAGTTGATTTCATGCCTGCGAAAGTTCTTATAAGCGGGTCTTCCGGCCTCCTGGGAAGTGCGCTGATACAAAATCTGGGCGCCGATGGCTACGAAATCACTCGCCTGACGCGGCGACCTTCCTCCCCTGCCGGCCAAATTGCATGGGATTTTGCTCAGCCTCTCGCGCCGCAATCGGTATCAGGCTTTGACGCGGTGATTCATCTTGCGGGAGAATCCATTGCCAGCCGTTGGACGGAGTCGAAGAAAAAGGCAATCCGGGACAGCCGGGTCCTTGGAACACGACACCTTGCCGAAGCGCTTGCTCGGGCGACATCGCCCCCGCGTTTGTTAATTTCGGCCTCCGCCATCGGCTTTTACGGGGATCGCGCCGATGAGACTTTGCGCGAGGACAGCGCTTCCGGCGGAAGCGGGTTCCTGCCGGAGGTTTGTCGCGAATGGGAAGCGGCCACCGAACCCGCGGTGAACGCCGGCATTCGTACGGCCTTTTTGCGCACCGGCATCGTTTTGAGCGCGAAGGGTGGCGCGTTGAAACAAATGCTGCCACCGTTTCGAATGGGACTGGGCGGAAGGATCGGCAGTGGCCGTCAGTGGATGAGCTGGATCGATCTGCAGGATGAGCTCGGGGCAATTCGCCACATGCTTGCGAATGAATCTCTCCGCGGCCCCGTGAACAGTGTCTCTCCGCATCCAGTGACGAATGCGGAGTTCACCAAGACGCTGGCTTCGGTGTTGTCTCGGCCAGCCATTTTTCCTATGCCGGCTTTCGCGGCCCGCGTGGTGTTCGGGCAAATGGGAGACGAACTTTTACTGGGCAGTCAAAGAGTAGAACCGGCAAAGCTATTAGCGAGCGGTTATGTCTTTCAGAAGCCAGAGCTGAAGCAAGCATTGGAAGCGATCCTGAAAAAGTGAGTTCCACATGCGTGTGATGCGGATCACTGACCACGGGGAACGAACGTGAGAAGCTAAGCTGTTGCGCATGGTCTAACCATGAGGAACAGATGGATCGCCGCGCTCCTGTTATTCTCCACGTTGGCTTGGGCAAATTCCTTTGCATGGTCCGTGGAGAGGCTCCCAGCACACTCGTCAGCCGCAACCGAGGCACTTTCAGCTCATGACCCACGCGCACGTGCCGAGCACCATCACTGTCGTCCCAGCCTTAAGTCAAACACTGTGCTACAGGCTTCTCCGATGGCGGACCCATGTGACGGGCAGCATCGTTGTTGTTTCTCTCAGATGCCGCTATTCCTCTTAGCCTGCCGGTGAACTCGGAGGGTGCTTTTGCTGGGAAGACGATCTCTCTGGTCGATGGTCCGACAGTGTTCATGGTGTCAGCCATCCAGTCCCCGGTTGGCCATGCTTCGCTCTCCTGCTCCGCCTTAAGCATGGTTCTGCGGAACTGATTCGTTCCACCGTTCTGCTGCGATCATGTGGTCGAAACCTCAAATGCTGTCTTGAAGGGCTAAATGCTCCGGCGGCAGCTAGCTTGCAGAATCTAAAAGGAGATTTGTCATGAAAACCAGAATGACTGCCATTATCTGTAGCTTCGTCTTTGCCCTTGCAATGTTTTCCTGGGCGCAAACCGCAGCTCCATCCAAAGCCAACCCCACGCAACCCTCCACTGCCGCCGCTCCAGCCGCAACCAAGGCAGATTGTCCGTGCTGCCAGAAGATGGCTGACGGCAAGGCGACTGAATCGTGCTGTGCTCATCACCAGAACGGATCTGCCAAGGCCGAGGCATCCTGCTGCAAAGGCAAAGAGGGCAAAAATGCCAAAAATGCCATGTCCTGCATGAAAGGGGACAAGGACAAGTCCGCGGACGCATGCTGCTCGAAAGGGAAGTGTGGTGGTGACGGAAAAGAAGGCTGCTGCTCAAAGTCCAATAAAACCACCGAGCAGGCGGCTGTAGCGTGCTGTGGTGCAAATGGGGAACAGTGCGGTATGGCTCATCATGACCATGCCGACATCAACAAGTAAGTGTCACGAAACATGGACCCCGGCGGACGGCGCCGGGGTTTTCTTTGTGTGCCGAACATGTTCGACAGCTTGGGGGTGAAAGTCCCCTGCCCAGCCTGGTGGAGGTGAAGGGCTAGAGAAGCGCAAGGGCGTCGTCGCGAGGCGGGGTCTGAAAGAAGCGTGGATCAAAGGCGCGAGCCGATGAACAAGAACCGGATGATGAGGCCTACGGTGTGGGGCGAGCTGGCAAAGGACAGCGAAGCCCAGGTCCACCAAGCACACTGGTGGTAAATCCGGCGGTTGCGCGTCGAAGGCGGTCGAACTTACTTCGGGAGACCCGCCGCACGTCACGGCATCGTGACTGAGGGTGGAGCGATCCATTCTGACCGTGGGGCGGGAGTCAGCAGAGGGCATAGTAGGCCGCGAGGTCGAAGGCCCGAACAGCAAGGAGCGGCGAGTAGGACGCAGGACTCGATGAACGACAAGCGGCAGAAGAACCAGCTACAGATGTTGCTGGCCTTTACCGGGGAGGGGAGGAGTGAAGCTCCAAGGGCTCCTGGGGAAGGGACCGAATCGCTCACGGCGAAATGCGAAACCGAAAGTCCGGCTGGAGAAGAGCAAGTGATGGAAGAAGTCTGCGGGCGGGAGAACTGCCAGCGGGCTTTACGACGAGTGAAGTCCAACAAGGGGAGTCCGGGGATCGACGGCATGAAAGTGTCGGAGTTGCCGGGCTACCTGAAGCAGCACTGGCCAGCAATACGGGAACAGCTGATGAGCGGAACGTATCGGCCGCGACCGGTGAGGCGAGTAGAGATCGCGAAGCCGGACGGAGGAGTGCGCAAGTTGGGCATTCCGACGGTGCTGGATCGATTTATCCAGCAGGCGGTGATGCAGGTTCTGCAGCGCAGATGGGACCCGACGTTTTCCGAACACAGTCACGGCTTTCGTCCGCAGCGTTCGGCGCATCAGGCGGTGGCCCAGGCGCAGCAGTATATCGCCGAGGGCAACCGCTGGGTGGTGGACTTTGATCTGGAAAAGTTCTTCGATCGAGTGAACCACGACAAACTGATGGCGGCGGTCGCGCGGCGGGTGAGCGACAAGAGAATGCTCAAGTTGATCCGAGCGTTCCTGGAGTCGGGCGTGATGGAAAACGGGCTGGTGAGTCCGGTGGAAGAAGGAACTCCGCAAGGAGGGCCTTTGTCACCGCTGCTGTCGAATCTCGTGCTCGACGAACTCGACCGCGAGTTAGAGCGGCGCCAGCACCGTTTCGTGCGCTACGCGGATGATTGCAATATCTACGTGGCGAGCGAGCGGGCAGGAAAGCGAGTCATGCAAAGCGTGACCAGTTTCCTGCGACGGCGACTCAAGCTCAAGGTGAACGAGTCGAAGAGCGCGGTGGCACGACCGCAGGAGCGCAAGTTTCTGGGCTTTAGCTTTACGAGCGGGACCAGACCGAAACGGCGCATCGCGCCCAAGGCTCTGCTCCGCTGCAAGCAAAGAGTCCGGGAACTGACGCGACGAACACGGGGCATCAGTCTGGAGCAGATGACGAAGGAACTCGCCACCTATGTACGCGGATGGAAGAGTTACTTCGGCTTCAGCCAGACGCCCTCGGTGCTGCGAAAGCTAGAGGAATGGATGCGACGCAGGTTGCGCTCCGTGATCTGGAAGCAATGGAAGCGCAGCAAGGTGCGGTATGTTCGGCTACGCCAGCGAAACATCGGACATGACCTCGCGGCCCAAACCGCCGGTAGTCCCCATGGACCATGGCGCATCGCCAACAGTCCGGCCCTGTCGTCTGCGTTTCCGATTGCTTACTTCGATATGCTCGGTCTTCCTCGGTTGCTGGACGTACTCTAGCTCAACCGAACTGAACCGCCGGATGCGGACCCGCATGTCCGGTGGTGTGGCAGGGGAGAGTGGGTGACCACTCCCCCTATGCCGATTGATCCTATAAAATGCGAGCTTTGGCGAACTCCTCTACTCGCTCGCGCACGCTAAGCACGTGCTTGGGCAGGTTCAGATGGCTGCCGGCTTCGAGGATCGGGATCAGGCGGTCGAAATCAGGCCCGGAATGTGAGCCAGTGATGATGATGCGGATGGGATGAAATAGTTCTTTGCCCTTGACTCCGGTTTCCGCTTTTACTTCGTTGACAATTTTCTTGAATTGTTCCGGCGCCAGTTGGCCCGCGTGCGCCGATCCATTTTCCAGAATCTTGGAAGTGAATCTCGCAAACACGGCGTTCGTGTTTGGCCAGTTGAGCACTTCGGCGTTGTCTTGTGCTTCTAATGCAGCTTTGGCGTTGTAGTTGAAAATCGGTGAGGCGCGTTCGGGGAGCTGGTCCAGCCGATCTACGTAAGGTGTTAGCAGCCCTACGATCTGTCCCAGCCAGCTTCGCAAATCGTTGCTCACTTGAACAATGGGAACTCTGTGCGAACTCAGCCAGGTGGCGTCGCTGTGCTCGATCAGCCCGGCCTTGGCGAAGAACCAAACTCCGATGGCGACGAGTTGGTCAGCCGGCCAAGTCTTGATGTATTGCCGGTTCAGCCAATACAGCTTCTCCATATCGAATACGGCTGCGGACGGCGTGATTCGCTCCAGGGAAAATTCTTTCACCAATTCCTGAAGGCTGAAGATTTCGCGGGCGCCTCCGCTTGGAGCCCAGCCGAGTAGCGCCAGGTAGTTCACCAGCGCTTCAGGCAAGACGCCCATGTCGCGGAAGTTTGCGATCGAAGTGGCCCCGTGACGCTTCGAGAGCCGCTCACGGTCGCTGCCCAGGATCGTAGACAGGTGGGCAAATTCCGGCACCGGCCATCCCAGCGCCTCATACAGCGCGACCTGCTTCGGCGTATTCGACAGATGGTCGTCGCCGCGAATTACGTGGGTGATCTTCATCAGCGCGTCGTCAATCACTACTACGTAGTTGTAGACCGGCATGCCGTTCGAACGCAGGATGATGGGATCGCTTACGACTTCGTTGGAGAACTCGACGTCTCCGTGAACGATGTCGTGAAAGCGGATCGGGTGTTCAGGAATCCGTAGCCGGATGGCACAGGCTTCACCGGCGGCACGGCGGCGCTTGGATTCGTCGGGATCAATGACGCGGCATTTTCCCGAATAAATTGGCTGGCCGCCTTCGGCAAACGCCTTGTCGCGCTCTCTCTGCAGGTCGTCCTCGGTGCAGAAACACAAATACGCTTTGCGCTCGTTCAGCAAACGCTCGGCCTGTTCGCGGTAGAGGTCCAGTCGGTCGGATTGACGATAGGGAACGTACGGACCGCCAACGTCTGGGCCTTCGTCCCAGTCGAGCCCGAGCCATTGGAGGTCGGCGATGAGTTGGTCCTCGAAGCGAGCCTCGCTGCGCTCGACGTCGGTATCCTCAATGCGGAGGACCATCGTGCCGCCCTTCTGGCGGGCAAAGAGCCAGTTGAACAGGGCGGTGCGGGCGTTCCCCACGTGCAGATGCCCGGTAGGGGAAGGCGCGAAACGCACGCGGACTGGAGTCGTTGCTCTCACAAAATGATGTTAACAGGAGAGCGGGAAGGCCATCGCGACACAAACCCTCCCGCTGTCATTTCGACGAGCGAAAGCGGCGAGGAGCCTGAGTTTCGCCGGCCATGTGCAGAACCTGGATCCCTCGCTTCGCTCGGATGACAACGGGCGATGGGCTCGGGGTGACAACTGGGTCTTTAATTACAATCTGAGCCTTGGCCCGGTGGTTTGTCGCGGTTCATTTCCGCCAGCAGTTTTGCCAGCAACTCGGCCCGCAGGTCGCTATTCAGTTCGCGGCGCAGTTCTTCCAGCGCGAGGGCCACGATGTGATAGTGGTGAGCGCCGCAATACTTGGGATCGGAAGTGATATCGAGCCAGACGCTGTGCATGAGTTCGAGATCCTGGGGGCGCATGCGCGGGGCGTGAGGGCCGAGCGGGTACTCGCGGATTTTGCCGTTGGCTTCGTGTATCTCCAGCGTCAACCTTGGTCTGGGCTCGGGCAGGCGTTCCCAAGCGTCCCCCGTGAGTTTGGCCTGCTCGTCGCTGGTGAGCTTGTTGGAGACTCCGCAGACGATGCGGCTCGAATCCAGGCGTTGCGCGGTCACGATGATCGCCTCGAAAACGTCGCTGGCGGGAACGACGAGCAGCGAAACCGGCTTGCCCTCTTTCTCCGCGGCCGCGACGGCGGCGGTGAACAGCTCCTGCTCGTAGTGATCGAAGACCTGCGCGGCCTCGACGACCGCGCTGCCACTGAAAGAATGCTCGCGGTGGTAGAGACGTGCGGTCATCACGACTACATCCTGCCGAAGTGTGTCGGTGGTTCGGAGGATGTCGCGCAGATAATACAGATTTCTAGGGTCGCGCACCGCAACCAGAATGTTTCCGGGCCTGACCCCTAACGCTCCGGACCCCAGTTCCTGATTTCCGTATACGCGGAACTGGTCCAGATTTTCGGGCTTGCCATGCCGCTCTTTCGTAACCCGATGCTCAGAGTAGGCAAAAATGGCGAAGAAAACAGCGCTGAACGTGACTCCAGCAATGGTCGCTTCGGACTTGGTGAACAGATTGACCAATGCCGTAATCAGCAGCACCCCGGAGATCAGGATCAGGCCTATTGGCACTTCACGGCCGCCGATGTGGATATTGCCCGGCACCTTCCATTGTCGGTTCTCGGGCTCGGTATAGCGCAATACCAGAACGGCGAGCGACTTGAGGGCAAAGCTCCAGATCACGCCGAACGCATACAGTCCTGCCAGCACATAAACGTTGCCACGGCTAAGGATGATGGTCAGGAGTTGCAAGCCGACAATCAGATTGATGATGCGGTAACTGGTGCCATATCTTCGTTGCGGCTTCTGGAACCAGTCGGTAAGCACACCGTCTTCGGCCACCCGGTTCAGAACGCCATTCGCGCCCACGATCGAAGTATTCTGCGCCCCCGCAAGGATCAGCACACCGACCAGCACCACGAAGGCGTGAAAGATCAGTTTCAGCACGGTGGGGCCAACCAGGTACATGGCGATGCCGCCGATGAGGTTGGCGAAGTAGTCATGCCGGACGCCATCCGGAATAATCATGACCGCGTAGAACGAGACCAGGGAGGTGAACAGCAGGCTATAAATGAAAATCACCAGTCCGGTTTTTTCCAGGTTTTTCAGCTTGGGATGCTCGATCTCACGGTTCACCTGAGCCAGTGTTTCCTCACCGCTCATGGCCAGGACTGAGTGCCCGAATCCCACGAACATGATGATCCAGGTGAAATGACTAATCCAGGATCCGTAAAGCCAGCCCATGGATTCTTTGTTAATCTTCACCACCCCGGGGTTTAGCGGGTTTGGCGGCAAGTGAACGGGCGCGCTGAATACGGTGATGGTGCACCAGATGATCAGAATCACAACCATCACGGTTGTGACGATCATGATCTGCAGGGCCTTCTCGCTGGATTCATGCATGCCCTGGATGTTCTTCCACCAGAAATAAAGCACGATCAGAATGGCGAAGCCGGCCGAAAAGTGGTCTTCGGAAAAAACCAGGGGATGGTGGACGTATCGGCCGATATCTTCGATAAAGCCTGCCAGGTACTGACCGGCCGAGACCGCGCTGATGGGGCCAGTCAGAACGTAGTCGAAGAGCAAGGCCGACACCGAAAACTTGGCCAGGGTGCCTCCCATGGCCTCCTTGACCACGCGGTACACGCCGCCGCGCACAAACATGCTGCTGGACTCGATATACAGAGCGCGCACACAGTAGCTGAACAGCATCACCGCCAGGATGAACCAGGGGGCGCTCTTGCCAATTACTTTCTCGGCGTCACCGCCAGCGTAATAAGCGGAAGAGGCAAGGTCGGCAAGGACAATCGCCGCCGCCCGCCAGAACGAGATGAAGGTCAGCATTACCGTGGTGGCAACGAACACCTTCACCGCGGGACGCCGGATGCCTGGGACGGATGAGGACATTTATAGAAATGCCGGAATGCGTAAGTCTAAGAATTTAGCACAGTGGAGCAGCGGAATCTGTGTCGGGACGGGGCGGAAGGTCGATTCTGGCGACCGGAGGCGGTGGTTGGACGGCTCAAACACTCCCCACATGATCCGGCTGGACGGCCGGTCGCGGTTTGGGTGCCATGTATGTTCTGGTGATGCGATCGTGCCAGCAAAGCTGGTCTTCATCCAGGAAGCACCACGCATAGCCCAGCGCGAGCGAAAACCCTGACAACATGGAAGCCAGCACTCGCCAACGCCGGATCTTCCTCGGGACCGCAGCACCATCAAACCGGCTCAATCGCAGCCGCGCCAGCTTCAGCCCGGGAGTGGTTCCCGTATAAACCAGCAAGAGGTACTGATACGCGGCCCAAAATAGAGCGATCAGACTCACGGAAATGCCTACAGCTTGCTGAAGCGGGGGAACAATCGATGTCACCCTGAAAAAAATGTAAGCGAAAACCGCAAACGCTGCAGCCACCAACAAGCTATCGATGATGCCCGCCAAGAGGCGCATTGACAGCGGGGCGGCTTGCAAGGGCAGTTCGAACCCGGGGCGCCGCTCCTGGGCGGGCGCCTCGACGGGCTCCATCAGAATGCCGCCCAGCGCTGGCGGGGGAAGCACAAGCTCCGGTACTTCGAGGATACGCGGCCGGTCCACGACGGGCTCGGCGAGTTCGTCGCGAGCTGGCGGAGGCGCCTCGAAGGAGCGAGGAAACTCAAGAATCTTCGCGCCGGCTTCCACCATGTTCAAACGATTAAGGTCATTATCCATTCTCTGTGGGGTAGACTGCGCTTCCCGAAGAAGAGGGGGAGTATCCTGCGTTGCGACCGCCAGCCGACTGGGGACTGGAGAGGCCGCTGGCTGGCTGGCTGCGTGAGCGGTCGATGAGGGCTCGGGTGGGTCAAACTTCAGTTGCAGTGAAGGATAGCGCGGGGTTCGGGGACGCCTACGTGCGCGGTAATTGTTCACCCGATCTGCCACTTCGCGGCGCCACGAACCGGAGTCCTGCGGTCCGAGAAACTCCGACTGAAGCGCAGCGATCGGCACGTCGGCTTCCGTATCTATATCTCCTTCGGTGCCGAGCGGTTGGTCGGGATCTTCGCTCGCCTTGCCATTGTCCTCAATTTGCGACAGGTCATCTCTAGTCGCCGAATTGCTTGACGGTTCTCGCACCGCGTCCGGCACAAATCGCGCAGGCACAGGCTTTTCTTCGACACTGGCGGCAAACCGCTGTTCGCTGGCATCGTATGCTTCAGGGTCGATTTGCCGGCCGGAAGGAGGGAGGCTCACGCCAGAATCAACATCGGGTTCAAATTTGGATTTCATATCTGGAAGACTGGACCGACTTCCGGGCACAACAGCAGGCAGCGTCCCAAAGCGGACAGCGTACGGGCCGATGTTCCAATGTCAACAGGCAAGACGAACCAAGCCACAACCAAGCCAGAGTCTCACAACCAATTGGGGTCATCGCAATGCCCGCCACTTTGCCTCTCGGGCCAGCGCCGTGCTAACTTCACGATACCCCAGAGTGGAATTCACACCCGGGGAGTTCGTGCGCTTGGCGATGACTTCCCGCACTCGATTCCTTATCACGGCGGCGTTCGTTTGTCATCTGCTACTCGCGCCTTCCTTAGTTACCAGCCAGTTGCTTTCTCCCGTGACGGCATCCAATTCAGCTCCAAGCCTGCCCAATACGCCCTCGGCGTTGAACGAGGAAGATGTGACCATCCGCGCAATTACGCAGGAGAAGACCGGCGCCATCTATAAGCTGCACGGCGAAGCTGAGATACATTACGGCGTTTACATTCTTCACGCCGATGAAATCACTTACAACGCCGACACCGGACAGTCCACAGCCGACGGTCATGTTGTGCTCGAGGGTGGACCCAATCATGAGCATATCGAGGCCAGCCATGGAACCTACAACGTGCGCGCCGAAAGCGGTCGATTCGAGAACGTGACCGGCAGTATTGGCGTGCGTACTCGCGGAAGCCGGCTGATGTTGACCTCGTCAAATCCCTTTTTTTTCACCGGAAAAGTGGTGGAGAAGACGTCTCCCGATCATTACATGGTCTACGACGGCACGGTGACGACCTGCGAACTGCCCCAACCTAAATGGCTGTTCAAGGCCAATAAGGTGATCGTCAACGTCGGCGGCACGGCCAAGATTTATCACAGCATTTTCGGCATAAAAGGAATCCCGGTCCTGTATTTTCCGTTCGCCACGCTGCCCGCGGAGCGTATCCCGCGACAGTCTGGATTCCTCATTCCCAACATCGGGACCTCCTCGGTCAAAGGAACGATCCTGGGTGAATCGCTGTTCTGGGCCATAAATCGAAGCCTGGACGCTCACATCGGAGCGGAGTATTTCTCTGCGCGGGGATGGGCCCCGCAGGGTGAATTTCGGGCCCGGCCCAGCGACAGCTCCTTCGTCGACCTCAATTATTTCGGTGTGCTCGATCGCGGCACCGGCAACCCGCCGGTGAATCAGGGTGGGGAGGAGGTACGGCTGACTGGGGAAGGCGCTTTTGGTCACAACTTCCGCGGAGTCGCGAACATCGATTACCTCAGTTCCTACGTTTTCCGCCTGGCCTTTAACGACGTTTTCACCCAGGCAGTGAACTCCGAAGTAAAGTCCAAGGCATTCCTCTCCAACACGACGGACGGCTTCTTCTTTAACGTGTCGACGCAGCGTTATCAGGACTTCGAGAGCACGACTGCCGGCGACGTCGTCACCATCCTTCATGCCCCAAGCCTCGAAGGATCAAGCGTCGATCGCCAACTCGGCCACTCCCCTTTCTATTGGACCTACGACGCTGCGGTCGAGGGACTCTCCCGCAGCGAGCCGGGTTTTAGTACCGCTGCGCTGGTCGGACGCATTGACCTGGAGCCAAGCCTGTCACTGCCCCTGACCTTCGGTGGATGGTCGTTGCGGTCAGAACTCTCGCTCCGGGATACGAGTTATACGCAGCAACTTGCAGCCGGTGGCACAGTGGCGGAATCTGATCCTATCAATCGCCATGCTCTGGAGGGCACGATTGAGCTGCGACCTCCTGTTCTGAGCCGCATCTTTGAGCATGAGTTCATGGGGCGCAAGTGGAAACACGTGGTTGAACCCCGCGTGGTTTACAGCTATGTCACGGGGGTAAACAATTTTCCCGACATTCTGCGTTTTGACGAGCGCGACATTCTCACCAATACCAATGAAGTCGAATACGCCGTGGTGAATCGTCTTTACGCGAAGCGCAAGTCCGGGCAGCCGGAAGACTGTGGCAAACCGGGAATGCCTTCGCTGTTTATTGGGGGAGCGCCTGTGCCCAGCCGTATCCCGTGGGAGCGGCAGAGTGACCCGACCGAGGCGCCCTGCAATACCGGAACGCAGGTGCGTGAGATCGTGACCTGGGAAATCGCACAGAAATACTTTCTCGACCCGAACTTCGGGGGATTGGTGTCCGCGACCAACAACGCCGCCTGCCCCGCGCAATCTTGCAACGTGCAGGTCTTCACCAGCACCGTGGATTTATCCGGTATTTCGTTTCTGACCGCACCTCGTCACCTTTCGCCGCTGATCTCGCGCCTGCGGGTTCAGGCCAACGCGCGAACCGATTTCGAATGGGATGTAGATTACGATTTCGAGCGCGGCGGCTTCAATGCGAGTACGATTCTGGCCAACTATCGTGTCGGCCCGCTCACGGTAGGCGGCGGCGATGCCTATCTGCAAGTTCCGGGACAAGTGACCGGTTCGACCGTCATTTTCTCGCCACAGCTTTTCAACCAGTTCCGGCTTTTGCTGGGATACGGCCACTCCGGAAAACAGGGCCTCAGTGTTGCAACCAATGTCGGTTTCGATGCGAAACTGGGATTTCTGCAATACGGTGCGGCGCAGGCCACATACAACTGGGATTGCTGCGGAGTGAGTCTGGAATTCCGCCGCTTCAACTTGGGTTCGGTACGGAACGAGAATCAGTACCGCTTCACCTTCGCGCTGGCTAACCTGGGGGCGCTGGGGAATTTGAGGCGGACAGAACGGTTATTTTAGTTGATCACGGTATCAGGCGAAGGTCGATTTTCGCGGTACCATTTCCATCGTGAAGACCGTGGATAGTGATGGCGGAACTGGGGACCAAAGGACCACCGAATCACCTATCCCTCACACGCCACGGAGAGCCTCATCGCTGGACCTCGGCTTGCTTGCGCTCATCGCCTGCGTGGCTGCTTTGCTTCGATTCCATGCACTGGCCGCAAAGTCTTTCTGGTTCGACGAGGGCGTAAGCGTCGCGATCGCGCGACTTGATTGGTACAACTTCGCGCGCATTCTCTGGCGGCGCGAAGCCAACATGTCCCTGTACTATCTCCTCCTTCATTTTTGGTTGCACCTCGGAGGCAGCGAGTTTTTCGTCCGATCACTTTCAGTCCTTTTTGCGATTGCGTCGGTCCCGGCCATCTACCTGTTAGGCCGCCGTCTCTTCGACTCACGAGTTGGTCTGATTGCGGCTGCGCTGCTGGCGGTCAATGCTTATCACGTTCAGTACTCGCAGGAGGCTCGCGCTTACTCGCTGATGGTGCTTCTTTGTTTGCTTTCGAGTTTGTGTTTTCTGCAGTGCCTGGCCGAACCATCGCGTCGTAACCGGGCGGCTTACGTCCTCAGCAGCGCGCTGGCGGTTTATGCCCAATTCTTTTCAGCACTGCTGGTGATCGCGCAGTGGGTTTCGCTCAGTTTTATTGAAGAGCACTCCCCTAAGCAGGCGCGAGCAAAGGCCAGAAACGACTGGCGTTGGATCGCGTTTCTTACGTCACCAGTTTTAGTTTTCGTGGCCACAACTGGCACGGGGCCGCTCCGTTGGGTGCAGCGTCCAGGATTGAAGGATTTTTGGGCATTTGCGCTGAATTTGGCCGGGAACGGCCGACCGCTGTTGCTGAGCGCATACGTGGCTGCCTGCTTCGCGGCGCTACTACCGGCTTTGCGCGCACGCGGAGCGCGCTGCATCCCGTGGGAATACTGGCGCTACTATTTTCTTCTACTCTGGTTGCTGTTCCCGATTCTGCTCACTTTGGGGCTCGCATTGGTCAAGCCACTGTTCGTCCCCCGGTATTTCATTTTCTGTCTGCCTGCTCTGTTGCTGCTTGTGTCTCGCGGAATTACCCGCCTTCGTCCTGCTTGGCTGATGGTGCCCGCCGTTTTGCTGCTGTTCGCTCTTTCATTCCGGGGAACGATTGGCTACTACGAGCAGGACTTGGACATTCAACGCGACGACTGGCGTTCCGCAACCCGCTACTTGCTAAACCATGCGGAACCCGGGGATGCCTTGCTGTTTCATGTTCCGATGGGCCGTATGTCTTACGAATTTTATGATTCTGTCCTGAAGCCCGCTTCAGCCACTCCGGATGTGCTTTATCCGTACCACGGTGATCGCCTTACATTCCTTGATTTCGTCGAGAAGCCCAATGACGCGCTGCTTGAGCGGTCACTTCCCCAGCATTCGCGTGCCTGGCTCGTGCTCACTTACGCGGAGACTCAGTCGGGACTGCCGGACGCCAGGTCGGTCGAACTCTCCCAAGTTCTTGAGAAGAGTTATTCCACGGTCGAGAGGCGTGACTTCCCGGGGATCGAAATTCTGCTCTACACAAGAAGCAGTGCGGGAGATACATCGGGAGCGCCGCTGCCGTCTGGCGGTTCACCGTATTAGAATGGCCTATGCCCGCAGAACTCGCCTCCAAGCGCACTGCGCTCGACGCTAAGATCCGCACCTTGGGTCGAACTCTGGTTGCCTATTCCGGCGGCGTAGACTCCGCTTTCCTCGCCTGGGCTGCGCACAAAGCCCTGGGGTCGGATATGCTTGCGGTAATCGCGGATTCTCCCAGCCTGGCCCGCATCCATCTCGAAGATGCGATCGCTTTTGTTCGCGAGCAAGATATTCCGCTTGAAATTATTACTACCAGCGAACTCGACCGCACGGAATATGTGCGCAACGATGCTTCCCGCTGTTTTCATTGCAAAGACGAACTTTTCACGGTGATGGAATCGTTCCGCGTGGCGCGAGGGTTTGACTCCATCGCGTACGGCGTCAATGTGGACGATCAGAGTGATTTTCGTCCCGGTCAAATTGCCGCCCGCCAGCACCATGTTGCGGCTCCTCTGCTGGAAGCCGGATTAGCCAAGCGGGAGATTCGAGAACTGGCGCGCAGTTCCGGTTTGCGGGTGTGGGATAAGCCGGCTTCAGCTTGCCTGTCCTCGCGCGTCGAGTATGGACGCCAGGTCACGCGCGAAACCCTCGGCACGGTCGAGCAGGGCGAAGATGCACTGCGCGAACTCGGCTTCCGGCAGTTCCGCGTACGTCACCATGGAGAAATTGTGCGCATCGAAATTGCCAGAGACGAAATGCCACGCGCTCTCAGTCCCGCGATGGCGGCGGAATTCACTCGCATTTTCAAGGCTCTTGGTTTCAAGTTCGTGACTCTTGACCTCGAGGGCTTCCGATCGGGCTCCATGAACTTTCTATTGCCGGTTGAACGGCTCTCCCGCGGGGCTTGACTGATGGCGGCTTAATTTTGATGAGATGCTCGCAAACCCCGCATGACTGGCCCCTCCGGTTCGTGCCGTATGAGATAATCTTGCATAATCCCAATGTATAGGCGGTTTCTGGTGACGCTATTGCGACGTTCGATCCTTGTTCTGGTTTTGGTTTGCCTCGGCTGTTCGGCACAGTCCGCGCTTCCTTCCGCCGACCTCGTTCAGAAAATCGAACGCCAGGTGCGGGCTACTTACAGCATTCCCGCAAGCGTGAAGATCACCGTTGGCCCCCTCCGGCCTAGTGACTTTGCCAATTATGACTCCTTAACTATCGCGATGGAGGGGGGAGAAAAGAAACAAACTTATGATTTCCTCCTTTCCAGGGACGGTAAGACTCTGGCCCGGATGACCATGCTGGATCTGACCAAAGATCCCTATGCCGAGAACATGAAGAAGATCGATCTGAACGGACGGCCAACCCGCGGCAGCAAAGACGCCAAAGTGATTGTGGTCAACTTCGATGACTTCGAGTGCCCATTCTGCTCTCGCATGCACCAGACACTTTTCCCGACGCTGCTGAAGGAGTACGGGGACCGCGTGGAATTTGTCTACAAGGATTATCCGTTGACGGAGATCCACCCCTGGGCTACGCACGCCGCCGTGGACGCGAACTGCCTGGCAGCGCAAAACGGCGATGCATATTGGGATTTTGCTGACCACATCCATGCCAACCAGCAGGAAGTGAATTCGCAAAAAGGGCGCGACATTCAGTTCTCCGTGCTGGACCGATTGACCCTCGAGCAAGGACAGAAACATAACCTCGACCTGGCCAAGCTGCAGTCCTGTGTCAAGGCGCAGAATGAAGAAACAGTCAAAGCTTCAATGCACGACGCCGAGGGCGTGGGCGTGACCGCTACGCCGACCCTGTTTGTGAACGGACAGGAAATGGACGGGGCCCTTCCCATCAGCGAACTGCGCGCGGCACTCGATCAGGCGTTGCAGCAGGCTGGAGTACCGGCGCCGGCGCACCCCGGGACTTCGTCTCCGCCCAAGTCAGAAGCACCCAGCAAGTAGTCCAAGAGGATCCATTGAAAACCAATTCGCTATTTCGTCTCGCTCTGGCAGTACTTTCCGTTTCGCTTCTCGCGGTTTGTATCGCCTGCGGGACCAAGCTGGCCGGTGACGATGTTGCTGCCACCGTGGACGGTCGTAAGATTTACCGCGTGGACGTGGAGAAGTACTACGAAAACCAGACCGCGGGCTCCCAGCAGCAGCCGACCGGAGAACAAGCCACCAGCCTGCGTCTCAGTATCTTGCGCGAGTTGATTGAAAACGAAATGTTGATGCGGCGGGCGGAAAAGCTCGGACTCCTGGCCACCGACGACGAAGTCGAGCGCAAGCTGAACGAAATCAAGTCGCCGTACACAAAAGAGGAATTCGACGCCCGCATGAAAGAGAAAAAGCTCACGCTCGACGACTTCAAGCGTGATTTGCGGCGATCTCTTACGGTGGACAAGGTACTGAACAAGGAAGTGACGTCGAAGATTAATATTTCCGACCAGGACATCTCCAATTACTACAACGCCCATAAATCGGAATTCAACCTGGTTGAGCCGCAGTACCATTTGGCCCAGATTTTCGTAACCACGGTGCCGAATCCCCAGGTCCACAATCTGAAGAACGACAAAGCGCAAAACGAGGCTGACGCACGCAAGAAAATTCAGATGATCGTAAATCGCCTGGATAGTGGCGACGACTTTGGCACGTTGGCCATGAACTATTCCGAGGACACGGAGACTTCGGGAAACGGCGGCGACCTGGGCTTTACGCCGGAATCGTCCTTGAAAAACACGGACCCGGTGACTCGTGATACCGTCATCAAACTGAAGCCGGGCCAGTACAGCCCGATCATCACCGTGGTCAATCCGATGACCAAGCAGGTTGTGGGATTCCGCGTCGTGAAACTGATTGCCAAGGAGACGGCGGGGCAGCGTGAATTGTCAGATCCCCGTGTGCAGGAGGCGATCCGCTCCCAGCTCCGCGATCGGCGCGAACAACTCCTGAAGGCTGCGTACTACGAAGTGCTGCGCGATCAGGCCAAGGTAGAGAACTACTACGCTGAGAAGGTTCTGGAAGGCAATGGCTTCGCGAAATGACTACGCCGTCGAGACCAAACTTCGCGATCAGTAGCCTGTCCTGTCATGTTGCTAAATTGTTTAAGCTTGGCCTCGCAGTCTTCATGATTCATGCCGTTTCCGCGGCAGTCAGCAATTCTGCAACAGCGTTTGAGACTTTCAAGAGCCTGCAAGGAAAGTGGTCGATTCAATCGCAGGGAAAGACTCTGCCGATTGAAATGACTTACGAAGTGGGTTCCAAAGACTCTATCGTGACGGAGCAGTTTGGCAAAGAACTTTCCGTGATCTATTGGGATGGTCAAAGCCTTCTGATGACCCACTTCTGCAATGCTGGCAATGCTCCCCGTTTGCGACTTAAAGATAGCAGCCAGCCGCGTGTGCTGGAGTTTGAGACATTCGACGTCACAAATTTGAAGAGTGCGGACGCACCTCGCGTGGAGAGGATTATCTACAGAATCGTCGATGATAAGAAAATGGACCTCGAAATCGTTTGGCTGGAGGGCAAGTCAGAGAGGCCCGAAAAATACACTCTCGCCAAGATCTGACGAGCTCCACCACGAGACTATTCCACAATCGCCAGCACATCCCCAGCGTTAACATTCGCGCCCTCGGCGGCCACGATTTTTTGCACCGTGCCCTTCTTGGGCGACTTGATTTCGTTCTGCATTTTCATAGCTTCCACCACCAGCACGCTTTGTCCCGCGTCGACAGCTTGCTGCTCTCCAATCAACACGCGCACCACTTTGCCGGGCATCGGCGCGAGCAGTTTTTTGGGGCCCTTTTCATCCGCGCCAGTACCTTTGCGGCCGCGAAGTGATCTGGGGTCACGTAATTCCGTAAGGTAGCGAACGCTGCCAACCCATAGATGCATGTCCGTCGCGGTGTGCTCCCGCTTAATCTCATAGGCTTTCCCGCCGATCAGAACGGAAAGCACATCGCGTCTTGCGAGCACCGCGTCGACTTGCGTCTCGCGGCCATTCAATTGGCATTGCCAACCAGTCTCCGTCCGCGCCAGTTCGAGCCGGTAATCTTTGCCGTCGATGGTGACGTCGTAGACCATAAGAGATTGGCGGCTTGCCGGGAAGCTAGGGTTGCAGGCGACTTCTTCTTACCCCAGCCCCTCTATCCTCGCAGCCCGCTTCCAACCCGAGGTCGCAGTCGGGTGGTCTGTTTTGCTCCCAGAATTCAGGGATAAGTTTCCGTTACCCGTAGCGGCGGTCGGTGCCGAATCCAAAGTTGCAAAAATCCCAGCGGCAATGGCTGCGACTTCCGCATCCTCACCCCGCACCTCAGGAGGTTTTGCCTTGAGCAATCGATCCAAATAGCCGGTGTCCAGTTTTCCAGCCCGAAAATCTGAATCGGTGAGAATGCGGCGGAACAGTGAGATGTTGGTTTTAATGCCACCCACAAAATACTCGTGCAGTGCGCGCGTTAACCGGCAGATCGCCTGCGTTCGGTCGGTGCCGTACCCGATCAACTTGGCTAAGAGCGGATCGTAATCGATCGGCACCGTCCAACCTTCGTACATGCCGCTATCGCGGCGGATTCCAGGCCCCGAAGGCAACAGCAACAGCGTGATCTTCCCTGGGCTCGGAAAATAGTTGTTATCAGGGTCTTCTGCGTAAATGCGGCACTCGATGGCGTGCCCGCGGATGTGAACGTCTTCTTGCCCGAAGGGCAACTTCTCGCCAGCCGCGATCCGAATCTGCAGATGCACCAGGTCCAGCCCGGTGATCAATTCAGTCACAGGATGTTCCACCTGCAGTCGCGTGTTCATCTCCAGAAAATAGAAGTTCTTGTCCTCATCGACCAGGAATTCTACTGTCCCTGCATTGGTGTAGTTCGCCGCTTTGGCCACTCGGACCGCGACCTCGCCCATGCGTCGCCGCATGTCCGGGTCAACGATCGGCGATGGCGATTCCTCCAGCACCTTCTGATGCCGTCGTTGAATGGAACACTCGCGCTCGCCCAGATACACCGTGTTGCCATGCTCATCCGCCAGCACCTGCATTTCGATGTGACGTGGATTGATGATTGCCTTTTCGATGTACAATTCACGGTCGCCGAATGCCCGCTCAGCCTCGCTTTGGGCCGCTTCCAGAGCGGCCTTCAACTCTCCCGGCGCATGCACCAGGCGCATGCCTTTTCCGCCGCCGCCCGCTGCTGCCTTCAGCATCACGGGATAGCCAATCTTCGCAGCCACCTGCTCGGCCTGCTCGTGCGACTCCAGCCCTCTCGAAGTCCCTGGAACAAACGGAACCCCGGCTTTTTCCATTTCCTGCCGTGCTCGCGTTTTCGATCCCATCATTTCCATCGAAGCCGCGGTGGGGCCGATGAACTTCACCCCGGCATCCACGCAGGCCTGCGCAAATCGCGCATTCTCCGAAAGAAAACCGTATCCCGGGTGGATCGCATCCGCACCGCTTCGTTTCGCAACACCTAAGATCTTCGTGAAGTTCAAGTAGGATTCTGCAGCCGCAGGGGAGCCGATGTGGTAGGCTTCGTCCGCCTTGCGGACGTGCAGCGAGGCGCGATCAACGTCGGAGTAAACCGCAACCGAAGGGATACCCAGCTCACGGCAGGCGCGGATCACCCGCACCGCAATCTCTCCCCGATTGGCAATTAGAATCTTCTTGAACATGCTGGTAATTCTCGCGTGACTCTCGGTTCGCGCGTAAACTTTTAATTGTACCGGACAAGGGTGGAATCGGAAGCCGGCGTCATCCGTCCAGCTTTCTTGCAAGCAGATCGTTCACCATTTTTGGATTCGCCTGACCTTTTGACATCTTCATTACCTGGCCCACGAAGAAGCCCATCACCGTTTTCTTGCCCGCCCGATATTGCTCGACCTGCTTGGGGTTGGCCACGACGATTTCGTCGATGATCTTTTCGATTGCGGAGGAATCCGTAATCTGTTGGGGCTTTTCTTTCTCGTAAACTTCGCCGAAGTCTTTCCCCTGTTCGAAACAGAGGTCATACAAATCCTTGAGCATCTTGCCAGAAATCGCGCCGCTCTCTACCAGATCCGCCGATAGTGCGACGCCTTTCATCGAAATGGGCGATTGCTCAATCTCCAGGCCCTTGGCTTTCAGGCGTCCCATCAGTTCGCCCTGCACCAAGTTCGCCACCCGCTTGGGATTCTTCGCGGCCTTGGCTGCGGCCTCGAACTGGTCGGCAAACGACTTCGTGGCGGTCAGGACCTGCGCGTCGTAGTCGGTGATGCCGTAGTCGGCGATCATGCGCTTGCGCCGGGGTTCGGGCAACTCGGGCAGAGCCCTGCGAATTTCCGCTTGCCACTTCTCGTCTACGATCAGCGGTAAAAGGTCGGGCTCGGGGAAATACCGGTAATCGTGCGCCTGCTCTTTCGACCGCATGCCGTAGGTTTTGCCCTCCGCCGAATTGTAGAGCCGCGTTTCCTGCGTGATCTTGCCACCGGATTCCACGATCTCGATCTGGCGATCAATTTCATACTCCAGCGCCTCGCGGATGAAACGGAACGAATTCACGTTCTTGATTTCAGTCTTGGTCCCAAACTCTTTCTGGCCGCGAGGACGCACGCTGACGTTGGCATCGCAGCGCAGAGAACCCTCCTCCATATTGCAATCGCTGACGCCGGTGTACAGGATGATTTCCTTCAACCGGGTCAAATATTCGTATGCCTCGGCGGGCGAAGCGATATCCGGGTCGCTGACGATTTCGATCAGCGGCACTCCACTGCGGTTCAAGTCGATGGCCGTAGTCTCCGCGGAATCGGCAAAGCCTTCATGCAGGCTCTTGCCCGCGTCTTCTTCGAGGTGCAGGCGCGTGATGCCGATTTTCTTAGTTCCAGCAACGGTTGCGATTTCGATCCCGCCGAATTCCGCTAGTGGCCTGTCGTACTGTGAAATCTGATAGCCCTTAGGGAGGTCAGGATAAAAATAGTTCTTGCGGGCGAAAATGGAAGTCTCGTTGATACGGCAACCCAGCGCCATCGCCGCCAGCACCGCGAAATCCACCGCTTTGCTGTTCAGCACCGGCAGAGCCCCCGGAAGGCCCAGGCACACAGGGCAAACATTGGTATTCGGCGGAGCGCCAAAACGCGTGGAACAGGAACAGAAAATCTTGGTTACGGTCAGAAGCTGGACGTGCACCTCTAATCCGATGACTGGCTCGTACCTGGAGCGGGCCGCTACAGAGGTGTCCGGCGTGGTGGCCATATCCGGCGATTATAAAGCGTTCTGAGCGAAGGTCCCCATCCGCCCACGAGGTCGCCCGCTAGTTCGGCTTGGTCGGGGCGCTGAGGTATTTCTCCAGTGGAACCTCGAAATACATCAGCTCATTCCCCTTGGCATCGCGCACTCCAGTCAAATAGAAATGCGCGCCCGCCAGCGGCGTGGAGATCCCCGACACGTCAAAGAACATGAAGCCGGACTGGGTGCCGTGGGGTTCGACTGCCTTGGCGGCAAACTGGGAGTTCTGGATCTCGTCCATCGCATCCCTGCTCACGCTGCCTTTCGCCTTCTTCGGCCATGGCAGCGGACTCGGGGAAACGCTCCCTGATGTAGGCCGGGAGACACGCCGGTAAAGGTCGTCATCGGTTGCGGGCGGAATTTTGGTTCGATCGACGGTGACCAGTTCCGCCTTCATACCCGCCAGCGCGACTGGCTGATTGCCGTCGTTCGTGATCACCAGGAACATCGGCATCAGACCTACATCACTGTAATGAATTGAAAAGATGTTGGCCTTGTCGGCCATATCGTAAGGATCAAGCCCCACCGTGACGGCTTCATTGGGATGCTCGTCGTGGGCGGGGTACGTCTTCGCTGGCTGCGCCGCTGGCATGACGAAGTGTTTCCCCGCCGAGCAGATGATTGATGACAGCAACAAAACAGAAACAGCGGCCAGCACTCGCCAAGAATTTGTATGTGTGCGGAACATGATTGTCGATTATAGGATGCAAACTTCGTAAACGGTGGTGCCTTGGGCAACAGGGTTACAGGTAGAATGTCCATTCTTACATGTATCTGATCTACAGTGCGCTGCTGGCGGCGGGGCTGCTGGTAAGCCTGCCCTTTTGGTTGCTGCAAATGCTGCGTCACGGCAAGTACCGCGCTGGTTTGGGCGAGCGTTTGGGAAGAATTCCGCCTCGCCTGCGGGCTTCGTCATCGCGACCCACAATCTGGATCCACGCCGTATCCGTCGGTGAGGTGCTGGCGATCAGCGGATTGGTCGCGGAACTCAAAAATCGATTTTCACAGTATCGAGTAGTAATCTCGACTACGACGGACACAGGTCAACAGTTGGCTCGAAATCGCTTTGGCATAGAAAACGTTTTTTACTTCCCGCTGGACTTCGCCTTTGCCATCCGGCCGTACTTGCGATTGCTGCGCCCGGAGTTGATTGTGGTCGCGGAAACTGAGTTCTGGCCAAACTTCCTGCGGCTTGCCCATGCTAGCGGCGCTGGAATTGCGGTGGTGAACGCGAGAATCTCGGACCGCTCACAGCCAGGATACCGTCGCTTCCGCTATCTCCTAAGCGCGATTCTGCGTCAGGCCGATCTTTTTCTGACTCAGACTGAGGAAGATGCTCGCCGCCTTGAGAAACTTGGCGCGCCGGCTGAGCGAATCCGCGTAACCGGCAACCTCAAATTTGATGTGCCTGCGCCCGCATCGCCGCCGATCATCGCCAGCCTGCGAACGGTGTTCCAAGATACTAGCACCAGCCCGGTGATTGTTTGTGGCAGCACAGTCGATGGCGAAGAACCGATTCTGCTGCAGGCCTTTGTGAATGTTCTGGCCAGCCATCCGCGCGCCGCTCTGATTCTGGCGCCGCGTCATCCGGAGCGCTTCGGCCAGGTAGCCGAATTGCTCGAAAAGCTCGGAATCCGCTTCTGGCGACGTTCTCTGTGGGGCGGGGATCCAATCGCCGGTGGCGTCCTGCTGATTGATACGATTGGCGAACTCTCAGCTCTTTACTCGCTGGCCGACGTGGCCTTCGTTGGCGGCAGCCTCGTCCCTCGCGGGGGACACAATATCATTGAGCCGGCACAGCATGGTGTCGCGATCGTCGTGGGCAACCATACCGAAAATTTTCGGGATATCGTGAGCTTATTTCAAAGTCGAGATGCCGTTCGTGTGGTCGGTCCCGCTGAGTTTCCACTCGTGCTTATGGAACTGATTGCAAACCCGGCGGAGCGTGTGGAATTGGGTCGCCGGGCCGCAGAGACTCTGCGCGCACAAATGGGAGCAACTCAGAGGACAATGCAGGCGTTGGAAGACCTTCTGGCCCATGCGAACGATCACATGCGGCCGGGTCGGAGCTTGTCCTAAGCGAAGTCGAGTCGAGCAACTCGGCCGGCAGTAGCGTGAGCGCAGGGAATGAATTTCTTATCCTCCATTTTCGGAGTCGGCGTTCGGGCGCGGAACGCGCTTTACGACCGAGGAACGGTGCGCGCACGAAGTTTACAAGGCCCCGTGATCAGCGTTGGAAATTTATCCGTTGGAGGCTCGGGTAAGACCCCATTCGTCCTGCTCTTGGGAGAATTGCTAACCACGCGAGACGTAAACTTCGACATACTTTCCCGCGGTTACGGCCGCCGAACACGGGGTGTAGCGCGAGTAAATCCCGGAGGCTCGCCTCAAGATTTTGGGGACGAACCCCTGCTCTTGGCTCGGCGCTTGGGTGTTCCGGTGATTGTGGGGGAAGACCGCCATGAGGCGGGCATGTACGCAGAAAAATACTTTGGCCCGCAGCTCCATCTGCTGGACGACGGCTTCCAGCATCGCGCCTTGGCCCGTGATTTCGACATCGTATTGGTTACGCCCGAAGACGCGCGTGACCGTCTGCTGCCTGCAGGGCGTCTGCGCGAACCGCTTAAATCGTTGTCCCGCGCCGACGCGGTCGTATTGACCAGCGGCGCTTCACCGGAATCATTTCCCCTGAATGGGAAACTGGTATGGCGGGTGCGACGAGGTATATCACTGGGAAATATTCCCAGCCGCGCAGTGGTTTTTTGCGGGATTGCCCGTCCGCAGAATTTCCTGTTGCAACTGCGTACTGCCGGCGTGGAGGCTGTAGCGCAAGCCCTGTACCGGGACCATCATGCCTATGCTGAGCAAGACATCCAGGATCTGTTGAAGCTGCGGCAGCAGAGCGAAGCAGAAGGTTTTGTTACGACCGAAAAGGATGCCATCAACCTGGGCGGATTTCTCTCTGCACTTCAGCCGCTGGCGGTGGTCCCGGTCAAGATGGAATTGCTGGACGCGGCTAACGCCGTCGATACTATGTTGAGGATCGTTGCAGAACGAAGAGCAAGGCGTGAGAAAATCGGTGCCTGAGACGCAGAGGACCGTGATGTCTAAATGACCAAACACCCCAAAGAGACCGAGCGGCTGAAGAAGATCGTTGAGTCATTTCCCAAAGTCACGGTCACCGTGGTTGGAGATCTGGTGGCTGACGAATTCGTCTTCGGAGAAATCTCGCGTGTGTCGCGGGAAGCTCCAGTCCTAATTCTGAAACATCGCGAGCGAACCGTCGTGCCGGGAGGCGGCGCCAATGCGATCAACAATCTTGCCGACCTGGGGGTTAACGTTCTTCCCGTGGGCGTGGTGGGAGACGACGAAGCCGGACGCTTGTTGCTCAAAGCCTTTCGCCACAAACATATTCCCGCGACTGGCGTGCTGAAGGACAAAAGCTACACGACCGTGACCAAGACCCGCATTTTGGCGGGCATGACGCACACTGCCCGGCAGCAGGTGGTCCGCATCGATCGTGAGCCAGAAACAGAACCCAACCGTCATTTGAAACGCGAACTGGTGCTAGCCGCGCGGGAGTACGCGCGCGCCTCGGACGCGCTGCTCATTTCCGATTACGGTTATGGAGCGGCGAGTCCTGCGATTCTCAACGCGATCCGCGAGCGCGGACGTCTCGATGGGATCCCGGTCATCCTCGATTCGAGGTATCGCATGCTGCAATATTCCGGCGTGGCCGCGGCCACGCCCAATGAGCCCGAGGTCGAAGCGGCGTTGGGTGCGCGAATCGGCAACGATTGGTCGCGCTTGTGCGCTGCGGGCGAGCAGGTGATGTCACGCATGAACCTGGAATCGCTCGTGATTACCCGTGGTCGCGATGGCATGGCAGCGTTCGCGGGTAAACACAAACCGGTCGACATCCCGATTTTCGGCTCTGACCAGGTCGCGGATGTGACGGGAGCGGGAGACACGGTGATTGCCACTTTCGCTGCCGCTTTTGCTGCAGGGGCGAACACCGAAGAGGCTGCCCACCTGGCAAACTACGCGGGCGGAATCGTAGTCATGAAGCGCGGGACTGCCACGGTGTCGGCGCAGGAATTACTCGAAGCGCTTGAACAATCTCCGCCGGCAACAAGAGCCCACTGAATGTCCACACAGAAAATCTTAAATCGCGGGCAATTGAAGCAGCAGGTTGCGACATGGCGACAGAGGGGCGAGACCATTACGCTCTCGAATGGCTGCTTCGACCTCCTGCACGTTGGACACGTGCGCTACCTGCATGCTGCCAAGCGGTTGGGCGGACGATTGATCGTTGCCATCAACTCCGATGAATCCGTGCGAGCGCTGAAAGGGAATGGCCGTCCGCTCATGCCCGCCGGGGAGCGGGCCGAAATTCTCGCAGCGCTGGCTGACGTTGACGCTGTCGTTATTTTTCCTGAGCGCGACGTGCGAGCCTTGATCCAAGAAATCCGCCCCGACATTCATGCGAAAGGCACCGACTACGCAGCCGACACCGTGCCCGAGCGGGACGTGGTGCTGGAGTGTGGCGGGCGGGTGGAGATCGTGGGTGATCCCAAAGATCACTCCGCAACCGAGATCATCCGCTCGCGGATGGGACGGCATTCCTGAGCATGCCATCGCCAGTGCTGGTTCCCTCGGAAAATAATGCCGCATTCACTCCCCGGAGATTGCTGATTGTGCGGCTGGGTTCTATGGGCGACATCATCCACACCCTCCCGGCGGTTACGGCGTTACGTCGAGCGTTTCCTGAGGCCAGCCTGGGATGGATAGTTGAGGAGCGCTGGGCAGAGTTGCTCTGCACCTTGCCTGAGCCCCGCTCCGGGCCCCGTTCAACGCGGAGGCCGCTGATTGATCGAGTCCACACCGTGAACACGATGTCGTGGCGCAGATCCCTGTTTTCTACTCAGACCTGGGAGCAAATTGCGGCAGGGCTCAGCGAACTCCGGGCGCAGCGATACCAAGTGGCAGTGGACTTTCAAGGCGCGGTTCGATCGGCTCTACTGGCGCGTTGGTCCGGAGCCCCGGTCGTGTATGGAGTCGCGCAGCCTCGCGAGAATGTCGCCAGCATGTTTTATACGCGTCAGGCGATGACTCGCGGCAGCCACGTTGTCGAACAGAATTTTTCGCTGGCAGAAGCAGTTGCGCGTCGACCATTACAGATACCTGAGATAGAGTTTCCGCACGACGCGGCTGCCGAAAGGCAGTGCGAAGACAGATTGCGGCAGATCAGCGATTTTGTTCTGCTCAATCCAGGAGCAGGCTGGGGAGCCAAGCAGTGGCCCGCGGAACGCTACGGACAGGTGGCCCGGCACTTGGCGGAAGATGGCGTGAAATCACTGATCAATTTCGGCCCCGGGGAAGAACTACTGGTGCGCGCAGTCGAATCTGCCAGCGAGAGCACAGCGCAGGGGATCGCCTGTTCGCTCACGGAATTAATTGCACTCACGCGCCAGGCGCGCCTCTTCATCGGTGGCGATACCGGACCTATGCATCTGGCGGCGGCTCTTCGGGTTCCAGTAGTTGCGATCTTCGGCCCCACCAATCCGGCGCGGAATGGGCCGTTCGGGACTCGCAGCATCGTTTTGCGCAATCCTGCCAGCCCAACCACACACTCCCGACGTGCACAACCCGACCCTGGCCTGCTGGAGATCGGCTCTGATGAAGTGGTCGCGGCTGCGCGGAAACTGCTGAGGAGTGATCGTGGCTAGCTTTACGTGGTCGAAAATCGCGCGTCGCATCCGCGTGCCTCTCGGCTTCGCCTTCGCCGCATTCTATTTATGGCTTGCAACACCCACGCCCGAATCCATGCTGATCGGTTCGGCGCTCGTCATCCCCGGCCTCGCGATTCGTGGGCTGGCATCCGGGCACGTGCAGAAAAATGAACAGCTCACGACCACAGGACCTTACGCGCATACACGCAATCCGCTCTATCTTGGGTCTTTGATTTTGGCCGTGGGATTTGCTATCAGTGCTCGAAACTGGTGGATTGGAGCGGGGCTGGTCTTGATTTTTCTCGCGATTTATCTACCTGTGATTCGAGGGGAAGAGGCATTCCTGAGAGGCCATTTCTCGGAGTTCGCGGAATACGCGCGCCAGGTTCCTCGGCTCGTGCCCCGGTTGAGTTCCTTTAACGGCGACCGCGGAATATTCTCCTGGAGCCTGTACTGGAAGCATCGCGAGTACAATGCGACATTGGGTGCGGTAGCGATAATGGCAGCATTGGTGGCTAAGTTGCGCTGGATCCGATAAATGGATAGCAAGGCATCTTCTGCTTCGCATTTAGTATCTCACCAGACACTGAAAACGTTCGTCTAAGCAAAATGTACATTTTCTTGAAGCTCAGCCTGGCGTGGTGTTTGTTGGTAGCATTCGTCGTCTGGTCGCAAGACCAGACTCACCCCCCGACGCCGTCCAACCAGCCTTCGATGCCCACCATAAGCGCGGCTCCCTCAGCGCGGGTTGTTCCTCCACCGCCAAATTACAGTTTCCCGAATGGCCAGGCCTATGTGTTTGAGGTCGAATGGCATCTGTTCAATGCTGGAACGGCGCGACTGACGCTGGGACTCGACGGTAGCCAGCAGCGCGTGACCGCGACTGCGGAGTCTGCCGGTGTGGTCAATGCACTGTACAAAGTGAATGACCGCTTCGAAGCATTTTTTGATCCGCGCACCTTTTGCTCGCAGCGGGTTTCGAAGAATACGCAAGAAGGGTCGCACTCGCGCCAGACCGAAATACATTTCGATTACTCTCGGGGCAAGAGCTTGCTCGATGAAAAAAATCTCAAGACCGGCGAGCGGAAGCACGTGGAAAATGACCTTCCCGCGTGCGTGACCGATGTGGTTAGCGGATTTTACTATCTGGCATCTTTGCCGCTGCAACCGGGCAATACCAGCACCTTCCCCATTAACGATGGAGGCGACACAACCGAGGTTACGGCGCGCATCGAAACTCGGGAGAAGATCAATGTACCCGCAGGCACATTTCAAACGATCCGCGTAAGAGCCGAGGCGATCTCCGGCGCCTTGCAGGGCAAAGGTACAGTCTGGGCGTGGTTCACCGATGACGCCGACCACACTCCAGTGCAAATGCGCTCGAAATTGGGCTGGGGAACTCTGCTTTTCCGACTGCAGAGGATAGAAAAGCAATGACGAGTTCTTCAGTTATTTCTGCGCCAACAGCGCTTTTGCCCGGCTGAGTTCTGGTCGATCCGAATTCGATCCAGCACACACGTGCACGAGTTGAGCGTAGTACGTGTTCGACTTTTCGCTCTTGCCCGCCAGTTCCGCTGCTCGGGCCGCGCCGTACAGCCCATTGAAGCGGTTAGGATTGAACTTCAGGTCTAGCTCATACTCGGCCAAAGCTTGTTCCGGCCGGTTCATGTCCAGCAACATGTCAGCCAACATTTCGCGAGCCGGAATGGCTACTGGTTCGTCGCCTTCGGCTTCTTCCTTCTCCGCGATGGTGCGCAATGTTTTTAAAGCTTCGTCGTTCTTGCCTTCAGCGTGAGCCACCCAGGCCTCGGCTTCCTGCCGATCCTGCTCGACCGCTTCGGCGAAGCCCTTTTTCTGCTTCGTCAATTTGACGCGAATCGCTTCGATCTCGGCCACATCCTTGCGTGCGTCCGTTATATTGCCACTGCGGGCAGCGCCAATTGCCCGTGCCCAGTAGGTAATCGAATTGTCTCCGTCTTTTGCCCCCGGTACCGGAGCCAGAGAAGCGGCGTCCGTCCAGTGATGCATCTCGAGGTCATACCTCGCAGAAAAAGTTGCCAGCGCATTCGCACGGGGGTCGAAGTCCATCCCGTACATGTTGTCGTTTGTCGCGGGCGTGGCCTTCACTTCCTCGATCACTCGCAGCGCGTCCGCTTCGCGCCCGGACTGCAAATATGCGTAGCCCAGAAAATCCATAGCATGAAACTGGTGGCCTCCGCCGCCCATATGCATGGCTTCGGCTTTGCGGGTAGCAGCGATGGAAGCGAGGTTGGAATCGATATCGTCCTGCCACAGGCCAAGGCGGGCAAAGATGTGCGAAGGCATGTGGAGCGCGTGAGGAGCGGCTGGGGCGATCTTCGCGTAGCGTTCTGCCGCAGGCAGCCCCAGGGCGGCCAACTGCGGCTTGTCATAGCTGTGAATCAGGTAATGCGCCACCCCGGGATGATCCGGCTCAACCGCGAACAATTTTTCCAACACCGCCGCTGCCTGTTTTCGATTCGCGAACGTGGTGTCATTGTCCGGCTCGGAAGCCAACAGTGAAAGCGCATAGAAGGCTGCAGCCTCGCGATCCTCGGGATAACGCTGGTAGGCCGTTTCCATGGCTTTGGAATAGGCGTCAGCTCGATCATGGTACTCGCGCTTCTCGCCCTGGTAGAAAGCGTCCATGGCGGCGATATAGTCGCGCTCGCGGGAGGTCTTGGGCTGTAGCGCTTCCGCTTTCTGGACTTCCGCCTGGCCTCGCTTGACGATGGCTGCATCCGGATGGTTCCAAAGCTGATGCCAGATGCTCATGGCGATTCCCCAATGCGCCATCGCGCACTGCGGATCGTCTTTCGCTATCTGTTCGAATTCCTTCTCCGCTTCCTCGTACCAGAACGAGTGCAGCAGTGCGACGCCGCGTTCGAAGGGCCTCTGCACTGTCGACGCGCACGATACTGGAAAATGTACCGTGCCCAACTGGCCGGTCGTCAGATCTTCGTAGTGATGACCTTCGTCGGCCCACGCCCCAAACGCGAACAGAATCACAACCGTGGTGAACAACGCAAATCGCTTCATCGAAACACCCCGCTGAACAGCGAGTCTAGCGGTTACGGCCGAGAGGGTCAAACGGATGAGGGGGTGAGAACAGAACGGAATGGGATACGTCCCCACCACCAGGCTTGAAAACCTGTAATCGGGATGTCGGACATACTGTGCGAAGACCATGTCAAATGTTTGTGGTGCATATTCCATCCCGCTGTATTCTCACCCCCGTCAAACGGCAGATGGGTCACGGAGCTGTCATTTTTGCCAGTTGCCACTCCAACCAAATTTCCCTAACCTGTCTTTGCGCCCGGCGTCGTGGTCGCCAATCCTTGAGACTTCCCTTAAGAAATTCGGAGGAAACAACAATGCAGAAGAAGAGTTTCAAATCTGTCCTGGTCATTGTCTGCGTATTATTCGTGTGCAACCTATCGATCTTAGCTCAGGTGTCCCAGAAGCCCGCGGCGCAGAGCCTTTCGGGAGCATCCGCACAATCGAATAACATTTCGGACAAAGACATCGAGATGCTCCGGGCGGACTTGCGCGCGCAGCGAAAGCAGATCATGGCTCAAAACATGATCCTCACCGCCGACGAGGCCACCAAGTTCTGGCCTATCTTCGACCAGTACAGACAGGCAGCGATCAAACCCAACGACGAACGCTGGGCGGTGATCAAGGACTACGCCGCCAACTACGACACCATGACCGATGTGCAGGCGCAGGATTACATCAAGAGAGCGAATGCCGTTGACCAGCAACTCCTCGCCTTGCGTCTGCAGTATGTTCCGCTGTTTGAGAAGGTTATTTCGGCCAAGAAGACTGCGTTGTGCTACCAGATCGACCGCCGCATCGACCTCCTGATCAATTTGCAGTTGTCCGCGGTGATTCCGATGGTTGACGCCAGCACCAAGTGAGCTGACGGGAGCTAGTTGAAAAGTCAGCGTCTCGCAGGGTACGCTGCCTTTGGTTCTGCGGCAACATCTCAGCGGGGCTATTTATTCTTCGGGTCTTTGCCCATCTTCCTGGCAATCTCTGCCATCAGCTTGGGCTTCAGGTCGGCCAGGACGCTATCGACAATGTTCGCGATCTCGCTGCCTTCCTCTACCGTGGCAGAACAGGCGTCAGGCTGAGGCTCGGGCTGCGCTTCGACGCCACTTTCTTTGAGTTCCGCGACCGTGTCGGCGATTTGGGAACTGAGTTGCGATCCGACCACGGATTCCCGTATCTGCCGCCAGTTTGCCCAGGCTGCAGCTAGTTCTGATTCCCCGTGTCGTTCGCCGGATTCGGGCGCGGTGGGAGCGTTGTCTGAAGACTCCGGCCGCGAACCTGGCTGCGGGATGGATCCCGTCAGCGCTGTCGTTTCCGCGCTAGCACCGGCTGAGGCCGCGGCCGCGTAGGCCGCGCCTTCCTTCACTTCTGAGGTCGTGCTCTCGGCGACTGCTTCTACTGCCGGAGATGCAGCCATCGATTCCGCCGCCACTGCTTCTTCGCTGCTGGTCGCGACTGTTGGCGGCATCGACTCTTGTGGCTTTGACTCAGAGTTGTCACCGCTCGAAACCGACTCAACCGCAGGGGTAGGAGTTTCTGAGTTGTTCGCCGTGGTCCCTGCAGTCTCCATGGAGGAATAAGGCTCAGCGGGCACGCTCGCGAAACTCATCCGCGCCGCGTCGGCTGCGGCGAAGGCCGCGTACGCCCTTTCCATTTCCTGCTCCAATACCAACGTCGCTTCATCTTCCAGGAGCGCAACTGATTCGGCAATCCATCTGGGACCGTTGAACTCCCGACCCGCAACCGCGGCCGCCATCGTCATAGGAGCTCGATCCGCAGCCGCAAGGTCCGCCTTTGCAGCTTCTGTGCCCAGAGTGGCGCTATCCCCGTGGCCGTTCGCAGGCGCCAGCGAAGCTAATGCGGCAGTGACTTCTTCGTCGCCTAGTTTCCCGCTCTCCGCATGAGCGGTTTGGGGTTCGGTACTGGCTGGTGACGCAGCGACCATTGCCGGAGGCGGCGCTGCGACAGGAGCATCGCCCGACGAGACAGTTGCTGCGACCGGGATCTCGCCGGTTGGCGCCGAAGATTCCGCTTGCGCCACCGCAGAAATGTCTTCCCGTGCCGTTTCCGCCAGTTGTTCCGATCCTGATGCGAAAGTCGCGCCGCTTTCTCTGCTTTCGGCGCTGGCGACGGCTTCCGAAGGCAGTTCTTCCGCTTTGACATCCGGCGCGACGACTTCTGAACCGTGTTCAACTCGCCCCCGGATCGAATCTTTCGCTGGTTCACGAGCCGACTGCGGCCTGAAGACTGAATCCTCACTTGGGGCGCTGAACGCCGCAGCGGCGGCCTTGATGGCAGCAATCTCCTCTGCCGTGACATCCTGCGGCATGGAAGATAGCAAAGCCTCTTCCAATCCCGATTTCATCTCTGCCGGCTTTTGCTCCTCGGCCTTGGCTGCCTCGCGAACGACTGCGGCTGGTGTTTCTCCGTGAGCCGATTCACGGTGCTTGGAGTGAGGAGGAGGGATCGACAAGCGATTCTTCCATCCAGTCTCGCTGTCACCGAATTCTTTCCCCGAAGCGAACTCGTCTGCTCCAGCTAACGCCTTGGCGAAGCGGCTCGGTTTGGTTGGCTGACTTTGAGGAACGATCTTGTCTTCGAGCTTAGTGAGCGCAGTGAGAAGCTCACTGGCCTCAAACGGTTTGACTATGAAGCCATCGGCACGCACGCGGCGCGCCTCATCCGCCTTGAATGGCTCGAGCTTGCCCACGGTGAGCAACACCGGGATGCGTGCAGTCTCGGGCGCTTCGCGAAGGCGCTGGCACACTTCCAGGCCGCCGTAGCCGGGCATGTAAACGTCCAACACGATGAGGTCGGGTTTCGACTCGGCAATTTTCTTGAGCGCCGCCGACCCGTTATTCACCGTAGTGACGTCGTAGCCGGCGTCGCTAAGGATTCTCCGGCCCATGTTCTGGGCTGTCACACTGTCATCGGCGAGCAGTATTTTTCGCGCCAAGCGATGTCCTTCAACACTGATCTGAAAGGGGAGATAGCGCGAAGGTAACTTGTCCCGCACCCTAAGTCAATGAAGATACGCGACTAAACAGGTTACGAGCGGTCAGTACCCAGTGGGTAACCGAGCCCGGCGCTTCTTCACCGAGACTCATGAAGTCCTGTTCTCAAAAGGGAACTATTTTGTGAATGCCCTTCTTTTTCTTATGCTTGCTGGAAGCCACCGTGGCGTCGTCGGCGTCGTTGGCATCGATCGAGGAGGACGCCGAGGGATCCGCGCTTTTGCCTTCGGCAGCGCCGGCTGTGCCGGTACTACCGTTCGCCGATTGCGTCGCAGTCCCGGTCTGGATCTCATTCACCTGCTGCGGCGGAGGCAGAGCTTGGGCACTATCCTGGCTGACGTTGGGCTTCAGTTCGTTGGGATCAGCGGGGACGACGACGTTGGGTTTCAACTCGTTCGGGTCAGGCTGACTTGCTGCAGGCGGCGCCGAGCCGCGAGTCGATGCGGAACTATCGGCAGATACGCCGGCGTCCGGAGGAGCGGGCGTATCCGAACGGGGAGCGGGTTGACCTGGCCCTGGCACGCCGTTTCCGACTGTTTCTACGGAAAGCGAGTGGCTGTCGGAGCCTCCCGTTGCCAAAGCGGCTTGTGCCGCCTGTTGCATCACCTGATGTGCGCTCACCGGCGTCGGGTCGACAAGCGTAGGCTCGCCAACTTTCGCTGCCTCAGCCACACTCGGATGCTTTTCGAAACTCCTCATGACCTTGGAGAGCGTACTCGCTTCCTTTCGGCTATCTTCTTCAGCTTTGTTTTGCGCGACGGCGGCTTTGGTGGGTCGCGGAACCGGTTGGTGCAGGGCCAGCAGCCGCGCCTTGGCGTCGTCGGCCCGGTTCATCACTGGATATCGGGTAAGTATGCGGTCGTAGGCTTCTGCTGCGCCCTTGGTAAAATCCTCGATCATCCGTGCTTTGGCGGCTTCGTTCCCCGGGCGGCCGCGAACCAGCCCGATCTCGCCTTCATACGACTGCCCGAGCAGGTACAGCGCTTCATCCGCCTTGCTGTACAGGGGATATTTGTCCACCAGCGACTTCAATCGGGCGATGGCCGCGGGATACGACTGCCGCAAGTAGTAGAAACGTCCCACGCTGAATTCCCGCTCGGCGATCACTTCCTGAACTTCCCGCAAACGCTGCTTGGCCTCTGGGACCAACTTGCTGTCTGGATACTGCAGGATGAGTTGCCGGTATTCCTCCTCCGCTCGCACCGCGTGCGTGTAATCGCGATCTGGCTTTTCCATCTCCTGATAGTGAATGTTGGCGATCTTGAGCTGCGCCTCAGCCGCTTCCGGCATGTTGGGGAAGAATGTCTCGAAATCCTTGTACTCAATTTCCGCCTGGGCGAGCGAGGTCGAACCACCCTCCGCGTACCAGGAATCAGCCACGGCCAGCTTGGCCCGCGCAATGTATTCCGAATCAGGATAGGTGTTGATCAGAGTCTGCAGGGTCAGCCGGGCTTGGTCGAAGCGGTTGTGCTTCATGTTATCCATCGCCCGATCGAACAAAACCTTGTCAGGCTGCTTCGAATCAACGTTGGCAATCGGATTGCTGACCTTCTTGTTCGTGCAAGCCACGGTGATGGCGAGCGCGCCAAGAAGAAGCAAAACGGGAATACGACGTAACATAGAATTCCTCAAGAAGCTAGACGTGTGCGGGACCGAGTTACAAACCCGGTCCTGCCGCGCAGCGGCAGCGTTCAGCCGCTCTGCCCTATGCTCTCTGCAATGTAGCTTCGGTCGCCGCCTTCAGCAGGTTCGCAGCGTTACTGGTTGGATCGCCTTTGCCAAACACAGCGTTGCCTGCCACCAAAATTTCAGCGCCGGCCCGTACCACGTCGCCCACGGTATCCAACGCAATCCCGCCATCGACCTCAATCCGGTAGCTCAACCCTCGCTGTGAGCGCAGCTCCGCCAATTTGCGGATCTTATGCACCGCCCCCGGAATAAACTTCTGCCCGCCAAATCCCGGATTCACCGACATCACCAGAACATAATCGACGATGTCGAGCACTTCGCTCAAAGTTTCGACCGGAGTCGCCGGGTTAATAACGACGCCCGCAAGCGCGCCATGGTCGCGTATCAGGTGCAGCGTCCGATCCAAATGCCTTGTCGCTTCCTGGTGCACCGAAATCCAATCCGCTCCCGCCTCCGCGAACTCCGGAATGTATAAATCCGGATTCTCGATCATCAGGTGGCAATCGAGAGGCAACTCGGTCGCCTTGCGCAAGGACCGCACCACCGCCGGGCCGATCGTGATGTTGGGCACAAAATGCCCGTCCATCACGTCCACATGGATCACACCGGCGCCGCCTTCAGACGCAGCCCGGACTTGTTCCGCCAGATGGGCAAAGTCGGCCGACAAAATCGACGGAGCTAGCTCGATCAACTGGGCTCGGGGCATGGGGATTACGTACGAAAATTCTAACACGGCTGAAGTGTGCGGCACGCAGGTAAAAAGTCAGTTCGAGGCTAAGCGTTGATTGATACTGCGCCTTGGATTACTGTGTGATCAACGGTGGATAGCGATCGCGAAAGGCTGAAGCGAATCTTTGATCAGGATCCTGAATTGTACTATCGGGCCCGTCCTGGCTATCCGGAGCCACTCTTCGAAGATCTCTTCGTTCTCGGCGGTCTCGAGTCAGGCGACAGTGTACTGGAGATGGGATGCGGTACGGGGCAGGCAACAAGTGCTCTCGCACGAAGAGGCTGCCGTGTGGTGTGCCTTGAAATCGGGGAGGGTTTGTCCGCGGTTGCTCGTCGCAACCTGACCCAATTTCCGAACGTCGAAGTGGTTACATGCGCGTTCGAGAGTTGGGAACAGGGCAAGAATGCCTTCAGCGTGGTATTTGCGGCCACCTCGTGGCATTGGCTGGACCCGAACGTCCGCTACGTAAAGGCCGCCAGCGCTCTTAAGTCTGGCGGCATGCTCGCCATCGTGAGCGGAGGCCATGCATTTCCTGAAGACTTTGATCCCTTCTTCACAAACATCCAAGAATGCTATAGCGCAATTGGAGAAGAAGTCGAACGGTGGCCCCCGGCTAAGCCCGATGACGTCGCCGACGAAACTGCAGACATCGAACGTAGCCGGCTGTTCGGAGAGATTCGCATAAGGCGGTATTTAAGTGCCATCGAATACACGGCGAGCGAATATATAGACCTGCTCAATACCTACTCAGACCATCGTTCCATGGAGCCGTCAAGACGTGACTTGCTCTGCGCTGAGATCCGGCGGCAGATCGACGCCCGACCCGGAGGCCGTGTCCGCAAGCACTACCTCAACATTCTCAACGTCGCAAGGCTGCTGTGATCGCCGCGTGGACCCTTCTCAATGAGTCGGTTCGAGAACTAATTTCTGCACCCGCCAGTTTAATATTTCAGCCACGTAAAGCTCGTTTTCAGAGGGACACGCCATTTCATGAATCCATCCGAATTGCCCCGGTTGTTTGCCCGACTTCCCCAATACGCCCAGGACTTTTCCATCAAGCGAAAGTTTGTAGATCCGCCCGGGGAAGCCGTCGGAACTGAACAGCACCTGATGCGGGGCCGGCGTGATGCAGATCGCCCACGGCGCGCCCGGCGCTCTCGACCCAGTCGTCTGCACCCGCTTGTTCCCAATCGCCGGGCGAGCCTCGGGATCGACCGGCACGTCGATGGTGATCTGGCGCAGAAATTTCCCGTCCCCATCGAACACCTGAATCCGCCGGTTGCCGCGATCGGCCACGTACACGCTTCCTCCAGCATCGACAGCAAGGCTGTGCGGGGTATCGAACTGCCCCGGCCCCGTGCCCGGTTCTCCCCACGACTTAAGCCAGTTGCCGTCCTTGTCGACTTTAGCGACGCGCGAGTTGACGTAGCCGTCGCTGATGTAAGTGTTGCCCGCCTTGTCCCACGCCACGTCCGTCACTTGCCGGAACATTCCGTCCTCAGGAGGCAATGGCAGGTTGGGGTGCTTCAATGGGCCGGTGCCGTCGTCGGATGCTTCCTGCTTGCGCCCGAACACCATGGCGACGCGTCCCTCGGGATTGAACTTGATCACCATGTCCGAGCCCTTGTCCGTCACCCAGATGTTGTCTTCGGGATCAATCTTCACCGTGTGCGCGAACGACCACGCATATAAGTTGTGGCCGATCTCACGCACGAACGTGCCGTCGGCGGCAAACTCGAGAAGTTGCGCGGCGCTGGCTCCGTAAGCGGGACCAGTAGAATTTCCACGCGAGAAAACAAAGATGTGTCTCTTGGAATTAACCGCCACTCCCGGAACTTCGCCGAAGTACAGGTTGGCTGGAAGTTTCAGAAAGTCGGGAACGGCGTGGTAGCGTATCTCCGGCACCGCGGATTGTTGGGCATAAAGCGAACCGGCCAGCAGGAACACGGCAAGAATAGTGCGTCTCATTGAAGGCCTCCAACACGGCAGAATTGGACTCACAATATAACTCACTGAAAGTGGCTTACAACCTCAATTTTCGGCAGTGGCACGATTTCATCCAGAACTGAAGATGTTCCACCGTCCGATTGCAGTTCTCCGCGTACTCCGGCCGTTCTCAGCGACCTGTGCGATTTAAGGTTTTTGCGTTTGACCGAGCATCATCAGCCACCTTAAATCGCAGAGATTGCCGAGATCAGCCGCAGAGCGCGCAGAGAAACCGGGAAAGAATCAAGCGAGGCTCTACCCATTTTTCACCAGCGCGTCAGCCACCACTACAATCCGGTACAATCTTTAGCTTGGTTCTGCTGCGGAGATTTCCGCCCTCGAACCACCAACCGTTATGGCCATGAGAGTTCGCAAAGCCGTATTTCCCGCCGCCGGCCTGGGCACGCGCTTTCTGCCCGCCACCAAAGCTCAACCGAAAGAAATGCTGCCGGTAGTGGACAAACCGATTATCCAGTACGGCGTGGAAGAAGCGCTCGCCTCGGGCTGCGACCAGATCATCATCATCACCGGGCGCGGCAAACAGGCCATCGAAGACCACTTCGACGTGAGCTATGAACTGGAGAAGATGCTCGAGGAGCGCAAGAAAACCGATTTGCTCAAGATCGTGCGTGGCATCTCCGACATGATCCACGTTGCTTACGTTCGGCAGAAAGAAGCGCTCGGACTGGGTCACGCCGTGCTCATGGCCCGCGAACTCGTGGGCAACGAACCCTTCGCGGTGCTGCTCGCCGACGACATCATCGACGCCGACGTGCCCTGCCTGAAGCAGATGATTGAAGTCTTCAATCAGACGCAGAGCTCGGTGATCGCCATTCAGATTATCGAAGGCGAAGCCATTTCCGCGTACGGCGTGCTGGATGCGAAGCCGGCCGATGGACGATTCGACGGCCGCCTCTACGAAATCCGCAACATGGTGGAAAAACCTAAACTCGAAGACGCGCCCTCGGACCTCGCTGTGATCGGCCGCTACATCCTGACTCCGACGGTCTTTGAGACGCTGGCGGAAACCAAAGCCGGCGTAGGCGGCGAACTGCAACTCACCGACGGCATGCGCGCCCTGCTCAAAAGAGAAAAAATGTATGGCTACGTATTCGAAGGCAAGCGCCACGACGCCGGCGACAAACTGGGCTTCCTCAAAGCCACAATCGAGTTCGCCCTGAAGCGTAAGGATCTGGGCGGTCCGCTGCGCGAGTATTTGAAAGGGCTGAAACTGTAGACGGTGCGCTATCTCACACGGGGGAAACCGAGGGACGCTCGACAGGTTTCCGCGTGGGAGGCAGCAGTTTCATGAAGTTCCCAGCGTTATCTTCAGCTTCCGCGATTTCTCTTCCACACTGTTGGCCAGCGTTTCCTTTAGGGCTTCCAGTTTCCTGGCCAGGGATTCACTCGCCAGCCCCAAGATTTGCGCGGCCAAAATCCCCGCGTTGGTCGCTCCCGGCTTTCCGATGGCTACAGTCGCCACTGGAATGCCCGCGGGCATCTGCACCGTCGCCAGCAACGAATCCATTCCATTCAGCGAAGTGGAAGGAATGGGCACGCCAATCACTGGCAGAGTGGTATGCGCGGCAATTACTCCGGCCAGATGCGCCGCGCCGCCGGCCCCCGCAATGATCACGCGGATCCCGCGGCCCGCAGCCCTGCGCGCGTAATCCGCCGTGCGCTCCGGAGACCGGTGCGCCGAGGTCACATCGATCTCGTAACCAATCCCGAAATCCTCGAGCGCCTTGGCCGCCTCGCGCATGATGTCGAGATCGGAATCGCTCCCCATAACAATCGAAACCAGTGGTTTGCTCATAATTTCCTTTTAGTCTTAGAGCTGCCATCCTGAGCAACGCGAAGGATCTGTGTACTCCCGCCAAAATGCAGGGATTCGTCTCTTTGCTCAGAATGACCAATCATTTCTTCAGCGCCCGCGCGGCAATATCCTTGCGATAGTAAGCGCCCCCGAAGCTGATTTTCTCCACAGCCTCATAAGCGCGCTGCACGGCGATCTCAAGACTTGCCGCTCGGGCAGTAACCCCGAGCACGCGCCCACCCGAGGTAAAGTACGCATCATCGTGCTTGGTGGTGCCCGCATGAAAAATCTTAACCCCCGCAACTGTCTCCGCATCTTCGAGACCGCTGATTTTCTTGCCCACCTCGAAAGTTCCCGGATATCCTCCCGAAGCCATCACCACACAAACCGAAGCATCCCCGGACCAGCGGCAGTCGCCCTCGCTAACCCGTCCTTCAATCGAAGCCTCCAGCGCCTCCACCAGATCGCTTTCCAAACGCATCAGAATGGGCTGAGTCTCCGGATCGCCAAAGCGGCAGTTGAACTCGAGCACCATCGGACCGCGAGCCGTCATCATCAGGCCGCAATACAATACACCTTTATACTCCCCACCCTCCGCCTTCATCCCCGCGACTACGGGGCGTGCAATGTGCTGCAGTAGCCAGTTCTGCATTTGCGCGTCCAGAATCGCTTCGGTGGAGTAGGCACCCATGCCGCCGGTGTTCGCGCCCGTGTCGCCTTCACCGATTCGCTTGTGATCCTGCGCGGCCGCCAGTGCAACCACGCGCTCGCCATCGCTCAGTACCAGAAAAGAAAGCTCCTCGCCCTTCAGGCATTCCTCAAGGACCACGCGCGAGCCAGCCTCACCCAGCATTTTTCCGCTGAGCATCTCTGCCGCAACCGTGGAAGCCTCCTCTTTGTTCTTGCAGATCACCACGCCCTTGCCCGCGGCCAATCCGTCGGCCTTCACCACTACCGGCATATGGAAATGGGGCAGCGCGTCGCCAACCTCCTTCAGCGAATTGCAAATGGCATAATGCGCTGTCGGGATGTGATGGCGCTGCATGAATTCCTTAGCGAAACTCTTGCTCGATTCGAGCCGCGCCGCTGCCCGCGTGGGGCCGAAGATGCGATAGCCGTGCCGGGTAAACTCGTCGACCACGCCCAACTGCAGCGGCAACTCCGGGCCGACGATCGTCAAGTCGGGCTTGATCTGCTCCGCCAACGCCAACAGCGACTCGACATTCTTTACGTCGGCGGCCAGACATTCCGCCTCGGCCGCAGCGCCAGCATTCCCCGGCGCGCAATAGACCTTCGAGACGCGAGGAGACTGGCGCAGTTTCCAAACCAGCGCATGTTCGCGTCCGCCACTTCCGATCACGAGGATCTTCATAGCTCAGGATAAACAAGGTTAGGGGGCCGCGCAGATGATGTCAAACGGGGAAATTGCCGATCATTGCCTGATCTCGCCAGTTAACCATGCTTAAGCCGTATAATCTTCTTCAATGATTACCGTTTCCAAGGAGGACTACCTCAAAGCAATTCTCGCGGCCGAGAGCGAAGGTGAGACTGTGATTTCGGCTACGCTTGCCCACTGGCTATCCGTGTCGCCTCCCGCCGTCACCATGGCTCTGCGCCGTCTGAAAAAAGATGGCTTGGTACGTGTGCAGGGCGACGGCCACGTCGGGCTGACCGCTGCCGGACGCAAGATCGCACGCAAGCTCACCCTTCGCCATCACCTCATCGAACGCATGCTCGCTGAAATGTTTGGCATGGAGTGGTATCGCGTGCACGACGAGGCGGAGCGTCTGGAACATGCCGTTTCCCCCGACTTTGAAGCCAGGCTGCTGGCCAAACTGGGCCGCGGCGGCGCCTGCCCTCATGGCAATCTGAGCGAGCTCGAGAGCCCCAGCAGCCGCCGTCGACGCGGCCTGGTGCTGCTTGCCCAGGCTGACGCGGGGAAAAACTATGTCGTGAGTGGTATCTACGAACGCGACCGCCATTTGCTCGAGTTCCTGGAAGGGCGAGGGGTTCGCCCCGGCGCGCGAGTGCACGTCGCGGGACGGAACTACGATCAAACCTTGACCCTCGCCACCGATGCCGGAACAGTTGCTCTCGGGCGCTCAGCCGCGGAGAAAGTCTGGGTAGCTGCCGAGCCGGGCAAGTCGCGGCGTGGGTCTTTGCATTCTTCCTGTTGAGCGGCGCATGATTGTTCTTCTCTATTAACCGTAGTTTACCTTCTGATGTATACTTACGCTAACTTTTTGGCCATGAGCGTAGGTTCACAACCTCCACAGACGAATCGCATTGCAGGCGAAGACGAAGTTGTTGTCATCACCCACGAGGACGTGGATCGGGCGCAGGATCGCGTCCGGGTCTCGGCCGCTCGCGCCCAGCGCGGCTTTTTTTCCAATGCGCGGCTGTTGTGGTTGCTGGTCGGACCCGGAGTGCTGGTCATGCTGGGTGAGAACGACGGGCCCAGCATGCTCTCCTACGCGGCTACGGGCGCGAAATTTGGTATTGGATTCTTCATTCCTTTCGTTGCGCTTACATTTTGCATGGCCATCGTTGTCCAGGAGATGACCGTGCGCCTGGGCGCGGCGACCCATCGCGGCCACGCTGAACTGATCTTCGACCGCTTCGGGCCGTTCTGGGGATGGTTCTCGATGATCGACCTGGCCATCGGAAACTTCCTCACGCTCATCACCGAGTTCATCGCCATTCGCGCGGGGCTCGGTTTCTTCGGAGTGCCTCCTTGGATGGCGGTTTTGATTGCGCTGGTCATCCTTTATTCGGCGCTGATGAGCCACCGTTATTGGACCTGGGAACGGATCACGCTGGCCGCGGCCGCGTTCAACCTCGTGTTTATTCCAGTCGCGCTTATGACCCACCCGAGTTGGCATGCGGTGGGCCATTCTTTCATTACCTGGCAACCGCTTCCCGGCTTCAACAAGGACACTCTGCTTATTGTCCTGGCCGACATCGGAGCGACGGTCACTCCCTGGATGCTTTTCTTTCAACAGAGCGCAACCGTCGACAAGGGACTAACCACAAAAGACATTCGCTTTGGCCGCATCGATACTGTGCTTGGAGCAGCGTTAGCGACGGCTGCTGCGGTGGCTACGATTCTCGCCACGGCACCGTTATTCGCTCATCAGATGACGGCCGACAATTTTCAGGCGGCCGAGTTTGCCCAAGCTCTCCAGCCAATCATCGGACGATTTGGAGCTTCGCTGTTTGCCCTTGGCATGGTCGAGGCCGGAATCGTAGCTTCGATCACGATTTCAACTTCTTCGGCGTATGCGTTCGGAGAGGTCACTCACAAACCGCACAGCCTGAATCTTCCCATCGGCCAGGGCAAATCCTTTTACTCCGTCCTCACTCTGTGCGCGGTAGCTGCGGCTCTCATCGTTCTGATCCCGGGACTGCCGCTGGTGTATGTGGTTCTGTTGGTCAATGTGGTTGCGGTGCTGGCGATGCCTCCGGCGCTGGTGTTTCTGTTCATGCTGGTGAACGACAAAGAGATCATGGGCGCCCTGGTTAGTCCGCTTTGGGCCAACGTGTTGGCTGGGGGCGTGGTGTTTCTGTTGACTGCTGCGGGGGTGCTCTTCGGCGTCAGTGTGATTGCGCCCAACATCTTCGCGGCTTTGGGCGGGAAGTAGGTGGCTTGAATATGGTCAAGAAAGAGGAAGCATCGGTCTTGGGTTCCAATGCCGACCAGAGTTGGGTGTTATCGTCGCTCGAACACGATCAACTGGTGCGGGCGAAGAAGCATCTGATCCCGAGGCGGCAGCTCAAAGGTCCCGAACTCGCCGTACTCTGGGGGCTTCGAATCTACCTTGTTTTCATGATGGCAGTCGTGGTTTATCAGGTCTTGACGGCCGCGCGCTAGCCTTCCCGGATCGGGACTAAGTTTACTGTTTAGTACCGGGCACCCCCTCCCCCCTGTTCTCCGCAAAATCCAGAAAACAAAGGATTTATTTTGCGACCATATGCTAGATCTTTGAGTTTACAGGAGTTACAGGCAAAATCTAGAGAACATGGGAGTTACGGCGGGACCTCGGGGTCCGTTCTGGGACTGGAGCCTCTCAGAGGCCCGAGGTTCTTGCGCCAAAGCCTGAGTAACATTGTCAAAGACCGGATGTTATCCAGCAGATAATGTCTACCGCACAAAGATTATCTGATTGCGACGATGCAGTCAATCGATGATTTCAGCTCCGACTGAGAACCACATCAAATTTCTGCGTGTCTACCCCACATGGGCTTCATAGGCGGAGCTCAGCAAAGCCTCCCAAACGACGTGTATGCAATGTTTATGGACGTTCATGGCTAGCAATATGGCAACTAATAACTTGCTTTTATAGCGATTATGTTCTAGTCTGTGCCTAGGTAGCCCTACCGTACCTGGAGGAGGAAACACGCGAATGGTCATCAATAGCGAAGCACCAGTTGATATTTCCGCAAAAGAACAAAGGGAAATCATCGACATTTACGCAAAGCTTCGCGAGGCGGAGGCGAAGCTAATCGGACCCGATGGCAAAACCGAGATTTTGCCCAACAACCTCTATTCGTTCTTACTACGTTTGCTTGCTGATCTTCGAGCTGGTCATTCCGTTACCATCTTGCAGAATAAGCATGAACTCACAACTGTTGAAGCCAGCAAAATTCTTGGGATGTCAAGGCAGTATCTCATTCAACTGCTGGAGAAAGGAGAAATCCCCTTTCACCTTGTGGGCACCCATCGCCGCATGTACGTTCGTGACGTGATCGCCTATAAATCCAAACGCGACACCAGGCGAAGAAACAGTTTGGACGCATTAGCCAAGCATGAGTTCGACAAAGAGGATTACGACAAAATCCCAGATGGTTTTCACACAGGAAAATGAATACTCGGCGGTGTTGGATGCGTGCGTTCTTGTTCCAGCATCGCTATGCGACACTTTGCTGCGACTCGCAGAAGAGCCGGCTATGTATCGACCTTTGTGGAGCGAACAGATTTTGGCGGAGATGATCAAAGCGTTAAGGACAAAGCTTCGTCGAAGCGCCGCCGACACAACGTACAGGCGTCAGCAAATAGTGGATTCCTTCCCCGAAGCGATGGTTAAGGTTCCGCCTGATTTGCTTAAGGCAGTCGAATGTATTCCTGATCCGAACGACAGGCACGTGCTGGCCGCTGCGGTCAGGGCACATGCCGATACAATTGTTACTCAAAACACGAAACACTTTCCAAACGAGTGCCTAGAATTGTTCGGTGTATTGTGTCAGAACGCAGATGATTTTCTGGTGCATCAGTATCACTTGTGCCCGCAACTCGTTCTGGACAAGCTGGATGATCAAGGGATAGGAATTGGCCAGGACAGGGTGTACGTAGTGGCTAGTCTGAGGCGCTCCGCCGCCAACTTTTGCAAATTAATAGAGCAGCATGCAATGTAGTTACCCGGGACTTGACTTGCGCAGGCATATCGTCTGAGATTTCTTCGCGAGTGCATTGAACGCTTGCTCGGAATGACAATCGAACTGCACCAAACCGGGGGTGCGCCGGTGACGGCGGGAAAAACCGGACATCATACGGCAAACGGGATTACAAAAAATCAGTTGTCAGTTTTCAGTTCTCGGTTCTCAGTTTGTTCTTTGAGAGATCCAGAGGCCCGCCGGAAGCGGGCCTCTGGGATGACATTACTCAGAAAATAGCTAGTACGCCCAGAACGGGCCGGTTCCGATGCCGGTGACGGTTGCGCCGTCGATCGCGGTGAAGATGGGCCGACCGTAGAAGAAGGGCAGACCCCAGTCAAATTGACACGAGCCAGTGCCTTGGCTGGTGCAGGTGCCCGCAGTGCCGTTTTGTCCGCCGAGTGTCGCGAATACCGTGTCAGTGGGGTTATTGGTAAAAAGATTCCCGGCGTCGTCGACGGTGAAATTCACGATACTCACTCCTCCATTGGTCGCGGTCTGAGGCGTCGGCCCCCCTGGGCAATAGAAGCCGCTGAAGTTACCATTGGCCGGGCATGGTGCTAAGGAAGAGGATGGAAAGAACAGTGCGCTCGATCCGCTGTCAATAACGCTGGCGATAAGGGTTTGGCCGTCGTACTGGGTGGTGAAACTATCATTCGTCAGCCCGAATAAAGTCGCGGCGCCCGGAATGGTATTGTTTGTCGTGTTGGTGTTAAGGCCGAAGATTAAGGCGCCGCTCAACGTGGCGGCGGTGCTCTGGACCGCGGGAAGCTGAATAACGACGCCGTTGTTGTCTACTGCAAACCAGACGACCGGGTTTGACACCTGGCCCTGCGGGGGTTGGGTCGTCTGGGTAGCGCCTGACGAACATCCCGAACTGGCACAAGAGAAGTAGGCCGGGGCCGGAGCCTGCACGCTCCCGTCGCACAGATTGACCGGGGGAAATCCTGGGGGGGTGCTCTGGACGTAGCAGTCGGTCGGTTCGAGGCCTACTCCGATGATGCCATTCGCTCCCAGAGTCGTGGGCGCGTTCTCGTCGATCGTGCCGCCGTTCGAGCACGCCGTCGGTATACCTGCATTTGAAGTGCTTATGGTTTGAATAAGCGCTCCCGTCTGTCCATTAAACCCGCTGGCGACCTCGTTGCCTATCTTGATATCTGCCGCTTGAACAGGTCCCCAGAGATACGAAGTGTCCGCGAACTGGACGCAGTTGAATATCGAGTTGCCGTTGCCGCTAGGATCGAGAAGCGTTGGAAGAGAGAGTGACGGCATCGCCGACTGCAAAATCCTCAAACCGGCAGATCCAGTATCAACCTGGATGTCATCGACAGTTTGACAGGTTGTGGTGCCGGGAACGCAGATGGTGACGCTGACAAAAGCGAGGTTATCGGAGTTCTGTGCTGGGCCGCTGTTGACGTTGAGCGCCGCAACGTTACCACCAGCGCCGGAAGAAAAGACGGTGATCTCAAGCGCCGCGGTGGCTTTGGAGTCGGCCACGGATGTCGCCGTCAGCGTCACGGGCGTATTGCCGGCCACGCTGCCGGGCGCGACGTAGGTCACGGCGGTCGAAGTTGGGTTGGACAGCGTCCCGGCACCTGAGGCAGGCGAAAGGGTCCAAGTCACGCCTTTGTTACTGGTGTCGTTGGTCAGGGTCGCATTGACGGAGAGTTGCTGTCCCTGGTTGATCGTCTGTGGGGCGACTGGCGATAGGGAGATGCCGATGGCGGAAGTTTGCAGCGAAATCTGGATGCTTGCGGTAACCGCGGAACTGGCCGCGGAAGTTGCGGTAATCGTCGCCGATGTAGGAGTTGGCACGCTTGCCGGCGCGGCATAAACCACTGTGGTCGAGGTCTGGCCGCTCAAGGTGCCAGGGCCGTTCGTGATGCTCCAGGTCACGCCTTTATTACTGGAATCGTTGGCGACCGTGGCGGTAATGGTGATGGATTTGCCAGGAGCCACCGACATAGCGGACGCGGCTAACGTGATCGTAATCTGAACTCCGACGGGCGTACCGTTGTTGCCGCTGCACGCGGACAGAAAGACCAACCCCGCGACCAACACTATTGCTGAAAATGCGCGCACACTTCCTCCTCTACCGTATGTCATTGGCGCTAACTCCTTGGGGCAGCTTTCCGGGATCGTAGGCTCTGCCTGAAAATGACCGCATGTGGCCGGTGGACTCGACTACCAAACCAGGTTCCTGGATATAGAGCGGGCCGTGACCTGGGTGAGCGGCTTTCTGGGCTTTGACAGCCTCCGAGAATGTCTGAAAGTAGCTGCCGAGAAGCTGTTGCAGATTGGGCATCCCTGAACCGTGCCAGGACACGCCAAACACCTGGCCGGCAGGCGAAACATATTCGCGCACCACCATTCCTGCCGGAGCTTTGATCTCGTGGAGGGTGAACACGACGGCTTCCGTGGTTTTCAGGCTGCCCTTCATCTGCGCCTGGTCTTCGTGGACCGATGCGACGTCCCCGCCCAACGCGGCCAATGCGGGGATGGGAAGCGCCAGCAGCAGGGCGGCAATTCCGATCCATGAGGTTCGCGACAATGATTTTCGCGACACCGACGTTCGTGACACCGAGATCCGAGAATTTGGTTTCATTGGACTCACTCTGCTTTCTGTAGTGCGCTAGGACAAGTTCGTTGCCTTAAACCCGAAAAATGGTGATAAGTTGCGGTTGCCAGCTATGATTTGCATCGCAGCCCCCGGGTTGCTTCTCGTGTGGAGCGGACACTTTCGTCCACTTTGATCCTTAATTCTCACCAACGCAAGAAATCGAAATCAGTTACAGCGGAATCGATTCTTAACCACAGAATCAACCCCGACTTCAAGATTAAGGCGGCGGACTGGAGTGTCCACCTTACACTTGGATGTACCACATTCTATCCCTTTTGCCGCTTTGGTATGTCAAGGGTTGTAAAGTTCCTTTACTCTTTGCATTCCCCCGGCGCGGTGGCGCGGGAGTGAACTAAACGGTAAATTGTTAGGCGGAGAGATTGATGTCTACTTGTGTTTCATGCGGTTCGCAACTGCCAGACGCGGGGCGATTCTGCTCGTCGTGCGGCGCGGTTGTGGCGTCGGGGAACGCGTCGGACGATCTCGCGACCATGGAGTATGTGGACTCGAAGCCGAGGCCATCGGCGAGAGCGTATTCCGGATCGAGTGCGAAGACTCCAAGTTCCTCGGGCAGTTTGCTGACGGAAGGCCGATTTCTACCTGGACGATTGCTGGCCGGCCGCTATCGCATCATCGCGCTGCTGGGTCGAGGCGGTATGGGCGAGGTGTACCGCGCCGATGATCTTACGTTGGGCCAACCGGTTGCGCTGAAATTTCTGCCCGAAGAGGCGAGCCGAGACGAGGCACTGGTCGAGCGATTTCGCAATGAGGTCCGGCTTTCGCGGCGAGTTTCGCATCCGAATGTTTGCCGGGTTTACGACGTGGGCGAAGTCGATGGACACACGTTTTTCACCATGGAGTACGTCGACGGCGAGGATTTGGCGTCGCTCTTGCGGCGCATCGGGCGCTTGCCCGCGGACAAGGCTTTGGAAATTGCGCGCCAGCTTTGCGCGGGCTTAGCGGCGGCCCATGCCAAGGGAGTCCTGCATCGCGATTTGAAGCCGGCCAACATCATGCTCGATGGGCGGGGGCAGGTGGTGGTGACGGATTTCGGCCTGGCTGGCCTGGTCGATCAGATTCCGGGCAGCGATGTGCGCAGCGGAACGCCTGCTTACATGGCTCCGGAGCAACTGGAAGGCAAAGAGGTCAACGTAAGGACCGATATTTATTCGCTGGGGCTGGTGCTGTACGAAATCTTCACCGGCAAGCGGGCGTTCAGCGTGGAGTCTTTGCCGGAACTGGTGCGGGTGCGCAGCGAATCGGCGCCCAGCAAGCCATCTTCGCTGGTGAAGGATCTTGATCCCGCGGTGGAGAGGGTGATCTTGCGTTGTCTCGAACCTGATCCGGCGAGCCGGATGAGCTCGGCGTTGAGTGTTGCTGCCGCGTTGCCGGGCGGCGATCCGCTGGCCGCGGCTTTGGCGGCGGGTGAAACGCCATCACCGCAGATGGTTGCGGCGGCGGGAGAAACGACGGGGTTGGCGCCGCGAACGGCGTTGCTTTGTCTAGCGGTAGCGCTCGTAGGCTTGGGTTTGGTTACTTATTTGTCGATCAAAGCCAGCGGGATGGAGAAACTCGGTTTGGAGCAATCGCCGGAAGTCCTGACCCAGAAGGCGAAAGAAATCGTGAACCAACTTGGGTATGCCGACAAGCCGGTGGATAGCGCTGCGGACTACTCTTACGACAAGGATTTTCTGGATTACGTAAAGAAGAACGACAAGCCACACCCGCGCTGGGACGAAATACTCCCCGGGCGGCCGGTGCCGCTGCAGTACTGGTATCGGCAGAGTGCGCAATATATGGTGGGGAGCGATTTCCACGATACCGTGCTCACTCCGGGAGTTGTAACCAATGACGATCCGCCGACGACCCTTTCGGGGATGGTCAATGTGACAATCGATCCGCGAGGACGGCTGACATTTTTCCAGGCGATCCCGCCGCAAGTGCAAAGTCAAAGTGAAGAGAGCGGGGCGCATGCGCCGCCGTTCGATTGGAATATCTTATTTCGTGCGGCTGGGCTGGATGCGGCGCAATTCAAACCCACGGAGCCGATATGGACTTCACTGGCCGCGTCCGACACGAGGGTAGCGTGGACGGGCGTCTGGCCTGGCGGTAGCCGCCCATTGCGCATCGAGGCAGCTGCATTTCAGGGCAAGCCGGTGTTTTTTTCATTGATTGGACCCTGGAGCAGGCCGCTGCGCATGCGGCCGGATCCGCCAACGACGGCAGGACGAAGAGCGGGCAATTTGATTCTTCTCGCAATGGTGGTTGTGGTTGTGGCAGGAGCAGCGTTGCTGGCGCGCCGGAATTACGTACGGGGAAGAGTGGACCGCCGGGGCGCGTTGCGCCTCTCTGGTGTGCTGTTTGCGACCATGATCGCGTTGTGGCTATGCCGAGGGCACATCGTTCCGACGCTGGAAATGCTCTTGCCTTTCGCTTTGGCGATCAGCATGGCGCTGTTTTTCTCTGGCCTGATCTGGATATTGTACCTTTCGGTGGAACCCTATGTGCGCCGGCATTGGCCACAAGCGCTGATCTCCTGGAGTCGGCTGGCGATGGGTCAGCTGCGCGATCCGCTGGTCGGTCGCGATGTTTTGTTTGGCGTGATCCTCGGCGTGGTTTGGATCCTGATTTTTGAAATCAGTCAGCTGCTGACAATGGGTAAAGGTGAGCCTCCGATGTTGTTTTCGACGGACTATCTTCTGGGCGGCCGGCACGCGCTGGGGGCATGGTTATTTCAAATTCCGGATTCGATCGAAAGCACCCTGATTTTCTTTTTTCTGCTGTTCGTGTTGCGGGTGTTTTTGCGGAAGGAATGGCTGGCCGCAGTTGTGTTCGTGGCAATCTGGGTGACGTTGAAAACCTTGGGAAGCGATTATCCGTTGATTGAGGGATCGGTGTATGCGCTACTTTTCGGAGGCGCGTCGATTATGGTCTTTCGCTTCGGATTCGTGGCACTCGCTGTCGGAATCTTCGCTACCGAGATGTTGTTGAATGTGCCGCTGACTCTGGACTTTTCGGCATGGTATTTGAGCAGCGTTATGCTTCCGCTGTTGAGCATTGTTGCCCTGGCGGTCTGGGGCTTCTACCATTCACTGGCTGGGCAGAAATTGTGGCAGGGGGATTTGTTCGGTTAGACCTCGCCGAAGGGCCAGGTGTCCAACCTGACTTCGTTCCTTCCTTTGTGTACCTTTGTGTTCTTTGTGGTTGATGAAGTTCAAATGCTAGAACCACAAAGGACACAAAGGTACACCAAGGAGGGAGGGCGAATTTACATGCCTCGTCCCGTGCCCGTTTAATTCATTTTGCGCTGCCCACCAACTTCTCCACGTCCGACATTTCCTTGGGTACGCTCGACGATAGTATTTCCGGGCCGTTGTCGGTGATCAGAATTGTGTCTTCAACGCGGAAGTGCATCTGCTGGTCGGGAAATTCGACGATGGGCTCGATCGTGACCACCTGTCCAGCTTTCACTGGGCCGGTTGGATGCTTTACATCGTGAGTGGCGAGACCGACGAAATGTCCGGGGAAGCCGTACCATTGTTTAGCGATGCCGTTCTTTTCAAAGACGGCTTTGCCGGCGTCGGCGACCTGCTCGTAGGTGTTTCCGGGTTTGAGCATGGCGATGGACGCCTTCTGCGATTCGAGATCGACGGCGTACCACTTGGCCTGCTCGGGGGTGAACTTCCCGCTGATGTTGAAGGTGCGGGTGATGTCCATCGTCATGTGATCGAGGTCCGCGGCGAAGTCGAAGACAACCAGTTCATTGGCTTGGATTTGGCGGCGGTCGTTGAAGTAGTGCCAGGTGTTGATGTTCTCCGCTGAACTGACGATGGCGGGATACGCCCAGCCTTGAGCGCCGCCGTTGCGAAAGACAAAAGCGGCCTGGGCTTCGATCTGGTACTCGAACATCGGAGGGTGAGCGTGCGCGATTGCCTGCTTGATTCCCTCGGCACTGAGTTTTCCATTCCGCCGAAGTAGTTCGATTTCCTGCGGAGTTTTGATGTTGCGCATATCGTCGATGAACGCCGTGGCGTCGCGTTGATGAGCGACTGGATAGCGCTCGGCTAACTTCTTCAAAGCCGCCCGGTCGCCGGGGAGAGGATCGCCGTACGGGTTGTTATAGTCAGCGGCATAGTCACGGCCGATCTCCTGGCGGGCGCCGTCAGCCTTGTCGGGGAAAGTCAGGCGCAGCCAAAGGTCAGTTTCCTTGCCCAAAAGAGATGACAGCATGCCGTCCAAACTGCTAAGTGGTAAAGCTGTCTTGAAACCAAGTTTTTCCTGGGCCTCGGGAGTCATTGAGAGCAAGTTAGCGCCATAGACCTGCTTGCCGCGCGGGCCTTGCTGGGGTTCAAAGATCGTGGTATTGCCATTGGTCGCGTCCATTACAAGGATCGCACCGGGATCGGCGAGTCCAGTGAAATAGAAAAAATCGTTGTCCTCGCGGTAGTGATTGGCTTCGGGAAGAACGGTGCGAGCAAAGAGGATCAGGTGGCCGGTCTTAAGCTGTTTGGCGAGTTCCTGGCGACGGCGCGCGAATTCCTGCGGCCCGCCAAGATCGTCGATCACGGCTGGATCGGTATACTGCGCCAGCGCTGGCATGGCGAGCAGCGGAAGCAACAGACCAAGCACTACAGATCGGGCACCAAACACGAAAGCCTTCACATGTTCCTCCTGAGAGCCGCGAGTTTAACGCGTGGGCGGCGAAGTTGACAAGCGAGTTGGAGGATGGGCGTCTCGCCGGTCTAGCCGGGCGGGGACGCCCGGCCTCCATAGAAACTTCAACCCGAATCCACTTCTTCCGCAAGTTCGCTGATCGCAATCGGTGCGACGTTGTTCTGACGCAGATGCTGGTTGAGTTGCGGCAGCCAGTTTGTTTTGACGTGATTCCAATCCGCAATGCGCAGCTTCAGTGCCTGACTCGACTCGTGGTACAGAGCAATGGCCTGGGACGGTACGGCGCGATCGCCACTCTCGACGACTCCCAATGAAGAGGCTAGCCCGGTGCTGGCGTTTTGCAGACCCATGGTGTTGCTCGCGGAATCTTCACCAGCCATGATCCGGTGAATTTCAGTTTGGAGTTGGGACAACGCAGTTTTCAGATCCGCGTGACCTCCGCCGAGCTTCTGCTCCAGGTCCGCCAATTGTTTTTGTACGGACCGGATCTCAGCCAAAGTTTGGCGGCTGCTGATGGCTTCGGCGAAAATCTGCCGTCCTAGTTCGAGCTGTTGCTCAAGGTCGTGCGGGGTTGTGGGGGATCGCGGATCCATGATGATCTTTAGCGGCTGAGAAAAGTTTTTTCCGTCGACGGTGAGCCGCACTTCGTAAGTGCCCGGGACAGCGCGTGGACCTCGGGGAGGACGATACTCGTCGTCGATAGATTGATCCGCAGCTTTCCCATTCGGATTGCCCCAGGCCAGATTCCAAACGAAGCGATGCATGCCAGTGCTGGTCCCGAGAATTTCTGGTTTCGGGAACCATCGTTCGGCGATGGGGCGGGGAGAATGCTTTTGTCCTTTCGCGTCATCTGAGGAAAAGCTGGCAACCAGGTTTTGCTTCTCGTCAACAATCTTGAGGTTGACGTGGCCGGCGGCGGTTTTGAGGTAGTAGTCGAGGATTGCACCATTGGGCGGATTGTTCGCGGTAGGTTCTTCCGGCGGCAACGGAGAGCTGAGGAAGGAATCGTTGTCGATTCGGACGGCTGTCGGCGGCCGATAAAACCATGAGCCAGCCGCTTTCGTGACATCGTGTACCTGCCGCAAAGGCGTGATGTTATCGAGAATCCAGAACGCGCGCCCGTGGGTTGCGATCACGAGGTCGTCTCCGTGCACCGCCAAGTCATGGATGGCAACCGTGGGAAGATTCAACTGCAAGGATTGCCAGTGGTCGCCGTCGTCGAAAGAAACGTAAGCCCCGAGTTCAGTTCCTGCAAAGAGCAAGCCGCGGGTCTGCGGATCCTCGCGGACCGCCCGCAAGAATGACGACGCACCAATGCCATCGGTGATCAGTTGCCAAGTCGCACCGTAGTCGCGGGTGCGGTAGAGATACGGTCTCTGGTCATCGAGTTGATGCCGATCCACGGCGGCATAGGCTATCGCAGGGTCGAAGTGCGAAGCTTCGATCAACGATACCTGGCTCCAGTCACCGAGGCCGTTGGGCGTGACATCTTTCCAGGTTTTTCCGCCATCCCGCGTGAGGTGGATGAGACCTGTGTCGCTGCCTGCCCAGATCAGACTTCCATCCAAGCCGGAAGGCGCGATGGTGAAGACGACGCCGTATCCTCGCTGCTTTGCGTTCTCGACGGTGGGCGGACCTTCCGGTTTCTTGTCGCCCGGGCGCCGTGTCGATCCCGTCAGATCCGGGCTGATGATTTCCCAATGCAGCCCGCCATCGAGGGTTTTCATCACGAACTGCGTTCCCAGATAAAGTGTTTTCTTGTCGAAAGGAGAAATCAGCAACACGGGCGTCCAGGGATCGCGATACTTGCGAACGTTGATCTCGGCACCAAATTCCTGGAGCGGCCAGGGAGCAATTTCCTGGCTGAACGCCGTTCTAAGATTGAAGCGGGTAACGCCTCCGTAAGTGCCAGTGACATACAGAATGTTCGGATCATTCGGGTCGGGCGCGATGTATCCGCTCTCGCTGCCGCTGGCGGGGAACCAGTCGCGAGGCGTAATCAGTCCAGCGTCGCTCCGACTGCGAACTGCCGCGCTTCCGCTGTCCTGCTGAGTGCCGTACACAACGTAGGGAAACTGGTCATCTGTAATCACGTGGTAGAACTGGGCAGTTGGCTGGTTGAACCAGGAACTCCAGGTCTGACCGTAGTCGACGCTGATGGTCGCGCCCTGATCGGTGCCGAGAATCATTCGAGAGGAATTTTTGGGATCGATCCAGATTTGGTGATAATCGTCTCCGCCGGGCGCGCCGCGCACAATCGAAATCGTTTTGCCGCCGTCTTCGGAGCGGTAGAGTGCGACGTTGGGCAAGTAAACGACGTCGGGATTACTCGGGTCGACCGCGATATTTCCAAAGTACCAGGCGCGACTGGTGAGTCGGCGGTCGTCGTTCTGCAGTGTCCAGGTGTTACCACCATCGTCGGAGCGATAGAGTCCAGGCTTTTTGGAGGCGCTGATGAGGACGTACACTCGTTTGCCATTGGGTGAGACGGCTACGGCTGTACGGCCCCAATCCCCTTCGGGCAATCCGTTCCCCGTGAGGTGCGACCAGGTTTGACCGCGATCTTGCGAGCGGAACAGACCGCTGCCTGGCCCGTCGAGGGGGGCGTAGGTACTCCACGGTGGGCGGCGGCTGTGCCACGTGATGGCAAATAGAAGCTTAGAATCCTCCGTTGCCATGGCGAGATCTGAGACTCCGATGTCAGGGCCTTGATCCAGAACCTTCGTCCAAGTGCCGCCGGCATCGGTCGATTTGTAGACACCACGCTCGTTGTTCGGTCCGAATGCGTGCCCGAGAACGCCGACGTATACGATGTTGGAATTTTGCGGGTCAACAACGATGCGGCTGATCTGGCGGGAGTCGCGCAATCCGATGTTGGCCCAGGTCTGTCCTCCGTCCGTCGATTTATAAACCCCATCCCCAGAGGACAGGCTGGAGCGAATGTCCGATTCTCCCGTACCTGCGTAAATTACTTTGGCGTCGGATGGAGCGATTGCCAGCGCGCCGATCGAGGCGATCGGTTGTCCGTCGAAAATTGGTTTCCACACGACCCCGGCGTCAGTGGTTTGCCAAACTCCGCCGCCCACAGAGCCGAAATAAAAGGTGGTACCACTTCCGGGAACTCCGGCCACAGAAGCGACTCGGCCTCCGCGAAATGGCCCGATCAGACGCCATTGGAGACCGCTGTAAAGTTCTGAAGGAACGGGCTGCGCAGAGGCTGCTGTCAAAACAATTACAGAAACTAAAGCGGCAAGAAAGTAATCCAACTTCATGGCAAACCTGTGCATTCGACTGGTCCTCACCTGGAAACAATTAGTGTAGTGGAGATATTGGGATTTGCTAAAGTGGCTGTGAAATCAAATATGGGGACCGCCCCGGGAGGACGGGTAAAAAATCTATGAGTGACGCGGCAATTGATGTGCTGTGCAAGCATTGCGGCCAAACCTTTTCGACATTCTTGGAAGAGATGGCCGCGAAGAATTACAAGGCGGTGTGTCCCTGCTGCAACCAAAGCACCCAATACAGTCCGTCGGACATTGTTAGTCCGCCTGCGGCGCGGAATTAGGCGAAGTGGGATAAGGATCGTCCAAGAGACCGGGCGGGACGTCTCCGCAAATATTCGATTGGGCTTGCCGGACCGACCCTCTCTCAGCGTGCTCGGCCATGACCTCGTCTCCTCTTCGTGCAACGACAACCACGCTTTCTGTTTTGCCGCATCGTAGAATCGGCGCCTGATATGGCTCTACCGCGTACTTATCGAATATCGCGGTCTGTTTGTCTTCAAGCGCTGCCAAATCGTCTTGGATAATCTTTTTGACCGTATCAACGGTCGCCGGCTGCCATTCCATACAACAATTCTGCTTTAGTTCCGTTCGTTTGAAAAATGGTTAATGCGGCAGTGGCATAAGAACATTCCGCCAGAGAAATCCAATCTTCAACTCTGCGCGTACTTGATGCAGTAGACAGAGCCGGTCGTAAACCCGTGGGGCGTGGCGCCGCGCCCCTGCGGTCTAGCCCACGATTCGGTGATGTCCGCGAATTTCAATCCCCGAGGAAAATATTATGAAGCGACTAACAACGATGGCAGCCTTCGCCATGGCGCTGTTCATGCTGGTTCCGGCCAGCCTGTTCGCGTCGAGCCATCGCGAAGCCCCCATCTCCGCCCTAGATCACACTGCGGACGTGACTGACTGGTACGCGTTTGTCAGCTACGACCATCCCGATCGCGTAACCATGATTCTCAACGTCGACGGGTTCCTGGAGCCGTCGAACGGACCCAACTACTTTCCATTCGATCCCAATGTTCTCTACGAAATGCACGTCGACAATAATCGAGACGGAATTCCAGACATCACTTTCCAATTCCGTTTCAAGACGGAAATTCGCATGCCGAATGTTTTCACCGGCTACGTTGGCGGCATCGCCGGCATTCCTCCGATAACCGCACTGACGGGTAAGGGCTCCGAAGGATTGAGTCTTCGGCAGACTTATTCGGTAGTGATGATCAAGAACGGCGTGAAGACTGACCTGAGTGAAGGCAAGACGCTTTATGCGGTTCCTTCCAACGTCGGCCCGCAAACTATGCCGACGTATGACGAACTGTTCAGACAAGGAGTCTTTGATCTGGGCAACGACGTGCGCGTGTTCGCGGGAACGGTTGATGATCCATTCTTCATCGACCTGGGCGCAACGCTCGATTCGCTGAACTTCCGCATGGGCGTGGGCGGTGTGCTGTCGGCGGCAGAGGATGCCGACGATACTCACAACTACGCGCCTGACGCGGTAGCGGGCTTCAACGTGAACTCGATTGTGCTCGAAGTCCCCATCACCATGCTGACGGTGGACGGGAAGATTCACAACGCGAATGACAAAGACGCGGTCATTGGGACTTATGGAGCAACGTCGCGCCAACGCGTTACCGTGCGGCGAGCTTCTGGAATCGATGATGCCGGCAGCCAATGGCGGCAGGTCAATCGTGAAGGCAACTCGCTGATTAACGAAGTAATCATTGGGACCGGCTTCAAAGACAAGTTCAGCACCGACTTCCCAGTGAACGACAAGCAGTTCGGCAATTTCGTGCTCAATCCTTTGCTGGCGCAACTTTTCGCCTCGTTGGGGATTCCAGTTCCTCCGCCCCCGCGAAATGACTTGCTAGTGCTGGTTCAGTACGAGCCTCCAATCTGTCCGGGTTGCGGCGCTGGTGATGCGGGACCGATCGCCGATCTGCTGCGCTTGAACACCGGCATTCCGCCAACTGCCGTTGGTAGCCAGAAACGTCTCGGCTTCTTAGTGGGAGACCTGGCGGGCTTCCCCGACGGGCGTCGGCCCATTGACGATGTGGTGGATATCGCCGCTCGCGCCGTGGGTGGAATTCTGGTTGATCCGGCGAAATACGGCACCCGGATCGGCGACGGCGTGCAAATCAACGATGCCGGCTACGGCACCACGTTCCCGTGGGTGAAACCCGCCCACAGCGGACGTGACAGCCACCACATTGGACCCGGACAGCGAGGGTGTACCGGACAACCCAACGACGTTTGCCCGGTGAAATAACCCTGCCTCGTGGCCGCCAGCAAATTTCGGCGGCCACGAATTTTTCCAAAGAATTCAAATTAAAGAGAGGAATGTCATGAAACGGATTGCGGCTCTTCTACTGTTGGTTCTGGGCACGGTTGCCGGGTTTGCGCAAGACCCGAGCGCCCCCGCTGAAATCAAGCTCTCTCCCGCCGAACGCGGCATGGCCCAGGCGAGAAAGTTAATCGAGAAAAATCTGAAAGACTATGAGGCATATAACGCGCTGGCTCTGGCGCTGTCGCGGCGGGCGCGCGAGACTTCCGATGTGAAGTTTTACACCGAGGCCGAGGAAACCCTGCAGAAGTCGTTCGAAATTTCACCGGACAATTTTGATGGTCAGCGAATTCACGTTTGGCTTCTGCTGGGCAAACACGAGTTCGCCGCCGCTTTGGAGGCAGCGAAAAAACTCAACCTGAGAATGCCCGACGACGTAATGCTCTACGGATTTCTCACCGACGCAAATGTCGAACTGGGGAAATACAAGGATGCGGAGACGGCGGCGCAGTGGATGCTTGACCTGAAACCAGGAAATATTCCTGGTTTAACCCGGGCTGCGTACTTACGAGAATTGTACGGTGACATCGAGGGATCACTGGATTTGATGAACATGGCATATCAATCCACGCCGCCGGGAGAAGCCGAAGACGGCGCCTGGATCGTGACTCAAATGGCGCACCTCAACCTTGCGATCGGAAGGATCGATGAGGCTGAGAAGCTGTCGCAGGAAGCACTAGCCATGTTTCCGGGATATCACTACGCCCTCGGCAATCTGGCGAAGGTCAGAATTCAGCAGAAGCGCTATGACGAGGCGATGGAATTACTGAGGCAGCGCTACGCGGCTGCCCCTCACGCTGAAAATCTCTACGACCTGGCGCTGGCTTTGCAGTTGGCCGGGAAGACTGAGGATGCGAATCGCGCATTTGCGGAGTTCGAACAGAAGTCGTTGCTCGAAACCAACCGTGGGGACAATTCCAACCACGAGTTGATCTTCTACTATGCGGACTATGCCAAAGAACCGGCGAAGGCGCTCGAAGTTGCGCAGCGGGAGATCGCGCGCCGCCACGACGTCTTCACGCTAGACTCCTATGCTTGGGCGTTGTATGCAAACGGGCAATATACGGAGGCGCGGAAGCAGATCGAGACTGCGCTGGCCGTCGGCATTCGAGATGCGAAGATATTCCGTCACGCTGGAGAGATCGCGCTGAAATCCGGGGACAAAGCCGCTGCAGAACGTTACCTGCGGGAGTCGGCCGAGTTGAACAGCGTGGGCTCGGAGCAGGCGCGGATCGCGCTGGCCAGCCTCACGCCAGATGTGCGACGGTAGGACCGGAAGATGCAACGACTGCTCCACATCGCGGCGATTGTGCTTCTGCTGGCTGGTTGCGCGTTGGCAGATGACGCCGCCGACAGCCAGCCCGCAGGGCCCAATCCGCTGACTGGGAACTTCATCCGCCTGAAGGGTCGCGTCACCGACCCTCAGGGGGATGCTCTACCCAATGCTTCGGTGCAGCTTCTCAGTCAAGATATTCCCGGGAACGACCGCGTTTTAGAGCACACCACTTCTGGGCCCGATGGGCGGTTCGAATTGAGAGTGGATTCAGGCGGCAGCTTCGACGTGAAGGTCGAGGCGGAAGGGTTCCGGCCAGTCGTTCGACACGTCGACGTACATTCCAAGAGCAACTCCGAGATCGCAATCAGCATGAACCAGCTTGCAACTCGGGTTGAGAACGTCACAGTTACTGCGGATATCAACGAGACTGACGTGCTCACGCCTGACCCCGGAGAAAAAGTCTTCGTTCGTCAAGATCTGCTCGATGCGAACCCCGGTCGTCCCGGTGCGCCGGTTTCGATCCCTGGGTATCCCATCGAGACCGCATCCAGTGGCATAAAAGCGCCCCAATACTTTGCCCCCGGAGTAGCGGGTGATCACGGCGAGCCTATCGCCCAATACATTGCGGTGGGCACCTATTTGGTGCCGAACAATCTATCGGCGAATGCCCACGGCAATGGATATTCCGATCCCAACATATTTATTCCAGACATTCTGGAGAGCGTGCAGATCGACGGCGGCGCCTTTAACGTTCGAGAAGGCAATCACGCGGTTAATTTGGCCGCAACCTATGGTCTGCGCTCAAGTCTCGATCCGTTCCTTACGGTTACGGGAGACTACAGAGACATCAGCGTCGCGACTGGATTCAGCCCTGCGCCTGAGTCATTTGTCGCCTTGAGCGCCGCTTATGGCAACGGATTTCTTGATCGGCTAGAACACCGGCAACAATATAAGTTCAATGCCGGACGTGTATTTCATTTCGGCGAGCACCGGCTTAGCCTGCTCGGCATCGGGTACTACGGGGTTTCCTACGTTCCCGGCCTTGTTCCGATCAATGCGGCCAACTCGAATGACACCGGTTTCCCCAATCTCGGCGACACTATTGATCCCCGGCAACACGACCAGACCCACACCGCGCTGGTTGCTCTGAATGACGTCTGGCAGGTCACTGGAGGCCAGCAGTTGCAGCTGTCGGGTTATTTCCGCACATACAATCTTTCCCTGTTTTCCAATTTTGGACAAGGCCTGATTCGGCAGAGTGAATTCCGCACCGTTGCCGGGGGCAGTGCGAACTACGTGAACAAGCTCGCCGAATATTTTTCATTGCTCGGCGGCCTCGACTATGAGAGGGAAGCGCCGCGGCGCGATGATCTCGATCGCTACGGAAATTTCAATCCCAGCAACCCGGGCTACTATGGGCCGTTTACTCCTGTGGACGGAAATAATGTGACCATCGGTTCGGTGACGCCCTACATCGCCGCGGAGGGCGGCCTGACTCGCTACTTCCGCTACTACCTCGGGTGGCGCCGCGATGAAATCAACTTCGATAACCAGGATTTGCTCCACCCTCAGAATTCGTTTCAGAAATGGGTGGGAGTGAACTCGCCGAAGGCTACCGTTTCTTTTCTTCCCAAGGACTCGTGGTACGTTCCTCTTATATCGCTCAGCTTTGGCCAAGCTTTCTTTACGGAAGACCCTCGGATCGGGACAGGAACGAATGCGGGCACTCCGGTGGCGACGTCACATTCTTATCAGCTTGTAGCGAGCAAGGCCATCCACAAGACGGATCTAAGGCTCACTCTTGGACACGTCACCAGTAGCGCAGAACTTGCGAAGATTGATCCCGACACCGGATTGCAGTTCAACGAAGGGCCAAGCCGCCTGCGGTTTCTTGCCATGACGGTGCGTCGAAATTCCTCAATTGGCTCGCTGCAGGCAAGCATCTCCAAAGCCGATGCGCGAGATTTGGATTCGGGGCTGCCCACACCAGAAGCTCCGCGGACGATCTTTGACGTTCTGGGAACGATTCAGAAACTTCCATTCCATCTGCAAGCCCGCAGCGAGTTTGAGTTCGTGGCAGCGAAGCCGCTGGGCACAGGATGCTTACCGGTCTTGAGTAACGAATGCACCGGCGTTGCAGTGAAGGAATTTCGCGGGGCAGTGATGCGGCCGTTTCTGAATAGCCGCTTGGAGGCAGGGGTGAATTTCCTCATTGCCAGCGGCTACTCCGGGCAAACGACGGAAAATTTCGGATCGTCTCCGATACAGGAAGTTGTGGGAGTTCGCATCCCTTCCTATGCCAGCGTCAGCCTGACATACAGATTTGGGCGATCAATTGCGCCCTGAAGTTGGATTATTCTCGTCGGCAGCGCCAGCAGAGAGCTGTCAGTTCGAAATCGCCGGCATCCTCGGGATCGCGATCCTTAGATTCCGGAAAAAGAAACAGAAAATTTGGATGAGCTTCTTACAGGATCAAAAAAGAGGTGGAAGCGATCTTGATATTAGCTGCCAGAGAGCCCCTAGCTCGCGCACGGATCGCTTCGTTCGGCTGAATGCTATACTCCTCGCGCTCCGGGAGAATCCGCCCGACCTAGTTCTCCCGCGAATGTTCTCCATAGAGTGAGGTGCAACGATGCCACTGCACAGACCACTGTCAGCCGTGACCTGCACGATTGTGAGCGCGTTACTAACACTCACCATCGCGAGCGGGACACCAGCCGCCGCCAAAGAAACGGTGCTCTACACATTCACCGGCGGCAGCGACGGGGGCGGCTTTGTCTCGCCGCTAATCTTTGACAACGCTGGCAACTTGTACGGGACTACTGCGTCAGGCGGCGCTTCTGGAGTCGGAACTGTTTTTGAGCTGGCGCCCACGGGCGCGGGATGGACAGAAACCGTGCTTTATAGCTTCCTGAACGGGAGCGACGGAGCCAATCCGTATGGCCCCCTGTTCTTAGACAAGGAAGGCAATCTCTACGGCGTTACCGGTGGAGGCGGGGCTTCTGGTTTCGGCACGGCTTTCGAGCTTTCGCCCAACTTTGGTGGCGGATGGACCAAAACAACGATCTACACTTTCGCTGGTGGCAGTGACGGCAGTCTCCCTTTCGGGGGCCTGATATCCGACCACAGAGGTCACCTCTATGGCTTCACCCTCAGCGGGGGCAATGGATCCTGCTATGGCGGCAATGGGTGCGGCACTGTTTTTGAACTCAAGCGATCGCAAGGCTCCTGGAAGGAAGTCGTGGCATTCAGATTTCCCGGAGGCGATGGAGGGAGCCGGCCCGCCGGCATCACACTAGACGGGTCGGGGAATCTTTACGGTGCATCAACGCAGGGTGGTAACGCGGGTGCCGGCCTTGTATTCAAGCTAAGCCATTCTGCCGGTAGGTGGACGGAAAACGTCCTTCACGCATTCACCGGCGGCAGAGATGGCTCTTCCCCCCAAGCTGGCGTGGTTCTCGACGGTCTAGGCAACCTCTATGGCACGACCGTCAATGGTAGCGGTGGCGGGTGCGCCGGTGGCGGGTGCGGACTTGTGTACGAACTGAAACTTGTCGGGAACGGCAAGTGGATGGAACTGGTACTTCATCGCTTCACGGACAACGCGCATGACGGGTCTAATCCCGGCACTCCTTTGATTTTCGATTCCAAAGGAGATCTACTCGGTGCAACCTGCTGTGGCGGACCCTATGGCGAAGGCACCGTCTTCGAACTCATGCAGAACTTTGACAGAAAGTGGAATGAAAGTGTGATCGAAGACTTCTTTAGTGGGAGTTATGGGGTCTCCCCCGGCGCTCTGGTACTTGGCAAGGACGGCTATCTCTACGGACCTGCGGCCGGCGGTGCCTACGGGAATGGTCTGGTGTTCCAACTCACCCCATAGTCTCGGGCAGTACGACCGTCGGAAACGGATGGCTCAAACTAAATGGTTCCGTCAGTCCGCATCTCGGGCAGTTCGGGGATCACGACCCTGAGATTTTGCCGCGGGCAAATCACTGCCCCACCGAATTCCTGCATCGCAGCCATTCGGTCATGCTGGGCCTGAAGCCGGGCGAAGGACGCTTCACGACATATAATCGTGGCCTGCACCGACGCCAGCCGCGCTTGAGCCCGAGCCAGCGTCGTCTGCGTTCGGGCAAATTGACTTTCGCTTCGTCCCAGCATCATTTCCGCCATCGCCATAAAACGTGTGGTGTGGCCGGAAAATTCCTCGACCGCAGCCAGCGACCGGCTTGCCAAACAACGAATTTCACCCTGGTACCGGGCCGCGAAATTATCGCTCACAAACAGGGCCAGTACGCCCACCGCCATCCAGTACTACGCTTTTTCGGAACCCATAAAACAGCTCCTCAATCGGTTATGTGGGTTAGACGAACCATCCCAAAATTCGTTATCCACTTCTCCATGCTGTTATGTACGAGAGCGTAGCTGATCCCGTTCCAGCTTGGCGGCTAGACAGGGCCAAATCCCGAAGAATCTGGCACCCCAGCAATCACGGCCTGCCGCGTCTGAAGCCTTTCCAGAATCATCGGCCCAAGCTGTGAGACGTTTCCTGCACCGAGCGTCAGAATCATGTCCCCGTCTTGCGCTCCAGCGACGACGGCCTCTGCCGCATCAGCAAACGAAGCGGCGTATCGGGCCTCGTGATTTCCGACTTCTTGAATGTGCCGGGCCAGCGCCTCTCCGGTAATTCCTGCAATCGGTTGCTCGCTGGCCGCATAGATGTCGAGGATGAAAAGCGCATCCGCATCCTGAAATGCGCTGGCGAATTCGTGCATGAGCAATTGGGTGCGGCTATAGCGATGCGGCTGGAATACAACGTGAACCTTGCGAAAGCCGCACTGCCGTGCCGCAGCCAGGGTAGCGCGCACTTCGGTGGGATGGTGCCCGTAGTCATCGATCACGCTTATGCCGGCGGCTTGGCCTCGCAACTGGAAGCGGCGATCCACGCCTCGGAAACTCTCGAGCGCAGAGCGAATCTTCTCCACGTCGACGTCGAGGCCGATGCCAACCGCAATCGCCGCCGTGGCGTTCAGCACGTTGTGCACGCCGGGAACATGGAGGCGGAACTCGCCTAGAGGTTTCTGCTTGAAGGTCACATGGAAGCGGCTAACTGGCTTGTTTTCGTTGAGTACGGATTCGCCCAGCTTGATGTGGAAATCGGAACCACGACGCCTGCCGTAGGTGACGGTGCGCCGCCGAATTTGCGGGAGGATCCGCCGCAACAGAGGATCGTCGTTACAGGCCACCACCATGCCGTAGAACGGAACCAGATCCATGAAGTCGAGAAAAGCCCGTTTCACGTTGCGCATGTTGCGATAGCAGTCCATGTGCTCGCGATCGATATTCGTGACCACCGCGAGAATGGGCGAGAGCTTGAGGAACGAACGGTCGCTCTCGTCAGCCTCGGCCACGAGATACTGCGATTTGCCCAGCCGCGCATTCGACCCCATGGCATCCACGCGGCCCCCGACGACCACGGTAGGATCAAGCCCGCCGCCGGCCAGGACTGCCGCGACCATGGAAGTGGTCGTGGTTTTTCCGTGCATCCCGGCGATGGCGATGCCGTATTTCAGCCGCATCAATTCCGCCAGCATTTCGGCGCGCTGGATGACCGGGATGTGCAATGCGTGAGCTTCGGAAATCTCTGGATTGCCGGGCGCAATCGCCGAACTCGCCACGACCACGTCGGCGCCGACAATGTTTTCAGCGCGGTGTCCCTCAACAACTACGGCACCGAGGCCGGCCAGACGTTGCGTGATCGCCGAATTCTTGAGGTCGGATCCGGAAACCTTGTAGCCGAGGTTCAGCAGCACCTCGGCGATACCGCTCATGCCGATGCCGCCGATCCCGACAAAATGAATGCGTTGAATCTTGGCAAACATTTAGGTCAACTTCTTCGCCGCGGATTTACTCGGATTATCGCGGATCTGAAAAAGCTAATGTGTGAAGATCCGCGTAAATCCGTGGCTAGTTCCTGATTCCTGCCAACCGGGCTGCCATGGCAGCGATATCACGGGCCGCGTTCGGATGCGATAATTTGCGGGCGGCTTCGCCCATTTTCTCCAGCCGCGACGGTTCGCTGAATAATGAACTGACCGCCTGGACCAGGCTTTCGCGGCTCAGATGTGGTTCCTCGAGCATCACCGCTGCGCCCGCGCGCTCCAGAGCTTCCGCATTACGTTTTTGATGATCGTCCGCGGCGCGGGGGAAGGGCACAAAAACTGCCGGCTTCCCTGCCGCCGTCACCTCCGCCACGGTGCTTGCCCCGGAGCGGCAGATGAGTAAATCCGCCTGCGCGAACCGGCCAGGCATATCGTCGATGAAACGAAAGGCCTCGACTGATCCGTCTAAATTCGCATACGCCGCCTGCGCGTCATTATAGTCATGTTCGCCGGTTTGATGGATGATGTGAATCCCGGGGATACGCGCTTGCAGTTCGGCAACGGAATCCATGACGACCCGGTTGATCGCGTGCGCGCCCTGACTTCCGCCGAAGACCAGCAGGGATGGTTTTGTATTCTGGCGACGCTGGTTGGCGATCTGAAAGAAAGCCTCGCGGACGGGCACACCGGTTAACTCACAGCGGCGGAAGTAGCGGCCGGTTTCAGCGAAATGTACGGCCGCTCCCGAAACCCACCGCGCAACCAGGCGATTGGCGAAGCCAGGCACGAAATTCGGCTCAAACACCAGCGTAGGAATTCTGTGTAACACCGCAGCCAGCATCGCGGGGCCAGAGGCATATCCACCAACGCCGATGACGACGTCGGGGTGAAATTCCGAAAGAATTCGGTGCGAATCCCATACGGCCCGTGGAAGATCGTAGAAGGTTTTCAGCCGCGTCGTAAGGCTCACTCGGTTCAGCCCACCAACCTGGACGAGCCTCAGAGAAAAACCAGCCGCGGGAACCAGTCGGTTTTCGATTCCCCTCGCGGTGCCGATGAACAGGGCTTCAGCGGCGTAGTCTTTCTGGAGTTGCTGAGCGATGGCGAGCGCGGGGATCACGTGTCCGCCGGTCCCGCCTCCCGCCAGAATGGCCCGCATGCAGTGACTATAAACCGGAACGCGGAGTTTGAACGCGACAGGAAGTTAACCCTTTGGCTGCGCCGCGTTTTAGCGGAGCGGAGTGGGGTGCAGCGTTCGTGCGTCGAAAGAAACGCGGACAGGAGTGTCCGCGCCACCCGAGTTTAGGTTGTAGAGTTGTAGCGATGACTCTTCCTCGAGAAAACAACGACTGGCTCCGTCAGCTCAACGCCGAGGTCATCGCTTGCACCCGTTGTCCACGGCTGGTGGAATATCGCGAAAAGATTGCTCGCGAGAAGCGCCGTGCTTACCGTAATTGCGAGTATTGGGGAAAGCCCGTGCCCGGCTTCGGCGATCCCGATGCGCGAGTACTGGTCCTCGGCCTTGCGCCGGGAGCACACGGCTCCAATCGTACCGGCCGTCCGTTTACCGGGGATGCTTCGGGCAAGTTCATGTTTCCGGTGTTGCATGAAACCGGCTTTGCCAACCAGCCAGACGCCATTGATCGTGATGACGGGCTCAAGCTGAAGGACCTCTACATCACGGCGGCGGTACGGTGCGCGCCACCCGATAATAAGCCGCTTCCGCAAGAGCTGGCGAACTGCGCTCCTTATCTTGACCGCGAAGTGGAGGGCCTCAAGCGTGTAAGAGTCGTGGTTGCGCTGGGGCGGATTGGCTTTGACGCTTACTTGAATTACTTGAGGCGCCGCGGCCAGCTTGTGAGCCGGAAGGAGTACATCTTTCAGCATGGTGCTAAGTACAAAATGGCGGATGGAAAGACTTTACTGGCGTCCTACCATCCCTCGAACCAGAACACCCAGACGGGCAAACTGACCCGGCAGATGTTTGTCCAAATCTTTAAAGAGGCGGCAAGAATTGCCGATAGGTGAAAAGAGGCGGCTACCGCCGGGGCCGGAATGCTCACCCTCCCCACGCTGGGGATTTACCAAACAGGGACGCAATCTGGGGCGGTGGCCGCCGTTTTTCTGGTCAAGAAGCACGAGCGCGGACGCTCGCGCCTGCACTAGAATCCGACGAAAACCGGCTCAGGCTCCAGGACAATGCCCCAGATCTCTTCGACCCGCTGCTGAATGTCTTCCTTCAGGGCCACAACATCGGCTGCAGTTGCGTTGCCGCGATTCACGATCGCCAGCGCGTGCTTGCGGGAAATGCCGACAGGCCCGTTGCCGTATCCTCGGCTGAACCCAGAATGCTCGACTAGCCACGCGGCTGACACTTTCCTTTGCGCATCGAGGGCTGGATAGCTGGGAATCTGCAAGTTCTTGGCGGAGGCTCGCGCGGTTAGAGCTTGATACTGCTCGGCAGAAAGGATTGGATTCTTGAAGAACGATCCGACACTGCGGCAGTCATCGTCGCCGTCGGTAATGAGCATGCCTTTTCCAGCTCGGATTTTTCGCACCGCGTCTCGAACATTGGCCAACGTTGGTTTCTCGCTCCATCCGGCAAAGTATTTCTTGAGATCGGCATATGCGACGTAAGCGTTGCCGCCATGCTTCAATACATAGTTCACTTGCAAAATAATGTACCGTCCGCGCTCGGTAGTGTTGAAGATGCTGCCGCGATAGCTGAAACCGCAGGCTTCATTGCAGAGTTCGTGGATCTGTCCATCCCGAAGGTCGAGCGCAAGCACGGATTCGATGGTGTTGGCGACCTCTTGCCCGTACGCACCGACATTTTGGACTGGCGTCCCTCCAACAAGTCCCGGGATGCCGCTCAGGCATTCAAGGCCGGCGATGTTGTGCGCCACGACCATGCCTACGAATTTGTCCCAGTCTTCGCCGGCGCCAGCCTCGAATACGACTTCATCATGACCGTGCCGATGATTGATTCCGGTGATTCCGATCTTGAGCACTAGACCCGGCCAGCCAGCGTCGGAGATCACCAGATTGCTGCCGCCGCCGAGGACAAATAACGGCAGGCTTCGGGACTGCGAGAATTGGACGGCTTCGGACACTTCCGCAATCGTCGTTGCCTCAACAAAATAGCGGGCTGGGCCTCCAACTTTGAGGGTGGTGAGCGGGGCTAAGGGCACGTTTTCGGTCACGAGCATGCGGTTACCTCCACTATATACGAACGAAAAAAAGGATTTAGGTGGCTGCATTACGTTGGTACGGCGGTGGGAGTGGCTTTGGAGTCCGCTGTGGACGGGAACTTCTGATAGGCTATTAAAAAGTTCTTAAGGAGAAGAAATGTACCCAGAGATTATGGTGATCCCGATGCGTGAAGAGCTAACTCGCATGGGGGTTCGAGAATTGCGCACCGCCGAGGAAGTCGATCATGCCATTGTCAACCAACCTGGAACGGCTATGGTGATCGTGAATTCCATTTGCGGATGCGCGGCGGGACGGATGCGTCCTGCGGTTCGCGTTGCGCTGCAGAATTCCGCGCGCCCGGAAAAGTTGTTTTCAGTCTTTGCTGGACAAGATAAAGACGCGACCGACCGTGCCCGTGGCTATTTTACCGGGTATCCTCCATCGTCACCTTCGATTGCATTGTTTCGCGATGGGAAGCTGATTCACATGATGCAGCGCAGTGACATCGAACATCGAGAGGCGGCGGACATCGCCGCGGAGCTGAAGAAGACCTTCGATAAGTTCTGTGGGGTTCCGGCGGGCAAGTAAGAGCTGGAATCATTGCCGGCCAACCGATCCCGTGTGATTCCGAGGAGCGGAGCGACGAGAAATCTAGAATTTCCCAGCCATGCCAAGATCCCTCGCTTCGCCCAGGGATGACAACGACTGAGATTTTGTCATCAGCCAGAAACCTACAAGCTACGTTTCTACAATGCCTTTCAGAAGTGATCTTTTAATCCTGTGAAGGTTTCAACGACAAGGAGTCGACTCGGCGGCTGGGCCTCGGCCATTTCTTCGTGCTCCAGAATCCACGTATCGCCGTGGGGAACGAAGACGGCGTTGAGTCCCGCGGCCAATGCGGGATTGATGTCGGACTTCGGGCTGTTTCCTACCATCCACGTGGAATCGCTGGGCAGATCGTACTTCGACACGATAGTGCGATACGTGGCGACATCCTTCTCGGCGACAATCTCTACTACCGAAAAATAATCCTTCAGGCCGGAGCGCTCGACTTTGCCGGACTGTTCTGCGAAGGCGCCTTTCGTCAGCAGCATCAGATGATGGCGTTCGGATAAATACTGAAGCGTCTCGGGAACGCCGCGCAGGATCTCGACCGGATGTTCGGCGATGGTATGCGCGAATCCGCTGATGGTTTCGTGCAGGGCGGGAGTGATGGGCTCAACCGCCAGTCGCTCGAAGGTTTGCACCAGCGCGTGACGGAAGCTGTGCAGTCCGTAACCGTGGCTGACGATGCACTCCCGCTCGACGTCGTTCAGCACCCCGCGCACTTGCTCGGCGGAGTACTCGTGATGGTTCAGAAAGGAAATGAAATTGGCGATGGCGCGTTCGAAGTAAATGTTGTTTTCCCAAAGCGTGTCATCGGCGTCGATGAGCAACGTCTGCGGGCCGCTCGAGTTTGAACCCTGAGTCATAACTGCAACACCACACAGATGTAGTGTTGGTTCGCTAAAAGTGAAACGATTAAGTACAGAAAGCTCTGCTAGAATACAACATTCATGTTCATGACATTGCCCTCCTGGGTTCCGCTGCTGATTGCTCTCGTCATACTTCCAACTTCTTCAGCACAGAAAGCTCATAAGCCGATGACTGGCTCTGCCGCCAAGGGGGCGGAGTCGGCGGGGATGCAGGTCGTTCCTGACCTGTCGCAGCGGCTCGCCAAGTTTCGCCGGGTAGAAATGCCGTTTCACTCCGCGGGCCTGACCGCTCGCGAGGTGAAGATGGTGGAGAAGTTGGTGGATGCGTCGCGTTACTTCGAGCAAATCTATTGGCGGCAGATCGACCCCGACGCGTTGACGCTGTACGAGTCGCTGGCAGACAGCAAAGATCCGAAGGATGAAATGCTCCGGCGTTACCTGTGGATCAACGCTTCGCGATTCGATTTTCTCGACAATAATATGCCCTTTGTTGGCACGACACCGATGTCGCCCGGGCGGGGATTTTATCCGCAGAATCTGACTCGCGAGCAGATCGATCAGTACTTGAAGGCGCATCCTGAAAAGAAAGATGAGATTTACGGGTCGTTTACCGTGGTGCGCTGGCACGGCAATGAGCTTGAAGGGCTCCCGTACCACATTGCGTATCGTTCCTTTCTCGAGCCCGCGGCCAAGGATTTGCGCGAAGCGGCTGAATTGAGCGATGATGCGGCTTTTGCAAATTTCCTACGCCTGCGTGCGGACGCGTTGCTTACCGACGATTATTTCAAGAGCAACCTGGCGTGGCTCGACTTGAAGAATCCCAAGTTTGATATTGCCTTTGCCCCCGACGAGACCTATGCCGACGACCTGCTGGGCGTGAAAGCAACTTACGGTGCGGCAGTGATGATCCGCAATCAGGAGGAGAGCCGCAAGCTGGAGATGTTCCAGAAGTACGTGGCGGACATTCAGGATGCGTTGCCTCTTGCGCCAGAGGATCGGCCTTCTAAACATGGTCTTGAGACTCCGATGGAAGTCATGGATACTCCGTTTCGCGCGGGTGATCTTACGCACGGGTATCAAGCTGTCGCCGACAACCTGCCCAACGATCCGCGGGTGCACGAACAGAAGGGAAGCAAGAAGCTCTTCTTCAAGAACTTCATGGACGCGCGAGTGACTTATATTGTGTTGCCCGTAGCCCAACATGTAATGTTGCCGGCGCAGGCCGCGAAAGCATCCGGCGAAGGCTACTTGTCGGCGACGATCATGCACGAGATGGCGCACGGGCTGGGGCCGGCTTTCGCGCGTACTTCCAGCGGTAAAGTGGATATTCGTGAAGCCATCGGGCCAATTTTCAGCGGTCTGGAAGAAGCCAAGGCGGACGTGGTCGGAATGTTTGGCTTGAAGTGGCTGATCGACCACGACGCCTTGCCTAAGAACAAGCTGGAGGAGTTCTACGCGTCGTATGTCGCGGGAATTTTTCGAACGGTTCGTTTCGGCGTTGCCGAGGCTCACGGACAGGCGGAGATGATGGAGTTCAACTATCTTTCCGAACGTGGGGCAATCGTTCGTCAAGGCGCGGGCCGGTATGCGATCGACTATGGGCGTATGCCGGGCGCCATGAATGATCTGGCGAAAGAGTTGTTGGAGATCGAGGCGACGGGCGACCGCGGGCGGGCCGAGAACTGGTTCAAGAAATATGGGACAATGCCGACGGAGTTGCGAGCTTCGTTGAAGTTGGCGGCCGAAGTGCCGGTGGATGTTGATCCAGTGTTTTCGTTTAAGGAAAGCTTCTAGCTTTGGCCTTGGTCGTGCCGGGCATGGCGGCTGAATAGAGTGCTGAAAGAATCAAATTGCGAGCCGCAGCGCCTGAAGGCGCGAATGATCCTGCGGCGGTTACGGCATCGCTGAAGCGATGCCCTGAATCGAATCGAGCATTTTTCAGCGGCCTGCGAAGGCACACCCTCTCAAGCGCGGCTAAGAAACTAGAACCAGTAGCTAGAGCTTGGGTACTTGTTAGGAGGCGGCGTGCAGGAAAAAGAGTGGCCAAGGGTTGCCGTGGTCGGGGCGGGCGCCGTCGGGTGTTATTTTGGGGGAATGCTGGCGCGGGCCGGGGCTCCGGTCACGCTTGTCGGCCGCGCATCACACGTCGAAGCGATCAATCGGGACGGTCTTTTCATCGACAGCATTCACTTTCAGGAGCGCGTCTCCGTTACCGCCTCTACGGAGATCGGAGCGGCGAGGGATGCGCGGCTGGTCCTTTTCTCGGTAAAGACGGTGGATCTGGAAAGCACGGCAAAATTGCTGGCACCATTCCTCTCGCCAAACACGATTGTGGTGTCTCTGCAGAACGGCGTGGACAATGCCGAACGGATCGATTTCGCGGCCGGGATTGAGGTGATTCCTGCGGTGGTCTACATTGCGGCGGCGATGACCGGACCGGGACGGTTGAAGCATACGGGCCGTGGCGATCTTATTGTTGGAGACGTGTTTTCAAATCGCCCTGCACGTCGGGCCGAGGTCGAAGAGGTCGCTGCGACGTTCGCGCGCGCGGGCGTCCCTTGCCGCATTTCCGAGAACATCACGGTCGAGCTGTGGGAGAAGCTGATCATGAATTGTGCTTACAATGCGATCTCAGCGCTGACGCGCAAGAAGTATGGACCGATCGTTGAAGACACGGGCACAACTGAAGTGATGAAGCGTGTAGTAATTGAGGCAGTTGCAGTCGCGGGCGCGGCTGAAGTGCCGTTGTCCCTTAGTGGCGTGACTGAGGCGGCGCTCAAGCTGGGCAAGGCGATGCCGGAAGCGCTGTCTTCAACCGCGCAGGACATTGCTCGCGGAAAACCCACCGAGATTGATTCTCTGAATGGATTTCTGGTTCGCAAGGGCGCGGAGCTGGGCGTGCCTACGCCAGTCAATCAGACCCTCTATAGTTTGGTGAAGCTGCTTGAACAAGCCTCTTCAATGGGATAGAAGTTGGCGCTGCTTAAAACTGATCTTTCGCCCCGCTTGGGGCTTGTCGGTTTTCCACTGCTTGCGCGTGGGCTGCATTCTTGCGCCGCTTCGCGGCTGTCCTTGGCTTACGCGGCGAAATCCACCCTGGACTCTTGCGGAATGATTCCGGCCGCGTGACCCATGTCGAGCAGGCGGCGTACCGCTTCTCGGCCATCGGGGCCGTAGTCGAGGGTGCGCTCGTTCACGTACATGCCCACGAATCTGTCGGCGAGTTGGGTGTCGAGGTCGCGTGCGAACTGCATGGCGTAGGCCAACGCTTCTTCGCGGTGATCGAGTGCGTACTGAATGCTCTCGCGTAGGGCGGAGCCGACGCTGGACATCAGTTCGGGCCCGAGGCTGCGACGGATCGCGTTTCCCCCTAAGGGCAGCGGCAAGCCGGTGACTTTCTGCCACCACTTGCCAAGATCGACGATGCGATGCAGTCCGGACTTGTCGTAGGTCAACTGGCCTTCGTGAATGATGAGGCCAGCCTCCTGCCTGCCATCCAGCACCTGCGGGATGATCTGATCGAAGGGCACAACGTCGGTTTCGATTCCAGGCGCGAACAGCTTCAGGACCAGATACGCGGTGGTCAGGGTTCCGGGGACGGCAATGCGCTTGTGCTTGATATCGGCGACTGAGTACGCGCGCGGGGCTACGATCATCGGGCCATAGCCGTCGCCCACACTGCCGCCCGTAGGGAGAAGAGCGTAGTGATCCTGAATGTAGGGGTAGGCGTGGAAGGAAATCGCAGTGACGTCGTAGACGCCTTCCATGGCTTTGCGGTTCAGGGTTTCGATGTCGCAGAGCGTGTGGGTAAAACGCAGGCCCGGGACGCGAACCTTGTTGGTGGCCAGACCGTAAAACATGAAGGCATCGTCCGAGTCGGGACTATGAGCGATCGTAATTTCGCGTTTGCCTTCAGTGATGGGAACGGGCGATTGTTCGGAAGTGGCGGCGAGGAAAGTCATGATTGAACCTTGTGAAAACGCTGCCAACCGCTGGCCAGCGCGGCGGCGGACATTATTTTGATCACTTCGGCAAAAATAAACCAGTAGAGGCCAAAGCGTATGGCTTGCGCGAAAGAATGCGTGAGGATGGCCAGCCAGGAGAGGCCGGCTACAAATAAATAAATCTCTGCTGCAAGACAGGCTGTGGCTGCACGGGCGAACGTTTTCGCCGTGTTCTCAAAGATCCAACCCGCGATACCCGCGACGAATGGATAAGCCAGCAGAAAGCCTCCGGTGGGACCGAGCAACTGAGCGATGCCGCCAGGTCCCGCAGGACTAAACACCGGCATGCCCATGATGCCTTCCGCCAGGTAAAGAACCAGGGCAAGGAAGCCGCGCCGGCTACCGAGCGCAAGCCCTACCAGCAGCACGCCGAAGTTCTGCAGGGTCAAGGGCACAGGGGTAAACGGAAGAGGCACCGTGATACGTGCGCACAGCGCTACCAAGAGGCTGGCGCCAATCACGATTGCGACCTGTCCTACGCTGTCGAGAACGCGATCTTGAGTTTCGAGGATCCCGGTTGCTGGTTTGATCATGACTGCGATCTCCGTTCTGTAGGGACGTAGCTCGCTACGTCCTACGGGTGTGGGCCCGCTAAAGGCTATCCACTTCGCGATGGACGCCACTTTTCCTCAACGCAGCCGAAGCCTTCAAGTGGCGGCGCACCCGAAGATACGCCGCGATACCCGCCCACAGAACGGCTCCGCCGCTGCAGGCAAGAATCAGAAATAACCACATCATCCGCACGTGGCTTAGGATATCAAAAGGAAGGCACCCGTGCCGCCCTGCATTTGCTTCCCATTCCTCTTGGGTCACATTAAACGCCCACTGGGAACGGTTTGGTATGCGTCTCCGCACTGAGAGAGATGCCCGCGAACCGGCCCTGCAGCAGGGACATAAGTCCCGTGTACCAGTAGCCTACTACGAACAGAACCAGGAACGGCACCGTGATGTAATTCTCGTTGTCTATAGCGTAGTACACGGTGATCGCGAAATAGCAGCCGATCAGCAGTTCTACCCAGGGTACCCAGCCCAGGCCTCGGCGATAGTTGTTGGCGCGTACTTTGTCCCTCTTGGACTCGACGTGATATTTCGGTGTGCGGGCGAACTCAGACTGTTGGCCCAACAGCGCCTCCAGCACAGCTCGCGTATTGGTGACGGTGAGGCCGATGCCCAAGGCCATCAGAAATGGAAGATAAAGCAAAGCGCGATACCACTTGCCGGGAAATAACTCGCGCTGCGAGACCAGATAGAAACTCGAGATCGAAAAAGTCGAGGCCATGAACAGCGGGAGGTCGATATACAGCATCTGAAACCAGCCCTGATAGAAGCGAATGATCATGGCCGGTAACAGCAACACCGAGAGCACAATCATCAGCGGATAGCTGAGGTTCGCGGTCAGGTGATACCAGGCTTCGAGCTTTACGTGGAACCTCTGATCGCTCGTGAGCACCTGGGGTAGAATCTTCTTGCTGGTCTGGATTAGTCCCTTGGCCCAGCGAGCTTGCTGGGTTTTGAAGGCAGTCATCTCTACCGGCAGTTCGGCCGGACATTCCACATCCTGCAGGTAAACAAACTTCCAGCCTTTGAGTTGCGCGCGATAGGAGAGATCGGTGTCCTCGGTCAAGGTGTCGTGCTGCCAGCCACCGGCGTCGTCGATCGCGCTCCGCCGCCACATTCCGGCGGTTCCGTTGAAGTTGAAAAAGACGTTGCTGCGGGCCCGGCCGGAGTGTTCGAGGACGAAATGTCCGTCGAGCAAGATGGCTTCAACTTCTGTAAGAAACGAATAATTGCGATTGATGTGGGTCCAGCGAGTCTGCACCATCCCAATTTTGGGATCGGTGAAATGATGAATCGTGCGCAGCAAGAAATCTTCCGGCGGAACGAAGTCGGCGTCGAAGATCGCAACGAACTCGCCTTTGGCTGTCTTCAAACCTTCTGACAACGCGCCCGCCTTGAATCCCTCGCGATTGGAACGATGATGGTAGCTGACCGGAAATCCCTTAGCGGAGTAGTGATTGACCAACCCCCGTGCCACCGCGACGGTTTCGTCAGTGGAGTCGTCAAGCACTTGAACGTCGAGTTTTTCCAGCGGGTAGTTCAGGCGGCAAATGGCGTCAAGCAGCCGCTCGACCACGAATTGCTCATTAAAGATGGGAAGCTGGACGGTGACGCGCGGCAGGTCCGAAAAATATGCCGGCGGATCGGTCGTGCGATTCTTCTTGTTCTTGTAGTAGAGATAAACCAGCACATAACGATGCGCGCCATACGACGCCAGCAGGATCAGCACGATGAAATACGGAATCAGCAACGCCGTGTCAAAGGCGTTGGGGTGATATAGGCCCTGGAAAGTTTTATCGAGAAAATGCTGCCGGATGTACTGCCCAATTCCTTTCGGGGCCACGAGCACGGCTAACGCTTGACAGGAAAAGAACATACTGATTCAAAGGAAGCGCTTCAGCGGCTAACGGCGAGCCTATCTGAAACCCTTATTCTACCTGAATGGGCGGAAGGACGCGGCAGCTTGCTGGTCTTCAGTTCAGGAAGTATGTCCGGTAGAGCGTATCTCTCTGCACCGGTTTGAACCCGGCGTCGCGGATGATTCGCCGCAACTCTTCTTCTGTGGTGCAATTGGTCACGCCTGCGGCGCGCACCACATTCTCCTCGAGCATGACCGAGCCCACGTCGTTCCCGCCGAACTGTAGTCCGAGTTGGCAGACTTTCAGTCCCTGCGTCACCCAACTGGATTGCACGTTCAGGAAATTCGAGAGGTAGAGGCGAGAGATCGCCAGCACCTTTAAATACTCAACCGCCGTGGCTTCGTCCCAGTGCCGGCCGCCCAGAGCGGTATGCTGGGGCTGAAAGCTCCACGGAATAAATGCCGTGAAGCCGCCGGTTTCTTCCTGCAGTTCGTACAGCCGTTGGAAATGATTCACCCGATTTTCGTAATTCTCGCCCACGCCGAACATCATGGTTGCAGTCGTTCTCATCCCCAACTGGTGGGCAGTGCGATGCACGTTGAGCCAATCTTCAGTCAGGCACTTCAGGCGCGCGATCTTGTAGCGGACTTCGTCGTCGAGAATCTCCGCCCCGCCGCCGGGGATTGAGTCCAGACCCGCATCTCTAAGTCGCGCAATAGTATCGCGGATACTTAGTTCGCTGTATTCCGCAATGGCGATGATCTCCGAAGCTGAGTAGCAGTGCAGATGAATTCTGGGGAACCGCTGCTTGATGCCGCCCAGCATCTGCTCATGCCAGTCAATTTTCAGGTCGGGATGCAGGCCGCCCTGCATCAGCACTCCGGTACCACCCATTTCGACGGTCTCGCGAATCTTTTCGTAAATGGTTTCGAACTCGAGGATGTATCCCTCTTTGGCTTTGGGACCCTTCAGTGGACGATAGAAGGCACAGAAGGTGCAATATTCGGTGCAGAAATTTGTGTAGTTAATGTTGCGATCAATGATATACGTCGCCACGCCCTCGGGATGGAGCTTGCGGCGCACCGCATTAGCTTCCATGCCGATACCGATGAGGTCATCGGAGTGAAACAAGTCGAGAGCTTGCGGCTTCGTCAGGGTCATGGGCGATCAGGAACGCGATAATTAATTGTAGCGGAGCCGCGGCACTTGCTCCAAATTGGGCTGGGTCTGATCAGATTCGCATCCTTTGTGTACCTTCGTGTCCTTTGTGGTTGACGCCTTTAAATGCCATAACCACAAAGACACGAAGGTACACAAAGGAAACAAAAGAGCAGGATTCTCGCCCCGGCTTTTGAATTCCTCATCTGTAGCGAAGATACTGGATCAGCGTCAGGATTCCACCGACGACTGCCAAGCCGATCAGCACGCCCACAGCCAGCTTGTCATATCGGGCAAAGAAGCGGAGGATTTGCCTTCCGTAGAGCGCCCCAAAGTAGGCAGCAACCGAATAGCGAACTCCCCGGCCGAGCACGAGTGCTCCCAAGAACTTCGCTCGCGAATACTGCATGGCACCTGCCGCCAGAAGGAAAGGTACGAAGGGAAAAGGCGGAGGCAGCACAGCAGGAATCGCTATGGCGCCGAATCCCCATCGTTCAAATCTCTTGTAAGCTTTTGCGGCCTTCCTTTTCGAGAGCCGGCGTTCCATCGCGTGCTTGCCGCCCCTTCGGGCCAGACTGTACGTGATGTAACCGCCGAGCACTGCTCCGATCGTCGCCATCAGCGCGTAGTAAATCCACGGCTCGCGATGGCGGGCTGCCAGCCAGATTGTAAGAACGTCCATGCTGCCGGTCAGCGGAACGACGGAGTTGTCCGCGACTCCCAACAGAACCAGCCCCCAGCCGCCTAAACGGCGCAGTCGCACCCAGTTGGAGACCGCGAGCAAAGCGTGGATATGGGGCAGCATTCGAATGAGGTAGAGGTAGTGTACAGGTGAAGTTGTAGGACAGAGAACTAAGACTAGATCACCGCTGCCTTCGCCGCATCGAGAAAGCACAATTGCGGAACGGATGGCAGCGCCCCGCATTCGCGAGCAAGGCTATAGAAAAGTTGCAAGCCATCCAGGCAATCGGGGTCGAGGGAATAATGAATGTTCTCGGTCAGATAGCTCTTAACATCCTCTTGGCTCAAGCCCAAGCGCGGCCCCCATTCGCGTGCGATGCAATCGAGGCTCTCCGGCAGCAACCCGTGATCGCGCGATTCCTGAAAAACCGTGGCCAGATCCAAATCGCGAGGCGCGTCCTTCAAGGCCGCCTGCCGTACGGCCCAGAAGGCAAAGACAAACGGCTTGCCCGTCAGATGGATCCATTCCTCGGCGAGATCGAAAGTGAGATAGCGGGAGCGATCGATCTTCAGCGCGGGATCCCCGATTACCAGGCCAGCATCGTGCATCTCCAACATCTTTTCGATGTCCGGAGGCATGGCCGCAAATGTCCTGCCGCCGCCCCACCATTTTGCAAAAAGAACCTTCGTCAGAGCCACCGAGGTCATGGACGAAGTATCCAGTGCGACGCTCCGAATCTTCTCCAAAGGAACCTTGCTAACCAGCAGGATCGAGCGAACCGCCCGTCGCGAGGCGATGGCTACTCCCGGAAGAACCGCGAGACCGGGAATACTGGTGTACGCCGCCGCGGGAATGATTCCGATATCCGCCGACCCTTCGCGCAAACTAGTCGCACATGCCGAAGGAATGGTGTAGGAAATATCAAAATCCGACCGAGTCGCGGGGGATCCGTGCTCGAAATCCCACATCAGAGGCGCAGTATTAAGGTAGGAAATCGCGGAAATTCGAAGGTGTTTCATCAGGGAGCTCATCGATTCTACCAAAACCCATGTTCATCTTACCTTGACACTGCTTTCCCGACGTGTATAGATGCCCCGAGGGACCCTTGGAGGTTGCAGTGTCCGAAGCAGTTGCCGCAGCTTGCAAAACCAGCGAAACATCCATGCAGTGGCTGGCCCTGGCTCTGACGCCTGGCTTGGGGCCTACCCGAGCGCGCCGCGTGATTGAGTTTTTCGGCAGCGTACAAGCCTTGTTCCAGGCGTCCCTCACCGAGCTGGAAGCGGCCGGACTTCGTGCGATTTCGGCGCAGTCGCTCAGCACCGGACGTTCGATGGAACTGGCGCAGGACGAACAGGGAAAAGCCGCCAGCGCCGACGCACGAATCATCGCTCTTGACGACCCCGGCTATCCGGCGCAGTTGAAACAAATCTATGACCCGCCGCTGATTCTTTACGTACGTGGCGATGAAGCGGTAATCTCGCAGCCCGGAATCGCTCTGGTGGGTACCCGCGGGCCTACGCCATACGGATTGGCTATGGCGGAGCGATTGGCGTGCGATCTGGCCGCGCGCGGCCTGGTGATTTTCAGCGGTATGGCGCGGGGCATCGATACCGCCGGGCATCGCGGCGCGATTGCGGCCAAGGGTAAAACCGTGGCCGTGTGGGGCACGGGCGTCGACGTCGTTTACCCCAGGGAGAATAAGCGTTTATCGGAACAAATCATTACTCTCGGCGGAGCCGTCATCTCGGAATTTCCCATCGGCACATTTGCCGCGCCGCAGAACTTTCCCATTCGCAACCGCATCATCAGCGGAATTTCGCTGGGCGTCCTGGTGGTGGAAGCCGCCGAATACAGCGGCACGCGAATTACCGCGCGCTGTGCGTTGGAGCAGAACCGGGAGGTTTTCGCGGTACCGGGCAATGTCACCAACAAAGGCTCGTGGACGCCGAACACGCTGATCAAACAAGGCGCGAAGCTGGTCGCCACATGGGAGGATGTCTGGGAAGAACTTCCGACAGAAGTACGACTTACGCTCCAGCCCGAGGGCGGCAATGAATCGCAGGCGGGGCAAACGGCATCTCTATTCGGGGAAGCCGAGCTCTCGCCCCACGAAAAAAAGATTTTCGCACTCCTCAAGGCCGACGAAGCCACGCACATCGATGAAATTGTGGAACGGTTGGAGCCCGCGTTGTCGTCCTCGGAGATATTTGCGGCGCTGTTCGAGCTCGAGCTGGCAGGGAAGGTGAAGCAACTACCGGGGAAGAATTTTGTGAAGAGCTTTTAGCTGCTAGCTTCTGGCTTCTAGCTCAGAAAGACGGCCACCGACGGAGGACTTGAAAGATCTTAGAGTCTGGGCAAAGGCGCATGAACTCGCTCTCGATGTTTATCAGAGGACCCGTTGCTTCCCGAAAGAAGAAATGTATGGTCTCACGAGTCAAATGCGTCGTTCGGCTGCCTCTGTCGGCGCGAACATTGCCGAAGGATGTGGTCGCAGGTCAGATGGAGAGATGAGACGCTTCCTGCAGATCGCACGCGGCTCGGCAAATGAACTGGAATATCATCTGCTGCTGGCGAGGGATTTGCACTTACTTCAGACTGGCGAATTCGCAGATCTTGAAGCAAAGGTACTTGAAATCCAACGCATGCTGGCCTCGTTCGCGGCAACTGTGAAGAGTGCGAGTGCCAGCTAGAAGCTAGCAGCCAGTAGCTAGGAGCTCACCAACGAAACTTGTTGCCTGCTTGCCATTCGTGCTAGTTTCAAAAACAAGAGGACACATTGGCCAAAGGTTTAGTCATCGTCGAGTCGCCTGCCAAGGCAAAGACCATCCAGAAATATCTGGGCAAGGGCTTCACTGTCGAAGCTTCGCTCGGACACGTGAAAGATCTGCCCAAGAGCACGCTCGGGGTCGACGTCGAGAATGACTTCGAGACCGAATACGTCGTCATTCCCGGCAAAGAAAAAGTTGTCGCCAAGCTAAAGAAGTTGGCGCAGGGCATGGATACGATCTACCTCGCGCCCGATCCGGATCGCGAAGGAGAAGCGATTGCCGCCCACCTGGCAGAAGAGCTAGGCGACGATACTAAAGCAAAGAAGAAGAAAAAGAAGAAGGGCGCCGAAGAACCGGAACGCATTCGCCGCGTCACCTTCAACGAGATCACGCAGCGGGCTGTCCGCGAGGCTTTCGAGCATCCGCGTGACATTGACCAGAATCTGGTCGACGCGCAACAAGCCCGACGCGTTCTCGATCGCCTGGTGGGCTACCAAGTTTCCCCCCTGCTCTGGGACAAAGTTCGGCGGGGTTTGTCCGCCGGCCGGGTGCAGACGGTTGCACTGCGTCTTATCGTGGAGCGGGAACGCGAGATCAAGGCGTTTGAAAAGAAAGAGTACTGGACGATCGACGCCAATCTCGCGGGCCCTAAACCTCCGGCATTTGATGCACGTTTTCTAGGCAAGGGTGAAGAGAAAATCGAAGTCACGAACGGCAACGATGCAGAAAAAATCCGCGCCGCGCTGGAGAATGCCGATTGGCTCGTACGCACCGTTGATCGCAAGGAGCGCCGCCGTAACGCGACTCCGCCGTTCACTACCAGCAAGCTGCAACAGGATTCGTCGCGCAAACTCCGCTTTAGCGTGAAGCGCACCATGATGATCGCGCAACGGCTCTACGAAGGCGTGGAGCTCGGCGAGGAAGGCCTGGTCGGACTCATCACCTACATGCGTACCGACTCGGTGCGGGTTTCAAATGAAGCGCTCAGCGAAGTCCGCGAGTACATCAAGTCTCAATACGGCGATCAATATCTGCCGGAAGCACCGAACGCCTACAAAGAGAAGAAGGCCGCGCAGGCGGCCCACGAAGCCATACGTCCGACTTCGGTCATGCGTCATCCTGACCAGATAAAACAGTATCTGAAAGAAGACGAATTCAAAGTCTACAAGCTGATCTGGCAGAGGTTCGTTGCGTCCCAGATCATGCCTGCGGTGTTCGATCAGACCACGGTCGACATCGATGCCAAGTCAGGCGCGGACATGTTCTGGTTCCGCGTGACCGGCTCGGTGCTGAAGTTCGACGGCTTCCTCAAAGTCTACGAAGAGTCCAAGGAAGGCAAGGACGAAGAAGACGAAGAACTCAAGCACAAGTTGCCTGCGCTTGAACCGGGCCAGAAATTGACGCTCAAGGAGTTGAAGCCAGAGCAGCATTTCACCGAACCTCCACCGCGCTACAACGAAGCTTCGCTGGTGAAGGAACTCGAGGAGCGCGGCATCGGCCGGCCTTCGACTTACTCGGCAATTCTGAGCACAATTCAGGAGCGGCAGTACGTGCAAAAACTGGGCGGCAAGTTTACACCCACGGAAATCGGTCTGGTTGTAACCGATCTGCTGGTAGAAAACTTCCCCGATATCTTCGATATCCAATACACCGCGCGTCTTGAGGAAGAACTGGACGAAATCGAAGAGGGCAAAGAGAAGTGGACCGACGCGCTGGGAGACTTCTACAAGAAATTCGAGAAGGACCTCCGCTATGCCTCCAAGCACATGGAGAACATCAAGCGGATGGAGAAGCCCACGGACGAAAAGTGCGAACGCTGTGGTTCGCCGCTAGTGATCAAGTGGGGCAAACACGGTTCGTTCTACGCGTGCAGTTCATACGATAAAGAAGATCCCAACAGTTGCACTTTCACCAAAGAGAATCCAATCAACTTGCCCGACCTGGATTCCGCCGATGTGCAGGAAACCACACAGGAAGAGTATTGCGAGAACTGTGGCCGCGTGATGGTGCTGAAGCGCGGCCGCTTTGGCCAGTTCATGGCATGCACGGGATATCCCGATTGCAAAACCACGCGCCGCCTCGATCAGGGCAAGAAGGTTCCGGACATTCCGCTGGACGAAATCTGCCCCAAGTGCGGACGGAACATGATGATCCGCCACGGCCGCTACGGGGAGTTCACGACCTGCAGTGGATATCCGGAGTGCAAGTACGTCAAACAAAACTTCATCGGAGTGCAATGCCCGCTCTGCAAGGAAGGTGAGTTGGTCGAGAAGCGGGCACGCAAGGGAAATACCTTTTACGGCTGCGGAAACTATCCCAAGTGCAAGTTCACCTCCGCCCATAAGCCGATTGCGGAGAAATGCCCTGCTTGCGGGAATGAGTATTTAGTAGAGAAGTTCTTGAAGGTAGGCCCGGTCATCGCCTGCCCCAACAAAGAATGCGAATTTGAACGAGCGGTACCGGTGGAAGCCGCGACTGTCAGCTAGGGAGCACGGTTTCCTTTGCGTACATTTGTGGTGAAGGTTTCAATAGTTTCCTAGAAAAACTGCACCGTTCCTCGGAATCCCGCATCCCGTACAATGGGGGGCGATCCTGTTTCCCGGCACACAATGCCTAAATTACTTGGAGGTTTTTCATGGCGAAGAAGCCTACTGCTGCAGATGCTGAGCTGATCATCAAACTTTATGATTTGCGCCGCGAAGCCGAAATTCGCAAGGCGCGCCACTGGTGGCTGGTAACCTTCTGGCCGGAAAGCATTGAAGACTTCATGAAGATAGCCGGCGCACTGGGCTCGCAGGAAAATAACTGGCTGCGCCAGGTCGGTGGATACTGGAGCATGGTCGCTTCCCTCACTCTTTCCGGCGCGATCAATCAAGAACTCGTCCTCGACCCCAGTTTCAGCGGTGAGATGTTCTTCATTTATGCCAAGATAAAGCCGTTTCTCGGCGATCTGCGCGAGAAGATGAAAAACCCGCGCATGTTTGCAAACATCGAAAAGCTGGCGACCGGCTCGAAGCAGGGCCGCGAATGGTTGAAATACGTCGAAGGCCAAGTGGCGAACCGCCGTGAGGCGATGTCAAAGACGGCGAAGGCTAGCTAAGGTCTGAATTCACCGCTCTAGTTGTCATCACGAGCATAGCGAGGGATCTGGGTTCTTCGAGGTGGCGGGAAACCCAGATTCCTCGTCGCTTCGCTCCTCGGAATGACAAGGAGTGGGTTGTTCGTTCCTACGAAATATATTCCCGGATGTACTCATCCTTCGACTGTGCTAACTCGTGCGCATCGCCGTCGAAGATCACTTTCCCGTCCCGCAAGATCAGAAATGCCATGGGTACTTCGCCGCGAGCTCCGGGCGGCAGTGGACGCATTTCATTGGCTTTGCGGTCGAAGTAGTGAGTAGCCATGATGAATGCATCTTGCAGCCGGTGAGTGACCAGAAGCGAACTCGTTTTGTACACGTCTCGCTGCTTGACGATCAACTGGATGATGGTTGTGGAAGTGACCGGGTCCAGGCCGCCGGTCGGAGAATCATAAAGCAGAACCTCGGGCTGCGTAATAATGGCCCGCGCGATGGCGACGCGGCGGCGCATGCCGCCTGAGAGTTCCGCGGGAAACTTATCCATCGTACCTTCCAGTTCCACGAAACTTAAGGCCTCCCGCACCCGCTTTTCCACTTCCTCGTCGGAAACATTTCCCTCTTCGAGCAGCCGGAAAGCGACATTTTCCCGAACCGTGAGCGAATCGAAGAGCGCGCTCTCCTGGAAAACCATGCCAACCTTGCGCCTTAACTCGAATAAGGAATTTTCCTGCATCTGAGTCACGTCATCGCCCAGAACATAGATGTGTCCGCCGTCCGGTTTCAATAGTCCCAAGGCCAATTTGAGGATCGTGCTCTTTCCCGAACCAGCTACGCCGAAGATGGCCTTGGTTTCCCCTATAGCCAGGTGAAAAGAAATCCCGTCGAGCACGACCTTGTCGTCGAAAGCGATGGACACGTTTTCGAATACGATGGCGCTGGTTGCGGCATCCGGTTGGGATGGCAAGCGCTGTTCAATCGCGGTAGGCGGTGCGGCCATGGTTCAGCGGTAACCGAAAATCGCCATCAACAACTTGGTCGTGAAGAAGTCGACAAGAAGAATAAACACCGAAGACGCAACCACGGCCTGTGTAGTTGCCCTACCGACACCCTGCGTCCCGCCCCGAGCCGTGATCCCGTAATAACAACCCACGGTCGAGATAATAAACCCGAACAGCAGAGGCTTCAGCAGACCCATGAAAACATCCTGAAAGGTGAGGATCTGCCAGGCCGTGCTCCAATATTGATGGGAGTCCATTCCCAGCAATCCGCGAGCAACCGCGCCGCCCCCGATCATTCCCAACAGGTCCGAGATGATCGTGAGGAAGAACAGCATGAACACCGTGGAGATCACTCGCGGCGTGATCAGCTTCTTCATCGGATCGGTGCCCAGGGCCCGCATGGCATCGATCTGCTCGGTCACCACCATCGATCCCAGTTCGCTGGCCATACCTGAAGAGTTTCTCCCGGCGACCATCAGCCCGGTCAACACTGGCCCCAACTCGCGAACCATGCCCACCGAAACCAACTGCCCGAGCAGAGACAGCGAACCAAACCGTTGCAGCGTAGTGGAACTGTTCAGAGCCAAAACCGCACCGGTAAAGAATCCCGTGAGCACCACGATGGGCAACGATCCCACACCGATCAAGTCTGCCTGCTGCAGCATGTCAGCAAAATAACGCGGATAGCGAAACAGGTTGGCAACGGATTGTCCCGCGAGCCGGGAATAATCCTGCACCGTCTGGACAGTGTCCTTGGCGAATTCCGTGGGCGAGATCAGTTCCATGCGCTCTTTTCGCACTATAGCAGAGGCCGGGGAAGCTTTCAGCTATCGGCTGTCAGCTTTTAGCAAAATGCGTGGGGAACGGCGGAGGGACAACACTGAGGAACGTGTACTCGAGGAAGAGTGCAAGACTGTCTTCGCTGGAAACTGACAGATGAGAGCTATTCTCGAGTTTTCTTCTTAATATCAATGTTCAAACGCTTGATCTTCTGATTCAAGGTGGAAAGCGGCACGTGGAAACGCTCCGCCGCGTCGGTCTGGTTCCAATTACACTTCTCCAGCATCTCGACGATGATCTGGCGCTCGCAATCTTCCATGATGTCGAACAGCGATGCGTCCGCGCGCCGCTCGAGCACAGAAAATGCCGCAGCCCGACCCGCAATATGGTCAGGAAGAAGTTCCGGCCCAATCTCCACGTCGGTGGAGAGCACCACCGCACGTTCGATGACATTCTCTAGTTCGCGCACATTGCCCGGCCAGGAATAGGCCAGAAGCGGACGCAGCGCTTCCGGGGTCATGCGCCGCGTCGGACGCTCATTTTCCTCCGAGTATCGCTTCAGGAAGAACCCCGACAACAGCGGGATATCTTCCTTACGCTGGCGCAGCGGCGGAAGATCAATGGTAATTACGTTCAGCCGGTAAAAAAGATCTTCGCGAAACTTGCCTTCTCGCACCTGCTGCTTCAGGTCAACATTGGTGGCAGCGATGATGCGCACGTCCACCTGCAATTCGTGCACTCCGCCCAGATGCATGAACTTCTTGTCCTGCAACACGCGCAGGATTTTGCTTTGCGTGTCGAGGCTCATGGTCCCGATCTCGTCCAGGAAAAGCGTGCCCCGGTCGGCAATCTCAAACAGCCCTTTCTTCGAAGCGACCGCGCTGGTGAATGCCCCTTTCACGTGCCCGAAGAGAATCGATTCCAGAAGGTCCGGCGGCATCGAACCCGTATTGACCGGGACAAAAGGACGATCGCGGCGCGGCGAGTTCAGATGAATTGCCTTCGCGATGAGTTCCTTGCCGGTTCCGCTCTCGCCCTGCAACAGCACGGTGGAACGGCTGGGCGCGACCTGGGCCACCAGATCAAAAATCTTCAGCATGGGCTCGCTTTTGCCCACGATGTTCTCAAAGTTGTAGCGTTGCTTGAGCGCCCGCTTGAGTTGGACGTTCTCTTCTTCCGCGCGATGCCGGGCAACCGCCGCTCGCACGTCGGCCAACAACTTCTCGTTGTCCCAGGGTTTTTGGACAAAGTTCGCCGCTCCCGCCTGCATCGCGCGGACCGCATTTTCCACGGTCCCGTAAGCGGTCACCATGATGATCGAGAGCCCCGGATCCTGGATGCGAATCTCGCCCAGCAGATCCATGCCATTACGATCTGGCAGCGCCAGGTCGAGCAGCACCAGATCGAAACTCCGTTCTCCGATGCGTGCCAACCCTTCTTCGCCGCTGGACGCCGATTCCACCCCATAGCCTTCGAGCTCGAGCAGAGTTTCCAGCGATTCGCGGATTGCGGCCTCGTCGTCGATGATCAACACCGAGCCTGCTGTTGGGAGTGAGCTTTCGCCCGAGTTAGGACGCACGATTACCGCCGCTTCAGACATTTACTGCCTTCCTCGTCAGAGGGAAATCCAGGTAGAACGTGGTGCCTTCCCCGTTGCGGCTCTCCACGCGAATCTTCCCCGCATGCTCCTGAATGATGCCGTAGGTCACGGACAATCCCAATCCTGTGCCCCGCGGCTGGCCTTCCCGAGGCGTCGTCTTGGTAGTGAAGAATGGGTCGTAGATGCGGTGAATATGCTCCTGCGCAATGCCAGTGCCGGTATCGGATACCATCACGCTCACACTCTCGCCATTGGTTGTGGCGATGCGCAGCGTCCCGCCGTTGCTCATGGCATCTTTCGCATTCAAGAACAAGTTCAGGAAAACTTGCTGCAACCGGCCCGCATTCCCGTGGATCGGCGGCAGGTGCGCACTACGTTCATCCTGTACTTTGATGCGTGTCACCTTGAACTGGTGCTCCAGCAGCGCCAGCGTATCCGAAATGATCTTATTGACGTCAATCGCCGTGAACTCGGTGCCGCTCGTCCGCGAAAAATTAAGCAAGTTGTTGACGATCTCTGAAGCCCGGAAAGTCTGTCGTGTGATTTTTTCCAGCAGCGAACCCTTCTGAGCATCGCCCTGCAGTTGCTTCGAAAGCATCTGCGCGTAGGACGAAATCACCGCCAGCGGCGTATTCACTTCATGCGCCACACCCGCAGCCAGCAGCCCGATGGACGAGAGTTTATCGGCCTGCGAAAGTTGCGCCTCCAACTCAATCCGTTCCGTGATGTCATCCATGATGATCAGCCGGCCAATCACGCTGAAATCTTTCGTGACCAGAGGCGCAATGGCGACGTTCACCACCCGGCTTTCGCCCGTCGGAGTCCCCAGGCGGAACTTATATAAATTGTGGATGCCCGGATTCTGCCGCACCCGGTAAAACTCTTCTACGAACGCAGCCGGGAAAACGTCGCCCAAAGGCCGCGTCAGCGCCTGCCATCGAGGCAGCGCATACATCACTTCCATCTGCGAATTCCACGATTCGATTCGGTCTGCCAGATCCACCGCCAGCACGCCCACGTTGATCGACTCCACAATGTTCTCGTTGAAGTCTTTCAACCGTTCGTACTCCGCAACTTTTTGTTGCAGTGAGGCATACAATCGCGCGTTCTGGATGGCAATTCCGAGGTAGCCCGCCAGAGTCTCCAGCAACTCCACATCTTCGCTTGTCAGGAAATCTCCCTCTACCGTCTTGCCGAGGCCAAGCACGGCGATCGTATGCTTTTGAGCCCGGCAGGGAATGTAGTAGTTCAGATCGAGCCTGGCGATGGCCTGCTGCGCATCCACGGTTTCCCGCGGAACCTGATGCGTGTTGTCAAAAAACAAATGCCCGACTGCGTCTTCCGGCCGCGGTGTGCCCAGGAAATTCAAATCAAGGCCGCCGGTTTGCGTCATCCCAAAGGACTTGGCCACGACGAATTGCTGAGGTGCTTCCTCGGCGACGAAGACTGCCATCCGGTCTACCAGCAGCGTTCGCGACAAACGTTCCACAACCGCGCTCAGCATCTTGTCCAAGTCGGTTTCTGAACTCAACTCCCGTCCAAACTCGATCAGTGTTTTCCGGTAATCGTAACCGGTGCGATAGAAGAACTGGTCGATCCGGACCTGGATCCATTTGCGTACCGGATCAAACAGCAGAGCGGTCGCGACAATGGCGAGTACCAAGCCTCTCGGCCCAGTACTGGGCACTTGCAGGTGAACTAATTCTGCCACGCCCGCCACCACGGCAAAATACGCCCCAGCAATCGCGCCTGCTGCCAGCGTGTACACCATGCCACGCTTGAAGATCAGGTCGACGTCCATCAACCGGTACCGGAAGATGGCATAACCGAAAGTCAGTGGCAGAATTCCGAGCGACAGAACAGAAACCTTCATCGCCGTTGTGGGCAGCGCCCCGGTCAGATAAGGAATCACATAGAACAGCGTGAAAGGAGCGATCGCCAGGATCGTGCCTCGAGTGACCCACTTCAACTGTTGTCGCAGAATTGGCGTGCTCGCGCGGCGATAGTTGTATAGCAACACTCCAGCCGCAGCGACGAAGAACAGTGCCTGGCAACCCATCTCTAGGCGGTCAAGGTTCCAGCGCAAGACTTCGCTGGCCCGCAGGAACCACAGTGCCAGCACGTGCACACTCAACAGCACTATTCCTGGAACATAGATCGCGGAAATTGCCCAAGGGTGCTTGCGGACGAACCAGTGCCGCTCCGGAAAAGTCAGCACGAAATGCAGAAACAGAGCAGCCTGCAGCAGGCCGGCCGCGACGTTGCCCCAGTAAATCGTCCAATCAAACCCGTTGAATTTTCCCGTGTAGTGGAACGAGTAGGAAATAAACGAAACCAGGCAGAAGACGTAAAAGTGGGTCGAGCCCGGCGCCGTCCAGCGCCGCAGCAATACATACAGCCCAATGCCAAGATAGATCAGGCCAATCAGACGCAGCCAGTCGTATTGGGACCGCTCGGCCGGAACCGGAATCAACACCACGTCCACCGGAACCGATTGCCGTACCAGCGAATAGGTAGCCTTCGACCAGGCGCCCACGCGATAAAGTTGATGGGTTCGAGCGGCTGTGGAATTTACCTCGTGCTGGTCAATCGCCGTGAGTTGGTCTCCCACCTTAATGCCAGCTCGAGTCCCCGGTCCGCCTGCGTCGATCCGGTCAGCGGTCAGTCGGCCTTGATGCTCGACCCACCATACTCCGTCATCTGGAACCTGGAATTGCCGCTCTGCCTGAAGGTTATAACCGGCATAAACCACGGCAGCCGTGGTGAGCAAGGCTAGCAGGATGGCAACAAATCGGATTTGAAAATCCCGGTTCATGGACCGCACCGGCTCCGCTGGCCGGAGGGACAAACTATCCTGTCGCCGTATCTGCACTTTCGCTGCCATCAGGGGAGATATTGGGCTGCTTCTAAGAAGCCTCGATACAACAGCTTCCAATATTATAGAGGCCCACTCATAGTAAGGCTATGTTTTTTGGAATATACGATGTGATATTTTGTAACCTAATGATCAGTATGGCGTTAGGACCTGGTATAGACAACCTGGACTGCGTACCGAGGAACGATGCCAATGACCCTTCGACTCGACCTCCGCCCCGCGGTTCGCCCGATACTCTTGGTCTCCCATCCCTCCATCAACCTCTCCGGTACGCAACGCCCCGAGGAAAAAGCAGAAATGGTATACTCCTCGACTGCTCCTGGGAGAAACGAATGAAGCTAACCGCAACTGTGCTGGCCTTGACTCTGCTACTTACAACAGCTACCGCCCAGACTTTCAAAGTGTTTTATACCTTCCACTTCTCCGACGGAAGTTCTCCGAACGGCGATCTCATCCGTGACCCCGCCGGGAACTTTTACGGCACCACCCAATTTGGAGGCAAGTCCAACCGTGGGATCGTGTACAAGCTGAACTCAAGTGGACAGCAAACCATTCTCTACACCTTCACCGGCACAACAGATGGAGGCATTCCCATTGGCAGATTACTTCGCGACAACGCCGGCAACCTCTATGGGATTACGTCGCTTGGCGGCGATCCCACGTGCAGTTGTGGGACCGTATTCAAACTTTCGACGAGTGGTTCGTTGAAGGTATTGCATAGTTTCAAAGGCGGTAAAGACGGTTCTCAGAACCAGGGACAGCCCGAACTGGGGTTAGTCATGATCAAGGGAGACCTCTATGGGTCCGCCAGCTTTGGCGGCGTCGCTGGCTGTGACGGCAACCTCGGCTGCGGCTTGGTCTTCAAAGTCACCCAATCCGGCAAGGAGACCGTGTTGTACAGATTTACCGGTCAGGCGGACGGAGCATTCCCGCAAGACCTGATTTCCGATAAGGCTGGCAACCTCTACGGCGAAGCTGGCGGCAGCTACATGCACGGAAACGCCGGCACTGTGTTCAAGATGGACACGACCGGCAAGCTGACGACTCTCTACACATTCCCCGGCGGCACCCTTGGGTTTTCCCCGCGATGGCGCTTGGTCCGTAATGCAAATGGCGTCATGTACGGCGTTACTCAGTTCGGAGGCGAAGCCCCCTGCGCCCTCGGATCCGCCGGCTGTGGCGTTGTGTTCAGGCTGAGTGCGGCGGATAAAGAAAGTGTCTTGCACATTTTTGGCAAGCAGTCGAACGATGGGGAAGAGCCGTCCGGAGGGCTCTTGGATATGGCGGGTAGCCTTTACGGCATGACCTTCTACGGCGGAACTGTGAACTCAACTTGTACATTCGGTTGCGGAACCATCTATCGAATCGCAAGCGGCAAGTACTCCGTGCTCTACCGTTTTACCGGGGCTGACGACGGATGGAACCCGAGCGGCGGCTTAACCGAGGGCGCCGCCGGCAATCTCTACGGAACTGCCCTGAACGGTGGCAGCGGAGGGAACGGGGTGGTTTTCGAGATTACTCCGTGATTTCCGGTTCCTAACTTCCAAACTTCCAAGAAGCAAGCTGAGAACCGGGAACCGGCAACTGACAACTGGTTTTTGAACAGGATCTGGTTTTCTTCAACAGCCTCCCGGGTCGGAACGACTCCAAAAAACAGGGAGAGCCGAAGCTCTCCCCGCAAAGATACCAAAGAGGCGATACTCTTACATAGAGGTTTGCAGCCGACAAGAAGTTGTCCCATTGCAATCTGAAAGTAGCCGTGAGACCATCGCAGGCGATCGCCGATTCGCACCCTGAAGTCGGAGAACATTGGATCGCGCTGGACTCCGCCCCGGGCAGCCCTCGCGTGCGTTATCTCAGTGCCGGCTCAGGCCCACCCCTGCTGCTGGTCCACGGCCTACTGGGATACTCATTCTCCTGGCGCTTCACCATCCCAGCCCTGGCGCAACACTCGACGGTCTATGCCATCGACATGCTGGGAACTGGCTTCTCCGATCGCCCACCCGGCATGGACTACTCCTTCAAAGCTAGCGCCGAGCGCTTGCTGCGCTTCATGGATAAAATCGGACTTGCCTCCTGCGATCTTCTGGGCACATCACACGGCGGGGCCGTGGCCATGCTGGCCGCCGCGTTGGCGCCGGAGCGTATTCAGCGTTTGATTCTCGTGGATCCCGTCAATCCCTGGTCTGCGCACGGAAAGCGCCTGACCGCTTTTCTCAGCAATCCCCTGGTCGCGCCGCTCTTTGTCAATCTCTCGCCGCACGTGCGAAGGCTGCATGAGTTCTATCACCGGCGGATGTTCGGCAACCCGCGCCGCATTCCTCCCGACAGCCTCGACGGCTACCTCAAGCCCATGCACATTCCCGGCTCCTACGAATATGCAATCGCCGTGGCGAGCACATGGAACCGCGATCTGCGGGTACTAGAATCGATGTTGCCGCGCATCGCGCAAATCCCGACCCTCCTGATCTGGGGAAGCTCGGACACCGCCGTCGATCCCGCGTCAGCCGCGCAACTGCAGCAGTGCTTCAAAGATTGCCGCCTGGTGATGTTCGAGGGAGCGGGACATCTTCCCTACGAAGAAGTTCCTGAAGAGTTTAATCGCACCGTCGCCGAGTTCCTGTCTCCAAAGTCACGTTGATGCCTTCCAAGGCGGGTGCTAACCTCGAACTCAGCAGACGCAAATGAAGCCGGCCAAAACTCCGCAGCTTTCCGCGATCCAGCGCTTCTCGCGTTTCCTGCACCTCGATATTCCCGAGGTCTGGGTGCGCTTCCTGCTCGCGATCGTGGGGCTGACCCTGGCTTTCGGGGCAGCGCTGTTTTCGACGGTGTCGCGGGAAGCGGGAAACTTCTGGGCGACTCTGTTACTGGCCTCCGCCGCGCTGTTGCTGGCCGTCATTGTGGGATTGACCACGGTGCCGTATCTCGCTCGCCGCGTAGCCGGCGCCCGCATTCGTGACGCCTTCGATTACGACGTGACCCGGGTCGGAATTGTCTACGTGGCCATCGTGATGGTCATCGGGATTGCCGCGCTGAACACGGGCAACAATTTGCTTTACATCGTCGTAGCCGCGATGCTGGGCGCGATTCTGGTTTCGGGGGTCGCCTCGGCCCTGGTGCTACGCGATCTTGAGTTGGATGTTCGCTTGCCCGAACACGTCTTCGCGGGCCGTGCGATGGCGGGCAGAATCGTGTTGCGAAATCCCCGGCGCTGGCTGCCGTCGTTTTCTGTGAATGTGGTGCCGGTAAAAAAAGACGGCGGCGGAAAGCATTGGCAGTGGATGCCGGCAACCTTTGTGGTCCCGCCGGGACGTCCGCCGGAAAAGCAGTGGATGCAGTTTCGGGATTACAAACTGCGGCGAGTGCAACGAACGGAAGCGCCGCCGCGTATTTTTGAAGGTTCGGCATATTTCCCGTACGTTGCCGCCGGCAGCGAACTGAAAGCCGACCTCGAGTTGTGTTTCGATCGCCGCGGATGTTATCAGCAGAAGAGCTTCGGCTTGGCAACGCGCTTTCCGTTCGCATTTCTGACCAAGACTCGCCAGGTGCCGCTGGCCCGCGAAATCATCGTATATCCACGAGTGGAACCTGCCGATGAATTCTTTGAAGTTTTGCCGATGATCACCGGCGAGTTCGAAACCTTTGCCCGGGGCCGGGGCGATGATTTGTATCTCATCCGCGAGTACATGCCGGAAGATTCGGCGCGGCATGTGGACTGGAAAGCGACCGCGAAATCAGGCTCGCTCAAGGTGCGCGAGTTCAGCCGCGAGGATGAGCGCAAGCTGCGTATTGTGTTCGACAATCCCGGCCCGGGAGTCGTTTCCGGGAAGGCCTATGAAGACGCGGTCGCGCTGGCCGCGTCGCTGAGCTGGCACTTCGCTGGGGAGAATACGGAAATCTCCTTCGTCTCCCAAGGCTACTGCGGCGAGCCCGATATTTACCGGTTTCTGGCGCATCTGGCGGTCGCCCAGCCGCAGCCCTTGCCGTCGGTGGTCGAAAGCCTCCAGCCTTCCGAGGACTACAACATCATCCTTACGACTCGGGCCCGCGGCGGCATTCCCACCGCGCTCTGGGCCTGTTCGTACTTCGTCTTCCTGGGATCGGCCTGATCCAACGATGTTTCCTTTGTGTACCTTCGTGCCCTTTGTGGTTATCGCCTTTTCTGGATCCGCAAACCAATAACCACAAAGGGCACAAAGGTACACGAAGGGAGTCAACCCGGTGAGAACCAATCTGGGCCTGTTGGAATTTCTAGTGCGAAATAGGTAAATCTCCCTCTTTTCATTAGACTCGTTTCGGCATATACTCGCGCCCGTCGCTTGCAAACGATGGTGCGAGGTGAGCCCCATGCATGTTTACGATTTAATTAACACACAGGAGACGCATGTCGCCGATGCCAATCAGACCGTGCTCGAGGTGGCGCGAGCGATGGTGGAGCGCAACATCGGCGCGGTGCCGGTGCTGCGCGACGGCCAGTTGGTCGGCATCTTTTCCGAACGCGACCTGATGAAGCGTGTCGTGGTCGAAGGACGCGACCCTGGCGCCACCCGGGTCGATGAGGTCATGACCGACGACCCGCTTACGGTCACTCCGGGAGAGGATCTGGAGACCTGCATGATCCTGATGCGTCGGCACGGCTTCCGCCATCTGCCGGTCTGCGAAGGCAAGCAACTGCGAGGGATCGTCTCCCTGCGCGACATCCTGCTGCATGATCTAAACGAAAAAGATCATGAAGTTCGGATGATGCGAGCCTACATCCAGGCGTCGCCAGAAGTGTAGACATCGGTTCGAGGCGAGCCCATCGAGGCGCGCAGCCCTTCCCATTCTGGGACGGAGTTTACTGTCTAGTATCGGGTACCCCCCTCCCCCCTTTGGCTGCAAAATCCTGAAAACAAACGATCTATTTTGCGACTATGTGCTAGATCTTTGAGTTTACAGGAGTTACAGGCAAAATCTAGAGAACATGGGAGTTACGGTGGGCGGGTCGAGGGTCGCGTTTCGTTTTGGGATTGAAAGCTGGGGCGACAGCACGCGCCGCGCTCTACGAGCGTCAGATTGTCAAAGAGCTTACATTATCTTGTAGATAATGTGCTTTACAATAGAGTATCTGATTTAAAGCCTCCGGTCAATGAGAAAGGGAGTGGGTTGAGTTCGCGATTCAGAGTCGCGAGTTCGCCCTCGCGTGAGGCAACCTGCTCGTCAGGGGTGCATTTTGTCCAAAAACGAGAATCCCTTTTGATGAAAACGAAGGATCTTTCGTGGAAAACCGAATCTCTTTGACAAAGTAGATTTTGGCGAGATAAATTGTCGCGCACTGTGACTCAACTGTACCGCTGAGTTGCAGTTGACCCCAGGGAAACCGTCTCGAATTCCATTTCACCGCTAGGGGGTTTCTCCCATGAAACTCACAGCTACGCTGCTGTTGACGATTTCGCTCGCGCCAACATTCGCGCTGGCCCAAAACCCAGCCATTCAACACATCATCGTCGTTGTCCAGGAAAACCGGACGCCCGACGATCTGTTTCAGGATCCTAACCTTATAAAGGCCGGGGCGGACATCGTTCTGTCAAGTCCGGGAGGAATGTGCGGCACGACACCGGTTCCTCTGAATGCCCGCTTACTGGCGGACTGCGCCGACCCCAACCACAGCCATAACATGGGCTGGTCACCCTCGTATGACAAGGGGAAAATGGACGCAGCCTGTACTACCAAGATGACTTACCCTTCTCCGTGTCCTTCAGCTTATCCGCCTTATCCGTGCCCAGCTAACAATCAGGGCGCGACGGATTGCACGGAATACTCGTACGTCAGCGATCCCGCTATTCAACCCTACTGGGACATCGCCGAGAAGTACGGCTACGCGAATTACATGTTTCAAACGAACCAAGGGCCTAGCTTCCCGGCGCACCAGTTCCTGCTTTCCGGGACCTCGGCGCCCGGCTCGACCCAAAATCCGGACTACACCTACTTCGCCGCCGAGAACCCGCAAAAAACGATCAGCAACGTCAACCCTTCCCAAGACGCTGGATGCGCGGCCCTGGCGAAGCAAGTCGATCCATTGATTTCTCCGACGCAGGACGAATCGACGTTGGAGTATCCGTGCTTCGAACATCCGACGTTGACCGACCTGCTCGATCAGCATCAGCCCTCTCGGATCACTTGGAAATACTACGGCGATCAGGACAACTCGATCTGGACGGCCCCAAACGCCATCAGCCATATCTGCAACAACAGCGTAAGCACCGGCGGGGGCAGTTGCGGGTCGGGCGGCGGTTCGAACCAAGACTGGAACAACAATGTGGGGCCGTATTTGGAACTGGCCACACGGACGGGCTACACACCCAGCTTGGCGCCCTTCCTGCAGGGATCTGCAAGCCTGCAACCTGGCTCAAGTAACCTGGGTGATTCCCGACGGCAGATGGTCGGACCATCCAAGCGAGAACATTGGGCTGGGGCCCGACTACGTTGCGAACATCGTCAATGCCATCGGACAAGGCATGCCCAATAGCACTTGCAACCATCTCGGCAGTCCGATTTACTGGAACAACACTGTCATCCTGATTGTCTGGGACGACTGGGGTGGCTGGTACGACCACGTCAACCCCATCGCGACCATTGGTCAAGGGAGCACGGGATACCCCAACGGGAACGGCAACGGCACCCAGTATGTATACGGCTTCCGTGTGCCGCTGCTGGTGGTTTCCACCTTCGCCAAACAACACTACATTTCAGGGCCTAAGTCGAGCCCAATCTACTACGATTTCGGTAGCATCTTGAAGTTCATCGAGAACACTTTCTTGTCGTCCAGTACCTTTATCAACCCGTCTTATCCGTACGCGGATCAGTTTGTTGACATTCCCCCCACGCGGAGCGCCGATCTCTCGGACTTTTTCGACTGCTTTGGCCCACAATGCCACCCATTTCAGCCGATCACTTTGGTGAACAACAGTGCGCTCTGCAACCAGACCACATGCGGGTCGACACAGAACCAATGTGACGCAGCCTGCTTTATCAATTACAAGGGAAATCACGAGGACCCTGACACCTACTAAATCACGGAGCGCAAAGGCAGGCGCTGGATGTCTCCTGACCAGTGCCTGCTATGGCGTGATCTCGTAAACTACGTTGTATGCGGTACCGTAAAGGCTGCCCTTGCTATCGAGAATCAGCTCGCCGCCGGGTTCCCGTCCGTCGGACCCGGCGAACCTGTGGAGAACCGTATATTGCCACTTACCATTGGCTGAGGGTGCCAGCCGGTATACAACACCGCAGCCATTGGAGCAACCGCCGACTCCGCCAACTCCGGTTGTACCGGAAAGATTGCCTGCCTTATCGAGCACTACGCCGCTGCTCGGCAGCCACCCATCTGCCTCATTGGTGAAGTTATAGATGACCGCCTCCTTCCATCGCCCATTCTGAGTACGCGTCAGCTTGAACACGACGCCGCACGGGAATCCACCACACGCATTCCTGCCTCCATTTGCCGTGCCATACAGGTTCCCGGAGCTATCGAAAACCACACCGTAGCCGGGACCGGCTCCATCCGTCTCATCGAACTGCCACAATTTTCTGTGCTTCCAACCACCAGACCACTTGCTTAACTCGAAGACTGTGCCGGCCTCGGCGTTGAAGGTGCCCGCCGTCGTGCCGTAAAGATCGCCAGTGGCGTCGAAGATTAGCGCCCCCGAGGGGTCAAAGCCAGTTTTGGTACCTTGAAAGTCGTAAAGTACCTGCTCGGTCCATTCGCTGGCGCCTGCGCCGGGTGCCAGTTCGAACGCGACTCCTTCGTCGTAGGTGCCGCCTGCAGCCAACCCGAATAAGTTGCCGGCGCCGTCCATGGTGAGGGGACCGGGGAACCCTCCGTCGGGGCAGTGGTACTGCACACAAAAGTCGTAAAGTATGGTAAAGCTCCATCCACCTGAACCTCGCACCATCTTGTACGCCACGCCTCCGCCCTGGGAGCTTGGTCCTCCCAGCGCGGTGCCATAGAAATTGCCCGCCGCGTCGAAGATCAGGCCGCCGTTCGGAGTTCCCCCGTCTTGGCCGTTGAAGCTGTGCAGGGTGGTCAGGGCCCAGCCGTGCTCACCGGGCGTCAACTCGAAAATGGTGCCCTGATTGTCGTCGCCGCCTGCGCCAGTTACTCCATACAGGTTGCCCTTCGCATCAAACGTTAGTCCGCTGAAAAGTCCGCCCGGAACCGTATGCAGAATCTTGAACTTGGGCTTGGCCGCAGCTGTACCTATCAATGAGGCCACAAGCGCGAGCATCGCCAAGGACTGGCGTAGAAGAACGGGAAAACGCTTTCGCAGCATGGCAGACTACCTCATCGCGGAACACGACCGGAGAGGCGGTCCGAAACCGTCCGCAGCCGGAAACTATAGCACGATTTTGACCCTGAATCCGATGGATTCTCGGGCTGATGAGATAACCGTGCCGGCTCTTTGCTCCGAGCCTTGGTCGTTTTGAGCGCTTCCAGGTTTGCTCGCTCGCAACGAGCCGACACGGTTATCTCATCAGTCCCGCCGAGGCCCTGCTATTTGCGCGGTTGACCGCGGACGCAAACAAGTGTAGCCTCGCGGGGAAAATTTGCAGGGTGTGCGTTTGTGCCCAGAGGAGACTGCGTATGGTTTCGGTTACCGCTCTTTGGCTTCCAATTCTGCTGGCGGCCATCATGGTATTTATCGCCAGCTCCATCATGCACGTGGTGCTGAAGTACCACCAAAGCGACTGCAAGCAACTCCCCGAGGAAGACAAAGTCCTGGCAACGCTGCGCTCCGCGGGCCTGACGCGCGGATACTACAATTTTCCCTATTGCACGCATAAGGACATGAAGTCGCCTGCCACCATGGAAAAGTTCAAGCAAGGCCCGGTTGGACTGATGACGGTATTCCCGAGCGGCCCGCCCGCCATGCCGAAGTTCTTGGGAATGTGGTTTGTCTATTGCCTGATCATCGGCTTCTTCGTTGCGTATCTCACGGGACGCACGGTGGCGCCGGGGGCGAACTATCTGATGGTTTTTCGGGTCGCCGGGACCGCGGGGTTCCTCGCTTACGGCCTCGGGCAGTTGAGCAACAGCATCTGGAAGGGCCAGCCGTGGAGCATGACGATCAAAGAGGTGATCGATGGGCTTATCTACGGCCTGCTGACCGCGGGCACTTTTGGGTGGCTTTGGCCTCGCTAAAATCGCGTTAACCACACGAAGGTCCACAAAGGAAGTACATCACGCGTTCGAACTACTGCGCTCTCCGGGCATGGCCGGTTTTCTTTTCCTTCCTGGAAACTGGCCGCGTTCTTTCGTAATCTCCCACCCAGCTCGGTCGAAGTGAAATAGTCGAGTGTAGCGTATGGCCAAGGCTTCCTTAAAGACTGCACCTCGGGCTCCGCGGGTGAAACTCGCGGGCACGGTTCTGTCGCTGGTTTGTTTGGAAAACGGGCGGCAGACTCGGGGCAAGCTGCATCAGCTCTCGATTACAGGAGGTCTGCTGCACCTGGAAACGCCTTTGGACGAGGGAATCAAAGTTGAAGTGATTTTCCACGTGGGCAACAGCACAGTGCGTTGCAAGGCACGCATGTTGTTTCCGATGTGGGCGACCAAAGGCTATCTTCAGCCTTTCGAATTTTTCGAGCTTGGCGAAGAGAACCGCAGCAATCTGCAAGCCGATTTGCAACGACTGCTGGACTGCTCGGCTGCGGCGATTGTTCCCGCGCAGGCGGAAATCTCCGAGGCTTCCTCGGATGCCCAGTAGAACTGTTCTCATCGGAAATTTCCCGAGACGACGAACCCTCAAGGGCTGAAGCCCAGTGTTGGCTGGTTCCTGACGGCACGACTGAAGTCGCGCCCTTCCCATAGTCAAGTTGTGAGGCTGAAAGCGGCTGAGCTTGCTAGCCAGTCTGCATTTTCGCAGACCTGGGCAAGCAGCAGATTCCTCGCTACGCTCGGAATGACAATTGGGATTAGGAAGTTACACACAGCGCGCCAGTCTCCAGTTTCCTTCTGCTGCTTTAGAATAAGTCCTGCAAATTTTGAATTGATGCCGAATGGAGGACTCATGGCTCACCAGCATTCCCCTCGTTTTCTGAAGATCGTCGAAGATGCCAAAAGGCGGATTCGCGAAGTTACGATTGATGAGGTCAAAGCGAAGCTCGACCGGAAGGAAAAGTTTGTGTTGATCGACGTGCGCGAAGAAAGCGAATACGCGGCGGATCACCTGCCTGGCGCTATTCATCTCGGCAAAGGAATCATCGAGCGCGATGTGGAGGAGCGCGTACCGGATCAATCCACGCCCCTGGTGCTCTATTGTGGCGGCGGATTTCGCTCTGCTCTGGCTGCCGACAACCTGCAAAAGATGGGTTACACCCAGGTGCTCTCGATGGACGGAGGCATTCGAGGCTGGCGCGAAAAAGGTTTCGCGCTGACCAAAGGTTGAGCGAACCGTTCGGGTCACCGAAAGTACCTTGGTAACTTGATGGAGACATTGCAATACGTCACCATGGTTACGTCGAAGCAAGTGATAAATCCGGCACTAATTCTAAGGTGATATGCAGGGCAAACCAAATTCCGAACAAGGCGGTAGCGCGGCGGCTCCGGCGCGGGGTGCGAACGTCTCTGTTGAGCACGTATTGAATCAATGCGCGACACCACAGCAATTCTGCGCGGCGCTGGCCAAGCTTTTCGGAGTGCGGGCCACCGAAGTCGCCTTGATGCGATTGCAGAAGGGACTGCTGAGTTTCCTCTATCCGGAACAATTGAAAACCGCGGGGTCGATCCCGGTTTCCAGTTCTTCCGCAGTGGCTGCCCACACTGCGTCCACTAAAAAAACAGAGCTCTACAATGCCTTCGTCAAAGTAAAACACGCCAGCATCTTCGAGAGCGTGAAGCTGGTCCAGTCGGAGGACAGCGATCCAACGGAACAAAACACGATCCAAAAGCTGATGTCGGCTCCGATTCTCGACGGACAACGCAAGGTTCTGGGGGTGATTCAGGTTTGCCGCAAGGGATTCGATCCCGGGAACGCCGGGCCGGACTTCACCCAGGATGATCTGCAGCAACTCGAACTCGCCGCGAAAGTTGTGCCCAGTTTGCCCTTCATAAAGTAAAACGGTCTAGTGCTGCAGGGCTCGGTCCAGATCCCGCTTCTCCTCATTGGTCAATCTGCGGGAAGTTCCTTTCTTGAGTTCTCCTAGTCTGAGCGGACCAATCGCGACCCGCAGCAATCGCAGTACCTTGATCCCAAGCTGATCCAACATGCGGCGGATATGGCGATTCTTGCCTTCATCGAGCACAATTTCGAGCCAGGTATTTTTTTCACCGCCGCGCAGAATTTGCGCACTCTTGGCGCGCAGGAAAGCTCCGTCGCTGGTCGTGACTCCCCGGGTAATGGATTGGATCAGGCCAGCGTCTGCGACCGCGTCGATCTGCACATGGTAGATCTTGTCGAGGTGGGTCTCGGGCGCGAGCACGAGCGCCGCCCACTCGGAGTCGTTGGTCAACAGCAGCAAGCCTTCACTGGCTTTATCCAGGCGTCCGACGGGTGCGACCCACGGCAACCCTTCGTCGAGATAGGCATACACGGTCTCGCGGTCTTTTTCGTCGGAGGCCGTCGTGACCACGCCGCGAGGCTTATTGAGCATAAGGTAGAGCTTCGCCGGAGCAGCCAGTTCGCGCCCGTCCACTTGGATTCGGTCGCGTTCAGCATGAACGGGAGCTTCCGGATCGCGACGAATCCCTCCGTTGAGGCCGACACGCCCCGCGCGGATGAGTTTGAACGCCTCGGAGCGCGAGCAATAGCCCAGCTTCGAAAGCGCACGGGCCAGACCGACTCGCCGGGATGCATCCGCAGGGGGCACGCTTTCATGCTAACCTTTTCTGCGAAATCATTAACAGCCTCTTAACTCGCCTGCGGCCGCGTCATCGATTTAGAATCATTGGCATGATCGATCCACACCGGTTCTCGCTCTTCCTGGCCGCAGCCACGCTGCTGGCGATCGCGCCGGGGCCTGGGATGTTATATGTGCTGGCTCGCACCCTTGCCGGCGGTCGCCGTGAAGGAGTGCTTTCGTCTCTGGGAACGTTCCTGGGCGGTCTCGTCCACGTTCTTGCGGCAGCCACGGGACTGTCGATTGTGCTGGCCACATCGGCAACTGCCTTTGCAGTGGTGAAATATGCGGGAGCCGCCTACCTGATCTACCTCGGCGTTCGCATGATCATCAGCGCTCGCAGGGATCAAACTGCGGAAATCCACGTGCCTTCCGGCCGAGTCCCCAGAAATCCTTTTTGGCAAGGCATTGCAACCGAAGTCCTGAACCCGAAGACGGCAATCTTTTTTCTCGCCTTCATTCCACAGTTTGTGAACCGGGCGGACGGCGGAGTTTTTTTGCAATTCCTGCTGTTGGGTACGATCTCGGTCGCGCTGAACACGTCTTGCGACCTGATCGTGACCTTCGTCGCGGCTCCGATCGGGGCGCGCTTGAAATCCTCCGCGGTTTGGCGGAGACGGCAGCGAACGGCCACGGGGCTAACGCTGATCGGCTTGGGCGCCTTTGTCGCGGTCTCGGATTCGAGGTGAAGAGGTTTCGGGCGCTGTCCGGTTTCCTCTGATAACGACGGTGTGATACGCTCAGCGGTTCATGCCCGATTCCAAGTCTGAACGCCGCTCCCGCCAGCGTATGCCGGTACGTCTGGGTGTATCGGTTCGATCCGCGCAAAGCCAGCCCGCCGCAGCTTATACTCGCGACTTAAGCACGAGCGGTATCTTCCTCTACTCGGATACCGAAATCCTCGTGGGCAGCGAATTGGAAATGGTGCTGATGCTTCCAACCCAATTCACCAACGGCGAGAAGCGTTGGGTGTGTTGCCAGGCCTCGGTGATCCGCGTGGAACCGGGCGGAGCCGACGGCCGCTTCGGAGTAGCGGCCAGTATCCGGAACATGGCGACATTGCCAGAGATTCCGGGCTGAGGAGTCCTCGATTTCCAGTTTCATGGTGTAATCGGGGAATGCAGCCTGGTCGTTTAGCTGTGGTCAACTTGTGAAAATTTGTTGAAAACTTAGGATTATGCTTCCCTTTGCATAACAATCGGTGCAATAATGCTGGCCCTTGGATTGCTCTGGTCCAAGATAACGGTATTAAAGATTGCACATGTAGGTGAACGAGCTATGTGGATGGAAAAACTGTCCCGCGGAGTGCTGCGTGTGCTTACGCCCCTGGGACCACGGTATCTCAACCCCTCGTTCGGGCAGCGGCTCTATCTGCTGTGGATTTTCCGCAACTTCGAAACTTTGCCCATCAAGGTGTTGAGTCTGCGGCAACAAAGACGCATCGACGCCATGTGCGCGCGACATGGATTTGTCTCCGTGTTGGAACCGAATGGACTGTGGGATACTCCGCTCCTGGGGACCCTGGAACAGCGTCCGCCGGTTGCGGACTCGCCACGTCGATCCAATCGAAGTGTCTCCGATGCTGTGGCGCCGTTCGCCGCGGATCTTCAGCAGCGTTCCTGAAGAACCCCTGGCACCCAGTCTCTGGGTCTGTGCTCTCGCCAGCTCGGAACACACGGCTGTCTTATAATATTTCGTAGAACCGCAAAACCGCAGACCAGGAGAACATGCTATGCCCACCATCACCACAAAAGATGGCACACAGATTTACTACAAGGACTGGGGAAAAGGCCAGCCCATCGTGTTCAGTCACGGGTGGCCGCTCACGGCGGACGACTGGGACGGACAGATGCTGTTCTTCGGGCAGCGTGGCTATCGAGTCATCGCGCATGACCGGCGCGGGCATGGCCGTTCCACCCAGACATGGGATGGCAACGATATGGACACCTACGCCGACGACCTGGCGGCGCTCACCGAAAAGCTAGATCTGAAGAATGCAATCCATGTGGGACACTCCACCGGCGGGGGAGAAGTTGCCCGCTACATTGGTCGGTATAGCACAAAACGCGTCGCCATGGCCGTCCTCATCAGCGCGGTGCCGCCGCTCATGTTGAAGACGGACAAGAATCCTGCAGGCGCGCCGATCGAGGTGTTCGACGACCTGCGAGCGCAATATGCGAAAAATCGGCCGCAGTTTTACAAGGACATCACCCTTCCGTTCTACGGCTACAACCGGCCGGGCGCCAAGATATCGGAAGGCATCCGGGAGAAGTGGTGGCTCCAAGGGATGATGGGCGGGATGAAGGCGGGCTACGACTGCATCGAGGCTTTCTCGGAGACGGACTTCACCGAGGATCTAAAGAAGTTCGACGTGCCCACTCTCATTCTTCATGGCGACGACGACCAGATCGTGCCCATCGCCGCAGCGGCTCCGTTGTCCGCGAAGCTGGTGAAGGGCGCAGAGCTAAAAATATATCCAGGTTTTCCCCACGGGATGCCCACAACCAACGCGGACCAGATCAATGCCGACCTGCTCGCGTTTGTTCAGCGAAGCAAGCAAGCGGCGGCATAAAGCTTGTCCGGCCTTCACTCTTGGGGCGAAGGGCGGATAGGGCTGAGCGCTCAGACTGGGACCGGCGCACCTTGGCTCTCAATGCAGGGATGACTGGGATGATCTGATGGAGCGAGCCAGGAGCGTGTCGTACCTTGGCAGCGTGCGCTTGCGATATCGCCGACAAAACCGAGCCGAAGGTTGGACGTCTCTTTGCTCCCGTGGGCTTGTAGAACGGGAATTGGTCAAGCCAAAAAGACGGATTCGCTTAGCATCGGTATAATGGTCTAATCGTTTACGATTTGCGGCGCTCTGCGATGCGCAACCTCGTGAACGCTGGCGTGCCTGAACGAGTTGCAACGCGAATCAGCGAACCCAATATGCGTGCGGTCTTTGACCGCGATGATATTGTTTTTGACCGCTGATCTGACGGTCGCAATGCAACCCGGTGGAAACAGCCGCATTGCCGCCAAGCAAACCCGTCCTGCGCGATAGTGCAAAGTTAGCGCAAGCCGGCCTCGCCATCGCTGTACATGGTTGAAGGGCGCGTAGCTCAATTGGCAGAGCAACTGACTCTTAATCAGTAGGTTGTAGGTTCGATTCCTACCGCGCTCACCATAGCCCTTCGTCTGGACGGCAACAGCAGATTCCATCTTCGCTAAAGTCCAGCGACTATGTGAACGTATTTCCGGGACAGGACACTAGCAGGACGCTGAAAAATTGTGCTCCGACGCGATTCGGTCCACTTGGTTCGTGATTTTATGAGCGGCTAGAGCTTGTAGATTTGCCAGATTGGTCTCGCAAGGAGTGTTCTCTCGTTTCTTTTCCGAAGTTTCAGGCACAGTTCGGCATCAGCGTCCGCATGCGAACTAAGTTGTAGGTCGCCGCCGCCAGCGTGAACATCCAGCCCACTCGCTCTAATCCACGATGCCGTAGCTTGCGCAACAGTCCGACCGTCTTCATCCAGCCGAAGACCTCCTCGATCCGCTTCCGCTTTCTTTGGCTTATCTCATAACCGCAGTGCCGAGTCGTGCGCCGGTCCACCCGGCTCCTGCGTCGACTCTGGTTTTGCGCCACATGGGGTGTGATTTCCATTTGTCGCAGCTCGTCGATGAACTCGCGTTGATCGTATCCTTTGTCTGCACCCAAGGTGACTCGTCCGCGACCGGGCAACTTCTCCGCCATCAGCAGTCCGGCATGGCATTCCGCCGCACCGTAGGCCGTGGTCACAAGTGTGTTCACTACCAGCCCGCTTCGATTCTCCGTCATCAGGTGTCCGTGGTAGCTTAACTTTGCCTCCTTGCCTGGTCCTTTACGGGCCAGCATCGCTTCCGGATCCGTCGTCGAACAGTGCGTCTGATTGCTGCGTTTCTCTCCCCGATAGTTGATCGTGGGGTTGTTCTCGTCCCACCGCGGAGCCGGCGGTTTCGGTTCGTCGTCCTTCTTATCCTTCTTATCCTTCTTATCCTTGGCCACACCATCAACCGGTCGGAAGCTCTTGTGCGATGCCCAGGCCTCTAGCAGCGTCCCATCCACGGTAAAATGTTCGTCGCTCAGCAGTTCTCCGGCTCGCGCTTCTCCCAACACCCCCTGAAAGAAAGCCTCCGCGATGTCCCCTTCCAGCAATCGCTCCCGGTTCTTGGAGAACGTACTGGCATCCCACACTTCATCGTCCATACTCAATCCCACGAACCACCGGAACAACAGGTTGTAATCCAGTTGTTCCATCAGCAGCCGCTCACTTCTCACCGAGTACAGCATCTGCAGCAACAACGCCCGCAGCAGCTTCTCAGGTGCGATCGACCGCCGTCCCGCTCTCGCATAGAGCTTATTGAACCGCGGTGAGAGTTGCTCCAACACCCCGTCGACTAGGCTTCGAATCATCCGCAACGGATGGTCCTGCGGTACTCTTTTGTCGGGTGAAATATAGCTGAACATCCCATCTTGCTGCTGATCGTCTCCTCGCATGCTGTCACTACTAACATGTCATCCTGTGGATTGGGAGTCGTTTTTCAGCATCCTGCTAGGCCCCGAGCCTCAGATAGACCCATGGTTGACACCGTACAACCGCACGGCTTGATTCAGTTTCGAAACTGATTGGCGTCGTCGCTACTAACGAGATGCAGCTGCTGAGATGGAATAACCCAGGGGCACGACACCACACGAGCGTCTTCTATGGTGAGAGGGGCTGGATGTCGCGAACCAAACCCGCGCCTCCGGCGGAGGGAGAAAAATGTTCTTGACATCCCCTTATATAGATCAGGCCATTACACGTTTTGAGGGGGTTTTGAGTGTAACGGGGATTTCTCAACAGTTATCCAAGAAGCACGAGGACAGCCGCAAGGGAGTTCCCTTGCCGAGTCGCTCCCGGTGTTTTACTTCACCTGGGCATATATTGCGTTCGAGTTTGGATTTTTCCACCCTTGACCCTGATACTCAAGGTTGTGGGCCGTATCTTCCGCCACTTGCCTTCCAAAATATCTCTCAATCACGTGCATGGCAAGATCGATGCCGCAGGCCAGGCCTCCAGACGTAGCAAGGTTGCCTTCCTCGACGAACCGGACACCGCGTAGGACACGGACCTTGGGAAACTCCTTGGCGAAGTCTTTGTACGCATCGTGGTGAGTGGTGGCCGACTTCCCGTCGAGCAGCCCAGTTTTTGCCAGCACGTATGCGCCCACGCAAACCGACATGGTTACATCGGCACCTACCGATGATTTGCGAATCCATTGCAACATTGCTGCAGAGTCCTTCTGCGCCGGAATCACGATAACCTGGGGTTGTGGTGCAGTTTCGAAAGTGTAATCAGGCACGACAGTCAAACCCGATCCTGTGACTAACGGAGCCTTGGTCTCCGCGACGGAATATTGATGAAACGGCGACGTCATATCACCGCCTGGAAGCATTACGGAGCCGAAAATAGCCCAAGGCCCGGTAAAGTCAATGTCGACCACTCCAGGGGATAGTGGATATGCGACCGCGATAGTCCCGCTCTTGGGAGGTTTCAGAGGGTTCGCAGCGGCTGCTAATCCGGATGAATCCGCGCCACCGATCCGTGCTGAGGCGCCGAGACCGGCGACACTCTTAGCGGCCAGTGAAAATGGAACTGCGGCAATGAAGCCGGCAGCGGCAGATCTCTTGAGCAATTCTCTTCGATTCATCCCGACGTACCCTGCTTTCTTCCTCTGCTAGCGCGAAGCATACCGGGTGACTCGAATCCGAAATGTCAACGGATTGTCAATTTACGGACTGTTCAGTTTTGACCAGATTTCGGCCCCCAGCTCGCCAGTTGAGAATTGCTGGTGTAGAAGGACATACACTCATTGAGAATTGTCGCAGGTGCGTCCGGGTCGATGAGTGAAATAGAGATTTAACGCCAACTGTCCGCTTGGGATTCGCCAACTGCTCGGCCCGTTGACTCGCCGCCCCCCGATACCTAACATTTTGCTAACGTCTTAGCAGGAGGGCACAATGATTGGAGAACGGGCGCTGAAGATTGTGTTGGTGTTGGTGGGATTGGTATTTTCGGCTGGCATTTATCCCCTGGTGACCTCTGTACGAGATGGTTGGCAAGCGAATAAGGAGTCCGCTTTGCCAATGATGCTCAGCCTCTATGTCACGCTTGGTATTTTTCTGCTCGTGGCAGCACGTAACCCATCTGAAAATCGCAGTGTGATTGCGTTCGCCGCCTGGTCAAGTTTTGCTCATGGTGCTGTTATGGCGGTCATGTCAGTCCACCTTCCGAACGAACGTAGAGAGTTGCTCATCGGTGCGGCTGTGTTTGGCGCTATCGGCGCAGCCCTGATCGTGCTGGCTCCCACAAAAAAGTTAGCGGAGCGGGCCTCAGGTGGTGCGTAGGTACGCACGGTCTTGTGCTCTTTCAGCCTAACTGTTTAAATCGGGCGTTTGCGGTCAAAACCCCTGCGGCGGCACGATGAGTAGAGTCGAGAACAGGCGCAGTGGCTTTAGTCTCCCGGTGGCTACTGACGAAGCTTTCGCGTCGTCGCCTCAGTCCGGTTGGCTTGGCTCTGTTTCCTGTTCCCGCTCATCGAACCGGACAGGCGGATTTCCCGCATCCGGCTCTCGGAAAAGACACACGATGGTCTGTGTGACGCCGTCTGCAACTTCTGAACACAACGCGGGGTGGCTAGACTCATCGTCAATCCCCATGTCCTTTGTTGCTTCTTGCGTCCGTCTTTAACTGAGGCCCCTTCCCTCCACCGGAGTTACCCGGTTTCACAGGTAGTACGAACCTCTCCGCCACCCTATGTGGCCCGGCCTGACTCTCGCGAGGTGCCAGTTGGTTATGACTGCAACCGCCACTAGGGTTTCCCGTGTTGCAGCTGGTCCCCTTTGCCTACATGCCGTCGCCCTTACCCCGGCAGGTCCGATGGAACCAGTTCGCTCGTACTATTCCATCAGCGTCGGCCTTCCCTCATTACACGGGAGGTCGGCTCCTGCATTAATCGTTTCGAGGCCTGCTCAGCGTTCACTCATGTTACGGCCTGCATGCTTGCCAAGTCGCCTATGCGACCCTCTACACCGGAGGCTCCGACGGCTTCGTTTCCTTCACCGCCGCTCCGATTACTACCGGGTGGAGCGAACCAGTTCCCGGGCGGGACTTTCACCCGCAGTGAACCAACGCCTTTCACGGCGCACGTGTAATAGGGATTTATCGCCAGCTGAGCCAGCGCTAGCGCTTCCGAGGAGGGGGCTCCTTGGTACTAATCGGTTGTTCCTCTAGCGACTACCACTGCGCGGAGGGGCGACCATCACGTAGAGTGGACAGTTTAACCCTTAAAAGAGGCGGCGAGGTACGATTAGGCTAAGGAGCACGAAAATGCTAAGCACCAGGAACAAGAAGTCGAGTAGGGGGCCGTACGCATTGGTAGCCCTTCTTTTGGCGCTGTCGGCGTGCGGGTATGCGCAAGTTGTGACGCCGGTGGAGGGCGAAAGCTGGCTGGTGCAGCGCCATCGAACATTTGCCGTAACCAGCATGGGAAAGTCTTCCGGCGTCTACGGGCCCGCAGCCTCCATGCCCGGCCAATCGCCACCGCATCCGGCGCTGCAACTTTCTAACAAGTTCACCGGACAAAGCACTCGCCTGTCCGGCGCCGACTTGTACCGCCTGAAGTGCCAGGCGTGCCACGGCGCGTCCGGCACCGGCGCCCCGCCCGAGATCAACTCTGTCATCGATCCCGTGCGGGCAACATCCGCAAGCATGTACATAGCGCGCATGAAGAAGGTCGGCATGGACGTGACCTCGAAGGATGCCGCAGCCCTTGCGAAGCAGGCCAAGCGCACGCTGCTCGAACGCTTACGCAAGGGCGGGACGGACATGCCTTCCCCCAATCCCGACCTAACCGGTGCGGAAGTCACCTCGCTATTCGCGTACCTGCGGCAGCTTGCAGGCATCCCCGGGGCAGAGAAACAGCAAGTTCCCGTGGTCGAGCCGCCATTGCGTGTCGGCGAGCATATCGTTAAATCCACATGCCATATCTGCCACGCCGCTGTCGGCCATAACCCCAGCCCTTCGGAGCTCTTGGAGGGGCAAATTCCGCCGCTCAACAGTTTCACCTCGCGGCTTGGCCTCAACGAATTCGTCACCAAGGTCACGGCCGGTGCTTCTGCCCAGGAAGGCTCACCTCCAGCATCCGTCCGCGGTCATATGCCCGTGTTTACGTACCTTACGCCGGATGAGGCGGCCGATGCGTACTTGTATCTGTCGCAGTACCCACCGCATAAGTAGGCGCTGGCAACTACTTTGTCAACATGAAATCCGCTTTGGCACCGCCCGAAACTGTGACTGGTTTCGACTGGTTCTTTGCACCTTCACTGGGACGACACCTGGCTTGGCAAAAGTGAAAGCGCGCTTGTCACCCTTCGGCCAGGTTCCAAGATTGTGAGCTGCCTTCTTATCCGCGCCGATCGCGGTCCAGAAAACGTTATGTTGCACAGTGTCACTATTCAGGAAATCGACGGCCGTGAAGGAGAAAAATGTTCTTGACATCCCCTCTTATAGACCAGGCCGTTAACACTCATTGTCCGCGATGCAGGTGCCGTGATCTATTGCGCTATTTCAGCAGACTCGATGTCCGAAGCTGCAAAGGTATATGCGGCCAAGCGATCCCTGTAACGCTCAGGGGTTGCGGTTTCCAGAATATCGACGATCAAATCGTCATATTCGTCATCGACCAAGCGGACTTTGACCTTGGCAATTTCGCCGTTCGTCATACGAAGTGACACCGTTTTATCGAGAAATTGCTTCAAGTCGCTGAGCATCATCAGCTCAGCATTATGCCGCAAAACCGCAAAACTTGACATAATTGTCGAAACCGCATTATAAAAGGGCGCTCCTTTCTGTAGGTCATGATGCGAACGATCACAACCTACTCCTAAAGGGGCGCCCTTTTATAATGCGGTTACAACACCCTGATTGGACTCTTAGCCTTGCGTGCTTGATTCTTGAGGGCGGGGTTGCGAAGGGCGCGCCGGGTAACCCAAGCGAGGACTGCGAAAATCGGACTCCACACCAGCACAAAAGCCAGAATGAACTTGAACAATAGGTGAACCTGTGCGGCGGCGATAATGAGGGTCAATAGAAATCCGGCACACGCCAGAAACATCAAGCCAGCTGCTGCTTTTGCCGGGAAATTGAAAGCTGGATTTTTCGCTAAAGGTGCTATTTCGTCGGTGGCACGGTGATGTAGAAAGCGTGGGTCCGTTAACTTTCGCCGTCGCAGTTCAGCCGACAGGACTGATTGTGCCTCCGGTTCAAGGGAGGTGCGTTCGACTGCAAGAGCAAGCAGTTCGTCATCTGTCTTCGAGGAATAAACGTGTTCGAGACTAGGCGCATCCACGGCAAGAACCTATGCTGCCAATATTATCGTGTCAAGCGGGCCAGACTGGTGAAAAATCGCTTCGCAGCTGATCTCAAACCCTTCCATTTGGCACGGGAAAAGACGCGCTGCTACGAGGAATCCCAACGATATCCCTAGCCGCTACTACTCCCGAGTCGTACGACTGAAAGTAGTACTCATGTGGTTAGTAGCAAATATTTATTTTAGGTCATTGCAGTTCCTCCCCAACGGGACTAGCATGTCGTCCACTCTTTGAAATTGGGGCCAGATGCCCGTGTCGCCACTGGGTTTTCAAGGCGTGCGGCAATTCTGGTTTCAGCCGGGCAACCGGCAGAGTCGGTTGCTACCTCGACCACAACCTGGTTCTCGTGCGCGTCGAAGACACCTGTCTTCGTCGCTCAAGTTTTTTGGCGAAGTTCATCCCAGGAGGAGAAATGAATCAAAAGAAGGAAGCATTCCACCCAGCGGCGGGTCTCCGTCGTTGGCAGACGATTCCGCTGAACCTTATCCTAGCGACCCTAATCGCAGGTGTGACGCTGCCGGCCAGTGCCACCGGACGGTTCGTCGCGCGCAACACACCCCCCTATGTTCCCACGGCCCAGAACCTCGGGACAGAGAACCCGTCGAAGGTCATCGACGTGAGCATCTGGCTGAACCCGCACAATCGCGCCGAGCTTGATGCCTTGGCGCACCGGCTCTACGACCGCACCTCTCCGAACTACCGTCACTTCCTTAACCGGACGCAGTTTGCGGCGCGGTTCGCACCGACCGCCGAAGAGGCGAAGACGGTCCAGCAGTTCTTCGAAGGGCACAACCTGAAAGTGGTCAGGGTTGGTCCGGATAACATGTTCGTTCGCGCCCGTGGAACGGTGGGTGATGTGGAGAACGCGTTCCACGTAGTACTCAACAACTACAAGGTCGGCGACAAGGTCATCCGCTCGAACGACCGCGATCCCTACGTGGACGGCGCTGCCGCGCCACTGGTGAAGTCAGTTTCCGGTCTGGACAGCGGCAAGTACGAGCATCCGGTGATGGCTCAGACGGCGAAGTTCTCCACGGGCAAGTTAGCTCCCGCCAACACGGCGGGGGGCAAGCCAGCGCTCGACCTCGGTTATTCCAACAACTGTTTCGACGGCACTGTGACGCAGACGTTTTCAAACAATAACGACGGTTCACTCCCGGTGGGGACGTACAAAGGCAATCACCTGAATCTTTTCGGCCTGACGAGCCCGGGCTGCGGCTACACGCCGCCGATGATTCAGACTGCGTACAATCTTACCGGTCTGTACGCAAAAGGATTCGACGGCAAGGGCCAAACCATTGGGATCATCGACTGGTGCGGTTCCCTCACCATTCAGAACGACGCCAATGCATTCTCCGCCCAATTCGGCCTGCCGCAGTTGACCGCGTCGAACTTCGCGATCACCTACATTCCGAGGCCCAGCACCTGCCAGGCTGCGGATCAGGTGGAAATCAACATCGACGTGGAGTGGGCCCATGCGATTGCTCCGGGCGCCAACATCAACCTGATCGTTCCACCTGACGCGTTTTTTCAGGATATCGACCAAGCCGAATATATTTCCATAGACTTAGGCTTGGCCAATGTGCTCTCGGGCAGCTACGGGGCCGAAGAAATGTTTGTGTCTGCGACGGAGCTGCAGAATGGCAATCTGCTTTCCGAGTTGGGCGCAGTCATGGGAATCTCAACTAACTTTTCCTCCGGCGACAGTGGCGACTACACCTTCGGCATCTCTGGGATTCCGGCATCGGTTAGCTATCCCGCGGATTCCCCCTTTGCAACGGCCGTGGGCGGCGTCGCGTTGGCGCTGAATTCCGACAACTCGATTGCCTGGCAGGCAGGGTGGGGGAACAATCAAACTCTGCTAGCAGAGACCGGAACCGTGTTCGATCCACCTCTTGTTTTTGGTTTCATTGGCGGATCGGGCGGAGGCCCCAGCACCTGTGTCACCAAGAACGTGGATCCCACGACAGGAGCAATTACCTGCTTGACAGGGTTCCCCAAGCCGTCGTACCAGAAGGGTGTGCCCGGCAAATACCGCCAACTACCAGACATTTCCTGGCTGGCGGATCCCTACACTGGAGCCGTAATCGCAATAACAGTTCCGGGTTCGGTTCCGTCGCTGCTGTGGCAGGTCTGGGGGGGCACGAGCCTCGCCTGCCCGATGTTCTCCGGACTGTGGGCCATTGCGAACCAGGAGGCGGGTGCGCCTCTCGGCCAGGCCGCTCCGTACGTTTACTCCATGCCGACCGGAACCGTATACGATATCGTCCCCGTTGGCAGCAAAACAAACGTGAGCGCATCGATCCTGGACTCGAAAGGCACCACCAAATACACCCCACCGGTGCTGGCTGGGGTTTTACCGGGCAAGTTCGTCAGTGCCATTTGGGACTATGCCGCTTTGCAAGACACCGCGCTGATCATCTCATTCGGCACGGATTCCGGCTTGAAGACGCGCCTGGGCTGGGATAACGTCACCGGAGTCGGAACACCGAACGCGCAGGCGTTCGCCGATTCCTTCCACCCTAAGGCGAAGTAGGAGCATTGCATCGGCTTACCTGGCCCCCACCCGAAAATGGCAGGTGGGGGCTTTTTTCATGCCGTTTCTGGGAGAGCCCATTCACCATGGCCCCTCACAACCGCGAGCATTGACGACTTGTGAGCTTCAGCCGCTCGCGGTAACTGATGTCATAACGACGTCGGCCTCGCAACAGACCCGAGTAGACTTTACGGTATCCAACCCAAAGGCTCGGGACGAAGGAGGCCGAGATGAAAATTGTAGGCTGCGATCTCCATGCACGGCAACAAAGCATAGCCATGGTAGATACCGAAACTGGCGAGTTGACTGAAAAGCTATTGAAGCATGAAGGAAATGCAGTAAGGGAGTTTTACGCCGCCCTGGAAGGACCGGTAGCGGTCGGCATTGAAGCCACCGGCGCGATGCAATGGTTCTTGGAGTTGCTGGAAGAGTTAGGCATTGAGTGTCGGGTGGGGCACCCGGCCAAGATTCGTGCCGCTGAGACCCGCAAACAGAAGCATGATCGACGGGATGCAGAAGTGATCTTGGATTTACTACTGATGAAGGATCGTTTTCCCGATATTTGGATACCGTCAACCGAACAAAGAGATCTGCGAACCTTGTTACGCGATCGAGACCAATGGGTGAGGATGCGAACGCGATTGCAGCACACACTCCAAGCCATCGCACTCAATCATGCCCTGCGAGAAGGCAGGGCGCTGTGGACTGCGGCGGGGCGGCGAAGCCTGCAGGATTTGACCTTGCCAGACTACACCGCGCAAAGACGAGATGAACTGCTTAGTCTGTATATGCAACTAGACAAGCGAATCCAACAACTGGACAAGCAAGTGGAGACCGAAGCCCGACAAAGACCACAGGCACGCCGACTGCTGACGCATCCGGGCGTGGGTCCAGTGACCGCCTTGGCGACGGAAGTGTTTCTAGGAGACCCGCATCGCTTTGCCGGCGCCAACCAGGTGGCCAGCTATATCGGGATGATCCCGTGCGAGCACAGTAGCGGCAAAAGGCAGCGACTAGGAAAGTTGAGCAAAGAAGGAAATTCGCTGCTCCGCTATTTGTGGACGGAAGCGACGCTGCATGCCGCGGTCAAGGACCCAGAACTGAAACGCTTCTATCGGCGCAAGCTGGTGCAGAAAGGGATGGGCAAGGCGCGGGTGGCGACGGCGCGCAAGCTGGGCATTCGGTTGTGGATCATGCTGCGGGATGAGATTGACTACGAAGAGTTCTGCCGGCGTGGAAAGTTGCCGCAGAAGGGGAAAGCCCATGCGGGGATGCCTGATTACAACAGTGGTCCTGCGCGAGCAGTGACCGGGTCAACTGAATAGGCCACCCGCCTCCCCACAGGGAGAGGAGTTTGCATAACACATCATGATCGAAGGTGACCGAAGAGATGTCTGGTGGGCTACGCCACCACAGTGATGAAGCAGTGGGCCCGAGCTATGCGGTTGGATAAAGCATCATCGAAGGAAAGGTCGCTACTGTCTCGAACAAACCAGTGCCAGCGCGCTGAGGGGAAGTTATGCCCCAGAGTTACAAAAACAAAGTTCCATCTATCTTGACAGCGCCGACGTCGTTAGAGATGTTGCAACATCTCGATAACACAAGCATGCGCTTTCCGTTTGCCTAACTGGCGAATAAAAGGCGCAAAGTTGTGACATGGCCTGTTAGCAGCAACTACCGCAATCGGTGTCAGGTGGAGGTATTACCCAGCGTCTTAAGCGCAGACAAAAGTCTTACGTGAAGCTCTTGGGAGTACCAAACAGGTGCGTACGTTTCCAAGAGTTTATATAGTTCCGTTAGGAGATTCCCGAGATCCTCCATTTGTGATTCCCGCGCTGACGTGTTTCCGCTGTGCATGTCATGTGCGGTGGCGTCCCCTCCGTCTCACATGTATCGCCACATAACCAGATGTTTTTCCCGTCGCCCCGCCTGCGGATGCCGAGCCTTCTTTCTTCGCGTGCGATTCTGCCTCGGGCTTGGGTCTTAGGTGGGGTTTCCCGTCTTCGTCAGCCACCAAGATGTGCGTTGCGGAGCAGGGGCCACAGAGCCAAAAATACTCTTCGTGCCTTTGGGGAGTGGCGAGCCGAAACAGCCTGCCTTCGTTGAAACGATGGAACCGAGCAGCGCACGACGGGTTGGCGCACTTCGCCACCATGATGTACCCCGCCTAGCAACCGATCACAAACCAAATTTTGTGCTATTGGTCGCCACGCGACAACCTCACCGATCACTGTTCTCCGTGACCAGCCTCACACTTGGCGAGAACAGGCGAGCACACGCTCGACCGTTTGCGGGGCGCAACTGGCGAACCCGGTAGGGATACCACTCGCGTGGTACCCCCCGGACGGACCCGGACGAGCGCTCCTTAGCGCATCCGGTTCTTCTCGCAGATAAATAGCGGACCCCAAAAGCTACACTAGCCCGCACACTCTCGCACCTGTGGGACACGCGCAGTCCCGCTCTGTGTCGGGTACGTGTCAGATGAAAGAGCGTTCTCCTTGAGCCGCAGCCTTCCCTCCTCACCCTCCGCCGACGAGGCTCCGTCTTTGTTCGAATGATTCATCGGTACTATGCTGCAGTGTGACTCCTCGGGGACGTCCATGCGAGCCGTGTGGCCTGAGCCTTCGCCCGCCGACCTGCAGCGGTTTCTTGCAGGTGTCTCCGAGGTCTCCCGGTTCTCGTGCCTGAAGTTTCTAGACGTGCCGTGGGGTCTTCGACCACGCCGGACCGCACAGGAACTCGCGTTATCGCTCCTGCACATGTTGCCTTCCGCGCATATTAACCGCGTCGGCGTCCGGGTTGTATGTTTTCGCGGCTCAATACCCACCCCGTCTATCCTCTATCTACGCTTCACTGGGTCCCTCACGGTAGCAGCGCAAGACTCGAGGCCAAGTGGTTCGCTACTCCTTTCTTGTAAGGATTCTTCCTCCTCTGGTCGGGTCGAGGACTGGCGCGATGCTCCGAAGGTTCAGCCTATCTGTTGCTCCCCGTTTCCTCTGGGAGTGCCTCACTAGCCAAACCGTAAGTTCGTTTCCAGTCCCCGCCTCATCAAACCCATCGTGCCGATTTCCAGCAATGGGCTTACCTGCTTGCTTCGTATCAGGGGTTATGGGACCGCTTCGATTGGTTGGGCTTTCGAGGGTAGCTCGCATCGGCGAAGCCGGTACTCGTGGAAGAGTCCTAGCTTCTCGTAGAGCCATCCTCTACTCCACCGGTTCCATCCGAAGCCTGGTCGCAACCGGGCACGCATCAAGTGCCGCCGAATCTTCCTTTCCACCCAGTCTTGGATAAACGTAAAGCACCGGCTGGAGTGTCCTACGGCAAAGTAGTTCACCCATCCTCGTAGGATTGGACTGATCCGTTCAATCACTCGCCCTACTGGCTGGCTGACATATCTGCGGAAGATTTCCCTGAGCTTTGCCAATAGCGCCGTCCGCTTCTTCATCCGCGGCACATAAAGGACTCGCCACTTCCGTTTTCGACTTAGGATGCGGCGATATTCAAAGCCCAAGAAAGCAAAACTTTCCCCCTTGGATAGATCCACCATCCGGCTTTTCTCTTCGTTGATCTCCACCCCGAGTTTGGCAAACTCCTCTCGCAGCCGTCGTTCTACCGCCTTAATGAGCCAGTCATGTCGCGGATGAGAGTCGATCAATACCACCATGTCATCAGCAAAACGTGCATATTCGACATGGGAGTATTTACCACGACGCGTTGTGCCAATCGCCTTCTCTAGCATGCAATCTACCTCGGTGAGATAGATGTTACTGAGCAATGGCGATGCCACCCCGCCTTGCGGAACTCCCTTCTTGCCGGTCGCCTTCAGCATCATCTTGAGAAGATGCATAATCGCCTTATCGTTAACCCGTCGTGCCACCTTCGTGAGCAGCAGAGAATGCCGCACATTATCGAAGTAGGCGCGTAGGTCAAGGTCGATCACGCGGGTCTTTTCCGCGACAATTGCTTGTGCTACCCGGTTCACCGCTTGATGAGCAGTACGCTTCGGTCGGTATCCATACGATCCCGATTGGAAGTCCGCTTCGAAGATCGGTTCCAGGATTAGCTTTAGCGCTCCCTGGACCACGCGGTCGCGGATTGCGGGTATCGAAAGAACGCGGACCTTTTTGCCCCCGTCCTTCGGTATCTCCTTCTTCCGCGCCGGCATGGGTCGATACGTGTTGTGGACCAGTTCGTCCTGAATCTGTTTCAGAAAATTCTCCACTCCGCTTTCCTCGACGGCTTCAAACGTGACCCCATCGATTCCTGGGGCTCCGTCGTTGCTCTTAGCCATCTTGTAGGCTTCCTGGAGCGTTTCCATCTTGCAGACGTGGACATACAGTCCCCAGAAGCGCCAGGCTGGTTCAGCCTTCGCCTTGATGTATAGCCTCCTCCTCAGGTCCTGCAAACTAACGGGTGCCTTTATCATTCACCCTTGCCTTCCTTTTGTTGGAGTCATTGCAAAACAGCAGGGCCTCTTCGCTCCACGGCCGTTACGCCGCTTCCTTGCTACTACTGGCCCCTCCGCCACCCTCTCGCCTTTCCACCGACTTCCTGGTTCTGCCAGTTATACGGTTTCCTTGCTTCCGTCGATTTCTCGTCCGGGACGAGTAGGGCTTCTCCAGTTGCTTAGCGCATCCTTGTCTTCGTGCTGCCGCTCCAACCCCGCCAGAGTGTCCCGCCGCATCAGCCGTTCGCGACGTTCCATGCTGCCTTCGCCTCATGAAGGAAGGCTCGGCCTCTGGGGTTAACCGTTTCGGGGCCAGTTGTGCGTTCACTTTCGTTGCGGCCCGACGACTCGCTCACCATCCATCAGATGGCTTTGTCGATAGGCTTTTAGGACTTGGTTTCCCTCCTCCTTACTATCCAAGCTACAGGGCTCTGGCTTCTACCCTGGTGAGTTTTGTCCTCACTGAATGCACCAGCTTTCGCTGGACACACCTTCAGGCCGGTTTATCCCGGCGCACTAATATCGCCATTACACAAATTGACGGGGGGGTGGGCCGAAAACCGGGACCATCTCCCCATCCCGCGCCGCCGAAACCGGAATTCTGATGTTGTGCGCTATGTACCACTCGATTCCTGAACGGGGCAGCGCGTTTTTACAATTCCCTTACAACGTTCAACGATTTGCACTGGGACAATGAAGGCATGGCTGTAGCCTTTGTCATCCTGATGGTGATCGGTGCCCTGTGGCTCGCAAGCATCGTGCTAGGCCGTACGGACAAGAATTAGAAGGCTAGTTCCGCAGACAAATAGAAAAAAGCTCATCGACGCTGAGCCCTAAAAACGGCATCGATGAGCCTTTGTCCATTCCTTCGGGTCGTCTTGGCAGGGAACTAAGGGGAGTGGCCTCTCCCCCATCTCTGGGACCAACTCCTCAAAGGCCCCCTCCGAGACTGGCGGATCATATGACCCGAAACGCCTGCTGGTCAAGGGTTTTGTTGCGTTTTTCAACACTAAGTCCCGTCGGCTCTACCGCGTCAGTTTAGACACACCTATCTCCGAGCGCACAGTTGGCGTTAAATCGCCATGTCACTCATCAACCGGGAGTCAAAACAATTTTCGCCGCGTTCACTGGTGAAATGGCCTTCTATGAGAAGGTCATAAAAGTCAAGGCCGACGTGGCGGCCTTCCTTATTAATTGCTTTCCGTTCCATCGTTCCATCTGCATAACCTCCGGTGGTGACGTGGGGGGCTGTCAAGGGCGCCCCCGAACAGGGGGCGTTCATCTTGACCCTTGACAGCTCTCCACGTCACTTACAATCGAGCTGGGAACGAAGCGCAACGCAGTTCAGTTGGGCTTCGTTCCTTAGTGGATTCGGTTTTCAGTTCGTATTGCATGCCTTCCGCAATGCTTCCGAACTGTCTGCCTCGATCATTCCCGTTCGTTCCCAGAAGTAAACTGATCGGCGCTTCGTACCCTTACGTTTCTCAAAGGTCTTGCTCGCGACCACCACTCTTACCCGGCTTCTATCCGCACTCTCAAGGAGCCACTGGGGCCCGGTGCACGTTGGGGTTCGATCTCAAACCAGGCCCCATCACTATCGTGACGAGGCCTGGCTGGTTGGGTGCTGCCATCTGATTGGCGATCTCCAGGGATCTGGCCATTTCCCGCAGTCACCCGAACAAGGCGAGTGGATGTCGTGGCTGCAAACCTTTCCGATAACGAATCGGCCTCCGCGTCATCAAAGCATCTTCTGTTCACCGGATTCTGTCTTTCGCGATTGCGGCGGTTACCTTTTATGGAACATGGTTGGACCCGGCCTATGCCGCCGTTGCTTGGGCTGTCCTGATTTCTGCCCCCGTGTGATGTAGCGGTTCATAGACATCCCCGGTCACCCACAGGTGATGCAGCAACACGGCCAGCTTTCGTGCCACCGCCACCACGGCTCGCTTCTTCGCATTCTTTCCTCCTCGTTCACACAATCGCAACCCGTACCGCCGTAGGTCGGTGTCCGGTCCGAAGGCTCCCAACATGTATTGCGAACTCCCCACCAGCAACCGCCGTAACATCCGATCTCCGGTCTTACTGATTCCTAACTGGGGTTGACTATCCCCCGAGTCTTCCTGCTTCGGCACCAGCCCCAGATAGGGCCCGACCTCGCGACTGCTGCTGAATCGTTGCGGATCCTCCAGGGTCAATACGTAGGCCAGCGAGGTGATCGGGCCCACTCCTTTCACTTGTCGCAGCAATGTTGTGTGCCCATACTTCTTTTGGCCTAGCTCTTCAATCTTCTGGTCATATCTCGCAATGCAATCATTCACCGTCTCTGTCAACTGCACCAAGGGCAGCAGCGCTTCCCGTACCTCGTTCGGAATCGCGTCTCTTACCTTTTCTGCGAAGCTCGGACTCGAACACCGCGGCAGTCGTGTGCCCATACTTTTCACCAACCCTCGGGCGGTGTTGATCAACTCCGTCCGCACCGACACCAACGCGTCCCGGGCTCGCAACACCACCAGATCCTGGCGCACCTCTCGACTGCGATGCCGAATCGGGTGCAACGACTGCGGATCCACCCGCCCCAATCGTGCCAATTTGTTGGCATCGATACGATCGCTTTTCCGCTTGCGACGCTTCGACCCTTCCATCAACCGCGGGTTGGCCACCAGTACCTCGTGTCCCCACTCGGTGATCACGTCCTGTACCCAGGCCGAGTGAGTTCCTACTTCCATCACTACCCGCGCCACGGTCACTGCCTGGAAGAACTCCCTTATATCTTCCTGCGTGGTCCGCAACTGTCCTTCGGCCAGCGTTTCTCCCTCCAAACCAAGAATGCAGTACTGACTCCAGCGGTCTCCTAGATCCACTCCCACCGTCAGACGATCTCGATTGGGGCCCACAGTGTTTCCACTGCGATTTTCTTTTGCGTTCGTCGACACCACAGGCGCATCCAGCTTTCCCCTCAACTTTTCCAGGACTTCCGCGAGTACCTCTTTCGCATCGCGCTGCACCGGACCTCGCGCTTTCGTCCGCCTCAAAGTTGGTTCACTCCGCTGCGAAGACTTGCTATGCTTCTTCAAGGGTCGATCTCCTTTTTCATGTGATTGCACGTTGAGTGCGTTGATCACCGCTAGCTTAACGCCATCCGTGATCGGGGATCGACCTTCTCATGCCATCTGTTTGCGTCAGCGATCTGGAACTTACACTTGCTTCGGCGTAACCTTCTTCTCGAATGAAAACGGCTACCGATCGACAAGATGCCCGTAGATTCTGGGGGTTGGGCGCGTGCGCGGTCTTGCTCTGCGCTGCGACGGTGTTCGCCTACTTTTGTTACGTGGGACAAGGAATGGTGGTCGGTGACTTGCTTGGACTACGGGGACGCGAAGCGGATGTAGCCATCGCGCAGCGGTGGGCTACCTATTGGTTATTGACATCTGCATGTTGTTTGGGAGGTTCGAGCGTCGCTGGTGCTCTTGCGATGCCGATTTATGAGGATGCTCCGCGTCTGCCGCGTTTCGTCGCGCGTCTGGTTTTGGCATTAGTCATCTCGATAATATTGACGGTGCTTATCGGTTACGCGTCATTCTCAATCATCATGGCATGGCATTACATCGTCCGGTAGTTCGCTAAAAATCCTCCGCGTCAAAGGTTGGTTGGCGAAATATCCCGTTAGCACTCATCTACCGGGAGTCAAAATAGTCTTCCCTGCGCTCACTTGTGAAATAGCCTGCCATGAGAAGGCCGGTCGGAGTCAAGTCGGTTCTTCGTTTTTGTTAGACACGGTTTGTTCTCTGCCGAGTCGCCTAATGTCGCCACTCTTCCATCCGCACTCTTCGATGAGCGATTGCGCTCGGTGCCAGTTGGGTGTTCTCGTTTCAGCCGGTGCTGCCACCTGATTGTCGACCTCCCGTTCCCTGATTGCGTCAGTTGCTAAGGAATAGTCGTACGAGTTAGGAAGATGGCGAATGGCCGTTGACTCACGACCCTGGAGAGCGCACAATCATCGCGTCTTCCGCTCCGCATTTCGAGCTGGGCGCTTCCCCTTTTGGTCCTGGGCCGATCTCTCGGGTTCCCATAGTCGATTTCGATCGAAAATCGTGTTCCTCAGAGATTCCATGTAGGAGGATTTCCAATGACACGAGCAACGCGTATTTTCCTGATCTCGGTGTTTGTTGTTGAGGTACTCACCTGTGCCCTTGCTCAGAAAGCGGTGGTGCGTAGAAACACTGAAACACTGCCCTTCGAGCAGGGCCGAGCTCCGGCGAACCGCAGGAGGGAAGTCTGAGTCCGGGCGACATTGTGAGTCTCCTGGATCCAACACCGGAACACGGCTACTACCAAGTTCAGACCAGCGGCGGGAAAGATGGATGGATCTTCTCAAAAAGCATAAGAATAATTGCGAGTCCTTCTCCTTCCCAGCCGCCGACAGATCCCGAAAGCCCCGGCGGAGCAGCAGGTACGTGCGACGAGACCTTGTGGAGTCATGTGTACCATCCCACCCGTTTGGTCGTGAAACAGCCTTGCGCCACTGTTACGGGCACGATCGTGGACGCTACGAGTGGACGCGAACCCGACGGTGTGCGACACGAAGCAGACGGCGATACGCACAGATGGTTGAAAGTTGACGCCGGATTCGAAGATCTCTTGAATCCCGGTAATCTGAACAGCGAAGGCGGTAATCTTGTCTTTGAGATAGTCTGCAAGTTCAATGTGACGCAGGCGGATGCGAAGCCTGCTTGCAACAACTTCACGAGCTCCGTGGAGATCCCTCCCGTCGGGTCGCATGTGCAAATAGTCGGCAGCTACGTACGTGATACGAATCATGCCCAATGGATGGAGATTCACCCCGTAACCAGCATCAAGGTGATTCCGTAGTGGAGGATCTGAGATGCCAATTCAACCGACAGGCACGATACGACTCAACGTTGTCGACTGGCCCGGGGCAGGATACAAACAGCGTGTTGACGCTGCTTGTGCCGTTCGCCGGGCACCCTGTGAGCGCTCGTATCGATCCGGTGCAGAACGATGATCCGGCGCGTGCCCGGCCGATTGAGTTGGAATCGTCCCCGCCGGGCCAGCTGTTTTGCTGGGCTTCTCTGATGAAAAAGCCGACGATACGCGTAACGAAATGGCTTGCTGATATCCCCGCGCGGAAGCAGCTTGCAGTGCGTGTTCTGGCGTCGTTTTCAGGGCGAAGGGTTCGAGCCATCGAACCTAACCGAAGAGTATCAGAAGTCTCTCCAAGAGCAATTCGACCGACATTATAAGGACAACCACTACCCCGGCGAGCTAGCTCGATCCTAATCCGAAACAGCGGAGGGTTGCGCTCTTCGGTCATTCCCACGACCCGTTCACAGCGTCTTCAGGTACTCGATAATCTGCATTCGCTCCTCTTCGGACAACTTGCGGCCGATCACGCCGTTGCCCTTTGGACCATCGTTGAATTCGTGCCCGGCATTCGAATTACCTGGCAGGTCAGTGCGAAACTCGGTTGCGCCCTTAAGCGGATCGCTGCTGAGGCCGAGTTTGACAAGGTCATAATTTTTGTTCCCAAGATAAAAGACTTTCGGCCGCTCCGAAACTGGTGACAGCAGCGAAAACAAGTTAGGGACAGAACCATTGTGAAGGTACGGAGGCGTTGCCCAAATTCCGTTGTGCGGACGCGCTTTATAGGCCAAGGGCGCCAGCAGTTTGTTTTCCCGATAGCCGTTCCACTCCTGCTGCTGTTGCGGTGAGAGCTTTAGCTCGGCATACGACTGATCGATTAGCTTTTGCGTAATGTACTTAAGCCCATCGCGGGCCGATACGATTCCTTTGCCCAGCGGCCCGCTATCGGCGGTCCGATTATAAAAGTTCTGTGCCTCCTTGGGATCAGTCCCGATCTCACCTAGAGGAATCATGGTCACCTTGAAGAATTGCCTTCCCGCTGGGTTCGTATTGTTCGTCCAGTGTTCGGCCTTTCGGCCTTCGTCGGAAAGCATAGGCGCCTGGTGGCAGTGCAGGCACAATTCGTTGTAGAGTTTTTCGCCTTTGGCTGCTGTGCCGCGGTCGATTTTCCCCAGGATGTCTTCCGGCCACTTGGGCGACCAAACCCCCATACCTGGTTCCGAACCGCCCAACAGAAGCTCGATCTCGTGGAGATTGTCGATGTGTATGGTGTTCTGGAACTGCTCTCCCGGATAACCGAGCAGGTTGATGCGCGACCGTACTCCCAGGGCCTCGCCGACATTTCTTCCCATCGGTTGCTGGATTGAACCGTTGTATTGAACCCAGTCCATCCAGGATGCATCCCAGACCGGAGGGAAATTCACGGGGCCATCGCCGACCACCAGGTTCTTGTTGTTGTTCAGCTCGGTTCCAAAAACAAAGTTGCCGATCCGAGCCAGCGCATCGGTGCGGCCGTAACCTTCAGGGGTGGGGAAGAGATGGCGGTTCGCTTTGAACTCGGTAAAGCTGGTGTCGAGATAATACTTGAGTGCCCTGCGCAAGAGAACTTGGTCTGCGTGGGAGTGATCGGGACCAAGCACCCGGTTGGCAAATCTGCGATAGCGGACTGGATCGTAGTAGGTCCAGGTAACGGCGAGACCGAGAGCTTCAGTGAATTTCTGCAGATCGATCAACGAGGGCCCAGCGTCAATCCGGATCGCCTTTCCGCCAAAAAACAACTCTCCGGTATGGCAGGCCGCGCACGTAATACCCAGCACGACGTCTTTCTGCCCAGTGTAGGGATCAACAAAACGATCATCGCGCGCGAATCCCACCGGCAAGCCGTCCGGATTCTCCAGGGAGGCGGAGTCCGGGATGAAACCGAAGCCCTGCATGTAGGAGTTTTCCCTGAACGAAGGGGCGCCCATGAGGGTCAAACGCGGCTGCTCCAGTGCAAGAAACCAGGAGTACGGTAGGAGCTCACTTCCTTGCGCAGTGTGGTAGTAACGACGACGCTGATCTTCCGTCCAGTTCTGGGGAAGCCAGGCGACTTCCGTCGGCCTTTCGATCCTCGGCACCTCCAGGCTGTTGTGTATGGAGAAAAGCGCAATAGCGGCTGCGCAAGCGCCGAAAACGACCAGCAACGCTAGCGCACTGACGATGCTCGGTCGCCTGAGCATGGACCGCTTTGACGGTGCCGCTATCTGCTGCTCACGCACCGGTCGCGGCGCCAGTTCGCACGAACTTTCTGGTTCCGTGACGTACTGCTGCGGTAGATTCTTCGGCTTGTAGTTCGGTATGCCGCGGATACGATCAAGAACGCTTTGATGGATATGGACGCCGTTTGGAATCATCCTAGGGTGCCCCAGGTTTACCCTGATACCGCGCTTCCACTTGGGCTCCGTTTGTCCCGCTACGGACACCTGATGCAAGAATACTTTCGGCCACAGCTCAGCAATCCACCACGCACCCTCTAGTGATTCGTGCTGATTCTTTGTAAGAGGGTCAGGTTCCACGTACGGCGGTTTATCTCCGAGGATGTCAGCTTTGCGATTCTGGTCAACTCGAAGACCTGCAGCTTCCGCCTCACAGGCCATCCACTGCAAAGCGATCTTGGAGAGCTGGCTCTCTTGCTCGGGATAGCTACCGCCAACGTCTGAATGAACGCCGGCAAACCAAATTTCCTTTATATCTTGCTGTGCATCGTGTGGCGCACCGAACAAGTTCTGGCGAAAGAACGCCCTGCGCTCGTCAATGGACACCGCGTGCCGAACAAAGCGTAGGTCAGGGTTGTGCGTCGCTTTTGTGCCGGGAAAGTGTGCAACGTTGTATACCCAGCCCACTGAACTGACGGTATCCCAAACTCCAACGAAGTGGGGTTTACATTCCCGGCAGAAGGTGTTCTTGAAGTCGGCGGCGACCCCGAAATCAATCTTCTTGCGCTTAATCATTCGAATCGAATACGGGATCAAGCCCTCATTGTCCTCGCGCAGAAGGCCGATGATGTGTAGCATTCCACAAAGCGCCCGGGCGGTGTAAGCTCCTCGACTAAAACCAAAGACGTACACCGTGTCATCGGGCTGGAATGTCCTCATGAGGAACTGATACGCGTCCGCAATGTTGTCCGAGATGCCGTAGCCGAATGCGAGACCGATCACTTTGGTCCACCACTTACTGATACCGGTGAGAGCGTTCCGAGCTCCCATCGTTCCGACTCCTGGGTGGTAGTAGGCGATCTGAGAATCATCGTGCACAAGCATCTTGTAGAGCTTCACGACGTTGGACTTGCTCTCGCCGAACTCGTTTCCTGTCCCATCACAACAGATCACAATGTTTTTCGCCATTCTTCAACTCGCCAACTCAGGGACTAGCCGACTCAACCAAGGTTCCACAGCGTAGCGGATTCTCATTTCAGTTTGGACGGTTGTCAACTGCAAATTCAGGGTTGTTACGGAATCAAAACAGAACTCCACCCGCTGATCTTACCGCGCGGAGTATGAGGAGTATCCAAGAGCAATTCGACGGGCATTGCAAGGCCAATACATTTCCGGGATACAACAGACGCATAGTTTCCCCTTGGCCGATCACTCAGGTCCTCCCGATCAGACTTGCAGATCCTTAAGATAGGGAACGCTGGCTCTCATCATTTCCAGGTTCATTTCGACGAAGTAATTCTTGATGCCACCCGTTGTCGCCGCGGTAAAGATTTTCTTCCAATCCAGGGTGTCCTGCCCTACTGGCATCACTTTCTTGATCTCCCGACCAGCCTTGAACGTGCATAGAAATGAAGCGACCCGGGTACCTCGCGAAATACTCGGCGGCATCGTAGCCGCGGCTGATGGTAGAGATCTGGAACTGGAACTTCACCAGCTTCGGATCGAGAAGATCCAGCAATAAGTCATAAGTCCGTTTGCCGTCAACCATCGAAAGCTCAAAGCCCTCATTGTGAAGCCCCTGCTGAATGCCAGCCTTCGCCGATTGCTCACCCATTTTGTTGTATTCCTGGGCCGCGCGTTTCACATCATCCATAGTCGGCTTCTCAGGCCCGTCGAGGCTTGGCACGATCATTTGGGTCAAGCCGACATCTTTTGCCCAGGCAATTGCGCCTTCTTGATTCTTTCTCAATTCCTCGATGCCGAAATGTGAACTCACACAACTCACTCCCGCATCGCCCAGAATTCGTCGCAGCTCGGCTCCCTTATATTTACGGTCAGCCCTCCGGAGCCGTATTCTGCGTAACCCACAGGTGAGCACAGTTCAATCGTCTGGAATCCGGCATCGGCAAGCTGCTTGATCGTACCGGGAAAGTCCTTGGCGATCATTTCCCTGACAGGCCATGTTTGACATCCAATCGGCATGCCAAGACGGATTGGCGTAAAGCTTGAGCGCACTCGTGGAGAGGAAGCCAGCCGCGGCAGTGTACATAGCCATTCTCTCGACAAACTCTCTTCTCGAAATTCCAGACATGGATGCCCTCCTCGCTCGCTAAGCGCCCAAAATCAACGCCACGAACGCGCTCGCTAAAGTTCCCACCCGCTTCGGCGTTCCGGCCAGACAGTATTTCTGCCCGACTTCAGAATTAACCCTCAGGCTGGAACGATCCCAAGTTAGTTTTTGTCCCAGGCGGGCTGCGACGTTTCCCAGGAGCAACGTCTCTGTGACGAGGCCCTCGAATTCGAAGTTCCCACCGGGCTTCACCTTGCCTCCCTTGCAGGCGTCGAGCCACTCTCGTTCGTTGCCCGGCGACCTTGCTAGTGATTTGGGCGGTTGTTTGTAGCTGTCCATCTTGGTTTGGGGAATGAGCTTTGGATTGCCGCCATTGAAGCTGCAGAGAATCTTCCCGCGATCTCCAACGAAGAGGAGCCCTTCATCTTCTTCGCCATCTCCCTTGAGAGGGCGGTTTTCTTCCAGTTCCTCGGGCCGCACCGGCTTCAGACCACCGTCATACCATGTGAATTTCACGGGTGGCATGTCGCCACGCGCCAGGGGAAGTTGCGCTCGCACGATCGAGGCCAGCGGGTAGGTCTCATCGTAGCGGTCGCTGGAACTCGCTTCCGCACTCACCGGCGCCTCTAGCTTCAACACTCGAAAAATTGTGTCGAAACTGTCAAGAACCCATATCACCCAGCGCGCCACAACCAAAATCGCTCCACCCGCGCCAGACAAAGGGCAAGTAAGCATGGTTGAAGGGCCGTTCGGGCGCCGGGCCGAGCCAGAGGTCCCAGATCCAAACCATCAGGCACCGCTTCAGCTTCCTTGGCCGTTCAAGCCCTTGCGGCCAGAAAGGACGGCTTGACCAGTTGCTGACCTCCCGTACCGGGCCAATTGCGCCGTCCCAAATCCATTCGCACAGCAGCCGAGGGGCTTCGGACGCCTGGTTGGCGACCGCAATCTGCGTGGCCACACCAGTTTCCTTAGCGATTTCGGCCATGCGCCGCGTCTCATAGATGGTGTACGTAGAGGCTTTTCGCAAAAGAACCTTGTTGCCCTTCTTCATCGCCGCAGCGGACACAGCCGCATGCAGGTTGTCCGTGGTACACACTACCACTGCGTCGAGGTCTTCTTGTTTCTCCAGAAGCTCGCCGGAAATCACTGTAGGCCGCACAGCCACGATACTGTCCCGAGCGTTGCTGCGTGCCGTAATAGCTGTCTACGATTTTCTGGCAGGGCTCGCGGCCGGCAACGCCGCTAGTAACAGCGAGCGAATGGGACAGCTGAATGGGTTGGTCGGGGCTTAGCCAATCCCAGCCGCTGTCGACGCCGAACAGTTTGCGTACGGAATTGCAGAACTCATGCGTATCCCATTGCGGGTAATTCGCGCCGGCTTTGTTGCAGTCGCAGACTGCCACCCCGTGTACGTCGGGCTCGCGCAGAAAGCGAAGCATCACGCGCAAACCCTGGGCACCAACGCCGATGAAAGCGATATTCACCTTGTCGCTGGGCGGAACCCCGTGCCACCCAACACCCCGCGCGGAACGGTGCCGAGCACAATCGCCGCTGCGGCAGCTTGCCCAGGAACCTACGCCGCGAGACCGATCCCTCGTTAACGCTGCGAGATCGAAGCTGATTCTTCACTGTCTCCTCCCTAGCCGCGGCTACAACGTACTCCTTGTATGCTGTTCGCATATTGCCGTGATTCGACCGCAACGCTGATGTGACCCGGATACTGTAAACGAACCAGGCGTCCCCGTGTGCGAAAGTTGGCTGTAGCAACAGTTCGCCGCTGGTCGCGTGCCGATGACGGGCAATCCAGACGCAACTGTCGAAAATAGGACATTGCACTCCGAACAGGATCAATGACGTTTGATGAGCGGTTGACGATCCACGAGACGCCCGTGTTCCGAGGAGCAGCCACGTGCTACATCCTCCGACCGCCCCAGGTCCCAGGTCAATGCGCGGAAGCGGACATCCCGTTTCGGAGGCCGCGGAAGCCCCACAGTACTAGCCACCACGCTCCCGCAACCGACGAGCGATCGCGGTCGGGCAAAATCTCACGCAGCTGCCAACGCGAAACGACAGGAATAGCTCCTCGCTACAATGGCGTGGTTACAGCAGATATGGCTTCGGCCCTCGCCCGGACGTTTACCACTCCTTGATGGCGACCACCACGGATTCGCGACGGCATGGTCACTCAAGCACATGAGCCGACAGTCGCGTCACGCCAGCACTGTTACAGTCCCTCCCGAGGGGGAGCTCAATGTCCAGTTTATCCGGAGCCGTCCGGTTGCTAAAGAAGGAACAAGACCGCCTGGCAAAGGAACTTCGAGGAATCGGCGCTCCGCTCCGCATTCGGCAAAACATACGGAAAGGGAGCAGGCAAGCGAAAGCTGCTCCGCATCAGCTCGGGCGCGGATCGCGGCAGCACAAAGAGCGCGGTGGGCAAAGGTTCGGAAAATGGCGAAGGTTGCTGATTCGTGGCAAACGCACATTGTCAGCGGCCGCACGAAGGAAGATCGCCGCTGCACAAAGGGCTCGATGGGCGCGGGTGAAGGCGGGAAAGAAAACCGCTTAACGGTGCCCGGCTCCGGTCCCGGTCCTACGGTCAGCTCAGAGCCATTTGCCTACGCCGCCATGGCGGGAACACGTACCGCGTCGGCTCTTGCTGAAGCTGTATGTGCCGTCTCGGCATTGTGCAGTAGCACCCTTGGGTGGCGCTGAGCAATTCTCGGGGCGCGGACTCGTCTGCCCTTTGCTATTCACGTACGTGCCATTGCTGGTGCAATTCGGTTTCGGTTTATATTGCGTCGTAGCAGGGTCCGTTGCTGAAGGAGGCTGCGATTGTGAGCCGGAGGAGCCTGGAAAGCGAACGGTTGGGGTACGAGAACCAGAGCTGTCGCGAGAACGCAAAGAGTGTGGTGAAGTGAGCGCATTGCTATTGGTCTCCTCCTGAAAAGCCAAGAGATCCAACTACGGCTTTAGGTAAGGCGCGATTGCTTTGCGCAGGTCCTTGCTGAGATAGTGACCAAGAACTGCATCTTGAGCCAGCGCATCGGCGTCCGTTCGGGACAGCCATGAACTGCTGGTGTAAAGGATGGCGTTGCTGATGATAACCACCTTGCCGACGCTCAGATTGGCATTCCACTCTGCAATCTGCTTCGTCGAAGCGATCGAAGTATGCGACGCTTTTCGCCAATTGGCCGAGGAGGAAGTACAGTTGAATTATCTGAAGCTTCTCATCATTCGGATCGTTACCGATGGAGGACACGTAAACATGGAATCTGTCTGACTCGCCCTCTTCAACAGTGATCACGGCGACATGGTTGAGCTTCCTCAGAGCTTGTGAAAGGGATTTCTGCGGCTTTGAATAGCGCTTCGATCTTCTTACCGGACATTTGAGGCTGCTTTTGGGCAGCAAGTAAGGTCGATGCCA